>NZ_CM155277.1:4822500-6077980 GCF_056680335.1 Pseudomonas sp. ASL9 | reverse complement strand
CACTCCGACAAGAACAGGACCAAAAGTGGTCCGCTGTAAGGGCGTTCACCGGTGACGCCATTTGGTGCTGCAGATGGTACTCATGCTCCTGGACGCACCGCGTGGACGCGCTGAGGCCTCAATGCGGTGTTTGGTGTAAACCGCCCGCCCGAGCTGCGGTTAGTCCTGAACGCAGTGAACAGCAGAGCCTAGCTTGCTGGTTTTAGCTAAATCCTAACCTCTGTCCTTGATCCCGAGCCCCTTAACTGACTTGGCACGATTCTGGTCCAGCGAGTTGTAATAGGTGTTCTGAGTCGTCGACATACTTTCGTGGCGTAGGTCAGCTTGGAGATCTTTGATATCGCGAAATGGTGCGTCAAATGTAGCCGCCGTGTGACGCAACCAATGTAGGGATGCCGACCGAAGCTTGTCCATCTCTAAGTCAGTTTGTCCCTCGTCCTTCATGCGCTGAAGTGATTTATCGAACACCATCTGAATAAGGGCACGAATGTAACGATCCGACAGGCCAGCTCGACCTCTGACCGTTGTGACTAGTGGAGTACTCTCCTTGTAAGACGGCAGCGGCGGAAGGGAGAGGGTAGTCCGATATCTCTTCAAGTAGGCTTCAATGTATTCGTCTCGCACGCTAATTTTCGCGGCCTTGTTGCCCTTACCGACAACGTTGAACCACCAGTTTTCACCGTCGTACTCGAACGAACCCATTGTAGGCTTCCAGTTGTCCCGACCGACGAGATCAGAGACTCTGAGGTAGAGAGAGAAGAGGGTGGCCACAATAAATAGCGTCCGCTCATGTCGAGGTTCCTCCTGAGCCATGACTTCTGCGGTTTCAATTACATAATTCCACTGGAGCGGAGTGAGCGCTTTTCCAGAGTTCATCACCGTGTTGCGCTGTTTAAAGTTGGATTTTTGTTTGACGGCTCGAATTGGATTGGCTTCAGTGGTGAGACCTTCGTCAATGGTGTACTGGAAAAAACTGCCACAAACGGCAAACACCTGGCCCATCGAGCCAGCAGACATTTTGTACGCTATGTCATCTACATCTTTACTGTTCTCCGCAGCAACCTTGCGGATCTGTTTATCGATCTTGACGTTAAAAGGGCGCCATTTTTCATTGATGATGTAGGTGTCAGTTTCAGCAGCCTTGCGACCTCCAACCCGGGTAAATCTCGATTTGACGACAGGACCGATCCACTCAGAACGAGGCTGTAAGCAAAACTCCAGGAAACTCTCACAATCGTGGCGTCTGAGCTCTAGAAGCGGCTTTTTGGCTATCAGGAGAGACCACAGCAGAAGACGCTCAACATGTGTACGGTATGAATTGAACGTGGCTTCGTTGTTTGAATAGGACTTTAGGAATCCGCGAACCGAGAGGTAACCATCTTGAGCCTTTAGCTCTGACGGAAAGGAAAAAAGGTACTGAGTTACAACAGGTAGCTCATCAGACACACGACTAAAATTCAGATCTCTAAAACGATTGTAGGTGTCAAACAAAGGGATCGGAGACGCAGGCATGTGATTACCAGATTAGTGATAGATACGATTTGATGTGATGTTAAGCATCGCCCTATAAATCTGCAACAACCGGGTCTGCGCGTTATCGGATATTACATCGGCGCTTATTCTTATTAGGCTATCTCTAAGGCCTAGTCACACCACAACCTCGATAATGATGCAAAAAAGGCCCACTACTGGAGTGAGCCTGTCTTGTGTCTCCAGGGGGAAGCTTCACGCTCGCGAATCCCAGAGCAAGTGGCCCACCTTATTGCTCAAAATTCATCGTGTCAATATTCCGGGCAACGAGAAGATCGCCGGGGGCGACTGTGACGGCAAGGGTTCGGGTCATGAGTCTTCTATGCGTAATCAACGCCCATCGCGGCCCTGACATTTGGCTTACTAGGAAGTAAATACATAATAGAGAGGCATCTGAGAAATAAAAAACCAATACGGCGGCAGGATGGTAGTGGTACTCGTGAAAGATTGAAGCAATCGGTGAATAGCGCTTAGAAGCACGCTATCCGGGATTTCCTTCCGACTTAAGACAAAGATTTGCTTCGGCGTTCTAGGAAAGCGGACGGTAGGGAAACGGACAGGACCTATGCGCAACTTTAGAGTAATACGTAATTTAACATAATATACATTATGCGAACCTATGGGTTTCTCTTGCGGGGCGGTGTACGTGTCGTGTTGCATTAAAGACAATAAGCTTGCGGTTAAAAACAATAATCGAGCAATTACATCTGGTTGAGAGCATCATCAGAGAGTCTTGATTAAGTAGTTATCGTTTTTTGGAGCACTCCAGAGTCCGCATAAGTACTTGCTTACAGATCAATCCTGCAGTCACCTGTCACAGGTCCATCTACAAGCACGTCGCTGTGTGAAATCTGCAGCGTTCAGCATGGAGTTAGTGCACAGATTTCAACTGCTGCCGTGCGTGGTAAAGAAAAACGCCGACTGATTTACATGCAGATGCTGCAGGTTTGGCGGTGCCACCTTGCGATTGAAGGCTGTGGAGCTTTCCTCCCACCAAATACCCTGGAAGTTCGCCAGAATTTGGTTGGATGAAAAGCTCAGTAAAATGCTAGTCCGGTACCGTTGTAAACCACAATTTTGACTTGTTAACTACGGTGGTTAACAAGTCAAAAAACAAGTTTACAGAGTGGTACTGAACCTGCGTGTTAACCTTGGTTTGCCTAGCGCGCCTGGGATTTCAAAGCTCCGTATCGCTGTTCGAACTCCGGGGTTTGCCGGATGAAATGTTTACACTTATTATCACTCGCGTTGCTCTGTCAGCCGTGACTGTAATCATCGGTTTCGGAAGGTGTTGTCCCTCCTTTTCTACCAATAAAACGTCTAGCTGAGACGCATAAATCAACGGACTTTCCATTTTTTTGGCACCCCGCAAGATTAGGTTGGACCACACCAGAGCGCCATGAAGCACCATGTCTGACGAGATATATGTGCTGATAGTCTAAGCGCAACCAACCGCCAAAGGCGCCCTAGCCCCTTCGTGTGGAGGTCATTAGCTAACTCAACTAAATGAGTATTTAGTTGAGCTATTGTTCATGCGGCGTAAAACTATCACCCCGCGGTTGTCTAAGCGCTCTTTTGTTGGCCGGAATGGGCTTGCTGCGCCCTTCTTAAGCTCCAGCATCGATCACCATCACCATCACCATCACCATCACCATCGATGACGAAAAACTCCAGGGCTCTCCCCGGTCCATTGCTTGAACGCTCGATGGAACGCGCTGGGTTCACGGAACCCCGCCTCTTGAGCGATTTCGGCGATGCTCATGGACGTCGTTCGCAATCGTTCGAAGGCGATGGATCGACGCATTTCGTCCTTGATCTGTTGGTAGGTAAAACCTTCACGCTCTAACGCACGCCGCAGGCTGCTGAGGTTAATCGAAAACTCTGCAGCAAGCTGCTCGAGCGTTGGCCAGTGATCGTAGCCGCAGGATTTCAAGCGCTGATGAATTCGGGCGCTGTACCCCTCTCTGTTACGAAAACGGATAAATACCGACTGCGGAGCGTTACGTAAAAAGGTGTACAGCGATTGTCGATCCTGAATGACCGGAAGCTTCAAGCATTCCGGATCCAGTTCGATTTCCGTTGTATTTGCGTCAAACTCTACGTAAGCACCCCACAACAAGTGCTCATCACCGTGCCCCGGGAACGAATGTTCGAATTGCACTCGATTGATGGGCATGCGCCTGCCAGCCAGCCAGCACATCAGCCCAACGATCAGAACCATGAAGGTCTCAATCACAATGGCCCGCAAATGTTCATCTTTGCTGGTACAACGCATGACGACCACCCTGCGTTTACCGCGAGCCTGTACTTCGCATTCAATGTCACGCAGGAACAGTTTGAAGTAATCCAGCGACTGCTTTAACGCCTTCTCCACCGTCGGGACCTGGATCAATCCTCGGCAGATCAGGGCGAAACTGCCCAGGGGCATCCCGTGGGAGTCCAAACCAAAAAACTCGTCGTCAAGCTCCCTCACTACGGCCAGCCAAAGCGCGGCGAAGTTTGTCGCGGCTACCCGTTCAGGTAGTTCATCCAACGAGTGCTCCGCGAACCCTGCTTGCTCTAAAAGACGACCAGTCTCCACCGGCCGTCCACTAAATTGATAGAGCAGCGCCTTGGCGAAGTAGGAAGAAACGGAGTGTTTTTCGTTCATGGATCCTGGGTCGCCTATGGCAAAAAATAGCAGGTTTGCTGAGCGGTTTTGGCATAGGCCCGGCGCCTGCTCGCCCCTTAGACTGTCCACCTGACCAGCATTATCCCAGATGTCGGCTGCGGCGCCATTATCTGAATTCGGTAAGGCCGCTTGAAAGCCCATCATCCAGACGAGGACACCCGCCATGAACACCCCTGATATTTACGTTGTTGGTGCCGCACGCACTGCGATCGGCACCTTTGGCGGATCGCTCAAAGACGTGCCGATGGCCGATCTGGCAACCACAGCCATCAAGGCTGCCTTGCAACGCAGTGGCGTCGACCCGACGCAGGTCGAACATGTCGTGATGGGCAATGTCATTCCGACTGAGCCGCAGGATGCCTATATATCCAGAGTCGCGGCGATGAACGCCGGCATCCCGAAGGAAACACCCGCCTATAACGTCAACCGCCTGTGCGGTTCAGGGTTGCAGGCAATCATCTCGGCTGCACAAACCTTGCTGCTGGGCGACGCTGAAATCGCCATTGGCGCGGGGGTCGAGTCCATGAGCCGTGGCCCGTACATCCTGCCCGCCGCTCGCTGGGGCGCTCGCATGGGCAACACCCAGGCCATTGACTACATGCTCGGCATTCTGCACGACCCCTTCCATGGTTTTCACATGGGCATCACCGCCGAGAATATTGCCGAACGCAATGGCATTAGCCGCGAGATGCAGGATGCCCTGGCCATGGAGGACCAGACACGGGCGTTTCGTGCTATCGAGGAAGGCCGCTTTATCGAACAAATCGCTGCCGTTGAAATTCGCAGCCGCAAAGGCACCCAACTGTTCAATATCGACGAGCACCCCCGTGCTACCTCGCTGGAACAACTGGCGCAAATGAAGCCGGCCTTCAAGAAGGACGGATCGGTGACCGCTGGCAATGCATCCGGTCTCAATGACGGCGCAGCCGCGTTGGTGATGGCTACCGGCGCCGCTGTCAAGGCCAATAACTTGCGTCCCCTCGCCCGCCTGGTCGCTTATGCCCATGCGGGTGTCGAGCCCGAATTGATGGGCCTCGGCCCGATCCCGGCCACGCGTCTTGCGCTCAAGCGTGCGGGTCTGACTGTCGCTGATCTGGACGTTATCGAAGCCAATATCGCGTTCGCCGCGCAGGCGTGCGCTGTGAATCAGGAATTGAATCTGGATCCGGCCAAGGTCAACCCGAACGGTTCGGGCATTGCCCTTGGTCACCCGGTCGGGGCTACCGGCGCGATTATTGCGACCAAAGCGATCCATGAACTGCACCGCATCGGCGGGCGCTATGCGCTGGTGACCATGTGCATCGGTGGCGGTCAAGGTATCGCTGCCATTTTCGAACGCGTTTGAGGGGTTGTAAGTGAGTATTCAAAAACTAGCAGTCATTGGCGCAGGCACCATGGGCAACGGGATTGCCCAGGTGTGTGCACTTGCCGGCATAGACGTGACATTGATTGATATTTCCGATGAGGCGCTCGCAAAAGGTCTGTCAGCGCTGACGGCGAATCTTGATCGCCAGCTACGCAAAGAAACGATTACAGCGGCGCAGATGCAAGGTGCTCTCGACCGGATATCCCTCAGCACCGACTACACAGCGCTGAATGGAGCCGAGCTGGTCATCGAAGCGGCAACCGAGAATCTAGAGCTTAAAAAACGCATTCTCAAACGAATCGATGACACCGTGAGTGATGACTGCGTCATCGCAACTAACACGTCATCGCTGTCGATTACCGAATTGGCGGCAGTGGTCAAACACCCTGCTCGCTTCATTGGTCTGCACTTCTTCAACCCTGTCCCGATGATGGCATTGCTGGAGGTCATCCGCGGTTTGCAAACGTCGGACACCACCCATGCCTTGGCGCTGAAACTCGCCGAACACATTGGCAAGAGTGCAGTCACGGCTCGCAACAGCCCGGGCTTCGTAGTCAATCGCATTCTGTGCCCCATGATCAACGAAGCGATCTTCGTTTTGCAGGAGGGCCTGGCCAACGCCAAGGACATCGATACCGGCATGCAATTGGGCTGCAATCACCCTATTGGCCCGCTTGCCCTGGCTGATCTGATTGGCCTGGATACCATGCTGGCCATCATGGAGAGTTTCCATGATGGCTTCAATGACCCGAAATATCGTCCAGCTCAATTGCTCAAAGAAATGGTCGCGGCAGGTTATCTGGGCCGCAAAAGCGGGCGCGGCTTCCATGTCTATACCTGAACACTGCTCACGCTTCGCTCAGAGCCGTGACAAGGCACTGGATCTGTTCGCCAGAAAGGGATTCGGCCAGGTTGGCATGCGCGAGCTGGCAACCTATCTCGGGCTCACACCTGGCTCGCTTTATCATCATTACCCAAGCAAACAGCATTTGCTCCTCGACTTGATCGAGGAGCTTTACGAAGAACTGCTGACCACTGTACGTCTAATAGAGCAAAGCCCTGATGACGGGGTGAACACCTTGCAAGTCATTATTCGGGCACACCTGAAGCTGTACCGGGAAATGCCGTTGCACTTTCGCCTGGCTGAACGCGACAGTTGTTGTCTGAACGAAGAACAACAACTGCGTGTCAGCCGTTTACGCGAACAATATGAGCGCCAGCTGCTAGTGGCACTGGGGTATAGAACACTGTTGACCCCGCATCGGCTTCAAGCCGCCGGGCACGCCATTGCCTCATTGCTCAGCAGCGCACCCTCCTGGCTGGCACAGCGCACCCTTGACGACCAGGAACGCGACGAACTGATGGAAGACTTGATGATGGGGGCTATTGAGCGGCTGCTTGCTACACGCAACCCAAGAACGCACGGTCTTCGGGCGTCAGTAGCCTGAAGGCCGGGCATCGCAAATTCATGATTCAACGTCATGTTGCGTAAGTGGCGCGGAGTGGTTCTACAGATACCCGTTACCAACCTCATCGTGATCGTAAGACCGAGTCCTTATACAGTCATCTATCTGCGTCTACAAAACGATCAGCTGATCAGCCTCCAGTAACTGAAACCGTGCTCGATAGGCTCCCGGCGTGAATCCAACTCGCTCACGAAACAGGCGCGAAAACGAGCTGATGTCGCTATATCCAATGTAGTGGGCGATTTGCTCGGTGCTCAGGTCACCGGCCTCAAGCAACGCGCGCGCCGTGTCGATGCGCAAGTTCTGCAAATAGGTTAGCGGTGACTGCTCAAGCACCCTATTGAAGCGGCGTATCAAGGTTCGCTCGCTGACTGCCAACCTCTGTGCCAGATCTGTCATACGTACCTGTTCCGCCAGGTGATCCTGAAGCCACTTCTGTGCGCGTTGAATCAAGGGATCGTTGTGTGTCTTGTCGGCAATAAGCGGTTGCAGTGGAGTCTGCGTCGTTTGGGTCAAATCGATCAGCATGCTGCGAGCGCATTGCATGGCTATGGCCTTTCCCGCAAATTTGTTGAGCACGTGAACAGCTTGCAACAAAAATGTGGCATGTGCGCTACCGCATACCAGACGCTCAGACTCAGTCACCATCGGACGCATTTGCAGATCGACCTGAGGAAATCGCTCGCGGAAATGCCCCTCCAGCCACCAAGTGGTTGTCGCCATTTTGTTATCGAGCAAACCCGTATCCGCGAGCAGAAAGGTGCCCGTGCAATTCGCACAAAGCCATGCGCCATGCTTCCATTGCTTAATCAACCAGGCACGTACGGCCAGCTGATTTTCTAGGAAATTCTGGAAATGCTGCCAGCCTCGATAATGCACGCTGGGAATAAAGACCAGATCGTAATACCGGTTTTCCGGCAGGGGGCGCATGGAAAGCTCAAGTCCGTTGCTGGCACGAACAGGTAGCCCATTCTGCGAAATGAAATGCCATTCAAATAGCCCGACCGATGGCATCCCTTGCTTTGACATATGCGCATTGGCGACCTGAAGCATGTCAGCAAAACCTCCAATTACGGAGGCATAGGAATCGTCAAATCCCAGAATCGCAACGGTAGGCATGGCGGAACCTTTTTAAGTGGGCTTGGCGATATTCGCACAATTACTGTCATTTTTGCCTATTACACCATCACCTGAGGCTCGTTATATTTATCGCCAGGTTTATTCCCAACCTACATAAGAGATCACTTATGACAAGTTTTGCTGATGCGCCCACCAACTCGACTATTACCCGCTATCAGGACAGCCTGTATCACGACCTGAATACGCCGGAGGAAATCCTGGCCATTCGGCAGGAGGTTCGCCGTTTCGCGGATGAACATGTTGCACCCGTAGCTTATGCAATTGGCCACACTGAGGAGTCTGTCGCAGCCTTCCCTCGTGATTTGTTCGCCAAGATGGCCAAAGCTGGCCTGTTCCGGATTCCCTTTGCTGCCGACGTTGGCGGACGCGGGCTCAAGTACCCAGCCACCGCCACCGCGGTGATGATCGAAGAGCTGGCCTACCATTCAAATTCGGTAGCCGCCATCGTCGACGTGCACTGCATTCTCGCAGGCAATGCGCTTAAACACGGGTCAGACCTGATCAAGCAACGCTATCTCAGGCTTCTGCTCAGCGGTGAAAAGATTGGCAGCTTCGCCACTACCGAGCCGGATGCTAGTACCGACCTTAGCATCGAAGCAATGCGCACCCTCGCCACGCGTACCGAGGGTGGCTACATCGTCAATGGCCGTAAGCGCTACATCACAAACGCCCCAGTCGCCAACTTTGTTGTGCTGCTCTGTGTAGACGGAGAGCGCATGACCGAGCTAGTGGTCGAATTGAATTGGCCTGGTGTTCGTGTCGGCGAACCAGACAAGAAAATGGGCAATAACGGCCAACTGACGGCTGATATCTACTTCGATAACGTCAAGGTGCCCGTGGAGAACGTTGTTGGCCAACCGGGTCAAGGGCTCAAGATAGCATTGCAAACGCTGACTTACGGACGGGTTGGCATTGCTGCGAGTGGGGCAGGCATGGCCCAGGCGCTGTTTGATCACAGTGCCGCGCGTCTCAAGACCCGCAGGGCTTTCGGAAAAGCAATCGCGCAGTTCCAGCACTGGCAGTTCAAGATGGCTGAGCGTGCCACTGAAATCGAGAACGCCCGCAACCTGTATCTCAAAGCCGCGTTACGCATGGACGAGGGGCATGCCTTCCCGGAGTCCGAGGCCGCGATGGCTAAATGGTATGGCACTAACCTCGCCGGTGAATTCGCCCGTGATGCCGTACAGATCTTTGGCGGATACGGCTTCATGCGTGAACTCGCGGCGGATGGTTCGCACTACCGCGTCGAGGAGATTTACCGCGATTGCAAGATCGCCGAAATCTATGAGGGCACCAATGAGATTCAGAAGCTGGTAATTGCGCGCGCCATCTTTGGTAAAGACATCACAGGCTGATTTGGCTGCTAACCCGCGCTCACTGGAGACCTACCCAATGCATACTCTCATTGTTCATGCGCACAACGAGCCGCAGTCATTCAATGCAGCCATGAAAAATCTGGCCGTCGAGGAACTGCTTGCGCAAGGGCATGCGGTTGAAGTTTCTGACCTGTATGCCATGAGCTGGAATCCGGTCGCCAGTGCAGCGGATTTTGGCAGTCGTTCCAATTCCGAGTACGTGACCTATGCGCTGGAACAGCGCCACAATCACCTGCAGCAAACGCTAGCCCCTGATATCCAGGGGGAGTTGAACAAGTTGCTGAAAGCGGATCTTGTGATCTTCAACTTCCCAGTTTATTGGTTCTCGATGCCAGCAATCATGAAAGGCTGGATAGACCGAGTATTGATTTCCGGCGTTTGCTACGGAGGTAAGCGTTTTTACGACCAGGGAGGTTTGGTTGGCAAGAAGGCCATGCTTGCCATCACCATCGGCAGTCAGCCACACATGCTAGTCCGGGACGGCGTGCATGGAGAGCTCAACGATATGCTCCGCCCCATCCTGCGCGGTACTCTGGCCTATATCGGAATGACAGTGCTGCCACCCTTTGTTGCGCATCACGTGCCGTACATCTCTCAACAGGCACGTGCCTCTGTCCTAGATCAGTATCGACAGCGATTGCGTTCGCTGGATACACTGCACGCTCTGCCGCCTATATCGCTCAATCAGTTCGACGAAAAAATGCATCCGATCACTGATCCGAATACCTGGTAGATATTCAAATGGCTCATCAGCACCGTCTCAATATAAGATTGCCGCGTAAACGCTCAACTGTCTTAGAACTGCTCAGCCGCCAGACTAAAAAGTGAAGCACTACCAGCACGGATGCTAGCTTCAAGCCCCAAAGTACGCGGCAACAGACGAGCGAAGAAAAATTCTGCAGTGGCCAGTTTCCCGCCATAGAAAGCTTCGTCTTCGCTGAGTTTAGCCTGCGCTACCGATGCCATTCGTGCCCACATGAAGGCATAGGCAACGTAACCAAATAGATGGAGGTATTCCACCGAAGCCGCGCCGACTTCGTTCGCGTTTCGCTTGGCTTGTCTGAGCAACCAATCACTAACGCGTTCCAGGCGGTCTAGAGCCTCCAGCAGTTGATGGGTAAAGGATATGCTGCTGGCAGCAAAAGCACGTATTTCTTGAGCAAAAATCCGTAGTGCAATGCCGGCGTTGCCGACAATTTTACGTCCTAGCAAATCCAGGGCCTGAATGCCGTTGGTGCCTTCATATATCTGCGCAATACGCACGTCACGGACCAACTGCTCCTGCCCCCACTCGCGAATATAGCCATGTCCACCTAGCACTTGCTGGCCGTGAATACAGCTCTCCAAGCCAGTGTCAGTAAAGAAAGCCTTGGCCACCGGAGTCAGCAAGGCCGCCAGTGTTTCGCCCTTATTTACCTCAGCAGCGTCGTCGCTGAACTTGGCGAGATCAAGTTGCTGACTGACGTAACACGCAAAGGCGCGACCACCTTCTGTCATAGCCTTCATACTCAGCAACATACGGCGCACATCCGGGTGGACAATGATTGGATCAGCAACCTTACCCGGCACCACCGGACCGCTTGGTGCACGACTCTGAATACGTTCGCGAGCGTAACTCAGCGCATTTTGGTAGGACGCCTCCGCGCAACCTATCCCTTGAATGCCAATGCACAATCGCTCGTAGTTCATCATGGTGAACATCGCCGACAGCCCCTTGTTAGCTTCGCCGATCAAGTACCCATTTGCGCCGTCGAAGTTCATCACGCAGGTGGCCGAGGCATTAATGCCCATTTTGTGTTCGATCGAACCGCAGCTAACAGCGTTGCGCACGCCTAAGCTACCGTCAGCATTAACCAGGTATTTGGGCACCAGGAACAGTGAAATCCCCTTGGCCCCAGCGGGTGCGCCAGGCAGCTTGGCCAGCACCAGATGGATTATATTTTCAGTCAGATCCTGCTCGCCCCCGGTGATAAATATCTTGCTTCCGGTAATGCTGTAGCTGCCATCTTCCTGAGCTTTAGCACCGGTGCGAATCATGCCGAGATCGCTACCCGCATGAGCCTCGGTCAGACACATAGAGCCCGCCCAACGGCCTTCGTACATGGGCGGTAAATAGATGCTTTTGAGCGCGTCGCTAGCATGTGCGTCGATAGCCAGGCAGGCCCCGGAACTCAGCGCGGAGTACAAAGCGAAACTGGAATCGGCCGCGTAGAGCATTTCATCGAAGGCCACAGAAAGCATCTTGGGCATGCCCATACCGCCATATGCGGGATTGCCTGACAACCCAACCCAACCACCCTCGATATAGGTGGCGTAAGCGTGTTTAAACCCAGACGGAGTTGTAACGGCACCCGCATGCCACTTGACACCCTCCTCATCACCGTGGCGGCTGAGCGGAGCGATGAGCTGACCGGTAACCTTCGCTGCCTCTTCAAGAATTGCGGCAGAGGTATCGATATCGACTGTTTCAGCCAGTGTCGGCAGGCGCGCCCAGAGACCAGGGGCATCGAACACTTCGTTCAGTACAAAGCGAAGATCTCGCAGCGGAGCATTATAGTGGGGCATCACATATCGACTCAAACAGACACCCGCATGTCGCGGGTGTAAAAAATTCAAATAACGTTAGTCAGCGTATAGCGAAAGCGTTAAGCGCCGTGACTCATTATGGAGTGTGTGATTAATACACTCACGATAAGGCGCCCTCACCGTTTCCACTTGAGGAATGGTGGTCTTTCGCCAAACCACCGCAATGCGTTAAAACTGTTTTTTCATCTTTCCGACAACGTGTACACACAAGTCACTCTGAGGCGTTACACGGCAAGCCAATACCGTGCCAGCGGCCAGTTCTTCTACGCTGACATGTGCGCGACTCATTGCCTTTACCTCAAAGGCGCCATTGAGAATCTGAACCTTACAGATACCGCATCCACCGCCACGGCATCCCAAAGGAATGCCACGACGGCCAAGACGAGCCATGCCATGCAGAACCGACTCACGCTCATCACAGGCGTAATGCTCTCCGGTGTCTTCGATCAATACTTGATATTCCATGGCCCGTTCTCACTCAGTGGAAGTGACTATCGGCAAACGTCCAGGAGCCTCTAAAGCCGCAGTGGCACAAACCTGGTCTTGTTCTTCAGTACTCACCCGACAACGCCAAGCTTTGCAGCACGCGCGCAGATTTCCTGTTCGCGTAAGGCATCTGCGCCAATGCCGCCAATCGACCAGTCCTGTGGTTCAACCCGGATGCACCTACCCCGCACAAAGTTCCGATCAACTGCTAATATTTCGACCAGCAAGGAAGTAAGCCCGGTCATTAACTTCTGACGTTCGTCCAATGGGCGCCCTTCGAGCACGATGAACTCGAAGTATGGCGCATGTAGTCGATTGGTACTGACACAGTCCCCGGCAACGGCAAATTCATCTGCTGCATGCAAGGTGATTATCGCCCGCACCCGCTCCATCGGTGACAGCAAAACCTTGCTGTAAAGATGTGAGGCATCCTGGAGCAAACGCACTTTTTGTTCAGCAGAACAATACCCTTCAACGAGGTGAAAATTCACTACCGGCATTTTTGAGGCCTCATACATATTTCTTATATTTATTTTTTATTCACTCGACCCAAAACACATCAGGGCAAACCGCGACGTCGTCCAGAATCCAGCATCAACGTGGATCCGGTCATCGCGTCAGCCTCGGGCGCTAGCAACAAACTTACGGCCCAGGCCACTTGCTCTGGGGTCGTGAAGGCACCGATGGAGGATTCAAGACACATCTCCTGCAGAACAGTTTCAGTACTGACACCACGCTGCCTTCCCCGGTCCGCTGCTACTTTGTGCAGACGTTCCGTATCCGCAGGCCCCGGCGCAATAAGATGCGCCGTCACACCTCGCGAACCATAAGCCAAACTGAGCTGACGTATCGCGTTCGCCAAGGCCGCATTTGCAACGCCAGCGGAGGCCGCGTATGCAGTGGGTTCAAAACCGTAGTGTCCACCGATAGCGACGAGACGAGATCCTTTCACGAGACTCGCATCCACAGCACGGGTCAGGCGCAACAGACCGCCGACTTTAATATTGACCGCATCTGCCAGCGCAGACGTAGGGGCGTCAAGAACGCCGCCTACGACCGCCACGCCGGGGCCATGGACAATCATCCGCACCGGCCGATCCAGCACGTTTCGGATATGCATAATGGACTCGTCGGCAGAAATGTCGGCAACGCAAGGGATGACCCCTGGATGAATGCGGGTCAGCTCATCAAGAGCCGCCGAACTGCGGGCCACTGCGACGACGTCCAATCCGTTGGCGCACAGACGCGCAACGATCTGTTTACCAAAGGCGCCAGTTGCCCCTACTACCACCGCTAATTCATTACGTGAGTTCATCGTCCACCTGCCGTTAAGTTTCGGGTTCGGAGCATGCACCACATGCCCCGAAGTCTATTCAGGTGGGAAGAACAACGCCGCGGTCCCTGGCCATGGTCATTGCCGTGTCGAAGATCATGTCCTCTTGGCCACCGATCATTTTCTTGCGGCCCAACTCGACCAGAATATCGCGCGCCGGGACGCCAAATTGCAGGCCTGCGCGCTTGGCATGCAACAGGAATGTCGAGTAGACACCTGCATAGCCGAGAGTCAGCGACTCACGGTCAACCCGCACGATGTGCTCCATCATGGGTACGATGATGTCTTCTGCTACGTCCATCAGCTTGAACAGGTCCGTGCCGGTTTCGATGTCCATGCGTTCGCACACTGCGGCAAACACTTCCAGCGGCGTGTTGCCAGCACCGGCGCCCAAGCCAGCCACGGAACCATCAATGCGGCTCGCGCCCGCTTCGATGGCGGCGATGGAGTTGGCCACGCCCATGCCCAGGTTGTGATGGCCGTGGAAACCGATCTCGGTCTCTGGATTGAGCACCTCTCGCAGGGCACCAATACGTGCTTTTACATCGTCAGGCAGCATGTAACCGGCAGAGTCGGTGACATACACCGTCTGCGCGCCGTAAGACTCCATCAGCTTTCCCTGCCTGGCGATGCCGGCAGGATCATTGAGGTGCGCCATCATCAAAAAGCCGGAGGTGTCCATCCCCAGCTTGCGGGCATAGGCGATGTGCTGGGGCGAGGTGTCCGCCTCGGTACAGTGGGTGGCCACATGCACGCTCCGCGCACCGCAGTCGAACGCCGAGTGCAGCTCCTTCATCGTGCCAAGCCCTGGAATGAGCAGGACCGATACTTTGGCCTGCTTCATCTTGGGTGCCACTGCGCTGATGTACTCCTCATTCGTATGAGGGGCAAAACCATGCTGCAGTGAATTGCCGCCCAAACCACCGCCATGGGTGACCTGAATGTAAGGCACGCCAGCGTCATCCAGCGCGGTAGCGACCTTGACCATCTGCTCGACACTGATCTGTTCACGCTTGGCGTGCATGCCGTCGCGCAGGCACATGTCGTGCAGGATTACCTTTCGGCCCTTGAGGCTGGAACGGGGGGACTGACTCATTACGCGACCTCCGAAGCTTTAAGCTGAATCTTGCCGGCGAGAATTTCCTCGGCAAACATCTCTGCAGTGCGGGTAGCTGCCGCCGTCATGATGTCCAGATTGCCGGCATAGGTCGGCAGGTAGTCGCCCAGGCCCGCCACTTCCAGGAACACGGAGACTTTCTTGCCTTCAAAAACAGGTCCGTTGACCAGGCGGTAGCCCGGTACGTACTTCTGCACCTCGACGATCATCTTCAGAATCGACTCGGTGATTCGGGTTCTATCCGGCTCGTCATCCGTCAGACAGTAGATGGTGTTGCGCATCATCATCGGTGGGTCGGCCGGGTTGATAATGGCCAACGCCTTGCCCTTGCGAGCACCACCGACTTTCACAATGGCACTTGAGGTGGTGTTGGTAAATTCATCCAGATTGGCACGGGTGCCCGGCCCAATCGACCTGGACGCCAGGCTGGCAACAATCTCGGCATACTCGACGCTCTGAATACGCGAGACGGCATTGACGATCGGGATAGTGGCCTGGCCAGCGCAGGAGATCATGTTGACGTTCATCTCCAGCTTCTCTGCGTGCTCTCGCAGGTTCACCGGTGGCACGCACAGCGGGCCGATAGCCGCTGGGGTAAGGTCAATCATCAACACCCCAAGGGCGTTTAGCTTGCGGCTGTTTTCGGCATGTACATAGGCGCTGGTAGCGTCAAAGGCGATCTGAATGCCATCTTCAAGCACGTGCGGCAGAAGACCATCCACGCCTTCATGGGTGGTTTTCAAACCCATGGCACGAGCGCGCACCAAGCCCTCGGATTCGGGGTCGATACCGACCATCCAGACGGGTTCAAGCACTGGACTGCGCAAGATTTTGTAGATCAGGTCAGTGCCGATGTTGCCTGAGCCTATGAGTGCACATTTGATCTTCTTCATTGAGATTGTTCCTTATTCTTCGCAGCGCGCTGTGCCATGCTCATACCTGCGACGTAAAACTCGTCGCTACCGTGCTCGGTGATGAGGATGCGCACTGTTTCTGGAGCACACTCCAGACTGTTACAAACCGCTGTGGTGACGGCTGCTGCAACGCGGCTCTTCTGCTCAGCGGTGCGGCCTTCGACCATGTGCATTTCGATAATTGGCATGCTTGACTCTCTTCGTTTTTGTCGTTATTCAACGAAACGCATCGACACGGTACCTAGCTCCTGAAAGCGAGCCACAATGCTGTCTCCCGGTTTCACCGCGAGGGCCTCGGTGATGCCACCACTCATCACGAAGCTGCCGGCCGGCAGTATCTCGCCCATCTCTGCCAGGATATTCACCAGCATGGCGATGGCTTCGGCCGGATGTCCCATGACTGCCGCAGAGGCACCCATGGCGACGATCTCGCCGTTTTTCTCCATCACCACGCCAAGGGTCTTGAGGTCCAGATCCTCGACATAACGTGCCCGCCCACCCCCGACAAAGCGCGCGGAAGAGCCGTTGTCGGCGATCACACTGGCCAGATCGAACTTGAATCCGGAAAATCGAGAATCAATGATTTCGACTGCGGGGAGGACGTAGTCGGTCGCCGCCAAGACGTCCTGGGCGGTACAACCTGGCCCCTGCAAGTCACTCTTCATAACAAAAGCCACTTCGCATTCAACCCGTGGATGCACCAGGTCTGAAGTGGAGATGGCCGAACTCTCGGGGCGGGCCATGCGATCGGTCAAAAAGCCGATCGAGGGCACATTGACACCCATCTGCTGCATCTTGGCTTTTGACGTCAGCCCGGCTTTCCAGCCCACCAGCTTGTGGCCTTTTTCGATGAAGCGACGACGAAGTTCGCTTTGCACGGCATAACCATCGGCGATGGTCATGTTCGGGTATTCGTCGGTCAGCTTGGGAATGGCGTAGGCGCGGGTCTGCGCCCCTTCAACCCGCTCGCACAGGCGAACGATGTCCTCACGCAACAGTGTCAGGTTGCTGCTCATACTGTGCTCCTCCCGGAAAATTTGACCCGACAGCTGCCAAGGCCGCCGACGGTACACACCAACTCATCCCCATCTGTCACCGGTACTAGCGAAGACTGGGAGCCCGAGAGAATCACCTCGCCTGCCTTGAATGGAATACCCAATGCACCCAAGGTATTGGCCAGCCAGGCCACAGCATTCGCCGGTGAACCTTGCACCGCAGCACCCACGCCGGTAGAGAACAACTCGCCGTTCTTCTCCAGCACCATGCCTGCCAGGGTGATATCGAGCTTGCGCGGATCGCCCTTGGTTTTACCCAGTACGAACACACCACAAGAGGCGTTGTCCGCAACGGTGTCCTGGATCTTGATCTGCCAGTCGGTAATGCGTGAATCGACGATTTCGAAACAAGGCACCACGTAGTCGGTCGCACGGATCACATCCATCGCGGTGATACCTGGCCCCTTGAGATCGTGCTTCAACACAAAGGCCAGCTCGGCTTCGGCTTTCGGCTGAATCAACTGGCTGAGGTCGATGGTGTCGCCCTCTTGAAACACCATGGCCGAAGTGAGCATGCCGAAGTCCGGCTGATAGACGCCGAGAAAGTCCTGCACAGGCTTGCTGGTCGCACCGATTTTCTTGCCGACGATGGTTTCACCCGCCGCCAGCCGCCGAGCGACAAAGCGCTCCTGGATACGGTAAGCATCCTCAATGGTGATCTCTGGCTCACGGGTGAGCAGTGGTGCAACGGCGCGACGGGAGACGAAAGCTTGGTAAAGCTCATCGCCGTAATGCTCGATCTTTTGCTTGTCCATAAGGGCCTCAGAGTTTCACGCAGATATTTCGGGTTTCGGTGTAGAATTCCAGCGAATGAACGCCGCCTTCACGACCGATGCCCGACTGTTTGGAACCGCCAAACGGGGTGCGCAAATCGCGCAGGAACCAGCTATTGATCCAGGTGATGCCAACGTCGATCCGCGCCGCCATGCGGTGGGCACGAGATAAATTAGAGGTCCAGAGGGTGGTCGACAGGCCGTAATCGGTCGCGTTGGCTTTCTGCACAACTTCGTCCTCGCTGTCGAACGGCGAAATGTGGCAGCACGGCCCGAAAATTTCTTCCTGCACAACGGAAGCTGTTTCCGGCAGGCCGGTCCAAATAGTGGGCTGCACCCAGGCACCTTCTGCCAGATCCGCCGGCATGTCAGGCACGCCGCCACCCGTCACCAGGGTGGCGCCCTCTTCCACTGCCTTACGGTAGTAAGACAACACCTTCTGCTTGTGCTCCTGGCTGATCAGCGGGCCGTAGTTGGCATGATGATCATCTGGACGACCATATTTGACCGCCTCCGCCTTGACCTTCAGGGCCTGGACAAAACGCTCGAAAATCGGACGCTCGACATACACCCGCTCGGTGCCCAGACAGACTTGGCCCGAGTTGAGGAATACCGAGCGTGAGAAGCTCTCAACTGCTGCATCAAAGTCCGCATCGGCAAATACGATGCCGGCGTTCTTGCCACCCAGTTCGAACGACACATCGCGCATGCCTTCGGAAGCGGCTTTCATGATGGCCGCGCCAGTGCGGGTCTCGCCGGTAAAGGTGATGGCATCGACGTGCGGGTGTTGAGTGACGAATTCGCCAGCGGAGTTGGGCCCGAATCCGTTCACTACGTTGTAGACACCCTTGGGGATGCCCACTGCGTTCATCACTTCACCCAGCAGTGCCGCCGTTTGTGGCGACTCTTCGGACGGTTTGACCACCACGGTATTACCGCAGGCTAGCGCCGGACCTACTTTCCAGGTCATCAGCATGAATGGGGCATTCCACGGACAGATCACGCCGATCACACCCTTGGGGCGGCGAATCGAGTAATTGAAGGCGCCGCGACCATCAGGCGTTTCCATCTGGAAGGATTCGCTGGCGACGTTCTTGATCACGTCGGCGAACACTTTGAAGTTGGCCGCCCCGCGCGGGATGAACACGTGCTTCATGACGTGTTCCGGCTGGCCGGTGTCGGACATCTCGGCCTCAATGAAGTCGTCGAAGCGGCGGGTGATTTCGTTAGCCACGCCGTAGAGCAGCTCAATACGTTGATCCGTGGTAAGACCACCCCACTCGCCCTGTAGGGCATTACGCGCAGCGCTTACGGCGGCATCTACCTCGCCGCGTCCGGCTTCACTGATCGAGCAAATAACACGGTTATCGACCGGTGAACGCTTGTCGAAACGTTTGCCACTGGCAGCGCTGACAAACTCACCGGCGATGAAATTTTCAATCTGGCGCATGGAAGCTCCGGGGTGTTGTTCTGTATGACTACCCGCTGCACCTTGCTCAGGTCAGCGGGTATTAGTCCCTGAAAGCGAGTCTAGAAAAGCCAGGCAATACCGGCTAATACTTTATTTTGCCAACTCTGATACCTACAGGGTATTGACACTGAGGTAACAAAATCAGCCCACACAAGCTCCCTTAACTCACCTATAGCGGGAGCTTGTCGGCGCGATCAGATAGCCTTGAACAAGGGACTGCGGACCTGCTGAGCATCTGCCGCCGATATAAACTTCTCGGTATAGATGTCGCGCTCAAACAGGCGGCCCTGCATCAGCGTGCTGATGCAGGAGTCAATCATTAGAGGCGGACCGCACAGGTAAGCCTTGTGCCCCCTGAAGTCATTCTTGAAGTGTGCCTTGGCGGCGTCATGGACGAAGCCACGGAAGCCTTCCCAGCCAGAGTCCTCCGGCTCATGGGAGAGCGCGGGCACGTAGTTGAAGTTCGCGTATTGCTGAGCCATGGCGAGGAAATCGTCGTGGTAATACAGCTCGCCACGATGGCGTTGGCCATAGATGAGGGTGATCGGCAGCTCAAAGCCTTCCGCCAGCAAATCCAGAATCATTGAGCGCGGGCTGGAAAGCCCGGAACCGCCGCCCATGAAGATCACCGGCATATGCGCCGACTTCTTCACAAAGAAGCGACCGTAGGGGCCGGTAATGCTCATGCGCTCGCCGACCTTCACCTGCTCATGCACATAACCCGTACCACGACCGCCTGGCACGATACGAATATTCAGCTCGATCTCGCCGCCCTCCGTAGGCGCACTGGCAATCGAAAATGCCCGGTTGCCAATACCGTCAGGCAACTGCAGATTGATGTATTGGCCGGCCTGGAAGTGCATTCCAGCCGGATCGTCGAGCTTGATCCATACGCCCTTGATGGTGGGCGTGAGGGTCTCGATGCGGCTGACCGTGCCGACGAAGTCGCGTACTGGCAGATTCTCGGCATCCGGGTCTTCATCGATTTCCGCCTCAATCACCAAGTCGCTCTCAGCGGTAGCGCAGCAGGCCAGGCATTTCTTCTCTTCGCGCTCAAAATCCATCAGGGCAAAGCTGGAGGCCTCGCCGTGTTCAATTTCGCCATCCACCACCTGAATTTTGCAGGTCGCACACAGGCCGTGGCAGCAGGCGTGAGGCAGGTAAATGCCGGCCCGCAGAGCCGCATCGAGAATGGTCTGACCTTCTTCGATCTCGATGGTCTGACCCAGTGGTTCAATCGTCAGCTCGTAACTCATAGCCTGTCCCCTTTTCAGCTAACTGCGCAAATAGTGTTGAGGCCCGGCGTACTGAAACGCAGCTGATCTTTGTGGCCAATAGCATTTTCGGCCAGGCTGAGATCGAAGTCGGGCACCCAAGGACGGTTGCCCTTGAGCCACTGGACAGCGCGCCAGTTGATCGTTGCGGTGTCCGGATCCGCTTGCAGCAGCGGCTCGAGGACGACCTGAATCAACTCGGCGAAGGTAGTCTGCGGCGGCAGACAAAGCAGGAACGGGGCAGCAAAAAGCAGATGGTGATCCCAACTGACGTAAATCAGCTGTTTTCCGTTGAAATTCTCAACGCGATCACGGGCAACGCCTACGTATTTTTTAAGGGCTACTACAGGCATTTTGTTCTCCTTATTATTGTGTTGAGAGGTGGTCGCTTCAACTAACGACCACCCCCCTTTAGAGGCTTACTGGTTAGACGTTGCCAGACCACGCCACAGTTCGAAGTTGTGGCGGTCCTGGGAGTCGGCAAAATCACCATTGTCCTGACCATCTTTCAGCGAAACCCAATCCATCCAGGCAGCCAGATCACCATTGAGCGGCGCTTGGAAGAGTGCAGGCATGGGCAGCCAGGCCTGGATATATTTCTCCGGCTCATTATTGAAGATTTCGAGGCAATGATCAGAGCAGAAGTGGTACTTATCGCCTTTGTATTCAACTTCACGATGGCAAGTAAGCGTCGGATCATTTGGCTCGGTAAATACCGTCGGCAACTGGCAGCACTGGCACAGTTTAGCCAGGCCATAGTTCTTGAACGGCGTACCTGCGGCCGCCAGCTTCTTGATGTGTTCCCAGCGTGGCCGGTAATACTTGTCGAACGTGGTGGGGTACTTGGCAGATAACCATTGCAGGTCCTCATCCGAGGGGATCCATGCATGGAAGGAAGTACCAAAGCTCCACTGGTAAAGACCCAGCATGAACTGGTGCGACATGTGGTCGATGCCTGCTTCGGCGTCATCCCAGCTCTTCGGTGGACGAATACCGTAGCGCGCCAGATCCTTGAACAGCGCACCGCCGTTCTCGGCACCGTAAATATCCCATGCCTCGCGCCACGACATAACTCGCTTGGGCAGCATGTAATCCATCATGGTGCTGACCAGACCGAGAACCCGGAAACCACGCCAGAACCACTTGTCGATCCAGCCCTGAACGATGGGCAGGTTGTCCGGATCCTGCTCGAGCATGAACTTGATGCATTCAAGCCCCAAGGTCATGTGCCGTGCTTCATCCGACTGGGCCGAGAAGCCGAAGGTCACCGTGGCCATGTCACCGTTGTAGGCTGCGCCGGACATGAACGGCACGAACAGCAAGTTGGTCAGCACGTATTCGAACGAGAAGCCGATGGCAATCATGAACTCGAACGGACCGGCAGACATCGCGTCGTCAAAGAACGAACGCGCCACGGAGGTGTACCAGATGCGGTCACGCTGATCAGCAAACGCATGGAAGCCGTTGTAGAACTTGTTGTAATTGGACAGTGCATGGATTTGCGTCTGGGCGTGGCGAATCTCATCAATTGCCTGCATCTGACAGGCCACTTGCGTCCCCACACCGCGAAACTCACGGCCCACACGGGCAAATCCTTTATGCGCGGCGTACTCACCCGGACTGATGGCCTGCAGAAATATTTTCAAGGCCGACAGATAGCGTGCATCGGTAATATTCAGATGGCCGTTATTCTGCGCATGGGCGTCAATAATCGCGTAAAACTTGCGCTCTTTTTCCGCCTGATACTTCCAGTACGCATCCATGGTCAAGCGGAACGGATCTTCCCACTTGTTCCAGTCATGGATCTTCAGCCCTTCATAAGCAATGTAGGGAAAAAGTTCTTCCTCGGTGCGATAAGACGGCTCCCATGCCAGGTCGCGCGTCAACAAGCGGTACTTTTCTTTCGCATTCATTTTTTTATTATTTGCTTTCATGTCCATGCTAAATATTCTCGCTTAGTTGCCCCAGGTCAGGGTCAAGGAGTCTTCGTCTTCAACGACGTTGCCGGAGAGCGTGATCAGGTTGATATTCAGCTCTTGCATATCAAAGCTGCGGCCCATCTGTTCTTCAATGGTTTCTCGGCGAATGACCAGGCGACCAGGCGCATTGATCTTGACCATTGCCGGTTCACGATTGACCACGGCCTCGGGGTTATCTATTTCTATCGCCTCAATAATGGGGCGAGTCTCTTCATTGGTTTGCAATGCAATAAATACAGTTGACATAAAAGCCTCTCAAGCCACGACACCGGTTTTGTCCAAGCGAACCTTGAAGGCTGCCAATTGTTCAGCCATGACCTCATCGGCCTGGTCCGTAAAGACCTGCCCAATCACCGGCAGCAAGGCTGCGGCAGCGCGATCACGCCAAACGGTTGTCCAGACCTGTAACTGCTCGCGGTTTTGCTCGGATTCAGCGGCCGCTACCTTCATGACCGCGTCGACCCATTTACGGGTTTCATCAAACCAGTCGCTCATGAATTGAGTCAGCATGGCCACTGCCGAGCCGCCATTGGCCGCGAACCGGTCATCCACGATGCGCCCATACACCAGCGGATAGAGCAAGCCATCCAGGGCCACGTTTTGCGCAACAAACAGCTCGAACGGATCACGTACCGCCATGCAATCCTCGGTATAACGACGTAGCGCTTGCCAGGCTTCTCCCTCCATCCAGGCGGCCTTGCCCTCTTCAAGGGCTTCCGTGCCACCAAGCAGCAGGCCAATACGCGACAAGTATTGAGCCGAACCCAGGTTATCCATCGCGTGGTAC
Organism: Pseudomonas sp. ASL9; assembly: GCF_056680335.1. Classification (NCBI taxonomy): domain Bacteria; kingdom Pseudomonadati; phylum Pseudomonadota; class Gammaproteobacteria; order Pseudomonadales; family Pseudomonadaceae; genus Pseudomonas; species Pseudomonas sp. ASL9. The sequence continues at coordinate 6,054,656 of NZ_CM155277.1, read as the reverse complement.
ATACACGGCTGGGTGAACACCGTGCTGTAGCCGTAGCCGCAGATAAAGGTGTTGTTGAGATTGGCGCCCCAGGCAGCGTGGCGCAGCGGCACCAGCAGATTGAGCGCAGAGCTGCGCAGATCATCCGAAAGCATGTCGGCCAGGCCGCGGGTTTCGACGAAGTTGAAGTTCGCTTCGGTGTTTTCTTGCTGGCGCGCGCGCGCCAAGGTGTAGGTGCTGTAGTAGAACTGACGCGGGTCTTTCAGTGCGTACCAGTCGCGCATAACGATCTTGGTGATGCTGGCGTCGTAAAGCGCCTGCTCCGGGTCCCAGGTCGGCAGGTAGTGCAAGTTTTCCTCGGGCTGGATGTCGTAGCTGCCTTCCTGATATCGCGACGAGGGCTTGTCGCCAAAACGACGGGCCAAGTGATCAAACGTCTGCCGCAATGGCTGAATACTGACCGTGCGAAGATCTATATGCATGTGTATCTCCCACAAGCGTTTCACCTAAGGTGAAACGCCCAATTCGATTAGTTTTTGAAACGAACCTGTGTGGCGTCAGCGAGTCGCCAACCCCATCCAGCCGAAGCATCTTCCTCGTCTGTGGCTTCGGTCGGCGCGGGCATCAACGCAACCTTGTTGGTGGCACAGAACTCGGCGAAGGCTTCATGAGTCAGGATCATTTCAACGAACAACCCGGGTTCGCCGATGGCAAAGTCGAACTCGACAAAGCGGCTTCCGCGACTGCCGGTGACCCGCACAAAACGCTTTTTCGTATCCAGGTCGGCCGGCTGCATTTCCAGTGACTCATCGGGCGAAGTCATGGACGTGCCCTCAGGTCACTACAGTCAAAAAGGTTTCGTGCAGTTTGCGCTGCGGGTAGTCGAGGCCCTGGGCGAAGTTGTCGTAGGTCCAGGACAGCGGCTCGTAATCCGGATAAGGGTGGTAGCCACCCATGAAGGTTTCAAAACGATTGCCGGAGGGGTCCCAGGCATAGATGGTGCAGCCTCGGGTTACGCCATGACGGGTAGGGCCAATATCCACGTTCACTTCGTTCATCGACATAATGTCGCCAGCACGCAACACCTGCTCCCACGACTCGAGGAGGAACGAGCAGTGGTGCAGCTTGCCCTTCTCCGGATACTCGACGAAGGCGATGTCATGGACTTTGTGCGAGCAGGACAACCAGATGCCCATGTCACTGTTACCGTCGGGACTGAGTACTCGCTCAACCAGAAAGAAGCCCAGGACGTCGGTGAAGATTTTTTTCACCTCGGCGATGTTTGGGCCATACAGCAAGCAATGGTCCAGTTGGACAGGAGCAATGCCATGCTCGCGCTGAGCATTCCACGGGGCCGGGTTGACTTCGGGAATACCATTACCGATGCGAGTTTTTTCCGCGTACAACTCAATCAGATGACCGGATGGCAATTCAAAGCGCACGCGCTCGCCGGTTTCCAGCATTTCACCTGCCGGGATGCGGGTAGTGACCAAGCCATAGGCTTGCAGATCAGCATCAAGCTTTTCCAGAGTGGCTTTGTCCAACACCTTGAAACCAAAGAAATCGATGCCAGCGGTGTCCGCCTCACGAATCACGTAGCAGTTGTGATCGCGCTCGTCCCAGCATTTGAAATATACGCGCCCCTGATCATCACGCCCGGTTTCCACCAGGCCCAATACGTTGCGGTAAAAGTGAATGCCTTCTTCAAGGTTCAACACGCGTACCTGGGCATGCCCTGGACGCAATACACCTGTCATCGCCATTTGTTGTCTCCATTATTGGCTAGATGAGATGGGCTCTACGTGTGCCCTTTCGGGCTAGCGACAAGCCGGACTTACAGTCTCAATCTAACTTTGCATAGAGGATGCCAACAATGATAACAACTTGATTTAATTATGGTTTTTTAAAATAAACAGAAAGTATGCACCCTTCTCTGGATGACGTTTCTGTCCATTCGCCACTCGCGCCTTACAAAAACGTAAGGCTGCACATCAGCAAAACGCGATGCTCCAAGCCAAACAATGTCCGCCCCTCGGCAAATGAGCCTGGAGTGACTGCTAAATGGGCAAAAAAAACACGTCGAGCGACGTGTTTGGCATAAAACTTCTCAATAAACAGGTATTCCCACCGCCTTCGCGGTCATGTCAAAGAAATACCTGAATTAAAGAACGCCTATGGATTGATAGGTGTACGTTTTTGTCAGGCGCTATTCGGAGACTGCTCGATATCACCCAACACCTGTTTCACCCGATACGCTAACTGACGACGGGTTATGCCGAGTAGACGTGCCGCGTGGGTGAGGTTGCCATTGGCTCGCAAAACAGCGAGTTTCAAAAGTCGAGCTTCATGTGCCTGAAGATCGAAGCCCTCATCAAGTAAACTTTCGCAAAGCTTATCTTTCTTGGCTTCATCCGCATTGCCCACCTTCCCCTGCCTGTCAATGACAGCACCGAGCGCCGTCACCGGGGCCATACCAGGGAACAGATGCTCTACATCAATTTGCCCCCCCGAGGGTGCAAGCAAAACAGAACGCTCAACCAGGTTTTCAAGCTCACGGACATTGCCCGGCCAGTTATAGGCCATCAGCTCTTGCATCGCCAGATCGCTGATACCGTTAATAGTCTTGTGATAGAGCGGTGAGTATTTTTCGATAAGCACCGAGACCAACACCGGAATATCCGATTTGCGCTTGCGCAGGGGAGGAATCTCTAATGGATAGGTCGCCAGGCGATAGTAGAGGTCGGCGCGAAAACGACCATCAACGATGGCCTGTTGCAAATTGACGTTGGTGGCGGCAACCAGCCGCACACTGACCTTGCGGGGCTTATCATCACCCAGTCGCTCGACTTCCCCGGTTTGCAGTACCCGCAAGAGCTTCACTTGGGCCGAAGGAGAAAGCTCCCCCAGTTCATCAAGGAATAGCGTGCCACCATCGGCTCGTTCGAACTTGCCTGGACGTGAGTTCTGTGCGCCGGTATAGGCCCCTTTCTGCACACCAAAAAGCTCTGATTCGATCAGGTCGTTAGGAATCGCTGCACAGTTAATGGCCACAAACGGTTTATCTGCACGCTCACTGTTTTCGTGCAGCCACTGGGCAAATACTTCTTTGCCGACCCCGGTTTCACCCAAGAGTAAAACCGTTATAGGACTGCTGGCTGCCTTGCTGAGCAAACTGAAAGCGGCACTAAACGCTGGGGAGCTGCCCACCAGCTTGCCGGGTGGGCGCTGTTCGCGCTGACGACCACGCACTTGCCACAGCTCCTCTTGCAACTGTTCAAAAGAGGTTTCCTTATCCTTTGCCTCCAGACAGTGTTCGAGGAAAGCCTCATCTCCCCAGTCTTCCACCGGTTTGCCAACCAGCACGCAGTTAACGTCACCACAACACACGCATTTGGTTTCACGAAAAACGATGAAACGCTTGAAGAATCGAGAGGTATAACCCGACGCATAGCCCGACAGATGCCAGCAAGCGACCTCATCGCCAGCGCCGAATAATTGCAAATGCGATTCAGCTTCCCATGAGTTTTCACATTTCACTTCGCCAAAAAATGTCCCTTTTTCCCAGTCTATTTTAGCTTCGGTAATTGTTGACCGAACCAGCCCTTCAAACGCGTGCAGCTCAGGGCCGAGCTTGAAAACATCAAAGTCGTCACCCGCGCCATAGAGCTTTTGCGCGAGGTCAGCATCATGCTGGCCAGCTGCAAAACCCATGCGAAACAAAAGTCCTTTGGCGCGCTTGGCCCCAAGCGACTCAAACAACTCTTGGCGCAAGGCCCCGAAGGCCTTGGCGTGAAGCAGCAGCATGCGGTTTTCGTCGAGCCAGATCTGCCCGCTCTCGATATTAAAGCGCAGCCGTGAACGCAAATTGAAGCGTTCGGCAAGGGGTTGCTCGATCATGAACATTCCTAAAGCGTAACGAAGCACGAGCCTTTCGATCTTGAGGACGGTAAAACTCACCAAAATCGATTGCGTTTATTATTGTGCGTGCGATCTAAAACGTTCGCTGCATGGGTCTTAGTTTATGCGGATAACGTGACACACGCTTCTTTGACTTTTAGGTAGGCGCTTCTGATCAAAGGAGTCGTGCGCTCACGTATCTGTTTCAGCTTCCCGCCTTGGGCCGCATTGAGCAGTTCGTCACGAAGCACACGATAGCTGTCCAAAGCATCCCGCAAACGGGAAAAATGAGCTTTACGTGCTTCACCCCCTGCCCCGCCATCCAATTGCGCACGCCCCAGCAGGTGATCGATTTCTGTGTCCAGAGAGCGTATCCGCTCTATATGCGGCAGCATCTGCGAGGTCGCGCGGGCATTCAAAACCATTATGTTGTGAGCACGAACTTCTTCGATTGCATCGATCATGGATGCCAGCGCATTACGACTGACATCTATTTTGTTCGCCAATACCTTCAGATCCACCAGGCCCAACATCAATTGGCGTAAACCCGCATTGCAGTCGTTGACCCGGTTATCCAGCTCGCTGGCCAAGCGGGCCACACCCCCGGAATCTTCCAGCAATTGCCCGGTCTTCTGCACTTCGACACTGGCACGCTGGGCAATCTCCTGCACCGAGCTAACGGTATTTTGCGCAGTGCCGGCGATACCCCTCAACACACCGCAAGCATCGTCAGCTTGTTTCACACCCTCGGTGGCTTCCTGGCGAGCCTGAGCCAGGCGCTGTTCAAGGCGGTCAATACCGTCGCCGATCAGAGCGATAATTTCTCCAACACCCAGTGTCGCGTCGCCTGTGCTCTCCGCCAGCTTACGGACTTCATCAGCGACCACACTGAAACCCCGGCCTTGTTCACCCGCTCGGGCAGCCTCAATAGCGGCATTGAGTGCCAACAAATTAGTTTGCCCTGCGATGCTCCTGATAATGGCAACGATCTCGCTGATGCGTGCAATTTGATGACGAACACCATCAAATTCCTCACCCACTCCTGCCACCACATTGGCCAGATCGACCATCGCGGCAGCCACCTGCTGCACCTGCTCGCCACCACCAGACACCTGATTACGAGCATCGGTAGTGGCCGAGGCCAGTGCAATGGCTTCGCCCGACGTGGCCCGAGCGCGCTCAGCCATACCTTGGACTTCGACCATTGAGTTCACCGCCAGCTCCGACTGCCGATCCGCAGTGCCAATGGCCTCCGTGAAACCCGAGACCAATGTGCCTGCCGAAATCGTCAGTTCCGAGGCCAGTACATTCATGCGCTGAACCGACTCGACCTTGCCTTGTAATACCACCAGCAAGCGCGCCATTGAATCCTGCATGCTTGTCGGTGCGGGCTGAGGATCCGCTAGCATCACAAGGGTGTTGTTAAGCGCAGCCCCGATCGCTCGTTCACGCCGCGAACTGCCACTTAGCAGCACCCACGCAACCAGCGCCGTCGAAATGGCCCAAAGCCAATGCAGTCCGCCTACATCAAACCCTCCAAGCATCGCGCCAGTTGCCAGAAAAATCGTATTGATCAGATCACGGCCATGACCGCTCCATATAGTGCTCATAGTCAATGCACCCTTCTCGCCGGTCAGATCGCAACGCCCTGCTTGGGCTTCAACAGAAAGTGGGCGAGCGCTGGTAACAAGATCAGCGCTCCGAGCATGTTCCAGACAAACATGAACGCCAGCAAAATACCCATATCAGCCTGGAACTTGATCGGCGACCAGACCCAGGTAGCTACCGCAATCCCCAAGGTGATACCGGTTAACACCACCACTTTGCCGGTAAAGATCAACGCCTTGTAGTAAGCCTCAGAGAGCGACATACCCTCCTTCATCCGCGCCAGAGTCACGGTCATCACGTACAGCGCGTAGTCCACTCCTATACCCACACCGAGGGCGATCACCGGCAGCGTAGCAACCTTGACGCCGATGTTCAGCCACACCATCAACGCTTCACACAGTACTGAAGTAATCATCAGCGGCACCACCGCACAGACAACCGCACGCCATGAGCGAAAGGTAATGAACGCCAGCACGATAACCGCCGCGTAGACCAGGAACAGCATTTGAACGTTGGCCTTTTTCACCACTATGTTGGTGGCGGCCTCTATGCCGGCGTTGCCCGCAGCATTGAGAAAGCGGATGTCATCGCTGTTGTATTTAGCCGCGAAGCCTTCCACCACGCCGACCACGCTGGTCAACGTATCGGCTTTATGGTCCTTGAGGTAGGCATACACCGTGAGCAAGTCGCAGTTTTGGTTGAACATCTCACGCGGTGCGCGAGTAATGATGGCGTTGAGCATGTCTTGCGAACGTGGCACTTCGAACCATTTGAGACTGCCTTCGTTCATCCCTGCGTTAGCCACCTTGGCGATGCCTGCCAGCGAACTGATGGCCTCAACCCCAGGCAGTTTCTGCAATTCATGCGACAGCGCATCGACAGCCATCAGCGTGCTGTAGTGAGCACACGCGTATTGCGGTGTCTTGACCATGATGATGAACACATCACTGCTCGCCGCATAGTTGTCCACCATAAAGGCGTTATCACGGTTGTAACGCGAATCCGCACGCAGCTCCGGTGCGCCAGGATCGGTATCGCCAATTTTCAGATGGGCGCTCACCACCAGACCGACGATGCCTAAAGCCAGGCCCACGGCCACGGCCACGGTCGCCCAGAAGCGTCGCGTAAACAGGTCTAGGAATGCCCAGAACGGGTGCTTTCTGTGATGTGTATCGTTGTTTTCCGACAGCTCTGCCTTGAGGCTGCGCTTCGCTGCCGCAGAGCTGACTCCCGTGTAAGAAAGCAGGATTGGCAGCAGCACCAGGTTGGTAAAAATCAGCACAGCGACACCGATACTCGCCGTGATAGCCAGATCCCGTATGACCTGGATATCAATCACCATTAACACAGCGAAACCGACTGCATCGGCCAGCAACGCGGTCATGCCCGCGAGGAACAAGCGTCGAAAGGTATAGCGCGCAGCCACCCATCGGTGCGTCCCACGCCCGACGTCCTGCATGATGCCGTTCATCTTCTGCGCACCGTGGCTCATGCCAATAGCGAACACCAGAAAAGGCACCAGGATCGAGTAAGGATCAAGCTCGTAACCAAGCGTAGGTAAAAGCCCCAGTAGCCATACCACCGCGACCATCGAACAGAACACCACCAACAAGGTGCTACGCAGGCAGCGGGTGTACCAAAAAAGTACCGCGGTGCAGATGACGATGGCTGCGGCAAAGAACACCAGGACCTGTCTTAGACCATCAATCAGGTCACCCACTACCTTGGCGAAGCCGGTAATGTGGATTGCAATTTTGTCCGACTCATACTTGGTGCGCAATTGCTCAACACGCAGGGAGAGTGCGTGATAGTCAATCCGCTCGCCAGTTTCAGAGACTTTTTCCTGGAGAGGAACCAGCACAATGCTCGACTTATAGTTCGCCGCTACCAACTGGCCAACCTCACCCGAGCGCTCGACGTTTATTCGGACCTGCTCAAGGCTTGGCGCAGAACCATCGTAGTCATCGGGAATAACCGGCCCGCCGTCCAAACCTTCTTCGGTCACGCCTGTCCAGCGTATAGCTGGCGCCCACAGCGACTTCATGTAAGGGCGATCGACACCCGGCAGCAGGAAGACTTCATCACTAAGCTTGCGTACCGTTTCCAGATACTCGGCATTGAAGATATTACCGTCTTTGGCTTCCACCGCGATGCGTAGCGTGTTGCCCATGCCAGACAGCTGCTTTCGGTTTTCCAGGAAGTTGACAATATAAGGATGACCGGTAGGGATCATCTTCTCGAATGCGGCATTGAGCGAAAGCCCACGCGCCTGATAACCCAGCAACAGCGTGATAAACAAACACAGTGCAACGATCACTATGCGGTTGTTGAACAGCAACCGTTCACAGAGTGTTCCTGATTGTTTATCGAACGCCTGCAGGTCGCTTATCACAGCTTCCGAGGGAATAAGCTGCGCATGATTCATTATTGAACTCCCGAAACTAATGTGTCCGGCTCAATCCGGGACAGCCCGCGCGCGCCGAAAATGATCAGAGCACCCTCCGCCGACTCGACGACACTGCTGAGCCCTGCTTGCGTTTGGGTTTTGAGCGCCACAAAACTGCGGCCGTCGTCAGTACTGCGTAACAGTCGTCCACTTTCGTCAGCGAGCAGCAAAGAACCGTCGTGCAGACGTCTTGCGGCGGTAAGTGTCACCGATTGTTCTGGCGCCACCCGCTGCCAGTTGACCCCGTGATCCGGACTGCGCCAGGCATTGCCGCGTAGACCGTAGGCCAGCAGCGTATCGCCCTCGAGATTCAGTACACCGAAGAAGGTGCCTTTGTAGGGTGTGGAGATCTCACTGAAATGGTTGCCACCATCTATTGAGCGAAATAAGACGCCTTGTTCACCGGCGATCAGCAATTGTTGATTATTGATCTGCACCTGATAGAGGTGCTTGCCACGTGGGTTAGGGATTCGTCCAACCAGCGACTGCCAGCTCTGGCCACCGTCTGCAGTGGTGAGTGCTATGCCGTAAGCACCCACCACATAGCCATGCCGCTCATCACTAAACCGTACGCTCAAAAAAGGCTTGTCCGGACCATCGCTGACCAGGAACCCGGCACTACGCACCTCTGCGGCGGCGCCCTCTTGGCCAGCATCGGCACGCTGTCGGGCATCGTCGAGAATCACCTGCGCGACTTTTTGGCCGTCAAGCTGACGCTGCCAGGTTTCGCCTGCATCGGTGCTGTGCAAGACCACACCGCTGTGCCCCACCGCCCAACCTTGGGTTGGCGTTGGGAAGTCAACATCGGTCAGTAGCACGCTTACCGGAACACTCCGGGCTTGACGCCATGAATGCCCATCGTCGTCGGAAAGCAGAACGCTGCCGCGCTCGCCGACAGCGACCAGGCGCTGGCCTGCCTGGGCCACGGCCAGTAACAAACCCTGTTGGGCCCGTGTGTTTTGTTGTGCAGGAAGGTCGAGCACATCGGGCACGACCGATTGGCCTGCTGCAACGCAAAGGCTGGCCAGGCAGGAAAGACAAAGTGCGGCGACGGCAAAGGCCGTCCACCTTTTGAGTGCATTTAACATGTGCATCTGACGTACTCGAATACATCCCTCTGCCCGGATAACAGCGTTAAGCACTGCATCGATAAGGCAAAAAAATGATGAGAAGAGACTGTCGCCACTGTGCCAAGGGGCTCAGTAGCGACACTGCAAACGCGTGATTTAACGTACGCCTTCGGCACCTACCGAGTCGCCGGTGAAGTAGGTCTCGGGCTTGCGTCCGACCACATGGAAAGTGGCCTCATTAAGTGATTGCGATGAACTCATGGTATTGGCCTGCAAGTTAAATACATGCGCGGGCTTGAGTTCCAGCATCGGCACTGATGGCAACACGAACGGCGTCACCTGAGTGGTACGCCACAGCTTGCCTTCACTGTCATAGCCATCCATCAGCAGTACCATCCAGGAGTCTTCGTCGAGGTAGTAACGACGCTTGGGCACCGCATGGCGCTTGCCAGCAGCAACTGTCGCCTCCACTTCCCACACGCGGTGCAGTTCCCAGCGCACCTTGTCAGGATTCAAATGGTGCTTGCCATAGGCCTGATCCAGCGAAGCGGTGACCACTTCATTGGTGTTGTAAGGTACGTACATCTCCCGCTTACCCACCAACTTCCAGTCATAGCGGTCGACATGCCCCATCAAGCCCATGACTTCATCGAAGTAGTTCGCACCTGACGCCACGAAGTCAGGCGTGTCATACGCCACTGTCGGTGCTCGGCGCACACGACGCTGGCCAACCAGGTATTGCCATGCCTGACGTGCCTGACTGACGTTAATGCTGTCACGAAACACCAGAGATTCCCCTGCCTTGAAGGGCGGTGCAATGGTGCTGAAACGCTGCAGGAAGTACTCACCGCTCCACTTGTCTGCCGAACCATCCTTGTAGTAGTACGGGTATTGGTTGGATTGATCGTTCATCGTCGCCATGGCTCGCGAGCCATCAGAAGTCAAAATGATGTTTTTGAAGTTGGAGACTTCAGTGGCTTCACTTTCGACCCGCAACAGGTGGTTCCAAATAGCTTCAACACCGGATTTTGGAATTGGGAATGGCACGCCGCCATAGCAACCCTGCAAGGACATGCCATTGTCTTGAACCTTGCACTGGGTGGCATTTTTCATTGTGTTGTCATAGACATACTGCGGCGCTGCCGCCGTACGATGAGTGGGGTAAACATCCAGGCGAAAAGTATCAGGGTACTTTTTCAGCAATGCCTGAGTCCCTTCGGACAACTTATCCGCATACGGCCCCATGTTCTGCGCCGTCACTTTGATCAGTGGTTTCTCATCCGCAAACAACTTGACGGGAATATCACCGACTTTCTCACTGGAAGCAGACAATCCTTTGACCCCGTTCCAGGCCGGGATACTGCCATCCTTATTTGCCGACATCTCTCCGCCGAGCGGTGTCAGGCTGCTTTTAAGCTGCGCTGCTTCGTCTGCGCTCACGGCAGCGTGTGCCATCTGCGTGGTTATAAAACTGGCAACCAAAGCCGCCCATAAAACGGTTTTCTTATACATTGTGATGCCCCTCAGGCGGGAAGAAATTCAAACTTAAAAGGTGCGTTGAACCGACAACGAAATGAAATCGCGGTCGCCTTCGAAGTTTTTGTAGGAGAGTTCGGGAACGGCAGTGTCGTACTTGATAACTGAACCGGCAGGTCCGTAGTAATGCGTGTAGTTGAGGCTGGTCTGCCAGGTTTTCATGTAATCACCTTTCAACCCAACGGTGACGTTGCCACCATGCTCTGAGGGCATTAGCACGCCGTTGACTGCAGAACGGCCAGAAATCCCATAGCTCACACCGATCGGGGCCTGCAGATCCAGCCCTGGGGCAACCTGAAAATACTCGGGGGTAAAGATGAATTGCAGCGCACTCGCGTCACGCGTTGCCGAAGGGTCCAACTGATCTCGATTTTCAGTGACGCTCAAGAGTCGGTTAAAGGCAAGTTCACCGATAACGGATGCGCCATCCCAAAACGGCGTAGCGGCCAGAACATCAATCGCTGACAAGTTGGCATGCAGAGTGCGACCCACAGGGTAGGCCGCTTTACTGTCGCCATTTGCGCCCACGCTAGAGGGCACGATCACTGTATTCCCGGAGGCTACCAACGGCATGTTGCCACGGAAAGAAACCTCTCCAGCAACGTTGGCTTCACCGATCAAGGTACTAAAGCTAGCGCCTATCGTACGGATATTCTCGCCGAAGACCTCCTCGTAAGAGCCGGTATCGGGGTGAACATAAAACTGAGGCATCTTGTCGTGGAACTGCGCCGCGTAAATACCGTATTCGACATCGCCAGCACTAAACTTTAGTTGGACGCCGCCCTGCCCCGAGTTTTTGGCATCAATATCACGACCCCGGGAGAACGAGACCCCCGGCCCCAGGATCAGCGACTCGCCGCCAGCATCAATGAAGTCGGCAAAGCTGAAATAACTACCCGCGGCTGGCAAACGAGTCTTGCGCCACTCCAACTGGTAGTAGGCGCCAACAGAGACGTTTGAATTAATCTGCAATTGTCCAGAGAGCTGATCGATCGGCCTGAGAATTTCCTTGAACTGAGAGTTGGGAACTGACAGCGCCTTAATCAAGTCGAGCGACGTTTGCGCCGCCGCGATACCGTTGCTACCGAAGAACAGGCTTTCGCCGTAGAGCTGGGTAAAACGACCCGCTTTAACGTTGAGTTGCATATCCGATGGGGTAAAACTACCGTAAACGAACGAGTCCAACATCTCCGCGTCACGCCCCTCCAGTGTCTGGGTAGCGTGAGTGAAATGGTCGTAGTTGGCAGAGCGGGAATTCACCAGCGCCCCATTGAGCGCGCCTGGGTTGTCGTTGGATTGGTTATAGACATCGTCATACCAAGCGGCACCGCTGAGACGCAGACCGAAGTTACGCTTGAATCGCAGATCGAACTCAGACAGCAGATCAAGGCGGTCGGAAATCAGCCCACGGTCAAAGTTGAGATCACCATCGTTGGTGTTGGCCTGAACACCGGTTGAATTATTAGCGACCTTGGAGTCAGCACCGTGAACCCGCCATGCAGCGCTGTATTTTACGGTGTTATCCAATGACATTTGGATGTCAGGATTACCGGAATCGATCTGAAATGCATAGGTTGCACTGCTCATCGACAATCCAGCGAGTACGCCAAATGCCAAGGCCGACCGATAACTAAAGAAAGCATTTGGTTGATAGGTATTGTTACCCATATCGTCTCCTCGATTTTTTTGTTTTTATAATTTTCGTGCTGACGCCGTGAACATTTTCTTCGCGCTTACCGACAGACGATGTGCACGAAACTATTGTTCTTGAGGGTTACCGTCCAATACCATAAACCTGCCCACCTGATACCTATTAGGTATCTCTATGCTCGCTGTGCCTGCCCGCAACGGAAGGTCTCCAACTCAGGAGTGGGCTGCGGCAAAACGCAGGATCAGGAGGATCGGCTGATCAACACTGACGGAGCATGCTTGATGGTTCTTCAAGCGCGCTCAACCTGCCAATGCGATCGGGGAAAAATTTATTAGTTGAATGCGTGGGACTCCAATACCATGAGCGCCTCCCTTCAGTGCCTCCCGCGTACTGAGCAATCACCCGAAAGGTTTGCCTCACATGGACCTACGCCATATTCGCTACTTCATTGCTGTTGCGGAGGAGCTGAATATGCGCCGAGCGTCCACCCGTCTACACATCTCCCAGCCTCCGTTGACTCGACAGATCCAGCAACTGGAAGATGAGTTAGGCGTACAATTATTCATTCGCACGCCACGCGGCATGGAACTGACTCAGCCCGGGGAGTTGTTCCTCGCTGAGGCACGCAATATTCGCTCAGTGGTCGAGCAGGCAACCGAGCGTACGCAGAGAGCGGGTCAGGGAAAATTGGGCAAGCTCGATATCGGAATCTTTGGCTCGGGAATTCTCGGTACCATCCCTAAGTTGCTATTAACATTCCGCAACACTCATCCAGACGTAAAAATTGTTTTGCACAACATGAATAAGGACGAACAAATTGAAGCCTTGCGTCAACGTCGAATTGACGCGGGCTTCAACAGATTCATCACTCCTTCACCCGATATTGCCAATGAGCTTGTTATCACGGAAAAACTGTTGCTGGCGGTCAACGAAAATCATCCTCTAGCACGCGAAACCATCGTCCCGTTTCACCGGCTGGCCGATCATCAATTGATCTTGTTTCCCACGGGTTCGCGTCCAAACTTTGTCGATAAAGTGATGAGCATGTGCGAAAAAGCGGGGTTCATCCCACAGGTTGCACAGGAGGTGGGTGATACCGTGACCGGAGTGGCCTTGGTGGCCAGTAACTTTGGCGTCTGCCTGGTTCCTGAGTCGGCTTCAGTCCTTGCTCTGCCTGGCGTAGTGTACCGCGCACTGAGCGAGGCACCCGACAACGCCCAAGTCGATTTGAGCTGCATTTATAGGGCCGATGACTGTTCTCCGATCCTTAATTCATTCCTAGACATAGTTCGAGATTTTCGCAATAGAGCCATTGGCAGGGCAATGGCTGATGAAACCAAATAAGCATGCCATCACTGCAATTGATCTTGCCCCCGAAATACGTACCCCATAACCAGTGTCATGGGTTGCTTTGCTGAAGCTGCATGACCTGCCTGCTTTTCTCGTATTGCATCGGACTCACGTAAGACAGCGTCGAGTGCAAGCGCTCTCGGTTATTAGATAGAACTTTATGAGATGGAACTACTTGATCGGCGTGGGCTGGTATGCGCTTAGCTTCCATTGCCCATTTGACTTGGCCCAGACTGCGAGGCACTTATTGCGAAGAGTTTTCAATGTACCGCCGGAGGTGATACTGGCATTCATCTCCCCCAGCACCAAAGCGACATCGCCTAGGATTCGGATCTCGTCAATCGGATGCTCGATGTAATGGTAAACGTAGTACCCCTCCCGGCATTTGCTCAGATAGCTGTCGAGGCTGTCCACAAGACCGTTGGAGTGCGTGTAAATCAGGTCGGGATGGGCTAATTCGGCGAAACGGTCGAAGTCGCCGGCAGCAATAGCCTCGTAGCGCTGCGCCTCGAGAGCGCGGATCAGGTGTTCGGTGCTTCGGTCTAGGTTCATGGGAAAAATATCGTCGAGGTTTGAATACGGCCGCGCCAATGGCGCTTGTTCTAGCTTGCGTTACCTTTACCACTCAGCATGCCAGCCAGGATTAGGATCGACCAGAGGAGGCAAAAGGAACAGCCCCCAGCTTGAAACCGAAAAACTTTCTGACCCGACTGAATGCAGTGCACCCATTTATCAGCAGGGATTTTTTCCGAAATACGCCCATTAATGTTCCCACTGAGGACGGGCAAATCGTTCCGCCAAAAAATTAATGAGTACGCGAACCTTGGGTGCCAGGTGCTTGCGTGACGGATACACCACATAGATCCCCAGTTCGACAGACTGATAATCAGGAAGAATTTCTACCAGGTCTCCACTGCGCAAATCCTCAGCCACCATGAAGCTAGGCTGCAAAGAAATCCCTCCCCCCGCTAAGGTAATGCTGCGACAGGTATCGCCATTATTGCAGCGAACAACCGAACGTGTGCGCACGCTTTCACTGCCATCAGGCCCCTGAAATTGCCATTCATTCCCGCTTGCAAAGTTTGTATAGGCAACCACCCCATGCTCTGTCAGATCAGACAACGTGCGCACGGGTGGGTGGCTCGCAAGATAGGCGGGTGAGGCACACAGGCACATCCGAGTGCCGGCCAAACGTCGCCCCACCAAAGAAGAGTTCTCCATACGCGCAATGCGAACAGCTACGTCAAACCCCTCTTCTACAAGATCCACCAGCCGGTCATTCAAGCTGATGTCCAATTCGACTTTAGGGTAGGCCTTCATAAAGTCAGCCCACACTGGAGCCAGGTGTAACACACCGAAACTGACCGGGACGTTCACCCTGAGCACCCCGCTGGGCTCCGGCGCTGCCGACGAAACAGCCTCCTCCGCCTGATCCATCAGCGCCAGCACTTCCCGCGCCTGGTGGTAGAACTGCCGCCCCTCCTCCGTCAACGAAAGTCGGCGAGTGGTGCGCTGCAGTAACCGCGCGCCCAAGCGCTCTTCGAGCCCGCTCACATAGCGTGAAATTGCCGCCTTGGACAGCTCCAGCGGCTCAGCGGCCCCTACGAAGCTGCCCTTGTCGACGACCATGCAGAAGACCTGCATCTCCAATGCCCGATCCATTATTGTCTCACCCAGTGGAACTATTCATCGCATTCAGCCCGATTTATCTCAAATCCGCAACCTATAAACTAGGCCCACCGAAACGCAAGTCAACGTACACGAGGTCGCTATGAAAATCACAGTAATGGGTAGCGGGAACATGGGTTCGGCGTTCGCAAAACAACTGTCCAGCGCCGGGCATAACGTTCGAATCACCGGCCGTGACATCAGTAAGGCCCAAGCCCTGGCTGACCAGTTTGAAAATGTCCGCGCCTATCCCGCGGCGCAGGCCTTAGGTGACAGCGACGTCGTTGTCGTTGCGACTGCCTACAGTGATGCTGCTGCAGCACTGCAAAGCCTGGGTGATCTGACGGGCAAAATCGTCATCGACATCACCAACCCGCTGAGCGCTGACTACATGTCGTTGACGATCGGTCACGTAACCAGCGCCTCGGAAGAAATTGCCAAAGCGGTGCCTCAAGCACACGTGGTTAAAGCGTTCAATACCTTGTTCGCTCAAGTACTCGCCGATGGCCCTGCGTTCGCTGACAACCAAACTGGCAGTGTTTTTGTCGCTGGTGACAATGACCGTGCCAAACAGACCGCTATCTCGCTTGCCCAGAGCATGGGCTGGAATACGGTGGACGCTGGCGGGCTTATCAATGCCCGTTACCTCGAGCCACTGGCAGGCCTGAACATCTATCTCGGATACGGCGCAGGCCTGGGCACTTCCATCGCCCCCGTCTGGCTTAACAAGTAATTCAATTCGGAGCATTCACCATGAACACTTCGTTCCCCCTGCTGTTTGCGTCTCATGGTGCTCCAATGTTCGCAATCGAGCCCGGCCTGGCTGGCAAACGGCTGGCTGAGCTCGGTCGCGAACTGCCTCGACCTGATGCCATCGTCGTCCTCTCCCCTCACTGGATGACACGTGGCGAAGTCAGCGTTACAGCGAGCACCGCCCCTAAAACCATCCATGACTTCGGTGGCTTTCCCGAAGCACTGTATGAACTGAACTACCCCGCACCAGGAGCGCCAGCTCTGGCAGCACATATCGTAGATCTGCTGCAGACGGCGGGCTGGAAATCTCGACTCGACCCCCATCGTGGTCTGGATCATGGCGCTTGGGTACCCCTTATGTATCTAGCTCCCGAGGCTGACATACCGGTGGTTCAGGTGTCGATGCCCGTAACGCTCGATACACGCCAGGCTTGGAAATTGGGTCAAACACTCAAGCCGCTACGGGACATGAACGTGTTGATCGTGGCATCGGGAAACCTCACCCATAACCTGTATGAGTTTCGGGGTACTGCCACCCAAGACGCTGATTACGTGAAACAGTTTGCTGCCTGGACGGCCCAAACGCTTCAAGCGGGTCATACCGATCAGCTGTTGGATTACAAGCAATTCGCACCTTCAGCAGAGCGCGCCCACCCGACCGATGAGCATTTTTTACCGCTACTCATCGCGTTAGGCGCGGCCGGCGAAAGTTATGAAACACGCGTCTTGGAAGGCGGCGTGACCTACGGGGTACTGGCAATGGATAGCTACCTTTTTACCTCGACCAATAACCATGGATTCGAGACAGTTCAACCCACCCAAGGCGTTGCATACCATGATGCGTGACACTACTTTTTCTCAACCGGCCCGGGAGCCGGAATCGGGCCTCTTTTTCCGCAAAGCATGCAGCACTTCGAACCCTAAGGCTCGCTTGCTTCTGTTGCATGGCGTGGGTTCGAACGAAGCGAACCTGACGGATCTGGCCGGATCCCTGCCGGAAGACCTGGAGATTCTATTGCTCAGAGGCCCTTTGCAGGTCGGCCCACAAGGTTTTGCCTGGTATCAGGTCAACTTCACCAGTAACGGCCCATCGTTCAATGAAGAGCAAGCGGAGTCCAGCCGGAAAACTTTGCACCGTTTCATTGAGGCGCTTCCCAAGCTGCCAACGGTGATCGCCGGTTTTAGCCAGGGCGGCATCATGAGTGCAAGCCTTGGGGTGACCGAACCTGAGCAAGTTGCAGGCTTCGCGATACTGAGCGGGCGGATGCTCCGAGAAATTGCGCCCCAGATCGCGACACCGGATCGACTCCGGTCGGTCTCTGCATTCATCGCTCATGGACATCAGGACAACGTCTTGCCGGTCGATTGGGCAAAAGAGGCTGACGCCTGGCTGGATCGAATTGGCGTCGCACACGAAACACGTTTCTACAATATGGCTCATGAGATTGTCGCTGAAGAACTGGCCGACTTCTCGCATTGGCTGACCAAAACGCTGTCGCTTTCTAACTGAGCAAAAGGAAACTCACCATGATTGATTCACGTACTGCTCCCTACGCCGCATTTGTTATGCGTCTGGCTTTAGGCATCATGTTCATTGCTCACGGCCTGACCAAAGTGTTGGTGTTCACGCCTGCGGGCACCGCCGGCTTTTTCGAATCCATAGGTTTCCCAGGCTTCCTGGCCTACCCCGTCATGGCATTCGAAGTTATTGGCGGGTTGATGCTGGTATTGGGTGTCTATACTCGCTGGGTTGCCGCGATCGCCGTTGTTCAGCTGTTCGTCGCTGCCACCGTACACTTTGGCAATGGTTGGAGCTTCACCAGCGCCAACGGTGGTTGGGAATATCCTATCTACCTGTCTGTGACTGCACTGGTTGTGGCATTGCTGGGTGATGGTATTTTTGCTGCAAAGTCCTCTTCCAAAGCGTAACCGCCGCCGTCAAAGAATACGCCGAAGCGTTAGAGTAATAGTCTAACGCTTCGGCGTGTTTGCCTTGGTTTCACCCGCGCCACTTCCACCGGCAACTCAAGTCTTCTTGCTCGAGGCTCAGAGCTTAAGTAGCTGAAACGCTGTGAAGGATTGGAGCGTAGAGGCTGTGACAACCTTGGAGGTTATCGCTTGCCTAGTGTCCTGAGTGTTCGAGAATCCCTAGAACGTGCGCCAATCATAATGTTCATTTGAGAACACCAAACCACCGCGACGTCTCGCGGGCTGGCTTTATATCTGACGCATCCCGCTGACGCTGCGATAATCGCCCCTTTGCGGCAAATCAACGGAAGTCCTTGTCATGACCCAGCCAATTATTCATCAGCGTGACCTGATCGTCGGTCTGCAAAAAGGCTTGGCCCTGATGCAATTGTTCAGCGCTGATCAACCCCGTTTGAGCGTGCCGCAAGCGGCCAAATTGTCCGGGATGACATCAAGCGCTGTGCGGCGCTTTCTGCTGACGTTGGTCCACGACGAATTTGCCGAGACCGATGGCCGACATTACTGGCTAACCGCAAAAGCCCTGCGCATCGGCCAGGCGTACGTCGACTCGGCGCAGATGCCGCGCATGCTCCGGCCCATTGTCGAGCAAGTGGCGCGCACCACCCAGGAGCATGTGTCCGTCGGCACGCGCGACGGCGACGAGGTCGTGCATATCGTCCGTAGTCGCTACAGCCACATCACCTCGCTGTCTATCCGCCCGGGTTCGCGGGTGCCTATGTATTGCACCGCCAGCGGTCGCCTCTGGCTGGCTACGCTGAGTGAAACCGAGCTAGACGCCTACTTCACCCGTGTTCCCTTGCAGCAGCTGACGCCCTATACCTGCGTGGATATCGACACATTACGAGCCGAGTTACGGCAAGTGGCCCTCCAGGGATTTTCCTGTGTTGATCAGGAGTTCGAGCCGGGAATGCTGGTACTGGGTGTTCCACTGCTCAATCGCGCGGGTCAGCTCAAGGCCACCTTGGCGGTTACCACCCACTCGTCACGCATGAATGCCGAGGGAATGCGCGGGCGCTATCTCACGCCTCTTTACGAAGCGCAAGCTTTGCTCAAACCGGTACTGGATTGACACAGCCAAGAACCTGTTCTTGATTCCATCAAGTTGCAGGTTTTCATCCAGCCACAGCTTCCCAGCAGCGCAATGTTGGGGAAAGCGGGCGATAACCGAACAAAATTTCCATGGATTAAACCTCTCTCTTACACCGAATAACTCTGCCAAACACCTCTGTCCTCAAGGCTTTGCAGCCAACTCCCCTACGCCCTCATACATTTATGACCCTGGTTTGCGCTCAAGGCAGTCTTGCAGGTCGTTGACGAAATTAACCATCTGGTACATTTTCACATCCTATGATTGGCTACCTCTGCCGATGCTCGAAAAAACAATGGAGGTCATTGTAATGACTCATACAATTCTGGTGCTCAACGGCCCCAATCTGAACATGCTTGGCACTCGCGAACCGGCCACCTACGGCTACGAAACCCTGGCCGATGTCGCTGATCTGTGTGAACGCACTGGCGCATTGCACGACTTGCAAATCGAATTCCGGCAAACCAATCATGAAGGTGAACTCATCGACTGGATTCACCAAGCACGCGGTCGCTGTGCTGGCATCCTAATCAACCCGGCGGCCTGGACCCATACCTCAGTAGCCATCCGTGACGCCTTGTCCGCAGCGGAGTTACCGGTGATCGAAGTGCACCTGTCCAACGTGCACAAGCGTGAAGAATTCCGCCATCACTCATTTGTGTCGGCAGTTGCTGTCGGCGTGATTTGCGGGATGGGCACCAACGGCTACCACCTCGCCCTCGAACATTTCGCCCACTTATTGAAAGCCTGATCACCATGAACCAGAACAAAAAATCCGTACTAGCGGGCCTAATCGGTGCCGGTATCAAGGCCTCGCGCACACCTGCCATGCACGAGCATGAAGGTGATGCCCAAGGCATTCGTTATTTGTATCGGCTGATCGATCTCGATGCCCTGAAACTGGACATCAACGCCTTGCCCGAACTGCTCAAGAGTGCCGAACAGATGAGTTACACCGGCCTCAACATCACGTATCCCTGCAAGCAGGCCATCCTCCCATTGCTCGATGAGCTTTCTGACGAGGCTCGCGGCATTGGCGCGGTCAACACGGTAGTGCTCAAGGATGGCAAGCGCATCGGCCACAACACCGATTGCCTTGGGTTTGCCGAAGGTTTTCGCCAGGGTCTTGCCCAGGCTGCACGTCACCGTGTGGTACAGATGGGGGCCGGTGGCGCAGGTGCGGCAGTGGCGCATGCGTTGCTTTCTGAGGGGGTCGAGCAACTGACGGTGTTTGAAGTCGATCCGAGTCGCGCTCAGGGTCTGGTGGATAACCTCAATGCTCACTTCGGCCATGGGCGTGCGATTGTCGGGCTGGATCTGCCCGCTGCGGTCGCGGCGGCTGATGGTTTGGTCAATACCACCCCGGTGGGCATGGCAAAACTGCCGGGCACGCCACTGCCAGTGGCGCTTCTGCACGCCGAGTTGTGGGTGGCCGAGATCATCTATTTCCCCCTCGAAACCGAGCTGCTCAAGCATGCTCGCGCCTTGGGTTGCCGCACGCTGGATGGCGGCACCATGGCGGTGTTCCAGGCGGTCAAGGCCTTTGAACTGTTCAGTGATTGCCCCGCCAACGCCGAGCGCATGCAGGCGCACTTTCACAGCATGAACAGCTGAGCCCAACGAGCCGAGGCGGTGCTTTCCATCTCGGCTCGACCTGTTTCAATCAGCGTCGATTGAAACGCTCCCTTCCCCTCTTCCTTCCAATCCCCGCCCTCGCAGTTCTTGCGCGCCTAACGTTGCATGCACACTACGCCAGCCTTTCAAAACGCCTCTCTTGCCCGACATCGATAACTCGCTGACCTCAAGCGAGCTACTCAAAATTTTGCCTGTTTAATGCGATTATCGCGTCAATGAAGCGATAAACAACCATATCCGCCCGCAAACACCTTGTCCGTCTTGCCCCCTGCCCGCACGCTTAGCCCCACAACAACACCAACAATTTGGAGATCAGCATGATTGGTGGAGCTACGCAACTGGTGGCAATTGTGGGTTCGCCCATTTCGCAGGTTAAGTCCCCGGAAAACTTTAATACCTGGTTCGCCAGGCATGAGCTGAACCTGGCGATGATTGCCATCGACATGCGCGAACAGGCCTTGGATGCGTTCGTTGACAGCCTGCGTGGCTGGCAAAATCTGCGCGGCTGCGTGGTCACTGTGCCTTACAAGCAACTGCTCGCGACACGTCTGGACGAAGTCAGTGAACGGGCTCTTGCATTGCGCTCGGTCAATGTCATCCGTCGTGAGCCCGATGGCCGCTTGCTCGGCGATAACGTCGATGGCGAGGGTTTCCTAAATGCGGCTCGCCAGCACCAATTTCAAGCCGAAGGCAAAAGCGCCCTGGTGGTCGGTTCCGGCGGCGTCGGTAGCGCGATTGCTTATTCGCTGTGCCAGGCGGGGGTCAGCCAACTGACGATCACCGACGTCAGCGCCGAACGCGCCCTGGCCCTGGTCGATCTGCTGCGTAACGCCTTCCCGTCTATCGCCATCAGTTCCGAATTCGACTCGCTGGACAGTTTCGAGCTGGTGGTCAACGCCTCGCCGGTTGGCATGGGCGGCAGCGGCGAGCTGCCTCTGTCGACTGACCTGCTGAACAGCCTGAAGGCCGGAACCCTGGTCGCGGATGTCGTGACCTCGCCGGAAATCACACCGCTGCTGGCCTTTGCGCGTGACCGTCAATGTCCGATCCAGACGGGCCCTGAAATGGCATATGCCCAGCTCGGCAACCTCGGCCACTTTATGGGTGTGACCCCCCTGCAGATCTGATCCGCAGCACCATTCCTATAAGAGGTTTGCAGCATGAACAGTTTTACCCAACCGCCAACGACCGCCGCGCTGCAGGTTGCGACTCATCACTATGACGTCATCGTGCTGGGCAGCGGTGCCGCCGGTTTTGCCGCCGCCACCACGGCTGCATGCGATGGGCTCAAGGTTCTGCTGATCGAAAAAGCTGAGACCTTCGGCGGCACCTCGGCGATTTCCGGGGGTGCCGTGTGGGTCTACGGCACTGATCAGGCAAAGGCTGCGGGCTTCGATGACAGTGCCGAGGCCATGCGTACCTACCTGAAGCAGACCATCGGTGCTGGCTACAACGCCGAGCTGGTGGACACATACATCGAGCGCGGGCATGAAGCACTGCGCTGGCTCGAAAAGCATACTGAACTGGCCTACGCCATACGCCCGCTGTCGCCCGACTATTACCCGGACGAGCAAGGTGGCACTGACCGCGGCCGGGCGCTGGAAATGGTCGAGTACGACGGGCGCTCCCTTGGCGAACATTTCAAGACGCTGAAGATGCCACCCGCGGGGATGCTGCTGTTCGGCGGCATGATGGTCAACCGTGCTGACATCCAGCACTTCCTCAGTTTCAAGCGCTCGCCAGCGTCACTCTGGCATTGCCTCAAGTTAATGGCCCGCTACGGCATTGATCGCCTCCGTCATCATCGCGGTACGCGGTTGACCGTCGGCAATGCCTTGATCGCTCGTCTGGCCACCACGGCATTTGCCAAGGGCGTGGCGCTGTGGCTGAGCAGCAATACCGACTCACTGATCGTTGAAAATGGCACTGTCACCGGTGTTCTGGTGACCCGCAACGGCGTGCAGCAACGAGTGCTCGCGCGCGGCGGCGTGATTTGCGCCATGGGCGGTTTTGCTGCCGGGAAGCTTGCCGCCAACTTTCGCCCGGACACCGGCAGCCCGCACCTGAGCATGTCGCCGTCGAGTAACAGCGGCGATGGCATACGCTTGGGCGAAACGGTCAATGCCGCGTTCGGACACAACATGGCAGCCAACTTTTTCTGGGCGCCGGTCTCGGAACTGACACACAAGAACGGCGAGCGCGAGCGTTTTCCGCACTTGGTGACCGACCGCGCCAAGCCAGGCGTGATCGCCGTAAATCAGGCGGGCCAGCGCTTCGTCAATGAAGCCAACTCCTACCATCATTTTGTTCAAGCTATGTTCGCCACCGGCAGCACCCCTTGTTGGTTGATCTGTGACAGCGAGGCATTGAGTCGATACGGCATGGGCCTGGCGCGACCGAGTCCGGTCGACAACTCGGCACTGGTCAACGCCGGCTATCTGCACCGTGCCGACAGCGCAGAGCAATTGGCCCGTGCCATTGGCGTCGACCCACAGGCATTGGGCCAAACCCTGGCACGCTACAACGCCGACGCCCGAGAAGGTGTCGACCAAGCGTTTGCCAAGGGCAGCAACAGCTACAACCGCTACATGGGTGACCCGGATCACCTGCCCAATCCGTGCCTGGCGCCATTGAGCAAAGCCCCTTGGTACGCCGTCCAGTTGCACACCGGCGATCTCGGCTCCGCACGCGGCCTGGTAACTGACCGTAACGCCAACGTTCTGGACCGCAGCGGTGCACCGATTCCAGGGCTGTATGCCGCGGGCAATGACATGAACTCGTTGATGGACGGCACCTACCCCGGCCCCGGCATCACCATCGGCCCTGGCCTGACATTCGGCTACATCGCCGCCAGCCACATAGCTCAACGCCTGAAGCTGACGGCCCCTCTTAAAACCACCGTGGAGCATTAAACGTGTATTACGAACTGCGCACTTACACCATCAAACCGACCAAACTGGCTGCCTGGCTGGCCCTCTACCAGAGCGATGCCCTGGCTGTGCAGACCGAGCATCTGGGCAATCTGGTGGGCTTCTTCACCACCGAGTTTGGCGAAGCCAACCAAGTGGTACATATCTGGGCCTATGAAAGCCTGGATGACCGCATCACCCGACGCGGCACCATGGCTGCAGACCCGCGCTGGGCGGAATTCGGTCGCAAGAACAAGGAACTCGACGCAGTCGTCCGCCTGGAGTCGAGCCTACTGCGTCCGACAGGTTTCTCGCCGCTGCAATAGGTCACGCCATGCGGCGGTTTCTGGCCGCCGCGCTTATCAACGTCTGCGGAATACCTGCATGAATCACGAGACAATTTCTTGCGATGTTTTGGTGGTCGGCTCCGGGGCCTCCGGCTTGGCCGCTGCGGTGACCGCTGCTCAGCATGGGCTGAAGGTGATCGTCGTGGAGAAGGAAAGTCTGCTCGGCGGTACCAGCGCCTGGTCCGGCGGCTGGCTATGGGTTCCGCGTAATCCACTGGCAATAGCCGAAGGCAACATTGAGCACGACGACGCACCTGAGCGTTATCTGCGCGAACAACTGCACACCAACACCCTGGACGAGCGTCAACGCGTCTATCTGCAACAGGGACCCCAAATGGTCGCGTTTTTCCAGCAGAACACTGCCGTGCAGTTCTACTCCGGCAGCACCCTGCCGGACATGCACGAATCTGTCGGTGCCGCACGCGGCGGACGCTCGCTCTGTGCACTGCCCTTTGATGGCCGTCGACTCGGCGACTGGGTCAACAAACTGCGCCCGCCACTGGATATCGTCAGTCTGGCGGGCTTGGGCATCGCTGGTGGCGCGGACATGGCACACTTTTTCAATGCCAGCCGTTCTCCACGTTCGACCTGGTATGTAGGCAAGCGTCTGTTGCGGCATGCTCGCGATCTGATTCTGCACCGACGTGGCCTGCAATTGGTCAACGGCAACGCCTTGGTTGCGCGCCTGCTGCGCAGTGCCCTGGACCGCAATGTTGAACTGCTCATCGACAGCCCCGTGTCGCGCTTGCTCAGCAACGACGACAGGGTTATCGGTGCTGTCGTGCTGCAGGCTGGCAATCCAGTGGAAATTCATACCCGTCGCGGCGTGGTCCTGGCGTGCGGCGGTTTCCCGCATGATGCTCAGCGCATCACGCAACTGATCGCCCATGCACCGGGCGGCACCGAACATCATTCCGCCGCGCCATCAAGCAACAGCGGCGATGGTCTGCGCCTGGGCGAACAGGTTGGCGGGAGGATCGCAACCAACTTGGCCCATGCCGGAGCCTGGGCGCCAGTTTCTCAAGTACCCCGCAGGGACGGCAGCCTTGGAAACTTCCCGCATCTGCTGGATCGGGCCAAGCCAGGCTTTATTGCCGTGCGCAAGAACGGTCAGCGTTTCAGCAACGAAGCCGACTGCTATCACGATTTCATGAACGCCCTGTTCCAGGCGACCCCTACCGGCGAAGCAGCCGAGGCCTGGCTGATTTGCGATTATCGGGCGCAGCGGCGCTACGGCATTGGTTGGGCCAAGCCGTTTCCGTTCTCAACACGGTATTACGTGAACAAGGGCTACCTGTACCAGGGTCGCACCTTGGCCGAACTGGCCGCACGTTGTGGGATCGACGCCGAACCGCTGCAAGCTACGGTCGAGGCGTTCAACCAGTACGCTGCACGCGGCGAAGACTTGCAGTTCAACCGTGGTGCTTCTCCTTACAACCGTAGCCAGGGTGATGCCCGGCACAGCCCTAACCCATCGTTGGGTGCGCTGGAGCAAGGACCCTTTTATGCGGTGAAATTGATACCGGGCAGCTTGGGCACTTTTGCCGGTTTACACACCGATTCCGAGGCGCGCGTGCTGGACGACCAGGACACGCCAATCAAAGGGCTGTATGCCGTGGGCAATGATATGAACAGCATAATGGCCGGCCATTACCCCAGCGGCGGCATCACCCTCGGGCCTGGCATGACGTTCGGCTATCTCGCAGGCCTGGCGCTGGCCGCAGACACTGTCAGGCTTGCAAGTAGTGCAGCACCGCCTCGCAAATCATCGCCTTGTGCCGATGCTTGACCTGTTCGTCAGAGAGATCGATCTGGAAAATCTCACCGAAGGTATGCCTGTTGGATACCCGATAGAAACAGAAAGAAGTCATCAGCAGATGCACATCGATTGCCTCCAAACCCTGACGAAAAACACCTTGGGCTTCACCGCGAAGTAACGTCTCCTCAAGCGCCGTAAGGACGTTGTGGCTCATCGAGCGGATCACCGAGGACTGCTTGACGTTGGCACCGTTGTGGATGTTTTCGATGCTGACGATGCGTACAAAATCGACATTGCGGTCATGGTGGTCGAACGTGAATTCCACCAGGCGCCGGATGGCTTGCTGTGGCTCCAGCTCGGCCAGGTGCAGCTGACTTTCAGTCCGCCTAATGTCGCCGTAGAGTTTCTCCAGGACTTCGACATAGAGCTGTTCCTTGCTGCCGAAATAGTAATAGATCATGCGCTTCGAGGTTTTCGTGCGTTCGGCGATGGCGTCGACCCGCGCACCGGACAAGCCTTGGCTGACGAATTCGACAATGGCCGCCTGGAGGATGTCCTTACGGGTTTGTTCCGGGTTGTTTTTGCGGCCCTTGTGCAGTGCATCGAGAGGTCCAGCTGTACGGGGATCTGCGAATTTCGTCATTCTGGGCTCACGACCACGTTGGAATCGCCCGATTATGGGCTGAGCGCCTTCCGGAAGGAAGTCTCAGCCCAGCGTATCGCGGGATTCGGGAATCAACGCTGAAGCAAAACCTGACGTGTTTTGTCCAATGCCCATTGCGCCCGTTCAAGCGCGCTCACACCCTGCTCCATCAACTGGCGCGTGGGAATTTCCAGACTCAGCGGAATATTTGCCGGCAGCGCCCGCAGCAGGCCGATCAAATCACAATCGCCGTCGCCGGGAAAACGCCGTTCGTTGCGCGCCTGACGGAGTATCTCGTCCATGTCGTTCGGGCGTGGACCCGCCACGTCACACAGCTGCGCGTAACGCATGCGGGCCGGATCTATTGCAGCCAGCTCCTCCAGCGACGAACCTGAACGATTGAAGTGAAAAGCATCGACCAACACACAACCGTTACTGCGCCCTGCCTGCTTGACGATACGCAGCGCCTGCGTCAGGTCACGAGCGTCGGTCCACGGCATGAATTCCAAGTGCGGGTAAACGCCATACGGCTTGGCGAGGTCGCACAGTGCGGCGAAGTTATCAATCAACCGCGCTTCGTCAGGGTCGTTGCCGGCCACCAGTAATTCGCTGGCGCCAAACCTGGCACCGACATCAAGAATTGCCGCGAAATCCGCGACCTGGGTCAGTGGTTTGAGGCGCAGTATCTCGATATCCAGCACCTTGATGCCGGTGTCCTGCAAGCGTTGCAGGGTCTGCCGCCGTAGATCGGCATCGGCCACCAACGGAAAATGGTGCTCCTCGGGAGTTGCCGGCTCCAGGCGCAGGCCGACATGGCTGTATCCCGCGCGTGCTGCCACTTCCACCGTTTCCGGCGGGGACAGCTCAAGAACAGTCAAGGCCGCAAGGGAAAAGATCTGCTCACTCATGGTTGTCACTCTCATTGATCAGTTCAGGGAGCGCGGATTGGGATACCCGCTGAGCTGCAGGTGATCTCTTCTTAATCGCGCACTCCTATATTTAGAACTCAGTTCTACTTTTAATCAAGAGGTAAGACCCAAGGGAGCCTGATTGAGATCGTCGTAGGCGCTGGCTTCCCTGCGACCCCCCGACCGATCGCGGGCAAGCGCGCTCCAGGGACGATGTCAGGCGAACAGTTCAGACGCCTGGCTGGCTGCAGAGAGCTCCCTGGCCGCGCTTAGCAACAAGGGAGCCAGTTCATGGATGCGGCTTAAGGGCAAACGCGCACTGGGTCCGGCGATGCTCAGGACCCCAATGCACCGGCCATCGACCGGACTGAGCACAATGGCGGCGAGCGCCGAAGTCCCCACCGCCGAGCTTTCCTCCACCCATGCATAGCCGTATTCCCGAGCCTGGCGCAGACAGGTGAGCAGGTCGTCAGTCGAGCGCGGCGCGTTGGGACCGAATTCTGCGGGATCAGCGATGCCCTGGTGCTCGACCATTCCCAACGCCTCGCTGTCGCTCAGTTGCGCCAGCCAGGCGTGCCCAGACGCCGTGTAGAACAGCGGTGCGTCGCGGCCCATATCAGGGTCGTAACGCAGACCCGAGCGTGCGCCCTGGGATTTGACGATCCAGGTTAGGCGGGAGTCGTTGATGATGCCGAGGCGCACGAGTTCTTTGCTTTCCTGAGCCAGTCGATCCAGGACCGACTGGACGATGTCCGTCCCGGCACAGGATAGGTAGCGAAAGCCCATGGCGACCAGCTTGGTCGACAACTGATAACGGCTGTTTTCCGGGTTCTGCCGCACATAACCGAGACGAACAAGCTCACCCAGCATTCGATGGGTGGCGCTTTTGGGGATTTGCAGGTTATCAGCCAAGGTCTGCATCGGCATCCCGTGCGGTTCCTGGGCAAGGCTTTCAAGAAGGCTCAATGCGCGTTCGATCTGACTACCGGCCATGGTCGTGGTCCCTTTGAAGTTGCGCGGATTCTAAAGGCAATCGAGGCTTCGTGAAACCGCAAGTCCCAACTCCGGAAGCCAAACAAAATGACCGGTAATCGACCAGTCTTTTCCGACCACCCAGGCAAACGATCGATTCAGCACCGACATTGGCTTGGTTCCTGAACGTTATACTCATAAACTAGAACCACGTTCCAATAAAAATAATCACTGGTATTTATTCTTCTCATGCCGGTTATAAATCGCCTCAGGAGTTCAAGATGTCCGCTGCCCCCCAAGAATGCGATGTGCTGATTATTGGCTCCGGCGCGGCAGGTCTGTCCGCCGCCGTCACGGCCGCTTGGCATGGTTTACAGGTTGTCGTGGCGGAAAAGGAAGCGGTGTTCGGTGGCGCCACGGCCTGGTCCGGCGGCTGGATGTGGGTGCCGCGCAATCCGTTGGCCCTGCGCGCCGGGATTGTCGAAGACATTGAACAACCCCGGACTTACCTGCGCAACGAATTGGGCGAGCGTTATGAGCCCGAGCGAATCGAAGCGTTTCTTGAAGCCTGCCCGCACATGGTGTCCTTCTTCGAACAGCACACCGCACTGCAGTTTGTCGATGGCAACGCTATCCCCGATATCCACGGCGATGTGCCGGGCGCTGCGACACAAGGGCATCAGGTGATTGCCGCACCGTATGACGGTCGCGAAGTGGGTCCGCTGTTGCAGCGTCTGCGCAAGACGATGCGCGAAACCTCGTTCATGGGCATGCCGATCATGGCCGGTAGCGACCTCGGCGCCTTCCTCAACATGACCCGCTCGCCGCGTTCGGCGCTGCATGTGGTCAAACGCTTCAGCTGCCACCTCTATCACCTTCTGCGCTATGGCCGCGCTATGCATCTGGTCAACGGCGTGGCATTGGTCGCGCGTTTGGCCAAATCAGCAGAAAATCTCGGCGTGCGCCTGCTCGAATCCGCACCGGCGCAGCGACTGATCATCGAAGACGGTCAGGTCCGTGGTGCAGTGCTGAACACCGCCAGCGGCGAGGTGATCGTTCGCGCCAAGGCGGTCATTCTTGCCGCGGGTGGATTCCCCAATGACATTGCACGGCGCAAAGAGCTGTTCCCGCGCACCCCAACGGGCCTTGAGCACCTCGCGCTGCCGCCACAATCCTGTTCCGGTGATGGGCTGCGCCTCGGCGAGTCGGCAGGCGGTCAGGTGGCCAACGATCTCAAGTCCCCGGTGGCGTGGGCGCCAGTGTCCAAAGTGCCCTACCGCAACGGCAGCTTCGGGCACTTCCCCCACATCATCGACCGCGCCAAGCCCGGCATTATCGGGGTGCTGTCCAATGGCAAGCGCTTCGTCAATGAGGCCGGCGGTTACTATGACTACGTGGCAGCCATGGTCGAGCAAGCACCTGTCGACCAGGAGGTCGCTTCCTGGCTGATTTGCGATCATCGCTTCCAGCGTCGTTATGGCCTGGGCTTTTCGCGTCCCACGCCAGTCCCTGTCGGGCCATTGGTGCGCTCCGGCTATCTCAAGCGCGCCGAAAGCATCAAGCATCTGGCCGTGGCCTGCGGCATTGATCCGCAGGCCTTAGTCAATACCATCGCGGTGTACAACCAGCATGCCGTTCAAGGGCAAGATCCCGCTTTCGGCCGCGGCTCAACGCCCTACAATCGCAAACAGGGCGACCCACTTTATCCGGGGAGTAACCCCTGTGTGGCGCCTATTGAACAAGGCCCGTTCTACGCCGTCAAAGTGCAACCCGGCAGTTTCGGCACCTTTGCCGGATTGAAGACCGACGGTAATGCCCAGGTCCTTGATGCCCACGGTCAGCCCATCATTGGCCTTTACGCTGCAGGCACCGACATGGCCAGCATCATGGGCGGTTGCTACCCGTCCGGCGGCATCAATCTTGGCCCGGCAATGACGTTTGGCTACATTGCCGCACGTCATATCGCGGGCGCCAGCACCTACGAACAATGACGAGGGAGACTTGCAGACCGATCCTCCATCCCCGTTACGGCTTGCGGGTGGTCATCCCGGACTTTGCCCCGCAACGGGACCCGGCCGGGGCATAGAAGTCTAAAGCCTGGCCAGTCGCGCAGCGCCAGTGCGGGACTTGGCCATCGCCGCGAGACGCACTGCAACGTTGGCCGCACCGTAGCCGACGTAACCATTCTTGCGTTGCAGAATCTCGAAGAAGAAACGGTCGTCGAATGACTCGGTGTAGACGTGAAACAGCTCGCCACCTTGGGCGTCGCGGTCATAGAGCACGTTGAAGTAGGCCAGCTCGCTGAGGAACTCATCGTCGAAATCGAAGCGCGCCGCCAAGTCGTCATAGTAATTGAGCGGAATATCCAACAGCGGCACGCCAGCCTCCTTGGCGCGGCTAACTTCAGCAAAAATATCCTCACAAGAAAATGCGATGTGGTGCACCCCTGAGCCGCGGTAACTGGACAGTGCGTGGGAAATCGCCGTGTTACGGTTTTCCGAGATGTTCAGTGGCAAACGCACCGTACTGCAACGGCTACGCAACGCACGGCTTTTGACCAGACCGTAGGGGTCGGGCAGCACCACTTCGTCGTCGGCCTCGAAATCCAACAAGCTTTTATAGAACAGCACCCAACTGTCGAGGCTGTCCGCAGGCAACGCCATTGCCATGTGGTCGATACGCTGCAACCCCCCACCGGCAACCGCTTGCGGATCTACCTTGAAATCGCTGTCGTATATCGACTGGCCCGGCTCAGCCGGCTCCACCAAGTAAATCAGGCTGCCATCCGGCGCACGCACGGAGGGAATTTCGCGTTCATTGGGGCCGACTAAGCCACGATAAGGCTGGCCCCTGAACACCCGTGCGCGTTCCAACGCAGAACTGCCGTCATCCACCCGCAACGCCATGGCGCATAAAGACGGGCCGTGCGCCTCGAAAAAACTGTGAGCGAAGGAATAGGGTTCGGCGTTAAGCACGATCTTGATATCACCCTGACGCAGCAGGCTTACCGCTTTGGAGCGGTGCTGGCCGAGACGGGCGAAGCCTAGGTTCTCCAGCCAGGTGGACAGCCGCGCCCCCTGAGCTTCGTCTACCGCAAACTCGAGAAACTCGACGCCGTTATAGCTGCTCGCAGGCGGCGGGTTGAACAGAATATCGGTGTTGATGGGCTCGGCGTCCTTCTCCAGCAGCTTGCGAGTTTTTTCTTCCAGGTACAGCAGCGAGCGCAGGCCGTCCGCAGCGTTGGCGCGGGGCGGTGCTGCGCGAAAGCCATCGTTGAAGATTTCCAGCGACAACGGGCCGGTGTAACCGCTGCGCAGGATTGGCGCGAGGAAGCCTGCCAGATCAAACTCACCCTGGCCGGGGAAGCAGCGGAAATGCCGGCTCCATTCAAGAACATCCATGGCCAACAGCGGCGCATCGGCCATCTGCACGAAGAAAATCTTGTCGCCGGGAATCTGCGCAATGGCGCTGGGGTCACCCTTGAGTGACAAGGTGTGAAAGCTGTCGAGCAGTACCCCGAGCGCTGGATGATCGATCTGCCGCACCAGACTCCACACCTGCTGCCAGGTGTTTACATGACGACCCCACGCCAGAGCTTCGTAGCCAATCCGCAGGTTTCGGGCTCCAGCGCGATCGGCAAGCAGGCTCAGGTCATCAAGAAGGATATTTTCATCGCCCACGGAATCCGTAGCGGTGTTACTGCACACCAGAACAAGGTCAGTGCCCAATTCCTGCATCAAGTCGAACTTTCGCTCGGCGCGGTCGACGTTGCGCTGTAAGCGATCACGACGGCAGCCTTCGAAGTCACGAAACGGTTGAAACAAGGTGATGGCGATGCCCAGATCGGCGCACATTTGGCGCACGTTTCGCGGGCTGCCGTCGTAATAAATAAGATCATTCTCGAATATTTCCACACCGTCAAAACCGGCGGCGGCAATGGCTTCCAGTTTTTCTGGCAGGGTACCGCTCAAGGAAACGGTGGCAATCGAACGCTGCATGCTTCAGCTCCTGGAAGACCGCGACCTCTGCGGGCCGCACTGTAAAAGCACCGGATTGATCAGCCTGTTCGAGACCATGGTGGGTGCTGCGGTGAATTATTCGCTTGTGAAATTACCACGACAATCCCTCATGTACTAACTGGTTAGTTTTGTGTTCGATTATCGAACAAAAGCCACCTTTGCCAATTGACGCTGTTTCGCTCATTGCTCAACACTAGCCGCACATTGTAGGACGAGCCCGAAACACCGTTAACCAGTAGCTTGGGGTTTTAGTCGTCTGCGGTCGTGTCACCCGCTAGCTCATAACAATTTCAAGAATAGGGTCAATGCTCATGCACTCACTTGCGGCTTCACTCACCTGCGCATCACGTCTTTCGTACCAACGCCTCCTGCCTGCCATCGCCATCATTACTGAACCTCTGGGGAGACGACTGCCTTCAGACCTTTCGGGGACTGGATCCGCTGTTGCCTGATTAAACCCAGCGCTCGAAAGCTGGCTCCTTGTCCTGCTCCGCTGATAAGTCGCCTCGACATTCTTGACCCTGCGTCAAAGAATCGAGTCTTCGATTTCGTCACGGCCCCACAGCGCAAGGCTCACGCTCGATTCGAGTTGCATCTTCAGTTCGACTGACGCTCACGGCGCAGTCTTGGAACGGATGGCTTACCCATGTTTCATACAGAAGTAACTTCCCACGCCGCTGTGGCGCACACGGGTATCGGCGGAAAAATCCGCGGAGCCATGGCTGTAGGTAAAACCCGCTGGGGCATGCTCGCTCTGGTGTTTTTTGCCACCACACTGAACTACATCGACCGCGCCGCCCTGGGCATCATGCAACCGTTTCTCGCCAAAGAGATGAGCTGGACGGCGATGGATTACGCCAACATCAACTTCTGGTTCCAGGTCGGTTATGCCATCGGCTTTGTATTGCAAGGCCGCTTCATTGATCGGGTCGGCGTCAAGCGTGCATTTTTCCTGGCCGTGTTGCTGTGGAGTTTCGCCACAGGCGCTCATGGCTTGGCGACCTCGGCCGTCGGCTTCATGGTGTGCCGTTTCATTCTCGGCCTGACCGAGGCCGCCAACTATCCATCATGCGTGAAGACCACACGACTTTGGTTCCCTGCCGGTGAGCGTGCCGTAGCGACCGGAATATTCAATGCCGGGACCAACGTTGGCGCGATGATGACCCCTGCCCTCCTTCCGCTCATCCTGTCTGTGTGGGGCTGGCAAGCTGCGTTCATCTGCATGGGTCTGCTGGGCCTGATCTGGACGGTGTTGTGGAGCTTGAAGTACTACAACCCTGAAGATCATCCAACCGTGCGCCAAAGCGAGCTGGATTACATCAACAAGGACGTCGAGCCCGCACCGGTCAAAGTACCGTTCTCCCGCATCCTGCGTATGCGCGGCACTTGGGCGTTTGCCTTGGCCTATGCGATCACTGCACCCGTGTTCTGGTTCTACCTGTACTGGCTGCCGCCGTTTCTCAATCAGCAATACAACCTGGGCATCAGCGTTACCCAAATGGGTATTCCGCTCATGCTGATCTGGTTGACGGCAGACTTCGGGAGCATCGGCGGCGGCATCCTGTCTTCCTGGCTGATCGGGCGCGGAATGCGCGCTACTACGTCGCGGTTGCTGTCGATGTTGATATTCGCAGTCACCATTATCAGCGTAATTTTCGCCGCCAACGCCAGCGGATTATGGATCGCAGTATTGGCCATCGCCTTGGCCGTCGGCGCACATCAGGCCTGGACTGCGAATATCTGGAGCCTGGTGATGGATTACACGCCCAAGCACCTGATCAGTACCGTGTTCGGCTTCGGTGGCATGTGCGCAGCGGTTGGCGGGATGTTCATGACCCAGGTCGTTGGCGCAGTGCTGACCGCTACGAATAACAACTACAACGTGCTGTTCATGATGATCCCTGCGATGTACTTCATCGCCTTGATCTGGATGTACTTCATGGCCCCGCGCAATGTCGAAACTATCAAGGACTGATCAACCCTTGAGCATTCAAAAAAGAGGCCTTCATTCAGGCCTCTTTTTTTTGGTGCATTACTCGCAAAAAAACATTCGAAAATCCTGAACTCCCGCAAAAAAAACCAAACCCTCCCTCTTCAGGCCCCCCAATGAATATCCGCAATCTGCGTTTTTCAACCCGAGCTTTTTTGAGTTTCACCATTGTTCTGCTGCTTGTCCTAGGGCTAGGTCTTTTTTCCATGGCGCAGATATCCAAGATGCGCGAAGCCGTCATCCATACAGAAGAAGTTTCACACGCTGGCACCAGCGCCATTGCCAGGATCCGAGACAACTCCCTGAGCATCCGTGTCATTACCCTGCGGATGATGCTAAACCGCGACCCGGCACTGCTCAAACTGTCAGTAGAGCGCATGAATTTTCTTCGCGGCGAGTTGAACAAAGCAATGGCCGAGTATCGCCCTATCGTGCCGCCGGAAGCCGCTGACACGTTCAGCAAGATGGACAGCGTGGTCCGTAGCTACAACGACAAACTGACCCAGTACCTGGCGCTCTCTCAGCAGAATGATTCAGCGGCGATGCTTCAATTGCTCAACGGCGGGATCCAGGATTTATCCAACCAGACAGGTGACCTGTTCAACGCACTGGTTAAGATCAATGCCGAGCAGGCCGCGCTCTACACCCGTGGGGCCAAGGGGGTCTATGACAACGCCATGCAGACCACCGTAGGCATGTTGATACTGGTGTTTATTGTCACACTGGTGCTGGCCTGGACCCTGGTTCGCAGCATCACCAATCCGCTACGTAAATCCACCGAGTTTGCCGAAAATATTGCCAAGGGCAACCTGACCAGCCATATCGAGATCACGGGGGCGGACGAAGTATCCAACCTGCAACGTTCTTTAACCGCGATGCAGAACAGCCTGATCGATACGTTGCGTCTGATTGGCGATTCTTCCCATCAACTGGCTGCTGCTGCACAAGAGATGACGGCAGTGACGAACCAGACTTCCAACGATCTCAACAACCAGAACGCCGAGATCCAGCAAGCAGCGACAGCGGTCAACGAAATGACTGCGGCTGTTGAGGAAGTGGCACGTAACGCGGTATCGACCGCCGACGCATCCAATACCTCCACCACTACCACGCAGCTGGGCCGTCAGCGAGTCGACCTGACCGTTCAGGCAATTCGACGCATGGGACACCATGTCGAAGATGCTACTCGACAAGTCGAAGAACTGGCTGCTCACTCTCAGGACATTGGTAACATTCTTGACGTCATCCGCGGCGTTGCAGAACAAACCAACCTGCTGGCGCTGAACGCAGCGATCGAGGCGGCGCGAGCGGGTGAAGCCGGTCGTGGTTTTGCTGTAGTCGCCGATGAGGTGCGGGCGCTGGCTGGCCGTACGCAAAACTCTACTCAGGAAATCGAGAACATGGTGGTAGCGATCCGCGCTGGCACCGCGAAAGTCGTTGAAACCATGCAGGCCAATAATGAGCAGGTTCTGGAAACCTTGGATACCGCCCAGACTGCCGGCAATGCGCTGGATGAAATCGCCGACGCTATCTTGCTGATCCATGAGCGTAATACGGTGATAGCCAGCGCCTGTGAGGAGCAGGCGCAGGTGGCCCGTGAAATCGACCGCAATCTGGTGAACATCCGCGACCTATCAATCCAGACGTCTGGGGGCGCCGTACAGATTGATTCTGCTAGCCAGTCGTTATCCGGGTTATCCCATGAGTTAAAGGGGATGATCGAGCGCTTCCAGTTGTGAAAACACCCCATCACGCCACTCCCGATCAACCTTTGCGGCGCTGCTGCCATGCAGCGGCCAGACCGCTGAGGCAAATCACAACGATGCCGAACTGAGCCGTGAGCGACGGTGCATGGGAGAACACCAGAAAGCCCAACAGTCCGGCAAAGACGATCTGGCAATAACCGAATGGCGCCAGCATCGCCGGGGCTGCGAAACGGAATGCTTGGGTCAACAGCAAATGCGCGACCATCCCGCAGGTGCCCAGTGCCAGCATCAATGGCAAGTGCTTGAGCTGCGGGGTTTGCCAAAAGAACGGCACCAGCGTGCTCATCAGCAGGCTGTTGAACAAGCCTGCAAAAAAGTTGCTGGTGGTCGGGCTGTCGTGGGCGCTGACCAGTCGCGTCAGCAACTGGTAGCAGGCAAAACACATGGCCGACCCCAGGGGCAGCAGGACTGCCGGGGTGAACAACTCGCCGCCCGGGTGCACGATGACCATCACACCGAGAAAGCCCACCAGGACTGCGATCCATTGTCCACGCGTGACATGCTCACCTAATAGCGGCACCGACAACGCCGTGACCAACAGCGGTGCGAGAAAATTAACCGCCGTCGCTTCCGCCAGAGGAATGAACATCAGACCGCTGGTGAACAACAGGCTGGTGCCCAACAGACAGGTCGCGCGCAACGCCTGCAACCCCGGACGCTTGGTGCGCAGTACACGCAACCCTGCTGATGGCATGAAGATACCGGCCATTAGGAGGGTGTGCAGTACATAACGAACCCAGACCACCATGATGACCGGGTAGATCCCGGACAGGTATTTGGACAGGGTGTCGTGTGTGGCGAACAGAAGCGTTGCCAACACAATGAGCGAAATACCCCTAAGTGGCTGATTGATACCGGACAACGGTGTACTGACGGTACTCATTAACCTTCCTTTGACCCTGCAGAAAAACGGTAGTCGACGGCATGCCAACGCCTATGCCTGTCCGCTCTACGGTAGCGAGCGTAACGGTTGTCTCTTCAGCTCACCGCAGGGCTTTACACCGTGGTGGGCGTACACGCGCGTCCACTGTGTGCGGCCGCGCGGATGGCTTCGACTAATGCAAGTGTGCGCCCTGCATCGGCGGCATCTACAAGTGGTTCAGTTTCACCACGGGCGACCGCAACGAAATGCTCCAACTGCAGGCGCAACGCTTCATCGGAGGGGAATGCCTCGGTCACCTGATGCAAGGGTTGATGCCAGCCCGCGCCTGGCTCTGCGTAATGCCAGCGTTTGAGTTGCGGAATGCTCAGGGCGCCACGCGTTCCGGCCAGCAAGTAACATGGCTGATCCGGCTGCCGCGGATAGACCGGGTTTTCCCCAGAGCCCAGTTCCCAGCTCCAGGGCGCGGCAACCGCGTCGGAGCCCGTCATGGTCCCCAGCGCGCCGTTTTCGAACTGCAACAACACGGCAACGCTGTCCTCGTTAGCGAAGCCGCGCACCCCATTGCTGGTGATCGCCTGCACTTGTCGCACTTCGCCGCACAGATGACGCAGCAGGTCGAGGTCATGAATCAGGTTGGTCAACAGCATGCCCGCTCCAGTTTCTCGGCGCCAAAGAATATCGAAATAGCTTTCCGGTTTTTTCAATTGCCACAGGCCAGTGATCGTGGTCAGCCGCCCTAACGCACCACTGGCAATCACCTCACGCGCCTTGACGATCAGCGGGTTGTGTCGACGATGGTGACCGACCAACACTGGCACACCCTGCGCCCTGGATGCCGAGACCAACTCACGCACCTCGTCCAGATCGACGCCCACGGGTTTCTCCAGTAGCACTGGCACACCGGCGCTAATGCAGTCCAGCGCCGTCTGCACATGCAGGGCATTAGGGTTGGCAATGATCGCCGCCTGAGGCCGGATCTGATCAAGCATATGCCGGTGATCAGCAAAGTACGGAACGCCGCATTCGAGCGCAAAGGCCTCAGCCTGAGGACCAGGATCGGCCACGGCGCAAAGTTGTGCCCGAGGTACGTTGCTCAGGTGCTGGAGATGCTGGCGACCCATGATGCCAGCACCGATCAGGGCGATGCGCAGTGGCGAATTCAAATGATAAACCCTCATGTGATTGTTTTTGTGGTGGCAGTTACCAAGACGAATGGTGACTTCAGAATTGCGTTCAATGTTCGCTTATAATTATTTAGAACTGAGTTCTATTTTTAATCAAGAGGGCAATTTTCTTCTCTGATATCGATGTGCAGCTGTATCTCCCATAAAATGTACTAACTGGTTAATTAACGTTCGATAATCGCACAAATCCGTGTTTCGTCAATTGCGCAGGCCCTGCCCAACTAGCACTATCAGCTCCAGATTCGATGAACTCATAACTATAAAAAGGTCCGTACCATGTCCCCAAATCGTCATGTAATCAGCGCACTTTCAGCAGCTATCGCCGCCAGCGTCTTTGCGCCACTCACCACCCAGGCAGCCGGATTTATCGACGATGCCAACGTAAATTTGAACATCCGGAATTTCTTCATCAATCGTGATTTCGTCAACCCCGCCAACGCGCAAAGGACTGCCCAGGAGTGGACCCAGAGCTTCATCCTCGACGCCCGCTCCGGCTTCACCCAAGGCGCGGTCGGCTTTGGCGTCGATGTGCTGGGGCTGTATTCGGTAAAGCTCGATGGCAGCAAGGGGACGGGGGGCACGCAACTGCTGCCAATCCAGCATGACGGCTACCCAGCAGATGACTTCGGCCGGTTGGGGGTGGCCGCCAAGGCGCGTTTCTCCCAGACAGAATTGAAGGTCGGTGAGTGGATGCCGGTGCTGCCGATCCTGCGCTCCGATGACGGGCGCTCTCTGCCGCAAACCTTTCGTGGCGGTCAGATCACGTCCAAAGAAATCGACGGCCTGACCCTTTACGGCGGCCAGTTCCGCGGCAACAGCCCGCGCAACGACGCCAGTATGGACACGATGTCGATGTTCAACCGCCCGACAGTGACCTCCGACCGCTTCAACTTTGGCGGCGCGGAATACACCTTCAACGACAAGCGCACACAAGTTGGCGTGTGGTATGCGCAGCTGGAAAACATCTACCAGCAACAGTATTACAACCTGACTCACAGCCAGCCCATCGGCAATTGGGTGCTGGGCGCCAACCTTGGCTTCTTCACCGGCAAGGAAGATGGCAGCCATTTGGCAGGCGATCTTGACAACCAAACCTGGTCAGGAATGTTTTCAGCCCGATACAACGCAAACACCTTTTACCTTGGCCTGCAAAAGGTCAATGGCGACAACTGGATGCGGGTCAACGGCACCAGCGGCGGCACGCTGGCCAACGACAGCTACAACTCCAGCTTCGACAACGCCGGTGAAAGGTCCTGGCAACTGCGCCACGACTACAACTTCGCCGCCCTCGGCATTCCCGGACTGACGATGATGAACCGCTATATCACCGGCGACCACGTGCACTCCGGCGCCATCACCAACGGCCAGGAGTGGGCGCGGGAATCGGAGCTGGCTTACGTTATCCAGGAAGGCACGTTCAAAGACCTGTCGCTGAGAGTGCGCAACTCAACCATGCGCCGTGACTACAGCGTCAACGAATTCGACGAGAATCGGTTAATCATCAGCTATCCACTGTCGCTGCTGTAACAAGGCGAAAAAAAACAGGGCGCCAGTTAACTGCGCGCCCTGCTTTCAAATAGTTCAAGTGAACTGAACGATCATCACCTTCTGGCCCACAAGAAAAACTATGTGGGCCAGACTGCAGCGCTTACAAAGACGCCTTTAACGACTCAACCCCCATCTCGTCCCAGACCTCTTCGGCCAAGTGAAACGTCGCGTTGGCTGCTGGAATGCCGCAATAGATCGCGCTTTGCATCAGCACTTCCTTGATCTCATCGCGGGTCACGCCATTGTTTTTCGCTGCCTTGAGGTGAAGACGCAACTCGCCTTCGCGATTCATGCCGATCAGCATGGCGATGGTGATCAAGCTACGGGTGTGGCGTGGCAACCCTGGGCGGGTCCAGATATCGCCCCAGGCATGCCGGGTGATCATTTCCTGGAACTCACCGTTGAAGGGTGTCAGGTGTTCCAGGCTGCGATCCACGTGAGCATCACCCAGCACTTCGCGGCGCACTTTCATGCCCGCTTCGTAACGTTGTTTCTCATCCATTTCAGGATCCTTTTTCAAGACTCAAAGCGTAAAAGCGTGATGGTCGGCAACCGCGCGCTCGACCCAACGTTGCGCCTGCCCCAGGTAATGGGCCGGGTCCAGCAAGCGATCCAGTTCATCAGCAGACAGCTGCGCAGAGACTTGCGCTTCGGCGCCAAGCACCTCACGCAAATGGGCCCCCTGCTCCACCGCTTTGCGGCAGCACTGTTCGATCAGATGGTGTGCAGCATCGCGACCGATGCGTTGGGCCAGGGCAATACTCACGGCCTCGGCCAGCACCAGCCCTTTGGTTTGTTGCAGATTGCCCAGCATGCGCTCAGCGTCGACTTCCAGCCCCGGTATCACCTGCAATGCCTGCTGCAACGAGCCGGACACCAGACAGCACAGTTCCGGCAGGGTCTCCCATTCAGCATGCCAAAGACCGAGGCTGCGTTCGTGCTCTTGCGGCATCGCCGCGAACATCGTTGCAACCAGCCCAGGCGCACGCGTCGCAGCACCGATCATCACCGCTGCCCCAACTGGATTGCGCTTATGGGGCATGGTCGAAGAACCGCCCTTGCCTGGCGCGGCGGGTTCAAATACTTCGCCCACTTCGGTCTGCATCAGCAGGCTGAGATCTCGCCCCAACTTGCCCAGGCTGCCAGCGATCATCCCCAGCAGGCTGGCGAACTCCACCAGCCGGTCACGTTGTGTATGCCACGGTTGCTCAGGCAGGTTCAGCTTCAGTTCGTGAGCCAAGGCTTCGGACACCGCAAATGCTTGATCGCCCAATGCCGCCAGGCTGCCGGAAGCGCCGCCGAATTGCAGACAGAGCAAGCGCGGTTTGATTTCAACAAGACGCTGGCGGTGACGCGTGACGGCGCCCAGCCAGCCGGCGACTTTCATGCCAAGGGTCACCGGAGTCGCTTGCTGCAACCAGGTGCGCCCGGCCAGCGGCGTGCTCGCGTGACGCAGCGCCTGCTGGGCAAGGGCATCCGCCAGTTCCGCCAAATCGTTTTCCAGCAAATCAATGGCTGAACGCAGTTGCAGCACCAGACCACTGTCCATCACGTCCTGGCTGGTTGCACCCATGTGCACGTAGCGTTCGGCGGTTTCGTTGCGTACGGCAATTTTTTTGCCCAACGCCTTGACCAGCGGAATCGCCGAGTTGCCGGCGCTGCCAATGGCAATCGCCAGTTCATCTAAATCGTAGAGTTCAGCACGACAAGCCGCCGCAATATCTGCCACGACGTCATTGGGAATCAGCCCGGTGCTGGCTTCAGCCCGCGCCAGCGCGGCTTCAAAATCAAGCATGCCTTGCAACCGGCCAAGATCGGAAAAAATCGCCCGCATCGCCGGTTGCGTGAAATAAACATCGAAGAGTTGATTGGTGGGTCTGTTCACGCCACGACTCCAGTGATTCGAAAAATCAGAGATGTGATCTCAGGTGGCATCCGCATGGCTGACCAACCCTTTAATCAATACAGCAACAGCCGCAAGCGCCGCCGGGATCACCAGAGCGGTCAGTACCTGCTCGAAGTTCCAGCCTAGCCCCAATAATGTCGCCCCGGCCCACGCGCCCAGAATCGCGCCGAAACGACCAATGCCGAGCATCCATGACACGCCGGTGGCGCGGCCCTGAGTTGGGTAAAAACGCGCCGCCAGCGATGGCATAGCCGATTGCGCGCCGTTGATGCACATGCCGGCCAACAGTACCAGCGTGGCCAACACCGCGACATTGCCCAAACTCTGCCCGACCAGCCAAGCGAACACACCCGCCAACAGGTAGGCGATGCCGATGACCTTGTGCGGATTGAACCTGTCCATCGCCCAGCCCACACCGACGGCACTGAGTACGCCGCCGAACTGGAACAGCGCGCCGATAAATGCCGATTGCTCCATGCTCGCACCGCTGTCACGCATCAGGGTCGGCAACCAACTGGTCAGCAGGTAAACAATCACCAATCCCATGAAATAGGTCAGCCACAGCAATAAAGTGCCCGCGCTATACGTGCCGGAGAAAATCACCTTCAGCACGTTGCGGCTTTGCACCACATTCTGTTCAGGAACGCTGAAACCCGTGGCCATCGCAACGTCCAACGGCGCAATCGGTGACAGCACCTTGCGAATTCGCTCCGCCCCCCGATTCCGCACCACTAGAAAGCGGGCCGATTCGGGCAGCCAGAACAACAACACTGCAGCAAGCACCAAAGGCAGAATTCCACCAAGCATCAGCAGACTGTGCCAGCCCAGCACCGGAATCATCTTCGCGGAGACGAAGCCGCCGCAGGCCATGCCCAGATTGAACCCACAGAACATGCTGGTGACCAGCAGCGACTTGAGTCGCTCAGGGGTGTACTCAGACAGCAGCGTGGTGGCATTGGGCATCGCAGCGCCCAGACCGAGACCTGTAAGCAAGCGCAGGACCAGCAGTTGATCGATGTTGCTGCTGTAGGCCGACATCAGGCTGAATATCCCGAACAGAAACACCGCAACCACCAGCACCACCTTGCGCCCAAACCGGTCCGCCAGTGGCCCGGAACCCAACGCACCGAAGACCATGCCGATCAACGCCGCACTCATCACCGGCCCCAGACTCGCACGATCAATGCCCCATTCCTGGCTCAAGGCTGGCGCGATAAAGCCCATGGCTGCAGTGTCCAGACCATCGAGGAACACGATCAGAAAGCACAGCAGCACAACCCGCCATTGATAGGTGGAAAGTGGCTTGGCGTTGATGAACGCCTGAACATCGAGCGTGCCAACCACAGGCACACGGGGGGAGAGCATCATGCGAAAATTCCTTATTTTTATTAGGTCGCTTGGCAGCAAAACCGTTACAGCGCACGCAGGCGTTAACACTTAAAAGTCGAAGAACACCGTTTCAGCCTCGCCTTGAACGTGGATGTCGAAGCGATAAGCCAGCTTGCCATCGACCGTGCAACGCTTGGCGATCAGGGTTTCGCGGCGTTGAGGTTGCTCGATCAGATTCAGCACTGGATC
The DNA here is from genome assembly GCF_056680335.1 of Pseudomonas sp. ASL9. Lineage (NCBI taxonomy): Bacteria > Pseudomonadati > Pseudomonadota > Gammaproteobacteria > Pseudomonadales > Pseudomonadaceae > Pseudomonas > Pseudomonas sp. ASL9. The sequence continues at coordinate 6,011,575 of NZ_CM155277.1, read as the reverse complement.
GACTGCATTGGCCTGGGCTTCATCGTCAAAGTACAGGCGGGTCTGCAAGTGAATGTTGATGCCCCGAGCGAACAGCGAAACATTGATGTGCGCCGCCATCGGAACACCGGCCCCGTTGTTGACGGTGCCAGGCTTGACGGTCTTGATCGTCCATTCGCCAACATCAGTGGTCGCGGTACGACCAAAGCTATTAAAGGGCTTTTCCAGGTCGTAGCCGCTGTCGTAGACGCCTTCATGGTTGGCCTGCCAGAACTCCAGGAACGAGTCGCGGATCAGGTGACCATTGCCGTCGTAGACGCTACCTACCAGCAAAATGTGCTCGCCCGGCGCGCCGGGTTTGGCCATCTCGTTCCAGATTTCCTGTTCACGAGGAAGATTGCCAGCAGCCTCCAGCGCCAAACCGATATGCACGTAGGGACCCGCGGTTTGCGAAGGCGTTTCCTGCAGAAGTTGAACGGGCATGAGCGTGCCTCCTCAGCGATTTTCGAAGTGAGTCTTGCGCTGGCCGCGCAGGACGATATCAAAGCGATAAGCCAGGCAATCCATGGGATTGGCCATGCTCATGTCGAGCTTGGCGATCAGGCTCTGTACCGCTTCCGGGTTAGCGATCGACTTGACGATCGGGCACATCGGGATAAGCGGATCACCTTCGAAATACAGCTGAGTGATCAACCGCGTGGCAATCGACGGGCCACTGATGGAGAAGTGAATATGCGCCGGACGCCACTCGTTGGGACCGTTGCGCCACGGATACGGGCCGGGCTTGACCGTACGGAAACTGTAGTTGCCGTCGCGGTCAGTCAAGGCACGGCCGACGCCACCGAAGTTCGGGTCGAGGGGCGCCAGATAGCTGTCTTTCTTGTGCCGGTAGCGACCGCCGGCATTGGCTTGCCACATCTCGACCAGGGTGTGTGGGACTGGCTTGCCGTATTGATCGCAGACTCGACCGGAAACAATGATGCGCTCGCCGATCGGCAAGCCGCCGCTGTTGAAGTTCAGCAGCAGATCATTGTCGTGCTGACCCATCTTCAGGTGGGAAAAGTCTGGGCCGCTGGTTTCCGACAGAGACTGGGGAATGCTCACCAAGGCCTGTCGCGGGGAGCGAAGGATAGAGGTTTTGTAATCAGGCGTCAGGGCTTTGGGGTGCCAATTGCGGTCACGAATGACGAAGCGGCTGCTGTCCGCATCAGACATATCTGTCTCCTTATTTTTATGGATAAACGCTATGGGTAAAGGCTGCTGGATAGCAGCCTGTGGCCCAGTTTCCCCCGATATGACCTGATGCAACATTGAAAAAAAAGCCGTTATCCATAACCAAATGGTTATGGATAACGCCCCTCTCGATAATCCTGGCCAACCTCGCGCAGCACCTCCACACACCACTGAGCCGCCAGCGGCATGGGCAGCGCCGGGTTGCTGCATAGCCCCACCGAACCACCGGGCTCGCGAATCCCCAACTCCAGCTCCACCAGCTCACCTCGACTCAGGTCTTGTCGCACAGCGTCGAATGGCGCAACCCAGATCGCCTGGCTGCACTGCACGTAACGCCGGCTCAAGGTCAATGACAGGGTTTCCAGTCGCTGGCTCGGCGGGCTGATGCCGTGCTGCACAAACAGACTGTCGGCGAACTTACGAATCGTCGTCCCCGCCAGTGGCAGCACCAGTGGATAGTCTTTAAGGTTTTTAGGCGCCAGCGGATCGGCCAGCAACGGATGACCGTTACGCACCACCAGGGTCATGGACTCGCTGTATAAATGCTCGAATGTCAGCCCAAGAATCTGCGGGCTATCGGTCATGCGGCCGACCACCAAATCCAGCTCACCGACGCGCAGTTGGGACAGCAGGTACGCGCTCGGTCCGGTCACCACACTCACGACCAACGCAGGATGTCGGGCGTGCAGACGGCAAACGACTTCCGGTATCAGCAAGCTTTCCACGGTGGACAGCACACCGAGCCTCGCAGTGATGGGCTCATGCTCTCCGGAACGCAGGCTATTCACCCCTTCACGCAGCGCTTGTACGCTCGGCCCTGCATAACGCAGAAAAGCCACTCCGGCCTCAGTCAACGCCGCGCCGCTTTTGCTGCGCACGAACAGGGTTGTCACCAGCAGGGTTTCGAGCTCTTTGAGGGTCTTGGAAAGCGCCGGTTGGCTGATCGCCAGTTTATCCGAGGCGCGTGCCAAGCTACCTTGGCGTGCCACTTCGAGAAAACACACCAGATGGCGGAATTTGATGCGGGTATCGATGTTCACTGCAGTTCGCTGCCTTCAAGGTCTGGCATCCGCTAACGCTGGATACGGAATTGTTTCGGTGACTGCCCCGTACTGCGCTTGAAAAAGCGCGAGAAGTAAGCCGGTTCGGAAAAGCCCAGGCTGTCGGACACCTGATTGACGGTCATGGTGGTGTAGACCAGATCGAGCTTGGCTTCCAACAGCAGTCGCTGGTTGATCATCTGCAACGCCGATTGTCCGCAGAGTCGTCGGCACCGGACTATTGAGCGAGGCGCCGAGCTGTTCGGCCTTTTGCTCGGTCAACTGCTGCATCGTGCGGGAATTGACAACATCATCGTCGAACGCAAGAGTCCCGACTACATCCTCTTCCGAATTCGTGCCGGTATGCTGGAACAAGGCATGGTCGATCTTTGCGCGAAGCTGGTGTCAGTAAGCGTATATAGTTCCATAGATAACGCGGGCAACGTCGTAGACGATGCGTACGCTCCATCCATTACGCACCCACCCCAGCTCCGACGCTTCAAAACTGTCGGAAAAAAGAACGGCGGTGGCGGCGTCCATGCCCTTTAGCCTTGGCCCGAAGGGGTCGAAAACGAAAAACCAAGACTTAAATAGCGCCTAGGCAATGGCTTCTTGGGTGGTGTTAGTTACGCGTAGAAAAGTGATGCCCTTGTCAAAACTTGAAACCGGGGACAAAACGCGGCCTAGCCCGCAGCTCGATTACCGAGCAGATGCCAACGGACGGTCAGGATCGGTACCTGCGTAAAGAACATCCACTTTCTCGCTTCGGTGGGTCAGCACGACACGCTGGTTGATCGAGCCTTTGTCGATGATCTCGCCCAGACTCAGTTGGGCAGCCTGCTCAAGCAGCGCTCCCCAATCGATCCTCGTCGCCACCCCGGTCGCTGATTCGTTGAGCTTATCCATCAGCTCGACCAACCATTGTCTTACGGCCCCAGCATTCAAAACATCGGCTGCAGAGGCCTCGGCTTCGAGCCCCGCTAGGCTGCGTAGATTCGAGACCATGGGAAAGATAAGCAGGCCAGTCCGCGCTTGGTTCGGCGCAGCGACAACAACGTCCTGTATGTAGGGCGTCCCTGCCGCTATAACCCGTGCTCGCATTGGGCCGACGCTCACAAATCCGCCAGAGGCCAGCTTGAAGTCCTCGGCGATACGACCGTCAAAAACCAGGCCCAGCTCTGGCATATTCCAATCCGCGAACGTGACCGCATCCCCGGAATGGTAGTACCCCTCATCATCGAAAGCGTCAGCGGTCAGTTGCGGGTTACGCCAATACCCCGGCATGACGTTTGGCCCGCGAAAACGCGCTTCATATTTTCCGTCGACTAAGGCCATTTTCACTTCGCAGCCAGGTGCAGGCAGCCCCACATAGCCTGCATCTGAAACGGGGCCGGTGGTAAAGGTGTAGCTGGGAGCAGTCTCCGTCATGCCCAAACCGGCCATTATCTGGATACGCTCCCCACAGTGTTCAACCGCGACCTTCTCCAGACGATCCCACACCGATTGGGACAGCCCGGCGCCGGCGAAAAAAAACAACTTCATGCGCGAACAAAACCGGTTTCGCAGTGCTTTATCACCTTCCAGAGCCTGCACCAACTCCTCCCATCCTCTAGGGACGGTCAGATACGCGGTGGGCGAAATTTCGACCAGGTTGCTGGACTTGCCCACATCACAAACTTCGCGACAGCGCTGGTAATGATTCACTACCAGCACTTTCAGGCCCTGGTACGGACCAGTGGCAGGGCAGCTTCAGAGATGCTCACCGAAAAGATAGCGCCGTGATGCGCAAGTATTTGACAGGGCTTTGGGCCTGTATGCGCGCGGGCGAAGATTTTGATACGGCCAAGCTTTTTAGCGAAAAACACTTCGCAAAAGCTTGACCGGCAACAGAGTATCTACGCCCTCCGGGCAGAATCGAGACCGAGTTTGCTGCGTGACAGCGCGGCGTCGAAGACGGGGCGACATCTCCTATTGATGAAGCCCGCAAAACTATCACCCCATAGCTGTCCAAGCGCTCAATTGTGAGCGCCCTCCTCTAATGAAATATGCTGCAACTAAGCATGCACACGAGCTAAAAAGGTTCCTACATGGTTTGAGCCTTCCTTTCGCATGTAATGTAGTGCTCTAGCCTTGGTAGTCCGAATCAAGTGCTGCCCGAGGGTCCACGTGTTTAGAACCCGCCTGCAAGCAAGAGCATAATGCGGAAATATCCTCTTGATGAGCCATTGCCTGTTCCCAAACTCTATCGGCATCGACCCAATAGGGTTTCGCGCCAGAGATCACCAAGGTTGGGACCAGTCCTGGCTGAGAGAAAGCCCGCGAACATCAGGATGAGGCCGCCAACTGCTGCCCGGCTCGCTGAGCGCCAAGCTCAAAGAGCAACGGCAGCCTTGCCCAGCCCGCTGCGCTGCATGACCTCGACGATGATGGGCACTGGAGTCATCAGATGGTTGCGCATCATTGCTGTTGCACTAACGGTATCGCGGGCGAGAATGGCTTCGACCAGCGCGGCATGTTCCTTGCGCTTGAGCTTGAGGGCTTCTTCAGAGAACACCGTTTGTGTCAGCCATAGGTGGCGGTAGCGCTCGGCTTGGTCAAACAGGTAGGTACGCGCCTGGAGTAAATGCTTGGAGCCGCAGCCAGCCGCAATGGCACTGTGGAAAGTCTTGTGCCGCTCATCCCAGACGTCGAGCACCTGCTCGCGGGTTTTCACGTCCATCACCTTAGATAGCGTATGGGACTGCGCGAGTATCTGAGCCTCCCAGGCGTCGTCGCCGCGTTCGATGGCCAGGCCGACAATCATGGCTTCCAGGTTGGCGCGGGCATCATAGATGTCCTGCATTTCCTGCAGCGACATGGGCGCTACGCGGTAGCCTTTCTGGCTGATTACCACCACTAGGTGTTCAGCCACCAGTTGTGACAAAGCTTCTCGCAGTGGGCCTACACCAAGGTCATAACGTTCCTTCAGCCCGCTCATAAGGAGCTTCTCTCCAGGCTTGAAGACTCCACGGATGATGTCCTGTTTAAGCCGCTCATACCCGCTGAATGCAGAGTTCTGCCTGGGGGTGAGGCTATCCAAGGTACTGCTCCTCAACTCATCAAAGGCTCCATCATACCTAAACATCTACTGACCGAAAAACATTAGACAATGAAGTATTTTGTCGCTTCTTTTTAAAAACGTAGACATTTTATATTAATGGCGATATTTTCATTCCTGCTTGACCCAGATCAACACGGGAAAGCGCTTTTCACCCACTTTGCCAGGAGCCGCCATGAACGCCTTTACTCAGATTCAGGACCTTGTGATGCCGCTGCCGTCGGAAAGCAAGGGGTTCACCCTTACCCCTTCCAGGCAGTCGCCTCGCCTTCTTGAGCTGACCTTCGCCAAGGAAACCGTCGACGCCTTCGTCAGTGCTGTTGCCGAGTGGCCGGTACAGGCACTGGAGTACAAGTCGTTCCTGCGCTTTCGTGTCGGTCAGATCCTTGACGATCTGTGCGAAGGTACTCTGCGCCCGGTTCTGATCAACACCATCCTGGACCGCGCCACCGGCGGCATGCTGATCACCCCTGAAGGCCTGTGCGACGTGACCCAGGCCGATGACATGGTCAAGTTCTCTTCGGCAGTGGCACATCTGATCGGTCGCTCCAACTTTGATGCCATGAGCGGCCAGTTCTACGCGCGCTTCGCAGTGGTCAACACCGACAATTCCGACAGCTATCTGCGCCAGCCACACCGTGTGATGGAACTGCATAACGACGGCACATTTGTCCAGGAGCGCACCGACTACGTGCTTATGATGAAGATCGACGAGCAGAACATGGAAGGCGGCAACACCCTGCTGCTGCACCTGGACGACTGGGAAGACCTGAACCACTACTGCACGCACCCGCTGGCCCGCCGTGAAATGCGCTTCACCGCGCCACCGAGCAAGAACGTGCGTGAAGACGTGTTCCACGCGGTGTTCGACAACGACGCTGAAGGCCGACCGACCATGCGCTACATCGACCAGTTCGTGCAGCCCAAGGACTTCGAGGAAGGCATCTGGCTGACCTCCATGAGCGAATCCCTGGAAGGCAGCCAGAAGAAGGTGTCGGTACCGGTGCCGGTCGGCAGCTTCGTCCTGGTCAACAATATGTTCTGGCTGCACGGCCGTGACCGCTTCACCGCCCACCCGGGCCTGCGTCGTGAGCTGATGCGCCAGCGTGGCTACATCAGCTACCAAAAAACCATGTACCAGCGCGGCCAGTAAGGTTTGCCAAGAGCTGAAATGACGAGGACCAACACGTGCGGTCCTTGTCATGCCTCAAACAAAACGTAATTCAGGTGGGTGCAAGCTAATGGCTGCGTACGACTTCATTATCATCGGTGGCGGCATTGTGGGCATGTCCACGGCCATGCAACTGACCCAGGTTTACCCGGACGCAAAGATCCTCCTGCTAGAGAAAGAGTCCGGCCCGGCCAAGCACCAGACTGGCCATAACAGTGGCGTGATCCATGCCGGCGTTTACTACACACCCGGCAGCCTGAAGGCACGTTTCTGCCTGGAAGGTAACAAGGCGACCAAGGCCTTCTGCGACAAGCACAGTATCCGTTACGACGAGTGCGGCAAGCTGCTGGTGGCCACCAATGAGCTAGAAATGCAGCGTATGAGCGCGTTGTGGGACCGTACCGAAGCCAATGGCCTCAAGCGTGAGTGGCTATCGGCCTCCGAACTGCGTGAGCGCGAGCCGAACATCGTCGGTCTGGGCGGTATCTTCGTGCCATCCAGCGGCATCGTGAACTACGCACAAGTCACCGTGGCCATGGGCCGCGAATTCGAAGCCGCCGGTGGCGAAATCCGCTACAACAGCGAAGTGGTCGCCATCGACGAGCGTCCCGATGAAGTGGTGGTGCGCACCGGCGATCAGGAACACCACGGGCGTTTCCTGATCACCTGCTCGGGCCTGATGGCCGACCGCGTCGTGCGCATGCTCGGGATCAAGCCGAACTTCATCATCTGCCCGTTCCGTGGCGAGTACTACCTGCTGCCCAAGCAACACAACCAGATCGTCAACCACTTGATCTACCCGATCCCGGATCCGTCCATGCCATTCCTCGGCGTGCACCTGACCCGCATGATCGACGGCACCGTCACTGTCGGCCCCAACGCCGTGTTGGCGATGAAGCGTGAAGGCTATCGCAAGACCGATATCTCACTGTCCGATATGTTCGAAACCCTGACCACTCCGGGCATTCTCAAGGTTCTGATGAAGAACCTGCGCCCCGGCCTGATCGAAATGAAAAACTCGCTGTTCAAGGGTGGTTACCTGAAAGAAGTTCAGAAGTATTGCCCAACCATAGCCAAGAGCGACCTTACCGCTTACCCGGCCGGTGTGCGCGCCCAGGCTGTCTCGCTGGACGGAAAGCTGATCGACGACTTCCTGTTCATCAACACCGCCCGCAGCGTCAGCGTTTGCAACGCCCCATCGCCCGCAGCGACGTCGGCCATCCCGATCGGTGCGTACATTGTCGACAAGGTCCGCGAACAGTTAGCAAGCACCGGCGTCAGTTTCGTCAAGCCGTCCAACTCCGCTCGGGCTGCATCCACTGCAACCTGAGGCTGGGTGCCAAAGATGGGCGTCGCCGAGACACCATCGTGTCATCAAAACTTTTTCCTGTATCCATGAGTGCTAATCAATGAACAATAATAAATTGTCACTTGCCGAAAAAGACGTACAACACCAACTTCACCCCTACACCGATGCCCGTGTGCACGAGGAAGTCGGCCCGCTCATCATCGAGCGTGGCGAGGGCATCTATGTCTACGACGACCAGGGCAAACCCTACATTGAGGCCATGTCCGGCCTGTGGAGCGCAGCCCTGGGTTTCAGTAACGAACGCCTGATCAAGGCCGCAGAGAGTCAACTACGCAAGCTGCCCTTCTACCACCTGTTCGGCCACAAGGCGCACGCCCCCAGCATCGAACTGGCAGACAAACTGATCGAGCTGGCGCCGGTGCCGATGAGCAAGGTGTTTTTCACCAACTCAGGCTCCGAAGCCAACGACACCGTGGTCAAAATGATCTGGTATCGCAATAACGCCTTGGGCAAACCGGCCAAAAAGAAATTCATCAGTCGCATCAATGGTTACCACGGCATCACCATCGTCAGCGCCAGCCTTACTGGTCTGCCAGCCAACCAGCGCGGCTTCGATGTGCCGCTGCCAGGGTTCTACCATGTCGGCAACCCGCATCACTATCGCCATGCGCTGGCCGGCGAGAGCCAGGAGCAGTTCGCCGATCGCCTCGCCGCAGAACTGGAAAACCTGATTCTTCGCGAAGGGCCGGAAACCATCGCCGCTTTTTACGGCGAGCCGCTGATGGGCGCGGGTGGTGTGATTGTTCCGCCGCGCACCTACTGGGATAAAATTCAGGCGGTCTGCCGCAAGTACGACGTCCTGGTGGTCGCGGACGAAGTGATCTGTGGCTTCGGCCGTACCGGCAATATGTTCGGCAGCGAGACCTTCGGTATTCGCCCGGACGTGATGGTGCTGTCAAAACAGCTTTCCTCGTCCTATCAGCCGATCTCGGCGATTCTGATCAATGACGAGTTGTATCAAGGCATCGCAGACCAGAGCCATGCCCTGGGCACCCTGGGCCACGGTTTTACCGCCGGCGGCCATCCGGTCGCTGCCGCCGTAGCACTGGAAAACATCAAGATCATTGAAGAAGACAATTTGGTGCAGCATGCCGCCGCCATGGGCAAGATCCTCCAGGACGGGTTGAACCAATTCGCCGATCACCCGTTGGTGGGCGAAGTGCGTGGGCAAGGTCTGATCGCCGCCGTGGAGCTGGTCGCCGACCGTGCAAGCAAAACCCCATTTGAGGTAACAGGCAAGCTCGGTCGCTACCTGGCCGGTCGCGCTCAGGAGCACGGCATGATCACGCGCAATATGGGCGATGCTATTGCCTTCTGCCCGCCGCTGATTTCCAGCGAATCCGAGATCCGTTTGATCCTCGAGCGTTTTGCCCGCTCGCTGGAGGATACCCAACGCTGGTTCAACGCTAGCCGCTAGATCACCAGCGATCCCTGAGGGAGGTCTTCGCATATAAAAAAGCCGCTCGTTTATAGCAAACAAGCGGCTTTGCGGACGGGCCGAGAGTAATCAACCGGACGCTGTGCCAGTTCACTCAATGACAAAAGATAGGGCCGCCAACAGCAATTATTCGGCGCCCCGCTTCTCTTAACATCATGACTCTTCATACAAAAACAAAGAGAAGAGCCATGGCCTCAACCCTCAAGAAACAGGGCAATAGCACCGACTACTCAATCGTTGCCATTCCTGACACACACCGCATGAGTAAACGCTCACTGACGATGGCCTGGTGGGGCATCTGCAGCGCAATGTTCTGGCTGGTGGTTTCTGCCACGCTGGCGATGACGTTCGGCACTAAAAACGCAATTATCGGCTTGGTACTTTCGGTGGTCACCTATGCCGCCATCAACGGCATAATTTCGCGCTACGCGATCAAAACCGGACTTTCGGTCGCCCTGTTTTCACGCGTGTTGTTTGGTCGCACAGGCGCGATCCTGGCCACGTTGATATTCTTCGCTACCGCCACTTACTACAGCGTGTTCGAAGGTTCGGTCATCGCCATCGCGATTCACCAATACGTATCGGCGATGTCGCTGAATCAAGCGTACTTGCTGGTTGTGCTGTACAGCGTGCCATTGATCTTTGGCAGCGTGCAGAACTGGATGGACAAGCTCAACGGGGTGCTGCTGCCCTTCTATCTGATCGGCCTGGTTGCGCTGGTGGTGGTGACCATCGGCGAATACGGTTACAGCTCTGCCTGGTTGGAAATGGGCCCTGAGAACGGCCCGGTGGAAAACGGCTGGTGGAATTGTTTCAGCTACTTCATGGGCGTGTGGATCCTGATGATGTACACCTGGGACTATGCACGTTTCGGGCGCAAGGAGGACGCTCAATACCATGGCCGATTCAACTTCGGGCTACCTTTCTACACCTTCACCTTTTTGATCAATGGCTTAGTGGGGATCTTTCTTGCCGGGACTATTCCGACACCCGGTGGCCTGACGGAGGTTTCGGTAGTCATGGCGATTATCGAGCTGATGGGTGTCTGGGGATTGATTTTCGTCTGGGTCAGCCAGACGCGTATCAACTCTGCAAACTTCTTCCTGGCGGCCACTAACATGCAGGCATTCTTCGGTCGTCTGGGGCTGGCGAAGGTGCCTTACATCGTCTGGGCAATTGCCGTCGGAGTACTGGTCTACACGCTGATGCGCCTTAACGTTTTCGAGTACATCCTTCAGGCGCTGGCGTACCAGAGCATCTTCATCGTGGCCTGGGTCGCGATTGCCTTGGCGCACATTTTTTCGCCCAAATACACTCAGTTGTTCGAGGGCAAGATCGAATACGAACTTGAGCGTGTCAGCGCATTCAACCCCTGCGGCCTAGGCGCATGGTTCCTCGCTGCAGGGCTGGGCATCCTATTGCTGAATATTGGCAGTGCAACGCTGGCCACATTCTCGGCACCAGTGACGTTCGTCAGTGCATTTGGCGCCTACTGGCTGCTGCTCAACAGCGCCAGGCGCAGCTGGTTCGTACGCGCCACCGGCATCTGACACAACGTCATTGATTGAACTCAATCTTGCTCGCCGTGGGCTGTGAAACAGCCACAAACCATAGTGCCCTGCAAATCAAAAAGCAGTGCACTTTGCGACAAGCCAGCAGCCCATGTGTACGCGTAGCTTTGTGTCGTGGGTTAGACGTCCGTCATGACCCTCACCTAGATAACAACAAGATTACTGGTGGCCCATGAGTACAGTAGATCCGATCACCCTGGCAGTTGTGCGAGGCGCACTCGAAACCGCGCAACGAGAAATGACCCTCACGCTGGAAAAAACTGGCCGTTCGAGCGTTTTCAACCTTGCTCACGACTATTCCAATGCCCTCTTCGACCACCTCCCGGAAATGATCCTGCAAGGTCAAGACATTCCAATCCACCTGGGATCGCTGATTCCTGCGATGAAATGCGTCGCGGGTTTCTTCGGCGATGACATTCTTGAAGGTGATGTCATCTATCACAACGACCCGGCTTACAAAGGCAGCCATATCCTCGACTGCTGCATGTACAAGCCGGTGTTCTATAAAGGCGAACTGGTGTTCTGGGCTGTCTGCAAAGGCCACCTCACCGACATTGGAGGCCCGGTGCCCGCTGGTTACAACCCCGACGCCAAGGAAATCTACGCTGAAGGCTTGCGCATTCCGCCGGTTAAGCTGTGGTCGCAAGGCAAGCGTCGCAAAGACGTGATCAACCTGCTGCTGACCAACATGCGTGCCCGCGCTTATCAGGAAGGAGACCTGAACGCCCAATACGGCGCGTGCAGCGTTGGTGAACGGCACTTGCTCGAACTGCTTGACCGCTACGGCGTGGAGCAGGTTCGTGAATGCATTGCCGAATTGAAAGACATGGCTGACCGCCACATGCGCGCTTTACTGCGTGACGTGCCCGACGGCTTTTACACCGGCACTGCCGTTCTCGAGGACTCGGGCCATGGCCTGGGCGAACTGTCGATCACCGCTCAGGTGGAAATCCGCGGTGACGAAGCCCATGTACTGATCGAAAGCCCACCGCAAGTGCCGTACTTCATCAACTCCTACGCGGGCAACTCGATCTCCGGGGTTTACCTGGGATTGATGATGTTCGCCCAGGTGCCGCCGCCCTATAACGAAGGTCTGTACCGTTGCGTGAGTGTCGATCTCGGCCCACCCGGCACGCTGTGCAACGCACAGGAGCCGGCGCCGCACGTCAACAGCACCACCACGCCAATGGAAACCCTCGCCGACGCCGTGCGCCAAGCGTTGGAACAAGCCGCCCCAGATCGCGTCACCGCGTCCTGGGGTCACGCCAGCGGAATCAACATCGCAGGGCGTGACCCGCGTAACAGCAACAGTGAATACGTGACCATGGTCCTGGCATCGATCATTTCCGGTGCCGGCGCCAACAAGGCCATGGACGGTTGGCCAGCGTGCGGCCCGCTGTGTTGCTTCGGTGCGCTGATGTCTGGTGATATCGAATTGTTGGAATACTCCTATCCGGTATTGATCCACCGCTACAGCTTGATGACCGACAGCGGCGGTGCCGGCGAATTCCGCGGTGGGTCGGGTACCCGTATCGAAATCGAACCGTTGAACCACGCCATGACCGTGGTCGGTTTCGGTGAGGGTCGGCAACTGCCTACCGCAGGGGCTGCAGGCGCAACCAACGGCATGCTCGAACCCAAACTTGGCCGTCTGATCCACCGCAAAGTGGACGGCAAAGAAGACCACTTTACCTACAACGCAATGCTCACCGCTCAACCGGGTGAACGCGTGATCAACGTCAATCCAGGTGGTGGTGGCTACGGCAACCCACTGCAACGCCCCGTCGCCAGTGTGCTCAACGACGTACTGAACGGCCTGGTTTCACCCGAGGGCGCGCGTCTGGAGTACGGCCTGGTGATCGACAGCAACGGCCGGCTCGACGAAGCCGAAACCTATGCTCGCCGCGCCGCGCATTAATTGAGCCCAGCCCCCTTGAGCAACGTAGAGACTCACACCATGACTAAGCAGCAATATCGTCTGGGCATCGACGCCGGCGGCACCTTCACCGACTTCATCCTCGCCGACCGCAGCGGCAACGTGCAGCTGTTCAAAGCTCCGTCGACGCCACAAGACGGCACCATCGCCATCCGTAACGGCCTGGCGCAAATCGCCGATGCCATCGGCCGCACCCCGGCCGAGATCATTGCCGAATGCGACCTGTGCATCAACGGCACCACCGTGGCCCTCAACGCATTGATCGAGAAAACCGGCGTCAAGGTTGGTCTGTTATGCACCGACGGCCATGAAGACAGCCTGGAAATCCGTCTGGGTCACAAGGAAGACGGTCATCGCTACGACGCCAGTTACCCACCGGCATACATGCTGGTACCGCGTCATCTGCGTCGCCCTATCAGCGGACGGATCATCAGCGACGGCAGTGAATACAGTCCGCTTGACGAGAGCGCGGTTCACGAAGCGATCGAGTACTTCCGCGAGCAAGACGTCAAGGCCGTGGCTATTTCTTTTGTCTGGTCGGTGCGCAACCCGAGCCACGAACAACGCGCCGCTGAAATGGTGCGTGCAGCATTACCTGACGTGTTCGTCTGCACCGGCAATGAAGTGTTCCCGCAAATCCGCGAATACACCCGTACTTCGACCACCGTGGTTAACGCTTACCTGAGCCCGGTCATGGGCCGTTACATCGAGCGTATCGACACCTTGTTCGAAGAACTCGGCGCTCAACAGCCCACTCGCTACTTCCAGTCCAACGGCGGCTTGGCTCCGGGCGTGGTGATGCGCGAACGTGCGGTCAATGCGATCAACTCGGGGCCTGCATCCGCGCCGCAAGCCGGGTTGTGCGTGGCTCGACCATTCGGCATCGACAATGTGATTACGGTCGATATGGGTGGCACTTCGTTTGACATCACCCTGAGCAAATCCGGACGCACCAACTTCAGCAAAGACACCGATTTCCTGCGCTATCGCATCGGCGTACCCATGATTCAGGTGGAAACCCTTGGCGCGGGCGGCGGCTCGATTGCCCATCTCGACACCTTCGGCATGCTTCAAGTCGGCCCGCGCAGCGCCGGCGCCAATCCCGGCCCGGTGTGCTACGGCAAAGGTGGCGTCGAGCCGACCGTGACCGATGCTAATCTGGCCCTCGGCTACTTGGCCGACGGTGCGCTGCTGGGCGGCAGTATTCGTCTTAATCGCCAGGCGGCTATTGACGCCATTCACACCAAAATCGCCTTCCCGTTGGGGATCAGCGTTGAGCGTGCGGCCATCGGCATCATCACGCTGGTTAACCTGAACATGGTCAGCGGTATTCGCCGGGTGTCCGTCGAGCGCGGATACGATCCCCGGGAATTCGCCCTGATCGGTGCCGGTGGCGCTGCGGGCATGCACGTCATGCGGCTGGCGGAGGAAATCGGCAGCAACGTCGTACTGATTCCTAAAGTCGCCTCGGGCCTGTGCGCGTTCGGGCAGATTCTGTCGGACATCCGCTACGATCAACTGACCAGTTTGCCGATGCGTCTGGGTGATGAATTCGTCAACCTACCGCTGCTCAATCAGACCCTCAATGACCTGCGCGAACGCGGCATGAATAACCTGCGCGAGGATGGTTTCAGTGCCGGCAACAAAGTGGATTGCCTCTACAACCTGGAGATTCGCTACCTCGGCCAGATCCACGAATGCAGCGTCGAACTGACCGATGCTCCACTCGACGAAGCCGGGCTGGTGGCCTTGCGCGATGCGTTCCATACGCGGCACAAGGCACTGTTTTCCTACAGCGAACCAGAGAGTCCGATCGAGCTGGTGAACCTGGAGTGTTCGGTGATTGCCCGCCTGCAACACCCGCCCATGCCGGAACTGCCAACTCCGGAAAATGCGCGCCCCGCCGTGCCGCAAAGCCACCGTTCGATGCTGTTCGACGGGCTGGATGCCTGGCAGGAAACACCCGTGTACAACGGCGACTGGCTGCAAGTCGGCCAAACGATCCAGGGCCCCTGCGTGATTGAGGAAACCACCACCAACATCGTTGTGCCTCCAGGTTGGCAAGCAGTCCTGGCACCATCGGCCACTTACTGCCTGACATCTGGTAATTGACCGTTAGCAGGTTTTGACCAAAGATGGCCCACCAACAGCACCGAGGGTCTGAGCCGTCGGTGCTGTCCTCGATATAAACAAAAAAAGGGGCGATGATGGCTCAACAACTGTCCACTCGGTATTGGCCTGACAGTGAACGGCAACCGCGCTGGGCTGAGGCAATTGGCAACACTTACTTCCCGCTTTCCCTGGAATTCAATCCCGACGGTCGGTTTCAGGGCAGTCTGCAAATCTGGGAAACGTCCAGCACCTCACTGGCCTTGTCCCGCCTGCGCTCCAGCCAGCTCGCTTATTCGCGCAGCAAAGCTCAGGTCAGCGATGACTCCGAAGCCTGTTATCTGGTCACCGTACCTCGCCGCACCGAAGTGCTTTTCGAACAGGACGGCCGTGAGCTGCATTGCCAGCCCGGCAGCTTCATCTTTGAACGGGGCGATGCGCCTTACCGCTTTCGCTATGCCGCCGACAACGATCTTTGGGTGTTCAAACTGCCTGAACGCGCGTTGCAAGGGCAATTGCGTGGTGCTGAACGCTATACCCGCTTTTGCTTTGATGCCCGGCGGAGCCTAGGGCGAATTTTTGTCGATCAACTGGTAATGTGCGCCGCGCGCTTTGACGAATGCGACCAGGCCGCCCGCCACATGCTGCTCGAACAAGCGCTCTCGACATTGCTGATGACCCTGCGTCAGGACGAACGAGTGCTCAACAGCGAAAGCTCGAACCTGGCCGCCTTACATTTGCAGCGTATAGAGCACTACGTCGAACAACATCTATGCTCCCCCGACCTAGCCCCGCAATTGATCGCTGAGGCTTGTGGCCTGTCAGTGCGCTATTTGCACAAACTCTTCACCCGCACACCCTACAGCCTTGGCGAATGGATTCGTCTGCGGCGTCTTGAAGCCGTAAATAGACGCTTGCATGACCCCCTCTGCCACCTGTCAATTGGCGAGCTGGCAATGCATTGGGGCTTCAGCGATCAGGCGCAATTTACCCGCAGCTTTCGTAAACACTTCGGTCGTACCGCCAGGGAGGTCCGCGCGGAGGTTGCTAGTGTCGTGAGCGGTTAATTCAATAACTTATTTTTTATCGCTCCCTTTCGCAAGGCCCGGCTCTCGGAACTAACCCAGCCATGCCTCAGGACTGTCGAAAAACGCTTTAGCGTTGCTCTCCAGGGTTTCTAAGTGATAACCGCCTTCCTGCACAATCACGCATGGCAGACCCAGGTCACGCACACACTCACCCAAGCGGGCAAAGCCTTGGCGAGTGACCGCCACTTTGCTTTGCGGGTCCAGCTCATAAATGTCGAAACCCAATGACAATACCAACGCGTCGGCAGAAAACGCCTTTACTGCGGCCAGTGCCAGCTCCAGCTTACTGAAGAAGTCTGCTTCGCTGGCCCCGTGGGCCATTGGCAGATTGAGGTTATAACCCTCACCAGCGGCAACCCCGCGCTCATCTGGAAAGCCTGCTACGCCGGGATAAAAATTGGTCGGGTCGCCATGAATCGACACGTACAAAACGTCGTCACGGTCGTAGAAGATTTCCTGTATGCCTTGGCCGTGATGCATGTCGGTGTCCAGCACGGCCACGCGCTGGAAACCTTCACGTAACGCCTGGGCTGCAATCGCCGCGTTGTTCAGATAACAAAAACCACCGGCGGCCTCGGCTCGGGCGTGATGCCCCGGCGGGCGGCACAGCGCATAGACGGCAGGTGCGCCTTCGAGCAAGGTCTTCGCCGCAGCCACTGCGCTTTGCGCTGACCAGTACGCCGAACGCCAGGTTAGCTCACCGATCGGGCAACTCCCATCAGCCAGGTAACGCGCAGCCTGGGCGAGAATCCCGCGCAACGCATTGGGTTCGCGAACGAAGATATTCGACATTACCTCTTCGCCCCAATCTTCCGGCACTTCTTTCCAGCGTTGATGAGCCTCCTGCAAGAAGGCCAGGTAATGGGCGCCGTGGACGGCCAATAATGGATCAAGGCCATAATCTTGCGGCTGTTGAATGTCGAAACCCAGCGCCTGTGCCGCTTTTAGCAGATTGCAAGCACGCTCAGGTACTTCCTGAGGAATACGCATCTGACCGCGGGAGTAATAGCTGCGCGGATAATGCAGGAGCTGTTCGGGGTGAAAAAAACTACGCATCGGACTCTTTCCTTATTCAGCCTGACCAGCACGGGCCAGTACCGCGTTGAGCAATACGTCAGTACCCCGACGCACATCTTCGGGCAACACATCTTCTGCTTCGTTGTGACTCAAGCCGCCGACGCAAGGAATAAAGATCATCGCTGTCGGGCAGAACCGCGCCAGGTGAATGGCATCATGGCCGGCGCCACTGACGATAGACTGCTGGGCATAGCCCAAAGCGTCCACGGCCTGTTGCACGGCGGCCACGCAATCGGCATCGAATGGTGTAGCCGGGCTGATCCAGTGCGGGTTGATGCTGATAGACAGGCCGCGTTGGGCGGCAATGTCCTGCAGGCGCGAATGAACTTGCTGCTCCATCACCTCAATGGCGGCATCGCGATGATGACGAAGGTCCACCGTGAAGTTCACCACCCCGGGGATGGTATTGCGCGACGACTTTGCAATGCTCAACTGGCCGACCGTGGTCAGCCCCTCGGGCGCGAAATCACTGGCCAACGCTTCCAGCGCCTGAATCATCTGCGCGGCGCCGTACAAGGCATCCTTGCGCACTGGCATCGGCGTGGTACCGGCATGAGCCGCCATGCCCTCGATGCGCACGTCGAGCCAGCGTATGGCCTGGCCGCCGGTCACCACGCCAATACTGTTGGCGTTGTCCTCAAGGATTGGCCCCTGCTCGATGTGAGCTTCAAAATACGCGTCCACAGCCCCGCCCAGCGCACGCTCACCGTCATAGCCCGTACGCTTGAGCGCCTGCGCTACCGTCACACCGTCGTTGTCCTCGACGCTCAGCGCTTTTTCCAGCGCCAGCGTTCCGGTGAACACCGCAGAGCCGAGCATGGCGGGCGTAAAACGTGCACCCTCTTCATTGGTCCAGACCGCGATTTCAAGCGGTTTTCGGGTCTTGATCCCTAAGTCATCCAGACGCCGCACCACTTCCAGCCCGGCCAACACGCCATAGACACCATCGAAGCGTCCACCTTCGGGCTGGGTATCCAGGTGGCTACCCATCATCACCGGAGCCGCCTGCGGATCAGTACCGGCACGTCGGGCAAACAGGTTGCCGATACCGTCAACACTCAGGGTCAGCCCGGCACCCAGGCACCAGCGGCTGAATAGCTCACGACCGACCTTGTCTTCGCCACTCAGGGCCAGACGGCAACTCCCGCCCCGTGCTGTTGCGCCAATTTCGGCCATGGCCATGAGGCTGGCCCATAGGCGTTCGCCATTGATTTTCAACATACAAGTTCTCCAACGGGGTCAGGCGCTATGAGCCATTTCAAGACGATGTGCATGGGCATGACGGCGGGAAAGCGCCAGCACGCAGAACAGCGATACGCCGGCGATCAAACTGTAGAACACTGCCATCGGCCACCATTGGCCGAGGTACTCATGAGCAAGCCAGGTGCCGATCAATGGCGTCAGCCCGCCAGCCAGAGCGCCACACACCTGATAGGCCAGGGAAATAGCCGTGTAACGCACCCGAGTGTCGAACAGGCCGCTAACGTAACCAGCGATCACGGCGTAGAACGACGCCATGCACACTACCGCCAAGGCAATCCCGAAGATGATCAGCGGCGCCTGACCGCTGCTTACCAACTTAAACATCGGATACGGCGAAGCCATCGCTAACAGGGACATGGCACACAAGAAACGGGTCGCGCCCACCTTCTCGGCAACCCACGCGGCCAAAGGCTGGATGCAGAACTGGATGATCGCCACCACGAACAGGCATTCGAGAATCAACGAGCGCGGCAAGCCGAGCTGTTGGGTGGTGTAGGCAATCATGAAGGTATTGGTGAAGTACACGCCTGCGATGCCCAGCGTGTTGGCGCCAATGCACAGTAATAACGGGCGCCAGGAGGTTTTCAGCACCTCGAGAACCGGCGCCTGCTCCTTGCGGTTAGAGACTGCACGAGCCCTGTCTGCGCGCGCTTTGTCCTCAAGGAATTCGGGAGACTCACTGACACCGAGACGTATCACCAACCCCACCACAAGCAGCAGTGCGCTGGCGAGGAACGGCAAGCGCCAGCCCCAGCTCATCAAGTCTTCCTCAGACAATCGGGTGACCGCGCTGAACGCCAGCAGCGACAGAATCAGGCCTGCGGGGCTGCCTAATTGAGCGAACGACGCGAAGAAATTGCGACGGCCTTTGGGTGCATGCTCGCCGGCCATCAACACTGCGCCGCCCCATTCACCACCGACCGCAATGCCCTGGACCACACGCAGTACGATAAGCAGGACCGGTGCTGCAACGCCGACCTGCGTATAAGTCGGCAGCAGACCGATGCACACCGTCACCACGCCCATCATGACCAAGGTGATGACCAGAGACTTCTTGCGACCGATGCGATCACCGATATGACCGAAGATCACCCCGCCCAGTGGACGGGCGAAGAAACCCACAGCGAAGGTGCCGAACGCGGCCATGGTACTGAAAAGCTTGTCTTCCGAAGGAAAGAACAGTTGGCCGAATACCAAGGCTGCCGCGGTGGCGTAAATGTAAAAATCGTACCACTCGATCATGGTGCCGATGAATGCGGCTGCCGCAGCACGGCGAGGCTGTGGCGAAGCGGAAGGCTTCATGGGTCAGGCTCCTTTTGGTTTGTTTTTTTTGGCAGGAGAACACGTGTCGCAAATGCGCTCTGATGGCGCGTGATTAAAGTGATTTATCGTCTTGGGGCTATGATTAGTCAATTTTCTATTTATTATTTCAATTATAAATTTTGCTTATTATTGAGCGCCATCATGTCAGAAGCCGATAACCCCAAGCTCCGCCGGAACGTGCATCCACTGCTCAATGATCGCCTGGACTGGAACCTGTTGCGTACCTTCCGGGTCATTGGCCAGGAGCTGAGCATCAGCCGGGCCGCAGCCCGTCTGCATTTGACCCAGCCTGCCATCAGCCAGGCGCTCAAACGCCTGGAGGAACAACTTGATTGCCAGCTCATCGCCCGACGCGGCCCGCGCTTTGTCCTGACCGAAGCCGGTGAAGAGATCTTCGCCATCGCGGGTGAGATGTACGGCCAGGTCTCGCAGATGAGTAATGCCCTGCAAAAGCCGGGTGACGAGGTAATAGGTAAGGTGCGGCTGCTGATGATCAGCCGGATTTTCTCGGAGCGTTTCGATGACTTCCTGGCAACCTTCCATCGACAGCACCCGAGGGTAGATCTAGACATAGAGGTCATGCGCAGTTCCGACATCGTCAGCGCGCTGCTGGAGAAAACCGCAACACTGGGCTTGAGTCTCAATCGCCGGCCGCAGCCTCGCCTCGAACAACATTTGTTCCTGCGCCAGCGCTATGCGTTTTTTTGTGGTCGACACCACGCCCTGTTCGGCCGTGCAGGTTTGGCGGAAGGCGACCTGCAATCGGAAAATTTTGTCAGTTTCACGAGCGACCAGATTGGCGGGATGCTTTCGCCGCTGACCATTTTTCGCGACCAGCAGGGTTTCAGCGGGCGCATCGTTGCATCGTCGCCGAGCCTGGAAGAAGTGCGACGTCTTGTGATCGCCGGCTTCGGCGTTGGCTGCCTACCGGTCCACGTTGTCGCTGACGATGAGAAGAACGGCCTGCTGTGGCGTTTGCCGCCCCACGACGGCATCGCCGACGTCGATATCCACCTGTTATGGAATCGAGACCAGAAAATGAGTCGCGCCGAGACGATTTTTATCGACAGTCTGGCAGCACGACTGGCAGCCGATTGATTACAAACATGGCGGACGGCTGGACATCGCCCATCCCGAACACAGGACCAGCTAGAGGGACGTCTCGATGGTCGCTACGGTGGATAAGGACTCGACGAAGCTCGAGGTCACCAGCATGTCGATAATTGCGATTCAGTACTCATTCCATAAAGCACCCGCTGATGCCCTATGGCTCCGGCTGTCGCCAATTTCAGGAGTAGACGATTAAACTGTGTATGCTGCTAGTTCAAGAGCGAGTACTCAATAATGCATACAGAGCCCCATGGCTTGCTGCACACAATGATCACGAGCCAAATCGAATTACGGGATGCCATCAAAAGTTTAAGGACTAGCGAGAGAGCACTCACCTCATTGAGGACGAGTGACAAAGTAAATGCCGTCACCTTGCCAATATCCCGGCGAGCAGATTTTTTTGCTATCAAAATTGGGCAGATTATTGAAGAACAGATTTAATAATGACAATCATCTGTCATTATTAAATTCAACTTTCGATCATGAATTCCAGAGCATCTAATACGGCGACTAACCGACTAAACATGCTCAGTCGGCGAAACTACCGATCGCAACGCAACGTATCGCGAACTAACTTTCCGCTTACTTCGATATGATTTTCCTCACCACTGAAATGATCGTTATAACTGGCTTGATAACTTCATTCGTATTCACGACAACAGTGAGTTTGAAGCTCTTGAGCTTGTCAGCGCTGGCGACGTCCGGCGATTGTGTAAAGCGCATGAAACACAAGGCTACGTCCTCCTCAGCCCCAACCCAGGCACGCGAATCGAGCTAACCCACGGCGACGGGATACTTTGATTTACATCAAATTTATCGACCGGAAGCGGGTCTAAAGTTCTAAAGGGTATTCAAACGCCCGGCGCTCTTCACGGTTTGCCCAAGGCGGCTGAAATAACCTGGCGTTGCGTTGCAAGGGGCTGACACCCTCATCGCCGTTCACTCTCGAGTCAAGGCCATGAAGAAGAACCATCGGTTGAATATTTCGTACGTTGTCATTGCTTTTGTTGCTCTGACACTTATTCAGTTCTTGTTCGTTGGGCGGGATGTGGTGGAGTCGATTCCCTACAGTCAATTCCTTCAGTTGCTCAATGAACACAAGGTCAGTGAGCTGAGCATCGAGAAGGACCATATCAACGGCAAACTGCAAGATCCGATTAATGGGCACAACCTGTTCTCTACGGTCCGGGTGGACACCACCTTGGCCACAGAGCTTGCTCAGTCCAACGTCAGCTTCTCCGGTGTCAACGAAAATACCCTTCTGAACGCGCTGTTCGGGTGGCTCCTGCCCTTTGTCATGATCATGGTGGTCTGGAATTTTCTGTTTCGCGGTCTCGCCGAGAAGCAAGGTATCGGCGGCATGATGAGCGTCGGTAAGTCCCGGGCGAAAATATTCGTCGAGCGCGATACGGGGGTGACATTCGCCGATGTGGCCGGCATCGACGAAGCCAAGGCCGAGCTTGTTGAGGTCGTTTCCTTTTTGAAAGATAAAACCAGGTACGCGCGCTTGGGCGCCCACATACCGAAGGGTATTTTGCTGGTCGGCCCTCCCGGAACCGGCAAGACCCTGGTCGCGAAGGCTGTTGCAGGTGAAGCCGGGGTCCCCTTTTTTTCCATCTCGGGTTCTGAATTCGTCGAGATGTTTGTCGGCGTCGGCGCAGCCAGGGTGCGCGACCTGTTCGAGCAGGCCAGGCAGGCAGCACCCTGCATCATATTCATCGACGAACTGGATGCGCTGGGAAAGATGCGAGGCGTCGGTGCGTTTGGTGGCAACGATGAAAAAGAGCAGACACTCAACCAGTTGTTGGCGGAACTGGACGGCTTCGATCCTCGCGAAGGCGTGGTTTTGCTGGCGGCTACCAATCGCCCGGAAATCCTCGATCCGGCGCTGCTGCGAGCCGGTCGCTTCGATCGTCAAATCCTCATTGATCGCCCGGACCGCCGGGGTCGGGTCGCGATTCTCAAGGTGCATATCAAGAGCATCATCGTTGAGCCCAGCGCCGACTGCGAACGCATTGCCGAAATCACCACAGGCTTCACCGGCGCGGATCTGGCGAACCTGATCAACGAGGCTGCGATAGTGGCGACCCGTCGCGGCGCCCAAGCGGTCAGTCTCGATGACTTTACGGCGGCGGTGGAGCGTATCGTCGCGGGTGTGGAGCGCAAGAGCAGCCTGCTGCAACCCGCAGAACGCCTAGTGGTCGCCTACCACGAAATGGGCCACGCCTTGGCCGCCGGAACCTTGCCGGGAATGGACCCAGTGCACAAGGTCTCGATCATTCCCCGCTCGATCGGCTCACTGGGCTATACCCTGCAACGTCCGACCGAGGATCACTTCCTGATCAGTTGCCAGACGCTCAAGGATCGCATCGTGGTGTTAATGGCCGGTCGGGCCGCCGAGTACATCGCCTATGGCCAGATCTCCACGGGCGCTGCGGACGACCTGACAAAGGCCACCGATATTGCGCGACAACTGATTACCCGCTTCGGCATGAGCACGGAACTCGGCCAGTCAGTACTGGAGCAGCAAAATCCCACTTACCTGGGCGACCACATGCCGGGTTTAGGTCAGAAGGACTACTCGGAGCAAACCGCACGGGAAATAGACCTCGGCATCAGGGCTTTGCTCGATGAAGCCTACCGTCGCGCCAAGGCGTTGCTTGAGGGGCGCCGGGCTGATCTGGATGCCGGCGCCAAACTCCTGCTGGAAAAAGAAACACTGACGCCTGAAGAGTTTCCTGCGCTCTTGTCCCTCAAGCCAGCAGAGCCCGGGCCGTCGCTGACGGTTGCTCGCAAATAGGCTCATTACTTGCCAGCACGTGACGGATGTGGGGTCAGTGCTCCGGTAGGGATTCGCGGCGCCAGGTCCGTTGCAACAGGTTGATGACCTCCTCGTCCGAGGTCTGGGAAAAGTCTACGTACCAATTACCAATTGAGAGCAGCCACTCGGGCTCCATCGGGCAAACGACCTCATCCACTTCGCGGCGCAGTGTCTCTACGGTATCAAACGACGCCACCGGTACCGCAACGATGATGCGTGAGGGTTTTTGCAGGCGCACAGCGTGTATCGCCGCTCTCATGGACGCCCCTGTGGCCAGCCCGTCATCAACCAGAATCACCACCTGATCCTGCAGGTCAACGGCTGGCCGCGTTCCGCGGTAAACGCGCTCGCGACGCAGCAGCTCCACTGTTTCCCGTGCGGCCACGGCCTCCACCGTGCGTTGATCAATATGATTAGCCCGAACCACGTCCTCGTTCATTATCTGTATCTCGCCGCTGGCAATGGCGCCCATAGCCAACTCCTCATGGAACGGAACGCCGAGCTTGCGGACCAGCAGCAGATCCAGACGGACCTCCAGGGCTGTGGCGACTTCATACGCGACCGGAACCCCTCCACGGGGCAAGGCCAGGACGATGACATCGGGTCGTCGACGGTATTTCAGCAGTGGCCCCACCAGGCTTTGACCGGCAGCACTCCTGTCAAGCAACGTGGTTTGCAGAGAGGGATAATGAGTCATTTGACAACCTCCTACCTGTTCTTTTGGCGCAGTTTTGTCATGCCTGGCTCAGGTTGAGTCACTGTAGCCTGGGCGTAAACCGCGAGAATGCTGCAGGGTCACAACATCGGAAGGTGCCAGAGCAAAGGAGGCGGCTGGGCCGTCAGTATATCGCCGTTTACATCGTTGAACTAACCACTCAGGACACTGGTTCGTAGCAGGAACGGGACACTTACGAAACCCAGCACGGCGCCCTCACCTCGCTCTCCTGACGGCCGAAAGCCAGTTGGCTTCAGACTTTCCCCCGGCAACTCAGACGCGTGATGCCTCGCGATGACGCTATCGAGCCATTACGACCAAATACCCCCGACCCACTGACTAAAGGACGATTTAGTCGTCACCCCATCGCTCCTACGATGAATCATCTCTTGATGAGTGCACCACCGGCCGTCCAGGCCAATACCCATAAAAATGAGGGTTAGTCATGAGCAGCACGTTCTTCATTCCATCCGTAAACATGATGGGCATCGGCAGTCTCGATGAGGCAATGGACGCCATTCGCAAATACGGGTTTCGTCACGCACTTATCGTAACCGACGCCGGGCTGGCAAAAGCCGGGGTCGCGGACAAGGTCGCCAAACTGCTGTCGGCGCAGGACATCAACGCGACCGTATTTGATGGTGCCAAGCCAAATCCGACCGTGAGCAACGTCGAAAAAGGTCTGGAGCAACTCAAACTCAGCAACGCCGACTTCATCATCTCCCTGGGCGGCGGCTCGCCCCATGACTGTGCCAAGGGCATCGCCTTGTGTGCCACCAATGGCGGGCATATCAGTGACTACGAAGGCGTCGATCAGTCTGCCAAACCACAAATGCCACTGGTTGCCATCAATACCACGGCGGGCACGGCCAGTGAGATGACCCGCTTTTGCATCATCACCGACGAAACCCGCCACGTGAAAATGGCCATCGTCGACCGTAACGTGACGCCACTGCTGTCGGTTAATGATCCCTCATTGATGGCCGCCATGCCTAAAGGCCTTACTGCCGCCACCGGCATGGACGCCTTGACCCACGCCATCGAAGCCTACGTTTCAACCGCAGCCACGCCAATCACCGATGCCTGCGCGCTCAAGGCCGTGGAATTAATCTCTGCCAATCTGCGCAACGCGGTCGCCAACGGCAGCGACATGCAGGCGCGGGAAAACATGGCTTACGCACAGTTTCTGGCCGGGATGGCGTTCAACAACGCCTCCCTTGGTTACGTGCACGCCATGGCACACCAACTGGGCGGCTTCTATGACCTGCCGCACGGTGTCTGCAACGCGATATTGCTGCCTCATGTCGAGAGCTTCAACGCCAGCGTTTGCCCGGCTCGCCTGAAGGACGTCGCCAGCGCGATGGGGCTTGAGACCCAACATCTTGACCACGAACAAGGCGCTGCGGCGGCCATTGCCGCCATCCGTAAATTGTCTTCGGACATCGGCATTCCGGGCGGTTTGGCTGAATTGGGCGCCAAGGCAGATGACATTCCAATACTGGCAGCCAATGCCATGAAAGACGCATGCGGCTTCACTAACCCTCGGCCTGCAGAACAGGCGCAAATCGAAGAGATTTTCCTCGCCGCTATGTGATTACGACGCGATGAACGCCAGGCAGCAGACCGGGTACTTGGCGTTCAGATTCGATCCGGATTTCTTTCGGATCGCCAACAGCTCATCCGGGATGCCCTGCCCATCAACTTCCCCGCACTTCCCCATACGTGTCCAGCGACTGACGGTTACTTTCAGCCTCCATGAATCAGTTCGCTACCTTTTTACATCTATCAATAAAGACGCAGCGCCGCCGACGTTTCCTTTGCCCAGGAATTGCTCGGGCATACAGGCACCCACCTAAATGGTTTGCCATGAGCCAAACGCCGACAGCTCCAAAATAGTTCATATGAATTCAAAAAATATAACAACACACTCGTTTGCATGTTAATAAATTTTGTTTATTTCCGAAATATCAATAGGGTAAAACAAAAAATTCTAATGACGGACAACTGCCTCGCCTGCCACTCATCTATAACTAATACGCTGCGCTCTCAGGAAGATGGTCAATTGCCTACGCTGAGATAAATAGAGGGTATTTGGCATGACACTCCCGGTAAGGCTTATCCCTACGCAACAGCTAAAAGCTGTCTGTTGTTCCGGTTGCAGTGTCCGAGCGCTTTGTTTGTTTGCAGGGTTGAACAGCTCGGAAATCGATCTTCTGTCCACCCTCATTCCGCAACGGGTCAAAATCAAAAAAGGCGAGGTGCTCTATCACGCGGGTGATCCTTTACGTTCGCTGTACGCAGTCCGATACGGATTCTTCAAGACGACCGTTATTTCGGAGGATGGTCGTGAACAGCTCACCGGTTTCCATATGGCTGGAGAAATGCTTGGCATAGACGCCATCAGCAATGACCGGCAGGTTTGCAATGCAATCGCACTAGAGGACAGTGAGGCTTGCCCCATCCATTTCGCGCAACTGGAACGGCTGTCTCAGGAGTTACCTGCGCTCCAACACAATTTGAACAGGCTGCTCAGCCGGGAAATAGTCCGTGACCATGAAATGCTTTTGCTCATGGGCAACCTCAATGCAGACGAACGTCTTGGCGCTTTTTTGCTGAACGTGTCACAGCGGATGGCCGCGCGCGGTTACTCATCCAATGCGTTCGTCCTGAGAATGACCCGGGAAGACATCGGTTCTTACCTTGGCCTGCGATTGGAAACTGTCTGCAGGGCTATTGCGCGGCTTCGTGAACTGGCTATTGTGCGCATTTCAGGCAGGGCCGTGGAGATCCTTGATTTGCCAGCCTTGCACTCGCTGGTCTCCGGGTGTCGCAGGGCTGATCGAGAATGAATGCCCCCCTGATCTGAGCGGACTAATCAGACGCTTTGACCACCAGAACACTGCAAGGGGTGTGCTGGAGAATACTCTCTGCGGTATCGCCCACAATCCTGTCCAGAGTGTGGCGCGGCAGTGTTCCCAAGACCAGTACATCAAACGCGTTATCCGCTGCGAACGCTCTGATGGTCGGGAGTGGAGCACCGGGCAGGAAGTGCACATTTTTCTTAGCCACACCATAGTGTTCGGCAAGGTCGTTGAATGCTTCCAGATGTGCATCACTGAGTGCCTCAACAAAATCTGTTTCGATAGGCATCGCCCCCATCATCGTGATGCCTGAAGCGTAGATAGCTGACCAATCGTAGACATACAAAAGATGCAGAACACCCTCGCACTGTGTTGCCAGCCGAGACGCTGTTTCGATAAGGGTGTTGTTGAGCCGAAGGTCGGCGTCAGCGGAGCGAAAAAGATTGACCGCCGCCAATATTTTGCGCGGTACCGGGTTCGCTGAATCTATCACCAGATGGACGGGGGCATGGCAGTCGCGTAAAAGCTGCCAGTCCAATGGTGTAAAAAAAACGCGTTTGAGTAATGATTCCCTGTGGGCATCCTTTATCACCATTTCCGCCTGAATGGCTTCAGCGTACGCCTGAACTTCGCCAACGATGTCGTGCGTCCAGAGCAACTGAGTCGTCACCTCAAGCCCGTTTTTTCTCTCATATTCCGCCTCCTGCTCTAACCAGTGGCGATGCAGTTGCATGTACCCTTCTCGCAACGTCGCCATCGCGTCATGATTAAACACGCCGACAAGGGCAAGTGTCTCGATGTAATCAAACGCAACAATATGCAGTGTGGCGCTGCTGGCCTTTGCCAAGGCCACCGCACGTTCAAATGCTGGCGTGCGATGCATGTGCGATGAGGCTATTAACAATAGCCGTTGAAAGTTTGCCATTGCGACCTCGACAATTCGTGCATAGTCCAATATTGAACGGTACGAAATGAGCCACATTGACTTAAATCAGAGGTCGTTATGGACGACTTCGGTTGCTGACCATAGGTCAGGGCACCAGCACGGCGGCCCCCTCGAACCTGCCCGCACGAAGGTCGGCAAGCGCCTGATTGGCGTCGGTCAAGGGATAGCGATGGGTGCGGGTGACGATGCCGATTTTCGGCACCTCCCGCAGAAAGTCGAGACCATCGCGTCGGGTCAAATTAGCGACCGACAGCAACGCCCGCTCTCCCCATAGCAATGCATAAGGAAAACTCGGAATGTCGCTCATGTGGATGCCTGCACAGACCACTCGCCCACCCTTGCGAACAGCCTTGAGGGCAAGAGGCACAAGCGCCCCCGCCGGTGCAAAAATGATCGCCAAATCCAGTGGCTCCGGTGGCGGTTGATCTGACCCCCCGGCCCATGCAGCACCCAACTGTCTGGCAAAGTCCTGAGTGTCGGTATCACCCGGACGCGTGAACGCATAGACCGACCGCCCCTGCCATTTGGCAACCTGCGCCAGAATGTGTGCTGCGGCGCCGAACCCATACAGACCCACTCGTTCGCCCTTCCCGCCCATCACCAACGCTCGCCAGCCGATCAACCCCGCACACAGCAAAGGTGCAAGCGACTCATCGCTGCCCTCCTCGCCCAACGGAAATACATAGTGAGCTTCGGCGATAACCGAAGTAGCAAAGCCACCGTCAAGTGTGTAACCGGTAAATAGCGGACGGTCGCACAGGTTCTCGTGGTGGCCGATGCAATAAGGACAGACACCACAGGTATGGCCCAGCCATGGCACCCCGACACGCTCCCCCATCGACAATCCGGTAACACCGGGGCCAATGGCATCAATCCGCCCTACGATTTCGTGGCCCGGAATGATAGGCAGATGCGGGTCGGGCAACTCTCCGTCTACGACATGCAGGTCGGTTCGGCATACACCACAGGCCGTTACCTTGATCCGTATCTGACCATGGCCGGGTTGCCGATCCGCAAGCTCGGTCCATTCCAGTGGTGCACCCAGCGTCTTCAGAACCATAGCGTGCATTGGGTTACCCTTGAGCGAAAAACGAAGACGGTCGTCCGACGCACGTCAGCGACGTTTCGAGCCACATTAGTTCGAATTCAGACTAGCTGGGTGTAATGGAACTGACTTGATAAAAATCAGAAAGACGAGATGTCCCTGTTACGTTGCGACGTCTTATCGATAGCCCCGCGCTTGCAAGTCGAACAATTGTGCATAGCGCCCACCCGCAGCGACCAGGCTGAAGTGATCGCCGCGCTCAAGCACCCTGCCCTGATCCAGCACGATGATGTGATCTGCATTGCGCACGCTGGAAAATCGATGAGAGATGAGCAACGTCATACGGCCCTTGGCGTGTTCACGAAAGTGTTCAAACACCGCCGCTTCCGCGGCCGCGTCCAGGGCCGACGTGGGCTCGTCGAGGATGAGGATGTCTGCGTTGCGGCGCATGTAAGCTCGGGATAGCGCGATTTTTTGCCATTGTCCCCCTGACAGTTCCTGCCCTCCAGCGAACCACCGACCTAGCTGAGTGGCATAGCCGTGATCGAGACGCTCGATGAACTCCGCCGCCATTCCCTGGGCAGCCGCTTCGCGCCATCGACTTTCATCGCTGAACGCGTCGATATCACCCACCCCAAGGTTATCGCCCACAGGGAATTGGTAGCGAATGTAGTCCTGAAAAATCACACCGATACGTCTGCGCAGCGCGTCCTCTTCCCACGCTTGAAGATCACTGCCGTCAAGCAGGATGCGCCCCGAGTCTGGCCGGTACAGGCGGGTCAGCAACTTGATCAATGTCGTCTTGCCCGAACCGTTTTCGCCCACCAACGCCACGCTGCGTCCCGGCGCAAGATGGAGGTCGATGTTCTCAAGCGTGGTATGGCTGGAATCCGGGTAACGAAAGCTGACGCCCTCGAAGCGCAAACCATCTCCCGGCAGGACGCCTTGAGTGAGGGTTCCGGTTTCAACCGTGACCGGCTGCGCCAAGTACTCATACAGATCGGACAGGTACAGGCCATCTTCGTAAAGACCACTGATGGCACTGAGGCTGCTGCTGACCGCCGTCTGCCCCTGTTTGAACAAAACAAGGTACATAGTCATTTGCCCAAGGCTGATGCGGCCATTTACGGTATCGACCACCACCCAGGCGTAAGCCAGATAAAACGCACTGGTGCCTAGCAGTCCCAAGAGGAACCCCCAGCCATCGCGACGCAGGGTCAGCCGGCGGTCTTCAGCGTAGAGCCGGTCAAACGTGTCCCTGTAACGTTGCAGCAAAAGAGGCGCAAAGCCGAACAACTTAACCTCTTTTATATGCGCTTCCTGAGACAGCAGTGCTTCGATGTAGCCTTGTTGTCGGCTCTCGGGGGCACGGCGGGTGAACAGGCGAAACGCATCGCCGGAGAAGTGTGCTTCGGCGAAGAACACCGGCAGTGCGCCGAGCACCAGAATCACCAACGCCCAGGGCGAGAAATGCACCAGCAATACTGCAAAACTGATGAGCGAGATCAGGTTTTGAATCAGGCCAAGCGACTTGGTCACCAATGCCAGCGGTCGCGTGGAAGCCTCGCGGCGCACGCGAACGAGTTTGTCGTAAAACTCCGAATTCTCGAACTGGATAAGCGACAGCGTCTGCGCCTTTTCCAGGATCAACATATTGACCCTTTGCCCCAGCTGCACTCTCAACAGCGACTGCTGAACAGAGAGTGCGCGCTGAGCACCCGCCAGCATCGCGAGTACCCCAGCTTCAAACAACACGTAACGCAATACAGGCCACAACGGCGCGCTGCCGAGGTCCGCATGGAGCTGCATGGCAGTAACCACGGCGTCGACAATCCGTTGCCCCAGCCATGCGGCCAGCGCGGGAAGAACGCCCGCCGCCAGTGTTGCTACCACAAGGCCCAGGAACAAGTCCCTGGACGTACTCCATACCAGCTCCAGGGCACGTCGTGCTTGGTCGAAAAAAGAGGCAAAACGGCGGGCAACAGGCATGCGGAGCAAGGTTCCTGATGGAAGGTAGTTACAAGCTTGGCGTGTCGAGAGGGTATAGACAAGTAGACTCGCGCCTGAAGTATCGCAGGCGCAGAGCGTTAGTACCTTGAGTCAGACTGAGGACGGATTAAGCTTGGATTTTTCCTGACTGAGGGACTCGGTCATATTCAGGAGCGCGGCATTCACCAACGACTGTCCCTTATCGCCAGTGCTAGAGCTTGAGCTCGAATTGGCGTCTGTGCCGGAACTTGCGCTGGCCTGCATTTCAGTCTGTTTTTTGATCACGTCAGCTATTTTGGCCTCTACCTTGGCCTTATCAGCAGGCGGCAGGGCCTTAAGGTCAGCCTCGGTGAGCCCCATGCTTTTCAGGGTGCTGTAACGCATTTTCTGTGCAGGCGTCAGGGCCATGTAGTCCTTGAACTCATCTGTCGCACTTTTACCCGACGACGTTGAGGCCGTATCGGTTAAAGCGCTCAGCGAGCTATTACCCACCTGCCCAACGCTGCCGTCGCTGCTGCTGTCAGACGTCGTAGGCGCTGCCACTAGCGAGTTAGAGTTTTGCAGACTGACCATCATTTTCGCGAAGGCTTCTTGGCGATCTTCATCTTGCTGCTGGCTAGAGGCACTCGAACTGGACGATGCGGTGCTGCTACCGGCAGTGCTCGTTTGAGCAGTTGGGTCCATAAGGCTCAGAAAGCTGTCTGAGTCTGACGTGGTCGGTACAGGGCGAGGTACCGGGATTGTAAGGTCATGCTTGCCCAGACCATTGATAGTGCTCATTTCAACGACTCCAGTTAAGTGGCGCATTTTTTGAATGCATCTGGAGAAGAAATGCAGCAAGGCACGTGCCAGATAGCATATCCCCTCTGAACGCAGCCGCTTCAGGGGTTAAAATTCTGGCGAGGCAGAAAATCTACTGCCGAACAGGCAGCGATTTGCCGTCACCGGCAAATCGTTGCCTCCTGATAAGCCCACAACTAGTAAGTCGAGAAGCTTCCCGACTCGGCTTATCGCGTCGTCGGGCCTCACTGTCGGAACTGACGGTTTAGAAAATCGAAATCGGGTAATCAGCGATCAAACGTAACTCGTCGACATTACCCTCGGCCTGATCGGCATTAGCGCGATGCCAGGCCTGACGCAAACGTAGGGACAGGTTTTTGGCCGGACCGGTCTGGACGACGTATTTGGCTTCAAGGTTGGTTTCATGGTGCTTGCCGTCTTCACCATAACCGTAGAGACGGTAAGGACTGTTAGCGGCCATGTGGGTGCCGTTGATGTCATCGCCGTTGGCATAACGAACCATGAAGCTCAGGCCCGGAACTCCGTAGGTCAGCATGTTCAGGTCATAGCGCGCCTGCCAGGATCTTTCACCCGGACCGTTAAAGTCCGAATACTGAATCGAGTTGGCCAAATTGATCGAGTCAGAGGTATCGCCAGGACCGTTTTTACCGAACGAAACATAGTCGAACGGGGTATCGCCCTGCACTTTCTGAAAGGCGAGCGTAACGGTATGAGCACTCAGGAACGAGTAAGCCGCTGCCAGCGACCAGGTGGTGTTGTCGATGGCGCCAGCTTTGGCCTGTCCTTCGTCATTGGTGCGATAGATGTTGAAATCGAAGTTCACCGACTGTCGTTCAGAGATCGGCAACGTGTAGTTAGCGTTCCCGTAGTACTGATGCCAGATGTCTTCGAGTTCCGAGCCGTACAGACTAAAGGTCAGGCTGTCCGAGACAGCGTATTTGCCACCGACATAATCAATGCTGTTGGCAGTGACGTTGGCGTAGGCGGCAAACAGTTCATGGCTGTTGTTGGTAGTGACCGGACCATTACCGCCCGTGAAGTGCCCGACGTCCAGATCAAGACCGGCAATTTCGCTGCTCAGCAGGTTGAAACCGGTGGCCGTCTGCGGAAACAGTCGTGAGCCTCCCGCAGCAAAAACCGGTGCCAACGGTTGCAGGTTGCCCCACAGTAATTCGGTCTTGGAAATCCGGATTTTTAGTGCGCCTCCCGCAGTGCCATATTCATCGGCGAGCGAACCATCGTGACGCACCGGCAAGTTACCCGTGCCAGAAGAGTCCGCCGAACCATCAAGGTTGATGGCCCAATTACCATATGCTTCTACCCCAAAACCCACGGTCCCCTGAGTAAATCCCGAACTGTAGTAACCCAGTACACCTTGGGTCCAGTCCTCATTGGTTGGGCCACCGTCTTTGACATCGCGCTCGAAGTAGTAGTTTTTGAGGTGGACATTGAGGCTGCTGTCTTCAACAAATCCCTTGGCATCAGCCTGGTCCCCAACTGGCGCGGCCGATACCAACTGACTGCCCCCAAGCGAGACCGCAAGGGCCACGAGATTCCACTTCACAGACATCATTAATTATCCCCTGATTCAATAAGACCACCGCCATCGAATACCTGAGCAACAGGAAATCCCCCTGAGTTCAGGCGAAGGATAAAGCGGTGGATTGAGCAATGGCAGGTAAGTTAAAACAGTAAGTCCGGGCTTGCACTTCCGGTGATAACAGGCTTTTTAGCCCTATTTTTATCTTGTTGCTCTGGGGTGCTCCCCCATGTACGCGAACTTTTAACATCTTTGAGGGCCACTATTTAACCCCGATCATGTGATAGACATTATCCATTGATGTAACAATGCTTGACGCCAGCGCTGCACAGCGACTGATTGCCTCTTTGAAAGAGCGGTATCCACTGTCGTCCTGGAGAGTCGCGACGGGATGATACCGTCTCATAAGTCCTCGCTGGGTTGGTCTACCCTAAATGCGAGTGGCAATTGAACGTACGTACAATTAATCTCACAGCTTGTGTCCAGCCTACAGGAGTCGCTGTGGAACTCGATGGCCGTAAATTTCGCCGCGCCGAACCTGATGAGCGTCGCGACCTGCTGATCGCTGCCACGCTCAAATGCCTTGCTGAAGAAGGCCATGCAGGCATTTCCGTACGCCGTATCGCCAAAGAAGCCGGGGTTTCCGTCGGCCTGCTCAACCATCACTTCGGCAGCATCGACATGCTGATTGCCGACGCCTATCAAAAACTCTCGCTGGGCTTGACCAACGCACTGCTACTGGAAATGGACCAAGCCGACTCCGCTGCCGAGCGGCTGGATGCCTTCCTGGTTGGCTCATTTTCGCCCCGTATTCTGGACCCGGGTTTGCTCAGCGCATGGGTGGTGTTCTGGAGCCTGATCCGTCATTCCCCTCACGTCAGCAACGCCCATGAGAAAGGCTACGGTGCGTATCGCGATTTAGTCGAACAGCTCCTCAGCGAGTTGGCGGCAGAAGAAAATTTCCAGATCAGCGATGCCTCTCTTGCCGCCATCGGCCTGTCCGCGATCCTCGACGGTTTGTGGCTGGAATGGTGCCTGAACCCCAGCACGTTTGGTGCCGATCGCGGTCTGGAAATCTGCCGGCGCTGGGTCATCGGTCTACGGCTCGGCGCGTTCAGCCCCGAGCACAACGTGTAACCTTTTCCGTAAGCCCAGCACATCAACGTGCTGCTAATAGCGATCAGCCTCGCACCCAGTATCTGCTCAACAGCAAATACTGGTAGATGACAGGGATCGATCCATCAATCTTTTCCCCACGAAATCCTTGATCCGCAGGCAGGCCTCGGCCAGGCGTTCTTCGCTGAGGGTGAACGACAGCCTGACAAAGCCTTGGGCCGGCTCACCAAACGCCGCCGCGTCGAGAACCGACACCTTGGCCTCGCGAAACAGACGCCAGGCAAAATCCAGCGAACTGAGACCGGTAGCCCGCACATCCACGAGCACGAACATACCGGCGTCAGGCTTGAGCACGCTGATGCCAGGGCAATTGCTCAGGGCATCCACCACCAGATCACGTCGGCGCCGATAGATTTCGCGCATGCCATTCGTGACTTCGTCATGGGCCAGCACGCCGGCAAGGGCCGCTTCCATGACAAAGCCTGGTAGGCCGTACAACATGCTCAGCATCAGGGTTTCCGCGTGACCGATCAGGGTCGGCTCAGCGATGATCCAGCCAATGCGCCAACCGGTCATGGCATGTGATTTGGACAGACTGCAGATAATCACGCAGCGACGTTGCATGCCTGGCAAGCTCGCCAGGCTGACATGTTCGCGCTCGTAGCAGAGGCTTTCATAAACCTCATCCACCACCACCCAAAGATCGTGGGCAATCGCCAGGTCGGCAATGGCTTGCAGCTCTTGGGCGCTGAGCATGACGCCGGTGGGGTTGTTCGGGTTGGACACAAAGATGGCGCGGGTACGCGGCGTAACGGCCGCTGCCAAACGCTCGAGATCCGGACGGAAACCGCCGTCGGCTTCACAGGTCACGCGCACCAGGGTAGCGCCGGATGCTTTGAGCATCGCTTCGTAGGTCACGTACATCGGGTCCAGCACGATCACTTCATCGCCCGCCTGCAACAGACACAGCGAGGTCACGAACAGCGCATTCTGTGCGCCGGCCACCGTGATCACATTGTCAGCCTGCACCGGCCGTCCCAAACGCTCGGTGTAGCGCGCAGCGATGGCCTGACGCAAGGAAGGTCGACCGGCGACATCGGTGTAGTGGGTGTCGCCGCTTCTTAATGCCTGAACGGCCGCATCCGTAATGAAGTGCGGCGTCGGAAAGTCCGGGTCGCCAACACTCAGAATGATCACGTCCTCGCCATCACGCTCGGCATCAAAAGCTGCATGGTGAATATCCCAGGCGGCAACGCCATGCCCGGCGATTCGTTCAACAAAAGGGGAAAAACGCATGCTGTGGAGCCTCTCATGATGAATAGAGCGGTCGGCAAGAAGCGGCGGCAAGATTCGGAGAGGCCAACATAAGTGAAATTGAACAGTCGCTCAATAGTGATGTTCAGCACTTGGCATAAAGCCTTCGCAGGTACGTGATTGTTCTACGGAAGAGGCAAGTATTGATGCTTGGGTTTGGTCTAGCGAATCCACGACTGACAGTGATCATTCATATTCCACAGGCGGCAATAAACAGCCCGCAGCCTTCAAGGAAGATAAATAATGAACTTACCGCCCCCCAACTTGCCACCGTTGGCCAGCTCGATATGCCCATGCACGCCATTGCGCTCGTGCCGCTTGGCGATGTGCGCAGCGAAATAGAGGCCCAGGCCCGTGCTGCCGCTGCTTTGATTGATACCCTGCACATAGTTTGACTGACGCTCAATCATCTGCGCTGGATACCCTGGGCCGTCGTCATTTATCGTCAGCACGAGCTGGTTTCCCTCCTCGTGAGCACTGATAAACACAGCGTGGCGCGCATAACGGATGGCATTGATGATGATGTTCGCCACTACCGAGCCGATCAGCTCGCGGTCGAAGAAGCCAAGCACACTAGAGCCCACGATCTCGTAGCTCGCAACAATGCCATGACTGTGCAAGACGTCCTGATGGCATGCCAGTTGAGCTTCGATAAAATCATCGAGTTCATGATAGTCGGGGCGCAGCGGCAGCTGATTGACGCCCAGCTTATACAACCCAAGCAGCTGCACCAGCATCCCGTTAAGGTGGGCAAATTCGTATTCGATGGCCCCATGTTCAGGGGTGCCTTGCTGCGCTTCGGGCATTCGCATCAGCCACTGACTGTGGGCGTGCATTAACGTCCCCAGGGAGTTCTTCATGTCATGCACGATGGAGGCAATCACCATGGAGAAGTCGAGGCACTCATCGTTATCACTCATGCGCCAAACGCCCTGCTCTGCAGTTTCTGGTAACGGTCATAACGTGGATCAGTATCAGGCATCATGCCGATCATTTTCAGGCACACTCGACACTCTTCAAGCTGGGTAGCCTCTGGCGTCACGCCCTTCGCGGGTAACAAGGACTGCGCCATGTTCAGCGCGATGCTGATGTTCTTCGATTGCAACGCCAGCGCACGCCGGAAAAAGTCCTGCGCTTCGGGGAGATTACCGGTTTTGTAACTGCGTACACCCTGAAGGTTGAGATCGCTTGCGGCCTTGCCCGCACCGAGGATCGCCGGGTCATCGGTCAGGAGGGAGATACCCTGCATGACCACTGGGTCATCTCCGTAGATTTCTGCGCAGCTTTTCAATATCCCTGCTCCAGCGTCCTCGTGCCCTAATTTCTGGAGCTGGCCGGCAACCGCTAGCGTCGCGTCGGCACTGAGAAAGTGATCCATGCCTTGAAGAATCGCCAGCGCCTGCGCGGTCAGTTTCGCCGCAGCGTCAGGATCCGAAGACTGCAGGCTGGTTGCTTTCATCAAGCGAGTGCGCAATTGCAGCCCCTGATCGTTACCGTACTCTTTCGCAACGTCGCCCAACGTCTGATTGATTTCCACCCGGGCTCGAGCATCCAGCCCCGAATCACCATTCTTGCTGATCAGTGCTTGTGCCAGTCCGAGGTTGCTCTCCGGATCCTTGAAGCGAGAATACTGCCCTTGGGACACTGCATGGCGATAAGCCCTGGAGGCACTTTCAAAATCTTCGTTACCCAGCGCCAGCTTGCCCAGCAATCTTTGCCGACGCACAGCCAATGGCGACAACCGCACCGCGCTCTCAAGCACACTTTGGGCGCGCCGGGCGTCACCACGGGTAACTAACACATCGGCCAGACCATCGTAGAGCGTCGGGATCATAGGGAAGGCAACTATTGCCGCCTCGTAAATCGCCTGCGCCTCGCTGACCTTGCCGCGCTTGAATAATAATTTACCCAGCCCCGCGTAAGCCCACGGCGTAGCACGGTCGGCCAGAATCGCCTTGAGAAAGCTTTCCAGCGCCTCGTGCTGATTCAGATCGCGCAAGGCATCGGCTTTGTAGCGTTGGCAGAGGGGAGCAAAGCGAATGTCCTGCTCCGTGAGGCTGGCACAGGCCGCCAATACTTCAGCAGGCTTGCCGCGATCAAGCGCCTGGAGAATCGGTTTGAGCAACGTCTTACGCTGGTCAAGCTTTTCAAGACGCTGGGCCAGACCGGCGCGGTTGAACGGTTTGGTCAGATAGGCATCCGGCTCCCATTCAAGGGCGCTCATCACCATGGCCTGGCTGTTCTCGGCGGTGACCATGACGAAAACACTTTCATGGCTGATCAATTTGTCGGTCATCAGGTCTTCAAGCACCTGCTGACCATTTTTCTTACCGTCACCAAAATTGAAATCATGCAGAATAAAGTCGTAGCGCTTTTGCGCGCACATGAGTAGCACCTGCTCCCCCGTATCGGCGGTATCTACTTCCACAACGCCCAGTTCGCGCAGCATGGACCTGACCGAACTGCGAAAATCGGAGAAATCATCGGCTATTAGAAACTTTTTTTTGTTGTACGCCAGCATCGAGATTCCTGTCATGGGAAGTAAGAGGAGGAGCCCAAATGCAAATACCCATGCAAGGGCGGGTTCAGCTTCGCTGCCCATATCGGCGCGCACATAATAACCAACGGCAATAGGCCATCAAGCGGCTTTACACAGCTATGCTATCTCTCCTGCTTACCGCATCGCAATGACATTAATCCAAGAGCCTCCCCGCGTGCAGGAAAAAACTATAAGTGCCTCAGCCACAAACGGGGTTATGGTCAATTCGGACAGGAGAAAGGTAGCTTGCTATCGACCCGCAACTGACGCGTTGCAGACATGGGTTGTGAAGCCTGCGCTTTAAAGATGCTGCTGGATAAACCATTTTATAACCAGTATTTCGGATAGCTATTACGACTGCGCGCATTGTTCAGACACCACGCAACCGCGACGACCACTATTGAACCTGCCACTACTGGCGTGACTAGAAAACTAACAGGCGCACTGATGGCTAACACCACCAGCGGGTTAGCGCCTGCGGGAGCATGGAGGGTTCGTGTTTGTTGCATGGCGACAAGCGCTAATCCAACGGCAAGTGCCCCCGCCCACCACGAATTTCCCAGTGTATGTAAAACCAGGAGCCCAACTATTGTCGAAACAATGTGCCCTCCAATTATATTACGAGGCTGGGCTAGCGGAGATTCAGGCAACCCAAAGGCAAGCACACAACTCGCGCCAAAGGACGCCATGATCCAGGGTGCCCCTGACATGAGGCTGAGCCAACCGGTTGCACCGATTGCAATGACAGCTCCGATGAAGGACATGAGGCTGAAACGCAATGAGGGCGATGGTGGAGCACTCGACTTGAACTCCAGAAAGAGGCCCATGGAAATGAGTACATCCGACAATATCAGCGAGTCAGCTCTTCGATTGTTCTACCGCCAGGGTTATCACGCCTCCGGGGTGGAGCAGCTAAGCCAGGTAGCAGGGGTTACCAAGAAAACGCTCTATCGTCACTTTCCTAGCAAAGAGCATCTGATCGAAGCTGCTTTACACCGTCGAGACACAGAGCTCATGACAAAAATGAGAAGTGTGGTGGAAGCTGCTTCCTGTCCGCAGCGCCCGTTGGCATACCTCGACTTCATTGCCTCATGGGCTCAAGAATCGGACTTCCATGGTTGCGCATTCATTAATGCGTCTGCTGAATACAGTGGCCACACTGATCAACCTCACCTCTTGGCAAAGATGCACAAGCAACAGGTTCTCGCCTATTTGGGAGAAGTCTGTACGAATGCAAAACTCAAGCAGCCGTGCATCGCAGTGAGGCAGCTTTTCTTGATCGGTGAGGGATTGATCGTTGCTTGCCAGGTTAATGGCGCCTCCGAGGATCTTATTGACGCAGCCCGGGGCATGGTGTCGATGCTGACAACCATAGAACGCTAAGAAGGCATAAAATCGCTGCGTTCAGCCCAACGTGGAGGGCCAAGGAATGACGTATAGAGCTCGGGAGCAAGGCGAACTGCTCAAGCGTTTATTTTTCGCCCTGCCCTGCGCAGAGGCACAACGTCGGGCCATAGCCCAATGGCGGAGCGCTCTTGAGCTAAGTAGCGGGCGCCCAGTGCCAGCGGAAAACTTTCATTTGACCCTGATGTTTCTGGGATCTGTCGCCGTGACGCAGATTCCGGGCATCTGCGCTGCCGCCACAAGTGTTCGAACGCCAGGCGGGAGTTTGACCATACCTCTCGACCGCCTGGATGTATGGCATCGAGCCGGCGTTTTGTTACTCGCTCCAGCGCAGACGCCACTGGTTTTGCGTCAATTGATCTACGCCTTGCAACAGGCGCTGCTACCGCTTGGGTTTGTGGTCGCCCCTCGGGAGTTTCGCCCTCACTTGACCTTGATGCGGGACTATCGAGCCCCTATCCCTGAGTCCAATACTCCACCGAACTTTCACCTGAGTGCCAGACACTTCACTCTATTCGAGTCGCATAAAGGCCACTATCGGCCGCTGGCCGAATGGCCACTGGTTCCGTAATCGCGTCCGACCGTCCCATTTGAATGGCTATCGCCGGTTACGAATGGCAGGAATTGGCCGATGCCACTACCCCCAGACACGCCTGCGTAGAGGCTGACACACTGGCCACCTTAAAGATCAAACTGATCAATCGCCCGACGCCGCTCGTTGTCGCCACGCATGTCATAGCTGGCGGTGGTCGAGATGTTGGTGTGGTGCGCCAGTTTTTGCGCAATGGATAAATCGTGCTCTTCGATCACCCGAGTGATGAATGAACGACGAAAATCATGAGGCATGATGTCCATGCCGATCTGCCGACCGCGCTGCTTGGCAATGAAGTAGATCGCGTGCTTGGTAATCCGCTCGCGGGTGATGTGGCTGCCCCGGCGGATACGATTGAACAAAAATGTATCGTCGCTCTGACCTTCGGGCAGGCAGGACCGCCGCAGTTCCAGCCAGTCGTTGAGGACCGTAAACGCCCAGGACGGCGCGTACTTGATCAGCTGTTTGTTGCCCTTGCCCGTAACCTGCAAGCTGCGCTCGGCGAAGTCGATCTGTGCGAGGTTCAGGTTCACTGACTCGGATTTGCGCATCCCTGATCCATACAGAATCGCGATGATCGCCGCATCGCGTCGTCCTTGTGGCCGTGGGTCGGCCGCACAAACGTCCATCAACTCCCGAACCAGCGTTCGCCGAATATTTTTACCCTTGGTAAGGCGCGACCCCGCAGTGGGTTTGACCGAGCGCATCTTCAGCAGATGCTCATGGCTGATCAGGCTTTGCCGCCAAGCTTCGTTGGTCACGCCGCGAATGGCATTCACGTACAACGATGACGTGTTAGGCGCATAGCCATCTTCGCGAAGCGCAGCGACCAGCGCGATGACATGGCCGGGCTGCAATTGATGCCAGGGCACCTCGTGGATGTCCACCTCGACGAAGCCCAGACGATCCGCTGCGTCCTGCAGTACATATTTCATCGTCAACTGGCTCGACGGCGCCAGCCGCGCCAGGTAAAGCGCCAACGGATTCTGTACCTCTGGCAGCGACATGGACAACCTGTCTGAGTGATTTAAAAATGCCACTCTACACCACAATGTCTGCCGCTAACCAATTGAAGGAAAAGGCAATTTTATAGTTGCACAGCGCTTCGAATCGCGGGCCGTGTGCACACCTGGGTTATCGACCATCGGCCTTCAACAACTCTACCCCATTGAAGACGCTCCCCAGCTGCATCAGTCGGCCGCCACCGTTGAGCGCACCCAGGTCCATAGGCGCCAACCCTATGGATTCGATCAGCCCGGCGACCAACGTCTTGGCCTTGGCATCATCGCCGGCCAGGAACGCCACACGCTTGTAGCCACTGGGTACATCGAAGAAAAATCCAGCAATGGGTAAGGTATTGAACGCCTTGACCACTTTAGCGTCGGGCGCGAGACCGGCGACGATTTCACTGCCACTGTCTTCACCCAGGTCCGCAACTCTGAAATCAGGGAAGTAGTTGAGAAAAATATTGGTCGCATCAATCAGAATGCGCCCTTCCCACTTCGGCAACGCCTGTAAGGCATTTGCGACATTGAACCAGGGAATCGCCAACACGACGATTGGGCAGGCAGCGGCCTGATCCAGGGTGCCCGCTTTTGCCTTGGGCCCCAATTTATGAATCAATGACGCCAGACTCCCAGGACCTCGGCGGTTACTGAGCACCACGTCATGCCCTGCTTGAATAAATTCTGCGGCCAGTGTTTCACCAACGGCCGCGGCTCCGATCATCCCGATGTTCATAGGTCTACCTCACGGCTGCATAATAAATTCATGGACTTTGCTGGTCTAAGCAAAAAAATTATAGCCGTGGAATACACAGTCGTTATTAGTGTGGTACTCCTATTTCTGGCACAGGCGCTCTACTTATAAAAAAACCACCTAGCGCTTTTACAAGTTAGTCCTCAACATTGAGGACTAACTGACATATCACTACAGAGGGTTGACCATGCCTACCGCTTCGAATGCTGAACGCTACGACCGACTGACCCGTACTTTCCATTGGCTAACGGTGGCACTGGTAATTTTTTTATTCGCCAGCGCACAGATCTGGGACAGCCTTGAAAAAGGTACGGCCCTGCGTAAAGGCCTGCAATCGGTACACATCTCGTTGGGGATTGCGCTGGCGGCGCTGATCGTTGCGCGTATTGCATGGCGCTTGTTGGGTGGCAATCGGTTGCCAGTGATTACATCCAGGGTGACTCATCTGCTGGCAAAGCTGGCGCATCTGGGCCTTTATGCGTTGCTGCTGGCGCAGGTGGTACTGGGGTTTGGTTTTCGTTGGGCACAAGGCGAGCCGTTCACCTTCTTTGGCCTGTTCTCGGTACCGGCCCCCTTTATCATCGATCATGAACTGCGCGGCACGCTGGGCAACCTGCATGAGACTGTGGCATGGGCAATCATCATCCTGTCCGGACTGCATGCCTGCATCGCCCTCGGGCATCACTACCTGCTGAAAGATTCGACGCTACGCCGCATGCTGCCGGCCGGGCGATAAAACCTGTACAACCAATGAATAAATTCACCCGCACACGTGTTCTCTGATTACCACTGTCTTCTTCCAGTGCATTGTTATCAGGAGCAACGATGATGAATATCTGCAGAGCCACACCCCCTGCTCGCCATCACTCCGTATGGTTTCTTGCCGGTTGCCTGACGGCCGCGCTGTTGAGCAGTCAGGCGCAGGCTTCAGGCGGAGGCGGAGGTAGCTCGGCACCCTCCAAGCCGAACTGCCAAAAAGGGCAGGTCTTTGATAAGAAAAGCAGGGCCTGCGTCAGCCAGCAGAGCAGCCTTACGCCTGACGCCGACCGCACTGACTACGCTTACCGCCTGGCCAAGGCCGGTCGTTACGAAGAGGCGCTGTCACTGCTCGATACGCTCAAAGAGCCAAACACCGCTAAATCCCTCAACTATCGCGGCTATGCCACGCGCAAATTGGGGCGCACCGACGAAGGCATCGGTTATTACCTGAAGTCAGTGCAGCTAGACCCTAACTACGCGCAAGTACGCGAATACCTGGGCGAAGCCTATGTCATCAAGGGCCAACTCGACCTTGCGAAGGAGCAACTGGCAACGATCAAAACGCTGTGCAGTACGACGTGCGAGGAATATCGTGATTTGGCCCACGCAATCAATCACTCCTCAGGGTCGTGACTGGCAGCGGGCTTTTTTGGCCCGGTTCGATTTGGGTTATCACTGCCCGGGGCGTTTCGGAGGCCGTCATAGCAAGCGACATTGAGATCAGGACCGAACTTGGCCAGTACTTGGCGCGTTTGTGGCGCTATGGCTGGGTGCTGTCCCGTCAGAGGCATGTAGCCGATGACCTGGTGCAGGCGACCTGTGTCCGGGCACTGGAGCGTGCCGAGCAATTTGTGCCCGGCACGCGTATTGATCGCTGGCTGTTGTCGATCATGCATTCGATATGGCTTAACGAAGTTCGTGCACAGCGTGTACGTCAGGGCCAAGGCTTCGTCGATGCCGAAAGCACCTTGTCGTTCGATGGCGAAGACCTAGCGCAAAACCATGTCCTTGCCGGTCAAGTCATCAAAAGGGTCAACGCCTTGCCTGAAGCCCAGCGCGAGACGGTGTTTCTGGCGTATGTCGAAGGACTGTCCTATCGCGAAGTGGCCGAAATTCTTAACGTACCCATCGGTACTGTCATGAGTCGTTTGGCCGCTGCGCGCCTGAAACTGGCCGAGACAGCCCTCCCCCACGCCGCATCCAGCGCATCGACAGGAGACAGGAGACAGGCGATGAATGACCACAATCCGCAGCGCACGCCTTCCGATGAGATGTTGGTGGCCTACCTCGATGGACGACTGGAAGCCGATGAGCACGCTCGTATTGAAGCCGCGATTCGCGCAGACGAGACCCTTGCTGAACGCTTCGACTACCTGTGCCGTAGCGACCTGCCCTTTCAAAGCGCCTTTGACAGTGTGCTGACCAAAGCGCCAACTCAGGAGCTGCAGGCCATGCTAGCTGCATTGCCGTATCCGGCTTCTACGCCACGTTTGCAGTTGAGCCGCCGTAGTTTTTTTGCCGCTGCAGCCGGCTTCATGATTGCCGGCGTGGTGGCTGACCGGCTGTTCCTTGACTGGCGGACGCCAACCCACGGCTGGCGTGCACTCGTGGCCCAGTACATGGCGCTGTATACCCCACAGACGCTGGAAAACCTGACAGACGACCCTGTCTTGCAGAGTAAACAGCTTGCAGCAGTGAGCGCGCAGCTCGGCTTGTCTCTGGACTCATCTTTAGTGGCGCTGCCTGGGCTGGAACTCAAGCTCGCGCAGATCC
Organism: Pseudomonas sp. ASL9; assembly: GCF_056680335.1. NCBI lineage: Bacteria > Pseudomonadati > Pseudomonadota > Gammaproteobacteria > Pseudomonadales > Pseudomonadaceae > Pseudomonas > Pseudomonas sp. ASL9. The sequence continues at coordinate 5,966,798 of NZ_CM155277.1, read as the reverse complement.
TCGAGTACGACGAGGTACCTATCGCCCAGATCACCTACCTTGATCCGAACCTAGGCCCCATGGCGCTGTGCATCACCCGCTCCATCAGCGGTGAAATGATGCCAGCCACCGAAAAACGCTTGGGCATGAACGTCGTGTTCTGGTCCGATTCAACGCATGCATTCATGCTGATCGGGCATAGCCCGTTCGATGAGCTGAAGACGATGGCGCAATTGATCCGGGCTCGGCTGGCAGCCTAGCGCTATCCCCTGAGGCTGTGACGACGCCTGCGCGGATTTCTTGTCTGGAATCGGCCGCCCGTTTCTGGTTTATTAGAAAGCATCGCTTAACGATCCAGCCCTCTGAAAAAGGTATTTTGAATGTCTGCCCCGCTTTTCAAGAAAGTCCTGACATCGTTCGCCCTGCTTATCTCCGTCGCCAGTGCCACCTTCGTCTTTGCCCACGCTCATCTGCAAAGTGAAGAGCCCGCTGCCGACAGCACCACCGCAGCCCCTAAGGATCTGCGCCTGAATTTTTCCGAAGGTGTCGAGGACAAGTTCACCAAAGTCAGCCTCACCACAAACAGCGGCAAAACGGTGATCGTGAACAGCGTCGCGACCGATCCCGTCGATAAAAAAGTTTTGATTGTTACGCCCGCCACCCCCATTGCTGAGGGTGAATACAAGGTGGAATGGCACGCAGTGTCCGTCGACACTCATAAAAGTGAGGGTGCGTACTCCTTCAAGGTAAGCCCGTAATTCGATGTCGAGCGCACTGATCCTGTGCCGATTTGTGCACTTTGCCGTGGTGCTGTCACTGTTCGGAATCTGTTTGTTCAGGACATGGCTATTCCGACCGTTGCTGATCAAAGCAGCAACAGCCCCGGTGGATGCGAAGCTCACGGGGCTGCTGCGTTCGTTGTCGTCAGTGGCGTTTGCCAGCGGCGTGCTGTGGCTCGTGTTGACGGCCGGCAACATGGCCGGCAGTTGGCAGGACGGTCTTGACCCCCAGACCTTGAGGCTAGTGCTTAACAACACATTTTTCGGTCAGGTCTGGCGTTGGCATCTGCTCCTCTGCGCGCTCCTACTGATCAGTGTGGGTTGGCGACGGTGCTCTTCACCCAATCTGCGGCTGGTACTGACTGCATTGCTACTGGCAACACTGGCCCCGGTCGGGCACGGCGCAATGTTCGACGGACTCAGCGGCGAACTGCTGATGCTCAATCAGTTGATTCACCTGTGCTGCGTCGGCGCGTGGCTCGGCGGGCTATTGCTACTGTCATTGCTGCTGGCGCAACCGTCTGCCGGAAACGCTCAGCGCCTGCTTCGACGTTTCAGCGGCATCGGTTACGGTCTGGTGGCGGCGATCATCATCACTGGGTTGATCAATGTTCGAGTGATAAGTGGCGCCGTTTGGCCTGAGCCTGCGTTTTCCGGGTTTGGGCTGATACTGCTGATCAAGGTCTCTCTGGTGCTGTGCATGCTGCTGCTGGCCCTGTTCAACCGACTGATCCTTAATAGCAAAACCAATCGGCTCAACGTTCTGCGTGCCAGCGTGGCCCTCGAATGCCTGTTCGGTATGGCCGCCGTTGCAGTCGTGTCATTGTTGGGCACATTGCCGCCAATGCTCACTATTTGACAGCCATCAGAGAGCGCGAGGCAACGCCATAGCGCACCGTCGATTCAGCTCAACGGTTAACGTCAACCACCACTCTGCCGCGTACTTTACCGGCCATCAGCTGCGGCGCGATGGCGATGACTTCGCTGAGACCAATTTCCCGACTGATCAGAGGCAACATCGACAGGTCCAGATCCGTCGCCAGACGCGCCCAGGCTTCCAAACGGTCTGCACGTGGCCGGGTAACACTGTCGATGCCGGCCAATGTAATGCCCCTAAGAATGAACGGCGCCACCGACCCCGGGAACTCCATGCCTTGAGCCAAACCACAGGCCGCGACGGTGCCACGATAGCGAATGCCAGCGCAAACGTTGGCCAAGGTGTGGCTGCCCACAGAATCAATCGCTGCAGCCCAGCGTTCCTTGGCCAATGGCCGACCCGGCTCAGACAGCGTGGCACGGTCGATGATTTCGGCCGCGCCTAGTTGCTCAAGGTAAGCGCTTTCAGCCATGCGCCCGGTGGAGGCCACGACCCGATAGCCCAACTTGGCCAGAATCGCGATGGCAAAACTACCGACACCGCCGTTGGCGCCGGTCACTAGCACATCACCCGAGTCGGGATGGAGGCCGTTTTTTTCCAAAGCGATGATCGCGAGCATGGCGGTATAGCCAGCCGTACCAATGGCCATGGCTTGCGCCGGGGTGAACGCCTTGGGCAGCGGGATCAGCCATTTGCCTTCAAGCCGGGCTTTTTCAGCCAGGCCGCCCCAATGCCCTTCGCCCACACCCCAGCCGTTGAGCAGTACCTGATCGCCCATCTGGAATTCGGTATCGCTGCTCTGTTCCACAGTCCCCACCAGGTCGACGCCCGGGACCATCGGAAACTTTCGCACCACCGGCCCGTCACCCGTCAGTGCCAGGCCATCCTTGTAATTCAGGGTGCTGTAAGACACCCGCACAGTGACGTTGCCCGGAGGCAGTTGCTTTTCGCTGATTTCGGTAAGCGTTGCCCGATATCCTGCGTCGTCTTTTTCGATCAAGATGCCTTTGAACATAGCTGCCTCCGATATAGACCGATCGTCTAGAAATGGATCAAAAAAATCATTGCGGCAATCCGCGAAGAAAACCGGCAATGAAGGTATTCAATGGAGCATCGCTCTGAATCAGGCGTGCGCGCAGTACTGCGCCCTCCCAGCCAATCCAGAAAAACGCCGCCAACTCTGCGCAATTGGCGTCAGAAGAAAGCTCACCGGCTGCTTGGGCCGCTTCCAGGCATCGCGTCAGTTGCATCTGCCAGTCCAGGAAAATGCTTTCCAGAATCTCGCGAAACCCGTCAGGCAAAACACTGATTTCCTGTCCCATGTTGCCGACCATACAACCGCGCCGGTAGCCATACCGAGCCATGCTGGTTTTAGCGTCTTGGACGAAGCCGGCCAAACGCTCCAGTGGCGACATCGACTCATCCAGCAGCCAACGATCCAGTTTGCGTGAAAAGAAGCTGGCGTAGTTGTCCAGCACCGCACGGCCAAAGGCCTCTTTGCTTTCAAAATAGTGATAGAACGAACCCTTGGGTACACCAACGCGCTTGAGAATGCCGTCGATGCCGGTCGCCATGAAGCCCTGCTCGGTCAGCACCTCAGTGCCGCAACGAATCAGCGCTTCGCGGGTTTCAAAATTTTCCCGATCGACTTTGGGTGGACGGCCTGGCCGCCTTGGTTTTACAGGGAGTATCGTCATGGACGGAATATTAGACCGATCGTCTTTTAAGTCAATACGACTTCTGAGTCTGCCTCACATGGAGCAAAAAAAGTAATCTACACACAATGTCTCAGTTGCAACGTGTGCCCCTTGCCCGTGCAATAGATGCCTGTCTGTCGTTTTATATAAGGAGAAGACCATGAGCACGTGGCCTGATAGCCGCATTCTTGACTTGTTTGGTGTTGAACTGCCCATCGTTCAAGCCCCCATGGCCGGATCAAGTGGTTCAGCGATGGCCATTGCCGTCGCTAACGCTGGCGGTCTGGCATCCTTGCCCTGCGCCGCGCTGAGCCTGGATCAGGTCCGCGAAGAAGTGGCGTTGATCCGCCAGAACACCAGCGCCCCGCTGAACCTGAATTTCTTTTGCCACCAACCACCCGCAGCAGACCCGGCCCGGGACGTTAGCTGGAAAAACACGCTCAAGAACTATTACACCGAGCTGGGTGCCGACTTCGAAGCGCCAACGCCCGTGTCGGCGCGTGCGCCCTTCGATAACGCCAGCTGTCATCTGGTTGAAGAGCTGAAGCCCGAGGTCGTCAGCTTCCATTTCGGTTTGCCGGAGCAAGCGTTGCTGGATCGGGTCAAAGCTACCGGCGCCAAGGTCATTTCATCTGCTACCACTGTCGACGAGGCTGTCTGGCTGGAGCAGCACGGGTGTGACGCGATCATCGCCATGGGTTATGAAGCCGGAGGCCACCGTGGGATGTTCCTCAGTGAGGATCTTTATACCCAGGTCGGCACCCTGGCGTTGGTGCCACAGGTGGTGGACGCCGTCAGCGTGCCGGTGATCGCGGCGGGTGGCATAGGTGATGCGCGAGGTATTGTTGCCGCATTCGCGCTGGGGGCATCGGCTGTTCAACTGGGTACGGCCTATCTCTTCTGCCCGGAAGCCAAGGTGACCGCGCCGCACTACCAGGCGCTGCGTAGCGCCAAGGAAAGTCAGACAGCCTTGACCAACCTCTTCACCGGAAGGCCGGCACGGGGCATCGTCAATCGGATCATGCGTGAGCTGGGCCCTATCAATGATGCCGCGCCCGCGTTCCCGCTGGCAGGCGGCGCATTGATTCCCCTACGCGCCAAGTCCGAGCCGCAAGGCAGCGGCGACTTCATGAATCTCTGGGCCGGTCAGGCGGTTGGACTGAAGCATGAGTTGCCAGCAGGCGTATTGACCCATCTGCTGGCCGCTCAAGCGCTGGAACAATTGACCAGACGTTGAGATGATTAGCCGCTATATACTCTGGTATATAACGTTGACTGGCAGACAGTCACCGGCCCTCATCCACACATACTATGGAAGCCTTTATGCGCAATGGACCCCTTGGCGTCATCCTCAAAACCCTGACGGCTGTAAGTGCCTTGTTGGCCATGAGCGTAGCCTTCGCCGACGAAGTACACGTGGCGGTTGCTGCCAACTTCACTGCACCGATTCAGGCCATCGCCAAGGATTTTGAGAAAGACACCGGGCATACACTGATCACAGCCTACGGTGCCACGGGCCAGTTCTATGCCCAGATCAAAAATGGCGCGCCGTTTGAAGTGTTCCTCTCTGCCGATGACGCCACCCCGGCCAGGCTGGAAAAAGAAGGCAACACTGTTCCAGGTTCTCGCTTTACCTATGCTGTCGGCACCTTGGCCCTGTGGTCTGCGAAAGAAGGTTATGTCGACGACAAAGGCGCCGTGCTCAAAGCCAACCAATACCAGCACCTGTCTATTGCCGATCCAAAAGCGGCTCCTTACGGCCTGGCAGCCACTCAGGTGCTGGAAAAGCTCAAGCTGACCGAATCGACCAAAAATAAAATCGTGACTGGCCAGAATATTACTCAGGCGTTTCAGTTCGTTTCCACCGGCAATGCTGAGCTGGGCTTCGTCGCGCTGTCGCAAATCTACAGGGACGGCAGGATCACCAGCGGTTCGGCGTGGATCGTGCCGGCAAACCTGCATGACGCAATCAAACAAGATGCGGTCATCCTCAACAAAGGCAAGGACAACGCTGCCGCCAAGGCGTTGGTTGAATACCTGAAAGGACCCAAAGCGGCCGCGGTGATCAAATCGTTCGGCTATCAGCTTTAAATGCCCCTAAACAACGACGATCTCGCGGCAATCTGGCTGACGCTGAAACTGGCGTCGTTGACCACGGTTATCCTGCTCCTGATCGGCACGCCCATTGCTTTATGGCTGGCGCACACCCGCTCGTGGCTCAAGGGTCCAGTGGGTGCCGTCGTTGCGCTGCCTCTGGTGCTACCGCCAACCGTCATCGGTTTCTACCTGCTGCTGGCTATGGGGCCAAATGGCTTTGTCGGACATTTCACCCAGAGTATCGGGATTGGGACATTGACCTTCAGTTTCCCCGGACTGGTGATAGGTTCGGTGATTTACTCAATGCCCTTTGTCGTGCAGCCGTTGCAAAACGCCTTCGCGGCCATCGGCGTGCGGCCTCTGGAGGTCGCGGCCACCCTGCGCGCCAATCCATGGGACACCTTCTTCAGCGTGATAGTGCCACTGGCCAAACCTGGCTTTATCACGGGTGCCATTCTTGGCTTTGCCCATACCGTGGGTGAGTTTGGCGTGGTGTTGATGATCGGCGGCAATATCCCGGGGAAAACCCGCGTGGTGTCTGTGCAGATCTACGACCATGTCGAGGCGCTGGAATACCTGCAAGCGCATTGGCTGGCCGGGTCCATGCTGGTGTTTTCTTTCCTGGTTTTGCTGGTGCTGTACTCAAGCGGCAAAACCAAAACAAGCTGGAGTTGAGCCAATGACCTCGCAGATATATGTGCGCCTGCAAGTGGCTTACCCCGGCTTTACCCTGGATGTGGACCTTACCTTACCGGCCCGTGGTGTCACGGCGCTGTATGGCCACTCCGGCTCTGGCAAAACTACCTGCTTGCGCTGTATCGCCGGTCTGGAAAAAGCGCGTGAGGGCTTCATCCAAATCAATGATGAAGTCTGGCAGGACAGCAGCAAGGGCATTTTCCTCGCCCCACATAAACGTGCGCTGGGGTATGTGTTTCAGGAGCCTAGTCTCTTCCCGCATCTGTCGGTAAGGGGCAACCTGGAGTTCGGCCTGCGGCGCATTGCAAGCAACCAGCGCCAGGTGCAATTGGATCAAGCCACTGCATTGCTGGGTATCGATCACCTGCTCGATCGCCGCCCGGACAAGCTTTCTGGCGGCGAGCAGCAACGCGTAGGCATCGCTCGCGCCCTATTGACCAGCCCACGCCTGCTATTGCTCGATGAGCCACTGGCAGCGCTGGACGCCAAACGTAAAAGCGAAATCCTGCCGTACCTGGAACGTCTTCACGATGAGCTGGACATTCCCATGCTCTATATCAGCCACTCCCAGGACGAAGTCGCACGTCTGTCCGACCATATTGTGGTGTTAAGTGAGGGCAAAGCCCTAGCCTGCGGGCCCATTGGTGAAACCCTGGCACGCCTCGATCTGCCGATGGCGACAGGTGACGATGCCGGCGTGGTGATCGAAGGCATCGTTAGCGCTTATGACCCCAACTATCAGTTGCTGACCGTGCATTTACCTGACAGCAACTTGAACGTTCGCGTCGCGCATTCACCCATGGACATGGGCAAAACCTTGCGCTTTAAGGTGCAGGCCAGGGACGTAAGCCTGAACCTGCAAGCCGATGGGCAAAGCAGCATTCTTAACCGCTTGCCGGTGACCGTCGTCAGCGAAATCGCTGCCGACAATACCGCACATGTACTGGTACGCCTTGACGCGGCTGGAACGCCGTTGCTCGCGCGCATTACCCGTTACTCTCGTGATCAACTGCGCCTGTATCCCGGTCAGCACCTCTGGGCACAGATCAAGTCGGTAGCGGTATTGGCCTAGAACATAAGTATTGATGAGTCGATTTACCGTTCACTTCATAGGTGGTCGACAACTCTTCAATCCTCAACAGAAAGTGATGGACCGCGTGCTGAACCTCCACGAACAGCGCATCGGGCTTGTCAGAGCGCGTCACTTTGCTCAACACGTTATCGACCGTAACGCGTGGGCTACGCGTGCTCGTCAGCACATACAAAACATCGACTCCAACGCTCGCGAGTGCGGCCAGGTAATCGGCCTTTGGCACACGCTCGCCACTTTCGTACTTGCCTTGTGCATTTGCTGCAACGCCCCCCAGAAGCCCAATCTCCCTCTGCGAATAGCCTAACCGCTTACGCTCTTGTCTGATTCTGGAACCCATCTCACTCATTGATCTGACTGCCTTAGTGACACTGATCAGCAAAGTTTCTCAAAAAATTTTGCTGATTTAAATATTCACATTTGCCCAAGACATGACTGTTGGTCGGAACAGTACGCCCACGACGCAGCGCACAAACGATACAGCTATCCATTTGAATACCGAACCCGCTAATTGAATGGCTTGTCGCCAAGAATGGTCGCACGGTGCATCACTCGACGCTGCGGCCGGTAGTCATCAACCGCGTAATGCTGGGTCACACGGTTGTCCCAAAAGGCAACGTCGTGAGCTGCCCAGCGCCAGCGTAGGGTGAACTCCGGTCGGCTGACGTGGCTGAACAACAGGGCAAGCAGGGCTGCGCTCTCGGCGGCTTCCAGTTCATTGATCCGCGTGGTGAACCCATCGTTGACGAACAGCGCCTTGCGCCCGCTCACCGGGTGGGTGCGGATCACTGGGTGTGACAACGGGGGGTGATCGCGGCGGGTCTGTTCATACCGCGCCAAATCTTCCGGCGTGCTGCCAAAACGTTCGAGGGGGAATGACTTGGTGAAGTCGTGACTCGCAGTCAGCCCGTCGAGCATGTTTGCCAGCGGTGCGGACAATGCTTCATAAGCGGCGATGCCGCTGGTCCAGAGTGTGTCGCCGCCAAACGCGGGTACCTGTTTGGCGCTGAGTATCGCGCCCATGGCCGGGGCGGCGAGAAAGGTCACGTCAGTGTGCCAGGAGGCGTTGTCGCGCAAATCGGTAACGTCGGTATCGAGCAGTAACAACTCGGGGTATTCCGGCACATTGGGGTAAAGGGGATGGATGTGCAGGTCGCCGAAACCGGCAGCAAAACGAACATGCTCAGCAGGGCTCAATGGCTGGTTTCGAAAGAACAGCACCTGGTACTGCAACAGTGCATGTTCGATCGCCGCGTACTGTTCAGCGTCCAACGGAAGACTGAGGTCCAGCCCCTCTATTTGGGCACCGAGCGCCGGGCTGATGGGGGTAATGGTCAGGCTCATGATCAGGCTCGAACGGTGTGCGAGGCTTGCCAAGCACGAGGGTGGATGCGAGGCCTCACGGCCACGCAATTGAGTGTCACTGGGTAATGAATTTCGCGCTAACGTAAGACGAATAGTCCGGCAGCACACTGTCGATTTTCCCCTGTTCCTTGAGGAAAGCCGCCGTCTGCGCGATGTCTTTGACGGTGCCGCCACCCAACAGCGCGTCAGACGTTTGCTCCTGCGCCGTGGGGAAGTGCGAGCCTTCCAACAGTTCCGGGATGTCTGCCGGGTTAGCGCCGGTAAATTGGGCGATTTTTTGTACCTGGACTGAGTCGGGCGTCCATTCAGCTTTATGCGCGTCGTAATCAGCGATGGCGTCCAAACTGACCTTAGCAAAGCGGGAGACCACCTCCGGGTGCTTTTCGGCAAAATCTTTCCGCGCGACCCACACTTCGAACGTCGGCGAGCCCCATTGGGAAACTTGGCCAGCGTCGGTGAGGATCTTTCCGGTTTTGCGGATTTCACCCAGCGCTGGTGACCATGTGAATGCCCCATCGATGTCGCCGCGTTTCCACGCCGCTGTAATTTCCGCAGGGCTCAGGTTCACCACTTTTACTTTGCTCGGGTCGATGTTCCAGTGCTTGAGCGCGCCGAGCAGGCTGTAATGCGACGTCGAGACAAATGGCGTGGCAATGGTCTTGCCAATCAGGTCTTGCGGCCCATTGATGCCGCTGCCATTACGAACCACCAGTGCTTCAGAACTCTTAATCTGCGAGGTGACAATAAACGCTACCAGAGGGACTTTTCGCGACGCGGCGGCAGCCAATGGGCTCGATCCAAGGTTACCAATCTGCAAGTCCCCCGAGGCAATCGCCGCCACCACCGCTGGCCCCGCATCGAAACGCCGCCAGTCAATTTTTTCACCGATGGCTTTGTCGTATGTCCCGTCGGACATGGGCAGTTTTGTCGGATCTATTCCGGTGATATAGCCAATAGTCAACTGTGCGGCGTGAGCGCTAAGCGCCAAACCGGACAGCGTTAGCGCGGCCAATAACGTGCGGGTGAACGAAGGGATAGACATGAGTAAGCCTTGTCGAAAATGTTGAATTAAGGATGGCTGAATTCAAGTCATCGAACGTGAGAAGGATGGCTTACTCTGGGGCGGGTATCGGCGCAGGTCATCGGATCTCGAAAGTATCATCATTCGATGTCTATATAACTTTCGGTGGTCCGGTATGGAGAATTTAATACGTTTAGATCTAACGACGAAATATTATTTTGGAACTAGCTTAGAAGGCTGGCTAGGGGCTCCCGCCAATTGGCGGAGGGGAGTTACTCATTTGTCGACGCTAAGTACTGAAGCAGAAGCCCGTTTCGTCTCGTTACCGAAAGCGTTGGCGGGACGATGACCTAGTAGGGACTGCCATCTTTGTGATTAAACAACCACTGTCCGTCTGCTTGCAGCGCCACCTCAACATCATCGTTGGGGTAACTCACTGTATCGCCTGATGCACGATCACCCATCTCCAGAATCACACAGTCATGTTTAGTGCGGTTCTCAAGATGGTGCGGGGTTGTACCTGCCGCAAACCCCGCCACCATGCCGGGCCGCAGCCTGGTTTCACCTGCATCGGTGAACAATGTGGGTTCGCCCTCGATGACGTAGATGAACTCGTCCTGCCGAGAATGGCAATGGTGCAGCGCGGATACCGCGCCAGGTGACAGACGAGTCAGATTTACACCAAAGTTCTTGATGCCGAAAACATCGCCAAGTGGATGCTTGATTCTACCCGACATAAGCGAGGCGAACGGTTCAGGGTAACTGCTCGGTTTGGCCCGTTTCGGAGCGTCAGTTGCCGAAATGGCCGTTGGATTTTTTATGGATGACATCGACTGTTCCCCTGTCTCACGTGAGCGTCAACCTTCCCGCATTGCGCTGAGCACAGGCAAGCGGTCAGCTAAGAAATGTTGATTATCCGCAGCAAACGCCGAACATCATCAACCGACCGCAGCTTGATGGTCCACTCCCCGTCAGGCTTGTCATTTATCTCGCCAAACTCTGCGGATAACGCTTTAAGCGAATGATGCTCAGTCTTGAACGATGGCAGCCGAAAGCAAAACAGAAGCCAATTATGATTGGACACGAAGCTGAAGGGACAGCTTCCATCGGACGCAGAAAAAATCCCAATGGATCTCTTTAGCTCGCCCTGCGACTTGGGAGCGCAATCATAGTTTTTCATTGCGGAAATCGCGCCAACCAGAATGCAAAACGCCTCCCGCACTTGCGGGCTTTCAATGGACGAGTAGCACTCAACGTATTTCGCTGCATCCAGAGCACCAGTGATCATCTGACTCTCTCCTAGGTTTGTCCCCTCTTCCAATCTAGCACCATCCATACCAGTTGGAGCCATCCCCATGCTTGGAGCTTAAAACCGTCCTCGCAAGTGCTACCCGTCGAATGAGAAACATCCTGTAATCCTGTAGGACTTGTCCGTAGCTGATGACCATGCATTCAATAGGATTTCCATGGAGTATCACTATGCCAGTCGTACAAATCATCCTCATGGCTATTTTCGGAGTGGCAATCATTGCCTGGGGCGTTCACCTGGATATGAAGAACCATAAAAAAGAAAAAGCTGAGCGATCCGTGCCGGACGAAAGTAGACGGTGAGCTATCCGAACTTGCGTTTTTTCGCAAGTTGACGCAGCCAAACCTTCGGCACAAATATTCAATCGACGAGCAACCTCAATAATCGGCTCGACTCTAAAGAACGCCATGCCCACTTCCAGCCAAAGCACCCTGTCAGAAGGCAGGCGTCGGCAACGGATCGTCGCCTTATCGGCAAGCGTGGCGGCAACCTCGATCCATTCTTGAGGGATGTGGTCAGTTAGCACCTCAAGCCACGACAGAGCCCTCTCGGTGAACTCAAGAACAGCGTTCAAATCCTGCGCTACGGGCGTAAAAAAATCCGGAATCCTTATCAGATTGCGGATTTTCCTGCTGTCCGAGGATTAGTCAACAACCCTTAAGTGAACAGCATTGCGCACGCGGCGAGCGTTGGATACCGAGTCGCCACATCCCTGTGGTTGACTTCGATGTGTGGGCCGGGCGCGCATAGGAAAATGACAATGGAGCCAACGAGGATGGCCGACTGTCGTTTAATTGCGTGGGCTCATGGTGATCCTCAGACTGCATGCCTAGGCTCTAACAAGTTTCCATCGTCAACATAAGGTGAGGTACTACATGAACCTAAAAGGCTTGAGTTACACGTTGGTGACCCTTGCGCTAGCGGGCTGCGCCTCCTCAGGAGATCATATCGTAAAGCCCATAAGTCCTTCAGCTGTGGCTTTAGATGACGCTCAGATCCGCAGCACGCTCATCGGCAACAAATTGAAGGATATCGCCGCCAATGGGAATCCATATTCTATGAGCTTCAATGCTGACGGCACCGATATTTATATGATGTCAGGATCAGAACCGCAGTTAGAGCACTGGACAGTCAAAGATGGAGTGATTTGTTTCGTTATGCCCGAGGACCCAACTGAATGTTATCGGCTCAAAAAGAACAGGGATGACTACTGGCTGGTAAATCCAGATACCAGTGAAGTGTATTACAGCTACACCCTGGCTCCCCAATGAGGAGCGAAAAGGCACCCGTATAGTAGGCAGAAACGAAAAGCTCGGCGCTGGGCCGGACAGCGTTTGATTATCTCAATTTATGTTGAGGTGGGTACGCAGAGATGGCCAGTTGCGCCATAGAGACCTGAAGCGAGTTATTTTTTACCTTTTCGGTAAGATAATTTTCAAAATAACGTCGACCTCCCGCTCACCGCCCTCCCCCCAGGGCAATTGCAGAGACAAGAGCATGGCAGCTGTCGAGAAACGCTATCGATGCGATTGAGCCGCAGCACGTTCGCCAGTATCTGCGCTGGAGGCAGTCGGCATCCGCGAACGCAAGGGCAAGAAAGTAGCCCCTACCCGATAAATTGCGGACCAACTTAAAAATTGCGGACCAGAAACGAACAAGGGCCTACCTGCAATAACGGGGGCTTCACCGGATCAAGTGGGTGTTATGAGTTTTGGAGACGTTCAGGGTATAAGTCCAAACCACCAAAATGAAAGTAAATGGCATTGCGAAAACGCTCCCGATTTCGAAACCCGCAAGAGCGTTGCTTGAGCCGTTGAATGCGTGCGTTCATGCTTTCTGCATGCCCGTTATGCAGGTTCAACACGATGGCGTTGACGATGCCCCAAAGTCGTCGCTTGATCGTTTTGGCGACTTTCCACATCGGTGGCAGCCCACTCTTCAAGGCCCACTCCAGCCAGTGGTTCCACTGTTGTTCGACCTCATCCCGATCCTTACCTCGCCACAACTGCATGGCCAGATCCTTGATCGCCCACGCTTTGGCTGTACGCAACGAACCCTCTCGCAACGACTCGAAGGTTGCCTGTTGTCGCTCGGTCAGGTTCTCGGCCCGCTTGAGCCAGACGTATTTCGTGTTCTTGAGCACCGTGGAGCCGGCCTTTAGCAGCTCGCGGTTTTCCATATGACGCACTCTGTCCAGCGCCTCACTTAACAGCTTGGCCACATGGAACTTGTCGAACGCTATTTTGTGCATGGCATCCGGAATATGACGCTGGGTCGCGCTGATAAAGGCGGGCCACATGTCCATCGAAACGCCCGTAATAGCTTGCTTTTGGTCGCTATTGAGCTTCGTATAAAACGCTTCCAGGCTCTGGGTGAGGTTGCCGTCTTCCACATGCAAGACCTTACCCGTTGCGGGGTCGGTCACCACGGTGACGTACTCGCGACGCTTTTGAAACGAAGTCTCGTCCACACATATCTGGGTCGGCGATAACGGTTTCCGACGCGCCAATCCGCGCCTTACGGCACGAGCCATGATTCGGTCAATGCTGCCCCAGCTCATCTGGAGTTGACGCGAGATCGCCTGAATACTGGCTTCCTGGATCCAGTTGATCACCAATGCTTCAAACATCAAGGTGAAACCTGAACCCACGTCTGCCCACGGAACCTCGGCGGTCACCACGCCATGTTCGGCGCAATGCACTCTGGGGATTTCAGCTTCAAGGATGGTCACGAACTGACACGTATCAAGATGCCGCCAACGACGCTTGCGTTTGTCATAACGCGAAGCGGGTAGGCCACATTGCGGGCAGGTAAACGCAGCAGCATCAGACACCCCAACGCCGACAACGACTTGCCCCAACGTTCGGTCAAGGTTAACTGCGACCACTTTCCACGGTGCCTGGAGCCCAAGGATTTGGGCGTATAAATCGATATCTTTCATGGGTAGGAGGATAGATTACCCACTCAAAACGGTGAAGCCCCCAATAACGCATGTAAGCCCTTGTTTTATATGGTGCCCGAAGCCGGGGTCGAACCGGCACGTCCTTACGAACGAGGGATTTTAAGTCCCTTGCGTCTACCAATTTCGCCATTCGGGCGGTAGCGCCAAGTGCAGGGAATATATACACCCTGCCTTTGTGAAGCAAGTTTACTGGCTGCGCATTTACGACAAGATTTTGCGCGTGAGACCAATAAAAAAGCTCCGTAAATCATGGATCTACGGAGCTTGTTTATGATGGAGGCCGAGGTCGGAATCGAACCGGCGTAGGCGGATTTGCAATCCGCAGCATAACCATTTTGCTACTCGGCCCCAAACGCCCCATGTCGATTTAGCTGACATTGAACGCGTACAAATTTGAGCAGCAGACGAAAGCCTAGCTAACGACCCAACCCTTTGATCTCACAAGCCGCTTAAACGAAAGCGCCTGTGCTGATGGGCGGCATTATGGACAAGAAGATCGATCTTGGCAACCCCCTGAATTCTAAAAGATTTAACGCACGCATGCTCTTGCACGACAAAGCCCCGCTGACAACTCGATAATTCTGCGTACCTGTTTACTCTCAAAATATTCATAGCCAGCAAGACAACGGATTGCTCAACGGTATGTTTCGGACCCACATCATCTCGAGGGACGTTGCAGATCCTCATTTTTTGGCTGTTATCCTGCCCTGAGCGCACTCAGATCAAGACAACCGTCCTTCAGCGGTGGGCACCAGTAGTAGCCCCCGGTAAGGGGGCGGCTAAAGCGATAGAGGCCGTCGACAATTCCGTCATCGAGTCCACTCATGCGCCGCAATTGGGCTTCGAAAGCGTCGAGGGAGTGACCGAAGGCGAGGAATACCAAACCGGCCTGCCGGCCGTCTGACCAAGGCATGGAGCGACGCACAACGAAAGCTTCAGGGGTGAAACTTTCTTGGGCGGTACGCTTTACATGTGCTGACTTCGGAGCGCTCTCCAGTTCTTCGTTATCGCTTTTTCGGCGACCCATAATATGGTCTTGCTCCAACTGTGGCATGGCGGCAAAACCATCCAGGTCATGCTGCCACTGCTGGATGGCGGCGAAGCTACCACCTTGCTGTCCCGGGATACCATTGCTGACCACAGCCGCCTGTGTAGCCGCGTCGTCATGTGGGTTTTCGGTGCCATCTTCGTAGCCGGTCAGGTCATGGCCGGTCTTGTAGCGGAACGCTTCGGTCATCTGCACCAGGCGCAGTGCCGGCGCCACCGCTGCTTCTAGTGCTCGGCTGCGATGCAGCAGTTCACCCCGGTCCTCACCGTGCAACCAACACCAAAGCGCGTGCTGGGTTGATGGATTATCCACGCCAGGGCCACTCAATGCCGGGAACACACGTAAGCCCTCAACCTGACTCCCCATTGCGCGCACAAGCGACTCACCAAAGCCGACGACCGTTCTTTTTCCGTCTGCCAGTTGCGCCAGTTTGTCGAGCGCAGCTGGCAGGGCTTCTACGGACTCAAGGGCAAAAAATAAATGGCGTGCCTGTAAGGGCACTGGCGTGGCAAGAATGCCAGGCTGGTAGCTACTCATGTAAACCTCTCCAGAAAATGACACGCGTGATAATGGCACCTTCAACCATGCACTGGAACGTCTGCACCTCGAACTCAACCAGGACAACCTGATCGATCCGAGCGCCTGAGTCACAAATGACGAGGCGGCGGCTGTCCGCATCAGACATGTCGCTCTCGTTATTTGAGCTGCCAGTGCCAAGGGTTTTATAGCTTTTTTTGCCGCGTCGCCAGAGCGGGAAGCCCTCCTCGCGGCAACGCTGAAACGGACAACTCTAAAGGTTGATTCAGTGCCCGTAGCACGCCGTTATCGTACCCGTATACGTCGGGTTTAAACGTTACTCGGCCATCCTCACTCAGGCCCACGGTCCAATAGGCGAGTAGCACAGGCACTTTAAGGGGGAGCCTGATATTTGCTGTATTGCCGTTGGCTAATTGTGTCTGAATGGCGGCGGCGCTCCAACGAATCGGGTCGTTAAACAACAGTTCTACCAATTGAAGCGGGTTTTCAACCCTGATACAGCCTGAACTCGTCGCGCGGCGTACTTGGGCGAACAAGTCTCGATGCGGCGTATCGTGGAGATACACCGAATAGTCATTCGGAAAGCGTATTACAACTTGACCGAGGGAGTTGTCCGGGCCCGCATCCTGGCGCAGCGTAATGCCACGCGGGTTGTGCCAATCGATAGTTGATGGATCTACGATCACCCCGTGACTATCAAGAGCACGAATAAGGTGGGCGTCAAGATAATGAGGGTCTTTTAATACCTTGGGGAGAATGTCCTTGATAAGGATGGTCGGTGGAACTGTCCAGGTCGGATTGAACGTGACGTACGTAATCTCGGATTGAAATACCGGAGTACTGCGGAACGGTTTACCCACCTGCACGCGAGAGCGCCAGATGGCCTTACCGTTGCGGTAGAACGCGATCTTGTACCCGGCGATATCGACAACGACGAAGGTTCCCTGAAGTTTATACAATAGCCACCGTGCCCGCTCCATGTTCACTCGAACCTGGCCTATCCGCGCCTCTATGGGGATATTCAGCGCCGCGAGGGTCGCCACGCCCACCGCACCGTCCACCGGGAGGTATTGCTCGGCTTGAAATTTTTTAACCGCCAATGTAACGGCTTCGTCGTAGTCAATCAGTGTTGCCATTTGCTCATCCAGATAGCCACCCGCCGTCAAGCGTGCGCGCAATACTGCGACTGAGGGGCTGACCACGCCTGGCTTAAGTACCTGCCCTGCAGGAACCAGCGGCCAGCCACCGGAATCTCGAACCCGGCGCAGTTGCGCTAACCCCTCTCGTAAACTGCCGTAAATCGCATCTTGTGGCGGCGCTTGTTCGAATGCACGCGCTACGCGATGGGCTTCCACTGCATCGAAGAAAACCTTGAGATCTTCACGAGGGTCGACGCCGACTGGATCGAAGTTCCAGTGAATTTCCAGGCGAGAGGGATCGACTTTTCCACGCCGGAGCTGGAGCAGCGCCGTAATGTAGGTACGGGTGGCCGCAATATCAAACCTCGCGCGTTGTGCAGGGGCTGGCGCGGCTGCATGCATCAGCGCTTCGGCCTTGGTCAGCTCATCAATACCGAAATCACCAGGGTCCAGGCCGTCTTCCTTAGTTTGTTTCAGACTTTTCAATAGCTGGGCTACATCGCTATCGTTCGTCCAGGCAGCACGAAAGCTTCGCTGAGCATAAAAATCGACCACCGCGCGACTGACTTCCAGGCGTTGGTGGTGGGGTTGGGCTGCGGGTAGAGGGGCAGAAGAAGTTAAGCCTGCGGGGACGAGAATTGCCTGGATCGTCTGGGCGACCTCGTCGGCCGGCGCAACGTCGCTGACGCTGTGTGATAGAGTTATTAACGACACAGGCAAAGGTTGTGCTGTCGCTGAGTTGCTTATCAGGACGCCCATAAAGAAGACGCGGCTTAACATGGATAAGTTTGATAGTTGCCGCATGGATATCCTTGGTGTCTTGTCTCGGTGAAAGGCTGGCAGTCTTAACACTGCTAAACGCGTATAAATGGCCATGAGATAACGTACATGACGCTCGACCGATTCGGCTATTTAATGGCATCCATGCTTCTGATCGCCCTCCCTGTTGAGGCAGCCTACGCCGATTCGCTTGAAGTCGCGCTGGCCAAAGCGGCACCCAGCGCCAACGCTAAGGTTATCGCGTTAGCGGTACATGCATCCGAGTGCAGATTGGCGCAGGGTGCAGTGCCCGTGCAAAGACTCGCCGTGATTGATTACTCTCTTCCCTCAACCGAGCAGCGACTGTGGGTTTTTGACCTCCAGCACCGCACATTACTTTTCCACGAACTCGTCGCGCACGGCAGAAACAGCGGTGAGAACATGGCCAGTCAATTCTCCAACCAGAATGAGAGCATGGCCACGAGCCTTGGGTTGTATCGGACGCGGGCGACCTACCTTGGCCATAATGGTTACTCCTTACGCATGGAGGGGTTGGAGCCAGGCTTCAACGATCACGCCCTTGATCGAGCCATTGTCATCCATGGGGCCGCGTATGTCAGCGGTGATCTGGCGCGTTCGAATGGCCGTATTGGTAGAAGCCTGGGTTGCCCCGCCGTGCGACCGGCTATTGCTCACCAACTCATCGACTCGATGAAAGATGGCCAATTACTCTTTTCTTATTATCCTGACCAGCGCTGGCTGAATGCCTCTTCATTTATAAATTGCAACAACTCCACCGTGGCGGACACAGCAAAGCCGGTTACAACGTTGCCAACGGATTAACGTGGGAGGGTTGGGCTGTTTCTGGACCTGAGCTGCCTGGCGGGATCAGGCATGTCCGCGCGCGACAGCACGATGATGTTCGTCATAGCCCCCTCCCATACACAGCCTGCATAGGAAACAGGTTATGGCTTCGATGACAACCGACATCGTTCTCCCTATTCCGAATTGCCACCCCACCACCAGTTCCAGAACCCAGGCAGATGAACAGGTTTGGAACCGTCCTTGACAGTGCGGGCCATGACGGCACGCTGCAACTCGGCTTGATCGTCGTAAAAAGGCTTGGCTGCGATTGCCACGCCGGTCTCACGTGCGCTGTCGATCAGGATCTGCAGATACTCCTGCAGGTGCCGGGCTGTGTAGCGATTGAGATCATGAAAAGTCACCACCACCGGAATAGCGGCATCGACCGCCGGCAGCTCTCCAGCAGCAATCCGCTCGCGCACCTCGGACATTTGCCTCAGCATGCTGGAGCGTCTGCGCAGACTAAAATTGTAGCCCCATATCTTGCCGTCATTCGCGCTCAGATCGGTCAGCAAAACATGCATGCCATGCTGCTGATACGCGGCAAAGGTGCGCTTGTCGTAGTTCCAGAATGGCGGACGCACCAAAATCGGCATCGTGCCGGTGATGGCAGCGATGTCCGCGCTGCCGTCTGTGAGCGACTGTTCTAGCGCTTCCGGGCTAAGAGAACGATGGTTGGTATGCCCCGGCGTGGCGGTGTGGAAGCCCAGCACATGGCCTTCGTCATGTTCCCGGTGCATGATTTTCCGGCCCAGTTCGCTGCCGCCCGCTCCTTTTGCCCGAGTCTGCACGAAAAAGACCGCCTTGATGCCCGACTGCACCGGATTATGGGCAAGATCATCGAGAACGGAGAGCGTCGGATTGTAAAACCCGGAAGCGCTTGGACCGTCGTCAAAGGTCAGCAGAAAACGGACCGGGGGTTGCGAGCGCAAATGCTCCTCAGTCTGCGGTGTCATTGCAATCGGCGCGCTGATACAACCGAGAAGGCCGGTTGCTATAGCAAGCGCTGATAAAACGGTGATGATCGGTTTCATGTTTTTTACCTTGGAGCGTCCCACGCCAGCGAAGACTGTAGGACGTGCTTACTCGGTCACGGGTGGCGTGCGGATCGCCAACCAGCTGCCATGCACAGGCGGTTTTGCGCGTTAGCGAGCGTTCCAGTCCCGCAACCACTGCAAGCCGGCCGACGTGTTGCCGCGCGGCCGATATTCGCACCCTACCCAACCGTCATAGCCCAATTGGTCGATCAACTCGAACAGATAGGGATAGTTAACTTCCCCCAGGTCCGGCTCATGCCGGTCCGGCACGCCGGCGATCTGGATATGACCAATACCGTCGAAATCCCGACGCAATTTGCTGGCCAGGTCACCCTCGACGATCTGGCAGTGGTAGCAGTCAAACTGAACCTTCAGGTTACTGGCGCCCACTTCCTTGCAGATGGCCTGCGCCTGATCCTGTCGGTTGAGGAAAAAGCCCGGCATGTCTCGGGTGTTGATCGGTTCGAGCAATACCGTGACCCCTACTTTGACCGCCTGAGCGGTCGCGTAAGCGAGGTTTTCCAGGTAAATGGCATGATGCCGAGACCGGTCACTCTCGGAGGGCAGCAGCCCTGCCATGACATGGATTCGTGAGTTACCCAGCACCGCTGCGTATTCCAACGCGCGATCGAAGCCGCTGCGAAATTCGCTTTCACGGCCCGGCAACGACACCGTGCCCCGCTCGCCCGCAACCCAATCACCGGGTGGTGCGTTGAACAGCGCCTGTACCAGGCCGTTGTCGCTCAGGCGTTGCTTGAGTTCCTGAGCGTTGTAGTCGTAGGGAGACAGATACTCCACCGCTTCAAAACCATCGGCGGCCGCAGCCGCGAAGCGATCCAGAAACTCATGTTCAGGGTAGAGCATGCTGAGGTTGGCGGCAAAACGAGGCATGGTAGCTCCTTGGGCAAAGGGTTAAACAAAGGGTCAGACCTGCAAGGTAATACAAAAACCCAACGTACCGAGCACTGTGGTCGACCCGTGTACCGCACGCAACAGCATGGTCAGCAAAAAGCCTAGGGCCAATACCGGTTCGAGGGGGTCAACTGACTTGGCCTGTGAGGGGGCCGCACGCCGAGCGAGCATTAGCAGGAGACTGACCTGACAGTGTTATTAAAGAGGAACACGTTATGCTCTATTATTTCGACGCATGCTCTATTGTCTCGACAGCATTACGAATGTCTCACCGATGAAACTAACTTATGCTAATAGAGTGTCTGAATAAGTTACAGCATTCATTACATGCTGATCACGCGCGATACACTCTGCCACCTGCCTAACCGCCGGAAAAACAACACCGGGGTTCGCCGATTAAATTGAGAACCGTCATGCTGTCTACCATTTGTCACCGCACCGGTGGGATCTATTGCAATCACCTCACAATCCGTATATCTAAAGAAGTCACACACCGAGGAACTTCTAACTAGTATCTGCCGTAAACAGACTCGAGGACTTGCTCGCTCGTGCGGTAGCCTACCCCATTATCCATATGCAGTTACCCACCTCCGCGTTACCGTCGTCGCGATCTGCCATTCATCGTCTATTGCTCCACACGCCGTCAACTCAAAGCAATAAGCCATCACGTAACTTCCCTAGTGTTGCGACTCGCCATACAGTCGCAGCCAACACGCGGCTGACTGGTGATGTGCGTCCGGCATCAGCTTGACATCATGATGAATCAAGCATGGAGCTCGAAGATGAACAGGCAAAACTTGCTGGCAGTGCTCGTCCTGTCACCGCTTCCTCTTTCGGCGCTGGCCGCCACACCGCAGAGCATTGAAGTGGGCGGTTTCGAATTTACGCCAACCTTAAAGGTAGGAGAATCCTACGATGACAATTTCCGTGGTGTAGCCACGAACACCAAGTCATCCTGGATCACGTCAGTGCTTCCAACGTTCTTGCTCTCCGCGCAGACCAATACCAGCGGTTATCAGCTTGAATACGCGATTGACAGCGAGGTGTTTCACGACTACCCCGACGCGAGTCACGTCGATCAGCGGGTAGCGCTTAAGAGCATCACGGAGTTTGACTCGCGCAACAGGCTGAACTGGGAACTCGGTTACCGCCGGGCTGAAGAAACAGCGGATACCGCTAATCGCGTCGATAACGATAAATACACATTGAAGAATGCGCTATTGGGTTATAGCTTCGGCGTAAAAAGCGGCCTTAATCAGATAGATCTATCGGCTGACTATGAAGAACTTCGTTACCGCAATAGCGGCACATTGAATGATGACAGAGAACACAACACAACCGGTGTTATTGCCACGTGGTACCACCGGTTAGGCGGCAAGACACGCGCTCTATTTGAACTGCGTCGAAGCCGATACGACTACCTGCTCCCGGGCAACCCACGCAACAGCACCGGAAGTGCCGCACTGGTGGGGCTGACGCGGGATGTTACAGCCAAAACCAGCGGCAGCCTGCGATTCGGTGTCGAGCACAAAAGCTTCGATAGCTCTTCGGTCGGTGACCGTACCAGCCCCACGTGGGAGGTCGGTATGTCCTGGAAGCCGCGCACCTACTCCACCTTCTCATTGAATACGCGCAAAGCGTTTGATGAAGGTTACGACGGTGCGACTACCGTCCACACCACCAGTACCCGACTTGGCTGGATACACAAGTGGTCGGGATGGATTTCTTCAGAACTGCATTACCGCCACGCCGACAGCAGCTACCTGGGCCTTGGGCGAGACGACGTGCTGGATGACTACGGTGCCTCGCTGATTTATGCCGCCAGCCGCTGGGCCAATATCACCCTCGGTTACCAACGCTGGTACAACAATTCCAACGTCAGTGATCAGCGCTATACGCGCAACGTTTGCTCGTTGAGTGTCGTCTTGAGCCTTTGATTGCCCGATACTCGCCTTGGACAGCGAGCAACCACTGCACGGAGCTATTCGTCTAAGGGAGATATCCCTATGTCCATTCGTCAGCTTTCCCGTTTCGCGGTTTTATTGATGTGCAGCTTTCCCGTATTTGCTGCGCCCCAATATCGGCTCGGATCAGGAGACACCATCAGAATAAATGTATTCGGCGAGGCGGATCTCACCTTTCAGGAAATTCGTCTGACAGATGCAGGTACCTTTTCTTACCCGTTTATTGGTGAGGTAAATGCCAAGGGCAGGACGCCGAGCGAAGTCGAAACCCTGATCACCAAAACGCTTAAGGACGGCTACCTTGTCGCTCCACGCGTATCGGTGAGCGTACTGACCTACCGTTCTTTTTATATCAGCGGCGAGGTTAAGCAGCCCGGCGGTTATCCGTTCGAACCTGGCCTCACCCTGGATCGCGCCATTGCCTTGGCTGGCGGGTTGACCGAGCGTGCCTCGGATAAACGCATCCATATTATCCGCGGCGCCGACGCCCGACGCAGTAGCGAAAAAGCGAGCCTGAACACGCTGGTCGAACCGGGCGATACCATCACCATTGAACAGGGGTTCTTCTGACATGGACGAGGTGAGCTTGAGACAGTACGAGCTGCCACAACGGTACGCAGCCCCTGTAGACGACCGAGACTTCATTGACTCGCGCAATGTCGGACATGTCCTTTGGACACATAAGTGGCAAATCGCCGCACTGGTACTTGTCGCTACGGTGTTGGCCGGTCTACTGGTGCAGAACATCACGCCGGTATACCGGGCAACAGCTTCACTGGTGATCGAACCCAAGGGCGCCATGTTGATTTCATTTCAACAGCCGACCTACGACTCCAACAATGCAACCGTCGATTACCTGCAGACGCAGATAACCTTGATCCAGAGTCGCGCGGTAGCTGAGCGTGCGGTACGCCAGTTGGATCTGACAAATCATCCGGAGCTCGATCCCCGGCAGCGGTTTCACCCGCTGCGCTATGTGCGCACCCTGGTGGCAAGGCTGCGCCCGAGCCTGTTCCCGGCTGACTGGATTGAAAATCAGACATTGAGCCAGAGCCAAGTATTTGACGAGACGGTTCTGGAACTGATGGAGCGGACCAATGTGGCCGCCATCGGCAAGAGCCAGTTGGTCAACATCAGCGTGAACATGGCCGATCGGCAGACCGCCGCGCTTGCAGCCAACGCGTTGGCCCGCGGTTATTTGGACAGTCGTCTTGACGCGCAGGCGAACGACTCATTGACGGCGACGCGATGGATGAGCACCCGATTGGTCGAACTGCGCACGCAGTTGCAAGCGTCGGAGGACAAGCTACAGACCTATCGCGACGCCGAAGGTCTGGTCGACGTGGACGGCGTAGTCACCATAAGCGCCAATGAGCTGTCAAAAACCAGCGATCGCATGATTGACGCTCGCCGTCAACGCGCCGAGGCAGAAAGCCAATACGCTCAGGTCAAGGCCATGATCGGCGCAAAAAATCTATCAAGCCTGTCCAGCGTGCCAGCCGTGATCGGCAATCCAGTGATCCAGCAGTTCCAGGCCAATGAAGCGCAGGCTCAAGGCATGGTGGATGAGCTGTCGCGACGCTATGGTGATCGCCACCCGAAAATGATCGCTGCACGCTCAGACCTCGCGACGGCGCAGGCCAGTCTGCGCAGCCAAGTCAACCAGGTCGTCGCAGGCATCGAACGTAACTATCAATTGGCACGAGCCAACGAAGAGGCCTTGCGCTCCTCCGTCAATAGCAGCAAAGCGCAGATTCAGGATATCTCCCATAAGGAGTTCAAGCTGCGCGAACTGCAGCGCGACGTGGACAGTAACCGTACGCTTTACGACACCTTCATCACCCGTTTGCGCGAGACGACTGCTGTTGCGGATATCGGTTTGAGCAATGCGCATATCGTCGACGCGGCCATCGCGCCCAGCGAACCGAGTTCCCCGAGAAAACTGCTGATCATGTCTATCACAGCGCTGTTGGCCTTGGTCCTGGGTTGTGTCTTTGCGCTGCTGCGTGACACGTTCAACAACAGTTTCAAGTCCAGCGAGGACATCGAAAAAAAGCTCCAGCTACCGTTACTCGGCGTGGTGCCGCTGCTGCAAAAGAAAAATCGCAAGCGTATCTCCCATCAGTTCAAACGCAACGACGACGCGCTGTTCACAGAGGCAATTCGAACCCTGCGTACCGGCGTCATGCTAGGAGACACATACAAGCACCGCAGGTTGCTGGTGATCACCTCTTCGCTGCCCGGCGAAGGCAAGAGTGCGGTGGCGGTGAACCTGGCCTTCGCGCTGGGCCAGCTTGAGCGCGTTTTGTTAGTAGAAACCGATCTACGCCGACCCAATCTGGCCCGGAATCTGGGCTTGGCCGAAGGGCATCTGGGTCTGGCCGACCTTATCAGCGGCAACGCGAAAAGCAAAGAATGCATCTATCGAGTAGGTGAAGTCGACATCCTGCCCGCCGGGACAGTACCGTCCAATCCATTGGAGTTACTCGCTTCCCCGAACTTTGGCAGGTTTCTGGAATGGGCCAAGCAGCACTACGACAGAATAATCCTTGATTCCCCCGCCAGCGGGTCGGTCAGCGACGCGGCAGTGCTTTGCGCCAAGGCCGACGCAGTGGTCTACGTCATAAAGTCCGACAGCACCGCCGCGCCACTGGTGCACAAATGCTTAGGCCAGTTGCTTCAGAACGGCGCGCTACTGACGGGCGTGGTGCTCAATCAGGTCGCGCCGTTAAAGGGTCGATATGGATATGACCGTTATTACCTAAACCCGCCAAGGAAAACCAGCCACTAAGTGACAAACACTCAGTACCCGCGTTCGATATTGCCGCGTTTAAACGTGACTCGGACGACAGCGGCGACAACCTGAAGGAGTTGATATGCTCACTCAACGGGTCCATCCATCGGTCAATCGACGCGGCCTTACGTTCTGGGGGCAATGGGCATGCGCCATGATCCTGTCCAACCTGGTGATTTGCGAAATCATCTACCAGCGCTTCGGCGCTATTCCTTCCGAGTATCGTGTCCTCATGATTCTCGGCTTATTTGGATCGGTGCCGCTTTACAGCATGCTTCATGTCTACCATAAGCGTTACGGCTACGGTATGGGCCTGCTGCGACTGCTCGCAGGCTGGGTCGCCATGCTCGTCACACTGTATGTGCTTTCGCTGATCTGCCTTGGAAACATGAATTTTGAAGCCCGGCTGCTGGTCAAAGCCGCGGTCTACGGCTATCTAGCCCAGTGTTTGACCTACTTACCGTTGCGCTATCTGGTCAACCTGCATTTGCGCTGGCTGCGCAGGGAGCGTATCGCGGTGGTCATCGGCACCAGTCCAATGGCCCATACCCTGGTTGCGCAGTTGCGTCAGCGAGTGCCGGTGCTCGGCTTAGTCGCCACAGAACCCGACGTTACCCAGGCTGACGGTCAAACGCCGATTCTCTGTGGATTGCGTGATCTGCGCGAACTCATAATGCGAGATCATGTGCGTCGTACGTACATAGCCCTCCCGCTGAATATGATCAATCAAATTGAAGCCATCTATAGGGAGCTGCTTGGCCTCAATGTCGATGTTGTCTGGGTTCCGGACTTCGGAAACATGATGCTGCTTAACCCGTCGATTTCGCAGATCGACCAGTTCCCCGCCCTCTACCTCAATGAGACCCTGCGCAGTTCCCAGCCTGCGGCAACCTTGGGTAAAGAACTGCTTGAACGTAGTCTGGCATTGGCCGCACTCGTTGTGCTTTTCCCTGTCCTGCTGGCGACGGCGATCGCCGTAAAACTATCGTCACCCGGACCGGTGTTCTTTTGCCAACCGCGTAACGGGTGTAACGGCGAAGTGATCCAGGTGTGGAAATTCCGCTCCATGCGCGAACACCAGGACCCAGCCGTCAAGCAAGCGACCAAGGGTGATCCGCGTATCACCCGGGTGGGCGCTTTCCTGCGACGTACCTCTATGGACGAACTGCCTCAGTTGATCAATGTCCTGCGCGGCGAGATGGCCATGGTTGGCCCGCGTCCTCATGCGGTCGCCCACAACCAATACTACGGCGCAAAAATCGTTGCCTATACCGCACGCCACCGGATCAAACCCGGCATCACCGGACTTGCCCAAGTCAGCGGATGCCGTGGCGAAACGGAAACCCTGGAGAAAATGCAGCTGCGCCTGGAGAAGGATCTGGACTACATCAATCACTGGTCCCTTTGGCTGGACATCAAGATTCTGATCAAGACGCCCTTCACACTGTTCTCGCGCAATATCTACTGAGCGATCCATTGTCTGGACGGTACGGACGGAGAAGTGCATGGCTGACCCTGAATCAACGGCTGACACGTTACAAGGGCACGCTAGCGGATGGTTGGGGATGTTTCGCAAGGTCGTGAGCAACCGCCTGATGCGCAATATCGCTACAGCTGTCGGCGGCACTGCGGGCGCTCAGGCGATCAATTTGGCGCTTATTCCAGTGATCATGCGCATCTACGGTCCGGACGCGTTCGGCGTGGTGGGCACTTTCCTGAGCCTGACGATCATCCTTATCCCGGCGTGTGCGTTGACCTATCCAATGGCTATCGTGCTGCCCAAGCGCGATGTCGACGCTCGTGGTTTGATCAGGATTTCTTTGCTGGTCGCGCTGGTCGTCGCGACACTGTCGGCGCTGGTGTTCTACGCCTATGGGGCTCCAATCGCACAGGCGATGGGTATCGGTATTTTGATTCCGTACCTGATGTTGTTGCCCGTGGTGATGTTCAGCGCAGCAGTCCTGGAAATCATTCAGCAATGGCTGTATCGACGTCAGCGCTTCAGCCTGACCGCGCGCGCCGCGACGTTGCATGCACTGTGTTACAACCTGACGCGCAGCCTGGGAGGTCTGGCGCAAGCGACCGCACCGATGCTGGTGGTGACCAGCTCGCTCTATTACATCATTCACAGTCTGCTGCTTTTGGTCGGAATGACCTTCACGCGAGCGACAAAAGTGGTCGACAACCCGGGCGACGAAACACCGACGAGTCTCAGGATGCTGGCCTCGGAGTTTCGTGATTTTCCGTTGTATCGAGCCCCTCAAGTGCTGATCAATGCGCTCTCGATCCACATGCCGACACTGGTGTTGGCCGCATCATTCGGGACCGTATCGGCGGGGTTTTTCGCGTTGTGCCTGCAGGTTCTGAGCATGCCGAGCAACTTTATAGGCAAAGCAGTCGGCAGCGTCTATTACCCACGGATTACTCAGGCTATCCATGCCAGCGAACCAGTGACGCGGCTTCTGATCAAGGGCGTTACCGGCATGGCACTGGTCGGATTGCTACCGTTTGCCATGCTGGCGCTGGCCGGCCCCTGGCTTTTCGCCTTGGCATTCGGCGCGCAATGGCAACCCGCCGGCGAATACGCGCGCTGGCTGGCCCTTGCAGAGTTCGCCGGTTTCATTGCTGGCCCATGCGCGGTCGCGATCCCCGCTTTATCTCTGCAAAAACGCTTTCTTTTGTTCGAAATCGTCAGCACCTGCCTGCGGATAGCGGCCGTGGTGCTTGGCGCACTCTTGTTCAAGGATGCATTGGCCCTGGTGATGGCGATCGCGGCTGCCAATGCGGCGATCAACCTGTCGCTGATCGTCATCGTACTGTTTGAAGCCAATCGCTGGTACAGACGCCAAAGCCTGTGAGGCTTGAGCTGCGAGCCGAGCGCATCGCCATACCTTCATAACAGATAGCTGTAGCGGTAGCTCGAAACCAATCCTGACAATGCCTACCAGAGGTATCGAAAAATGGACTGCAGGCGCGCGTTAATCACAGGTATCACGGGTCAAGACGGCTCTTACCTGGCTGATTTGTTGCTGGAAAAAAACTATGAAGTACACGGGATCAAGCGGCGCGCCTCACTGCCGAACACTCAGCGCATCGACCACATTTCCCAGGACCCGCACACGCAAGAGCGCTTCTTTCTTCACGATGGTGACCTAAGTGACTCATCGAACCTCACCGACCTGATACAGCGAATTCAGCCTGACGAGGTCTACAACCTAGGTGCTCAATCGCATGTAGCGGTGAGCTTCGAATCACCCGAGTACACCTCTGACATCGACGGTATGGGTGCGCTGCGTATCCTTGCGGCCATTCGCCTGCTTGGGCTGGAGAAGAAAACCCGCTTCTATCAGGCATCCACCTCGGAGCTCTATGGTTTGGTGCAAGAAGTCCCGCAAACGGAAAAAACGCCGTTTTATCCTCGCTCGCCGTACGCGGTGGCCAAACTCTATGCCTACTGGATCACTGTGAATTACCGAGAGGCCTACGGGATGTTCGCGTGCAACGGCATTCTCTTCAATCACGAATCTCCACGTCGTGGCGAAGCCTTCGTCACCCGTAAAATCACGCTTGGCCTGACCCACATCGCTCAGGGCCTGACATCCTGCTTGTACGTGGGCAACATGGATGCGCTGCGTGATTGGGGGCATGCCAAGGATTACGTCCGTATGCAGTGGATGATGCTGCAACAGGAAAAACCAGATGACTACGTGATCGCCACAGGCAAGCAGTACTCAGTTCGCGACTTCATCGGCTGGGCGGCCACAGAGTTAGGTATTCAACTGCGATTCGAGGGCCATGGCGTCGAAGAGTGTGCTGTGGTTGAGCACGTCGAGGGTGATAAGGCGCCGGCGGTTAAAACAGGCGATATTCTGGTTCGCGTCGACCCGCGCTATTTCCGGCCGACCGAAGTCGAGTCCTTATTGGGCGATGCAAGCAAAGCCAGGCGCCAACTCGGCTGGGTGCCGGAAATCACCGCCCGGCAGGTGTGCGCAGAGATGATCCAGGAGGATCTGAAGACAGCCCGGCACTACGCCTTGCTCAAAGGCTACGGTGCTACCGTGCCGATAACCGTGGAGTGATCGACAATGCCCGTTGATAACGTGTGCGCCGTTATCCTCAACTGGAACGGTGCCGAGCAAACGATAAGGTGCATAAACTCAGTGGATGCCCACTGTCATATTCCGATCATCGTCATTGACAACCACTCGGACGCAAATGACTACGAGCGACTGGAACGGTTCTTGAGCGAAACAGAGGGCAGCGACCTATTCATAGCGAGCGAACACGATAGTCGACAACATGGACAGAAACACATCCGGTGTTTGATAAAAAACGATGACAATTACGGCTATGCCGGCGGCAATAACATTGGCATCGATTACGCCTACCGGGCGGGCTATGAATATATATGGATCCTTAACAACGACATCCTGGTGGAGGCAGGAGCGCTTCAAGCACTCCTGCGCACCATAAACAGTGACGAGCACTGTGGATTCTGCGCATCGATCCTGGTTTATTCAGACAATCCAACCATCGTCCAGTGCGTCGGCGGGGGTAAACTTTATCCCTGGCTGGGCAAAGCCCGGTTAATGGGTAAAAACCTTGATCGGGCCGAGCTGGGAAAATACCTGACCACGTTGCCCAAACCAGACTATTTGATGGGGGCCTCGCTACTGATAAGGAGAGCGGTTATTCAGCAGGTGGGCCTGATGGATGAGCATTACTTTATGTACGCTGAAGAAGTTGACTGGCAACGCCGATCAGCCACCGCCGGCTTCAGCTGTTTGGTTGCAAACGACAGTTTCGCTCAACATGGCGACAGCGCCAGTACCCACCACAGAAGCCATATGTTTCATTTCTATCGAAACAGAGCGGCGATCATGTACAACAAAAAATTCCACTCCATGCCGTGCTATGTTTTTTCCGCCGTGGCCCTCGCCGCAATAACGGCATTGCAGAACATAGGCAACTTTAAAAATATAAAGTACGGCATCATGGGAATCATGGAAGGCTTATATTTTTCCTGGCGCTGATGCGTTGCCGCCCCCGCACCACCAGGCGTCCAATGGAAGACATTAGTTTTGTTCAATGCGCCACGATCATGGAGGTCTCTGAACCGTACTGTGGAGTTTTGGCAACCGGATGCGTCCATCTAACAATGTTTCATTGCCATGACCTGATTCAATGGGGATCACAGTATGATTCGCAAGCTTTTCGCCTACCGCAGCTTACTGTTCGTACTCTTGCTACTGAACTCGGCCTGTTTTTTTCTGACCGACAATAAGAAAGCCGGCGTGCCGTATTTGCGCGAGCTATTCATTATTCTGGTATTCGTCTCCGCCCTTATCCTGCTCTTGGTATGGACACGCGCTCAGCAATCTCGTTCCGGCCTTTGGATTCTGTTTTTCGGCCTGCTGCTGCCGATCCTGTCGGCTGTGCTGGCCTATCTTAATTTCGGCCAACCTATCAGCTTTGGGATGTTGGAGGAACGTCGGAGCCTTCTTTATTTATTGTTTTTTCCGGCTTGGTTTTTGATGACAAAAGCCCGACCGACCCAGGCAGAGCTGGAAGATTTTTTTCTTTGGTGCACCTTGGCCTGCGTGCTTGTCGGTTTCCTGTACTACTTCGGCGTAATACCAGAGAACACCGATATCGATTTCACGGTCGACGAAAAAGATTACGGTCTTAATCCGCTGCGCCCAAATCGCTTCAGCATTGGTGCGCCCTACGTCAGCGCCTGTGCGTTTATGCTGATGTATCGCCTTAGAAGGAGAGTTTCTCTGGCGAGACTGATGATCCTGCTGCTGTTTGCCTCCTATCTATGGCTCGTCATTCAAACGCGTAACACCATGCTGGTTTGGGCGCTGGCAGGGGCATGGATTTTTCGTAGTCGGCTTGGCTTGCTGCTCAAGATTGGGTCTCTGGCTGGCGTAATTCTATTGGTCGCCTATTTCCTGGCGCCCGACTTTTTCGCCGAGCAGTTCGACCGATTCAATGCCCTGCTGCTCGAGGCGAGCGAGACCGGGGTACGCAGCACCACGACGCAGATAATAGTGAGTGAAGTGGCGAATAATGGATTCATTGGCATGGGAGCCCTTTCCCTGCAATGGCAAGGGGGTTTTTCCCGCCTTTATAACTCATACTTTTATCTGTCCGATGTGGGGCTTGTCGGTGTGTATTACCGCTTCGGCTTCCTGACGCCAGCCATTGCACTTATTTACTACCTCGGCTACCTACATATCATGGCGCGGTGCAGAAAAAAAGGCGATCTACTCTCTGCCCTGCAATTGGGTTTCTGGTTCAATTGCATTAACTTTTTTTTCTCCAATTCGATCATGTATGGCGGAGAACTTTCAGGTTTGGCCATCGCCGCCTTTCTCTATTATGCCAGCGAACGGGCACATGCCCCAGCGGTCACTCACCGGGGCTGGATTCATGGGGGCTGATTGACCCCACGTTATTAGCACTCTCGATACATGCACCTGAATATAACAATGTTGTTATGCGTCGCGAACCGACGGCGGTTATTGGATAGCTTTACACTGTGTAGCCACTAGGTATTTCGCAAGAACCGGCCATTGTGGGCGATCACGTCCGTTGACGGGTTCTATCGACAGCGGGTAATTGCCCCACGCGGACCCTGCTGACCAGTAAGCCAACGGCACACACTTGCTCTGCAGAAAGGCCAGGAGCCGATCCATGACCTCGTTCCAGCGTGGATCATCGTCGGGAAAACCAGCTTCACCAATCTGGCCGCGTTTGCCGTTCTTTTCCAGCCACTCGATAAACGGCTTGACCCGCGTGACCGCGATATCTGGATCGAAGCGTTGGCCCAAGGGGGATTTGTACTGCCCGCTTGCATCGTCATCAAAGTACACATGCGCCGAGAAGATCAGCTTATCGGCCGGGTCCTTCAATGTTAGCAACGCGTCGTTGTTCTGAGGCCAACGAGAAGCACTGGACCAGGAACGGCCCTCAATGATGATTGGCCTGTGCCCGTCATAAGTACGGATTCCCAAAATGCCTGCCTGAGCAGCCTCCGGCCAGTGTTTGTCGGCGTCATCATGGGGTTCGTTCATGATGTCGTAAGCGTAGAGCGCCGGGAAATTGTGCCAGCGTGCCGCGATGCGCTGCATAAGCTGCCGGTAGGCTTGAATGGGCACCTTCTTACTGCCTATCACCTCATCCTTGTATCGCGCAAAGTTGTGCACATCGAGAATCACGGCTATCCCACGCTGCTCGGCCTGAATCAGCATTTTGTCAACCAGGCCAGCATAGGTGTCGTCCAGTTCGGCGCCGAGTGTCGGTTGCAGCCGCTCCCATTTCATGGGGAAACGAATCGCACGAATACCTCTGGCCTGCCACTTGTCGAAGTAGTTTTCGTCAGGCACGAAATAATGAGTGCCATTCTCACCCGGCCAGACCCCCTCAGAGAACTCTGCGCCAGAGACATTGATAAGCACCATCGGCGCAAGCCCGGCGACGGATTGTGCGTAGCAGCCATTGGACAGGACAACTAAGGCCCCTGCCAGCATCGATCTGCGCATCAAACCGATCACCCGTGACCTCGCACCCGATAGCCACTTAAGCATCGCTTCAGAACCCAAGTCACGCCTTTTGATCATGGTGGGCAACCCCCTTTTCTGATGCGTCATTCCAGATGCTTTCGCTGGGCACCCCAAGAAAATCGCTACATCGGCCGCGCGTCCATACAGGCGTTGCGCAGCGGTCAATACGATTTCATCTATGAAGGAGCCACCCCATGGAAGTGTTCGGTATCGAGTTCTATCACGGGCGCCGACGAGAACTCATCGCAGAACTGATTGCCCTGAGCGATCAGCTCTTTAGTTATATTGTTACAACCAACGTAAACCACATTGTTCTTCTGGAGCAAGGGGGAGATTTCCGCCGGTCCTACTGGCATGCCCATCTCAGAATTTGTGATAGCCGGGTTCTGCTCCCCCTCTTGAATCGATTGAACGCTGGCGTTGCCGAAGCCATTCCCGGCAGTACGCTGACTAAAGACATGATCCAGGTAGCAGAAGATCGTCGATGGCCAATCACTGTCATCGGCTGTGAGGTTGATGTTATCTCTACGTTGAAAAAAAAATATCCCTCCATAACCTTCTACCATCACAACCCGCCGATGGGGTTCATTCACGATAAGATCGAGGTTGAACGCTCCATCTTGTTCATTATTGAACATCCGGCGCGGATGGTCGTGTTCTCGGTCGGCTCACCGCAGCAGGAGATCCTCGCATCAAAGGTTTTTGAGCAAGGTGGAGCTGTCGGTGTCGGCTTGTGCGTGGGTGCATCGCTGATGTTTCTGTCGGGAAAAATCAGGCGTGCGCCAGAGTGGATGCAACGCTTGTCCCTGGAGTGGCTGCACCGCATTTTCCACGAACCCACGCGACTGACCAAACGCTATTGGAATGATGCCTACCGGGTAATCCCCGTCATCTTCAAACAACTCAGGAACAATCGGATCAAACGTTCAGATTCGGACAAAGGCCCACGAGACATGGAATGAGCACGCACCGCGGGCGTATACCGGAATACATCTGTTTCCAACGTCTCGTTAGAGTGTAGCCCCCGATCTTTTTTTTGCACGGCCTACAGCACCCGACGAACAACGGGCACCCAAAAAAAAGCCGCTCTTCGAGCGGCTTTTTTTTACAGAGCCATATCAGCAGCAGGATGACTCTCTTGCTGTGGTTCTGGCTTACCTGGGACTGAATCCTGTGGAGCAACCACCGGATTAATCACGGGCGGTGGGTCGAGTTGCAGGACTTTGCTGGTATACGCCCATTCTTGAGCAACACGCTCGGGACTGCCGTTGAGCTGAGTACCGTAACTTGGAACGATCTGGTGCAGCTTATCCTGCCAGGCAGGGGTCGCGACCTTGTCCTTGAATACTCTCTCGAGCACATTCAGCATGATCGGGGCAGCGGTGGAAGCGCCTGGCGATGCACCCAGCAATCCGGTAATGCTGCCGTCCTGGGAGCTAACAATCTCGGTGCCCAGTTTCAGGACGCCGCCCTTCTCTTCATCGCGCTTGATGATCTGAACTCGCTGGCCGGCTTGCCACAGACGCCAGTCTTCCTTCTTGGCATTGGGGAAGTATTCCTTCAAGGCATTGAGGCGGTCTTCATCCGACAACATCAGTTGGCCAGCCAGGTATTCAACCAGTGGGTACTGCTCGACGCCCACCTTGGTCATGGGCCAGATGTTGTGCACGGTCGTGCTGGTGAGCAGATCGAAGTAGGAACCTTCTTTCAGGAACTTCGTGGAGAAGGTCGCGAACGGGCCAAACAGGATCACGCGCTTGCCATCCAGTACACGGGTGTCCAGGTGAGGAACCGACATCGGCGGTGCGCCGACCGACGCCTTGCCGTAGGCCTTCGCCAAATGCTGCTCGGCAAT
Source organism: Pseudomonas sp. ASL9 (assembly GCF_056680335.1). Lineage (NCBI taxonomy): Bacteria > Pseudomonadati > Pseudomonadota > Gammaproteobacteria > Pseudomonadales > Pseudomonadaceae > Pseudomonas > Pseudomonas sp. ASL9. The sequence goes on along the minus strand of NZ_CM155277.1, from coordinate 5,932,449 downwards.
CGATGGATTCTCGGTCACCAGGAACGAGCCGCCGACAGGGAAGCCTGCATATTCTTTGGCTTCAGGAATGCCCGACTTCTGCAGCAGATGCAGTGCACCACCACCCGCGCCAATGAACACAAACTTGGCGTCAGTTTCGGTTTTCGTACCGTCTTTCAGGTTCGTGTAAGCGACACGCCAGGAACCATCTTTATTGCGCGTGATGTCTTGCACTTCACTCGACAGCTTCAGAGAGAAGTTCGGCGTGGTTTGCAAATGCGCGACGAACTGGCGGGTGATCTCACCAAAGTTCACATCGGTACCGATCGGCGTCCAGGTAGCCGCGATCTTTTGACTAGGGTCACGCCCCTCCATCATCAGCGGAACCCATTTCTTGATCTGCACCGGATCTTCCGAGTACTGCATACCAGCGAACAGCGGGCTCGCCTGCAGAGCTTCGTAGCGCTTCTTCAAAAACTTGATGTTGTCATCGCCCCACACAAAACTCATGTGCGGTGTGGAATTGATGAACGAACGAGGGTTCTTCAAGACATTGTTCTGGACTTGCCATGCCCAGAATTGACGGGAGATCTGGAAGGCTTCGTTGATCTCGATGGCTTTCGGGATCTCGACCTTGCCGTTTTTGTCTTCTGGCGTGTAGTTCAACTCCGCCAGGGCGGAATGGCCGGTACCCGCATTGTTCCAGCCGTTGGAACTTTCCTCGGCGACGCCATCGAGACGCTCAACCATCTCCATCGACCAATCGGGTTCGAGCTCATTAAGCCAAACCCCCAAGGTCGAACTCATGATGCCGCCGCCGATTAACAGTACATCCACTTTTTTTGTCTCAGCCGCGTACGCGGACGTGAGCCCCATCGACAACGCCAGCCCCAGCAGGGCCGTATTCATTTTTTTCAACATCTGTAGCACCTATGATAAAACGCCTTCCGCCCTCCACTCCCAATCATGAGGCCCCTGGTTCATGCCGTGGGTTCTCGCACTCATAGGACTGGAAGGTGAGCACACAAGGCCGACATGACACTCTCGACCTCACTTTTATAACCCTCGTGCGCCGATTTCTTATTCGTTATTGGCTTCAGCTACTTGAGTGACATTCTATATGTTTTTACAGAGGTTAAACGTTTCAGCGATGTGTTTCGAAGTGTCGTTTCGTTCACGTCCGATCCATATCTGTCCGCAGGGGCGCAGGTCCGTGCTCTGATGCTTAATCCGCCACCGTTCGCCCGAGTGTTATCCGTTTGTTCACCAAGCATAGATCCAGATCAATAAACCCCACGGGCAAGCCGATTATTCTCGACGGTTTTTGCGACCGACACTGCCATGACCCTCTCAACCCCGGAACTGCTCGCCCCCGCCGGCACCCTGAAAAACATGCGTTATGCCTTCGCCTACGGCGCCGATGCGGTGTACGCCGGCCAGCCGCGCTACAGCTTGCGGGTGCGCAACAACGAATTCGATCACGCCAACCTGGCCCTCGGCATTCACGAAGCCCAGACCCAGGGCAAGCGTTTCTACGTGGTGGTGAACATCGCGCCGCATAACGCCAAGCTCAAGACCTTCCTGAAAGACCTGGAGCCGGTGATTGCCATGGCCCCGGACGCGCTGATCATGTCCGATCCCGGCCTGATCATGCTGGTACGCCGACACTTCCCGCAGATGCCGATCCACCTGTCGGTGCAGGCCAACACGGTGAACTGGGCCAGTGTCGAGTTCTGGCAGCAACAGGGCGTGAGCAGGATCATTCTGTCCCGGGAACTGTCTCTGGAGGAAATCGCTGAAATCCGCCAGCAAGTGCCATCCATAGAGCTGGAGATTTTCGTCCACGGCGCGCTGTGCATGGCCTACTCCGGCCGCTGCCTGCTGTCGGGCTACATGAACAAGCGCGATGCCAACCAAGGTAGCTGCACCAATGCCTGTCGCTGGAAGTACTCGGCTCAGGAGGCCACGGAAAATCAGCTCGGCGAGATCGTTCAGACCTTCCAGCCCGAACCGACCCTGGGTACCGGCGCGCCGACCGATCAGGTGTTCCTGTTGCAGGAAGCCAATCGGCCGGACGAACTGATGCCGGCCTTCGAGGACGAGCATGGCACCTACATCATGAACTCCAAGGACTTGCGTGCCGTGCAGCATGTCGAGCGCCTGACGCAGATGGGCGTGCACTCACTGAAGATCGAAGGCCGGACCAAATCCCACTTCTATTGCGCCCGCACCACTCAGGTTTACCGCCGGGCGATCGACGATGCTGTGGCCGGCCGCGAGTTCGACCGCAGCCTGATGACCGAGTTGGAATCCCTGGCCCAGCGTGGCTACACCGAGGGCTTCCTGCGCAGGCATGTGCATGATGAATACCAGAACTACCAGAACGGCAGCTCGGTTTCGGAGCGGCAGCAGTTTGTTGGCGAGTTGACCGGCGAACGCCGTGATCAATTGGCCGAAGTAAAGGTTAAGAACCGCTTTAGCCTGGGCGATCACATGGAGCTGATGACGCCCGAGGGTAACTTCCACTTCGATTTGCATCAGCTACAGAACGTCAAAGGCGAGCCGATCAACGTCGCTCCAGGGGATGGGCACACGGTATATTTGCCGATACCGGATGCGCTGGATTTGCGTTTCGGGTTGTTGATGCGCGATGTGCGTGTGAGCTGAAGTCTCCAGCATCACTCCTCTGCTGGTGCCTTCAGGGCCCGTTCCAGCAGAGGGCTGGTCTGGGCCCGACCCGGAAGGTCCTGCAACTTTATGGATTCAAGCCGATCCAGCCGTGAATACCCATGTATAAACCTACACCGATAATGAGTACGCTGGAGAAATAAGGCGCACGTCGAGCGACGTTGCCCAGCCAAGGCCACCGATTGGATGCTTGTCGAGCCCCCACCGCCGCTGCGACGCCGACGGTAACGAGGGTAAGGGCCAATCCAATACTGAAGCAAAGCACCAGAACAGCCCCTAGTGCTACCTCTTTGACTTGCAGACAAAGCAGCAAGACAGTGATGGCCGCCGGGCAAGGAATCAAACCACCCGTCAGGCCGAACATAATGATTTGACCGGTGCTTACCTCACGATTGGTGAAGCGCTTACGGATATCATTGGCATGCGCGCGCTCATGAGCGTCCTGGTACCCGTCTATTGAAAGCTCCAGCGCCTCTAACTCAGAGTGGTGGTGGTCATGGTCGTGCTCATGGAAGTCCAGATCATAGTCGTGGCTATGACCTGCATGCCCCAGACAAAGTCGGGCTGTGAATTCGTGAGGTTCAGGAATTACGTCAAGGGACTCCAGGTATTCGCCCTGATTAGCGAAGGTAAATACCTGAGCCTGCCCATCGGGTCGGTTAGTCAGCAGGCTCACCTCAGCCGCAGGCCAGGCATGACCACTTAATGTTTTCAAACGCCACTTGGGTGGTACACCGGTTTCGAAGATCGAGAGTTCTACTCTACCGTGGCCGGTATCGATGCGTTTGGTTTCATCATCATGGTCATGGTGGTCATGCCCATGATGATCGTCGCTTTCTTCAAACTTCCACATCTGCTCGCCACGCCATGTGCGCCAGAGCATCCAGAGCGCAATGGTGATAATGATTGCGGCCGAGGCGAGCTGGAAATAAGGTTCTGTGGTGGCCGCGTCCAGGTTCTGACCCAGGTACATACCGCCCACTGCTACCAGCCAGACCACCAGCGTATGGGAAAGCGTGGCCGCCAATCCCAACAGAATGGCTTGCTTCACCGAACCACGAACAGCCACGATAAACGCCGCCATCATCGTTTTTGAATGCCCAGGCTCAAGGCCATGCAAAGCGCCCAATAGAATCGCGCTAGGAAAATATAGCCACGCGTGGGCAGGCCCTTGTTGCAGAATGTCTGCGAAAGTCGACATGGATGTTCCTAAAGGTGTTTAGTCATGTGTTTGAACTGCCCCTATGGCGCCGGTTCACCATCAGGTCTTTCACTCAGGTGGATGCAGTGGCTGGCATTTGATACCGTCCCCTATACAGACACGAAATATACTATACCCCAGTATACCAACATGAAAGTGAGCAAAATCCCATGGGCCATACAATTCACGGAAAAAAGAAGTTATTGGCACGCGTTCGCCGTATCAAAGGGCAAGCAGAAGCCTTGGAGAAAGCACTGGAGAACGAGACTGAGTGCGTGGCCGTGCTTCAACAAATTGCTGCGATCAGAGGGGCGGTGAACGGCTTAATGACAGAGGTGCTCGAAGAACATATTCGTGAACATCTTGGGCCAGAGGTCGTGTCTCCAGAAAGCAGGAAAGAAGATGTAGAGCAGGTGGTTGCTGTTTTGCGCTCCTACCTCAAATGAAGGCAAAAGCCGCTCCTCATGATGACTCGGATGGACCGAAGTCCACCCGGGCAATGGCCCCTCAGCTCAGCGATTCAATGCGCAGCGCGACGATTTCTCCGGACACTGCACTGAAGATCTGTACCTGTGCCAGGGCCTTGTCGACACTGGAACGCACAGCCTCGTGGGTGACGATGATCAAATCGGTCCAGCCGTTACTCGGGGCTTCGTGGTGGATGACATCGACAGACACCTGATACTCGGCCAGTACGCTGGTAATGGCCGCCAGTGCACCCAATTCATCGGCGATCTTTATGCGCAGATAAAACGGGCTGACGATTTCCGCCTGAGGGATGACAGGCAGTGCCTGCAACTGATCGTGCTGGAAAGCAAAGAGCGGCACCTGGTGACGGGCCTCGACACCCAGTAACCGGGCAATGTCGACCAGATCCGAGATCACCGCTGAGGCGGTCGGAACCCCGCCCGCCCCGGCACCGTAGTGAAAGGTGGTCCCCGATACGTCACCCTTGACCAGGATGCCGTTCATTTCCCCGCTCACATTGGCCAGCATGTGAGTGCGTTTGACCAATGCCGGCTGGACATGCAGTTCAACCCCGCCCTTGGAGCGTCTGGCAATCGCCAGTAACTTGATTCGATAACCCAGGGTTTCGGCGTAACGCACGTCTTCGATGTGCAACCCGGAGATCCCTTCCGTATGGACTTGTGCCAGGTTCATCGGCATACCGAAAGCAATTGCAGCCAGGATTGTCAGCTTGTGCGCCGCGTCGTTGCCGTTCACGTCAAACGATGGATCCGCCTCGGCAAACCCCAGACGCTGGGCCTCGGCCAAGGCTTCAGCGTAGGATCGGCCATGCTCGGCCATCTGGGTCAGGATGAAATTGGAGGTGCCGTTGACGATACCGGCAATTGATTCGATTCGATTGGCACTCATCGACTCACGAATGATCTTGATGATCGGTATGGCGACAGCCACTGCCGCCTCATAAGCGACCATCACCTGGTTACGCCGGGCGGTTTCGAATATTTCATTGCCATGGGCCGCCAGCAATGCCTTATTAGCCGTGACCACATGCTTGCCATTATCCAGCGCCAGCAGGATGGCTTTATAAGCGGCATCAATGCCCCCCATCAATTCCACCACCACCGTGATACGCGGGTCTGTCACCACCGCCTCGATGCTGTCGGTCAACCGGCAGTCGTCTGATACCAATCCCTGAGCCTTGCCTGGGGTGCGCGTGGCCACGGCGGTCAAGCGCAGGTCCATGCCGCAACGACGACTGATTTTCTCCCGATTCTTATCGAGCACCTCGACCGTTGCACGACCCACTGTGCCAAACCCCAATAGCGCGATGTTCATAGATTTTTCCATGTCTTCCTTTCCTTATTTCTTGTCCATACCCACTGGTACGCGCATTTGTGCGAGACCCGGCCGGGTGTCATTCAACGTGTAACTGCACACTATGTAAATCGAAAGTTTTGCTCCGACCCAACTGCAGACACGTATATTTTTCGCAAAAAAAATCACAACAACCTGTTTAGAAACGATGGACTAAATTGCTATTTTAATAAAAAAACAACATAGAACATACACCCATCACCCCTGACAGACTGACTTCTTCGCACGCGAACAGCGCACTTAATAAAAACCACCACTTCCTATTCTATTACCCACTCCGAACATCATCACCTGAACATTCCGCACTTTATTCATTCTGCTTTTCCAGGAGGGAAAACATAAAGACGAGCATTAAATTAGCCAGCCAAAATGAATTGAACAAAGCGGAAAACGACCTCTCGTGACGAGCATCAACGCCAAAACCCACAGCTCAATGTATGATCCTCCCGCGTTTAACCGGGGGTCGCTATCGAATGCCTGGGGGACGTTCGAGCGAGTGCCATTCAAATCAACCCGTTTTATTTTATTCGTAGAGTGCGTTACCACGATGGATAGTAGAATCTTGCGCAATCTCATGCGCATCACAGAGACCGGTTCTTTGTCAGCCGCTGCGGAGCACTCCTGCCTCACCGTTCAAGCTCTAGCGGCGCAGCTCAACAAAGTCGAAGTGCAATTCGGCCTCAGATTATTCAAACGTTCCAACAAGGGTCTGACCCTGACGGATCAAGGCTTGGCGTTGACGCCCTTCATGAATCAGGTGCTGATAGCCACCCGGCAACTGGACGAAAAAGTCGCCGATCTCAAAACGCCCCGCCGGCGCACACTGAAAGCGGCGCTCAACAGTACGCTGTCGGAGGAACTCAACCGACACATTGTTTCGCGCATGATCGAGGTCTTCGACGACTATCAGTTGGAATTCAGCTATGCCGAGTCAATCGAAAATATCAGCAAGCTGAAGAATGAAAACTTCGACCTGGCGATCTTGATCGGACCGCAACAGCCCGGCTTATCCAGCATTTTGATGCCGAACGCGCACATTCAGGTGGTCGGCGCTCATTGTGGCCGAGAAGCAGACTCGCTCTCCTTGCTAGGCGACAAGTTCCTGGTCCGACCGGCCATTGATTGCCCTTACTCCCACAGTTTCTCGCGCTTGCTCGACGCCGGGCTGGGAGACTGCGGACCTAGCCAGCGTGTAATCTATTCCTGCAGCGAAACCCTGACCCTTTCGCTAATCACTCAGCTCGATGGTATCGGCCTGGTCTCTCGGGAAGCCGCTCAGCGCAGTGGCTTGACCATCTTTCCAGACTTCGAGGACTTGCTGGACATACGCCTGGCGGTGAACAACCCGGAACTCTCGGGCCACACGCTGAAGCAGGTGGTAGACCTGTCGCTACATGAACGTCCCGAGCGCAATGTACGTAGCCGTCCCCACCGCTACGCTAAGGAACAGGTTTTTGCTGAAGTACGCACATAACAGGGTGGGAATGGCGGCGAGAAATTCCGGGCGGTCAAGTTGCAGTTGCTGATTCTTCAGCAACAGAGGTGTCAGGGTGATGGCCGCGACTATCGTCACGGGCAGATACTCCAGCGCGCGTGCAACGAAGTCCGGCCAATGATCGGTATTGACCTGCAACGGCAGGGCCCGAGGCAGCAGCGTCACGGCCATCATCAGCGCGGTTAACAGGATCAGGAACGTTTGTTCAGCCACACACCCACCCCGCAGCCAAAGAATGTGGCAATAAACACGTTGAAGGCGGAATGGCTCAACACACTCAATCCTCCCATGCACACAACTGCAGCCAGTGCGGCGATCAACTTGTTGCGAGAGTCGCAAAGGGATACCAGCACATAAAGCATCATCGCGGTCAATGCATAGTCGAGCTGGTACTTGATCAGATGCGCAGCGTATTGCGCACACAGCGCGCCCAGCAGTCCACCCAACACCCAGGAAGTGTGACAGTACAGGTTGAAGCCGATCAGGTAGCGCACGCTGACTGGCGCGCCGCTACCCAGTTTGACGCTGTGAAAGGCAAACGACTCATCCGTCAGCCCGGCGGCATAGCACCAGCGTTCCTGGCGACTGAGCCCCATTGCCCGCAAGGCCTTGGCCATGTACACCGACATCAGCATATGACGGGCATTGATCAGGAACGTGGTAAGGATGATGGTGGTCAGCGAAGCGCCACTGGAGATCAGTGCCAGGGCAGCGAACTGCGATGCACCCGCATAAACAAACAGACACATCGCCACAGGTAGCCACAACGGCAAACCGGCGTTGACGGCCATCAGGCCAAACACAAAGGCAACGGTGAAATAACCGGCCACTACCGGACTGGCGTCGGCGAAGGTTCGCGAGCTTTGGGCCCGAACCGCCAGTGGACGGCAGCCTGAGGTCTCGCTCACAGATCCCTCTCATAGGTGATCTCGCCACGTGGCTCGCAGAACCCCTGGGTGGCCCAGAAGTGTTTGCCCACGTGATTGTCACCATCCACAAAGAGAAACATGCGCAACACACCCATACGTTTCATATCTGCCGCCGCCGCGGTCACCAGGCACTGCCCGAGCCCTTGGCTGCGATGCAACGGGCTGACCGCCAAATGATTGATGGTGCCACGGGTGCCGAGCACACCCCCCAAAATTGCACCGGCCACCGTGCCGTGAGCGCTGTGCGCCAGGTAAGCGGTTGTTGTGTTCCTGGACAGTATCCGGCGCAGGCATTTAGCGTCCTGCCAGTTGCAGAAAGCCACTTCGCCAAAGCCTCTAAAAAAGCTCACAAGCAATTCCGCATCCTGGGGAGCCGCCCGGCGCAGGGTCGCGACCTCAGAGTGTCCCTGAACCAGGGACAACTCGTTGATCTCAGCGAATGATGTCAAAGGAGGTCCCCGGCTTGGAAAAGGAGATCGCCAGAATCTGCCGGTAAGCCATTTCCTGTGGATCCCGGTTCTGCGCCACAGTGACGTAGTGACACATTTCACGATCAAGGAAAAACGTGGTATCGAGAATCTCCTGATAGGTCACGGTCGCCAGAGGCTCCTTCTGCGCATTGAACAGCTGGCTTTGTGCGCCTTCCACATTTTTCCGCCCCCAGAAATGCACACCGCTGAACGGATAACCGTCGCAATGAATGCCTTCAGGGGTGATTTCCAGCTTTTTGCCCGGTTTGATCTCGATACGTATCTGATGGATCTGGCATTGCCAGACCTCGTCATGCAACTCCGGGGGCAGTACGCTCTTATAGACCTCGAAGTCGAGATCGATGAGGCTGCGGATCACCTGCGAGTTGATTACTTCGTTGGAGAAATCCTGAAAATGTCGTTCAAGGCCGCCGACGTAGCTGTTGTTGTCCTTCGACTGGACATAAGCGCGATGTTCCAGCTGGCGCAACTCGCGGGTCTTGGGGTAGTACTCGAAATCACTATAGCGACGGAAGCGCATGCCCGCATCAGCCTGACCGTAGTAGCTGTCCGGCTCCATGTTCTCCCAACTATTAGTGAGCCTGATGAAGTCGGCGAAATCACCATACAGGCTGAAATCACTGCCCTGGACATTGGCAAACTTGTCCCGGCGTAGCAAGTCGCCAACCTCCTTATTCAAAACGAGCATTCTCGTACCTCCCGTGCATTGGGCGCCCAATCTAGACGGTGCAGGAAATAGTTCCATGAGAAAATACTTCAGGCATATCAAGCTTTAATTGAAACGCCGGCAACCTGCCAGAACCGGCAGAGCGACAACGGTTAAATTGGGCGTTTATCTCCATGGAGCAGAGCTGCTACGAATCGGAAATCGTGTTCACCTAATATTCGATGACAGCGTTTTTACCCAAAAAACCTGGCAGCCTCACCCTTCAGCGGCGGCAAAACCACGGACGGCGCATCGCGATGCGTTCGGTTCGACGTCGCAGACCAAAATCCTGCGACCCTTGCTAAGACCTAAATAGAATTAAAAAATGCAAAATAAGTATTTATTAATCTATAGAGCGACGCAGTACTGTGGTTCCAGTTAGCCAGCCAGTCACTTGAGAGCAGCCCTATGCGCCCTAATGAAAACGTCATTGACTTCACCCTCTACCGCAAACGCCGTCAGGCGCCTTTGTCAGCCGTGCGCTCTTCCCTTACGACAAGGCTCGGCAAGTGGAGTTTTATGAGATACGCCTGAGCCCTCTGGGAGAGGAAGTCTCGGAAGGACACGGGCCAGGAATTCAGGAGAATCTGGTGGTTGCCCAGGGTGTGCTAGAGGTTAGCGTCAATCAAGAGCGTTATCTGCTCTCGACTGGCGACTCGATTCTGTTCTACGCCGATCAGCCGCACCGTTATCGAAATCCTGCCGACCATGAAGCCCTTGCATTTCTGGTCATCACTTATCCCGAGCGTCTGGACTGAATGCCCCTTTAGCATCGCCTACAAAAACGCCCGGCAGATCACTCTGCCGGGCGTTTTTGTAGGCGTGCGGTTGCTGACGAATCAGCAGGTGCAGCACATCATTGGCATGCCATTGCAGCTCATCATCATGGGCATGCTGCAGTCGTTCATCATCAATGCACAGCAGCAAGAGAATATTCAAAAACTCATGGACGGATTTTAAACGGATGCCGAGTGGCGGCAAGATGACAGCTCAACAGTGCAAATGAACACTCCGCCCTTCTGTGTCCTGACATAACAGTCACTTCCGACGCTATGACATACAGATTATTGTGATAGTAGATGGACAGGCTGCTTTAATCACTCTATCGACATCTTGGTTATGCCTTTTACATCTAAATAGCTAACTTAAAGACATAAATGATCTAATCAGGATGAAAATATTTCCTGTTTAGATACGTTAATACGCACCGTCGCATCGCCAAGGGAGCACCGGAGTGCTTGCCCGCTCAATCAATGCAGCACGATCAAGGCGTTGTTCAATACATCCCTGCTTGATCAGCAAAGCCCTGTCGCACAGATGTGCAACAGTGTTGATGTCATGGCTGACCAGAATCATGGTCATGCCGGTATCGCGGCGCAGCGCCTGGAGCAGATTGAGTATTTCCGCCTGGACGGTCATGTCCAGCGCCGAGGTTGGCTCGTCGAGTAACAGCAGCTTGGGCTGCAATTGCAACGCGCGGACAATCGCGACACGTTGGCGCTGACCGCCGGACAATTGATGCGGGTAACGCTCCAGAACCTCGCCAGGCAGTCCCACTTGCGCCAATGACGCCACCAGACTGGCCTCATCGAAAGGCAGTCCATTAATCTGCCGAGGTTCGCGCAAACTGCGGCGGACTCGGTGCAAGGGGTGCAACGACGCGTAAGGGTCCTGGAACACCATCTGAACAGCCCGCCGCAAGCTGCCAGCAGCCCTTGAAACTGGCCAAGGATCTCGGCCAAGGCTCGGGTGCTAGCTCAGCATTGCCTGCCGCCTGTGCGGCGATCTGGATGTTGCAGGCGTATTCCAGAGTTTGCAGCTGCTGGAACGCATGTTCAACACTGACGCCTGCGGCCAACAAACCATGGTTGCGCAGGATCATGACGCTTTTGTCACCCAGGTCTGCGACCAGACGTTCGCGCTCGTCCAGGTCCAGCGCGACACCTTCGTAGCCGTGATAAGCCACACGACCGGAGAAGCCGATGGAGTGCTGGGAAATCGGCAACAAACCACCCTTCTGCGCCGAGACGGCGATGCCATCGCGGGTATGGGTGTGCAGCACGGCTTTGAGGTCGTGGCGGGCGGCGTGTATGGCGCTGTGGATCACATAACCGGCGTAGTTGATCCCCAGGCCAGTAGGATCATCGACCTTGACCAGGTTCGATGCGGTGATTTCATCAAACCACAAACCGAAGGCATTGATCAGGAAATGCTCGTCCGGCCCAGGTACACGCGCCGAGAAGTGCGTGTAGATGTGGTCCGTCCAGCGCTTGAGCGCGGCCAGCCGATAGGCAGCCGCGAGATTGACCCGCACCTCCCACTCTTCAGGGCTGACGCGATCGCGCACGCTATTGGCAACGGATGACCCCGGCTGGACTGGCAAAGAACTGATGTTACTCATGGCATGACTTCCCGATTGGACTTCAAAAACGTATCGGGTCAGCCTAAGCGCATAAGAAAACGTTTAAAAAATCACATTTTACTCTAAGCTAATTATTAATTTTTTTTATTATCAGCGACTGCCCGTCAACCAGCTCAGGCGGCGTCTCGAGTTCTCTTCAATGATTCAGCCACCAGACTGCCAAACGAGGCCACCGGGGCTTGCAGGTTGCCGAGGAACCGCGAGTAGATCAGCCACAGGTCCATGACCGGCTTGAAATCCTTGAGCGGCATGATCGCCAGTTGATCGCGATGCGCACTGCGTTCCAGCAACGGTCGCGGCACCAGACCCAGGCCGTCGGCGACCAGCCCCAGTTGCAGCTCGGTGCCGAAAGCTTCCAGATTGACCTTCAACGTCAGCCCCTGATCCGACAAGGTGCGTTGCAGACCAGCGCGGAAGCCGCAACCGTCGGGATTGAGCACCCAGCCCTGCTCATAACAGTCAGCCAGTTTGCACGGCTTTTTCGGCAGGGCCTGTTTAGCGCAGACCGCCACCCATTCGATTGACAGCGAATCACTGCCACGAACGCATCGATATCATCAATTTTCATTCGGACAGCACATAGAAAGGGAAGAAAGAAATGTATAAAAAGCATAGTTCTATTAATGCAGCCTGAACAGCCCCCCCCGGTGCGCGGGAAGTATTACTACCTGTATTTGATAGAGGATATCTACGGCTGACGCGATAACCACCTTGCAAACGGATGACCTGCTGCTAGTGTCCATGCACGGGATCGGATCCCTTCGCCATCGGTGACATGTTTGGCCGCTCGAATGGAGCAATTTGATTAAGGACTATCTCATGTCTTCCTATGGCATTAACCGCAATTATTCCTCCGTTCGCGCTAATTTCGCCGCCTTGGTTTGGCCCGTCCTGGCCATTGCCTCGGGCGGTGCTGTGTTGCTCCTGGCTTTGGCCGGGGTGGCGGCACTGCAGGTGGCGGTCGCCCTGAGCCAGCGCTTTTCCGGCATCTACAGCAAAGAGGTCGCGGCGATTGCCGCGCAAACAAACCTGCTGGCGCTCAACGCCGCGATTGAAGCCGCTCGTGCGGGCGAAATCGGCCGTGGTTTCGCCGTGGTGGCCGATGCCGTGCGCAGCTTGTCGAGTCTCGCCAGCGAAACCGGGAAAAAAATGTCGGCCACAGTCGACATCATCAACAGCGCCATCACCCGTCCGGTCGAAGTAGCAGACAACACTGCGGCGAATGACCAGCACTCGGTCGCCGCCTCCGAAGCCAGCATTCAGCACGTGCCGGATCGTTTTCACAGCATTATCCAGCGCCTGTCGGGTTACACCGAGCTGCTGCAGCAAGAGAGTGTCGGCATCCGTGACGAAATCAGCGAGGTACTGATCGCCCTGCAAGTCCAGGATCGCGTCAGCCAGATCCTGTCCCATGTTCGCGACAACATGGAGGCCTTGCACCAGCACTTGCAGCATCGCCAGCGCAATCCGGATCAGTTGGCGCAGATCGATGCCCAAGCCTGGCTGGCGAGTATGGAACTGACCTACGCCACCGATGAGCAGCGGCAAATCCATCATGGACACAGTTCCAGCTCTGCCAAGGAATAGGAAATCACCTTCTTCTAGTAGGAGAGCAGCATGGCTAAAACCGTAATGGTCGTCGACGACTCCAGCAGCGTACGCCAAGTGGTCAGTATCACCCTGAAGGGTGCTGGCTACGACGTGATCGAGGCCAGCGATGGCAAGGACGCGCTGACCAAGCTGAACGGGCAGAAAATTCACCTGATGATCAGCGATGTGAACATGCCCAACATGGATGGCATCACCCTGGTCAAGGAGGTGAAGAAGCTGGCCAATTACAAGTTCACCCCGATCATCATGCTGACCACAGAGTCCCAGGAAGTGAAGAAGCAGGAGGGCCAGGCGGCCGGGGCCAAGGCCTGGGTGGTCAAACCCTTCCAGCCGGCGCAGATGCTGGCCGCCGTATCCAAACTGATCCTGCCTTGATCGGCAGAACCCGGAGGCAAGCATGAAGATCCGCGTTGCAACAAAGAATGGCCTGTGCCAACTGCATATCGAAGGCGTGATAAGCATCTATACCGCCGCCGAGTTCAAGGCACAGCTATTGCCCCACCTGGCCCAGCCTAGCGAGCTGGAAATCGACCTGTCCCAGGTCAGCGAGCTGGACGGCGCCGGCTTGCAGCAGCTACTGCTGGCCAAACGCGAAGCCACGCGCGTCGGCGTTACCTTACGTCTGGTCTGGCACAGCCGCGCGGTATTGGAAGTCTTCGACCTGTGCAACCTCGCGGCCTTCTTTGGCGATCCTCTGGTTATTTCCAATTCGGCCACTAGCTGACCTCAGCGTAAAAGGAATTCAGCGTGAGTATAAATCTCGATCAGGCCCTGCAAACCTTCATCGCCGAAGCCCGCGAACTGCTGCAGGATATGGAAGAGTCGCTGCTGCGACTGGAGAGCGAACCGGGCGACAGCGACACCCTGGGCGCCATATTTCGCGCCGCGCACACCATCAAGGGTTCGGCCGGCCTATTCGGCCTGGAGCCTGTCGTTGGCTTCACCCATATAGTCGAAGACGTGCTCGATCGCGTGCGTGACGGCGCGGTTGTCATCAACAGCGAACTGGTCGCGCTGTTGTTGGAATGCGGCGACCATATGCAGGAACTGGTCAACGTGGTTGCCGCCCAAGGTGGCCAGCTGGATACCCCAGCGCAGGCTCGGGAAAGCGGCCTGCGCCAACGCCTGAAAACCTACCAGGGCAGCTCGCTGGAACCAGCCGCCACACCCGTTGCGCCGTTCAATGCGGATAATCTTACCCACGTATGCGCCGATGCAGGCGTGGCCTCCAACCTCTGGCACATCTCCCTGCGCTTTGGCCAGGAAGTGCTGCGCAACGGCATGGACCCACTGTCGTTCTTGCGCTATCTCAACAGCCAGGGCGAGATCGTCCGCATCACCACCATTGCCGATGGTATGCCGGAGGCCAATGCAATGGATGCCGAAGCCTGTTACCTAGGCTTTGAGATTGATTACCAGTCCACGGCGGATAAAGCGGCCATCGCCGAAGCCTTCGACTTCGTGCGCGACGATTGCCTGATCCACATACTACCGCCGCACAGCAAGATCGCCGAATACATCGAGCTGATTGATCGGCTGCCGGAAGATGCGCTCCGTCTGGGTGAGCTCCTGGTCAGCAGCGGGGCTCTTACGCCGCAAGAGCTGGAAAAAGCCCTGCACAAACAACTCGCCCCTACTGAACCAAGCAGCCCGGCGACACCCTTGGGCGAAATTTTGGTCGAGCAGCGCTCGGTGACGCCCGCACTGGTGCAGGCCGCCCTGAACAAGCAAAGCCAGATCCAGGAGTGCAAGAACAAGGCGAATCGCTACGTTCGCGTGGATGCGGACAAGTTGGACGAACTGATCAACCTGGTCGGCGAGCTGGTGATCGCGGGAGCTGGCGCCAGCTTGCTGGCTCAACGCTGCCACAACGACGCCCTGCAGGAAGCCAGCTCCAGGGTCTCAGGCTTGGTCGAGGAAATCCGCGACAGTGCCCTGCGCCTGCGCATGGTGCCGATCGGCGACACCTTTAACCGCTTCCAGCGGGTGGTGCGCGATGTCAGCCTCGAACTGGGCAAGGATATAGATCTGCAGATCAGCGGCGCCGACACCGAGCTGGACAAGACCGTGGTGGAAAAGATCGGCGACCCCCTGATGCACTTACTACGCAACGCCATGGATCACGGCATTGAGTCGCCCGAGGTACGCCAGGCGGCGGGCAAACCGCTAAAGGGCAGTCTGAGCCTCAACGCCTACCACGACTCCGGCAGCATCGTCATCGAGATCGTCGACGACGGCGCCGGACTCGACCGCGAGCGCATCCTGCATAAGGCCCGCGAGCGTGGCCTGCTCGCCGCCACCGCGACACCGTCCGATCAGGATATCTACAACCTGATTTTCGAGCCGGGCTTCTCCACTGCGGCGGCGGTCACCAACCTCTCCGGCCGAGGCGTCGGCATGGATGTGGTCAAGCGCAACATCACCGCGCTGCGCGGCAGCGTGGACCTCGACAGCCAAGCTGGCCGGGGCACCAGGGTGCGCATCCGCCTGCCACTGACCTTGGCGATCATCGATGGCTTTTTGGTTGGCGTCGGTCAGGCGAATTACGTGGTGCCCCTGGATATGGTGCAAGAGTGCCTCGAGCTGACCGGAGAAGATCGTCAAGCAACCCGCGAGCGTAACTATCTGAACTTGCGTGGCGAAGTGCTGCCGCTGGTGTACCTGCGTGAACAGTTCAACGCGGGAGGCAGCTCGGGCTGGCGCGAGAACGTGGTGGTAGTGCGTTGCGGCGAGCAGAAAGCCGGTTTGGTGGTGGACGAATTGCAGGGTGAATTCCAGACCGTGATCAAACCCTTGGGCAAGCTGTTCAGCGCCCTGCGCGGTATCGGCGGCTCGACCATTCTGGGCAGCGGCGAGGTGGCATTGATTCTTGATGTACCGAACTTGCTGCAGCAGGTGACCCAGCAGCAGGCGCACAACCACATGCAACCGGCGTTGGCTGAAGCATAGGACTGAACGCCGACCGCAACAGTAAGTTCGTGATCATCCAGTTCCTGCAAGGACGGGGATTCAAGCTGAACGGGAAGTGAACGCATCAATACGCTCCATGCTCATTCATTTGTTGAAGAAAAACGCTGATTTTGGATGTACTGGCGCTAATCGAACTGGCGACGAAGCGCAAAGCAGCTGATGTTGATTTAAAGGTAAATAAC
Organism: Pseudomonas sp. ASL9; assembly: GCF_056680335.1. Lineage (NCBI taxonomy): Bacteria > Pseudomonadati > Pseudomonadota > Gammaproteobacteria > Pseudomonadales > Pseudomonadaceae > Pseudomonas > Pseudomonas sp. ASL9. The sequence continues at coordinate 5,915,933 of NZ_CM155277.1, read as the reverse complement.
ACGTGTCAAACAAAGGGGGCATGACTGACCTATTCAATAAAATTTGAAGCGATGTAATAGGCCAGGGAATACAAAATTTAAACGTCAAGGAGAGTCGTCATGAATCAGGCCAATCAATCATTGATCAACCGCTTTATTAATCGGTTCAGCTATAACCAAAAAAACCGCCTTAAAGAGCAAGAGCTTTTATCTGATTTAAGAGGGCAAATCGACGCTATCAACAAAGCGCAAGCCGTCATTGAGTTCTCGCTCGACGGCAAAGTTTTGCACGCCAACGACAATTTCTTGAACACGCTGGGCTATACCTTGGCCGAGATCAAGGGGCAACATCACAGCATGTTTGTTGATCCTGACTACCGCGCCACTCCCGAATACCGACTGTTCTGGGACAAGCTCGGGCGCGGCGAATTCGATGCCGGCGAGTACAAGCGCATCGGCAAAGCCGGCAAGGAAATCTGGCTGCAAGCCTCGTACAACCCGATCATGGACATGAACGGCAAGCCATTTAAAGTCGTCAAGTATGCGACCGACATTACCCAGAGCAAGTTGCAGGCGGCCGATTTCGCGGGTCAGCTCAGCGCCATCGGCAAAGCGCAAGCCGTCATTGAGTTCTCGCTCGACGGCAAGATTTTGCACGCCAACGACAATTTCTTGAACACGCTGGGCTATACCTTGGCCGAGATCAAGGGGCAACATCACAGCATGTTTGTTGATCCTGATTACCGCGCCACTCCCGAATACCGACTGTTCTGGGACAAACTCGGGCGCGGCGAATTCGATGCCGGCGAGTACAAGCGCATCGGCAAAGGCGGCAAGGAAGTCTGGATACAAGCCTCGTACAACCCGATCATGGACATGAACGGTAAGCCATTTAAAGTCGTCAAGTATGCGACCGACGTTACCCAGAGCAAGTTGCAGGCGGCCGATTTCGCTGGCCAGCTCAGCGCCATCGGCAAGGCGCAAGCGGTGATCGAATTTTCGCTCGATGGCAAAGTTTTGCACGCCAACGACAATTTCTTGAACACGCTGGGCTATACCTTGGCCGAGATCAAGGGGCAACATCACAGCATGTTTGTTGATCCTGACTACCGCGCCACTCCCGAATACCGACTGTTCTGGGACAAACTCGGGCGCGGCGAATTCGATGCCGGCGAGTACAAGCGCATCGGCAAAGGCGGCAAGGAAGTCTGGATACAAGCCTCGTACAACCCGATCATGGACATGAACGGCAAGCCATTTAAAGTCGTCAAGTATGCGACCGACGTTACTGCGCAGGTCAATGCGAATAAGATGCTGGTGCAGGCGGTAGAGCAAGCGCAGCAAGTGACTTCGGCGGCAAAGGATGGCGATTTGAGCCAACGCATACCATTGGAAGGCAAGAGCGGCCCGATTCTGGCGCTGTGCACCGGTGTCAACACGCTGATGGAAACCACAGGCGTTATTTTCTCTGACGTGGGACGATTGTTTGGCGCCATGTCAAAGGGCGACCTGGGACAACGCATCACGCGCGAGTATTCAGGCGTATTTGGACAGGTTAAAGACGATGCGAATGCCAGCAGTGATGCATTATCGAATGTTATTGAGGACGTAAGTCGTGTCTTTAGTGGGCTTGCGAATGGCGACCTGGGACAGCGCATCACGCGAGAATCGACGGGTATTTTCGCTCAGGTTAAAGGCGATGCGAATACTACTGCAGAGAAATTAACCACGATTATTGAAGATGTACGTGCAGCTGCGGATGCGTTGGTCGGCGCTTCCGAACAGGTCAGCGCCACCGCCCAGTCCATGAGTCAGGCGACCAGCGAACAGGCGGCCAGCGTCGAGGAAACCAGCGCGTCTATCGAGCAGATGAGCGCGAGCATCAACCAGAACTCCGAAAATGCCAAGGTCACCGACGGCATGGCCAGCAAGGCCGCCAAGGAAGCCTCCGAGGGTGGCGAATCGGTACAACAGACGGTCGCCGCAATGAAGCAGATCGCTCAGCGCATCGGTATCATCGACGACATCGCCTACCAGACCAACCTGCTGGCGCTCAACGCCGCCATCGAGGCGGCTCGGGCCGGCGAGCATGGCAAGGGCTTTGCCGTCGTAGCTGCAGAGGTGCGCAAGCTGGCCGAACGCAGCCAGGTGGCGGCCCAGGAGATCGGCCAGCTGTCCTCCAGCAGCGTGGAAATGGCCGAGAAGGCTGGCAAATTGCTAAACGAAATGCTGCCCTCGATCAACAAGACCTCCGATCTGGTGCAGGAGATCAGCGCCGCCTCGGAAGAACAATCCTCTGGGGTGGCGCAGATCAACACGGCCATGACCCAACTGAACCAGATCACCCAGCAGAATGCCTCCAGCAGTGAGGAGCTGGCTGCCACCGCCGAGGAGATGAGCGGCCAGGCCGAGCAACTGCAGCAGGCGATAAGCTTCTTTACCCTGGAGTCCAATGTTAGCGCCAGCCAGCATAAGGCGGTCGCGCACAGGACGCAGGCGTCTGGCAAAAAGCTGGCACAGACCCCGAAGCACCAGCCCCACACGGCTGCCACTCATCACGCTGCAAGCAGCGCCGCAGAAGCCGAATTCACTCGGTTTTAACTGGAGGTCAGCATGGGCGCACTGGTTAGCACAAATCGACCCGAGGCCGTCCTCCAGGAGGAGGCGCAATACCTAACCTTTATGCTGGGCGGCGAGATGTTTGCCATCGGCATTCTCGGGATCAAGGAGATCCTCGAGTACGGCAACCTCACCGGCGTGCCGATGATGCCCGCCTTCGTCCGTGGGGTGATCAACCTGCGCGGTGCGGTGGTGCCGGTAGTGGACCTGTCGGCGCGTTTCGGCCGGCACAACTCCGATATTACCCGGCGTTCGTGCATCGTCATTATCGAGGCCGACTCGGAGGCGGGCACTCAGGATGTGGGGCTGATGGTGGATGCGGTCTCGGCGGTACTGGAAATTCCCGCCGGCGAGATCGAACCGGCGCCCAGTTTCGGCGCACGGATGCGTTCCGACTTCATCAGCGGCATGGCCAAGGTGGCGGGTAAGTTCGTCATAGTGCTCAACGCCGACCGCGTGTTGTCGGTCGACGATATGGCCAGGTTATCCGAGGTCGATGCACTGACGGGAGCCGTGTCGGGCTAGTTGCTCGGCCGGCTGATAATCGACCTCTGGTCGAGGCGCTTGGTGCGCCTCGGTCAGGATTGGTTTCCGTTGCAGCGCCGCTCCTATACCTGGCGAGGATGTTTGATCGTGAATGCAGAAGCGCTTAAGGATGCAGAGTTTAAGCAGTTCCAGGCCTGGCTTTATCGTGCCGCTGGCATCAATCTAACCCCCGCGAAAAAGGCGCTGGTTGCCGGGCGCCTGTCCAAACGTTTGAAGTACCATCAACTGAACAGCTACGGCGACTATTTCCAGTTGATCATGGGCCATGAGGCCACTGCTGAACTGCAGATTGCCCTGGATCTGCTCACCACCAACGAAACCTATTTTTTCCGCGAACCCAAGCATTTCGACTTCCTGCGCCAGCAGGTATTGCCCAAGGCCATACCGGCCAAAACCTTCCGCCTGTGGAGCGCCGCCAGCTCCTCCGGCGAGGAACCCTACAGCCTGGCCATGACCCTGGCCGATGGCCTGGGCAGTACCCCTTGGGAAATCATCGGTTCCGACATCAGCAGTCAGATGCTGGCCAAAGCCCGCACGGGTCACTACCCGATAGAGCGCGCCAGCAACATTGCGCAGCCCTTGCTGGCCAAACATTGCCTGAAGGGCACGGGCAGCCAGGAAGGCACTTTCCTGATCGAGCGAGGCCTACGCAGCCGGGTGCACTTCTTGCCCATCAATCTCAACGAAACGCTACCCAATATCGGCGAGTTCGAGGTGATCTTTCTGCGCAACGTGATGATCTATTTCGATCAGGAGACCAAGCGCAAGGTGGTCGCGCGCATGCTGCCACGGCTCAAGCCAGGCGGCTATTTCATCGTCAGCCATTCGGAAAGCCTGAACGGCATCAGCGATGCCTTGAAACTGATATCACCCTCGATTTACCGCAAACCATGAATAGGCTCATAGGCGTCACAGAGATTCTCCTGCAGCCCGGCGAGTTCTATTTCAGCGGTGCTGCCACACGTATCCGTACCCTGCTGGGTTCCTGCGTCGCCATCACCATGTGGCACCCGGCGCGCATGGTCGGCGGCATGTGTCACTACATGCTGCCGAACCGGCAGAAGCCCGGCAGGCCACTCGACGGCAAATACGCCGACGATGTCATGGCACTTTTTCTGCTGGAGGCGGCCCACCACCGCACGCGCCCGAGGAATACCAGGTCAAGCTGTTCGGGGGAGGCACTATGTTCCCCGGCTACAGCGAGAAAACCAACATCGCCCACAGCAATGTCAAAGCCGCGCGCATGTTGGTAACACGGCACCATTTGAGGCTGAGCGCTGAGGATTTAGGGCGCAACGGGCACCGCAATGTGATCTTCAATATCAGTGGCGGCCATGTCTCGGTCCGCCATCAAGACTTAAACGAGAGCTAAAAGCGCCTATGAAAAAAATCAAGGTTCTGCTGGTCGACGACTCCGCCGTGGTGCGCCAGGTAGTGCTGGCGCTGCTGGAGCGCGAGCCGGATATCCAGGTGATAGGCGCCGCCTCCGACCCCCTCTTCGCCATGGACAAAATGGCCAAGGAGTGGCCCGACGTGATAGTGCTTGACGTGGAAATGCCGCGCATGGACGGTATCACTTTCCTGAAGAAAATCATGGCTGAGCGACCGACTCCGGTGGTGATCTGCTCCTCGCTCACGGAAAAAGGCGCGGAAACCACGCTACAGGCGCTTGCCGCCGGGGCAGTGGAAATCATTACCAAGCCCAAGGTCGGTCTGAAAGGGTTCCTGGAAGAATCATCCGCCGAGCTGGTGGCTGCGGTCAGGGCCGCCGCGCAGGCCAATGTCAAGCTGCTGGTCAGGAATGCTGCAGCGTTTGCGCCGGTGGTCGTCAAGTTGAATGCCGACGCAATTCTGCCTGCCTCCAGCGGCCAGGCCATGGCGCAAACCACGGAGCGGATTGTCGCCATCGGCACCTCTACCGGCGGCACCCAGGCGCTGGAGCTGGTGCTGACAGCGCTGCCGCGCGTTTCCCCGGGCATAGTCATAGTGCAACACATGCCGGAAAAATTCACCGCATCATTCGCTGCGCGCTTGAACACGCTGTCGCAGATAGAAGTACGCGAAGCCAAGAACAATGACCGGGTGATTCCCGGCTTGGCCCTTATCGCCCCTGGCGGCAAGCACATGCTGCTCAAGCGCAGCGGAGCCTACTACCACGTCGAGGTCGTCGATGGCCCACTGGTCAGCCGCCATCGCCCCTCCGTGGACGTGCTGTTTCGTTCGGTGGCCAAGTTCGCCGGGAAAAATGCCACCGGCATAATCATGACCGGTATGGGCGATGACGGCGCCCGTGGTTTAAAGGAATTACACGAGACCGGGGCACGCACCTACGCTCAGGATGAAGCAAGTTGTGTGGTGTTTGGCATGCCGAAAGAGGCCATCAAACTGGGTGGAGTGGATCGGGTGATAACCCTGGGCGACATCCCCAGAGCGGTCACCAATGGAAGGTAACGGAGGTGATCATGGTAAGCACGAATAGGCTTCCCCAGCATGTGCTAGTCGTTGACGACAGTGAGCTGCAACGCCAGTTCATCGCCGAGTTGTGTTGCGCAATGGGCATCGCTGACATTCTGCATGCCGCAAATGGCCTCGATGCCATCGCGCAGGTGAAAACCAACCCGCAGATCGAAGCTATCATCCTCGATCTGGAAATGCCGGGTATGGATGGGGTGCAGGTGCTGCATGAATTGGCGGGCCTGAAGCAGGCTCCCCCAGTGGTGTTGGCCAGTGCACGGGAACACACGCTGCTCAACGTAGTGGAAAACATGGGCAGATGCTTGGGCCTGCGCCTGCTCGGTGTACTGCAAAAACCTATAACGCATGAACACTTGCTGGCCAGCCTGGGACGCTTTGCCGTGACGCCGGCAAGAGCCAGATCCTCTGAGCACTGGGCACCAGGACCAAAGTTGACTGAGCAGGAAGTGTTTCGGGCGCTGCGCGCGAAGGAGTTCGCAGCCTATTTCCAGCCCAAGGTGAGGCTGGCCGATGGCAGCCTCAAAGGCGTGGAAGCGCTGGTGCGCTGGCAGCATCCGGAGCATGGTTTGTTGGTCCCTGGACACTTTATCAAGCTGATCGAAGGCAGCAGATACATGGCCGAGATGACCCTGCAGATGCTCGATATGTCGCTGCGCCAGTGCCGCAAGTGGCACGCGGCAGGCCTGCAGATCAGCTTTTCGCTCAATCTTTCGGCGAGTTCCCTGGCCGACTCCAGACTGGCCGATGCGATCATCGAGCGGGTGGCTGTCAGCGGCATCGCGCCCCAGTACGTGATTCTGGAAATCACCGAGAGCGCGATAATGACCGATCTCGGCATCACTCTGGGCACCCTGGCGCGCCTGCGCCTGAAAGGCTTCGGCTTGTCGGTGGATGACTACGGCACTGGCTTTTCCTGCATGCTGCAGTTGTCGCGGGTGCCTTGTACCGAGCTCAAGGTGGATCGCGCCTTCGTCAATGGCGCCAGCCATAATCGCCACCTGCGCATTCTGCTGGAAAGCGCACTGGATATTGCCGGCAAACTCAACCTTGAAGTGGTCGCCGAAGGGGTGGAAACCCTGGATGACTGGATGCTCCTGCGTGAGCTTGGCTGTGGCGAGGTGCAGGGCTATTTTGTCGCCAAACCGATGCCCGGCGATGCGCTACTGCCCTGGTGGCATGAGAATCAGCAGCGCATGCAGGGCCTGGGCCAGGGCCAGGGGGATACTGTGCTGCAGACCCTGGTCGGTGGATCATCGGGCGGGTAGGTAATCTTACGCTGAGACTGTCCCTATGAAGTCACTCACTGCGGGCCGATTTACTCTGCCTTGGATCAGCGAGGGTTCGTTCTCATTTGATGCCAGTTGCGCCGTATGATCAGTGGGAGGCCTCGCCGCGTCTTCGACGCTGCGCTGTCGCGCAGCAAACTCGGTCCCGCTTCTGCCCGGAGGGCGTAGGAGCGCGCGACCCATTTATAGCCCGTTTTACGGCTGATGCTGTGAGCTGCGCACAGCTGGCTGAAATTGAGTCGAGCAGACCGATAGTCGGCAATGAACATCACTTTAAGGTCCATAGGTTTCAGCTCTCGCCACGGCATGGTCAGATCCTCAAAATCGACCCTGCCAGTTAAAAACTGTTACCTATGTGCTTGAACTGAATTGTTACCTATGTGGGTGAGTCATACCGCAAAGCCTTTTGGCGGGACCTTTTCGGCGCTTGGAAAAGGTTCCTCGCTGTAAGAGCGAAACCGTAATTCCAGCACACCAAAATGCCGGATATACACATCAAGACCAGCGCCAATACATTGTTTTTAAAAGATTAAAAAGCAGTTTTATGGGAGCGGATCAAGGAACTGTTGCCGGGTAAAACCAGCGACAGAAGCCTAACTGCCCGAGATAACCGGCGGTTTATCAAGCCGGTGCTGTGGATCGCTCGCACCGGCTCCCCCTGGCGCGATCTCCCGAAAACCTATGGCCATTGATACCGTGTTTGTGCGCGTTATAGCCGCTGGTCACGCAAGGGGGTTACAGGTAATGGAGTCGCTTGCCGCTGCTGAGCAAACTGCAGGATCTAGGCATCACCCCATCGCGCGGACGACCACGGGTGAGCACACTTGCACACCCCGTCGACCTGCTGGATTCGTTGCTGGGCATCGTCCCCGGCAGCGCCCTGCATGACGTCCGTCACGCCCAGGCCAAAGTGGTCGCGGCCACTCAGAGCAGCCAGGAGCTGTTCCTCGACGCGCAGCTGGCCGATGGCCTGAACCTGGAAGAGCGTTTGCTGGTGGCGTATTACGCTTGCCTGATGACGCCGCAGCCGTTGCTGGCCGAACACTACCGTCAACAACTGCAGGGTGCTGAAAAGCAGGTGCTGCAAGCATTGGCCGAAAACAATCTGCAGGCTATCGCCGAGCCTCGGCTGTCAGCGATCCTCGCATTCACTGCGACCTTGATCCAGGCACCGGTCGAAGGCGACGGCAGCGCGCTGCTCGCGCTGAAAGCGGCTGGGCTGAACACGTTGGAAATAGTGGCGTTGGGCCAGTTGATCGCCTACCTGTCGTATCAGGTTCGTCTGACCGCCGGATTGAAGGCTTTGCAAGGAGCTACACGCTGATGAGTGATGTAATCAATATTGCCGGGTTCACCACTGCAGTGTTGGGGTGGCAGGCCTGGCTTGACACGCTACAGCTGGAGCAGGCGACCCCGGCACAGCTAGCGGTGCTGGAAGAAAGCCACCCTGAGGCCACGACCTCGGACTATTACCTGACGTTAGTGCATCATCCGGAGATCCTGCGCCAGCGCTCGCGGGCCTTCAACGCCATCATGTTCGCGCCCGGCGGCCTATCGCGGGCCGAGCGTGAGCTAGCGAGCACCGTGGTGTCGCGCGTGAACCAGTGTGTGTACTGCGCATCGGTGCACGCCCAGCGTTTCGAGCAACTGGCCAAGCGCAACGATGTGATCGCGCAGGTTTTTGCTGATCCCGAAACCGCTGGCACCACGCCACGCGAACGGGCCATCGTGCGCTTTTCCATCGACCTGACTTTGGACCGGCGGCCGTGACTCCGGGCCACCTTGCACTGCTTCGTGAACAAGGCCTGGACGACGGACAGATCCTCGACCTGATCCACGCCATTGCCATTTTCGCCTGGGCCAACCGGCTGATGCTCAACCTCGGTGAACCCGTATTCAGTCCCCCTAGCGGTTCTGCACCCTAGAGTGCGCAGCGTCGTGAACACACAATCAAGAATTTACGCATACGTACAGATGACTTGTTTATTTTCGTATGCGTAATACACTGAGTTGAGTCATTTATCTCTCAGGAGAACCCTCATGGTCACGGCAAACCACGCCCGCAGCGCTACAAATGACATTGATAGCCCAGAGGCTGGGCGGGTCGCGCTGAAGTTTTTTTTCGGCCTCATGGAACACTGGCACTGCTCGGCAGATCAGCAGCGTGCGTTGTTGGGGTCTATCAGCACCACGACCTTTTACAAATACCGACGCATTCCAAGCGTGCGGCTGCCACACGATACGCTGGAGCGTATCTCTTACCTGATGGGCATCCACAAAGCACTCAGCATCATTTTCAGCAACAACCGCGACCGCGTGTATGCCTGGGTCAACAGTCCGAACACGGCCGCACCCTTCAACGGCCAGACGGCGCTCAAGTACATGCTTGCGGGTCGTGTGGTCGATATTGCAGACGTTCGCCGTTATCTGGATGGGGTGCGTGGTTAATGGCTGAGAAGCTGGAGATACCCGTTTGGGACAGTGCTTACCGAGTGATCAGCAGTTCGTTCCCGCCGATCACCCTCTTCGAAGACATCCTCGACCCTGCTGAGCTGCAAATGTCGTATGCACTGGAGTCTCTGACCAATGACCGACTGGCCGAAGAAGTGGGCATTATCAGCCGGGTAGCCCCTGAAGACCGTGTATCAGGCCACGGTTCAACGCCTGTCATGGCCGCGTTCACCCACATTGGAAGGGTCAGCCGGTTCACCGATGGAACGTTCGGTCTCTACTACGCGGCCAGCAGCCAAAGCGCAGCCATCGCCGAGACCAGCTTCCACCAGGAGCGATTCCTCGCGGCGACCCATGAACCCGATGTAGAGCTGACCATGCGCACCTACGTGAACAAGGTCGTCAAACCGATGCACGACATTCGCGCAGGCTTTGCTCACTTGCATGACCCTGATCCTGCCAATTATGGTCCTGCACAAGCATTTGCCAAAAAGCTCCGTGAGGAGAAATCGTGGGGACTCCTGTACAGCAGCGTTCGCGCAAATGGCCATGAGTGCATAGCCGCATTCCGCCCCCCAGCAGTGTCCATACCTGTGCAGGGCAAACACATCCGCTACGTATGGGAGGCCAGGAGCCAGAAAATCGGGTACTTCTTCGAAATTACTCAGTTGTGATCACTGCTTCGAGGCCGGTGTACCGATAACGCGTGTCGAATATCAACCTTTGATTTGTATGTTGAGAACACCCGCGCAGCTGCCACGATCTACCCCTTCCCACCCCGCCCGACTTCTTGACAGCGGTAAAAAGCCTAACTAGCCTCAAGCTCACTTAATGGACGAAGAGTAGCCATGGCACTTAAACATGCGGAGTCGGGTGAGATCGTTAATATTTATACTGCCTATTCGCAGATCTCTGAATCCAGATCCCAAGCCATCGTCAGCGCAGCAGAAATCGAGGTCATCCGCCTCTTCCTGAATGCGAGAAAGGCCGTCCCGTAGCACGCGCTGGATGGCCCATTCACTCTGCATTGCCTCAAAGGGTCGATCGAAGTAAAGACCGATGGCGACTGGAAATCCCTGGGGCGGGACGACCTGATCTACCTGGCGGGTGGCGTCATGCATGATATGCGGGCCCTGGAAGATTCCACTGTGTTGCTGACTCTCTTTCGCCCCCATTGACTGGACGTCATATGGCGCAACTTTCAACTGCACTTTCAACCCGGGAGGCAGCCGTGCAAAAAGCTCTAAAGATAGTCAGCTATGCAGTGCTCGCGCTGATGACCGGCGCGTTCGTTTATGCCGTAGCTATCGGCATCACCTATTGGACCGGTATCGGCGTATAGAGGGTTTGTCATGAACAAACGTCAAACACGCTCATTCGCCCTGATATCGACTGCTATCGCCGCGGTGGTATTTCTTGGCATGACGGTCGACAGCCACCGACAGTTTCCCACCCTGACCAATGCCGGGCAGATCACGCCACAAGTCACTCACGGCAAAGATGTCTGGCATAAGTATAATTGCATCAATTGCCACACCTTGTTCGGTGAAGGCGCCTATTACGCCCCGGACCTGACGAAAATCTCCCAGCAACGCGGCGCACCCTATCTCACCGCCTTCCTCAAGGATCCCTCGAAGTTCTACGATGAGCAGCGCAATCGCCGACTGATGCCGAACCTGAAACTGGGCGACGAGGAAATCGCTGACTTGATCACCTTCCTCAGCTGGGTGAGTAAGGTCGACAATCAGGGTTGGCCACCACGGCCCATTCTCGTCGCCGGCTCATCGATCCCCGGCATGAACCTCACCGTGGCACAGCAGAATGTCTCCGAGAGCAAAAACGCTGGCAGTCAACCAGCACCCGGTGCCCACCCGGCTTCCAGCAAGGAAGATCCTATCGCCTTGGGCGAGGAGCTTTTTCAAAAGACGGCAACGCCACTGTGCAGTGCGTGCCACTCCATTGCACCCGGGGTCAATCTCGCCGGGCCGTCGCTCGCCGGAATAGCAACCAGGGCCAAGCAGATCATCGCCTCCGCCGACTATAAGGGCCACGCGAAGGACGCCGAAGGCTTCATTCGCGAGTCCATCGTCACGCCGAGCGTCTATCTCCATCCCGGCGAAATGTATTCCGCCAACGGCATGTCTTTCATGCCCGACACCTTCGCCAAAACCCTGACACCCGAACAGATCGATCAACTGGTCGCCTACCTGGCGTCCTTCCAGTAATCGCAGGGGATGACCATGCGCTACAGATCTCAATCCGTCGCCTATTGGTATTTTGCCGTTGCCATGGTGCTGTTCGGCCTGCAACTGGTATTCGGCCTGCTCTCGGCAGCGAAGTACCTGGGGCCAGACCCATTGCTGAACGTGCTGCCCTTCGATGTGACCAAGGTCATCCACACTAACCTGTTAATCGTCTGGGTACTGACCGGGTTCATGGGCGCCACCTATTGGATGGTGCCGGACGAATCGCGCGGTGAGTTGTACAGCACCCGGCTGGCCTACATCCAGCTCGGATTGTGGACGGCCATGGGGGTCACCGCCGTGGTGGGTTACCTATTCGGTTATGGCACCGGCAACAAGTTGCTTGAACAGCCGCTGCCACACAAGATCGTGATTGTGATTTGCATGTTGATGTTCCTCTACAACATCGGCATGACGATCAAGAAAGCCGGGCGTTTCACCGCCACTGAAGGCGTGCTGTTGCTGGGTCTGGCCAGCGCCGCCGTGCTCTATCTGCCGGCGCTGCTGGAATACGAGAACTACGTAGTGTCCATCTACTACCGCTGGTGGACGATCCACCTGTGGGTCGAAGGCGTGTGGGAAATGATCCAGGGCGGCTTCCTCGCTTATCTGCTGATCAGGCTGTCCGGGGCCGACCGTGAGGTGATGGAGAAGTGGCTGTACGTAATCGTCGGCCTGGTGTTCATCGCCGGCATCCTCGGCACCGCACACCATTATTACTGGATCGGCGTTCCCCACTACTGGCTGCCCCTCGGCGGCTTCTTCAGCGCGCTGGAACCGGCGGCGCTGATCGGCATGGCGATATATGCCTACAACGCGATGCGCCGCTCCGGGCTCGCTCACCCCAACAAACTGGCGTTGCACTGGACCCTCGGCAGTGCGGTGTTCACCTTGTTCGGTGCCGGCCTCCTGGGCTTGGCCCACACCTTCCCCGATGTCAACAAGTGGACCCACGGCACCCTGATTACCGCCATGCACGGGCACGCAGCCTTCTATGGGGCATACGCCATGATCATCCTGGCCATGATCACCTTTGCCCTGCCCGGCATGACTCGCCGCCCGGTGGAGGAAAGCAGCATCGGTTACTGGGCGTTCTGGCTGCAACTGGGCGGCATGTTCGGCATGACCCTGTCATTCGCCACAGCGGGCATTGGCCAGGTCTACCTCGAACGCATTCTCGGCATGGGCTATCTGGACGTGCAGTTAAAGATCCAGGTGCATTTCCTGATGCTGATCGCCACGGCGTCGATGTTCTCCTTGGGTGCAGGACTGTTCATCTTCGAATTCTTTCGCCACGCGCCGAATTTCAATATCGATGAAGCCGATCCCGCCCGAGCGACACCCCAGGTCTCAGGTGCAGTACTGTAATGGAGCATTCGCGGGCGCAGTACCAAAAAACTGACGAGGAGGAAGCGGAGCCCTATTACCAGCCCTCGGGCGATGAGGTGGTGATCTTCGAGCAATGCCATGCGCAACAATTGGCGATCATGCTCAAGGGACCGACCGGCTGTGGTAAAACCCGCTTCGTAGAATACATGGCCTGGCGCCTCAAACGTCCGCTGATCACCATCTCTTGCCATGACGACCTGAGTGCCAGCGACCTCGTCGGACGTTTCCTGATCGGTCACGAAGGTACCTATTGGACGGAGGGTCCACTGACCCGGGCGGTACGCGAAGGTGCCATTTGTTACCTGGACGAAGTGGTCGAAGCGCGGCAAGACACCATTGTCGTCCTGCACCCACTGACCGACCACCGGCGCATCCTGCCGCTGGACAAAATGGGTGAGATCCTCGAAGCCTCGCCACATTTCCAACTGGTGGTGTCCTATAACCCAGGCTATCAGCGAATACTCAAGGATTTGAAGCCGAGCACGCGACAGCGCTTCGTGGCCCTTGATTTCGAGTTTCCGCCGGCCGAGCGCGAGGTCGCAATCGTCATGCATGAAGGTGGAATCGATCATGCCACCGCTCACGCCTTGGTCTCCCTCGCTCACCGACTGCGCGCCTTGCACGACCGTGGACTGGCAGAAGTCCCCAGTACGCGTCTGCTGATCGCCAGCGCCCGTCTGATCAAGAGTGGCATTGCCGCGCCCGCTGCCTGTCGGGCCGCGTTGATCTCGCCGCTGTCCGATGATGCCGTGCTGGTCGGCGCCATGCTCGACCTCGTCGACCTGACGTTCATCTAGATGGCCGAAGCCGAGGACCTCATCACCGATGCCGCACGCCATGCCACGGTATATGCCCAGGCGCTATGGCGACGTCACCATGGTTCCACGGACACCGCTAAAATCGTCACCCTGGGAGATGTCGCACAACACCTCGATCTGCTGATCAAGGCCGTGTTTGGCACCACCTATTCGCTTCGCGTCGCACAACCACCCTCGCCACCCACTCTGCTGAAAAAGCTCTTCCTGCGTAACGAAAGTCTCTGCCAGCAGAGCGCCGTCCCCGCCACCGATGGCGTACATATATGGCTGCCGGGGCAACTGGACAGTGACGATACCCCACGCGCCCTGGAACGTTATCGAACCCTTGCTTTGCAACAGGCCATGCGTGCCCGGCGGGGCAGTGCTGTCCACCTGCCCGTCCTTGACGACCCACTGCAGCGCAGCCTCTATCTACTCCTCGAAGCCTGGGCGGCGGACACTGATCTTGTGCAGCAACTACCTGGGCTCGCTGCATCGATCCATCGGTTACGCGAGCATGCCTTGGCTAATCGTCCCGTTCTGTACACCCTCCCCAGCCAGCGTCAACCCTTGGAAAGCTTCCTTCGTTCACTGCTGCGCAGCGAATGCGGCCAGCCTCTCGAGAATCTGCCGATACCCGTCACCGCGACCGATTCGCTGCGACAGTCAGCAACACTCGCTGCACGCCTCACACTGCCCGAACCAGCCCGCCGGGCTGGCGGCCATCCGCTGCTGCTCGACGTCTGGACTGGCGATCTTCGCTCACCGATAACCCACCTGGAGGCACCGGCGACATCCGCTGGGCTCGAAGCCGACGATGTCCTGCCACGCAGCGCTCATCTCCCGCGCCGGCCAAATGTACGTAAGGTCGGTGCAGACGAGGACGACGATCAGGAGCAAGGCCTGTGGATGGTGCAACCCGCCGAACCGCTGGAACATGCTGAAGACCCCATGGGTATGCAGCGCCCCACAGACCGGGATACCGAGATTCCGGCCGCTGATTTTGCCGACTCACTGTCGGAGCTGAACGAAGCCCGACTGGTGGTCACGCCAAGTCGTCCGAAGGAAGTACTGCTCTGCGACGACCCGCCAGAAACGCACGTTCGACGTGGCCCGCCGACCGGCGCAAACGGCGCAATCAGCTACCCCGAATGGGATTACCGCACTCAGGCCTACCGCGACCCCGGCGCGACCCTGCAACTGAGCACCGCCCGGCAAGGCCCGCAGCAATGGGTAGAACAAACCCTCAAGACCCATAGTTCAATGCTCGACGGTATCCGTCGGCAATTCGAAAGGTTGCGCGCCCAACGCCTCAGACTGCGCAAACAACTCGATGGCGACGATATCGATCTGGAAGCCTATATAGACGGCTGTGCCGAAGCCCGCGCGGGCCTGAGCATGCCGCAAGCGCTGTATCAGACCCAGCGCCGCACCAGGCGTGACATGACGATCATGCTACTGATCGACGTCAGTGGCTCCACCGATGGCTGGCTTTCCCAGCATCGACGTATCATCGACGTCGAGCGCGAGGCCTTGCTCCTGGTCTGCCTGGCACTGGAGAGCCTGGGCGAACCCTATAGCGTGCTGGCGTTCTCCGGTGAAGGGCCGCAGAGGGTCACGATACGCACGCTTAAAGCATTCGATGAACGCTATAGCCATGAGATCGGTCAGCGCATCGCTGCACTCGAACCGGAACGCTACACCCGGGCCGGCGCTGCCATTCGTCACGCCAGCACCTTGCTGATGCGCGAAGCGGCCACACACAGGCTCCTGTTACTGCTGTCTGACGGTAAGCCGAACGATGTTGACGAGTACGAGGGCCGCTATGGCGTGGAAGACATGCGTCAGTCGGTTACCGAAGCCAAATTGCAAGGCATCCACCCCTTTTGTTTGACCATTGATCGCCAGGCTGCGAACTACCTGCCAGCGGTATTCGGCTCCCGGCAGTACGCCTTGCTGCCCAAACCCGAACTGCTGCCCGGCGTACTGCTCGAATGGATCAAGCGGCTGGTATCAGCCTGACAGCTTCTCATCCGACGTTTTATCTGTCGCGATTAGCGGGTCAATGCCCCAGTCACCATGCAAATACCAATCGTCTCCGATCATCTCGGCCGGATGCATCGTGCGATCGGAACCATTTCCACACGCCATGGAACTTGCCGGACAGTACCTGTCACAGCCCCAGCAGATACGCTCGGGGTGCTTTGGGTGTATGGGAAAATTCTTGGCCATGTCAATCCCCAAGTAACGTATAGGAGTGCCTCCAGCCTATAGGGCCTGCCCGGAAATACGCTTGATACGAATCAAGAACCACGCATTCAGGTTCGTGCGCCACAAAGACTGCGCCGGACCTCTCACTGTCTAGATTTTGAATCGCGCCACGGTTTCGTGCAGCGCTCCCGCCATCTGCGCCAGCTCCTGACCGGCAGTGTTGGTGTGCTGAGCGCCCAGCAAAACCTGTTCGGACAAGGTACGAATGCCGATCAGATTGCGATCTACTTCACGGGCCACCAATGCCTGTTGCTCAGTGGCGCTGGCAATCATCATGTTACGTTCATTGATCTGCGAGATAGACCGGGTGATTTCGTCCAGAGCGTCGCCCGACCGCTGTGCGACTTCAAGGGTGGCGAGGACCAGACTGCTGCTGCTTTGCATGGCGCTGACCGCATGGCTGGTATCAATACGAATATTGCCAACCATCTGCTCGATTTCCTGGGTAGACACCTGAGTTCGGTGGGCCAGCGCCCGGACCTCATCGGCGACGACGGCAAAACCTCTTCCGGCTTCGCCTGCCCGAGCCGCTTCAATCGCAGCGTTGAGGGCCAGCAAATTGGTCTGGTCAGCAATGCTGCGGATAACATCCAGGACCTTACTGATATCTTCCACCCGGCCGGCCAGTTGCTGGATGCACGCAGAGGTATCGGTCACTCCGTTGGCCAGTTCGCCGATTGAAACGACCGTTTCCTGAACCTGTTCACGGCCGCGCTGCGCGGTTTGCTCGGACTGTCGTGAGGCTTCGGAGGTGCTGACAGCATTGCGCGCCACTTCGTCGACCGCCGCAGTCATCTGATTCACTGCCGCCGCAGCCTGCTCGATCTCCAGGCCCTGCAACTGCAGATTACTGCTGGTCTGACTGCTGACCGCACTCAGTTCTTCAGAGGAACAGGCCACCCGATCAACCGACGTAGCGATGTGCTTGACCATCGCATTCAGACTTTGCTGCATCTGATGCATGTTCATCATCACGCTGCCGTCGACACTTGAGCTTACAGGTACTTGAATCGTGAGGTCGCCCTGAGCGATTTGACTCAAGACCCGCGCCGCATCATCTGGCTCGCCCCCCAAGGGTCTGGTCACACTGCGAGTCACGACAAGCGCTGCGGCAATGACCAACGCCAAACAGAAAAAAGACAGCCCCAGCATGTTAAGCCGCGCATCGCTGTACAGAATTTTCGCGGCTTTTTCACGGTCAGCAAATATGCGTCCTTGCAGCGCCATCAGGTCATCCAGACTTTTATAGACCTGAAGTTCGGCGGGAATGACGTTCTGTTTCAGCTGCGCCATCGCGTCATCGAAGGCGCCTTGCCTGATCGACACCTGCACTTGGGTGAACGCGGCCACATAGGCCTCGCGATTCTTTTTCAGGGTCGAATAGGCGATCTTACCGTCAGGCAAATAGAACAGAGGCTCCAGCGTATCGAGTGCCTGAGTGATACGTTTTTTAGTGGTCTCGATAGACTGCTGCACGAGCTGATTGTCTTTGTCGATCAGCAAATCCCGGGTGCTCCTGGCGTTATCCCGTACGCCGTTGGCAATGACCATGATCGGGGAGATTTTCGGCCAGTCCTGCTGGACGATAATGACCGCCTGATCCTTCAGCATTGCCAGATCGTGCAGCGCATATAACGCCAGGCCCATCAGCGCCAGCGGTGCAATGGCAAAGCCCATCACAATGCGTTTGGCGGTACTTAGCTTGGGCATGGCAAATGCCCCCCGATTGATACCTGCGCTGTCGGTTGAACAATTGAAAGCCTTATGTGCAAACAAGCGTCACATCCACCTACAACAGGTTTACCCGTGGAACATTCACTCTCTGGACGCGGGTCAAACATCTTATTACCTTCTGGTGCTCACCGATCTGGTGATTAATGGCTGTTTGTGGTCGGTTACAGTTGCGGGGCGGGTAGCCGGTCGTCACGTTGCGCAACCGGTGATCATCAACCACAGTATTGCCTACCCTCGTAATACAAATTGCGGAAACAACTCCCGCATGGCGGCCCACAACTCGGCTTGCTCCGCCGGTGCAGAAACGCTCGATAAATACGGATCAAGCATCCGCGCGGTCCTGACCAACTGCACGGCAAAACATTTGACCCCTTGAGCACTCAAACGCCGGGCCAGGGTCAACAACCGGGCCGGGTCGAACAAGTGCCAATGCACTGTAGTGCGACACTCATAGTCGACACCGCTGGCCAACAGATGCTCCAGGCTCAGCCAGTTGGCGGCACCGCTGCCCCCGACCCGGGTAATGGTTTGACAATCCTCAGGCAACGCCTTGATATCGAAGCCGACCCAATCGGCCCCTCTAACGGCCTTGGCAAAGGCGGCCGGTTTGATTCCGGCGCTGTGCAAACCGATACGAAATCCCATCTCCCGCACTTCTTCCATGGCGCCAGGCAAGCCGTCCTGCAGCGTTGGCTCACCGCCGCTGAAAACCACGGCATCGAGCAAGCTCTGACGACGTCGCAGAAACGCCAGCACCTGACACCAATCCACTTCTTCGCTGCCGCGAGGCGGGATCAATTGCGGGTTATGGCAATAACGACAACGCCAGGCGCAACCCTGGCAAAACAACACGCAGGCCAGCTGTCCCGGATAGTCGAGGGTGGTCAGGGGCACCATGCCCCCGACCCGAAGCGTTCGACTCATTGGCGCCCGGCCAGCGCCGCACTTTCAGTGAAATGGACCCGCTCGCGATGCTCGGACTGCTTGCCCGGGTTGAACGCCGATACCGGGCGGTGATAGCCCATCACCCGGGTCCAGACTTCGCAGCGTTGACGTTGAGCCTGGGGCAGGGTTTGCGATGCATTCATGGTGAAGTTCCTTGCGGTTGAGTGAATCGAAATCAATGAACGGCGCAGAGTTTCTGCTCGCGCAACAGCAATACCTCGTCGCATTTGGGGCAGAACTCATGCTCACCATCGAGGTAGCCGTGCACCGGGCAGATGGAGAACGTTGGGGTCACGGTCAGGTAAGGCAGGCGGAAACGTCCAAGGGCCTTGCGCACCAGCTGCTTGCAGGCCTCGGCCGAGGAAATCCGCTCTGCCATGTACAGGTGCAGCACCGTACCGCCGGTGTATTTGCATTGCAGTTCGTCCTGAAGCTCCAGAGCCTCGAAAGGATCGTCGGTGTAGCCCACCGGCAGTTGCGAAGAATTGGTGTAATACGGCGCCTCAACGCTACCGGCCTGGAGAATATCGGGATAACGTTTGCGGTCTTCCTTGGCGAAACGGTAGGTGGTGCCCTCGGCAGGGGTGGCTTCGAGGTTGTAGAGGTGGCCGGTTTCTTCCTGGAAACGCAGCAAGGTGGCGCGCACATGGTCCAGCAGTTTCAGGGCAAATTGCCGGCCCTGTTCGGTGTGCATGCCCTGCTCGTCTCCAGTGAAATTGCGCAGCATTTCATGCAGACCGTTGAGGCCAATGGTGGAAAAATGGTTGCGCAAGGTGCCCAGGTAACGCTTGGTGTAAGGGTACAAACCTGCGTCCATGTGGTGCTGGATCACCTTGCGCTTGACCTCCAGGCTCTCCATCGCCAGTTCCATCAGGGTGTCCAGGCGGCGCAGCAGGCCGCTGGTATCGCCCTTGAACACATAGCCCAGACGCGCACAGTTGAGGGTAACGACGCCCAGTGAGCCGGTCTGTTCCGCCGAGCCGAACAAGCCGCCACCGCGCTTGAGCAACTCGCGTACATCCAGTTGCAAACGACAACACATCGAGCGCACCTGATTGGGCAGCAAGTCCGAGTTGAGAAAGTTCTGGAAGTACGGCAGCCCATAACGTGCCGTCATCTCGAACAAGCGATCAGCATTTTCACTGTCCCAGGGAAAGTCATGGGTAATGTTGTAAGTCGGGATCGGGAAGGTGAACACGCGCCCCTTGGCATCCCCAGCCTGCATCACCTCGATGTAGGCACGGTTGAGCAGGTCCATCTCAACCTGCAAATCGCCGTAGGCATAAGGCATTTCCACTCCACCGACAACGGGAATCTGTTCACGTAGATCCTCCGGGCATACCCAGTCGAACGTCAGGTTGGTGAACGGTGTCTGGGTCCCCCAGCGCGAGGGCACATTGAGGTTGTAGATGAACTCTTGCAGTGCCTGGCGGACTTCCTTGTAGCTCAATTGGTCGTTGCGCACATAAGGCGCCAGATAGGTGTCGAACGAGCTGAACGCCTGAGCGCCGGCCCATTCGTTTTGCAGGGTGCCGAGAAAGTTCACCATCTGCCCCAGGGCACTGCTCAGGTGCTGCGGCGGTCCCGCTTCTACACGGCCCGGCACACCATTGAGGCCCTCATGCAGTAAAGTGCGCAGCGACCAACCGGCGCAATATCCAGCGAGCATGTCCAGATCATGGATATGCAGATCGGCCTCGCGGTGGGCCTGACCGATGGCCTCGCTGTACACCTCATCCAGCCAGTAATTGGCAGTGACCTTGCCGGAGACATTGAGCACCAGCCCACCAAGCGAATACCCCTGATTGGCGTTGGCCTGCACCCGCCAGTCTTCGCGAGACAGGTACTCGTTCATCGAAGCAGCCACCTCGACGATCGCCTTGCGGTCACGGCGCAGGCGTCCATGCTGCTCTCGATAGACGATGTAGGCACGCAGGGCCTGAAAGAATCCGGCTTCCATCAAGACCCGTTCGACCCGGTCCTGGATCTGCTCGACATGCAACTCCGGTAAATCCTCCAGATGGACCAGCACAGCATCGAGCAACTCCTCGGCCATGGCCGCATCGACGAAATCATCGCTGGCACGGCCGGTGGCGATGATCGCCTGACGGATCTTGTCTGCATCGAAGGCGACCTGACTGCCATCGCGTTTGTGCAAGCGGTTACACCCTACTGAAATCAATGTGCTCTGCATTCGGCCCCCATACACTACATATAGATTTTTTAAACTTTAAAAACACAACATGCAGTAAAGACTACGGAAAAATGGCGGTTTCGCACTTGATCGACGTCAAGAATCTCCGGCAAAAAAAGCCGCACTCGGCGGCCATGAAAACAGTGTTGATCAACCGCCACTCATGCTCATGAAGCGCAGAATCTGCACCTCGCCTTCGGGGTTGAAATCGTGGCGCAACGGCTTGCCGAGCAAGGCCTGGCGCACTGCGTTGATCACCGGTTGGTCGTCCAGCGGATAGCGGCGCAGCAGACCACGCAAATCAAGGGCATCGTCCTGACCCAGGCAGAGCAACAGCCGCCCTTCAACGGTCATACGCACCCGGTTGCAGCTGCCGCAGAAGTTGTGGCTATTGGGTGAAATGAAACCGATCCGGGTATCGGGGTGGCGCTCCAGGCGAACATAACGTGCAGGTCCGCCGCTGTTTTCGGTACTGTCGAGCAACCGATGACGACCAGCGATCAGTGCACGTACCTCGTCGCTGGCGCAAAACGATTCACCCCGCGAACGCCCGACGTCGCCCAAGGGCATCTCTTCGATGAAACTGATATCGATGTGTTGCTCGATGGCGTACTGCACCAACCCCAGGACTTCATCGAAGTTGCGCCCTTTCATTACCACGCAATTGAGTTTTATCCGCTCAAAGCCCGCACCACGAGCCGCTTCGATGCCGTTAAGCACCTGATCGAGATCGCCGTTGCGGGTGATGGCGCGAAATTTCTGCCCGTCCAGGCTATCGAGGCTAATATTCATCCGCTTGACCCCAGCCTCCGCCAACGGCCGGGCCAAGCGGCCCAGTTGCGAGCCGTTGCTGGTCATCACCAGCTCACGCAAACCGGGCAACGCGGCAATGGTGCGGCACAGCCCGACAATACCGGGGCGAATCAGCGGCTCGCCGCCGGTCAGGCGGATTTTGCGCACCCCCATACCTACAAACAGCGTCGCCAGGCGCTGCAACTCTTCGAGCGTCAGGACTTGCTGACGCGGCAGGAAGGTCATATTTTTCGCCATGCAATACACACAGCGAAAATCACAACGATCAGTCACCGACATCCGCAGATAATCGATCTGCCGCCCAAAACCATCCTGCATGACAGCGCTCATTACATCTCCCGGTTTGCCAAAGGGTCACTGCACCAGCGGTGAGTCGGCGCCCTGCAAGTGGATGCCACGAACATCGGCAGCACCGATCAGGGTTTGCAGGTACTGCACCAGGGCTTTCTGCCAGACACCTTGCTGCAGCTGTGTGCGAATCGCTGTCGAAACCACCTCATAGGGCAACGGCATACCTTCGATCCGCTGATCGACACTGACCACATGCCAGCCATAACGGCTCTCAAGCGGTTTGCTGGCCAGCCCCGGCGCCAGGGTGAACAGCTGACGTTCCAGCTCCGGCACAGTCTGGCCCTTGCTTATCTGTCCCAAGGAACCTCCTTGAGCTTTCGACGGACAGGCCGAATAGTTCAGCGCCAGCTGGGCGAAACTACCGGGGAAATCCCCGAGGCGCTGCAGCAGGACTTCTGCCTGATCGTGCGCCAGGCCACGGACCTCGGCGTCGTCCGGGGCACATTCGAGCAGGATGTGCCGCACCGCCAGCAATGGCGCACTGTGGAAACGTCCGCGATTGTTTTCGTAGTAACGAAGACTGGTCGCCTCATCGCACTGGGGCACTTTCACCTCCTGTTCAAGCAACAAACGAGTGGCCGCTTCCTCTTCGTTCTCACCGGCGCCGACCTGCAACAATAGGCCGAGTTCGGCGATTCGCTGCTGCAACAACTCGCGGATCACCAACGCCCTGGCAGCCAGATAGACCGCCTCCTCACGGCTTTCGGCCGGGTGATATTGCAGCTCCAGGGCCATGGCCTCGGGGGTAATCGATACCTCGTTGACGCTGATGATCGGCCATTCCTGTTCGCTGCTGGCAATCAACTGCACCGGGGCACCGTTGACCACCTCAGGTTCAACTGCTCCTGGTTCAACCGGGAGCGGCTCAAACTGCACAGCCCCAACTGGCGCGATGTCCACGACGCCTGGCGCCGTAGGCTCCGCTTTTATTGAAGAACCGCAGCCACCGCTGCCCCCTTTACCGCCGCCACATCCACATCCACCTGACATGATTACCTCCTCAGATTTTCTGCCGAACGATTTGATAACGCCGTCCCAGGTACCAGATCGGTGCACTGACCATGTGTACAAGACGGGTAAAGGGGAACAGCACGAACAGGGTCAAGCCGAGAAACACGTGCAGTTTGTAGGTCAAGCCGACGGGCTCGATGGACGCTGCCGCTTCCATCGGACGCAACAGCACGGTGTTCTGCGCCCAATCGGCGAGCAGCACCATGACCGAGCCGTCCATATGCGCAGTGGATGCCACGATGGTCAGTAGGCCGAGTACCAACTGCGCCAGCAGCACCAGCAGAATCAAAATATCTGAAGGGCTGGACGTGGCGCGCACCCGTGGATCAGTGAGCCGTCGATTGACCAGCATCAACAGGCCAATCAGGCACAACAACCCGAAAAACCCACCGGAGACCATCGCCAGCAACTGCTTGTTCTCAGTGCTGATCAGGTGGTGATAAACCGACGCCGGCGTCAACAGACCGACGAAGTGCCCGGCCAGCACGAACAACACACCAATGTGGAAAAAGTTGCTCGCCACGCGCATCCCGCGATTGTTGAGCATCTGACTGGAGCCAGCCTTCCAGGTGTACTGCGAGAGATCGAAGCGTGCCCAACTGCCAAGCAGGCAAATCGCCAGGGCGACATAGGGGTAGACCCCGAACAACAACAGATTCCATTTAGACATTACCTACCTCCCCGGCTGGCATGGCGGCCAACCCTTCATGCTGAAAATCGACCCAGTGCAGCGGTACCGCGCTTTCCTCACGGGCCTTGCCCGGCGCACTTGGCAGGGAGCCACAACGGTCCTGCTGTTCAGCCTGAAGAAAGTCCACGGCCTCTTCTTCCCAAATCTTGTCGAGGGCTTCGAGCGAGTCGTCGCGGGGTTCCGCTGCGACCTGTGCGCGCAGATCGGCCACCGCCTGATGCGGCTCGGCTCCGGCGATCTGCAGCAGCGCCCGGAAGCAACTGGCATAAACACTCTCACGCTCTTCCAGACGTGCCGCCAACAAGGCCAACAGATGCGAAACATCGGCCAGGCCCTCGCGAGCCTCGATGTCTTCGCGGGTAGAGAGGAACTCCAGGTACAACGGGATATAGTCCGGCAGCTCTTTGACGCCGATGGCAAAACCGGCCTCCTCGTATTGCGCCATCATGTCGACCATGGCCTGACCACGGTCACGGGACTCGCCGTGCACATGCTCGAACAGCAGCAGCGACAGCGAGCGACCCCGACCAAACAGCGCACCGTAGTGCTCCTGCCCATCCATCAGGTCATTGGCGCAGATCAGCTCAAGCAATTCGAACAACGCACCGCGCTGCTTGGGGCTGATTTCCCGAGACTGAATAATCGCCTGCTCCAGTTCTTCACGACCGGCGATCAACGTTTCGGTCGGATAATCGAGCAACAGCGAAATCACTTTGAGAATTTGCATGCTCATTCCTCCCACAACTGGACGGTTTTCAGGATGTCGCGGCGGTTGGCTTTCTTAGCCCCGAACATGTTGGTGTCGGAGCTGCCGCTGCAGCCGCTGCCGAAACTGAAACCGCAACCCGAACGCTCGGCAAAGGCATCGCTCATGGCGTCTTCACGGTGCGCACTAGGTACAACAAAGCGGTCTTCATAGTTGGCGATCGCCAGGTAGCGATACATCTCCTCTACCTGGGCCACGCTCAAGCCAACATCCGCAAGCACTTGCAAGTCCTGGACGCCATCGACTTGTTCGGAACGTTTGTAGGCACGCATCGCCAGCAAGCGTTTGAGCGCGCGTTTGACCGGCTTCTCATCGCCTGCGGTCAGCAGGTTGGCCAGGTAACGCAACGGAATCCGCAGGCTGTCGACATCCGGGATCACCCCGTTCATGCCAACGGTGCCGGCGGTTGCGGCGTTCTGGATCGGTGACAGCGGCGGTACGTACCAGACCATCGGCAAGGTGCGGTATTCCGGGTGCAGCGGCAGCGCCAGCTTCCAGTCCACGGCCATTTTGTAGACCGGCGAACGTTGTGCGGAATCGATCACCGACTGCGGTACACCGTCGGCCAGGGCCTGGCGAATCACTGCCGGGTCGTTCGGGTCGAGGAAGATCTCCAGTTGTTTTTCGTACAGATCCTGCTCATTCGCCGTGCTCGCCACTTCGCTGATGCGGTCGGCGTCATACAGCAGCACACCGAGGTAGCGAATCCGCCCGACACAGGTTTCGGCACAGACCGTCGGCATCCCGGCTTCGATACGCGGGTAGCAGAAGATGCACTTCTCGGATTTACCGCTTTTCCAGTTGAAGTAGATCTTCTTGTACGGGCAGCCACTGATGCACATCCGCCAGCCGCGGCATTTCTCCTGGTCGATCAGGACAATCCCGTCTTCCTCGCGCTTGTAGATCGCCCCGCTCGGGCAGGCCGCCGCGCACGTAGGGTTGAGGCAGTGCTCGCACAGGCGCGGCAAATACATCATGAAGGTGTTTTCGTACTCGCCGTAGATGTCCGCCTGGATCTTGTCGAAGTTCTTGTCTTTGCGTCGTTTGGCGAATTCGGTACCGAGGATTTCCTCCCAGTTTGGGCCCCACTCGATTTTTTCCATACGCTTGCCGGAGATCAGCGAGCGCGGCCGCGCCGTTGGTTGGTGCTCGCCCAGCGGTGCGGTGTGCAGATGCTGGTAATCGAAGTCGAAGGGTTCGTAGTAATCGTCGAGGCTTGGCAGGTCCGGGTTGGCGAAGATATTTGCCAATACGCGGAATTTGCCGCCGATCCGCGGGTTGATCGTGCCGTTGGCATTGCGGATCCAGCCGCCCTTCCACTTGTCCTGGTTTTCCCATTCTTTCGGGTAGCCGATCCCGGGTTTCGATTCAACGTTGTTAAACCAGGCGTATTCCATGCCTTCGCGACTGGTCCAGACGTTTTTGCAGGTGATCGAGCACGTGTGGCAACCGATGCATTTGTCCAGGTTCAGAACCATGCCGATTTGTGAACGAATCTTCATCTCAGTTCTCCTCGATATCGGTCGGCAGGGGACGCGGCAGGTCATCGCCGGATGAACCATCGAGCCAGTCGACTTTGGCCATCTTGCGCACCACGACAAACTCATCGCGGTTGCAGCCGACCGTGCCGTAATAGTTGAAACCGTAGGCTTGCTGGGCGTAGCCACCGATCATGTGGGTGGGCTTGAGCACTACGCGGGTGACCGAGTTGTGATGGCCGCCACGGGTCTTGGTGGTTTCCGAGCCGGGTACGTTTATGATCCGTTCCTGGGCGTGGTACATCATCACCATGCCTTCCTTGACCCGCTGACTGACCACCGCCCGGGCGGTCAGCGCACCGTTGATGTTGAAGCACTCGATCCAGTCGTTGTCTTCGATACCGGCGCGTTTCGCGTCTATCTCCGAGAGCCAGACAATCGGCCCGCCACGGCTGAGGGTGAGCATCAGCAAGTTGTCGCTGTAGGTGCTGTGGATCCCCCATTTCTGGTGCGGAGTGATCCAGTTCAGGACGATTTCGATTTCGCCGTTGCTGCGTTTGCCTTTCACCCCTTCGATGGTGCGAGTGTTGACCGGCGGCCGATAACTCATCAACTGCTCACCGAACGCCTGCATCCACGGGTGATCCTGATAGAACTGCTGGCGACCGGTGATGGTGCGCCATGGAATCCCTTCGTGAACGTTGGTGTAGCCGGCGTTGTAGCTGACGTGATCGTCTTCGAGTCCCGACCAGGTCGGGCTGGAAATGATCTTGCGCGGCTGCGCCTGAATGTCACGGAAACGAATCGCCTCGTGGGCCTTGGACAGCGCCAGGTGGCTGTGGTCGATCCCGGTGAATTCCGACAGCGCGGCCCACGCCTTGACTGCCACCTGACCGTTGGTTTCCGGCGCCAGGGACAGAATCACTTCAGCGGCATCGATCGCCGTGTCGATTTTCGGCCGACCTTGGCTGATACCGGCTGCGCCTTCGTGGTGATTGAGTTCACCGAGGAATTTCACTTCCTCGTCGGTGTTCCAGTTGATGCCCTTGCCACCGTTGCCGTTTTTCTCGAGCAAGGGCCCAAGGGAAGTGAACTGCTTATAGATGTTCGGGTAATCACGCTCCACCACGTGCAGATTCGGGGCGTTTTTGCCTGGCTCCGGGGCCACGCCGGCACTTTTCCAGTCGGTACCGCCGAATGGCTGGGCCAGTTCGCCGACGCTGTCGTGCATCAGCGGGATGGTCACCAGATCTTTTTCAACGCCCAGGTGCCCTTCGGACATGCTGGAGAACGCCTTGGCGATGCCTTTGTAGATTTCCCAGTCCGAACGCGATTCCCAGGCTGGGTCGATGGCTGCCGACAACGGGTGAATGAACGGGTGCATGTCCGAGGTGTTCATGTCGTCTTTCTCGTACCAAGTCGCCGTCGGCAACACGATGTCCGAGTAGACGCAGGTCGAGGACATCCGGAAGTCCAACGTCGTGACCAGATCGAGTTTGCCGATGGCGCCCTCGTCCACCCATTCCGCTTCTTCGGGTTTGCAGTCGCCAACCTTGCCGATGTCTTCGTTCATCACACCATTTTTGGTGCCGAGCAGGTACTTGAGCATGTACTCGTGGCCTTTACCCGAGGAGCCCAGCAGGTTGGAGCGCCAGATAAACATGTTGCGCGGGAAGTTGACCGGGCTGTCCGGCTGTTCGCAAGAGAACCGTAGGGAACCGTCCTGCAACGACTTGACCACGTAGTCCTTGGGGTCCATGCCCGCAGCGGCAGCGTCACGACAAATATGCAGCGGGTTGGTGTTCAGTTGTGGCGCGCTGGGCAGCCAACCGGCGCGTTCGGCGCGGATGTTGTAATCCAGGGCATGCTCGGGAAACTGACTTTTATCGGCCAGCGGTGAGAGCACGTCGTGCATGCTCATCTTCTCGTGACGCCATTGCGAGCTATGGGCATAGAAGAAACTGGTGCCGTTCATTTGCCGTGGAGGACGATTCCAGTCCAGGCCGAACGCCAGCGGCAGCCAGCCGCATTGAGGACGGAGTTTTTCCTGACCGACGTAGTGCGCCCAACCGCCACCAGTCTGGCCGACACAACCACAGAGCATGAGCATGTTGATCAGCCCACGGTAGTTCATGTCCATGTGGTACCAGTGATTCATCGCCGCGCCGACGATGATCATCGAGCGACCCTTGGTCTTGTCGGCGTTGTCGGCGAACTCACGGGCGATCTGGATAGCTTTCTCGCGGCTGACGCCGGTGATCTGCTCCTGCCAGGCCGGGGTACCGGGTACGTTGGCGTCGTCGTAATCCTTGGCCACGTTAGCGCCGCCGAGGCCGCGATCGATCGCCAGATTGGCCGCCGACAGGTCGAACACGGTGGCGACTTTCGCCACGCTGCCGTCCGCCAGAACCACGTTATGCACCGGCACTCGCCGGTATTGCACGGCATCGCCTGCGACGTGCTGGAAGTGTTCGTGGGACTCGCCGGCAAAATACGGGAACGCCACTTCGGCAACGTCATCTCCGATCAGGCTCAGCTTCAGATCAATCTCACGGCCTTCGCCGCCTTCACGAGCGAGGATGTTCCACTTGCCCTTCTCGCCCCAGCGATAACCGATGGAGCCCTGGGGTGAAACCAGTTCACCGCTGACATCCAGGGCGATGGTTTTCCATTCCGGGTTGTTTTCCTGGCCGAGATTATCGGTCAGGTCAGAGGCCCGCAAGAAGCGATCCGGCTGGTAACCGGCGCCTGGTGCCACATCGACCATTTGCTTGAGCAGTACCAGCACCGGCAAATCGGTGAAGCGCTTGGCGTATTCGGTGAAATAGGCGCTTGGCTTGTCCAGGTGGAATTCTTTGAAGATCACATGGTTGAACGCCTGGGCCAGCGCCGCATCGGTGCCCTGCTTGGGGTTGAGCCACAGATCGGTGAGCTTGGCCACTTCCGAGTAGTCCGGAGTAATGGCGACCGTTTTGGTGCCCTTGTAACGGACTTCGGTGAAAAAGTGCGCATCCGGGGTACGGGTCTGAGGAACGTTGGAACCCCAGGCAATGATGTAGTTGGAGTTGTACCAGTCAGCCGATTCCGGCACGTCGGTCTGCTCGCCCCAGACCATTGGCGACGCCGGTGGCAAGTCGCAGTACCAGTCATAGAAGCTCAGGCACGCGCCGCCGATCAGCGACAGGTAACGCGCACCCGCGGCATAGCTGACCATCGACATGGCAGGAATCGGCGAGAAACCGACGATCCGGTCAGGACCATATTGCTTAATGGTGTAGACATTGGAAGCCGCGATGATCTCGTTGACTTCCTCCCAGTTGGAACGAATGAAACCACCCATGCCGCGTTTGCTTTTATAGGAGTCGGCCTTGACCTTGTCCTCGACGATACTGGCCCAGGCTTCGACCGGTGCCATAGTCTGCCGCGCATCGCGCCAGAGTTTGAGCAATGGCTTGCGAATTTTCGGGTACTTGAGCCGGTTGGCGCTATAGATGTACCAGCTGTAGCTGGCACCACGCGGGCAGCCACGGGGCTCATGGTTGGGCAGATCGTTGCGGGTGCGCGGGTAGTCCGTCTGTTGGGTTTCCCAAGTGATCAGACCGTTTTTGACGTAGATTTTCCAGGAACAGGACCCCGTGCAGTTCACCCCGTGGGTGGAACGCACGATCTTGTCGTACTGCCAGCGCGAACGGTAGACGTTCTCCCAGTCGCGGGACTCCTTGCGGGTCTCTCCGTGACCGTCGGAAAACTCGTTTTGCTTGCGATTGAAAAAGCGCAGTTGATCCAGTAAATGACTCAAGGTGTATTCCTCTCAGGCTTGCAGCAGGGTCTGTGCCCCGCCCACGCAATGGTTGGATTAAGGTCGTATCAGCAGGGCGTCACGGCGCCCTTGCGCGCGTACCACCACCAGGTCACCACAATGCAGCTCAGGTAAAAGCCGACGAACATGTAGAAGGCCATCTCCGGGCCGCCGGTCAGGGCCATTGAAGTGCCGAAGGATTTGGGAATGAAGAACGCGCCGAAGGCACCTATGGCCGAACTGAAGCCGAGCACTGCAGCCGACTCCTTGCCGGCATTTTTCATCGCCTGTTCGCGGAGGGCAGGCGCTTGCCCGGCGGAGAACTTTTCATGAAGGGTGCGGAAAATCACCGGGATCATCCGGAAGGTGGAGCCGTTGCCCACGCCGGTGGTGATGAACAGCAGCATGAACATACCGAGGAAACCGTAGAAGTTTCCGCCCGAACCGTGCTGCGGTAGGAAGTGAAGTACGCCGAAGACCATGACGATCATCAGGACGAAGTTCCACAAGGTCACTTTCGCGCCGCCGAGCTTGTCCGCCAGCCAGCCGCCCAATGGACGTACCAAGGCACCGACCAGAGGGCCGAGGAAGGCGAATTTCAAGGCAATGACATCCGGAAAGGACGTTTTTATCAACAGCGGAAAGGCTGCGGAAAAACCGATGAACGAACCGAAAGTCGCCAGGTACAACCAGCACATCAGCCAGTTGTGCTTGCGCTTGAAGATCACCGCCTGTTCGCTGAACGAAGCCCTGGCGCTGGACAAATCATTCATGCCAAACCAGGCAATCAGCGTCACCGCGACAATAAACGGCACCCAGACGAACCCTGCATTCTGCAGCCACAACTGGCCACCGTCTGGCAGTACTTGCGGTGATCCGCCCATGAAACCGAACACACCGAAGGTAATCACCAGCGGCACACAGAACTGCATCACCGAGACGCCCAGATTGCCCAACCCAGCGTTGAGGCCCAAAGCCGTGCCCTGCTGGGACTTGGGATAGAAGAAGCTGATGTTGGACATGCTCGACGCAAAGTTGCCGCCACCGAAACCGCAAAGTAAGGCAATCAGCACAAACACGCTGTAGGAGGTGCTCGGGTCCTGCACGGCGAAGCCCATCCAGATCGATGGCAGCAACAACGACGCAGTGCTCAGGGCAGTCCAGCGGCGGCCGCCGAAGATCGGCACCATAAAGGAGTAGAAGACCCGCAAGGTCGCGCCGGACAGACCAGGCAAGGCCGCCAGCCAGAACAACTGATCGGTGCTGAAACTGAAGCCGATGGCGTTCAAGCGCACGATCACCGTGCTCCAGACCATCCACACGGCAAAGGCTAGCAGCAGCGCAGGAATGGAAATCCACAGGTTGCGCGTGGCGGTCTGTTTGCCGCTACGCCCCCAGAACGCTGGGTCTTCCGGGCGCCAGTCATGAATGACCGGGCCTGAGTCAGGCTTTTGCAGAACGGACATGTTCTTCTCCTTGGGCAATGCTGGAAAACGGGAATGGGGTCACTGGCGGCTGCTTACCGAGCCACGGGCGCTTGCGGATTTCGCTGAAATACATCCAGGTGAGCGAGACCCAGACAACGCCGTACATCAACATGAAGCAGGAGGAGCGCACGCCGGTCAGGTCCACCAGCGCACCGAACAGAATCGGCAACACAAAACCGCCCAAACCACCGGCCAGGCCGACAATGCCGGACACCGCCCCCATGTTTTTCGGGTAGTCATTGGCGATGTATTTGAAAACCGAAGCTTTGCCGAAGGCGAAAGCGGTGCCCATGATGAACAGCAGCACGGTGAACAGCGTGGGGCTCAAGCCGATATGAACGTTCAGCGGGCCGTTGATGGTCTGCACCTGCAATTGGGTCTGGGGATACGAGAGCAGGAACAGGCAGATCCAGCTGACCCACAACACCCACCAGGTGACGCTTTGAGGCCCCCAGCGATCCGACATCCAGCCGCCGACAGCGCGCAGTACGCCGCCGGGCAGGGAAAAACAGGCCGCCAGCAGGGCCGCGCTTTGCAGGTTGAAACCGTATTCCTGCACGTAGTATTTGGTCATCCACAGCGCGAGGCCGACGTAGCCGCCGAAAACGATCGAGTAGTACTGGCAATAACGCCACACCGCCGGATCCTTCAACGCGCTCAGTTGTTCACGCAAGCTGGCACCGGTGGCGCAGCGATGGTCTTTGTTTTCTGCGCTCAAGAACCAGAACAGCAGTGCAGTGATGAACAGGATTGCGCTGTAGACTTTCGGAACTAACTGCCAACTGCCGGCAGCGATCAGCGCCGGGGCCAGAAACTTGGTCACTGCAGCCCCGGCGTTACCGGCGCCGAAGATGCCCATGGCAAAGCCCTGGTTCTCCTTGTCGAACCATTTGGCGACGTAGGCAATCCCCACTGAAAACGAGCCCCCTGCGAGGCCAACGAACAAGCCCAACGCTAGGAACTGCCAGTAGGCGGTGGCATGGCTGATCAGGTACAACGGCGCCACGCAAGCCAGCATCAGTAGAAAGAACACGCTGCGCCCGCCAAAGCGGTCGGTCAGCAGGCCCAGCGGCAAACGTACCAGCGAGCCGGTCAGCACCGGGGTCGCGGCGAGCAGGCCGAATTGGGTTTCGTTGAGCTGGAGAAGCTCCTTGATCGGCACGCCGAGCACGGCAAACATCATCCAGACCATAAAACACACGGTGAAGGCCAGCGTACTCATACCCAGCACAAGCCCTTGTTGCACACGCGGTTGGGTCACAATGCTCTCCAGTCAGTTATCCATGGCTGGAGACTAGTGAGGCGCACCCTGCGGAAAATTGACCCACGTCAACGAAGTCCATGGCGGTATCAGCCTATGCTGATGGGATCTACCTCCAAGGAGGTAGATCTAAAAACAAATAAAACCCTATAGTTATCAATACATTACTTTCGTCTGCCAACGTTCTGACTGACCGGGAGCGGCCGACAACTCTTTAGAGGTAGTGCACCCGGGATCGGCTGCAAAACCACCCGCAGCCATAATGTGGAGTTCTACATGCCAGGTTTCTTCACCTTATTTCTGGATCGGCGCTGATGCTGCGCTGGTTGCGCAGCTCCCTGCCCGCTCGCGCTGGATTGGCGGTGATTCTGATCGCCATCCTGGCCCTCGCCAGCTCCCTGAGCGCCGGGCTGATCGCCTGGTTCAGCCAGGGTGATGCGGCGGCCATCAACACCGCTGGCTCCGTGCGCATGGAGACCTATCACTTGAGCTGGAAACTGGCAGCAGGCGCAACCGGCGAAGAGATCACCACCATCACCGAGAGCCTGCAACAACGCCTGAACAGCGAGTCACTCAAGGCTGTGCTCGAAGATGGTCCACCGACTGCTCTGCACACCAGCTACCAACAAATCCAGCAACGCTGGAACGCCGATTTGTACCCCGCGCTGGAGCGCGGCGACGCTGCATTTTTCCAGGCCAACTCCCTATCTTTCGTTGAACAACTGAACCAGTTCGTCAGCCTGTTGCAGCAACAAAGCGAACATAAACAAGGCTGGCAGCAAGCGATCCAGGGCATGGCCTTGTTCACCACCATCATCATTCTGCTGATTGGTCTGTACGAGCTGCAGTACAGCGTGGTCACACCCTTGCAAGAGTTGGTGGGCGCTAACCGGCGCTTTCGCGATGGAGACTTCAAGGTCCGGGTCAACCATCAGTCACAAGATGAACTCGGGCAGTTGGCCATGAGCTTCAACGCCATGGCCGAGGCGATAGAAGAGTCGCACCGCACCCTGGAAAGTCAGGTCCAGCAAAAAACCCTGAACCTGCAACAAGCCAATGCCGCCCTGGAGTTGCTGTATCAAAGCAGCCGCAGCCTAGCCACGCGTCTGGCCAATGCCGAAGGGCTGGATGAGTTGATCCGGCGCTTCCAGCAGCGCCTGCCCGGCTTGCGTCTATCGCTGTGCCTGCGTGGTGCTGTGCACGCACCCGCCTCGCACATGCTCGCCCTGGATGGCGAAAACCACCGGGAAGTCTGTGCCAGCAGTGAATGCGCCACCTGCCAGAAACACACTAAATCCAGTCCACAAACCTTCAGCATCAGCAACCAGGGCAACGAACTGGGTGAGCTCAAGGCGCATTTTGACGACAGGCATCGGGCACAGGGCTGGGAGTCCCAACTGATCCAGGCACTGGCCAACCTGATCGGCACCTCGCTCTCGCTCAAGCGCCAACGAGAACAGGATCATCGCCTGCTGCTGCTCGAAGAGCGCACCATCATCGCCCGCGAGCTACACGATTCACTGGCCCAGGCGCTGTCGTACATGAAGCTGCAAGTCAGCCGCATGCAAACCCTGATGCGTCGTGGCGAACCGGTTGAAACCCTGGAAACCGTCACCGCCGAACTGCGTGAGGGGCTGAACAATGCCTACCGTCAGTTACGCGAACTGCTGACCACCTTTCGCTTGCAGATCCACGACGAAGGGCTGGTGCAGGAACTCAAGGACACCGCCCAGGAGTTCTCTCGCCGTGGGGATTTCCTGGTGCACCTGCACGTTGATACGCTGGCCTTTCAACTGTCGGCCAGTGAGCAAATCCACATTCTGCAAATCACTCGCGAAGCGCTGTCAAACTGCTCGCGCCACGCCCATGCGCAAAACGCCTGGCTGCAACTGCGTCAGGACGGCGAAACCGTCAGGCTCTCGGTCGAAGACGACGGTCGTGGCTTCAGCGGCAATACTGACAAGCGTGAACACCACGGCCTGACCATCATGGAGGAGCGCGCCCGCAGCTTGCACGGCCACCTGCAGATATGTTCCCGGGTGCCGCAAGGCACCCTCGTCCAACTGGAATTCCAACCGGAGTTTCTCGGGCAACAAACAGAAGGTAGCGTTTCATGAATCCGCCCCTGCGACACCGAATCCTGCTGGTAGACGACCATCCGATGATGCGTCATGGCATCCGCCAAATGCTTGAGTTGGAAGATGATTTCAACATCGTCGGCGAAGCCAACCACGGCGAAGAAGCGCTCGGTCTCATCGAACCGCTGCAACCGGATCTGGTGTTGCTCGATAACAACATGCCGCAGATGAATGGCATTGAAACCCTGAGGCGGTTGCGGGCCATGCACTACACCGGAAAGGTGCTGCTGTTCACCGTATCGGACGCCGAAGACGATATTCGTGACGCGCTGCGCCTGGATGCCGATGGCTATCTGCTCAAGGACATGGAGCCCGAACTGTTGGTTCAATACATTCGTGATGCATTGAACGGCGCACTGGTCATCAGCCCCGGCCTGACTCGGGTCATGGCCCAGGCGTTGCGTTCGCCGCCACGCCAGGCCGTGGTGGAACTGACCGAACGCGAGCGCCAAGTGCTGAAAACCATTGCCAGCGGTTTTAGCAACAAGGTCATCGGGCACAAGCTGGGCATCACCGAAGGTACGGTCAAGGTTCACGTCAAAAACCTGCTGCACAAGCTCGGCTTGCGCTCGCGGGTAGAGGCGGCCGTGTGGGCCATGGAGCATCTGCGCAGCACCAACTGACGGGGACATCCCTCTTTGGAGGTAGACCTGCGGAGGCATAGGCCACAGGGTCCGCGAGCCCTACCATGACCGTCAGCGGAGGTACGCCATGCTGACCCACCCTTCAATCGTTTTAACGTTGCGCCGTCACCACCTGTTCAGCCAATTGCCGGAAAAGGTCTTCCAGGACGTCTGCAATCTGGCCAATCTCAAACACTTGGGCTGTCACGCCACACTTATGCATCAAGGCGATCCGGCCAAGCGTTTTTTCTTGCTGGTCAGCGGTCAGATCAAGCTGCACAGGGTCACGGGGGAAGGTCAGGAAAATCTGGTGGAGATCATTCACGCCGGGCAAACCTTCGCCGAAGCCCTGCTGTTCAGCCAGGCCAGACTCTACCCGGTGAGTGCCACGGCACTGAAGGACTGCGTGCTGGTCAGCATCGAAGGCAGCCATTACCGCAACGCCCTGGAAGATCAGCCGAAGATCTGCCTGGCGATCCTGGCGAGCATGAGCATTCACCTGCACCAGCGCCTCAAGGACATTGACACCCTGACCCTCGCCAACGCCAGCCGACGGGTCATCAACTTCCTGTTCCAGGAACGGGACCCGGTCAATGGCCAAATCGTCTTGCAGGTGTCCAAGCGTCTGGTGGCCTCGAAACTGGGCATCCAGCCAGAAACCTTCTCGCGCATTTTGCATCGCTTGGTCGAGAGCGGCCTGATCGCCATGGAGCGCCGCAATATCCGAATCCTCGCCGAAGAGGATCTGGCCGCTTACCAACAGTAGCAGCCCCCCGGATTTGACCATGGTCAAGGCACAATGCTGTCAGCCTTGCACACTGGCAGAGTCCATCACTGGGGAACCCTCATGCCCGATTCAACCCTGCCGTTGGTCTACTCGTGCTCCGGCTGTTCGAATGTCGCGCAACTGGCCAACACCCTGGCCTTGCGCCTGGATCGCGCAGGCCTGGCCGAAATGTCCTGCATCGTCGGTGTCGGCGGGCATGTCGCGCCGCTGGTCAACAAAGCGCGCTCGGGACGGCCGATCCTCGCGCTGGACGGCTGCCCGCTGCAATGCGTCGAAGCCTGCCTGAACCAGCACGGCCTGCACGCCGATGTGCACCTGATCCTCAGCCAGCACGGCCTACGCAAACGCTATGGCGAGGACTGCACTGAGGAGCAGAGTGATGAGCTATTCGAGGAGGTTAAACGGTTGATCGTCGGGGAGGATCTTGAGGCGAAAACCCGGATAATCGTAGCCGCCTCGCCCTGCTTTTGATCAGCCCGCCCCTTCGGCAGGCCGAAGGGGCGGGGCGAAGCCTTTTGCTTACTTTTTGCCGGGGCGACGAAATTGGAGGCGTGAAGACAGTTGCTCCTACAGTGCGCCAGCCAACCCCTTCCCTGCCCGTTCCAGATTGCGCCACAACCAAACAGGCAATACGTCGGGGTCGAGGCTGTCGATCAGGTTCTTCAGCGCCAGCCCCAGTTCGGTATCACCCTCGATGACCAACCTTCGGCGAAAAAACAGCGTGTCCGGGTCTTCCTGACGACTGGCCAGGAGTAAAAACTCCCGCCAGTTGCCGCTGATGGTCACGTGTGCCTGAGCGTGCTCGGCAATCTGCAATCCCTCACGGCCCAGGCTCAGATACCAGGACAAGCCCAGATCAGGGATCCGCAGGCACAGCCAGCGACCGCGCAACAGCTCAAACCCGCCGTCGCGCAGCGGCTCGGCGAGGCAGCGATTGAGCACTTGCTGCAACGCCAACCGCTGCACGGCAAAAGGCACCCGGCGCACCAGCGGCAACAACCGGTCGGCACCTTTCAACAACCATTTTTTTCGGTTCAACACAGGCCTATCTCCTCGACGCGCAACATGCCGGCCTGGCCATGCCAATAACCATTGCAGCCTTCGACGAACAACGGCGGCGCCTCCCCCAGGCGGACTCGTTGATACGCCGCAACCACTTCAGCCATGCCCTGGGCGCGCGGGCTCAGGCGCAACAGATCAGCACCGCAGGCTACCAGTCCAGAATAATCAGCCAGCAGATTGGTTACGTCGGCCGACATCGTTTGAATGCCGTTGAGGGTGAACAACGGCTGGCCTTCCTGACTGGTCAAGGCCAGGCCGTCGGGGTAGTTGATGCAGCAAAACTGGCAGTCGTCCTTGGGTCGGTTTTCCGCCCTGGCGGTAAAGCAGCGCGCGGAATAGGCCAGGGGCAAATGCCCATAGGCAAAGATTTCAACTTCCGGCACCTCACGGCCCAGCTCGCGCACCTGTTCGATCACATCACCAATCAGTGCCGCCGAACATTCCACCGGTGGCACCCAGCGGGTCATTCCGCAGTCCAGCAGTTGCGTCAGTGCATGGCCGTTGTACAGATTGAGCGCCGGGCCACCGACAAAGGGCAGCTTGCGCTCGGCCAAAAACTGCACCGCCCCCATGTCGTTGGCTTCCACCAGTAATTGGCCGTTGTCGCAGAGGCGGCGCAGGCTGGAGAGTTCGGACGCTGCTTCGATCAGCGTCAGGCTGGAAAGCACCATCTGCGCCTGACTGCACTCGTGCAACTCACGCCCCAGGCCCAGCCATTGATCCAATGAAAATGCCCGACGTTTCGAACACACGGTTTCCCCCAGATAAATCACATCCAGAGGCAAGGCCGACATCTCGGCGTAAAAATTACTGAGTTGCTCTTTGTCCCAATAAAACAGGACCGGTCCCAAGCTGAGCTTCATGTCCAGTCCCTCATTGCCATGATCGATGATAGGCACCTAATGTGGTCTGGCTGCCTTCAGACAAACCGGCCAGCACCTGACGCCATTCATCCTTGACCCGAAAGCTGCCGGGCGAGCCGCGATGGGCATCCAGCGCGGCGCGCCAGACGCGGGTGACTTGTTCCACATAGGCAGGGCTGCGTTGGCGGCCCTCGATTTTTACCGCTTCGACGCCGATAGCTGCCAGTTCCGGCAGCAGATCCAGGGTGTCGAGGCTGGTCGGTTCCTCCAGTGCATGAAAGCGCTTGCCTCCCACCAGAAAACGACCTTTGCACAAGGTCGGATAGCCGGCGGGCTCGTCAGGGGTGTAGCGATCGATCAGGACTTCACTGAGGCGTGCGCTCAGGCCTTGGGCGTCTTCGCTCCAGCGTACGGCCTTGGCCGGCGAACAGACGCCACACAGGTTCGGCGATTCGCCCGTGACGTAGGAGGAAAGGTGGCAACGCCCTTCGGCCATGATGCACAAGCTGCCGAAGCCGAAGACCTCAATGGGCACCGGGCTGCTGGCGGCGACCTGGCGCACTTGCGTCAACGACAGCACCCTAGGCAGGACGGCGCGGCGAATACCGTAGCGCTGCGCATAGAACGTCAGCGCCGCGGCATGGGTTGCTGAACCCTGGACAGACAAGTGCAACGCCAGTTGCGGGTGACGCTGACTGGCATAGTTGAGCACCCCTGGGTCGGCGGCGATCAGCGCATCCACGCCGAAGTCGGCGGCGCGATCCACCGCCCGCTGCCAGCGTTCCCAGCCCTTGGGTTGAGGGTAGGTGTTGACCGCGACATAGAGCTTGCGTTGATGTTGGCGAATGAACGCGACTGCTGCGTCGAACTGTTTGTCGTCCATATTCAACCCGGCGAAATGCCGGGCATTGGTGTCATCACGAAAACCGACGTAGACGGCATCGGCGCCTTGGCGCACTGCCGCTTTAAGCGCAGGCAGGTTCCCTGCCGGGCAGACCAGTTGCATGGGTAATCCTCATGAAAGAACTCGTCTCGACCCTCGGCTGATACCTGTCGCACAGGATCGAAAATGCGCTGTCAGTCTAGCGGGACCGGCAGGCAGGGCCTTGACGGTGATCAATTGCCATCAATGCATCAGGTCGGCAAAGGACAGGAACATGACGTTGTCGTGTTTGAGGACCTGCTGCCCGCACTCGATCACGGCAAGGCCGTCGGCCCAGCAGGCGGCGCTCAACATGGCCGAGCTTTGCTGAGGGTGCAGCGCCACGCTCACTTGCCCATCGGCGCCAGGGGTCAACCTTGCCCGCAGGTACTGCCGGCGTTTGTTGCGCTGCAGCCAATCGAACCCGGCCGGCACGGCCAGTGGCACGGGCACCACGTCAGTTACCCCCTGTGCCCTGAGCAAAAACGGACGCACGACCACCAACGCGGTAATCAGCGCCGCCGATGGATTGCCCGGCATCCCGATCCAGGGTTTGCCAGCCACGTCGCCAAACGCCAGCGGTTTACCCGGCTGGATTGCCAGTCGCCAAAAATCAACACTGCCCAGCGCTTCGATCGCCTGCTTAAGATGGTCTTCCTCGCCCACCGATACGCCGCCAGAGGTCAGTAGCAGGTCGCATTCCGAAGAAGCCAGGCTCAAGGCATGCTGGCTGGCCGCCAACTCATCGACCATGACGCCATAGTCATGCACCTCCATACCCCAACCGCGCAACAACGCGGCGAGGCAATAACGATTGCTGTTGTATATCTGCCCCGGCGCCAACGACTCGCCCGGCTCACGCAACTCATCACCGCTGCTGAGCAGGCACACCTGCAACGGTCGGTAGACCTCGACCTGCGCGATTCCTGCACCCGCCAGAAGCCCCAGTTCTTGCGCGCGCAAGCGCTTGCCCGACTTGAGCAGCAGATGCCCCTGGCGTACCTCCTCGCCCTCCTTGCGCACATGCTCGCCAACGCTTACCGACGGGCACCAGACGTGCTCGCCCTCGACCCGGCAACGCTCTTGTGGCACCACGGTATCGGCGCCTGGTGGCAGCGGCGCGCCGGTAAAGATCCGCACCACCTGCTGCGGCAACAAGGGCGAGCTGTCGCTGGCCCCCGCGGCAATCCGCCCAACCACAGACAGATAACCGCCCGCCAAGGGCAGATCAGCAGCCCTGAGGGCGTAGCCGTCCATGGCACTGTTGTCCCAGGCCGGCAGGTTCATCGGGGATTGGATGTCACCTGCCAGCACCCGTCCCAAGGCTTGCTCCAACGGGATTTTTTGCACCGGTGGTGGCGGTGGTACCTGCTTCAACAGCCGGGTGATGGCCTCGTCCACGGGCATCAGGTTGCCGCTGTCACACACTGGGCCGGTCATGAACGTGCCTCACAGGCGTCAATGACCTGCTGCGCCTGCGGCTTCAAATGCGGAGCGAAATTGCATGGGCCGGTGCGACTGTCCAGTTGTTCGAGCAAGATCATGTTCCAGGCAGTTCGGCATGCGCCCGGTGAACCTGGTACGCAGCACACCAGCACCCCGTTGCTCATCCCGGCCAATGCCCGTGACTGCAAACTGGACATGCCGATTTCCGCCAGCGACACCTGACGGAACAATTCGCCGAAGCCTTCCACATGCTTGTCCAGCAAGGGCAGGACCGCTTGCGGCGTGTTGTCTCGAGGGGTGAACCCGGTGCCGCCGGTCATCAGTACTACTTGTACTTTTGGGTCGGCGATCCAGTGGGAGAGTTTTGCGCGGATCTGATAAATGTCGTCCTTGACCAGATCACGATCGATCAAAACATGCCCGGCCGTTTGCAGCAAATCCGTCAGTGTCTGTCCCGAGGTGTCGGTATCGAAAGTGCGCGTATCGCTGATGGTCAGCACGGCAATGTTCAGCGGTTGAAACGTGCGTTGCGCCAGATGGGCCATATCCAAGCCTTCCCGTAGATGAGGGTATGGCCCAGCCTGAACCGGAATCCCGACCGAGCCTATTCCTCCAAGGAGGTACCTCGACGGAGGCAAGCACATACCTGTGGGAGGCCTCGCCGCGTCTTCGACGCTGCGCTGTCGCGCAGCAAACGGGGTTGTGATTTGTGTACTGTGATCGGCGGCGGTGTGTCCGATAAGACGCCTTCGCGAATAAATTCGCTCCCACCGGGGTCTTGATTTGCCTTTGGTTTTTAAGTGAATTGACTCTCGAATTACGGCAAGGCCCCTTTTCCAGGAGGCCGAGCGCAGGCGTTGCGCAGGGGGTAACGAGGCAGGACGCCGAGTTAGCCGCACGGGGCCATGGATGGCCCCTTGCGGCGACCCCGGAGCAACGCCGGAGCGAGGGAAGTCCGAGCCTAGGCGAGGATCCGTATGGAGGGGCAAGCATTCGGTTACCTTTTTGTGGTCCGGCATTCCGGCGTTTGTAAAAGGTGACACGCTGTAAGAGCAGAACCGTAATTCCAGCACACGCCAATGCCGGATGTACACATCATGACCAATGCCAACACATTGTTTTTAAAGGATTAAAAAGCAGTTTGATGAGAGCGGGCTTGCCCGCGAAGGCAATGTTCGCCTTAGCACATGTATCGACTGAGATGACGTATTCGCGGGCAAGCCAGCTCCCACACTGAATCCCCATTGCCATATGTTCTGCGCAATAGTCGCTCAAGGCGCCAAACGATTTCGTTGCCACACGCCCTTCTGCAAGCGGTAATCGAGACGATCATGCAATCGATCGGCACGCCCCTGCCAGAACTCCAGCCGCGCAGGATGCAGGCAATAGCCGCCCCAATGTTCGGGTCGTGGCAGGGGCTGGCCAGTAAATCGCTGCTCGGTTTCAGCCAGTAGCGACTCGAGCGCTGCCCGGTTTTCCAACGGACGACTTTGCGGTGACGCCCAGGCACCCAGGCGACTGGCCAGTGGACGGGCGTCGAAGTAAGCATCCGAGAGCCGTGGGTCGAGCCTGGACACCTCGCCTTCAATACGAACCTGACGTTCCAGACCGGGCCAGAAAAAGGTCATGGCAGCATAGGGATTACCCGCCAGCTGCAGCCCCTTGTCACTCTGGTAATTGCCGAAAAACGTGAAGCCTTCGTCACTGAACCCCTTGAGCAGCAAGATCCGGCAATGTGGCCTCCCCTCGCTGTCGACCGTCGCCAAGGCCATGCTATTGGCCTCGACGGGCCCGCTCTCGGTCTCGCGGGCTTGTTGCATCCACTGTCGGAACAAGGCCAGAGGATCGTCCATCACCAGATCGTCTTGCAGGCCATCACGGGTGTAGTTGCGGCGCATTTCAGCCAGGGAAAGGGGCATGACGGTGATCTCCATAAGGTTCTGCCCAGTGTGCGAGGCACAGCGCGACACCACCTTGACCGCCATCAACACTGAGCATTAATGATGCACCGTCCTCCCTTACTTGAGCCGCAGACGCCGGGCCAGTTTATGCAGGTTGCTGGGGTCGACCTCCAAAAGCCGTGCGGCACTGGCCCAGTTCTCCCCGGAAAGACTCAGCGCGTGGAGAATTTTTTGCCGCTGGTAATCGTCGACGGCTTCACCCAAGGGCTGGAACGGCAAGTCAGACGCAGCGTCCAGCGGCAACTCGGCAACCGAACCCGGCGAACCCATCGCGCTGTCGAGATCCAGTATCTCGGGCTCCAGGGTCATGATCAGGTTGCGGCTGGTACCGCGGCTAAGCTGCTTCAACGCGGCTCGACTGATCACATGTTCCAGTTCACGTACATTGCCTGGCCAGGCATAGCCCAGCAGTGATCGCTCGGCCGCCGGCGACAGACGCAAACCGCGCAGGCCAAGCCGCGCCCGATTGAGTTCAAGGAAATGCCCGGCCAGCATCAACACATCACTACCGCGTTCGCGCAAGGCGGGAATCGGTACCGGATACACCGAGAGACGGTGATACAGATCGGCACGAAACAAGCCGTCGCGGATGCTGTCCGGCAAGTGTCGGTTAGTCGCAGCGATGATCCGCACATCGACATGCAGCGGCTTGTCGGCGCCGAGGCGCTGGATCTCGCCGTTTTGCAGAGTGCGCAGCAATTTGGCCTGTACGCTCAACGGCAATTCCCCGACCTCGTCGAGAAACAGCGTGCCGCCGTTGGCCGCATCGAAACGCCCGGCACGATCGCTGGTCGCCCCGGAAAATGCCCCTTTGACGTGTCCGAACAACTCGCTCTCCGCCAGCGATTCTGGCAAGGCGGCACAATTGACATGCACCAGAGGCTTGTTACGCCGACGTGAAAGACGGTGCAAACGCCGGGCGAACAGCTCTTTGCCGACCCCGGTCTCACCCAACAGCAATACCGGCAGCTCGGAATCGGCCAGCAGCTCCAGCTCATTGAGCAACTGACGCAGCACCTCGCTCTGCCCCAGAATCTCGCCTTCTTCGGCCGGC
Organism: Pseudomonas sp. ASL9; assembly: GCF_056680335.1. NCBI lineage: Bacteria > Pseudomonadati > Pseudomonadota > Gammaproteobacteria > Pseudomonadales > Pseudomonadaceae > Pseudomonas > Pseudomonas sp. ASL9. The sequence continues at coordinate 5,872,491 of NZ_CM155277.1, read as the reverse complement.
ATGCGTACGTCCTGAAGATCACTGCGCGACAAGCGCAAGCTGCGGTTTTCCTGTTCGAGCCGGGTTACCCGCACGGCGGCCTCGATCTGCAAGGTACAACGCTTGAGCTCCTCCCGCGCGTGGCTGTCGAAAGTACCTGCATGCAGTGCGTCGAGGGTGATCGCGCCCCAGATCCGCCCCTCCACATACAGGCTCACGCCCATGCAGTCATGCACCGGCAGCGGTTCACCAACATGGCCGTCGAGCAAGCCGTCATAGGGGTCCGGCAGGCGACTGTCAGGCTCGAACCAGGTCGGCTCGCGCGACGCCATGATTGCCGCCAGTCGAGGATGCTGGGCGATGACAAACCGTCGCCCCAGCGCTTCGTGAACAAGTCCCACCGTCGCCACTGGTCTCAGGCTGTCGTCATCCAGACGCAGCAACCCCACGGCGCCACTGTTGAAGTATTCGCGCAGGGTCTGGACAAGCCGTTGCAAACGCACGGCATTCGGTAGCTCGACGATCAAGTCAGCAGCCAGGCTTTCACGCAGCATGGTAGTAATCACCCTCTATGGTTTTATTCACCCTAAACGGTCAGGGTATTTATCACCACAATAAAAAATTAATCTAACATTTTCAATAGGTTGGACATGGCATGCAGGATGCAATAGGGCTAGGACCTAGGACCTAGGACCTGTGAACCTAAAAGGAACCCCCATGAGCCTGACCCTTCTGGACCAAAGTCTCGGCCAACTGGCCTGCGACATTCCCGGCGCCACCCGGACTTTTCACGCTTTCAATCTGGACTTCTGTTGCGGCGGGCAGAAAAGCCTGCGTGAAGCCGCCCTCGGCAAAGGCCTCGATCCCGTGCTGATTGCCGACGCGCTCCACGCCTTGCAAGACGCCGGTGAAACCCAGCACGATTGGCGCAACGAACCCGAGGAACTGTTGATCACCCATATCCTGGCGCGCTACCACGCCCGCCACCGCGAGCAACTGCCTGAGCTGATCCGCCTGGCCCGCCGCGTCGAGCAGGTCCATGGTGCGCGCAGCAACTGCCCCAACGGCCTGGCCGATCACCTGCGGGACATGCAGCAAGAACTCGAAGGCCACATGCTCAAGGAAGAACAAGTGCTCTTCCCGATGCTGCAACAGGGAATGGGCCCCCAGGCCGCACCACCGATCCAGGTGCTGCGGTTTGAACATGATCAACATGGTGAAGCGCTGGAAAAAATGCTCGCCCTGACCGACAACATCACCCCGCCTGCCGATGCCTGCAACACTTGGCGCGCCCTCTATCGCGGGTTGCTGGAATTTCGAGACGACTTGATGCAGCACATCCATCTGGAAAACAACGTGCTGTTCGTCAAGGCCCTGACCCCTCGCCATTGAGTGTTTGCCTGCACTACAAAACCCGCGCCAGCCAACCGGTTGACGCGGGTTTTTCCTGGCCTGGATAAAGCTATGATGAGGTGATCAACCGTGCCAATAGAACATGGCCTTGGCCAGAATCACGATCAACAGCATGTGTCCGAGGATGCTGCGACGAATCCAGATGGCCCGGATAGAAGTCAGCCGCCCGATTTTCAGCCAATACGCCAGCAGCAAGTAATGCCCGATGATGCTCAAGGCCAGAACGATTTTCAGGCTCAACAACGTGCCAAAACTGCTGGCCAACGGCTGACTCAATACACTGCGGTGCTGCCATGCCAGCGCAATACCGGCGCCATACAGTAGCAACACCACGCCATGCAGCACCTTGCGCGAGCGCACCGCAATCGCCTGATCCGCCGTCAATTGCGCACCGCTCACCAACTGTTGGCGGGCGGAGTGCCAGATGAATACCTCGAAAAACAGCGTGCCGATAAAGGCGATGGCCGCCAGCAAGTGAGTGACCAGTAAAAAGGGATACATCAGCGGTAGCCTCCGTCAATTCGCGTGCTCATCCTGGATGGCCGTCAACCCGGGCCTGCAGCAGCATCGGCCCATAGCGCCAGGCGTACAGCGCAAACGCCAATGCCCAGCACATACCCGCCAGCCACAACGCACTCAAGGGAAAGAACAAAACCAGCACGACCCGACTCAGGCATGCCAAGTTCAGCAAAATGAACGCCAAAGTCATGCCCGTGGGTGGTTCCAGCGCACGGCCGGTATGCCCCAGACTGACCCGCGCGATCATCGCCAGAATCAAGCCGCCTATGGCGCCTATCGTCAAGCAATGCACCGCCAGACTCGGGTTCACCGGGACACCGAAATGCCACAGCGCCATACCCAGGCACGCCACGGCCAGCCAGCCATAGGCCAGGTGCAGCGACCACAGCAACGGCACGCGCCAGAGCGCCCGATCATGCCAGCGAACCAGACGCAGCAGATGCCCTGCCGCCAGCACCGCAAATAACAGTCCGACCCAGACGTTGGGGTTAAGCGCAGGTCCTGCAACATACAACAGCGCCACCAGCGGCGAGCCAATCAACAGCAACCGATCCAGCCAGGGCCAGGCGGTAACCCCATCCACCCGACCGAGGCCGCGTTGAGTGAAAAACGGAATGATCCGTCCGCCGATCAAACCCATCATCGCCGCCACCAGCCAGATGCCCGTCAGCACGCCTTGACGCTGCCAGCCTTCATGGCCTTCTAACAGGCCATACATGGACAACCCGTCGGCCACGGTCAACAACACCAGTACCAACACAATCGGGTAGTTACGTTTCTGCCGCACCTTCCATAGGGTGAAGCCCATCAGTGCCGCCACCGCCAACGGGAAAGCCAACTCCAGGACCGCGAGCAATGGCCACGGTACATTCGCCAGCCAGGCCACTCGCGCAAACAACCACAGCAGCGCCAGAGCCGCCAGCGGCCTGCCGCTGATACCGGGACGACTGGTCCAGGTCTGAACCGCCGTCAGCAGAAAGCCTGCAATAATCGCCAAGGCAAAGCCAAACAGCAGCTCATGCCGATGCCAGGCCAGCCAACCGCCTGCCGGCTGCCAGCCGGAAATCGCACCACTGAAGGCTGCCAGCCAGAGCGGTATGGCCAGCAACGCCAAGAGGCAGCCCGCGAGGAACAATGGCCTGAAGGCCAGACGTAACAGCGGCGCAATCGCCATCGCTTTGCGGCGGTCAAGCACTTGCATAAAGCCACTCCTTTACCTTACTGCTGGCGGGTAAATCCCAGCTCGATCATCGGGTATTACCGATAAATTGCATGTGTCACAGATCAAGCTCGTCGTCGAACGACTCGCGCCTATGGATGGGTGTTTACCAATGCAACGAATGTACCGACCACTGCAGGAGCAGCAACGACGGCGGCGATCTGATTGATCCACCCATCCCAAGCCATTCAACCAGGGTATAAATGACCCTTTATCGGTCTTTTTAACCCTAAATATCATGGTCTTTTTAACCCCAACCTCTGACACACCCAAGAAACAAGGGCCTCCCGGCATGGCCCGGGTCTTGCTCAAGCATGAGCACTTTCACAGAAACCTTTAATCCCTCTCGATTGCCCGGAGTCGTCATGAAAAAAGTCATTCAGCCACTGGCATGGTTTGTGGTTTTGACCTCAATCGTGGCCTTGGCCAGCGGTGTGTCTCTAGGCCTCGTTTGACGTGATAGCCGTCCCCCTCCTCAACCTTCAGGATGAATTTTTATGGTGCTCCATCGCGTCCATCACCAGATTCTGCGCAGTCATCATTTGTTCGAGCCGTTGAATGAAGAACAGCTGGATGAACTGATGAGTACCAGCCACTTGCTGAGCATCGACAAAGGCGAACCGCTGTTCCGTCAGGGCGAGCCAGCCGACTCGTTCTACTTCGTGATTGCCGGGGCGGTGAAAATCTACCGCCTGACACCCGATGGGCAGGAGAAAGTGTTTGAGGTCATCAGTGAACGGCAAACCTTCGCCGAGGCAATGATGCTGATGGACACACCCAACTATGTGGCTTCTGCCGAAGCGATCTGTCCCACTCAGCTCTATCGCTTATCCAACAGCACCTATATGCGTCTTTTGCAAAGCAATAGTCGCCTGACCTTTGCCCTGCTCGGCAAGCTGTGTGTACGCCTGCACCAGCGGGTCAACGAGATCGAAACCCTGTCGCTGAAAAATGCGACCCACCGGGTCGTGCGGTATCTGCTGACGCAACTGGTCCGCCTGCAAACCATTGACAGCCAATTCGAACTGCCAATGGCCAAGCAGCTGATCGCCGGGCATCTTTCCATCCAGCCGGAGACGTTTTCGCGAATAATCCGGCGTTTGATCGATGAAAAAATCATCACTCAAGACGGTCGCCAGATCGAGATTCTTGATCGTCTGCGCTTGGAACAGTTCGAGTGAATGTCATGCCCACCTGTCTGTATTGCCAACACACCAACCCCTCACAGGAACCCGAATGCCTCCAATGCGGCATGCCCCTGCCGGCACTGGCCGAACACGCTGGAGAACGTCGACAGCGCCGATTCATGTGGTTCTGCATCGGCCTGACGATCTTCTGCGTGATCATGTTTTTCTGGCTGCCGCGCAGCATCCACTGATGCGGCAGCCACGCAGCTCAAGGCTGAGTCAGTTGGCGATACAGCTGCGGCAAGCGCAAGGGTAGTTGCTCGGGCTGACGGATCAAGGTGTAGCCATTGGCGCCAAACATATACGGCAGGTAATCACCGGCCTCGCGGTCAATGGTGATGCAGAACGGCGTCAATCCCTGACGCCGTGCCTCCAGTACCGCCTCACGGGTGTCTTCAACACCGTAGCGACCTTCGTAGAGATCCAGATCATTGGGCTTGCCGTCAGTCAGCAGCAGTAACAGTTTGCGCCGCCGCTTACAGCCGCCCAGCAGTTGCGTGGCCTGGCGAATGGCGGCGCCCATGCGCGTGTAATACCCCGGCTTGAGCCCTTGAATGCGACCTCGGGTGTTGTCGTCATAGTGTTGGGTGAAGGACTTGAGTTCTTGCATGCGTACTTGCTGGCGACGCAACGAAGAAAACCCGTACAAGGCGAAATCGTCACCCAACACCGACAGCGTTTCGCCAAACAGCAGCAGGCTGTCCCTGATCACATCGATCACTCGATGCTCATCGTTCAGGTGGGCATCGGTGGACATCGACACATCCGCCAGCAACAGACACGCCAGGTCGCGGCGAGTCTGCCGTTGCTCCATGTACAGACCGCGTTCGGCGCACTGACCATGCTGGCGTTCAACGTGAAAATCCAGCCAGGCCTGCATGTCCAGTTCTGATCCCTGAGGTTGCTGGCGTAACCATTGACGGTCGTTGCGCAGAAGCTCGAACTGGCGCCGCAGGCGGTTCGCCGATGCCTTCAGTCGTGACGGTAACGGCTGTGCCTGGCAATCGCGCGGCAGCATCATTTGCAGATTGACGAAGCCGTCCTGCATCTGCTGTTTGCGATAGTCCCACTCCGGCAACTTGATGCCCTCGCCCAGCGGAATATCGTCGACATCGGCCGGCGGTAAATCCAGGTGCAGCTTAAGGCCCCCGCCCTTGCGCAACCGCGTGCGTGACAGGGCCAATTCGTCCAGGTCTTCGGCCACTCTGGCGGCGTTCGGGTCTTCGCTGTCGTCCGACCAGCGATCCAGGTCCACGTGTTCGGTCCAACTGAACAGGTTCTCCAGACGAACCACCAACAGCCCGCCTTTGCTAGTGTTCTCATCAATCCGCTTGGCGCGTTTTCGGCCGCCTTTCTGCTCGCTGGGGGGCGTAGTCAGGTACTCTTCCGACTCCTCGCTCAGATCTGCGTCTTGTGGACTTGCCAGGTTCTGCGGCGGGTACAACCACAGCGACAATGGCCATGCCGCGCGCTCGCTACGGGGAAAATGCTCGACACTGCCCGGCTCGCGTAACGCCTGGCACAACGCCCGTTCCAATGCCGCCTCACTGGTATTCAACGACGCCGGATCCGGGCGTAGTTGCAGATGGGCGTCGACCAGGCGTTTGTAGCGAGAGCGCAACGCCGGGTAGCGCCGCAGCAGCGTTTGCGTCCAACGCTGATTATCCCGACCCCAATGACGCATCTGACCAGCCTGCGCTGCCAGCAGCGCGAGCCAGCGATAGAGTTCCTCGTTCAATGCCACTTCAGGGAAGACCGCGAGGCTCGACGGCAGACGAAGGTTATTTTCGTCGCACCAGGCCAATGGAACTTGCTTGCAAGTCCCGGCGATCTGCTGCAGCACGTTACGGCGCAGCAACAGGTCGCGGTCGCTGGCGGCTTCCACACTGATGCTGCTGGCGCCGCCCATGGCGCGAAACAACAGCGCCAGCGGTCGTTGCTGATTGGCAAGCTCCACCCGCGCCTCGGGGAAATCCGGGCTGGCGCGTCGAGTGATGAAGCGATGCCAAACGCTGCCCACCCACTCTTCCAGTTCGACGGTAAAGGCCATGGTATTTGCCCTTTTTGGAAACCAAAAACGGCCCGCTGTATCAGCCGGACCGACCTTTTCTAGCCGTTGCACCGGCTCATGAAGGGACAACAGCGGCAGGTGCGCGTAAGGCTGCGCGGCCACGCTGCTTGAAGCTGAACAGGTAACAGAGCAACCCCACCAGGAAACACACCCCGCTGGCCAGACGCGCCCAGAAGAACGCGGTCAAATGATCGACAGTCGCCATGAACGGCAAGGCGACACCATCGGCCGGCCAACGCTGCAACGCTATCTGCACGACGCCTGCGGCGGTAAGGGACAGAGTGATCATCACCATGGACAGGGTCATCAGCCAGAAGCCCCAGATCTCGACGGTCTGCGCTCTTTCGTCCGAGGCTTCGCCGATCCCGCGCAGACGCGGCATGGCGTAGCTGATCAAGGTCATCACGATCATCGCGTAGGCACCAAAAAAGGCCAGGTGAGCGTGAGCGTTCGTCAACTGTGTGCCATGGGTGTAGAAGTTGACCGGTGCCAGGGTATGCAGAAAACCCCAGACCCCAGCGCCGAAAAAGGCGGTCACCGTGGTGCCCTTGGCCCACAGCGTGGCAGCGCGGTTCGGGTGTTGCCGACGACGGTTCTTTACCGTCGTGAAAGCGAAGATCACCATGGCCAGGAAGGGCAGCGGCTCCAGTGCGGAGAAGATTGAACCGACCCATATCCAGACCTCAGGCGCACCGATCCAGAAGTAGTGGTGACCGGTGCCGATGATCCCGGTGATCATCGCCATGGCAATGATCACATAGAGCCATTTCTCGACCACTTCCCGGTCTACCCCGGTGATCTTGATCAGCACGAAAGCCAGCATCGCGCCCATGATCAGCTCCCATACGCCTTCCACCCAAAGATGCACCACCCACCACCAGTAGAACTTGTCGCGGGCCAGGTTTCCGGGGTTGTAGAAGGAGAACAGGAAGAACACTGCAAGCAGGGTCAGCCCGGTCATCATGACCATGCTCACCGTGGTCTTGCGACCTTTGAGCAGGGTCATGCCGATGTTGTAGAGGAAGCCCAGACACACCACCACAATGCCCATTTTGGTGATGGTCGGCTGCTCCAGATAAACCCGGCCCATGGTCGGCAGCAGCTCGTTGTGGGTCAACCTGGCAAGCCCCGCATAGGGCACCAGCAAGTAGCCAAGAATCGTCAGCACGCTCGTGACCGCGAACACCCAGAACAAGATAATTGCCAGTTTCGGGCTGTGCAGCTCGCGGTCGGCCTCCTCTGGTATCAGGTAATACGCAGCACCCATGAAGCCAAACAGCAGCCAGATGATCAGCAGATTGGTGTGCACTATCCGCGCCACGTTGAAGGGAATCATCGGGAACAGAAAGTCACCGACGATGTATTGCAGGCCCATGATCAAGCCGAACACGATCTGCCCAAGAAATAATATCAGGGCAAATATAAAGTAAGGTTTGGCCACAGATTGCGAGGCGAATTTCAGATAGGGATTAGCAATGTTCATCTCTCAGCCCTCCTTGTTTGGCGGCCAGCCGTTGGTGTTGATTTTCGAGCTCCACTTAAGGAACTCAGCCATATCGTCCACTTCCTGCTCGCTCAGATTGAATTGAGGCATCGCCCGCCGCCCCGGCACGCCTAAGGGTTGCATCTTCATCCATGCATGCAGAAAGGGCTTGAAACCCACCTCCCCGCCACGCCGGTTGAACACGTTGCCCAGCTCAGGCGCAAAGTAGGCGCCCTCGCCCAGCAGCGTGTGGCAGCCAACACAGTTGTTTTGCTCCCAGACCAACTTGCCGCGCACCACTGATTCGCTTAATTGCGCTTCATTGCTGCGCTCTGGAAAGGTCTGTTCCGTGTGATAGGTCAAGGCCAGGAATATCAGGAAAAAGAACACGCTTCCCCCGAAGTAGATATTCCTGGCCATGCCTTTTGTGAAGGTCTCTGACATAGCCGCTTCCTCTTTGCTTGGCCTGTCCATGATAGGAAGCGAAGGGTTGAAACCTGCTTGATGGCGATCAAGAAAGCCAGATGGTTTTGGTCGGGTATAACATTCAAGGCCCAATAAGAGATGTCGCCCCGTCTGCGATGCCGCGCTGTCGCGCAGCAAACTGGATTGCGATTTGTGTGTCGCGATGAGTGGCGGCGTGTCAGGTACGCCGCCTTCGCGAATGAATTCGCTCCTACAGAGATTTTGATCTGCCTTTGGGATTCGGAGTGAATTGACTACCAAATTACGGCAAGGCCCCGTTTCCAGAAGGCCGAGCGCAGGCGTTGCGCAGGGGGTAACGAGGCAGGACGCCGAGTTAGCCGCACGGGGCCAGGGATGGCCCCCTTGCGGCGGCCCCCGTAGCAACGCCGGAGCGAGGGCAGTCCTCGCCCCAGCGAGGACCCGTATGGAGGGGCAAGCGTTTTAGGTTACCTTTTAGGCGCTTGTAAAAGGTGACTCGCTGTAAGAGCGAAACCGTAATTCCAGAACACCCAAATGCCGGATATACACATCAAGACAAGCGCCAACACATTGTTTTTAAAAGATTAAAAATCAGTTTGATAGGAGCTGCCGCAGGCTACGATCTTTGGGGGGGATGCACACCCTGCTCAACTGACTGACATCAGGGTCAGCCCAACCACTGTGGCCAGTGCCACCGCCCAGCTCAGCATTAACCTGCGCCACAGTCGCGGCGCATGGCGCATTTCCATGAAGCCGTCGGCGATCAGCCAGGCCTTGCCGACGGCGACCAGCAATATGGCAATAGACAGCGGCAGAGTCGCACCAGCGTGCCCCAGTACCACGGTGCACACGCTTAAGGCCGCCAACCCTGCCCAGCAGGCAACCAGAACCCTGGAAGCGGACATGAGTACCTCGTCAATTCAGGATGTAGACCAGTGGAAAAAGCACCACCCAAATCAGATCGACCATGTGCCAATAGAGCACGCCGGATTCCAGCCCGCTTCGGTTGTTGGCGCTATACAGACGACGCCGGCAGCGCTCGGCCAGCCAGCCGAGAATCAGCATGCCGAGTAATACATGAAGAAAATGAAACCCTGTGAGGATCCAGTACAGGGTGAAAAACGTGTTGTGCTCCATGCCCAACCCAGAGGCCAGCAGGTGCCGGTATTCAGTGAGCTTCAACACCACGTAGACACCGGCGGCCAGCAACGCCGCCAGCAGAAATAAGGCACCGCGGCGGGCCCTCGATTGCCTGACCTGCTTCTGAGCCAGCGCGGCAAATAGCCCGGCAGTGAGCAGGCTCAAGGTCATCGCCAATCCAGTGGAGCTGTTGAGCAACTGGCGGCTTTCGCTAAACAGCTGGGGTTTCAGTGCCTGGGTCACCGCGAACGCGATGATCAGGATCGCGAACACCGAGAGCTCGGCGAGGATGAAAAACCACATCGCCAGATCACCCGGCAAGTGGCCGGGAGATGCGCCAGTGATGTCAGGCGAAGTGGACATCAACCACATCCATCAGCGCGGCGACGGTCAGCGGATCATCGCTCAGCGGCTCGGCCAGACAGGCCATGCACGCCTCACGTGGGCTCATCCCGGAATGGATCATTCGCGCCGTAAAAATCAGCAACCGCGTGGACGCGACTTCTTCCAGATCATGTTGATCCAGCCGCCGCAGGGCCTGCCCCAACCTGACCACCTGCGCCGCCAGCGCGACGTCCACCTGGGCCTCTCTGGCGACAATACGCTCTTCATCGGCCACCGGCGGATAGCCGAAGCGCATCGCCACGAAGCGCTGTCGCGTGCTGGGTTTCATGCCTTTTAGCAGGTTCTGGTAACCGGGGTTGTAGGACACCACCAGCATGAAGGACGGCGGTGCCTGCAGAACCTCTCCGGTGCGCTCCAGGAACAGCTCTCGACGATCATCGGCCAGCGGATGCAGGACCACCACTGTGTCCTGACGTGCCTCGACCACTTCGTCGAGGTAGCAGATACCCCCCTCACGCACCGCGCGGGTCAACGGTCCGTCCTGCCACCAGGTGCCTTGGGCACCAATCAGATGACGACCGATCAGGTCGGCAGCGCTCAGATCGTCGTGGCACGCCACGGTATACAGCGGCAGTTTCAACCGATGGGCCATGTGCTGGACAAAACGGGTCTTGCCGCAGCCCGTGGGGCCTTTGATCAAAACCGGCATGCCATGTCGCCAGGCTTGCTCGAACAGCGCCTCTTCATTGTTCAGCGGTTGGTAGAAGGGTTCGGCCTTGTGTTCGAAAGAATGCGTACGGTCCACGGGCACCTCATGCAAGAGCAGGACTCAACAGCGAGTTTGAGGACCACGCTACGGGTGCCCACGACAACCTGGCAAGCAACATGGCCGGCAAACTTGATCGCCGTCAAACGGTGCGTGAAAACTGCCCTTTTTTCTCGCCACCGAGGTAGGCATCAAACGCCATCGCGGCACTGCGCATCATCAAATGCCCTTGCGGCAACAGCACCAATGCGTCCTCGTGAATCTGCAGCAGCCCGTCGCGAACATGCTCGTCCAGTTGCGCCAGTGCATCGGCAAAATACTCGGTAAAGCAGATGCCATGCTGCGCTTCGAATTTTCCGAAATGGATCCGGCCGTGACACATCAAATCGCTGATCAGCTCACGACGCAGCACGTCATCGGCGCTCAACCTGTAGCCTCGATGCACCGGCAACAAACCTTGATCCAGACGTGCGTAGTAATGAGAAAGCTCCTTGACGCTCTGGCTGTAGCTATCGCCAACCTTGCCGATAGCGGATACGCCAAGGCCAATCAAATCGCAGTCAGCGTGGGTCGAGTAGCCCTGAAAGTTGCGCTGCAGGGTGCCATTGGCGCGGGCCAACGCCAGCTCATCGTCCGGCAAGGCGAAATGATCCATGCCGATATAGACGTAACCGGCCTCGGTCAGACGGTGGATGGTCAGTTCAAGCAACTCCAGCTTGCGCTCAGGTGGCGGCATGTCTGCCAGGCGAATCAGCCGTTGCGCGCGCACCAGTTCCGGTAGATGGGCATAGCTGTAAGCGGCAATCCGGTCCGGGCGCAGCGCGATAATCTTGCCGAGGGTGACATCGAAACTCTCTACGGTTTGCAACGGCAGGCCGTAAATAAGGTCGACACTGACTGACTTGAACCGGGCCTGACGGGCGGCCGCGACCAGCGCGTAAATCTGTTCTTCGCTTTGCTGACGATTGACCGCAGCTTGCACCTCGGGATCGAAGTCCTGCACGCCGAAGCTTAGGCGGTTGAAGCCCAACTGGCGCAACGATTGAATCTGCTCGGTGCTGATGGTGCGCGGGTCGACTTCAATGGAGAACTCATGATCATCGCTGTCATCCATATCAAATGCTTGATGCAGGCAGTCCATGAGGTCAGCCAACTGCTCGCCAGTCAAATAAGTCGGCGTGCCACCGCCCAAGTGCAGTTGCGTGAGCTTGCGAGTGCTGTCGAACAAGGCTGCCTGCATTACAATTTCACGCTTGAGGTACGTCAGGTACTCGACAGCGCGATGAGTTTTCTGGGTAATGATTTTGTTGCAGGCACAGTAGTAACAAAGGCTCTTGCAAAACGGAATGTGGATATACACCGACAGCGCCTTGGGAACGGCCGCCTGATTACTGTCCCGGGCGGCACGCTGGTAGTCGTCGACGGCAAAGGCCTGATGGAACTGTGGCGCCGTGGGATAAGAGGTATAGCGCGGCCCTGGCCGGTCATACTTTTCGACCAGGGCTCGATTAAAATCAAACGAAGGTTTCATGATCAATCAACTCGCAGTTTGGTTAGTGCCTTGCATCGCCCAAATCCTTTTCAAACAGCTTGCAGATGGCGTCCACTTCCGACCGACCGGCGGGAAGAATGCAAATGAAACGGTCCGACAGTTCAATCAACCCATCCCGACTCAATTGCTCCAGCAAAGGCCAGGCTGATGAGAAGTACTGGCGAAAAATCAGTCCATAACGGGTTTCGATGGCCTGGATATCCAGCTCCAGGTCACACGACAGGCGCTCCATGACCCTCTGTCTGATCTGATCACTGGCCTCGCAGCGCCAGCCGCGACAGGTCGCCAGTTGGCCACGGTCCAGTTGCAACTGGTAGTGCTCCAGTTCGTCAGTGTTTTGTGTGTATACATCGTCGATCTGGCTGATGGCGCCTATGCCGAAGCCGACGTGATCGCAATAGCCATGGCGGGTAAAGCCCTGACAGTTGCGGCGTAACCGGCCTCTTTCCTGAGCGATCGCCAGATCATCATCGGGCCTGACAAACTGCCCCAGACCCATGTAGTGGTAACCCGCGGCGATCAGCTGTTCAAAGCAGATCTGGCGCATCGCACCTTTGTCGTCCTGGCTGCAACGCTCTCTGACTTTGTCCCCGCTCACTGGCTGATAGCGTTGTGGCGGCCGGGCATAATCGAACACCTGCAACCTGTCCGGTTCCAGTTCGATAACGGTCGCCAGCTTCAGCGCAAAACTCTCGGGTGTCTGCCATGCATGACCAAAGCCCAGATCAACATTGATGGATCGATAGCCAAAGGTGCGAGCGGCATCGATAAGCGAATGGATCGGGGCCGGGTTCTGATAGCAGGCCACTGACATTTCACTGTCGATACCGATATCCGGAACACCGATGCTGACGTGATTGAAGCCCTGATCGCGCAGCAATCCCATGGTCGCCCAGTCAGTATGGTGAAGGTCCACCTCAATGCTGTAGTCGCCGCAATCATGGTCGAGAAAATTAAACCTGCTGCGCAGGTGGCTCATCAGCCGCTGCACGTGGGCAATCGCGGGTGTACCCCCGCCCAGATGAAACTGCTCGACCCGTTGCTCGGCACTCAGGTGGCAACCGACCAGGTCGATTTCGTGCTCCAGACGCTGAAGGTACTGTTCGATCCTGCTGCGCTCACACGCGATAGTGCACGGGGAACACAAGGAAGGCTTCAGGCTGGAGGGTAACTTCACGTTCAGGGACAGCGGACGTTGCTTCTGGCGACTGCCGCGCAATGCACGAAGCAGATCCAGAGAACCAATGCCGCCATGAAACTTTTGGGTGTCAAACTGACAGTTGGGGTCGAGCACGCCTTGATCACACCGACTGATCCGCTCGCTGGGGTTGTGAAACAATTCGAGCATGACGGTCTCCGAGACTGGCTGCAGATGGCCAGTGTCCGGGTTTACCGGTCGATGCTCCTTGACTTGCATCAAGCACAGGAAGTTAACAGCGCCGCGCGGCTGTTTACGGTGCTTTTCGGAAGACTGACCATGCGACTGGTCGCGGATCCACTGCCTGAAAATTGATTATGGGCGGCCTCCGTGTTGCACGCCATTAAAGGCAGTGCGGGTACGATGGGCGCAGTCGCCCTAACGCGCCACGATTCAGGTCGGGCGATATCAGAAGCTCAGTCAGCGCTAAATAGCTCGGATGCTGGGCCGTAGCCCCTCCACGATTAGCCATGAGCTTCGTCGTAATCGATCCTTCAGCGCAGGCTACGCGGCGCATGCTGCACAAACCTATACCCGTGAGCGGCGCAAAGTCTGTCGTCCGTCCAAGAAACGGGTCACGGGCAATGAGCGCTTTGAGCCGGTTACCCACTTGCTTCGAGAGCGTTTTTCTCCGGAGCAAATCGCGGGCAAGCGGCGTGCTATGAAAATGAATGTTGAAGAAGCCTATGTCTGCCCTAAGGCCCGCTACCTGTTGAAACGCTCAACCAGGGCGTGTAAACCACGAGATGTCGTCTCAAGCTCGTTACCACGGACGACTGCTGCGTTAGCGTTTTTAGCTATTTTATCAACAGTCCCTGCAACGTTATTAATCTGCTGGGAAATACCTTCAGCAACATGGGACTGCTCTTCTGAAGCGGCTGCCATTTGCTGACTCATGCCACTGATCCGCTCAACTGCCTCGCGAATACCCTGAAGGGCGCTCTGTGCCTCTATCGCTTGCTGTACGCCGTGATCGGCCTCGCGGATACCGAGCCTGGCGATGCTTACAGCCTCATCAGCCCCCTTTTTAAGGGTTTCAATGACACTTTGAATCTGTTGAGTCGACACACGAGTCTTGCTGGCAAGGGCGCGAACTTCATCAGCCACCACCGCAAAACCACGGCCTTGCTCACCAGCCCTGGCCGCTTCAATCGCAGCATTGAGGGCCAACAGGTTGGTTTGATCCGCAATGGATTGAATCACCCCGGCAGCGGTCATGATTTGCTGGGCTTCATTGGCGAGGTTATCAACGGCTGTGCTTATATTCGTTACCGTACTAGCCAGAAGCTGAATGGCCTCTCGGGAAGTCCCGGCTACTTTATCGCCTTGCTCAGCCAGTTCATTTGCTGTTTGTGCTTCAGTGGCTGTTTGTTGAACATGCCCGGCCACCTCGCTGATTGAGGCCGCCATTTCAGTCATCGCGGCAGCCGTCATGTCCGTTTCGGCCCGCTGCTCCAGCAGGGCATGTTCAGTTTGGTTGGAGAGTAAAGAGGTATGTGCTGCTGCCTCAGCCACTTGGCTAGCCAGATCGCTCAGGCGAGTCAGGGCGGTTTTAAGGCGCGCCTCCTCACTCATTAATATCATTTCCAGTTGCGCCGACGGGCCATATGTATCGCTGTAAGTGAGGGCACTGATCGAATCACTAAAAGCATCAGGAGCGCTTTTAATAATTCGCTTTAGCAGATTTCCCTCTTGTATATATGACCACCACCCCATAGCGAGAAAGAGCGCGGTTGTTACCGCTTGGGCTGCTTGGCTCGGCAGCACGCTAGCGGCTGCCGCCATCATCGCCGCAGTTGCGGGCAACGTCATCCTTCCCATAAAGGTGGCAAAGTGGCGCCTTTTCGGCATGGCTTTTTTACCGGCACGCAATCGCTCATAAAGCATTTGTGCGCGGTTTATTTGCTCGCGAGTCGGCTTAACTCTGACAGACTCGTAGCCTGTTAAACGGCCATCTTCGAGAATGGGAGTGATATACGCACTGACCCAGTAATAGTTTCCATTTTTACAGCGATTTTTCACGACTCCCATCCAGCTTTTGCCTGCCTTCAGATAGCCCCACATCAGCCCGAAAACGGCAGGAGGCATGTCGGGATGACGAACCAAATTGTGTGGGCTGCCCATCAACTCTTCACGGGAGTAGCCGCTTATGCTCGCGAACTCATTATTGCAATAGATGATTTTCCCACTGGCATCAGTAGCTGAAATCAAACGCTGCTGAGCTGGGAACGTTTGCTCAACAGTGGTAATCGGGCGATTTATACGCAAGGTCAATACTCACAAAAAATGATGTCATGTGGCCACCGCAGATTGTTTGGTCACGCTAACCTAGCGTGTACCCCTAAGGATGCCCTGAAAAAGCGTTGCCCCCCGCCGCTTAAAACCAGTCTCAAGAAATCTGAACGAAAGGAGCTGGGCCTCGGATTAATTGCTAGGCCCGCTCCCGTCAGACAGGCGACTCAGCCCTCTTGCAAAGCCCTTGGACGATTGCTGCGCTGCTCGGCTTCAGGGCTCGGCGCACGTTGCAACTGGAAGTCGAATTCAAGCTCAGCGTGACGCCCCACTATTCCAAGCTTTTCGGCCTGTGCATTACCCTCGACAAAGTTCACCTGACCTACCAGACCATCACGGGTGCCATAGGCAAAGTCGTCCCACAGGTACTTGTCCCCGGAGAGGTTGATCTGAGTCGTCAGATGGCGACGGCCTGGTGCCGAGATGAAGTAATGAATATGCGCCGGCCGCTGGCCATGTCGGCCCAACTGGTCCAGGCATTCCTGGGTCGGACCCTGAGGGTTGCAGCCATAACCCGACGGTACGATGGAGCGTGCTTGGTAGCGGCCTTCGGAATCGGTGACGATACGTCGACGCAAGTTGTACTCCGACTGGCTCGAATCAAAGTAGGAGTAAGCCCCTTGGGTATTGGCGTGCCAGAGGTCAACCACAGCGCCCGACACCGGATTGCCGTCGGCATCGCGCACCACGCCTTGCAGAAACATCGCAGTGGCGACACCGTCTTCACTTCCGTCATCCAGCCGAGCTTCTCCTTGAGAAAGCGGAGCACCGGCCACATAGAGAGGACCTTCAATCGTACGTGGAGTACCACCGACAAGACCCACCTGCTCATCCTTGGCGTCCTGGAGCAAGTCCAGGAAGTGCTCAATGCCCAAACCTGCGACCAGCAGGCCCGCCTCGTTACTGCCTCCCAAGCGGTTCAGATAGTCAACTAACACCCAAAACTCGTCATCGGTGATGTCCATGTCCTCGACGATTTTCGCGACTTCATTGACGACCCGAAACATCAGCTGCTTCAGGCGCGGGCTGCCTTGGTCATTACCCAAACCGCTCACTTCTTTGAAGAAGGCCTGGACTTCGGGAGTATGGGAAATCTTCACGTTCATGCTGGTCAACCTCTCTTATCGGTCTTATTAATCAACGGTTTTTCAGTACTGGCCAAACGTCAACAACGCTGGCTAATGTCATGGATGGGCATTCAACCCAGGTCACCATCACCTAAGTGGCATCGGCCATCGATTAAACGGGTAATCCCATCCTCGAAGGTCAATGCAATCTTGTGGTTCATGGCGACCTCGCAGAACCGCATTCAAAATGCCATTTTCGGAGTTGGCGACATGCAGTAAAACGACATGACACCCCGCGAAGACAGCGGCTGAATACAGCCTCATTCACATGTGATAGATATCGATGACCTGGCGAACGTAGTCGTTCTTCAGCACCACTTTCTTGGCCTTGATCAGCGGCTGTTCGCCACTTACATCCAAGGTGTAGAAGCTGATGCCGAAGTAGCTGTCGACTGTCTTGTAGCGAAAACTCAGGGTGTGCCAGTTGAAACGTACCCGGCAGGTGCCTTCGCCATGCTCGATGATCTCGATATTGCTCAAGTTATGTGAAGTACGGGTGTCGGGAATGCTGGCACTGGAGCGCTCGGTTTTGATTCGAAACACCCGGTCTTCGAGACCCTCACGTCTCCCGTACCAGATCAACGAGATCTCTGTCTGCGGATCTTGTGTAAGCTCGTCATCGTCATCCCAGGACGGCATCCAGAACGTCGCGTCTGGCGCGTATAGCTCCAACCACTGATCCCATTGCTTGTCGTCCAGGTAGCGTGCTTCGCGGTAGAGGAAGTCGCACACTGTTTCGTAGGAAACACTCATTGCGCCTTCTCCACCCGAATCAACCGGGACTGCTCGGCCGCTAGCGCCTTGAGCATGGTTTCCTGCCAGTACTTGTGTTGCAGCACAAACAGGCCTTCGTCTTCGGTGCGTACGCCGCTGAGTAACGGATGCAGGTCGATTTCGCGGGCAGCATCGTCGGCGCCTTTAACCCAGTGTTCGGCGCCACGGGACATGTCGTTCCAGGCGGTCGCACTGCCCTGATAGCCCATCTGGCAAGATCGGAACTCCTCCAGATCGTCCGGCGTCGCCATACCGCTGACGTTGAAAAAGTCTTCGTACTGGCGGATCCGTCGCGACCTTGCCTCAGCGCTTTCGCCTTTAGGTGCGATGCAATAAATCGTGATTTCGGTCTGGTTGACCGAGATCGGCCGGGCGATACGGATCTGCGAGCTGAACTGATCCATCAAGTACACGTTGGGGTACAGGCACAGATTGCGCGAGTTACCGATCATCCAGTCAGCGCGAGCCTGTCCGAAGTCACCGACCAGCTCATCTCGACGCTCGTAGAGAGGCCGGTCTTCCGGATTGGCCCAGCGGGTCCACAACAGCATGTGACCTTTGTCGAAGGAGTAGAAACCACCTCCATTTTTGGCCCAACCGCCGGCGCTCATCGTCGGGTTGTTGTCGCCCGCCAGGCGCTCCTTGCGCTGGTTCTGGGTAGCCGCGTAGTTCCAGTGCACGGAACTGACGTGGTAGCCATCAGCACCGTTTTCGGCGGTCAGCTTCCAGTTCCCTTCGTAGATGTAACTGGACGAGCCTCGCAAGACCTCAAGTCCATCCGGGGACTGGTCGACAATCATGTCGATGATCTTGGCCGACTCTCCAAGATGCTCGGCCAAAGGAACCACATCAGGGTTCAGGCTACCGAACAGAAAGCCTCGATAGGACTCGAAGCATGCAACCTTGATCAGGTCGTGGGAACCTTCACAGTTAAAGCTTGACGGGTAGCCAGCCTCGCTCGGGTCTTTGACCTTGAGCAGCTTGCCGGAGTTGCTGAAGGTCCAGCCATGGAAGGGGCAGGTATAGGATGATTTGTTGCCATGCTTATGGCGGCACAGCATCGCGCCTCGGTGACTGCAGGCGTTAAGAAATGCGTTGAGCTCACCGTCCTTGTTGCGGGCGATGAAGATGGGCTGGCGCCCCATTTGCAGCGTGATGTAATCGTTCTGTTGCGGAATCTGACTCTCGTGTGCCAGATAGAGCCAATTGCCCTCGAAGATGTGCTTCATCTCGAGATCGAACAGGCGCGGGTCGGTGAACATTTCCCGCTTGCAGCGGTAAACGCCTTTTTCACGATTTTCTTCAAGCAAAGAATTGAGATACTCGATGCTGACGGACATGGCCTGAGACTCCATTGTTGTTATTAGGTATCCACAGTGTGGAGAGCAGGCGGGCCAAGCAATATCCTATCCGTGCAGACCTGTATCCGTTTCACGCAGCTCACTAGAGCTTCCAGGTATAGATGGCGACCAGGCGGTTTTCATCGTAATCGGCGCCATAGTGGGGTTGCAGCGCCAATGCTGGCCTGGATGATCGGAGAAACAATATCGAGCCGCAGCATCCGTGAAGCCGCTCGTGATATCGCCCGTCGCATCACGGCCACGCCTGAGTACCTATGCTCTCGCCGTCAACGTAAAAAAATCGACTTTTTCAACAGAATCGGTCTGAAGCAGTGGATCAAGGCTGGCCGGTCCTAACCGAAAGTGAAGGATCGCCCCAATAGCAGCGTCATGCTGGCGTGCTAACTTTTTACACTCGAAATTGTCCCAGCAGATGATTCAGTTGTCTGGCCACCTGCCCCAGATGCTGGCTGGCAGTGTTGGACTCTTCTGCCGTTTGCGCATTGCTGTGGGCCAGGCTGGCCGTCTGGGCGACGGTCTGATTGATCTCGTCGACCACCTGGGACTGTTGCAACGTCGCGCTGGCGATGGAGGCGCCCAGGCCGCTAATATTGCGCAACGTCTTGGCGATCTGGTTCAAGCTGGCACCGGCCTGGCTGGCTTGCTCCACCGTCAGACGCGAAGCCTGGCTACTGTCGTTGATTACGCTGACCGCAGCGCCGGACTTGCTCTGCAGTTGCTCGATCATCACCTGGATTTCCGACGTTGATTGCTGGGTTCGCTGAGCCAGCAAACGTACTTCGTCAGCCACCACCGCAAAACCGCGCCCCTGCTCCCCGGCTCGAGCCGCCTCGATGGCTGCGTTGAGCGCCAACAGGTTGGTCTGCTCGGCGATGGCGCGGATAACCTCCAGCACACCGCCAATCCGGGTACTGTCCTCGGCCAGCGACTGGATCGCACTCACCGCCTGAGCAATGGTCGTCGACAATTGATCGATCTGCGTCAAGCTGCGATCAATGCTCTGCAAGCCCTCCTCGGCTTGCTGCTCAGCACTGCGCACTTCGGTGGCGGCGTGTTCGGCGTTCTTTGCCACATCCTGCACGCTATAGGCCACCTCATTGATTGCCGTGGCCACCTGTTCCATTTGTTGCGACTGCTGGCCGCTTTGCTGCTGGCCAGCACTGGCGCTGTCGCTCAGGGATTGGGCGGCGCGATCCAGCAACTGCGCAACTCCAAGCATTTCCCCAATGACACGGCGCAGCTTGTCGGTGAAGGCGTTGAAATGCAGTGCCAGGGAAGTCAGCTCGTCACGGCCACTCACCTGCAACTGACGGGTCAGGTCGCCTTCACCACTGGCGATATTGGCCATGGCCTCGACGGTTTGCTGAAGCGGACGGGAAATGCTGCGCACGATCAGGCTGATGGCAGCAGCCAACAACAAGGCGATCAGCAGACAGAGCGAAGACGTCTGCAGCAGTTCATCGCGGAACTGTGCCTTTATGTCGTCGAGGTAGATTCCGGTGCCAAGCACCCAGCCCCAGGGTTTGAACAGCGCAATGTAGGAAACCTTCTCCACCGGCTCGCTGCCCCCCGGCTTGGGCCACGCATAGGCAAGCATGCCAGCCCCCTGCTCCTTAGCGATGCGTATCATTTCAGCGCAAAACAACAGACCATTGCTGTCCTTCAGACCGCTAACGTCCTGCCCTTCCAGCCTAAGATTGACCGGATTCATCAGCATCACAGAACGTAAATTCTGGATAAAAAAGTATTCCTGGCCCGCATAGCGCAAGCCGCGAACCATTTCCATGGACTGTTCCTGGGCTTGTTCGCGGGTCAGCTTGCCAGCCTGTTCCAACCCCTGAAAATAGACAAAAACTCCCAGGGTGTTTTCCACGGCATTGCGGGTCTGCTGAACCTTGGCGTTGTAGAGATTGCTGTAGCTTCGCTGCAGCATGAGCGCAGCAAGTGCCGCCAGCATCAACAGAGAAACCAGCAGAATTAACCATAGACGGCGGTTGATGGGTACGTTTCGCAGGCTAGGCACGGGAATGTTCCTTATTGAACTCATCTACTCGGCGCACGGGGATCCGCTGCCCGAAGTGGGAGCGGCCCATGGCAGGGTCTTTATAGGACATCGTAAAACCTGACCCGAATGGGTCAGGTTTTGCACTCGATTGTGTGGCCGCCCTGAGGTCGGCCGGCTTAAACCCGCCGGGCGAACCCGGCGTGCATCATGCCCCTACCCATTGCGGAGAATCAGAGGGAGATGGGTACCGAAAAACGAAGGTTGACCCTGTCGCCGCCGACGTCGTTCCTCGTATAAACATCGTGATTGTATTCCGCCATGATGTGGACGCCTCCGAACTGATAGCCAACCAGTGGACCGACGCCAAAGTTGACCGCCTTGCAACCGCCGTTCGCGGGGCAGCCCGCGGCGATGGCGCCAGCACCGGAGTCACTTGTGGTCTGGGTAACCTGGTTGGCCCCCAGGCCCACCGTCCAATTGCCGAGGGTCTTGGCCACGGTGTAATCGACCTCAAGTTCCTGGCCTGACTTGTACTGAGTCGCCGTGTTTTTGAAGTTGTAAGAATAAAAAGCATCCATGCTTAGATTCCATCCGTCATGCAGCCAGCTCACCCCCAGTTCGGGCTGTACTGTCCAAAAGCCGTTGCCTGAGCCGAGGCCGCCACCTGCAGGGGGATGCCCCGGAGACGAACTGGCGTCATCCACAACAATCCGCAAGGCGGTTTTTACATGGAAATCGTTGGGCAGGGACCAGGACAAAATGCCGGGAGCCAAGATGGTATTAAAGGTGCCCCAATGGCCGTTGTCGGACAGGTTAGGGTCGTTGGGAACCTTCAAGTTGGAGTAATCCAGAGGTTGAGCCAGAGCCATGGCGTAATCGGCGCCCCATACCTTGATCCCGGTCTGCCATAAGACGATGGGCACCTCCACCTGACCATCGATCTTGACGCCAGTCTTATGACCATTGTTGTCGTACTGGTTGAACGAGACCGAGTAATTATTAAGCACGCCATATAGACCCGGCGGCGGCAGGGCACCAGCCGCCATCCCCTCGTCGACACCTGGAAGATGGGGTTCCCATAACTCTTGTGCACCCACTTGGCCGGTAGTCAGCGCTATACACATCGACGCAATGGCAACAGACGTTATTACTTTCATCTAACTTTTCCCCACGCTATTATTTTTGTTTTAAGCCCAAAAACTATCGGCCACACGCCGCCGTCCGGATGAATGGGGCAAGCACTCAGGTTCGCCCTATTGATTCGGGGTATTTATTTCTCGCTCATCCGTTCGTTGGCGTTGGCACTCTTCCAGGTATCGAGAAACTTTAGAGCGCTATCCACGCACTCGTTGATCTCGACGTTTTGGGCGGTCTCGTCGACCAGGGTATGGACGTTTATTTTGCGCATGGCAGGACTCTTTTATTGTTGTTATCAAGGCCTGCCAAGGGTAAGAGTGCAGCGCTCGACGCAATATCCGTTTAGTGCAGACCTTTATCCGTTTCATGCGAAACGGCCAACTTATGCCAGATATGGATAGCGGCACACCGATTAGCATGGCGCTCAGACAGGCCGTGTGAAAACCTGGCATTTCTCGCCACAGCTTAAGAAAATGCCCCTCATCGGAAGATCAGGGGCATTTCTTATGGCGGACATCCAAGGTGAAGCACGAGACCAGACCAGTCTTTTCCGGCGTCGCTGGAAGAGTCCATTCCTGAAGACCATTTGGTCAGGACGATTTGAGGGTGGTCACGCCGGACCCTAGAGCTTCATCATGGGTAGCTGACCGCTTGCACCCAGTTTGCGCCTTTGCCGGAAGGCGCTGTGGCGTTGCGTGTGAGCGTACCGCGTTTCGGGTCGATTGCGTACACGCCTACGTCAGGGCTTTTTTCACCGGTGACCAGCAACCATTTTCCCGACGGGTCCACGGCAATCCCCCTCGGTTGTTGTTCTACCTTGATATTTTGCACGAAGCTGAGCCGACCACTTTTCCGGTCTACCGCAAACACACTGACCGTGCTGCCTGTGCGCTCCGAGGTATAGAGGAAGCGTCCGTCCGGCGTCAGCTTGATATCAGCGGCCCAGATCAGATTGGACGCCAACGGCGGCGGTGCCGGTTGTCCGGGCTTGATCATCGGCCGGGCGATACCGCGCACCAGGCCTGAGTCTGCCGGTATCGTGCTGACGTCAGTCAGCGCGGTGAGTTGCCCGGTCTTCGGGTCTATAGCAAACGTGGTTACGGTGCCGGCCATCTCGTTGAGCAGATAGAGAAAACGATTGTCAGACGATATGACCGGGTGGCGCGGGCCGCTGCCCTTGGGCAGTTTGACGTGACCCAACGCATTGAGTTTGCCGCTGGTGGCGTCGAATTTGAACTCAAGGAGTTGATCTGCGCCTAGGTTGGCGGCGTACACGAACCGATTGGTTCCGTCGACAATGATCGAATGAGCATTCGGGCCGGTCTTGATAACTTGCCGCACGTCATCCGTGACCACACCGTCGGCATTGATCGAATTAACGCTGACCAGATCCTCACCGTATGACGCACCGAACAGGTAGTGGCCGGTCTTGTCCGTCGAAACGTACGCCAGGCTATCGGCAACGGTCGAGTTCTTCAGGTGCTTGAGTGCGCCGGTGGCAGGGTCGATGGTGTAGGTCGCCACCGAGTAAGGTTTGGCGCGTATGGAGGCATAGAGCTTGGTGTGATCGGGGCTCAATGCGAGGGGCATGACGCCCGCTCCTGCCTCGGTGGTGGCCAGGGGATGCAACTGCCCCTGTGCAGACAACTCATAACTGCTGAGCGTGCCGTCGGTGGCATTGGAAACGTAGACATAGGTATTGGCCCAGGTCAGTGGGGCGATCACCAGCAGCGCGGCGCTAGCGAGGCCTTTCAGGGCTTTGGTTCGGAGCATCTGATATTTCTCCTTATTGTTGTTTTTTTGTTGTCTGTTGTCATATGACTACATTTAATTGTTAGGTGCCCATTCTTATTTTGTCAACCTTGAATTGACAAACAGCGCAATGGGTCTGTCGAATAGTCTCTTGTAAGCGGCAGGATCATAGAGGTTTGCGTAATTTCGCCTAGAGGGAGGCGTTCGTCGACGATAGGCTGAATGCCGCGGGAACCCGCTTCAACTTATAGGATGACTGTGGGGCTCGACCCCATCATGCCGGGAATGATCTTTTCCGCCTTTGCCTGGGCCTACGCAGCAAACCGCTACAGGGCGCCACCTGTTCCATTTCAGCCAGAAAGCGTTCACCCCGGGTTGCTTACGCTTGCCAGCCTATCCAAAAATCGGAAAAGCTCATCTGGCTCATGGGCAGCTCGATCCAGGAGGTGAGCGAAAATCTCATCACATCCTAGACTTATGTGGAGAGTCCAAAACATCGTCTTGGACAAAAATCAACATTTTATGGATTAGTCAATGGCTTGAAAAAATATCATCCCTGTTTGCGCCCTCTTTTGGCCCACGGCAGTGTTAACATTTTGGGTACAACGACAAGCGAATTCGTCTGCTTCGCCGATTTATCTGATTAGGTATCGAGATGGGCTTTGAAGTCTTCCCCTACATTGACTTGATGGGCACATTTGTTTTTGCGGTCAGCGGAGCGCTGGCGGCTATTAACCGCCAGCTGGATATCTTTGGGGTTTTCGTCATCGCTTTCATCACTGCCTGCGGCGGCGGAGTCCTACGAGATCTCTGCATTGGCGCCCTACCGCCTGCGGGCTTGATCAATATTGAATATCTGACGCTGATCACACTGGCTGTAGGGCTCTCCGCCTTCTTCCAGCGGGCATTGCTAAAGCTGGCTCAACCGACCCTGTTTTTCGACGCGATAGGTTTAGGTTTTTTTGCCGCATTCGGGGTTCACAAGGTTTATCAGCATAGTGGCGATGCTGAACTCGCCGTATTACTTGGGGTGATCACTGCGATTGGTGGTGGCATCATCCGTGACGTGCTGTTGGGCCGCGTTCCGGTTGTATTGACTAAGGAAATTTACGCTTCAGCGGCCATTCTTGGTGCGGGGATACAGTTGCTCGGCGAGTTTGGATGGCTACCTGCTTCCATTAGCCCCTGGATCGCAATCGCGGCCTGCACGACTATTCGGATGCTTTCCTTGCGATTTCAATGGAACTTGCCTCCTATTAAGCAAGAGGAATAGAGCCTAAGCGTGGCCAATCTGCACTCTTGAACGCTAATGGCCGCTCCATCACGAATGTTCATGTTTTTATTGATCAATGAATTGGAGATGCTGATGGATAATCAATCGCGCACTGCCTGTCTATCCTCAATGAAGGCAGATATTTCGACGCTGCTCCCTGAATTGAAAGCCATTTACAAGGACTTCCATTCACACCCTGAACTCTCGATGCAAGAAACGCGTACGGCCGGTGTTGCAGCGGCGTTCATCAAGCAATGGGGGTACGAGGTGCATGAGCAGGTGGGCGTAACCGGCGTCGTGGGGCTGCTTGTCAACGGGCAGGGACCGACAGTCATGTTGCGTGCTGACATGGATGCGCTACCCATGGCTGAAAAGACGGGTTTACCTTATGCGAGCCAAACCAAAGGCGAGACGGCAGAGGGTTTGACTGTCGATGTTTCCCATATGTGCGGCCACGACATGCATGTTACCTGGCTGATGGGGGTCGCACAGGTGATGGCGCAACACAGGGAGCAATGGCGTGGAACCTTGATGCTTGTCTTCCAGCCCGGTGAAGAAGTTGGCAAAGGCGCCCGGGCCATGATTGATGACAACCTCTTTGAGCGCTTTCCGAAACCAGACATCATCCTTGGTCAACACGTGATGGTGGGTGAAGCTGGCACGGTCGGCTACCGTGCCGGGCCGATTCTAGCTGCTGGCGATAGCATGCATATCAAACTTTACGGCAAGGGCGCACACGGCTCCATGCCGCAGAACTCGATTGACCCGGTAGTCATGGCTGCTGCAACAGTCATGCGCTTACAGACCATTGTGTCACGGGAGATTTCACCGCTGGAAAATGCAGTATTGACGATTGGGGCACTGCAGGCTGGTACAAAGGAAAACATCATCCCGGATGATGCCGTGATCAAGTTGAACATGCGGACTTACGATGAGGGAGTACGCCAGCGAATGCTGGAGTCGGTGCATCGGATCTGCTGCGCTGAGTGCCAGGCGTCGAACAGCGACCACCCTCCGGAATTCACGGCTATCGACAGCTATCCGGTCACAGAAAACGACACCGTTGCTACGGCCCGATTGGCCGAGGCCTTCCACGATTATTTTGCTGATCGGGCCCATGAGACAGCCCCGGTTTCCGCGAGCGAGGACTTCAGTCTATTCGGGCGGGAGTGGGGTGTGCCTTATGTATTTTGGCTGGTTGGCAGCACTGAAAAGACGGTGTGGAAAAATGCCGTCGAGAGCGGAAATATCAACCAGGTACCCTCTAATCACTCCTCCAAATTTACTCCCCAACTGCATCCCACACTTCAGACTGGCTTGGAAACAATGCTCGTTGCGGCGCTTGCCTGGCTGGACAACACCCACTGATTGTAAGCCGGGTGACCACTTGCAGCTTCAAGCAAGCTGAATGCCGCGAGTTGGCTGGCTGGATCTGCGACATTCTCGACCACGTGAGCGATGCCAATGTGGAAGCCGAAGCGGCAGGTCGCGAGGCACAATTGAACAAGCGTTTCCCAGTCTATCCCGACTAACCCCGATATTCCGTCCGCCACGGTGCAACGCCGGGCGGACTCTATTGGCCAGCTTCTGGCAAACTCCCCCAGAACATCTCTCTGGCCTCTGGCCAACGTCGAGAATAATAATGAAACTGCATCAACTTCGAGCCCTCGTCTCCATCCATGAAACCGGCAGTCTGCAGGATGCTTCAGCCGTCCTGCACTTGACCCAGTCTGCGCTGAGCCGGGCTATCAAAGAACTCGAGAATGAACTGGGCATCACCCTGCTGGTGCGTTCCAACAAGGGTATGACTCTCACCGAATACGGCCAGCGCATGCTCGGCCACGCCCGTCAGGCTCTGGAAAGTGTGCGCCGCGCGCGTCAGGAAATCGAAGACATGAAAGGCCTGGTGGTCAGCGAAATCACCATCGGCGTGACGCCGGTCACGGCCGTTCTGCAGCCGCTCAAGCAGGTCCTGCTGGAATTCCAGCAGACCTACCCACAAGCCTCGCTGCGCGTTCTGGAACTGCGCCCGTCGCAACTCCTGCAACACCTGCGCGACGGCCTACTGGACTTCGCCCTCACTTCGCAACTGCCGGCCAACACCGTGGGCCTGGACTGGCAACCGCTGCGCCAGATCCGCGGCGTGGTGGTGGTGCGCAAGGAGCACCCGCTGCGCCACGTCAAATCCCTGCGTCTACTGCAACATGCGCAATGGATCAGCGTCGATCCACTCAGCGATACCCAGTCGCAGTTCAACCAGCTGTTCGAAGGCAGCGCCCTGACCCGCCCGCGTAAGACCCTGGAATGCACCGCGATGAACCTGGCGATCAAGCTTCTGATCGACAGCGACGCGGTGATAATCATGAGCGAAGCGGCCCTAGGCAACGATCTGGTCGGCCTCAGTGACATGTCAAAACATCTGCAAGCGGTCGACATCCAGGAGCCGGTGCCCGATTACTTCATCAACCTGGTGTGCGTTAACCGCAGCTATTTGACCAAGACTGCCGGGCAGTTGTTTGGGATGTTGCAGCAGGCGTTGCACAGCGGGTAATTCCTGCTACCTGCTTGATGGTTCTTGAGACTTCACATTCGAGCCCACAGCGACAAAATGGAGAACGCTAAAAGTGGTGGTACACCCCAACAGCCAGATCCTGCGGGGTATCGCCGCGATCTCCCAGTGGAATGGCGGCGAGGGTCTGGCCGGCATTGGGTTCATTAACGACTAGCCCGGCGCGGACATAAATCGCTGTTTGCGGGTTGAAAAAGTGGTCGTAACCGACCATCACCCCCCAGGCGTCGTTGTTGCTGCCCTGAACCTGTCGACTAACCAGTACCGCCCGGGCCAGGTCCTTGCCCACCGGTATCATTGTTCCCGCGGTGATGACATTGAGCTGCGGCACTCCGGCCGCTTTCACGTCCTGTTGTTGCCAGGTCAAACTGGCACTCAAAGGGCCAAAGTCATACATCCCAGTGGCAAAGTAGTAATCGTTGCGCACCTGATAATGGCTGCTGTCAGGCGTCTCGAAAGGGTCACTCCAATAGCGGTTGTAGCCGCCGAGCAACACGAGCGTCGGGCTCCAGTAATTCACCCGCATACCTTCACCCCGAATCATGCGCCCTGTGCTGGTAGCGTCATCCACACCGAAACTGAGGATCGAGCCCAGGCTCAGGCCGTGCCATTTTGGCGTGGTGTAGGCCAGTGAGTTCTTCGGCCGCAGATCAAGGGCATACGAGCCAGGGGCATGGACCGGCAGACTCAGGGAAGAGTAAGGCGACTCTTTGGACACTACGAGAAAAGGATCGACGAACGCTGGTGCATTCATGGAGTAAGTCTTACCGACCTCCAGTTTTCCCCAGGTTTTTGACTCCAAAGCCAAGGCGGCCAGGCGCAGTCGACCGACATCGACCCAGCTGGAATTGTGCGACAGCGCATTGCCGTCAAAGTTGAACCCTTCCTCGACCACCCCTAGCAGCGACAGATCATCATTCAATGATTTGCGAAAAAACATGCCGATCTTGTTGGTCCAGGCCCCGCCACCAGCAAAGCGTGTACCCGAGGTACTGCCCGAGTTGTAGGTGTCAATGTAACCATCAAGCGTGCCATACACCTTGAGAGCATCCTCCTTGGGGGTATCGAAGGTGTAGGGCCCAAATCCCGGGGCGAGCATTTTCATTGCAGGAAAGCCTTCGGCATCGACCGCGCCGCTGCTCATTAGACCGAAACTCAACAAGGCACCGCCGAAAAGAGGGCGCAAGGACGACGAGGTAAGCAATGCCATGTGCAAACACCTTAGATCCATGTGGAGGTGGCGCAGCATTCACTGCTCGGTTGCAATACCCCTATTCACCATTACTCAAGACCTTGAGCAAAGTGAGCACAGAGGCTCTGAAACAACCTGTTTCAGAACTTCTGCGGAAAACATGACCACAAGCTTTCCAGGAAAAAGCCATCTGCGAGCGTTCGGGTTACCGAATGACTCAGGTTAGCTGCACCGTCCTTGTGCCTACCGAGTCAAAAATGCCCAGATCTGCGCAGGTGCCTGTTAGCAGGACCGATCTTTCCTGCACCGTTGGTGAGGGCCTTGCAGAAATGCCATGTGCAGATTGCCGACGCATGCCCAAGACTGCAGCCACACCCCTTATCTGGGCTAAGGAAAATAAGCATGAGAACCCCCCTAGTTAGTAACGGCCTCGGCGCCGATGCCGATGCCGCATCGAGTGTTGCACCCCAATCCCGCATGATGCGGCGGGTGGTAATCGCCTCCTCCCTTGGTAATGCCCTGGAGATCTACGATTTCACCGTTTACAGCTTCTTCGCCGTGATCATCGGCAAGCTGTTTTTCCCCGGTGGATCGGCAATCGCTTCGCTGTTGATGTCCCTGGCGACTTTTGCCGTCGGCTTTCTGATGCGTCCGTTGGGCGCAGTGCTGATCGGTCGGGTCGCCGACCGGCGCGGACGCAAGACCGCACTGTCGCTGACCATCGGCCTGATGACCGTCGGCACCGGGATCATCGCCTTTACCCCGACCTACTCCAGTATCGGCATCGCCGCGACCTTCCTGCTGGTGTTCGGCCGATTACTGCAAGGCATCTCCGCTGGCGGCGAAGTCGGCACCGCTTCGGCCTTTCTGATGGAATCAGGACGCACAGACAGTCGTTGCTTCATGGTCAGTTGGCAAGGCGCCAGCCAAGGTGCAGCCGCGCTGGTCGGCGCATTGACCGGCCTGGTGCTCACTAGCACCTTGAGTGAAGAGGCCCTGCACTCGTGGGGCTGGCGCGTGCCGTTCATCATCGGCCTGTTGATCGGTCCGGTAGGCTGGTACATCCGTCAGCATCTGGACGAAACTCATGCCGAAAGCCATAGCCCCACGCCCCTGAGTGAACTACTGCGCACGCAAGGCCGTACTCTGCTGTTGGGCATTGCGCTGATGGCCAGCTCCACCGTCACCATGTACATGGTGGTTTTCTATATGCCGACCTATCTGGTACAGACGCTGCACTATCCGGGCACGTTCGCCTTCGCCCTGGTTGGCCTGGCCAGTGCGCTGCTGGCGATCACCCCACCATTATCAGCACGCTATGCCGACCGTTTCGCGCGGCGCAAACCCCTGCTGTACTGGACTGTCGGGCTGCCGCTGGTGATGGCCTACCCATCCTTCCTGCTGCTGGGCGGGGGAAGCACTGGCCTGTGCATGCTGGCCATCACCTTGCTGATCATGCCGCTGGCAGTGGGTGTAGGCCCATCCTTGGCGCTGATGATGGAAGCCTTTCCCCGGAAACAACGAGTCACTGGCCTGTCTATTATTTACAGCTTTGGCGTAACCCTGTTCGGCGGCTTCTCCCCGCTGCTGGTGACCTGGTTGATCGGCGTGACAGGCAACCCGTTAACGCCCGCATTTTATTTGATCGCCGCCGTGGCCCTAAGCCTGTTCGCGCTGCGTTGGTACCCCGAACATCCAGGCCGCGCTTGACGCCGGCTCTAGTGCCAAAAACAGGAATCACCATGACCAACCTGATTATCAAACAGCAACTGAAAAACAGCGCCGAACACTTCGCACTGATTCGCCGCGACATCCACAGCTTTCCGGAACTGGGCGGCGACACCCTGCGCACCGCCGCACTGGTCGCTGAAATGCTTGGCGGCTGGGGCTATGAAGTGCATACCGGGGTGGGCGGCAATGGCGTGGTGGGCGTCCTGCGCCGGGGCAATGGCAAACGCAGCCTGGGCATTCGCGCCGACATGGATGCACTGCCGATTCTGGAAAAAAACGGCCTGCCCTGGGCCAGCCAGCATCAAGGGCGCATGCACGCCTGCGGCCACGATGGCCACACCACGACCTTGCTGGCAGCAGCCGAACAGCTCGCCCACACGGCGGAGTTCGACGGCACCCTGAACCTGATCTTCCAGCCAGACGAGGAAGGTCTGGCCGGCGCTAAGCTGATGATCGAAGATGACCTGTTCGGCCGTTTCCCATGCGACGCGGTGTACGCCTACCACAACATGCCGGGCCTGCCGATCGGTCAGGCGGTGGTGCAGGTCGGCGCACTGATGGCCTCCTCCGAACGGGTCACTATCACCCTGACCGGTCGCGGCGGTCACGGCGCCATGCCTGAAAGAGCCATTGATCCAGTGCCTGCGCTAGCCTCCATCATCAGCGCCTTGCAGACCGTGATTTCACGCAACCTGGCCGCTGATGATGCGGCGGTGATCAGTGTTGGCGTGGTCCAGGCCGGCAGCGCCTATAACATCATTCCCGAAACGGCAAAATTGATGGTCAGCGTTCGCACTGCTGCCCCAGATATCCGCGACCGAGTGGAACGACGCATCCGCGAGATCGTCGAAGGCCAGGCAGCCAGCTTTGGCGTCAAGGCCGATATCGACTTCCAATTACTGGCCCCGGTACTGGTCAATAGCGAGGCCGAAACCGAACGCATGCGCGCAGCTGCGCAGAAGGTGCTGGGCAGCGAAAACGTACTGGATAAAATGCCGGTGCGACTGATGGGCAGCGAGGACTTCGCCTGGATGCTCAAGGCCCAGCCCGGCTGTTATTTCATTCTGGGCAATGGCGCCGGCGAGTTCACTGGGTGCTCAGTGCATAACGACCACTATGACTTCAATGATGAAGTCACCCCGCTGGGGGCGGCTTGTTGGGTGGAGTTGGTTGAGGAGTATTTGTGTAAGGACTGATTGCTGACCGCGTTCAAGTCCGCCCCCACATCTATGGTCACCCTCTACCACCCTGTGGAAGCCCACTAAGCGTTCACAGGGTGGTAGGGGGTGACCATTTCATTAGCGGGCCTGGGCGGAAGCCTCGCTGACCATTGCCTGTGTGTGTGTGTGTGTGTGTGTGTGTGTGTGTGTGTGTGTGTGCTCGATGCGCGCTTTGGCGATCGGGAACATAAATTCAAGGCACAAAGTTTGAGAGTTCTGCGCCTTTTTCTCATCATTTATCAGCTACTTGTGGGTATCGATCAACTTAATTACTCCCACTATCACTCGCGCCGTTGCCTGAATCCTTGTCTCCTTTAGGCGGTCCTTGACTAGACGTTGTGTGGGCACTGTTGCCTTTCTCATCGTTCTTTCCCTTGGATCCGGACAAGTCTCCAGGTTTACTGCCAGGCGGTGTGGTTTGTGGGTTAGCCTCATCGGCTCGTTCAGATTGCCCCTGCGAATTGGGTACGGTTCCTGTTTTATCAGCTTCTGCTTGGTTTGCGGCGATGGAGAACGTTTCCGTTGCTGGAGCCGCCACCACGTGCACGCACATAACGCTTGATAATGCGCAGGCTAAGAAATGGATTTTTTTCATGGGTACTCCCAATATAAGACTTACCTAAAATGGGCCATGAGGGCGGTCAAAAGTGCATTTTATTTGACCACCGGTAGACTCCATTCAGCCTCTCGCTATGTTGACTCAGTGCCGGGCTTTTGCACGGCGGCGTAGCCCAGGCTCCACAGCTATAACGATCATCGGTCACCAATAGCTATGGAGATAGTCGACATAAACCTTAACGGGTGTCCAGAATTACTTGACCACTACACACAAGCAAGCCCCGGAACCCAGATGGTCGCTCCTCAGGCTCTTATGGATGAGCTGATGCTACTGCGCGAAGAGGTGGTGAGTCTTCGAGGTCTCATTGAGATGACCTGGAGCCTTGTAAAAGCAAAGCAAGCGACTAATCTGAGCGATGGCAATATGCCTGTTTGTCGAGGATGACTCGATGGTCTTTACAATTTGCTACAGCTTCGAAGGCTCAAGGGTTGTGTTCAACTATCCAGCCAAGAGCCTCAGCAATAGCGATGCTTGGTACTTGGCCCTTTTGCATTCTGGTTGTGCCCTCCATGAAGTGCATACAAGCGGTGGAACCTTCCAGTCCATTCAGGATTACGCCGAGCGAAAAGGTGTTATCGATCTGAGATGGCATAAAGCTCTGTAATTGATCCGCATATCGGCCAAAGTAGTTATTAGATTCGAACAGTTCTGCCGCGCCAGTCATTAAAAAAGGATCGGCGTTAGGGATTCTCCGAATAAGTCCCCAAATGTGATGACATACGCCCTCATCACCTGACCGTGCTGCCCATGAGCCAGATGAGCTTTTCCGACTTCGAATACGCCGGCAAGCGCAAGCAAACCCGCCGCGAACGCTTTCTGGCCGAGATGGAACAGGGGGTGCCCTGGAGCGGTTTGCTGGCGCTGATTGAGCCGTACTATCCCTAGGCCGGCGGTGGTCGTCAGCCTTATCCGCTGAATACCATGCTGCGCATTCATCAGTTGTAAAACTGGTTTGCCTTGAGCGATCCGGCAATGGAAGAGGCGCTCTACGAGATCACCTCGCTGCACCAGTTCGCCCAGCTCACGCTGAGCGCTCCGATCCCTGAAGACACCACCATCATGAATTTCCGGCACCTGCTGGAAAAGCACCCGTTGGCGGCGGAAATCCTGGCCATCATCAATGATCATTTGCGGGAAAAAGGACTGTCGTTGCGCCAGGGCACGATCGTCGATGCCACGATTATTCATGCGCCACGGCGAGCATGACCATGGGCACCATGATGAAACCTATCCCACCATCCCATAAAGTCAAAACGGTTCGTCACCCTGAAATTGCCCCCCATCAGAGGTGTCCAGGCTCAGTTGCGTCAGGGGGAAGTCATATTGATCTGAGGCAGACCCACATTGTTTGTCGCCGAATGATGAATGAGCGAGTCAGGGAATGAAAGTCAATCTGTCCCCCTTTTCTCCTGCGCGGCTTTCCAGCCCTTGACCCGTCCTGAATAAGGTTGACACTATTCAGGAAAAACGTGGTCTGTGCCCATTTCTCAATTTCTCACCCATGCCTCCAAAGTAATTTCATGGGTGGCCCCAGACACTTTGTCGCTAAAGATCCAAGCGCGGATCTTTACCCCGACTCAAGAGGTTTACAGATGAAAACCGTTGGTTATGCCGCTCAATCGCCCGAGACGCCTCTGGCACCGTTCACCTTTGTCCGTCGCGAACTTCGCAGCAACGATGTCGCCATGGAGGTCTTGTTCTGCGGCGTCTGCCATACCGATCTGCACACCGTTCGCAATGATTGGGGTTGGACCGTTTACCCGTCGGTGCCAGGCCACGAGATCGTTGGTCGGGTGACAGCAGTGGGCAGCGAGGTCACTCGCTACAAGCTGGGCGATACCGTTGCCGTCGGATGCATGGTGGACAGCTGCCAGCAGTGCGATCAGTGCCACAAAGGCGAGGAACAGCTTTGCCGGGAAGGCAAAACCAACACCTACAACGGCCGGGACCGGATCACCCAAGACATCACCTTCGGAGGCTATTCAAAGCACCTGGTGGTCCGGGAAGAGTTCGTGCTGCGGGTCCCTGAAACGCTGGACATCGCCAGGGTGGCGCCACTGCTGTGCGCAGGCATCACCACCTACTCGCCGCTGCGTACCTGGAACGTCGTGCCTGGCAGCCGGGTTGGTGTCATCGGACTCGGTGGTTTGGGCCACATGGCAGTCAAACTCGCCGCCGGTCTGGGCGCGAAAGTCACCGTGTTGAGTCGCTCAAAAGACAAGACCGCCGATGCCCTAGCCCTTGGCGCGGATCAACTGCTGGTATCGACGGACAGTGAAGCGATGGCGAAGGCACAATCAAGCTTCGATCTCATCATCGATACGGTTCCCGTCAAGCACGACCTCAACCCCTATGTGCCGCTGCTGGACATCGACGGTACCTTGGTATTGCTCGGCCAAGTCGGCCTGCTGGATGAGCAGAACACCATACCGATGATTGCCGGGCGTCGTCGAATCGCCGGATCGCCAATCGGCGGTATTCGTGAAACACAGGAGATGCTCGACTTCTGTGCGCAGAAGAACATCCTGCCTGACTGCGAAATAATCCGTATGGACCAGATCAACGACGCTTACGATCGTATGGAGCGCTCCGATGTGCGCTATCGCTTCGTGATCGATATGGCCTCCCTGCCGGCTCCGGACTATACGGCGGCTTGAGCAAGATAACTGGCGTAATCATGCCGGGTCCACACCGCGCCGCCCACGTGACACGTGAGCGGCGGCAGGAATGGCAGTCACCTGCCTTATGTACGGCGTCGACGGCGGATCAGCCAGAAAGCCAGTACGAGAAGGACAATAATACCCACGACAATGGCCCCCTGAGTCAGGGCCGCCAGGTGGGATTTCGCCCCGCCAGCCCGTTGCTGTCCGACTTGATCCACGCTGACCTTGGCGCCGGGATTGCCGTAGTGTTGGGTCAGGTAATTGACCAACGTCGTAATCTGCTGGTCAGTCAATTCCCTGGCAAAACCGGGCATCCTCACATCCGAGCCATCGCTTTTACGATGAATCCCTTCGAGGATGACCATCACCAGGTTATGGGTGTTGCTCCGACCGACCGCCGTGTTGTGCGACAAAGAAGGCAAGCCGCCGTCGAAACTGCCTTGGCCCTGGGCCTGGTGGCAAGAACCGCAGTAGCCATCGTAGATTTGCGCGCCGGTCATCTTGTTCGGATCGGCAGGCAATGCAACACCACGCAGGCTGCTCAGCTCATCGGTTTTCTGACCCAGGGCATAGACCGGCTTACTGTCCGCAGCTTCACGCTGCGCAGGAACGCTCTTGATGTAGACCGCGATAGCTTTCAGATCAGCGTCGGTGAGGTACTGCAGGCTATGGTCGACCGCTTCAGCCATCGGCCCGGCCGCTTGGCCCTTACCCAGACTCTCGCCCGTCTTCAGGTATTTGACCAACTCATCGGTATCCCAGCCACCCATGCCACTGTTGGGATCGGATGTAATGTTGGGCGCGTGCCACGTCCCAACCTCACCGCCGGCCAGTTCCTTCGAGGCCACCTCGGCCATCATCAGGTTGCGTGGCGAATGGCAGGCGCTGCAGTGGGTCAGGCCTTGAGTCAAGTAGGCGCCCCGATTCCATTCAGTGCTTTGCGCAGGGTCGGCCTTGTAGGGCTGGCTATCGAGGAACAACAGATTCCAGCCAGCCATCGACAAGCGAATGTTGAACGGAAAGGGCAACTGGGTCGGCTTGGCTGCAGTCTCCACGGCGGCGACGTCGTTCATGAAGTAAGCGTACATCGCCTTCACGTCGTCATCACTGACCTTGGCGTATGAGGTATACGGCATAGCCGGATACAGACGCTTGCCATCGGCGCGAATACCCTTACGCAGCGCGTCACTGAATTGTTCCAGGGTGTAATTGCCGATACCGACAGTTTTCGACGGGGTGATGTTGGTGGCGATGATCTCACCGATTGGTGTTGGCAATGCCAGCCCTCCAGCAAACGGCTTGCCTCCGGGCAGGCTGTGGCAGGCCACACAATCGCCGGCAGTAGAAAGGTATTTGCCGCGCTGGATCAACTCGTTGTCAGGGGTCGAAGCATTGGCGTGCAGCGTGACGATGCTGGTGGCCAGGATAACCAGATGGCCGATGAGGTACTTTTTCCAGTTCATTGAAGGTCAGCCTCGCACGTGTTCGATCGATGAGCCGAGGGGCGATACGCGAACAATGATGCGATCGGGCAGTATGTGATGGGCGGTACGTAGCGCCAGGGCCACCCCCGTCAGCGTCGAGTTGACGGTGGCCGCCGTAGGCATTACGCCGGTGCTGCAAATGAACAGGTTTTCATGGTCGTGGGTCCGACCGAAGCCGTCACACACCGAGGTTTTTGGGTCATCCCCCATGCGCATGGTGCCGGTGATGTGCTGGTTATTGGCGAAATTACCCTCTGCGCTGTAGCGCACATTGGTACCGCCCATGAGGTCGACGATGCGCGCAAAATCCTTGTGCGAGGCCTGCGCGCCACGCCGGGTGTAATCGTCGATGGCGTAATGCGCCTGCGGTTTTGGAATGCCCAACGCGTCTTTCTGCGAGCTGAGGGTGATGCGGTTTTCCGGGTTTGGCAACACCTCTAGAACGTCCTTGAGGCTCATTTCGAACGCGGCGCGGTGACGCAGTTGCTTCTCAAACTCCGGACCATAAACGCCGCTGGCGATCAACGAATCGGTAGCGCTGTTGACTCGCGAAATATTGGTGAAGTCCAGGCGGTAAGGCGCGTGTTCTTTGCGAAAGGCGCCGTCGCGCATGGTATTGATCGAGCTGGGGCTTTGTGGCCCACGGCCCAGCCACAACTCTTCATCGGCGTCAAAAGTGACCGAGGTGCTTGGGTGGTCCATCAGGTTGCGGCCGACCATGCCGGAACTGTTGGCAAGGCCATTGGGGTATTTGTCGCTGGCCGACAGCAGCAACAGCTTGGGACTCTCAATGCCATTGGCGGCGAGGATGAAGGTCTTGCCGGTGACTCGATGGGACTTTTTATCCGGGTCGAAATAATGGACCGCTACGATCTTGCCACTGTCGTCATGCTCGATACGGTAAACCACCGCATTGATCTGCAATTTGACACCCGCATCCACCGCCGATTGAATCGCGATGCCGCCATGGTATTGCGCGTCAATCGGGCAAATCGGCTGGCAACTGTTATTGCCACAACAGGCAGGTCGGCCGTCGTAACTGCGACTGTTACGTGCGGTTGTATTACCCACCACCGCGTAGGTCGGGGCAAGCCGTTCACGAATGCGACGCATGGCGTAGGGCTCGGTGACGGGCTCCATCGGAAACGGCTTGCTGCGCGGCGAGCCGGTGTTTTCCGCGCCCGAGACGCCCCAGATTTCTTCCGCTTCCTGATAGAAAGGGTCGAGTTCCTCATACGTCAGTGGCCAGTCGACGCCCACGCCATACAAGCTGTGCATGCGCATATCACTCGGTACTACGCGCCAGGCCTGAGCAGCCCAGTGCCACGTAGTGCCACCGACACCACGAATGTATTCCGCCGGATATGGATAGGGCCCGGCCTGCACCAGGTAGCCGTTATCGACAGGTTTGTAGACGGGATGTGGCGCCCATTCCGAGCAGGTGTAAGGTGACATCCAATCGCTTTTGCGCGTGGAATTGCGGAACGCAGCGACTATCCGCCCGCGTTCAATCGGCCCGCCAGCTTCGAGAATCAGAACAGATACGCCCTGCTTCACCAATTTCAACGCCGCCAGCGATCCGCAGATCCCCGAACCGATAACAACAATATCAGCCGATAGCTGGTCAGACATTTGGCACCTCTTTATTTGGTTTTTTTGCCCAGCTGCCATAAGGACCATAGGCATAGGTCGGCGGCTTAAGCACATCAGCGACAATCACAGCGTTCAGGGCATTTTCGTAAGCAAGACAGCGCGCATGCTCACCGCTGCCCACGACGCCCATGAACCAGGCAGTGGCGATTTTTCGCGGAACGACTGCCAATGGAGACTTTTCGTCATCAAGCATTTTTTGCAGCTGAAGGGGGTCGATTTTGCGTTCATTGACCAGCGCCAGCAGGTCTTTGACTCCGCTGGCGAAGTTCGGATCGTCGGCAAGCAGTGCCAGGTACAGGTTTTTCGCCAGCTCACTGTCGAGGGTCTGGCGCCCGGCAATGATCGCCGACATGGCGACAAACGCACCTTGGTCGGCGCTGTCTACAGGTTCGGCCAGCGCCCAGGGAATCAATGAAGCGGTGTAGGCAGTCACCAGGCTCTTGAGCAAGGTCCGCCGGGTGGGCTTCATCGCATTGGAGCTCTTTATCGTGTTCAGGTTGTTCATGTCTTTTCCTGCGATAACAGGTCATTGAAGGGTCGCAAGCCCCCACAATTCGGTTGGGCTTGTGGCCTTTTAGAAAACGGTATTGACTGTCAAACCGGCGACGAAAGCATTGTCTACCTCGTACACGCCTCCTGGATTGGCCAGGTATTGCAGGTTAGGTCGCACCATTAGCCAGTTCGTCAGTTGGAAGTCGTAGTGAATTTCAGCCGCGTATTCCGCGTGCTGGATTGGCTGATAGGCAGGGTTAGCATAGTCAATGAGATTGTTGACCTGGTCATGCAAACGTTGGTTCTTTGTCAGTGCCGGGTTGACATGCAGCTCACTGAAGCCAAGGGCAAGAGAGTCCTGAGGGCGAGCATCAAATGGACCCGCATAAATAGCCCCGACCTGGGCCTGCCAGTCGAGCGTGCTGCTGTCCTTGTCATACCCTGAGTAGTGCGCGAACAGACTTAAGCCTCGTTTGGCATCACCGCCGACTGTAGTGACTTGTTGCCGCGCGTAGGCGTACCAACCGTAACGGCCATCATGTACATCGGCAGGATTACCGGAGAGTTGCTTGTCGACACCGTTGTCATCTTTGAGCACGTCGTTAGCGTTGGCAGTGTTCCAATACCCGCCAAACATATACTTGCCTTTCATCCCTTCCGCGCCCAGCGAAGGTGTCCAGCCCAGCTCCCCGACATAAGTCGTACCTTCCTTACCCGAGGTGTTCAACTTAAAGCCATTGTTGCTATCCAGCAGCGTCGGGTTGTACTCGTACGCGCCAACCTGGGCATAGACCTGGGGCGTCATGTTGACTTTGATCCGACCGCCCCACTGCCCGACCGGCGAGTTGTACCACACGGTAGACCCGTGACCGACCAGCCCGCCACACATCGAGTTGTTCTGGAACACGCAGCCGGTCGAGTCAAAATCACTGCCTATTGGCAACCGGCCCGCTTTGATATCGAGCACGTCATCGAAGAACTTCTGCTGATAGGCCAGAACCGTGATCCGCCATGTCTGGCCGCGCCCGTAGTTTTCTTGCACGGAGGAGCCAATCGTACCCGTACGCGGGTCCGCCAGCCGATCATTGGTCAGGTCCCGACCACTGCGTTCAGTGATCTGCAGTTGTAGATTCGCGGCGGGCAATCCCAGGATCTTTTGCAGGTCAAGGGCGCCGCCTATATTGAACTGATCGGTGTAGCGTGCCGTATGATCGTGATCATAGCCGCCACTGAGGTTCGCGGCGCTTTCTGACTGATAACTGAGTTGGAAGTCGTAGCCTTTATTGAGCAGTTCTGTACGTAGCCCTCCCCAATCGCCGGTCATCCATCGGGAAGAAGAAGAAAACATCTCTTCATCTGCATGAGCAGCACAACTGAAGCACCCAATGAAAACGCAACTGCTCACAAACACTCTATGACTCATTTATCAGCGCTCCTCGTGACGGAAGGTAGTTAGAAAGGTAGTCGAAAAACAAAATGGCACACTAGTTGATTAGCTTGCTAACTATCTACCTGGAAGTCGATAGTCGAGCCTGGAGCTATCACTCACTATGGATTCTGTTTTCGGTTCAATGTTTTAGCGCACAACGTTTAACGCGCCGTTAAATTTTTGCGAACATTCCGCTTTGAATAGCGTGCAATAAGGTCCGCAAAAAAAACCAGGCTTCCGGATGTCTATGCCTGGTGATAACTAGTTTCATGGGTGACCTTGCCGCGTAAAAGCCGACTCGATACATCTGGAATCCCAAGGGGAGGATATCGTGAACAGGAGACAGCGAGCCTGTGAGGCAATGGCCTCACAGGCATAAGGAGCTTGATGTGTGAAACAAATCATTAGCGCTTGCAAAATGAATCAACGGGTAAGGTGTTAATTATTATACGTTCTTAGCTTCGTCAACGCCTTCCTGGTAATGCTTATACATTTTTTCTTGTCACCCTTGGCCTGAGCAGCCTTTGCGTCCGCGATTGTTTTCTCTACAAGCGTCTTGACCTCCGCGTGGGTTTCGGCGGTGCTGACCTGTTGGTCGTGAAGGCTTTGCAAGTTCGCTGCGCACAAATCCTCAGCAGCCGTCGCCTGCATATTGAATGAAGCGGCAACTACGAATAATCCGCCCGCTATTAGCAAGTGTCTCATGTCGGTACTCCTCAACGTATTGAACACGGTCTTCTCTGCAGAGAACAGTGTAGAGGGCTTTCCGAAAATGTTACCGACCGGGTTGAAAAAAGGTAGGCATTAGCGCTCCCCGGAAACTTTCGTCCTGTTGCGTGGCCCCCATCCACGACGCCTGGCGCGACGATGGTCGCCTCGGTGCGAACCTTGGCGTCCCCGCGTCTATCGCGTTGATGTGCCGCACAACGAGTTGCGACCTATCTGATGCCGCCAAGTTAAGCCACCGGCAATGATAGATCAAATCAATAACAGATATAGGTCATATAATCTGGTTAAATAGGTTAATTCGTAACCCCCGAGTAGCCGCTCGCGGGTAGTTGACTCCCAAATAGGCATAGGCATCTGTATGGACTTGTCTCAGATCGATTTGAACCTCCTTGTTTCTTTGGAAATATTGTTGCAGGAACGTAACGTAACCCGCGCCGCACATCGCCTGAATATCAGCCAACCGGCCATGTCAGCACAACTGGGGCGACTGCGGACGGTGTTCGGCGATCCCTTGCTATTAGCCGCTGAAAACGGTCGAGGCATGACCCCTAGCGCCTTGGCATTAACATTGGCTCTGCCGTTGAGCGCCGCACTCAACGGACTGGAAAAAGTCATCAATTTTCAGCCGACATTCGCCCCCTACACAGACACCCGAGAGTTCAGCATCGCCATGGGTGAAGATGCAATGCTCGCAGTTGGCATGAAGCTGGTGGGGCTTCTACAGACGCTCGGCCCGCATAAGCTACGAATAAATATCCAACGACCACGACCAGACCATATCGCGACTCAGCTTGAACGCGGCGAAGTCGATATGCTCATTGATTTAGATCGGATGATACCTGGCAGCATGAAGGCCCGCACGCTGTACGAGGGAGGATTTGTCATGGCTCAACGCCAGGGCCATCCGCGCGGTACCGCTGCTTTGGATTTGGACACCTATTGCAATCTCGAACACTTATCAATGACCGGCGCCTCAGGCACCCCACTCGGCTATATAGACGAATACCTGGCCAATCTGGCGCGTCGGCGTCGGGTGGTCATGACCCTGCCGCAGCTGTCGCTGATCCCCCATCTGCTGCGCAACAGTGACTACGTTTGCACATTGCCAGCCGGACATTATATTCAATTGGGCGATGATTTAGAGCTCTACGAACTGCCTTTCGCGGCCCCCTGCTTCACCCTACAATTGGCTTGGCATCCACGTAATCATTTTGACCCAGCAGTGATCTGGATGCGTGATTTTATTCAACAGGCTGCAAGGCCAGTCCTTTTCGAAACGTTATGAGCCCCCATTCGATACCACTACGAAGCCCATCCCCAAGGCGCCCAGAGCACGAGGTTTATAGTTAGCTCGAATGGTTATTTATAATAGAACTTTAATTCCTTTACTCTCTAATCAAGTTAAATGAAGAGGGGAATCCGTCCATGAACATCCGGTTCGCCTGGTTTCTGCCTGTGCTTGTCAGCAATATCCTGGCCTTTAACGTCGCCTTTGCGAAAGACGAAGTTGTCTATCCAGAGCAGATAAGAATCGGCTATCAGAAGGGCAATAGCCTGGTCGTCTTGAAAAATCGCGGCACACTGGAAAAGGCTCTGGCCTCGCATGGCGTAAGGGTGATCTGGCATGAGTTCGCCTTTGGTCCCCCTCTCGTAGAAGGGATCAACAGTGGCGACATAGACATCGGATTCGTCGGGGCAACACCTCCCGTCATTGCTCAGGCAGGCGCGGCGCCGGATGTTACGTATGTCGGTTACAGCGAACCCTACCGAGACAACTATGCGATCGTTGTTCCCAAGGATTCCAACGCGAAACAAATCGCCGACCTAAAGGGCAAACGAATCGCCGTGGCACGCGGCTCTGCGGGGCAATACTTGCTGATCGCCGCGCTTGAACAAGCGCAGCTTGAACTGACCGACATCGATGAAGCGTATCTGGGCTATAGCGAGGGCCGTGCGGCATTCGAACGAGGCGACGTCGCCGCCTGGGTGGTGCCTGATCCGCGCCTGGCCGACACCGAGTTGAGCAGTGGCGCTCGCGCTATCGTGACCGCACGCACCCTACCTTTTCAGTACAGTTTCTATATAGCCCCACGGTCTTTTTCCAAGCGTTACCCCGAAACCCTGGCAACCGTGCTCCAAGCGTTGGACGCCACCGAACATTACGCGCAGGCCCATATTGCCGAGGTGGCCCAATTGCTCAGCGACGACACCAAAGTACCGGTGCTTGTCTGGGAACGTGCCCTGGCACGGCAGCCCTGGGGCGTGCACTTCCCATTGAGCGACAAGGTCATCGCCGATCAACAACACGTGGCCGACGCTTTTTATCGCAATAAACTGATCCCAAAACAGGTGCATATCGCTGACGCGGTGGTGAATATTGAGGCGAAAAAATGAGCAGGCAATTACATCTGGGGGCGTTTTTGATGGGTGTCGGCCACCACGCCAGCGCCTGGCGCACTGCTGGGGTCGACCCTGCAAATCTGACCAGCCCCGCCTATTACAAAGCGTTGGCGCAGACGGCCGAGCGCGGCAAATTCGATTATGTGTTTTTCGCCGATCGCCTAGCCTTGTCTGACCGTTACGGCAACGACCTGCACACCAGCGTGCGCTATCTCACCAGCCCGCGCCTGGATCCGGTTGCGTTGTTGGGGCTGCTGGCAGGCGCAACTTCACATATCGGTCTGGCGGCCACGGCCTCCACCACGTTCAATAACCCGTTTGCCCTGGCGCGAACCTTCGCCACGCTGGATCATCTGAGCGAAGGTCGGATCGGGTGGAATATCGTCACCTCCACCAATGACGGCGAGGCGTTGAACTTCAGCGGTGATCCGATCCTGGATCACGAAGTTCGCTATCGCCGCGCCCAGGAGTTCGTCGAACTCGCGCTGGGCCTGTGGGATAGCTGGGAAGACGGTGCGTTTATCCATGATAAGGAAAAGGGGGAGTTTGCCAATCCGGATCGAGTGCATTACTTGAATCACAGCGGCGAATTCTTTGACGTGCGCGGACCGCTTAACGTCCCTCGCTCACCGCAAGGTCGTCCGGTGTTGATCCAGGCGGGCTCATCCGACACCGGGCAGGATTTCGCTGCCAGCGTGGCAGACATCATCTTCACCGCCCAGCCTGACTTGGCAAAAGCTCAAGCGTTCTACCGCAGCGTCAATCAGCGCCTGCTGGCCCAGGGAAGGGCAGCCGGAACATTGAAAATCATGCCTGGGGTGATGCCCTTCGTCGGCCGCAGCCGCGAAGAAGCGCAGGAGCGTTTCGCTGAACTGGAAGAAAAGGTTCACCCTCTGG
Source organism: Pseudomonas sp. ASL9 (assembly GCF_056680335.1). Classification (NCBI taxonomy): domain Bacteria; kingdom Pseudomonadati; phylum Pseudomonadota; class Gammaproteobacteria; order Pseudomonadales; family Pseudomonadaceae; genus Pseudomonas; species Pseudomonas sp. ASL9. The sequence goes on along the minus strand of NZ_CM155277.1, from coordinate 5,828,376 downwards.
CTGGACTGGCATTGCTATCGGATAGCATGAACCACGACCTGTCGATTTATCCGCTCGACGAACCGTTACCGGACGTCAAGGAAATTCGAGGCAATCAGAGCCGTTTCAAACTGGTTCAGGAAGTCTCCCAACGTGAAGGTCTGACCTTGCGTCAACTGGGCAAACGGTTCGGTGGCAGTCGCTCACATCGGGTACTGGCCGGTACCGCCAGCAGCATCGCCGACGATCTGGAGCAGTGGTTCACCGGTCATGCCTGCGACGGATTCAACATCATGCCGCCCTACCTGCCTGACAGCCTGACTGACTTTGTCGATCAAGTGGTCCCTGAACTTCAGCGCCGGGGCTTCTTCAGGCAGGAGTATCAAGGGAAGACGCTGCGCGAGCACCTGGGTCTGACAAGGCCGTCGAGCCGCTTCAGTCAATAAAAACCTGACGTTAGGAACGATGCCGTCCCAACTGGCAAGCATGAGATTCGTAATCGGAAGCGTTGCAGGATCACGCCGACGTCGGAGTGATCCTGCAGAGACGCTCAGGCTTTCACGATCATCTCAAAACCTCCAAATACCATCCGCTGACCATCGAACGGCATCGGATTGACGTCCTCCTGAATTCGCGGATCGGCCATGAACTTCTGCATGCCGGCGTCGCGGGTTGGCTTGTCAGGCCAGACGATCCAGGAAAACACCACCGTCTCGCCCTCTTGGAGTTTTACCGCCATGGGGAACGAGGTCAGCTTGCCGTCGGGCACATCGTCCCCCCAGCACTCGGCAACACTCAGAGCGCCGTTCTCCTTGAAAATGACTGCAGCGGATTCGGCGTGTTTCTTGAATTTTTCGCGGTTGGCGGTAGGTACAGCAGCGATGAAGCCATCAACATAAGACATGGTCACTCTCCTGCGTGCGTTGCGTTATGGGGGGATCTGCTGGTTAGTCGATCCTGTTGAGATCAAATTGACAGATCACCCCAAGGAACACCGTCCCCGCCGACTAACGGCTCGACACTGCTCGCCACACTGCCTCCTATCTGCCCCACCCTGCACAACGTGCCCGCCATCATTCACGTCAATATTCACCATCGCCCCTCGACAGCGCCGGTACTGTTCTGGTGATAACAGTGCCAGCGCGTCAAAGCGTAAAACGCCCGCAGCTGATTATTCAGCCGAGCAGTTACGCGCCGTGACGCCCTTCTCCTTGGCGTAAGCGGCGGACTTGGATTCGATCAACGGACGTAAGGTCGCGCGGTCCGCCTGCACCCAGTCGGTTTTCAACGGCGATGGCGGCGTTGATCAGGCCAACGTTGTAGTAAACCTTGCCGAAGTAGCTCTTATCCCTAAGGTTGCTCTTGCCGGCATCGAGGATGGACTGCTTCAGACGCTGGTGTATTTCAAAGCCACCGCCACCCGGGAAAGGAGCCAGGGCCTGGTAGCCCTTGGCGGCGGTGCCGACGGGAATCACATCGGCCTCGGAGCCGGCCAAACATCACCGATGTGCGGTCAACCGGGATGCCCAAGCGCGCTCGTAGCATTCGATGACACGGTCGGTGTTCCACTCAGTCTCGCACTCCTGCCAGTTAAAAACTGTTACCTATGTGCTTGAACTGAATTGTTACCTATGTGGGTGAGTCATACCCCTTGCAGTGCTTGCGACATTTTTCGCACGCAACCCAGGGAGTAAAGCTCTATCTTGCCTTAGACCTTGAATCGACTGACCATCAACTGCAGCTCGTTCCCCAGCCGAGCCAGCTCGACAGTCGAAGCTGCCGTTTCCTCGCTGGCGGAAGCTGTTTGATCTGATATGTCGCGCACATTGAGCACGTTGCGGTTGATCTCGTCGGCTGTCGCACTCTGTTGCTCGGCGGCGGCGGCAATTTGCTGGTTCATTGACTGGATGCTCGAGACCGTATGGGTGACGTTTTCCAGTGAGCCGCCAGCCCGGCGGACCAGCTCTACGCTTTTTTCAGTCAGGGTGTGGCTGCTTTCCATGGCTAACGCTACTTGTTGAGTTCTGTCTTGCAGGCTGGTGATCAGTTCTTCGATTTCTTCGGTGGAGCTCTGAGTTCGCTGAGCCAGGCTGCGCACCTCGTCTGCAACTACAGCGAAGCCGCGTCCTGCTTCACCTGCTCGTGCGGCTTCGATGGCAGCGTTAAGGGCGAGTAAATTGGTCTGTTGCGCGACCGACTTGATCACATCGAGCACGCTACCGATTTTGTAGCTTTCATTTTTCAGATGGTTCATGGCCTCTGTAGAACTGCCGACTTCGATAGCCAGGCGCTCGATCTGGGCTATGGCTTCCCCTACGACGCTATTACCTGTGCGAGCTTGCTGATCGGCTACAGTAGCCGCTTTCGAGGCTTCTTCGGCGTTATGTGCCACTTCCTGCACAGTCGCGGCCATTTCGTTCATAGCGATCGCAACTTGATCTGTTTCGATTTTTTGGCTGTTAACGCCGACACGGGTCTGCTCGGTGATCGCAGACAGCTCTACTGCTGCGCTGGCTATTTGGGTTATCCCATCGCTGATCCCCCCGATGAGTCCGCGCAGGCTTTGGGTCATGCTTTGCATACTCAGTTGCAGATGACCGAGTTCGTCACGTCGAGAGGTGATGACGTTCTGGCGCAGGTCGCCGCCCGCAATGCGTTCGGCTGTTTTCAAGGTCATCTGCAGCGGATGAACGATCTGCCCCGTGATGACCCATGCAGCAAGGAGTCCCAAGGCTAGGGCCAGGGCCGAACTAATGGCCAGTAGATCATGGGCACTTTGGGCTTCACTGTCGCGCATGTTGCTTTGATTGTCGGCGAGGTTCTGGCTGATAGTGTCGATTTTCTCACCGAGGCTGGCCATCTGTGCGCTTATCTCAGCGCCAGCATGTACCTGCTCAGCATAACTCTGCAGATTATTGTGGTACTGCTGCACTGCCAGCGTGACTTGCTGCAGGTTCTCTTGTTGTGGCCCGGTAGCATCGGAGCTGATCTTGTTCAGTTCGGTTGCGACGTTATCGACAGCCGCCAAGGCACCTTGCTCTTTGTTTGGGTCATTGCTGTAAATGAAGCTGTACACCTCGGCGCAGGCTTGCTGGATGTTCAGGGCGAGATGACTGATGGCTTGCATACGATGCAGACTCTGCAGCTCATCTTGCCCATCGAGTGCGGGTTTATTGGCAATGCTATCGAGTGCTTTATTTAATTCTTTGGAGACTTGCTCTGCGCCCCGCACCAGTTTGACGCGTTCTGCGTCGCGATCCTCAAGCACGCGGTCAAGGCTGCTAAAGTGGCCCTGATAGTTTTCGAGGAGATGGCCTTGATCATCGATAAGTTGCAGGCTGGCAGGGACGTCCAGCATTTTTCTCACGAGCTGCTGACGTTCCTGGATGTCGTGCAACACTTGCGTGATGGCGGCGCGAGTTTGATTACTGCGCTCCGTTTGATAACGTAGGCGCCTGACACGCAACTCTTTAATCTGAATATTAAGTGCGCTTATAACGCTTATTTTATTGCTGCGCCCGATGACATTACTCGTGCTGCCCCAACCGATCAGTGAGATGAGCAATGTCAGCAACAATACCAGACCGAACCCCAAGGTAAGTTTTACCTTGATGCTGATATTAGCCAGGGCCAGATTAAACCATCTAAACATTATTTTTCCTTCGCGCGCTGAACAACTCAACGCACCGGACAACCCGCTTATCACTGATCACTCTCAGCGCGCGGGGAAATCTGGGTGATCGCGAGCCTATACACCTTAATACCCCCCGCATCGAAAGAGACGGGGGGCATCATTAAGCCGCGACACAACTTGCCAGGTTGCAGCAACGCTGGCACACAGCCAAATTTAAAAGGGTACGGCCAGCTTAAACAAGTAGGCATTGCCTTGCGCACGGTTTAGCACGTCAGTTTCCTGTTGCCATTTCGCCGTCAAAAACCAACCTTTGCTGCTGGCGTATTTGATCGAAGGACCAATGGCAAGTGCGCGTCCTTTGTTGTTTTCGATACGCTCACCGTACTGCCGATCATCCGTAGTCTGCTGATAGACGTAGCCGCCTACCCCCACTACCCAGCCATTACCAAGCCCCCAACCCATAGAGTAGTCCACGTGAAACTCTTGACCTGAGGTGTAATCGGTGGCGGTGTTCTTCGTGTTGAAGTCATACATGATTTTCGCATCGGCATTCAAACCCACAGGGTCGATGTATGAAAACGCCAACACAGGTCGAATGTCCCAGTAATTGCGACCGAGCTTGGCCAAGTCGGTGCGATCATATTCACCGGTCGGAGCAACAACATCGAGGCCGACAATGGAGCGCAGCTTATCAGTCAGGTGGTAGCCCAGCCCAGACCCGAACGTCATATCGCCCAACCCTTTTTGCGTTTGCGACCGACCTTTGAGGTCTACCTTAAGGTCAACTAACGGCATGATCGCATGGAACGCCAAGTTACCGCCCAGTATCTGCTGATCCGTCACCCAGATAAAGCGCGGGGTAATCGCACTGGACTGTAGCCGAAAATCCCCTGGCAGTTTTTCCCCATTGTTGCCGATCCGGGAATCCGCATCGTAATGACTGCCATAAACCATACCGTAAAGCCCTGGCGGCGCCATGGCGCCGACCATATAGTTCTCAGTACCCATTGGATAGCTGGAACCTCCACCTTCAGTCGCCTGTGCATTGACTGAAACGCCTGCCGCCAGCAGGCTCAGACTTGCACAGCACAAAAAACCCTGAGTATTGATCCGTGATGCCATTTTCATTATTTACGCCTTTTTTTTTATAATTGAACGCAGCGCTACAGCCCCCACAAAAAACGGGAAACGACAAAATAGTAACCCGTTATATTTAGGGGAATCTGAAGTAAACATTTGTCATTAAGGGCGGTCCAGCTTCGCCCCTCAAATTCAAAATCTTAGTTAAAACAAAACCTGCACTTTTCTTATGTCACACTGTTTTATTGAGTTGCACTTTTTTCAATGTACTTATTTGAGTCACGCCGCCACCGAACTTATAACTGTTTTCGGTGTTTTTTCATCAAACCCGAACGCGTACTTTCGTGCGGTCATCCTGCCCATTCAGGAAGCGACCGGCGTATCAGGCAATGCAGAACCAAAGACTCGCCAAGGGCTGTCAGTTGAGTGTGCGGCAGCCCGGACGGTCATATCAGCCCAACTGGCCGTTGACCATTGTGCGATCGAAGTTCAGACGTTCCATGATCGGTGCGTCGGAAAAACTGAACAGGTCGAATTGGCTTTCAGCCTGCAGCGACCAGGTTATCCAGGAAGGAACGACGAACAGATCGCCTTTTTCCAGGCTGCGGCTGACACCGTCCAGCACTACGCACCCCTCCCCCTCGAACACCTGAAAGACCCTCGAACCCACTTCCCTGCGTTCGGCCGATATCGCGCCAGCACGCAGACGATGAAATTCGGCGCGTATGGTGGGCATGATGTCGCCCCCAGTGGTCGGGTTCACGAAGCGCACCGCGGCATGACCTTTTTCCAGAACACCGGGGTAGCCTTCGTCCTCGAGCAGTAACTGCTGTGTCAGGGCGCGATCAGTGTGCTCCCAGCGATAGGCGCCAATAGGTGAGCTGGCGGTCTGGGCAAGACCGGACAACGGCCGCAGCCCCGGATGGCACCACAGACGTTCGCCGCGCGAGTATTCCGGCGTGCTGAGGTCAGTCAGTTTCTCCGAGCCGTACTCAAAGAAGCCAACATCGTTTTGATAAGAGAACGGGATGTCCAGACCGTCGATCCAGGCCATCGGTTTGTCGGTAACGTTCTGATGCCCATGAAAGTTCCAACCAGGGGTCAACAACAGATCCCCGCGACTCATCCGCACCGGATCGCCGTTGACCACGGTCCAGACACCTTCACCCTCAATCACGAAGCGGAAGGCATTCTGCGAGTGGCGATGCTCAGGCGCTGTTTCACGCGGCCCCAGGTACTGGATCGCGCACCACAAGGTCGGGGTGATATAGGGGCGGCCGTCGAGGCCCGGGTTGCCCAGGCCAATAGCCCGACGCTCGCCGCCGCGGCCGACCGGGACCAGATCACCGGAGCGCTGTGCCAGCGGATAGAGGTTCGACCACTTCCAGACATGCGGGACGGCACGCGGCATGGGATGCTTGGGCATCAGGTTACCAATCTGCGTCCAGAGCGGCATCATGTGCCCGGACTCGAAGTCGGCATACAACTGGCGCAGTTCGGGTGTGTCGTCCGGGGCCATGGCATTGTGAACGGGTGCTTGTTCAAGCCCTTCATGGTTGGACATGGCGATGTATCCTTCTTCTAATGGACTGGCGATACGCGGGGCCTTACCAAGGTAACAGGCCCCGCTTTCGTTAAGCTGAGTCTATGACCGGATCAGTGCTTCATGCAGTTGTCGAGGCTCCAGCCGTATAACCACTGCATGGCATCGTAGAACTGCTCCTGCGTACGCCCTTCCCACAGCTGGTTGCGCACCTGACGCTCGACGCCCTTGGCGTGGTAGAGGCGCCCCATTTCCCGGGCCGACCAGAGAATGCGGGCGGTGCGTGGGATACGGATGGTTTCGTACAGGCGGAAAGCAGCTTGCAGGTCAAAGTTGCATTGCTTGACGGCCTGCCCCAGTACCACTGCGTCCTCCAGTGCACTGCAGGCGCCTTGGGCCAGGTATTGGGTCATGGGATGCGCAGCGTCGCCGAGGATGGTCACGCGACCTTCGCCCCAGCTTTCAACCGGGTCGCGGTCAGCCGTGGCCCATCGCCGCCAGGAGGTCGGACGGTCAAGCATTTGCCGTGGACGCGGGTGAATACCCTCGAAGTAGCTCAGCACTTCCTCTTTGCTGCCTTCGGTAACGCCCCACTCTTCCTGTTCCTTGCTGTGGAAGGTGACGACCAGATTGTATTGCTTGCCACCGCGCAGCGGGTAATGCACCAGATGGCAACGCGGGCCTGCCCAGAGCATCGGCGCGTTGACGCGCAAGTCCTCAGGCATGTCCTTTTCCTCGATCACCGCGCGGTACACCACGTGCCCGGTCACGCGTGGGGGCTCGCCATGCAGCGCATCGCGAACCACCGAGCGCACACCATCGCAGCCGATCACGGCATCGGCGCGGTAGGTAGTGCCGTTACTGTCGGTCAGCGTGACGCCATCGGCGTCCTGCTCAAGGTTTTTAATGCAGACCGATGTTTTGAACTGAATCAGCGGGTTGTTTTGCACCACTTCGAGAATCGACTGATGAATGTCGACACGGTGGATGACGCCATAGGGGTTGCCGAAGCGTTTGCGGAAAGCTTCGCCAACATCAATGCGAGCAACTTCGTGGGCATCGACTGCATCCATCATGATCAGATGATCAGTGAACACCGACCGGCTCCGTGCGGCTTCACCCGCTCCCAGAGCGTCGAGCGCAGCATAGGCATTCGGGCCAAGCTGGATGCCGGCACCGATCTCGCCAATATGGTCCGCCTGCTCCAGAAGCAGTACCGCGATACCCTGCTGGGTCAATGCTTGGGCAGCGGCGAGGCCGCCGATGCCTCCACCGACGACGATAATCGACTGTTTTTTATCTTGTGCAGTCATGATTTTAGTCTCCAATATGTTGCTGGGCAGGCTTCTTGAATGGGCAGTGAAGCCTGCCGATAAGTTATGCAATGAAATCGGGCTGCCGTGCAGGTGCAGCCGCCAGAAAGGCAGGCAGCTCCAGGCAATGGCGATACACCGTCATAACCCGCGGGTAAGTGGAAAGGTCGCATCCCATGCGTTCGGCATTGGCCACTTGCGGTATCAGGCAGCAATCGGCCAGGCCAGGCTCGTCACCTATACAGAAGTTGCCGCTGCCATGGCGTTGCAGCAGCGCTTCGACGGCGCCCAGGCCTTCGGCCACCCAATGTTTGTACCAGACAGTCTTTTGATCAGGGGTGACTGCCAATACCTTCTGCAAGTAATTGAGCACCCGTACGTTGTTGATTGGATGGATATCGCAGCCGATCAGGTTAGCGATTTCCAGCGCGCGGGCACGCTGCAGGGCGTCGGCCGGGATCAGGCGCGGGCCGGGATACTGGCTGTCGAGGTAGTCGATGATCGCCAGGGACTGGGTCAACACTGCGCCATCCGCATCGAGTACCGGTACGCCGCCTATCGGGTTGAGCTCACGATGCTCGGGACCGTACTGCTGGCCGACCCGCAAGTTGATGCCCTGGTAGTCGTAGGGCAGCTCCTTCAAGGCAAGTGCAATACGCACCCGGTAAGAGGTGGAGCTATTGAAGAAACTGTAAAGCTTCATAGTGGCAGTACCTATGGCGGTTCAATGAACGGCGATTAAAGTCTGCTGCAGCAAGCGGCTGTAGCGTAGGCCCATCAGGAAAATCGCGGCGCTGGCCAGCACGGCGGGCACCATTAGGAAGGTGAATATGCCGCTAAAGCCCATGCCCATGCCTAGCATCCAGCCACCGCCGAGGGTGCCGAGGACAGCGCCGATGCGGCCGACACCATGGGCCCAACTGACCCCGGTGGCACGCATGGTGGTCGGGTAGAAGCCAGCAGCCAGCGCATTAGCCCCAACCTGCGAACCACTGATGCAAAAGCCCATGCCGAATACCCCGAGAACCAACAGGGTGTACTGATCATGGAAGAGACCGATCGACATCAGGCAGACAGCGCCTGCGATGTAGGCGCAGACCAACACCCGGAATGGGTTGAAGCGATCCATGGCCCCGCCCAGGACAATAGCGCCCACGGTGCCGCCGACCTGAAACATGGCGCTGATCAGCGCCGCCTGGCTGAGCTGCAGGCCGGTATCCTTGATCAGGATCGGCAGCCAACTGGTCATCATGTAGATGATCAGCAGGCTCATGAAGAATGAACTCCACAGCAGCAGGGTTCCCATGCGATGGCTACCGCTCAGAATCTGGCGGATCGGCGATTGGCTGCTGTTGGATTCACCGACACCGTCGTGAATGTTGTAACTAAGGTCGCTTGCCAGCGGTTGCGCTGAAATGCGTTGCAAAATGGCACTGATCCGCAGCGCAGGCACCGAGCGTTGCACCAGGAATCGCACCGACTCAGGCAACAATACAAACAGAAATGGCAGATACAACAGCGGCAACAGGCCGCCAAGAAACAGCACGCTGCGCCAACCGAATGCAGGAACCATCTGAGCCGCTACCACCCCCCCGAGCGCTGACCCCAGGGTGAAGCCGCAGAACATGGTGGTGACCATCAACGAGCGACGGCGCTGAGGGCAGTACTCGGAGGTCAGGGTGATTGCATTGGGCATGGCGCCACCCAATCCGAGACCGGTGAGGAATCGCATCGCGGTCAGGCTGAAGACATCCTGCGATGCACAGGCGGCCAGGCTCCAGACCCCGAAGAACAAAACGGAAAGCAGTAAAATACTTTTGCGGCCGAAACGGTCGGCCAACGGGCCAGCAATGAAAGCACCCAGCATCAGGCCGAGCAAAGAAGCGCCCAGTACAGGGTTGAGTTGCCCAGGAGTCAGACCCCACTCGTCGCGCAAGGCCGGGGCGATGAAGCCGACGGAGGCAGTATCCAGTCCGTCAATAGCCGTAACAAGAAAACACAGACCAATAATCAGCCACTGAAACAGGCTGACCGGCCGACTATCGATGAAATCCTGTACATCCACACTTTTATTTTTATCAGTGGAAGACATAAGCGAATCCTCCGGGCCAGCGTAATGCGGGCCACGTATTGGCACTTCAATCCGGGGCCGGCGGCGTGGAGCCGGCCCCGGAACGTGTTAAACGACGTCGACCTGGATCTCGCCCAAGCCTTCTACGCCACCGGTCATGCGCTCGCCGACCACCACCGGGCCCACACCTTCTGGTGTACCGGTCATGATCAAGTCGCCAGGCTGCAGTTCGAAGAAGCGCGAGAGATAGCTAATGGTTTCCGGTACAGACCAGATCAGCTTGTCGATATCGCTGCGTTGCTTGTCAGTGCCATTAACCTGCAGCCATAGACCCGCCTTGCTCGGGTGGCCAATCTTGCTGGCCGGGTGCAATGGACCGATCGGAGCCGAGGCATCGAACGCCTTGCCGATTTCCCATGGGCGGCCCATTTCACGCATTTTCATCTGCAGGTCGCGACGGGTCATGTCCAGGCCCACGGCGTAGCCATAGACATAGTCAGTGGCCTGCTCCAGCGGAATATCGCGACCGGCCTTGCCAATGGCCACGACGAGCTCGATTTCGTAGTGGTAATTGCTGGTTTCTGCCGGGTAAGGCAGTTCCAGAGGCTGGTAATAGCCCACCGAAACCACGGCATCGGCAGGCTTGCAAAAGAAGAATGGCGGCTCGCGGTCTGGGTCAAAGCCCATTTCGCGAGCGTGAGCAGCGTAATTGCGGCCAACGCAATACACGCGGCGCACCGGAAATTTTTGCTCACTGCCAACGACCGCCAGGGTCACGGGGGCTTGTGGCTCGAATACGTAGCTCATAAGAAGCTCCTGGAAAAATGAGTTGGGATCGGTTGCGCTGCATGCGTGCCGCCGTCGTTAGCCTTATTAAAAGCCTGCAAGCCCTATGTGAATAATGATATTTTCAGATGAAGCCATACTAAATTTCGTATGAGAACACTATGACCTGGACCACCCGCCTGCGCCTCAGGCACCTACAACTGCTGATCCGCCTTGCCGAAACCGGCAGCATCAGCGACGCCGCTCGGACCGCCCATACCACCCAGCCAGGGCTGTCGAAATGGCTCAAGGATCTGGAAGAGGATGCAGGCGCCACGCTGTTCGAGCGCCACGCCCGCGGCTTGCGGCCAACCGCTCAGGGTGAACTGCTGATCAACCATGTGCGGCGCATACTGAGCGAAATGGAACGGGCGCAGAGCAACATGGACGCGCTCAAGGAAGGTAACGCCCCCAGTATCTCTATTGGTACGTCACCGGCCTCGGCGCCCAGCCTGGTACCCGATGCCATCGGTTACTTCCTGGCCATGCACCCGCGGGCGCATGTCTCCCTGCAAGAGAACACCATGAACGTATTGCTCGAACGGCTGGAGCTGGGTCAGCTGGACATGGTGATCGGGCGCCTCGACAACTACCGGCCCCGCTCAACGCTGCACAGCCAGATGCTGTTTCGCGAACCTATGCAGGTCATCGCCCGCATTGGGCATCCGCTGGCGATGCGCTCGCACCTCGACTGGAGCGACCTGTCTGCGTTCGACTGGATACTCTGGCCCGAGGGCACGCCCATCCGCCAACGCCTGGACACCGCCCTAAGCAATGCCGGACTCAAGCCCCTGCCAAGCCGGATCGAGTCGTCATCCCTAATGGCCAACCTGAGACTGCTGCAAACCAGTGACATGCTCTCCGTGGCCTCCGGCCGGGTCGCAGAGCATTTCACCCGCAGCGGACTGATCAGCACCCTCGACTTCGAAATGGAGGCCGAAGGTTACATCGGCATTTGCTGGCGCGATGAACCCTACGTTGACAGCACAGTCCTGGATTTTCGCGAATGCCTGATTAAGGCCTCTCACCCGTAGGGTCAAGCTTCAGCCAGACAGCTTGGCAAGCAGACAAGTCGCCTTGGCGCAGAGCTACGCTCGGCAACCCCGGGACAGACTCCAAATATCGCCGAACGGAAGGGGCCAGCCCTCAAAGCCAGCCCCACCATCACGCCGGCAATCATCCTTCTGCATTCGCCCTGACCCGGCACAACAAGCGTCGCAGAAACTCGATCTCGTCCTCGCTGAAGCCCACCAGGGCCCTCCTCTCAATCTCCAGCGCTTGCGGCAGGAGTTCGTCTGTCAAGGCACAACCCGCGTCAGTCAGCTCGACATAAGTAGCCCTCTTGTCCGCCTCCGACGCTATGCGACGGGTCAGCTTTCGCTGTTCCAGGACACCGAGCTGGCGTACCAGCGTTGGCGGCTCCTGGCCGGCGATTCGCGCCAGCTCGCCAACACGCAGTTGCTTGTGATGCGCCAGGGCGGCCAGGACTCGCCACTGCGGCAAGGTCAGACCGCTGGGCACGAGTCGGTGTTCGAAGGTGCGAAACACCGCAAGGTGTGCCTGGTGCAGCAGATAGGGTATGTAGCGTTCTTGATCCAGCAAAGTACTTCCTCTTGGAACAATTTTATTCGCGATATTTGTCTAAAATAACGACAAAGTGCTAATTTTATTGATTCTGATCAACATTAACCCGATTGACGTAATTCCATATGGAACAAATACTGGGCCCAGGTTAAAAGCCTGTAAAGCAGGCTGGCAAGGTAAGGATGCCCTGCTCCAATCAAACAAGACAATCGAACTGAGAGGCCACACATGAGCGGGATGAATCTAGGCACTATTGAAGATCTGCCGAAGGACTATTACAAACAGCTAATGGCGAACAACACCTTGCCGCTATGGCCTTCGTTGCGGTCTGTATTGCCCTTTGGCAAGCCTGCCCGCCGCACCCAGCCGGTGATGTGGCGCTACGCCGATGTGCGCCCCGACCTGCTGCGTGCTGGCGAACTCACACCCATCGAGAAAGCCGAGCGCCGTGTGCTGGTGCTCTGCAATCCGGGCCTGGGTCTGGAAAATATGCAGGCGACGGCCTCCATCTATATCGGCCTGCAGCTGATACAGCCGGGTGAAACCGCGCCCAACCACAAACACTCGCCGTCTGCCGTGCGCTTCGTTATCGAAGGCAATGGCGGTTTCACCGTGGTCAATGGTGAAAAACTGCCGATGGAAAAAGGCGACCTGATCCTGACTCCGCCCGGCCTGTGGCACGAGCACGGCCATGAAGGTGAAGGCCCGGTGATCTGGCTTGATGCGCTGGATCTGCCACTGATCTACGGCATGGAAGCGTCCTACTGCATTGATGGCCAAGAGTCGCAGATCATCACCAAGGCGACGGGGGACTGTACCTCGCGCTATCGCCAGGGCGGCCTGCTGCCTTACAGCGCCCTGGATAACAAAGCCAGCAGCTATCCGCTGCTGCGTTTCCCCTGGAAGGAAGTGCGCGAGTCTCTGCAGCAGCTGTCTGCTTTGACCCGCTTGGGCGAATTGGTGCAGTTGGCCTATATCAACCCGCAAACCGGTGCCGAATGCCTGCCGACCTTGGGCTTCTCCGCGATCATGCTGCGTCCGGGTGAGCAGGTACGCATGCCGCGCCGCTCGGCCTCCGGTGTACTGCACGTGGTTGAAGGCGCCGGCCGCGCCGTGGTCGACGGCACCGAGCACCTGTTCAGCCACGCAGACACGCTCGCCGTACCGACCCATTCCGAGGTCACCCTGAGTAATGCTTCGGCCAGCGAACCGGTCTACCTGTTCATGGTCGACGACGCTCCGCTGCACCGCAAACTCGGCATCTACGAAGTCTTCGCCTGACAACCCAAAGCAACATTCTGAAGACAACTGCCGCTTGATGCGGTACCTCCCGAATAACATCCGCTGCCTGCCTATGCAGGCGGCGCGGGTGCTTCAGCAGCGCCCAGTGAATACCCTGCATGGGGTAAGGAAAAAACAATGACTCAGCAACTTCCCGTAATAGTGGTCGGCGGTGGCATCGGCGGTCTGGCAGCTTCGCTGGCGCTGGTGCGTCAGGGTTTCCAGGTTCTGGTGCTGGAGCAGGCAGCCCACATCGGCGAAATCGGTGCAGGTATTCAGCTTGGTCCGAACGCTTTCCATGCCTTCGACGCGCTGGGCGTCGGGGACAAGGCCCGCAGCCGCGCCGTATTCACCGACTACATGGTGATGCACGACGCCATCGACGAATACCAGGTGGGCAAGATCCCCACCGGCGAAGCCTTCCGCAAGCGCTTCGGCAACCCCTACGCCGTGATCCACCGTGTCGACGTGCACCTGTCGCTACTGGAAGGTGCCCAGGAAACCGGTCGAGTCGAGTTCAAGACCGATACCCACATCGAGCGTATCGAAGCGGATGCCAATAGCGTCACCGTCTATGACCAGAATGGCAACGCCTACCATGGCTGCGCGCTGATCGGTGCCGACGGCGTCAGGTCCGTCGTACGCGAGACCTACGTTAACGATCCGCCCCGCGTCACCGGCCACGTCGTTTATCGCTCGGTCATCGACAAGAGCGAATTCCCCGATGAACTGAAATGGAACGCCGCCAGTATCTGGGTTGGCCCCAACTGCCACCTCGTGCACTACCCGCTGCGCGGCGGCGAGCAATACAACATCGTGGTGACTTTCCACAGCCGCCAGCAGGAAGAATGGGGCGTCACCGAGGGCAGCAAGGAAGAAGTCGAAAGCTACTTCCAGGACATCTGCCCCAAGGCGCGCCAACTGATCGAGCTGCCGAAGCAGTGGAAGCGCTGGGCAACCGCCGACCGCGAGCCGATCCCGCAGTGGACCTTCGGCCGCGCCACCCTGCTCGGCGATGCCGCCCACCCGACCACCCAGTACATGGCACAGGGCGCCTGCATGGCACTGGAAGATGCCGTGACCCTCGGCGAAGCCCTGCGCGTCAACAACAACGACTGGGAAAAGGCCCTTGATCTGTACCAGCGCTCGCGAATCACCCGCACCGGCCGCATCGTCCTGTCCGGCCGCGAAATGGGTCGCATCTACCATGCCAAGGGCGTCGAGCGCATGATCCGCAACTCGTTGTGGAAAGACCGCTCCACCGAGCAGTTCTACGATGCGATGGAATGGCTGTATGGCTGGAACGTGAACAACTGCCTGGCGCAGGATTAAACGGCAAGCAGGGTATCTGAGCCCCCTTCAGACCCAAACCTTGTGATCATGCACACTAAAATGGTCAGCCTGACCGAGGAGCCCTGCAGGTTTACGCGTGCAGGGCTTTCCTCGTTTTCAGACGCAGAGTCTTTCACGAATACCGTGACGCTTCAGATCCGACTTCATTCGTACGGCTGACCAACTTACTGCCATGCGAACCTCGGAGTTAGTCGCCCGCAGTAAACGCGGGCATCCCCACAGATAATTTAAATCATCAAGTGCTCATTCGGCAGTCCAGGTATTTCTCAAGGACGCCATGAACCGTCAGGAAGCTCGACTTCGCGCTGCGCCGCAGCCAAAGCTACTTTGAGTTCATCTCTATTCAGTGGTATGCAGTAGGCCGGCTTGGCACGCTCAAATCGCCAGCTCTCATCCAGACCGCCGCCATCTACTGTGTCGAATCCAATTTCATCCAATAGCTTCATCACCAGTAACTTCGCATCCTGGTCATCGGCGGCAATGGGAAGTGCCCGTCTGACGGTGGCACTTGCGGGACGTCCGTCCTGCAACAGGTCTTTAGCAAGAATGGCATTGAAGACTTTGACAACCGTTGACCGTGGCAGATGCGCCGCGAGGAGTTGGCTCGTGGTCGTTTCAAAACGATCCAGCGCGCCGATATGACCGTCGCGCCCCGGGTAGTAATTGTTGGCATCCAAAACCGTTTTTCCTTCCAGCAGGGCAGCGGGAATCTCGTGGTAATACTCAAAGGGGATGGCCACCAGCACCACGTCGCCAAATTGCGCGGCCTCTGCGACAGTGCCCACCTGACTGCCTGGAATGCCGCTGGCCACACTGGCCAGACTCTTAGGGCCTCTCGAATTGCTGAGCATCGCCTCATGCCCGGCCGCTAATACCAACTGCGCCACCGCGCGCCCGATGAATCCCGCTCCGATAATGCCAATACGCATGTTCTTGCTCCACTCAATGATTGGAGGCCTATGATGATTCACAACCACGCGATGATAAATTAGCTGGATGGACTTGGTTTTGTTACTGGGAGTGGGGAATGATCGACAGGCTCACCAGCATGGATGCTTTTGTCATGGCAGCCGAGTCAGGCTCTTACGCCAGCGCTGCGGTGCGCCTGGGCATGTCGCCGCAAATGGTGGCCAAGCATGTGGCAGCGCTGGAGCATAGGCTCGGTGCCCGCCTCCTGAACCGCACAACGCGCAGGCAAAGCCTTACCGAGTTGGGCAGCGCCTACTATGAGCGCTGCAAGCATATTTTGAGCGAGGCCCAAGCAGCCGATTCACTGGCGCAAATCATGAGCGCCACCCCTCGTGGAAAATTGAGGATTAGCGCGCCAGCAACTTTTGGCTCCTACAGTCTCATACCGTTCGTGACAGCGTTCTTGCGTCAGCACCCTGAAGTAGAAATCGATCTTAATGTGACCGATCGCTCCGTCGATTTGGTGGAAGAGGGTTACGAGGCGGTATTTCGTATCGGGCCCATCGCTAATTCCAGCCTCACCGCCAGGCCGCTGGCACCCTACCGGCTGGTAGCCTGCGCCGCGCCATCTTACCTTGCCGCACGCGGGACACCTCTGGTGCCCAGTGACCTGACTCATCATGACTGTCTAGGATATGTCTATTGGTCTCGGCCTGCCGACAACCAATGGCAATTCAACCAGGGCGCCCTGGTGCATACGGTGAACGTGCGCAGTCGTTTGCAGGTCAATGAGAGTAAAGCCCTGTTATCGGCTGCGCTCGATGGATTCGGGATTGTCTTGGGGCCAGCAGATTTCCTTGAGCCCGCGATGGTGGCCGGGGATCTGATCCGACTGCTACCAAACTTCGAAGCGCCTAGTCGTCAAATGCATTTGCTTTATAGGGCCGATCGCCAGATGACCGCTAAACTCAGGCGTTTTGTCGATGCTGTGGTCGTCTACTTTGGCCCGAATTCAGCTGCGTCGTAGGCCGCCCGAACCGATTTTTTTGTTCATAGCGGTGCATGTTTTGGTGTCACTGAAATTGAGCACTTAATTCATCAACGCAACAGCCTTGACCAGCGCATACACCGGCATGCCTGTGCATAGTTCAAGGTCCACCGCCGAGCGGCGTGTGATGCGTGACAGCATCACGGCGTCGTTCAGGTTGATGCGCACCAGTGTTTGCGCACTCTGCAGGTCATCGATAAGGTCCAGCACTTCGCCTTGCAGCATATTGAGGATGCTGCTGCGTTGCGGTTTTTCCAGCGCCAGGCTGATGTCACGGGCCTGGATGCTGACGCGCACGCGTTGGCCCAATGGCAGCTCGCTCAACGGCAAGACCAGCAAACCACCGGGCACGCGTACTCGGCTCAGGCGGAAGGTTTCGTCATGCGACTCGAGCACACCTTCCAGCGCAGTTTCGGCCTCATCCAGATGCGCCAAGGGCAGATCGGCACGGGTCAATAGCTGGTTCAGCGGGCCGGCGGCGCGCAGTTGGCCGTTTTCCAGGTACAACATGTGGTCGGCCAGGCGACTGACTTCCGCCAGCGAGTGGCTCACGTAAAGCATTGGGATACCCAGTTCACTGTGCAAGCGTCCCAAGTACGGCAGCACTTCCTGTTTGCGTCCTTGATCCAGGGCTGCCAACGGCTCATCGAGCAATAGCAGGCGCGGGCTGGTGGCCAGCGCTCGGGCAATCGCCACCCGCTGGCGCTCACCACCGGACAGGTTGTGTGTCGAGCGTTTGAGCAGGTGGCCGATGCCGAGCAACTCCACCGCCTGCTCCAGCGAGACGCGACGTTCGTTGGGCGCTATGCGCCGCTGGCCGTACTCCAGATTCTGGCGCACATCCAGATGCGCAAACAGACTGGCCTCCTGGAATACGTAACCCAACGGTCGTCGATCAGGTGGCAGAAACACCCCGCGCGCCTCATCCTGCCAGCATTCACCGGCGACTTCGACATAGCCGCTCTTGGCCCGTTCCAGTCCGGCAATGCAGCGCAACAAAGTGGTCTTGCCCGACCCGGATTGGCCGAAGATCGCCGTGACCCCACTGGCCGGCAGGCGTGCTTTGACCTGTAAATGGAAATCGCCCCAGCCGTGGTCCAGTCGTAGATCAATGCCGCAGGGCGAAAGGGAAAGATCAGTCATCTTCACATCATCCGCGGGCGGGCATTAAAGGAATAAAGGGCAAATAACACCAGGAAGGCAAAAACCAGCATGCCCCCTGCCAGCCAATGCGCCTGGGCATATTCCATTGCCTCGACGTGATCGTAGATCTGCACCGACACCACCCGTGTACTCTGCGGGATATTGCCACCGATCATCAGTACCACACCGAACTCGCCCACGGTGTGGGCGAAGCCGAGGATCGCTGCGGTGATAAAGCCAGGACGAGCCAGCGGCACGACCACGGTAAAAAACGTATCCAGGGGCGATGCACGTAGCGTTGCGGCGACCTCCAGCGAGCGCTTGCCAACAGCCTCGAAGGCTTGTTGCAACGGTTGTACGACGAAAGGCATCGAATACAAGGTCGAACCCAATACTAGTCCGGCGAAGGTAAAAGGCAACAGGCCCAAACCGAGCGCTTGGGTCAGCGCGCCCAGCGGGCCGTGCGGGCCGAGACCAATCAACAAGTAAAAGCCCAGCACCGAGGGCGGCAGCACCAGCGGTAACGCCACCAGGGCACCCATCACTGCGCGCAGGCGCGAACGCGTAATGGCCAACCACCACGCTATCGGCGTGCCAATAACCAGCAGGATAAGCGTGGTCAGACTGGCCAGTTTGATGGTCAGCCAGACGGCGTCAAGATCGAAAGCAGAGAGCAATAGAAGCTCCTTAAAAGCCAGGACACCAGAACACTAGAGCGTGTAGCCATACGAGCGAATGATCGCTATGGCCTTGGGACTTTTGAGGTAGTTGATCAATGCTTTGGCTGCCGGGTTGCGCTCACCCTTGGTCAGGATCTGCGCGTCCTGGCGGATAGGTTTATAGAGGTCGTCCGGCACCAGCCAGTCCGAGCCGCTGACCAGCTTGCCGTTTTCGGTCACTTGGGACCGCGCGAGGAAGCCAAGCTCGGCGTTTCCGGTGGAAACAAACTGATACGTCTGGGCGATACTTTCGCCGGTGACGATCTTGCTTTCGACTTGCTGGGTCAGGCCAAGCTTATCCAGTGTTTGCATGGCGGCGGCACCGTAGGGCGCGGCTTTCGGGTTGGCAATGGACAGATGTTTGAAGTCGCCTTTCTTCAGCACTTCACCCTTGGCATCCACATAACCGGGCGTGGCCGACCACAGCACTAGCTTGCCGATGGCATAGGTGAATCGGCTGTCCGGGACACCGGCTTTCTCGCTCTCCAGCCTGGCCGGAGTGGTGTCATCCGCAGAAAGGAATACCTCAAAAGGCGCACCCTCTGTGATCTGGGTATAAAACTTGCCTGTAGCACCAAAGGTCAGGACCGCCTGGTTGCCAGTGTCTTTCTCGAATTGCTCGGCAATCTTTCGCATCGGCTCGGTGAAGTTGGCCGCCACCGCCACTTGCACTTGCTCGGCCTGCACCAGGGTCGAGATCAACGCGAAGCCAATGGCGACAAACAGGCTGGAACGGACATTCATATACAAAACTCCTTGGGTCGTAATCAGTCGTATACGGCGAGGATGACGCTGGAAGCCTTGAACAAAGCGCACGCCTGCTGACCCACCACCAGGCCCATAATTTCGCAGCTGTCATGAGTGATAACTGCGGTAACGCTGCGCCCGGAAGGCAGCAGCAAACTGACTTGATCGTTCACCGAGCCCTGCTGAATTTCGACGACCTCGCCCCACAACTGGTTGCGTGCAGTGAGGCGCAGGTCGCGGTCGGTGCTGAGCAGCACGGATGAAGATTTGACGAAAGCGAAGACCTCCTTGCCAATGGCCAGGGCGAGGTTCTCCGCGCTGGCTTTGGTGATCACCGCAATCAGGTCGGTCTGCGCATCCAGACGCAGGCGCACTTCGTAGTCCACGCCCCCATCGCGTAGGCCAGCAATTGGCCCGGAGAATTGGTTGCGTGCACTGGTCTTCATCGAAAGTCGGTGCATAAGGCTTTGAAACTCATGGATATCGGCTCCTCCTACTTCTCCAAGACGCACGCTTAGCCGGTCGAGCGCGATCTGATATTCGAGCTCCAGCGCCCGGTACATGGCAGCGATGCTTCGCCCGTAGTCGGTGAGCTGGGTGCCGCCGCCCTGCCTGCCCCCCGTAACCCGGACGACCAGCGGTTGCTGCGCCATGTTGTTCATCGCATCTATCGCATCCCACGCCGCCTTGTAGGACAGCGGCACCGCTTTGGCCGCCTGGCTAATAGAACCGCACAGACCGATCTGTTCGAGCAGACGAATGCGTATTTCGGATAGCGATACGCCAACCGCGCCCTCAAGCGACAAGTGACCGATGAAGCGCTGCGGGGTATGGGTCATAGTGGCTCCCTGTGTATAAGGAGATATATAGCGATAAACGTGCCAATGATGAGAGCGCTATGGTTGCGCCTATATCAAAGGCTTTCTTACAGTAGCCGCGACCGAACAGGAGTCCCTATTCGGGTTTTCTATGTAGCAAACACTACAGCGTGTCGCGAAACCGACATCAGCGGAGAGTCAACATGCAAATCAGCGCACGCAATCGTTTGTGGGGGAAAATCTCATTGTGCCATCCTGGTGCAGTGAATGCGGTGGTGGATATTGATTTAGGCAACGGCGACCAGTTGGTGGCCGTGGTGACCATGGACAGTGTGCGCGAGCTGCAACTGGCTACCGATGTTGAAGTGGTTGCATTGATCAAGGCACCTTGGGTCATGTTGATGACCGATGCCAGCGACTTCCATCTGTCTGCGCGTAATCAGTTACCGGGTACGGTGGAGTCGGTAGAAGCCGGGGCGGTGAACAGTGAGGTGACCCTGCGTTTGGCGGGCGGCACACAAATCACTGCGATCGTCACTCGCGAGGCGGTGGCAGAACTCGGTCTGGCACCCGGTGTGCAGGCGACTGCGGTAATCAAGGCCTCGCATATCATTTTGGGCCGCAAGAAGACCTGATTCTTCCAGACTGTCTTTGATAAGACAGCGCGGGCTGGTGGGCCCCTTCAATAGAAAGGGCTCACCAATTATGCGCCGTTCAACCCGATACCGAAGGGCAAGCGCCCGCTACAGGCCCTTGGGTTACAGCGCCAGACTAAAGTCCGCCGAAATCGACTTCAACCAGACATCCAGACGCTCCTCCGTGAGACCACTCTGATTGTCCAGATCCAGCGCCAGGCCAACGAACTTCCCATCGACCACCGACTCCGAGTGCGCGAACTCATAGCCCTCGGTTGGCCATGCACCGACCAGTTTGGCGCCAAGCCCGGCAAAGAAGCTGTGCAGGAGAATCATCGCGTCGAGAAACTCATCGCCATAACCGATCTGGTCACCCAGCCCGAACAACGCGATGGTCTTGCCTGAGAAGTCCAGGCCGGCAAGTTTGGGCAGGAACTCTTCCCAGCTTTCGGTCTCGCAATCTGCGGACAGGCCCGGCAACAGCCCGTCGCCCAAGGTCGGTGTTCCGAGGATCAGGTGCGAGTAACCGGCGAAGTCCTCGGGTGTGGTGCGGTTAACGTTCAACGGGGCTGCCATGGTCTCGTCGTCGAAGCGCTTTTTGATACTTTTGGCGACCTTGCGGGTTTTTCCCGTGCTGGTGCCGAAGAAAATTCCAATTTTGGCCATGGTTCACCTCGGGCTGCTGCATAGATAAGAAAGCGTTCCGGCACTCTTCAAAGCCCGGCTCACACCAAGACAAGAGCACGAAACAGGCCATGCCGAATATTCACGCAGCAGATACAACCTAATGATATTAAAAGAGTTTTTATCTTAACAGAAACCCCATGTCGCAAAACCGACGTGCCGCTTCGCACGCGATGGCAGGCTCTGTCGGGTTTGCGACACTCACACATCAACGCTCAGGCGCACCGGTTCAGGGCTGGTCTCCGCGGCCGACTGGCGATCCTGGGGCACATCGACGCCCTCCTCCATCAACCGCTCCACGACGCGCAAACAGCCACTTCCATCGGCATCTGCATCTGCATTGCCCTCAAGCTCCAGCGTGCAACCGCGCAGCTCGGGACGCGACGGCATGGTGAACATGGTCGGTTGCAGCGCGGCTTCCAACACGGCACGCAGGCCGCGCGCGCCGGTCTTGCGTTTCAGGGCCTGGTCGGCAATAAAGTTCAATGCCTCAGGGGTAAAGTCCAGGCTCACCCCCTGATAGGCGAATAGCTGTTGGAATTGCTTGATCAGCGAATTGCGTGGTTCGGTGAGGATGCGCAACAGCGTGCCGTGGTCCAGCTCCTGGAGAAAAGTGATAATTGGAAAACGGCCAATGAACTCGGGAATCAGACCGTATTCGTGCAGATCGTCCGGGAGCATCGAGGCCAACAACTCGTTAACCGACGGTTGCTGCCAACGCGGTGGCGCATGGAAGCCAATGCTGCTGGTTTTGGGCTTGATACGGCTGCTGATCAATTCCTCCAGACCCGCGAACGCACCACCGGCGATAAACAGGATATTGCGCGTATCGATCACCTGCTCTTCGCCCTGTTCGTTACGCCGCCCCGCCTTGCCGATGCGCACTTCACTGCCCTCGATCATCTTCAGCAGCGCTTGTTGCACCCCCTCCCCGGAAATGTCTCGTACCGCCGCGCCACCACCCCCGCTGCGCCGGGCCAGTTTGTCCACCTCGTCGATGTAGACGATGCCCCATTGCGCCTGTTGCACGTCACCGTTGGCGGCATCCAGCAGGCGCGCAATGATGCTGTCGACATCGTCGCCGACATAGCCTGCCTGGGTCAGCGTGGTGGCGTCGGCGGTGGCAAAAGGCACCCCGAGCGTGTGCGCCAGGGTGCGCACCAGCAATGTCTTGCCTGTGCCGGACGGACCGGCCATGAGGATATTGGATTTTTCCAGCTCGATCCGCTCGCCCAGTTGGCAAACCAGTTCGCGGTCGCTGTTGAGCAAGCGCAAATAATGGTTGTACACCGCCACGGCCAGGGTTTCCTTGGCCGTTTCCTGACCGATCACCGAGCCGTCCAGGTGCTCCTTGTAGGCCGCAGGGGTGCTCAGTTTTGGCGCCAGTTGCTGGTGTTTGCGTCGCTGTCCCCAACTGTTCACCACCTGATGGGCCAGGGTGACGCAGGCCTCGCAGATTCGCCCTTCGTTACCGGCGATCAAGGGCACAGTGGCGCTTTTTTCCGCACCGCAGAACGAGCAGCAGGGTTTCTCGCTATCAGCCATGGGAGCGACTCTCCATCGTTGAGTGGTGTTGCAACAGTTGTTTCAGCCATTGCCGCTGATGGGCCTTGCGCTGACGACCGCGTAGTTTTTCGCGCAGGTGCGGTAAAACAACCTCCAGCGACGCGCACATGGAAGGTTCAAGGGACTCACAGAACAACAAATGAAAGCCCAGCGGCGATTCCACTGGCGCACTGACGCGCCCCACTTCAAGAGCGAACAGACAGGCCTCCAGCTCCGGGTAAAGAACGCCTGGCCGGACGTTGCCCAATAGCCCACCCTGCAGCGAAGTCGGGCACTCGGAATGCTTGAGTGCCTGTTCGGCAAAACGACCCGGCTTGTTATGCAGGCGTTTGGCGATGGACTCGACACGCGCCAGAGCGGCCTCCCGAGTGTTTTCCGGGAACGCCGGGTTGATGGTAATGAGGATGTGCCGGGCCTGCCGCGAGGCGGGCCGCACGAACTGCTCCAGGTGATTGAAGTAGTAAAGGCTGACTTCGACGTCGCCGATTTCCGTCAAGTCTTTGCACACCCTATCCAGCACCGCCTCGACTTTCAATTCACGGGCCAACAGCGGACGAATACGTGCCTCGTCCAGCGCGCTGTCGCTCAGTGCCAGGCGCAGCGCTTCGGGGTCGTCATAACGGCCGGCAATTTGCGCCCAAGCGTCATCGATGTGCCCCGGAGGGATGACCACGCCGGTGGCCTCCGGGCTGTACAACACAGCCTCTTCGATCTGCAACTGACGGCTGACAATGCGCTCGGCTTCAAGCAATTGATCGTTGTTCAGCACGGCGGGCGGGCAACCGAAATGCTCGTGAGCGATCTTCAGCAGGTGATAGCGGCTGTGGCCGGAAGCCGATTGCCGGTTGTTACTCATGACTAACCTCCACTGGCGTTTGACCCACCGCCAGGCTCTGCTCGGGTACTTGCAGGACATAGCCATTGCCAAAGTGCACGTGGTATTGGATGCCCTGCGGCAAGTCGCGCAGGACTTTTTCTATGGTGCCGCCGCATCCGGCCGCGATGACCACTTCACCGCGCAAGGAAAGAGCACAACGCGTGACCACCGGGTCGCGGTACTCGAACAGGTTCGGGATCCACGGGTCCGATGCCGGAATCAACTCCTCTTCACGGCAACCGACCATTTTTCCGTCAGCGAGAAAGTGCACGCGGTAAATCAGTTGGTCCTGCAAGTACGTGCCCACGTCGTAGACACAGCCCACGGCACCTCTGCGGATCAACAGCGTGCCAGTGTCCAGCCCCGGATAGGTGCCGTCGTTACGCACGTTACGGATCAGGCGAACTTCATCGCCATACTCGAATCGCGGAAGGCTCATGACGCTCCCCTCCCAGGTTTACCCCAGCAATTGGTCAATGGAGACAAAGGTCGTCTGCGGCTCATTCATGCGGAAAACCTTGAATACTTTTTCGGTCTGCGCATCGGACACCACAAAATCGTCATAAGCACGGCCGAGCAACTGACGGTAAATGGCCAGGCAGACGGTGTCGCTGTGGTGGTCCAACCCACCCGCCTTGCTCAGGTAGTCGTGGTAACGCTGCATGATGTGCAGGCGATTGACGTGGACGATTTTCTGTTCATAAGGCACGCCGAACAATTCGAGGAAGTCCTCGGCAGATACCAGTTCCTCTATGGCCTCCTTGAGGGTCAGTCCAGCATTGACATCAAAGGCTTCGGTCATGGTCGTATCTCCGCGGTGGCCGCAGTGGGAAAGGGAATGATCTGAGCGTTGCGCGCCTCCAGTACCTCAAGCAGCAGCCGGGCACCCAGACGGTTTTCAGTGTCTAGCTCGGCGACCTTGGAGAGGATTGCTTTGCCGTGTTCGAAATGGCCGAGGCGCAAGCACAGGTAACCGGCGCCCTTGAGCGCCAACAAATAGAAGCGCAACAAACCGACACCGTGCTGCGCCGCCGTGACCAGATCCGCAGGTTGGATGTCACGCCACACCGATGGCAGCGCAAGCCTCGGTCGGACGCTGGCCATGACCTGTGAGGAGATGCTCAATGCCTCCTGATAGCGGTGCTGGTAGTAGTAAAAACGGTACAACCCCACCATTACGTTGAGGTCGTGCGGTGCCAGCGCCAGTGCGCGCAGCAACGGCTGCTCAGCCGAGCCCTCGCTGTATTGCTCGGCGGCGGCCTGCATACAGCCTGCAACTTCCTCACTCTGAGGCTCGTCGAAATAAAGCCCGTCACCATCAAAATCCTGCAGATCCATGGGCATGGTCCTCACTTGACCAGCGGGCTGACAGTGGCGCGTCGGCCGACCGAAACCTTGGCCTGCGCGACGGCTGCGCCAGGGCAGTCGCTCTCGCAGATCTCGTTGTCCGGGTCGCAGTGTTGATAAAACTGCTCCTGGCTGCCACGTGCCAGCAGCCCACCGGCTTCGACTTTGCGTTCAAGGCTGTCGATGCGCTCCAGCAGACAGGCGATGGCCTTGCCCACCGGGTCCGGGATCAGATGATGGTCCAGGTCAATACCATAGGGGTTGAGCCGACCCGCTTCATGCAGGCGAACTACCTTGCCGGGAATGCCTACCACCGTGCAGCCAGCGGGTACATCCCCGACCACCACCGAATTGGCGCCGACCCTGGCGTTATCGCCGATGGTGATCGGGCCGAGAATTTTCGCCCCCGCCCCGACCAGCACACCATCGCCCAGCGTCGGGTGGCGTTTGCCTTTGTGCCAACTGGTGCCACCAAGCGTCACGCCGTGGTAGAGCGTCACGTCTTGGCCAATCTCGGCGGTTTCACCGATCACCACACCTGCGCCATGGTCGATGAAAAAACGCGAGCCGATTTTCGCGCCCGGATGGATATCTACATTGCTGACCAGCCTTGCGAAAAAGGACAGCAGCCGGGCCAGGTAGCGCCATTCATGCAGCCATAGGCGATGGCCGACGCGATAGAGCATGATCGCGTGCAGGCCTGGGTAAGTGGTGAGCACTTCCAGTGTCGAGCGCGCTGCCGGGTCGCGCTGAAATACGCAGCCAAGATCTTCGCGCCACTCGCCAAGCAGGCTCACTTCAGACCTCCAAACAGCAGCGCGCCGTCTTCGCAGACCTGGCGGTACAAGGTCTGCAAATCGCTGGTTAGCGGGCTGCGCTTGGTCCGGGTGGAAAAGGCACGAATACAGCTGAGCAGCATATTGCTCTCCCCGGCCTGCAACTGGATGCCAAGGGCCAGGTAACTGGCTTCGACCATGCGTGTACCCGAATGCTTGCCAAGCACCAGACTGTGACTGCGACCGAGCTGGTCAGGGTTCAGACCTTCATAGTTGCTGCGGTGCTTGAGCAACCCGTCGACATGAATACCTGCCTCGTGGGTGAACACCCCGGCGCCGACGATGCTCTTTTGCCAGGCGACTTTACGCCCCGAGGCTTCTTCCACCAGTGCGGAAATCGCCGGAAGGCCCAGCATGTCGATACCGGTATCGATGCCATGCAGTTGCTCCAGCGCCAGAGCGCACTCCTCCAGCGCCGCGTTACCCGCGCGTTCGCCCAGGCCGTTGACCGTGGTGTTAATGTGCGTGGCCCCACCCTTGACTGCGGCCAGTGTGTTGGCGGTGGCCAGGCCAAAATCATCGTGGGCGTGCACTTCCAGCTCCATGTCCAGACGCTGGTGCAGAAAACTGAAGCGCTCGTACATGCCAAAGGGTTCCATCACCCCGACCGTGTCGGCAAAGCGCAGGCGCTGGGCACCGGCCATCTGAGCCGCCTCGGCCACCCTGATAATGAACTCAGGATCAGCCCGCGAAGCGTCCTCGCACCCCAGGCAAACTTCCAGCCCTGCAGCGCGGGCCTTGCCGACCAGGCGCACCACTTCAGCAATAGCCCAGCTGCGGTCACGGGCAAGTTTATGGTGCAGCATCAAGTCGGACACCGGCAGCGACAAATCGACCATGCCCACGCCACTGGCCAGCGCCGCGTGCAGATCGGTATCGCACAGTCGACACCAGGCCAGCAGGCGAGCCGGCAGACCCAGCCCGACGATGGCGCGCATGACGTCGAGTTCCTCATCGCCCATGCTCGGGATGCCGATTTCCATCTCCGTCACACCGATTTTGGCCAGAGCAACAGCGATCGCGATCTTCTCTTCGGCATTGAAAGCCACGCCGGCGCTTTGCTCGCCGTCGCGCAATGTAGTGTCATCAATGATCACGCTGCTCATAACATCCTCCAGCCCATGGCTGTTGCGAAACGCCTGTTACCGAGCGCCGGGACGACAGGTCAGGCGTAGACCGGGGAAAAACCCTGATCAGCTTCCTGCGCCGGACCGGTGCCATTCCAATAGGGCGAGAGCTTGCGCAGCCGCTCCACGATGGGTGGCATCTCGCGAATCACATGCTCGATTTCCGCTTCGGTGGTGTAGCGCGACAGCGAGAAACGCACCGTGCCGTGGGCGGCCGTGTACGGAATGTCCATGGCACGCATGACATGTGAAGGCTCTAACGAACCGGAGGTGCAGGCCGAACCGCTGGAAGCGGCAATACCGACCTTGTTCAACAGCAAGAGAATGGCCTCGCCCTCGATAAACTCGAATGCGATGTTCGCGGTATTGGGCAGACGGTTGCTGGGGTCGCCGGTGACGAAGGCGTAAGGCACCACGGCCAGGATGCCGGCTTCAAGCTTGTCGCGCAGGCGCTTGACCTCGGTGTTCTCGTGCGCCATGAACTGCAAGGCACGTTCGGCCGCCACACCCAGACCTACGACGGAGGCGGCGTTCTCGGTGCCAGCGCGGCGACCACGTTCTTGATGCCCGCCGCGCAGCAATGGACGGAAGCGCGTGCCGCGACGCAGGTAAAGGACGCCGATGCCCTTGGGTGCGTGCAGCTTGTGGCCGGACAGCGAGAGCATGTGAATCGCTGAATTCTGCAAGTTCAACGGCAGCTTGCCAGCGGCCTGCACCGCATCGGTATGGAACATCACGCCAGCTTCATCGGCCATCAGCGCCATCTCCTCGACGGGGCACAACGTGCCCGTCTCGTTGTTGGCCCACATCACCGACACCACGGCCACATCGTCGCTCAACAGGTTGGCGTACTCGTCCAAATTCAAACGGCCGCGTTTGTCGACCTTGAGTTTGTGGACGGTGTAACCCTCGGTGGCGAGGTGGTCGCACAGGCTGAGAATTGCCGGATGTTCAACCGTCGTGGTGATGATGGTCTTGCGCTCTGGCTGAGCTCTGATCGCGGAGAGAATGGCGGTGGAGTCGGACTCGGTACCGCACGAGGTAAAGATGATTTCCGAATCGTGCTCGGCACCGAGTAGCTTTTGCACACTCTGCCGGGCCTGCTTCAATGCAAGGCCGACGCGGTTGCCGAAGTTGTGCATTGAAGAAGGGTTGCCAAATTGCTCGGTGAAGTACGGCAGCATCGCCTGCACCACTTCATCGTCCACCCGGGTAGTCGCATTGTTGTCCAGATAGATATCGTTCATCTCACACCCCCGCCTTTTGGGTCGTAGCGCTGACCGGTATCACCTTGACGAACTCTCCGAGCTCCTCGATCAACCGCTGCTGGATGCCGCTCAGGGTCGTGCTGGCCAACTGACAACCGGTGCAGGCGCCCGTCAACTTGACGTAAACGTTCTTGCCGTCCACATCCAACAATTCGACATCGCCATGATCACGCTGCAAGGTTGGCCGGATGGATTCGAGCACCCTCTCGATACGACGGATGCGTTGCAGGTTAGTCATCTTGCCCGCGTCCGGTATGGCGGCTGGCTCGGCCTGCGGCACCGACGCCTGGGCAGGCGCAAAGGTGGACTCATCCAACGTAACCAGCTGGGTTTTCTTGCGTGGCTTGGCCTTGGTCGGTGCAGCCACGAAGGATTCGCCACGCGCCGTCAGTTCTTCAGTGAGGATGCGTTCGATGCCTTCATGGCAAGACGAACAGCCGCCACCGGCCTTGGTGTAGTTGGTCACATCCTCGACGCTGGACAAGTTATTGGCGCGAATAGTGTCACGCACCATCACCTCATCCACCGCGAAGCACTTGCAGATCAGCGCGCCTTCTTCATGGTCATCTTCCAGCGCTTCGCCACGGTAGTTGGACACCGCTGCGCGCAGGGCTTCACGCCCCATCACCGAACAGTGCATCTTTTCCGGCGGCAGGCCGTCCAGGTAATCGGCGATGTTCTGGTTGCTGATCTTCAAGGCTTCGTCGAGCGTAAGCCCTTTGACCATTTCGGTCAGCGCCGAAGAGGACGCTATGGCCGAGCCGCAACCGAAGGTTTGAAAACCGGCGTCGACAATCACGTCGGTCTCGGGATCGACCTTGAGCGTCAGGCGCAGGGCGTCACCGCAACTGAGCGACCCAACATCGCCAATAGCGTTGGACTCGACCACCGCTCCGGCATTTTTGGGGTTGTAGAAGTGCTCTTTGACTTTTTCCGAATAATCCCACATAACGGCTAATCTCTCGGTGAGTCCTGGACTGTCGGCACTGCCGACGGCCACAGGGGCGCCTAGCAGGCGAAGGATTTTCCGCAGCCGCAGCTGCTGCTGGCGTTCGGGTTGGCGAAGGTAAAGCCGCTACCTTCCATGCCCTCAATGAAGTCCATGGTCACGCCGCCCAGCAGTGCACTGCTGGCCTCGTCGATGAGCAAGGTAATACCGCCGCAGTCGACCTTCTGGTCCTCGGCGCCTTCGTTTTCTTCAAGTTTCAAACTGTATTTCAACCCCGAGCAGCCACCGCCTTCGACACGGATGCGCAGTCCGGCGACCGGCTTGGCGTTGCTGCTGATAAAGCGGCCGACTGCGGCCATTGCGCTGTCTGTCATGATGATCATTAGCGTATCTCCTCGGCTTGCGTTGCTCTTGGGCCAACCTCACAACACAGCAAATGCAAAGCCGGTGCCACGCCAGAAATAACTAATAACTTCTTATAAATCAACGAGATGAAAAATACAGGCCTGACCATTGGGCTGTAGCGAACAAGACCACCACCCCATCATGTCGGCTTCGTGACAAAACCCGGGGGTGTACCTTTTCCTCTATCGCAAGGCGCGGCGCAAACCCGTGTAACACGGCCCTGGCGACTCTATGGCGCGCACTTTGCAATTGATTTCGCAATCGCTGTCGAACCGTCCTCTGCCAGGGTCAGCCATGCTCCGACATACCTTTCGTGCGCTTGGCCATGCAGGCTATCGCCGCTACTTCATTGGTCAGGGTATTTCCCAGATCGGCAACTGGTCTCAGCAAATCGTGCTGTCCTGGCTGACCTACGCGCAGAGCGGATCGGTCTGGATGCTCGCGTTGGTGGTAGCGTTCGGCCAACTGCCGCTGCTGGTGTTGGGCTCTTATGCCGGCATGCTGGCCGACCGGCATCCGCGACGCCCGCTCCTGCTGGCCTGCAATGCGTTTGGCTTATTGCTGGCCAGCGGCCTGGCATTGTCGAGCGTCAGCTATGAGCCGGGAATCGGCTTGCTGCTGGCCGCATCCCTGGGGACGGGCCTGTTGAATGCCATGGAGATTCCAGTGCGCCAGGCGCTGCTCGGTGCGCTGATCGGCAACCGCGACCTGCGCGACAACGCCCTGGCCCTGAACGCGCTGTCGTTCAACGCTGCCCGGCTGATCGGCCCACCCATGGCCGGGCTGCTGTTCGCCCACTACGGCGCAACGGCGTGCTTTGCCCTGAATGCTCTGAGTTATTTGGCTGCGATCTACAGTCTGTGGCGAATGTCAGCCATGGATTCGCCTGTGAGTGCGCCTGCTCAGGCGGGCCTGGATCAAGCGTTACGCTGGCTGCGCGAGACACGCCCGGCGCGCTGGCTTTTGCTCACGGCCGGCATCAGCAGCCTGTGCCTCGCGCCCTTCATGGCCCTGTTGCCGGTTTATGCGCGGGATATCTTCGCACTCGATCCGGCCGGCCTTGGTCAGTTGCTCGGCGCCTCCGGGTTCGGCGCCCTGCTCGCCACGCTGCTGCTGGCCGCACGTCGCAATCAGTGGCGGCTGGAAACGTTTATGGCTGGCGGTGCGTTGCTATTTGGCCTCAGTTGCCTGGGCTTTGCCTGCAATCGGCATCTGTGGCTGGCCTGGCCGTTGATGGTAGCCGCAGGGGCAGGTTTGGTCGCTTGCGTCACGTCCAGCGGCATTGCGCTGCAGAGCCTGGTGACGGATGCATTGCGCGGCCGGGTCATGGCCCTGCATGGCATGGCCTACGTCGGCAGCATGCCGCTTGGCAGCCTGCTTGCCGGTGGCCTGGCGGCCCAGTTATCGGTGCAGGCCGCATTCGCCGTTGCCGGGCTGGGCATGTTGACTCTCGCTGCGCTGTTGTTTTGGCGGCTAACGACACTGGATCTCTATTCGGCTCAGCCCACTACAGAACTGCTATCACTGAAATAGTGATTACGGTGCAACTGTGTGGCGCTGTAACGCACCACCAGGCAGCTGCGGCTGTCGAGATGCGGGGCATTGACCAACAAACCCTGTTGCTGAATCAGTACATCGCCCTTGCGTAGCGCCAGCAAGCGCAGGCCTTGACCCGCGGCCTGCACGTGTCGGGCTCGCATACCCTCCAACAGACGGTTTTCCAGTGCCTGCCATTGCTCCAGGCTGGCGCCCTCCTCGCGCATCTGTTGAAGATTCTCGGCCAACGCCGGATCTTCGGCCAACAGGCGCTCCAGGCATTGCCGGTTGTCGGTATGGCTGCCCGGCAAGACGCTCAGACCGGCCTCAACGGTAATCGAGCGCAACGCAATCCAGGCCGTCATGTGCGGACTGCCGCCGTTGGCAATGCACGCATGGCAGGTGCGTAATTCCTGGGTGCTCTCCGGTGATCCAATGCCCACCGGAAAACTGCGCTCGCCCGCCAGCATATGCAGCGTCACAAGCAAACGCTCATGGTGGACCAACGTCATCACGCCACCGGTCCGGCACTCGTAGGCCTGGCGGCGACGCAGGATTTCCGGATGGGCGCGTGCGCCAGCCTTGCGAATAGGGTCACTGCGCAGTAGGTAAGTCGCCACGGCTGCTGCCTGCTGGTCGATAAGCGTCGGCGACAGACAATTGCGTTGCAACACGAAGCCATCGCGAGCAAAGGCAAAGCTATCCAGTGGTGGCGCTGAAGAGGGTAGTAATTGAAGCATGATCATTCACCTCGGCTGGCAGAATTCGCGTATTGATAATAATTATCACTTATATAAACGCAAGCACTTCTTTACCTGTGTTTCAGCGCTCAATCTATATAGGCAGGTATACAGATATATTTAAAACGCACTTTTCATGCCAGCAGGCTACCCGCCAATGATTAAGGGTTATTTTCAGCACATGATTGTTTACTTATATACATAACACCATAACGAACCGCGCCATTGTCGGCATTACTACAATCGCCCCACGCGCAATTACGCGCCCTCGCACCCACCATCAGCGCAGACCGTGGAACTGTCGGGTTGTCGTGTCGGGCTTTGTTCGATTGTCGCCAATGTGACAAGCGCTTTCACGCAACCTATTGATTTAACAGGGCCACTGAGAGGCATCAATGTTGCAAACAGAGTATTGCGAGGCGCGTTTTGCCTTGCACTCCGTCAACTGCTACAGAGAGAACAGTAATGTCCATCAAGGAAATAAAAGCTTTTTCGGAAAACGCCAAAGCGGACCAGGAGCTGGCCGAAAAATTGAAGACCTGCGAGAAGGTTCGCGAGTTAATCGCGCTGGGCAAAGAACACGGCTTCGCCATCGACGAAGTTGAGCTGTATCCGCCTAATGAGCCGCAGTTCATCGAAGAGCAGCTCTCTGTCAAGCTGGGCAAGGCACTGCTGCGCTGCTGAGAACCGCCACAGCCAGCCTGGACAGATCCACGCGTCTATCCAGGCTGAACCACGGTGCGGTTTACCGCCGTCATCTAGCCTATCAGTACCTCATAGGCCCGGCGTAACAGCTCGCGGTCAAGCCACGGCATGCCGATGCTTTGCGTCAGCTCGATCCAGCGGGTGCCCACGGCCGGCGAACAAAGGTCATAGCCCGCCAGCGCGACGAGGTAGACCGGCAGGAGGATACCCGGCACTTCCAGACTGACCTGGAACTCACCGACAAATTGCAGTGCCTGGAGGATTCCCAGATCCTGTTGAACATGCCGCAGCGCACTGGCGGGATGGGCCTGTATCGGGTTATCCACTGCGCCTTTGGCAAATACCGCAAGCGGTGGTAACGGCAGTGGCAGCACGACACCTTCACCTTGCGGAATAAGAAAGTGCAGGCGTGCGCTGACCGGATGTTTGTGGCACAACACCATGCGCCAGTTCAGAGGGTGCTCGTGGCTCATGGTCATAACTCAAGCAGTGCGTATTCGACGGGACCCGCGAACAGCCGGGTGCCGCCGCCTTCGGTGACGACTTGCTGCGCGGCCATGCCGTCCAGTACGCGCACACCCGCCAGGTAGTTCACGCCGAAGCGACTCCAGTCCCGTAGCCATGGCAGGCTCGGCCCCATCAGGACCACCTGGGCATCGCGCGACAATTCCAACAAACGCGGCAAGGTTTTGTTAGCGATGCTGCTGGCACTGACGAACACCCAGTCCGCCTGCGGCAGCAGGTATTCAGCGGCACTGTCAGGCAGATCGCCCTCCTGCACCTGACGTTCGAGACAGTCATATTCGACGCCGTGCCAAAGCTGTTCGAGGCCGGGGTAATGACCGATCACCGCGACGCGCTGCCCTTTCAGGCGTGGGCCGAAATGGCTGAACACTCGCAGATGGCCCGGCACCGTGTCGCTGCACAGCGGCGTGGCCTGCCCAGCGCAGCCACTGGCGGTATTGATGCAGGCATTGAGCACGGCCAGACCCACCGCCGCCTCAGCGTCATTCCACGACAACAGCCAACGCCGCAGTTGGTCGCTGGGCTGACCGCGCAGCGTGCCTGCCCAGCTCAAGGTACGCAGCACTTGTCGGGGGCTAAAGGCAAAACCCTGTTGATCGGCCACTTCGGCCAACGTCCAATTCAGGCCCAGGCAAACGCGTTGCACCGTCGCGACCTGCGTACTGCTGCCAAGCAGCCAATCGTAGAGCGCGTTCATTCGCCCAGCGCCGGCAACAGACGCCGTTTGCTCTTCAAGGGCTGGGCCTTTTGCAGTATGTGGTCGAGCGACATCATCAGAAAATATCCTCATCGAAAGATCGGGTACGCTCTAAAAAGAGGCGGCACCCGATATCCGCCATCGCCTTACCAGAGCTCTGCCGGGGTGAGTTTGTCCGCGTAGGGAGTACCTTCCACCAAGTGCTGCTGGACGATTAGTTCAGCATCTTGCGGCTCGACCCAGCTGTACATTAACGAGCCAGGATAGATCAGCACATTGGCGCCAGCCTGACACGGGCCCAGACAACTGGTGCCGGTCAACGCAATGCGCCCTTGCAGGTTGCGACGGATCAGCGCCTGGGCGAACGCATCGAACACCTGCTCGCCGCCCTTGGCGCCGCAACTGCCACGCGGGTGTCCCTCACCGCGGCGCTGGGTACAGACAAAAATATGAAAATCGTGTTTGGCCATGATCGCTCCTTACCTTCAGTAATCTGTCAGGCCGCTGCGGGTTGGTGGGAGTGACACTGCTTGGGGCAAACCCTGGAGCAGGACGTGCAACCGATGCAGTCCAGACCATCGTGAATAGTCATGACCTGCATTTCATCATCGTCGTCATAATCATCATCTGCCTCGACCACACTGCCCCGCTCCACCAAGGTGAAGACGTCCCGTGGACAGACCTTGTAGCAACGTCCGCAACCGATGCACTTTTGTGCATCCAGGGCGGTAATGAATTGCGGCGTCCAGTCGGCCCCGCCCCGGGTAAGCCCGGTGATTGCTCCAGTCATGCCTTATCTCCTGCCGACGCATTGAACCCACATGCCGACCGTAGCCGGAGGGTGTTGACCTGTAATCTCAAGACGCCGTGGCCTGGTCCAGCCGTGCCTTGGCCTGCGCCCAGTCCAGGCAGGCCTGGTGGGTGTGCCGCGCCAGTTCTGGCAGCTCTGCATAAGCACTGAGCAGGCGATCCTCGACCAGGTCGTGAATTTGCCCGGCCCAGTCGCTGGCAATGCGTTTCTTCTGGCTAACTTCCCTGTTCAACGCTTTCAGTTCGTCTTCAGTCATGCCTGTGTCCTCAGAGCTCAGCCACGCTGCGGTTATCGCTGATCAATTGAGAGGCTATGCCCAGCGCCTTCTCGGACTCAGCGATCAACGCGTCGAGGGACTCGAAGCCGAAGCGGTGGACGTCACGCAGCACCTTGTCCAGCGCCACCAGCTTGCCAACCAGAATCAGTGCACGGCCAAAACCCTCATGGCTGATATTGATCATTGGCATAGCCATCAAGCCGGTTTCGCGTTCGATCATCTGGGCGATGGCGTTGTAATAGGCTTTCACCCGCGCCAACGTGGTCTCGTCCGGATCACCGACTACCGGGATAGCGCGGCGCCGCTCCTTGTTCAGAATAATTGGGTCCAGCACGCGGGCGTCGGTCCAGGTGTCGTAGGTGCCGTAGCTGTCCATGGCACGTAGCTGCACCACCATTTGCCGAATGATCGGTTGTTGCAGCGCCGGATCACTTTCGCTCAGCAACTGTGGCTGTTGCGGCTCTTCGTACATAGTTGTTTCCTCATCCGATGGTTGTGCCCCGAGGGGGTTCCCTACTCATCCCAACCTTCGGCGGCCATGGCATCGAAACGCTGCTGGCCTCCAGGCTGGATACGTTGAATCGCTTTTGCCAGCCAGGTAGAGGGACCTTCGCGAAGTTCCGCCTGAAGCGCCTGAATCAGCTCGCCGATGCGCGCGAATTCGCCGACCTTTACCGGTTGCACGCCGATGGCCAGCAGCTGCCGCACTGCCGATGCACCACACGCACGGCAATACACAGCGATGCAGCCTTCAAGCAAATCGAGCTTGCTGAGCAGCTTGTCTTCGTTGCCGTCCTGCTCCTGCTCCTGATCGTCGAACTCAGCGAGCGATAACAGCTGCGCCCGCTCCTGGTTGACGCCATAGATGACGAAGGCGCGCGAGGAGCCAAAATGCTGATCGACCTGATCGCGATCAGACGAGGCAAAGGCTACCTTGAGCAACGTGCCGTCATCCTCGGCATCAAGCACTTGCAATTGTCGAATAGGGCTAGTCATAGCTCAGTGCCTCTTCTGGTTACGTTCGTCAGGGGACTTCTGTGCGTAAATCGAGTGATATGCGGCGATGCTCGGGTGATGTTCGGTCAGCAGGTTGGCGATATCGAACAGTATCTGGCTGGTGCCGCGATAACCCAGCCAGCAGCGTTGAAAGCCACCCATCAAGTCGTACTGCGGAAAACCCATGCGCAGCAGGGGTACATTGAGGCGACCGGCGCAATCGAGTGCATGGCTGTTGCCCAGGACCAATTGCGCCTGCTGTTCGCGAGCGCTGTGCTCAAGGTCTTCGAGATCGCCGACCTGGATCTGCGCCAAGGGCGATTGAGCCAGCGAAGCCGAACGGGCTGGCACTACCGCGCTCACCGTGCGTGCGCCCATACCGCGCAGCAACGCATCGAAACCGAGCAACAGATCCGGGTCGGCGGCAATCGCCACCCGCGCATCGCCGAGCATAAAGTGGGTATCGAGCATGCAGTCCTGCAATTGTCGACGGTGGCGCTGCCAACGCTCGGCAACCGGGTTGCCGCTGATCTTGGCCAGCGCCATCAGCCAACTATCCACCGCGTCCAGCCCGACCAGCAAACCAAAGCGCCAATCCGGTACACCGGTACGCGTCGCCAGAGCATCGGCAGCGCCATGCAGGCTCTGCCCGACAACCAACGTCGCAACACTCTGCGGCGCGGTCGTCAGGTCGGCCAGGCTCAGGCCGCCCGTGGTCAGCGGGTTGAAATCGGCATCGTCCAGGTGCCCATCCAGCGAGCCGGACAGATCGGGAATCAGCAGCGAGTGCAGCCCGAAACTTTCGATACTGTCGCCGATAAATTCCAGGTCGCCCGGCGTCAGGTTGGCCGAACACAGGACGTTGACCTGGCGCGGGCGTTGACCGGCGCGACCCTTCTCATCCGGAATCAGGGTTTCGATAATGGCTTTCACCGCCGCTGCGAAGCCGCTCTCGAAACAGCCGCTGAAATCCGGGGCACTCACGGGGACCACCGCCACGTTGTTGTATTCGTCATAGTCGCGACGAAACTCATGCACCGCCCGCGTCATGTCGCAACCCTGGGTTTCCGCCAGGCCAGTGCTGACCAGCCCGATGATCGCCGGATGTTGCTTTTCGCAGAGGGTCTTCAATGCCTCGACGATGTTTTCGTCGGCCCCCATGACCGAGCTGACCTGTTCCATCGCCGTGGTTTGCAACGGCACGGGTTCGCGGAAATGCCGCACGAAAAACACCTTGGCAAATGCCGTGCATCCTGCCGAACCGTGCATCAGCGGCATGCTGCGTTGCATGCCCAGGAAGGCCAGCGCGGCGCCCATGGTCTGGCTGGCCTTCAGCGGACTGACGGCCAGGGCTTTCTTGCGGTTGATTATTTCAGCCATTTCGCGATCCTCAACCGTTGACGATTTGCGGATACACCAAAACCTGCGCAGCCTGAACCCAGGGTGCAGGACGGCGTACCGCTTCCCAGACCGGACTTTCGATGGTCAGACACAATTGTCGCACCAGTTCCAGCATGCCCTCGTAACCGGCGTAGCCGAATTCACGTTCCTGATTGATATCCAGGAACGGGATGCGTGCTTTCAACGCGGTGTACATGTTGCGACCACCGGCAATAAGGATGTCTGCGCGGTATTCATCCACGGTCCTGAGCAGCGCACGCGGGTTGCCTTCATCAAGCATCTTCACGTCGTCGCCCATCAGCTCGCGGATGCGCGCCTTGTCTTCCTCGGTGGACTTCTTGGTGCCGGTGGCGACCACCTTCATGCCCAGATCCTGCAAGGCAGAAATCACCGACCAGGACTTCACGCCGCCGGTATACAGCAGCACGCGCTTGTCTTGCAGACGAGCGCGCCAGGGTTCCAGGGCGGTGCGAATTTTTGCTTCTTCGCGGGCGATCAGCACCTCAGTGCGTGCAGTCAAATCATCGTCACCGATCAACCGGGCAAAGTCCCGCAGCGCCTGCGAGGTATCCGTAATGCCGTAGAAACTGCCCTCGAACCAGGGCGTGCCAAAGCGCTCTTGCAGCTTGCGTGCGACGTTGAGCATGGCCTTGGAGCAGACCATCATGTTCACCTCGGCAGCGTGCATGCTCTGCACCTCGCGAAAGCGCGCATCGCCCGACAGCGTGCAAAGCACACGCAGGCCCAGCTCGTCGAGCAGCGGCAGCACATGCCAGAACTCACCGGCAATGTTGTATTCGCCGATCAGGTTCACATCATGAACGCGGATCCCCTCGCGCTGGCTCTGTGGCGGCAGCGCATCCGGCTCTCGAGTGCCGATCACATACTTGACCATTGCTTCGCCGGCAATGCGGTTGCCCAGGTTCTTAGTGCCGTAGAAACCTGCCGCGTCCACCGGCACCACGGGCGTTGCGAAACGCTCACTGGCGGCCTTGCAGATCGCATCCACGTCGTCGCCGATCAGTGCCGGGACGCAGGTGTTATAAACGAACACCGCTGGGGGGGCGTAAGTCTCCACCGCCTGGCGGATGGCATGGAACAGGCGCTTCTCGGCGCGCCCCATGATCACGTCCTGTTCGGTCAGGTCGGTGGTCATGCCAATGCGATATAACTCTGGGCCGCTGGAGCGCGTGCCGCGGTTGTCCCAGGAGCTGCCGGCACAGGCAATCGGCCCGTGGACGATATGCGCCACGTCGGCAATGGGCAGCAACGCGATCTGCGCCCCGTCGAAGGCACAACCACCATCGGTGGCGCCCGGCACGGGCTTGGAGCAGCCGGACTTCTCCTTCTTGTTATGGGTGCAGGCCGGCTCATCGAGTAATTGGGCAATATTCTTGGCTTTCATCGCACACCCTCCAGTTCTTGGCGCATGGCATTAAAGAAGCTGATGCATCGCATGAATGAGCTTGTATGAATGATCTTCTGCAATGCCCATACCAACGCTCAACCTGCTGTTTTCGCTAGTATTTTTAGGAAGCAGGATTGTCGTGAACACGCCCTGATGTCGGGTTTGCAACAGACTCAGGGGGGATCAAACAACGCATAATCTGCTGAATCAAAATATTTGTAGGAGATGTCGCCCCGTCTTCGACGCCGCGCTGTCGCGCAGCAAACTGGTTTTGATTTGCGTGTCGTGATCGGTGGAGGTGTGTCAGATAAGCCGCCTTCGCGAACAAGACTGCGCGTCCCGGTTGCTCCTACAGAGACTTTGATCTGCTGTTGGGATTTGGAGTGAATTGACTGTCGAATTACGGTAAGGCCCCTTTTCCAGAAGGCCGAGCGCAGGCGTTGCGCAGGGAGTAACGAGGCAGGACGCCGAGTTAGCCGCACGGGGCCATGGATGGCCCCTTGCGGCGACCCCCGGAGCAACGCCGGAGTGAGGAAAATCCGAGCCTAGGCGAGGATCCGTATGGCGGGGCAAGCGTTTTGGCGGGACCTTTTTGGCGTTTGTAAAAGGTTCCTCGCTGTAAGAGCGAAACCGTAATTCCAGCACACGCCAATGCCGGATATACACCCAAGACACAGCGCCAACCATTTGTTTTTAAAAGATTAAAAATAAGTTTGATAGGAGCGCGCTTGTTGGCGATATAGCAGGCGGCGCGGTTCGGCTGAAACACCGCGCGGCGTCCTTCCCGAATGAATTCGGTCCCACAGATAGTCCGCAATCCCCTGAACTGCACTCAGTGCTGTTTCACCCAGAGCTGATGGGTCAACGCATCAAGATTGGCAGTCAATCGGGCCATTTCTACTGCGCTGTTGCGGTTGCCTTGTGCGGTCCTGACGTTCATGTCAGCGGCATCACGGATGCTGCTGATACTGCGATTGATGTTTTCACTGGCCGCCCCCTGCTTTTCTACGGCTGCCGCAATCTGCCTGTTCATTTCATTGATTTCGTTAACTTGCCGGCCAATCCCGGACAACGCATCAGAGGCCTGTTGTGCGCGACTGACGCTCGATTGAGCCTGTTCGCGACTTTTACCCATGACGGTCACGGCGCTAAGCGCACCTTCGAGCAATACGCCGATCATCTTTTGAATATCGGTAGTCGACTGCTGAGTACGTGAAGCCAACGCGCGCACCTCATCAGCAACCACAGCGAATCCCCGGCCTTGCGCGCCAGCACGCGCGGCCTCGATAGCGGCGTTGAGGGCCAATAGATTGGTTTGATCTGCAATGCCGCGAATCACATCCAACACTTTGGAAATATCGTGACAGTGGCTTTCCAACTCGTGGATGACGTGTGCAGCCTGCTCAATATCGTCCTCAAGCTCGCTGATCGAGCCGCTGGTGTGGGCCATCAGTTGTTGCCCGTTCAAGGTTTCATCGTCGGCTTTTTTCGCAGCGTTAGCAGCACTTTGGGCATTGCTTGCCACTTGTTGAACGCTGGCGGCCATTTGGTTGATGGCGGTGGCGATTTGATCGGTTTCAGCGTGCTGCCTTGCAGTCAATACGTTGCTGTTGTCAATCTGCTTCAGCAGCACCTGAGCATAATCCCCAAGGCAGTTGGTCGAATCCGCGATACGGCCTATCACTGAGCCGGTCCCCGCCTGCTCCATGCGCAAAGCAAAATCAATCAGGCCAAACTCATCCAGGCGTCCGCTGTAGAGCAGCTGACTCAAAGGGTTACTGGCAACACCGCGGGTCATTTTCACCAGCCCGGCGAGTGGCGCCAACAAGACCTTGATGCACACTGCACTTAACCCAATAGCGAGCACCGCCGCAAACAACACGCTGCTCAACGACAGAGAAAACAGGCAAGCAGCCGCCGATAAGCCGAGG
Source organism: Pseudomonas sp. ASL9 (assembly GCF_056680335.1). NCBI lineage: Bacteria > Pseudomonadati > Pseudomonadota > Gammaproteobacteria > Pseudomonadales > Pseudomonadaceae > Pseudomonas > Pseudomonas sp. ASL9. The sequence goes on along the minus strand of NZ_CM155277.1, from coordinate 5,787,608 downwards.
ACTATGGCAAAACCGATCAGCCAAAAGAATTTTATGCCCAGGCTCAAGGCAAGGCGCGGGGTCAGGGGATGGGCGCCCGCTCGCAACTGCGCGTACAGCTTTTCGGCTGCAAGCACTTTGGCCTGATTCGGCGTGGTGCGCACCGATTGGTATTCGACGGTCTCTCCGTTTTTTGTGATAGGCGTGACATAGGCGCTGACCCAGTAATGGTCGCCATTTTTGCAGCGATTTTTTACCAACCCCATCCAGGAAGACCCGGACTTGAGGGTCGCCCACATGTGCTCAAAGGCCGCTTCAGGCATGTCTGGATGCCGGATGATGTTGTGGCTTTTCCCCAGTAACTCGGCTTCGGTAAAACCACTTATCTTGATGAAGTCAGGATTGACGTAAGTAATGGTGCCCTGAATGTCAGTAGTAGACAGGATGTTGGCATCCACGGGCAGCTCGATGAGCTGTCCGGTTACGGGTTGATTGTGCCGCATGCTGGTTTACTCGCATCAGGTACTCAGGGGCCTCCCATGAAGGGGGTATTCTTAATTAGTTTCCTGCGATGAAACTAATTGAAAATGCCGCCTAACCGTTGCGCTATGGCCATTTTCACTTCGGGGTCCTGTTCATCCAGTTTGCGCAAGGCGCCGAGGGAAGCGTTTTCCACGGCGGCCAGGCGTACGGTCCAATCGCAATCGTGGAGCAGATCGAGCAGGTCGTCGCCGGTGAGGCGTGCAGCGACCAGACGACGCACTTCCGGCTCAGGGTCGGTGCTCATCAGCCCAAGGCTTTCTTCGGGCAGGCGCTGGGCAACGAATTTACGCACCTGACGGTCATCGTCGCGGATGAAGCGGAATAACCGGCCAGGGGCAATACGCTGGACGACGTAGGCGCGGACCATATAGTCCGGGTCCTCGGCCATCTGTTCCAGTTGTCCGACCGGCAGGCGGTCGGCGACGGTAATGCGCACTTCGCGGTCGGGGTCGTGCATCAATTCGCCCAGTTGTTCGCGTGGCAGCCGATAGGCAACGGCGCGGCGCACCACCTCATCTTCGTCCCGCTTGAGGGTGGCCAGCCCTTCCACTGGCGCGTAGCGCACGGCGATGGCGCGGCGTTCCCAGAACGGGTCGGCGAGATAGCGCTCGGCCAGCTGAGGATTACGGCGAAAGAAGCGGTCGATCTGTCGGCCGCTGGAGACGGCGACACAGGTATCACCAGGCGTGCAGCGGCCGCTGGGCAGCAGGCTTGCGTGGAAACTGCAGGCACGACAGTCAGCAACAGGGGTGATATCCACACTCGGGTCGTCGGTCATGGTTCAGTCCTCGATCACTTGCGCCAGGACGATGCCGGAGGCCACATCCAGATCGTTGGTGAGTACCGAGCAGTGACTGTTGGTGTTGACCAGGTAGACGTTGAAATCGGCACACTGGAACAATGGACGGGCGTTGCACACGATGTCGTCGTCCATGCAACAGGTGAAATGTACACCGGGAAAGGCGCCGCGCAAGTTGGCGAGCAGCTCATCGTCAAGCGGGTGGCGCTCGGCCTGGTGAATGACGCTGTCAAGCAGGCTCTGGTGGATCATGGTTGTTTCCTCATTCGTTGCTTTTGCCGGTAAAGCGCACACGTTGATCGGGCTCGGCCCCCATGGCCTTGGCCAGCCAGGGCGGTGGGGCGCTGGCGAGTACGCGTTGCAGTTCTTCGACGATTTCACGCGCTGGCACCGGGGCGGCGAGCTTGATCGGGTGTACCCCGGTGCGGATTACCTTGGCCGCTGCCGGGCCGCCGATGCTCAGGGTGTAAAGCAGTTGGCAGTCGTGGAGCAGTTCGGCGCGAAGGGCCAGAGGATCTTCTTCCTCACGTACGGGAGCAGGCTCACGCAGGGCGATCAGCCGACTGGCGTTGGGCGAAATCTGGTAGATGAGAAAGCGCGCACAGCTTCCGAAGCTGCCGTTCAGGTATTCGCCCTGATTCGAGGCGCAGGCGATGCGCACCGAGTCGCGCAGGTCGCCGTCGCAGTAGGCTTCGGGAATGGGCAGCGGTTCCTGCGGCATGTGTACACCGCGCCCGCGCAACAGGCTGACGGCGAGTTGTAGCTGTCGTTCGTTGATGGTCTGGGGCTGTGCGTTGCTGTCGGCCGGGATGAGCAGGCGCGCACGCAAGCGCGAGACACGCAGTTTTTCCAGCCGCGCAGCCGTGATCGGCTCACCGGTCACCGCCAGTACCGCGCGCAACAAACGCGCCGTATCCATGCCCTGGATTTCACGCGCCGCCAAGGCGATGCGCAAGGCAAGGTGATCGGGAAGGCGAGGGTTTGCGTTCGGTGCGGCCATAGGATCAATCCTCGCTGACTCGCTTGACCCGTAGGGTAATAGGCAGGGTCGGCGGGGTGGACATCGGTTCAAGGTAATAAGCAGTGTCATCACCCAGGGTGACTTTTCCGCCCCAGCAATCCGGGCGGTCGTATTCCAGGCTGACAACCGTTTCTTCCAAGTCTTTCTTGGCAACGTAGAGGGTCAATTGACCTTGCGAATTGCGGCGAATCATGACGCTCGGCATGGTGTAGCTCCAAGGGCGAAGAATTGGGCGTGATCTTTACGAAGGCGGCTGTGACCCTCGAAAAGGCCGGGGGCGAACCCCCGGCACATACCGGACAACGACGACTCAGCGAACCAGGTCGTAGTTGAAATCGGTGACCTGCATGATGCGAGTTTCTTCGTCCAGACGCTCAAGCACAGAGTTGACCAAAGTAGTCAGCATCTGCATGGCGCCTTCGTAACCCATGGTGGTCTGGCGGTGCAGGTGGTGCCGATCGAAGATCGGGAAGCCCAGACGGATAAGCGGCACCTCGAACTCCTTGCCCTTGTGCAAGGTGTCGCGCTGGATGAACTTGCCGTAGCTGTTGCCGATCATGAAATCAGGCTTGTCGGTGAAGACCAGCGAACGCATGTGCCACAGATCCTTACCGGTGTAGACCGTGGAGTTAGCACCGTACGGCGAGCTTTCCAGCAGTGCTTCAAGGGCCTTTTTCCAGCGTTTGTTGCCGTTATTGCAAACGATGTGCACCGGTTCGGCACCCAGCTCCATGAGGAACTTGACCATGCCCATGACGAAGTCCGGATCACCCCAAAGGGCGAAACGCTTGCCGTGCAACCAGGTATGGGAGTCGGTCATCATGTCGACCAGCCTGCCGCGTTCCTTGGTCAGGCTTTCCGGGATAGGCTGGCCGGTGACTTCGCTGACTTTCATCAGGAATTCGTCGGTCCAGTCCAGGCCCATAGGGACGCTCAGCTTGGGTACTTCCTGTTTCCAGGTGCCTTCAACCAGTTTCCTGGTTTTGTCCAACTGCCAAGGTTGCAGCAAGAACGTGGTATAGGCGTTCGGCGCATCCTTCACCTGGTCCTGGGTGGTACCACCGGAGTACATGCGGAATTGACCATCCGCCGGGGTATCCAGCACTTCTTCCGGGTCGGAAAGGAAGCTGTAATCAACGTCCATTTCCTTGAGCATGCGCTTGATGACCCGGAAGTTACCCAGGTAAGTCTCGAAACCCGGGACGATGTTGACCTTGTGGTTACTGCCAACCACCTTGTCTTCCATTGTCTTGGCGGTAAAGTAACGGGCGATGCCTTCGAACATGTTGTCCCAGCCGGTGACATGGCTGCCGACGAAGCTCGGGGTGTGCGCGTACGGTACGGCAAAGTCTTCGGGTATGAAGCCGGCAACCTTGGAGTTATTGATGAACGCGTTGAGGTCATCGCCGATGACTTCAGCCATGCAGGTCGTGGAGACGGCAATCATGTCGGGCTTGTAGGTTTCCCGACAGTTTTGCAGACCGTCCTTCATATTCTGCTGGCCACCAAATACCGCCGCATCCTCGGTCATGGAGTCAGACACGCAAGAAATCGGCTCCTTGAAGTGGCGGTTGAAGTAGGTGCGGAAGTACGACACACAGCCTTGCGAGCCGTGTACATAAGGCATGGTTTTCTCAAAGCCCAGGGCACAGAGCACCGCACCCAGTGGCTGGCAAGCCTTGGCCGGGTTAATGGTCAGCGCTTCACGCTTGAAGTTCAGCTCTTTGTATTCCTCAGTGGTGGTCCACTGGAAGACTTCGTCTATTTTTTCCTGCGGATGCTTCTCTTCGAAATCATCACGCTTGCGAGCGAGCGACTCCTTGTATTCGTCTTGCAGAAACAAGGGGTAACTGGCTTTGATGTTGTCAATTTGCTGGCTCATGACCTTCTCCTTCGCCTCACTCATCTGTGAACGGCGATCGCGGAAATCGGCTGCGGGCGAGCCCGCAGCGGATGTTGCACTCCAATGGGTGAATCAGGCGCTGGCGGCGATTTTCTCGACGACCTGCTCAGGCTTCTTCCACGGTGCTTGCAGTTTTTTCCAGCATGGGTTGTTCAGGGTCATGTCCATGTCGCGAGCGAAGATGGCGAAGCCATCGAAGCCGTGGTACGGGCCTGAATAGTCCCAGGAGTGCATCTGCCGAAAGGGCACGCCCATTTTTTGGAAGATGTACTTTTCCTTGATGCCAGCACCGATCAGATCAGGCTTGACCTTCTTCACAAATTCTTCGAATTCGTAGCCGGTCACATCGTCGTACAGCAGGGTGGCGGTCCCCATTTCCTTGAGCGTACGGTCGTAGTCATCGTTGTGACCGAACTCGTAACCCGTGCCGACCACTTCCATGCCCAGATCTTCATACGCGCCGATAACGTGACGTGGGCGCAAACCGCCGACGTAAAGCATCACGCGTTTGCCTTCCAGGCGCGGCCGGTACTTGGCGATTACCGCTTCCGATTCGGCCTTGTAGCGGGCAATCACTGCTTCGCACTTGGCCTGGATGCTTTCATCGAAGAAGGCAGCAATGGCGCGCAGTGACTCTTCCGTTTTGGTCGGGCCGAAGAAGTTGTACTCAAGGTAGGGAATACCGTACTTCTCTTCCAGGTGGCGAGAGATGTAGGTCATCGAACGATAGCAGTGCAGCAGGTTGAGCTTGACCTTGGTGGTCAGTTCCATCTCTGCCAACGTGCCGTCGCCGGACCACTGGGCCACGACCCGCAAGCCCATTTCTTCGAGCAGGGTGCGTGAGGACCAGGCGTCACCGCCAATGTTGTAGTCGCCCAGGATAGCAACGTCGTAAGGCGTGCTCTGAAAGCTGGTGTCGTCGTCTCGGTTGGGCAGTACCCAGTCACGAATCGAGTCATTGGCAATGTGGTGACCGAGTGATTGCGACACCCCACGGAAACCTTCGCAACGTACCGGTACCACGGTAGTTCCGTACTCAACGGCCTTTTTCTTGGCCACTGCTTCGATATCGTCGCCGATCAGGCCGATCGGGCATTCGGACTGGATCGAGATGCCCTTGTTCAACGGGAACAGGGTCTGGATTTCGTCGATCAGCGTGGAGAGCTTCTTGTCACCGCCGAAAACAATGTCCTTCTCCTGGAAGTCCGAGGTGAAGTTCATGGTCACAAAGGCGTTAACGCCCGTGGTGCCGATGTAATAGTTACGGCGACCGGCACGCGAATATTGACCGCAGCCCACTGGGCCGTGGGAAATATGGATCATGTCTTTGACCGGACCCCACACCACCCCTTTAGAACCGGCGTAAGCGCAGCCACGAATGGTCATCATCCCCGGTAGGGATTTTTTGTTGGAGGTGATGCACTTCTTGGACTGCTCCAGCGTTGGATCATTGGGCGCCAAGTGTTTTGCACGCTCTTTACGCGCTTTTTCGGGGTAAACCTCCAGAACTTCCTGGATAAGAGATTCGACTTCCTCGCGTGACATACCGGACATGGTATGAACTCCTCTTGCCTTGCGTTCATGTGCGGGTAACGGAGACTTCGTATTGCGCCAGGTGCAATACGAAGTTCCGGCAGGGCTCATCTGCCCTGCCCCGTCCGAAGAACCCTCACGGCGTGCCTGGCCTGAACTATTGGCACGCCGTGATCGGGTTCTGAACTTGTGCATGCCTGAGCATGAACAGGTTCATGGCAGAGCTATCAGGCAACTTCTTCGGCAGCAGTTTTACCGACGATTGCAGCGTCTTCTTCATCCATGATGCCGAACTCCATCAACAGCGCTTCGAGTTCGTCCATGGTGATCGGGGTCGGTATGATCATTTTCTTGTTGTGCAGGATCTTGTTCGCCAGCGAACGGTATTCATCAGCCTGCTTGCAGGTAGGGTCATATTCGATCACGGTCATACGGCGAATTTCGGCGCGCTGCACGATGTTGTCGCGAGGTACGAAGTGGATCATCTGGGTGCCCAGCTTTTCAGCCAGGGCGATGATCAACTCATCTTCACGGTCGGTCTCGCGGCTGTTGCAGATCAACCCGGCCAAGCGAACGCTGCCAGAGTTGGCGTACTTCACGATGCCTTTGCAGATGTTGTTGGCTGCATACATCGCCATCATCTCGCCGGAGCAGACGATGTAGATTTCCTGAGCCTTGTTCTCACGGATAGGCATCGCGAAACCACCGCACACCACGTCTCCGAGTACGTCGTAGAACACGAAGTCCAGGTCTTCCTCGTAGGCGCCTTCCTCTTCGAGGAAGTTGATGGCGGTGATAACACCGCGACCCGCGCAACCAACACCTGGCTCTGGGCCACCCGACTCAACACACTTGATGCCGGCGTAACCAGCCTTGAGCACGTCTTCGAGTTCCAGATCTTCCACGGTGCCGGCCTCAGCCGCCATTTCCATGATAGTGTTCTGAGCCTTGGCGTGCAGAATCAGGCGGGTGGAGTCGGCTTTAGGGTCGCAGCCGACAATCATCACTTTGTTGCCGCTTTCGGCCAGGGCCGCTACGAGGTTTTGGGTGGTAGTGGATTTACCAATCCCGCCCTTTCCGTAGATAGCGCATTGACGCATTACCATAATTAAGTCCTCGGTTTCGTTCCACATAGACAGTGGGCTGTAGGCACGAACAAGCCTGCGCAACTGGACAAGTGCAGTGTTTGTGCCAGCACGCTTTACACGCATGCAAGCAACTGTTTTTTAATGATTTTTTAATATTTAACGAACTATTAAAGACCGTGGCATACACAACAAAAAGTCGCGACTGTCGGTTGTAATGGCGACAACCCAACAAACGTGACGGGCACATTTCCTTTATCAGCGTTCTGTTCTCGGCGTCCTATATATAGTTGCTCGCCGACACACTTCTCGCGCCCTTCAATAACTGTGGCAAACATGACAATTGTCGTGAATACCCCGCCCTGTTCGAAAGCCGGGTTGCACTGAATATCAGCAATATCAATGGGTTGCCCGACGGCAACCGATTGGCGTGTTTATTGCGGATGGCTCCTGCGTACATCTACCGCAGGAGCGTCCCGTGAATAGCAGCTCGATGCAGAATATTTTGACCAGCCTTGAGGTCGGCGACATCGTTCCCTACCTTGGCCCCGGCGTATTGCAAGGCGTGGTCGACCGCACCAGCGGCCTGCCAATGCCCGCCGACAGCAATAGCCTGATCCTGGCCATGACCGGGGGCCAACCCATGGCGCCGCGACTCATGTATGAGTTCCCTCGCGCCGCCATGCACCTGGAGAACAAAAAGGGCCGCAGCTTCATTGAGCGCTTCCTGACACAAACCTATGGCGGTGATAACTGGACGACATCCCCCTTTCACCAGTGGCTGGCCAGCCTGCGCCTGCCCTATGTGATCGATTGCAACCGTGACACCCAATTGCAACGCGCCTACGCCGACCGCGAACACACCCTGGTGGTGGGCGCGGCTCGCATCGCGGCCACCCCCTACCGCTTCGACCTCTACCAATTCGACGGGGCGTGCTATCACCCCATCGCGCTGGAGCAGGTGGATTTGGAATTGCCAGTGGTGTTCAAGCCTGTAGGCACCCCGCTGCCCAAGCCGAACTACGTCGCCAGCGATGCGGACTTCGTGGACTACATCACCGAGCTGATGGGCGGCTTCGCTGTACCTGCCTGGATAAAGCTGCAGCGCCGAAAAAAGCGCTATCTGTTCCTCGGCATGCGCTTTAACCGCGACACCGAGCGCATGGTCATGAGTGATTTGATCCATGACGCTGCCGACGATGCCGGCTGGGTGCTCATCACCGATCCGAGTGCCAAGGAGCGCAAGCTTTGTGAGCGCAAGAATCTGCAACTGATCGAGGCCGACTGGAGCGAACTGTTCGCCCTGGCGTCCCCCGATACCGCCCAAGTGGCCTGACTACACCTTTTACAGAACCTGTTTTACAGAGAGGACCCAACCATGCTGCTGAAAACCTACGAAACCCGGTGCCTGATTTGCAATTTGAGCTTCCTCGGTGCGTCCACCCAGCCTGACACCTTCGCCTTCCGTGGCGACCTGGTGCTCGAAGAAGGCGATATCGCCGACGCTTCCGGCCGCCGCATGCCCCCTCGATCAGTGGTCAAACAGGCCGCCGTACTGGAGCAAAATGGCAAGCTGACCATGGTCGTCGGAGGGCTGATTGACCTGGCCTTCCTGCCGCTGTTCCTCGAAAACTATCGCGCAGACCTGGCCCCGAATATCCAGGTACTTTTCTACGTCGAGAATCTGGGCAAGGCTCAGCAAGTGGATCTGGACGGCGTCATCATCAACCTGTTGCCGCACTTCGATGGCGGTGCGATCTGGAATACCTTGATGGGCGACCTGAAGCTGGACAAGGACGACTTCAAAGGCCGCACTGCCGAAGACAAACTGCTGGTCCTTCAGAAAGCGCTGACCGGGTACTCACCGAAGGTGGAAATTGTCACCTTCCAGCAAGCCCTGGGGCATGTCGTCGAACTGCGCCGCGAGTCGCGTGGACCGATCTGAGCCATGGCCAGAGAGGGTTTCTGACACACGACAAAAATACCCGCCACCCGACGCTTAGCTAGCCCGTTCCTTCCCCTCTTCCAGTCGTGGAGAGGGGCGTCCTCTAGAAACGGTGTTTGCTTCAAATACCTCCTTTGGCTCATAAGCCTTCTCCCCCGCTCCTTGGGGGATTTTTTTCAAACCCCTTTACTTGCCACCCCACTGTTCTCGTCCTCGACACATCCAGGCCGAGTCGCGGGTTATGCCTGACGGTCGTTTTCACAGACGAACTGAACCCCTGGCGCAATTAATCATCGCGTCAGAGGTTTAGCTGTTTGCAGGGATCAAGAAAAAGCGCCGTAGCCGACTTCAGGGATGCTGATGCCCTTCACCACCGCAGGCATGTTCATCGTGGGGCAGGCCTGCTGGCAGGTTGCCGGCCAAGTACGCCTGAACCGCCCGTTGCGGGTCGGTTTCGCCCGTCGTCAGCAGTGTCACACTGCGCTCGGCCATGCGCCGTATAACGCCTTCGCCAGCACTGCCAGCAATCGCGACATCGACACCGTGCAAGGGGTGGCGTTCGGGTTGGGGGCAGACGTGCCACTCATGCAGACAGGCATGTTCGTCCAGTTCCAGAGTGTAGGCGCCATCCGGTGCCTCACCGGGCCAGACGTCGAATACCCTCCAGCGGTGCGCACGTCCGGCATGCCCCGCCACCTGATCGTGACGGTCGATGGCCACGGCAATCAGTTGGCGGAGACTGTATTGCACGGTTTCGCCCATGCTCAAACCCCCTCGTCCGAAAGGGCGAAGCGCACACGCTGCTCGGCCGAGACACCCAACAACTTGGCCAGCCATGGGGGCGGCGAGTTGCTCATTACCTGCTGTAACTGACCGAGAACATCCTGCGCCAAGCCACCGTCGACCTTCTTCATCGGGTAAATACCAGACTTGACCACTTTGGCCGCAGCCGGACCGCCGATGGACACGACGTAGAGCACCTGACAATCCTTGATCAGATCCGTACGGTAGGCGTTCTTGTCCTCGGCGTATTCAGCGTCAAGCGCAGAACGGATGTCGACCAGTACCGCGATGTCAATACCGACTTGATAGATCAGAAAGCGCAGGCACGAGCCAAAGTGACCATCCAGTTGCTCGCCATTGTTGGAGGCGACGGCGACGCGGATGGTGTCCGGTGGCATGCTGTCCATTGAAACCGGCACGGGCATGTCTTCAGACAGGGTTTCGCCCCAAAGAATGCGTACAACTTCTTTTATGACCGACAAATCCAGACCTGTGCCGATGTCCTCGCCCTCCTCTTCGCCGTCGACGATGCCCACACCGATCTTGATATCGTTCACGGTGACGGTCTGCAGGCTTTGCTCGGTCAGTTCACCGTCGATGCGCTGATGCAGCACTTCCAGCAACTTGCCGACGCCGACGCCAGGCATAGCCCTGGCGGCCAGGGCTATACGTAAAGCGGTTTCACGGCTCATGTTCACGGGAGCATTCATTTTCAGGCCTCCTGGGGCAATGCAATAAGGCGCTTGGAGGACCACGGTGCCCTCCTCGTCACCGATCACTCATTCGTCGTCATCATCCTCATCGTCGTCGTCATCCAGCACCCGCGTGATGCGATGGTAGATCTCCACGCGGTCACCTTCCTTCAACGGACTGTCGAGCTTTACGAACTTACCGAACACACCGACCTTCTGTACTTGCAGGTCGATTTCCGGGCAGCAGCGCAATAATCCGGATTTCTCTATGGCCTGCGCTACTGTGCTGCCGTCGCCGACCTGACAGGTCAGCAACAGTGGCTGAGTAGGCGCGGCATACACTACGGCGACCTTCATGGTGCTTCTCCTTTCAAGCTGCTTTTAAATCTTGTAGAAACAAAGTGTTGGCGTTGTGTTGGGTGTGTATATCCGGCCTTTGTGGTTGCTGGAGTTATTACGTTTTCACACAGCCTGGGTGGGAGCGAATTTATTCGCGAAAACGTCGGCACATTCAGCATCCTTGGTGCCGGATAGCCCATATTCGCGAATCTCCCACAGTAGTTTTGCTCGTCAAAAAAATTAATTTAAGAACGACAAGTTATGCATTGTTTGATAGGTCGGAGTCATTGCAGCACCACCAGTTCGCCGTGGGTCTTGACGCGCCGCTCAGAACGGCGACGATCGAGTACCCGTTTGCCTGCCAGCAAAAAGCCCAGAACGATAAACGCCCCCGGCGGCAGCACGACCAGAAGCACACCCGAATAATTGGGAATCACGGTGATTTCCATCCAACGGAAATGCGGCCCCAGCAGCAATGAAGCCTGGGAAAACAGGGTGCCGCTGCCGATGATTTCGCGGATGCCGCCAATCAGCGTCAGGAACCAGGTGAAACCCAGGCCGATGCCCGCCCCATCGAGGATCGACGGGATCAGCGGATGCTTGAGGCAGAACGACTCGGCACGGCCAAGCACTGCGCAGTTGGTGACGATCAGTGCGATAAACAGCCCCAGCACCTTGTACAGCTCATGCACCCAGGCGTTCATGGCCATGTCGATGATCGTCACCACGCCCGCGATGATCCCGATCATTAACGGGTTACGCACTTCCGGGGAAATGGTGTGGCGCATCAGCGAGATGATTGCGTTGGTACAGATCAACACCGCAGTCGTCGCCAGGCCCATGCCCAGGCCGTTGGTTGCCGTACTGGTAACCGCCAGGACCGGGCACAGCGCAAGGATCTGCACCAGGGTCACGTTGTAATCCCAGAGCGCGCCGGTGAAAAAGCGCCAGAGCGGGACGTGCTCGGCATCGCTGCTGCCGCTCACGGCGGTCGGGGAACATTGACTACTCATGGTTGTGACTCCTGTTTTTGCTCAAGTACGTCGGCGTGGCGTGCCTGAAATTGCAGCGCCTGAAGGACACCCTTGACCACCGCACGCGGGGTGATAGTGGCGCCGCTGAACTGATCAAACTGACCCCCGTCTTTCTTCACCGCCCAGGCCTTGATCGGGATATTGGTCAACGACTGGCCGTTAAAACGGGTGATCCAGTCACTCTTGGCAATGTCGATCTTGTCCGCCAGGCCGGGGGTTTCCTTATGGGTAAGCACGCGCACCCCAAGGATTTTCCCGGTGCTGTCCACGGCGATCAGTTGCACGATCGGTCCGCCATAGCCGATGGTGCTGATGCGAAAGGCGATGGCCGTCAACTGATCACCATGGCGCGCCGGATACACCTCAACATCGCCCAATTGGGTATCGGTGACGTGGAAGGCATCGCCCAGCGGATTGTTGTCGTACAGGCTGGCGGGCAGTACCTGACGCAGCACCGCGAGTTGGTCGTTCTGTTGTTGCTTGGCGATACCGTCGCGGGTGTAGAAGTCGCTCAGCAGTAACGCAAAGGCCACCAGCGCGCACACCACGCCCAGGGAAACACTCTGGTAGGCCAGCTTCGCGCGCCAACGGGCGAACAGCGAAAGCGGTACCATTGGCAACTGGTCTTTTGAGTTGGTGTCTTCAGTGCTCATACCTTGTCCACCTCTTTGGTTTGCCGAGTCCAATTGGCCGCCATCAGCGGCTTGCCGCGCACGTTGCGACCATAGACGCGAGGGCGGCAGTAGCGGTCGATAAGCGGCGTGAGCGCGTTCAAAAACAGGATGGCGAAGGCCACCGCCTCGGGAAAACTACCCCAGGTGCGGATGACATAAATAAGCACACCGCTGCCGATGCCGAAGATCAGCCGACCTGTACGACCGACCGGCGAGGTGACCGGATCGGTGGCGATGAACAATGCGCCCATCATCAGTCCGCCGGAACTCAGGTGAAAAAGCGCGCCAGCGTAGCGCTGCGGGTCGATCTGATGAGCCAGCGCCGCCAGCAGCGCCACGCTCAACAGCATCGTCACAGGGATTTCCCAGTGGATAATGCGCAACGCCAACAACCATAGCCCGCCCACCAGCAGCAGCACTTCCGAGGTTTCACCCAGGCTGCCGCCGGTGTGCCCGAGAAACGCCGGGATCAACGAAAAGTCAGTGGCCAGAATGTCGGTGACGGTGCGGTGCAAGGTCAACTGGGTCTTGAGGTTGCCCAGCGCGGTGGCGCCAGAGACACCATCCAATTGTGGTGCGCCGAGGAAGGTAATGCGCAGTCCTTCGAGAAAGTCCGGCGAGCCAGCAGCCCATAGCGGATGCGGCAGCGCCCAGTGAGTCATTTGCAGTGGGAACGAAATCAGCAAAGCAACGCGCGCCGCCATCGCCGGGTTGAACGGGTTCTGGCCAATGCCGCCGTAAACCTGCTTGCCCAGACCAATGGCGAAAAAGCTACCGCCTACACCGATCCACCAGGGTGCCCATGGTGGCAGTGTCAACGCCAGCAGCCACCCGGTCAGCAAGGCCGAACCGTCCCACAATCGACGTTGCGGCTGTTTGAGCAAACGCAGGCATATCGCCTCGCACAGCAAGGCACCGGCCGTGGTCACCAGCCAGAGGTTGATCGCCGGCCAGCCGAACAGGTAGCAGCCAAAAAATGTCGCCGGCAACAGTGCCAGGCAGACGTGCATCATGATGCGGTTGACCGACGAACTATCGTGGGCGAACGGGCTTGATGCAATGCTCATGGTTGTACCTCCTGATTGGCCGTCACTGGCTTGGTGCGGTTTTTCTTGGCCGCCTTGAGCGCAGCTTCCTCGGCCAGGCGCTGCGCACGGGCATCGGTCGCTTGCTTGATGAAGTCGTTCTTGCGCGCGGCATTGCGCTGTTCGTCGTTCTTGCCCATGGCGTACTGGAAATACTGCACAAGCGGGATATGGGAGGGGCAAACATAGGAACAGCAACCGCACAGGATGCAATCACGCAAACCAAAAACGCCGGCCTGCTCGAAATTGTCGGCGCGGGTGTAGGCCACCATTTCAAGCGGCATCAGGCCCATCGGACACGCGTCCACGCAGCGTGCGCAGCGGATGCAGGGCTCGGCCTCGTCGTGAGGCACTTCATGGCGATCCAGCGCCAGCACGCCGGTGGTGCCCTTGATCACCGGCACCTGGGTCGATGGCAACACCGAGCCCATCATCGGCCCGCCGAGCAACAGACGCTGCGGAGCATGGGTAAGCCCGCCGCAAGCATCCAGAAGCGCCTGCACCGGGGTGCCAATCCTGACTTCCAGATTGCGTGGGCTGACGACACAACCACCCGCCACAGTGACCACGCGGGAGATCAACGGCCGACCGAAACGCAGCGCCTGCTGGATGGCATACACCGTACCCACGTTATGCACCAACACTCCAACCGACGTGCTACGCCCTTCTGCTGGCACTTCGCGCCCGGTGATTTCCTGGATCAATTGCTTGGCCGAGCCCATTGGATAGAGCGCCGGCACGGCGACCACCTCGATGGCCCCGTGGCCGATGCTGGCCTTGCGCATCGCCGCCAGCGCTTCAGGTTTATTGTCTTCAATGGCGATGACAATGTTGTAGGCGCGCAGGATGTGCTGAACCAGTCGCGCACCTTCAACGATGTCATCGGCCCGTTCGCGCATCAGCACGTCGTCGGTGGTCAGGTACGGCTCACACTCGCTGCCGTTGATCAGCACCGTCTTGATCTCGTGTTTCGCGCCCTGCTTGAGCTTTACCGCTGCCGGGAAGATTGCCCCGCCCAGGCCGACAATGCCGGCCGCTGCTACCTGGTCGGCGAGTACCGAGGGCTCTTCGTCGAACGGGTTGCCCGGTACTGGCAGCTCTATCCAGCGGTCTTCCCCGTCACACTCAAGCACGATGCCGTTGGTGACCAGGCCCGAGGGATGGGGGGCGTTGATGGGACCTATCTCGACGATGCGCCCGGAGCTGGGCGCATGGACCGGCGCCGACAATTCAGACGGAGAACTGGCCAGCAATTGCCCCTTCAGAACCCGATCACCGACCAGGACCAATGGCAAGCATTCGGCTCCGGCATGTTGGCGCAATGGCAGGTACAGCCGCGACGGCAACGGTACCTCCCCAATGGGAAGCAATGCCGAACGCTCCTTGTTCGGTGAAGGGTGAATACCACCGCGTATACGGGCGAAATTGAACATGGGAAGCTCCGTGAAACGGCTCAGGCGATCTGGGGTTTGGCCCACTGCCAGTTATCCAGGGACAGGCCCTGCGGATTGAGAGAGACGCAATTTTCCGGGCAGGCCGCCTCACACTTGCCACAGCCAGTGCAGGCGCTCTGCAATACGTTGTGGATTTGCCCGTTGGCACCGACGATGGCGTCAGTCGGGCACGCCCGGTAGCAGCGGGTGCAGCCTGTGCATTGCGCGGCATCGATACGCGCTATCAGGGGTGCGCTCATCTTGCCGGGGTCCAGTGCCACGCCCAGCAGCTCCGAGAGCTTTTGCGCCAGGGCCATGCCGCCGGGCGGGCAGCTGGTCACGCTGGCGCGACCTTCCACCATCGCGCCGACTGCAGCGGTGCAGCCGGGAAAGCCGCATTGCCCGCACTGGCTGCCCGGCATCAGTTCCAGGGCTTCCTTGAGCAGCGGGTTTTCGTCGCTGACCGCGAAAATTCGCGCGGCCACCCCCAAACCAATACCTAACAACAAACCCATCAATGCCAACACTGCTGTCGCTATCAACATATCCACCTCCATGCCCGGCTATGGCCGGGTCTCACAATCAGACCAGGCCGCCAAAACCCATAAAGATCAACGCCAGCATGCCCCCAGTGATAAAAGCAATCGGCGGGCCGCTGAAGGATCCCGGCACCGAGGCCAGACTCAACCGTTCGCGCAGTCCGGCAAAAATGATCATCACCAACGAAAAACCGACCGACGACCCGAAGGCAAAAAGACCCGCTTGAACCAACGTGTGGCCTTCCCGTACGCTGATCAGCGGTACACCGAGCACGGCACAGTTGGTCGTAATCAGAGGCAAGTAGATGCCCAGCGAACGGTAGAGTTTTGGGCTGGTTTTGCGCAGCGCCGTTTCGATCAACTGGACCAGAGCCGCGATGATCACGATGTACGCCAGGATGCGCAGGAAGCCGATGCCCAGTGGTTGCAGCACCATATGCTCAACCAGCCAACTGGAGATGCCCCCCAGCGTGATAACAACAGTCGTCGCCACGCCCATCCCCAGAGACGGCTCCAGCTTGCCGGACACACCCATGAACGGGCACAGACCGAGGAAGCGAACCAGCACCACGTTATTAACCAACACGGTGCCGAGCAAAAACAGCATGTAATCCATAAACGCCCACCTTTTGAATCCGATCCCTGTGCCCGCCATGGGCGCCGAGTGCTAAGGGCGTTTTTGCATCAACTATGCCAGATACGCCGAGACTGCCCGTGAAGGCTTCAGGAGCCCCAAAAAGCTGATCCAGATCAACTCAACACGAAAAATCGCGGCGAACCTGTAGACGCGCCCCAAGGTGCGTGTAGGTTTTACGACAGAGGAGTCCGGCCACAGCGCCGCCTCTGTGAGCTTACGTACAAGAAAACCTCCCTCCGCCGACAAAACGACCTTTTTTTCCAGCAATTGCGGGGGTGCCACAGGTTTTCTGGCTGCGGCACAGGGTTTGCAACTTGCTGTCCAAGCGGCCCTGCGCAGAGCAATTCAAAGGTTCTGCTGCATTGAACGTTCGCGGGACCCCCTCAATAGACGAGGCAAAGCGCATGACCCAGGCCAAGAAAATCCCAGACAGTGAGACGCCGAACGTCACCCCGAACGGGTCCGGACTGTTGCCGGAAGTATTCCAGCAAGCGGTGGAACATGCCCCCGTCGCCATCTCTATAACTGACCTGAGCGCCAACATCCTTTACGCCAACCGCGCGTTCAGCAGCATCACCGGCTACTCGCACACCGAAGTCGTGGGCAAGAACGAATCGGCGCTGTCCAGCGGTACGACTCCACGCCTGATTTACCAAGCACTTTGGAGTCGCCTGGCACAGAAAAAGCCGTGGTCCGGTGTGCTCGTCAATCAGCGCAAAGACGACAGCCAGTACTTGGCTGAGCTGACGGTGGCGCCCGTGCTCAATGAGCATGGCGAAACCCTCTACTACATCGGCATGCACCGCGATACCAGCGATCTGCACGAGCTGGAGCAGCGCGTCAGCAACCAGCGCCTGATGATCGACGCAGTGGTCAATGCCGCGCCAGCTGCGATGGCGGTGGTCGATCGCGAGCATCAGGTGCTGCTGTCCAACCCCAGTTTCTCCAGACTGTCCCGCGAGCTGACCGCCGCCGGTACGGCGGAAAGCCTGGTGAACCTGTTGCGCGAAAACCTGCCCGCCCCGTTCAATGAACTGGAAAAGCACGACAAAGCGTTCGGCGGCAAGGAAATTTCCTTCGACCTTGGGGGCTACTCGCCACGCTGGTTGTCCTGCCACGGCATGGCTATCCATATCGAGGACGAACGCCCGGATGTGTTCTTCGCGCCCGGTGCGGATCGCTATCTGCTGCTGACCCTCAATGACATTTCCGAGCTTCGGCAGAAACAGCAAGACTCGCAGCTCAATGCCCTCAAGGCGCTAATGGCCGAGGAAGAGCTGCTCGATGGCATGCGCGAGACGTTCAACGGTGCGATCCACCGCCTGCAAGGCCCCGTCAATCTGATCAGTGCCGCGGCACACATGCTCAAACGGCGACTGGGCAATAACGCCAAGAACGACGACCTGCTCAAAGCCCTGCTTGATGCAAGCGCTGCGGGTATGGAAGCGCTGGAAAGCCTCAGCGGCTCGATCCCCGTGCGCGTTGCCGAAGCCAAGCTGCCGGTGAACATCAACCAGTTGATTCGTGAAGTGATCACCCTGTGCACCGACAGCCTGCTCGGCCAGGGCATCATCATCGACTGGCAACCCGCGATGCGCTTGCCTTGGGTGGCCGGAGCCGAAAGCCGATTGCGCAGCATGATCAAGCAACTGATCGAGAACGCCATCGACGCCATGAGCCAGAACCAGATCGTACGCCGCGAGCTTTTCATCAGTACCCGCGTCGAGAACCAGCAAGTGGTGCGCATGGAGATCAGTGACAGTGGGCCGGGGATTCCGCCGGAACTCATGCTCAAAGTTTTCCAACCCTTCTTTAGCACTAAGCCACCCCACAAGGGCGGTCGCGGGATGGGCCTTGCCATGGCGCAAGAAATCGTTACCGAACACGCCGGTGTCATACACATCGATAGCCAGTACCACGATGGTTGCCGGGTGATAGTCGAACTGCCTTTCTCGGTAGCCAGCTGATCAGCGGAGGACATTCCATGAACTCATTAGCCCACCGCACGGTCATGACAACCCGCGTCGAACTGTATGACGGCCAACTCCAGGCGTTGTCACAGATTGCCCGGATCATTGCCCGAGAACAGCAAATCGAAGAAGTCTTGGCCAAGATTCTTGCTGTCATGCACAACGACCTCGGCTTACTGCATGGGCTGGTGTTGATTTCCGACCCGGTCAACGGCTCGGTTCTGGTCGGTGCCATCCACAGCGACTCGCAGGATGTGATACGCGCTTGCGAAAATGTGCGTTACCGCGTCGGCGAAGGCGTCATTGGCAACATCTTCAAGCATGGCAACAGCGTGGTGTTGGGGCGCATATCCTCGGACCCGCGCTTCCTGGACCGCTTGACACTCTATGACCTGGAAATGCCTTTTATTGCGGTGCCAATCAAATCCCACGAAGGTAATATCATCGGCGTACTTGCCGCGCAGCCGGACAGCCGCGCCGACGACCTGATGGCCGATCGAACGCGATTCGTGGAAACCGTCGCCAACCTGCTGTCGCAAACCGTACGCCTGATGATGAACATCGAGAGTGGCCACGAGGTCAAGAATGAGCGCGATGAACTCCGTCGCGAAGTTCGCGCCAAGTACGGTTTCGAAAACATGGTGGTCGGCCACACCAACAACATGCGCCGGGTATTTGATCAGGTACGTCGGGTCGCCAAATGGGACAGCACTGTGCTGATCCTCGGCGAGTCGGGCACGGGCAAGGAACTGATCGCCAGCGCTATCCATTACAACTCGCCGCGCGCGCATCGCCCGCTGATTCGCCTCAACTGCGCGGCGCTGCCCGAGACGCTGCTGGAATCGGAGCTGTTTGGTCACGAAAAAGGCTCATTTACCGGAGCCGTGAAGCAACGCAAAGGACGCTTCGAACAAGCCGACGGCGGTACGTTGTTTCTCGACGAAATTGGCGAAATCTCACCGATGTTTCAGGCCAAACTGCTGCGCGTTTTGCAGGAAGGCGAACTGGAGCGAGTCGGCGGCACGCAAACGCTGAAAGTTAACGTAAGGATCGTCGCCGCCACCAACCGTGAACTGGAAAACGAGGTGGAAAAAGGCAAGTTTCGCGAAGATCTTTACTATCGCCTGAACGTCATGGCCATTCGCATACCTCCGCTACGCGAACGCACCGCTGATATTCCTGAACTGGCTGAATTTCTGATCGAAAAAATTGGCCGCCAACAAGGCCGCAAACTGACCCTGACCGATAGCGCCATGCGCCTGCTGGTCAGCCATCGATGGCCGGGCAATGTTCGTGAACTGGAGAACTGCCTGGAGCGCTCTTCCATCATGAGCGAAAACGGCAGCATTACCCGCGACGTGGTCTCGCTGACCGGTCTGGACAACGACGCCATGCCACTGGCGCCGATGCCGGAAGTGGACCTGGCCGACGATAGCCTGGACGACCGCGAAAAGGTCGTCGCTGCACTGGAGCAAGCCGGCTGGGTGCAGGCCAAGGCCGCACGCTTGCTGGGCATGACCCCAAGGCAGATCGCTTACCGTATCCAGACGTTGAACATCCATATGCGCAAGATATGAAGTCCCTCGCCCTCGCCTACTCGCCCACGGCTGCTTGCAGCCGGGCGGCCATTGGCTGTTTATGACCGGCCGCGACCATAACCTGTGGCTGGAAATGTGGCGCAAGCGCACGACTGACTTTCATCAAATTGCCGTCAACCCATTGCTGTCGCGTTTCTGGCCTGCCCTGGGGCTTGAGGCTGGCTGCCGGGTCTTCGTCCCGTTATGCGGCAAGAGTCTGGACATGCTCTGGCTCGCCGAGCAGGGTCATGAAGTGATTGGCGTCGAGTTGAGCCCATTGGCGACCCGGGCGTTTTTCCGGGAGAACGGGCTGCACCCCACGCGCACCCAGGAAGGTCCGTTCACTCTCTGGCACCACGGACGGATCAGTATTTTGTGCGGCGATTACTTCGCCCTGACCTCGGCCGACCTGGGAGATATCGACACGGTATATGACCGTGCGGCGCTCACTGCGCTGCCGGTAGAACTGCGCCAGCGCTACGTCGCGCACTTGCGCGGGATCGTGCCCGCCCGCGCCGACGTGTTCCTGCTGACCGTCGAAGACGCCGACGCAAGTGACACCCTGCTGCAAGCCCAAGACGTGGACCGGGAACTGGCTGCGCTGTATCAGGCTGATTTCGAGATCGATCTGGCCCATGTCGAAAGCCTGTTCGAGAACAACCCGCAGGCACCAGACGCCGCACCCATACGCGTCGAATACAAGGTGTACCGGCTCACGGGAAAATCCGCCGCCGAGACGGTTTAGACCTGAAACCGGTGTTTGTCGCTTGTCGCACAGTGTCTGTAAATGAGCCCTCCACTTTGTTAGCTGCCAAACAAAATACGGCTCAAATATATGTACAAAGTCTTTATAAATCAGTCACTTGGTAAACAGGCACGGGCTTTGCTCAGTATTACTTCACAGACTCTCTCTGCAATGGGGATCGACCATGGAACTGAGCATACTCGGGCAAGACGAATCGGCGCAGCACGGTACCGGGGGATGTTCCTCCGGCTCTTGCGGCAGCACGGACGATCAGCTCAACCATCTTCCGGATAACATCCGCGAGAGGGTACAAAACCATCCTTGCTACTCCGAAGAAGCTCACCACTATTTCGCCCGCATGCATGTGGCGGTGGCCCCGGCCTGTAATATCCAGTGCCATTACTGCAACCGCAAGTACGATTGCGCCAACGAATCACGCCCTGGCGTGGTCTCCGAGGTGCTCGACCCGATCCAGGCGGTGAAGAAAGTCAAGGCTGTGGCAGCCACCATTCCGCAGATGACCGTGCTGGGCATCGCGGGTCCTGGCGATCCGCTGGCCAACCCGCAGCGTACTTTCGAAACCTTCCGTTTGCTCAGTGAGCAAGCACCCGACATCAAACTCTGTGTGTCCACCAACGGGCTCGCGCTGCCGGATTGTGTGGATGAATTGGCCAAGTACAACATTGACCATGTGACCATCACCATCAACTGTGTCGATCCTGAAGTCGGTGCCAAAATCTACCCGTGGATTTTCTGGAACAACAAGCGAATCCATGGCAAGAAAGCAGCGAAAATCCTCATCGAGCGCCAGCAGAAAGGCCTGGAGATGCTCGTGGCACGCGGCATCCTGGTCAAGGTCAACTCGGTACTGATTCCCGGCGTCAACGATGAGCATCTCAAGGAAGTCAGCCGCGTGGTCAAGGCCAAAGGCGCCTTCCTGCACAACGTCATGCCCCTGATCGCCGAGGCCGAACACGGCACCTTCTACGGCGTGATGGGCCAGCGCAGCCCCGAACCCGAAGAGCTTCAGGACCTGCAGGACGCCTGCGCCGGGGACATGAATATGATGCGCCATTGCCGTCAGTGCCGGGCCGATGCGGTCGGCCTACTGGGCGAGGATCGCGGGGATGAATTCACCCTCGACAAAATCGACGCGATGGAAATCGACTACGAAGCTGCCATGGTCAAGCGTGCCGTGATCCATGCCGCGATCAAGGAAGAACTGGACGAGAAAGCGTCGAAAAAAGCCCGATTGGCAAGCATGTCAGTCCCTGCTATCGCCACGGGTGAAACCGCACGGCATTACCGTCCCGTATTGATGGCGGTGGCCACCAGTGGCGGCGGCCTGATCAACCAGCACTATGGCCATGCCACCGAGTTTTTGGTGTACGAAGCGTCGCCCTCCGGGGTGCGTTTCATCGGGCATCGCAAGGTGGACCAGTACTGTGTGGGCGACGACAGCTGCGGCGAAAAAGAAACGGCCTTGTCTGGCAGCATCCGTGCGCTGAAAGGCTGCGAAGCGGTGCTCTGCTCCAAGATCGGTTTCGAGCCCTGGGGCAATCTGGAAGCGGCGGGCATTAAACCTAACGGCGAACATGCGATGGAACCCATCGAGGAAGCGGTTATGGCGGTTTACCAGGAAATAATCGCCAGTGGTCAGTTGGATGCACAAACGCCCCAACTGCGGTCCAACGGCCTTTACGGGTCTGCGGGTAACGCTTAGAGGAGTTGCGAGATGGCCCTGAAAATTGTCGAGTCCTGCGTCAACTGTTATGCGTGTATGGATGTTTGCCCGAGCGAGGCAATCCAGCCAGGCACCACACAGTTCATGATCAGCGCGCAAAAATGCACTGAATGCGATGGTGACTATAGCGAGCAGCAGTGCGCGAGCATTTGCCCGGTCGAGGGCGCCATTCTGCTGGCCGACGGCAACCCGGCTAACCCGCCGGGTTCGCTGACAGGCATCCCGCCAGAGCGCCTGGCCCAAGCCATGCTTGAGATCCAGGCCCGCTGAGGAAACGACCATGTCATGCATCGTCTTCTACGAAAAACACGGTTGCGCCACCAACAGGTTGCAAAAAGAACTGCTGCGTTCCAAAGGACTGGAGGTGGAGGTACGCAACCTGCTCGACGAACCCTGGACCCGGGAAACCCTGCTGCCGTTTTTCGGCAGCCGCCCGGTTGCCGAGTGGTTCAACACGGCGGCACCGGCGATCAAATATGGCGATCTGGACCCACAGCGCCAGACCCGCGAGCAGGCGCTGGAGCTGATGCTGGCGCAACCGTTGCTGATACGTCGCCCGCTGATCCGTTTCGGTGAACAGTTCATGGTGGGCTTTGATCTGGTCGCGCTCAACGCCTTGCTGCCGTGTAACGGCAAGCTGGTCGAGCTGCCTGCCACGATTGAAAGCTGTAGTCGCGGTCAACACTCGCAACGGGGTTGCCAGCCCCTGGGCAGTGCACCGTGACCGGCGCACGGGTCCACCAGGTGGCGGCCCAACGCGCTACGCCTAGTCAGCAACCCGCCAATCATATCTGGCTGGCGCGCATCGTTCAGGCACAACGCGCCGGGCAGAACTGCCTGCCGGTTTACCTGGGCCTGACCGAAAATGAATACGCTCAATTGATGCGCAAACACTTTCCCGCGCAGCCCGAGCAAGGGGTTACGGACAGCAACGACTTCGACCCACTGGCTCAGGAACGCGCGCAATTGCGCACCGAACTGCTGGTTATGCGCAACGACGAATGGCAGGAATTGCGCACCCTGCTGCTGGCGGGTCGTCGCGGCCGCGGTGGCGACGAAGAGTGGATTGCCAGCATCGTCGCCGCTGGATGTTTGGGTGGCAGCCACCTGTGGCGCGACCTGGGGCTTGCTTCACGCCTGGACCTGCGTGAGCTCTTGGTACACAACTTTCCGCTGCTGGCCATGCGCAACGTGTTGGATATGCGCTGGAAGAAGTTTTTCTACAAACAGTTGTGCGAACAGGAAGGCGGTCATGTCTGCCGTTCGCCCAGTTGCGACATTTGCCCAACCTTTCAAGACTGTTTTGGAGAAGAATCATGAGTGTCAAACGCATCACCATCGAGGAAGCCCAAACCCTGCTTGCAGGGCAAGATAACGTCATGCTGCTGGACATGCGCGATGCGCAAGCCTATTGCCAGGGCCATGATCCGCGCGCCATCCACCTCAGTGATTCAACCCTGCGGGGCTTGCTGAAAAACCTGCCCCGCGACATGCAACTGATCATCAGTTGCTACCAGGGTAACGCCAGCCAGAAGATGGCCTCCCTGTTCGCCGACTTCGGCTTCACCGCCTGCTATAGCCTGGACGGTGGCTACGAAGCCTGGAAATCGCGACCACTGCTCACGTTGCCTTCGGCCAGTTCGAAAAGAGCACGTCTATCAATCATTTCGGCCTAATCACGGAGCACATGACCATGCAAGTACTCGACACCGAAGCCCGCATCCGCCAGCAACTCGCCGAGAACCCGGTGATCCTTTACATGAAAGGAACGCCAGATAACCCAGAGTGCGGCTTTTCCCGCGCGGCAGTCACCGCTCTGAAAGAAATGGGCTACCCGTTTTCCTACACGAACGTACTGGCCGCTCCGCATATTCGTGAAAAGTTGCCAAAAATCTCGAACTGGTCCACCTACCCTCAGCTTTTCGTCAATGGCGAATTGGTGGGCGGCAGCGATATCGTGCTCGCCATGCAAGCCGACGGCAGCCTCGCGGCGCTCTTGGCCACGTTACCCATCTAAAACACCAGAACTGTGACATTCGGAGGTGACATGCGCCAACTCAAGCCCGGGCTACTCGTCGTGGCCATGGGCCTGCTACTGGCAGGCTGTGGCGACAAAGTGGAAAGTTTCGGTGGCCCGACCATGGGCAGCACTTACTCAGTGAAGTATGTGCGCAGTTACGGCGGCCCCGACCCACAACAGGTGCAGGCCAAGGTCGAAGAGCTTCTGGCAGAGGTCGATGAACAGATGTCGACCTATCGGGCCGATTCACTGATTTCGCGTTTCAACGACCTCCCGGCAGAAAGCTGCATGCAGTTACCTCAAACCATGCTCGACCTGGTGCGGTACGGCGACCGACTGTCAAAAGAAAGCGATGGCGCTTTCGACCTTACCGTCGAGCCGCTGATGGACCTCTGGGGCTTTGGCCCACATGGCAAGGGGGAGCATGTGCCGAGCGCCGAAGACATCGCGCAGGTCCGCCAGCAAGTCGGCTACAACCATTTGAAGATCGACGGCACGCAGCTGTGCAAGGACATCGACATCAAACTGGATTTCAACTCCATCGCCGCAGGCAATACCGTGGACCGGGGCGCCCACCTCGTCGAAAGCCTGGGTATCACCAGCTACCTGGTCGAGTTCACCGGCGAGCTCAAGGCCAGAGGCCACAAACCCGATGGCAGCGAGTGGCGAATCGCTATCGAAGCACCCCGAGACGACGCGCAGGTAGCGCAACTGATCCTTGCGCTGGATAACCTGGCCATGTCCACCTCAGGCGACTACCGTAACTACTTCGAAGAAAATGGCAAACGCTACTCGCATACCTTCGACCCGCATACCGGCGCCCCGATTGCTCACAACCTGGCATCGGTCACGGTTGTTTCACCTTCGGCACTGCACGCCGATGGCCTTTCCACGATGATGGAGGTACTGGGGCCGGACAAGGGCTATAGCTACGCCATCGACCATCAGGTCGCCGCGTTCTTCATTACTCGCGAAAGCCAAGGCTTCGTCACGCGCAGCACACCCGCGCTCACGGCAATGCTTGCGCAACAGGGAGCCCCGCAGTAAGGATGTTCAAAGGAGTCGAGTGAACCAGCAGTCAACACGACACAGTGAAGGGTCACTGCGCCAAAGGGAAAATTAAAACGCTGAGGGCTTCGTAAACCACTGGGCAACCGCAGTGACTACAAACGAACCTCATCTACTCACGTCAGCGGGCAAAACAAACCAATGGAACGGTCAAAAGCCAGCGTCATATCGTTTTCTATCGCGTGGCAAACGACGAAGTGATCGAGGTCGTCAAAGAATACGCCGAAGCGTTAGAGTAATAGTCTAACGCTTCGGCGTGTTTGCCTTGGGTTCATCCGCTCCACTTCCACCGGCAACTCAAGTCTTCTTTTTCGAGGCTCAGAGTTTAAGTAGCTGAAACGCTGTGAAGGGATGCATGGAGTTTTCGCCATGCCTTGGAGGTTCGACTCGCTCAGTTCAACCTGACTCTACACCCAGAGAAAACACGTTTGCTGCAGTTTGGCTGGTTCGCGGTCGAAGATCGCAAGAAGCGTGGAGAAGGAAAGCCCGAAACGTTCGACTTTCTCGGGTTCACGCATTTCTGTGATCAAACCAAGAGCGGTATGTTCGTGGTTGGGCGCGTGACCATCGGCAAGCGTATGAGAGCAACGCTCAAGGAGATCCGGGCGCAATTACATAAGCGCAGGCACGAGCCAGTCCCAGTGATCGGGCAGTGGTTGAGCCGGTTATTTAGAGGCTATTGCAATTACTACCATGTACCCGGTAATACACGGCGACTGGATGCTTTTCGTCGGGAAATTTTTTACACTCGAAATTGTCCCAGCAGATGATTCAGTTGTCTGGCCACCTGCCCCAGATGCTGGCTGGCTGAGTTCGATTCTTCGGCAGCTTGAGCATTGCTCTGGGCCAGACTAGCGGTCTGGGCGACGGTGTGATTGATCTCGTCGACCACCTGGGACTGTTGCAACGTCGCGCTGGCGATGGAGGCGCCCAAGCCGCTGATATTACGCAACACCCCGGCGATCTGGTTCAAGCTGGTGCCGGCCTGACTGGCTTGTTCCAGCGTCAACCGGGAAGCATGACTGCTGGCGTTGATCACACTTACCGCAGCTCTGGACTTACCCTGCAGTTGTTCGATCATCATCTGGATTTCCGCAGTCGACTGCTGGGTACGCTGGGCCAGCAGGCGTACCTCGTCGGCGACCACGGCAAAACCACGCCCCTGTTCCCCGGCGCGGGCCGCTTCGATGGCAGCGTTGAGCGCCAGTAGGTTGGTCTGTTCGGCGATGGCACGAATGACCTCCAGCACACCGCCTATCTGAGAACTGTCCTCATCCAGTGACTGGATCACATTCACCGCCTGGCCAATGGTGGTCGACAACAGATCGATCTGCGTCAAGCTGCGGTCGATGCTCTGCAAGCCCTGTTCGGCTTGCTGTTCGGCACTACGCACTTCAGTGGCGGCGTGTTCGGCGCTCTTCGCCACATCTTGCACGCTATAGGCGACCTCGTTGATAGCGGTGGCCACCTGCTCCATTTGTTGTGATTGCTGACCACTTTGCTGCTGGGCAGCACTGGCACTGTCGCTCAGGGAATGGGCTGAGCGATCCAGCAATTGCGCAGCCTTGAGCATTTCTCCAATGACCTGGCGCAGCTTGTCGGTGAAGGCGTTGAAATGCAGTGCCAGGGAGGTCAGCTCGTCACGGCCACTCACCTGCAACCGACGGGTAAGGTCACCTTCGCCACTGGCGATATTGGCCATGGCCTCGACCGTCTGCTGAAGCGGACGGGATATGCTGCGCACGATCAGGCTGATGGCGGCGGCCAACAACAAGGCGATCAGCAGACAGAGCAAAGACGTCTGCACCAGTTCATCACGAAACTGCGCCTTTATGTCGTCGATGTAGACGCCCGTGACAAGCACCCAGCCCCAGGGTTTGAACAGCGCAACGTACGACACCTTGTCCACCGGCTCGCTGTACCCTGGTTTGGGCCATGTGTAGGCAAGCATGCCAGCGCCCTGCTCTTTGGCGATTCGTACCATTTCCGCAGTAAGCATCAAACCCTTGCTGTCCTTCAGACCGCCGACGTCCTGCCCCTCCATCTTGGGATTGACTGGATTCATCAGCATCACCGGTCGCAGATCCAGGATGAAAAAGTATTCCTGGCCGGCATAGCGCAGGCCGCGAACCATTTCCCTAGCCTGCTCCTGGGCTTGTTCATGGGTCAGCTTGCCAGCCTGCTCCAACCCCTGAAAGTAGGCAAAAACACCCTGGGTGTTTTCCACGGCATTGCGGGTCTGCTGAGCCTTGGCGTTGTAGAGGTTGCTATAACTTCGCTGCAGCATGAGCGCAGCAAGTGCCAGCAGCATCAACAGAGAAACCAGCAGGATTGTAAGCGACCCATAAACCCCACGTACCGTTAGATGGGGTTTACGTTTACCTTGGCATCTCTGGCGAGCAGTTCCAAGGCAGCAAGGCTTCGAAGTCTTCTACCGACGAGGCTTGTGGCAGGCGTTCAAGTACGTGGCGCAGCCACGTATAGGGCTCCTGGCCGTTGGCTTTGGCAGTTTCGACCAGGCTGTAGATCTGGGCACTGGCGGTGGCGCCCTTGGGTGTGTCGCTGAACAGCCATGCCTTGCGACCTATCACAAACGGCTTTACTGCTCTTTCGGCGACGTTGTTGTCGATGGGTAAAAAGCCAGCCTCTGTGTAGCGCTCAAGCTTGCTCCAGTTGCTGGCCAGGTAACTGACGGCTCGGCCGAGCACGCTCTGCGGCGTAATCTGCGGATGTGTTTTCTCTAGCCAGCTTTTCAGTTGCGCCAAGACCGGCAAACTCTTTTCCTGCCGACCGACAAAACGTTGTTCATCGCTTACGTCTTTCAGTTCACGCTCGATACCGTACAGCTTGTTAATCATCGTCAGGGCTATATCGGCACGGCCAGTTTTGCCCTTGGGTTGCACTTTTTGCGCTTCGACGAACTTGCGTCGAACGTGCGCCAGGCAAGCCAGTCGCGTAACGCCCGGTTGCACACCCAAGGCGTTATAGCCGGCGTAATCGTCGGTCATCAGGTAACCCCGATAACCTTCAAGCAGGCGCAGCGGCACCTCCTGCGCACGGCTGGTCGTGTAGTCAAACAGCACTACTTTTCGATCCGGCGGCCCGCTGGCCTGCACCCACATCCAGGATTGGCTGGTCGGGTCTCGACCCGGCTCTTTCAGGACTTGCACCCGAGTTTCATCGCAGTGGACGACGGGGCTTTCCAGCAATCGGTCCCGCATTAAATTCAGCAGAGGCTGCAAGTGTTCGCCGCACTGGATAACCCAGCGCGCCAATGTCTGGCGCGGGATATCCACGCCGTGGCGGCTGAGTACTGTTTCGAAGCGATGCAGCGGCAGTCCGTCGACATACTTGGTGGTCAGCAGCATCGCGAGGACACTGGGGCTGGCCATGCTCTTTTCAATCAACTGCGCCGGTTTGTCAGCGGTGACCGGGGCGGTTTCACAGCCACGGCACCCGTAAATTTTGCGGATGTGTTTGATGACGCGGATCTGCATCGGCACGATCTCCAGCTGTTCGCTGGTTTCTTCACCGATGGTGTGTTTGCGGCAACCGCAGGCACAGGTCAGTTCGTGTTCGGGCAGCTCGTGGATGACTTCAATGCGCGGCAGGTCGGCAGGCAGTGGTTTGCGTTTGCCACGACGTTTGGTGGGGGCAACGACTTCTTCGTCAGACTCTTCACTGACCGGAATCACGATGCTTTCGGGCTCATTAAAGAGCGCGAGTTGCGGCGTCTGCGGATCGACTGTTTGCTCGGACTTGCGACCGAATAATCGGTCGCGCAACAACTTGATCTGCTCTTTCAGATCGACGATCTGGCCCTTGTCTACTTGACGCTCACCGAGCATCTGCACAAGCATTTGCTTGAGCAGAACCGGATCATCAGGAAGGTTATCAGGCATCAAATTCATGCCCGGATTATATCCGATCAGGCGACGAATCGAGGGGTTAAAACTTGATGTGGGCGGTTGCGCCAGAGGTCAAAACCATCCAGCAACCAGTTCAGTTCTTGAACGGTCAGCACGATGGCCTCGTCAGTGATGTCGGGCGATGTTTTGAAACGTTCGGACTCCAGGCGCTTAAGCCAGAGGCAAAAACCGTTGCGCTCCCAGTAGAGTATTTTCACTCGATTACGGGGGCGATTCAGGAAGACGAAGAGTACAGGGTCGAACACTGCGACTTTGATATCCAGTTCGACCAGAGCGGCCAGGCCGTCGATTGACTTTCGAAAGTCCACCGGCTTGGGGTAGAGATACACTTTTTCAACTTTGGCGTCGGGTCGCATCATGACGGTGCTGGCTCCAGAGAGAGATCGGGAGCACAGCGTCAGGCATTAGCCGACGGCTTGGAATGTGTGCTTTATGGCGCGCTTACGCAGGATTAACCAGAGACGGCGATTGATGGACACGTTTCGCAAGCTAGACACGAGAATGTTCCTTATTTAAGTCATGTACTCGGCGCACTGAAATCTGCGGCCAGAAGCGGGACCGGCCCATGGCATAGCGCGTTATTCAATGCTGAATTCTTTATAGGACATCGCGACACCTTCCCGAATAGGCGAGTTGACGGAAGTATCTGAAGCGGAAATCGATGACACTGTTGAGTGAGGTGTT
The DNA here is from genome assembly GCF_056680335.1 of Pseudomonas sp. ASL9. Lineage (NCBI taxonomy): Bacteria > Pseudomonadati > Pseudomonadota > Gammaproteobacteria > Pseudomonadales > Pseudomonadaceae > Pseudomonas > Pseudomonas sp. ASL9. The sequence goes on along the minus strand of NZ_CM155277.1, from coordinate 5,757,847 downwards.
TCTCTAGTGTTGCACCAACTCTAAAAAATGCGGGCTTCTTGACGAAGCCCGCGAGCAATTGTTTCAAGTCGCCGAGAATGTGACGCCTTGGCGCGCATCGCCGGGAGAAGGCAGAGCCGTTAACTCTCTTGCGCTTTCTTTTTAGAAACCCCTCCGATGGCGTAATGCTCGAGTGCCATTTCGTTGAGGATAATCCGCACGGATGTCGGATCGATCTCAAGGGTTCGGTGGCACGCTGCTGTGACCTCCTCGATCAAACGATCCTTCTGATCGGGCTTTCGGCCTTCTAGAAGGTTGATAGTAATAATGGGCATATCGATTTCCTTGGAGCTTTGGCCCGACGGGTGTACCGTAAAAATTTCGCAGATGGGTGTCATGCGTTTAAGATTGGATCTGGCGTTCTAGAAATGATAGGCAGCTTGGACCCAGAACCGATCCCCTTTAGTTCTATTTTCGACCAAGGTTTCGTGTTGCCACTTCACTGTCAGGCCTACCGCCTTGGTCTGATACTTTATGCCGGGGCCGACGGCGAGTACCTGGCCACGGTTGCCATCCACGCTAACGGTCTTGCCGTTCTGAGTATCATCTTGTACCTGCTTGTAAGCATAGCCATTAAGGCCGATTTGCCATTCTGGTGTGACGTTATAGCCTATGTTGTAATCGATATTGATCTCGTTGCCGGAGGCGTAATCAGTTGCACTGTTCTTTTGGTTGAAGAAGTAAAGCATTTTGGCGCTGATTTCGACGTTCTCGACTGGATAGGCAGTAAAGGCGTACCAAGGAGCGACCGACCAGATATTACGACCGGGGTTGAATAAACTGTTTTTATCATAGGATCCGGTAGGGGTGAAAACATCAACACCTATCAGTTGTGAGTAACGTGGCGAGCTCCAGCCGAGCATGATAGGTACCACGGTGATGTCACCTAGGCCTTGCTCTGATCCACTGCGGTGAACTCGCCCAGCGGGAGTCAGTACATCAAAGCTGACACTACCGTCTACCAATGGAACTGCGATACGAGAGGCGACCTTCGCTCCAAAGAACGACACCCCCGTGTAGATATAATCTAGTCTGAGAGTAATCGCCTTAACTCTAAGATCAAAATCCCTGATGTTTGCCTTGTCGTGTCCGTCGTTATCTTTTGTTTCATCCGCATGGTACTCGGACGCATACACGTAGCTTGTAAGGCCATCCGGCGCCAGCTTCCCGGAAAGCACAGTATTGACACCGATTGGATAAACCGTTCCGCCCCCCTCAGTGGCATGAGTGCTGCCTATATTGATCATGAAAATAGGGCTGAAGATAAGCAGGTTTCTGATGCCATTTTTGTTGTTTTTCATTCTGTTGGCTCTTGATTATTAATATAAGTTTTAGAGTGTTTATGTGTTCGCGTACAACGCCTCAGTTAAAGGTGCTTCCGGTATGCATTGCTTCTTTCTGCGCGGATAAAATGGCACCGACTAAAGGAGGCGCCAGAAGGGCCAGCGCTGACCTCAAAGCTTGAAGAGTTTCAGGGCGTTGATACGTTGAGGTCTCTGCTAATTCATGTCATAGCTCTTGTTATTATTGATGGGCCTAACGACACAAAATGGCGATTTACATCCTCTTCAATGCCTAACGACACCGGTGATGAAAACACCACGTTGAAAAACATGTTCCCTACGCTGGTTCGCCCTTCGTTAAATCGTTCATTGGGTAATGGCCTCAATAATCACCGGCAGTGCCGCGCCACTGACCTCATCAGGGGCGAACATCAATATCACCAGCAAGGTGATAGCACCCCAATGGCGAAGTTGAAGAAGAGCTAATATTCATTTTCAATCAGACGCCCCTCATCATTAGCGTGACGCTGCCGGTAGTAACCGATGCCAAGGCAAAAGTGTCTGGGATAACTAACTGTTGTAGTTGTCTTTCAGGCGCGCGCTTTGATAAGTGAAGACCGGCGATATCCTTCACCCAGAGGTAGATCTCAATGGATCTGATACGCCCGCAATTTCTGGCAGCCCAGTTCGACGCGATTGCGACCAGATAAATACTGAAATAGCGAAAGCACCGATCACACCTGGTACAGCAAACGCAAGAAAACTGGCTTGGTTAGGTAGCCCGGAGGCATGCAGTGCACCACCCAGGACTGGGCCTATGATCGCCCCTACCCGCCCGATGCCCATCGCCCACCCCAGCCCTGTTGAGCGTATGTGAGCTGGGTAGTATTGAACCGCGCACGCATTGGCGAGTATCTGTGTACCAATAGTGCACGCCCCAGCGATGGCAATCAGCAGATACAACACAGGCACTGGCGATTTAAGCGCCAAACAGCTTAGGGCAAGCGCACCTATCACGAAAAACCCCAGCAAAACCCGTGTTAGCCCAATCCGATCTGCTAGCCAGCCACCACCAACAGCACCAAATATGGCGCCAAAGTTAAGTACCAACAAAAAACCGAGACTTGAGTTCAAGCCATATCCAGCTGCATTCATGAGTTTGGGCAACCATGAACTCAACGCATAAACCATTAGCAGGCAGCAGAAGAACGCCAGCCAAAGCATCAATGTATTGAGAAGGCGGCCCTCTTGGAATAGCTGCGAAATCGACACATGAACGACACCCTTCGTATCAAGGTGTAATGAGTCGTGAGGCTGGGGGGAATACTCAGGTACCGCTTTACTCAAAATGACCTTGGCCGTTTGCTCATGACCCCGACGAATGAGGAAATTGAGGGATTCTGGTAACTGTTTTATCAGAATGGGGAGCAGCAACAGGGGGAATACGGCTACAAGAAAAACCGCCTGCCAGCCCCACTGAGGTATCAGCACTATGCCTAACCCAGCAGATAGCATACCGCCCAGTGAATAGCCGCTGAACATGACCGCTACCAGCGTGCTGCGTAGCTTCTTCGGCGCATATTCATTCATCAATGCGACCACGTTCGGCATCACCCCGCCAATGCCCAAGCCGGCGATGAAGCGACAGATGGCGAATTCTTCGGGGCCGCGCGCAAAGCCGTTGATTACGGTAAAAGCGCTAAACAGGGTAATGCAGATCATGATGGTCTTACGTCGCCCAATGCGGTCGGACAACGGGCCAAAGAAAAGCGCACCTACCATCATCCCTACCAATGCGCAGCTTCCTAGCATGCCTGCCTGCAGAGCAGTCAACCCCCACTCCGTCATCAACGTAGGTAAAACCACACCGTAAATAACCAGATCATATCCATCAAAGATTATGACCAACGCGCACCAAAACAACACCCGGATGTGAAATCCGTTAAATTTTGCCCCGTCCAGCAGGGCCGGTACACTAATCGCTCGCATGAGATAGCTCGTATTGTCATTATTATCGAGCAGCGACGCCGGCAGACGTCGCCGTATACGCAGGACTAATCAGGCAAGTTGGCGAGGTTTTCCCAACCCAAGCTCTGGCGAGCCGCAGCCACGTCGGCGTCCAGATCATGATTCCATAGCCAGTCAAAACGGCGTTCCAGGGTTGCGCGCATTACCGGCTCGTTGTTGCCTGCTACCTTGTCGCGCAATTCGTACAAATCACCGGCTTCGCGGGAGGTGCGTTGCACACGACAGGCGCGCGGACGACGTTGCAGGTCATACGCATCGAGCAGAGCCCCAATATTGCTGGCATTGAGTCTCGGGTCGCCCAGCAAACGTGCCAAAAAGTAAGCGTCCTCCAAGCCCTGTCCTGCCCCTGCCCCTTGATGCGGCAACATGGCGTGCGCGGCATCGCCAATCAGCGCTACACGGCCATGCACATAGCCAGGTAGTTCATCAATATCGTGCAGTGCCCAACAGGTAGGCGTTGGAATGCACTCGAGTAGCACGCGGGCCGCATCTCCCCAACCGATGAACCCAGCCAGCATTTCATCCTGGGTGGCGTTACGTACCCAAGGCGTATCCTGAGGCCAAACAGGATCCGGGCAACTGCGATCCGTGATGAACGCAACCACATTGATGACTCGACCCTGCTTGACTGGAAAGGTCAGGATGTGGCCATCAAGCCCCAAGTACATTTGAGGTACGACAGCCAAATGCTCGTCGATACCTTCAGCGCGGTAGGCTTCACGCAGGTACTGGCTGTCGATCATCCCGCGGTAGGCCACCGTTCCACTGTAACGCGGTACTGCTGGAGGGGCGCCAATACCGCCTAGCACATGGTTGCGCAAGGCCGATTTGATGCCATCGGCAGCGATCAGCAGGTCGCAGGTGTAATAGGTGCCATCGGCGAACTGCACGCGCGCCTCATCCCCTTGTTGCTCGACTTTCGCCGCACGCTTGTTGAAATGAGCGATGCCCTCTGGAAGGCGGCTGGCCAGAGCGTCGAGGAAGTCGGCTCTATGCACCGAGGACTGCCCGACCCCAGGCGCCTTGCTCGCACCCAAGTAGCCCGCATCGGTAGCGCGGCGCCATTCGAACCAGACGTCTTGCCAAGGCTCGGGAGACCGGTCGGAAATATTTTGATAGGGTTCGCCAAGCCCCAGGCCCTCAAGCGCGCGTACCGCATTTGCGCCGAATGAAACACCGGCACCGACTTCGCCAAAAGCAGGCGCCGATTCGAAGAGTTGGACGTTAAGGTGAGGGTGACGACTGATATCCAGGGCCAGGGCAACGCCGGAAATACCGCCACCAATGATGCCTATGCGCAAAGCTCGTTTGTGACTCATATTAATCCTATTCGATAGGTATTATTTTTGGATAAGACTGATCATGGACGGGAGCTGCAGTATCAGTAAATGCAGCAACCGATATACAGCCTATTTCGCCTGTGAATATTGGGGCGCAGGTCGATGGCAACCGCTTTTCGTCGCTCAACCCCGCCAACAAGACCTGCCCCGTTGCCAAGCCATACGCCGGTAGTCACGACTTTTGCCGTCTCGGCATGGGGGATGAATACCGACTACACCATGGACAACTGATCGTGATGCGAGGGGGCACACAGCAATATTGGCTTCATGCATTGATGAAAACCAACGCTGCGGTCGTCCCGCGTATCTGCCTGACGTTCAGACGGTTCCCATAGACAGCAATGCCTGCAAGCTTTCAACTCATCGTCGGCAAGCAGCCCCCCAGACCATCAGCTAATTACGCTGTCCCTGAAAAAACGCTATTGTATAAACACTGACAGTTTCTATAGAATCCACAAGGCACTGAACAACCGATTTCGAGCATCGTAAAGCCCATGACCCAAAAGACCCCCAAGTCCACGTCTGCCAAACCGCGCAGCCGATCCTCGATTGGCGCGGTGCGCAGCCCGCGAAGCACCGAGGCAATCCTTGAAGCGGCCGCAGCTATTCTTGAAGAGCAAGGATATCGGGCGTTTACCATGGATGCACTTGTCGAGCGCGCCGGGTCAAGCAAGCCGACCATCTATCGGTGGTGGCGCAGCAAAGGCGCTTTGTTGAGGGATGTTTACGAGCGCGCAGCGTTAACTTTCGTCACCTCCCCCGACACCGGGAATCTGGAACAGGATTTGATCGAGCATTTGCGCTCGCTTTGGAGTTGGTGGCGGTCGTCAAGCGCCGGGGAAACCCTTCGCAGTTTTTTCATTGAAATTCAGCTGGATTCAAAGGCCATTGCGGAATTCCGAGAAGAATTTCTACCGCGCCGCGAACGTACTTTGCGCAAGATATTCGCCAGAGCAGTGAGCGCAGGGGAAATTATCGACGGTCCTGCGGTGGAGGTTGCCGTCTCGATGCTCACAGGCATGTCCTGGCTGCATCTGGTCACCGCGAACCTGGAAAATCTTGATGACATCGACAATTCGGTCGCTGTGATCGTCAAGGGCTTGAGAGTTCGATAGTTGGTTGGGTACCTGAACATTTTTTTGCCCATAACGACACTGACAGTGTTTATTAGCTTCATCGCGCTCATAACCCGTCACCTTTTCATTGCTGCCCGTCAGTCTTTACGCCAGAGAATACCGTTCATGAACAGTCGAAAAAATGAGGAGTTTACGGACGTACGATCCAGACGCCCCTTTGCCGCCCAAGCGTCAGCCGCTGTCGTGCTGATCCTGCTTGCCGGTTGCTCTTTCAGCGACTTGAAGCCCCAGTCCAAAATGCTCTCACCCGGGGATGCCAGTGAAACCCTGGCCAATAGTGGCATCACGTTATCGCCTGCCGCTTGGCCAACCGAAACCTGGTGGACCAGCTTCAACGATGCGCAGCTCAACACCTTGGTCGAAGAGGCGCTCGCAGACAGTCCAACACTGCGCTCCGCCGCCGCTCGTGTGCACCAGGCCGGCGCCTTGGAGGCCATCGAAAGTGCCTCGCTGTTGCCACGTGTTGACGCAGCGGCAAGTACCACCCGCGAACGCTTCAGTGCTAACGGCACCACGCCTGCGCCCGTGAAAGGCACCTGGCAAAATGTCGACCAGGCGACGCTGAATGTCGGGTACGAACTGGATTTCTGGGGTAAAAATCGTTCGGCCGTTGAAGCCGCCGTGGGACGTCGAAATGCGCTTGAGGTCGACAGCCATGCGGCTGCGCTGATGCTATCGTCATCCATCGTGCAAACCTATATCGCCTTGCAGGACACTTATGAGCAACTTGACGTTGCTCAAGCGTTACTCGACCAGCAAGTCCACATTGAAAAGCTGACGCAGCAACGTTTTACCGCCGAATTGGGCACGCAAATTGATATCAAGCAATCCCAAGCCTCGCTTCCCGCCAGCCGGGCCAATATTGCTGGCCTCAAGGAAGCAATTGAGCTGAACCAGAACAAGCTCGCCTCTTTACTGGGCAAGGGACCTGACCGTGGACGCTCGATTGCCCGCCCCCACATTCAGGCAAGCAACACCATCGCGCTACCCAGCCATATTCCTGCCGAGCTGATCGGACACCGTCCCGACGTGATCGCTCAACGCTGGCGCGTAGAGGCATCGGGGCATGAGATTGATGTGGCCAAAGCCCGGTTTTACCCAAACGTGAACCTCACGTCCTTTATTGGCCTGCAAAGCCTCGCGTTCGACACTTTCAACGACCACAGCAGCAGAATTTTGGGCTTTTCGCCGGCGATCAGCCTGCCCATCTTCGAGGGTGGACGCTTGCGCGGCAATTTGGATGCTCAGGATGCGGCTTACGACCTGGCCGTTGAAAACTACAACCAGACCGTGATCGACGCGCTACGTGACATCGCCGATCAACTGTCTTCGCTGCGTTGGTTAAAAGAGCGACTGGCCCAACAACTCGAAGCGGTCAACACCGCCCAGGCCGCGTCCGATCTGGTCAACCTGCGCTATGGCGCGGGGCTGGCCACGTACCTGCAAGTGCTGGCCACCGAGAACGCGACACTGACCCAGAAACGTCAACTGGTCACGTTGCAGTCCCGAGCGCTTTCTCTGCAAGCCAACTTGAGCCGGGCGCTGGGCGGCGGCTACCGCCCCGAGTTCCCCACCACCGCCCCTGCACTCCCAACCGTAGCTGATAAATCATGACCACCCAAACACCCTCCCCCGTCGATCTCGCTCAACCCAAAGCTTCCTATCGTCCCCAGTTACTGCTGATCCTGGGCATTGCGCTGTTAATGGCAACCTTGGGGATCTGGTACCTGTTGGGACTTGGTACCGAATCTACCGACGATGCCTATGTGGACGGCAACATCGTTCAGGTGACGTCCCAAGTCAGCGGCACCGTGACGGTGATCAGCGGCGATAACACCGACCATGTCGATGCCCATGCGCCTCTGATCACGCTCAACGCCGTTGATGCCGAGATCCAGTACCAACGCACCCAATCCAACCTGGCCCGCGCCGTGCGTCAGGCGCGGACCCAGTATTACCAGGTGCAGCAACTGGAAGCTGAGGTCAGCCAACGACAGAACGACGTGCGCAAGGCCCAGGACGACGTCCGCCGGCGCAGTCAACTTGCCGCCAGCGGCGCTGTTTCCCGCGAAGAGATCAGCCATGCCGAGGAAGTCCTCAAAAACGCCCTCGCAGGCCTCGACGGCACCCAGCATGCACTGGCCGTTCGCTTGGCGATGGTCGACAATACAACGCTGCGCACCCATCCCGACGTGCTGGTGGCCGCGGCCAATTTACGCGATGCCTTTATTTCCCTGCATCGCACGCAAATCTACTCGCCGGTTACCGGCCTGATCACCAAACGCAGCGTGCAAGTTGGCCAGCGCATCAATCCGGGCGTGGCGCTGATGTCGGTGGTTCCGCTTGATCAAGTGTGGGTGAACGCTAACTTCAAAGAGTCGCAGATCCAGGATTTGCGGATCGGCCAACCCGTGGTGCTGCGTGCCGATGCCTACGGCCGAAAAGTGGTTTTTCACGGCGCCATCGTGGGCCTGGATGTCGGTACCGGCAGTGCGTTTTCCTTGATGCCCGCCCAGAACGCCACAGGTAACTGGATCAAGGTGACCCAGCGCGTGCCGGTGCGAATCGCCCTGCAACCCGAGGAAATCGCCGCCAACCCGCTGCGCCTCGGACTCTCCATGCACGTGTCCGTAGATACCACCGACACCAGTGGCCAGGTGCTCAATAAAAAGACGCCCGCGCAACCGGCCTACAGCACCAACGTCTTTGAAAATGAGCTCAAGGACGCCAATGACGTCGTGGAGCAAGTGATCAGCGCCAACGATGACCGTGGCCAATATGCCAAGCATCTGAAACCTTGACGGGGTATTTCATGTACCGGAAAAACGCCGCCTTGTTGATCACCGTAGGGCTGCTGTGCGCATTGGAGTATCTGCAGGCCGGCATGATCGCCTTTGCCTCCGCCCCCATCCGCGGTGAGATCGACGCCAGCCCTGAAGAGTTCACCCTGGTTGCAGCGCTCTATGCGTGTATCGCGGTGGTGGTCATCTCAAAACAGCGCTGGCTGGTGGAACGGCTCGGCTGGCGCAACTACATGCTAGGCTCCATCAGCATTTACGTGTTGGGTGCGTTCGTGTGCGGCGTCAGCAGTGACCTGACCACCTTCACCGCCGGCCGCGTGGTCATGGCGCTGGGAGGCGCCTCGTTCATGACCTCCGCGCGCCTGATGGTCAATCTGCTCCCGCCGGGTCCCGGGCGATTCGTCGGGGTAAAAGTATTCGCCACGGGGCTGGCCAGCGGTACGGCAGCGGCGCCCTTTCTTTCATCACTGGTGGTAGTCGAGGACACATGGCACGCGATCTTCTGGCTACTGATCGCCGGTGCGTCGGCGGCGGCCGTACTCTGCACACGTTTTTTACCCAACACACCGATTCATGAAGATGACCAGACGCCCTCCAGCCCGGCGAACATCCTGTTGTTATCCGTCAGCACTTTCTTCCTGCTGTATGTGCTCCAGCGCTCCTACTACGACTTTTACAACGAGACGTTCATCCTCCTCGCCTTCGCGCTGCTGGCCGCGCTGGGCGTGTATATCTTCTTCCACGCCGAACACGGTAAAGAGGCGCCTTTCCTCAAGGTCAGAGACTTGATGCAGTCGCGCTACATCCTTGGGGTTGCGTTGTTCTGCTTCACCTACATTGTGCTGGGCAGCAACAACTATATCTTGCCTTATTTCCTGCAAACGGCGCTGGGGTACTCCTGGGACACCATCGGTACGTTCCAGGCCTTTGGCCTGGCCGGCGCGCTATTGACATGGATCGTCATGGCCATCGTCATTCCAAAGTACCCGGCGCCCAAGAAGTTCTTCGTGGCCGGATTCGTTGCCCTGATCAGTTTTGGCATGCTGTTGTCATCCCTGACACCCGACGCCAATATGTGGTCAAACATCTTGCCTGCGCTGGTGCTTAACGGGTGCTTCGTGATGCTGGTGCTCGCCACGGCGGCCATGCAGACATTTCGTGATGTGACACACCATGACACGCTGTTCGCCCATGCCTATCAGATCAAAAGTATGCTGGGGCAGATTGCCATGGCACTCGGCACCACCGTTGCCACCCTGTTTCTGCAATGGCGGACCACCCTGCAATACAACAACCTCAATGGGCATTTCAGCTCAGGCGATCCGCTCTATCTGGAACAGACTCAGATGCTGACTCAAGCACTCGCCCCTGCAGTAGGCGCGGGCCCAGCCAGTCAGATTTCAGTGTCGACGCTTGCACAATCCTTGCACCAACAATCAACCCTGGTCGCAAGCATGGAATACTTCTGGGCTGTCATCGTAGTAGCCGCCATTGCACTGATCATTTCCATGCTGCAAAAGACTTTCAAGTGAAATCTGCGGCCTTGTCCCCATGCCAAGCGTCGGAATCAGTTGCCCAATGCCAAGGCGCGGGCAGTACGGCCGACGATACCCATCTGCGCGCACCGGGCATTACTCCCCCAATCAATCACGGGGGTAATGCCTGCACACCCTGATAGAGCCTTTGCTAAAGTGAAGTGCCAGCCCTTCAGGCTATAGAAGCAAATCTAAAGGCAAATGTGAGCTTGATCCCGTAAGCCTCCCCTTCCGGGTGATTACGGACATCGCTCTCCTTCTGCCACTTCGCGGTAACGAACCAGCTAAACGGACTGCTGTACTTTATCGAGGCGCTAATGGCAAATGCTCCCGCTTGTCGCAACCTAAGGGCGTCGTCGTGAAGCAAGGAATACCGGTAACCGGCTCCGCAGAGCCGGTCTCAGTGCCCTGGCGTCAGAACGGATAAGGTTGGTCGGAGGGCTCGACCGTGACCCACTTCACTTCGGTGAACTCTTCGATAACAGCGCTGCCGTCGAACCGGCCGTAGCCACTGTTCTTCATGCCGCCATAAGGTGCCTGAGGCTCGTTTTGCACGGTGGCCCCGTTGATGTGCACGCAACCCGCGTCCAACCGGCTGGCGAGGTCCAGTGCGAGGCTGACATTGCGGCTAAAAATCGCCGATGACAGGCCGAACGCGGTGTCGTTGGCGACTTCCAGAGCCTGCTCGGCGCCTTTGACTCGGACCACCGTGGTGACCGGGCCGAAGGTTTCTTCATCGTAGATGTCCATCGCCGAGGACACTCGGTCCACCAGAGTCGGCGCCATTTGCGCCTGCTCCGCCAGCCCGCCGACAACAATAGTCGCGCCCTTGCCGATGGCGTCGTCAAGCAACTGGTTGATGCGCCGCACGGAGCCCTGGGAAATCATCGGACCTACTACGCTGGCCGGGTTGGTCACCGGGCTACCTTGCTCAAGACCGCGGATACGCTGCGCAAACTTCGCAACGAACACGTCTGCCACGGCTTCATCGACAACGAACCGTTCGGTCGACATGCAAATTTGCCCCTGGTACAGAAAGGCACCAAACACTGCGGCATTGACTGCGCCATCCAGGTCGGCATCATCGAGCACAATAAACGGCGCCTTGCCGCCCAGTTCCAACAGGCAGCGCTTGAGGTGTTTCGCACTGGTCTGGGCAATCATCCGGCCAACTTTGGTCGAACCGGTGAAGTTCACCCGGCGAACCGTATCGTGGGCAATCAACACTTCCGTCACAGCACCGGCATCTTCGGGCGCAGAGATGATGAAGTTCAACACGCCGGGCGGAAAGCCCGCTTCATAGAAGGCCTGCGCCAGCAACTCATGGGTGCGCGGGCTATTTTCCGAACCTTTGAAAATAACGGTGTTGCCACACGCCAATGGGTAGGCGATGGATCGGGCGCCAAGGATGACCGGGCCGTTCCAGGGCGCGATGCTCAATACCGTACCGGCGGGCTGGCGCAGGGTTACCGATAAAGTGCCGGGGTTGTCGGTGGCAAGGGTTTCACCCTTGATTTGCGTCGTGAGTGCGGCGGCTTCACGGAGCAGGTTGGCCGAAGCCCCCACATTGAACTGCGACCATAACTGGGAAGCACCGATCTCTTCTGCCATGACACTGCAGAAAAGGTCCATCTTGCTTTCCAGTACATCGGCTGCCGCCAGCAACAGACGACGACGTTCGGTAGGACCGACCTTCGACCATGTTTTGAACGCCTGCTGCGAAGAGGCCGCAACACGCCGGGCGTCTTCGACGCTGCAGGCGGCGCCGGTAGTGACAACCTTGCCGCTGACAGGGTCAACACGCTGGTAGGTCTTACCGTCCGAGGCATCTTGCGGGATATTGTCGATTACGAGCTGAACATTCATCTTGGGTTCCTTTAATGAGCCTGAACAATCACGCCAGGTCGGCCGCAGCCGGCATGCGTAGAATCGGCTTGATCGTGATACCGCTTACGCTGTCGGCCATCGCTTCGTTGACCTGGTCAAACGCGTAGAACCGGCACAGTTTGTCAAACGGGAAGCGACCTTGCAGGTGCAGTTCGACGAGGGTGGGAATGAAGGCGTTGGCGACCACGTCGCCCTGGACAATGCCCATGATCCGCTTGCCGGGGATCATGACGTCGTTGATGTTGAACGCGACCTCAGTACCCATCTTGGTCGCCCCTACAATCCCGCACGTCCCCAGCGTTGTGAGGGCGTCGATGGCCTGACGCAATACTTCTGCGCGGCCCGAGCATTCCAGGCTGTAGTTCACCCCGCCGCCAGTGATCTCGCGAATGCGCTGAACCGGGTCTTCTTCCCTGCCGTTGATCACGTGGGTGGCACCCACTTCAAGCGCAAGGCTCAAGCGACTCGGCGTGACGTCGACGGCAATAATGGTGGTCGCGCCAGCAATCTTGGCCGCCATCACCGCAGCCAAGCCTACCGCGCCAGCACCGAAGGCGGCGAAGCTGGCTCCCGCCTCTACCTGCAGAGCCTTGAGTACCGAACCTGCGCCCGTCTGAATGCCACACCCCAGCGGGCCCAGCAATTCGAGCGGTGCATGCTTGGGCACTTTCACGACATTGCGCTCGTTCGCAATGACGTAGGTCGAAAAGGAAGACTGGCCAAAAAAATGGTCATGTATCGGGGCATCGGTTTCGCAACTGCAGGTGGAAGTACTGCCGTCGAGGCGCCCGCCACCGAAGTTCAGCGGATGCATATGGGAACAATGTGCGGGATGCCCGGTCTCGCAGGGCAGGCACAAGCCGCAGGACATGTAAGTCATGACCACATGATCGCCAGGAACAATGGTTGTTACCGCAGCGCCCACCGCCTCAACCACGCCCGCACCTTCGTGGCCCAAGATGATTGGCAACGGCGTAGGAAAGAGCTGATCACGAACGACCATATCGGTGTGGCAAACACCTGTAGCCACGACACGCACGCGGACCTCGTCGGCACGCGGGGCGGCCAGCTTTGCGCGCTCAAGATGGAGCTTGCCACCTGCTTCACGCAACACGGCGACGGTTACTTCGATGGCTGTGAGATCGCTTGTGGACATGCCTTTATCCTCTTGAATAAGTTTTTCTGGGTATGCCGCTTTGACTTACGCTTCTTGAAGAGCACGCGGGCGGTTGCTCCGTTGTTCTGCCCCACGGTTAGCTGCCGGGCGCAGTTGAAAATCAAATGTCATTTGTGCAAAACGTCCTGGCACTTCGTGGGCAGCGGCCATGGCTTCGTCATCGATGAAGTGCACCTCACCAATCAATCCATTTTTATTGTTGTGGGTATACCGCACCAGCCCCTGCGAACTGGCGCATTGCAGGAACGCAATCAAATGGTCTCTGCCCACCCGAGTCGGGTGCGAGCCTCTGCCAGGTCCGATTGCATGTCGTGGTTCCACAGCCAGTCGAAACGACTGGCCAGGGTTGTCGACAGAAGGGGTTCTTGATCTTCGACCTGACGGTCTCGAAACTCGTAGAGTTCGCCAGCTTCCCAGGACGTTCGCTGAACACGGCAGGCGCGCGGTCTGCGGATAGCGTCGTACACCTCAAGCACGCCTTGGGCGTCACTTTGAAGCACCCGAGGGTCCCCCAGAAGACGCGCGAGCAGCCAGGCATCTTCCAGCCCCTGCCCCGCCCCGGCCCCCTGATGGGGGAGCATGGCGTGGGCAGCGTCACCGATCAGCGCTACGCGGCCATGGGTATAGCCTGCAAGCTCCTCCAGTTCGTGAAGTGCCCAGAGGGTAGGCGCGGGGATGCACTCGAGCAGTACGCGAACGGCATCACCCCACTCAGAGAAGGCTTCCAGCATCTGGGCCTGGCTGGTGCTTTTGACCCAAGGTATGTCTTGCGGCCATACCGGGTTGGGGTCAGTGCGATCAGAAACGAATGCAACCACGTTGATCAATCGGCCCCGCTTGACCGGGAAAGTGAGAATGTGTGCGTCGAGCCCAAGGTACATTTGCGGGACGTTGATCAGGTGTTCATCAACACCCGCAGCGCGATAGGCGGCGCGCAGTTGCTCACTGTCGATCATTCCACGGTAGGCGCAGGTCCCGCTGAATCGGGGCGCGACCAAAGGCTGCCCCAGTCCCTGAAGTACATAGTCGCGAATCGAGGATTTGATACCGTCGGCTGCGATCAAAAGGTCGCACTGATAGTCCGTGCCATCAGTGAACTGAACGCTGACCCTGTCCCCCGTCTCATGGACGCCAACCGCACGCTTGCCGAAGAAGGCGATACCCTCTGGCAATTGCGTGGCTAGGGCGTCGAGGAAATCTGCGCGGTGAACGGAGGACTGACCGACGCCTTGGGCAACGCTGGCACCGAGATAACCGGCATCGACGCCACGACGCCATTCAAACCAGATGTCTTGCCAGGGTTGCGGGGTGCGGTCAGCGATGAGTTCGTAGGGTTTGCCTATGCCCAGCCCTTCGATGGCCCGGACGGCGTTCGCACCAAAGGACACGCCTGCGCCGACCTCGCCGAAGGCAGGAGCAGATTCAAATAATTTCACTTCCAGATGCTGATGACGGCAAAGATCAAGTGCCAAGGCAACGCCAGCGATACCGCCGCCGACAATGCCTACTTGCAAGACAGAATGAGGGCTACTCATGGGGGAAAACCTTATGTGTTGTTTTTGGAATAGCCCGATCATGACTATTCACAAACCATTGATAAATACCCCAAGCTCCATACACACTATCACCAACCTGAATACGCATTACCCTTCATGAGCCGCCTCCAAGCCGAGAAAAGTCGCGATGAACCTGCGTGAACTGGATCTGAATCTGCTGGTAATCTTTCACCAGGTGCTGGTGGATCGAAGTGTTTCAGCTGCGGCCGAGAACCTTGGGCTGACTCAACCCGCCGTCAGCAATGCGCTCAAACGTCTGCGGACCACGTTTAACGACGAGCTGTTTGTGCGCACCCATCAGGGGATGCAGCCGACACCCTATGCCGCTCAACTGGCCGAACCGGTGTCTCAGGCGATCAGCCTCCTGCACGGTGCTATCAATCGCCATGACGAGTTCGATCCGGCGACCAGCCAGAAGCGCTTTGTCGTGGCAATGACCGACATCGGGGAGATTTACTTTGTGCCACGGTTGATCGACGCCCTACTCAAACAGGCCCCCGGAATATCGGTCAGCACATTGCGCAGCAATGCCGATCTTTCCGAGAATATGGCCAATGGCGAGGTGGATCTGGCCGTGGGACTGCTGCCGGATCTGCAAGCGGGCTTCTACCAGAGACGCCTGTTTCACCATCGCTACGTGTGCTTATGCCGCAAGGGCCACCCGCTCACTGAACAACCCATGACACGGGAGCGTTTTTGCGAGTTCGGGCATGTCAGGATCATTGCCGCCAGCACCGGGCATGGAGATATCGATACGCATATGCAGCAAGCTGGTCTGCTACGAGACATTCGACTGGAGGTTCCGCACTTTGTCGCTGTCGGCCATATCCTGCAGAACACAGACCTGATCGCCACGGTGCCCGAGCGTTTCGCCAACAGCTGCACGGGCCCATTTGGGTTAACGACCCTGCCTCTGCCATTGCCGCTTCCCGAGATCGCGATCAACTTGTTCTGGCACGGTAAATACAATCGGGACCCGGCCAACAAATGGTTCCGGCAGCTGATGTTTGATCTGTTCAGCGATTGAGTCATGAAGGCTGCCTATGCAGCTGTGCTCATCCAACGATGGACATTCACATAACGTCAGCCTGCATCACTGCCAATGCTCACACAGCTTGACCAGTTCATCGACCACGTACCTCACCTTCGGCCGCAGATGGGACACCTTTGGCCAGACAGCATGCACATCGACAGCTTCCGGCTCATACGCTTGCAGAACCTCCACCAGCCTGCCCGCTTCGATATCCTCCTGGAACAGGCTGCGCGGCATCTGGCACAACCCCGTGCCGGCGACTGCTGCGAGAATCATGGCTTCCCCGTCGCCAATCTGATGGGTCGAGGGTGGCGCGTAACGTACGGTCTGCCCCGCCTGCATGACCCGCCACGACAGCGGCTGGCCGCGTCGATGTCCGACAATGCAACGGTGATTACTCAGATCTTCCAGGGTCTGCGGAACACCAAAGCGCGTCAGGTAGTCGGGGGCGGCACAAATGGCCCAGCATTGTCGGGTCAACCGCCGCGCCACCAGACCGCTGGTGTCCTGCAGTTCTCCGAAGCGGACCAACAAATCGATCCCCTCCTCGAAGGGATCAACCAGGTGGTCGGAAAACGTCAAGTTCAGTTGCAAAGCCGGGTACTTGTTGGCGATCTCAAACAGCAACGGGGCGATGACACGACGACCGAATGCCACAGGGACGTCTACTCGCAGTCGTCCAGAAGGCTCACCACCGCCGGGCCCCAATCCGCTCTCTGCGGCACCAATTTCCTCAAGGGCTGTAGAGCACGCCACGAAATAGGCCTCACCGTCCGCGGTCAGGGAAATCCGGCGAGTGGTGCGATGAAACAGCTGGGTACCCAAGCGCTCTTCCAGACGCGCAATGGCTTTGCCTACGGCGGATTTTGACAGGCCCAGGCGCTCAGCGGCCTGGGTGAAGCTGGTCGAGCGCGCAGCCACTACGAATGTGATGACGCCCTGAAACGAATCGATAGGTACCATGCCGGCTCGCCGATTGTAGAATTTTAGTCTACCAAGATTATAGTTTCAGGCCATTTATCGCTAGCAAGTTCAACAGTAGGATGGGTTCTAGAAAGATAACGGTGCAGATCGTGATGACACATCGCGCACCTCTCTCCAGATCAATGCCCCAAGAGGACACCATCATGCCCGTCGTACGTGTGAGCTGGTTCGAAGGTAAAGAACACGCGCAAAAAGCCGCTGTTGCCGCAGACATCACCGAAAGCATCGTTAAACACACCGGTACCGATGCCAGCTATATCTACGTCATTTTTGAAGACGTTGCGGCTTCGGACTGGGCGGGCGCCGGCAAACTGTTCGGGGACGCCCCCGAGAAATCCTGACCCCCCATCAGCACCGAATGCATCGGCTTGGCCAGCGATGCATCCTCAACAGGCTTCTTATGAAGCCTCTGACGGAAGAGCTATCCATGCACCCACATATCTCCTGCCTGTTCTCCCTCGCTGTGAAACCCGAAGAACTTCCAGAGTTCAAGGCGCTGATCGCGAACATCGTGGCAGCCACCAGCACCGAGCCTGACACGCTGGTTTACGAATACAGCGTCAACGAAGACAACAGCACCGTTCACATCCTTGAACGCTATAACGCCGATGCCGTCGTCAGCCACGTAGACACCACCTTTGCGCCTTTCGGCAAGCGGTTCCTCGAACTGTGCAGCGTTGCCAGTCTGGTGGTCTATGGCACACCGAATGCCGAAGTCCGCAAACGCCTGGACCCGTTCGGGGCGGTGTACATGACCCCATTCGACGGCTTCAGCCGCTAAGTTCATTGAAAGCGCAGGCTCGACGACAACAACCGGGACTGCGCGCATCCCCTTTCCCACACAGAGATCACCATGTCCGGTATTGCTGAAGTCATTAAGTCCCGAATTTCCGCCAACAGCTACGACACTGAACGTCAGTTGACGGATCAACAGATCGCCGAGCTGATTGATCTGGCTACGCATGCCCCTTCCGCCTTCAACCTTCAAAACTGGAAGTTCCTGGCAGTCCGCAGCACCGAAGCAAAGGCGCGGTTGCTGCCATTGGCCTACGGTCAACAGAAGGTCATGGATGCAGCCGTGACCTTTATTGTCTGTGGCACCCTCAATCCTCATGAAACTCTGCCTTCAGCCCTGAAGCCGACGCTGGATGCCGGCATCATTGACCAGGCGATCTACGATATGTGGGTGGGCGCCGCTCAAGGCATGTACCAGGAAAACCCGCAGTTACAACGCGACGAAGCGATCCGCTCAGGATCGCTGGCCGCCATGACTCTGATGCTTGCCGCCAATGGCCAAGGCCTTGTTTCGACGCCCATGATCGGCTTCGACCAGTCGGCAGTGGCGCAGGTATTTGGTCTCTCCGCGACTGAGATTCCAGTGATGTTGATCACCGTTGGCTATCCTGGCTCGGCCAACTGGCCGCAAAAGCCGCGTAAAGCCGTTAAAGACGTTCTGCAGTTCGTGTAAGCGAATGCTGCCAGCGATAGCCAGGCACGCCCTGACTTCGCTGGCGGTGGCTGATCGACTCGCAACCACGACATGCCTGGGGCTGTGAAGCAGTGACCTCTCTATTCAAATCACCCTCTTCGTTACGCGCGATTCTGACCGCTGCCTGTTTGGGGTTTCTTGTCGTTCAACTAGATGTCAGCGTCGTGAACGTCGGCCTTGGTGCCCTTAAGAGTGCGTTCGGCACCGACCTCACAGGCCTGCAGTGGCTCATTAACAGCTATGCGCTGCCTTTTTCTGCCTTGCTTATCCTGGGAGGCGCGTGGGGCGACAAATGGGGGGCAAAATCCGTCTTTGCCGCGGGTTTCGCTATCTTTACCCTCGCCTCCGTTGGCTGTGCTCTCGCGGACAGCATGACCATGCTGATCACCATGCGCGTCGTTCAGGGCATTGGCGCGGCCTTCCTGATACCGACATCACTCACCCTGATCCGGGTGTCATTTCATGACCCCGATGCACGTCGTGCCGCTGTTGCGCTTTGGGGCGCCTGTGGGGGTATAGCACTGGCGGCCGGTCCCGTGATCGGTGGCCTGATGATCGAGTACTTCGGCTGGCGAAGCGTATTTCTGCTGAATATTCCTATCGGCCTGCTGGCTATCGGGCTGATCCTGCGCTACGCCCCCGCCTCTCCTCGGGTTGATAAGCACGTCGATACTCCAGGGCAAATCAGTGTTGCGATTTGCCTGGCATCACTGACCTATGGCTTAACTGAATCCAGTGCAAAAGGTTGGGTAAGCGAAACACTCACCGCGATGGCAATTGCCGTGATTTGTGCGGTGGCATTTATTCTGATTGAACGTCGGGTAAAACATCCGATGCTGCCCGCTCACCTGGCAAAAAACAAAGTATTGGGGAGCATGGCGCTCGCAGGAGCTGCGATCAATCTGACCTTTTATGGAACGGTCTTTGTCTTCAGCATTTACTTTCAAACATTCCTGCACTACGACGCGTTCAAAACGGGGTTGTCGTTTATCCCACTGACGGCGGTGCTGACACTTTCAACGATGCTCTCGTCAAGGTTCGCCAAACGGTTCAGTGCCACTCGTATTATCACGACGGGTTTCACGGTTCAGATCGTCGGGTTCATCGCGCTTTCGCAAATCACTTCCAACACCTCGCTCTGGCTGCTCAATGGTGCGCTGATGCTGGTGGGTATTGGCAGTGCAATGTCGGTACCGTCCATTACCAACTCGATGCTGTCCTCGGTTACACAGCACGACGCTGGAATCGCCTCCGGACTGATGGCCTCCGCCCGGCAACTGGGCGGCGTGATCGGCGTCGCCGTCTTCGGCACGATGATCGCCCATTCGGATAAAACTGATTTTTCCGCTGGACTATCCACCGCGATGCTGTTTTCTGCGCTGGTCTTGGCACTCTGCGTCGCCGTGATCCTGTACGCAGCCTGCGATCAACGCCAATAAATGCCGACATGGATGAGGGCCGAACAGGGCGACCACTTCCTAGCGTTGAAGAATCCGGAAAAATCCGCCACCAACCTGCAAGGCTTTCTGGATAAGTGCTGAATCAGACCTTGCCCGTCCGGACCCGACCTGCATCTCCAACGCTCCGCCCATCATTGTCTCGCTAGGTGGATCGGTTAATCATATTTTTCCTTATTTATCTCAAATTCATAGCCTATAAACTGACCCCATCAAAACGCACACCACGCAAGGTTGACGCGGGCCCACTGATCAATGCCCGTTACCTGTCTGCGACAGCACTGGTCGTCGCGCTGCTGGGCAACGGCGCCGTGGCGGCAAAAGCATCCAACAAAGCGTAAGTCACTGCAGGCTCAAAGCCTGCCGACGCTCTGGGAACCCCAGCGCGTCGGCAGTTTGCGTTTGGGGCAATCGTAACGGTTCACGTCAGACGCGATGTTATAAGGCCTTTATCTTGGGCAACGGCTGGCGACTGATTGCTCAGTCCAAGTGACACTGGAAACCGTCAGCCCACCGTCAACGCTTCAGACCAGGACACGGCGTCGTCGATCAGCTTGAGTGATTGGCGACGCCTGCCCGGGGCTTGTTTTTCTTCGGCAGTGCACAGCGGCTAGTTAAGACTTAATTAAAGACCATTCCACCATCAATAATGACAGCCTGGCCTGTCATATAGTCAGAATCAGGGCCGGACAAGAATGAAACACAGCCAGCAACATCCTCTGGCTGAGAAAGTCTCTTTAACGCAATATGCTGGGCAAATTGCTCCATCCCCCATTCAACGCTTTGATTAGCATTGTCCGCCACCTCTTGGGCAACCTTGCGCATCATGGGTGTATTCACAATGCCAGGGCAATATGCATTCACCGTAATGCCGAGGTGGGCCAACTCCCTGGCCGCCGTTTGGGTGATGCCACGCACTGCAAATTTAGTCCCACCATAAACAGCCAGGTCTGGATTTCCGACATGACCTGCCTGCGAGGAAGCACTGATGATTTTGCCTCCGTGCCCTAGCGTTTTGAACGCCTTTACAGCGGCCTGTATACCCCATAAAACACCACCCACATTGATATCAAAGGTTCTCCTATAGATCTCTGGCGTAATAGATTCAATTGGAGCAATAGGCGCAATACCCGCATTATTGATGACAACATGCAGATCGCCCAGGCCATCCACCGCTTCCTGCACAGCGTTGAAGACATCATCGCGATCGGCCACATCAACTTTTATCGCCAAGGCTCTCCCACCCTTTTTTCTGATTCTTTCAGCAACGTGACTTGCGGTTTCAATATTCATATCAGCACAGGCCACCGCAAAACCATCTGACGCCAATCGCAAAGCAATGGCCTCACCGATCCCTTGACCTGCACCGGTAACAAAAGCAACTTTTCCCTGGGATTTACTCATTTTAGTTTTCCTTCTCAATCGTTACGGGGACATTAGACAGCAAGTACTTACTGCTCTGACACCGACGCTACAATGTTCAATTGCGTATAAAAACGCCGCGTTAGCAGGCGGGCTAATGAGTCAAACGCTTAGAAACTCGCCTGGAGCTTCACGCCTGCGACCAAGGCGTTATCCACTTCGTAAACGCCGCCGGGGTGACGGACGTACTGCACGTTCGGGCGCACGGTCAGCCAGTCGGTGACATGAACGCCATAGTTGAGCTCAATGTCGTATTCGCTGTGCTGAATGGGGACGTATTGCGGGTTGTCGTAGTCGTCAATGCCCGTGCTTTCATCGATCTGGCGCTGGCGGTTGGTCACGGCATCGTTGACCAGTAGCCGAGCGACACCCAGGCCGATGTCATCCTTTGGCCGGGCATCGAACGGGCCTTTGTAGACCGCGCCGATGTTCTGGAAACTCTCAATGCTGCTGGTGGCCTTGTCGTGGACGGTCACGCTGGCAAAAACACTCAACCCACGTGACGCATCGCCTTGATGGGAGGTGAGTTGCTGTTGGCCCATGATCCACGCGCCATGTTTGCTGCTGCGGGATTTGGGCGCCTGGCCGGTCAACCCTTGCGGCTCGCCGTTAACATCGACATACACATCATTGGCGCTGGCGCTGCTGTGGTAGTAGCCCAAGCGGTATTCACCCGGCAGAGCTTCGCTACCCAGCGTCGGTTTCCAGATAACCTCTACTGGCACCAGTGCGCCTTTGGTACCGCTGCTGCTGAGTTTAAAGCCGTTGTCTGTCTCCAGGTTCGAAGGGTTTTGCTCGTACACCCCGATCTGCACCGCCCACTGTTCATCGATGTTGTAACGAACCCGCCCTCCCCACTGGCTGACAGGACCGCTGTACCAGACATCACCGGCGACGTTGCCGATGGGCGCACTGCAGAACGACAGGCTCTGGAAGTCACAAGGGAAACTGTTGAAGTCTTCGTTGACCCCCAGGCGCCCCAGCTTGAGGTCCAGTGCGCCGTCGAAAAACTTTTGTCGATACCACATATGGGTCAGGCGCCAGGTTTGCCCCCGGCCCCACACTTCCTGAACAGAACTGAGCTGGCCCGTACGTGGATCAGCGACCCGATCGTTAGAGAGGTTGTTGCCGTTACGCTCGGTCACCAACAACTGGAACTCTGCGTCATTCCAGCCCAGCAGTTTCTGTAAATCCAGGTGCGTTCCAAGTGCCCACTGTGCCGTGTAGCGTGCGGTGCGGTCATGGTTGTAACCGCCATGGACATTGGTGGCCGCTTCACCGGTGTACCCGACGATGACGTCCACGCCCTGCTCCAACAAATCACTGCGTACGCCTCCCCAGTCTCCCGACCCCCACTGCGATGAAGGGTCAGCGGCGGATACGGGTAAAGCAATGCACGAAAGGAGCCCGAGCCCCAACGGCAGTTTCCAAGAGATGTACATGTCGATTTATCCTTGTTTTTATGTTTTACGACACAGCGTTAACTGGACCGCAGGGCAATGCCGTTGCGGTCACGAAGAAAGCGATCAATTGAAAAACAGACAGCGGCGGATCTGGCGCAGGTTAGATGCCTGCCAGGCACAGGTACTTGATTTCGAGATAGTCCTCGAGTCCGTACTTGGAACCTTCCCGGCCGACACCGGATGCCTTGATACCGCCAAAGGGCGCCGCCTCTGAGCTGATGATTCCGGTGTTAACCCCAACAATGCCGTACTCAAGGGCCTCACCAACGCGGAACACCCTGCCCAGGTTCGCGGTATAGAAATATGCCGCCAAGCCGAACTCGGTGTCGTTGGCTTTGGCGATGACCTCAGCGTCATCGAAGAAGCGAAAGACCGGCGCCAGCGGGCCGAAGGTTTCTTCCTTGGATACCCGAGCATGGTCAGGCACATCGACCAGGATGGTGGGTTCGAAGAAGTTGCCGCCTAGGGTATGGACCGCGCCACCCGTGATGACCTTCGCGCCCTTGTCCAGCGCGTCTTCGATATGCTCGCGCACCTTGGCAACGGCCTTGCCGTCGATCAGCGGACCCAGGGTGACCCCCTCGGCTAAGCCGTCGCCAATCTTCAGCGCACCCACCGCGGAGGCGAGTTTGTCGACGAAGGTGTCGTACACCTTGTCGTGGACGTACAGGCGGTTAGCGCAGACGCACGTTTGCCCGGCGTTACGGAATTTGGAGGCCAGCGCGCCCTCCACCGCAGCATCGAGATCGGCATCTTCAAACACAATGAAAGGTGCATTCCCCCCCAACTCCAGAGAGACTTTCTTGATGTCGTGCGCGCACCTTTCCATGATCTGGCGACCGATTTCGGTGGAGCCGGTAAAAGAAATCTTGCGCACGGCCGGGTTGCTTGTGAGCTCTCCGGCAATCTCCGCTGCCGCGCCGGTCACCACTGACAGTACACCTTTTGGAATGCCCGCCTGCTCGGCCAGGTAGACCAACGCCAATGCCGAAAATGGAGTTTGAGAGGCAGGCTTAATGACCATGGTGCAACCGGCTGCCAACGCGGGCCCGGCTTTGCGGGTGATCATCGCGCTGGGGAAGTTCCATGGGGTGATGGCTGCGCAAACACCCACGGGTTGCTTGATGACCAGCAGACGCTTGTCCACGGCACCCGGGATCAGATCGCCGTAAACACGCTTGGCCTCCTCCGCATACCACTCGATGTAGGAAGCGCCGAAAGTGATCTCTCCCAACGCTTCGGGCAATGGCTTGCCCTGTTCCAGGGTCATGATGTGGGCCAGATCGTGCTGGTTCTCGATGATCAGGTTGTACCAGCGGCGCAACAGGTTGGCGCGTTCCTTCGCCGATAGCTCACGCCAGGCGGGCAGCGCGCGCTCAGCGGCCTCAATGGCACGACGGGTCTCGGCCTTACCCATGCGAGGAACCTGGCCGATGGTGACATGGGTCGAAGGGTTGACCACAGTAATAGTAGTGTCATCGTCGGCAGCCAGCCATTCACCATCGATATAGGCTTGTTGGCGCAAGAGCTTAGGGTTGTTCAATATCACTGCAGGTTCTCCTTTGTACGGCGCAATTGCGCCCGTTCAACACTCGCCTGGCCACTGGTGCAGCAGGCGAGTGCAACCGTTTTTTCCGGTCGCGCGGTTGTCGATCAGTGCAGTGCTTTTTGCGTTTGCTTGTCCGCTACACTCACGGCCTTGAACTTGAAGCCGCGGTATTCATCGTTTTTTACCGCCGTCAGTTGTTCGCTGAATGCCCCCAAGCCGCCCATGTAGAAGTAAACCTTGTTGCTCTTGCCGGGGATATTGGCGCCGAAGATCCACGAGTCGGTCTTGGCGAACAGCGTCTGATCGGCGATTTCCTGGCAGGTCACGCCCCATTCATGTTCGCTTTGCGGATCGGGTTCCACGCATGCCAACTCGTTTTCTTCCATGAAGGTAATCAGCTCGGACACCCACTCAACCTCGGTTTCAATGGTGGGCGGCAGGTTGGTGAAAGGACCGTTGGGACCGAGGATCATGAACATATTGGGGAAGTTGGCGGTGGCGACCGACATATAGCTGGAGGGTCCGTCGGCCCAGTGATCGTTTATCGAGACATTGTCGCGCCCGCGAATATCAATACGCTTGTAGTTGCCGTCCACGGCATCGAAGCCGGTGGCGAATACGAGTACATCCAGCTCGTGCTCCACACCGTCCGCGGTGCGAATGCCCTTGGCGGTGATCTCCTCGATGGGGTTGGCCTTAACGTCGACCAGCGACACGTTGTCCCGGTTGAAAGTGGCGTAGTAGCCGCTGTCACACAGCGGCCGTTTTGCGTAAAGGTCGCGGGGCATCAACTTGCGTGCGGTTTCTGGGTCATTGACGATTTCGGCAATTTTTTCCCGTACAAAGTCCTGGGCGGCGAGGTTCGCTTCTTCGCTGGTTGCGATGTCATTAAAGGTCTGGAACATGTAGCGAAAACCGCCACCACCTTCCCAGGCGCGCTGAAATATGGCTTTTCGCTCGGCAGCCTCGACACTCATGGTTGGAATATCGCTTTCCTGGAAACCGAACGCCAACCGCGAGGAGCGCACTTCTTTCCAGATGGTGTCGTAGTTGCGCTTGATGTCATCGACATATTCGCGGCTGAGTGGGCCGTTACCCACCGGTACTGTGTATTGCGCGGAACGTTGGAACACAGTCAAGTGGTCGACCGTTGGCGCGATGGCCGTGATGACCTGGCAACCGGTCGAGCCGGTACCAATGACGCCCACCCGCTTGCCCTCCAGCACAGCATCGGCAGGCCAGTTGGCCGTGTGGTACATATGGCCCTTGAATTGATCGAGGCCATTGATCTTCGGAACGTTAGTCGCTGAAAGCAGGCCCAGCGCTGTGACGAGATACTTGGCGCTGTATTGATGCCCGTCATCGGTGGTGACCAGCCAGCGACTGCTTTGCTCGTCGAACACAGCAGAGGTGATTGCGGTCTCCAGTTGGATATCCCGGCGCAGGTCATGTCGATCAACTGCGTGGTTCAGGTAGGACAAGATTTGCGGTTGGGTCAGATAGCGCGTGGTGATATCCCACTCCTGGCACAGCTCTCGATCCCAGGAGAAGCAATAGACAAAAGACTCACTGTCGGATAACGCACCCGGGTATCGATTCCAAAACCAAGTGCCGCCGATACCGCCCGCCTTATCAAAGGCGCGAACTTTCAAACCGAGTTCATCGCGCAACTTCTTGAGCATGTAAATGCCGCCAAAGCCCGCGCCAATCACAAGGGCGTCGTAGTTAATGATGTCGGTGCCAACGGAACGTTTGGCCAGAACTGTAGTTGTCATTATGTTCTCCTGTTTCAGTCATTGCGCCCGCAGACTTCACTAACGGCAGCGCGTTTTTGAAGGCTGTAAGCAAGCCGCATCCGTTTCCCTTGACTAAGCGTCCAGGGAAAGTGGTCATCAAAATTGGGGTTGAACGGGTGAGTAGATTCCCACTCGCTCAACTAGAGTGAGAAGCCGCCATCGACGGCGATCGCCTGTCCGGTGACATGGGGTGCACAGGCCAGGTAAACCGCCAGTTGGCCCATGTCTTCTACCGTTTGCGCCTCGCCTTGGGGCAGGAGGCTGGACTGGTGCCGCTCCCAGGACTGTACTTCCGTTTCCCCAGGTAGGGCCCAGCGTGCAGAAAGCCCTTCATCACCACGCCACATGCCGGTACCGACTACCCCTGGGCAAAGCGCGTTGACCGTGATGCCTTCGCGGGCAACTTCCTTGGCAAAGGCGTTGGTAAAGCCGATCACTGCAAATTTGGAAGCGCTGTAATGGGACAGGTCCGGGAAACCAACTTTGCCAGCAATCGAGGCCAGGTTGATAATTCGCCCGAAGTTGTGTTCGCGCATCAGCTTGAGTTCAGCCTGACAGCACAGGAATACACCACGAGCATTGATGTTCATGATCCGGTCCCATTCGCTGACCGGTAATTCATCGACCCTGCCGAGGCTGACCACACCGGCGTTGTTGACTGCCACATCGAGACGGCCAAATGCCTGTTTGACCTGCTCAATCATACTTACGACGCTCTCGGCCTTGCTGACATCAACTTGCAGGGCGACAGCTCGACGACCCAGGGCGCGAACGTTGGCGGCGGCCTCCTCAGCGATGTTCAAGTCGTAGTCGGCGAGTACCACGTCAGCGCCCGCCTGGGCCAGGCTCAGCGCAATGCCTTGGCCAATACCACGACCGGCGCCGGTGACTAGGGCAACTTTGCCTTCCAGGGAGAAATCGACAGCTTTGAATTGGCTCATGGGGTACCTCTGTTCATTCTTGTTGTTGAAATACAGCCGTCTCATGCGGCCCGCTGAGACAGACAGAGCAAGTCGAGTGCCAAGATCGGCTCATCGGGCTACAAAGACCGGAACAGAGGGGTTACGTGGTTAAATCAAGGTGTGTAAAAGGCGGCTGGCCCAAGACATAATGGCTCTCCTTCCTCACGTCCCCCTGCGAATGCTGAGATGTTATGTCTCACCGGGACCGGCTGACCGATTCAGCTTGAAGGGGACGGCCATCGCGCCTTTAATGAGCCTCACAGAAAAATAAGATCCAATCTTCGGAGGTACCATGTCCTCTGGTTTGTCTAAGGTTCATGTCGAACATGTGAATCGCGTGTTACGCACGGCTGGAAATGCCCCGACCTTGCCGGTGCCGAATATCATCCTCGATTCCTGGCGACGCTCGATACAGCATTACAAACTCGACCCTGGGTCATTGCAGGGCCCCAGGGTTCTGGAGGCTCACCAAATCAATGAACACCGCCAGCGTGTCGACGATTTCCTGCATTTGGCCGGTGATGAAATGTCGCGGCTGCACAGCCGCGTACGAGACGCCGATTACTGTGTGATGCTCACCGATACGCTGGGTTGCACCGTCGACTACCGGATCGAATCGACCCTGCGCGGCGAGTACCGCCGTTCCGGCATGGACGTCGGCACCTGCTGGTCGGAAAAGGAAGAAGGTACGACAGCTGTCAGCGCTGTGTTGATCGACAAACTGCCGGTCACCGTGCACAAGCATGATCATTTCCGCGCGGCGTTCATCGGCAATACCTGCTCGGCGGCACCGATATTTTCACCCAATGGCGAGATCCTGGCGGTATTGGACGTCTCTTCGGTGCGCGCTCCGGATGACCGGCGCAGCCAGCATCTGATTCGGCAGATGGTTATCCAAAGTGCCAGCGACCTTGAAAATGCCTACTTCATGTACAGCACCCAGGACCTGTGGGTGTTACGGGCCCATCCCCTGCCCGGCTACGTCGACAGCCAGCCTCAGTGCCTGTTCGCCTGGGACCGTGATGGCTGCATCGAAGCGCTCAACCCCGCCGCGCGACGCCTGCTGTTGCAGCGCTGTGGCCGGATCCCCACTCATATCGACGAAGCCTTCGCATCAGCGCGGCTACCGGCCGCCGGTGATGACAGCATCCACTACTTGCCGTCGATGGGTCTGCATGTGCGCCTCAGGGTACCGCGCAGGCCGATCAGCGCGCCCGTGGCCAGCAACCTGGCGTCAGCACTCGACCCTAAGGTTGCACAAGCACTGGAGCTGGCGGTGCGCGTCAAGGATCGCGGGCTGCCGGTGCTGATTCATGGTGAGACCGGAGCCGGTAAAGAGCACTTTGCTCTGCAACTGCACGCCGCCAGTAAGCGACACGACAAAGCCTTCGTTGCAATCAACTGCGCGGCAATACCCGAGAGTCTGATTGAGAGCGAACTGTTCGGCTATGCAGCCGGCGCGTTCACTGGCGCCTCCAGCAAAGGCATGCGCGGCCTGCTGCAGCAGGCTGATGGCGGCACACTGTTCCTGGATGAAATCGGCGATATGCCTCTCTCCTTGCAAACGCGCCTGCTGAGGGTGTTGAGCGAGGGCGAGGTAGCGCCATTGGGCGGTGCACGACCGCAGTCGATCGACATCCAGATCATCTGTGCCAGCCACCGCGATATCGCCACTCTGGTTGAAACCGGGCACTTCCGCGAGGACCTGTTTTTCCGCTTGAGCGGCGCGTGCTTCGATATCCCGCCGCTGCGCGAGCGTAAGGACAAGCTGGTGCTGATCACTAGACTGCTGGAAGAAGAATGCGCACGCTCGGGGGAGCGTTTGGAGTTAAGCGAAGCGGCACTGGAAATGCTGTTGAATTACAACTGGCCCGGCAATATGCGGCAATTGCACCACGTGCTGCGCTACGCCTGCGCTGTATGCAAAAGCCAGGTGATTGGGGTGGAGGATCTTCCGGTGACACTGAGCGTGAGTGCACCTGCGAAAGGTTTGGACACTGTCTCTGGGAGTCCAGAACGCCAAGCCTTGATTGATACGCTGGTGCGCAATCGCTGGAAGCCTCTGTTGGCCGCTCAGGAGCTGGGGATCTCCCGTGCAACGCTGTACCGCAAGGTCAACCTGCACGGGATCAAAATGCCAGGCAAAGGTTCCTACAACTGACCATCCACCAGGCGCTACGAACATAGCGCCTGGCCTCATCGTTTCAGTGTTCAGATCAACTGTTGCAGTTCCGGCACCGCCTCGAACAAGTCCGCCACCAGGCCATAATCAGCCACCTGGAAGATCGGCGCGTCTTCGTCCTTGTTGATCGCTACGATCACTTTGGAGTCTTTCATACCGGCCAAATGCTGGATCGCGCCGGAAATACCGACGGCAATGTACAGCTGTGGCGCAACGATTTTGCCAGTCTGACCGACCTGCATATCGTTGGGTACGAAACCTGCGTCAACTGCAGCGCGCGAAGCACCCACAGCAGCGCCCAGCTTGTCGGCCAAGGCGTACAGGTGTTTGAAGTTCTCGCCGTTCTGCATGCCACGACCGCCGGAAACGACGATTTTGGCTGCGGTCAGCTCTGGACGATCCGACTTGGCCAGTTCTTCGCTAACGAAGGTGGACTTGCCAGCATCGTGAGCAGCCGAAACTGCTTCGACCGAAGCGGAACCGCCTTCAGCAGCAACCGGATCAAAACCGGTGGCACGCACGGTGATCACTTTGACGGCAGCCGAAGACTGGACCGTCGCAATGGCGTTACCGGCATAGATCGGACGCTTGAAGGTGTCAGCACTTTCAACGGCGATGATCTCGGAGATCTGATCGACATCCAGCTGCGCAGCAACGCGTGGCAGAATGTTTTTACCGTTGGAAGTGGCCGCAGCCAGGATGTGGCTATAGGTCTTGCCCCCCTGCTCTTGAACAAGGAGCACGATCAGCGGCGCAACATTTTCCGGCAACTGATGGGCATAGGCCGCATTGTCGGCAACCAGCACTTTCGAGACACCAGCGATTTTCGCTGCTGCTTCGGCGACTGCACCAACGTTGGCACCGGCCACCAGTACGTGAATATCACCACCGATTTTTACAGCGGCAGCCACGGTGTTCAGGGTTGCCGGGGCAACAACACCATTTTCATGTTCAGCAATAACCAAGATAGTCATTTAAGGCTCCTTAACTCAAAGCACCTTCGCTTCGTTTTTCAGTTTCTCGACCAGTTCAGCCACCGACTTGACCTTGATGCCTGCGCTGCGGGTAGGCGGCGCTTCAACTTTCAGGGTTTTGGTCGTGGAGGCGGTAGAAACGCCCAAAGCTTCAGGCGTCAGCACTTCAAGAGGCTTCTTCTTGGCTTTCATGATGTTTGGCAAGGAGGCGTAGCGTGGCTCGTTCAGACGCAGGTCTGTAGTCACGATAGCCGGCAGGGTCAGGGACACAGTCTGCAGGCCCGCATCGACTTCACGCGTGACGCTGACTTTATCGCCAGACACTTCGACTTTAGAGGCGAAGGTGCCCTGGGCGTAGCCGCTCAGTGCAGCCAGCATCTGGCCGGTCTGGTTGTTGTCGCTGTCGATGGCCTGTTTACCCAGGATCACCAACTGCGGTTGTTCTTTGTCGACCACAGCCTTGAGCAACTTGGCCACGGCCAGGGAGTTCAGCTCGTCGGCGCATTCAACAAGGATGGCGCGATCAGCACCCAGAGCCAACGCGGTACGCAGTTGTTCCTGAGCGGTGGTCGGGCCAATGGACACGACGACGATCTCGGTCGCAACGCCTTTTTCTTTCAGGCGGACGGCTTCTTCTACAGCGATTTCGCAGAAGGGGTTCATCGACATTTTGACGTTAGCGAGATCGACGCCGGAGTTGTCCGCTTTGACGCGAACCTTGACGTTGTAGTCGACCACGCGCTTGATGGCAACGAGGACTTTCATGGCAGGCTCCATTTAGAAAAATTGCCCCGACAGCACCTGATCGTGCTCGGGGTGCTTATGTTCAGCGGTCGCCAAGCTGCTCGATCACACCTTGAGCCTTCAATTCGGCCAGGCGTACATCATCCAGGCCCAATTGACGCTTGAGAACTTCGTCCGTGTGCTCACCCAGCATCGGCGCGGGACGCAGGTATTCCACCGGCGTGCCCGACAACTTAATGGGGCTACCAACCGTGACAAAGTCTGGATTCAATGGGTGAGGAATATTCACCAGCATGTCGCGTGCTTTCACCTGCGGCTCGTCAAGTGCCTGGGCGATGCTGTTTATCGCACCTACTGGCACGCCCTGCGGGTGAATTCGTTGCACCCACTCATCAGCACAATCGCCGAGGAAATGTTGCGACAGAAGCCTGATGATCTCCTCGCGATTGGTCACCCGGTCAGCGTTGCGGGCAAAACGCGGGTCTCGGGGCAACTCCGAGAGACCGATGGCGTCGCACAGGGAGATGAACTGGCTATCATTTCCGCAGGCGATGATGAAATCGCGATCGCTGGCACGGAACACCTGATAAGGAACGATATTGGCGTGAGCATTACCATAACGCCCCGGTGGCTTCCCTGAGGCCAGGTAGTTCTGGCTCTGGTTGCACAGTGTCGCTACCTGCACGTCAAGCAGAGCCATGTCGACGTGCTGACCCAAGCCGGTTTTTTCGCGACTGAGCAATGCGGCCTGAATGGCGACGGTGGAGTAAAGCCCTGTCATCAGGTCAGAGAACGCCACGCCAACTTTCTGCGGACCGCCCCCCGGTAAATCATCGCGTTCGCCAGTGATACTCATCAGCCCGCCGATGCCCTGGATGATGAAGTCGTAGCCTGGCTCAGCAGCGCGCGGGCCGGTCTGACCGAAACCGGTTACGGAGCAGTAGACCAGACGCGGGTTGATTTTGGATAAGCTTGAATAGTCCAGCCCGTATTTGGCCAGTGAGCCGGCCTTGTAGTTTTCGATCAGTACGTCACAGCTGGCGGCCAAAGCACGCACCATTTCCTGACCTTCGGGCGTGGCCAAGTTGAGGGCCACCGACAGCTTGCCGCGGTTGGTGGACTGGTAATAAGAGGCTTCCAGCGTAGGCTCTTCGTTCTCATCACTCATCCATGGCGGACCCCAGCCACGGGTATCATCGCCCGCACCAGGCCGTTCGATCTTGATCACTTCGGCCCCCAGGTCAGCCAAAGTCTGGCCACACCAGGGACCGGCCAGCACACGGCTCAAGTCGAGCACGCGGTATCCAGTCAGAGCACCCATTTCATTTCACCTTTGCTTGCCGCGCTCATACGCGCTCGATAACCATCGCCAGCCCTTGGCCGACGCCGATACACAGACTGACCACCGCGTAGCGTTTGCCGCTTAGCTGCAACGCCCGTGCGGTGCTCAGCGCCAATCGCGCACCCGAGGCCCCCAGCGGATGCCCGACCGCGATGGCGCCGCCATTAGGGTTCACGCGAGGATCGTCGAAAGCAAGGCCGAGCCCCTTGAGGCAGCCCAGAACCTGGCTCGCGAACGCCTCGTTGATCTCGATGATGTTCATATCCGCCAGGCTCAAGCCGGCGCGCGCCAAGGCTTTATGAATCGCCTCGACCGGGCCGACGCCCATGATGCGAGGCTCAACGCCCACAGCAGCGGCAGATAGAATGCGGACCATTGGTACCAGGCCATGACGTTCGCCGGCAGCCTTGGAACCGATCAGCAGCGCAGCAGCCCCGTCGTTGACGCCCGATGCGTTGCCAGCAGTGACCAGACCGCCCTCGCACAGGGGCTTGAGCCGCGCCAAGGCCGCCAGATCAGATTGCGGACGGGGGTGTTCGTCCTGTTCTACGACATTGGGCGGTGTCTTACGACCGGTGGGTACGCTCACCGCGAGCAATTCGTCCGCGAAGAAACCGGACAATCGCGCTGCTTCGTATCGGGCCTGGGAACCTGCGGCAAAAAGGTCCGCTTGCTCGCGGTCGATGCCATACTCGTGGGCCACGTTGTCACCGGTCTGCGGCATGTTGTCGTTGCCAAACTCAGCGATGATTTTCGGGTTGGGAAAGCGGGCGCCTATGGTGCTGTCGAACACCGTCAGTTCGCGACTGAAGGCCGCCTCAGCCTTGGCCATGACGAATGGTGCGCGGGACATGCTTTCCACGCCCCCAGCGACGAACAGATCACCTTCCCCGCAGGTGACCGCACGTGCCGCGTCGATCACCGCCGCCAGGCCACTGGCGCAAAGGCGATTGACCGTCTGCCCAGGTACCGTCACCGGCAGTCCGGCAAGCAGCGCAACATGGCGAGCGATGTTACGGCTGTCCTCTCCCGCCTGGTTGGTGTTGCCGAGAATCACATCCTCGATGGCATCACCGGGAATGGCATGGCGGGCGAGCAGTTCGCGGATAACGTGAGCAGCGAGATCGTCCGGACGTACCGGTGCAAGTGCCCCGCCGTGGCGGCCGAAGGGGGTACGCAGCCCTGCGAAGATATAGGCGTCGAGCATGGAAAACTCCTGAATATCAAAGGTCAGTTGAGCGTCGGTTCAATGTGGCGCAGTGATAGGCCCAGGGCCGCTCGGCGGCGCAGCCAGGGGCCCGGACGATAACGAGGATCCCCTGTCAGCTCGGTCATACGCTCGAGAATGGTCAGCAAGTGTTTTGCTCCGAGACTATCGCCCCAGGCCAGCGGCCCTTGGGGGTAACCCAGCCCACGACGCACACCTTCATCCAGGTCGTCGACACTGGCGATGCGTTGTTGGACGATGTCGCCGGCCAGGTTGACGATCATTGCCAGCACGCGCTGGGCGACGAAACCAACGCTGTCATTGATCACGCTGACGCCGACTCCGTCGCGGGCCAGCAAAGCATGAGCTGCATCGCGCATATCGACTCGGGTCGCCGGTGTCGGCATCAGCGTGCGATAGCGGCGAGGGTCGAGCAGCGGGTCGATACACACGGTGCGTGCCGGGTCGGTGGCGAACCGGCCAGCGGCAGCGGTGGCATCCAGGCCGTAGGGCGCGAGCAGACAAAGCGCCTCGCTGCTCGGTGTGACACCCTGTTCCACTTGTGCACCCAACGCTTCCAGCAGCGCATTCAAGGTGGCACGATCCTCCTCGTTCTCGGTACCGAGCCATACCGGCGGTACAGTCTCCACTACCGGCACTGGCTGCGCCGACGGCGGATCGATCATCTGCCCGTTGGTGTACCGGTAGAACCCGCGTCCCACTTTACGGCCGACATACCCGGCGTCTAGCATCTGCCGAGTCAGCGCCGCCGGGCGATAACGCGGCTCCTGGTAAAACTGGTTATAGATCGACTCGATCACCGGGTGCGAGACATCCAGAGCCGTAAGGTCGAATAGCTCCAGTGGCCCCATGCGGAAACCCAAGCCCTCGCGCAGGATGCGGTCGATTTCAGCGGGCTCGGCCACGCCCTCTTTGAGAATTTGCAGGGCTTCGGTGCTATAGGCGCGACCCGCGTGGTTGATGATGAAACCGGGCGTATCCTTGGCCCGAATACCGCGGTGGCCCATGCGCGCCGCCAACGCCTGCAAGCGATCACCCACGTGTGGGTCACCGGCCAGGCCGTCGATGACTTCCACCACTTTCATCAGCGGCACCGGATTGAAGAAATGGAACCCCGCGACACGTTCGGGGTGCCGACATTCTCGAGCGATACTGGTCACGGACAGCGACGAGGTATTGGTTGCCAGAATGCAATCGTCGCCGACGACCGCTTCAAGCTGTGCGAGCAATGCCTGCTTGGCATCCAGGCGTTCAATAATGGCTTCGACCACCAAGTCGACGTCCTTAAGCTCGGTCAGCGAGGTCGCTACCTGCAGACGATCAAGCGTGGCCTGTGCGTCGGTGCCAAGGACCTTGCCCTTGCTCACGAGCTTGTCCAGTGTCTGCTTCAGCGTCTCGCGAGCGGCTTGGGCGGCGCCTTCGCGGTTGTCGAACAACTTGACCTGAATACCTGCCTGGGCCGCAATCTGGGCAATACCGGTGCCCATGATGCCAGCACCAACAACAGCCATATGGTTGATCTCGCGTGTCATGAATCAATTCCCCGAGAAGGTGGCTTTACGTTTTTCCAGGAAGGCACTGGCACCCTCTTTCTGGTCCCTCGAGTCGAACAGCAACTGAAACGCCTTGCGCTCCAACGCCAATGCGCTGTCCAGGGGCAAGTCAGCCCCCATCAGCATCACTTCCTTGATCTGCGCCACAGCCAATGGCGGCAAGGCGGCTATTTCAGCCGCCAGCTCAAGTGCACGCGGCACGGTACGCTCGTCACTCACCACCTCGCTGACCATGCCCATGGCAAGCGCTTCGGGGGCCGCGACCAGGCAGCCCGTCAGTGCGATACGCATCGCCTGGAACTTGCCGACCGCGCGAATGAGGCGCTGGGTCCCCCCAGCTCCGGGCATCAGGCCCAACTTGACCTCCGGTTGACCGAAGCGCGCCGACTCCCCTGCAACGATGATGTCGCAATGCATCGCCAGCTCACACCCGCCACCCAGGGCAAAGCCATTCACCGCTGCGATCACCGGTTTCGGGCAACGACCAATGGCCTCCCACAGGTATTCGGTATGTCGACGGTACATCTCAATGGGGCTGGCGTCGGCGAACTCGCGGATGTCGGCACCGGCTACGAAGCACTGCTCGCCGCCGGTCAGGACGATAGCGCGCACCCGAGCATCGTCGGCCAGTGCACGAAAGTGCTTGGCCAATTGCTCGCGGACCGCGCTATTGAGTGCGTTCTTCGCATCGGGACGCGAGATACGCACGACTGCGACGGCATCGTCGCGGATTTCCAGGGTCACGACTGGCGCGTGCTGGGAGCTCATACTCTTCCCTCAATTTGTGTTTCGCTATACGAAACTAAATACCGAAATAGTGAGTTATCATAGGTACGATCTCAAAGTTCTGTAAACAAGCAATCAATAAAATTTATTTTTAACGTTATATATCAGTCACTTAAGTTATTTTTAAATGTGATTTTTATTTTATTGAAATAGAGAATATAATTTCGCTAGACGAAACTGTATTTTATTATCTTGCCTTTCTCAGAATCGAGGCTCTAACATGCGACGCAATACGACCGACCCTTCCGCAGCGGACAAGATGAGCGGAACAGATGACATTGGCTTGCTGAGAATGGGCATGCTCGATCCAGCAACCGGGATGAACGAAGAGGAAAGCAGTGGCCAGTTCGTGACAGCTCTGGCGCGTGGACTTGAGCTGATGAGGTGTTTCACGCCGCGTGACAACGTGCTCGGCAATCAGGACCTGGCGCGAATGACTGGTCTGCCCAAACCGACGGTGACGCGTCTGACCAATACGCTGATGCGGCTGGGCTGCCTGAAACGTGAAGTGCATTCAGGCAAGTACCAGCTGGACGTAGGTGTATTAGGTTTCGGTTACGCCATGTTGTCGAATCTGGCGATTCGCACGGTGGCTCATCCCTTGATGGAGGAATTGGCAAACCACGCTCAGGCTGCCGTCGCCATGGCCGCCCGTGATCGTCTTCAAATGGTCTACCTGGATGTGGTTCAGGGTCAGGGCAACATGACCATGCGGCGCCAAACAGGCAGCTACTTGCCGCTGGCACAGAGTTCAGTGGGTCGAGCGTGCCTTGCTGCGATGCCGGAAACCGAGCGAGAGTTTCTGCTCGACCACATTCGCCAACGCGAATCGGAGCAATGGCCAGCCATCCGCAAGGGGCTGGACAAAGCGTTCAGGGATTTCGCCGATTACGGCTTCTGCCTGTCAATCGGTGAG
Source organism: Pseudomonas sp. ASL9 (assembly GCF_056680335.1). Classification (NCBI taxonomy): domain Bacteria; kingdom Pseudomonadati; phylum Pseudomonadota; class Gammaproteobacteria; order Pseudomonadales; family Pseudomonadaceae; genus Pseudomonas; species Pseudomonas sp. ASL9. The sequence continues at coordinate 5,721,185 of NZ_CM155277.1, read as the reverse complement.
TGGCACCGCGACGTCAATTCCGTTGCAGTGCCGTTGCTGCACCCGCAGTACGGGTTACTGACCTTCAACTGCGGTGGACCGAGCTTTCAGCTACCCCGTGAACAGCTCGTGGACGATATCGGGCCTCGCCTGATCAACATGGTCAACAACATTGGCGCCGCTGCTCGCTGACGCAACGGAGTAACGGCGCCCTAACAAACCGGCTCGCTTGCGAGCCTTAGGAGCGCACATGATCCGTGATACCGAAACCCTTCAGATACTGTTGGATTCCCTTCGCCAGTTCGTCAACGAAGCGCTGATACCACGGGAGAACGAGGTTGCCGAGACCGACAACATCCCGGACGACATCGTTGTCCAGTTGCAAGAAATGGGGCTGTTCGGGCTGACTATCCCAGAAGAGTTCGGCGGCATGGGTGTGACCATGGAAGAAGAGGTGAACATCGCCTTCGAACTGGGGCGCACCTCCCCAGCCTTCCGTTCCTACATCGGCACCAATAACGGTATCGGCTCCATCGGCATTCTGCTCGACGGCAGCCAGGAGCAGAAACTCAAGTACCTGCCAGGCCTGGCCTCGGGCGAGCTACTCAGTGCCTTCTGCCTGACCGAACCGGACTCGGGTTCCGATGCCGCCTCGCTGAAAACCACTGCCGTGCGCGATGGCGATCACTACATCATCAACGGCACCAAGCGTTTCATCACCAACGCCCCCCACGCCGACATCTTTACCGTGATGGCGCGCACCAACCCGGACATCAAGGGTTCCGGTGGCATCAGTGCGTTCATCGTCGAGCGCGACACGGCCGGTATTTCCTTGGGTAAACGTGACCACAAGATGGGGCAGAAAGGCGCTCACACCAGCGACGTCATCTTCGAAAATGTCCGCGTTCCAGCCAGCCAGTTGATCGGTGGCGTTGAAGGCGTGGGTTTCAAAACCGCCATGAAAGTACTGGATAAAGGTCGCCTGCATATTGCCGCCCTGAGCGTCGGCGCAGCCGAGCGCATGCTGGCGGACTCGCTGCATTACGCAATTGAGCGCAAGCAATTCGGCAAGCCGATCGCCGAGTTTCAACTCATCCAGGCCATGCTCGCCGACAGCAAAGCTGAAATCTATGCAAGTCGCTGCATGGTATTGGATGCCGCACGTAAGCGTGACGACGGACGTAACGTCAGCACTGAAGCCTCCTGCGCCAAGATGTTCTCCACCGAAATGTGCGGACGGGTCGCCGATCGCTGCGTACAAATCCATGGTGGCGCCGGCTATGTCAGCGAATACGCCATCGAACGCTTCTATCGGGACGTTCGTCTGTTCCGCATTTATGAAGGCACCACCCAGATCCAGCAGCTAGTCATCGCCCGAAATATGATCCGCGACGCTCAACACTGAGGCTTTGAGCCTTCAACCTCTGGTTCAAGCCCCTGTTCCCATAAATACAATAAGGTGACGTGATGGACGCTGCTGCTCAGGTCAGTGCAAATACACTGGCCCAAACCAACACCTGGGTGTTGGTATTTGTCTTCTGCTTTCTTGGATTGTTAATCGATGGCGCCGATCTGATGCTGCTTTCCTACAGCCTTAGCAGCCTAAAGGCTGAATTTGGCTTGAGCAACGTCGAAGCTGGCAGCCTGGGTAGCTTCACCTTGGCCGGCATGGCCATCGGTGGCATCTATGGTGGCTGGGCTTGCGATCGTTTCGGCCGGGTAAAAACCGTGGTCTGGAGCATCTTACTTTTTTCCGCCGGCACGGCTGTGCTAGGCCTGACGCATAACTATTGGCAGTTTGCGATCACCCGATTCGTGGCATCGCTGGGGATTGGCGCACTGTACGTGGCGTGTAACACGCTGATGGCAGAATACGTACCCACCCGCTACCGCACAACGGTACTGGGCACTCTGCAAGCAGGCTGGTCGGTGGGCTATATCGTCGCGACACTGCTGGCCGGCTGGATCTTGCCGAGCCATGGCTGGCGCTGGCTTTTCTACATTGCCATTATCCCGGTGATCCTGGCCGTGGTGATGCAACGTTTCGTGCCGGAGCCGCAAGCCTGGATCAACGCTCAGGCCGAGCGTGCCAAGAAAAAAATCGAAGGCATCCAAAAGGCATCCTCCGAAAAGCGCGAGAGCATGTACAAGCTGATCTTCGGTGATCCGCAGGCTCGCCGGATGTTTATCTCCTGGGCCCTGACTGCTGGCTTTCTGCAGTTCGGCTACTACGGCGTGAACAATTGGATGCCGACATACCTGGAAAGCGAACTGGGCATGAACCTTAAATCCATGACCGGCTACATGGTCGGCACCTACACCGCCATGATTCTCGGCAAGATCCTCGCCGGCCTGGCGGCTGACCGTATCGGTCGTCGTACCGTATTCGCCTTTGGTGCCCTGGGAACTGCGGTATTCCTACCGGTCATCGTCTTGTTTCAAAGCCCGGAAAACATCCTGTGGATGCTGGTGGTGTTCGGCTTTTTGTATGGCATTCCTTACGGTGTGAACGCCACCTACATGACTGAAAGCTTCGAGGCCAAATTCCGCGGATCCGCCGTAGGCGGCGCCTACAACATCGGGCGCCTGGGCGCAGCGATTGCTCCGGCAGCTATCGGTTTCCTCGCCTCTCACGGCTCGATAGGTGTGGGTTTTCTGGTCATGGGCGCGGCCTATTTCATCTGTGGCGTAATTCCGGCCCTGTTTATCCAGGACAAGCAATTCGATCCGCAGAAGCAATAGAGTCGGTAACTCAACAATTCAGCAGTAGTCTGTCGGTGCCTCCTGATCCGACTGACCGCTGCTATTGCACATGCTCAAGATACGTCAACTTTTGTTCAAATGTGTTTGAACCGCCATATCCCCCGCAACAAGCTTCGACCATTTAGCCCGGATCTTTCTGACATTTTCCAAAACTTAGTCGCACGAAAATACGGCAATGCCGAGTTGCAACGGCGTTTTCGTCAACCTTGGCGGGCCTTATTGGTTGAAGGCGATCCGACTGAACTGGTCGACATCACTCCCCTGATTCCTGCCGACTACGAGGCAGAAAGAAGCCGGATTTTTCGCCGGCTGAGCTGTTGGAACTGCATAACCGCTTCCAGCAAATGACAACCGACTACAATGCCCTCCCCCGCGGGTCAAAAGTACGAGGGCATTCGGCCGTTAAAGAAAGAAACCCAACTCGCGCGCCGGATCAGCCTGGGTACCTTGTACCGCATTGGCGAGTTACTGCAGGCCGAATGGAAAAATGTCGATCTGCAACAGCAGACTTGGTTCCTCCCCAGTGAAAATGTCAAAGGCACGCGCGGTAAGAAACAAGACCACCATGTATTCCTCTCCCCCGGGAGACTCTCAGTGGTGCTTTCCGAACAAGCAAGATGATGGGTGATCGCCAGGCTCGATTCAAAAACCGCAAGGCCCTTTCCAGACGGCGTCATGACGACACGCTGGTCCTTGCCGACGGCCAGAACGGCGACTGGAGGCCGCATGACCTGCGCCGCACGGGAGCTACCATGATGCAGGCCTTGGGGGTCAGCCTGGACGTCATCGGTCGCTGTCAAAACCATGTGCTGGCCGGCTCTCGGGTGAGACGCCACTACCTGCATCACGATTATGCCAAAGAGAAGAAACGCGCCTGGAATCTGTTGGGCGATCGACTCAGTGCCGTGCTGTCCTCAACCTACAAGCACCCACCGACCGAGTCGATGATGTCTTTTCCAGCGTACGCGGTTACAGAGATGACCACCCTCATAGGTCTATCGCATCGAGATGCTTTCAGGATCTAGTATCCGCGGTAACCCTGTGTTGTGACCTAAAATTCGCGATGAACAAAGGTGCCAAGCCGCATGTACAAATTCGTGAGTTTTGCAATTGTGGAGTTGTTCGAAAGAGTATGGGATTGGGTCCGCTCGCGGCTGATACGACGGCACTCAAACGTGGTGGCCTGGGCTTTGGCCAACAAACTGGCGCGGATCGCTTGGGCGATATCAGCTCGTCATGGGATATTTGAAGTTGAGTCCGATGCGTGGCCAGCTGACTCAGCAATTATTGTGGTGCCACGAACCACTCCAGGAACGATCGTTTCAGCATCTCGGCGGAAACTGCAATGGCTGCCTTTTACACGCGAAACTGTCCCAGTAGTTGATACAGCTGTCTGACCACCTGGCTCAGTTGCTGGCTGGCTGAGTTCGACTCTTCGGCAGCTTGAGCATTGCTCTGGGCCAGGCTAGCGGTCTGGGCGACATTTTGGTTGATCTCGTCGACCACATGCGCCTGTTGCAATGTAGCGCTGGCGATGGAAGCGCCCAAACCACTGATATTGCGTAGCGCCCCGGCGATCTGGTTCAAGCTGGTGCCGGCCTGACTGGCTTGTTCCAGCGTCAACCGGGAAGCGTGACTGCTGTCGTTGATCACACTTACCGCGGCTCTGGACTTACCCTGCAGTTGTTCGATCATCATCTGGATTTCCGACGTCGACTGCTGGGTTCGCTGAGCCAGCAGACGCACTTCGTCAGCCACCACCGCAAAACCACGCCCCTGTTCCCCGGCGCGGGCCGCTTCGATGGCAGCGTTGAGCGCCAGTAGGTTGGTCTGTTCGGCGATGGCACGAATGACCTCCAGCACACCGCCTATCTGAGTACTGTCCTCATCCAGTGACTGGATCACATTCACCGCCTGGCCAATGGTGGTCGACAACAGATCGATCTGCGTCAAGCTGCGGTCGATGCTCTGCAAGCCCTGTTCGGCCTGCTGCTCGGCACTACGAACTTCAGTGGCGGCGTGTTCGGCGCTCTTCGCCACATCTTGCACGCTATAGGCCACCTCGTTGATAGCGGTGGCCACCTGTTCCATTTGTTGCGACTGCTGACCACTTTGCTGCTGAGCAGCACTGGCACTGTCGCTCAGGGAATGGGCGGAACGATCCAGCAATTGCGCAGCCTCGAGCATTTCTCCAATGACCTGGCGCAGCTTGTCGGTGAAGGTGTTGAAATGCAGTGCCAAGGAACTCAGCTCGTCACGGCCACTCACCTGCAACTGACGGGTAAGGTCACCTTCGCCACTGGCGATATTGGCCATGGCCTCCACCGTCTGCTGAAGCGGACGGGATATACTGCGCACGATCAGGCTGATGGCGGCGGCCAACAACAAGGCAATCAGCAAACAGAGCGAAGATGTCTGCACCAGTTCATCACGCCACTGCGCCTTTATGTCATAGATATAGACCCCTGTGCCAAGCACCCAGCCCCAGGGTTTGAACAGCGCAACGTAGGAAACCTTGTCCACCGGTTTACTGTCCCCTGGCTTGGGCCACGCGTAGGCAAGCATGCCAGCGCCCTGATCTTTAGCGATACGTATCATTTCCGCAGTAAGCATCAAACCCTTGCTGTCCTTCAGACCGCCGACGTCCTGCCCCTCCATCTGGGGATTGACCGGATTCATCAGCATCACCGGCCGCAGATCCTGGATGAAAAAGTATTCCTGGCCGGCATAACGCAGGCCGCGAACCATTTCCCTAGCCTGTTCCTGAGCTTGCTCACGGGTCAGCTTCCCCGCCTGCTCCAACCCCTGGAAATAGGCAAAAATGCCCAGCGTGTTTTCAACGGCATTACGGGTCTGCTGAACCTTGGCGCTGTAGAGGTTGCTATAACTTCGCTGCAACATGACGGCGGAAAGTGCCAACAGCATCAACAAAGAAACCAGTAGAATTAACCAAAGGCGGCGGTTGATGGGCATGTTTCGCAGACTAGGCACGGGGATGTTCCTTATTGAAGTCATGTGCTCGGTGCACGGATATCCACTACCCGGACCGTTGCGGTAGCCCCCCCTGTTTGAGCATCCGCGCAGACAGGGGGATTTACCTCCAGAGCTAAAAATTCGGGGCTGACATTAATCCCTTGACAGCTCCTTGAGATTTTTCGAAAGCTCTACCTCAGAACGGCACCCCCAGCTTCAACCAGTACGCATCGCCTTGCGCACGATTTCGCACGTCGGATTCCTGCTCCCATTTTGCGGTCAGGAACCAACCTTTTTTGCTGGCGTATTTGATTGAAGGACCAATGGCGAGCGCGTGTCCTTTGTTGCCTTCGATAGTTTCACCGTACTGCCGATCATCCGTGGTCTGCTGATAGACGTAGCCGCCCAAACCCACTACCCAACCGTTGCCCAGTCCCCAACCCACCGAATAGTCCACGTGCAACTCTTGGCCTGAGGTGTAATCAGTCGCGTTATTTTTCGTATTGAAGTCATACATGATTTTCGCATCGGCATTCAAACCCACAGGGTCGATATACGAAAAGGCCAAGACAGGTTGGAAGTCCCAGTAGTTGCGACCGATATTGGCCAGGTCGCGGCGATCATATTCACCTGTCGGCGCAATCACATCGAGGGCGACGATGGCATGCAGTTTATCGGTCAGTCGATAGCCCAACCCCGACCCGAACGTCATATCACCCAAACCTTGCTTGCGTTGCGACTGGCCATTGAGGTCAACCTTGAGGTCGACCAACGGCATGACCGCATGGACCGCCAAGGTGCCGCCCAGAATGTGCTGATCGGTCACCCAGATAAAACGCGGGTCAATCGAGCTGGCCTGTACTCGGAAATCCAGCGGCAGTTTTTCGCCGTTGTTACCACGCAGTGAGTCCGCCTCGTAATGGCTGGCGTACGTCATGCCGTAGAACCCTGGCGGCGGCAGGGCTCCAGTCAGGTAGTTTTCAGCACCCAGAGGGTAGCTGGACCCGCCGCCCTCAGTCGCCTCTACGTTGCCAGCAAGTCCCGCCACCATCAGGCTCAGGCTTGCGCAGTAAAAAAGACCCTGTGTGTTGATCCGTGTTGTTCTTTTCATTACTTACGACCTTTCTCTTTTTTATAATTGAAACCGGCACTGCGATGCCCCCCGAAAAACGGGCACGGCAAAGCAGTAACCAGCGGGGTTGAACAGGTTTAAAAAGGGCGAACGCGTGCTCTGCCGCGTGCCGTACGCAGCGCAGTAGAGGCTTTCAAGGATTCAGTCAGGCAGTAGTTTTTTGCGTCGTACGGACAGCCAGAACATCGCCAGCGCAGCAATCACGATGCCCGGCGCAGAGGCCAGCATCACGCCGGCAGTGCCGGTGCCCAGTGCGAGCATCTGGCCAGCGACCAAGGGGCCGCTCATTGCACCCAGGCGCCCCACCGCCACGGCACTCCCCACGCCGGTGGCACGTACTTCAGTGCGGTAGAATTGAGGTGCAAGGGCGTAAAGCACGCACTGCCCACCGGTGGCGAAAAAGCCAGCGACAAAACCCGCTATCAGCATGCTTTCAATCTGGCTAGACAAGCCCAGAGCGGTCAGCGAAGCGAGGATCCCCAGGTAAATCAGTGCCGCCAATGCGCAGGCAGGCAGGCGATCCATCAATACGCCGAGTAGCAAGGTGCCGACCGCGGCACCGATCTGTAGGGCGAACATTACCCAACTGGCCTGCTTGCCGGTGAAGCCCTGACCGACCAGTAAGCTCGGCAGCCAGTTAATCAGGATGTAGACCACCATGAGGGTGAAGAAGTAGCTGACCCAAAGCAGCAATGTCGCAGTCACCGAACCGTTGCCAAACAGCCCCTGCAAGACGCTCACCCGTGCCGCGTTCCCCGGTTGCTCGGCCTGGCTCTGGCGTAGGCGGAACACCGCTGATTCAGGCAAATACAGCCCGAGCAATGGCACGATCACCAGCGGCACCAGACCGCCGACATAGAACACCACCTGCCAGCCGCCCGAGAACCCGGCGATGCCAATGGTCGCAGCCAGCGCCGCGCCCAGCGGTACACCGCAGTACATCATGCTGACCGCACTGCCGCGCAAGCGTGGACCGGCGACCTCGGATGTCAGTGCAATCAGGTTCGGTAGCGCGGCGCCGAGGCCGACACCAGTCAGGCAGCGGGCGGCCATCAAACTGCTGAAATCCCAGGCCGCAGCCGTCGCCAGAGAGAACAGCCCGAACAGTGCGACAGACCCCATCAGCACTCGTTTGCGGCCGACGCGGTCGGCCAGCCAGCCGCCGACAAAGGCACCCGGTAGCAGTCCAAGAATACCGGCGCTGAAGACCCAGCCCATGTGCATCTTTTCCAGGCTAAAAGCGGCCGCCATGCCTTGGGCGGCGATGCCAGAGGCTTGCAGGTCCAAACCTTCCATCAACGCCACCAGAAAGCACAAGGCAATGGTCAATACCAATTCAAGCTGGCGCTTCGTGAGGACCTTATTCATGGGTAGAAATCCTCTGCACGTTACAACGCAGAGAGGGAATGGAAACGCTGTAAAAGCACTGTGTTAGAAAGCGTCTCATACATCTATTACCCGTTTTATTGTTGTAGAGGGCATGGGTTGGCTGACACGCTACGTGGGCGGGCCAGCCAGTTGTTCTCAACGGTTAAGCAGGTCCAGCGCCACATCAACGATCATGTCTTCCTGACCACCCACCATCCGCCGTTTGCCCAGTTCGACCAGGATGTCGAGGGTCTTCAGGCCGTATTTGGCAGCAGCGATTTCCGCGTGGCGCAGGAAGCTCGAGTAGACGCCGGCATAACCCAGCGCCAAGGTCTCGCGGTCAACCCGCACCGGACGGTCCTGCAACGGACGCACGATGTCGTCGGCTGCGTCCATCAAGGTGTACAGGTCGGTACCGTGGTTCCAACCGAGGCGTTCGGCGGCGGCAATGAACACTTCCAGCGGCGCATTACCGGCACCGGCGCCCATCCCGGCGAGGCTGGCGTCGATCCGGTCGCAACCCTCCTCGACGGCGGTGATGGAGTTGGCCACGCCCAGCGACAGGTTGTGGTGCGCGTGCATGCCGGTTTCGGTTTCCGGCTTGAGCACAGCCTTGAACGCACGGAAGCGGTCGCGGATGTCCTGCATGTTCATGGCCCCGCCGGAGTCGGCCATGTACACGCAGGTCGCGCCGTAGCTTTCCATCAGCTTGGCCTGCGCGGCCAACTGCTCGGCCGGGATCATGTGGCTCATCATCAGGAAACCGACGGTGTCCATTCCCAGTTCACGGGCGTATTCGATGTGCTGTTTGGACACGTCCGCTTCGGTGCAATGAGTGGCGATCCGCACCACACGAGCACCGGCGTTGTAGGCCGCCTTGAGGTCATGCACCGTGCCGATGCCGGGCAATAACAGGGTGGTGATTTTGGCGTGGCGGATCACATCGGCGGCCGCTTCGATCCACTCCAGGTCGGTGTGCGAAGCGAACCCGTAGTTGAAGCTTGAGCCTTGCAGGCCGTCGCCGTGGGCGACTTCGATCGAGTCGACCTTGGCCTTGTCCAGGGCCCGGGCGATGTCCTGGACGTTCTGGATCGAGTACTGATGACGAACCGCATGGCTACCGTCGCGCAGGGTGACATCGGAGATGTACAGTTTTTTACCGGGATTAAAACTCATGGTGATTCTCCTTAGGCATTCAGCATCGACTGCGCCATGCGCTCGGCGGTGGCCAAGGCAGCGGAGGTCATGATGTCGAGGTTGCCGGCATAGGCTGGCAGGTAGTGGGCGGCGCCTTCGACTTCGAGGAAGATCGAGGTCTTAAGGCCCGAGAACGTACCCAGGCCAGGAATTTTCAGCGGTGCCAACTCAGGGATGACGTCGAACTGCACTTTTTGTTTCAGGCGATAGCCCGGCACGTAGGCCTTTACCGCAGCGGCCATCTCTTCGATGGAGGCCTCGATCTCCGCCTGATCGGCGGCTTCGGACAGCACGAACACCGTGTCGCGCATCATCAGCGGTGGCTCGGCCGGGTTCATGACGATGATCGCCTTGCCCTTGGCTGCGCCGCCGATCACTTCGATGGCTTTGGAGGTGGTTTCGGTGAATTCATCGATGTTGGCGCGGGTGCCGGGGCCGGCAGATTTGCTGGCGATCGAGGCGACGATTTCGGCGTAATGCACCTTGGCCACCCGCGACACGGCGGCGACCATCGGAATAGTGGCTTGGCCACCGCAGGTGACCATGTTCACGTTCAACGAGTGGAGGTTTTGCTCCAGGTTGACCACCGGCACGCAGTACGGACCGATGGCGGCCGGGGTCAGGTCGATCAGGCGGATCCCCGGTTTGATCGAACGCAGGAACGCGTCGTTCTTCACATGGGCACCGGCCGAGGTCGCATCGAAAACGAAATCGATGTCCTTGAACACGTCCATGCGGGTCAGCCCTTCCACCCCTTCATGAGTGATGACCACGCCCATGCGCTGCGCACGGGCCAGGCCATCGGAGGCCGGGTCGATACCGACCATGACGGCCATTTCCAGGTGTTTTGCATTACGCAGAATCTTGATCATCAGATCGGTGCCGATGTTGCCGGAACCGACGATGGCGACTTTGAGTTTTTTCACGATGTGTACCTCATATGCACGTAAGTCGCCGATCAGTCGGCGCTGAACTCGACAGCGACCTGACCGATACCTTCAATCACGGCCTCGAAACGGTCGCCAGCACTGACAGGTGCCATGGGGCCAAGGGCGCCGGTAAGGATGATGTCGCCTGCCTTGAGCGGTTCACCCAGGCGCGCCATGGTGCGAGCCAGCCAAACCGCCGCGTTGAGCGGATGACCCAGGCATTCGGCACCGCTGCCGCTGGATACTTCTTCACCGTTGCGGGTCATGCGCATGCTCGCTAGACGCAGGTCGAGCCCGTCCAGACGACGGGCTGGGCCTCCGAGTACGAAACAACCGCTGGAGGCGTTGTCGGCGACGGTATCGACGAAGCGAATGTTCCAGCCCTGCACTCGGCTGCCGACAATTTCCAACGCCGGAAGTACCCACCCGGTGGCCGCCAGTACATCGGCAAAGCTGGTGTCTACACGTGGCAGGTCATGCTCGAGGATCAAGGCAATTTCGGCCTCGATCTTCGGCTGCAATACGCTGTTCACCGGCACCACTTGGTTGTCGCCATAACACATGTCGGCAAACAAGGTGCCAAAGTCCGGCTGATCCACGCCCAGCTGACGCTGAACCTTGGGGTTGGTCAGGCCGATCTTGCGGCCAACTACACGGCGCCCGCTGGCAACGGCATGGGCGACGTTGAGGCGTTGGATGGTGTAAGCGGCTTCGCCGTTGTCTTCACCAATCTGTTCACGCAGCGGCTCGATCGCTTCACCGCTCGCCTCGGCCCGGCGCAAGGCGCGGGCCATTTGTTCAAGAGACTCTTGGGTCACACTCATCACTCACCTCGGGGGTTGCACACGGCTTTCGCATAGACCTGCGCCCTGTCAGCAAGGCGCGGGAAATGATTGCGGCAGCGCGTTTAGTGGCTCAGGAAATCCAGCACCATGCGGTTGAACGTTTCGGCGTGCTCCCACTGCGCCCAATGGCCGCAGCGGTTGAACACATGCAGTTGCGCGTTCGGCAATCCGGCAATCAGACGCAGGCCCGTGTCCATCGGCACGAAGCGGTCGTCACGGCCCCAAACGACCAGAGTCTGTGCAGAGATTTCGCCGAGGCGCGGACTGAAGTCGGGGAACTGCTTGGGATTGGCTTTCAGGCTCGCGACGAAGTTTTCCAGGTGATCGCGACGCGACAGCATGTTGTCGAGGCGGGTCTGAAAAAGCTCCTCGGTCAAGCTACTGGCGTCATAGATGAAGACATTCATCATCTTCTTCAGGTTTTCAATGGTTGGTTCGCGATACAGACCTTGCAGCAGCTTGATGCCCTCTGTCGGCATCGGTGTGAACGAACTTGGGCCGCCCGTACCGCCACCCATCAGCACCAGCTTGCCAACGCGCTGCGGATTGGCCAGGGCAAAGGCGACTGCGCTGTGCCCTCCCATCGAGTTGCCAATGATATGGACGCGCTCCAGACCGAGCACGTCGAGCAAGCCCTTCAGGGCGCGGGCGTTGAGATCCGAACGTGAGCCTGAACAGACAATCGGGTCGCTCTTACTCCAGCCCGGGCAGTCCATCAGGATCACACGGTAGCCGGCTTCAATCAGCGGTGCGATGTTGCGGTTGAAGTTTGCCCAGCCGCTGGCGCCCGGTCCGGAACCGTGCAGCATCACGACCGTCTCGGTGCCCTGCCCGGCATCGTTGTAATGCAGCTGAAGGTCAAGTTCGCCCTCTGTGATGCGGGCAAACTTGCTGGTGGATGCCTCGGTCAGTACGTGAGTAGTTGCGGTCATCTCATGCTTCCTTTAATCCAGGTTATAGAGCACTGCGGCCAGGCTTTGGCCATGCGCAGCGAGCAGTTGTGTGCACCCGAAGCTCAGCTCGACGGCTGGGCGCTGAGCGCACCAAAGCCGGCAATCCACTCGGGTATCGGGCGGTAATAGCGGTCGCTGGCCTGGTAGGGGCCAAATGCCGAGAGCGCGGCAAAAGCTGCTACCCAGGTTTTCACTTCATGGGCGGATTTGCCGGCAAGTGCCGATAGCTCGGCATTACCCAGGACATCGAGTTCGCTCAGGCGGCCTTCGGCCAGAATGTCGAGAAACCGCTGATCCCACTCCGGATTGAGTGGGTGCAGCGAGCTCTGGTCCTCGGTGAAGCGCTGGGCCGCGAGGATGACTCGCTGCTGACGCGCTTCACGTTCATCGGTGGGCAGGTTGCGACCGCTGCCCATCATCCGGTCGGCCATGCGCGCGTCTACCTTGGCCAGTTCCGGTACGGGCGGCTGGTGCGACAAACCACCGGAGCCGAGAAACAGGACCCGCTTGTTCAGCGTTCTGGCAAAGCGGCCGATGGCCTCGCCGAGCAAACGGGCACGCTGGAAGGTCGGCAGCGGGACGGCCACGGAGTTGATGAACACCGGAATCACCGGGTACTGATCGAGACCACCCAGCAGCAATTCAAGCGGTTGGGCAAAGCCGTGGTCTACCTGCATGCAGTAAGAAACGGCGACATCGACACCCGCCTCAAGTACCGCTGTAGCACAGGTCTCAGCCAGCGCCCTGGGCACCGCGAGCGTACCGGCAGCGGTGCCGAAGTCACCGATGGCCTGTGCCGCCATGCCGATGCAGAACGACGGCATCACGTCATAGAAAAAGCCGTTGTAATGGTCTGGCGCGAACAGGATGACCAACTCAGGATCGAATCTGGCGATTCGTGCACGGGCGTCATCGACCCTACAATCGACCTCGGCCAGTACCGCAGGCGCCGGGTCGACAAAGCCAACCAGCGGGCTATGCGACATGCAGTGCAGGTAGGCACTCATCTCAAGCCACCTTGTTCGCGGCGCAGGCTTCAAGCACTTGCGGCTTGGCCGACAGTGCTTTGGCCAGCGAGTCACAAACACTGCCCAGCGTTTGCGGGATAGCCAGGCCAGCCAGGAAGCGATCAGGGCGTACTACGGCGATAGACGCCGGGTAACGGCCGAACCATTCCTTGAGACGTCCGCTGCTGTCGCCGATGCGGATCACGCCTTCGCTGACTTCGCGCTTGGCTTGTAGCTGGACGCTCGGCAGTACCTGAATGAAACGGGTACCCAGATTGCGCCAGAACATGACCTGCGCAGGGCTCAAGCCCCATGTGGGATCGCTGCCCCAGGCGATGATAGCGAAGTTGCTGCCAATGACGTCGTCCAGCAGCATGTCTTGACCGGCATCGGTCAGCACTGTTGGCTGAATGAACATGCGCCCGACCGGCGAGTTTTTCACGTCAGGGCCCGCGGCCACCAGTACGCCAACGGAGTACTGCGGCATCGGTTTAAAGCGCATTTCCAGAAAGTAGCGTTTGACCGGCGGCAGGTAGTTCAGTAACCAGGAAATGCCATCGCGCAGCGTACCCTGCCAACGCTTGGGCGGTGCGAGCACGTGTCCGGCCAACACCGACAGGTCGATCATTGCTTTGGCATGGTCACGACGTTCCTGTTCATAGGTGTCGAGCAGTGCTGCACCAGCCAGGCCTTTGACCACCAGGGCCATTTTCCAGGCCAGGTTGCAGGCATCACGCATGCCGCTGTTGTAACCCTGACCTTGCCATACCGGCATGATGTGCGCGGCGTCTCCGGCCAACACAACACGCTCGACGCGGAACTTGCCGGCCAGACGCGCGTTATGGGTGTATACCCGACTGCGGATCAGCTCAACCCGATCCGGGTCCGGCAGGACTTTAGCCAGCAGGCGGCGCATGTTTTCCGGTTTGCTCAGTTCGGCTTCAGTCTCGCCAGGCATGACCATGAACTCGAAGCGACGCACGGCATGGGGCAATGCAGCGGAAACATAGGGGCGAACCGGGTCGCAGCAGAGGTAGACATTCGGCGTGCCCAACGGGTCGTTGGCGATGTCGACAACAATCCATTGATTCGGTGCGGTCTTACCGTCGAAAGACACGCCCAGAGCGCGGCGTATATAGCTGTTACCGCCGTCACAGGCAATCAGGTAATTGGCACGAACTGTCTCTTTGACTCCACCCGGCGCGTCCATGCGCAAGGTTACGCCGGTGGCATCCTGACTGAGATCATTCACATCGCGGGAGAACAAGGTCCGCACGTTTTCAAAGCGCTTGAGCCCGTCGAACAGTACGGCATCGACCTGCGGCTGAATAAACGCATTGCGCCGCGACCAGCCGAATTCATCGGTCATCGGTTGAATATCGGCAAAGCAGCGACCCTTGGACGTGACGAACCGCATGGCGTGCCAAGGCGTGGTATGTGGCAATACCTGATCGACCAGGCCGATCGCCTGAACCGTGCGCAAGGATTCATCGTCGATGCCAATGGCACGCGGGTAGTCGATTAACTTGTCGAGCTTCTCAATGACCAGTACATCGACGCCGACCTGGCCGAGATAGTTGGCAATTGCCAAACCTACGGGACCGGAACCGATCACGACAACCTGGGCAGAGTGGTCTGTTTGCAAGGCATTTTTAAACGAGTTTGAATCCAGTATTTTCATTATTCTCACCGTTTGAAACAGTGTTGCAACTCCCGACCTGGCCGTTTTTCAGGCAAGTGGGGCTAGCCCCCCTGGTGCGCAATGCGCGGGGGTATCGTTTGGTTTTTTAGAGGGTTTTGTTGACCCGTCTAGCTACGCCAGAGGTTGTAATGCAGTTCGGCCGACATGCTTTTGAGCGCAGTAGAGGTGTAGGCTTGGCTCATTGTTAATCTCCCGATTTAAGGGCATTTATAATTGTTAGGACTAGTATAGGGACGCCCATTCTCGTCCTACAATGAAAAACCGTCCGCTTGTGCACTTAGTGCACTCAATTGATTTATATAGGTTTATTTTAAAATTATGGCCTCTGCATCCGACACTGAATATAAAACCGTGCGTGGCCTTACCCGCGGTCTGCAGTTGCTCAACACGCTGAATCGCCTCGATGGTGGCGCCAGCACAGCCAGGCTGGCCGAGCTCACCGGCCTGCATCGCACCACTGTCCGGCGCTTGCTCGAAACGCTGCAAGACGAGGGGTACGTACGCCGTAGCGAATCGGACGATAGCTATCGCCTTAGCCTGAAAGTGCGCGAACTGAGCGAGGGTTTTCGCGACGAACAATGGATCTCCGGGTTGGCCGCCCCGCTGCTCGCTGAACTCATGCAGGAAGTGGTTTGGCCGACTGACTTGTGCACCCTGGACGTGGACGCCATGGTGGTACGTGAAACCACTCACCGCTTCAGTCGCTTGTCATTTCACCGCTCCATGGTCGGCCGCCGACTGCCCGTTCTGCTGACGGCCACGGGGCTCGCCTACCTGGCGTTCTGCCCCGACGCGGAGCGTGAGCGAATCATTGAATTACTCGCCAGCCGCAAGGACGAAGAAAGCCGCTTGGCACGCGACGCCGAAGCGCTCGACAACCTACTGCGTAAAACCCGCCATCGCGGCTATGGCGAAAACTTCATGGGATGGAACAAGGAAGAAAAAATCGCCTCGATCGCTGTCCCCATTCGCGGAGAACAACGAATACTCGGCTGTCTGAATTTGGTGTACGTGGCGAAGGCGATGAGCATCGAGCAAGCGGTTACGCGCTATTTGCCAGCATTGCGCCGGGCAGCTGAAAAAATTGAGCGTGGCCTTCTGGAACAACGCCCTGATGAGGTCAGCTCTGCCCATTCAGCGCCTTTGCCGTAGTCGGTGGTGCCGCCCACGGGGGTAACAGGGGCGGCTGCAGGCGGCATCGCTGGCGCGATACGCTTTCCTCTGCATCAGGCTTGAGGAGCGAGGCGGCGGAACGCGCCATTCAGGTAGAGGAGCGGCTCGCCGCATTGCTGACCGCGGGTAGCCAGCACTTCGCACAGGAAGGCGTGATGGGTGCTCTCGTCGAAAACCTTGACCACGCGGCAGTCGAAGTTGGCCAGGGCGCCGTCGAGTACCGACACCCCGCTCGCCAGGTCGTGCCACTGGCCATGCTCGAAACGCGCCTCGCCGTGCACGCCCTTGACCATGCCGGCGAACACCTTGGCCTCATGCTCCTGGTCGCCGGACAGCACGTTCACGCACAGGGCGCCGCTCTTGAGGATCGCCTCGCTGGCAGCGACCGTCTTGTTGACGAATACCACCAGGCGCGGCGGCGCGGCGGTCACCGAGCAGACCGCCGTGGCGGTCAGGCCGAGATGGGTCTCACCGTCGCGCGCGGTAATGATGGTGACGGCGGCGGCGAAGTTGCGCATGCCTCCACGGAGGTCATCGGCGCTGACCACTGGCAAGGTAGCCAGTTCGACATTGGCGGTCCAGTCCAGGCGTTGGTTGATGTGTTTGGTCATGGTATTCACTCTTATTTTTAAGGCAGAAAACGCGCTGCCCGGCAGATGCCTACCGGGCCGCACATCAGATCAGATCAAACCTTGACGCCGAACGGGTTGGCTGACGGCATCGGATTGCCGAGCAAGTGGCCGCCGAGCAGGTCGCCGATGTTGTCCTGATTCTGGGTGATGTGGTTGGCACCGACCAAGATGTCGCGCATCTGGCGCTGCATCGGGCTGCTCAACCAGACGCCACGGGTGGCGGTTTTCTTGAAGACCATGTGCGCCGCGTCGAAGCACTCGCCGCCGGTGAACTGGTTGGTGGCGAAGTGACGAACGCGTATGTCCAGCGGCACCAGCCGGCCCTGGGAGGCATAGCTCCAGGCCTCTTCGGTGTTCTGCAGCACGCGAGAAGTGCAGGCGAGGATCTTGGCATAAGCCTCGCCCAGGCGGCTCTTGATGAACGGATCGTTGACCGCAGCGCCGACCGCCTGATTGAGATTCTGGCGCGGTTTCATGTGGTCGATGTACAGGTCGACCATGCCCCGGGCCATGCCGATGATCACCGACGATACGGCGGTGTAGAACACAAAAAAGAACGGCACCTTGTACAGGTTGTTGACGTTGCTATGGGAGTCCTCGTCGTAGTCGCCGATCACATGGCTACGGTATGCCGGTACGAAGACTTCCTTGATGATGAGCTTCTTGCTGCCGGTGCCAGCCAGGCCGACCACATGCCAGTCGTCGACGATCTCGAAATCGCTGGCCTGGACCCAGAACGAGCGGAACACGGTACTGCCATTCTCGGTCACGCGGCCACCGAGAAAGGCGCCACCGGCGGCATGGTCACAACCGCTGGAGGTCAGCCACTCGCCGTTGAGCAGGTAGCCGCCGTCCACTGCGGTGACCGTGCCAAACGGTGCATATGAAGAGGAGACCAGTCGGGTGTTGTCCTCGCCCCACAACTCGTCGCCGCAACGCGGATCGAGCAGACCGACCTCGAAGGGATGCACACCCAGCACCATCACGTTCCAGGCGCTGGACGGGCAGCCACGGGCCAGCTCCATGAGCACCTTGTTCAGTACGTTGGGGTGCATCTCGTAGCCGCCCCAACGCTTGGGCTGCAGAATCTTGAAGAAGCCAGCGTCCTTGAAGGCCTGTATGGTCTCGTGCGGAACCATGCGGGCCTTTTCGCAGGCATCGGCCTTTTCGCGCAGCCAAGGGATCATCGCCTCGGCACGGGCGACGATTTCTGCTTCGCTGGGAATCTGGGTATCGATATTGCTCATTTTTTTATCCTCTCTCTCCGCGACTGGGCGGCGGATGACGCACTCTTGTTGTGTATGACTGCAACCCTGAAGCCGGTCTCAGCTCTGCTCTGCGCTCACGACGCCATAGCCGGCAATCCATTCGTTGATCGCCCGGTAGTAGTCCTGGCGAGCGGTGTAAGCACCGGTGGCGGCCAACGCCGAGAAAGCGGCGACCCAGGTGCGAACCTCGTGAGCCGAACGACCGGCAGCCTTGGAAATATCCTCAATGGTGAACTCGTCGACTTCGTCGAGACGACCCTGTACCAGCAAGTCGATGAAGGCCAGATCCCAGTCGGCATTCAGCGGTGTGTGCAGCGACTCGGAGGTACCGTAGATCTTGCCAGCGGCGATGGTGCGCGCCTGGCGAGCGGCGCGGGCCTCCGGCGTCGGGTTGCGTCCGGCAATGAGGAACTCGGCGATGGCTTCTGGAGCGTCGGCCAGAAGCGGCACCGGTGGTTCGTGCGACAGGCCGCCGGTGCCAAGGATCAGTACACGCTTGTCGAGCTTGGCGATGAAGCTGCCGACCGCCTCGCCCAGCTTGCGGATACGGCGATACGGCGCGAACGGCGGTGCCACCGAGTTGATGATGATCGGGATTACCGGGTAGCGGCTGATGCTGCCGGTCAGTTCCTCCAGAGCCTGGGTGCAGCCATGATCAACCTGCAGGCGGTGCGACAACGCGACATCGACATCGCTATCAAGCACGTGGCGAACCAGCTCAAGGGCCAAGTCTTTCTCCACCCGCAACGGGCCGGACTGGGTCAGGTAGTCGCCTACCGACTCGGCAGCGGTGGCGATCACGAACGGAGGCATCAAGTCGTAGAACAGTCCGTTGTAGTGATCCGGGGCGAAGATCACGATCAACTCGGGGTCAAAGGCCTCGACCTCGGCGCGCGCCTTGGCAAGCACCGCATCGACTTCCGCAACGACTCTGCCGCCCGGGTCATTGAGACCACGCAGAGGGGTATGTGACAGGCATTTCAGTTTTACAGCCATGAAACCTCCATGACCTTTGGCGCAAATGCACCACCGGCCAAAGCGTGTTGTTTCAGGAGGGTTGCAGTGGAATGGACTGCCGGTGCCGCAACGTAGGCGTTCGCCGGTACTCACTCGCCATCACGACTGCTCGTCCCCTGGTTTTTTGTTCGGATTGGACGAGAGCCATTCTAGGGGCGGGCCGCAGGAAGGAAAAACACTATCCACCGCGCCGTGCACTATGTGCACAACACTGTTTTTAAAGGGTTTTTATAATAATCCTGCGCCCTAGCGAAAGAGACCCTGCGTTGCGCAGAGAGGGGCCGCAAGCCGTCGGGCCACGCGGTTTGCTGGGATTTGCAGGAATCGGCAGCCACGGTCGCTGGCGTCAGAAGGAAGAGAAGGAAGAGAAGGAACACACTCCACGATCTCGTTCAGCGCCGTCGAGATCGTAGCCCTCATACCACGACCTGTGAGTTGGTCGGCATAGCCCATCGTCGCAGCGCCCCATTCAGGGTGTTCTCGCTGATGCGCTTTGTCAGGTCGCTCCGGTGCGCAAATAAGTAACGTTGCGCGGGGAGAACCTGGTCCAGCAAGTGACGCACTATTTCAAGCGCCTGAACCGACAACGGGACGATATAGGGAAGTACATCTTGGGCCTGCTTCCCTGGCTTACGCGTCGCTATCTAGAGTTGCTTCACTACCTCCGGCGGAATGATCCATAACCGCCGCTCCAGATCGAACTGGTCAGGTGTCGCCAGCAACGCGGGTAACTCGTCCATGCGCAAAAACGGATTGTGCGCAACCGCGGGCTTGGGGAGTGCGACAACATCGAGGTCTGAAGCCGGATTGTGTGCCAGTCCCTCTACCTGTGCGTCGCTGACCAGCGTTGCACTGGCAGGTTGGGTCATATCCATACACATTCCAATATTTGGTTTTCTTCCTTGACCAACGATTTGCCAGGCAGACGATCAGCGCACGCATGCGCCCCAGCGGATCTACCCCGGCCAACTTTTCACCGTGGGTGAAAGGGCAGGAAATAATTATGCAAATGCTGTATATAAAAACAGCATTATCGATGTGTTCGGGTATATGGTACCAGCAGGCTTGGTCGTAGTTGCGAAAAGCCACTTTCCATTAATTAGAACGGGGTTCAGTGAGTTGCGGTTGGACGCGAGTACGAGTTGAACCTGCTGCGGGGGATGCGCCCACGACTACGCCTTGATAACGCCCAAAGGCTTCAAAAAGTAAACCACCCGTTCTGTCTCTGCGAAGCCCAAGGCCTCATGCATGGCGTGGCTTGCCTGGTTATCTAGCAGTGCATCCGAAGCCAGTTCGGTGCAGCCCATTTCTTCGGCCCACTGCTGGACGCCCACCACGAGTTGCCGCGCTATGCTTTGGCCCCGACTGGCAGGCCGGACATACAAACCTTCGAGAAAAGCCACGGGCGAGGAGCTGGTACCGTTGACGTAGTCCGCTCGGATCGACGCCTCGGCAAACCCTAGAGCGTTGCCGTTCTCATCAGCGAAGATCAGTACCAGATAGCGCTCTGGCGCGCTCAGTATGGTCCGTGTGTCATGGTCATTGTCCGGGGCGGAATCAGGCCACAGGGCAGCACGCAGGGGCAGCCAACCGTTATGGTCGAGCAAAGTGCAGCGTTTAATCATCAAGGGAGCTCGAAGGAAAAACTGCTGAAGATCATAAATCATTATCAGGCAGATAAACTGAACATCCTTCGTCACCGCGCAGTGAGCCATTCGCTTCGCGGCGAAGTGCAGTTGAGGGCGTTTTTAACGTGCCTGTGCTTCCAATGCCGAACACAAATTTCAGGCATAAAAAAGCCACTCATTGAGTGGCTTTTTTTATAAAGCTTGGAGCGGGAAACGAGACTCGCATCTAGCGTCCTACCCATTGAAATCTAAGGGATTTCTTTTCTTGCCGAAGCAGGAAAAGACTCAATTTTTTGGAGGCAACATGCAGGGGACGTTCAGTTCTTGGCATATATCGGCGTTTCAAGGTGGTTGTCGCGTCAGCCGTCTAACTACGCCGCTCTTTTCTCGACTTGTTGCTCTCGATCCGGGTTTAACAGCACGGTGCCGATCGACTCCCCGTTACGTGTTTGAACTGACCACCGTTCCAGCTTTTTCTCTTTGGCTCGTTCGTACAGCTCATGTCGCCGGGACAAGACCTGATGGTTCAGTCCCCGCCGTTCAGCCGGTGTGACGAACCAGATATGGCTATGCCGGTGCTCGTTGTTGGACCAACGCATGAAATCCCTTATTACTAACCGGACCGTTCGCCATGTTTTGATAACGCCTCATTTGACCACCCACAAGATGTACCGTATACGTTACCTTAATATTTTAAAGTAACGTATACGAGACATGGACATATCTACCCTTTCGCAACGACTGAGCCGCCAGATACGTGAGAAACGCCTCAATCGTGGCCTCACCCAGGCTGCGCTTGCCGAGCTTGCGGGCCTGCCCCGGCAGAAGGTAATCGCTATCGAAAAGGGCAGCCTGTCAGTTGCCATGAATGCCTATGCGCGGGTGCTGATCGCGCTGGACTGTGAACTGACTGTTGTCCCTGCCGCCATGCCGACGCTCGACGAAATCGAGGGCCTGTTCGAATGAAGACTACTGCCCTGCAGGTCAGCACCCCACAGGGGTCGAGCGGCAGCGTGCTGAGCGGCGCCGAAGACTACATTTTCCGTTATCACAACGAAGCATCTCCTCAAGCAGCTATCAGCCTACTAATGCCCGTTCGCCCTGATCAATTCAGGCGGCGCGAGCTGCATCCGATCTTTCAAATGAACCTGCCCGAAGGCTACGTCCTCGAGCAACTGCGCAACCGGCTGGCGAAGACAGTCAACGTCGATCCTTTTCTGTTGCTGGCACTGTCGGGAAGCAGCGCACCGATTGGTCGAGTTTTCGTGCACTCTGAAGCGGTAGACAAGCTGCTTCAGGGCCGACAGACCCCGAGCGGCGAGAAGCTGGAGGAAATCCTGCACTGGGACGGCACCGAGGATATTTTTGCCGACCTGGTCGATCGCTACATCCTACGAGCCGGTATCTCTGGCGTGCAGCCAAAGGTACTGGTCCCTGAGCGAACCGAGGCGCAAGCACGCAAGGTCACGTCCAGTACACCGGACTTGATCATCAAGAGCGGGCGTGAAGAGTTCCCTGGACTCGCGATCAACGAATTCCTGTGCATGAGCATGGCCAAGGAGGCCGGCCTACCCGTGCCGGAGTTTTACCTGTCGGACAACATGAAGCTGTTCGTCATGCGCCGCTTTGACAGGGATAGCCAACTCAACGCCCTGGGCTTCGAAGACATGGCCGCTTTGATGGGGCTTTCAGCCCCGCAGAAATACAGCAAGAGCTACGCGGCCATCGCCAAAGCCATTCGGCTGTACTGCCCTCCCGAGCACGTACGAAGCTCCCTGCAGCAACTGTTCGACAGCGTCGCCCTGAGCTGCATCGTCGGCAATGGCGACGCCCACCTTAAGAACTTTGGCCTGCTGTATTCAGAACCCACCAAGCGCGATGCGCAACTCGCCCCCGCCTACGACATCGTTAATACCACCGCCTACATTCCCGAAGACTCGCTGGCCCTGAACCTTGCGGGCAACAAGTCGCTATTTGCCGCCCGCCTAGGCCTTCTGGAGTTCGCCCACAGCTGCGACATCGAACAACCCAAGGAGCGCATCCGCCGGCTGCTGGAAGCCGTGGAACAGGTGCTCGCTCGCCACCGAGAGCACTGCGAGCAAGCCCCGCAGGTTGTCCAGGCGATTCGCAGAAGCGCAGCCCCCTACATCCACACATTCGGGTAACCTTGCTAGCGGCTGTAAACCCATCGAAGCGATTCATCGCTTATAGCGATGGCCGCCTATGTCGCTACAACTGCGCGGGCGGGCTCTGTAGTCTTGACCAGCCAACGGCGGAACTCGACCCACTGATTGAACACCGTTTCGAAGTTATGCCTGCTGTTTACGGTGCGTCTCTGAATACTGGAGAGCACTGACCAGAAGTGTTTTTGCGCCATAACGAAAAAAGCGACCCTAAGGTCGCTTTTTTCTACAACTCATGAACTTCAACGAAGCTCACCAGCCAAATTTTGGAGCGGGAAACGAGACTCGAACTCGCGACCCCGACCTTGGCAAGGTCGTGCTCTACCAACTGAGCTATTCCCGCATCTTGGTGAAGGTGGCCATTCTATAGATTCAAATTGCCACGTCAACCCTTTGATTCAAAAACTTATTTTTTTTCCGCTGAGGTCTTGAGGTGCGGCCACGCCGCACGCAAGTATTGCAACATCGACCACAAGGTCAGGCCGGCAGCAATCAGCAGCAACGCGTAACCGACGACCACCCAAAAGGTGAAGGCAGGCGGGTTGGCCAACAGGATGACCAATGCAAGCATCTGCGCGGCAGTCTTCCATTTACCCAGGCTGGAAACGGCGACGTGTGCCCGAGCACCTATCTCGGCCATCCACTCACGCAATGCGGAGATCACGATCTCGCGGCCAATGATGACCGCTGCTGGCAATGTCAGCCACAGGTTGGCGTGCGCTTGAACCAGCAACACCAACGCCACTGCCACCATCAGCTTGTCGGCCACCGGATCGAGAAAGGCGCCAAAGGGCGTGCTTTGCTCAAGGCGGCGCGCCAGATAGCCATCGAGCCAATCCGTAGCCGCCGCGATAGCGAAGACCGTACTGGCTGCCATGTAGCTCCATGAATAAGGCAGGTAAAACAGCAGAATGAAGATCGGAATCAGCAGGACACGTAATACGGTGATCAGATTAGGGATATTCATCGGCACAACTGGCTACGAGGTGAGCGGGCATTCTACTCGCTGTGCAGGTTTGCATAAATCGACTCTGCGAGCTTTTTACTGATTCCGGGCGCTTTGGCAATTTCTTCGATGCTGGCGCGAGACAATTCCTGCAATCCACCAAAGTGCTTGAGTAGGTCACGGCGTCGTGTCGGGCCGACACCGGCCACGCCTTCGAGGGTCGATGTACGCCGTGTTTTCCCGCGCCGCGCGCGATGCCCGGTGATTGCGAAGCGGTGAGCTTCGTCGCGAATCTGCTGGATCAAGTGCAATGCCGGAGAGTCACCGGGCAAGGTGAACTCATGAGCGGCGTCATTGAGGTACAGC
The DNA here is from genome assembly GCF_056680335.1 of Pseudomonas sp. ASL9. Classification (NCBI taxonomy): domain Bacteria; kingdom Pseudomonadati; phylum Pseudomonadota; class Gammaproteobacteria; order Pseudomonadales; family Pseudomonadaceae; genus Pseudomonas; species Pseudomonas sp. ASL9. The sequence goes on along the minus strand of NZ_CM155277.1, from coordinate 5,697,124 downwards.
GTCTCGAACCCTGCCTTGCGCGTGGCACCTTTGGCCACGCCCAGCAGAATCAAGTCGGGTACCGCCAGTTCGTTCAGTACATCGCGAGCCATGGATAACTGGCCCTTTCCACCGTCAACCAGGAGGATATCGGGCAACTTGCCCTCCCCCTCCTTGAGTTTGCTGAAGCGACGCGTCAGGGCCTGGTGCATGGCAGCATAGTCGTCGCCGGCAGTGACACCCTCGATGTTGTAGCGTCGATAATCCGACTTTATCGGCCCTTCGGGACCGAAGACCACGCAGGAGGCAACTGTCGCCTCACCGCTGGAGTGACTGATGTCGTAACACTCAAGGCGTTGTGGTGGATCGTCGAGATTCAACACCTTGGCCAGCGCTTCAAAACGGGCCGTCACATGTTGACGATTGGCCAGACGTGCCGACAATGCCTGCTCAGCGTTGGTCACGGCCAGTTGCTGCCAGCGCGCACGCGTGCCCCGGACCCGATGGCTGATGGTCATTTCATGCCCTCGCAACGCTTCAATCGCGTCGATCAAGGTCGGGAAGTCCTCATGAACCACGTTGACGATGACTTCGCTGGGCAGCTCACGGTCAGGACCGCTGAGGAAATACTGAGCCAGGAACGCCGCCATGACTTCGCCCACCTCCTCCTCGATACCCACCTGAGGGAAGAAGCTCTTGCTGCCCAACACCCTTCCGCCGCGCACGCTGATCAAGTGAACGCAGGCGCCCCCCGGGTTGACGAACGCGGCGACCACATCCACATCGCCGGTTCCGCCGTCCATGCTTTGCTGGTCCTGGACACGGCGCAACAGCGAGATCTGATCACGCAGCTCGGCGGCACGCTCAAAATCCAGGGTCATGGCGGCTTTCTCCATGGCGGCATTAAGTTCGTCAGTCAACGCATTGCTGCGCCCCTCGAGGAACATAATCGAATGCCGTACGTCCTGGGCATACACCTCAGGCTCGACAAAGCCGACACAGGGGCCCTTACAACGCTTGATCTGGTACTGCAGACACGGCCGAGTGCGGTTTTTGAAATAGCTGTCTTCGCATTGGCGAACCAGAAACGTTTTTTGCAGCAGGCTCAAACTTTCCCGAATGGCACCCGCGCTTGGATACGGACCGAAATATCGACCTTTGGGCTTTTTCGCGCCGCGATGGATACTTAGCCGCGGGTATTCGCTGTCCGACAGGTAAACATAGGGATAGGACTTATCGTCGCGCAGCAAGATGTTGTAAGGCGGACGCCACTCTTTGATGAGCGTCTGCTCCAACAGCAGGGCTTCGGTCTCATTAGCGGTGATGGTGGTTTCGATCTGCGCAATTTTAGCGACCAGTGCACCCGTTTTTGGCGCGTGCCCGGTCTTGCGAAAATAGCTGGCAAGCCGGTTCTTGAGATTCTTGGCTTTGCCGACATACAGCAGGCGCGCCTCGGCATCAAACATGCGATACACGCCAGGACGGCCACTGCAGGTTGAAAGGAATGCGCTTGCATCGAACGACTGGGTCATGTCAGAGACTGGCGTCGACCATGCCGTGACGTACTGCCAACAAGGCCAGTTCGACATCACTGCTGATCGAGAGCTTTTCAAAGATACGGTAACGGTAGGTGTTGACTGTTTTGGGCGACAGACACAGTTTATCGGAGATGACCTGGACTTTCTGGCAGCCGACGATCATCAGGGCAATCTGGATTTCGCGTTCCGACAGCAGGTCGAACGGCGAATTGCTGCTTTGTGGCTGGAAGGACTTGAGCGCCAGTTGCTGGGCGATCTGCGGGCTGATGTAACGCTGTCCGGCAAACACAAGTCGGATGGCCTGAACCATTTCAGCCAGTCCTGCACCCTTGGTCATGTAACCCGCCGCACCCGCTTGCAACAGTCGGGTCGGGAACGGGTCATCCTCACACACCGTCACCGCCACAACCTTGATGTCTGGATGACTGCGCAGCAGCTTGCGCGTCGCTTCAAGACCACCAATGCCAGGCATTTTAACGTCCATCAACACAACGTCGGGCTTGAGTTCACGCGCTTGCTTCAGGGACTCTTCACCTGAATCCGCCTGACCGACGACTTGCAGACCATCAATATCGGCCAACATCCGTGTAATGCCTGTCCGAACTAGATCATGGTCATCGACTACTAGCACCCTAATCAAGCACACACCTCGCAAAACAGTCATTACAAATGCAGATCACCTTAGCAAAAACAGCGAGCTAGACCTAGCTCGAAGCTTGATATCGGTGCACAGCATGGTATGTAAACAGCGTTATCGATGCGCCACCAGTAGCTTTTCATATTATTTTGATTTTTTTCTAACGCACGGCAAGACAACCCAAGGCTCAACCCCCTCCTGGCGCCGGCTTATTGTTGATCACGTATGACGACGATAGGTCGGCCATGGTCGTGGTGAGTCGCCTGATGGCGTCCTGATCTTCTTTTTGCAAGGCTCTGAAGCTACCCAGTATTTTTTCTTCAGTCTGGCTCAGATTTTCAATAGGAATCGGGGTGTAGGTACCCGTGAGCACAAACAAAACATCCACACCTCTGGCCGCCACAGCCGCCAGATAATCAGCCTTGGGCGCGCGATCGCCACTTTCGTATTTTCCCTGCGCATTTGCCTCCACACCGCCAATTTCACCAAAAGCACGCTGAGACAGCCCCAAGCGTTCTCTCTCTTTTCGTAACCGGGAACCTATTCCACTCATTTGAATGCATAATCCTGTTGACCCCATCCTCGTGGATGGTAGAATCGAGCTAAGTTAAACTAATTTGAACGGTTTTGAACTATGCCCGCAATACGCACCGCTGCACAAGCCAAGGCTTGGCTTGAACAACAAGGTAAATCTATTCAGGAGTTCGCTCGGGAGAACAGCATTGACCCGGCGACAACTTATCAAATACTGGCGGGACGCAAAAAAGGTCGGCGTGGAGAAGCGCACAAAGTTGCGGTCTTGCTGGGCATGAAGATCGGCAGCATTCCTGCAGACCGCGTGTTGAGCACGCTACAGGAAGCAGACTAACGCCGAGGAACGCTACGCGCCTCCTACTGCCTTAGCGCTTGCCACCTGTCAAAAACGTAGCCCAGGCGTTGTCGACTACTCCGGGCGTTCGGTCAAGCCTTCTAAAATAAGCTCCATCCAGAACAAAGCCTCCTCTTGGCCAACCACTTCATAGCCCTGTCGTCGGTATAGCTGCATCGCTGGATTGCTTTTAAACACTTTCAACCGAATGCTCCTGGCCCCGCGTTCACAAGCCATTGAAGTCATCTGATCCATCACCCAACCCCCGATACCCTCGCCACGGTACGGCTCGCATAACTGCACGTCGCGCAGATAAAAATAGTGCGGTTCCAGGCTGAAACTGAGAAAGCCAATCTGCTTGTCTGCCTTATTGATGATGAAGCTCTCGCGCGCTCCCCACTCATCATCGAACGCCTGTCCCTGCCAGACCCGGGCATATTCAGCGTAATACCCGCGCATGTTCACTCGTGTCAGTTCACGCGCAAAACTCAGGTCGGCGGCAGTGGCCTGGCGAAGCTTCACATTCATCCTTGATCCCTCCCCGACTATTTAAACAATTTAAACAAAGACAGACACCGTCTTGGTTGACCAGCCTTGCGAATCCCGGCTGGCCATCAGCAACAGATCTCCGGCGCCCTCGATTGCACCCATCAGCGTGCCCTCTTCAGACCAGAACGCACTGCGCCCAGCTGATTCCCAGCCACCGGTCGCGCCTCCGTGGTTAGCCATCAACACGGCCATGTGATGTTCGGCGGCGTAACCGGCCAGCAGCCGTGTGTCTGTGGCGTAACCGCCTTCGGTAATCAATACGCTGGCAGCATAAAGCGTGGCACCGGACTGGGCGGCCTGCCGAGCGTGTATGGCCTGAGCGAAATCAGCGCAGACTGCCAGCTCGATGTGATCGGCATCAATCCACACACCTGCGCCGCCCCTACCCGGACTGAATACTAACTCTTCGCCAGCATGCAGATACTGTTTGGTGTAGACGCCTATAGCCCCATCAACCCCGAACACCAGCGCTGCGATCAGTACCTCGTCGCTGCCGGGCAACCTGACTGGTGCGCCAATCACGGTAGTCATTCCGCTGTCACGGGCCAAGTCGCGCAGCGGTTGCAGACGCGCATCCTCTGGATCAATTGCCAGTTCCCCGGCCTGCGCCCGCTCGTACCCGGTCAACGACAGCTCGGGAAACAGCAAAAACTCAACCCTATGCTCCACCGCCACCTGCATGAAACACAAATGACGCTGGATATTGGCAGCAATATCACCTGCCATGGAGATAGATTGAGCGGCGGCGATCATGCGTTTTCCCACGGTGTCACTCCTTGTTTTTCAGGATCTTCCTGAGCATTCGAATCATCTGCAATTGCTTTATGGAAATTTCCAATTGAACCCGAAGCCCCGCCTACAGTAAGCTCTCTTCACCCACTGGAGACACACCATGTCACACCTCCACTCACAGCATTGCCACTCTGCCAGCGTCCAGCGCTCGGTAGCGGTCGTGGCTGCGTGGAATGCACAAGGCGCAGCCTCCCAGCCGGTCAACTTTTATTTTGGGTATTGGTTTAGCCACTGGCGCGCCTGATACCTACACGGCGCCCACACTCAAGGGGACGCCAACCAGAGAATTCTCTACCCCCGGTCGGCTACCCGACCGGGGGTTTTGTTTTTTCAGGCACCCAGAAACGCCTGTTTGTACTGAATTGCAACCGAATTGAATCGAATTGAGGAACACGACATGAACCCTGCCACTTATTACCGCAACGACATCGACTTCACCTGGCGATTTAGCAGCCTCCGCTCGGGACAGCCTGCCGCCTCCGACCGGTCACTTTCAGGTGGCAAGACAGCACTGAAGGCCAGTACGGCCAATTGTCGAACACCCCAATAGGGCGTCGAGCGCGCAAATCCAACGCGCCCGCCCAGGAAGCCAGAACATGAACTCATCCGTCGCCGTAAAGCCCCTGTCTGACCTGTTGCCCCACAGCGTGACCTTGATCGACAGCGCCCCTGCCCCACAGCATCTACCCAGCACCTTGCAGCTCAAACACCAGTTGCCCCTCGACGTCGCCCTTGGCAATCAGGTTGCAGCCCATCGCCAAGCGGTCCGTGCGATTCTCGACGGTGAAGATTCCCGTCTACTCGTCATCGTCGGCCCCTGCTCGATCCACGACCCGCGCTCCGCCCTCGACTATGCCGAGCGGCTGGCGAAGCTGTCCGCCGAGGTCAGCGATCAATTGATGCTGGTGATGCGTGCCTACGTCGAAAAACCACGCACCACGGTCGGCTGGAAGGGTTTGGCCTACGATCCGCAGCTCGACGGCAGCGACGACATGGCCGCAGGCCTGACCCTGTCCCGCGAACTGATGCGCGACATGCTGCGCATGGGACTGCCCATCGCCACGGAGATTCTGCAACCGATGGCGGCCGGTTACTTCGACGACCTGCTCAGCTGGGTGGCCATCGGCGCCCGGACCACCGAATCGCAGATCCATCGGGAAATGGCCAGTGGTTTGGCAATGCCTGTCGGCTTCAAAAACGGCACTGACGGCGGAGTTACGATCGCCACGGACGCCATGCGTTCAGCGGCGCATGCGCATCGGTATTTCGGCATTGATCGACACGGCCATCCGGCGATTATTGAAACCCAAGGCAACCCGGACACGCACATGGTCTTGCGCGGAGGTCATCGCGGGACGAACTACGACAGTCAAAGCGTTGCCAGCGTACGCACCCGCCTGGAAAACGTCGGCATCCCTGCGCGGATCATGGTCGATTGCAGCCACGCCAACAGCGGTAAAGACCCGCTGCGGCAGCCTGACGTATTCAACGATGTGCTTGAGCAGCGCTTGCGGGGCGATCAGTCGTTGATCGGGATGATGCTCGAAAGCCACCTGTTTGAAGGGTGCCAGCCACTGAGCGAAGCCTTGCGTTATGGTGTTTCGGTCACCGACGGGTGCCTGGGCTGGGACAGTACCGAGCAACTATTGCGCGAGGCGGCGACCGCATTGCGGCGTCAGGCAGTGGGCACACACTGACCGGCGGAGGAAGCCGGCTTACAGCCTGTAGCCGGCCTGTTCTCTTTCAGCAGTAAAAAGCATCAGGGGCTGCGCGATTGTCCGACCACAGGTTGTCAGGAATCATCCCGGTCGCACCCCGAAATAAAACCCGGCGGATGTGCATGGCACCGCACGCCCCGCAGCCTGCCGGATTGCCCCTCAACTACCGAATCAAGCACCCTCGTCTCCGGTACCACCGGGACAAAATCCGGGGGCATTGCAATAGCTCATCTGCAACTAAGGTGATTTGCACATTTCAAGCAAACACCCAGGTTAACGATGAACACTCAAGCGACAACGAAATTCCCCATAGTGCTGGTCCACGGTCTGTTCGGCTTCGAACGGATCGGCAACATCACCATTTTTCATGGCATCAAGGAGGCGCTGGAACACGCTGGCGCCCGGGTGTATGTACCCTCACTATCTGGCGCCAACAGCAACGAAGTCCGTGGTGAGCAACTGCTCGAACAGATCGCCCAAATCCTGGCGCAAACCGGCTCACAGAAAGTCAATCTGATCGCTCACAGCCAAGGCCCACTGGCGGCGCGTTATGCTGCCGCAATCAGCCCAGAAAAAATCGCTTCGGTAACCTCTGTCAGTGGCGCCAATCACGGCTCGGAGCTGGCCGACCAACTGCGTAAGGCGTTTACACCGGGGGCACTGCCCGAAAAAGTTGCTACAACCCTGATCACCGGGTTTGCACACTTTTTGGCCCTGCTCAGTGGTCAGCGCCAACTGCCGCAAGACATCCTGCAAGCGCTTGACGCGTTAACCACTGAGGGCGTTGCCGCGTTCAACCAAAAATACCCGCAAGGCCTGCCCGCAATCTGGGGAGGTGAAGGTGCTGAACGGGTGGACGGTGTGCGTTATTACTCCTGGAGTGGCGTCATCAAAGGAACGCTACTCGAAGAAGGACACAACATAGTCGACCCGCTGCACTTGGCGTGTCGCGGCTATGCACAATTGTTCCAGAACGAGAAAGAGCAAAATGACGGCTTCGTCGGTCGTTACAGCTCGCACTTGGGCAAGGTGATCCGCTCGGACTATGCGATGGATCACCTCGACACGGTGAATCAAACGGCAGGCGCAGTGCGAACAGGCGTTAATCCGGTCAAACTCTATGTGGAACACGCCGCGCTGCTTAAAAGCAAAGGTTTATAAACACCCATGGGCGGAGCTGACCGCCGAGACAATAGAAGGAACTTTCGCGAGAAATGCCTTCCTTAATCCGGTAGGCTCTTTCTTTTTTTCACAGGAGTAACGTTCCCATGGCCAAAGCCACTGCCCGCCACATCCTTGTTGCCAGCGAAGACAAGTGCAACGAACTGAAAACCCAAATCGAAGGCGGTGCTGATTTCGCCGAAGTTGCCAAAGCCAACTCGAGCTGCCCGTCCAGCCGTCAAGGTGGGGACCTTGGTTCGTTCGGTCCAGGCCAGATGGTCAAAGAATTCGACGCCGTTGTGTTCAGCGCACCGGTCAACGTCGTGCAAGGCCCGGTGAAAACCCAGTTTGGTTATCACTTACTGGAAGTGACCAGCCGCCAGGACTGAATAGTCCGCTGCTGATCGATTCATACGGCCCGTTCTCCTAACGGGCCGTTTTTATTTTCACGCCCCTCCCTGCCACCATTCCCCCAATGGCCTACGCCATTCAAGCCTTTGGGCAAAATAACGATTGTGCTACTTCATATGTCGGTGACATCGTTACCGGGCTGCTCTTCACACTCGGCATTCAGAAAAAGCTGCCTATGACCTAGCAGGACTCTTCAAGACCTTGGTTTTTTACCCTTTACCCTGACATTCGCTTGCGGACGTCAGTCAGGATCGAGCAATGCGTGTTGTTTTTTCATCACTGATTTTCGCAACGCTGGCCTTGATTTCAGGCTTTCAATCCTTGGCCGCAGCCCCACAACATGCCTTGACCGTCTATGGTGAGCCGCCCAAATACTCGGCCACGTTTACCCACTTCGACTACGTCAACCCTGACGCCCCTAAAGGCGGCAGCATGCGGCGTTCGGCGCAGGAAATCGGCCAGTTCGACCATCTGCTGCCGTATATCGACAAAGGCACCGGCGTCGCACAACTCAGCGGCTTGCTCTATTCGCCCCTTGCGGTGCGCGCGCTGGACGAGCCCTACACGGTTTACGGTTTGGTCGCGCAGAAGATGGAGCGCAGCGAAGACGGCTTGTCCCTGCGTTTTTTTCTCAATCCTAACGCGCGCTTCGCCGATGACACGCCGATAACCGCTGAAGATGTGCGTTACACCTTCGACCTGTTGATGACCCAGGGCAGCCTGCAATACCGCACCCAGTTTGAAGAAGTGAAGAACGTCGAGGTCGAGTCGCCGACACAGATTCGTTTCGACTTCAAAAGCAACGAAAACCGTACCCTGCCGCTGGACTTGGCCTCGCTGCCGGTCTTCCCCGAACATTGGTGGAAAACCCGTGACTTCGCGAATGGTGGTGGCTTTGAAATCCCCTTGGGCAGCGGTCCCTACAAGGTGAGTAAAGTCGATGCCGGACGCAGCATCACGTTTGAGCGTGACCCCAACTGGTGGGGTAAGGATCTGCCGGTCAGCCGCGGGCTTTATAACTTCGATAAGTTCAGCGTCGAATACTTTGGCGATATCGACGTCGCCCGCCAAGTGCTGCGCGGCGGCGCCTACGATTACAACCGCGAGTACTCGGCCACCAGCTACTCCATCGGTTATGACAGCCCCGCGCTGAGCGATGGTCGCCTGCAAAAGGCGCAGTTGGCCAAAGGCGCCATACAGAGTTCGCAAGGGTTTGTTTTCAACCTGCAACGGCCCATGTTTCAAGACCGTCGCGTACGCGAAGCGTTGTCCATGCTCTGGGATTTCGAGTGGAGCAATCGGCAGATGATGCACAACGTGTACGTGCGTCAGAGCAGTTACTTCTCCAACGGGCCGCTGGCGGCTAACCACCCACCCCGCGCCGAAGAACTGGGAATTCTCGAACCCCTGCGCGGACACATCCCCGATGAAGTGTTCACCCAAATATTCCAGCCGTCGAAAACCGATGGCACAGGGTTCATCCGTGACAAGCAGCTAAAGGCCCTCGGCCTGCTGGAAGAAGCAGGTTGGACGCCCAAGGGCGACAAGTTGGTCAACGCCGCGGGTGAACCACTGAGTTTTACCTTTCTCAATGGCCAGGCTGGGTTCGAGCGACTGCTGCTGCCTTACAAACGCAACCTGGCGCAAATCGGGGTCACGTTCGACATTCGCCGTATCGACGCTGCGCAGTACCTCAATCGGGTCATGGCCAGGGATTACGACATGATCGTCAGCGGCTATCCGGTGTCGTCCTCACCCGGGCCGGAGCTGTATAACTGCTTCGGCTCCAAAGGCGCCAAGGACCCAGGGTCGAGCAACTACATGGTGTTGCAGGACCCTGCCATCGACAGCCTGATCAGCGGGCTGGTCAAGGCCGATAAAAAATCAACCATGGTCAACTATGCCCACGCTCTGGATCGGGTGCTGCAGTGGGGCTACTACTGGATTCCCAACTATTACCCGCCCGGTTCGGCCACTGTCTGGTGGAACCGTTTTGGCATTCCAGCCGTGCAGGCGAGCAACGGTGAAGCCATTGAAAGCTGGTGGGAAATCAGTCCGATCCCGCTGACCAATGAGCAATTCGCGGCCAAACGCGGTGCTTCGGCCAACCCCGCAGAGGTGAATTGAATGCTCGGTTATCTGCTGCGAAGGTTGCTCCTGATCATCCCCACGTTGTTGTGCATCCTGCTGGTCAATTTTTTCATCGTCCAGGCTGCGCCCGGCGGCCCGGTGGAGCAGGCGATTGCCCGACTGCAAGGCATCGGTGGCGCCAGCACTGCCGTCGGGGGCGCGGCGGCAGAGTCAGTCGGCGGCAGCAATGCGTCACGCGCCAGTCGTGGCCTGGACCCCAAGCTGATCAAGGACATCGAACACCAATACGGCTTTGACAAACCGTTGCATGAACGCCTGTGGCTGATGCTCAAGAACTATGCCCGACTGGATTTTGGCAACAGCTTTTTTCGCGGCGCAAAAGTGACAGACCTGATCCTGCAAAAGATGCCCGTTTCGATATCCCTCGGCCTGTGGGCGACGCTGATCACCTACTTGATCTCGATTCCACTGGGCATTCGCAAGGCCGTCAAGCATGGCAGTCATTTCGATATCTGGAGCAGCACTGCAATCATCATCGGCTATGCCATGCCGGCCTTTCTGTTTGCCATGTTGCTGGTGGTGGTGTTTGCCGGCGGAACCTCATTGAACTGGTTCCCGGTGCGCGGCCTGGTGTCGGAAAATTTTCAGCAGCTGTCGACCCTGGGCAAGATCGCCGACTACTTCTGGCATTTGGTGCTGCCCGTGGCCTCATTGGTGATCGGCGGTTTCGCCACACTGACCATTCTTACCAAGAACTCATTTCTCAATGAAGTCACTCGCCAATACGTCGTCACAGCGCGGGCCAAGGGGTTAAGCGAGCGTCGGGTGTTGTACGGCCATGTATTTCGCAACGCCATGCTGTTGGTCGTGGCAGGCATTCCTCAGGCGTTCATCAGCGTATTTTTCGCCGGCTCGCTATTGATCGAAGTGATCTTCTCCCTCGATGGCCTGGGTCGCATGAGCTACGAAGCCGCCGTGTCGCGAGACTATCCGGTGGTGTTCGGCACGCTGTTTATCTTCACCCTCTTCGGCCTACTGATAAAACTGATCGGCGATGTCTGCTACACGCTGGTTGACCCCCGAATCGATTTCAGTGCGAGGAACGCCTGATGTTCAGACTTTCCCCGTTAGGCCGCCGTCGCTTCGATCGCTTTCGCCATAACCGTCGAGGCTGGTGGTCGCTGTGGCTATTCGTTGGGCTGTTCCTGCTGACCCTGGGCGGCGAATTGATCGCCAACGACAAGCCACTGGTGCTCAGTTACCAACATTCGTTGTATTTTCCGGCATTCAAACGCTACACCGAGCAGGCGTTCGGCGGGCAACTGCCCTTCCAGCCCGATTACCGTAGCGACTATGTGCGCAAATTGATTGCTCAGGACGGTGGCTGGATGCTTTTTCCGCCCATTCCCTTTAGCGATGACACACCCAACTACGAACTTACCCAGCCAGCGCCCAGCCCGCCGACCGCCACCAATTGGCTGGGCACTGACGATCAGGCGCGCGATGTGCTGGCGCGGGTGATTTTCGGGGCGCGCGTGTCGATCCTGTTTGCGTTGGCCCTGACCTTGATCAGCACGCTGATTGGTATTGCGGCAGGCGCCCTGCAAGGCTATTACGGCGGCTGGGTGGACTTGATCGGCCAGCGCTTGCTGGAAGTCTGGTCCGGTCTGCCGGTGCTTTATCTGCTGATCATCCTGTCGGGGTTTGTCGAGCCGAATTTCTGGTGGCTGCTGGGGATCATGGCGCTCTTCTCATGGCTGACCTTGGTGGATGTGGTGCGCGCTGAATTTCTGCGCGGGCGTAACCTGGAGTACGTCAAGGCAGCCCGAGCACTGGGTCTGGATGACAGCAAGGTGATCATGCGCCATATCCTGCCCAACGCCATGAACGCCACCTTGAGTTACCTGCCGTTCATTTTAACCGGGGCGATCTCGACCTTGACCGCGCTGGACTTCCTCGGGTTCGGCATGCCGGCGGGCAGCGCTTCATTGGGCGAGCTGATCGGCCAGGGCAAGCAGAACCTGCAAGCACCCTGGCTCGGCCTGACGGCGTTCTTCACCCTAGCGTTGATCCTGTCCCTATTGGTTTTTATTGGCGAAGCGCTGCGCGATGCCTTCGACCCGAGGTCTTAAATGTCCGACACTTCGTTTGCAACGTCCGACAACCTGATTGAAATTCGCGACCTGACGGTCGCTTTCAATGGGCAGACCGTGGTCAGTAAACTGAGCCTGGATATCCCGGTGGGTGAATGCCTGGCGCTGGTGGGTGAATCGGGCTCGGGCAAGTCGGTGACCGCCCACTCGATACTGCAATTGCTGCCCAAGGGCGGTACGCAGACCACTGGCAGTATTCGTTATCGTGGTCAGCAGTTGATCGGTGCCAATGACAAAGTCCTGCGCGAGCTTCGCGGCAACCGCATTGCGATGATTTTCCAGGAGCCGATGACCTCGCTGAATCCCTTGCACACTGTCGCCAAACAGATCGGCGAAACGTTGCTGTTGCACAAGGGCCTGAGCGGCAAGGCAGCCCAATGGCGAATTCTAGAACTGCTGGAACTGGTAGGTATCCAGCACCCGCAGAAGCGCCTCAAGGCCTACCCGCATCAACTGTCCGGCGGCCAGCGGCAGCGGGTGATGATTGCCATGGCGCTGGCCTGCGAGCCTGAATTACTGATTGCCGACGAGCCAACCACAGCCCTTGATGTGACGGTGCAGCGCAAAATTCTGCTGCTGCTCAAGGAACTGCAGCAACGCCTGAACATGTCGCTGCTGCTGATTAGCCACGACCTCAATCTGGTACACAGCATTGCGCAGCGTGTGTGTGTGATGCGTGCCGGTGAAATCGTCGAGCAGTCCAACTGCCAACTGCTGTTCAAGCACCCACAACACCCTTACAGCCAACTGCTGCTGGATGCTGAACCTGCTGGCGAACCACTGCCCAAAGACAGTCGCGAGAAGGTGCTGGAGGTCGACAACTTGAGCGTGTGGTTTTCCATGGGCGGCGGGATTTTTGGCCACCATAAGGAATACCTCAAGGCGGTCGACGACATCAGCCTGAGCATCGAACGCGGCAAGACGCTGGGCATCGTCGGTGAGTCGGGCTCGGGCAAGTCCACGCTCGGTCAGGCAATCCTGCGGCTGGTGGAGTCGCGTGGCCGCATCCGCTTTCAGGGGCACGCGCTGGACGGCTTGAACCATAAGCAGATGCGGCCTTGGCGCAAGCAGATGCAGGTGGTGTTCCAGGACCCTTACGGCAGCCTGAGCCCACGCATGTCGGTGGAGCAGATCATCAGCGAAGGCCTCGAAGTTCACAGCGATCTAAGCCCAGCGCAATGCGAAGTGGAGGTCATTCGTGTCCTTGAAGAGGTCGGCCTTGACCCGCAAAGTCGTCATCGCTACCCCCATGAGTTCTCCGGCGGGCAGCGCCAGCGTATCGCCATCGCCCGCGCCCTGGTGCTCAAGCCCGCCCTGATTCTGCTCGACGAGCCGACCTCGGCTCTCGATCGCACCGTGCAGAAACAAGTCGTCGCCCTGCTGCGCCAGCTCCAGGAAAAACACGGCCTGACCTACCTGTTCATCAGCCACGACCTGGCGGTGGTCAAAGCCCTTGCCCACGACCTGATCGTGGTCAAGGACGGCAAAGTGGTTGAGCGTGGCGCCAGCCATGATGTATTCGATTCACCCCAGCATCCTTACACCAAGGAGTTGCTGGCGGCGGCGCATCCGGAGTTCGCCTGATCATGAAAGACAGTGACGGCCTCAAGGATTACCAGCGTGTGCGGCGATTGGCGATTCGTTCATTGTTCGAGATTATCGAGCAGTCCAGCGAAGGCACGGTGATCGTCGATAAAGACGCACGCATCGTCTGGATCAACGAGCGTTATGCCCGACGTTTTGGGCTGCAAGACGCCAGTCTGGCGGTAGGCCAACCCTGTGAAAGCGTCATCCCAGGCAGCCTGCTGCGCGAGGTGGTCAACACCGGTCGGCCCGTTCTTCTGGACATGATGGACACGGCCAAGGACCCATTGGTAGTGATGCGCCTGCCGATCCACGACGATGCCGGCGCGGTGATTGGCGCCATTGGTTTTGCCCTGTTTGACGAACTGCACGCCCTCTCCCCCCTGCTCAAACGCTACTTGAGCATGCAAGAAGAGTTAGCCTCCACCCGCTCCTTGCTGCAGGCACGTCAAGCCAAATACAGCTTCGCGCACTTTATAGGCACCAGCGCAGCCAGCCTGGAGGTCAAACGCCGGGCGCGACGCAGCGCGAGTGCCGACTCACCGGTTTTGTTGCTGGGCGAAACCGGCACCGGCAAAGAGCTGCTTGCGCACGCGATCCACAGCGCTTCACCACGGGCACACAAAGCGTTCGTCAGCATCAACAGCGCAGCCATTCCTGAAACCCTGCTTGAAGCCGAGTTCTTCGGCACCGCGCCCGGCGCGTTTACCGGTGCTGATCGCAAAGGTCGGCCCGGCAAGCTGAAAATTGCTCAAGGCGGAACACTGTTTCTCGATGAAATCGGTGACATGCCGTTGCCATTGCAAAGCAAGCTGCTGCGGGTACTGCAGGAAAAGGAATACGAACCGGTGGGTTCCAATGACGTGATCAAGAGCGATATACGCCTGATCGCGGCGACCTCGACTGACCTTGAGGCGGCGATCAAGCGCGGAGAGTTTCGCGCCGATCTGTATTACCGTTTGAGCGTCCTGCCCATCCAGGTTCCCCCTTTGCGTGACCGCCTGGACGATCTGCCGGCGCTCAGCGAAGCAATCCTTGAGGAGCTGCACAGCCAGCACGAACTGGACCACGAGGCCCTCACCCTGCTCGGCCAGCATGCTTGGCCGGGCAATATCCGCGAACTGCAGAACGTGCTGGAACGTGCGGCGTTACTGAGCGACGACCTGATACTTGATGCCCGAGAAATTCGCACAGCCATTGGCACCCTTGTTCCCGTGAGCAAACCTGCGACACCTCAACCGGCCCCTGCCGAATTAGAAACATTCAGCGTTGCCCGTGAGCGATTTGATCGGCAGTTGATTGAATCGACACTGGCGCGCTGTAAAGGAAATGTCATTGAAGCGGCCAAGCGGCTTGGTCTCGGACGCTCTACGCTGTACAAAAAAATGGCAGCGTTGGGGATTGCAGAGTCTCACTAAAGAGATTTAAGTCTCTTTAGTGAGATGTGCATTTCATAGACGGTCCTCATCGCGGGCAAGCCCGCGCCCATCAATCAACCTGTAAATCATTGAAAAATAAAGCATAAATGTCATTATATTCAGCCAAACACAGATTCGTAGGAGCTGCCGAAGGCTGCAATCGGCTGCGTGGCAGTCGTAAACTCTGGATTGCTGAAGGTCGTGCCGGTCGCCCGCGACCCCGGCCTATCGCAGCCTTCGGCAGCTCCTACATCCCCCGTTTGCTGCGCGACAGCGCCGCGTCGAAGATGGGGCTGGCCACGTCTCTGTTTTGAGACATAAAAGATCGTCTTTATTTTCAAATAAAATAAAAAGCTAATAAATTCAGATAGTTAGCGATATGGCACGAAACTCGCTATACCTATTGCCAGCGCGGGCTTGCCCGCAGCTCAAAAAAACAATAACAATCAGGAGACACTCAATGAGTGTAATCATCGCCTTAGCCGCCCTCGCGCTGCTGATGGTTGCTGCATACCGTGGCTATAGCGTTATCCTCTTCGCCCCCATTGCCGCCCTCGGCGCGGTGTTGCTGACCGACCCTTCGGCCGTAGCCCCTGCGTTTAGCGGGGTGTTCATGGAAAAAATGGTCGGCTTCGTCAAACTCTACTTCCCGGTCTTTCTGCTGGGTGCCGTGTTCGGTAAATTGATCGAGCTGTCCGGTTTCTCGCGGGCCATCGTCGCTGCAGCCATTCGGTTGCTGGGTACACGACAGGCCATGCTGGTGATCGTGCTGGTCTGCGCCCTGCTCACCTACGGCGGCGTTTCCCTGTTCGTGGTGGTGTTCGCGGTGTATCCGTTTGCTGCCGAAATGTTTCGCCAGAGCGATATTCCCAAGCGCTTGATTCCAGCCACCATCGCCTTGGGTGCGTTTTCCTTCACCATGGACGCGCTGCCCGGTACCCCGCAGATTCAGAACATCATCCCCACAACCTTCTTCAACACCACCGCCTGGGCTGCTCCGTGGCTGGGGTTGATCGGCACGCTGTTCGTGTTCTGCACCGGCATGCTGTATCTGCAGCGCCAACGCAAGAAGGCCCAGCGTGCTGGCGAAGGCTACGGTACCGAACTGCGCAACGAGCCGGAAACCGCCGAGAACGTCAAGCTGCCCAATGCATGGATCGCGCTGTCGCCGCTGTTGCTGGTGGGCGTCATGAACCTGCTGTTCACCCACTGGATTCCACAGTGGTATGGCAAAACCCACACCCTCAGCCTGCCAGGCATGGCGACACCGGTACAAACAGAAATCGCCAAGCTGACTGCGATCTGGGCGGTGGAAGCGGCCCTGCTGATCGGCATTCTGGCCGTGTTGGTGTTCGGCTATGGTGCCATTCGCGGCAAACTGGCCGAAGGCAGCAGAAGCGCCGTCGGCGGTGCGCTGCTCGCCGCGATGAACACAGCGTCGGAATATGGCTTTGGTGCGGTGATTGCGTCCCTGCCAGGGTTCCTGGTACTCGCCGATTGGCTGAAAGGTATTCCCAACCCGCTGGCCAATGAAGCCATCACTGTGACATTGCTGGCGGGTATCACCGGTTCGGCCTCGGGCGGGATGAGCATCGCGCTGGCGGCCATGTCCGACAGCTTTATTGCTGCGGCCCACGCCGCCAATATCCCTCTGGAAGTGCTCCACCGCGTGGCTGCCATGGCCAGCGGCGGCATGGATACTCTGCCGCACAACGGCGCAGTGATCACCCTGCTGGCGGTGACCGGTTTGACCCACCGCGAGGCCTACCGGGACATATTCAGCATCACGATTATCAAAACACTGGCGGTCTTCGTTGTGATCGGCACTTTCTACGCCACCGGCATCGTTTGAGGAATTGCACATGAGTCTTCAAGGAAAAACCGCACTGGTCACCGGCTCCACCAGCGGCATCGGCCTGGGCATCGCCCTGAGCCTGGCCAAAGCTGGCGCCAACCTGGTACTCAATGGCTTTGGCGATGCCTCGGCAGTGCTGGCCGAGGTCAGACAGTTGGGTGGCAAGGTTGGCCACCACCCTGCCGATGTCAGTGACCCCGCACAGATCGCTGAAATGATCGCCTACGCCGAACGTGAGTTCGGCGGCGTCGACATTCTGGTCAACAACGCGGGTATCCAGTATGTCGCGCCGGTTGAAGCGTTTCCGGTGGAACGCTGGGATTCGATCATCGCGATCAACCTGTCGTCCGTGTTCCACAGCACCCGCCTGTGCCTGCCAGGGATGCGCGCCAAGGGGTGGGGGCGCATTGTCAACATCGCCTCGGTGCATGGCTTGGTGGGTTCAACCGGCAAGGCGGCCTATGTCGCCGCCAAGCATGGGGTGATCGGTTTGACCAAAGTGGTCGGGCTGGAAACCGCTGCCAGCAACGTCACCTGCAACGCGATCTGCCCCGGCTGGGTGCTGACGCCGCTGGTGCAGCAACAGATCGACGCCCGCGCTGCCGCCGATGGAGACCTGGAAAAAGCCAGGCATGATTTGTTGGCCGAAAAGCAACCTTCGCTGGAGTTCGTCACGCCGCCGCAACTGGGCGAGCTGGTGCTGTTCCTGTGCAGTGAAGCCGGTAGCCAGGTGCGTGGTGCCGCGTGGAACATCGATGGTGGCTGGTTGGCGCAGTAAGCGGAGCGGACGGACCATGACTGAAGCACTTTGGACCCCAAGCGCGCAGCGAATAGGTGCCACGCGCATGGACGCCTTTCGGCGTTTCATCAACCAGCGTCACCACCTTCAGTTGCGTGATTACTTGGCACTGCACCAGTGGAGCATCGACCAGCGCGAACGCTTTTGGCAGGCGATTGTCGATGTCTTCGGTATCGAATTCCACACGCCGCCCAGCGCAGTGCTTATCGAAGGCCCACAGATGCCGAGCGCCCAGTGGTTTCCGGGCGCAACGCTGAATTTCGCCGAACACTTGCTGCGCCGACGCGACGATTATCCGGCGGTGATTTCTGTCAGCGAAGACGGTCAGCGCATGCAATTGACCTACGCCGAGCTGGCGGAGCATGTCGCAGGCTTGCAACAAAGCCTGCGGGATGCGGGTGTTGGCGTGGGCGACCGCGTGGCTGCTTGTATGCCCAATACCTGGCAGACGTTGGTCGCCATGCTTGCCACCACCAGCCTGGGGGCGATCTGGTCCTGTTCATCCCCGGACTTCGGCACCCAGGGCGTGATTGATCGCTTCGGTCAGATCGAACCGAAAGTGCTGCTCACCTGTGCGGGCTATCACTATGCCGGCAAGTCCATTGACCAGACCGCCAAGGTCAATGAAATCCTTGAACGCCTGCCTTCTCTGCAACAACTGATCATCGTGCCCTATGCCCGCCCTGAGGCCAGGGCGGAGGATTTCCAGACCCCGGCCAACGTGGCGCTATGGAACGACTTTTATACCGTCGGAGGCGAGCCGTACTTCGTTGCGGTGCCTTTCGCCCACCCGCTGTATATCCTTTATTCGAGCGGCACCACCGGCGTGCCCAAATGCATCATTCACAGCACGGGCGGCGTGCTGTTGCAGCACGTCAAAGAACAGGGCCTGCACGCCGATCTGGGACGTGACGACTGCCTGTTCTACTACACCACCTGCGGCTGGATGATGTGGAACTGGCTGGTCTCGGGCCTGGCCCTGGGTGCGACGGTCGTCCTTTACGACGGCTCGCCGTTTTACCCCGGTCCGCAACGGCTGATGGACTTGATCGACAATGAGAACATCAGCGTTTTCGGCACCAGCGCCAAATACCTCGCGGAGCTGGAAAGGCACTCGATCCAGCCACGTTTAACCCATCGCCTGACACGACTCAAAACCCTGCTGTCCACGGGTTCACCGCTGGCGGCGAGCAGTTACGATTACGTCTATCGCGAAATCAAAGAAGACCTGTGCTTGTCGTCGATTTCCGGTGGCACTGACATCGTGTCTTGCTTCGTCATCGGCAACCCAGTATTGCCGGTGCACCGTGGCGAAATGCAGTGCAAAAGCCTGGGCATGGCGGTAGAGGTGTGGAACGACGATGGACAGCCGGTGATCGGCGAGAAAGGTGAGCTGGTCTGCACCCGGCATTTTCCAGCGATTCCCATCGGCTTCTGGAATGACCCGCAGCAAGAAAAGCTACTGGCGACCTATTTCACCCAGTTCCCCGGTGTCTGGGCCCATGGCGACTATGCCGAAGAAACCGAGCGCGGAAGCATGATCATTCATGGGCGCTCGGACGCTGTGCTCAACCCGGGTGGTGTGCGCATCGGCACCGCTGAGATCTACCGCCAGGTGGAAAAAGTCGAGCAGGTGCTGGAGAGCATCGCTATTGGCCAGCGCTGGAAAGACGACGTGCGCGTGGTGCTGTTCGTCCGCCTGCAGGACGGGTTGCACTTGACGCCAGAACTGGAACAGCAGATCCGTCAGGTGATCCGCGCCAACACCACCCCACGTCACGTGCCCGCCAAAATTGTCGCGGTGACAGACATCCCTCGTACCATCAGCGGCAAGATCGTCGAGTTGGCGGTGCGCAATGTGGTGCACGGCCAGCCGGTGAAGAACACCGATGCACTGGCCAATCCGCAGGCGCTGGAGCAGTTTCGGAATCGAGACGAGTTGAACAGCTAGCTCTACAGCTGATCAGCTACGACGCGGGCCGCCGTCGTCGTGCTCATCCACCAGCCCCCAGTTCGCTACATTCACTTCGGCGGCGGGCTCGGGCGGCGGTGGGGCCGACGTGACGGGCGTCGTAGGGCCGCCTTCTCGGTGCAGTTTGAGGCGTAGACGCACGTTATTCATGGAGTCGGCGTTCTTCAGTGCCTCCTCGTCGCTGATGACGCCCTCAATCACCAGATCGTACAACGCGCTGTCGAACGTTTGCATCCCCAGGTGGGTGGACCGCTCCATGATGCCTTTGAGCTCGCCCAGCTCATTGCGCTGGATAAAGTCGCGAATCGTCGGCGTGCCCAGCATCACTTCGACAGCGGCTCGTCGCTTGCCATCCAGGGTATTGACCAGCCGCTGAGAAACGAATGCTTTGAGGTTATTGCCCAAGTCATGCAACAGCTGCTGACGACGGTCTTCGGGGAAAAAGTTGATGATCCGGTCCAGCGCCTGGTTGGCGTTGTTGGCGTGCAGCGTTGAAATAGCCAGGTGACCGGTATCGGCAAAGGCCAGGGCATGCTCCATGGTTTCGCGGTCACGGATTTCACCGATCAGGATCACATCCGGCGCTTGGCGCAAGGTGTTCTTCAAGGCCGCATGAAAACTGCGGGTGTCCACACCCACTTCGCGTTGGTTGATGATCGATTTTTTGTGCCGGTGGATATATTCCACCGGGTCTTCAATGGTGATGATATGGCCGCTGCTATTGCGATTGCGGTAGTCGATCAACGCCGCAAGTGACGTGGACTTACCCGAGCCGGTGGCGCCGACGAACAGCACCAGGCCCCGTTTTTCCATCACAACATCGAGGAGGATCGGTGGCAGGTGCAGATCTTCGAAGCGGGGAATATCCAGCTTGATGTTGCGCGCCACGATGGACACTTCGTTGCGCTGCTTGAAAATGTTGATCCGAAAGCGACCGATACCGGCCAACGACACCGCCAAATTCATTTCCAGCTCGCGCTCGAACTCAATCTTTTGTTCGGCATCCATGATACTGGCGGCGACTATAGCGACTTCCCCCCCCTTCAAGGCCTCAGTGCTCAGGGGCTTAAGGACGCCGTTGAACTTGGCGCAGGGAGGCGCGCCGGTCGATAGAAAAAGATCCGATCCGTCCTGGCTGGCCAGGATTTTCAACAACGCCGGGAAATCCATGAGCAGCATCCGCACGAAATAGGGTAAATGACAGCCTGCCAGAAAATAGAGGCAGCTTGGGTACCTGTCTGATGGCCCCTAGCTTGGAGTGATTACGCTTGCGGCGCAAATCGATATGGGTGTTCTGGCGGACAAGTCCGAGGAAATGATCAATCGGCGCCAAGGACAGGCATAATAGCCACCGATTTTTCCAGGACTGCCCTGCGACATGAAAGCTCTCGCCCGCCATATTCTGGTGAAAACCGCCGAAGAGGCCGAACAACTCAAGCAGCGTATCGCCAAAGGCGAAGCGTTCGACGTGTTGGCCAAAAAATACTCAACCTGCCCCTCCGGCAAACGCGGCGGCGACCTGGGTGAAGTTCGCCCTGGTCAAATGGTTGGCATCATCGATCAGGTCATCTTCAAGAAGCCGCTGCGCGTCGTGCACGGGCCGGTCAAGAGCAAGTTTGGTTATCACCTGGTCCAAGTGTTTTATCGGGATTGAGAGAGACATCGCTCCCACTGTGTGGGAGCGACTTCATTCGCGAATGGCTTTACACCCCGGCTACTGAAACACCGGCATCACACTCTTGGGAATCAGCGCCCCCGGATGCTGGATCACCAGACTCGCCAATCGGTGCCCGGCTTCAGCCGCTTCCTGCGGGCTTGCGCCTTTGAGGCGTTGAGCCAGGTAGGCGGCGCTGAACGAGTCCCCGGCCGCTGTGGTATCGATTACCCGCTGTACCGGGTGCGCCGGAATATCGAATCGCTCCCCTTGCGACTCAACTAGGCAGCTGTCCGCGCCACGTTTGACCACCACTTCGCTGATGCCCATCTGCCGATACGCCGCCAATAGCTGCTCGCTGTCCTCGTAACCAAACAACGCCCGCTCGTCATCCTCGGTCAACAGCGCCACATCGACATGCGGCAAACACGCCCAATAGGCTTCGCGGGCCTGATCCACACTGACCCATAGGCGCGGACGGTAATTGTTGTCGAAGGCAACTCTGGCACCGCGCCTACGCGCCTCGACCAGCGCCGACAATAACCGCGCACGGCCCTGCTCGCCCAATACCGCCAAGGTAATGCCGCTGAAATACAACACGTCGTAGCTGGGCAGTGCCGCCAGAATCGGCTCCGCCGCCGGGGTCGTGAAGCAATCGCGCACGGCGGCTTCATTGCGCCAATACAGAAAACGTCGTTCGCCATTGGCATCGGTCTGAATGCAGTACAGACCCGGCAGGCGCCCAGGCAAACGCTGGACCTTGCTCAAACCGATCCCCTCATCTGCCCAGACGTTGCACATGGCATCACTGAAACTGTCGTCGCCCAGGGCCGTGACGTAGTCCACCTGCCCGTCGCCCCCGAGCATACGCGCCAAGTACACCGCCGTATTCAGGGTGTCGCCACCGAAACTCTGCTGCAGGCTGCCATTGGCATGCTGTTGCAGCTCGATCATGCATTCGCCGATCAGGGCGACGCGAGGATGACTGTGACGGATCAATGTACTCATCAGGCTGCGCTCCTCGGCTTAGAAGCAGGTGGTCAGGGTTTCAATGACCTGCAGGTTCTCATCCACCAGACAACCCGTACGCCACTTGTCGAACGTCAGGCAAGGGTGGGACGTACCGAAGGCAATGATGTCGCCAATGTGCAGCTCACAACCCGGGGCGACGGTCATGAACGCATGCTGATCCATCACCGCAGTGACGGTGCAGGCACTGACATCATCACCCTGCGCAGGTAACACACCGGCTTTATAACGCAGCAGTGGGTTGGGCAATCCGGCATCGTAGGCTACGTCGCGCTTGCCCAGAGCGATTACCGCAAAGCCCGGCTCTGGCAGCGACTGCACATGCGCCCAGACTTCCAGCGCCGGACGCAGGGCCTCGCTCAACTCGCTGCGACGGTCGAGCACGCAGCATTGCGCTTCTTTATAGATGCCGTGGTCGTGCACCACGTAACTGCCAGGGCGTAGCACGCTGAGGAACCGCTCACGCACCGCCTGGGCATCGAAGGCCTCAGCGATCAGGTCATACCAGGCAGAGCCGGAAGCCGTGACAATTGGCCTATCCAGTGCAAACGCACCTTTGTCCTGCAGCTCGACGGCCAGACGCACCAACGAGGCGGCAAACGCTTTGATGTCTGCCACAGCATGATCGCCATGAATAACGCCTTCGTAGCCTTCAATGCCAGTCAAGGCCAGCGCCGGCTGTGCGGCGATGGCATCGGCCAGGGCCAACACTTGCTGCTCGCTGCGGCAGCCACAACGACCGCCCACCACGCCGTATTCGATCATCACGTTCAGGCGCAGACCCCGGCCGCCGAAATACTCACCCAGCGCCGCCACGTTGTCCGGGTGATCGACCATGCAGTGAAAATCGAACATCGAGTCATCGAGCACATCGGCAATCAGCGCCATATTGGGCGTACCGACCAGTTGATTGGCCATCAACACCCGACGCACGCCATGGGCGTAAGCCGCACGGGTCTGCACCGCCGTCGCCAGGGTGATGCCCCAAGCGCCCTCTTCGAGCTGGCGGCGAAACAGTGCCGGCACCATGCTGGTTTTGCCATGGGGCGCTAGCTCAGCGCCGCTGTTGCTGACAAACGCCTGCATCCAGCGAATGTTGTGTTCCAGTGCTTGGCGGTGGATTACCAGCGCAGGCAGGCTGACGTCGCAAACCAGACTATCGCCCGGCGTGGCGGCGCCCTTTTCTACTGCTGCAGTGCTCATGGCTATTCTCCTGATCAACGCGGAGCGTGCCGCGTTATTCGTTGATTCTGCGTGCAAGGCCGTTGGCACTGTCGATCAGTACCCGGCGATAGTCGCTGTAATTATTCTTGGCGTCTTCCCGCGGCGCGACGATGCACAGGGTGGCGACGCAGATGCCTCGCTCGTCCTTGACCGGTGCGGCGAAGCAATGGGTGAAGGTATCGGCCACGCTGTCGAAGGAAAAGAAGCCTTCTGCGCCAGCCCTACGAATTTCTCGCAGAAACGTGTCCAGTGGCAGGCGCTCGCCATCCGGCAGGATGTAGTCCTCGGGGTCGATCAAGTCGATGATCTGCTGATCGCTCAGATGGCTGAGCAACAGGCGTCCGGAGGCGGTCCACGGAATCGGCGCATTCTCGCCAATATCGGAAGATATCCGAAAATGCCGTTCGCCCTCCTTCATCAATGCCACCGTGTATTTGCGCCCGTTGAGCAGGCACATTTGTGCGGTTTCATGGGTCTGGCTGACGATCTCGGCCAAGGAAGCCTCGGCCTCACGGGTGAAGTCGAAGTGCCGCAGGTGGGCCTGCCCCAGAAAATACAACTGCCGACCCAGATAGACATGCCCTTCCTTGCCGACTGCCTCCAGAATCCGTCGTTCGAGCAGCGAGCCGACCAACTCGTAAACCGTCGATTTAGGGCTGCCAATGCCGCTGGCTATTTCATTCGGGCGCAGCGGCGTACCTTTTTCCTTGAGGAAGTCGAGAATATCAAACGCCCGGTCCAGCCCTCTTGCCCGGCGTTTGATCGTGTCTTCGGTCATGTTCACACTACCCCTTAAAAAGTGCCGAGCAGTTTAATCATTCCCGCGCGCCGAGCGGGAATGATCGCTTGAAGACCACTCAGGCCTTGGGTTTCTTATAAGCGATGCAATCAATCTCGACCTTGCAGTCGACCATCATATTGGCCTGCACACAGGCCCGGGCCGGGGCATGCTGGCTGACGAAGTATTCGGCGAACACCTTGTTAAAGCTCCAGAAGTCTCGCGGATCTTCCAGCCATACACCGGCGCGCACTACATCTTCCAAGCCATACCCAGCCTCGCTGAGGATGGCGATCAGGTTCTGCATGGTTTTGTGGGTTTGCTCGACAATCCCACCGTTGATGATCTCGCCATTTTCCATCGCCACCTGACCGGACACATGCAACCAGCCATCGGCTTCGACTGCGCGGGCGAAAGGCAAAGGTTGGCCACCCGCGCCAACTGCACCAGTGCCAATACGAGTAATGCTCATGGGTATCTCCTGTTCTTTATCTAAAAAAGTTGATCCAAATGGATTGATGTAAAAGCCACTCGGGATAACAGCGTCTGATGATTAGAACCGAATGCTTTTGAGGAACTCTCCCAAACGCGCCGACTTTGGCCGTTCAAATAACTCCTTGGGTGGCCCCTGCTCTTCGATGCGACCCTGATTCATGAACACGATCTGATCGGACACTTCATAAGCGAAACGCATCTCATGGGTGACCAGCAGCATGGTCATGCCTTCTTCGGCCAGGCCCTTGATCACACTCAGCACTTCACCCACCAGTTCCGGGTCCAGCGCAGACGTCACTTCGTCGAACAACATCAGGCTCGGGTTCATGGCAATGGCACGGGCAATCGCCACACGCTGTTGCTGGCCGCCGGACAACTGCCCCGGAAAGTGATTGCGCCGGTCGAGCAGACCGACGCGTTCCAGCCATTTCTCTGCCAACGCTACGGCCTGATCCTTGGGCAGCTTTTTCACTTTCAACAAGCCCAAAGTGACGTTTTGCAGGGCACTCAAGTGCGGAAACAGATTGAATTGCTGAAACGCCATGCCGGTCATGGCCCGATGCTGTGCAATGACTTTTTCCGGGTGACGAACACGTTTGCCATTGATATCGCTGTAACCGATGTCCTGGCCATCAAGACGGATATGACCGCCCTGAAACTCTTCCAGTAGGTTGACGCAACGCAGCAACGTGGTTTTTCCCGAGCCACTGGAGCCGATCAAGGTCACGACGTTGCCGCGCTGCATGCTTAGATCGACGCCCTTGAGCACCTCAACAGCGCCGTAGGATTTGTGCAGCCCCTCGATACTCAGCAAGGCTGGGGCGGCAGTAGCAGTGTGTGTCTGTGTCATGGCAAGGCCACCCGTTTTTCGATTTGCCGCCCAAGAAGCTCGATGGCGTAGTTGATGAGGAAAAAGAGAAAACCGGCGAACAGATAGAACTCCAGGGTCATGAAGGTCCGGGCGATCACCTGTTGGGTACTGAGCAGCAATTCGGCCACGCCGATGACCGACAACAGCGTCGAGGCTTTGACAATCTCGGTGGAGGAATTGACCCAGGTCGGCAAAATCTGCCGCAATGCTTGAGGCAACAACACGTAGCCCAACGACTGCCTGAACGTCAGCCCGATGGCCTTGCCCGCCTCAAGCTGGCCGCGCGGAATAGCCTGCAAGGCACCGCGCACGATTTCCGCCACGTGGGAGCCGCAAAACAGCGTCAGCCCCAAGGCACCGGCTTGAAATGCGCTGATCTGCCAGCCCAGCGCCGGGGCCATATAGAAACAGGCCAGCACCAGTACAAACACCGGCGTGCCGCGAATCAGGTCGACATAGACCCGAAACGGCAGGCGGCCCCAGAGTTTGCCGTAGGTCAGCACCAGGCCTGCAACCATGCCGATCAGGGTCCCGCAAATAATGGCCAGCGCGGAGCACTCGATACTGGTCAAAAAACCCGACCACAACGTTTCGCGGGCAATCCATAATTCTTGCAGCCAGCTATGGGATTCGTACATATCAAACCTCCTAGCGACGGATAGCCAAGCGCTGCTCGAGGTAACGCAGGAGCATGGCGATGAGATAACAGGTCGCGACATACAGTGCCGTGGTGACCATCCAGGTTTCGATAACCCGGTAGCTTTCGACGTTGATCTTGCGGGCGTAATACGTCAGCTCCGGCACGGCAATCGCCGCCGCCAGCGAAGTGTCCTTGAACAGCGAGATGAAGTTGTTGGACAGCGCCGGCAGCACGTTGCGAATCATCACCGGCACGATGATGTACGCGCGGACCTGCCATTCGCCCAGGCCAATGGCCAATCCTGCTTCACGCTGCCCCTTGTGAATACTCAGCAACCCGGCACGGAATACTTCGGTCAAATAGGCCCCGGCGTAGAGCGACAGGGTCACGATGAACGAGGACAGCTTGTCCATGCGAATGCCCACGCTCGGCAGTGCAAAGTAGATCAACAGGATCAACACCAGAATCGGCGTATTGCGGATCACGGTCACGTAGACCGATGCGATAGCGCGCAGCGCACGGTACTTCGACAGCAGCGCGAACGCCGACATCAGGCCGATCACACACCCAATCGCAATCGAGATCAGCGCCAGCTCCAGGCCCAAACCCAGGCCCGACAGTAAGCTGGGAAAATCACGCCAGACCGCTGCAAAATTCAACTGATAGTTCATGGTCAGCAGCACCTGAGACGGGAAGGCACGATCGTCCTCCCTGCCCCATCAATGTCAGGTTCGTATTACTTGAATTCCAAGGGAAAGCCGATTGCAGGGGGCGGCAGCTCCACACCGAACCATTGTTTGAACGATGCGGCATACGTCGGGAATTCGACGCCAGTCATCGCTTCATGCAGCACGGTATTAACGAAGTTCAGCCAGTCCTGGTCGCCACGTTTGACGGCACAGGCATAGGTCTGCGGGCTCCAGGCGAAAGCCGGGGTGCGATAGCGACCAGGGTTCTGCACCATCAGGTATTTCACCGAGGACTGATCGGTGGCAGCGGTATCGGCTCGACCCGAGTTGATGGCCTGATACATCAGGTCCACGCTGTCGTACTGGTCGACTTTGGCTTTCGGCAATGCCTGATGCACCAACTCTTCGGCATACACGTTCTGCAACACGGCCACGGTCACACCGCTACCCGCGGCTTTCAAATCGTCGATTTCCTTGTACTTGCTGTTGGCTGGCAGCAACAGCGCAACGCCTTCGCGGTAGTACGGCAGGGTGAACGCCACTTGCTGAGCACGACTGGCGGTGACAGTGATGAACTGGCAGCTCATGTCGACCTTGTCGGTCAGCAGGTTGGGAATACGCGCGTCAGACGACTGCACCACGAACTCGACCTTGCTCGGGTCATTGAACAAACCCTTGGCGACCATACGGGCAATATCGATATCAAAACCCTGCAACTTCCCGTCCGCGCCCTGGAAATGCCAAGGCGCATTGGTGCTGCCCGTACCCACGACCAGATGGCCACGCTGCAACACGCTGTCGAGCTTGCTGGCGTCCGCCGCCTGCACCGAGTTAACCAACGTGGCCGTAGCCGCAAGAACAAACGCACACGCTTTCAAAAAGGAAGGTCCGCTATGCATGACATGAACTCCGCCGTGATGTTGATTCCGCTGTAACGGAACTAGGTATGTAACAACGGAATAGACAGCAGAAAGTGTGCCACAGAGAACCGCAGGAAAAACAGGACGAAGAAAAGTGTTCTGGATCAACGAGATGGCGTAAAGAGACTATCTTGCGAGGAAAATCGAGGAGGAAACAACCCGCTACCATTTGCCACAGAACTGAGTAGCAAGGCCCCAAATGAGGGCGGGGGGCGCGCGGAGAAAGGGCCCCCATCAAAAAGTAGCTCATCAGTGACTGAAGGCCGTTTCGGGGGGAAACGGCCCCAGCACCCTGGGTTACATCATTTGTCGCTTAAGCCTTGGTGTTGATAATCTCCCCTGTTATTTGCCCAGAAGCGTTTACCACTGGCGCTGCCTTGGACGTCGCAGCAGTCGATTGCTGAGGCACGGCGTTATGAGCGTGCTTGGCCACCAGTTTCTGAGCCTGAAGGTCACCGTGTCCGGCCTCTTTCGCGGTTTCAGCGGCCGTCTCGGTCGCTTCTTGCAACGCCGCTTTTAGGGTGCCGGCGGTCGTGGTGGTAGCGGCCGTTGCCGATTGCGAAGCGGCTATATCTGCAGGGGTTTTGGCTTTGACTTGGGCGGTTACGTTTACAGGTACTGCACTTGATGAAACTGCGCTGATTGACATTTGAATCTCCTAGGTCTTGGAAAAATACATACGCATCCGCCAAAAGCACGATCTGCATGGGTTTAATGCGGTGCAGCCTAGTGAGCACAATGTCCTCAACGTGTCGGTTATGCGTGAAAACTTTGTTCTAGACGGCCCAATCCATCAGGCGTTTATCCCACCAGGATGACGCCAGAGCGCAAGCCCCCTGAGCTAAAAGCTAAACAAGACGCCTCAAAGTGAAAATGCATGCTCTTCCATAAGAAGAGCATCGATATGTTGAGAGATCAGGTTTGCCGATTTTTTCCATGAGAATCGGTCTACATTGGATCGACCCAGCTTTTTCAGAATTTGACGCAACGCGGGCTCATTGAGGATCAAGTCCATTGCCGAGGCGATATCAGAAACACTGAGGGGATCGAAATAGAGCGCGCTGCGATGTAGAACCTCAGGCATCGCAGCAGCATCCGAAGCGAGTACTGGACAGTCGCAGGCCTGAGCCTCTAGTGGTGGGATACCGAAGCCTTCATACAGAGAAGGAATTATAAAAGCCGTCGCTCCTTGGTATTGCTTTACCAGATCGACATCACTCATTCGCCCCAAAAATATAATGCGCTTATCATTCAATACGAGACCTTGGAGATCTTGACTTGAGAGATTTGAAGAGGCATCACCAACAATCCGCAGCTGAATTTGGTCACTATCGTGTAGGCTGAGAAATGCCATTATCATTCTTTGGAAATTTTTATGCGCAGCGGGTGAAGACACGGCCAAGAGGTAAGGCACAGCCGTCGCATCGTTGACAGCCACTCTAAATCGGCCATCTACGGCATTAGGGATAATTATCATTTTTTCTTTGGAAAAACCAAAATATTTGGAGATTTCCTCTCTAGAAAACTCACTCACCGTAATGAGCGAAATAACTCTCTTAAGTAGCAGCGGCGTCAATATCCGATAAGCGTAACGAAACATTCGCGAGTAGCTTTCAGGGTGGCGAATATAAGAAATGTCATGGTGCGTGGCTATTTGCCTGCGGTAGATAAGCGGCGCCGTATTACACAATGAAATCAGGAGAGGCGTTCCTTGACTATTCAAATACCTAGGAAGATCAATTTGCTCCCAAAGGTGCCCCGTTCTTTTTCCTATCCGTACAGCCCCTAACTGGTCCGCAGCGGCATGATTGATAATATTGTCGGGCGTCACAAAAATCATATCGTCTCGAAGAGCATTTAATTCCAGACTAATTCGTTCAGAAAACCGCTGTACACCGCTCATCTTTTGCGTCAGGAATCGCGCATTGACTACGATCATATAGTTTCGCTCCTCGCTAATTAACTTCTTTAGGCCATGCCCAAGAGGTAAAATTAAATGCTTCCTGTTTACATCAATTAATCCATGAACTCATGATCGGCGGCGCACTAACATACCTGCCCTACAACAGGTTTGAACAACGGGATCAATGATCACTAAAAGGTCTCCGACGTCGGGAATGGCGTTGGTAGGACTCGCATGATCTCGGCCAGATTTCGCCATGGGTCCGCAGCGCCGATCATGCACAGAGGGCTCACCCGCATGATCAACATCCTGACTTTTCATGCGCTGGCCACCTATCACCCGATGGCCGAACAAATTCCACCGTTTAGTCCAACCTGCCAATTGATCACTCATGTTCACAACCAAACTCCCTTTTGAATGGGTGTCCGACGGTTTACTTCCAGACGTAAATGAACAGAGTAGTTCAGCTGGTGGCCCCCTGTGAATGAAAGTGCAATGTCTTTTGTCCTCGGAAAAAAATAGTGCTTTCCCCTCCCCCAAGGGCAGATAAAGACCTTATCCCTTCTCTACTGTTCAAGCTCAACGAAAATCAGATCGCCCCTGGAGGCTGCCATCATGGAGCTTGTGCTATGGGTTGAGCAGCGCGGATCCACGGATGTCGGCGGGAGCGTGCGCAGAGCAGCGAGCCCACCACGCTCCTTGATGAGCTGGATGGTCCGGCACTTGCACTTTTATCGCTGACGATGTTGGCCAAGCCTGCAGCCCCCAGCAGGGAGACCATGAATCAGGTCGAGGCCGCTATGTTTTGCTGAATGAGTGAGCCCTACATGCACTAGGATTCGCCAGGCAATACGCCGACCGTCGAAAAAAGGGCAAGGGCAAAATCAAGGAGACGCCGTACGTCTTCCCGCCGTCAAAGAACAGCGAGTACGTGAAACAGACCTCTGACGTCCCCAAACAATGGGGGCCGGCGCTCGCTGAGCTGCAAATCCGCTACCGGCCTCCGTACAACTGCCGTCACACATATGCGACAATATGCTTAATGTCCGGCATGAATCCCGCATTCATCTCTCAGCAGCTTGGCCACGGCGTCCAAATGTTGCTGTCAACCTATGCGCGCTGGATCAACTCAAGCTCTGACTGGGACGAGCTCAAAAAGCTCGATTTGGGTACCAAATTGGTACCGCCGTCATCCAGTCAATCCTAAGCTATTGAAAGGTAAGGTAATTGATCTCCACAGCTAACATCACCATGCAATTTGGCGCCAAACCCTTATTCGAGAATGTCTCGGTCAAGTTTGCTGGCGGTAACCGTTATGGCCTTATCGGTGCCAACGGTTGCGGAAAGTCGACCTTTATGAAGATCCTCGGCGATGATCTGGAGCCTTCGGGTGGGCAGGTGATGCTGGAGCCGAACGTGCGTCTGGGCAAGTTGCGTCAGGACCAGTTCGCCTACGAAGAATTCACCGTGATCGATACCGTGATCATGGGTCACGAAGAGCTGTGGAAGGTCAAGGCCGAGCGCGACCGTATCTACTCGCTGCCGGAAATGACCGAAGCTGACGGCATGGCCGTGGCTGAGCTGGAAACCGAGTTCGCTGAAATGGACGGCTACACCGCCGAGTCCCGCGCCGGCGAGTTGCTGCTGGGCCTGGGTATCGGTATCGAACAACACAACGGCCCGATGAGCGAAGTGTCGCCGGGCTGGAAGCTGCGCGTATTGCTGGCGCAGGCATTGTTCTCCAATCCAGAAGTGCTGTTGCTCGACGAACCGACCAACCACCTGGACATCAACACCATCCGCTGGCTGGAAAACATTCTGACCCAGCGCAGCAGCCTGATGATCATCATTTCCCACGATAGACACTTCCTGAACAGTGTCTGCACGCACATGGCCGACCTTGATTACGGCGAACTGCGTCTGTTCCCGGGCAACTATGACGAATACATGACCGTGGCGACTCAGTCCCGCGAGCAATTGCTGTCGGACAACGCCAAGAAGAAAGCACAGATCTCGGAACTGCAATCGTTCGTCAGCCGCTTCTCGGCCAACGCCTCGAAAGCCAAGCAGGCCACCTCCCGCGCCAAGCAGATCGACAAGATCCAGTTGGCCGAGGTCAAGCCTTCGAGCCGGGTCAGCCCGTTCATTCGCTTCGACCAAAACAAGAAGCTGCACCGCCAGGCGGTCATCGTCGACCGTATGGCCAAGGGCTTCGACGGCAAACCGCTGTTCAAGGACTTCAGCTTCACCGTTGAAGCGGGCGAGCGTGTGGCAATCATCGGCCCGAACGGTATCGGTAAAACCACCCTGCTGCGCACCCTGGTCAATGAACTGTCGCCCGATGCCGGTACGGTGAAGTGGACCGACGCTGCGGAACTGGGCTACTACGCTCAGGATCACGCGTCTGACTTCGAAGATGAGGCCAATCTGTTTGAATGGATGGGCCGCTGGACCCAAGGTGGCGAGCAAATAGTTCGCGGCACACTGGGCCGCATGCTGTTCTCCGCCGACGATATCATCAAGTCGGTGAAAGTGATTTCCGGTGGTGAACAAGGTCGTATGTTGTTCGGCAAGCTGATCCTGCAAAAGCCTAACGTACTGATCATGGACGAACCAACCAACCACTTGGACATGGAGTCCATCGAGGCGCTGAACCTGGCGCTGGAAAACTATCCCGGCACGCTGATCTTCGTCAGCCATGACCGTGAGTTCGTATCGTCGCTGGCTACGCGCATCATCGAGCTGAGCCCAAGCGGTGTTATCGACTTCAGCGGCACCTACGATGACTACCTGCGTAGTCAAGGCGTCGTGTTCTGATTTAGCGTCAGCGTTAGAAGAAAAGCCCTGCCCATGTAACGTAATGCTGTTCACTTAAGCGGAGCAGCCGTGCAATTCACCGGATAGCTGCTTTTGACGTCCTCACCGCCCTAGACCTCGCTGGTCTGGGGCGTTTTGTTATGAGGAGTACGCTGACACTTTCGCCTTTGTCGCTTTAGCTGCGTCTGTGCGAGCCGTAGCCGCTAGCTCAACTTGACATCACGGTTGACGACGAACCATTATTCACCATGATTAATTATGAATCGAACTGCCGCAAAGCTACGCAGAATAAATTGCTGCGGATAGACCACAAACGCCTGCTCACTTTCCCAGCACAGGAGTAAACCTATCATGGCAACTACTGTAAAAACCCGATCTGTCACCGCTCACGTACCCGTGCAATTGGCTGAGAAGGTCGATTTGATGGCTGAGCGCCTGGAACGCTCCAAGAACTGGATCGTTAAGCAGGCTCTTTCTGCCTGGATTGATCAGGAAGAAGAACGCAGTCGCCTGACCCGCGAGGCCTTGGCCGATGTTGACGCTGGCCGCGTGATTGACCACCAAGCTGTCCAGGCATGGGCTGATAGCCTCAACACCGACACTCCGTTGCCGGTGCCGGTGCCGCGCTGATGGAGTTGAAGTGGACAAGCAAAGCGCTTTCCGACATTGCCCGGCTGTACGAGTTTCTGGCCACCGTGAACCAACCCGCCGCCGCGCATACGGTTCAACAGCTCACGGCTGCTCCAAGCACGTTACTGACCAATCCACGCATTGGCGAACGGCTTGAAGAGTTTGAGCCACGGGATGTGCGCCGAATTATTATCGGCCACTACGAGATGCGTTACGAGATACAGGGTTCTACCCTCTATCTGCTGCGCCTGTGGCACACACGTGAGAATCGATAATTCCTGGCGATAATTGGAGGGTTCAGGCTCGCACCCTGGACTCCGTTTGACCTGTTGCTGTTTGGTACCTTGCGGCTTATCGGAAAACGCTAACGTACGATTTTTTCCGAATTCTATAGGCTCCCCTTTAGGCAAGCCTGCAAAGAAAGCATCTCGGCTCACCCGACACCACCCAGTTCGTTAGCCTGCTTCCTTTTATTTGCCACGCAGGCCATCATGGCGCTCTCCAACCGCCTGCCAGCGAACGAGCCACATGTCTATCGCACAAACCCCGCACTTCCAGACGCCACCCCCCAGTTCCATGGCGATCACCCTACAAATCGTTTCCATTGTGTTCTATACCTTCATTGCCTTCCTGTGCATCGGCCTGCCGATCGCGGTGATACCGGGTTATGTCCACGACCAATTGGGTTTCAGCGCGGTCATCGCTGGCGTGGCCATTGGCTCGCAATACCTGGCGACCCTGCTGAGTCGGCCCTTGGCCGGGCGGATTGCAGACGGCATCGGTACCAAACGCGCGATTATTTACGGCCTGTCAGGAATCTTCGTCAGTGGCTTGCTGACCTTGATCGCTATACTGCTCGACAGCCTGCCCGTAGTCAGCCTGACGATACTCATCATCGGCCGCGTGTTTCTTGGCGTGGCGCAAGGGCTGATCGGGGTGGGCACGATCAGTTGGTGCATCGGCCAGGTCGGCACGGAACACACTGCGCGAGCCATCTCCTGGAACGGCATCGCGTCCTATGGCGCCATCGCCATTGGCGCACCAGTGGGTGTAGTAATGGTCGACGCGCTGGGCTTCGTTAGCCTCGGCATTGCCTTGTCTGTCGTCTCATTGCTGGCGCTGGTGCTGATTCGTAATAAACCATCAGTACCTGTGATCAGTGGCGAACGCCTGCCTTTTTGGTCGGTGTTCGGCCGGGTCGCCCCGTACGGTGCGAGCTTGACCTTGGCGTCCATTGGCTACGGGACCCTTACCACGTTTATCACGCTGTTTTATCTGAGCCGAGGCTGGCACGGGGCGGCGTATTGCCTGACGGTCTTTGGCCTTTGTTTCATCCTGTCACGGCTGATTTTCATCAACGCGATCAACCGTTTTGGCGGTTTCAATGCCGCCATCGCCTGTATGGCAATCGAAACCCTTGGCCTGGTGTTGCTGTGGATATCACCCACGACCACGGTCGCATTGATCGGCGCGGGGCTGACCGGCTTCGGTTTGTCGCTGGTATACCCGGCGCTGGGTGTCGAGGCGATCAAACAGGTGCCGACCTCCAGTCGGGGGGCGGGTTTGAGTGCGTACGCGGTGTTCTTCGACCTGGCACTGGCCATCGCCGGGCCGGTCATGGGCAGCGTTGCTCTGGGGCTGGGTTATGCGTGGATTTTCTTCTGCGCCGCAGTACTGTCAGTGGCCGGTCTGTCACTGACAGTGTTGCTGTCTCGCCGCAATCACGTGGTGGAAAATCGAGTGTGAGGAAGGAGCGCTGCGGCGTGTCAAGCCGCAGCACCCGGCGAAATCAAGCCTCTGGGCGCAAGATCAACACACCCAGTGGCGGCAGGTTCAGTGCCAATGACACCGGCATGCCATGACTTCTAGTGTCGTCAGTCTGCACGCCACCCCCATTACCAAAGTTGGAGCCAGCATAGGTGTCTGCATCGCTGTTTAACAGCTCAGTCCACCGCCCGGCGAACGGAACACCGACGCGATACGCCGCACGGGGCACAGGCGTCAGGTTGGCAACCACCAGCACCGGTGCGCCCTCCTTGCTCCAACGCAACCAGGCGAACACGCTGTTGCTTGCGTCGTCACCGATCACCCATTGAAAGCCCTGAGGCACGCAATCTTGTTCGTGCAGCGCCGGTTCATCGCGATAAATCCGGTTAAGGTCGCCCACCAATTTCTTCACGCCAATATGTTCGGCGTACTGCAACAAATACCAATCCAGTTGTTCGTCGTGGTTCCACTCACGCCATTGGCCAAACTCACAGCCCATGAACAACAGTTTCTTGCCCGGATGCGTCCACATAAACGCCAGATAAGCGCGCAAATTGGCGAATTTCTGCCAGCGATCACCGGGCATTTTGTCGATGAGCGAATGTTTGCCGTGCACCACTTCATCGTGGGAAATCGGCAAGATGAACTTCTCGGACCAGGCGTACACCAGACCGAAACTCAGCTCGTTATGGTGATGGGCGCGATGGATCGGGTCCTGCTGCATGTAGTGCAGGGTGTCGTGCATCCAACCCATGTTCCATTTATAGGAAAAGCCCAGCCCGCCCTGCTGCGTGGTCTGACTGACGCCAGGCCAGGCGGTGGACTCTTCGGCGATGACCATCGCGCCGGGAGCCTCCAGGTGAACGACATCAGTGAGGTGGCGCAAGAAATCGATGGCTTCCAGATTCTCACGGCCGCCATTGCGATTGGGCACCCATTCCCCCGCTTTGCGCGAATAGTCGCGGTACAGCATCGAGGCCACCGCATCCACACGCAGGCCATCGACATGGAAATGCTTGAGCCAATGCAACGCCGATGCGAGCATGAATCCATGCACTTCGGTGCGGCCCAGGTTGTAAATCAGCGTGTCCCAATCCTGATGGAAACCCTCCTGCGGGTTGCCATACTCATACAGCGCGGTGCCATCAAATTGCGCCAGGCCATGAGCATCCGTCGGAAAATGCGCGGGCACCCAATCGAGGATTACACCGATATCGGCCTGGTGGCAGGCATTGACGAAAGCAGCAAAGTCTTCTGGTGAACCGAAACGAGCCGTCGGGGCAAATTGCGAAAGAGGCTGATAACCCCATGAGCCGCCAAATGGATGCTCCATGATCGGCATCAGCTCGATATGGGTGAAGCCCAGCTCCTTGATATAGGGGATCAGGCGCTCGCCAAGCTCGTGCCAGTTGTATTGGCGAACGACAAATTCGTCGCTGTGATCGAGCTGCCACGAGCCGGCATGCAATTCATAGATCGACAAAGGCGCGCTCGTCACATGGCGCTCGCCCCGCGACTGCATCCAGCCATTGTCTTGCCAGTCGAATTGTAGCGGTGTCGCCACCACAGATGCTGTTTCCGGCGGCATTTGCGTGGCCAAGGCCATGGGATCGGCCTTGAGCGGCAGAATCCCATGGGCGCCCAGAATTTCATACTTATACGCTTCGCCTGGCTTGAGCCGGGGAACGAACAGCTCCCAAACACCCGTCGGGTGACGCAAGCGCATCGGGTGGCGACGTCCATCCCAATTATTGAAACCGCCAACCACCGACACACGGCGCGCATTGGGCGCCCATACGGCGAAACGCACACCGTCGATGCCGTCGACAGTCTTGACCTGCGCGCCCAGGCAACTGCTCAGGTCTCGGTGATTACCTTCGGCGAACAAATACAGGTCCATCTCGCCCAGCAACAACTGGCCAAAGCTGTAAGGATCTTCAGTGATTTGCTCGCCGCCGGCCCAACTGATTTTCAACAGATAAGGCTGCGCGTTGGAAAAATGCCCGGCAAAAAAACCCGGCACCTCGCTCATTTCAAGCGCTCCCAGATCATGCTCGCCCTCACGCGACAGCACTCTCACACTGAGCGCATCGGGCAGGTAAGCACGAATAAACTGCCCACCCGCACCATCGTCATGGGGGCCAAGCATAGAGAACGGATCGCGATGTTCGGCGCGGATCAACGCATCCATATCGGCGGCGCCAGGCAGCAATTCCGATGTACCCCTGCCGTTTTCCTTACGTGCATTCATTATGATTCTCCATCAGACAAGGTCAGCAGCCCACGTAAGCCTTGCAAAGGCACAGCCAACCAGTTGGGGCGGTGCTCCGCTTCGTAGACCACTTCATAAGCGGTTTTTTCCAGCGTAAACAGTTCCAGCGCAGCGCTTTCACCCTTGGCGTCCTTCCAGCCATGGGCCAGTTCGGTGGTTGCCCGATGATAACCTTCGAGAAAGGCTTGGCGAGCCTGGGTCACATAGGTTTGCGCCACGCGTTGTCGAGCGGCCGTGGCTTCAGGCGAGGTGTCCACGCTTTGCGCATTGCGCTCGGCCATGGCCGCAGCGTAATCGAAAGAGCGCAGCACGCCACTGACATCCTTGAACGGGCTGTATTTAGCTCGGCGCTCAGTCAATGAACGCGCAGGTTCGCCTTCAAAGTCAATCAAATAGGCATCGCCTTTGACCACCAACACTTGCCCCAGGTGCAAATCACCATGCACGCGCAAGCGCAAGCCTCCCTCCGAGCGCTTGGCCAATACCTGAATGTAAGCCAGTATTTGCTTGCGCTTGCTCAGCAGCTTGGTAACCAGAGCCTGGTCGACCGGCTCCAGGGTAGTTTTGTGTTGCTCCAGCAATTGCAGGGCACGCTCCAGTTGAGCCGCCACGCTTTTGCCCGATTGCAGGCTGTCTTGAGCACCGGTGGATTCAGCGGCAAAATCCGGATTATCGGTTGGCGCCGCCAGTATTTGGTGCATCTCGCCCAGACGCTGCCCCAACAACGCTGCAAAATCCGACAGTTCCAGCAAGGCGTTGTAGTGCTGGTCCTGCTCGGAGCTGCCATGGGACAGCTCATCACGCACCGCCCGCTCCAGGTTGTTCTGGGTCCACTCCCAGGCATCACCCTGATTACTCAAATACCCTTGAGCGATCATCAGCAAATTGCTCTGGCCATCTTTATCAATACGCACGACAGAACCCAGCAGTGGTGAGATATACCTAAAGCCGGCTTCGGTCAGGTACGCCCCCATTTCCAGTTCCGGGTGAGTGCCCGCGCTGACACGGCGGATCATTTTCAGTACGAGGCTGCCACCGACGACCACGGAGCTATTGGACTGCTCAGCCGATAGGTAACGCACTTCGGATTCGTTATTGAGCCCCAACCGGGTCATTTCTGCGGTTTGCTCAAAGTGCAGCTCGCCTTCACTGCACGGCAGCACTGTCTCGGCCTGCATGCCCTGAATGACCGCGCGGATGAACGTTTCCAAGGTGAACGCGTCGGTGATCAGGCCGACTTGACGTCCGCGCCGCACACGGGCGAGCGCTAACTGCTGGGGCAACGCACTGCTGATGTCATCTTCGGCCAAAAGACCGAAGGGCAGTTGGTAGCGACCTTGATGATCGCCTGCGGTGACTTCGATTTCACTCAGCAACACAGGGTGCTGCGCGTCGCCAAAGCGCATCGCATAAACGATTCTGACCTTATCTATGGCTTTATCCTTACCCGCGAACCAACGACGTTTGGGCAGATAAAGCGTTAATGACGTCTTCTCCATAGTGCTGCGCAACGGCTCGTCCAGCAATTCTTCGAGGCGTTTTTTCAGGACGAGTGTCGGAAAGTCCGGGATGCTTTTCGCCGGTTCCACATGCCAGCTCGGCATTTGGTTCTCCGCTGCCAGCAGGAACCAATAGAAGCCGTAGGGCGGTAAGGTCAGCAGGTACGGAAGCTGGCCGACGGGCGGAAACGCACTGCCACCGAGCATTTCAACCGGAACCATGCCAGTAAACGGTGACAGCTCAAGTTCCGCCGCCTGCGCCGCGCGGGAGACGTTGGCCACGCACAGGATGATTTCAGTCTTGCCGTCCGGCCCTGTGTATTCACGGGTGTAAGCAAGAATTCGGCGATTGGTCGGTGAAAGCATCTTCAGCGTGCCACGACCGAATGCTTTTTGCTGTTTGCGCACCGCGAGCATGCGCCTGTTCCAGTTCAGCAGCGAATGCGGGTCGTTATTTTGGGTCTCGACATTGACCGATTGGTACCCGTACAGCGGGTCCATGATCGGCGGTAGCACCAGGCTTGCCGGGTCCGCACGGGAAAACCCGCCATTGCGGTCGATCGACCATTGCATCGGCGTACGCACGCCGTCGCGGTCGCCCAGGTAGATGTTGTCTCCCATACCGATTTCATCGCCGTAATACAGGGTCGGCGTGCCGGGCATCGACAGCAGCATGCTGTTGAGCAACTCGACGCGACGTCGATCACGTTGCACCAACGGCGCCAGACGTCGACGAATACCCAAATTGATCCGGGCGCGGCGGTCGGCAGCGTAGTAATTCCACAGGTAATCACGCTCACGATCCGTGACCATTTCCAGGGTCAGCTCATCATGATTGCGCAGGAAAATCGCCCACTGACAGTTCGCAGGAATTTCTGGGGTCTGACGCAAAATATCGGTGATTGGAAAGCGGTCTTCCTGCGCCACGGCCATGTACATGCGCGGCATCAGCGGGAAGTGGAACGCCATGTGGCACTCATCGCCGTCCTTGCCTTTTGTATCACCGAAGTACAGTTGCGTGTCTTCCGGCCATTGATTGGCTTCGGCCAATAGCATGCGATCCGGGTAGTTGGCATCGATTTCGGCGCGAATTTTTTTGAGTACCTGATGGGTCTCGGGCAAGTTTTCGTTGTTGGTGCCGTCACGCTCTATGAGGTACGGAATCGCATCCAGACGCAAGCCATCGATGCCCATGTCCAGCCAGTAACGCATCACTTGCAATACCGCGTCCATCACGTGCGGGTTGTCGAAATTAAGGTCCGGCTGGTGGGAATAAAAACGGTGCCAAAAGTACTGGCCCGCGACCGGGTCCCACGTCCAGTTGGACTTTTCGGTGTCGATAAAAATGATCCGGGTGCCGCCGTACTTCTGATCGCTGTCCGACCACACGTAAAAATCTCGCGCCTTGGAACCTCGCTTGGCCGTGCGGGCTTTCTGGAACCATGGGTGCTGGTCCGAGGTGTGGTTGATGACCAACTCAGTGATCACCCGCAGGCCACGGTCATGGGCCTCGGCGATGAACCGCTTGGCATCAGCCATGGTACCGAAATCGGGGTGCACACCTCGGTAATCGGCAATGTCATAGCCGTCATCACGACGCGGTGAAGGGTAGAACGGCAGCAGCCAGATCGTATTGACCCCAAGCTCGGCGATGTAGTCGAGCTTGGCGATCAGGCCGGGAAAATCGCCGATCCCATCGTTATTTGAATCAAAAAATGACTTTACATGGACCTGATAAATGACTGCGTCCTTGTACCACAGCGGGTCATTGATGAAGGCTGCGTGCCTTGGTTTCTTCGCCATCGTGGGTTCCTTTTAATTCGTGGCCTGGATACGCCAGATGCCGAAAGGCTGATGCCAAGGTTCGATGCGCATCCACTGTGTCTTGCCGTACCAGGTCCAGCGATGCCCAGTCATCAAGTCTTCACCCGAGGTTGAAGCATCATCGGGCAAACCCATCTCCCACAGAGGCAATTCAAAATGTGCTTCCTGGGCGTTGACCGGGTCTAGGCTGACAGCCACCAGAATCATGTTGCTGCCGTCGGCGCTGCGCTTGCCGAAATACAGAATATTGTCATTCCAGGCGTTATAGATCTGCAGGCCCAAGTGCGTTTGCAAGGCAGGGTTCTGCCGGCGGATGCGATTGAGCTGGGCAATTTCGGCAATGATGTTGCCGGGCGCTGTGTAATCACGTGGCCGCAGCTGATATTTCTCCGAGTCCAGGTACTCTTCCTTACCGGGTATCGGCGCGGCTTCGCACAATTCGAACCCGGAATACATGCCCCACAGGCCCGACCCCATGGTTGCCAGCGCCGCACGAATCAAGAATCCGGCACGGCCGGACTCATGCAGAAAGAACGGGTTGATGTCGGGGGTGTTCACAAAAAAGTTGGGGCGATAACAATCGCGCCAAGGTAGCTGATTCAGCTGAGTGAAATACTCTGCCAACTCGGACTTGGTGTTGCGCCAGGTGAAATACGTATAGCTCTGGGAGTACCCGACCATACCCAATCGCGCCATCATCGCCGGTTTGGTGAACGCTTCGGCGAGGAACATGACTTCCGGGTGTTGGCTACGAATATCAGCAATCATCCATTGCCAGAACGGCAGCGGTTTTGTGTGAGGATTGTCGACGCGAAAGATCTTCACGCCCTCCTCAATCCAGCACAGGACAACGTCACGCAGCTCCAACCACAAACTGGGGATCGCGTCAGGGGCATAAAAGTCGACGTTAACGATATCCTGGTATTTCTTCGGCGGGTTTTCCGCATAACGAATACTGCCGTCCGGGCGCCAGGAGAACCAGCCCGGATGCTCCTTGAGCCACGGATGATCCTGTGAGCACTGGATAGCAAAATCCAGAGCAACCTCAAGGCCATATTCAGCAGCGGTCTTCACCAGATTGCGGAAATCCTCGCGGCTGCCCAATTGCGGGTGAATCGCGTCATGCCCACCTTCGGGGCTGCCAATGGCGTATGGGCTACCCGGGTCATCCGGGCCTGCCACCAGCGAATTATTCGGCCCCTTGCGATACGCACGGCCGATAGGATGGATCGGCGGAAAATACAACACGTCGAAACCCATTTCCTGAAGCATCGGCAGGCGTTGCAGCACGTCATTGAAAGTGCCGTGACGCGCCGGATCGTCCGTGACCGAACGCGGAAACAGCTCATACCAACTGGCGAACTGCGCCAGCTTACGCTCTACATCCAGCGGGAATTCGACACTACGACTCAGGAAGGCGTGATTTTCAGCCTGGGCCATCAGTGCCGCGGTTTCACTGTGCAGGAGCAATGCAAGCTGAGCCTCCGGGCCACTTTGCCCAAAAT
This sequence comes from Pseudomonas sp. ASL9, assembly GCF_056680335.1. Taxonomy (NCBI): domain Bacteria; kingdom Pseudomonadati; phylum Pseudomonadota; class Gammaproteobacteria; order Pseudomonadales; family Pseudomonadaceae; genus Pseudomonas; species Pseudomonas sp. ASL9. The sequence goes on along the minus strand of NZ_CM155277.1, from coordinate 5,655,082 downwards.
GCTCGATTACTGCGCTGATTTGCTCTCGCAGTTCAGCCTTACTGCACTCAGCCGCTTGGCACAGATGAATGCGCCCCTCCTCCAACTCCAGATGGATTGGCACCCCAGCGCCATGCTTTTTCTGAAGTTCATAGCGATAGCTGGCGAACTGATCGATCCACGCTTCGAGCCTGAATACGTAACGAGCGACTGAGGTCGGGGTGAACTCACCTTCCCAGCTGTCATTGACCAGCTCGTGCATTCGAGCACTGTGCCAATGCTCTTCATCGGCAGCACGCCAACGAATCAACACCGACAGCTTGTCGTGACCATCGGCGAACACCTTGCTGGTCACCTTCACCGGCTGCCCAATAATCGCCTTCACCGCAAACAGCCCGCCCTCGATCACCGGCATCGTGCTTTCGATCACAATACGGGGTAATTGCAGGGCCTGGGTCAGGGATAAAGGCTGGGTAGGGTGTGGAATATCAGTGGCCAAAGAATCCGGACCATAGGGCTGATCAGCGGTCACATTCATCGAGCATCACTCCTCACGCCCTTTATAAAGACGCTCTTGCGCAAAATATGTGCGATTGAAAAAAATGAGCGAGCCCATTCCTGCGCTGATACTCCTCGCCGGGCCGCATAGGTTCCGAGCCCCAGCCTATAGTAAAAGTTCAAAAGGGTTTAACCGCGAGAATGAGCTTAGACCGGGCTTTAGCAATGGTCGGAGTCTTTTGCACGGTTCAGATGTCCAACTCATCAAGCGTTGGAAAAACCCATAAACCGAAGGGACCAGGAGATGAAACTGATGAATATCCCTATCCCCGCCGAAACGCCCGATCCGATGATCGACGATCCAGCATTGCCCGTGCCAAAGCCCGAGCAGGAGCCGCCGCCCACGATGCCACCAACGTCCGAGCCACCTAAGGGCGATCCGCCTGCCGCAGAGCCTCCCGCTATTCTTGAACGTTATCTACCCGGGTCAATTTTTTTCAAGGAGTACACCCATGCCTCTGGAATTCGATAGCACCAACACGCATTGCTCCGCATTGATCGAGGACGTCCGTTATCAAAGCCTTGTAAGCGATGTGGTGATCATCACCAATGACGCCACGCACATGTCTGAAGCGCAGGTGGGTGGCAAAAGCGTGCCCATCACCGAAGCAGAAGCCGAGAGCCTGCTCACCCGTGGCGCGCGAGACGATCGGCATAACACCGTTGCGGAGTGACACGCCATATTGAAGGATGGGCACAAGGCCAAAGAGCATGGGTGATTGCCGCGAGCAAGCGTGTTCGCAAAGCAGCGTTTAATAACACGTCACAATAAAGGGACCACGCGCCCGACTATTTTGCCGGCTCAACCTTACGACTATTTTGCCCGGCGCTGTACTGCCGTTTACTGCGGCGGTACTGCCGAGAAAATAATCCACTATCAGGTTCTCAGGTCGCAGACCATTCATCACGCACCGAGGCGCGGATGTGAACACGACCGGCTTGGTTACCAGGGTCAAGGTGGTGTGCGCAAGGTGCTGCTCGACATCAATGCCAAGCAGCCAATCGCCCTGCTCTTCAATCAACGTCCCGTCATGATCCAGGACGGCTCTGAGGTGCCGATCTGCCACGCCTATGTCAGCTTGAGCCAACACCGAAGTGAGGAACACTGTGATCTCGAGTAAGTGTTTTATAGGTCTGGTCCTTATTTAACGGTTCTGTCTTAAGACCCATTAGCCACTCAAGCCGCCGAGGCTCAATGGCTGACACTCGAAATCCCTCGATGGGATAGGCGAAAAACAGGGTGAAAACACACCGCTACAGGGATGAAAAACCCAGCGCAGCGCTGGGACAAAATCTCATCTGATCCGCTTTTTTATCAAATACCTGAGTCTGTTATGCACTCAGTTGCTCGCTCATAGTTCATTGGCCTGATACAGGCTGATGAGCATCCAACCATGAGCGAAAGAATTCCTGTCCAGATCATTGAACTCGTCGAACCTTCCAGAGCAAAAATGAAGGTCAAGTCCAGTGACAATTTGATCCATACCCGCAGCTTTACCGGGCTGTTCCGCAATCTACGCGTGAGCGGCGCGGGGGTTCTGTTCCTGCTGTTTTTCGGCACTGTCTGGCTCGACTGGGCCGGGCGTCAGGCGGTGCTTTGGGATTTGGCCGAGAGTAAATTTCATATTTTCGGTGCGACGTTCTGGCCGCAGGACTTCATTCTGCTGTCGGCGTTACTGATCATTTGCGCCTTTGGCTTGTTCGCCATCACGGTGTTCGCAGGAAGAGTCTGGTGCGGGTATACCTGCCCACAGAGTTCCTGGACCTGGATTTTCATGTGGTGTGAGAAGCTCACCGAAGGCGAGCGCAATCAGCGGATCAAGTTGCAAGCTGCGCCGTGGGGTATGAACAAGCTGCTACGACGCTCGGCGAAGCACAGTCTGTGGCTGGCGATCAGCGTATTGACCGGCCTGACCTTCGTCGGTTATTTCACCCCGATTCGCCCGCTGGCTGACGAACTGCTGACCTTGCAGCTGAGTGGCGTCAGCCTGTTCTGGGTGCTGTTTTTCGCGGGTGCGACCTATATCAATGCCGGCTGGCTGCGTGAAGCAGTCTGCATGCACATGTGCCCCTATGCGCGCTTTCAAAGCGTGATGTTCGATAAAGACACCCTCACCGTGTCCTACGACGCTGCTCGCGGTGAAAACCGTGGGCCACGCAAACGTGAGGTCGAGCCGGCGTCGGTGGGCCTGGGCGATTGCATTGATTGCCAGATGTGCGTGCAGGTGTGCCCGACCGGCATCGACATTCGTGATGGCTTGCAGATGGAGTGCATTGGCTGCGCCGCCTGTATCGATGCCTGTGACTCGATCATGGACAAAATGGGCTATGCCCGTGGTCTGGTCAGTTACACCTCGGAAACCGTATTGCAAGGCGGTCAGACCCATCTGCTGCGCCCACGTTTAATCGGCTACTGCGTCGTATTGCTGGTGATGATTGGCGCGCTGGTGCTGGCGCTGGTCGAGCGGCCCATGGTGTCGCTGGATGTCAGCAAGGACCGTGGGCTGTTCCGGGAAAACAGCCTGGGCCAGATCGAAAACATCTACAGCCTGAAAATCATCAACAAAACCCAGCAACGTCAGCAGTATCGTCTGGCGCTTGTCGATGGGAATGGCTTCCAGTTACAGGGCAAGACCGAGGTCAGCCTCGCCGCTGGGGAAATCATCGATTTGCCGGTATCGGTGGCCATGATCGCCGAACACCCGAGCAGTGGCTCACAAAGCATCAGCTTTGAAGTGGTGGACAGTGATGACGCCAGCGTGCGCAGTCTGGCAAAAAGCCGGTTTGTCGCCCCGCTCAATCGCTGATCCCTTTAAAGTGATGCTTACCGCACGTCCCCGTCAGACCGCCAGTCAGCGAGAACCGATGAAACGTTATGAAAAGTTTGCAGACGATATCGCTGAACTGATCCGCTCTGGCGTATTGGGCCCCGGCCAGCGGGTGCCCTCGGTGCGTTATGCCAGCCAGACTTATGGGGTCAGCCCCTCGACGGTGTTCCAGGCCTATTACCTGCTGGAACGGCGCGGGCTGATCCGGGCGCGGCCGCGCTCCGGTTACTTCGTCAACAACAATGCGCTACGACAGTTTTCCGAGCCGGTGATTAGCACACAGGCCAGTGAGTCCACTGAGGTGGATGTCAGTGAACTGGTGTTCTCGGTACTCGACTCGATCAAAGACCCACAGACCGTGCCGTTTGGTTCGGCCTTCCCAAGCCCGACGCTGTTTCCGCTGCAACGGTTGGCGCGTTCTCTGGCCAGCGCCAGCCGCCAAATGGACCCGCGTATGGTGGTCACTGATATGTCGCCGGGCAATCCGCAACTGCGCCGACAGATCGCCTTACGGTACATGGTCGGCGGCTTGATGTTGCCGATGGAAGAACTGCTGATCACCAACGGCGCGCTGGAAGCCCTGAATTTGTGCCTGCAGGCGGTGACAGAGCCAGGTGATCTGGTGGCGATCGAAGCGCCAGCATTCTACGCTTGCCTGCAAATACTGGAACGACTGAAGCTCAAAGCCGTGGAAATACCCGTGCATCCACGCGATGGCATCGACTTGGGCGTACTCGCACAAACGTTGGAGCGACACCCGATCAAAGTGTGCTGGTGCATGACCAGCTTTCAGAACCCGATGGGCGCCACCATGCCCGAAGCGAAGAAACGTGAGTTGGTTGAATTGCTGCGCCAGCATCAAGTGCCGCTGATTGAGGATGACGTTTACGCCGAACTGTATTACAGCCCACAAGCCCCTAAGCCAGCCAAAGCCTTCGACACGGAAGGACTGGTGATGCATTGCGGATCGTTTGCCAAGAGCCTGGCGCCGGGCTATCGAATTGGCTGGGTCGCTGCCGGACGTTATGCGCAGAAAATCGAGCGTCTGAAACTGATGACCTCACTCTGCGCGTCGATGCCCGCTCAAGCTGCAATCGCCGATTATCTGCAGCACGGCGGCTATGATCGACACCTGCGCAAACTGCGCTATGCCCTGGAAGAACAACAAAGCGCCATGCTCAGCGCCATCGCCCGCTATTTCCCGGCACAGACACGGGTCAGTCAGCCGGCAGGCGGGTATTTCCTGTGGCTGGAACTGCCAGAGCAAATGGATTCATTGAAACTGTTCCAGATGGCCCTGGCCCAAGGTATCAGCATTGCCCCCGGACCGATTTTTTCCCCAACCCAGCGTTTTCGTAACTGCATCCGCCTCAACTACGGCAGCCCATGGAGTGATGCGTCGGAAAAAGCCATGGAGACCTTGGGCCGGATTATCCGCTCGTTCTGACAGAACCTGTGTCGCGAGCCTCGCAACGCTATCGACCGCCACCCAGATCGATAAACGTCCCGGTGGCGTAACTGGCCTTCGCCGACAGCAGCCAGATGATCGCCTCAGCCACTTCCTCCGCGCAGCCACCACGCCCCATGGGGATGCCGGATTCGAGTTTGCTAACCCGCAGAGGATCGCCGCTCAAGGCATGAAAATCGGTGAAGATATAGCCAGGCCGGACCGCGTTGACCCTAATCCCCTCTCCCGCCACTTCCCGCGCCAAACCGATGGTGAACGTGTCAAGTGCGCCTTTTGAGGCGGCATAGTCGACATATTCCCCCGATGCCCCGAGCCGAGCCGCGACCGAAGAGACGTTGACGATGCTGCCACCTTTGCCGCCGTGGCGGGGTGACATACGCAGCAAGGCGTGCTTGGCACACAGCATCGGACCGACCACGTTGATTTTCATCATTCGGAGCATGCGGAACTCGGACATTTCTTCGACCCGAGAGGCCTGCGCCACGGTGCCTGCATTGTTGACCAGCGCCGTCACAGGCCCCAGCTCGGCATCAATCCGGGCGAACAAGCCGATGATTTCGTCTTCATCACTGACATCCGCCTGCACCGCAATCACCTGCGCACCGAGTTTGCGAACTTGCACGCAAACCTGCTCGGCGGCCTGATGATCGGTCAGATAATTGATGCAGATTCGATAACCCTGCTCGGCGGCGAGCAAGGCCGTCGCGGCACCGATGCCACGAGAGCTGCCAGTGATGAGAAGGATTTTTTCCATGGTGAGCTTCCGATCAGTGCCTGAAAGATGATCAGCCTAGCGCAGGATTAAGATGAGAGAAAGACACGACCCGACACCGATCACACTACAGCGGGCACGGACTCAGCCCCGGTGGCCTGCTCCGCGCGGGTGATGTCCGCCATAAACCGCACGGCCGGCAACGGATGACCCAAGAGGAAACCCTGCAGAGAGTTGCAGCCAAGCTGGGTCAGGAAGCTTTGCTGCATGTCGGTTTCGACGCCTTCGGCGACGATGCGCAAACCCAGCGCGCGGCCCAGGGCGACGATTGCTGAAACGATGGCCACGTCGTCGCTGTCGTGCTCCAGGTCGCGGACAAAACCACGGTCAATCTTTAGTTCATTGGCGGGCAAACGCTTGAGGTACATCAGGCTGGAGTAGCCGGTGCCAAAGTCATCGATGGACAGGTCCACCCCCATCTCCGAGAGCTGTTGCAACACGGTCATGCTGGCATCGGCGTCACTCATGGCGGTGGTTTCGGTGATTTCCAGGGTCAGACTGTTTGCTGGCAGACGATGCAACGCCAAGGCTGTGGCAACGCTGGTGACCAAATCGTTGTGACAGAACTGCAAAGTGGAGAGGTTCACCGCAATGCGCCAGTCGGTATAGCCCTGTTCGTACCAGATGCTCATCTGCCGGCAGGCTTCGTTGAGCACCCATTCGCCAATCGGAATGATTAGCCCGGTCTTTTCCGCAAGCCCGATGAACTTGTCCGGCAGCAGCAGCCCCTGTTGGGGGTGATTCCAACGCAATAGCGCTTCAGCGCCGACGGGCAGACCTGTGCCGGCATCGAATTTTGGCTGGTAATACACGCAAAACTGCTCTTGCTTGAGCGCCTGACGCAGGTCTTGCAGCAACTGCAATTGGTTGCGGGCATTGGTGTTCATCGACGCATCGAAAAAGCTGTAACCGTTTTTCCCCGCGCCTTTGGCGTGGTACATCGCAGCGTCGGCGTTTATCAGCAACTCATGCTGGGTCTGGCCATTGCCGGGATACAGGGCGATGCCGATGCTCGCGGAGACTTGCAAGCTATGGTCGGCGACCACGAATGGCTGAGCGATCAACGTCACCTGACGGGCCGCAAGGCCAGGGGCGTCGTACCGATCGTTCAACTCGAGCAACAGCACAAACTCATCACCGCCGATACGCGCCAGGGTGTTTTGACTGTGCAGGTCTTCGCGCAGGCGCAGCGCAACCTGGCGCAACAGCAAGTCACCCATATGATGACCAAACGCGTCGTTGACGGGTTTGAACCCATCCAGGTCCATGAACATCAGCGCAAAATAGCCGCCGTGCTTGTCGACCTTGCGTATAGCCTGTTCGATACGGTCCGCCAGCAACACCCGATTGGGCAGACCAGTCAACGTGTCGTGCAGGGCCAGTTGGGTCAGTTCCAGATTGGCCATTCTCAGCGAGTTGGACAGTACGGCAGTGCGAGCCTCCATGCGGGCGTCGAGAATCGAGGTCAGCAAGGCAATGCTCAAAACCGCAAGGCTGGTAACCAGTACCAGTTTGTCCAGGCCATCGACCCGCAAACCGCTGCCGGCAGCGCCGCAGAAACTATCAGCGGCAAAATTTGCCGCCGCCATGCCGGTGTAATGCATCCCGACAATCGCGATGCCCATGATCACCGCCGCCCCGCCCCGGGCCAGACGTACATAAGGTGAGTGCTGGCGCAAATGAAAGGCGACCCACAGGGCCACCGCTGAAGCACTGACCGCGATCACCAGGGAACAGGCAAACAACGAGGGGTCGTAAATGATGCCTGGTTGCATACGCAACGCTGCCATGCCGCAATAGTGCATGGCGCTGATGCCTGCGCCCATGATCAGCGCACCAAGGCCTAACTGCAGGGCTTGAAGGTGCGACTGACTAACGAGCCATAGGGCAAAACCGGAGGACAAAACGGCAATCAACAACGACAGTAATGTGATTGGCAGGTCGTAGCCAAGCTCGACTGGCAGATGGAAGGCAAGCATCCCGATGAAATGCATCGACCAGATGCCAATGCCCATGGCCAGCGCCCCGCCGGCCATCCAGAAATGAACTGCACGACCCTTGGCCGTGGCAATGCGACCGGTCAAATCCAACGCGGTGTAGGACGCCAGGATCGCCACGAAAATGGAAATCATAACCAGCGAGAATGTGTAATTACCAATAAGCATGAGACTTCTCGCGACCGGGGCAAATGATAGGCATTCATACCGAGGGTAAAGTCGCAGATTGTACCCAAATTGACTGGCTTGTCGCGGTCCGTTTACTTAAATGTGTACTCCCTGAATAGTGGGTGTACACCCCGAACCCAATAGCTTCACTCCTGAATATTCAGCCCGTTTTCTGCGCTCCAACCGCCGCCCAACGCGGCGATCAGTTGTACGCTGGCAATCAGCCGGCTTTGCAGCAGGGTCAGCACGCTTCTTTCGTTGCTCAGCGCGGTCGTTTGCACGTTGACCACATCCAGGTAAGCGATCAGGCCGGCCTTGTACTGATTGTTGGTCAAGCGCAAGGACTCCCGTGCCGCCACCAAGGCCTCTGTGCGCACTCGAGCCTCGTCCTCATACACTTTGAGCTGAACCAGATAGTTTTCCACTTCTTGAAAACCATTCAGCACGGTTTGGCGGTATTGGGCCACGGTCTGATCGTAAACCGCTTCGGTGCGATCGACCTCCGCCGAGCGCTGACCACCATCGAACAAGGTCATCGCCAATTGCGGTCCGACCGACCAGAAACGGTTCGGCAAACTGATCCAGTTGGTGAACGTGGAGCTGCTATAGCCGCCATTCATGCTCAACGTCAGGTCGGGGTAGTACGCAGCCTTGGCGACACCGATATTGGCATTGGCCGCCATCACCGAGCGTTCGGCCGCAGCGATGTCCGGGCGGCGCTCGAGCAGTTGCGATGGCAGCTCCAGCGGGATCTGCGGCAACGCTGGAATGGCCGTCGTGGCCTCCAGACTGAAGTCCGCCGGGGCCTGGCCCATCAGCACGGCGATTGCGTTCTCAAACTTAGCACGCTGCCAGATCAAATCAATCAAATCAGCCTGGGTGGTTTTTAGCTGGGTCTGTGCCTGCGCAACCGCATCTTTACCGGAGATACCGGCACGGTACTGGTTTTGAGTCATGGTCAGCGAGCGTTGGTAAGCCTCGACCGTGGACTCAAGAAGACGTTTTTGTTCGTCGATCACCCTCAACTGCAGGTAGTTCTGCACCAACTCCGACTGCAAGCTCAGTTGCATCGACGCCAGATCGGCAAGGCTCGCCTGAGCGCTGGCCCTGTCGGCTTCCAGACCACGACGCAACTTGCCCCAGATATCAGCCTCCCAACTGACACCCAGCTGAGTGCTGTAGGTGTCACGGATACCGCTGGCAGAACTGCTCAGGCTCGAACTGCTGCTCCCGGCGCCCTGACTGGAGCGGTTTTTACTCGCACTGAGATCAAGCGTCGGAAAGAAAGCACCACGAGCACTGCGCACCAAGGCCTTGGCCTGTCGGTACTGAGCTTCAAATTGGGCGACGGTCTGGTTCGAACTGTTGAGTTTCTCCACCAGCCCGTTGAGTTGCACATCGCCATACAACTCCCACCAGGCGCCCCGCGCCAACGCATCGCCAGGCGCCGCCTGACGCCAGCCTTCAGCTTGTTTGAACTGCGCAGGCGTGGCCATTTCCGGCTTTTTATAGTCAGGGCCAACCGCACAGGCGCTCAAGAGCACTGCGCAAAGCCCCATGCCAAGCCAACGCGCAGGTAGCTGAAACATGGGTTTGATTTGCGGGCAGTCGGTCATAGCGGAGCTTCCAAAGCAGCATCGGTGCGCACGCCACGCCATTTATTGAAACGATGGCGCAGACGGTCGAGATAAAGGTAAACCACCGGGGTGGTGTAAAGGGTCAGAATCTGGCTGAAGATCAGGCCGCCGATAATGGTCAGGCCCAACGGATGGCGCATTTCTGCCCCTTCGGCGCTGCTCAGCAGCAGGGGCAAGGCGCCAAGAATTGCCGCCAGCGTCGTCATCAGAATCGGCCGTAGGCGTTGCAGGCACGCGCTGCGGATCGAGTCCAGCGGCGTCATCCCGGATTCACGCTCCAATTGCAGCGCAAGGTCAATCATCAGAATCGCGTTTTTCTTCACCACGCCGATCAGCAGGAACAGGCCGAGCAACGAAATCAGACTGAATTGGCCACCCAGCAGATAGATCGACAACAACGCACCGACCCCTGCCGACGGTAACGTCGAAAGAATGGTCAACGGGTGAATATAGCTTTCATAAAGAATGCCAAGCACCAGATACACCACCACCAGCGCACCCAGAATCATCCACGGCTGGGTCTTCTGGGCGGCTGCAAAAGCGTCGGCTGTGCCGGCCATCTTGGCGATGACATCGGAGGGCAAACCGACCTTGGCCACTGCGTGCTCAATGGCGGCGGTCCCTTGCTCGAGCGTCACACCCTCCGCCAGATCGAAGGAAATATCCTCCGAGGCAAACTGTCCGTCATGGGTGACGCGGTCATCTTCGAGGCTACGTTCGTAGTGGGCGATGCTCGACAGTGGGATGCGCTGGCCAGTGGCCGTGATTACCTGAACCTGATTGAGCGTCACCGGGTCCTGAGCGTATTTCGGGTTGACCTCCATCACCACCTGATACTGGTTGAGGCTCTCATAAATGGTGGAAATCTGGCGTTGACTGTAAGCATTGTTCAGCACTGCCGTGACCATGTTCATATCGACACCCAGGCGCTTGGCGGTATCACGGTCCACTTGCAGCGTGACTTGTTGCGCCCCACGGCCTTCGCGCCCATCAATGGCGGTCAGTTCCGGCAACGACTTGAGCGCCGCCAGTACTTTCGGGTACCAGACACGCAGGCTGGCCAGATCGCCGCTTTGCAGGATGTATTGGTATTGCGAGGTGGTCTGCTCACGCCCGCCGCCGAATTGCAGGTCTTGATCGGCCATCAAAAACAAACGTCCACCGGGGACTTGCGGCATATTTTTGCGCAAGCGCTCGATCACTTTATCAGCGGCAAGATTACGCTCCTTGATCGGCTTGAGCCGCACGATCATGGTGGCGTTGTTGGTGCCGCCGTTGCCACCGATGAAGCCGGCGACGGTATCAACGGCAGGGTCAGCCAGTACCGCACGCCGAAAAATCTCCATCTTGGGCTGCATCACCGAGAACGACAGGCCATCGTCGCCCCGTATGTAGCCAATCAACTGCCCGGTGTCCTGCTGTGGCATGAAGGTTTTGGGCACCACCACGTACAGTGCGATATTCACGCCGATGGTGATCAACAGGCTCAACAGGGTCAGCCGGCGATGATGCAACACCCAACCGAGACTGCGGTCGTAGCCCGCAACCATGCGTTCGTTAAGGCGGCGACTCCAGCGTTGCAACGCATTTTCCTGCTCCGGATCATGGGGTTTCAGCCAGCGCGCACACAGCATGGGGGTCAGGGTCAGAGACACCACCAACGAGACGATGATCGATGCCGCCAGGGTGATGGAAAACTCGCGAAACAGACTGGCGATGATGCCGCCCATGAACAGGATCGAGAGGAACACCGCCACCAGCGACACGTTCATCGACAACAAGGTGAAACCCACTTCCTTGGCGCCCAGATACGCGGCCTGCATCGGTGGCACGCCTTTATCGATGTGCCGGGAGATGTTCTCAAGCACCACAATGGCGTCGTCCACCACCAGACCGGTGGCGAGAATCAATGCCATCAACGACAAGTTGTTCAGGGAAAAACCCGACAGGTACATGATGGCAAAGGTGCCAACCAGCGATACCGGTACCGCCAGTGTCGGGATCAGCGAAGCGCGGAAGTTACCCAGGAAAAAGAACACCACCAGAATCACCAGGGTCACGGCGATCAACAGGGTCGTTTCGGCTTCGTGCAGGGTCGCCTTGATCACGGGCGAACGGTCCATGGCCAGGTCCAGCTTGACACTGCTCGGCAGCACTGCCTGCAAGGCCGGTAATTGCGCCTTGATCTGCGCCACGGTCTCGATAATATTGGCACCGGCCTGACGGTTGATGACCAACAATACAGCCTGTTTATCATTGAAAAAGCCGGCGTTGTAGCGGTCTTCCACCGCATCACTGACTTTCGCCACATGGCTCAGGCGCAAGGCTGCGCCGTTTTGGTAACGAATGATCAGCGGCTCGTAATCCTTGGCCTTTTCCAGTTGGTCATTGGCCTGCACCTGCCAGTTGTGCTCGGCGTCCTCCACCGACCCTTTAGGCTTGCGCACGTTGGCGTTGGCAATCGTGGTGCGGACCTCATCCAGCGATACCCCGTACTGATTAAGCAACTGAGGCTCCAGTTCGACCCGTACGGCGGGCAGCGAACTGCCGCCGATCTGCACTTCGCCGACGCCGCTCACCTGCGACAGGCTTTGCGAGAGGATGGTCGATGCCAGATCGTACAGCTGACCCTTCTCCAGTACGTCGGAGGTCAGCGACAGGACCATGATCGGTGCCTGCGACGGGTTTACCTTTTTGTAGGTGGGCATGCTGCGCATGCCACTGGGCAGCAGATTGCGCGAGGCATTGATCGCGGCCTGCACTTCTCGCGCTGCGCCGTTGATATCCCGACTCAGGTCGAACTGCAAAATGACCCGCGTCGACCCTTGGCTGGAACGGCTGCTCATGGTGTTGATCCCGGCAATCGTGCCCAGGGAGCGTTCCAGCGGCGTCGCCACCGTGGAGGCCATGACCTCGGGACTGGCCCCCGGCAGGCTGGCCGAGACCACTATGATCGGGAAGTCCATATTCGGCAACGGCGATACCGGCAGCAGGCCAAAGCTGACACCACCCAGCAATATGATCGCCAGACTCAGGAGCATGGTCGCGACCGGCCGACGAATGAAGGGCCCGGACAGGTTCATATTTCAGCCTGCTCCAGACTCGCTGGCGCACTGGGTGTGTGGCCCCATCGACGCGCCAGACGGTCGAAATACAGGTAGATCACCGGCGTGGTGAACAGCGTCAATACTTGGCTGAGCATCAGCCCGCCGACCATCACCAACCCCAGTGGCTGGCGTAATTCGGCACCGGAACCACTGGCGAGCATCAACGGCACGGCACCGAACAGTGCAGCCATGGTCGTCATCAGGATCGGCCTGAAGCGCAGCAGCGCCGCTTCGTAAATCGCCGTTTCCGGATCTACGCCTCGATTGCGCTCCGCGTCCAGCGCGAAGTCGATCATCATGATCGCGTTTTTCTTGACGATCCCGATCAACAGAATGATGCCGATGATCGCGATCATCCCCAGATCGTTGCCGCTGATCAGCAACGCCAGCAGCGCGCCAACCGCAGCGGACGGCAAGGTCGAGAGAATGGTGATGGGGTGGATGTAACTTTCGTACAGCACGCCGAGCACGATATACATCGTCACTACCGCCGCCAGAATCAGCAGCAAGGTGCTCGACAATGACGCCTCGAACGCCTGGGCGGCACCCTGGAATTGAGTCTGCACACCGAGGGGCATGCCGATGTCCTTCTGCACCTGATTGATCACCTCCACCGCGTTGCCCAATGCCACGCCCGGCGCCAGGTTGAACGACATCATGACCGACGGAAACTGGCCTATATGCGCGATGGCCAATTGCGCCTGGCGCTGTTCGACCCGCGCCAGGCTCGACAGTTTGACCTGAGTGCCGGAGGTCGTCTTGACGTGAATCTGATCCAAGGCCTGTGGTCCGAGATCAGTTACAGAAGCCGCCTGCATCACCACGCGGTATTGGCTAGCCTGGGTGTAAATGGTAGAAATTTGCCGTTGACCAAAAGCGTCGTAGAGCGCATCGGTGATGTTCGCCACGCTGACCCCGAGCCGACTGGCCGCATCACGGTCGATCAGCAGGTACACCTGCAAACCTTTGTCCTGCAAATCGCTGGCGACATCGGTCAGCTCCGCGCGTTTGCTCAGGGCGTCGACCAGTTTCCCACTCCACAGAGCCAGCAGGTCCGCATCCGGTGACGACATGCTGAACTGATACTGGGTACGGCTGACCCGATCTTCGATGGTCAAGTCCTGTACCGGCTGCATGAACAAGCGGATGCCCGACAGCTTGTCGAGCTGCGGTTGCAGTCGCTGAATAATCTGCGTGGCAGTCAGGTCACGTTCGTTATGCGGTTTGAGGTTGATCAGCAGGCGACCGCTGTTGAGCGTTGTGTTATCGCCGTCGACACCGATGTAAGACGAAAGACTCGCTACCGCCGGGTCTTGCAGGATGACGTTCGCCAACGACTGTTGACGCTGGCTCATGGCGGCGAAGGACACCGATTGCGGCGCTTCGGAAATCCCCTGAATCACTCCCGTGTCCTGCACCGGAAAAAAGCCTTTAGGCACGATCAGGTACAGGAACACGGTCAAGCCGAGGGTGGCGATGGCCACCAACAAGGTCAACGGTTGATGCTTGAGCACCCACCGCAACTTACGTCCGTAGGCGGCAATCAGCCAATCAATCCAGGCCCCGCTAGTGCGATAGAAACGGCCCTGCTCCTCGGCTTCGGGTTCACGCTTGAGCAACCTGGCGCACATCATCGGCGTGAGGGTCAGGGACACCACGAGGGAAATCAGGATGGCCACCGCCAGGGTGATCGCGAACTCACGGAACAACCGACCGACCACATCGGCCATGAACAGCAACGGAATCAACACGGCAATCAGCGAAATCGTCAGGGAGATCAAGGTAAAACCGATCTGCCGAGCCCCCTTGAGTGCTGCTTGCAAGGGGGTGTCACCCTCCTCCAGATGTCGCGAGATGTTTTCCAGCATGACGATCGCATCATCCACCACAAAGCCGGTGGCAATGGTCATGGCCATCAACGTCAGGTTGTTGACCGAGAACCCGGCCAGGTACATCACTCCAAACGTGCCGATCAGCGAAAGCGGTACGGCAACCGATGGAATAATCGTGGCACTGACCCGACGCAAGAACAGAAAAGTGACCAGCACCACCAGCACGATGGCAATCAACAACTCATGCTGCACGTCAGTGACCGAAGCGCGAATGGTTTGCGTGCGGTCAGTCAACACAGTGACATCAAGGCCTGCGGGCAGATTGTCAGTAATGCTCGGCAGTAGCGCCTTGATCCGGTCGACCACTTCGATGACGTTGGCACCGGGCTGGCGCTGGATATTGAGGAGCACGGCCTGATTTTCGTTGGCCCAGGCTGCCAGCCGCTCATTCTCCGCACCGTCGACTACCTGAGCCACGTCCTTCAGACGCAAAGGTGCGCCATTTTTATAGGCGAGGATGAGTTCGGCGTATTCCTGCGGCGACTTCAACTGGTCGTTGGCATCAAGCATCGATACCCGCGTCGGGCCATCGAAGTTGCCCTTGGGCTGGTTAACGTTGGAGGCACCGATCAGCGTGCGCACATCCGCGAGGTTCAGGCCATTGGCGGCCAGCGCCTCAGGGTTGACCTTGATCCGTACCGCCTGACGTTGTCCACCGGCAATGCTGACCATGCCCACGCCGCTGATCTGGGCGATCTTCTGCGCCATGCGCGTATCGACCAGGTCGTTAAGCTTTGGCAGCGGCATGGTTTTGGAGGTGATCGCCAGGGTCAGTACCGGGGTATCAGCCGGGTTGACCTTGTTGTACACCGGCGGTGCCGGCAGATCAGTGGGTAACAGGTTGGTTGCGCCGTTGATCGCCGCCTGCACTTCCTGCTCAGCGACGTCCATATTGAGGTCAAGACTAAAGCGCAGGGTGATCACCGAGGCGCCACCGGAACTGGTCGAGGCCATTTGCGTGAGCCCTGGCATCTGCCCGAACTGCCGTTCCAACGGTGCCGTCACCGCGCTGGTCATCACTTGCGGGCTGGCGCCAGGGTACAGCGTCAGCACGCGAATGGTCGGGTAGTCCACCTGAGGCAAGGCCGAGACCGGCAACAACGTATAAGCAATCAAACCGGACAGAACGATGGCCAACATGCTCAGGGTGGTCGCTACCGGGCGCAGGATGAACAGCCGGGAGATATTCATGCGTGGTCTTTTTCCGCCTTGTCGGCCGCAGCCGATTTATCGGAGTCCTTCGACGGTTGACCCTGCAAATGCTGCCCGGGCGTGACGGGAACGTCCTTGCTTTCGTTGACCACTTCCACATCACTGCCGTCGCGCAAGCGGTCAGTGCCCTCAAGCACCACGCGCTCGCCTTCGGCCAGACCGCTGGTGATCACTGTGGAACTTTCGTCGCTTGCCCCCGTTTGCAACTGACGAATCTTGACCTTCTTGTCACCGTCCATCACATAGGCGAATGTGCCGTTGGTGCCGAACTGGACTGCTGCCGAAGGCACCAGCACTGCGTGTTTGAGCGTGTCGGCACGCAGGCGCAGGTTGACAAACTGATTGGGAAACAGCACTTCGTCCTGGTTATCGAAACGGGCCTTGAATTTCAACGTGCCCGTGGTGACGTCGATCTGGTTGTCCAGACTGAATAGCACACCAGTGGCTTGCAGTTTCACATCACCCCGGTCCCAGGCTTCCGCTGGCAGCTTGTCGCCACTGTGAAAACGCGCAATAACCGCCGACAGGTCTTTCTCGGGTAGGGTGAAGTTGACGGTGATCGGTTTGGTCTGGGTGATGACCACCAGCGCTGTGGTGTCATTGGCAGCCACCAAGTTGCCGACATCTAGCTGGCGCAACCCAGTGCGCCCAGCGATGGGCGCGCGAATCTTGGTGAATTCGAGATTGAGTTTAGCGTTTCCCACCGCAGCCTGATTGGTCTTGATAGTGCCCTGATACTGGCCAACCAGTGAAGCGGCGGTGTCCAGTGTCTGCTTGGCAATACTGTCTTCGGCATATAAGCCGCGATAGCGCTCTAGATCGATCTGTGCATTTTTGAGCAGAGCCTGATTGGTCAGCAGCGTACCTTCGGCCTGCTCCAGCGCAATCTGGTAACTGCGTGGGTCGATTTCGGCCAGCAAGTCGCCCGCCTTGACCAGTTGCCCTTCCTCGAAGTTGAGTTTGACCAACTGCCCCGCGACCTGGCTGCGCACGTTGACTGTATTCATTGCTGTGACAGTGCCCAGCGCTTTGTAGTAAATCGGGAAGTCACCCACGGTTGCGGGCGCCACACGCACAGGAACCGGCCCGGTTGAGCCACCAAAACCCGGCCGGGGCGTTCCGCTCCTCGACGCGCCCCCACCCTTGTGCTGAGCTACCTCAGTAGCGCCTTTCGCAGTAGCGCCTTTGTGCAGACCCGAAGACGGCCACAACCACCAGCACAGGCCGATGATAACCAACAGGACTAACAGGCTGATCAGCCAGCGACGGGAACTACGGGGGCCAGACAATTGCATGAATAAATCAACCATTGTGCGCGTGAGCTTCTTCGGGAGGTTGAACAATAAGCACAGTTGGAGCTGAAGCAAAGCGCCTTTACCGGCAATTTACTTAGTGCTTATTTTCTATAAGACCCTGAAGCACAAATAGAAACGGCCCAGACTAGGCCAGGCCGTTAATGTTTTACAAAGTGTTACTTTAGAACAGCCAGAGCCGCTTCGTAATTCGGCTCGTGACCGATTTCCGATACCAGCTCGCTGTGCAGCACTTTGTCGTGTTCGTCGAGTACAACCACAGCACGCGCCGTCAGACCTACAAGCGGGCCCTCAGCGATTGCTACACCGTAGTTTTCAATGAACTCGCGGCCACGCATAGTGGACAGGTTCTGGACGTTTTCCAGGCCTTCGGCGCCGCAGAAGCGGGCTTGGGCGAACGGCAAGTCGGCGGAAATGCACAGCACGACGGCGTTCTTCAGGTCATTGGCCTGAGCGTTGAACTTGCGCACAGAGGTGGCGCAGGTCGGGGTATCAATGCTTGGAAAAATGTTCAGTACTTTGCGTTTTCCGGCAAAGGTGGCCAGGGTTACGTCAGCCAGGTTGCCCGCTACCAGCGTAAACGCAGGTGCGGAGCTGCCAACCTTTGGCAGTTCGCCGTTGACTTGAATAGGGTTGCCTTTCTGAGTCACTTGAGCCATGAGCTGAGTCCTTTTTTAAGGGTTTTTGGAAGAGCCGGAAGTTAAACACGAAAGTGCGTAGGGACCTATTGGCCTGACTGGATTTTATCTAACAGATTGTTCCGTGAACACACCTCTATCAACCAATCGACGAACACCCGCACTCGTCGCGACATCTGTCGATGCGGCGGGTACAAGGCCATCAAAGCCATCGTCGGCGGACGAAACGTACTCAACACTTCCACCAACGATCCACTGCGCAGCTGTTCAACGATATGGTAATACGGCGTCTGCACCAACCCGTATCCGGCCTCGCACGCGGCCAGGTAGCCGTCGGCGCTGTTTATTGACATTGCCTTGGGCAGACTGAAGTCACGCACCCGGCCGTCAATCACGAACTCCAGGCCGTACCGTTTGTTGGCGCTGGCAGAGAAGTATTCGATCACCTTGTGCTGCGGTAAATCTTCCAGTGTCAGCGGTGCGCCATGACGCTGGAGGTACTCGCGACTGGCGCAGGTCACTTGCGTCATGTTCGCCAACGGCCTGGCCACCAGCGATTCATCCAGAGAGGGCCCAGCCCGCACCACGCAATCCACGCCCTCACGGATCAAGTGCACGGGACGATCGCTCATGCCGATCTCCAGTTCAATCATCGGGTAACGGTCGGTGAATTGCGGCAATGCGGGGATTACGATCAAGCGACCGAAACCCACCGGAATATCGATGCGCAATACACCTTGTGGGGCAATGCTCGCGGATGAAAACGCCGCCTCGGTGTCCTCCAGATCGGTCAGCAGGCTGACGCAACGCTGGTAATACGCCTGGCCGTCCAACGTTGGACTGACTTGGCGGGTGGTGCGCTGCAGCAGTTGCACACCCAGATGCGCTTCCAGTTGTTTAATCAGAATCGTCGCTGAAGCCCGCGGTATATGCAGGCTGTCGGCGGCTTTGGCAAACCCGCCCAGTTCGACGATGCGGGTGAACACGCGCATGGCGTTGAATCGATCCATGGGACGGCGGCCTTGTGCGGACGAAGTGAAATCACGGTGATATTTCAGGTACCACTATTTAGATTATCTAAATAGTGAAAGCATTTTTAGCGGGTTTATCTCTGTTCTGTCGAGCGCAACAATGGCGACCCCCTTTAATCCGCAGGAGTTTATCCATGCAAACCCGTCAACTTGGTAAAAATGGCCCGCAGGTTTCCGCCATCGGTCTTGGCTGCATGGGCATGACCGACTTCTATACCACCGGTACTGACACCAAAGAAGCGATCGCGACCCTCCACCGAGCGCTGGAGCTGGGTATCACGCTGTTGGACACCGCCGACATGTATGGTCCGCACACCAACGAAGAGCTGATCGGTCAGGCCATTCGCGGCAAACGTGATCAGGTATTTCTCGCCAGTAAGTTCGGCTTTGTCCGCGACGCCAACGACGCTGGTGCTCGGGGCGTGAACGGCAGCCCGGAATATATTCGCAGCGCCATCGACGGCACGCTCAAGCGTTTGGGCATCGAAACCCTGGACCTGTATTACCAACACCGGATCGACCCGCAAATCTCGGTCGAAGAGTCAGTGGGCGCCATGGCTGAACTGGTCAAGGCCGGCAAAGTTCGTTACCTCGGCTTGAGCGAAGCGTCTGCCAGTACGCTGGAGCGGGCGCATAAAGTACATCCGATCACCGCGTTGCAAACCGAATACTCGTTGTGGAGCCGGGACCCGGAAGAAAATGGCAGCCTCGAAACCTGCCGCCGTCTAGGCATCGCTTTTGTCCCCTACAGCCCGCTGGGTCGTGGTTTCCTGACGGGCACGCTGAAAAGCCCTAACGACTTTGCCGCAGACGACTACCGTCGATCGAGCCCGCGTTTTCAGGGCGAAAACTTCGCGAAAAATCTGTTACTGGTGGAGAAGGTACAAAAACTTGCCACTGAGAAAGGCGTCAGCGCCGGGCAACTGGCCTTGGCCTGGGTGCTTGCCCAAGGCAATGACATTGTGCCTATTCCGGGGACCAAGCGACGCAAATACCTGGAAGAAAACGTCGCAGCATTGGCGATCAAACTAAGTCAGAGCGAACTGCAGGCCCTCAAGGATCTATTCCCCGTCGAGGCCATTGCCGGACAGCGTTACAGCGATAGCTCGTTGAAATTGGTTAACCAGTAACCGTCGATCCACTGTGGAGGCCAATTCATTCGCCCCCATAGTGGATCTGCGTGCAGCTCAGAAATCCCGCTTATAGAACAGATCCAACGAGCTGGCGATTCCGCTGGCGGCTTCCAGATAGAGCTTTTTGCTCAACATATAACGCAAGGCGATGGTGTTGGCCGGTTCGAACACACCGACACCGTAGCGTAGGCTCAACTTGTCAGTAATTTTGCCGCTGGCAACGACGCTGGTCGTGTTGCCGCTGCCTGACGTGTCCAGTTCAAAATCCTTGATACCAAGGTCTTTGGCGAGGGTATCCGTTGCTGACGAACTCCCAGCCAAACCCAATGCCAACGCCGCCTGGGCCATCATGTTGCTGTCTTCGCCGGTGGTGCTCAACGGTCGCCCCATGATCAGGTAGGACAACGCCTGCTCCTGGCTCATTGCCGGTTCTGAAAACACAACGCTGGTCGGCTGCTCGGCGTTGCCGGTCAGGCGAATACCGGCAATCACGTCGTCGGTTTGGCGAATCGCTTCGATATCGAGGTATGGCTGATCGATGGGGCCGGCAAACAATAGCCGCGCACGGCGAATGGTCAAGCGCTGACCATAAGCCCGATAACGCCCGTCGTTAAGGGTCAGTCCGCCGCGGGCATCAAGGTTGTCACCGATGTGCACATGACCCGCCAGATTCGCGGTCAGGCCGAAACCGGTGAAGCTGAGGGTGTCCTGCCCCACCTCAACATCGATATCCATGGCCATGACTAACGGCGGCGCACCGTGTTCTGTTTGATGACCGACGATCACAGCGTCGCCTGACAATTTGACCGTCGAGGGCGGCAGTTCGCGGATGGTAATCGCGCCTTTGGGGATCAGCACTTTGCCGGAAATGGCAAGCTTGTCGCCTTTCATGGCAATTTTCAGATCCGGCGCCACTTCCAGCGCGGCATAAGGCTCCACCGTGAGCGGCAGGCGCGTGCCTTTCAGATTGAGGTCCACCGCGAGTGCTTCGCCCCAGGATATCTGCCCATTCAACGTACCGTGCCCTGCCTCGCCACTGCTCCAACCGCCGTCCAGACGTACACTTTCGCCCGCGATAAGCGCCTGGATTTTCAGGTTATGCAGGCTGACCGGCAATTCCGGCCCGAACACCTCGCCCTCGCTAAGGGTGACGTTGCCATTGACCTGCGGCGCCAGTAGGCCGCCAGACAAACGCCCACTGCCATTGAGTCGACCGGTGAGCTTTTCCACCATTGGCACGAAAGGCCGGGCGATGGATATATCCACCCCACTGAGGTTGAATTCTCCGGTCAGCGGCTTGTTTTTCGTCAGCGGATCAATCTGCGCAATCACTGACAGCGTCCCGAGTTTGCCTCCCCGAAAATCCAGCCGGGAGTCGATGCGTTTCGGGTTCAGGGTGCTGCTGAGTTTGAGGCTTTCATAAGGGAACTCCAGCCATTGGTCCTTCTCGCGAATACTCAAAGTACCACCGCTGGTATCCACCGAAACCTGGCCATTGGGGCCGGAAGCAGGGAGGTCGAGTTGCACATCGGCGTTGAGCAGCCCTTTCCAGGCAAAGTCCGGGGGTAGCCACTGAGCCAGGCTGTCGAGGGGGAATTGCTTGAGGTGATAACGCAAGCGCGGATCAGGCATCAGGCGCTGGTCCTCGCCACACAGGCTTGCCTGCCCTGAAGTCCAGCAATGAGCAGTCAGATTGATGTTGCCATCAGCCAGTCGTTCGAGCCTGGTCGGCTGTTGCAAGCGCCAATCCTGGCCCCCCGTCTGCACATCGCCGCTGACCAGCCTGCCGCGCCAATTGCCTTTGCTCAGGTCTCCGTCGAGTGCCAACGCCAGTTTCAACAACGGGCCTTGCAGGTCGAGCGTCAATTGCTGATGTTTGATATCGCCCTGACCGTCGACTATCAGTGTTCCCAGTTGCGTGTCACCCCGTTGAATGCCGCTACCCTTGAGGTTGATGACGGCACGCTGAGCAGCGTCCAGTTTCGCCGCCAGAGTCAGGCTCTGCAGGCGGTCGTCTGCCATTGCCAGGTGCCCGCCTTCCAGCGCCAGTTGGCCTTGTGGCGCTTGCAACGTGCCCGCCAGATCCAGATGCCCTTTGACTTGACCCTGCAAGCGCGGCCAGAGCTGGCCCAGGCGTGGCAGGTTGATGTCCAGTTGGCCGAGAAGTCGTTGCTGCAGACTCCCGTGGCCTTGAACACGGTTATCGCCAAGGCGCATATCCAGCGCGCTGATTGTCCACTTATCACCGGCCCCATCCACCTTGGTCTGCAGCACGGCCGGCTGCCCACGTAACCGGCCTTTGAGGTCGAGGTCGGCATTCAAGCTCAATTGCTCGTTTTTGAACTCGCCTTTGCTCCGCAGCGCTCCAGCCAGGGTGCCCGGCAATTCCCCCAGCCAATACGCCGGATTGATCGCACTCAGGTCCAGCGCCGTATCCCAGCCTATGCCATCGGCGAATTGCAGATTCAGGTGGCCGTTGGCCTTACCCTGCCCCGCAGTTAGTTCCAACTGAGGAAGAAAGACTTGCTTGAGATCGCCACTGAACGGACTGCTCAGGCTGAACGCCCCGGCGGGCCCATCGAGAGCCCCGCTGAAGTTGCCCAGGTATTTGCCATCGCTGTAGGAGACTTCGCCCTTTAAGGTACGCAGAGCCACCTGGGGTTCATCAATGGCCGGATAAAGCCGGTGCCATGGAAAATTCAACCAATCGACTTTTGCGTCGACGCTGAAACCCTGGTGCCAGTTCAGTGTGCCGCTGAGTTTCAGCGACTGTTCGGCGTTAGCCGTCAGGTCGAGGGCGGCGATGTCCGCACCTTGAGCATCGACCTTACCTTGAAGCGCCAACGCAACAGGACCTTGTTCGGCAGGCAGGCTGGCGTTGCCAGAGACCTGATAGCCATTCTTCAAGTCCCCCTGAGCGGTCAATTCAAGCTGGTTGAGTTGCAGGGTGCCAGGCAGTTCGGCGCTGGCCTTGAAGTTATCGGCGGTAATTTTCGCCTGTGCGGGTAGATTCTCCGCCAGCGGCTGCAATTGCCCGATTAGTTGACCTTGCAAATAACCGCTGCTGTCGGCCTTGATCTCCAAGGTTTTGAGCAGGTTGCCCTCAATATTCAAGGCCAGAACCCAAGGTTGAGCATCGGGTGCTGGCAGCTTCAATTGACCTTGAGCCGTCAGCGGCCAGTCGCCGTTCGGCTGTAACAACCCGGACAGATCGAGTTCCAGAGTGTCGTGCTGCAGATGCGCAGCAGTGACTTGCAGACCGTTGGCAGTCCATTCTGCTGCCAGTTGCAGACTGCGTACCGCTTCGCTGCCATTGAACAGGAGGCTACCGATGCGTACATCACCCAAGCGGATCGCCAGTGGCAACTTCAGATTTGGCAGGCTCAATGGCCCACTGCCTTGGTCGGTACCGGGAGGGAACTGCAAACTGACCCGCTCGGCCTGCAATTGATCGACACATAACGTCATCTTTGCCAGGCACGAAGGTGACCAGGCAAACACGGGCGCATCGACCTCGACGCGATTTTCGCCCTGCTCCCAGAGCAGATGATCGGCACGCCATTGACCAGCCAGATGCCCGTTGAAGTTTTCGACTTGCAAACCTGGCATCAGGCCGAGCGCCCAACGGCTGCCTGCTTGTGTGCCCAGGATCAAACATAGACTCAAGATCAACAGTGCCAGAAATACGATCAGACTCAGGCCGGTAATTTTTATTGCACGGCTCGCGGCGCTGGCACTCCTCATAGTTCAGGGCCCATGGAGAAGTGCAAGCGAATCCCTCCGGGATCGTCCAGCGCATGGGCCAGATCCAGGCGTAACGGCCCAACCGGCGAGACCCAGCGCACACCGATACCAACACCGGTTTTCAAGCTTGGCAGTTGCACTGTATTGAACGAGTTGCCCTGATCGATAAAGGTCGCCACGCGCCATTTTTCAGCTATCGAATATTGATATTCGACACTGCCAGCGACCATGTAACGCCCTCCGATACGGTCGCCATTGGCGTTCGTCGGCGACAGCGTCTGGTAGTCGTAACCGCGCACGCTTTGATCGCCACCGGCAAAAAAACGCAGGGACGGAGGGATGGATTGATAGCCGTTGGTCGCACTGCCGCCCACCTGCACGCGCCCAAGAAAACGGTGGTTCTGCCACACCGTCGTCAAGCCTTTCAGCAGGATGTTACCGTGCAACAGGTTGGTGTCCGACCCCAACCCTTCCTTGGCCACTTGCGCGTCAAACTGCAAACGATAGCCGTTGTGCGGGTCAATACGGTTGTCACTGCGCAAGTATGAATAGCTGATACCCGGCATCAGCAGGGTGCTGAGCCCCGAGTCATCGCCCAGACGATATTCCTCGCGCTGCCACTTCAATGAAATCACCCGCTCCCAACCGCTAGGCAATTTGCTGTGCCATTCAGGGCCAAGGGTCAACAGCTTGCTCAAACTTTCGCTGTCAGCAATTTCTTCGTACTGATAACCGCCGGCGAAACGTAGTTTGTCGGTCAACGGCGGATCCATCGGAATGTCGTACCACAGACCGACGTTTTGCTTGGGCGCCGACAGCTCCATCTCGGCGCCATAGCTGTCGCCCTGGGAGTTGGCCCAATGCCGGGTCCAGTTGGCCTTGCCACGCACACCGACGTCAGTGGAAAAACCAATACCCAGCCCCATCGTGCGCGGTTTGCGGGTTTGCAGCTGGACCGCCACCGGAACCACCTGATCCACTGCTGCCGTTGGCGCAGCATCCACCCGCACGCCCTCGAAGTAGCCACTCGATTGCAATGCCTGATTGAGTTCGGCGATCAGTTGCGAGTCATAAGGGGTATTGGTTTTGAACGGCACCATGCGCTGCATCAAGTCGTCATCAAACGGCGCATCACCGCTGAAGCTGACTTTGCCAAGGGAATAACGAGGACCGCTGTCATAGATCAGCTCGATATCGGCAACGCCTGCCTTCGGGTCGATAGCCAGACGCTGGCTGGTGAAGTGTCCGCGGAAAAAACCGTAGCGTGACGCCTGATTCTGGATCAAGCGCTTGGCGTCTTCGTAATGACCATGATTGAGGACTGCGCCGGTTTTCAACACGTCGCTTTGCGGCACCCGAAAGGCCTTGAGCGAGGCGGCCGGGCCGTCGACCCGCACCGTGACATTACGCAGATGCACTGGCTCACCGGGCGCGATATTGATCACCAGCCGCAGGTCCTTGCCGGTTTTTACTTCGCTGTGAATCTGCGACTGGTAATAGCCCAAGGCTTGCGCCGCTTTTTGTGCCTGCTCTTCGGCCCCCAGACTGAAACGTTGCAGAGCCTCCTCGTCGCGCTCGCCAAGGCTGCCCACATACCCTTCAATGTTGGCTTTAAGTTCTTCATTGGAGGGTTTTACCCTGACGTCCAACTGCGCGGCGGCGAACACCCCAAAGGTGCTGAACTGGACAGTAAACAGCAGGACAAAACCGCTGGTAAATCTACCGGAAAACTTCATAGACGCGAATGCTATCACGAGCCGCGAGTTGCGCTGGAACAGGTCCTACAGCGCAAGTTTCGCGCTCTACGCCTGGGCTTTGAGCAATACCTGTGGATTGGGGTGAAAAAACACGTGTTCTCGGATGGGTCCCACAGCAACTTCACCGATTTCCTCATAACCCTGTCGTTTATAAAACGCCAAATAACGTGGATTGCCGGTGTCGAGCACAACACCCTGCGAGTTTTCGTCGACAGCGCACCATTGGTGCAGCGCTTCGAGCAGTTGCTCGCCAAAATGACGGCCCTGAAATTGCGGGTGAATCCCCAGCAGCGGCAAAACATGCACCGAGTCCGACGGCAGACAGGCCAGCACCGCCTGGTGATACTCCAGATAGCGCTGGGTGCAGCGGAACCCTGCGCTGAGAACCATCCGCAGGCGCCACGCCCAGCTTTCGGTAATGCCCAGACGGCGTTGCGGGGGCGCGATCAGGGCGATACCCACCAACCGATCCTCAACAAACAGCCCCAGCGCCGGCAGATCCTGAAAAAAATGCTGTTTGACCAGTTCTCGCATCGTGGCCCGAACCCTATGCTCATAACCGGGCCGGTCCGACTCGAACAAATACGCAAAGCTCGGCTCATGCCGATAGGCGTGATACAGCAGCGAACGTGCTTCGCGAGAATAACCACTGTCTAGTTGACGGACTTCGGCCACGGCGGTTGATGTTGCAGGCATTGGGTTTACCTCGTAGGTACAGCGCTGCTCGAACGACAGCGTTTGTGATGCGAAAGCTTCGAGTAGCAGGTACACGCTACAGTTCCAACAACTTCGACTCCCTACCCGACCCTAGCATCGGATCAGGCAATCCGCCACGCTGGCCGTGAGTCGACAGGTCAGCTAGCATCGTTTTTTTGTTCACCAGGATTGCCGATCATGAAAATCGTCTCGTTCAACATTAACGGCCTGCGTGCCAGACCTCATCAGTTGGCGGCACTGATTGAGAAACATCAGCCGGATGTGATCGGCCTGCAGGAAACCAAAGTCTCGGACGAGCAATTTCCCCACGCTGACATCGAAGCCTTGGGGTATCACGTGCACTTCCACGGGCAGAAAGGCCACTACGGTGTTGCCCTGCTCTCGCGCCAAGCGCCACTGACCCTGCACAAAGGTTTCGACACGGATGACGAGGACGCCCAGAAGCGCTTTATCTGGGGCACGTTCGCCGACGTCAATGGCCAGCCGGTGACCATCATGAACGGCTACTTTCCGCAGGGTGAAAGCCGCGACCATCCGACCAAATTTCCGGCCAAGGCGCGGTTCTACAACGACCTGCAGCACTTGCTGGAAAGCCAGTTCAAAAACGATCAGCCATTGGTGGTGATGGGCGACGTGAACATTTCACCGGAAGACTGCGACATTGGCATCGGCCCGGACAATGCCAAACGCTGGCTCAGGACTGGCAAATGCAGTTTCTTGCCTGAAGAACGCGAGTGGATGGCCCGCCTGAAAAACTGGGGCCTGGTGGACAGCTTCCGTCACCTTCATCCAGAAGTGATCGACCGCTTCAGCTGGTTCGACTACCGCAGCCGCGGCTTCGAAGATGAGCCCAAGCGCGGTTTGCGTATCGACGTGATCATGGCATCCCATGGCTTGCAGCCGCGGATCAAGGCCGCTGGCGTGGACTACGATCTGCGCGCCATGGAAAAACCGTCAGACCATGCGCCGATCTGGCTGGAGTTGAGCTAAAGCATTTAACTGTAGAGGTGGCCCAAGGCTGCGATTGCTTCAAGATCGTATCGCAACCTTCGGCAGCGCTTATCAAACCGTTCGGGTCAAACGTGCCCGAGGCCATAAAGCTTTGCTCGTTTCATGCAGTGGAGTTGGCTTGTCTTGGGAGTTCGGGGAACAACGGAGCAAAGAAACCAACATAAGCCTGATTTTGTTCCATTGCTCACTCCTCCGTATCTATATTCGGAAGCGTCCTACAGCCGGCCGCCCCCCGTGATAATAGACTGTCCAGCCGACGAAAAAGGACTGGCACGCATGGCTAACCACGGTTACATGACCCTGACAGGTAAGGTTCAAGGGCTGATTTCAGAGGGCTGCTCAACCCAGGATTCCATGGGCAACAAATATCAGTCAGGCCATACCGACGAAATAATGGTGCTGTCTTACAACCATACCATGGCCACTATTGGAAATATCAACAGGGCAACCCACCACCCCATCATCATCACAAAAAACGTTGATAAATCATCGCCGTTACTCGCTCAAGCGCTCGCAAGCAGAGAAGAAATAAACGGTACGATCAGTTTCTACCGCGTATCGCCCGCTGGCACGCAGGAAAAATTCTATTCAGTGTCGATCAGCGGCGGAATTATTGCTGACCTGACGCTTGATATGCCCCATGTCATTTTACAATCCGATGCAGAACCTCAAGAACACGTTGCTATTCGCTACCGCGAAATCACCTGGAGGCACCACTTGGCGGGGACCAGCGGCTATAGCTTTTGGGGCGAAGAGGGATGAACCCCAACCGTTATGACCTATGGGATGTCCACCAAGCTGCGGGCCAACTGCTGGCGCAAGCTCTTACCCTCAGTGCTCGCCACCTTAGCCACGGTATCCCGCGTGTGCACTTCAATCGGGAAGTGGCCTATTACGCAAAGCGCATTGTCGATGATGTCGAGCTCGGCCATAAAACCCCTGAGCAAGGCATACAGGCACTGCTGCAAGAACGGAACGACCTGTTAAACCAGGCGCAGGCCGTGGTGCGCAACGGCCACGTTGCAATAAGCGATGCGGTAAAGCGTATCCCGGTACATAGACTCACCCAACCCGTATTACAACCCGACCCCGAGCGCTTATTGCGCTTTGTCCATGCTCAACACCTCAACGCGCCTGATGAGAAGGCTCAAAGCACAACCCAGACTGCAGCCCCGCCACCTCCCGTCGACACGTATAAGTTTTTCCCCCGAGAACAATGGCCAGCGCCAATCGAGTTACACGACCCAGGGTTCTACGTCGTGCCCAAGAGCACAACGGCTGAGCAGCTGGAAGCGCAGCTGTTCACCTCACGCAACCCGGCCGTGATCGCCAAATTCAGGGCCCTTAACCCTGATTTGGATCAGGTAAAAGCGGGCCAGTTGATCGTGCTGAGTGATCCCGAAAATCCGCGATGCACCGGCGAAGAAGCGCTGCTGATGGAAACGGCACGCAGGGTGAATCAGACGCTGGCTGATCTTAGCCCGGAAGAAGCCGATTTTATGATGCGTCACCGTGACGAAATCGAATCCTTCCTCACGCATGGCGCCACCGCGATCGGCGTAGGAACGGCGATTTTCGGCAAGAACCTGGAAAGTGTGAAAGCTTCGCTGAAGGCCATTGAGTCCTTGCACCAACGCACCTTTCAGCGGGATGGGCATCTGCGCTCAGCGGAGTTCTTTGCCGAACGCAAGCACCTGTTTACGCAACTCGATACCCAACTCACCTCGCTGACCAAAAAAAGCATCGGCTTCCCCGACCACCCGAAGCTGAAAAGCGCCCTGGGTATTTCCAGTCGCAGCCTGGTACATCGCGCGGGGCGCGCGGGCGGACTCGGCCAGAACCCCGGCTATGCCACCCGCCTGGCCGCTGTGGCCAAGGCCTCCCAGCACGTCAAATACGGCGGCTGGATCGGCACCGCCGTCGGCGGCGGCGCCTCATACATGAAGGTTCAAGACGTGTGCACAGCGGGCAATACCGAGGCCTGCGAAAAGGTGAAATACACCGAAGGCGGAGGTTTTATCGGCGGGGTTGCGGGGGGTGCTGCCGTTGGTGTGTTAGGCGGTGCTACGACTGGCGCTATCTGTGTAGCTCTCGGGGTGCCTACTGGTGGAATAGGACTGCTTGTATGCGGCATCGTGGTAGTCGGAGGCGGATCTTTCGCAGCGGGTGCTATCGGAGGGATGGGTGGTGAACTAATAGGGGAAACAATTTATGAGGTCACTCAATGAGCGTGAGTACCGCTAACAAATTCATCCTCTGGGTCGGCTTAATTGGTTTTGGAGGCGTGTTCACTTTTCTTGGCGTTGCGCTGCATCTCGCCTACACCAAAATGGATCTGATGTTGAACCATTTGAAGAATTGTCCTGCGGTTATGAACCGTGCTTTTCTTTTAAACGTAGGCCCTTGGGGAAGGTTGGTTGTACTGGGCGGAATAATGGGTCTAATGATCACGCCTCGCATCTATCTTCGCGATGGAGGGGCTAACGCTGAGGATTTAAAGAGCTTCCCTGCCGACCTTAAACGCAAACTGATTGTTTTACATTGGGCCGGATGGGTGCCTCTATTGGTGGTATTTGGAATGGTTGCAGTGGTCAAACTTGGTTTTATCTAGCCTTTTGGTATACGCCTGTTTGCCCTTGGCAAGGGTGGTTAAATGGTAGGCGAAGCAATTTACGAGGCCACTCAATGAGCTTGGGTACCGCTGACAAAATAATGCTCTGTGTCGGCCTAATTGATTTTGCAGGTATTTTCGTTTGGCTTGGCGTTGCGCTGCATCTCGCCTACACCAAGATGGGCAGGATGTTGAACCACTTGAAGAACTGTCCCACTGCTACGATCCGAGCCTCCTACAGTTGATCTACAACTATCCAACTTTCTAACTGCCCAGCGTCGCTGTCATATTTTCGCAATCATTCTGACTTAATCTCCCGGCACTTTCTGTTCGTATAAGGTGCCACACATGCTGCGCGCTCTGTTCATTGGTCGTTCCCAACATCGCGCAGCCTGGCTATTGGGGTTTATCTGCAGCGCCCTACCCGGCCTGGTTTCTGCCGCATTGCCCATTCCTGCCGAAGGCGTCCCTGCATTACGCATCCAGGGCTCGAACACCATTGGCGCCGCATTGGGCCCCGCGTTGGTCGAAGGCTTACTGCAAGCCCAGGGTCTGCAAGACGTGCGTATTGAAGCAGGGCCTCATGAAAACGAACAACGGGTGCTCGGCCAGACCGCTACCGGACGCACGGTACTGATCGAGGTTGCGGCCCATGGTTCGGGCACAGGGTTCACTGCATTGAAAGCCGCCAAAGCCGATCTGGCCGCGTCGTCACGCCCCATCAAGGACAGTGAGCTAGCGGACCTGGCTACGCTGGGTGACCTGAAAAGCCGCAAGGCCGAACAAGTCATCGCCATCGACGGCGTGGCGGTGATTCTCAATCCGGCCAACCCCTTGCATCAGTTGAACACTGAACAGCTCGCGCAGATTTTCTCTGGCGACGTTCACGACTGGGAAGATCTCGGCGGTACCGGTGGTGCGATTCACCTGTATGCCCGTGATGATCACTCTGGCACCTTCG
Source organism: Pseudomonas sp. ASL9 (assembly GCF_056680335.1). NCBI lineage: Bacteria > Pseudomonadati > Pseudomonadota > Gammaproteobacteria > Pseudomonadales > Pseudomonadaceae > Pseudomonas > Pseudomonas sp. ASL9. The sequence continues at coordinate 5,624,548 of NZ_CM155277.1, read as the reverse complement.
ACACGTTCAATGAACTGGTACTGCTCAAGTACGGTAAAACCCTGGCGCGCAACGCCAAGCGGTTCGAGTCCAGTGAACAGCTGTCTGATGAAGTTGCCCAGGACCGTGGAGGCATTGGTTTTATCGGTTTGCCTTACGTGCGCAGGGCCCACGCAGTAGCGATTGTCGATGGCGGCTCGACACCGATGCTGCCGACCGTCAGCCTGATTGCCACCGAGGATTATCCGCTGTCGCGGCGCCTGTATTTCTACCTGCCACCTCAGGGGCACCAGCCATGGGCCGAAGCGTTGGTGCAGTTCGCGCAAAGCAGCAAAGGCCAGGCCATCGTTGCCAACAACGGTTTCATTGCCCAAACGGTACAGGCGATCAAAGTCCAGGCCTCAGCCGGGATGCCCCCGGACTATCAAGCCATCGTCGGGCAGGCACAGCGTTTGTCGGTGAACTTTCGCTTCGCCCAAGGCAGTGCGACCCTGGATAACAAGGCGCAGCTCGATCTGCAGCGTGTGTTGGATTACCTCAAGACACACGACAAACTGAACGGCCACGTCACCCTGGTAGGGTTTGGCGATGCCAAGAGCGATCCAGCGCGGGCAGCGTTATTGTCCAAACTCCGGGCCATGGCGGTGCGACGGGAGCTGGTCAAGAACGGGGTAATCTTTCGCGACATTCGCGGTTTTGGTGACGAGATGCCGGTGGCGGCCAACAACGCCGACGAAGGCCGGATCAAGAATCGGCGGGTGGAGGTTTGGGTGTATTGAGTCCGCAGGCAGATGAATAACCGTAGGAGCTGCCGAAGGCTGCGATCGCCTTGGGGTCGCGCCCGGCGGAACCGGTCGCTATTTTTGGTACTCATGAAGGTCCTTCGGACCTTATCGCAGCCTTCGGCAGCTCTCATCAAACTGACTTTTTAACCCTTTAAAAACAATGTGTTGGCGCTGATCTTGATGTGTATATCCGGCATTTTGATGTGCAGTAATTACGGTTTCGCTCTTACAGCGAGGAACCTTTTACAAGCGCCTAAAAGGTACCCCAAAACGCTTGCCCCTCCATGCGGATCCTCGCTTAGGCTCGGACTTCCCTCGCTCCGGCGTTGCTCCGGGGGTCGCCGCAAGGGGCCGTCCCTGGCCCCGTGCGGCTTACTCGGCATCCTTGCCTCGTTACCCCCTGCGCAACGCCTGCGCTCGGCCTTCTGGAAAAGGGGCCTGGCCGTAATTCGATACTCAATTCACACAACATCCTAACGGCAGATCAAAAACCTGTGGGAGCAGGCTTGCCTGCGAAGGCTCAGCTGACACACCACTAAACCATCACACCACGCAAATCAAAACCAGTTTGCTGCGCGACAGCGCGGCGTCGAAGACGCGGCGAGGCCTCCTACAGGGGCCTGTGAACAGCGACTATCAGTGATGCTCGCTGCGCAGCATTTCCTTCGGCAAGTACTTACCGATTTCGAACTTGCCAATCGCCGCGCGGTGCACTTCATCCGGGCCATCGGCCAGGCGCAAGGTGCGCTGCATCGCGTACATGTAAGCCAACGGGAAATCGTTGGAAACCCCCGCCCCGCCGTGCATCTGGATCGCCCTGTCAATCACGCGCAATGCCACGTTCGGCGCCACGACTTTGATCTGGGCAATCTCGCTTTTCGCAACTTTGTTGCCGACGGTGTCCATCATGTACGCAGCCTTTAAGGTCAGCAGCCGCGCCATGTCGATGTCCATCCGCGAATCAGCAATTTTGTCGATGTTGCCACCCAGGCGCGCCAACGGACGACCGAATGCAGTGCGGCTGATCGAGCGTTTGCACATCAGTTCCAGTGCCCGTTCAGCCATACCGATGGAGCGCATGCAGTGGTGAATCCGACCAGGCCCGAGCCGACCTTGAGCAATCTCGAAACCACGACCTTCACCCAGCAGGACATTCTCGTAAGGCACTCTGACGTTCTCAAACAGCACTTCAGCGTGCCCGTGGGGCGCATCGTCGTAACCAAATACCGGCAACGCGCGAACGATTTTCACGCCAGGGGCGTCGGTCGGCACCAGAATCATTGAATGCTGCTGATGGCGCGGCCCCTCAGGATTGCTCAGCCCCATGAAAATCATGATTTTGCAACGCGGGTCGCAGGCACCTGAGGTCCACCACTTGCGGCCGTTGATCACCCATTCATCACCATCACGTTCAGCACGGGCCGCCATGTTGGTGGCATCAGAGGAGGCCACGTCCGGCTCGGTCATGGCGAACGCTGAACGGATTTCACCGCGCAACATCGGTTCAAGCCACTGTTGCTTCTGCGCTTCATTGGCATAGCGCACCAGCACTTCCATGTTGCCGGTGTCTGGCGCCGAGCAGTTGAACGGCTCTGGCCCGAGCAGCGAGCGGCCCATGATTTCAGCCAGTGGGGCGTACTCCAGGTTGGTCAGCCCCGCACCGAATGTCGACTCCGGCAGAAACAGGTTCCACAGCCCCTCAGCCTTGGCCTTGAGTTTGAGTTCTTCCATGATCGCTGTGGGCTGCCAGCGATCACCCTCGGTAACCTGACGTTCGAAAACAGGCTCTGCCGGGTAGACATAAGTATCCATGAACGCAGTGACGCGCTCACGCAGTTCCTGAACCTTTGGGGAATAAGCGAAATCCATGAGCAGCTACCTTCTGAAGGAGGTGGATGAGTGCATGAACTGGATGCTAGATCAGCGATGAAAATTTATCTAACCTATTCTCAACGTGTATAAACATTCATAACCGATATATGATCAGGCTTCGCAACGTCTCAATAAAAACAACATGAGAGCGCAATGGAATGAATCTGAGCAAGGTTGACCTCAACCTCTTTATTGTCTTTGATGCCATCTACACCGAAGCCAATCTGACCCGTGCCGGACAGATTATCGGCATCACCCAGCCTGCGGTTTCCAATGCTCTGGCCCGCCTGCGGGAGACCTTCAACGACCCACTTTTCGTACGTACCGCGCAAGGCATGGTGCCCACGCCCATGGCCCAGAACATTATCGGCCCCGTGCGCAACGCCTTGTCATTGCTGCGCGTTTCGGTGCAGGAAAGCCGGATTTTCAATCCGTTGCAGGCGAACAAGACCTACCGCATCAGCATGACCGACTTGACCGAAGCGGTGATCCTGCCTGCATTGTTTCAACGCCTGCGTCGACTGGCCCCGGCGGTGATTATCGAGAGCTTTTTGTCCAAGCGCCGCGAGACCACCAAGGAACTGGCGGCCGGTCGCCTCGACTTCGCCGTCGATGCGCCACTCAACACTGACCCGCAGGTGCGTCACGTCAAGCTCATGGAAGACAAGTACGTCTGTGCCATGCGCAAAGGGCATCCACTGGCAACCAAAGAAAAGTTCGGCCTGGAAGACTACCTGTCCGTGACCCACATTCACATTTCCAGCCGCCGTAGTGGCCTGGGGCATGTTGACCTGGCTTTGGGCAAGATGGGGATCCAGCGCAAAATCTCCCTGCGCTCGCAGCATTACCTGATGGCTTCGCAAGTGCTGCAAGAGACCGATATGGTCATGACCGTGCCGGAGCGCTTCGCCAGACGCCACGATCTGCACTATGTCAATTTGCCGGTCAATGATGTGCCGCCGGTGGAAACCCACCTTTACTGGCACGAAAGCACCGATCAGGACCCCGCCAACCGCTGGATGCGAGAGCAGATAATCGAGCTCTGCCAACGGGTGACAGCGCAAGAAAACAAGCTAGATAAAGCTTTAGATATGAATCTCAAATAATTGATTAATAAACATTTATTTTTATAACTTAATGTTATTTCTAGAATAAATATCCTGTGTTTTACCCCTTAATGAAGCGGCAAAGACTCATCAAGACCCGGCAGACTGCTTGACGTATACGTCAAGCACGCCGTAGGTTAGCCACACGTTCAACCGTGAGCACCTTCATGAGCAGCCAGACCTACAGCATCTCCGACCTCGCTCGCGAGCTCGACATCACCACCCGCGCGATTCGCTTCTATGAAGAACAAGGCCTGCTCGCCCCAGAGCGGCGCGGCCTTGAGCGTATCTACTCAGGCCGCGACAAGGTCAGCCTGAAGTTGATCCTGCGTGGCAAGCGCATCGGCTTTTCCCTGGCCGAATGCCGCGAACTCATCGAGCTGTACGACCCTCGCGGCGACAATCAAAAACAATTGAATACCATGCTCGGCAAAATTGTTGACCGCCGAACGCAGCTTGAACAGCAACTGCTGGACATCCAGCAAATGCAGTTGGAGCTGGACACGGCTGAGGAGCGCTGCCTGGCTGCGCTTGAAAGATCCATTACAAATCATGATGTTACTGAGTAAACCTCAAAAAATTATAAGGTGATGCCATGCCCCTGCCTCAACATGTACGTCTGGTAGAAGTCGGCCCTCGCGATGGCCTGCAAAATGAAGCCCAGCCCATCAGCGTCGCGGACAAAGTACAACTGGTCGATGAGCTGACCGCCGCAGGACTGAGCTATATCGAAGTCGGCAGTTTTGTCTCGCCCAAATGGGTGCCACAAATGGCGGGTTCCGCTGAAGTCTTCGCCCAGATCCAGCGCAAGCCCGACGTGACCTATGCGGCACTGGCGCCCAACTTCAGGGGATTTGAAGACGCCCTCGCCGCTGGCGTGACAGAAGTCGCGGTATTCGCCGCCGCGTCCGAAGCGTTCTCCCAGCGCAACATCAATTGTTCAATCAGCGAAAGCCTGGAGCGTTTCGCCCCGATCATGGAAGCGGCCCGCTTGCACGGCATCCGTGTGCGCGGGTATGTGTCCTGCGTGCTCGGTTGCCCATACGAAGGTCAGGTTGCACCGCAACAGGTGGCCTCGGTCGCCAACGAGCTGTTTGCCATGGGCTGTTATGAAGTGTCCCTGGGCGACACCCTCGGCACGGGCACACCGGGCGCGACCCGGACCTTGTTCGACGTGGTCGCCGGGCAGATCCCACGGGGCAAACTGGCGGGCCACTTCCATGACACCTATGGCCAAGCGCTGGCCAACATCTACGCCAGTCTGCTTGAAGGGATTCAGGTGTTCGACAGTTCCATCGCCGGGCTCGGCGGTTGCCCCTACGCCAAGGGCGCCAGCGGTAACGTGGCGACCGAAGATGTGCTGTACATGCTCAACGGTCTGGGAATTGATACCGGCATTGATATGGACCGCTTGATCGCAGCCGGTCAGCGTATCTGTGATGTGCTGGGACGCCCTACCGGTTCGCGCGTCGCGAAGGCGCGTTTGGCGAGCTGAGTGTTACCGCCTCGATAAAAGGTGGGGCGGAAACGGGTAACACGGAAACAATTACTGATAATTTTTATCGGTGATTCTGCTGTGTATTTTTTAATCCATTGATTTTAAAGGGTTTTATAAAGTTGGCACGGCTTCTGCTATTAGTTCCGTACAACAAAAATAAAAAAACAAAGCAGTACCCAATAAAAACAATACGTACCGGCTCTGACATAACAAGAACAACACGGACAGAGACGCAGCTAATAGATTTTTTTGGAGTGGATAGCTTTTCAGGGGTTTCGACCCCGCGACCGGGCAGAGAACAATAAAACTACCTCAGGTAGCTCCCGAACTGGTTGGATCAAGTACGTGATGAAAGCAAGTCAGCGCTCAAAAAAATACGTTTGCTCTTGATCCCGAATGGGGATCGATTAAAACAGCGGTAAAGGGACAGGTCGCCAAAAACAAGAATAGGCCACCCTAAAACAATAAAAAAAGAGCATGCATAAAAACCTTGAAGGGGAGCCCAGGCTCCCCTTCGTGCTATCTGGCGTTTGCCAAACCGCATCAAGCCCCTATTCAATCGCCTTCAGCAATTCCTCGATACTGATTTCCCGCATGCGAAATTTCTGAACCTTGCCCGTTACGGTCATGGGGAATTCGTCGACGAATTTGAAATGGCGTGGTGTTTTGTAATGGGCTATCCGGTCTTTGCACCAGCTTTGCAATTCGAGCGCACTGACGACATGGCCTGGGTGCAGCTTTATCCAGGCGACGATCTCTTCGCCGTACTTGGTATCAGGGATGCCTATCACCTGTATGTCCGCCACCGCTGGATGGGTGAAAAAGAACTCTTCCAGCTCGCGGGGGTACACGTTCTCGCCGCCGCGAATGATCATATCCTTGTTACGCCCGGCGATGCAGACGTAACCATTATCGTCCATCGACGCCAGGTCACCCGTGTGCATCCAGCCCGCTTGATCCAGCGCCTCGGCGGTGCCTTGCAGGTTGTTCCAATAACCGAGCATCACGCTGTAACCACGGGTGCACAACTCGCCGATCTGGCCACGCGGGACAATACAGCCGGCTTCATCGATGATCTTGCTCTCCAGTTGTGGCTGGGTGCGGCCCACGGTTGTTACCCGTAGCTCAATGCCATCCTCAGGCCCGGTCTGCAGCGACACCGGACTGGTTTCTGTCATGCCGTAGGCGATCTGCACCTCCTTCATGTGCATCTCACTGATGACCTTGCGCATGACTTCGATCGGGCAGGTTGCACCCGCCATGATTCCGGTGCGCAGGCTGGACAGGTCAAATGCCTTGAGTTGCGGATGATCGAGCATGGCAATAAACATGGTTGGCACGCCATACAGCGCTGTGGCACGTTCGTCGGCCACGACACTGAGGGTGATCAATGGGTCGAAACCGTCATTGGGGTAGATCATCGTTGCGCCATGGGTCATGCAACCCAGGTTACCCATGACCATACCAAAGCAGTGATACAGCGGCACCGGGATCACGACACGGTCAGCAGCGCTCAGGCCCAGGCTTTCGCCGACCATGTAGCCATTATTGAGGATATTGTAGTGACTGAGAGTCGCGCCTTTAGGGAAACCTGTGGTGCCGGAGGTGTACTGGATATTCACGGGATGATCGAATTGCAGACGGCTCTGCTGCTCATTCAGTTGCTCGACGCTGATCTCAACCGCTAAAGACGCCAACGCTGTCCATGGAAGAAAACCCGCTGGCGGCTGCTCATCAAGGCTGATCACCCCACGCAACTCTGGCAGGGACTCACTGCGCAGCTGTCCTGCCGGGCAGTCGCACAATTCAGGTAACAGCGTAGTGAGCATGGCGTGGTAGTTCGAAGTTTTGAACGCGCCGGCACACATCAACCACTGGCAGCCAGACTGCTTGAGCACGTACTCCAGCTCACTGGTGCGATAAGCCGGATTGATATTGACCAGAATCACACCCAGTTTGGCGCTGGCGAACTGGGTGATACACCACTGCGCGCAGTTCGGAGCCCAGATCCCCAGGCGGTCGCCTGTTTGCAAGCCCAGCGCCATCAGTGCCCGCGCATGCACGTCTACTGCCTCGCCCAATTGCGCCCAGCTATAGCGCAGTTGCTGATGGCGCACGACCAACGCCTCACCAAGGGGGAATTTGGCGACAGTCTCGTCGAATGCCTGACCGATGGTCTGCGCCAACAGCGCCTTGTCCTGTCGGCCGCGGGAATAGCTAGGTTGGATCATGGACGGTCCCTTTTATGTTTGTTTTGGGATCACAGCCGTATCATCGTTTCGTCAGACACAGCCATCATAAAGGCCTTACTCTTCGAACAGGCCTACTTTGGCGCAAATTGACGTTAACGTAAAGGTCATGCTGGCGCACGGATGTTGACAGGCAAAGCCTGACAGGTTTACGTTAACGTAAAGGTGAATACAGCATTCACCATAGCACTCGTTATTTTCAAGACCCCAACCCAGGGCTTGCACCCAACAATAATAGGAAAGGTAAAAAAGCATGAGCTACCCGAGCCTGAACTTCGCCCTCGGCGAAACCATCGACATGCTGCGCGACCAGGTTCAGGCCTTTGTCGCGGCAGAAATTTCGCCCCGTGCGGCGCAAATCGATAAAGACAATCTGTTCCCGGCTGACATGTGGCGCAAGTTCGGTGACATGGGCTTGCTCGGCATCACGGTCGACGAAGAATACGGCGGCGCGGGCATGGGCTACCTGGCTCACGTCGTGGCAATGGAAGAAATCAGCCGTGGCTCGGCGTCAGTCGCCCTCTCCTACGGCGCTCATTCCAATCTCTGCGTGAACCAGATCAACCGCAACGGCAACCCCGAGCAGAAAGCCAAGTACCTGCCTAAGCTGATCAGCGGCGAGCACGTTGGCGCGCTGGCCATGAGCGAACCCAATGCCGGTTCCGACGTGGTATCGATGAAGCTGCGTGCCGACAAGCAAGGTGACCATTACGTCCTCAATGGCAGCAAAACCTGGATCACCAACGGCCCGGATGCCAACACGTATGTGATCTATGCCAAGACCGACCTGGAAAAAGGTGCTCACGGCATCAGCGCGTTCATCGTCGAGCGCGACTGGAAAGGATTTTCCCGCAGCAACAAATTCGACAAGCTCGGCATGCGTGGCTCCAACACCTGCGAGCTGTTTTTCGATGACGTCGAAGTGCCGGAAGAAAATCTGCTCGGCGCGCTGAACGGCGGCGTCAGAGTCCTGATGAGCGGCCTCGACTACGAGCGCGTGGTGCTTTCCGGTGGCCCGACCGGGATCATGCAGGCCTGCATGGACGTGGTGGTGCCCTACATTCATGACCGTAAACAGTTCGGCCAAAGCATCGGCGAATTCCAGCTGATTCAAGGCAAAGTTGCTGACATGTACACCCAACTCAATGCCAGCCGCGCCTACCTGTATGCCGTGGCTCAAGCCTGCGAGCGCGGTGAAACCACCCGTAAAGACGCTGCAGGGGTGATCCTGTACAGCGCAGAATGCGCCACAAAAATGGCTCTGGACACCATCCAGATCCTGGGCGGCAACGGCTACATCAATGAGTTTCCAGCCGGTCGCCTGCTGCGTGACGCCAAGCTGTATGAGATCGGCGCCGGCACCAGTGAAATCCGCCGCATGCTGATCGGTCGCGAGCTGTTCAACGAAACGAAATAAGCACTTCCCCTGTAGGAGCCAACTTGTTGGCGAGCTTGGCTGGCTTGGCTGGCGCGGTGTGTCAGGTACGCCGCCTCGCGAACAAGTTCGCTCCTACAGGGGTCTGCGGAGTAGCCCCATGACCATCTTGCACACCCAGATTAATACACGCTCGCCAGAGTTTGCCGCCAACGGCGTGGCGATGCTTAAACACGTAGACGGCCTGCGCCAGTTGCTCGCCCAGGTTCATCAGGGCGGCGGACCTAAAGCGCAGGAGCGCCATACCTCGCGTGGCAAATTGCTGCCCCGCGAACGGATCAATCGCTTGCTCGATGTTGGCTCACCGTTCCTTGAGATCGGCCAGCTGACAGCTTATGAGGTGTATGGCGAAGACGTACCTGCGGCAGGTTTGATCGTCGGCATCGGCCGGGTCGAAGGCGTCGAATGCATGATCGTCGCCAACGACGCCACGGTGAAGGGCGGATCTTACTACCCACTGACGGTTAAAAAGCACCTGCGTGCGCAAACCATCGCTCAGCAAAATCGCTTGCCATGCATCTATCTGGTCGACTCCGGTGGCGCCAACCTGCCGCGTCAGGATGAAGTGTTCCCCGACCGCGAACACTTCGGGCGGATTTTCTTCAATCAGGCAAACATGAGCGCCGTGGGCATCCCGCAAATTGCCGTGGTCATGGGCTCGTGCACAGCGGGCGGCGCCTATGTGCCAGCCATGGCCGATGAAGCGATCATGGTTCGCCAACAGGCGACGATTTTCCTCGCCGGCCCACCGCTGGTGAAGGCTGCGACCGGTGAAGTGGTCAGCGCCGAGGACTTGGGCGGTGCCGATGTGCACTGCAAAATCTCCGGGGTCGCCGATCATTACGCCGAAAGCGACGAACACGCTCTGGCCTTGGCCCGACGCAGCATCGCTAACCTCAACTGGCGCAAACAGGGTCAACTCAACGCCCTGGCCCCCATCGCCCCGTTGTATGGCGCCGACGAGTTGTACGGGGTGATCCCGGCTGACGCGAAGCAACCATTCGACGTGCGCGAAGTGATTGCGCGCCTGGTGGACGGCTCAGTGTTCGATGAATTCAAGGCCTTGTTCGGCACCACGCTGGTCTGCGGCTTTGCCCATCTGCACGGCTATCCCATCGCGATCCTGGCCAACAACGGCATCCTTTTCGCTGAATCTGCGCAGAAAGGCGCGCATTTCATCGAACTGGCCTGCCAACGCGGCATCCCGTTGTTGTTTCTGCAGAACATCACCGGCTTCATGGTCGGCCAGAAGTACGAAGCTGGCGGCATCGCCAAACACGGTGCCAAGCTGGTCACCGCCGTGGCCTGCGCCAAGGTGCCGAAACTCACGGTCATCATCGGCGGCAGTTTTGGCGCCGGTAACTACGGCATGTGTGGCCGCGCCTACGACCCGCGTTTTCTCTGGATGTGGCCCAACGCCCGGATCGGTGTGATGGGCGGCGAACAAGCCGCAGGTGTGCTGGTGCAGGTCAAACGTGAGCAAGCCGAACGCAGCGGCCACACGTTCAGCGCTGAGCAGGAGGCCGAGATCAAGCAACCGATTCTCGATCAGTATGAGCATCAGGGTCATCCTTATTACTCCAGCGCCCGCTTGTGGGACGACGGTGTAATCGACCCTGCACAAACCCGTGACATTCTGGCCCTGGCCTTATCCGCATCGCTGAACGCGCCTATCGAACCAAGCACATTCGGTGTGTTCCGGATGTAACCGGGCCTCGCCAACGGAGTGAACATGACTGATTTCCACACGGTTGAATTGCACACCGATCCTCGAGGTTTCGCCACGCTCTGGCTGAACCGCGCAGACAAGAACAACGCTTTCAACGCCCAGATGATTCGTGAGCTGATCATCGCCCTGGATGATGTGCAAGCCGACACCCGCCTGCGCTTCATGGTGATCCGTGGCCGTGGCAAGCACTTTAGCGCCGGGGCCGACTTGGCCTGGATGCAGCAATCGGCGAACCTGGATTACAACACCAACCTCGACGATGCCCGCGAGCTGGCCGAGCTGATGTACAACCTGGCCAAATTGAAGATCCCGACCCTGGCGGTCGTGCAAGGCGCGGCCTACGGCGGCGCATTGGGTCTGATCAGTTGCTGTGACATGGCCATTGGTACCGAAGATGCGCAGTTCTGCCTGTCGGAAGTGCGCATCGGCCTGGCCCCGGCGGTGATCAGCCCCTTCGTCGTGCAAGCCATCGGTGAGCGTGCGGCACGTCGTTACGCCCTGACTGCCGAGCGTTTCAGTGGTATGCGCGCACGGGAAATCGGTCTGATTGCCGAGTGCTACCCCGCCGCAGAGTTCGAGCAGCAGATCGATCAGTGGATCGACAACTTGCTGCTCAACAGCCCGCAAGCAATGCGTGCGAGTAAAGACCTGCTGCGTGAAGTAGGCAACGGTGAGTTGACCCCTGCCCTGCGTCGTTATTGTGAAAACGCCATTGCTCGTATCCGCGTCAGCCCTGAAGGCCAGGAAGGTTTGCGCGCGTTTCTGGAGAAACGCGCACCGGGCTGGCAGTCCGAACAGGCTGTCGCCGCTCAATCCAATAAAAAGGAGCCGCGCCCATGAGCGCCTCGCAGACCCCTACCCCCCTGCTGACCCGCATTCTGGTCGCCAACCGGGGCGAAATTGCGTGCCGCATCATGCGCACCGCCAAGGCGCTTGGGCTGACCACCGTTGCTGTGCACAGCGCCACTGATCGCGATGCCCGTCACAGCCGCGAGGCCGATATCCGCGTTGATCTGGGTGGCAGCAAGGCAGCCGACAGCTACTTGCTGATCGACAAATTGATCGCTGCGGCCAAGGCCAGCGGCGCCCAGGCGATCCATCCCGGTTATGGCTTTTTGTCTGAAAACGCAGGGTTTGCCCGCGCCATCGAAAACGCTGGATTGATCTTCCTCGGCCCCCCCGCTTCCGCCATCGACGCCATGGGCAGCAAATCCGCCGCCAAGGCCCTGATGGAAGACGCTGGCGTGCCTCTGGTGCCGGGTTATCACGGCGAAGCACAAGACGTTGCCACCTTCAGCGCTGCCGCTGAACGCATCGGTTACCCGGTGTTACTCAAAGCCACGGCGGGCGGCGGCGGCAAAGGCATGAAGGTGGTGGAACAGGTCAGTGAAATGGCCGAAGCCCTGGCCTCGGCCCAGCGTGAAGCACTGTCATCGTTCGGTGATTCGCGGATGCTGGTGGAGAAATACCTGCTCAAGCCGCGTCACGTTGAAATCCAGGTATTTGCCGATCAGCACGGCAACTGCCTGTACCTTAATGAGCGCGACTGCTCGATTCAGCGCCGCCATCAAAAAGTCGTCGAAGAAGCCCCTGCTCCGGGTCTGAGCCCCGAACTGCGCCGTGCCATGGGTGAATCGGCGGTGCGTGCCGCTCAAGCCATTGGTTATGTCGGCGCCGGCACGGTGGAGTTTTTGCTGGACTCTCGCGGCGAATTCTTCTTTATGGAGATGAACACTCGCCTGCAAGTCGAACACCCGGTCACTGAAGCCATCACCGGGCTGGACCTGGTGGCCTGGCAAATTCGTGTGGCCCAGGGTGAGGCGCTGCCGATCACTCAAGCGCAGGTGCCGCTGATCGGGCATGCCATCGAAGTGCGGCTGTACGCCGAAGACCCTGCCAACGACTTCTTGCCGGCCACCGGCACGCTGGACATCTACCGCGAACCCGCTGCGGGCCCCGGTCGACGCGTGGACAGTGGCGTGGCTGAAGGCGACAGCGTGTCGCCCTTCTACGACCCGATGCTCGGCAAGCTGATCGCCTGGGGTGAAAACCGCGAGCAGGCACGTCTACGTTTGCTGGCCATGCTCGATGAGTTCGTCATCGGCGGGCTGAAAACCAACCTGGCGTTCCTGCGCAGCATCGTCGCGCATCCTGCGTTCGCCGCGGCGGAGCTCGATACCGGGTTTATTCCGCGCTATCAGGAACAGTTGCTGCCACCCGCCGGGGCGTTGTCGGCCGAGTTCTGGCAGGCCGCTGGCGAGGCCTTCAGCCAAAGCCAGCCAAGCACGCTTCGCCAGGACGACCTGCACTCACCCTGGGCCCGTAATAACGGCCTGCGTGCTGGACTGCCGACAGAAATCGATCTGCATTTGAGCTGCAATGGCCAGAAACAGGTGATCCAGCTGCGCAACAGCAGCGCCTCGCTGACTGAGCTACGGGGTGAGCAACTGCTGATTGAACACGATGGCGTGCGCCGTCAGCATCTGGCGATCCGCCGTGGCGACACCCTGTATCTGCATTGGCAAGGCGAGCTGCACACGATCAAACGCCTCGATCCGATTGCCGAGGTTGAAGCCAGCCACACGCATCAGGGTGGTCTGACAGCGCCCATGAACGGCAGCATCGTGCGGGTGCTGGTCGAGGTGGGTCAAACCGTCGATGCCGGTGCGCAGTTAGTTGTACTGGAGGCCATGAAGATGGAGCACAGCATCCGCGCGCCCCATGCCGGGGTGGTCAAGACCCTGTATTGCGTCGAAGGCGAGATGGTCAGCGAAGGCGCCGTGTTGGTGGAATTGGAAGAAGCAAAATAAATTTTTACATACGAATGATAATTGTTATTATTCGCGCAGTTGATCGCAAGATCAGCCCCGATAACCCAGAAGCCTTAGGTCGGCTTCCGGATTATCTCCTCATCAGGCTAATCACGGTTTTTGACCCGGCACTTTGCCGGGTCTTTTTTTTTGATTTTTTTCTGATGCGTGTACAGTACCTGCACGAATTGGAACAACCGTACAGGAAATAACCGTGACTCAGACCCCTCTCCAAATCAGCGCGGATTTCGACAGCGGCAATATTCAAGTGCTCGACGCCAGCAATCCTTCTCACGTAAAACTGGCGATCCGCCCTGACACGAATAGCCCCCATCTACAGTGGTTTCATTTCAAGGTCGAACACCTGGACGTAAGCCAAAAGCACGCCTTCAGCCTGACCAACGCCAGCCAGTCCAGCTACAACCGCGCCTGGAGCGGTTATCAGGCAGTGGCCTCTTACGATCATGAACACTGGTTTCGTGTACCGACAACATTCGACGGCACAGCCCTGAATTTCAGCCTTGTACCGACCGAGTCGCAGGTGTATTTCGCCTACTTCGAACCCTACAGCCGCGCGCGTCATGACTGGCTGATCGAGCAGGCCATCAACAAAGCCGGCACCGAACTGATCGCCATCGGCAAAAGCATCGAAGGTCGCGACATCCAACTGTTACGCAAAGGCGATGGCGCTGCTGGCAAGCGCAAGGTCTGGATCATCGCCCAGCAACACCCTGGCGAACACATGGCCGAATGGTTCATGGAAGGCCTGATCGAACGTTTGCAGGAAACAGACGACCCGGTCATGGCTCAACTGCTGACTGCCGCCGATCTGTACCTGGTGCCGCACATGAACCCTGACGGTTCATTCCACGGTCATCTGCGTACCAACGCAAAGGGCAAAGACCTGAATCGCGCCTGGCAGGATTCCAGTCGGGAACTAAGCCCCGAAGTGTTCTTCGTCCAGCAGCAGATGGAGAAATACGGCGTCGATCTGTTCCTCGATATCCACGGCGATGAAGAAATCCCCTACGTCTTTGCCGCAGCGTGTGAAGGCAACCCCGGCTACACCCCGCAACAGCAGCAACTGGAAGAACACTTCCGCCGCCGCTTGAGCGAAATCACCCGGGATTTCCAGACCCGCTACGGCTACCCGCGTAGCAGCCCCGGCCAAGCCAACATGAACCTGGCGTGCAACAGCGTCGGCGAGCGTTATCAATGCCTGTCGCTGACCCTGGAAATGCCGTTCAAGGACAACGATGACGCGCCCGACCTCATCACAGGCTGGTCAGGCAAACGCTCGAAACAACTGGCCAAGGATGTGCTGACCACCGTGTCGGAAATGGTCTCGACGCTGCGCTGAGTCGGAAGAGGGTTATAGCGCCTGCACGCTCAGAGATCAGTCCTTACCACGCACCATACTGCCTAGCACCTCGTCCCGGCGTATCCACCCATGAAACAACGCAGCCGCCAGGTGCAGCAGGATGGTCAGGAAAAACAGGTAAGCCAGATAGGCGTGGGTTTTACGCAAAAGAGCAAAGGTGGAGGCATTGGCCGATAGGATCGAAGGCAGTTGCAGTGAGCTGCCCAGCATCACCGGGTCACCTGCCGCCGAAATCATGGCCCAGCCAATCAAGGGCATCAGCAACATCAACGCGTACAACAAATAATGCGACAGTTTTGCCGCCAGCGTCTGCCAACTTGGCAAATCCGCAGGCAACGGTGGCGTGCGGGTAGAGAACCGCACCACCAACCGCACTATCACCAGCAATAGAATGGCGATGCCCAACGGCTTATGAATGTTCACTAACCATTCATGACGTTGCGACACCGATGCGACCATCCCTGCGCCGATGAACAACATCGACAGGATCATCAGCGCCATTAACCAGTGCAGCAAGCGCGCCAAAGGGGCGAAATGGGGCGGTTGGGCGTTCATTGTTTTGACTCCTGTGTTGAAGCGGCCTTGGGCAACTGGTCCACTTCACTGGTCCGGCGTAAGTAAGAATCGGCATAGGCCGCAGAACGGGCCGCTAACAGAGGGTCGTCGGAGCCTTCGATACCGCTCGGCAGGACCAGCGGATCGTAATTGATGTCACGGCAGTCGCCGTTTAGTTGTGGCTGGGTGCTTTCCAGCACCAACGTGCCTGCATTGACCGTACGGTGATCGTTGAGCCATGGCTTGCTGGCGTCGTTGGTTGGGTCCTCGGCATTGGCCAGGGTGAAAATCAGGTCCCAGCGCAAAGGCCCGGCCGCAAGGTGGCGACCCAGGTCCTGCTCAAGAAAGTCTTTACCCTCGGTGGTCTGCACCCCTGCTTCGTCCTTGCTCACCGGGACCATGCTCCAGCGCACCGCCTGACGTTTGCCTTCGGCATTCACCAGATAAAACGCGTTGATGCTGTTGTAGGTTTCGGTGGTGTAGCTGGCCGAAGGCTTGGCGGTCTTGACCCAGGCCAGAAATGGCGCGGACTCCGGGTGCGAAGCAAAGAACGCTGGCGGCTTGCTCGGGTCCGGTTTGCCGGTCGCAGGGTCCGGAGCGGTGGCCTTGAGCATGCCGTAAAAAGCATCGGGCGTACCGACAGGAAACACCGGCATGCTGTTCATTCCGGTGCGCCATTGCTGACCATTGGCCAGTTTGAAGCGCAGGGCCATGCTGCGGATAGGGACAGCGCTGTCAGGCGAATACGGATTCCCCGTAGGCAAGGCGAAGCGGCCGACCACCGGCGTACGCGTCGCGCTGAGCACTTGCGCACTGGAAAACTCGGCGGCGGCGCCGTTGCTTTCGAAGTAGCCTGCAACGCAGACACCTTTGGAGTGGTTGCGGCGAAAACCCGGATGCAACCCGTTGTTGTGTTCAAGGGTGTCGACGAGAACCTTGGGGGTCAGGCGTTGGGGGTCCAGGTAACCGCCCACGTAAGCGAACAGGCCTGCGACCGCGAGCACCAACACGGCAATGCCGGCCAGGCGAAAGGTCGTGCTCGCGGCACTCAAGGGTGGCTTTTTCGGCGGTAAACGATCAACCATGAAAAACTCCAGGGCCGTCGGCCTCAGGGTGAAGGAACTGTGGGACGCAGGCGCTGGCGCTTTATTCCATCAGACAGGTTTTATTTTTTCAGGGTGGGAATAACCTTCTTGGACAGGCGTCTCTCTGATCACACGATCTGAACTGATCATAGTTGCTGACTTGGAACCCGCAGGCCCATGAACGAAATCGACGATCAACTACGCGAGTTATTGCCGCGAATGCGGCGCTTCGCGGTTTGGCTGACCCGAGACCCAAGCAGCGCTGACGATCTGGTGCAATCGAGCCTGGAAAAAGCCCTGTCACGCTGGGCCGACAAACGCCCGGAAGGAGATCTGCGCGCCTGGTTATTCTCGATCCTGTACCGGCAGTTTCTCGATGCCCACCGCCGCTCACGATGCTATGGACGCATGCTGGAACTGTTCACTGGTGCCAGGGACGATCATTATGAGCCGTCTGTCGAACGCACCGTGGTGGCTCGATCGACCCTTGAAGCCTTTGGCCTGCTGAACACCGAGCAGCGCGCCCTATTGCTGTGGGTTTCGGTCGAGGGCTTGAGTTATAAAGAAATCGCCGAGATCCTCGATGTCCCTATTGGCACCGTCATGTCCCGTTTGTCCCGCGCTCGCCAGGCCCTGCGCCAGCTCAGCGACGGCGAAATCACGCTCCCTTCTCTGCGGATATTGAAATGATCACTCTGCCCCCCAGCGAACGCGACTTGCACGCTTACGTCGACCATCAGCTCAGTGAGGCCGACCGCCTGACCCTGGAAATCTGGCTTGCCGCACACCCGGAGCAAGCCGAGCAGGTGGCCGCCTGGCAACTCGATGCCCAGCACCTGCGCGCGGCCTTGAGCGGTGGGCTGCACATGGCGCCCAACCCCGAACTGGACCCGGCGTTCATCCGTCAGCGCATGCGCCGCACGTCTTATCGGCGTTACGCCACGGCGGCGATGTTGCTGGTGGCGGTGAGCCTGGGTGGCCTGAGCGGCTGGCAAGCACGGGAAATGACCTTGAGCACCGCCATGCCGCCCATGGCCGATGCCGTGCAGGCGTACCGGATGTTCGCGGTGAAAGACGACATGGCGTCGGACTGGAACGCGAATAAACCCAACAATGCCCAAGGCTGGCTGGACAACAACTTCGCCCAGGCCAACCGCTTACCCAACCTGGAGGCGGCGGGTTTCAAACCGGTCAGCGGACGCTTGACCAGCACCGAACAAGGTGCCGCCGCGATGGTGGTGTATGAAGATTCGAACGGGCGCAAGGTCAGCTTCTACATCCGTCCGCCAGGACCGCAAAACCACCTGCTGCCACGCGGCAGCCGCCGGGATGGTGAATTACAGGCAGACTATTGGTCCGGTGGCGGTTACAACTACGCCATGGTCAGCCAGGCCGACGACCCTGCGGCGCAGATTGCCAGACAGGCGATCCGGCAGCCGATCTAGGGTTGCCTGACTCCTTGCAGGCTGTGTGTCCGACACAAATCCTGAGTTGACTGAGATTCTGTAGGAGGGCCCACCCCGTCTTCGACGCCGCGCTGTCGCGCAGCAAACTGGGTTGCGATTTATGTGTCGTGATCGGTGGTGGTGTGTCAGATAAGACGCCTTCGCGAATAAATTCGCTCCCACCGGGGTCTTGATTTGCCTTTGATTTTTAAGTGAATTGACTGTCGAATTACGGTAAGGCCCCTTTTCCAGAAGGCCGAGCGCAGGCGTTGCGCAGGGGGTAACGAGGCAGGACGCCGAGTTAGCCGCACGGGGCCAGGGACGGCCCCTTGCGGCGACCCCCGGAGCAACGCCGGAGCGAGGGAAATCAGAGCCTAAGCGAGGATCCGTATGGCGGGCGCCTGATAGACCGTATTCGCGAACAAGACTACACGTCCCGGTTGCTCCCACAGAGACCTATTTACTGGCCAATGCCGCGGCAATCTCCCCAAGAATCGCCGGATCATCAATGGTCGACGGCGGCGTGAAATCCTCGCCGTCGGCGATTTTGCGCAAAACGCCGCGCAGTATTTTACCGGAGCGGGTTTTGGGCAGGCGCTTGACCACGACCACTCGCTGCAAACACGCCAGCGCGCCGATCCTCTCGCGCACCAGCGCCACCATTTCGCCGCGCAATTGCTCGGCACTTTCGCTGACGCCGTCCTTGAGCACGATCATGCCAAGCGGCACCTGCCCCTTGATCTCGTCATGCACACCGATCACCGCACACTCGGCCACGGCGGGATGTTGCCCGACCAGGTCTTCCATCTCTCCGGTGGACAGCCTATGGCCAGCGACGTTAATCACATCATCCGTGCGGCCCATGATGTACACAAAACCGTTTTCATCCACATAGCCACCATCACCGGTGTGGTAATAGCCGGGATAGGTCTGCAGATAAGCTTCCAGGTAACGCGGGTGGTCATTCCATAGCGTCTGGGCACACCCCGGCGGCAGGGGCAAGGCGATGACAATAGAGCCTTGCTGACCCGGACCGAGCAATCGGCCCTCCTCGTCCATGACCTGGACGTTGTAACCCGGCACCGCACGGTTGCTCGACCCGGGGGCCGGGCTGTGACCTTCGAGGCCCATGCACGGTGCCGTCACTGGCCAGCCGGTTTCGGTCTGCCACCAATGATCGAGCACCGGCTTGCCGGTCAACTGCTCCAGCCATTGGTGAGTGCTGGAGTCGAGTTTTTCCCCGGCCAAAAACAGCTGTCGCAGCGAACTCAGGTCACGGTTCTTGATCAACTCACCGTCAGGGTCTTCCTTGCGAATCGCGCGCATGGCGGTGGGGGCACAGAACAAGGCATTGACCTTGTATTCTTCGATCACGCGCCAATACGCGCCTGCATCGGGCGTGCGGATCGGCTTGCCCTCATACAACACGGTGGTGCAGCCGCACATCAACGGCCCGTAGACAATCAGGGTGTGGCCCACCACCCAGCCAACATCAGAGATACCCCACCAGATATCGCCCGGCTGCATCCCGTAGATATGGGTCATGGTGAACATCAGCGCGACGGCGTTGCCGCCGTTTTCACGAACGATGCCCTTGGGTCGGCCGGTGGTGCCTGAGGTGTACATGATGTACAGCGGATCGGTGCTGGCGACGGGCACCGGATCAGCCGGCTGCACGCCGACCAAGGCGGCGTTCCAGTCCAGGTCGCGTCCGGCTTGCAGCCGTGCTTGAACCTGCGGACGTTGCAACACCAGCACATGGCTCGGCTGATGGCGGGCCAGTTCCAGGGCCTTATCCACCAAGGGTTTGTATTCAATCACCCGCTCGAACTCCAACCCGCAGGATGCGGTCAGCAGCAGTTTGGGGTTGGAATCGTCGATGCGCAGCGCCAGTTCATGGGCCGCGAAACCACCGAACACCACGGAATGAATTGCGCCGAGTCGGGCACAGGCTAGCATCGCCATGGCCGCCTGAGGGACCATCGGCATATAGATGATCACACCATCGCCCTTCTCCACGCCCAATTGGCGTAGCAGGCCGGCCAACCGCGCCACTTCGTCACGCAGTTCGTTATAGCTGTAACGAACCTTGCTGTGGCTGACCGGCGAATCATAGATCAGCGCCGTCTGCTCGCCACGGCCCTGCTCGATCTGATAATCCAGCGCCAGGTAGCTGCTATTGAGCTGACCATCGGCGAACCAGCGATGGGTGCCGTCGTCCAGGGTTTGCAGGGTCTGTCGAGGCGCCTGATACCAGGCCACATTGCGCGCCTGTAGCGCCCAGAAGGCCTCGGGGTCGGCGATGGAATGGTCGTACTGCTGCTGATAGTTCTTCTGTTGCTGGCTCATCGATGTCCCTGTGCTTGTTCTTATTGAGGGCTTAACGAGAAAGGCGTACACCCATGAACGTAGCAGATGCGCAGGGAAAAACAGCTACGACTTTTGTCGACTATTTTAGCCCTGTGACATGGCACGGGCACTGGTCGAACGCTGGATCAGCAAACCCAACAACGCCAGCGATGCCAGGGCGATGACCACCAGGCCATAGACGTTGGTGGTCGCGATCAGCCCGAAGCTGTGCGCCGACAGCCCGGCAACCAATGCAGGCACGCAAAATGCCAGGTAACTGAGCGCATAAAACGTCGACATCAGCCCGGCGCGTTCATGGGCGTGAGCCAGGGGCAGCAATAAGCGCATGGCCCCTAGGAACCCGGCGCCGAACCCGCACCCGGCAACCACCGTACCGACGAAAAACAGCCATAACCAACCACTGTTGACGGCCGCCAGAATCACCGCAACGCCCACGCCCATAAAACTGGCACCCACGAACAACGCCAGACTGGGCGCACGTTTGCGCAGGTTCAGGATCGCCACCGCGCCACTGAGGGTCAATGCAGCCACGGCCAGCCCACCATTGAGAACCGACGTCGAGCCGGTTGCTGCCGTTAATAATGATGGGCTCAACGACAGATAGAATCCGCTCAGCGCCCAGGCCGCTATATCCACGGGCAGCACCAGCCACAGCATACGTCTCGCTTGGGGCGGTACGTGCAACGAAAGCTTCAGCGACGCCCAAACACCCGGTTGCGGGCTGACCGTTTCTGGCAGACGCCACAGGTACAGCGCCTGCAACACAAAGGCGATCAATAGCACGATAAACGCCATCAACAGCGGCAGGGGCGCGAACGTCACCAGAACACTGGTACCCAATGCACCAGCGGCCATGCCCAGCATCGGCGCGACACTGTTGATCAACGGTCCCTGAGTCTGATCACAGTCGAGCAAGGCGGCGCCCAGTGCGCTGGTGGCCATGCCCGTGGCGAAACCTTGCAGCACCCGTGCGATGATTAGCCAGGTCACATCGGTGGCGGTGATAAACAATGCCATCGATACAATCTCAAGCACCAGCGCGGCAAAAATGACCGGGCGTCTGCCCAAGTAGTCAGACAATGAACCGACCACCAGCAAGGCCACCAGCAAACTGAGGGCATACACTGCAAAAATCAGGGTCAGCATCGCCGACGAGAAGCCCCAGCTTTGCTGATACAGGTGATAAAGAGGGGTTGGCGTGCTGGACGCTGCAAAAAAGCACAGCACCGTGATGGCAAGAAACCCCTGTTCTCCGCGACTGCGAACGATCGGGTCCGGGTTCTGCAAAGGATGAGACATGCGTACACTCTCCGATAAAGCAAACCGCTAAAGCAATCATTTAGCTTTTGTGAGTGTGCAACGCGATTCCGCTTAAAGCAAATTCTTTGTGTTAAGGTCTGCCGCATGGCTATTAAAGAAGGTATTCGCACGGGTGGCCGCAGCGCCCGTGTTCAAGAATCGATCCACGCGGCTATCCGTGACCTGCTGCTCGAACACGACCGTTCGGCACTCAGTGTCCCGCTGATCGCTACGCGGGCCGGCGTCACCCCCTCTACCATTTATCGACGCTGGGGTGACCTGACCACCCTGCTGGCCGATGCGGCGGTGGAGCGTTTGCGCCCGGACATTCCAGTCAATTGCGGCAACCTGCGCGAAGACCTGCAAGCGTGGACCGAGCAGTACCTGGACGAAATGAGTTCAGCCCCAGGCCGGGAATTGATGCGTGACGTTGTGGCCAGTAGCGCAGCAACCTGCTCTGGCAAATGCTCGGCCATCGTTCGTGATCAATTGCAGATCATCATTGATCGTGCGCGGGTGCGGGGCGAAACCGCGCCAGCGGCCGATGAGTTGATGGACGCCATTGTGGCGCCGATGGTGTATCGCATCCTCTACGCCGATGCACCGCCGAGCCTGGAGCGGATGCACCAACTGATCGACATCTGCCTGGCGCGGCAGGTTTGATGATGGCGACCGACAATCAAATGCACACCCTTGAACTTCTCGGTGCCGGCAAGCTTGCGGGCATCAAGCGCCTCGATCTGTCCTGTGGGCTGACTGAGTTTCCTCCACACATTTTTGACCTCGCGGACTCGCTGGAAGTGCTCAATCTGACCGGCAATGCGTTGAGCAGCCTGCCGGATGATCTGTACCGCCTGAGAAACCTGCGCGTGTTGTTCTGCTCGGAAAACCAGTTCACCGAACTGCCCGCCAGCATTGGTCAGTGCGCGCAATTGCAAATCGTCGGGTTCAAGGCCAACCAGATTCGTCACGTTCCAGCCCAGGCGCTGCCGCCCTTGCTGCGCTGGCTGATCCTGACTGACAACTGCATCGACGCCCTCCCCGACACGCTCGGCGGCTGTTCTGCCTTGCAAAAATTGATGCTGGCGGGCAATCGCTTGCAGCAGCTACCAGAGAGTCTGGCTGGCTGCGAGCAACTTGAGCTGGTGCGTATTGCCGCCAATCGCCTGACTGAGTTACCCGACTGGCTGTTGAAGCTGCCTGCACTGGCCTGGTTGGCCTATGCAGGAAACCCGCTGACCGTAAGCCACGCTGAAACGCCCATCCGCCAGATCCCGTGGCAGCAACTGCAAGTGCAGCAGCAATTGGGCGAAGGCGCTTCCGGGGTAATTCAACAAGCCCTGTGGCAACGCGAGGAAAACCAATCCACGCCCGTGGCGATCAAACTCTACAAGGGCAGCATCACCAGTGACGGCTCCCCGCTCAATGAAATGTCTGCCTGCATCGCTGCCGGGGCTCACCCGCAGTTGATCGAAGTCCAGGGGCAAATTGCGGAACACCCAGAGGCACAGGTTGGGCTCGTGATGCAATTGATCGCCCCCAGTTTCAGCAACCTTTCAGGCCCGCCCAGCCTGGACTCCTGCACCCGCGACATCTATGCCTCAGGCACTCGGTTTTCGCTGGACGTCGCCCTGCGCCTGGCCTGCGGCATCGCCTCGGTCGCCGAGCATCTGCATGCGTGCGGCATCAGCCATGGCGACCTGTACGGGCACAATATCTTGTGGGACGAGGACGGCGATTGCCTGCTGGGTGACTTTGGCGCAGCGTCTTTCCATCCGGCAGCCGACACCGCTCAGGCACTGGCGCTGGAGCGCATTGAAGTCAGGGCTTTCGGGATTCTGCTGGGGGAGTTGCTGGAGCGTTGCGATTCGGCGGTTACTGAGCCATGGCTTGAACTGCAAGCGCGTTGTATCCAGGCTGACGTCATGGCCCGGCCTTCGTTCAAGCAGGTTCATGACGCGTTGCAGGGTGTCTGACAAACTGCATCAAGCCCTTCGCGAATGAATTCGCTCCCACCGGGGATCTGTGTCGGGCAAAAAAACTGTGGGAGCAGGCTTGCCTGCGAAGAGGTCGGTACGGTCTACGGAAATATCTGCGGCTGATCCATTGTCTTCGCAGACAAGCCTGCTCCCACAGGGTCTGCGCGAAACCCGGCGGGAGCGAACTTGTTCGCGAAGGCGTAGATCAGGCTTAGCCCGCCAACCCTACATACACATTCTGCACGTCATCATGGCCATCGATCGCTTCCAGGAACGCTTCGACTTCAGCCATTTGCTCGTCGCTCAGGCCATCCACGGTGCTCTTGGGGCGATAACCCAGGTGTGCGGACTGCACGACAAAGCCGAACTCAGGCAGCGCCTTGCAAACGGCATCCAGATCGGTCAATTCGGTGAGGAACAGCGTTGCGCCGTCTTCGCCGGGTTCAAAATCCTGAGCGCCCGCTTCGATGGCGGCCAGTTCGGCATCCGCGTCCGGCGTGGCAGGAAGCGCCTCGATCAGGCCCTGATGGTTGAAATCCCAGGCAACCGAACCGGCGGCCCCCAGTTGACCCTTGCGGAACAACACGCGGATTTCCGAAACGGTGCGATTGATGTTGTCGGTCAGGCACTCGATGATCACCGGAACACGGTGCGGCGCAAAGCCCTCATACGTCAGACGCTCGAACGTCACGCCTTCGCCCAGAAGGCCAGCGCCTTTTTTGATGGCGCGCTCAAGGGTTTCGCGAGGCATCGAGGCTTTTTTCGCCTGCTCGATCATGAGTCGCAGACGCGGGTTCATGTCGGGATCAGCGCCATTACGCGCCGCGATCATGATTTCCTTGGACAGCTTGCCAAAAATCCGCCCTTTAGCGTTGGATGCTGCTTCTTTATGCTTGACCTTCCACTGTGCGCCCATGCTTGTTCTCTTGATCCGTGACTGTTCACTGCCCCTTTTCTGTCAGTAAGTACGCTGACAGCTGAGGCGGCATAACGCTGAAAATGAAAGACATTTTATACGCGATAACGCCAGATGAAACCCCTCTGTCGAGCCATTGATCGAACGAGACTGATCCCAGTCAGGAAAATACCTGATTTCGCCTGTACGACCCGTACCAGAGTTGTAGTCCTTTTCCGAAAAGTGGCTTAACGATGACTTTCGCCGCTGGCATTCCGTACCCTGTGCATCCTTGATGTTTTAGGACCGAGGATGCGCAGATGAGCCAAGACAACGGAACGCTGATCACCCTGACGATCGCCAACAACGAATTAGCGCTGCAGGTCATCAGCTTCAAGGGCCACGAAGCCTTGAACAAGCCCTATCGTTTCGACATCGACCTGATCAGCCCGCACCCGAGTATGGACTTCAACGCGCTGATATCGCGCAGCGCCTTTCTGTCCTTCGACGCACAGGACAACGGCATGGAAAACGGCATTCATGGATTGATCGCTGACGCCAGCCAACGCTATGCGGGGGCCAGCGTGAGCCATTATCGCGTGAGCCTGGTACCCAGGATGCACACACTACAACAGCGCAGTCATCGACGAATTTTTCAGGCAGTGAGCGTGCCACAGATCATTGCTCAACTCCTGGAAGAACATGGTATCCACGATGACAGCTACCGTTTTGAACCGATGGTGGGTCTGTACCCGCCACGGTCGACCTGCGTTCAATACGATGAAAGCGATCTGCATCTACTCCAGCGCGTGTGCGAAGAAGAAGGCATTCATTACCGTTTTGAACACCGCCGCACCCACCATGTACTCATTTTTGGCGACGATCCGGGCGGCTTTCCCGAGCAGCCAACGCCGATCTGCGTCCATACCGACGATGGCCAGGCCATACCCCCGGCGACAATCAGCCATATGGCCGAACGCTTTTCTATCCAGCCCAGCTACAGCAGCCACGGCAAATCCCCCATTGACCAGGCCGCCGTGACAGCCCAGGAAAGTACAAGCCTCGCGCCAGCAAGTGACCCCGCCGCCAATCAATCCTGCAAAGCCTTCGGCCGTGTCGAACAATCGAGCCCTGAAGAGGACAGACGCCGGCAACTGAGCGAGCGCACGCTGGAGCGTTTGCGTTGCCAGAGACGGCAGGTTTACGGCCACAGCAACCAAGCCTCACTGGTCAGCGGCCAGATTCTGCAGGTGCTTGCGCACCCCAACAACCTGTTCAACGATCAGTGGCTACTGACTGAAATCCACCATGCGGGCAAACAACCCCAACTGCTGGACGGCTTTGATCCGCTCGATATCGCCGCGATATTCGATCACGATCCACCCCCCAGCGGAAAAGGGTGGCATGCCCCGAATCATCCTCCAGGGTGCGTGCCGGGTACCGATATCGCGCCGTTCAGTCACGGCTATCGCAACCATTTCCGCGCCATCCCTTGGGCCATGCCCTTCCGCCCACAGCCCAAACACGCCAAGCCGCAAATGCCGGGTGACCAGACGGCCACGCTGATGGGTGTGGACGATCAGCCGGTTCAGCGCGATGAGCAGGGCCGGGTTCAGGTCCGGTTTGACTGGCAACCTGACAAAAATACCGACAGCCATTGCTGGCTACCGCTGGCCACGGGCACTGGGGTGCTGCACGCGCTAACGGGGGGCGCTCAGGTGGTGGTGCGTTATGTCGACAATGACCCTGACCGGCCCTTGATCTGCGGCTCTTCGACCGAAGCCCCCACGACCCAAGCCCTTACGACAAAGGTGCTGCTGCCGCACATTAGAATTGATGATCTGACGCTGGACTCTGTGCCCGAGCATATTCATTTGAGCGCGGGTCAGACACTGCGCGCGAATGCCAGCCGTACATTGACGCTGAACACCGCAGGAACCCGTATTGAGCTGCAACCTGAGAGCATCCAGGTCTCGGGCCTGCAAAGCCTGTCCAAAATGCCCAATCACACCTATGGGCGGCGTGAGGATGCGCCAATCCAGGACACCGCTTTGTGCCACGAAAATCGGCCGCCCTATGGGCAACCTCCGTCGTCCAGCCTCGACCTGCGTCTGACGGAAGAGCCCGGCATGCTCGGACAACCCTTGGCTCATCGCGTCTGGTATATCGTACGCATGGACGCACCCAGCCTGAAGAACCTGGCACGCCTGGAGTCGCAGCATTTTCTATTCGAAGGCAAAACCGATCACGAGGGATTTCTTGGCCTGGACCACGAACAGCTTCAGCAGTTGGCCACCGAATACCGAAAAACCCCACAACGGCTCTGCCTGGTACACCCCGGCCACTGCCTGCCACTGGCGCAGTACTTCCAGCAGAACTGGACACCGCAGCAACTTCTAACCTTCAGCCGCCCCAACGTCCCTGTCGAGCCAGCCCCGCCGTTGTCGTCACCCTCTGCACCCGCCGACTTGAGCGCACTGTTCCAATGGTTGAGCCGGCCTTAGCCGCACAGTGGGCGATTAACGACCCTTGAACAGAGGCTCACGTTTTTCGATGAACGCTGTCATGCCTTCTTTCTGATCCTGCGTGGCGAAGGCCGCATGGAATACCCGGCGCTCGAAACGAATGCCCTCCGACAGACTGACTTCAAAGGCACGATTGACGCTTTCCTTGATCATCATCGCCACCGGCAAGGATTTAGCGGCAATTTCTTCTGCTACTTTCAGCGCTTCGTCCAGCAGATCGTCGACCGGCAACACCCGCGCCACCAGCCCTGAGCGCTCGGCTTCCACGGCGTCAATCAGGCGTCCGCTAAGGCACATTTCCATCGCCTTGGCCTTGCCCACGGCGCGCGTCAGGCGCTGGGTGCCGCCCATGCCCGGCAGCACACCGAGCTTGATTTCTGGCTGACCGAATTTCGCGTTGTCGCCCGCCAAAATAAAATCGCACATCAGCGCCAGTTCACACCCTCCGCCCAGGGCAAAACCAGCCACGGCCGCGATCATGGGTTTACGTCGACCGGCGACGCGGTCGCTGTCCGAAAACAGATCGTCCAGATAAATCTGCGGGTAGGTCAACTCGACCATTTCCTTGATATCGGCACCGGCAGCGAAGGCTTTTTTCGAGCCTGTCAGCACGATACAACCGATATCGCGATTAGCGTCCAACACGTCCAGCGCCTGATTCAATTCACTGACCAGCTGCGCATTCAGGGCGTTCAGCGCCTGCGGCCGGTTGAGGGTGATCAGTCCAACTCTACCTCGGATCTCCATCAAGATAGTTTCGTAAGTCATTGATATTTATCCTTAAACAGATAACAAAAAATAAGAACGCCATTCAACAAAACACATTAACTTATCGAGATAACCTAATGATAAATAACGTTAAAGGCTTCTCGAGATCACCATTCTTTGAATATCACTGGTGCCTTCATAAATCTGACAGACCCGCACGTCGCGGTAAATACGTTCCAACGGAAAATCGCTGAGGTAGCCATAGCCGCCCAGTGTTTGCAGGGCGCTGGAGCACACTTTTTCGGCCATTTCCGAGGCGAACAGTTTGGCCATGGAGGCTTCGACCAACGCAGGTTTACCACTGTCACGCAGGGCAGCCGCGTAATGCACCATTTGCCGGGCAACGGCGATTGAGGTCGCCATGTCAGCCAGCCGAAATGCCACAGCTTGATGTTCGATCAGTGTTTTGCCAAAGCTTTCACGCTCCTTGGCGTAATCGCGCGCCACTTCAAAGGCTGCTCGGGCCATGCCGACCGATTGCGAAGCAATGCCGACGCGCCCACCCTCCAGGTTGGCCAGCGCGATTTTGTAGCCTTCACCCTCTGCGCCCAAACGCTGCTCGACCGGAACTTTAACGTCTTCAAACAGAATCTGGCAGGTGTCGGAGGCATGCTGACCGAGCTTGTCCTCGATCCGCGCTACTTTATAGCCGGGTGAATCGGTCGGCACAATAAAGGCCGTGATACCACGCTTGCCTGCACTGGGGTCGGTGACGGCGAACACGATCACCACTCCCGCATTTTGCCCGGAAGTGATGAACTGCTTACAGCCGTTGAGCACGTAATGATCGCCCTCAAGCCGGGCGCGGGTGCGCAGGCCGCTGGCGTCAGAACCGGCCTGAGGTTCGGTCAGGGCGAAGGCGCCCAGCATGGCGCCGCTGGCCAAGGGCCGAAGAAAGCGCTCTTTCTGCTCATCGTTACCGAACTTGAGAATGGGCATACAGCCCACGGAGTTGTGCACGCTCATGATGGTCGAGCAGGCTCCATCACCAGCCGCAATTTCTTCCAGGGCCATGGCGTAGGCCAGATACCCTGTATCACAGCCGCCCCATTGCTCGGGCACCAGCATGCCAAAAAAACCCAGCTCAGCCATCTCGCCGATGGCCTGACGCGGGAACGAATGTTCGCGATCCCATCGCGCGGCAAACGGCCTGAGTCGCTCTTGGGCGAACTGACGGGCCGCGTCACTGATCTGCTGCTGTTCTTCTGTGGGTAGCATGACTTTTCCTCGATAACCGTCTCAGTACAGGCATTCGACCGCAATGGCTGTCGCTTCACCGCCGCCAATACACACGGCGGCTACGCCACGGTGCAGGCCTTTCTGGCGCAGGGCCGACAGCAGCGTGACCAGAATCCGTGCACCCGAGGC
Source organism: Pseudomonas sp. ASL9 (assembly GCF_056680335.1). Taxonomy (NCBI): domain Bacteria; kingdom Pseudomonadati; phylum Pseudomonadota; class Gammaproteobacteria; order Pseudomonadales; family Pseudomonadaceae; genus Pseudomonas; species Pseudomonas sp. ASL9. The sequence goes on along the minus strand of NZ_CM155277.1, from coordinate 5,595,415 downwards.
GCCAATCGGATGACCCAGAGCACAGGCGCCGCCGTGGATGTTGACCTTGCTGTGGGGCAGTTCCAGCTTACTCATGGTCACCAGCGCGACCACCGCGAACGCTTCATTGACTTCGAACAGGTCCACTTCGTCCAGCGACCAGCCGGTTTTGCCCATCAGTTTTTTGATCGCCCCTACTGGCGCGGTCGGGAACAACCCAGGCTCGTCAGCGAACGCTGCATGGCCACGGATCACTGCCAGCGGCTTGAGCCCGCGTGCCAGTGCTTCTGATTGACGCATGAGCATCAACGCCGCTGCACCATCAGAGATCGAACTGGAGTTGGCCGCTGTCACCGTGCCACCTTCGCGGAAGGCCGGTTTCAGGCTGGGGATCTTGTCCAAACGGGCCTTGGGCGGTTGCTCATCGTCACTGATCAGACGTTGCTCCTTACCCACTGTGACCTGTACCGGGACGATTTCGGCAGCAAAACTACCGCTGCTGATCGCGTGCTGTGCCCGTGTCAGGGAAGCGATGGCGAAGTCATCCTGCGCTTTACGGCTAAAGCCATTGAGTTCGGCGCAGTCCTCGGCGTAAGTGCCCATTAACCGGCCCTTATCATAGGCATCTTCGAGGCCATCGAGAAACATATGGTCGATCACTCGACCATGGCCCATGCGATAACCGCTGCGTGCCCGGTCCAGCAGATAAGGTGCGTTGGACATGCTTTCCATGCCGCCGGCCACCACGACTTTAGCGCTGCCGGCGACCAGCAGATCATGGGCCAGAATCGTCGCCTGCATGCCCGAGCCGCACATTTTGTTCAGCGTGGTGCACACCGTCGACGTGCTCAGCCCTGCACCCAATGCGGCTTGCCGGGCGGGCGCCTGACCCAATCCTGCCGAGAGCACACAGCCAAACAGCACCTCTTCCACATCCTGCGGTGCAACGGCGGCGCGCTCGACGGCGGCGCGAATGGCTGCCGCGCCCAATTGTGGCGCGGTCAGGCCTTTGAAATCGCCCTGAAAGGCACCCATTGGGGTGCGCACGGCACTGACGATAACAATAGGATCTTGAATGGTCATAACTAGCTCCTCAGCTACTTGGCTGCCATACGCAAGGCACCGTCGAGACGGATCACCTCACCGTTGAGCATGCTGTTTTCAATAATATGCCGAACCAGCGCAGCGAACTCTTCGGGTTTGCCCAGACGCGGTGGAAACGGTACGCCCGCAGCCAGAGCGTCACGCACTTGTGGCGTCATGCCAGCCATCATCGGTGTTTCGAAAATACCGGGAGCGATGGTCATCACGCGAATGCCGAAGCGCGCCAGCTCGCGGGCAGCAGGCAAGGTCATGCTGACGATGGCGCCCTTGGACGCTGCATACGCGGCCTGACCGATCTGCCCGTCGTAGGCGGCCACCGACGCAGTATTAATGATGACCCCGCGCTCGCCGCCCTCACCTGCTTCGGTCTTGGCGATGGCCGCAGCCGCCAACCGCAGCAGATTGAAGCTGCCGATCAGATTGACCCCGATCACCCGGCTGAAGCTCTCCAGCCCATGCGGGCCGTCCTTGCCAAGGATTTTTTCGGCACCGACCACGCCCGCGCAATTGACCAGCCCGTGCAGCCCGCCGAATGCGTCCACAGCGGCCTCAACGGCCGCTTGCGCTGCGGCTTCCTGGCTGACATCGGCGACGGCCCAACGCGCCTGAGCACCGAGCTTTTCAGCCTGGGCGGCCACGGCTTGCGCATTCATGTCCACCAACATGACCTTCGCGCCCGCTGCTACCAGCATCTGTGCGGTGGCTGCACCGAGGCCCGAGGCGCCACCGCTGACCAGAAAAACCTTGTCTTGAATCTGCATAAAATTCCTTGAATCACGCGGTATGGGGAGCGGCTTGATCAGCCTGGGCTTTGGCGATTTCCTGATTGCGCAAAATGAAGCGCTGGAGCTTGCCGCTTGGGGTCTTGGGCAGTTCGCTGACGAATTCTATTTCCCGTGGATAGGCATGCGCGGCCAGACGCTGGCGGACATACAGGCGCAGCTCTTCGGCCAGTTGCGGGTCGGCGCGGTAGTGCTGAGTCAGCACGACAAAGGCTTTGACCAGTTCGGTGCGCTCCGGATCCGGCTTGCCGATGACCGCCGCTTCCATCACGGCTGGATGCTCAATCAGCGCGCTTTCTACATCGAAAGGACCTACCCGGTAACCGGAGGTCGTGATCACATCATCACTGCGGCCGACGAAGCTGATGCTGCCATCGTCGTTCAACTCCACGGTATCGCCGCTCAAGTAATACTTGCCAACGAAAGCACTGGTTTTCGTGCCCTTGTAACCGTCGAACCAGCACAGCGGCGATTGCTCGCGATCCACCGCGAGAATTCCCGGCTGCCCGGCAGGTAATTCTTCACCGTCTTCGCCTAACACCACAATCCGATGCCCCGGCACCGCAAAGCCTGCCGAGCCCATTCTTACCGGGTGTGCCAGGCCATGATGGTTGCACAGCACCATGCCCAGCTCGGTCTGCCCGTAATGGTCATGAATGGTAACGTCGAGGTTTTCAGTGAACCAGCGAATCACCTCCGGGTTGAGCGGTTCCCCGGCGCTGCTGACTGCGCGCAACTGGCCCTTGATCGGTTGGGCGAATTCGGCACCGGCGCTGATCAACATACGAAAGGCAGTCGGTGAGCCGGCCAGGTTGGTGATCCCGTATTTGCGGATGATCCGACAGGTGCTTTGGACCGTGAACGGGCCTTCATAGAAGGTCGTCGGATGGCCCAACGCCAACGGACCGGTGACTGCGTAATAGAGGCCGTAAGCCCAACCCGGGTCGGCCAGGTTCCAGAACGCATCTTCCGGGCGCAGGTCGATGGCATCGCGCATATACCCCTGAAACGCGACAATCGCCCGCAATGGCACCGCCAACGGTTTCGCCGGGCCAGTGGTGCCCGAGGTGCACATCAACATAAACGGTGCATCCGCAGGCAACATGACCGGCTCGCACGCCGCAGGGTGGTTCTCCACTTCGGCCCAGAAACTGAAATCACCCCGTACGATGCCCGCGCCCTTGACCCCACCCACGGTGACGATCAACGGGCAATTTGGCACGTCCGTCAGTTTGTGACGGTTATCACCGTCAGTGACCACCAGCACCGCGTCCGAGCAGTGCAGGCGATGCTCGATGGCTTTCGGTCCGAAGGCCGTGAACATCGGCTGATACACCGCGCCGACCCGCCAGGTACCCAGAATCGCGATCAGCAACTCGACCGTGCGCGGCAATAAACCGGCGACGGTATCGCCCGGCTTTACGCCCTGGGCCTTGAGAAAATTGGCGAAACGTCCGGCTTTCTCTTGCAGCTCGACGAAGGTGTACGTCGCGCTGGCACCCTCGCGACCTTCCCAGAACAACGCGATGCGCCCTGGCAAGGCGTGACGATCACAGCACTCAACGCAGGCATTGAGCGCAGTCAACTCGCCCTGGAGTGTGGCATTGCAGGTAGCTTGATAATCAAATGTGTTGGCAGCGTGCGTATATTCGCGCATTTCATCCTCGGTCTTTTATTCTTGGAACCGTAAGAACAGTTGCAAGAATAATCACCCCGAGGACGGGCGCGGGCAATGGTCAAAGCTATCAAGTTAAGTGACTGGTTTGGCCAATGTGAATCGCTTGACTCCGGCGCCTGACACCCGCGCCCCTATCCCTACTCATACGCCCAAGATCAAACTCCGATAATGCCCCGGGTTCGAACCTGACCATTTGCGAAATGCCTTGTAGAACGAACTGGTGTCCGCGAACCCCAGGCGCTCGGCGATGTCGGCGAAGCTGACCTCGGCGTCGGCCAGCCAGACAATCGCCAGCTCCTTGCGCACACTGTCTTTAATCGCCTGATAGGTCTGGCCCTCTTCAGCCAAGCGCCGACGCAGGGTCGATGCCGACATGCACAACGTTTGGGCCAGGGTCTCGGTTTCCGGCCAGCGCTCGGCGGGCAGCAGGCGCAAGTCGTTTTTGATCCGACTGGCGAAGCTTTCCGGGTCGCGGTATTTCACCAGGATATTGGCCGGTGCGCGGGCCAGAAAGCGCTTGAGTTCCTCGACGCTGCGTTTGATCGGCAGGTCCAGGCAGTCGGCGGAGAAAATCATCCGCGTCCGTGGCCGGTCGAAGCGCAGGTTTTCGGAAAACATCACAGCGTAGTCTTCGCAGAAGTCCGGTTCCGCGCAGCGCAGCTCAATGGCCAGAATAGGAATTCGTCGCCCCGCCAGCCAACAGGCGACACCGTGGACGATCATCCAATAAGTGAAATACGTAAACGCCCGCTTCGGCGGCCCGTCGTGCTCGTCCAGGACAATTTCCGCGAGGCTCTGCTGACGCACCAATCCCGCCTGCAAGTCCTCCAACATCAAGGACAGAAAGCTCAAGCCCGACTCCAGCCCCGCCGCGACCGTTAACTGGGCCATGGACGAACGACACAGAAACTCAAGACTGCCCGACCTCAGACGCCGTGGGTCCATGCCGAAAAACTCATCGTCCAGACGCCGCGCCAGCAACCGCCACAGCCGCGCATACGCCGTCGCGGGCACCCGCGCAGTGGCCTGCCCGAACAACGCCGGCGCAATCCCGACCTTGCTCAATACCTCATCGGTGGCCGCCCCAGGCGCACAACTCTGCAATAGCGCTTCTCGCACCAGTTGCATGGAGATGGTGTCTTTTTCCAACATGAATGATTGCCTGTCCCTGCCGAGCGTTTCTGCACACCCTGGCGTGTTGACGGTTACTGCCGGCCATCATCTTAGGGGGCGACGCACAAAAAGCCAGCGCAAGGTGGTGCAGGGTTAGGACGTGGCCGCGCAAAACGAACCTCCACCGCCCCCTGCGGTCGCACAGTTGAACCGCTAGGATAAACAAAGGCCGAATTCAACGACTCGGCCTCTGCCTCGCAAACTGGAGCGTCACCCATGCCGCTACGCCCGATCCGCGCCCTGCTCGCTTCGCTGTTGATTCTGGTCTTGAGCGCCTGCGCTCTGTTCCCTCAACGCGATCCGCTGAACATCAATGTGGTAGGCATCGAGCCGCTGCAAGGCCAGGACATGGAGCTGCGCTTTGCGGTCAAGCTGCGCCTGCAAAACCCTAACGAGCAGGTCATCAATTACAATGGCGTTGCCCTGCAACTGGACATCAACGACCGGCAACTGGCCTCCGGGGTCAGCGATCAGCAAGGTTCCATACCGGGTTTCTCCGAAACCGTGCTGGTGGTGCCCGTCAGCGTGTCGGCCTTCGCTGCACTGCGTCAGGCGCTGGGGCTGACACAAACCCAGAGCCTGGACAACCTGCCCTACGTGCTGCACGGCAAACTCGCGGGCGGCCTGTTTGGCACGATGCGCTTCAGCGACAGCGGCACCCTGAGTCTGCCTCCATCGGTCTACGGCAACTGGTGATTATTCATTGATGAAGCGCACGCTGGCCTTGACCCGCTCATCCACCACCCGCTCAAACACGTCTGGCCGGGCATAATGGCCGACCACGTCGAAGTCATAGCATAGGGTGTTTCTCAGCGCTCCATCCAACGCGCCAGCCGTAGCCTGACCCGCGACGGCAGGCGCGTACGATTGTAGGCGTCGGCGGCCTTGCGAATCGCCTCCGCCTGCGTGGGATAGGCGTGGATCACCAGGGCCAATGTGCGTAGGCCGACCCCCGCGACCATGGCCAGGGTGATTTCGTTGATCATGTCGCCAGCATGGCGGGCGACAATGGTAGCGCCGAGAATCCGATCCGTACGCTCCCGGACGTGGATTTTCACGAAACCATCCTCCTCGCTGTCAGTCACCCCACGATCGACCTGATGCATGGGAATGGTGAAAGTCTTCACCGGAATATCCTGAAGGTTGGCCTCGCGCACGTACAAACCGACGTGAGCGATTTCCGGATCGGTGTAGGTACACCAGGGAATGACCAGCCCGCTCATTCGCTCGTGACCGCGCAGCAGTGCGTTCTGCACAACGATGCGCGCCGAGGCCAAGGCAGTATGGGTGTACTGGTGTTTGAGGCAGACATCCCCGGCAGCGTAGATCAGCGGATTGCTGGTGCACAGAAAGTCATCGACATGGATTCCCACCTCGGCGTCGTAGCCGACACCCGCGGCTTCCAGGCCCAGGCCCTGGACATTCGGCGAGTGACCGATGCCGGTGAGGATCGCATCGACGGCGACCGTATTGCGGTAATCATCGCTGATCAGGTCAACCAACTTCTGCCCGCCCTCTGCGCGCACGGCAACAACATTCGTATTCAGGCGCACCTCGATGCCGTCGCGGGCGAACGCATCCGAAAGCAGTTGCGCGGCGTCCCGCTCCTCATTGCCGAGGAACAGCGGCAGGTCCTGCACGATGGTGGTTTTCGCACCCAGCCGGCAGAACGCCTGAGCCAATTCACAGCCAAGGGGGCCACCCCCGATCACCAGAACGCGGCGCGGCAACTCGGTCAGATCGAAGACGTTTTCATTGGTCAGGTAACCCGCCTGCACGAGCCCGGGAACCAGCGGGATGTTCGGGGACGCGCCAGTCGCGATCAGGGCCTTGCGAAAGCGCAGGGTCTGCCCATCGACCGTCAGCGAATCGGCTCCGGTGAAGCGCACTTCGCCAAAGAACACATCCACACCGATCGCCCTCAGCCGCGCGGCCGAATCGCCGCCACTGAGATGACTGCGGATACGCCGCACGCGCGCCATCGCGGCAGCGAAGTCGATTTGAATATCGCCTGGCACTTGCGCGCCGTAGCGCTGGGCATCGCGCATTTCGGCATACAACTGCGCCGTCCTGATGATCGCCTTCGACGGCACGCAGCCAGTGTTCAGACAATCACCGCCCATCAACCTGCATTCGATCAGCGCCACCCTGGCACCGAGAGCGATGGCGGTTTTCGCGGCGACCAAGCCCGCCGGGCCAGCACCAACTATCACCAGGTGGTAGCGTTCGGCGGCCTGCGGATTGACCCACTGCGGCGGATGCACATTGGCCAGGCGCTGGCGCTCATAGGCATCCTGGGGGGTGGTGATCGAACCATCGTAGTCTTGCGACATCAGCGTGCTCCCAGGCGTGGCGGCTGTTGCAACCAACCGCCGTAGAATCCGGCGCGTAGCAAACCGTCGCGGATGTAAGGGCAGGCGCGCATCAGCTCCCAAATCCGTTGGCTACGATGGTTCTCGATCATCATCAGTACGATGCCCTGATCAAGCCCGTAATGCCCTGCGGACACCCAAGCGCGTCCGTTGGCATCGGAGAGGCTGGGATTGAAACTGCTGGAAAAGCGCCCTTCGACGCACATTTCCGGGTAGCAAGCCATCATGTGTCGCACCGCTTCGAGGACGATCTGCGGCGCAAACGGCAGCGACGCCAGCACCGATGGTGCGCACAGGGTGCCGTCGTCCGGCCCGTACGGCACGCCACGGGCGGCATAACCGAACAGCCGTCGCCGCTCATTGGACAGCTGCGGCTGCTCGTCGCTCGGCCCATCGCAAGCGGACAGGCCCCAGCAGTTTTCAGCGTAGCCGGCGAATTCATGGGGGTTGCGTCGCGCGTACTCGCGCTGGATGTAAGCGGCGCTCCGACTGTTCTGGAAATAGTCCGAGCGTTTTTTGTGCATGAAACCATCGCGGATGCCGCGAAAGTCTATCCATGCGTGGGAGAAATGGTGGACGAACAGCGGCCCGGCATAGAGATAGTCGTGATCGTAAAGGTTTTCCCACTGATAGGTGGCGGTCCATGCCCGATAGCAGTCGCCGACGATCGGGTTGCTTGGCGAACCAAGAGCGAGCACATACAGCAAGATGGCTTCGCTATACCCTTCCCAACCGTAATGCAGAAACCCGCATTCAGGTTTCCAGCCCTGCCTGATCGTCTCACCGCTGTCCTGCGCCCATCGCCAGTCGATGCGCCGGTAGAGAAAATCGGCCAGCTCCCGCAGTTCGTTCTCGTCGGCGGTGTCCGCGCCAAAGTACAGGCTCGCCGTCAACACGCCAGCGATCAGCAGCGCGGTGTCGATCATCGACAGTTCCGAGCGCCAGACGCGCACGCCCGTATGGAGATCGAGGAAGTGATAGTAAAACCCCTTGTAACCGGTCGCCGAAGGGCTAGCGCTTTGATCGCTGGCCTGGAAAAAGCGCAGCGCGGCGAGGCTGAGCCGTAGCGCATCGGCCCGGGTCAGCCAGCCCCGATCCACGGCCAGCGGATACGCTGACAGCGCGAACCCGACCACCGCGATGCTGACCGGCGAGCCGGGACGCGAGGTGTCGGCCACCAGCCCGTTGAGCGGGTTCAGGGTCTGCAGAAAATAACCGAAGGCGGCACACTGCAGGCGGTCCAGAAGTACGTCATCGGCGAGCATGGACAGGGGTGTAACTGTTTGCGACATGTCGATTCTCCAGTGGCGCACTCGTGTACCCGGGGCCTAAAGATCAAGTTCCAGGCGATGCGCACATCCATCCAGCGGCACTCGAACGGATCCTTCCTCGCAGTTCTGCGGTACACCATCAAGCAGCGCCTGCACGAGACCCCGACAACGGACCCCGGCCGACTTCAAGCTGACCTTGTAGTCGCTGCCGTCCAGCCTCAGGCTGGCTTCAAAACCCGGCCAATGACGTGGGATACAGGGGTCGACAACGAGGAATGCACCCTCGCGGCGCAACCCCAGGATGCCCTCCACACCGGCTCGGTACATCCAGCCGGCCGAGCCGGTGTACCAAGTCCAGCCGCCCCGACCGATATGCGGCGCGACGGAATAGACATCCGCGGCGATCACATAAGGTTCGACCTTGTAGCGCTCGACCTGCTCTGGGGTACGCGCATGGTTGATCGGGTTGAGCAGCGCGAACAGATCGGCAGCCTTGTCACCCTCCCCTAGTTTGGTCAGCGCCAGGATCGTCCACATCGCCGCATGGGTGTACTGCCCGCCATTCTCGCGCAGGCCTGGCGGGTAGCCTTTGATATAGCCGGGGTCAAGTGGCGTGTGCGCGAACGGTGGGGTGAACAGCAGCGCCACGCCGTCGCTGCGGCGAATCAGCAGACGCTCCAGCGCGGCCATGGCCAGCCTCGCGCGGGCAGGCTCGGCGCCGCCGGCGAGTACCGCCCAGGACTGCGCGATGGAGTCGATCCGACATTCATCGCATGCCGCCGAGCCGAGCCAGGTGCCATCGTCGAAGGTCGCCCGGCGATACCATTCGCCATCCCATGCCTCACGCTCCAGCGTCTTGCGCAGCAGCGCCGCATGAGCCCGCCACAACCCGGCACGCTGATCATCGCGGCCGTCGGCTAAAGGCGCAAAGCATTCCAGGGTGCACAACAGCAACCAGCCGAGCCACACGCTCTCGCCCTGCCCACCCGCGCCGACTCGGTTCATACCGTCGTTCCAGTCACCGCTGCCGATCAGCGGTAGGCCGTGGGCACCGGTCAATTCTATGCACTGGTCGAGGCCGCGAGCGCAGTGTTCGAACAGCGATGCCGACGTGTCCGCAGGCATCGGCTGGAAAAATGCGTCGCTCTCGTCGGCGTGCAACTTCGGCCCTTCGATGAACGGCACACTCTCGTCCAGCACCTTGCAATCCCCCGAGGAAGTGACATAGGTGGCACAGACAAAGGCTAGCCAGACACGATCATCGGAAATCCGCGTGCGAACCCCCTGCCCCGTCTGCGGCAACCACCAGTGCTGTACATCACCCTCGACGAACTGCCGGGCGGCAGCGCGCAACAGATGACTTCGGGTTAGCGACGGGCACGCAAAAGCCAGTGCCATACAGTCCTGCAACTGGTCGCGAAAGCCATAGGCACCACTGGCCTGGTAGAACGCCGAGCGAGCCCAGATGCGGCAGGCCAGGGTCTGATAGAGCAGCCAGCCGTTGAGCATAATGTCCAGCGTGCGATCGGGCGTACGCACCTGGACCGCGCCGAGCACCTCGTCCCAGTGCCGCTTGACTGCTGCGAGCACCTCGTCCAGATCACGCTCGCGGTAACGCAGCACCATCTCCCGCGCAGCCTCGGTCGAACCGGCCTGGCCGAGCAAGGCCAGCACCTCGACAGACTCACCTACGCGTAGCTCGACAAAGCACTGCAACGCCGCGCAAGGGTCCAGGCCGGCACCGCAGGCCCCGGACAACGGCGCTCTGCCGAGCAGCGCCTGGGGCGCCGCCGGCCCGCAATGGCGACCGAGGAACTCGCAGCGGTCGGCGGTCCAGGCGCTTTGCCGGCCACCGAGGTCAGCAAATGCCACGCGCCCCGGGAAGGCAATGCTCCACGGATTGTGCGCCAGGAGCGCACCACTGCCAGCGTCGATTTCTGTCTGGATGAATGGTCCGCTGGCGCCACGCGAGGTGCCAAGCACCCATTCCACATAGGCGGTGACCGACAGCCGACGAGGTCGCCCCGAGAGGTTGCGCAGGGTCAGCCGGGAAATCTTCACGGGATCGTCCAGCGGCACGTACAGCAATAATTGCGCCTGGATACCGTGCGCTGTGTGGCTGAAGTGGCTGTAACCGAAGCCGTGCGCAGCGCGGTAGACACCGCCGTCGCGGATCGGCTGCGCGGTGGCGCTCCACAGCTGGTGGCTCTCCTCGTCACGGATGTACAACACCTCGCCCGCCGGATCGACGGTTGGGTCATTGGACCAGGGGGTGAGCTGGTTGTCCCGGCTGTTCTCGGCCCAGACATAGCCACTGCCTTCCACCGAAACCTGGAAGCCGAACGTCGGGTTGGCGATCACGTTGATCCACGGTGCCGGCGTCGTCTGGTCACGGTCGAGGACAGTCAGGTATTCCCGCCCGTCACGGTCGAAGCCTCCCAGGCCATTGAAAAATTCCAGGTCGCCACCCTCGGCCGTCGACACAGGCGATGGCCATGCCGGCGTTGAGGGCGGCTGACGGGCGCTGATCCCGTTGCGCGGTGCCAGCTGAGGCAGGCGTGCGAGCTGGGCGGCAATGGAGCCACGATGGGCGACCAGTTGGACACGCGCCACGGCTTGCAACAGCGCCCGCGCTTCAACGCTCATCAGGTCGGCTCGCAATGTGTAGACCGCACCGCGTCGGTGATCCTCGCCAAAACGCACGTGCGACTGGCTGCTGCGCACTGCAGTTTCTATCGCCACCTGTAACTCCTGCACATAGGACGACGCCCGCTCGTTGACGATGACCAGGTCGATGTCCAGGCCCTTCATCCGCCAATACTCGCGTGCACGCAGCAACTGCCGGACTTGGGCGATGTCCTCGACTTCGTCGATGCGCAGCAGGACGATTGGCAAGTCGCCGGAAATAGCCAGCGGCCACAACCCCGATTGGCACCCTGCGCCACGCTTGAGGGCGTCCGCCGATGCGCGAAAACGTGGGTCGGCATAGAGGATCGGCGTGGCCAGGCGATGGAAGTCCGCCGCCTCTTCGGCGTCGATGCCCAGGTCGCGCAATTGCACTTGGGCCTGGGTCCAGGCCAGGGTCTTGGCGCGCTCGAAGGCATTGCGTTCATGGTGTTTGTCGATCAGGTCCAGTAGAGCCTCCCGCGAACTTGCGACCACGGTCCAGAAGGCCACCCGTGCGACCTTGCCGGGCGCAACTCGCAGGCTCTGGCGCAATGAGAAGATCGGGTCCAGGACCGTCCCCTGGCTGTTCGACAGCGCCCGGTGCCCGGTGATCGCCAGCGCCTCGCGCACGCTACGGTTCCTGCCCAGAAAGCGCGCGCGGTCGGACTCGAACTGGGGATCGGCGATCAGTTCGCCTTCCACCACCGCAAAATGCGCCGCCCACACCGGCGTGTCCTGCGGCGTACGCGGGCGTCGGGTGGCGACCAGTGCGTTGAATTCAGCCAGGTATTCGGTCTGCACGAACATTCGCGAAAAAACCGGGTGCGCGCTGTCAGCGGCCTGTGTCGCCAGGACCACCTCGGCATAGGACGTCAGCTCGATGTCCCGTGGCCGCCGCCCGTTGTTGATCAGCGAAACCCGCCGCACTTCACCGTCGTCCTCCCCGGACACCAGCACTTCCAGGCGGGTCACCAGCGAACCTTCGCGATGGATGAACTCGGCATGGTCCTCGTCGAACAGGACCTCGCCGTTTTCCACCTCGCGGCCGCTTGGCTGCAGCGTTGCTGACCAGACGGCCCCGCTCTGTGTGTCACGCAAGAAAATGAAACTGCCCCAGTCATCGCGGGTGGTGTCCTCACGCCAGCGTGTCACGTCGATATCCCCCCAGCGGCTGTAACCCGCGCCTGCCGAGGTCAGCATCAACGCGTAGCGACCGTTGGACAGTAGCTGCGTGATTGGCGCGCCGCCGACCACCCCTCTGATGCGCCGCAAGGTGGGTGTCTCGCTGCGGCCCTCGGCCGCGGAAACCGTCACCTCTTCAGCCCTTGGATGCGCCAACGCCACATCCCGTGGCACGCGCTCCTGCAGTAGCAGCTCGCAGGCCTGGATCATCGGCTCGCGGTGAAAGCGGCAGCGCATCCTTCCATCGTGCAAGGTATTGGCGATGGCGACGATGGTCATGCCCTGGTGGTGGGCCATGAAGCAGCGCACGATCGCCACGTTCTCGTCGTCCGGCAGCCGCGAGCGGGTGAAGTCCAGCGCTTCGTAGAAACCATAGCGGCCTTGCGCGCCCATCCCGGCCAGCCGATCGTAGTTACGTCGTGCCGCCTGCGGGTCGATCATCGCCGCCAGACCGGTCGCATAAGGCGCGACCACCACGTTCTCGGAAAGCCCGCGTTTGAGGCCAAGCCCGGGCACGCCGAAGTTGGAGTACTGATAGGTGAACTCCAGGTCACGGGCATTGTAGGCTGACTCCGAAATCCCCCAGGGGATGCTCAGCAAGCGACCATAGGATTGCTGCAGCGCCACCACCAGGCGAGTGCTCTGCTCCAACAGGCTGCCGGCCGGCGCGCGCATCACCAGTGACGGCATCAGGTATTCGAACATCGAGCCGGACCAGGAGATCAGCGCCGAGCCGCCGGGGACTGGCGTTGCAGTGCGCCCAAGGCGGAACCAGTGACGGGTCGAGACATCACCCTTGGCAATGGCGAACAGGCTCGCCAGCCGTGCTTCTGAGGCAAGCAGGTCGTAGCAACTGGGGTCGAGACGATTGTCGATCTGGGAGTAGCCGATTGATAGCAGTTTGCGTTCTGGGTCAAGCAGAAAGCCGAAGTCCATTGCCCCGGCCATTGCCCGTGCCGTATCGGCTAGGGTCTGCAAGCGCTGCGCCAGCGTCGGCTGCGCCTCGTCCGGCACCTTGCGGTCACGCAGGTGTTCGGCCACCGCCTTGCGCAGCGCCTCGATCCAGAACAGCAAGTCGCCGCCCTCGCCCGCAGCGATAACCCTGGCGGCCACTTTGGCAGCCTTCTCGGTCAACCGTTTCAGATTCGGCAGCAGCGCGTCGAACGCTTGCAGTCCCTCCAAATGGACGTGAATTTCCTCCAGGTCGTCGTGCAATTGACGCAGTGACTCCCCGCCCACGGCCGGCAGCACGGCGATGGCCTCCCGCACCAGCCACAGGTCGTCCATAAGACCGCTGCAGGCCTCTTCTGCCAATGGGCTGGCCCGCCATTCCTCGCAGGCATTGGCAAGCACGATCAGGTGCCCGGCGAAGTTACCGCTATCGACCGACGACACATAGGCCGGATTCAGCGCACGCAGGTCGCGGGTCGCATACCAATTGAAGAAGTGCCCGCGGTAGCGCGGCAGCCTCTCCAGGGTGGCCAGGGTCGCCTCCAGGCGTTCGACCGTCTCGATGCTGCCGGCCCAGCCAAAGTCGCGGGCAGCGACTGCAGAAAGCAGGTAGAGCCCGATATTAGTCGGCGAGGTGCGGTGTGCGACCACCGGTTTTGGCTGCTCCTGGAAATTGTCCGGCGGCAGCAGATTGTCCTCGGGTGTGACGAAGGTTTCGAAGAAGCGCCAGGTGCGCCGCGCGGTCAGGCGTAGGGCATGGGCGTCCAACGGCGAAACCGTGCGCAGGCGGGCGACCTGCGATGGTCGACTGCTAAACAAAGCCACCGCCGGCGCCACCAGCCAGAGCAGCGCCAGTGGCCCGATCAGCGGCCAGGAGGCTGGCACCAACGCCAGCCCGGCTGCGCTCATCAGCAGCGCCAGTGCAGTGCCGCTGGCCATTTGTCGGTAGCTGCCGCCCAGGTCGGGCAGCGGGCAACCCGAGGACTGCGCTGCCGTGGTCCATTCGAGCAGGTGATTGTGGCTCAAGAACAGCCGTACCAGCGTACGCCCGATAGCGTCGCCCATGCGCCACGCCTGGTCTGCCAAAAAGGCTAGCGACAGCAGAATCCGCAGGACCGCGCGGCGCAGATCGGCGCCGAGTATCGCGAAGTGATGGCGCAAGCGGATGCCACGTCGCTGCGGTATCAGGGAGCAGGCGATCGGCAGCAGGGCCGGGACCGCCAGGGTCGCCAGCACGAACAGTGTGGCGAGCAGCGCCAAGGGTAACGGCAGCCACCAGCAAAGCACGAGACTGGCCAGGGTGAAAGGCGCCAACAGCGAGCGGCGCAAGTTATCAAGCATCTTGCAACGGCCGATCGGCGGCACCGCCTGGGGCCCCGTCCAGTGTCCGAGCACCCAAGGCAGCAATTGCCAGTCGCCGCGCGTCCAGCGGTGCAGGCGCTTGGCGGTGACATCGAAGCGCGCTGGGGGCTCCTCGACCACTTCCACATCCGAGGCCAGACCGGCGCGGGCAAAGATGCCCTCGAACAGGTCATGACTGAGCAGCCGGTTGTCGCCGACCCGGCCACCGAGCACGGCTTCGAAGGCATCCACATCGTAGATGCCCTTACCGGTGTAGGAGCCTTCGCCGAAGAGGTCCTGGTAGACATCCGAAACCGCCGCCGCATAGGGGTCCATGCCACCGGGGCCAGAGAACACCCGCCGATAGAAGGAGCCTTCGGCGCCCATAGGCAGCGAGGGCGTTACCCGCGGCTGCAGGATCGCGTAGCCGCTGACGATGCGCTTCAGCGTGGCGTCGAAACATGGGTGGTTCAACGGGTGAGCCATCTTGCCGATCAGCCGAAGCGCCGTCTCCCTCGGCAGGCGGGTATCGGCGTCAAGGGTGATCACGTAGCGCACCCCGGACGGCACATGCGGTTCCTCGCCAGCAATGGGCATGAAGCTCGTGTCGCTATCCCCTCGCAATAAACGGTTTAGCTCGTGCAGTTTGCCGCGCTTGCGCTCCCAGCCCATCCAGCACTGTTCGCTGGCATTGAACAGCCGCCGCCGACAGAGCAGGAAAAAGCGCTGGCCGCCGGGGCCAGGGCCATAGTGACGGTTCAGCCGCTCGATTGCCTCGGCTGCCACGCCAAGCAGGTGCGCATCGCTGTCGAGTTCCTCTTGCGGCGCATCGATACCATCGGCCAGCAGGACGAAGGCCAGATCACCACTGATTCCCGCCAGATGATGGACCTCCAGCCGCTCGACCTGCTCCAGCAGGTCGGCCTCGCTGGTCAGCAGGGTCGGCATCGCGACCAGCGTACGTAGCGCCTGCGGCACACCGGCAGACAGCTCCAGCCCTGGCAGGGTAATGGCGCCGAAGCTCCAGGTGATAGTACGATTGACCAGCGCCGTGGCCACCTCGCTGACCGGCAAGAACATCCACAGCACGAACAGTATGATCCAGCCCACCATCACGGACGGAACCGCCAGCGCCCAAGCCATCAACGCCAGCAACAGCGCGGTCACCACAAAGATGCCGCCGACATAGCCGCCGATGCCCAGGCGAATATTGAAGCGGCTGATGCGCAGGCGCATCGGCGGGTGAAATCCGATGGCTAGTTCCAGCGCCGGGCGGCCCTCCGCGATCAGGTGGTAGCCAGGATCGCTCGCACGCTCATCCCCCTGCTCGCTCGGGCCGGCGCTCTCGGCTTGGCGGGCTGCTTTCAGTGCCCGGTCGGCGACCTGCAGTTCCGATAGTGCGCAACCGCGCGCCAGTTGTTCGATGGCACTGCGGTACAGGTTGCGCGTCGGGAAGTCCATGGCGGCGAACGCACTGCCCGCACGCAAGTGCACATCGACCAGGCTGACGCTTTCGAACAGATTGGCCCAGTCGATATCGGAGATCAGCCGCATGCTGGTGATAACGTTGCGTACCGTGACATTCGAGGCGCCCTGGCGTTGCTGGGCATGCTGCACAACGTCCTCGACGCTAACGCCCTGTTCTTGCAGGCGTTCGTCCAGCCAGCCCAGTGCCGGGTTCGTACGCGGATCCTGGTCACGCAGGCGCTTGGCAAGGTGGGCGGCGAACATCTCGGGCAACCGCCCGGACGGGCGCGCGGCGATATCCGCCACCAGTGCCGAGCGGGCGCAGTCGGGCGCGAGCAAGCGATTGGCCAGCCCATCGGCGTCGGCACGGGCCACGCGATCATCGTCGATCTGCTCGGTGAGACGGCGCAAGTTCTCGATCAGGACGATACGCAGGGTGATCGCCACCGCCCACAGCTCGCCGATGGTCAGTGGCTGAACGCGCTGGTAGGCGACGATGAAGCGCCGCAACATGTCGAGATCGAGATGACTGTCGGTATGAGCGACGAAGGCCCAGGCCAGGCCAAAGACCTGCGGATAGCCGGCGAACGGCCCCTCGGCCAGTTTCGGCAACTGGCGGTAATAGCCGGGGGGCAGGTCATCGCGAATCTCTCGGACCTGCTCCTCGACAATATGATAGTTATCCAGTAGCCATTCGGCGGCGGGCACCACGCTCTGGCCGCTCTCAAGCTCCGCGGCGCTCGCCCGGTAGGCGGCGAGCAGGATCGCGGCATTGTCGTCAAGGCGCACATGCAAGGAAAGTACGGCGGGTGGCCTGGGCGCCACCCGCTGGGCGACGGCTAGGCTCGCGGCATGTTGCTCAAGCCGCTCAATACCGAAAAGCGCCTCCCGTACCGGCGTGTGGTCACTCCATGGTGGTGATTCAGAGCGCAGCCCAAACACCCGGCGCAGGATCGAACGCATCGATAACATTGCGCTGCTCAGTTCAGCCAGGCCCCTGTCAGTCAAAGCCGCCCCATCAAGAGCAGTACGATGACGATGACCACCACAATACCCAACCCACTGGTTGGTGCGTATCCCCAGTTCCTGCTGTGCGGCCAACTCGGGAAAACGCCGATCAGTAGCAGGATGAGGATGATTAACACGATTGCGCCCAAGCTCATGACTATCTCCTTGGACGCATGAAAAAGCGGGCTTGCTGACTGTCACTCAGAGAGCGTCCGGCCATCTGACTGACACCAGATTGCGCACCTTCATGGGGATGAGTCTGTACGCTGACGCACACAGTCCGTAAGGGACCGCGATACCTCGCCTTGACGGATCTCTTAGCGTGGGTAACCGCGCCACGCGCCGACAATGCCTGAGCAGCTTGTCATTACTAGCGGGCGCCCTGCGATATTAATGGGCTGTAAGGCGCGTGGAGGTAGGGCAGCAGACGGTCGGTCTCAGCCTTCACCACCGCGTAGCACTCGCAGCTCAGTTGCTCCAGCTTGGGCCGATCGAGTACTTTGATATGCCCGCGGCTGTATTCGATGGCGCCCAGGCGCTGCAATTTTCCTGCCGCATCGGTGACACCCTCGCGACGTACCCCAAGCATGTTGGCGATCAGCTCCTGAGTCATCGTCAGTTGATTGCTGGGCAGGCGATCCAGAGACAGCAGCAGCCAGCGGCACAGCTGCTGATCGATCGAGTGATGGCGGTTGCACACCGCCGTCTGGGCCATCTGAGTGATCAATGCCTGGGTGTAACGCAGCATCAATTGCAGCATGTCGCCGTGGCGGTTGAATTCGTCCTTGAGTCGTTGGTCCAGCAGCCGATAGGCATGCCCGGCGCTTTGCACGATGGCCCGGCTGGGCGTGCTTTCGCCTCCCATGAACACTGCGACGCCAATCAACCCCTCGTTACCCACCACCGAAATCTCCGCCGAGGCGCCGCTCTCCATCACGTAGAGCAGCGAAACGATGCAGTCGGTGGGAAAATACACATGACGCAACGCATCGCCAGACTCGTATATAACCTTGCCAAGTGGCAGAGGTATCAGCTCGAGATAAGGGAACAAGCGGTCTTGTACCTCCGCTGGCAATGCAGCGAGGAGGTAGTTCTGTTGGGGGGAAGGCTTTGTGGGCATGATCACCACCGTGTCGGAAAGAACCTTCCGGTTTCAGCAGGATAGACCAGTATTTTGGAGATTACCGAGTCTTTTATCGACCCGTTCGCTGTCTGAAAATGCAGAAAACTCTTCGCCTGAAATCATGACTGGGTGGTGGGTGTCGTAGGTGATGTTGCACGCGTTGTAGTGGGCTGGTCAGAACATGGGTGAATGGGATATCACGCAGGTGCGGTGTAAGTGTCTTCGTTTCGCCCTCGCCGCGCGCAGTCAACGGAATATCCGTGCGGCCCGTATGCTGGCGGGAAAGCGTCCATTGCGTTTCGCCGTGTCTGACAAGATAAAGATGCACGGGCTTGGGCTTGGGAGTGTTCATACGGCCTGCCTTTCCAGAGCAGCGTCGTATTCACCACGGCATGCCGCGTGGTTACATCTGAGCCTGTGTAACAGAGCCTGTTGTGCTGCCACCACATTGGCCTCCTCACCGCGCCAAATCTCCAAAGCCGGTTGCTGGACGGCACGGGCAAACGAAAACGCCAATACCCAGGGCAGCCGTGACTTGAATCTCACATTCATGGCATTTAATCGGGCCGAAGCCAACTCTCCCGATTGGCCCCCCGACAAGAACACAATGCCCGGCACAGCGGCGGGTACGGTTCGCAGGAGGCAACTCACGGTCGCGTCGGCTACCGCGAGCACCGTTGTCTGGGTGGCGCAAGCCAAGCCGGGAAGCACCATATTAGGCTTCAAAAGCATCCCCTCAAGCAGCACTCGTTGTGCGTGCAGCTGATTGAAGACGATTCGCAGAACACCTTCCGTGACTATGGCGCACTGTTCCAGGGTATGTTCACCGTCCATAAGCACCTCCGGCTCGACGATGGGGACCATTCCCGCCTCTTGGCACAACGCGGCATAACGGGCCAGCGCCTGAGCGTTAGCCTCGATGCAACCGGAGCTGGGAATGTCACCACCCAAAGTGATCACCGCACGCCACTTGGCAAACCGGGCGCCCATTTGAAAGTATTCTTTAAGCCGATCACGCAACCCATCCAAACCCTCGGTGATTTTCTCTCCAGGATAACCGGCCAAGTCTGTTGTACCGATGTCCACTTTGATCCCAGGAATAATGCCCGCGCCGCTCAGGGCTTTACTAAATGAGGCGCCATCTTTTGTTCGCTGACGGATTGTTTCATCGTAGAGAATTGCACCATTGATGTATTCACCGAGACCCGGCGTGGTCACAATTAGCTCCCGATAGGCGCGCCGAGCCTCCTCGGTCTGAGGAATACCCAACTGGGCAAAGCGTCGGTTGCACGTGGGGTTGCTTTCGTCCATGGCCAGCAACCCTTTGTCGTTTGTGACCAGCGTCTTCGCGGTGTTTATTAGCGCTTGCGCATTCATACTCAACCCCTTGTTAACAGCAGAATCAGGCGCTCCAATATCGCCCATCGCCCAACAGCCATACGGGTCATGATTGCCCTTGTCTGTGTTGACGATAGCGCCGGATGAGCGCATTGGTCGAGCTGTCATGCTTTAGCAAGGGCTCAGCATCGCCGGTCAACTCAGGGAGGGTTTTCTGCGCCATCGACTTGCCGAGCTCGACGCCCCACTGATCGAATGAATCGATGTTCCAGATCGCGCCTTGTGTAAAGACACTGTGCTCGTAAAGTGCTACGAGACTCCCCAACGTTTCTGGCGTCAGCCGTTCGGCAAGTAGGGTGTTGGTGGGGCGGTTGCCTTCAAAGATGCGATGCGGCATTAGCCAGTCAGGTATTCCCGCCGCTTTGACTTCTGCTGCCGTTCTACCGAAAGCAAGCGCCTCAGTCTGGGCGAACAGATTCGCCATCAAGAGATCGTGATGCGGCTGCAAGGCGTTCAATGCCTGGCAAAAACCGATAAAGTCACACGGAATCAATGGCGTACCTTGATGGATAAGCTGATAGAACGAATGCTGGCCATTGGTGCCGGGCTCACCCCAATAGACGGGGCCCGTTGGATAATCGACGCGTGCGCCATCGAGCGTGACCTGTTTGCCATTGCTCTCCATTGTCAACTGCTGCAGATAGGCCGGAAAGCGCTTCAGGTATTGCTCATAGGGCAGCACCGCGACGGTTTGAGCACCGAAGAAATTGTTGTACCACACGGTGAGCAACCCCATCAGGACCGGCAGATTGTGGTCAAACGGTGCGCTGCGAAAGTGCTGGTCCATGGCATGAAAGCCGGACAGCATTGCGCGGAAATTTTCCGGCCCGATGGCCAGTATCGTCGACAAACCAATCGCCGAATCCATCGAGTAGCGACCACCATCCCAATCCCATAAGCGAAACATATGCTGGGTATCGATGCCAAACTCGGTAACCGCCTCGGCATTGGTCGAAACGGCAACAAAATGCTTCATTATTGCCTGCTCATTTCCGAGTTTGCTTAAAACCCAAGCACGCGCGGTGTGGGCATTGGTCAATGTCTCGAGTGTCTTGAAGGTTTTCGAGCAGACAATGAACAGCGTTTCTGCGGGGTCAAGATCGCGTGTAGCCTCGACAAAATCAGTACCGTCGACATTCGAAATGAATCGGAGTGTCAGGTTGCGCTGACTGTAATGGCGCAACGCTTCATAGGCCATCTCCGGCCCGAGATCAGAGCCGCCTATACCTATATTGACCACATTGCAGATCGGCAGGCCTGTAAAACCAAGCCATTCACCACCCCGAATTTTGCGCGCGAAATCGGCCATTTTATCGAGCATCGTGTGTACTTGCGGCACAATGTCGATGCCATCGACCACAATTTGCTCCTCCTTGGGTGCGCGCAGCGCGATGTGAAGTACCGCGCGTTGCTCCGTCACATTAATTTTCTGGCCCGTGAACATCGCTTCGATGCGTTCGCGCAAGCCACGTGTTTCAGCCAGTCGCAGGAGCAAATGAATCGTTTCATCTGTGATGCGGTTCTTTGAGTAATCGAGGTAAAGACCGCACGCTTGCGTGCTGAAGCGCTCGCCACGTTTAGGATCGTCGCCAAACAATTGTCGCAGGTGCAGTTTGTGCACCGCCTGATAATGCACCTGTAGCGCTTTCCAGGCAGGGCACTCTGTCAGAGATGGCAAGCACGCTGCATTTGACGCTTTCATGACTTGCTCACTCAGTCGGGCGCGCCAGCGGTGGCGAGTTTCCGGCAGCTTATCCAAAAACCCTATTAGCCCAAGTTCTTCAAAAGCCCACTTCATCCAAGGAAGCTTGCAACCAAGAGTTTCGGTAGGCTGCGTAACAGTTCCGGTGGCGCTTACGTCCGAGCTAAGCCGTGACGGGCAGGCTTAACTCAGCGGCCGTCTACTGAGTACTTGCCCGGCCCCGTGACAGCCAGCAGCAACAACCCGCCGATGATGCTGATGTTCTTGTAGAAGTTGATCATGTTCCCCGTGCGTTCAGGGTCGACCATCGTCCAGTACTGGTGCCCGAGCAGGGCGGTGCCGAGTACGAACAATGCGAACAGCAAGGCAAGAGGACGGGTGTAAAAGCCAATGATCAACATTATTCCGACAAAGAACTCCATGATCACAGCAACGGCCGCGGCCGCCATGGGTAGAGGTACGCCAAGTGAGGTCATATAGGCGACAGTCCCACCGAAGTGCATCATTTTTGGCCAGCCCGTAATGATGAACAGCACCATCAACAAGATGCGAGCCAGCAGGATGATTGCATCACGTTGATTATCGAGCAGGTTGTATCTCATGGTGGCTACCTGTGGATCCTGAGGGAGATGGATGCACGTTTAACAGTAGCAGTGCCTTGGTAAATAGCACTTGGCTAACTCAACTGCAGAGCCATACCGCACACTTGGCCAAAAGAAGCGTCCTTGATGCAGGCGCCGTGCTGCCAGCCAGATCCCCACACCATCACCATCGCCTTAAGCGTTGGCATCAGGAAGGTGTGTTGCCCGGACGGTTACAAAACGGCGGCCCAGCTTGGCTATCCATCCATGGCATTTGAAGAGCAGGGCCTGACGCTGACCTGGAGCATTTGATGGTGGATGGCAGCATCGTGCGGACTCATCAGCACGGTGCGGCAAAAAAACAGATCAGGACATCGAGGCCATGGGCAAGTCCCGAGGGGGACTGAGTACCAAGATTCATGCGGCGGTCGATGCCTTGGGCAATCCGGTACGCTTGCTGTTAACGCCTGGACAAGCCTCGGAGTATGGTCAGGCTGAAGCGTTGATCGTGGGTTTCGCCTTCGAGGCCGTCTTGGCCGCCCCCTCAAGACATCGAATCACTCGATGATTCTTGTCAGTTTTTAGTGTTTTTTTAAATCTTTCGGGCTGTCTAAGCTATTCGTTTTAGCCATTCTGGCAGAGACTAATGTTAGAAATTCGTAAGAGTGTGGGGAGCGCGGCAGCACGCGGTTATCATGGCTGAAATCCCGCCACAGCTTCTCTTTTGGTGGTTAAGTACCTATACAACATTAATCGCGTACTTATCGCCATAACCTGAAAGCACCTGAAGCACATGGCTGGTAAGTGACTGGAAGCTCTGATAAGCCGTTACAGGCAACCATTCATACTTGATTTTCCGCCAGAGGATTTCGATCAGGTTGAGCTCCGGTGAGTACGTTGGCAGAAAAATCACGTAGAGCCGTTGCGCCCTCCACTCCATCTCCTTGCGTTGAAACAAAGCCGAGCGATGAATGCTGGCGTTGTCGAGTACGACGATCGCAAATGCCTGCGGCGACTTTTGCGCAAGCAGGAGATCGAAGGCCTCGAGGACTACCGCCGTTGTCACGGTGTTAGTGGTTGTGTGGTAAATCAGCTTGCCTTGGCGACTGAGAAACCCCAGCACATTGAGGCGGCGGCTATGCGAGAAGGCAGGCAGCTTCAGCGGCTGACCCACGGGACTCCAGGCGTAAGGTATGGAGGACTTTTGTGAAAAACCGGACTCATCGAAGTAGTACAGCTCGGTCTCTGAGCGCTCCTCCCATTGCTGAAGCCTCGTCAACAGGCTTTGAGTGTTGCGAAAATCGGTTTCGTCGCTCCGTTCTTTCAGTAATAGGCGAGCACGCTTGAAGCTATATCCCAGTTTTTTTTAAAGCTCGCTTGATCGTCGTTGTGCAGGAGGATTTACCGGTTTCCTGTTGCAAGCGTGCCTGAACAGCTTTGATCTGATGGGGAGCCTCTAGCACCAGAGTTTTCAGCCGCTCCCGGTCTTGCTCGTCGTAGATGGTAGGCCGACCCGCCCGGTCCTTGTCAGTGAGGCCCTCCAGCCCATCAGTCTCCCAAGCATCGATCCAGCGTGAGACCGTGTCACGCCTGACAGCGAGAATCTCGCTGATCTGATTGATGGTGTGGTCATTGTGGCTGAGCAAAATGGCATGAGCACGACGGCGCAAAGCAGACTTTTCACCGTGCCTATAGGCATCGCTCAAGGCGTGGCAATCTGGATCGGAGAGAGGCGACACGAATTTCATGGAATCTTAGGGGCCGGGAAATAGACGACGCCAAGTATGCTCGAAAATTTATGTAATGGCACTTATTGGCCCTCTCCGAGAAGACCAAGCCGATAAGCCCACTGCGTCATATCAGCAGCGTTGTGTGCGTCCAGCTTCTTCATGACATTGAGTCGATGGGTCTCCACGGTCTTGAGGCTGATACACAAGATTTCGGCAACATCTCGATTACGGGACCCTTCGGCGACCAATTTGAGCACCTGCCGCTCGCGCTCGGTCAGTGTAATGCCGCTGGCGGTTTCACCGCTGTTGCGCAGAGCAATGACCTGGGAGACGTCGAGGCCAGCATCAATAAAGATCTTCCCTCCACGAACCTCAGCGATCGCTTGCAGCAGGTCATCTCTGCGACTGCGCTTGAGTACATAACCGACCGCGCCAGCTTCCAGCGCCAGAGCAGCATTGTGCTCGGAGACGTCGGATGTCAGGGCTATGATCAATATTTTCGGCCAGCGTCTGCCAATCAGGGTCAGTGCCGAAACCCCGTCGAGCAGTGGCATTTTCAGGTCCATCAGGACCACATCGGGCTGTAAGCTGCGACACTGGGTAATAGCCTCATGACCATCTTGCGCCTCACCCACCACAACTATTCCAGGGGCATCGGCAAGTAAGGCACGCAAGCCTTCGCGGATCATCCCGTGATCGTCGACGATCAATAAACGGCAGTCAGGCATTGTTTGGATATCCAGTCTCGGAAGGAACAACAGGCTGGCGGGCAGCAAGGATCGAACGGTGCCTGTTCAGTTGCAGCATTGCGGCGGTCATCAGCGGAACGTTTGATTGCGAAGCGGCACGTTCCATAAGAGCAGCACTTGTTTCAAGACCCTGCTCTGCGAATTGTCCGGCGCTACCCTTGAGGCTGTGAGCGATACGCGCGACTTCACCATGATCGGACCGTACAACGGCGTCGTTGAGCTGAGCCAGCAACGCCAGGCAATCTTCGATGAACAGGCGCTGCAAGCGTGGCGTGCGCAACGGATCCTGTTCATCGACCATCGATAAACTAGGCGCAATGGACGCCGTCACTATCGGGGGCAGCGAGGGTGCGACAGTGCGCAACTCCATCCCGCGCTCCAGCTGTCGCACAATCACGCGCGTGATCGCATCGAACAACTGCATTGGCAGCACCGGCTTGGCGAGGTAGTCATTGGCACCGACTTCAATAAATCGTTCACGATCACCGCTCATGGCGTTGGCTGTCAGGGCGATGACGTAAACCTCCTCATCCAGCGCACCCGACTGCCCAGAGCGCAACTGACGGACCGCTTCCATACCGTCCATTCGTGGCATTTGTCCGTCCATCAACACTGCATCAAAAACCTTGCGGTTGAGTATCTCCAGCGCCTCGATCCCGTCACGGGCCAGGCTGACTCGATGGCCGAAACGCTCCAGGAACAGCTGCGTGATTTCCCGATTGGTGGCGATGTCATCGACGACCAACACATCAAGAGCGTATTCATGACGCTCAAGGGTCCGTAAAGGCGAGAGCGCCTCGTTGAGCGTTGGAGTGGCACCGCTCTGGACCTCGCACAAGCTCCGATAGAAATGCTGACGACGCAGTGGTCTGACGACACACGCTGCCAGACCATGGGCGCGCAGCTCATCGGCAGACATCAGCGACTCGACATGCGAAGCCATCAACACAATGCGCGCGGATGCCAGCTGCGGGTCCGCTCGGCACAGGCTGGCGAATTCCACACCATCAACGAAAGGCAGACGCCAGTTAACCAATACCAGATCGAACATGACGCCCAGCTGCGCTTGCTCACGCATCATTCTCAATGCATCTTCTGCAGACGCGGCCCCTTGGCACAGCATCTGCCACTGGCCCAGGATGCCCATCAACGCTTCACGCTCGTCAGCGTGCTCATCGACTACCAAGGTCCGCAAACCCCACAACCTCGGGGCGTCTGCCGCGCGGGCCGGGCAGTTCGGCAATGGCAACATCAGGCTGAATGTGGAACCTGTACCCGGCTGACTCTGCAACTCGATAACGCCGCCCATGAGCCCCGCCAGACGCTGGCTAATCGACAAACCAAGGCCGGTGCCGCCGTACTTCCGAGTGGTGGATGCATCCGCCTGCAAAAAAGCGTCGAACACGGCAGCCTGTGCGTCCGGTGCAATTCCGATACCGGTGTCGACTACCCGAAACCCAAGCATCTCATCGTCGCCACGCCAAACCGCCAGTTGGATCGAACCGCACGCGGTGAATTTAACGGCATTACTCAAGAGGTTAAGCAAAATCTGCCGCAGTCGCCATGGATCCCCCATCACTTGACCAGGCACATTGGTGGCGATCTGGCAGATCATCCGCACGCCCTTTTCAGCGGCGCGCGGTGCCAATAGCTCCGTGACCTCTTCCACCACCTCAGTCAGATCGAACTCGATCCGCTCGATATTCAGATTACCTGACTCGATTTTGGAGAAGTCCAGAATGTCGCTGATCAACGCCAGCAAGGCCTCGGAGTTCTCGCGTATGGCCTTGACGAAATGCCGCTGCTGAGGCGCCAGTGGCGTATCCGCCAACAGATGGTTCATGCCAATGACCGCATTCATCGGCGTACGGATTTCGTGACTCATGTTGGCCAGGAATTGCCCCTTGAGCAGATTCGCCTGGTCTGCCGTTCTACGTGCGGTTTGCAACTCGTGAGTGCGGACTTCCACCAGATTTTCCAGACCGGCTTGCTGAGCCTGCAACGCGTCGAGCAACCTGTTATAGGCCTTGGCGAAGCGCCCGAGTTCGTCTTCGCGAACCACTGGCAAACGGCGCGAGAGGTCGTCACCACGAACCGTGAGTTCAATTTCCCGGGCGAACAGGGCCAATGGCCCTGCCAACTCCCGACGCAATACCAGCAGCAAACCGAGGCTCAGCAAGATGAAGCCGATCAACGCGAAAGGTACTTCTCTGAGAATCAGCCCCAGCGCTCCAGCGCGCAATTGCGCTTGAGGATAGAGCGTCAACAGATACCAGTTCGGTTGATTCAGTCGAGCGATGACCATCGGTGTATCGTCATCGAAACGACCGATCTGCGGGAAATCGGTCTTGGCAGAAAAGCCTGCGACCAAGTGCTTCAGCGCATCCGGAGATACCGCGTCCATTGACTTGTCAGAAAGGTCGGCAACCCGTTGACCGTGTGCATCCAGAAGCAGGCTTGGGTAGCCCTTGAGCAACTGTTCGATACGCGCCAGACGCTCATCAAGCTTCAACTCATAACCCGTCATGAACAAAGGCTTGCCCGATGAATCCCTCGATACCACAGCAACGCTGATTAACCGCCGATTCAGCAGTGGGTCGTAATTCGGCCCATCCCAGACGACCTCTGGGCCGCCGGGTGCCAGGCGTTCAAACAGTTCCCGCACATGAGCGGCGCGGGCCTGCACAAAGCCTGAAGGGATGTCGACCTCAGTGGAGAAAGCCGAGCCCACCTCTGGAAAATAGAAAAACGTATCCACGGTCATCGACTGACCGGCAGTACCAAACGCTTCAGCCGCAGAGGCTGCGCGAGCCAACACGTCGATGCTGGCAGCGCTGTCCGCATCGCTTTGCTGCGCCTGATTGAGTACCCAGTGCATGGTGCTGCGCTGGAAAATGTTGCTGCCAAACTCTTTGGCCGCGCCATTGTTCCAACGCGTCATGAGCCGCTTGGCACCCTCCTCTGCGTCTCGAAAGTCATCGTTATCCACACTGGAGAGCAGGCGCAGGCGCTGACTGAGATCATCCAGCGCCTCGCTTTGCAACTGCTGATAAGTCCGCCAGGCGCTGAGCCCGGCGGCCACGCACCAGCTCAAGGCCAGAACAAGCGCCAGTACGCAGGTAATGCGCAACGCCAGAGAATTTCGCCAACCCTTCATCGCGTGCTGGCTGTGCTAGAGGCCGTACTGTCGAGCTTTGCAGTAACCCCCATCTTGTTAGCAATGTCACGAATAGCCCGTTGTGCGGCGTCATCGTCGCGCAGCGACACCACCAGCAACCTCTGCCCGGCCCCACCAGTCCCCGTTTGCAGCGGCTGGCGTTGGGTGGCGAGCCCTAGCGTGCGCAATTGCGCTTCAAGGTTTCTCAAGCGCTTTTCGTTGTCATAGATGCCAAGATCCAGACGCAGCCCTTCACCTGCCGCAAAACCTGTATCAACCGGCCTTGGCGTCCAGCACCAGGCAATTTGCGTTGGCGGTTGAATGCTCGCAACGCCTTGTTGAGCCGGCGACCCGAGGGCCGCCAGGCTGACATTCATGGCAGCGGCCTGGGTGTCCATCGCAGTCAGCTGCTCAGTAATGCTTTTCAAGCGTTCATCGATGACGTTGACCTGAAGCTGCAACTGGTCGGCCTGGCCATACTTCTCCAGCAAGGTCTGTTCGCCCTCCTGACGGTAAGTCAGCTGAATGCCTATCAGGTTCTCGCTGCCCATTACATTGCGCTGGCTCGGGAAGTCATTGGCGGTAAAGGTGTGTTGCCCCCCGTTGAACAGCCGCAAGAAATCCACGAACGCGCGGTCCCCAGTCCAGTGTTTGGTCAGCTTGAAGTTGGCGAAGCTGATTTCCAGAGCGACGTCCGCACAAGCGCCTGGCGCCCAAACAAAACTGGCGCTAGTCGGGAAGTTGAAGTTATCCAGTACCGTTGAACGACCGCTGCACTGCAGCGTCAGACGCGTTTGCTGTGGCAGCGAACGGGCGCTGATATTGACCTGCGACGGCGTGGCGGACAGCTCTACCACCGCAGCGGTGGCCTGCAGCGTCGCGATACTCTGCTTGAGTTCCGCCCGTTGTGCTGCCAAGGTTTTCTGCTCGGCATCCAGTACCTGTTTGCTTTGCTGCTCAGTGGCTTGTTGAGTCAGGCTTTGCCGCTGGGCGCTGACCAGATCGTTTTGTGCGTGCTGCATGCGGCTGACATAGGCGTAGAACGCACCGGTCAACGGGATCTGCACGCCCAGCGCGTCACGTCCGCTGTAGCGCTGTACATCGCGCTGCACGAAGCTTTTCACCGAACCATTCATGAATGCCGGCAACTGACCACGATCACCGTAAAGCAGCTCGTTAAGCATAACCGGGTCGCGCACGCCCTGAATCGAACTGAGCAACTGCCCACTCCAATCACTTTGCAAGCGACAGGCCGCCACTTCTGAAACGTAGTGCGAGGCAAAATCCAGCTGGCCGGTCACCAGAGACCAGACCACATCTTCACGCGGGTCTGGCCCCTTGAGCGCCTGGACCAAGGCAGTACGGATACCGCCTGCTTCCCAAAGCGGAGCGGATTTGACCGCAGGATCGGCCCCAAAACCCCAGGTATCGAGGGCAACCTGGAACGCTTGCGCATCGCTTTTCTGCAAATCAGCGATGACACCTTTCATCAATTGCTGGAACTTGGCCAAGGCCTGAGTCTGGGTCAATTCATCGCGCAGGCCATTAACACCGCCCTCGATCGAATTGCCATTGATCATGCCTTTGAGCACATCACCACCCAGCGCGTTGGTGACTTTTAAACTGCCCAGAGCGCTTGCTTCAGCATGCAAATCGTTGTTATTCGCCAGCTTAAGCAAGCGGTCCATCGCCACTGCACGGCTCGCCCAAGGTGCCCTATACTCGACCGGAATCAATGTAAAACGCTCGGCACTGCGGTGCAGGAGCTTGAGGAATGGATCATTGGGCGTGCCGACCACACTGAGGGCTTGCTGCCAGTCACCACGGGTTTTCAATCGCGTCTGTGCACTGAGCAAACTGCCCTGGATGAACCGATACCAGGCGTCCTGGGTATCGCTCCGGTACTGCTCCAGAAACTTCACCCGCTGCGCCTTCCACAAGGTCTGGTCACGGCTGGCACGACCCAGCTCATCCATGAAACCAAGAATCGCGCTGTGCCCTTGATCGGTATAGGCGCCGGAAAGTCTCAAACCTGGGTTGTCGGTGTCGGTCCAGTATTCGCTAAGCAGGATCGGCTGTAGATCGCCCTGAAAGTCCGCCCACGCCGTCAGCCACGCCAAGGGACGACCCTCAAGCCCCATGTATTCAAGCTGGCCGAGCAAGCCAGCCCGCAGGGCCTGCATCTGCGACATATCAGTTTGCCATGCCAGGTAAGAGCGATAGCTGGTGCCCAGGGTCGCCAGTTGCCCGGCGCTGATCGGGGCCTTAGAGCCGTAGATCAGATTCAAAAAACCTACCTCTGGTCCTGGCAGCGGCAGTTCGTCCATAGACTGATTATTCAAGCGTGCATCGAGCAGATTGATCCGACGCACGAGAAACTCTGCATAAGCGGCAATCAATCGAGGGTCACCGCTGTTCAATGCGTTGCTCAGGTTTTGCGAAATGAAACCATCGAATACCGGGGTGCGTATTTCTCTGTCGAAGAGCGCTACGTAATCAGAACGATAGTGTTCCTGAACTTCGTCGATGTGGCGTGAGAACGGCAGCAAACCATGCCATCCACCCTGCTGCGCGTTAGACAGGTCGATCAGCGCTTGCCGGAAACGGCGCAGCGCATCCAGATCGGTTTCCAGCCCTTTTGCGAAGTCTTCAGGAGCGGGAGGCTCGTCGAGCGCTTCGGTGAGCACTGCCTCGGTGTGATGGTCGGCATAAACCATCAATGCGCCGAACCCGAAGCAAAGCCCCAGCCAGCCGATAACTGCGGCATGAGCAAGCAGACGCCGCCAACGATGCCAGCTATCGATGGACTGATAAGCATAACGTTGCCCTGGCAACAGCTGCCCCAGCAGGTCATAGCTGAACCAGCCTTCATCCTGCGCGTCGGCATCCTGCCCTTGAGCGGTAAGAAATAGCCCGCACAGCAGAGGCGGCTCGCTGTAGGGATTAGCGTCAAAGGCCGGCAATAAAAGCTTTTCAAGACGCGGCCGCAAATCGCCGATGCGTTCCGGCAGGCTAAAGGCATCTTCGTCAGGCCGACCGCGCACACCCAACTCTATGCGCAGGTCAAACAACCGCTGGCCAAGCTTTCCAAATATTTCATCGAGAAACGCGGCCGCCCCGCCAGTGCGCTGCTGGCTGAGCAAGCCAAAAGGTTGCTCACGCTGTGGCGGTGTCAATGCGGCACCCCACTGCGCGAAACCAGGCACAGCTTCGGCACCGGAGATGATGAAATACACCGGCAGCCGGGCACCAAAAACCTTCACCAAGTCATCCAGACGGCGACGCAGATTGTGCCCCTGCTCGGCCAAACGCTCATCAGAATCGGTCAACAGGCGCTTGCTGTCGATCACCAGCAACACACCGTTGAGCGGTTCGCGGCGTCGCGAACGCAACAGCCAGTAAAGCAAGCGCCGCCATTCCGGGCCAGCGTCGCTGCTCCCTTCAGCCATGCGGCCTGCAGGATCGATGATCACACCCCGTTCAAGGAACCACCAATCGAGGGTTCCAGTAGGTATTGTCTGCTTACCACGACTAGTCGAGCGCAATGCCGACGTCAATCCACTGGTACCCAGCAGACTGCTTTTGCCACTGCCACTCTCACCCAGCATCAGGAACCAGGGCAGCACATACAGCGGTGAACCCAATCGACTCAGACGTGACTCGCGCAGCATGCGCACACCGAGGTTCCAGTCCTGATCCAGGTTGGGAGCCTCATCGCGACGACTCTGTGGCAACTCGCTTTTCATTCGCGCACGCAAGCGCCAAGCGTGCCAACGCCGCCCGATCCAGCGGGCGACCAGAACCAACAGAATGGTCCCGAAAAAAATGACCGGCACGTACCACAACGGCCAATCCTCATAGAGCGCCAGCCCCCAAAGCACCAGCGCAAAACTTGCCAACAGCAACACCCAGAGCAAGAAGACCCCCGCTTTCTTGAGCATCAGCGGATCTCCAGCAATTGGCTGACTTGTCGACCCAGCGAGAGATCGAAACTGATGTAGAGCACGGTCAACACAATCAAGGGGATCCCAATTAGCAGAAGCAGCGAAATACCGGGCAAGCCACGGCGTACCACACGAGCCCGTTTCGGCAGTTGGTCTTCGGGTTGATCAAAGAGGTAGCTGGTGGCATCCAGCGGCACCATGTTGTTATCGAGGATGATCCGTTCCAAGCACAACCGGCGGTACTGAGCCAGTTCGCCACCCGGACGTGTCGCGTAACGGCCCTGAAAGCCGCTCAACAACGCCAAGCCAAAAACCTCACGGGCACCCACCGCTGCTTCGGGCAAAGCCTCCAGGCGCTGAAAGAACTCAACGCCGGCACGACTGGTTGAAAAGTAATGACGTTGCAACGGCGCACGACGCCATTGTGCAGCGCCTGGCCAATCACGAGACATGGCTGTTTCGTCGATCCAGGACACCACCGCAAACAGCGCCTCGCGCACTTCAGCCTCGGCAAAATGCAGCTCGCGGGCGCGATTGGCTGCCGCGTCGAGCAGCACTATCAGCGCTGGTGAGAGGGTTTCGTAAGACTGCGCAGGATCAATGACGCCGCTCGTTGCAGCGTCGAATATTGGCATCCAACAGTCGGCGAGGCGGGGATTAATCATGTGCGCACCACCACCAGATCGATGATCAAGTCCGCCGGCGGCTGGGGCAGGAAAAACCCAGCCTGACGCTCGTGCTGCAGCGTTTCCCAGCCATCACTGAGTGTCTCCAGGCGGAAGTACAACGCCCCCGCTACCCTTGGCAGGCCTTGTGGGGGCACCTGCAGGTAGATCAGTTCAATTCCGGGCAACGCGCGATTGACCAACCCTTCCATGACGCTGAGCGCACCCAGTTTGCCATCCAGCGGTAAGCCCTCGGCCAGCCACACAGGGTCGACCGCGCTACGAGCCACCAGAAAATAACGATGACGCGGGCCGAAAAAGGCGTCCGGCAACTCGGCTTGATAAAAACCTTCCTGCAATTGCAGGCGCACAAGCAACTCGGAGCCGATACTGATTTCATTGAGTTGCTGGCCGATCAGGGCCACCAGGGCAATGGTCGCGACCCCGGCCTCTTCATGTTTGTAAGGCGGCACCAGCAAGCGGCCATCAGGGGTTTCACCGAGCATGTCGCAGACGTCTGAAAACAGACTCAACTCACCGACCAACTGGCGCAGGGTGCCGTAAAGCTGCCACGGCGAAACCTGCGGCGTTTCCAGTAAGTGGGTCAACAGCGGACCGTAGCGATTCAGTACCGCCAGGGCCATCAGGTGGTTGACCTGGGCACCGTCGAAATCTCCCCGACGCGATTCACCCGGCTGCTTGTACACCGACAGCTGTCGCGCCCGGCCGACTAATTCGTCGCGGACTTCGCGCAGGGTTTGCAGCAACATCGGTGACGCTGCCAGGTTGATCGACGGCGGTACGTAGCGCTGCGCAGGTCGCACGCGGTCGCCGTCAAGGTCAAGACGGGCAATCGGCAACAATTCATAGGCGCTCAAATGCTCCAGCTCATCTTCCCAGAACAGCCGCAACACGTAAGACATTGGGCGCACCCGCGCTTCCGGGGAATTGCCGAGACGGTCACCGATCACTTCCGGGTCAGCAGCCACAACAAAGCGCGCTTCCGCCCGAGAACCGTCGGACAGCGTCTCGAACACTTGCGCATTGACATCGCCTGGCAGCAAGCGGCGCAGCCCCACAAACAGCGTGCGTCCGCCGCTGAATTCGCCCAGGTCCAGGGTGCGCGACTCCAGCACCGCATTACCCGGATATTCGGCCAACGTGCCTTCGGCGAAGCGCACCGACAATTGATCCAGTAGGCATTGTTTGGCAATCAGCGCGGGTTCGTTGATCTTCAGCGAGATCAGGCCCCACGGGTAAGGATGGTTCAACCCCGTGGTACGGGCAAGACGATGCTCGATACGGGCATCGTTCTGTTGGAAATGCTGAGGCTGGAGAAACAAGCCCTGGTGCCAATACAACAACTGATCAATATTCATAGGGCTCGCGTTCGGGCAAAAAATTGAAAAAAGTGGCGGCTGCAAAGTTCACGATAAAAAAGTCAGTCCTGTGCGCCCGGTAAGCTCACCTCGCCCTCTTGGGGCTTTACCGGCTTGGGCAGCGCAAGGCGACTTTCCTTGCCGCGCAGCAGCGCATCGGGACCGACGAGCAGGTCGATGGCGATGGGCCGCGGTGTGGCGGTCCAGGTCTTGCTAAACCAACCGGTGGAGGTGACGTCGACGCCGATCTGATACAGCTTGGCGCTACGCGTCGGGTCCAGGTGGGCGTAGCCCACAGCGATCCCGACCATCTTCGCGCCCTCGAGTCGCGGCAGGCTTAACTGCCGGGTCTGACCCGGCTCGATGAACAGCCGCGTAAGACCGATCATCCCGGTGGGTGCGCTGTTCATCAGCAACAGGCTGCTCAGTTGCTGGGAGCTGCCGGTGTAGGCCGAGAACGCACTGATCTGATCGAACTGCGTGACCACCACCAACAGGTTATGCGCTTGGCCGTCGTATTGATTGAGGTCGTTATCGGCGGTAAAGCTCAGCTCGATGGCGTTCTCGGTGTAGTCCCATTTGAGCTCGGTGAGGGCCTTTTGCTCGGGGGTGAGTTCCTGGCTGCTACAGCCAACGAGTAATGTGCAAAGGATGAGCAGATGCGCGCAAACCTGTCTCATGACATCACCGTGACAAGCGTCTGACTGCCAGCCGATACCACGCCGATCGTATTGCCGGGCGTACCGTTCTGCATGGTTTGCGTGGTGACCCGAACGGCGGGTTTACCACCGACCATGACCTTGGTGCTGCCATCGGTAAAGGTCATTTCGCCCATGATCTTGCCGCTGACTACACCGCCTTGAGCACCCGCTTCATCACCACTGCTGGAGGTCACCTTGCTCATCTGATTCATCGCCGGCATACCCGCCACCAACACATCGTTCACCAGGCCGCCGGGATCGGCCATGCTGGTATCGGCAATGTTCGGATAAGGCATAGGAACAGGCCCGGCTGGAGTAGCCGTTTTGCAAACATCGGGCTGCGAGGCCGTAGCAATCGCGCCGCCATTGTTGAGCATGTACATAGTGTTTCCCTTAACCCAGCTTGATTCGTTGAGCATCGATGGCAACGGCTATATCAGCGAACAGATCCAGGGTTTCGCCCCGCACACTCCAGTCGCCGTCGACACGCTGGCGCAACGAACCGGCGTGCACGTCTTCGTGCCCTTGAACCTGACGGCGACTGTCACCGTATTGAGCGTCGTGCCGGGTCGCCTGTTGACTGAGGCGTTCGGCGTGCTCATTAAGCTCCTGCCAATGACTGTCGGAGCGCACGCCAGTAACGCTCAACCGATCAACACTGATATCGGTTTTGCTGAAGCACGCCGAACTGCTTTGGGCTTCTACCTTCAAGCTCGGCCCCGCATCCAGCGCCATACCATCACGCGCCTGAATATTCAGTGCGCCCTTAGGGAGGTTTAGATACAAATCACCGGGTACCCGCAGTTCACTGCTCTGCGCCTGACTGCGCTCCAGCACGCTGAGGATGTAGCCCTGATCGCCCGACAGGGAAATCAACACACAATCCCCCACTGCCGGTTGCAACAGGCAGCCCAAGGCAGGCTTCAACCAATAACGATGACCTTCGGCGCTGACCACACCAAAGCGCTCGCCATCGACCGCGTTGATTCGCGCATGGCGCACAGTGGCGGGCTGATCGAGAAACTGCAGAGCTTCATGCATTGGAAGAGCGCCTATACAGTGGGTTGCCAGCGTTGCGCCGCGAGGCGCTCGCTGTCTTCGGGACGAATGGATTCACGGTTAGCGTCGCGCCAGTCACAGCCTTCGAGTTCGGCCGCATGAAAGTCGGTGCCGGTAAGGTTGGCTGCAACGAATGAGGCTTGAGTCGCTTTTATCGCCTGACATTGGGCGTACTGCAGTGATGCACCGCTGAATAGGCTGCCCGTGACATCTGCCTTGTTGAGATTGGCGCGATCCAGGCAAGCACCTGTGAAGTCGGCCGATGGAAATAGCGCCTCGCTGAAAATTGCCTGGTTGAGCCGGGCACGGGCAAAGCTCATTCGATCGCCCTTGCAGCGATAGAACGAGGTGGACACTGTGTTTACGGCACTGAAATCAGCCCCCACAAATGTCGACTCATCGAAGGCGCATTGCTCAAGACGGGCTTGGCCGAAATCAGGGTTTTCGAAACGGCACTCGGTCATCCGCACTTGCTGCCACTGCACACCCAGAGCCTGCAAGCCGCGAAAAGTGCAGCCTTGCCATTGGCATTGCGATACGCCCACGTCACTCAATGCAAGATCATCGAACCCCGTATCGATAAAGCTCACACCGCGTAGAGTAGCGAGGCTGAAATCCACCGCGACACTATGAGCACGAAGCCAGCGGCCACCTTTCAGGCTAGCGCCGCTGAACTTTGCAAGGTCAAGTGTGCAATCGGTCAACATCACGCCATCGAACTGACAGTTGGAGAAATCCGCATAGCTCAACTGACATCCACGCCATTGACTAGAGCTCAAATTCGCCCCGGCAAACCATGCACCACGCGCGTCCACTCGCTCGAATCGCCCCTGCCCCAGATCGACGTTGCGGTAATCGCCACCAGCGAGAACGAGATCGCGCAAAGGCATGCCTTTAGCCAAAAGCGAGTGCAACGCGTCCGCTGGCAATGGGGTAACAAGGGCTATGGATTCAGTGGAGCTCATATTTTGTCCCCTATCAGAACGCCTTCGGTTCCCCCATGATTATCCCCAGTGCTGGAGACCCTCCCTCCTGAAGTCATGACACTGGCAGCGGTCTTGCCGGCTGAAGTAGCGGTCTTGCCGGCTGAAGTAACAGAAGAACTGACTGCGTGAGTAACATCCTTCAACCCCTTGGCAGCTGTAGCGGCACCTGGAACATCCCAATCCGATCCCGCATTAAAAATAGCTTGAGTGGTTGCCACCGTAGAAGCGGCGGCTCGGACACCGGCTGCGAAAATACCCGCTGCAGATTCTGAAAATCCTTCTTCGACTCGATTGATGATAGGGGTGCTAATAGTTTTGTCGGTAAGCTTGCTAAGCGCTCGCTTAGTCCTCGTTTCCATCAAATTAGCAACGTCTCTTACCAACTGGGCCGTATGAAGAACTTTCTTCATTACATCTTGGGCGGTATATACCAACTGCATCCCACCGGACGGCAGCTTAACCGGACTCGTCAGCGCAGCCGCGCTGGATTGCAAAAGAATATTTTCCAAACTCAGGGCTATATTATTGATGGCCGCCAGCGTATTGAGATTTTTTTGAACAAAACCACGCTTATCCGCATACAGAGCTTCGTAATCACTCTTGAACTTTGCAAATTGTGTCGGCACCGGAATCGGCATCGCAATTAAACCCAGTGTTCCGGTATTGGAATACGCCGACTCACAATGCACTTCGTTACTTATCAGAAAATCGGCAATTATATTTTTTAGAGTGCAGACGTCACCCTCCACCTGCAAGGAGTCCTTGACCAACAGGCAACCGCCTACCACCACATTACCGTCCAGGAGGATGGGCGCATTGTTTTTTGTTTTTATGACGAGGCCACTACTGTCCAGTGTAATGGTGTGATCATTGCCCGTTATCTTAAACGAGTTAATGCCTCGAACAGTGCCGATATCCGCCGTAACCCCGAACTGCGAGGCATCAATTGACGCAATAACCGTGTCAACGGCATAGCTCGTCGTTTTAACTAGGTGAGCAGTGGACTGTTCTTTCTTATGGTGATCGTAACGATAGCCACTCCCTTCATTAACGTCGGCCTTGGCCCCGCGCTTGTTGTAATTCAGGACAGTAGCATAATCGGTGTATTGATTTTTTTTACTGTCATCACCGCCGCCAACACTGACCGTACACTGGATATCAGCTCGGGTGATGTCAGCCGTATAAGAGCCTTTCGCTGCTGTAGGCGCTCCATCACCAACACCCCAGCTTACCCATCCACCAATTAATTGCTCTGCCGTTGGGGTAGGCAAGCCGGCGAAACCTTGAAAATCATCATCGCGGATGTGTTTATCCTCCTTGAGGAAATCGGTGGTATTGAAATCGGTACTGTGTCCAATACTTGAGCGGTAAACATCACCTACGTAGTGCGTATAGGTGTCAGAGGCCAATTCCATATGATCTTGTGTCGTCAAATGGGCACCGCTGATCGCTCCATCGCCCATCACCAGATTTGTCTTGCCCGCCGGAGACCCCAATGCCATTAAAGCACCGATTTTATTGTCATCCATGACCAGATAACTTCCGCCAGGACTGGAGAACCCACTTTGCGTTACATTGCTCTCATTGACCCGATTGAGGTTTTCCGAGTTGGGCACTGTACCGGTAATAATCGGCCGATCCGGGTCGCCATCCAGAAACGAGACCAATACCTCGGCGCCTTTGAGTAACGGGAAGTGCATGCCATGCCCGGCACCGCTGGACAAGGTGACCATGCGTAGCCACGCGGACCCCCGGGCAACCTCTTTTTGGCTGCGAACAAACGGGAAGATGACCTTATAACAACCATGCTCATTTAGTAGCGGTTTGCCGCTGGCATCGCCGTCGACAATTGCACTTAGTACACCCGTGATATTAGGTTTCGGCGTACTGCACGGAGTCCTATATTGCACATCCGCAGGCAAGGCGACAAAACGCGTACTGCATTGCAAAGTACTGTCCACCTCACTGTGTTCGAGGGAGGGTAGTGGCTGGCTACCCTCATGCTGGACCTCGATAACCAGATACTGGGTGTTGAGCACGGCTCGCGGATGGTCGCTCAACGCCATCAGATAGCCAGCCCGCAACCCCGTCGCACGGCCGCTGCCGTGGAACTCACGGCTTCTGCAACCCAACGCCTGAGCACGACGCGTGGCCAGCCATGCACCCTCTGTCGTTGAGCCGAAATGCTCTCCGTGCAGTCCATAGTCACCGAAGAACACGCTGGTGCGGGTCACCGCAGCGGCAGTCCTTTCGTCATTGACAGGCACACTCGCTTCAGTGATCGAGGCCGTGGCCTGTAATTTCAGTTGTGCATTGGTCGCAGAGAAATCCTTCAACACCACTTGACTGGCCTGGCTGATCATCCTGCGCCTGAACGTCCTGGCAACTGCCAGTGTAGTCTCGACCTGTACCCCACTGTTCAAGGGGCGATAACCAAGCCTGGTCAAAGCAGGTGTTTGCAATCTGCGGTCACTGCATAACACCAGGGCTTCCTGAGTCGGCCCTTGTTCGAAGTAGTAGTAGACACCGTAGTACTCCAGTAACCGCGAAAGAAAGTCGAAGCTGGTTTCTTCGAACTGACACGTAAAGCTGGCGTTCATAAAGTCCAGATCTTTTTTGAGAAGACGCAGATCAAAATCGAAATCGCCAACGTCACTTGAATACTGACCAGGTCCGGCGTTGACCAGCCCAACCTCTCTCAGTACATCCGTAACAATCTTACCCAGACTGCTGTCGAGCCAAATCTCGGAGAATCGAAACTGACGCAACAGCACCATTCTCGGCTCCAGAACCACGCGAAAGAAAAAATACTCTCCATTGTCATCAAGCTGCTCCACGTCAGTGACCACGCCGTGATAAACCTGCGGCAGGCCTTGGGCATCAGTAATGGCCAGGGTCGCGGGTTTACCGAGCATGGCCTCGTCATCCAGCGTTGAGTCGCGTGATACCAACCGCACCTCAAAGCGGTAAGGCCGGGAAAGTGCTTCCTCTCCTTTCCAATCGAATACTCGAATTCCGTCATTCGGAAATGCCGTACTGACGAAGCTGCACAGGGGTGTATCAATTGCTTGCATGGTTGGCTCCAGGGACAGCATCGACTCATAAGCCATCAGGCGTTCCTCAAGCAGAAAAGGAAATAATCAATCACAAGACAGGTCCTCAAGCACTCGGCAACGGGTTATCAGCGCTCCGTGAAAAAGAGCTCCCTTGCCCTTGACGCCTTCTGTGACGGTTCCATGCAGATTGCTGCCGCGAAGGTCGGTTTGGGCCAGATTGACCTTACGCAATCCAGCCTCCAGCAAATTCGCACCCGTCCAAATGGCGCGACTGAGATCAGTGGCCGTGAAGTCCGCATGGCGGGCATCCACGCGATAGCCATCGCTGTCGCTCAAATCGCAATCCAGGACCAACGCGTGTGACAGGCAGGCACCGCGCAAGCTGGCGCGATTCAGGAAAGCGTGTTGCAGGCTGGCGTTGCTGAGATTGGCACCGTCCAGACGTACAGACGGCAGGCGACAGCCCTGATCGAGTTGCCATTGCTGCAGCCGGGCGTTACTCAGATCAATATCGATGCCCTGACTCTCGGACCAGGAGGCACCTTGCAGATCAGCCCTGCTGAACGCCATACCATTGAGCTCACAGGCACGAAGCTGGGTCTTGCTCAGTTGTGCATCTGCCATATTTGCACCGTTCAGGTTACAGCGCTGCCAACGTCCACCCGCCCAGTTGACGCCTTGCAACCGGGCACCGATAAAACTGCACTCGACCCATTGCGTCCCCTGACCTTTGGCACCGGTAAAGTCAGCACCGTCGAGCGTGCATTGCTCAGCGTAAGTTGCATTGAAATCCGCACCGTGCGCCTGCACCCGGTCCATCGAGCAGCGCTCGAAAATAGCGCCGTCCAAACACGCATCAGTCAGGTTGGCATCGCTGATCTCGCAGTCGATAAAGTGGCTAAGGCTCAGGTCTGCACCTATAAAGGATGTACGCAAGAACTGGCACTTATGGAATTGGCAGTTCTTGAACACAGCGGCGCCAAATTCAAGTCCGGAAAAATCCAGCGACAGAAAGTACTCGCCATCGAGTACTTGTTTACTGTCATGACTGGCCTGCAACAATTCTCGAGTCCAGTCAGGAGCGATGCCGGCTGAAACCACTTGGGGTGAAACGATTTTCATCGCAACAATCAGCGACTCAAGTTCGCTGATTTGCACTGTTCTTTCCTGCGCCTCGGCAGTGCCTTCGGCGAGTGGGGCGTCGGTCAGCAAACCGCCGAATCGTATCAATGGATCATGGGCTTTGGCCTCGGCCAGCAAATCCTGTGCAGACATGCCCAGGTCACTGGCCATTTGCTCGAGCTGTTGCTGCAAGGTCGCCTCAAGCTCCACGACCATGGCCTCCAGATCCGCCTCTCCTAGCAAAGTATCGAGTTGCGCCTGCACCATAGTCGGATCGGGTGGCATCACCGAAGCTTGAAGCTCGGCACGCAAGGCTTGTGGGTCCCGGTCCAGCAATCGGGCGACATCCTCTACATGTTGCTGAATGGCAGCCTCACTTTCAGCAAGCATGATTTCAATCTGTTCCGGCCCCGCAAGCATTTCGACTTGCGCCCGGTAAGCCTCAGCATCGGCGGGTGTCTGGATGCCCCCCAGTGACCGTAGAGCTGACGGCACAGATTCCTCCTGCCCATCCGAAAAAAGTTGATGCGCGGAGTTGAGCGTGGCCTGCAGCTTAGGCATTAAAGACGTCAGGCTGCGCTCCATCGCTTGCGCCGTTTGCAGGTTCCTCATTGGATCCGCGACGCCCGTCAATTCCATGGACAAGGCCAGGTTCTTTTCATGCTCAGCGATGAACGAAGCAACATCCGCCTCAAAATCGGCACTCAACCGGGACAGTTTTTCTTCCTGCTCATCTGCCAGGGCTGCGTCGCCCGGCTGCACTTGCTCATCGCCTTGAGGACCGGAACGCTGCGGCCAGAGCTCGGCAAGCCACTCATCTCGGCTCTTACCCGGGTCCGTTGCACGTTCGCAACGCAAAGCCACTGCAGCAAGATCGTCACCATCAATGTCCCGCACTGGGATCTGCGTTCGATAGACCAGCAGCACCCGCTCGACATCCGGGAACAACCATACGGTGTCCAGCTCAAGTTTTGCCTCTTCTATCGCTCGCTCGGCCGCCGATGCCGGCTTCGCTTGCGAATCGGCTGAAGTGCGCTCGACGAACAGCCGTGGGCGAAAACCGGGCAAACGCCCGGTGATCTCCAACTGCGCAGGATGCATACCGGCAACGGACCAGGCCTCATTCCCTGCCCAATAGCCAGGCTGAGCCTGATCCTGGGCGACTTCGTCAAACCAGCGTGGGTCTGTGTCCAGCGGAGCAAAAGGCGCACGCTGACGTGTCCAGGCATCATCGCAGGTACCGAAAAAAGCCCGGCGCTCCCGAGACTGAGGCAACAGCGGCAGCAAGCTGGCTAGATGCGCAGTTTCACCCGGCGCACGCAAGGGCATGTGCGGGCTTTCGACCTGGGGCAAGGCAAGGCCTTCGGCGGCGTCCGGATTAGTCGTGTAGCCGATCCCTTGAGGGTTATCCGGGCTGTCGGCACCTCCATAGGCATGCTGCAAGTCCAGCGGAACGACTGTCAGCGCACCACCGACAACGGGACTCCAACCCAGCAAACCTTTACGCCACTGGCGGGGAGGCTGCACGTGCAGGGTCTTGCTCAGCGAACCTACGTTGACCCGCACCGCCATGCCTGCCTGTTGCGCTGTATTCAAAGGATAGGCGCTGCCGTGAACGGCAAAGGTGCCATGGCTTTTTTTCAAGCCACGATCGAACGGCTGTTTGGCGAAGCGCTCGGCCAGCCATGGCTGTGCCTGATCAGCCGTGACAATAGTTTGATCAGCTTCGTACAACAGCCCCACAGTCACCACCATGCTGGGACTATGTTCCAGACGATCCCGAGCGACCAATAACAGGCTGGCATCACCGTAATCAAGGCGCATGACGACGAGCCTCCCTAAGGTTCGACACAGTCACTGCAGGGTCCACAGTTGGCTGCACACAAGGCTGTCGGGACGTTAGATAGTTCATGGCTTAGACCAACTCTTCCAGCGGTTCAGCGGCCAGATCCGAAGACCCGCTTTCGTTGACCACAACGCTGCTGATCACCCACTCCCCGCCACCATCCACCGCCACATGCAACCCGGCCAGCGGACGTTGATCGGCAATCGCCCCTAGCAACACGTCTGACAAACGCGGCGACAGGCTTTTGCGCAGAATGAAGTCGATGTTGCGCGCCCCGCTCTCCACTTCTGTGCAGCGTGCGGCGATGGCGTCGGCGACCTCCTCCGAAAACGTCAGGCGTACTTTCGACGAGGCCAGCAGGCGCTCGCTGAGCCGGCCCAGCTTGAGGCGCACGATGCCTGCCAGTTGCTCGCTGCCCAACGTGAAGAACGGCACGATGGTCATGCGCGCCAACAACGCAGGTTTGAAATGGCGGGACAGGGTCGGACGGATTTTTTCCGCCAGGGTGTCTGGATCGGGACGACCGTCGACGCACAGGTTCTGGATTTCTTCGGTGGCCAGGTTGCTGGTCAGCAGCACCACCGTGTTGGAGAAGTCGATCTGCCGACCTTCACCGTCGGACAGGCTGCCCTTGTCGAAGACCTGATAGAAAATGTTTACCACGTCCAGGTGGGCTTTCTCCACTTCATCGAGCAGCACCACCGAATACGGGCGCTTGCGCACCGCCTCGGTCAACATGCCGCCTTCGCCGAAACCGACATAACCGGCAGGCGAGCCCACCAGACGGCTGACGGTGTGCTTCTCTTGGTACTCGCTCATGTTTACCGAGATCATCGCCTGCTCGCCGCCGAACAAGTGTTCGGCCACGGCCAAGGCGGTTTCGGTCTTGCCGACACCCGATGGACCGACCAGTAGGAACACACCCAACGGCTGTTGTGGATCGCGCAGGCCGGATTGCGCGGCCTTGAGGATTTCCGCGATTTGCTCGACTGCCGTGTCCTGACCGCGAATGCGCGTCTTGATGTTATCGGCCAAGGCCAGCACACCACCTGCAGCGTCGCGCAGCACTTTGCCCAGCGGCACGCCGGTCCAGTCGGAGACGACCTTGGCAATCGCATCCGGATTGACTTCGGTGAACAGCAGCGGCTCGTCACCTTGCAGCGCAGCCAGCGCCTCGCGGGCCTGATCCAGCTCGGCTTGGCGTTTGTCCAGCGATGCCAGTACCTGAGCAACTTCGCCCTCAGCCGGTGTCGGTAGATCCTCTTCTTTCAGCGTCAGTTGCTTGCGGGCTTCAAGGACGCGTACTGCGGCATCACGCTCGGCCAGCCAGCGGGCTTCCAGCACAGCACGACTGTCGTCAATGTCAGCCTGCTCGTCGGCGATATCTGCCAAACGCTGGTCTTCCACAGGAAAACCGTTAGCGCGGTCG
Source organism: Pseudomonas sp. ASL9 (assembly GCF_056680335.1). Lineage (NCBI taxonomy): Bacteria > Pseudomonadati > Pseudomonadota > Gammaproteobacteria > Pseudomonadales > Pseudomonadaceae > Pseudomonas > Pseudomonas sp. ASL9. The sequence goes on along the minus strand of NZ_CM155277.1, from coordinate 5,551,813 downwards.
CGCTCCAGTGCGCTCAGCTCGCGAGCCAGACCGGACAACTGCCGCTCCATCCGCTCCAACTCCGCAGGCTTGATGCCCAGGCCGATCCGTACCCGGGCACTGGCGGTGTCGAGCAAGTCCACGGCCTTGTCCGGCAGCAAGCGCCCGGTGATGTAGCGATCCGACAATTCGGCGGCGGCAACGATAGCGTCATCACGCACGCTAACACCGTGGACTTTTTCGTAATGACCCTTGAGACCACGCAAGATCAGCACAGCGGTTTTGACACTTGGCTCGTCCAGTTTGACCAGTTGGAAGCGGCGAGCCAGCGCCGGGTCTTTCTCGAAGTACTTCTTGTATTCCGACCAAGTCGTGGCGGCGATGGTCCGCAGCTCTCCGCGGGCCAGAGCAGGTTTGAGCAGGTTGGCCGCATCGGAGCCACCTGCCGCGCCGCCAGCACCGATCAGCATGTGTGCTTCGTCGATGAACAGGATCACCGGCGTGGTAGATGCCTTAATCTCTTCGATGACGCCACGCAGGCGGTTTTCGAACTCGCCCTTGACGCTGGCGCCCGCCTCCAGCGCACCCAGATCGAGGCTCAGCAGGCGGGTGTTTTTAAGAAAGTCCGGTACTTCGCTCTGGCTGATCAATAACGCCAGGCCTTCCACCACGGCGGACTTGCCCACACCGGGTTCGCCCACGGCGATGGGGTTGTTTTTACGGCGTCGAGCGAGGATGTCGATCATCTGACGAATCTCATCATCGCGGCCGAAAATCGGGTCGATGCGCCCCGCCGCTGCCTTGGCGGTAAGGTCTTCGCAAAAGCGACCGATATTGTCTTCAGCGGCGGGCGCGATACCGCCCGCACTGGCGACCGAAGAAGACCCCAGGCCGGTTTGCAGGCTGTCCAGCGGACCTTCGCTGGATCCGCCCAGCAGGTGGGCGAACTCGGCGGTCAGCGCATCCCTGGAGATTGGCTTGAGCATTTCGCCGTAACGGGTGCCCGCGGTGTAGTAACCCAGGCGGGAAACCAGTGCCAACAACAGCGAGCCGCCTCGGATGCGACCGGTACCGAGTACCAGTGAGGCGATCAGCCAGGCTTCCTGAATCCATTCGGTGAGCAGGCTGGCGAACACAGGACGGCCCGGATTACCGTTCTTCAGTTGCGCCAGACCGTCGTCCAGTTGCGCTCGCAGGAGCAGGGGATCGATATCGAAGCGAGTGAGGATGCGCGTCACGTCGCCGTTGGGGTCTTCCAGCAACTGGCGCAACCAATGCTCCAGAGAAATCTCGTAATGAGTGCGAGCCAAGGTGACACCGGCAGCGTTCTCCAGGGCCTTGGTGCTATAAACGTTAAGCCGTGCGAACAGTGGTTTAAGTTCTACCTGAATCATCTATCGAGCCCTCTCTTCGAGCATTGGTCCGTGTTCGGCCGTAAGCATGAATACAACGTCGTCCTGTGTGTCACCGTCGCCGAGCCAGGTATCGAGGCCCAGCCGCTGCCAGCCGCCCCCCAGCGAAGCGCATTGCTGCTCATCTGCCGCAAGGCGCATGACCAATCGGCTGCGTAGCGGCGTCTGCAGGTACAACGCCACCAACCGTTCGAGCTTTTGATAGAGCGCTTGCCCTGGCAACAACCCGTGAAAACGCTCGGCACTCAGTGAATCCAGGCGGATATCCAGCGTGCCACTGCGGTCCATGACCTCTCGACCGAGCAGGCTGTTTTCGCCTAACACACCGCACTGCATTCCCAGGTAAGTGCGCGCTGGACGGTCGATCCGCAGACGTGTCTCGACACAGGGCACCACTTCCACCGGCACATCATTGAGCACCGCCTTGACCAACTGCTGCAGACCAAGGGCCGAGCGCGGGTGCTGGTTGAATAAACCGGCATAACGCAGCAAATCGACGGATTGATCCCTTTGCTCGGGACGCGCATCCGCAATGCCGATCAATGCCTGTAGCTGGCGCAGGCTCTTGACGTCCCGTCGCTCGGTAATATCGATCCAGATCCGGTGCTTTTCCCAGGCCCGAAACAGCAGTGGGTAGAGCGCGGCATGCAGGATGTCGAGAAAGTCTCGCCCCGCTGAATGGCCCAGCAGTTGCTCGTCGATCAGGTCTTCGGTGTAAAACGTCGGCAACGGCGAAGTGACGCCGTACAGACCAAAAAAGTTGGCCTCGATCCGATAGCGGCCGTCTTCACCTTGCTCGATCCGCTCGATATCCCGTTGGGGAAATCCAAGCCCTAGCCGTGGCCGGACCCGCACGTTCTCGACGAAGTCTTTTTCGTTCGGGAAACGTAATCGCAACAGGCGCAAGGCCTGAAAAAAACCATAATCGCCGCCGTCATCGAGCAGCGGATCGATCACAGCAGGCGTTGGTGCCCGATCTTCGCTGGCCATTTCAAGGTCTCATGGTTGACGCTGTCGAACAGCGTGAAAGCGGTAAAGCTGTTAATAGCTGTACAGCCGGCGAAAAATTCATCGAGCACGCAACCGAACATGTAGAAATTGCCGGGACTCAGGAAATGGTCACCCCGACACTCGACCCGGACCGCGCTGCCTTCGATCGGCAGCCCGCGAATGAAACGTCGCTCATGGGTGACCGTGACGTTTTCGATGGCATCGATTCGCCGCTCGTTGGCGTCCTGGGCGCCTTCGCCGACGCTGGGCAGGTAGAGCGACAGCAAACCTCGCAGGTAGTCGCGATCAGCCAGGCGAAAGTGATTGGCATTGAGCTGCGAGAGCATGCGCCACAGCAGTTTGTCGTCGAACTTTGGAGGCTGGCACGGAGTAATACCGCGAATGCTCTTGAATTCGACCCTGGGTGGCGTGTTGTCGGTGGGCTGATTCAAATCACCCAGACGCAGGCTTTCCGGCAACTTGCCATTGGTGCACAACAAGCCGATGGACAGCGTCATCTCGCCAGGCACTTTGCCTTCGCGGTAGGGCAGGCTCAAATAATGGTCATAGCCGTGAGCGTCGATAGTCGACTGTCGGATTCGCAAGTTGTAGGTGTCGCGCTGCGAGAACGTATTGAACGGCTCCAACTGCCGCTCGCCCCCTGCGGCAGAGTAAGCACTGACCTTGAGGACCGAATGAATTCGCATGCTCATGCGCTGGCCATGATCGGCGGGCTGGATGCGGTAGTCGACTTGCTTGTGGTCGATGCGCAACGGGTGCGCTTCCTGAGCGAACAGGTTGATCGCCGGGGTGACCCCCATCATGAAACTGTTGGCGGACAGATTTGGCGCCCAGTCCGGCAAGTTCTCGAACATCAGACGCACACTGAATCGACCATTCTTGCCCCTGACACGCCACTGTTTGAAGCCGGAAAGCTCGACAAAAAGAAACTTCTCGGGCAGCGCGAAGTACTCCTGCAGGCAGCGATAAGCAGGGTGAGCGGTGTCGGGAAAAGGCAGCAAAGTATTGCTCGCATCGAACCCCAGGCCACGCAAATGCCTGGCTGGCAGCAACGTCATGGGCTGCCCTTGCGCACAGATACGGATCTCACGCAGGTTGAGCTGCAGCAGACGTAGCAACTTGCAGCCATCCACCAGGCCATCGCCTAGATAGAAGCGCAGGCTGTCAGCTTGCCAATCATCTGGATCTGCGGTGGTAAAAGAAAAATCCAGGACCAGACTGCGTTCTTCACCCGCACCGCCATCCCAGCGTGTACCGATCAGTTGCAGCGGTTCGAGGTCTACCGCCGCAGTGCTGCGAAAGCGCACCCGCTGCCCATCGACAGGTACCGAGGCGACTTCGCACCCGGCATCGATACGCGTGGCTTGTTGCAACGCCCCGCGAGGCTGGAATTGAAGCAGTGTCAGGCAAGGCAATGGCTGCAGATAATGTGGGTACAGCAGCTGCGCCAACTCTTGGATGAACTCGGGAAACTCGTCATCCAGCCGTTGGCGAACCATCCCGGTGAGAAATGCCACGCCTTCGAGCAAGCGCTCGACATCGGGGTCATTTGCCGAGTCCACACCCAGCAGCGGTGCCAGGGCCGGGTTGCTACGGGCAAACTCATCGGCCAGGCGGCGCAGGTGGTTGAGTTCACTTTGATAATGGCTGTTGAGCATGACTTAGTGCATCGCCAGGGAAACGCGGCCGTCTGAAGACACGCGCGTTGCCAGATGGATGGGAATGTCCCGGTCATCGATGGCCACCAGGCCTTCAAGACTAAAGCTCAGCGACAGCACTTCCTGAGCGCCTTCAGCGACCAGAATGCGCGGGGACTTCAACCGAGGCTCATAGCGGGCGATCATGCGAGTCATGTTCTCAATTATTTGCGTGGTCTCGCCGGTCGCAAACGAACCGGCCAGATTGGTGAAATCGGGTACGCCAAAATCGGCGTCGATTGGCACGCTGCCGCGCCGGGTATTCAAGATGCGTTGCAGGTGCTGAACGATTGACTGCGTAAGCACTTCCGCCTGGGTCAGGTGTGTGCGGCCGGACTCGACCTGCAAGCCTGTGATGCGTTCCAGCAATCGTTTTTCTCTCAACGCCGTGTACCTTCTGAAATTGAAAGAACACCGCCCTGAATCAGGGCGGTGAAGAATGACTCAAGCGTTGCTTACGCTTTTGGCGCCAACCATGAGTCTTCGGCTTCGATGCCGTCCGGCACCCAGGTCCAGACAATTTTTTCGTAGGTGATGCCAATGTCTTCCATATGACCCATTTGCTTGAACTCAGGGCTCAATACGTTTGGCACCCAGGTACGGGCCGAAACAAGCACCGCGTTGCTCAGGGTGATGGTGTAGTACTTTTCTTCAGTGCCTTTGGGCGAGATGCGATAGAACTCAAGCACAACGGACTTGAGTTGTTCACCGGAGGTCAAGGCTTGCAGCAACTTTGGCGAAGCCTTATCGATCTCCTTGGTCAGGGTCATGCCTTGGTGAACACGCTTGCCTGCTGGCAAGCCGGTCTGCGGGTTCTTGGGAATATCGATCAGGTGTTCAACGGCTTGTACGAGGATCATCCCTACGTGGCCGGTAACACTGCTTGAACCTTCGATCTTGCCTTGGTTCTGTCCTTCGATACTCAGGTAGCATGGCATTGGCATAACGTGTACTCCGGGTTTAATCAGTTAGTTTTCAGGCACCGATCAGAACGTGTAGCCCTGTGTCGTTGCGTTGAATCCATCTTATGGAACCCCCGAGGCGATGACCCTCGGGTGAACACCTGAACGAACGACATTTAAGTTATTCGTTCGCTCTGCCAAATCAGCTCTTGTCGAGCTTGCCAACCAGCGACAGCGTGAAAGAAGCGCCCATGTACTTGAAGTGCGGGCGAACCTTCAAACCTACGCGGTACCAGCCTGGATCGCCGTCAACGTCACTGACGGTAATGTCGGCCTGACGCAATGGACGGCGGCTGCGCACACCGGCTGCCGGGTTATCCATGTCGGCCACGTACTGGCGAATCCAGGTGTTGAGTTCAGACTCCAGGTCGCCACGCTCTTTCCATGTGCCGATGTTTTCGCGCTGAATGACCTTGATGTAGTGCGCCAGGCGACTGACCACAAAGATGTATGGCAGCTGGGTGCCGAGCTTGTAGTTGAGTTCTGCTTCCTTACCCTCTTTGTCGTTGCCGAAATACTTGGGCTTCTGGCACGAGTTGGCGGAAAAGAACGCCGCGTTATCCGTGTTCTTGCGCATGGTCAGCGCGATGAAACCTTGCTCGGCCAGCTCGAACTCGCGGCGCTCGGAGATAAGCACTTCAGTCGGAATCTTGGTCTGGGTTTCACCCATGGCTTCGTAGTTGTAGATCGGCAAGTCGCCGACCGTACCCCCGCCCTGCGGACCGATCACGTTGGCGCACCAACGGTACTGGGCAAAGCTGTCAGACAAGCGGCTGGCAAACGCAAACGCGGCGTTGCCCCACAGGAAATCCTTGTTACCGCCGCTTACGCTTTCGTTGTAGCGGAAGGTCTTGGCCGGAACAGTGTCCTCGCCGTAAGGCGTGCGCAGCAAAAAGTGCGGCAAGGTCAGACCGACAAAACGGGCATCATCGCTTTCGCGGAACGCGTTCCACTTGGTGAACTGCGGGCCTTCAAAGACCGCTTGCAGATCCTTCAGATTGGGCAAATCCGCAAAGCTGTCGATGCCAAAGAACTGTGGGCCAGCCGAGGCAATGAAAGGCGTGTGGGACATGGCCGAAATGGAGGCAACCGATTGCAGGAGCTTCATGTCCTGCGCGCCGGGATTGAACTCGTAGTTACCAATGATGGAGCCGAACGGCTGACCACCGAACTGGCCAAACTCAGCGGTGTACACCGCCTTATACAGACCCGAGCGGGTGATTTCAGGAGCGTCTTCGAAATCTTCGAGCAACTTTTCCTTGGAGACGCTGAGAATCTCCAGCTTGTTGTTCTCACGGAAATCCGTACGGTCGACCAGGAACTTCAGCGAGCGCCATGAAGACTCAAGCTTCTGAAACTTTTCGTTGTGAATGATGGCATCGACCTGACGGCAAAGCTTGGCGTCCAGTGTGGCAATCATGTCGTCGATCAGACCGGCGCTGACTTTCTCGGTCTGCCTTGCAGGTTCGAGCAACTCGGTGACGAAAGCTTCGAGCCCCTGACGGGTAACGGCATAGGCTTCATCGCCCGGTTTGACACGGGCGGCTTCTACCAGTTGATCCAGCAACGAAACAGACTCGACCGCTTGACCAGTGCTGCTCGCGGCCTGACTTTTTTCTTCACTCATGGGTTATTCCTTGTCCTTTACGCCGAGTTCCGAGAGCAGGCGCTCGCGGGCACCGTCATCGTTCATCAGAGCCTGAAGTTGCTTGCGAAATTCCGGCAGGTTGCCCATTGGGCCTTTGAGCGCCTTGAGCGAGTCACGCAGGGCAATCAGCTGCTGCAGCTCAGGAACCTGGGCAACGATGGCATCGGGTTCGAAGTCGCGAATAGACTGGAAGGTCAGCGACACAGGAATCTGCTCGTCTTCCGGCGCGTTCTCCGCCAGACGATTGGGCACCGCCAACTGCAGGCTCAGATTTTGCCCCTTGAGCACATCGGTGAAGTTGTCTTTGTCGACGCGGATCGGCTTGAGGTCTTCAACTGGCGTGTCGTCTTCACGCAAGGTGAAGTCACCGATGACCAGTTGCTTCAGAGGCAGCTCGACCTGCTCTTGGGCGCCACCGGTGTCGGAGCTGTAAACAATGTTGACGCGTTCTTTAGGCGCGACTGAACCTTCACTAGCCATTTAATCTCACTCCTGTTTAGCGGGCTCGCTCAACGCAGCCGTTATAAAACCCATGGCATTGATATATGTGTGTGTCTGTCAGGTATTGCGTATTGCTGAACTCAATTTGCCTGTGGACTGGCCAGACGCCAGAAAGCGGGCAAATCCATGGCGGCCAACTGCTGCGCCCATGCCGTTTTTGAACCGCCATCCTCATGAACCAAAGCCAGTTCCAATAAAGGCCGAACCAGATCCGGCTCCCAACGATCCAACCCCTGCTCCGTTGCTTCTTGCAGCAATACATCCAGGGCCACTCGCAACTGGGCGCGGGGCTCGAAACGGTGCAGCAATTCGCATTGCGCACGGCGCAAACGGAACCGGTCGCGACCACTGCCTGCCTCGCGCAGGCTCGCTTGCAGGCTGGCCAGCGCATCGCTCAGGCGTCCGTCAGCGGCTTCTCGCCCTGCATCATCAATCAGCGTTTGCACAGCATCCCCGGCCCCAGCGCTGACCACCGGGGCCAACCCTTCGAGCCAGCTACGCGTTGCGCCATCGGCGAACGGCTGGCCGTCGGCGAAAGTGAGTTCGACCAGCGACGGCAGGCGTGCCAGAAAATGGCGAGTCTCCAGAGAAAGGCTCGCAAGCCCGGCCAAGGAGCCTGAGCCGAGTCGTGAAAGCGCTGCATGGCTGGCTCGATTAAGGTCCAGCCAAAATGGATACGTGTTCAGCCGGCCTTCGCAAAACCGCACAATGTCCAGCGGCTCGCCAGCGCTCTGCAAACGGCTGAAGCTTTGGAGTTCGGCTTCCGAAGGTGGCGGAAGACGCGTGGTATTGCCTTGCGCAGGGGGAGCTTGCTGCAGGGTAGTCCAGGCCAACTGTCGGTTCAGGCGAAACAACAATGGCAACGTCGGACGAGAGTCGAGACAAAACGCAACCAGCGGCGATAACGACGCAAACGCACCGTTTACTGCATTCTCAATCGCCTCATCGCTTTCAAAGCTGTCCAATACATGGACCGGAGCAAGCATTGGCGGTGCCTTGCCGGGTACCGAGGGGGACTGCGAAACCGGTACTGCTGCTGCGACAGACTCGACAGGCTGAACCGGCTCAGGCGCAGCAAATGCTGGCTCGGCACTGGCCTGCACGGGCAGTTGTGACAAGCGTCGACGCAACGCAAAGAAACTCGGACCGTCAGCGTCCTTGTCGCGCCAAAAACTATCGATGGCGTCCCAGTCTTCGAGCAAGACAGCCAACTGATCGCCAGGCACCGGTTCGAAACTTTCTTCGACCTTCGCCGTGAGCCATTCGAGCATCCATTCGGCCTGGTTACGCCGAGCACGCAATCGAGCTGGTGGTGGCGTCAACGTGTCCCAGTACTGCTCGATCATTTCGCGCAATACGTGAACCCCGGTCGCAAGGCCAGATATACCGTTGAGCGTGGTCCAGGCGCACAACAACCAGACCGCGGCATTGAAATCCTTGCCTTCCTCGCGAAGAACTTTTGCGCAGGTGCCAGCCACTTTCTGCCAGTCCACTCCGGATTCGGCATAAATATTGGTCAGCTTTTCAACTTCAATTTGCGCTAGCGAAAAGGCAGCGCCTTCTCGAGGATTGGCGCCAGCCGGACTGGCCACGCTGATCGCAAACGAACCCAACTCCTGATCGAGACAACTCATCCGTCATTCCTGCTACATCGATATGCCGCTTAATACACCGTCATGCCCGCAAAAAGATTTTGCTGTCGATGCTCCGATCATTACTGTACTTAAGGCGTAATTTCCAATGACTCGTTAATCAACTAAATTTCAACCCACTCGACCCAGCACCCCATTAAGAGCGTGCTATGGCCGTCGACTAAACCCTGGACAAGAATGCGCTGACACCACCGCTGACAACATCAGGTGAACACCTGAATTGATCTGCACCGAGCCTTTAACAAAAGACGCCACTGCTGAGCAAAAAAAGATTTTCACCCTTATTTAGTGCAAAAAGCACCTGACAACCCCATATAAGAGGATCACGTTTTAAAACGTGAACCTGTTGGAAATCTATCAGTTTTTTTTTGTACGACTTGACCGTGCGTTGCAGTTTTTGAACTATTTTAAGCCTCCGCGGTATCCCCTATGCCGTATAAGCAGCGCTGGGTTCTTGTAGCGAAAGCGAAAAAATCTTCATTACGCTGAAAAAAGCAGATACGCACAGGGCCGTACAGCGATAATGGCTGCCTGCATGAAACGTCGGCCTACATTCAGTGGACGCCATTGCGGTCCGGTTATCGATGTCAACCTTGATCTAATGGTCAGCAGTGAAGTTATGAACAGTCCCGCGCCAACTCAATCGCCTCAACCCCCATTGGGTGCCAGCCAGGCTCCCGATCGCTTCGATGTAAGCACGGAGCCAGTCCCCAATCAGTTTTTGGCCTGGCGCCGTCGAGTCGGGCACATCATTGACGTATTGCCCTCATCCAAGGCAGTCGAATCACCTTTTTACGGCTCTATCGACCGTTATACGTTAGGAGCTCGACTGTTCACCGATTGCTCGAGCGACGCCTTGCTGCTTGATCGCTCGGTCGCACGCATCTCGACGGACAGCGTCCGGGATTACGTTTTTCAAGTGTTCACCGAGGGCGGCATTGATTCCATTCAGGGCAGGGGTATTGAAAGCCGCAACCCCGCGCAGGCCAGTATCGTCGCCATGGACATGAACCAACCGATAAGAATGCACCGAAGTCATTGTCGGGTACTGGCATTCTTTGTACCGCGATCGATAGTAGACGCCGCGCTACCACACGCAGAGTCGATCCACGGTCGCGTCTTCGCCAACACGACCCCGCTTACCCAACTGATGATCGAGCATGTCGCGGCACTCTCGAAAAGTCTGCCAAACATGAGTCCGAATCAAGCAACGACAGCGTTCGATACCAGCATTCAGTTAATGCTCGGCGCATTTGCCAAACAGGCCAAACTGGGGGGTAACGTCCGGGCGGCGGCGCGTAGCGCAATGTTCGACAAAGCCAGACGCTATGTGCAAAACAACCTGTATCAACCCTGGTTGACACCGGAGAGCGTTCTGGCGGCGGTACAATTGCAGCGCCATACGCTGTATCGGCTTTTCCAGCATGAGGGCGGATTGGGCCGCTACATCCGTAATTGCCGACTGCGTGAAGCCGCAGACGAGTTGGTGCGATATCCCGATCGGCAGGTTATTGAAATCGCTTACAGCCTGGGTTTCAAAAGCGCCTCGGACTTTACCCGCTCGTTCAGCCGCAGTTATGGCATGTCCCCGCAGGACCATCGCATCAAGGCTGCACAGCGAAAGTGTGAGCCTACCAACGAGTTCGCTTGCTGATTTCAGGGGCCTTGTTTACAGAAAATCCGAGAGACAAAACTCCAGTATTTATGGCCGTGTGGGGCTGGCACCGACATTGCGCGCCAATCAATTGATGCCAGTGGTCACCGATGCGCTGAACAAATGCCGACAAAGAGCCTGGCGATGGTCGACCCCACACGGAACAATTTCGAGGGCCGCTCGGTAGCGGTCGGTCTGCCCACCCGGCAGTGACAAAGGTCAAGGATGCAATCGCCGAACTGTTTTGAGAGCTGACCGTCGGGGACTTACTTGAAGGCCGCCATCAACCGATTCACTTCGCTACGCACCATGTTGGCGTATTCGGGCGGGGACATGACGTCGAGCTCCGAACGAACCCATTCGGCCCATTTACCTTTGCGCTTGGCTTTTTCACCCACCAGCCGGGCAGCATCGCTCTTGGCCTTGCCCAGGTTGCTCTGCCAGAGATCGAACAGTCTGGATTTTTCATCTTCAAGCGCTGAGCGCTCAGCAACGGGCCGGTTGGCCAGGTTGAAACTCATGAGGGTCACCTGTGGCTAAAATCGACTGTATCTTACACTGCCGTAGGAGGTTTCTTACCCGGTAATGTTTGCCGACTTAGCCGATGAAAGCAAAAAAGACTGCAACTTTTCCGCTCGACGGAGACTCCATTGCTCACTCTCGTTGTCAATTGAAAGGAAGACATCATGGCTCGTAAAACCCCTGTCCAAAACGCTGCCGAGCAAATCAAGGATCAGGCATTCAGTGAGTTGCAGGCGCTGATCGAGGAATCGGACAAGTTGCTCAGAGACAGCGCTGCGCTGGTGGGCGACGATGCTGAAACCTTGCGTGCGCAACTGAGCCTGAAGCTTAAACAGGCCCTGAATTCGGTCTCCAACGTGCGTGAACGCACCCAACCCGTGGTCGACGCCACCGAACACTATATTGGTGGTCACCCATGGCAAACCGTCGCCCTCTCCGCGGGACTGGGCCTGGTCGTGGGCTTGCTGCTGGGGCGCCGCTCGTAAGCATTGAATAAAAAAGCGGTTCGGTGCGCGTGGCAGGGTATTTCGTTCAATCTTTTTTGAACTAAGGACTTGTTTTGGCAAGGACAAGCACCGCGACCGCTGCGCGGCCGATCGCGAATAAATTCACTCCTACGGCCTGGCGGCCAGAAGCAGGTCTGTGGCTTACCGAAAAACCATGTAAAAACGGGGGAAAATCCCCCACGTAAAAAAGACGTCGATCTGCCACTATTAAAAGCTCTCCCCATGTCTTGTGCGTTAATCGAGTGATACACTTTTGCACTTTTTTTATATACCTGTGGCAGCTCGGAAATTATGCGCAACGCACATGAAAACAGCTTGCAGGCTGCACTAAAAGCTTGTAAAAGCAGTTTCATATCAGTCGGTGTTTTCAGTTTGTTTGTTAACGCCCTGATGCTGGTCCCTACCTTTTATATGCTTCAGGTTTACGGTCGAGTAGTCACCAGCGGCAGTCTATCCACGTTGACCATGCTGACCATTATCATGGTCATACTGATGGTCACTACGGGACTGCTGGAGTGGATCCGTTCACGCATCATGGTCCGTGTCAGCAACAAACTGGACGTGACCCTGAGTCGCCATGTCTACAGGGCCAGTTTTCAACAGGCACTGGCCACTGGCGGCATGAACGCTTCGGCGCAGCCTCTGAGTGACCTGACCAACCTGCGTCAATTTATGACGGGCAACGGCGTATTCGCATTCTTTGATGCGCCCTGGTTGCCTATTTATGTCGCGGTCATGTTCATGTTCCACCCGTGGTATGGGTGGATGGCCGTGGGTTGCGCGATTGTTCTGATCTGTCTGGCCTTCGCCAATGAGAAGGCGACCGTCAAGCCTCTGTCGAACGCCAATAAAGAAAATACCGCTGCCAGCCTCTACACCACCAAAAACTTGCGCAATGCCGAAGTCATTGAATCCATGGGCATGCTCAATACCCTGATCAATCGCTGGTCGATGCGTCAGAAAAAAGTACTGCTTCTGCAATCGACGGCCAGCGACAATGGCGGTGCGATCACGGCAATTTCCAAGACTTTCCGCGTGCTGGTGCAGTCATTGGTTCTAGGGCTGGGCGCCTATCTGGCGGTTAACCACGAAATCAGCCAAGGGTTGGTCATGGCCGGTTCAGTCCTGCTGGGGCGCGCATTGGCCCCTATCGACCTGATTATCGGCAGTTGGAAAGGTTTTATTGCTGCGCGTGGGCAGTACAACCGCCTCAACGAAATCCTGGAAAAATTGCATTCCGAGCCAGCGCGTATGTCCTTGCCCCCGCCTGAAGGTAATGTGCAAGTCGAGAACATTATCGTCAGCGCACCGGGTTCCCGAGCGCCCATCCTTAAAGGTGTCAGTTTCACCGTTCAGGCCGGGACGGTCGTCGGCGTCATTGGCCCTAGCGCATCGGGCAAATCCACGCTAGCACGTGCGTTATTGGGGATCTGGCAAGTCCAGCACGGGGTCGTGCGCCTTGATGGTGCCGACATCAGTAATTGGGACAAGGCAGAGTTGGGGCCGCACGTCGGCTACCTGCCACAGGACATTGAGCTGTTCGAAGGCTCCGTCAGTGAAAACATCGCTCGCTTCGCCGACGTTGACGCTGAGAAGGTTATTCAGGCGGCGAAAGTGGCGGGCGTTCATGAAATGATCCTGCTGCTGCCTAGAGGCTACGACACGGTCATCGGCAGCGATGGCGTCAACCTGTCCGGCGGTCAACGCCAGCGCATTGGTCTGGCCCGGGCGATCTACGGCACGCCACGCTTGATCATCCTTGATGAACCCAACTCCAACCTTGATGAGGTTGGTGAGCGGGCATTGTCTTACGCCCTCACCTACCTGAAGGCGACGGGGTCGACCATTTTTGTCATCACCCACCGCACCAACATCTTGTCCCAACTCGATCGCCTGATGGTGATGAATGATGGCCTGCTCAGCATGTATGGGCCGACCGGACAGGTCATGGCCGAGCTTGCCGCGAAAGCAAAAGCCCAACAAAACGCAACCCAGGTCGCCTCAGGCGCAGCGCCACTCAGCGTCTGACAGGAAGATGTCGATGAATCGAAATACTCTCATTACAGCCCCCGACACTTTCAGTGATGTACCGACCTCGGACCGTAAGACGCGCCGCCTTGGGTTCAGCATTATTTTTGTGGTTTTCGGTGTATTCGGAACCTGGGCGGCTTTCGCGCCGCTGGACAGTGCAGCCTATGCGCCAGGGGTCGTGACCGTACAAACCTATCGCAAGACGGTTCAACACCTGGAGGGTGGCATCGTCAAAGACGTGCTGGTCCATGACGGCGACATCGTCAAAAAAGGCGATCCGGTCATCATTCTTGATGACAGCCAATTGCGCGCGGAATACGAGATGACCCGCAGCCAGCTTATTGCTGCCAAAGCAATGGAAGCGCGCTTGATCGCTGAGCGCGACAATCTTGCGTCGATCAACTTTGACAAAGTTGCCGAACTCAACAACGTTCGGGGCACTGAAGCACGCAATGGGGAAACCCAAGTGTTCAATGCGCGCCGTGGCGCTCGCCTGGGTCAGATTGCAGTACTGCAAGAACGAATTGGCCAGCTAAACCAGCAAATCAAGGGCACCGACGACATGATCGGTACCAAGGACAATCTGGGGAAATCCTACAGCGGCGAAATCGGTGAGTTGAACGAACTGTTGTCTCAAGGGTTCATCGATAAACAGCGTCTGCTCGAACAAGAACGCAAACTCGACATGCTTAAATCAGAAGTGGCGGACCACCGCTCTTCAATCATAAAGACGCGCCTGCAGATCAATGAAACACAGCTACAACTTGTGCAAATCAGCAAGGACTTCAATTCGGACGTGGTCAAGCAATTGGCTGAAGTCCAGACCAAGGCCTATGACCTGCAAGAACGGGATGCCGCACTTGAGGATCGGCTGAGTCGTATTGTCATCAGGGCACCGGATAATGGCATGGTCATCGGCATGACTGTCCACACCATAGGTGGCGTTGTACGGGCCGCTACGGCGCTTCTCGATATAGTGCCGTCCGTCTCTGATCTGATCGTGGAGGCCCATGTGGCGCCTGTCGACATTGATCGCATCGGCGTTGGCAAATTGGCTCAAATTCGCTTTAGCGCCTTTAACAGTGCAACGACTCCGGATATCGAAGGTATCGTCACCAAAGTGTCTGCCGACCGCCTGACCGATGAGCGAACCGGGCAGCCGTATTACTTGGCTCGGCTTCGTTTGACCGAAGCGGGTGAGAAGAAACTGGGGGATCACAAACTGGTCCCGGGTATGCCAGCGGACGCGCTGATCAACACAGGTAAACGCACGATGCTGCAATACCTGATGCAACCGGCACGTAATGCTATTTCAGAATCGATGATTGAGGAATGACCGTGCGCCTGCTTCCATGTGTGATGTTGGGGGTGCTGGCGCTGCAGGTGCATGCCGCCGAGCCGAAAACCGCTGAACCCTCCACCCTGAAACTGCCGACCTCAAGTGTCAGCGCGAAAGATTACTCAACTGACTTGATGCAGCTTTATCGTGAGTCGCGCCTGGAGGACCCTCGTGTGCTGGCGGCCTACGCCCGGACTGAGGCGGGCAAAGAGCATCAACGCGAAGCGTTCGGTTCTTTATTGCCACAAGTGACCGCGAACGCGGGTGCCAACCGTATCAAGCAAACCAGTGCGCAGATTGACCAGATTTACAATAGCGAAAACTACAGCGTGAGTTTGAGCCAGGTCATCTACAACAAGGCCGTGTGGGAGAACTTCCAGAGATACAAAAGCCTGGCGAAACAATCCGTCTCTGAATCAGAAGAAGCTCAGACTGAAGCGGCCGTCGATCTGGCGCAGCGCTACTTCACCTCCCTGGCAGACGATGATGAGCTTGAGTTGGTCCAGGCCGAGCGCCGTGCGACTCAAAAAAACCTCGATCGGGTCAACGCCCTGTACCAGAAACAACTCGCGATGATCACTGACGTGCTCGACCTCAAGGCGCGTGTTGATTCCCTGGCCGCCCAGGAAGTAGGTGCCCGTAATCAGGTCAGCTTAAGCCGGGCGGCACTGTCGGAAATTGTCGGTCGTCCGGTCACGGAAAAACTCAGCCGCATCCGCAGTGACGTGGAATTGCAGGTATCCACTGAAAGTCTTGAGCGTTGGGTCACCTTGGGCATGGCTGAAAACCCCACGCTCAAAGCCAATCAAAGCGCGGTCGAGGCTGCGGAGGCAGCCGTGCGCGGAGGTAAGGCCGGGCACTATCCAACACTCGGCGTGAACCTGAGCGCGCAAAACACGACCGAAGGCTATAACAACAGCCTGGCCCCAAAAACGGACAGTTATGTCGCCGGCCTACAGTTGTCAGTGCCCATCTACAGTGGCGGGTCAACGTCGGCGAGAGTCAGCGGGCTTTATCAGGATCAGGTCTCTGCTGAACAGCAACTAGAAGCAACGCGTCGGCAGATCGTAAAAGAGATAACCAATGCGTATTTGACCGCTGATTCAAGCGTCGAAAAAATACGTGCCGACCGCAACGCCCTGGCGTCGGCCGAACAATCGAGCATCGCCTCGCAAAAAGCATTTACCTATGGAGTGGTGAACGCCGTGGACGTCCTGACCAGCGTACAGAATGAATTCAAGGCACGTCGCGATTTGCTCAAAGCCCAGTATGACTTCATCACCAACCTGTTCATCCTCAACCGTTGGGCCGGCAAGCAGTCCAGTGAAAGCGTCGAAAGTGTCAACGTTTGGTTGGGCAGCAGCAGTAAAACAAACCCCGCCCTCGACCAGAACCCAAAACAATGATTGCAGCTCACGGTTAGCCGTTATTGCTCCTGCAAGGAGCTGGGTACTCCGCGCCGAAGGCTGCGATAAGGCGCACAAGCGCTAAAACCATATGGCATCCCAAAGAGGATAGTCTCCAATCCGCGTTACCAATCTGGCTCGCAGAGGGTTGGCGACAATGTAACGGGCTGCCTTTTTAAAGTCGTCCTCACTTCGAAGCGCTCGGTCGTAATAGCCTCTTTGCCAAAGACGACCGTTATGGTGCGTCCTGCGCTTTAGCGTCTGGCTACTGCGAGACTTCACTCGGCACATGAGATCGGGCAACGAGCCTTTTTGCAGCTCAATCATCCAGTGGAAGTGGTCTGGCATGACCACCCAGGCCAAGGAGTGAACCATGCCGCATTCTTCTGCTGACCTGAACTGCTGCACCACAAGACGTCCCAATCGCCAGTCAGAGAATACTTGCTTGCGCTGCTCAACCACCACGGTGAGTACATACACGTTACCTGGGACGGAAAATCGTCCTGTACGTAAGCGGTGTCCGTTAAATGAAGTCGACAATCCCTTTGCCTCCTCGACCATAGATCAAGTTTCCGAGGCTATGTGCAGAAGCGCTATTTTTCAAAATAATTGATTGGCGGAGTGTGTCAGGTGTACCGCATCGCAGCCTTCGGCAGCTCCTATCAACAACCTGTAAGTGATTGAAAAATAAAATATAAATGTTATTAAGTTTTCAGCAAAACGCTGATCCCCTGTAGGAGCTGCCGAAGGCTGCGAATCGCCCCGGGGTCGCGTCCGACGGAACCGGTCGCTTTCCTTATACCGCTGAAGATCGTGCCGGTCGCCCGCGACCCCGGCCTATCGCAGCCTTCGGCAGCTCCTACAGAACCCCGAAGGCCCTTCGTGTCGGACGCGACCCCGGCCTATCGCGGGCAAGCACGCTCCTACGCCCTCCGGGCAGAATCGAGACCCCGTTTGCTGCGCGACAGCACTCCTTGTCCATAAGGGCACCGCCTGCCGCCCTTCCCCCCAGAACTACGCCTATCTTGCGCGCATAAAAAAACCCGCGAAAGCCAAGGGCCACGCGGGTTCTGAATGATTTACGACTTTATATTCAATCTTTAAACGTAACAGCCAGCCCCCTTGTGAGGGGTGTGGCGTTGACGTTTCGGGCTTCACCCGGATACCGCCTTGCGGCTTCGTCCGGGTTACGCCTGCTATCAAACCTTCATGACGATGCCAGAGTAAGCACACCTGCTGCAAGGGTTGCAGCCAGAAGGCCACAACCCACTGACAACACGACTTAGCTCGTGATAGTCAGGCCAGCGTGAGACGCAACGGACATACCCACAAGCACAACATCAACCGAGCCCACATGGATATCCAGATTCCCGCCAACATCGGAAGCTGTATAGCCATGCCCAGAAGTTACCAATGCTGCACCCGTAAATCCGTTGTTGGTTTCCCCTGTCATGCCGGTCAGATTAAGAACAAAGCTGGTCGAGGTATTGGCATTGCTTATGTTAACCGTCCCGGTAGCTGCGCCCATGTTCAGGTTGATCGTGCTCGCGTTGGATACCGACGCCAGATCAACCGACCCGATGACACTGTTTACGGTCATTGCAGCCGAACTGGTTGCCCCGCCGGTGCTGGTCAAGAACCCTACCTGCGCGCCCGTCAGTGTCGACATGGACAAGTTCGCCGCACTCAAGTCAAAGCTAGGGGCATTCCCACCAACAGCAGTGACCAGATTAGCGTTGAGTGTCATCAGCGACGTGATGTATCCGCTGGCGACCGATCCGGTGATATCGATGGCATGTGCAAGCTCTTCACCCCCGAAGTTGGCCGCGTTGAGGACATTCCCCACCGAGTCACTGATGATGATGGAACTTGATCCACTTGCGCTGTAACTGTGGTTAGCGCCGCCTGCAACAGTATTGGTACCTAGCACTAACTCCCCGCTTGCGTAGTTGGTGTAGAACGTTTGCGCAACCGATGCCGATACCGTCGACGCCTGGGATACATGCACAACCGGGGCGGCCACTCCCGAGATGATATTGATGTTGGCTATCGCAGAGTTCAAGTTGCTGACCGTATCCGCGATGGTCAGTGCGTTAACGCCGCCATTGACCGCGTTGAGCGTCGCTTCCGACTCCAACGTCTGAAGATTGCTCGCGCTAACGGTATCACCTACACCCGCGTCGATATTCATGAAGCTAGCCGAGCCGACCGCTGTTGTATAAGCAGGGTTAAGCAAATGCGCTGCCGTATCGTGAAGCGTAACGGTGGTAACACCACCCTTCACAAACCCCGGAGTCGCCTGCACATTCGCCGCCGTGTCGTTGATGCTCAGGGCCGTGACTGTACCGGTTGTCTCCGACTGGATGGTTACCAGGTTGGCGATGGTCTGCTGATCCGTCACAGTGATATTGAGCGCGCCAGTCAAAAAGGCGTTGGCATTCGCGTGCAGATTGGCATAGGTGTCGCTTACGGCTGTGTAAGTCAGCGTGCCGCTGCCGATCGCTTGCTTGACCGCTTGCAACTGCGCCAGGTCAGGGGCATTAACGCCGTTGCCGGTCAGCGTCACATTCTCCCCATGCACCAGATAAGTTGAGGCGCTGGCAGCGCCGGTAGTAAGGCTGTCACCCGAGAACAAGTCCGCCGCTGTGTCGCTTATGCCGTTATTGGTCAGGGTGCCGCTACCGATCCTGGCCTGGATAGCCACCAATTGCGCCAGATCGGCGAGGCCGGTGACTGTCACATTCATGCCGCTGGCCAGAGCCGAAGCATCATTAGTCAGCGTGCCATTAGCCGATGCGTAATCCGCCGCAGTGTCGATCACACCGCCAGACGCCGTCAGCGTACCGCCGCCAATCGCCGTCTTGATGGCGTGCAACTGCGCCATGTCGGCAGAGGTGGTAACCGTTACGTTCGTGCCGGAGGTCAAGGCTGCCGAGTTGGTCGTCAGTGTGCCGCTGGCCGAAGCGTAATTTGCCGCTGTGTCGCTGATGCTGTAGCTCGCCGCGGCCTTCAAGGCATGGATCGAGTTGGCCGTCGCGACACTAATCGTGTCGCTAACCGTCACTGTCGTCGCATGACTCACCGACTCTGCACTGCCAGCAAAAATATTCGAGGATGTGTCGCTTATGCTGTAGGTCGCAGCATGGTTCCCGTTGTAGATGGACGTCGCTTGCGCAGCGGTCGCTGTGTCCGTCGCCGTTACTGTCGTCGCATGGCTCAGGGCCACGGCATCTGCTGCCGCCAGTGCGCTAGCTGTGTCGGAGATTGTCGTAAACGTCGCCGAGTGCAAGGCGTTGTATAAGGTCGTCGCGTCAACGGCACTGGTTGTGCCCGTCGCCAGCACTGTCGTCGCATGGCCCAGCGCTACAGCGTTCACTGCCGCAAGGGCAGCGGCCGTGTCGGAGATCGCCACAAACGTCGCCGTGTTCAAGACGCCGTACAAGGTCGTCGCATCGGCGGCATTGGTTGTGCCCGTCGCCAGCACTGTCGTCGCATGGCCCAGCGCCACAGCGTTCACTGCCGCAAGGGCAGCGGCCGTGTCGGAGATCGCCACAAACGTCGCCGTGTTCAAGACGCCGTACAAAGTCGTCGCATCGGCGGCATTGGTTGTGCCCGTCGCCAGCACTGTCGTCGCATGGCCCAGCGCTACAGCGTTCACTGCTGCAAGGGCTGCGGCCGTGTCGGAGATCGTCGCAAACGTCGCAGCAACGTTGCCGGTGTAGATCGTCGTCGCCTCTAGAGCAGTCGCCGTACCCGTCGCCGTTACTGTCGTCGCATGGCCCAGCGCCACAACGTTCACTGCCGCAAGGGCAGCGGCCGTGTCAGAGATCGTTGCAAACGTCGCCGTGCTCAAGACGCCGTACAAGGTCGTCGCATCGGCGGCATTGGTTGTGCCCGTCGCCAGCACTGTCGTCGCATGGCCCAGCGCCACAGCGTTCACTGCCGCAAGGGCAGCGGCCGTGTCGGAGATCGTTGCAAACGTCGCCGTGTTCAAGACGCCGTACAAGGTCGTCGCATCAGCGGCATTGGTTGTGCCCGTCGCCAGCACTGTCGTCGCATGGCCCAGCGCCACAGCGTTCACTGCCGCAAGGGCAACGGCCGTGTCGGAGATCGCTGCAAACGTCGCCGTGCTCAAGACGCCGTACAAGGTCGTCGCATCGGCGGCATTGGTCGTGCCCGTCGCCAGCACTGTTGTCGCATGGCCCAACGCCACAGCGTTCACTGCTGCAAGGGCTGCGGCCGTGTCGGAGATCGCCACAAACGTCGCCGTGTTCAAGACGCCGTACAAGGTCGTCGCATCAGCGGCATTGGTTGTGCCCGTCGCCAGCACTGTCGTCGCATGGCCCAGCGCCACAGCGTTCACTGCCGCAAGGGCAGCGGCCGTGTCGGAGATCGCCACAAACGTCGCCGTGTTCAAGACGCCGTACAAGGTCGTCGCATCGGCGGCATTGGTTGTGCCCGTCGCCAGCACTGTCGTCGCATGGCCCAGCGCTACAGCGTTCACTGCCGCAAGGGCAGCGGCCGTGTCGGAGATCGCCACAAACGTCGCCGTGTTCAAGACGCCGTACAAGGTCGTCGCATCGGCGGCATTGGTTGTGCCCGTCGCCAGCACTGTCGTCGCATGGCCCAGCGCCACAGCGTTCACTGCCGCAAGGGCAGCGGCCGTGTCGGAGATCGCCACAAACGTCGCCGTGTTCAAGACGCCGTACAAAGTCGTCGCATCGGCGGCATTGGTTGTGCCCGTCGCCAGCACTGTCGTCGCATGGCCCAGCGCTACAGCGTTCACTGCTGCAAGGGCTGCGGCCGTGTCGGAGATCGTCGCAAACGTCGCAGCAACGTTGCCGGTGTAGATCGTCGTCGCCTCTAGAGCAGTCGCCGTACCCGTCGCCGTTACTGTCGTCGCATGGCCCAGCGCCACAACGTTCACTGCCGCAAGGGCAGCGGCCGTGTCAGAGATCGTTGCAAACGTCGCCGTGCTCAAGACGCCGTACAAGGTCGTCGCATCGGCGGCATTGGTTGTGCCCGTCGCCAGCACTGTCGTCGCATGGCCCAGCGCCACAGCGTTCACTGCTGCAAGGGCAGCGGCCGTGTCGGAGATCGTTGCAAACGTCGCCGTGTTCAAGACGCCGTACAAGGTCGTCGCATCGGCGGCATTGGTTGTGCCCGTCGCCAGCACTGTCGTCGCATGGCCCAGCGCCACAGCGTTCACTGCTGCAAGGGCAACGGCCGTGTCGGAGATCGCTGCAAACGTCGCCGTGCTCAAGACGCCGTACAAGGTCGTCGCATCGGCGGCATTGGTCGTGCCCGTCGCCAGCACTGTCGTCGCATGGCTCAGCGCCACAGCGTTCACTGCCGCAAGGGCAGCGGCCGTGTCGGAGATCGCCACAAACGTCGCCGTGTTCAAGACGCCGTACAAAGTCGTCGCATCGGCGGCATTGGTTGTGCCCGTCGCCAGCACTGTCGTCGCATGGCCCAGCGCTACAGCGTTCACTGCTGCAAGGGCTGCGGCCGTGTCGGAGATCGTCGCAAACGTCGCAGCAACGTTGCCGGTGTAGATCGTCGTCGCCTCTAGAGCAGTCGCCGTACCCGTCGCCGTTACTGTCGTCGCATGGCCCAGCGCCACAGCGTTCACTGCCGCAAGGGCAGCGGCCGTGTCGGAGATCGTTGCAAACGTCGCCGTGCTCAAGACGCCGTACAAGGTCGTCGCATCGGCGGCATTGGTTGTGCCCGTCGCCAGCACTGTCGTCGCATGGCCCAGCGCTACAGCGCTCACTGCTGCAAGGGCTGCGGCCGTGTCGGAGATCGTCGCAAACGTCGCCGTGTTCAAGACGCCGTACAAAGTCGTCGCATCGGCGGCATTGGTTGTGCCCGTCGCCAGCACTGTCGTCGCATGGCCCAGCGCTACAGCGTTCACTGCTGCAAGGGCTGCGGCCGTGTCGGAGATCGTCGCAAACGTCGCAGCAACGTTGCCGGTGTAGATCGTCGTCGCCTCTAGAGCAGTCGCCGTACCCGTCGCCGTTACTGTCGTCGCATGGCCCAGCGCCACAGCGTTCACTGCCGCAAGGGCAGCGGCCGTGTCAGAGATCGTTGCAAACGTCGCCGTGCTCAAGACGCCGTACAAGGTCGTCGCATCAGCGGCATTGGTTGTGCCCGTCGCCAGCACTGTTGTCGCATGGCCCAGCGCCACAGCGTTCACTGCCGCAAGGGCAGCGGCCGTGTCGGAGATCGCCACAAACGTCGCCGTGTTCAAGACGCCGTACAAAGTCGTCGCATCGGCGGCATTGGTTGTGCCCGTCGCCAGCACTGTCGTCGCATGGCCCAGCGCTACAGCGTTCACTGCCGCAAGGGCAGCGGCCGTGTCGGAGATTGCCACAAACGTCGCCGTGTTCAAGACGCCGTACAAGGTCGTCGCATCGGCGGCATTGGTTGTGCCCGTCGCCAGCACTGTCGTCGCATGGCCCAGCGCCACAGCGTTCACTGCCGCAAGGGCAGCGGCCGTGTCGGAGATCGCCACAAACGTCGCCGTGTTCAAGACGCCGTACAAAGTCGTCGCATCGGCGGCATTGGTTGTGCCCGTCGCCAGCACTGTCGTCGCATGGCCCAGCGCTACAGCGTTCACTGCTGCAAGGGCTGCGGCCGTGTCGGAGATCGTCGCAAACGTCGCAGCAACGTTGCCGGTGTAGATCGTCGTCGCCTCTAGAGCAGTCGCCGTACCCGTCGCCGTTACTGTCGTCGCATGGCCCAGCGCCACAACGTTCACTGCCGCAAGGGCAGCGGCCGTGTCAGAGATCGTTGCAAACGTCGCCGTGCTCAAGACGCCGTACAAGGTCGTCGCATCGGCGGCATTGGTTGTGCCCGTCGCCAGCACTGTCGTCGCATGGCCCAGCGCCACAGCGTTCACTGCCGCAAGGGCAGCGGCCGTGTCGGAGATCGTTGCAAACGTCGCCGTGTTCAAGACGCCGTACAAGGTCGTCGCATCAGCGGCATTGGTTGTGCCCGTCGCCAGCACTGTCGTCGCATGGCCCAGCGCCACAGCGTTCACTGCCGCAAGGGCAACGGCCGTGTCGGAGATCGCTGCAAACGTCGCCGTGCTCAAGACGCCGTACAAGGTCGTCGCATCGGCGGCATTGGTCGTGCCCGTCGCCAGCACTGTTGTCGCATGGCCCAACGCCACAGCGTTCACTGCTGCAAGGGCTGCGGCCGTGTCGGAGATCGCCACAAACGTCGCCGTGTTCAAGACGCCGTACAAGGTCGTCGCATCAGCGGCATTGGTTGTGCCCGTCGCCAGCACTGTCGTCGCATGGCCCAGCGCCACAGCGTTCACTGCCGCAAGGGCAGCGGCCGTGTCGGAGATCGCCACAAACGTCGCCGTGTTCAAGACGCCGTACAAGGTCGTCGCATCGGCGGCATTGGTTGTGCCCGTCGCCAGCACTGTCGTCGCATGGCCCAGCGCTACAGCGTTCACTGCCGCAAGGGCAGCGGCCGTGTCGGAGATCGCCACAAACGTCGCCGTGTTCAAGACGCCGTACAAGGTCGTCGCATCGGCGGCATTGGTTGTGCCCGTCGCCAGCACTGTCGTCGCATGGCCCAGCGCCACAGCGTTCACTGCCGCAAGGGCAGCGGCCGTGTCGGAGATCGCCACAAACGTCGCCGTGTTCAAGACGCCGTACAAAGTCGTCGCATCGGCGGCATTGGTTGTGCCCGTCGCCAGCACTGTCGTCGCATGGCCCAGCGCTACAGCGTTCACTGCTGCAAGGGCTGCGGCCGTGTCGGAGATCGTCGCAAACGTCGCAGCAACGTTGCCGGTGTAGATCGTCGTCGCCTCTAGAGCAGTCGCCGTACCCGTCGCCGTTACTGTCGTCGCATGGCCCAGCGCCACAACGTTCACTGCCGCAAGGGCAGCGGCCGTGTCAGAGATCGTTGCAAACGTCGCCGTGCTCAAGACGCCGTACAAGGTCGTCGCATCGGCGGCATTGGTTGTGCCCGTCGCCAGCACTGTCGTCGCATGGCCCAGCGCCACAGCGTTCACTGCTGCAAGGGCAGCGGCCGTGTCGGAGATCGTTGCAAACGTCGCCGTGTTCAAGACGCCGTACAAGGTCGTCGCATCGGCGGCATTGGTTGTGCCCGTCGCCAGCACTGTCGTCGCATGGCCCAGCGCCACAGCGTTCACTGCCGCAAGGGCAACGGCCGTGTCGGAGATCGCTGCAAACGTCGCCGTGCTCAAGACGCCGTACAAGGTCGTCGCATCGGCGGCATTGGTCGTGCCCGTCGCCAGCACTGTTGTCGCATGGCCCAACGCCACAGCGTTCACTGCTGCAAGGGCTGCGGCCGTGTCGGAGATCGCCACAAACGTCGCCGTGTTCAAGACGCCGTACAAGGTCGTCGCATCAGCGGCATTGGTTGTGCCCGTCGCCAGCACTGTCGTCGCATGGCCCAGCGCTACAGCGTTCACTGCCGCAAGGGCAGCGGCCGTGTCGGAGATCGCCACAAACGTCGCCGTGTTCAAGACGCCGTACAAGGTCGTCGCATCGGCGGCATTGGTTGTGCCCGTCGCCAGCACTGTCGTCGCATGGCCCAGCGCTACAGCGTTCACTGCCGCAAGGGCAGCGGCCGTGTCGGAGATCGCCACAAACGTCGCCGTGTTCAAGACGCCGTACAAGGTCGTCGCATCGGCGGCATTGGTTGTGCCCGTCGCCAGCACTGTCGTCGCATGGCCCAGCGCCACAGCGTTCACTGCCGCAAGGGCAGCGGCCGTGTCGGAGATCGCCACAAACGTCGCCGTGTTCAAGACGCCGTACAAAGTCGTCGCATCGGCGGCATTGGTTGTGCCCGTCGCCAGCACTGTCGTCGCATGGCCCAGCGCTACAGCGTTCACTGCTGCAAGGGCTGCGGCCGTGTCGGAGATCGTCGCAAACGTCGCAGCAACGTTGCCGGTGTAGATCGTCGTCGCCTCTAGAGCAGTCGCCGTACCCGTCGCCGTTACTGTCGTCGCATGGCCCAGCGCCACAACGTTCACTGCCGCAAGGGCAGCGGCCGTGTCAGAGATCGTTGCAAACGTCGCCGTGCTCAAGACGCCGTACAAGGTCGTCGCATCGGCGGCATTGGTTGTGCCCGTCGCCAGCACTGTCGTCGCATGGCCCAGCGCCACAGCGTTCACTGCTGCAAGGGCAGCGGCCGTGTCGGAGATCGTTGCAAACGTCGCCGTGTTCAAGACGCCGTACAAGGTCGTCGCATCGGCGGCATTGGTTGTGCCCGTCGCCAGCACTGTCGTCGCATGGCCCAGCGCCACAGCGTTCACTGCTGCAAGGGCAACGGCCGTGTCGGAGATCGCTGCAAACGTCGCCGTGCTCAAGACGCCGTACAAGGTCGTCGCATCGGCGGCATTGGTTGTGCCCGTCGCCAGCACTGTCGTCGCATGGCCCAGCGCCACAGCGTTCACTGCCGCAAGGGCTGCGGCCGTGTCGGAGATCATCGCAAACGTCGCAGCAACGTTGCCGGTGTAGATCGTCGTCGCCTCTAGAGCAGTCGCCGTACCCGTCGCCGTTACTGTCGTCGCATGGCCCAGCGCCACAACGTTCACTGCCGCAAGGGCAGCGGCCGTGTCAGAGATCGTTGCAAACGTCGCCGTGCTCAAGACGCCGTACAAGGTCGTCGCATCGGCGGCATTGGTTGTGCCCGTCGCCAGCACTGTTGTCGCATGGCCCAGCGCCACAGCGTTCACTGCTGCAAGGGCAGCGGCCGTGTCGGAGATCGTCGCAAACGTCGCCGCATGGTTGCCAGTGTAGATGATCGTCGCCTGTGCAGCAGTCGCCACACCCAATGCCGTCACCGCAGCAGCATTGCCCAACAGCAAAGCAGCGGCGCCAGCAAGAGCCGTGGCATTGTCGCTAACTGTGTAGGTGTATCCATTAAGCGCTACATGCAGATCGCCAACGCCGGTACCAAAGAGTGTCAGTGCATCCGCCACCGACAACCCGGTCACATTGGCCGTCAGACTAATCGACGAAGCCGCGAGCACAGCAGCATCGCTCGCATGGTTCAGCAAAGCCGCCGCCGTATCGCTGATCGAGTACGAAACCACCCCGGCAGTATGTTGCACAATCGCGGCATCTGCGGCCAAAACCGCTGTGACGATCATGTTATTGCCTGCGGCGCCCATAGCAGCCACATAGGCGGTGTTGCCTGCGAAAACGCTATAGGTCAACGTGACCGGTGTCGCCGAGGACGGCACGACGACCGAAACATTCTGGTAGTGATTATTCGCAATGTAAGTGGTCAGCGCGGTGTAGTCCGCCAACGAATCCGACGCAGCGGTTACATCAATGATCGTACCGTGCCCTTTCCAGGCACTCTCTAGCGCTGTCACATAGCCAGGGTTATTGACAAAGTCGCCATAGCTGAGGGTAATCGGCGTCGAGAACCCAGGGACAACAACGACCCCGTTATCGCCAAGAGCGCTAAAGGCCGCGTTGTAATCGGTCAGCGACATCGAGGTGGCGATAAGGGTGATCGGGCTATTCGTTGCTTTCAGCAACCCGATATAGGCCGTGTTGGCGGTACTGGTGAAGTCGCTGTACGTCAGCGTTACTGGCGCTGCCGCTGGCATCACGACGGAACCATTGGCGTAGCCGTGCAGCGCCGACACTGCGGCGTTGTAGTCGGCCAACGAGGTCGAAGCCGCTGTCAGATGGAGGAAATCCCTCGCTGCTTCCAGCGACTGCACATAGCCCGCATTGTTCGTGCCGATGAAATCAGCAAAGGCCAATGTCACGGTTTCGCCGGAGGTCAGCACGACGCTGCCATGCACGTAGCCATGCAGCGCTGTCATCGCATCGGCGTAACCCGCCTGCGTTGTGGTGATCTGAAACGTGTCGCCCGCTGCCTCAAGTGCCGCTATGTAGCTCGCGTTCGCGATATCGGTAACGATCGACAAATCCAGCGTGATCGACTGCAACGAAGCTGGCAGTACGACGGAACCATTAGCATGGCCATGCAGCGCCAACACTGCGGTGTTGTAATCGGCCAAGCCAGCCGACGCTGCATTCACCTGTATCGACGTCGCCAAGGCCAGGGCAGCCAGGCCGAGAGCAGCGACATTCGCAGTGGTGTCGACGACGGTCAGGGTCTCGCCGTCAGCCATTGTGGTGCTGGCGCCCAGCGCTGCCAGCACGGTGGCGGTGGACGCGCTGATGACGGCGCTGTCGCTGATAACGATACCGTTGGCATGCACGCCAGCGGCGTTGATCGCTGCCACGCCTGCATGCGAGGTCAGGTTGCTAACGGTGTCGCTGATGGTCAGATTACCGCCAGCAGTAAAGCCATGGATGTGTTCCAGCTGAGCGGCTTCAGCCACCGTTACAACGTTGTCGTCCGGCGCGCTCGTGTCGATGGTCACCGTGGTCGCAAGGTGCGAGGCGATGGACGGATCGAGCAACTGGGCCGCCGTGGCGGTATTGATGGTCAAGCTGGCAAGGTTGAACTTGGTAGCAGAAGTGCTTACCAGTAATGCCTCAAATTGCGTTGCCGAAGCCACGCCGGAGACAAAAATGGTCGAGGCGCCGGAAATAACAGCCGGAGTAGCGTCCAGTACGCTCAGTACGTTGGTAGCCGAGTCGGTGATTGAGTAGCCACCTGTGTAACCACCCGTCACCGCCAGGGCCGCTTGTGCCCCGGTCAGCGTGCCGGTAATCGCGGCATGCGTGAGGTCGACGGTAAAGCCGTCAACATTCACGGCAGCCACCAGGACGCCCAGGGCGTTCAGGTTGGCCCCGGTCAGGGAGCCGGTCAGCGTCAGGCTGGACACATGCATCGCGTTGATGCGAGCCTCGACGGCAACGATAACCCCAGCAGCGAGCACATTAGCCGTAGTGTCTTGCAGGACCAGTGTTACATCAGTACCTGCTGTGGCGTGGATCGCGCTCAGCTTGGTGAGGGTGGCGACAGTGACCGATGCATCAGTGTTAATTTGAACGTTGGCGGAATGCACGCCGGCGAAAGCGATCGCCTTGGTCATCGACGCCGAAGTCAGGTTGGCTACCGTGTCTGAAATAGTGAGGGTGCCTGAGGCGGCGGTGAAACTCGCCAGCGTCTCCAGTTTCAGCGCCTGGGCCACGTTAACCGTGTCGGCAGTGCCATCGCTGCCCAACAAGGCGACAGAGGTGGCGCCGCTCAAGGCGGCTACGTTTGCAGGGTTGAGCAGGTCAGCTGCGGTTGCCGACACACCGTAGTGCGCCAGTTTGTGGCTGCTGGCCCATACGGCTTGCCCGATAGTAAGGCCCGTCGGGGTATTCGTCACCAGGCTCAGGTTTGCGGTGGCAATCGACACCTGCAGGTTGGCGACATCGCCCGCCGACAGATTGTTACCGCTGACATAAATATGGGCCGCGCCTGTCACAGCGGTAGTCGTGCTGGATGCCAGCAGATTAGCGGCCGTGTCCGACAGCGTATACGGCCCAGCATAGTGAGCATTCAACAGCGTGGTGATTTGGGCGACCGTCTCATTACCAGCGGTAATCGTCGCCCCACTCAGGTTCAGCTTGCCTGCATAAGCTGCGTTGGCGATGTTGTTTAGATCGGAGGTAAGGGTGGCAACATCGGCCGCCAGCAAATTGCCAGTGATGGCGACTGTGGTTGCCAGACCCAGGGCAGACAGGCCGGAATGAATATTGGCCGCCGTATCCGAGACCGTCAGTGTCACGCCCAGTCCGTTTGCATCTGTGACCGCCAACTGGGCGTGAATCGCCGACAGAATCTTAGCGGTTGCGACGCTGACCTTCGCGCTGTCGGACACGACGACAGTAACACCGCCACCAGTAAGAATGGCCTTCTGAATCATCACCTGCGCGGCGCTGGGAGTCAGATTGGTCACTTTGTCGGAGATGGTCAGTAAGCCAGCGCTGTTGAAGCCCTTCAGGCCTTCGAGTTTGGTCGCTTGTAAGACGGTCACCACGTTGTCGCTAGGGGTGTTAGCGATCAGCGTAACGCTGCTTTCCAGAGCCAGGGCGGCCGCGTTGCTGGCATTCAGCAGGTCCGCCGTCGTCCCGGTGATGTTCGCCGTGACAGTGCGCGCGGAGGTTTTCAACGCCAACAGTGCGGTCAGGCTACCTGCAACATCGCCGATGGTGTCATTGACAACCAAAGCCGTTGTTTTGCTGTTGGTGACGACAGAACCCGTAAGGGCGGCGTTTGCCAGAATGTTGGCCGCCGTGTCGTTGATGGTCGTATAGGTGACCGTCCCCGTCGTGTTGGCAGCATCGATCGCCAGCAATTGGACAACTGTGGCGGCGCTTGTCAGCGTCACAGTGATGCCAGCCTTCACGAAACTATTGGCCGTCGTGCCAGTGACCAGGTTGGCGGCCGTGTCGCTGATGCTGGTGTAGGTGACCGCTCCAGTCGTGTTAGCAGCATCGATCGCCGTCAACTGGGCGATCGTGGCGGCGCCTGTCACCGTTACGGCGACTCCGGCGGTCACGAAACTATTGGCCGTCGTGACAATGATCAGGTTGACCGTCGTGACACTTGTCAGGTGGGCAGCCGTGTCGCTGATGCTGGTAGCGGTTAGCGCTCCAGTCAGGTCGGCAGCATGGATCGCCGTCAACTGGGCGATCGTGGCGGCGGTTGTCACCGTCACGGCGACGCCAGCCTTCACGAGTGTGCTGAGCGCACCGTTAGTACCGCTGAACAGACCGGCGGCCGTGTCGCTGATGCTGGTGTAGGTGACCGCTCCAGTTGTGTTGGCAGCATCGATCGCCGTCAATTGGGCAATTGTGGCGGCGCTTGTCAGTGTCACGGCGACGCCGGCCTTCACGAAACTGTTGACCGTCGTGCCAGTGATCAGGTTTGCGACCGTGTCGCTGATGCTGTTAGCGGTGAGCGCTCCGGTCGTGTCGGCAGCATGAATCGCCGTCAACTGGGCGATCGTGGCGGCGGTTGTCACCGTTACGGCGACGCCGGCCTTCACGAGTGTGCTGAGCGCACCGTTAGTGCCACTGAACAGACCGGCTGCGGTATCGCTGATGCTGGTATAGGTTACCGCTCCAGTCGTGTTGGCAGCATCGATTGCCGTTAATTGGGCGATTGTGGCGGCGGTTGTCACCGTTACGGCGACGCCGGCCTTCACGAAACTATTGACCGTCGTGCCGCTGATCAGGTTGGCGGCCGTGTCGCTGATGGTGTTCGCGGTAATCACGCCTGTCGATCCGACAGCTGACTGAACGGCATTAAGCTGCGCAATAGTCGCTGCGCTGGTAACGGTGGCGTTTTGATTGGTCAGGAATGTCGTGCCGCTCAAGCCACCCAGTGTTACCAAGCTGGCAGCGGTGTCGGCTATCGTCAGCCCGTTAGCCGCGATGCGCGGGAGCACTTGGGCGACCGCGTTGGCCGTACCTTGCAGCGTTGTCGCCTGAGCCGCAGTGATAGTGCCGGTAACGGCCAGGGTGTAGGTGGTGGTGATCTTGCCCAAAACGGCTGCGTCGGCGACCAGCTGCGCTGCCGTGACGGTGGCCGTACCAGGTGTAGCGTCACTCAGCACAATGCTTGCAATCTGGCTATTTTTCGCTTGGAGGCCGGCTAGATTGCTAATCAAGAAGACGTTTGCTTTTGTATCCGAGATCGTCAACCCAGTGGCACTGGAGAGTAGCGCCGCCGCAACAGTAATAGGAGTAATAGTAGGCATTAAATTTTCCTGAGCACAAATTCAGATTTGAGCGGCTTTAGCAGCCGGATGCTTTCGTACACCAGGCCATCAGGGGCCGGTTACCTGCTTCATAATTGGGTGAAACGTAATGCGGGCGCGACCTGGATGCCATTATTGGTGCCATATTTGCGCCATTATCGGGGCCATATTTAAGCCATTATTGGTGCCATATCCACGCCATTATTGGTGCCATTATCTGTGAAAAATCGAATATTTAGCCCTGTTTTTGAGCACGTTTCCGGGAGAGATACCCTAGAACGCGAACCAAAAATACGGGCAACCATTTTTTGCGAGAGTTACGGCACGGCCTGATTTTGAGGTACTTGACGCACACGGCGGATCGATTATTTCAATACGTCTCTCTGAAAATTCAGAAGATTTTTATGAAATTAACATCAAATGCAAAGCGCACTACTTATTGGGAGCGAATCTAGCATAAGTAAATACAGAATGGATCCAGACGCCAAAAAATTTTTCCCAACGCAGTTTTTTCAAGGTGGTTGTCGCATCAATCGTACGGCTGTAGCGCCTTTCTCAGCCTGAATCCAGGGATTAAAAGCCCCCGCTACGTCTGTAGTACCGCGAGTTACGCCTATGTAGGCAAGCGCCCAGAGGATGAACATCGCAATGTAATGCAGCACCTAGATAAGTGGCCTATAAAAAACCTTAGTGGTCACATGCGCCGCACCCTCAAGTACGAAACCACGACTGGTTCACAAATACCGGGCAACTAAGCACCTTGTTTTTTCTGTCGAATCCAGGGGGGTGGTAATAGAAGGCTCGGGCTGGCCTTCGACGCCGCGCTGTCGCGCTGCAAACGGGGTATTTGGTTCACTCTGAATTCCCGTGGGAGCAGGCTTGCAACTACGCGTCCCAATGCGAACGCGCTGGATCAGGCTCAAATATCCCGCAAGTCATGACGTTCTGCTTTACACGACACATGACGGCCTCTTCGCAGGCAAGCCTGCTCCCACAGAGGAATAAGGTACAACGAGTGGACCGTGTTGAATGGTCTTCGCAGACAAGACTACGCGTCCCGGTCGCTCCTACAAGAGCTCTGCGGCTGGCTGAAATTCTAATAATATTTATGCTTTTTTTATAGAAGACGCCGCGCTGTCGCGCCGCAAACGGGGTTCTGTAGGAGCTGCCGAAGGCTGCGAATAAGCCCGGCACGGGCTTCCGGCGGGCTCGGTCTTGACCATGAAGCCATGATCACCGGCTGGCCGATGTTAGAGCAAGGTAAGACCGGTGGACCGCGTTGAATGGTCTTCGCAGACAAGACTACGCGTCCCGCGATCGGTCCGGGGTCGCGCCCGACCGTAGCAGTTGCAAAATTAGCGAGTTCGATTCTGACAGTAGAACGGTGCTCAGCATTTTTGGGACCGCTTCGCGATCCATCGCAGCCTTCGGCAGCTCCTACAGGGCTCTGCGTTTGGCTGAAAATCTAATAATATTTATGCTTTTTTTCAATGGGCTATCTGTTGCTTGGTGACCATCGTTGCGATTAATACAAACCCGAAAAATCGAAGGTTTCGCTAGCAACGCTTGGCGTCTCTGCCTTGGCTGAAGGCTCTGCTTTAGGCGGTTGAATCCGTTGGGCCAAGGCATCAATTTTCTGCATGGACAAAAGCTGGCAATACACCAACGGTAAGGCGCCTGCCTGGCGTAATGCCAGAAACGCCTCATCAGACAAGGTGTTCAATACCGCTTCATCGATCTTATAAAGCCCTGCAACAGACTGCTCCTCGACGCCGTTATTCAGGCCTATTTTCCATGGGCTGATCAAGCTATGTTCCGCCAACACGGCACACATATTTTGGGTCAGCTGGCGGCTTGCATTGAACTGTTTCACCAGGTTGAAAACTTCACTGATGGCTGCGGTGATTTCACCATTTTCATAAAAAAACGGCTCACCCTCTGCGCTGTCGGTTACACAGTCCTGATCAATACACAAAACCTGTTGGCCTTCCTGGCCTGTGACCGCGAGCAACTCGAAAGGACTGCTGCGGTAAGTGACGGGCATGTAATCTGCCAGCCATTTTCCCTCTGCCGAGACCCACACGTTCTCACCAGGCTTCAGGCCCATCACAACAACCAGTACAAAGCCTTGCGCTTGCTTGACGAAGGCTATCGGCATGGCTTGGACGGCGGCAGCCAATTCATTCACGAACAGGGGTGCGACGGTATCCGTCCTGGAAAAAGCTAACGATGTGCGGCGCAACCAGCGCTTGTTACGGTGTAATTCATGACTAATGGCTGCGTAAGTAGGCATCTGCAAACTCGTAGGTAAGACGTTGCCAAGCGACTAAGGGGCATGACCGGCATTGGCAACCCCCCGGCGCCTGGCAACATGAGTGATGTTAGGTTTTAGCGCTAAACCCCCGCCAATTCCCGCAACCGCGCCAGTTCAGCCACGGGGATATCGATGCCATCGGCCAGCGCCTTCGCCCGCTGCAGGTAGCGGCGGTCGCCCGGCATGCGTTCCTGGCCGACATCGTGCATCCGCCGGACCAACTCCTCGCTGCGCTCGGCAAAGTTCTGCCCCGCTCCCTTGTTCGGATCGATGACGATAAACAACTGGCCCGTCCAGGGCGTTTGCGCGCCGGGATGTTTGGACCAGTCGAACTCGAACGAGAAGTTACCCCCCGTGAGCGCTGCGGCGAGGAGTTCGACCATCATCGACAGGGCTGAGCCCTTATAACCACCAAACGGCAGCAACGCCCCGCCGTCGAGGATCGCCTTCGGATCCTCAGTCGGTTGCCCGGCTCGGTCCACGCCCATGCCTGCCGGGAGCATCGTGCCGTTGCGAGCGGCAATCTGTACGTCGCCGTTAGCAATAGCGCTGGTGGCCAGATCGAACACAATCGGATCGCCACCAGCCCTGGGTGCGGCAAACGCAATGGGGTTGGTGCCGAACAGCGGCCGTTGCGCACCATGCGGTACTACGCAAGTCATGCTGTTGACGACGCTCAACGCCACCAGTCCTTCTCTTGCGAATGGCTCGACATCGGGCCAAAGCGCAGCAAAATGGTGGGAACTGCGAATGGCCAATATGGCAATCCCCGCACTCCTGGCCTTCTCCACCAGCAACGGTCTGGCTGCGGCCAATGCCGGTTGAGCGAAGCCATTAGCCGCATCAACCCGAATGAACGCCGCGCCGACATCCTCGACCTTGGGCACGGCCTTGCCGTCGACCCAACCGCTGGCCAGGGAGGACAGGTAGCCGGGAACCCGAAAAATACCGTGACTATGGGAACCGTCACGTTGAGCGCTAGCGCAGTTTTCGGCCAACACACTTGCCACTTCCGGCGAGGTGCCGTTGCGCTGGAACACCTGGCGCAGCAGCTCTACCAACTGAAGAAAAGAGATTTTTTGCGTCTCGACGTGGACCACGGTATCGCTGGATGCAGACATTTTAAGCTCCGGTATTGTTTTTAGAGGGAGGTAATGACGTTATTCATTGATCCCGCGCACGCTCAAGCAGGCATCGCCAGCCTGAGCGTCACCCTGTAATCAGGGCTTGACCTTGCGCCGTATGATCCCGTTGATGACCACCACCAACACCGCGACCGCGATGGCAATGTACTGAAAGGTCTTCTCGGTGATCACGCCGGTGGTCTGCAAGTGCGACAAGCCCAGCATGATCCCCAGCACCACAAGGGCGATCAGAATCGAATACATCAAACGTTGTTTGTTGGTCATAGCGGCTTCCTGAATGTTCGTAGAAATCATGTGTTCTGCCCACATGCGTACCCATGGTACCGCTGATGGCAAGCAGACGGCAGCCCAGCATGCAAACCTGCTATACAGGCCGCGCGCACCTCAATGGAGACGTCGACACCGATCCCGTGACCCTGATCAGAACGAAAAGGACGCGAATGAGATAAAACCCACATGATTTAATGCTGCCTTATTCAAGACGATTTTTGCCAACCTGCCGCACTTGCGTTTAGCGTTGATTGAACAGCAACACATCAAGGAGCTCAACATGCCCAACGAAGGCAATCTGCTGCAGGCCGCCGTTGTATTCCTGCTGGCCGCAGTATTGACCGTACCCCTGGCCAAGCGCCTGCAATTAGGCGCGGTGCTGGGGTATCTGTTTGCCGGTGTCATCATTGGCCCTTCAGTGCTGAGCCTGATCAGTAACCCACAAAGCGTCAGCCATATTTCCGAATTGGGCGTGGTGCTACTGTTGTTCATCATTGGCCTTGAGCTGTCACCACGACGCTTATGGGTGATGCGCAAAGCCGTGTTCGGCATCGGCCTGGCCCAAGTACTGCTGACCGGGTTGGTGATCGGCAGCGCCGCCCTGTTTGCCTTCGATCAGTCGTTGAACAGCGCGGTGGTATTGGGGCTGGGGCTGGCACTGTCGTCCACTGCCTTCGGCCTGCAAAGCCTGGCCGAGCGTAAGGAATTGAACAGCCCTCATGGGCGACTGGCCTTTGCCATTTTGCTGTTTCAAGACATCGCCGCGATTCCGTTGATTGCCATGGTGCCGTTTCTTGCGGGCGCGGACCACAACGCCAGCACCTCCGATCACCTGGCCCATGGTCTACGCGTGGTGGGCAGCATTGCCATTGTGGTCATCGGCGGGCGCTATCTGTTGCGCCCAGTCTTTCGGATCGTCGCCAAGACCGGCTTACAGGAGGTCTCGACTGCCACGGCATTGTTGGTGGTGATCGGTACTGCCTGGCTGATGGACCTGGCGGGGGTATCGATGGCACTGGGTACATTTCTGGCGGGCCTGCTCTTGGCCGACTCGGAATACCGTCACGAACTGGAGTCGCAGATCGAGCCCTTCAAAGGATTGCTGCTCGGGCTGTTTTTCATCAGCGTCGGCATGGGCGCCAATATCGGCCTGCTGATCAGCGCACCGGCGACAGTCCTGGGGCTGACACTGCTGCTTATTCTCATCAAGCTGCCCTTGTTGTTTGGCATCGGCCGCCTGGCCGGTGGCCTCGGCCAGCAGAGCGCCTTGCGCCTGGGCGTGGTGCTGGCAGCGGGTGGTGAGTTTGCCTTCGTCGTGTTCAAGATCGGCCGCGATGAAGGGCTGTTCGAGGCACGGCTGTATGACATCCTGGTGCTGACCATCACCCTGTCCATGGCCCTTACGCCGCTGCTGTTACTCCTGATTTCACGACTGCTCAAACCCAAAGTCATCTCGCAGGTAGTTCCAGACGAGTACCGCGAGATAGCCAGTGATGCGCCACGGGTAGTGATCGCGGGCATGGGACGCATGGGCCAAATCGTCGCGCGGATTCTGCGCGCGCAAAAAATATCCTTTGTGGCCTTGGACAATGCCGTGGAATCCATCGAGTTTTCCCGTAGCATCGGTCATCTGCCAGTGTTCTATGGCAACCCGCTACGCCCCGAAATCCTGCGTGCTGCCAAGGTCGATCAGGCCGAGTTTTTCATCATTGCTACGGATGATCCGGACACCAACATCAAGACTGCCGAGTTGGTGCGCAAGCTCTATCCGCACATAAAAATCATCGCACGGGCGCGCAACCGTCAACACGTGCACCGACTGATGGACGTAGGGGCTCAGGCCGTGCGTGAAACGTTCTACTCCAGCTTGGAGATGAGCCGACGTACGTTGGTGGGGCTGGGCCTGAGTCAGGCTCAGGCCGACGCACGGATCAGCCGTTTCAAGCGTCACGATGAACAAGTGCTGAATGCGCAACATTTGGTGTACGACGATGATGCCAAGGTTCTGCAAACCGCCCGTGAAGCCAGAACTGAACTGGAACAATTGTTTGAAGCCGACCGGCTGGAAGAAGAGTCGGCCAAAGACTGACAAGAAACCGAACCCCATCGAACAAGCCCGCTGGAATACTTTTTCGGGTCTGTTCGATTGTTGGACAAACCCATCTATATTTAGAATAAATCTTGCGATTATAGTTACACTTCCCACATAAAATTTAAACCTGTAGAAACACCCTACACGATATTCCGAAAAATTTACCCCCCTGAGCTATTTACCCTCACACCTGAAACTGTAGAATTCGACTGCAGTATCGCGCTGGGTAACTAACAAATATTACCTTCACTTAATAACTACAAGAGCTGACCTATATGAACCGGAACACTGCGACCGTCATTGAAACCCTGATACCTGTCGCTGACACCCACAACATCAAGGCTTCCGAGGCCATCACCACCATTCCGTTCGGCCTGGAGAATCTCATGGCCCTACGGGACGCGCTGTTTGTCTTGAAGGGCCCTTTGGGCAATATTCCGG
Source organism: Pseudomonas sp. ASL9 (assembly GCF_056680335.1). Taxonomy (NCBI): domain Bacteria; kingdom Pseudomonadati; phylum Pseudomonadota; class Gammaproteobacteria; order Pseudomonadales; family Pseudomonadaceae; genus Pseudomonas; species Pseudomonas sp. ASL9. Next base: position 5,514,557 of record NZ_CM155277.1, on the reverse strand, counting down.
CTTTACGCACAACCATTCAGAACAGGCTATTGAATCAAGTCGCACGAGACCGTCTTCCGAGGTAACGAACGCATTATCCCAGGCAACTTGAGCGTTAATAACTGCCTATATTAATGAATGTCCGAATCAGCGACGCCTGAATAACGGTCTCGGCTCGATCGCTGAACGACCATAAACAACGCTGACGCCAGCCAGGCCCTTGAGTGCATCTTCGATCGATTTATCTTCGCGCACGGCAAAACAATCAAAGCCGCACTGGCGCATATGGCTGAGCTGATCGCGCAGTACATCGCCAATGGCCCGTAGTTCGCCCGTCCAATGAAGACGCGTGCGCAGCAGATATGCCTGACTGTACCCTCGACCATCACGAAAGCTGGGAAAATCCACGGCAATCAATGGCAATACCGCCAGGAACGGCTTCAACGTTTCGACCTCGTCATCCGGGCCGAGCCAAACGCCATCCAGACTCAAGCGCTCACCGGCCAGCACTGCCCGATCCTGACGCGGCAACCAACGCGACAACGGCAGCAACACTGGCCCGCTCGGCAGATCCCCTTGCCCTTCACGAATCAATGTCCATGAATCGTGGGCAACAATCTGCGCCCGCCCTGCTTCGAGTCTCAGCACATTGTTCACAGCGTCACCTCTGACGGCTCTTTTTGATAAACGCGTTCCTTGAAAGGCTCCAGACCGATACGATTGATGGTCTGCACAAAACTCTCGTCGCTTTCCCGGTAGTCGGTGAATGTCGAGACAATCATTTCAATCACGTCCGGCACCTGCGTGGCGCTAAAGGACGGCCCGATTACTTTCCCCAGCGCAGCCGCCTTGCCTTGCGAACCACCGAGCGTGATCTGGTACCACTCGCTGCCGTTTTTATCGACGCCCAATATGCCGATGTTGCCAATGTGATGATGACCACAGGCATTCATGCAGCCGGAGATATTCAGGCTGATCTCGCCCAAATCGTGCAGGTAATCCAGGTCGTCGAAACGCTGTTGAATGGCCTGTGCAATCGGAATCGACTTAGCGTTAGCCAATGCACAAAAATCGCCACCCGGACAGGCGATGATGTCGGTCAACAGCCCGATGTTGGCGGTACCTAGCCCGCTTTCACACGCCAGGCACCACAGCGCATATAAGTCGGCTTTGCGGATGTCCGGTAAAACGATATTTTGTTCGTGAGCGATGCGGATTTCACCAAACCCAAACAGCTGCGACCAGTCGGCCACTGCGCCCATTTGTTCGGCCGTCACGTCCCCCGGTGGTGCGCTGATCCCGGGTTTGGTCGAGAGCACTGCACTGACGTAACCGGGGATTTTATGCTGCTGCACATTGCGCGAAACCCAGCGGGCAAAAGCAGGGCTCTGCGCCAAATGAGAACCAAAGTCCAGATCCGTGTCCGAGAGCTTTGCATAGGCTGGGGGCACAAAGGCTGAAGCAACGCGTTGAAATTCTTCCTCCGTCAGCTGCGCCGGGCCCTCTTTGATGTGTTGCCACTCTTGCTCAACTTCGTGGGAAAAGGCTTCGATGCCTAAGGCTTTGACCAGAATCTTGATTCGCGCTTTGTACTTGTTGTCCCGCCGCCCATGTCGGTTATAAACGCGCAACACCGCCTCGACATACGACAGCAAATCCTTCCAGGGCAAACCTTCACGAATCTGCAGACCGAGAATCGGCGTACGCCCCAACCCGCCCCCGACCAAGACCCGCAACACATTCTGCCCGGCGTCGTCGCGGTACAGATACAGCCCAATGTCGTGCATCTGGATCGCCGCCCGATCTTGCTCCGCCGAACAGATGGCAATTTTGAATTTGCGCGGCAAGAACAAGAATTCCGGATTGATCGTCGACCATTGCCGCAGGATCTCGGCCAGCGGGCGCGGGTCGAGCAACTCATCGGCAGCGACCCCGGCGAAGGCTTCGGTGGTGATGTTGCGCACGCAGTTGCCAGACGTCTGGATGGCGTGCATCTCAACGCCGGCCAACCGCTCGAGAATGTCCGGCACCTGCGCCAGCTCGATCCAGTTGAACTGCATGTTCTGCCGAGTCGTGAAGTGCCCGTACCCACGGTCATAGTCACGCGCAATGCTGGCCAACGTGCGCATCTGTTCTGCGCTCAAGGTGCCGTACGGAATGGCCACACGCAGCATGTACGCGTGCTTTTGCATGTACAGGCCGTTCTGCAGACGCAGCGGCAGAAACTCCTCTTCGCTCAGGTCGCCACTCTGGAAGCGCTGTACCTGATCGCGAAATTGCCCGACCCGCTCAAACACCAACGCACGGTCGTACTCGTCATATTGATACATCGTTCCCACCTCAAGCTCATCAGTGCTGGCTGCCTTCTTCGAGCGTCGAGGCAGCTGTCGAGGCTTGAGACTATGGCGAAGGGCAACCCAACAAAACAGCATCAGGCCAGGCAAATAAAACCGTATCAGAGGCTCATGAAACTGCTCGTCTGCACCGCCTTTCTTTGCCTTTTCTGAGTCTGTTTTGTTTACCTCAGAGTTTCTACAGTGCAGCCTCGTGCCGGACCGCAGGGGCCTGGCAAGCAATGGATGGGTGGAAACACTGCCATGAGCACAGAACAAATCGGCCAGGCCTATAACTACAAGGTTGTCCGGCAATTCGCAGTGGCGACCGTGGTGTGGGGCGTTATTGGCATGGCCGTTGGGGTCTGGATCGCCTCCCAACTGGTCTGGCCGCAGATGAATCTGGACTTGCCCTGGACCACGTTCGGCCGGCTTCGCCCCTTGCACACCAGCCTGGTGATTTTCGGTTTCGCTGGCAGCGCGCAGTTCGCTGCCAGCTATTACGCAGTACAGCGTACATGCCAGGTGCGGTTGTTTTCCGACAAGCTGGCCGCATTTACCTTCTGGGGCTGGCAGTCGGTGATCGTGATCATGCTGATCAGCCTGCCGCTGGGCTATACCACAACGAAGGAATACGCCGAAATCGAGTTCAGTGGCGCGGTGTGGATGACCGTCGTCTGGATCGCCTATGCCATCGTCTTCTTCGGCAGCGTGATCAAACGCAAGACCTCGCATATTTATGTCGGCAACTGGTTTTTTGGGGCGTTTATCGTCGTCATTGCCATCCTGCACGTGGTCAACCATCTGTCGATTCCGGTGAGCTGGTTCAAGTCCTATCCTGTGTATGGCGGCGCTACCGATGCCATGGTGCAGTGGTGGTATGGGCACAACGCGGTAGGCTTTTTCCTGACCACCGGTTTTCTCGGGATGATGTATTACTTCGTGCCCAAACAAGTCGGGCGTCCGGTGTATTCCTATCGGCTGTCGATCGTGCACTTCTGGGCACTGATCACCCTGTACATCTGGGCAGGCCCGCACCATTTGCACTACACCGCGTTGCCGGACTGGGCACAGTCGCTGGGCATGGCCATGTCGATCATCCTGCTCGCGCCAAGCTGGGGCGGCATGATCAACGGCATGATGACCCTCTCGGGTTCCTGGCATAAGTTACGCAGCGACCCGATCCTGCGCTTCCTGGTGGTTTCGCTGGCCTTCTACGGCATGTCGACCTTTGAAGGTCCAATGATGGCCATCAAGACCGTCAACGCCCTGTCCCACTACACCGACTGGACCATCGGTCACGTGCATGCCGGAGCGCTGGGCTGGGTGGCAATGATCACCTTCGGTTCGATGTACCACATGATCCCGAAAGTCTTCGGCCGTGAGCAGATGCACAGTGTCGGTCTGATCAACGCGCACTTCTGGTTGGCGACCATCGGCACCGTGCTGTACATCGCCTCGATGTGGGTCAACGGCATCACCCAGGGCCTGATGTGGCGGGCAGTGAACAACGATGGCACCCTCACCTACTCGTTCGTTGAGGCGTTGCAAGCCAGCCACCCCGGTTACATAGTACGCTTCACCGGTGGCGTCTTTTTCCTGAGCGGCATGTTGCTGATGGCCTATAACACGTGGCGCACCGTGCGCGTGGCCGACCCGGCACTGATCGACCAGCAAGCGCAATTCGCCTGACCTTTCTGCGGGAGTACAACCCAACTCCCGCCTTCCTGATGAGGCCCGCTGTCATGATTGATCCAGGTTACGAGTGGCTAGGGATCGCCGCCGTGGTGTTTTTTTTCGTGGTCACCCAGCTGTGTCTGAAGAACAGCGACACCCGGAGCCTCGACGAAGCCAGCATGATCCCTTTCGCCGATGACCCGGAAGTGGCCCGACGCGTCGAACAGGCCACGGGTAAAGCCATCCACTGCGTGGACATCGCCGAACACGTAACAACCACAAAAAACGATTGGGTCGACGTCGAAATGTAAGCGCTGGGTTGATTACTGCACCCACCGCATGAGTTCGGTCGCTAGCCCAACACCTCGCTCAAAGGAATAAAATTCAGCCAATCACCCTCGGCGACCGTGGTGCCTTCGCGCACTTCAATCAAGCCTTCAGCCCAGGCTGCGCTGCGCAATACGCCCGAACTCTGATTGCTGTAGAACACCGCGCGGCCCTGCTCGAATCGCCCGCGCAAATATTCGCGGCGATTTCCGGGCTTGCTCCAGGTGAAACCTGCGGGCACAGGAAACTGCAACGGCGCGACATCAACGACTCCTTGGCGGCGCAACAGATAAGGGCGAGCGAGCAATGCGAACGTGACCAGGGTCGAGGCTGGATTGCCCGGCAAACCAATCACCGGCACGCCACGAAAATGGCCAAAGGTCAGCGGTTTTCCCGGTTTGATGGCCAGCTTCCACAATGACAACTCGCCGTCCTCACGCAAGGCATGCCCGAGAAAATCCGCCTCGCCCACCGATACGCCACCGGTGGAAAGAATCAAATCGACGTGGCCCAGCGCCCCCAGCGTGTTGCGGGTTTTTTCCAGATCGTCCGGCAAGATTCCGGCATCGTGCACCTCGCAGCCCAAACGCTGTAACCAACTGCACAGCAGTACTCGATTGCTGTTGTAAATCTGCCCTGGCCCCAGCGGTTGACCCGGCTCAATCAACTCGTCGCCAGTGGACAGCACCGCAACCCGCACACGCCGCACGACATTCAGCTCGGCCAGGCCTAAAGACGCTGCAAGGCCCAATTCAATAGGCCCCATACGCGTACCCGCAGCCAATACTTCCTCGCCGACGGTGGTTTCCTGGCCCTGTGGGCGAATATTTTGCCCAACTCGCATCGGCTCAATGAAGCGCACCCGCTGGTCAGCGAGTACTTCAGCGTTTTCCTGCATTTCAACGCAATCGGCGCCAGCCGGTACGGGCGCGCCGGTGAAGATTCGGGCGCAGGTGCCGGGTGTCAACGGCTCGGGCGCTTGCCCGGCAAAAATCCGTTGGCTGACCGTTAATGGCTCACCACTCCAGTCCGCCAGGCGCAAGGCGTAACCGTCCATGGCGCTGTTAGGCCAGGGTGGCAGATCCAGGGTTGAAATTAACGCCTCGGCCAGAACCCGGCCTTGTGCAGCAGCCAGCGGCACCCGTTCACGCTCGATGATTGGGGTCGCGTCGGCCATCTCCAGCAAACGCGCCAGCGCCACCTCGACCGGCATTAGCGGTCGCGCTTCAGTGTGGCTCATATCAGTTCATCCGCGAGTTTCGCAGGGCTCGGCCTGCTTGAGGTGGGCAACGAAGTTGCAGGGGCGGTGACGTGAGTCCAGCTGTTCGGCAAGAATCCCGTCCCAACCGGTGCGGCAGGCATTGGTCGAACCCGGCAGGCAGCAGACCAGCGTACCGTTGGCCATCCCCGCCAGCGCGCGGGACTGCACGGTCGAGGTGCCGATATCCGCCACGGAAATCTGCCGGAACAGCTCACCAAACCCATCGACCTGCTTGTCCAACAAGCACGTCACAGCTTCAGGTGTACTGTCGCGACCTGTAAAGCCGGTACCGCCGGTAATCAGCACCACCTGCACGTCATCGTCGGCAATCCAGGTCGCAACCTGAGCGCGAATCTTGTACAAATCGTCTTTGAGCAGTACGCGCTCGATCAGGCTGTGCCCTGCGGCGGTCAATCGATCAACGAAGACCTGGCCGGACGTATCGGTTTCACGGGTGCGGGTGTCACTGACGGTCAATACAGCAATGTTCAATGGCACGAACGGTGTATCAGCCTTCGCTTTCATAGGCTCAATCCAAAGGGAGGGAAACAGCCTGCTGTTATATCACAGCGCCTCTTTTGGCCGCCCCGTCGTTGACCTGAGTCAGCGCTCGCGACACGTCATCGCTGGTCATGGAACTTGCAGGTGATGTATACGTCTCACGTTCAGTAATAAAAGAATTCCCTGACGGAGACACACCATGACTCAACGGACTTTACCTGCAATGTTCCTGCTTGCACTGAGCCTCGCAAGCCTTGCTGGCTGTGCTTCGCCCACTGTGATCACCCTCAATGACGGTCGCGAAATCCAGGCTGTTGATACGCCCAAATATGACGAAGAGTCGGGCTTCTACGAATTCAAACAGCTTGATGGCAAAGAAACTCGCGTCAACAAAGATCAGGTTCGCACCGTTAAGGATCTCTGATCCTTTACAACATCGCTTGCGCCCTTGCTCAAAAAACCCGCCCTGTGCGGGTTTTTCTGTATCCGAAGCTAATGCATCGCAAAAACACCCTACCAACCTAGCGTCAGTTGCGTTTCGAATTGCTTGTGCTCCCCGGACAACGGGTCAATGAAACGCAGGCCCTGAGCTAACAGCTTCAGCGGCTGAGTGTAGTCGTCTACCGTGCCTTTCAATACGTCGGGATAAAACGGGTCATTGCAGATCGCCGCGCCCAGAGCAGCCATGTGCACCCTCAGTTGGTGCTTTTTGCCGGTCACGGGATACAAGCCGTAACGCCAATATTCGCCATTGCGCTCGCTGACTTCGATCCGCGTTTCGGTGTTGCTGACGCCCGGCCCTTCCTGCATCCGAAAAAATGGCTCACCCGCGACCAACCGGCTTTTATGCACCCGAGGGAATTGCACTTCGGGCAGCGCTCGCGCAATGGCCTCATAGCGTTTGTCGATCTGTCGCGTAGGAAACAGCGACTGATACGCCGAACGGCTCCCCTTGTTTGCCGAGAACAACACGAGGCCTGCCGTGTGCCGGTCAATTCGGTGCAGTGGCACCAGATCAGGGTTGTCCAGGCGACGGATCAAACGCCTGAGCAACGTTTGCTCGACGTATTCACCTGCTGGAGTGACCGGCAAAAAATGCGGTTTATCCGCCACCACCAGATGCTCATCCGCGTACAGGATCGTCTCTAGCACCGGTATCGGGGTTTCGTTCGGCACTTCACGAAAGTAGTGGATGCGCAGCCCTTCCCGGTAAAGCAACTCGGGAGCAATAGCCATGCCCTGTGCATCCAGAACCCGTCCCCTGGCGATTCGATCCAGCCATTGCTCCCGGCTGATGGCCGCAAAATGCGTGCACAGACAATCAAGAACCGTTGTCCATGGCCCTGCTGGCAAGTACAGGGTGCTGGCTTGGCTTTGCGCCGGGGAAAAGGTGGACTCGGACATGGGTAGGCTCAAATCTCGGAAAGCTTTGATTGGCTGGCGGCGTATTATCGCCTAAGTAACGGGCAGAACCTAATGGTGCAATTAATACAGCGCATAAAGCGGCGCAGCCAATCCGTGCAACACTACGTAACACCTACACTTACCGATAGGGGCTACCCAGCTTGACTCCTTTCCGGCGTAGCGTTTAACCTGCCGCCGCATGAATGGAAGCAGTCTGACATCAACTTCAGACAGTTCTGTTAAATTGACTTCAAGCGTCGCGTTCTATCGCGCGGTTGTGCAGTGCGGTAGATAATCGTGAAACTTCGCTCTCCCCTTAAAATCAACAAATCAGTCATCTTTGCCCTGGTTCTTCGTGAAGCGCGCGCGCGATTTGGCGAGCGGCGTATGGGCGCTGTTTGGATACTGTTTGAACCCATCTGCCATTTACTTATTTTTAGTGTCCTGTTCTCTCTAATACGAGGCCAAACTGTCGCAGGAATCGACTTCCCTGTGTTCGTGCTCGTGGGAATGGCGCCCTTCTTGTTGTTCCGTAACACAGCACTTCGGTTGATGGACAGTCCAAGAGATAACCGCCCGCTGTTTGCATATAAACAAATCAAACCGCTCGATACGTTTATTGCCAGGGTATTGGTGGAAGCCAGTATTGCCAGTACGGTTTATCTCATCATTGTCTTTGGCTTTGCCTGGTACGGCTTCGACATGTCGATCAAGGCGCCTATCGAATGGATACTCATCCTCAGCCTGGGCCTGCTGTTTGCATTTGGTCTGGGCATGTTGCTGGCATTGATTGTTCATGCAATCCCAAGCAGCAAAAGCCTGATCAGGATGATGTTCTTTCCTCTTTATTTTATTTCCGGGGTGCTCGTTCCTGCCGCCTACCTGCCCCACGCCATGCTGCCGTTGCTGCTGCTAAATCCGTTCTTGCACCTGGTAGAGCTGATCCGCGCGGAAATATTCCCGTATTACGTACCGGTGGACGGCGTGTCGATCCATTACGTGATAGCAACCACTTTAATTCTGTTATTCGTCTCGCTGGGTACCTACCGAGTTCGCCGATTGCATTTGATTTCCACCAAGAACGGCTAACCACAGGCTTCCCGTGTTCGAGCTCAGAAATATCACTAAGTCGTACCTGACCCCCAAAGGTCGCCGTCATATTTTTCGTGACCTGTCACTAAAGATTCCTGCCGAGAAAAATATCGGACTGATCGGTCGTAACGGCGCCGGCAAGTCAACCCTGATGCGCCTGTTGGGCGGCTCGGACATACCTGACTCAGGAAGCATCGCCACCAACAAAAGCATTTCCTGGCCCGTGGGTTTGTCCGGAGGCTTTCAAGGCAGCATGACGGGTCGCGAGAACATCAAATTCGTCAGCCGCGTGCATGGCGCCGTGGGTAGCGCCATGCACGCGAAGGTCAACTACGTGCTGGACTTCGCCGAAATAGGCGACTGGATCGACGAACCGGTCAAGACCTACTCCTCGGGCATGCGTGCGCGACTGGCCTTTGGCCTGAGCATGGCCTTCGAGTTCGACTATTACCTGATCGACGAAGTGATGTCAGTGGGTGACGCGCACTTCAAGCGCAAGTGCGCCGAAGTTTTCGAGCAAAAATTGCAAACATCCAACGTCGTACTGGTTTCCCACAACATGGGTGAAATTCAAAAGCTCTGTGATGTCGTGCTGTTGGTGCGAGATGGCGGGGTTCAGATCTATGACGATGTCGCCGAGGGCATCAAGGCCTACAACACCTGATCGCCCTGATTGTGGCGTGACTGTTTCATTTCAAGGATGCGTGTGCATATGAGTAGTACGGGTAAATTCAAGGGCTGGCGCCTGACTCTAGGACTGATCACGGTGCCGCTGGCGCTTGCCATCGCCTATTACGCTTTTTTTGCCGTGGACCGCTTTGTCAGCTCCGCGCAAGTGGTGGTCCGACAGGAAGGCAGCAATCCCGGCGCACAACTGCCGGGGCTAAGTATGTTGCTGACTGGCAGCAACCCTGCGTCCAGGGAAGAAACCCTCTACCTGCGCGAATACATCGTTTCCATGGACATGATGCAGCTGCTCGAAGAGCGCCTGCACTGGGTTGAGCAATACACCCAGCAACGCCGCGATATTTTCTTCTGGCTAAGCAAAGACACACCTCGCGAAGACTTGCTCAAGTACTACCAGCGCATGGTTTCTGCGCACTATGACGAAACCACCGGTTTGCTCAAGGTCGAAGTGCAGGCGTTCAGCCCTGAGCTGGCCGAGCAAATGGTCAAAACCATCCTCGAGGCCAGCGAGCATTTCGTTAACGAAGTGTCCCACGGCATCGCCCGTGAACAGATGCGCTTTGCCCAGGGCGAACTGGAAGGCGCAAAAAAGAACTACACCCAACGCAAGGAAGAGCTATTGCGCTTCCAGAACGTAAATAAGGTGCTGGACGGTAAAAGCTCTGCCCAGGGGCGCGCCACCATTATCGACACGCTGGAGGGCGAATACTCCAAAGAGCAGGCCGTTGCCACTGAAATGCTCTACAAGCTTCGCCCGGACTCACCTCAGGTCAAGCAACAGAAACAACGGGTAAATGCCATTCGCGAACAACTGGCTGCAGAGAAGCGCTTGCTGGTATCGGCCCCCGATGGCGCGCAGCTCAACGTGGTGGCCTCGCGTTTCCAGCAGTTGACCCTGGATGCCAGCATCACCGAAGAAACCTATAAGACCGCCGTCGCGGCACTCGACAATGCACGCATTGAGGCCAGCAAGAAGATCCGTACGCTGGTCACCGTGGTCAGCCCCAACTCCCCAGACATCGCCATTTACCCAGAGCGTTGGTACAACCTGGCGACCATTCTCCTTGTCCTGCTGATGCTGTACGGCATCACTCGCTTCCTGATTGCATCGATCGAGGATCATCGTGATTAAATCCATTGCTGGCCTGCCACTTCGCCCCCTGAACTCAAGCATGCGAAACAGTGCTGTCGCGGGTTTATTACTGGTGACCCTTACCCTGTCCGGCTGCAGCAACACGCTGTCGGGTGCGGGTCCGTACAAGGGCGATATTGAAAGCAAGAACACCACGTATGACCTGGTGGACATCAACGCGAGCACCATCGCCCCCTTCATGCGCCCAGCCGCCAAGCCGCCCACCGCAACCATCACCCGTCCGGTTGCGTCGACCGTACGCCTGATGGGCGGTGACGTGATCAACGTACTGATCACCGACAACGCGCCGGCAGGCTCTGCATTGTTCGCACCCCTGTCTACCGGCGGCACTCAACTTAAAGTGCGCATCGACGCGCAGGGGATGATCTCCCTGCCCTACGTCGGCCATCAGTTGGTCGCGGGCATGACCCTGATCGAGGTCGAAGACATGATTCGTCAAAAACTGAAAGGGGTAACCTCGGACGTGCAGGCTCATGTCGATCTCGTTGGCGATCTCTCCGGTTCCGTGCTGGTCGCGGGCGCAGTAAAAGCACCGGGGCGTTTCTCTACCCTGCAAGGTCCGCTGACACTCCTGGACGCCATCAACCAGGCCGGTGGACCGGTCATGGAACCGCATCTGGTCAACGTGACCGTGCGTAATGGTAGCCAGGTCACCACCCTCAATTATGAAGAGGTGCTGGCCGGCAACAACTTCGTTCTGAAACCCAATTCAGAAGTGATTCTGGACCGTTCCCGCCAGCGCTTCGTGGCAATGGGCGCCGTGGGTGACCCTGGCTTGCATGATCTGCCCGCTCAAAACACCAGCTTGCTGGATGCTTTGGGCTCCGTCGGTGGTTTGAAAGAGGCCAATGCGAACCCAAAAGGGGTTTTCGTATTTCGCATGGGTGACGCCAGTTCGTCACAACCGGCCAAGCCAATCGTAATGCGCATTGATATGCGTGACCCTGCTGCGATCTTTTATGCCAGGCAAGTCGTGCTCAAACCAGACGACACTATCTATGTGACTAACGCTGCGGTGTATGAGTGGCAAAAAATCATCGGCCCTATCGTGCAAACCCTCGTACTTGGCCGCGCTGTGGGTATGAGCCAGAACTAATCAGGCGACGCCCAACGCCTGCGTGACTGTCGCCTTGAAGAATATCGAGGCAACAGGAAAACCCATTTTTATCTGAGTGGAGTGTTTGTTGGGCCCGTGATTTTGGTACAGCTCTAATACATTAAAAGACAGGGATGTCACATCCAGGTCTTTCTATAAGCTGGCTCAAGGATTGCCCCTATAAGAAACACTCCAGTAGATGCCAAGGAATTTAAATGAACATCCTTTTCTATCTGGAGCCCGCCATCGAGCTGGGTAATCCTGAGTTTCGCTATGCCACGTTTCGCAGTTCCATCGTTCCCCAAATCACCGCGCTACGCGGCGCTGGCGTCAAGATCCACAGCATAGTAAGCCAGGTCATTGCCGAACGGGCTCTACGCGACGGGCACGTCACAGCGCTCGGATCGTTATCGACAATAGATCCCTTAACCTGGACCGAGGGCGAAAACACCCTGGAGCGCTCGCTCAGGCATCAAGCCAAAAACTACAAAGAAGGCGAACACACACGCCTTGGCGACCTGCTCAAAGCAGGTATCCCGACAGGCTTCGAACCCGACATCATTATTGTCTGGGAATCCCCAATGGCGTGCCTTGGGGACATTTTTCCCAAGGCACGCATCATCTATCAGATGCCTGGCTTTTTCTCCCGTTCCCCATTCGCGTCTCTTGTAGCCTTTGATACTGGCCTGCTAGGCGACAGTACTTTTCCCGCCAATCAATCAGTCGACCAAGCAGAAATAGAAGCCCTCGACAGATTGAGAGACCATGAAGCTCGGTTCCTGAGTTCTGTGGCCCCGACACAGATACCGATCAGCGACCTGAAACAACGCTTTCGTAGCGTGATCCTGTTGCCACTGCAGATCGACGGCTACTTCATGATCGACTCTGTATTGGGGCGTCGCAGCCAGTTCGATGTGTTGATAGACATCATGAATCACATGCCGGAAAACCAGGCGTTGGTGGTGACCAACTACTGGTCCGGGCAGACCCGCAGTGCGGTATTGACTGAACACAACATCAGCTACCTGCGCTCGCGCTTTCCGAACTTTGCTTACTTCGAAAACTTCAACAAAATACCGTCGGTGTCGCAGTTGCTGGTCCCGGAGATGGACGGGGTAATTACTATCTCCTCCTCCCTTGGCTATCAGGCAGCTTTCTGGCAAAAGCCTTTACTGACGCTTGGCGCCAGCCACATCACTCCGTTCGCCACAGCCAACGACTGGAACGAATTCTTCGAACAGGTCACTGCTGGCAGTCCGATCGTGCGCGATGATCTGATCATTTCAACCATCAGTTCCCGACACCTGCCCGCGAAGATGCTTGCAGAGGATGGTAAAGGCTATGCAGGCTGGCTTCAGAAAGTCGCAACCCGGCCCGCTGGCGACTTCCCGAGCTGGACCGACGACGAACCGGTCGCCGAAGCGCTCATGGCGCTTCGACGCGAACCTGAGTACCTGAAACAACTGGGCTACTTCAACCAGATACGCGAAGAGTCTTCAATGGACCACTGCCGGGAACTTTCACAGCAGATTCTGCGGTACCCCATCATTTCGTTCGATGTGTTCGATACGCTGCTGTATCGCCCGTTCAAATCCCCTTCAGACATGTTTGAATTCATGTCCGAAGAGGTGCGTCATATTTGTAGTATTCCCTCCCTGGATTTCCGCGCTGCCAGACGCGCAGCGGAGAAAGCCGCCTTCGAGGACGCTATTGCACGCGGTGATGGCGAGACCCGGATCGATGAAATCTACCAGGCTTTCGCAGAACAAACGGGCGTAGGCCAGGCAGTGGCAAAGCGCGTCCAGCAACTGGAAATGCAGATGGAAATGGACATCCTTTATCCAAGGCTGTCCGGCGTCAAGGCATTCAACGAAGCCCGTAGCCTGGGCAAGCGCATCATCATTATTTCCGACATGTATCTGCCCCGTGACTTCCTGGAAGCCATCCTGAAAAAGAATGGTTATGAAGGCTATGAGCGCTTTTACGTATCGTCTGAAGCCCGAGTCAAGAAACACAACGGTAGACTGTTCGATCACGTCCTTGAAGACCTCAATGTAGATCCGAAAACGATTCTGCACGTGGGAGATAACGTCGCTGCCGACGTCGTGCGAGCCAAAGAACGTGGTATCAAACCGTTCCACTTGGTCAAAGCCTCAGAAGTCTTCGCTGAGTGCGACAGCTTCACGACTCCTTGGTCTCGTGATGAGGAACGTCACTCTCTCGATTGGAAAATGATTCTCGCGGTTGCGGGCAACCGATTCCATGACAACCCGTACCTGCCTCATCGACGCGGGACACTGTTCTGCGGCGACCCTTGGCGCCTGGGTTATTACGGCCAAGGTCCAATGCTCCTGGGCTACACCAAATGGCTGATGGAAAAAGCGATCCGTGACGGTGTAAAGCGTCTTTACTTCTTGTCTCGCGACGGCTTGATCATGAAGGAGGCATACGACCGTATAGCCCAACACTATCCTGGCGCACCAAGCAGTCACTACCTGCTTTGCTCGCGCAGAGCGGTGAATCTGGCCAAGGTACGCGACGAACATGGCGTCATGGACCTACTGCATGTGGACTTTGCCCGTACCACGGTCCAGCACCTGCTCTCCTCCCGCTTTGGTCTTTATCCGGCAAGTGTCCCAGTCGATATTCTCGCCAAACATAATCTGACCCTCGAAACGATCGTCACCCAAAAACATCAAGGGATACTTAAGCCGCTGTTCCTTGATCTTCTGCCGTTGATTGTCAGTGCTGCGGGTACAGAGCGCGATAACTACCTCGAATACCTTCAAGGCACGGGGCTGCCTGATGAGGGTGAGGTTGCTTTGGTGGACATCGGCTACGCCGGCACCATGCAGGAATCTCTGTACCTGCTGACTGATCGCCAGAAACTGTTCGGTGGCTATTATCTGATGACCTTCCGCCAGGCCCTGAAACGCGTAGATGCCTATGGCATGCCGATCAAAGGTTACTTGGGTGAGTTCGTGGATCGTCATGACACCCACCACCCGTTCTGCCGCAACGTGCCACTCTATGAAACGCTCTTCAGCAGTGTGGACACGTCCTTCGTTCGCATGGATCGCGACTGGAATGGCCACCTGACACCGATCTTCATGGATCGCCTTGCCGGCGAAGCAAAACGCGAGGAGGTGGTTCACCGTATCCACAAAGGCGCAATCAGCTTTATTGAAGATGCAGCACGCATCTTTGGCAACCACTTGAAAGCCCTGGATATCGAGCCCGTTAAGTCGCTACGCGTACTGGAAAAATTCTTCAGAGACCCGCATCCGGTTGATGCTCGGATGTTCACAGGCCTCGTTTTCGAGGATGCCTATGGTGGTGCGGGTTTAAAGATAGTTCTTCCAGAAGAGAATAATTTAGAAGCGAATTGCGTCTGGAAAGCGGGTGCCGACGTATTAAAAAGAAATAAAAAAACAACAAAATCATCGTCAGAAACGGGCGTTACCGCTATCAAAGATAAGCAAAAAGGAACGCGTGTTGAGCATATTGTTATCCGGTGGCTGGTGAGGAAAACCTCGAACGATAGCAAATTCAAAAAATTTGAATTCACCCCCAAAAAATTCTTTGCCGATTCAAAATCGGCGCATGTAAAACTGCTGGGCAGTATTTATATGTACCGCCAACCCCATCATTGAGGAGGGCGCTCAACCGATTATCATTTTCGAGAAAAACGACCCTGTCTCAATGGAACGCCCGAGGTATTTACTATTCCTCTAAGTGCTGCGACAGCAAGTGTCCGACAACCAAAGCTTGGGGCATGAGGGGCGCGGAGTTCGCTGAACGCCCTCCATGAACCTGATGGTCCTATCGTCAACCACTCGACATTTCCAACGCACAGTTCGCCTTCCCTGGCGCACAACGGCTCGCGCCCCCCTGGCAGAAGCTCAAGCAAGCGCTTTTCGCGCTACGTTGGCTACAGGAGTGACAGGGTATAGCTAAGGATTAAGCGGTTTTCATCTTGCTCGTTTTGACCAGGGATATTGTTACGCCACATGGCGTTTCTCCACATCACGCCGAAACCTTTCAGTGTGCCTTCGGGCACTACATAACCCACGGTGAGGTCACGTTCCCATTCGCTGGCACTTTGAGTGGTCGGCGTCTCGATGCTGTCGCCTTTCAGGTACACAACGGCGGCGGTTGCACCCGGCAGACCGACCGCAGCAAAGTCATAGCCGTAACGAGCTTGCCAAGTCTTCTCGCCGGCCCGAGCGAATTTCTGGATCTGCGCGTCGGTAATGGTGCCATTGGACGAGCCGTCACCCTGGTTTAGCCAAGGAAAGTCGCTGTCGCCGTTGCTGGCCTGATACCCTCCCCCGAAAGTGTGACCCGCAACGCTGTACAGGAACAGGCCGCTATACAGGTTGTTGTCGACCTTGCCTTTGACAACTTTTCCACCATAAAAACCAGTGGTGAAGTACAAAGGATCGTGACTGTTGGCACCATCATCCTTGCTGTTGAAGTAACGAAGGTCGCTCTTCAGCACGCCTGGACCAATGGTCAAATTGTGTACCAGACCCAGGAAGTTCTGCGTGTAGAAGTCTTCCAGACCGCCGTAGTAGTACTGCAATGTCAGGTCTTTGGTCAGCGCGTAATCGCCGCCAGCATAGATGAATTTATTGCTACTCCTTCCGGTAGCTGTCGTGCTGTTGGCGCCATTAATGGACAAGTTTTTATCGTTGGTGGAATTACGGCCTTTCACTTCTTCGATCTCACCGCCAATCAACGTCAGGTCGGCGATATCGGAAGACGTTATCTGGCCACCCTGCCATGTTTGCGGCAACAGACGAGCATCGTTGGACACGATGACCGGTAGTTTCGGCATCAAGGTACCCAGCTTCAGTTCGGTGTTGGATATTTTAGCTTTGGCGGTTAAACCTAAGGACGCAAATTCGTCAACAGCGTGGCTGCCTTCCGTTGGAAAAACGATACCGCCGGAGGCAGAACCCGACAAATTACCGTGTTTCGCAGGGCTGGAGTCCAATTTAACGCCCAACATACCCAGTGCATCGACACCAAAACCAACCGGACCTTGAGTGTAGCCCGACCTGAAGTCGAGTATGAAACCTTGGCCCCACTCAGCTTGATAGTTATTATTTTTCGGCGTCAAAGCAGCACGGTTGTCTTGGTTGATGTAAAAGTTACGTAGTCTCAGGTCGGCCTTGCTATCTTCCAGAAAGCCATGCTCCGAGACGTCATCCGCATGAGCCCCCAAGGATAATGCCGCGAGCGCGACGGCCGCCGACAAGGTTTTCTTGTACATAAATATTCCTAACTACTTAATAGGTTTTTGTAGAGAGCGCTGCTTATCAGCAACAGCATGTTAGACGTTACGTACTTATAATGTCTAAGACCTATACGATAGCTACTTATGCATTAAAACCGCCTAGTACAACTATAGTATTAAACCAGACGAAAGTTTAATAGCATTTACGGCGACAACAGCCACCTGTTTCGTTGATGGAGGCGCTCAGTCCTTCAGCTCGGCAAGCCCCAGATGCTCACGCAAGGTCGAACCTTCGTAAGCTCGGCGGAATAGCCCTTTGCGTTGCAGATGCGGAATCACACTTTCGGCGAATTCGCTGAATGATCCCGGCAGATAGCCTGGGGAGATCACAAAGCCGTCGCATCCGTCGCCGAGGAACAGGTCGGCCAGTTGATCGGCGATTTGCGCACCGGTACCCACCAGTTGCGGCACGCGAACGCTGCTGGCAAAAATGCGACCCAGTTGTTCCAGCGTGGTTTCCGGGCCCTGCATCAGCAGCTTTTCTGCAGCGGCGGGATGAATCAGCGGCGACTGGACGATTTCGGCCAGGGTCGCGGACAACGGGAATGGTGACAGGTCGACATTCAGTTGCGAGGCCAGCGTTACCAGACCCAGTTCGGGACGTGCCAGCGCGTTGTGTTTGTCACGCTTGGCTCGCGCTTCGGCCTCGGTGCCGCCAATGAACGGCATGACCGCCGTCAGCACCTTGCAGGTGTCGGCATCGCGACCCTGTTGCACGACCTGAGCACGGACGTCGTCGCGGAAAGCGCGCATCGCGCTCAAATGCGGATGAATGGTGAAGATCGCCTCGGCCCAACGCGCACCGAAACGCCGACCTCGACCGGACGAGCCTGCCTGAATAAGCACAGGTCGCCCTTGCGGCGTGCGCGGAATATTCAGCGGTCCTTCAACCTTGAACCATTCGCCACTGTGCTGAACTGAGTGGATTTTCGACGGATCGGCCAGCACTCCACTTTCCCGGTCCAGCTTGAGCGCGTCCGGCCCCCAGCTGCGCCACAGCTTCAACGCCACTTCGACGAATTCGTCCGCGCGGTCGTAACGCAGGTCATGCTCAAGGTGCTTATCCTTGCCGAAAAGACGCCCTTCACTGTCGTTCATCGAGGTGACGATGTTCCAGGCAGCACGCCCCTTGGACAGGTGATCCAGGGTCGCGAATTCCCGGGCGATATGCGCGGGCTCGTAATACGTGGTGGAACGGGTTGCACCCAGACCCAGCTTACGGGTCTGCCCTACCAGATAAGACATGATCGGCAATGGGTCCAGGCGTGTCGCGTCTTGGGCACCATAACGCAACGCCAGATCGCGGGAGCCACCCATCTGGTCGCCGACCGCGAGGCGATCGGCGAAAAACAGGAAGTCGAACAGCCCCTCCTCCACCACGTTGGCGACGCGTGCGTAGTACTCGGGGTCGAGGTAATTACCGATAGTTTCCGGGTGACGCCACACCGCGTGACTGTGGATGACCGGTCCGGTCAGCAAGAACGCGGCCAGGTGAATTTGACGACTCATAACAACTCTCCAAAGGAATAGAAGTGATCTTCTTACTTTGCCTTCGGGGCCCAGACGGTGATGTCGGAAACCTTAATCGGCTTGGGAATCAGCTTCGTCGCGTAATAGGTTTCAGCGATACGTTGCTGCTCGGCCAGGTCATTGACCTTGACCGGTACGATGTCGTAGCTGCGACGGGAGTTAGCCAACTCGACCGTGGTCGGCGGGATATTGCCCCACAGCGGCCCGAGCGCCTGCGCGGCCTCTTTCGGGTGCGCTTTGACCCACTGCCCGGTCTCGCGCAGGGTATCGAAGGTCACTTGCAACACCTCCGGATGGGCCTTGGCGAACGTCGTCGTTGCCAGATAGAAACGGTTGTAATCGGCTACTCCACCCTTGCCATCAGCCAGCACGCGCACGTGATGATCCAACTGTTGAGTCGCCAGGAACGGATCCCAGATGGCCCAGGCATCGACATTGCCGCTGGCGAACGCAGCCCCGCCATCCGGCGCTTCCAGGTAGCGCGGCGTGATATCGGCAAGCGTCAGTCCGGCTTTTTTCAGCGCCGAAATAAGTAGATAGTTACTTCCCGAGCCTTTCGAGACGGCAACGGTCTTGCCTTTCAGATCGGCGACGCTATGGATCGGTGAATTGTCCTGGACGATGATCGCCTGCGCGCTGGGCGACGAATTCTCCTGCGCGTAGTAGGTCAGCGGTGCATCGGCAGCCTGGGTAAACAGCGCGAAGGCGTCCGCCACATCGGCATGCAGATCGACACTGCCAGCGTTCAGAGAACTGAGCAGACCGGTGCTGAATTCATGCCAGTTGACGGTGAAGCCCAAGGGTTTCAGACGCTCTTCCAATTGGCCGTTCTGCTTGAGCAAAATCCATAGCGTCGAGGACCGCTGGTAACTGATATCGATGGCTTGCTGTGCATGAGCTCCCGCGGCGGCGAAGAGCAGACTGGCGGCGACGATAAGTTGTTTCAACTTCATGAAAAGCCTTGGGGTGAGAGAAGTCGTAGGGGCTGAGCAAATAACGGAGTCAGCGGTGTTGCGTCTGGCGAGGATCGAGGGCCGGGCCTGAAAGCAAAATTGATTATATTAATGATTGATGATTATGAAAGAACCATATAGTTCTATGGTTATTCCAGAGCAGTAATCGAGCGGGCCGGTGGCTTCTTCAGGTCAATTTTGACCACGCCGCTGCGTACCGTTGGCAGCAGGCTGAAGCTGGCGCAATAAACCCCGTTGAGTCACCACTGTCCTTCGAGGGTTCAACGGGATTTATTGGCCAGTCTATGTTTACGTTTTATCAGAAACCCTAATCAAAAATCTCCACAACTCCCACCACTTCATCACTGCCATCAGCCGTCACCGGTAGCGCGCGTATTTTGTGATCGAGCATATAGGCTTCGGCTTCAGAGAATTGAGCATTGGCCTTAATGGTGTGCGGGTTCGGCGTCATGAAGCTGGCAACGTTCGAGTTGACCACTCCGGGGTTGACCAGCAATGCACGGCGCAAATCGCCATCGGTGACGATGCCAACCAGTTTGTTCTCATGCATCACCACCGCCAGGCCCAGACGACTGGAGGTCATGACCAGTAGGCAGTCGTGGAAGCGGGTGTCCAGCGCTACGTTAGGTATGACCGTTTTCATCACGTCGCTGACACGCGTCAGCAATTTACGACCCAGGCTACCGCCGGGGTGGTAGCGCGCAAAGTCCACCGGTTTGAAGTCCAGCGCTTCGATCAGGGCCACTGCCAGTGCATCGCCCATCGCCATGGTCGCCAGGGTCGAGGTCGTGGGCGCCAGGTTGTTTGGGCACACTTCCCGGTCTACGGAGATGTCCAGCCAGACGTCTGCATGCTTGGCCAGGCTCGACTGGCCGTTACCGGTCATGGCGATGATCTTGTTACCGAAGGATTTCAGGCTTGGGATCAGCTTAATGACTTCTTCGGTTTCACCGCTGTAGGAGATCATGATCAGCACGTCGATAGGCTTGAGCATGCCCAGGTCACCGTGAAAAGCTTCGGCTGGGTGCAGAAACAGGCTCGGAGTACCGGTGGAGGCAAAGGTCGCGACCATTTTCTGGCCGATCAGGCCTGACTTGCCCATGCCGCAAACTGCTGCACGCCCTTTGCACGCCAGGATCATTTCAACGGCACGCTGGAACTCACCATTGATACGCTCGGCAAGCTGGCTGATGGCTTGAGCTTGTGTGGTCAGTGCTTCTTTAGCGATTGGAAGGTGATTCATGGGAAAGCGATCGGTCCTTGATTAATAAGGGCGCATGTTAGCCACTCTGTCTCTATGCGGAAACCACTAGCACGTCGCTATCATTTCTAGTCCGGAATCGCCTCCATCGTGAGCGCCAATGTTGATTTACGGTGTTTATTTTAAACGCCCGAGCTGTTTTTGCCACATGGATCACCTGCGCAAGAATCTGTTCCTCTCGCCGCAAGGCCTTCAGTTACGGGGGGCTCACGCTGGCATTGCCTGCGGCAGGAGACATTTTTTGAGTACCCGCAAAAAAGATCGACTGCCGTTACGCCAGAGAATATTGGTCTGTGTACTCATTTCAAAAAAAGCCACTATCTGTAGGATCCTTCAACATTTTCTAACAATCTATTCACAAAGTACGGGATGAGAAATTCATAACGTGTATTACTATTCGCGCCTGCATGGATAGGCCCCTAACAACCTTCCAATTGCGCACCTGTTTTTTTATATTTACCCTCAATTGGAATGTCCGCTTCTTAGCCATGGATGACGATTTATCGCCGCGCCCCTGCTTGCTGATCTTGTCGAAAGGCGCGCACCGCATCACTACCCTCCCCCAATTGTTACCCGATTACCGGCTGCTTTGCGGTGCCGTGCGCGATATTCAAAAGGCTGATGCGGTATTGGCTTGGGGTCGCAAGCCCAGCGCGCTGTTGGCGCAACGTGAAGCGCAAAAATCGGGGCTGCCAGTGCTGACGGTTGAAGACGGTTTTCTCCGCTCAGTGGGTCTGGGTGCGGATGAATCGCCATTGTCTTTGGTGGTCGATGACCTGGGTATTTATTACGACGCTACCTTGCCATCCCGATTGGAAACACTGATCCCGCGCCCATTGAGTGAGCCTGAGACCGCACGTGCCCAGACCTTACAGACGAGCTGGCAGCAGGAACGGGTTTCCAAGTACAACGATGCGCGTATCGAGACGCTGAGCTTGCCACCCCATTGCGTACTGGTGGCCGATCAGACGCTTGGTGATGCCTCATTGCAGGGCGCAAGCGCCGCTGATTTCCAGCGCATGCTGCACGTGGCTTTGGATGAACACCCGGACTGCACGGTGTTGCTCAAGGTGCATCCTGATGTCGTGGCCGGGCGTAAGCGCGGTCACTTCGACATCGCCGAGCTGGCGCATCAGCCACGGGTTCAGGTGATTTCCCGGAACATCCATCCCGCCGAGCTATTGCCTATGATGCGGGCCGTTTATGTGATGACCTCACAACTGGGTTTTGATGCATTGCTCTGGAATGTGCCGGTGTACACGTTCGGCATGCCGTTTTATGCAGGCTGGGGTTTGACCCTCGATGCCCAGCCAGCCCCAGCCCGCCGGCAACCCGTGACGTTGGAGCAACTGATCCACGCCGCACTGGTGGAGTACCCGCGTTATGTCAGCCCGGAGTCCGGGCAGCCTTGTACCCCGGAGGTGCTAATGGCTTGGTTGGGCCTCCAGCGATGCAAACGCAGCAGCCTGCCCGAAACGATTCAGATGCTGGGCTTTACTCAGTGGAAACGGCCTCTGGCACAGCAGTTCTTCAACGGCTCGTCGATCCGTTTCGTCAAAAAGGTCAGGCGATTGAATAACTCCGAGCACGTGGTGAGCTGGGGTTGCAAGCATGACGACGACCTGCTTGTTCGTGGTCATCCGGTAAGCCGGGTCGAGGACGGCTTTTTGCGCTCGGTAGGCCTCGGTGCGTTGAAAAATCGCCCGTTATCCTGGGTGGTCGATGATCTGGGTATCTATTACGACGCGACGCGTACTTCGCGACTGGAATACATGCTGCAACACCAGACCTGCGAATCCGCGCTTCTCAGCCGCGCGACTGCATTAAGGGAAGCCATCTGTAAGGCGGGCATAACCAAGTACAACCTGCCCGGCACCCAATGGAAACGACCTGTGGGGGTCAATCACATCATCTTGGTAACGGGGCAAGTCGAGTCGGACGCCTCGATCCGCCTCGGTGCCAATCAGGTCCGAAGCAACTTGCAACTGCTGCAAGCGGTACGCAAACGCCATCCGAAAGCCTGGTTGCTGTACAAGCCGCACCCAGAGGTATTGGCCGGGACACGAGCGCAAGGCGCAGACGAAAACCTCACTGTCGACTGGTGCGATCAGGTGGTGGGCAATTCACCCTTTCATGAATTGCTTGCGGAGGTGGACGAGGTGCACGTGCTGACCTCCCAGTCCGGCTTCGAGGCGTTGCTACGCGGAGTGCCGGTAACGACTTATGGGCAACCTTTTTATGCCGGCTGGGGTTTGACCATTGATGTCGATATTCATCCGAACGTCCAGGCTCGTCGGCTAAGGCGCCTGAGCCTGGACGAGCTGGTGGCCAGCGCGCTGATCAGATACCCCACGTATGTAAGCCGCATTACCCAACGCTTTACCACCCCTGAACAGACACTTCTGGAATTGCAAGACTGGCATGACCTGCCCGCGCAAGGAGAGCAAAGAGAATGGCGAAAAGTATTTCAGCGTTTAGTCCGCAGCTTTTTGAAAAGACCGCTGCCGAGCGACTGACGTC
The DNA here is from genome assembly GCF_056680335.1 of Pseudomonas sp. ASL9. NCBI lineage: Bacteria > Pseudomonadati > Pseudomonadota > Gammaproteobacteria > Pseudomonadales > Pseudomonadaceae > Pseudomonas > Pseudomonas sp. ASL9. The sequence goes on along the minus strand of NZ_CM155277.1, from coordinate 5,491,460 downwards.
CAAAGCCTTTGCTCCACGCCATTTGAGGAAACCGCGCAATTCGTTTCTGTTCTTGCAAGGCGTGAGTTCGCCATTCTTTGCCCGACTGGTCCAAGCGTTGCGCAATGAAGGGCAACAGGTAAGGTCGGTCAACTTCAATATAGGAGATACCCTGTATGGTTCTGGCTCGCGCGTCTTTTATTCATCCAGACCGGAGCAGCTTAAGGACTTTTACAGCGAATGTTTCCGCAAGCACAGCGTCACCGATCTGGTGTTGTTTGGTGATCGGCGCCCGGTGCACCAGCCTGCGGTACAACTGGCCAAGCGTCTGGGCATTCGTGTGCATGTGTTCGAAGAGGGTTATTTCAGACCCTACTGGGTGACCCTTGAGCGGGATGGGGTGAACAACCACTCTCGACTGCCCCGGGATCCGGAATGGTATCGGGAGGTGGGCAAACACATTCCGCGTTACCAGAATGGCAACGCGTTCCGTCTGTCCTTTACCTCCCGCGCCTTTCACGATGTGATGTATCACGTGGGGGGCGTACTGAATAAAGTCTGCTTCCCGCATTACCGCACGCACGCGCCCTACAACGCCGCCGTCGAGTACAGTGGCTACATCCGCCATGGCGTACGACTGGTCCAGGCCAAAGCTCGCGATGCCGATGTCATCCGCCATGTCACGAGCAACCCGCGCCCGACGTTCCTGCTGCCCCTGCAACTGGACAGCGATGCACAGATCCGTGATCACTCTCAGTTCGCCAACATGAGCGAAGTACTGCATCACGTATTGTCTTCGTTTGCGGCCAATGCCCCTGGGGATGCCCGGCTGGTGGTCAAGAACCACCCGCTGACGCCTGGCCTCGTCGACTACCACCGCATCACGCGAGTGATGGCCGGGCAGTACGCTATCGCCGACCGGGTCGACTTCCTGGAGAGCGGGCATATGCCGACGCTGTTGTCCCATGTCGCCGGGGTGGTCACGGTCAACAGCACGGTGGGCGCCTCGTCTCTCCTGCACAACCGGCCGACTTTTGTCCTGAGCAACCCGATCTATGCCATGAAAGGCCTGACTCACGAAGGCAGCCTTGACGACTTCTGGCGCACGCCGCAAGCGCCCGACTCAACGTTGTTCCAGCGCTTTCGCAATACGGTCATCCACACCACTCAGGTCAACGGCGGTTTTTACACCCGCTGTGGCATCGACATGGCGGTGAGCAATTCGCTGGAAGTCCTCATGGCCAAAACTTCAAGAATCGAACAGTTCCTATGAAACGCTCCACGCCGCCACGCTGCGTTCTTATTACCGGAGCCACAGGAGGTATCGGAGGCGCGCTGGCAACCGAATATGCAGCCCCTGGGGTGACATTGATCCTGCAAGGGCGCCGTGTTGATCGTCTGGAGGAAATGGCCCTGGCGTGTCGCGCGGCAGGTGCCAGGGTGATGCTTGAACCGCTGGATGTCCGCGATCTGCCAGCCCTGCGCACCGCGATTACCCGGATCAGTGAAACCGAACAGCCAGACCTGATCATCATCGGTGCCGGGCTGAACACGGCCATCGGGCCCAACGGCGAGGCGGAAGAATGGACCGCGACCCAGGCCCTGATCGAAGTCAACGTGTTGGCGGTCATGGCCACAGTGGATGCCGCACTGCCCGCCATGCGCGTACGCCGTAGCGGCCAGATTGTGCTGTTCAGTTCCTTGGCTGGCTGGCGTGGCCTGCCCTCCACACCTAGCTACAGCGCGAGCAAGGCGGCGATCAGAGCTTACGGCGAAGCCATTCGCGATTGGCTTGCCCCTGAAGGCGTGAGGGTCAACGTGATCATGCCTGGCTATGTCGAATCAAAAATGTGCTTCGAAATGCCTGGGCCCAAGCCCTTCTTATGGGTAGCGGAAAAAGCCGCCCTGCGCATTCGAAAGGGCCTGGCGGCAAACCAGGCGCGTATCAGTTTTCCCTTCCCCTTGAACCTCGGATGCTGGGCCCTGTGCGGGATTCCTCCATGCATGTCGTCAATGATTTTGCGATGGCTGGATTATGGTGTTTGAGACGTTGAATACTCCTATTTACTGGGTTTTGCTGCTGGGTTTTGTGATTTCCTGCCTGATCGAAGCGCTGCTCGTGCCCCGTCCGCGACTGCGTCGGCCAATCCGTGGCTGGCTGCTGCACGCCGGTATCTGGAGTGTTTCCCTGGCCCTGGTCTATGGGCTGACGGGGCGGCCCTATTTCAGCGCAATCAACGTGCTGTGTATCTGGATGTTGATCGTGCAAGTGAGTAACTCGAAATACCACTCGCTGCGAGAGCCTTTCGTGTGTGCCGATTTCGAGTATTTCACTGATGCCGTGCGTTTTCCGCGCCTGTACTTGCCCTTCTTTGGCATCGGCAAGGCCATCGGCCTGGGATTGGCGTTTGTCGCCTACCTGGTAGGCGGGTTGTATGTCGAATCTGCGACCTCCGGTGCAACGGTCGCCTGCAGCCTGATGTTAATGGCGGGTGTAGTGCTGTTGGGTATGGGCAGTTGCAAGCCGTTGCGTCCCAGTTTTGAAGCCAGCCAAGACCTTCAACGCTGGGGCCTTGTTGCCAGCCTGTGGACCTATTTCTGGGCGGCACGCCGTAACGTGGACATCCATGCGTTGCGTTCTCCCTTTGCGCCTGCCAGTGCGCCGTCATCATCCACAGCCGAGCGCCCGGATCTGGTCTCAGTGCAGAGCGAATCATTCTTCGATGTCCGTCGTTTGTGGCCGGGCATCCATAAGCACGTGCTCAGTCACTTCGATGTGCTGCGAAGTGAAGCGTTGGTCGAGGGGCGCCTAAAGGTGGCGGCTTGGGGCGCCAATACCGTGCGCACCGAGTTTGGCTTTCTCACGGGCATCGGCGGTGATCGTCTAGGGGTACACCGCTTCAATCCCTACCGGCTGCTGGCCCGCCAAGGCATACCGAACATTGCCGCACACTTAAAACGCCAGGGTTATCGCACGGTCTTCATCCACCCGTACGCGGGCAGTTTCTATGGCCGCGACAAGGTACTGCCAGCGCTGGGCTTTGATGAGTTCATCGATATCCGCAGCTTCGACGACTCGCAAAAAGCGGGGCCCTTTATCGGCGATTGCGCCGTGGCCGAGAAAATCATAGCGTTGCTGAACGATCCACTCCGTACCCAACCCCTCTATATTCATGCAGTGACCATGGAGAACCACGGCCCGCTGCATCTGGAAAGCGTTACCCCGGACGAATTACCACGTTGGTTCGATCGTCCGCTGCCGGAGGGCTTGCGCGACCTGGCACCCTACCTGCGCCATATCGCCAACGCTGACCGCATGCTCGGACAATTACGCGACACCCTGCTCAAACAGCCACGACTCACTGGCCTGTGTTTCTTCGGCGACCATGTGCCTATCCTGCCGGACGTCTATCAGGCGCTGAGCGCTCCCGATGGAGATACCGATTACTTCATTTGGTCCAATCGGGCGACCAGATATGGCGTTCACAAGGACATGGCGGTGGAAGATCTGGCCAGCGCCTTCGTCGAGCGCAGTAGTTCTCACACAGCCTGCAAGGAAGTCGGTCCGTGACATTACACACTGAGCCATTGGTGGACGGTCCGGGCCGCGTCGGCATTATGTCCCAATGGGTGGCCTGGAAAGTGTTGCATCTACCCACGTTTCTTTCTCCGGAAGGACGTCCCTTCTGGCTCTGGCGCCGTGGTCTCAAGGCGCCCAAGGGCCTGAAAGCCATCGCCGGAATCGGCTACAAAAACTCCTCGGCCCAGGCACGAATGTTGTGCGAGCGCTGGCAATTACCCTATATCGCACTGGAGGACGGGTTTTTACGCTCTTCCTCGCTGGGCGTCGAAGGCGACGCCCCCCTGTCGATGGTGGTGGACCCTATCGGCATCCACTATTTGGCCGATCGCCCTTCACAGCTGGAAAACCTGCTGCAACGGCCTGCGCAATTGACGGCGGCAGAGCTACAGACCGCCCATGAACTGATCGCGCTGATGAGAAGTACCGGCATCGGCAAATACAACAACGCCCCCGATCTGGATGCTGAGGATTCGCTGGGAAAAAGCACCCCACTGGTGCTGGTGGTGGATCAGACCTACGGCGATTTTTCCATTTCCGGTGGAGGACTGTGCGAGGCGGATTTCGTCCGCATGCTCGATGCAGCGCTGACCGAAAACCCCGGTGCGGATGTACGTGTGCGTATCCACCCTGATTGCGTCAACGGATACAAAAAAAGTTGCCTGCTGGAGGTGGCGCGGACACGTGGCGTACCACTGGAAAGCCGGCCATTGTCCTGGGCCTCTCTGGCTCGCCGCGCACAGCGGGTTTATGTGGGCACCAGCCAGGCCGGGCTGGAGGCGCTGATCCAGGGCATACCGGTGACGTGCTTCGGGGCGCCCTTCTACGCGGGCTGGGGTTTGACCGATGATCGCCTTGCCGTACCACGCCGACAGGCACATCCAAACCTGGAGCAGTTGGTGGCGGCCGCCTATATCCGCTACTGCCGCTACGTCGATCCGTTGACCGGCCAACTCACCGATGTGATGACCGTCGCCCGCCATCTGGCGCGACAGAAAGCTCAAGACATTGCGTTCGCCGGGCCGATAACGGTGCTGGGGGTCAAGCGTCACAAACAGCACACTGTCCGTCGTTTTCTGCACAGTCGCTGGGGGCGCCTGAGTTTCGCCAGCGATCATCCAGAGCTTTTACCGCGCATTGCCGCCAAGGGTGGCAAGCTGGCCGTCTGGGCGGCCCGCGAACCCATCGACCTACAGGCCCGAGCCACAGCTCACAATGTGCCACTTTGGCGCATTGACGACGGTTTTCTGCGCTCGTCTGGCCTGGGTATCTCACCCGAACCTCATCCGCGCTGCCTGCCATTGCGCAATTACCTCTCGATTATGCTCGGCATCGAAGGGCCTGTGCGACGCAACTCCAAGCCGTCTTGCAGCCTTAAAGACGTTTGAGCTCTTCAGCCACAGCGTCCACGGTCGCGGCGATCTGCTCCTCGCTGTGCTCGCACGAGACGAAAAAGCGTAACCGGGCGGCTTTCTCTGGCACTGCCGGGTAAAGAATCGGCTGCGCATTGATCCCGCGCTGAAACAGGGCGCTAGACAGCTGCGCGGCTTTGAGCGAGCTGCCAGTGATGACCGGGATAACCGCCAAACCGGCGCTGGTCGCCACATCCAGGCCCGCCTCTTTGGCCAAGTGCAGAAATTGCTTGCCCCTGGCCTGCAGCAATTGCACTCGATCCTGATCTCCTTTCATGCAGCGCAAGGCGGCCAAAGCTGCCGCAGCCACGGGTGGCGGCATGCCAACGCTATAGAGAAAACCCGGAGCGAGAAACTTCAGATGCTCCACCAGCGCCGTATTGCCAGCAATGTAACCCCCGCAGCTGGCCAGGGTTTTGCTGAGCGTGCCCATCCAGATGTCCACATCACTACCGGCCAGGTCGAAGTGCTCGCGGATACCTTTACCTGTGCGCCCCATCACCCCCAATGAGTGGGCCTCATCGACCATCAGAAAGACCCGATGTTTGTGTTTAAGCTCGACAAAGCGCGGCAGGTCCGGATAGTCGCCGTCCATGCTGTAGATACCTTCGAGCACCACCAATACGCGCTCGAAATGCTGGCGCTGATCGCCTAATAGCCGGTCAAGTGCCTGCCAGTCGTTGTGGGCGAAACTCAGACGACGGGCGCCGGACAACTGAATACCCTGCAGAACACTGTTGTGAATCAGCTCGTCATGCAGGATCAGATCGCGCGGTCCAAACAGATAACCGATCGAGGTGACGTTGGTGGCATGACCACTGACAAAGGTGATCGCGTCATCCACGTCATACAGCTCAGCCAGCTCGCGCTCCAGTTCGCGGTGCAGCGGACGATCGCCAGAGACTGCACGACTGGCTGACACCGAGGTGCCATAAAGATCAATGGCCGCCTTGGCCGCTTCAGCCACTTGAGGGTGACCCGAGTAACCCAGGTAGTTGTAGCTGGCATAATTGACGTACGAGAGACCGCCGATCATGGTCTGCGCGCCCGCCAGGCTTTGGTGCAGCTTGAAAAACGGATTGGTCAGGCCAACACGTGCCGCACCGTGCAGCATGACCCGCAGTTGTTGGTAGCCTGGGTGCTGCTCGAACCGGTAAAACTGTTCCGGCACAGCAGCCGCTGCATTTTGCGCCTCCTCCAGAGAGGCGCTCGGTGCCTCGCTGCCGGCCTGACGCATGCGGCGCTTCAATGCTTGCTGGATCAGTTGGTCTTTCATTGAAGAGCCCAGCCCTGATGAAGATTTAGCGGTCATATTCAGCCATCAATTGATCAAACGAGTGGTGAGGGTGTCGGGGCTGTCGAGCTCACGGCTCATCTGCGCAATTTCTTCGGCGGTAAACGCCGAGCCATGGCGAGCCAATGTGCCCTCGGCCAATGCCTGCCTGTCACTTGCAGCCTGGTCCGGTGCCCCCTTGTCGACGTTGCTTCGCAGCAATTCCAGAATGCGCGCCGTCAGCTTGTTGATGCTTGAGGTTTCGCTCAGTTCCATGACCGGCAAGCGAATACCGAAGCGCTCTTCAACGGCCACCACCAGTTCGACACTCATCAGCGAGTCCAGCCCCAACTCCTGCAAAGGACGCTGAACATCCAGTTTATTGGTCGGCAAACGCAATATCTCGCTGATTTCCTGCTTGAGCATTTCCGCGAAGCGTTCAGAAAGCTCTTCGTCGTTCATTTCCTCCAGCAGCCGCTGAATGTCTCTTACATCGCTTTCCTCGTCCTGCTCGCCACCATGCAGCCTTGCCAGTTCGATGAACTTGGGCTCCATCGCGGTGGGCAGAAACCGCGCCAACGCTTTCCACTCAAGCTCCAGTACACCCTGCCCGGAACGTTTTTGGATCAGCAGTTTTTCCAGTACATCCAGCGCAACCTGAGCCTTGAGAGCAGCGCCGCCCATACGCCCCTGTAGCGAGTCCTTGATGTTCTGGTTTCGGGCCAGGAATCCGGCGTCGTCGATGGCTCCCCACAGCACACTGGTGGCCGGAAGCCCCAACGCCAGCCGCTGACGAGCGAGGGCCTCGAGCCAATGATTAGCCGCCACATAGCTGGCCTGGCCAGGATTGCCAAATAACGTGGTGGCCGAAGAAAACAGGACGAAAAAGTCCAGTTGCAGAGGTCTGGTCAACGCATCCAGGTATTGCGCGCCCTTGGCCTTGGGCTCCAGCACTCTTTGCAGTTGTGCTGCATCAAGGCTACGGATCAGGCCGTCTTCGATGACGGTGGCCGCATGCACAACACCGTGCAGTGGATATTCCCCCTGTTCGATGTGGGCAAACACGGCTTCAAGTTGGGCCCGGACCGTGATGTCACAGGCCAGCGCCTGCACATCGATGCCTTGTTCGCGCCAGGCCTTCAGAGTGGGTTGCACATCGGGAGTGGCGGCACCGCGACGCCCCAACAGCACTAAATGGCGAGCGCCCTTTTCTACCAGCCACTGCGCTGTGCGCAGGCCAAAACCGCCGAGCCCGCCAGTGACCAGGTAGGTTCCTCCGGCCTTGAGCTGGAGGCTATTTTGTTGACTGGCTGGCGCGGTGTACAGGTGATGGATCGGGTTGCGGTACGTGACCACGATCTTGCCGATTTGCCGCGCCTGCTGCATATAGCGGAAGGCTTCGATCACTTCATTGGCATCGAACTCACGGTACGGCAACGGGCTCAGCACGCCCTCGTTGAACAGCGCCATCATCTGCGCGAACAGACGGCGGGTAAGTTCCGGACGCTCACTCATCAACTGATCGGCATCGATACCGAAATAGCTGATGTTGTTGCGAAACGGACGCAGCCCGATTTTGGTATTTTGATAGAAATCGCGTTTGCCCAACTCCAGGAAACGCCCGAACGGTTTGAGCACACCGAGGTTGCGATTGATCGCTTCACCGGCCAAGGAATTGAGCACCACATCGACACCCCGGCCCTCGGTGATGGCGAGGATGTCGTCGGCGAATGCCAGCGACCGCGAGTCAAACACATGCTCGACACCCAGCAAATGCAGGAAGTCGCGCTTCTCATCGCTGCCGGCGGTGGCATAGATTTCAGCGCCACACCATTTTGCGATTTGGATCGCAGCAATACCGACGCCACCTGCGGCACCGTGTATGAGGATCTTCTCACCGGGCTCCAGTCGTGCCAGATGGTGGATGGCGTAATAGACAGTGAAGAAGGTGCTAGGAATCGTGGCCGCTGCTTCGAACGACATTCCTTCAGGAATGCGCGCCACGGCATTCGCATTGGTGACCAGCCGGTTGGCGAAACTCGACGGACCGAAGCCAACCACCCGATCACCCGGCTGAAAATCACCGTCGACATCAAGGCCCTTGCCACGCACCACACCGGCGAATTCGAAGCCCAGTGTAGGTCCGGAGAAGCCATTCTCGATCGCCTCGTCGGACAGCAGGCCAAGGGCGAACATGACATCGCGAAAGTTCAAACCCGTGGCCCGCACTTCAATATCCAGCTGATCGCTGGCCGGCACCTGAGGGGTCTGTACCTCCCAACGCACGTTGCGCAACTGCCCAGGGAGCTCGAAGCCAAGCCGTACCTGAGCGGCCCCCTGCTCTGCCCCCGACCGCTCGGCGCGGTCCAGCGTCTCGCTCGACTGCACACGCAAGCGTGGCACGTAGCGTTCGCCTTCGGCGCTAATGGCCAGTTCGGTTTCTTGATCGGCGTGCAGCAGTGCCTTCACCAGCGCTTCAACTGTCGCGCCGGGTGCCAGGTCGAGCAAGCGGATCCGGCAACTGACGGACTCGTTAGCCAGCGTACGGCCGAAGCCCCACAAGGCGGCATCTGCAATCGCGTCAACGTTGCCAGGCATCGGTAGGTCCGCAGGCAACAAATGGGTTGCCGCGCCCGACGTCAGCAGCCAGCAATCGGGCTTGAGGTTGTGGGTTTCACAGGCCTGGGTAATCGCGGCGGCCAGCAGGCAGCGCTGGCCTTGAGCGTCGAGCCCGTCGCTGGAAAACAGGCCCGCCATATGCAGGATATGGTCCGGCGCGGTTGGACGCCGGATCAGTTCGCAGGCCAACTCTGACGCGGAGCCAGGTGTGAAAAAATCGACCTGCTGCCCGGAGGCTTGCAGGGCCGTCGCCAAGGCGTGTGCCAGCGAAGACTCGGGGCCGACGTCAGAGGTCAGCAGCAGCCAACGCTGTGCCGCCAGCGTCTCGGGTGCCTCAATCGATGCCTCTGCGTCGGCGCTTCCCAGCAACAGGTAACTGCCACAGTAAGCACCCGGCATGAACGCCATAGGTTCGCAAGCCTGTAACCCATGACGCCGTAGTTCCTGCTGCCAGAAACCCGGACGCTGCTGAGCCGACAACGCCTGCTGTTCAGGAGCGGCCAGCCACCAGGACGGTTCGGCACCAAAAATGAAATCGGCCCAGCGCGCGGGATACTGCGCCAGCAACAGCACTTCGCCCCGGATATTCAAGCGCTCCACTGCATGCCGCAGACCACGGCTGACCGCTTCCAGCGGTGCCAGATCAGTGGGGGCCAGCACCAGATCAAACCGATTGCCTGGCCATGCTGCGGTGTGTTCTGCATCACTCAGGGTGAGCATTTCGATGTCCGGAAAATCGGCGCGCATGAGCTCAGCCTGATCCAGATTCTGTGCGCAGTATTGGTAATCGATCCGGTCGAAATCCAGACCCGCGCAGAGCTTGGCCGCAAATGGCGCGCCGTCGAAACCCAGTTCCAGGATGCGCAGGCGCTGACCGGCGGGTAACACGGCCAGGCGTTGGTCAATATGCTGTTTAAGCGCACCCACCAAAGCGTGATATCCAGGGGCAGCGAGCACCTGTCGAGCCAGATTGGCCGCAGAGGTTTCTCTGGGCAACAACTCGGCGAGGGTGATTTCACCCTTGAGCAGCGCCAGCAGATGAGTACCCACCCGGCCGGCCGAGTGAATAATCTGGAAGTGTTCCGGGTAGCTATAGAACAGCTCTTGCCAAATCGCTTGCACACTCAGGCTTTCAACCGGTTCGTTAATGCGCCAGGCGTTTTCGCCGACGACGATCAGACTTTCGTCGTCGAGCCCTTGCTGGATAAGCCGATCCAGATAGCGGGCCAGTGCCGGAATCTCCGCGCTCCAGGCGGCGCGCTGATCCACGCTCAGCTCACCGCCGAGACCGACGATAAGGTCCTGCACAAAACGGCTGCAAAGGTGGTCGAGCAGCGGATCGACCTCGTTGACATAGCGCGACAAAATCGGATTTTGCGCCACACTCGCCATCTTGCCGCGCAAGACGTGGGCCAATGTCGACTCGGCCTGAAGTCGAGCAGTAGGCAGCGCCGGATACGGCTTGGCGACACCTTCGAAACGAACCAGCTTCAAATCACCGGAACGATCCCGGTTCAGGCGCACGCCGCGGAAACGTGCATCTTTAATCCGGATAATGGCGTGGCCCTGGGCGTCATACAGGATGAAGTCGACCAACAGGGAATGCTTGGAACGACGTACCAGGCGCACCTCAACCAGGCAGGGAGGCTGACTGCCGGCAGCGAAAGCGATTCGCCCCAGCTTAACCGGAATGAATGCCAGGCCCTTATGGTCGCGGCCGTCCTGGCTCAATACATGCGCAATCAGCTGGAACGCACCATCCAGCATGGCCGGGTGCAGGTGCAGGGCAGGCAGTTCGGCGTTGATCGAAACCGGCACGCTCAGGCGAGCCAGTATCCGGTTTTCGTCTATCCAACCGTCCTCGACCGTTTGATAGGCAGGTCCATAGTCAAGGCCAACCCTGTGGGTCAGCGCCAGATGAGTTTCTGCAGTGAAGTCCGGTGCGCGTTGCGGCAACACAGGGGCCTGGATGCCGAGCAGCGTACCGCGTGCCTCGCCGGGCAGTCGGGCGACAACATGCTTCACCCAGGCCTCAACCTGGCCGACGCCACGCGAGCTGATGCTCAGCGTGCCATCAGCATCGTCAATGCTGACGCGGACTTTCTTGGTGCTGTCCGGGCCTAGCAACAACGGGCTGTGGATTTCCAGCGCTTCGATGTCAACGAACGCACCGGGTTGATAGTGCAACGCAGCCGCCAGGGCCAGCTCGACAAAGCCCGCCCCAGGAAACAGCACCGCATCACCGACCTTGTGGTCGCCCAGGCTTGGAAACAACTGGGTGTCCAGGCGGTTCTCCCACGTCAGGGGCAGGTCCGCCAGGGTGTACCCCAACAGTGGATGCACGCGCTCGCGATGCAAGGTGCCTGCTGACTCGGCCGTCACCGTATGCCAGTGCCGCTCACGCTGCCAGGCGTAATTGGGCAACTGTACGAAACGCCCTGGTTGCGGAAACAGGGACAGCGGGGCGGGTTCGATGCCAGCGATCATCAGCCTGGCCACTGTTCGCTCAATCAATACCTGGCTTTCATCGCGGCGCAGCAACGTTGGGATAACCACACCCTGCATGTCCTGACGCGATAACGCATCGGCCACATAGGTGCGCAGGATTGGATGCGGGCCGACTTCGACGAACACGTTGTAGCCATGCTCCACCAGCGCTTCGCTGGCGGACTGGAACAACACAGGGTGACGGATGTTCTGCCACCAGTATTCGGCGTCCAGACGCTCTCCGGCGAGCAAGCCCCCCGTCACGGTCGAATAAAGCGGGATACGGCCAGCGACCGGGATGATGTGGCTCAGCGCCTGGTTGACTCGCTCACAGATGACGTTCATCGCCGGCGAATGGAACGCGTAGTTCAGGTCCAGTCGACGCACGAAAATCTGGCGCTCGCCCAACACGTTCTCGAAGCGCTCCAGGGCAGCTACCGAGCCCGCTACCGTAGCGCCCTTGAAGCTGTTCTCACCCGCGACCACCAACTCACGGTCAAGGTTGAGCTGGCTCAGCAGTTCACTCGTGTCGACTCCCGACAGACCGACGGCGGCCATCTGCCCGGTTCCGCTGGTCAGGCCTTGCAAACGGCTGCGATGGTAGATGACATGAGTCGCATCATGCAGGCTCAGCGCCCCACTGGCCCAGGCTGCAGCGACCTCACCGACACTATGACCCATCACTGCGACGGGCCGGATGCCGCGTTGCTCCAGCAGACGGGTCACCCCCACCTGCAACGCAAACAGTGCTGGCTGGGCGATTTCAGTCAAGTGATAACGACTGTCGCCATTCTCCAGCGCCAATTCAGCGCGCAAGGAGTAGCCGGCCAGCGGTTGGAAAATCGCATCAACCTCCGCCACGGCGGCAACAAAATCGGGATTGGCCAGCAGTGAACGACCCATGCCAGTCCATTGCGAACCGTTACCGGAGAAGACAAATACCGGGCCGTTGGCTTGATCCAGCGAGCGTCCGCTTTCCACCACCGAAGCCAACCCGCTGACCGCAGGATCCGCCGCGAAATCTACCAGCGCCTGGGCCGCCTGCTGCGCATCGGCACTCATCACCACGACCCGTTGGGGATGTAGATCACGGCGGAACAAGGCATGGTAAGCGGTATCGTATAGGCTGACATGCGGGTGTTCGGCCAAATGTTCAGCGACACACTCGGCCATGGCGGCCAATCCCTGTCCCTCCTTGGCGGTGATCATCAATGGCACCGCTCTCTCGCGTGGTATCAGAGCATCAGTCATCGGCTGAGCTTCGTTACTTTGCAGGATGACATGGGCGTTTGCCCCGCCGAAACCGAACGAGTTGATTCCCACCACGAGTTTGCCGCTAGGCTTGAGCGGCTGGTTTTCAGTGACCACCTTGAGATTGAGATCCGCAAAGGGAATAGCAGGGTTCAGGTTCTCGATGCCTATGGTGGCAGGCACCTGACGCTCAACGATACAGAAAAGAGCCTTCATAAGGCCCGCGACGCCTGAAGCTGCTTCCAGGTGACCCATGTTGCTTTTGATCGAACCCATCAGCAGCGGCCGATCTGCTGACCGAAACTGGCCAAGCGCTTCGCCGATGGCACGCGCCTCGATCGGATCGCCGACCGCAGTACCCGTGCCGTGTGCTTCCAGGTAATCAATCTCACCCGGTGCGATGCCTGCTTTGGCGTAAGCCTGTTTCATCAAGGCGATCTGAGCATCGGCGTTCGGCAGGGTCAGACTTGACTTGCGACCATCGGTATTGACCGCACTACCCGCTACAACAGCCAGTATTTGATTGCCATCGGCAACTGCCTGGTCGTAATCCTTGAGATAGAACAGGCCGCCCCCTTCCGAACGCACGTAGCCATCGCTGGACTCATCGAACACGTGGCACTGGCCCGTCCGGGAAAGCATGGATGCCTTTGAAAAAATCAGAAACCCGAACGGATGCAGGTGCAGGCTGATACCACCGGTAATGGCGTGGTCGATATCACCATTCTGGATAGCCTGGCATGCCTGGTGAAAAGCGATGAGCGAAGAAGAACAAGCCGTGTCGATGACCATGCTCGGACCGTGCAGGTCGAAAAAATAGGACAGCCGGTTGGCAGCAATACTCGAGGTATTACCCGTAGCCGTGGCAGCATCGATGGCAGACATGTCGTCGGCCAGGCGATAAGCATGATCGACACTGGCAATCCCCAGGTACACCCCGCAATTGCTGCCACGCAGATGTGAAGGTTTTACACCGGCGTTTTCGAACACCTCCCAGCTCAGCTCCAGTAACAAGCGTTGTTGTGGGTCCATGATCGCGGCTTCACGCGGAGAAATGTTGAAGAACCCGGCGTCGAATGTAGAGACATCCCCCAGCGAACCCGCAGCAAATGTATAAGAGGTTCCGCCGTTAGCTTTGTCTGGATGCAGGAATTCTTCCTGGACCCACCGGGACGACTCAACATGGGTAATGAAATTACGCCCGTCCAGCATACTTTGCCAAAAATTGGCTCGCGTGGCGCCAGGAAAGCGAAATGAAGATCCAATGACTGCAACTTTTCTATGCATCTTGTAACACATTCCTTTAAATACCCCCGTGCAACACGATGCTTCGGGCAAAAACAAGTGTTGTCAATCAAGGCAAGTATCGAAGATATCAATCTTTTATAAAACCGAACTGTCAAAACCAAACAGTAGTGAGTAACAAACAAAACCAACACCCATCCCCTTATGATCTGAAATGCTTCAAACCATTTTGGCCGGCAATGATACGCTGCTTGCGAGGCAGGAGGAATCCCTGAAACACTTGCATTTACCCACGCCAAGCTCTGCGTGATTAGTGCGGGGGCATTTCGCTACCGACCTTGAAAATTCGCGATGCAACCCATACCCCTATCACACGCCAGCGCACACGATACGACTATAGCGCCTACTATCCCCGTACTTTTTAACGGTTATTTCGCTACGCGAAAGCCAGCACTCTCGTATCATCTTGTAATGATTTTTTAAATCTGACCGTCAAGACTTTAAACACAGGGCATTAATCCTTCGCGTGACTCAAGGCACTTTGTTTGCCCCGTGGAAAACCAATGCCTAATGTTTCCAAACTCCTTGCCTGTCTAATCTTGCAACAAACTTGATAAGCCTCCGAATTAAAAATAGCGCAGTCTTTGCAAATTAATCAGGAAGAAAAGCATGAAGTGGCTTAAGCGGATCGTGACGTGGGCTGTGTTTGTAGTGGTCGGCGTTGGTGCGCTAGGGATTTACTACGTACTGCCGCAGCATGACATCGTCTTGGTCACGGGTGTTGAAGTGAAGCGTATGGACGCTGATGGAGTGATCAACGCAGAGAACACGTCCAATGGACCTACCCGGGACGTCTACTTCATCAATACCGAAAACCCGGACACTAAAAAAGTGGTGGTGTATCGCAATGAGGACACGGGATTGAGTTTTCCGTGGTATTTCAAATTTGATGCTGCCGACGTGCAAGCCAAAGCCCAAGGCTACTCTCGCGACTCCCAACAATTGTCTCTCATCCGCTCCTATGGTTGGCGTATCCAGATATTTTCGGTTTTTCCAAACATTACCTCGATTGAGCCTACGAACAGTAGAGCCGAGCCATTCCCCGTCTTCAATACCCTTTTCTTCACCGCTCTTACACTGATAACGCTAGTGCTCGCCATGGTTGTCAGGGGGATTTTGCGACGCCGCCATTCGCGGGTCATGGTTCCGAAACACTCGTAGCGGGCGTGAACTTCGGAGCCTCATCGGCTGCAAATGGAATTGATGAGGTTTGTTATTCGGAAAGGTAAAGGTCAGTCGCGAGAGCTGTTCTTCGCTGGGGGATTCTGCATTGCTCGATCAAGACTCGTGGCGACCCAATTCAGCGACCTTACACACACTCCCAAGCAACACTGCATGCAAGCAACTTGAGAACAAGGAGCGCAAAAAATGACACTTACGCTGGCAAAAAACCAATCCATCTCTCTTGAAAAAACCGCTGGCAGCAGCCTTAAAAATGTCAGCCTCGGCTTGGGCTGGGACCCCGTGAAAACTCGCGGCTTTATGGCGCGTTTACTGGGCGGTGGCAGTGACGAAATCGATCTCGATGCTTCCTGCATCATGCTTGACGCCAGCAAAAAGCCCATGGATCTGGTGTGGTTCCGTCAACTCCAATCCAGAGACGGTTCGATTACCCACTCGGGCGACAACCGTACCGGCGAAGGAGACGGCGATGATGAAACCATCAACGTCAAACTGGACAAATTGCCGGCTGCGGCAAAGTTTCTGGTGTTTACGGTGAACTCCTTCACTGGGCAGACTTTTGAAAAGGTCGAAAACGCCACCTGCCGTATCGTCGATGCCGGAAACAACAAAGAACTGGCGCGCTTCAACCTGTCTGAGAAAGGTCGCCATACCGGTATCGTGATGGGCTGCCTTGCGCGCACCGACGCAGGCTGGATCTTCACAGCTATTGGCGAGGTAACCAACGGCCGCACGGCTGACGATCTCGTCGATCTGGCCGTCAGGGCGGTGTGCGCATGATCAATCTGGGTCCTGGTGCCAATACGTCAGTGACCACAGGGCAGTTGACGGTTGAGGTTAACTACTCTGCAGTGTCGGTTGCCGACATCGATTTTTCGGCATTTGTTCTCGATGCGACCGGTAAGGTCCGCGGCGATCAGGACATGTGCTTTTACGGTCAGAAGAGCGTTAACGGGGGCGCAGTGCAACTAACTGACACCTCGTCCGGGCGCGCGGTTTTTATGCTCGACCTGAGCCGTCTCGACCTTGTGGTTGAGAAAATCGCGCTGACCGCAACCCTCTATGAAAACAAAGCCAGTTTTGACAGCGTGTCACATCTGTCGCTAAGCGTGACCGGTGGAGTAGATGTCGTCATCCCAACGAGCGGAATGAAAGAAACCGCCCTGATTCTGGGTGAGTTTTATCGTCGCCAGGGGGCCTGGAAGTTTCGCTGCGTAGCCCAAGGTTTCGCGGGTGGGCTGGAACCTTTGGCCAAGAACTTTGGTGTCGAGATCACAGCCCCAACGCCTACTTCTGTTTTCGCCCCTCCCCCGGCAGCGCCGCCAGCCTCCGTAAAATCGAGTGTCAGCCTCAGCAAAATCACTCTGGACAAGTCGCGATCGACGATCAGCCTGGAAAAAGGCAGTGGTGATTTCGGCGAAATAAAAGTCAACCTGAACTGGAATCACGCGCCCCCTGGTGGCGGGTTTTTTTCGAAGAAAAGTAGCGCTATCGACCTTGATGTGGGGTGTCTGTACGAATTGCAAAATGGCCAGAAAGGCGCGGTTCAGGCGCTGGGTAATTCTTTTGGCAGTCTCGGCAGTGAGCCTTTCATTCAACTGATGGGCGATGACCGCACTGGCTCAGTCAGCGACGGCGAATGGCTGCACATCAATGGCAAACAGTGGAAAGCGATGCGCCGCATTCTGGTGTACGCCTTCATTTACGAAGGCGCACCAAACTGGAAGGAAACCGGCGGTGTCGTGGTCATCTCCATCCCGAACCAACCACCGATTGAGGTGCGCCTCAACGAGGAAGGAGGTCGCTACGGGATGTGCGCGATCGCGCTGCTCGAAAATGAAAACGGTGCCGTCAAAGTCACCCGGTGTGTGGATTTTCACAAAGGCCACAGTGCGATGGACAAGGTCTACGGCTGGGGCATGCGCTGGGCAGCCGGTTCTAAATAACCAATGTTACTTGCGAGGCTGGCTCAGCCTCGCCTTCTGAGGGAAATAGTCATGCTTGGCTGGTTGAAAACTAATGCTGCAACAGCCCGCGACAAGCTCGCGTCTGAAGTCACTAAATTCAAGAACCGCGAGTTTCTGGATGCGGTTGTCGCAGGCTGTGCATTGGTCTCTGCTGCCGACGGCGATATCAGTGCAGAAGAAAAACTGAAGATGATCGGTTATATCCAGAACTCTCAGGAGCTGAAAGTGTTTGACCTGAAGGATGTCATCAATTCGTTTCAGGATGTTTGTTCAAAGTTTGAATTTGATTACCAGATCGGCAAAGCAGAAGCGCTGAAAACGATCGGTAAAATTCGTAAAAAAGAGGATGCCGCGCGCCTGCTGGTCCGCGTCTGCTGCGCAATCGGCGGAGCAGACGGTAGTTTTGACGAGAAGGAACAGGCTATGTGCCGTCTCATTTGTAATGAACTGGGTTTGAATCCGGCTAATTTCGATCTTTAAGGGACGGTACCGTGGAAACTACAAGTCTTGGATTCCCCCCGCTGACGATGGCGGTTTTTGTCGGGTTGGCCCTCAGTGCCATGCTCATCGACATGCTGACCCATCGCGGCAACAAGCCCGTTACATTGCTCAACGCCTCGGCCTGGTCAGTGTTCTGGATATTAATATCGCTAGGTTTTGCCGGTTTCCTTTACGTCGAACATGGTCCAAACATTGCGACCCTGTTCGTGACGGGTTATGCACTGGAAAAAGTCTTGAGTGTGGACAATCTGTTCGTCTTCATGGCTATTTTCGCCTGGTTCAAAATCCCCGACAGTTTGCGTCACCGCGTCCTCTATTGGGGCATTATGGGCGCCATCGTATTCCGTTTGATCTTTGTTGCCATAGGCACAGGCCTGCTTGCGTTCGGCCCATGGGTCGAGGTGGTGTTTGCTCTGATTGTGGCCTGGACCGCAGTCATGATGCTCAGAGCGGGCGGTGATAACGAGGAGGAAGTGGATTACTCCCAACACAATGCTTATCGCTTTGCCAAAAAACTGTTCCCTGTGTGGCCGAAGTTGCAGGGCGACCGATTCTTCGTACGCCGTACCGAGTTGGAAACCGAACTTAAAAAGCCGGAAAACAAAGGCATGACCTTAGTGGGTAAAGGCGCGCTGTTCGCCACGCCACTGTTTTTGTGTGTTGTCGTGACTGAAATCTCCGATGTCCTGTTTGCGTTCGACTCGGTGCCTGCCGTTATTGCGGTGAGTCGCGAACCCTTGATCGTCTATTCGGCCATGCTGTTTGCGATATTAGGTCTGCGGACCATGTACTTCGTCCTCGAAGCCTTAAAACGTTACCTCGTTCACCTGGAAAAATCGGTCATTGCATTGCTGTTCTTCATCGCCGCGAAACTCGGCCTGAACGCGACCAATCACCTGTTCCACCATGGTTATACCATCGACCCCAACACCAGCCTCCTGATCGTAATGGTCGTGTTGGCAATCGGTGTCGTTGCAAGTCTGATGTTCCCAGGCAAAGAAGAGCCTGAAAAAACTTAAGCAAAAACACTTACCACAAGGAGTATTAACTCGATGGCACTGACACTTCAAAAAGGTGGCAATCTTTCCCTCTCCAAAACCGACCCGTCGTTGACGAAGATTGTGGTTGGCCTTGGCTGGGACCCTCGTGCTACCGATGGCACGGAGTTCGACTTGGATGCCAGCGCGATGCTGGTGGGTGCAAGCGGTAAAGTTCGCAGTGAAGCGGATTTCATTTTTTACAACCAAACAACATCAACAGATGGTTCGGTTGAGCACACCGGAGACAACCGTACCGGTGCCGGTGATGGCGATGACGAAAGCATCAAAGTCGACCTGAGCAGTGTACCCGTCGACGTCGACAAGTTGGTGTTCATCGTTACCATCCATGACGCTGAGATACGCAAACAGAACTTCGGCCAGGTAGGTGGAGCCTTCATCCGTATCGTCAACGAGCTGTCCGGTGCCGAGATCGTTCGCTATGACCTGGCTGAAGACGCCTCTACCGAGACCGCGATGGTTTTCGCCGAGTTGTACCGCAGCAATGGTGAATGGAAGTTCCGCGCAGTGGGTCAAGGTTATGCCGGCGGCCTGAAAGCATTGGCCAACTCCTACGGCATGAATTTCTGATTTATTCAAACGCATCAGCACAAGGATTCAATCATGGCTGTCAGTCTGCAGAAAGGCGGTAATGTTTCGCTTTCCAAAGAGGCTCCAGGCCTAACGGAAGTCATCGTGGGTCTGGGTTGGGATCCTCGCATCACTGACGGAACAGAGTTCGACCTGGACGCCTCCATTTTTATTGTGGGTGAAAGTGGCAAAGTGCTCGACGACGCGAGTTTCATCTTCTACAACAACAAAAAAACGGTCGACGGTTCAGTCGAACACATGGGCGATAACCGCTCAGGTACTGGCGACGGTGATGACGAGCAAGCCACCATTAAGCTCAATGGTCTAGCTGCCGCAGTCAAGAAGCTGGTGTTCGCAGTCACCATCCATGATGCTGAAGCACGTAAGCAAAGCTTTGGTCAGGTGTCCAATGCCTATATTCGCGTTGTAAACAAAGCCGATGGCAAAGAGTTGGCTCGCTACGACCTGTCTGAAGATGCCTCCAGCGAAACCGCCATGATTTTTGGTGAGCTGTATCGCAGCGGTGAGGCGTTCAAGTTCAAGGCCATTGGCCAAGGGTTCGTTGGTGGATTGAAACCACTGGCTGAAGCGCATGGCGTGAGTATCGGCTGACTCTAACGGATAAATACTGCTCGGCTTCGCCGCATCGAGCACCGCCACGACCCGCGTCAGCTGGGCCTCAGTGAATGGTGCGCGCTGCGGCAAGTCTCCGTATTGACCAAAGATGAGGGCATCACGAGTCGTGATCCATGCGGATAACCGACGTGCTTATATTCAGACACCCACCCGGAACGATCATGATTTTTTGTTATTTTCCGAGCTTGGTACGTCCTCGGCGCCAAGCCGGGTGGAACTGTCGCCAGTGCGCATCCTGGGCGGCCGCGAGCAATTCTTGGTCTCCCTTCGTGTCTCCCCACGCTCGCACTCTGAATGCGGTTAATGGGCCGTACTTCTCCTCCAGGCGCATAACCTTGAACACACACCGACAGTTGTTTCCCAAAATGTTGCCCGTCAGAAAACCGTCCACCTCCTCCAACTCTGTGGCTATCAAGCTCACTCCAAGTCGATTGGCGAAGGGTTGCAGCACTAACGCCGGAGAAGCGGAGCACAGTGTCACTGTCGCGCCAGCGCTGATTTCCATGGCCACACAGTGCAAGCCAGCAGGCCGCATGAGCCGGGGCCAGAACTGGGTGCAAAATTCATCGGCCTTCGTTTGAACCCACGCAGTTTGAACACCCGTGAGAAACGCGCGCACGAGCCTGGCTTTCAACTCATCACGAGAAATGCGCCGACCAACGTACAGCAGACTTGAAAGCGTCAATTTGGCCAGACGCATCGCAAACGCTCTTCGCCCGAACGCAAAACGCAGAAAAGGGACAAAGCTGTCATGCCGCGTCAGCGTGCCATCGAAGTCAAAGACCGATAACACCTTCCGATTCGAACCGTGATCTTCTGCAACGACGACTCTGCTCATCTGACACACTCAGCCCACCGAACAGGGCTTTCACTGGCGCTGCTCACCTGCGGCATGACGCCATGCCATTCGGCACGCTCCAAAATGTTTGTTGCCCACTTGTAGTGGGTCGCGGGTTCACACATGACATCGTTGTATTTGAACACCGCAGGAGCCACATCGCTACAGATCAAGCGAGCGCTGTTCAGGTCTTCAAGGGATACACGAAGGGCGTCCTGAATAAGGGTAATCTGGCTGGGATGAATGGCCGTTTTCCCGACCAATCCGTGAGCGATATCCAACCCCAACTCCTCTCGGAGCAATTGCGGAGTGGCCAACTGCTCAAAAACCGGGGCGGTCAGCGCAAAGCCCAGGGAGCCCATAACCCCCGTAAGCATAGGGATGACATAACCCATGGGCGTTGCGTAAAGCGTCGTCACCGGAT
Source organism: Pseudomonas sp. ASL9 (assembly GCF_056680335.1). Taxonomy (NCBI): domain Bacteria; kingdom Pseudomonadati; phylum Pseudomonadota; class Gammaproteobacteria; order Pseudomonadales; family Pseudomonadaceae; genus Pseudomonas; species Pseudomonas sp. ASL9. The sequence goes on along the minus strand of NZ_CM155277.1, from coordinate 5,470,378 downwards.
TCCGGCGCAGGCCAAGACACCCCATTAAGTCGTTGCCACCGATTCGTAAGGCGATGATCCGCTTGTGAAGGGACTCATGCAGGGCCTGGCCAAGCTCGACCATCGCGCTCGGGTTGAAAACATCAGTCGTCTCCAGGGTTGGCATCAAGAGCATGGAGGGATTGGTAACGGCGCTCTCCCACGCGAACAGGTTGCCCATCGTCAACTTGGGAACAACAAAACCGTTCACGTGCTGCATCAAAGGCCAGTCGTTGAGAATCGCCGCCATTTCAGCGTCACGCGGACGGACAAAAAGCAGCGGGGCATTTACCGGCAGCCCTCCTCGTTCGTGGATACGGCTAAGCAATACATGCAGATTTTGAAGCGCCTGATCGACGTCAATGTCCGCGACTGCATCTTCAAGGCAAACAACCAGCGAACGCAGATCGGGGAGCTTCTCGCGGAACACAACATTCAGGATGTCACTGCGTGTTGCTGGCATGTAGAGGGTTGCGCCAAGGGCGTAAGCAGAGATCATTTTCACTCGCTCACACGCCGGATGATGGTCACCGCCCTGTAGGGACCTAGGTCGCTTCCCACCTCTTCAACCGAAACACCCGCTCGCTCCGTGAGGTGCAATAACAGTTGCACGTCTTGGTCACTGCGATCCCGGACCAGCACATGGTCAGGGACACGGCGAAGTACTGCCCGGGTCGCCTCGGCAATCCCGGGTTTCACTCGATTTAGATTGGAGATATCGAATCGTTGGGCGAGCCTGTCCACCACGACGGCCGCTGCGACCTGCAGGGCGCTCTGCTCTGAGGATGTCCAGGGCGATGCTGCGAGTGCCACATCAACGTTCTTGCGCAGATCGTTGATCGCTTCAATGAAGGGTCGGGTGACGTCATGGGCGTGCAGGTGGTCATACACAACGCAGCCATGCAGCCCGCCATCAGTCGGCCAGATTGATCTGGAGACAAGACCAGACACCGTGGCACCCAAAATCCCCGATGGGATGACCCAATCTTCTGCAGACGCTGCCAGCCACGCCCGCCCACAAGGATCGGCAAGAACAACCAATCGAGGATCATCAGGGAAGCGTGCGTCACCGGCGAGACTGCGACGAATTTCGCCAGAAATGGCGCCTTTCCCCGTCCAACCGTCAACGAAGACAATGTTCTCGGCTCCGTGGGCGTGGATGATCGCCTCAAGGGCTGCCATGTCGATGCCACGGTCGCGCACGATGCTGATGCCGTAATGGTGCACATCACGGCCCTGATCCAGCAAAGCGCGGCGTAGCAGCACACCCAGTGGCAACCCCGCTCGCACAAAGGAGACCAGAGCAATGGTCGGGCCGGGGTACACACCCTTCAATGCCAGCGCCAATGCCTGGACGTCACCCGCCATGCGTGCGCCGTTTTGCAGCAGAGCTTTCTCGTACAAGGCCTTATGCAGGGAAGTAGGAGCACTCTCGTGGCTAATCATTTCAGAGTAGTGCTTGAGTTGAGACTGGATCAGACGTTCCTTTTCGTGGACGTCGGTCGCTTCAATATTCACCGACTTGAGCAGAAAATGGACGTCGCCCAATTCATAGCTCCCGCTACCGACCGTTGCCAGTGAGCTGATGGCGTCATGCATGAATAAGCCCATCCACCGCTTTGGCCAACTGGCTGCGTGCAGGAGTACCCCAAAAGTGGCAAGCCTTCATGAAGCCCAGATCGGTAATGCTGTCACCAAGCCCCATCACCAGTCGCTCACCGTGAATAACTCGATCTCGGCGCAACCACTCTTCAACAGCAAACCGCTTGGCCAACCCATTCGGAAGAAACGCCAGGTTGTTGCCATTGCCATGTAGGTGCATGCCCTCCAACAATCCGCGTGCCTGGACTTCAGCGCATACCTTGGCCAGCACGGCATCGTCAGACTCGTTGTGCTTGGTCACGACGTAGTGCAGCAGATCAGCTTCATCCACAACCCAACTGCGTAATGAGAACCCAAGTTCCTGCCCGACGGACAATGTTGTGGCACTCAGGTGCGGAAGCCGGGTCTGAAAGTCGCTTAGGGTTTCGGCCATGCGGGCGCGCCAGTCTCGATCGACATCACCCGTTTGACCAAGGATGACCCCGCCGTGGGAGCAAATCGCCCCGGAGGCGAATGGAAGCCTGACTCGGCTGTAGGCTTCCACACTGCGTGCCGTTACTGGCACTACATCGGCAGTGGTCAGCAGCCAATCGAGGAACATCTTCTGCGTCGAGCTCATGTAACCATTAGGCTCGCCGCGGAGGTCGTACGTTGCAGGGTGACGCTCGGCCCCCGCTGGCATTTTGCGAGCTGTCTGGAACAACGTGTCATCCAGGTCGGCAAAGACCAGCGGGCGATTATTGCGCATCAACAATCACCTCTGCGCCAAGCGCTTGAATCAGCTCGGCGGGCACAGAGTGCGCAGGCGTCTCGGCACAGATGAGGACGCGATCGAACTGACCAGGCCGCACGTTGTAGAGGAAGTTGGGAATGCCCAATCCGTAATTGTCCGAGAAGCTCAGCGCATGCTCGATAGCGTGCCCCAAAGCAATAGGCGAGCGGCTGGTCGAGCTGAAATGCACATCCGCACCGGCTTGTTCCAGTCGTTCGGCCAGCAAAAATGGCCGCCAAACGAACTCACTCGTCCCTACAACCAGAACGCGTTCACCTGGCTTGATCTGAAGACCCTGAGCCAGGGTGTCCTCTACGCTGCGAACACCAAGCCGTCCCCAATCGTTGGCAGGAACGAGCGGCCAGTCACCGATCGCCACTGCGCCGACATCCGGCATCTCAGGCAACGGGGCATTCTCATCCTCGGTGAAGGTGTAAGACCCTTGCAGTAAAGACACCTGCTCTACCGCCGGCCCCATTGCGTTACGCATCGATCCCGCCGACCAGTCGGTAAGGACGCACGTGACAACACGCTCCACCTTCGACAGCCCAGCATCGACAAGCGCTTGATGAAGATTGACGAATGTCTTCCCGGTCGATGCTTCATCGTCGCACAGCACCACAGAACGAGCGTTGAGCATCATTTCACGGACAGCCGGGTCGGCCGGAAGGTGGACCAGATGAGCACTGGCGTGGCTATGCTCCTCCTCGAAGCGAGCAAACAGCTCAGTGCCCAGTGGGTGACGAGTACTGACGATGTACAGGGTGTCCGACCGTGTCGAGCTATAGGCTCGATGGACACCCGCACCGAGGCCAACGGCCGTTTCCGCCATACCGATAACCAATACTGGGCCCGGTAGACCCTCAGGGATTTTCGCAGCCAGGTCCTCGAAACTTTCCGCCATCAGGGATGGGCGGGCGGGTATATGCCGGCCCAGAACTCGCGATACAAAAAGGAACGCCCTCTTGGGATTACGTCGTTCCGCAAATCCAAAAAGGGACTCAGGGGGGAAAGAAGAGGATTCAACATTTACATCAAGGCGGCCGCGAAGAAGATCGGCACTCATCACCGATGGCGTGTGGGTTCCTGCAATTTCCATCGATTTGATCCTGATAATTGCGCAGACCGGGACCCTGACGCCTACAAAGCAACATTCATTTTCTGCACACAGCACCCGCACTGAAGCGTGATCATCTTAGTGATAAAGGGTTACTGGCACAGTAGCCGAGATTGCCTTTACTCGAACAGAATTGCGCCAATTTGTAACGGGTTCTGGCAGGCCGAGACGGCAGGCAGCGAAAATCCCCGGAAAATTCGTGGCGGTATGAGGGACATGCTGTGCTATTCGATTAACCGTGTAGGCATACAGAAAACGAATGGACATTCGCCGACCCACTGACTTAACGCCAGACGACGACGGGGGGAGAAGTTTCAGCTCGGCGTTTATCCGGGCATCTATCGAAGGAACACCACCACCTGCTCAGCATCGAACGGCCAGTCCAGCTCGGCGCCGGTGTCGATGCGCCGCAGCACGGGAATGCGCAGGCCGTAATCGTCCACCAGCGTAGCGCTTTCGCCGATATCGATCAGCTCGACCAGCAGACCATGCTCGACCATTGGAAGCAGTTCGGCTTCGGCCACTTCGCACAGATGACACCCAAGGGTGCCGAACAACTGGCATTCAGGAGGCATGAAAACACCTTAAACATGGCGTGTGGGGGATGAAGAGTGGCTTTATTTTAGGCCGACGCGGATGACCGCGTCGAGCCCGAATCCGTCTGCCTTAGTCCTGGCTGACTGAGCCGATCTTGTGGATCGACAGGTCGGCACCGTAATACTCCTGCTCCTGACTCAAGCGCAATCCAATGACCATTTTGAGTACGCCGTATACCAGGAACCCACCGACCAAGGCCACACCCACACCCAGCCCTGTGCCGATCAATTGGCTGATGAGACTGACACCGCCAATCCCACCCAATGCGGCCTGACCGAAGACGCCGCAAGCGATCCCGCCCCAGACGCCGCATAGGCCATGTAGAGGCCAGACACCCAGCACGTCATCGATTTTCCAGCGCACCTGGGCCGCAGTGAAGCACCAGACAAACAGAGCTCCAGCAATAACGCCCGTGATCAAGGCCCCCACCGGGTGCATCAGATCCGACCCTGCGCAGATCGCCACCAGGCCGGCCAGAGGACCGTTGTGCAGAAAGCCAGGGTCGTTACGCCCCACAATCAGCGCGGCAACCGTACCGCCGACCATGGCCATCAATGAGTTGACCGCCACCAGACCGCTGACACCTTCCAGGGTCTGGGCACTCATGACGTTGAAGCCGAACCAGCCAACGATCAGTATCCATGAACCCAGCGCCAGGAACGGGATGCTCGAAGGTGGATAGGCAACCAACCGCCCTTCCCTGTATCGCCCGTAACGCGGCCCCAGCAACAGCACGGCAGCCAACGCCAGCCAGCCGCCCATGGCATGGACGACGACGGAGCCGGCAAAATCATGAAAGCTGGCGCCAAAGCTGGCCAGCAACCAGGCTTGCAGGCCGAAGTTGCCATTCCAGACGATGCCTTCGAAGAAAGGGTAAACGAAGGCCACAATCAACACGGTGGCGCACAACTGAGGCGCGAACCGGGCACGCTCGGCAATACCGCCAGAGATAATCGCCGGGATCGCCGCCGCAAAGGTCAGCAGGAAAAAGAACTTCACCAGCCCATAACCGTGATTCGCACTGAGCACGGCCGCCGGCTGTAAAAAGTTCACCCCGTAAGAAATCCAATAACCTATAAAGAAATACGCCAGTGTCGATACTGCAAAATCGCTTAGGATCTTAGACAGCGCGTTCACTTGGTTCTTGTGTCGGACCGTACCGACTTCAAGAAAAGCAAAGCCGGCGTGCATGGCCAACACCATCACCGCGCCAGCCAATATGAACAACGTATTTGAGCTTTGGACCAGAGAGTCCACCGCGCTTTGAAAATTTTCCATGAAGGGCAGGCCTGCAATTCGTCTAAAAGCACCAAAGCGGGTCAATCCGTCCCGAGGCGCACCGAACTGGCGCTACGCATCAGCAGAGAGCTGCAATGCACGACCCAATTTGGAGCGGTGAACCTTAGAGGACACATTGCTGCTTGAGCTTTTTCTCAAGTTTTATGGAGTGAGCGTAAGGTCTGGGCGTATTCACCACTGCCTTCGCTCTTATTCAGCGCATCCGCCCTCCATGGCGCACCATTTGGAAGCAAAACCTGTACCAATTGGCAGATTAAATACACACGCCGATTGAAATGAACCTTCAGTAATCGCTTAGACTCGAAACCCAATAAGCCATTAAACGGCCCACAAGCCACTCAACGGAGAACACCATGGCCCGCAAAACAGCGCAGAACGCTCAGGAAATATTGATGGCTGACTTTCAGGCATTGGTCAGCGACACGGAGAAACTTCTCGAGCACACCGCTACATTGGCGGGCGATCAGGCCGATGAGTTGCGGGGGCAGATTCACGACAGCCTGTTAAAGGCGCGGGAGACGCTGCAATTGACCGAAGAGTCCCTGCGCGAACGCGGTAAAGCGGCGGTAACAGCCACCGAAGATTACGTTCAAAGCAATCCCTGGCAGTCTGTGGGCATCGCCGCTGGGGTCGGGTTCCTTCTGGGCCTGCTGGCTACAAGGCGCTGACGGCCATGGCTCTAGGCACTGAATCAGGTTCGTCATCAGCGGACCAAAACTCCTCACCGCGCCGCCTGGGTGCCGCTTTTCTGGGCCTGTTGCATAGCCATGTCGAACTCTTCGGCATCGAATTGCAGGAACAAAAATCCCGCACACTGAGCTTGCTGTTGTTTGCCGGATTGGCGCTTGTTTTCACCCTGCTGTTGCTCATCGGATTGTCAGCCTTGTTGCTGATCGTGGTGTGGGATAGCTATCGCCTGGCCGGCATCATTGGCCTTTGCATCTTCTATACCCTGGCCGCCGTGTTCTGTGGGTTGCGCTTGAAAGCAGCGATCTTCGATGAGTCGTCGCCTTTTAATGCCACCCTCCAGGAACTGGCCAATGACCGCGAGCGACTGATGCCATGAGCCTGCCTGATCGCTCTCAAGCCACCTCCCGACTGGAACTGCGCAAGGCTTTGATCCGCTTGCGCATGGAAATGCATCGCCAGGAGATTCGTCACGAGTCAAGTCAACTGCTACAACCGCTGCGTCGTGTACGCAGCATGACCCAGGATTGGCAAGGCACTCTGGGCATCAAACATGCGCCTCTTTGGGGCATCGGCATCATCACACTGCTGGGTTTCCTCAGCGGCAAGGGTGCCAAAGGCGGCGGCATCGGCAGTGCCACGCGCCTGATCAAACTGGGCGCCAGTTTGATCCCTCTGATAAAGCTGGCGTTGCAAGGATCGTCACCTAGACGTTGATATGCACCATTTGGCTGCATTCTTGCAGACGGTTACAAAACCTATCACCCCATGGTCCTCCATGGCGGTGATAGGTTCTGCCTACCCGCAGGTTAATTCCAAGACCTATTAAGGAGGCTCTGTGATCGATGGGCAACCGCTTGCGTGCTTTCAGCCATTCATCGACACCGCTACTGGCCGCATTGCCGGCGTTGAGGCCTTGGGTCGTCTACGCCAGAGCGATGGCCAGCTTTTATCCGTTGGCCCCTTATTCGCTGACCCGAAGATGTCTCCTGCCATCCTGCGCCGCCTGGATCGGGCTATTCGCGACAATGCGTTGAGCCGATTGCATGAAGTGCCTGGTGACTGGTTTTTAAGCTTGAATATTTCCCCGCGCTGGATCAGTCGCTTACGCCCCGGGCAACCCCTGCCCAGCCTCAAGCAACTGCACCGCCATGGCGTAGCGCCACAGCGCATCGTCTTTGAAATCACTGAACTGGGCGGTGACAACCAGCGTCTGACCGATGTCGTGGCACGTTACCGCGAAGCGGGGGCACGTATTGCTATCGATGACTTCGGTGCCGGCTATTCGCAACTGGATCGGGTGCTGGCGCTGCAACCAGACATTCTGAAACTGGACATGCGCTTGTTTCAAGCCGCCGCCCTTGGTGGCCCCAGCAGCGAGGTGGTCAAGGCACTGGCGCAAATGGCGGAAAAGACCGGCTGTTCGATCATCGCCGAAGGCGTGGAGACAGAAGCCGAGCTGGATTTCGCCCTGGAGTGCGGCTCGCGCTATGTTCAGGGCTATTTGTTCGCCCGGGGCGAGCTGGAGTTCTTTGCCGCCGACGCTTTCGTCCAGCGTTTCGCTCAATTGCGCGATCGATACGTGCTGAAAAAGGTGGCCGAGCGTGCACGCTTGATGACATTGCGCCTGCAGCTCAGCAAGTTAATGGACCTGCTCCTGAGCTGGGCAGAAGGTCAAGCCCCCGTGAGCCAATTACCTCAACCGCACGACTACCCGTGGCTGCTGCGTTTCTATCAATGTGATCGTCATGGCACCCAGTTGACGCCGAATCTGGAATGGCGCAATGGCGCCTGGCAGACCGACGCCAGTTATCTGGGCCACAACTGGTCCTGGCGCCCGTATTTCTACCATTTGCTGGCCGAAGGGTGGGATCAACGACGCCTGACCCTTTCCAACACCTACCGCGATGTCATCAGCAACCAGCATTGCTTGACCGCTGGACAGTTCTTCGACAATGGACAACGCCTGGTGCTGATCGATATCGACGCCGCTGGGCTGTAATCACCACGGCGCGATCAAGGACCTTGCAGCCCGAGGACTGAACCGGGAAGCTAGGCGCATTCAATAGATGGAGTGAACGCCTTGGATTGGCAGTAAGCGCGCCATAAAGCACACATTCCAAGCCGTCGGCTAATGCCTGACGCTGTGCTCCCGATCTCTCTCTGGAGCCAGCACCGTCATGATGCGACCCGACGCCAAAGTTGAAAAAGTGTATCTCTACCCCAAGCCGGTGGACTTTCGAAAGTCAATCGACGGCCTGGCCGCTCTGGTCGAACTGGATATCAAAGTCGCAGTGTTCGACCCTGTACTCTTCGTCTTCCTGAATCGCCCCCGTAATCGAGTGAAAATACTCTACTGGGAGCGCAACGGTTTTTGCCTCTGGCTTAAGCGCCTGGAGTCCGAACGTTTCAAAACATCGCCCGACATCACTGACGAGGCCATCGTGCTGACCGTTCAAGAACTGAACTGGTTGCTGGATGGTTTTGACCTCTGGCGCAACCGCCCACATCAAGTTTTAACCCCTCGATTCGTCGCCTGATCGGATATAATCCGGGCATGAATTTGATGCCTGATAACCTTCCTGATGATCCGGTTCTGCTCAAGCAAATGCTTGTGCAGATGCTCGGTGAGCGTCAAGTAGACAAGGGCCAGATCGTCGATCTGAAAGAGCAGATCAAGTTGTTGCGCGACCGATTATTCGGTCGCAAGTCCGAGCAAACAGTCGATCCGCAGACGCCGCAACTCGCGCTCTTTAATGAGCCCGAAAGCATCGTGATTCCGGTCAGTGAAGAGTCTGACGAAGAAGTCGTTGCCCCCACCAAACGTCGTGGCAAACGCAAACCACTGCCTGCCGACCTGCCGCGCATTGAAGTCATCCACGAGCTGCCCGAACACGAACTGACCTGTGCCTGCGGTTGCCGCAAACACACCATCGGTGAAGAAACCAGCGAACAGCTGGAGATCGTGCCGATGCAGATCCGCGTCATCAAACACATCCGCAAAATTTACGGGTGCCGTGGCTGTGAAACCGCCCCGGTCACCGCTGACAAACCGGCGCAGTTGATTGAAAAGAGCATGGCCAGCCCCAGTGTCCTCGCGATGCTGCTGACCACCAAGTATGTCGACGGACTGCCGCTGCATCGCTTCGAAACAGTACTCAGCCGCCACGGCGTGGATATCCCGCGCCAGACATTGGCGCGCTGGGTTATCCAGTGCGGCGAACACTTGCAGCCTCTGCTGAATTTAATGCGGGACCGATTGCTGGAAAGCCCCGTCGTCCACTGCGATGAAACTCGGGTGCAAGTCCTGAAAGAGCCGGGTCGAGACCCGACCAGCCAATCCTGGATGTGGGTGCAGGCCAGCGGGCCGCCGGATCGAAAAGTAGTGCTGTTTGACTACACGACCAGCCGTGCGCAGGAGGTGCCGCTGCGCCTGCTTGAAGGTTATCGGGGTTACCTGATGACCGACGATTACGCCGGCTATAACGCCTTGGGTGTGCAACCGGGCGTTACGCGACTGGCTTGCCTGGCGCACGTTCGACGCAAGTTCGTCGAAGCGCAAAAAGTGCAACCCAAGGGCAAAACTGGCCGTGCCGATATAGCCCTGACGATGATTAACAAGCTGTACGGTATCGAGCGTGAACTGAAAGACGTAAGCGATGAACAACGTTTTGTCGGTCGGCAGGAAAAGAGTTTGCCGGTCTTGGCGCAACTGAAAAGCTGGCTAGAGAAAACACATCCGCAGATTACGCCGCAGAGCGTGCTCGGCCGAGCCGTCAGTTACCTGGCCAGCAACTGGAGCAAGCTTGAGCGCTACACAGAGGCTGGCTTTTTACCCATCGACAACAACGTCGCCGAAAGAGCAGTAAAGCCGTTTGTGATAGGTCGCAAGGCATGGCTGTTCAGCGACACACCCAAGGGCGCCACCGCCAGTGCCCAGATCTACAGCCTGGTCGAAACTGCCAAAGCCAACGGCCAGGAGCCCTATACGTGGCTGCGCCACGTACTTGAACGCCTGCCACAAGCCTCGTCGGTAGAAGACTTCGAAGCCTTGCTGCCTTGGAACTGCTCGCCAGAGATGCCAAGGTAAACGTAAACCCCATCTAACGGTACGTGGGGTTTATGGGTCGCTTACGATTGGCAAACCCTGCTTACCCGCGAACGACTTGGCAAACCCATTCACAGCCCTGAAGAACTGGGGCGCAGCCCTTTCCACAAAGATCATGACCGCATTATCTTTTCCGGCGCTTTCCGCCGGCTGGGGCGCAAGACTCAAGTTCATCCGGTAACCAGCAATGATCACATTCACACCCGACTGACCCACTCCCTGGAAGTCAGCTGCGTGGGCCGATCGCTCGGTATGCGGGTCGGTGAAACCATTCGCGATGCCCTGCCGGATTGGTGCGAGCCCAGCGATCTGGGAATGGTCGTCCAATCAGCATGCCTTGCCCATGACATCGGTAACCCACCGTTCGGGCATTCGGGTGAAGATGCGATTCGCCACTGGTTTCTCCAGGCCGCTGGACGTGGCTGGCTGGATGCAATGAGCGACGTCGAGCGCAATGATTTTCTCAACTTCGAAGGCAATGCCCAAGGGTTCCGGGTACTCACGCAACTTGAGTATCACCAGTTTGAGGGGGGTACCCGGCTGACCTATGCAACCCTGGGCACCTACCTCAAATACCCCTGGACCGCTCGCCACGCCGACTCGCTAGGCTACAAGAAACACAAGTTCGGTTGTTACCAGAGCGAACTGTACTTAGGCCTTGCAACCAAAAACGACATTTTTGCAGTGTCAACAGTCAATTAGTTATAAATAGAAACATGTAGAAATAGGCTTACCATCCATTCGCATGATCTAGGAATAAGCCTTATCATGTTCGCAGAGGCATTATAGATCCGCTCCATCACCTCTCCTGCTGGTTTGGGGGCAAACTCAAGGTGTTGAACCACTGCATCTTCATCACTCCAGCGGCACTGCTCCAAAGCCTCATATAGAATTCGGCTTCTAACCATCAAGTACTGATCGCTCAATTCTTCGCCATTTTTCGCTACAGAATATACGACCACATGAGATTTGGATTTTTCAAATTACAAACCTCTATTCCCATCGCAAATCTTTTTTCTTCTTAGCAAATACAAAATTATGCGAATATTCTTGTACCAGCTCGTTACTTTTCTTCACGATACCAACATCATAAACATCAAGCATTTTAATACTCCGCTCGCCTCTCACACTTTCGTCCGGCACGCTGATATGAACCAGCAACTTAGGAGAAAGAGGCATAACACCAAAAGACTTCATCCCATTCTTAAGGCTAGTTTTATCGAAGTACATTGCAGGACAGTCAGACGTAAGATAGTTAAGCTTTGTATGATTTTTTGAGATAGTCATACTGCAACCAGCGTTATAAAGCTTCTGACACAACTGGTAAGATAAAGTATACAACATGCATTTCAGGACGGATTTTTTCTGCTCAGAAGTAAGCTGGATAGAGTCTTCGCCGCGTTCCAGATACATTTTAGAAATTTGTAAGTCTAGATTATGCATACGCTGCTTTGTTCGCAGCGATTGAAAACAGAAAAAAACCAAAACATGCATGAACGTCTCAGCAGATGGCGGCACCCACAAATCTGAATTTTGCGACTTACTGAATGACTCAATCTCGACTGAAACAGCACCTTCAATATTAGAGTAAGCATCCTCAAGATGATGCTTTTTCAAATACTCCAGTATCTCTCTCGCATTATCACGCATGGCTTCGTCATTATTTACTATTCCGATCCCTCTGGCAACGACGTCATCCATCGCCTTCAGCATAAAAAAATCCTGCATTACCCTTGCAACAACAGCATTGGATTTAGCTTCCTCACCGAATCGGTAGTACAACATATCCCAAACCACATCATCCATCTCAATTTTGTAGAAGTAGTTTTCCTCACCCACATCAACAGTTGTTTTTTTCGGATATATCTTAGGGACTGCACCTATACTGTTCCTAACAAAGAAACCGTCATGAGACATCCATAGTTCGAGATAAAATTGCGGCACGTAATGCTGATGTTTTTTATTGTTTAATTTCGTCAAATCATATAACTCCATACTGCCACCACCATATTCAGCCTAAAAAATGAAATTTTCGTAAATACGCTTAATTAGCTGGCATTCGTTCGAGTTGAATACCTCATATTACAACCCCTCTTTGTTTCGGCTTTAGCAAATCTGACCACTTAATAGACACATACATTCGAGTGCATGTCATACTCGACTAGAGGTGTATCACCATCTTTTCGCAGGCTCTATAGCTCCTTTTGGAGCATTGAAAGGAATAGGCCTGCTCAGGCAGCAAAAATTTCCTAAATATTGGTTAGCTAGAAATGGGGATGAAAAAAGCCTCCCAACAGGAGGCTTTTTCATACTTTGGAGATTCATTCACCGTCATCCATAGAGTTCAGGTAATGAGCAATCACATCACCGTGACAGGCGGCTGGCTTACAATGACAGCCTAATGTCTTACCTCTAAGCTTTTCAATATTCTCGTCGAATTGCTCAGGAAGCTTCACGAATCTTCGTTCAAAGTCATAAGCATATTTAGCTATGACCTCGTCCCGAGTGCCTTCAGCACCAATCTGATATGGATTGCCCCATAGAGTGCCACGACCTATATAGATGTCATAGGAGTGGCCGAGGTCTTTATTTGAGACCTTCGTAATTTTCAGATTGATTTTACGAATAGGAATTTCCCTATCCATTAGCTCATTGTAAAGCGTGAAAAAACAATTCCTCTCTTCGTCTTGAAAGAGAATAGCATGAGTCACGACCTCAAGAGCAGTAGCCTGATTCTCAAAAACGAGAAAAGGTACTTTTTTCTCTCTGCTAAGTCGCTGGCAAAAATTATTATCATCGGACACGCAAATGAGCTCGACCTTTTGAATCGAGCTTATGATTTTAGTGATCTTCCTTTCGAATTTTTCGTAGGAAAGAAAATCACTAGGGTATGCGATTAACACTCTTGCATCGTTAATCATGTTAAGTCTTTGACAACCGCATCAGGCTTATTCCATGACGATTTAAGATATTCTACCACTAATCGCCTATGGCATTGGTGGGGTAAATGCTCGCTGCATAGCAAACAACCCTCATCAATTATCTCAGGCTTGACGTATTTCTCAACATTTCGCTTTGACATCAAATTGAGGAATTTTTCCTCATATTGAGACCAAGTGATTTGCTTCTTCTGATACGGAGAAAGAATTTCTTTTGTAGGTGCTAAATCTGGCAAATGAATGTAATTAACATCGCACAACTCTTTCAAAAAATACTTTAAATCATCTTTCTTGGCAAAAGCTGAAAGCTGCGAAGAGTTATTGAGACGAACATCAACAATTCGTTTCGTGCCAGACAATTTAATGAGTGAAAAAAACCGTTCTGCTTTTTTCTCTGTGAATCCTATCGTGAAAATTTTCATTTCTTTCCCTTTAGAAAACAGCAGCTACAAGCTTATAAGCATAACCGCGTTGGTCAACCTCACCAAGGCTTACTGTGAAAAAAGTTACGTCATGGGCTTCGTATGTACCGCTACCCGCCTGAAGAAAGCTGGCCTTGTATATAGGATCTGTGACCATGAGGCCGTATTTGATACCGTTATAGGTAAAAAATGCTCGGACCTTCAGTTCAGAATTCCCCCAAGGTGCTCCCTCAGCCTTCACCCGTATAGAGACATCTTCAGGTTGAATGAGGTAAAGGGTGCTGATTGGTTCAATCAAGGTGCTTCCCGGCAAACGGTCGTTGACTCCTGAGTAACCGTCATCCTTGGAGTCGGCCCAAAGCCTAGGGGGACCATCAACAAGGTTATGCAGGTTCTGTCGCTCGAATGTACCTACCAATTCCCAATTCACGTCTATGTCAATGACGTGGTTCTCTAGCTGATAGGTGTTTGGCTGGACACCGGTATACGTGATGTTTATCACGTCTAAAAGAGAGGCATATTGCCCATTTCCATATCTCTGGTCGTCAAGAGTAATCGCTCGTTTTTCCCGAGGTGCTACTGGACGAAGCCAATTATTCTGATAAGTCCCTTGGGTAATTTTTCCCGCGACACATTTCCCGCCCGGTTTTTTGGAGTTTGCTAAACAAACAATCTGGTACTGGTATGTCATTTTCAAGCTCATCCATGATGGCGATATGCCAACTCCATCCTCTCCTTACTCGCGGAGCTTATCAAGCCCTCCCTTGGGTAGAACTCCACATTTCCTGAGTATTATCCGCCTTAATTTTAAAAAAACGGCGATTTCTAGGTTAGCTCAACCACCACTGCGGCTGATAACACTCGATAGCCGCAGTAATCATAACTGATTGAATTTTAACGAAAATGCTATCAAGTGAATAAGCAAGACTCGGGAATGAACTACAAAAAATCTTACGCAAACAGACTCATCGCTCTATGCCCATCCCATTGAATTGACGAGCCAAATGCATCGCATAGTTGTCGGTCATGCCGCTCACATAGTCGAGCACCTGCATGATGATTCCGTACTCCTTAGACACACTGCTGGTGTGATTAAGCGGGGCTATATCTAGACCAAGGAGGTCAACCACCCTTCTAGTCTTTGAGTCATTAGCATGACCTTTTCTGACGTAATCCAAGGCAGCCGCACAACTCACATTTAGCAAAGTAGAAATGGTGCTGTATGCTCCAATCTCTAGCTCAACCTTACGGGGATGCTGAAAAATTTCATCACGGGCTAGAGCTTTTGCCGCCGAAACACAATCACGAACATTCTTGTCGCACAGATCGAGAATTCCATTGACCTTTCCACCCATAATTTCATTATGGTTGTTCATGAAAGCAGTCGCCCCAGCATCTACAAAAGCTGAAATTACTTTTCCACGAATCATAGAGAGCCTTCGGCCAACTTTCATACCTTGGATTTCTTTGATAAGCTGATTTTTTTGATGGTCATTAAGAACCATGCACAAAATCTCAAAGACCTTATCCCATTCAAGGATACCCATCTCTACACCATCCTCTAAATCAAGAATGGCGTAGCAGAAGTCATCAGAGACTTCCATCAGATTAGCCAGTGGATGGCGACACCGCCAACCATCACCCAGCTTTAACAAGCCAGTCGCATCGGCGACTTCATTGAACAACTCCAACTCAGAGCAGTAAATTCCGTATTTATTCTGGATAGGCCTTTGCTTGTTAATAGCATCACCTGACAGCCAAGGATACTTAATGAAAGCCCCAAGTGACGCATAAGTTAGACGCATCCCCCCTTCATATGGATAATATTCTGAGTTAGTTAAAACCCTAAATCCTTGGGCATTACCTTCAAATCTACGCAAGTCAGTAGCTTCATTGAATGGTAATTGCTCAATCAACTTTTCTCCAACATCATTGGAGAACCAGTGACGAATAGCTTCTTCACCTGTATGTCCAAAGGGGGGGTTGCCTATATCATGAGCGAGACAAGCAGTTTGGACAATATCCCCAATATCAGAAGCTGAATGTTGCTCAGGGATAAGTCTTTCATTCAGAAGCTCTTGACCTACTCTCACTCCCAGAGTCCGACCAACACAAGCCACTTCTAAACTATGCGTGAGGCGATTATGCACATGGTCATTAGTGGCAAGAGGATGAACCTGAGTCTTTCTTGCAAGGCGTCTGAAAGCCCCGGAGAAAATAACCTTGTCATGGTCTGAGTGGAAAGGTGAACGGCCTAGCTCAGATTTAGGAGGCCGGCCGCCAAGACGGGTGTTATTCAACAAATCGTCCCAACTCATACTTTCCATGTTCACCTCTAAATATTTGTACAGAATCTGATAACCTGCAAGATGATTTCTTACCGCTCAGACATGTCGTTGGCGTTATTGAACGACACCAATTTCTGAAAGTAAGAGCGATCTGCTTGACCCTCTACTAATTTTCAATAAGCAGTCGATGCTGTTTATCCGGCAGGTATATTTTTCTGTACTTTATGAAATTGTCAGGGTACTTTTTTAGACCTGTAGTAAGTATTACTTGGTAAGGCTTTCCATAGTGGTCAAGCTCTCCAATTTTTTCCAAGCAGCGTTTAAGATTATCTAGCTCAATTCCTGATGTTTCTGGTGTATCAATAATTAGGAATCTTGGGAAAGGGACGTTTTCTTCTGAGAGAGATAAGTTCATAAGTGCTAGGTAATACATCAGTCTTTTTGATACCGCTGAGCTGGCCTCTCTATATTCACCGCCGCCAACTATTGGCAAGTAATCTTCTATGCTGATTCGTGCGGTATTACAGTCAGGAAGAGAGTCGGTCATGAGTTTATTATATATTGCACTCAGTTTACCTACTTTATCTTGTATGTCTATTTTAGCATTAGCCTCAAGCTGGTCTGTCAACAATTTTGCTTTTTCATGGTCGCTTCTTTTCTTTTCGTAGTCGTTTGTCAGACGAACATTCTTACTTTCCGCCTCCATTTGTTGACGTATCGTTTCTATGTCTTGACGGGTATTTAAAATTTCGTCATCAATGTCATTTATCGTATCAAGGTCTACTGGTGAGTCGAGGTTGTCAACACGCTGTTCTATTTTTCGCATTAACTCAGGAATTTCTGTTTCAAAATGCATGATGGCTTTTTGGATAGTGCTTAGTTCTTGCTCGCAGTCGGTTATTGCTATTTCGATTGTGTGAGTAGTTTTTATTTTAGACTTGTAAATATCTTTGTATTCTTTGGATGTATAAAAAAAACGCTGGTACTGTTCCTCTCTGATTTCTGAGCCACATACACAGTGACCGGCTATTCGCTCAACTTTCCCCAAGCAATACGGACAAGTGTCTGCTGAAAATAAATTAAGCTGGTCGTGAGAATGAATTATTTTAGATATTTGGGATATTTCTCTTAGAGTGCTTTCTTTTACGGAGTTTAGCTTCTGTCTTTCTCCGATTGTTGAAATTAACGTTTGACTTAATTCGCTTAGTGCGAGTTGCTTTTCGGTTATTTTGTTCTTTAGGTCTATTAAAGCAAAATCCACCGTTGTCTTCTTCGTATCTCTATTGCTTTTGAACTTATTTCGGGAGTTATGTAGTTTTTCTAATTGATTTTCTTTTTCCAGCAGGGCTTTTTGTAGAAAAGTAATGTTTAGCGGCTCTGAACTTCCTGATAATTCCTCTATGATCCGCGAGTATTCTTTTAGAAGTCCTGCAGCAATGCTTTTTTCCTTTTCTAGTGCTTTTGATTTGGAAAGAGAGTCATAATACTCTGAGTATGTTTTGCCAACCAAAAGCTCAAAGATAGCTTTCCTCAAGAGCTCGGAGTCGTTCATAAAGTTGTTTTGAGTGTCCAGCTTTTTGTAAACCCCTCTTGGGTCTGGTTGCTGGTCATGATAAATAAGACGCAAAAGGTCGTTAAAATTTATTTTAAAATTTCGATGACCTTGATATAGCTCTACGACCGATATTTTTAGTTTTGATAAAATCCAATCCGAAAATATATATTCAGACTCTTGCGAGCGGAATACTTGGAGTATGATTGGACCAATATCGCTATTATGTATGAGTGCAAGGGATTTTGTCTGGATATCACTTGCTTCTAATGTTGAAGATATAGTTATGTCATTATCTTCTATGTATCGTGTGAGCTTGAAGCTTTCTTCATTTATCTTTATATAAAGCTCAACTCGATTGTCTTTATCGTTTGTTATTTCTTTGTGCTGCTCTTTTTTCTCTTTTCGGCTGAATTCATTCACTCTTCCGCCGAGACCATAGTAAATCAGGTTACAAAAAGTGGTTTTCCCTGTGCCATTGTCACCTTCTATAAGGATGAGGTTTTCGTCGAATATGGGGGACTCAAAATGATAGTTTGTGCCTTGATAAACTATCTTTTGGATTCTTAAATTTCCCATATTTTTACGCCTCTATCTCTATATATTTTACTGAGAAAAGTATCAAGAGTAAGTGCAGTGCTTCTCTGGATTATTGTTTTGAATCTTTGACAGTTTTGGTACTCAGTGCCGAATACTTTTTTTGATAAAAATTCTTTTGGCAGCTTGTCTACATTTAGGGTTATGTTAACTAAGGTTTCTATGCTTCCCTGCTGCAGGCTTACATAACCCTTTTTTTCAAGGGTAAAAAGTATCTTTAAAGTTTCACTTCTTTTTGCTAGCCCACTGGTGTAGCTTTGAAACAAAAAGTCTTTATCGTTTTTGTGTAGCTTTTCTAGAGGTGTTGCTTCCAGTGTAAGAATGTTTCTTTTGTTGTTTATTAACTCGATTATAAAAGGTAGTTTTCTATAGTCCTTGAATTCTTTTCCTTTGGTGCATCCAAGGCAGTCAAGAATGATAATAATTGAGTAAGTTACAAGATAGAAATCGTCCGAAGAGATGAACATTAAATTCTTTTTAGCTGCCTCGTTCATTTCGATGTCTCCTCGTCGAGGCTTACAAAGCATGAGTCTATTAGATTGAGGACTATGCTATTTACGGTTTCTCTGTTCGATACGGAGTAGGTATAGTCTTTCTTCAATTCTTCAACTGAGCTGGCGGCTTTTTCTTGCAGTACCTTTATTGTCATATCAATAGAGTTTTGATCAACGCCTTTTTCTAGTTTTTGATGGTCAAAAAAGTAGTCTTCACATGCCTCAAATACCCTGTATTTCAATGACAAGAAGCTTTTATTGCTTGCGTCTTCCTCGGTCTTTGAGTTACAAGCTTTCCTCGCTAGCGTCCCAATTCTCGACTTTGGATAAACTGGGCAAACATCCAATATTTTTTCCTCAAGATTTCGTTTATCAGTTATCTTTAAGGACAGTTCTTGAAGGTCTTTCCAGATCGGGTCAAGCAACGATTCATTTATTTCAGATTCAGCCATCTTAAAAATAAGCTGCACCTCCGCAGAATTTATGAATCTTTCTGCATAGTCTTTGAAATGCTGTTTTTCATCGATCTTATCTAATAGTTTTGCAAGGATTAATTGCTCTTTTCCACTCATGCTAATTTGATAATAATTACTTTCCTTTATTAGTTTTTCTGTTATTTCTTGAAGAGCCGACTCGTCTTCTTGCCCTGACAGCCAAGTTATTTTATTTAAGAAACTTTTAAAGTCATCTAAAGGCATGTCTTCTAGTGCTTTCAGGTGTCCATTACCTTCTATGCTTTCATATTGGTCTTTATATTCGTCAACCAATATAGATTTGATAAGTTTCGCTGCTTCGTCGGTAATTTCGGACTTATTTTGAAGCGTTTCAAGAATTGGTTTCTTTGGGAGTTCTATTCTGGTTCCATCAGAAAGCTTATCCTTCCTCTCTTTACCGAAATTTGTTGTCGTGTAAAAATTAAACGTAAATAAGGTTGAATAACTTTTTTGCCATTTCCCCATGTATATATCGAAAAAACTCACAAGTGTATTGAGAACCGCACTTGAGAAAATAGTAAAGTTACTTTCAGGGTCGAAGTTTTTATCTTCTTCAATTATTTGTTCAGTGCTGAAATCTGTGGTTTTTATTATTGTTACATCTTCTTCAACTTCAATGGCGGCATAATAGAAATTCACATGTGAGTTTTCGCTCGATGCTTCAAGAAGTAGCCTTGCCGCACGAAGCTTCTGTAGTCGGAAGCCTTTCGTCTTATCGGCTGCATCACGATTTATAATTTGCGTCATAGCGACGTGTAATCCGTTACTGAGGTTCAAGCGGTAGGCAGAACCCTAACCGAGGCTGGTTGTGATGTCCATCTGCCTGTATCTGCATGACCTTTTCTTACGTAAGCCATGTAAATCGAAGACCTTGAGCAGACGATCTCTCGGCCTTACCAGCATGTCCATCCAAGTTGCCATTGACGCACCTCACCTTGTCTATCCACCATCAAGATACCTCGTTACCTGACGACGACGTTCTACTCATAGCTAGAGAGCTTCCCTACCGCTAACGCTGCCTATCCATGTGGTGCAGGCCTTTGAGAAGAAAACCTTAAATTCAGACTTTTATCTATATAAATCAATTGGATAGAAACATTTCAGTTTGGTTGCTGAATTGCCTGTAGTGGGCTGCCGATCCTCGAACAGATCGCCCAAAAACTTGGTTTGTCGCAGCTTGAGGAGCAGCGCTGGGCCCGTCATCCGCTGGTCTATCTGATGGAAGCAGCCGATGACATCTGCTATGCCCTGATCGATCTTGAGGACGGCCTGGAAATGGACCTGCTTGAATACGCCGAGGTGGAATCCCTGCTCCTCGGCCTGGTGGGCGACGACTTGCCTGAAACCTATCGGCAGTTGGGCCCCAATGATTCGCGTCGACGCAAACTGGCCATTTTGCGTGGCAAGGCTATCGAACACCTGACTAACGCCGCCGCTCGTGCCTTTGTCGAACAGCAGGACGCGTTGCTGGCCGGCACGCTGAGTGGCGACCTGGTGGAGCACATGCACGGCCCCGCCAAACGGTGCGTACTCGACGCCAAGGACATGGCCCGCAAGAAAATATTTCAGGATAAACGCAAGACCCTGCATGAAATCGGCGCCTACACCACCCTGGAAGTGCTGCTCAATGCGTTCTGCGGTGCTGCACTGGAGCAATTCGGCGGACGAACCCCCTCGTTCAAGCACCGGCGCATTCTCGATCTGTTAGGCAATAACGCTCCCGACCCTCATTGGCCACTGCACACCTCGTTCCTGCGCATGATCGATTTCATCGCTGGCATGACCGACAGCTACGCCAGCGAGATGGCGCGAGAAATGACCGGTCTCTCAAGCCCGGTTTAACGCCTGCGACCTAATGACCGGGTGAGTGAGCCAGACGCTGTCACTCATCCGGCGGACCTGTAATGTGCCGCCATGCAGTGTAATTAGAGAGAGGGCCTACGCTCAGAACAGAAAAGCCCTATCGCTTGGGACGCCGGGCTGCCGAATAATTCGCCCTGTTCTTGGCCCTTATCGGCAAGACCTTTTATCAACCTGAGGCCACTCGACACGTTCGACTCAAGTCCAGGCTGTTTCCTGTCGAACGCTCTCTTGCGTGAGCGTGATGACTGCCCGGCTGGTTTGATTTGCACGTGGCGGGCCGTCGCTTTTGCCCGGAAGATCCTGATGTCAAAAAACAACCTGCGCATCTTGTTGGTGGAAGATCACCCTTTCCAATTGATTGCCACCCAAATACTGCTGAACAATCAAGACTATTACCTGTTGACCCCGGTGCTGACCGCTGCTGAAGCACTGGTAGCGATGGAATCGGCAGAAGAGCCTTTCGACCTCTTGCTATGCGATCAATGCCTGCCCGATCTGCTGGGACTGGACTTGATAGAGCTGGCAAGCCAGCGTGGCCTGATTAGTCGGGCGGTCCTGCTCAGCGGTTTGAGCCAAGGACAACTGGAAGAGTTGGAACGTAGCGCAATCCAGCGTCAACTGCCGCTCCTGGGATGCTTGAGCAAGCCCTTGCATGTCGAGGCCCTGGAAGTATTACTGGCCATGACAGGTTTTTGCGAACACCCCTAAACACCGAATAAACGTCCTGTTGAAACAAGGCGAGCAAACACGCCTCAATCGCGAAAAAAACATAAACTCACCACAGATTAATTTCAAAACGCTATAACCAACATACAAAGTCATAACCATTCTACACAGTTGAATTGTCCGACATTTTAAACATCGCCTGATGGTTCTGGGGCATTTACGTACGCCAATACGTTAATTCCTGTAGGAACTTTCCTATATCCACTTAGCAGCCCTGTCGGCTCATGCGCCTGCATGAACATCTAAGCTAAGGTGCGCGCTTTCTTCGCTGCTTGTATGGAATTGAATTATGAACTCGGTTTTTATCATCGACGACCACCCCGTTATTCGCCTCGCGGTACGCATGCTGTTGGAAAATGAAAATTATGACGTCGTTGGCGAAACGGACAACGGCGTAGACGCCATGCAAATGGTCCGTGAATGCATGCCTGACCTGATCATTCTCGACATCAGCATCCCCAAGCTCGATGGCCTGGAAGTACTCGCCCGCTTCAACGCGATGAACTTGCCGTCGAAAATTCTGGTACTGACCGCTCAAACCCCCGATCTGTTCGCCATACGTTGTATGCAATCGGGCGCAGCAGGTTATGTGTGCAAACAAGAAGACCTCAGCGAACTGCTCAGTTCGGTAAGAGCCGTATTATCCGGCTACAATTACTTCCCAAGCCAAGCCTTGAATCCTGTTTCTCGCGCAGATGGCCCGCCCTCTGAAATAGAACTATTCAAGCTGGTCAATGATCGCGAACTGATGGTGTTACAGTTATTCGCCCAGGGCCGAACCAACAAAGAAATTGCCAAAGGCATGTTTCTCAGCAATAAAACGGTGAGCACCTACAAAACTCGCCTCATGCAGAAGCTCAAGACAAAAACCTTGGTAGAACTTATCGAGATGGCAAAACGCAATGCGCTAGTGTGAGATCTCGGATGTCGAAACGTTTAATGGATTATCTACGGCTGGTTGCCGGCGTTTGCTTGAGCATGAATGTGCAGGCAACCGAGCTTGCGTCACAAAACTACACGCTGCTCAGCCGCTCCAGTCCCAGCCACATGGAGACCCGGCTGGACAGAGGTCAGTGGCAGTGGTTGCAGAACAAACGCGAGTTGATACTGGGCACTTCAGCCCCGGATTACCCTCCGTTTGATATGACCATCACGGGTCGCGATTACGAAGGATTTACTGCTGACTATGCAGGCATCCTCGCTTACGCCCTCGACACGCCGATCAAGGTCCAGCGTTTCAAATCGCGGGCCGCGGCCATTCAAGCGCTGACTGAGGGGCAAATCGACCTCTTAGGCAGCGCCAATGGTTTTGAGGCCAAGGGCAAGGACATCACACTGTCCTCGCCCTATGCCGTGGATCAACCCGTGCTGGTCACCCGGGTGGGAGAAAAACGCCCACTCACCGAGGGGTTGGCTGGCATGCGCTTGAGCATGGTCTACCACTATCTGCCGCTGGAAGAGGTCAAAGCGCTCTACCCCAACGCGATCCTTCAGACGTATCCCTCCTTTCAAAGCGCAATAAACGCGGTGGCGTTCAACCAGTCCGACGTATTCCTCGGCGATACCATCTCGACCCATTACCTGATCAACAAGGGCTATCTCAACAACGTGCAGATGGCCAATTTCGGTAAGCATGAAGCCGACGGCTTCAGCTTCGCCGTACGCAGCGATGACACCGAACTGCTGGATGTCGTCAACAAGACACTCAAGGCAATCCCGATTGAAGAGCGGGTCAGCATTTCAAAACGCTGGAGTACGGGCAGCGACCTGCTGCTCACCGATCAGAAATTACAATTGACCCAGCGCGAAGAGCGCTGGATTACGCAGCATCCGGTAGTGCGCGTCGTTATCAATGAAGCGTATGCGCCATTGACGTTTTTGGACGCGAACGGCAATTTTCGCGGGATTACTGACGACGTGCTCCAACTGGTCCGCCTGCGCACAGGCCTGAATTTCGAGGTCAAGCGTGTTCAGAGCATGGCCGAAATGATGAGGCAGGTCAGTGAGGGCCGGGCGGACTTGATTAGCACGATGATTCCCAGTGACGAACTGGAAAGCCGCTTCAGCTTCAGCCGCCCTTATGTGGACACCTCCTTTGTCCTGGCGACAAGCAAAGATCCTTCCGGCCCACTCCATCTGGATCAGCTAGCGGGCAAACGCCTGGCGGTTACCCAAAGCAGCCCGACCATCCCCTTCCTTCAACGCGAGTTCCCGCAAATAAATCTGGTGGAGACGGACAACCCTTTCCTGGCACTGGACATGCTGGCTCAGGGGCAGGTTCAAAGCGCTATCACCTCATTACCCAGTGCCAACTATTTCCTGTCCTCGCAGCTGTTCGAAGACAAACTGCAGATGAGTGACACTGTCGGTGACGATCAGGCACGCATCTCCATGGCCACCGCGCGCGATGCTACGGAGCTGAGCTCGATTCTGGACAAAGCATTGGCGAGCATCGCCCCGGAAGACCTGGCCGTAATCAACAATCGTTGGCGAACCTATGTCCCGCCAGGTACCGGTTACTGGCGCAACTACCATCAATTGATCTATCAGATCGTCGTCGGCGCCGGGCTATTGCTACTGGGCTTGCTGGCCTGGAATGCCTACATGCGTCGCCAGATCAAACAGCGCGAGACGGCAGAACGCGCCTTGAATGACCAGTTCGAGTTCATGAGCACGCTGCTCAATGGCACCCCTCACCCCATCTATGTACGCGACCGTGATGGCTTGCTGCAAACCTGTAATGACAGCTACCTGACAGCCTTCTCGTGCAGGCGCGAAGACGTCATCGGCAAAAGTGTCCTGGACGGCGTGTTGAGCAGCACGCTCGAAGCCCAGGAGTATGCCGCTGACTATCAACAGGTGATGTCCGAGGGCATCCCGCGAATTCTTGATCGGGCGCTGCAGATCGGCGACCGTCATCTGACCATCTATCACTGGACGCTGCCCTTCCGGGACTCGCTGGGTGAGGTACAAGGCATCATTGGTGGCTGGATCGACATCAGTGAGCGACGCCAACTGCTCGAAGATTTGCATACCGCTAAAGACCAGGCCGATGATGCCAACCGCGCCAAAAGTACATTTTTAGCGACCATGAGTCATGAAATCCGCACACCGATGAACGCGGTGATCGGCATGCTCGAACTGGCCCTCAAACGTGCGGACCAAGGACACCTGGATCGTCCAGCCATCGAAGTCGCCTACCACTCGGCCCGAGACCTGCTGGAGTTGATCGGCGACATTCTCGATATCGCCAGAATCGAATCCGGCCGCCTTAGCCTGAGCCCGGAACGGGCTAATTTACGGGAGCTGGTAGAGTCAGTGGTGCGAGTCTTCGATGGCCTGGCCCGGCAAAAAAGCCTGACCTTGATACTGGACCTCGACAGTCGCATCAATGCCGACGTATTGCTCGACCCGCTGCGTTTCAAACAGATTCTTTCCAACCTGATCAGCAATGCAATCAAGTTCACCGAACAGGGCCAGGTCAAGATCAGCCTGCACATTGAAGACACTCCAGACCCGCAACAACTGCATTTGAATATGGGGATTCAGGACAGCGGCATAGGCATCAGTGACGAGGACCAGCAGCGACTGTTCGAACCCTTTGCCCAAGCCGATAACTCCGGCCAACTGGCCCGAAGCGGGGCCGGGCTGGGTCTGGTCATCTGCCGCAGTCTGTGTGAAATGATGGGCGGCCATTTGACCTTGAGCAGTCAGCAAGGACAAGGCACGCGCGTTCAGGTGACGTTAACCCTGACCACGCTGGAGCCCACACACGTCATCGAACAACCGCCTGAAACCCGCGCCGACACCATTACCCCATTGAATATCCTGGTAGTCGACGATCACCCCGCAAATCGACTCTTGCTGTGTCAACAGCTCGGATTTCTAGGGCATTACTATGAGGCAGCCGAACAAGGCGCTGCAGGCTTGCAAGTCTGGCTGGACGGTCATTTCGACCTAATCATTGCCGACTGCAACATGCCCGTGATGAATGGCTATGACCTGACCCGAGCGATCCGCGCCCATGAGCAGGCACATTCACGCCCTCGCTGTACCATTCTCGGGTTCACGGCCAATGCGCAACCCGAGGAACTCCATCGCTGCCGAAATGCTGGAATGGACGCCTGCCTGTTCAAGCCCATCAGCCTGAAGGCGCTCGATGAGGAACTTGCGAAAATCATCCCTCTCCCCCAGCGTCCGCCAAAAAACGTCTTTGCTGCCTTTAGTGTCGACGGCTTGAACATGTTGACCGGAGGGCGTCCGGAACTCATTCAGCGCTTGCTCGATCAGCTGCTACGCAGCAGTCAAGACGACCGCATGGAGCTTGCCGAAACCATCGAAGCAGGCAATCGGCAGAGCATTCGCGACATGGCTCATAAAATCAAAGGCGTGGCGCGAATCATTCAGGCCAGCGAAGTGATAGAGCACTGCGAAGCACTGGAGGATGCCTGCGACGAAGCCACGCTGGACGAGGTGATAGCCGCCCGTCATAAGGCAATCGACACCGCAATGATTGAACTTGAACAGGCATTGCGTGCGCAGCAGGCCAGCAATGAATGACCTATCAGCACTCCCCTATCAGCAATACGCCTCTGATTTTCTACAGCCGCAACACAGCCATGCCGCTGACAAAAACAGCAGGTTGGCCAGAGCCAGATTGAGAGCGAGTGGATAGATCGGGACTCAGCGCCGGAGCATTGCGCTCGGCGAAAAAAGCAGGCCGTGGCGACCTGCTTTTTACTCAAACCATCAAGCTACCGGGTTGATCGGCTTTTCCGGATACCAGACGTCGATCAACGGGCTGACAGTCACTTCTGTCAGCTCGCCGCGGGCTTTGAGCCATGCTTCGACCGTGACACGTTGTTCTTCGTTGACCGAGCCGCGTTTGCTCAGGCAAACCAGACCAAAATCATCACCGCCAACATAATTCAAACCATTGGCTTCCATCGCTTCAGCGAGGAAAGCGTCAAGGAAGGCATCAATAGCCTGATCGTCCAGGTCTTGTTTGAAGTCCAGGTTCAGCTCAAAACCCAGCTCCTGGAATTCATCCACGCAGAGTTTTTTGCGCAGACGTTGGGAACGATTAGTGGCCATGGAACAATCCTCATAAGTAATAACGGGCGGCACTTTACCAGCTTGGGCCATTAAATGCCCGCCTCAGTACCAATGTTTGCGTGCGTATGGCCGAGCACAGCCCGGCAAAATGCCCTTCAGCGACAAAAAATAGCTGATTGGACGGCTACGCCACGGCGCAAGTCACCCGAGCTTCGGGCATAATGAGATCAATTCAGGCCCTGTTTCAATTGCTGACAATTCAAGTGCCAGCAAAGCAGTCGTATTGAATCGCCATTTTCATTTTGATTGACGTTGCGATGACCGAGGGAATCCATCCATGCCCTCCATCTCCCCCTCCTCAGCAGCAGGGTTTTATTTCACATGATCAAATCTTTACGCCCATTGTTTTTCGCCAGCCTTCTTTTGCCCCTGGCCATGTCTGTTGCCGCTGCCCCCATTAACACCGCTCTACCGCCCAAGGTTCAACAAGCCCTCAAAGCCAGCAAGCTGCAGAACGATGCCTTGTCTCTGGTGATGCTGCCACTCAATGGCCCCGGCACCGCGACCGTGTTCAATGCCGATGTTTCGGTCAACCCGGCATCGACCATGAAACTGGTCACCACCTATGCGGCGCTGGAAATGCTCGGGCCGAACCATCACTGGAAAACCGAATTTTTCACCGACGGCACCCTGAGCAATGGCGTGTTGCATGGCAACCTCTACCTCAAGGGTGGCGGCGATCCCAAGCTCAACATGGAAAAACTCTGGCTTCTGATGCGTGACCTGCGCGCCAATGGCGTGCAACAGGTAACCGGCGATCTGGTCCTGGACCGCAGTTATTTCGTCCAGCCGCAATTACCCGTGTTCAACGACGACGGCAATGACGAGAACAAACCGTTCCTGGTCAAACCCGACTCGCTGATGATCAACCTGAAAGCCCTGCGCTTTGTCGCACGCAACGACTCCGGCAAAGTGCTGGTGTCTGTCGAGCCACCGATTGCCAGCATTCATATCGACAATCAGGTCAAGGCGCTGGCCTCAGATAAATGCACCGGGGACGTGCGTTACAGCCCCATAACCCAGGCCGATGGCGGCATGACTGTCGTGGTCAGCGGTCAGTTGGGACAAGGCTGCAACTCGCAAACCTACCTGTCACTACTGGACCATCCAACCTATTCCGCAGGCGCAGTACGCGCAATTTGGCAGGAACTGGGCGGCACCATTTTGGGCAAGGACCGGGCCGATCTTGTACCCGGCAATGCCAAGCTGCTGGCCAAGGCGTTTTCCCCGGATCTGGCCGAGATCATTCGTGACATCAATAAATACAGCAACAACACCATGGCTCAGCAACTGTTCCTGAGCCTTGGCGCGAAGTTTCGCAATGAAGCCGACGGCGATGATGCCAAAGCCGCGCAGCGCGTGATTCGTCAGTGGCTGGCAAAAAAAGGCATTACCGCGCCGCACCTGGTGATGGAAAATGGTTCTGGTCTTTCTCGCGCCGAGCGGGTCAGTGCACGTGAAATGGCGACGATGCTGCAAGCCGCTTGGCGCAGCCCCTACGCCGCCGAGTACATGAGTTCCCTACCGCTGGCGGGTATGGACGGCACCATGCGCAAACGCCTCAAAACCACGCCATTGAGGGGCGAAGCGCACATCAAGACCGGCACCCTGAATACCGTGCGCGCGATTGCCGGTTTCAGCCGCGACAGCAATGGCAATACCTGGGTGGTAGTCGCGATCCTCAACGATTCACGGGTAGGCGGTACGTCGTCAGTGCTGGATGAGGTATTGCTCGATCTGTATCGCCAACCGAAACTGGCCAGTACTGCCATTTCTCTGCAGCCTTGATCCTGGGGAGGGGCTGAACGCAAGCCGCGCCGGCCCTTTCATCACAGGCAAACCTGCTGCCACAACGGTTGTGGACTGATCACGACATTGGTGGGAGCCCTCGCCGCGTCTTCGACGCTGCGCTGTCGCGTAGCAAGCTGGGTTGCGATTTGTGTGCCGTGATCGGTGGCGGTGTGTCAGATAAGACGCCTTCGCGAATAAATTCGCTCCCACCGGGGTCTTGATTTGCCTTTGATTTTTAAGTGAATTGACTCTCGAATTACGGCAAGGCCCCTTTTCCAGGAGGCCGAGCGCAGGCGTTGCGCAGGGGAGGTACGAGGCAAGGATGCCGAGTAAGCCGCACGGGGCCAGGGACGGCCCCTTGCGGCGACCCCCGGAGCAACGCCGGAGCGAGGGAAGTCCGAGCCTTAGCGAAGACCCGTATGGAGGGGCAAGCGTTAATGAGATGGTCAGCCCAGCACGGGAACCCCGGTAAATCTAAACTTACCGGGTTCTCATTTTCTCGAAGGAGATCGCTCATGAACAGCTTGACGTTGCTAGGTCTTGATATTGGAAAAAATACCTTTCACCTCATAGGGCACGACGCCTGCGGCCATCAAGTGCTGCGCAAGCAGTTCAATCGCAACCGCCTGCTTCAGTTCGCTGCGCAGCTAAAGCCCTGCACGATAGTGATGGAGTCCTGTGGTGGCTCACACTGGCTTGCCAGGAAGCTCATTTCTTCGGCCATCAGGCAAAACTTATTGCACCGCAGCATGTGAAGCCCTACGTCACGGGCAACAAAAACGACTACATAGACGCTGAGGCGATCTGTGAAGCTGCGTCCCGCCCTAAAACACACTACGTCGCCGTCAAAACTGTGGAGCAGCAAGTACTGTCGACCCAGCACCGCCTCCGAGAGGCGTTAGTGTGCCAACGAACTCAAACGATAAATCGCGTTCATGGATTCCTTCTTGAGTTTGGAATTGCGTTGCCCGCGACAAAAGCAGCCATGAACCAGATTCATCAGATACTGGATGACCCTGCCGCTGAATTGCCTCAACAGTTGAAGTTGTTTATTGAGCATCTGCTGGAGGACATTAATCGGATCACAGGGGAGATTAAGTCCATTGACCGCAGCATCAAGGACCAAGTGGTAGCTGATGATGCGGGATCACGACTGATGAGCATCCCCGGCATCGGCCCGATCACCGCTAGCGCGCTGCTGGCCGACATCGGGGACGCTTCCAATTTTCGCTCAGCACGAGACTTCGCCGCGTCTTTGGGACTGGTGCCGAGACAGTATTCAACGGGTGGCCAAACGGTGCTGCTGAACATCAGCAAGCGAGGTGACAAATACCTTCGAAAGCTGATGGTTCAAGGCTCTCGGGCGGTACTGGTGCGTATAGACAAGCGTACGGATGCTTTGGGGAGTTGGTGCAGAGACCTGCTCACACGAAAGCACCCGAACAAAGTCGCCTGCGCCTTGGCCAACAAACTGGCAAGAATCGTATGGGCCGTGTTAACTCGCGGAACTAGCTACAACGCACAATCCTTGGCTTGATCAAACACACTACCGGCTTTTGCGACGACAACGATGATGACGATAAACAGCTCAAATCCCGCCTGAAAACCTGGTAACCGAAACAGCTTTCGAAGCTGAAGCGTTTTTCAAGGACAGGCAGGAGCGACTACTCATCAAGGGCCGGGCAGCAAAGCTGCCCATTACGAGCCCGGATACATTAGTGCAAGCCTGCTTTACCGCTCATCGTCCCGTGGTTGCAGGAGGTGGGCTGACCAGACATTCGGTTACCTTTTTGTGGTCCGGCGTCCCGACGTTTGTAAAAGGTGACACGCTGTAAGAGCGGAACCGTAATTCCAGCACACCAAAATGCCGGATATACACATCAAGACCAGCGCCAACACATTGTTTTTAAACGATTAAAAATCAGTTTGATAGGAGGCCTCGCCCCGTCTGCAACGCCGCGCTGTCGCGCAGCAAACGGGGTTGCGATTCTGTCCGCAGGGCGTAGGAACACGCTTGCCGGCGAAAACGGCGTATCAGCGACAGAAGTATTTTAGCTCATGACAACTCAGGTTCGACCCGATCACGCCCAGCCTGTTTAGCCGCATAAACCCCCGAGTCTGCCCGCAACAACAAGGCATCGCCACCCTCGGCAGCGCGCCAACTGGCGATACCGAAACTCGCCGTCACCACACCCACGCCATCGATGGGCTCGCTACGCAGTACATTCCACAATTCCAGCGCCAGCATATGAGCGCTTCCTACCGTGGTGCCAGGGCATAACACCATGAACTCCTCACCACCGAGACGGCAAAATACGTCATCTCGCCGTAGGCGCAGGTTGATCCGCTGACAGAGGCCTTGCAGCACCTGGTCGCCCACGGCATGACCGAATTTATCGTTGATCCGTTTGAAGTGATCAATATCGAGCATGATTACCGACAACTCTCCGCCATGCCGATGAACGCGAGACAACTCGGTCTTGAGCCGTTCCTGGAAATAACGACGGTTGTACACACCCGTCAGCACGTCAGTCACTGACAGCGCCCGCAACTCCTCCTCGACCCGCTTCAAGTCAGAAATATCGGAGATGAAGCCGTGCCACAGTACCCCGCCGTCGGGCAATCGCTCAGGCGTGGCCTCACCACGTAACCAGCGCTGCCCCTGCAGAGGCAACTCGACGCGATATTCCTCACGCCAAGGGGTCAGGTGCTCAGCGGAAAAGCAGATCGACTTTCTGATTCGATGCAAATCCATGGGGTGAATCCGATCAAACACTGCCTCAATACCGTGCGGCGTCACATCGGGAGGCAGTTCGTAGATCCGCCACAAACCGCTGCTGGTGTAGTTGAAACAGGAACTGCCATCGCTGTTCAGTTGGTACTGATAGATCCCCCCTGGCACTTGGGCACTGAGTTTTTCCAATAATTGATCGCGCGCAGCCAAGGCTTCATGGACCCGTCTGCCTTCAGTGATATCGACACAGATTGCAAGGTAACCTACCCAATGTTGATGCTCATCGCGTACCGCCGTCACCAGCATATTGACCACCAATGAGCTACCGTCGCAGCGCAGGAGGGTCCATTCCCGCGCCGGACGGACACCCTCTTCAATCGCCTCAACCAACATCGCCTCGGCAGCGGGAACATTGCGCCCATAACGCTGACTTAACTGCTCCCTATGGGCCTTAAGCTCGGTGGCAAGGTGCAAATCCCCCAGCGTAAACCGCCCCTGCACTTCATCACTGCTATAGCCGAGCATCAGCTGCGCACCGACGTTGAAGGTAGTGATAACACCACACAAGTCAGTCGCAATGATCGCCACCTGAGTCGCGGCGTTCAGCACGCTGCGCAATTCGGTGGTTCGCCGCTCGACCAGCAGCAAGGCGCGCCGACGCTGGTTGACCAGGCTATACAGCAATGCGCTGAGGATCAGACTGAGCAATTCCCCCAACACAATGAAGCTGACTGCTGACGACTGGTCGGTCGCAAGAAACGCGGCGGACGGACGAATTTCCAGCAAATATCCACGGCCTGCCATGCTCAATAACGTACTGATGCGCAGATCGCCTTCAACCGCTTCGTTGGCCGATTGGTAGAGCAGCTCGGGCTGGCCTGGCAAAGAAAGGTCGAACAACTGCAACGCCAGGTTATCGCGAGCCTGCTCAGGCAACCCTTCGGACATTAATTTACGCAGGCTGATCACTGCCATAACGTACCCCGACAGTCCCGGTTTCTGCGCACTGTTCTCGTGCGCCAGCGATAGCACTGGCGCCACCAGCAAAACCCCACTGGCAATGGCCGGTTCGAGCCCGACCAGATCCATCAGAGGCGAGACGACCATCTGACCCGATAGAGCCGCACGCTCGAGCGTGGTTAGACGCACGCCTTCGGAGGCCACATCAAAACCCAGCGGTAACGGCATCGTGCTTCGTGATTGGGTGTAGAGCACCGGAAAATATTCCGCGCGATCAAGTGCAGGCTTGAGTGCACCGGTTGCGTCCTGCTCGAGAATGGTAAACCCCGTCAATCCCAGCGAGCGCGCCGACTGCTCGAATTGCGAACGCTCCGCGCCAGCAACCTTTGGCGTCCAGGAATAGGCCTGCGTCCACACCAGCAAGGGTGCCGTATAACCCTCGAATTCAGCTTGAGTGATCTCATCGGAGAAGACAAAAAAACGGCGAAGACCGTCCAGGCGCTGGACTTGATCGTCAAAACGCTCCTGAATCCGACTGAACCGTTCGCCGGCCAGCAGATTGAAGCGCTGATGAAGTTGGCGTTGATGCCCCTCGTTGCTTGACGCCACAAGCATGACGGTCAACGCAGTACCTGCCACCCATGCAAGAACAGCCACAAACCACGGGCAGGCATTCTCGCTGATCAAGCCGAGAATCTTTGGGCGCACGTTATTGAGCGACATAAGCAAAAACTCATAACGCCAGCGTATTACGGCGTCACCTTGGCTATGGCTCAGTTATAGCTATTAGCCACT
Source organism: Pseudomonas sp. ASL9 (assembly GCF_056680335.1). Taxonomy (NCBI): domain Bacteria; kingdom Pseudomonadati; phylum Pseudomonadota; class Gammaproteobacteria; order Pseudomonadales; family Pseudomonadaceae; genus Pseudomonas; species Pseudomonas sp. ASL9. Next base: position 5,437,408 of record NZ_CM155277.1, on the reverse strand, counting down.
ATTTTGCATAGTCCTACTCACGCTCTATCCCCAACTAATTTGGTCAGGGAGTAGAGCGACCCGAATTTAGCGGGCTGTGATGCGCCATGCACGGTGGATTTTGCTGTTGCGGGCGAAGTCCGGATCCACGGTTTGCGTAGTGATTTCCTCGACCGCATAACGCTCGCTGAGGTTTTCATCGAGCTGGAACTTGCGGAAGTTGTTGGAGAAATACAATACGCCGCCCGGCGCCAGACGTGCCATCGCCAAGTCAAGCAACTGTACCTGATCGCGTTGCACGTCGAAGATTCCTTCCATGCGCTTGGAGTTGGAGAACGTCGGCGGGTCGATGAAGATCAGGTCGTATTCATCGCGGCTCGCTTCCAGCCAGGCCATGACATCGCCCTGCTCCAGACGGTTCTTGTCAGAGAAACCATTGAGCGACAAATTGCGCCGCGCCCAATCCAGGTAGGTCTTAGACAGATCCACACTGGTGGTTGTACGTGCGCCACCCTTTGCCGCATGCACACTCGCGGTCCCCGTGTAGGCGTACAAGTTCAGGAAACGCTTGCCCGCCGCCTCACGCTGAATGCGCATACGCATTGGCCGGTGATCGAGGAACAGACCCGTATCCAGGTAATCGGTCAGGTTAACCAGCAGCTTGACGCCGCCTTCATTGACCTCCCGAAACTGTCCTTGTGCGCTTTGGCGCTCATACTGTTTGGTACCGCTCTGGCGTTCGCGGCGCTTGATCACCACACGGCTCTTGTCGATATTCAACGCTTGGGGAATCGCGGCCAATGCATCGAACAGTCGGGCCGATGCCTTTTCCGGATCGATCGTCTTGGGCGCTGCGTATTCCTGAACGTGAACCCAATCGTGATACAGATCGATGGCCAACGAATATTCCGGCATATCGGCATCGTAGACCCGATAGCAGTCGATCCCTTCACGGCGTACCCACTTGCCCAGCAACTTGAGGTTCTTCTGCAAGCGGTTGGCAAACATCTGCCCGCCTTCACTCAAGCGCGCCTGCTCAATAACCGGTTCAGGTTTGCGGATGGGATTGCCATTCTTGTTGTACTTTTCGTACTTCCCAGGCACTTCGACTTCGACCGATGCATCCGCCTCGACCTGCTCACGCTCCACCTGACGCTGTTCAGGCGTGCGTCGTTCGCCAGTGACGAACTGATCCGGCTGAACCTTGATCAGCAACAATTTGCACGGCAAGGCGCCGTTCCAGAAGGCATATTGCTTGTGGCTGCGAATACCCATGCGCTTGCCCAGATCCGGCGCGCCGGTGAACACCGCTGCTTCCCAGTTCAGGCACGCCTGACGCAGACGTTCGCCAAGGTTCTGATAGAGATAGAGCAAGCTTGCCTCATCACCCAGACGTTCGCCGTAAGGAGGGTTACAGATGACCAACCCTTTCTGGTTCTGATCCGGGCGTGGCTCAAACGTCGCGACTTCGCCCTGATAAACCTTGACCCATTCGCTCATCCCGGCGCGTTCGATGTTGTTGCGTGCTGGCTGAATCAGACGCGGGTCGGCTTCATAACCGCGAATCCACAGCGGCGGCTTGGCCAGACCGATGTCCGCCCGCGCCTGGGCTTCGTCGTGCAACTTATTCCACAATGCCGGGACGTGCCCGAGCCAGGCTGAAAAACCCCAGCGCTCACGCTTGAGGTTTGGCGCGATATCCGCGGCCATCATCGCGCCTTCCACCAGGAAGGTACCGACACCACACATCGGGTCTGTCAGCGCGCCGCCTTGGGCCGCGATGCGCGGCCAACCGGCACGCACCAGAATGGCTGCCGCCAGGTTCTCTTTCAACGGCGCCGCACCCTGCTGCAAGCGGTAACCGCGCTGATGCAAGCTATGCCCGGAAAGGTCCAGCGACAGAATCGCCTCACCACGGTCCAGGCGCAGGTGAACACGCAAGTCCGGGTTGAGCTTATCGACCGAAGGACGCAGGCCCGACGGGGTACGCAGTTTGTCGACGATCGCATCCTTGACCTTCAGCGCACCAAAGTGGGTGTTGTCGATCCCCGAACCGTTACCGCTGAACTCCACCGCGAGACTGCCCTCAGCGTCCAGGTGATCTTCCCATTCGATATCGAGTACACCGTGGTACAGGTCCTCGGCATCTTTCATCGGGAATCGCTTGAGCACCAGCAATACGCGGTTGGCCAGTCGCGACCAGAGGCATAGCCGATAGGCCGTCTCCATGTCGCCCATGCCACGAATGGCCGACGTGTGCTCGCGGGTCTCCTCGAGGCCAAGCCCGGTGGCTTCCTCAGCGAGCAAACCTTCGAGGCCTTTGGGGCAAGTAAGAAAGAGTTCGTAACGGTCCGACATGGGTAATCCAGGGCCTTAAGCGATAAGCGGAGGGGCAACGCATCGCCCGACCAGATTTTAAACAAGCGCCTTTCTTGGAGAACGCCTGCGTGGCACACACATTGTGCCGGTCCACCGTCATCGTCGCGTTGCGGCGATGCAGCAGTCAGTCCATCAACCTAGCGGCCAATGACAATTGATCGTTCGATCAGCGACCATTTACGTTGAAGATCGCGGTAATAAAAAGTCACATGCCGACCCTTCGTCTATTATCGGTTAAGAGCAATCCGCCATCATTCACCGTTGAAAACTCGAGCAGATCTTCAGCCAAAGCCTCGGGTCAGGGGGCTTGCGGCAAAAACACTCCTCTGAATGAGCGTCCTGCTTATGGCAATACCACATCGATAGTTACGTTCTTATGACAAAACGATCATTCACAGCGCCGGACGCATTGGTTAGAACTCAATACAGGTTGTCACCGCAACGATGACAACACCAAGCCCGCGACGCCGGCAGCGGGTACTAAAGGCAGAAGATTCTGCCCGACCTCGACATGAGGTCTCCAGGGACATTACAGTCAACAAACGAGGGCAACACCCTATGAGAAGACTTAAGCGTGATCCGTTGGAAAGAGCATTTTTACGCGGATATCAATTTGGTGTTCATGGTAAATCCCGTGAGCTTTGCCCCTTTACTCTACCGTCGGTACGCCAAGCCTGGATCAATGGCTGGCGAGAAGGACGCGGCGACAATTGGGACGGTATGACTGGCACTGCGGGCATCCACAGACTCAACGAACTTCACGCGGTCGGCTAATCAGGTACATTCCGATCAAGTTTTTTTAAAATTTTCAACGTTTGACCTAAACCATGCACGCCTCACCCGGGCGGCGGGCTAAAGCCCAAGGGGTTCCGTAAAGGAACCCCTTTTTTATGCGTTGCGTGGAGGCGCCATTCCTGCTATCGCATCAACCGACTGACGAATCAACGCCGGCCCTTTATAGATGAAGCCCGAATAGATCTGCACCAGACTCGCACCTGCGGCGATTTTCTCAGCCGCATGCTTGCCTTCGGTGATCCCGCCCGCCGCAATGATCGGCAACCGACCCGCCAATTCGCCTGCCAGTATCCTGACCGTATGCGTACTCTTTTCGCGAACCGGCGCGCCCGACAGACCGCCGGCTTCGTCGGCGTGAGGTAAACCTTCGACACCCTTGCGACTGAGCGTGGTGTTGGTGGCAATCACCGCATCCATACCCGATTCGACCAGTGCAACGGCGACCTGCACGGTCTCCTCATCGGTCATGTCAGGGGCGATCTTGATGGCCAGCGGCACGCGCCTGCCGTGTTTTTGCGCCAGGTCTTCCTGACGCAGACGCAGGGCTTCGAGCAATTGCTTGAGTGAGTCGCCAAATTGCAGGCTACGCAAGCCTGGCGTGTTCGGCGAACTGACATTCACGGTCACGTAGCTGGCATGAGCGTAGACCTTATCCAGACAGATCAGGTAGTCATCCACGGCCCGCTCGACCGGGGTGTCGAAATTCTTGCCGATGTTGATCCCGAGGATGCCGCGGTATTTAGCCGCCTGTACCCGGCTGATCAAATGATCGACCCCCAGATTGTTGAAACCCATGCGATTGATGATTGCCTCGGCATGGGGCAGACGAAAAATCCGCGGCTTCGGATTACCCGGCTGTGGACGTGGGGTCACGGTGCCGACTTCGACAAAACCAAAGCCTAGCTGCGCAAAGCCATCGATCGCCGTCCCATTTTTGTCCAGCCCGGCTGCCAACCCGACCGGGTTGGGGAAGTTCAGGCCCATGACCGTGACCGGCAACTGCGCAGGCGCCTTGCTCAACAAACCATTGAGCCCCAAACGCCCCCCAGCACCGATCAAATCCAGCGACAGGTCATGGGACGTTTCCGGGGAAAGTTTGAACAATAACTGGCGGGCCAGGTTATACATGGGCGGTCTTGGCTCGTGAGCAGTTGAATTTAGGGCCGCGATTATAGACGGGCTGGGGCTCATAGGCGAGTTAGAACTTGTAGCGCGCTTGCCCTGTGCCCTTCCTGAAACGGCAAGCGCGCTGGAGAGTCTGAAACGTCAGGTTACCAAGTCAAATTGACCGAAACCAGGCTGAGCAACAAGCTCTCCGGCTCGACATAAAGTGATATAGGGACTTGTCATGAGCAAGGATGACTCGAAAGATCCTTTCAACCGCTTTAGGCCCTCTAATCGAAATCTTCCCAACGGTGGTGGCTCGTGGGCAGCCTGGAATAAACCCTCTGAGCCAGAGCGGGTTTACATCGCGGAAGATCGATGGCCGCCCCCCAAGAAACGTACAGACCTGGTCTTTGCCAAGTCCTGCATTTCTGGCAAATGGTGCCGCACTAACGCCGGTACAGAGCCCACCTCCAACTTCGGCAACGTGATGGTGGCGGGTGCCATGCTTATTCCATCTGCCAGCACCGCTGTAGCGACGGCCCTCGGTGCCGATCTGGCGCTGGGTCGCATGGCCGGGGGCGGAATCATGCAGCGGGGCTTCAATTGGGCAATACGCGGCGCGGGCGGGCCTGCCAGCATTTTCATACTGGGGATGCTCCCGGCCAAAATGGGCGACGGCACACTCTACACCGACGACCAGTTGCGCATGATGAGTCGCGCTCCCACACGTGTGCGCTTCCAGTTCCGCCGCGACGCCGAGGGCGCGCTACAGGTCTACGGCATTCACACCTCCGCATCAGGCGACGACATGGTACGCACGGTGCAGGCCACGTGGAACACCGATAAAACCGCGTTGGAGGCCAAGCTCAACGGCATCACCATCCTGTGGACACCGCAGCACGGACGACTGGGAGAAATGCCGCCGTTGGTTTATCCCGACAACAATAGCGAACAGTTAGGCACTATCCTGGTCCACCCGATCCCGGACGGCACAGACTCACAGATTGAAGGCCTTCCCGGCGAAGACATCACCACTGATGACTGTATTCTGGTGTTTCCGGCGAATACGGGTCTGAACTCGCTGTATGTGGTGTTTGCTCGACCTATTGGTGGCGACCACAGCTATCACCCGGCCCCAAATGGGCTGACAGCCTTTCCGGATGCAGCACTCAGCCCCTCGAAGAGCTCAGTCAAAGATGGCGGGCATAAACGTAAACGCTGGAAAGATCGCAAGGGTCGAATTTATGAGTGGGATTATGAGAATGGCCGGGGTGAGCTGTACGACAAACAAGGCAAGCATCTGGGAGAGTTCAACCCTGACACGGGAGAACGCACAAAGGACGCCGAGCCAGGCCGAACCACACCAAAATAATCTCAATAGGAGATGTCGCCCCGTCTGCTACGCCGCGCTGTCGCGCAGCAAACTGGTTTTGATTTGCGTGGTGTGATCGTTTAGTTGTGTGTCAAGCACGCAGCCTTCGCAGGCAAGCCTGCTCCCACAGGATTTTGATCTGTTGTTGGGATTTGGAGTGAGTTGACTCTCGAATTACGGCAAGGCCCCGTTTCCAGAAGGCCGAGCGCAGGCGTTGCGCAGGGGGTAACGAGGCAGGACGCCGAGTTAGCCGCACGGGGCCATGGATGGCCCCTTGCGGCGGCCCCCGGAGCAACGCCGGAGCGAGGGAAATCCGAGCCTAAGCGAGGATCCGTATGGAGGGGCAAGCCTTTTGGCGGGACCTTTTTGGCGTTTGAAAAAGGTTCCTCGCTGTAAGAGCGAAACCATAATTCCAGCACACCAAAATGCCGGATATACACATCAAGACCAGCGCCAACACATTGTTTTTAAAAGATTATAAATCAGTTTGATAGGAGTCCGAAAAATGCAACATGAGATTCTTGCATTCGACAAGAAAACCGAGGAATTGGCTTTCCGTATTGAGATCCCTGCCGACCAGTTCGATAAATTAGCGAAGCTAATGGCCTGGAGTGAGCCAGAAGATGCGATATATGAGTACGACCTATCGGCAGAGCAGATAGGCAGCCTTGAAACCATGACTGGCAAGACCTTTAGTAGTCCGGACTATATTTTTCAGTTGTCTTGTAGTGTTTGAGCCTGGTGGTGCTCGGTAAGGTGTATCGGCCTGATGATTACGGACGAACTACATCAAAGCTCGGTCGAAAAGTAGAGAAATAGGAGCTTTTATGTATCTATGTATCAGTGGATTCCTGCCTGAAAACGTCGAAGATACTTCGCTGAAAGATGAACTAGAGGTGCCGCCTCAGTTTGAGTCAGCGGTACTAGAGGTAATGGGGTGGCAAAGCGTTGCAAAAAGCCCAGACGGCGAGTGGCTGCTAACAGGTGACCAATCCCACCAGATTGCGGCGGCGATCAATGAGCCCCTGCCTGGAGACTTGGATCTATTCATCGGCGTGGAAGCCTAGCCAACCAACTAGGCACCCGAGGGCAAGCCAGACAGGTGCGCAGTCTAGGCAAAGCCACCACCCTAGAGCGCTATTCAGTTCCGCCTCGATGCCGAGGGCGCACTATAGGTTATGTGTCGCGGCAAGCGATGGCATATGCCTTGCACATCCCACCGTTATCTACACTTGTTCCAACGGCGGAGCGAGGCATCGGACAATGGCGTCGCGACCGTCTTTGCATTTGCAAACGACTGCGCGACGCCTTTTTTATGGATGGCGTATCACGATGAACACCCCTACGAGCAATGCTCTGGCCTGGGTTGCTGGCAGCGACGCCCCAGAAAAAAATGCCATCGACCTGGGCTTTATGGCCCTGACCGACTGCGCGCCGCTGGTGGTTGCCGCCACCCAAGGGTTTGCTCAGCCTTATGGCCTGACGCTGAACCTGAAACGCCAGTCGTCCTGGGCCAATCTGCGCGACAAGTTGGTCAGTGGCGAACTGGACGCCGCTCACAGCCTTTATGGTCTGATCTACGCCGTGCAACTGGGCATCAGCGGCTCCGTGAGCACCGACATGGCGGTGCTGATGGGGCTGAATCAAAACGGGCAAAGCATCAACTTATCCAAAGCGCTGCAGGACGCGAACGTGACCAATCCTGAGGCACTGGATCGGTACGTGCACCAAAGCCGTACAAAACTGACGTTTGCCCAGACCTTTCCCACCGGCACACACGCCATGTGGCTGTACTACTGGCTCGCGAGCCAAGGCATTCACCCGCTGAACGACGTTAATAGCGTGGTCGTGCCGCCGCCGCAAATGGTCGCGCACCTGCAAGCCGGGCGTATTGACGGTTGTTGTGTCGGCGAACCGTGGTGCGCCAGCGCGGTGAATCAGGGCCTTGGCTTTACCTTGGCGACGACTCAGGCGATCTGGCCCGATCACCCGGAAAAAGTGCTCGGTTGCACCCGCGAGTTTGTCGAGAGCTACCCCAACACCGCGCGGGCGCTGGTCATGGCGGTATTGGAAGCCAGCCGCTTCATCGAACAAAACGACGAAAATCGCCGGAGTACCGCGCAATTGCTCAGCGGCAGCGATTACCTCAACACGCCGGTAGACTGCATAGAACCACGGCTCATGGGCGACTATGCCGACGGTCTCGGTAACCACTGGCATGACCCGCACGCCGTGCGCTTTCACGGCGCGGGTGAAGTCAACCTCCCCTACCTGTCCGACGGCATGTGGTTCATGACTCAGTTCCGCCGCTGGGGCCTATTGCGCGAAGACCCTGACTACCTTGGGATCGCCACGCAAGTGCAGCAACTGAAGCTGTATAGCCAGGCAGCGGCCTCTGTCGGCGTTGCAGTCCCTGAGTCTGCCATGCGCAGCAGCCAACTGATTGATGGCAAAGTCTGGGACGGCAGCGAACCCGCAGCCTATGCACATAGCTTCAAGTTGCACGCGCTGGCCGATGCCATACCCACCCGTGTCAGTCGCTGAAGGAAGTCGCGAACATGCTGCGTATCCTGCTGATAAATGACACGGCGAAAAAAGTCGGACGCCTCAAGGCCGCACTCAGCGAAGCCGGTTTCGAGGTAATCGATGAGTCGGGGCTGACCATAGACTTACCTGCACGGGTAGAAGCGGTGCGCCCCGACGTCATTTTGATCGACACCGAATCCCCCGGCCGCGACGTGATGGAGCAAGTGGTGCTGGTCAGCCGCGATCAGCCGCGCCCTATCGTCATGTTCACCGATGAGCATGATCCGCTCGTCATGCGCCAGGCCATCAAGTCTGGAGTGAGCGCCTACATCGTTGAAGGTATTAATGCCCAACGCCTGCAACCGATTCTGGACGTGGCCATGGCCCGTTTTGAGAGCGATCAAGCGCTGCGTGCCCAATTACAGGCACGCGATCAGCAATTGGTGGAGCGAAAACGCATCGAATTGGCCAAGGGCCTGTTGATGAAGATGAAGGACTGCAAAGAAGAAGAGGCCTACACCCTGATGCGTCGCCAAGCCATGAGCCGCCAGCAGAAGCTGATCCAGGTGGCTGAGCAGATCATTGCCATGAGTGAGTTACTGGGATGATTTGGTTGCTCTGACGCGCCGCGCGAGGGCAATCATCGCCTGATGGCCCGCCTTTTGCTTTATCCATCACAGGCAGCCAACGGCGGTTGCCCCACATTACGACAAAGACGTCGCATACCCCTCTCGCAAACGCGAATCGGGTTGCGGCGTTTTTTTTTGCATTCGGGCCTCAGGCCACAACTCTTTTTGCAGATGAGGTGTTCAATGAATACAAGCTTCTGGAAAGCCGGCCATAAACCGACTCTGTTCGCAGCCTTCCTGTATTTCGACCTGAGTTTCATGGTCTGGTACCTGCTCGGCCCAATGGCCGTACAGATCGCCGGCGACCTGCACCTGACCACCCAGCAGCGCGGATTGATGGTAGCGACGCCGATTCTGGCGGGTGCTTTTCTGCGCGTGTTCATGGGCCTGCTCGCGGACAAATTATCACCCAAGACGGCCGGCATCATCGGTCAAGTGGTCGTTATTGGTGCGTTGTTGACGGCCTGGCAGCTCGGCATCCACAGCTATGAGCAAGCTTTGCTGCTCGGGGTGTTCCTGGGCATGGCAGGCGCCGCGTTCGCAGTTGCCCTGCCGCTGGCCTCGCAATGGTACCCGGCCGAGCACCAAGGCAAGGCCATGGGCATCGCCGGTGCAGGCAATTCCGGCACCGTGTTCGCGGCCCTGATCGCCCCCGCACTGGCCCTGGCCTTTGGTTGGACCAACGTGTTCGGTTTTGCCCTGATTCCGCTGATCCTGGCCCTGATCGTTTTTACATTGATGGCCCGCAATTCCCCGCAGCGGGCCAAAACAAAATCCATGGCTGACTACATGAAAGCCTTGGGTGACCGCGACACCTGGTGGTTCATGTTCTTCTACGCTGTAACGTTTGGCGGCTTTATTGGCTTGGCCAGCGCCCTGCCAGGCTACTTCAACGACCAATACGGCCTGAGCCCCGTGACTGCAGGCTATTACACGGCGGCCTGTGTATTCGGTGGCAGCATGATGCGTCCGCTCGGCGGCGCGCTCGCGGACCGATTCGGCGGGATTCGTACCCTGTCGGGGATGTACGCAGTGGCAGCCGTCGGCATTGCCGCCGTCGGTTTTAACCTGCCCAGTTCCTGGGCTGCCTTGGCGCTGTTTGTCTCGGCAATGCTTGGCCTTGGTGCAGGTAACGGCGCGGTGTTCCAACTGGTGCCGCAGCGCTTTCGCCAGGAAATAGGTGTCATGACCGGCTTGATCGGCATGGCCGGCGGTGTCGGCGGTTTTCTGCTGGCAGCGGGCCTGGGTGCGATCAAGCAGAACACTGGCGACTACCAAATGGGTCTGTGGCTGTTCGCCAGCCTCGGCGTATTAGCCTGGTTCGGCCTGCATAACGTCAAACGCCGCTGGAGAACCACATGGGGTTCGGCAGCGGTGACGGCGGCGCGAGTTTAACCTCCCCGATGAGCTTGCAACTGAGCTTCGCCCATTTCAGCGCCAGTGGTCCGCGCACGGAAAATCAGGACGCGGGTCGCTTGGTGACGCCGATGCCGGCTCTGGCGGCGAGCAAAGGCTACCTGTTCGCCCTCGCCGACGGTGTCAGCCACTGTGCCGACGGCGGGCTGGCGGCCCGCTCGACCTTGCAGGCACTGGCGCTGGATTACTACGCCACCCCGGAAACCTGGGGTGTCGCGCAATCGCTAGACCGCCTGTTGCTGGCTCAAAATCGCTGGCTACAGGCCAACGGCCTGCTAACCACACTGAGCGCCATCGTATTGCGCGGGCGGCGTTTCACCCTGGCCCATGTTGGCGATTGTCGGGTTTACCGCTGGCACGCCGGTCAACTGTTGCGCGTCAGTGAGGACCATGTCTGGGAACAACCCGACATGCAGCACGTACTCAAGCGCGCGCTGGGGCTCGATCAATATGTGGTCATGGACTATCTCGACGGCGAATTGCGCGAGGGCGAACGTTGGCTGCTGCTCAGTGATGGCGTATGGGCAACGCTCAGCGAAGCCAGCATCACCTCAATCCTGCGCGAACAGGACACTCTCGACAACGCGGTGCAGACCTTGGTCAGTGCCGCGCATCTGGCGGGCAGTCAGGACAACGCCAGCGCCCTGCTGATTCAGGTTGATGGACTGGGGCAGGATAACCTTGGCGACACCCTGATCCAGCTTCAGCAATGGCCACTACCTCCCGCGCTGAAACAGGGCCAAGGGTTTGAAGGCTGGCAGGTGGAAGCGCTACTCGGGCAGTCGCGGCAGTCCTTGCTGTATCGGGTGCGTGATCGACAGCAACAGCCATGGCTACTGAAAACCCTGCCTGCGAGTCGTCATGCCGAAGGCAATGCCGGACAAAGCCTGCTGCTGGAAGAGTGGTTTTTGCGACGCGTGGCCGGACGGTTTTTCCCTGAGGTTCACCCCATCCCCGAGCGTCAACATCTGTATTACGTGATGCGCGAATACCCCGGCCAGACCTTGGCTGAGGTGTTCGAGGAAAACGGCCCACTGCCATTGCCACAATGGCAGGACTTGGCCATACGCTTGCTGCGCGCCCTGGGTCTATTGCATCGGCGCAACATCGTGCATCGCGACATCAAGCCGGAGAACCTGTTGCTTGATGAGGATGGCGAGCTACGGGTGCTGGATTTCGGCCTGGCTTATTGCCCCGGCCTGTCAGTGGACACGGCCAACGACTTACCCGGCACACCCAGCTACATCGCCCCCGAAGCCTTTGACGGCGTCGAACCTACTGGGCAGCAGGACTTATACAGCGCAGGAGTAACCCTGCACTACCTGCTCACCGGGCACTATCCCTATGGCGAAATCGAAGCGTTTCAGCACCCGCACTTTGGCGTGTCGGTTCCGGCCAGCCGCTATCGACCGGACGTACCGGATTGGCTGGAGCGCAACCTGAGTCGAGCGTTGAGCGCAGACCCAACCCAGCGTTACGAAACGGCTGAAGAGTGGTTGCTGGAACTGGAGCAGGCCGAGCTGACCACGCTCAAGGTCAAGCCCAGGCCGCTATTGGAACGGGAGCCGCTGAAGGTCTGGCGAACACTGGCACTGACGTCGTTGCTGGTGAATCTGCTGATCATTGTCTGGGTGCTGCACGGCTAACTATACTTTTGCCAGCGCTTCGCACTGGATCGCGGGCAAGCGCGCTCTCATCAAACTGATTTTTAATCTTTTAAAAACAATGTGTTGGCGCTGGTCTTGATGTGTATATCCGGCATTTTGGTGTGCTGGAATTACGGTTTCGCTCTTACAGCGAGGAACCTTTTCCAGGCGCCGAAAAGGTCCCGCCAAAAGGCATGCCCCGCCATACGGATCCTCGCTTAGGCTCGGATTTCCCTCACTCCGGCGTTGCTCCGGGGGTCGCCTCAAGGGGCCATCCATGGCCCCGTGCGGCTAACTCGGCGTCCTGCCTCGTTACCCCCTGCGCAACGCCTACGCTCGGCCTCCTGGAAACGGGGCCTTGCCGTAATTCGATACTCAATTCACACAAAATCTCAACGACAGATCAAAAACCTGTGGGAGCAAGCTTGCAACTACGCGTCCCGCTGCGAAGTATGCGTGCCTGACACACCACTAAACGATCACGCCACGCAAATCAAAACCAGTTTGCTGCGCGACAGCGCGGCGTCGCAGACGGGGCGAGGCCTCCTATAAGACCTGTGTTTGCACCAGATCCGCGCAATCCGCTTCAAATCAGTGCAGAAAAAACGACCGAAACGCCAGAACCCCCAGTAAAACCGAACCTTCCCCAACTTGGCACAACCCCTGCACTAGCTTCATCAAGCAATTTATAAAGTGCCAGCTTTCAACGACGAAAGCTGCGCTTCCCGAGAGAACGGGACTGGACAAAGGCGTCCTCGCTAGGTGACTAGCGGGACGCCTTTTTTTGTTTGCGCGGAATTTGTCGAGCACGCCCCTCGTGGTCTCTCGGAGGCACTATGAAAAAACTCAAACTGGTGATGATTGGCAACGGCATGGCCGGCGTTCGCACCCTCGAAGAGCTGCTCAAACTGAGCGCCGACCTGTACGACATCACCGTGTTCGGCGCAGAGCCTCACCCCAATTACAACCGCATTCTGCTCTCGCCCGTTTTGGCCGGTGAGCAAACGTTCGACGAGATCGTGCTCAACGATTTGAGCTGGTACCTGGAAAACAACATCCAACTGCTGCTCAACCGCAAAGTGGTGAAGATCGACCGCGCCAAGCGCCTGGTGATCGCCGACGACGGCACCGAAGCCCACTATGATCGTCTGCTGATCGCCACCGGCTCTACGCCCTTCATTTTGCCAATCCCCGGCAACGACCTGCAGGGTGTGATCGGCTACCGCGACATCGCCGACACCCAGATCATGATCAACACCGCCAAGACCCACACCCACGCCGTGGTCATCGGCGGCGGCCTACTCGGCCTTGAAGCCGCCAACGGCCTCAAGGTACGTGGTATGGACGTAACCGTGGTGCACAATGGCGAATGGCTACTGGAACGTCAACTGGACAAGACTTCCGCTCTGTTGCTGCAAACCGAACTGGAACAACGCGGCCTGACGTTCCGCCTGAAAGAACAAACCCAGGCACTGCTAGACGACGGCAAAGGCCGGGTGAAAGCCGTGCAATTCAAGAACGGCGATGTAATCCCTGCCGATCTGGTGGTTATGGCCGCCGGTATCCGCCCCGCCACCGAATTGGCCGAGCAGGCTGGCATCCCATGCAACCGGGGGATTCTCGTCAACGACACCCTGCAAACCTACGACCCGCGTGTTTATGCCATTGGCGAATGCGCCAGCCATCGCGGTATTGCCTACGGGCTGGTGGCGCCGCTGTTCGAACAGGCCAAGGTCTGCGCCAACCACCTGGCGCAACTGGGCTTCGCGCGCTATCAGGGCTCGGTGACCTCGACCAAGTTGAAAGTGACCGGCATCGACCTGTTTTCCGCAGGTGACTTCATGGGCGGCGAAGGCACTGAAACCATCACCCTTTCCGACCCGATTGGCGGGGTCTATAAAAAACTGGTGATCAAGGACGACGTACTGGTCGGCGCCTGCTTGTATGGCGACACCGCAGACGGCGGCTGGTACTTCCGCCAGATCCGCGAAAACCATCAGATCAACGAAATCCGCGACCACCTGATGTTCGGCGAAAACGCCTTGGGCGACGTCGGCCATCAGGGTCAGGACAAAGCCATGGGCATGGCCGACAGCGCCGAAGTCTGCGGCTGCAATGGCGTCTGTAAAGGCACCATCGTCAAGGCGATTCAGGAACACGGGCTGTTCAGCGTCGATGACGTGAAAAAACACACCAAGGCGGCCAGCTCCTGTGGCTCTTGCGCCGGTCTGGTGGAACAGATTCTGATCAACACCGTGGGTGGCGCAGCAGACGTCAAACCGAAGAGCGAAAAAGCCATCTGCGGTTGCAGCGACCTGAACCACGGGCAAATCCGCAAGGCCATCCGCGAACAGCACCTGCTGACCATCGCTGGCGCCATGAATTACATGAACTGGCGCACCCCAAACGGCTGCGCCACCTGCCGTCCGGCGCTGAACTATTACCTGATTTCCACCTGGCCGGGCGAGGCGAAAGACGATCCGCAATCGCGCCTGATCAACGAGCGCGCTCACGCCAACATCCAGAAAGACGGTACTTATTCGGTGGTACCAAGGATGTGGGGCGGCGTGACCAACCCGTCCGAGCTGCGACGCATTGCCGATGTCGCCGACAAATACAACGTGCCCATGGTCAAGGTCACTGGCGGGCAACGCATCGACCTGCTGGGGATCAAGAAGCAGGATTTGCCGGGTGTCTGGAAAGACCTCGACATGCCTTCCGGCCACGCCTACGGCAAATCGATCCGCACGGTAAAGACCTGTGTCGGCAGTGAGTTCTGCCGCTTCGGCACACAGAATTCGACCCAACTGGGCATCGAACTGGAGCACGACCTGTTCAACATGTGGTCGCCGCACAAGGTCAAATTGGCCGTCTCTGGCTGCCCACGTAACTGCTCGGAAGCCGGGATCAAGGACGTCGGCATCATCGGTGTCGACTCCGGCTGGGAGATGTACATCGGTGGTAATGGCGGGATCAAGACTGAAGTCGCCGAGTTCTTCGTCAAGCTGAAAACCGCCGAAGAAGTCCGCGAGTACAACGGCGCTTTCCTGCAGCTGTATCGCGAAGAAGCCTTCTACCTGGAGCGCACCGTGCACTACCTGCAGCGGGTCGGTATGGAGCACATCAAAAAAGCGGTGCTGGAAGATCACGACAACCGCCGGGCCCTGAACGCGAAATTGCAGTTTTCACTGTCATTCGAGCAGGACCCGTGGAAAGAGCGCATCGAACAACCGCTACTGAAAAAAGAATTCGAACGCATCCCTGTGGAGGTGCTGGCATGAACTGGCTCGATATCTGCGCCCTGGAAGACATCAACCCGCTGGGCTCGCGCATCATCGAAGGGCCCAAGGGGGACATCGCCATCTTCCGCACCAGCGACGACGAAGTCTTCGCCCTCGACGACCGTTGCCCACACAAGGGCGGTCCACTGTCTCAGGGGCTGATCTATGGCAAGCGTGTGGCGTGCCCGCTGCACAACTGGCAGATCGACCTGGAGTCGGGTGAGGCGCAGGCGCCGGACGTGGGCTGTACGCACAAACACTTGGCCCGAGTAGAAAACGGCCGCGTGCAACTGGCATTGAAGGAAGCAGCATAATGCGCCCACCCGCCGCTACAACGCAGATCACCGCGTCGACCTGCTGTTATTGCGGGGTTGGCTGTGGCGTGCTGATCGAGCATGACCATGAGCGCATTCTCGGCGTCAGCGGCGATCCCCTGCACCCGGCCAACTTCGGCAAGTTGTGCAGCAAAGGATCAAGCCTGCACCTGACTGGCGACTTGACGGCTCGGGCGCTGTACCCGGAACTGCGCCTGGGAAAATCCTTGGCGCGCAGCGTCACCGATTGGGACACAGCGCTTGACCATGCTGCCAACGTGTTCGCTGACACCATTCGCGAACACGGCCCGGACAGCGTTGCGTTTTACGTCTCCGGGCAACTGCTGACCGAGGACTACTACGCGTTCAATAAACTGGCCCGAGCACTGGTTGGCACCAACAACATCGACAGCAATTCGCGACTGTGCATGTCTTCGGCGGTGGTTGGCTACAAGCGCAGCCTGGGGGCCGACGCCCCACCGTGTAACTACGAAGACATTGAGCTTAGCGACTGCGTGCTGATCGTTGGCAGCAACATGGCTTACGCCCATCCGGTGCTGTTCCGCCGCCTGGAAGAAGCGAAAAGCCAACGGCCGGACATGAAAATAATCGTGGTCGACCCGCGCCGCACAGACACCTGCGAGCTGGCAGACCTGCACCTGGCGATCCAGCCCGGCACCGATGTCGCGCTGTTTCACGGCATCCTGCACCTGCTGCTGTGGGAGGACTGGATCGATCGCAGCTTTATCGACCAGCACACGCAGGGCTACGCAGAGTTAAAGACCCTGGTGCGCGATTACACCCCGCAAATGGTCGCCGAGATCTGCGGCATTCCCGTGGATCAACTGCATGCCTGCGCGCAATGGATTGGCACCGCCCCGAGCTTTCTGTCGCTGTGGTGCATGGGCTTGAATCAGTCCACTGCGGGCAGCGCCAAGAACAGCGCGCTGATCAACCTGCATCTGGCCACCGGGCAGATCGGCCGCCCCGGCGCAGGCCCCTTCTCTCTCACTGGCCAGCCGAATGCCATGGGCGGCCGCGAAACAGGAAGCTTGTCCAATCTGCTGCCGGGCCATCGCGAAGCGGCCAACGCCACACACCGCGCAGAGGTTGCCGCGTATTGGGGGGTCGATGCGCTACCCGCCACGACCGGCCTGACCGCCATCGAGTTGTTCGAGCAATTGCAGACAGGCAAGATCAAGGCGCTTTGGATCGCCTGCACTAACCCGGCTCAGTCGTTGCCGGACCAACAAAAGATCCAGCAGGCGCTGACCACTTGCCCCTTTGTGGTCCTGCAGGAAGCCTTTCGCACCACCGAAACCTGCCGCTTTGCCGACCTGCTGTTGCCTGCGGCCAGTTGGGGTGAAAAAGAAGGCACGGTCACCAACTCAGAACGACGTATCTCTCACGTGCGCCAAGCGATACCGGCCCCCGGCCAGGCACGTGCAGATTGGGCGATTACCGTGGACTTCGCTCAACGCCTGGAACAACGGCTACGTCCGGGCATACCCAGCCTGTTCGCTTTTGATCAACCCAAAGCGCTGTTCGACGAGTACAAACAACTGACGCGTGAGCGTGACCTGGATCTGTCGGGCATCAGCTATGCCTTGCTCGATCAACAAGGCCCCCAACAATGGCCGTTCCCAACCGGTGCCCAGACAGGTACAGCGCGCTTGTACGGCGATGGTATTTTTCCCACCGAGTCGGGCCGCGCCAATTTCGTTGCCGAGCCCTACCGAGCGGCCAAGGAGCTGCGTGACGCACGCTTCCCGCTAACCCTGAACACAGGCCGCTTGCGCGATCAATGGCACGGCATGAGCCGTACAGGGACCGCTGCCCGGTTGTTCGGCCATGTCAGCGAAGCCGTATTGAGCCTGCACCCGGACGAGCTACGCCGTCATCGTCTGCAAGCGGGCGATCTGGTAAGTCTGAAAAGTCGTCGCGGTAGCTTGATCGTGCCCGTCAGCAGCGATGACAGCGTACGACCAGGCCAGGCGTTCTTGCCCATGCACTGGGGTGATCGCTTTCTCAAGGGTGGCGTTAACGTCCTCACGCAACCGGCGTTCGACCCGCTGTCCAAGCAACCGGAGCTCAAGCACGCAGGTGTACGCATCGAGGCCGTGACGTTGCCGTGGCAACTGTTTGCGCTGGTCGAAGGCGACGTACAGGCCCACCTCGAAGCCCTGCGCCCACTGTGCGAAAACTTTGCCTACGCCAGCCTCAGCCTGGCCGGTCGCGAGCGTCCTGCCCTGCTGATTCGCGCTGCCAGCGCCCAAGCGCCGGACAATCAATTACTTACACAGATCGACCAGCTACTTGGCCTGAATGAAGGCCCCGTACTGTCCTATGACGACCCGCGCCGCTCTATTGGCAAGCGGGTGCGCATCGAAAATGGCCGGATCACCGCCATCCGCCTGGCAGGGGAAACTATCGCCCGGCATTGGTTGCAGAGCCTGTGGCTGGAGGGTCGCGCCGATGAACAACTGCGCCGCTGGCTGCTGGCACCGATCAGCACCCCGCCGGGTAGCGCGGCGGCCTCGCCTCACGGCAGCAAGACCTTGTGCAACTGCATGAATGTCAGCGAAAGCGCCGTGCTGGCCGGGATTGGTCGCGGGCTTGATCTGATTGAACTGAAAACACAACTGGGCTGCGGTAGCCAATGTGGCTCGTGCGTACCGGAAATCAAACGACTGCTGGCGGCCAACCCGCTGCCAATGGCAATTAGCTAATGAGGGCTGCAGCATGAGCGCAAAAGTCTGGCTGGTGGGCGCAGGCCCTGGTGATCCTGAGTTGCTTACCCTCAAGGCCGTTCGAGCCTTACATGAAGCCCAGGTGGTGTTGATCGATGACCTGGTCAACAGCGCGATACTGGAACACTGCCCTACAGCTCGAATCATCGCCGTCGGCAAGCGCGGCGGCTGTCGATCGACACCACAGGCCTTCATCCACCGGCTTATGCTGCGCTTCGTCCGCCAAGGCAAATGCGTGGTACGGCTCAAGGGCGGCGACCCGTGTATTTTCGGACGCGGTGGCGAAGAAGCCGATTGGCTGCGCGCAAAAGGGGTGGAGGTCGAGCTGGTCAATGGCATCACTGCTGGCTTGGCCGGGGCAACACAGTGCGGTATTTCGTTGACCTTGCGCGGCGTGAGTCGTGGCGTAACCCTGGTCACCGCGCACACGCAGGATGACAGCAGCCTCAACTGGCAAGCGTTGGCGCAGAGCGGCACGACGTTAGTGGTCTACATGGGTGTCGCCAAACTACCGGAAATTCGCGACAACCTGCTCGCTGGAGGCTTGGCTGCGAACACACCCGTGGCGATGATCGAAAACGCCTCACTCCCCCATCAACGCGAATGCCGCAGCACGCTGACTGACATGCAACGGGACGCCGTTGCCTTCGAACTGAAAAGCCCGGCGATTCTGGTGATTGGAGAAGTGGCGGCGAGCCACGGCTCTGCGGGAGCCGATGTGTTGGCGAATGGCTTTACGCACTGTGCTTGACCTACCGCACACAACCAGGCGTTAAATCGCAGACAAAGAAAAGCCCGGCCAAAGCCGGGCTTCTCTTGAAGCGGGGGCTAATTACTTAGCTTGAGCTTCTACTTGAGCTTCTACGCGACGGTTGATAGCGCGGCCAGCGTCAGTTGCGTTATCAGCAACTGGGCGGGATTTGCCGTAGCCAATCGAGTTCACGCGGTTAGCACCAACACCGTACTGGTTAACCAGAACCTGTTTGACAGCGCTTGCACGCTTCTCAGACAGTTTTTGGTTGTAAGCGTCAGGACCGACGGAGTCAGTGTGACCTTCAACAGTAGTGTGGGTCTGTGGGTACTGCTTCATGAAGTCAGCGAGGTTCTTGATATCGCCGTAGCTGTTAGGCTTGACAACAGCTTTGTTGAAGTCGAATTTGACGTCCAACTCAACACGTACAACTTCAGCAACAGCAGGTTCTACTGCTGGTGCTGGCTCAGCAGCAACTGGCTCTGGAGCCGGTGCTGGAGCTGGAGCTGGCTTGGAGCCGCCACCGAAGTTCACACCCAGACCGATGGTAGGAGCGTAGTCCCACTTACCGTTGTCCAGTTTGTACGAAGCGTCAACGCCAGCACGAGCGTACAAGTTGTCAGTGATGTACCACTTGGCACCGCCACCGATTGTAGCGAATGTGGACTGGTCACGACCCGAATGGCCATCAGCCTGCACGTTCGTCAGGCTCTGGTGAGCGAAACCACCGGAAACGTATGGACGAATAGCGTCACCAACAGTACCGAAGTGGTACATACCCGTCAGAGAAGCTTCGTCGCCGCGAATTTTCTGCCAGTTGGTATTGTTGTTCGAGCGCGTGTAATTGGTTTTGTCGTAGCCCAAAATCACTTCGACGTCATCGGTCAGGAAGTAGCCGATGGAAGCACCAGGATTGTAGCCATCTTCAACGTCGTTGACGCTACGGTTGAAGTGCTTTTGGTAGAACAGCTCACCCTCGACCGCGCCTTGGCCTTGTGCCAGAACGCAGAACGAAGTCATGGCTACAATAGAGCCAATGGCGATGCCCAAGGTGTTTTTCAGTTTCATCCGTTAAATCCCCATCTAGTAATTGTTAAGCAGTCCTTCGTACCGAAGGACAACTCGTCGACAAGTCTATCAGAACTTGCCAGCACGTTAGAGATATTTGCCCCGACTTAAGTTTCAGTCACGCCTGCAAATTTCTCACGTAGTTTATCAAGAGCCCGTTTGTAGCGCATTTTCGTAGCGCTCAGGCCCATGTGCATAATGTCTGCAATCTCTTGAAACTCAAGCTCTGCGACAAATCGCAGCACCAGAATTTCCCGATCAATCGGGTTCACATGCACCAGCCAGCGATCAAGGCCGCCCTGCTCCTCAGGGGTTGGCGTCTTCTCTTCAGACGCTTCCTCAAGGGGGTCGAGACTCAAAGCGTCCATCAAGCGGCGCTTTCGTCGTTCCTTTCTGTACTGCGTAATGCATTCGTTGTAAGTGATGCTGTACAGCCAGGTTTTAAACT
Source organism: Pseudomonas sp. ASL9 (assembly GCF_056680335.1). Classification (NCBI taxonomy): domain Bacteria; kingdom Pseudomonadati; phylum Pseudomonadota; class Gammaproteobacteria; order Pseudomonadales; family Pseudomonadaceae; genus Pseudomonas; species Pseudomonas sp. ASL9. The sequence goes on along the minus strand of NZ_CM155277.1, from coordinate 5,416,947 downwards.
TCGATTTGCCCTCGAAATTCTTCAATCCGTACAGCACTTTGAGCATCACTTCCTGACAGACATCATCAGCATCGCGATCGTTCCCTAAATAACGTGCGCACACGTTAAAAAGAGTCCTCTGATAGCGCCGCATCAGCTCTTGGTAGGCGCGCGTTACATGAAAAAGCTCGACGTGCGCCCGCGCCACCAGCTCCTCATCGGAGAGCTCGCGGGGGTCGTAGCGCGTGGATAGCGATTGGGTTTTATTCAAAACAAGTCGTGCCGACAGTCAGGTCAATGTCCGCCACTGCCCGCGTTTCCGGCAATTTGGTGGCGGCATACATTAGCAGGGTTCGCCGGGTTAGCGGCTACTCACTCGCTGCTCGAGGAGGATTCGGTTGGACAATGATACCAACTCTCCCTCATCGGTCAGCAGGATAGTTTTCACCGTGCCAATTTCTTCGATCTGCCCTTCGACCTCACCCACACGCACTTGTTGCCCAACCCGATACAACTCTCGCACATAAATACCCGCCAGAATTTGCCCGGCGATTTCACGACTTCCCAGCCCCATTGCCAACGCAATAGCCAGACCAACGGTAATCAAACCAATCACAATCACGTGGTTGAGTAGGTCAGTTTTGACCTCCAACTGGCTGATAGCGACTGAAATACTAATAATAATGACCAGCCCTTGAGCGATTCGCCCCAGGCCAGCGGAATAATCGAGCCCTACGCCTTCAGCAGCACCGCGCACCAAACCATTGGCCAATTGCGCCAGCAGCACACCCACGAGCAGCACCAATGCCGCGCCAAATACTTTCGGCACGTACAGAGCCAGCATGTCCAGGGTGGCGGAAACCCGCTCCAACCCCAAGGACTCAGCGGCAGAGACCAGAAAAATCAGCAACACGAACCAATAGACGATTTTGCCGACCAAAGTCGAAATGGGGACCTGGACACCCGCCCGCGCTATCAATTTGGTCAGCCCGGTGCCGCCCATGAGGCGATCCAGACCCAGTTTGGCCAACAATTTGGACAGCAGTGTGTCAAGTAATTTGGCAACAACAAAACCCAGCAACACCACAATGAGCGCGCCAAACAGGTTCGGAATGAAGTTTGCAACTTTGGTCCACAACACAGTCATTGCGGCCACAAGGCTCTGCGTCCAGAGATTAAGTTCCATGTTCAATCAGCCTTATCGACAGGACGAGCAGAAGAAATAGTGTGACGTGAAACGGGTGCTATGTGAGCCGAGCCATTGTTCAGGCCAATCATCAACGCTTGCGACCAACGCCCGAGCAAGCTGAACAGGTCCCCGGCACCGACCTGACGGTTCGCGGTCTTCAGTACACGGCCCAGGCACGCGTCGTCATCCCGGTTGGAGGGTGACGCGTTGAGCATGTCGCGCAGCGATTTTTCGAACGGGTCGTGCATAGGCACCTCACGCAATGTCACTAAAAGACGCGATAAGAATTGTCCGAGTCACAAATGAGTCATTTAGTAGCAAAAAGCCTTTACCCCTACACCCAGCGCAAGCGACGGAACAACCACCACTGGCCCAGTCCCACTGCCGCCATTATCGAGCAAGCAATCAGAAACCCGTATGGATTGCTCGAACCAGGCACGCCTCCCACGTTGACGCCCAGTAAACCGGTCAGAAAGCTCATCGGCAGGAAGACTCCGGTGATAATCCCAAAGCGATACATGACCCGATTCATACCCTCGCGCAGGCGTCTATCCTCGGACTCAAGGACCAGCCCGACACGCTCGCGGGTCAATTCCAGCTCTTCGAGATAACGGGTCAAGCTGTTGTTGAGCTCATTCCAGTAACTGGCATCGTCATCGGCAAACCACGGCAGTTTATTGCGAGTCAATTGCGCGTAAATTTCGCGTTGCGGCGCCAAAAACCGGCGCAAACCGGCAGCGCGGCGACGGATATGCAGCATGTCACCATGATCGGAAGCATACCGTTCATCGGCATCTATCTTTTCTTCCTCTTCGTCGACCAATTCCGACAGCTCACTGACCAGCGTCTGGACCTTATCAGTGAGGTATTGAGCGAGATAAAGGATCAATTCAGAGGTGGTTTTCGGACCGTTGCCTTGATTCAGGTGTTCGATCAGCTCATCGGTGGCACGCAAGGGACGTAAACGCAGGGAGATAACCTGCTGAGCGGCGGCAAAGATACGGACCGAGACCATGTCCTCAGGCTCGGCCCCCGGATTGAGATTGACGCCGCGCAGAAACAGCAGCAATTCGGCGTTGGGCAATGGCACCCAGCGTGGTCGCGTGTTCTCCTCGAGCAGCAAATCGCAGTTGAACTCGCTCAACCCACTGGAAGAGCGCAACCAGGTCTGGGTTTGCGGATGACTGCGGTCCCAATGCAGCCAGACACTTTCGTGTGGCTGCAACTGAAGGACATCCAATTCGGTTCGAGCAATGAAACGCGCCCCACCTTCACCATCCAGCACCAGGGCATGTACCAGCCCCCATTGCGCGTTAGCTTCGTCGAACATTCGGTCTCCTGTTTATTCCGGCATTTTAAGAGGGCTTGGCGAAATAATGACGCCATTATTGTCAGCGTACACGTACTCGCCCGGACGGAAGGTCACGCCAGCGAACGTCACCGCTACGTTCAGGTCGCCAATACCGCGCTTGTCAGTTTTCATCGGGTGGGCGGCCAGTGCCTGCACGCCCAGATCAGTTTGTGCTATGACGTCGACATCACGAATGCAGCCGTAAATCACCAGCCCTTCCCAGCCGTTTTTTGAAGCTTTTTCGGCCAGCATGTCACCCAGCAAGGCCCGACGCAGCGAACCGCCGCCATCGACCACCAACACTTTGCCCTTACCGTCGAGGTCAACCTGCTCCTTGACCAACGAATTATCCTCGAAACACTTGATGGTGACGATTTCGCCACCAAAGGAATCGCGGCCACCGAAATTGCTGAACATCGGCTCGACGACCTGCACCAATTCTGGGTAGGCATCGCACAAATCGGGGGTGAGGTAATGCATGGGTGAACTCCTGTCAGTAAAAAAAAGGATCTCAGGTGTTACGAGAAATTCGGCTGCTTCAAATCAACGGCTACACAAAAAACGTCTAGCGAGTGCCTATGCTTAGCCTTAGTCACGCTGACCAGACTAGACATCGACACCGATCCGATCACCTTCGTAGGCCAGGGCAAACAACTTCAGGCCTGGACATGACGCCTGCAAAGGGCGTCCGCTCGGCAACTGGAACTCAATACCATGGCGTTTGCACCGCAAAACCGTACCTATAAGCGTGCCACTGTGCAAGGGTGCGCCTTGATGCGGACAGCTGTCTTCCAGCAGCAGCGGCTGATTATCGATCACCAACAGCAACAGATCGCGCCCGGCGACCTTGAACGTCTGCCGGTAGCCATCATTCAAATTGATCAGGCGCTCAAGTGGCACGAACATAGATGCAGGCCCGCAAACCGAAAATGACTGAAACGGCATAATGTCGCATAGCTTAGCCCCAACCCGCCCGCAACGAAACGGTTAGGGTCTGTTGACGTTTGGTGACGACCGCCACCAAACGTCAACAGACCCTAGACCGCCCTATATCAAGGCACCCTCGCCAGAGCGTGATTGCTCCTGATCGGTCAGAGGTAACGATGGGGTACGCAACCAACTCGCTACCAACGGCCAGACTTGAGTTTGTGCGCCTTTGCTCACAAGCATTTCGACATGACCAAAATCTTCAGTGAAACCCTTATCGCGCCCGAGGCAGACAAACTGACGTTGCTCGGAACCGAACTGGTCGTATAGCTTACGGCACGCCCACGCAGGGTCTTGATTATCACCCACGGCGGCAACCGCCAGCACGGGCACCTGAACCTCACTCAACCCAGCCCACCAATCTCGCTCGGCATCGCCAAAGCGGCGGAACAGTCCGTACCACCGCATGCTTTCCAGCGCCAGGCCAATGGGCTCATCTTCCGGTCCGCGCTTCAGACGCGAACCAGAAATATGCGCGAAGCGCCTGAGCAACAAGCGCCCGCCCCACTCCACCGGGGGGATTTTCAATGGCCAGTACGTGCGACTGATCTGACTGCCGAACAACGCGACCGAGGCCGCGCCCTCCGAGTCGAGGTAATGACCGCCAAGCGCTGCCGCAAGAGTGATGCCGCCCAGAGAGTGGCCAATCCAGTGCGGAACCTGGCCGCTCTGCTCACGCACAAAAGCGGCAATCGCTGGCAGGTCATAGCGCGCGTAATCGGCCACGCGATTATGCCGGTAAGCCTGATTTCGCGAAGACAGACCATGCCCGCGCATTTCCGGAATCCACACATCGAAACCGGCACGCGCCAGATACGCGCCCAGACCTATGCCCTTGGGTGAATACCAGAAGCGTCGATTGGAGAAACTACCGTGAAGCAGGACCACCGGAACGCCGCGTGAATCGGGCGATTCGACCAGACCCAGACGGGTCACGGCCAGCTCGACACTGATATCCGGGCTGTTGGCGGGTTTCAAACGGTACACGTCCTCGATCAGATCGCCACGGCGTTCAGCGCTGATCAAGGCCACAGGAAAAAGATTGCTGCTGCTTTGCATATTGCTCTTGCACAAAAAAGGCGGCATCTTTGAAAAAACCGCCCGGGAAAACGCGACGAAGCGCCGGCCTGCCAACGCAAACCGACGCTTCACTCATCACATCAGACGGGTGCCTGAGCTTCAGCCAAGAAGAACCAGGTTTCCAGTACGGAGTCGGGGTTCAACGAAACGCTTTCGATGCCCTGCTCCATCAGCCACTTGGCCAGATCCGGATGATCGGAAGGGCCTTGACCGCAGATACCGATGTACTTGCCAGCCTTGTTGCATGCCTGAATGGCATTCGACAGCAGCTTTTTGACCGCAGGGTTACGCTCGTCGAACAGGTGAGCAATGATCCCGGAGTCACGATCCAGGCCCAGCGTCAGCTGAGTCAGGTCGTTGGAGCCAATCGAGAAGCCGTCGAAGAATTCAAGGAACTCCTCGGCCAGGATCGCGTTGGAAGGCAACTCGCACATCATGATGATGCGCAAACCGTTCTCGCCACGGACCAGACCGTTGGCCGCGAGCAGGTCAATGACCTGACTGGCTTCGCCCAGGGTGCGCACGAACGGCACCATGATTTCGACATTGGTCAGGCCCATCTCGTTGCGCACGCGCTTGAGGGCGCGGCATTCGAGTTCGAAGCAGTCACGGAAGTTTTCGCTGATATAACGCGAAGCGCCGCGGAAGCCCAGCATCGGGTTTTCTTCTTCCGGCTCGTACAGCTTGCCGCCGATCAGGTTGGCGTATTCGTTGGACTTGAAGTCCGACAGGCGCACGATGACTTTTTTCGGCGTGAACGCCGCAGCCAAAGTGCTGATGCCTTCAACCAGTTTCTCGACATAGAAGCCGACCGGGTCATCGTAGCCAGCAATGCGCTTGTCGACGCTGTCTTTGATGTCCTGCGGCAGACCGGCGTAGTTCAGCAGTGCCTTGGGATGCACGCCGATCATACGGTTGATGATGAACTCCAGACGCGCCAAACCAACACCGGCATTGGGCAACTGAGCAAAATCGAATGCGCGATCAGGGTTACCGACGTTCATCATGATCTTGAACGGCAGATCAGGCATGGCGTCGACCGAGTTCTTCTTGATGTCGAAGCCCAGTTCGCCTTCGAAAATGTAACCGGTATCGCCTTCAGCACAGGAAACGGTCACGCCCTGCCCTTCTTGCAACACTTCGGTGGCGTTGCCGCAACCGACCACGGCCGGGATACCCAGCTCACGAGCGATGATCGCCGCGTGACAGGTACGTCCACCACGGTTTGTGACGATGGCGCTGGCGCGCTTCATCACGGGTTCCCAGTCCGGATCGGTCATGTCGGAAACCAGCACGTCGCCCGGCTGCACCTTATCCATCTCGGATACATCTTTGATGATCCGTACCTTACCGGCACCGATACGCTGACCGATAGCACGACCTTCCACCAGCACGGTGCCGGTTTCCTTGAGCAGGTAGCGCTCCATGACATTGGAGGAGGTACGGCTTTTCACTGTTTCAGGGCGAGCCTGAACGATGTACAGCTTGCCATCATCACCGTCTTTGGCCCATTCGATGTCCATCGGGCACTTATAGTGCTGCTCGATGATCATCGCCTGTTTGGCCAACTCGTTGACTTCGGCATCAGTCAGGCAGAAGCGCGCACGATCAGCCGGCTCGACGTCGATGACCTTGACCGACTTACCGGCCTTGGCTTCGTCGCCGTAGATCATTTTGATGGCCTTGCTGCCCAGGTTGCGGCGCAGGATCGCGGGGCGACCGGCTGCAAGGGTGTCTTTGTGGACGTAGAACTCGTCAGGGTTGACCGCGCCCTGAACCACGGTTTCACCCAGGCCGTAAGCGCCCGTGATAAACACCACACCACGGAAACCGGATTCGGTGTCCAGGGTAAACATCACGCCAGCAGTGCCGGTTTCTGAGCGGACCATGCGCTGCACGCCGGCAGACAAGGCCACCAGTTTGTGATCAAAGCCCTGATGCACGCGATAGGAAATAGCGCGGTCATTGAACAGCGAGGCGAAGACTTCCTTGGCGGCGCGGATGACGTTTTCGACGCCACGAATATTCAGGAAGGTTTCTTGTTGGCCGGCGAAAGATGCGTCAGGCAAGTCTTCAGCTGTGGCCGAAGAACGCACGGCAACGGCCAGGTTCGGATTGCCGGCAGACAGTTCGGCGAAAGCCGTACGAATTTCAGCGTTGAGTTTCTCGGGAAACTCGGCCTCCATGATCCAGGCGCGGATTTGCGCGCCAGTCTTGGCCAAAGCGTTGATGTCATCGACATCAAGCGCGTCAAGGGCGGCATGGATCTGATCGTTCAAACCGCTCAACTCAAGAAAATCACGATACGCTTGAGCCGTAGTGGCAAAGCCACCGGGGACCGAAACACCGGCGCCCGCGAGGTTACTGATCATCTCGCCGAGGGATGCGTTCTTGCCCCCCACATGCTCCACATCATGGACGCCGAGCTTATCGAGGGAAACTACGTACTCTACCAAGGTGATCTCTCCACTAACTGTGTTGGGAAAAGCTCAGGGCGCTGAAACAACTATTAAGAGCGGTTCCGAGCGTTTGTGGCCTGGACCTGGAAAATAAGTGAGAATGCTGGCCATCAAGGTTCGCAAGCGGGCCTATCATATCCAAGATTCGTCACCAGCTTAAGGCCCACGGCGCAAATGAAACGATCTGCTTTCTTCATCTCCGACGGCACGGGCATCACAGCCGAGACACTCGGCCAAAGCCTATTGGCGCAGTTCGAAAATATTACGTTCAACAAGTTCACGCGCCCGTACATCGACAACGAGGAAAAGGCGCGCGCAATGGTACAACAAATCAACAGCGCCGCCGATAAGGACGAACTACGACCGATCATTTTCGACACCATCGTCAACCAGGACATTCGCGAAATCCTGGCGACCTCAAACGGTTTCATGATCGATATTTTCTCGTCCTTCCTTGCCCCTCTTGAGCTGGAGCTTAGTTCACACTCCTCGTATTCAGTAGGAAAGTCACACTCGATCGGGCACAACTCCAACTACATGGAACGGATCGAGGCGGTGAACTTTGCGCTCGACAATGACGATGGCGCCCGTACGCACTACTACGACAAGGCCGACCTGATTCTGGTAGGGGTCTCGCGTTGTGGCAAAACCCCAACCTGTCTGTACATGGCTATGCAATTCGGCATTCGTGCGGCCAACTACCCGCTCACCGAAGACGACATGGAGCATTTGCAATTACCGGCTGCGCTCAAGCAGCATCGGAGCAAGCTGTTCGGCCTGACCATCGACCCGGACCGACTGACGGCGATTCGCAACGAACGCAAGCCCAATAGCCGCTACTCCAGCTATGCACAGTGCGAGTTCGAAGTCCGGGAAGTCGAAAGCCTCCTCCGCCGCGAAAACATCCCGCACATCAACTCCACGCATTTTTCGGTTGAAGAGATTTCAGCGAAAATACTCGTAGAAAAAGGTGTCGAACGACGATTCAAATAGCAGGCCCATGATGGCGGTGGATCAGACGCACCGCCTCAAGCCCTTCGTGAATGAATTCGCTCCCACACAGCTTGCACTGCTAGATCACGAACAAATCAACAAAGCGGCTAACCGGTGTGGCCTCCAGTTTCGCCTGATCCTTGCAGAGGGCGAAGATCTCGCTGCTGCGCTGGGCGGTGAATTTGGTTGCCAGGTTGGCCTTGAACTTGTCTTCGAGCAATGGAATACCGTCGACGCGACGACGACGGTGACCGATCGGATACTCGACCACCACTTGTTCAGTGCTGGAACCATCCCTGAAGAACACTTGGATCGCATTGGCGATGGATCGCTTGTCGGCTTCTAGGTATTCACGGGTGTAGCGCGCGTCTTCCACGATCACCATCTTCTCGCGCAGCTCATCGATGATCGGATTAGCGGCATGAAAGTCGTCTTCGTACTGCTCGGCAACCAGGTTGCCAAACGCCAGGGGCACAGCGGTCATGTACTGGATGCAGTGATCGCGATCTGCCGCGTTGGCCAATTTGCCCTGCTTGGAAATGATCCGAATCGCCGACTCATGGGTCGTGATGACGATTTTTTCGATCTCGTGCAGGCGATCCTTGACCTGCGGATGCAGGGTCACAGCCGCTTCACACGCGGTTTGCGCGTGGAACTCGGCCGGGAAGCTGATCTTGAACAGCACGTTTTCCATTACATAGGTGCCGTACGGCTGGGATAGGGCGAATTCGCGCTTGTCCTCTGGCTTGAGCGCCAGATCCTTGTTGGTGTGACTGAACAGCACGTCGTAGAAACCCCACTGCGGTGCACTCAATACACCGGGAATACCCATCTCGCCGCGCATGGCGATATCGGCCAGACGCACACCACGGCTCGACGCATCACCCGCTGCCCAGGACTTACGAGAACCGGCATTCGGCGCGTGACGGTAGGTACGCAGCGCCTGGCCATCTACGAACGCATGGGACAGCGCAGCCAGCAGCTGTTCGCGGTTAGCCCCCATCAGCTTGGCGGTGACGGCAGTCGACGCTACTTTCACCAACAATACGTGGTCGAGACCTACGCGATTGAACGAGTTTTCCAGCGCAATAACACCCTGGATTTCATGAGCCATGATCATGGCGTCAAGCACGGCGCGCACTGTCAACGGTGTATCACCATTGGCGACGCGCTTTTGCGACAGGTGATCGGCCACGGCAAGGATACCGCCGAGGTTATCGGACGGGTGACCCCATTCGGCGGCCAGCCAAGTGTCGTTGTAATCGAGCCAGCGCACGATACAGCCAATATCCCAAGCCGCTTTTACCGGGTCCAGACTGAAACGGGTGCCAGGCACTCGCGCACCGAACGGCACAAGGGTCCCTTCGACAATGGGCCCCAGATGCTTGGTACATTCTGGAAAACGCAACGCCAGCAGGCCACAGCCCAAGGTATCCATCAGGCAGTTGCGTGCAGTGTCCAGCGCTTCTCTGGACTCGATCTTGAAACTCAGTACGTAGTCAGCGATATCTTGCAGGACCTTGTCATAGTCCGGGCGATTGTTCAGATCAACGTTGGCACTCATGGTGGTCTCGCTTCTCTATGAGTAGACGGATTAGTTAACGCTGTTCGAGGGCCGAATGGGTACGCCGGAACACATTTTCGAACAAGGTCTCCAAATCGGTTTGCGCAGTGCCTGTGACCTCGATCACACTCAACACATTGTCAACACCTTGAAAAAAATCAACCCAATAGTTAACCAGAATCACCATTTCAGTCAATTCAAAAATCAATATTGTCGACAATCGTCCAATGAAAGCTGCTCATGGCACCTTACGCCCAGGGACTATTCCTACAACTTTTGACGACCACCTACATGACTGGCACCATAAAACCTTCATGCTAGAATGCCGCGCGCATCTGTCGACTGGAACCGATGCCAATGCCTGTCTGCCTGCATGCCAGGCGCACGAGGAAGCTTGCGCGCTATGTGAAACCGCCCTTGCCCCCGAAGATCGCCCTTTCACCGCGCCAGGACTTATGAGACTCAAGCCTTTCCCCACATTATTCTGTTTGTTCCTTTTACCCGGTGTAAGCGTTGCGGCTAACAAGACCGTGTATGGCCTGAACGAATACGCAACACTCTCCGACATTGATCTGCAAGTCGCGGCAAAACTCGACACTGGCGCCAAAACCGCCTCCCTCAGCGCCCGCGACATCAAGCACTTCACACGTAATGGCGAAACCTGGGTGCGCTTCTATCTGGCCATCGACGACGCCCACGCACACCCGATAGAGCGCCCGCTGGCCCGGGTCAGCAAGATCAAGCGCCGTGCCGACGACTACGACCCTGACGACGAAAAAAAGTACACCGCGCGCCCGGTCATCAGCCTGGATGTGTGCATGGGGACCGCTATACACAGCATCGAAGTGAACTTGACTGATCGAAGTGCATTCCAATACCCGCTTCTGATCGGCTCCGAAGCACTCAAACGCTTTGATGCGCTGGTTGATCCGAGTCTTAAATACGCAGCGGGCAAACCTGCCTGCGCCACCGACGCTCATACCGCAGAGTAATACCCATGCGCTCTATTACCCTCCATCTGAAAATCCTGATTACTGCCCTGGTGACACTGGGAATAGCGATCACGGCCTATCAGATTTTCGTTCTCGGCATTCCGGTAACCGAGGATGAAACGGACGACCTGTGGAACATCGACGCCAAAGTCGAGTTCGTCGCCAGCGCCAAGGACCCGGTCAAGATCCAGATGTTCGTGCCGCCCCTGAGCCACGACTATGTCAGCCTCAACGAAAGCTTCATCTCCAATAACTACGGCGTCAGCGTTAACCGCATCGATGGCAACCGCAAGGTCACCTGGTCGGCCCGACGCGCCACCGGCAATCAGACCCTGTATTACCGACTGGTCCTGACCAAACGCTACAGCGGTGACAAACCCAAGATCAAAGGGCCTGTTTTCCGCGACAGTATCGCCATCGAAGGCCCGGAAAAAATCGCCGCGGACGCCCTGCTCGCGCCGATCCGTCAGCACTCGGCGGATGTCGAAACCTTCATCACCGAAGCAATCAAGCGCGTTAACAATCTCAGCGACGACAATGTAAAGCTGCTGCTGGCCGGCGATACATCGACCTCGAACAAGGCACGAATCACTGAGCTATTACTGTCCATTGCCCACGTACCGGTCGAAAAACTGCACACCATTCGCCTAACGACCGATCAACCCCAGACCCCTGAGCTGTGGCTACGCAGCTTTAACGGCAAAGACTGGTTGTACTTCAACCCGGACAATGGCGAACAAGGTCTGCCGACAGATCGGCTAACGTGGTGGATCGGCGATGAAAACCTGGTGAGCGTTGAAGGTGGGAAAAAAGCCACGGTCAACTTCACCCTCAACAACAGTGAAATGAATGCAATTCGCCTGGCCAAGCTGACCGACGCAAACACCGACGACCACTTCCTAGGGTACTCGCTATACGGGCTGCCGCTGCAAACCCAGCAGACGTTCATGATCATGGTGATGATCCCGATTGGCGTGCTGGTGATCCTGATCCTGCGCAACCTGATCGGTCTGGAGACACTGGGCACCTTTACCCCAGTACTGATCGCCTTGGCGTTCCGAGAGACGCAATTGGGCTTTGGCATCGCGCTGTTCACGATCATTACCGCGCTCGGCCTGTCGCTGCGCTCTTATCTAGAGCATTTGAAACTGCAAATGCTGCCGCGACTGTCAGTGGTGTTGACCTTCGTTGTGGTCCTGATTGCGGCCATCAGCCTGTTCAGCCACAAGCTTGGCCTTGAGCGCGGCCTGTCGGTGGCGCTGTTCCCGATGGTGATTCTGACCATGACCATCGAGCGCCTGTCGATCACCTGGGAAGAGCGAGGCAGTGGCCATGCGATGAAAGTCGCCATTGGCACCCTGTTTGCCGCCTCCTTGGCACACATCATCATGAGCGTGCCGGAATTGACCTATTTCGTCTTCACCTTCCCCGCCGTGCTGCTGATTCTGGTGGGCTTCATGCTGGCGATGGGACGTTATCGGGGCTACCGCCTGACTGAGCTGATGCGCTTCAAGGCGTTCCTTCAGGAAGAGACAAAATGATCGGCTTCTGGAAGACCTGGAAGGCCCTGGAAGCCAAGGGCATCATGGGCATCAACCGGCGCAATGCGGATTACGTGCTCAAGTACAACAAGCGCGGCCTGTACCCGATCGTCGATGACAAGATCATCACCAAGGAACGGGCAATTCAAGCTGGCATCCATGTGCCGGAGATGTATGGGGTCATTTCCACCGAAAAGGAAATCGAGAAACTCGACGAGATCATCGGCGGGCGCAACGACTTCGTGATTAAACCGGCCCAAGGCGCGGGCGGCGACGGTATTTTGGTGATCGTTGACCGCTTCGAAGACCGGTTTCGTACAGTCTCGGGCAGAATCATCAGCCACGAGGAGATCGAACATCAAATCTCCAGCATCCTTACCGGCTTGTATTCACTGGGTGGACACCGTGATCGTGCGCTGATCGAATACCGGGTCACGCCAGACCAGATTTTCAAGAGCATCAGCTACGAAGGCGTACCGGACATCCGCGTCATCGTGTTGATGGGCTACCCGATCATGGCCATGCTGCGATTGCCCACGCGTCAGTCCAATGGCAAGGCCAACCTGCATCAGGGCGCCATCGGCGTCGGTGTTGACCTGGCGACCGGTTTAACATTGCGCGGCACCTGGCTGAACACCATCATCAGCAAACACCCGGACACCACCAACGCAGTGGACGGCGTGCAGTTGCCCAACTGGGACGGCTTCATGAAACTCGCCGCTGGCTGTTATGACCTGTGCGGGCTGGGTTACATCGGCGTTGATATGGTCCTGGATCAGGACAAAGGCCCGCTGATTCTCGAACTCAACGCCCGCCCCGGCCTGAATATCCAGATCGCCAACGACTGCGGCCTGACCCACCGGGCCCATGCCGTCGAAGCCCGCCTCAAGCAGTTGGCGCTGAATGGCGAGCAAGAAACCGTGGAAGAGCGGGTGCATTTTGTACAGGAACTGTTTGGTTTAAAATAATCGTTGCCCTCGCCCCTCCGCATAATGCCCCTGTCGAGATGCCCATCCGAGAACTGCCGCCCCGGTGCTGTGCCGAGCAAACTCGCGTCTCACAGGACGCGCCCCCATACAAGACTATGGGATAGAAAACGCAATGTGCAACGTTAGAAAGTTCGGGTCAGGCCAGGTAATCCCTGAATCGAAACTCACGGACACATGTATATAGATCCCTGTATCAAAGTTGAGAAGCTCCAACCAATCCTTTGGCACAGTCAGGTTGTCTGTCCCTCCGACGCCTGCAATCAGCTCCTGGGCCACGAGCGGGCGCTTATTGACCGCAACCCATGGACCCGTGGCAAGGCTCCACCCAGCAACCGTGATCTCGATATGCTGATCCAGCATCATAAAGGGCCAGGGTTTCAGTGTCAGCTTAACGCCTTCGAGCGGAATATCCCGCCAGTTCAGCACGGCTTGGCCGTTTTGGTAGACGACGTGACTGCATTGAATGACGGGAAGCTTCCCAGGATCGAGCGGCATTACTTTCAGCTGGCAAATCTCGGACCGTAACGGCCCATCGGGACCCACAACTTCGTAGTACACCGGCAGCGTCTTGCCGATGTTTAGCGCAACCTCTCTCTTTGGAATTTTATAACGACGTGTACCCACGACGATGGGTGAAGTCGTTCGAAAATCCCCCAAACTGCCTGGCTCTCCCCACTGCACCCATAGCTGCTCGTTCGGCTTGATGACCACCGTATCCGCTATCGCCACCGTCGCACCCTCCTCTGCATCGAAAGGGTCCAGCACGATGTCCTTTCCGGTACCCGTCGCGCCTTCGACAACAGGCCAGGGCAGATCACGCGCAGCAGGAACGACCTCCACGTTGACGGGGCGCGAGTGCCCGCTGTTATTCCCTGCCCGATCCTCTACCCGATAATGCACAAATCGATCACCCTCGCCACGCTCACGAATCATCCTGCCTTCAAACGTGAGAAATATTGCCTTTCCGATATCGGCTTGCGTCAGTGTTTTTGAGTCGACCCATTCGTCAGTGTAGAGTTTCTGATCCCAGTACCAGCTCAGGGTATCGCCTGGCCAAGCCCTGCTGTAAGTGGGCACTTCAGCCAGGACTTTGTCGCCGTGCGTCTCAAGGTAGTGAACCGTCACCCCGCCGCTGACGACCTCCGAATCAAACAACAACCGCCCCTCATCACCGCCAAGGGCGGGAGGAGAGGCGATGGTGAGCATCAGTGGGTCCGAAGGCGCCCAGGCGCCGTTGAAGGTCATTACTTCGTAGTGCAGACGATGCGTGCCTGCTGCGCTCAAATAGCGCGGCTCAACCATCAAGAAAAGATCGCCAGGCGGAACGGGTGCGGTCCAGGTTTTTTCGGCGACCTTTTCGTTATTCCAATACAGGTAAAGATGTTCCGGCTCACCGGGCGCCGGATCCGAGTTCAACCACATGGGAACATCCACGCGCAGGGGGTCTTTCAGTGCGCTGACGGGCAACAGGTTTTCTTGCCCACCCGGAATATTATCAAGGATGGCCCCCACGCTCGGGAGCTTAAGGGCCTTATCGTCGCCTGGACCATCGGAGCTATGCATTACCTGTACTCCTTGCTTAAGCAGAAAGCCGAAATGGCCTTCCATGACTTCATCCGTTACCAGCTATAACGAACCCCGACGTTGGCACCCCACGGTTGTTCAAAATTTTCACCCTTGCTGTAGTCAAGATCGACATGCAGTTGCAACCGGTCGGCCAACGATACGGCAATGCCTGTGCCCAACTCACCGCGCGAGCCAGACAGGTCATTGCTGAAAGCATTGTCATTGATGTGCACTTTGTTATTGCTGGAAAACTCATGAACATAGGCGGCACGCACATAGGGCTGGATTACCTGACCTTTACCCATGTCGATGTTGCGCCCGACTGTCGAGCCCAACTTACCCAACAGTGAGCGCGTACGGTCACCGTCCCCGGACAGACCATTGTCCAACGTGTAATCCTTGCCCTGAATGATCAACCCGGACAGTTGGGTATAGGGCTCGATGAAGTAATCATTATCGAGTTTGATATGCCGACCCAACTCAAGCGATGCACCCACGCCATTGTTGTCGTAATCGCCCTTGGCTCGAAGGCCATCGTTCAACTCAGCGCTGGAGTCATTTTGGAAGCGGTTAAACTTGAGCACGCCATCGAAGTAATAGCCGCTTTGTTCATCGAGCCAGGTGGTGTAGGCACCCATGTAGTAACTGTCGACCGTGCCGGAGGTACCGCGTTGCAAATCTAGATTGGACTTACTGTAACCGCCCATCAAACCCGCCAACCATTGACCATCACCCACGGGCAACGGCGCATCGGCACCAAAGGAAATCCCCTGCTGAGTCTGCTGGTAACCTACTTCAGAAGACGTAGAGACATTGTATTTATTGCCGTAGGCACGTATCCAGCCGCCCGCCTTGTCACCGTCCATGCGCACTTCGCCCATGCGGCTGCGCAGCGTGCTGAGCTCGCCGTACCAGACGGTGGGTGCGGCATTGAACAATGCCAGCACCGCGCGCGCGCCAGGGCTGATAGTCCGAGTGTCGGTATTGAGGTACCAATCATCGCCACGCTGTGTCAACCCGTAGGAAAACGTACCCAGATCAACCGGGCCGTTGAGCAATGAAAACTGTGCATCGCCACCGGCGATATGAACGACATGCAGGCTGTTGTTGCTCAGCGGGTCAGTGCCGCTGCTGCCGATCAGCAGGTTATGGTTGCCCGACGCGGTACCGGTAACGTTCAGGAAGTCAGCCTGACCCGTGGCAAAGTTGGCATCCATCAAAAACGTACCGCTGCCGGACAACGTGCCCACTGACAAGGTATGAAACGCCGTCGGATCGCCGAATTTGATCGAGCCGCCATTCATCGACACGTTGGCCACCGAGCCATCGCCAATCATTACCCATTGGGCATTACTGTTTGCGCTCAGGCTGGCGACGTTCTCCAACCGTCCAGTCAAGACCGACTGATTATTGAGCACAACATTTGCCGTGCTGCCAGCCTCGGCGGTCACGTCACCGGTCAGCGCGCTGTTGTTAACAGTCATGTTTGCTACGCCACCGCGTTGCACATCCAGCATGACGCCATTGCTACCGGTCAGGCTCGAACCGTTGCCCACCGTGATATTCGCGACTGCTCCGTCCCCTGCGGCATCACCCCGTACAAAAATGGCCGAGCCGTTCTGGCCCACGACCTTGGTATCGTCCAGCGTCACCGTGCTGGCAGGGGTACTGGCGGAGACAGAGCGGAAGCTCATTCCGTTGGTACCGCCGACAATCGTACTCGAGGCGGCATTGAGCGTAGCGCCAATAACTTGTATGCCCACGCTATTTGCGTTGGTGCCTGTAACCCGCGCGCCATTCAACAACGTCAGTGAGTTGCCTTCACCAATCGACGCGCCCAATACACCCCCCGTGATCTTGCTCCCGCTCACGGTTGCCGAAGCGGCTGTCGAGCCACCGGAAACTAAACGTAACCCCGTTTCGGTACTGCTGACACTGCCGCCTACAATAGTGGCCTCACTCGCAGTCAGCGTTACGCCGAAGGTACCGGTTGCCGTTACAAAAGAATCATTGAGGTAAACCTTCGAATTCAACGCAGTGATAGCGTAGGTATTTGCGCCGTTGGCGGTCAGGGTGGAGTCTGCACTCAACTCATAGCTTCCAACGGCGTAAGAACTGTCGATGATTTTATCAGCGTTGACAATCGGTGTCGCCAAGCCCTGTGAGCTCATCACTATAAACGGTGCAATAAAAACCACCTTCAGCGCGCGCGCCAGCGGTGTGTGAGTGTATGGAGTAGAGAGTGGCATTATTGATCATCCCAAGAGTTGATGATTGACGTCGAAAGAGTCCAGCCCGATAAAAACCACCCAGGTCGAACTGCAGCGGCGCAGAGCCTACATTTTAATATCCCAAATAAATGTAGGAATCTTCCTATAGATAAGTAGGAGGATTCTGCTGCCGCTTCATTGCGCCTTATTAATCCCAACACCGAAGGACTGTTTAGGGAATTTCGCAGAGACCGCTTCCGTCAAACATAGTGACAACGGCCTCTTCTGTTTCCGAAACGACGTCTACCCCGTTTAGTTTGAACTCATACCTCGTCCGGCCAAGACCCGATGCACCATCGATAAGAGCGATGGGTTCAATATGGACATCGTAGGGCTGAATCCTCCAGATAAAACCTTTGACAGTCACATCGTCGAGTGTGATCACTTCTGTTTTAACCGCGGTATCAATCAACTCTCCATCAGTTCGCTTTGAATATGGCTCCCACGTCATGGTCACCGTATCGCCCGTCTTCAAACTGGCAGACAGGTCTGGGACTTGTACCCGTACGGCATGATCTGGCCCATCCAATGAAGTGCAATTGAGAAACCCGTTGGTGGGGTTACGGTCCATGAACGTGGGTGCATCCGGAATGAATATAACGGCAGAGACGTCGACAACCGTAGTTTTCGACTGTTGTTCATTGGTGGAATCCGGACTGCCGATGCGGTAGTGCACCGGTACAGGTTTATTACCGCCGTGGAGGATGTAAGACCATGGAATTTCAACCTTCTTAAACTCGCCTGCTATATCGTCAACTTTAACGGTATAGGTCGCTTCGCTGACCCGCTCTGCGTCCCAATAAAATTCAATGTATTCGCCCTCGTTCAATGGACCATAAAAATTAAATTCGAGGTCAGCAGGTTGATTTTTGTCCAACTCTGTCAGTTGGTCAGGGGTATTTGACACTCTACCTCTGACGACGGCCACGGGAAGGTTTGTGTTAACCGGATTTGGCCAGTCAGGATCCGGGGCAGGCCTTGCCGGACCTATCGCTGAAAAGTCGACGTCGACTGTGATGCTTTTTGTTTCCGCGCTAGGCTGAGTGCCGCGCATTACCCGGTAGCTGACATTCGTGGGTACCGTGTCGGTGGCTGAACCATATTCCGCCTTGAGCGTTTGGGCAGGTACCGAGATCTCCAGAGGGAATGCAGGAGAAGCTCCGACCGGATAAAGCGCCACGACTGTCGCTCCCCACGTGAGCTCAATCTGGTCGCCTCCACCCACATGGTAGCCGGTGAACGCAGGTATCTGCACCTTCACACCCGCGATCGCATCCTTGAGATCTATCAGGTCATCGTCGCCTGCAAAGGGCACCACCGGATCTTGCAGGTCGATCGGTATAGGGCCGAGCGCAACGCTCGTGATGGTGAGTGTCTTTGGATAACGGCTCCGGTTGCCGGCCTTATCGCGCAGCGAATAAAAGGCGACTACCTCGCCATCACCCTTATCCTTGATATATTCCGCTGGAAAAACAACCGCTTGCGCGGTATTTGCTGGCCCCACCACGGCAATGGTAGCAACGGGTGGGAAATCCGGATCTTCGGGCAGAGGTGACTTTTCCCACCAGAATGAAACGGTATCCCCGGGTTGCCAGCTTGAATAGCCGGGCACGGTGCCGATGACCTGATCGCCGTGGGCCGCCAGGTACTCGTCGGTAATGGTGTCCAGCGGCAGTATCAAAGAAGGAGGCTCGACGTCACCATAGGGGGCTGTCCTGTCGCAGATCAAGGGGAGCACAACCGAGAAGTTGATGGTGCCACTCCAGGACTCAAGTCGATAGCGGAGCTGATAACGGCCATCTGCCAGAAATCGCACCGGAACTGATACCGTCAATGGGAAATCGCTTTCCAGCAATGGCCCCGGAAAAGGTTTTGTGGCAACGTCAATATAGGCCTCTGGAGTGCCATCGAGGCCTACATAAGCCCATTGCAAGGTGACATAGTCGACGTCCGCAGGTTCCTCAGCCCCACCAAACCACATCGGGATTTTTACCGCCAGATCTTCTCCAAGCACGCTCGAATCCAACGTCCCGTCCGTGAGATCGATGATTCCACTTACCTCAGGCACCTTAAGATCGGCCCTGGTTTCAGCCCGGCTCTGCCAATAATCCCGGCGTGCCTTTTCCGCGTTTAGTTTTTTTTTCGAAAGTGCCATGTTGAATGCTCCCAGCAAGTCCATTTCAGCCATGCCATAAGTCCATGGCTGTGCGATGCAATGCGATAGAACGGAGACAACTGCAATCAAACCGACCTGCCCAGTCGGTCAAGACCTGATCGAAATTAGAACGCCGACTGCGCTCGCTGGATACTGTCAGAAATGACAGGTCGGCCATCTTTTCGAGCACATTCCGCTGAACGGTAGGGGCCTGCGGGTTTTGGCGCCGAGCCATCCGTGACATGCCCCTAGGACACCGCTCTGTAGAGGATTACAATCGCCGCCCTCACGCCGATGACCGATTTTCTGCGAATGCTGACCTGTTCCGTATACCCGCTACCGTACTGCGCCAATCCCGCCGAATATTTTTCGAGAGTTCGCCATGCTCCGGGGGCGGTGCTGCTCGACAGCGGCAGACCGAGCGCCGAGCGTGGGCGGTTCGATCTGCTCAGCGCATGGCCTGTAGAGCAGTTGCTGGTGCAGCCTGAGGAAACCGGCAACGGCTTCCTCCAACGTCTGCGTCAAAGTCTCGAGCAGCTAGGCACCGCGCAACTGCCCGAAGACTGTCCTCTGCCTTTCGCTGGCGGGCTGATCGGCTACCTCGGTTACGATTTTGGCCGGCGTCTGGAACCCCAGCTCGCTTACGCCATCGACGATCTGCAACTGCCCGATGCGCGGCTGGGGGTTTATGCCTGGGCGATGATCAGCGATCACCAGCAAGGCACCAGTCAATTGGTGTTCCACCCTGCCTTGGCCGACGGCGAGCGGCAACGTTTGCGGGCGCTGTTCACACTGAAGCAGGACGCTGATCCGGCGACCTTCACGCTGACGTCTACCTTCAAGGCAAACCTCAGCGCCGCTGATTACCGCAACGCCTTCATGCGTATCCAGGCGTATATCCAGGCCGGTGATTGTTACCAGGTCAATTTCGCCCAGCGCTTCCAGGCTGATTATCAGGGTGATCCATGGGCGGCGTACTGCGCGCTGCGCGCTGCCTGCCCAACGCCGTTTTCAGGCTATCAAACCTTGCCCGACGGAGACGCCGTGTTAAGCCTGTCTCCGGAGCGCTTCGTGCTGGTCAGTGGCCATCAGGTGGAGACCCGCCCGATCAAAGGCACCCGCCCGCGCGGCCAAGATGCAGAAGCAGACGCCGCCTATGCGGCTGAGCTGTTGGCCAGCGCCAAGGACCGGGCCGAGAATCTGATGATCGTCGATCTGCTGCGAAATGATTTGGGGCGCAGCTGCAAGATTGGCTCGGTGAAGGTGCCGGAACTGTTCAGCCTGGAAAGTTACCCGAACGTGCACCATTTGGTCAGCAGCGTGACCGGCGAACTGGCGGCGGGCAAAGATGCCCTGGACTTGATCGCTGGCAGCTTCCCCGGTGGCTCGATCACTGGCGCGCCAAAAATCCGCGCCATGCAGATCATCGACGAGCTTGAACCTACGCGTAGGGCCTTGTATTGCGGGTCGCTGATGTACCTGGACGTACGCGGCGAGATGGACAGCTCGATCGCTATTCGCAGCCTGCTGGTCAAAGATGGGCGGGTTTCATGCTGGGGCGGCGGCGGCATTGTCGCCGACTCGGAGTGCGAAGCCGAATATCAAGAATCGATCACCAAGGTGCGGGTACTGCTCGATACGCTGCAGGCGCTTTAATTTGCACCAGATCAAGCCTGTGGGAGGCCTCGCCGCGTCTTCAACGCTGCGCTGTCGCGCAGCAAACTAGGTTGTGATTTGTGTGTCGTGATCAGTGGTGGCGTGTCAGATGAGACGCCTTCGCGAATAAATTCGCTCCCACCGGGATCTTGATTTGCCTTTGGTTTTTGAGTGAATTGACTGCCGAATTACGGCGAGGCCCCGTTTCCAGAAGGCCGAGCGCAGGCGTTGCGCAGGGGGTAACGAGGCAAGGACGCCGAGTTAGCCGCACGGGGCCATGGATGGCCCCTTGCGGCGCCCCCCGGAGCAACGCCGGAGCGAGGGAAATCCGAGCTTAAGCGAGGATCCGTATGGCGGGGCAAGCGTTTTGGGGTACCTTTTTGTGGTCCGGCATTCCGGCGTTTGTAAAAGGTTCCTCGCTGTAAAAGCGAAACCATAAGCACAGCAACCACATATGCCGGATATTCACACGAAGAAAAGCGCCAAATCATTGTTTTTAAAGGATTAAAAAGCATTTTGATGAGAGCGGGCTTGCCTGCGAAGGGGCATTTCGCAGACCTGCTCCCACAGAATCAGCGCCAGCGCATTTACAGACTCAATTCGCGGTTCGACGCCTTGATGAATTCCTTCTTCAGGTCCTCGAAGGTGTGCACGGCCGGAAACTGCGGGAATTCGCGGATCACGTTATCCGGCGCATGGAACAGGATGCCTGCATCCGCTTCGCCAAGCATGGTGGTGTCGTTGTACGAGTCACCGGCGGCGATGACACGGTAGTACAGGCTCTTGAACGCCAAAACCGACTGACGCTTAGGGTCTTTTTGACGCAACTGATAGCTGGCGACACGGCCGGTCTCGTCGGTGATCAAGCGATGGCAGAGCAACGTCGGAAAGCCCAGTTGACGCATCAGTGGCTGTGAAAATTCGTAGAAGGTGTCCGACAGAATCACCACCTGGAAACGCTCGCGCAGCCAGTTGACGAACTCAATGGCGCCCTCCAGCGGGTTGAGGGTCGCGATCACTTCCTGAATGTCCGAAAGCTTCAGGCCGTGTTCATCGAGAATCCGCAGGCGCTGCTTCATCAGTACGTCGTAATCGGGAATATCCCGGGTGGTCGCCCTCAGCGATTCGATACCGGTTTTTTCAGCAAAGGCGATCCAGATTTCCGGGACCAGCACGCCTTCCAGGTCGAGACAGGCAATTTCCACAGAGCACTCCTAGAGGGGACTTCAAAAAAGAAGCGGCACTTTAGGTCGTCTGATCAATTATTTCCAGCGGCGCGCCCTTACGCCAACCGGCAATTGCACAAAAGATTTTGTTACTATTACAACCATTACGAGCGCGAAGCGCCATACCTGTTAGGAAGCCGCCTGATGAGCCTACCCTTTAACGTCGCCGAACTCGCAGCGACTTACGCCAACAAATCTGCACAGGACATCCTGAAACTGGCCTTCGAGCATTTCGGTGATGAACTGTGGATCTCATTCAGCGGTGCCGAAGATGTGGTGCTGGTGGACATGGCCTGGAAGCTGAACAAGAACGTCAAAGTGTTCAGCCTCGACACCGGTCGCCTACACCCCGAAACCTATCGTTTCATCGAACAGACGCGTGAGCACTACAAGATTGATATCGAACTGATTTCTCCGGATCAGAGCGTGCTCGAACCGTTCGTCAAGGAAAAGGGTCTGTTCAGCTTCTACAAGGATGGCCATGGTGAATGCTGCGGCATCCGCAAGATCCAGCCATTGCGTCGCAAGCTGGCAGGCGTTACTGCCTGGGCCACCGGCCAACGTCGGGATCAGAGCCCCAGCACGCGTAGCGAGGTTGCCGTCCTGGAAGTCGACAGCGCGTTCTCTACCCCTGAGCGCACGCTGTACAAGTTCAACCCGTTGGCACAAATGACCAGCGAAGAGATCTGGGGTTATATCCGCATGCTGGAGTTGCCTTACAACACCTTGCATGAGCGCGGCTTCATCAGCATCGGCTGCGAGCCTTGCACACGGCCCGTGCTGCCGAACCAGCACGAACGCGAAGGCCGCTGGTGGTGGGAAGAATCCACGCAGAAAGAATGCGGACTGCACTCAGGGAATCTGATCGCCAAGGTGTAAGGCTGACGCCGCATTCGTAGCGGGACACGTCCCGCTGCGAATGGCTTCACTCGGTGTATCTGGCACCGCACATATAGTGATCAGTGCACCGGCAACTCGACACCGTCGAACAGCTCTTCAAGCTCTTGCTTGTTATGGCACTGGATGGCTTTGGCCATCACTTCGCGGGTCAGGTGCGGTGCGAACTTCTCGATGAAGTCGCACATGAAACCACGCAGGAAGGTACCGCGACGGAAGCCGATCTTGGTGATGCTCGCTTCAAACAGTTCGCTGGCATCAAGCACCACCAGATCGCTGTCAAGCTTGGCGTCTACGGCCATCTTCGCCACGATACCGACGCCCAGGCCCAAACGAACGTAGGTTTTGATCACGTCCGCATCGGCGGCGGTGAACACCACTTTCGGGGTTAGGCCACGGTGGCTGAACGCCTCGTCCAGTTTTGATCGACCGGTGAACCCGAAGACGTAAGTCACAATAGGGTATTCAGCCAGCACTTCCAGCGTCAGCTTTGGCACCTTGGTCAGTGGGTGTCCCTGTGGCACCACGACGCAACGGTTCCAGCGGTAGCACGGCATCATCACCAGATCACCGAACAACTCCAGTGCTTCAGTGGCGATAGCGAAATCCACGGTGCCATCGGCGGCCATTTCGGCAATCTGCATCGGCGAACCCTGATGCATGTGCAGCGCAACGTCCGGGTATTGCTTGATGAAGCTGCTGATCACCGGCGGCAAGGCATAACGCGCCTGGGTGTGAGTGGTGGCAATCGACAACGTGCCTTTTTTCTCGTTGGAAAACTCCTGGGCGATCTGCTTGATACTCTCGACCTTACGCAGGATCTCGCCAGCAGTGGTGATGATTCGTTCACCGGCCGGTGTGACGCGGGTCAGGTGCTTGCCACTGCGAGCAAAAACTTCGACGCCCAGCTCGTCTTCGAGCAAGCGGATCTGCTTACTGATACCTGGTTGCGAGGTATACAGGCTCTGGGCCGTAGCGGAAACGTTGAGGTCGTGGTGCGCCACTTCCCAGATGTAGCGCAGTTGTTGAAGCTTCATATGTATCCCTCAAAGCGGTAGACGCCACGGTCATCAGCGACGGTATATAACTATATTAATGGTTGGAAGAATAAAGCTAGATCTTTTTATCATTTCCAGACAGTAATCGCACGCTTGGCTTCAACGACCAGCATACTTATTCGTGCCCTCGATGCATGGGCACCATGTAAACAGGAACCTCCGACAACTGCAGAACCCTGGCTACGGTACGACCCAGTGGCGTGTCGCCTTCTGTGCCACGGCTATGGCTGCCGACGATCAACAGATCAACGGCCAGCTTTTGCGCCTGCTCAAGGATCACATTGGAAGGATCCCCTTGCATCACCCGCACCGTGCGAATCAACGCAAGATCCTGATGACCCTCCCCTAACTCATCGCGAAAACCGTCCAGAACGCGCTGTTCGATTGTTTCCATAACCGTGTTCAAGCCTTGGCTGTGCAACTCTTTCAACGCGTCCTCATCAAGGTAGCTCTGCAACACCGACTCGGCGAACAACCCCATTGGCTCCACCGCATGAATCACATACAGCTCGGCGTTGAAGGTTCGCGCCAGCGCCAAGGCATGCTGCAGTACATAGGGAGCATAAAGACCGAGGTCAGTGGCATACAGCATCGAACGAATCATACGACCTCCTCAACTGCCAAGAATGGCGGAGATTGATTCAGCTTAGCAGCGCCTTGGCGACTGCGGCGGCAGCGGCCTCTCGAGAAGACAACGGCTCAAGGTTTTACTTCGTTGCTGATGCCATGTGGCACATGGCCCGTCGCGACAACGTCGCGCGCCTTTTCGCAATGCCCCGGCTGATCATCGAAGAACACGTCGGCCGCGAAGGCTTCAAGAAAGGCTGATTTCTCCAGACCGCCCAGAAACAACGACTCATCCAGGCGAATGTCCCACTCACGCAATGTACGGATCACCCGCTCATGAGCCGGCGCCGAGCGCGCGGTGACCAGCGCGGTGCGAATCGGGCAAGCATCCTCGGGAAACTCGCGCTGTAACACGTTCAATGCTGCCAGGAAGGGCTTGAACGGCCCCCCGCGTAAAGGTTCCCGCGCTGACTCACGCTCACTGGCCTGAAACGCTTCTAACCCACCGGATTGATAGACCCGTTCGGATTCGTCGGAAAACAACACGGCGTCACCATCGAACGCGATGCGCAATTCAGCGCTGGCCGCGCGGTGTGCGCCGCCTGACAAAATGGTCGCTGCGGCAAAACCGGCCTCCAGAGCGCTGCGCACATCCTCCGCGTGGGTCGAGAGAAACAAATGGCAACCAAACGCCGCCAGATAGGGATAAGGACTGCGCCCTCCAACGAAAGCAGCACGCGTGATGTCCAGACCGTAATGCTGAATCGAATTGAATACCCGCAAGCCGGTATCGGCACTGTTGCGCGAAACCAGGATCACTTCAACCCGAGACGCCTCAAGCCTGGCATTGAGGCTCAACAGCTTTTCCACCAACAGGTAGGCATCGCCCTGCTCGAGGATCTCTTCCTCGTGCTCGATCTGGTATTGGCGATACGCCTCCACGCCGTCAGCCACGTACACCGCATGACTTTCGCGCAAATCGAACAATGCTCGCGAAGAAATCGCCAGGACCAATTTGTTTCCTAAACCTGTAGCCATATCACTCCCTGTCTGGCTGAGTTAGCAGTTACACGCATCGATAAACGCCAATGCTTGATATAACGCCCGAATTTTCGGCATGTCATGTCCGGTTTTCAACGCCGCAGCCAATGGTTTGGCATAGATCGCATCCAGCTCCAGTGGTCGCTTTTCCCGATAATCAAGGTACATGCTTGGCCAGTAATCCGGCATTTTTTCTGTCACGGCAAACATATGCTCAGCGTAACCTTCGGGCAAGGTATGCCCGCAGGCTTGGGCGCCCTGCACCACCTCTTTCATCACAGCCTGAATCAACGCCCGGCTACTGACATCGCCCATCAACGGAGTGGTACTCGCACTCAACAGGACAGACAGCCCGTTATAGGGAATATTCCAGACCAGCTTCTGCCAGCGCGCCTGATGCACGTTGGACATCGCGTGGGATTCCAGCCCGGCCTTGCGAAACAACTCGGCGCCCTCTTCAGCGATGCTCATCTGAGCGGTCGAGTCAGTTGCCGGGCCGCTGTGGTACCCCAGATTTACCGTGCCCAGCGCCTGATGCGTGATAACACCCGGTGCCGTACGGTGGACACAGACAAAGCACAAGCCACCTAACAGGTGAAGCGATTCCGGCAGCAACGGTCGCAGATCGTCCTCGACGTCCAGACCATTCTGTAGCAACAGCACTTTCGCGCCAGGTGCCGCCGCCTGAATGATGACCGGAGCAAGGCCTGCGTTGCTGGTGGTTTTGGTGCCGACCAGCAACCAGTCGCAAGGTGGCATGTCTGCTGCCGAGGAATAGGCCTGGACCGGACTCAATGTCAGAGTGCCATGAACGGCACTGTCCAGTTGCAGACCGTTTTGTGCAACCGCAGCGAACTCGCTACGCAGCAGAAAATGCACATCAAAGCCGGCGCGGGCCAACATCAAACCGTAAAATCCGCCGATCGCACCGGTCCCTATAATTCCGATCCGTACTCGTTTCGCTTCACTCACCCTGAAAACTCCTCATTACGGCAACTCATCAGCGTCAAGGCTCAACGCCCGACTCAATCCCGCGCGGAGCTCAGGCAGGGTCAGTCGAGCGTGCAAGGCCCCATAAAACGCTCCGTCGCGCACCACGAACACTGCTGGCAGATGAAAAACCTGATAACGCTGAACCACGCCCCCATTTTCTGCGGCATCAATCCAGCACACGCGCTCGATGGGCAGGTCAAAGCCGGGCAGTTCTTGTCTGGCCCAGCGACAACTGGCACATCCGATGCTAGTAAAAATGACCAGCGAGGTGCCCGGTAATTCCAGCAAACGGTGATCCACATCGAAATCGGTCAGTTCCAATTCGTTCACAAAAGACGTCCTGAGGATAGGCTGCACACTATCCGTCCCGACGGCCTCGCTTGCAAACTCCCTTGAGATGGCCCTCTGTAGCCGCCTGCAGCCTTTGGCAGCGCCTGCAGTTGATCTGCGTCACGGGCTAAACCCGCGTTTGCCCATTGTCGAACAACCGGATAACGCGCTAAGGTTCCGGTCCCCGCTGTGCTCAATCGTGCTGGGCTCCGCCGCACGGGGATCGTTGGCGGCCAGCACCCGTGACCTGACGAGTAACACGATGGCTGATTTACCGATTGACGATCTCAACGTTGCTTCCAACGAAACCCTGATCACACCGGATCAGCTCAAGCGCGAAATCCCGCTCACCGACGCGGCTCTGCGCACGGTGACAAAGGGCCGCGAAGTGATCCGCAATATTCTCGACGGCAAGGATCACCGCCTGTTCATCGTGATCGGGCCGTGCTCGATCCATGACATCAAGGCTGCCCACGAATACGCCAATCGCCTCAAGGCCCTTGCTGCCGAGGTGTCTGACAGCATGTATCTGGTGATGCGCGTGTACTTCGAAAAACCGCGCACAACCGTCGGCTGGAAAGGCCTGGTCAACGACCCGTACCTGGATGACTCGTTCAAAATCCAGGATGGCCTGCACATTGGTCGTCAGTTGCTGCTTGATTTGGCCGAAATGGGCCTGCCGGCAGCCACCGAAGCCCTCGACCCGATCTCTCCGCAGTACTTGCAGGACCTGATCAGTTGGTCGGCCATCGGCGCACGCACCACTGAATCGCAGACCCACCGAGAAATGGCTTCTGGCCTGTCTTCAGCGGTCGGATTCAAGAATGGCACTGATGGCGGCTTGACAGTTGCCATCAACGCCTTGCAGTCAGTCTCCAGCCCCCATCGATTCCTGGGTATCAACCAGGAAGGCGGCGTGTCCATCGTCACCACCAAAGGCAACGCCTACGGTCATGTGGTGTTGCGCGGCGGCAATGGCAAGCCGAACTACGACTCGGTCAGTGTCGCGGTGTGCGAACAAGCGCTGAACAAGGCAGGCATTCGCCCCAATATCATGGTCGACTGCAGCCACGCCAACTCCAACAAAGACCCGGCTCTGCAACCGCTGGTGATGGAAAACGTCGCCAATCAGATCCTCGAAGGCAACCAGTCAATCATCGGCCTGATGGTCGAAAGCCACTTGAACTGGGGTAGCCAGTCGATCCCTAAAGACCTTGCAGAGCTGCAATACGGTGTGTCCGTCACCGATGCCTGCATCGACTGGGAAAGCACCGAAAAAACCCTGCGCAGCATGCACGCCAAACTCAAGGACGTGCTGCCAAAGCGCCAACGTAGCTGATTGCTGTGGATACAAAAACGCCAAGCGAATGCTTGGCGTTTTTTATTGTACCTGTACGCGAATCAGATTTTCGCCGCATGACGCTGATGGCGTTCCATGTACCGTTCGACATAAGAGCACGACGGAATCACGGTATAGCCCATGTTGTCGGCATAGGCGAGCGCCTGCTCGGTCAATGCCGCAGCGATACCTCGACCTCGCAGTGCGTTGGGCACGAAAGTCCGATAGATATCCAGGGTCTGCTTACCTAGGTCCATGTAGGTCAGATAGGCACGATGACCGTCCACATTGGTCTCGAACTGGTGACCAGCCTGGTCATGGTGGATAGACAACGCCTCGCTCATCACTACTCCTCGCGGGTCTTGAAATTAGACCTCTACCTTACCGATGTTTTCCCGGCGAAGGAACCTCTACGCCACCCATGCGCCTGTTTTGGACACCAAGAACAGCGTTGCTATTCTCCAACACACGAGCACCTTCAAATAGTAGGCGTCATTGCTGTATTTGCTCAAGCTGTTGCAACGGGGAGCGCTGAAAAATTCGACGGCGGCTCTGACAGTTGAAGTGAATATTGCCGGATGCTGCAGATTGAGACGAATTCGCGAGCAGGAAGTCACCCCTTACCAGGGTAAAAAGGCAAACTCATGACAGGCATGGAATAGTGGCAATGGAGCGACTCCATACACTAGCCTGCCCATCAGTTTTTCTGTTTCGTTCCCGGTCAATGGCGCGCTTGAGCCTTGGCGAATTTAGAGCGACTATCACCAAGTGCATGCGCGGCGATTGGATAATTTTCATACGAAAAGCCAGGGAAGTTGTGCGTCACACTATGAAATTCGAAAAATTTACCCGCTTCTTGCGCTTCGTCCGTTTACTTACTACAAACAATGGGTAGTATGTACGGCGGTCATATTCTCACTTTCGAGAGATGACTATTTCATTAGAAAGTCCTTGGAAGGTGAACACAATGAACATTGCTCTGAAATTTTCTGCTTTGGCTCTGGCTGCACTTCTGGCCACTGGTTGCAGCAGCGTTTCCAAAGAAACTGAAGCTCGTCTGACTGCTACCGAAGACGCAGCAGCTCGCTCCCAAGCACGCGCTGATGAAGCCTATCGCAAGGCTGATGAAGCTCTGGCTGCTGCTCAAAAAGCTCAGCAAACTGCTGACGAAGCCAATGAGCGCGCTCTGCGCATGTTGGACAAAGCAAGCCGTAAGTAATAGTCTTTCGAGATTATTGATAAGCCGATCCAGTTCTGGATCGGCTTTTTTATTCCCCTCGTTTTATCTCAGGCAATAAAAAACCTGTGTGCCGCGCCTTGATTCAAGGCACGGCACACAGGCTCATCAGCAGGTGATTACTGCATATCTGGCGGTGTATTCGACACCACGGACCTGCTCGGTACAGCGATCTCTACCGGCATACCGTCCTCGGCAGCGACCACATCCCGCACGACATCCCAGTTCATTCGCAGGTTGTTGGCCAGATCCTCACGCTTGAGCAAGGCATTGATCACCGCAGTGTGCTTGTCGACTACCGATGGATCGCCTTTTTCGTCCAGAGGCGTATGCGCTTCCAGGTAGACATTGCCGCCACTGACGCCAAACTTGTAAGGCTCATTCATGATCCGCACAGGCGTACCGACCGGCACAATGCCAGCCATTTCCAGCACGTTGTTGTTGTACAGGCGGAAGCAGCCATGGCTGGTGCGCATGCCGATACCGAACTTTTTGTTCGAACCGTGGATCAGGTAACCCGGCAAACCGAGACCGAACTTGAACGGCCCCAGTGGGTTGTCCGGACCTGCTGGCACCACGTTAGGCAGCGGATCATTGTCAGCGGCATGTTCGGCTTTGACCGAAGCCGGCGGTGTCCAGGTCGGATTCGGCGTCTTGGCTGTCACTTTAGTCACCGCCACTGGCGAGCCCCAACCTTCACGACCGATCCCCAGCGGGTAGGTATAAACCACGCTCTGGCCTTTGGGGTAATAGTAGAGGCGGTATTCAGCCAGGTTGATCACGATGCCTTCACGTGGGCCTGGCGGCAGAATGAAACGCGTCGGCAGTACGATCTGGGTGCCAGCACCCGGCAACCATGGATCGACACCCGGGTTAGCGGCGATCATCTCCAGATAACCCAAATCGTACTGGGTACCCAAGTCCGCGAAGGTATCCTCATATTTAGCAGTCACGGTCTGAACCTGACCGACGATATCTTCGCCGGGAGGAGGCAGAGGAAACTCCAATGCAGCAACGGGGCCCGCCGCACAGAGCGCAGCAAGCGACAGACAGCGGGTGACGGCGGGAATGCGCGACAACATCAGGGAAGTCCTTGGTATAAACGACGTGAAATAAAGTAACGGAATTGTACACTGCTGCCCATAAAATCGGGAGGTGGCTAACGATTTACTGGCTGAATCGGAGCTCTGGCCAGATAGGACGCGTGCCTCGCTTTTGGGCCTCAAGAATCGCGCGACACAGCGAACATAAGCGTTCATCACGCAGTTTTGCTGAATTGACGCTCGACCAGCGTGGTTGTGCGGGCAACAACGTGCCACACAATGTACGGTCGATCGAGCCGCCCAACTCGAGCTGACGTGCGATCAAATGCACCCGCACTTCCTGACACGCGAACAAGTCGAGCTGCTCATCAGGTTCGATCAGTTGATAGGCAAATAATGACCAGGCGGGACGCTGCATTGGGGGCTCCAAATCGGGGCGACACCTTAGCCCAAAGTCCGCCACTAGAAAAGCATCAAAGCAGCGGTTTTAGCGTCGGCCAGACGTTTTCCAGCAACCTGCCCTGTGCCGCGACAGCCGGGTGTAGACCATCCGCCTGCATCAATTCGGGAATACCGCCCACGCCCTCGAGAAAAAACGGCACCAGCGCAACGTTTTCCTGCGCTGCCAGATTGCTGTAAACCGCCGCAAAAGCCGTCGTGTAGCGAGCACCGTAATTAGGTGGTATGCGCATCCCTAAAAGCAGCACCTTGGCCCCTGCCTTCTGCGACAGCTGAATCATCGACGCAAGATTTTGTTGCAATTGTGCAGGCAGCTGTCCACGCAGGCCGTCATTGCCCCCCAACTCAAGGATTACCAACTGAGGCTTATGCTCTGCAAGCAGCGCTGGCAGCCGTGCCTGACCGCCAGCACTGGTGTCACCGCTGACAGAGGCATTGACCACCTTATCGGTGAAACCCTCCTTCTGCAGTCGCTGCTCCAGCAACGATACCCAACCCAGGCGGGTATCCAGGCCGAAAGCTGCGCTGATACTATCTCCAACGACCAGCACTGTGCCCGCCGCCACGCCTTGAGAGAGCAACAGCAAGCCCAGGCCAGCACTTAAAAACCACACACGCATCGGACTCTCCATGAGCGAAAGTATTCTCAGTGCTCGGAACCTTAGCAAAGTGGTCCCCAGCACCGAAGGTGATCTGACCATCCTGCACGAACTCTCCCTGGAATTGAACAAGGGCGACAGCCTGGCCATCGTCGGCGCCTCGGGTTCGGGCAAGTCCACCCTCCTTGGCCTGCTTGCCGGGCTCGACCTGCCCAGCGCCGGCGTGGTCACCTTGGCAGGACGTAACCTCAGTGATCTGGACGAAGACCGGCGTGCGCGCATCCGCGCCGAACACGTTGGGTTCGTCTTCCAGTCGTTTCAATTGCTCGACAGCCTCAATGCGCTGGAAAACGTCATGCTGCCCATGGAACTCGAAGGCCGCAAGGATGCTCGAGCGCGCGCCCGTACGTTACTGGAGCGCGTAGGTCTGGGTCAGCGTCTGACTCATTCACCGCGCCAGCTTTCCGGCGGCGAGCAACAACGCGTAGCGATTGCCCGCGCCTTTGCGGCCGACCCGGATGTGCTGTTTGCCGATGAACCGACAGGCAACCTCGACAGCAATACGGGTGAGCGCATCAGCGATCTGCTGTTCGAACTGAACAAAGAGCGCCACACAACCCTCGTCCTGGTCACCCACGACGAACGTCTGGCGCATCGCTGCCGGCGCCTGATCCGTCTCGAAGGGGGCCGACTGGTCCCCCCTCTGGAGCCCTGATGGCACGCTTACCGTTTCTTCGGCTGCTGAGCCTTGCGACCCGACAACTCCTGCGCGACGCACGCGCCGGGGAGTTGCGGGTGTTATTTTTTGCCTTGCTGGTCGCCGTCGCTGCAAGCACCGCCATCGGCTATTTCGGCGCACGCCTCAACGGCGCGATGTTGCTGCGAGCTACCGAGTTTCTCGGCGCAGACTTGATCCTCGAGGGCACCAGCCCCGCGCAACCGGCGCAGATTGAAGCGGGCAAGCCCCTGAACCTGGACCACGCCCAGGTCGTCGAGTTTTCCAGCGTGATTGCCACCGACGCGGGTATTCAACTGGCCAGCGTGAAAGCAGTCGACGCCGCTTACCCGTTGCGTGGCGAGCTGAAAAGTGCCGCCGCGCCGTACCAGGTGGAAGAACCCGGTGGCCGACCGAAGCCGGGGGAGGCCTGGGCCGAATCACGATTGTTCGCGGCACTGAATCTAAAGGTTGGCGACAGCATTGACGTCGGTTCGAAGACCTTGCGCCTGAGTCGAGTGCTGACTTACGAGCCTGACCGCGCCGGAAATTTCTACAGCCTTACACCCAGGGTGATGATCAATCTGACCGACCTTGCAGCGACCGGGGTCGTTCAGCCCGGCAGCCGGGTCAGCTATCGTGAGCTCTGGCGTGGCAGCCATGAATCTCTGGAAGCCTATCGTCAGGCGATCACTCCGGGACTGGCTGCCAATCAACACCTGCATGACGCCCGCGACGGCAATCGACAAATTGGCGGCGCGCTGGGCAAGGCCGAGCGCTACCTGAACATGGCCAGTCTGGTCGCCGTCTTGCTGTCCGGTGTTGCAGTGGCCCTATCGGCCGCCCGCTTTGCAACACGACGTTTCGATGCCAGCGCCTTGTTGCGCTGCCTGGGCCTGTCGCGCAACGAAACCCTGATCCTGTTCAGCCTGCAACTGGCGATTTTTGGGCTGCTGGCCAGCATCAGCGGGGCGTTGCTGGGCTGGTTCGCGCAATTAGGTCTGTTTGCCTTGTTGCACGACCTGCTACCTGCCGCCGTCTCGCCCGGTGGCGTGCTCCCCGCCATCGCAGGGATTAGCACGGGGCTGGTTGCCCTTGCCGGTTTTGCCCTGCCCCCACTGGCTGCACTGGGCCGCGTGCCGCCCTTGCGCGTGCTGCGCCGAGACATGCTGCCTACCCCGCCCAGCTCATGGCTGGTCTATGGGGCCGCGCTGCTGGCGGTGGGCTTGATCATGTGGCGCCTGAGCCTGGATCTGGTACTGACCTTCGCCCTTCTGGGCGGGGGCATCATTGCCACTGTCGTCTTGGGTGGCCTCCTGCTGCTCGTCCTGCAAAGCTTGCGTCGTTTGCTGGCTGGCGCGTCGCTGCCCTGGCGGCTGGGTCTGGGTCAACTGCTGCGCCAGCCTTTGGCCGCCGCCGGGCAATCGCTGGCATTCGGTCTGATCTTGCTGTCCATGGGGCTGATCGCCCTTCTGCGCGGGGAGCTACTCGATACCTGGCAAAATCAGCTACCCAAGGATGCACCGAACTATTTCGTGCTCAATATTCTCCCAGCAGACAAAGACGCCTTCACCGAACGGATGGCCGGCCTCTCCACCCATGCCGCGCCGCTTTTCCCCATCGTGCCCGGACGCTTGATCAGCATCAACGGCGAGCCCGTGCGCAACTTCGTGAGCAAGGACTCACGTGGCGAAAACGCTACTGAACGAGACCTCAGCCTGACGTGGGCCGCCGACCTGCCGCAGGGCAATCACCTGAGCGCTGGCAACTGGTGGACGAATACAACCCCTGCCGCAACGCCCACTACCGAGCAAATTCCTGGTGTGTCGGTGGAATCAAAGTTGGCCGAAAGCCTGAAGCTAAAACTCGGCGACCGCATGAGTTTTATCGTCGGCGGAATCACCCGAGAGGCTGAAGTCACCAGTCTGCGTGATGTTAATTGGGACAACTTCCAACCCAACTTCTTCATGATTTTCCAGCCCGGCACACTCAAGAATTTACCGACCACCTACCTGACCAGTTTCTATCTGGCGCCCGGTAACGACCAACAAATCGTTGAGCTGTCTCGCGCCTTTCCGGCGGTGACCATTCTTCAAGTCGAAGCGTTACTGGCACAACTGCGCAGCATCCTGGCCCAGGTGACGATAGCCGTGGAGTACGTGCTGCTGTTCGTGCTGGCAGCAGGCCTCGCCGTTTTATTCTCCGGCTTGCAAGCAACCCTCGAAGAACGCATTCGCCAAGGTGCCCTGCTGCGCGCACTGGGCGCCGAAAGGGCGCTGTTGATCAAGGCACGGCGTATCGAGTTTGGCCTGCTGGGCGCGGCCAGTGGCGTGCTGGCTGCGCTGGGTTGCGAACTGGTGAGCTTTGCGCTGTACCGATATGCCTTCGACCTTCAATGGCATCCGCATGCATGGCTATTGCTACTGCCGATCATCGGCGCCCTGCTGGTAGGCAGTGCTGGAGTGTTCGGCACCCGCCGCGCCTTGAATGTCAGCCCACTGACGGTGCTGCGTGATGGCTGATAAGCCTGGCCCACCTTCATCGCCAGGCAACAGCCCATGAGCCGTTACCGCGCTGATCCCCCCTGAAGGTGAGGCGCGGATGCGCGCCGAACTGCACGAGCTTTGGTACGTACGCCGCCCTCAAGTCGTAGGCCGTGAGTGAAGCGGCCGCTCAAGGTGACCGCTCAGAGGGTGCTGAATAAACAATACGGCCCCAAGAGTCATACTAAACCCGCTCGACATGTTTATTTTCGGGGCTTAATAAATAGTACCCATGCTGCCAACGGATACTATTTCTGGTATTCGATCTCGTTTACCCACCAGCACATTTCTCCACTCGGTATCGGTACGATCACCTCATCCCCCACTTCTTTTTTGAGGAGTGCGCGGGCCATAGGTGAATCAATGGAGATGTAGTCCATACGTCCGTAGATCTCATCATAGCCAACGACCCTGAATTTCTTGACGTCGCCGCTTTCATTTTCTATTTCGACCCACGCCCCAAAGAAAACCCGCCCCTCTTGCTCTGGCGAGTATTCCACAACCCGCATGTCTTCCAGCCGTTTACGCAGATAACGAACGCGGCGATCTATCTCCCTCAGAAGCTTTTTATTGTATTGGTAGTCCGCGTTTTCGCTCCTGTCACCCAGCGACGCGGCCCAAGTGACTTTTTGAGTAATGTCAGGACGATGCTCTCGCCAAAGATAATCGAGCTCTTTTTTGAGAGCCTCGTGACCTTCTTTCGTAATGATCTTTGTACTCAATTCGTTCATGGCCTTTTCGCAAATGGTCTGCTCACTTTTCCTGGCGCGGGCACAGCTTATCACTCAAAAGTTCGCTGCAAACCTTAGGCCCGCAGCAATTTCTTCGACCTGATTACCCGCTCAACTATTCTTGACCACTGGATAAAGCGCCTCATCGAACACCGCCTGGTCGCGCAAGGCTGCGCTAAAGGAGTTGGGTAGCAGACCGGTAATCAGCAACGGCAGACGATCTTTTCGCAAGCGCACTCAATCCCGGTAATTGGGCGCCACTCGATCCAGTAATCGCAGTAATGCAGCCCAGGCTAACTGCATACCGTCCGGGTCATTCAACTCGCCCTCTTGTAACGGCCGTCCCGGGTCATTGAACTGTCGCTCGGTGTACTCGCAAACGGCCGCTGGCGGCAGCAGCACTTCACCGCAGGCCTGCGCTGCCAGTTGAATCTCGCAGGCTTTTTCCAGGTAGTACATGCGCAAAAAGGTTTGACCCACGGTTTCACCGACGGTCAACAGACCGTGGTTGCGCAACATCAACACCGACTTGTCGCCCAAGTCGTGTACCAGGCGCTTCTGCTCGTCGAGATCCAGCGCAACGCCTTCATAGTCGTGATAGGCGACCCGGCCGTAGAACTCCATGGAAATCTGATTGACCGGTAACAACCCACACTTCAACGCCGCCACGGCACAACCGGCTTTGGTGTGAGTATGCAGCACGCACTTCGCATCCTCACGGGCTGCATGAATGGCGCTATGGATGACAAAGCCTGCCGGGTTGACCGGATAAGGCGAAGGCTCCACCGCGCGTCCATCGAGGTCGATCTTGACCAGATTAGACGCAGTGATTTCATCGAACATCAGCCCGTACGGGTTGATCAGAAAGTGATGTTCAGGCCCGGGTAGGCGCACCGAGATGTGGGTGAAGATCAGATCACTCATGCGAAAGTGCGCGATCAATCGGTAACAGGCGGCCAATTCCTGGCGCAGGCGTTGCTCTGTCATAGCGTGCTCGGCAGTTGCTGCCGTAGTGCGTGCGATCTCGTTCATTGTTTTAGCTCCCTTGGCTGATCGTCTGCGCGGACAATAGGACTGGACGCCTCGAGGCGTCCAGTCGCTTGCACCTACTTACTCGCCCAGGCGTTGAAACGCTCTTCGAGCTCTTCACCGTGATCGACCCAGAACGGCACATTCATCGACAGCGCACCTGTCAGGTTCTGCGGTGCAGTCGGCACCCATTGGGCCAGCTTGGGACTCAGTCGCGCCGCTGCTTGGGTATTGGTGGGCCCGTAAGGAATCTGCTCGACGTACTTGACCTGAGCGTCGGGCTGATTGGTAAACGCGATGAATCTTTGGGCCTGATCGATATGTTTGGAGCCTTTGATAATCGCCCAGTAGTCCATGCCGTACAGGCTGCCCGGCCAGACCAGCCCCAGATGGCTGCCACCCTGCGCGGCGGCGGCGATGCGCCCACTGTAGGTTGAGGTCATGACCACATCACCTGAGGTCAGCCATTGCGCCGGTTGCGCGCCAGCCTCCCACCACTGGATATAGGGTTTAAGTTCCGTCAGTTTGGCGAACGCCCGATCGACACCCGCCGGTGTGCTCAACACCGAATACACGTCCTCGACTTTCACCCCGTCCGCCAGCAAGGCGAACTCTAGGTTATACACCGCACGTTTGCGCAGCCCGCGCTTGCCGGGGATTTTCTTTACATCCCAAAAGTCTGCCCAAGAGGTCGGTGGCTGTGCCAGTTTATCGGTGTCATAAGCAATCGCTACGCTCCACACCAACGCGGCGGAACCGCACGCTTGTGCCGCATCGGGAATCAACTGGTCCTCTCGTCCCAGTTTCTTCCAGTCGAGTCGCTCATACATGCCCTCATCGCAGCCGCGCATCAGGTCCGGACCCTCGATCTGCACCACGTCCCAATCGACGCTGCCGGTGTCGACCATCACCTTGATCCTGGCCATCTCGCCGTTGTATTCGCTTTGGATCAGCTTACTGCCGTCTGCCGCACTAAAAGGTTGAAAAAAAGCCACATCCTGGGCTTTTTGACCGGCACCACCATAAGCGACGACAACCATGTCCGGCCCTGCGTGAGCGCTGCTCACGCCCATGGCCAGGGTGAGCATCACAGGATAAAAACTGTGCTTGAGCGTATTCGATTTCATCAATGGTTCCTCGTACAGATATCACTCAGCGAGCGGCTGCCGTGACTCATTTTTATTTTGGTGAGGTTTGCCCCAGTAGTAGGTGCAAATCGAAGCTACATCAACCATTAGTAAAAAAACAAGTTGATTTTTTACTGTCAGTAAAATTATATAGAAAAATAATAACGACACCGAAAACCCTGCCTTTTGGTTTCGGCCAGCCTGGAGTACCCGCAGCATGCCAACTTCGAACCACGCGTTTACGCATCTCTTCGAACCCCTGAATATCCGTGGCAAACGCCTGAAAAACCGAATAATGTCCAGCGGTCATGACACCTCGATGCCCACCGATAATCTGGTCAACGAGCAATTGATCGCCTATCACCAGGCGCGGGCTGAGGGTGGTGTCGGGCTGATTGTGCTGCAAGTTGCAGGGGTGCATGACAGCGCGCGCTACACTTCGCATGTGCTGATGGCCACCGACGACGCCTGCATTGAGGGCTATCGGAAACTGGCCGAAACCTGCCATGCCCATGGCACCGTGGTGCTCTCGCAGATCTTCCACCCAGGACGGGAAATCATGGAGTCCGCCGACGGCTTGCTGGCCGTCGCCTACTCGCCTTCGGCGGTGCCCAACGAACGCTTTCGGGTCATGCCGCGTGCACTTGATAAAGCGATGATCGACGACATCGTTGCCGGCTATGGCGCAGCGGCCCGGCGTTTGTTCCAAGCTGGGCTGGACGGTGTGGAAGTGGTCGCCAGCCATGGCTATCTGCCCGCGCAATTCATTAACCCACGCGTCAACCTGCGCACCGACGGTTACAACGGCGACCTGCAGCAGCGCCTGCGGTTTCTGCGCGAAGTCATTGCTGTCGTGCGAGCGAACACTGATGAACACTTCATCATCGGCTTGCGCATTTCCGCCGACGAACGCGACCCTGAGGGCCTGACAGAGGACGAATCGCTGGCGGCGGTAAAGTCATTGCAACAGCACCTGGATTACGTGCACATCGTCGCGGGAACATCAGCGTCTTTGGGCGGTGCGGTGCACATCGTGCCGCCAATGGCCATCGAAGCAGCGTACTTGGCCAAGGACGCCGGGACGTTCAAGGCCAGCCTGTCGATTCCGCTGTTCGTCACCGGACGCATCAACCAGCCGCAGGAAGCTGAACTGATCCTTGCTCGCGGTCAGGCCGATGTGTGCGGCATGACCCGCGCACTGATCTGCGACCCGCAAATGCCGAACAAGGCCGACGCCGGGCGCAGCGAAAATATCCGGGCCTGCATCGCCTGCAATCAGGCGTGCATCGGGCACTTCCACAAAGGTTTGCCGATTTCCTGTATTCAGCACCCGGAAACCGGCCGTGAGCTGGTTTTCAGCACCGTGCAACCGACGGCCAAACGTAAGCGCATCATGATCGCAGGCGGCGGTCCGGCCGGGATGAAGGCCGCTGCCGTGGCCGCCGAGCGAGGGCATGAGGTCACGCTCTATGAGGCCAGCTTGCAGCTCGGCGGCCAGGTGCTATTGGCACAACTGTTGCCTCGGCGCAGTGAGTTTGGCGGCGTCAGCACCAATTTGCAGCGGGAGATGGAGCTGGCCGGCGTCCGCGTGGTACGCAACGCCCGCGTCGATCGAGCGTTGGTCGAGCGCGAACGGCCGGATCTGGTGATCGTTGCAACCGGCGCCGAACCGTACTGGCCGGCCTTCGAACGTGGCGGCGACCTGCAGGTGGTGGACGCCTGGCAAGTGCTGCGCGATGAGGTCGAGCTCGGGCGCTCGGTGGTCGTGGTCGACTGGCGTTGCGACTGGATCGGCCCTGGCATTGCCGAACGTCTAGTGCGCGCAGGTCATCAGGTACAACTGGCCGTCAACGGCACCCACTGTGGAGAAAACCTGCCGCTGTACGTGCGCGATCAACTGGCTGGTGAGCTTCATCGGCTGAGCATTCCGATCACCCCCTATGCACGCCTTTATGGCTGCGATGACAACACCGTGTACATGCAACACACCGCCAGCGGAGACCCCATCATGTTCGAAGACATCGATACTTTGGTGCTGTGCCAGGGCCATCAGCCGGTGGATACCTTGGGCGCGGAACTGCAAGGGCTGGTGGAGTTTCGCCGAATCGGCGACTGCCTGGCACCGCGCACGGCGGAAGAAGCGATTTATGAAGGATTGAAGGTTGCCTGGGAGCTTTGAGGCTGCTTTATACTCCGGGCCTTTGTCAGCGTCCTCGCTGACGTGCCATTGTCAGGCTCGAGCGTTTCAATACGCTCAGCCAAAACCCGGTTCGGAGCACGCAATGAGCAACAGCAGCAACCTGCCCCCTGCCAGCGCCGCGCCCGCCAAACAGAGCGGCGCAACAGAGCCGCATTTCCTCGGTACGCGGATTCGCGGTCTACGCAAACGCCGAGGCATGACCCTGGCCACCCTGGCAGATATGAGCGAGCTGACGGCAGGCTATATCAGCCAGCTTGAGCGCAATTTGGCTTACCCCTCGATCCCGGCGCTGTTCAACATCGCCCGCAGTTTGGGCGTAACCATCCAATGGTTCTTCGCCAGCGAAGCCAACACGGCACCTGAAGACAGCGGCTACGTGGTCCGCAAAAACAGCCGAATGAGTGTGCATTACGAAGACGGCATCGTTGACCAGTTACTAACCCCGCTGCCCAATCGTCAGTTAGAGATTCTACATTCACGCTTTCCGCCAGGCACATACAGCCAGCAGAGCTATAGCCATGAAGGCGAAGAAGCCGGATACCTACTCTCCGGCAGTTTTGAGCTGTGGGTTAGCGACCGTCACTTCCAACTCAATGAAGGCGACAGTTTCAGTTTTTCCAGCCAGGAACCCCACCGTTATGGCAATCCCGGTGAGGTCGATGCGGTGGTGATTTGGGTGATCACCCCGCCGACCTTTTGAAGCGCCAAAAACAACAAAAAAGCTGTCGGAACCCTTGGTGTTCCAGACAGTTAAACTCTTCCAAGGTGGCCCCATGAACAACCTGATCAAGTGCAGCCAAAGCGGCGGACTGTTGACCTTGACCATCAACCGCCCGGACAAACTCAATGCCCTGAACAACAGCATGTACACCCGTCTGGCCGACCTGCTGTTTGCCGCTGCCGAAGATCCCGAGACCGCCGTGATCATCATCACCGGGGGCGAACAGTGCTTCACCAGTGGCAATGACCTGCAGGACTTTCTCCAGAACCCACCGACCCATCTGAACAGCCCGGCGTTCCGTCTCATGGATGCGGTCATCCATCTGGACAAACCCTTGATCGCGGCGGTCTGTGGCGCTGCCATGGGTATTGGCACCACCCTCCTGTTGCATTGCGATCAAGTGCTGGTCACCCGTAATGCCAAGCTGCGCATGCCCTTCGTAAACCTTGGTTTGTGCCCCGAATTCGGTGCAAGCCTGCTGTTACCCCGCATGCTTGGCCATGCCAGAGCGGCCCGGCTGTTGCTGTGGGGTGATGGCCTGGACGGCACGCAAGCGGTGGCGTGGGGGATAGCCAATGAAGTATTG
Organism: Pseudomonas sp. ASL9; assembly: GCF_056680335.1. Classification (NCBI taxonomy): domain Bacteria; kingdom Pseudomonadati; phylum Pseudomonadota; class Gammaproteobacteria; order Pseudomonadales; family Pseudomonadaceae; genus Pseudomonas; species Pseudomonas sp. ASL9. The sequence continues at coordinate 5,375,735 of NZ_CM155277.1, read as the reverse complement.
GACGACGGAGAACAATGCCTGGCAGCAACACAGCGGATGGCCGATCGACTGCTGGCCCTTCCTCGTGAGTCCCTGTTGCAAACCAAACGGCTGCTTAAACAGCCAGTGCTAAAGGAACTGGAAGACACCATCCGCAGGGAAAACCTGCTGTTTATCGAACGTCTGAACAGTCCCGAAGCCAAGGACGCGTTGGACGCCATGCTGCAACGCAGTGCTGCGAAGCGCTGAACCCACAAGCCTCAGCGCCGGGTAATCAGCCCTTGCCGGGTGATTCGCGTCAGTTGTTTGATGACTTCTGCCGCGTGCTCGGCGCTGGGCGCCTGAATCACTGCCAAATCGAAACTGTCACTGGCAAAGCGCGCCAACGACTCACCGTGGTCGATGAACTCGATCAGAAAAGCCGTCGGTTTACCGTTACGTCTTGGCCAGCCATCGAGATAGCGCAGCAGCGTCGGCTGATGCGAGCCTCCCAGCAGAATCCTTGGGTTGCGGCGTGTCAGGGGGGACGTAAAAGGTGACAGTCGTATCAGGGGACGCGGACAGCTCATGGTGATTTATCTCAGCCTCAAAAATCCCGCTGGGCAGCGGTGAGAGGCAACACCGAACCAGCGCTTTAGCGGTATTTAAGGTAAGGATTCAAGCCTCACCTGGCGCCCCGCAAGTAGCTGTTTAAATCGGCGCATGAGCAGCATCCTAGAGAAGCCACCTGTGGACTGTCAAGACGACATGAGTCGCAAAAAACACAAGGCTCGCACACGGCGAGCCTTGTTCATCACCGCGACCCTCAATTGGCGATGACACTGTCCGCCGACAATTTGCCGGCACCTTCGATCAACACGGCACTCACCGCGCCTAACAGCGCCAGAGCAAATTCATAACCGTCGTTGGCCAGGAACAGACCGTTACCGATGTGCACCGAGACAATCGCAACCAAAAGCATGACCGCCAACAAGGCCGCTGCCGGACGCGTCAGCAGGCCAATGATCAGCGCCAGGCCGCCGAAAAACTCGGTACCGCCAGACAGCATTGCCATCAGATAACCCGGTGTCAAACCGAGGCTTTCCATGTATTGCGCAGTGCCGGCGAGGCCATAACCACCAAACAAACCGAAGAGTTTCTGCCCTCCGTGGGCGACGAAAATGATGCCGACAAAAATCCGCAGAACAGTCAGGCCGTAACCAGCACGGGTTGAAAAAACGGTCTTGATCAGTGTGTTCATCGCATTCATTCCTTGCAGGGGGGAGTTTGGTGGCCACCTTAATAATCAAATTAACCAATGTTAAATTCAAAAATATCAGAATAAACATCAGCCATATCGATTATTTCCTTAAGACAAAAGCGCTTTTTTGCTCTCCTAAGGCTGCGTCTCCAAGGACTCCCGCTCGCGGTCAAACGCCAGGTAGTACTTGTTGACACTGTTAACATAGCTGACAGCGTTCATTCCCACCTGCTCCATGGCGATTCGCTCAACCTGGAAAAACCACTGATTCGGATTCAACCCGCGTCGCTGCGCTTCGGCACGCATGCCCTGCACTCTCTCCGGGCCAAGGTTGTAAGCCGCCAGGGTGAACGCCATGCGCTCACGTTCATTGACGCGGGAGCTTGAAAAAAATTTGCGCCGAATCATGGCCAGGTACTTGGCACCGGCCTGGACGTTGCTGTCCACACTTTGAATATTGTCGACGCCCACTCGCTGCGCCGCCGACGGGGTAATTTGCAGCAACCCCGTCGCACCGCCGCCGCCTTTTACTGCAGGGTCCAGTGCTGACTCCTTGAAGGCCAGGGCTGCCAGATTCAGCCAATCCATGCCCTGCTCGTCCGCTCGACGTTGCAAAATCGGCCGCAGTTTTTCCAAGCGCTGGCGGTCGTCGCGGGCCAAGGGATAGTGCACCTGATACAGGCGTTGGTAGACCCGCTGAAAGGCTGCGTCCTGGTCGGCCGGAACACGGTAGGTCTTGAGGAAACGATCAATACTCGCACGCAGCATCGATGCATCGCGGCGCACGTACCAATTCATGTCACCACTGGCGCTCAAGACCAACTTTCGATCCACGCGCAGCTTAGGCAGGACTTTGGCCCAGCGCTCGGCAATCGGTTGCTCGACAATAGTCAGATGAAAAATTCCTGCCTGGACCATTTCCAGGACATCTTCAACCGCAAGGCTGGGATCGACCCATTCGACCTTGATTGGCGGCAGTTTGCGTAACGCCAGTTTCTGGTTGAGTTGATGAACCGCGTTGTCGGCCGCGCTGCCCGTGGACAGCACCAGTGTGTGCCCGGACAACTGCTCAACGTGCTTGAAACTGCGCTCACCTTTGATACCGACCACGATCAGCGGCACATGGCTGACAATCGGGTCACTGGCATCAATACCCCGTGCAGCGCTGGTGTCGAGCAGCTCCCCCGGCGCGACCAGATCGCCTTCGCCGCGTTGCAACGCAGCGAGCAATTGATCCTTGGATTTGGGGATGATTTTCAGCACCAGTTGCTGTCCATCACGCGAATGGCCATTGAGGTATTGCTCGAAAGCGCGCAGCCGGTGATATTCGACCCCGATCTCCTCGCCCTCGACTTCACCGGAGCTGTTGCGGCTCTGGTTGACCAGCACCCGCAGCACCTTGCTGCTGCGGATAGCCGCCAGATCGCGCACTTGGCTTTTGTGCACCACCACCGGCGGCCCGGCCAGACGTGCAGCCGCAGGTAACGGCAGCATCGCCAGCACACAAAACACCATCAATAACGAGGGTCGCGTCATCCGTTCTCCAGGGGAATGCGAGCCAAAAAAGTAGCCGCAAAAAGTCCAAAGCCTGTGATATCTGCGGAGTGACGGCGAGCCGCAGCGGTGAAAATACTTCAATGCATTGCTATAACCAGCTGTATTAACTGGATTTTTTTATATCGGCAAAGCTCTGATATCCTCATCAGTCTTAGGCCTGAGGTAGCACCATGCAACTCATCGACATCGGCGTCAATCTGACTAACTCAAGCTTTGCCAATCAACAGCAGGCCGTACTCGATCGCGCCTACCAATCCGGCGTGTGCCAACTGGTGCTGACCGGGACCCATGTCGAGAGCAGTGAACAAGCCCTTGAGCTCTGCCAGCAAATGGACGAAACGGGGCAACGCTTGTTCTCTACCGCAGGGATACACCCCCATGCAGCCAGTGACTGGACCTCGAATACCGAACGCCAGTTACGGGCTTTATTAAAAGAAGATCGAGTGCGTGCCGTTGGCGAATGCGGGCTGGATTTCAACCGTGATTTCTCGCCGCGCCCGCAGCAGGAAAAAGTCCTGGAAGAACATCTGGCCCTGGCCGTCGAGCTGCAAATGCCAGTGTTCTTGCATGAGCGCGATGCCAACCAACGCTTGCTGGAGATCTTGCGCGATTATCGCGATCGTCTGCCCGCCGCCGTGGTGCACTGCTTTACCGGTGAGCGACGCGCGCTGTTCAGCTACCTGGATCTGGACCTGCACATCGGCATCACGGGCTGGATCTGCGATGAACGACGCGGCACCCATCTGCACCCCCTGGTCCGGGAAATCCCTCGTGGCCGACTGATGCTGGAAAGCGATGCGCCTTACCTGCTCCCGCGAAGCCTGCGGCCCAAACCGAAAAGCGGACGCAACGAACCCGCCTACTTGCCCGAAGTACTGCGTGAAGTAGCACTGCACCGGAACGAAAGCCTGGAAGACCTTTCAGCCCACACTACGGCGTGTGCCCGCACCTTTTTCGCCTTGCCTACATGGTTTGAACCCGAGAGCATCGATGCTGACTGACAGCCCCGAACCCACAGGGTTTTGATATTTGCTTGACCCATATCAAATGATCGTCTAAACATTGGCGACACAATACTGGCACCTTGCCTACATCCTTTTCGCCATTAAAAAGAAGACCTCTCATGGGCGCCTGGCTTAGTAACGTTTCGTTGAAGTACAAGTTCTGGGCTGTGAACGCGGTCGCTTTTATCACAACATTGATGCTAGCCCTGTACGCCTTGCAACTTGAGCAACAAGCTCGGGTCAGTGCTGCGCAAGACTCAGCCCAGGCCCAGGCGCATTTGCTCAGCGCATGGCCCGGCGCTCAAGCCTTGCCCACCGCCCCCAATCTTTTGATTTATACCCAAGGCCAGACACCGAGTTTGAAGGGACAGCAGTTGCCCGAATTAAGCAACGCCGTTGGCTGGATAGAGTTAAGCCACCAGCCACTGCTGATAGGTAACGATCCGTTGATCGGCGCCCAAGTGGCCACCCGCCCCGATGGCCAACGGCTGGCAGTGCTGGCTTTCGCGCCGAGCCTTCTGCAAGTGCTGGCTGACCGTTTTCTCCAGTACGCTGTTGCCGTGTTCATCCTGACACTGGCCATGCTGGCCGCCTCGCAGTTGCTGATTCGCTTTCTGCTCAGCCAGCTCAACACCCTCAAGGATGTGATGCTCCACGTGGAAAAAACCGGTGACCTGTCTGCTCGCGTGCCCCTGGCCGGCGAAGATGAAGTCGGCCAGATGGCCAAGGCATTCAATGCCATGCAGGCCGGTTATCAACGGGTGGTCAACACCGTGGCCCAGACTGCCGCACGCCTTGATGAAGGCGCTGGACGTCTGGCGGCAGGCATGAGCGAAGTCCGCCATGGCATGCTCGGCCAGCAAAGCGAGACTGACCAGGTGGCCACCGCGATCAACGAAATGACGGCGACGGTCTTTCATATCGCCCAACACGCAAGCGCCACCCGCGACCAATCGCAGACTGCCGATACACTGGCTGGCAGCGGCAGAGCAGTGGTCAATCGCGTGCAACACTCAATTGCCGGACTCTCAAACGGGGTACAGCAGACCGCAGAGATGATCCAGCAACTGGCTCAGGACAGCCAGAAAATCAACGGTGTGGTTAACGTCATTCATAGCATTGCCGAACAAACCAACCTGCTGGCCCTCAACGCAGCCATCGAAGCCGCGCGTGCCGGCGAGATGGGCCGTGGGTTTGCGGTGGTCGCCGACGAAGTACGTAACCTCGCTAAACGGGTGCAGACCTCGACCGATGAAATCACCAGCATGGTCTCTGCCTTGCAGGCCGGCACCCGTGACGCGGTGGATTTCATGCAAGAAAGCTCATTCAAAGCGGATGATTGCGTGCAACAGGCAAAAGAAGCCGGGGACGCGCTGGAGGCCATCACGGGCGCGGTGGCGCAAATGCGCGAAAGCAATACGCAGATCGCCGTGGCAGCCCAACAGCAAAGCCAAGTGGCAGAAGAAATGAATCGGGCGGTGGTGAGCATTCGCGATGTGACCGAGCAAACCGTGCTACAGACCGTCGAGTCGGCCACGACCAGTAGCGAATTGGCTACCCTGGCAGGCGAGCTGAACCGCGCCATCGGCCAACTTAAGCTTTAGTTGCACGCCCCGCTCCAGCCCACGCTATCAGGCCTATAGTCAGGCTTGATTCGCTGCCCCTTCCGACGCTGTCTATTCTTCGAACATGTAAACGATGTTCGAAGAGGACTGCATCATGGCCAAGCGACTTTCCACTCTCTGCACATGGCAGTGGCGCGGTGATGCCAATCACCATCGGCACCCGACCTATCTGGTTTTGCATGTAATCGCCGTGCCGCTGTTCATTCTGGCGGCGCTGTTGATCATTGACGGGCTGCTCGACCCGAGCGTTCCATCAATGGCCATCGGGGTGATCAGCCTGATCGCAGGGCTGGGTTTCTGGCGTCAGTGACCCTGACGCTTAGCCAAACACTGTCACCGTCTGCCGACTGATCGCCACCAGCTCACCCTGAGGCGTCCACAACGCGGAAGCCGTGTGCCCGTAACCATCGCGGGCATGCTCGATGACGGCCCGGTACAGACACCAATCCAGCGTGGTCAGCGCTGGCAACGGCTGCACGAACTCGATGGTCCAGGTCAGCGAGCTTCCAGGCGCAGGCTTACTCAAATGCGGAAGTAAAGCAGGCGGCCACGTGTCGACCAGCGCCAATAAATGCGCTTCAGTCAGGCGTTCTTCTTTGACCTCGCCGCGCATGCGCACATACCCACCGATTTCCATCGACGGTGTATTACTAAAGGGCAAACCACCCAAGCCCCAACGCATGGCCATAAAACGCAGGTACTCAGGCGTGACACCTTTGATAAAGGGCAACTCCTGACAGTCTTCCATCGGCTTCAGGGTCGGCGCAGGCAAAGCCTGGACCGCAATCGCAGACTCACGGGGCGCGCCGAAGCTGCCTTGAACCAAGGTCATCACCTGACCGTTCTGGGTAGCACGCCCCAACACTTGGCTGACGGCTTTGCCTTCACGCAACACTTCCACGTCGAAGCTGATCGGCACACCCGACTCGGCAGGACCGACAAACGTGATCGCCAATGAGCGAATCGGTCGATCCGCCGGGACTTTTGCGCGCATTGCTTCGAACTGCAACGCAGCCATCAACCCGCCAAAACAGGCGCGACCTTGCGACCATTCAGCGGGAATGACCACCGACAGGGGATTATCACGTACGGCGTCAACCAAGTCAGAAAAACTCATGCAGACCTCATGCCTGTAAACGGGAGAAAAACGCTGCATGGATCTTAACCAGCACGGCGCCAATGCGCAGGGTACATTTACGCCAAACTGCGGCCTGAATTCGACCTAACGGCCAAAACACACCTTACCCAAACGCTCAAGCGCCACATCGGCTTTGCGTTCGGCACGCACGATCCCCAGGCGCCAGCCCGCCACGCAAGGTGTCAGATCGTGCTCCTGCTCGGCCTGCGCCAGCCATTGCAGATGATCGTGCCAGTCGCCCAATTCACCCTGCGCAGCCTTCAAGTGGGCCTGGATTTTTTTGCTGGAACGGCTGAAGTCCGGGTATGTTTCGGCGGCATAGCGCACGCGTTTGATCAGTAGGCGCAGACGATGACGATCATGCTCGGGATCATTCATCGCGGCCTTGAGGTTCTTCCATTGTTTGTCCAGGCGCTTTTCGATGCGCGTGTGCAAGCCACGTAACAACTTCTGATGCTGCGAGGCGCGAACAAACCGGGGGAACGCCTCCAGAACGTTAAACAGTTGAACCAGCGCCGGAGAGGTTGCGACGGTTGCATAGGCTTTGCTCAATGAATCGCTGCGTTTTTGCGCCGCGTGAGTCATGCCCTGCTGATCCAGCCAAGCAGCCAGCACTTCCCTGTCGCGCAGCGGCGTGGTCTGTTGACCCACCCCTTGGGCCGCGGCTTCGAGCTGCTCGACGCCGGGCAAGTCGCGCAACGGGCGCAACAGACTGCGCAAGCGCCGTACCGTGATACGCAGGTCGTGCAGCGCTTCACTGTCCGTCTCGGCGATCAACCGCGCGTGACAGGCCATCAGTTTTACCTCCAGGGCTAACACCTGAGCGACAAGCCGATCAACCAGTGCAGACATGCTATTTATCCTCTTCGATTTTTATTGTTGAAAATCGCCATGGCAGACTTCGCCGTAATTGCCTTAATTGTCGACGTAATGGGGTCAACGAATGCGCCTTTCCGGCATAACGCTGGGCCTCGAATTCGACGACGAACGCCTCAATGACCGCAGCTTGCGCGGGCAACTGCAGGGCCGCTCGCCGGGAAAAATCTTGCGCACCCTCGGCGTGCCGACGCTGCAAACCGTGCCGCGCCAATAACCGTTCAAACGCTTTGAACAACCGCAGTTGCGGGTCACTTTCACGCTGCCAAGGCTTGAACAACCACAGGGTCAATAGCCCTATTACAGCGGCGACACCGCCGAAAAACGCCATACCGCCAAAGCCCGAAAACCAGCGACTGAGCACCACCACTTGCTGCTGCCCCTGATAACCCAGCACCCAACGCTGCCAACCATAGTTGAGATTATCCCAACTCAACCGCATCGAATTGAGCCAAGGCAAGTTTCGGTAACGCAGGGTTGAAAAAGGCGAGTTTTCGAGAAACGGTTCATCCGCTGCCAAGGCTTGCTCCAACCCCTGCTCGATCCTCTGCGGGGCGACGGCGGCTGTGGGGTCTACACTGCGCCAACCGACCAGTGGTTGCCAGTATTCGACCCAAGCGTGGGCATCGAACTGGCGCACGCTCAGGTACTGGCCGTCCGGGTTCAGCTCTCCGCCTTGATAACCGGCCACTACCCGTGCCGGAATCCCCGCTGCACGCAGGACAAACGTCATCGCGCCAGCGTAATGGGCGCAGAAGCCGCTGCGACTGCTGAAGAGGAAGTCGTCGATGCTGTCGGTACCCAGCTCCTGCGGTTTTAGCGTGTAGTGATAGGGCTCATCGCTGAAATACGCCAGCATCGCTTCGACCAATGCGTCGGCGTGCGGATAACGTCGGTTCAAGTCAGCCGCCCATTGCCGGGCCTGCGGGTTGCCGCGAGGTGGCAGCTGTAGATTCTGGCGTCGTGCGTCCTCGTTCAGCTGCGTTTCGCGTACCGCTTGTGGCCAGGAGCTGACGCCATACAGCAAGGTTTGCTCAATCGGGTGCCGACGCTGCAAGCGAAAATCGCTCATCTGGCGTACGTCCGCCAGGCGGGTTTCACCGATGTCCAACGCCAGCAACCAAGGTCGCCCGCTGGGCTCCATGACAATACTGTAGGTCAGCGCGGCACCACGCTTTTGCCACTCCGGCGCCTGACTGACCATCGCCCTGCCCGACTGTGACCAGCGTCGACCATCGAACTGCTCCAGGCTCAACCCACGCCAGTACAACTGGTTGCGTGGCGGTATCGGCCCTTCGAAGCTGGCACGAAACACCAACGCCGCCGACCTGCTCAACTCTGCTATGTCACCCGGCGCCATGGTGTCGGACAAGCCGGTGATGCCTTTGTTGTTGGGCTGCGGCAATGACCACAGCGGCTCCAGCCTGGGGAAAAACAGGAACAGCAACAACATCAATGGCACAGCCTGCAGCAACAGCTTAAGCGCCAGTTTCAGGGTGCTGGCTGGTTTACTGGCCAACGCCGCCTGTTGCAGACCAATCAGTGCTGCCAACAGCGTAGTGACCGGCAGCAACGTGAAGACGGCCCAGGGCAGGCTGTCCTCAAACAAATAGCCAACCGCCACGCAGAAGAAGCCCAGAAAAATCAGCACCAGCGCATCACGGCGAGTACGCATTTCGAGCATTTTGAGAATGAAGGCCGCCATCAGCAACGCGGCACCTGCATCCAGCCCGATCAAGCTGCCTCTGGAGAAAAACACCCCGGCAGCGGTCGCCAGCAACAGCGTGCATTTAACCCGCGTGCCTGGATACTCGGCACGCATGCGCAAGATCTGCACCCGCCAAAGGCTACAACCCAGCCATAAACCGATCATCCAGATCGGAAGATGCGCCAAATACGGAACCATCACCAATGCCTGCGCCAGTAACAACCAGATCAGGCTGGTGCGCGGAATCAGCAGACCCTGGTTCATGGACGGTTGCCAAACAATGCCAATGCTTGCAGACACGCTTCGCGATGCTCATCACCGCTGCCCGCCGCCAGCAAAAAACCGGGTAGACGCAACGCGAAGGGTTGCCGGCGCTGGGATAACTCCAGCACCCAGTAACAGAGGCGCGACAAGCGTTCTTCGATATCGCCGCCCAAGGCCATGAAGTCCAGGCACAGGTCATGACCGCTGACGTCGGTAAAGTCCTTGATCAGCAAACCGTGCCCACGGGAAAAGGCTTTCCAGTGCAGGCGTCGCTGTGAGTCGCCCGGCTGATACGCTTTCAGGCCTTGATAATCATCAACGCCAGGGCCTTGCGTTATCTGGCCCTGATCTTCGGCATGGGGCTGCGCCCCCACCAGCAGCGGCATGGCACCGGGCAACGGTCGTGGGTAGATCAACACCGCTTGCTGCAAATCAAGCCAGCTCCAGGCACGAAAAATACTCAGGGGAAAAGCGCTTTCAACCCGTAACCGGGGCGCTCGCAGCCACCCACGCACGACGGCGGGCAGGCCGACCTCCACTTCTACCAGCCCAGCGCCGGGTACATCAAATGCTTGCAACTGACTCACCTCCCAACCCACTGCAATCGCCTGATGCGGGTGGTTGGCACTCTCCAGACGCAGTCGCAGCAACAACGGCTCGCCAACGAATACCGAGCGGGCGGAACCTGAACTGAGAATCAGACCGCTGAGGTTGCGATAGGTGTGCAGGATTGCCAGCACCCCCACCGACAACAAAAGGAAGGTCAAACCATAGGCCAGACTGTTCTGGTAGTTGATCGCGACCAACAGCATCAGGAACAGGACCAGCACGAAAATCGCCCCGGTGCTGGTGGGCATGATGAAGATTCGACGGTGATTCAGTTCAATGCGCGATGCAGGGGGAATCCGCCGCACCAGCCAGCGCTGCCAAAACGGTTTGAGCTGTTCGATCAAAGCACCGGCACCTCGCGCAATAACCATTGAGCCAACACTCCGCCGCCATGCCCGGTGGGATCGGAACGTTCGCGTAAACGATGACTGATCACCGAAGGCAGCACCGCCTGAACATCTTCGGGGATCACATAGTCACGACCCATCAATAAAGCCCAGGCGCGTGCGGCCGCCAAAATCGCCAGACTCGCTCGGGGCGACAGGCCCCAGGCGAACTGTAGTTGGCTGCGAGTCGCGTCCACCAATCGCAGCACATAGTCGACCAGTGCGTCACTGGCACGTACCTGCCGGGCTTCGACTTGCAGGGCCGCCAATTCAGTATGGTTGAGGATAGCTTGAAGGCGCGGTAACACATCACGTCGTGGCTCACCCTGGAGCAACGCTTTCTCCGCAGCCTTGGCCGGGTAGCCTAAAGACAGACGCATAAGAAAACGGTCCAGTTGCGACTCAGGCAAGGCGAACGTACCGCCCTGGCTGAAAGGATTTTGTGTGGCAATGACAAAAAACGGATTGGGCAATGGCCGCGTCGCGCCTTCGATAGTGACCTGGCCCTCCTCCATGGCTTCGAGCAATGCACTCTGACTTTTGGGCGTGGCCCGGTTGATTTCGTCAGCCAACACCAGTTCAGTGAAGATCGGCCCAGGGTGGAAAGTGAACTGCCCGGTTTCCCGATCAAAGACCGACGTTCCCAAGATGTCACCGGGCAACAGGTCGGAGGTGAATTGAATTCGCTGGAAGCTCAGCCCGAGCACCTTGGCCAGGGTTTGGCTAAGGGTGGTTTTGCCCATGCCCGGCAGGTCCTCGATCAGCAAATGACCGCCGCCCAACAGGCAGGTCAGGGCCAAACGCACCTGAGCTTCCTTGCCCAATACCACTTCATTCACGGCGTTGAGGCACGCATCGAGTTTTCTGACCATAGAAGGCTTCTCCAGACGACTGCAGGGCAATAACACTGCAATCAATGCCAGATGTGTAGCCACTTTACGGTCAGCCCGGCCTGTTTAACCAGCCCCTAAAACACAAAAGCCACCGAGTGCGGATAGCGCTCGATGGCTTTGGTAGAAAGGTTAGCAGGCCGTTTAGCGACCGGCGCGGGACTCACCAATGTAGTAGCGTGCTTTCTCGGCTTTAGTGGCACAGCCTTCAAACGCTTCGAATTGCTGCTGGGTTTTCGCCCCGGTCAACAACGACAGTGCCTTGGAGTAGCTGACAGTACCGGCAAAGCCTTCAGCCTTGGCCAGGTCCAGCTCGTGCCAGGCAGCGTCGATTTGGGTCGCGCAGCTGTCGCGATACGCGGTTTTATTACCGGCACAACCTGCGAGAACCAAAGCAATCAATGGTATGCAAATCCAGGCTTTCATCGGTGTTACCTCAAAGAATAATATTGATTGTGCGGGCTTTGACGGTCAGGGCAGCAAAAAGTGCCACAGGCCAGGCAATAGCAAGGTTAACCCAGTTCCAGCCAGATCGCTTCGGGCGTATGGTGGACCCACTGCTACCAGGAAAAAATACATGAACAAGCGAATAGCACTGGTGCTGGGCTCTGGGGGCGCACGCGGGTATGCGCACATCGGGGTGATTGAAGAGCTTGAGCGACGCGGTTACGACATAGCCTGCGTCGCTGGCTGCTCAATGGGCGCGGTGGTGGGTGGTATCTACGCGGCAGGCAAGCTCAAGGAGTACCGTGAATGGATCGAGAGCCTGGATTATCTCGATGTACTGCGCCTGGTGGATGTCAGTTTCCGCCTGGGGGCGATTCGCGGGGAAAAAGTGTTCGGCCAGATTCGTGACATCGTCGGTGAAGTCAATATCGAAGACTTGCGCATTCCTTACACGGCGGTCGCTACCGACCTGACCAATCAGCAAGAGATCTGGTTCCAGGAAGGCTGTTTGCACCAAGCCATGCGTGCCTCTGCAGCGATTCCGAGCCTGTTCACGCCGGTCATGCAGGGCAATCGGATGCTGGTCGATGGCGGCCTGCTCAACCCCCTGCCCATCGTACCGGTGGTGTCCAGCCACTGTGACCTGATCGTTGCGGTCAACCTCAATTCGACCAACCAGAAGCACTATCAACTGCCCGTGATCGAACGGGCACCGGCGGTGAAGAAGCGTTTCGACAACCTGATCAACTCGCTGGGTTCGCACCTGCCGTTCCGCCGCAAGCTCGAACCCACGACTGACCTCGATGTATTGCGACTGGAGCAAGACAGCCTCAAATCCAGCTCTGCGGTGCTTCCCAACCCTTGGCTGGAAGCCGCCGACCCTCAAGCGCAGCAACCTGAAGCGGCCCCAGAGACCGGGGCCGGTGCGGCACCGAAGTCCGCCAGTGGCTCGTTTATCATCGATAACGTCGGCCCTGCTTCTTTGCTGGACTTGATCAACCAGAGTTTCGAAGTCATGCAGACCTCACTGGCCCAGTACAAGATCGCGGGCTATCCGCCCGACATCCTGATCAACGTCCCCAAACGCGTGTGTCGCTTCTTCGAGTTCTACAAAGCCCCCGAATTGATCGCGCTGGGTCGCGAGATCGCTCGGGACACGCTGGATCGGTATGAACAAGAACGTAATCGTTGAATTAGAGGGGCCGTGTGAAGTCATTCGCGAATGAATTCGCTCCCACACAGGCTGCACAGATGATTGATTTGTGGGAGCGAATTCATTCGCGAAGGCGTCCTTTCGGCCACCGCAGATTTAACGCTCCCGCAACCGATACCCCACCCCGGCCTCCGTCACGATAAAGCGCGGATCGGTCGGGTCGTCGGCCAGTTTCTGACGTAAGTGGCCGACGACGATGCGCAGGTAGTGGCTGTCTTCGGTATGGGTCGGGCCCCAGATATCCTTGAGCAACTGCTGCTGGGTGATGACTCGCCCTGGGTACCGTGCCAGTTGCGCCAGCACCGCGTACTCCTTGCGTGTCAGCCCCACTTCAACACCGTCGAGCAACACCCGCCTGTAGGCCAGGTCCACCGTCAGAGGGCCGAATACCAGCGCGGCGTCCTGTGGCTCACCGCTGGGCGCCTGACGCAATAATGCGCGGACCCGCGCCAGAAACTCCTGAATCCCGAACGGCTTGGTGACGTAGTCGTTGGCGCCGTTGTCCAACGCCTGGACCTTCTGCCCTTCACTGGCGCGTACCGACAGCACCAGTACCGGTACCGTCGACCATTCACGAACCCCCCGCAGCACGTCCTGGCCGTCCATGTCCGGCAGGCCCAGGTCAAGCACCAGCAGGTCCGGCTTATTCAACGCTGCCTGACTCAAGCCCTCGGTACCGGTACCGGCTTCAAGCACTTTGTAACCTTGCGAGACCAGGCTGATGCGCAGGAATTTGCGAATCTGTGGTTCATCATCGATCAACAGGATGGTCGAAGTCTGGCTCATGGTTGCCTTGCCGTTTCATCATAAACAATAAGCGTAACGCAAGACGGCATCAGAGCGTGTGCTCCCTTTCTGCTTCAGGCTGAGTCTGCAAGGGTAGATGCAGGGTGATACAGGTGCCCCGCCCCTCAATGCCGTCCTCCACGGTGATTCTCCCGCCATGGGCGCCAACCATGCCCTGACAGATCGCCAACCCCAGCCCCGTACCCTGCCCACCCCGATCACCACGGGCAGCGGTGTAGAACATATCGAAAATTTTCGCCCGCTCGGCTTCGGGAATCCCCGGCCCTTCATCGCTTACCGAGAAGAATAGCTCGCTGTCATTGGCGCCGGCCTCCAGTTGCAAACGGCCGTGCAACGGCGAAAAACGTGCGGCATTTTCCAGCACGTTGACCAGCGCCTGCTCGATCAACGCGGCGTGTACGAAAAGCAGCGGTAACTCCACCGGCACGTGCGTGCTGACCTGCAATGGCGCAAGCACTGCGCGCAAACGGTTGAGCGCGCTGCCGACAATATCGCCGGGGGACACCCAGTCCCGTGCCAGTTTGAGCGCACCATGGCCCAGGCGCGTCATGTCCAGCAAGTTCTGGATATAACGATCCAGACGCTCTGCCTCGTCACGGGTGCCTTCGAGCAACTCGCGGCGGTCTTCCAGCGGGATGGCCTCACCCAACGCCAGCAAGCTGTCGATACTCCCGCGCATGGCGGTCAAGGGCGTGCGCAAGTCGTGGGACACAGACGCCAGCAAGGCGCTGCGCAGCTGTTCGGTTTCACCGTGCAGGCGTGCGGCCTCAAGCTCCTCAGTCAGTTGCGCCCTGGCCAGCGCCTGCGCCAGCGGTTGACTGAGAGCGGTCAGCAGGCGCCGACGCTGGTCAGTAAACGGCTGTCCCTCACGGGGGCATACACCGAGCAATGCCAGCGGCCCCTCCTCCATCGACAGCGGCCACCACCACCAACGACCCAGCGGTAAAGTGCCCGTGCCCAATCCCGCAGGCTGATCGTGTTGCCACGCCCAGTCCGCTGCCGCACGTTCGGTTTCAGAAAGCTGTAAGGGACTGCCGACTTCGACCTTCCAGCCGTCTCGTCCGTCTCGATTGAGCAAGCGCACCTGCAGTTCTTTCCAGCCATTCAAATGTTGCTCGGCAGCACTCAACACCGCCTGACGATCAGTGGCGGCCGTGAGTTTGCGCGACAGCTCGAGCAATTCGCTGGTTTCCTCCTGAGTATCGCGCAATGCCTGCAACTGCCGACGCTGCCGGGCAGCAAGGTTGCCGGTCAAGGCCGCCATCAACAGAAAAAATAACAGCGTCAATACGTCTTCTTCGCGCTGAATACTGAACGAGAATATAGGGGGAATGAAGAGAAAGTCGTAGGTCAAAAACGACAGCGCCGCACAGGCCAGCGCCGGGCCGAGACTGCTGCGCACCGCTACCAGCAACACTGCCGCCAGAAACACCAGGGAGATGTTCGGCAGCGCCAATACGCTAGACACCGTCCAGGCCAGGCCGGTGGCGATAATGGTCGCAATCAGCGCCAGCCCATAATCGAACCAGACGACGGCGCGGGCCGAGCGCAAGCGAGGCTTATCGCGCTGCGCCTCGCTGTCGAGTACGTTTATTTCCAGGCCATGAGCATCACGCAGCAAGCGCGCCGCCAGCCCCCCGCCAAACAGCCGTCTGCGCAAACGCGGGCGCGATTGCCCCACCAGCACCAGACTTGCCCGCCGCTCGGCGGCATGTTGAATCAGGGTTTTTGCCACCTCACCCGCACGCAGCAGCACCACTTCGCCCCCCAGACGCTCTGCCAGTTGCTGTGCGTTTTGCAGGCGCATTCGTGCGTGTTCGTCGGTCACCTGGCCGTTATCGACATGCACCAGGCTCCACGGCAGATGCCGACGTTGCGCCACCCGACTGGCATGCCGCACCAGACGCTCGGCCTGGGCATCACCGTCGATACCCACCAGCAATCTACCGCGTACTGCGGGCGCGGCCTGACCCAACTGGCGATACCCTTGGGCCAGATCGTCATCGACCTGAGCCGCCGCCGTCTGCATCGCCAGCTCGCGCAATGCTGTCAGGTTGGTCTGGGTAAAAAACGCATCGATGGCGGCCCGGGCTTGCTCCGGGACATAGACCTTGCCGTCACGCAGGCGCTCCAGCAATTCCCGTGGCGGCAGGTCGATCAGTACTAGCTCATAGGCTTCCTGCAATACCCAGTCGGGCAAGGTTTCGCGAACCTGCACCCCGGTGATGCCGCGCACCTGATCGTTGAGGCTTTCCAGGTGCTGAACGTTGACGGTGGTGTAGACATTGATCCCTCCCGCCAACAACTCCTGGATGTCTTGCCAACGCTTGGCATGACGACTGCCGGGGGCGTTGCTATGCGCTAACTCGTCCACCAACACCAGTGTCGGCGCGGCCTTGAGCAGACCATCGAGGTCCATTTCTTCCAGCGTGACGCCACGGTATTCCGAACGCACCATCGGTTGTTGTGGCAAACCGCTGAGCAACGCTTCGGTTTCGGCGCGACCGTGGGTTTCCACCACGCCTGCGACTACCTGCACACCCTGGCGCACCTGTGCGTGGGCCGCCTGGAGCATGGCGTAGGTCTTGCCCACGCCGGGTGCGGCGCCGAGAAACACCTTGAGCCGCCCCCGTCCCTCCTTGGGCAGATCAGCTAACAACGCATCGGCGCGGCGGGTGTCACTCATGGGTTCTTCTCTCATAGGTTGCGGTTACCGCCCTCTGTAGGAGCAGGCTTGAACTGCGAAAGCCGCAATGCGGTGTATCTGACAGACCGCGCCGTCTGGTTCGCAGGCAAGCCTGCTCCCACAACTAACAATCAAAGTTGCGCTGACGGTAACTCATTCAAGGTTTGATTCAAGTTCAATACGTTCACCACAGGTGGGCCGATCAACGGGCGATAGGTGTTTTCATTCACCAGTCGTTGCACCGTTGTTGTTGGCAGATTACGTGCAGCGGCAACCCGCGCTACCTGATAGGCCACGGCTGCGGGCGGCAAGTGTGGATCCAGGCCGCTGCCCGAGGTCGTCAGCAAGGCCAAGGGTACCGCGCCTTGCCCGGGAACCACTTCATTGGCGGCGTCCGCCGCGACCCGCGCGGCGAGCGCCGGGTTGCTCGGCGACAGGTTGCTGGCGCCGCTGGATACCGTGGCAAAGGCCCCGGCAGAGGGACGCGAATGGAACCAGCCATCACCGGTAAAATTCTGCGAGATCAGTTCAGAACCGCGCACGTTGCCACTGGCATCGTGCAATAGGCTGCCATTGGCTTGATCAGGGAATGCCACTTGGGCAATACCGGTCACCACCAGCGGGTACGCCACGCCGGTGATCAAGGTCATTAAAACGAGTAAGCTCAGGGCCGGACGCACTACAGTCGACATCATCGAATCCTCAATCAGTGTGAACATCGCGCCCTGTCGAGCGCGACGAAAATAGCTCGCTTAAACCAGATGAAGGCCCGTCAGCAGCATATCGATCAGCTTGATCCCCACGAACGGCACAACGATCCCGCCCAACCCATAGATCAACAAGTTGCGACGCAACAGATGAGCCGCACTGGCTGCCTGCACACGCACACCGCGCAACGCCAGCGGGATCAGCACCACGATGATCAACGCGTTGAAGACAATGGCCGAGAGAATGGCGCTCTGCGGGCTGACCAGGTGCATGACGTTGAGCACCCCGAGTTGCGGGTAGATCGAAGCAAACAGCGCCGGCAGGATCGCGAAATACTTGGCCACGTCGTTGGCAATGGAGAACGTGGTCAAGGCGCCGCGAGTCACCAGCAATTCCTTGCCGATCTGCACCACATCCAGCAACTTGGTCGGGTCGCTGTCGAGGTCGACCATGTTCGCCGCCTCACGCGCTGCCTGAGTGCCATCGTTCATTGCCATGCCAACGTCAGCCTGCGCCAAGGCAGGGGCATCGTTGGCACCGTCGCCACACATGGCCACCAAACGACCGTCGTTCTGCTCCAGACGAATGCGCTCCAGCTTTTTCTCTGGGGTCGCTTCGGCCAGGACGTCATCGACCCCGGCTTCGGCGGCAATCGCGGCGGCGGTCAGCGGGTTGTCGCCTGTCACCATGACCGTGCGAATCCCCAGCGTGCGCAATTCGGCGAACCGCTCGCGGATGCCGGGTTTAACGACGTCCTTAAGGTGAATCACCCCCAGCAGTTTGCCATCCAGGCACACCAGCAACGGGGTACCACCGGTCTTGGCAATCTTGTCGACTTCGCGAGCCAGCGCAGGCATCAAATCGCTACGTTTCATACCGACGAACGCCAGCACCGAATCCACCGCACCCTTGCGGTACACCCGGCCTTGATAGTCGACGCCGGAAAGCCTGGTTTCAGCGCTGAACGCAATCGGGGTCAGCGCCGAGGTGCTGGGCTCAGTAATCGAGTACAGCTGACGCAGGTACTCGACAATCGACTTGCCTTCCGCCGTGTCATCGGCCAGCGAGGCGAACAACGCACCTTCGCCGGCCTCCCTGGCGGTGACACCGGGTGCGGCATGGAGGGCTGTGCAACGGCGATTGCCAAAGGTGATGGTGCCGGTCTTGTCCAACAGCAACACATGCACGTCACCGGCGGCTTCTACCGCCCGGCCCGATTTGGCGATGACGTTGAGCCTGACCAGACGGTCCATCCCGGCAATACCAATGGCCGACAACAGGCCGCCAATGGTGGTCGGTATCAAGGTCACCAGCAGCGCCACCAAAAACACGAGCGGTAAACTACCCCCTGCGAAGTGGGCGAATGGCTGCAACGTCACCACCACCAGCAAGAAGATCAGGGTCAAGCCGATCAGCAGAATATCCAGGGCGATTTCGTTGGGAGTTTTCTGCCGTTTGGCACCTTCCACCAGTGCAATCATTCGATCCAGGGTGGATTCGCCCGGGTTGGCGGTGATACGCACCAACAACCAGTCAGACACCAGTCGCGTATTGCCGGTGACCGCAGAACGATCACCCCCGGACTCACGAATCACTGGCGCGGATTCGCCCGTAATCGCTGCCTCGTTGACAGCGGCGATACCTTCGATGACCTCGCCGTCACCGGGGATCATCTCGCCTACTTCGACGCGGACCACATCGCCTTTACGCAGGCGGCTGGCTTCTACCATGCGGAACGTGCCGCTCTCATCCTTGAGCCGTGCCTTGAGGCCTTCGCTACCGGCCTTCAGGCTATCGGCGCGGGCCTTGCCACGACCTTCGGCCAACGCTTCAGCAAAGTTGGCGAACAGTACGGTGAACCACAACCAGATAGCGATTTGCACCGCTACCGAGGTCGGCACCTGAGGGTCAGGCACCAGGCACAGAAAGGTCGTCAAGATGGCGGTCAGCTCGACCACCAGCATGACGGGCGCACGCTGCAACTGGCGTGGGTCAAGTTTGATAAACGCTTGCACCAGCGCAGGACGCCACAGTGCCGAGATCGCGACGCTTTTGCTGGCATGAGCCGTCTGTTCGATGGCGGATTGTTGCTCAACACTCTTTGAAACCGGAATTCGCATATTCATGATCTGTTCCTCAGAAGCCCATGCTCAGGTGTTCGGCAATCGGCCCCAACGCCAATGTCGGCAAGAAGTTCAAGCCACCAATCAACAAAATGGTCATCGTCAACAGGGTGACGAACAACGTGCCATGGGTCGGGAAGCTATTCAGGCCCAAGGGTGCGGTCTTTTTCGCCGCCAGGCTGCCCGCCAGCGCCAGCACCGGCAGAATGTAACCAAAGCGACCGAGGAACATCGACAGGCTGAGCATCAAGTTATGGAACAGGGTATTCGCGCTGTACCCGGCGAACGCCGAACCGTTGTTGGCGGTGGCTGAGGTGTAGGCGTACAGCAACTGACTGAAACCATGTGGACCCGGGTTGCTGACCGCTGCCATAGGACCCGGCAAGCTCGCGGCCAAAGCACCGAACACCAACACACCGATGGGCATCACCATCAGGGTCGCGACCAGTAGCTGAACTTCCCTGGCTTGTAGCTTCTTGCCCAGGTACTCAGGGGTGCGTCCGATCATCAATCCGGCAAGGAACACCGCGATCAGCACGTTGAGCAACATGCCGTACATACCGGCGCCCACCCCGCCGAAGATCACTTCGCCGACCATCATGTTGACCAGCGCGACCATGCCGGTCAGCGGGTTGAGGCTGTCGTGCATCGCGTTGACTGAACCGTTGGATGCAGCGGTGGTGGTCGCGGTCCAGAGGACGGTGCCGGTAATACCGAAACGGCTTTCCTTGCCTTCCATCGGTGCGGTTTGTTCGACCGACGCGATATTCAAGGTCGGGTTGGGCTGGTACTCGGCCCACATCGCCGTCGCGCCACCGATCAGGAACAGGGTCAACATGCACGCCATGATGGCCTTGCTTTGACGCATGTCCTTAACGTAATTACCAAAGGTGAACACCAGTGCTACCGGAATCAAAATGATCGACACCAACTCGAATAGGTTGCTCCAGGCGGTCGGGTTCTCGAACGGGTGCGCCGAGTTGACCCCGAAGAAACCACCGCCGTTGGTGCCCAACTGCTTGATCGCGATCTGGCTGGCCGCTGGCCCCAGTGGGATGCTCTGATTAGTGCCTTGCAGGGTCACCGCGTCAACGTAATGAGCGAAGGTTTGCGGAACGCCCTGCCAGACCAGGAACAATGCCAGCACCAGACACAACGGCAGTAATCCATACAGGGTGGCGCGG
This sequence comes from Pseudomonas sp. ASL9, assembly GCF_056680335.1. Taxonomy (NCBI): domain Bacteria; kingdom Pseudomonadati; phylum Pseudomonadota; class Gammaproteobacteria; order Pseudomonadales; family Pseudomonadaceae; genus Pseudomonas; species Pseudomonas sp. ASL9. Next base: position 5,355,291 of record NZ_CM155277.1, on the reverse strand, counting down.
GTCATGTCGGCCCAGAAGTTGCCCAGATTCTGCGTCGAGCGACGGCTGATGCCACGGCAAAACGCGACCAGCACCGCGATACCGGTGGCGGCACTGACGAAGTTCTGCACGGTCAGGCCAACCATCTGGCTCAAGTAACTGAGCGAGGCCTCACCGCTGTAGCTCTGCCAGTTGGTGTTGGTGACAAAGCTCATTGCCGTATTGAATGCCAGCGACCACTCCATCCCCGGCAGTTGCTGCGGGTTGAGCGGCAAAGCACCCTGGAACAGCAACATCGCGAACAACAGGATGAAACCCGCCAGGTTGAAGGCGAGTAAGGCCAAGGCGTAGGTTTTCCAGCTCTGTTCGGTCTGCGGATCAACCCCGGACAGGCGATAACAAATGCGCTCGACCGGACCTAATACCGGGGTCAGGAAGGTTCGCTCGCCCTCCATGACCCGATAATAAAAACGCCCCAGCCATGGCGCTGGCAGCAGCACCAGCGCGAAGAACGCCACGATCAATAAATAGTCATAACTGTGCATGGCTGCTCCTAGTTCTGGTCGGCGCGTAACAACGCAACCAGTAAGTAAATGAACAGCCCTGCTGCCAACAGCAGTGACACCCCGTCCAGAACGCTCATGGAAATTCTCCGTCGTACGGCAACTGCCGCGTGTCAGCCATTGTCCGCAGGGAGGGTGTAAAGGAACGAGATCGACAAGCCCGCAGAGGCATAAAGAAAGCGTAAAGGTTGGTGTCACACCAACTTTACAAGCGAATAAATCTCATCAGTCGTGCGAGCGACAACCGACTAACGGTCATTGTTTATTAAAAATCGTTCACAGCGACACTGAGTCCTTTAATCAAAAGAAATCCCTTATCAATCAATAAGCTGAATTCCTACAGAAAGCGCTGCAGGGCGAATGCCGCTACGTGCCCCTGTCATATATGACAGGTTTCAGGCGCCTGCCACCGCGCTATGGTGATCCAAGCCTCTAACGGATAAGGCGCTTGCGATGAGTCACATTGATCACAAAACTGTTGCCGTCCCTTCTGCCCTGCCGCGACTCACATCTGTTGCGGACAACCCAGGGGTCAAACTGACGGCCAAAGAGCTGGAAACTCTGGAATGGATGGCCTTGGGCAAATCGGCCTGGGAAGTGTCCCGGATTCTGGGAAAATCAGAAGCGGTGGTGAATTTCCACCTGTGCAATATTCGGCGCAAGTTCGAAGTTACAACGCTCAGGTCAGCACTGGTCAAGGCTATTGAGCAGGGGGTTATTTTGTTGCATTGAATGGACAATCATATCGACCTCCAACCACCGCACCAACGTCGGTGCCTTAACCCCCTTCCCCCTGCTGTTCGGCCAACAGGTAATCCCCGCCGCGGATAAACGTGCTGTACTGCTCGCCCCGAAGTTGATTGACCAACTCCCCGTCACGGTAGAAGCGTTGGTCCTGGCCTGTGTCACTGGTGTGACTGGCCAACTTATCGAGCGGGTCGTAACGGTATTCGCTGTGGGTGGATGGACCGCTGACTTCCGTCAAGCGACCGAGGGCGTCATAACTCAAGGTGCGACCCTGTTCGTCGACGATCAGGTTGCCGTCCGGGTCGTAATTCAGTTCGATAGTTTTTGGGGCGTAGTCGTCGTGGCTGTTGACGACCTTGATCAATTGCGTCGGGTCCGTCTCATCGTAGGTATAGGTGGCCCGGTTGCTGCCACCCTCAAACGTGGTGAGTACGAGTGTCAGGTTATCCAGTGCATCGAACCGGAACGACTGGCTGAGAATGGTCTTGCCATAGGGATCGACCGGCGCCTGACTGCCTTTGCAGGTGTAATTAGCCAAACGCCCACGGGTGTCGTAACCGAAGGTTTCATCACGGAGCACGGCAGTGCCTTCTTTAAGAACCCGCGTCTCCAATTCATCGACTGCGTTGTAGCTCTGGGCCAGCGTTTGGACCACACCGTCGAAATCAAAAGTGCGCATCATCTCAAGACCCTGATCGTCATACGTCAGGGTGATGGTCACGCTTTGCGCACCGTCCACGGTTTTTATGCTCTGGGTCTGGCCCAGCGCGTTATAGCTGAAGGTCGAAACAGTTTGACCGAGCGTGGTCTTGTTCAGCCGCCCTGCGGTGTCGTACTCGTAAAGCTGAGTCTGGCCAAGCACATCGGTGTAAGCACACAAGCGTCCGCTCAGGCTGTAGCTGTACTGCATGCCAAAGGTGTCGGCACCTTGGGTACACACTTCGCTCTTCAGCTCACCGGTACTGTAATACTCACGGGTCAGTTGCTGACCGAGCTCCTTGCAATGCAACAGTCGGGCGTTGAGTCGGTCGTAGGTGTAGTCGGCAGTGGTGTCGCTGGCAGGAATACGCCGCATCAGCGGGTCTTCGCCCAACATGGGCAGGTAAGTGTATTCAATCACCTGCTTACTGGCAGTGGTTACCGTGCTGGGTTGGGCTTGCCCCGGCTCAAACGTAAATACCTGTTCTCTGCCACCGGTGACAGAACGGTACATCCGGTCAAGCCCATCGAAGGATTGCTCGCCCAGGACTCGATCATCGGCGCTGATCAATGTCGGTAAATCCTTGGCACTGTGCAGAGCATACTCGCGTTTGACTACGGCCTGGTCAGGCAACGTGCTTTCGACCATTCGGTCAAACGCATCGTAGCGGTACTGGGTGCTGTGGCCGAGCGCATCGATCTCTTCAGCCGTACGCCCCAGCCCATCATAGCGGTACAGCTGCTTGCCGATGCTCTGCCCGTCACGGGTGAAGCGCTCAACGCTGTCCGGTTTCTCAAACAGATTGAGTTGAGTCACCGTGAGGTTGTACTTCTCCGTGGAGGACAGACTGACTTGCGTCCATTTACGCTGGATCGGGCCGGAGGTGCCGCCGATCAAGTCGGTTTCGCTAAAGGTCACCACCCTCTCAGGCGCGGTTTCGCTGTCTTGCTGCCCCCAGTCGTCGTAGCCAAAGGCGCGCTTGAGCGGTAAGTCCTGATCGCCCAGCCAGTCGTAATCGGTCTCGGCCAATAACTGACCGCGCGCGTCATATTCGGCGCTATAGGTTTGGCGAAACGCCCCGGCGCTCGTGGGGTTGTCGGTGTCCTGACGCTCCTCCTTGATCACTCGATTGAGGCCGTCCAAGTGGCTGCACGTCTGTACACCCTTGACGTCGGTGACGGTCTGCGACGCCGTTTGGCCCCCGAGGCCCACCAGCACGTAAGCGTAATGGCGGGTGGCGATGAAGTCGGTGTCCGGGGCCACGGTTTCATTCACTACTCGGCCCAGCGCGTCGTAGGTGTAGCGGATTTCCACGTCGCTGTCGTCGCGGTTGAGCAGTGGTTCACCGTTGAGCAGCGAGTGCTCCAGGGTGATCACCTTGTGCACGCTGTCGAAGCTGCTGCTCAGGGTTTGCGTGGTCTTGAGCACGGTTTCGCTGGCACGGCCGGTGCCGGCCTTGCCGGCGGTTTTTTCATAGACGAAGTCGGTCGAGGTACTGTGTTCGGCATAGGTCAATGCGTTATGCAAGGTCAGGGTCACTTTGCGCTGACGCCCGTGTCGAAGGGCATCCCCTGGCACGTCGAAATAGCTGTAAGCGGTCGTTTGCATCAGCTGCTCGCCGCTGTCCTCGATCTGCTGCAGGGTTTCGTCCTTGATCACCAACCAGCTGTTCACTCCGCCGGTGACCGACGCCATGGCCTGATAGCGATAGCGGGTACACAGCGTCGGTGCCGGGCTGTCAACGTCCGCCGGTGCCGGGGTCACGGTCTGTGTTTTCAACTGGCGCACGAACCCTTCCGGGTCGACCGGGCACAGCCCTGGCTCGCCAGCCGCCGGGTAATAGCGGTTGGTTTCGGTGATCCCGTTGGCCTGGACCTCTTGGGTCAGGTTGCCATAGAGGTCGTACTCGCTGCTGACCGTTTCCCGGCGAACGAGGTTGGGGTTGTCGAGGCTTGACCAACTGTTGGTGACGGTTTTGGGCAACTGGCAGTAAACGGGTTGGTTGGCGAAGTCGACGCCGTCATTGGCGTAATACACCGTGACGACCCTTTTTACGTTTTTGTTCTGGGTGGTGGTTTCTTCGGTCAGCAGGTGGAAGCGGTTGAAGCTGCGTTCGACCGTGCGCACCGCCAGGCCTGCCACGTACAGGCTTTCGGTGGTGCCATACACATAGGCGCCGGTGATCTTGTAGAGGTTGTCCAGGCCGTTGTCTTCCCAAATCAGCCCGGAAGCGTTGTAGCCCAGGAAGTTCTTGCTGTTGTCGGTGCCGTTGCCACGGTAGGTGTACCGCGCCTCGATTGTCGGCTGGCCAGCGCCTGGGTAGGTCGTGTGATCGGTCACCCGACGCAGCGCCGGGCGTGCATCGAGGCCGGGGAATGCATGCCCGGCATCGTTGTACGCCACGGTTTCGCGGCCCCCTACCGGGTTCCACACCTGCTTGATACAGGTCAGGCCATTGAGGGGGATGTAGTCGAAGCGCCAACAGGCGTTCTCAGCGGTCGGCAGGGTGATCTGGCCGACCTTATAGTCATCCTCGACCAGCGACAGGGTGAAAAGCACCGACAACTCGTCGGGGGGTACTGGTACATCGGGGTGCAGCCGCACCACGACCGAACGGGCTGAGCGGGTGATGGTCAACAGCCTGCGCTGGGCATCGCTGACGGAGACGAGCATTTGATGGTCGCCGAAGTAGTCGTAGCTCAACCTGACCTTGCGCCCGTCGGGAGAGTGGATTTCATGCGGCAGGGCAATGCGGTTGGTAGAGCTGCCGCCAAGCTGAAGGATCTCGACCAGACCGGACTTGTGCACGACCTTATAGCGGCCGCCGCCGAGGTCGTGGAAGTGGAAGCTGTCGAGTTTTTTCTCCTTCATGAGGAGCTGGTTGTCGACGCTGCTGGTGCCGGTGACCTTGAAGGTCTCGCCGGTACTCAGGGACAGGATCTGGTCATGCGGGGTGTACTGCGACAGTTGCAGGTTCCAGCCCAGACCAAAGCCAGTGTCGAGGGTATTGAGCGGGCTGAAGGTCAGCGCCAGGGGGATGACCGGGCCGGCGAGGTCATCGGTCTTGAGTTCGGGCAGGCTGATCGACACCGTGTACAAGCCTGTGCGTGGATCGACTCCGCTTTGCAGGAAGCTCATGAAGTTGAAGGCGTTGGAATGAATGGAACTGGAGGCGGCCATGATCATGAACCTCGTGTGGGACATTCTAAAAAGACGGTGCGTTAAAATACTCAGGGGAAAACAGGCGGCGGTGCATCAACTTCAATTCTCACGCACGAGGTTCTTTTTTTCATGGATTCGTTCGATTTTACGTAGCGGCCCTTCAGTTGAACGCCCGGTACGATGATCGAGTCGATAGGTGCGCTGGCAAACTTATCCAGGTCAATGGGCTCGAGCGTAGAGGTGTCATTTTTTATGATTCGCAGTGCCACCCAGAAATAATTACCAGTGTCGTGATGGTTGCAGGTGTAATCGTCATACAACCAGATATTGGAGGCGGAAGGGACGTGTTCAAGTTCAAGTCCTATGGCCTGGTCGTTTCTGCAGTGATTGTTGCTTTTGAACACATAAGTGCCGGTCTTGAAGTCAAGGGTGCAATGGTTTTGTCCGTTGGCGCCCTCCAGTGTTAACTTGGGTTGATCGCCAGGTGCCAATGTGTTGGTAGTGGCTGCCATGCTGAGGTCAACATAGGATAAGTGAGTTGCAAGTATCAGCCACCCGAGCAAAGCTTTAAGAGGAGTCATGGTGAGTACCTTTTTTTTGTAAGCGTAAGCGCAAATTTTTATGCGCAAGTTCAGGAGGTTGCTGAGTCATGGCGAAGCTTCAATAATTAAACAGTTGATTCCATCAGGGTCGGCGGAGGTTCCGAGTACCTCTCGTTTTATAAACCTAAGTCCGGGTGTAATAACCTGTCCAGGAGAAAGTGTCTTGAGATCTAGAGTATTGATTTTGTCGGGAGTGGAAGTGGGATTTTTTATAGTCAACAATTCATACCAGCTAAATGCACTGAAAGAGTCAAGTCCGCATCTTTTTGGACTCGACTCGAGTTGACCTGTGTCTGGACGGCCTTTAACAAGCCAGATTCTCGTGGCCGAAGGAAAGTTGCTCATAGTAAAGTAACCGCCGCTACTCAAATGTTTGCATGGAAAACTGCTGCCTTGCCTTGGCTCTTCTGGAAATCGCTCTTTTCTGGAGGTTGATGGGAAGCTGCACTGTATCGACCCATCTCTAAAGTATAAAGCGATGGTTCCATCGTTTTGAACGTTGGTCGATGTTTCCGCCAGTGCACACCCCACGAAGATTAAGCCGGTAGCAACCAATAATCCGCACATCGTTATTTTTAGTAAATTCATTGTGATGCACCCCTCACATGCCGAAATAAATAATGCTGTTTGATAAACGATAACACCGGTCTGGAATTTGCCTACCTAGCAGTTTTGCTAGGTAGGCAACGTTATTGATCAGGCGTACACCTAGGCCAACGTCACGTCATGCAGGCCTTGGCAACTGATGGCTGACGACCGCGTTTTGAATGTGTGCATGGAGTTCATCGTATGGATAATTCTCTCCCGGTGAGGGATTGAGGTGGCCAGCACCGAAAGCGCAGAAGAAAAAAATGAATGATGAATCTGCACGCTATGCACTTTGAGCGTGGCGAGCAATTAGGATGCCACTGAAAAGAGGGCTGTGTAATGTCTGGGAATTCACTGGAAAGCTTGGTCAGTTGGCTTGCAGAAAAATCTCGACTCTTGGGCTGGGACGCGATTCTGGTACTGGATCGCAGTAAGCTGAATCGCTTTTTGATTCAAGAGTACATCAGTCGATTCAACAGCACTTCTTACATGCCACCCATTACTGCAAGTAAGCAGGTGGTCCCCACGCAAAGGGAGCATCTGTACAACTATACGTTGGATTATCCACGGTTGTCATTTGAACGCGCGGATCTGCACGACTCCACTGCTGATCTAACCCTGCGCGTAGTAGGCGGCATGTTGGTCACCATGGAGATGAAGCTGGGGATGGGGCAAGCGATAAAGGTGGACGTGGCAGATCCACTCGATGGGCCAATCGTGAGCATGAAACTAAACTTGTCAGACGTGACGGGCGATGTTGACAAGGACGGAAGAGTGCTGCTGGATTTGGCAAAGGGAGGTGATATCAGGGTGGACTATTCAACCAGTGAATTTATGCAGATAAAGCTGGGGGATTTGATGCAGAGTGAGTTCGACAAGCTCACTCCAGAACAGCGCCTTTTTCCGCTGAGTACACTGGCGCCCGGTTCAAATGAGTACATGCGTCCGGTAAAATTCGATGTTAGAACTCAGGCAAGTGGTCCCGCAGCCCGTAACCGAACATCGGATGAGTACGGTAATGGCGCGGTGGTCATGTTTTTGACGATGGAAGGTGGCCAGGCAGGCAGCTTTCCAGGTACAGGTTCTGATTTTAGATATTTGATTCCAGACGATACAAGAAGGGAGTACTCGGCGACAGTGGTCTTTAATGCATCTCTGGTCGGTAGCTCAATGGTAGGTCCGGCTTTTTCTAAGCTTGCTCGTGAGCACGGGCTATCGGTCGTTCAGTCGCGGGAATCGGACACAATAATGTTTCGCTTGTCGGAAGGGGTTATTAAAACACCTCCCGGGGTGCTCTCCGGTCCTTCATGGACGTTCAAACACGATGGTATTTCCATACCCTCTCAGAGTTTTGGGGCTACTTTTATATATAACTATATGGCAGTAGCGATTAATGAAGCGCGGGGGAACTCGGTTGTGTTAGGCAACTATTGGGAGGCGATTGATGATTACTTGGGGGGGGCTAACCTTCGTCTGAGTTGTACCAGCGGTTTGTGTGTTTTTGTAGAAGGGCGTTCGGGGCTTACATTGGTTGGCGAGCCGTCGACCAGTGGCAGTGTGGCAGGCCTTTTGGGAGCTGCGCAATCGTGGCCTGGCTTTGGCGATCTTATACTTCCCCATGCGCTTGAGGCAGCCAGCGCGCTGATGGCGCCAGTTTTTTCGTTTTATTCATCGAACGAGGAACTCGAAGCTTCTTTCAGGGAAAGTATTCAATTGCCGCTCGACCAGGGTTTGGATTTTCTGGATGTCAAGGTGCCTTTAGATGTTGTCATGTTCGGTACTGTCAGTCCCGCCACGACCGCTTTTGAAATCACGCCTATCGAAGTGATTATTGGGCACGGTGCATCCTATGCATTCACCACGGTCCCCGTGGTCAGTAACTTGCGGTGGACGGTGGAGTCGATTGCAACAGGCATCAATAACGTGGGGGATATTACCGCGGGTGGGGTATATACGGCGCCGACATCCGAGAACATCAAAGGTCTGTACGTTCGTGTCAGAGTCAAAGCCACTGACCCCAAGGGCTATTCAAGTGTTGCATTGCTTTCCGTTGTCGTCAGGGATATTACGGTCAACCCTATTATTCAAGCGTGCGATTTTGGTGCTTCACGCGATCTGACGGCCGGGACGTTAGGGGGTGGAGCGTTAGACTGGCGGTTGGCAGGCGCCCAACCAGGGAGTACGTTAACGCCCAATGGACATACGAGAAACGGTCATACGTATAAAGCCGGTCCTCAAAACGTAGAAAATCCTTTGGTGCTTGAGGAGATCAAGGTGACCAATAAGCTGACGAACAAAAGCCAGTCGGCCTATGTGCTGATTGTTAACAAAAACATGGGAATCGTTGTCAGCGTTGATGCGAACGTAGGCCTGCCGGCAGGGCAAATAAAGTTGCAGGGCAGTATTAATGGGATCCTGTATGAAGGGTGTAAATGGGAGGTACTAATGGGGTCGGGGACTGTTGCACCTGACGCCGATGTATTTACCGAAGAGGTGGACGGTCAATACCCTTTTGCGATCATCACTGCAACGGTGAAGCATCCTGTGCTTGGAACCTTTGTCGGTTATATGATTCAGCCATTGCCGTTGCAAGAATTCTCTGCCCTTCATAGGCCATGTGAAAATAAATAAAGCTCGCAGCAGCAGTGATGGCGTCCGGCTCGGTTGCTCATGGCAGGGGTGCCATTTCTGTATTAAGTCGCGTTCGACTTAATCGGTTTTTACAGCAGCAATTTGTTGCGGGGTTCAACGAGCTCAGCTTCTTGCCCGGCTTCAGTGGCTGCTTTATAGGTGCTGTCGGCCAGCGCGTGCCCGAAGTTTCCGAGTAGCATGATAATTAATAATCCGTACACGGTGGTGAAGGGGGATGTCTTGTTATTACTCCAGTGCCCTGTACCTGAATAATACGTTCGGTAAAAATAACACTGGGCTGACCTTTGCCAACCTAGTAGTTCTGCTAGGTTGGCAACGTTATTGATCAGGCGTACACCTAAGCCAACGTCACGTCATGCTGCTGTTGGCAACTGATGGTTGGCGACCGCATTTTAAATGTATGCATGGAGTTCATCGTATGGATAATTCTCTCCCTGTCGTGCAACTAAGAGAGTCTCATGCTCTGGCCCTGGACCCTGCTGCGCCACCGAGTAGCGGGGCATTCACACTCGTCATTCCACCTTATCCGCGCATGGCTGTTGGCGATAAGGTCACGATCACGTGGCAGGGTTTTTATGATGACGGTGATGAAGATTCGCCTTACACCAATACGAAAATCCTAAAAGTCGGCGAGCTTGCAAGGGTGATGATCTGGAACCTGGAAAGAACATATGTCGACTTTATCAGCGGTGGCAGTGCGCAGATGAGCTACAGCATCACCTACGCCACCCCTCCAGACAACCCGGCTGATTCGCCACTGCAGACGATCAACATCGTCAAACCATCGCAAGTTCGCTTGCCCGCAATCGGCATCGAGAATCACAGCGGCAGTTCAATTGACCCCGAGCTTTTCCCGGAAGGCCTCGTGCTGCTGGCGGATGCGTATACGGGCATTCAAGCCGGGGATTATGTGTTGTTGTATGCCATGGGGCCGCTCGCGAGTACCAGCGTGGTGGCGTCTCTGCAGGTCGATCAACTGATGATTGACAGTGGGAAACTCTCTTTCACCGTCGAGCAAAAATGGCTGCAGGACAATCTCGGCAAAAAGGTAACACTGGAGTATCAGTATGCGCGGCCCGGCGTTGCCGAGTCCTCCGAGCGACGGGAACTGGACGTTCGTGCGTCCTGGCGACCCGAAGCCCCGATAGTTGTCGGGGCCCAGGAAGAAGCGCCCGGCCCTAGCCAAGGCTTTATCGAAGCGGAGGGACTTGCAAGGGGGGGGGGGCAATATCAAAATTCCGCAGGAAGTGCTGTTAGGTGATGACGATAAGGTCCAGGTCCATTGGGATGGTTATGGCACCACCGGTCACTCCATCGTGACCGAACCTCAAGCAAATGATCGGCGCACATTCGTTATTGATCCTGCCGCCGTCCCGGCGAATATGGGCAAGCGCCTCAACGTGTTTTACCAGGTGACGCGACCTGACGAAGCCGCCGCAACCTCCAAGCCCTTTGACCTGCGCGTGATTACCGTACCGCAAGGACGGTTTAGTACGATTCAATGCGAGCAGGCGTCCCTCAACAATCTGCCACTGAACAAAGTGCCAGTGACCGGCGCGGATTTTACGTTGGTACGATGGATATTCATGGCGCCTGGTCAGTTGCTCACTGTCCAGGCCAAAAGTTCGACGAACATCTATTTGCTTGAAAATTTCCTGATAACTGCGGCGCACCTGACCGCAGGCAAAGTCGAGGCAAAGTTAAGTCTCGAGTATCTGCAAAAACTGGGGGCTGGCGCAGAGCTGAAGATAGAGGTCAGTGTCAGTTTTGATGAGGGTAATTCGCAAACAACGTTTCCCACTGCTCCTCTCACGGTGAGGGATTAGGAGAGGGCGTGACAGCGGGTTTGGTATGCGTTAAGTCGTTAAGTTTGATGGGGCGTTTCTCACTATTAATTAATATGCTGGGAGTGTGATGTAATGGCCGGTAATTCAAAAGAAAATCTACTTGCCTGGCTGGCTCTCGAGTCCCGCACGCAGGGATGGGACTCCGTCGTTGTGATTGATCGAAGCAAGTTAAATCTGGTGCTGATTCAGGGGTATATAGATCGGTTCAACAGTGAATCCTACTTTCCGCCGATCACCGACAGTGTATCGACGGTACCCACTCAAACGGAATACCTCTATGACTTTACCTTGGATTACCCGAGATTGTCTTTTGAAAACGCCAACCTTTTAGACTCAAAGGCTGCGTTGTCTATGCGGGTGGTCGGTGGAACACAAGTGACGATCGAGACAAACCTCGGTATTGGGCGTGCTATACGGGTGGATTCAACAGACCCGCTTGATGCGCCCACCCTAGAGCTGGTCATTAGCTTGTCTGAAGCGCCTGGGACTGTCGACTCAAGTAAAAACGCCATTCTGGATTTAGCAAAAGGCGGAGAGTTCAGGCTGACTTACGCCGACACTGAATTCATGCAGGAAAAGCTGGGTGCGCTGTTTAGAAAAAAATTTGAGGAGGTTCCTGCCGAAAAGCGCATCTATGTGCTAACCACTCTGCAGGAGGGGGGTGATAAATATATGATCCCTCAGCGGTTTGCAATTCGAACCCAATCCAGTGGTGCAGCGGCCCGTAACCCACTGTCTTCTGAGTTCGGTCAGGGCGCGGTCGTCTTGTTTGTGGCGATGGAGAAGGGGGATTCGGGAGGCTACCCTGACCCGTCCACGTTTAAATACCTGATTCCTGATGATGCCGTGGAGGAGTATTCGGCCACCGCGCTACTGAGCAGTAAAATGTTGGGTCGAGCGCTATTCACTCGAGGCCTTATCGCGGCTTTTGAGAGGGTCGGGGCTGCTTTCAAGGAGACCTTCGAGGGTAATAAATTAACCACGATCCAAGCCACGTTAGGCTCTTATACCGTTCCCAGTGGGTATTTTGACTACGGAGGTAGCTACCCGCCCCCATGGGACGTGGACGCCGATGCTTTTACGATCAATTTGGCGGGTACGCCCCTGCCAATCATTGCTGATTTCACACAGGCGAATGTCGGGTTGAAATGGCAGTGCGCAGGAAGTTTTTCTGGCACGTTCAAAAATCGGTTAAACAATACAAGTTCCACTTTTGTTGCGAGCTATCAGTTTGATATACACAGGGAATATATCCTTACTGACGGGGCTTCGCCCGGGACGGAACCCTATTTCATGTTGAGTCCGGAATACCTCATTATGTCTTGTAACGTGGCTATGCCGGCGGGGGTGGGTGGGAGCTATCAGCAGAACCTGATAGAAGTGTCGCAGTACTATATTATAGAAGGCGCTACCAAGTTTCTTTACAATATAGGTGATGAATTTTATGACAGTGACAGTGTTAAAAGCTCAATAATGGGCGATGTTCGCATACCGTTTGGTAATGCGCTTGAATTTAAGTCGTTACATATTCCTCGTGATGCAGTTCTTTTTGGCAAGGTCAGTCCCGCTGTCGCCTCCTTTGTTATTAGTCCCCTTGAAGTGATCGTGGGACATGGCGCCACCCACTCCTTCTTAACGGTCCCGGTCACACGCGATTTAACATGGAAAGTGGACCATATTCCCGGTGGGTCCGGCGATGAGGGGCAGATTGATAACGCTGGAAAATATACAGCGCCCTCTGCCGAAAAAATCAAGGGCGCTTACATTCGTGTCAAAGTAACGGCGACAGGTGCAAATGGCTATTCCAGTTCAGCGTTGGTGTCGGTTGTCGTCAGGGACATTACGGTCAACCCAGTGATTCAGGTCTGCGATGCTTATGATTCGTCCTTACCCGGTGCGCGCCAGCACCGTCAGTTGTGGGCGGGGACGCTGGGATCGGGCACGTTACAGTGGCGGTTGAAAGATCCCAACAAGAAAGGAGAATTAGTTTCCAATGGCGAGCCCAGGAGGGGGCACGACTATCTCGCCATGCCTAAAGCCGTGGGCGCCGGGTTCGTTGTCGAAGAGGTGGTGGTCACCAATCTGTTGACCGGCAAAAGCCAGTCCAGCTATGTGCTGGTTTTGCATACAAGTATCGGTGTCAGTATCAGCATCGACACCAGTGCAAGCTTGCCGGCGGAGCAGCTTAAACTGCAAGGGTCGATCAATGGTGTGATAAATAAAAATATTACATGGACGTTGTTGGAAGGCGCAGGTGTTATCGATGAGGTCACGGGTATTTACACCGTGGACCCAGACGCTCCCGAGCATTTTTCAGTCATCACGGCATTGCTCGATTACACAGATATGGGGTTAGGAAAATTTGAAGGGTTTTTAATTCTACCGTTGCCGTTGACAGAGTTTGCCAGTGTGCTGAAAACCTTCGAAGCCCCGTAGGTGATATAAAAAACATCCTTTCGGAAAATTAACGTATTGGAGAATCATCATGGCAAACTCACGAGACGAACTATTAACCCTGATGGCGGGCGGTTCGGTGACGTATGGCTGGGGCGCTATTTGCGTATTTAACCGTGCGCGCCTTAATTATTTGCTGCAACAACAGTTTGTCGCAGGATTCAATGAGCTCAGTTTTTTACCTGCGTTTAGCGGACGCGTTTATTTGACCGAGGAAAAGACGGCATGGGCTGATCTGGATTCGATTTTCTTGACCAAACCACTGCTGTCGTTTGAAACGGCATCCCTCGATAATTCAAGGGCCCGGCTGACCCTGTATGTCGCGTCCGGCAGTTACACGCTTTCGCAAGACGCTGTCGGCATGCCGCCCGTGCTCCTGTCCAGTTTCAAGCTGTCCGAACAACAGGGTTTCACGCTGACCATAGACATTAATCTAAGTCTGGTCTTCGGGCAGGTGGACAACCGGGGGCGGGTTGTTCTGGATATTTCCGACGGATTGAATTTTAGTTGTAATCTGGTGAATGAAGAGTATGGCCAGAAATTGATCGGCAAGCTTCTCGAAGAACGGTTTAAAGCCTTGCCTGCTCATAAACGCGTGTTTAACTTGGGTATGCTCGATTTCAATGGGTACAGCCCGCTGACACCGACCCGTTTTTACATCCGCACGCAAGCGGCACCCGGTGCCAAAAATGTGAAGGCATCAAACTATGGCGAAGGCGGCGTGGTGGTGCTCATCCGAGTTAAAGGCAATACAGGCGACGGAGTTTTTCCGTCTGAAAGCAGTGGCTTCCCCTACTTGATTCCGGATGATCGAGATGCGCTGGGTAATGACCTGTATTCAGCGTCGGTGGTTGTCTCCCGGGAGTTTATCCAGGACGTTAAGCCGGGCTCGCTGACCCTGTTGAGCAGTTTGTTATTCCCCGGAGAGAATGCTTTTGTCGAAGAGTCGAGGTATTCCCCTTATGATTTAGTGGCGTTTGGCAATATCGACCCCACCCTGACCAGCATTACCCTGGACCCTCTATTCAGCGTTATCAAAGCGGGCAGCGACCTGCGTTTCAACGTTGTTCAGGCCGGCAAGATGATCAACGCCATTGATGTCAATTGGCGTGTGCGCAGCATCAATACGATACAGTCGGCAGGAGATATCGTGCAGGGCGTGTACAAGAGCGTCACCCAGGAACGACTCGGCCGGGAGTCTGTGCGTAACGTCGTCACTGCCAGCTATACCGATCCGGGCACTAATATTAAGCACAGCGCCTCGGCCCTGGTGTTAGTCGCGTACGAAGGCGTGGCCATCGCGCCGCTGGTGAGCGTAAGTTCGCCGAGAGGGGAGCCCATCACGCTCAAGGTGTCGACGGTCAGTGGCGGTGTTTTGCGCGGGTCGTTGCTTGACCCGACGCTTGGCAGCCTGGTGTTCAACGTGGACACCGCTATTTATACCCCGCCGGATACCCTGCCAAACAATGCTGCGGTGCAGCGTATTCAGGTGCAAGACACTCAGACGGGGGAAACAGTGCAATCGACGGTGTTGCTGATTAAAACACCTCCCACGCTTGAAGTGACACCGCCTTACGCGTCTGGCGTCTCCCACTCAGAGGAAGTCCAACTAACGAACAGCTGGGGGGCGTTTGTAAACGCCAGGAAAGACCACCCTGGCTTCCTACGGATTTTGCTGGCAGCGGGTATCGAGGAGCAGTGGCGCATTGTTAGTGGTGAAGGTAATGTCAATGCTGCGGGGCTGTTTACTGCGCCAGCACACCTCACTACCCCCGTCAGTGTCGTGGCCTGCGACATCGTGTTTGAAGGCATTTCCTTTTATACAGGCTATAGCATTATCCAGTTATCAGATTTTGCTGCCGAACCCTCTTGGGACAAGCTGGTTAATTTCAAACTGACGGCCCCCTCAGGCAATACCAGGGCGTTTGCCAATGGTTATCAGCAGATCGCAATAGATGTCGAGATCGAGACAGAGCCGGTCAATGGTAAGGATTATCCCCTCACCGAGGAGGAACTCAGTAGCCTGACAATTGTCCACCGGACCTCAGGGCAGAATCTGAAATATCTGAATAGCGGCCAGGAGGGCATCGAGGCCGATGCGGATGGCCAGTGGGCCGTCAGTAACGACGCTAATCGCTTTAACCGGAGTGACAGTGTTACGCAGGCTGTCGATGAAAAATCCTTTGAAATACTCAACGGGATTAGCCGGCGCCGGGTGTATGTTCACACGCGCGCGGCCGACCCGGAGATATTCAATGCGCGCTTTATCGCCGCTGATTTTGGGCAACATAATTCGAATGAAAAGAGCAATCTGCCGCCTTACACTATTGAACTTGTGCCCTTGGTTGTTCCTTCGTTTACTCCAGCGCACTATGACTTTAAACCCAAACGCGTAGCCGGCGGTGGTAAGAACCCGCCAGGGCAGGATGATTACGATTACTACCCGCGCACCACGGACTATTGGTCCCTGGATTATAGGGGCGTGGATGGCCGGGCGGTGAGGTTTGTCAGGCTGGAACTTGAGGGCAATCAGTCGGTCGTGCAATGGGAAAGTCGTTTTCAGAATGAACTCATGTTCACTTATACAGGTTATATCTTTAATGATGAAAAAGTGAAGGGTGACGAAAAAACAATGTGCTACGACGAGAGAATGTCGCCGGTCGTTACACCTTATAATCATCCGCTGGATTACAATATTATAGCAACGGAAGTCGTGGGGGAGGGACAGTTAATGATAGGGCTGTTTCGGACCGATGATGTCAGGTATTGGAGTGATAGCCAGCTTGAGATACCTTTGCTATTGAAGCTACTGGATAAAAACGGTAATTTTCATCGATTGAGTATTGGTTTTGCGCCTATGGCGGTGGTAGACAGCCGTAATACCCTACTGCTGGCCGTTTTATAAGTACCCTTGTTCGCACCGTGCACAGGTTATTACTGTGCACGGTGGGGTCTATCGCGCATTAATGTCCCACACGAGGTTCATGATCATGGCCGCCTCCAGTTCCATTCATTCCAACGCCTTCAACTTCATGAGCTTCCTGCAAAGCGGAGTCGATCCACGCACAGGCTTGTACACGGTGTCGATCAGCCTGCCCGAACTCAAGACCGATGACCTCGCCGGCCCGGTCATCCCCCTGGCGCTGACCTTCAGCCCGCTCAATACCCTCGACACTGGCTTTGGTCTGGGCTGGAACCTGCAACTGTCGCAGTACACCCCGCATGACCAGATCCTGTCCCTGAGTACCGGCGAGACCTTCAAGGTCACCGGCACCAGCAGCGTCGACAACCAGCTCCTCATGAAGGAGAAAAAACTCGACAGCTTCCACTTCCACGACCTCGGCGGCGGCCGCTATAAGGTCGTGCACAAGTCCGGTCTGGTCGAGATCCTTCAGCTTGGCGGCAGCTCTACCAACCGCATTGCCCTGCCGCATGAAATCCACTCTCCCGACGGGCGCAAGGTCAGGTTGAGCTACGACTACTTCGGCGACCATCAAATGCTCGTCTCCGTCAGCGATGCCCAGCGCAGGCTGTTGACCATCACCCGCTCAGCCCGTTCGGTCGTGGTGCGGCTGCACCCCGATGTACCAGTACCCCCCGACGAGTTGTCGGTGCTTTTCACCCTGTCGCTGGTCGAGGATGACTATAAGGTCGGCCAGATCACCCTGCCGACCGCTGAGAACGCCTGTTGGCGCTTCGACTACATCCCCCTCAATGGCCTGACCTGTATCAAGCAGGTGTGGAACCCGGTAGGGGGCCGCGAAACCGTGGCGTACAACGATGCCGGGCATGCATTCCCCGGCCTCGATGCACGCCCGGCGCTGCGTCGGGTGACCGATCACACGACCTACCCAGGCGCTGGCCAGCCGACAATCGAGGCGCGGTACACCTACCGTGGCAACGGCACCGACAACAGCAAGAACTTCCTGGGCTACAACGCTTCCGGGCTGATTTGGGAAGACAACGGCCTGGACAACCTCTACAAGATCACCGGCGCCTATGTGTATGGCACCACCGAAAGCCTGTACGTGGCAGGCCTGGCGGTGCGCACGGTCGAACGCAGCTTCAACCGCTTCCACCTGCTGACCGAAGAAACCACCACCCAGAACAAAAACGTAAAAAGGGTCGTCACGGTGTATTACGCCAATGACGGCGTCGACTTCGCCAACCAACCCGTTTACTGCCAGTTGCCCAAAACCGTCACCAACAGTTGGTCAAGCCTCGACAACCCCAACCTCGTTCGCCGGGAAACGGTCAGCAGCGAGTACGACCTCTATGGCAACCTGACCCAAGAGGTCCAGGCCAACGGGATCACCGAAACCAACCGCTATTACCCGGCGGCTGGCGAGCCAGGGCTGTGCCCGGTCGACCCGGAAGGGTTCGTGCGCCAGTTGAAAACACAGACCGTGACCCCGGCACCGGCGGACGTTGACAGCCCGGCACCGACGCTGTGTACCCGCTATCGCTATCAGGCCATGGCGTCGGTCACCGGCGGAGTGAACAGCTGGTTGGTGATCAAGGACGAAACCCTGCAGCAGATCGAGGACAGCGGCGAGCAGCTGATGCAAACGACCGCTTACAGCTATTTCGACGTGCCAGGGGATGCCCTTCGACACGGGCGTCAGCGCAAAGTGACCCTGACCTTGCATAACGCATTGACCTATGCCGAACACAGTACCTCGACCGACTTCGTCTATGAAAAAACCGCCGGCAAGGCCGGCACCGGCCGTGCCAGCGAAACCGTGCTCAAGACCACGCAAACCCTGAGCAGCAGCTTCGACAGCGTGCACAAGGTGATCACCCTGGAGCACTCGCTGCTCAACGGTGAACCACTGCTCAACCGCGACGACAGCGACGTGGAAATCCGCTACACCTACGACGCGCTGGGCCGAGTAGTGAATGAAACCGTGGCCCCGGACACCGACTTCATCGCCACCCGCCATTACGCTTACGTGCTGGTGGGCCTCGGGGGCCAAACGGCGTCGCAGACCGTCACCGACGTCAAGGGTGTACAGACGTGCAGCCACTTGGACGGCCTCAATCGAGTGATCAAGGAGGAGCGTCAGGACACCGACAACCCCACGAGCGCCGGGGCGTTTCGCCAAACCTATAGCGCCGAATATGACGCGCGCGGTCAGTTATTGGCCGAGACCGATTACGACTGGCTGGGCGATCAGGACTTACCGCTCAAGCGCGCCTTTGGCTACGACGACTGGGGGCAGCAAGACAGCGAAACCGCGCCTGAGGGGGTGGTGACCTTTAGCCTGATGGACCCTTTCGGCTGGACAACCTCAGACGGTCAATTCATGCCGACCCAAAACAGTTGGCAACAAACCAATCGCTCGTCCACCGAGCGGTACGGCCTCACCGTGACTCAACTCAACCTGTTTGAAAAACCAGACAACGTCGAACGGTTCACCCTCACAGGCCTGAGTATCGGTAAGCAGCAGTATCGCTATGACGGATTGGGTCGCGCCGTCGAAGAGATCGATGCGCTCGGCCACAGCACCCAGTACCGCTACGATGCGTTTGACCGAATGGTCGAAAGCACCTTGCCTGACAAAGACAAAGTCAAACGCAGCTATGCAGGCCATAGCAGCGCCGAACTGGCGACCCTGCTGACCGTTCAGCCATCGAACCAGTTATTTCCTGAAGTAAACGCGGGCGGGCAGGTATTCGACGGCCTTGAGCGCCTGACTGAATTACGTGTCGGCCCCCGAGTCGAGACGTATTGCTACAACGCGGGTCAACTGCAGGTCAGCGAGCGGATCACGCCACACAAGGCCAGCATCCACTATGAGTACGCGCTTGGCCTGACTCAAGAGCCTATTACCACCGTCGCACCGGACGAAAGCATCAGCTTCAGTTACGACGTGAAAAGCGCCCGCATGACCGACTCGCAGAACACGCTGGGCCACCGGACATACGTTTATGACGGCAACAATCACCTCACAGAGGATAAATGGACCGCTGGCGGTAACAGCTGGACCACCTGTTATGTAAGCTCATTGCAGGGCCGACAATTGCAGCGCACGGACGTCAGTGGGCTGACCACCACCTACGATCACGACCGATACGGCCGGGTTCAGCAGGTGAATCAAGGGCAACTGCAAGCCCGATTTGAATACGACACTTTGGGACGACTGAGCCAAACCATCAGCACCGACCTTAAAGCCCTGATCACGCTGGAGACCCGACTGACGTATGACGAACACAACCGCGAAACCCTGCGTACCTTAAGCCTGACCAACCAGCCAACTCGAACCCTAAGCCAGACCTGGCGGGTAGACGATCAGTTGCAGAGCCGGCACTTGAAGGCAGTGGAGAAAAGTCTGCTTGAAGAAGACTTTCAATATGACACCCGCGGGAGGCTGATACGGTACGACTGTTCGGGCGAGACCCTGCCCAAGGATCGCTACGGCAATGAAATCGTTAGCCAGACCTTCCGATTCGATGCCTTGGATAACATCACCCTTAGCCTGACCACCTTCGCCGACCAGAAAACCGATATGGCCAGATTCATCTATAACGTGCCTGATGACACCTGCCAGTTGCAGGAGGTCAAGCACACCCACGAGCACTATCCACCCAACACCATTTTCGCGTATGACGCCGACGGCAACATGCTCAACGATGAGTCGGGCCAGCGCCTGCACTATGACAGCCAGGGTCGTCTGCTCAATGTCGAAACGGCCAGCGGTAAGCCGGCCAGCCAGTATCGCTACGACGGGCACAATCATTTGGTCTCAACCCAACAAGGCGCCGCTGTCGAAACGTTGCGCTTCTATGAGGGCGATCGCCTGAGCAACACGGTTCAGGGGAGCACTAAGATCCAGTACCTCTACGATGGAGACAGCCCGCTGGGTCAGCAGCAGGTGGACGACGACACAAAAACCCTGCTGTTGATGACCAACGCCAGCAACAGTGTGCTCGGCGAAAGCCAACAAACCAGACTGCGCACAGCGGTCTACGGCGCTTATGGCGAACGCAGCAGCAACGACGACGATAACGATGGCGAGCTGCAATGCCTGCTGTCCTTTAACGGTGAAGTCCGCGATCAAGCCAGCGGCTGGTACCTGCTGGGCCAGGGTTACCGAGCCTATAACCCAACCTTGATGCGCTTTCACAGCCCGGACTCCCTGAGCCCATTCGGGGCTGGCGGGGTCAATCCGTATGCGTATTGCCAAGGTAACCCGATCGCCTTCCAGGACCCGACCGGGCACAGCGTCGGGAAGCTCGAACACCGTGCCTTCGATGTCAATAAAGGTGCATTGGTGACCGGCCTGCTGCTGACAGTGGTTTTCACGGGGATCGCAGTCGCCAGCCTGGGAACAGCAACCCCCTTTATGATAGCCGTGACGTTGCTGGGTACGGGCGCCATGATCACCGGGACCGGATTCAAGACGGCCGCGCTTCTGGAACGGGACCCTGAAAGACAGCAATGGTTTTCCCAAATAGGCAGTGCCCTTGACACCGCATCGATGATCATAGGGATTGGACAAGGGGTTGGGGCGATGGGGAAAGGAATGTTGAAGTTGGTAGGAAGCAAAAGCATTGCGACGCAAACAGCCAGATCGTTTCCGGCGCCAAATATTTCATTCCCTGATACCAGGCAAATAGCAAGACCGGCGCACAGGATTGATTACCGTCTGTTCGAACAAAAACCTGCGAGCAAAACATCAAGCATTACTACGGGGAAAGCTGCCACATCTTTATCATCAACAACTAAAAGTTCCGTATCATCTGCCTCGTCAGCCCTATCGATACCCGATATGGAACAGGCAATTCAACAGATAAAGAACAGTCAGGTGCCCCTAGCCACACCTGCACCAGCACTAGCACCACCGCCTGCACCTAACCACCCTGGTAGCTATATAGACGCAGCGCGAAGAGCAGTAGTGAACAGCGCCAATGATGCAAGTAACGTTCGACATGTCTGATTAGATTCATCTCACAACCTACTACTCCTCACTGTCCAATCGCCCAGCCTCAAGTGCAACTTCTGAAGCAGTGCACTTGAGGCTGGGCCTCGTTCACAGGGTCTCATCTGTAAAATAACAGCACCCTACTGCACGACGCAAAAATCAATGCCCCCACAGCACCTGCAAAGACCTCACGGCTTTTACTCTCAACAGCCGTCCGTTAGTCACCAACACAAAATTCTCACTAGAAAAAGCCTCTACTCCTACGATAGCCGTGGCTTTTTTCCTACACACCTGATGACTTTTCCTATATTACCGAAACGCACACATGACTACCATTTGCCGCGTCGAGTAGGACGCAACTTACAAACATAATGAAACATTCTTACTCCTCGATCGCATATCTCTTATACCAAGAGAGCGCAATACCACCGCAACAACCCCTAACAGATGCACCTGTGAATATCGGTACTGCTTGTTTCCAGGCTGTGTCGATACCTCTTATTAAAAAGGACTGTTTACATGAAGAACTCTTTACTTGCCCTTCCTCTTGGCCTGCTCTTGGGCCTTGGCGCCACGTCGGCTTTTGCCACCACGGGGACCATCAACTTTCAGGGCAAGATCACCGCTGTGACCTGCGGCATTGAAATCGTTGACCCGGTAACGGGTGCTCCGGGCACCGGTGCGGTGAACATGGGCAGCATTGAAGCCAGTCGTTTCACTGCAACAGGTCAGGAGTATGGCGGCAAGGGCTTCTCATTGCGGGTTACCCCAGGTGTGGGGGGCTGCACCATCGCGCCCGGTGATACCGCCAAAGTGACGTTTACCGGCATGGCCGACCCAAGCGGCGACTACTACGCCTTCAAACCCACCAACGATGCGGCCAAAAACGTTGTTGCCGTCATCAAAGACAAATCGGGTGCCAATGTGGTCAATGGTTCGGAGTCCGCCGAGTACGCCCTGAGCGATACCAACCCGACCGATATGCGCTTCGACGTTTACTACAGGTCCACTGCTGCGGCAGTCACGCCTGGATCAGCCGAAGCCGACGTGGCCTTCGTCGTCGCCCTCAACTGATATCAGCCCGCCCCTTGGGTCAGGACGCGATCCGCGCCAGACCCATCGGGCACCCTAGATACAGCCGGTGCGCGAGTTCTCACGCGCCGGTCAAAGGTATTCGTACATGTCCGGCTTAAACAGACCATCGGCCATTCCCTGGCCCACCCTTCTCGCCTGCGCGGCCACGTTAATGCTGACCCTTCAGATACCGGCCAGCCAGGCTGCCCTGACAATCAGCGGCACCCGAGTAGTGTTCGAGAGCGACAAACGCAGTGTCTCGCTGATTGTCACCAACCCCAGCAGTAAAACCTACGCCGTACAAACCTGGGTTAACACCGCCAGCGATGACACCACGACGGCCGTGCCATTTATCCCTTCCCCTCCCCTGTTCCGGCTAAACCCAGGCAAGGAACAGCAGGTGCAGATCAATGGGCTACCGAATGAATTGCCGACGGATCGTGAATCGCTTTTCTATTTCAACGTCCAGGAAATCCCACAGGCTGAAACCAAAGAAAGCAATGTCCTTAACATCGCACTGCGCACACGGCTCAAGTTGTTTTATCGCCCCAGCCAGCTCAAGGACAGCCCGGTTGTACGCCTGAAAGACCTGCAGTGGTCGATCAAGAACGTCAACGGCAAAACGCATCTGCACGTGGACAATCCGACCCCCTTCCATGTGTCCTTTGCCCGAATAGAGGTCTCCGGCAACGGTCAGAGCGTGCAGCTCCAAGGCCCGGCCATGGCCTCGCCGCTTTCCAGCCAGGGGTATGAATTGAATGGCATTAAACCCAGCCCCGGCCTGCAGGTGACTTTTTCGGCGATCAACGACTACGGCGCGATCACTCCGCCCCTGCTCGCACCGGTCCAGCTAGTCCTCTAACCCTTCTGTAGTTGCACTGTCTGGAATATACCCATGACTTCTTCACCCAGACGATGGCGTCTGCCTGGTCGCCTGCGCCTGGCTCATTTGTTTGTGATCGGCAGCAGCGGTGTTGTCCTGTTAAAGGCCCCCACCGTGCTGGCAACGCAATCGATTGAGTTCCAATCCGGATTCATGCGTCAGGACGGTGTCCAGGACGCCAACGCTGGCGCGCTCGCCCTCAGTACCCTGGCCAAGAACCTTAACCTTGTAGCCGGTCGCTACCGGGTGGAGATCCTGGTCAACCTGAGCTTTTTCGATCAGAGAGAAATAGACTTCAACCTCAGCCCTGATGGCGAACAATTGTTACCGTGCTTGTCACGCGAACTGCTGGAACACATCGGCGTACGCCTCGACAGCGTCGCCAACCCCGAGGGTCTACAGGCCGCGTGTGTCGATCTGCCCACGCTGATTCCGAGCGCTGAAATCGATTTCGATACCAGTAGGCTTTCGCTCGCACTGTCGATTCCGCAGATTGCCATGCGTCGTGACGTCGTCGGTTACGTCGACCCTGCGCGTTGGGACGCGGGTATCAATGCAGCGTTCATTAACTACCAGTTGTCGGCACAACAAGGCACGAGTCGCTACAGCGGCGCCAACACCAGCGATGACCTGTACCTGAACAGTGGCGTCAATCTCGGCGCCTGGCGCTGGCGCAGCAACCAGTCCCTGCGCCAAAACCCGGAAGGCAAACGCGAATGGGCCCGTGCTTATACCTATGTTCAACGCGACCTGCCCGGTACCCGGGCAAACCTGACCTTGGGCGAAGCCTTTACCTCTGGAGACGTGTTCCGGAGTCTGCCGATCAAGGGCATGGTCATCGCCACGGACCTGGGCATGTTGCCCGACGCCCTACAGGGTTATGCACCGATCATTCGCGGCGTGGCGCAAACCCGCGCCAAGCTTGAGGTGCTACAGAACGGCTATCCGATTTATTCCACCTACGTCAGCCCCGGGCCCTACGAGATCGATGACCTCAGTACCGCTGGCGGCAGCGGCGAGCTGGAAATTGTCCTGACCGAAGCCGACGGCCAGGTCCGGCGTTTTACCCAGCCCTACGCCACGCTGAGCAACTTGCTGCGTGAAGGTGTATGGCGTTACAGCGCTTCCCTGGGGCGTTACAACGCCGCCAGTCATCTGGATGACCCGTTGCTCTGGCAAGGGACCTTGGCCATGGGCACTGTCTGGGACTCAACCCTGTACGGCGGGCTGATGGTCAGTGACTACTACCGTGCGGGCAACCTGGGTATCGCCCGGGACCTGGGCGCGATCGGCGCCATCGCCTTCGATATCACCCGCTCCAGTGCCGAGATCAATAGCACCGATACCCAGAGCGTCGACGGGATGAGCTATGCCGTTAAATACGGTAAGTCGTTTCAGACGAATACGAGCTTACGTTTCGCAGGCTATCGCTACTCCACCGAAGGCTATCGTGATTTTGATGAGGCCGTGCGAGAGCGCAGCCGCGACTCGAAATACCACGGCAGTCGACGCAGTCGCCTGGAGGCTGCGGTGCATCAAAATCTAGGCAACGCAAGCTCGGTTAACCTGACACTGTCACAGGAAGACTACTGGAACAGTGACTACCAGCAACGCCAATTCCAGCTCAACTTCAACACCCAGTACAAAGGGGTGGGCTACAACCTGTACGCCTCTCAATCCCTGAATGACGACCGGCTCGACAGTGATCGACAGATGGGGCTTAGCGTGTCCTTCCCGCTGGATTTCGGCCATTCGAACTCCGCGACTCTGGACTTCAGGGAAAGCGGCGGCCGCTATAGTCAGAATGCCCGCCTGAGCGGCAGCACCGATCAGAATCGACTGAGCTACAGCGCCGCACTGGCCAACAGTGACAGCCAGCAACAGTCCGCATCGCTATCGCTTGGCTATCAGGCGCCCTTCGCCAGCGTCGGCGCCGGGCTGACCCAAGGCAGTGATTACCGCAACGTTTCGCTCAATGCCAGTGGCGCGGTGCTGCTCCACGCCGGCGGCATCGAGCTGGGGCCGTATCTGAGCGATACCACCGCGCTGGTGGAAGTGCCAGGCATTAGCGGGGTCGGCGTATTGAACGCCACGGGCGTTCGCACCAATGACCGCGGGTATGCACTGGTGCCCTACCTGCGTCCCTATCGCGTTAATCATGTGGTGCTGCAAACCGATCAGCTTGGCCCCGAAGTGGAAATCGACAACGGCTCAGCTCAGGTGGTGCCGAGGCGCGGCGCCGTGGTCAAGACCACCTTCGCCGCCCGCTCGGTCAGTCGGCTGGTGATCACCGGGCACACAGCCAAGGGTCTGCCACTGCCGTTCGGTGCTCAGGTCAGCGATGCCGAAGGCACCGTTATCGGCGTCGTGGGTCAGGCCGGGCGCGTCATGCTCTCCACCCATGCGGGACCTCAGACCCTGGATGTACGTTGGGGCGAACAGGCCGAGCATCACTGCCAGCTACCCATCAATCCCGACACTATGGAACAGGCACAGGGTTACCGACTGCAGACATTGACGTGCCGCTGAGCATCGCCCGACAGCCACTCTTTCAGGGGACGATGAAGCCTCCCGCACGCCCTTGTCATTCAGGACACATCACATGAATTTTTCATTAAAACGGTGCTCGGGACTTCTGGCACTGGCTGCCAGTTTTCAAACCGACCTTGCCCTGGCGGTGAGTGAATGCTGGATCAGACCCACTCCCGGGCCTATTACTTTCCACCTCAACGTTGGCGCCGTCTATGTCCCTAGAGACGCGGCGGTAGGGAGCGTCATAGGCCAGCTCGACCGGCCTTTTTCTACCGTCACTTCCGAGGGCCGATATGTGTATTGCGACAATGACGCAGGCTCGGTCCTGACGTTCAATGCCCGAGCGGTGGCGCCGATTTTCCAAGGTTCGCTGCCACCCGTTGACGGCGAGGACGTCACGGGGAAGGTATTCGAGACAGGCATTCCAGGCATCGGCGCCCGGATCAAGCTAAGGCACCCGTTCGACGGCGTTGCTGGCGACTCATTCGTGCCCCTGACGCCACCCACGGTCCCCTTTAATGCCCGGCTAACCGCAGCAACACCCGTCCCGCTGCGAATCACCGTTCTTGAGGGCAATGTAACGCTGGTTAAAACCGGGCCCATCGCTCCGGGTCCGCAGACAGTCGACCGAACATTGTTCGACAGCCGCTTTTCGATGATTACCAAGGCGTTTGATTTCCAACTGACAGGGACTGTCATTCAAGCCCAGTGCGACGTCTCAACTGTCAGCGATGACCCGGTCAAGCTGGGGGAGTGGAGTACCTCGGCCTTTACCGGCCCCGGCTATAGCACCTCGCCAGTCAACTTCAATATTGTCCTCGGTAGCTGTGAAGTTGATCCCGGAGACATCAATATCGCCTGGGCCTACATCCGCCTCGATGGCGTCAACGGCTCAACGCCAATCGCCGGGGTAGAAGGCGGTTTCACGCTAACGTCTGACTCCACTGCCAAAGGCATAGGCATTCAACTATTACGCAGCGACGGTATAACGTCTGTCCCTTTGGGACGCGAGTTTCCCTTGATGCCTATTTCTCCCGGCAACACCGTGCTGGACCTAAGCGCACGCTTCTATCAGACGGGCGACACTCACGATATCGTCGCTGGTGACGCTAAAGGTTCCTTGAGTTTCACCATTAGCTTTCAGTAAATCGGACTCAGCCCCTGCGATCAGGGGCATGGCCTCCACGAGGCCGGTTTCACGCCACCAGGGTCAGGTACAGTGATGGAAAATCAAAACGACTCGTTCCTCCATCAAAACTCACATTCACCTCCACTGTCAGTGGCCCATTGACCCGGAACAGCTCCAGAACAGCCTTCCGTGCATTGGCCTCGACCCATCCCGTCGTCAGGTCAGCCGCAACCACCGTATAGGTATCCAGTATGACCTGATCCGGTCCTCCCCCGGTTAACGTAACCGTAACCAACTGACCCGGGCCCATGAATATCCAACGATCCAGCCTGAAGGTCGCCTGGCCCACAATACTGCTCAGGCTCAAACGATTCACGACCCCCTCAGGCTGAGTACATTGAATGGTCCTGAACCGCCCAGCCTCCAAGGGCCTGACTGTCAGGGTGTGGTTTTCGGACTGTGCCGGCTCCGCACCGGTAACCTGGTAGTACACCTTAATGTCCTTGCCCATGTGCTGGGCGATATGGGTATTGGGAATACTGAACCTGAGCCCCCCGGATTGTGGTGTTGTCGCCAGGTACGCGCCCTCGCTGCCAGGAACTGCCCACTGTACCGTAGTCACATCGCCCGGTTTGAACACCGCGTCGTCAGGGATGACCACCGTCGCCCCAGCTCTTGCATCGTAGGCCAGCAAAACGCTCTGCGTAGACGAACCCGAGGCCTCCGCGACCCTGGGACTGGGTAAAAAACGTGACACCGGCTGAGCTTGAGTCGCCAACCTGACCCGCAATGAGTACGTCGTTTTATTCCCTGCCCGGTCGGCTAATTGGTAAAACGCGTAACGATCACCGTCGCCTCGCATACGAATCATGTCACCCGAAAACGGCACGAACAACGGCTGACCGACATCCTCCCGGTAGAGGGTTTTTGACGAGACAATATCTGCGTTCACCACTGCAAACGGATCCGTATTCCAATACCAGGTGATAACGTCGCCCGCCTTGCCAAACCCATAAGGCGGCACCCGACCCACCAACTCATCACCGTTATCTTTCAGGTATTGCTCCGTGACCGTCGCCGTGTCGAAAGTCAGCTGCCCCTGATTGGCGCCCAACACCGGAGGCGTGAGATCAATGGTGACGGTCAACCGATCCGAGTCCTGTATATCACCGTTGCTTAACGTCAACTCATACCAGAGTTCATGAAGGCCCGGAGTGAGGTGTTGTTGGGGCATGTCAAAAAACAGGTCAGCCGGCGGGATGCGTTCATCGAACCATTCTTTTTCGTGTACGAGCACGGTGCCCCAATACACCCGTATGGATGAGGACGAACCTGGAATCCAGTTATGTGTCCACGCTGGAATTTCAATCGGCAGAGGCAAGGATACAAGGGCGGCGGGCAACAGCCCCGTTTCATCCCATCGGACGTCGTCGGGCAACAGGCTTGCGACGATGGGAGGCAAAGGGTTTGCGTCAGGCCCGGTTTTTTTGGTGCTTGGCATCATAGGTTCTCCCTGAACAAACAGTGATAGCAGGAAGAGGGAAGTGTCCTTCCTGTGTCTGCCTGGAAGGTATTTAACGCTAACTATCAACGTCCGGATACTGTCACAAATGACAGGTACCCCCTTAAAAACTGGACACTTCATACCGTTTTGAGACAACTCGACAGGCGGCGGCTGGACGCTTGATTCAGGGGTTGCCTGGAGCGTCAGGGGGTTTGATTTTCGGGGAGGTCCAGTCAATCAGCAAGCTGTAGGCCACTGCGAGCAACGTCGGGCCAATGAACAAGCCGATTAAGCCAAACCCCAGCAGACCGCCAAACACCCCCAGTAGAACGATGACTAATGGCAAGTTTCCGCCACGGCTGATCAGGTAGGGTTTGAGCACGTTGTCGACGCCACTGATGATAAAAGTGCCCCAGATGCCGAGGAAAATCGCCAGGCCGTATTCGCCCTTCCAGGCCAGCCAGGCGGTGGCGGGAATCCACACCAGCGGCGGGCCCATGGGCACCAGGCTGAGCAGAAACGTAACGACGCCCAACACCAGCGCACCCGGAATACCTGCGATCAGAAAGCCGATCAGCGCCAAAACGGCCTGCGCTGCTGCGGTGCCGATCACGCCGTTGACCACCCGTTGCACGGTACCCGCCACCAGGTCCAGATAGTAACTGGCACGCTCGCCGATCAAGCGTTCCAGCAGGCTCAAGACGAATGCCGCCAGCCTCGGGCCATCACGATAGAAGAAGAACACGAACACCAGACTCAAGGTCAGGTCGAGAATCCCACCACCGATCTGCGCGCTGCGTGCCAACAACCAGTTACCGACCTGACCCAGGTACGGCTTGACGGCGGCCATCGCTGCCGCGCCTTGCTCGTCTATGGTGTGCCAGTAACCGACCAGTCGATCACCCACAATTGGCAAACTCGTCAACCATTCAGGCGGCGCGGGTAAACCATCGACCTGCACGTCCTTGATGAAAATTGCCGCATCACGAATATGATCTGCCAGGTTGAAGCCCAGCCACACCAATGGCGCCGCTACCAGCAGCATCCAGATCAAGGTCAGTAAGCCGGCCGCCAGGGTTGCGCGCCCGCCGAGCCAGCGCGTCAGCAGACGCATCAGTGGCCAACTGGCGAAGGCCAGCACCGCCCCCCAGACCAGCGCCGACCAGAACGGTGCCATCACCCAAAAACAGGCGCCGAGCAACGCCAGGAGCAGGATCTGCACCAACAGGCGATCATTATTGGGCATGCGTTTATCTCGTAAAAAAGAAGAACTCAGGGTGTGAGCATAACGGCGAACACCGACCGCGTCTGTGTTCGCCCGGCCAGAGCAGGGTCTTAGCGAATAAGCTCGACGGCCAACCCCGGTTTGCTACCGCTGCCAGCCTCGATCCGCGCCGCGCGTACACCCTTAGCGATCAATGCCTGGCGCCAGGCCTCGGCATCCACCCCGGACACGGTAACGCGCAAGGTGCTGTCCAGATTGAGCCCACGCGAGAGCAGGGTCGTCCAGACATCCTGCGGTTCACCGATAAGCTTCGGAAAATCCAGAACACCCGTACTTTTGAGTTGACGCAACAGGGTTGCCGACGTCGGCAATAGGTCGCCCAACGGTGCCGCGGCGTCGAACTGCTCGACATGCAGGTACGCTCGACGATTACCGCGAGTGATGCTGTACAGCGCCACCAACGTATCGTTTTTCGGCGCGGCCAGACGCAACAGCAAATAGGCCTGTTGCTCATCGGCGCCATACAATTTGGAATTGCCGAACACTTCATTGGCCCACAGGCTGCTTTCACCACAATCGCGAGCCTGACACCAGAACAACAGCTCGGCGCCCTGCTTCTGCAGGGCTTCGCGGGCGGCGGTGAACGCTTCGTCAGAGGTGTGTTCAGCGGGCAATTGATAGGTCACAGAGGTGACATTGCCCCGCGCGCTGACCTGGCCGTCAAAACGTAACTGGCCGCTGATTTTACGGATCGACCCCAGCGGGTAGATTCGCTCCAGTTGCGTGACCGGCCGGTAGTCGACGATTTCGGCATCAAGAAGACGCGGCACCATGTCCAGATCGCGGCTGTCGGGGACATCGGCGGCGTAGGCCATGGCGCCGAGAAGCGAACTGCAGATCGACACGCCAAGAACACTGAATAAACGCATTCGTGCTCTCATCGGATCGCCAGGGTAAGGGCGGCGTTAATCGTCTTGCAGGTACTGCCGATAGATAGGTCCATCAACGTTGTCTCCCATTTCAATCCGCCAAGCCTCGGCAGTTGCCTGCTGCAAGTCAAGGAACGGCATAAAAGCGATTGAAACAGTCTGCGACAGCGCGTGCGCCCTCCTCGTCATTCAAATGCAAATGATGGCCGCCGGGCAAGGTCGTGACCTGGAAAGGCAACTGCGAAAGCAGCTCGGGGTGCTGGGCCAACATACCCTCCCCAGCCACCACCAACTGGGTCGGGCAACTCACTCGTTTGACAAACGCCATGGCCTGTTCGTGGGTCAGGCGCATCGGCGATGCCAGCGTCAGCCGGCTATCACTGCGCCAGGTGTAACCACCCGGTACCGGCATCAAACCCCGCTGGGCCAGCAACTCGGCCGCTTCACGACTGACTGCAACCACACCTTTCATACGGGCCTCGACGGCCCGGTCCAGATCGCTATAGACCGGTTTGCGTTTATTCGACAGGTTCAGTTGCGCGTGCAAGGCGATGCCCAGCCGCTCGGCCGCAGTACTGGCTTCGCCCGTGGGCGGGATGACACCGTCGATCAGCGCCAAACGGGTGACACGCTCAGGCAACGCGCCGGCCAACACCACCGAGATGATCGCACCCAATGAATGCCCAAGCAGGGAAAAGCGCTGCCAGCCCAGTTGCTCGGCGACCTGGAGCACATCATGCACGTAATCCCACAGGGCATAACCAGCCCCCACCGGGCGGTGATCAGAGTGACCGTGCCCGGCCAGATCCAGGGCGACAATGCGCAAGCCTTTGAGCTGCGGCGCCAGACGGGCGAAGCTGTTGGCGTTGTCCAGCCAACCATGCAGGGCGATCACCGGCTGGCCATCTTCAGGCCCGAACAGGTGCGCGGCCAATTCGATATGCGGCAGGCTCAGGCGGACTTCTTCGACAGGCATGCTCATGCGCACGCCTGCTCGGCGCAACGCGCATCCCAGCGAGCGAATAAGGTCTTTAGCAGAGCGGCAGTGTCTTGTGGACGTTCGAGCGGGAACATATGCCCTCCCGGCATGGACAGATATTCTCCCTGCGGCATACGTTTTACCGAATAGGCATGGTGACGCATAACCACACGACTGCGTTGCCCTCGCACCACCGCCAGCGGCACTTTCAATTGCTGCGTCCGACCCGGGCTGGTGTGCGGTACGCTGCGGTAAATGCTGATTTCGGTGGAGGGGTCGAAACGCAAGCGCAACTGCTCGCCATCCTGTTGCAAACCATGTTGCAGGTAGGCCTCGAAGCAGTCGGGATCGAAGCCGCGAAATAAGGTCTTACCCGCAAAATACGTGCGGGCAGCGTCCAGATCAGCGAACGCTTCCCGGCGTCCCAGGGTGCGACCGGCCGGGGTGATGCGATCAATGAAGCCAAAGCGTTTAGCGGCACGAATCATCCACTGATCAACAAGCGTCAGCACCGGAGAATCGAGCATCACCAAACCGCGATACAGTTCAGGACAACGCAGCGCTGCGTGCAAATGCAACACGCCTCCCAGCGAATGCCCGACACCCCAGACAGGTTCAGGTTGCTGACGCAGGTGATAAATCAGTTCGTCGACCAGATTCAGCCAGTTGTCATCCACCGGAAAGCGTGGATCGTGGGCGTGCTGCTGCAGATGTGCGACGGCATACTCCGGCGCCAATGCGTCGAACAATTTGCCGTACGTAGCTGACGGAAAGCCATTGGCGTGAGCGAAAAACACCTGTTGCGTCATGCGAATGCGTCCAAAACAAAAGCCAATGGCGATTGTGCGCATCCGCCAGCCACCCGGCAATGACTGTAACTGCCAGGAATGATGACACTTGAGCCAGAATAATGATCCGCTTGCGATCAACGCACCGGTGGCTGTTCACCCAGTGGCACAACCGCCATGGTCAGACGCGAAATACAACTGGCCTTGCCTTCATCGCTGGTCAGGCGGATGTCCCAGACATGCGTGGTACGGCCGATATGCACCGGGTGCGCGACGGCTGTGACGCGACCACTGCGCAAGCCGCGCAGGTGGTTGGCGTTGACCTCCAGGCCCACGCAAAAGAATTTGCCTGGGTCGATGCACAGGTAGCTGGCCATGGAACCTACGGTTTCTGCCAACACCACCGACGCGCCACCGTGCAACAGGCCAAAGGGCTGATGAGTACGGTGGTCGACGGCCATGCTCGCGGTAATGGAGTTCTCGTCGAAGGCTTCGAAACGAATGTCCAGCAGCTCACCAATCGTGTTTTTCTGCGAAGCATTGAGTTGGTCAATATCAGGGGGGTTAAGCCACAAGCTCATGTTCAATCCTTAAAAATGAGGTTCGCCTGGCGAACTCGGTTCGGTACAAAAAATCAGCGTCTACACAGCCTGACTAGGGATGCCGAACGCTGCACAGTTCCATCAACCCCGCCAGCGGAAAGTCGCCTTCGAGCTCTGCCAGGCTAGCGGTATTCATGGGCTGGGCCTCACGGTAATGCCCCTCTACCAGCAGCCCTACCAGCGCGCCGACCAGAGGTTGATGGCTGACCAGCAGCACATCGTCCATCGAGTACCGATCCAATTGGCTCAGGACCTGCTGCGGGTCGCTGTCCGGGGTCAACCAGGGGACGGTCATGATCGGCTCATTGAGCCCTAGCACTTGGTGGACCAGCTCAGCCGTCTGCTGCGCACGCACATAGGGACTGGCGATGATCAGGTGCAGTGGCTTGCCCAGCAGATGCGCGGCACTCTTGAGTACTTCGTCGCGCCCACGGGTCGTCAGTTGACGCTCAGCATCGCTGCGCGCCTGAGAGTGGGCTTCGCCATGGCGCAAAATCCACAACTTCATAGCTTGGGCTCCTCATCACGAACGGGATGCGGTGCAGGGTCAACGCGATGCGCGGCCTCGCCTTCAGGCGCCCGCGGCGTCGGCCAGTCAGCGAAAGGCCAAGGCTTCTGGTCGCTGTGGAAAGTGCCAAAGCGACCGATCTGCGCAAGGTATTGGCTCAAGCTGTCGCCAAAGTTCATCATGCTGCCGCTCGGGGCGCCGTAGACCAGGCGGTAGCCCAACTGCACCAGCACCACGCACCCCAGGACGACTTCTGCCAATTGCCAGATCAACACAAAAAGCAGCATCCACAGAATACGCAGCAGGATTGATTCATGCTGCTTGAATTTGGATTCGTTCACGACCTTCACCTATTTCTAATGGCTTCAGTTAACAGGGGCTCAGTTAAAAGCCGCTGGTGGAAATAAAGTCGACATCGGTTTTCGGCTCGGCACGCATGAGCACTTCGATGACTTGATTGAGCGTACGACCCTCGAAAAGAATCGCATGCAGGCCCGCGACCAGCGGCATGTATACCTGCATTTCCTCCGATTTGGCCTTGAGCACCTTCAGGGTGTTCACCCCTTCCGCCACCTCGCCCAAACGGGTGACAGCCTCTTCAAGACTCAAACCCTGACCGAGGGCGAAACCCACTTGATAGTTGCGGCTCTTGGGCGATGAGCAGGTCACAATCAAATCTCCGACCCCGGCCAGGCCGAGAAAGGTCATTGGATTGGCGCCCTGGCTAACGGCAAACCGGGTCATCTCGGCCAGGGCACGGGTGATCAGCATGCTCTTGGTGTTTTCGCCCATGCCTAGCGCGACCGCCATGCCCGCGATAATCGCGTACACGTTTTTCAGCGCACCGCCGAGTTCGACACCAAACCGATCAGCGCTGGCGTACACGCGAAAGGTCCGACCGTGGAGCACGGCCTGCACCTGCTGGCAGAGGTCTTCATCTGCGCTGGCCACTACCGTGGCGGTCAACGCGTGTTCGGCGATTTCTCGGGCAAGGTTGGGTCCGGACAACACACCGATGCGCGCATGCGGGGCGATTTCTTCGAGGATTTCGCTCATCAGCTTGAAGGTGTGCGCCTCGATGCCTTTGGTCAGGCTCACCAACATCTTGCCGGTCAAGCGCTCGGCATGGGGCGCCAGCACCGAACGCAGGGCGCTGGACGGCAAGGCGACGAAAATCAACTCGCTGCTGTTCAGCGTGGTCAGCAAGTCTGTGACCGGTTCCACCGCCGGGTGAACCTTGATGCCTTTGAGGTACCGTGGGTTCTCGCGGTTAAGACGGATCGCCTCGGCCTGAACCGGGTCGCGCATCCAGTGCCTGACCGGATAACCGTTCTCTGCCAGCAGATTCGCCACAGCAGTACCGAAGCTGCCGCCTCCAAGAACCGCGATAGGTTGCTGTTGAGTCATAACCAATCCATCTAGAGCCATCTAATCTGGCGATGGCGGCATTATACGGAGCCGCGCTTGCGCGACCAGTCTTGACGAAGGCTCAATTCAGGCCGATCAATACCCTACAAGTTCCATGGAAATTACTGCGGCGTCGGTTAACATGCTCGGCGACCTCTTTTGATAGCGTTTCAGGATGGCCAACGCGTCGATAAAACCCACCTACCGCACGCTGGCCAGCTGTGGTGCGATCCACCACTGACGGAAGGAGCAAGTATCGTATGACGTTCCGTCGAAGCTGGGGTATCAATACCCGCACCCAAATCATCAGCCTGGGACCCGCGCTGCTGTTGACCTTATTGCTGATCAGTTTCTTCACGTTCGTGCGGATCCAGGATTTGCGTCAAGAACTGAACCATACCGGTCAATTGATCG
Source organism: Pseudomonas sp. ASL9 (assembly GCF_056680335.1). Taxonomy (NCBI): domain Bacteria; kingdom Pseudomonadati; phylum Pseudomonadota; class Gammaproteobacteria; order Pseudomonadales; family Pseudomonadaceae; genus Pseudomonas; species Pseudomonas sp. ASL9. The sequence continues at coordinate 5,320,098 of NZ_CM155277.1, read as the reverse complement.
CCAACCAGCTGGCTCCCGCCTCGGAATATGGCGTTATCGTTGGCAACGATAACGTTCTTGAAGGCCTGATGCACGCCACGCTAGCCACGCCTCACGTGCGCTTTCTGGAGGTGCAGGACAACGCCAATCACGTGCTGATATACGTCGAACAACCGGACGAGAATGGCACGAAACCGACCAACATAGAGACCTTCCAGGCACCTATCCGGTTGCAGAACATCCCGTTGAGCGGCGACTTTCTGCAGGACTCGGCGAGATCGACAACCCCATCAACCGAGGGCTATCTGGGGCGGGTAATTGTCGGTATGTCCAACGATGCGTTCAGTCAGCGTCAGCAAGAAATTCTGCTCAAGGCCGGGGTTTTGGCGCTGTTTGCCCTGATTTTTACCTATATCCTCGCCCGGCGTCTGGCGCTGAGCCTGTCGCAACCGATCAGCGACATGGGCGAAGCCGTCAAGGCGATCCAGCAAGGTCACTACAACACACGCCTGCCTGTGGCCGACGACGGTGAACTGGGCGACCTGGCGCGACACATCAACAATCTTGCCTACGGACTGAAACACGCCAGCCGCGAACAGCAACAAACCATCAACCAGTTGATTCAGACCCGAGAAGAAGCCGAGCGAGCCAACAGCGCAAAATCCAACTTTCTGGCGATGATGAGCCATGAACTGCGCACGCCCATGAATGGCGTACTGGGGATGTTGCAGTTGATGGAAACCACCAAAATGACCGATGAGCAGGCTGAGTACTCTGCGCTGGCGACCGAGTCCACCGAACATCTGCTACGAGTGATCAACGACATTCTCGACTTCTCGCGCATCGAGCGCGAAGCGTTGGAGCTGGAACATATACCCTTCAATCTGGCTGAGCGGATCAGCACCTCGGCCCAGGCGTTCCAGCACAGCGCCCAGCAACGCGGTATATCCCTGGAGCTGAAAACCCCACCGGGACTGGACCTTCTTGAAGTGACGGGCGATCCCACCCGCATCCGGCAAATCCTGGTCAATCTGATCGACAATGCGTTGAAGTTCACCGAACGGGGCAGCGTACAGATCGAAATCCGGTGGCAGCCCATGGATGATGAATCGATTTGGTTCACCTGTACGGTGTGCGACAGTGGCATCGGTATCTCCGCCGAACGCCTGGAGTTGATGTTCAATGCCTTTGAACAGGCCGACAGCTCGATCTCCCGGAGGTACGGAGGTACCGGTCTGGGCTTGCCAATCGCCCGAACCCTGGCCGAGCGCATGGGCGGAACGCTTCGGGCCCGGAGCGAAGAAGGCATGGGATCAATTTTTACCCTTGAGATCCCGCTGATGCTGCATAGAAAAAAAGCACCTGAACAGGTACCGGCCTTCTCTGCGGGCAAAAGCGACGGCAAGAATCAGCATGTGCTACTGGTCGAGGACAACCCGGTCAATCAGACCGTGGTCGAGGCCATGCTGCGCAGCCTGGGCTTTCAGGTCAGCATTGTCAGCGATGGCGCGCAGGCAATAAGTGCGGCTCAGGCTGGAAATTTTGCGGCGATTCTCATGGACTGTCGCCTACCGGTGATCGATGGCTATGAAGCGACGCGGCAGATTCGTCAACTGACGGACTGCATCCAGGTGCCCATCATTGCCCTCACCGCCAACGCTTTGCATGGTGATCGTGAGGCCTGTTTGCAGGCGGGAATGAGCGATTACCTAGCCAAACCCTTCAAACGTACTGATTTACAGCAAGTTCTTCAACGCTGGCTGCCCTTTCAAGCATCTGCGACTGGCGATAAATGCTAAATTGCGGCAGTCTTAGTGACCCGATCGGCTCGCAAACGCTGCCGGGATAATAATTTCAGTGCACAAGTGTACTTTCATTTCCCTTGTGCTGTGACTTTCACTACAACGCAATAGTCTATGAGTAGGCTGACGGCAGAGACCTGGCGCGTCAGCCGGACAGGAAAATTGCCTTACCCTGCCGCACAGGATTATTGAGGAGCTCGCATGACCCAACAAAACGCCTATACCCGGGAAGATCTGCTGCGCTGCAGTCGAGGCGAGCTGTTCGGCCCAGGTAACGCGCAACTGCCCGCCCCGAACATGCTGATGGTTGATCGCATCACCCATATCAGTGCCGAGGGTGGCAAGTACGGTAAAGGTGAATTGGTCGCCGAGCTGGATATCAATCCGGACCTGTGGTTTTTCGCCTGTCACTTCGAAGGTGACCCGGTGATGCCAGGCTGCCTGGGCCTTGATGCCATGTGGCAACTCGTCGGATTCTATCTCGGCTGGCAGGGCAATCCCGGCCGTGGTCGGGCGCTGGGGTCGGGCGAAGTGAAGTTTTTCGGTCAGGTGCTTCCGACCGCCAAAAAAATCACTTACAACATTCAAATCAAACGCACCATGCGCGGAAAACTGGTCCTGGCAATTGCCGAAGGTACCGTTAGCGTAGATGGTCGCGAAATCTACAGCGCCGAGAACCTCCGGGTCGGCCTGTTCACCTCCACTGAAAACTTCTAAGGGTATTCGCATGCGCCGCGTCGTTATCACTGGTCTGGGCATTGTTTCCTGCTTGGGCAATGACAAAGACACCGTTTCCGCAAACCTGCGTGCAAGTCGCCCTGGCATCCGTTTCAACCCGGAATATGCCGAAATGGGTCTGCGTAGCCAGGTTTCCGGCTCCATTGACCTCAACCTCGAAGAACTGATCGATCGCAAGATCTATCGTTTCGTTGGCCACGCAGCGGCTTACGCTTACCTGGCCATGAAAGACGCAATCATCGACTCGGGCCTGACCGAAGATCAGGTTTCCAACCCGCGCACCGGCCTGATTGCCGGTAGCGGCGGCGCGTCGACGCTGAACCAGATGGAAGCACTGGATATACTGCGCGAAAAAGGCGTCAAGCGCGTTGGCCCATACCGCGTCACGCGGACCATGAGCAGCACGGTCTCCGCCTGTCTGGCCACCCCGTTCAAAATCAAGGGTCTGAACTACTCCATTGCCTCTGCTTGCGCCACCAGCGCGCACTGCATCGGTAACGCAATGGAACAGATCCAGATGGGCAAACAGGACGTGGTCTTCGCCGGCGGCGGCGAAGAAGAACATTGGAGCCAGTCGTTCCTGTTCGACGCGATGGGCGCACTGTCCAGCCAGTACAATGAAACCCCGGAAAAAGCCTCCCGCGCTTACGATGCCAAGCGTGACGGTTTCGTCATTGCTGGCGGCGGCGGTATGGTCGTGGTTGAAGAGCTGGAACATGCCCTGGCCCGCGGTGCAAAAATCTACGCAGAAATCGTCGGCTATGGCGCGACCTCCGATGGCTATGACATGGTCGCCCCAAGCGGCGAAGGTGCCATTCGCTGCATGCAGATGGCAATGTCCACCATCGAAGGTCCGATCGACTACATCAACACTCACGGCACTTCGACTCCGGTCGGTGATGCAAAAGAGATGGAAGGTGTGCGTGAAGTCTTCGGCACCAATGCGCCTGCCATCAGCTCGACCAAAAGCCTGTCTGGTCACTCCCTGGGCGCTGCCGGCGTTCATGAAGCGATCTATTGCATGCTGATGATGGAAGGCAACTTCATGGCTGGCTCTGCCAACATCGAAGAACTGGACCCGGTTGTCGCCGACATGCCGATCCTGCTCAAGACCCGTGAGAACGTCAAAATCGATCAGGTCATGAGCAACAGCTTCGGCTTCGGTGGCACCAATGCCACCCTGGTACTGAAACGCTGGCAGGGTAAGTAATCCCTGCATAAAAGCGGCACCTTCGGGTGCCGTTTTTTTATTCTTTTTTTGCGCGAAAGCAGCACCTTGTAAATCATCTCGATGTAGTCAAGGATGTGTTTTCACCTTCATTTCTTATTTTGTGCCCCCACCTTTTCTCCTGGATATTCAGGACTGAAGTTCACGCACTTTACCTCTACAGGACCTGCTGACAGGGCACTTGATTGTCCTGCCGGATTATCAAAGGTGCCGCATGATCATCGGAAAGAGATGCCATGGAAGAATATGATCGCGATGTCACCCCCCGGCCCATCATATCCTGCAGCAATGGCCCTGAGCGATTGAGGAAACCTTATTTGCTCATGGTCTCCTCCATTACCGCTTTCTGTCTTTTTACTACTGCCCCCGGATACGGCCAGAACCTAACAAGTCCAGCCGCCAGCGAGGGTGTGCAAAACTCCACCGTCTCCGTGAACCAGGCACAGCAGATCGTTGCCAAGGCAACCCTGGGAGCTGCTCGCTGGAGCGGCCCAGAGTCTGGCCCCCCTGCCCAGCAGGGTAAGAGCATCGCCCTTGTGGCAGAAGATTTACGCAACGGCGGGATTATCGGTGTCGCGCAGGGCGCGCGCGAAGCGGCCACGGTAATGGGCTGGTCGCTCAAGATATTCGATGGCGGCGGATCATCAACCGGACGTGCGAAGGCCTTTGCTGACGCGCTGGCAGCAAAACCCGACGGCCTGATCCTGTGCGGCGCCGATGCACTTGAGAACCATGCTGCGCTGGAAACGTTCGCCCGTGAAGGCGTGCCGGTCGTTGGCTGGCATGCCGGCGCGCGCCCTGGGCCGATTGAGGGTACGCCTATCGCCATGAACGTCACGACGGACCCCTTGGAGGTTGCTCGCCTCACTGCATTGGCGGCAGTGGCACAATCAAAGGGCCACGCTGGCGTTGTCATCCTGACCGACTCCAAATACAGCATCGCCACAGCCAAGGCCAAAGCCATGGAAGACATCATCCGATCCTGCAAGGAATGCACACTGCTGGAAGTACGCGATGTTGCAATCTCGGAGAGTGGCGAGCGTATGCCTGAGATTACAAAGGAACTGCTCCTGCGCTATGGCAAACGCTGGACGCATACGCTGGCCATCAACGATATCTATTTTGACTACTCAATTGCATCATTGACCAGCGCCGGAATACCGAGCAATGGACTCAGTTTAATGTCGGCCGGTGATGGCAGCGCTTCCGCTTTTTTACGCATACAGGCAAAAACCTATCAGACCGTCACAGTGGCCGAGCCGCTGAACCTGCAAGGATGGCAACTGCTGGATGAATTGAACCGGCGCTTCGCGGGGGAGCCCGTCAGCGGATTCGTGGCGCCGATTCATCTGGTCAATGCAGACAATGTCACCTTCGACGGCGGTAAGAAGTTTCAGTACGACCCTGACAATGGCTACCGAAACATGTATCGCCACCTATGGAACCGCTGACAGTGAGCGCGCCTTCCAGCCTCGCAGCCATGTATCGTCAGCTACTGCCGCACTCATTACGCGCGCAGTTCATACTTGTCTTTCTAGCGCTGGCCCTGCTGATTCTGGCGGGTGGCGCGACTGCGGTCTACGCCTTGCGTACGTCAAACAACGCGACCCGAGAGCTGACAAAAGAGCAACTGGTCCGCATGCAAGCCGGGCAGGACATGCTTCAGGGCACTCTACTGATAGAACGTCAGACCGAACAACTGCTCACCACCCCCTCTTTTGACACGCTGCGCTCGAGTTACGCCGAGACAGTCAAACAGCTTGAGACACTTGATCGCCTGGTGGTTCAGCTAACGACTGCCAGCAATGCTGTCGCAATACTTGACTTGCATCAGTCGAGTCAACTGTTCCGCAATACCGCTAACATCGTGGCGCAATTGCGGGAGGGTATGCTGCAAACCGAGGTCAACTTCGAGCAAACCCTGAAGGATCGTACTGACCGATTAGTCGAGATTCACACTCAAGGCAGCCTTGAACTGGCGGTTTTACTGTACGACCTGCCCGCAGCGAGTGACAACAACGCAGTACAACTGTTGCGTACCCGGTTCCAGCGCAAAGCCAATGCGGCAAGAAAATTACCGGATTCAACGCGAAGCGCTCTTGTCAGACTGCAATCACAGCAACCGGACTCCAATGACCCTGATGCACAAGATCCGTTCTCTCTGCGCCTGAAACTTATCAACCAGCACGAAGTTCTACAGCGCTTCCATGAAGAGCTGACAAATCAGGCTGAGTCGTTGGTGGCTATTGCACGCGAACAATCCGACGGTTACACGCAAGACTATCGGGGAGCCGTGCAACACTTGGTCGAGGCCTCCAATCGCAGCCAGCAATGGGTGCTGATCATGCTAGGCGGTAGCCTGATACTTGCATGGTTTGTGACGCGTGTATTTATGGGCCGGCATGTGCTTGTGCGCCTGAATGAGATAAGCCGCCACCTGCGGAAAAAACGCATAGACGACACCCCGTTAGTGATGGAAGTACAGGAAAAAGACGAGATCGGCGACATGGCTCGTGCCGTGAATCAGTTTCTGAAAGACCGCCAGCAGCTTGAGAACAGAACCACCGAATTGAGTACCGTCAAAGAACGGCTCGCGTTACAAAACTCGCAATTGCAACAGGAAGCCGTTGTACGCATCGGGCAAGGCCACGTCCTTGAACTGATCGCGAGAAGCACCGAACTTGAAGAAGTCCTCGCAAGTCTGGCTCACTTGGTTGAATCCCAACTGGCGGACATGATGGCGTCTATCCTCCTGCTGGACGAGGAGGGAAAGCATTTGCTGCATGGGGCAGCACCCAGCCTGCCGAAGTCCTATACCCAAGCCATCGACGGGGTGGCGATCGGCCCCAAGGTCGGCTCGTGCGGCACTGCCGTGTATCGACGGGAACCAGTCATCGTCACTGATATCGAGCAGGACCCCCTGTGGGAGGATTACCGATCAATCGCCGCGACCTATGGTTTGCGCGCCTGTTGGTCGACCCCAATCATGTCCCATGATCGAAAGGTCCTGGGAACCTTTGCCTTGTATTCCCGCACGGTGCGCAGCCCGATTGAGGCCGAGACGCAACTGATTGGTATAGCGACGCACCTTGCTGGGATCGCGATTGAACGCAAGAACACAGAAAATCGCATCCGCTACATGGGCGACCATGATGCATTGACCGGGCTACCGAATCGCACGCTGCTGGAAGACCGTCTCAAGCAAGCCATCCTTTACGCTCAACGCTATGATCGCATGGTGACAGTCGTATTCATCGACCTGGATAAATTCAAACTGGTCAATGACAGTCTCGGCCACAGCGCCGGGGATGAACTGCTGAAAACCGTCGCCAACCGAATGGTGCAGTGCGTGCGGCGCACCGACACGGTCGTTCGACTGGGTGGCGACGAGTTCGTGATCATCCTGTTCGATCAGCCTTCTGACGTTGACGGAATCACACCCGTCCTGCTGAAAATCCAGGAAGCCATCCTCCAGCCAATCCAGCTCGGCGGGCACAAGCTCCACGTCACCTGCAGCATGGGATTGGCCACTTATCCTGCCGATGGAACCGACACCGACACCTTGCTCAGAAATGCGGACGCCGCCATGTATCGCTCCAAGGAACTGGGCCGCAATGGTTACCAGTTCTACACCAGCGAGATGAATAGCAAGCATCAGGGCAAGCTCGCCATGCAGGACGGGCTTCGAAATGCAATCGACCGTAACGAGTTCCTGTTGTTGTATCAGCCACAGGTGGATTTACATTCAGGTCAGGTCATCGGCGTGGAAGCGCTGATCCGTTGGCAGCACCCCGAACTCGGCATGGTTTCTCCGATCAAATTTATTCCGCAGGCCGAAGAAACCGGATTGATAGTGCCCATTGGCGACTGGGTGATCCACGCTGCCTGTAGGCAGAACAAAGCCTGGCAAGATGCGGGCATGCCCCCGATCACCATGTCGGTCAATATTTCAGCACGCCAATTTATCGAAAGGGACTTGGTCAGCAGGGTGATGCATGCGCTGCAAGAGAGCGGACTGGCCCCCATGTACCTTGAGTTGGAGCTGACCGAAAGCCTGATCATGCAGGACCTTCAACAAGCCATTACCAAGATGAAAGAACTGCAAGCGATGGGGATACGCCTCTCGATCGATGACTTCGGCACCGGCTACTCCAGCCTTGCAGCATTGAAAAGCTTCCCCATCGCTCGACTGAAGATTGACCAGTCTTTCGTGCGTGACCTTCCCGATAACGAGAATGACAAAGCCATCGCCACGGCGGTGATTTCATTGGGACACACGCTGAATCTCAACGTGATCGCCGAGGGCGTCGAAACGGAACAACAGCAAGCGTTCCTGCGTGAAAACGGCTGTGATGAAATGCAAGGCTATCTGTTCAGCAAACCGGTTTCGGCGCAGGCGATCGAACAGCTGCTTACACCGCAATGCTCCTGCGCCCTACCACCAGGCTCCTTTTTATCCCCAGAGGTTTTCCATGACCATCACTGTCAACACGCTGTCCAGCAATGGCTACCGTCACAGCGTAGAAATCAATGACAAACATGAGCTGTTCACCGATCTGCCTGTGGACCTAGGCGGCGAAGACTCCGCGCCTGATCCTCATGATTATTTCGATACAGCCCTGGGTGCGTGCAAGGCGTTGACGCTCAAACTGTACGCCAAACAACACGACATCCCGCTGACCGGTGTCACCGTCGAGGTCAAACACGACAGCAGCCAGGAACGGGAAGGCAAGTATCATTTGAGTGTCGAACTGACCCTTAAGGGCATGCTGAGCGATGAGCAGCGCACCCTGCTGCACCGCATCGCCGATCGCTGCCCGGTACACAAACTGATGACCACGACTGAAGTCACTATCGAAACGCACCTGACCGAAGGCGCTTCAGGCCAATAGCGCCGCACGCGCCAAGGCGGGTTATGCTTTATGCATCGACCCGCACAGCCTGCCGAGATGACGCCCATGATCGTAATCAAGCCCCGCGCCGAAGATGTCGAAGGCCAGCCGATTCTGCGCCCTCTACCGTCGGCCAAACGCCGTAGCGTTGGCCCTTTCGTTTTTTTTGATCATATGCTGGAGACGGATTACCCGGCTGGCAGCGGCATGAATATCCGCCAACATCCGCATATCGGCTTGTCTACCCTCACCTACCTGTTCGACGGCCAACTCCTGCACAAGGACAGCCTTGGCAGCGACCAACGGGTCCGGGCCGGTGATGTCAGCTGGATGACCGCCGGTAAAGCCATTGCGCACGTCGAGCGCACCCCTGAGGAGCTGCGCACCAGCGGCTCACGCCTGCATGGGCTACAAGTTTGGCTGGCATCGCCCAAAGCACACGAACAAGGTCCAGGGAGCTACAGTCATCACCCGGCGAACACGCTGCCGGTAAGCGATAACCTCGGGGTCCGTATTCGGATGATTGCCGGCAGCGGGTTCTGCCTGACGTCACCGGTACCAGTGCTGTCGCCGACGTTATACGCCGAAGTGAACCTGCAAACCGCCACGGCGCTGCTGATCCCGACTGAACACGAAGAGCGGGCGCTGTATGTGCTCACAGGTGAGGCGCAACTGGATGGCGAGCCGGTGGAGCCGCGCTGCTTGATCGTGCTGCCAGCGGGCGAGGACGTGACACTGCTCGCGCACAGCGAGTGTCATGCCGTACTGATCGGAGGTGCCGCGCTGGACGGACCACGACGGATCAACTGGAATTTCGTGGCCAGCGACCCGGCGCTGATCGATCAGGCACGGGCTCGCTGGGCGGCCGGTGACTGGCCGACGGTGCCGGGTGAAAGCGAGAGGATTGAGTTGCCTTGAATGCGCCATCGCGGGCAAGCGCGCGCCTATCAAACAAGGGGCTTCACCGTTTTGAGTGGGTAATCTATCCTCCTACCCATGAAAGATATCGATTTATACGCCCAAATCCTTGGGCTCCAGGCACCGTGGAAAGTGGTCGCAGTTAACCTTGACCGAACGTTGGGGCAAGTCGTTGTCGGCGTTGGGGTGTCTGATGCTGCTGCGTTTACCTGCCCGCAATGTGGCCTACCCGCTTCGCGTTATGACAAACGCAAGCGTCGTTGGCGGCATCTTGATACGTGTCAGTTCGTGACCATCCTTGAAGCTGAAATCCCCAGAGTGCATTGCGCCGAACATGGCGTGGTGACCGCCGAGGTTCCGTGGGCAGACGTGGGTTCAGGTTTCACCTTGATGTTTGAAGCATTGGTGATCAACTGGATCCAGGAAGCCAGTATTCAGGCGATCTCGCGTCAACTCCAGATGAGCTGGGGCAGCATTGACCGAATCATGGCTCGTGCCGTAAGGCGCGGATTGGCGCGTCGGAAACCGTTATCGCCGACCCAGATATGTGTGGACGAGACTTCGTTTCAAAAGCGTCGCGAGTACGTCACCGTGGTGACCGACCCCGCAACGGGTAAGGTCTTGCATGTGGAAGACGGCAACCTCACCCAGAGCCTGGAAGCGTTTTATACGAAGCTCAATAGCGACCAAAAGCAAGCTATTACGGGCGTTTCGATGGACATGTGGCCCGCCTTTATCAGCGCGACCCAGCGTCATATTCCGGATGCCATGCACAAAATAGCGTTCGACAAGTTCCATGTGGCCAAGCTGTTAAGTGAGGCGCTGGACAGAGTGCGTCATATGGAAAACCGCGAGCTGCTAAAGGCCGGCTCCACGGTGCTCAAGAACACGAAATACGTCTGGCTCAAGCGGGCCGAGAACCTGACCGAGCGACAACAGGCAACCTTCGAGTCGTTGCGAGAGGGTTCGTTGCGTACAGCCAAAGCGTGGGCGATCAAGGATCTGGCCATGCAGTTGTGGCGAGGTAAGGATCGGGATGAGGTCGAACAACAGTGGAACCACTGGCTGGAGTGGGCCTTGAAGAGTGGGCTGCCACCGATGTGGAAAGTCGCCAAAACGATCAAGCGACGACTTTGGGGCATCGTCAACGCCATCGTGTTGAACCTGCATAACGGGCATGCAGAAAGCATGAACGCACGCATTCAACGGCTCAAGCAACGCTCTTGCGGGTTTCGAAATCGGGAGCGTTTTCGCAATGCCATTTACTTTCATTTTGGTGGTTTGGACTTATACCCTGAACGTCTCCAAAACTCATAACACCCACTTGATCCGGTGAAGCCCCTCAAACAATCTTTAAGTCATTGGTTTTAAATGATTATTTTCTGACGCAGTAGATCAACTGTGGGAGCAGGCTTGCCTGCGAAGAGGCCCGCCGTGTAAAGAAGAGCGTCATGACTTGCGGAATATTTGAGCCTGATCCAACGCTTTCGCAGCGGGACGCGTAGTTGCAAGCCTGCTCCCGCGGGTATTCAGAGTGAACCAAACACCCAGTTTGTTGCGCGACAGCGCGGCGGCGCAGACGGAACGACATCTCTCATCAAACCGCTTTTTAATCCTTCAAAAACAATGTGTTGGCGCTGGTCTTGATGTGTATATCCGGCATTTGGGTGTGCTGGAACTACGGTTTCGCTCTTACAGCGAGGAACCTTTTACAAACGCCTAAAAGGTACCCAAAAACGCTTGCCCCGCCATACGGATCCTCGCTTAAGCTCGGATTTCCCTCGCTCCGGCGTTGCTCCGGGGGTCGCCGCAAGGGGCCGTCCCTGGCCCCGTGCGGCTTACTCGGCATCCTTGCCTCGTTACCCCCTGCGCAACGCCTGCGCTCGGCCTTCTGGAAACGGGGCCTTGCCGTAATTCGATACTCAATTCACATAAAACCCCAACGGCAGATCAAAATCCCTGTAGGAGCGAATTTATTCGCGAAGCGTCTTATCTGACACCACCACCAATCACGACACACAAATCGCAACCCAGCTTGCTGCGCGATCGGCCCGACCGTGCCTCAGCTGTCAGCCCTTGAACACTTCATCCAACAAATTGTGCATCGATACAAACGCGCGCTTCGCGGTTTTCGCGTCGTACATCATCGTGCCCGGCACGTTCGCTTCTGGATCAGTGAACGAATGCACTGCACCACCGTAGCTCAGCAATTGCCAATCCACGCCCGCCGCGTTCATTTCCGCCTCGAAGGCTGGCAGTTGATCTTTAGACACCAATGGATCGGAAGCGCCATGCAAGACCAACACCGAACCCTGAATGTTTTTTGCGTCCGCCGGGTTGGGCGTATCCAGCGTGCCGTGAAATGACACAGCAGCTTTCAACGCAGCACCGGTACGGGCCAGCTCAAGCGAGCAGCAGCCGCCGAAACAAAAACCGAAAGTCGCCAGTTTGCGGGCGTCTACGGGGGCGTCGGTCTGAGACTTCAATGCCTCGAGCGCAGCCTGCATGCGTTTGCGCAGCAAGGCCCGATCATTTTTGAGCGGCATCATCGCAGCACCCGCCTCGTTGCCGTTGCTCGGCCGCGTGCCCTGACCGTACAAATCAGCCACCAGCACGACATAACCTTGTTCGGCCACCGCCTGCGCAATTTTTTCCGCACCTTCGCTGACCCCCATCCAGTTGGGTGCCATCACCAGGCCCGGACGCAAGGACACGTCACCGGAATCAAACACCAAACGGCTCTCGTAGGGCTGGCCATCAATCTGATAAACCACTGAACGAACAGTAACGTTGCTCATTGCTGACCTCCAAAGAAAATAACATCAAAAAAAATCCCGCCGAGGCGGGATTTTCATACCAGGTGTTTAAACCGACAACTCTACCAACAGCTTGTTCAGACGGCGCACATAAGCGGCTGGGTCTTTTAGGCTATCGCCTGCGGCCAGGGCCGCCTGATCAAAGAGAATGTGCGACAGGTCGCCAAATCGTTCTTCGCTCTGCTCGGTATCAAGCTTGGCAATCAACGGGTGGGCCGGGTTGAATTCGAAAATCGGCTTGGAGTCAGGAACCTTCTGGCCACTGGCCTCGAGGATCTGACGCATTTGCAGACCGAGGTCCTGCTCGCCAATCGCCAGAATCGCCGGTGAATCGGTCAGACGGTGGGAAACCCGCACTTCGCTGACAGCCTCGCCCAGAGCGGCTTTCAACCGTTCGATCAAACCTTCTTTATCCTTGGCGACTTCTTCCTGGGCTTTTTTGTCCTCTTCGGAATCAAGCTTGCCCAGATCCAGATCACCACGGGCCACGTCGACAAAACCTTTGCCGTCGAAGTCGCTGAGGTAGCTCATCAGCCACTCATCGATACGGTCGGTCAACAGCAGCACTTCGATGCCTTTCTTGCGGAAGACTTCCAGGTGCGGGCTGTTCTTGACCTGAGCGTAGGTTTCGCCGGTCAAGTAATAGATCTTGTCCTGACCTTCCTTGGCGCGCGCCAGATATTCAGCAAGCGCGACAACTTGCTCGCCGCCGTCTTCGTGGGTCGATGCAAAACGCAACAGACCCGCGATTTTTTCCTTGTTGGCGAAATCTTCTGCCGGGCCTTCTTTGATGACCTGACCGAAGTTTTTCCAGAAACCTTTGTACTGCTCAGGCTCGTTCTTCGCCAGTTTTTCCAGCATGTCCAGCACGCGCTTGGTCAGCGCCGATTTCATCGAGTCGATGATCGGATCTTTCTGCAGGATTTCACGGGAAACGTTCAGCGACAGGTCATTGGAATCGACCACGCCCTTAATGAAACGCAGGTACAACGGCAGGAACGACTCAGCCTGGTCCATGACGAATACGCGCTGGACGTACAGTTTCAGCCCACGCGGCGCTTCACGCTGATACAGGTCGAAAGGCGCACGACCCGGAACATACAGCAGCGAGCTGTATTCCAGCTTGCCTTCGACCTTGTTGTGGCTCCAGCTCAGTGGGTTTTCAAAATCGTGAGCGACGTGTTTGTAGAACTCCTGGTATTCCTCGTCCGTCACTTCAGTGCGCGGGCGGGTCCAGAGTGCGCTGGCGCGGTTGACGGTTTCCCATTCCTGCTCAGGTGCAGCTTCACCTTCGGCAGCGGCGGCCTGTTCTTTCGGCAGCTGGATCGGCAAAGCGATGTGATCGGAATACTTCTTGATGATGTTGCGCAGACGATAACCGTCAGCGAACTCGCCTTCAGCGCTTTTCAGGTGCAGAACGATACGGGTGCCGCGATCAGCTTTCTCAACGGTCGCGACTTCGAATTCGCCTTCGCCCTTGGACGACCAGTGCACGCCTTCACCAGCAGGCACGCCGGCACGGCGGCTGAACACTTCAACCTTATCGGCAACGATAAACGCTGAATAGAAACCCACACCGAATTGGCCAATCAGGTGTGAATCTTTTTTCTGATCGCCAGACAGGTGCTTCATGAAGTCAGCGGTACCCGACTTGGCGATCGTGCCCAAGTGCATAATCGCATCTTCACGGCTCATGCCAATGCCGTTGTCTTCGAGGGTGACGGTTTTCGCGTCCTTGTCGAAGCTCACACGGATTTTCAGCTCAGCGCCGCCTTCGAGCAGGTCCGGTTTGGACAAGGCTTCGAAACGTAATTTGTCGACAGCGTCAGAGGCGTTCGAGATCAATTCGCGAAGGAAAATTTCCTTGTTGGAATACAGCGAATGGATCATGAGGTGCAGCAGCTGCTTTACCTCGGTCTGGAAGCCCAGGGTTTCCTTTTGAGTTTCCACACTCATGGTTATCAAACTCCAATCAGATGGCACAAGCCGCATACACAGCGGCGGGATGTCATCAAAGTGGGGGCTGGGTCAGATTTTTCAAGGGCTTAAGCGTACCGATCTACGATTCTTCGATTTTAAAATGCGCCCGCGCCGTGGCAATCGGCTCAGCCGAGGTGCTCTGCCAGGCGGTAACAGCGACATTGGCCACCCGTCGCCCCTGCCGCCAGACCTGGCATTGTGCATAGGTGTCACGGCAATAGCCGGCGCGCAGGTAGTCAATCGAGAAGTCGATAATCTTAGGGGCAGAGCCCGAGCCCGTGGCAACCAGCAAGTGCATGGCCGCCGCCAACTCCATGAAGCCTGCGATCACACCGCCGTGAAGGGCCGGTAGCAGAGGGTTGCCAATGTTGTCCTTATTGGCTGGCAAGCGAAACATCAATTCACCCTCCAGACGCGAACACTCAATGCCGATCAGCCTGGCGTAGGGAATCAGCTCGAACAGCGCTTCATAGCTGTCCTGCTCATGGGCCTGGCGAATCTGTTCCTTGAAATCAATTGTCACAACGTACCTCCATTGACTGCGCCACCCAATCCTTTGCTGCCGTTCATGCCCCGGCCCTTGCCCATGCGCATGAACGTCCCAACCACGTGGGCGATGGGCTGTTGCGGGTCCTCCTGATAGGCAAACCCCCGGATAAAAATAACGTCGGTGGTGACCCGATAACACTGGGCAAAACCATAAACATCTTCGTGTGGCTGAGCAGAATGCATGTAGTCAATGCGCAGATCCAGGGTTGGACACACTTCGAATTCCGGCAGCACACAGAGCGTCGCAGCCCCGCAGACGCTGTCCATCAGCGACGTCAACGCACCACCATGGATCACACCCGTTTGCGGATTGCCGACGACTTTCGGGCTGTAGGGGAGGATCAGAGTCATGCCGTCGGCATCCGCGCTGTGGACCCGCAAACCCAGAACCTGACAATGCCTGAGCGCCGAAACAAAACGCTCCGCGCGCTTAAAGATGGAATTTTCGCTCATTGAACGTTGTCTCTGATTGTTCTTGGGTGACGCCAGCATAACCGCAGGGTAAAGCGCCCGAGGCATCAACCTTTATATATCTGTAGGAAAAGTGGAACTTAATTTGTGGCACGGTGCTCGAAAGGCGTAGATATCTTCATCATTCATAAGGAGAAACACCCCATGCGTAAATATCTAGTCTGTGCCCTGATGCTCTCTGCCACTTTGGGTCTCGCCGCGTGCGACAAATCCAGTGAAAACAAACAGCAGGAAGCCGACAAGGCGGCCCAAGAGTCACAAGACTCGATGAGTAAGGCCCAGGACAAAGTAAACGACGCAGCCAAAGAAAGTCAGGAAGCCGCTCAGAAAAACGCTGAAGCCGCTCAAGCGCGCACAAAAGAAGCCAATGATCAGGCGCCAGCCCCAACCACTACCAAGTAAGCTGAGCCGTTTTCAGGCCATAAAGCCCGCTATCAGTAGCGGGCTTTATGGGTGAGTGATACTTGCAGGCGTCATGCAGTGCCTGCCTACTGTCAGTACCCGCGCAACAGTGGGCTGAGCATCAATACCAACGAACACAGCAACCCGACAAACCAGGCCAGGCTGCGCAGGTTGGGAATATCCGCCAGATACGCCCCCAGAAAAATCAAACGCGCAATCACGAAAACGATGGCGATCCCATCAATTAAAAAGCCTTGAGTCTGCGTGGTATGGGCGACAAACACCCCCGCTGAAAACAACACGAACGCTTCGAAACTGTTCTGATGCGCCGCCAATGCGCGGGCGCCATAACCGGTCAATTGCGCCTGCTGGCTGCGCGGTAAATGGTTGTTATAACCGCCCTGCTCTTTCATCGCTTTGGCGACCGGAATCCGCGCCACATAAATCAGTACTGCACTGATAAACAAACACCAGAAGGGAATACTCATCACACTGCCGTCTCCTTGATCGGCCCCGCCGTGGGAGCCTCCATTTGGGTATAAACCATCACTTGCAACACGTCGGAATGAAACGCGCGCCGGTACAACACCAGCACCACTCCCGTACTCATCAACATGAATAACCAAGGGCAGACAAACCACGCAAGCATCGTCATGCCAAAGTAATAAGCGCGCAACCCAAAGTTGAACGGGCGTCCAACTTTTGGGGTGCAGCTCAAAATGGCCGGGCTTTTCTTTGTCTGGTGGGTCAGCGATATCGAGTCGCATCATTCGCAGCGGGACGCGTAGTTGCAAGCCTCCCACAGTAGATCGCATACCTCTGTGGGAGCAGGCTTGCCTGCGAATGGCGCAACGCAGTGTGTCTGAGCTGACCCCTTCGCGAATGAATTCACTCCCGCAGAAAGGCAAAAAAAACCGTCACCAGGTGTGAACTGCAGGGGTTTTTAATGATTGCAGCATGCTGCCAACAGGTCGCGATTTAGCATCGCGACGTGAATGCAGTGATCAGGCCAGCGCTTCGCGGCGTTTACCCAGCAGACGATCACAGATGAAGGCGCCGACCAGTGTAATCAACGCCGGCACCAGCCACGCCAGGCCCTGCTCACTCAAAGGCAGATGCGCCAGTCGAGTCGGCAGCCAATCAGCCAATTTCGCCACCTTGCAGGCCTCGATGAGACCGAACAACAGCGATACCAACATCACCGGCGCCACGATGCGACCTTGTGAGTGCCAGAAATCCTTGCAGAAGCTCAACGCCACCAAGACGATGCACGGCGGGTAGATCGCCGTCAGCACCGGAATGGAGAATAGAATCAGCTTAGTCAGACCCAGGTTGGACACCAGCAACGAAAACCCGGCCAGCAGGATCACCAGTGTTTTGTAAGACAGCGGCAAAATGTTGCTGAAATACTCGGCACAGGCACAGGTCAGGCCGACGGCCGTCACCAGGCAGGCCAACGAGATCAGCACCGCAAGAAAACCACTGCCCAACGAACCGAAGGTATGTTGCACGTAGGCGTGCAGCACGACGGCACCGTTGCTCGCACCTGCCGCTATCGCATGGCTGCCCGCTCCCAAGCGAAACAGGCAGATATAGACCAGCGCCAGACCAAGGCCGGCGATCAGCCCGGCCATGATCGCGTACCGGGTGATCAGTTGCGGCGAATCAACGCCTCGTGAGCGGATGGCGTTGACGATGACAATGCCGAAGACCAGCGCGCCCAGGGTATCCATCGTCAGGTACCCGTTGATAAAGCCCTGAGAGAACGGCGCCGCCACGTAAGCCGGCTCCGCAACACCGATGCCACCCGCGGGCAAGGCGAACGCTGCAATACCCAGCACGGCCAGCGCGAAGATTTTCAGGGGAGCAAGGAAGCGGCCCACAGTATCGAGCAGGCGGCCTGGATACAGCGACACCCAGAACACGACGATAAAGTACACCAGGCTATACAGGAACAACGCCAGGGGGGTGTTCCCGGTCAAGGGTGCCAGCCCCACTTCGAACGACACCGTTGCCGTGCGTGGGGTCGCGAATAACGGCCCCACCGTCAGGTAGCAGACTGCCGCAAGAATACCGCCAGCGACTTTGCCGATCGGACTGCTCAGGGCGTCCATTGCGCCGCCGACTTTAGCCAGTGCGATGATCGTGACCACGGGAAGACCCACCGCAGTGACAAGGAAGCCCAGCGCCGCCATCCAGACATGCGGCCCGGCCTGCAAACCAACGATAGGAGGGAAGATGATGTTGCCAGCCCCTACAAACAGGGCAAACGTCATAAAACCAAGTGCCAGAATGTCCTGGCCTTTCAACACTTTCATTACGGAAATACCACACTACTGAATCGGAATTTAGAGGGGGATCTCCCAGAGGGTTAGGGAAATGCGGCCTGTCCTTATAAGACAGACCCGTAAGGCGCAACGGCTCCTTGTGGGACCCGGGGCGCAAAATGGCAAGTAGCCTAACGAATCAGGTCATGGAACGCACTGTTGTAGGGCGCACTGTCCCATTAACGACTTTCAGTGTCGCATTTGTGACAGTCAATGCGTTGTGGGTGCCTGACCAACCTCAACGAATCCCCAGTCGCTTGGCCAGGCGACTCAGGTTGGCGCGGTCCAGGCCGAGTTCACGGGCGACGTCGGCCCACTTGCCCTGATGTCGGGTCAATGCCTCACCGATCAGCACCTTCTGATAAGCATCGACCGACGCCTTCAAGCCCTCGCCCTCCTTAACCCTGGGCACGTCGCCAGTCGTGACGTGCGCAACCATCGGCATGTCCTCATCCAGCCCTAGCGCAGAGGACTCAATGGTGAGAATACGTGGACGCTCGGCGTGGCTCGACAGGGCCTTGAGTGTGGCGCGACTGATCAAGTGTTCCAGCTCGCGGACGTTGCCCGGCCACGAATAGCTCACCAGTAGCTTTTGGGCGTCCGGGTTCAATCGCAGGCTGCGCAGCCCCATGCGCGCGCGATTTTCTTCAAGAAAAAACCCGGCCAACAAAAGTACATCCCGCCCGCGTTCACGCAGCGGCGGTACCCGTAACGGGTAGACGCTCAGCCGGTGATAGAGGTCGGCACGAAAACGCCCGGCACGCACTTCTTCGGCAAGATCGCGGTTGGTGGCGGCAATGATTCGCACATCAACATGGTGTTCCTGATCGGAACCCACGCGCTGCAACTGACCGCTCTGCAACACCCGGAGCAATTTAGCTTGAACCGGAAGCGGCAACTCGCCGACTTCATCGAGAAAAATCGTGCCGCCGTCGGCCAGTTCGAATTTACCGCCACGGCCACTGACTGCGCCAGAGAACGCGCCTTTGACATGGCCGAACAGCTCGCTTTCGACCAGCAACTCTGGCAGCGCCGCGCAGTTGAGGCTGATCAGCGGTTTCTGCGCCCGTGGCGAATTCAGGTGGATGGCTTCCGCCACCAGCTCTTTGCCAACGCCGGTTTCCCCGGTGATCAGTACCGACAACGCGCTGTTGCCCACCAGTTGAATCTCTTGCTGCATGCCTTTGTGAACCGGGCTCTGGCCAATCAGCTCACGCGGCCGACGCCCGCCTGCCGCACGTTTATAGACCTCAGCCAACTGGCGCTGATCTTCGAAGTTGCGCGCCAGTTGATTAATCCGCTCGCTGGCCATGACTGTCGCCGCAGCAAGGCCAGCGAACGCTTCGAGATTGTCCAGATCTACCCGGCCAAAGTTCGACGGGTCCAGCGCATCCAGGGTAATCAGACCCCAGAGTTTGTCCTGGAGGTACAACGGACAGCCGAGACAATCGTGGATTTCCAGATGCCCCTGATGGCCTTCGACCAAACCATCGTAAGGGTCAGGCAAGCCGCAGTCGGTGGAAAAACGGATTGGGCCACGACCCTCAAGAAGAAGCTTAAGCCGCGGATGCTCCTCGACCTTGAAGCGTCGGCCCAGGGTATCCGGGCTCAACCCGTCTACCGACAGCGGAATCAGCACATCGCCCTCGAGCTTGAGCAGCGCAACGGCATCGCAAGGCAGTATCTGACGCAAGGCGCGCAGCAGGCGTCGATAGCGTTCGTCATCCGGCAATTCGCGGGAAAGATCGGCGACCAGCGGCACCAAGGCCAGCAGTAAAGGGTTAGTCATTTAGACTCCAGTGATCAGCAGCACAACCTACCACGTAAGGCTAACTGCATGAACCGCCTGAAAGCGTTTACTCAATCAACATACTCCACATACCGCGCCATCCGGTTGGGGCGGCGGAAGGTGTCGATCTGATCGATCTGTCCACGTATGTGGTAGAGAGCCCCTTCAAACGTTTCGTCGTCCATGTCGATCCACAGTCGCGGATTGCGGCCGATTTCGCGGTCGTATTGGGCCGTCACAGGGTCGAGGTGACGGAATTCTTCGTAGCGCGGCAAGTCCGGCAGCGGGCGGCTGGTGTCCATGTAGTTCTGCAGGAAATCCCACAGGGCACAGCACAACTCGCCAGCGCCCGGCGGAACCAGCGCGCCAAAGTTGATGACGATATCCCGGTAGCGGTGAGCGATGTACAGCACGTTCATCGGCAAGCCCTGACGGTCCGGGGTCGTGGCGATGTAGGCGTCGAACTCATAGAACGGCGCGGTCAGTTCACCGATGGTGCCGTTCTTTTTGTATTCACCGTTATTGTCGTAATCGAACAGGGTGACGAGGCCGGTGCGACGGTTAATTTCCCAGATTGGGCCTCGGGAGGGTTTGACCCAGAATTTATGGAAATAGCGGATGACTAACGAGGCAAGAGCCCAGCCAATAAGTTGAGGTAATATAAATACATGGGCTGATGCTTCGATTAACGAAAGTAGAGCTTCTAAATAAGGCAGCCTTGATTTTGTGGCACCCGCTAGCAAAGTGATTATATAAACGGGGGATATGATAATGAATCCCCACTTCCCAAATAGGAGCATATACATCCAAAACCGGGAGCGTTTTGACCACAAGGAAAACCTGAAATGCTCGTGATCTTCCCGATCATGGAAGTCAACATGTTCATAGGGTGATGGCACATAAGTACCTAAGGCCAACTGCTCTTTCTTTTCCTGTTGACCTTTCTCTACACGACGCAGATTTTTTGGTGCCGCCTCTCTCAAAAAATCATCCGGTGCAACTTCCTGCGTCATACCCCACGGCAACCGCATCTTGGCAAAGCGCCGAATCCACGAGCGCTCTGCCGACGGCGGTTGTTTGGGAATACGGTCGGAACGATAGGCCGTGGCCGCATAGTAAGACGAGTTCATGGCCGTCATTCCTGGCTCGGCGCTTTATGGGTGGTTTCGTCGGCCCAGAACAGTTGTTTGACTTCCTCGAAGTTCGCTTTGGCATGAGCCGGACCGAATGGCGTTGGATCTTTCGGCGGCGGCGCGGGGAAGACCCAAGTGCGATCCCCGTCCTTCAATGACAGTTGCGCACGGACCAACCAGCGGTATACATGGGCCGGTGTGCTTTGCGACGGTTCCGCTGGCTGGTTACGTGGCAACGTGACAAAGAATTCCAGCCCATTGGGCAAGGACCGGTAAGCAACAGGTTTCTCCTGGGTCAGTTGACTGCGCTGATGACTCCATTCGTGGCGCGACGTGTAATAGGCTTCTGTCTTTTGCAATCGGCATTCAGCCAGCATTTCGAGTTCCTGACTCAACAGCCCCGGCAGATTGCTCTCGATCAGAATGCAGGTATTGGCCTTTCGCACGTCCATGGGTACCGGATCCCAGTCATTGATTTTGGGGGCGAATTCGTGGTCCGGATTAGGGCGCGAGCTGATGCGAATATCGGCAAACAGGCTGACCAGGTAGTAGAAGGCCTGCTGGGGATCTTGCAGGTGGGGAATTCGGTCGCTGAAGGGACCGAAGGGGCCCGCGCTGAGCCAGTCTTCGACCGCGTTACTGCTGAGCCAGTAGGCGATGCCCGCACCGACGCTGATCAATATCAAGCTGATCCAGCCCATTGGCCCCAAGCCGAGGAAGGTGCTGCCGCCGACCATCAGACTGCCGGCGATGCCGGTCAAGCCCCCTGCGGCCATCAGCAAATGACCCCACATGGCGTTGTCCCCCCATTGATAGGCTTGCCAGGCGTCGGTGACATCGCCGTTCATCGCAAAGGAGTCCATTTGCGCGGGAGTCATGGCAAGGCTGGCGAACAGCCGACTGACAAGGTGCATGGCGGCGACATAGTCGAAACCGTCGAGGCTCAGGTGGTCGGCCAGGGTTTGCTCGGTTTCCGACTGCTGGAGGGCATCACTCAGCAACGAGTTCATGGCCGTCATTCGCCGCTCGGCGCTTTATGGGTGGTTTCATCAGCCCAGAACAGGTGTTCGACTTTCTCGAAGTTCGGTTTGGCGTAGGTCATGTCCCTGGAATTCAATCGACATACTCCACATAACGCGCCATCAAGTTCGGGCGGCGGAAGGTGTCGATCTGATCGATCTGGCCACGCATGTGGTAGAGAGCCCCTTCAAACGTTTCGTCGTCCATGTCGATCCACAGTCGCGGATTGCGGCCGATTTCGCGGTCGTATTGGGCCGTCACAGGGTCGAGGTGACGGAATTCTTCGTAGCGCGGCAAGTCGGGCAGCGGGCGGCTGGTGTCCATGTAGTTCTGCAAAAAATCCCACAGGGCACAGCACAACTCGCCAGCGCCCGGCGGAACCAGAGCGCCGAAGTTGATGACGATGTCGCGATAGCGGTGGGCGATGTACAGCACGTTCATCGGCAAGCCCTGACGGTCCGGGGTCGTGGCAATATAGGCGTCGAACTCATAAAACGGCGCGGTCAGTTCACCAATGGTGCCGTTCTTTTTGTATTCGCCGTTATTGTCGTAATCGAACAGCGTGACGAGGCCCGTGCGACGGTTGATCTCCCAGATGGGGCCTCGGGAGGGTTTGACCCAGAGGTGGGGGAAGTAGCGGATGACTAATGAGGCGAGTGCCCAGCAGAGTAGAGGGATGCCTAACAACCAAGAGTAAAGCCCTGACATTAACTCTTTCGCTAGATCGCTCCAAGATTCTTTTAAGGAAAGTCCAAGGGCGACGAATGAAAATAAGCTTAACGGGAGTAGAAACAAAAAAAACCCTTTACCAAATATAAGTAGGTACACCCAGAATTGTGATTTTTTCGACCATAACGAAAACCTGAAACACTCATGATCCGCTTGATCATGAAAATCAACATGTTCATAAGGCGCCGGGACATAAGTACCCAGTGCCAACTTTTCTTTCTTTTCCTGTTGACCTTTCTCCACATGACGCAGGTTCCTTGGTGCCGCTTCCCTCAAAAAATCATCCGGGGCAACTTCCTGCGTCGCACCCCACGGCAGACGAATTTTGGCAAAGCGTCGTATCCACGAGCGCTCTGCCGAAGGTGGCTGTTTGGGTACACGCCCAGAATGATAAGCCGTGGCCGCGTAGTAAGACGAGCGTATGGGAGTCATTGGCCGCTCCGCGCTTTATGGGTGATTTCGTCGGCCCAGAACAATTGTTCGACTTCCTCAAAGTTCGGTTTAGCGTGAGCCGGGCCAAAGGACGTTGGATCTTTAGGCGTTGGTGCAGGGAACACCCAAGTTGAACTGCCATCGGTCACTATCAGTTGGGCGCGGACCTTCCATACAGCGTGTACCGACACAGAGTCGTTCGAGTGCGAGGCTTCGATGCGCGTATTCAGGGGTGTCTCGACGAATATCTCCAAGGCATCGTGCAGTCGCCGGTAGGCATTGGGCTTCGCCTCGGGGAATAGCTGGGTTTCCTCGTGGGTCTGCCCATTCAAGCGGTCATGGAGTCTGCGCACTTTCAGCATCGCGCACGAGACCGTGAGGCTGAGGTCGCCAAGCCCGGTCAGCAGGCCGGGCAAGTTGCTCTCGATGCGGATGCGGGTATCCGCTCTGCGTACCTCAACGGGCACCGAATTCCATTCCTGGTGGTAGGCGGGAAGTGTGTATTCCGGATTGCGCTCAACGGTGATCCGGATATCTGCGAACAGACTGACCAGGTAGTAGAAGGCTTGATCTGGATCTTGCAGGTGTGAAATTCGGCCATTGTCAGGCCCGAACGGACCCGCGCGGAGCCAGTCTTCGATGGGCGAAGCACTCAGCCAGTAAACCAGCCCCAGGCCAACGCTGATCGCTATCAACATGATCCAGCCCATTGGGCCCAAGCCAAGGAAGGTGGCGCCACCGACCATCAAGGTGCTGGCGATGCCGGTCAGGCCACCCGCAGCCATCAGCAGATGCCCCCACATGGCATCGTCGCCCCATTGATAGGCATGCCAGGCGTCATAGAGGTTGAGGCCGACAAAAATCGCCCCAGCTACGATCTGACCGAGCAAACGGGTGGTGACTGTATCGACGAGGCGCTTGGCTAGCTTTGCGCCCAATACTTGAGTGCTAAAAGCTTGAGGGATGACAAAAAGGGTTTTGCGAGCGACGGCTAGGATGGATTGGCTACCGACTAGTTTTACGGTTAAAGCTTCCATCGCAATTGTTAAATCAGCTCCAGCGCCTAGTAGACCTAATCCAACCCTGACGCCTCCCTTCTCTCTATAGGCCAGTTCTCGACTGTTCCACTCACTCCTCAAATTCCACAATTCCAACATCCCCACCGCCGCCGCAAACGGTGTCGAGTTCAGCGCCCGATACATCCACTCGCTCTGCAATGCATTCCGACTCTTCACCGCATCCTGTATGGCCGTTCCCTGAGTAGTGGTCTGCGCGGCCATATTCAGTTGCCATGCCGCATTGACGCGTTGGTTCACGCCGCTGATCAGTCGCGACATCCGATGATCGTGGGGCATGGCGATGACCACGGTATTCGCTCGCAGGTCGCCCCCGGTGCGGTAATGCTCCTGGCCAACCTTCGACAACCCGGAGGGGCCTCGATAGTCGAGGTGAGGCCGTCGCAGGCGCTCTGATATCTCAGGCAGGTCGGTCAGGCCGAACACGTAGTAGTTCTTGTTTCTCGCCTCTTGGTGGCGAATGAAATGTGCATCGCCAAAGGCCCCTGGCAGCATGCTGCGCAGTTGCGCCAAGGCCCGTTGGCGTTGGCGCATGTTCAGCGCCGGGGCTGGGCGTTCGGTGCCAGGGACCGGGATGTGATGGGTTGCGTGCAGCGCCTGTTCCGCCACATCCACCGAACCTTGCAGGTTTTCGTGGAAACTGATCAAGGTCGCCGCGACGACTTTCAGGGTGCCGGTCAGGGTGTTGTTGAGGCTGCCGCTTTCCAGCAAACCCGCCAGTAAATGGGCGTCGAGCGTATTGAGTTGCGTGGCATCGACGGCGTCGCTGTTGATGGCCCTGAGCAGTTCGTTCGGCCGAAAAAGACCGTTTCCGCCATTGATGTCTGCGACCGTGGGCTGAACATACGGCGCCTCCATGTCCTGCTGTGCGAGGTCGGGCCACAGCATCCGATGCAACCCATGCCCTTCTTCATTGGCAATTCGGCTGATCAGTTGTTGCCCGGCACTGGCCTTGGGGCTGTAGAGGCTGATGCCAGTCACCGCGTCAGTGACATCGCCGTTGACCGCAAAGGGGTCCATTTGCGTGGGGGTCAGGGCGAGGCTGGCGAACAGCCGACTGACGAAGTGCATGGCGGCGACGTAGTCAAAGCCGTCGAGGCTCAGGTGATCGGCCAGGGTCTGTTCGGTTTCCGGTTGTTGCAGTGCGTTGCTCAGCAGCGCCTGACTCATGTCCAACTGACGCCAGAGTTGCGCTCGTTCGCCGGTGGCGGTGAAGCGGTTGATGTCGATCCGGCCCTGATCCTTGAGCTTCTCCATACGCTGGTGCAGCGGATTTTTCTGTCCACCTAAGGTCTGCGGCACGATCAGTTGTTGCACCAACAGCGCGCTGGCGTGGTGAGCGTAATGGCTGGCGCGCTGGGCGCACAGGTTCAGGAGGTGTTGCTGGTCGTGAATCCGCGTCTGTACGTGGCGCAGGCGATAGTGCGCGTCGTGCAACAGCACGCCGTACAGCTCGCGTTTTCGTGCACTTAACAGCACATCAGCCACCGCCGGCTGCTCTTGCCAGAACTCCTCGGCGATCTGGGTTTCGGGATTACACACCTGTTCCAGCCAATGGGCCCAGGCGCCGGTTTCCACAGAGGTTGGCTGATAGGCCACTTCACCCTTTTCACAGCGAACCACATGCTGGCGCGCTGCGCTCAAGGCAATGATCGGGAACTGCCCGCTCAGGTCGCACAGGTAGCGGCCCGGTTGGTCGAGCAGCCATTCGTAACCGGGCTGCCGGGCGCGTTGCGGGGCGACCAGGCTGACCGGAAACGCGTGTTGCTTGAGGTTGAGCCAGGCGACATGAGCCGCGCCCGCCGCAGACTGATTGGCCGCGTCATAGGCATCGAATGCGCTGAACGCCTCAAGCATTGCGGCGCCGTCCGATTTATCGCGGAACACACGCTTGACCTTGTCTTGCGAGCTGCGCAAGTCCGGACTTTGGCAGCGTTGGGCGCGCAACGCCGGGTCTTGCTCAAGACGTCGCAAGCGCGGCCCGCTGAGCTGCACTTCGCTGAAACAGAGCTGCGGCGACACCTGTTGATCGTTCCAGTTGGACGGCAGCCAGATGTCTTCCAGCGCTTGCCCGGTGGCCAGTCGAGGGCCGGGGTCGATCTCGTCACCCATGCGATAACGGTTCAGGTCGATGTCGTGATAGGTGGTCTGCTCGTCTGCGACCCGCACTTCCAGCTCGCGCCACAGCCGGTCGCCCAAAAAGACATAAATGAACCCGGCGCGGCACAACACCGGCGTGCCGTGATCGTGGGCACTGTTGGCGCCGGGCAACGCGACGAAGGGCACCACTGGCACGATCTGGTTCCACTGCGCGTCGAACTGGCGAAGGGTGATCGCGACCTCGGGCAAGAGCAGACGAATGGGACTGCCGTCGACCGTGTCGATTTCCAGCCACAGGCGGTGGGTGTAGTCACTTTTCCAGCTCCAGACGTGCAGGGTGCTGGCAGTGAAATAGGGACTGTCTTGGGTTTCAGGCCGGTCTTCGCTTGTCAGGGCGTCCAGGCGTTGAGCGCCGGTTTTGTCGTAGATGGCCAGACGCTGACGGGTAGAATGCTGATTGCCGGTGACCTGCACGATCAGCTTATTGATTTCGCAGCAGGGGCCGTCACTCAATGTGCTCTTGGCCATATCAGGACTCCTGTCCAGTCGGGTTGGATTGCTGGCGGTGCTGTTCAAGGGCGTGACGCTGCTCTATAGCGAGCGTCAGCGGCCGGGTGGGGGTAACGGGGTTCCAGAGTTCCGCATGCGGGTTGTCCACGCCTTGCCACTCGACCTCGCTCGGTACGGATGCCGAGGCATGCCAGCTCAAACGACAGATCGGGCCAAGCCAGAGGTTGCGATTTTCATCCGTGCAGGCGGGAAAAAAATGGCTGGCAACGTTCGGATTCCAATAACGCAGCATGCCTTTGCGAGTCGGTTCGAAGCGGACGATGAGCATATGCCGCAGGTGTTCAAGCAACGCTTCACGGGAATGTTCGCTTTCAATGATCAGTCCCGGCCAGTTGTCAGGTGCGTGTTTCATTGCCTGCAACAGCGACCCCTGATGATTGTCTTTCACCAACAGCGGGCTGAATTCGGAGTAAAGCGCCAGTTCAGTAGAGCCAAACAGCTGCACGAAATCAGGATGATCAATCTGCCGAAAAAGAGCGGGAAGCAAATCGTCGGTGCGCTCCAGGAGCATCCAGTTCGTCATGACACTGCTCCCGAGTTCATGGCTTCGCGGCAGGCACAGTCCTCAAGCGGACAGTCCGCAGGTGTACCGCCTTCGGGTTTTTGGCATAGTTCTACGATGGAGGCGTTGCCTCGTAGCTTGCGCTGTAATGTGATGCTCACTTGAGCGGCCTCTATCGTGCCAGCCTCAAGTGCTTGAGTACTCCCCGGCGCCAACGGCATCGCTGGTGTGCCCGGCATTGGCGCGCCGCCCACCAGAATGGGCACGCTGCTGAAAATGCCGGCCGGGTTAAGGACGATATGCTGGCCTCCGACGCTCAGCGTCAGGCCTAGACCGGCGTTGATGATGATGTCGTTACCGGTGATGTGCACTTCTTGCCCGGCCTCCATCACCAGCGCCTGACCCACCCGCGTATGGCTACTGCCTGCCACCTGCAGATGATCGCCCGCCAGCAGCTGAACCTTGCGCTCGCCGGTGGTGGTGCGGTGCTCTTCACTTTTGAGTACCGAGGTGCTGTTGCCCTTGATGGTCTCCAGGCGCTGACCACCCACTTCAGTGCGGCTGTCGTTCTGAATCAGTTGTTCCATGTCGCGCTGGGCGCGCAGGTAGACCCGTTCCGAACCGCTCTTGTCGTCAAAATGGACTTCGTTGAAGCCCGTGCTCGCACTGGAACACCGGCTGCGAAAGACGCTTTTGGTCTTGTTTTCTGGCAGTCCATGCGCAACGGGGTTCAGATTATTGGGCAGGCAGCCGACGATAACCGGCCTGTCGGCATCCCCTTCCAGGTAGGAAACCAGCACCTCCATGCCCACCCGGGGAATGGTCACGGCGCCATACCCGTCGCCCGCCCAGCTGGACGCGACCCGCACCCAGCAACTGGTTCTTTCGTCGTCCTGTTCGCTGCGGTCCCAGTGGAATTTGACTTTCACCCGACCGAATTTGTCGCAGTAGATTTCTTCATTCACCGGGCCGGTGACCCTGGCGGTCTGGATGCTGTGGATTCGCGGTTTCGGGTGTTCCAGCGCCGGACGGAACTGGACGGCTTCCGGCAGGGCGGTGAAGGTGTTGCGGTAACCCTGAACGATGCGCCCCTCTTCGACCGAGCGGCTGTCGGCCAGCTCCTCAAGCACCTGCGGCTGTCTTGCTTCATGCTGCACAAAAATCAGCACCCAATGGGTTTCGGGGGCGTAATCCTGAACCAGGTGCAAGCGCGATCCGCTGCGCAAGAGTGGTGCATCACTCTCACCCTCCGCCAGGCGAAACCCGGTTTGATGGCGCTCAAGCGTACGCCGGGATAACGCGTCACCACGCCGCCTCTCTTCGAAATTCCCGGGGTAGACGTAATCCTCCAGGTAGGGACCGTATTTGGGGACTTCGCCGCTCTCCCATTGCGCCTGTGTTCGCATGGGGTTTTGCAGGCTCTGCAGCGGGATATGGGCCTGTTTGAAGTCATGGTCGCGCAGGGCGACATGATTGGTTTGCGCGGTCAGACGTACGCCGAAGGCCTTGACCGCCGGACCTTCTGCCACCAGGCCGCTCACCGGCTTGAGCGGCAACACCAGCGGGGACTTTTGCGGAAATCGGGTTTCATCGTCGGCAAAAATCAGGCGATGACTGTCAGGCGTATGCTCAAACCGGTAGAAAATCCCCTCTTCCTCGCATAACCGGCTGAGAAAGTGCAGGTCCGACTCGTCGTACTGAACGCAATAGTCACGCGGCGCCATAACCGCCGTGATGCGGTCGAACGATGCATCGGTGCCATTGAGCATGTGGTGCCCTTTCAGCACCTCAAGAATAATCGCCGGCACGGTCATTTGCTGGAACGAACGGCGATGACTGGAATGCTGCAAAAAGGCCAGATAAGGTGCCAGCACCAGATGGTAATGGGTGAATCCCTTGCTTGTTTCGCCTTGGCGGATCGAATAAATATGACCGTGCAGCCCCTGCCCTTGCGCCCCGAAGTTCAAGTAGGCCGCTTTATGCAGCAAGCCGTCCAGCGCGTGGGATGAGCGCCGACTCACCAGTTCGATGTTGATTTCATAGGGTCGACTCAGCGCCTCGGTCCCGTGAAAACTCAGTACCTGCAAGTCAGTTTGCGGCTTCCCGTTGATGTCCAGAGAGAACGTCGGGGTAAGGGCGGTATAAGACATGCGCGGATCTTCGTGTTGAAAGGGGCAGGCAGTTTCGTTGACGATGTGCGTTCACACAGCCAGCCAGCACCTCTAGGCCTTGTAGGACGGTTCTTGTGATGG
Organism: Pseudomonas sp. ASL9; assembly: GCF_056680335.1. NCBI lineage: Bacteria > Pseudomonadati > Pseudomonadota > Gammaproteobacteria > Pseudomonadales > Pseudomonadaceae > Pseudomonas > Pseudomonas sp. ASL9. Next base: position 5,290,393 of record NZ_CM155277.1, on the reverse strand, counting down.
GGTGGGCTTGTGCTTACGGATTCAGGGCGCTGTCATCTGCCAAAAGCCACCGCTGGCTGCGCTTGCCAGAGTTCATCGGCGATCTGGGTTTCGGGATTGCACACCTGCTCCGGCCAAAGGTCCCAGGCGCCGGTTTCTATGGAGGTGGGCTGATAGGCAGCTTTGCTCTTTTTATAGCGGACCACATGCTGGCGCGCTGCGCTCAAGGCAATGACCGGGAAGGCATGCTGGCTGAGGTTGAGCCAGGCGACATGAGCCGCGCCCGCCGCAGACTGGTTGGCCGCGTCATAGGCGTCGAATGCGCATCACAAGCCCGCTGTAGACGCGGACCGATGCAGTTTCCTAAACTGTCGCCTGTGATCGCGCGATGGGTGTAGATCTGGGGGCAGCAACTGATGAACCGCAATGAATTGCGCAAGGCTGACATCAACTTGATGGTGGTCTTCGAAACCCTGATGCAAGAGCGCAATGTGACGCGGGCCGCGCAAAAGCTTTTTCTCGGGCAGCCAACGATCAGCGCTGCACTTAACCGCCTGCGAGTATTGTTCAACGACCCGCTGTTTATCAGAATCGGCCATCGCATGGAACCGACCGCACGGGCCGAGGAGATCATCCTGCACCTGTCGCCTGCGCTGGACGCCATGTCGGTGGCGCTGAGCCTGAGCCACGACTTCGATCCCGCAGTCAGCACCATGACTTTTCGCATAGGCTTGTCCGACGATGTCGAGTTTGGCCTGCTACCACCCCTGTTGCGCGCCTTGCGCCAGGAAGCGCCGCAGATCGTGTGCGTGATCAAGCATGTGGACTCCTGGCGCATCCCGGACATGCTGGCCTCGGGCGAAATAACCATTGGCGTCAGTCAGACCCGTGAGCTGCCGGCCAATGCCAAGCGCAAGCTGCTCAGACAAACCAAGCCAAGGGTGCTGCGCGCCGATGCATCATCCACCCCGCTGACCCTGGATGAGTACTGTTCACGCCCGCACGTTGTGGTCTCCCACATCGCCAATGTCAGCGGTTTTGCTGACGAATGGCTCAAGGCGATCGGCCGCAAGCGCCACGTGGTACTGGCGATTCCGCAGTACAGCACCTTGCCCGCCCTGATGGCGGGCACCGACTTGCTGGCAAACCTGCCCGACTACACCGCCGCAGCCATGTCAGCCGCCTCAAGCCTGCTGTTCGATGAACCGCTGCCCTTCATTACGCCGACCCTGGACCTGTCCATGGTCTGGCTGAGCATCAATGACACCGACCCGGCCGAACGCTGGCTGCGCTCCCGCCTGGAGTCATTCATGAGCAACATGCAGCAAAAAAACCCAACGACTGGAATAGCGTTTGGAGTCAACCAAATCGCCCAGTGATGTAGTCCTCGGTCTGAGTCTTGGACGGTTTGGTGAAGAGGGTATCGGTGTCGCCGTGCTCGATCAGTTCACCCATGAACATGAACGCGGTGTAATCCGAAACCCGCGCTGCCTGCTGCATGTTGTGGGTGACGATAATCACGGTGTACTGTTCTTTAAGGTCAGTGATCAACTGTTCAATGCGCCCGGTGGAAATCGGGTCGAGGGCCGACGTCGGCTCGTCCAGCAGCAATACTTCGGGACGCAAAGCGATCGTGCGGGCGATGCACAGACGTTGCTGCTGTCCGCCAGACAGGCTTTGTGCACTCTGCTTGAGTTTGTCCTTGACCTCATCCCACAGCGCTGCGCCATTCAGAGCCTGCTCGACGCGCTCATCCATTTCGCGACGTGACAGCCGCTCATGGTGACGTACAGCGTAGGAAATATTGTCGTAGATCGACATCGGAAACGGCACGGGCTTTTGGAACACCATACCAACGTGGCTGCGAAGGCGGTTCATTGAATAACCCGGTGCAAGGATGTTTTCGCCGTTTAGCAGCACTTCGCCCTTCGCTTCTTGCTTGGGGTACATGGCGTAGATGCGGTTGAACACCCGCAGCAGTGTCGACTTCCCGCAACCCGAAGGCCCGATGATCGCGGTGATGCGTTTCTCCGGAATATCCATGTCGATGGACTTCAGCGAACGCTGGTCGTTGTAAAAAAATTCCAGGCCGCGCACCCGGATTTTGGTGCGCTCATCAGCAAGGGAAAGTCTATTCATCAGGTCAACCTATTGCGCAAAAGGATCAAGCGGGACAGCAGACTGAGCACCAACACGAACAACGTCAGTACCAACGCCCCCGCCCAGGCCAGGGAATGCCAGTCATCGAACGGACTCATGGCGTACTGGAAAATCACCACTGGCACGCTGGCAATGGGCTTGAGCAGGTTGCTGCTCCAGAACTGATTGCCGAATGCGGTAAACAGCAGCGGCGCCGTTTCTCCGGTAATCCTGGCCAACGCCAGAATAATCCCGGTAACGACCCCGGCTTTGGCTGCACGCAGAACAATCTGCAGGGTCATTTTCCACTGCGGAACGCCCAAGGCCAGCGCGGCTTCACGCAGGGTGGCGGGTTGCAGCTGAAGCATTTCGTCAGTGGTGCGCACCACAACAGGGATCACCAGCAAAGCCAAGGCCAAGGCGCCGGCGATGGCCGAAAATCCCACCTGGTGGTTGGTCAGCAGGTTGAGCGGCAGAATCACCCCGGTGTAGATGAACAGCCCCAGCACGATGGAAGGTGCCGAAAGCAGGATGTCGTTGACAAACCGAATGGTGGTGCCCAACCGTGAATGCCGGGCAAACTCTGCCAGCCAGATCCCCGCCATCAGGCCAATCGGCGTGCCTATCAACAAGGCTATCCCAGACATCAGGGCGCTGCCGTAGAACGCGTTTGCCAGCCCTCCCTCAGTGCCCGGGGGGGGCGTCATCTCAGTAAACAGGCGCAAGTTCAGGGCCTGGAAGCCATTGATAATGGTGGTCATAAGAATCCACACCAGCCACAACAAACCAAATACCGTGGCGCCACAGCTCAAGACCATCGCTACCCGGTTTTTCATCGTACGGCGTCGATAGAGACGCTCGTTGCTTGTCAGGTCCTTACTCACAGCCCCTCCTTACGCGAAAGGCGCATCAGCATCAATCGCGCCAGTGCCAGCACGATGAAGGTAACGATAAACAGTAAGAAGCCCAGCGCGATCAACGCCGAGCGATGCAGGTCGGTGTAGGCCTCGCTGAATTCATTGGCGATCACCGAAGCAATGGAACTGCTCGGCATCAGCAAGGACGCCGAAAACTGCTGTGCGTTACCTAGCACGAACGTTACCGCCATGGTCTCGCCCAAGGCACGGCCGAGCCCCAGAAACACACCGCCTACTACCGCTGAGCGGGTGTACGGCAGGACGATGTCCCAGACAACTTCCCAGGTGGTACTGCCCAAGGCGTACGCAGATTCCTTGAGCGTGGTGGGCACGCTGCGGAACACTTCATGCATCACCGACGTGATGAAGGGCATGATCATGATGGCCAGGACAATGCCGGCCGTCAGCATGCCGATCCCCAGCGGTGGCCCCTGGAACAGCGAACCAATCAAGGGCAGTGCGCCCAGGTAATCATTGATCCAGGGCGACAGGTATTGGGCCATGAACGGGCCAAAGACAAACAACCCCCACATGCCGTAAATAATCGATGGGATCCCGGCCAGCAATTCGACGGCCGAGGCAATCGGCATGCGCAGCCAGGGTGGCGCTACTTCAGTGAGAAATATTGCAATGCCGAAACTCACGGGCACGGCGATCAACAAGGCCAGCAGTGACGTAACCAGCGTGCCGTAAATCGGCACCAACGCGCCGAAGTGATTATTGACAGCGTCCCACTCGGTACTGGTGAGGAAGTCCAGGCCAAACGTCCTGAACGCCAGACTGCCGCCCCATAAAGTGGACGCAGCAATACTGGCCAGCAAAAACAGGACCAGCAGCGCGGCGCCTTTCATCGAACGTCGGAACCAGAGGTCATGACGATGATCGCGGGCAGCGCGTGTATTGGCTAGGGTGTCGCCGTTGGGGAGAGTCGTGGACATAGCGTAGGTGTTTTCAGTCATCAAAGGTCCACTCACAAAAACGCCTCCCCCACCGAACCTGAACGGGTCGATGAGGGAGAGCCGAACGCTTCAGATCAATGACTGAAGTCAGACTTCCAGTACCCTTCTATGCGCTGGACCAGCGAGGCTGGCAGCGCGACATAGTCCAGGGAGGCAGCTTGCTGCTGGCCGTTTTCCAGGGACCACTTGAAGAAGTTGAACGCGGCCTGGCTCTGCTCGGCATTCTTCGGCTGCTTGTACATGATGATCCAGGTGGTCGCCGTGATCGGCCACGCGTTGTCACCCGGCGCGTTGGTCATGATCAGGTTGAAGTCCTTGGCACTGGTCCAATCGGCCGTGTCAGCAGCGGCCTGGAAGGCCTTGGCGTCAGGCTCGATGAACTTGCCGGCGGCGTTCTTCAACTGCGCGTGAGTCATCTTGTTTTGCAGGGCATAGGCGTACTCGACGTAGCCGATCGAGTTCTTGATCTGCTTCACGTACGCGGCGACCCCTTCGTTACCCTTGCCGCCAACACCCACCGGCCATGGCACGGCAGTGCCGAAGCCAATTGCGCTCTTCCAGTCAGGACTGACCTTGGCCAGGTAGTTGGTAAAGTTGAATGAAGTGCCCGAACCGTCAGAGCGGTGAACCACGGTGATATTGCCGGCTGGAAGGTTTACGCCAGGGTTTAGCTGCGCAATGGCCGGGTCTTTCCAGGTGGTAATTTTGCCGAGGAAAATCTTCGCCAGGGTCTCACCGTCGAGCTTGAGTTCGCCAGGCTTGACGCCCTCGACGTTCATTACCGGGACGATACCGCCGATCACGCTGGGGAACTGACCCAGGCCCGCAGCCTTTAGATCATCCGCGGACAACGGGGCATCGGAGGCACCGAAATCCACGGTAGCTGCTTTGATCTGGGCAATACCGCCGCCCGAGCCAATCGACTGGTAGTTGATACGGTTGCTGTTGGTTTTACCGTAGTCCTGCGCCCACTTGGACAGCACCGGGAAAACGAAGCTCGAGCCCGCACCGGTTACATCGGTCGCATGTGCCATGCCGCTCAGGCACAGCGAGGCCAGCAACAGTGACAGTCGATTTTTTGTCAGCAACATCAGGCAACACCTCAGCAAGGAGTTTTTGTGGGCACGCCCACAAGGAATTAGCCGTGACGATTTAATGCTCAAAATATTTCCGTTTGATGACAGATGATTCGAGATGTTGCGAGATGAGGAGGTATGGCGAGACGTAAGGAGGTGTTGCGTAGGCAAAACACTCGCCCGATAAACACTCGGCGCTCGACGTAATAGCCGGACGCTGACTGCCGGTTTTACGTGAGTGGATCACTCGGCTTGATCGTCGAACCACAAGCACGGGGTGATTTTCTGGATGCTTCGCATGGAGTCTCTCCTATTGGTGGACGTCGCGATTACCCCTTAGTCGTTTTAGATTCCCCGGAATCGACAGCGTTCGCAAAAAAACGGTAAAGCCGAAGTGTCGCCACTTCGGCTTTGTCGTTTCTTTACCGCGTGAACGGTCAGCGCTGAAGCCAATCCATCAACCGCGACGGGCATCCAGGCTGAAACGGCCAGCACCGAAAGCGATCACTTGCAGCAGGCCACCGGCCATGGCGATGTTCTTGAAGAAGTGGATGAACTGATTCTGGTCAGCCAGGTTGTGGTGGAAGGCAAACGCCGTGACGACGGTGAACAAGGCCATGATCGCAGCAACTGTTTTGGTGTGATAGCCGAGGACCAAGGCAATACCGCCGCCGACTTCAACCAGAATTGCCAGGCCCAGCGCCACGGCCGGAAGTGGCAGGCCGACCGACTGGATGTAGCCGATCATCATCGCCGGAGCAGTGATTTTCGAGAAACCCGACAGCAGGAAGATGGCGGCAATGAAAATCCGGCCGACCAATGCCAGGCTGGCGCGGGTGGTCGATGCGTCGGAAACGTTCTGGATCGAGGTTGAAACGGCGGATTGCGACATGGGATTTATCACCTGATTAAGTCAGCGAAACCGGCATGGCTTGCTGCGATGGGTGGATTCTGGCACCTCCGCAGATGACGCAATAGCCGACTAATTTTGACGTTTATGTTCTATTTTTTCGAACATACGTTATCGGGGCTCAGCCAGCCGCTGGTAAAGTGCAGCAGTAGGTTCGAGGAAATAAACATGAGTTCTGATCCAGGCACACCGACCTTTGACCAACTGCGGGTATTTCTGACGGTGGTCGAAGCCGGCAGTTTCGCGGGGGCGGCGCGAAAACTACACCGGGCGACCTCGGTGATCAGCTATTCCATTGCCAACCTGGAGTCGCAACTGGGCGTGCAGCTTTTCGACCGCAAAACCACGCGCAAACCTCAACTCACCATTGCCGGGCGCACCGTGCTGATCGAAGCGCGCACCGTATTCAGCGGCATCGACGGCTTGCGAGCCAAGGTCAAGGGCCTGGTGCATGGCCTGGAAGCAGAGGTCCATCTAGCGCTGGATGTGATGCTGCCCGCCTCCCGGGTGGTGGATGCGCTCAAAGTCTTTCGTAGCGAATTCCCGACGGTGTCGCTGCACCTGAGGATTGAGGCGCTGGGGGCGGTCACCCAGCTTGTGCTGGAGAGGGCATCGACCCTTGGCGTCAGCGGCCCACTGCATGCGGACATTGGCGGCATCGAACGCATCGGCATCGGCGGTATCACCCTGATACCGGTCGCGGCTCCCGATCATCCACTGGCCCTCGGCAACCCGAACCCGCCAGGCGCCGCGCGTGAGCATGTGCAATTGGTGCTCTCCGACCGGTCACCGCTGACTCAAGACAAGGAGTTCGCCGTGGTCAGCCCGCGCACCTGGCGTCTGGCCGACCTGGGCGCCAAGCACATGCTGCTGCGTGAAAGCATCGGCTGGGGCAATATGCCGACGCACATGATCGAGGAAGACCTCGCCAGCGGCCGACTGGTGCAACTCGACCTGCCCGAATCCAGAAGCAACCCCTACAGCTTCGACGTGATCTACCGAACCGATACACCCCCCGGCCCGGCCGCCCGTTGGTTGATCGAACGGTTTATCCAGCAGGTGAGCTGAAGAGTGCGATCGGGCGCAAAACTGTGGGAGCAGGCTTGCCTGCGAAGAAGCCCGTGCGGTCTACGGAAATATCTGCGACTGATCCATTGTCTTCGCAGCGGGACGCTGAGTTGCAAGCCAGCTCTCACATCTATGGTTTACGTTATCCCTGTGAGAGCAGGCTTGCCTGCGAATGCGGTATATCAGGCAGTTGCCCATTGCACGTAACACACCACCACCGGCATCCCATGCTCGGCGCAGAAGTCCAGCCAGCGCAATTGGTTGTCCTGCAGGCGGTCGCCCGGCCCTTTGACTTCAATCATGCGATAGCGCTGCTCAGCCGGGTAAAACTGGATCAGGTCCGGCATACCCGTGCGATTGGCCTTGATGTCCAGCAGCAGGCGCCGAAACCAATGCCGCAGATGATCGGCGGGCAAACAGTGCAGCGCCTGGTCCAGCAGTTCCTCTGACAGGCTGCCCCAAAATACGAAGGGTGATTGCAGCCCGTGCTTGATTTTAAAGTGCTGGCGGATGGTGGTCTGGTACGCGTCCGAGTCCAACTGCTCCAGGCACTCATTGAACAGCCCAGCGCGGCGCTGATAGAAGTCCGGGCTGTACAGATCGCTGGGGCCCGTGTGGAACGGGTGAAAGAATGCCCCTGGCAACGGCGCAAAAATCGCTGGCCAGCACAGCAACCCGAACAATGAATTGATCAGCGCATTTTCGACGTAATGCACGGGCCCGTCCTCATCGGCCAGGTGCACCTGAATCAACTGTTCAACGCTGACATCCGGTGCGTGGCTCACCATCACATCCAGGCGACTCAAGGCTGTAACGCTAAGGCGGCGCTCCGTTGGCAAACCCAGCTTGCGCTGCAAGCGCGGCAGGATTCGCAACAGGTTTTGCACTTCGGCGTCATTTTCCGGTGCCGCCTGCGCGTCTTCGAGCAAGGCCATGGCTTGCGGGTATTGAGCGCTGCGCTCCAGGACCCGAATCCGTCGCAGTCGGGCACCTGGATAGTCACATTGACCATACACAGCCAACGCCAGCGACCAATCCTGCACCCGTTCGGCCTGCTGACCGATCTGAAACAACAGCTTGTCCCGGCGCATTTGCAGCCAAGGGTGGCGACTCTCGATAGCGACGGCCTGCTGTGCCAGCTCCCCCAGCGTCTCTCCTGCCTGCAGTGCCTCAAGCGCCTGACGACAGGCATGCAGCTGCAAGCAAGTGTCGATGTCCGAGCGCTCAGTTATGCCTCGGGAATCTAGAGAAAACTCGACCTTTTCGTAGCGATAGACACCCAGATCGGCCAGCACGAACTCGGACCATTCCTGATGCAGATTGCCGAAATACAACAGCCGCAGCCGCTCGCAAAGGGGCATGACCGTCAGGCCATACACCGCCTCATCGAAGGCGCCATACCACTGATCAATACCGCGAGGCTCCGGGTAATGTTCTTGCAGCCTCACCCGCATCTCGGTTTTTTTTGCAGCGCCTTTCAGCCCATGGGCCTTGAAGCACGTCACGAGCTCGGGCTTGCGCAACAACGCGAACAGTTCGTCCAGACTCAGGACTGGCCGAGGATCGACCCAACCTTTCTCCAGCAAGGGAATGACCGCTGACTGCACCGCGCCAATTTCGTCATAGCTCAGTTTGCTCGCACGGAACAACGTGCCCTTGCGCATGACCATGCGCACCAGCAAACCTTGAGCCGCTTTCGGCAGGCGGATGAAATCGGTAATGAACTGCCGCTCAGACGTGTCGAGCAGATCGTCATAACGTTCAACGATCCACTCCAGCACGTGCTGAAAGTTGTCGAGGTAATAAAAAGGATTATCGAGGGGTGCACTGTTCACGGGAGGGCTTATTGAAAAGAAGTTATAGGACACTGGTTATCCGTACAGATACCAGCGCACGCCCACACAGGCAAGCTAGAATCGACGCATGGCAAAATACAGGGCATCGACATGAACGAAAAACCAGCACCCCTCGTCTATCTGGCGGGCTTCGATGTCTTCAGGCCGGACGCCATCGAGCATGGCCGCTACCTCAAGGCGCTGTGTGCCGCCCACAGCATGGAAGGGTTGTATCCGTTCGACAATGAGGTCACACCAGGCTTGACGCCAGCGGCAACCGCACGCCTGATCTGCTCAATGAATATCGACATGCTCCACCGCTGCACGGCAGTACTCGCCAACCTGAATGTGTTTCGCGGCCTGGAGCCGGATTCCGGCACCGCGTTCGAAGTCGGCATGGCGGTGGCGCTGGGCAAGCCCGTATGGGCTTATTTCGGTCCGGTCGACTCGCTGCGCAGACTGGTGCCCCACGATGCTCAGGGGTTCGATGCCCAAGGGTTTGTTGTGGAAGACTTCGGCCTGCCACGCAACCTGATGCTCGCCTGCACATGGGCGGGATTCAGCGATACCGCCGAAGAGGGGGTGGTGGTTCTGGCGCGCTACCTGACAACCCTCAACTCAACGACGAAGAACCCACATCCCCGCTGATGGTGGAGTCGAGTTTTTCCGCATCTACGAATTCTTCCAGGCGCAGCTCTTCGAGGTCGAGGTCGCCTTCCGGGTCGGTTTCATCATCGGCGTCGGCATCATTCAGAGGTGATTGGTCACCGCCGAAGTGGTGGTCGGCGGCCTTTAAAAATGCAATAGGTATTGATTGCACAGAAGTGAGTCGCACAGCGTCTGTGTAAACATTCATCGAGTCTATCTCCCGTTCAGCATCCGAATTATTTGCGTGGTCTGCTCATGCCTGAATGACAGGCTAACTCACTCACACTTCGAAAATGAAGTGCTCAACCGATATTGGCTCACGCTGCATTGAAGAACCGCCCGCCACTGTCCCGGAGCATCTGGACCATGGCCTGCGCTGCGGGCGACAGGTAGCCACCGATCCGCAGAGTCAGGCCGATGGTGCGTTTCATCGTGGTTTGCTCCAGCGGCACCTCGCGCAAATGCTTCATGCCCGCACCGAACTCCAGCGTCTGCCGGGCAATGAAACTCAGCAAGCTGGTCTGGGCGATCAACCGGGGCAGCAACGAAATCGAGTTGGTTTCGATTTGCACTGAGGGCAGCGGCAACTGATTCGAACGAAAGGCTTCGTCCATCCATTGTCGCGAGGACACGCTGATCGGCGGCAATACCCACCGATAGTGACACAGGTCGCGCATCTGAAAAGAGGCCGAAAAGATCGGATGATTGTGGCTGGCGACCACCACGGCCTCGTCGTTCAGCACCGGGTAACTGACGAATTGTTCGTCGCTGGTGATCAGCGGACAGATGATCATGTCCAGTTGCCCGGAACGCAATGACTCACGCAGCAGGTCGTCCTGACCGATGACCAGCTTCAAGGTGATGTCGGGCGCCCGTTGCAGCAACGCAGCGGTCAGCTCCGGCAGCAGGTATTCGGCCATGGTCGCTGCGCAACCCAGTCGGATATTGCCCACGACCCCACTGGCAAAGTCACGCACTTCGCGCTGGGTCTCGGCGATGCTCTGCTGCAACTGCCTGCCTCGCGCCTGCAGCAACTCCCCGACCGGGGTCAACTTGATCCGCCGACCGTCGCGCTGGAACAGTTTGGTGCCGAAGGATTGTTCGAGCCGCTGAATGCTTTTGGTCAATGCCGGCTGGCTGCGATTGAGCTTTTGCGCGGCACGTCCCAGGTGCCCAAGCTCGGCAATCGTTTCGAAATAAGTGAGATCGCGAAGGTCCATATTGATCAACCAAAGTTATCGATTCATGACTATTAGAAAATAGACTTGATCGATTGAGCTGTCGATACTGCATGCGCTGCGTGGGCAAACATTCCACGAGGAAAGTCGATGCTTTGGAGAAACTCTTTGTCACGCGCTTCAGATCTATCGCTGCATACGCTGCCCCCGCTCGCCCAATGGCTCGGTTTGATTCTGCTGGCAGGCGCCTGCGGCCAATTGCTCAAGTTCTGTAAAGTCCCCGCTGCATTGTTTCTAGGCCCGATGCTGGTGGCGATTCTATTTGGCGTGTCCGGCGCATCGATCCGTGTGCATAAACAGGCCTTTCGCCTGGGCCAGGGTTTCGTCGGGATGCTGGTGGCGCATGCGATGACACTCTCCGTACTGACAACCGTTGCTCAGTCCTGGCATGTGATGCTGTTCGCCACGGTACTGACCGTGACGCTGAGTGCGCTGGTCGGGCTTGGGCTGGTGCGCTTTGCCGGCATCGAGGGCAGCACGGCGGCCTGGGGTACAGCACCGGGCGCGGCCTCGGCGATGGTTGCCATGTCCGAAGAGTACGGCGCAAATTCGCGGGTGGTCGCGACCATGCAATACGTGCGCGTGGTGTGCGTGGTGATGATCGGTGCACTGATCAGTCGTCTGCTCGGCGTAGAAAGCAGCGCTGCCGAGGTTCACAGCAGCGCCCTGGCGCTACAGGGCTCGGATGTACTCAACATCATCCTGAGCGTTGCAGCGATCGTGATGGGTGTGGTGCTGAGCACCCGTGTTCCGGCAGGTGCGTTGCTGGTACCGCTGCTGATCGGTGGCGCCCTGCAACTCAGCGGGCTGTTGCAGATAACCCTGCCCCACTGGCTGCTGGCATTCGCCTATGGCGCGATTGGTTGTTACATTGGCCTGCGCTTTGACCGCGCGACCATCCGCTATGTGTGGCGACACCTGCCAGCGATGATCTGCGGCTCGTTGTCGCTGATTTTCTTGTGTGCGCTGTCCGCCTGGTTGATCGCCAAGCTGATGGGCAAGGATTTTCTCTCGGTCTACCTCGCCACCAGCCCCGGCGGCCTGGATGCCATGGCAATCATCGCGGTCGATACTCACTCGGACGTCGGCTTCGTGCTCGCCATGCAGACCCTGCGCCTGCTTGGGGTGATCGCCACGGGAGGTTTTTTCGCCCGGCAGATCATCAGATTAACGGCGAAAATCGCCTGAGGTGTCGACCGAATTGAATCTCTCGCGCCGACCTGGATCAGACTGAACAGGGGCCTCAACCCAATCGTGTAAGCGCTGTGGCCAGACTTGGCGCTAGGGCCAATACCGGCAGTAAGGTCGCCTGATAGGCATGGTAAAGGTCCGGTTTGCCGGGCCAGATGTCCGCACTGGGCTGGTTGTGTGGGTTCAGTTCGTGACGCCAACTGCCGTGTTCGCGGTCGATGAAGAACGTTTCGTTGAACTCCCAAAACCGTCGATACCAGTCCTCGTACTGTTTTTCCCCTGTGCGCCGCAACAGTGCCGCAGCCGATGCGCAAGCCTCCGCGTGGGTCCAGTGCAGGCGATGACGCACCACCGGGCGATTTTTCCAGTCCAGTGTGTACACGATGCCCGGTGCGCCATCGACGTCCCAGCCATGGCGACAGGCGCCGGCAAACAGACGCTTGGCATCCTCCAGCAACCAGGGCGGCGTCGGCAGCTTCGCACGCTGACGTGCGGCCTCAAGGTGCAGCAGCAAGCGCGACCATTCAAACGCATGGCCCGGCGTAGTGCCAAAGGGCCGAAAACCGTCCGAAGGGTTGTCCTGGTTGTAATCGGGGAGCGGCTGCCATTGCAGGCTGAAATGCTCAACCACCTGAAAGTCATTGGCGGCTGCATGGGTATGGATCACCCGCTCGACGATGCTCAACGCGCGGTCCAGCCATTTGCTGTCGCCGGTGACATCGGCCAACGCCAGGAATGCCTCGGTGCCGTGCATGTTGCTGTTGGCGCCGCGATAGGCTTCTTCATCGCTCCAGTCACGGGCGAAGGACTCCCGCATCGCGCCTTCTTCAACGCTCCAGAACCGGGTTTCCAATACGCCGACTGCCTCGGCCAGCAACGCGTTCGCACCGGGTCGCCCCGCCACTACCGCCGAGCTGGCCGCCAGTGCGACGAATGCATGCAGGTAAGCCGCTTTGCCGGTGTCGGCACCCTCGCGCAACGGCGCCGCGAACCAACCACCTTGCTCGGCATCGCGCAACGGACCACTCAGCGCCGCGACCCCATGATCGACCAGCGCGGCGAAGCCTGGGATCCCGCGAATATGGGCAAGCGCAAAGCTGTGGGTCATGCGCGCCGTGTTCATGGTGTCGGCCTGGGCATGATCAGGTAGACGTCCCCGGTCATCCAGATTGCCGAAACCTTGCGGCAACTGCGCTGCCCTGGCAAAGGCCAGCAACCGATTGCCTTCCAGCGACAACCAGGCTGCATGCCCCGGGGCCTGCAACCAACTGCTGAAGCCGCGCTTCACCTCATCCATTTCTTGTTTTGCCTCTGTCGATGAGCAGGATCTGAAGGCCCGATCATGCTTGCCGACGTTGGCCGGGTACAAGGGTCGGTATGTCACGCAACGTCACATACCATCAGCTAGCGTCTCAGACCCGGAACCGCGTCACCACCTCATTCAACTCCGCAGCCAAGCGCGAAAGCTCATGGCTGGACGCGCTGATCTGATGGGCGCCCGTGGCGGATTGCATCGACAGGTCGCGGATATTGACGATGTTGCGATCAACTTCGCGGGCAACCTGCGCCTGCTCTTCCGCCGCACTGGCAATGACCATGTTGCGTTGGGAAATCTGGTTGATCGACTCGGTAATATCGGCCAACGACTCACCTGCGCCCTGAGCGAGTTGCAGGGTCGAACTGGCGCGATCACGGCTGGTGTGCATCGACACCAAAGCCTGCGCAGAACCGCTGCGCATGGCTGAGACCGTTTTGTCGATTTCCAGCGTCGACTGCTGAGTGCGATGAGCCAGTGCCCGAACTTCATCGGCGACCACCGCAAAACCACGACCGGATTCACCAGCACGTGCCGCTTCGATGGCGGCGTTCAAGGCCAGCAGGTTAGTCTGATCGGCAATCGAGCGGATCACATCAAGCACCTTGCCAATATCTTGAGACTGATCGGCCAGATGCTGCACCAACGTCGAGGTCGCCTGCACGTCCGTGGACAGTGACTGGATCGCCGCCACAGTGTCGACCACCCTTGCCTGCCCCGCCTTGGCTGAATCATTGGAGTGAGCGGACGCTTCGGACGTCGACACTGCATTGCGCGCCACCTCTTCCACGGCCGAGGTCATTTCATTGACCGCCGTGGCGGCTTGTTCGATCTCCGCATTCTGCTGCTGCAGGCCCCGGTTGCTGTTTGCCGTCACCGTATTGAGTTCGGTGGCTGCCGACGCCAGTTGCGTTGCCGAACTACCGATCTGGCGCAGGGTGGTGCGCAAATTGCCCTGCATCAGCGCCAGTGCTTGCAGCAAGCGCGTCACTTCATCGTTGCCGACGATGCGGATAATTTGGGTCAAATCACCCTTGGCCACGTGCTCGGCGGCGGTGACCGCGTCTTCCAGAGGACCAACAATACTTTTAGTCAGCAACAGCGCCAGGATGACGGTGCCCAAAGCAGCCGAAACCACAAAAACCAGCACAACGTTACGCGAATGATCGTATTGCGCCCCGGCGGTCACCCCCTCTTGATCGACATGCAGGGCATAAAAATCCCCCAGGTCGGCGAGTTGTTTACCGGAGCCGTCGACGATCTGCTTCATGTCCACCAGCAGCAGTTTGGTCAAGGCCTCTCGATTGTTTTGTTCGGCCAGGGTAAAGGACTGCGCGACACCTTTCTGGTAACCAGCCAGCGATACCTTGAACTGATCGTTCAGCACCCGTTCTTCAGGGGTGCGTATGAACGCGGCGAAGGTCTCGAGCTTTTTCGCCAGATCCTGATTGCGCACATCCATCTGGCTGCGGTATTGGCTGATATTCCTGGGGTCCGGGTCCAGGGCCATGCGCAGGGAAATAGTACGGATGCGCAGCATCAATTCACGGATATCGTTGACCACACGCATGCTGGGCATCCACGTGCTTTCGACTGCCACCTCACTCTGGCGAATCGCCGACATTTGTGCCAAAGCGAACCAGCCAAGCAATGCAACCAGCAGGGAAATCAAAGCAAAACCAAGACCCGCTCGACGGGCGATGGTCAAATTGCGTAGGTTCATGACCGTAAGCTCTTTTTATTGGGGGTAGAATGCACACGAGGTAAGTCATCGTACGACATGTAGGTCTATCGACTGTCGCCGAGGCATCTTTAGTCGGTTTTTGGAGAAATCCCAACATTTCCTGCAGGCGCTTTCGCCGATGGAAACGTTTCACCCGACGAACGTCCTCACGCAAAAGCCCCAATCTGCTTGTCTAGACGCTAAGTGTGCAGAAAAAGTGTTACACCGTCAGGTTGTTTCGAGGAGGGTTTTGCCATGCATCTGGAAGGTTCCTGCCATTGCGGCGCGGTGGAGTTCAGCCTAAACAGTGCTCATCCGTATCCCTATCAGCGCTGTTACTGCTCGATCTGCCGCAAGACTCAGGGCGGTGGCGGTTACTCGATCAACCTTGGCGGCGACGCACGCAGCCTTAAGGTCAACGGTCGCGAACATATCGCCATCTATTACGCGCGGATGAGACACGACCATCAGACGCATATCAGCAACGCCGAACGTCATTTCTGCAAGTTGTGCGGCAGCGCGTTGTGGTTGTTCAGCCCGGACTGGCCAACGCTGATTCACCCGTTCGCCTCGGCCATCGACACCCCGCTACCGACGCCACCGGAACACACGCACATACTGCTCGATTCAAAAGCATCCTGGGTGGAGGTCGATGCCGGGCCCGACGATAAGCAGTTCGACGGCTACCCGGAAGAATCCCTTGAGCAATGGCACGAGCGACTTGGTTTGAACCGCTGATGCTCAGGTCAATAAGGTCCGCTGCCCAAGCATTTCAAGAGAGGTTCTCTTAGCCATCGTTGAGCGCCAGTCCCCACCCACTACGATGGGCCGTCAGCCCGATAATCTGCGGATACGTGCGGAATAGCTGGCCCGAGGCTGGGGCATTGGCCAAGGTTTCCATGGGCACTTCATGGCGAGCGCTGGTGATGTAGAGGGTGTCTTTGTTCTTGCCGCCGAATGCCAGGTCAGTCGGACTGGGAACGGGCAGCCCAATCATCCGATCAAGACTGCCGTCTTCGCTGAAGCGGACCAGACTCCACCCGTCCCGCAGTGTGGTCCACACCCCGCCTTCACTGTCCAGCGCCAGGCCACTCAGTCGGCCGGAGCCCTTGGGCAAGGTCGCTAGGCGGCGTACTGCGCTGCTGCCCGGATGCAGGAGAAACAGGCTCCCGGAATCCGGGCCGACCGCGTACAACGCTTCGCCCTTCGCATCCCAGCAAAACGCACTGATGCGTTCCTGAAAGGTCCAGGGTGCACGCAGTTCGCCTTGGGCGGTCAGCTCGCCCAACTTGCAGCCGCCAGAGGTGATCACGCAGGCCCACAGGCTGCCGGAAGGATGGCTGCACAGCCCCAGCAGATTGTTGCCCAGCCAACCGTCCAGGGGATGTTCTTTGCCCTCGCGATCCAGCAGCAACCAACCATTGGCGTGACAGATCAGCAGCCCCTCGCGATGCAACTCCATGGCGCAGACCGGTGAATCTAGCCGGGCAAAAATACGCTCGCCTTGGGCATCCAGCACGCGAATGGCCGGAGCCAGTGTGTCGGCCCAATAAAGACATTGCTGGTCATCTGACCAACGCGGAAAAGCACCATTGAATGCCCAAGGGCAATCCACCAATTCCACTTCACTGTCGGCAATCCGTACTTGCGACTCGCTCAGCTGCGCGCCCACCCGGCGGGCCGCGTCGGTCAATTCCGGGCCCAGCAACTCAAGGCGTTCAAGGGTCAGTCGATAGGCAGGGCCCGCGACGCTCAGGGCACCCCGGACCTTGCCGGAATTGTCGCGAATGGCGGCCGCTACGCAGCGCACGCCCAAGACGATTTCTTCATCGTCTATGGCATAGCCCCGTGCCCGAGTGATGTGTAATTCGGTGTGCAGTCGACGACGGTCAGTGATAGTCAGCGGAGTCAATGGCGTGAACGTCAGACCCTTGATGAGTTCCTCGCGGCTGGCTTCATCCATCGCCGCCAAAATCGCCTTGCCCTGACCCGTGCAATAGACCGGCTTACTCTGGCCTAGTGCAGCAGCGGAACGTGTGGTGTGAGCACCGTCGCAACGCTCCAGAGACATGACTTGATTACCATCGAGTATGGCCAGGTAAGAGGTCTCCCCGGTCAAATCCCGCAAGGCCCGCAGTTCAAAACTGGCGGCGGCCACCAGGTCCGGCATCAGGTAGGCATTGCGCACCAGCTCCAGATAACGGAAGCCCAGCCGGTAGACCTTGCGCAGTGGATCACGACGAATCATTCCACGGTCCACCAGGCTGGCGATGATCCGGTACAGCGTCGTGCGCGGTAGCCCTACCCTGCTCGCCAGCTCGACTTGATTGAGCCCTTGGGGGGCAGAGCCAATGGCCTCGAGTACGTCCATGGCTTTTTCCAGAGCGCCGGTGCCGTCTGATGCAGTCATCACTAATTCCCATAATTTGGAACATCATCAAGCTTGCAGCATAAACCTGGTTTCCTCCGAGTCAATCCAGACTTAGGATCAGCCCATACCAACAAGCGACATCATTTGTTTGTCCCAAATTACGGGAATAGTCACCTGACTGAATAAACACCCGCTTCACACCGGGCCGCGCCGACCAGGAGAACAAGAATGACGAAAATCCACCAATACGCTGATGCCTACGACAATACGGCCAATCGCCATGTGACGGTCAGTGATGAAGTACTGGCCAAGCTGGCCTTGTGCAGCAGCGGTTCGTTGACCACCCAATTATTCAAACTGGGTTTCCGCCAACCGGCGCTGGTCGGCCTGCGCGCCATGAGCAAAAACATTAAGCCGTTCGCAGGTCGTGCTTTCACCATGCGCTTTATTCCGGCCCGCGAAGACATCGACACCTACGGCACCATGACCACCAAGCCGAACCACGACAACCTGCAATGGCAAGGCGTCGAGCAGGTTCAACCCGGTGATGTACTGGTGATCGACAGCCAGAACGATCCGCGTGCCGCCTCGGCCGGGAATATCCTGGTCACCCGCCTACTGGCCCGCGGTGCTCGCGCTATCGTCACGGACGGCGCCCTGCGTGATGGCAGTGAGATCGCTGCCCTGCCACTGCCGGCTTATGCCCGCGAGATCACCGCTACCACGCGGATTTCCTATCACCATGTCGCCGACTTGCAGGTGCCTATCGGTTGCGCCGGTGTCGCGGTGTACCCAGGCGATGTGATCGTTGGCGATGCAGATGGCCTGACCGTCGTCCCGGCGCACCTGGCCGAAGAACTGGCTGATTTCTGCATCGTCCAGGACGATCTGGAAGGCTATCTGGCCATGCGCATTGCCGCAGGTGAAGCGCTGTGGGGCGTGTACCCACCCAGCCCTGCCGCAGTATCCGACTATCACGCGTGGGTCGCCTCGGGTCGCCCGCTCATCCCGAGCATTATCGGCAAGGAGACGAATTGATGAGCGCGATCAACCAGGCCCAATATATTGCATTGATTCGTCGTTACTTCGCGGCCTGCAACGCAGGCGACCATGCGGCGCTGGTGTCCTGCTTCACCCCAGATGCGGTGCACTACTTTCCCGCCGGGCTGCCTGAAATCCCATGGCGCAGTGCCGACACCATCGCCGCCAAATGGGTCTGGTGTGTTGAGAACCTGGGCTCACAATGGACCATCGAAAAAATCCTGGTCAGCCACGACAGCCATGAAGCGGTGATCGAGTGGACTCACTGGAAAGGCAAGCTCGGCACCGCCCTGCGCGGGGACGAATGGTACGTGTTCGATGAACCGAGCGGCTTGATCAAGGAAATCCGGGCCTATTACGCCTCACCGGCGAACAAGGACGTCGCCATCAACGAACTGGTGGATTTTGACTACACCGGACGTGGTTACAACCTGGAACCCGAGAATGGGGGCTTGAAATGAGTACGCCGGATACCCTTCAAATCGATCAAGCCGTCACTCAAGCGGCGGCGGTGGCCAATGCGTGGGCCGAATCATCTGCCACGGTCCGTGCCGGGTTGCTACGTGGTTTGGCCATGGCACTGGAGCAACACCAACAGCCTCTGATTACGCTGGCCGATCAGGAAACCGGGTTGGGCATCGCTCGTCTGACCGGCGAGATCGCCCGTACCGCCTATCAACTGCGAGGCTTTGCCGATGAAGTCAACGTAGGCACAGCCTTTCAAACCGTCGACGATCAAGCCGTTGCTGGCCCACCTCCGGCCGGGCGCCCTCGTTTGACCCGGATCTCCCAGCCGTTGGGCCCGGTGGCGATGTTTTCAGCGAGTAACTTCCCGTTCGCGTTTTCGGTACTCGGCGGCGATACCGCGTCGGCCCTGGCGGCTGGTTGCCCGGTGGTGATCAAGGCTCACTCTGGTCACCCGCGCTTGTCCCGCGCCGTGCATGAAGTGGCACGGGGCGTATTGGCAGAACAGGGCCTGCCGAGCGGTTTGCTGGGTTTGGTCGAAGGCGCATCCCGCGCCGCTGGCGTGCATCTGGTAGCTCATCCCCAGATTGCAGCAGTGGCGTTTACCGGCTCTTATCAAGGCGGTACAGCGTTGTGGAAAGTGGCCAATGAACGCGCTCGGCCCATTCCATTTTTCGGCGAACTGGGTTCGATCAACCCCCTGCTCGCACTGCCGGCGATCCTCGAACGCGACGGTGAAAGCCTGGCGAAGACCTTGGCAGCGTCCATTACCATGGGCTGCGGTCAGTTCTGCACCAGCCCCGGTGTCATCGTATTGTTCGATCACCCGGCCAGTGAGCGTTTCATTCAACAGCTGAGCAGCGCGCTGCAGCCCATGACGACTCATCGGATGCTCACACCGAGCATGCGCCTCGGCTTCGATGAAGGGATTGCCCGTTTCGAGCACGCCAGCGCAGCGCGCTCACTGTTCCAGCCGCACGCCGACAACGACGGCCTCGCCCCGCGCCTGTTCGAGATCGATGCTCAAGCGTTTATCGACAACGCAGCGTTACGCGAAGAAGTCTTCGGCCCGGCAGCCGTGGTCGTTAGGGTTGAGTCGGTGGCGCAAGCCGTTTCGGTACTAGACGCCATTGGCGGAACGCTGACCGCCACGCTATGGGGGTTCGAACAGGCCACCGACGACACCCGCGCATTGCTGCGTGCGGCGCGAGGCATCGCCGGTCGCGTGCTGTTCAGCGGCGTGCCGACCGGTGTCGCAGTCACCCACGCACAACAGCATGGCGGCCCTTGGCCCGCTTCAACCCAGCCGCAATCGACGTCAGTCGGGTATGCCGCACTGCAACGTTTTCTCCGCCCATTAGCCTTGCAGGACGCGCCTGCCTGGGTGCTCGGCGGTAAGGAGCTTTGGCCATGATGAAACATATCGTGATGTTCCGCCGCCTGCCCGGCGTGGACAAACAACCGGAGCTGGAGAGCCATCTGGTCCAGTGGATGCGTGACGTGCGCAAGGACATCGACTTCGCCCGCAGCTGGAAGGTATCGGCCAACGAGTTGGACCGACCGATCTGCTGGGATTACGTGCTGGAGACCACCTTCGACGACGCCGACGCGGTCAATCGCTACCTGCCACACCCGGCGCATGTCGCACTGGTTACTGAATTGAAAAAGTACTTCGAATGGGTGGCCGTGGACTACACCGAAAGCAGCACTCAGGCCGCTTGACCGTATGAAGAAGCCTGCGACGGCTGTTCCCGTCAGCAGGGGCGCACTGGTCACAACAATAACTACATGAGGCCCGACATGAACAACAACGAGCGTTATGCGCTTGCTGGCACAGCAGGTCAGCCTGCTGTCGATATCGCCGACGCAACCGTCAGCACCTCTGCGGCGGCGAGCCCGGCCGTGGCGAAAAAAACCAACTATCGGTTTCTGATTCTTGCCCTGATCACCCTTGTCCTAGCACTCAGCACGGGCGACCGCGCAGCACTGTCGGTGGCCGGTACCGATATGGGCAAAGAACTGGGCATCAGCTCGGTAGAGATAGGCTATCTGTTCTCGGCCTTCAGCTGGGCCTATGTGATTTTCCTGATTCCTTCCGGCTGGCTAACTGACAGGATCGGCTCCAAGCGCTCAATGATGTTGGCGGTTGTGGTCTGGTCCTGCTTCACCGTAATGATGGGCATGGTCCACTTTATCGGCATGATCGTGCCGTTGCTGCTGGGCCTGCGCTTTCTGCTCGGTGCCGCCGAATCGCCAGTGGGGCCTGCTTCCGGCCGGATCATTGCCGCCTGGTTCCCGTCCTCGGAACGGGGTATCGCCGGGGCGATTTTCAACAGCGCGCAATACCTGTCGCTTGCACTGTTCACCCCGATCATGGGTTGGCTTTGCTACACCTACGGCTGGGAGTACGTGTTCATCATCATGGGCGTGATCGGCCTGGCAATCGCAGCAGTCTGGTGGAAGCTGTACTACCTGCCGGTCGATCACCCGAAAATGAACGCCGAAGAGCTGGAGTACATCCGCGCTGGCGACGGCCTGGTGGACCTGGAAGGCATCAAGCCCAAAGCAGCTCAATCCGGCAACGGCATGCGACTGGGCGAGATCGGCCAATTATTCCGCAGCCGCATGCTGGTGGGTATCTTCCTCGCGCAGTACTGCATCACCTCCATCACTTGGTTCTTCATGACCTGGTTCCCGATCTATCTGGTCAAGGAGCGCGGCTTCGACATTCTCCAGGCGGGCTTCGTCGCGGCGATTCCGGCCCTGTGCGGACTGGTAGGCGGCGTATCCAGTGGTTTCATTTCCGACCTGATTCTGACAAAGACCGGTTCCTTGAGCATTGCCCGTAAAACGCCCATCACCATCGGCCTGTTGCTGAGCGCAAGCATCATCCTTTGCAACTACGCCAACAGCGCGACCATGGTCGTGGTGCTCATGAGTCTGGCCTTTTTTGGCAAAGGCTTCGGCTCCCTGGGCTGGACGATTGTGGCTGACACCGCCCCCAAAGAATTGATCGGCACCACGGGCGGCGTGTTCAACGCCGTCGGCAATACCGCCGGAATCATCACGCCGGTGGTCATCGGCTATATCCTGCAAACCACCGGTTCGTTCGATGGAGCCCTGCTCTACGTCGGCGCCCATGGCCTGCTCGCCGTGGCCAGTTACTGGCTGATCGTCGGCAAGATTCAGCGCTTCGAGCTCAAAAGCGCATCCTGACAAACAAAACGTACACGAGGTATTTCTAATGAAAATGATCTTCCGCTGGCACGGCCCGAAAGACCCTATCAGCCTGCAATACATCAACCAGATCCCGGGTTTGTACGGCATTGTCTCGTCGCTGTACGACATGCCACTGGGCGAAGTCTGGCCCGTTGATCGCATTCAAAGCCTGCGCAATGCGGCAGCCGCGCATAACCTGAAGATGGAGGTGGTCGACAGCTTTCGCGTCCATGAGGACATCAAACTCGGCAAACCTGGCCGCGAAGCACTGATCCCGCAGTACATCGAAACGTTGAAGAACCTCGCTGTCAGCGGCATCAAGATCGTCTGCTACAACTTCATGCCCGTGTTCGACTGGACCCGCACACAGATGGAATACCCACTGCCGGACGGCTCCAACACCCTGTCGTTCGAAGCCGCGCTTGTTGATCGACTGGACGTGTCCAAAGGTGTGATCCCGTTGCCGGGCATCGGCACCAAATACCCGCCGGAAAAACTCCAGGCGATGCTCGAAGAATACAAAGACATCAGCACCGAGCAGATGTGGAGCAACCTCGAATGGTTCCTCGGCAAGCTGGTGCCGGTCGCCGAGCAACTGGGCCTGAAACTGGCCTTACACGCCGATGATCCACCTCGCTCTGTATTCGGCCTGCCGCGGATCATCAAGAACATCGAAGACCACCGCCGCGTGCTGAGCATCATCGATTCGCCTGCCAACGGCCTGACCTTATGCAGCGGCACCCTCGGTTCGGACCTGAACAACGACGTGCCTTCCTTCATCAATGAGTTCGCGGCCCGGCAACGCGTACATTACGTGCACCTGCGCAACGTGAAAGTCTCCGAAAACGGCGATTTTTATGAAAGTGCCCACCCAACCGAATGTGGCTCTCTGGACATGGCCGAGATCATGAAATCGCTGCATGACGCCAACTTCACCGGTTATGCCCGTCCCGACCATGGTCGGATGATCTGGGGCGAAACAGGCGTACCGGGCTACGGCCTGTACGACCGCGCACTGGGCATCATGTACCTGCAAGGTTTGTGGGAAGGTATCGCCAAACAGAAGACGCGTGCTGTACAGCGCCCTGGTTTAACGGCCGTCGCTTGACCCGTCTGCTGGCCCGCAGTGGCTTATCTGCTGCGGGACGCTGAATAACAAAAAAAGGAGACGTTATGCCTGCTGCAAACGTGACAGCCCCTGAAGTCAGCCCTGTGATCCGCCTCGACCCCGCCGATAATGTGGTGGTTGCCCGTGTCGAAATTTCTGCGGCCACGTTGATTGCCAGCGAAGCCGTGACCACCCTGCAGGACGTGCCACTGGGCCATAAAATCGCTACCCGGATGATCGAAAAAGGTCAGCCGGTGCTCAAATACAACACCGTGATTGGTTATGCCAGCGAAGACCTGCCACCCGGCACATGGATGCACAGCCACAACATTGCATTCGGCGAAACCGACCGCGACTATCGCTATAGCCTGGACTACGTACCCACCGATTTGCTTCCACCAGAACAGCGCGCCACCTTTGCAGGCATCGTCCGCGAAGATGGCCGTGTCGCCACGCGCAATTATCTGGGCGTGTTCGTCGTAGGGAACTGTGGCGCCACTGTCGCCCGCAAAATCGCCAACTATTTTGATGAGCAACGTCTGGCTAACTACCCCAATATCGACGGCGTCGTGCCCTTCGTGCATGAAATAGGCTGTGGCATGGAAATGACCGGCGAACCCATGGACTTGCTACGGCGCACCATCGGCGGACACATTCGCCATGCCAATACCGCAGGCGGACTGCTGATCGCTCTGGGCTGCGAGCGCAACAATATTTATGGCTTCATCGAGCAGGAAAAACTGGTGCTCGGCGACAGGCTCAAAACCCTGGTGATCCAGGACGTCGGCGGCGTGAAAAGTGCAGTGGACCAGGGTATCAAGATCATTCAGGCCATGTTGCCTCAGGCCAATCAGATCAAACGCGAACCGGTGTCGGCCGAGCATTTGATCATCGGCATGCAATGCGGCGGTTCAGATGGTTTCTCCGGTCTGTCGGCCAACCCGGCCCTGGGCGCGGCGGTGGACATCCTGGTACGGCACGGCGGCACCGCGATTCTCTCCGAGACCTCGGAAATCTTCGGCGTCGAACACACCCTGACCGCGCGCGCAGTGACCCCGGAAATCGGGCGCAAGCTGATCGACCGCATAGAGTGGTGGCTCAAATACAACGAAGGCCGCGACACTCAGATCAATGGCCGCGTAAGCCCTGGCAACAATGCCGGCGGTCTGGCCAACGTGCTGGAGAAATCCCTCGGCGGTGCAAAAAAAGGCGGCAACGCGCCCCTGATGGACGTCTATGAGTACGCCTACCCCGTCACGACTCATGGACTGGTGTTCATGGATACGCCCGGTTATGACCCGGTGTCTGCCACCGGACAGATTGCCGGTGGTGCCAACATGATCGCCTTCACCACCGGTCGCGGCTCCTGCTTCGGCTCGGTCCCGGCACCCACCTTCAAACTGGCCAGCAACTCGCCCATGTTCAACCGCATGAGCGATGACATGGACATCAACTGCGGGCAGATCATCGATGGCGACAAAAGCATCAAGCAGATGGGTCAGGAAATTTTCGAGCGCCTGCTGGATCATGCCTCCGGCGAGAAAACCAAAAGCGAATTGAACGGTTTAGGCGAGGACGAATTCTGCCCCTGGCAGATCGGCGTGCTGGCCTGACAGCACAACTGCACACCCTGCCGATCAATCCACTGGCAGGGCGGCCTCTCATGCGATGAGCGCACATCGGTGACCACCTCACCTGCGTGCGTGATCGAACCTCTGCCCAGCAGCGTCTGCCGAGTAAGTCTCGACCACACCCTCTACGCCCAGCCACCATGCATGCCCGCGACTGGGGTATTGCAGGTAGAACGGTTGGCCCATCTGCGGTGTGCTGATGGCGATGTTCTTTTCCCAGGCCAAGGCCAGAATCCGGTCGAAAGGCTCGTGCCAGGCATGCATCGCCAGATCGAACGTGCCGTTGTGGATCGGCAATAACCAGCGGCCGCGCAGGTCGATATGGGCCTGCAGGGTTTGCTCCGGCTGCATGTGCACGTCCGGCCAGTCAACGTTATAGGCCCCGGTTTCCATCAAGGTCAGGTCGAACGGCCCGTACTGCTCGCCAATGTGTTTGAAGCCGTCGAAGTAGCCGGTGTCACCACTGAAAAAGATCCGTTGATCGTTGTCGATCATCACCCACGATGCCCACAACGAACGATTGCCATCACGTAGTGTACGGCCGGAAAAGTGCTGCGACGGCGTGGCGACAAAGCGCATGCCGTCGACGTCGGTGGATTGCCACCAGTCCAGTTGCCGGACTTTTTGCGCCGGGACACCCCACTTGATAAGGGTGTCACCCACGCCGATAGGCGCCAGAAAATGCTCGGTTTTATGCGCCAGCGCTTTGATCGTCATGTGATCAAGGTGGTCATAATGATTGTGCGAAAGAATCACTGCTTTAAGCGGCGGCAACTCTTCAAGGCTGATGGGTGGCTGATGAAAACGTTGCGGCCCCGCCCATTGCACCGGTGAGGCGCGCTCGGCGAACACCGGGTCGGTCAGCCAGAACTGGTTGCGCAATTTGAGCAGTACCGTGGAATGCCCAAGACGAAAAACACTGTTATTGGGCGCCGCCAACAACTGTTGACGCGACAAGGTCTGCACCGGAATCACGCCTACTGGCCGGGTATGCGCCGGCTTGTTAAAGAGGGCGTTCCAAAAGATGCGCAGCGTCTTGAGAAAGCCCATCCGGTTCATCGGCGCGTGGTTGCGATAGCGCCCCTCGTGCTGCCGAGAGGCCTGCGATTGGACAACGTCATCTGAATCTCGTGGTGTCTTGGTCATGAAATGCTGACTCCAAGGGACAGGTCGGGTTCCTTCATCTTGACGAATGAGGATGGGCGGAAGCGCTAAACACGCGGTAATTACACTACACTGTGTAGTTTCAAGCTTGCAACACGTCAGATGACAAGTAAACTACCCAGTGTAAAAAATTTCACTCCGCCTGTCTGAAGCGAACCTATGAAAGCCCCTCAACGCCTGACCGACCGTAAACGCGAAGCCATTGTGCAGGCAGCCATTGCCGAGTTTCGCGCCAATGGGTTCGAGGTCACCAGCATGGACAAAATTGCCGCATTGGCTGAGGTGTCCAAGCGCACGGTGTACAACCACTTCCCGAGCAAAGAGGAGCTTTTCTCCGAAATTCTCCAGCAGTTATGGATCAGCAGTGCCGATCGGTTGGACACGACCTATCACCCTGAGCGCCCGCTGCGCGATCAGCTTCAAGAACTGCTGGTGTCGAAAATGCAGACGCTGGCTGACAGCAACTTTCTCGACCTGGCGCGAGTGGCCATCGCCGCAACGATCCACTCCCCCGAGCGCGCGCAAAACATGGTCTCCCGCCTCAATGAGCGCGAAGAAAGCTTTACCGCCTGGATCCGCGCCGCTCAGGCAGACGGCCGTTTCAAGGCCGTAGACCCAAGTTTTGCCGCCACTCAGATTCATGGATTGCTCAAGGCCTTCGCTTTCTGGCCGCAGATCACTCTGGGCGCTCCGACGTTGGCCCCGGCTGCCCAGATGTCGGTGATCGAATCGGCGCTGGACCTGTTTCTGGGCGGGTACGAAATTCCGGCTTGATCTTGAGGCTGACGCACAATCTGTGGAAACAAGCTTGCCTGCTGCCTCAGAGATTTTGGATGAATGAAGACTTTCCGGCCTGTCACCCTCCTCGCGCATGCGCCTTAAACAATTCCTCCAGCCATTGCATGAAGACCCTCAAACGCTCTGGCACATGTTGCTGCGGGGCAAATAGCAGGGAAACTTCCATCGGCGCGGGCACATAATCGGGCAATACCGACACCAACTCGCCACGGGCCAGAAATTCACGCACCCCCTCGTAGGGCACCTGAGCCAGCCCCAGCCCGGCGCAACAGGCTGATTCGTAGGCTTCAGTGTTATTGACCGTGACACTGCCCGCCATCGGCACCCGGCGCAGTTTGCCGTTAAGCAGGTATTCGAAACCGTCAGAACGAGCGCCAAGCACACTGACGTAGTGAATCAGTCGATGCCCGGCAAGGTCTTCCAGGGTCAACGGCACCCCATAAGTCTGCAAATAAGCCGCGCTGGCACAGTTGATCATAGTGACGCGCCCAATCGACCGCGCGACGATGGATTGATCGGGTTGGGCGCCGACCCGCAGCACACAGTCGAACCCCTCACGGACCAGATCCACCCGGCGGTCGGTGCTGCTGATCTCCAGTTCTATCTGTGGATGACGCGCCACGAACTCGGGTAAACGAGGCATGAACACCTTGCGCGCCAGCACGCTGGGCATATCGACCCGCAAACGCCCGGCCAGTACTGCGCCGTCGTGGCGAAACAACCCTTCAAGTTCATCCATGTGCGACAGCAGGTTTTTGCTGTGCTCATACAACACCAACCCGTCCTGCGTGACTTGCACTTTGCGCGTGGTGCGATGCAGCAATCGCGTACCCAGCAACGCCTCCAGCGCCTGAACATGCTCGGACACACTCGACCGTGGCAGGCCAAGACTCTCGCCTGCCTGAGTAAAACTCGACAGCTCTGTGACTCTGACAAAGGTCTTCAGCAGCTCCAGCTTGTTCACATTAGGCGCCTTGTATTGTTCGTAATATCCGACCAGTGATTCCGATTTTGTCCTGTTTATCACGTGACACTCGGACAAATAAACTCCCCTCAACGGTTTCACACTCCCCCATGAGGAACAGGCAATGACCCGCAAAATCGCACTTATCACCGGCGCCAGCCGTGGCCTTGGCAAAAGCACTGCGTTGCACCTCGCCGCGCAAGGCATCGATATCATCGGCACCTATCACAGCAATACCACCCAAGCGCAGGCCTTGGTCGGCGAAATAGAACAGCTGGGGAGTCGCGCCGCGATGCTGCAGCTGGATGCAAGCAACAGCAGCACGTTCGGCGCATTTATCGCCGAAGTCGGCAAAACCCTGAAGACAACCTTCTCCCGCGACTCTTTCGACTTTCTGATCAACAACGCCGGTATCGGCCTCTACGCCAGTTTCGCCGACACCCGCGAGGAGCAGTTCGACCAACTGATGAACATCCATCTCAAAGGCCCCTTCTTCTTGACCCAAGGGCTGCTGCCGCTGATTGCCGATCAGGGACGGATCATTAACATTTCAAGCGGCCTGACCCGCTTCGCCATGGGCGGTCATGCCGCGTACGCGATGATGAAGGGTGGCATCGAGGTTCTGACCCGTTATCAGGCTCAGGAGTTAGGCGCGCGTGGCATCCGCGTGAACACACTGGCGCCGGGTGCGATCGAGACCGACTTTGGCGGCGGTGTGGTCCGCGACAATCCACAACTCAACCAACAGGTGGCTGCCGAAACGGCCTTGGGCCGCGTGGGTCTGCCAGACGATATCGGCGGGGCGATTTCGCTGCTGCTGGCGGATGGCAGTGGCTGGATCAATGGCCAACGCATCGAGGCGTCGGGCGGTATCCATCTCTGATAGCCCGATACTTTATTCACGATTAGCCCGGAAACCGTGGTTCAAGGCCACGGCCAGGTTACATTTCGCAATCATGACGATGTATAACCCGGTGAACAGTGTAATACTGCACGTTCAACACAATGAATCAGTGAGCCATGTCCACGGACAGCGAAGAGAGCCGCCAGATCGTAGCTTCTCTGGCGCACCGAGCCGGCAACAACGCCGAACCCGCACAGATCGCCGACGCGATCGTTGCGACATTGCAAGAAATGGACGCAGCCCTGACCCCCATCATCGGACAGCAAGGGGTCGCCGCGCTCTATCGCCGCAGCCTCTACCTGTGCACCTCAACCCATCCACGCCTGGCTGGCACGTATGAAAGCGTACGGGCAGCCATGGATCTGACGGAACTCAAATCCGTACTTGTTCAACAAAGCAGTGCCGAAGCCAATCTTTTCGGCGAAAAGCTGCTGAATACGTTCTACGAGCTTCTGACCACACTGGTCGGGCCCTCGCTCACCGAACGTTTGCTCCGTTCAGTGTGGAAAAATTCTTTGAGCGGCACCCCCGTGCAGGATACCTCGCCATGACCACCAAAGTGACAATCAACCGCCTGGCCACCGGAGTGCCAGGACTGGACGAGGTGCTTGGCGGAGGATTGCCGGAATTTTCGTTCAACCTGATCGCCGGCCCTCCCGGCTGCGGGAAGACCACGCTGGCCCATCAGATGATGTTCAATCTGGCCACGCCCGAGCGCCCGGCCCTTTTCTTTACTGTGCTCGGCGAACCACCGCTGAAGATGCTGCGTTACCAACAGCAATTCGACTTTTTTGACAACGAAGCGATCAACAACTCGATCCGCTACGTCAACCTGGCCGACGATACGCTGGCAGGCAATCTGGATGAAGTACTGCGACGCATCGTCGCCGAGGTCGAAACCCACGGCCCGGCACTGGTGTTCGTCGACTCCTTCCGTTCAGTGGTGCTGGCAAGTCGGACCCAGGACAACCCGAATAACAACCTGCCACAGTTCGTTCAGCAACTGGGCATGTTGATGACCACCTGGCAGGCGACGACCTTCCTGATTGGTGAATACTTCACCGAGACCGATACCAACCCGATTTTCACCGTAGCCGATGGCTTGATCTGGCTGCGACAGAGCGTGCAGCGCAACTCCATGGTGCGCAAGATCGAAATAATGAAGATGCGCGGCCAACCCACATTGCCCGGCCTGCACACGTTCCGCATCGGCACCTCGGGCATCAACGTCTTTGCACCGGCAGCCGTCAACGTCAAGAAACAGAGGGAGCCCTCAAAAAGTGCCAACCCTCCGCGCCTGAAAATGGGCGTGCCTCTACTGGACGAAATGCTCGGCGGTGGTCTTCCCCAAGGGTATTCCTTGCTAGTCGCCGGCCCGTCCGGCTCGGGGAAAAGTATTCTCGCGGCCTCCTTCCTCGCTGAAGGTGCCCGTGCAGGCGAGACCGGCGTGATCGCGGTGTTCGAGCAACGCCCCAATCATTCTCACAACGCCATGCTGGCTCGTCTGATCGAGAGCGATCAGGTCGGTCTGGTGGACCGTTGTGCGCCAGACCTGTCCATCGACGAAGTCGTCCAATCGCTGTTGAGCGAGATCAATCGCCTGAAGGCCACCCGCGTGGTCATTGATTCGCTGTCGGGCTTCGAACTGGCCCTGGCACCGACTTTCCGTGACGACTTCCGCGAATCGTTGTCACGCATGGTCACTGCGCTGACCAACGTCGGTGTCAGCGTGTTGATGACCTCCGAACTTGAAGACCGTTACACCGACCTGCGTTTCAGCCCGTACGGTACGGCCTTCCTGACTGACGCCATCATCGTCCAGCGCTACATCGAAGTCGAAAGCCGCTTGTTGCGCATCATGGCCGTGGTCAAGGTTCGAGCCAGCGCCCATTCGGATGAACTGCGCCTGTACCGCATCGATAATAGCGGCCTGCAGATCGGCGGCATGCTTCAGCAGCAGGAAGGTTTGCTCGGTGGCCGGCCTACACAAAAGAGTCCAGGTTTAGCACTCCCTGGAGATGAAGATGTTTGAGTCAAGCTCATGACCGAGGCCACTGGCAGGAGTGATGAAGCGATGGCCAGTGCCGCTCGCGAACTGTTCCTTCTGGGCCAAAAAACCGTAGAAGCTCGTGCTGTGTTGGCCGAGCTGCAAAAAGACCTGATCGATACCAACAATCGTCTGGGCGATAGTCAGCAGGTCGAGCAACTGATCGAGGCCAATCAGCAACTGGTTTTGGCAATGCTCCTGGCCCAATCGGACGCCAAGATGCCTCAGCGCGCGGAACAGCAACGGTTGTATCTGGAGCTGCGTGAAGCCAACGAGCAACTGGTATTGGCCGCACTCAGCGCCCAAAGCCTCCAGGCTTCGGCCGAGCATGCGCTGGGACAGCAAAAGAACACCCTCGCACTGGTTGCCCATGAGCTACGCAACCCGCTGACACCGATCAGCATGATTGCCGGACGCCTGGCGCGGGTGCCTAGCGAAGAGTTGCCACGCATGCAGGCCCTGATCGAGGGTCAGGTACAACATATGTCACGTCTGGTCGACGACCTGCTCGACGTCTCCCGTGCGAGCACGGGCAAGCTGCGCCTCGATTGCCAGGTAGTGGACATGGTACACATCATCAATGAAGCCATTGAAGTGTGCACACCGGTGATGAACGCCCACCTCCTGCATTTCAAGACCAACCTCCCAGCCTGTATGCTGGCAGTGAATGGCGACCCGGTGCGCCTTGCGCAAATTCTGGGCAACTTGCTGGGCAACGCCGCCAAATACACACCTGCTGGCGGTATCGTCGAACTGTCTGTCAGCGTTGAAGCTGACGTGCTGATCATGAAAGTTTCCGACGACGGCATCGGTATTACTGCAAAGGCACTGCCATTCATTTTCGAACCCTTTGTCCAGGATGTGCATGCCGTAGGCTTCAACGGCGTAGGCCTGGGCATCGGCCTGACCGTGGTCCGAGAATTGGTCGAGGCCCACGGCGGCACGGTAACTGGCACGAGTGACGGCGACGGCAAGGGCAGCGAATTTATCGTCACCCTGCCTCTGCTTTAGCGTTAACAGCCCTCTTCGTTCTCTCCAACCCGGCATAAAATCACCCTAGCCTGATTGCCCGCAACCGGGAGACTGACATGCTGTATGACCTGCTGATCCGCAACGCCCTGATCATTGATGGCAGCAACATGCCCGGCTACCCCGCAGACGTGGCGATTCGAGAGGGGCGTATCCAGCGTATCGGCGACCTCGACGGTGTCTCGGCAACCGAAGAAATCAACGCCAGAGGCCGGGTACTGGCGCCAGGCTTTATCGATGTGCACACCCATGACGACACGGTGGTCATCCACAAGCCAAACATGCTGCCCAAAATCAGCCAGGGCGTGACCACCGTCATTGTCGGCAACTGCGGCATCAGTGCTTCCCCCGTGCGTTTGCGGGGCACCCCACCTGACCCGATGAACCTGCTGGGCTCGGCCGCTGCCTTCGTTTACCCACGCTTCAGCGATTACCGTGCAGCAGTGGATGCCGCCCGTCCAGCCGTGAATGTCGCCGCGCTGATCGGCCATACCGCCCTGCGCAGCAATCATCTGGACGATCTCTATCGCACAGCCAAACCCTTGGAAATAGCGGCGATGCGCGCACAACTTCGCGACAGCCTTGAATCCGGCGCGTTGGGCCTGTCCACCGGTCTGGCCTACGCGTCGGCGTTCTCGGCTGACACCGATGAAGTGCTGCAACTGGCGCAAGAGCTGACTGCGTTTGACGCGGTATACACCACGCACCTGCGCAGTGAATTCGCGCCGGTGCTTGAGGCCATGGACGAAGCGTTTCGTATCGGCCGCCACGCCAAGGTGCCAGTAGTGATCTCCCACCTGAAATGCGCTGGTGCTGGCAATTGGGGGCGTAGCCCGCAGTTACTCGCCGCGCTGGAGCACGCTGCGCTCAGCCATCCGGTCGGCTGCGACTGCTATCCCTATGCCGCCAGTTCGTCGACACTGGACCTCAAGCAGGTCACTGACGCCTTCCGCATCACCATTACCTGGTCGACTCCACATCCAGCGCAAGGTGGACGCGATCTGATAGACATCGCAGCGGACTGGGGCCTGCCACTGCTGGAAACCGCACGCAAACTGCAACCGGCGGGAGCGGTGTATTACGGCATGGACGAATCGGACGTACAACGAATTCTGACGCACCCTTTATCGATGATCGGGTCAGACGGTCTGCCGGAAGATCCATTTCCGCATCCACGGCTGTGGGGGGCATTTCCACGGGTGTTGGGCCACTTTTGCCGCGACCTCGGCCTGTTTCCACTGCACACGGCGGTGCACAAGATGACGGGACTGTCTGCTGCACGTTTTGCATTGCATGAACGTGGGGAGATCAGTGAAGGGTATTGGGCCGACCTGGTGTTGTTCGACCCGGACCGGGTCCGCGATGTCGCAGATTTCAGCCATCCCCAGCGCGCCGCCGAGGGGATCGACGGGGTCTGGGTCAACGGTCATTTGAGCTATGCCGATGGCAAGGCCCAAGGGCCTCGGCAGGGGAAATTTTTGCCGCGCAGTGGTGGGTTGGTTGAGGGTTTCAGCGCCTACTCTGGATATTGAGTGACAATTCCGGCCTCTTCGCAGGCAAGCCTGCTCCCACAGTGGCATGCGATCACCTGTGGGAGCAGGCTTGCAACTACGCGTCCCGCTGCGAAAGCTGTGTATCAGGCCCCGAGCAAAACACCTCGGCACTCACCAAACCCAATCGACGCGTAGCCCTCACGATGACAACGCGCACGGAAGATGACTTCATCGCCATCCTCCAGGAAGCGCCGGGTTTCACCACTTGGCAATGTCAGGGACTGTTTGCCGCCTTCGCTGTTCTCCAGCAGGCTGCCGAACTGCCCTGCCAGCGGCCCGGACAAGGTGCCCGTGCCGAACAGGTCTCCTGGCTGAAGCTTGCAACCGTTGACGGTGTGGTGCGCGACCATTTGCGCAACGGTCCAGTACATGTTCTGGGTACTGCTCAACGCCAGGCGGTGCGGCGCAATACCCTGCTCTTTCATCTGCTCGGTGAGCAGCAACACTTCAAGCTCGATGTCCAGCGCCCCGCCCTGCTGATCAGCGGCATCGAACAAATACGCCAGCGGCTGCGGATCACCTTCTGGACGGGCCGGTTGTGCAGTACGAAATGGTGCCAGCGCCTCAGCCGTCACGACCCAGGCAGAAATGCTGGTGGCAAAACTCTTCGACAGAAACGGACCCAGCGGCTGGTATTCCCACGCTTGCAGGTCCCGCGCCGACCAGTCATTGAGCAAGCAGAAGCCAGCGATATGCTCGGCCGCTTCGTCAATGGCAATCGCCTCGCCAATCGCATTGCCCGGGCCGATCCATACGCCCATCTCCAGCTCATAATCCATACGTTTGCTGGGGCCGAACTCAGGAACGGTCGCACCCGGGGCCAACGTCTGGCCATTGGGGCGTTTGACGGGGGTGTCCGAAATGCAGATGGTCGAGGCACGACCGTGATAGCCGATGGGCACGTACTTGTAGTTAGGCAGCAACGGATTGTCCGGGCGAAATAGCTTGCCCACGTTCATCGCATGATGGATGCCGACGTAAAAGTCGGTGTAGTCACCTATGCGCGCGGGCACGTGCATCTGACACTCAGACATCGGGTGCAACACAGTGTCGGCCAATGGCCGCAAACGCGACAGCTGCGGACTGTTTTCGTCCAGCAGGTGCAGCAGTTCGTTGCGCAAGGCTTGGCGGGCTGGCGCGCCCAAAGCGAAAAAATCATTGAGCTGATCGCGGCTGGCGGCCTCAGCAGCATCACGCGCCGCGCCGTTGAAAAAGCCGACATCCAGCGCAGCACGCAGGTCGAAAATCATCTCGCCGATGGCAACACCACCGCGCTTGCTCAGGCCTGAATGGCTGAAGATGCCGAGCGGCAGGTTTTGCAGGGGAAAATCGGAGTGGCCATTGGCGGACGTTACCCAGCTAAGGGGGTTCGATGAAGTGGTCATTGCGGGGTTCCCGAATCGAAGTGTTTGGCCATGCCTGACCAGCAGGCATCGTAGTCAGTTTGTAGTTGCGGACAGTCGAGGGCATGGCGGCTGGGGCGCAGCACTTTGCCCGTCTCGAACATGAACGCCATGGTGTTGTCGATCTTGTGCGGTTTGAGGTCGTCGGCGATAGCCTTTTCTGCCGTGGCGTTGTCCGGGCCGTGAGCGCTCATGCAGTTATGCAGGGATGCGCCTCCAGGGGCAAAGCCTTCAGCCTTGGCATCGTAGGTACCGTCGATCAGGCCCATGAACTCGTTCATCAGGTTGCGGTGAAACCAAGGTGGCCGGAAGGTCTTTTCAGCCACCATCCAACGCGGCGGGAAAATCACAAAATCGACGTTGGCCTGACCAGGCACCGCGCCAGGCGCGGTCAGCACCGTGAAAATTGACGGATCCGGGTGATCGAAACTTACAGAGCCAATGGTGTTGAAACGGCGCAGATCGTATTTATAGGGCACGTTGTTACCGTGCCAGGCCACCACATCGAACGGGGAACGGTCGAGCTGTGTGGCCCACAGCTCACCGAGAAATTTCTGCACCAATACGACTGGCTCGTCCCGGTCTTCGAACTGTGCGACCGGCGCCAGGAAGTCCCGCGCATTGGCCAGACCGTTGCTGCCGATGGGGCCCAGTTCCGGCAGGCGCAAGGCGCAACCATGGTTTTCGCACACATAACCGCGCGCGGTAGCGTCAAGCAACTGGATACTGAATTTAAGCCCGCGCGGCACTACCGCTATCTCCTGTGGCTCAATGTCCAACAGGCCCAGTTCAGTGACGATCCGCAAGCGACCTGACTGCGGCACGATCAGCCATTCGCCATCGGCATTGAAAAAAGCCCGGTCCATGGACGCATTCGCGCAGTAGACGTAAACACTGACACCTTCAGCCTGATCCGCCGCGGCTGTGCTGGCAAGGCTGATCAAACCGTCGATGAAATCGGTACGTTGTGTCGGGATATCGAAGGCATTCCAGCGCAGCCGATTGGGGGTGATTGGCCCCGATTCCAACCCCACGATCTGCCGTGCCAGTCGCTCGTAGCGAGGGTGCGTGGCCGAGGGCTTGATCCGGTACAACCAGGTGCGTCGGGCTTCCGAGCGCGGCACGGTAAAGGCCGTCCCCGAGAGCAGCTCGGTGTACAGGCCATGCGTGTGTTTCTGCGGGGAATTCTGTCCGACCGGCAATGTGCCAGGCAGCGCTTCACTGCTGAACTCATTGCCGAAACCACGTTGATAGGTCAGGGTTTCAGGAGAATGGGTTATGTACATCTCGACCTCTTATTGTGTGGGCGTGCCGTTGTTTTGAGGAATATTTCATAAACGTAATTAGATTACGCATAACGTAATTTGAGTTTGTGATGAGGTCAAGCTATAAAGCAGCCTTCTCAGACCGGCGCGCACCTCTTCATGACAGCGGAAATCGAAAGCCCAGCAAATGGACGGCAGCAAAAAGTTCAAGCGGCCGAGGTCGGGGTCGGCATTCTCAAGGCGCTGGCCGAGCTGGCGCCTGCCACCTCGCTGTCGAAGCTCGCCGAGCACGTGGGCATGCCCGCGAGTAAGGTCCATCGTTACCTGCAAGCCCTGGTAGCCAGTGGTTTCGCGGAACAGGACGTCACCACCAATCACTATGGCCTGGGACGCGAGGCGCTGCTGGTCGGGCTGGCCGCACTGGGGCAGCTGGACGTATTGAAAATCGCGGCGCCACATCTGGTCGCGCTGCGTGATGAACTCAACGAAACCTGCTTTCTCGCGGTATGGGGCAACAAAGGCCCCACCGTGGTGTATGTCGAGCAATCCATCGGCGCGGTGACGCTGGTCACGCAAATTGGCTCAGTGTTGCCACTGCTCAGCTCATCCACCGGGCTGGTGTTCGACACCTTTCTTGCCGCCAATGAAACCGCTGAACTGCGCGAATCTGAGTCGGCACGGCTGAATGCACGACAACTGAAAGAAATCGACCAGCACATCAAACAGATTCGCAGCACCGGCGTGCATCAGATTCACGGGCTGTTGATGGCAGGCGTGAATGCCGTATCGTCACCGATCTTCGCCATGGGCAACAAGCTGGCAGGCGTGCTGACCGTGGTCGGCTCGGCGTCGGTGTTTACGGCCGAGGTACAGGATTCTGCGGCCAGACAGCTGTTGAAAACAGCTCAGGCCATCAGCGACCGGATGGGGGGCGACTTTCAGATTCCCGGCATTTGAGCAGACGCCTTCGCGAATGAATTCGCTCCCACAAAAAATGCAATTTTCTGTGGGAACGGTGTCACTGACCCACCGCCAATCAATCAGCCTTCAACACCCCACGTCGCACTTGGTCGCGCTCGATGGATTCGAACAGCGCCTTGAAGTTGCCTTCGCCGAACCCATCATCGCCCTTGCGCTGGATGAATTCGAAGAACACCGGCCCCATCAGGGTTTCCGAGAATATCTGCAACAACAGCCGACGCTCGCCGTCATCCGATGAGCCATCCAGCAAAATGCCCCGGGCTTGCAGTTCATTCAGCGGCTCGCCGTGGTTTGGCAGCCGTCCTTCGAGCATCTCGTAATACGTCTCCGGTGGCGCGGTCATGAAGCGCATGCCGATAGCTTTCAATGCGTCCCAGGTCTTGATCAAGTCATCGGTGAAGAACGCGACGTGTTGAATACCTTCGCCGTTGAACTTCATCAAGAACTCTTCGATCTGGCCCGCGCCTTTGGAGGACTCCTCGTTCAGCGGGATGCGGATCATGCCGTCCGGGGCGGTCATGGCTTTTGAGGTCAAGCCGGTGTATTCGCCCTTGATGTCGAAATAACGGAGTTCGCGAAAATTGAACAGCTTCTCGTAGAAGTTCGCCCAATACGCCATGCGACCGCGATAGACGTTGTGGGTCAAGTGATCGATAAACTTCAGGCCTGCGCCCACCGGATGACGTTCCACGCCTTCGATGAAATTGAAGTCGATGTCATAGATCGACGTACCTTCACCAAACCGGTCGATCAGGTACAGCGGCGCACCGCCAATGCCCTTGATTGCCGGCAGACGCAGCTCCATCGGGCCAGTAGCAATTTCAACCGGCTGTGCGCCCAGTTCCAGCGCACGGTTGTAGGCTTTTTGCGCATCCTTGACCCGAAACGCCATGCCGCACACCGACGGACCGTGCTCGGCCGCGAAGTAGGAGGCGACGCTGTGAGGCTCGCTGTTGAGGATGATATTGATCTCACCCTGACGATACAGCGACACGTTTTTCGACCGATGAGTGGCAACTTTGGTGAAGCCCATGATCTGGAACACGGGTTCAAGGACGTTGGGGATCGGCGAGGCGAATTCGATGAACTCAAAGCCCATCAGACCCATCGGATTTTCGTAGAGATCAGCCATGGTTTGGCTCCTTGCAATAGAGAGTGGGAAGCACGCAGCGAACATCACTCTCCAGCGGGAGGGGCACAGGGAATCCCTCGCACACTGCGGGCGAGGAAGTCTCCAAAGATCAGTTGTAAGCCCAGTACTTTCATGTTGAATGGATCACTCTGGCTTGTCGGGTTGCGCATCAGGATGCGCGCATTGGAAAGCCGGATGTTGCAGCGCCAGGTGTTCGACCCGGCAAATCTTTGGATACGCGGTCAGATCAACGTTGAAACGACGGGCCGCATAAAGTTGCGGCAGCAGGTACGCATCCGCCAGACCAGGCTCGCCGAAACAGAAGCCCTGGTCACCGATCAGCGCTTCGACTGCATTGAAACCTTCAGTTATCCAGTGACCGATCCAGGCGACGACGTCAGTCTCTTCACTCGTGAGACCGCGTAACCGATTCAGCACCGAAACGTTGTGCAGCGGATGAATGTCGCAACCGATCAGCGCCGCGACAGCCCGCTGCTGCGCTCGCTCGATCAGATCCACTGGTAACAGAGGCGGCTGTGGATAGCGCTCTTCCAGGTACTCGATGATTGCCGACGACTGGATGATTATCTCGCCCGTCTCCACCCGCAGTGCAGGCACCCTGCCCTGTGGATCGATAGCCTTGTATTCAGGCTTG
Source organism: Pseudomonas sp. ASL9 (assembly GCF_056680335.1). NCBI lineage: Bacteria > Pseudomonadati > Pseudomonadota > Gammaproteobacteria > Pseudomonadales > Pseudomonadaceae > Pseudomonas > Pseudomonas sp. ASL9. The sequence continues at coordinate 5,251,665 of NZ_CM155277.1, read as the reverse complement.
CGCTGCTCGCCGCCATCGCGAATCAGATTCACCGGGATCGCGTTGAACGCTAGCCCCTTGAAGGCCAGCGCGATGCGTACCCGGTAACTTGAGGTTGAGCGGTAGTAAGTAAATAGATCCACGGAGGCCCGCCTGTTTCATTGCACGTTCTCCGTTAATGATAGCAACCGGAGACGTGTCTGCTTGTTATGTTCGTAATCGTGTTACGCAATGCGTAAATTGCGCGAGATACTCTTCGATGTCAAGTCGCTCATGCCCACCCCTCAAGCCGCAACGTGGAGCGCACGAGGCGCTGCTCTTCGTTTTCGATTTCCTTGAGGTTCTCGCAGATGCTCTGGATATGGGCGATGGCGGCCTTGCGTGCCTGTTCCGGCAGGCGGCCGGTGACGGCGTTATACAGGCGGGCATGTTGCCGGTCGATCTGACGTTTTTGCGGCTCGCGGTGATACAGGTTGTTGACCGAGGCGAACACGGTATTAAGCAGCAGATCAGTCAACGAACGCAGGGTTTGCACCAGCACCGGATTGTGCGACGCCTCACAGATCGCCAGGTGGAAGGCATGGTCCAGTCGCGCATGACCCGATGCATCGAGCGATTGGTCGTGGGCAGCGATCAACGCTTCATAGCTGCGCGTAATCAACACAAAGTCGGCGTCAGTACCGCGCAAGGCTGCCAACCGTGCGGACTCCCCTTCCAGCAGGCTGCGTACTTCGAACAAATCATAAAGGGTGCGCGGCTGCGAGCCGAACAGGTGCATCAAGGGCGACGTGGCGGTGTGGCTCGACAGTTGAGCGACGAACGAGCCCTTGCCCTGTTCGGTCTCGATAATGCCTCTGGCCCGCAACAGTTTCAGGCCCTCACGCAAGGCCGTGCGAGACACGCCGAGTTTTTCCGTGAGGCGCCTTTCAGACGGCAAAATTTGCCCGGTTTTCAACACGCCATCAACGATCAAACGCTCGATGCGTTCACACACAACATCGGCGACCTGCGGCGCGCGCGTCGAAGCGGTATTAACCATGCAACCTCCACTGGTATGACCAGTTATAAAGACCAAACCAAAAATACCCGACTATATTTTCAACTCATTGAAAAATAATAATTTTTAAAAAAACAATTGATCACCTAGAAAAAAGAACTGGTTCGACCAGTCTTATAAGTCATGGACAGTAAAGCCTCTGCGGCCAATGATGCAAGACAGTAGAGCCCGTAAATCGGTCTTCAATAACAACAACTCAGGGTTGTCAGCCCACCATGAACATTCTGTACGACGAACGCGTCGACGGTGTATTGCCTCTCGTTGATAAGGCCCAACTGTTCCTGGCCCTGCGCGAGCACTTGCCCGATCTGGACATTCTCCATCGCGAAGAAGAGCTCAAGCCTTACGAGTGCGATGGTCTTTCCGCCTATCGCACCACACCGATGCTGGTGGTGTTGCCCCAGCGCCTTGAACAGGTGGAAGCGCTGCTTAAGCTGTGCCACGAGCGCAAGGTTCCGGTAGTCGCCCGTGGCGCGGGGACTGGCTTGTCAGGTGGCGCCCTTCCGCTGGAAAAAGGCGTGCTGTTGGTCATGGCGCGCTTCAACCAGATTTTGCACATCGACCCCGCCGCGCGCTTGGCCCGCGTGCAACCCGGGGTGCGCAATCTGGCGATTTCCCAGGCCGCTGCGCCTTATGACCTTTATTACGCCCCGGACCCGTCCTCGCAGATCGCCTGCTCCATCGGCGGCAATGTCGCCGAGAACGCCGGTGGCGTGCATTGCCTGAAGTACGGCCTGACCGTGCACAACCTGCTCAAGGTGGACATTCTCACCGTCGAAGGCGAACGCATGACCCTCGGCTCCGATGCATTGGACTCGCCGGGCTTCGACCTGCTGGCGCTGTTCACCGGTTCCGAAGGCATGCTCGGCATCATCACTGAAGTCACGGTCAAACTGCTGCCCAAACCGCAGGTCGCCAAAGTATTGTTGGCCGCCTTCGACTCGGTGGAAAAAGCCGGGCGCGCAGTGGGCGACATTATTGCCGAAGGCATCATCCCCGGCGGACTGGAGATGATGGACAACCTGGCGATTCGCGCCGCTGAAGACTTTATTCACGCGGGCTACCCGGTGGACGCCGAAGCCATCCTGCTGTGCGAACTGGACGGCGTCGAAGCCGATGTCCACGACGAATGCGACCGGGTTCGCACCGTACTGGAAAGAGCCGGTGCAACCGAAGTGCGTCTGGCCCGCGATGAGGCCGAGCGTGTCAGGTTCTGGGCCGGGCGCAAGAACGCGTTCCCGGCGGTTGGGCGCCTGTCGCCGGATTATTACTGCATGGACGGCACCATCCCGCGCCGAGCATTGCCGGGGGTGCTCAGGGGCATCACGGCACTGGCCGAAGAATATGGGCTGCGGGTGGCCAACGTCTTCCATGCCGGGGACGGCAACATGCACCCGCTGATTCTGTTCGATGCCAACCAACCCGGCGAACTGGATCGCGCCGAAGCCCTGGGCGGCAAAATCCTCGAACTGTGCGTCAAGGTCGGCGGCAGCATCACCGGCGAACACGGGGTCGGCCGCGAGAAAATCAATCAGATGTGCGCCCAGTTCAACAGCGACGAACTGACCTTGTTCCACGCAGTGAAAGCAGCGTTTGACCCCAGCGGTCTGCTCAACCCTGGCAAGAACATTCCGACCCTGCATCGCTGTGCCGAATTCGGTGCCATGCACGTGCATTTAGGGCAGTTGCCCTTCCCTGAACTGGAGCGTTTCTGATGCGTGCCCAACAGAATGTCGACGCCAGCGCCGCGTTGCTGGAACAAGTCAATCAGGCACTGCAAAACGCCACGCCCCTGCGTATTCAAGGGGGCAACAGCAAGGCGTTTCTGGGCCGCGAGGTCGCTGGCGAGATCATCGATACTCGTACTCACCATGGCATCGTCACCTACGACCCGACTGAACTGGTGATCACCGCCCGCGCTGGCACACCGTTAAGCGAACTGTGTGCCGCGCTCGAAGCGGCTGGGCAAATGCTGGCGTGCGAGCCGCCGTCCTTTGGAGGCGACGCCACGGTCGGCGGCATGGTCGCAGCCGGATTGTCCGGGCCTCGCCGGCCCTGGTCCGGCTCGGTACGTGATTTCGTCCTTGGCACCCGAGTCATCACCGGTTTGGGCAAGCACCTGCGCTTCGGCGGCGAGGTGATGAAAAACGTGGCCGGTTACGACCTTTCCCGGTTGTTGGTCGGCAGTTATGGCTGCCTCGGCCTGCTGACCGAGGTGTCGCTCAAAGTTCTGCCAAAACCGCGTCAATGCATCAGCATCGCCCTGGAAATGAACACTGAACTCGCGCTGCAAAAACTGGCCGAATGGGGCCAGCAGCCGTTGCCGATCAGCGCCGCCAGCCATGATGGACGCGTGCTGCGTCTGCGCCTGGAAGGCGGCGAAGGTTCGGTGGCTGCCGCACATGATCGCCTCGGCGGTGAATTGCTTGACCCGATTTACTGGCGCGAATTGAATGAACAGTGCCTGGGTTTTTTTGACGAAAGCCAGCCACTGTGGCGTCTGTCACTACCCAACAACACTGGCACCCTCGCCTTGCCGGGCGAGCAGTTGATCGATTGGGGCGGCGCCCAGCGCTGGCTGAAATCCGACGCGGAGGCTGAAGCTATTCGCGCCATTGCCACTGAAGTCGGAGGCCACGCGACTTGCTACAGCCATGGCGTCAGCGACAGCCCGTTCCAACCGCTGGGCAGCCCATTGCTGCGCTACCACCGCCAATTGAAAGCACAACTCGACCCGCAAGGGATTTTCAACCCGGGCCGAATGTACGCTGAGATTTAAGCCATGCAGACCACGTTGAGTGAACATGCCAAACGCCTGCCGCGTGCTGAAGAGGCCGAAAGCATCCTGCGCACCTGTGTGCATTGCGGATTCTGCAACGCCACCTGCCCGACGTATCAACTGTTGGGTGATGAGCTGGACGGCCCACGCGGGCGCATTTACCTGATCAAGCAAGTGCTCGAAGGCCACCACGTTACCGAAAAAACTCAGCTGCACCTGGACCGCTGCCTGTCCTGCCGCAACTGCGAGACCACCTGCCCCTCCGGCGTCGATTACCACAACCTGCTGGACATCGGCCGCGCTGTGGTGGATGACGCCGTTCCTCGTCCACTGGGCGAGCGCCTCTTGCGTCAGGGTTTGCGTGCAGTGGTGCCGAACCCGACGCTGTTCAAGACGCTGGTTCAGATTGGCCAGGCCTTTCGCCCCCTGTTGCCTGAAACCCTCGCGATCAAGTTGCCTCGCGTGGTACACCCGGCCAAGGCACTACCGATCCAACGCCATGCGCGGCGTGTATTGATGCTCGAAGGGTGCGTGCAGCCTGCGCTGTCACCCAATACCAACGCCGCCACGGCGCGCGTACTGGATCGCTTGGGGATCAGCGTTACACCGATCAGCCAGGCCGGTTGCTGCGGCGCAGTGGATTACCATTTGAATGCACAGGAGGCAGGCCTGAACCGTGCCCGTCGCAATATCGACGCGTGGTGGCCGAGCATTGAAAGCGGCGCCGAAGCCATCGTCCAGACCGCCAGCGGTTGTGGCGCGTTCGTCAAGGATTACGGGCACCTGCTCAAAGACGATCCGGCCTACGCCGCCAAGGCGAAAAGGGTGAGCGCCTTGACCCGCGACCTGGTGGAAGTGCTACGCGATGAGCCCCTGGAAAAGCTCGGGGTCGAGAGTGACCTGCGCCTGGCCTTCCATTGCCCTTGCACCTTGCAGCACGCACAAAAGCTGGGTGGCGCAGTCGAAAGCGTGCTCGTCCGGCTAGGCTTCAACCTCACCGCAGTACCCGACGGTCATCTGTGTTGCGGCTCGGCAGGCACCTATTCACTGACCCAACCCGAGCTGTCGCGACAACTGCGCGACAACAAGATGAACGCACTCGAGAGCGGCAAGCCACAGGTGATCGTCACCGCCAACATCGGTTGCCAGACCCACTTGGACAGCGCAGGCCGGACGCCGGTCAGGCACTGGATCGAACTGATCGAAGAAGCGCTGCCTTAATCGACCGCACACTTTCTATTACAGCCCCCTATTGCTGCCCCTATTGGAGAGCCACATGAAAACCAAAGCCGTATTGAGCCAGACCGAAGTCAGCCAGATCCTCGCCGCCGCCCGCGCTGAAGCGCAAAAAAACAACTGGGCAGTGTCCATCTCCGTGGTCGATGACGGTGGCCATCCATTGGCCCTGGAGCGTCTGGACGGCTGCGCGCCGATTGGCGCCTATATCGCCACCGAAAAAGCCCGCACCTCAGCGCTGGGCCGTCGCGAATCCAAGGGCTATGAAGACATGGTCAATGGCGGGCGCAGCGCCTTCCTGTCCGCCCCCCTGCTGACATCCCTCGAAGGCGGCGTGCCGGTGATCGTCGATGGCCAGGTGATTGGCGCGGTGGGCGTGTCCGGGGTCAAGGCCGATCAAGATGCACAAGTGGCCAGAGCTGGTGCTGATTGTCTGAACGCCAAGTAAGCTCGATAGACCGCCTTCGCGAATAAATTCGCTCCCACGAATGGAGACCCTGAGATGACTGATTTCGTTAACTGCCAGCGCCTGAAAGTGGCCGCCAATCTGCAACGTTTTGTCGATGAAGACGTGCTGCCGGGCACGGGTCTCGACCGTGATGCGTTCTGGACCGGTTTCGATGCCCTGGTGCACGAACTTGCACCGCTAAACCGTGCCCTGCTTGCCGAACGCGATCGGTTGCAAACGGAGCTGGACACCTGGCACCGCGCTCATCCCGGCCCGGTGAGCAATATGCCGGCTTATCGCGCGTTCCTTCAGTCAATCGGCTACCTGCAACCGCAGCCGGCCAACGTGCAAGCCAGCACCAGCAACGTTGATATCGAGATCAGCAGCCAGGCAGGCCCGCAATTAGTAGTGCCTGCGGTGAATGCCCGCTATGCCCTGAACGCCGCGAATGCCCGCTGGGGCTCGCTGTATGACGCGTTGTATGGCACCGATGCCATCGCTGAAACCGACGGTGCGGAAAAAAGCACGGGTTACAACCCGGTGCGCGGCGCCAAAGTCGTGGCCTTCGCCCGTGCCTTTCTCGACGAAGCAGCGCCGCTGGCCAATGGCTCGCATGTCGATGCGCAAAGCTACCGCGTAGACGGCGACCAACTGCTGATCACCCTGACCGACGGCATTCAGACTCGACTCAAGCAGCCAGAAAAATACATTGGCTACCAGGGCCCGGCACTGCAACCGACCGCTATCCTCCTGAAGAACAACGGCCTGCACGTCGAAATCCAGATCGACGCCGACAGTACCATCGGCCGCACCGACGCCGCCGGGGTGAAAGACCTGCTGATGGAAGCCGCCGTGTCGACCATCATCGACTGCGAGGATTCAGTCGCCGCCGTTGACGCCGATGACAAGGTATCGGTCTACCGCAACTGGCTGGGCCTGATGAAAGGCGACCTGACCGAGAACCTCGAGAAAGGCGGCAAAACCATCACCCGCAGCCTCAACGCCGACCGTGAATACACCGCTGCCGACGGCAGCACGCTCACGCTGCACGGTCGCTCGTTGTTGTTCATACGCAATGTCGGCCACTTGATGACCAACCCGGCGATTGTCGACGGCGAAGGCCACCAGATACCGGAAGGTATTCTCGATGGCGTGATCACCAGCCTGATCGCAGTGCATGACCTGGCCCGTCGCGGCAATTCGCGCACCGGCAGCGTGTACATCGTCAAACCGAAAATGCACGGTCCGGCCGAGGTCGCGTTTGCCGAGCAGTTGTTCAGCCGCATCGAAGACCTGCTCAAGCTGCCGCGCAACACCGTAAAAATGGGGATCATGGATGAGGAGCGGCGCACCAGCGTCAACCTCAAAGCCTGCATTGGTGCAGCGTCGGCGCGGGTTGCCTTCATCAACACGGGCTTTCTCGACCGCACGGGCGACGAGATGCACAGCTCGATGGAAGCTGGCGCGATGCTGCGCAAAGGCGAAATGAAAAACACGCCGTGGATCAAAGCCTACGAACGCAGCAACGTGCTGGTGGGCCTGGCGTGCGGTCTGCGTGGTCGAGCGCAGATCGGCAAGGGCATGTGGGCGATGCCAGACTTGATGGCCGACATGCTCGAACAGAAAATTGGCCATCCCAAGGCCGGTGCAAACACCGCGTGGGTGCCCTCACCTACTGCGGCCACCTTGCACGCGCTGCACTATCACAAGGTCGATGTGCGGGCGATTCAGGAGGAACTGGAACAGGTCGACCTGGCCAGTGTCAGCGAGCAAATTCTCGATGACCTGCTGACGATCCCCGTCTCGGCGGATGCCACGTGGACTGCCGAGCAGATTCGCGAAGAGGTTGAAAACAATGCCCAGGGCCTGTTGGGCTATGTGGTGCGCTGGGTCGAACAAGGCGTGGGCTGCTCCAAGGTGCCGGACATTCATAACGTCGGCCTGATGGAGGATCGGGCAACGCTGCGGATTTCCAGCCAGCACATCGCTAACTGGTTACGCCATGGCGTGATCGATAAAGCGCAAACGTTGGAAACCCTGCAGCGCATGGCTGCGGTCGTCGATCAGCAAAACGCCGGTGATCCGCTGTATCAGCCGATGGCCGCCGACTTCGACGCCTCCATCGCCTTCCAGGCGGCTTGCGCACTGGTATTCAAGGGCTGCGCGCAACCGAGCGGCTATACCGAGCCGTTGCTGCATGAGTTCCGGTTGGCGTTCAAAAAACGGCAAGGCTGAGTCAAGCCATTCTGCTCCCACAGAAAATGTGAACTTCTGTGGGAGCAGGCTTGCCTGCGAACGGCGGCTTGGCAGGCCACACGGAATCAAGTGCTTTCCCGCACCACCAATTCAAACCCCAGGTCCACCTGCGGCGCCTGCGCAACGCCGTCTATCAACCCGAGCAACAACTGCGCGGCCCGTTGGCCGACGGCTTCGCGTGGCGTGCGGATCGATGTCAGGCGCGGCACCATGTGTGCTGAACCGGGCAGGTCGTTGAAGCCGATCAGCGCCACCCGTTCGGGAATGGCGATGCCCCGCCTCAGGGCTTCCAGGGTCGCGCCTTGGGCCAAGTCATCGTTGCAGAAGAAAACCGCATCAACGTCCAGATGGGTCTCCATCAATTGCGCGAACAACTCACCGCCCAGACCAATGGACGAAGGCAGCGGCGACATGACTTCGAGCGCCGGATCATGAAGTCCAGCCTCACGCAGGACACGCCGAAAACCTTCGCCGCGCTGCACCACCCGTGGATCGAGTTGCGCCGCAATATAGGCCAGGCGTCGACGACCGCGCTCCAACAAATGCCTGGCCGCTTCGGCACCGGCTTGCTCCTGAGAAAACCCCACGCAATAGGCACCCCGCGCCGGGTCCAGCTCCATCATGTGCACGCAGGGTACGCCGCTGGCGGCCAGTAACTGACGCACGGCAGGTGTGTGATCGAAACCGGTCAACAGCAAACCCCGTGGCCGATTGGCCAAGTAGGTACGCAACAGATTCTCTTCCTCAACAGGTGAGTAGTGATAGTTGCCGATGACCACTTCCAGACCACGCGTGCGCAGTACGCCCTGAATCGCTTCCAGGGTTTCGATGAACAACTGGTTGGACAACGACGGGACCAGCACCACCACCGTCTGGCTTTGCGATGAGGCCAATGCGCGGGCGGCCGGGTTGGCGACATACCCCAGGCTCTGCGCGGCAGCCCGGACTTTTTCTACCAACTCCGGCGCGACAGTGGCGATGCCGCGCAGCGCTCTCGACGCTGTAATCGGTGAAACAGCGGCAAGCCGGGCAACCTCATTAAGGGTTGGGCGACCTGTGGAGCGGGAACCAATGCGTGTCATGTGCTGCCAATAACTCAGAGGGGTTGCCAAAGATGGCGAATGCGCTCTAAGGTAGCGCTGTCTCACGGAGCCTCGCAACGCTTTATTCGTACCTAACGGTCACGAGCAACGTATGCACGGTCCGATGATTGACCGATTTGCCCATAACAATGACAAGAACTGGAAACAGCCTGGCCGCCCTTTTGTTCAAGCCGCCAAAGACAGCGCTGTCTCTAGATGAGGTGATTATGAATACTGCTATTTCCGCCCTCGTAGTGATGGGTGTCGCCGGATGCGGCAAAAGCGTCATCGGTTCCGCCATCGCCCTGCGCAGCGGCGGTCGACTCATTGAAGGTGACGCCTTCCACTCTGCCGCCAACATCGAAAAGATGAGCGCTGGCACCCCCCTCAATGATGAAGACCGTGCCGATTGGCTCGTCCGCCTGGGCGAAGAAATGGTCACCGCATTGCGTAACGGTGAGCGTCCGATCGTCACCTGCTCTGCGCTCAAACTCAGCTATCGCGAAAAACTTCGCGAGGCGGTGCCAGGGCTTGGTTTTATATTTCTTGAGCTCAGAAAGGAACTGGCAATCGATCGCTGTGAGCACCGCCCAGGGCATTTCATGCCCGCGAGCTTGGTGGACAGCCAATTCGAGACGCTCGAACCCCCTTATGGCGAACCGTTGACACTGGTGGTCGATGCGACTCTCCCCGTCGATACGCTGGGAGAACAAGCTGCCGCCTGGTGGAAAGCTTCGTGGCCACGAAAATAAAACCGTGAACGCAAAAGATAGCGCTGTCTTGCACCCTGCAAACGGAATTGAACACCACACTCATCAGTAGCTCCAAAAAAACAAAGACAACTGGAGACGCACCCATGTTCGGCATGACCCAAGAGACGTACCTGCTCGTCGATGCACTGGTGACCATCATCGGCCTTGTGCTGCTGATCACCCGCTTTAAAGTTCACCCCTTCGTCGCGCTGACTATCGCCTCGGGCTTTTTAGGCCTGACCTCCGGCATGCCGGTGGACAAGGTCATGAAGTCATTCCAGGACGGCTTCGGCGGCGTTCTTGGCTTCGTAGGCATCCTCTTGGCACTGGGCACCATGCTTGGCAAATTGATGGCTGACTCAGGAGGCGCCGACCAGATCGCCCGCACTCTGGTCCGGCTGTTCGGCAAGGACCGTGTGCACTGGGCGATGATGTTTTCCGCATTCCTGGTGGGCATCCCACTGTTCTTTGAAATCGGCTTCGTTCTGTTGATCCCGCTGGTGTTCATCGTGGCTCGACGGACCGGTTTGTCGATTGTCAAAATCGGTATTCCCCTGCTGGCCGGGCTGTCAGCGGTGCACGGGCTGGTCCCGCCGCATCCGGGGCCGCTGCTGGCGATTGGCGTATTTAATGCCGACATCGGCAAAACCATTTTTTACGGTCTGATCGTCGCGCTGCCCACCGCGATAATCGCCGGGCCGATCTACGGCAAGTGGATCTCACGCTACATTCCTGGCACACCGTCGAAAGAATTGATGGACCAGATCGCCCAGGAATCCAGCACTGAAAACCTGCCAGGCTTCGGCATCACGCTGGTAACGATCCTGCTGCCCGTGTTTTTGATGCTGCTCAAAACCCTGGCGGACATCACGCTGCCGGACGCCAGTGTCATCCGGGTCTGGATGGACCTGATCGGTCACCCGATTACCGCCCTGCTCGCGGCCTTGTTGCTGGCGTTCTACACCTTCGGTGCTGCTCGCGGTTTCTCCCGGCAGCAGATTATGAAGCTGCTGGATCAAAGCCTGGCGCCGGTTGCGGCCATCGTCATGATCGTTGGCGCGGGCGGTGGTTTCAAACAAATGCTGGTCGCCAGCGGCGTGGGTGATGTGATTGGCCACATGGCGGTCCGTGCCGAGATTTCGCCGATTCTGCTGGCCTGGCTAGTCGCTGCGGTAATCCGCATTGCGACGGGCTCCGCAACAGTCGCAACCATCACCGGCGCGGGCATCGTTGCTCCAGTAGTCGCCATGATCCCAGGGGTGAACCGTGAACTGCTGGTACTGGCGACGGGTGCCGGTTCGCTGATCCTGTCCCACGTCAACGATGCGGGCTTCTGGCTAGTGAAGCAGTACTTCAACATGACCGTCGCCGAAACTTTCAAAACCTGGACGGCGATGGAAACCATCCTCTCGGTAGTGGGCCTGATCTTTATTCTGTTGCTGTCACAGGTGGTTTGAAGAGTAAATGCCTTTGGCGGTGCTGATTTTAAGCGATCTACACCGTTTTTTTTTATCACAATAGCCAATAAACGTTCGCATTTGAGGGATAATGATCGCACGCCCAAGCAGAAAGTCGGTGCGCGGTTCATCTACTTCCGAGGCGACTCGATGACAGATGAATGTTTCAAGGGAATTAAATTTACACTTATGGCGTCTTAGTGATGGACGCATTTGGATGTACTCGGCAACAATCACACCCAAGGCACACGCCAGCCTCTTGGCAGAGACGCTTCAAGAGGCCATCAAGGAAAAGATCATGTTGATACTCACCCGAAAAGTAGGCGAAAGCATAAACATTGGTGACGAAATCACCGTTACGATTCTTGGCGTTCAGGGCCTTCAGGTCCGGCTAGGCATCAACGCTCCAAAAAATGTTTCTGTGCATCGTGAAGAAATTTACAAACGCATCCAGGCCGAGATCGCTCCCCACCAAGACCCCCAATGAATTCGTAATTGCATACCCTTACTGAGCGATCTGCCCTCTTTGGTCAGACCCGCCGCCCGGCGTCGAGATGACGCCGTTTTTTTGTTCCCCCCCTATCCTTCACGCACCGCCGGGATTTCGCCGTATGACTGGAGCTCACGCTTCACGGCAGGCTGCCGGGTGATGCAAAACGAAATAACCGCTCGCCGAGTTTCACCTTCGCCCAAGCGATGAACGCTCGCGAGCGAATCGACACTCGCCTCGATGGCAAATAAACAAGCGAAACCGGTAACGGCTCGGGCTGGTACTCGACGAGCACCCTTTCCAGCTGCCCTGCATCAATAAGGTCCTGGACCTGATAGGACAGGAAAAACCCAACCCCCAAGCCACTGAGACAGGCAGAAATAGCCGTGTCACCGTTATTGGTGGTCATGCGGATATTGGTTATTTTCACCGACAGTGGCTTGCCGTTTTCTTGCAGCGTCAACTGGGCCCCCCCGACCACGCCAGCAAGACAAATGAAGGGCGCGCCGCTGAGGTCATCCGGGGTTTTTAGGGTCCGCAGCTCAGCCAGTAGCGCCGGGCTGGCACACAGGTAACGGCGCACCTGCCCCACCTGGGATACCACGAGATCCGGCGCCGTGACGTGGCCGATCCGCACCGCAATGTCGATGCCTTCTTCCAGCAGATCAGTCACCCGATCAACCAGGCTCAAGTTCACCGTCACCTTGGGATAGCGAGCCATGAAGCCGTTGAGCACCGGGGCCACGTGATGACGCCCGAACAGCACTGGGGCCGTGATCGACAAGGGACCGCTGGGCTCACTCTCCTTGTCGCGAAACACATCCTCAATATCGCCGATTTCCCGAATTACCGTGCGACACACATCGGCGTACAGCTTGCCCTCCTCTGTGATCCGCACGTGTCGGGTAGTGCGCTCGAACAGGCGCACACCCAAATGCTGCTCCGTGGAGGCCAATATCCGGACCACGGTCGGCAGCGACACATCGAGCTTTTCCGATGCGGCGGTGAGACTGCCCTGCTCGATTATTGCCAACACCACCCGCATCGCCTGAACTGTATCCATTACCCACCTCGCCTATTACTCCGTATTTCGGAGTAAAGATCTTCCCTTTACGGCATTTATTCAAGCATTCGGGATCACTAGCATCATCAACGACAACACACCGTTTCCCCCACACATACCGTTGAAGGTGCTCGCCATGAAGCTCTACTCCCACGCCTTGTCCGGCCACTGCCATCGCGTCCACCTGTTTCTGTCATTGCTCGGTATAGAGCATTCGCTGATTGAAGTCGACCTTGCCAAGGCCGCCCATAAGTCAGAAGATTTTCTCAAGCTCAACCCGTTCGGTCAGGTACCGGTGCTCGATGACGACGGCGTGCTGTTCAGCGACGCCAATTCGATTCTGGTTTACCTGGCTAAAAAATTTGGCAGAACCGATTGGCTGCCCGAGTCCGCCGCTGAAGCGGCACGCGTTCAACGCTGGCTTTCTGTAGCGGCTGGGGAAATTGCCTACGGTCCGGCTACCGCGCGTTTAATTACCCTATTCGGCGCCCCGTTCAACGCCGAAGATGCAATCCAACGCGCTCATGCCATTTTGAAACTGATCGAGTCGACGCTGGCCGATCATGACTGGGTCGTTGCAGGCGCACACCCAACTCTGGCCGATGTCGCGCTGTACAGCTACGTTGCTCGGGCCCCTGAAGGTAATGTCGACCTCGCGGGTTATCCACGGATAAACCGTTGGCTGGTTCGGATCGAAGCATTGCCAGGCTTTGCTCCCTTTCAGAAAACCACCGCAGGCCTGACCGCAGTTGCCTGACCCGGATTTGAGGGCCCGGTTTGAAGATCGACGCATGGGTGCCCTCAACAGCGCCCATGCACTGAGTGCGAGGTGGTCAACCATGAGTAACGAACAAGCCCAACGCCCAGGTTCACCCTGGCACTCAGGTGAGCGCGCCTTACAGCGCAGTGTCGGCGCGGCCGAACGAATGGGCGAACTGGGCAGCAAGGTGATCCGCGATCAGATGATCGAGCAGCACCGTACGTTCTATCCTCAGTTGCCATTTGTCGTACTCGGCGCAGTCGATCCCGAGGGGGACATATGGGCCACCCTTCGCGACGGAGAGCCAGGCTTTATGCACGCGATCGATCCTTACCGGCTGCACCTGCAATTGCCACGCGATGCCAGTGACCCGGCGGACAGGGGCATGGATGACGGCCAGGCCGTCGGCCTGCTGGGGATCGACCTCCTGACCCGTCGACGCAACCGGCTCAATGGCACCCTCACGCGCAACGACAATTACAGTGTCGATATTTCCGTCGAGCAGAGTTACGGGAATTGCCCGCGCTACATTCAACAGCGGCAATTCAGCGTCCACAGTGACTCACGTCCGGCAACGGCTCAATGGATGGACCCGTTGGATACCGACGCGCGCGATTTAATCAGCAGCGCTGATTCGTTTTTTGTCGCGTCCTACGTCAACGATACGGCAAGTGGGCGGCAGGTCGATGTGTCCCACCGTGGCGGCAAACCAGGTTTCGTGCGGCTGGACGAGGATGGCACGCTGACGATTCCAGACTTCGCAGGCAATCTGTTCTTCAACACCCTGGGCAATTTTGTTCTCAATCCGAAAGCCGGCCTGGTGTTTGTCGATTTCACCACAGGCGACCTGCTGCAAATGACCGGCGACGTGGAGCTTATTCTCGACTCAGGCACCCTCGGCACCTTCGAAGGTGCCGAGCGGTTATGGCGTTTCAGCCCGCGGCGCATCGTCAGGCGCTCGAATGCGTTGGCATTACGTTGGTCAACCAAGCCCGACGGCAGCTCCCCCTACTCACTGATGACCGGGAGCTGGACGCGTACTGCCGTCAAGCCTTGAACAACGGATAAACAGGTTTAGGCCGGTGGAGTCAGACGCTGTGCAATCTTGTCCTTCACCTGCAGACGTTTTTCCTTGAGTTTCTTGAGTTTCTCGTCGGCGACGTTGCCGGCGGATCCGGACTCGGCATCAACCACTTCAGCGTCTATCGAGTTGTAGGAATCGAGCAGTTGGCTGAGCCTGTCGTCGGTGCTTCTGCGCTGGGTTATTTCTTCCTTGGTGATTTTCAAATCCTGAAGCAAATCATGTTTGACCGGCATGTTGTCACCTCTCTTAAACCTGCGGTAATCGTAAGGTTATGAGACTGGTTCCTGGAAAAGGTTCGGTATTTCTGTCCCGCCAACCCGCACAGTCGGTCGCTGGAGGAACCAGGTCACAACTTACATACTCCAGCAGATCGATTCGCGATGGAAGCGTGCTGAAGCGTCGACAAACCGGTTGCTCGATGCCAGCGCCAGGGGTGGCGGCCGCGAGCCGGAAATCAATGTTCGCGCAAACGACGTGCTCCGTAGGCTTTAAGGTGGGTATAGGCGAATCCAAGGACCGATAGACCCTTCGTAGAGAGCCCGGCAGCGTCGCGCCGTGCGACCAAATCACCGAACACATGCTCGACTTCAATGGCGGCACCGCGTTCGATGTCGCGCAGCATGGAGGCACTCATCATCGAACCTGGCAGGGTCAGCATCTTCACAAAGCGCTCATGCACCTGCGGGCGCACCGGGTAACCGACGTTGGCAGCAATCTCGGCGCACTCCTCCAGCAATTTCAACACCAGTGATTCACCACCTGCGGCGAGCACATCACCGACAGTCGAGCGCATGGAGCCGGTAATACCCGCGCCGGTGGCG
The DNA here is from genome assembly GCF_056680335.1 of Pseudomonas sp. ASL9. Taxonomy (NCBI): domain Bacteria; kingdom Pseudomonadati; phylum Pseudomonadota; class Gammaproteobacteria; order Pseudomonadales; family Pseudomonadaceae; genus Pseudomonas; species Pseudomonas sp. ASL9. The sequence continues at coordinate 5,236,401 of NZ_CM155277.1, read as the reverse complement.
ATAAAGCACCATTTCTCCCACATTTCCTGAAGGATGCTTGAGCTAAGGTTGGCCTCAATACCCGCGCCAGCCAATACATCCGCCACGCGCTGGATACGTGCGGTGATGTGTCCATCCAGCTCGCCGAACGTTAATTGGTTGGTATCATTCAGGTGCACGATGGCGCCCGAAGCATCGCGGTCCAGAGAAATCAGGCACTGGCCGCCCACTACATTGGCAGGACTGAAGCGTGCGGCCAGGTGGTCGAGATGCGCCATGCCATTGAGCAGCGGCAGAATGACTGTTTCAGCCCCCACCGCAGCAGCAAAAGACTCCATTGCTGAATCAAGATCGTAGGCCTTGCAACTGAGGAGGATCAGGTCATAGGGAGTGTCCAGCGCCTGGCTCAGGACATAGGGCGGGTCGGGATAGTTGATATTGCCCAGCGGGCTTCGCACGACCAATCCGTCTCGCTCGAGCTCCTGCGCACGACCGGGCCTGACCAGAAACGTCACGTCCCGCGCCACTTCCAACAGCCTTCCACCGAAATAACCGCCTATCGCACCGGCTCCAACGATCAAAATACGCATGGCTGTCCAACCTCTGTTGAGCCGTTGAATGCTCCGCACGCCAGGTTAGTTGCTGAATGCCGGCGTCAGCATAAACGGCGAGGATAGAAGATAAAAAACGCTGTTCAATAATAGATGATCAGCATCATACATTGAGCCCAAGCACTGAATCGCGGGCAAAAAAATCCCGAACGGCCAAAGGTCACTCGGGATGGAGGTTCAGCTCAACGCTGAATATATGTCAAATTTTGGTAGACGTGAGGCCAGGCCAAAAAAACGGGAGTCCATGCTCCTTGCGGTCGCTCACGCTGCCACCGAGTACCGACAACTCGGCGACCGGGGCTGCTTTTAATCGGGCGATGATCGACTCAATGACAACACGACTGGCGTCGTTGTGAAATTGCCAAACGCCGTAGATTCGCCCATCGAATGAAGGCTCGCTGCCCAGACACGGATCAATCCCAAGCCCTGACCCCAGACCGAACAGATGCAGACCGTGCAAGCGCTGCCCTACAGTGTCCAGAGGACACCCTGAAGGATCGGAATCAAGACCACCCTTCACCTCACGCAGGGTAATCGGCGTGCCGTCGGCGTTGGTCAGTTCAGGTACCCGAGGTTGATAGCCCGTGCACTGCACTACCACACTCGATTTGGCCAAAGCCTGTTTGGCGCGTTCATACTGCTGCGCGGGTCCATGCAGGGTTTGCAACAGATGGACCCGAACCCCGTCCGCGCCGACTCGGCCGTGTTCAAGAATGTTCCGACCCACTTCCAGAGCGCTATAACGCAAGCCGCCTGACCGGTTCACCCGGCCCGATACCGGGCAAATATCATTGATCGGGTCAAACACGTAGCCGTTCGCCAATGCCTGCTCCGCACTTTCATAGAACAAGCGGATTTGCGAACGATGCACCAATGTTATCTCTTCCAGACCAACGCTTTGCAGTGCGTCAGCAAGGTTTTCCAGCACGGAAAAGGCACTGTGAGAACCACCGACCACGGTGAATCGTCCACCTGCTGCGAGGGTCGGCGCAAAATGATCGCGCAACTCGCCTGCACTCATACACAGCAACGTATCGGCACTCTGAATGCTCGCCGAAGGCGGCAACGACAGTCCCTGATCGGCCAGCCCATTAAGCAAGTGCCGTGGATCCTGACGTCCACCGAGGTTGAGCACCAGTGTTCGACAAAGGATCACCTGAGCGTGGCCCTCGTGTTCGATCCAGACCTGAAACGCGTCGTCATCAATGACCACTTCGGTGATCGTGGTGCTGTTCCATACCTGTACGTCATAACGTTGAACGATAAAATCCAACACCAGTTTCGACGCTTCTGCCAGCAACGCCCCTACGTCTGACAACTGTGGTGCGATGAAAGCCTGATTGCGGATGCGCCTATACGCCGCGCTATGCTCCAGCGGTTCAAACACTTCGCGCAACGCTGGATCACGCAAGCAATCAAGAAATACGTCGCCCACAGAGTTGGCGGTAATCCGGTATTCCCCCAACCGGCCGGTACCTGGATAAGGACTGGCATCGACGATGATCAGCCCATCGCGCGTCATGTCAGCTAAGGCTCCGCTCTTCAGCGCATTGAATAGCAGCCCCATGCCTGCAGGGCCAGCCCCTCCCACCACACAACCGCAGATCACTTCCAATTGATCTCCATACATAACGTTATTACTCCACGTTTTAATTGAGGCAGTCTTTTTTGTTGTCGAAACAGAACGTTAGAGCGCCCCAAAAATGCACGAGGGAACAGCGTTAGCTTCTTGTTGAGAAAGAGCGCTACGAAGAACAAACTTGAATAAAGGTAATGAGGAATACACACGAGGTCGTCCGCGACAGTCAGGCCGACAAGAAAGCCACTTAGCACGCGCAGACACTATTGATTGCACGACAGTTGAATCGCCTACTAGTAGGCGTAGACGTTTATTTTTAAGTGGTTGCCAGGACTGCCGTATTCCCTCTTGCCCGTAGTTCACCACTCTACTCTGCACGTTACGGGCACTAAATATTATCCGACGACAGTTCTAGCGCAGACAACGCTACCGCTAAGACCCCCTTTGGATGCCCTTTTAAATAGACACTACAGCATGCTATTTCAAAAAAGATCTGTCATTTCACTCAACGACTGCCCCCTTGAGCACGGCGCCAGTGGTTCATTGACTGGCTTTTCCCCGGACCTGGCGTAAGGCGTTGGCCAGGTTAAGGTGTAACCGACGCGATTTGAAAAGTGGCGTTATGAACCCAACCCTTTAATTGATAGTTTCAAAATTCTGACGAAGTGTCAAATTTTTGAGAATGAATATTAATCAGTATTAATGTCTTTCAACATATTGATTAATATCACTATTTTTTTTTGACGCCGAAACACCACCGTTTCATGTCAAGTGATTTATTTTTAACAATCGATTTAGAGAGAGGGTATAACGGTGGATATAACAAAAGGCGATTAACAGTCGCGCGGACTGATCGCGTCGAGAGCCGGCGCGCTGGAGGTAGGTTGATCGCAAATTCCAGACAAAAAACTACAGTCCTGAAAACCGGGAAATGACATCCAACATGATGATCATGTTGGATGCAGGCGCCCTGAACCCAGAAGCCACAGCCCCCTTCATGCTATTGATCAGATACTCGCCTTAGCCAGCGAACCGCGCCTGAGCCTGAGCCTGTGCCTGTGCCTGCAGTTGACCGTGGTTAGCCAGGTCATAGCGCAGCTCACCCACCAGCTCACATATATCTCTACTGGTGTTGAGCCGATCCAAGGAGATGCCGGTGACGAGAAGATCAACTCGATCGGATTGAGGGTCGGATATTTGAACGGTCAAGGAATAATCAGGTGCCACAGTGCATTTGCAACGCAACGGCAAAAATGCGCGTTCGATGATGCCACGTAGCTCCAACGTGGAAAGCCTGTAAGCAAGCATTTGCAATCTCCTCGAAGCGGGCGGCCTCACTATCAAGGCACCTGCCACATCTAGTTATTAGGGGGTTTAAGGATCGCATCCATGATCGTCAAATAAACGGCGCCTAGTACTTGAACGAGCTTAAACTCTATACCTTGCCCTAATTTGAGGCAATGTGATGCTTGCTAACGCTTTAACAATCACGTCAACCGTTTTGATTTATAGAATGTATGGAAGAAACGTTTCACCCGGTATCGCCGTGAACAAAACAGACTATATCTATCCGTTTGACTACTATTTCTTTTCCGATGGAAGAAAATCCTTAGAGCCTGTCATACAACCTTTCGTCGGCAAGCTATTGGATAACCATAAACAGCGCTAAGCCTCGCTTTTCGCCAACCGCAAAAGAATCTGTACACCTCGTGCCCCGTGTTTGTCCTGACGCTCTTCCACAGCATAAGGCCGAAAGCCGAGCTTGGGGTAGAACAGCAGGCCAGGGACGTTGTGGCTGGAACAGGATGCGGTCACTTCGCGGGCCTCGTGCTTGTTGAAGGCGATGTCAATCATGTAACCGATCAGATAGCGCCCCACACCCTGAGAGCGAGCACGTGTAGAAATGATCACGTTGCCGAGCGAGCAACGACCACGAAACTCCCAGCGAGAGAAATTTGCAAAACCGACCACTACGCCATCCATTTCGATCACGGTTGAGTCAGAACAGTTGGCAATGGCCTCTTTTAGCTGGTGCGCTGTCAGCGGATAAGCGGCCTTGGGAAACATATAAAACAGCTCGTCGACGCTTTGTGGGAAACCACATATAACAGGGATATCTTTTTCTTCCAGGGGGCGATGAAGGAACATGTTCAGATAACCTCTCGAAGAATCAGGAACCACTACGTAATGACACTATATGCGAAGCGTCGAGGAATGCGGAGCGCTTAGCGTCACTACTCAAATCTATTGTCATCGAAACCGCCCTGTTCCGTTGTTAAACGGTAAGACCGTGCAGGGCGCGCGATGACTCAGGCAACTGGCAGCGCGGCCAGTAATACCAGTAGCGAAGAGATTGGTTACTTCGTCGACAGCCTGTTTCGCGATGATCGCCCCGCCGCAGTCAGCGATAATGCAGCATAGGGGGTGGTCTTCCGGATCTTCGCCAGATCCCTGAGTAAAGAGGGCCCACTCAATGCTGAAGACCGTGCCTACCTGGCGCACATGATTGCCCAGCGCACAAACCTCAGCCAGGCAGATGCCGAACGTCGTGTGGATCAGGTTTACGGCCAGGCTCGCCAGGCGCTGGATAACGCCAAGATCGCTGCGAAAAATGCCGCGGACACCGCCAGCAAAGGCGTCCCAACCCCCATCGTCATTTTGATCGCCCTGTTCATGCACTAATACGTTCCGGCTGTTAAACAAGGTCGCTTCTGCACCGTGCAGCAGCGGCCTTTTTGTTAACGTCAAATGGCCAAAGGACGCAACACCACCGCTCGGCTAAGCCCCCACTGCTGTCAGTTCAAAACAGAAAATAGCGCCTTTTCCGGGCACCGACAGCAGGCGAATCTGAGCGTCGTGCAATTGCAAAATGCGCCGAACGATCAGCAGACCGAGCCCTCCTGAGCGACGGTCGCCCGCCTGACTGAAAGGCCGCCGGAACAGATTTTCCAGGAGTCGCGCAGGAATACCCGGCCCGGTATCGCTGACCGTGACGATGACTTTGCCCGCCTCATGCTTGAGCGCCACCTCGATGGTTCCGCCCGATGGGGTATGCCGGATCGCATTGTCGATCAGGTTGGTCAGTACACGCTCGATCATGCCCAGATCGGCCGACACCATGGACGACGAGCGCGGTAATACAGCCACCAGCCGTGACTGTCTGGCTTCGGCCATCAATTCGAATTTCTGAAAAACGTCCTGGATCAGGTCGGAGAGCGAGAAGTCTTCGACAACCAACTGCACTGCGCCATGTTCCAGCCTGGCCAGCTCGAATAAGGCCAGCGCCAGTTGGCGTACATTGTCGCTCTGACTCAGGGCCGCAGCGAGATAGCGCTGCCGTTCGGCCTCGCTCAGCGTTGCACCTTTGAACGAGAGGGTTTCCAGATAGCCATGCAACGACGCCAGCGGCGTGCGCAGGTCATGGGAAATATTCGCCACCAGTTCGCGTCGGTCTTGATCCAGCTGCGTCAGCGTGCGCCATTGCTCAGCAATGCGCGCAGCCATCTGGCTAAAACTGGTCTCAAGCACGGCTATTTCATCGCGTCGGCTGGCCGTATCTTCTGCGGTTACCGGCAACGCGACCGGTTCCGCCTGGGTATCGAAATGGCGCATGGTGTTGGTCAGGCGCCGCAGCGGCCGGGTAATCAACCGAAACGCCATCAGCCCCGCCACAAGACCCAGCAGCGCGACCAGCGCCATGGACCACAACGTCGTGCGTAGCACCGAGCTGGCGGCCACCTGAGCTGAAATGCGGTCATGAGCCTCACCCATCAGCACCACGTAGAGGTAGCCCAGATCCTGGCTGCCATCGTGCAGCGCGGCGACGCTGAACACCTTTTGACCGTCGACACTGCGCGGATCGTCGCCGAGGATTGGCAATGGCTGTCCATCCAGCAAGCGGTGCAGAGGGTTGAGATCGACGTGGTCCCGCTTCAGATGACCGGCTGGAGCATCATCGCCGGTGATACGGCCGGCGCTGTCCAGCAAGTAGACTTCGACGCTGGGATTGACGTTCATTAACTTGCTGAACAGCCTGCGGATGTCCTCCACCTTGAGATTGCTGGCGCCGATCATGTTGTTGTCGCGGGCGATACTGTCGGCCAAACCACTCGACAAGCCTTGCACCACTTCCTTTTCATGCAGGTCGTTGGCGCGGATCTGCAACCAGGCCGACGCACCACAGCAGGCCAACAGCAAGATCGCGAACGCTACGGACAGGCGTTGTAATAGCGTCAGGTTCATTCAGGAGGCCTCACGCGGTCCGGCGAAAAACGATAACCCAGGCCCCAAACGGTCAGGATACGGCTGGGTTCCGCCGGATCAGCTTCGACTTTTGCGCGCAGACGATTGATGTGGGTGTTGACGGTGTGCTCATAACCGTCGTGCTTGTACCCCCACACCTGATTGAGCAAGTCCATGCGTGAAAAAACCTTCCCGGGATTTTTCACAAAGAAATACAACAGGTCGAATTCACGCGGTGTGAGTTCAAGGTATTTACCATCGACCCCGGCCTGACGCGTCACTGGGTCCAGCGTCACCCCGTTTAGCTCGATCTTGCCGGCGACCGTCCTCATGTTTTTTTCCAGGGCGTCCACCCTGCGCAGCAGCGCCTTGACCCGTGCCGCCAGTTCCAGCATCGAAAACGGTTTGGCCAGATAATCGTCGGCACCGAGTTCGAGCCCAAGCACGCGATGCATTTCGCTGGACCGGGCACTGGTGATGATGATTGGCGTATAGCGAGCCATGGCACGGGCTTGTCGGCAGATTTCAAGACCGTCCACGCCGGGCAGCATCAAGTCCAGGATCAGGGCATCCCAGCCACCTTGTTCAAGCTGCGCCAACCCCGCATTGCCATCGGCGCAATGCGTCACTGCGTAGCCTTCGTCCTGCAAATGCAGGCGCAACAAGCCGGCGAGCTGCAGGTCATCTTCGACAATCAATACACGTTTGGGCGCATCCATTATCAGCCTTCTGGAATGAGTGGTTCCGGCGCACAGGGGACGCGGCGGGACCGTCATTGTGCAAGATTCCTGCGAATCCGTTTATCACAATTAATTTAACTTTACGTGAGGACTTGGTGACTGCGCGCGAAAAACAATGACACACCACCCACTCCTTCCAAGTGAACGCTATGCAATCCAGACGATGGTTTCTTTTTTGTGGCTCGGCCGGCGTCGCCTTGGCGGCGACAGGACTGCTCAACTGGCGGGCCCTGGCCGCGACGCCGGCAGGAACGGCCAGTGCTGGCGAAGTCTTCGAGGTGTCCCACACCGAGGCCGAGTGGCGCGCGCTGCTCACGGCAGATCAATTCGAGGTGCTGCGCCACAGTGCAACCGAACGGCCGGGCAGCAGCCCACTCAACAATGAGCACCGAACCGGGCGCTTTTCCTGTGCCGGGTGCCAGCTTGAGTTGTTTTCCTCCAGCACCAAATTCGACAGTCACACGGGCTGGCCAAGCTTTTACGCCCCGCTCGAACATGCCGTCGCAGAAACCCGAGATACGTCGCTTGGCATGGCCCGCACCGAAGTGCACTGCCGTCGTTGTGGCGGCCATCTGGGCCATGTGTTCGATGACGGACCTAAACCGACCGGGCTGCGCTATTGCATGAACGGCATCGCCATGACATTTGCGCCAGGTCTGACTTGAACCCCGACTCAACCCACAGCAACTGAAAAAGGACTGGGCCCCATGCTATTAATCATTTTGTCGTATTTGGGCGGTGTGCTGACCATTCTCAGCCCCTGCATTCTGCCCGTACTGCCCTTCGTTTTCGCCCGCTCCGGCGAACCGTTCCGGCGCAGTGGCCTGCCGCTATTGTGTGGCATGGCGTTGACATTCGCGGCGGTCGCCACCCTGGCGGCCGTCGGTGGTGGTTGGGTGGTGCAGGCCAACCAATATGGACGCTGGCTCGCCATCGCGCTGATGGCGTTCTTCGGTTTGACCCTATTGATGCCCCACTTGGCTGAGCGCCTGACACGCCCGCTGGTCTCCGCGGGTGACCGACTGTCCCAATCGGCACAAACAGCGGGAGGCCCACCCAGCGTCAAGTCTTCGTTTCTACTCGGCGTGGCCACCGGCCTGTTATGGGCGCCCTGTGCCGGTCCCATCCTGGGGCTGGTGCTCACTGGCGCGGCGCTGCATGGCGCCAGTGTTGGCACAACCCTGTTGCTGTTGGCTTATGCCGCTGGGGCAGCCACCTCGCTCGCCTTTGCCTTGCTCATCGGCGGCAAGCTGTTTACAGCCATGAAACGCTCACTGGGCGCGGGTGAATGGCTGCGTAAAGGCCTGGGTATCGCCATGCTCTGCGGCGTCGTCGCTATCGCCCTCGGGCTGGACACCGGGCTGCTGACAAAAGTGTCCACCGTGGCGACAGCCGGGCTCGAGCAAAAACTGCTCAATACCCTGTCACCGGTTGCACAGAATGAACGCAGTCCGGGTAATGGCATGATGAGCGTGGGCCTTAAGGACGTCGCCGCCTCGGCCCTGAACCTGCCCGTAGAAGGCTCGTTGCCCGACCTCTCCGGCGCGGTTACCTGGCTGAACTCTGCACCGCTCACCGCCGCAGAGTTGAAGGGCAAGGTCGTGCTCATCGACTTCTGGACGTATTCCTGCATCAACTGCTTGCGCAGCCTGCCGTACGTCAACGCGTGGGCGAAGAAATACCATGATCAAGGTTTGGTGGTAATCGGCGTGCACGCACCCGAATTTGCCTTTGAACGAGACGTCAATAACGTGCGCAAGGCGGTGCGTGATCTGGACATTGACTACCCGGTCGCCCTCGACAATGACTACGCGATCTGGCGTGGTTTCAACAATCAGTACTGGCCCGCGCATTACTTTATCGACGCCCAGGGCAACATTCGTTACCACCATTTTGGCGAGGGTGATTACGCGCAGTCAGAGCGCGTCATCCAGCAATTGTTGGCTGAAGCCGGTCATAAAAATATTGCCAGTGACATGGTTACTGCGGCCGATGCTCAAGGCGTCCAGAAAGCAGCAGACGATGCCGAAGTGAGTTCACCCGAAACCTATCTGGGCTACGCGCGGGCACAGAACTTCGCATCCATGGGCGATGAGGTGGCCGACAAGGCGCAGACCTATGTCGCTCCGGTGCAACTGAATCTGAACCAATGGGGCCTGGCCGGCAAATGGACCGCCAAGCCCGAGCAGGTCAGGCTCGAACACGCGCCAGGCCACATCGTCTATCGCTTTCATGCGCGGGATTTGCACCTGGTCCTGGGCCCAGGGCCCGACGGCAAACCTGTGCGCTTTCGGGTCAGCATCGATGGCGCCGCACCCGGTCAGGATCACGGCACCGATATCACACCCAATGGGGACGGTACGGTGACCGAACAGCGCCTTTATCAACTGGTACGCCAGACAGGCCCCATTATCGATCACACCTTTGCCATTGAATTCCTCGACCCAGGCGTCCAGGCCTACGCGTTCACGTTCGGTTGACCACGTGGTTCTGCCGTCACAACGTGCGATTTTCTCAATGATGACAGTGAGGATGAAAGAAATGAGTACTTCTACAGTGGGCGAAAAGAGATCGCTTTCCTGGTTGCCCTTGAAACTGGCTGGCGTCAGCCTGATCACCGTGCTCCTGGGCTTGTCGCAATCCGCGTGCTCGGCCGAAAAAGCCGTTGCCATCGCTCCCCCCACCCTGGATGAGCCTGTCGGCACCGCCCACAGCGAAGTGGCCGTATTAGCCGGCGGATGCTTCTGGGGCGTTCAAGGGGTGTTTCAGCATGTGCGCGGCGTCGAGAACGCGGTGTCCGGTTACGCGGGCGGCGCCGCCAACACAGCAGAGTACGATCAGGTTGGCGCTGGCGACACCGGGCACGCGGAGTCGGTACAAATCACCTACGACCCGACAAAAATCACTTACGGACGCGTGTTGCAGGTGTTCTTCTCAGTGGCCCACAACCCGACCGAATTGAACAGACAAGGCCCTGACAGCGGCACCCAATACCGCTCGGCCATTTTCCCGCAGAACCCGCTGCAGGAAAAAATCGCCAAGGCCTACATCGCCCAACTTGACGCATCCAAAGCGTTCAACGTACCGATCGTCACCCGGATTGAAACCAACAAAAGCTTCTACCCGGCCGAGGAATACCACCAGAACTACCTGACCCTTCACCCGAGCAGTCCCTACATCGCCATCAACGACTTGCCCAAAGTAGAGAATCTCAAGCAGATGGAGCCAACCCTTTATCGCGCTGATCCGGTGCTGGTCGGTAAAGGGCTGTAAGGAGTGCCAGCGACAAAAGCTTCGCAAACAAGTTCGCCCCTCAAACAACGCATAACTTATTGAAAAACAAAGAATAAATCTTATTAAATTTTCAGCCAAAACGCTGATCCCCTGTAGGAGCTGCCGAAGGCTGCGATCGCCCCGGGGTCGCGTCCGACGGAACCGGTCGCTCTCTTGAGACCGCTGAAGGTCGTGCCAACCTTCTCGCAGCCTTCGGCAGCTCCTACAGTGTCCAGTGCTCACTGAACAGGCTGAGTTTTTCAGCAAGATTGATGGCTTGGTACGGGGTCTGGCTAGAGGATTCCGTGTGCATGGCGATGCTTCCCAACGTCAATGAACCTTGAGTCTAAGAGCGCGAGATTGGCCTCGTCTTGTACGATCGTGCAGCGGTGAGCCCGGTGCGCCGCCCGCTATCGAGCGCCGAGCATCTTCAACCAGCGCCCCGGCGAAATGCCGTAGGTCCTGACGAAATGCCGAGTCATATGGCTTTGATCGGAGAACCCGGCTATCGCCGCTGCATCGGTCAGCGAATGGCCCTGAGTCATCATGCGCCGAACCTGATCGAGACGGCGCAGGGTCAGGTAGCGGTAGGGACTGGTGCCAAACAGCGCACGAAAATCTCGCGACAGGCGCCATCGATCCCGTCCACTCACTGCCTCCAACTCGCTGAGGGTGACGTTGTGTTGCCATGACGCCAGAATAAACTCACGCGCTTTTTGTGCGGCCGGGTAATCCACGATTTGCCTGGCCGTATGCACGCCCGATGCGGCTTGCAACGCCGTGGCCAGGTCAAACAGGGCGTCGTCCATTTCCAGCGGATCGATCGCGCACGCCATGTCCTGAAGCAAGACCTGAGTCGCCGCAAAAAGACCCGGATCGCCGCTGATACCACCCTTGATATAGGGCAACGGTTTGCCCCCCAGCACCTGCTGCAAGTGGGCCGGTTCGACATAAAACATGCGGTAGTGAAAACCGTCCTCGGTACCTGCGTGCCCGTCATGGGGCTCGTCGGGATGCAATACCATCGTCCGGCCAGGCAGGCTGTGCTGCAGGTTTTTGCCGTAATTGAAGCTTTGCACACCGGACAAGGTCCGGCCGATGGCGTAGGTATCGTGCCGATGCATCTCATAACCATGGCCGTGAAAAAAAGCTTCAATCCGCTCCAGCTTCGGTGATTGTGTGGCGCGCAGCACCCAGTCTTTTCCAGACGCTACGGATGAATCGCCGGTTGTGTGTTTACCCATGGTGAAGACTCAGGACCGAAGGCACGAATGGCACTACTGATAACATGTTTTTCGATTTACGTTGAAAAAGAGCTGTACGCCAACCCCAAACAGGTTAAGCCTGCGCACTAAGGCCAACCCATCGACTGACGACCCACAACGCGGAGAGCCGCCATGCCGACGTTATTTTTCTCGCGCCTCAAGGCCCGCTGGTTGACCCTGCTGTGCATGACGCTGGTGATACTCGGCATGCCGTTAAGTTGTTCCGTGCTTGAGCACGAGGAACGCAAGCTGCTGTTCCAGATCGAGCCAGGCACCGCCAGTTGGTACCACGGCTTGCCCGCTGATGTTCAAGAGCTCGAACTCAAGACGCCGAGTTTCGGCGACTCGCAAAACATTCATGCCTGGTGGTGGCCCGCAGCTCAAGCCAAGGCCCCTGCTGTGCTGTACCTGCACGGAACACGCTGGAACCTGACCGGTCAGTTTTTTCGCATCGAGCAATTGCATGCAATGGGCTTTTCAGTCCTGGCTATCGACTACCGTGGCTTCGGCCAAAGCCTGGGATCGCTACCGTCGGAGACCACCGTGTACGAGGATGCGCGCATCGCCTGGACGCGCCTGAAAGTCTTGCAGCCAAACCCTAATAAACGCCTGCTTTATGGCCATTCGCTGGGCGGTGCCGTGGCGATTGATCTCGCGGCCGAACTGGGTCGCGACGCTGAACGTGACGGCGGTAAAAAACAGGCGCGGGGGCTGATCATCGAGTCCACCTTCACCACCCTAGCTGACGTGGCGACGGCTGTCGCCAACACGTCGTTTCCAGTGCGATGGTTGTTGTCGCAAAAGTTCGATTCCATCGACAAAATCGCTGAGATCCACATGCCGGTGCTGATCGTGCACGGCACGGCTGACCCCTATGTACCGTCGCGTTTCAGTGAAGAGCTGTACCAGGCCGCGCAGGAGCCCAAACGCTTATTGCTGGTCCCTGGAGGCACGCACAACAACAGCATGAGCCTGGGGGGTGAGGCGTACAGCCAGGCGATTCAAACACTGTTGAAATCCGGCAGAACACCTGTCCACGCCGCAGCCCCGGTAGAGAAACTGTTCGTCCTCAAACAGAACGCCACTGCCGGGTAATCTCGCACCGCTCATCGACTCCTCGTCTTCCTCACGACAACCTGTCGAATTACACCTTGATCAAACGACTAGAAGGTAGCTACATGATTCGACAGACGAGACAACTACAGGGGCGATAGGGGCACAACAGCCACGGCGCCCAGGCAGAGGGAGAACACATCATGAATACAGGTTCCGTCACACAACCCACTGTGGAACAACCCAACGTCGTGTCGCGTGAAGAATGGCTGGCGGCACGCAAACAACATCTGCTCCATGAAAAGGCCTTCACTCATCAGCGTGACCAACTCAGTGCCGAGCGCCGCGCCCTGCCCTGGGTCAAGATCGACAAGGAGTACGTGTTCGAAGGTCCGAATGGCAAACAAACCCTTGCCGAGTTATTCGGCCACAACAGCCAATTGGTCATCTACCACTTCATGTTCGGTCCCAGCTGGAAAGAAGGTTGCCATGGCTGCTCATTCCTCGCCGACCACTTCGATGGCGCCAACCTGCACCTGGCTCATCACGATATTTCGATGGTGGTGGTTTCGCATGCACCCTGGAGCGAATTTCAGGCGTTCAAGCGCCGCATGGGCTGGCACTTCAATTGGGTCTCGTCGGCGGGATGCGATTTTAATGAAGACTTCCAGGTCTCGGCCGACCGCGAGCAGATCGACGCGGGCAACGTCACCTACAACTACGAGACCAGCAAAGATGCCGGTGAGGAAATGCCCGGTCTGAGCGTGTTCTACAAGGACGCCTCAGGTGAGATTTTCCACACTTATTCGACTTATGCACGCGGTCTGGACATGCTGGTCGGCGCCTACAACTTTCTCGACCTGACGCCTAAAGGCCGCAACGAGAAAAGCAATATGGACTGGATGCGGCATCACGACCGCTATGAAGACGCAGCGGGAGACAGCGCCTCCAGTTGCTGCGATGCCGATGCCCCTGCGCATTAACGCTTCTTGAACAAGCGCTTAACAAACTGCTTTTTAATATTTAAAAAACAATGAGTTGGCGCTGGGTCTTGGGTGTATATCCCGAATGTGTGGTGGCTGGACTTATGGTTTCGCTTTTACAGCGAGGAACCTTTTTCAAACGCCAAAAAGGTCCCGCCAAAAGGCTTGCCGGTATGACTCACCCACATAGGTAACAATTCAGTTCAAGCACATAGGTAACAGTTTTTAACTGGCAGGGTCGATTTTGAGGATCTGACCATGCCGTGGCGAGAGCTGAAACCTATGGACCTTAAAGTGATGTTCATTGCCGACTATCTGTCTGCTCGACTCAATTTCAGCCAGCTGTGCGCAGCTCACAGCATCAGCCGTAAAACGGGCTATAAATGGGTCGCGCGCTACAACGCGGACAGCACGAACGGCCTGGCGGAAGGCAGTCGAAGTCGACATTCTCAAGCTCATGCAATTCCTTTTGCGATTCGACAAGCCATTGTGGAGCTGCGGTCCAAAGGGCAGACAACTCCCGGCCCGAAGAAAATCCAGGCGGCGCTGATCGAGCGCTACCCGGATCAACTTCCGCCCTCGAAGACCACCATCTACAACATCCTAAAGAAGGCGGGTCTGGTCACGCCAAGGCGCTTGCGTCAGCGGGTTGCGGCCTATGCCAGGCCTCTTAAAAAAGCTGATACCCCCAACCAGTTGTGGAGCGCCGATTACAAAGGCCAATACCTTACGGGAGAAGGCATCTGGTGTTACCCCTTGACCGTTATGGACCACGCCAGCCGCTTCCTGCTGGGCCTGTGAAAGCATGCCGAGCAGGAACCTCAAGGAGGCCAAGGCGACCTTTGAGCGCCTGTTCAGGACGTACGGTATGCCTGAGCGTATCCGCACTGACAATGGAGTTCCCTTCGCCAGTGCTGGGCGCGCGGGCTTGTCTCTGTTGTCCATATGGTGGCTTCGCCTGGGCATTATTCCAGAAAGAATCCAGCCGGGCCGGCCTGAGCAGAATGGCCGCCATGAGCGGATGCATCGCACGCTTAAAAGTACTTTCGTGCGACCACCGGAACTTGAATGGGGTGCACAGCAAAAGCATTTCAACCTCTTCATGCACCACTATAATCACGAGCGTTTCCATGAAGCTTTAGGGCAAAAGACGCCTGGGTCTTGCTACACAAACTCAGCACGGGTTTATCCAGAAAAACTGCCTGAGATGAAGTATCCAAGCCACATTCAAGCCTACGTGGTGGACGCGAGCGGCATAGTGAACAGGGACGGGCTTAAGGTGTACGTAGGCAATGTTCTCAAGCGTGAAATAGTAGGGTTTGAGAGCATAAACGAAGGCGCGTGGGACGTAATTTTTGGTCCGATTACGCTGGGACGTTTTTAGGAAAAGGACGCCAAGGATGGCTATGTAGCACTGAAAGTAATATCAAAAGACTGATCGGGTGTTACCTATGTGCCTGTACTTTTGTGTTACCTATGTGGTTGTCCCGTACATTGCCCCTCCATGCGGATCCTCGCTTAGGCTCTGATTTCCCTCGCTCCGGCGTTGCTCCGGGGGTCGCCGCAAGGGGCCGTCCCTGGCCCCGTGCGGCTTACTCGGCGTCCTTGCCTCGTTACCCCCTGCGCAACGCCTGCGCTCGGCCTTCTGGAAAAGGGGCCTTGCCGTAATTCGAGAGTCAATTCACTCAAAAGTCAAAGTCAAATCAAGACCCCAGTGGGAGTGAATTTATTCACGAAGGCGGCTTATCTGACACGCCATCAATCACGACGCACAAATCACAACCCGGTTTGCTGCGTGACAGCGCTGTGTCGAAGACGGGAATGACCCTCCTACAGGCTCTAGAACCTCACATCAACACATACAACAGCACGATATTGACCACCAGCATCCCCAGTGCCGTGGGGATCTGGGCTTTGATCACCGCGTACTTGTCCGGTAACTCCAGCAACGCCGCAGGGACGATGTTGTAGTTGGCCGCCATCGGTGTCATGAGCGTTCCGCAGTAGCCGGAGAACATGCCAATGGCGGCCATCACCGCTGGATTGGCGCCGTACATGCCGACCAGTACGGGCACGCCAATGCCACCTGTCATCACCGGGAACGCCGCAAAACCATTGCCCATGACAATGGTGAACAGCGCCATACCCAGCACGTAGACCATCACCGCCACCAGACGGAAATCGAGGTTGATGTACGCCGTGGCCAGGTGCGCCACAGCCTTGCCGACACCCGCATCGTTGAACAGCAACCCGAGCATGGCGAGCATTTGCGGCAGTACCAGCGCCCAACCCAGGGCTTCAGTCAGACGGCGCGATTCACGCATCGCCTGCACTGGCGTATCGCGGGTCAACCAGCAGGCCAACGCCAGCGCGATCAGGCAGCCGATGCCCAG
This sequence comes from Pseudomonas sp. ASL9, assembly GCF_056680335.1. Lineage (NCBI taxonomy): Bacteria > Pseudomonadati > Pseudomonadota > Gammaproteobacteria > Pseudomonadales > Pseudomonadaceae > Pseudomonas > Pseudomonas sp. ASL9. The sequence goes on along the minus strand of NZ_CM155277.1, from coordinate 5,220,283 downwards.
CGAAACAAAGGTGCTGTTGGCCGGATCAAGCAAAGCCACGTCGCCAAATTTGACGTTTTTCAGAAAGACCGCACCGATCACTGTCACCAGCGGAATCGCCAGCGCCGGAATGAACAGTTTGTTGCCTAAACGCCCGGCACTCGCCCGGCGTGCCTTGTCGGGCAGGTCTTGATGCTTGCCCATACCAACCCCGCCACACCCGGCGATGGCGGCCATCAGCAGTACGCCGACCCCGACCAGCGCTGGCGGCAGCCGCTCGCCCACCAGAAATGCAATGCTGAACAGGCCCCAGAACAAGCCAGTGCTCCAGCGTTTCGGATTACTTTTATCGGTGAGCGTCATGACCGTGGTGATCGCCAGAATCACCCCCGCTAACCAATACAGGTATTGAATGGAAATGATCATTGCGCGGCCTCCTTCACAGCCGGATTGGCGTGCAGCTCACGACCTAACCGGCGATCAAAGCGATGCAGCCGTATGGCATGAATCACGAACGCGCAAAATGCCGTTGGCATCCCCCAGAACGCGATGTGCATTGGGTCGACATCGATCCCTGACCCCAGCAGAAAGGTGTGCATCAAGGCAATAGCGCCAAAGGCGACGAAAATGTCTTCGCCGAAAAACAGCCCGACGTTGTCCGTTGCCGCGCATAGCGCCAATAATCGAAAGCGCACTGCGTCCGGCAACTTACCGAAACGCGCCTCGGCAGCGCCTTCAGCCATGGGCGCCAACAGCGGGCGGACCATCTGCGGATGCCCACCCAGGCTGGTCAGACCCACCGCAGCGGTGGTTTCACGGACAAACAGGTAAGCGATCAGCAGGCGTCCAACCGTGGCGCTCTGGAACCGCGCAATCCAGTTTTGCGCATGCAGACGCAGGCCATGGCGCTCAAGCAGGCCGATGACTGCCAGCGGCAACAGGATGATCAGCGGCAACGTACGGGTTTTAATAAACCCGTTGCCGATGGTCGAGAGAATGGTATCCAGCGGCATGCTCGCGGCGAAGCCGGTAGCCAAGGCCGCGAGGGCGACCACCAGCATCGGATTGAAGCGCAGCACGAAGCCAATGACGATGACCAGTACGCCCAGGAGCGGCCAGAGATTGATAGCGGTTTGCATAATAAGGATCTCTTTCCGTTGTGTTGTTATTCGTGGAGTCCTCTTTCACTCTTCAGCAATTTTTCGGTACGCCGAGGGCGGCGTCCAACGAGAAAAAACCGCTATGCCCCATAAGAATTTCTGTAGAGGTTGTGGCATACAACCTGCAATTTCCAAGGGTATGCAGGCCATGGCGATAGGGCGCTGTTCACCTTATTTCTGCGGCATGCACAACCGCGACACCTTTAACAGCAAGGAATCAACTCGGTGAATCTCAAATTTCTGGAAACCTTCGTATGGGTCGCCCGCCTGAAAAGTTTCAGGCTAACGGCAGAGAAACTGTTCACCACCCAGGCGTCTATTTCCAGCCGCATCGCCACGCTGGAGGATGAAATGGGCGTGCGCCTGTTCGTTCGTGATTCCAAGGGGGTTTCGCTGACCACCGAAGGTTTGCGCGTGCTGGAATACGCCGAACACATCATGGACACGATGCAGAGCATGAAAGACGCGATCAAGGACCCGCGACAGGTACGCGGGCGGATTCGTATCGGGGCGATGGATACGGTGATACACACCTGGCTCAGCCCTTTGGTAACACGCCTGATGAAGTGTTACCCGGCGCTGGAGATCGAACTGACCGCCGACACTGCCAGCAACCTGTGCGTGCAGTTGGAAAAGGGTTATCAGGACATTATTTTCCAGACCGATGTGCTGCGTTTCGACTCGGTACGCAATACGCTGCTGGCCCGTTACCCCATGCATTGGGTTGTACCGACCGGCTCGGCCTACGACCGGCCTTATGCCTCACTCGAAGAGCTGTCGCTGGAGCGCATCGTGACGTTTTCGCGGAACTCACGACCGCATCAGGACATCCTTAACATGCTGCACACGGCCAACATCGTGACACCCCGAATCAACTGCGTGAACTCAGCCTCAGCCATCACCCGCCTGGTGCGTGACGGTTTCGGCATCGGTGCATTGCCTGCGGCGCTGGTGCGCGGCGAACTGGCACAGGGCGTGCTGACCCTGATCAATGACGTCCCCCTGCCGCCTGCCATGGACATCGTCGCCAGTTGGCGAACCGGCGCGGGTATGGAGCTGGTTGAGGACATCGTCAGCCTGACCCAGGAAGTCGTTGGCCAATTCGCAGTGCAGATGCCCCCGGATACTTCGTACTACGTGTTGATCGGGACGTTGTTGGAGTCATCGATACGCTGAGCGTTCGTTATCCATGGGGTAAAAGCCTGAGCAGTGGGCGTGTTTCACCTGTGTAACAGCCCAATAAACACTTCTCCGGGCTCTGTAAAATTCAAGTAAAGCCCATTTCCTTTCGTGGCATTTTGGATTAATTCTGAATAACTGCTTTCAGATTACCTGGAGCTCATCATGAGCCACATTCAAATCGGTATGCTCGCCTTGTTCTGCATTGCCGTTCTGGGGCCCCTCAATTTCTACTTTGATTTTTTGCGCGCAGAGAAGGCAAAAAAAGACAAATAGGCGGGCAGGTTCCAGGTTTATACCTTCAGGATGCGCCCACTTACGGCGACACCCAGTAGCAACACGGCGATGATCAGAAAGGCCAGGTTCAGGCTGCTGGCGTGAGCAATGAAGCCGATAAGCGCCGGACCGGCAAGGATGCCGGCGTAGCCCAGCGTGGTGATGGCCGGGACGGCAACGTTTTCTGGCATGACCTTTTGTCGTCCGACGGCGCTGTAAAGCACCGGAACAATGTTGGAACACCCGGCGCCGACAAACGCATAGCCCAGCAACGTCGCGTCCCAGGCCGGGACCAGCGTGGCCAGTGCCAGCCCCGCCGCAGCGCACAGACCACCGAGAATGATCACGCGATTGGCCCCGACCCGGCGAACGATGGCATCGCCGAAAAACCGGCCGAGGGTCATGGTCAGGGCGAACACCGCATAGCCCAGTCCGGCATAAGACGGATCGACGTTGCGCATAGAACTGAGGAAAACCGCACTCCAATCGAGCATTGCGCCTTCGGTGAGGAACACGGTGAAGCACAGCAAGCCAATAAACAGCACCACACCGTGGGGGACCGCAAACGCCGGGCCATCACTTTCGCCGCCGTAGGTAAGGAAGTGCGGCGAAGCCCTGAGCAGTGCGATGACCATAAAGGCAACCACCACCCACATCGCGATCAACGGCGAAGCGCCCACGCTGAGCAAACCGCTGACGCCGCCGGCACCGATAATTCCACCCAGACTGAACAGGCCATGAAAGCCCGACATCATGGTCTTGCCGCTGGCCCGCTCGACGATAATCGCCTGAATATTCACCGTGCAGTCCAGCGCGCCCATGCTTGCACCAAACACAAACAGCGTCGCCACCAGCAACGGCAGGCTGGAGACCGTCGCCAGCAACGGCAGGCACAGACAGACCAATACGCTCGACACGATCAATACACGGCGACAACCGAACCGGGCAGCGAGTACCCCCGCCAGCGGCATGGCGATGATCGAACCAACGCCCAGACACAGCAGCAACAGCCCGAGGGTACCGTCATTCAGCCCGATACGGGCCTTGGCATACGGCACCAACGGTGCCCACGCGGCGACGCCGAAACCGGCGATAAAAAACGCGATACGCGTGGACAGCTGCTCCATTCGGCCAGGGATAACCGGCGCAGCGATGTTGATGGAAGTCATGCAGCGTCCTTCGAAAACGTCAGGCAGTTCCAACCTGGCAATCGACGTAGCCTAACAAAGCTCGCAGCTTAACCAAATAGGACCGCATACCTTCTGTGGGAGCTGGCTTGCCTGCGAACGGCTTGATGCAAAGCAGACTCAAGCCACCCAAGGCGACGTGCGGATGATGTCGACAAAGTTCAGCGGCTTGAAGCCTGGCACGCTGTCCACCAGTACGTCAGCGTTGACGGTACCGAACGTAGTGTCGGGTTTATCTTTGAAGCCGTTGGCGAAGGCGCAGAGGATGCATTCCTTGAAGCCATCACCACGTGGGTGTGCATGCACCACCGCTTCACGCTGCACCGTTGAGAACTCGGCGTAATCGATACCCAACACGTCCATTTCGACCCCGGCGGTCACCAGCGCCACGTTCGGCCGCAGATGTGGCGGAACGCCCGGCGTGGTGTGCAAGGCAATCGACAACCAGACCTGCTCCATATCACCTTCGGACAGTCCGAACGGTTTTATGAAGGCACGGGCCGCGTTGGCGCTGTCCACTTCAAAACGTTCCGTTTTACTGCGGTGGCCTTCGACCAGCCCCAGGTCGTGGAACATCGCACCGACGTAGAGTTGTTCGGCGTCGTACTTGAGGCCTTTGCGTTCGCCACTCAAAGCACCGAATAAAAAGACCCTACTCGAATGGTGAAACAGCAGATCGGGTTCGTTATCACGAATGTACTCAGCGGTCGCCTTGGCCAGGGCGCTGTCGGGGATTTTGATACCGGCAATGGTGTTGGTCATGGTGGCGTTCCTCAGACTATCGCACCTGTATGGAGCGACTGGGACCAGTCTCAACCAGAGGGGTGTGGCCCACAATCGGCGCGGTGTCACGTTATCTGCCAAACGTCCGTCATATCCTGCCATGACGGATCGGCTAGACTGTGCGCCCCTTCTCTCGGGGTCAAAACCTGAGAGTTCCTTCATCAAACAAGCACCCTATAAGCTTGAGAACACGTGAGAATGTTGTGTCAAAAGGCGTTGTGTTGTCCGTTACGGCCTCGATCCTGTTCGGGGTTCTGTATTTCTATACATCGCTGCTGACGCCGTTGAGTGGCGAAGAGATCTTCGGCTGGCGCATGCTGCTCACCGTGCCTTGCGCAACCCTGTTCATGCTTATCAGCGGTGACTGGCGGCTGGTTCACCAGATAGGCCGACGCTTGCGACAAAAACCGGCGTTGCTGATCGGCATGCTGCTGTCTTCGATCCTGCTGGGCGTGCAACTCCTGCTGTTCATGTGGGCGCCGTTGCATGGCCGTAGCCTGGAAGTGTCACTGGGGTATTTTCTATTGCCGCTGACGATGATCGTTACCGGCCGAATCGCCTATGGTGAACACCTGTCCCGCCTGCAAAAAATCGCCGCTTTTTTTGCCCTGATCGGGGTCGTCAATGAGCTGCATCGGGTCGGCAGTTTCTCTTGGGAAACCCTGTTGGTGGCCCTCGGTTATCCACTGTATTTCGTGCTACGGCGCAGGTTGGGCAACGATAACCTCGGCGGGCTCTGGTTCGACATGGCCCTGCTGCTGCCCATCGCAACCTGGTTCATCCTCAATGGTGACCCCAGCGCGGTCGCCGAACATCCACGGCTGTACCTGTTGATTCCGCTGCTGGGCATGATCAGCGCCTCGGCACTGGTCAGCTATATTCTCGCGAGTCGCATGCTGGCGTTCAGCCTGTTCGGCCTGCTCAGTTATGTCGAGCCCGTACTGCTGGTCGGCGTCGCCTTGCTGCTGGGGGAAAGTATCGGCCGTGATGAGTGGCTGACGTACTTGCCTATCTGGGCAGCCGTGCTGGTGTTGGTGTTTGAAGGCAGCAAGCACTTGCTGGCTCACCGCCGCAGAAATATCTCGTGAGGTATTGCTGCCATAGCCCATCAGCACTCCGACAGTAACGTCTGCGTCAAAACAGCTTAAGGGTATAGCTCAGGATCAACCTGATTTTCATCGATGTCGGTGCGGTAGTTGGAACGCGCGACGGCATTGCGAATGCGCACACCAACATCCCTGAATGGTCCGATCCAGATCACATAGCCAATGTCCAGATCATGCTCCCGATCCGTACCGTTTTACGGTGCTACCTTGCTCGCACCGGGGCCACTGGCGCCCCGGCTTTTGTCACTCTCCCAAAGGTCAGCAGCAGGTGCGCCAGGAGCCCCAGGATCAAGCCCCAGAACGCCGCTGAAAGCCCCATCAATGACATCCCTGATGCCGTGACCAGGAAAGTAATCAGTGCTGCTTCGCGATCTTTGGGTTCGGCCATGGACCCGGCCAATGCGCCAGCGATAGCCGCAAACAACGCCAGCCCGGCCAGTGCCGCGATCAGTTCCTTGGGAAAAGCGCTGAAGATCGACACCAGGGTCGCACCGAAGATGCCCAGCAACAGGTAGAACACCCCGCCCATCACCCCAGCGACATAGCGTTTGTTTTTGTCTTCATGAGACTCACGCCCGGTGCAGATGGCTGCGGTGATCGCTGCCAGGTTCAGCCCGTGGCAACCGAATGGCGCCAGCAACAACGTGCCTAAAGCCGAGCTGGCAATGATCGGGCTGGCAGGCGTGTGATAACCGTCGTTGCGCAATACGGCTATGCCCGGGACGAACTGCCCGGTCAACGCCACCATCACCAGCGGCAAGGCGATATTGAGCAATGCATGCCAGCTGAATTCAGGGCTGATCCACAGCGGTTTAGCCACATCGATCACCAGCGCAGAGCTGTTCAACTCCCCGGCCGCCATAGCGATCACACAGCCCACAACGAGCACCGCCAACACCGCGTAACGTGGTTTCATGCGCCTGAACAGCAGGTAGGTTAAGAACATCGCCAACACCATGAACGGCTTGTCCTTCATCGACACAAACAGCTGGGTGCCGAAACTGAACAGAATTCCAGCCAACATCGCGGCCGAAATCGCCGCAGGCAGTTTGCCAACGATGCGGTCAAAAGCTCCGGACACGCCCACCAGCAGAATGATCAGGCTGGAGACGATATACGCCCCCACCGCCTCATTCAGGCTAATCCCTGGCAGCAGCGCCACCAACAACGCCGAGCCGGGTGCCGACCAGGCGATCACCACCGGAACCCTGAAGCGCAGGCTCAGATAAATGCCCAACACGCCGCTGCCGATGGAAATCGCCCAAACCCAGGACGACAGAACATCGGCAGGTAGACCTGCGCTTTTCGCCGCCTGGAAGATGATCACCAATGGCCCCGCATAAGAAATGATCGTCGCGATAAAACCAGCGACGGCAGCGGACAGAGAGAAGTCTTTGATCAGTGTTTTCATGGTTTCCGTTGCTCGACAAAAAGCGATGTCTCGGGTAATACGTAGCGCCAGAACGAGATCAGGGGCGAACCTGAACCTCTACCGGCGCGACTACGGGCAACACTTTGCGCCGATAGACGAAGCACATCGCCAGCGCCGCCACTGCGCCAGGCACAGCGAAAGCCATGAAGTTGTAGTGCAACGGAAGGCCAATACCGAACAGCGCGCCGCCAAGAATCGGGCCGACGATGGCACCGCTACGCCCCACACCCGAGGCCCAACCCAGTCCGGTCGAGCGGATGGCCAACGCGTAAAACTGCGCGCCGATGGCGTACAGCAAAATCTGCGAACCAATGGTGGTTGCGCCAGCAATCGCGACCAGGCTGTACAACACCCAGCTCGGGCTGTTGAAGCCCAGGATACTGATGGACACTGCCGCAATGGCGAAGAACACCACCAACACTCGCTGCAGGTTGAATTTGTCGCCCAGCCAACCGCCGCCGACCGCGCCGAAAATCGCGCCGAAGTTCAGCACCAGCAAAAACATCAGGCTTGAGCCCAAACCGTAACCCGCACTGGCCATCAACTTCGGCAACCAGGAATTAAGCGCATAGACCATCAACAGGCAGCAGAAAAAAGCGACCCACAGCATCAGTGTGCTGATCGCCCGATCTTCGCGAAATAGCTGCAACACTGGGGCGCCATCAGCTTTTATCGCAGCCATCTGATACTGATCATCGGGCTGTGCGCTGTAACCCGGCTCGATGCGCTGCAGCACGTGGGCGACCTGCTGCCTGCGTCCGTCGCGGACCATGAAGCCCACCGACTCCGGCAAAAACCAGAGAATCAACGGTAATAGCAGCAGCGGTATCGCAGCGACGAAAAAGACCGACTGCCAACCAAAACGCGGCAACAACACAATGCCCAAACCAGCGGACAACATGCCGCCCACCGAGTAGCCGCTGAACATGATCGCCACCAGTGTGCTACGGATTTTTTTCGGTGCGTATTCGCTCATCAACGCCACGACATTGGGCATCACTCCGCCGATGCCGAGACCGGCAATAAAACGGCAGATACCAAATTCGGTGGGGGTGGTGACAAAGCCGTTAAGGACAGTGAAACCGCTGAACAGCGTGACGCAGATGGCGATGACTTTCTTGCGCCCGATCTTGTCCGAAAGCGGGCCGAAGAACAGCGCGCCGAACATCATGCCGAACAGCGCATAGCTTCCCAGTGCGCCAGCTTGCAAAGGTGTCAGCCCCCAGTCGAGCATCAGCACCGGCAACACCACGCCGTAGATCACCAGATCGTAGCCGTCGAAAATGATGATCAACGCGCACCAGAACAGCACCAATCCATGAAAGCGATTGAACCTGGCCTCGTCGACCAGGGTGTGGACGTCTATTTTTCGCATGGCAGGACTCTTTTATTGTTGTTATCAAGGCCTGCCAAGGGTAGGAATACAGCGATCGGCACAATAGCCGTTTAGTGCAGATCTCTATCCGCTTCGTGCGAAACGGCTGATACATGCCAGATCTGGATAGCGATGGAGCCATCAGATAAGGCACCGCTTACCGTGATGCGAAGCGCTCAAGTTGCATTTCCTGAAGACGGCTCAGGGTGCGGCGGAAAGCGAAGGCCAGATAGCCTTCGGTGTACAACTGTTCGAGCGGCACCTTGGCTTCGATATACAGCGGCACGCGGCGGTCATAGCATTCGTCCACCAGCGCGATGAAGCGCCGCACACCGTCGTCATTCACCGACAACTGCGGCAGCTCACGATCACCGGCAACAACCTGCACCGCTGCGTCTTCAGTTCCTCGGGCGATTTTTCCTTCGCGTTGTTTGGCGCTCAGCGCCGGCACTTCGCTGATCAGAATCACCGAAAAGCGGTCGCACAAATCAATGAAGTCCATCGCTGCCAGCGGCTGCTCGCACACATCGGCGTAACGGCACCAGAGCACCTTCTCACTCTGCTGCACCACTTTTATGCGGCGATGACCAAACGCAACCGGCTCGCTCGACACAGTTTCGCCCGCGCTCAGGTGCTTGAACACTTCGCCCAAAACGCTCGGATGATCGGGCTGGCTGACCCAATAACGCTGATGCAATTCCCCCGGATGCAGGCGGTGGTCCTCGCCACCATCGACTGTCACCACCGTCATGTAACGGTTGATGGCAGCAATGGCCGGGATGAAACGCTCACGATTGAAGCCATCGGCATACAGTTGCTCCGGCGGTTGATTGGAGGTGGACACCATCACCACGCCTTCCTCGAACATCACCTGCATCAAACCGCCAAGAATGATCGCGTCGCCAATATCGTTGACGAACAGTTCATCGAAACACAGCACCCGCACTTCCCGACTCAGCTCGCGGGCCAAGGCTCTCAATGGATAGGCAGTGCCCGTCAACTGGAACAGGCGAATATGCACCCAACGCATAAAGTGATGGAAATGCTGACGCCGGGCCGACACTGTCAAGCTCTCGTAAAAACGATCCATCAACCAGGTCTTGCCTCGTCCCACCGGGCCCCACAGGTAAACGCCCTTGATCGGCTGTCGGTGCCTGCTTTCATGCAGCGCTACGTAACATTCCTGCAACAACCGCGCGGCATTCAACTGCGCGGCATCGGGCTTGAAGCCTTGCTCATCGATGGCCTGTTGATAGGCACCCAGTGGGGATACGACATTCATCAAGAAAAGTTTCGCTCGTTGGGTCAAGTTGAGTTGCTGACAGGCGTCAGATTGAAAGCGCACACCCCACTAAAGGCTGCGAGCATATAGAACAAGGCAAGGGAAAGTGCAGTCGCCATACCGCCGTCAGCCGGCGCTTCACCTCAGCCGACTGCCACGTAACCACCCACCCCCTACCGAATTGCTCCAAAACGACACAGTGTTGGCGCGCCCTTACCGTTCCTCGGTGCGGAGCCAAAGCACGGCCATTCCCTCACTGTACGCCTCTAGCTCGGTACTTGGCGCCTCACCACGCCTACAAAGCTGACCACTAAATCAACTTTATGGCGCAGTTATTGCCTTATGGACACGTCCCCCCCAAAAAAGCACTCGTCCATCGTGATTGTGCGCCCGCTTGTTTTACGTGGAGTTTTCTATGCCGTTCTGGCGAAAAAGTATTCAGTGGCAGCTCACCTTGAGCATGGGCGCAGCGTTGGTGATCAGTAGCCTGATCGTGATCGCCATTTATGCCTTCGCCTTGAACCGACTGACCGATCGTTATTTACTGCAACAGGCCATGCCCGCCAGCGTCGAGGCGATTCGCAATGATCTGGAGCGGTTGCTCGCTTCACCCCTGACCGCCGCCAGTGACATCGCCGATAACACACTGGTCGCCGATTGGCTGAGCGCCGGTGAAGATCCCGCCCAGCAAGGAGCCTTTGTGCGCTACCTGGCTAACATCCAGCAGCAACATAAGGCGCTGATCACTTTTATCGTCGCCAAGGACAGCGGCCATTACTTCACCAACAAGGGTGTCGATCGGACCTTGCAACGCGGCGTAGCGGAGAACGGCTGGTTCTATAGCTTTCTCGACAGCGGCAAACAGCGCTCACTGGATATCGACATCGACAGCAGTACCCGGGTGCCGACGCTGTTCATCAACCAGCGCATTGAAAGCAACGGCAAGGTCATCGGCGTGGCAGGCCTGGGCTTCAGCATGAGTGCCTTGTCGGAGATGGTCCGCGACTTCCATTTCGGCAAGCAAGGTCGGGTGTATCTGGTCAGCCCTGACGGCAAGGTCAAGGTCCATCCCAACGCCGAATTCAATGATCAGCAGTCCCTGGAACAATTGGTCGGTGCCGCACCCGCCAAGTCACTGCTAAGCCCCACTGCCAGCAACGCCCCTGTGGAGTTCGAGCGCAATGGCCTGGCGTATGTCGCCATGGCCGAGCCGGTCAGTTCGCTGGGCTGGACGCTGGTCAGTGAAGTACCGCTTGCGGAAGTCTATGGCCCGGCCAAGGATGCGCTGACCATCATTTCTGCCATCAGCCTGGCGGTGGTGCTGTGCTTCCTGGGCTTCGTGATCTGGATGGCGCGAGGCATCGTGCGCCCGATTCGTCAGGTGACCACGGCGCTGATTGATATCGGTGGTGGCGAGGGTGACCTGACTCGCCGTCTGGATGATCATCGGGAAGACGAACTGGGCGATTTGGCCCGGGGGTTCAACCGCTTCATCGAAAGCCTGCGCCAGTTGATCGGTGACGCCTTGCATACCAGCGAACAACTACGGCACAGCGTGGGGGATGTCGCACGGGTGGTGGACAGCACCTCGGCGCGGGCTGTGCAACAACAGCAGATGACCGATATGGTCGCCACCGCGGTTCACGAAATGGGCCTGACCGTGCAGGAAATCGCCCGCAATGCAGGCGCCGCCGCCGAAGTCTCGCGCAGTACGCAGGACGAAGCGGTGTCAGCCAAACGCATCGTCGGCCAGTCCATTGCACATATTCAGACGATGTCCGATGGCGTCAGCAGTGCGGCGGGGGCGGTTGAAGTACTGGCCACGAAGATCGCCACCATCGATCAGGTCCTGACGGTGATTCGCAGTATCTCTGAACAGACCAACTTGCTGGCCCTGAACGCCGCCATCGAAGCCGCCCGCGCCGGCGAAATGGGTCGTGGCTTTGCCGTAGTGGCCGATGAAGTGCGCACCCTCGCCGGCCGCACCCAAAGCGCGACCAGCGAGATCCAGCAGATGATCGGCGAACTCAAAGGGGGTGCCGACCGGGCCGTGGCCTCGATGCGTGCCGGCCAGGCCGCCACCGACACGGGGGTCGAAGCCAGCCGCCGTACCGGTCACTCTCTCGACACGATTGCTGGCCACGTCGAAGAGCTCACCGACCGCAACCAGCAGGTCGCCGCCGCCACCGAAGAGCAAAGTTCGGTTACCGAAGAGATCAACCGCAACGTACAAGGCATCGCCGACCTCGCTCAATCCACCGCCAAGGACGTGCAAACCTGCCGCGAAGACTGCCTGAAACTCTCGGACAAAGCCGAGCATCTCGCTTTGCAGATGGCGCGATTCAGGTTGTAAGAGCGAGGATTTCGGTAGTCGGTAACACCATTGCGTACTCGCCATGCAGGTTTCCCAAGGACATGGCGTGTACCTCTTCTGCCGAATGCGGATTGCCGAAGAAGTCAGCCTGATCAAAGGTAAAACAGGCATCGTGGGGCACCAGCACCTCAAACCCCAGATTACCGCCACTGCGTGCGGTCGACTCCACCGAATTATTAGTCGCAACCCCAACAATCACCACCTGCGCAATGGAATCAGCGCGCAGCCAGCTTTCCAGCGAGGTTGAGCAAAACGCATCGGGCACCTGCTTTTGCAGCTGGCGCTCGCGCTTGAGTGGCAAAAATGCCGGTTGAAATTCAATGCCGGACTGCTCCGGCCAGAACACCGAATCGGGCGAACGGGAAAAGTGCCGAACATGAATGACAGGGCGTTGCGTTTTGCGCCACACGCCCAACAGACTCAACATCTGTTCTTCCGCCTGCTGGTTATTACGGCGCCCCAATTTAGGGTGGTTGATGCCCTTCTGCATATCGATCAAAACCAGCACAGCGTTGGCGTGAATATTCATCATGGGTCCGGTTATAGGGCGCTGAAAATCTGCGCCAGTTTCTGCTGGGCAAATTGTTCGATTACAAAATCGACAAAGGCCCGGGTTTTCCCAGGCAGCAGTTTATGTTCGCTGTAGTACAGCGAGATATCGCCGTCATCGACATACCACTCGGGCAAGACCCGTAACAACGTGCCGTCGCGCAAGTACGGCGCAGCGAAAGGCATGCTGACCAGAGCGATCCCCAAACTTTGTTCGGCAGCGGCGCAGGCTGCTTCCGAATCGCTCATGGTCATACGCAGTTTCAAGTTCAGCGGGCTGTGCTCCTGCGCCCGATTAGTCAGCGGCCAGGAACGCACCCGCCCCGTTTGCGGCGAGCGAATCAAAATCCCCGCGCAACCCTGCAAGTCTTGCGGGCTGACCAAGCCCGGGTGTTCCACCAGATACGCTGGCGACGCGACCAACACCCTATGCGCCGGTGCGAGCTTGCGTGCGACCACACCTTGAGGCAGATCGAACCCGCCACCGATGGCCGCGTCAAAGCCTTGTCCAATCAGGTCGACCTGACGATTATCGAAGTGCCAGTCAGGCGTGATCGCCGGATAACGCCGCAGGAATTCACCCAGCAGAGGCACGATATAAAGACGACCGAATACCGTGCCCATGCTGACCTTGAGCGTGCCGGCGGGCTGACCCTCGGCGCTGGCCAGATTAGCGACGGCATTCTGGATGGTATTGAGGCTGGCGCTGACCTCGCCGAGGAAGCGCTGACCGGCTTCCGTGAGGGTCAGGCTACGCGTACTGCGCTGGAACAGCCGAACACCGAGCCGCGTCTCCAGCTTGGCGACACTCTTGCCCACCGCCGCCGGCGTCAAACTCAGTCGGCGCGCAGCTTCGGCGAAACTGCCGACCTCCGCGCTGCGGACGAAACACTCGATGCTGCTGAAGCTTTCCATATCGCCACTCTAAACTTTTGGTTTACACAGACTAGCGCAACTACCCTCTACTCAGGATGCAATCAGCCGTTAATACTGGCCACCAAGCACTTACCCCCCTCAGCTTTGGAGAACAGCATGACCATTCAAGCGACCCTCACCAACAAAGTGGCCCTTATTCAAGGTGGCTCCCGCGGCATCGGCGCAGCCATCGTCAAACGCCTGGCCGCAGAAGGCGCAGCCGTAGCGTTTACCTACGTCAGCTCGCAAGCCAAAGCCCAGGCGCTGCAAGACAGCATCATTGCCAGCGGCGGCGAGGCGCTGGCCATCCTTGCTGACAGCGCTGATGCCGAAGCGATTCGCCATGCGGTGAACACCACCGTCGAGACCTTTGGCCGGCTGGACATTCTGGTCAACAACGCTGGCGTCCTGGCCATTGCGCCGCTGGAAGACTTCAGCCTCGAAGACTTCGACAAAACCCTGACCATCAACGTGCGCAGCGTATTCATAGCCTCCCAGGAAGCAGCACGGCACATGACGCAAGGCGGTCGCATCATCAACATCGGCAGCACCAACGCCGACCGCATGCCCTTCGGCGGTGGCGGTCCATACGCCATGAGCAAAGCGGCGCTGGTTGGCCTGACCAAAGGCCTGGCCCGCGACCTTGGCCCTCGCGGCATCACCATCAACAACGTCCAGCCCGGCCCGGTCGACACCGACATGAACCCGGCCGACGGTGATTTTGCCGACTCGTTGATCCCAATGATCGCGGTAGGTCGTTACGGCAGAGCTGAAGAAATCGCAGGCTTCGTCGCCTACCTGGCAGGCCCGGAAGCCGGTTATATCACTGGCGCAAGTCTGACCATCGACGGCGGCTTCGGCGCCTGATCCAGACTGAAGGACCACAGCTGACTCGGCCCCGAACTTCAACCAGAAGCCGGGGCCGAGTCGTATTCGTGTCAACCACAACGCCGATGACAGCGCAATTTGCTTAAGCATATGAAAATTCTGAAAAAAACTTTTGCCTTCGTCAAAGGTTTCGACTACATTAGCGCGCCTCGACAGACTGAATAGTTTGACGAGATACGGTGAGGTGTCCGAGAGGCTTAAGGAGCACGCCTGGAAAGTGTGTATACAAGAAATTGTATCGAGGGTTCGAATCCCTCCCTCACCGCCATATTAGAAACACTATAAACCCCTGAAAACATTGCCGTTTTCGGGGGTTTTTAGTTTCTGAGATATGAGTTTAGGACCATTTTAGGACCAAAACAGCGTTTTCCATGCCGTTGTAGGCCTATCTGCACCCCTCCCCCGGCGTCCTGCCGACCGAACACAATCCCTATCGACACACATTCATCACATACGACTGCAACGCCTTCAAGGCTGCTTGGTTGGCGATGATCCCCGCTAGGCTGCCTCTCGCATGGCAATTCGACTTATATTTCGGCGCGCGACACGTTTTGGTAAATTTGAAATTGTGTCGCGGCACGCGAATTGAATTCCATGTGTTATATTTTGATCAAGTCGCGACAACAGCGGCAATACTCACCAAGCACAGGGAAACCAAGATGAAGAATGCTATGGATGGATGGGAAGACTACTGAATGGATGTGGTTCCTACCGAGCAGCAGCTCAAAATCCTAGGGGAGTCCTTGGGGTTTTGGGTACAGACGGCGGTAATCCTGTTGGGAGCAGGAGCCGCCGTTTTTACGATCTACATAAATGGAAAATTGTCCCGAGAGTCGATCGGCCATAATGGCGAGATGACTCGAGGCACTATGGCTCATAATGAGAGGCTTTCGCGACAGCGGGCAACGATCGACATTTTGATGAGCCAGCGAACCGATCAAAGCCTGACAGAAGCTAAAAAAGCCGTTGGAAAGATTCACAGCGCTGGGGGAAATTTCATAACCCTAGCATCTCCAGAACAGGCGCAGGCCTCGGATAGGAGTCATATATTGGCGATAATTAACAATTATGAATTCATCGCCCTGGGTATAAGAGAAGGAGCTCTTGATGAAAGCTTATACAAGCGCGCCGTGTATAGCCAGGTGACCCGGGATTGGGCGGCCATGAAGGGATTCATTATGGAGCTTAGGCGCCAGAACAATATCCAGACGCTTTTTCAGGAATTTGAAAAGCTCGCTAAGGCATGGGAAAAAGCAAAGCTTGAGTGTGATGGCTAGCTATCAACCTTATCTCTAAGCCCGGCCAAGTGCCGGGTTTTTCGTATCCGTCCTCCCTGCTACGTTTTCCTATCTTCAATAGAGGCTCAAGCCATGGCAGACAAAGATCTTCTCCCGTCCATACTCTTCAAGCTTAACGAAAATCAGATCGCCCTAGAGGCTGCCATCATGGAGCTTGTGCTGTGGGTTGAGCAGCGTGGATCGATAGATGTCGGTGGGAACGTACGCGGGGCGCTGAGTACCATCGAGGACAATCTTGAGTTTGTGACGCTTGGGATCGCGGAGCTTATGGGGCCAGAGCGATAGGTGCTCGCTGCAACGACACCCAGCTGTGTTTTACCGAGCCTCACCATCTCACTCGGAAAGTCACTAGCCTTTTTTTGCCCTCTCCCGGCGTCCTGCCGATCGAACACAATCCCCAAAACCCTGCAGTTCGTCGCGCCACCCTCGCCCGATCACCTCACCTCGACTACTGTATATCCAAACAGTACAGAGCAAAATCCGCTGATGGAAATTGACGACGAAGAATTATTCGGCTGCCTGGGCGTCCCGACGCCCCTCGAAATGTGGAAACAGCAGGCAGCCCTTCTGACCGAAGAGATTGGCATCCTGAGAGGCCAGCTTCGGAAAAGTAGGCGCAGCGTTGCCGATCTGATCGAGATGCAGTTGCTGACTGCGGCCGAGCGAGATGCACTCAGGGCTGAGCTAAAAGCAATGCAAGCAAGAGACCGGGAGCTGAGCGGAAAGTTGAGCGCCTACAACAGCAAACTCATGATGACGGAGCGGGAGAATAGCGCGATGCATTTAGAGTTGGCTGAATTGAAGGGGCTCAAACTATACCCGGCTGCATCTCAAAGCTAAGCTAAATGCTTCATAGGAGGGCTGGCCATGTGCGGAAGACTTTCCCAGTACCGAGGCATTCACGACTTCGTTGCCGCGCTGAGCATGCCGAACCCCATGGTCAATAACGTGGGTGACCAGCCCATCGAACGCTACAACGTCGCACCCACGACTCAGGTCGCCCTGCTCCACCTCGAAGACGGTGTTCTGTTCACCGATCCCGTTCGGTGGGGATGGCGCCCGCACTGGGCAAAGGATCGCGCAGCGCCGATCAATGCCAGGGTCGAGAAAGTCGCACACAGCCCTTACTTCCGGGCGATCTGGACACACCGCGCCATAACGCCCATCGACAACTGGTTTGAGTGGGTTGATGAAGGTGGACCGAAGAAACAACCCTATCTGATTCGGCACCGCGATGGCTCACCGATTCTTTGCGCAGCTATCGGGCAATTTCCCAAGAAAGAACCGCACGAGGATGACGGAATGGTCATCATCACCGCCGACAGTGAGGGCGGGATGATCGACATTCATGATCGGCGGCCAGTTGCTCTATCACCTGAGCTGGCAAGAGAATGGCTCGACCCGGCAACACCCAAAGAGCGTGCCGAGCAGATGGCCTTGTTTCAGGGCGAGCCGACCGAAACGTTCGAATGGTTCCAAGTGCCGGTAGCCGTCGGTAATGTGCGGAATCAGGGGGTACATCTGATTCAGCCTCAGCTATAGACTGATCTATTTTTGAATCAGTGCTCTGGCGTACGCTTCGCCAGCACGACTCTCTGCTTCAATATTTTTCAGACAGTTATCACTGCCACCCAGCAAGATCGAACGTGAGCATTCATAAACCTGATTTTCGATGTTGGTCTCGGCAGAAAAAAGCGGAAATGAGATCGCACCAACTGCCAAAGCAAACATCAAGTACCAGCTATACATCGCCAATGTTGGGGACATCATACAACTCCAAGTGATTAATAGATTTTTGACGCCAATATTTCTACTACAGGCAAAATAGTGGCTACCCATATTTTTTACAATGCCCCCACAGCAATTATTTGCGAATATCTCTGATGTACGTCTGTACAGCCTTCAAGGCTGCTTGATCGGTAATGATCCCGGCTAGCACCCAGGCAGCGCTGAGGATTTATTATATTTTGATGCGGCGCCGATGCGGACGCCGGCCCAAAATATCCAGGCCCGCCAGGCGGCAACACCTTCCGCACGCAACGCTCTGTAAAGCACGGCGTCAGCCTGTTTACGGCTCACGCTACCTGTTGTGTACAGCCAGTCATGGACCGTTGCCGAGTAGTTCCCGTAACCGGCGATGAGGGCAAACAGCGGGAACAGGAAGACGTTGTGCAGCACGAGGATACTGGCGAAGTCCGTCTGAAACCCGATCGGTACGATGATGGTGCCCACCTCATCATCCTTGAGTGCCAGGTAACACAGCAGCGTGTGATTCCACTTACCGATCTGCTCGGTTTTCAAGGTTGTGAGGAATTTGCTCATGTCGGGATCGCCAGTGGCGGGATACCAAGCATGAATTCATCAGCGGTGGGCTGCGCAACGGTCCCTGCTTTAACCAGTGCAAGCTGCTCATAAACGTAGGCCCAAATCAATGAGCGTCCTGCGCTGAATGCCTTTCCGTCTGACTGAAACTTGGGTACGGCTGGTTCTGACGCGTAGCCAATCGCGGTCAGGATGCTGTCGTACCCGTGCGCCTGGGCCGTTGAGTCAAGGTACTGCTGCACTCTGCATGCGATGTCCGCCTCAAGATTCGCCACCTGAGCGGCGGTTACTTGTGCAGTTTCGGCATCGGTGAGAGGTTGTATTACCCACGTCTGTTGCCACGTCTCACCGACCAGTGCGGGTACACCTGCAACAGCTTTCTCTGTCGCGGCGGTGAGCGGGCATTGAGTTTCGAAGACAAGCGCGTAACCGTCTTGCGGTGTATCGCTTGTTGCGAGTGTTTCGGGATTAATCCACATTAGTTGGTGCTCTCAAGAGTCGTGATGAGGGAAGTCCAGCGGATACTGGTGGAGGCTAAACCTGTAACCGTAACCCCGAGTGCGCCAAGCGTTGTGTCGGCATTGAGTGCAACAGCGCACCCTGTCATTGTTGAGGATGAGAACTCGCTCGTTAGTGTTGGCGTGCCGATGAACGATGTTGCTGCAGCATTAGCTTCCCGGTGTATTAGGGCAATACCTGACCAACTCGCGCTATCACCTGTTGTTAAATTACGGGCGGTCACGCTAATACTGCAACGGTAGGTGGAGGTGTTGGGCAGCACAGGACCGTTAATACTGCTTACTGCACCCCCATCCGTAGTAACTCGGGTGGGTGTGGCGTCTGCTGTGTCTATGCGCAGGATGAACGTCCCCTCTTGAGTCCTACCAAGGGCCACACCGCTTGAGCCCCAAGCCCAGCCCCCAGTTATACCTCGGGTAGTACCGTACTGCCCCCCTGCTACGGTGGAGTTTGTACCTGAGGCAGTATTAAAACTCCCAAGGGCAACAGAATTTCCGCCTGATGCCGTGTTATTGGCGCCCGTGGCCGTGGACGCACTGCCTGTAGCTTGGTTGCTGCTGCCTAGGGCAACAGAGCAGTTACCCGAGGAGCCATTTCCATAACCCATGGCTACTGCTTGTGCTGTGCTAGCACTGTTACTGTACCCGATGGCGATACCGTTGTTGTTGGTGTAGTTGTTGTACCCGATAGCCACTGCATAGCTGTCACCCGCAGTAGTGACGTTATAGGAGCCTATGGTAACTCCGTAGTTGGCCGCAGAGGTGTTATAGGCCCCTATAGCTACAGCGCAGGTTCCCGATGCGATTTGAGTAGCAAGATTTATCACTAGCTGAAGATCAATAGCGCGGGTTCCCCTCAGACCCCCGCTCGTCGCGGTGCCGTCTGGAACCTTTGTGAGTAAGGCTCCTGTACCCTTGGGCACTAGTGCTAGATTGACTATTGCCGCTGCCCCATAAGCACTGAGAGTTGCAGCACTCCCTGTGCCATATAGTGAGCCCAGGGTATCTGTGAAGTTTACCAAGCCCCCTGAGCTAACTAACGCCACCCCGGAAGCACGTGTGTAGCTGAGCATCTTCCAGTTGCCGCCACCAAGTGACTCCATCTCGGCAGTGTCACTTACTGCTGTGGTGATGCTAGCCCCGGTAAGTAGCTGCATGGTCGTGGCGTTGTAGGTGAGTACCATCACCCCTGAGAACACTAGGGTCCGCTTAGCCCCTGCGGTAATGGTGTCGAAGGCCGTGATCGTTACCGTGCCCGAGATGGTGATGTTATTTGAGGCTGCTGCGCCGATGGCGACTGTAGCGGCGCTAGCCAGAGGAACAGAGGCCGCTTCGTTGATAGCACCTGTCAGAGTACCGCCCGACAGTGGTAGGGCTGCACTTACCTGGGCCTGCAACTTACCCAGTGCCGAGATCAAGCTGTCTGTCGCCAGCACTACAGAGTTGGCACCTAGGGTGTACCCCGTTAGTAGCGTGTTCACTACCGTGGTCTGGATGGCGGCCCACGTTTTGTTACCCAACCATAACTGGCTCGCTGTGCCTGAGGTAATAGCTGGTTCCTTACCTGACTCGGAGGTCACCAGTGCAGAGATCTGCCCCTGAACCTTACCTAGGCCCGCGAGCAGAGTATCGGTAGCTAGAATTGCCGAGTTGGCGCCCACCACGTAGCCCGTCAGTACCGAAGCCCGCACGGTGGTAGCAAAGTCAACCCATGCCTTAGTTCCCGCCCAGAACTGGGAGACAGTGCTCCCGGTAATAGAGGGCTCCCTAGCCGTGATCTGTGCTTGCAGCTTGCCAAACATCACCCGTACTGAGTCACCCACGATAATGGCTGAGTTGGTCAGGGTCAGGGTGTCTAGTACCCCTGCCAGTACCCGGGCCGCGGTGAAGTACAGGTTGGTGCCCTCAGCAAGGTCTGAGGTGGTGCTGACCTTGGTAGCCCCTGCTGCAATACCGTCTACCTTGGTCTTGTACGCCCCTGTGAAGGCGTTGGTGTCGGGGTTCGACTCGTACAGGGACTTGATCTGGGCCGCTGTTGGTCCCGCTGTTGGGCCGTTGTACACCCACGTTACGTCGTTCGCGTCCCACAGGTACTGGATGACTGCTGTTCCAGCCGCTGGGTCTACGTTGGCATAGTCTCCCGCGTTCGCGGTGGGTACAGCTGCCTGCAAAGCCGCCAGCGTGGCATAGGTGCCCCGGTAGTGGTTGGGGTCCAGCGCTGCAAGCTTAGCTTTCTCAACCGCAGTAAAGCTGGTCTCCGACAGGCCATAGCCGGTCTGGGTAGCGACCTTGCTGTCGAGGGTAGATTGCAGGTTGACAACCGTTGCAATTGCTTGCGTACCCGTGTGGTTGGCCCGGGCCAGCAGGGTGGCGTCTGGGCTGTTCTGGGTGGCATTAGCCCCCACGGTGTCCAGCTTGGTCTTATCGACAGCCGACATCAGGCCTGCAACCGTACTTGTCGCTGCAGTAATAGTAACCCCGGTGCCGGTAGACGAGGACAGGGTGTAGGTCGTGCCATCCACCGTGCTGGACAGGTTGGTCGCTACGTTGACCTGCGCCCCCGTAGCGATGCCGTCCAGCTTGGTCTTTTCAGCGGAGGTGTAGTCATTGGAGGACAGGGCGAAGCCCGTCACCTTGTCGACCTTATCTGAGAGCAGCGATTTGATGTCGGCCGCCACCGCTTGCGCCAGGGCGGTAACGTTGGCGACCATACCCATGATTAAACCTTGGCCGCAGCGTATGCGGTGACGAAGTTGGTGGTCGGATCGCCCACGCCGATGTTGGTGCAAGCCTGAATCTGCTGGGCCAGTGTCAGGGTCTGCGCTGCGTCGAACTGGATGCGGTTGCCCACGGCGGTCAGCAGGTTGCCGATCGATGTGTCATCACCTGCCAGGAAGTTCTGGATCTCCAGCAGGGTTGTGTAGGCCGCGCTGGCACCACCGAGAATCTGAGTCTTCAGAGCCGCGATCAGGCTGACGATCTCGTTGGACGAGTACGTGGTCGTACCGCTCGCAGTGGTGTCGTTGATGGCTGCGCCGGCTGCCGAAGCTGCGCTGTTGGCGATACCCAACACCTCGTTGAGTGCCTGTACCAAGCTACCCTTTGCGACGGTGTTCAGGGCACTCAGCGTACCGTCCTGTGTGTACAGGGTTTTGACGTCAGCCGCGATGGCCTGGGCCAGTGCTGTAATTTGGGCTTGCAGGCTCATGGTGAAGCTCCTCAGAGTTTTGCGGTTCGGTAAATAAGGGTTATGTCGACGTTAAAGGCGGTTGCATCGAGGCTCACGGACGCGGTCCCGTCGTCTGCAACGAGTACGCTGTCACTGGCCTTGATCCCGCCGAGCACGCTGTCAGTTGCGGTAGGCAGCGTAGGACCTGGGCCAGGCAGGCCGCGTTGACCGGCGAGAATTACGGCGGCACCACGATCACGCGAGAGGTATACCCGAGGGATGATCGGTGCCGACACGGCAACCCGTATCCCTTTGGCGATAAACGCCCCTCCCCGTTGCGACCGGATGACCAAGGCGCTTTTCACTGCGTAACCTCGTCCGAAACAGTCACAGCGCTGATTGCCGCAATCGCGTAAACCTCACCGGTCGGCGTGACAGCTTCGAAGTCGTAAACCCCATTGCGCCAGGTCAGAAGCTGGGTCGCTGCGGCAGAAAGCTTGGGAACGAAAGCGCTGAGCGCGATATCGATCTGGATGGTGCCGCCTGGAGATATTGCGGGATCTGAATCCAGCTTGAGCAGAACATCGCCGCCCACCCTGTTCTTGATCCACATCCGAGCGGAATAGCCGGTCAGGTCAATCGGCTTATTGAAGACGGCCAGGCCGCCGGTGGCGTACGCCTTCCAGCAGGTCGCATTGACGGTATTGAGTTCAATCGTGTCGATATCGAGAGCTTTCGCGAAGTAGTACGGCTCGTCGCCATCCGGGTCGCTGTTGAGTTCTTCCGGGGCCTTCACGCACTCAATGCGGACTGGCCAACCGTCAGGGATGCCGTGCGCAGTGATCTTCAGGCGTACTGGCGCAACGCTAGTCATCGCCTCGATTGGCAAATATACTAGCTCGTCTTCGGCGTATCGGTATGCGAACTCGAAGGTTTTACCCTTGACGATAGTGATGTCGACTACGGGGGCGCCCATGGAAATCTCCTGCGATTTCCGATGAGCGTATGTGACTAGATAATTGTGACTAGTTCTTTTGGATGCCAAGCTATCGCTGGAATTTTGGGGCTTTTTGGTCGTCGGAAAGTGTCACCGTATCAGCCTTTGAAGCCCCTAGTCCTGTTGGCAGGAAGTGTACTGATTGCGATTACCGTAGCTATAGCAGTTCATTTGGACAGGCTGAGGTCGCTGGCGAACGATAATCACTGTCGGCGGGCGTTCTATTCCGGCGTCAATCCTGGCCTGCCTGGCAGCCTGCCGCTTCTCATTCAACTCTCTGCGCTGCTGCTTAAGCCCCATCGAACTGGTGCTATCGGGGACGATGGTGAGCGTACCTGCAATAGAGAGGCTTGAGGCAAAAAGCAGGGATAACAGTAAGGCGGACTTCATATGCCTACATCCTTGTATTTATAGTTAACGATCAGCCCTGGCGAAGCCTTCAATGACCCAGACGAAGGCTGCGCCAAGCACATAAAGCACAATAGGCGGAGCTAGCGCGCTAAGAATCGTATCTAGCCTTGTGACGCCAGACATTTGATTGATTGTGAAATTTAACGAAAAAATTATCCATAGAATGGAAGCTACCAGCCAAAGCCTTCTAAACCCTGACTTGTAAGCAAATCTGACCTTAACGGCTTGCATGGCGCCCTACCTATCCAATGAAGAGCCATCATAGGGCTTCATGTGCCAGCACAGCAATAATCATTGCGAGGCTGCTGGACTCGGCTCCGTCAGGTAAACGAGCGGACCAACTGTTGCTATGCGGGCCCGCGCCGAGGTACCAAGGCTTTGCTCCCACTTCCGATACGCCATTGTGCGAACAAGACGATTTTGCTGGGCTAGCACATTAGGGCGCAGCTCCCCGTTGGAGTTGGTGATCGCCCTCACAGCATCCTGTAATTGGTGGCCGGAGAATAATTGCATAGCAGCCTCCAGGGTAGGCGTCTTTGGCTTGCGCAGGACAGAGTAAAGCGCTGCGGCACTTCCAAGCCCAGGAATGCCAGTGAAATGACCGGCGGCCTCTCCCAGCGCAATCGGCTTAACCAGCCCGAGCACACGGCCAATTACAGTTTTCTGCCCTGCGGAATCTTGCTCTTTGAACGGGTCTTTCGAGATGCCCGTGCGTATGACCTTTGCGTCGGAGGCGGCCATCGCTCGCGCAGATGTAACGACATCCTCAAGACGTTTTTGGGCGCCTTCCGGCATGTACTTGTAGAGAAGGTCTAGCCCAGCCTTGTTTTTTAGCAGACCGTCATACCAATCAGTCAGCCCCTTTGGCGTGATGTCCTCCGATGTGCGTGAGCCTTTGGTAAAGCCGCTACTCAACGCCGTCATAACAACCGACTGCTGCTGTTCTTTCGGAACCTTGCGCATCATCGCTTCAAATTTTGCAGCGTTGCCCGTGCGCAATTGCTCAACAGCCGGGCCCATCTTCGAGGCTATCGAGCTTTCAAGTGTTCGACCAAGCAAGTCAGTTAAATTGTCCTGGGCATGTTTGCCCTTGTGCTCCAGGTATCTAGCCGACGCGAACGGGACGCCGACACCGTGAGCATCTGCGACATTCTGCTGATCACTTAAAAGCGACCCGTGGAATTTTTGCAGTTCGTTATCTTCGGTGTTGGAAAAATGGCCATTCTGCACCCTAGACTCTATGGACCGGCGCAAATCATCCATCGTCTTGAAGGTTGGAACCCTCAGCGTTCCGTCCTTTACCGAGCCATCCGCCAGGCCTCTCAGGTTTGCAGCGCCCGCGTTCAGGTCGCGCAACTGCTGAGCGCTATCAGGCGTCAAGTGGGATTCTAGGCGAGCCAAAGCGGCAGGATTGCTTTGAAGGCCGCGATACCAGTCGGTCATGGCCGGAATATTTAGCCCTTTGCCCTTGCCGCCAGAAAAAGCGTCACCGATACCGGTGAGTACCGCCTGCGATTTCAGGCTGTCCGGGATGTTGGATAAGGTCCGGTCGAACGACTGGAAATCACCAGTGGCCAGTTTTTTGACTGCTCCGCCCACAGTGTTCCCGATTGATCCTGATAGATCTTTACCCAGCGTGGCCTTGAGGCTGTCCTCTAGCTGCTTGCGCTGCGCAACCAAACCCTTGGCCTGCGAAAACATCTCTCCGTACTGCGGGCCTGCCGCCTCGACTGCTCGCTGCTGATCTTGGCTCAAGGCCGCGTAGAGTCGGTCAAGGTCATGGCTGTCACTGTCGGCGAAGATTCCTCGCCCCTTGTATCCTGAGGCGACCTGGCGGCGCACGGTATCGAGCGCCGCATAGGTGGGATCAACCACCGAACCACTGACCAGCTTGGGAGATAAAGCGTTGAGTGTCATCCGCTCGGCGGGCGACATCAGTTCGTCGCGACCGCCCAGCTCTACGAGTTTTCCACCAAGATAAGCAACGGTAGATTTGGCCGGGGCGGATGTTGTTTTGGGGATGGCACTGTTGAGCTGCTGATAAAGGTCGTTGGATTGAGCTTCCAGCGCATCGCGAGCGGCCGTTCCTTGCTGCTTAAAATCACCAGAAAACCGTGCTTTGTCCAGCGATCCGCCGTTATTGGTCACTAGGTCATCGGCGGCACTGCTTATCGCCTTCGCGGTAGCGACGTGCCTATCGGGTAGATTTAGCCCGGCAACTGACTGGAGCGGCTTACCAGCGTCCGGGTCGGCTGTCAGTATCTTATATGCCTTCTGCTGATAGTCCGGAAGCAAGCTAACGTCACCGCCCACATTCTCCAAATTCGCCTGTATGTGAGCCAGGGTGTTCTCGGCGGGTGCCGCTGTCGACTCCGGGAGCGCGGCGCCCACCTGGTCATACAGGTCAGATGCGCCCTTGCGTAGACCGTTGATAGCGTCAAGGCTCTTGTCCTTAAAATCCATAGAGAACCCGGCCTTATCAGTCGACCCTCCGTATTCGTTGATCAGATCGTCAGCGGCGCTCGCCAACTTATTGCGGTTTTCAGTGAGCTGAGGGGTAAGTGGGTTGCTAGGCTGGGCCGCCAAAACACCTTGAAGGCCGCGAACTTCTGGGTTGCTGGTAATCTCTCCGGGCGTTGGATTATCAATGCCTATACGCCCCATCGCGTCGACTACGTTCTTTTGAGGAGCAATGTAATCAGCCAGATCAGCAACGGCTGCATCCTGATTTTTGGCGGAGGTGTTAATGGTGTCGTATACATGCTGATTCGCACTCTTGCTCGAATCAAGCGCGCCCCCGATAGGACTGGAGGACTGCGCTCCGGCTTCTTGGGCTGGAATGCCTGCTTGGCTCGCCGCCGGGATATCACCTTCGGCTCCCTGTACTGCAGAGGCGCCAGCACTTTGGCCTGGCAGGAGTCGCTGCGGTATGACCTTGCGTGCTACCGCGCCGACACCGGAAATAACCGCTGGAGCAGCAGCGCCAACAGCTCCGCCGATCAGCGCGCCCTCAGCAGCGCCGGGCAGACGATCCGCAACGCCACCTTCCGCAGATCCGAAGCCGTATGCTGCCCCCTGAGCCGCGCCGATTCCCGCACTTTTGATCATGGTCCTGCCGAGCGTAGATTTTCCTACGGCGAGTGCGGCCGACTCCGGCAACGATGCCCCCAGGGTTGCGACCGCAGGTATGATCGCGCCAACCACGCCGCCAATAGCCGACGCTACTGGATGCTGCTCTTGACCTGTCTTCAGTTGGTCGCGTTGGTTGGCGACGTTCTCATCGTAACGCTCGCGCCAGGTCGGGGCCGCAGAACCGTTCGATGGGATAGGAATAAGCGGCTGAACCGCCGCATCAAGGCCCGCAAGGATTTCGTCTTGGGTGCCGGATGTCAAAAAGTCGCCAGCGCTACGAATGGCAGCGGTACCAGCGCCAACGTTACCTTTGCTGTCACTGAAAATCCCACCATCCGCTGGCTGCTCCGGTATAGCGCTTTGGTCTGGAGCGGGCTGCGCGATAGACGGGTCGCCGGCTGGCGGAGCGGGTGGCGCCGAAGGCACCTGATTCAGCGAAGATGGGTAAGCTGAAAAGAATTGACCCTTCGCCTCATCAACTTGACTCGGATCAACCTTTGGAGCCACCACGCTGTTGAAGTATTGGTTTTGAGCGGCATCCTTTTGATCGTCCGGCAGTGCTTGATACTCAGGCTTTGCAATAACATCGCTCCATTTGGCAGCCATGAATTAATCCCCCCACAAACTTGAATGGTCAATTGGGCTGGCTGCTGATTTGGCAGTAGCTGCCTGAGCGCCAAAACTGATTGGCTGCGCAAACTCTTGATTGCTTCCCGGCGCGATCAGGTTCCCGGCCATGATCCGCTCTCTCGTTTTACCGAAAGCATCCGCGATGATTTTCAGATTAGCTCGGTAGGCATCAGGACTCTGCTTGGTGGACAAGGAGCCAATCGACGCGCCAAGTTTTTCGCCCTCAGCATTAGAAAGAGCCCCCATGCCTTTAAGCAGCGAAACCTGCGGCAAAAATGTCTGAGCTTTAAGGGTTTCGTTGCGCGCTTGAAAATCTGACGCTGCCGTGCCTGGAAGAGTTGGAAGAGCAGATCGAAGACCAACTGAGGAAGTAAGCCCCTTATCCTCATCCAGCATCGGACCGTTAGGGTTTTTCGGATCTGTCTTCGTGCCCAGTATCCTATTCACGCTAGCGAGCGCCATATCGACAGATGCGGTCTGCCCGCTAATCGCTTTAGTCCGATCCTGCTGCGCCTGCTGCTGAGTCGTACCGGCAATAGAGGTTTTCTGAAGCGTTTGACTGGTTTGGGCCTGGGTTTTTGCGAGATCAGCGGCCTTCTGGGGCGCCTCAATCTGCAATTTCAATAGACCAGCCGGATCTTTGGCGCGCAGATAGTTCTGCTGATCGGCGGCGGTAGCTCCTGGGGCGATTGCTGCAACTTGCAGATCTTCCAGCCTGGAAGCTTGGCGTAGCTGCTGCTCTCCAGCTTGATTACTCAGGTTCGCTGACATCAGACCTTGTGCGGCTTTAACATCGCCCGATGCTTGATTTCTCGTCTGTTGGAGCCCTATATCGCTTTGCTGCTGAGCCGCGCTTAAAGGCCTGCTGCTGTCGTGGATGACATTGGTGTGATCTGCACCCCATTGCGCTCCAAGCGCCTGATCCAGGCGGCTTTGGTTTCTCGTGCTCTGATAGATTTCATTCGCCTTGGCGAACCTGCCAGCGGCCAGCGCGGCATCGCCGGGCATGGCCTGACTGAACGTTCCAATACCATCCCCAAGATTTCCAGCTGATCCGAGAGATGCAAAGTCTGGGGACGGCGCTGGAGCTGAGGTTGGAATGCCGCCAGCAGTAGCAAGCGTACTTGGCTGCGTAGAAGCAGGCTGAAGAGTTGGTGAGACGCCGATCTGACCCAGGCCCTGCGCGCTTTGCTGATCCGTCTTAATATTGGAAAACTGAGGCTCACCATTAGGGCCAGCCTGGGCAACTATCTGGCCGCCCTGCGCACCAGCGCCGATTCCAGTTGGTCGGTATTGACCTGACAGAAGCGGGCCGGTAGGTAGGGATGTAGGATCTGCCGTAGCAGTCGGCGGCGCAGGCTGACCTGTATTGCTCTGTACGGCCGCTGCCGGCTGTTGCGCGGGTGAAAGTGGCGAGAGCCCGGACGGTGCAGGCTGAGTAGTAGCTGCGGCTGGCGGGTTTGTGCCCTTTACCATGCCTGCGGCCTGGCTTCCAAGCTGAGTCAGTGAAGACTGATTTCTCCATGCATTAATTTGCTGCTGCTTAATAAGCGGATCTGTGCTGAATACGCCCGACGCGGGCACTGCTGGTGGCGCCCCGGTATTAACTGGAGTCGACGGAGGTGCCGCAGGTTGCGATACGGGCGGTACCGGATAAACATTCGCCAAGCTGGCTGGTCCGGACTGCTGTGCCGAAGATACAGGATCAAACGGAGTCAGACCGACATTGCCAAGGTTATTTGGCTGTGCGGGCGGTGCTGACGCCTGAGTCGGTGGCGGCGGTGTAGCTGGTGGCGCGACCACGGCAGGCTGTGCCGCTGGAGCAGTCTTGAAGGCGTCGGTCAGACTAGATGGCTGCTGTGCGGCAGACACCGGGTCAAGCGGGGTCAGATTAATCTGTCCGAGGCTTGTCGGCTGCGCGGCCTGATTTGGCTGAGACGCAGGCGGCAGATACTTCGACGGCGTGTTGGTGCTGTCGAATGATGTTTGTTTGGCGTCATCCGGCCCCGGAACCCCCAAGTTGGCAGAACTAATGCCCGCATTTGGCAACTGCTGTTGCGCTCGGCCAATCGGGCCGGTAGGCGGCGCTGATATTGGAGAGGTAGCCAAAGATGATGGTGCGGAGCCCTGCGCCAGCGCTGCCTGCCGCGCGGCCCGTTGTTCCGGCGTTAACCCTTGCCCATACGTGTTTTGGATGTCGCCGGCAATATCGCCAATGGCCATGCTTGAGTACTCCGCTGATCAGCTGTGTACCCAAGGCTATGTGACTAAAATATGCGGTCAACCAGCACTGATTACCGGGGTTTCATAGGCTTTTTCCAAAGCTCCCCAGAAGTAGGTAACGGTAATAACGGGCGCTGATGGCGCAGTTAGAACAGGGATGGAACCCCACGGCATCGGCGGCGCTGGGTCGATATGAATCCCGCCATCGATGATGATTCGCTGAGCGCTGCTGGTAAATGTGTCCTTGGTCACCGAGGACCAGGTGGAGCCTGTTTTGCTCCAAGTGGCTGTGAACGGCAATAACAGCCAAAGATCCTCGTCGAACACCTCGCCATAGGTTAAGAATGTCCCGTCGCTGTTGCGATAGGCATTTATACCCATAGGTATGAGTGCAGTGCTGGCGCTCTTGATCCCGTATTCCAGCTCCCCATAAAACCGAGGATCCCCTGGGTCAGACAGAATCGTACCTGTCTGGGTGGTGGTTATTTCCGCCTTACCCTCTGGAAACGGCCCGGACACCAGGTTCGGCGCGCCGTTGATATTGTAGATGACCGCCCATTCCCCGCTGACCAGCTGGCGCAAATTCTCCCCTGTGTAGAACTCTTCGCTCTCGCCGGTAACGTCACAGTTGAAGGTAGTTCCGTCGTCGCGCAGGCCGATTATCTTCCCGCGTGGGATTGGATCACCTAATGTTCTAGCCCCCTGAACAAGGGCTATCATTCCGACCATTACGTATGGGAGAAGAGGTTGGCTCTGATAAGGGCCGAAGTCACCGATCACCACTGGATCGGCGACACCGTCAGCCGAGAACGCATCGGTGGGACTGGCCAGCCAAGTAACTGTTGCGCTGACTGCCTGTCCGATACCACCGTTTGTAACTACGCCCAGCACAGTGGTCAGCGCCGCATTGATGACGAACTCCAGAGACGAGTTAATGTAGGGATCGCTCAGCTGGCGGGTGAACGGGACTTTAGCCACGCCAACCTTGACGATGCCCTCGGTCGAGAGGATGGCCACGCCGGTGTAGACGTCCGGGCTGAGTCCAAGCGGCGCGAAAGGTACAGCAATCTGAAAGCTCATCGTCAAATCCTCACCACGGGCTCAGACCGAGCCTGTGCAATGTTGCCGCAATGGAAGGCGCCCGCCGGAGAGCCGTAGGAAAGTATTTTTGTCCAGGTCTTGCCGGAGTCGTAACTGATCGCCGTTGATCCTTCCTTGATGTCCAGTCCTGCCTCCTCGTCTAACGACACTGCTGGAGCGCCACGACCAGCAGTCACGATCAGCGTGGCTGGATGCCCGTCTTGTGGCTGACCATCTGCCACAGCCTTATATCCAGTGCTTTCAGGGCGTACTACCTCGATTCGGCCCGGCCGCCCGCCCCAGTAGACCTGAGTCAAATTGCTGCCTAGCGGGGTACTGGCGCCGTTAGGCAAATTCGAGCTTCCAAATGCGGCTTCTATGACCCCTGCAACCCCGACGGTGCCCAGCGTCAGGTCGTAAACTGCTACCGCAAAATTTGCCGAGGGGGTGAAGCTGTAGTCGGTCGACGCTGGCGTGGTCCACTCGGTGGAGACGTAGAACATGAACTTGCCGTTACCGATATAGGTGACCTGCCCGTCGCCGGCTGGCAGGCTCCAGAATTGCGCTGTAGTGCCCAGCCCTTCGCCCGAGTCTGGAATTGTGACCGGATGCTCGACGTACTGTATGTCGACCATTTCGTCGAGGGTTGAACCCAGGCTCATGGCGAAGCCGGGCGTGCCAGAGTAGCCAATCGATGCTGAGGTCTTGTCGACAACAATTACCTGAAGGTGTGGCGACTCCCCTGGACGAAATGATGAGAACACTGGTGCCACCATCACGACCCCATCCGTGGCTGAACCCAGGAGGAACCGCCCCTCATTTAAGCCAGCACTGAATGCCGTCAGGTGAGCCTGGTACCAACCTTCGATCTCGCCCCCGCCATCAGTCGGGACAAACACAGATCTCGATAGCCTGGTGGTCAGGATGTTTTGCGAGCGCTGTGCACCGCCCTGAAACCAATACACGTCCAGAAACAGCCATAGCTCAGGCGGCTGCATGGTTTCGCCTGCCGGGGGGTCGGTGCGGTCAACAAAGGAGACGCCGACCATGCGCGCTTCCCCGCCCCCGATGGTCACCGGCGATGCCTTGTACGACACATTGTCGTAATAACTCCGGAATGATCCCTTGACCGGATCATCTACAACATCCGTAAATTGGGGCTGACGCGCGTCATCGCTGCTGTCGCCCCCATAAATCCGGTATTGGTTCAAGACCGTGGCTACGCCTTTGAGGACTTGAATCTCACCAATCCACAACCCCCGCCCGCCCGCCGGGGAGTACAGATCTACCTCGCCCCAGCCATAGCTGCTGTCGCTGTCGTCCGTGAAGTAGGGGCCGCCATAGTCATAGACCACCTGCGCGGCCATGACCACCTTGTATCCAAGCGTGCCATCCTCGCTCAGGAATGTCTTCGGCACGCTGAACGTGAACCAGGGGTATTGCGCTTGTTCCCAATTGGCCTCGTAGTTGGCTATGGGTAATCCTACCCGGCGCGTGAACGCAACAGCGCCCACCCCGGACAAAACCGATTCACTGATATCCAGCGTCCAGGTAGTCGGCAATGCCGAGGGTGTTGCGGGCACTACCGCCTCAGTACCGCCAGTGGTGACGTACTGAAGACAGGTGGGTGCCTGCACCACCAATCGATAAGCAAATGTGTCGCTGGCGCGGGCCCACGATAGTGCCCACCGGTCGCTGCCTGTACTCAAATACACCGAGCCATATCCATACATGCAGCCCACGTCTTCGAATGGCTGCGCCACGCCCCAGAACCGCGTCGAGACTCGGTTCCCGGTTACATTTCTGGTGCCAAGGGCAATGTCTTTGTAGGCGCCAGCAAGAATCAGCGGATTGGTCGTGGCCTCCAGAACGCTGGTCAGCGTTTTGGGCACGTAGCTGTCCCGGCCTGCCGGGAGTGATTGGACGTAGGCTTTGTCTGGATCGAAATTACCGTCCACGATGTAGCGGCCCGGCAAGCAAAGAAAGGCCGGTAGATCCAGGACGAGCGCGCTAAGCCTGATCGAGTTCTTTACCTGCATCGACTGCATGTGAGGCGCAATTCCAGGCTGTCCAGGAATTCCCTGCGTCTTCTTGGCTATCAGTAGGTAGCCATCGATGATCTTTCGGGCCGTGAGCGATCCCTCTCCTCGTTGACCGAGTGCACTTGCTATCGCTACAGCCTTCTTCAAAAGCCATGTTGCTGATGCTGATGCCGACTTCTTGACGGAAGCCATTACGCCGTTGCCGAGCCGTTGGTTATATGAGCATCGAGTGTGCCCATAGCACTGGCGGCACTTCCGGCAATATGAGCGAAGGCATTGGCTGCATTAGCATGAGCAGTGCCGGTGGAATCTGCCGCGTAGGCTTTTATTCGGTTGCTGTCGATCCCGCCGTCCACGCTTGCCTTGGTCTCGGCGGAGCGAAGCTTCAGTTGCTCCATGTTGACCTCAACGCTGTAATAGCTAGACAGCGCGTTGTAAAAGGATTGATAGGCTGATGCCTTAATCTGGGCCGTTTGAGCGTCGAGCTGGTACATCGCTGTGTACGCTCGAAAAAGATCGGCGGCAGAGCTCATGACCCCTAGCTTCAACTGATTTGCGAGCTGGATAGCCTGCTGAAGAATCTGACTTTTAATGTCTGCGTCCTTGATCGCTTGCTCACGGTTGACGTCCAGACTCGCATCGGAAGCCCTGCGTTCTGACTGCGCAAGCTGATCAATTAGAGCGCCTGGTGGCAGCGAGAATCCACGAGCCGAGAA
The DNA here is from genome assembly GCF_056680335.1 of Pseudomonas sp. ASL9. NCBI lineage: Bacteria > Pseudomonadati > Pseudomonadota > Gammaproteobacteria > Pseudomonadales > Pseudomonadaceae > Pseudomonas > Pseudomonas sp. ASL9. The sequence continues at coordinate 5,187,260 of NZ_CM155277.1, read as the reverse complement.
GGAGCCAGCCAGTGTTTCTCGCTCGGAACGGACCGTGCGCGCCGCCCTATCGCGGGCCTGGTGCCAGACGAGATCAAAGACAGTGCTGGGAGTACCAAACGGTTTAACCCCACTGATAACACTGACCAGATAGTCCTCTGGCACATTTTTGAAATTGCCACTGATCGCCGGAAAATACGTTGCCATCCAGGCGGATACGTCGCCGTTTACGCTCGATATATTCACCGCGGCGTTGTCAGTCCCTCCGAACAGATCGCTGAATTTCGGCGGTTCCTGAAGCTTGATATTTCCAACCAAATAGGAAAACGGGGTTTCTTTGAGGTGTGGCATTGAGAGGACAGCAATTTGGCCGGCCGTATCTGCGGCGTAGGTAAGCGACTCCTGAGCCAGGGCGAATAATTCACTGTTTGTACTGTCGAGGCTCATCGCTTGGTTCTCCGGGTACCGGTGGCGGCGACCCATTCGATATTGTCAATTTCTGCGTGGGTGGCCTCTTCAATTTCGAGGCGCAGGTGCCAGTAGCGCGAAGAGATACCCTTGGCGGGGTTGATCCGCGCTTCGGAGCTGTCGCGCTGGATCAGTCGGTAATGGATCTCGCGACCCGCATCATCTTTGAGCTTGGCGAGCGTGCGGCCGTCAGTGGTTATGCCGAGGAAAATGTTTTCCAGTCGCTTTGTGCGTGGATTGCCCTGGTCATCCGCTGCGAAGTCAATCAGGCATGACAGCAACTCACCGTTATCGGTGTCACCGCCGACCTTGTAGAGCCCGTCAGTTCGGGTGGCGTAAAGATCCTGGCCAACGTTGCAGAAGCTGGCGAACCCGAAGCCGCTGTACCGAGTGACGGCACCGGTCACGATATTGGTGGCGTATTGGAGTGCCTCGCTGCGAGCCTGGGCTGAGTTGTCGCTAAGCCTGAGCCCGCTTCTAAGCAGCGCCTCAATGATCATGTTGATGCTGGCCGGATTGCCGAGTATCAAGACTTCGTCGAGGCGCGCATCGATACCGATGAAAATCTCGATGATGTTACCGACAGTCATCGACTCGTTGATCACTGCGAAAAATACGGGGTTGTAATACGCAACTGATTGCTGGATCAGACCCTCGACAATGCTTAGCGTCAGCAAGTCAGCGGTGTCGATTGCTGCTAGCAAGGGCGCATCAAGGACGAACCGGATGCCTGACTGAAACTCTTCCGAGGTGCGCACAGCCGGCGTTAAGTCGGCCAGCAGAATGCCTTCGTCGTGGTATATGCCACGGTCAAGCGTGGCCATGTCCATGTCGAAGACAGAGACAGTGCCGTCCAGCGCAATGACTGGTGTCACGCTCGCTGTTGCGTCCCGGCCGGATACAGTGCTGAGCAAGAAGGATAGTTCGTGAGAGGCCGGAGCATCACCGCCCACGCTCAGCGGTGCAAACGATGAACCTGAGAACACCTTCGTAATTGTTGGGTTGTCGATGTAGTCGCCAGCCGCATACAGCGCTGCCGTGAACGCTTTGGTTCCGGCCGAACGCTTCGCGCTGGTAAACGACAGCAATCCAACGTGGTACGTCACGACCCCGGAAACTCGCCGTATTGTGAGCGTCGGGTTGTCCCTCGACAGTACGGCCAGGCCGCGCATTTTCGCGCCCGCCTCGTAGATGTCGATTTCGCCACCCGACGTATAAAAGCCGTGCTCGATAGCGGCGAATTGGCCGATCGCGGCCGCCGTGCTCGCCAAACCGCATAGGACCGCACCGCTGGGCACTGCCGGAACACTAAACGACACCTCAAAGTCACCAGCCAGAACTACTTTCCCACGTCCGCCAGAATTCCAGCCCTGCTGACCGTCCGTGATCGTTTGAGCTTCGCGACCAGCAGTTCCCGGTTCAGCTGGATAACAAACGGTGGTACTCACGTTGCTGTCTACGACCGGCACCAGGTAACCGTCGATTACGGTTTTTCCGGTAGCGTCGACGTGCGACTTAATGAGAGCGGGATAGCCCGGAACCATCGGAAAAGCTGTGTTGGTGAGGGTGGTGAGATCAATGTATTTGACGACACTGCCGATACCGGTAACGCAATAGCCTGGCCTTGGCGGAACCGCAGGTATTGCGGCGATGTAGGTGATATTTGCCCGCTTGGTTAGACGGTTCGACATGGCGGTCTTCCCGATTAACCAGCTGCGATAGAAGCCACAAAGTAGTTCAGCTTGCGTTCGTCACCGACGGTCCAGGTTGTGCTGCTGACGATCATGTCGGCATCTTGCAGCGCTACCGTTCCTTGCAAGCGGTTCAGTGTGATGCTCGCGCTGCCGTCATCACTGGGCAGTTGCATGCGAAAGAACGTAGGGGTGCCGGAAAGAACAATCGCACCCTGCCAGACCTCTGCAGAGTTCTTTTGAATTGAGCCGCCGGCAGCATTCGCCTCGAGCGACAGCCCACCGCCGGCGCCGTTGAGCGAGTACGTCAGCAGTAACAGCGCGCCACCTGGCAAGGCTGCATCAGCGGTGTCCGGGGGCGTGCCCGAGTAGACGTTGACGATTGACCCGGCCATGCCTGCTTTAAACGAGCCGCTGGCCAGCATGTAATTGCGAATGCCCGTACTGCGCTTCATCAGGAAGCCCCTCCCAAGGTGATGTCGCCGGCGGCGATCGTGAATGTGCCACTGGTCACGTCGACGGGCGCGCTGAGCGATTGGCGCTCGGTCGCAGTGCCACCGGTAGCTGCCGACCACATGGAAACGTGGGTGACAGTCGCGGCCGCCGCGAAATGAAAGTTCAGCGTTTCATTCGATATAGCGGTACCGGTACCGGTGTTGACTGAAAACGTCGCTGCTTGTCGTGCGTAGGAGGCGTCCGCCACCTCGTTGGCGGCGGCTGTGTCGCCGGGGTTTGCGGTGTGCAGCGCGATATAGACCGTTCCCGACAGGAGCAGCGGCAGCACGGTATTGCGAGCAGAGAGAGTCAGGCTCATGGATTAGCCCGCCGACAGCAGAGTGATGGAGATACCCAGGCGAAAGGTTGAACCCGCCGGGATGTCATAGGGAGAACTGAAACGTGCGATAGAAAGCAGGATCCCGCTGTTTCCGCCCTTACCCGAATTTGAGACCAGAAAGCCGTTATACAGCCGGGTTGCTGCGGTAAACGCGAACTCGGCTCTGGCATCTAGGTTTCCGATACTGGACACGCCGTCGTAGGTATCCGACCAGACGGGCCGCGTCGCTTGCGAATAGGCCGAGGTCTCACCCACTGCGATCGGCAAATCTGCCGCAGTGGTGGCGCTGGTCGGGACATAGTTTGCAGCGCCAACACCCACGTACCAGCTTGAATTAATTGTGCCGGTACCGCGCAGCAGACCAATGATGTGGTCGATACCGGATTGCGGAATGATGTTGTCGTCCGCCCTGGAATAGGTCACCTCGCCATTGGGCGATACGACCTCACCGGTGAAGACAAAGCCGAACTTTGCCAGGCCTTCGGGAATGTCGGTCATGGGGTGACGATCTCCGCTTCGTAGTAATCGCTGGCAGCCAGCGGATTTGCTCCGCGCTGGCCGCGCATGGTGGTTACAACCATCTGGTTGCCGTTGTGCTCAAAGACGCCTGAGGCGCCCTCTGTAGCGAGTTCTGGTACAAAATTGGCCTGGCTCAGCAGGGTTGCGCTGCCGTCGAGCGCGCCAACGGCAAGACCGTACTGAGTCATCCATGTGGCCCGACCATCGGGAAGGACTAAGCCGGTCCCGTAAATTCCGCCATATTCGAAAACATTGTGGAGAACCACCTGGTCGGATTCAGGGGACTGGATGAAATAGGTCTTGTCCGCGCAGATGAACGCGCCGCTACCAATCCCAATAACCAGGCTGATAGGTGCGCCAAACTGAAAGAAGCACTTGGAGGCATCGAGCAGATGCGGGCTCATTGGCAGCGTGTACCAAAGCGTCTTGCCGTCCGCGATCAGCAGCACAGAATTGACAGCCGCCATCTGGTCACCGCCGACAGGCTCGCGCAGGTTCAGCGTGTCCAGGCGGGCAGTGTCATCACGCAGGACGTTGACGATGTAACTGTCCGCGCCTTCATATTGCAGGTAGAGGTTTTCACCGCTGGCAGAACTCACATACAGGCGCAGGGTGTGCCCTTCAGGCAAGGTCGGGGCGCGAAACACCAATGCCGATGCATTCGGCACGGTAATTTGAATAGGGTTGGTTGTTCCGCCCTCTTCGCCCCGGGCATTGACCAGCGTCATCGCTGCTTGGTAGGTGCCTGCAGCAAGTCCGCCGCCGACGATTATCGGCAGAGGCTGCACTGTTATGGTCGGAACGCCCCACCGCCGCAGCGTTGATCCGTCAAAGCGCAGCAGTTCGGTTGCTGTGCAGATGAACAATTCATTATTCAATACCGTGCCAGCAAAACGCCCACCACCCGCAATCTGCGCAAGTTCGTGGGCCGAGTTGGTCGAAGTGTCAAAACAGATCAGTGCAGATCCATCAGCAAACAGAACCTTGTCGTCTACTGACAGGGCGCCCCGGGCATTAGTGGCGGCATATCGCTGCTCAAAACCAGAGCGCAGGCCGAGTACACCACCCTCCAGCGGATCAAGGTTCACCAGATCACGAACAAACCCCTGGGGCATCTCGCGGAAGTTAACCCGGTTGTTGATACCGCCAGCCCAACCTTTGATCTCCTCATCCATTACCAATGACTCCGGATCGGCCGACTACAGTCGCCTCTGCGGAGAATGGCTTTCTCGCGCACCGCCTGACAGGCGTCTTCGAAGAGCGCCAGATGCTCGTCGGCGCTGGCCTTGTTGAATGTCTCGGCGTCATTGACCCGATATGCCTTGTAAGCGATATACGAGAGCAGATGTCGAACATCCTGCGGGAGCAGATCAGGCACCTTGTCGCCCTTGTCGAGGTCTCGCACCGGACGGCGAACGACTCGCAAGCGCAGCGCATCTGCAGCGCTAGGCTTTGGATGGATGTGGAGTTGGCCAGCACCATCGAAATGGTAGTGCGACGAGCACCCGTTGAAGTCATGCCGGTAACCGCCGCGGTATCCACGGTCGAGGCGGGACAGACTGCGCAACAGGTGGCGACGTGGCGGGCCTTCAATCCATACATCCACGACATCGATGACGCAGGCATCCAGCACGAACCGGTCTTCGCCGATACCGAAACGGATCAGCGTCACGGCACTTTCATCGTCGTAGATGCTGGCGGTACGCTCAGCGAACTCTGTCAGCGCCTCATTGGTCCAGCGCACCAACTGGTTGTCAGACCAGAAGTACGGCGCGACAGTGTCCTTTTCATCCTCACGAAAGGCCTTGATGAGGTCGCTGACAGTTTCGTAGGCCATGGGTTAAGCCAACGACTCTTCGAATAGCTTCCAGGCTTCAATGACCTGCGCCCGGGTCGCGTTGAAACCGACTTCTGACTTGATAACGCCAAGTTTAGGGCGGCCATCGCCTTCCAGTTCTTCCAGTACATCGCGATTCACGATGGTCTCGATGGCACGGAGAATCATCGCCACCGGGCCGTCAGCTTTGGCAATTTCATCTTCTTCATACTCGGTGCCGACTTCAATGCACCCAGCAGCCAGTGCCAGGCGACGATATTTCGGCGGGACAATGCTGCCCTCCTTGCCGTCCGGGTCGTCGCAAAAAACGCGAATACTCTGCCCGGACGCGAGGAAGACAGGAAATGATTCTTTGCCTTTCGGCGGTAACAGACGGGTTGCTTCAGCCATGGTTATTGCCCCTTCGCATGTGAAGACCCCGGCGAACCGGGGCTATTGGTAGATCAGTCTTGGATTTCGTCGGACTTGCGAGCCGCGATGTACTCGATGTACACCCGGGCCTCACCGACAGTTGCCGGTGTGCCGGTCTGTGCGAAGGTTGCGGTGACAGCACTCGCAGCAGTCGTCAGGAAGCCAGTCGGCGTGAGGTTCTTACGGCCCGCCGTTTTCAGATCAATGTCATTGGCGTAGCGATTCGGCAAAGCCGCGTCGCCGACGTCCAAGACCGCCGTGGTATCAGCGTCATACGGCGTGGTGACCAGTACCCACCCACTGATTACCTGGGCGCCAGCTGGCAGACCAATAACCTTTTGGGTGGCCAGCGTTGCAAAGTCGACGACCAGAAAGCTGTTGTGGCCCACCAGGGGCCACTGGTGTTCGTAATTGGACTTGTTCATCACAACTCCTTATTGGCCAGAGTTAGGCAGGAAGTGGTCAATAGCGATCACGCCGAAGTCTTCAGTCGACTTGTCGTAGATGCTGTAAAACTTCGGTTTGAGGAAGCCGATGAAACGGTCAACCGAGATACCGGTCTGGGCACCGTAGTTGAAGGTTTTCTCGTTCCAGGAGTCGCCCGCTTGCTCGATGTCAGCGAAACCCAAAGCCTGGGCGCCGAGTAGCAGCGTGCGAGTGCCGTTGATGAGGCCGCCGGCACCCCACTTGGAACCAGCAGGAGCGTTCAAGGTCGTGAATACCTTGTTCGACTCTTGAATCACCGCGCCATCGACGGTGACCGTAGCGCCGGTAAACCATGGGTTTTTATCGCCAGGCGTGGCGGCGCGAGTAATCGCGACCTGCCATAGCGGATCCATCTTCATCGCAGCCAAAGTGCCGGGCTGCAACAGAACCAGGAAGTACTCTTTGCCATCCGAAACAACCGGGCGGATATGGTGGGTCTTGGCATAAGCCATCAGGTCCACAATCATTTTGTACTTCGGCACCATGGCCGAGGTGATCCCGGCATTGCTGCCGGCAATCAAATTAGAGCCGTCCCAAGTCAAATACCGTTTGGCGGAGGGGGCACTCACGTCAGCGGCAAAAGACAGACTTGGGAAGGCGGAACCAGTGCGCAGACTGCCGTCGGTGTTGTAGGTGTAACCAATACCGGAGAGGGTCAGAATTGCGAGTTCGTCGACACGCTGGGCGAGCCAGTTCGAGAGACGGTTTTTGGCTTGGTTGCGGAAGCTCACGACCGAACGCTGCTCAGCCAGCTTGCCTTTGTTGCGCACCTGGTGAGAAATCAAGTCAACTTGGATTTCCTGGAAGTAAGCTTCCATTTCCTCTTCGTTGCCTTCACGCCAGTCGTCGCCCGATACGCCGTCGCCGATCAAGTCAGCGACCAGGGTGATAATCACCTGGGTGCCTTTTTCGGTCTGGGTCAGTTCAGTGATGTGCTGGATGATCGCGGTGTCACCATCGCCCAGAAACTTGTTCACGAACATCTGATCGCGAGCAGCTTCCCAGGTCTTTTTCGACCAATAAACTTTGTTCTGCGGCTGAAGGGCCGCAAAGTTGGTAACGCCCATGATTGGCATTCCTTTATGAGTGGCGGGCTAGTTCTGGGTATATCGCCACCCTTGCGAGGACATGGTTTAGGCGCTCATGGGGCGCTTGCAGCTGGTCCGTTTAACGCCCGGCGGCGAGGGACACCGTGACTCGGTGAGCGAGCATCTGGCCGATGCGAGGCTTGTTACTATCTGTCCAATATGGAATTGAGCAGATGCGCACTTCCTTGTGCGTCGATGTCTACCGCAATGACAAAGTTATGTGACTGAATCAGGCCGTCAACTAAACTTCATCACCCGAAAGCCGCGCATCATCTTCTTTCGACATCTTCTTGATATCTGCACCGGTGAGCTTGCGCACATCGATAGAATTGGCCCGAGCACCAAGCCCGGGCGCCCTCGCTGGAATCTGCGCGGCGCGTTCGATCCCCTTCTTCAGGTCCGGCTTCTGCTCCAGCGGCGGTTTCACTACGTCACCTGCTGGCACATAGCGAGGGCCAACTCGGGAAACAGCAGCGGCCAATGCCTCACCGATAGTTTTGCCCTTGCTGGTGAAATGATTCGTCAGGGCAAGCACTTCATCGATCGCATCCTGGTTGCTGTCAGCACTGGCCGAGTCCAGGAATGGAAATTCGACGTAGGCCTTGGCAACTGCCAAATCACGCTCGACGGTCGCTCGCGCCAAATCATCCTTTTGGCGATTGGTCGAGTAACGCCGATCAGCAGCGGCCTCGGCCTCGCGGATCGCCTCAGCTTTCTCGCTGGCACGTATCTCGGCCCGGATTGCTTTTGCTTTGGCTGGGTCACCGTCGAGAATAGCGGTGCTGTACAGGTCTTCGGCGGCGTCATAGTCGTACGGTGCGATCTCAGGATCAGTTTTTGCAGCCGGCCGCACGACAGCATTGCCGTTCGCGCGCGCTAACTGCTCTTCCAGCTCCAGCACCCGCGCCCGATTGGCTTTGGATTCCTCGTTCACTTCATTGAAGCGCGAGTGCGGGACCATCTTCGGCTTGTCATCACCAACTATCGCGGCCAACGTTTCAGCGTCGATAACGGTCTGTATGGGTGTTTTTTTGTCCGCCATGGCGGCTGCCGAGGCGACGTCGTTAGCAACATCGTCGGTCGGTTCAAAGTCATCGCCAGCGTCTAGGGCGTCCTGCGCCAGGCGTGCGTCAATGTCTTCCTGCGTCTCTTTTCCGGCTGCTACGCTCATGTTCTGCCCCTTTGGTTTCGAAATTCGTTACTTGGCGATCGAGGCCATTTCGGCGCTCTTTTGTTTTGCTAACGCCTTCGCAGCAGCGAGACGCTTCGGGTCTTTGTTAATTTCGATGGCTGCGGCCAGGGCCCGAAGGTCGCATTCGACTTCCCATGCTTCGTCTTCGTTGTCATCTTCTGCTGCGCTATCCAATACTTTGCTCATGCTGGTACTCCTTCAATGCGCGAGGTTTCGATGCCCGCATCAAGACCTACCGCAGGGTGGGCCGGGGTCAATGGGTTGGTGCTGTGAGGAATATTCGGCGCAGCAAGGACAGTCCCGGTGTACTGCGGGACAATCGGCGAGGCGTCGTGATCAACGTAGCCAGCAGACAACAACAGCGCGTCAGCGAGGCTTGAGGTGGCAGGCGTTGCAGCGATTGTTGCGGCGGTTTGAATCGCGCTGAACTGAGCGGTGACCGACTTCGATACCGTATCGGCTCGAATGTCGTCGGTCTGGGCTTTGAGCAGGTCGGTAGTCACTTGAGCTTTGGCTGTTTCTGCCTGAGTCTTTTGGCCTTGGGCAGTGAGCAAATCGGCTTTGGCTTGTACCGATGGATCAACTGGCGCTGCCGGCTGGCTCTCCATGGCCGCGACAACCTCTTTCTTGTTGGCCAAGTTCGAATAACCAATGATGAACGACCACGGGATGTTCGCGCCCTTCTCGTTCAGCTCGATCGCCTGCAGGAACTGGCTGTTCTCGAAGGTGATCTGCGCCGGGGCATCAGTGACGATTACATCGTATTCGCCAATGGTCAGGTCGTTCAGGATCCGCGCGTCATCCTGTGTCCAGTTGAGCGGGATTTCCTGCGTCGTTTCCTTGCCGCTTTGATCCGTTTCAGTGATCCGCATGATTCGCGGCTGGTCATAGAACTTCTGGATCATCTCAAGCATCCGGCCAGCGAGCATTGCCCGGGTTCGGGCCAGATTGTCGAGTGGCACGGCCAGTTGCTGCTGTGCGGCGAACTGGCGGGTCTGGATGGCAATGCCGGAGACTTCGTTACCCTGCTTGCCTGACATGGCCTCGTTGATGCCGGTCGCCTGCTCGAGCAGCGATGAGGCGCGATCGATCAGCCGGTCAAATCCGGTCGGCACCTGGTTGGGCTCTATTTTCCTAGGCTTGTCGAGTTCTGCGGTACCTTTCTTGACGATCATGTGCAGCCCGGTTTCGCTACCCCGATCTGCAACTTCATCGTCACGCATGTTCGCGATCGTGCCCGCGACCGTAATCCAGCCACTGTTCGCCGTGGTGTTGATGGTATGGAGAAATTGGCTCATCGACTTGTTGAGCAGTTGCTGTGGACCAATAGCGTCATCGACCAGGCCGCGCGTATGACCGCGGCGGAACGTCGGGAAGAACGGAACAACGGTGAAGTGATCGAACGGAGACCAGTCATCGTGCAGCGTTTTATCTTGAGTCGATACAGACCAGCGCACGCGTCTTACACGGCGTTTCTGCTTAATGCCGCCCTCTTTGACCATCGACTGAATGGCCTCGGGCTTCATGTCCGAAATGACACGGATATCACCCAGAGAGGTGATGATGCAGTCGGCTTTGTCCATCTGCCAGAACTGGCGATCAACTACACAGAAGCGCTTTGCCGCATCGTCCTTGTCCTCAGACACGTACTGATCGAAGTCATGATCATCACCACCAAAGCTGTTTCGCCTGGTGTTCGATCTATCGCCGCCGTCTACCACATCGCCTGACTCATCAAGGTCATTGGCCGTCTTGGAGCCGTACAGCATTTCAATCTCAATCAGGGTCAGCCATTTGATAACGACGACGTCCGCCCAACTGTCCGGGTCGTAATCCTTCGCATCCGGATCAGGGATCACGTCGAGCGGGTCAAGCACATCAATCTTGACCTCGCCCAGTAGCGTGTCGTCATAGCTCATACGGATGTCGAAGAATCCGCGCTGCTGAATCAGGCCGTCGCTGAAAACCTGCGTCTCTTTCCAGTGCAATTGGTTGTTATCAGCGATCTGCATGGCCAGCTTGGACAGCGTGGTGGCGGTCTCCTGATCAGACGCGCCCGAGCGAGGCCTGAACCCGATATCCATGCGATTACCAATCTGGTAACCCACAGCGGCATTGATCTTGTTCTTGATCTGGTTGAACTCAAGCGCCGGCTTCCCGGCCTCTTCGAGCCTTGCCCGATCTTCGTTGGCCCACTGGCGACCACCGCCCATGTAAAAGCCTTCACACAACCGGGCCTGGTCCATGTACCGGCTGTGCCCGCGCGTAATGCCGTACTGGTAACGAGACCAGTTCTCTTCAGCTACCGAATCAGCCATGTCAGGCCCCCATCGCAGATTTACGGGAGTTGCGGCGCATCATCTTGGCCTTCCAGTCTTCAGTGAATATGTCATCGGCCGCCACAGGCTCAGCAAACGTGAGTGCCAGGGCGTCGCCGTCATCAGGAGAGCGGCCGAGCTTCTTCTTCACTTCGTCTTTGGGCTCGAGCTTGAGCTGGCCGTTGCTGGTGTATTTATCTTTGGATACCGACGTCAGATCGCCGTGGAGCTGATCGTTGTCGGGAATAGAAGGAGTGATATCGCTGCCAATCCACTCGCCCATATCGCCCCACATCTCGGCGCGCTTGTTTGCGTATTTGCGGTCATCTGTAGCGCCTGAACCGAAGTTGACGGCGGTGACGCGATCACCGAAGCCCAACTCAACGAGGCGGTCATAGATCCCGGCGCCGAGTCCGCCGATGTCGATAAACATCATGCGTATGGTTGGATCGTCGGTGAGCATCCGTGCGGCTTGGCCAGCAACGGCCATCGTGTCCGGCACGTTGTTGTGGACGATGCCCCACGCGGCACGGCCTTGGCGGTGGATGAACGTAGAGGTATCACCGCCGCGCGCCGGATCGAGGCCGACAACGTGGGCGCCGATGCGCTTGGTATGCTTGAGCGAAACCTTACGGGCCTTGGCCACCTTCAGCGTGTTGATCAGCGCCTTATGACCGACCTTGAGGAAGGCCATATCAGGTGATGCTGGGAATTCTTGGTTGAAGCGATCTTCGTCCTCGCCGAACGAACTGATGATCTTGTTCTGGCGCCACGACATTTGCTCATCGTCTAGACCGTATGCTTCCTGATATTCGAGATCGGTATCGGACAGCTCGAAGTCTTCTGGCACGGCGCGACGATATTTTTTTTCGAGGAACCAGGCGATAAAGATGGCAATGAAGTTGGATTTGCCCGCGATTGCCAGCCCCCACGTTCGATGGAAGTCATTGCCCAGGCCGTTGGCGGTCGATTCAAAAACGATCTCGGTATCAGGCTCGTCAGGAACAGCTTCGCCAAGACCACTACGGATGTCCTCGGCGTTATCCCAAAACCCCATCTCGCTGCCGTGGAGAAGCTGGATGGTGTCACCCCGGCCAGTGTTCTTCGAGCCAGCTGTAGCAACCTTGTAGCCACTGCGCAGTTTGGCGAATGACAGTTCTGTGGCCGAGCTGGCCTTGATGGCAGGGCGTAGCGTTTCGTTACTCAGCTCGAAGAACAGTTTCACCATGGCGAACAATGTCTGGGTGGACGAGGCAACGTGAGTCACGATCATGGTATTGATCCCGAAACCCATCGATGTCTTCTTGTAGAACCGGGCGCCAATGTACGTACTGGCGCCCTGCTTGCGACCTTTGAGGATGATCGCCCTGACCATGCCTGTCTCTTTGAGCTGCGCTTCAAGTCGGGTGTGAATGATGCGCTGGGCGTCATTCAGCGCGAACGGGACAATCTTCCCGTCCTTAGCTCGGATCTTTAAGTTGCGCTCGAAGTAAAGCTCATCGTCAGTGATGAGCTTCGACAGCATGGCGTCGGCTGACATGGGTTACTACGCTTTCTGCTCGAACAGTCGCTGCTTGAGCGTGTAGCCCATCAGCGGCCAGATCTTCTGTTCGGCATTCTGGCGGGCGATCTTGCGACCGATCTCAGCGTCGAAGTTTTCAGGGCTGGCGCAGGCCGATTCACCGGTAACTGTGAACCCGTTTTGAAGTACCAAGACACAGAAGGTCAGACAGCGTAATCCATCGTCATCCGAGTGAAGAGCGCCACCAGTAGCAGCAACACCATTTGCTGCGGTGAAGTAATGCGCGCAGGCAATATTCATTTGCAGGTCTGCCGGTGTGATGCGCGGCGCGGTCAGGCCCTTTTCCTGAATCTCTTGCTCGATTACTTGGTCGTTCATGATCAGCCCCTTTCTCGATTATCGAAATGACGGGGCCGAGCCTATGTGACTGAATCGACGGAGCAACACGCGCAACAGGCGTCGGCTTGCGCATCGGACTTGAAATAATTGTGGGTTGCCGGTATTGGTGGGGATCAATCAACGCAAGGAGCATCTGAATGCCGTACCCAAAGGCAGACATAGTTATATTCAACGGGTCAGAAGAGCTGATTAAGCTTTCTGCCATTCCTTTCCAATACACCCCTGGCGAACGCACTCTCGTCACTGGTGGCTTTATTCATCGAGCCGGCAGACTTGGTCTCCAGACCGAAGTATTCACGGGCTGGGCTGGCACTTATATAATTGATATAACCGGTACCAGCGGCCGGGACGGCGACTACACGTTCGAGGTAACAAAGAACCGAAACCCACCAAGACAGGAAGGCGAATGGCTGTGGTTTGACGTGATACCAAATGCTGTCCAGCCATACAGCGATTAGCCAGCCACGCCGTCTTTGTAGGCGATGGTCGTCATGAACTTCCATCAGTCTTCGGCGTTGATCATTCTGGCTGTCTCTTCCAGCGCATAGCCGTGGAGCGCACCAACCAGCAGGCCGCGAGGAATTCCAGCTTGGCGGGCCTTGTTGATGGCGTCGACGATAGCCTTGTCCATTTCACGCACGACCTTGACCGTTTCGTTGCTCAGCGGCAGAGCGCCGTGGAGGTTGGCAATATTACTCATTGGACTCTCACTCTATGGTGCATTCCGGCCAGATCGACCTCGCAAACTCCAGCGCTCCCGCATGATCGAGCGCGCCTTCGAGCAGGATCATCGGGAATGGCTTGTAGCCGGGAGTGGTGACGCGCCATGACTTCTTCATTCGCGTCTCCGCGCAGAGGATCAAGCGCTAAAGGTTAAGCGCACCCTTAAAAGCCTCGTCTACCCGCGAGCGCCACTGATCCCTGGGAAATCCGTAGGCATACAGAAAGGCGATGAGTTCGCCGGTACCGAAGCCGCCTCGGCAGCCGCCAGTAACCATTGCCTCTTGCGGCGCGTAGACGTGGCAGTAAACCTCGTAGGCTCGCATCGTCACCACCTTGGGACAAACAGCGTTTCCGTGCCTTGTGGTTTGAACTGGATGAACCTCAATCGTCATGCTATCTCTCCAATGTCGCGACACAATTCGTTATCTCGCAAAACGTGTCACGACACGCTCTGCTCTGGATGGTCATTGCAGTGCGCCCCAGCGATTGCGCGGGCCAATGCGCCGATTTTGCACATCCGGCTCAACGCGGAACGGGACGAGATGCTCATACCGCCCAATACCAGCCATACAGTGGCCTTCACGCTCAAATCGGTCGTAGGCCTGATCACCCACAACAATCACGAATTCTCTGACTTTCAGCCCGCGCAGGGCCATGGTATTGGCGAACTGACCGATGATGACCTGTCGCGCACTGATCATTCCTTCGCTCCCATCAATCGAGCTAATCGCTCTTCGTACGTCTCTTCTGAGGACAACTCATCAAGGTTGAACGCTTGGCGCTCAAGCCCAACCAGGTTCTTCATCGCGGTGGACAGGTCGCGCATCACCGCTGCGTTGGTCGGCAGCGAGATGGCTTTGATCATCCGGTACCGGCGCTGGCTGGTTTCGTCTCCTTTGGTCTCGAGCTCAATGTCTTCCTCTATCGCTTCGCGGTTGACGGCTGTTTCGACGAGTTGACGCATGAGCAGACCGACTATCTCCTGACCTTGGCCGATATCCTTACGGTGCCTGGTAATGACAGCCAAGTTGGTTTGAACAGCAACGTCGACGTCGGCCCGCGTGGGAGCGTTGTCTCGGAATACAACAGTGTTGTCTTCTTCCCTCGGTTGGGTGATCAGCGCGGCGCGGGTGCGTTCTCGGACCTCTTGGCTGGCGTCCTGTACCCAACCCTCTTTCTTCGCCCTGCGACTGGCGTTGCCGGGGTTGGCGCCGTGCTTTTCACACAGTGCACGCAGCGACATCGAGCCTATACGGAACTCACGCTCCAACGCTTCCCAATCGACTTTCTTGCGCTCAGCCACTCAGGTATTCCAATGCGAGTTGTACGGCGCGCCACGTTTCGCGATAACTCCAAACGTGGCGCGTACTTCAGATTGCTTTCTTGGCCAGCGCGACCAAGTGCTCCCAATCAGCTTCGACGTCATGGCCGAGGGCCAAGAGCAGAGCCTTGAGCGTGTCGGTGTTCAGCCCTGTCGGGGCGACTGGAGTTGCTGCGGTGGTTGCGGCATCAGCTTCAGGCATGGCGATTTCCTCAGGTTTGGGTGCGCCCGCGAATTTGGCGAGCAGGGTTTTGAACCAGTTCATTTAGCGTTACCTACGGCGGGCCCAGCCTGGCAAACGTTGCGGACATAAACCTGCAATGCCCTCAGGGCTGCTTGGTCGGCAATGGCCCCGGCGCGGATATCGAAAACAGTTTGTCCAGCTGCTGGATCGAGTTCGATGGTTCCTGCATCGCCCAGGCTGGCGGCGCTGGAGGCTGCGGGCAAGTTGCTGCTACTGGGATTACTTGCGGGGCAGTGACCTGCGATGCGCAGCCGGCGAACACTAGAAGCAACGTCGCCGCGCAACTGCTTGTTGTCATCCTGCGCACCAGTGAGTTGTGTGCGGAGCGTTTCGTTTTCAGCGAGGGCATCTTTCTTCTCCTGGGTAGCTTTCGTGTCGAGTGTGGCGAGCGCCTGCTCGGCGACCTTCTGTTGGCCGAGCGCTTGACGGGCCTGTGCGGCACCGGCGTTGGCGACCAAGGTCAGGTCCGACTGGTAGTTGGCCTCCTTGCTCTTGTAGTCCGCCAAATTGGTGGCAATGGTCTTGCCGTAAGCGTTCGCCTGCCATTGCCAGGCGCCGGTCGCTCCGATTCCGATCAGCACCAGGGCGACCACGGCGATGCCCAGCCACTTCAACGCGACTTCGTTCATGGCACGTTCCTGAAGAAGATGTGGTGACCAAGCTTGAGCGTCTGGGTCGCGCCGGCTACCCATGCGGGCGGTTTTGGCATGCTGGTCGCGTAATAGTGAGTAGCACCGCTCGTTGGATCCGGAACAGAGCCATTGACGACGGTTGTGGCAGCCTGGCGCGCAGCGCTGATTTCGCCGAGGGGAATCGGTTTGGCCCCGCTGAGGAATGGATAATTTGGGTCGTTTTTGTCCCAGCAGCTGTATTGCCACGGAGCTTGGCAAACACCCGAGTAACCTTCACCCCACCAATCCGGCTTGCCGTCATGGTGCAGGTCCATATCAACGCGGTTGCGAATGGACCACGCCACGGCAACCATTCCGGCCATGCCTTCCCCGCGCGCCTCGCCCCAAAGTGTGCGGGCAAGGATCTCTATATCAGCTGGTGATGCACTCATTTCCGTGACTCCCTTTGCTCAGTTCCGAGCGGCTCATTCAGGCAGCTTTCGCAATGCAGGTAGCGGCAGATCACCGCTTTGATACGCGGCCAATGATTGACCATGACGTAGTGGCGAACGCCAGCCATGGCCAGCGCGCCGTGAAAGGTCACTCCCGCAACGGTTGGCGTGAAGAAGGTACTTTCGGTGCGGATGACCATGGCGTAACCAGCCAGCGCGATGGCAGCGAAGATGATCTTGCCTAACAGGCCGTCGTTCACTTTCCGACTCACCACGCACCATGTGGCCCAGGCCGCGATGATGCCGATGCAGGTCGAACTCAGGGTTTCGAGAGTCATGGGGTGCCCCCTCCGAACTTCGAGCGAATCAACGCCCAAAGGTCAGCGGCTTTAATGGCGCGGTTGATGGCAGCGATAAGCGACCCGCCGAAGGTGCCCAACAGGAAGCCGACTCCGGCGACGTTGTTGGGGTCGGTGATGCTGAAGTAGGAACTGACCATGCCGGTCAGATAAAGCGCACTGCACGCGCCCGATGTAACGAAGATCAGCCAAGCCTTTTTGTCGGCCAAATCGTCTTTATGCCACCAGCTCGAAATCAGGGCGCCGATCACCCCGGCGAGCCACACGCTAGCTCTATTGAACTCCATGTTCGACCTCTGCTGATGCGGTGCTGGATTTGGTGATCATCGTCGGCCCTTGAGGCAGGTTTCATCGTTGAGCCGAGCCTATGTGACTCAATGGCCACCACAAGTCTTGCGCACGACGGCCCAGTCACATGCACTGATGGCTCAATCCAATGGGGCAATTCCGATGACCAACAAAACGAGTAAAGAACTGGGATCGACGCGCGATTCCGAGTACATGGCAATCACGGAGGTGATGGCGCTGGCTGATGACGCCATGGGGAAGGATGCGCCGGACGCGCTGCTGGTGATCTCGCTGTCGGGCAAGGCCGAGACAGCTATTGTGGGTGGCGCACTGACCGCCGAGGGCATCGAGCGGATGCTGGTGCTGGTGCAGGAACTGAAGCGCCGGGCCGCCGCCGAAGGCCATGGCGATAAGGTGCTACACGTCTGGCGTTAACCGTGCAGCTTCCAGCCTGACATAAAGGTGCTGCGCCTCAACTCTGGGGCCAGCGCATCTGACCAGTTATCCCCGCGCAGCCTGCGCATTTTCACCGTCTGCCATTTCAGCCCAAGCCGGGCGGCCCATTCCGCAGCCGGGAGCGTTATCCCGTCCCTGGTGATCAGCGTGGCGCCGGCGCAAATCGTGCTGCGTATCGGATGACGCGGTATCCGAATGACCATAGCCAAAACAGGTACCGTGAAATCAATCCATAGCTGTTCTGGCTGAGGCCCTAAATCGGCCCGCTCCCGAGGTACGATGCGAAGACGTGGCCGGACTAGCTGGCTCGGCAACTCAAATGTCATTTGCTCGGGCATGGCGGACACTCCAAGGGTTATTAATTTGCCGCGTTTTTCAGGCCTCGAACTCTTGCCCGGTAATCGGCCGTCATCGCTTTCAACTCTTCAACAGCGTACTTCTTCGGCTCGTGCGGGCCTTCCAGCCATTCAACCTGATCAGTGCCGATCCGCCGCACCAGCTCGACTCGGTAGTTGACGAGATTCCCAGACAGTCTGGTATTGCACGGCGAGCACTGGCGATGGCAATTCAGCGGATCGAAGCGCAACGCGGGATTACTCCCGACTGTGCGGTAGTGCCCGGCGTCATATTTGCCCTGGTGGTGGCGACCACAGCTGACACACGGGAGCAGCGCATCGCGCGCACGAACCCAGGCGTTGAATGCGACCTGAGTATCCTTGAGGTGATCCGCCCTGCTCTTCAGCTTCTCCTTGCGAACCTTGATTTCCTTGCGCTCTACGTCAGCCAGAGCCTTGCGGGCCTTGACCTGATTCACTGGTGCGGATGCGAGGGCGCAGGCTGGGCTGCAAACCTTCTGCGTAGTCCTGAACGGCATGAACTCTACCGAGCAGTGAGCGCACTTCTTGGCCTTCCGCACCCTCACTGAGGCAAGCATGGGCATTCCCCCTCTACGCATCCCACGCAGCGATTCAGCGGCACTGGCTGGGCACGATCCAGCTCTACGATGTCCAGCGCCTCGGAAACCGTCGGCAGCATGAACGCTGGAGCAGTCTCGCCTGGACGGTAAACGTGAAAGCGATCAACCGCCCCGGCCGTGTTTTTTATGAGATATCCGCTCATCGTCGATACTCCTGCCAGACAGAAACCACGCACTCAGCGATGAGATACACCCAGAACGCAGGCCAGAAAAATGCTCTACGGCCCAGAGCCGTGACTTCGCTCACCGAGAGGATGGTTATGACGAATCCGGCCATGTAGCCGATGATCACCGCAGCGATGAGATCCTGATCTGCACTCACAACCCCACCCCCATCTGAAACTCAGCCGGAGTAACCGGCATCTGATAAGCGCACTCAGACAAAATTACGAGGCTGATTGCGACCCGAATGAGGGCCTCTGCGAAAATAGTCATGCCGCCTGCTCCCCAAGCAAATCCCCGAAAAACACGCCCTTGCCCACGAAGTCAGCAACGATGCGATCCGTGTAAGCGATGCCCTGGGCTCGATTGAACAGACTGGTGACCGGAAAGCCGTCCGGCCCTAGCAGCTTGCAATCACCCATCAGGTCGAGCTTTTCCTCGTAAGTTAGGTGCTTGGTGGTCCGGTGCCATGCCGCCCGGTAATCCTCGTCCTCGTTGATCAGGATCTGAACGCCGTAGTGAAGCTTGCAGTACTTGCGGGATTCGCTGGCGTCACCGATCTGCGTCATTTGGGAGATGCGCTTGTAGAAAGCGAACCACAGCGCGTTTTGATCGAGCGTGCGGTCCTTGCCGGGGCGCAGAGAGACGACGACGAACTTCTTGTCGCGGTACATGGCGGTCAGGCTGGTAATCGCCTCAGTGAGTTTGGCTTGGCAGTTGACGGATATTTTCTCGCTCATGATCGGCCGCCCCGATTTTTCCGGTTTCTGGCCTTCTCGCCCTTGGATCTAGGGCGGCGCGCAAAAGGATCGCTATCCTGGACCTGCCCGGTAAGCTGGATCAGTTGCGCGAATCCAACCCCGATGCTGTACGGGTGCAGTCGACGACTCATGACCGCTCTCCCTTGCCCATGGCGGCGTCGATGGAATCGATCAGCTCCTTGCGCTTGGGGTGCCGGCGCGAAACCTTGTCATGCTCATCGAGGAAGCCGCGAACCTCTGCCTCATGCATGACGAAGTCGCGCGAAGCAGTCAGCGCATTCCGCAACCCTTCGCACTCAGCCTTGAGCTTGCCGATATATCCGCTCACACCCTCAGTCATCATCATCGGCGGGCAGGACTCGCCAACAACACCAGATTCGATCATGTCAGCTCGGAACTGACGCATGCACTCTGACATCATTGATTCTTCGAATAGTTCAGCCTTGAGCTTGTTCCGCTCGGTCACCGCCCACTCAAGCGCCTTACCCATAGCCTGAAAGTGCAGCTTGTCTTCGTCGATTTCGGCTGCGAACTGATCGCGCTCGAATTTGAGCTTTTTGTTCTCGGCGATGCTCAGGAAGCATGCGTTGTTAGCGATCTTTAGGTCGGCCTTGAACTGGTCGCGCTCTATTCGCAGCTCTTCCTGCCGATCAATCGCTGCCTTGTAAGCGGTTGCATCGTTACTTTCTTCGCGTTTGAGCCGTTCGTTCTCGGCGATCAGGGCCAGCACCGCAGCAGGCGTTGCCTCTTCCAGGAAGTCCTGAAACGCCTGATCGTACTCAGCCTTGCTTACGCGGCGCCGCGGCGATTCGCTCAAGGCTTCCGCTCCTGCCAGCGCCTTCAATTCCGAATAATCACTCATGCTCTCCGCACTCCCTGCTTTGCCAGCGCAGCTCTTTCAGCACACGCTACGCACGTCTGAACACCCGGTACAGCTACACGCCGCGCCTCGGGGATCTCATCGCCGCACTCGCACTCATGGGCGCTCTGGCCGGTATAAATCACCCGAGCAGCGAGCTTTGATGCCAGTTCGGTTTCGATGCGGGTTTGGGCGAAGTCGATTTCGTCGCTCATTTCGATACCCCCTTCCCACTCGCCCGCTTCTGACTCCCATCAGTCCGCACCAGGCGCCTATCTGCACCCTTCTCAACCTGTATGAAGTCCTTGTGCTTGGCAGTGATTGAGAAGCCTTGGAGCTGGAGTTCGGAGACTTTGGATTTTTGGGCGGGGGTCATGACGCATTCCTTTTCGCTTGTAACTCTTCGGCCTGACGAATCATCAGTGCGCGACGGTCGGCCAAATCATTGGCGGCTTCGATCTTGAGTTCGATTTTTCGCTCGGCGGTGGCGGCTCGCATCTGCGCCATGCTGTCCTTCACGGCCTGGAGTTTTCCGCGAACGTCAGCGCTTGGGCGGGTTACGTCACCAGTGATCAGCCCGGCAAGTGCGCGGCCGTTTTCGGTAACTGGCGAAACTCTCAGGTCGGCCAGATAGATTTGCCCGCGCTCTTGTGGGATGCGCTGCATCTGCACGGCTTTGGTGATGGCTTCGACGCGACGATTGGCGTCAAATCCAACCGAAACATGCCAGTTGACGTCCTTGTGGTCTTCACGCGCCTGGCTCACCAGACGCTCGTAGGCGCTAATGAACGACATACGCGCACCGATCTTGTCGCCAGCGTCTAAAACCGGCTTAGCGGCTGCTAGAGCGAGCTGTATCTCGTCTGTGAGCACCACCGTCTCGTATTCATCGTTGGTCGTCATGGCGATGGCCCATGCTTCGTCCTTTCCGGGACGGCCATCGGCTGCGGCGGCGCGCTGAATGATCGCTGCCAGCGTGAGGCGTCCAGACACTTCACGTCGGCAGGACTGCAAGGCATCGATTAGGTCGTTGACGCTGAATTGCTCAAGGTCACTAGCCATCATCGCGGCAGCCGTGGCGCTCAGTGTCGAGCCCATAGATTCAGCTGTAGCGCACAAGGCATCGACGAGGCCCAGCTTATCGGCGGAGGAAAGCATTCTGCGTACCCCCGTTCAAAATCATCGCCTTGGCTTCTTCCGCCGCACTCATGTTGGCCTGGGTGTTTTCCATCTGACGGGCGGTCACTGAGTTGACTTGGCGCCCGGTAACCCACTGAGTACGGATGCCTTCGGCGCGAGCGACCAGTAAGCCGAACTCATGCGATGCGCGGATGAAGAACGAGTCGTTGATCGAGACGTAGAACGCAGCAACGTGTGGAGCCTCGCTGGCACCAAGGCGAGCGACCAGTTGAGCAACCTGCCCATTGACCTTGGCATTGCGTACAGGCTCGGCGCCGTAGCGGTCGAAGTAGGCGTTCGAGTAATGGGCCCACGTCTCGGCATTGGCGAGCTGCGCATCAGTCTTGGTCCGCTGAGGCTTTGGCTTCAGGACCTGGATGTTCGATGGCGCCGCCTGAGCTTCAGCGATCGGCAAGAGTTCTTGATCTTGAATCCCGGAAGAGGGAATCAGGAATCCGGAATCAAGAGAGAGGGAATCAAGGAAGAGGGAATCAGCCGGGATAGAACTGTTCTTGTCTGGTGCTTGTATGGTGCTAGCACCAACCTTTACCGGGCAAGGCTCTACTACGGGCATTTCAGGGATAGTGCTCTTGGTCTCCTTAAGGTGTGGGTTCTGGTGCTTGGCCCAGTTAACAATCTGGATTGCACGCAAGCCGTCAACTTCATAGCGGGCGATGAAGCCGAGGGCCGCAAGCTCATCGAGCATGAAATCCATATCCACACTGTCAGCCGGGAACAGCGCCATTTTTAACCGACGAGGACGATCTTCCATCCGGCCTTCACGGTCAGCCTCGGTCCACATGCCAATGAAAAGAAGGCGCGTTGCAAAGTCGAGTTCGGCCAGGTGCTCGTTCGAGAAGAACCCCGGCTTGATGTTTCTGGATCTGGCCATCATGCGGCCTCCTGTTGATACTTAAGGGCCGCATTCACCAGCCGCCTCTTCGCGTTGTTTGCGCTATTTCGGGCGGCGTCCTTTGCCTTGAATTGGTCAAAGCAGAAGACTTCCAGTTGCTCGTACATAGGGCTTTCGCGAGTTACTCGCGCATGACCATTGAAGGTCTTGTCGAACAAGGACATCCGGATCAGCAGGTCATTCTTTGCAGAACGCAGGGCGCTGATGGCTTTCGTGTATTCAATGGCGCGCAGGCCGACGATCTCTAGAGTGCTCATGCTTCAATCCTCATCGTCTCGCTAATCAGTGCGCGCTGATGCTGGAGAACGAACACTTGGCACAGCTTCCCTTTGCGCTGATCAAAGGGAAGGCCGATGTCGATTAGCGATGAGTTGAGGCGCTGCATGTGCTCGATAGCGAAGATTTGGCAGGGTGTCAGGCTGTCACGTATAGGTTCGTTGGCGGCTAGGCCGTGAGCCGCCCGGTACTGCTTTGAGGACATCCCGAGAACGGTACGATTGATTAGGTCGAATTCATTGCTGAAGATGTGAGGGGCAAGCTCCTTGCCGACGGCGATGCGCTGAATCTTGATGGCATTGGACAGGAATGGAGCTTCAAGTCTGGCACGACTGCGGGATGCTTTGGATTCCGCGATCTCAGCAACGGCAGATTCAAGCTCGCGCAGCCTCACGATCACTCTATGACGAAGGGTGATGCTGTAGCCGGTGATCAGCGTTTCGGTAAGATCCCGGTCAAGATCGAATTTTGTCGTGTAGCCGCGACGGTCTTGCGACTCGCTAAACTGATGGCTCAAAACTGAGCCATCTTTTTCAAGCTCGGCCAGCATGTCACGAATGTCACGAATGACGTTCTTATGGTCCTTTCCGGCAAGCTCGGCGATCTCTCGACTGCTCATAGAAACAGCCCGCGACACGTTTTGCGTTTGCAGAAAACGTGTCGCGGATTGGTTAGGGGTATTGCTATGTGTCTGGGTTTGCATATAATCGACCTCATCAAGTTGTATTCAAAAGGCCGGGTCACTACCCCGGCTTTTTATTGTCAAAAATTCGGGTTCAGCCACTATCGAGGCCCTTTTTAGGGGACATCCCTCGCACCATTGCCAGTACAGGGGCCTTCTGGCTCATTCGTTCAACGCTGCGTATGGCTGCCATTGAGCTGGCCGTTTGCAGGTACTGACGTGCTGCCTGATCAAGACTCCATCCAAGGTCTACAGCGAGCTGTCTAACCTCGTCTTGAGCCCCAACTACCAGGCAGTCGAAGTAGTTTTCGGACACTTGACCCTCCAAAGGGCCTTCAGGCCGATTTATGCTGTTCCTGTTCCTGTACTGAATCTTCGAAGCCGTTCATTTGGCGAATAACGTCGGCAGCGCCAAGTTCTCGGCCAAGCATCGAAAGCTTTCTGATGTAGGTGGCCAGTTGCATGCCGGCCAAGGCCGCTTCACGGCGTAGCTGACACATCTCATCCGGGCGATATCGCACCTTGCTGACCTCGCTACGCTTATGGGATTCACACTCGAACATGGGTTGCTCCTTGCTTTGGTGGAGTTATTTAGGCTGCGGATCTTTTGTCGATCGCTTGCGTGGGAAAGGGCCGCACTTCTTCGGCGGTATAACTGCCGTCAGGTTGTTTAGTTACGTAGATGTCGCGGCCTACGCGAATCGCTTTGCTGAGTCCGCCCTGGGTCATTCCGAGCAGTCGGGACGCCTCGGCTTGCCCCTTATCGATAGCGAATTGCTTGATGTGTATCCGGCTCATAGGTGCCTCCGTGGTTTCTCATGCCTGAATATTACCTATGGCATTTTTAAAAGTAAATACCTATGGCATTTGTTGCATTATTACCGGAAGGAATAACATTTAGGTATGAGTAAAAAACCTTTAATGCCCGACAAAAAAGAGGAATGCCTTCGACTGAAGGCGCTCTTTAATTCGCGAAAGCAGGAACTGGGTCTGACTCAGGAAAAGCTTGCGCACGCCCTTGATATGAATCAGAGCTCCGTCAGCCATTACTTGAATGGCGTAAATCCACTGAATGCTCAGGTGGCGGCTGCGTTCGCTCGAATTCTGGGTGTCGAGGTTTCGGCGTTTAGCGAGCGCCTCGCTGAAGAGATTGAGTTGATGGCGTGCAGCTCCTCGTCAACCAGAAGGGATTTGACGAATGCGGTACTCCTCGGCCCCATTGACGTATGGGATGATGAGACCCCGCTCGATGATGATGAGGTATATGTGCCGTTTCTCAAGGAAGTAGAGCTGTCGGCGGGCGGCGGAAAGACCGCAGTCCAGCAGTCGCACAGGCAAAAGCTTCGCCTGGGTAAGATCACGATGCGGCGTCAAGGCGTGCAGCCTTCCGATGCAGTGTGCGTTACCGTTAGCGGCAACAGCATGGAGCCAGTTTTACCTAATGGCTGCACTGTCGGTATTGACCAGGGTACTACCTCGATCACCGACGGGAAAATGTACGCCATCGATCACGGCGGCCAGCTTCGAGTGAAGATGCTTTATCGGCTACCTGGTGGCGGTATCCGGATGCGCAGCTACAACCGTGATGAGCATCAGGATGAGGAATACGATACGCAAGCCATGGTGGAGAAGGAGATCTATGTGCTTGGTCGTGTCTTCTGGTCATCAGTGCTCTGGTAGCCGATCTGGCGCGACGGGGATTTGTAATTTTTAAACCGGGAGAGCAATTCAGTGGCAGATAACGAAATTGGCATCGACGTCGAGCGATCAGCTCAGGTGGAAAAAATCACGCCTGAGGATTTCACGAACTACATCGTTGCCAAGAAATGTAATTTGCCGTGCACAGCATGCGGGGCGGATATGTGGGATATTCCTCAGTACAATGATCGCCCCGAAATTCTGATGATGCCGAGCGCTCGAGACCCTAGGACGGCAGATTGGTTTTTCCAGATGATTTGTGGAAACTGCGGATCAAGTCGATTCATAGGCGCATCATTTGTATGGAAATACGTTTACAAAAAAGACGAAGGTGAAAAATGAGCGATAACTTGTTTCACTTTCCATCTAAGGGTGTCGCTGACAAATCTTCCGAAGGCAACCATAATGGAGGCAATGGCGGAGGTGGTGATATGGAAGCGCGCGTAGCGGCACTCGAGAAATCTCTCCCGGATATCAGAGAGAAGCTAAATCTGATTTTAATCAAGGTTGAGTCTATAGATAAGCACAGCGCGACCAAGGCTGATCTAGCGAACACAGAGCTGAGTATGCTCAAGTGGTGCATCGCAACTGCGATTGCAATGACTGGTCTAGCCTGCGCGATCACGTTTGGCCTCACAAAGCTATTCAGCGCAAGTTGATTTCCAGAGATTGAAGAGCCCGGCCAACCACCGGGCTTTTTATTGCCTGCGATTCGCCCCTCTCCGCCTAATCTGATCCATGAGCCCGCCACTGAGCGGGCTTTTTTACGCCTACTCAAAAATAATATTGCCAACGGTATTGACTGATATTAATGCCATTGGTATTGTTCACCCATCGCAGCGACAAACCACCGAAGCAGCGATAGGCCCTCATAAGGACCGACCGCTCTTTAACAACATGAAGACGTAGCCCCCGACGCGCAGAGCTCTTTTCGTGCAGATGGTGATCGGGGATCAGCACGCAACACAGCCTGCTTCCGTGACCGGTAATTCGGCACGCAAGGTTGGCTGAGTAAGACCTACAGATTTCCTCGATGCCCTTGGAGACAGGGGTATCCGGAAAATCGAACGAACGTAGAGGTGCGAGGTATGCAAATTGAGTGGGCTCAAATATTTGGGGTTTCTGGTGTTCTTGGCTTCGGTCTTGGTGTGCTCTGGTTCGCTGCTTATTTGTGCAGCGGGTTGTGGGCTGGGATTTGGGCTTGGATTGATGACAGCGAGGCGCCGAAAGACAACCCGCTGATCTTGCGCGGAATGACAAAAATGGGCTGGAAGTCGGGCGACTGGATTTTTCGCTATAAGAAAGGCGATCAGAGATCGGACGGTGAGCGCGCCTTCTTCTTCCCGCTTCTAGCGCTAGTGTTTGCGCCTGTCCTGATAACGTTTCTGGTCTTTATCTACCCCGTCACGCTCTGTGCAATCTGCCTATATCTGATTGCTCGACTAACTCGCTTCGCTCGACGACACAAGAAATTGTTCGACAGGCACATCAAAGACCCCGCCGCACACAACTAACACCAAACATCTCCACGTCAGCGCCTGTATCGGGCGCTTTCGGGAAATCACTGGAGTAAGACCATGACCACAACCTTCAATACCCTCAATCAAGCCGCTCAGTATCAGGCTGAAATGATCGAATCCGGCTTTAAAACACTGCTGCTGACAATGAGTACGAGCTTCCATGAGGTTCGGTGTTGGAAGCGGTAAGACCGAACATTTCTCATGCAGCTAGGCAACTGGCTGTATTGGAAATTAACGGATACCTACAAGGAGTACGACATGACCCAGCAGACTTTACAGGCGCTTCTGATTGAGCGCGTTTCGCTGTTCTCAGATAGCGATCGTCCGGCCGCAATCATCGACGAGCACGTCGACAAGATGTTCACTGAGGTGATCAAGGACGCTTTCGGAAAATACAACGGGCTGGGCGAGGCAGTGAAAGAGGCTGTGAAAGCCGCGCTGCCCGCAAACATCAGCGAAGTGTTTGAGCTGACCAAATACAACGCGCTGATCGCCAGCGCCTTGCGTGACAAGTGGGAAAACAGCGGTGTCGAGGCCGATATGGTGCGCCGTGCCAGCGAGGCGATTGCCGAGGTGCTGGAAGGCGAGCAGATGCCCGCAGTAATCCAGCTCAGCGACCTACTCCAAAGCTTTGTTGATGAGCATAAAGAGGATGCCGTGGAAAATCAGTGGCGGTGCCCAGATATCCGCCTGCAAGAGTCTGAATATGGCGGACTGCATATCTACTTCGATAAAACACCAAAGGAAGAATCAAGTTCCGGCTATGGATGCAGCAGCGAACGCAGCGAGTTCAGCCTGGAAAACGCCATCCACATCACTTTCGACAAGCGCGGCGCAGACAAGGATGAGAAGGGTCGGCAAGTCGGCCGGGTTTATGCCGCCAAGCTCGACGGTGAAAACATCGGCAAGAATTTCACCATGCGTAGCAAGTGGGAAAAGATGATTGCAGCCTTGTATTTCGGCAAAGCAAAAATCGTTGTCGACTGCTACGAAGATGAATTCAGCTACGACCTTTACGACTAACCATCATCGCCGCTCACCCGGCAGCCATTCACGAATAGAGGGGTAAGGGATATGAGTGAAGTAACTGTTTCGATGAGCATGACCCGCAAGGAACAGGGCGCGCTGTACATGGCTCACCTTGCGGCAAAGGACAAAATCAAGGCGCTTACGTCTGAGCGTGACGAACTGCTGAAAGGAATGACAAAGCTTGCAGCTGTTGCTCAAGACTGTGAGCAGATAGCCAGCAACTATAGCGGCTGTATCGACGGCATTGAAGAGCGTGGCGGTGATGATCACGAAGACCCAAGCTGCGCAATTTATCATCGCCTTTACTACGCGATGTTCGATGCTCGCGCCGCCATCCTCAAAGCCACCGCATAACCGCCCTATGGGCAAGAGTGCCGATCACCTGTTTCGGCAGGCTGTATCGGAGGTGGTCTTCAGTCCCGAAAGGGTCTAAGGGCGTCGAGCTGTAAGGTAATGCCCCGCGGGCCGATTGGCCGACACATGCGGCGGGGTTCGGGAACAAAGGAAGAGCACAGGGTAATTAGCCCGTGCAGCGCCTTGGACCGAAAGGCGGGCCTGGCCACAGCACTGAAGACTACCTCCGATGCAGATGAAGGCCTGGGCTGACGGGCAGGTTTAAAAACTAACAGTTCCGAGAGTGAGCGCTGACCGGCTAAGTACTATTTTATGCCCTCGCGGTACCGGCTCGTAATAACTGATATTGCGGTAGTCGAAAGACGCTGACCGCGGCATGACTCTCAACCCGGAGATCAGCACCGGACATCTGCATCGCCCCGCACCACCGCAAGCGAATCCGGGACCACTACTCAACTGAACAGTGGTCAGTCCAGATGCATCCGGGCAGCTCCGGCGCTTGCACCCCCCCCCCTTTTTTTTTCGAATCCATTACGCCAGTCCTCCCCTTGCGCCCAACGGCAGACAGCGAGCGGCTGAGGGCTGGACGAATGGATTTGGTAATCAGTGAATGGAGAGAGTTATGCAAACGTTCTGGCTCACGTTTCAAGGCAAGCCCGCTGGATGTGTCGAGGCTCCGTCCGAAGAAGAGGCGAAGGTAATTGGCGAAGCTGATCGCGGTACTCCAACACTCACCTGCGATGTCATCCCTTACCCGGCAAATCCCCGCATCAACAAGTACGTCGATCCGAAGTTTGGCGTCTGCCCTTCTTTTTGCTATTCGCCGGCCGCCTGCAAGGGTCGTCACTCCTGCGGCCAGCGCCGCTCCTGCACTGACTAACACCCACAGAATAACCGCCTCAGGAGGCAGTCATGAACCATGCAATGCATACAGGCTGGGTTGAATGGTGGCGGTACTCGCCTAGCTCTGGCGGCAGCGATATGGACGAGAGTGGCGATGCCGAGTGGGCTGCCTTATGCAAACGAAATGCAGAGCAGGCGCTGGAAGGCCGATCTGCCCGAATCAAATCAGCGATAGCGCAGATGGAAACGATCTGCCCACCAATAGGAGCTCAACCATGAGCCGGCACGACACAGCAGTGGGCATGATCGACTCGCGGATCGACAAGTTGATTGCGAGCGGCGATGACATCAGCCTGCACTCAGAAACGTCCATGGCGGTAGAGATGGCCTACGCCCTCGGCGCCATCGACTGCCTGGAGCATAAGCGCTACGGCCAGTGCCTGATGTTTATCCAGTCCCGCAACACGATGGCCTTGCTGGAAAAAATGCGGAGGTACGGATGAGCATCATTGCTGGAACATTTGAAGGAATCGCCGAAGCCCTGAGAAATCGGGGCTTCTTGTATTTGGCCGATGTGAAGTGGATCAAGCAGCCTAGCCGAGAGAATGGGCGCTGGTCTTGCGAGGTGGCGGGATGAAAAGCGTATTTCTCTGCTCGCCGACCAATAGCACAATATTCACCCGTTGCTGCGAGACGGCCATTTGCGACAATCAGGCCAACTGCCCGCGATGCGGCGAAGAGGTATATCCGGGGATAGATGCAACTGAGCATCAGCGTCGGACACAGCGCTGGGAAATGGCATACGGCCCAACGCGCCGCCGTATTACTCTGCAGTACTAGCCATTTCCGCCTGACTAAGCCGAACTCTGATCACCCAATAACTAAATTTCAAGGCTGCGCTCATCGCGGCATGGAGCCCTTATGTCCGCGACACAGCAAGTCATCACCATCGATGACATCAGCGCAGATAACGCGCCCGCGATTTACGGCCACAACAGCTTGCATCGTTATGTAGAAATAGCGCGCCAGTCCATCGTAGATGAGGCGCCTGAACTTTCTACCCTTAAAGGTCGTAAGCGCATCGCGCATTTGGCTGCCGAGGTTGCCCGATCCAAAACAGCAGTCGACAAAGCTGGTCGAGCCTACCTCAAGCGCCTCAAAGAGATGACAACACCAATCGAGGCGGAACTTAGAGTGTTCGGCGCTGAAATGGATGCGCTCAGAGATGAGGTCCGCAAGCCGCTGGATGATTGGCAGGCTGCCGAAGACAAGCGTATCGATGACCACAACGATGCTATCGATACCATCAGCGTGCTATCTGCCAATCTAGATGATCGCTCCGCAGAGGCGCTGACCCTTCTGCTTGAAGCGGCAGAGGCGGTCGTGATCAGTAAGTTGTGGGAAGAATTCGAGGCAGATGCAGCGCGTACAAAGGATGCGGTCGTCACGAAGCTCCGGCTGGCACTAGCAGCGCGAACCAAGCACGAAGCGGAACTGGCTGCAATCGCCAAGTTCAACTCCGAGCAGGCTATTCGGGACCAGCAAGAGCGCGATGCAGAGATTGCCCGCGCCGCTGTAGAGAAGGCCCGGCGTGAGGCCACTGAGGTAGCACAGGCCGAACGTGACGCTGCCGCCAAGCGTGAGCAGGCGCTGATAGATCAGGCCGCACAAGCTCAGCGTGATGCTGATCAGAAGGCTCGCGATGCTGAAGCGGTCGCTGCCAATCAGGCCCTGCAACTGAAGCTGCAAGCCGAACAGGCTGAGCGTCAGGCAGCGCAGGCCAAGGCTGATCAGTTGGCCGCCGAGCAGCGTGCAGCCCAGCAGAAAGCTGACGATGAGCGCCGTCATGCAGAAACCACTGAGCGCGCCGAGCAAGATCGACTGGCAGCCATTCAGCGCCAGGCTCAGGCAGTCGAGCAAGCGCGGCTCGATCTAATCAAGCAGCAAAACGCCGCCGCTGACGAAATCATTCGCCAGCAGGATGCTCGCGAGGCAGATAAGGCGCACAAGGCAAAGATCAATCGCGCAGCTCTAGACGCATTTGTTGCTGGCGGCATGACCGAGGGTGCAGCAAAGCAAGCCGTAATCCTGATCGCCACCCGCGTTATCCCCGGCGTCACCATCGCTTATTGAGGCATCCATGAACGCATCGCCGCAACTGGCCGCCCAGCTTGACTGGATGAAGGTCGGCGCATTCTCGCCCGAACAGTTCGATGGCGATCAGCGCAAAGAGTACGAAGCCGAGGCCGCCCGGATTGAGCGGCAATGGGATAACCAACCGCAGTAACGAGGTAGCCATGTCGACACTTTCATTGATTCTCGGCAAGTCAGGCAGCGGCAAATCAACGTCGCTGCGCAACTTTAAACCGGCAGAGGTGGCGCTGATTCAGGTCATTAAGAAGCCGCTCCCCTTCCCTGGCTCCAATACCTGGAAGCCGCTGGTTACCGATGACCACGCCAGGATCATCCACGCATCACAGAACACTAAGCGCAAGGTAATCGTGATCGACGATTACCAGTACGTACTTGCCAACGAGTTCATGCGCCGAAGCCAGGAAAAGGGCTACGACAAGTTCAACGACATCGGCCGGCACACCTGGGATGTGTTCGATGCCCTTCTAAAGCTGCCGGACGATGTTCGGGTCTACATCCTCAGTCATACCGAGGAAAGCGAGACCGGGCAAATCAAGATGAAGACCGTCGGAAAGATGCTTGACGACAAAATCACGCTGGAAGGCATGGTAACCATCGTGCTGCGCGCCGTAGTTCAGGATGGGAAGAACTACTTCGCAACACGCAATAACGGATCTGACACGACCAAGGCCCCGATGGGAATGTTCGACGACATGATCGATAACGACCTGGCCGCAGTTGATTCAGTGATCTGCGCCTACTACGAAATTCAAACCCCTATCGCCGCATAAGGAACCTGCTCAATGTTCAATCTCGACGCAAACGCCGCACGCTCAGCCGACAACAAATCTGCATTCATCGACGAGGCCGGCAAGTACATCGGCGCCTTCACTCGGGCCGAGTACATGGAGAAGTCCGAAACAGGATCTACCGGTATCGGCTTCACCTACAAGACTCGCGAGGGCGCTGAGGCGCAGTTCTATCTGAATCTGTCATACCAGCATGGAACCAAGAACGATGGCGGGCACGCAACGCTGAACGCCATCATGGCATGCATGCAGCTTCGTACAGTTGCCGCACCGCGTCCGATGGAGATCGAGAAGTGGGACAAGGATGCAGGTCAGCGCATCAAATTGAGCGTCCCAAGCTTTCCTGAGTTGGTAGGTAAACCAATTGGTCTTCTACTTCAAATGGAGATCGAAAAAAACAGCACTACCGGGCTTGAGCGCCCGACCATCTTTGCTCCATTCAGCGCCGAGTCAGAAAAGACCGCCTCCGAAATCCTCGATACCCGTAATCCTCAGCCCGCAAAGCTGGAAAAAATGGTTCAACAAGTCATGAAGAAGCCGGTCGTTGATCGTCGGCCGAAGGGCCAGGTAGCGAGCACGGGCGGCAGCTACACGGGCGGAAATGACGACTCAGCGCCACCGGCCGACTGGGACAACATCCCGTTCGATTGATAACCGACCACTACTCCCCATGGGCGCTATTGAGCGCCCTTTCTTTTGGAGCAAAGCATGAACATCTACCTGGACATTGAAACCATTCCCGGACAAGCGCTAGGCATCAAGGAGATTCTTGCCGAGCGCATTAGCGCGCCGGGCAACTACAAGAAGCCGGAAACGATTGCTGCCTGGGAGATGAACGAAAAGCCGGCGCTGGTCGACGAGGCATGGCTGAAAACCAGCTTCGACGGCGCATTCGGGCATATCGTCGTTGCGTCTATCGCTATCGGCGACGAAGCCCCAATCACCTTCTACGGCAAAGACTGGCCTAGCAGCGAGCGCGAAATCCTTTTTGGCCTGTTCAGCGCAATCGATGAGGCTGGCGGACGGGAACTGGCGGGCGGTACTCGCCAAGCCGGTAAGCCGGTGTTCATTGGGCACAACGTCCTGAACTTCGACCTTCGCTTCATCTTCCAGCGCGCCGTGATGCTGGGCATTCGCCCGCCAGCCTGCATCCCGTTTGATGCCAAGCCATGGGGCTCGGAAGTGTTCGACACCATGACGGCCTGGGCCGGGGCGCGTGGCACGGTAAGCCTGGACAAGCTCTGTAAGGTGTTCGGTATCGCAACAAAGGGTAGCGAGATCGATGATGAGATCGACGGCAGCAAGGTTTGGGAGTTTGTGAAATCCGGCCGTATTGATGATGTTGCCAAGTACTGCGCGGGTGACGTTGAGCGCGTTCGTGAAATCCATAAGCGCCTGACTTTTGCGCGAGCTGCCTGACATGGACCCACTTATCCAAGAAGGCGCTCAGCGCCAATCACAACTGGAGGTCGCGAAAGCGGCCTTCCTTCTTTCTGGTGGATCGATAAAGCCATGCGTCCAAGGCGAAACCAAGCAGATAGGGCCGAGCATGTGGAATACCGCGATCACCCGCCGAAAGGATGCGCGCCGAGAATTCGAACGCCTAGAAGCGACTTACGCGGACCTCATTCGGGACCATGCAGCGCTATCGACCGACCTTGGCGTGATTCGCCGGACGCCCATTCAGGTGCGCAATAAGCTGCGCGAGCTCGGCATAAAGCTGACGACGCCTCAAGTTGAGCAGATCTCCGCGAAGTACCGAGTGTTACTTTCGGAAATCGGGAAACAGCGTTGAAGCGCCTAAACACAAAGGTCCGGCAACGCAAACGACAGACATGGCTGGCAATACCGGCCAGTGGGATAGAGGAGTTAGCGCGTGTCGATAACCAGAAACCACACGCACCACCGGTGCGGAATCTCTCACCATGCAGCAAAGCTCACCAGTGAGCAGGTCAAGGAAATGCGCAAGAGGTACGAAGCCGAGAAATTCAGCTACGCCCGGCTGGCGCGAATATTCAGCTGCGGCATATCAACGGCCCGCGACATCGTGCTGTATCGCACTCGCTGGAATGGGTAGGAGGTTGAAATGGCAGTAGAAGCACCATCAGCAGAGGCGCTGAAGCAGCAGAAAAAGCGAGCCAAGAAGGCGGCAGAGGATGCGGCCAACGAGGTGGAGAAAATTCAAGTTGAAGTAGCTGGTGGATTCAAGGCTGAAATCAAGCGCCTGATGAAAGCACATGGCTTCAATAATCAGCAGGAGATTTACCAGAACCTGATGCGCAACTTGCTGGCCGCAGACTTCGACGAGCAAGCAGAGATGCTCAAGTGCATAACGACACCTTTCGAGATAACGCAAAAGGTGTCACACGCTTTTACGCAAGAAAGCCTCGAAGAGCTGCGCAAGAATCCTGACGACCTTCCGCAGCACATGACGCAATAACCCCCCCCCCTATTTTTGTCGCATCCAGTCATTGGAGGGCGGCGCCTGACTGGAAATCAATATGAGCACATTCGCAGTGTTTGGCATGACTCGCGCCGTCGCCCTGGCCGAGTCAAAAAAAACGCACAAAAGGCACCCGCAAGAATCTTCAGGCACCAGGTAGTGTCGAGCAAATCCCTCTGGCTGAGTGGCTGGCCCTGGTCGAGAAAAAGGCCGACCAAATAATGGGGGGGGGGGTACGGCTCGCCAGCTGTCGCCACTCTTTGACGCGCCACAGTACGCCGAGCAGTTCATCGAGCTGGCTCGCAAAACAATCCAGTGCCGCGATATGCGGATCAGGTCAAAGAGCGTTCTGACCGACGCCCAGGGTAAGCCAATCATCAACCCGAAGACGAAAGCACCAAAGGTCGGGTTCGCCGACTGGGTGCCGAATAAATCCGAACAGGCCGCCTGACCCTTATAGGAAATCCCGTGATCACCTACGGAAGCATTTGCAGCGGCATTGAAGCCGCAACCGCTGCCTGGCATCCGCTAGGCATGAGACCTGTCTGGTTCGCTGAGATTGAGCCCTTCCCTTCAGCGGTTCTTGCGCATCATTACCCGAGCACTCCGAACCACGGAGATATGACGAAGCTTGCCGCCCTGGTGCTGACTGGAAAGATCGAAGCGCCAGATGTACTGGTCGGCGGGACGCCATGCCAGGCATTCAGCGTGGCCGGCATGCGCCAAGGGATGCTTGATCCTCGCGGCGCCCTAACCATCAAATATGTGGAGCTTGCAGATGCAGTTGACCATGTTCGAATCGCCCGCGGCGATGATGAAACCATTGTCGTTTGGGAAAACGTCCCCGGCGTCCTTTCCGATAAAGGCAACGCCTTCGGATGCTTTCTTGGTGCGCTTGCTGGGGAAGGCTGCGAACTGCAGCCTTCAGGGAAAAGATGGGCAGACGCTGGTTGTGTGTATGGACCCAAAAGAACAATCGCATGGCGGATCTTGGACGCCCAATATTTCGGCTTGGCCCAACGACGCCGTCGTGTGTTCGTTGTCGCAAGTGCTCGAAGAGGATTCGATCCCGTCGAGGTACTTTTTGAGCGAGAAGGCGTGCGCCGGGATTCTGCGCCGCGCCGAGGCGAGGGGTCGGACGTTACCGGAACAGCTCCTTTCGGCCCTGCGCTCCAGTGCGGATGCGGAAACGTCTTTGGCGAAGAGCTTGGCGCTTACGGCTGCATGAATTGCGAGGGCGAAGACGGCCCGGCGGTCAGTATGTTTGGCGGTATACCGGCGTTCGGCTCTGGTAACGGCAGTTCAATCGAGCGATCCGGCACGCTGACTGCAAAGGATGCTCGGCTCGACTTCGATAGCGAAACGTTCTTTGTACAGCCGGTAGCGGCGCTGACTGCCTGCGGTGTCGGGACTTGCGGCGCTGACGACAATCAGGCTCAAGCTGGGCATTTGATCGCTGGAACGCTTAACGCCAACGGCAAAGCGGCAGGCAGCGCAACCAATCAAGACGCCGAAGCTGGACTGCTCGTCGTACACGGCACGCAAGACCCTGGCGTTAGCAGTTCGCTCGCCTTTGCCTTGGGCAGGAATAGCGGGCAGGAAAATGCACTGTTCTGCCGTGATGTCGCCCAGACCGTTACCAGCAACTATGGCAAGCAGGTCGACAACACTGATTCCGCCCTGGGCCCCAATGTTGTTTCTGCGGCCAGTTCGGTTCGCCGACTCACGCCCACCGAATGCGAGCGACTCCAAGGCTTTCCCGACAATTACACGCGAATCCCCTGGCGAAACAAACCCGCCAGCGAATGCCCGGACGGTCCTCGTTACAAGGCTATTGGCAACAGTAAAGCCGTCCCCGTCGTTCGATGGCTCGGCATGAGGATTCAGCGGCAACTCGAATCCTAACCCCCCCCCTACCCCACTTTGCCTTGGAGATATTTATGAGTGATGAGCCAGTTACATCGCCAGAAGGCGTTATGGAAAAGTACGAATGCATCGTTCTGATTGATGCGAGCGCGTCGTTCGTGGTGGAGGCTACCTCTCCGGAAGATGCCGCAGAAAAAGCGGAAAGTATGGCTTGCGAGTCTGGAGTGGGATCGCTATGCCATCAGTGTTCGAGCACGACAGAAACTGGCGATGCATATGCAGTCATTGTTTATCAGGATGACGACATGGTTTTGGATACTGACCACAGAACCTCTGTTCTAAATGCCGCACTGGCCCGCGAGGCCGCGCTGCGGGAACTGAGCGTCACCAACATTCTGATGGATGTGTTGCCCGGCTTTGATGGCATGGGCGAGGAGATTTACGCGAAATCGGTCGCCGACGTTCAGCTACTGATTAGCAATCTTTACCTGAAGGCTGAAGATCTTGAGGAAAGCCTGACCATCGCCGAGCAGCGGAATGCGGTCTGCAATGCTGAAATAGTTGCAATGGTGGAAAGTGCTTTGCGCCGGTCTTTCTCCCTTGGACAATTTTACTGGCAGCAAGCTGATTCCGATTCGACCTGCCAGCAAAACAAGTCAGACCAGACTATGGAAACTCAGTCTCAGCACATTCTGAACGTCATCAAGTCGATTAATGACCTGACCAAGCCCACCGAATCGGGAGCAAGCGAATGAGCAGTAAAATTGAATTCAAGCGTGAAGTTCGTTACGCCGTTATTAAGTACAGCCAGCTAACAGAGGGCCAACTTGGGTTCTTGAAAGACTGCATTCATGGCGAAGGTATCCCGACGGTTGAATGCGTGGTAGTCGAGTCCGACTGGCCAGAATACGAAACTGTTTGGGGAATGCTCGGAAATCGGTGTGCCTGGCACTTAAACCCTATCGACTGGGAGGCTGAGGGAGTAGATCCTGCGCCAGTATTGAGCGCCGCCCCTGTCGTTGAGCGGCAGCGACCTAAGTGGATGGATGAACCGTTTGCGGTAGCTGCGAGAGGCGAGCCGCCCGAACTCGCCGAACTGCAAGCCACCATAACCAGACTTGAAAGCGAGGCCGTATATTCAGCGGCGGGATTCCAGGCTGCGAAGGATGAGATAGAGCAGCTTAAGGGTGGGCAGGGCGAGCCGGTGGCGTTACCGGCCAAGAAGTATCCGAAGGACTGGAACAAGTCTGCTTTGCGTATGGCGAACATGGAATATATGGATGCCTATAACGAAGCTATCGACGATATTGCCAAACTTGGGCCGCTCTACCGCCATCCAGCCGAGCAGCCCGCGCCGGTTGCGGTGGTGCTGCCAGAGCGAAGAGCACTCGACAAGCATGACTCCGATGTAGGAGTTGCATTTGATAATGGATTCAATCACTGCATCGACGAAGTAACCCGCCTCAACATCAAGTAACCCCTCCCCCAATTCAAAGTCAGCCGCTACAGCGGTAAGGAACCCCTATGCTCGATGCAAACATCCACCACTCACTGGGCACGCTCACTGCAAGCCAGATGGCCAAGCTGCTGGTGATGCATCACGGAATCGATGCCTTCAGCTACAAGTACGATAGCCTGCGCGATGCGCCAAATGGCCTCGTTACGCTTGAAGATTTGGCGTCCATGTCCGGCGAGGATCTAGATCAGCTTTACGATGAGAGCTCGCACGATGACGCGGTGAACGAGGTGCGTTACAGCGCAGTGGACGCCCCTGGAGTTCCGTCTTGGTGCCACTACAGTTGGGAGCGCAGCTACGAGGTCGATGTGAAGGCCTTCATCCTGCCCGATGGTCGCGCTCTCGCCTTTTGTGAAATGAGCGGCGGCGGCAAGCACGGCGAGCCAGGCGCCTACCCCTGGGTTGAAGAGGCCAAATTCATCAAGGTCTCCGGCGTCGAAGAGCGCGTAATCAAGACTTACAAGTTCGAGGATATTCCAGAAGCCTCAGGGGTGACCCCATGATCGCCCTCACCTACATGGCCTGGCTAATCTGCACGTGGATGCGGCGATGATCCCTCGCAAAGGCTTCATCCGGCGCAAGGTCGAAGCCGCTCTGATCCGCCTGGTTATCGCAATCCTGATGGGTCGTAACGTCACACGGTCCCTTGTTGTGTCGCGCCGCGACAACAACGCCATGTGGTACATGGCCGAATCGCTTCAAGGCATCGCCAAGCGCATCAGCAAGGGCTACCCGTAGCAGCACCCGCCGAATTTAATCAGCTGTAAACCCAAACTTTACAACTCAACCAGCCTGCCGGTGAATGGCGGGCGAGGAATTACACGCATGAAAATTACCACTGGCGGCTCAAGCGTCACTATCGACGGGCGCACTTTTACCGGGCGCAACATCAGCATCAGCGGAGATAAGGTCGTAATCGATGGGGTAACGCAGAGCGGAACGCTGACTGGCCCGATCAGCGTCGTCGTGAATGGAAGCGTCGAATCAGTTGAAACGACTGCAGGCGATATTCAAGTTACCGGCAGCGCCGGGAAAGTAAAGACAGTCAGCGGAGACGTACGTTGCGGAGACGTACAGGGCGACGTCGGCACGATTTCTGGTGACGTTGAGTGCGGGGTCGTGGCTGGCAGCGTCAAGACAACGTCAGGCGACATCATTAGCCGCTCGAAACGCTAATCCAATTCCCACCTTCTGCCGCCACGCGCGGCATGGAGCAGTACGTTTCCGATCTGCAGCAATCAATCTTTCGAGGACATCACTATGGCGACTGCACAGAAAATCGAGTATCAAACGCACCCTGGCGCATGGTTCCGTCAGGAACTGCTTATGCCTATCTTTGGCATAAGCACCGAGGCGGCGCGCAAGTATCGCTCTGGCGGTCTATGGCTGGAGGGCAAGCAGTGGCGCAAAGATCCGGCCAATCGTGTCGTTTACAGTCGCAACGCAATCGAAACCTGGATGGAAGGGAAGCCATGAAAGACCAGTTGCCGTCAGGTGTCGAGATACAGGGCAACATGCTTCGAATCTCGTTCTACCTAAACGGACAACGGTGCAAGGAGCCGCTGACCGGGCTTATAAAAATCAACAAGGCGGCGATTGCTTATGCCGACAACAAGCGCCGGACCATCCTGGCCGAGATCAAGGAGGGGCGAT
Organism: Pseudomonas sp. ASL9; assembly: GCF_056680335.1. NCBI lineage: Bacteria > Pseudomonadati > Pseudomonadota > Gammaproteobacteria > Pseudomonadales > Pseudomonadaceae > Pseudomonas > Pseudomonas sp. ASL9. The sequence goes on along the minus strand of NZ_CM155277.1, from coordinate 5,148,389 downwards.
TTGATTACATCGCCCACTTCCCCGAATCATCCAAGGCGATTGCGCTATCTGGGCGATCCGGGGGCGACTCAAAACGCACCGTCGCAGAAGGGGTTGCGCGCTGGATGGAAGTTCAGCTAGCCAAGAAGGCGTCCAGCACCAGCAAGAATTATCAGTACAAGGCAAACCACGTTACCGAGAAGTTCGGCAAGCAGCGCATCGCCGAGATCAACAAAAGCGACTTCGAACTGTTCCAGGTGCAGCTACTGAAAAAAGGCCTGGCACCAAAAACGGTAAACGATATTTTTACCGTGGTGCGCGGTGTCTGGGGCGATGCTTTTTCCGACGGCGTGATCAAGTCGAACCCACTGGATCGCATCAAGAATATCGAGCGCGACTCAGACGAGGATAGTGCCGACCCATTCACCCGGGACGAGATCGAGAAGCTGAGCGAAATCAAACTTACTCGGCAGCAGGACATCAACATGATTCTGTTCGACTGCTGGGCTGGGCTATCAGTGTCAGAGCTTATTGCATTGGCCTGGGAGGATGTCGATTTGGAGGCGGGCACGATTATGGTTCGTCGGGCCCGGGTGAACACGGAATACAAAGTTCCGAAGGAGAAAAGTCGCGCGAGGCGGGTTGAGCTTATCGATCCTGCGATTGAATACTTACGCCGCCAGCACCCAATCACCAGTCAGTTGGCGTCGACAGCGATCGATGTCGTGCAGCGCGACAACATCACCATCAAGCGCGAGAACGTGACGTTTGTGTTTCGCAACGGGCAAAGCCATATGCCGTGGCATGCCTCAAGTGTTGGCAGGTGGTTTGCCGATCACCTGAAAAAGGTCGGTGTCCGGCACCGAGGGCCGAACCAATGCCGTCACACATTTGCCAGCCAGGCGCTGTCGAGTTACGTGCCCGTCGAATGGGTTGCTCGACAACTAGGCCATACCGACACCACAATGGTGAAGAAGCATTACGGCCGATGGATTCCGAGCGACACCAAAAGCCTCGCCGGGCTGGTTTCGCAGATGATGGGGTTCCGCGCCGACGCGCCAATCATCATTGGGTAAGCCTAGGACCGTTTTAGGACCAAATGCACGCCTACGCATACCGCTATGCGCCGCACAGTTAAATCTAGCGTCAGTGTTTAGCGGCGTGCAGCGGCATACAGGTACGAGTAAAAGGGTTCGAATCCCTCCCTCACCGCCATATTAGAAACACGCTAAAGCCCTGACTTTCCCTGTGAAAGTCGGGGCTTTTTCGTTTCTGCCTGTTTATTTAGGGCATTTTCAGGGCAAAAAAGACGACGAATTTCAGCCCGGGCTGAACCGTTTTAGGCGCCGCCCCTCCCCCGGTGTCCTGTCGACTGAACACAAGCCACTAAAGCCCGCCATCAGCACATACTCATCACGTAGCGGCATAATGCATCCACACGACTAACAATAAATCGCATACCTGATATGTGCAGAGCTTCGCCTTGCAAGCAACAGAGTTTACTACTCGAGCTCGGCTCGCATCGAGACTGATAAGCCCAAGGTCAACACTCCTCCTTCAGGTTGTTCAATCAGATTGAGGGGCCGGCTGAATCAATGGATCAGCTCACCGTGACAGCGACGTTATGACGAGCAGACGGCTAGGGAACTATCCTTAATGAGGTACCCACTTTGGGATGGGGCACACGTAAGGCGCTGAAAAAGCATGAGACTGATCGTCAAGTAAGCACCCACTCACTGAAGGAATGCGCATGACCCAAGCTGAACAGCCACACCAGATAGCATTGGATAAATTTCTCGACGCGCACCCAGCCCTTCGTTACGACCTCGACAACCTGAATCCGCTTGAGGCGCAAGCGGCCCGCGTGTCCATGAAACAATACCGCGATGAGCGACTGCATCAGGCATTTGAAGCCGAGGCTGAGCGCTTGGGCCTCTTTGCCTGGGAGCTAACGCTGCAATTGACGGCGGTATCCCCGGAGGAATTCGAAGCGCAAAGGCTGGAAGTTCACAAGGAAGTTGCGGAGATGGCGGGTATGGACTGGGCTGAGTATTGCGAGGTCAGACAATCCTGCCCCGGCGTATCGCCTGAAAAAACGCCTTGATGAAGGCCCATTGGAATCCCACTGAAACTACGGCATTTTCGATTCCAACATAATCGTTTCACCGTCGACCACAAACTTGCCATAGCCGTGATGATGGAGGGTCCTGGGAGCCTTCTGCGCTGGATCGGTCCAAGCCCTCAGCACCTCAAGCACAAACAGATTGAATTTGTTCACGAGGCGCGTATCCACCACCCTGCATTCAAGGTTGGCGAAACACTCCGCGATCAGAGGCGCCGCCACTTCGCGGGCCGGCACCGGCGTGAGTCCGAACCTCGCGAATTTGTCGACATTGCGCCCAGAGCAATTGCCGACCTCAACCACCTTGGGTGCAAGCTCCAGCGCGGGGATGGCGATCACGCATTCCTTGGTCGCACGTAACGCCGTGAAGCTGTAATCAGCGCTGCTTACAACGCAAGCAACCAATGGAGGCGCGAACTCGACCATCATGTGCCACGACAGGGTCATGACGTTGCTACACCCCCCGCTGGAGGTCGTCAGCAGGACAACGGGGCCCGGCTCAAGCAACTGGTATACGGTGGAGAGAGAAAGCGCTTTCATCGCAGTCATGATTCCTGCCGCCTGTTTCGGCTACTTCACCAGTATGACCGGCACCGATACTTCATGAATGACCCGGTTCGCAACCGAGCCCAGCAGCAACCCGCTGAAAGTACCCAGGCCACGAGTGCCCATTACCACGGTATCGCAATTCAGTTGTTTAACCGCCTCATTGACTTGCTCCGCCACATTGCCGAGCGCCACATGAGTTTCAAGGGCGATGCCGGCCGCCTGCAGCAAAGCCACTGCCTCTTCAAGCACACTCCTGGCCTTAGCCCGAAGGCTATCGTTGATGTCCTCAATCATGTTGGCCGTCGTGAAGTCCCCGTAGATGACCGGGTCGTGCTGGACATTGAGAACATGAACCTCCAAGGGCCGCGTACTCTCGCGGGCAGAATCAATGACGTACTGCAGAGCATGTATCGAATCTTCCGAGCCATCAAAAGCAACAAGAACCTTGCGCATTTCAGATCTCCCATCAATGTGTTTAGCCAACATAGACCTCTCACCTATCGATAGACGCCGCAGAGGTTGGTTGTATTGATCCAGCTCAAGTTCTCGTCATTTTTGCGGTGGCAGCGGGTCGTACCACAGCAAAAGTTATCATGGCAGCTAAAGAAAGTGCTGTAGCCACGGCAAACGCCAGGCTCGGTGTAATCGTCCAGAAGGCCCCCGCCATTAGAGAGGCTGGCAGATACAACACACCGGTTACAAAATTGTAAATTCCCACTGCAGTAGCGCGCCGCTCAGGTTCGAGGTCGGCGATAAAAGCCTTGCTCTGCGATTCGTCAATTGCATAAAACAGCCCGTAGATGGCAAGCACCGCCACTATCTCCCAACGACTATTGGCCAGTGCCAGCCACAGGTTGATAACCGCATAGAGCGCATACCCCAACATAATAATCAGGCGGCGCCCCACCCTGTCGCCCAGCCGGCCTATCAGGGGAGCAGTCACCACGCAGAGGGCATTGAACAAGGCATAGAGCAGCACGATTTCAGTCACACTGAAACCAACCGAATGCGCCTTGAGCAAAATGAACCCGAGGCTGAAATAGGCCAGTGCAAACACACCTGCGGGTAACAAAAAACGCTTAAAACCGGAGCTGAGCAAATGCCAATTCTGGAGCACGCTTTCGCGCTCATGGGCAGCGACGGGGTGGTCTGGAATGCGCGCAAGCACTACCACACTGATGATTGCGGGCACCATGGCTACTAGAAATAGCATCCTGTACGTGTTCGCCGACTCCCCCTGCCACGACAGCAGAGCATAGGCGACGATCGGCCCAAGCACGGCACCTGATTTATCGAGAGCCTTGTGCACGCCGAACGCGTAGCCTCGCGTGTCCTTCACCGCGATGGATGACAGCCAGGCATCGCGCGGCGGACCGCGAAAGCCCTTACCCAGCCGCTCAATGACGCGAAAAAAGCTTAAACCAACAAGGGATGACGACGTCAACAAGATGAACTTGGCCAGCGTGGACAAGCAATAACCGGCAGAAGTGAAACATTTTCGTCGGCCGCTGCGATCCGACAGCCAGCCAGCTAAGTAGTTAAGCGACGAGGCTGAAAAATCTGCGAGGCCCTCGATCAATCCCAGCAGAGCACTGGACGCGCCCGCCACGGTGGTGAAGAAGATCGCAAAGACTGAAAAAATCATTTCGGAGCTGAGGTCGGTGAGAAAACTGACCAATCCGAGCTTGAGCACATCCGGATGGAGTCGCTGGCGCTTGCCGCTGGCAGGTCGGGTCATTGAGGGGGATCTCTCGGTTCGGGTCTCTCTAGGAGTATGCACACATACAGCCATAGCAGCCCCATCGACAAGCGTGTCACCGAGCCCCTAACCCTGGCGCTGACTACCCGTTAGAGAAGGACACCCCATACAGACACGCTCGCCTCAACAGGCTTTACTGACTTATATCAACCTCACACTTGGTGGCGGGTCTACCGTGACGTAACAGGGTGGTTTAACGCAGCGCCCTTCCTGATTTAAATGAAGGAGCGTCATATGCTCAAGTTATCCCGCGCGTCATCAGATCGCGGTGGCGTTGTGACGACCGACCCTAAAAATGACAGCCTGCAAGATCTGGACAAGCAGATTTTGGACTATGGCCGACGCTGGCATCAGGTGGGGGTTTTCGTGCGTTGTACACTGTGTGGGGAAGGCCAGAAAGCCAGTGAAAGCGCGGCAGCGTTCCCGCATTTTTCTACATGTACGGTAAAGAGCACGGACAACCAGTATCCATGGCGTGAGCTGGCGGAGATTTTGAGCACCTTACCGAAGGAATGCGTCGTCGATACGCAAACGCAATTGTGAGGACGAACTGCGCGCCATGATCGAGGGTTGTACGTGTGCGCAAGACCCTGGTTTGGTTAGCTGGCATGGCGAAAAATGGAACTTAAAGGTTACCTGTTGAGTCTGAAACTGCCGGAAAAGGTATGTTCTGGATGGGCGAAGGGATGATGCCTATTTTCATGCCCAGCAAAACCGCGACTTTATGCGCTTCTCCACGTAGACCTTTCTTGCGCCCTGCCAGCACTTGATAGGTCGTGGCAGGATCTACGCTGTTCTCCCGAGCAAACGCCTGAACAGATTTGCCTTGTTGTTCCAGCCAAGCTTTGGCTTCTTCAGCGGTCCGTGTTTCCTGCATGTTTAACAATCACTCAAGTAGGTTCAAATCAGCATAATTTATGCTCAATCTTATCATTCGCAGAAATTGTGAATACATAGCCGAACACTCAAATGAATTGAATTTATCTCCAAATACGTAAGATGCACTTTCGCGGGCAGGAGAAAAATACCACCCCATCGGTACGCAAGTGCCGTAATCCAGCGTCAGGACTTGGGGGCGCGCGCGCCTCGCGGCCCAAATGACAAATCGGCTGCTGTCTACATCAGACATGTCGCTTTTCTTGCTTTTGTGGGTGACGCCATAGGTAAGCGCCGCCTGGGTACAAACCTATGGCCCAGTCTCTCTAGATAAAGTTCAATCTGATTTTAAAAAATTCGCGCTCTCCATAGCTAAATAATTATGGATAACGGCCTTCTCGATAATCCTGTACGAACAGACTGTCGGCGAATTTACGAATCGTCATCCCCGCCAATGGCAGCACCCGCAGATAGTCTTCCAGGCGTTTACGCGCAAGCGGATCGACCAACAGCGGATGGCCGTTGCGTACCACCCGGGTCATGGACTCGCTGTACAGATGCTCGAATACCCCGAGAGTCGTCGACACTGGACATCAGGTGCGCGGCACTGATCCCCAGCCAGGCTACATAGTGCTCGATGGGCAGGAGCTCTCGGACACGGTCACGTAACAATACGGCCGTCTGTTCCTGCTCGGCGATGCGGCCCATATCGTCCCGCCCACAGGCGCCAAAGGTCTGAGCCTGGTGGCCAGCGATGTGAGTACTTTGTATCGATTTTTGCTCAAGGTCTATGGCGAGGGCCGTACCGACCCACTGGAGAAATACTCACAAATCTGCCTGCGCGGCTGATGGAGTGCCGAACTCGACTACCTCATGGGTTCGACCGCAGGGCGCCAGACCATTGCGGATAACGATGTGGGCCTGCCCTATGAAGCCATTGACTGATCTGAAGACGGTATAGGACTAGACTAGGGAAAACCGCATGCAGTAATGCCCTTGCGTCGAAGCCAACAGCAGCGAGCGCGGCGGAAAACGCCACTCCGCTGCCACAGGGCCTGGAGCGCCCTTGGCATTGGAGTCTATTGCGGGGAGAACATCACGCGTGGGTATTGACCAACGAACCCGAGGTACTGCCGCTTTCATTCTTCAAAGCCAGGATCAAGGCGCTGGTAGCTGTCGCCAACTGGCTGTTGGTAGACGCCACCTGAGACTGTGCCTGAGTCACAGCAGCCGCCTTGGCTTCCGATGACTCGTTTTTTTTCTGTGCCGCTGCGACCGCCTGCATCTGGGCTTGCAGTTGTTTTTGCAGCTGGGCAATCTGCTTTTGCAGTTGCTTTACCGTGTCCGACGCAGTGCTGCTACTGCTTGTGCTGCTACTGCTTCCACCGGTGCCGCCCGCCTTGGTGGTAGCTTTGGCAGTTGTACTTCCAGAAGCTGTCGCTGCAGCGCTGCTTGTGTCCGTTGTAGTAGACGAGGTTTTAGCCAAGCTGGTAGCGGCTGTCGCATTGTTAATAGTTACACTGCTGATAGAGACCATCACGTTCCAACCTTTCAAAGAGATGTGTACTACGTATCGGCACACCATTTGAAATATTTAGAAATATTTACCCCAGATGAAAGCGCCCCCAGATCCCGTGAAACCCACTTGCCGCTTATGCATGAACATAACGGTTGATCACCAGCTTTCGCCCAGCCCCAGAAGACCCATGATTTCCCGGCGCAAATCCACCAGATACGGGTCGTCGCGATGACGCGGATAAGGCCGCTCAATGGTCAGCTGCGCCACAATGCTCGCTGGCCGGTCGCTGAAGACGATGACGCGGTTGGCCAGCAGCAAGGCTTCTTCGACATCGTGGGTCACCAGCAACGCGGTATAGCCTTGGCGCTGCCACAGGTCGATCAACTCCTTTTGCAGGGTGATGCGGGTCAGCGAGTCCAGCTTGCCCAAAGGCTCATCAAGAATCAGCAGACGCGGCTCATTGACCAACGCCCGCGCCAGAGCCACGCGCTGCGCCATGCCACCTGACAACTGGCGCGGATAGGCCCGAGAGAACTGACTGAGACCGACTTTTTCCAGTGCAGCGTCGATTTTTCCAGAATGGGTTTTCAGAAGGCCCTGCGCTTCAAGCCCAAGCGCAACGTTGTCCCACACACGCCGCCAGGGATAAAGGGTCGGGTCCTGAAACACCACAACGCGGCTCGGGTCGGGGCCGGTAATGGCCACGCCATCTGCCAGCAGCGTTCCGGAGTCAGTAGGTTCCAGCCCCGCCACCAGACGCAACAGTGTCGATTTTCCACAGCCTGAAGGCCCCAGCAAGGCCACAAACTCACCAGGCGCAACCTCAAGGGAGACGTGTTCCAGGACGGGCAAACGCTGTCCGTCCAAGATGAAGCCGTGGCTAAGATTGTCGATACGCAGTGCCAGCCCTGCAGAGGCAGGTGTTGTCGAAGAGTGTGCCAGCGCTACCATTTCATGGCTCCCTTTTGCCAGGCCAAAAGGTGATCACGGATCAGGAACAGCGCGGAGATCAGGCCCGAACAGACCAGCGCCATGATCAACAGTGCCGCGTACATATTGGCGTAGGCCGCCCAGCCTTGAGCCCACTGCAAATACCAGCCAATACCGGATTTGACGCCCATCATCTCTGCCACCACCAGCGTTGAAAACGATGCACCAAGTCCCATGAACAGACCGACGAATACATGGGGCAGCGCAGCGGGTATTGCCACCTTGAAAATAAGGAAACCCTGCTTGGCGCCCAAGGTGCGCGCCACGTCGTAGTAAGCTTTGTCCACGCTGGCAACGCCAGACCACGTCAGGACGGTGACCGGAAACCAGGTCGCCAGCGCGATCAAAAATACGCTGGCGCTCCAACTGGTGGGGAACAGAAAGAAACACAATGGCAACAAAGCGGTGGACGGCACCGGACCGAGGATGCGCAGCACCGGATGCAACCAGTAACCGATGCTGCTAGACCAGCCGATGGCGACACCGGCGATAAAACCTGTCGCCGCGCCAAGCGCCACCCCGGTACCAAGCAACAGCGCTGAATGCAGCAGGCTGTCTGCCAGTCGAGGCCAGTCTTCGACGTACACATCCAGCAAGGCTTGGGGCGGCGCAAAGAACGGAACCGGCAACACACCCAGCTTGGCGGTGAGCAGTTCCCAGATACCCAGCAGAATCGGCAAGGCAATCAGCCAGGCACCCGCTGGCCGGGTGCGCCCGGCGACGTTCGTCGACCAGTGGCCGAGAATGCCCAGCAGCACAATCGCTGCGGCCACAGCCAGGCACACATTGGCCAGGCCTTGGGTCATCGGCCAGTTGCGCGTGGCATTGGGCATATGGCTGATCAGCAACGCGACCGCGATCCAGACCACCACGGCCACAGCGCCCTGCCACCACACACTGACACCTGGGCTCGAGGCGGGTATGGCGGCGAGCGTGGAAACCTCAACTGAAGACATCGGCGGTGATCTCCTTGGCAAACTCAGCCGCGTTGGTGCTCTGACGAATCACTTCCACCGTCTGCAAATCGGTCACGTAGGTCGTGATTTCCTTGGTCAGTGCCACACCGACAGCGTGATGCCCATGGGTGTGATCGTGCAGGATCCCTTCAACTTCTTCGGCAGAGGTATTCAGCGCATAGGCCTGGAACCCTTTCGCCACGGCCTCCGGATGTTTTACCGAATAGTCGTGAGCTTCAAGAATCGCCTGGGTCAGCGCTGCAGCCACCCGCTTATCTTCGCGCACCAATTTACCGGTGACACCGACCACGCAGCAACTGAGGTTGGCGTACTCCTCGACCAGATTGGTGGACAGTTCCTGAGCCTTGCCGGACTTGATCATCCGGTACATGAACGGATCGCTGCCGCTGACCGCCTGCACTTCGCCTCGCTCCAGTGCGGTGCCCAACAGGTCCGCAGGGTAAAAGCGCCAGTCCACATCGCGCACCGGATCGATGCCGTGCTTCTTCAGCAGGATGGAAAAGAAATTGCGGTCCGGGCTGGCCATGTCGGTGACGCCGATGGCTTTGCCTTTGAGGTCTTCGAGTGTCCGCACATTGCTATCCACCGCGCGCAACAGACGCAGGCAACCGCCATGAGTACCGGCGGTGAGTTTGACGTCGAAGCCCTGCTCCAATGCCTTGAGCCAGCGCAGCGCCATGCCCACCCCGGCATCGGCCTTGCCCGTGGCAATCGCTTCGAGCAGCACTTCGGTGGAATTACCAAAGTTGACCAGCTCCACGTCGAGATTGTGCTTCTTGAAGAAGCCCTCCCCATGGGCGATGACAATGGGTGCCAGGCACACTGCATTGAGGTTGACTGCCAGTTTCAGAGCGCGGGGCTCTGCCAGGCGGATGAAATTACCCGTGCCCGCAGGCTCGGTGCCCGGGTCGGCCATGTGGTCCATGTGCTCATCGCCGGCCCAGCTTGAGCGCGGCAATGACAGCAGCAACGGGCTCACCAGAGCAACGCTGGCCAGACCCAATAGATGACGGCGGGTCAGATGATTGAACGCAGCCATGCGTGTATCCCTTACAAAGGTAGTGATAGAAAGGCAGCTTTCACCCGAAGTACCGTTTTAATAACTTTTTTCAAGCTTCCAGCGACTGGTTAAAACCATATCACTCGCAATAACATTAACAAAATTCATTTTAATTCTAACCAAATATGCAAATAGCATATTAAAAAGAGCCATGAGAAGGGTTCGCCTGACCGTGACTCGTTTCCGGTGTAATCTAGCCCCGGTTGTCACGTAGCTCGACGTTAATCTGCAGAAGGAGACGAAGCATGAACGCACTAGAGTGGAACGAAGTTGCGCTGGCGAAATTTCTCGCTAGCAACTCTTTCTTGCAGGAAGAGATCGAGAATCTGAGCCCAGAGGAACAAAAGCAGCAGACCCACTGGGCCTTCGAGGACGAGGCGGAATCTCAAGGTATTGAGCCTTGGGAGCTGGCATTGCAATTGGTTGCCGAGTCGCCCGAACAACTTAAGACAATGCGCCTTGAAGCCCATAAACAAGTCGCCGAGACACTCGGCATGAACTGGGCGGAATACTGCGAGCTGAACGATATCGAAGAGTGATGAGCGTTCAGGAAATGAACAGGTAAAAAACGCGTCGCCGCACGTGCAAGGTTTACCTTTGCGGCAGCGCGTTTTACCCCATGATTCGGAGTTGACACCCGCTCAAACCCTGACTCACCAGTCATTCATAGCGCTTTACCTTGGCGTCGCGGGTGGGTAACGTCTGCCCCACTTCAACACAAGGAATCGCGTCATGAGTGAGCTGATCTCATATCACCTGGAAGACGGTATCGCCACCCTGACCTTGAGCAATGGCAAGGTCAATGCTATTTCCCCGGAGGTGATCGCAGCGTTCAATTCCGCGCTGGATCAGGCCGAACAGGATCGCGCGGTGGTGATTATTACCGGGCAACCGGGGATTCTTTCGGGCGGTTATGACCTCAAGGTGATGACGTCCGGCCCTGAAAATGCAATCAGCCTGGTCACGGCCGGCTCGACCCTCGCGCGGCGGCTGTTGGCGCATCCATTCCCGGTGGTGGTTGCCTGCCCTGGGCACGCCGTGGCCAAAGGCGCTTTTTTGCTCTTGTCGGTGGATTACCGGATTGGTGTGGACGGTCCGTTCAGCATCGGTTTGAACGAAGTACAGATCGGTATGACCATGCACCATGCCGGGATTGAATTGGCGCGCGATCGCCTGAGTAAATCGGCCTTCCATCGCTCGGTGATCAACGCTGAGATGTTCAGTCCAAAAGGCGCTCTGGATGCAGGCTTCCTGGACAAAGTAGTCAGCGCCGAAGAGCTGCAAAGCGCCGCGCGCACGGCGGCCCTGCAATTGAAGAAGATCAACATGGTCGCGCACAAGAACACCAAGCTGAAAGTGCGCAAGGCGCTGCTGGAATTACTCGATCAGTCCATCGTGCTGGATCAGCAACACTCAGTGATTTGATCTTTAGTCGATTGGAAAGCCTGACCCTTTACCAGGCTTTTTCAAACGACTGCTCTAGCGCACGCCTGTCCCTGCGTAAGAAATATCTCCTTAAATAATCGCCAGTAAACCGCCCCCCTCGGCAATTGCCGTCCTCAGTGCGCCTCCGTACACTGCGCCACCTTTTGTCCTGGCGGGCCGGTTGATGCTTCTGGTGTTTCGCATATTGTTGATGGGTCTGCACTTTATTACTGCGGGTGTACTGGGCGTGTTGCTGGGGCTGTGCCGTCCGTTTAATCCGGATAACAGCCGTTTGTGCGCGCGGCTCTACGCCTGGCCTGCGATGTGTATTTTGCGTTTTCGTCTGAACGCGCAAATGGGTTCGTTATTCAAGCAGTCGCAACCGTGCGTGATCATTGCCAATCATCAGTCAAACTACGATTTGTTCGTCCTCGGCAACGTGGTGCCCCCACGCACCGTCTGTATCGGTAAGAAAAGCCTGAAATGGGTGCCGTTGTTCGGTCAGTTGTTTTGGTTGGCAGGCAATGTCCTGATCGATCGCGGCAACGCGCACAAAGCGCGGCAATCCATGCTAGCCACCACAGACACTTTGCAGCACAAAAACACCTCGATCTGGGTCTTCCCGGAGGGCACACGCAACCTCGGCGAAGACCTGCTGCCGTTCAAAAAAGGCGCGTTCCAGATGGCCATTGCGGCCGGGGTGCCCATCGTGCCGGTGTGCGTCAGCAGCTACATCAAACACATGCACCTCAATCGCTGGCGCGACACCGGGGTGATGATCCGCTCATTACCCGCCATCCCCACTAAGGGCTTGAGCCAGGACGACATGCCGATGCTGATGGCCCACTGTCGCGAGCAGATGCAAACCTGTATCGCCGCCATGGACAAACAATTACTGGCCGAATAACGATTCACGCCGCTCGCCTCCAAGCCCGTTGATTCGGGTTTTTTATTGCGCGCGAACTCTCACGACATTGCTGACTCTGATCAGGCAGACCACGTTAAGCTAAGCGCTACATGCCACTGCCACCCCAAAAAGAAGAAGCGATACTACTATGGGCCGAGTCGTTGCTGCCGCGGTTTACAGCGCCGGAAAAAAAGTCACCAACATTACCCTCGACGAGGGTGCCGCATGGGCTGCGAAGCCCGGACACTTCGTCTGGATTGGTCTGGAACAGCCCAATGCGGAGGAGTTGGCCAATCTGCAACGTCAGTTCAACTTGCATGAACTGGCCATCGAAGATGCGCTTGAGACACACAGCCGACCTAAGCTCGAAACCTTTGGCGATGCACTGTTCATCGTCACGTATTCACCGGTCCGCGAGAACGGCAAACTCGAATTCATCGAGACGCATATCTTCGCCGGCAAGGGCTATATCATCACTGCCCGTAATGGCCACTCGAAGTCGTACGGGCTGGTGCGCCAGCGCTGCGAAGCGCGGCCGTTGCTGCTCGAGCACGGTGAAGATTTCGTGCTGTACGCACTCCTCGACTTCGTCACCGAGTGTTATCAACCCGTTACCGAGTCCATTCACAGCGAACTCGACGAACTTGAACGCGGCGTGCTGGGTGGCGTGTTGGACGTAGTCGATATTCAGCGCATTCACAGTCTGCGCCGCGACCTGCTGCGGTTACGCAGGTACGTGGCGCCCATGGTGGAGATCGGAGAAGAACTGCAAAAACTAAGCTTCCCGTTCATCGACAAGAACATGCGCCCGTATTTTCGCGACGTGGAAATTCACGTCACCCGGCAAATGGAAGATTTGGCCAACCTGCGCGACATTGCTAGCCAAACCATCGAAATCGGTCTGTTGCTGGAGTCCTCGCGGCAAAGCATCGTGCAGCGCAAATTCGCGGCCTGGGCGGCGATTTTGGCGTTTCCAACGGCGGTGGCAGGGATCTACGGGATGAACTTCCAGAACATGCCTGAACTGAATTGGCATTATGGCTATTTCACTGTGCTCGGGTTTATCTCGGTAGGTTGCGTGGGCTTGTATGCCAGCTTCAAACGTTCGGGATGGTTGTAGCGCGTTCTCTATGACCTTCGCAGGCACGCCTGCGAAGGCTGCAAAAGCGCGTAACGGTTTACGCTCAGATCAGCGGCGTTTCAGATTTATGCGCGACAAACCGCATCATCCATTCGGCCACTGTAGTGCCCTGGTGATCGTGTTCCAGGCTGGCAATGCCGCTGTTGTAAATCTGCTCGCCCAGACACTGCTGACGGATTTCCAGCAAGGCGCGGGAATAGTCATGGATGAACTCTGGATGCCCCTGAAAGCACAACACTTGATCATTGATATGAAACGCGGCGAACGGGCAGAAATCGCTGAAGGCGATCACGGTAGCGTTTTCCGGGAGCGCTGTGACCTGATCCTGGTGGCTGATAAGCAACGTCAGCTCGTCGATGGCCGGGCTCATCCAGGGTGTCGCCGGGGCCAATGTGTAACGGTGCGTACCGACCCCCCAACCCTGATGGGCGCGTTCGCTTTTGCCGCCGAGCAGCAGCGCCAGCAATTGATGACCGAAGCAGATCCCGAGCAGCTTGTCGCCCTGCTCGAACCGTAGCAGCAGGTACGTTTTCAGGGTTTGAATCCACGGATCGCTGCCGAATGAATCGGCTTTGCTGCCTGTGATCAGATACGCGTCGAAACGCTCATCATCAGCCGGGTAAACACCTTGCATCACGTTGTAGACGCTAAACTCTGCCGGAATCGGCTGACGCGAAAACAACCGCTCAAACATCTGCCCATAACCCTGATATTGATCGACCAACTCTGGACGCAGGATATCGGTTTCCAGAATGCAGATGCGTAACGACATAAAAAAGTACCTGACACGGTAAAGGCAATAGCGCACCGGCAAAGCCTGCCTTGAATGACCACCTCAAGGCAAGCACCCTGGCGCTAATCTCTCCCCCCCTTTTAGCCTCACCTTAAAACGCTTGGTCCTTGGCCGCCTTGTCCAGCAGTAGCGCCGGTGGCTCAAAGCGCTCGCCGTACTGCTCGGTCAGGTACTGCGCACGGGCGATGAAATCATTAAGCCCGTACTGATTGATAAATTGCAGCGCGCCACCGCTCCAGGCGGCAAACCCGATGCCGAAGATCGACCCGATATTGGCGTCGGCGGTGGACAACAGCACGCCCTCCTCCAGGCAGCGCACGGTTTCGATGGCCTGAATGAACAGCAAGCGATCACGTATATCCTGTGCGGCAATCTGCCCATCGGCTTTTTCGAAGCGCGATTTCAGTTCTGGCCACAAATGCTTGGGTGCGCCTTGCGGGTAATCATAAAATCCACCGCCAGCGGCCTTGCCTGGGCGCTTGTACTCATTGAGCAGCAGGTCGACCACCGCGAACGAAGGGTGCTGCTGTACAGGTTTGCCCTCAGCCTCAAGGTCCTCGCGTGTTTGTTGGCGAATGTGGCTCATCAGGCTCAGAGACACTTCATCGGATACCGCCAGCGGCCCGATGGGCATGCCGGCCTTGCGCGCTTCAGTTTCGATCATGGCCGCCGATACGCCCTCGCCCAGCATGGCAATGCCTTCACCGGTAAAGGTACCGAACACCCGTGAGGTGAAGAAGCCCCGACTGTCGTTGACCACGATGGGGGTTTTCTTGATTTGCAGGACGAAATCGAAGCCTCGAGCCAGGGTTTCATTGCTGGTGTGGGCGCCTTTGATGATCTCCACCAATTGCATCTTGTCCACCGGACTGAAGAAATGCAGGCCGATAAACCGCTCCTGATGCGCAATTGCCTTCGCCAGGCCGCCGATGGGCAAGGTCGAGGTGTTGGACGCGATGACGGCGTCACGCAAGGCAACCCGCTCCGCCGCCGCCGTGACAGTGCCCTTGAGTACACGGTCTTCGAACACAGCTTCGATGATCAGGTCGCAGCCGTGCAGGTCGGCATCCTGCTCGGTGGGCAGGATCCGCGCCAGAATCGCATCCCGCTGCTCGGCAGTCATTCGACCGCTGGAGACCTTCTTGTCCAGCAATTTAGCCGAATGGCTTTTGCCCTCCTCGGCCGCCGCCTGACTGACGTCTTTGAGCACCACATCGATGCCCGCCGACGCGCTCACATACGCAATGCCGGCACCCATCATGCCCGCGCCGAGCACACCGACCTTTTTCGTCTGGTAAACCGGAATACCTTTGGGGCGTGATCCACCGGCATTGATTTCATTGAGCTGAAACCAGAGGGTACCGATCATGTTTTTAGCGACCTGGCCGGTGGTGAGCTCGGTGAAATAGCGCGTTTCGATGATCTCCGCCGTATCGAAATCCACCTGTGCGCCTTCCACGGCTGCGCAGAGAATTTTTTCAGGCGCAGGAAAACACCCCTGGGTACGGTTTTGCAGGATCGATGGCGCAATGGCGAGCATTTGCGCGACTTTCGGGTGTGATGGCGTGCCACCGGGAATCTGATACCCGGCCACATCCCAAGGTTGTTTAGCGGTCGGGTTGGCGATGATCCACGCGCGGGCCTTGGCAAGCATGTCGTCGCGGTCGCTGGCGATCTGGTCGATCAAGCCAGCTTGAAGCGCCTGTTGCGGATTGACCTTTTTACCCTCAAGTAAATAGGGCAGCGCTTTTTCCAGGCCGAGCATACGCACCATCCGCACGACCCCGCCGCCCCCCGGCAAGAGGCCGAGGGTGACTTCCGGCAGACCGATCTGAATACTGCTGTTGTCCAGGGCAATGCGATGATGGCAAGCCAGGCAAATCTCCCAACCGCCGCCCAACGCGGCGCCATTAATGGCGGCCACGAACGGTTTTCCCAAGGTTTCGAGCGTGCGTAACTGCGCCTTCAGGTTCAGAACCATCGCGTAGAACCACTGAGCGCGGGCCTTGTCGACCTGGATCAGTTCGTTGAGGTCGCCACCGGCGAAAAAGGTTTTTTTCGCCGAGGTGACGATTATCCCGGCAATCGTATCTTTCTCGGCCTTCAGTCGGATCACAATGCCAGCCATGGCATCGCGGTATGTTGCGTTCATGGTGTTAGCTGTCTGGCCGGGCATGTCGATGGTCAGGACGACAATCTGGTCCTGACCCTTCTCATAATGGATGGCGTCAGTCATGGCGGAGGTCATAGAGAAATCCTGGTGGAGTCGTGAGACAGGCTTAATAGCGTTCGATGATGGTGGCAATGCCCATGCCGCCGCCGACACAGAGTGTCGCCAGGCCATAGCGCAGTTGGCGAGCCTCCAGCTCATCGAGCAAGGTGCCGAGGATCGCGCACCCCGTTGCTCCCAGCGGGTGACCCATGGCGATGGAACCGCCATTGACGTTGACCTTGTCGGCACTGATGCCCATGTCCTTGATGAACTTGAGCACCACCGAGGCGAACGCTTCGTTGACTTCGAACAGGTCGATATCCTCGACCTTTAACCCGGCCCGGCCCAAGGCCTTGCGAGTAGCCGGCGCGGGACCGGTGAGCATGATGGTCGGGTCGGCACTGGTCACTGCCGTCGCGACAATACGTGCCCGAGGGCGCAGACCTAGGGCCAAGCCCTTGGCCGCAGAACCGATGAGCATCGCTGCTGCGCCATCAACAATCCCAGAGCTATTGCCGGGGGTATGAACATGGTTGATGCGCTCAACATGGCTGTAGACCCGGAGCGCGGTGGCATCGAATCCCATCTGGCCGATCATTTCGAAGCTCGGTTTGAGCTTGCCCAACCCTTCCAGGGTCGAGTCGGCGCGAATGAACTCATCGTGATCAAGCAACAGCGTGCCGTTTTGGTCTCTTACCGGCACCAGGGACTTGTTGAACGAACCTTCGGCGCGGGCACGAGCGGCCTTTTGCTGGGAGTGCAAGGCGTAGGCATCGACGTCGCTACGACTGAAGCCTTCCATCGTCGCAATCAAGTCGGCACCGATCCCTTGCGGGGTGAAATGGCAGTGCATGTTGGTTTGTGGGTCCAGCGCCCAGGCACCGCCGTCGCTGCCCATCGGTACGCGTGACATCGACTCGACCCCGCCCACCACCACGAGGTCTTCAAAACCGGAACGAATTTTCATCGCGCCAAGGTTGACCGCTTCCAGGCCCGACGCGCAAAACCGGTTGATCTGCACCCCGGCAACGCTGACGTCCCAATCGGCGACCAGTGCCGCGGTTTTGGCGATATCCGCGCCTTGATCGCCCACTGGCGTCACGCACCCCAGAACAATGTCATCGACTTGACGGGTATCCAACTGGTTGCGCTGCTGCAAGGCACCCAGCAACCCAGCCATCAGATTTACCGGCTTTACGCTGTACAGCGCGCCATCAGGCTTGCCTCGGCCACGGGGCGTGCGTACCGCATCGAAAATCAACGCTTCAGTCATGACATCCTCGGAACGCGGTGGAAAGTGAATTCCTGTACCGACACCTTAAACGTCACCTGACCTGATTCAATGACCGGAGCGCTCATTAGCCTTGACTGTCACGCTCAGACGAACGGTAGCTGACTAACAGAACCCAAATCTCAAGCGCGCCAAGCGTCTAGCAGAGGCTGTACTAGGAGGATGGCGATAGGCTTCATACCTTTTTAATCAGTTTTTGTTGTTAGCTGATACGAAATAGATCTAGGCCAAGCGTGACGCGGGCCCTAAGGTTAACGGTGTAACAGGCAGACGAAAAAAATACAGCAGTCGTCTGAGTTGCCGGGTTTGCCGGGACACCTGTTCGGTCGTATCACCTTTGCCAGCTGCCGGGTTCATGCACTACGAAATCGGTGGGCTTTAGTAGCTCAGGAATAACAACAAAAGGCAATCAGCCATGTTTAAACATTCGAAAGTTCGTCAGGCGGGACTTATTGTGTTCGCCACCACCCTTTTATTGATTGTGCCGAACATGACCCGTCTGTTCGGTTGATCGTGTCGTTGCCACGCCAAAGCAAGGTGTTCGATACGCGGTCAAGTAAAGCGCATCTGTGCCAATCTTCCAGCCTTAGTTGATGGAGGTGTGCTTATGCGTCAGTGGTTGGCATTCATACCGTTGGTTTGCTGTTTTGCGGCCAGCCACATGGGAGTTGTTCACGCCGCGCAATTGACTGTCGAACTACCCGACGGGGTTCATACTTGGGACACCGAGCAGTTGCTTAAGCATCCTCAGGCGCAGCAGATTCAAATAGCCGAGGATGTTTCCTACAAGCGCGCCATGACTTATCGCGCAGTGCCTATGGAGGTGCTGCTTGAGGGCGTGAGTGCCAAGGATCATCTCCAGGCCGTGGCCACGGATGGATTTGCGGCGGAGATGCCAGCCGGCCCCCTGCTTGAGAACACTGGCACACGCGCTTGGCTGGCCATCGAAGACCCATCCAACCCTTGGCCGCCACTCGGTAAAGACCAACACAGCGCCGGTCCTTTTTATCTGGTATGGACCGAACCGGAAGCCGGCAATATCAGCCCCGAACAATGGCCCTACGCGGTCAGTCAAGTACGGGTATTGGCGTCCGTGGCGGAACGTTTTCCGGCGATGCTTCCCGACCCAAAACTGGCGACCAATGATCTGGTCAACCAAGGTTTTGCGCTGTTTCAGAAAAACTGTCTGGCCTGCCACCGGTTGAACGGCGCTGGCGATTCACAGCTAGGGCCGGACCTGAATCAGCCTCACAGCCCCACCGAATATTTTGCCGGCGATTACCTCAAACGCTACATTCGTGACCCGCAAAGCCTGCGCCAATGGCCACAGGCAAAAATGCCCGCCATCTCGACAGCCATGCTGTCCGATGGTGAGCTGGATCAACTGATTGGGTATCTCAGGCATATGGCGCGGCGCAGAGCGGCGACGCAATAGCAGAAGGTTATCGCGGCCTGTCAGGGCCTCTTCGCAGGCAAGCCTGCTCCTATCAAACTGTAAATTATTGAAAAATAAAGCATAAATGTCATTATATTTTCAGCCAGACACAGATTCGTAGGAGCTGCCGAAGGCTGCGATCGGCTGCGTGGCAGTCGTAAACTCTGGATTGCTGAAGGTCGTGTCGACCTTATCGCAGCCTTCGGCAGCTCCTACCAGTTTGCTGCGCGACAGCGCGGCGTCGGAGACGCGGCGAGGCCTCCTATCAAACTGATTTTTAATTCTTTAAAAACAATATGTTGGCGCTGATTTTGATGTGTATATCCGGCATTTGGGTGTGTTGGAATTACGGTTTCGCTCTTACAGCGAGGAACCTTTTTCAGACGTCGGGACGCCGAACCGCAAAAAGGTACCCCAAAACGCTTGCCCCTCCATGCGGATCCTCGCTCCGGCGTTCTGGAAAAGGGGCCTTGCCGTAATTCGATACTCAATTCACTCCCAATCCCAACGGCAGATCAAAACCCTGTGGGAGCACGCTTGCAACTACGCGTCCCGCTGCGAAGAAATTGATGCACTGCGAACTTACTGCGACTGAACCTGCACCGCGCGAATCGGCGCGACCGACACTTTGGCGTGCATCTGCTCGCAGCCACCGCCACGGCGCATGCCACGTACCGGGCAGGCGTCGAGGTAATCCAGACCCACCGCCAGCTTGAGGTGACGCTCAGGCCGGGACAGTTGATTAGTCACATCGAAGCTGTACCAGGCGTCATCGATCCAGGCTTCTGCCCAGGCATGACTGGCCAGATGCTCGCTGTTTTCGCTGTAGAGATAACCTGACACATAACGCGCTGGCACTCCCAGGCTACGGGCACAGGCCAGGAACGCATGGGTGTGGTCCTGGCACACGCCTGCACGGCCAGCAAACGCTTCAGCAGCACTGGTATCGACTTCTGTCGAACCCGGACGGTAAGTCATGTACTGATTCAAACCGAGCATCAAGTCGATCAAGGCACTGCGGTCTTTACGCGCGTGACACTGTTTCAGCGCAAAAGCGCGTATGGCCTCATCCGCTTCGGTCAGACGGGTGAAACGCAGAAACGGTAGCGCTGACTGGCTTTCATGCTCAGCCTCACGTTTCTCGTCGATTTCAACCTGGCCACGGGCACCGATGATGATCGCTTCGTGAGGCTCATCTAGCGTCAATACGTGCAGGATATTGCCGAACGGATCGATCTGCGCACGCACCGGGCGTGGCAGGGTTAGCTGCCAACTGAGCACCTGCTGGCGTTCGCTGTCATGAGGCGTCAGACGCAAATACTGGATGCTCGCGCGGACCTGATCTTCGTAGTGATAAGTGGTCTCGTGGCTAATTGAGAGTCTCATACAGCCTCCAGGTATGAAGTGTGGATAGCGTTACCCAATTGGGCTACTAACGGAATGAATTCATTCAGCCATTCATGCAGGCCTTCACCCAGAATTTCATCAATGCTGGTATAGCGCAGACGTGCGTCGAGTTCAGCGGCCAAGCGCTGTGCCGGACGGCCATTAGTGCCGGGCAGGCTGGCGAGAATCTGACCGGTTTCTTCCAGACAAGCACGTAACGAGCGTGGGATGTCGGCGCGTAACAACAGCAATTCAGCGACCTGACGCGCGCCTGGCGCATCCCGATACAGCTCGGTGTAAGCCTCGAACGACGACAAGGCGCGCAGTAAGGCGCTCCACTGGTAGTAGCCGTACGCCGAACTGTCGGAGACCGCTTCGGTATTTTTCCCGAGCACTTCGAGCATCTCGTAACGGGCATCGAGCATGCGCAAGGTGTTGTCGGCGCGCTCGATGAACGTCCCCAAACGGATAAAGCGGAAAGCATCGTGACGCATGATGGTGCCGTAGGTAGCGCCCCGAAACAGGTGCGAACGCTCCTTGACCCACTCACAAAAACGACTGATGCCGTAGCGACTCAAGCCCTGCTCGGCGATACCGCGTATCTCAAGCCACGTGGCGTTGATGTTTTCCCACATGTCCGCCGTGATCCTTCCGCGCACCGCATGGGCGCTGGCGCGAGCGGAGCCCAGGCAGCTATAGATGCTCGTCGGATTGGTCGCATCCAGCGCAAAGAAATGCAGCAAGCGTTCGGCATGCAACTGGCCGTGCCGCTCCAGGTAATCGTCCAGCGTGCCGGTGATCAACAACGGCATGGCCATTTCATCCAGGCCGTCGCTGTGCCCGTCCTGGGGCATCAGTGACAGCGAATAACTGACGTCGAGCATCCGCGCGAGGTTTTCCGCTCGCTCCAGATAACGCGACATCCAATATAAATCCGAGGCAGTTCTACTTAACATTGGCAGGCATCCTTAATCCTCAACCACCCAAGTGTCCTTGGTTCCACCACCCTGGGACGAGTTCACCACCAGGGAGCCTTCGCGCAGGGCTACTCGGGTAAGCCCGCCGGGCACTACCCGGGTTTCACGGCCAGACAGTACAAACGGACGCAAGTCGATATGCCGCGGGGCGATGCCGTTCTCGACAAAGGTCGGACAGGTCGACAGGCATAAAGTGGGTTGTGCGATATACGCGTGGGGCTTGGCTTTGAGCCGAGCGCGGAACGATTCGATTTCCGCTGCCGAAGCGGCCGGGCCGACCAACATGCCGTACCCCCCGGACCCCTGTGTTTCCTTGACCACCAGTTCCGGCAGATGCGCCAACACGTGGGACAGCTCTTCCGGTTTCCGGCACTGCCAGGTCGGCACGTTTTGCAGAATTGGCTCTTCATCCAGATAGAAACGGATCATGTCCGTCACATAGGGATAGATCGACTTGTCATCCGCTACGCCGGTCCCAATGGCATTGGCCAGCACTACATTGCCAGAACGATAGGCCGAGAGTAGGCCAGGCACGCCAAGCATCGAGTCGGGGTTAAACGCCAGTGGATCGAGAAACGCATCATCCAGGCGACGGTAGATCACATCAACGGCTTTAGGCCCGTCAGTGGTGCGCATGAAGACCCTATCGTCACGCACGAACAGATCAGCCCCTTCCACCAGCTCGACACCCATCTCCCGCGCCAGAAAGGCGTGTTCGAAAAAGGCACTGTTGAAGCGGCCAGGGGTTAGGACCACCACGCTCGGGTTATCGATGGGGCTTGAGCTTTTCAAGGTATCGAGAAGCATGTTGGGGTAATGATCGATAGGCGCGATGCGCTGAGCGGCAAACAGCTCCGGGAACAGGCGCATCATCATCTTGCGATCTTCGAGCATGTAGCTGACGCCGCTGGGCGTGCGCAGGTTGTCTTCAAGCACGTAATACGTGCCGTCGCCATCACGCACCAGGTCGACACCGGAAATATGCGAATAAATATCACGGTGCAGATTCAGGCCCTGCATAGCCAGCTGATATTGCTCGTTGGCCAGCACCTGTTCAGCAGGGACGATCCCGGCCTTGATAATCCGTTGATCGTGATACAGGTCGGCGAGAAACATGTTCAACGCCTTGACCCGCTGAATACAGCCACGCTCGACAATCCGCCATTCACTGGCTGGAATACTGCGCGGGATCGTATCGAACGGAATCAGCCGCTCGGTGCCTTGGTCGTCCCCATACAGCGTGAACGTGATCCCGGCACGATGAAACAAAAGATCGGCTTCACGCCTGCGCTGAGCCAAAAGCTCCGGCGGCGTCTCACCCAGCCAGCGGGCAAATTCCCGATAATGCGGACGGACCAGCCCGCCAGCATCGTACATCTCATCATAAAAGGTGCGAATCATGCCGTACTCCTTGTCACCACGGACATCAAAGGCCTTCGCAAGGCCCGTGCCATCGGCATAAACGCTTAAATATCAAATAGTTGGATAAATCCGCTACCGCTGCCGCACCATTCCTGTGCAGTAACCGCCCCAACTAGTTCTCCTACGCTTCATTGCGAAGCGTCCTTCAACATCAGTATCTATTACCAGCATACCCAGAGTTGATTTCACAGGTGAATTTAGTTCCACAACACACCCGATAGTCCATGTAGCGGCTAGAATCCACAAACTAAAACCGGCTGACAAAAGGTCAGCCGGTAAGGGGATTACAACGGGAACACCCTCAGGCGTTAATTAAAACGTTTGATTTCCTGAGTCACGCCCCACCCCTCGACCTCGCCGTCCAGCGGTGTGATCACCGTTTGAAAATCTTGCTCGAAATCATCGATACCGCCATAGGTGGCGTACATCACTTTACTCAACTGCAGATGCCATGCCCCGTCATCACGGACGCTGACCTGCGCGTTCAAGGATTCTCCGCGAAACTGCCCTGCAGCCTGCCGCGCCCGCTCCTCATCCGGGAAAACGGCATAAAACTCGATGGGATGGATACGTGCGAAATCAAAACCGCCCTCTTTCATGCGGCGCAGTACGTTACTGCTGATGTCCTCTTGATAGGCTGTGCTCATGAAACGTCCTCCTATGCAACGATAGATAGAGTTTCAACACTCCCAACGCAACGCACCAATGGGTGGTCGCTCGGCGACGGATACTCCGCCGCCAGAGAGTCAAGCATGTAGCTGACAAGGCCAGATCTATCAGGTAGACCGGGCATCGACATAGAAGAGACCAGAGCAACCCTGCACTGGCCTCATTTGCAGAGTAACCCTATCGACCGCCTGTGCCAAATGGCAGAACAGGCAATAGCCAAAAGTTTGATTCAAGGGGCTTCGGTGACAGAGATAATCTGCACGCTGTGCAGTGCCTTCAGGGATTTTACCGTGGGCTCGGGAGCCCGACCGTCAAGATCGTTCAGATCCAGTTTATCGACCACCGGATACAAAACCTCGCGCAGATAGTCTGCCGCAGACTCCAAATCAGGACGTTGTTCGCGTGCAAACTCAAGGCTTTGTCGGACGCCGTCTTTATCAAGATAAGTAATGGTCCACTGTTTCATCTATGTCTCCTCAGCGAAGCCGAAGAAAGCGGCTCACATAATCTGGACCCTGAAAATCCAGCATTCGTTCCACTGCTTTTCGCTACCGAACGAACAAAAAAAAGAGGCTGATAAGAGCCTCTTTTTGGCACGTTTCCAGATTAATGCATCTTGCTGTCGGCCACGCCTGCGGCATTGTCCATCAGGCTTTTGGTTGCGGTTTGCAGGAAACTTTCCAGTTTCTGCCTCAGTTGTGGCAAATCGGGCTGATTGGGCATCAGCTCTGCATGGGGCTTGGCGCCCAGCTTATATTGGTACACGCGAGGCTCCATCTCATTGGGCTCGACCAGGATGCGATCACCGGTCACCAACGCGACGGTCAGCTCTCCCCCCGATGGCTTGATCACGCCAAAACCCTTGTCGCCTTCAGGCAGGTTCAGCAAGTCACGGCCCCAGCATTGGTTACGCGACTCGCCGCCCAGACGCCCCATGATGGTCGGTACGATATCGATCTGGGTGCCGACGATATTGCTGCGCTGACCGAATTTTTCCTGGACGCCAGGGCCGATCATCAGCATGGGTACGTTAAAGCGCCCAAGGTCCATTTCTGTAATTTGCTGATCATTGCCGAAACCATGATCCCCGACGACGATGAACAGGGTTTCCTTGAAATAGGGCTCTTTGCGCGCCTTCTCGAAGAACTGCCCCAACGCCCAGTCGGCATAACGCATGGCGGTCAAATGCTCATCCAGCGTGCCATGCCCGGTGACCGGCTCGACCGGCAGGTCTGCCGGCAGCGCGTACGGCGTGTGGTTGGACAGGCTTTGCAACAATGCATAGAAAGGCTTGCCACCTTCGCGCGCTTTCAGCTCCTGAGCGCCTCTGTCGAACATATCCTGGTCGGACACACCCCACGTTGGATCGGAGAACACGGGATTGACGAAGTCATTACGGCCAATGAAGTTGGTCATGCCCTGGTTGCTGAAGAAGCCTGACTGGTTGTCCCACGCAAAATCGCCGTTGTAGACGTAGACATCATCGTATTTGCGGGAGCTTAGCAACTGCGGCAGGCCGGACAATTTGTGGCTGCCCTCCGGGGTTTGCATCAGGTATTCAAAACCTGGCAGGTTTGGGAAACAGGCCATGGTGGCGAACATGCCCTGGTGGGTATGCGTGCCGTTGGAGAAGAAGCGATCGAACAACAGGCCTTCCTTGGACAGCTTGTCGAAGTACGGCGTAATGTTGGCATCGCTGCCCAAAGCGCCCACCGAATGGCCAGCAAAGCTCTCCATCAAGATCACCACCACGTTGCGGATAGGCAGCGTTTTCTCCACAGGCGGGAAGGAATCGCGGCGCACGGCAGCGGTGTCGGCATCAACCAGCTTGTCACTGGCGGTCAGCAACATGTTGCGCACGGTTTGTTGCGCCAACGGTTCCGGCAGCGTGGGCTTCCAGATATTGGCGCGCTGGTCGGACGTGAGGGCTTCGGCAGCAGAGATCAACGATAAGGTGCCATTGAGGCCCAACTGGTTGGTGAAGTTCGAGTCAGTGGTGTAAGCATCGCCCCAACGCAATGGTGGGCCCTGACGCAGAGTGCCACGAACGGCGACGACAGCAATCATCAGGCAGACCACGAACATGCCGATGCGCAGGTACCACGGCGCGACCGAACGGTTGCTGCTCGAGCTGACACTAAGCCTGCGTCGCGTGCGGGTCAGACGGTCAGCACCCTTGAAGAGCAAACTCAGGGTCCAGGTAACTGCCGCCCAGGCCAGCAAATAGCGCCCCACCGGGAAGCCGTGCCAGAGCATGCTCAGCACGGTTTTCGGGTCTTCCTTGACGTACTGGAACACCAACCCGTTCAAACGCTGGTGGAACTCGCGGTAAAAGTCCAGCTCCATCAGGCCGAGGAACAGCGTGATACTGGCGACAATCGTCAACCAAAACCGGAATAGCCCACGCGCAGCCATTACTCGGGCACTGAACAGCGCCAGCAACAGAGGAGTGAGCAGGTAGACCGTCAGGCGCAAGTCGAAACGCAGGCCATTGACCATCGCCTCGAAAAAGGCCGACGCCGGAATGCTACCCATCATTTCACGGTTATAGACCAGCAGCGCGACTCGCAGCAGGGTGTACATCACCATCAAGACCAAGCCGCTCAGCAGCGTGTAAGCCAGATGCGATTTGACGGTGGGTTGCAGCAAGCGCGACGAGGCGTGCTGATGACTCAGGGCGTCCGGTGTGGCCATGGCGTTCTAGGGTCCGTTGGATTCAAGTTGAATGAAGTTCAAATGCATGTGCGACCTACACTGTTCTAGACGGCGAGGTCGGCGCGGCGCGCAATTTATTCATGATCGTGTGGAGTTTACCAATGATCCGCGCCAAATCGTTAACGACGACGCATCTGAAAAAAGTCGGCCCCTGCTCTAGAGCAAGGGTCGCAGCCGCCACAGGGCGAAATATCCGGGCATGATTTTCTGGAATGGGCTGTGAAAATTTCGTCTCGCGCAGCCCCTTAAATGTAAGGCGCTGTGTCAGGGAGTTTGCACACAACGATCTAAATCGTTATGTCCACGTAACAAAAAGCCGCCAATGATGGCGACTTTCCACATCACAAATCAGTCGTTACTTGGCTTATTGACCGCCTGCAAAACATACTGCGGCAATGCAAATGCGCCGATATGGATTTCAGGGTTGTAATAGCGCGTAACAATACCGCTGCCGGCGAAGCGCTGACGCAGAGTCTCCAAAGGCAGTTTGCGGTAGTCCGTATTGGTCGCGCCCCAAGCGAAGGTCATGGCGCCACCGATGTAAGTCGGGATCGCGGCCTGGTAGAAGTGCCAGTCCGGGAACAGGCCGCGCAAGCGGCCGGCAGTGGTCTGCACTTCGGTCAACTGCATGAAGGGCGTGCCGTTCTGTGTGACCAGGATGCCGCCGTCGTTCAGGCAGCGACGGCAGGCCTCATAGAAATTTTCGGAGAACAGCACTTCGCCCGGGCCGATCGGGTCGGTGGAGTCGGAAATGATGATGTCGAATTTTTCTTCGGTGGTGGCCACGAAACGCATGCCATCGTCGATCACCAGATTCAGTCGCGAATCGTCGAAGGCACCTTTGGAGTGATTCGGCAAAAATTGCTTGCACATCTCGACCACGGTGCCATCGATTTCGACCATGGTGATGTGTTCGATGCTGCGATGCTTGGCAACTTCGCGCAACATGCCGCCATCGCCGCCACCAATAATCAGTACACGCTTGGCGGCGCCGTGGGCGAGGATCGGTACGTGAGTGAGCATCTCATGGTAGATGAACTCATCGGCTTCAGTGGTCTGGATAACGCCGTCAAGCGCCATGACCCGGCCCATGCGCGGGTTCTCGAAGATCACCAGATGTTGATGCTCGGTGCGCACTTCATGCAGCAGTTTTTCCATGCGGAAGCGCTGGCCGTAGCCTTCATACAACGTTTCTTGATAATCGCTCATGGGTAAGTCCCCGGTGAATACTGGTGGCAACGGACAGCGAGCTGCTTTAGAAAAAGCGTCGCCCCTAAGAAAGGCCGGCATTCTACGTCGCAGACGATGACAGGTCGAACCTCTATTGGTCCGCTCGCCAGGCTCGTTGACAGGCGGAATATAAAAAGCGCCTGACTGCGGTCAGCAATCAAGCGCTTGGCTTATACGATCAGCCTCAGGTGAAACAGGTCAGAAGCGCACGTTTCCACGCGGCCCGGCAATCGCCCAGATAATTAAACCCAGAACCGGCAGCAGCACAATCAGCAATACCCACAGGATCTTCATCCCGGTTTCGGCGCTGCTTTTCAATACGTTGATGATTGCCCAGATATCCAGGGCAAGGATGATCAGCCCGACCAGACCATTAAACGTGGAACCCATGGTGTTGCTCCTAAATGAATGCATCCCTGCTTAGGATAGTTACACGCAGGGAGGGTTCCATTTCGCCAGCACCTTATTTTCGCGCCCCAAGGCACCGAAGGCCTTGCCCGGATCAAACATGCAACGCAATGCGCAGCGCTTCCAGTGAAGGCGTTGCCGTGATGCCCACCGCCGCCGCCAACTCGATCACCCGATCCTGATCCTGACCATAGACCAGCACCGATTGCAGCTCATCGTCCAATGGCTGACTGAGGTTCATCAGTACATAACCGCCCTTCTCCCGGTTCATGCTGCTCAGTTGAATCTGAATCCGGTTGAGAGCGGTCAATGCTTCGGTCTTGGCCAATTGCTTGGGTTTGATGTTGAAGGTCACGTCCTGACCGAAGGATTCAACGATCTGTGCGAACAGGTCCACGTAGCTGTCGGCCTGAAACAACACGGTCTCCGGCAAGCTGCCAACCACCACCCATTCGCCCAGCGGGATGGGGAAGCTGTCGTCGTAGTTGATGTCCGGATTGGCCGCGAGAAACGCCTGGGGATCGGCATAGGCTTGGGCGGCATCAGCGGCGATGTGCGCGATTTCTTCCTCGCCCATACAACCCGAACTGATTTTGCTGATTAATTCTATGAGTTGGTTTTTCATGGGTTGTCCTGACAATTGGCGATAGGGGGCGCGAAAATAAGGCGCGAAGGATAGCTGGAAATCCATCAGGCCTCTATTGGTACGGCCTTGATTGACGCTAACTCTGCGCAACCGCCCCCAGCGCGATCACGGGACACGCGGAGATGATCGGCCGTTTAGCTTGCTCAATTGCTCTGAGGTGTCCGCAGCGCCCATGGTTTGCGCAGCGGCCAATGGGGTGACGCCGTTGGCGTCTTGCGCGTGAGGGTTGGCGCCTTTGGACAGCAGGTAATCGACTATTTCAGTGCGGTTGAACATGGCGGCCATCATGAGTGCGGTACGCCCGTCCGCAGAGGCGCCTTCCACTTCGGCACCACTTTCCACCAGCAGCTTGACCACTGGCAGGTCGCCCTTGAACGCAGCACCGGCAATCGGGCTCTGACCGTTGTCGTTACGAATTTCAGGGTCGGCCTTGAACTCCAATAGCACGCGAACACTGTCCTGATGACCGTGGTAGCTGGCCAGCATCAACAACGTGTCGCCCTTGTGATTGCGCAAATTGGGGGGCAGGCCTTTTTCCAGTAATCGGCCGAGCATCAGCGCATCGCCCTTGCGTGCGACATCAAATACCTGCTCGGCAAACTCCAACGACTCGTCATCGGTCATTTGCTTGGCATCGTTAGCCGGTGTTGAATGATCTGACATGGTGTACTCCTTGAACGCCGCAGGCAGTTGGAATGAACGGGCTGCCTGGCAGTCTCCAGAGCTACCCGCCCAGGGTCAAGGTATGTGGGTGATAGCCAAACTCAATAACGAAACTTGCCAGCATGGATATCCAGCAGCACATCGGCCGTGACGGGCACATAAGTGTCTGAGCCTGGTAACCAGGCGTAAACCGGATCCTCCCCGGTTTTGTCGGGATCGAATGCCTCGTCCTTAAGTCGAGTCTTCTGGTACTTGAAGGTTCCGGTGGTTTCCATCTTGACCTTCACTCGCAGGAATACCGGCACTGCGTAGGACGGCATCTGATTTTTCGCAAACTGCAGCAGCTCTTTGAAATCCAGTGTTGCCAACGACTCGGCCGGGGTAATCGCTGCCATGCCGGCGCGACCATTGGTGTTCCTGATCTCGACGCCATAAGCCACAGCTTCAGAGATTTTTGGGTGCTGGAGCATGATGTTCTCGACTTCAGTGGTCGATACGTTTTCGCCCTTCCAGCGATACGTATCGCCCAGCCGGTCGACAAATTGCACATGACCAAAACCGATATCGCGCAACAAATCTCCCGTATTGAAGTACCGGTCACCTTTTTCGAATACGTCGCAGAGGATCACTTTCTGATTTTTTTCAGGGTCGGTGTAACCATCGAGCGGCGCTTTGTCATCAATCTTCGCCAGCAACAACCCTTGATTGCCCTTCCCGATCCTCCGCATGAAGCCATCCGCATTACGGACCGGCGCACCGCTGTCATGGTCGTATTCCACCAATGACCAGGCTTGAAGGGAAAAGCCGACGGTGTTGTCGAAATTGAGGACATTGGTGAAGCCGATATTGCCATCGCTGGCCGCATACAGCTCGCAGACATGGTCGACAGCGAAGCGTTTTTTGAACTCGGCCCAGACCCCGGGACGCAAACCATTGCCGATCATCTTGCGCACTGGATTGTCGGCGTCACCGTCCTGCTCCGGTTGATCCATCAGGTAGCGGCACAGCTCGCCGACATAACCAATGGTGGTCGCCTTGAACGTGCGCGTATCGCTCCAGAATTGACTCGCACTGAACTTGCGCCGAATCGCAAACCCCGACGCACCGCACACCGCAGAGCCCCAGCACACATTCAGGCCGGTGGCGTGGTACAGCGGCAAGGTGCAATAAACAATGTCGTCAGGTCGCATATCCAACGCGATCATGCCAAAACCACCGTAGGTTTTCATCCAGCGACCGTGCTTGAAAATCCCGGCTTTGGGTAAACCGGTGGTGCCGGAGGTATAGATATAAAAGCACGCGTCATTGGCATAGATGTACTGCGTGGTCATCGGGTTTACCGGGGACGCTTCAGCGCTGACCCGCACCAGATTGACATAGCCCTCCGGGGCCTGCCCGGCATCCTTGCTGGTGTCCTGATCGGCAACGAAGAACGTTTGGCCCGCGTCAATGGCGACCTCGGCGCGTACCGCATCGTAAACCGCGACCAACTCCTCGCCGATGATAATCGCCACCGGTTTCACCAGATTCAGGCTATGCACCAACACCCCCTGAGTTTGCGAGGTATTGAGCATCGCGCACACGCCGCCGATTTTCGCTACAGCCAATACATGCACCAGCAGTTCGGGACGGTTCTCAATGAAGATCCCGACCACATCCCCCTTGCTGAGACCTTGACCGATCAAGTGATGGGCGATGCGATTGGCCCACTGATTGACGTGCTCGTAAGTGAACACACAGTCCTTGTAAAGCAACGCCGGGCCCTGGGGGTTGCGCAACACTGCGTGCTCAAAGGTCCAGCCCAACCCGCACGGCTGATCTGCCTTGGTAACGCGGGACATTTTCATTCCTTTGATCACCCGTGGCAGCGCCCTGGCGATAGAAGGAAGCTTACGGGCCATCATGGCCCACGTGATCATGTCGCGATGACTCATGGTTGCTCCTTCGTAACCGCGTGATTCTGTTTTTTGTTTTAGGCGCGATGATTGCGGGGGCAGCCCCTGCGCTGCTGCACAGAAAGTACGTCAGCCGTTCAAAGGCTGTACACGATGAATTTGAAACGTTTTGTATCGCCCAAATGGGAGAGCGTTGCACTTGTTCCTGTGCTGCGAGCGATCTATTCATGCGGCGGATGGAATGTATCCACGCCATCGCTGTCCTACCTTCAGTACGGCCCCTAAACCCGCTGATCACTCGATCCTCTGCCAGGCTGCTATGCCCCCAGCTTCCCCGCAAAATGCAGGATGCCCCATGGCCTTTCATGCATTTTGCACGATTTAAAAAATGTCATTATTTTGTAAACCATTGATTTAGATAGGTATTGTTTAAATAACAGTACTGGCACAAACACTGCAGCCGTTACTCCACGCTTGTTATCCCATGAGCAATGGAGCCGTTAGACATGACTTTTATCCAAGAAAAATTCGCATCCGTATTTTCCGAGTTCGAAGTCACTACCCAAGCCCGTCCAGATGGTGGTGTATTGCTGACCTTGTGCAATAAAGAAGGCAAACAGATCCGTCGTTCAGTGTCCTACGCCCAACTGCACACTGCCGTGCAACTGGACTGGGTGATTAGCGCGATTCGCCGAGACCTCGCCGCACAAGCCAGTGAGCTACCCGCGATCTCCATGCTGCAAAGTCAGCATCGCTTTAATTTGCCGACCTACTACACACGCTAAATCAATTCAGGCGACATACGCGGCAAAAAAAGGCCGTAGGCGAACATCAGCGTCTACGGCCTTTTTACATCTGCACACCCACAACTACCCACCGCATCAGTTAATACCCTTCCTGGGCTATCCGCACCTGCCCGACCGGATAGTTTTATTCGTGCCGAGTTTGCCATAACGTTCTTCTGCCAGGCATACCGTCGGGTCGAAAAATAGAGAGGCCAACCCCATGAATAAGCAAACGCTGAATCGCGTAAAACCTACACAACAGAACACCTTTGGTTTTTACCCACTGACCAAGTGGTAACGCCTCCACCTGTTTAACGCAGTCAGGCATGCCATGACACTAGCGTCACGGCATGCCTTTAACTACCGAGTCAATAATAATGAATACTCTAAAACACCTCGAACGTTTTTTTGGTTCAAGCGATATCAGTTTATTAACCGACTCCAAAGAACTCATTGCTCACGCACAGGCGCAGTCAATCAACGCCCTATTGATCAACTCACTGAGCAGCCTGCCAGCCAACAGTGTGTGCATTACTTTCAGTAGGCAAGCCACGGAGTCGCTGCAACACCTTGCGGCCCACTGCACATCCGGACGCACGCTGTATACCCAGGCTCACGCATTCGACCCGACACTGAAAAGCGGGATCTACACCCTCGACCTGATCTGCTCCAGCGACTATCGCCTGGCCATGCGCAAACAGGAGCAACTGCTGTCACTGCTCGACGACCATCACGCATTGCGCCTTACCGGGAACAACACCCACGGTACGTTGCACATACGCCACGATGTCGCGCCTTACGCGATGATTGAGGAGGACATTGAAGCGGCGCAAGGCGCTTATATATTCCCGCTGGCTGAGTTGCTGGAAGTCCACTACACCCACATGAACCCGGATGAACCGCGCACCTTTACTCTTGACGGTGAATTCAACGTCGCGGGCATCCTCTGCGCCCGCGGCTACCATGATCCGGCCATAAAACCCCGGCTGGTCAAATCGTTGGCCAGCCTGTCCCATGAGGTTGCTGCCCACGGCGCCACGGCGATCATCGAAGACAGCCAGGTCCGATCGTTTACCTTGGGTGCTCGAGACTACTGCGCGCTGCTGACCGAAGCCACCGGCCCCCGGGGGCTGCATTTGACCGAGTGTGCATTCGGGGTCAACGCCAGCATTGCCGACAAAATCGACTACCGCATCAACTCCCAACTCAACGAAGGCATCGAAGGCCTGCACGTCGCTGTGGGGGATGGTCGACAGGGTTATCACATCGACATGCTGATGCCGGGCGTGGTCGCGACGCCCTTGGGCCGAGTCATTTAATAATGCCTTGGCAAAGCGCCTCCCCCACCGCCTGCGCTCGATTGGAAACACCTAACTTTGAATAAATACTCTTGAAGTGGTACTTCACCGTGGCTTCGGAAATAGCACGGATAACGCTAATTTCCCATGCTGTCTTGCCTGCACGAGCCCACTTGAGCACTTCCAGTTCTTTTTCGGTGAGCGCCCTGGCGTGCAGTTTTCGGCCTTTGCCGGCCATATGCAGAATGGGGACAAGGCTGCTCAACAGGTACTTGTCTCTATCGTTGAGCGCACGGTTCATCGCGTTGAGTGAACACACGGTGACAACACCTTGCTGAACACTGGCCTCATTGGAATAGCCGTAGGAGGCACCGGGCATCAATCGATAATCCTGAACCACCTCTTTGTAGGTCGGCGTCGGTGGATGACGTTCGAACGCATTGTCCCAGTCCATGAAACCCAAGTGCTCGCGATAACTGCGGATGACCGGATCGTCCATCATCAATCGCCCATGACGGTAGAGGTCGCTCCAGACACTGTCCACATTAGAAGTGATACAGGTCAGCAATACTGTCCCTTTGAACTGATAAAGCATGGCACGATCACAACAGCATTGGCACCTTAACCAACCCAAGGCATTTTCGATAGCCTTGTCGCCATTGAGTTCTGTAATGCTGACCACCATCTGTTGAATGAGCTGGGTCAAATCGGCGTTGACTGATACTGCACTTCCCATGGCTATCTCCCTTTACCCCCGACATAAAGCATTCAGGAATCGACAGACAAAGAGTTGCACAGTAAAAGGCATTTAAAAATAAAAGAAATTACAAACAGGGTTTACTTACTTATCAACAAGCCACTTCCCACAAAACAACAAGAAAAACCCTACAGATACTTCGCACGATCATAATAAAAATCATGACGCATAATCGACCGCAATCACCCTCTATCAAGGGCGATTGCAGTTAAAGGGATGATAAAGAAGCCCCTCCAGGCGGAAGGCAAACCTTTCTAGAAAGCCGACAGGTCAATCACCGCAAAACTAGCGACATTGGCGTGTCCGATCAACTCGCCGCCCTTGCGCACCAACCCACAGGTGGGCATGCCTGCTTGCTGGGCAGCGTCGAGTTCTTCGACGATATCGGACAGGAACAGGATCTCCTCCGCAGGGCGACCTATTGCTGCCGCAATGCTGCGATACGATTGCGGCTCACGCTTGGGCCCGGACGTCGTGTCGAAATAGCCGCTGAACAGCGGCGACAGGTCACCTGCTTCGGAGCAGCCAAAAATCAGCTGCTGCGCCTGAATCGAGCCCGACGAATAGACATACAGCTCATAACCTTCCTGATGCCAGCGCTTGAGCGCCTCGACCGCGTCCGGGTAGACATGACCCTTCAACTGGCCGGCTCGATAGCCCTGCTCCCAGACCATGCCTTGCAGCGCCTTGAGCGGCGTTGCCTTGCGGTCTTCAGCAATCCATTCCAGCAAAATTTCGATTACACGCTCAATGTTGGCCTGGGGCTCGGCGATCTCGTCGCGCACTGCTTGCAACTGCAGGGCCACCGCAGGTTGCGTGGCCTCTTGGCGAACAAAGTCCGGCAAGTGCTCTGCTGCGTAAGGGAACAACACCTCGAACACGAAACTCACCGCGCTGGTGGTGCCTTCGATGTCGGTAAGGACTGCTTTGATGGACATGCAAACTCCGTGTCGTTTTAGTCTTCAAGCCTTGGGAAATAGCTGGCAATCTCTTCGCCAGTAAACTTCGCCACCCAGCCGTCAGGGTTATTGAACAACCTGATCGCCACGAAATGCGGGTGTTCACCCATGTCGAACCAATGACGGGTGCCAGCTGGAACCGTGATCAGGTCATTCTTCTCGCACAGTACGGCATACACGTAATCGTCGATGTGCAGCGTGAACAAGCCACGTCCGGCCACGAAAAACCGTACTTCGTCTTCGCCATGCTGGTGCTCATCAAGAAACTTGGCGCGCAACTCGGCTTTCTTCGGATGGTCGCGGTCGAGGCTGATCACGTCCACCGTGATGTACCCGCGTTCGGTCATCAATTTATCGATCTGTACCTGATAAGCCGCAATCACTTCTTCCTGGGACGCGCCCGGCGTGATGGGTGCCGTCGCTTGCCAGCGGTCGAAGCCGACGCCATGCTCGGCCAGGGTTGAAACGATGTCGTCCAGGTGGGTCAACACTTTGTTTGGCAAATCGGGAGTGGAAACGTGATAAACGGACAGGCTGCTCATGACGGCAATTCCTTAACGGTTCAGTAAAGAGCGAGCCTTGAGCTCGCACTCGAACAAAAATTCAAACGCTTCGATCTGACGCAGTGCGTCGCTCATTCTCGCGCCCCAGGTGTACAGACCATGGCCACGAATTAGGTACCCGGCGCAATCAGGATGGGTATCGAGCCAAGGCTGGACCTTTGCTGCCAATCGGGCAATGTCCTGGTCATTCTCGAAAATCGGCACAACGACCTTCGATTCATGGGTCACCACGCCAGCAAATGCTTTCTGCAGTTCATAATCTTCGAACACCACCTGATCACCCGCCGTCAGGCGCGACAACACGGTCGCATTGACTGAATGGGTGTGCAGCACCGCACCTACTTGCGGTTTACAGCGGTACAACTGAGTGTGCAGCAAGGTCTCGGCCGATGGCTTTTTACCCGGTTCCAGGCTGTTGCCGGACAGGTCGGTGACCAGCACGTCATCTTGGCCCAACTGACCTTTATGCTTGCCTGACACCGTCAGTAACGCGGTGGTCGCCGACAACCGTGTCGAATAATTACTGCTGGTGGCTGGCGACCATCCACGGCCATATAAAAAGCGTCCGGCGTCGATGATTTCCTGAGCGAGCTGTTCGCGGGTCATGCCCTGTCCTCTTTCATTCGTGTCGCAATCATGACGGCGGCGGCGAGTGCCGCAAGACTGGCAATACTGAAGGTCCAGTTCGGCCCCAGTACATTCCAGCTATAACCAGAATACAACGCACCCAAGGCACCGCCCGTTCCGGCCAATGCGGCATACAGCGCCTGGCCCTGGCCTTGTTGCTCAGGGCCGAAACTACGCTGAACAAAATGGATGGCCGCTGCGTGAAAACTGCCGAACGTCGCGGCATGCAGGATCTGGGCGAAGACCAGCACGGGCAAATGTTCGGCGAAATTGCCCAGCAACAACCAACGCAGCGCGGCCAACAAAAAACTCGCCAGCAGCACATGGCGCAGGGAAAACCGCATCAGAATCCGGCTCATCGACAAAAACATCAGCACTTCGGCCACGACCCCCAACGCCCAGAGTAGACCGATGAAACCGCGACTGTAGCCCAAATGCTCCAGATGCAGGGTCAGGAAGGTGTAATAAGGGCCGTGGCTCAACTGCATCAATGCAACGCTGGCGTAAAAAGCCAGGACACCAGGACGGGTGAGCTGTTTAAGAAAACCGCCACCGGCCAGCGTGTGTATCGACGGCGCAGGTTGCGCATTGGGCACCCACCAACTGCTGGCGACGATACCGGCCATGATCAACAGCAGCGCCTGCGGGTATACGTCCAGGCTGAACCCCTCGAACAGCCGACCCAGCGCCACCACCGTGAGGATGAAGCCGATGGAGCCCCACAGCCGGACCTGGCTGTAGCGAGCGGTCTGCCCCCGCAGATGGGCCAAGGTGATCACTTCGAACTGCGGCAAGACGGCGTGCCAGAAGAACGCGTGCAACGCCATGACCATTGCCAGCCAGGCGTAGCTCTTGTCGAACAGGATCAGGGAGAACGTCAGCAGCGTACAGATCGCCCCAAAGCGCACAATCGCCAGACGGCGCCCGGTGTAATCCCCCAGCCAGCCCCAAATATTGGGGGCGACGCAGCGCATCAGCATAGGAATGGCTACCAACTCACCGATGCGTGCGCTGGAAAACCCCAGATGATCGAAGTACAGCGCCAGAAACGGCGCCGTCGAACCCAGCAAAGCGAAGTAGAACAGATAGAAACTGGACAATCGCCAGTAAGGGACCTGCCCTTGGGGAAGTGAAGCCACGGCTAAAACGCCGTGACTGCATCACCGTCATCGGGCATTACAGTTGGCCCAGTACGGGAGTCGACACGCATACATCGGCGTTCTGCCCGCGATTGCGCAGGAAATGATCCATCAACACGATCGCCATCATGGCTTCAGCGATGGGCGTGGCGCGGATGCCGACGCAGGGGTCGTGACGACCTTTGGTAATGACGTCGACCGGGGTGCCATGGACATCGATGGAACGTCCAGGCGTGGTAATGCTTGAGGTCGGCTTGAGCGCCAGATGGGCGACAATCGGCTGCCCCGATGAAATCCCACCCAAAATGCCACCGGCATTGTTCGACAGGAAACCCTGCGGCGTCATCTCGTCGCGATGCTCAGTACCGCGCTGGGCAACACTGGCGAAACCGGCGCCAATCTCAACGCCTTTGACCGCATTGATACTCATCAGCGCGTGCGCCAGCTCGGCATCCAGGCGATCGAAAATCGGCTCGCCCAACCCCGGCTTGACGCCTTCGGCAACCACGGTGATTTTGGCACCGACCGAATCTTGATCCCGGCGCAGCTGATCCATGTATGCCTCAAGCTCTGGCACTTTGTCCGGGTCCGGGCAGAAAAATGCGTTCTGGTCCACCGACTCCCAGGTCTTGAACGGGATTTCAATCGGGCCCAACTGGCTCATGTAACCGCGAATTTGAATGCCCTGGCTGGCCAGGTATTTCTTGGCGATGGCGCCCGCCGCCACGCGCATGGCCGTTTCACGGGCCGAGCTGCGACCACCGCCGCGGTAATCGCGCTGGCCGTACTTGTGGTGATAGGTGTAGTCGGCATGCGCGGGGCGAAACAGGTCTTGAATCGCCGAGTAATCCTTGGACTTCTGATCAGTATTGCGAATCAACAGACCGATGGGACAACCCGTGGTCTTGCCTTCGAACACACCGGAGAGGATCTCGACTTCATCGGCCTCCTGGCGCTGAGTGGTGTGGCGGCTCGTGCCGGGCTTGCGGCGATCCAGGTCGAGCTGCAAGTCTTCCAGCGACAGTTCAAGCCCTGGCGGGCAGCCGTCAACAATAGCGACCAGTGCCGGGCCGTGGCTTTCGCCGGCCGTGGTAACAGTGAACAGCTTGCCGTAGGTATTGCCGGACATGCAGGACGCTCCGCGAAATTAAGCCAAAACAATCAAACGATCTATTTATCAATCAAAACCGCAAGCGCGCCAGTATACGCAGGCTGCCTGAGTAGTTCATCCTTCAAGCGTATTGCCGAACCTTATCCGCGTTGACGCGTCCAATCGGCACTTGAACAGATGATGGCCTACCGATGTTGCGAGTCACAGTTTTACTTCGAGCTATTGCTGTAATCCTGCCCCTGATTACCGGCCTTGCCCAAGCCGCCACACCGAGCATATTGCAACGCCCCATCAGCCTCGACACCGGAACCGGCGAGCTGTTTGGCACGCTGTTGCTACCCCGATCCGACGTCCCGGTGCCCGTGGTACTGATCATCGCTGGCTCCGGCCCCACTGACCGCGACGGCAACAACCCCGACGGCGGTCGTAACGACAACATGAAGCTGCTGGCGAATGTCCTCGCCAAGCACAATATCGCCAGCGTGCGCTACGACAAACGGGGCGTGGCCGCGAGCAAGGCAGCCACGCCCGATGAGCGCAACCTGAGTATCGAAGCCTACGTCGCCGACGCGGCGGCCTGGGGGAAAATGCTCAAGACCGACCCACGCCTGGGACAATTGATTCTGCTGGGGCATAGCGAAGGTGCCTTGGTTGCCGCCCTTGCAGCAGAGCAAGCGGGGGCCGCGGCAGTGATTTCCGTCGCGGGCACCGGACGCCCGGTCGACCAAGTATTGCGCGAACAACTGCAATCCCGATTGCCCCCGCCCTTGCTGCGACGAACCGAACAGCTGATCGACTCGCTTAAGGCCGGCCACACCGATGACAACGTGCCACCTGCTCTGCAGGTGGTTTTCCGCCCGAGCGTGCAGCCGTACCTGATTTCGCTGTTCCGCCAGGACCCGGCCGCCGCCTTCGGCAAATTGCACGTCCCGGCCTTGATTATTCAGGGCCGCAACGACATTCAGGTGGGCATTGGCGATGCCCAGCGACTCCAGGCGGCCAAACCCGACGCGGAACTGGCACTGATCGACGGCATGAACCACGTCTTGCGTATCGTACCTAATGACATCCAGAGTCAACTCGCGTCCTACAAAAACCCACAACTGCCACTCGCCAGCGAGCTTTCAACGCGTATCTTGCGCTTTATTAACGCATTGCCTGCCGCGTAACAGACGTTTGCAGGCACAAACCGGCCAATGGCCTTCAGTCCTGAAAAAAACGGCCGATAGCAGATGGCTGGTACTGAGTTTGCTGCTTGGTGCCTGGGCCACAGGATCTCTGATATGACCGACACTCAAGCCACACCCGACGCTGAAGTTGAAGCCGAAGCCGTTGCGCCGGATCCTGCGAGCTTGCCGTGGGCGGAGGTTCGACCGGAGCATTTTCAAATGCTCCGTCTGGCGCCACTACAGACCGACCGGTTCACCGGCGGCCGCCCACTGCGCTTCGTGCAGTTCGGCCGCGCCGAACGCAACGATAAAGAACACAGCTTGCTGCGTATGAACATCCAGTTGCCTGCCCAGCAGGTGCGCAAAGAGCAGAACCACCTCGACGTATGGGTCGATCACAGCACTCATCGGGTCCGATTCAGCCCCGAGGCAGGACTACAAATCGAACCATGGAATCGTGGTATCGGTCGTTTTTTGATGGCCCAAGGCATTCACTGGGCGCAGAAGAGATGGTCGCACTATGAGATCGACGAGCGTGTACTCGCCAGTAAAGATGCCCTTAACGAAGACACCCGCCTGCGTCGCGATCAGTTCCTGACCACTCTGGGTTTCGAGATTGAGTACGCCGACGCTCAGCACATGAAAGGCACCGTCAAACACGTGCAGGTTGCCGAACTGCTAAACACCTGGAACAGCGAAAAGGTCCAGATGGTGGAGATTCTCGACGCCGCCAATATGCTCCAGCAAGCAGAACAAAACCTGCAGGAGCAAGATGTCAAACTGCGCAAGCAGGACGAAACAGTCACCCGGTTCAAACGCGAAGACAGCGGTTTGCGCTTTACCATCGCCTGCCTGGTAGCGTTCGCGGTATTCCAGGCCGGGCTACTGATCTGGATTGCTACGCACCGTTAGGTTTCCCTTGCGTTAGGAGGCCCCGCCGCGTCTTCGATAGCCGCGCTGTCGCGCAGAAACCCAGGTTGCGATTTGTGTGTTGTTATCGGTGGTGGTGCGTCAGATTGCGTAATTGCATGGACTTGACCATCCATTTGCATTGCCACTGACCCGTCAATTGCATTCGTGCTGACCAACCGTTTGCATTCGACTTGACCAGCAGGCGCGGTAGTGACGACTGGCAGAGAGCGGCCAGGAGCGGACGCACGACTCCAACAATAAATTCCCCCCTTTGCTCGTGAAACTTGTGTTGAGGCCCACAGTCTTAGCCCAGCCTCGGAATCCATTTGCGAGCCAATACAGCGAAACGCTCTGCGGTCATTCCTCAGCCCACTATCGCCATTACCGTCGTCATCCCATCAGAGCTGCCCGCCTCATGCGCCAGACCGTTCGCTCCTCCTGCGTTTTCTCGCTCTGCCTTATTCCTTTGCTCCCCCTGTTCGCCAGTCCCGCCCATGCTGGCGGGGAAAGGCAACTGGTGGAGGACATCAACGACTACCGCGCCCAACCGCAGCGCTGCGCGGGGCGCACGGTCCAGGCCTTGACGCCGCTGGCTCTGAAGTCGAACCTGGCCTTGCAGATCGGCTATGGAGGCGTTACGCGGGAGACGTTGAAGGATTCCGGCTATCAGGCGGTGTCTGTGCGGACTATCCGTCTGGTCGGAGCTGAAGATGCCGAGGAGGCCTTTGACATGCTCCAGAGCCGCTACTGTGGGGCCCTGCTCGATACCCAGTTCGCCGATATTGGCGTGCATCGCGACGAGAGTGAATGGCAGGTGGTGCTGGCGCGGCCCTTGCTCGATGGGCATCTGGACGACCCGCGAGCGGCGGGCAAGACGTTGCTGGCACAAGTCAACGCGGCACGGGCGAAACCGCGCCTGTGTGGTCGTCAGCGCTTCGCCGCTGCACCGCCGCTGACCTGGAATGCCGCCCTGGGGACAGCGGCGCAGGGGCACAGCCGGGCGATGGCCAACGACAATTACTTCGCGCACCAGGACCCCAACGGTGATATGCCGTGGGACCGAGCGAAGGCCGCCGGCTACGGTGGCCGGCAGATCGGAGAGAACATCGCCGCCGGGCAGCGTTCGCCGGGCAAGGCTATGGAAGGCTGGCTGACCAGCCCTGGGCATTGCGCCAATCTGATGAACCCGATGTTTACCCAGGTTGGCGCGGCCTATGCCGCGAACTCGCGTAGCGACAACGGCGTCTATTGGACGATGCTGTTCGGCGCGAAATGAGGAAATGGGGGACACCCGTTAGCCGGTCCTGCGTCAAGATCCAAAGCCTACCCACGAAGACTACGCTGCTGTGCTGTCGGTGAACCTGAATGGTTTCTTCTACATCACCCAACTCGCCATCGCCGAGATGGAAAAACAAGGCAGCGGCCATGTCGTCAGCATCACCACCAGTCTGACGTATTCAGCCGGTCGCGACAGGCAGTAATCGGCCAGAAGCGGACCTTCGACTATCGTCTAAAAACAAACATGGGCCAGAGCACCCAAACCGCGCATCCTGACAGTCCCTCCCACGAATGCGCAGGGTTGTCCGACTCAGAGGTTCTTCAGCATCCTGCTAGGGCAAAGCGTCGCGCTTGGCGAAGATGCTTGCCATTTCCGCCGCGTTCTCGGTTCCCCAGGCGCACAGCGGGATGATCGCGTCAGCCAAGCTGCGACCGAGCGGGGTCAGCGCGTAGTCCACGCGCGGCGGCACCTCCTTGTAGTCGGTCCGCGCCAGCACGTGATCGGCCTCCAGATCCTTCAATTGCTGGATCAGCACCTTGTCGCTGACGCCTTGGACCAAGCGTTTGAGTTCGCCGTAGCGCTTCGGGCCGTTGCGCAGGAAAAACAGGACCAGCGGTTTCCACTTGCCCGAGATAATGCGCAGCGTGGCGTTGAGCCCGCAGCCTGTGCCGCAGATTTCAGAAGTCGTCGTCATTTTTTGATACTTACCTAAAGGTGCATACTTGCCCTTAGGTTATCAGAACTCCATAGTTGTCCTCAAGCAAGCAGCTCCCTGCTTTCGTACAACTCCAACGAAGGATGCACGACATGACCAGACTGAATGGAAAGACCGCTGTCATTACCGGTGGCGCTACCGGCATCGGCCGTGCCGCAGCAAAACGCTTCATCGAGGAGGGCGCCTTCGTCTTCATCTTCGGCCGCCGGCAGGAAGCGCTCGACGCCGCCGTGGCCGACCTCGGGCCCAATGCCCGCGCGGTAAAGGGCTCGGTTTCCGATGAGGCCGACCTCGACCGACTCTACGCGGCGGTGAAGGCCGAGCGCGGAACCCTCGACATCGTCTTCGCCAATGCCGGGGCGGGAAGCCGGCTTGCGCTCGGCAAGATCACCGCCGAGCACATTGACGAAACCTTCGACACCAACGTGAAGGGTACGATCTTCACGGTCCAGAAGGCGCTGCCGCTGATGGGCCAGGGCGGTTCCATCATCCTAACCGGGTCGAGCGCCGGCACCACGGGCGCCCCGGGAATGAGCGCCTACAGTGCGAGCAAGGCGGCAGTGCGCA
Source organism: Pseudomonas sp. ASL9 (assembly GCF_056680335.1). Classification (NCBI taxonomy): domain Bacteria; kingdom Pseudomonadati; phylum Pseudomonadota; class Gammaproteobacteria; order Pseudomonadales; family Pseudomonadaceae; genus Pseudomonas; species Pseudomonas sp. ASL9. The sequence goes on along the minus strand of NZ_CM155277.1, from coordinate 5,105,462 downwards.
ACCTCGCGCGGACCTGGGCGGAGGACCTGAAGGGCACCGGCATCCGGGTAAACGTGCTGTCGCCCGGGGCGACGGCGACCGAGCTCGCGAAGGAAGCGCTGGGCGAGGAGGGCCAGAAGGCCTACGCCGCGATGACTCCGCTTCAGCGCATGGCCGATCCGGCGGAGATCGGGGCCGTGGCCGCCTTTCTAGCGTCGTCGGACAGCAGCTTCATGACCGCCAGCGAGGTCGCCGTCGACGGCGGCCTAGCGCAACTCTGACGCTACGCCCTACGGCGCTCCATTCGATTAGTCGGAGCGTCGTAGGGCTCGGTAAACTGAAGGAAAATATATGAGCTACGCAATTATCGGCTTCGGCAATATTGGCCAGGCCCTGGCCAAGGCGTTTGCCCGCAACGGCATCGAAGTATCCGTTGCAACCACGCGCGACCCGGAAAGCTTTGCATCCGCCGCGGCCGCGATCGGACCCACGATCATTCCCAAAAAACTGGCGGAAGCCGTCAAGGCGGACATCGTCTTTTTGGCTGTCCGTTTCGAGTCACACCCGGATGTCGCGAAGGCGTTGCCGACCTGGAAGGGAAAGACCATCATCGATGTGACCAATGCCTACGGCGTTTCCCCTGAGGAACTGGGAGGACAGCCTTCTTCCAAGGTCGTCGCGCAGGCCTTCACTGGTGCAAGACTGGTTAGGGGCTTCAATCATTTGGGCGCGGCCGTCCTTGGTCAAGATCCGGCCGTGCAGGGTGGCAGGAGAGTCGTGTTCCTGTCGAGCGATGATGACGGCGCCGCAGCGGAGATTGGTGCGCTTGCGGAAAATCTCGGTTTCTCGCCGATCAAACTTGGCGGGCTTTCGGAAGGTGGACTGCTTGTGCAAGCGCGCGGAAATAGCTGGGGTCAACTGATCTTTAAGGACTTGGTCAAGTTCGACTGAAGAATCGTGATCGCAAATTTTGATGCGATCCTGCCTCGTGGACAAAGGGCAGCCACAGTTTGACTGAAGCGAGGGCGACGCCGACATCACGTCCTCGCCGGCAGGTCCAAAACATATACGATTTGTTAAGTGCTTAATAATGAAGATAAGGAGCGACGATGTTTAATAATGAAAGAATAATTAGAGAACTCTGCGCCGCCGCAGAGGGGCAAGGAACGGATATCGAGAAGTTTGTCTCCATGTTCTCTGAGGAAGGATACATGTGGGATATGGCTTCCGGCATGAAGTTCCGCGGGAAGGCCATTGGTGAGTCTATCGCTGGTCTGGTAAGTGCGTTCCCCGATGTCCACCGTGAGTTGTTTAACCTCTACGTCGCGGGAAACGTCGTCGTTGTCGAGCTCGCGATTCGGGGAACGCACAAAGGTGATCTGGCTCTTGCTTCTGGGACTCTAGCTCCCACGGGCAAGGCGATAGATGTCCCGTCTTGCGATGTCTTTCACCTCGAGAATGGGAAGATCATATCCTTTCATTGCTACAACGAGGCCTCCGTAATGCAGCAACAACTTGGCGTCGGTCTCGGCTGAATTAGCGACACTACGCGATCTGATGTAAGAGCAATGGAGAGGTCTTTATGAGCATTCAAGAGAATATCCAGATTGTGAAGGACTTTTTTGCAGCAATGGGTGGCGGCGATAGGCAAGGTCTGCTGGCGTTGTCTGCCGAAAATATCGAGTGGATCATTCCGGGAGAGGGCTGGCCGCTGGCCGGCACGCACCGCGGGCACGCGGGATTGGCAGACTTGCTTCAGAAGGCTTCAGGAGAGATGGAGATTTCATCCCCAGAGCCCCCCGAGTTCGTAGCGCAGGGAGACCGGGTTCTGGTGGTCGGCTTCGCTACGGGGAAAGTCAAAGCCACGAATAGGACGTTTGAGGACTATTTTGTCTTCGCCATCACTGTTCGGAATGGCAAGCTGACGAACATTCGAGAATATGTCGACACGCAAGCACTGGCGCGGGCCTCAGAAATGGACGCAAGCCCCAGGCCCTAAGCCATCGGGACCGATACCACCCGAGACGATCCGCAAAGGGTTGATGTATTGGTCACGGGCCTGGCGCCACTTGACGTTGCATTGGCTGCGTTGATGTAGAGGCTTGTCCGGATCCGGCGGTGCGCTCGACCAGCTTCATGTGCTGATGATCCGTGGTGCGATTCGCCATGCGCAGTCTGGCAGTGGCCGATGTCTGCCTGTCGCCACCGTCAGCTTTGGGTCGCTTTCTGCCCCTCATGACAGGCAAGAATCGGCCAAAAGCTGTCCTCCGCATTATTTAGGGAAATTGGCAGCGCATCAACCAAATTGGGCGTATGACGGAGCGAACACCCACACCAATGGCAGCTACCGCGCTCCATCAAGCAGGGACTGGAGAAGGAGTGAAAGTGCGGTATGAGGTGGTGTGTGAATCTGCTGCGACCGGGGCTTGCGTCATTATCTGAAACCTGGAGCCCTACAGGCGAACGTCAACGTATCGACCGCGCCCTTGGTGGCAGAGGTGTTGTCGCGCCCTAAAAATCTGTGATTGTCGTCCCTGCAATCGTCTCTGCGAATCCGATGCCAAACACCCGCGCAGGCGTTTCAAAGCCTGGTCGTCTCTCACCGCCCAGCACCCGGCGTGCAGCCTCCACTGCGGCCAACGGTGTGTAGGTGTAGCCGTTGAGGGTCTCGATCACTGAGCGCGCACTTGTGCCGTCAGCGCCAATGACTTCAGCCACGGCTCGGGCGCGGCGGGCTTCACGCTGCTCCGCACTTGGGCCATCGGGAAGTTGTGAGAGATCGCCTTCAGGAAAGGCATCGCCGGTGATGTGCACGAACATGGAAATGTTGGGAATACCGGTGGAGTGCCAGCCGGTGACCAGGTCACCGAAAGACAGTGGCGCGCACAGTGCCGGGCCGTCGCCAAAATCGAAGTGCTGCGGCTTCGTATCCGGGGTGGCGACCAGCAGTCCGTCCACTCGTGCCAAAAGGCCCGTGCCAATGATCTCGCTGACACTCAACGCTGATCCCCGTGACATGGAGCCTGCGACCTGTAACGCCACCTTCAGGGCCTGCGGATCCTGCACACGTCGAGCGACATGCATCGCCAGGCAGTCTGTCGGCACCACGTCCCAGCCGACTCCGGGCAGCAGCATGACACCCGCCTCGGTAGCCTGAGCGCCAAGCCGTTCTGCCAGCCGATAGACATTGATCTCGGCCGTTATGTCCAGATAGTCGACCCCGGCCTTAATACAGGCCTGCATCAAGGCGTCCGCCGTCTGAGCAAAAGGCCCTGCGAAATTCAGCAGCGCGCCGATGCCGTGCAGGGATTCGGCTGCTTGGGCATCAGGGGCGAACACTCGATAAGGCACGCCCAGTTGCGCAGCGAGTGACTCCAGCCTTTCTCCATTGCGGCCAGAGATCACAATGTCCAGCCCCAGCGCTTTGGCATGCTCGGCAGCCATGCGACCGGTATAGCCGGTCGCCCCGTAGATCATTAATTGATTCATTGGGCGTGCTGCCAGTTTTTGTAGACGAATTCGAGGCTGTAACCGTCCGGGTCAAGGACATTGGCGGCGTAATAATTCGGGTCGTAATACAGACGTGCGCCAGGTGTACCGTTGTCTACAGCGCCATTCTCCATAGCCGCCGCGTAAGCTGCGTTGACCTCGGCCTTGCTGTTCGCCACGAAGCCAACATGAACCGCCCGCCCCTCCACAACACCCTCGCGCAACCAGAAAAAGACCCGCCCATTGGCACCGAAGCCCTTGAGGTCCGGGTGGCCTGGCGGACCGTCCTTGCCGTCGTAATCAAGCCTGCCGGTAATACCAAGCGGGGTCAGTGTCGCCGTGTAGAAACGGATGGAACGATCAACGTCGCTTACCGAGATAAAAATATGATCAAGCATTGCGATTGCCTCGCTTTTCAGATGCAGATTTAGATGAAATACCCGCCCGCGACTTCGATAGTCTGGGCATTGATCCAGCTTCCTTCTTCGGACAGCAGCATGGCGATAACGCGAGCTACGTCCTCTGGCTCGCCCACCCGGCCAAGGGCGGTTTGCGATGCGAGTAAAGCTTCGAATTCGTCATTCAAGCCGCCACCGAGTTCCGTGCGGATCGCCCCCGGCGAGACGGAGTTGGCACGGATGCGCCGAGGGCCGAACTCCTTGGCCATGTAACGAGTCAACACGTCGAGTCCGCCCTTGAAAGCCGCATAAGGCGCGACGCCTGCCGTGGCCACTCGGGTCGTGGCGCTGGTCAGGTTGACGATGCTGGCGCCCTCTTCCATCAGCGGCAGCAAGGCTTGAGTCAGGAAAAACGGGCCTTTGAGGTGAACGTTCAACAAGCCGTCAAACTGCGCCTCGGTGACCGATTCTAGGGGATGGAACAAGCCATGGCCCGCGTTGTTCACCAGACCGCCGAGCGTTGCCACACCCCAGGTTGTCTGTAAGGCGAGCACCACCGTTTCTCGGAAGTGCTCGAAGCTGCTCACATCAACAACGTCCAGTTCAAGCGCCACGGCCTTGCCGCCCGATGTCTGGATACGCTGGGCAACAGCGTTTGCTGAATCAGCATGGCTTTTGTAGGTGAGGATGACCCCCATGCCGCGTCGAGCACAATGTTCGGCCGTGCTGGCGCCGATGCCCCGGCTGCCACCGGTGATGACGATAACGCTCATGTGCTGCTCCAATGTCACTGAGATGAGTCACCACAGTAACCATCGCCTTCGCAACGAGCACAGCCGTTCCTACTCGAATCCTGCCTGTTTCTGCTTTTTGCTTGCCTGGGCGTATCAGCCTGGGTTCAGATGTTTCCCATGACAAACCGACTGAATGAACTTCGCTCGCTGGCTTCCCGTGCTGAAAACCGCCGCACGGAGACGGGCATCCCACGTGTAGCCATGGTCCAGGGCGAAATCCCTGAACATCTGCTGGCGGCCGTTTACGACCCGATGATCAACCTGATCCTGCAAGGCAGTAAATCAATGACCATCGGCGACCGCACGCTTCGCTATGACCCGGCGACTTATTTCGTCATGTCCATCGAGTTGCCTGCGGTCGGTCAAGTACACCCTGCCTCTTCCGGTGAGCCTTACTTGGCGGTCAGCCTGACACTCGACCCGACGATCCTGGCGACTCTACTGTCCGACCTGCCAAAGCCCATCGGCCAATACGACAAGGATGCAGGCTTTTCGGTAGCCGCCGTGACGCCCGACTTGATGGATGCCTGGGTGCGCATGCTTCGATTGATGACCCGGCCTGAAGAAATTGCGGCCCTGGCGCCTGTATACGAACGGGAGATTTTGTACCGTGTTTTACAAGGCCCACACGGCTGGATGCTGCGAGACATCGCGGCACCCGATAGCGCCATGGCTCGGGTCAGCCTGGCCATTCAGTACATTCGCCAGGAGTTTGCCGAGTCCATCAGGGTGGAGACACTGGCACAACGCGCTGCGATGAGCGTGTCAGCCTTTCACCGTCACTTCAAAGCCGTCACCGCGCTTAGCCCGTTGCAATATCAAAAAAGGGTTCGACTACTTCAGGCTCGTACGTTGCTGGTGGCCAACGCCAAAAGTGTTACTAACGCGGCCTTTGAGGTCGGCTATGAAAGCGCTACCCAGTTCAGCCGCGATTACGCACGGGTATTTGGCTTACCGCCGGCACGAGATGCCGCCAGGATACTTGGGGAAACCCGAGGCGAGAGAAGATAGGAAAAAAATGACTATTAACCCCGTCACGTATTGAGTCGGCTTGGCAGTCGGTCTTTGTCAGGACCAAGCTATAGGGCCAAGAGATCATTGTTTTGATGGAGCGATAGCTGCTCCTTGGCGAGAGACAGCAATCGGCCATTTTGCGCTTGCTTTCAATGTCAGCTATGGGTCGGTTGCAGTCCTTCAGTGCTTGGCTGACGCACTCCCCCTAAGTGGCACCCACTGACACCCATCAACTGCAAACAACTGGTCAGTGGCGATGCAATTAGGTGGTCAAGTGAGATGCAATTACGCATCAGATAAACCGCCTTAACGAACAAGACTGGGCGTCCCGGTTGCTCTTACAGGGACTTTGATTTGCCTTTGGGGTTTTGTGTGAATTGACTGCCGAATTACGGCAAGGCCCCGTTTTCAGGAGGCCGAGCGCAGGCGTTGCGCAGTGGGTAACGAGGCAAGGACGCCGAGTAAGCCGCAAGGGGCGAGGGGCGAGGGATGGCCCCTTGCGCCCCCCCCCCGGAGCAACGCCTAAGCGAGGATCCGTATGGAGGGGCAAGCGTTAATGAGATGGTCAGCCCAGCACGGGAACCCCGGGAAATCTAAACTCACCGGGGTTCTCACTTGCTCGAAGGCGTTGTATCAGGCACCCCTCATTACGATCAAACCCGCGAAGCGAACAACGCTTGATGTTGGCGGCATTGCTCGGCCGTCAGCATGAATACGCCATGACCGCCACGTTCAAACTCCAGCCAGGCGAAGTCGACTTCCGGGTACAGCGCCTCAACGTGAACCTGGCTATTGCCAACTTCGATGATCAGCAAGCCCTTCTCGGTCAAATGCTCCGCTGCCTGACTGAGCATGCGCCGCACCAGGTTGAGGCCGTCATCGCCGCAGGCCAGCGCCAGTTCTGGCTCATGTTGATATTCATCCGGCATGTCGGCGAAATCTTCTGCATCGACATAAGGCGGGTTGGAGACGATCAGGTCGAATCGCTGCCCCGGCAGGCCATCGAAACCATCACCCTGCACGGTATAGACGCGCTCATCCACACCATGGCGCTCGATGTTTTGATTGGCCACTTCCAGCGCTTCAAAAGAAAGGTCGGCCAACACCACTTCAGCGTTGGGGAACTCAAACGCACAGGCAATACCGATACAACCGGAGCCCGTGCACAGGTCGAGAATTCGTGCAGGGTCTGCTGCCAGCCAGGGCTCGAAACGTTTTTCGATCAGTTCGCCAATCGGTGAGCGAGGGATCAGCACCCTTTCGTCTACGATGAACGACAGGCTACAGAACCACGCCTCGCCCAGCAGGTAAGCGGTTGGGATGCGCTCGTCGATGCGGCGTTTGAGCAAGCGTTGCAGATTGACCAGCTCGTCGTCTTCCAGGCGGCAATCCAGATAACTGTCGGCAATTTCCCAAGGCAGATGCACCGCACCCAGCACCAACTGGCGGGCTTCGTCCCAGGCATTGTCGGTGCCGTGGCCAAAAAACAGATCTTCCCCGTGAAAACGGCTGACGGCCCAACGGATATGGTCGCGCAGGGTGCGCAGGCGGGAAGTGATCACGGGGCTTGCTCCTTGAAAAAACGACCGACGATTCTATCAGTCATGGCCTGAACAAACGATGTCCGAAAGACGATTGATTGCGCCCACAATGACAGGCCGCCTGCGGCGGTTTCACAGTCACTTTGCAGGCAAAACGACATAAATCGCGAACGGTCCGATGGCTTGCAGCCCTGTAACGACGCCGCTTGCAATCGTTGCCATTCACATAACCGCTCAGCCAGAGGACAATGTGACAAAAGCCCCACACAACGGAGCCCCAGATGTCAGACCCAAAAACGATGTTTCAACTCAGCGGCCGTGGTTACGCACCGGCCAATCTGAGCAACGCCAGCCTGATCATTATCGATGCGCAGAAGGAGTACGTCAGTGGTCCGTTGGCGCTGACCGGCATTGATGAGGCCGTGGCCAATATCTGCAAACTGGTGGATGCTGCCCGAGCAGCGAATCGACCTATTGTTCATGTGCGCCATCTCGGCACCGTGGGCGGGCTGTTCGATCCACAGGGTGAACGCGGCGAGTTTCTCCCAGAGCTCCTGCCCCAAGGCGAAGAGCCGATCATCGAGAAGCGCCTGCCAAATGCCTTCAACGGCACCGGCCTGGACGACCTATTGCAACGCTTGGGCTCCCTGGACCTGATCGTGTGCGGTTTCATGAGCCACTCAAGCATCAGCACCACTGTCCGCGCAGCCAAAGACTATGGCTATCGCTGTACCTTGGTGGAAGACGCCTGTGCAACCCGCGACCTGCCCAGCAAGCGGGGCGTGATCAGCGCCCAAGTGGTTCACCAGACCGAGATGGCAATCATGGCCGACAATTTCGCCACGCTTGCATTAACCAAGGATTTGATCTGAAAAAGGCTTGATCCTTCGGGAACTGACCCGCCCTTACCGCTTCGGCAGTTCCTGAAAAAACATCCCTGTTGCCCCTGCCAAGGTGACGAACGTTACGTAACCGCCCATCTATTAATCACGCCCATAGCCTTTGATCCCCCTCAAAACGGGAACCACCAGGTCATATACTGGTCAGAGCGCCGATACCCTGAGAGGAAATCGGAATGAAGAAATCCGATGGTTTTGATGCTCGCCGCTTACGTCCAAAAGGCCCAAGCAACTGGCGGATGCGCTTCGGCGCTGCATTTGCTGCACTGTTAGCCACATTCGGCGCTCTACTGGTGATGGCCGGTATTGCCAGTCTGATCGGTCACCCGCCGGCACTGGGCGAACTCAATGCCAGCCCGGGCGGTGCGAGTCTGGTGATCGTGATCGGGTTGTTCCTGCTGTATGCCGGTGTTTCGATGTGGCGCCGCTGCCGTCGTCGCCTACGTCAGCCCAGCGCACTGAATCTGGCACCGCACCTGATGAAAAAGCACGACTGAGGCTCGCAAATCCTCTTCCTTGCGCGCCCTGAAAGCGCAATGGGGCACAGAGGTAACGTTTTAGTCACGCCGAGCAAGGCGTGACGCGGGTAAACTAGCCTTCCTGCGCGGAGGCTTAGATGCAAGACGACGATTTTTCCCTGTTTAAAAACGAGATCCGCGGCGTAAAGCCGATCAAACACGATCACGCCGACATTGGTAAACCCAAAGCCGACCGCAAGCATCTGGCTAAACTGCGCCAGGCCGCAACGCTGCGCACTGACTCTGTGACCGTCGATGGCCTGTCCGACCAATTCGTGATCGACGTCGGCCCGGAGGACGTGCTGAGCTGGGCCCGCGATGGTGTTCAGGAAGGTCAGATGCGTAAGCTTAAACTCGGGCAGATCAGCTTCGAGGGCGGCCTGGACCTGCATGGCATGAGCGTGGAAGTGGCGCGGGAAACGCTTTGGGAGTTTTTGGCCGAAGCGACCAAGCTGGAAATTCGTTGCGTGCGCGTGACTCATGGCAAGTCGGTGCGCCTGGACGGTAAACGCCCAATGATAAAGAGCCATGTCAACACATGGCTGCGCCAGCATTCGCAAGTGCTTGGCTTCACTTCATGCCTGGCTAAACACGGTGGAGCGGGCGCCGTCTACGTCATACTCAAACGAACAATGATGGAAGGCCGCGACGAGTAACCCCTTGAGTCGCCGCCTTCAATAATTTCGGGCCAGTCAGGCTCCTCACGCATCAAAGCCTGACTGAATCGGATCCGATCAGCGCCGATCACCCTGATAGTAGCGATGATCATGCCCACGACCATCATGCCAAGGTCCAAAGAAACAGCCTGACATGGACGACAATACCGCAACCACAATCGCCATTTTCACTATTCGACTTACCATCATATTCACTCTCTTCACGACAGGTGTTTGTTACCTAATACTTCAGACATCAGCCGCATGCAAATCGCCAACCGACAATTGTAAAGGTTAGGTAAAGACCTGTATTTGCGGCCCTGAACCCCATGCATTCCCCACCACGTGCCTGCTTGAAGGTCCGCAGCCATACACCTGCCTGCACTCGTACGCTATTATGTGCCCCATCGAGGGTCTCGTTGGCTCCACCTGCCTTGGCCGACAGTTCCCTCAATTTATCGGTTTCAGCAGTACGACGTAACTGGCAACACCCCATACCACCACGCGAGGCTCGCCCTCCGGGCAATTCAAGGCAGCAGATGTATAATTCAAACACTTGTAGTTGGGATCTTGGCAACCACCATCTTGATGGCACGGAGCGGAGTGGGGCATGAATTTTCAACAAAATCATGAAGTTGGCGAGGCTCTCGAGCGTATCCCCACACTGAAGATTCACCGTATTGCCCTATGGGCCCGTCAGTATTGGCTTTTGCCAATCGTGATGCTGGCGGCGCTGGTGCGCTTCTATGGCTCAACCACAACAGCGATTTGGTGCGACGAAGGCTCCAGCTTGCTAATGAGCCAGTACTCACCGGCGCTCATCTGGTTTCACAGTGCCCACGATGTACACCCACCTCTTTACTACCTCCTCTTGCATGTCTGGATGGGGGTATTCGGGAACGGTATATTCTCGATCCGGGCAATGAGCGTGCTGCCGGGCATTATTACGGTGGCCCTAGGAATGTGGCTGGTTCACTTGACCGCAACACGTCGAGCGGCGGTCCTGGCGGGGGTCTTGCTGGCCTTGCTGCCCATTGCAGTGCGTTACAGCCAGGAAGTACGAATGTACTCCCTCATGGGGTTATGGCTGATTGGCGCAACCATCGCGCTTGTCTATTGGGTAAAAAACCCAGACCGTCACCGGTACCTCGTCATCTATGTTCTATTAATGGCGGCAAGCTTCTATACCCACTACTTCACGAGCCTTTGTGTACTGTCGCACTGGTTCTATCTGCTTGTTATACGGAATGAACGGCACCGCCTCATCACGCGCCCCGCATGGTGGATCGCCAACGCCCTCATTGTGTTGTTGTATGCCCCGTGGATTCCTAGCCTGATCGACCAGTTGCAGCACCTTGACCAGCTCAAGGTAGGGGGCGACGTTGGCTGGGTACCACCCGTTACGCTTTATTCTCTGCCCTCGGCTATCTGGCAGTATTTGATCCTGACGGATGGTTTAAACCTTGCCTGGCCGCTCTATGCCGCACTCCCTCTAGCGATAGCGCTGGTCGCCGGGACGGTTGCCCTACGTGACCGAGCCCCCTATAAATTTCATGTTTTATTAGTGACCTATACCTTTCTTCCTCTGGTCATTATTTTTCTGGTCTCATTTGCAGCGCCACTGCTGGTCGAACGCTATCTGATGTTCTCTGCCCTGGGTTTGCCGATGGTTCTGGCCATTGCAATCGACAAACTTGAGCGCCATTTCCGCTATGTGGCCATCGCCATGCTGGTGGGCGTCATAGGCGTAGAGCTGGTCGGCTTGAATAACGACTACAGCGTGGATGACAAACAGTTCGACACGCTGGTCAGCTATGTCAATCAGCACTATGCCGCCAATGATCGTATCGTTGTCAGCGACTTGTTCTGGTATTTCAGTTATGTCTATTACAACAGGACCGGGTCTGAGCCGCTGCTCTACACACCGAAACTGGCCAATGGCACTTCGGGACGCCCAAACAATTACGGCTTCGGCACGCTGGTCGACCAGCATGCCGACAAGATTTACCTCGACAGCCTTGACGCATTGCCTGCGGGCTCAGCTCGAGTGTGGTTGATCAGTAACAGCGAGCCGCCGGATGATTTCTCTTCCATACCTGACAACTGGACCAAGGTGACGGAGTTGAAAGTCGGTGACACTCAAGCACGCCTGTACTCCATTCATCGCGCATCCGAACTGCTGCCATGACCAAGCGAAATGCTCACCACCGTGATAATGGGAAACGTCAACATGAACGTCCAACGACGTCAGCGGTGATTGCATACGTTTTTTGGGAGGGGTCATCGGGATCAGTCTTTTCAGCGAACATACTCCGCTTCAGATTTGACGCGATCCGGATAACGATCTCTTGATCAGCAACACTCAATAATCTGTAAAGCTGAATAATTTGCCGCTCGACCGTCGTCAAGCCGTCGAGCGTTGACTGATATCTCCTGCCTGTAACGACGTAAAGCAAATCGATCCCGATCTTGCCTATTTCTATCAAGTAGTCGGATTTTGGCATCCGCTTGCCACATTCGTAGTGGCTCTGGGCGTTTGGTTTAACGAGACCAACTGCTGCTAATTGAGGCTGGCTGAGTCCTGATGCGAGTCGCTCTTCTTTATAAGCGATCACCGACTTGAATCATTTGACGAGTCCTTTCTGGCGAAAGCCGAGCATAAACCTTGGCATTCAAAATGCAAAAAAAAACGCAGAGAACTGCCACGGTGATCGCCGGGCGCTTGCATTTTTCAGGTCCGCACCACCCGTCTGTCAGCTCGCCCATCTGTCTGTCTATTTTCTGATGTAGATCAAATTTTCCCCGAAAACGACTCCTATGCTCAACATGAAATTCATGACGTTGACAGGAGCTGAAGATGAAAAAAACACGCCTGATCGGCCAATGCATGCTGATCGCTGCAAGCGTTCTACTGTTGCCGTCAGCCAGCGTCTTTGCTAACCCAGAAGTGCCACCCTCAGGTGGTATGGCTGAACACAGTTCAAATTTCGACTGGGTCAACCATACACAGCGGATTCTGGATCATCTCAAGGGCAAACTGAATCTGACCCCGGAGCAGATGCCCGCGTGGGAGACATGGTCCACTGGCGTGATAGCGGATGCCAATCAGCAACTGGAAAAAGACAAACTCGGACGTGACGAAAAGGGAAGCACGCCGAAAGCGCGGACTGACGAAACAACGCCGGAAAGAATGGCACATGGCATAGAGCGTTTGCGCGCACAAACCGAGTGGATGCAGGCGCATTTGGCTCGCCTTGAAGCGGCTCAAGTTCGTACCAAAACTTTCTATGACACCTTAAGCACCGATCAAAAAACCATATTCGACCTATTCTGGAGCGGGATGCACCATAGAACCTCCGGTCACGCTGGCTGGAGCACACACATGCACATGTCGAGGCCCAAAATGGGAGAAAACCAAGACCCAGCAAGCGAACAGCCGTATTAATTACTCTCTTTGGCAGACATCATGAACATCGACTCGATAAAGCGTTGCGTTCTTATTAGTGCGATCCTGATCGGCACGAGTCTTTCACTATCCGCCGCCGCCGCGCCACACGGAGGTGGCCATGGAGGTGGCGGTGGCTGGCGTTTTGGTGGTCCGGCATGGTGGGGCGTAGGTCTTGGTTTGGGCCTAGGCTGGGAGGCGGCGCGCATCGGCGGGCCGTACTATTATCCTGCTTACCCAGTCTACGAATATCCTCCTATTTATTACTACCCTGACAGCCCGTCCACGGTGGTGATCCAATCGCCTCCGGCGGCGGTGCAGGCGGGCGCCCCACCCAGCGCTCAGTCAGCGCCCAATTGGTATTACTGCAATTCAGCCAAGGGCTACTACCCCTATGTACCTCAGTGCCCTGAACCGTGGCGCATCGTTCCGGCAACCCCGCCCGGCCCCACACGCTGACCGTGCAACTGATTTCAGGGACATCGTCCAGCGTCCTGGCATGACGTTGGTCGACGTTGGCTTGGTCGAACAGGAGCCACTGCGATGTTACGGGTGTTGAGACATTTCCTTTTCTTTGCGAGCTTTATACTGGTCGCTTGCGCCTCGGCGCCGACGGGACCCAGCGTTGCCGTCATGCCGGGCAGCGGTAAAAGCTTTGAACAATTCAGAACCGACGATGCACTGTGCCGACAATACGCGAGCAATCTGAACAGTGGTGCGGCCCAACAGGCAAACAACAACGCTGTTGAAAGTGGCGTAGTCGGGACCGTGATCGGTGCCGCAGCCGGTGCCGCACTAGGGGGTCGCGAAGGCACAGCCGTCGGAGCTGGCACCGGTTTGATCGTAGGAAGCGCTGTGGGTGCGAATGAATCCGGGTATGCCGGTTACGGTGCACAAAGGCGTTATGACATCAGTTACGAGCAGTGCATGTACGCCAAAGGAAACAACGTCCCCATCGCAGGCCAAATGTATTGGCACAGCCAACAGATGTACTTACCACCGCCACCACCTCCACCTCCACCTCCACCGTATATGCCCCGTTAATAGGCGGACAACTGGCCCTCGTTGCGTATTCTAACGACCGGTCAACCATTGCGGCCGGCCACGCTGCGGCTTATAGGGGTATGGCTGTCTAACCCTCTCTCACCTGTTGAGCTCGCTTGCCACGTGAATAATCAGGGGGGCGAAACGAGCGCATTCATAATGGCTGATGCACGCAGGGCTGATTTCAAATAACCCTTTTGGCTTCCGCTATAGCCTTCTGCTCGATCTGTGAAAATGTTAGATCGCGGTCAAAAGGGATGGTCACCGTTGTCTCCCCAATGAAGATCCCTTCGTAGCCATCATCGGGATCAAGAAGCAGGAGAACCGAGAAAATCTCAGGTTCCAGGTCAGGGTTATGGCTAACAGACTTGATTCGTATTTTCATTTAAGGCTCCTATGGGTAATGACGTGGAGGCTACTACCAAATCTGCCACTCGTCCCCTCCGCTGACATCGACACGCCCGTTTATACGAGGTGAGTGCAGCCACACATTGCACCCGGGCGAAAAGAAGCCGTTTCCTCCTCGGCAATCAATGCAGGCGGCCAAGCCATTTGGTTGCCAGGGCTATGCCGTGCCGCCGTGCCTCGTCAAAGGTGTTCCATTCGCCCATGTCCTCGCCAAGCTTGACCCTCTCACTGCCAGCATCGAGCCAGATAGTAATTCCGATAGGCGCCATGCTTTTTGGATCACCCCAGATGAAATCGATCTTTGCTTGCTCTCCGTTTGGATGGATGTAGTCCATGGGATAAGGTCTCCCCACAACCAAATGCATGATTCTCTCCTCACTCCGGCCCCGCGCCGAACTATACAAATAGCCCATGAATTCGAATCATGCCACTCAGTAAAATCAGGGTAGAGACCGCACAAAATTTGCTGTCCCCGCCAAGAAAACAACCCCACTATTGAAAAATGAGCTAATGCGTACATCACCGAGATTTGCGCTACCCTCTTAAGTGATCTATGCGTCGGCTTAAGAGGGAGATCATATGAATGATATGGGCTTGCGACTAAGAGAAGAGAGGAAACGACTGGGCCTTTCCCAGGCAGACCTAGGTGCTGTTGGTGGGATCGAAGCGAATGCACAAGGTTTGTACGAAAGGGGCAAACGCTTTCCGAATGCGACCTATCTGTCTTTGGTCGCAACCGCCGGCGTAGACATACTGTTCGTAGTGACCGGCGTCAAGAAAGTCAGGGCGGCCGACAGTATCAATGCGTTGGACGCCAAGGTATTGACCGAGCTGGAGAGTTTGCCAGAGGTGGTTCAGCACGATATCAAGCGTTTGATCACCACCCTTTTTGACTCCGATGAGCAGGAAAAAAAAGAGAGTGCCCGCTGATCTCGGCACATTCTGGTTACGTCACGGCCTGACCTCCCCGCATTACTGAGGTGTGCCAAAGTCAAACAACGCGTTGCTACCTAAAATTCCCCTCTGTACTCCCTACGACTAAAAACTTCGCAGCTCCGTATGTCTCGTCCAGGCAGCACAGGTGAAGCGCAAGCTCGGATCGAGCCGACAGTACAACTGCCGTCACACCTACGCTACCATGTACCTCATGGCAGGCACGGATCCTGCGTTCATCGCCAATCAGCTCGACCCTAGCGTGCAAATGTTACTATCCACGTACGCCCGATGGATAAACGCCAGCACTGACTGGCGTGCACTCGGAAAGCTCGAAACAAGCCTGATTGGTACACATTTGGTACGGTCAGAGACGGTACTACTCTGAAACCCTTATGGAATAAGCCTCTGTGACACTGGAACAGAACTACACCGCGATACTGGGTCAACTCGGCGAGGACGTGTCCCGCGAAGGCCTGCTTGATACGCCAAAACGTGCAGCCAAAGCCATGCAGTACCTATGTCGTGGCTATGAACAAAATCTCGAAGAAGTCACCAACGGCGCCCTCTTCAGCTCCGACAACAGTGAAATGGTCATGGTCAAGGACATCGAGTTGTACTCGTTGTGCGAACACCATTTGTTGCCATTTATCGGCAAGGCTCATGTCGCTTATATCCCTAACGGTAAAGTGCTCGGCCTGTCGAAAGTCGCACGGATCGTCGACATGTACGCGCGCCGCCTGCAAATCCAGGAAAACCTCAGCCGCCAGATCGCCGATGCGATTCAGCAAGTGACCGGTGCGCTCGGTGTCGCAGTCGTCATCGAAGCCCAGCACATGTGCATGATGATGCGCGGTGTCGAGAAACAGAACTCGTCGATGATCACCTCGGTGATGCTCGGTGAGTTCCGTGAAAACGCGGCGACCCGCAGCGAGTTTCTCAGTTTGATCAAGTGATCCGCTGTTCAGGCGCCGTGCAGATTTTTGTCTGTTGCGCCTGAGCAACCTCACGCCCGTTTAATCCCCTATCGCGAGGTTTCACTGTGTTCATCAAAGCATTAAGGGTTGGCCTGGGCCAACTCATCATCTTCATTGATTTCCTGACCCGCCCAAGCAAGAAAAAGCGCACGCCTGCCGCCCAGGCTGCTGTCGCTCTTTCGGCCCAGGACCTGACCTTGTATCAGTTCAACGCCTGCCCGTTCTGCGTAAAGACTCGTCGCACCTTGCGCCGCCTGAACGTTCCCGTGGCCTTGCGTGACGCGAAAAACAACGAACTCGATCGCCAGACCCTGCTCACCGAAGGCGGCAAGATCAAAGTACCTTGTCTGCGTATTGAAGAAAGCGGCAAGACCGTATGGATGTACGAATCCAAGGTCATCATCGACTATTTGCAGCAGCGTTTCGCGGCGGCCTGAAATCGGGGCTCCAGACGCACCGCGCAGGTTCCTTCGCAGGCTAACCTGCGAAGGATCACTCAGGGCAACCTTCAGCCCGACAGGCCACGTAGGCTTTCAACTGTTCCACGCGCAGCTGGGTATGTGCAGCCAGGCACTGGGAATGAAGCAGCGGCCAGATTGAGCCAGAATCCTCTGGTTTACCCACCTGATACAAACAATCGGCATCACGAAACACCAACCACTTGCGCTGCGCATCCTTGAGCGCCAGCTTTTGCGATGGCGCTTTCAAGTAAGTCATTTGCGCCTGATATTGCGTGTTCAGGTCAGCATCAAGCCTGGACAAGTCATTGCCTGCACACGCATTCATGGCCGCCTGATCCGCATCGCAGTCGTCAGCCAACGCAACCTGCACACTCGCCCACCCAAGACCCATCGCCATTGCGACCTTTATCAAATAACGCATGGTGGATACTCCTTGCTCCAGAGATAACATTCAGCCTAGGCCAAGCAGGCGCGCAGACTAAAACAACGTCGATGCACGAACAAAGGCTTATATCGTCACGGAAAACTTCAGGCATAAAAAACCGGTCGTTCGTTAGCGACCGGCTTTTGTGCGCGCAGGGTGGGATTAATCCAGCATTCCGATATAGCCCGGTTGTTCCAGCACTCGCCCCAACCATTGCTGGATCGCCGGGTACGGGGCAAGGTCGAAGCCGCCTTGGTGGGCGACGTGGGTGTAGGCGTAAAGTGCGATATCGGCGATGGAGAAGGTTTCTCCTACCAGAAACGGCGTGCGCTTGAGTTGCTGTTCCATGACAGCGAGCGCCCGGTAACCTGCCTTATGCATAGAGCGGTATTCCGCCATGCGCTCTTCCGGCAGCCCGAGGTAAAACTGGATGAAGCGGGCCACCGCGATGCAGGGTTCATGGCTGTATTGTTCGAAGAACTGCCACTGCAGTACCTGCGTACGCAGACGCGGTTCGCTGGGCAGGTATTGGCTGCCGTCGGCCAGGAAGTTGAGGATCGCATTGGACTCCCACAGACAGGTGCCGTCTTCAAGCTCCAACACCGGGATCTTGCCGTTGGGATTCTTTGCCAAAAACTCGGGTGTCTGGGTTTCGCCATTAAGGATGTCCACTGCCACCCACTGGTACTCGAGACCCAACAAACTGAGCATCAGCTTGATCTTGTAGCAATTGCCCGAGTTATAGTCGCCATAAACCGTGTACATCGCACTTCTCCCCCCACTGCATACCCAAGAACTGCCCACACCGCTTCACCGGCTGACGTTACCTACAAGACGAAACTACGACGCCAGGCCCGGACACGTCAAACTTGCTTGACAGGACTGTACGGCTAATTGTGATGATTGCTGTATCGCAACACCGGGTAACAACTGCGTTTAGGCTTAGGGCTCGACCGGACGCCGTTAAGGAAAGCCCGCATGACCGACGCCATCACCCCTACCCGCCTGCGACCATTGGCCGACAGCTCCCCTTCTGCCGTGGTTGCGGGCTTCATCGCGATGATGACCGGCTGCACCAGTTCATTGGTCCTGATGTTCCAGGCCGGGCAAGCCGCTGGCTTGACCAGTGCGCAGATTTCATCATGGATCTGGGCCCTGTTCATCGGTATGGCGGTTTGCAGCATTGGACTGTCCCTGCGCTATCGCACGCCCATCACTGTCGCCTGGTCGACGCCCGGTGCCGCGCTATTAGTCACCAGCCTGGGTGGCGTGTCGTATGGCGAAGCCATCGGTGCCTTCATCACGTGCGCCGTGCTGGTCACTCTGTGCGGCGTTACCGGCAGTTTCGAGCGGCTGGTCAAGCGCATACCGGCCTCACTGGCAGCGGCGTTGTTGGCGGGGATTTTGTTCAAGATCGGCAGCGAAATTTTCGTCGCCGCGCAACATCGCACCAGCCTGGTACTGAGCATGTTCTTCTGTTATCTGCTGATCAAACGCGTGTCACCGCGCTACGCGGTCCTCGCCGCGCTGATTGCCGGCACGGTGATATCGGGTTTACTGGGACTTCTTGATTTCAGCGGTTTTGCGCTGGAAGTGGCGACACCGGTGTGGACCACACCGTCATTCTCGCTGGCGGCGACCATCAGCATTGGTATCCCGCTGTTCGTGGTGGCAATGACCTCGCAGAACATGCCCGGCATCGCCGTTCTACGCGCCGATGGCTACACCGTACCAGCCTCGCCGCTGATCTCGGCCACCGGCATTGCATCGTTGCTACTGGCGCCGTTTGGCTCGCACGGCATCAACCTGGCCGCGATCAGCGCAGCCATCTGCACTGGCCCGCATGCCCACGAAGACCGTGACAAACGCTACACCGCTGCGGTCTGGTGCGGGGTTTTTTATGGCATCGCTGGCGTCTTTGGCGCGACCGTGGCGGCGTTGTTTGCGGCCTTGCCTAAAGAATTGGTGTTATCGATTGCCGCGCTGGCCCTGTTTGGCTCGATCATGAATGGCCTGACCGTCGCCATGAACGAACCCAAGGAGCGTGAGGCCGCACTGATCACCTTTATGGTCACTGCTTCAGGCCTGACACTGTTCTCAATTGGCTCGGCGTTCTGGGGGATTGTGGCTGGGGTGCTGACGTTGATGATCTTGAATAGTCGCAAAGGTTGATGCGGCGGGTCAGATAGACCGCATCAAGCCATTCGCGAATAAATTCGCTCCCAATTTGTGGGAGCGAATTTATTCGCGAATGCGACAGACCAGGCGCCCCTATTTAAAGCCGGAAGTGCCCGACCATCCCTTTAAGTTCAGCCCCCAACTGCGCCAGTTCGATACTCGACGCTGCATTCCCCTGCATCGCAAGGGCTGATTGATCGGCGCTGGCGCGGATGCTGGTGACGCTGCGATTGATCTCTTCAGCGACTGAGCTTTGCTGCTCGGCAGCGGCGGCGATCTGCTGGTTCATTTGCTGGATCAAGGACACTGCTGCAGCGATGCTGCCCAAGGCGCTTTCGGTTTGCAGCGCGTCGCTGACGGCCATTTTCACCAGTTCACCGCTGCTCTTGATCTGCGCCACGGACGACTGTGCCCCGCTTTGCAGGGTGCCTACCAACCGCTCGATTTCTTCGGTTGATTGCTGAGTCCGTTTGGCCAGGGCGCGCACCTCATCAGCGACCACCGCAAAACCACGGCCCTGGTCCCCGGCCCGCGCGGCCTCGATGGCGGCATTGAGCGCCAGCAGGTTGGTTTGCTCGGCGACGCTTTTGATCACACCCAACACTTTGCCGATGTTCTGGATCTCAGCGCTGAGGTTCTCGATGCTATGGCTGGCGGAGTTCGCTGAACTGGCGAGTTCTTCGATTCGCTGCATGCTCTGGCGGACGACCTTCTGACCGCTCTCGACCTTGTCATCGGCAGTCTGTGCAGCCTGAGCAGCCTCTTCAGCGTTGCGTGCCACGTCATGCACGGTTGCCGTCATCTGGTTCATGGCTGTGGCAACTTGCTCGGTTTCTTCCCTTTGGGTGCTGACCTCCAGGTTGGTCTGCTCGGTGACAGACGACAGCGAATGGGCCGACGTCGCCAATTGCTCGATACCCGCCTGCAGACCGCTGACAATACTGCTCAGATCCGCACCCATCTGCTGCATGGCCAGCATCAATTGGCCGATTTCATCGCGCCGTTTGACCTCCACCGTGGCGCTCAAATCACCGGAAGCAATCTGCTGCGCGATGCGGATCACGCTACGCAGCGGTGCCACAATCAGACGTGTAATGACCCATGAGGCGATAAAACCGACAAATAACGCCAGTACTGAAGAGCCAATAATGAGCAACGCGCTGGCTTTGAGCTCCGCCTGCATCGCCTGATCTTCGGCGCTATAAGCCTCATTGACCCGCTGAACCACCTGCTTGGCGTTGTCGGCAAGCTGCTGGTAGACCTGCGCTTCGTTAGCGAGCAGGCCGGTGTACTCGGCGAGTTTGTCGGTGAAGTTGCCAATATGGGTGCTGACTTCTCCCAGCACGGTCAGGTAACCAGAGTCTTTGACCACGCCTTTGAGCTGCTCGGCCAACGCCAGGGCCTGATCAGCCTGTTCGATCTTGCCTTCTTTGGGCGTCTCGCCCGTGCCTTGTTTGCGGCTTTGGTCCAAACGTACCCGTGCTTCGTCCATCGCTTGCAACATCAACCGCGAAACCTGGCTGACCTGATTGGCTTGCGTAATGAACTCAGCACCCTGCTGGCCTTGGGAGTCTTTCAGGGCGTAAGCGCCATCATCGGCCAAACCGGCCTGCAGGACGTCGAGGTTATTGGCAACGCTGGACACCGACCAACTGGCCATTTCCAGCGAAAGGTCCTTACTCTGGCTGATCTCGACAAATTGATCGAAGGATTTGCGGTAAGCCGTGAGCGCACTCTGCACCTGGCTCATCATGGTCTGGTTGGCGGCCGACTGACCCTTGAGCTGCTCAGCCAGCGCTTGCAAGGCGTCGACGCCAGCGTGCAAATCCTCGACCACTTTCGGGTCGCTGTGCAGGGCATAATCCTGCTCTTGCAAACGCACTTTGAGCAGGCCGCTATTGAGGGTCGACATTTGCTTGAGGTCATTGAAGCGCAGGCTGATGCTCTGCAGTGACCAAACGCCGATCGCAGCGACCAATGCAGTCAGCAGCAATACGAGGGTGAAACCGACCCCCAGTTTTTTCGCCATCCCGAGGTTGGCAAAACGTGCTTGCACGGCCGAAATCATAGCGCTCAATCCCCGTTCGAATACCAAAAGGTGTTCAGGCCATTCATTAAGCCATTCTAGAGTTATGCAGATTCGCAATGGACCCGATCCGGCACAACCCTTTGGCGCCTGAATAATGGCAAAAAGCTACGTGCAAGTCGTTTTTAGGATGCTAAGTGTCGGCTGGCAACTGAATGTTATCGACTGATCGCCACCTTTTGGCAAGGCACTCACCCAATGGCAACGATCATCGACCTCACACACTGCCTTTTTAACGGCAGGCCGGCTCAACCAGCAAGGTACCCGTATCTGCGTCTAGGGTGGCCTGAGTGCCTAGGGGCACTGCAATATTCGGATCTCCGTGGCCGATGGACAATCCACCCAGCAGCGGAATCCCGAGGTCACCCAGACGCTCGTTGAGCACGTCCGCCAGGCTGATCTGCCCGACAGTGCCCGCAGGTTCACTGAACTGCCCCACCGCCACCCCGGCCAGACGCTGCAGGATGCCGCAATTGCGCAGATGCGTGAGCATTCGATCAACTCGGTACGCCGATTCGGCCACATCCTCGATCAGCAGAATCGCGCCGTTCAAGTCAGGCATGAACGACGTGCCAATGGAAGTACTGAGCATGCTCAGGTTACCGCCCAGCAGAATCCCTTGAGCAACACCGTTGCTGCGCACGCTCACCGTGGCCTCTGCAGGATCGGCCCTGATCAGCACCGGTTCGACACTCATCAACGTGTGTTTTACGCTGCTATTCGTCAGGCCACCCCGCTCAAGCTGCGCGGCCACCGGACCATGGATGCTGGCCACCCGCACATTGCGCCAGAGCGCCGCAAGCAAGGCGGTAATATCAGAAAAGCCCAGCACCAGCTTGGGATCGCGCCTTACCGCCTCGAAATCCAGGTGTTCAATGATGCGTTGCACACCGTAACCACCCCGATTGCAGATCACTGCACGAATCTCAGGATCGGCCAACGCGTCATTCAGGTCCGCAGCACGCTGCTCATCGCTGCCCGCGTAGAACGAGTATTTATCCAGCGCATGGGGATAGACGCGTGGCCGCAGGCCCCAATCGGTCAGGACCTTGACGGCTGCCTCGACGCGCGCCTGAGCCACCGGCCCGGCAGGCGATACCAGCGCAACCGCATCCCCGACTCGAAGCCGCTCCGGGTGCAGTGTCGATAAACCGCTGTGTGCTTGAGTGTGATAAAAATCCATTGTGACCCACTGCCCCCTGATTTGGATAAACCAGTTAACCACAAATCGAAGCGCTGTTCCTTGTCACCCAGAGCCCTAGGCATGAACTGACGGCCCTCGTTGAGGTATGCTCGGCAGCGTCTGACACAGCGCTCGGTTGCTTAGGTAGCGCCCCTATTTCATCGATCAATAAAGAACGTTCATGAACATTAAAATTCCGGCTTCCATCATCGCGCTCGATCAAATTTTGCCTCAGGAACCGTTGCTGATGATGGGCGCGGGCCCCGTGCCGCTGCCACACAAAGTCGCCTATGCGAACTCCATCGTCATCAATCACCTGGGCGATGTGATGAATCAGGTTATCGACCAGGTCAAGGAGATGGGCGCCTATGTCTTTCAGACGGCGTCCAAGCACGTATTGGGTGTCGCCGGACCCGGTTCAGCGGCGATGGAAATGGCGATCTGTAACCTGGTGACCCCAGACAGCAAGGTCCTGTCGATCTGCAACGGTTACTTCAGTCGTCGTATGGCCGAGATGGCGTCGCGTGTCGGGGGTGCAGTCACCATCATGGAGGTCCCGGACAATCAGGCGGCCGACCCTGATGTGGTTGAGCAGTATTTGAAGCAAGGCGATTTCCGGACGCTGACCATTGTTCAGGGCGAGACGTCGAATACCGTTTATAACCGCCATCTGGAAACGATTTCGCGGCTGGCGCATTCCTACGACTGCGCAGTGATTGTCGATGCGGTTTGCACCTTGAGCACCATGCCGTTCGACATGGATGAGTGGCAAGTCGACGCGGTCATCACTGGCGGACAAAAAGGCTTGTCGTCAATCCCAGGTGTTTCGCTTCTAGCTTTTTCCGATTACGCATGGGCGCGAATCGAGGCGCGTAAACAGCCTATCGCCCACTGGTGCCTGGACGCACTGTTGGCCGACAAGTTCTGGAACCAGCGTTCTTATCACTACACCGCACCGGTCTCTGGCATTCTCGCGCTGCATGAAGCGTTGCACCTGGTGTGCGAAGAAACCCTGCCGCGTCGATTCCACCGACATGAGCTGTGTTCCAAAGCGCTGCAAAGAGGGATGGAAGCCATGGGCCTGGAACTCCTGGTCCCGGAAGAAGTGCGCCTCAACTCGGTGATCGGCATCAATGTTCCCAAGGGCGTTTCCGCTGACCTGGTCAGAAGCCATATGACAGCCGTACACCGTGTCGAAATCTCCGGTTCGTTCGGCCTCAATATTGTGCGTATCGGTCAGATGGGTGAGCAAAGTCGCGTACACAACCTGTTCAGGACCTTGCACGCCCTGGGATCGAGCATGCGCCATGCCGGCGCTTCTCTGGACCTGCCAACCGGGATCTCCGAACTGGAACGGTATGTCTCTCGCGATACAGCCTCGGCCGCGGTCAGCTAAAGACCAATCAAGGGTGCAGGCGACACCAGGCACTCGGTGTCGTCCCCACCCATCGTGAAAACGTTTGTGCTGTGGCGACTCAACTGAGTTTGTCAGTCGGCCCGCGCTTGTTACCGGGCTGGAATCGAGTCACACTTTTGCGAAACCATTGCAGGAAACCGTTCTGGCCGACATCCACCGGTTTGAGCTGAATCATTGTCGCCCGGGCCTGCGCACGGAAGCGCGCCAACCCTGCCAGTGCGCCGCGCAACTCGCCATGCTCGTTAAGCCAGGGCTCGAGGTCTTTGGTTTCGATGCGATAGACCATGCAGTCGGTCATCGCGCTGAACCGCGCCAGGCTGACCGACTGATCGACAATGCCGGTTTCGCCTATCAGTTCACCCGGCCCCATACGCCCGACCTCGAACCAGCCATCGGGCCGTTCAACGGCAGCCGTCACCACCCCCGACTCAATGATCAGCAGCGCATCGGGAACGACGCCCTGAGCAAGAATCACCGCACCGACAGGGAACGACCCCACGTGCATATGGCGCTCGAGTTCGGCACGGTCCTCATCGCCGAGCATGCGCAACGCACCCACGGTATTGAGCACTGCCGACTGCCGCGTCGCAGGCTTGACCTGGTCCTGTCGCAAGGTTTCGGACGCCGCCAACTGGCGATAGATCAAATCATAGAGCTGGTTACTCACCGCGCTGCGACGATCCCTGGATTTGACGTAACCGGTGATTTCATACTCCACGGAGCGCAAACCGGACGCCTTGACCACGGCCCCGGCTTTGGGTTTTACCAGCAGCTCACGGCAGCCCTGCAAGGCTTTTTCCAACGAATCCAGCACCAGGCTGGGGCGCAAGCGCACCGGCAACTCGACGGTCAGGGTCACGGAATGAAAATGATCGGGGCGGCTGAAATTGACGATCCGGGTCTTGGCCGCCATCGCGTTGGGAATCACCGCCATGCTGCCTTCGGACGTCAGCAAATGGGTTGAGCGCCAATCAATCTCGATCACCTTGCCTTCTATGTCGTCGACGCGAATCCAGTCATCGACGCGAAAGGGTTTGGTCGCGTTGAGCACGATCCCTGAAAATACGTCGCCCAGGGTGCTCTGCACTGCCAGACCGAGGATGATCGCCACCGCGCCCGACGTCGCCAGCAAGCCTTTGACCGGAAGATCAAGGATGTAGGCGGCAGCCGCGACGACCGCAACCAGAAAGATGACCGCGCCCATCAGGTCTTGCAGCAAATGCCCCTTGCCACCGATCCGCGGCTCCAGCACCACCACTGCCAATACGGTCAAAGTTCGGGCGCCGTACAACCACCAGGCAATAGCCAGCATGGTCGCCAACGTGTGGCGCGGCGGCAGTACCGCGTCCGGCACCGGGAACAGAGGACTCAGCCCGGCATCCAGCAACGCCATGCTGAACAACAAAAACAGGCCGAGTCGCACCACCATCTTCCAGCGCACATGCCGAGGATCAACCCACTGCCAAAGGGTCAGGTCGATAACAATCAACACCAAGGCACTGACCAGTGGATAGGCAAACCACATGAACTCCATCGACACACTCCTGACACATCGCCGCTACAGGAGGCGAGCTTAGCCGATCGGTGTGTGCAGGGTAAGCACGTGCTGCGGGCGCTGGCGGGCCTTAAATCGCGGTCACCCCGCCGTCCACCGCCAGCGCGTGGCCGGTAGTGAAGCTGGCGCCATCGCTGCACAGATAAAGCACGGCACTGGCGATTTCTTCGACGGTGCCGACACGGCCGACCGGGTGCATGACGGCAACGAATTCGGCCTTCTTCGGATCGGCTTCATAGGCGCGGCGATACATGTCGGTGTCGATCACTGCCGGGCAGACGGCGTTGACGCGAATTTTCTTTTTTGCATATTCGATCGCCGCGGATTTGGTCAAGCCGATCACGGCATGCTTCGATGCGCTGTAAATACTCATCTTCGGAGCAGCGCCAAGGCCCGCCACTGATGCCGTGTTGACGATGGCACCGCCGCCCTGGGCAAGCATCAGCGGCAATTGATACTTCATGCACAACCAGACGCCTTTGACGTTGACGCCCATGATCGCATCGAACTCGGCTTCACTGCCCTCGGCCAAACGGCCCTTTTCGATCTCGATGCCGGCATTGTTGAAGGCGTAGTCGACGCGACCATAGGTACTCACTGCCTGCTCCATCAACTGGCGCACTTCAGTTTCCTGGGTGACGTTGCAGCGCACAAATACAGCATCGCCGCCCGCAGCCCGAATCAATTCGACAGTGCCTTCACCCCCGTCGCTGTCCAGATCCGCCACCACCACTTTCAGGCCCTCCCCAGCGAAGGCCAATGCGGTTGCGCGACCAATACCTGCAGCAGCGCCCGTGACCAAAGCCACTTGGCCGGAAAAAGTCATGCTCATGTCGTTGTCCTCAGACGGTTGAGTAGTGAAGCAGTCTAGCCAGAGCCTGCCGGGGCGCGTCAGCACTATAAGAAGCCCGGTTATGGACTTATGCATCAGAGTGATTAAACAGCCAGTAAGTCATCACTCGGCTGGATCGGCCTGCATTCGCCAGACGGACACCTCTTGCCGGAACGACGGCCAACGACTATCACGTAGGCGTGTTCTCTCTCCTTCCTGTCTAAAAGAGTGCCTGCCATGACTGTCCTGACCAACCGCCAATTCCTGCTCGCCAAACGCCCTTCTGGCGCAGCGAGTCGCGACGACTTCATCTTTCAGCACGTGCCTGTCGGCGTAGTGGCGGCCGGTCAGGTCTTGGTCAAGAATGAATACCTGTCACTGGACCCGGCGATGCGCGGCTGGATGAACGAAGGCAAGTCCTACATTGCGCCCGTGAATCTGGGCGAGGTGATGCGTGCGTTGGGCGTGGGCAAAGTGGTTGCGTCACAGGACCCGAAATTTTCCGTCGGCGATTACGTGCAGGGTGCGCTGGGTGTGCAGGACTATTTTCTGGGTGAGCCCAAGGGTTTCTACACAGTCGATCCAAAACTGGCACCGCTGCCACGTTATTTGTCAGCACTGGGCATGACCGGCATGACCGCTTATTTCGCCCTGCTGAACGTCGGCGCGCCCAAAGCAGGTGAAACCGTAGTGATTTCCGGGGCGGCGGGTGCGGTGGGCAGCGTTGCAGGGCAGATCGCCAAAATCAAAGGCTGCCGCGTGATTGGCATCGCCGGAGGCAAAGAAAAATGCCAGTCGCTGATCGATGAACTGGGCTTCGATGGCGCCATCGACTACAAGAATGAGGACGTCCACGCCGGCCTCAAACGTGAATGCCCAAAAGGCGTCGATGTGTATTTCGACAACGTCGGTGGCGATATCCTCGACGCGGTTCTTTCCCGCCTGGCGCCCAAAGCCCGGGTGATCATCTGCGGCGCCATCAGCCAGTACAACAACAAGGAGGCGGTGAAAGGCCCGAGCAACTACCTGTCGCTACTGGTAAACCGTGCACGCATGGAAGGGTTCGTGGTCATGGACTACGCCCCACACTTCGCTGCAGCCGGTAAGGAGATGGCCGGCTGGCTGGCTTCAGGCCAACTCAAAAGCAAGGAAGACATCGTCGAGGGTCTGGAAACCTTCCCCGAAACCCTGATGAAACTGTTCAAGGGTGAGAACTTCGGGAAATTGGTATTGAAGGTGTGATTCAAGATCGTCGGTGCCTGAACCTAAGCCTTCGCGAATGAATTCGCTCCCACAGAGTCCTCACAATCCTGCGGGATTATGCCAACTCAGCCACGACCGCTGCCAGCGCTTTTGCCGGGTCGGCGGCCTGGCTGATGGGACGGCCGATGACCAGGTAGTCAGAGCCGGCGTCCAGCGCCTGACGCGGGGTCAGGATGCGACGTTGGTCATCCTGGGCGCTGCCTGCCGGACGAATGCCGGGCGTGACCAGTTGCAGGGACGGATGGGCGGTTTTCAAGGCATGGGCTTCGAGTGCCGAGCACACCAGACCGTCCATACCCGCTTTTTCCGCTAAAGCGGCCAGACGCAGCACCTGCACCAATGGTTCAACATCCAGGCCGATCGCCGCCAGGTCCTCACGCTCCATGCTGGTCAGCACGGTGACACCAATCAGCAACGGTTTTGGCCCGCTGCGCTGGTCGAGCACTTCACGGCAGGCCGCCATCATGCGCAAGCCACCGGAGCAATGGACGTTGACCATCCACACGCCCATTTCTGCCGCGGCCTTCACCGCCATCGCCGTGGTGTTGGGGATGTCGTGGAATTTAAGGTCGAGAAACACCTCGAAGCCCTTGTTACGCAGGGTTTCAACGATGTCCGAGGCACAGCTGGTAAACAGTTCTTTACCGACTTTGACCCGGCACAGCTTCGGGTCCAACTGATCGGCCAGTTTCAATGCGGCGTCACGGGTGGGGAAATCCAGGGCGACGATGATAGGAGTCTGGCAGGCGGACATGAGTAGGCTCTCGGGCAAGTCGAAATCGGCGCATATTGTAGCCGAACCGACCCCTTTTCGGGACCCGGTGATCGATAATTGATCCCGATCGCGCACCCACCCGAGCGTCCTGCCCCGACACCGCTGGCATTGCAGCTGCAACCTTCAACCGGCAGATCCGATGTTGATCGGGTTATAAGTTGTTAATAATCAGCACGTCGCTAACAAACTGGGCTAAGGCCGCCTAGAATTGAACCACTGGCAATCTAGATTGCTCAAAGTGACATCACTTCAAGGAGAGCCCTATGCCCTGGTATGCCTGGTTAATTCTGGTCGTTGCCATTGGCTCGATCGTCGGCGGTTTGTTTATGCTGCGCAGCACCGCTACAAAGGTTGATTTGACCGATGAGCAGCTCAAGCGCGTCCATGAACGCAACGCCGAGATGGATGCCAAAGACGCGAAGAATCGTTGATCCGAGCTACTTTTTTCGCAGTGTACGAACCTGCGCTCCCCGATCAACAGTCAGCGCAAAATGTGCGCTGGCCACACATCCTGCGGGAGGCCTCGCCGCGTCTTCGACGCTGCGCTGTCGCACAGCAAACTGGGCTGCGATTCTGCCCGAAGGGCGGAGCTGGCTTGCCTGCGAAGAGAGTCTTTTGGCCCCTCTGGCACCTGGGCTAACGCCCCCCATCTGCCGCCACCGCGCGGTGAGTCTGCAGCGGCGTGACCGCAATTCGAAACGGCTGGAAGATAGTGAACATCTGCCCGTTATTGCGAAGCTGCTGCAACAACTGGCTGAACTGCTTGCCCGTGATGGCCGCCCGTGGACTCAGCAAGGCGTAATGCCGATAAACCTGATCGACCCGCTCGGACACCAACAACTGACGAGCCTCATCAGGATTACGTGCCATGAAATCGCTCAGGTACGAGCGCGTCACCAGCGCAATGTCGACTCGCCCACGCAGTACCATCAGCAGGTTGGCGTCATGGGAATAGGTCAGCGTGGCGTTGTAGCGTTCGGCCAGAAACCTGGGCTCGGCATTGAATTGGGCAAACGCGTAGTGATAACCACTGAACAGCGCCAGGCGCTTGCCGTGCAAGTCGTTGAAATAGGTTTCAGTGCGACCTTCGACGCGCTTGGCGACGAAAATTTCAGCGTCTTCCAGGCCCATATCAACGTTGACATGCGCAATGTCCTTCCAGCCCCAGTCCGGGTTTTCGAAGATGGCCATGTCGATCCGGCCCTGCTGGAAATCACGAAAGCGACGCGGTATGGACGTCGGCACCAGTAGAAACTGAAAGTCGCTTTGCGCCGCATTCAAGGCGATGACCAACTGCGGCAACAAGCCGGTGGCATCGCCGTTTTCCGGGCGGATGGTGTAGGGCGGGAAGTGCGCGGCGCCCACACGAACCAACTGCGCGGCGCTAGCCTGCCAGGCCCACAACGTGCAGACGGCCAACAGCACTATTCGGGAAGCCGCCCGCAAAAGCAAAAGCATCAAGACAGCGCACCTCAAGTAACTGACTCCCGACAAGCTATGCGCTTTCGGATTGTTAGACAATGTCAAAGTGATACCAACCCGCATTAATTGACAGGTTTCAAACTTCTTTTAGCACCATCATCAGCGCTTCATCTGCCAACTGATCGAGCGTCATGCTGCCCTGAGCGCTAAACCAGGTGGTGGTCCACGACAAGGCACCCATCAGAAAGCGCCGCGTGATGAACACATCGCCCTTGATATAGCCGGCCTCTTTCGCCTCTCCCAACACCCGCAACCAGAGCTGCTCGTAGAGGTCGCGCAAGGCCAGCACTTTAGCCTGCCCTTCTGCCGACAGCGACCGCCACTCATAAACCAGCACCGCCATGGCCTCGCCGCGGCCCCCCATAATCGATTGCAGCTCACAACGAATAAGTGCCAACACCCGCTCGCGCGCACTGCCGGCTTCGGCGAGCGCCGCGTCCATCAACGCGGTGTTATAGCTGAGGGTCTCTTCCATCACTGAGCGCAGGATTTCGTCCTTGCTTTTGAAGTGATGAAAAATGCTTCCGGACTGAATGCCCACCGCGCTGGCCAAGTCCCGCACGGTGGTGCGTTCGTAGCCTTTGTTGCGAAACAGGTGAGCAGCCACCTGCAACAGTTTGCCGCGGGCACTCTCGGGATCAGTCATCTGGCCACCGTCCACCAAGTCGCGCATCACCCTCAGGGCTTTTTGCTCGTCCACGGTGAGACTCCTCTTGGAAATGGGCATATAGCGCGCGCAATTTATGCTTGTGCGACGCACCAAGCAAGCGCTTGGGTGGCGCACACGGCAATAAATCCAAACCTGCGCTGCAAAAACCTGGCGTTCGTTTTGTAGCGGCTCAAGCTGCTGATCACCGCTGGGCAGCGCAGAGCAATCAGCTCAGATACCGCCAGGTGTTTCGTACCATTGGACGTATCGGGCTGATTGTGTCTACGCTCAAGTCACCTTAGCGCTGTCTCATCGGAGTTTGATATGCCGCACTGGCTGGTGATTGATCTGGAAGCCACAACAGAGGACGGCGGCTGGCCGTTGGCCGAGATGGAGATCATTGAGATTGGAGTGACCCTGGTCAATCAAGACGGCCGGGAGCTGGATCACTTCGAGCGTTTCGTGCGGCCTTTGCGCCGGCCGCTGCTGACCACTTTTTGCCGGGAGCTGACACACATCAGTCAGGTCAATATCGACAACGCAGCCCCCTTGACCACGGTCTGGCCGCAGTTCGAACGCTGGCTCAGCCACCACCTCCCACGCGTGGGGGGGTGGGCCAGTTGGGGAGAATATGATCGCCGGCAACTGGAACAGGAATGGCAGCAGCAGCAACTGACCAGCGCCTTGAGCACCCTGCCCCACGTCAACCTCAAACAACGTTTTATTGAGGCCCGAAAACTGCAACGCCCTCTGGGCTTGAACAGTGCGTTGCAACTGGCTGGCATGCAATTCAACGGGCAGCAGCACCGGGCGCTGGTGGATGCGCGCAATACTGCGCGACTGCTGCCACTGATTCTTCCAACCTGACTGATTGCCTTCCGGAGTGACGCAATTTTTAAAGCGGATGACGGCCTTTTATACGTTCGGCATACTGAGCGACCTTTTGTAGCCCTTATTTTTTTCGAGGAATCGCCCATGTTTAAAGTCAACGAATACTTCGACGGCACCGTCAAATCGATTGCGTTCCGTCAAGCGGAAGGCGATGCCACGATCGGCGTCATGGCGGCGGGTAAATACGAGTTCGGTACCAGCAAGCGCGAAATCATGCACGTCATCTCCGGCGCCTTGAAAGTCAAACTGCCAGACAGCGACGTTTGGGAAACCTTCACGTCCGGCAGCCAGTTCAACGTGCCGGCCAACAGCAAATTCCATCTGGACGTCATTGAAGACAGCGCTTATCTGTGTGAGTACCGCTGAGTCAGCGGTAATCGTGTGACGCTACGCGCCACCTTTCAAACCACCGCCTCCTGATTCGTATTGAACTGCAACGCCGCCAGCCGTGCATACAGCGGGTTGCTGGCGATCAGTTGGTGGTGGGTGCCCACTGCAATCAAACGTCCCTGATCAATTACCGCAATGCGGTCGGCGTTTTGTACCGTGGCCAGACGATGGGCAATAACCAGCGTCGTGCGGCCTTTCATCAGGCTTGGCAGGGCCTGTTGGATAAGGTGTTCGCTCTGTGCGTCCAGCGCACTGGTGGCCTCGTCCAGCAGCAGAATCGGTGCATCGACCAATAACGCTCGGGCAATGGCCAGACGTTGACGCTGGCCGCCAGACAGCCCAAGCCCGCCATCGCCCAGATGGGTCTGATAACCGTCGGGCATCTGCAAAATGAACTCATGGGCATGGGCAATCCGTGCTGCTGCCTGCACTTGCTCGACGGTTGCGTCGGGATTGCCGTAGCGGATGTTCTCTTCAACACTGCCAAAAAATAGCGCGGGCGTTTGCGAAACCATGGCAAAACAGCGTCGCAGGTCCAGCGGATCAAGTTGGGTAATGGGCAACCCTTCGACCAGAATGCGCCCCTTTTGCGGGTCATAAAAACGCAGCAACAGATCGAACAATGTCGACTTGCCCGCACCGGAAGGTCCGACCAGTGCCAGGGTTTCGCCGGCCTCGATACTCAAGCTAAAACCATCAATGGCGTTACGCTCGAGGCGTGACGGGTACGCAAAACTCACGTCTTCCAGGGTCAGACGCCCGCTGACCCGCTCAGGCAGATGCAGCAGGTCACTGACTGGGGGCTCAATTTCACTGGGCGCCTGCAGCAGTTCGGCAATCCGCTCAGCCGCGCCCGCCGCGCGCTGTAACTCGCCAATCACTTCGCTCAGGGTACCAAAGGCGCTGCCGACGATCAGGCTATAAAAGACGAACGCCGCCAGTTCTCCACCCGAAATACGCCCTGCGATCACGTCCATGCCGCCCACCCACAGCATCACCCCCACGGCGCCTAATACCAGAATGATGACCAGGGTAATCAGCCATGAACGCTGCAAAATACGTTTGCGGGCGGTGTCGAACGCCTCTTCGGCAGTCACCGCGAAGCGTTGTTTGTCCTGCTGCTGATGGTTGTAGGCCTGCACGGTTTTGATCTGGCCCAACGCCTCGGCGACATAACTGCCGACATCGGCAATCCGGTCTTGGCTCAAGCGCGACAGGCTGCGTACACGACGGCCGAAAATCAGAATCGGCGCCACCACCAGCGGCAAGGCCACGACCACGATGCTGGTCAGCTTGGGGTTGGTAAAAAACAACAAGACAATGCCGCCGATGACCATCAGCAGGTTGCGCAAGAACAACGATAACGACGAACCGATCACCGACTGCAATAGCGTGGTGTCGGCCGTCAGCCGCGACTGAATTTCCGAGCTACGGTTGTTTTCGTAAAAGCCCGGATGCAGGTTGATCAGGTGGTTGAATACCTGCTTGCGGATATCGGCCACCACTCGCTCACCAATCCATGACACCAGGTAAAACCGGGCAAAGGTGCCAATAGCGAGCCCTACCACCAGCAGCAGAAAAAACTCGATCGAGCGGTTGAGCAACTGCGGCGACTGGGTCATGAAGCCTTGATCCACCATCAGGCGAATGCCTTGGCCCATGGACAAGGTGATGCCTGCGGTCACGATCAAGGCCAGCAAAGCACCCAACGACTGCCAGCGATACGGCGCGATAAAACGCAGGGCCAGACGAATGGCATCGCGTTGCCGACTGGAAAACACTGAAACCATGAAAGTGATCCGCCTGTCGAAAAGACCTGAACCAGAGAGCCTACACCTCTCGCCCAGACGAAACCCCGGATAACGCTGCCTCGGGCGAAATGAACCCCCTGCGATGCACCTGGATCGGTGCTGATATGACGTCTCTCGATAAGTGTTAGACAGTTTTAGTCTAACGCCCTACTGGCAGTTTTCGAGTTTTTCTGGTGGAGTTGGCTGCCGCCTGAATGCGCTGAGGGAATGTCACAGCGCGGTCATCAAGCGGGTTTACGTTTAAGCACACAACCTGATGAGGAGACAGGCCATGAGCTTGCAAAACAGCACCAATCACGTACCGGTCGTTCGAGCCACCCCGACCCTGCCTGTCGGGGGCGCCATTCTTGACAAAGATGGACGCGAGATCCTGATCACCGAAGAGATGGTTCAGGTCGCGTGTCAAGAATGCGACAAACAGTGGGTCAAACCCGAAAAACAAGATTGATGCTGCACCGCATTTTTAAACCCGGCCTTGATGCCGGGCTTTTTCTGTCTACAAGATAAGTGTTTCCACAGGGAGTGTGGTTTACACCAACACCGCACCCAACGCCGTCACGATCCGCTGCAATGGCAGCGACTCACCTAGGATACTCACGGCCAGTCCTGCAATTTCGCGGCGAGCCGGGTAGTGTTTGCGTAACGCATCAAAGGCCAGCCGCCGACTGTTCATATCGCCGACCAGGCTGCGGCGAAAGTCTGCGTCGTCGCGGCGCGGGTCATAGACCCCACGGCACAGCATGGCCAGCGCCCAGGCCGGATCGCTGTTGGCATTCAGGCTGACCTGCGCCAGCCAGGGTTTTGGCAACAGGTCGTCCAGGTTGATCCGAGGTGTTTGCCCCAGGTATGCGCAAAATGCCTGATAGATCTGCGCCGTTCCGCGCTGCCTGCCATCAAGGCTATAACCGGCGATGTGCGGCGTGGCCAGGACACACAAATCAGCCAGCGCTACATCCACCTGCGGCTCGCCTTCCCAGACATCAAGCACCGCTTGCAGGTCTTCGCGCTCAAGCAACACCTTACGTAAGGCAGCGTTATCGACGACCGCACCCCGACTGGCGTTGATCAACCAACTGCCGGGCTTGAGCTGCTGCAAACGCGAGTGATCGAACAGATGCCAGGTCGGTTGATCACCGGCCTTGCTCAGCGGCGTGTGCAGGCTGATGACATCACAGCGCTCAAGCACCTGCTCAAGGCTGACAAAGTCGCCGCCCTCCGCCGCTTGACGGGGTGGATCGCAGACCAGCACATTCCAGCCCAGCCCGCGCAACACCTTGACCAGTCGCCCGCCTACCTCACCGGCACCGACCACGCCATAGGTCCGCCGAGTCAGGTCGACGCCTTCGATCTCCGCCAAGGTCAGCAAACTGCCCAGCACATAGTCGACTACCCCGCGCGCGTTGCAACCGGGGGCGCTGGACCATTGAATTCCGGCCTCCTGAAAGTAATCCAGATCCAGGTGATCGGTACCGATAGTACACGTCCCGACGAAACGTACCGGGCTGCCCTCAAGCAGCGCCCGATCAACCTGGGTCACCGAGCGCACCAGCAATACATCGGCATCCGCCACGGCGGCACGGTCGAGAGAGCGTCCTGGCACACGACGGATGTCACCGTACGGGGCAAAAAAGGCATCGAGCAGCGGTAT
Source organism: Pseudomonas sp. ASL9 (assembly GCF_056680335.1). Lineage (NCBI taxonomy): Bacteria > Pseudomonadati > Pseudomonadota > Gammaproteobacteria > Pseudomonadales > Pseudomonadaceae > Pseudomonas > Pseudomonas sp. ASL9. Next base: position 5,070,322 of record NZ_CM155277.1, on the reverse strand, counting down.
ATTTTCGTCGGCAACAATTCGCATGATAAGGCTCCTGGAGTCGGCGGCAGTGTAGGCGCTAGGCCCCTTACTAGGCCAGTCATCGTCTTGCACAACTTCAATTCCTGACTCTTGTGTCAAGAGTGTAGAATGGCCGGCTTTCTGCGTCAGCTTTTGGATTTATTGTGAACTCTGCAACAACACTTTCACCCCCCTTGACCCGTCCGGCGAGAGTACGCCTGGAATTGCGCACGCTGCTGGCATTGGCGCTACCAATCATGATCGGACAATTGGCCTACACCGCCATGGGCTTTGTCGATGCCGTGATGGCAGGCAGTGTCGGTCCCCGGGATCTGGCGGCCGTGGCCTTGGGCAACTCGATCTGGGTACCGATTTACCTGTTAATGACCGGGATCCTGCTGGCGACCACGCCCAAGGTCGCACAACGTCATGGCGCGGGCCAGACCACGGAAGTCGGCGCACTGGTGCGTCAGGCATTGTGGCTGGCGTTGGCGGTCGGTCTGGTCGCGTCAACGATCTTGTTGAACGCCGAACCTGTGCTGCACCTGATGAAAGTCGACCCGGTATTGATCGAGCCCTGCATGCAATACCTGCGCGGGATTGCCAGCGGTCTGCCCGCCACGGCACTGTTCTACGTGCTGCGCTGCCTCAGCGACGGCCTGGGCCGTACCCGGCCAAGCATGGTGCTCGGCTTGTGCGGTCTGGCGCTGAATATTCCGCTGAATTACATCTTCATCTACGGCCATTTCGGTATGCCAGCCCTGGGCGGTGTCGGTTGCGGTTGGGCCACGGCCATCGTGATGTGGGCCATTTTGCTGGGCATGACGGGCTGGGTGCGGCGCGCGGCGGCTTATAAAGCCTGCGAAGTATTCAGCCGTTTCGAGTGGCCGCAATGGGCAGCAATCAAGCGTCTGATCGATATCGGCCTGCCCATCGGCATCGCTGTGTTTGCTGAGTCGAGCATCTTTGCGGTGATTGCGCTGCTGATCGGCAGCCTCGGCTCCAACGTGGTGGCCGGGCATCAAATCGCCCTGAACTTCAGCTCGCTGGTGTTCATGATCCCCTTCTCGCTGGGCATGGCCGTGACCGTGCGCGTCGGCCAGGCACTGGGGCGCAACCAGCCCCGGGAGGCGCGCTTCACAGCGGGAGTCGGGATGGCAACAGCCTTGGTCTATGCCTGCTTTTCGGCCACAGTGATGATGCTACTGCGTGAGCACATCGCGACGATCTATACCGCTGACCCGGTGGTGATCAAGATGGCCGCGTCGCTGATCGTGTTTGCTGCATTGTTCCAGTTTTCGGATGCGATCCAGGTGACCGCCGCCGGCGCCCTGCGCGGTTATCAAGACACGCGCGTAACGATGATCCTGACCTTGTTCGCGTACTGGGGGATTGGCTTGCCGGTGGGGTATGCCTTGGGCCTGACCGACCTGCTCGGTGCCGCCAGCGGCCCTGCCGGCCTGTGGCAAGGGCTGATCGTCGGGCTGACCTGCGCAGCACTGATGCTCTCGATCCGCCTGACCGGCAGCGCACGCAAGCGGATTCGGGTCAGTTCAAAAGCTTAAAAATCGACCGGATTTTGTAGGAGGCCCCGCCCCGTCTTCGACGCCGCGCTGTCGCGCAGCAAACTGGGTTGCGATTTGTGTGTCGTGATTGATGGCGTGTCAGATAAGCCGCCTTCGCGAATAAATTCGCTCCCACCGGGATCTTGATTTGCCTTTAGTTTTTGAGTGAATTGACTGCCGAATTACGGCAACGCCCCTTTTCCAGGAGGCCGAGCGCAGGCGTTGCGCAGGGGGTAACGAGGCAAGGATGCCGAGTAAGCCGCACGGGGCCAGGGACGGCCCCTTGCGGCGACCCCGGAGCAACGCCGGAGCGAGGATCCGCATGGAGGGGCAAAGCGTTTTGGCGGGACCTTTTTGCGGTTCGGCGTCCCGACGTTTGAAAAAGGTTCCTCGCTGTAAGAGCGAAACCGTAGTTCCAGCACATCCAAATGCCGGATATACACATCAAAAACAGCGCCAACACATTGTTTTTAAAATATTAAAAAGCAGTTTGATAAGAGGCTTGCTTGCCTGCGATAGCTGTATGTCTAGCACACCGAATCAAGTGGATCGCGGGCAAGCCCGCTCCTACATTGGGATTGTAGGCGGTTGCACATCAATCCAGCTTTTTGCGAATCCAGTACAGGTAAGTACCGCCGTCCGCCTGCTGCTCGACCAGTTCATGTCCGAGGAACACACAGAACTTGGGGATATCGCGACGGGTCGAGGGGTCGGTGGCGATGACTTTAAGCAAACCGCCCGCCTGCAGGTCCCTAACCTTCTGGTGCAGCATCATCACCGGTTCCGGGCAATTAAGGCCGCTGGCATCGAGGATGGCGTCGACCGGTAAGGTATCGATGGATTCAGACATAAGACACTCCAAAAACAGGCGAGCATTGTCGCTCAAAGCGGTGGGTAAGTTGAAGCCTGCTCCCATAGGTCCAGTGAAATTCCTGTGGGAGCAGGCTTGCCTGCGAAGAAGTCAGCACCGTTCTACTGGCTCAACGCCGCTTGCCATCCAGACGCCGCAGATGACACGTCACTTCTTCACGGTCGTGGTACAGCTGCTTGCAGCCGATTTCGACCCTGATGCCCCGTGCCTCGAAGCCTTCTTCAATACGCAGCAACAAGCGACGCACTTCGGCATAACGCTGCTTCATCGGCAGCTTCAAGTTGACCACCGCCTCTCGACACAAGCCTTCGCCCAGCCAGGTTTCCAGCAACGCAGCATTGCGCGCAGGCTTTTCGACGATATCGCAGACCATCCAGTCCACCGGATGACGCGGTTTGAAGGTAAATCCGTCCGCCATCAAATGCTGAACCAACCCGGTGTCCATCAAACTTTCGGCCATAGGACCGTTGTCGATAGCCGTCACCAGCATGCCACGCCTGACCAATTGATAGGTCCAGCCACCCGGTGCGGCGCCCAGATCGACGGCGGTCATCTCGCCCGACAAGCGCTCATCCCACTGATCGCGAGGGATGAAATGGTGCCAGGCTTCTTCCAGTTTCAAGGTCGAACGGCTAGGCGACTCGCGGGGGAACTTCAGGCGTGGAATACCCATGGGCCACATCGCCGAGTTATCCGCGTCGGCCATGCCGAGAAACACTTCGCGTCCGCTTTTAAAGGTCAACAGCAGACGGGGTTTGTTCGCGTCTTCCACCAGCTTGCCGGCTTGGGCCAATGCCTTGCGCAAGGGTGCTTCGAATTTGCGACAGAAGTTCGACAACTCTTTGCCATCGTTGGTATCGACCACTTCCAGCCACAGACTGCCGCACGTCGGGAAGCTCGCGAGCTGGGCCAGAATCACGCTGATGCGGTCGGTCTCAGGTAAGTCGAGGAAAACACCACGCGCCCATTGCCGAGGGAAGATCAACTGAGCAAAGCGCTGCCCTTTCATCAAGCGCTCTGCGCCATCTTCTTCAGTGCAGACGAACTCGGCACAGGCAGCATTGGTTTTGGCTTTGGCGTAACCCGCCACATTCAAACGGGCCGCGTGCTCGGCGATCTCAGAACAGACTTCACCTTCGAAGCCTGGCCGGCAGTGCATAAACAGGGTGTTCATTCAATTCTCCTGGGCAGCGGCAAAACATTTAGCCACTGCGCGGCGCTCGGGGTCAGCCCCCAACGCTTAAAACCGGCGCATGATAACGGAATCAGGAACCACTGGCTCCGCTCTACGGTCCAGTAATACGCATGTCATTAGCCAGAACTACCCATCAGAGTTAATTTAAGGCTCTGTTCGATTCCAAGGTCCGTCCCGTGCGGACCCGTCAAGGAGTTATTTCATGCCCTCCCTCGATAGCCTGAAAAGCCTCAAAACATTAGAAATCGACACTAAGACCTATCACTATTTCAGCCTGCCGGAAGCCGCTAAATCCCTCGGCGATCTGGGCAAACTGCCGATGTCGCTCAAGGTATTGCTGGAAAACCTGCTGCGCTGGGAAGACAACAAAACCGTCACCGGCGCCGACCTCAAGGCTGTGGCCGCCTGGCTCACCGAACGACGCTCGGATCGCGAGATTCAATACCGCCCGGCCCGGGTACTGATGCAAGACTTTACCGGTGTGCCCGCAGTCGTCGATCTGGCCGCGATGCGCGCGGCCGTCGCCAAGGCGGGTGGCGATCCCCAGCGCATCAACCCGCTGTCCCCGGTGGACCTGGTGATTGACCACTCGGTCATGGTCGACAAATTCGGCGATGCCAGCGCTTTCGGCCAAAACGTCGACATCGAAATGCAGCGCAACGGCGAGCGTTATGCCTTTCTACGCTGGGGCCAGAACGCATTCGACAACTTCAGTGTGGTGCCGCCGGGCACCGGGATCTGCCACCAGGTCAACCTGGAATACCTCGGGCGCACGGTTTGGACCAAAGACGAAGATGGCCGCACGTATGCCTTCCCGGACACCTTGGTCGGAACCGATTCCCACACCACCATGATCAACGGTCTGGGCATACTGGGCTGGGGCGTCGGTGGGATTGAGGCGGAGGCAGCGATGCTCGGCCAACCGGTGTCGATGCTGATTCCTGAAGTGATCGGCTTCAAACTGATCGGCAAACTCAAAGAAGGCATCACCGCCACTGACTTGGTGCTGACCGTCACGCAAATGCTGCGTAAAAAAGGCGTGGTCGGCAAATTCGTCGAGTTTTATGGCGACGGCCTGGCTGACCTGCCATTGGCTGACCGCGCCACCATTGCCAACATGGCCCCGGAGTACGGCGCCACCTGTGGCTTCTTTCCCGTAGACGATGTAACGCTGGATTACCTGCGCCTGTCCGGGCGCCCGGCGGAGACCGTGAAACTGGTGGAGGCCTACAGCAAAGTACAAGGCTTGTGGCGCCTGCCTGGTCAGGAACCTATATTCACCGACAGCCTGGCGTTGGACATGGCCAGCGTCGAAGCCAGTCTCGCCGGGCCGAAACGCCCACAGGACCGGGTCGCGCTGCCGAATGTCGCGCAAGCATTCACCGACTTTCTCGGCCTGCAGGTCAAACCCACCGGCAAGGAGGTAAGCCGCCTGGAAAGCGAGGGCGGCGGCGGTGTTGCCGTGGGCAACGCGGACCTGATCGGCGAAGCAGACTACGAGCACGACGGCCAGACCTACCGGTTAAAAAATGGCGCCGTGGTGATCGCCGCGATCACCTCCTGCACCAATACCTCCAACCCCAGCGTGATGATGGCTGCCGGGCTGTTGGCAAAAAAGGCGGTAGAAAAGGGGCTGACCTGCAAACCGTGGGTCAAGACCTCACTGGCACCCGGCTCGAAAGTGGTCACCGATTACTACAAGGCCTCAGGCCTGAACCAATACCTCGATAAACTTGGCTTTGACCTGGTCGGTTACGGCTGCACCACCTGTATCGGTAACTCCGGGCCGCTGCAAGAACCGATTGAAAAAGCCATTCAAACGTCTGACCTGACCGTCGCTTCGGTCCTGTCTGGCAACCGCAACTTTGAAGGCCGCGTCCATCCACTGGTAAAAACCAACTGGCTGGCCTCCCCGCCGCTGGTCGTGGCTTACGCCTTGGCCGGCAGTGTACGCATCGATATCAGCCGCGATCCACTGGGCGTAGGCTCGGACGGCAAGCCGGTTTACTTGCGCGATATCTGGCCAAGCCAGAAGGAAATCGCCGCAGCGGTGGAAAACGTCAACACCGCCATGTTCCATAAGGAGTACGCCGGGGTATTCGCCGGTGACGCGCAATGGCAAGCCATTGAAGTACCGCAGGCGGCGACGTATGTCTGGCAGGATGACTCTACCTACATCAAGCATCCGCCCTTTTTTGACGGCATCGATGGCCCACCGCCGGTGGTCGAAAATGTATCGGGAGCACGCATCCTGGCGCTACTCGGCGACTCGGTGACCACCGACCACATCTCCCCCGCAGGCAATATCAAAGCCGACAGCCCCGCAGGCCACTACCTGAGCGAAAAAGGCGTAGAGCCACGGGACTACAACTCCTACGGTTCTCGTCGCGGCAACCATGAAGTCATGATGCGCGGCACCTTCGCCAACATCCGCATCCGCAACGAAATGCTCGGGGGCGAAGAAGGGGGTAACACCCTCTATGTGCCGACCGGCGAAAAACTGCCGATTTACGATGCTGCCATGCGCTATCAAGCCGACGGCACGCCACTGGTGGTGATCGCCGGGCAAGAATATGGCACGGGTTCAAGCCGTGACTGGGCGGCCAAGGGCACCAACCTGCTGGGGGTCAAAGCCGTGATAGCCGAAAGCTTCGAGCGAATTCACCGCTCCAATCTGGTGGGCATGGGCGTATTGCCGCTGCAGTTCAAGGGTGGTCAGAACCGCAAAACGCTGAAACTGACCGGTAACGAAAAAATCGACATCACCGGCCTGACCAACGCTGAACTGCAGCCTGGGATGAGTTTGAAGCTGAACATCACCCGTAACGACGGCAGCCACGAGACCCTTGAGGTGCTATGCCGGATCGATACGTTGAATGAGGTTGAGTACTTCAAGGCAGGAGGGATTTTGCATTACGTGCTGCGGCAGTTGATTGCTTCTTAGCGGATCAGGCCTGTCCGTCGTTCAACCCTCTCTCACAGAAACCTGTGTGTTTCTGTGAGAGACCTACCCGATATTTGATTGCACATTACTATCATGATCAAATGCCTGCGCCTGTCAGGGCCCTACGACTCGTCGGTCATTTTAGAAACCTGCTTAATTTATCAGCGCTTTGGTCGATAACTCGCTAAAGCCCAGCGGACTCGAAGCTCATGCGTAATAACCAGCCCATCACCCAACGCGAACGGACGTTTCCCGCGCAACAGCGGTTGATCTCCACCACCGACGCCAAGGGCGTGATCACCTATTGCAACGAGGCCTTCGTTGAGATCAGTGGTTATTCCGCAGAGGAGCTGGTTCGAGCACCGCACAATATCGTCCGACACCCCGACGTGCCCTCCGCGGTTTTCGGCCACATGTGGGCCACCCTCAAGCAGGGTCAGCCGTGGATGGGGATCGTCAAAAACCGCTGCAAAAGCGGCGACCACTACTGGGTCAACGCTTATGTCACGCCGATGTATGAAAATAATCAGATCGTGGGTTATGAGTCGGTGCGGGTCAAACCTACCGCCGAACAGATCCGTCGTGCGGAAGCGTTATACAAACGTATCAATAACGGAAAATCGGCGGTTCCTCGTCGGGACAAATGGTTACCTGTACTGCAGGACTGGGTGCCCTTCATCCTGGTGAGCCAATTAAGCTTCATGATTGGCGCCTGGCTCAACTCCAATTGGGGCTTCGCCCTCGCCGCTGGGTTGTCAGTCCCCCTAGGGCTACTCGGTTTGAGCTGGCAGCAGCGTGGTACCAAGCGATTGTTGCAATTGGCCGAACAAACCACCTCCGACCCACTGATCGCCCAGATGTACACCGACAGCCGTGGGCCGCAGGCGCGTCTGGAAATGTCGATCCTCAGCCAGCAAGCCCGCCTGAAAACCTGCCTGACCCGCTTGCAGGCCACCGCCGAACACCTGAACGAGCAGGCCCGACAATCCGACACCCTCGCCCACGCCAGCTCCGATGGGCTTGAGCGTCAGCGCGTCGAGACCGAGCAAGTGGCCACCGCCGTCAACCAGATGGCCGCCACCACCCAAGAAGTCGCCAACCACGTGCAGCGCACGGCCGATGCCACCCAGCAAGCCAACGAACTGACTCGTCGCGGCCGTGATATCGCAGGCGAAACCCGCGAAGCGATTCAGCGCCTGTCCACCGCCGTCGGCGAAACCGGCCTGACCGTGACGCAACTGGCCAAAGACAGCAACGAAATCGGCAGCGTGGTCGATGTCATTAAAGGCATCGCCGACCAGACCAATCTGCTGGCCCTAAACGCCGCGATTGAAGCGGCACGCGCCGGAGAAATGGGCCGAGGTTTCGCAGTGGTCGCCGATGAAGTTCGTCAACTGGCGCAACGCACCACCGAATCCACCGGGCAGATTCACAGCCTGATCGCCAAACTGCAAAAGACCGCCAACAACGCCGTGCAAACCATGGACGCCGGGCACCGTCAGGCCGAAGAAGGCGTTGCTCGGGTTCTGGAAGCCGACAAAGCACTGATCGGTATCAGCGACGCTGTGGCCAACATTACGGACATGACCACCCAAATCGCCGCCGCCACCGAAGAGCAAACCGCCGTCGCCGAGGAAATCAGCCGCAAGATCGCCACCATCGCCCAACTGGCCGATAAAACCTCCGACGAAGCCCGCCGCTCGGCAGTGCTGAGTGAAGAGCTGACCAGCACCGCGCACTCCCAGTACTCGCTGGTGGAACGATTTAATCGGTAATAATTGATGGCGTTATAAGGAACCCCAACAGGCTTTGTTTGTTGGGGTTTTTTATTGGGTGGGGTTTAACACGCTGTAGGATGTTTCTGAAATAACGTAGCAAGTTCATTTATTTTCCGCAAACCTTTTCAAGGTTTTCTTACGAAGAGGGTTGACAGCTCTTACGGAGTTCTATTAGTTGATTTGAAGGTAGAGAACCCAATAGTTAATTACCACCCGCAGTGGGATTTCCTGTCTCTGCCCAACACAATCAATCAATAGCGGCGTAGCGGGTAATACCCGCTCATGCCGCAAGGAGTTTATAAAAATGAACAACGAACGTAAATACGGACTAAGTGCGCCTGTCGTGCCCGTCGCAGATATCGACGGCCTTATTAAAACTGTGGATCTTGAAAGTGATGTCGTCGTTCGCTTCCATGTTTGGCAGGGAGCAGAACAGCGCGATAGCTATCAACTATTACTGAATGGTGAACTCGTCGGCAGCATGGAAAGCTTTCCGAGTCCGCCCCCGGAAGTCGGTACTGAACTCAACTTACTCATCCACGTAGACAAGCATCTCAAGGAAGATGGGATATACACTGTTGGCTACAGAACAATCGGTTTTCCAGGCGAAACAGCTGGCGACTCTGCTCTCTCATACATCCAAGTCGACCGCACCCCACCCGGCGCAACCCTGCTCGCCCCCATGATCTTCCCGGACGTCACCTTGGACGAAACCCTTACCGGTACGGTCCCTGGTTACGCTGGCATGCAAGCTGGCGATGTCATCCAGACAGTGTGCAATGGCACTGAGGGACCGTCCCACACGGTCCAGGTAGAAAACCTGACGATTGCCCCTGTAAAAATGCAACTCTATCGTCCATTTCTGCAAGGGCTGGACAGCAATCAAGTAACAATTGGTTACTTTGTCACTGATCGCGCAGGCAATATTTCCATCACCTCGAAAACTGTAACCTTAACGTTGCAACCCTAAAATAACGCCTAGTCGCTCAGCCCAAAAAACCCTGATAGATGTTCTATCAGGGTTTCTTTTTTCCAGAAGCAAGTAACTTCCTTTATGCTCGTAGGAATTAACCAAAATTTGTAGGCAAGCTCCTACACACTATTGATTTACTGACTATCCGAACGGACCATCCTCTTGACAAATTAACGCACACTCTATTACGTCGACACGCATAAAATTAAAACTAGCGACTCACACGCCGCATCAATTTTTCACACTATGAAATCAATGGCAGAAAACTCAGTGACAACCGTGCTACCTTCTAGCCACGCCGCAGCCTCGTCACACAAAGCAATGTAATTTTTCAGGAATAAATCACCATTGCAGCTTATAAATCTAGTGCTGCAGAACTATCAACGTTTACGTCCGCACTCTAAGGAGCATTGAATATGGATGATCAGAAGCCACCTGGCTCTCCTCCCTTCAACCCTAAAAAGCCCAAGACGAAGGGTCATCGTCCGGCTCGGCGAGACAGCCCCAGCAAGCCCGGTGCGCCTCAGGGCTCTCAACCGACCGCTGAACATTCGGGCGGCGCTCAGGAGCCCCCATCAACCGGGGAAATGGCCTTTAACTACGTCCACGCACTTCGGGCTGAAGATAGCCCAGCGGATGTGCTTGCGGTCCTGATTTCCGCCGACCTGGGGCCACCCTTTCTGGAAGAGGGGTTCAATCCTCAGTCGATCTCAGAGGCACAGATGAGGGCCGGCATCACGGTACTGATACCGGGTTGTCCCCACTTGAAACCCGGTGATGAATTCAACCTGCTTTGGGGCAGCAAAATCTACCCCAACCAGACGCTGAATGAAGAAACCATCAACGATCCAATCATGGGTATGCGGTGGGTGTCGTACAGTGTCTATGATGCTATCCCACAGGGCAAAGTCGACGTATGTTACGACGTCAATCGCGATGGACAACGGATTGGCACCTCCGCAATTCTCCATGTGAATCTACACAGCTGTTACAGATCCGGCGAAAAACAACGCAACCGAGGACGGTCCGTCAAACGCAGACAGCGGAGGCGGCCGCCGCCACAGTAATAGTGGTGTGAAGAAAAAAACCGGTGAGCGATCACCGGTTTTTTTTACACATAGGGCTTCAGAACCACGAAGCGATTGGATTCACCCCGTCAAAAAGCAAACCGCACACCCACATTCGCCCCCCACGGCTGCTCAACATTATTGCCCTTCATGTAGTCGAAGTCGGCATGCACTTGCAGGCGCTTCGACAGCGATACCGCCACCCCAGCACCCAACTCGGCACGCGACCCGAACAGGTCATTGTTGAAACGGGTGTCGTTGACCGTCACCTCGTTGCTGCGCGCAAACTCGTGAGCAACAGCGACACGCACATAGGGCTGAAGTACACCACCGTCCTTGAGCGCAATGTTACGACCGACCGAGGTACCAACCTTGCCCAAAACTGACTGAGTGCGGCTGTTCTTCGCCTCCAGGCCATTGTCCAGGGTGTAATGGTCGCCATGAATCACCACGGCCGCCATCTGCGCAAAGGGTTCAAAGAAAAAGTCATCAGCCAGCTTGATGTGCTTGCCGACTTCCACCGACCCACCGATACCCGTATTTGTGTAATCGCCCTTGGCTTTGGTCTGGTCGCTCATCGCCACCTCAGACTCGTTGTGGAATTTGTTGAGCTTGAGCACACCATCAACGTAATAGTCCTCCTCCAACAGCCAGGTACCGTAAGCGCCGACGTAGTAGCTGTCGACATTGCCTGACGTACCACGACTCAAGTCCAGGTCAGACTTGCTGTAGCCACCGAGCAAACCGATCAGCAACTGACCGTTACTCACCGGAACCGGCGCATCCGCACCGAACGACATCCCGCTCTGCTTCTGCTCATAGTCGACACCTGCACCTGTCGTGGCGTTGAAGCGATTGCCATACGCCCGAATCCAGCCGCCACCCTCGCCGCTGGTACGCACTTCACCCATGCGGCTACGCAAGGTGGTCAATTCACTCATCCAGATATTTGGTGCAGCGTTGAATAACGCCAGCGCACTCTGCGTCGAGGGGCTGATGGTTTTGCCCGCACCGACGATAAACCAGTCGTTACCCTGTTTTTCCAGTTCGTAGGAATAGGCGCCCAAATCCACCCGATTGCCCAGCAAGTTGAATTGCGCATCACCGCCTTCGGTGTGGACCACCTGCAATGGCTGAATATCGGGCGACACGGGTTCAACGCCTGTGTTTTTCACCTTGAGTGTGAAGTCGCCATTGGCCTGCCCATTGACCTCCAATAAGTCACCGACACTAGCATCCAGATCGATGCTCATGGCAAATGCACCGCTACCGGACAACTGCCCCAGCGACAACGTATGAAACCCGTCCGCACCAAAGCTCACCCCGCCGCCGTTGAGGCTCAATGTTTTGACTGCGTTATCACCCACCATCTGCCACTGCGCACCGGAATTGATCGACAAATTATTGCCGTTGATCACATCACCGGTGAGGTGTGCATTGTTTTGCAGGATGACATTCAGCGTGCTGGTGTCATCGGCAACAAGATTGCCGGTCAGGGTGCTGTTGTCGACGGTGAATTTTACGGTGCTGCCTCCGTCGACTTCCAACAGATTGCCGTTACCGGATAAGAGGGTTGAATGGTTTTGGATCGTAATACTGGCAAGTGCACTTATATCGGTTATTGTTCCTACACTGATTGCGGCACCGGCCAACCCTTCAATAATTGAATGATCGACGACCGCTTTAGTTTCTTGATCAAATCCGGTGCCAGTTACTCCTTCGGAACCATCGATAATACGAAGCCCATTCAGTTCGCCACGAACTTGACTGTTACCCTGAACAGTCAGCTTACTGCTTCCCGCACGAATACCAAACCCCCCATCCTCGTCAGACTTATAGCCTGTCACGCGAACATCATCGATAACCAGCGAGCTGTAAGCCCCTAATGACGCTCCTCTGCCGGCTCCTGTAATTTCGCTGCCGCTGACAAATGCTGAAGAGCCAGGATTTATAGCGTCGTGACGAGCAACAAGAAACAAACCAGCGCCGCTATCATTACGAACCACCGACTGGTTGATTTTCACGATACTGTCTGATACGTCGATACCAGCAGTCACCGTGCTGGAATTGACATTGACAGTGGAACCAAAAGCCCTGATGACATTGGCCACGGCGTTATCGACGAGGTTAAGGGTTCCTCGGTTTTGCACCGTATATGAATCTGGTGGAATAGAGCCGTCAATTGTTACCTGCCCACCATCAATCAGTCCCTTTTCGATAGCTTTTTCATCGAGCATTATTTCGGCAGTTCCTGCCTGCGCGGCAAGCACCTGAAACCCCGATAAAGCGCCCATCGATACGACAATAATTTTCAGGCAGACATGACATACGGCGTTTCGATTTTTTTTGCTATCTAACATATTGCACTCCAAAACTATCAGAGCGGTAATTCTCTGCCATTAAGATCTATCCTCCACCGCCAAAGTCTCTCCCACGCGTAGGAAATCTCCTAAATTGACCCTGTAAACGACTTACAGCCGAATCACTGCCCAATTAAAATAGGTGTTATTTCGGCACTTTTATTTAACTGATTGTTGCCTAAACAAGGTCAATGCAAATGAGAGCCCGGCGAAAATAATTATTTACCACCTCGTATTGACATCTTTCAAAAAAACCGATTACGTCGAAGCCGGACATAGGGAATCTTATGCCAACATGTCAAGCACCATCAGACATAACTTATTAAATAGTACGCAGAGCACCTCCGTACTTAATAATACTAATTTGCGCCCATACAGATTGGCGCAACCCTATATACGAAGGAGATTCATCATGAAAAAGCAGCCTCAACAACCAGGCGTTATTCGTCGTAACCGGGCGAGCAACAACCTTCTTGAGTTGGACGCACCCAATGTAGCAGTTGCATTCCATGACGTAGATAATCCAGGATTGTTACCCATTAGCACCCTGAGCAGTCCAGTTACTGTAGACTTTAAGGTCTGGGCGGGTGCTCGACCGGGTTACAAGTATCAGTTAACTTGGGATCGTGAACTTCTTGGATCTGAAAATGAAATTTCAGATACAGACCAAGTAGGTGACACACTGACGCTTGAAGTCCCAGTTAATGCACTCACAGATGGCAACCATGACTTAGCTTATAGGACGTTTAATCCAGTCAGCCAAGTTGATAATTTTTCTGAAGTTTTCAAAGTAGTTATCGATCGAACTGCGCCGGGGGCACCGCAGCTAGCAACTATGGAGTTCCCGATCGAAGTTCAAAATGGTCTGACCTCGGCTGAACTCACCCAATTGGGCGACAAACTGGACGCTCAAATCGCTGGCTATACTGGCATGGCGAAGCATGATGAAGTCAAGACCTTCTGGGGTAGTCTTCAGGGGCCGAGCGCAATTGTAGACGCGGACGACATGGGGTTGAATAGAATAGTAGTTACGTTCACCCGTGATTTTTTGGAGCAAATTGGCAGCGACGAGGAAGCTGTCAAATACACTGTGACTGACCGTGCGGGTAACGTCTCAATTGACTCGGATATTACTTTGATCACCCTCCAACTGGAGGAACTGCCGACAGACTTTCCAGCGCCTATCATAGATCCTGCAGTAGGTGATCTGGTTGACAATGCCGAAGCACAAGTGGGTATCAAGGTTGATATCCCCCATTTTCCCGGGGCAAGCGGGCTCGATAATATCAAGCTGTATTGGGGGGATAACAATCCGATGCTGGTGGTAACACTGCCACCGGGAGACGAGAACGAAACTATTGTGCTATCGCTTCTCGTTCCTTATGAAACGATCAACGTCATTCCCGTTGGGACAGTGAATATCAAATACGAAGTATTCCGACAAGGTAAACTGATCGGGACCTCTCTCATTGATATCATCGACGTTTTTCTAACCCTGCCGATTCCTGAACCTCTAGATGCGCTGGTGATTCAAGGCACCAGCGTTGAAAGCCCGAATGTCACGGATAACTTTATCGACGAGGCCGACTATGAGCTAAATAGTCGCGCTGTCGTCGCCTGGACGTCAAACTTTAATATCAGTGACGATCTGAATCTGTATTGGGGTGAGCAAAAAAAATTGCAATGGTATCAAATCAGAGCTGGAGACATTACTGCCGCCAAAAGCCTTACCCTCCCCATCCCCAATGAAATAATGAAGGATCAAGGTACTGGTGCGGAAATCCCCGTGTATTTCACTGTCACTCGAAATAGCAACCCTAACCCGGCAAAAGCGCCGGTACAAATAGTAATCGTCCGCTCGAAAGAAGAGCTTCCGGGCGGGATCGATGGGTTGAGCGGTCCTACGTTTAAAACTAATTCCGTCGGCGTGGTAGGCCCTAATGAAAATCCGAACGGTGCCGACGTTACCATTGCGCCTTACGTAAACATAGACAACGATCAAAAACTTTTTTTCACCTTCAAAGGTTTTGACGACAATAACAACCCCATTTCGGCGGCCGATTATAGCAGTGCTCGTGAACTCGATGATTATGACGTCGCAAATGGCTATATGTTCACCATTCCACATAGAGTCTTACGCACTGTGTGCTCAGGATTTGGGGAAGCTTATTTCAGGGTTGAACCCGCCGTTGGTAGCAATCAAAGTCCGGCAAACTCCAGGCCCACCAGAGTACCGATCAATATGCTTGATTCGATTGAGATCACTTGCTCCATCTAGGCAATCAAGCGGGACTACTCCCGTAGCCTAACCGCATTACCTAACAGACCATTATCACAGTAAGGTGATCGGGAGATCAGCTGCACTCCCGCTTGCCTTGCTAATAATAACTAGCCTAATTAAAGGTATAAAAATGTCTAACTTCTCAGAAGAAAAAAATAAACAAACCACTGCTCTTAAAACGCCATATATCCCCGTCGCACTGACGGGCGGCCTTCTGCCAATTCACGTCCTTACCTCTCCGGTAATTGTCAACTTGGAGGTATGGGCAGGCGCCCGCCCACGGTATACTTATCAATTACTATGGAATAGCGTACCTATTGGTATCGAAAAAGAAATCCTTGACTCCGAAAACCCTGGCGACACACTAACACTTGAACTCCCTACAGAGTTACTCTTTGAAGGCCATTATAAATTAGCCTATAGAGTATTTAACCCCCTCAGCCAAGTAGCAAATAACTCTCCAGAAATCCCCATTGAAATTGACCTTACCGCCCCCGGCAACCCGCTCATCGCCGCCATGATTTTCCCTGCCAGCACGCAGGACGGACTGACTTCAACTGAGCTGGAAGAGCTAGGAGATGTGTTGGAAGCTGCTATCGCAAGCTACAGCGACATGAAGGAGGGTGATGTCATCCGCACCTATTGGGGAACTACTGAAGGTCCACCCGCTACCGTCGACAAAGACGACATGGGCCTCAAAAAAGTGACAATCCTATTCACTCGTGATTTTTTGCAGAACTTTGGCGATATCGAGGCTGGGGTTTATTACACCGTGACAGATCGCGCTGGTAATAAATCAAAGAACTCCGAACCCGTGATGGTCAAGCTATTGCTATCAGTGGTCACTCCGCTCCCTAATCCAAAGGTCAAGGAAGCCAAAGAAGATGGCACGCTCGACCCGGCTGACACCACGGTTGGTGCAACGGTAATCGTGGACGCCACCGCGAATCTGAAGCGTGGCGACGTGGTTTCGGTTACATGGCAAGGTCCGGTCAACAGTGATTTTAAAGAAAAAACTATTTCCGCCAGTCAAGCAGGCAAAGAGTTGTCTGTAATTTTTTCCGGAGCGTTGGTCGCAGTCAATGTCGGCCGTACGGTACAAGTCTCTTATATTGTTACGCGGGCGAGCGGAGTAGATCAGCCCTCAGGTCTACTCGAACTCCTCATTACAGCTGGCCTGTCCAACCTCGAAAAACCTAAAGTGCTCGGGGTGATCAATGATGCTCTCGCCCCCGAAACCGTCCCCGAAACCGGGGTCGTGGTCACCGTGCCGAGTTATACCGGCATGGCGGTTAAAGACAGCATTGTCGTAAAGTGGTCAGGTGGCCCGTCCCACATAACGGCACCTCAGGTCGTGGGTGTTGTGGGGGAGATCAACTTTACGGTGCCCACGTCCGTCGCTGTAGGCAGCGCGGGGAGTTCGGCCAGCGTCACGTATGAGGTAACGCGTAATGGCGCCGCCCCAGTGGTTTCCGCAGCCACGACCTTCAACGTGCAGGCATTGCTTCCAGCGTTGATTGTCGACACCTCGGACCTTGTGCTGAACGCTCGACACCTGCGCACCTCGGCCACTCCGGCTCATCCTCCTGCCGGGGCATTTGCACAGCGGTCGGCGACTGGAGGCGTAGCGCCTTACCGCTATGAATCCAGCGCGCCGAAGATTGCTGAGGTCGACGCAACGGGCCGAGTGGTTTCAGTCGGGAATGGCGATGCGACGATCACCGTTACTGACGACGGGGGTCAAAGCGTCAGCTATGGCGTGAAGACGTCCAATGTACTGACTTTCGTGTTGTTCTCATTTAATACCTACACGGAAAGCACCAAAGCCATCAGCAATGGTGGGGCCCATGTTCCTTCTTTGGGCGATTGGGGTGCTTTGCGCGCTAATTACGGTGGTGATCCAGGGTTAACCTATACAGGCGGGGGTCGATACCATCGCGCCTGGGCAACGGACGGCGCTGGCGTCGCGAAACGTTGGGCGATCTATCCTGAAGATGGCCGAAAGGAGGCACTCAAAGATGTCGGCTTTGGTGGGGATGCAGCCAATGGCTTCGGCATGAAAAGCTGATCTAACAACTAAGTTTCAAACGTCAGGCCTGTCTCGAGTAGAGACAGGCCTGACACTTTAAACGCGATGGCAGAAACGATTACCTCATCAAAAAATCCACCGTCGTACTAGCGGCCCCATCCAACGCGGCGTCATCGCTAATACCCGACGACTTCAACGGCTTCAAGTCATGATTACCCGTTGCCAGCCAATGAAGGGTTATCGCATCGGACAATTCATACCCCTCTACCACCTCCCGATTCCCCAGTGCATCCCTCTCCCCTTGCACAATCAACGTCGGCGTCTTCAACGCTGCCAAGTGCGCCACCCGAGGCTTCTCCGGTTTACCCACGGCATAAAACGGGTACCCAAGGCACACCAGCGCATCCGCGCCCAGTTCATCAGCCACCAGACTGGCCATCCGCCCGCCCATGGATTTTCCGCCGACAGCCAGGCACCCAGCGACGTGTGGTCGCACCTGGGCATAGACCTGCCGCCAACAGTCGAGCAATTGCGCTTGCGGATTGGGGGGACGTTTACGGCCATCGAGGCGTCGTTGGGCCATGTAGGGGAATTCGAAGCGCATGACGTTGATGCCCCGCACGGCAAGGCGTGCGGCCATATCGGTCATGAATTCGCTGTCCATGGGTGCACCTGCACCATGGGCCAGGATCAGGGTTGGCGACGTGTCATAAACCTTCTGATCAGCCAGACCCCATAACCAGCCATTAGTTCGCGCCAGTAGTTCACATTGATCCCCGTCAATACCGGTACTGTGCCCTTCTCTCATGCTTGCCTCGCTTTTGCTCAGTCTGCCTATAACTCGGTGCTATGACTCGGACCTCTGATCCGGACCATGCAAGATGGGAACACACCTAAATGACTACAACTAACAGTACCGCCTACAACTATAAGGTGGTCCGCCAATTCACCATTATGACGGTGGTATGGGGCATCGTCGGCATGGGGCTCGGCGTTTTCATTGCCGCGCAATTGGTTTGGCCTGAACTCAACTTCAACTTACCCTGGACCACGTTTGGTCGTCTGCGCCCACTGCATACCAATGCGGTGATTTTCGCGTTCGGCGGCTGTGCGCTGTTCGCCAGCTCTTACTACTCGGTGCAACGCACCTGCCAGACCACACTGTTCGCGCCGCGACTGGCGGCGTTCACGTTCTGGGGTTGGCAATTGGTGATTTTGCTGGCAGCCATTACCTTGCCGCTGGGTTATACCAGCTCCAAGGAATACGCCGAACTGGAATGGCCGATCGATATTCTGATCACCATTGTCTGGGTCAGCTATGCCATCGTGTTTTTCGGTACGCTGAAAAAGCGCACCACCAAGCACATCTACGTTGGCAACTGGTTCTTTGGGGCCTTTATCCTCACTGTTGCGCTTCTGCATCTCGTTAACAACCTCGAGATACCCATCAGCCTGACCAAGTCCTACTCGATATATGGCGGGGCGACGGATGCGATGGTTCAGTGGTGGTACGGACACAACGCGGTAGGGTTTTTCCTGACCGCAGGCTTTTTGGGGATGATGTACTACTTCGTACCCAAGCAGGCCGAGCGTCCGGTTTACTCTTATCGTCTGTCGATCGTGCACTTTTGGGCACTGATCACCCTGTACATCTGGGCAGGCCCGCACCACTTGCACTACACCGCGCTGCCGGACTGGGCTCAGTCACTGGGCATGGTGATGTCATTGATTCTGCTGGCGCCAAGCTGGGGCGGCATGATCAACGGCATGATGACGCTCTCAGGCGCGTGGCATAAGCTGCGTGACGACCCGATCCTGCGGTTCCTGGTCGTATCCCTGGCGTTCTACGGCATGTCGACCTTTGAAGGTCCGATGATGGCGATCAAGACCGTCAACTCCCTGTCCCACTACACCGACTGGACCATCGGTCACGTCCACGCCGGCGCTCTTGGCTGGGTGGCGATGATTTCCATTGGTGCGCTGTACCACATGATTCCGAAAATCTTCGGTCGACCAAAGATGCACAGTCTCGGCCTGATCAATGCCCACTTCTGGTTGGCAACTATCGGCACCGTGCTGTACATCGCCTCGATGTGGGTCAACGGTATCGCGCAAGGCCTGATGTGGCGCGCAGTCAACGAAGACGGCACCCTGACGTACTCGTTCGTCGAAACCCTGGTGGCCAGCCATCCCGGCTTTGTCGTGCGGCTGATAGGCGGCGCGATCTTCTTCAGCGGTATGTTGCTGATGGCCTACAACACCTGGCGTACCGTGCAGGCCTCTGTGCCTGCCGAAGCTGCCGCCGCAGCGCAGATGGCCTGAGGAGTTCGCCATGAAACACGAAACAATCGAGAAAAACGTCGGCCTGCTGATGCTGTTGATGGTGCTGGCCGTGAGCATTGGTGGCCTGACCCAAATCGTGCCGCTGTTCTTCCAGGACGTAACCAATAAGCCGGTCGAAGGCATGAAGCCCTACACCGCGCTGCAACTCGAAGGCCGCGACGTCTACATTGCCAACGGCTGTGTCGGTTGCCACTCGCAGATGATCCGTCCATTCCGCGCTGAAACCGAACGCTACGGCCACTATTCGGTAGCCGGTGAAAGCGTCTGGGACCACCCATTCCTGTGGGGTTCCAAGCGTACCGGGCCGGACTTGGCCCGTGTCGGCGGTCGCTACTCCGATGACTGGCAGCGCGCGCACTTGTACAACCCGCGCAACGTAGTGCCTGAGTCGAAAATGCCTGGCTATCCATGGATGGTGAACGAGCCGGTTGACAGCAGCCACACCGAAACCAAGCTCAAAGCCATGCGTACCCTCGGCGTGCCTTACACCGACGCCGACATCGCCGGGGCCGTTGAAACGCTCAAGGGCAAATCCCAAATGGATGCACTGATTGCCTACTTGCAGGTACTCGGCACCTCGATCAAGAGCAAGAGGTAAGTCATGAACATCGGAGACTTACGTGGTCTTGGCACGCTGGTGGTGGCAATAGCATTTATCGGGTTGGCCTTTTGGGTCTTCAACAATAAACGCAATTCGGACTTCGCTGAAGCGCGCATGGCGCCCTTCGCGGATGAACCGCTGTCATCTCCCGCTGAAGAACTATCTGTTGTGAAGCACCCTGTTGAGCGGAGTACCCAGCAATGACCACATTTTGGAGTACGTACATCTGCGTACTGACCATTGGCAGCCTGATTGGCCTCACCTGGCTATTGATCGGCACCCGTAAGGGCGAAACCAAAGGCAGTACCGATCAGACCATGGGCCACAGCTTCGACGGCATTGAGGAGTACGACAACCCACTGCCCCAATGGTGGTTCATGTTGTTCGCCGCAACCTTGGTGTTCGCGGTCGGCTATCTGATCCTTTATCCGGGCCTGGGCAACTGGAAAGGCGTCCTTCCCGGCTATTCGAATGGCTGGACTGCCGTCAATGAGTGGCAAAAGGAGATGGACAAGGCTGACGCCAAGTTCGGACCGATCTTCGCCAAATTTGCCGCTATGCCCGTGGAAGAAGTTGCTAAAGATCCACAGGCGCTGAAAATGGGTGGACGCTTGTTTGCCTCCAACTGCGCCGTTTGCCACGGTTCGGATGCCCGGGGCGCGTATGGCTTTCCTAACCTGACGGACACCATTTGGCGGTGGGGCGGCAGCCCTGACACCATCAAAACCACCATCATGGGCGGCCGTATAGCAGGCATGCCAGCCTGGGGTCCGATTCTTGGCGAGGAAGGGGTGAAAAACGTCGCAGCGTATGTACGTCACTCCGTTGCAGGACTGCAATCGCCAACTGATGACACCGCGAGTATCGAAGCCGGACAGAAAGTGTTCAGCACCACATGCGTAGCCTGTCACGGCCCTGCAGGCCATGGCACACAAGCAATGGGTGCACCGGATCTGACTCAACCGAGCGGCTTCATCTACGGCAGCAGCCTGGCCCAGTTACAGCAGACTATCCGTCATGGTCGTCAGGGTCAGATGCCAGCGCAGAGCGAGCAATTGGGTAACGACAAGGTGCAGTTATTAGCCGCCTATGTTTACAGCCTGTCACGGGACGCTGCTCAATCCGAGGCCCTAACAGCCAAGGCGCAATAACGATTCAGCAACCTGGATAACTTCTAGGCTGTGATTGAAAGCCGCTCCTGCTACAGGAGCGGCAACTCCCTTCTTTTCCGCGACCAAGTGTCGCACCCCTCATTAGTACAGCTTCCCACTCCAGACATTCAGGACTAAGCTTGCCCGCATAGTGGACCTCCGACGGTGGGCCACAGGTCAAGTGATACGAATGTTTTCGGCAATCGTGCTCGACAACGTGCGCAAAAAGCTCATTTTCAATAGCCAGCATCCGCTGTTTGTTGGTCTTGTGTTTTTTCTCGTCTGCGTTGTTTCGTCTGCTGCCTACTGCATTTCACCTGCCTGGAACCCTCACTTTTTTTCGTCCACTGCGGCATTTCGTCACTGTGCAAAGCTGCCCTCTGACCATGCTGAAATGACCACAGAATCAGCTTCAGGAAGCAGTTGCAAGGCGTTGATCGCGTTGCAATAGCAACTCGCTTTCTCCATACTGCGGCCGCTTTTTTATCCCTAAAAAACACCCAAACCGTGGAACCTTAGAATGAGCACAGCAATCAGTCCGACTGCTTATAACTATAAGGTAGTCCGCCAGTTCGCCATCATGACGGTGGTCTGGGGGATCCTTGGCATGGGGCTTGGTGTCTTTATCGCCTCACAGCTTGTTTGGCCCGAGTTGAACCTCGGCCTCGAGTGGACGACTTTTGGACGCTTACGCCCATTGCACACCAACCTGGTGATTTTCGCCTTCGGTGGATGTGCACTGTTTGCCACCTCTTACTATGTCGTGCAGCGAACCTGCCAAACGCGACTGATCTCCGACACCATGGCTGCCTTCCACTTCTGGGGATGGCAAGCAGTAATCGTTGGCGCAGGCATCACGTTGCCGCTGGGCTACACCACTAGTAAGGAATACGCCGAGCTGGAATGGCCTCTCGCCATTTTGCTTGCCATCGTCTGGATAACCTACGCTGTGGTGTTCTTTGGCACCATCATGAAGCGCAAAACTAAGCACATTTATGTGGGCCTCTGGTTCTATGGCGCCTTCATCCTCGTGACGGCGATGCTGCATATTGTCAACCATGCCTCCTTGCCCGTGACCTTATTCAAGTCGTACTCAGCCTATTCCGGTGCGACTGACGCCATGATCCAGTGGTGGTATGGCCACAACGCGGTAGGTTTCTTCCTGACTACCGGCTTCCTGGGGATGATGTACTACTTCGTTCCGAAGCAGGCCGAGCGTCCGATCTACTCCTATCGCTTGTCGATCGTGCACTTCTGGGCACTGATCACCCTGTACATCTGGGCAGGTCCGCACCACTTGCACTACACCGCTCTGCCAGACTGGGCTCAGTCGCTGGGCATGGCGATGTCGATCATCCTGCTCGCGCCAAGCTGGGGCGGCATGATCAACGGCATGATGACCCTGTCGGGTGCATGGCACAAACTGCGTACCGACCCGATTCTGCGGTTCCTGGTCGTATCGCTGGCGTTCTACGGCATGTCGACCTTCGAAGGCCCGATGATGGCCATCAAGACCGTCAACTCGCTGTCTCACTACACTGACTGGACCATCGGCCACGTACACGCCGGCGCTCTTGGCTGGGTAGCGATGATCTCGATCGGTTCGCTGTACCACATGATCCCGAAAATCTTCGGTCGTCCTCAGATGCACAGTGTCGGCTTGATCAACACTCACTTCTGGCTGGCTACCATCGGTACCGTTCTTTACATCGCGTCGATGTGGGTCAACGGCATTACCCAGGGCTTGATGTGGCGTGCGATCAACGACGACGGCACCCTCACCTACTCCTTCGTCGAAGCACTGCAAGCCAGTCACCCGGGCTTCATCGTCCGTGCAATTGGTGGTGCCTTCTTCGCCAGCGGCATGCTGTTCATGGCTTACAACACGTTCCGCACCGTACGCGCCTCGAACCCGGCTGAAGCTGAAGCCGCCGCTCAGATCGCTGTAGTTGGAGCTCACTGATGAGACACGAAGTACTCGAGAAGAATATTGGCCTGCTGGCCTTCTTCATGGTTATCGCCGTCAGCATCGGCGGCCTGACCCAGATCGTCCCACTGTTCTTTCAGGACGTGACCAACAAGCCGGTCCAAGGCATGAAGCCTCGTCCTGCGCTGGAACTCGAAGGTCGTGACATTTTCATCGCCAACGGCTGTGTCGGCTGCCACTCGCAGATGATCCGCCCGTTCCGTGCTGAAACCGAACGCTACGGCCACTATTCGGTCGCCGGTGAAAGCGTCTGGGACCACCCGTTCCTGTGGGGTTCCAAGCGTACCGGTCCCGATCTGGCCCGTGTCGGCGGTCGCTACTCCGATGACTGGCACCGCGCGCACTTGTACAACCCACGCAACGTAGTGCCTGAGTCGAAAATGCCTGCCTACCCGTTCCTGGTAGAGAACAAGCTCGACGGCAAAGATACCCCGAAAAAAATGGAAGTCTTGCGCACGCTCGGCGTCCCTTACACCGACGAAGATATCGCCGGTGCAAGCGCTGCCGTGAAAGGCAAAACTGAAATGGATGCGTTGGTCGCCTACCTGCAAGGTCTGGGCACCATCATCAAAAGCAAACGGTGATATTGATGGATATGGGGATGATTCGCGGCTTGGGCACCGTCGTAGTGATGGTGGCTTTTATCGGCCTGGCATTGTGGATATTCAGCGGACGACGCAAGGCAGAGTTCGACGAAGCGACCTTGCTGCCCTTCGCGGATGACCCCGAAGCCATCAAGCACGTTGAGCAAGAGCAAGCTTCTAGGAGTAACAAAGAATGACTACTTTCTGGAGTCTGTACGTCACAGTCCTCAGTTTGGGTACCATCTTCGCCCTGACATGGCTGCTGCTGTCCACCCGCAAGGGCCAGCGCAGCGAAGCAACGGAAGAGACAGTGGGCCATTCCTTCGACGGCATCGAGGAATACGATAACCCACTGCCAAAATGGTGGTTCATGCTGTTTGTGGGCACCATCATCTTCGCGCTTGGCTATCTGGCGCTGTACCCGGGTCTGGGCAACTGGAAAGGCCTGCTGCCAGGCTATGCCTACCTGGACAACGACAAGAAAACCGAATTCGCCAACGGCCAATCCGGCTGGACTGGCGTTCACGAATGGGAAAAGGAAATGGCTAAATCGGACGCTCGATTCGGTCCGATCTTTGCCAAATTCGCATCCATGCCAATTGAAGAAGTCGCCAAAGACCCGCAAGCCTTGAAGATGGGTGGCCGTCTGTTTGCCTCCAACTGCTCGGTTTGCCACGGCTCCGACGCCAAGGGTGCTTACGGCTTCCCGAACCTGACCGACGAAGATTGGCGTTGGGGCGGCGAGCCGGAAACCATCAAGACCACCATCATGGGTGGCCGCCATGCGGTCATGCCTGCCTGGGGTCCGGTAATTGGTGACCAGGGCGTACGTGACGTCGCGGCATTCGTGACCACCCAACTGGACGGTCGCAAGTTGCCTGAAGACGCTAACGCCGATCCGGTTGCTGGCCAGAAAGTGTTCGCTACCAATTGCGTGGCGTGCCACGGTCCGGAAGGTAAAGGCACCGCTGCAATGGGCGCCCCTAACCTGACTCACCCGGCGGCATTCATCTACGGTTCGAGCTTCGCACAACTGCAACAGACCATCCGTTACGGCCGTCAGGGCCAGATGCCTGCTCAGGAATTGCTGCAAGGCAACGACAAGGTCCACCTGTTGGCCGCTTACGTCTATAGCCTCTCCCATGGAGACAAGGCTGCCGGCGCTGAGTAAAGCGAACACATGACCGCAACACAAAACGGCCCCGCCAGTGGAAATTGGCGGGGCCGTTTTGGTTTCAGCTGACGAATGCTTTGGCCGTACAGGCCTATTCGCGAATGAATTCGCTCCCACCCAGGCTGTGTGAAAACGTAGCGAGCGAAGGCAAGACAAGGCAAAAACAGGCGAGGAAGCGGACTGCGCTCGCACGCGAGTCTACGGGTTGTAAATGAGCATTCCGATCGGACTCGCGCACGAACCTGTTTTTAACGCAGTATTGTGTGCGTAGCGCCGAAGTCGCCCAGCCCGCAGCAGTTTTCACACAGCCTGCACCGGGATTGGTGATCTGTGCAGCCTGTGAACTGCGCCCCACATTTTGCCCTGCCCGCCAAAAACCGCCCATAATTCATAAGTCAATTGATTCAGGTCATTACACCAACATTCGCTTTCACCCAACGCGACTAAAGGTCGCACCCCTGAGCTAGAACGAGAGGCGTATCATTGGCGCCTTAGCGATACTCTTTTGACCTTAGTTGGCACGCACTGACTGAGGCATTTTTCCACTGCCGTGGGACGCATTAATGAGCAATCAGATTCCGGTACACAACGTCACTCCGCCGTCTAGAAACGACAAGGGTAGTGTCGATCTCTACGCTTCACGCGAAAAAATCTACACCCGCGCCTTCACCGGACTGTTTCGCAATTTGCGGATGATGGGCGGCGCCGGGCTTTTTCTATTGTATTTCGGCACGGTCTGGCTGAACTGGGCTGGCCATCAGGCCGTCTGGTGGAACCTGCCAGAGCGAAAATTCTATATTTTCGGCGCCACCTTTTGGCCGCAGGATTTTATTCTGCTCTCGGGCATTTTGATCGTCAGCGCCTTTGGCCTGTTCTTCATTACCGTATTCGCCGGGCGCGTCTGGTGTGGGTACACCTGCCCGCAAAGCGTCTGGACCTGGATTTTCATGTGGTGCGAGAAGGTCACCGAAGGTGATCGTAATCAGCGCATCAAGCTCGACAAAGCGCCGATGACCGGCAACAAATTCCTGCGCAAGCTGAGCAAGCACAGCCTATGGTTGCTCATCGGTTTCGTCACTGGCTTGACCTTCGTCGGCTACTTCGCCCCGATCCGTGACCTGACCATCGACTTTTTCACCGGACAGGCTGATGGCTGGGCGTATTTCTGGGTAGGCTTCTTTACCCTTGCCACGTACGGGAACGCTGGCTGGTTGCGCGAGCAAGTGTGCATTTACATGTGCCCGTATGCGCGATTCCAGAGCGTGATGTTCGACAAAGACACGCTGATCGTTTCCTATGACCCCCGTCGCGGCGAAAAGCGCGGCACACGGAAAAAGGACATCGATTACAAAGCGCAGGGCCTGGGCGATTGCATCGACTGTACGATGTGCGTACAAGTCTGCCCGACGGGTATCGACATCCGCGACGGTCTGCAAATCGAATGCATTGGCTGTGCAGCCTGTGTCGATGCCTGCGACACCATCATGGACAAGATGAACTACCCACGCGGATTGATCAGCTACACCACCGAACACAACCTGTCCGGACAAGTAACCCACAAGCTGCGTCCGCGCCTGATCGGTTATGCAGTGGTGCTACTGGCTATGATGGGCTTGCTCGCCACCGCCTTTTTCATGCGTCCGCTGGTCGGTTTCGACGTCAGCAAAGACCGCGTGCTGTATCGCGAGAACGCTGAGGGCCGTATCGAAAACGTTTACAGCCTCAAGGTCATGAACAAGGATCAGGTCGATCACAGCTATGTTCTCGATGCCTCTGGCCTGCCTGACCTGAAACTGCAAGGTCGTCGCGAATTCAAGGTGCAGGCGGGAGAGATCATTAGCATGCCGGTAGAATTGTCGAGCGCGCCTGAACAACTGCCATCGAGCACCAACGAGGTGACTTTCACGCTCAAGGACGCCGATGACAGTGGCTCACAGATTCAAGCCAAGAGCCGTTTCATCGGCCCACAAATCCGTTAAGAGAAGTTAGTCATGCCCGTAGCAAATGCCTCTAGCCCTTGGTACAAGCACCTCTGGCCATGGATCATCATCGGCATCCTCGCCTGCTCGGTGACGCTGACCTTGTCGATGGTGACCATCGCCGTCAATAACCCGGATAACCTGGTCAACGACAACTATTACGAGGCCGGCAAAGGCATCAATCGCTCGCTGGACCGTGAGCTGTTGGCGAAGAGCCTCAACCTGCGCGCCATCGTGCACCTGGATGAGCTGACCGGCGAAACCAACCTGCGGTTGACGGGTGACAGCCAGCCAGAAACCGTGGAGCTGAACCTGATTTCGCCGACCCAGCCAGCAAAAGATCGCAAGATCACCCTCACCCGCAGCCCGTCCGAACCCGGTCGCTACGTTGGTCAGATGAACGATAAGATCGAAGGTCGGCGCTTCGTCGAACTTCTCGGGCAGCAGAACGGCCAGACCTGGCGCATGTTTGAAGAACAGCAAATCATCAATGACCAAGACCTGTTGTTGGGTGACGAGCCACTCCAAGGCGAGGAAGATCCGAAAGACTGATCCCACTCGATGACCACGCCAATCCCCTGTTATCACTGCGCCCTGCCGGTTCCTGCCGGCAGTCGCTTTACCGCTGTCGTGCTCGGGGGAACCCGCGAACTGTGCTGCCCAGGCTGCCAGGCGGTAGCAGAGGCCATTGTTGCCGGCGGCCTGGAAAGTTATTACAGCCATCGCAGTGAAGCCTCGGCCAACCCGCAAACGCTGCCCGTGCAATTGGTCGACGAACTGGCCTTGTATGATCGCCCCGACGTGCAAGCACCCTTCGTGCGCCATGAAGGCGAGTTGGCCGAAGCAACCTTGCTCATGGAAGGCATCAGCTGCGCCGCCTGTGGCTGGCTGATCGAGCGACACCTGCGCAGCTTGCCCGCGGTAGCCGAAGCCCGACTGAACCTGTCCAACCATCGCCTGCAAGTGCGATGGGCCGACAGCCAGTTGGCACTGAGCCAAGTACTCAGCGAATTGCGCAGCATCGGCTATGCCGCACACCCTTATCAGTCCGACCGCGCCGCAGAGCAACTGGCCAGTGAAAATCGCCTGGCCTTGCGCCAACTTGGCGTCGCTGGGCTACTGTGGTTCCAGGCCATGATGGCAACCATGGCCACCTGGCCCGAATTCAATATGGACCTCAGTCCGCAGATGCACACCATCCTGCGCTGGGTCGCGATGTTCCTCACCACGCCGATTGTGTTTTATAGCTGCACACCGTTCTTTCGCGGGGCCATGCGAGATATACGCACGCGCCACCTGACCATGGATATTTCAGTTTCACTCGCCATTGGCAGCGCCTATATCGCAGGGATATGGACTGCTGTCACGGGCGTTGGCGAGCTGTATTTCGATGCGGTCGGCATGTTCGCCCTGTTCCTGCTGGCGGGCCGCTATCTGGAACGCCGTGCGCGTGAACGCACAGCAGCGGCCACGGCGCAGTTGGTCAACTTGCTACCCGCCTCTTGCTTGAGGCTCAGCGCCGACGGCCAAAGCGAGCGAATCCTGCTCAGCGAGCTGCGCCTGACCGATCGGGTGTTGGTGCATCCCGGTGCAGTATTGCCCGCTGATGGCACGATTCTCGAGGGCCAGTCCAGCATCGATGAATCGCTGCTGACCGGTGAGTACCTGCCACAGCCGCGAACCGTAGGCGATGCAGTCACCGCAGGCACCCTCAATGTCGAGGGCGCATTGACCGTGCAGGTTCTGGCCCTGGGCCATGACACGCGCCTGTCGGCCATTGTCCGTTTGCTGGAGCGCGCCCAGGCCGAAAAACCCCGTCTGGCGGAAATTGCCGACCGCGCCGCGCAATGGTTTCTGCTGCTGTCGCTGATCGCCGCCGCCGTCATCGGCCTGATCTGGTGGCAGATCGACCCATCGCGGGCGTTCTGGATCGTACTGGCGATGCTGGTCGCTACCTGCCCGTGTGCGCTGTCGCTGGCAACGCCCACTGCGCTGACCGCCGCCACCGGCACCCTGCATAAACTTGGCCTGCTGTTGACACGCGGCCATGTGCTGGAAGGCTTGAATCAGATCGATACGGTGATTTTCGACAAGACCGGCACCCTCACCGAGGGTCGATTAGCCTTGCGCGCCATCCGCCCGCTGGGGGGGCTGGATGCCGATAGCTGCCTGAGTCTGGCTGCCGCACTGGAAAACCGTTCCGAACACCCCATTGCCCGGGCATTTGGACGTGCACCAGTGGCCGCCGAAGACGTCCACAGCACCCCGGGGCTCGGCCTGGAGGGTCTCGTCGGCGAACGGCGTTTGCGCATCGGCCAGCCGGCATTCGTCTGCGAACTCAGCGCCTGCACCCTGCCACCGATG
The DNA here is from genome assembly GCF_056680335.1 of Pseudomonas sp. ASL9. Classification (NCBI taxonomy): domain Bacteria; kingdom Pseudomonadati; phylum Pseudomonadota; class Gammaproteobacteria; order Pseudomonadales; family Pseudomonadaceae; genus Pseudomonas; species Pseudomonas sp. ASL9. Next base: position 5,041,076 of record NZ_CM155277.1, on the reverse strand, counting down.
CCCGACGAAGCCGGTCAGTGGCTGCTGCTGGGTGACGCTCAGGGTGCACTGGCATGGTTCGTCCTCGATGATCGCCTGCGTGCCGATGCCCCCGCACTGCTACAGGCGTGCAAGGCGCGCGGCTGGAAGACCCTTCTACTCTCCGGCGACACGTCGCCGATGGTTGCCAGCGTCGCCGCCGAACTAGGGATCGACGAAGCCCATGGCGGTCTGCGCCCGGACGACAAACTTCAGGTGCTACAAGCCCTGCATCAGCAAGGTCGCAAGGTGTTGATGCTCGGTGACGGGGTCAACGATGTCCCGGTTCTGGCCGCAGCAGATATCAGTGTCGCCATGGGCTCAGCTACCGACCTGGCCAAAACCACTGCCGATGCGGTGCTGCTGTCCAACCGCTTGCAAGCGCTGGTGCAGGCGTTCAGTCTGGCGCGGCGCACCCGTAGGGTAATCATTGAGAACCTGCTGTGGGCAGGTCTGTACAATGGCCTCATGTTGCCCTTCGCAGCCCTTGGCTGGATTACCCCCATCTGGGCGGCGGTCGGCATGTCCGTCAGCTCGTTGACCGTGGTACTCAATGCCCTTCGACTCACGCGGATGAAAGGCCTGCAAGACACCACCCTTCTCAACACCCGGCAGTTGCCAGCGTGATTCGGCAGCTGCCTTCGGAGGCTCCATGCCGGCTCTATACGTAATGATTCCAGCGGCACTGCTGATCGTCGCCGTGGCCATCTTCATCTTCTTCTGGGCGGTAGACAGCGGCCAGTACGATGACCTCGACGGTCCAGCGCACAGCGTCCTGTTCGACGATCAAGACCCGCAACACCTCGCCGCCATGAAAGAAGCCACCGACCACAAACCGGCACCTCAGGCAGAAAACAAGGACCAGGTCCCACCCCATGCTTGAACTGGCCCCCCTGCTGGTGTCGGCAGTGATCCTCGGCCTTCTCGGCGGCGGACATTGTCTGGGCATGTGTGGCGGCTTGATGGGCGCGTTGACCCTGGCAATCCCCAAAGAACAACGTAGCCGGCGCTTTCGCTTGCTGTTGGCGTACAACCTGGGACGAATTCTCAGCTACGCCACCGCAGGCTTACTGATCGGCCTCGCGGGCTGGGCGGTAGCGAACAGCCCAGGCGCGATGGTCATGCGCGTCATCGCGGCGTTGCTATTGATTGCAATGGGCCTGTATCTCGCTGGCTGGTGGAGCGGCCTGACCCGTATCGAAAGCCTGGGTCGCGGCCTGTGGCGGCATATCCAGCCGTTTGCCAGCCGTTTGCTGCCGGTGTCCAGCCTGCCTCGGGCATTGTTGCTGGGCGCGCTCTGGGGCTGGTTGCCGTGCGGCCTGGTGTACAGCACCCTGCTGTGGTCGGCTAGCCAGGGCAATGCCCTCGACAGTGCGCTGCTGATGCTCGCCTTTGGCCTGGGCACCTGGCCTGTGCTGCTCGCCACCGGGCTTGCCGCCGAACGCACCACCGCCCTGCTGCGCAAACGTGGCGTGCGCATGGCCGGCGGCCTGCTGGTTATCCTGTTCGGGATATGGACAATGCCTGGACCCCACCAGCACTGGCTCATGGGTCATTAAGCACCCTAGGCAACACTGACGCGCCATCGGCGATTTACCGCCAGAACGCTCGCCCTTGATGCAAATCAACACCGCCCTGACCACACCTCCCTAGACTCAAGGATCTTGCCAGCCTATTCGGGGAATTGCCCGCATGCTCGACGCCATTCGTTGGGATTCCGATCTGATCCGCCGCTATGACCTGGCGGGTCCACGCTACACCTCATACCCCACTGCGGTGCAATTCCAGACCCAGATCGGGGCCTTTGATCTATTGCACGCGCTGCGCGATAGCCGCAAGGCTCTACGCCCTCTGTCGCTGTATGTGCATATCCCGTTCTGTGCAAATATTTGCTATTACTGCGCCTGCAACAAGGTCATCACCAAGGATCGCGGGCGGGCATTGCCCTATTTGCAACGCCTGGAGCAGGAAATCCAGATGATTGCCTGCCACCTCGACCCTCGGCAAAAGGTTGAACAGCTGCACCTCGGCGGCGGCACCCCAACGTTCCTCAATCATGACGAGTTGCGCCAGCTCATGGCGCATCTGCGCAAGCATTTCAACTTGCTTGACGATGACTCTGGTGACTACGGCATCGAGATCGATCCGCGCGAAGCCGACTGGTCGACCATGGGCCTGCTTCGCGAGCTGGGCTTCAATCGGGTCAGCCTCGGCGTCCAGGACCTCGACCCACTGGTCCAGCGCGCCGTCAATCGTCTGCAAAGCCTTGAAGAAACCAGCGCCATCATTGAGGCGGCACGCACCCTGCAGTTTCGTTCGGTGAATATTGACCTGATCTATGGCCTGCCCAAACAAACGCCAGAGTCCTTCGCCCGCACCGTTGACGAAATCATCATGCTGCAACCGGACCGCCTGTCCGTGTTCAACTATGCTCACCTGCCGGAGCGTTTCATGCCTCAGCGGCGGATCAATAGTGCTGATCTACCCGCCCCAGAGCAAAAGCTGGAAATGCTCGAACACACCATTAAACAACTGACGAGTGCCGGTTATCGCTATATCGGCATGGACCACTTTGCGCTACCCGACGACGAGCTGGCCATTGCTCAGGAGGAATCAACGCTGCAACGCAACTTCCAAGGCTATACCACCCACGGCCATTGCGACCTGGTCGGCCTGGGTGTCTCGGCAATTAGCCAGATTGGCGACCTGTACAGCCAGAACAGTAGTGATTTGAGTGAATACCAGACCCTACTGTCCGGCGATCAACTGGCCACCAAGCGCGGCCTGCTGTGCAATCCCGATGACCGCGTGCGCCGAGCAGTGATCCAGCAATTGATCTGCCATTTCAGCCTAAACTTCGCCGGTATCGAATACGCGTTCAATATTGATTTCATGGGCTATTTCAAAGATGAATGGCCGCAACTCCTGGCAATGGCCAGCGATGGCCTGATCGAAATCAATGAGACGGGGATAACGGTGCTGCCTGCTGGCCGCCTGTTGGTGCGCTCAGTGTGCATGGTGTTCGATACTTACTTGAACCAACAAAATCGCCAACGCTTCTCGCGGGTGATCTAGCCCGGGCGACCCTGCCCCCCCCGTGCTGCTTGACGGGGGCGCAATACACATCAGTAACTATTTCGCAGCGACCGGAGCGCAGGGAGCTTTATTGTCTCGCGTTAAACTTTCCGGTGCTGGCCGGAATAGCTTGCGCTGAGTTACCCTTACGTCTTCTGTGTGTTTTCCCACAAGGATTGAAGTCATGTCCGAGCCTGTCAAACTGCGCGCTCCTAACCAGGCCCACTGCAAGGACTGCAGCTTGGCGCCACTGTGCCTGCCACTATCTTTGAATATGGAAGACATGGACGCGCTCGATGAAATCGTCAAACGCGGCCGTCCGCTGAAAAAAGGCGAATTTCTGTTTCGACAGGGCGACACATTTGGTTCGGTCTACGCGGTGCGCTCGGGCGCGCTAAAAACCTTCAGCCTCAGCGATGGCGGTGAAGAACAGCTCACCGGCTTCCATCTGCCGAGCGAGTTGGTCGGCCTGTCCGGCATGGATACCGAAGCCTACCCAGTGTCGGCTCAGGCACTGGAAACCACATCCGTGTGTGAAATCCCCTTCGATCGTCTCGATGACCTGTCGGTACAACTCCCACAACTGCGCCGACAACTGATGCGGATCATGAGCCGGGAAATCCGCGACGATCAGCAGATGATGTTGTTGCTTTCGAAAAAGACCGCCGACGAACGTATCGCCACTTTCCTGGTCAATTTGTCAGCCCGTTTTCGCGCTCGCGGCTTTTCGGCCAATCAGTTTCGTCTAAGCATGTCGCGCAATGAAATCGGCAACTATCTGGGTCTGGCCGTGGAAACGGTGTCGCGGGTTTTCACGCGTTTTCAGTCGAGCGAACTGATCGCGGCCGAAGGCAAGGAAATCCAGATCCTCGACCCGATCCAGTTATGTGCCTTGGCAGGTGGCTCGGTCGACGTCTGAAGCGTGCGATCCTTGGTGGCTGAGCTGTAGACTAGCGCCAGCCAACCTGCCTCAGGATCTTCTTGATGATTTTCGACGAATTCAGCTTCAAATCTCTTATTCGCCCGGTGGTGGACTTCCCCAAGCCCGGCGTTATTTTTCGAGATATCACGCCGCTGTTTCAGTCGCCCAAGGCCCTGCGCCTGGTGATCGACAGCTTCGTGCAGCGCTATATCGAAGCCGAATTCAGCCATGTCGGGGCGATGGACGCGCGCGGATTCTTGATTGGTTCGATCGTCGCTTACGAGTTGAACAAGCCGCTCATTCTGTTCCGCAAACAAGGCAAACTGCCTGCCGACGTGTTGTCCGAGGCCTATCAGACCGAGTACGGCGAAGCGTGGCTGGAAGTGCACGCCGACAGCCTGTGTGAAGGCGACGCCATCGTGATGTTCGATGATTTAATTGCCACCGGTGGCACCCTGGTCGCCGCCGCCAATCTGGTGCGCCGCATGGGCGCCCATGTCTACGAAGCCGCGGCGATCATCGACCTGCCAGAACTCGGAGGCACACAGCGCCTGGAAGGCATGTCCGTCCCGACCTTCTGCCTGACCAGCTTTGCATTGACGGATAGATAAGGACCTCCGGTCAACCTGCAGGAGGTCCTCGCAGGGCGGGTGTGCGCCCTCTTTACAACGCTATCGGCTTACGCCCGGCAAACGAATGCGCCAATGTGCCGCCATCCACCAGCTCCAGTTCGCCACCCAACGGCACACCGTGGGCAATGCGGGAGGTGATCAGGCCCTTGTTGCTGAGCAACTGGGCGATGTAGTGCGCGGTGGCTTCGCCTTCTACCGTCGGGTTGGTGGCGAGGATGATTTCGGTGAAGGTGCCCTGCTGTTCGATGCGGGTGACCAATTGCGGGATACCGATGGCTTCCGGACCGAGACCGTCCAGCGGCGACAAGTGCCCCTTGAGTACAAAGTAGCGACCACGGTAGCCGGTCTGCTCCACTGCATAGACATCCATAGGCCCTTCGACCACGCACAGCAGCGTGTCGTCGCGACGGACATCAGAGCACTGCGGGCACAGATCATCTTCGGTAAGGGTGCGGCAGAGCCGGCAATGGCCGACGCCATCCATGGCCTGACTCAATGCCAGCGCCAGACGCGAGCCGCCGCTGCGGTCACGTTCAAGCAATTGCAGGGCCATGCGCTGGGCAGTTTTTTGACCGACACCCGGCAATGTGCGCAGGGCGTCGATCAATTGGCGGATCAGGGGGCTGAAGCTCATGAGAAAGGTCCGACAAGACAACGAGACGCGGTTTATACCCGCGCCTCCGGTTAGCGTCAATTCAAGCGTCAGCGACCCGCACGACCAGCTTGCCAAAGTTGTGTCCTTCCAGCAGCCCGATAAAGGCCCCGGGGGCTTGTTCGAGCCCCTCGACAATATCCTCGCGAAACTTGATTTTGCCCTCTTTAATCATCGGAAGCATGGTGGCGAGAAACTCCGCGTGGCGATCACCGTACTCCTCAAACACGATAAACCCCTGAATCCGCGCACGCTTGGTCAGCAACGTGCGCATCAGCAGTGGCAAATGGTCGGTACCTTCCGGCAACGACTGCGCGTTGTATTGAGCGATCAAACCACACAAGGGGATCCGCGCACGGGCATTGATCAGTGGCAACACCGCATCAAACACCTTGCCGCCGACCAGCTCGAAATAGATGTCAATGCCATTGCCGCAAGCCTTCGCCAGCTCATCGGCGAAGTGCTCGCTTTTGTGATCGACACAGGCGTCAAACCCCAGTTCATCGACCACGTAACGGCATTTTTCGGCGCCGCCGGCGATGCCCACCACGCGCAACCCCTTGAGCTTGGCCACCTGCCCCACTACCGATCCGACCGCACCGGACGCCGCAGCCACGACCAGGGTTTCCCCGGCTTTGGGCTTGCCGATCTCCATCAGCCCCATGTACGCAGTCATGCCCGGCATACCCAATACGCCAACAGCCATCGAGGGGCTGGGCAAATCCTTGGGCACCGGTAGCACTTGCGTGCCATCGCAGATGCTGTGGGTCTGCCAGCCGGTCATGCCGACGACCAGATCGCCTGGTTTGAAATGTGCATTACGTGACTGCTCGACACGGCTCACCGCCCCGCCCGTCATGACGTCATTGATCTGCACGGGCTCGGCATAAGACGGCGCGTCGCTCATGCGCCCACGCATGTAAGGGTCGAGGGACAGGTAGAGCGTACGCAGCAACACCTGGCCGTCCTCCAGATCAGGCAACGCCTCGCGTTCCAGACGGAAATTCTCTGGTGTGGGCGCCCCCTTGGGGCGAGAGGCCAGCACGACGCGCTGGTTGAGGATCAATTTTTGCGCCATCAGAGCAGCTCCTTAATCAATAAATTCGGGCTAATAAACAGCAGACCATGCGGGTGAGTGGGGGTTCGGTCAATACCTTACGGTGTAAAAACGTGCAGGTGCGGTCTCGCCCACGAAGCCGGGGTCGCGCTCGACTCGCAGGACCCTCTTCGCAACAAAAAAGCCAGGCACAGGGCCTGGCTTCTGGTCACGCTGAAACGTTTTAGAACGGCAGCTTCATGCCCGGTGGCAGTTGCATGCCCGCCGTCATGCCAGACATTTTTTCCTGGCTGTTCTGCTCGATCTTGCGCACGGCATCATTCACCGCAGCGGCGATCAGGTCTTCGAGGACTTCCTTGTCTTCCTGCATCAGGCTGTCGTCCAGGCTGATGCGCTTGACGTCATGACGACCGGTCATCACCACGCTGACCAGGCCTGCGCCCGATTGGCCGGTAACTTCGGCATTGGCCAGTTCTTCCTGTGCCTTGGCCATTTTTTCTTGCATCTGCTGTGCCTGCTTCATCAGGCCGGCCATGCCACCTTTCATCATGGGAATTCACCTCAAGTTTTGATTGATCATTATTGCGTAGCGCCACAGGCACCCCGCACATCAGTTAAAGAATCTGAGCCACCGGAGCATCAACAGGTTCAATCGTATCCTCTCGGATCACCGCGCCAAACTGTTGCAGCATTTGTTGGATGAACGGATCGGCATGGATCGATGCTTCTGCTTCGCTCTGGCGCTCGGCACGGCGGCGCGAACCCGCCTGGGCAGGTGTTTCCTGCTCGGGCTTGATCAACTCGATGCTCAGGTTCAACGTTCGCCCGTGGTATTGATTCAGGGCGTCGTTGAGTCGGCGTAATTGCGTGGCATTGAACAGCGCGCTGTGGGCCGGGTCCAGGTGCAACAACCAGTTATCGCCCTCCACGGCCATCAAGGTGCAGTTGGCTGCGATGCTACCCGTCATGCCCGACACGGGCAGTTTCGGAAACAGATTCAGCCAGTCCAGCGCCAACCCTGTCGCAGGCGTCAAGGCCGGCAACGGTTCAGGCGCCACGACCTCGGTCACACTGTCGTGGGCCAGTTCATCCAGGTAGCTATACGACGCGGGATCAAGGTCCACCTCCACATCGAAAAACTCGTCATCGTCCGGCGGCTCGTCTTCACGCTCCATGGGCGCAGGAACGAACGCCACTGACTCTGGAATCGGCTCAAGCATGGCCGGTGCCACCACCTTGGCGGCGGCCTGCACGTCCTCGGGCTCAACCACGTCAGGTGCGTCGGGAACCGGGCTTGCGGGCGCCGGTATCGGCATGGGTGTCAGGTCCGGCTGCTCGGCGACAGTGTCGAGCATCGGCTCGGGGACGGTTTCAGCAACGGGCTCAGACTCCGACTCAGACGTCGGTTCGGCGTCTGCTTCTGGTACCCGTTCAGGTTCAATGACCGGCTGCACGGCCTTGGGCTCATTCCAGGGCAGATCGACCTCTTCTGCAGGAGCAGGTTCAGGCACGATCTGCGGCGCAACAGGCGCCTGACGCTCAACCACGGGCTCGACAGGCGCAGGCACTACAGCCGCCACCGGAGCGGCTGCCACGACCGGCGCAACAGACGTTGCGCCGACCACTGCTTGCCTGGAATCAACTGTGGCCTGGTTGATCCCCACTGGCTTTAGCGGCTGCCTCGGCGCATCAATGCTGTCAGCGGGGCGAAAAGCCAGCATCCGCAGCAGAACCATCTCGAAACCACCCCGAGGGTCTGGCGCCAGCGGTAAATCACGGCGACCGATCAGGCCCATCTGGTAATAAAACTGCACGTCTTCGGCGGGTAACGCCTGAGCCAGTGCCAGCACCCGATCCCGGTCGCCATGACCGTTATCGACGCCTTCGGGCAGCGCCTGAGCAATGGCCACGCGGTGTAAAACGTTGAGAATTTCCGAAAGCACGCCGCTCCAGTCCGGCCCTTGCTCGGCCAGATGACGCACGGCTTCAAGCAACCCGCGCGCATCGCCATCCAGCAGCGCATGCAGCACGTCGTACACCTGACCGTGATCCAGGGTGCCCAGCATGGCGCGAACATCCGCCGCCATGACCTTGCCTTCGCCGAACGCAATCGCCTGATCGGTCAGGCTCATGGCATCGCGCATCGAACCATCGGCAGCGCGGCCCAACAGCCACAGCGCGTCGTCTTCGAACGGTACATTTTCGACCGTGAGCACGTGAGTCAAATGCTCGACCACACGTTCCGGCGTCATGTTTTTCAGGGAGAACTGCAAGCAACGCGACAAGATGGTCGCTGGCAACTTCTGCGGATCGGTGGTCGCCAGGATGAACTTGACGTAGGGCGGCGGCTCTTCCAGGGTCTTCAACAGGGCGTTGAACGAGTGAGTGGACAGCATGTGCACTTCGTCGATCAGGTAGACTTTGAAGCGCCCACGACTCGGTGCGTACTGCACGTTATCGAGCAGCTCACGGGTGTCTTCGACCTTGGTCCGGCTCGCGGCATCGATCTCGATCAGGTCGACGAAACGCCCCTCATCGATCTCCCGGCAGACCGAACAGGTCCCGCAAGGCGTCGACGTGATGCCTGTTTCACAATTCAGGCATTTGGCGATAATCCGCGCAATCGTGGTTTTACCCACGCCACGGGTGCCTGTAAATAAATAGGCATGATGCAGCCGCTGGCTGTCCAGCGCGTTGATCAGGGCCTTGAGCACATGGGTCTGGCCGACCATTTCGCGGAACGAGCGCGGACGCCATTTACGTGCAAGAACCTGATAACTCATCGAAAACCGTCGCAACTGGGAAGCGGAAGACCGCTAATGCTAGCGGAGCAAGGGCAAAATTGCATCCGATGTCATTGTCTAATGTGACTACGCTGCTCAAATGGAGGAAACTTCGGCACCGACCTATCCAGATTTACATCGTATTGCTCACGCAAAGGAATCGAATGCGGCTGTTACTGAGCGCTTTGTTGCTATTGATCTGCTCCTATTCATGCTCCAGCTACGCCGCTGAGGCACCCTTGCGCTTTTCGATTGCCGACAGCTGGTCGATGCCAATGGTGCAGATCGACGACGACCAGCCCGATGCCGGTTTTCTGTTCGACATCATGCAAAGTCTGGCCCGCCAGGTCGGCCTCCCCGCTGAATACCATGTGCTGGCCCGCATGCGCGTGCAAAGCGCCCTGGACCGCGGCGAAGTCGATGTGCGTTGTTACGCAGCGCAATCCTGGATACCCAACTTATCCGGTGACTACACCTGGAGCCTGCCGCTGATGATCGAACGCAATTTATTGATCAGCACCGCCGACAATGCGACCCCGATCCGCACCGACCAGCTCAATAAAGAAAGCATCGGCACCGTCCTGGGCTATACCTATCCGCTCCTGCAACACCTGTTCGACAACCATCAATTGCAGCGCGAAGACACCCGCAGCCAAGAGCAGGTTCTACAAAAACTGGCGGCTGGCCGCTATCGCTATGCCGTGGCCAATGAATGGTCGCTCAGATGGCACAACCGTCACCTGCCGCCGGATAAACAATTGCGCAGTGTTTCCATCATCGAAGAACAAGCGGTAGGCTGCCTCGTGCGCAACGACCCGAACGTGCCGGTGCAGAAAATTCTGCGCACGTTGCTGCGCATGAAAATGTCAGGGGAGATTGATCAAATCATTCAGCGCTATGGCGCACAGGCACCGTTAACCCCCGAACAGCATTCACCCGCAGGCGGCTAGTAGCCGGAGGGGCAGCCCAATCCGCCGCTGCGTTCATCACTAAACGCGTCACGCCCACGCTGTAGCATGAGTGCCACATTAGCTGATTACCCTCCTCCGAGATCATTTGTTACCCACTACAACAATGTGAGCAGATAACCGCCATGAGCGATAAAGACGACGACGCGTTACAGCTGCCTTCTGACGACAACCCTTCCGATGCCGGTAGACGGCGCTTCCTTGGTGGTGTCGCGGCGCTTGGCGTCGGCGCAACCCTCAGCGCTTATGTGTCGGGTAACGAATTGCCGCCCGGCAATAAGCCTTTAACCGGTGCCGCACTGGATCAGGCGCTGCGCGACAAGGTTAAAACGGTGGTGGTGATCTACGCCGAAAACCGCAGTTTCAACAACCTTTTCGGTAACTTCCCCGGTGTTGAAAAACCGCTGGCGGCACTTCAATCAAGCGACTATCAGCAACGCGACCGTGACGGCAGTCTGTTGGAAACCCTGCCCCCGGTGTGGGGCGGTGTCTTGCAGATAGGCCCGCAAACCGTAGACGGCGTGACCTACCCCGCCGAAACCCAGTTTCAAGAGCACCTGATCAACGCGCCCTTTGCCCTCGAAGGCCCCAATGGCGAAGACTTGCCGCTGAGCGTGGTCACCCGCGACCTGTGGCACGTGTTTTATCAGAACCAGATGCAAATCAACGGCGGCAAAAACGACAGCTTCGTCGCCTGGGCCGATTCGGGTGCCCTGACCATGGGCCATTACGCGCAAACCCAGTACTCCCTGCGGCTGTGGGACGTGGCTGCGGAGTTTGTGCTGTGCGACAACTTCTTTCAGGGCGCTTTCGGTGGCTCGTTTCTCAATCACCAGTACCTGGTGTCCGCCACTGTGCCGTTTTACCCGGACGCCGCGAACTCACCGGCCAAACAACAAATCGCCACGCTGCAGAGCGACAATCCGCACGAGACGCGGCTCAAGCCGCTGGAAAAATCCCCCGCCAGCGCCATGACCGGCCCGCCGCAATTCGGCCCCAGCGCATTGACGCCCGACGGTTACGCCGTCAACACCCTGGCCCCGCCGTACTGGCCGACCTGGCTGCGCGACCCCGATCGCCCGGATTACTCAAAACCGGGTCTGGCCAACGTGTTGGTGCCGCAGACCCACGACCACATCGGCGACAAACTGTCGAAGAAGAACATCGACTGGGCGTGGTACGCCGGCGGGTGGCAGGCCACCATCGACCAGTTCAAAGACTCTGCCGGCATTCCGAAAATCCCGAACTTTCAGTACCACCACCAGCCGTTGAACTACTTCAAAAACCTCGGCCCCGGTAACCCCGCAGAACGCAGCAAACGCTTGCGTGATGGAGGTTTGGGTGATGAGTCCAGAACCAATAAATTCTTCGCCGATGCCGAAGCCGGCAAGCTGCCTGCCGTCACCTTCTATAAACCCCAAGGCAACCTCAACATGCACGCCGGTTACGCCGACGTCGCCTCAGGAGACCGGCACATCACTCGCGCCATTAAAGTCCTGCGCAATAGCCCGCAATGGGAAAACATGGTCATCGTCATCGCCGTCGATGAAAACGGCGGCTGGTGGGACCACGTCGCCCCGCCAAAAGGCGACCGCTGGGGCCCTGGCACACGCATTCCTGCGCTGGTTGTCTCGCCTTTTGCCCGCAGAGGGGTTGTTGACCATACCGTCTATGACACCGCTTCAATCCTGCGGTTAATTACTCGGGTACACGGGCTGGAGAAGCTGGATGGGCTGAAGGAGCGAGATGAGGAAATGCTCACAAGGGGGCAGGAGCCCATGGGGGACTTGACCCAGGCGTTGCAGTTTTTCGAGGCATAGCAACGCCTCCGTAGAATGAACGGTGGTGTTCAGCCTATCTTTCGCAGCATCAGGTTAAGCTGATCGACAACCTCGGCCCAGTCGGCGTCTTCAAGGATTTCCTCGCGTAGAAATGCAGCCTGTGCGGGCGTCCAGAAAAAAGCGTCCGCTAACGCAAGGTTGGCCTTGAGCGGTGAATGGGTGGCAAGGAATACATCAATGCCGACCGGGTCGGCCGCAAGCCCCAGCTGTTGAAACAGAGACGGCAGGCTATGCACAGGTGATTCCATGGGTCACTCCTGGGCCCAGGTTGGGCGCTGCGGCCACAACCTGGTGCTGGGATTGATAGGTGTCACTGGCTGACCTCGCGCACCTCGGCATGCGGCACCAGTTTCAGGTATTGGTCCATGCGCATGTGCACCAGATAGTGGTGATTACCGGCTTCCAGGTAGATATCCTCCTGGCGGGTCAACATCGGATCGATCAGCATCTTGATGCCATACGCCTCGCCCAGTGCCGGAATCGCGCCACGCTCACAGTCGCCGAACAAGTGCGGCAAGCCACTTTCGCGAGTGAGTTGCCAATCCCCACTGGCTTGTATTTTGCTCAAATCCAAATGCCTATCGGCGGGTAGCACGGCCATCATGTAATGCCCGTGCCGGTCATCGATAATCACCGATTTAGCCAGCCGTTCTGCCGGAACGCTGGCCACCCGAGCGGACTCCATACTCGTTGCCGAATGCGGATGAGCCACGATGTCGTAGTCGCAATGTGCCTGTTCCAGGCTACGTTGTACTGTTCTTGCCAAACGCATGATGCACCTCCATGCCCTGCACGGAGCGGCAAGGCAGTTGCTTGTAATCCCAACTAGAGTCTAGGCAGCGTACAGCGTGGCGGCGGGCGGATGGCTGTAACAGTTAAGACTATGCAGCGACGTCGATAGCCGAGAATGAACTAAGAACAGGTGTTGTCTTGATCCCGCATCACCCACCCGCCTGAACTTTCTGGTTTGGCCATCCGCCTCTAGTGATCCCATGGCCGCTTCGGATAAGCTGCCAGCCAAATTAATTCGACATGTAAGAGATTACGATGAAACGTCTGCGCTGCTTGCTGGCGGCATTCACGCTGTGTGCCGCGAACACTTATGCCATTGCCGGCACGGCCAGCGATGCCGAAAAACCCAAACAGACTGCCGAACAGTTTCTGGCTTCGCTGAAGCCACAACACGGCACCATCGACCTGCCCGGTGGCATTGCCACCCTCAATCTCAACGACGACTTCTACTACCTGACGCCGGACGACACCGAGCGGTTGATCGTTGACGGCTGGGGCAACCCGCCCGGCAACAAGACGCTGGGCATGATCATTCCGCAGGCAACCAGCCCGATGTCGCGCGCAGGCTGGGGCGTGCTGGTGGGCTACAAGGACGACGGGCATATCTCGGACGATGACGCGGCCAAAATCGACTACACCGAACTGCTGAAGCAAATGCAGGACGAAGACGTGGAAAACAATAAAGAACGGATCAAACAAGGCTATGCCGGCTTGGAACTACTGGGCTGGGCCGAGCCACCGCGCTACGACGAACAGAGCCACAAAATGTTCTGGGCACGGGAACTGAAAGTCGACAACGCGCCGGACAACACCCTCAACTACAGCATCCGCGTGCTCGGGCGGTCGGGCGTGCTGGAACTCAATGCCGTGGCATCGATGACTGATCTGCCGACCATCCAGAAAGAACTACCCAACATACTGGCCTTCACCAACTTCACCGACGGCAACCGCTACGCCGATTACGACCCCGGCACCGACAAACTGGCCAAATACGGACTTGCAGCCCTGGTTGCCGGCGGGATCGCCGGCAAGGCCGGACTGTTCGCCAAACTGGGACTGGTGTTGCTTGCGGCTAAAAAATTCATCGTCGTTGGCGTGCTCGTGGCAGCAGGGTTCGTGCGTAAGCTGTTTAATCGCAAACCTTAGGCATGTTGCCCTGCCAGCACCTCAAAACGTGAACGTCAGGCCCAGCGCTGCACTGCGCGAGACATACCGTCAGGCCTGACTGTCTATCAAGGCGCGCGATGAGCCTCTAGCGCTTCACGTCCAGGGCATCGAAGTTCTTTAGGCGGTAGACCATCACTGAGATGACCCAACTCGATAAGAAGATCCCGATAATGATGTAGCCGAGCGTGCCGAAATTATCGTTGAGCTTGCCAACCACGCTCCACACCGGACCCTGCAAGTCCAGCTTGCCCGAGATCAGCCCCAGCGCTTCAATACTGCCAATGACGACCGCCACCACGACCGATACAAGCGTAATCGTCATGTTGTAGTAAATCTTGCGAATAGGCTTCATATACGCCCAACCGTAGGCGCCAAGCATCAGATGACCATCAAGCGTATCAACCAGTGACATACCAGCACTGAACAGCACCGGGAACACCATGATTGCCCAAGGAGACAACCCCTGTGATGCCTGGCTTGCAGAGAGACCGAGCAAGGCAATTTCGGTTGCAGTATCGAACCCCATACCAAACAAAAATCCCATGGGGAACATGTGCCAACTACGGGTGATCAAGCGGAACAAAGGCCGGAAAAATCTGGCAAGAAAACCTCGATCAGCCAACAGCATATCGAAGTCGTCTTCGACATAGACCCCACCGGCTCTGACGTGACGCCACGCCTTGTAGATTGACCTCAGAATAATCAGGTTCATCAATGCAATGACAAACAAAAACAACGCCGAGACCGACGTACTGATGACCCCGCCGATTTCTTTGTAGTGGTCAAAACTACCTTTCATTGCCGAGGTGGCCAGCGCGACACCCATCGAGGCAAGTACCACGACAGTCGAATGCCCAAGAGAAAAGAAGAAGCCAACGGACACCGGACGCTTTTTCTCCTGCATCAGTTTGCGTGTGACGTTATCGATGGCGGCAATGTGATCGGCATCGACTGCATGCCGCAGACCAAAGCCGTATGCCAATAAAGCGGTCCCTAGCAGTAAGGGATAGTCATGGAAGGCCACCAACGCCCAAACCCAGGCAAGCACGTTAATACCGATTAACAACCCATAAATGCCAAAAAGCCTGGCGCGCACATGGGTGTTTGAGTCGCTGAAAATCTGGGAGAGTTGAAGAATCATCAAGCATAACCTTTAGGAATGCGCGTCCAGGCGGGATCGGAAACCGTTGCAAAGGGAGGTCTGACTCCTGGGCTATAAGCTGTGCGCTTATAAGCCAGATACAGTGGCGCGACCGTGCCGGGATTCAACCGGCTTCCCCCTTCGTAACAACATATTTTAAAAGCACATGCAGTGTACCTGACTCACGTACGGAGCCACGGCTATCGCACTACGGTTGAGTAGATCAAGGGTTCATTCGACGTATCTTCGCCTGCATTGACGAAGCGTAAAGGGAGGGGACAAGGCAGGTCGATGTGCCTGAACGGGGATCCTCTCTTTGCGACCGGCCCGTCAAGACGACTAAAGGGATGGCCATACGAGATCAAAATTGCCGTCTTCCTGTTGAAGCGCTACCATCCGGACGCTTTGGCCATGTCGGCGAAAAGCCAATACGCGACGTACTCTTCGTACCCATGTCTCACCTGCCCCGCTCATTGCGCCAGTTCGCCATTTACCTGGCCATGTTTGCAGTATTACTGCCAAGCGTGATGCTGATGCTTCCGGCTGCTCACGGGCAGTCGATGGAGATGGGCGAACACTGCAACATGGCCGGTATGAGCGGCATGACCGGCCACGCCCAGCCCCCCGGCACCGACAACCCCACCGCGCCGGATCAGTATCACGAATGCCATTGCCTGCTGTGCGTCGTTCACGCGGTAGACGTCGGCTTACCACCCAGCATCATCCAGTGGCAGCTGTCCGGCCGCGCAGACATAGCGCTTGCTCGAACGGTCTATAAACCCTACGCCAGTGCAGTCTGGCTGATCGCCGAGCCACGCGGCCCTCCTGTCTTTTCTTGATTTTATTGCGATGACCCATCATCCCAGCCTTCTCGGGATGGTCACCTTTATGCGTTGCAATTTAACCAAGGAATGCCCACACCATGGTCATGCCATCACGCCGCCGCACCCGGATTAATGTAGTGCCGCTCGCCGCGCTGTCTATCGCGGCGTTATTTCCGCACGTCGCCTTGGCCTGCGCCAGCTGCGGCTGCACGCTCAGCTCCGACTGGGACAACCTAGGCATCAGCAGCTCATCCGGGCTGAAGCTGGATATCCGCTACGACTACCTGAATCAAGACCAGCTCCGTAGCGGCACCAGCACCATTTCTCCAACCGCTGCCAGCCAGATCTCCAACAAGGGCGATGCGCAGGAAGTTGAAAAATACACACGCAACGATTACCTGACGCTCGGCCTGGACTACAGCTTCAACCCAAGTTGGGGAGTAGACCTGCAGGTGCCTTACATCTTTCGCAGCCATAGCACGCTGGGAACGGCGTCGGACGGCGTAACGACGGGCGATGGCGGCGGCCAATATGGCTCCAGGACTTCAAGCTTGGGCGATGTCAAAATCATCGGCCGTTACCAGGGGTTCACGCCGCAGCATAATTTCGGTGTGTTGTTTGGCGTAAAACTGCCCACCGGTG
Organism: Pseudomonas sp. ASL9; assembly: GCF_056680335.1. Lineage (NCBI taxonomy): Bacteria > Pseudomonadati > Pseudomonadota > Gammaproteobacteria > Pseudomonadales > Pseudomonadaceae > Pseudomonas > Pseudomonas sp. ASL9. The sequence goes on along the minus strand of NZ_CM155277.1, from coordinate 5,024,562 downwards.
CCCATGACGATACCGCCCAGTCCAGCGACCCTACCGCCCCCGGCCCCGTGGCGATCGATCGTGGCCTGCAACCCGGATCCGGCACCACCGATGCCATTCTGGGCGTCTATTACATGGATGCGCTGAACAAGAACTGGGACTATTTCGCCCAAGGGATGGTGCAGAGGGCCATGGACTCAAGCGACCAATATCGCCCCGGCGATGGCATCAATTTGAATGTGGGCCTGCGTTATATGGGCAACGCCTACGTCATGCCGCAACTCCAGCTAAACGTGCGGCACGTTGAGCGTGACGAAGGCGCCCAGGCTGACACCATCAGCACCGGCGGAACGCTGGCGTATCTCAGCCCTGGCGTGACGGTCCCGATCAGCCAGAAAATCTCGCTGTACAGCTTTGTGCAGTTGCCGGTGTACCAAAACGTCAACGGTGTGCAGCTTGCACCTCGCTACACGGCAACGATGGGCGCTCGCTATTCGTTCTAGGCCCCAGGCAGTCGGTGGCTCGCCGCCGACTTTCGCCCAGCAGCTTAATGCGCTTTCAATAACGGCGTAACGAGCGTATCCAGCAAGGTCAGATCGATCTTCGGTTCGCCCACACTGCCATCCTTGCGCACCACCCCTTGCCGGTCGATGACGTACGTCATCGGCATACGCCAGATGCGGCCAAACCCCTTGAAGTTTGCATCACGCTGAAACGCCGCAGGATAGCTGTAGTGGGCCATGACTTTATGCACCATCGCGTCATCCTCAGGCTCATCCATGCTGATCGCAATAACCTTCAGCCCTTCACCTTTATGCTGCTGGTAGTAAGTTTCCAGCGCCGGCATTTCTTCGCGACACGGCTCGCACCAAGACGCCCAAAAATTCACGATAACAACCTGATGGGCTTCAGCCTGCAAATCGAACGTATCGCCATTGAGCGTCTTCGCCGTCAACGCCGGAGCATGCTCACCTACATCGACAGCACGAGCAGACAGGGAAGCAAAACTGCAACACAACACCAGCAATGACAGTATTTTTTTTGCCGACATCGGACACTACCTCAGGGCTTTATCGAATCAACAGCTAAGGGCACAAATATTACAGTCGAACGGGCTGAAGCGCTGGGTCCAGTTCAGATTTTTCAGGGAGCACAAAACAGTACGAAATATACAAATCAACGCCTCGATCACAGTAAGCCGTACCTAACTGTTGACACGGACATTATCCGCCGCGCTTTCGAGCTTGCACTGGCATAGTGATATCAGTGATTGTGTTCGCGAGAATGCATCAACAGGGAGGAGCACGCATGGGTCAGGCAAAAAACAGAGGATCGTTCTAAGCAGACGAATCAACGTCGTTCAGACATAGCGAAGCGCCGGTGAGAGGGTGGTGGCTGTTTTCGAAACGGACACTCAACTCTTCATTTCATCGGTTCTATAACCACGATTCCAAACAAATGGATAAAGGAAAATCCGCATGAACGATGACCAGATCGACGTACTCTGGGCCGTGTTCGGTTATATCGGCCAGAACTGGGGCACCTCCGCTGATTGCGCCATGCCTCAGACGCAATTCCAGCAGGTGCTGCAATGGCAGATGCAACGCGACCCGGCCTATCAAGGCTATTACCAGCAAGCCGTGGCCGAGTACCAGCAACTGCTCGAACAATACGGTTCACCGCCGCCAGCCATGGCGGCGCTCCTCGCTGAAAACCGCTATCACCCCACCAATCCATCCAACGTAGCGAACTTCGTACTGCTGGAGTTCATGCGTTGGAACATCGCTTTTGGAGGCTTCAAGGCCTTCGGCTACGAGAACTACAACGGCTGGATGGGCGGTGGTTCCTTCCTGCAGCAGCCGCCGCCCTATCGCGCCCTCCCCGTCAGCGTCCAAGTTCAGACCCTGGGAGGCAATCATGTCTAAGGTACGTAAAGAATCAGCCAACATTGTGATCGTCGGCTCCGGCGTCGCAGGCAGCCTCATGGCCAGCCTGTGCTCGAGCCTTGACGGTGTGACCGTCCTGGAAACCGGACCGAACATTCCCATGGCGGACCCGGGCTGGTGGTTCCACCATCTGGCGCGCGGAGGGGGTACCGACAACACGCCCTATGCGGCGTTCTACGACGAGCCCGGCGATTTTGATGCTACTGGCGCCAATCCCTGGGACATCATGGGCGGACGGATCTTCGGGGCAGGCGGAACCATGCTGCACTGGGGCGGTTGGGTGCCTCGCTTCATGCCCGAGGACTTCGCGCTTTACACAAACACCGGCCAGGGCATCGACTGGCCCTTTGGCTACGACGCGCTGGAACCGTTCTACAACCAGGCCGAGCAGTACCTGGGCGCCAGCGGCGACTCCGGCGACAATTGCCCGCCGCGCAGCCAGCCCTATGCCTATGGGGCCGCGCCCTATCCCATCTCGGCGGGCCCCTTCATCAAGGCCTTCGAGCAACTGCAGATCGGCTACGGTCACCTGCCCGTGGCGCGCTACGGGAAGGCCAATGGCAACGCTGGCCCCTGCCGTACCACTGGCACATGCGACTACTGTCCGGTGGCCGGCCGCTTTACGGGCGATCAGCCATTGGCCCTGCTCGCCGGCAACCCGAATGTGAGCGTGCGCCTGGGCGCTGCGGTCACCGCCATCCGCATGATCAACAAGCAGCAGGTGGCGGGCGTAACCTATACCGACCTGGCCACCGGCGACATCGTGGAGCTGGACGCCGAGGCGGTCATCCTGTGCAACGGCGCTTTCGAGATTCCGAAGCTGCTGCTGACCTCCACCTCCAGTTTCTGGCCTCATGGCATTGGCAATGACAACGATCTGGTGGGTCGCTTCGTCAGCGCCACGCAGTTTTTCTACGCCTCTGGCAACCAGTCCAATCCGCAGTCCTTTGAGGAGGAGCTGGGCTTTCCCAGCCTGTGTTCACGTGCCTACGACACACCGGCCTACCAGAAAAAGGGCAAGTTTTTCATCTCGATGAATTACGAAACACCCAATATTGATCTGGGCCTGCTGATGGCCCAAGGTCAGAGCGTGAGCCAGATTCAGGCGGCCTGCACCGCGCCCGCAGCCTTTCAGCTCTACGGCAACCTTTCGGCATTACCGCAGTACCAGAACCGCGTCACGCCCACCACCGGCTATACGCGCTTCGGACTGCCGCGCACCCTCATCGACACCCCTGCCCCCCTATACGATCCCGTGGCCGCCCAGGAATACAGGAACATTCTCGAAAACGTACTGGGCACCATGGGCTGCAGCGACATCCGCTCGGACACCTATCCCCAGCGCGGCGATCATGTGGCCTGCACCACGCGCATGGCCAGCAACGACAAAGAAGGCGTGGTCAACACCGAGTTGCAGGTCTTCGGCGTGGACAACCTCTACGTTGTCAGCAACAGCGTCATGCCCACTCTGCCCGCCGCCAACCCCACGCTCACCCTTGTGGCCTTGGTTTTGAAAGCGATGGGCAGCGACACTGCGTTGGCGCGTCTGGCGGGAAAAGTGCCAAAAACGGCTTAAAAAAGGAGTTTGTGCCATGACCGGATCGCTGAACTTTCACTGCATCATTCCCGACAACGCGGAGCAAACGGGCAAGAATTTTTATGCCGCGTTGTTCCCCGACTGGCACTTTCGCTACCAGCCACCCAACACCTTTTGGGAGATCACCGGGGCCGACGGGCAGACTCCGCAGACCGCCTACCTGGCGATCATGTCCGGCCCGGGTACGCCCAGCGGCCCCATGCAGTACTACACGGTGGTGGGCATCGACGAGTATCTGCAGCGCGCGCAATCACTGGGCGCTCCTGTAGTGATGGGTAAAACGCCGGTACCAGGCGTGGGATTTTTTGCCGAGTTGCGCGACCCGCTGGGCAATGCCTTTGGTTTCTGGGAGAACGACCCAAGCGTGCCATAACACACTGAGCGCGCCGGCTGGATGAGTAAGGGCAAAGATCGCCATGCAACGCCACGGCTTCTTTGCTCTGCACATTACTTTTATGGAGGAGCTTGATCATGTGGCAGTTTCAGAGCATCGATAACCCGTCAAACGCTTCGTTATGGTTCAGTGACGGCCAACCGCTGGGGGCTCTTCGTGGCGGTAAAGGCGTTTCCAGCCGCCTGATCGTCGCAGACCAGGGCTTCCTGGACATTACCGATTTTCAGAACGGTTTCCCCACTGGGCCGGTCATGGATGTTGTAGATCTCAACGGAAAAAACTTCGACTACACACCCAATCCCACCGTGCAGCTCGCGCTGAGCCTGCCGGGTAATGGGGTTTTCTACGTCACGCAGAGCAGCACGGGCATCACCCAATCCGGCCAGCTAAAACCCTTGCCGACGATTTCAGCCGCTGACGCCGACTACCTCGATCAGATGATCGCTGACAAGTACGTCCCCTACCAGAACATCCCCGACGCGCCTGGCAAAACCACGGCGCAGATTGCTGCGCTAGGACTACAACTGTTCCCGTTCTCACCCTACAGTTTTCAGTTGGCGATGGCCGTCTATGACTGGACGAGCGCATCCTTCACCCGCATCGTCCTGATGAAAATATTTGAATACACCAGCATGGGACCGACACCTTATCCCCTTGACCAGCCGAGTATTGCGGCTGCGATCTGGGAATCAAACTGGGGAACCTACACGCCGCAAGACGCCGATTACATGAACTCGTTCATGATGACGCCAGCCAATTCTCAGCAAGATGTCCAGACACAATTGACGCAGGTTGCCACAGCCCTGCAAACATTCAGCGATACCGAAAACCGCCTGCTGTGCGCGGCGTTCCAGGCGTTGCCACGAACCAGCGTTGTAAGTCAGCCTCAACTGTTCAGCGGGCAGATGGATATTTCCCAACTGGGAACCGAACATTTCGGAATCGAGTTCCTGCAATGCCCCCTCAATGAAGGGTCAGACAATGTCCCTTTGCAGATACCACTGCAGGATGCGCTCGACACTTACATTAAGGTCGGCCAGATCATCACCACCAAGATGGTCTGGAGTTTCGGCAGCTCGCTGGACGAAGCCATGAAGTATCAGAACGGCATTGTCCTGACCGCCAATCCACCAACGGATGCCTGGGTCTGGGATGCGGCCAGCTACATCACGGCGCTATCGGATGACCCAACTAAAATCGAATACACCTTCGCGCCAGGCACGGCGTTCCAGGTCATGGCGGTCGAACAATCGACCGTTCAGGGCAAAGACGTCTGGAGTATCACCTTGCAACCTGTAACGGCTGGTTAAGATGTCGAAAGCCGCGTACAGACTCGCCGTACCATGGCGCTTGTAATCATGCGTCCGGCGTTCAACTTGACCTGGGCGTAGCTGCAGCAGCATCGGCCGGATGCGATCCAACGCCTGGATCTGGGTTTTCTCGTCAACCGACAACACAATGGCGTTATCTGGTGGGTTCAGATAGAGCCCGACCACGTCGATTACCTTGTCGGCGAAATGGGGATCGCTGCTGATTTTGAAGGTCTTCAGACGATGGGGTTTGAGGTCGAAAGCGGCCCAGACCTGCCGAACCTGCCACGTGGTGACCCGCGCATACTTGGCCATCAAGCGAACGCTCCAGTGAGTGGCTTCCTGGGGTACGCGCCGGGTGGTCAGTGTCAGGATTTCGTTGATTTTTTCGGGCCCAAGTTTGAGTGGCTGGCCGCTGCGCGGCAGATCACTCAACCCTTCGATTCCCGCCTCCAGACAACGTTTTCGCCACTTGAATACTGTCGGCGGCGTGACCTGCAACTGCTCGCCGACAGCCTTGGGCGTCAATCCATCAGCCAGAGAGACCGGGACGCGCAGTCTTGTCTGCGAAAGGCCGGGGTCGCGTCCGACACGAAGGACCTTCCAGCGATATCGTGTCCAGCCTATTTGCGACCGCTTCGCAGCCGATCGCAGCCGATCGCAGACAAGTCAGCTCAGAGGGTCAGCGGTTGGCTGAAAATCCAATAAATATATTTTTATTTTTCAATTACTTACAGTTTTTTGATAAGTGCGGATCGAAGAACGTCATCCAGGATTCCAAACAGCGCTTTGATGTGAGGCTGTTTCAGGGCTTGTGGACGTGTGACGAGAAAGACCTCCATCTCGGGAAGTTCGATTTCCGGGAACAGCTCAATCAATCCGCCCGCCAAAATGCGCGGTAGCACCGCGACGCCGTGCCCTCTTTTTACCGCCTCCACCTGTGCGGCAAAAGAGTTCACGCTGATCTGAGCGCCCCTCAGTTTCGCCACCCTCGCGGCACGCATGTGCGCAAGCGCATCCAGCGGCGGTAGTAGCGCAATGCTGGACACTGTCTCCGGTGTCAGTCCGCCCCCTGCCCGCTCAACGTAGGCAGGCGCTGCGAAAATGCCATAGACGACGTTGCCGAGAGGCCGGTAGATCAGCGACGGCTCCCCCAGATGACTGGTGCGAATGGCAATGTCCACGGCTCCGCGTGCGACCTTGCAAAACTCGGCTTCCATCACGAACTTCACCGAGCAGTGCCGATGCAGAGAGGTGAAGCGTCCCGCCGCCTCCATGACATAAGGAGAGAAGCCCTCGCCAGCGGTCACTACGACGTTGCCCGAAAGTACCGCGTTATCGAGGTCGGCCGCTGCGCCATAGGGACGCTGCAAACCTTCTTCCGCCGCCTGGGCAACTGCCACCAGGGCCAGACCGCGTTCGGTAATCCGGCAGCCCTCCACTCCGCGCTCTACCAGCAGCTCACCAACCGCCTCCTCTAGTTGGCTAATGCGCCGCGACAACGTGGAAGCCGCCATACCCAGTGTTCGTCCAGCCTGCAGAAAGCTACCCCGACGCGAGATCGCGAGGAGAAGGCGCAGGTCATCCCAATTGGTTTCCACGTTTAAATCCTGTTCAGGCCGTTGCTTTGCATATTCGCAAAGCTATTGTGCATCTATCACTGTTTTTCGCAAAACAGCCTCACGGTATACCAGTCCTCTCAAACGAAAAGACCACTTAAAGGACTAGACCATGCAAACCGTATTTGTCACCGGAGCCACCGGACTGCTCGGGAACAACCTGGTCCGTGCGCTTATCGCCAAAGGAATGACCGTGCGTGCGCTGGTCCGCTCTCGACATAAGGCGCGGGAGCAGTTCAATGGACTCTCGAACATCGAGATCATCGAAGGCGACATGCAGAACGTGGCGGACTTCGCCGACTCACTGGTGGGGTGTGATGCGTTGTTCCATACCGCGGCCTATTTCCGCGATAGTTATTACGGTGGCCGACACTGGACCCTGCTGGAGCGCATCAACGTTAAGGGTACGAACGACCTGCTGAATGCCGCCTATGCTGCCGGCATCCGCCGTTTCGTCCATACCAGCTCGATCGCGGTGGTCAATGGCCCACCGGGTGCGTTAATTGACGAGAGCATGAAACGGGAGGTGAGCGAGGCAGACGACTATTACCGCAGCAAGATCCTTTGCGACAGGGTCGTGTCGGACTTTCTGCTGCGTCATCCGGACATGTTCGGCGTATTCGTCATGCCGGGCTGGATGCACGGGCCTGGCGATATCGGACCGACTTCGGCCGGACAATTCACGCTCGACTTCATGCAACGCAAGCTGCCCGGCATCCCCCCGGCGACCGTCTCCTTCGTCGATGCGCGTGACGTAGCGGCCGCGATGATTTCGGCCGTTGATAACGGCCGACGAGGTGAGCATTACCTCGCGGCTGGCAGGCACATCAGCATGGGCGACCTGATGCGCGTGTACCAGGAAGTGACCGGGATCACCGCGCCCACTCGCGCTATTCCTCCATTGCTGCTCTGGGTCGTCGCCGGCTGCCAGGAAATCATCGCGCGTATCAGCGGGCGGCCGGCATTGCTCAGCATGGCCACCGTGCGAGTGATGCGTAGAGAGATAGACCGATCTCACTTTGACCTCTCAAAGAGTCAAGCCGAACTGCGCCTGGCATTCCGGCCAATCACCGAGACCCTTCGAGATGAGGTCAATTGGTATCTGACCCATGGCAAACTGCCGACCACCTCAATGAGAGACCTCACCAGTCTTAACCAACGTCAGGGTTGATCGCTGCCATTCAGGACTGTTCAGTCAACCGGAGCGCTCTCGGTGTCCATCTGCACGCAGAGAGAAGCCAGCGTTTGCCAATAACCCGGGTACGTCTTGGCCACGCAATCAGGGTCGAGAATCCGGACCCCCTTCACTTTCAATCCCGCCAACGCAAAACACATGGCAATCCGATGGTCAGCGTGGGTATCGATCAGCGCATCGCAGGAAGTACCCGCCAGCTCAGGGTCGGCAGCCACCAGCAGGTCGTCACCGTCGCCACTGCTGCGGTCAGGAAGCGCATCGCAGTCCCGGCGTTACCCAGAAACAGCGCCTGCCCTGGCGCTTGTAGTTGGCCTCGGCCGAGGGATCAAACGGACCTAGGCCACGTCGATTTCGTTCAGCAGCAAGACTTGTCGGTCGAGCAACAAGTCGGCTGCTGCGCTGGCCATGGCCAGGTAGTGGTCGGTTTTTTTGTGAAAGTCGATCGCCGCCTGGTCGGCCCAGCGTTCGACAAATACAAAGCGTTGCGTATTCTCCAGATCAACGTGCAGGGTATAGAAACGGCAACCGGCTTCGGCTCGCGAGGGCGCCACGCAGGCTTTGAGAATCTGCTCGACCTCCTTGGCCTTGCCGGACTTTGCTTCAAGGATGGCTACTACACGAATTTCACGGGTCATATCGACTACCTTTTGAGTCACACAAAAAAATCAATGAGACGGCCGAAGGACTCGAACCATCAGACCAGTGCCAAGACCGCCTCAGCCGTGGCGTCGGACGAGCCTGGGTTCTGCCCTGTAACCAACAGGCCATCCGTCACGACGTGGCTCTGCCAGTCCGCGGTTTTCGAGTAGATGCCACCGTTGGCTTGCAGCATGTCCTCGACCAGAAACGGCACCACATCAGTCAATTGCACCGCGGCTTCTTCGGAGTTGCTGAAGCCGGTGACCTTTTTACCATTGACCAGGAACTCGCCATCGGCTCGTTTGGTGTGCCGGAATACCCCCGGAGCATGGCAAACAGCTGCAATCGGCTTGGCGGCGGCAGCGAATGCCTCGATCAGGGCGATCGAGTCGCGGTCTTCCGCCAAATCCCACAACGGCCCATGTCCACCCGGGTAGAACACGGCATCGTAGTCGTCGGCTTTCAGGCCTTTGAGCGTCAACGTAGCTGCCAGTGCAGCCTGAGCCGCGGGGTCCTTGCGGAAGCGCTCGGTGGCGGCGGTTTGCGCTCCTGGCTCGTCACTCTTCGGATCCAGTGGCGGCTGGCCGCCCTTGGGTGAGGCCAGGGTCACTTCGGCACCGGCGTCCTTGAACACGTAATAAGGGGACGCGAACTCTTCCAGCCAGAAGCCGGTCTTGGCTCCGGTGTCGCCGAGTTGGTCGTGGGAGGTCAATACCATCAGAATCTTCATAACGTTCTCCTGCTTGTTGAGATCAATCGTCGTTGCCGACACGTATCACCAGCTTTCCGAAATTATTGCCCTCAAGCAAGCCGATGAAAGCCTGAGGAGCATTCTCGAGATCATTCACCAAATCTTCCCGATACTTGACTCGACCCTCGCTGAACCAGATCGACATGCCCTGGTAAAACTCGTCATAACGCGACGCGTAGTCGTCAAAAATAATGAAGCCCTGAATCTTGATTCGTCTACTCAGAACCGTGCGCATCAATAGCGCCAGCCGATCGGGCCCATCCAACAGGGACGTCGCGTTGTACTGAGCGATCAACCCACACCCCAGCACCTCAACCGCATGCCGGCATTTCTCCGGGCCGCCTGCGACACCCACTACATGGCAGCCCTTGAGCTTGCCGATTTGCCCGACCGTGGCACCGACCGCATAATCTGGGTGATTCGAGACCTGCACCCGACTCACCGTCGCGCCGACCATGACGTCGGCCACGGCTACCGGTGCGGCCGATTCATCTGAGTAGACTGTGACATTTGTATGTTCCTTATGGTCAGAGGGGTTTGGGGCAGCTTCGAAAAGCTGATGACATGCCCCGTTTGCCGGTCGCTATACTCATCTAAAAAATCGATTTATTAGACCAGTCAACTAGAAACAACTTCAAAAAAAACCCACCATCAATAGGCGGGCTTACATCCTGTTGATTATTGGCTGCCGAGCACTGTCCGGGTCATGGTCATCGCCTGTTCCAAGGGCTGGCTGGTGCGGTGCAATTTGGTCAGCAAGCTCGCTCCAAGCCAGAGCTGGTAGAGCGTCGCAGCGTTCTGTCCGGCATCGAGTTTGGGCAGCGAACCATCGCGTTGACCGTCTTCAATACAGCCGGCGATTCGCTCGATGATCTGCTGCGCACCATCACGCAAGGTAATACGCATGGATTCGGACAGATCAGCCACCTCGGCACTGAGTTTGACCACCAGGCACCTCTGTTCATCACAGGGTTCGCAGTAGCTGAGCTGCCATTTCTGCCAGTAGCCCATCAGACGCTCACTGGCAGTCTGCCCTTCCAGTGAGAACCGCCGATCCATCTCGACCAGATACTTATGGAAGTAGTCCTCCAGCAACGCCTGACCGTACAATTCCTTGGATTTGAAGTAGTGATAGAACGAGCCTTTGGGTACACCAGCGGTTTGCAGAATCTCGTTCAGGCCCACGCAGGTGAACCCTTTGACAGCCATCATTCGCAGACCGGTGTCGAGTAGATGCTGCCGGGTATCGTCGTACGTGTTTTTCATGGTGCAGAGAATACTCACTAAATAGACCAGTCGTCTAGAGGATTTTTCATGTCGCCATTGTAGCCTTGTCCGACTATCGTCCAGCCAGCTTGAATCCACTGTAAGCGCGCCATAAAGCACACATTCCAAGCCGTCGGCTAATGCCTGACGCTGTGCTCCCGATCTCTCTCTGGAGCCAGCACCGTCATGATGCGACCCGACGCCAAAGTTGAAAAAGTGTATCTCTACCCCAAGCCGGTGGACTTTCGAAAGTCAATCGACGGCCTGGCCGCTCTGGTCGAACTGGATATCAAAGTCGCAGTGTTCGACCCTGTACTCTTCGTCTTCCTGAATCGCCCCCGTAATCGAGTGAAAATACTCTACTGGGAGCGCAACGGTTTTTGCCTCTGGCTTAAGCGCCTGGAGTCCGAACGTTTCAAAACATCGCCCGACATCACTGACGAGGCCATCGTGCTGACCGTTCAAGAACTGAACTGGTTGCTGGATGGTTTTGACCTCTGGCGCAACCGCCCACATCAAGTTTTAACCCCTCGATTCGTCGCCTGATCGGATATAATCCGGGCATGAATTTGATGCCTGATAACCTTCCTGATGATCCGGTTCTGCTCAAGCAAATGCTTGTGCAGATGCTCGGTGAGCGTCAAGTAGACAAGGGCCAGATCGTCGATCTGAAAGAGCAGATCAAGTTGTTGCGCGACCGATTATTCGGTCGCAAGTCCGAGCAAACAGTCGATCCGCAGACGCCGCAACTCGCGCTCTTTAATGAGCCCGAAAGCATCGTGATTCCGGTCAGTGAAGAGTCTGACGAAGAAGTCGTTGCCCCCACCAAACGTCGTGGCAAACGCAAACCACTGCCTGCCGACCTGCCGCGCATTGAAGTCATCCACGAGCTGCCCGAACACGAACTGACCTGTGCCTGCGGTTGCCGCAAACACACCATCGGTGAAGAAACCAGCGAACAGCTGGAGATCGTGCCGATGCAGATCCGCGTCATCAAACACATCCGCAAAATTTACGGGTGCCGTGGCTGTGAAACCGCCCCGGTCACCGCTGACAAACCGGCGCAGTTGATTGAAAAGAGCATGGCCAGCCCCAGTGTCCTCGCGATGCTGCTGACCACCAAGTATGTCGACGGACTGCCGCTGCATCGCTTCGAAACAGTACTCAGCCGCCACGGCGTGGATATCCCGCGCCAGACATTGGCGCGCTGGGTTATCCAGTGCGGCGAACACTTGCAGCCTCTGCTGAATTTAATGCGGGACCGATTGCTGGAAAGCCCCGTCGTCCACTGCGATGAAACTCGGGTGCAAGTCCTGAAAGAGCCGGGTCGAGACCCGACCAGCCAATCCTGGATGTGGGTGCAGGCCAGCGGGCCGCCGGATCGAAAAGTAGTGCTGTTTGACTACACGACCAGCCGTGCGCAGGAGGTGCCGCTGCGCCTGCTTGAAGGTTATCGGGGTTACCTGATGACCGACGATTACGCCGGCTATAACGCCTTGGGTGTGCAACCGGGCGTTACGCGACTGGCTTGCCTGGCGCACGTTCGACGCAAGTTCGTCGAAGCGCAAAAAGTGCAACCCAAGGGCAAAACTGGCCGTGCCGATATAGCCCTGACGATGATTAACAAGCTGTACGGTATCGAGCGTGAACTGAAAGACGTAAGCGATGAACAACGTTTTGTCGGTCGGCAGGAAAAGAGTTTGCCGGTCTTGGCGCAACTGAAAAGCTGGCTAGAGAAAACACATCCGCAGATTACGCCGCAGAGCGTGCTCGGCCGAGCCGTCAGTTACCTGGCCAGCAACTGGAGCAAGCTTGAGCGCTACACAGAGGCTGGCTTTTTACCCATCGACAACAACGTCGCCGAAAGAGCAGTAAAGCCGTTTGTGATAGGTCGCAAGGCATGGCTGTTCAGCGACACACCCAAGGGCGCCACCGCCAGTGCCCAGATCTACAGCCTGGTCGAAACTGCCAAAGCCAACGGCCAGGAGCCCTATACGTGGCTGCGCCACGTACTTGAACGCCTGCCACAAGCCTCGTCGGTAGAAGACTTCGAAGCCTTGCTGCCTTGGAACTGCTCGCCAGAGATGCCAAGGTAAACGTAAACCCCATCTAACGGTACGTGGGGTTTATGGGTCGCTTACAATCCACTGTCCCATTGTTTCAGCTCACGCGCGATCAATGAGGCCGGTGACAAGCCGATGGTCCCATCTTCACGTTAGAGTAACGCCCTCATTCGAGGCTTTGATCGGCAGCTCAAGCGTAAAGGTCGCACCTTTTCCCGGCCCATCGCTATTCGCTTTCAGCGAACCACCCATCTCCATGGCTGCCAGACCGCAGCTATGCAAACCGAAACCATGGCCGTCTTTGCGGGTGGTGAATCCATGCGCAAAAATGCGCTCCAGGTTCTCTTGCGCAATACCCTCTCCATTGTCGAACACGCTGATCGTCAAGGTCTGCCCCTGCGCCACCTCAATATGTAACGTGATCTGAGAGTGTCGATCCGGTCTATTGTCCATTGCACTGCAGGCATTTTTAATCAGGTTGACCAGGATCAGCAGCACCCTGTGCTTGTCCAGTTGCAGCACGGGAGCTTCTGCGAAATCTTTCAGAACCTCTATCCGACGCGCTGCGAGTAACCCGGCGTTCATACGCAAAGCATCTTCCACCAGAGCCCGTATCTGCACGGTCTCGACGATACTGGAAGCGCCCGCATAAGATTGCTGGGTGGCGACGATTTCTTTGATGTGCTCAACGCTTTTGGTCAATTGCGCCAGTTCGGCGGTCATGCTCTGCTGTTCGAGGGCCAGGGTGTCCACCAGTTGGTTCAGGTACCCCGGCAGAAACTTGCCTTTTTCGTCTCGAGAGATGAAGTCGCCCAAGTCTTCGGCATGCTCGTTCATCAACTTTACCGCCCTGCCGAGCCCTGAGATCTTGCTGGTGCTCAGCTTGAGAGTCACCAGGCTGGCGGAGACATTCACACTATTCAGGACGTTGCCAACGTTATGCAGGACGTTGGTGGCGATTTCGGCCATGCCGGCCTGACGGGCAGTTGCAACGAGTTGGCTCTGGGCCTCTCTGAGTTCCTGGGTACGTTCCTGTACCCGCTGCTCGAGTTCTTGGTAGAGCGTGGAGTTCTCGATAGAAATAGCCGCTTGGGATATCAGCAGCTCAAGTACCGTGATTCGGTTCACGGTAAACACATTGCTGGAGAGGTTGTTTTCAAAATAGGCCAAGCCGAGCAGCCGGCCCTGGTTCATAACGGGTAAACAGAGCACTGACTTCGGCTTTGCCCTCACCACATACTCGTCATTGATAAATCGATGATCTTGATAGACATCGTCCAGGATAAGGTTATCGTGCGTTCTGTGGACAAAGTTGACGACGCCATGGATCAGGTCCGGAAAATCTTGCAAAGGGCGTCTAACGACGGCGGAACCTTGAATACTTGCTTGCGCTTCAATGAACAGTTCCCCGTGCTTCTCAAAAATCAGAACCCCTCGTTCAGCCCCAGCGTTTTCCATCAGTGTCGACATCAACGTGCCCAGTAACTTGTCCAGGACGATTTCCTGGGATATCGCGTGGTTTGCCTTGATCACCGTGGCGAAGTCGAGACTGCTATTACCGTCGGTCACCGAGATATAGCGAGTCACCGCTACGGTATTTCCGGTTTTGATCGTGTCTAATTTAACCCCGGCATTAAGCAAGAGCTCACCAAACTCTTGCTCCAAGAGATTGGTTTTTGAACTCGCCCCCCAGCGCCTGTAGGCATAGTAGGCATCGCTCAAGTAAACCTGGGCCACTCGTTTACGGCCTTTCTGCAAATAGAAAAGTGCTGCAAATTCCAGCGCCAGCGCTTCATCATGGATAAACTTCCCTGCTGCGGCATTCTCGATACTCAGATCGTATTGCGTCTGCGCGTCCGCGTCCCGCCCTTCCAGCCGCGCCTGCTCTGCGCTCATCAATTGATAGCGATGCAAGAAGTTAGCCGGGCCGTTCTCCGACCAGAGTTTGAATTTTTCCAGATTCCTCTTCAGGCGTTCGTTATAGCGGGTCTTTTCCGGCTGAGCGACGTCGGCATAGGCCTTGGTGATGGCCAAGGACTGATAGAAAAAGTGGTTGGTGGTCGACCACAGTCCAATATCGTAGGGAATGGCACTCTCAGTGAGCTCGGCGGTCTGCAAGGCCTCGGAAAACTGCCCCAGCATAACCTGTAATCCCGTTTTGAAAACGCCATACCAAAGCGTTCCAACGTGGAATTTGCTGTCCTGAAAATACTGCACATGCTCAGCTTCATTGAAGGTATCTGTGTCGAGCGAGCCCGGACTTTTCGTCAGCCCCTGAAGACCAAGCAGAATCTGGCGATGCAAATCATAGGCATTAATAATATTCCCGTCTTTGATATCCCTGACGAAATGTACGTATTTGTCGGACTCTCTCAAGACGTCGTCCAAATTGTCGCCTTTCATCGTTCTGACCAAAATCATGAGGTGAGCGGCCCATAAACTATAGAAGATGTCTCCGATTTGAGGGCCGGTCGTGTAGCTTTTCATGTAGTACGGCAAGTTGCTTTCGAGGTGGTTGAAATAGGGATTCAGTGAATTCGCCATCATGTTGCAGACTTTAGGCGTATAGACAGGATTGACGAACTTCTCCTCGTTCAAGGTTTTCCCAAGCATGCCGAAATCGAAACCTCGCCGGTAGTTTCCTTCAATCGCCAGCAGCATGCCGTGGAGTACATAGCCCATCGCAGAAGCATCGCAATTGCCATATTCCAATGAGGTCGAGACCATCCAATACACTGTGAGGGCGCTCAATTTCATATCGCCTGCGAAGTAGGCTGCACACCAGGTGGGCACCAGAAGATCCATGGCAGTTTTTTTCACCGGATCCTTCATCGCCGGGAGCTCGACCAGGGTCGCGACCGCAACACCGTGCAAGCGCTCGTTGATTCCCGCCAGTTCCGCGTTACAGGCTCGTGTCTTTTCGTCGTCACTCCTCGGCACGTTGAAATTCAGCAGCGTGAGGCCTTCGATCCCAGCCTGAAGGGCTTTCGAAAACTCCGATCCTGTCATGAATAATTGAACGCGAGTGGAATAAGCCGTCGCCTTGTCCGCTTGACTTCTGCCGTGAGTGACAGCCTCCATACTGAGGCGGTCAGACGCCTGGAAGTTTCCGATCAGATACTGACACTCAGCCTGACTGTTGTGCAGTTCAAACAGGAGCTCATAGTGTTGTCGCCATGCCTGTGGACCCAAGAGGCTAAGGGTGATGGAAAAATGTTGAACGGCCGCCTTGTTGGCGGCGGCCGCTTTGGCGCGCTTGCCGGCTTGAAAGTTGAGCTTGGCAAGTACTACTTTTTCGGACTCATCAATGACCAGATCGATACCGATATTGAGATGTCTCGTCACCTCGAAGAGCATCTCCTCACGTTGAACTTCAGTGTTGCATCCTGCCAACAGAAGGCGACCGATTCTTAGATGTTCGAATTTTCTGTCCTGCTCCGGAATCAACAGATAAGCCGCCTGCTGCACACGGTCATGGAGAAAACGATAATGTGCATTGAATCGCCCCGACTCAATCTCTTCACGCAATGCTTCATTGAGTCCGGCTCGAAGGGGCTCGGCATTTTTGCTCGAATAGGTCTGCGCGGGTATTAACTCGTGAGCGGCCTGGTAATCCTTGGAGATAGGAACGATAAGACCCTGAATCAACGCGGGCCAGATATGTTGCGCCGTCACGTGGTACGGCGTTTGCGAGACAGTCGATAGCATCTTGAGATCAAACTGGCTACCGATACACGCCGCCGTCTTGAGGAAGTCCATGCACCGCTTGGGTAAATGTTTAAGTCGAGCGCTCATCAACTCAACGATATTGTTAGTGATACCGGTACTTTGCAGCTCTTTTATATCCCAACGCCACTTTGCATCGTCAGGGCTCAAGGTCAGTTGATGAGTTTCATGAAGCGAGTACAACAACTGAATCAGAAAAAATGGATTGCCTCCTGTTTTCTCATACAGCAACTGAGCCAAAGGAACTGTGTGCTCCTGGCTACTACGAAGTGTTCCCGAAATGAGCGCGCCTGCATCGCCAGGTGTCAACGGAGAAAGGACAATGGCACTGACGTTGGTTTTGGACTTCCTGATGGCCTGCACGGCCAGCATGAACGGATGCGCTGCATCAACTTCGTTGTCCCGATAGGCGGCGATGACAAAGAGGTGGGCAATATTACTTTGACACAGAAGACCTTCCAGCAGGACAAGGGAAGGATTGTCTGCCCATTGCAAGTCATCAAGAAAGATAACCAGGGAATGCCTGGCCTGCGCCAGGACGCGAACAAAGTTCTGGAAAACCTGGTTAAAACGACTCAGCGCTTCTGTGGGGGGAAGTGTCGGAACAGCGGGTTGTGGTCCAATCAGCTGTTCGAGTAGCGGGATGACATCAACGATGATCTGACCATTAGGACCCAGCGCGTCCTGAACCTGGGATCGCCAGGAGGCGACTTGCTCGGATGACTCGGTCAGGATGCTCTGCACCATTTGATCGAAAGCCTGCGCGAGCGCAGAGTACGGAACCCCACGATCGAATTGATCATACTTGCCGGCAATGAAGTAACCCTTTTGCCTGACGATAGGCTTGTGCACCTCCCTGACCAGGGACGATTTACCAATACCCGAATATCCCCCCACCAGAAGAAGTTCTGTATCGCCTTGAACAACACGATCGAAACCTTGTAGCAACGTGTCGACTTCAGCTTCGCGCCCGAAGATATGTTGTGGTATTTCGAGTTTTGTGGACACATCTCGCTCAGCCAGTGGGAACGGATTAATTTCTCCTCGTTCAACCCATTGACTCAGACACTGCTGCAAATCGTGTCTCAACCCGATTGCGCTCTGGTAGCGATCCGCCACCGCTTTGGACATCAACCGGGTGACAATATCTGATATTACTTGAGGTATCTCCTCATTGATCTGGCTGAGCGGGCGAGGTTGCCGGGCGATATGCGCATGCACCAGCTCCATCGCATCGGTGTTTTCGAAGGGTGGCATGCCTCCCAGCAAGTGATAAAAGGTCGCTCCCAGGGAGTACAGATCCGTTTTGAAGTCGAGGGTACGGTTCATTCGCCCGGTTTGCTCTGGCGAAATATAGGCCAGCGTTCCCTCAAACCCATCGGGATTCTTGAGTACTTGGGTTTCGTGAGAAATGCGGGTGGAAATCCCGAAATCTATAATTTTGACTTCGTGAGTGTCCGGATTGAAAAGAATGTTCGTTGGGGAAATATCTTTATGAACAATGTCATATTCGTGGATTGCGAGGAGACCGTCAGTCACCTCAATCGCGATTTCCAGGAAAACCTGGATGGAGATTTTTTTCCCGGAAAAATAGTGAAGGATCGGTGAACCGCCGAAATCCTCCAGGACTAAAAGCATTCTGTTGTGTAGCCGCTCCAGGCTATAGGCTTGAATAACCTGAGGCGATTGGAGCCCTTGCAAAATATCGAACTCATTCCGCAGACTTGCCGCTTGCTTGAGAGGAGGATATTCATTGGCTGAATATTTGATAACAACCGGAAGATTGTCTTGCTGCCGCACCGCCCGCATGACGACCGTTGACTCGTTCCGATAAATTTCTTCTCGCGCTATAAATCCCGGCAGTTCGCTCATGACCTCTCCATGTCCTGCACCTCAAAAAGCGCCTCGCATTCCGGCCCTTACTCCAGAAGACTGTATAGCAGCGCCTGTGCAGGGACTATAGACCGAAGCAAAAAGACTTCCACTTTCACTGCTCGACGACCCTCAGGTCCCTCTAGCGCGGCATCTGAGACCCCAGAGAGCAGCAAAAAGGTGTGTTGCCCGGACGCTTACGGTGCTGCGGATCAATATGTTACCGGATGGCACGGTGACCTCAGTCAACATTGCCGAGTCCAGTGGAGACACTCCTTTCGATAGCGCGGCGGTGAAGGCGGTCAAAAACATTAGTCCCTTTATTAGAAATGAACGGGCTGAAGCCGAGTAATTTCCAACCTTACCGTTCATTCAAAATGACATTCGCGCCCAAGGCTCTAACCTCGTGATCAATAGCACTCGGCACGCGCGTCGGGTGCAGTTCACTTTATCTGCAGGGCTTTTCTAATAATGGTGGATATATAGGGATTTGAACCTGACAGGTCTTCAAAAGAACAACGAAACTTGATCCCTACCCCTCAGCTACTGAAAAATCACCGATGACGCTGCTAGCTGAAAGATTTCGATGGTGAGAGAAAAGTGAGCAACGTAGGATCGCCAGCACAGTGCACCACTTAGGTGTACTTAAGTACTGTCATATTTCGAGATTTTTGACTCATAAATCCTTGTAGGATCAAGGATCTGCGTTATGGAGGCAACCCCACCAGCCACACCCCGGCACACAATGTTCCCGCTGTGGCTGCTTCCTTCCGGATCTGACCAGGTTCACGGGTAATCGTTGCGGGGGGACCGATGGGGTCACCATAACGACGTTCACCTGACGGCGAACGGCGCCATTGTACCGGTCTGACAGTAAGTTACAACCGTTGGTTAAAATTAAAAAATCTGAGGGGGCTCAAGCACTTGTGTGGCGGGAGGACGCTGGCGTTCCGGGCAGGTCGGGCGATGCGAAGCGTAGACGTTATCCTGACTGACCGTGGAAGCCCTTCGCAGGCAAGCCTGCTCCCACAGAGTGAAGTGGATTTGGTATTCCTTCACAGGTAAGCCTACTCGCGCAGAGTGAAGTGGATTTGGTATTCCTTCACAGGCAAGCCTGCTCCCGCAGAGTGAAGTGGATTCGGTATTTGAGCTTTTGCGTTACCCTATCTGGCCGTGACGCGATGCGTCCTCGCAGGATTCGATCGATGCAAACTCAATTGGTCTGTTATGAAGACCTGTCAGATGTTCAACGCCAGCAACTGCAACACCTTCAAGTGTTGCCGGAGCAGAAGGCGTTTTCCGGGGATATCTACAGCGCGCTGAATGCGCTGCAGGGTAAACCCAATGACAATATCAGAGGTTTTGCGCTGGTTGCCGACGGCTATCCCATTGGTTTTTTTATGCTAAAGCGAGGGCCGTATTTACCGCACTGGGCAGATCAGGATGCCGCCACGCTGCATGCCCTGCAGCTTGATCGCAGGATGCAGGGGCATGGCCTGGGGAAGGTTTTTTTGCGGGCTGTTCCTGCTATGACGCGCTCGGTGTGGCCTGATGTGGCGCAGTTGATGTTGTCGGTGGATGCGGATAATCAGACGGCGCTTGGGCTTTATCTTGGCCAGGGCTGGGTGGACACAGGGGAAGCGTATCGCGGGCGCATTGGGTTTGAGCGGCGGTTGGCGTTGGATTTGCGGCGCCCGTAGCTCTTCTACGCATCCCGCCGCGACGAGCCAGGCCAGCACCGCGACCGCTGCGCAGTCGATCGCGAATGAATTCGTTCCTACACGTCGAGCAGTGCTTCGTCCGCCCTGCCGCCAGCTTGCTGGATGACCAAGTGGATGAAGTGCAGTTTGGTGATGACGGCTGGCGACAGGACGAAGGGGTAGAAGTCGGGCTGGCCCATGCTCCGGGACAGTTCGTTGAGCATCCCGGCCAGTTCGATCCAGGCGTTGACGAATGAGAGGAAGGCCGGACCGCCAGGGTGCAGGGGGGCGTAGAGGGTTTCCGGGAGAAATGGCTGGTAGTCGAAGTCCATGTCCCGTGCGCTCATGCCGAAACCGAGCGCGGTGTCGACGGCATCCATCATGTGCAGGTAGTGGGCCCAGGTTTCGGCCCAGTCTTCCCAAGGGTGCATGCTGGCGTAGGCACTGACGAAGCCCTGTTGCCAGTCAGCCGGGGGGCCGTTCTGATAGTGGCGCTCAAGGGCATCGGCATAGCTGGCGCGCTCATCGCCGAACAGGTTGCGATAACCATTTTCCCAGGGGCTGCCGGGGATCAGACGATCCCAATAATAGTGGCCCACTTCATGCCGAAAATGCCCGAGCAAGGTGCGATACGGTTCGTGCATCTTCACGCGCATGGCTTCGCGATGTGCGTCGTCGGCCTCTTCGATGTTGAGGGTGATCAAGCCGTTGGCATGGCCGGTGGAAGGCCGCTTGCCTTCCAGGTCGATACCGACGAAATCAAAGGCCAGGCCGGTATCTTCGTCCTGGGTTTTCGGAATGACCTGCAAACCCAGTGCAATCAATTGCGCAACCAAGCGGCGCTTGGCGGTTTCGACTTTGCACCAGCGACCGGCGTTTTCCGGGATCGACAAATCGGGAATGGTTCGGTTGAGGCTGCACGCAATGCAGAACTCACCTAGGTTGTGCGCAGGCACCAGCCAGTTGCACGCAGCGGGCGTGTCGAGATTGGCGCAGCGTCGATAAAGCCCTGCACCGGGTTCGTCGATCAGGCGCCAGGTATTTTGATCAGGCCCAGGTTCGAGCGCGGCCAGCCTGCCCTGCTCCGGCAAATAACCCAGCGCGGCCGAACAGGCCAGGCACCGGGTGTTGGGGAAGAAGATCGACTGTCCGCAGCGGCACTGCCAGACCTTGCTGTTGAGCTTGGCCTCGCCCACAAACGGTGCGGCGATGCGGGAACTGAGTTGCTCGAAGAAGCGGTACATGACGATCTCCTTTGGGCGTGCTTGCACTGGATCATCCGTTGCGGAGACGGTTCCGTGCATTTCATGTCGCACAGGGGTGTTACGCCTGACACACCGAGTCGCATTCTTCGCGAATAAATTCGCTCCGATCAAAAAACCTATAAGTGATTGAAAAACAAAGTATAAATGTCATTATATTTTCAGCAAAACGCAGATTCGTAGGAGCTGCCGAAGGCTGCGAATCGGTCCGGGGTCGCGTCCGACCGTGGCAGTCGTAAACTCTGGATTGCTGAAGGTCGTGCCGGTCGCCCGCGACCCCGGCCTATCGCAGCCTTCGGCAGCTCCTTGGACCCAGTTTGCTGCACGACAGCGCGGCGTCGCAGACGGGGCGACATCTCCTACAGAGATTTATGTCAGCTCACTTCAATATTGTGCTTCTTCAGAAACACCACAAACGCTTCTTCATCCAGCACTTTGAGCCCCAACTCATTGGCTTTGGTCAGCTTCGAGCCTGCGCCAGGGCCGGCGACTATGGTGTGGGTTTTTGCGGAGACGGAGCCTGAGACTTTTGCGCCGAGGCTTTCGAGTTTTTCCTTGGCGATGTCGCGGCTCATCCGCTCGAGCGAACCGGTCAGCACCCAGGTTTGCCCGGCCAGCGGCAAGCCTTCGACGATTTTTTTCTCGCTCTGCCAGTGCATGCCGAAGTCGTTGAGTTGCGCTTCGATCTCCAGCGCACGCTGGACATGTTCTTTGACGTCGAAGAAATCACGCACGGCTTTCGCCTGCTTCTCGGCCAGGGCCTGGCGCATGTCCAGCCAGTCGGCGTCGATGATGCCTTGCAGCGAGCCGAACTTGTCTGCCAGTTTTTGCGCCGCACCCGGTCCAATCGCAGGAATGTGCAGTTTGTCGATCATGCCGCCCAAGGTGGTGCTGGCGGCGAACTCGGCGCCCAGTTCGCCCTGATCCTGCAATTCCAGGCCGCGCTCAAGCAATTGCTCGATGACCTTGATGTTGTGGTCATCCCTGAAGAAGCTATGGATCTCGTAGGCGACTTCCAGCCCGACATCCGGCAAATACGTCAACACTTCCGGCAGCGCCTGCTTAACACGCTCCAGCGAGGCCAGCGAGCGCGCCAGCACCTTGGCGGTCTCTTCGCCAACGTCGGGAATGCCCAAGGCGTAGATGAACCGCGCCAGGGTTGGCTTTTTGCTGTCGCTAATGGCCTTGAGCAGTTTGTTGCTGGAGACCTCGGCAAACCCTTCAAGGTCGACGATCTGCTCGAACTTCAGGGTGTAGAGGTCAGCCGGGGATGCCACCAACCCTTCATCCACCAACTGTTCGACGCTCTTGTCACCCAGGCCTTCGATGTCCATCGCCCGACGGGAAACGAAATGGATGATCGCCTGCTTGAGCTGCGCGCCACAGGCCAGTCGACCGACGCAACGGTACACGGCGCCTTCGCTGATGGTTTCCTTGCCTTTGCTGCGTTTGACCAGTTGTGTGCGCTCGACGTGAGAGCCGCAGACCGGGCAGGTTTCCGGAATCTGTACGGGGCGGGCGTTGTCAGGGCGACGGTCGAGGACGACCTGCACCACTTGCGGGATAACGTCACCGGCACGACGAATGATCACCGTGTCGCCGATCATCAAACCTAGACGCGCTACTTCATCCATGTTGTGCAGCGTGGCGTTGGCGACAGTGACACCCGCGACCTTGACCGGCTTGAGGCGTGCGACTGGCGTGACTGCGCCAGTCCGGCCGACCTGAAACTCCACGTCGAGCAGTTCGGTAAGTTCCTCCATGGCCGGGAATTTGTGGGCGATGGCCCAGCGCGGTTCGCGGGCGCGGAAGCCCAGTTCGCGCTGAGAGGCCAGGTTGTTGACCTTGAACACAACGCCATCGATCTCATAGGGCAGCAACAAGCGTCGCTCACCGATATCGCGGTAGTAATCCAGGCATTCATCGATGCCGTTGGCCAGTTTCAGCTCACGGCTGACGGGGACGCCCCATTGTTTGAGCTTTTGCAGGTTGCCTGTGTGGGTATCGGCGAACTCTTCCGAGACCTGGCCCAGGCCGTAGCAGCAGAATTCCAGCGGACGGTTGGCGGTGATCTTCGAGTCCAACTGACGCAAGCTGCCGGCCGCAGCATTACGCGGGTTGGCGAAGGTTTTACCGCCCACTTCAATTTGACTGGCGTTGAGCCGTTCAAAGCCTGCTTTGGACATGAACACTTCGCCGCGCACTTCGAGGGTTTGCGGCCAGCCACTGCCGTGAAGCTTGAGCGGGATGTTGCGTACGGTGCGCACGTTGACGCTGATATCTTCACCTGTGGTGCCATCGCCACGGGTGGCGCCGCGGACCAGCACGCCGTCCTGGTACAACAGGCTGACCGCCAGGCCGTCGAGTTTCGGTTCACAACTGTATTGCACCTGCGCGCCGTCACTGAACAGGTCGCCTACTGGCAGGTCCAGGCCTTCAGTGACACGGCGGTCGAATTCGCGCATGTCGTTTTCTTCGAAGGCGTTGCCCAGGCTGAGCATGGGGATTTCGTGACGCACTTGGGTGAACGCCGACAGCGCTGCGCTACCAACCCGTTGAGTCGGCGAATCGGGGGTCACCAGATGCGGGTTCTCGGTTTCCAGGGCTTTGAGTTCATGGAACAGGCGGTCGTACTCGACGTCAGGGATGCTCGGTTCGTCGAGGACGTGGTAACGATAGTTGTGCTGATCCAGTTCTGCGCGCAGTGCCAGGATGCGGGTTTCGATGGCGGTCATACGTGTGTTCTCTCGAAAAGCAAAAAAGCAGCCGAAGCTGCTCAATGTTGGTTCGGTCTGTGCAAAATCCCTGTGGGAGCAGGTTCAGCACCAGCGCTATCAGCGGCGATGGGTCAATGCACGACGTTCGAATTCGACGATACGCTGACGGTAATGCTCAATGGTCTGCGCGGTCATGACGCTGCGCTGGTCATCTTTCAATTCGCCGTTGAGTTCGTGGGCCAGTTTGCGAGCAGCGGCCACCATGACTTCGAAGGCCTGTTTCGGATGACGCGGACCGGGCAAGCCAAGGAAGAAGCTCACGGCACGGGTGCTGAAGTGGTCGATGTCATCGAGATCGAATACGCCCGGCTTGACCGCGTTGGCCATGGAGAACAGAACTTCACCGTTGCCGGCCATGCTTTCATGACGATGGAAAATATCCATCTCGCCGAAACGCAAACCGCTTTCCAAAATGTTCTGCAGCAACGCAGGGCCCTTGAAGCCACTCTCGTCACGGCAGATCACGCTGATCACCAGCACTTCTTCAACCGGAGGAAGATCTTCGGTACGGCGCGCCGTATCGTCCGCACGTCGCACGGGTTTGTTCTCGTCCGGAAAATCGTCATCACGATCAGTGAACAAGCTTGGCCCGTCCAGTTCGAGGTTCAGATTCAGGTCGCCTTGATGCGGTTCGTCCTTGCGTTTGCGCTTGGAATCACGCGAACTGATGTTCACCGACGGCAGGTCGTGCTCATCCAATTGCGGCTCTTTCTGGTTATCCAGCACACGCGGCGGCCCCAGCACCTCGGCGGACGTGGCTTCGTCGTCCTCTGGTAGATTGGAGAAGCTCCGATCCAGCCTGAATTTCAATTTACCTTTGCCGCCGCGCATCCGGCGCCAGCCATCAAAAAGAATACCGGCAATGACAATAATGCCGATGACGATCAGCCACTCGCGCAGACCGATTTCCATGTAATCCAGTGCCTCTAATAAAAATGCTGAAAAATAAAGGCCGAAACCCCTTTAAAACGTGGCGCCAACTCTATGTTCTGACAGGCGTTTTACCCACGCAAAAGAAAAAGTGGTCATTAAACTAGCACGACCAAAGATAACTTTACACCGTCTGATGCAAAGGGCCGGCCGCTCAAAAGTGACCAAAACTCCTCAGACGCTTGATAACGCCGCGCATTCCCATAGCAAAGTGGCCATTAAAATGCCATTTCTCGCGCCCTACAAGGCCTGCACGTCAGGCATCCACCATCGCCATTGCTTCCTCCACGTCCACCGCAACCAATCGCGAGCACCCAGGCTCGTGCATGGTTACACCCATCAACTGATCTGCCATCTCCATGGCAATCTTATTGTGGGTAATGTAGATAAATTGCACCGTCTGCGACATATCCTTCACGAGTCGGGCGTAACGTCCTACGTTAGCGTCATCCAGCGGTGCGTCAACTTCGTCGAGCATGCAAAACGGCGCCGGGTTCAATTTGAAAATAGCAAAAACCAGAGCCAATGCAGTCAGGGCTTTTTCGCCACCGGACAGCAAATGGATGGTGCTGTTCTTCTTGCCAGGTGGTCGCGCCATAATTGTCACACCTGTATCGAGTAAATCTTCGCCCGTCAGTTCCAAATAAGCGCTGCCACCACCGAAAACTTTTGGGAAAAGTGCCTGTAAACCGCTATTTATCTGATCAAAGGTCTCTTTGAAGCGATTACGCGTTTCTTTATCGATCTTGCGGATGACGTTTTCCAGGGTGTCCAGCGCTTCGACCAAGTCGGCATTCTGTGCATCAAGGTAGCGCTTGCGTTCGGATTGTTGCTGGTACTCGTCGATGGCCGCGAGGTTGATCGCGCCGAGGCGTTGAATGCGCTGGGCGATGCGTTCCAATTCTTCTTCAGCGTCTTTTTCGTTGGCCTCGCTGGTCAGCGTGGCCAATACGCCGTGCAGGTCGTAGCCGTCTTCGAGTAGCTGGTCATGCAAGGTTGTGCGCCGCACCGTGAGCGCCTGCCATTCCATGCGTTGCTGCTCAAGCTGGCCGCGTACCAGTTGCGATTGCTGTTCAGCCTGAGTGCGGCGTTTTTCGGCATCGCGTAATTCGCGGTCGGCGTCTTCCAGCGCCATCTTCGCCTGGCGCATTTCGTCGTCGACGGCCATGCGTTTTTCCAGCAGTTCTTCGAGCTTGAGGCGCAGCTCTTCTAGCGGCGCCTCGCCCTCTTCCAAGTTCAGGCTGAGCTGTTCGCGCTTTTCGTTCAGGCGCTCGGACTGCAATTCCAGCCGCTCAAGGGCCTGGCGAGTGGAGTCATGCTGTGCCTTGAGCGAGCCCAGACGCACCGCCAATTGATGGCCATGGTCCTTATGCTGACGCGCTTCCTGGCGCACCCGGTCGAGACGTTCACGCAGGCTGTCGCGCTGGGCCAGGAGCAATTCACGCTGCTCGGTGTCGATGGCCATGCTGTCCAGCGCGTCCTGCAATTGAAGGCGGGACTCGCCGAGTTGTTCGTGTTCGATAGCGCGCTGCTCACCCAATTCGCCCAGCTCTTCGTCCAGACGCATGCGGCGCAGGGTCAACTGTTCGACCTTGGCTTTGCCAGCAGACAGCTGAGCCTTGAGTTCGCCTTGCTGACGCGCTTCATCCTGCAAGCGCCGACGCAGTTGCTCGCGGGCGTCTTCTTGTTGCAACTGCTGTTCACGCAGGGTGACAAGCTGTTCTTCAAGGGCCGCCAGGGTGGCTTCGCGCTCCTCACGCTCCAGCCCCAGGCGCTGCAATTCCTGACCACGGGCGAGCACACCACTTTCTGCTTCACTGGCGCGGCGCACCCTTAAGAAGTGCCGCCCCACCCAGTAACCATCGCGGCTGATCAGGCTCTGCCCTGCCCCGAGCTGAGCGCGCAAGGCCAGGGCGTCTTCAAGGCTGTCTACCGGCTTGACCTGCCCCAGCCACGCCGACAGGTCGACCGACGCTTCAACCTTGTCCAGCAAGCTGCCAGGGATTCGCATCACCTCGGCCGACGGGCTGAGCAGGCGCAGGTCGCCCTGTTCGAAACCGGCCAGATCCAGTACAGCGAAGTCATCCACCAACACCGCTTGCAGGTCGGCACCGAGCACGGTTTCCACCGCCAGTTCCCAACCCGACTCGACCCGCAGGCCTTCAGCCAGTCGTGGGTGTTCGGCCAGTTGCTGTTCTCGCAGCCACTCGGCGGTACCGGTGCCCGGATCGAGCGCCGCTTGCTGCAGGGCTTCCAGCGAGGCCAGCCGACCGTTAAGGCGCTGTAGATCGCCCTGAGCCTGCTGCTGCGCCTGATTGGCTTGATGCAGCTCGCCACGCAGTTGTTCCAGGCGCTCGACCAACTGTTCTTCGCTGGCGTGCAGCTCTTCCAGGGTCATTTCGCGGGTGGCGAGTTCTTCGCTGAGTTCGAGAATTGCTGCGTCTTCCGGGTCTGCGGCGAGCAACTGTCGCTCTTCGCCCAAACGCCGTTGCCGTTCGCCCAATCGCTCCATGCTGCTTTCCAACTGCTGGATGCGCGACTGCTGCACTTCGGCCTGGCGCCGCGGTTCCGCGGAGTCCAGATTGAAAGCGTCCCACTTCTCCTGCCAGCCGTGCATGGTGCTTTCGGAGTCCTCCAGCGCTGCGGCGGATTCTTCGGCGGCTGCGCTGGTGATTTCCTGTTCGGGCTCGAGCATTTCCAGCTCTTCGCCAAGGGTTGCCAGCAAGGTGCGGTCGTGACCCAGATGCGACTCTGTTTCCAGTCGCGCGCGCTCCGACTCGCGCAGGTCGTCCTGCAACTGACGCAAACGCTGCTGGCCGTGCTGGATGCTTTGCTCGACCCTGGCGATGTCACCACCCACCGAATAGAAGCGGCCCTGCACCAGGTTGAAGCGCTCGGACAGGTCATGATGACCGTCGCGTAAACGCTCAATGCTGGCGTCGGCGTTGCGCTGTTCAGCCACCAACGCTTCAAAACCGATTTCCTGATTGCCGATCACCGCTTCGCGCTGGCCGACTTGTTCATTCAGCGCCTGCCAACGCAGGGCCGACAGTTGCGCCTTGAGCTGACGCTCTTCGCCTTTGTACTCCTGGTACTTCTCGGCCGCCTGCGCCTGACGGTGCAAACGGTCGAGCTGACGCTCCAGTTCGTCGCGCAGGTCGGTCAGGCGGGCGAGGTTTTCATGGGTGCGGCGGATACGGTTTTCGGTTTCGCGGCGACGCTCTTTGTACTTGGAGATACCGGCGGCTTCTTCGATGAAGTTACGCAGTTCTTCAGGTTTGGACTCGATCAGCTTGGAGATCATCCCCTGCTCGATGATCGAGTAGCTACGCGGGCCCAGCCCCGTGCCCAGGAAGATGTCGGTGATGTCACGACGACGGCATTTGGTGCCATTGAGGAAGTACGTGTTCTGGCTGTCGCGGGTCACTTTTCGACGAATGGAGATTTCCGCGTAGCTGGCGTATTCGCCCACCAGGGTGCCATCGGAATTGTCGAATACCAGCTCGATGCTGGCCTGACTGACGGGTTTGCGGGTGGTGGAGCCGTTGAAGATGACGTCGGTCATCGATTCGCCGCGTAGGTTCTTCGCCGAGCTTTCGCCCATCACCCAGCGCACGGCGTCGATGATGTTGGATTTGCCGCAACCGTTAGGGCCCACGACCGCAGCCATGTTGCTCGGGAAGTTGACGGTGGTCGGGTCCACAAAGGACTTGAAGCCGGCCAGCCTTATACACTTGAGCCGCATGGAATTAGCCTGCCGCCAGGGCGGACAACACCAACTTGCAGCTGCGCTCGGCGTAGCTGCCCAGCACATTACGAATCTGCGCGTGGTCGCGCGCCACGACCGCGTCGAGCAGTTGCGCGAACAGGGACAGGTATTCGCTCATTTCCGCCTTGCGCTGATCCAGTGCCAGGTAATAGTTACGGCTCATGGACGGTTGCAGGTTTTCGACGGTTTCTTGCAGGTACGGGTTATTAGCGAACGGGTAAGCAGCGCGCATTACGTTGAAGCTCTCTTCAACGAACATCTTCACGTCCTGACGCTGGTAGCTGTCAGTCAGGCGCTGCTGAATCTGCAGAAACGGCGCAAGGTCCGCTGGAGTCTCCCAACGATTGGCCACCGCATGGGCGAGCAGGATGTACAGCTCGCTCATCAACGCGCACAGGCTTTCAATGTTGTGCGCGCTAAGCTCGGTCACTTGGGCGCCACGGCGCGGCAGGATCACGATCAGGTGCCGGCGTTCAAGAATCAGCAAGGCTTCACGCACAGAACCACGGCTTACGCTCAGTGCCTGAGTGACTTTTTGCTCTTGAATACGCTCACCCGGCTTTAGTTCGCCACGGATGATCCGCTCTGCGAGGTGATGAGCGATTTGCTCGGCGAGGCTATCCGGCGCCTTGAACGTCATGGTCTTCCTTCAAAATCAGTTTCTGCAGACAAGCGGCGCAGTGTATCGCAATGCATAGCCATGGCGCAGGGCCACGGGGGTGGAATCTGGCACGAATTAAGCACTTCTTTGAGCAATGATCGACAGTTTTGTTGCCGACCAGGCACACCGTTAATCGGCAAAATCGGGAAAAGTGATCTTTCCTGACTTAAAGGTCAGAAAATTATTGACCAAAAAGTCAGAGCTGATAAATTCAGCTCATGTGTCGATTACAAAAATAACGTGCAGCGAGGCCTTCCGTGATCCAATTCTTACTCAACCAGACGCTGCGAACCGAGCATGCCCTGGACCCGAATCTGACCGTGCTTAACTACCTGCGCGAGCATGTGGGTAAACCCGGCACTAAAGAAGGCTGCGCCAGCGGCGATTGTGGTGCCTGTACCGTGGTGGTCGGCGAATTAAGCACTGACAGCGAAGGCCGTGAGCAACTGCGTTATCGCAGCCTCAACTCGTGCCTGACCTTCGTTGCCTCGCTGCACGGCAAACAATTGATCAGCGTCGAAGACCTCAAACATCAAGGCCAACTGCACAGCGTGCAAAAGGCCATGGTCGAGTGTCATGGTTCGCAATGCGGTTTCTGTACACCCGGCTTCGTCATGTCGCTGTTCGCGTTGCAGAAGAACAGCAGCGAAGCCAATGCCCATCAAGCCCACGAAGCGTTGGCTGGCAACCTGTGCCGTTGCACCGGTTATCGCCCGATTCTTGCCGCCGCCGAGCAAGCCTGTGGTCAACGCCAACCCGACCAATTCGATCAGCGTCAGGCAGAGACCATCGCCCTTTTGCGGACCATCGCGCCGACAGAAACCGGCGAACTCAACAGCGGCGACAAACGCTGCCTGGTGCCGCTGACTGTCAGCGACCTGGCCGATTTGTATGACGCCTATCCGCAAGCACGCCTGCTGGCGGGCGGCACCGATCTGGCACTGGAAGTCACTCAATTCCATCGCCCGCTGCCGGTGATGATCTACGTCGGCAATATCGCCGAAATGAAACGCATCGAGCACTTCGAGGACCGCCTGGAGATCGGCGCGGCAACCTCGCTGACCGATTGCTACACAGCGCTGACGGCTGAATACCCCGATTTCGGCGAGCTGTTGCATCGTTTCGCCTCTTTGCAGATTCGCAATCAGGGCACATTGGGCGGCAACATCGGCAACGCCTCGCCCATTGGTGACGCCCCGCCTCTGCTGATCGCCCTCGGCGCGCAGATCGTCCTGTGCAAAGGCGAAACTCGCCGCACGCTCGCGCTGGAAGACTACTTCATCGACTACCGGGTTACGGCACGCCAGGAAAGCGAGTTCATCGAGAAAATCATCGTGCCCAAGGCCAACGCCAGACAGGCGTTCCGCGCCTACAAAGTGTCGAAACGGCTGGATGACGATATTTCTGCGGTGTGTGCGGCCTTCCGCTTGCACGTCGAGAATGGCGCCATCGTCGATGCGCGAGTGGCATTCGGCGGCATGGCGGCGATCCCGAAACGGGCGACTGCCTGTGAACAAGCGCTGATCGGTGCACCGTGGACCTCGGCCACCGTGGAGCGTGCCTGCGCGGCCCTAGCTAATGATTTCACCCCGCTGTCAGACTTTCGCGCGAGCAAGGAATACCGCCTGCTCAGTGCACAGAACCTGCTGCGCAAATGCTTCATCGAGCTGCAAACGCCTCACATCGAAACGCGGGTGACCTCTTATGTCTAACCATGCCCCAGCAAAAACCCAGGCCGAGATGGCTGCACTGTTTCAGCAAGACCTGACCACGGGTGTGGGTCGCAGCGTCAAGCACGACAGCGCCGACAAGCATGTGTCCGGCGAGGCGGTGTACATCGATGACCGTCTGGAATTCCCTAATCAATTGCATGTGTATGCACGCCTGTCCGACCGCGCCCATGCGCGGATCATCAGCGTCGATACATCGCCGTGTTACGCCTTTGAAGGTGTGCGCATCGCAATCACCCATGAAGACATTCCTGGCCTCAAGGACATTGGTCCGCTGCTACCCGGCGACCCGTTGCTGGCCATCGATGTCGTCGAATTCGTCGGTCAACCCGTGATCGCGGTGGCCGCACGGGATATGGAAACCGCACGCAAGGCCGCGATGGCTGCGATCATTGAATACGAGGACCTCGAACCCGTCCTGGATGTGGTCGAGGCCCTGCGCAAAAAGCATTTCGTTCTCGACAGCCATACCCATCAGCGCGGTGATTCGGCCACCGCGCTCGCCAGTGCGCCACATCGCCTGCAAGGCAATTTGCACATCGGCGGGCAGGAACACTTCTATCTGGAAACCCAAGTCTCGTCGGTGATGCCCACCGAAGACGGGGGCATGATTGTCTACTGCTCGACGCAGAACCCCACCGAAGTACAAAAGCTGGTGGCCGAAGTGCTCGGCGTATCGATGAACAAAATCGTGGTCGATATGCGCCGCATGGGTGGTGGTTTTGGCGGCAAGGAAACCCAGGCGGCAAGCCCTGCGTGCCTGTGCGCGGTGATTGCCGTATTGACCGGGCAGCCGACCAAAATGCGTCTGCCCCGGGTCGAAGACATGCTGATGACCGGCAAGCGCCACCCCTTCTATATCGAGTACGACGTCGGCTTCGATGGCAACGGACGCCTGCACGGGATTCAGCTGGAGCTGGCCGGCAACTGCGGCTGCTCGCCGGACCTGTCCAACTCAATCGTTGACCGGGCGATGTTCCATGCCGACAACTCGTATTACCTGGGCGATGCCACCATCAATGGCCATCGTTGCAAGACCAATACCGCCTCAAACACTGCCTATCGCGGCTTCGGCGGCCCGCAAGGCATGGTCGCCATCGAAGAAGTGATGGACACCATCGCCCGCCACTTGGGCAAAGACCCGCTGGACGTGCGCAAGGCCAACTACTACGGCAAGACCGAGCGCAACGTTACCCATTATTACCAGACAGTCGAGCACAACATGCTCGAAGAAATGACCGCTGAACTGGAAGCCAGCAGCCAGTACGCAGAACGGCGCAAATCGATTCGTGCTTACAACGCACACAGCCCGGTGCTGAAAAAAGGCCTCGCGCTGACCCCGGTGAAATTTGGTATTTCCTTCACCGCCAGCTTCCTCAATCAAGCCGGTGCGCTGATCCATATCTACACCGATGGCAGCATCCACCTGAACCATGGCGGCACCGAGATGGGCCAGGGCCTGAACATCAAAGTCGCGCAGGTGGTGGCCGAGGTGTTCCAGGTTGATATCGACCGCATCCAGATCACCGCGACCAATACCGACAAAGTGCCCAACACTTCGCCGACAGCAGCCTCCAGCGGTGCCGACCTGAACGGTAAGGCTGCGCAGAACGCCGCTGAAATTCTCAAACATCGGCTGGTGGAATTCGCTGCGCGGCAATACAAGGTCAGCGAAGACCAAGTGCAGTTTCGCAACGGCCATGTGCGGGTTGGCGAGCAGATTCTGTCGTTCGAATCCCTGGTGCAACAGGCATGGGTCGGCCAGGTATCGTTGTCGAGCACGGGCTATTACAAAACACCGAAAGTCTATTACGACCGCAGCCAGGCGCGTGGTCATCCGTTCTACTACTTCGCTTACGGCGCGGCCTGCGTTGAAGTCGTGATCGATACGTTGACCGGCGAATACAAGATGCTGCGCACCGACATCCTGCATGACGTGGGCGCCTCGCTGAATCCGGCCATCGATATAGGCCAGGTTGAAGGTGGCTTCATCCAGGGCATGGGCTGGCTGACCATGGAAGAGTTGGTGTGGAATGCCAAGGGCAAATTGATGACCAACGGCCCGGCCAGTTACAAGATTCCAGCGGTCGCCGACATGCCGCTGGACCTGCGGGTCAAGCTGGTGGAAAACCGCAAAAACCCGGAAGACACCGTGTTTCATTCCAAGGCCGTGGGCGAGCCGCCGTTCATGCTTGGCATCGCCGCTTGGTGCGCAATCAAGGACGCCGTCGCCAGCCTTGGCGACTACCGACATCAACCGAAGATCGACGCACCTGCGACCCCGGAACGGGTGTTGTGGGGGTGTGAGCAGATGCGTCAGTTGAACAGTGCGACTGCTGCGGCCGGGCTCGACGCCGAATCGTTCGCAGGCAAGCCTGCTCCCACAGTGGTTTAGCGGAGGATCGCACATGAACAACTGGATCAGTGCTCTCGCCGAGCTGCAAAATCAGGGCGAACCCTGCGTGCTGGTGACCATCATCGACGAGCGCGGTTCTACGCCGCGCAACGCCGGTTCTAAGATGGTCGTCACTGCCGAGCGGATCTTCGACACCGTCGGGGGTGGGCACCTGGAATACAAAGCGATGCAAATCGCCCGCGAGATGCTCGCCAGCGGCAGTCAAGACACGCGTCTGGAGCGCTTCAGCCTGGGCGCCAGCCTGGGTCAGTGCTGCGGTGGGGTGAATGTGTTGCTGTTCGAGCCCATGGGCCAGCCTCAGGCGCAGATTGCGGTGTTCGGTGCAGGTCATGTCGGCCGGGCGCTGGTGCCGCTGCTCGCCAGCCTGCCCTGTCGGGTGCGCTGGATCGATTCGCGGGAGCAGGAGTTCCCCGCACAGATCCCGGACGGGGTCACACGAATCGTCAACGAAGAGCCGGTCGATGAAGTCGAACAGTTGCCCAGCGGCAGCTATTGCATCGTCATGACCCACAACCATCAGCTGGATCTGGAGCTGACCGCTGCCATTCTCAAGCGCAACGATTTCACCTATTTCGGTTTGATCGGCTCGAAGACCAAACGGGTCAAGTTCGAACATCGTCTGCGTGAGCGCGGCTTCGATGCGGCCCTGCTGCAACGCATGCGCTGCCCGATGGGCCTGGCCGAAGTCAAAGGCAAATTGCCCATCGAGATCGCCGTGTCCATCGCCGCTGAAGTGATCGCCACTTACAACGCCAACTTCGGCCAACACAGCAACAATGCCGAACCTATTGCACACCTGTTGCCGGCTTCACGCCGCAGCCAAGCTCAATGAGATTCCTATGACATCTGTTTCTGCAAAAACCGGTAGCCACACCACCACGAAAGCCTACCGCGCCGCCATCCTGCACAGCATCGCCGACCCCGCCGAGGTGGTGGTCGAAGCGTCTTACGAGTATTTCGAAGATGGTTTGCTGGTGGTGGAAGATGGCAAGATTATCGCCCTTGGGCATGCTGCGGACCTGCTGGGCCAGCTCGGTGCCGATGTCGAGATTACCGAATACCCTGACGCGCTGATCACTCCCGGCTTCATCGACACGCACATCCATTTGCCACAAACCGGCATGGTCGGTTCCTATGGCGAGCAATTGCTGGATTGGCTGAACACCTACACTTTTCCGTGCGAAAAACAGTTCGCTGACCCGTCCCATTGCGCTGAAGTCTCGGATATTTTCCTCAAGGAATTACTGCGCAATGGTACGACCACAGCGTTGGTGTTCGGCAGTGTGCATAAGGCGTCGGTGGAAGCGTTTTTCACCGCAGCCGAGAAGCTCAACCTGCGCATGATCGCCGGTAAGGTGATGATGGACCGCAACGCGCCGGACTACCTGACCGACACGGCTGAATCGAGCTACGTCGACAGCAAGGCGCTGATCGAGCGCTGGCATGGCAAAGGTCGCTTGCACTACGCGGTGACCCCACGTTTCGCCCCGACCAGCACCCCGGAACAGCTGACGTTGGCCGGGCAGTTGCTCAGTGAATACCCTGACGTGTACATGCAAACCCACATCAGTGAGAACCTGCAAGAAATCGAATGGGTCAAAGCGCTGTTTCCGGAACGCAGCGGTTATCTGGACGTTTACGACCACTTCAACCTGCTCGGCGAGCGCTCGGTATTCGCCCACGGCGTGCACCTGTGTGACGACGAATGTCAGCGGTTGGCAGAGACCGGCTCGGCCGTGGCGTTCTGCCCGACGTCAAATCTGTTTTTGGGCAGCGGCCTGTTCAATCTGCCGATGGCCGAGAAGCACAAACTCAATATTGGCCTGGGCACTGACGTCGGCGCTGGCACCAGCTTCTCGATCCTGAGAACACTGAACGAAGCGTACAAAGTGATGCAGTTACAGGGGGCGAAGCTGAGCCCGTTCAAGTCACTGTACCTGGCAACATTGGGCGGCGCTCGAGCACTGCGCCTGGAAGACAAAATTGGCAGCTTGCACCCTGGCAATGAGGCTGACTTCCTGGTCCTCGACTACAACGCCACCCCGCTGCTCTCCTATCGCCTGAAACAGACCAAGAGCATCGAAGAGACGTTGTTTGTACTGACCACGCTTGGGGATGACCGGACGGTGCTGGAGACGTACTCAGCGGGGCAGTTGGTGCATCGTCGCTGATAAGGCCGCCTTCGCGAATGAATTCGCTCCAACAGATCACCAACCCCGTGGGAGCGAATTCATTCGCGAAAGGGTCGATGCGGTCTCGCGGTTTAAACCGCCGGACTGCGCCCCGGTTTTTTCTTGGTGTGCATCAGGTGCGAAAACACCGCGTGCAGGTCATCTGAAGCGCTGTCTTCCTCAAGGTTGAGCTTGCTGTCGATGTGGTCCATGTGATGCATCATCAGGCTCACGGCCAGCTCGGTGTTGCGCGCTTCGATGGCATCGATCAATTGGGTGTGTTCATCGTAGGAGCAGTGCGAGCGGTTGCCGCTTTCGTACTGGGCGATGATCAACGATGTCTGCGAAACGAGGCTGCGCTGGAAGCTGATCAGCGGCGCATTCTTCGCAGCCACTGCCAGCTTGAGGTGAAACTCGCCCGACAAGCGAATCCCTGCCCCCCTGTCCCCACGGGAAAAACTGTCGCGCTCATCGCTGACCATTTGCCGTAATTGGGCAAGCTGCTCAGGTGTTGCGTGTTCGACGGCCAGTTCGGTAATGGCTTTTTCCACCATGCGCCGGGCAAAAAACACCTGTCGGGCCTCCTCGACACTCGGGCTGGCGACCACTGCGCCACGGTTGGGCCGCAACAACACGACGCCTTCATGGGCCAGGCGTGACAAGGCACGGCGAATAATCGTGCGACTGACCCCGAAAATCTCCCCCAGAGCTTCCTCGCTCAGTTTCGTACCGGGCGCCAGACGCTGTTCGAGAATCGCCTCGAAAATATGCGCGTAGACAATATCGTCCTGCGTGCCGACACGGCCGGACTTGACGGTTCGCGGCTGTTTCTTGAGGGGCTGCAACTGTTCGTTCATGGGCACTCGAGTGGAAGTGATTCCGGCGGTATATCCGTGACTGTAATACCGGACAGTAGGTCGATGGCAAGTATTGCGCAAAAGTCACCGTAAAAGCACTGGCACATTGTACACAACGCATTACAGACGTGCAGAGGGACAATCATTCGCCCTGCCTTGGTGCGTTATGCACACAATCTTTATAAACAACCGAACAATGCAAAAAACATTATTTGCTTTTTTTGTATACAAAAGCATAATCCGTTTCGTGCGGGTTCCTGACTTACTGGTCAAAAAATTAGACAGGCTGAACCCAAGGGAAGCCGCACCGCCTCACTGCGCCGACGTCGGTGCGGGAAAAAACAATAAAAGTCTTGAGGAGTACCGCTGTGGAAAGTCGCAAATCCGAAGCAACGACACTGGATCTCACGCCGCCGCGAAGTGGTCTGCTTGAACGAGTCTTCAAGCTGAGCCTGCATGGCACGACCGTCAGAACCGAACTGTTGGCGGGCCTGACTACGTTCATCACCATGGCGTACATCATTTTCGTCAACCCAAACATCATGGCCGACGCGGGCATTGATCACGGTGCGGCCTTCGTCGCCACCTGCATCGCTGCAGCGCTCGGTTGCCTGTTGATGGGCCTTTACGCCAACTGGCCGGTGGGGCTGGCCCCAGGTATGGGCCTGAACGCGTTCTTCACGTACACCGTGGTCGGCACCATGGGTTACAGCTGGCAAACTGCGCTGGGCGCGGTGTTCATTTCCGGGCTGATCTTCATGGTACTGACGCTGTCTCGCATCCGAGAGTGGCTGCTCAACAGCATCCCGGTGGGCCTGCGCTTCGCCATGGGTGCCGGGGTCGGGCTATTTCTCGGGATTATCGGTTTGAAGACCGCGGGCATCGTGGTCGCAAGCCCCTCCACCCTGATCAAGCTCGGTTCGTTGCGCGAACCGGGGCCACTGCTGGCCTCCATCTGCTTCCTGATGATTGCCGTGCTGAGCTATCACCGGGTGTTCGGGGCGATTCTGATCAGCATCATCACCGTGACATTGGCTGGCTGGGGTCTGGGCCTGGTGCAATACAACGGCATTTTCTCCACGCCGCCAAGCCTGGCACCGACCTGGATGGCCATGGACATCAAGGGCGTGTTCAACGTCAGCATGATCAGCGTGGTATTGGCGTTCCTGTTCGTGCACATGTTCGACACCGCCGGGACCTTGATGGGGGTGGCGCAACGGGCCGGGCTGGTGAAAGCCGACGGCAAAATCGAAAACCTGTCCAAGGCCTTGAAAGCCGATAGCGCGTCCAGTGT
The DNA here is from genome assembly GCF_056680335.1 of Pseudomonas sp. ASL9. Lineage (NCBI taxonomy): Bacteria > Pseudomonadati > Pseudomonadota > Gammaproteobacteria > Pseudomonadales > Pseudomonadaceae > Pseudomonas > Pseudomonas sp. ASL9. Next base: position 4,986,638 of record NZ_CM155277.1, on the reverse strand, counting down.
GTTCGGCGCCATGGTTGGCGTGCCACCGGTGACCAGCTATGTGGAAAGTGCGGCAGGTGTTGCGGCGGGTGGGCGTACCGGGCTGACCGCAGTGACCGTTGGCGTGCTGTTTATCGTGGCGATGTTCTTCGCACCGCTGGCCGGCATGATCCCCGCTTACGCCACAGCCGGTGCACTGATCTACGTTGCCATGTTGATGATGGGCGGCATGGCCCATATCAACTGGGATGACGCCACCGACAGCATTCCGGCGATTGTCACGGTGATCATGATGCCGCTGACCTTCTCGGTGGCTGATGGCATCGCGCTGGGCTTTATTACCTACGTTGTGCTCAAAGTCGGCACCGGGAAGCACAAGGACATCTCGGTCAGCCTGTATGTGTTGTGCGCGATTTTTATCGCCAAGTTCATTTTCCTGTAAGACCGAACACAGCTCTGTTGTGGGAGCAGGCTTGCAACTACGTGTCCCGCTGCGAAAGCAGCATGACTGACACGTTGCATCAGGCCATTCGCAGGCAAGCCTGCTCCCACAAAAACTGAACTTGATGATTTTGAAAGTCAGCCGACGTCAGATGTCGTCAGCAACCCTGATGACAAAGAGCTGCGTTCCAACACCTGACACCCTGGTGGTGTTTGTCCCGCCAACCAGCCTGATCAGGTTTCCCTGCCCCCTCGCAGCAGCGATCCTTGCAGCGATCGGTGTGCCGGCATAACGACTCAGGAAACCATCGAGCCACAGGTTGGACAGCGGAAACCCAGACGACAGAGGCTGCACCGTCTGTATCACCTGACGGCCATGGATCCGCCGCACACTCATCATGTAAAGCTGATCCAACCCGGGCCGGTGAAACGTCAACGTGTGCGAGTAGTGCATCAAGAGCCCATCGGGCAATAATTCATAACCGTTTGATGTCAACTGGCGCGTCATCAACTCGCTCAGTTCCTGAGCACTCATCGTATCCACCCCCCCTCTAAGTTTTGCCACGTCTGACGGATCCCCGGGCAGGAAGTCCAGCCGATGAAAGGTGTCGAGCGAACTTTCATAGCTGGTGTTTATGCTTTGATAGCCGATACCTGTAGGCCTGGCCCCCTCCAGCATGGTCAGCGGATCGTTGAGCTTTGCCAGTGGCGCCGCGCGCCCCTTTCTCCAGGCATTGAGCGTGGCTTTCATATTCATCAAGCGGGTGGCGGTCATGGTCCGGCCTGTGCCGTCGGCCAACTCGTAAAGCTTCTCCGCCAGTACTCGTTGCGATATGGGAGTGAACGCCGGGCGAATGTCAGCAATCAGGTGCTGGATTTTTTTCGAAAACAAAGGCCCATGAACGGTCCATTGGCCCACCTTGAAAGAAGCCATCAAGGGTTGATCAAACGGGTTGATCCTGATGACTTCGTTCAGTTCTGCGAAGCTGCCGCTGGAGGTCCCCGCTGCCGGGTTGCGCAGGAAGACGATGCTCGGGTTTTGTGTCGAACCGGCAGGCAGGATGTCGAAATATTCGCTGCCCATGACAACAACTTCGCGCTCAGGCGCACCGGCCACTCGGAAGATCGGCGGCTGTTGCCCGATGGGCTCCAGAACAGTCAGCTCGTCCAGCTTCTGCCCCCAGCCTTTCCAATGGTCTGCTGGCACGGCGATGCTCCCACTGGTACCCGGAACCGGCTGCGGCGGCTGGCGATTGGTTTCGCTGGTTGAGGGCGCTGGTTGCTTGCGTTTGTTGGCAACGGGAATGGGCTGGGGCGCGACCGTCCCGCCCGACTCACCTGGTGGTTGGCGTCGATGGGCCTCTGCCCAGCCTGGGACTGCTCTGTGGCTTTGGTAATGCACAGCCATGTCCAACTCAAGCCGACGTTGTTGATCGACAGGAAACGCAAACTGATCAAGCAACTCGCGCGCCTGCTTGCGCGTGAAGTTGCCATCGGGATGGGCATCACTGATCAAGGTCTCGGCAATACTCGATTTCACACCGCCCTTGAGGCCGACGTCCATGTGATAAACCCAGTCTCCCTGCGAGTCGAGACGCACCGGTGGCTCATACCCCTGACCCGCCGTCTTTTGCAGACGAAGTGACTGCTCGCCTTTGCGCCTATAGACCTTGTACAACTTGCCTTGCCGTTGAATCCATAGTTGCCCGTCTTTCAACACCGTGCCCGCATTGACCCCGTTTTGCTTACTCGCACCGACCAGTGAAACGTCGGCCTCATACCCTTTGAATGACGTGAGCACGTAGCGCTTGCGTGTGACCGAGGGCAGCGTGCCCGCCAACCGGGTCGCCTGGCGCAATTTTGTCGCGCGGCGGGCGACCTTGGCGAAGGCGGCAACCGTGGCGACACCGGGCACCACTGAGAGCAGGATGTCCAGAACGCTCAGGGATGCGCTTGCCGTCAGCACCTCGCCCTCGAACTTTCTGCCCTCACTGAAGGCTGCAACAGCGGAGTGGCCGTCATTCCAGCCGTCATGCACGCTGAACACGGTCCCCACACCGGGCAGGAACGACAGGATTGCCTTGAGGTACGCCATGTACTTCTGGCTTTTACGCAGGTCGTGTCCACTGCTGATGTCAGCGTTGCTACGCGCTTCGCGCTTGATATGTGCATGGTTCAGCCAGGCACGCGCATCCACCTGCTGAGCCGCTATTTTTAGAAAAAGGGCGGGAGTGAAGGTGATAAAACCGTCGAACTTGCTTATCAGCGCCTGCTCGATATAACGCGTATGGGCCACTTGACTGCCCTCTTCGCCAGTGCGCGAAACCAGGTACTCGATCAGCGACGGATTATTGATGAGCCTGTTAATCAGCCGCTCCTTGGCTTCTCGCAGACTCCCGGCCTCTATCAGCGAAACGCCAGTGGGCGCTTGGGGCAAATAGACCAATGTGGTTCCTGTCGTCTCGTGGTGGATAACGCAGAGACCTGAAAGCGTCGCGCTTTTGGTTTCACCGCTTACCGCATGACCCGGATTTAAAACGATCCAGCTCATTCGCAGTTGGGCTGTGCGCAAATCAGCGTTGGAACGTGCCTGCACGGCCCACTCAAGCACACGGTAGCCATGAGCGCTCAAGCGCTTGCCTTGCACGGCAGCAAAGCCTTCCAGCAGAATTTCCAGTTCATAGGGTTTGAGCAGTACGTCGGGCGCAATCAGCGGCGACGTCGCCGAACGCGTCTGGAACACGTTGCCCAACAACGCCCGGTACTGAGCCGCAATATTGACCAGAGGAATGATTCGGCTGATGTAATCGACCGTCAGGCCAGCCGCCGTTTCAACGTCACCGACAGGCAAATCGATCCGGGCGAAGGTCAGCCGCGCCGTCATCTCTTCGTCCTTGGGGTCGATGTTATTGCGCGCCAATTCAGCCAGGGAGAACCGCACCCGCTCAGTACCTGCACTCCACCGATTACCATGACGAAGCATGCCGTGCTGCGGATCGATATCGAGGTCCCGAGTCGCGCTTTCGGGCAGGTTGATAAAGACCTGATCGGTGTCAACATCAATGCTCAGATCGTCCTTGATCCGAGCTGCGAGCGTCTGGCGGGTAAATGCTTCGAATGACGGCAACACCGCGTCCAGCTGGCGTTCCAGCAAGGCCGCCGCTGCATGGTATGCGCTCAATCGCTGGCCATACTCACGGCGAATATCGACAGGGGCGTGCAGCAGCCATTGCGGCATCTGCTCGACCAATCCGCTTGTGCGCTGCTGCTCGGCGACACGGTCGATGGCCTGATCCCGCGCGTCGTTGCGATGGACTTGCAGGTTGTCAGCCAACTCCAGGTACAAACGTCTCAGCGTGGCATCCTCGCTGCTGGCGTCATCAAAAAATCGCTGGCCATCGGTGGCCGCGCGAGTGGCTGCTTCAAGGCTTTCAATCTGCACGTGCACGCTATGGGTCAAGGCCGGCGCAGCGGTGACACGGGTGATCAGCTCCAGAGGGCCGGTCTTGGCCACGTCCATTGCCGCACTTCGCGACGGGCCGGATAGGTGCCGCCAGAACGGCGTATCCAGACCCGATTGCAAGGTGAACTGCACGTCATCTTTGAGCGTCTGCAACGATGAGAACTTCTGTAGTCCACCGCCTTTCCCCGGCATGAATAACAGCGCGGATTCTTCGGAGTCAGGCGTATCGAGGGCCTGTTGCGTAGTGAAAATCAGGACGCCGCTCAGCGCATGAACCGTTTCGCCGACAGCGATGCACAGGTCAGTCACCCGCACTGAATCGGCAAGAGGGTCAAGCGCGCCGACCGCTTGCTGGATTCGCGTCAATTCGACAGCGCTGATCGAACCCTCATAGGCCTGAAGCTGCGCTTCACTGAGCAGGGCTTGTTCACGATACTCGATCAGCTTGGCCTTGTTTTCATTCAGAAGCTGAGCGTTGTCGGCGCTCAGCTTGCCGATAATGGCCCGCATCGCCTCCGCGGCGGTGTGCAATGCAGCATGACAACGGCGGTACTCGGCCAGAGGCTTCACGCGTTCGCCCTCCTCCCCGATCCATATCTGAATCCTGTTGCCAGACAGCGCGACTTTCTCTTCGCACAAGGCGACGAAACGCGCAGGTGGCAAGCTGCCAAACGATACAATCCGGCGGTACAGCAAAGCATCGACAGACGGAATGTCTTCGTTCTCTTGTGTCAGGAGGTCTGCGGGGGCTAGCGTCGTGGAGGTCATGGATTCATCCGGAGTTGATTAGACCCGGAAGTGTGCCCAAGCCCGTCTGATCGCAATGACTACATAAATATCGGCCACCTGTTTTTTCTGGACGAAAAAAAGCCCACAACGTGAGCGGGCAAGAGGTGACAAGGCGAGCTACCCGGCAGTGACCCATTGCCGCGATATGTCGGGCAGCGGTAAGAGGACGCCTCGGTTATATTTTTCTTAAGAGTTTTTCCAGAATACTGTCCTCATCTAAGTCGCTAAAGTCAGTAGCCTGTATCTCAACAGGTATACCTGTCAGTGATTTTTTAAGCGCCTCTCTACTGGAACTATAAATCATCTTTGATTTGATACGTGCGGTATCAGGTATATAACAAATTAAAACCAGTTCACTTGTGGCTTTTTTGTCACCCTGTACATATTCATAATCAAAAACAGCAAAGCGCGGCTCACCTGCAGGGAGCTCACGCACAAAAGAGTTATAGCTACTTTCTCGCCCCCCTGTGCGATCCAGCACGACAGCGCTATCGCTCTCTGTCACATTGAAAATGGCGAATCGAAGGTCACCTGATTTTATTTTATTAAATGCCACGATGACGTCGTTTGAAATTTCCAATTCACTGATATCCATTTTATCCCCCTCGCGTCCAAGTTTCGCCCACTCTGCAACAGCGTCCACACGCGTTGCAGCGCCTTCTATCCAAGATAATCCGCCTAAAATAAAAACATAACTGGCAGAAATAACAGTCGTTATATCTATACTTCATAACATCTTTAAACCTGACGTCGAATCGCGATAGCCAAGTGTCAACGATCACATAGACGATTTTCAGCCAAAAAAAAGCCCGCAGTGTGGGCGGGCAAGAGGTAACGAAGTGGGCTTTCCGGCAGCGACTAGCTGCCGCGATACGTCGAGTAACTGTAAGGCGAAATCAACAGTGGCACGTGGTAGTGGTCCTGCGCGGCATCGATGCCGAACCGCAACACCACCACGTCAAGGAAGGGCTGATCAGGCAAGTCCACACCCCGTGCCCGGTAGTAGTCACCTGCATGGAATTGCAATTGGTAGACACCCGAACGGTAATCATCGCCCTGTAGCAAAGGCCCATCGCAGCGGCCATCGGCGTTGGTCACCGCACTGGCAACCCGCTCCAGGCGTTCACCTTCCACCCGATACAGCTCGACCTTGATGGCGCTACCAGGGCAGCCGTGTGCGGCATCCAATACATGCGTCGTCAATCGTCCCATTGCTTGTCAGCACCTCGCACAGTCAGTTGAAAGATCAGGCCGCACCCTTATGGTGCCAGGGTCACGAGCGGCGATTAGCAATTAAGACACTTATTGAGAATATTGTACACAATAAATATCGCCTTTCAGCGCCATTCGGCGAACGACGCGGGAAGACGCCTGTTTCGTCTATAAATCAGCTGATTAAGCCCTCTTACGGTTATAAGCTGATCACTCAGGCAGGTTTCTTGCAGGCACTATTTTCTGAAAAATGCGAAAAACAGGCTTACAAGATGATTACAAAGTTGTATACAATCTATCCATCGCGGTGGTGCCAGCCTGGATTGACCCGGCAACCTCGGCCACCGACAACACGCACATAAGGAAGACCGCAGTGAGCGCTGACTACCCACGGGACCTGATCGGATACGGCAGCAACCCGCCCCATCCCCACTGGCCGGGAAATGCCCGTATCGCGTTGTCTTTCGTGCTCAATTACGAAGAAGGCGGCGAGCGCAATATTCTGCACGGCGATAAAGAATCCGAATCGTTCCTGTCAGAGATGGTGTCCGCCCAACCACTGCAGGGCGAGCGCAACATGAGCATGGAATCGCTCTACGAATACGGCAGCCGTGCCGGCGTATGGCGCGTGCTCAAGCTGTTCAAGGCATTCGATATCCCGCTGACGGTTTTTGCCGTGGCCATGGCCGCGCAGCGTTACCCGGAAGTGATCCGTACCATGGTCGCGGCCGGTCACGAAATCTGCAGCCACGGTTACCGCTGGATCGACTACCAGTACATGGATGAGGCCCAAGAGCGCGAACACATGCTTGAGGCGATTCGCATCCTCACCGAGATCACCGGCGAACGCCCGCTGGGCTGGTACACAGGCCGTACCGGGCCCAATACCCGTCGCCTGGTGATGGAGGAAGGCGGCTTTCTCTACGACTCCGATACCTATGACGACGACCTGCCCTACTGGGAACCGAACAACCCCACCGGCAAGCCGCACCTGGTGATTCCTTACACCCTGGACACCAACGACATGCGCTTCACCCAGGCCCAGGGCTTCAACAATGGCGATCAGTTTTTCCAGTACCTCAAGGATGCATTCGACGTGTTGTACGCCGAAGGTACCGAGGCGCCAAAAATGCTCTCTATCGGCCTGCACTGTCGGCTGATCGGGCGCCCGGCGCGGCTGGCGGCGCTCAAGCGCTTTATCGAGTACGCCAAAGGGCACGAGCAGGTCTGGTTCAGCCGTCGCGTCGATATCGCCCGGCACTGGCACACCGAACATCCTTATCAGAAAGCCGAGAACACGCTATGAGCCGCTTTCAGACACTCACGCCATCGTCCTTGAGCCGTGAAGCGTTCGTCGCCGCCTTCGCTGACATCTACGAGCATTCACCCTGGGTAGCCGAGCAGGCCTACGACCTGGGCCAAGGCACAGACCTGGACCAGATCGAAACCCTGCATGCCCGTATGAGCGACATCCTGTTGAGCGCTGATCATGCCCGGCAACTGGCCTTGATCAACGCCCACCCGGACCTTGCCGGCAAAGCCGCCGTGCAAGGCCAACTGACCGAAGCCAGCACGCACGAGCAAGCAGGCGCCGGTATCCACCAATGCACGGCCGAAGAGTTTCAGCGCTTCACCGAGCTGAACGACGCCTACAAGGCCACGTTCGCGTTCCCCTTCATCATGGCGGTGAAAGGCAGTGACCGGCATCAGATCCTCGCCGCTTTCGAAACGCGCATTCATAACCCGGTCGACACCGAGTTCGCCTGCGCGCTGGCGGAAATCAACACGATCGCGATGTTCCGCTTGCAGCACCTGTAATCGCCCTATCCCACGCCAATTTTTGCAAAGGCAGACAAGAACAATGAAAGCTTACGCCGCACCGTTCGAGAAGTTCGTCAACCTGGCCGATGCCCGTCTGGGCACCAAAATCATCTCGGTTACCGATGACTGGTTCGCCGACGCCAACCGCCTGTTCCAGCCGACCCCGGCCGTCTGGAAAGAGGGCGTGTTCGATGACAACGGCAAGTGGATGGACGGCTGGGAGTCCCGCCGCAAGCGCTTCGAAGGGTATGACAGTGCCGTGATCCGCCTGGGCGTGCCTGGCTCGATCAAGGGTGTGGACATCGACACCTCATTCTTCACCGGCAACTTTCCGCCCTCGGCCTCGTTGGAAGCGTGCTTCCTGACCACTGGCGAGCCGGACGAAAACACCCCGTGGACTGAAGTGCTGTCAGCCGTCGAGTTGCAAGGTAATAGCCACCACTTCCACGAGATCAGCAATGATCAGGCGTTCAGCCACTTGCGCTTCAACATCTACCCCGACGGCGGCGTTGCACGTCTGCGTGTGTACGGCGTGCCATTCCGCGATTGGTCGGCGGTGGGTGATAACGAACAACTCGACCTCGCTGCCGCACTCAATGGCGGCCGGGCGCTGGCCTGCTCCGACGAACACTTCGGCCGCATGAGCAACATCCTGAACCCAGGCCGTGGGATCAACATGGGCGACGGCTGGGAAACCGCGCGTCGCCGTACGCCAGGCAATGACTGGGTGATCGTCGCGCTGGGTCATGCCGGCGAGATCGAAAAAGTCATCGTCGACACCTTGCACTTCAAGGGCAACTACCCGGACACCTGTTCGATTCAGGCCGCGTTCGTCAAAGGCGGCACGGACAACCAGATCGAAACCCAGAGCTTGTTCTGGCGCGAACTGCTGCCAGCCCAGAAACTGGAAATGCACGCCGAACACACGTTCGCCGAGCAAATCAAAGCCTTGGGCCCGATTACCCACATCCGGTTGAACGTATTCCCGGATGGGGGCGTGAGTCGCCTTCGTGTACTGGGTAAAGTCGCGAAATAGCGTGGACCTTTTCGCAGGCAAGCCTGCTCCCACAGGGGAATGCATACACTGTGGGAGCAGGCTTGCAACTACGCGTCCCGCTGCGAATCGATTGAACCGACGACATCGAATTTGAAGACAGAAGAATCCAAATGCGAACACTAATGATCGAGCCCCTGACCAAAGAAGCGTTCGCCCCCTTCGGTGACGTGATTGAAACCGATGGCAGCGTGCACTTCATGATCAACAACGGCTCGACCATGCGTTTTCATCGTCTGGCCGAGGTTGAAACCGCCACGCCGGATGACAAGGCGATCATCAGCATCTTCCGCGCCGAGGCGCTGCAGATGCCACTGACCGTGCGCATGCTGGAACGACATCCGCTGGGCAGTCAGGCGTTCATACCGCTGCTCGGCAACCCCTTTCTGATCGTGGTCGCGCCCCTTGGCGATGAACCTGAATCAGAGTTGGTCCGCGCCTTCGTCAGCAATGGCAGGCAGGGCATTAATTACCATCGCGGCGTTTGGCACCACCCGGTGCTGACGATCGAAAAGCGGGATGATTTCCTGGTGGTTGATCGCAGTGGAACTGGCAATAACTGCGATGAGCATTTTTTCGATGAGGACCAGTGTCTGTTCCTCGACCCCCACCAACAAGAAAGGTCTGAGCGCCCGTAAGTGGTGACAGGCAAGAGGTCAATACTGTGGAAGCACATCTGATGGAATGGCTGAACCTAAGCGTGCGCTGGGTTCATATGATTACCGGTGTGGCCTGGATCGGGGCCTCGTTTTATTTCGTCTGGCTGGAAAACAACCTCAACCGGGTCAACCCGCGTGAGGGCCTGGCTGGCGATTTATGGGCCATCCATGGTGGCGGCATCTACCACCTGGAAAAATACAAACTCGCCCCCCCCACCATGCCCGACAACCTGCACTGGTTCAAATGGGAGGCCTATTTCACCTGGATGTCCGGCGTCGCGCTGCTGTGCGTGGTGTTCTACTCCAACCCGACGCTTTATTTGCTCGCCCCTGGCAGCAGTCTTTCGGGCCTTGAAGGCATCGCCATCGGGATCGGTTCGCTGATCGCTGGCTGGTTCATCTATGACGTACTGTGCGACTCGCCACTGGGCAAGCGCCCCGCCCTGCTCGGCCTGATCCTGTTCGTGCTGCTGATTGGCGCCGCGTTCGGCTTCAGCAAAGTGTTCAGCGGTCGCGGCGCGTACCTGCATGTGGGCGCCATCATCGGCACGATCATGGTCGGTAACGTGTTCCGCATCATCATGCCCGCCCAGCGCGCATTGGTGGCCGCCATCGCCGAAAACCGCACGCCAGACCCCAGCCTGCCCGCCAAAGGTTTGCTGCGTTCCCGGCACAACAACTACTTCACCCTGCCCGTGCTGTTCATCATGATCAGCAACCACTTCCCGAGCACTTACGGCAGCCAATACAACTGGCTGATCCTCGCCGGGATAGCGGTACTGGCCGTTCTGGTTCGCCATTACTTCAACACCCGCCACAACAGCCACAAATTTGCCTGGACCCTGCCCGTTGCTGCGTTGGGCATGATCTGCCTGGCGTATGTCACGGGCCCTTCGCAGCTATCGACCGAGGAAGCCTCTGCAGCACGCGCCGGCGTCGAGTTCAGCAAGGTTCACAGCGTGATCCAGGAACGTTGCGCCGTGTGCCATTCGGCCAAGCCGACCAGCCCGCTGTTCAGCGTGGCGCCCGCCGGCGTGATGTTCGATACCCCGCAGCAAATCCAGCAACTGGCCCCGCGTATCCAGGCCCAGGCCGTGATTTCGCAGATCATGCCGCTGGGTAATATCACCCAGATGACCCAACAGGAACGTGACCTGATCGGCGCGTGGATCGACAAGGGGGCGCAGACCAACTGAGTAAAGCCATTCGCAGGCAAGCCTGCTCCCACAGATGGCGCGTACCCCTGTGGGAGCAGGCTTGCCTGCGAAGCAGTTTTGAGAGATTCAGGTCAGCCTGACTGGCCACACCACAATAAAAACAAAATCCGAGGTGTTGCATGTCCGAGTCAAATCAAGCGCGCATTCCCGCTGCGCCGCCACGCCAGCCCCTGCCATTGCCATTGCTGCAAATGATTCTGGTAGGCCTGCAACACGTCTTGCTGATGTACGGCGGTGCCGTCGCGGTGCCGCTAATTATCGGCCAGGCTGCGGGATTGTCCCGCGAAGAAATCGCCTTTTTGATCAACGCCGACCTGCTGGTCGCGGGTATTGCCACGGTCGTGCAATCGCTGGGCGTCGGCCCTTTGGGCATTCGCATGCCAATCATGATGGGCGCCAGCTTTGCCGCCGTCGGCAGCATGGTGGCGATGGCCGGAATGCCTGGCGTCGGTTTGACCGGGATCTTCGGTGCGACCATCGCCGCTGGTTTTTTCGGGATGCTGATTGCGCCGTTCATGTCGAAAATCGTGCGTTTCTTTCCGCCCCTGGTGACCGGCACGGTGATCACCTCCATCGGTTTGTCGCTATTCCCGGTCGCTGTGAACTGGGCCGGTGGCGGCAGCAAGGCCGTGAGTTTCGGTGATCCAATCTACCTGGCAGTGGCCGCACTGGTGCTGGTGACCATTCTGCTGATCAACCGTTTCATGCGTGGCTTCTGGGTCAATATCTCGGTGCTGATCGGCATGGGCCTGGGTTACCTCCTGTCAGGCCTGATCGGCATGGTCGACCTCAGCGGCCTGGCTCAAGCACCGTGGGTCAGGGTGGTCACGCCACTGCACTTCGGTATGCCGCAATTCCACCTCGCGCCCATTCTGTCCATGTGCCTGGTGGTGGTGATCATCTTCGTCGAGTCCACCGGCATGTTCCTCGCGCTGGGCAAAATCACCGACCGCGAAGTCACGCCGGGCATGCTACGGCGCGGCCTTTTGTGCGACGCGGCGGCCTCCCTCCTCGCCGGTTTTCTCAACACCTTCACCCACTCGTCCTTCGCCCAGAACATCGGCCTCGTGCAGATGACTGGCGTGCGCTGCCGTTACGTCACGGTGGTCGCGGGCGGCTTTCTGATCAGTTTGAGCCTGCTGCCCAAAGCGGCCTTTCTGGTTGCCTCAATCCCGCCAGCTGTCCTGGGCGGCGCCGCTGTCGCCATGTTCGGCATGGTTGCCGCGACCGGGATCAAGATCTTGCAGGAAGCCGATATCGGTGACCGTCGCAACCAGTTACTGGTGGCGGTCAGCATTGGCATGGGCTTGATCCCGGTGGTACGTCCGGAGTTCTTCGCCCACCTGCCGTTATGGATGGGGCCGATCACCCACAGCGGCATCGCCCTGGCCACGCTCAGTGCAGTGCTGTTGAACGTGTTGTTCAACGTATTGGGTGGCGCCGAGCGCCGGGCCATGACCAAGCCCGCGCACCTGCACTGATCGATTGACCCAGGACACTTGAGCGGCGCGACCTGAACCCATATTCTCCGCCGCCGCTCAAATCAGGGGCAAAAAAACCTGCCTGAACATAGCTGACTGGATGGACAGATATTCCATCCACCAGCAGATCGATGAGTCATGCCAGAAAATCACCCTAACCGACTGTTTTCAGTGCGGTCGGCGGGGCTTTTTCGCCTTTTTCCAAGGCCTTGGCCCAGTGCTTGCACACCTATAAAAACTGATCAAACAGGCAACTTTAAAGCACCAAAACAAGGCGCCACTACAGAGCGCTGCGCGTAAAAAACCGAGCCACTTACCCCTGGGAGCAACCCGCATGACCCGTTTTTTTTCCAGCCTGATCGTTGTTGGCAGCCTACTGGCAGCCGACCAGACCCTAGCCGGCGACCTTGTGCAATGGCAGAGCAACAGCCTCACGTATCTGTATGGCCAGAACTACACCGTCAACCCTGAAACACAACAGACCATCACCTTCGAGCATGCCGATAGCTGGAAGTACGGCGACAACTTTCTGTTTGTCGACAACACCTACTACAGCGGCAAGGGGGACCCCCAAAACGGTAAGTACGGCGTTTACGGTGAGTTCAGCCCCCGCCTCTCGATGGGCAAAATTTTTGATCGCAAGTTCGAATTCGGCCCGGTCAAAGATGTGCTGCTGGCGTTGACTTATGAGTTCGGCAAGGGCGACGTCAAGTCTTACCTGATCGGTCCAGGCTTCGACCTGGCGATCCCCGGTTTCGACTACTTCCAGCTGAACTTCTACCAGCGCCATCCCAACGACGATCGCCCGGGCAATAACGTGTGGCAGATCACGCCCGTCTGGTCTTACACCATCCCCGTGCGCGGCTCGGACATCCTGATCGATGGTTACATGGACTGGGTGGTGAGCAACGACAAAACCGCGCAAGGCACCTACCACGCCAACCTGCACTTCAACCCGCAGATCAAATACGACCTGGGCAAGGCGATGAACATGGGTGAGAAGCAGCTCTATGTCGGTGTCGAGTACGACTACTGGAAAAACAAATACGGGATCGAAAGCAGCACCGATTTCGATACCGACCAGAACACCGCCAGCCTGTTGGTCAAAGTAATGTTCTGATCGACCGCCTTCGCTTCCACAGGATTGAAGCCAGCTCAGACTTCGAGGTGAATGCACACCTACTGTGGAAGCTGACTTGTCTGCGAAAAGGGCCGGAGGACCTTCATGCGGTGGTGAAGTCAGCCATTTTACGACTGCTGCGGTCGGGCGCGACCCCGGACCGATTCGCAGACAAGTCAGCTCCATCTATGGTTACCCCCTTTTCTGCAATACTGAATTCGATGAATGGAAGGCTTGCGTTCATCTATCCAGCGTCTGGGTATATGCCTGCGCCTCGATGAAAATCGCGCCCGACGGTCCTCATTAGGGCAAAACCAGGTGGGTGGTGCTTGGGTGACAGCAGGGTCAGGCGGCCATAGCGCTTGGCCCTGCATCGAATTCACTGTGGTTTGCGGCAATCGCCCAAGCGATACGTGCCATTTTGTTGGCCAAGGCGCAAACCACCTTATTTGAATGATGTCGGCTCAGCAGTTGGCGGACCCAATCCGCCAGTGGGCCCGTCTGTCGATCCAGCGTTATCAAGTAGATCCGAGCACACTGGATCAACAGACGCCTCTGATTTCTATCGCCGCGCTTGCTGATGCCTAGCAGCACCGCCTTGCCTCCGGTGGTGTGCTGCTTGGGGACAAGCCCTATCGAGGCCGCATAGTCACGCCCACACTTGAACTGAAGGCCGCTGCCCAACTCGGCAGCCAGGACGCTGGAGGTGATCGGACCGATGCATGGAATCGTCATCAAACGGCGGGCCAGATCATCTTCGGCGGCCTGGCATTCGACTTGACGGTCCATCGCCTTGACCTTTTGGTCCAGGTAAGTGAAGTGGCTATGCAGGTCCATCAACACCGTTTTGATCAGCGGTGAGAAGGCGCAGGTTTCGAGTAAAACGGGTAATTCCCTGATGGCTTTGAAACTTGGAGTCAAGCCGATACCAACTTCCAGAAGCGCGGCGTGGATACAGTTGACGGTGGCTGTACGGTCTTTGATGAAAGAGTCGCGCACTGAATTGAGCATGGCCAGAGCTTGCTGCGCTTCGGACTTGGGTGCCACAAATCGCATGCTGGGCCGAGTGGCGGCTTCGCAAATGCCTTCGGCATCGGCGAAATCGTTTTTGTTACTTTTGACGTAAGGGCGCACATGCTGGGCCGCAATCAGCTTGGGTTCATGCCCAAACCTGATCATCTCCCGAGCCATGAAGTGAGCCCCGCCGCACGCTTCCATCGCGACAGTGCAAGGTGGAAGATTGGCAAAATATTTGGGATAGGCCGCGCGGCTGAGCTTTTTGCGATGAAGCTCATGTCCCTCGTTGTCGTGAGCAACCACGTGAAAACTCTGCTTTCCCAAGTCAATGCTGACGATCGCTGCGGGTTTCATGAAAATGGTCTCCGATAGATACCCAGTGAAAGCTTAGTGAGCGTTCACTGGGTAGGCGGGGGTAACCATTTCATTAGGGATCAGCGTTTATCTTAAAATTTTATTTATCTTTCAATTAGTTACAGATTTTTTGATAGGAGATCAACTGTGGGAGCAGGCTTGCCTGCGAAGAGGCCCGTCGTGTAAAGAAGAGCGTCATGACTTGCAGAATATTTGAGCCTGATCCAACGCTTTCGCGGCGGGACGCGTAGTTGCAAGCCTGCTCCCACGGGCATTCAGAGTGAACCAAATACCTGCAAAAAAGGGCCGGAGGACCTTCATGCGGTGGTGAATTCGGCCATTTTGCGACTGCTACGGTCGGACGCGACCCCGGACCGATTCGCAGGCAAGCCTGCTCCCACAGTTGATCTACTACGTCAGAAAATAATCATTTAAAAGAGAGGTTTCAATCCGCGCGCCCGCGTGGGGCGCGGCCTCATTGTTCGGACACGGTCTTTTCATTCTGCTGCCAGCCACCGCCCAGGCTTTGTATCAGCGCTACGCTGCCCTGGCTGAGTAGCCCCTGGGTATCGCGCAGGTTCTGCTCGGTCTGGAGCAAGATCAGTTGTTGGGTCAGCACCCCTTGCTCGCTGACGGTGCCGGCCTTTTGCTGGGCCTCTTGGCTGCCGAATAATTGCTGATTGCGCTGGTAGATCTGCTGGAAAGCATCGGCCTGTTGTTGCAGGTGATTGATTGCGGACAGGTTGTCCTCAACGTTCTGCAAGGCGCCCAGTACCGTGCCTCTGTAGCTGGCCGCATCCTGGTCGTAGCTGGCCCGAGCCTGTTGTACGGCAGCCTCGCGCGCACCCCCGTCGAAAATCGTCTCGGCCAGTGCAGGGCCCAGGGTCCAGATTCGATTCGGCAGGGAGAATAAGCCGCCCAAGGCACTGCTGCGATAACCGAGCTGGGCACTCAGGTCCAGGGTGGGGAAGAACACTGCCTTGGCGACGCCGATCCGTGCGTTGGCGGCTGCGGCGGCACGTTCGGCGGCCACCACATCGGGCCGACGTTGTAACAGCGTCGATGGCAAGCTCAGCGGCGGTCTTGGCATTGCGAAGGTGAAGTCTGCAACGGGCGCGAGGGTGAACTCTGTAGGTGACACACCCACCAACACCGCCAGTGCGTGTTCAAATTGCTCACGCGAGCGTTGCGAGGTCTGCAAGGCCGCAACTACTGTGGTCAGCTGATCCTGCGCAATCAGGAGCTGGTCGTTGGACGCTGTGCCCTGCACGAACTCGACCTGAATCATGTCGAGAAGTCGCTGATTGATGCGTTGTTGTTGCTCCAGCAGCCGTACGTCGATATCCAGTTGGCGCACGCCGAAATAGTTGGTGGCCACGCTGGCACTGATCGACAGGCGCACGCCAGCGAGCAGCGCGTCGGAGGCCTGCGCCGAAGCACTGCTCGACTCGATCCCGCGCCGTACTGCCCCCCACAAGTCGGGTTCCCAACTGGCACTCAACGTGGCGCTTACACTCTGCACGACACCGCCCGTAGCACTGCTCGACCCACTGCCGGACGTGACCGTGCCCGTGCTGGTTCCTAAACCCGAGCTGGAGCTGGACCTGGAGCCGCGTGAACCGGACAACCCGACACCCACTGTCGGCCACAGGCTGGCGCGACTCGACGCGACTTGTGCCTGTGCCAGGCGATAGGCCGCTTCAGCGCCAATGATCGACTGGTTGGCCCTGGCCGAACGTGCAATCAGGTCATTCAGGGTCGCATCGTGATAGTCCAGCCACCACTGGCTGTCCAGCGCACCTTGTGGATTGGCGGCGGCACGCTGCCATTGCGCGCCTTCCTTGAATGACATCGGCAACTCAATCGCAGGCTTCTGATAATCAGGGCCGACCATGCAGCCGCCGAGCGTCAGGCTGATCGCCAGTGCCAAGGGCGTCCAGAGCCGCAGTCCTCTATGACATTCGAAGATCAGCATTTATGTCTCCTTGCTGCGTCGACCCAAGCGCTGGGACGCCCGGTCGAGCCAAAGGTAAATCACCGGCGTGGTGTACAGCGTCAGCATCTGACTGAACAGTAGGCCGCCGATGATCGAAATACCCAGCGGTCGGCGCAGTTCCGAGCCATAACCGCTGCCCAACACCAGTGGCAACGCACCCAGAATGGCCGCCATGGTGGTCATCATGATCGGCCGGAAGCGGATCAGGCAGGCGCGACGAATCGCGTCCTGCGCGCTGGCGCCCCGTTCTTTTCTTTCAGTGATCGCGAAGTCGATCATCATGATCGCGTTCTTCTTCACGATGCCAATCAACAGAATGACCCCAACCAGCGCAATGATCGACAGCTCAGTGCCGGTCAGCAGCAACGCGATCAACGCGCCAACGCCAGCGGAAGGCAGGGTCGAAAGAATGGTCAGCGGGTGCATCAAATTCTCGTAGAGGATGCCCAGCACGATGTACACCGACAGAAACGCCGCGACAATCAACAACGGTTCACTGGCCACCGAACTCTGGAACACTTGGGCGGTGCCGGCGAACTGGCCCACCACGCTGGCCGGCATCCGCAACTGCGCCACCGCATTGTCTACCAGCGCCGTGGCTTGACCAATGGAGGTGCCGGGCGCGAGGTTGAACGACGCCGTCACGGCCGGGAAAGTGCCCTGATGGCTGATGGAGATCGCCGTCCGGTCGACTTCATAGTTGGCAATCGCCGACAGTGGGACCAGTTTCGGGTTGGCCGTTGGCGACAGCGTCGGCGCCGGACTGCTCCCCTTCCCCTTAGGCGCAGCCACTGTGCCGACCGGGACGTAGATTGCCTTGAGCGACTCGGGGTCGTGCCAGTACGGTGGCGCGATCTCCATCACCACGTGGTATTGGTTGGCGGAACGGTAGATGGTCGACACCTGGCGCTGACCGAACGCGTCGTACAAGGTCTGATCGACCGCCGAAATATCAACGCCCAGCCTGGCCGCTGCGTCGCGATTGATCTTGAGATTAGCCAGCAAGCTGTTGTCCTGCTGATCGGTATTGAGGTCGGTCAGTTGCGGCAACTTATGCAGCGCCTCCACCACCTTGGGCACCCAGAGATCCAGCATATCCTGATCATCGGCGGTCATGGTGTACTGATATTGCGCGCCACTCTGGCGCCCGCCTACCGTGATGTCCTGGGCCGACTGCAAATACAGGCGTGTGCCCGGCATGCTGCCCAGTGTCCGGCGAATCTGCGCGATAACCTGATCGGCGCTGTCCGTGCGTTCCCCCGGCGGTTTGAGAGTGACGAACAACTGCGCACTGTTGACTGCGCCCCCTCCGCCGCCGCCACCGCCGACAAAACCACCCACGGTGGCGACGTTAGGGTTATGCGTGACTTTCTCGTTGATCGCCTGAAAGGATTTTTGCATCTCGGCGTATGAAATACCCTGCGCAGCAACGATGCTGCCCTGCAAGCGCCCGGTGTCTTCCTGGGGAAAGAAACCCTTGGGCACCAGCACAAACAGTACCCCCGCCAAAATGATAATCAACACCGTGGTAAAGCCCATGAGCAGTGAGTGCTCGATCACCCAGCCCAGGGTTCGGTCGTAAAATCGATGGAAGATCGAGTCGGGATGCTCTTCGTCCTTCACAATCTCCGACGGAGGGCGCAACAGAACGCTGGCCAGCATCGGTGTCACCGTCAAGGACACCAGCATGGAAATCACGATCGCCACCGACAGCGAAATCGAAAACTCGCGAAACAAGCGCCCGACGATGCCGCCCATCAACAGCAGCGGGATGAACACCGCGACCAGCGAAACGCTGATGGTCAGCACGGTAAATCCTACTTCGCGCGCACCCGCCAGCGCGGCCTGTACTCGCGATTCGCCCCTCTCCAGATGGCGCATGATGTTCTCGACCACCACGATGGCGTCGTCGACGACAAAACCGGTGGAGATCGTCAGCGCCATCAACGACAGGTTATTGAGGCTATAGCCGAGGAAGTACATCGCGCCGAACGTCCCCAACAACGACAGCGGCACCACCACGGCCGGAATCACGGTGCTGCGCCAGTCACGAAAGAACAGGAAGGTCACCAGGGTGACCAGCAGGATCGACGCTATCAGCGACAGTTCTACATCATGCAACGAGGCGCGAATGGTGGTGGTGCGGTCCATCAACAGCTTGATTTTGATCGTCGCGGGAATCGAGTTTTGCAGAAACGGCAGTTCAGCCTTCACTGCATCCACCGCCTCGATCACGTTGGCCCCCGGCTGCTTGAATACCACCAGCAACACCCCCGGCTTGCCGTTGGACAGCCCGAAGTTACGCAGGTCTTCGACGTCTTCACGCACATAACCCAGGTCAGCGATGTGTACCAGATCGCCGTTGCTCTGCTTCACCACCAGCGGTTCGTAGTCGTGCATGCTGAAGAGCATGTCGTTGGCGTTAATGCCGAACGACTGATCACCCACGGCCACCGCACCCTTGGGCAAATTGGCGTTAGAGGCGGCGACTACCCCCCGCACTTGTTCCAGGCTGACCCCGTAATGGTTGAGCCGATCCGGGTTCAGTTCGATGCGCACCGCCGGCAACGCGCCGCCGCCCACCGTGACGTCACCGATGCCCGTTGTCTGTAGCAGCTTTTGCTCCAGCAAGGTCGAGGCCACGTCGTACATTTGCCCAGGCGTGGCGGTCTCTGACGTCAGGCTGATAATCATGATCGGCGAATCGGCCGGGTTGACCTTGCGGTAGGTCGGGTTACCCGCCAAGTCGCTGGGCAGGTTGGTCCGTGCCGCATTGATCGCCGCCTGGACATCGCGAGCAGCGCCATCGATGTCACGATTCAAGTCGAACTGCAGGGTGATCCGGGTCGAGCCCAAGGTGCTGACGGAGGTCATCTGGGTGACCCCGGCAATCTGCCCGAACTGGCGTTCCAGCGGGGTCGCCACCGAAGTGGCCACGGTGCTCGGGGCGGCACCGGGCAACGAAGCACGCACGCTAATGGACGGAAAGTCCACCTCGGGCAACGGCGCCACCGGCAACAACATGAACGCCAGCACGCCAAACAACGCCAGCCCCACCGCCAGCAAGGTGGTGGCGATAGGGCGGTGGATAAACGGCGCGCTGAGGTTCATTGCGGCTCGTCCGCCGCTTCAAAGCCAGGACCCATGGCGTCGGTGCGAGACCCATTGGCGTCAGCGCGGCGACCAGTGAATCGACGCTCCAGCTCATGCATGGCGAGAAAAATCACCGGCGTGGAAAACAACGTCAGCAACTGGCTCAGCAACAGACCACCGATGATCGCGATCCCCAACGGATGGCGCAGTTCGGAACCGATACCGGTACCCAACGCCAGCGGCACCGCGCCGAACAGTGAGGCCATGCTGGTCATCAGGATCGGCCGAAAGCGCAGTTCCGCAGCCTGTCGAATCGCCTCTACCGGGCCTAACCCGCCCTTTCGTTCCAATTCGAGGGCGAAGTCGACCATCATGATCCCGTTTTTCATCACGATCCCGATCAGCAATACGATGCCGATCAGGCCGATGATGTCGAACTGGGTTCCGGTAATCAGCAGCGCCAGCAACGCACCGAGTGCCGCCGACAATAGGGTCGAGAGAATCGTCACCGGGTGTACGAAGCTTTCGTAGAGGATCCCCAGCATCAGGTACACCACCACAATCGCTGCCACCACCAGATACACCTGGTTCGACAATGACGACTGGAAAGTCGCCGCCGCACCTTCGAGCGAGGCCTGCACGCTCAATGGCAGACCGACGGTGGTTTGAATGTCCTTGAGCCGCGTCAACGCCGCGCCCAACGTCTGGCCGGGTGCCAGGTTGAACGACACGTCGGCGTAGGGAAACTGCCCCAATCGGTTGATGGTGATCGGAGTGCGGACCACTTGCTGGGTGGCCATGCTCGACAGCGGCGCCACCCCGCCAGTGCCCGTGGTCACGTACAAACCGGTCAACAAGTTGCCGAGGTTACGCGGCGGGTGGTCGGTGGCCATGACCACGTGATACTGATTGAGCTGGGTGTAGATGGTCGACACCTGCCGCTGGCCGAACGCGTCGTACAACACATCGTCGATGGCCTGCGGCGTGACACCCAGTCGCGAAGCGGTGGCGCGGTCGAAGTTCAGCTGGATCTGATTGCCGAACTGCAACGCCTGACTTTGCACATCGGTGAACATGGGGTCCTTCTTGATCGCAGCCAGGAGCTTGCCGGTCCATAGTTCCAGGAGTTCGGGGTCAGTCGCCTGCAACCCGAGCCGGTAGCTGGTGGTCGACACCGTAGCGTCCAGGGTCAAATCCTGCACCGCATGCAGGTACAGACGAATACCGGCGTCACCCGCATTGGCATCGGACAACCGCCGGATCACCACCGCACTGCTGTCGCGCTGCCCACGGTCCTTGAGGTTGATCAGCAGGTTGCCCTGATTGATGGTCGGGTTGGTCTGGTCGATGCCGACGAACGAGGACAGGCTGGCGACCGCAGGATCATGCAAAACGCGCTCGGCCAGCCGCTGCTGCTGGATCACCATCTGCTGAAAGGAAATGGTCGGAGAGGTCTGGGAAATGCCCTGAATCAGCCCGGTATCCTGCTCAGGGAAAAAGCCCTTGGGCATGATCACGATGATCAGCAGGGTCAGCAGTGCCGTCAGCGCTATTGAGATCAACGTCAGGGTGCGATGCGCCAGCACCCAATCGAGGCCGCGCACGTAGTAGCCGTTGATCCGGTCAAAGAAGTCGTCGCGACGCTCTTCATGCTTGGCCTTGAGCATCCTTGCACACATCATCGGCGTCAGGGTCAGGGAGATCAGCGCAGAAATCACGATGGTCACCGCCACGGTCATCGCAAATTCACGAAACAGCCGACCCACCACATCACCCATGAACAGCAGCGGAATCATCACGGCGATCAAGGCGATCGACAGCGAAATAATGGTGAAGCCGATCTGCTCCGAACCTTTGAGCGCCGCTTCAAGCGGGGTGTCACCGGCCTCGATATAGCGGGTGATGTTCTCGATCATCACAATGGCGTCATCGACCACAAAACCGATGGCGATGGTCAGTGCCATCAAGGTCAGGTTGTTCAGGGAAAAGCCCAATACGTACGCCACCGCCAAGGTACCGACCAAGGTCAGTGGCACCGTCACTGCCGGGATGATCGTCGCCGCGAAGTTGCGCAGGAAGATGAAAATCACGATCACTACCAGCAGCACCGCGACGCCCAGTTCGTATTGCACATCAGTGACCGACGCCCGGATGGTTTGGGTCCGGTCGGTCAAGACACTGACCTTGAGCGTCGCGGGCAGACTGGCGCGTAGCTTGGGCAGCAACTGCTGAACCCGGTCAACAACGTCGATCACGTTGGCACCGGGCTGGCGCTGGATGTTCAGCAGAATCGACGGCGTGCTGTTGGTCCAGGCCGCCTGACGGGGGTTCTCTGCCCCCTGGATGGACGTGGCAATTTGCGCCAGACGAATCGGCGCGCCGTTCTTGTAGGCGATCACGAGATCGCGATACTCCTCGGCAGACTGCAACTGGTCGTTGGCGCCAATCGAATACGCCTGGAACTTGCCATCGATGTTGCCCTTGGCCTGGTTCACGTTGGCATTACCCAACGATGTACGCAGGTCTTCGAGTGACAGACCGAGGTTATTGAGCGCCGAGGTATTGGCCTCGATGCGCACCGCAGGGCGCTGGCCGCCACTGATGGTCACCAGCCCCACGCCGGCAATCTGCGAAATCTTCTGCGCCAGACGGGTATCGGCCAAGTCTTCGATCTTGGTCAGCGGTAATACATCGGACGTCAGCGATAACGTCAGAACCGGTGCGTCCGCCGGATTGACCTTGCTGTAGACCGGGGGGTACGGCAGATTGCTCGGCAGGAAAGTGCCGGCGGCATTGATCGCCGCCTGCACCTCTTGCTCGGCGATATCCAGCGACAACGACAAATCGAATTGCAGGGTGATCACTGAGGCGCCGTCGGAGCTGGTCGAGTTCATCGACTTCAGGCCCGGCATCTCACCGAGTTGACGCTCCAGGGGTGCGGTGATCGAGGAACTGACCACTTCCGGGCTGGCCCCGGTGTATTGGGTGAACACCTGAATGGTCGGGTAATCAACCTCGGGCAACGCCGAGATCGAGAGCAAGTGATAACCCAGCAACCCCATCAGCAGTACCGCAATCATGATCAAGGTGGTGGCAACGGGGCGTTCGATGAAAGGGCGTGAGATGTTCATGGCTGGAGGCCCCTCACTGAGCGACCACTTTCACGGGTGATCCATCGTCCAGCTTGTCCGCGCCCTCGGTGATCACCTGCTCCCCGATCTTGAGCCCGTTATCCAGGATCGCCGTGGCATCGCCCATCGTCGGGCCAACCTTGATCGTACGCAGGCTGGCTTTGTCGCCAGCTACCACAAACACGAAGTCACCTTTGCTGCCGTGCTGGATCGCCAGGGTCGGCACCACCGGCGTCTGACTCAGCGTCTCGGACCTGAGCCGCGCGTTGACAAACTGGTTGGGAAACAACTTATCGCCCGAATCATCGAACTGCGCCTTGACCTTGATCGTCCCGGTGCTGACATCAACCTGATTGTCCAGCGCCAACAGGCTGCCGGTGGCCAGCAGCAAGGTCTTGTTGCGGTCATACGCCAGCACGGTCACCGCGCCCCGAGTCAGGGACTGGTTGATGGTGCCGAGGTCATCTTCAGGCACAGAGAACACGACGGTCGCTGGGGTCATTTGGGTGATGACCGCGATACCGGTGGTGGTGCCGGTGGTGACGTAGTTGCCGGGGTCGACCAGGCGCAATCCCACTACACCATTGATCGGTGAAGTGATCGTGCAATAGCTGAGCTGCACCTGGAGGTTTTGCACGCTGCCCTGGTCTGCGTCGACGGTACCCTGTTGTTGCTGCACCAAGGAAGCCTGAGTATCGAGGGTTTGCTGACTGGTCGAGCCGACTTTGATCAGTTCACGAAAACGCGCCAGATCACGCTGGGCGTTGGTCAGCACCGCCTGATCGTGGGCCAGCACGCCCTTGGCTTGTGCCAGTAAGGCCTTGAGTTCGCGGTCGTCGATACGGGCGATGACCTGGCCCTTGCTGACGTGCTGGCCTTCCTTGAATTCAACTGATGCGAGAATCCCGTCGACCTGGGTGACAACCGTGACGCTGCGCGTCGGCGTTACCGTGCCCAAGGCATCGATGTACACGGGCACATCCTGCAACTTCACTGCAACCGCAGCCACCGGTTCACCCGGCGCGGGAGGTTTTTGCTTGGGCCTGCCAGCGAACAGATAAAAAAGCAGCGCAATTACTAACAGAAATGACAGTAAAACACCGATCACCAGACCGAACGTCTTTCGCCTGCTCTTTATCAATGTTTCTCACCCACAACAGATCAACATCGAGACCCTGCAGCGGCATGTGAATGTCGGCCGCATGGAAATCGGAAATGGCCTATGGCCTCATTACTGCGTAGAACTTTAGCAGTGCGACTGCCCGAAATGCCGACCATCTTTGAATTTGTTCAGCTCGGCGACAGCTACCCGAGCCGTATCACCCGCCAGGCGCCCTGCCGGGCATTCTTGAGCCTGCCGCAGGCCGGATGCTACCATGCGCAACCGCCAAAACAGGCAAGGAAACCTCTGGTTTATGAGCAGCATTCGCGAGCGCAACAAAGAACTGATCTTGCGCGCAGCCAGCGAAGAGTTTGCGGACAAAGGTTTCGCGGCCAGCAAGACCAGCGATATCGCCGCCAAGGCCGGGTTGCCCAAACCCAACGTCTACTACTACTTCAAATCCAAGGACAACCTCTACCGCGAGGTGCTCGAAAGCATTATCGAGCCGATCCTGCAGGCATCGACGCCGTTCAATCGCGACGGCGTGCCGGCTGACGTGCTGAGTGGTTACATTCGCTCGAAGATCCGCATTTCACGCGACTTGCCGTTCGCCTCGAAAGTGTTCGCCAGCGAGATCATGCACGGCGCACCGCACCTGACTGCCGAGCAGGTCGAGCAGCTCAACAGCCAGGCCCGACATAACATCGACTGCATCCAGGCCTGGATCGACAGCGGCCAGATCGCACCGCTCGACCCACACCATTTGATGTTCACCATTTGGGCCGCGACCCAGACCTACGCCGACTTCGACTGGCAGATTTCCACCGTCACCGGCAAAGCCAAACTCGACGACAACGACTACGAAGCCGCCGCGCAAACCATCATCCGCTTGGTGCTCAAAGGGTGTGAGCTGGATCAGTAAGACCGCGTCAAGCTATTCGCAGCGGGACGCGTAGTTGCAAGCCTGCTCCCACAGATGATCTGCAAGCCACTGTGGGAGCAGCGAAGACGATGTATCTGACCACTCAAACCTACGCACTCACTCCCGCATCCGCCGCCAGCCCCAACGCCTCTATCGCACTGATCGCGCATTGCTCGTCGATGTCCGACGTGTCGCCGCTGATACCGATAGCGCCGATCACGGCCCCCTGCTTATCGCGAATCAACACACCGCCTGGCGCTGGGACCAATGCGCCCTGCCCCAGGGTATTCAGCGACGAAATAAAACCTGGTCGCGTCTGAGCATCCAGCGCCAATAACCGCGAACCCTTGCCCAGCGCCACCGCGCCCCAAGCCTTGCCAATGGCGATCTGTGGACGCAACAGACTGGCCCCGTCCTCGCGCTGCAACGTGATCAAGTGACCGCCGGTATCGAGTACCGCGATGGTCAGCGGTGCTGCGGAGATCTCCCTCCCCGCCGCCATGGCTCGGTTCACCAGATTAACTGCGACCTTCAAGGTTAAAACGTTCATGTGTGCCGTCCTGAGGTGATGGAAACAATGATCGAGCAATAATAGAACACAATAATCAGTATTTTTGTATACGATAAATTCTATAAAATCCGCCAAATCTTGAAAAATCCTCGCTAACGCCTTTTCCTGGCTGAACACAGTCCATCAAAAAAATGGATTGACCGATTAGCCTTACCGTGAATAAACTCCGCCGAAAGCAAATTGTATACAATTACAAAAACAACGAGGCACAAAACATGAGCAAAATGAGAGCAATCGAAGCCGCCGTTTTGGTGATGCGCCGCGAAGGCGTCGTCACCGCGTTTGGTATTCCAGGGGCGGCGATCAACCCGCTCTATGCCGCGCTGAATAAACTCGGCGGCATCGATCACGTCCTCGCCCGCCACGTTGAAGGCGCCTCGCACATGGCCGAGGGCTACACCCGGACCAAAGCTGGCAACATCGGCGTGTGCATCGGCACCTCCGGTCCGGCAGGCACAGACATGGTCACAGGCCTCTACAGTGCCTCGGCCGACTCAATCCCGATTCTGTGCATCACCGGTCAGGCACCTCGGGCGCGAATGCACAAAGAAGACTTCCAAGCGGTGGACATCACCAGCATCGTCAAGCCTGTGACCAAATGGGCGACCACCGTGCTCGAACCCGGTCAGGTGCCGTACGCCTTCCAGAAAGCCTTCTACGAAATGCGCTCCGGCCGCCCTGGCCCCGTGTTGATCGATCTGCCGTTCGACGTGCAGATGGCCGAGATCGAATTCGATATCGACGCTTACCAACCGTTACCGCTGAACAAACCAGCGGCCAACCGCGTGCAGATCGAAAAGGCCCTGGCCCTGCTCGATCAGGCCGAACGCCCGCTGCTGGTGTGTGGCGGCGGGGTGATCAACGCCGATGCCTCCGAACTGTTGGTAGAATTCGCCGAACTAACCGGTATCCCAGTCATTCCAACCCTGATGGGCTGGGGCTGCATTGCCGATGACCACCCGCTGATGGTGGGTATGGTCGGCCTGCAAACCTCCCACCGTTATGGCAACGCGACAATGCTCAAGTCCGATGTGGTCCTGGGCGTCGGCAACCGCTGGGCCAACCGTCATACGGGCTCGGTAGAGGTCTACACCGAAGGTCGACGCTTCATCCATGTCGACATCGAACCGACCCAGATTGGCCGCGTATTCAACCCGGACCTGGGCATTGTTTCCGATGCGGGTTCAGCGCTGAAGATGTTCCTTGAAGTGGCCCGAGAATGGAAAGCCGCTGGCAAACTCAAGGATCGCAGCGCCTGGCTTGCCGACTGCCAGGAACGCAAACGCACCCTGCACCGCAAGACCCACTTCGATAACGTGCCGGTCAAGCCGCAACGGGTGTACGAAGAGATGAACCAGGTGTTCGGAAAGGACACCTGCTATGTCAGCACGATCGGGCTGTCGCAGATTGCCGGCGCGCAGTTCCTCCACGTTTACAAGCCGCGCCACTGGATCAACTGTGGTCAGGCCGGACCTTTGGGCTGGACCATTCCCGCCGCGCTGGGCGTGGTCAAAGCCGACCCGACACGCAAGGTCGTCGCCTTGTCCGGCGATTACGATTTCCAGTTCATGATCGAAGAGCTGGCCGTCGGCGCGCAGTTCAACCTGCCGTACATCCATGTGGTGGTGAACAACTCTTACCTGGGGCTGATTCGTCAGTCTCAGCGTGGTTTCGAAATGGATTACTGCGTGCAACTGGCCTTCGAGAACATCAATGCGCCAGAGCTCAAGGGCTATGGCGTTGACCATGTGGCCGTGGCTGAAGGCCTGGGTTGCAAAGCGCTGCGGGTGTTCGAACCAGGCAAGATCCAGGACGCCCTGCGGCAGGCCGAAAAAATGCTCGTAGAGTTCAAAGTGCCGGTGATCGTCGAGATCATTCTTGAGCGCGTGACCAATATTTCCATGGGCACCGAGATCAACGCCATCAACGAATTCGAAGACCTGGCCCTGGTCGGCAGCGACGCCCCGACAGCGATTTCGATGCTGGACTGATCACATGAACGTTGTCGCTTCCCATGCTCCGCGTGGGAACTGCGCCCTCCCACCTTTACAGGAGACCTATATGCCGCGTTTCGCAGCCAACCTGTCCATGTTGTTTACCGAGCGGGACTTTCTTGACCGCTTCAAGGCCGCTGCCGATGCGGGTTTCAGCGGCGTCGAATACCTGTTTCCTTATGAATTCAACTCTGCAGAGATCAAGGCGAAACTCGATGCCCATGGCCTGACACAGGTGCTGTTCAATCTGCCCGCTGGTGATTGGGCCAAGGGCGAACGCGGAATTGCCTGTCACCCGGACCGGGTCGAGGAGTTCCGCGCCGGGGTCAGTCTGGCCATCGCTTACGCACACGTACTGGGCAATACCCAGATCAACTGCCTGGCCGGCATCCGTCCGCAAGGCGTCGATGACGCCACCGTGGAAGCTACGTTTGTCGACAACCTCAAGTACGCCGCCGACACGCTGCAAGCCGCAGGCATCAAGCTGGTCATGGAAATGATCAACACCCGCGACATCCCCGGCTTTTACCTGAACACCACCGCTCAAGCGCTGGCGATCCGCGACAAAGTCGGTAGCAGCAACCTGCTCCTGCAATACGACATCTATCACATGCAAATCATGGAGGGCGATCTGGCCCGGACCATGGACAGCAACCTGCCAGTGATCAATCACATCCAGCTGGCCGACAACCCCGGGCGTAATGAACCGGGCACCGGCGAGATCAACTACCACTTTTTATTCGAACACCTGGACCGCATCGGCTATCAAGGCTGGGTCGGCTGTGAATACAAGCCGCTGACCAACACTGAAGCCGGGCTGGGCTGGTTGAAAACCCATAATTTGATTTGAAAAAAAATCTGTGGGAGCAGCCTTGCCTGCTCCCACAGGGATCGGAATTCTTGATAAACGAGGACAACTCTCATGGCAAAAATCGGATTTATCGGCACCGGCATCATGGGCCTCCCAATGGCACTGAACCTGCAAAAAGCCGGTCACAGTCTGTTCCTTTCCGCACACCACGACCCGGCCCCGGCTGACTTGATCGCTGCAGGCGCTGTCGCGCTGGCCAACCCGAAAGAAGTGGCCCAGGAAGCAGAGTTCATCATCATCATGGTGCCCGATACCCCGCAGGTCGACGACGTGCTGTTCCGCGCCGACGGTATTGCCGTAGGCCTGGGCCCGAACAAGGTGGTGATCGACATGAGTTCGATCTCGCCGACCGCAACCAAAAGCTTCGCTGCCAAGGTCAATGCCACAGGCGCGCAGTACCTGGATGCACCGGTGTCCGGCGGTGAAGTCGGGGCCAAGGCCGCGAGTTTGAGCATCATGGTCGGCGGTGAAGAAGCAACGTTCCAACGCGCACTGCCGTTATTTCAGAGCATGGGCAAGAACATCACGCTGGTCGGCGGTAATGGCGATGGCCAGACCGCCAAGGTCGCGAACCAGATCATCGTGGCACTGAACATCCAGGCCGTGGCCGAAGCATTGCTGTTCGCTGCGAAGAACGGTGCCGATCCGGCTAAAGTCCGCGAAGCGCTGATGGGCGGTTTTGCGTCGTCGAAGATCCTGGAAGTGCATGGCGAGCGCATGATCAAAGGCACCTTCGATCCAGGCTTCCGCATCAGCCTGCATCAAAAAGACCTCAACCTAGCCCTCAATGGCGCCCGCGAACTGGGGATCAACCTGCCCAACACCGCCAACGCCCAACAAGTGTTCAGCACCTGCACAGCCATCGGCGGGAGCAATTGGGATCACTCGGCGCTGATCAAAGGCCTGGAACACATGGCGAACTTCTCGATTCGCGATAAAAAATAAAACCGCGTCAAGCTTCGCAGCGGGACGCGTAGTTGCAAACCTGCTCCCACAGATCTGTCCGTAATTCAAAACCTGTGGGAGCAGGCTTGCCTGCGAATAGGCCTTGCGCTGCACTAGAGACCCACCATGCACCCCACCTGCCCCGACTGGGCCGAAGCGCTACTCAACGGCTTCAGCCAGGTCCTGCTGCAACGCCATCCATTTTGTGGATTATTGTGCCTGCTGGCGATTTTGCTGACGGGCCCCACCCTCCTCGGCGGCGCATTGTTGGGCGCGCTGGCGGGACTGCTCACGGCACAGCGTCGCGGTTACGCCAAGGTCGATCGTCAGGCAGGACTCTACAGCTACAACGGGGTATTGCTGGGTTTGCTGCTGTGCAGTCAGTTTCCCTGGACGCCCCTGCTGCCGCTGCTGATTATCGCCAGCGGTGGCTTGAGTGCGATGCTGATGCATCAGTGGATAAAACACACGCCTCAGGCCCATTGCCTAAAAGCCTACACCGCCCCCTTCGTGCTATTGAGTTGGCTGCTTCTCGCCTTTGCCAAACCTCAAACGGCTGCATTTGACACTACTGGCAACACATTACTGCATGCCCTGCCCCAAGGTTTCGGCCAGGTGTTTTTTCTGGATCAGCCTCTGGCAGGGCTGATGATCGGAGCCGGATTGCTCATCGCCAATCGCCGTTCTGCCTGCTGGGCTTTGCTGGGTTGCGCGGGCGGAATCGCTTTTGCCCTGCTGCACAATGAGCCGGCCACTGCACTGCTTGGCCTGGCCAGCTATAACCCGGCGCTGGCCGGCCTGGCGTTCAGCCAACAGCACAACAAACCTTGGCGGCCCCTGTTTGCCATTGTGCTGGCCATTGTCTTGCAACCGGGTTTTGCCGGGCTAGGCCTGCCCACCTTGACTGCACCTTTTATCCTCGCCTGCTGGCTGGTTGAGGCCAGTGCCCGCCTGTTGCGTCAGTCAGCGTTCGATCACCCGTTGCGCGGGTGACAGAAAAGCTTCTAGGCTTTGCGAATATTCAATTCGGAAATAGCCCATGGACAGCAACACAGGCTGGCGAGAACAGCTACGCATCATCATTTTCCAGACCGATACGGTCGCGGGCAGACGCTTCGACAAGACCTTGCTGCTGATCATTCTGAGCAGCCTGGTCGTGGTGATCATCGACAGCATCGAGAGCATTCATCACGACTACGCCAACCTGCTGGCGTCTATCGAATGGGGGTTC
This sequence comes from Pseudomonas sp. ASL9, assembly GCF_056680335.1. Lineage (NCBI taxonomy): Bacteria > Pseudomonadati > Pseudomonadota > Gammaproteobacteria > Pseudomonadales > Pseudomonadaceae > Pseudomonas > Pseudomonas sp. ASL9. The sequence goes on along the minus strand of NZ_CM155277.1, from coordinate 4,956,175 downwards.
ACCCTGGTGTTCACCATCGAGTACGCCCTGCGCCTGTACTGCTCGCCTAAACCGATGCGCTACGCCTTCAGCTTCTATGGCCTGGTTGACCTGCTGGCGATTGTGCCCGGCGTTCTCGCGCTGTATTACAGCGACGCTCAATACCTGCTGATCATTCGTATCATTCGTATGCTGCGAATCTTCCGGGTGCTCAAGCTCGGCCATTACCTCAAGCAGGCCAACTACCTGCTCGCGGCGCTACGCGGCAGCAAGCAAAAGATCATCGTATTCCTGGCCACCGTCTCTACGCTGGTCATTGTTTTCGGCACCCTGATGTACGTGATCGAAGGCCCGGAACATGGGTTCACCAGCATCCCTACAGGGATCTACTGGGCCATTGTCACCCTGACAACGGTGGGCTTCGGCGACATCGTGCCCAAGACTCCGCTGGGGCAAATGTTGTCGTCGCTGGTGATGATCACCGGTTACTCCATCATCGCGGTGCCCACCGGGATCTTCACCGCCGAGCTGGCCAACGCCATGCGTGGCGAGCAACTTGAGCACACGTGTCCGGTCTGCGCGAAGAACGACCACCAGCCCAGTGCGGCGTTCTGCGCTCGCTGTGGCAATGTCTTGTTTCCAAAAAACGAGAACAACGCATAAGCAAATCGCTTTTAGGTATTTAAACGACTATAGGCATACGCCTATAGTCGCCAACAATGAGCCACTGGCCCTATAAGCAGCCTCACCCACACCTCCAATAAGGAATGCGCAGTGAACAATTTTTTTGGCGCCTCACTTCTGGCCGTAGGCCTGGCCTTCGGCAGCGTGGCCCACGCCGCCCCGACCTTGCTCAATGTTTCCTACGACGTGATGCGTGATTTCTACAAAGACTACAACAGCGCATTCCAGAAACACTGGCAAGCCGAACACAATGAAAACGTTGCCCTGCAAATGTCCTTCGGCGGGTCAAGCAAACAGGCCCGCTCGGTGATCGATGGCCTGCCGGCTGACGTAATCACTATGAATATGGCCACCGACATCAATGCCCTGGCCGACAACGGCGGTCTGGTGCCAAAGGATTGGGTCACTCGCCTGCCGAACAACAGCGCACCCTTCACCTCTGCCACGGTGTTCATTGTGCGCAAGGGCAACCCCAAAGCACTGAAAGACTGGCCAGATCTGGTCAAGGATGGCGTCCAGGTGATCGTGCCCAACCCGAAAACCTCGGGTAACGGGCGCTACACTTATTTGTCGGCCTGGGGCTATACGCTGAAGAACGGCGGCGATGAAGACGCGGCGAAAAAATTCGTCGGAAAGCTGTTCAACAATGTGCCGGTCCTTGACACAGGCGGCCGTGGCGCCACTACCACGTTCATGACCAACCAGATTGGTGACGTGCTGGTGACCTTCGAAAACGAGGCCGAAATGATCGCCCGTGAATTTGGTCGTGACCAGTTCGAAGTGGTCTACCCAAGCGTTTCAGCCGAAGCCGAGCCACCCGTGACCGTGGTCGATAAAGTCGTCGACAAGAAAGGCAGCCGCGCCCTTGCCGAGGAATACCTGAAATACCTGTGGTCCCCGGAAGGCCAGGAAATCGCAGCCACCAACTACCTGCGCCCACGTGACCCGGCCATATTGGCCAAATACAGCGACCGCTTCCCGAAAGTAGACTTCCTCTCGGTAGAAAAAACCTTCGGTGACTGGCGCACCGTGCAAAAAACCCACTTCAGCGACGGTGGCATTTTTGACCAGATTTACACGGTGAAATAAGCCGGCCCGCGTAAACAAGAACGGCGACCCTAGGGTCGCCGTTTTTTTGGCAATATGTAATCGCTGTAGGAGATCGGTGTTTGGATTACACCCTTCGTTTAATACTCGCAATCACCTGCATTACTTCTCTCATAGGGCGTCGCAATGTAATGAGTTCAATCCCTTCATCACTTAGAAGCAACAGAGTATGAAAGCCGGTTTCTGTCCGCCTGGCCTGAAGAACAACATCAACTGTTCCACCCACGCGATATACTGTAACGCTCGCATTACAATCCAGCTTCAGAAGTGACCGCTGAAGCCGCACTTCATCTCGTTCTGCCGCATTAAGATTCTTCGTGGATGAGAGGCCATATATCAAACGATAAAATTCCACCACATTAACAGGACGCGATGTAAACCTGCCGAGCTGATCGCTCCATGGTTCCGGATCTAGGTGCTGTTGCCCTATATAGTCCCGCCCCGGATAACTTGCCATAAACCCATCCCCACTTAACAGCACGCCAGGTTGACTGGGCAAATTAAATTGATACCTTGAAAAGTAGACGGGAGTATAGGCACCTTCGTGATAGGGCAGATCCACCGTGCGCGGTATTACATAGTCGCAAGATTCAGCCGAAGCATGAGACGCAGCCATCACCATAAGCGTTACCGCAATCCAATATTTCACAGTGTTCCCCAGTCGCAAGCAAGCGTATGGAAATATAGTTCTGCCAACCAAATAACTCGCAACAATCTCCTCTATAGATAATTGTAAGTACAGGAAAAAAATGTAGGAAAAGACTGAAATTAATGTAATAAAGAACGGCGACCCTAAGGTCGCCGTTCTTTACTCTTACTTAATGACCGTACTGCCGCCCCAACCCTGGCGGTACGCCATTGGCATCTGTCGCCTGCCATGGCCCGTTACGCCCGGTCGACCAACTCCAGCCGTTGCTCCAGCGGTAGTAGGTGCGCTGGCGGTAGAAGGTGTCGGCCTCGTCATCCAGTACGTACACACTGAGGCGCGCATCCCAGTGGCAATTGCCACCCGGCGGCGGGGCGAAGTGGGCGGAGGTTTTCGGGCCCGTGGCGGGCGCCGGACGCTGGGGAGACGTCTGCGGCGCTGTGTGGGGTTTACTCGGTTGCGGTTTGCTCGGCAGTGTCGGAATCGGCTCGCTGCTTTGCGGAGCCGTAGGGTGCTGGACGGCGCATGCACTCAAGCCAAGAACCAGACTCAACAAGGTGATGCGTGCGACAGCGGTCATGGGACGTTCTCTCTATTGATCAGGACTGTCGATGGTCAATGCCTGCTGGGCCTTCGTACTGCTGGCCAACGGCTGGCTGCGACCGATCCACTCACCTTTGGTCGCCTGACCGGCGCGGGACACCCGTGCTACCAGTTGGACTTCAGGGAAGTTCGACAGTTTCAATTGCGGCATCATCGCATCGGCATCGGCCAGCTCAACGTCGGCCGGCAGGTCCGCCACAGTCAGGCGTTTGACGGCCAGCGGCATCGGCGGGCCTGACGTGGCGCGGGCAAAGATGAACACGCTGTCACCCGGCTGGACGCTGGCTTTGACGGCTGCGGTCAGATCGACACGAACCTTGAGCAACCCAGCAACCTTGTTGCCGGCCGCTGGAGCACTCGCGGCTTTTGCGACAACTGTTGGTGCCACGGCCACTTTGCCACCGCTCGCCACCAACCTGTCATTGGCACGGGTGATACCCCCTTCGAGCGCAGAACGGGAAGGATCTTCAGCAGGCAATACCGCCAACAGGCGCTTCCAGTAGTCTATGGATTGCTGATAACGCTCGCCTTCGAACGCCGCGATACCCAGCAGCCCCAAACTGGTGACTTCGTTCGGATCGGTTTTGAGTGCTTCATCGGTCAAGGCCTGAATCTGCGCCGACCATTTTTTGTTGCTGGCGAAATACAGCGCCTGCGCCCACTGCCCGAGCAGCTCTGGCTGACGTCCGGCCAGGCCCACGGCACGCTCGAACATGTTCGCCGCATCGGCTGGACGCTCCTGAGCCATGTAGGTGCGGGCGAGGAAGTACATGCCTTCAGCCGAATCCGGCTGGGCTTTTACCGCGCGCTCCAGGCGGCTGGACATTTCATCCAGTGAGGTCGGTGCCTGGGCAAACTCACGGGTCAGTTCAACCTTGTCGCTGGCCCCGAAATGCAGATACAGCGCCAAACCCAGTACCGGCACCAACAACGCTGCCAGCAACGGCAAGGGTTTGCCCAGGCGTGAGGTGCGCTGGATGTCGGCGCCTTCTGTGTCAGCCAGCAGCTCACGGGCGGCCTCGGCACGACCGCTAGCCATTTGCGCCGAAGAGAGCACGCCCTCCTCCTCCTGGCTTTGCAACTCGGCCAGGCGCTCCTGATACAGGGCAACGTTGAGCGCGGTACGATCCTCTTCACTTTGGGCGCGACGGCCACGCAGGACAGGGATCAACAAGAAACTCAGGGCCACCAGCAACAGCAGGCCGGCAGCTAGCCAGAAATCAATCATTCGTGGTTTTTATCCAACAGTTGGGCCAGGCGCTCACGCTCCTCGCCGGAAAGTACGTCAGCATCCTCGGCACGCTTGCCACGTCGGCGCGTAACGATCACACCCATCACCAGCAGGCCGCCGATCAACAAGGCACCAGGACCGAACCAGAGGAACCAGGTGCGCGAATTGAGCGCAGGCTTGTAGCGCACGAAGTCGCCGTAGCGATCAACCATGAAGTCAATGATCTGCTGATTGCTCTGGCCTTCGCCAAGCATGCGGTAGATCTCTTTGCGCAGGTCAGCGGCAATCGGCGCGTTGGAGTCGGCGATGTCCTGGTTCTGGCATTTGGGGCAACGCAGCTCTTTGGTCAATTCGCTGTAACGGGCGCGTTCTGCCTCGTCACGAAACTCGTAGGCGTCAATCGCGGCTTGCGCCACATTAGCCAGGCCCACACTTAAAACAGCCGCTGCAATCCAACGCTTCATGGCTTGGCCTCGTCGACCAGACCTTGATACAGCCCGGCCAGTTGTTCACGCCAGACAGTCTCGTCGATCACGCCAACGTACTTGTGGCGAATCACACCCTTACTGTCGATCAAGAAGGTTTCCGGTGCGCCATAGACGCCCAGGTTCAAACCGAGGCTGCCGGTTTCATCACGAATATTCATCTGATAAGGATTGTGAAAATCCTTCAGCCATTTCAGCGCGTCGGCGTTCACGTCCTTGTAGTTGACGCCGTAGATCACCACGCCTTGCTCAGCCAGTTTGTTCAACACCGGGTGTTCCACACGGCATGAGATGCACCAAGTGCCCCAGACGTTGACCAACGCCGGTTTCCCCAGCAGGTCGGCCTGGGTGATGACTTTGCCGCTTTGCACGTCCGGCAGCGAGAACGCCGGAAACGGTTTGCCTATCAGCGCTGACGGCAGCTCGGCCGGGTCAAGGTACAGACCGCGGTAGAGAAACGCCGCCATGCCCAAAAACAGCGCAAGCGGCACCAGCAGGATCCAACGCTTCATACCGTGGCTCCCGACAGACCCAGCGCATCACGCACCTTGCTTTTGACCTTGACCCTGTAACGGCGGTCCGTCGCTGCCAACACTCCGCCCAAGCCGGTGAACAAGCCGCCGAACCAGATCCAGCGCACGAACGGCTTGACGTGAACCCGTACCGCCCAAGCACCATCTTCCAGCGGTTCGCCGAGGGCAACATACAAATCACGGCTGAAACCGGCGTCGATGCCAGCTTCCGTCATCATCGACTGCTGCACGGTATACAGACGCTTTTCCGGGTGCAGGACGGTGACTTGCTTACCGTCTTCCAGCACACGGATGGTGCCTTTGTCTGAGGTGTAATTCGGGCCCTGGACATGTTTGGCGCCATCAAAAACAAACATATAGCCGGCCAGCTCCATCGATTCGCCCGGCGCCATGCGCAGGTCACGCTCAGCACTGTTCTGGCTGGACAGGACCACACCCAGTGCGCAGATGGCAATACCGATGTGGGCCACTTGCATGCCCCAGTAACTACGGGTCAACCCGCGAGCACCTTTGACCAGACCTTTGTGGCGCGTCTTGTCCAGCAGGTCGCGTACACCCGCCAACAGCACCCAGGCCGCGAGCATGAAGGTCGCCAGCACTGCCCATTGGAAATCGCCTAGTACGAAGCAAGCCACTACTGCCAATATCGCACTGCCAACCAACACCGGCGCCAGCATGCTCACCAGCCATTTGACCGGCGTGTCTTTCCAGCGCACCAGCACGCCGACCGCCATCACGGCCATCAGCAGCGCCATTAACGGCACGAACAACGCATTGAAGTACGGCGGCCCGACCGACATCTTGGCACCCGTCAGTGCATCGAGTACCAACGGGTACAGGGTGCCCAACAGAATCATCGACGCAGCCACCACCAACACCAGGTTATTGCCCAGCAACAGGGTTTCACGCGACCACAAGGCGAACCCTACGTGGCTTTTGACCACGGGTGCGCGGAAGGCGAACAGGGTCAGTGAGCCGCCGACTACCGTCAGTAAGAAGATCAGGATGAACACGCCACGGGCCGGATCGGAGGCAAACGCATGCACCGAGGTCAGCACGCCGGAACGAACCAGGAAAGTACCCAGCAGGCTCAGCGAGAATGCAGCAATCGCCAATAGCACGGTCCAGCTTTTGAACACCCCACGTTTTTCCGTGACCGCCAGCGAGTGAATCAGCGCGGTGCCGACCAGCCATGGCATGAAGGAAGCGTTTTCCACGGGGTCCCAGAACCACCAGCCGCCCCAGCCAAGCTCGTAATAAGCCCACCAGGAGCCGAGCGTGATACCAACGCCGAGGAAGGCCCAGGCGACGATAGTCCATGGTCGCGACCAACGCGCCCAGGCAGCGTCCAGACGTCCGCCGAGCAAGGCCGCGATGGCGAAGGCAAAGGCCACGGAGAAACCGACATAACCCATGTACAGCATCGGCGGATGCACGATCAGACCGATGTCTTGCAACAGCGGGTTGAGGTCGCGGCCGTCGGCCGGAATTTGCGGCAGGATGCGCGAGAACGGGTTGGACGTGAGGATCAGGAACAGCAGAAAGCCGACGCTGATCATACCCATCACTGCCAGTACGCGCGCCAGCATCACTTGCGGCAATTGCCGGGAGAAGATCGACACGGCAAAGGTCCAGCCGCCGAGGATCAAGGCCCACAGCAGCAACGAACCTTCGTGGGCACCCCACACCGCGCTGAACTTGAAATACCAGGGCAAGGCGCTGTTGGAGTTGTTCGCCACGTAACCGACCGAGAAATCATCGGTCATGAACGAGTAAGTCAGGCAGGCGAAGGAGAAGACGAGGAAGGCGAACTGCCCCCATGCGGCCGGCTGGGCCAGGCTCATCCACAGGCGATCACCACGCCAGGCGCCGATCAACGGCACGATTGCCTGCACGATGGCAAAGCACAGTGCCAGAATCATGGCCAGATGGCCGAGTTCGGGAATCATGGTTTCACCCCTGTTTGGATGGTGTGGTAGACGTCATGGGTGCCAACTGACCGCTTTCTTTCAGCGCTTTGGTCACTTCCGGCGGCATGTATTTTTCATCGTGTTTAGCCAGTACTTCGTCGGCGACAACCACGCCATCAGCATTGATTTTACCCAACGCGACGATACCCTGCCCTTCACGGAACAGGTCCGGGAGAATGCCGCGATAGGTAATGGTGACCGATTTATTGAAGTCGGTGACAATGAATCTGACGTCCAGCGAATCGCCGGAGCGTTGCAGCGATCCTTTCTCGACCATGCCACCGGCACGAATACGGGTGTCATGTGGCGCTTCGCCGTTAGCGATCTGGCTCGGGGTGTAGAACAAGTTGATGTTCTGCTGCAGCGCGTTCAAGGCCAGGGTAACGGCAATGCCGACCCCCGCCAGAATCGCGACAATAATCAACAGACGTTTTTTACGCAGCGGATTCACTTCTTATTCTCCCAGCGCAAACGTCGCGCCTCTTGTTGCAGGTAACGCCGACGCGCCAGCACCGGCCACGCCACGTTGAGGGCCAGGACAAACAGGCTGATGCCGTAGGCCGACCAGACATATAAGCCATGGTGACCCATGGCGAGAAAATCACTAAAGGAGGCAAAACTCAAAGCGGGGCTCCTTTGACCGGCACTTGACCCAGGCTTTTCAGAACTTCGGCCTTGACCCAACTGCTGCGCGCTTCGCGCTTGAGTACTTCAAGGCGCATACGCAGCAACAGCACCGCGCCAAAGAAACAGTAGAAACCCAGGACCATAAACAGCAACGGCAGCCACATCTCGGCCGGCATCGCCGGTTTCTCGGTAAGGCTGAAGGTCGCGCCCTGATGCAGGGTGTTCCACCAATCCACCGAATATTTGATGATCGGGATGTTGATCACGCCCACAATCGCCAGTACCGCACAGGCCTTGGCCGAGCTGTCACGATTGCTGATTGCCTGGCCCAGTGCAATAAGACCGAAGTACAGGAACAGCAGGATTAACATCGACGTTAGTCGCGCATCCCAGACCCACCACGAGCCCCAGGTCGGTTTGCCCCAGATGGCGCCAGTGACCAGCGCCACGGCGGTCATCCAGGCGCCAATGGGCGCGGCGCATTGCAGCGCGACATCGGCAATTTTCATCTTCCAGACGAGCCCGACCACACCACAGACCGCGAGCATGATGTAGCACGACTGAGCGACCATGGCTGCCGGGACGTGGATATAGATGATGCGAAAGCTATTGCCCTGCTGATAATCGGGCGGCGCAAAGGCCAGCCCCCAAACCAGGCCGATGCCGATCAACAACACGGCGGCGATGCTCAGCCAGGGCAGCATTCGCCCGCTGATGCCATAAAACCATTTAGGTGAGCCCAGTTTGTGGAACCAGGCCCAACTGATGCTGACTTTCATCACACTGCCTTTCATCACGGTGCATCCAGGGTCTTTGTCGGCCACCAGCCTTTACGCACTGGTGATCGGAACCTCAATTATTCGCCGACGCTGATCTTCAGGCCAGCGGCTATTGCAAAAGGTGTCAGGGTTACCGCCAGGGCGGTCAGGCTGCCAAGCCAGAGCAGGTAACCGGTTGCCGGCATGCCTTGCAGGGCCGCTTGCAACGCGCCACTGCCAAGGATCAATACCGGGATATACAAGGGCAAGATCAACAACGCCAGCAATAATCCACCACGTTTCAAACCCACGGTCAACGCCGCGCCTACCGCGCCTAGCAGGCTCAATATCGGCGTGCCCAGCAGCAGCGAGATCAGCAACACCGGCACACATTCGCTGGGCAAACCCAGCATCAGTGCCAGCAACGGTGCCAACAACACCAACGCCAGCCCGGAAAACGCCCAGTGTGCCAGCACCTTGGCCAAAACAAGAAGAGCCAGGGGGTGCGACGAAAGGACCCACTGCTCCAAAGAACCGTCTTCAAAATCACTGCGAAACAGCCCGTCAAGCGAGAGCAGGACTGACAATAACGCTGCCACCCAGACTAATCCCGGCGACAAGGTTTGCAACAATTGAGTCTCCGGGCCGACGGCCAGCGGAAACATTGCGATAACGATTGCGAAAAACACCAGTGGGTTGGCCAGTTCCGCTGGACGGCGAAACAACAGGCGCGCTTCACGGGCGACCAACAGGGTAAAGACGTGACTCATACGGCCCAATGCCCCAGATCAAGATCCCGATAGCCGGCAGGAATCCGGGTCAGTGTGTGGTGGGTGGTCAAGACTACCATCCCGCCCTGCTCGCAATGCTCGGCCAAATGTTCTTCAAGCTGGGCCACACCCTGCTTGTCGAGGGCAGTAAAGGGCTCATCGAGAATCCACAAGGGCGGACCTGCCAGGTACAAACGCGCCAACGCGACCCGCCTTTGCTGCCCGGCCGACAAGGTATGACACGGCACATCCTCAAAACCGCACAAGCCGACCGACAACAGCGCCTGCCCGATCTCGTCGCGTTCGGCGGGACGGTGCAAGGCACAGAGCCAGGTCAAGTTCTCTTCCGGGGTCAGCAGATCCTTAATGCCTGCAGCATGACCTATCCAGAGCAGATTGCGTGCCAGCTCGTTCCGCTGCTGCGCCAGAGGCTGACCGTTGAGCCGGACCTCCCCTGCGGTCGGCTGCATCAGCCCGGCCAGCAAGCGCAAAAGACTGGTCTTGCCGCTGCCGTTCGGGCCGCTGATTTGCAACATGTCACCGGCGGCCAGACGCATCTCGAGATTCTCGAAGAGCATCCGCCAGTCGCGCTCGCAAGCAAGCGCCACGGCTTCTAGAAGAGGGCTGGGCATGGCTGACCTTTTCTTTTGATCAAGAGCAGAGTGGTTCAAGTCGGTTAAACAGCAGCCGTTATACTGATGACGATTGAATGAACGCCCGGCCTGAAACCGTGGATCGCAGGTATTTTTATGCGTGCCACACGAGACGGGGCGGCATTATACATGTCATACCCTGGTACCAAGAGGGCAATTTCGACAGGTTGTAACCCAATGACAGGCGACATCAGCAGCCTTGCACCACTCCCCCCGACCGTCGTACTGGTCAAAGCCGGCGTGACGCCGAACGAAATTCTCAAATTGATACAACCTGTGGACGGTTTAGTGGCGGCCGGCGAGTCAGTTGACGCCGAAGTCGTGAGCCTGAAACCGGCCGATCAGGCATTTCAAGTACTGATGCGACTGACGCTGGACGGTGGCCGCCAAGCTTTGGTGCAGGCCATAAGCCAGCGACCTCTGCCGATAGGCACCAGCCTGACCGTCACCCAGCCAACACCCAGTAGCCTGGCAATCACGGCGCAACAGAGTTTGAGCGCCGCCGTCGCCAGCCTGATGAGCATCGACACCCAACAATTACCGGTTGGCACATTGTTGCAGGGCACCGTACTGACCAGCCAGGTGCTCGCGCAAAGCGCCGGTCAACCCGCGCTGTACCGCAACGTGATCACGTTGCTCAATACCCTGCTTGCCGGCGTCAGCCTGACGGTCGACAGCCCGCAGCCGCTGACCGTCGGCAGCTTGCTCAGCGCCCAGGTCCAGGGGACACAGAGGCTGACCTTCGTGCCGCTGACCGGTCGGCTCGACCAATTGGCGGTTGCGCAGCAGTTGAGCACCCAACAAAGCCGCCAAGGCTCACTGGATGGGCTGATCAAGGTGCTACAGACCGTCCAGCAAAGCGCCGACCTGCCGCCGGACCTGCGCGCCAGCATCGATACCCTGCTGGACGACCTGCCGGATATCCGCCAACTGTCAGATCCAAAAACGCTCGCGCTGGCGTTGAACAGCAGCGGGGTGTTCCTTGAAGCCAAATTACTCAGTGGCCAAACCCCAGCCACCGTCCTGGACTTGAAAGCCAACCTGTTGCGGCTCATCGCGCAAATTCTTCCCGGCCTGCCCGACAACAGCAATTACGGCGCTGCGGCCGCCGCCAACACCCTGATCCGCGCCATGCCCAGTGTCATCCGCAGCGCCTTGGGCACGCTGGGACTGGTCGGCGCTCGCACGCAACCGAGCAGCTTCCCCCTGCCCTCGCGCAACATGAATTGGGAAAACAGTGAGGATCTGGAGACCCTGCTGAAACTAGCCGCGGCTGCCGTGTCACGCCTGCAAAGCCATCAACTGTCTGGCCTGGAGCAAACACGCACGACCGCCGACGGAACTCAATTGACCACTTGGCAGCTCGAAATCCCCATGCGCAACCTGCAGGACATCGTGCCGTTGCAGGTCAAATTGCAGCGTGAAGAGACCCCGGACAAGGACGAAGCGAACAATAAGGATGACAACACCGTTAAACCGGCGAAGGAAAAACTGTGGCGGGTTGAACTGGCGTTTGATCTTGAGCCGCTAGGGCCATTACAGGTCCAGGCGCAATTGATCCGGGGCAGCTTGTCCAGCCAACTGTGGGCCGAACGCCCGCAAAGCGTGAGCATGATCGCCCATGAGCTAGGCCATTTGCGCGAGCGTTTGATCGCGTCAGGCCTGACGGTCGGCGAGCTGGCCTGCCACCAGGGCAAACCGCCACAAGGCCCGCGCACCTCCCTCGAACAACGTTGGATCGACGAGACCGCCTGATGACCCGACCCGAACACGCCCCGCGCCAGGCGATCGCCCTCAGCTATGACGGGCAGCAAGCACCCACGCTGACAGCCAAAGGCGACGACCAACTGGCCGAAGCGATCCTGGCCATTGCCCGGGAATATAACGTGCCCATCTATGAGAATGCCGAACTGGTCAAATTGCTGGCACGCATGGAACTGGGTGACAGCATTCCAGAGGCCTTATACCGCACCATCGCAGAAATCATTGCATTCGCCTGGCACCTCAAAGGCAAATTCCCCGAAGGCCAGGATCCAGATGCGCCGCCAGTGGAGCGAGATATAACGCCGTCAGCCTGAGAACGGCGCGGCGTGGTTCAGCTCTTGGACTCTTCCATGGCTAATCTGCGCCCTGGCGAATCGTGCATTTTGCTCATCAGCCGAGCTTCTGCCTGAGTCAGGCCACAGGATTGGGTCAACTCGTCGGCACTGGCACCCATGCCGACCAGCCGGGCAGCTTGGGCAAAGGACAGGCTGGAGGGGTCGCGCTGTTCGAGCGCTATCAGCTTGTCAGGCAAAGGGCCGACCACCGCGCGCAGTTCGTGCAGGTCTTCACCCATGCGAATGGTGCCACTCTGGTAGTCGTCCAGGCGCCTGGCCAACTCTTTGAGTCGTTGATCCTGCCCTGCATAACCTTCAGCCTGCTGTGCAGCCAGCAGCCGTTGGCGCTTGCTGTACGCAAGGAACAACACCAACGACACTGTCCAGAGAAGGCCCAGGAAAATGACCGCAATCTCTAAGATCACTCAGATATTCTCCAGATCGGACCACTCTTCTTCGGACATCATTTTGTCCAATTCGACGAGGATCAACAGTTCACCGTTCTTGTTGCACACACCCTGAATGAACTTGGCCGATTCATCATTGCCCACGTTCGGCGCAGTTTCGACTTCAGACTGACGCAGGTAGACCACTTCAGCCACGCTGTCGACCAAGATACCGACCACTTGTTTGTCAGCCTCGATGATAACGATACGGGTGTTGTCACTGACTTCCACCGGGTCCAGCCCGAAACGCTGGCGGGTATCAATCACGGTCACAACGTTGCCACGCAGATTGATGATGCCCAGAACATAGCTTGGCGCGCCTGGCACGGGGGCGATTTCGGTATAGCGCAGCACTTCCTGAACCTGCATCACGTTGATGCCGTAAGACTCATTGTCCAAGCGGAAGGTAACCCATTGCAGGATAGGATCTTCGGAACCCTGTGCTGACGACTTATTCATACCCTAACCCCTCAAGTGTGTGCTGTGCAGACGGTGCTTTGCGCCGCCCTATGATTATTTGATGGTGTGCATTTTCTTGACCGCGCCGCTGGCTATCAGCTCGGCCAATTCGGAAACATCCAACAGCGCGCACATGTGTTCGATCACCGTGCCCGCCAGCCAGGGACGCTGGCCGCGATGGGTGCGCCATTTGATTTCGTTCGGGTCCAGGCGCAACGAGCGACTGACCTGATGCACCGCCAGCCCCCACTCGTAGCCTTGAACCGAGATCACGTATTGCAGGCCCTGACGAAAGTCATCACGGTAGCGATCCGGCATGACCCAACGCGCGGTATCAAGCACTTTCAGGTTTCCGGTCTGGCTGGGCAGAATGCCGAGAAACCAGTCCGGCTGACCAAACAGCGGTGTCAACTCCTGTCCAGCCAGTGAATAAATCGAACCCAGACACACCAGCGGCACGGCCAGGGTCAGCCCGGCGACATCGAATAACAGGCACTCGAATGGCTCCGCAGCCCAAGCAGGTCTACCGTCAGTGGACAACGGCGGTGGAGTGCGATGGCTGGCGGGCAGATGCACCTCCACCACGGGCTCGACCACGGTCACCAACGGCGTCTCAACCCGCTCTAAAACGGGCGCCGGCACCGCAACTTTGGCGATAACGGCAACCGGCGCAGGTGCGGCAACCGCAACCACCCGCGGATTGAGCACCACGCGAACTACAGCATCGCGGGCCTGCTCCTCAAGCACTGCGGCTTCGAACTCGTCCAGGCTGGAACTGAGCGCCTGCTCTTCTGTCGCGTCCTGAAGCAGGGCATCCAGATAAGACTGCAGCGCTAACTGTGGCCGTGTTGCGATATCGACAGGGCGGCTCATAAGGGTGCCCATACATAAATCCCGTAGAAATAACCTTCACTGTTTATCGTTATCGGCTGCGCCGGCACCCGACTTGAATCTGTCGGCGAGTCGAGTACAAACACCTCAAGCGACCTGAGCAACGAGTTGCTGGGAAAGCAGATCTTTAAGCAACGCCCGATAAGCCACTACGCCCCGACTTTTACTGTCGAACTGCGAAGGTGTCAGCCCGGCTCGGCTGGCATCGCGCAAGCGGGTATCCACTGGCACATAAGCCTTCCAGATATTGTCCGGATAGCCATCGCGCAGCATCCTCAAGGTGCTCATGGACGCCTGCGTGCGACGATCAAACAAGGTCGGAACAATGGTGTAAGGCAGCGCCTGTTTGCGCGAACGATTGATCATCGCCAGCGTACTGACCATGCGTTCAAGACCCTTCACGGCAAGGAATTCGGTTTGCACAGGAATGACCAACTGCTGACTGGCCGCCAAAGCATTGACCATCAACACGCCCAGTAGCGGCGGACTGTCGATGATGGCGTAGTCGAAATCCTGCCACAGCTGTGACAGGCTTTTGGCAATCACCAGGCCCAGGCCGTTTTGGCCCGGAGACTGGCGCTCCAGCACAGCCAGCGCCGTGCTGGATGGCATCAGGGAAATACGTTCATCACTGGTGGGCAACAGCAATTGGCCAGGCAGGCCCTCAGGCACCACACCTTTGTGCAGGAACAGATCGTAGGCGCTGTGCTCCAGCGTATCCGGGTTATGCCCGAAGTAGCTGGTCATGGACCCATGGGGGTCGAGGTCGACCATGACCACGCGCTTGCCCGCCTCCGCCAGCAGACCGGCTAAAGCGATAGAGGAAGTGGTCTTACCGACGCCACCCTTTTGATTGGCTACTGCCCAGACTCTCATTGTGCTTTTTCCTCCCGACATGGCGTTGGCCATACCGAGAATTGACTATAAGACGGGTGACGGAGAATTGACGGCCTTCCCACGTACCAGCTGCGTACCCTGCGTCGGTGCAGTTTGTGTGCCAGCACGCCTCAATGCGGCATCAGGTGTTGCATTGGCGGTGCCTGTCCCTGTAAGGCTGCGGCGTACCTCCAGATTGCGTGAAATCACCAGAACCACGCGCCTATTGTGGGCACGACCTTCGGCGGTCGTATTAGAGGCCACCGGCTGGAATTCACCATACCCAACTGACGCCATGCGTGCAGGGCTGACCCCGTCCATGGCCAGCATGCGAACAATGCTCGCGGCCCGAGCCGACGACAGCTCCCAGTTAGTCGGGTACTGCGACGTGCTGATCGGCTGATCATCGGTAAAACCTTCAACGTGCACAGGATTGTTGAAGGGACGCAAAATCTTCGCGACCTTCTCGATGATATTGAACGCAGTGTCACTGGGCATGGCATCGCCGCTGCCGAACAACAGGCTGGAGTTGAGCTCGATCTCAATCCACAACTCGTTGCCGCGGACCGTCAACTGATTGGACTTGATCAAATCGCCAAAGCCATCGCGCACGTCGCTCGCAATCGCACGCAGCGGGTCAGTCGAGTTTGGCGACAAGCCCGCGTCGACCTCCTCGCTGTCCTTGATCAGCGGCTCTGCGGGCCTGACTGTCAGGGGGCGGTCGATACCAATAGGAATCGGTTTGACACTGCGCTCGGCATCGCTGAACACACCGTTCAAAGCCTCCGATAGCACCTTGTACTTGCCCTCGTTGAGCGATGAAATCGAATACATGACCACAAAAAAAGCGAACAGCAAGGTGATGAAGTCCGCGTAGGACACCAGCCAACGTTCATGGTTTTCATGCTCTTCGGGGCGGCGACGGCGGGCCATGACTATTGCATCACTCCATGAAACCTTGCAGCTTCAACTCGATCGAGCGTGGGTTCTCGCCCTCGGCGATGGACAAAATGCCTTCGAGCAACATTTCGCGATAACGCGACTGACGCAGGGCGACGGCTTTGAGTTTGTTAGCGATCGGCAGCAAAATCAGGTTGGCTGACGACACCCCATAAATGGTCGCAACGAATGCCACAGCAATCCCGCTACCCAGCTGACTCGGGTCCGCAAGGTTGCCCATCACATGAATCAAGCCCATGACCGCGCCGATGATGCCAACGGTCGGCGCGTAGCCACCCATGCTTTCGAAAACCTTGGCCGCCTGAGTATCGCGCGTTTCCTGGGTCATGAAATCCACTTCCAGAATGCTGCGAATCGCTTCGGGTTCAGCACCATCGACCAGCAATTGCAAGCCTTTGCGCGAGTAGCTGTCGGACTCCGCGTCTGCTATGGCTTCAAGCCCGAGCAGACCTTCCTTGCGCGCAGTCAGACTCCAGTTGACGACACGGTCGATCCCGCCCGGCAGGTCGATACGTGGAGGGAACAGAATCCACCCAACAATCTGCAGGGCTCGCATGAAAGAGCTCATGGGAGACTGCAGCAACGCAGCAGCGAGGGTGCCGCCCAGTACGATCAAGGCCGCCGGACCATTGAGCAATGCGCTCAAGTGCCCGCCTTCCAGGTAATTGCCGCCAATAATGGCAACAAAGGCCAGGATGATCCCAATAAGACTCAGTACATCCATCAGAGACAGGCCTCAACCAAATGCTTGCCAATCTCATCCAGGCTGTACACAGCGTCCGCGAGCTCGGCTTTGACGATGGCCATGGGCATGCCGTAAATCACGCAACTCGCCTCATCCTGCGCCCATATATGGCTGCCGCCCTGCTTGAGCAGACGCGCGCCTTCGCGGCCATCGGCACCCATGCCAGTCAGCACTACCGCCAAAACTTTGTCACCGTAGGACTTGGCCGCTGAACCGAAGGTGATATCCACGCAGGGCTTGTAATTCAAGCGCTCGTCGCCGGGTAGGATCTTCACCGCGCCGCGACCATCGATCATCATTTGTTTGCCGCCAGGGGCCAGCAATGCCAGACCCGGACGCAAAATATCACCGTCTTCGGCTTCTTTGACGCTGATCTGACACAACTTGTCCAGGCGCTCGGCAAACGCCTTGGTGAACGCTGCCGGCATGTGCTGGATCAGGACGATAGGTGCCGGAAAGTTAGCGGGCAGTTGCGTCAACACTCGCTGCAACGCCACCGGACCACCGGTTGAGGTACCGATTGCCACCAGCTTGTAGGCTTTGCGCTTGGGGGCGGGCGAAGCATGCGTTGGCAAGTGCGTCGAGGAAGTATTTGCCGGTAAAGGCGCCGATCGAGTCGGTAACACACGGGACGTCGCAGACCCGGCACTCAAGGTGTTGGTTTTGGTCGGCGCGGAGCCCGTACCCGATGGGGCGGCCTGCGGCGCCGGAGCACTGTAACCGGTGAAACGACGGTTACTGTGCGAGAGAGTGTGAATTTTCTCGCACAGCAGCTGTTTGACCTTTTCAGGGTTGCGCGAGATATCTTCGAAGTTTTTGGGCAGAAAATCGACCGCACCAGCGTCCAGCGCGTCCAACGTGACTCGGGCGCCCTCATGGGTCAGTGAGGAAAACATCAGGACCGGTGTCGGGATGCGCTGCATGATATGACGCACTGCCGTGATGCCATCCATCATCGGCATCTCGTAATCCATGGTAATCACATCAGGCTTGAGTGCCAGCGCTTGCTCGATAGCTTCCTTGCCGTTAGTCGCCGTGCCGACTATCTGGATATTCGGGTCCGCAGAAAGAATTTCCGAGACGCGGCGGCGGAAGAAACCTGAATCATCCACCACCAGGACCTTAACTGCCATAAACACTCCGTTAGGTGCCGCAGGCGCCAAAGGCGACCTGCAGCCCCAGAATCAAATACGCCGCGCGGCGTAACGCTTGAGCATGCTTGGTACATCGAGAATCAAGGCAATCCGACCGTCACCGGTAATGGTGGCACCCGACATACCCGGCGTTCCCTGCAGCATTTTGCCCAGCGGCTTGATGACGACTTCTTCCTGGCCCACCAACTGATCGACGACAAAACCGATGCGTTGTGTGCCAACCGACAGGATCACTACGTGCCCCTCATGCTGCTCTTCGTGAGCAGCCGAGGCGACCAACCAACGCTTGAGATAGAACAGCGGCAGGGCCTTGTCACGCACGATAACCACTTCCTGGCCATCGACGACGTTGGTGCGCGAGAGATCAAGGTGAAAGATCTCGTTAACGTTGACCAGCGGGAAGGCAAACGCCTGATTGCCAAGCATCACCATCAGGGTCGGCATGATCGCCAGGGTCAACGGCACCTTGATGACGATCTTCGAACCCTGGCCCTTGGTCGAATAAATGTTGATCGAGCCGTTGAGCTGGGCAATCTTGGTTTTCACCACGTCCATGCCCACGCCACGCCCGGACACGTCGGAAATCTCAGTCTTGGTCGAGAAACCCGGCGCGAAAATCAGATTGAAACAATCGGTTTCGGTCAGGCGGTCGGCGGCATCCTTGTCCATCACACCGCGCTTCACAGCGATGGCGCGCAAGACATTGGCATCCATTCCCTTGCCGTCATCGGAGATCGACAGCAGGATGTGGTCGCCTTCCTGTTCGGCCGCCAGAATCACCCGACCGCACAGGGGCTTGCCCGCAGCTGCGCGCTCTTCCGGGGTTTCGATGCCGTGGTCGACGGCGTTGCGTACCAAGTGGACCAGCGGATCGGCCAGCGCCTCGACCAGGTTTTTGTCCAGGTCGGTTTCTTCGCCGACCAGTTCCAGACTGATCTCTTTCTTCAACTGACGTGCAAGGTCGCGGACCAGACGTGGGAAGCGCCCGAAGACTTTCTTGATCGGCTGCATGCGGGTTTTCATCACTGCGGTCTGCAGATCAGCCGTCACCACGTCAAGGTTCGACACTGCCTTGGACATGGCTTCGTCGCCACTGTTTAGGCCCAGACGGACCAAGCGGTTACGCACCAACACCAACTCGCCAACCATGTTCATGATTTCGTCGAGGCGTGCGGTATCGACCCGCACAGTGGTCTCGGCTTCGGAAACTGCGTGCTTCTCCAGCGCGGGCGCTTTGGCCGGAGCAGGAGCAGGAGCCGCCGCAACAGCTCTGACCAGCGCAGGCGTAGGCGCTACTGCGGCTTTAGCCACGACTGGCGCCGGTGCAACGACTGTCGCAACAGCATCAGGCTCAAACTTGCCTTTACCGTGTAACTCATCAAGCAAGGCTTCGAATTCGTGATCAGAGATTTGATCACCACCCGCAGCGCTTGCAGGCGCCTTGGCGACGGACACTGGAGCGAGGACGGCAGGCTCCAGTGCATCGGCTACGAACGAACCTTTTCCGTGCAACTGATCGAGCAGTGCTTCGAATTCGTCATCGGTAATTTCATTGCTGACGGGAGCCGTGAGCACCGCCACTGGAGCAACCGGAGCAGGCGTGACATCGACGGCGAACTGGCCTTTGCCATGCAACTGATCGAGCAGTGATTCAAATTCAGCATCGCTGATCTCGTCGCTGGCATTCGGGTCAATCGCAGGCAATGCGACCGCTGCTGGCGCACCCGCTGAAGCGGCCGCCTGCGCCTTGACGGCATTGAGCGAGTCGAGCAGTTGTTCGAATTCGTTATCAGTGATGTCGCCTGCGGGATCGGCAGGTGGCTCTTCGACACTGACGGGCACAGCCGCCGCGACCTCTGCGGCGGGCGCAGGCGCGGCCAAACGGGCTAATGCCGCCAGCAATTCGGGCGTAGCCGGAGTCACCTCAGTGCGCTCACGCACTTCAGTGAACATGCCATTGACCGCATCCAGTGCTTCCAGGACCACGTCCATCAATTCCGAGTCGACGCGACGCTCACCCTTACGCAGGATGTCGAAGACGTTCTCGGCGATGTGGCAGCACTCCACCAACTCGTGGAGCTGGAGGAAGCCGGCGCCCCCTTTTACAGTGTGAAAACCGCGAAAAATTGCATTGAGCAATTCCGAATCATCTGGTCGGCTTTCCAGCTCGACCAACTGCTCGGACAATAGCTCGAGAATCTCGCCGGCCTCTACTAGAAAATCCTGAAGGATTTCTTCATCGGCGCCGAAGCTCATTGGGGTGCTCCCTAAAATTAACCGTCGACCGACCTAGAAGCCCAGGCTGGATAGCAGATCGTCAACATCATCCTGACCGGATACAACGTCTTCACGCTTATCGGCATGAATCTGCGGACCTTCACCCTGAGACAGATGTTTTTCTTGATCTTTTTCTGCACGTATCGATTGATGGTCATGTTCGATCCCAGCAAAACGATCGACCTGGCTGGCCATCAGCACCAGTTTGAGCAGGTTGCTTTCCACTTCCGTGACCAATTGGGTCACGCGCTTGATCACCTGGCCGGTAAGGTCCTGGTAATCCTGAGCCAACAGAATATCGTTGAGATGGCCCGACACTTCTCGGGTTTCCTTTTCGCTACGTTTCAGAAAACCATCGACACGCCGGGCCAACTCACGAAACTCTTCAGCACCGACTTCGCGACGCATGAAGCGTCCCCAGTCGACACTCAAGGCGGCAGCATCGGCGCCGAGTCCGCTCATCAGTGGCGTGCTGAATTCCACCAGATCCATGGTGCGGTTGGCCGCAGCCTCGGTCAGCCGGACCACATAGGACAGGCGCTCGGTGGCATCATTGATCTGCGAGACTTCCTCGGCTTGCGGCGTGTTCGGGTCAATCTGGAAATTGACGATCGCACTGTGCAGTTCGCGGGTAAGTTTGCCGACCTCCTGATACAGGCCACTGTCGCGGGCCTTGTTAAGCTCATGAATCAACTTCGCAGCATCACCGAACCGGCCTTTTTCAAGGCTACTGACCAACTCGTGTGCGTGTTTTTTCAGGATCGACTCGAAGTCGCCCAATGACGAATCTGTGTGCTCCATAGAGCCCTCACGGCAAACATCAGCTATTAACGCGCTCGAAGATCTTTTCGATCTTTTCTTTCAGCACTTGAGCTGTGAAGGGCTTGACCACATAACCGTTCACTCCGGCCTGAGCGGCCTCGATGATCTGATCACGCTTGGCTTCAGCCGTTACCATCAACACCGGTAGATGTTTAAGGCGTTCATCGGCACGCACGTGGCGCAACAGATCGATGCCGGACATACCCGGCATGTTCCAGTCAGTCACCAAAAAGTCGAAGCTCCCGTTTTGCAGCATCGGCAGCGCGGTAGTTCCGTCGTCCGCTTCAGCCGTATTGGTGAACCCCAAGTCACGCAACAGGTTTTTTATGATCCGCCGCATCGTTGAGAAGTCATCAACAATGAGGATTTTCATGTTTTTGTTCAATTCGACCTCCAAGCAGTCTTTAACGCACTCAGCACCTGAATACGCTGTTCAATCAAAACCGGCGCAGCACACAACAGCTGCACGAAAACGACGACGGGCTTGGTAAACCAACAGGTCGTGAGCTGGCATGGCAGGTCCTATAGGACCTTGACCGACCGACTCCTGCCTAGTCTTATCTTCTTCGCACGCAACGCTTTGCACAGCCGGCTTACAGATAGCGCGAAACCACCAAGGGCCACTCACTGCCTGTCAACGCGCTCGCCATTCTCCCAAACGCCCTCGCAAACGAGCTGCGCACTGGCTGTGTAACTGGCTGACCCGCGACTCGCTGACCCCCAATACCTCACCAATTTCCTTGAGGTTCAGCTCCTCGTCGTAGTACAGCGCCAACACCAATCGCTCACGCTCTGGCAAATTGGCTATCGCATCTGCTAACGCCATCTGGAAACGTTCATCTTCCAGATCGCGCAGCGGCTCAAGCTGAGTGCTTGCGCCATCCTCGTGCAACCCTTCATGCTCGCCGTCCTGCAACAGATCGTCGAAACTGAAGAGCCGACTGCCCAAGGTGTCGTTCAAAATCCCGTAATAATCATCGAGACTCAATTGGAGTTCGGCCGCAACCTCGTGATCTTTAGCGTCACGACCCGTTTTAGCTTCAATTGCCCGAATTGCGTCACTTACCATGCGTGTATTGCGATGCACCGAGCGAGGAGCCCAGTCACCCTTGCGGACCTCATCAAGCATGGCGCCACGAATACGAATCCCGGCATACGTCTCGAAACTCGCCCCCTTGGTGGCGTCGTACTTGGTCGAGACTTCGAGCAGACCGATCATTCCCGCTTGGATCAGATCCTCGACCTGCACACTGGCGGGCAGGCGCGCAAGCAGGTGATAGGCGATGCGTTTGACCAGCGGCGCATAGCGCTCAATCAGCTCGTACTGGGAGTCTTTGGACGCCTTGCTGTACATGCGATAGCCGCTGGCTGTCATAACACCGGTCCCGCACTCGTCGGATGTACGAGCCGCTCAACGAAAAATTCCAGATGCCCACGCGGGTTGGCCGGTAACGGCCACGTGTCGACTTTCTGGGCGATGGCTTTGAACGCCAGCGAGCACTTGGAGCGAGGGAACGCTTCATACACGGCGCGCTGCTTCTGCACGGCCTTGCGTACGCATTCGTCGTAAGGCACTGCACCGACGTATTGTAAGGCGACATCCAGGAAGCGGTCCGTGACCTTGGTCAACTTGGCGAACAGATTGCGGCCTTCCTGAGGGCTTTGCGCCATGTTGGCAAGCACCCGGAAGCGGTTCATCCCGTAATCACGGTTAAGCAGCTTGATCAGTGCGTAAGCGTCGGTAATCGAGGTCGGCTCATCACACACCACCAGCAATACTTCCTGGGCTGCGCGCACGAAGCTGACGACCGATTCGCCGATGCCCGCAGCCGTGTCAATCACCAGTACATCGAGGTTATCGCCGATGTCACTGAAAGCCTGGATCAACCCGGCATGTTGCGCCTGAGTCAGATGAACCATGCTCTGAGTGCCCGACGCGGCCGGCACGATACGAATCCCGCCCGGCCCCTGAAGCAGCACGTCGCGCAGCTCACAGCGCCCCTCGATGACATCGGCGAGGGTGCGTTTTGGGGTTAAGCCGAGTAATACATCGACATTAGCCAGGCCCAGATCGGCATCCAGCAGCATGACGCGCCGGCCGAGTTCAGCCAGAGCCAGTGATAAGTTCACTGACACGTTAGTCTTACCGACGCCACCTTTGCCGCCGGTCACCGCGATAACCTGTACGGGATGCATGCTGCCCATGTTAATTTTTTACCTTGTCTTGCTTAGACCGAGGCCACATTACTGGCTGCGCGTTCGTTGAGTGAACAATGCTTGGCAGACCATGATGTAGGTACATTCCAATGTCTTGCTTTACCCAACCCTTTTGTTCGGGCTGTGATAAAGATCCGCGAACATATCTGCCATAGCTTCCTCGCTCGGCTCTTCTTGCATTTGCACACTGACCGCTCGACTCACCAACTGGTGCCGGCGCGGCAAGTGCAAATCATCCGGTATCCGTGGCCCATCCGTGAGGTAGGCCACCGGTAATTCATGACTGATTGCCAGGCTTAACACCTCACCCAGGTTGGCAGTTTCATCCAGCTTGGTGAGAATGCAGCCGGCCAGACCACAGCGCTTGTAGCTGTGGTATGCAGCGGTTAGAACCTGTTTCTGACTGGTAGTTGCCAACACCAGATAATTACGTGCTTTGATCCCGCGCCCAGCGAGGCTTTCCAACTGCATGCGCAGTGCCGGGTCGCTGGACTGCAAGCCCGCAGTGTCGATCAAGACCACTCGCTTGCGCAGCAATGGCTCCAGCGCCTGACCCAGCGACTGGCCTGGATCGATGTGGGTGACCGGCACATTGAGGATTCGGCCCAGGGTTTTCAATTGCTCCTGGGCACCAATCCGGTAGCTGTCCATGCTCACCAGCGCGATATGTTGCGGACCATATTTCAAGACATACCGCGCCGCCAGTTTCGCCAGCGTGGTGGTCTTGCCCATGCCTGCCGGACCGACCATGGCGATCACCCCGCCCTCTTCCAGAGGTTCGACGTCGGGGGTTGCGATCATCCGTGCCAAGTGGGCCAACAACATGCGCCATGCCTGACGGGGCTCTTCAATATCGGGGATCATCGCCAACAGGTCCCGGGACAAAGGTCCCGACAGGCCGACGCGTTGCAGGCGACGCCACAGGTTAGCCTGCTGCGGACGGGTGCCTTGCAGTTGATTCCAGGCCAGCGACCCGAGTTGCACTTCAAGCAGTTCGCGCAAACCATTCAATTCAAAACGCATGGACTCGTAAGCGCGCTGCCCGCCGACTGGCTCAACGGCAGGGGCCGGAGCGGCTGGGCGTGGCGGTTCGCTGAACGTCGGCTCGATGTGCGACTCGGCTGCCGTCAACGGCACACCGGAGAACAGCTGACGATTGATTGACGAGTCGATGTCACCACGGGTGGTGAGTTCAGCCTGAGCTGAAACAATGCGTGATTGAGTCTTGCGCAGCTCATCTTCGAGCTCGATGTTCGGCACACGTGGCGCCAACGCAGAAAGCTTGTAATCCAGCGCAGCAGTCAGCTCTACACCACCGGCAATCCGCCGGTTACCAATGATGGCCGCATCGGCGCCCAACTCATCGCGAACCAGTTTCATGGCTTGACGCATGTCGGCGGCGAAAAAACGCTTAACTTGCATGACTCCCTACCTCAGCCGTTGGGCCCCACCGTCGCGACGATCGTGACTTGCTTATTGTCAGGAATTTCCTGATACGCCAGAACATGCATGTTCGGTACAGCCAACCGCCCAAATCGTGACAGCATTGCGCGAACCGGGCCTGCGACTAACAAAATCACTGGTTTACCCTGCATCTCTTGGCGCTGGGCAGCGTCAATCAACGAACGCTGGAGCTTTTCAGCCATGCTTGGCTCAAGAAGAACGCCCTCTTCCTGACCCTGACCCGCCTTCTGAAGACTATTGAGCAATATTTGTTCCAACCTTGGCTCAAGGGTGATGACAGGCAGCTCCGGCTCAGCGCCTACAATGCTTTGGACGATAGCGCGACACAATCCGATGCGCACCGCAGCGACCAGCGCGGCGGTATCTTGACTCCGAGGTGCCGCGTTAGCGATGGCTTCGGCGATGCTGCGGATATCCCTGACCGGAACCTGTTCGGCCAGCAACGCTTGCAATACTTTGAGTAAGGCCGAGAGTGAAAGGACACCAGGCACCAGCTCTTCAGCCAGCTTGGGCGAGCTTTTGGCCAACAATTGCATCAATTGCTGCACTTCTTCATGACCAATCAGCTCATGAGAATGCTTGTACAGAATCTGATTGAGGTGTGTCGCCACCACTGTGCTGGCATCCACCACCGTGTAACCGAGCGATTGTGCCTGGCTGCGCAGGCTGACTTCGATCCACACCGCCTCCAGACCGAACGCCGGGTCCTTGGCGGTGATCCCGTTGAGCGTACCAAAGACCTGCCCCGGATTGATCGCCAGTTCGCGATCCGGGTAAATTTCGGCTTCAGCCAAGGTGACGCCCATCAGTGTCAGACGATAGGCGCTGGGCGCCAGATCGAGGTTGTCGCGGATATGCACGGTCGGCATCAAAAAGCCCAACTCCTGGGAAAGCTTCTTGCGCACGCCCTTGATCCGCGCCAGCAGTTGACCACCCTGATTGCGATCTACCAACGGAATCAAGCGGTAACCCACCTCCAGACCGATCATGTCGATTGGCGCAACATCATCCCATCCCAGCTCTTTTGAATCCTGCACACGCGTCGGCGAAGGCAGCAACTCCTGTTGGCGCTGGACCTCTTGCAACGCATTCACCTTGATCATGCTCTGTTTTTTCCAGATCAGGTACGCAGCACCCGCAGCCACCAGACCCAGGCTGAGAAAGGAAAAATGCGGCATGCCTGGCACCAGTCCCATGACCATCATCAAGCCTGCGGCCACAGCCAGCGCTTTGGGCGAAGTGAACATCTGCCGATTGATCTGTTTGCCCATTTCTTCCGAACCGGAAGCACGGGTCACCATGATCGCTGCAGCAGTGGACAGCAACAGTGATGGCAACTGCGCCACCAAACCGTCACCAATGGTCAGCAGCGCGTAAACTTTGCCCGCATCGGCGAATGACATGTTGTGCTGGAAAATACCGACGGCCACCCCCCCGATGAGGTTGATGAACAGAATCAACAAGCCGGCAATGGCGTCGCCACGCACAAATTTGCTGGCACCATCCATTGACCCGTAGAACTCGGCTTCCTGGGCGACTTCAAGGCGACGACGCTTGGCTTCGGGCTGATCGATCAGGCCGGCGTTTAGGTCGGCGTCGATAGCCATCTGCTTGCCGGGCATCGCGTCGAGGGTGAAACGGGCGCTCACTTCGGAAATTCGGCCCGCACCCTTGGTAACAACGACAAAGTTGATGATCATCAAAATCGCAAAAACCACGATACCAACGACGTAGTTACCGCCAATCACCACCTCGCCAAAGGCCTGAATCACCTTACCGGCAGCGGCGTGGCCGTCTTGACCGTGAAGCATGACCACCCGCGTCGACGCCACGTTCAGCGCTAGACGCAGCAATGTAGCAACCAGCAGGATGGTGGGGAATACCGAGAAGTCCAACGGCCGCAGGGCATACACACACACCAGCAGGACAACAATCGATAGCGCGATGTTGAACGTGAAAAATACATCCAGCAGAAATGGAGGCATCGGCAACATCATCATTGCCAACATGACCAACAGCAGCAGCGGCACACCCAGTTGCCCACGACCCAGGCCAACCAGATTGCTGCGCGCAGCGTTGATTAATTGAGAGCGATCGACCAATTCTTTTCCTGCCCGCTAGACCAAACTTTTGACGCCATTAAGCGACGTAGCAAGGTCAGTGCAAGAAGCTTTCCAACTATTGGAATCAGCGCAATTTTGTAGGCGATGCCGCGCTCTCGCGCAGCAAATAGGGTCCCTGCGGGACTGTAGCTGACATTGGCTGGAGCTGCCGAAGGCTGCGAAAGGAGCGATGCGGTGTATCAGGTAAACCTACGAATCACGCCGCAAATCGTTCGGGATCGGCATATCGCCCAAAGGGTCCGGGCGCTTGCCCTTGCCTGCGCGATGCTGGCGAATCTGATAGACGTACGCCAGCACTTGCGCCACGGCAAGGTACAGGCCGGCAGGAATCTCCTGGTCCAGTTCGGTGGAGTAGTAAATCGAACGCGCCAAAGCGGGTGACTCAAGAAGAAGGATGTTGTGCTCGGCGCCGATTTCTCGAATCTTCAATGCCAGAAAATCATTACCCTTGGCCAACAACAGCGGCGCCCCGCCCTGCTCGGGATCGTATTTGAGCGCCACGGCAAAATGCGTCGGGTTGGTAATAATCACGTCCGCATCGGGAATCTTCGTCATCATTCGTCGCTGGGACATCTCGCGCTGCAACTGACGAATCCGCTGTTTGACCTCTGGCCGCCCATCGCTGTCCCTGTGCTCGTCACGCACCTCCTGCTTGGTCATCAACAGCTTTTTATGGCTCTCCCACAACTGGAACGGCACATCCACCGCAGCAATGATGATCAACCCGCACGCAATCCACAACGCACTCCAGCCTACCACCTGCACGCTATGAATGATCGCCAGCTCCAATGGCTCATGGGCGATAGAGACCAGAGCACCCTTGTCCTTGGACAGTACCGCCAACGCCACCATCAGAATGATGAAAAACTTGGCCAGCGCCTTGATCAGCTCGACCAACGCCTGGACGGAAAACATGCGCTTGATCCCGGACACCGGACTCATTCGACTGAACTTGGGCACCATTGTCTCGGTAGAAAATATCCACCCCCCCAACGAGATCGGGCCGATGAGTGCCGCCAAAACCATGGTCAGCATCAGCGGCTGAACGGCAACCAGCGCCGCCTTCCCAGCATTGAGAAAATACAGGCCCATGTAGTGGTCATCCATGATGACTTCACGCGGAAGCGTAAAATTAACCCGCATCAACTCGAGCATCATCTCCGCCAACTGACTACCAAATACCAGCAAGCCCCCTGCCCCCGCCATCATGATGACCAGGGTATTGAGTTCTTTGGAGCGGGCGGTCTCACCCTTGTCACGGGATTCCTTGACCCGTTTGGACGTGGGGTCTTCGGTTTTATCCTGGCCATTCTCGTTCTCAGCCATGTCAGTTCGCCCGGACCAGACTGCGCAGCAACTGCAAGGCCTCCACGGCCAGCGGCTGATACTGATTGAGAATGTCGCCGAGGGTGATCCACAGGATCACCATGCCCAGCACCAGCGTGAGCGGGAAGCCTATAGAGAAAATATTCAACTGTGGCGCGGCGCGGGTCATCACGCCAAATGCAACGTTCACCACCAGCAACGCAGTGATGGCGGGCAAGACCAGCAACAAGCCGGCGCCCAATACCCAACCCATGCGACCGACCAGTTCCCAAACGTGCGTGAGATTCACCCCACTACCCACTGGCAACGTGGTGAAGCTTTCCACCAGCACCTCAAAGACCACCAGATGGCCGTTCATGCCCAGGAACAGCAAAGTCACCAACATCGTGAAAAACTGCCCGATCACCGCCACCGACACGCCGTTGGTAGGATCGACCATCGAGGAGAAGCCCATGCCCATCTGCACCGCAACGATCTGCCCGGCAATGACGAACGACTGAAAGAACAACTGCAAGGACAATCCCAGCATTGCACCGATAACAATCTGCTCGGCGATCAGCATCAGCGCACTCAAATCCAGCGCATGAATCTCCGGCATCGGTGGCAGGCTGGGTGCAATCACTACCGTAATCGCCAATGAGAAATACATGCGCACACGCCTGGGCACCAGCGTCGTGCCAAAGATCGGCATGGTCATCAGCACCGCTGCGACCCGAAACAGCGGCAGCATGAAGCTCGCGACCCAGGTCCCGATCTGCGTGTCCGTGAGGGCAAGCACGGCGGGCATGATCGCTAACCGATCAACTGCGGAATACTGCCGTACAACGACTGGATGTATTCCATAAACACCCGGATCAGCCAAGGGCCCGCGACAATCAGAGTGATCAACATCACCAACAGGCGCGGCAGAAAACTCAAGGTCTGTTCGTTAATCTGCGTCGCAGCCTGAAACATGGCCACTAACAACCCCACGATCAGGCTCGGCACTACCAGCACGGCGACCATCATCGTGGTCAGCCATAATGCCTCGCGAAACAGGTCAACGGCGACTTCCGGCGTCATTGCGCGCGCTCCCCATCGATCATGGTGATACCCCGCCAAAGCTGCTGGCCAGCGTGCCAATGATCAAGGCCCAACCGTCCACCAATACAAACAGCATGATTTTGAATGGCAGGGAGATAATCAGCGGCGACAGCATCATCATGCCCATGGCCATCAGCACGCTGGCAATCACCAGGTCGATAATGAGGAACGGAATGAAGATCATGAAACCGATCTGGAACGCTGTTTTGAGTTCCGAGGTCACAAACGCCGGGACCAGAATGGTCAGTGGCGCCTGATCGGGACTGGCGATATCGGTACGCTTGGACAGGCGCATGAACAAATCCAGATCGCTCTGGCGAGTCTGCGCCAACATGAAGTCCTTGATCGGCACTTCAGCCTTGAGCACTGCATCCTGCGCGCTGAGCTTTTCACTCAGGTAAGGCTGCAGCGCATCCTTATTCACCCGGTCGAACACCGGCGCCATGATGAACATGGTCAGAAACAGCGCCATGCCGGTGAGAATCTGGTTCGAAGGCGTCTGCTGCAAACCCAAGGCCTGACGCAGAATCGAAAAGACGATGATGATCCGGGTAAAGCTGGTCATCAACATGACGAACGCTGGGATAAAGCTCAGCGCGGTCATGATCAGCAGGATCTGCAGATTGACCGAGTATTCCTGCTGACCGTTGGCACCGCTGGACAAGGTGATCGCGGGTATCGACAGAGGATCGGCCGCGAACACCAGCGGCGCTGCCAATACCAGCAACAACGTCAAGACTATGCGCAACGCGCCCATCACTTCTTATCCTTATGATCCTTGCCCAGCAGCTCCATCAGACGCTGGGCGAACTCCGACGTAGCCTGCGAAGTGGCAGGCACTTGCAGCGGCTCTTTGAGCACATGCAAGGGCGTAATCCGCCCCGGGGTTATTCCGAGCAAAATCTGCTCGCTACCCACCTGCACCAGCACCAGCCGATCACGCGCCCCCAGTGCACGCGAGCCGAGCACCTCAATGAGTTGACCGTTACGCGGGCTGGCACTCTGCACCCGGCGCAGCAGCCATGCCAGCGCGAAGATCAAGCCAATCACCAGCAGCAGGCCCAGGACCAATTGCGTCAATTGACCGCCCATGCCGCTGCTCAGCGCACTGCTGACTTGCGGCGCAGCAGCAGCCTGCACAACTGGCTCGGCCGCCATCGCGCTTAGTGGCAAGGCGAGCATCACACCGAGGCGCTTAATCACTTAACGCAACTTCTTGATGCGTTCGCTAGGGCTGATCACGTCAGTCAGGCGGATACCGAACTTTTCGTTGACCACAACCACTTCACCGTGAGCGATCAGCGTGCCGTTGACCAGCACGTCCAGCGGCTCGCCCGCCAACCGATCAAGCTCGATGACCGAACCCTGATTGAGTTGCAGCAGGTTACGAATATTGATGTCGGTGCTGCCCACTTCCATGGAGATCGAGACTGGAATATCCAGAATCACGTCCAGGTTGGGGCCCTCCAGGGTCACGGCTCCGTTGCTTTTTGACCCACTGCCGAACTCTTCCAGTGGCAAACGACTGGACGCGGAAGAGCGACCGGTATCGGCTGCGAGCAAGGCGTCGATATCATCCTGGCTGGCATCGCCGGACTCACCCAGCGCTGCTGCCCATTCATCGGCCAATGCCTGATCTTCAGCAGACGTTATTTCGTTTTCATCAGCCATCGGTTGTCCTCGGCGGGCATTGATTCGTTAACACATCACATTATTCACGCTGACGATAAAGGTCAGCGGCGTTCAATCGGTTCTATAACTTGCAGCGCGAGATGCCCCTTGTGCGAACCCAGCTTGACCTTGAATGAAGGCACCCCACCCGCACGCATGACCAGCGCCTCAGGCAACTCTACCGGGATCACGTCACCGGGTTGCATGTGCAGGATGTCCCGCAGACGCAATTGACGGCGGGCCACGACAACACTCAGCGGCACAGAGACATCCAGCACATCTTCACGCAAGGCCTTGCTCCAGCGCTCATCCTGGTCATCCAGGTCGGACTGAAAGCCGGCATCGAGCATTTCGCGCACCGGCTCGATCATCGAATAAGGCATGGTCACGTGCAGGTCGCCGCCACCGCCATCGAGTTCGATATGGAACGTCGAAACCACCACGGCCTCGCTGGGACCGACGATGTTGGCCATGGCCGGGTTCACTTCAGAGTTTATGTACTCGAAGTTGACTTCCATGATCGCCTGCCAGGCTTCTTTCAAGTCGATGAACGCCTGTTCGAGCACCATGCGCACCACGCGCAACTCGGTCGGCGTGAACTCACGCCCCTCGATCTTGGCGTGTCGCCCGTCACCACCGAAAAAGTTGTCCACCAGCTTAAACACCAGCTTGGCGTCCAGAATGAATAACGCAGTGCCGCGCAAAGGCTTGATCTTGACCAGATTGAGGCTGGTAGGTACGTACAACGAGTGCACGTACTCACCGAATTTCATGACCTGCACACCACCTACCGCGACGTCTGCAGAGCGACGCAGCATGTTGAACATGCTGATGCGGGTGTACCGGGCGAAACGCTCGTTGATCATTTCCAGGGTCGGCATGCGCCCACGGACGATGCGGTCCTGACTGGTCAGGTCATAACTTTTGACACTACCCGGCTCAGCGGCGCTTTCGATCTGAACCAGACCATCATCGACGCCGTGCAGTAACGCATCGATCTCATCCTGGGACAGCAGGTCTTGCACGGCCATGTCGTGGTCCTACTGCAATACGAAATTAGTAAAAAGCAATTGTTCAACCACCACCTTGCCAACCTCTTTCTGTGCCACTTCCTGCACGCTGGCAGTAGCCTTCTGACGCAGCATTTCCTGGCCGATCGGGGTCGCCAACGAGTCGAATGTCTGCCCAGAGAAGAGCATGACCAGATTATTGCGGATAACCGGCATGTGGACTTTCAACGCGTCGAGGTCGCCCTGGTTACGCGCCAGCAAGGTAATGCTGACCTGCATATAACGCTGGCGACCGTTCTGGTTGAAATTGACCACAAAGGCTGGTGCCATTGGCTCGAAAATCGCCGGAGCCTTGACGTTGCTGGCCGCTGCGACCGGTTCAGGCTTGCTTTGGGACGAGTGCATGAAGAACCAGGTGGCGCCGATCGACAGGCCGATAGCAAGCAACAAGGCCACCACAATAATAATAATGAGCTTGAGTTTGCCTTTCCCGGCAGAGGGTTTCACTTCTTCGCTCTTCGCCATGCCAATAATCCGTCACTATTCGGGGGGTTCACCAATGCGTGACAGAGGCAGAGCAAGTGTTATGCCAGATATGTTGCAGGGTCGGCGGATGCTTCCATTCTGCGAAAGCAAATTGGCTGAGGTGGTGTGTCAGACACACCACCGTCGCGACGGCACACGCAGCAGTAAGTGCGTGCCTACGAGTAGCACGTGCGGCATCAAGCGTAATAATCGACCTTACTGGAGCCAATCACTTTCATTGGCTGACTGGCCTGAGTCACTTCATGCACCGCACTGTCGTCGAGACCATCAACCCGATCGGAACCGACACCCGCTACGCCGCCACTTCGCTGCCCTTGATTAGCCTGCTGCTGATTCTGCCCTTGACCTTGACCCTGCCAGCCTCGGGACTGGTCCGCCACACTGACGTCGACCTGGCCCAGCCCCTGCTGAGTGAATGAATCACGCAACTTGGACATCTGCCCTTCCAGCGCTTCACGCACGCCAGCATGGGCGCTCATGAACGTGACTTGGGTCTGCTGGTCAGGCGCCATGTTGACACGGATGTCCAGACGCCCCAACTCGGCTGGCTCCAGCTGTATGTCTGCTGACTTCAGGTTCTGACTGGACATGTACATGACTCGATCCACCACCGCCTCACTCCAGCCGCTCTGGTGCATGGCCAATGGCTGGGTCAATGACTGAGTCATCGGCAAGGCAGCGGCCACTTTGGGCTCCACTGCTTGGCTCAGGGCGGCAAGGCGATTGGCGAAGTCATCAATCCGTGTATCGGCGGCCGATGATTTGACATCTTTCAAACCGTCTTCGATAAGACCTTTAAACGCTTTATCGCCACTCTCAGTACTCGCACCGTCAGTGGGCGGCTGATCGGTGATAACTGCCAGGTTATTGGCGGCAGCCTGCAACGGGTCCACGTCGCCTTGAACCGACGATGTTTTCGCGGCAGTCGAGGTAGATGTTGCGGGCGCGGAGGCAGGTGCGGGCGCGGATGTTGACGCTTTGGCACTTTGCTCCAGCGCCATTTGCACGGCAGGCAAACCTGCCAGAGGATCAGCCGCCGGGTCGAAACCCTTGTCCTGGACCGGGACAGCCGGCTGCAACGCGGCCACCGCAGCCGTCACGGAGACCGGCACGTCAACCGGTGGCGCAACCACGGGAGCAACAGGCATAACAGGTTCAACAGGAGGCTGCGCGACTAACGCTTGTACTGCGGCGGGATCCAGAGTCGGATCAACAGGTGCGACGTCGGTCAGCGCCGGATCGATCGCCTTGTCGTTCGCCTTATCGTCGGCCTTGCCGTCTGCATTGTCATCATTCGTTTTTTGACTGACCTTATCGGCAGGCAAGGATTTGCCGCTATCGGCAACCGCTGACGTGGAAGCGGCAGATTTGTCGCTCACCGCTTGCTTGCCACTACCTGCCTCGGGTTTGTCGTGGACTGATTTTGTACGATTGTCATGGCTTGCCACAGTCTTGGGCTGGGCATGCTTGGCAAACACTCGAGCAAAGCTGGAAGTGTCTTCCTTGCCGGTCTCAGCAGGTTTTGTCGCATTGCTGGCGACAGCTGGCTGGGATTTGACTACGGAAGTAGCCTGAAGAAGCGGATGGGTGGCAAGGGGCATGTCAGTCTCCGTACGGGCACAATTACAAAGATCCGTAGCAAAGGACGGGCCAGCTTCTTAACGGGGCAGCCTTAACGGATAAAACGCTGACGTTCGACGTCGAATAAACGCTGGACCGTGATGAATTCAACGTCGAGCTTCCTGAGCAGCTCATCCATTCCGACCAGCTCATTGCGCCGAGCTCGCTCTTCGAGCTGCCAGCACAGCTCTGCCAGCCGAGTGGCCCCCATGTTGCCACTGCTGCCCCTGAAGCTATGAGCAGCCATGCCCAGCTCTTGCAGACCGAGCGCCTGTGCACTTAGCGCACGGTGCATGTGTGCCAGACGCTGCTCAGAGTCTCTCAAGAAAGTATCGAGCAAGACGGGGTATTCAGCTTCCATCACTTCTTGCAAATCTAACAGTACGCGGTAGTCCAGATGAGTGACTGACACTTGCTCGCTCCTTGATCAAGAATCAACGGATTATGCCAGAGCCCCCCAGGAAAATTCCACGCATGCTGTACGCCCATCCTGCGACCAATACGCGTGCTGGCTCAATTCGCGAACCAGATCCAGGCCCCGCCCGGACAATTCACGCGCCTGCGTCGGTGGCGCCAAAACACGGTCGACGTCGAATCCGGCACCGCTGTCTTCGACGCGTATCGTCAAATGACCGCCCTTCCCGCGCGGCACCACCTGCAAATGCAGGCGTATATAACCCTCTTCAAGATTCGCCAGGCGCTCACCGCGCTCTCGGTAATAGTGGGCAAAACCCTGCGCATCACGCTTGAGCCCGGAGTCGAGACCCAGCACCCCATGCTCCAGGGCGTTGGTGTACAACTCGGCGAGCACGCTGTACAGCGCCCCGCTCTGGCTGCGCAGCCCATGGACTTCGAGCAGCAGTTGCAACAGATAAGGCAACGGGTTAAAGCGCTTGAGGGTGGCGGCGCGGTATTCGAAACTCACCGACCAGTCCAGCGGACTGGATTCCCCACTGTCCGAGTAAGTGACCGCCGTTGGCCCCAGTCGGGCCGGGTCGACCAAACTGATCTCGACCATGCTCACATCATCCAGGGCCAGCCCACGGAAGTCGTTCAAGGCCTGCTGAATCTCATCGATCAGCGCATCCGGCTGACAATTGGCAGAGAAGACCGCGTGCAATCGCTCGACACCAAACAGCTGATCGGCACTGTCGCTGGTGTCCAGTACACCGTCGGACAACAGGAAGATCCGATCACCCAAGGCCAGCGGGTGCATTTCAGTCTTGTGATCGAAACGCGCCCGGTCCAGTACGCCCAACGGCAAATGCCGTGACACCAGCGGCGTACGGTCACCGCTGGCAACGTGGTACAGATAGCCGTCGGGCAGGCCACCATTCCACACTTCAACCTGGCGCATAGTGAAGTTCACGCACAGCAGGGTCGCACAGCAGAACATGTCCACCGGCAAAATACGCTTGAGCTTGGCATTCATTTCCCGCAGGGTTTCGGGCAGGCCGTACCCCTTAGCGGTCATGCCGTAAAACACCTCAGCCAAGGGCATGGCACCCACGGCTGCCGGCAAGCCATGGCCGGTAAAGTCGCCCAGTAAAATATGCATATTGCCGGCAGGCGTGTAGGCGGCCAATAACAGGTCGCCGTTGAACAAGGCATAGGGTGATTGCAAGTAACGAATATTCGGTGCGTTCAGGCAGCCGGAGTGGGCGACCTGATCAAACACCGCTTTGGCGACCCGCTGCTCATTGAGCAAGTAGCCATGGTGCCTGGCAATCTGATCACGCTGCTGCAGGACCGTTTCCTGTAACCGCCGCAAGCGGTCCATGGCATTGATCTTCGCGGCCAGGATCACCTGACTGTAAGGCTTGGCGAGAAAGTCGTCGCCCCCTGCATCCAGACACCGAACCAGCGCTTCACTTTCGCTTAGCGACGTCAGGAAGATAATAGGCACCAGCGCTTCGCCGGCCATCTGCTTGATCCTGCGCGCGGCTTCAAAACCGTCCATCACCGGCATCAAAGCATCCATCAGCACCAACTGCGGACGCTCTTTTTCGAACAACGCCAACGCCTCCAGGCCATTGCTGGCGCTAATCACTTTATGGCCCTGGCGACGAACGATGGTCGCCAGCAGCAGGCGATCACTGGGATTGTCGTCAGCGATCAACACGCACAGGCTTTCGGGAACGGTAGGCATGGGTCAGCCGATCGTGAACAGTTTCGAGAAATTGGAGATGGTCAGAATGGTGCTCACGTCGGCATTGCAATTGATCAGACGAATATTCGCATGCTCACCGCCCGCATGGTCACGCAGCAACAACAGCATCCCTAGCGCAGAGCTGTCCAGGTAACTGGTTTCCTTAAGATCGACAACGAAGCATTGCGGCGTGCCCGCGGCACTCTCGTAAGCCTCGCGAAATGCCTGATGCGCAGCGAAATCAAAGCGCCCGGTAATGAGGATATTCAGTTCTCGCCCATCGTGGGAGAGCTCAGCGGTTACGGACATTGGAAGGTTCCTTGGGTTAGCTCAGATACAGTTGACAAGGTGTAGCACTCCGCCACGTCGGCGGCAACCTGAACAAATTCAATAACCTGCATTAAAATTGCTCGTGGCGCGGTAACCGCTGAGAAAGTTCGTCGAGAAGCTTTTGTTCGCGCTTGTCTTCAAGTTGCCGCGCTTCATCAATATAACGCTGAACCAGCTTGCGCAACCCTTCGACCCGCGCATAACACTGCTGCCAGGCACCACGGGCCTTGTTGAGGTTTTCCTGATGCCACGTAAGGCTCTTCTGCTGCTGGCCCACAGCCGTTTCCAGCTGATTGAGGAAGCCTTGATAATTCATCAGCCACTGTCCCGTCACCCCGCGACCGCCTTTGTCGATCCACTGCAACTGGTACTCGTGACGAAAGCGCTCAAGTTCAGCGAGTTTACTTTCAGCAAGACTGACTTGCCCCTGGAAGTGCCCAAGGCGCTGAGCCGCTGCACGTTCTGCTTTTTCAGCCATGCCTACCACAGGCGTCAGGCGTGCCGCTCGACCTTGGGCCATAACTTATCAGCCGCCTGCTGCGGGGTTGAACACTGCGGCCAGGCGCGTTTTGCTCTCTTGCAGGCTGACGTTGTCATTGAGCCCTTGGCGCAGGTAACGCACCAACGCTGGCTGCAAGGAAATCGCCATGTCGGTCTCCCGATCACCACCGGCCACATAGGCACCGACGCTGATCAAGTCACGACTCTGCTGGTAGCGTGACCACAGTTGTTTGAAATGCTGCGCCTGCCCCATGTGCTCTGGGCTGACCACCGAAGGCATGACCCGGCTGATGGACGCTTCGATATCAATGGCCGGGTAATGCCCTTCCTCAGCCAACCGACGGGACAACACGATGTGCCCGTCGAGAACGCCTCGCGCGGCATCGGCAATCGGATCCTGTTGATCGTCACCTTCAGACAGCACGGTATAGAACGCGGTGATCGAGCCACCTCCAGCTTCAGCGTTGCCGGCGCGCTCCACCAGCTTGGGCAGCTTGGCAAAAACTGACGGCGGATAACCTTTGGTGGCAGGTGGCTCGCCGATGGCCAGCGCGATTTCCCGCTGGGCCTGAGCGAATCGAGTCAACGAATCCATCAGCAACAAAACATTCTTGCCCTTGTCGCGAAAATACTCAGCGATGCGCGTGCAGTACATGGCCGCCCGCATACGCATCAAGGGTGCATCATCGGCTGGGGAAGCGACCACCACCGAGCGCTTGAGGCCTTCCTCACCGAGGATATGCTCGATGAACTCCTTGACCTCCCGCCCCCGCTCGCCAATCAGGCCAACCACAATGATGTCGGCTTCGGTGAAGCGCGTCATCATCCCCAGCAACACGCTCTTGCCCACGCCAGTACCGGCGAACAGGCCCAAGCGCTGACCACGGCCGACCGTCAGCAATCCATTGATGCTGCGAATACCCACATCCAGCGGCTGGCTGATCGGGTTGCGCTTGAGGGGGTTGATGGTCGGGCCATCCATCGGCACCCAGTCTTCGGCTTTCATTCCGCCTTTGCCGTCGAGCGCACGTCCCGCGCCATCAAGAACCCGACCCAGCATGCCCATGCCCATCGGCAAACGGCCGGTATCGGCCAGCGGCACGACCCGTGCACCCGGCGCGATACCGGCAACACTGCCCACTGGCATCAGGAATATCTTGGACCCAGAAAAGCCCATCACCTCAGCTTCGACTTGCATGGGGTGATAGCTGTCATCGTTGATCACCATGCACCGACTGCCCATCGCCGCACGCAAGCCTTCGGCCTCCAGCGTCAAACCGACCATGCGCAACAAACGCCCTTCCACGACAGGCTGACCCGCCAGCTCGATGGCGTCGGCATAAGAACCGAGACGCTTACCGAAGCTGGTCCGGTCAAGGCGCATCGGGGCCTGCTTTTTCGAGAGAGGTATCGTCAGCAATGACTGAAGCACCTTGGGCTGCGGCCCCCAGATCGAGGCTCAAGTCCGCAGGCGCAGGGTGCAAAGCCTGATCGTGCAACTGATCGAACATCTTCGCCAGCGCTTGAGAGATTCGGGTTTCGATGGTCGCGTCGATCCGGCTGTGCTCGGTTTCGACTCGGCAGCCTCCGGCCTGCAAGGCATCGTCTTCCACGATACGCCAGGTTTCTTCATGGCGTTCACGCAGGGTTTTGATCTGGGTGAAATCCTGAGGATTAATGAAAATACGCACGTTCTGCGCGCCCATCGGCAATAACTTCAAGGCGTCACGCAATACCTGACCAACATGACTGGAGTCTGTGGTCAACTCACGCTGAATGACTTGGCGGGTAATGTGCCCTACCAGTTCGACCAGCGATTTTTCAATCTGCGTGTCCTGCTCGGCTATAGGCTCGAACAACTGACTCATCAATTGTTCGAGGCTCGCGAGTTTAGCGTTCAAAGCCACATCGGCCTCGTGCC
Source organism: Pseudomonas sp. ASL9 (assembly GCF_056680335.1). NCBI lineage: Bacteria > Pseudomonadati > Pseudomonadota > Gammaproteobacteria > Pseudomonadales > Pseudomonadaceae > Pseudomonas > Pseudomonas sp. ASL9. The sequence continues at coordinate 4,917,439 of NZ_CM155277.1, read as the reverse complement.
GGACCTTGAGCTGAGTGCTGTGAAAGCCCTCTTTCTCACCGGTGGCAAAACCTTCGTTGTAGGCTTCCTGACGGATGCTTTCCAGCTCTTCAAGTGTCAGCGGCTGGACTTCGTCCAGAGGCACTTCTTCCATCTCCGCCGGCTCGGCCTCAATCGGCTCAGGCTCTGGTGGGGCTTCGCGTTGCGGGTCGAAACTGGGCAGCGACCATACATCGAAACCGCCAACATCCTTGGCGCGGATCAACTCGCTGGGCGGCTCTTTGTTGGAGCTAAACATGCAGGGATCCTCAGATCATCTCTTCGCCGCCCTTGCCACCGAGAACGATTTCTCCGGCTTCGGCCATACGGCGAGCAATAGTGAGGATTTCTTTCTGCGCGGTTTCCACATCGCTGACCCGCACAGGGCCTTTGGCCTCGAGATCGTCGCGCAGCAATTCAGCCGCACGCTTGGACATGTTCTTGAAGATTTTTTCCTTGATCGCTTCGTCGGAGCCCTTAAGCGCCAACACCAGCACATCGGAAGACACCTCCCGCAACAACGCCTGGATACCACGATCGTCGACATCGGACAGGTTGTTGAACACGAACATGAGGTCTTCGATCTGACCGGACAGGTCTTCGTCGACTTCGCGGATCGAGTCCATCAACTGGCCTTCGACGGAGCTGTCGAGGAAGTTCATGATATCGGCTGCGCGCTTGATGCCACCCAAGGTGGTACGCGATGCGTTGGAGTTGCCGGAGAACTGTTTTTCCAGAATCTGGTTCAACTCTTTCAACGCCGCCGGCTGCACGGTGTTGAGCGAGGAAACGCGCAAAATGATATCCAGACGGACCTTGTGATCGAAATGGCCAAGCACTTCACCGGCCTGATCAGGGTCAAGATAAGCGACCACGATGGCCTGGATCTGTGGGTGTTCATAGCGAATGACGTCGGCGACTGCGCGCGGCTCCATCCATTTCAGGCTGTCCAGGCCGCTGGTATTACCCCCCAGCAAAATCCTGTCGATGAGGCCGTTGGCTTTGTCTTCGCCCAGTGCCTGTGTGAGCATTTTGCGGATGTAACCATCGGAGCCGACGCCGAGACTGGTCTGGTCGCCGACAATTTCGACGAACTCACTCATCACCTTCTCGACTTCCTCGCGGTGCACATTGCGCATTTGCGCCATGGCAACACCCACGCGCTGGACCTCTTTAGGCCCCATGTGCCGGAGCACCTGAGCCGCATCGGTTTCACCCAGGGAGAGCAGGAGAATGGCCGCTTTGTCGACCTTGGTCATTTTAGCGGTAACAGCCCGATTTTCACTCATCTGCGTTAATCCACTCTTTCACGACCTGCGCCACACGACCCGGGTCTTCAGCTACCAGGCTCTTGATTGCATTGAGCTGTGCGTCATAACCCTCGCTCGGGCTAGGCAGCAAAATACTTTGCGGACCGCCCAGGCTGACGCGATCATTGGACAGTTCGCCACCCAGACCGCTCATACCACCCAATTCGACATCGCCGTCGACGCCAACCAACTGCCTGTTTTTGCCGCTGGTGATGTTGTTCAACACCGGCCGCAGAACACCGAAGACCAGCACCAGGATGAACAATACGCCCAGCGCTTGTTTGACGATGTCCCAGAACCATGGCTGAGAATAGAAAGGAATCTCCGGGATCACTTCGCCGCGCTCGGCAGAGAATGGCACATTGACCACGCTGACGCTGTCGCCACGACTCGCGTTGAACCCAACGGCATCCTGCACCAGCCGGGTAAAACGTGCCAGTTCGTCGGCATTCCACGGCGTGAGCGTTGTCTCGCCTGTCTTGGGATCAACTTTGGCCCGATCATCCACGACCACCGCCACGGACAAGCGATTCACGCGGCCCTGCTGTTGTTTGGTGTGACTGATGGAGCGGTCCAGCTCGAAGTTTTTGGTTGATTGTTTACGCTTGTCCGCAGGATAAGGTGCCAGCATCGGCTGACCGGTCGCCGGGTCCATGATCTGCTGGCCATTTGCGTCGAGCAACGGCTGACCTGGCTGTATAGCGCTTGCGGCATCACTGCCTTGACCGGCTTTCTGCGGTGCAGAGGCAGGCCCCGGTGGTTGATTGCTCAACGCGCCCGGAACACCTGACGAACCCGAACCGGACGAGCGCTGCTCGTCGACTGACTGCTCGCTACGCAACGCGGGTTGATCAGGGTTGAAGCTTTCCGCTGTCGACTCAACAGCACTGAAATCCACATCGGCAGAGACTTCGGCCTTGTAGCGATTGGTGCCCAAAATCGGTTGCAGGATGTTCTGTACACGCTGAGTGAGCATGGTTTCCATGCGGCGGCTGTAATCAAACTGCTTGCCGGCCATGGTCAATTCGGAGTTTTCAGCCTGATCGGACAGCAGAGTGCCCTTCTGATCGACCACAGTGATCTGTGACTTGCTCAGCTCAGGAACAGCGGTTGCCACCAGATTGATGATCGCCAGCACCTGACCTGGCTCCAATGATCGGCCGGCATACAACTCGATCAGCACAGAAGCGCTTGGCTTGCGTTCGTCACGCACAAACACCGAGCTTTTCGGGATCGCCAGATGCACCCGGGCACCCTTGACGTTATTGAGGCTGGAGATGGTCCGCGCCAGCTCACCTTCAAGGCCGCGACGATAGCGCGTAGCTTCCATGAACTGGCTGGTGCCCAGGCCCTGGTCCTTGTCGAGAATTTCGAAGCCAATGTTGCCGTCACCCGGCGCTACACCCGCGCCAGCCAGTTTTATCCGGGCACGCTGCAAGTCATCCGACTTGACCAACAAGGCACCAGAATTTGGCTCAACGGTATAAGGGATGTCAGCGGCCGCCAGCGTGTCCATAACCTGCTTGGCGTCCATACCTGCAAGGCTGCCGTACAACGGCCGATAATCAGGCTGTTGGGACCAAAGCACAACGGCAAAACCAATCGCCACGCTCGCTGCCAGGCCGACCATAAGGCCCACCTGACGCAACATGGTCATCTCGGAGAGATTCTCCAGAAAAGACAAACCAAACAACGGCGGCTTGCCTTGGGAGGCACCCGATTTAGCCGGCACGTTATCGGTGACTGCTTCAGCCATGACTCAATACGTCCTTAAACCGGCATCTGCATGATGTCTTGATACGCCTGAACCAGCTTGTTGCGAACTTGGGTCAACGCCTGGAACGAGACGCTTGCTTTCTGCGAGGAGATCATTACGTCGGTGAGATCAACGCCACTTTTGCCGATTTCGAACGCATTCGACAATTGATTGGAGGCCTGCTGGGTATCGTTGACCTTGTTGACCGCCTGACCAAGCATGTCGGAAAAGCTGCTGCCGCCGATTTCCGGGGTGCTTGCTGCTTTTGGCATAGCCATGGCGTCCATCTGCATGGAGCGCATGTCCAACATCAAGCGATTAAATTCAACACCTTGGCTCATGACGTTTCTCTCACTAGGGGCCGCATATTTTTGACACTCGGCAAGCGGCTATTAATGACAAAGCAACAAGAGTGCCAGCCGAGTAATAGCCTTTAGCCGCCCTCCCTGCATCAAACTGGAATGAAGCCTATGGGAGCCCGCGTTTGCCTGCGAATTGTTAGACGAGATGCGCGTTATACACGACACGACCTCAAGTAGCGAACAGGTATGCTTCGACATCCATTCCTGCTTCGCGCATTTGCGCCAATTTGTAACGCAAAGTACGAGGACTGATGCCCAAGCGCTCAGCCGCTTCTTTGCGCCGACCGCGCTCAGCGCGCAGGGTATCGATGATCATCTGGAACTCTCGCCGCCGCAAATCATCACCCAAGGCGCCGGCAGATTCTCCGACCTGATTTTGCGGTTCCCCTACCGGGACTGAAGACACCCCACATGAAGACTCGGGCGCAGGTGCGGCGATGCGCGGCTGCGATGGAACACCCAGCGCTGGCAATGGCGATGGGGTGACCGGGGTCGCCAAACAGAAATCCTGCGCCTGGATCACCCCGCCCTGCTGCAGAATCAATGCCCTTTGAATCGCGTTATCCAGCTCTCGTACATTACCCGGCCATGGATAGCCAACCAGGCAGGCTTGTGCGTCTGCTGACAGCCGCACAGCGGCGTGTTTCATTTTATTGACGTGCTTGGACAGTAGCCGTTCGGCCAGCGGCAGAATGTCGGCAGTACGCTCGCGCAATGGCCGCCAAGCCAGTGGAAACACCGAAATCCGGTAATAAAGATCTTCGCGAAAACGCCCTGCCGCCACTTCACCCGCCAAATCGCGGTTAGTGGTCGCCAGCACGCGAATATCCAGGGCGATGGGTTTGCGCGCACCTACACGTTCCACTTCCCTCTCCTGAAGCACACGCAGCAATTTGGCTTGCAGGCCTAGGGGCATTTCAGAAATCTCATCCAACAGGATCGTGCCGCCATCTGCCTGTTCAAACTTGCCCGGCTGCGCCGCGATAGCACCGGTAAAAGAGCCTTTTTCATGACCAAACAGCGTTGCTTCGAGCATATTGTCCGGGATCGCCGCGCAGTTGATGGCGATGAACGGTTTGTTGGCCCGAGTCGATTGCTGGTGAATAAATCGCGCCAACACTTCCTTGCCCGTACCCGACTCACCGGAAATCAGCACAGTAGAATCGCTCCTGGCCACGCGACTGGCCAGATCCAGCAATTGTGCACTTGCAGGCTCGAACGCCACCGGCCCTTCACCGTCAGCAGGCCCAGGACGACCCAGCGCGTGGCGCGCCACTAGCGCCATGAACGCTTTGGGCTCGAAAGGCTTGACCAGATAATCCACAGCCCCTTGCCGCATCGCCTCTACCGCGCGTTCGATCGCACCGTGCGCAGTCATCAGCAGCACAGGTAATTGCGCATGACGGCTGCGCAACAGGCTCAATAATTGATGACCGTCCATGCCTGGCATGTTGACGTCGCTGACCACCAGACTGAAAGACTCCTCGGCCACCGCCTCAAGCGCCTCTTCGGCAGAACCGACGGCACGAAAATCGTGACCGGCCAACATCAAGGTTTCGCCCAGAGCCTCACGCAATGAGGGGTCATCCTCGACCAGCAAAACCTTGATTGCCATCAGTTCACACCCCGGTCACTGGCAGCCGAAATCAATGGCAACGTGACAATCGCGCAGGTGCCACGACCAGGACGGGAGCGAATCTGCAACTGTCCCTGATGTGCACGGGTCACCGCATTGACAACCGCCAGACCCAACCCGGTACCGTTGGACTTGGTGGTGAAAAATGGTTCGCCTATACGCGCCAGTGCTGAGGCGTCAATCCCGCTGCCATTATCGCTAATACATAAGCGCACAGTGTTGTCGCGGCTGTAGAGATGGATTTTCAAGCGAGTTTTACCGGCACTGGCCTGCACAGCGTTTTCAATTAGATTGAGCAGCGCACCCACCAGTGTGTCGCGATTGCACAACACCTCACCCTCGCGACTGTCGCACTGCCAGCGCACCGGCAAACCCTGCACATGCGTGTGGGCTGCTGCCTGTAACGACTGGAACAACAGATCGGGCGTCAGGCGATCGGTAAGCGGCAACTCGCCACGAGCAAAGACCAGCATATCGCGCACCTGATGCTCAAGCTCATGCAAGCGCTCCTTCAAGCGCCCGGCAAAACGTTGCTGCGTCGCCACCGGCAGCTCCTGCTCGGCCAAATGGCTGGCATAGATCAAGGCTGCGGAAAGGGGTGTACGAATTTGATGAGCCAGGGAGGTAACCATTCGCCCCAAGGAAGACAGGCGTTCGTGGCGAGCCAGCTGTTCTTGCAAATGACGGGTCTCGGTCAAGTCGTTGAGCAGCACTAATTGGCCGGGCTCGGCATCCAGTGAGCGAGTCGCAATAGACAAGCGTCGCCCATCCTTGAGGGAAACTTCATGACCATCGTCTTTGCGTGGCGCGAAACAACGATTGATCACATTCCGCCAGAGCACACCGAGTAATGGCTCCCCCAACAGACCGCATGCAGCAGGATTGGCTTCACGCACCATACCCTGACCATCCATGACAATGACGCCACCGGGCAACAGCATCAGCAGATTTTGCAGGCGATTGGCCAGACGCTCTTTTTCTGCCAGTTCCTGCATCCGCTGGGCGCTGACGACCGCCAATTCACCCTTGAGCTCAGTCACCCGCGCTTCGAGCAGACTGTAGGAGTCACTCAACTGGCTCGACACCTGATTGAACAGTAAGAACGCCTGCTCAAGCCCAGTCCGATTTCCCTGATCTAGGGACGGCTGCGCTTCGCCAGGAAGGACAGAAAACATCTGGGCGGACTGCGGCATAGTAATCTCTCGCATGGAGAACCGTCATTAAACGGTATGTTTCAAGAGACATAGCAATACCCGTGCCTAAAAAAAACCCCTGATTTATCAGGGGTTTAATTATCCGGGAAACAAAACAGGCGTCAATCCTCCGCCTGTTCATCCCCATCACGACGGCTCATGCCGTATTTGCGCATTTTTTCCACCAGCGTTGTACGGCGAATACGCAGACGCTCAGCGGCACGCGCCACAATACCACCGGCATCGTCCAGCGCCTGCTGGATCAGGCCCTGCTCCAACCCACCCAGATAATCCTTGAGGTCGAGACCTTCAGGCGGCAACAGGGCACTGGAAGCGAAATTGGGCGCGTGACCGTTGATAGCGACACGCTCTTCCAGATCGCTGCGCAGGCTATCAACCAGCTGCTCATCTTCATCATCGACGTACCGGAACTTCTTCGGCAACTCGGCAACGCCGATCACCCCATAGGGATGCATGATCGCCATGCGTTCGACCAGATTGGCCAGTTCGCGGACGTTGCCTGGCCATGCGTGGCGGCAAAGCGACATGATGGCCGCCGAATTGAAACGGATCGAGCCACGCTTCTCGTGCTCCATGCGCGAGATCAATTCGTTCATCAGCAACGGAATGTCTTCGACACGCTCACGCAGTGGGGCCATCTCGATAGGGAATACGTTCAGGCGGTAGTACAGGTCTTCACGGAACGTGCCGACCTCAATCATGCTCTCAAGGTTCTTGTGCGTCGCAGCAATGATTCGCACATCGACGCTCTGGGTTTTATTGCTGCCGACGCGCTCGAAGGTGCGCTCTTGCAGTACACGCAACAGCTTGACCTGCATGGGCAGCGGCATGTCGCCGATTTCGTCGAGGAACAACGTGCCACCGTTGGCCAGCTCGAAGCGCCCGGCACGACTGGTGATCGCTCCGGTGAATGCCCCCTTCTCATGGCCAAACAGCTCGCTCTCCAGCAGTTCGGCAGGTATCGCTCCGCAGTTGACGGGCACGAACGGCGCGTCGCGGCGTTTGGAGTGATAGTGCAGATTGCGTGCGACCACTTCCTTGCCGGTGCCGGACTCGCCCAGGATCAGCACGCTGGCATCCGTATCGGCAACCTGCTGCATCATTTGCCGGACATGCTGAATAGCGCGACTGGTACCTACCAGGCTGCGAAACAGGTTCGGCTCACGATGACGACCACGCTCGCGTGCGTGATCGTACATTTCACGGTACACCTGAGCACGGTGCAGGGAATCGAGCAGCTTGCTGTAGCTGGGCGGCATTTCCAGGGTCGACAGCACGCGACGGCGCAAGTCATCCGGCATGTCAGTGGCAGAAATATCGCCCATTAACATGACGGGAAGGAACTCATCCCAGGCAGCGACGGTCTTAAGCAGTCCTTGAACACTGCCCGGCTCGCTCACCGCGCCAACCAGCACGCAAAGCACTTCTCGGGTAGAGGACAAAGAACCGACTACCTGCTGCCAGTCAAGGCTAGAGCAGGACAAATTTTCTTCGCCAAGAAAATTCAGAATGACCGCCATGTCCCGGCGGCGCTGGCTATCGTCATCGATCAGTAGAATCTTGATTTCACGCCACATGCAATAGCAACTTCCCTAGTCAAACTCAATGCCCATAAAATGGGGCAAGCTTGGCGTCAATGACCAATGCGGCATTTAGACGTCACAAACAGTTAACCACACTAGTTAAGTCAAAAAACCGCACATAGTCAATTTTATGGCGTATTTTTTTTTAGATCAACAGAGCGTCAACCGAACAGATGGTAAACCTTTGCCGCGCTCTTCGCTTGCTGGATCTGCATCATCTCATCGACTATCGCTTGACGCTCCCCCGTCGCGACCTCAATCAGCTGCCGATAAACCCCCAGCAGCTCCTCCAGATTACTGCGCAACTCAGGCTCATTTTGCGGCGCCTCGCTGATGACATCGTCAACACAGGCACGGCAAGCCAGATCAAGCTTACCGATAGTTTCCCAGTCGCGCTCGGCCAGTGCCCCAACCAATGCTTCACGGGTTTCTTCAATACGCTGCAACGCAAGACTCATGGCGATCTCCTCAAAACAGCGGGCTATTAGGGAGCAATCGCATCCCACCCATCTTTGATGGTGCGCAGTAAATCGCTGACTTCGTCGAGCGCTGTCGGATCGCTCTTGATATTAGCTTCAGCCAGGCGCTTCATCATGTAAACGTACAGGTTGTCCAGATTACCCAGGGCATCCGCCGAGTTCTCTAAATCCAGCCCTTCGCGCAAGCCACCCACGATCCCGATAGCCTTGCTGATCAGCACGCCTTTGCCAGGAATGTCCTTGCGTACGATCGCACCTTTAGCTTGGGCGATGCGATCCAGGCCGCCCTCCATCAGCATCTGCACCAGACGATGAGGATTAGCCTCAGAGGTCTGGGCATGGACGTTTACTTTTTGGTACTGCCGAAGAGCTAACATCGGGTTCATGTTCTGCCTCATCAAACTCAATAGTTCGTATACCCAAGGTATCGACGTAACCTCACAAAACTTTAGGCCTGAAGCCAAAAACCCGGCATGCGATTAACGCAGCCGGGCTTTTGGCATTGATACAGAAATTAGCCCGTCTTCGACGTGCTCAACGCAGTGAAGAATGAAGTAATGCTGGTCGCCGTCGCCTTCATCTGGCCCACCAACAAGTCCATCGCGTTGTACTTGGCAGTCAAGGTGGCGGTCATGTTCGTTACCCGCAGATCCAGAGCAGCCTGCTGATCGGTGAGCGCACTCTTCTGCGTATTTAAACTGCTCGAACGGGTAGCGAGAATACCCCCAGTCTGGGTATAGGGCGTAAGGACAGCCCCCATCCGCGCCAGCAAACCATTGGTACTGGTAGTACCACTGAACAGCTGCTGAACCTGACCTCCCAAGCTATTGTTGGTCATCGCAGCAGTGAACTTGGTGCTGTCGAAGTTCAGCGTACCGGCCTTCTGGTCCGTCTGAATACCCAACTGAGACAGTACAGACAACTGACTACCAGGCCCCGGCGTGACCAATTGGTCACGCAACGACGCGAGCAATGTGCGTGGCAGGGAGTCACCCGTCATCGGAGCCGCAACGGTGAGATTACCACTGGCGTCCGCAGTGGCCTGAGTCAAGGAGGTAATTGTCTTGACCACCGCGTTATAGGCATCGACAAAGGACTGCAACGAGGTTTTCAAGCCATCGGTATTGGTCGCAACCGTCACCGTCGAGCTGTTGGCTGAAACCAGCGTCATGTTCAAGCCACTGATTGCGTTGCTCACCGTATTGGACGAACTCTTGACCGCCAATCCATCAATGGTGAGTTTTGCATCGACCGCCTGATTGCCAATATAGCCAGCACTGCCAGGGGTTGTTGAATCGAGCAGAGTGTTGCTGGCAATCGTCAGGCCAGCGACATCACTGGTGGTGGTGATATCCGAACCGGCACCTGTGGTCGTAGAACCAAACACCAAACGCGAGGCCCCCGTGTTATCAGTCACGATGTTGGCACTGACGCCACTGGTTGCCGTCTGGGTATTGACCAAATCACGAACCGACTGCAGCGTCGAGTTCGCTGGAATCGCGAAGCTGGTCGCAGTGCTATTTTGAGTGATAGTCAAGTTACCACTCGGAATAGCACTGGTAGCCCCTCCAGAGAACGAAGCCGTAGCGACTTTGGAACTGGTAGCCAAATTCTGAACAACAATGTTGTAACTGCCATTAACCGCCGTGTTGTCCGAGGTCGCGGTCAGGGTTGCAGGGGTCGATGAGGTCGCCGCAAAACCAGAAAAAGCCGGATTTGTGGCGCTACCAAGATTGGTCAGCGCGCTCTGATAAGCTGTCAACGCGCTTTGCAGCGAGCCCACCCCGGAAATCTTCGACGTCGTAAGGGTCGTCTGACTGTTTATTTGCGTTTGCTTGGCCGACTTGTCGGCATTGACCAATGCAGTGACGATAGATCCAATATCAAGGCCTGAGCCAAGGCCTACACTTGGAGTAATTGGACTTGCCATGTGCGTCTCCTTTCAGTTTTTCGTCGGTCTTTTGACCACTACAACGAACAAAAGAATATGCAGACACTATTCATGCCAGCTTCAAGCTTTTGCGTTGAACAACACGCTGCTTGCATTGCTCAAGTTGTCTGCCAACTTCAGCGCCTCTTCCGAGGGAATCTGCCTGACCACCTCACCGGTTTCACTGGCGATCACTTTTACCACAACCTTCCCGGATGATTCGTCAATCGAAAACTCAAGGTTACGCTTGACTGATTGAACGAATTTCTCAATCTCTTGAACGGCTATTTTCAACTTGCTCGAGTCCGCGTCCTTACTCGCAGGCAACGCTGCCACGCTATCGACCAGAGGCGCAGGCGCCACAGTCGGCTTATTAGCAGCACTGCTCGACGGCGCAACAGCGGGATAAGACAAGTTCAGTTTGACGCTCATATCCATGTCCATGACCTCCTAAAGTAAAAAAGCGAGAGAGCACGACAAGCGCACTCCCCCGCCAAACTCATTCTGAAATTACTGAAGCAGCTTCAGTACAGAAGAAGGCAACTGGTTGGCTTGAGCCAACACAGCGGTGGACGCTTGCTGCAGGGTTTGACTTTTGGTCAACTGAGCAGTTTCAGCGGCGAAGTCAGTATCTTGTACGCGACCTTGTGCAGCGGTCACGTTTTCAGTGATGTTCTGCAAGTTGGAAATGGTGCTGGTCAGACGGTTTTGTGAAGCACCCAGGTTTGCGCGAGTCGAACCGATTGAGGCGATAGCCGCATCGATCGCAGTGATCGCGTTATCAATGTTGGTGCCTGCAGTACCTGCAGCGCCACTGGTACCGGTCAGTACAAGCGTGCCGCTGTCCACGGAGAGGCTGGCAGCGTCAAACTTGCTGCTCAGGTCCAGGCTGATCTGGTTAGCTGTGCCTACGTTGGAACCCACTTGCAGGGTCATGGTACCGGCAGAACCGTCGAGCAGGTTCTTGCCGTTCAAGTTGGTGCTGGCAGAGATACGGGTCAGTTCGTCAGACATCGCTGCGAATTCTGAGTTAGTTGCAGACTGATCCGCACTGCCGTTGGTGCCGTTACGTGCCTGTACAGCCAGTTCACGCATACGTTGCAGAATGTTGGTGGACTCTTGCAGAGCGCCTTCAGCGGTCTGAGCCATCGAGATACCGTCGTTGGCGTTTTTCACTGCCACGGTCTGACCACGAATCTGGCTGCTCATACGGGTAGCGATCTGCAGGCCTGCGGTGTCATCTTTAGCGCTGTTGATTTTCAGGCCGGAAGACAAGCGAGTCATAGAGGTAGACAGGGCATCTGCTGCTTTGCCCAGGTTCCGCTGAACAATCAAAGATGTGACGTTGGTGTTTACGCTTAAAGACATGATGAGTTCCTCAATGATTGGGTACTGCGGCTTCCGGCCCTGGCAAGCGCCGGGTGTGGCCTAGAGAACCTTCGTAATAGTTATCGTCGAGATAGCAAGGAGCTTGAGGGCTTTTTAAAAAAATATTGCCACCACCCTGACATCCCTACAGTTGTCGGGGGTTGCAGAGTATTTTCGCCTTACCTTTCCACTCGCTTTTAACCACACGCCAGCCCTGCACCTCCCATTATTCGAGGACTGGCACCCTTGCTTGGATGCCAGGCTTGGACACTCGCCCGAAGGCGTTCTCTTTATTGCAGCAATTTAAGAATTGCAGCCGGTAACTGGTTGGCCTGAGCCAGGACGGCCGTCGACGCTTGTTGCAGGGTTTGTTGTTTAGTCAGTTCGGCGGTTTCGGCGGCGAAGTCGACGTCTTCGATTTGGCCGCGCGCGGCAGTGGTGTTTTTGACCATATTATTGAGGTTGGAAATGGTGCTGGCGAAACGGTTTTGCTTGGCACCCAGATTGGCGCGAGCAGCGTTGATGGTTTCCAGTGCGGTGTCGATCTGCTTGATCGTTTCACCGATGTTTGCCGCGACCACCGCGTCTTCAAGCTCCAGTTCCAGTGCCGTAGGTTTTTTTTCATCAACACGGGCCAAACCTTCATAGAGACCTTTCCCATCGATGCCAGGAATCAGCTCATCTCCGATGGCGTAGGCACGCCGGCCTAATACGGGTGGAACGGCCGGGCTTGCAGCGACAGCCAGCACCTCCAGGACTTCTGCGATAGCTGGCGACCCCAGGGTTGGCGGAGTGGCCGTCGGATCTGCCGGGACGGCGGCAACAGCCGCAACCGGCAGGACGCCCTTGACCTCTTTGACTTCCGCCGTGCCTAAAACGGCTACCGATGCAACCCCGGCATCCTTAGCCTTGAATAAGGATGCAGCTGAGAAATCATCCGTCAGCGATAAACTAATCTCTTCAGTTGCACCCACATTGGCCCCAATATGAAACGTCATCGTGCCAGCACTGCCATCCAGCAACTTCAAATCACTGCCGAATGAGGTGCTCTTTGAAAGGCGGGTCAACTCCGCAGTCAATTCTTTAAACTCAGCGTTGAGCGCCGTCCGCTCCTTCTGACTGTTATCACCATTTTTCGACTGAATCCCCAGCTCCCGCATTCGTTGCAGAATATTGGTCGACTCCTGCAATGCCCCCTCCGCCGTTTGCGCAATGGAAATCGCGTTGCCCGCATTTCTGGCCGCTACGGTCATCCCTCGAATCTGAGTAGTCAAACGACTCGCAATCTGCAGTCCAGCCGCATCGTCTTTGGCGCTGTTAATTCTTAGACCGGAAGACAGACGTGACATCGCAGTACTGAGGGCATCGGAAGAGCGGTTCAGATTCCGCTGAACCGACAACGAAGCGACATTGGTATTTACGGTTAAAGCCATCGTGAAATTCCTCGCAAAAAAAAGATTGCTGGCTTTCAAAAACAGGCTGCATCCGGCACACCCTGAAAACCTACAAAATGTTTATCGGAAAAATTACAAGTGGCTTTAACTGTCTTTTTAAGACCTATTAGGAATTAAAACAATTACATACCCGACAAATGTAGGGTATTTCGGGTATAAACGATGGTTTTTAAAGGTTTTATTTTTTGCGGATTTTTTCCAAAAAAAGATGAAAAAAAATCGAAAAAAACCCTCCAACCCACCTATCTCCGGTCGGGGATCCGATGAAAAAAATTCGTGATGCATCTACAGAGGGCCGAGGTACGGAATTGAGAAAGGGCCAAAGGCATGCAAGACATGAAGTGCTCGAACTACGATTCGCTCTCCAGCAGCGCCACCAACTCATACTCCAGATAGTCAGCCAAGCCCAACCAGTCCTGACCTTCCTGGCAGGCCAGTACCGGTGGCAATAACTGCAACCATTGTTGCTGGGATGCTGGCGTGCCTCGGCTTAGCAGGCTTTGCGCTTCGTCGAACAGATCGACCATGGCCAATGCCGCCTCAACATTACGCCCAAGACGAAACAACCCGGCACACTGCCGACAGTCGATGACACACCGTGCCAGCGGGCTCATTGCGCAAACTCCAGGTTAAAGGCCGTACCGGCGATCATTGCGCCCGCACGGCTGCTGTTCAGAAAGCGCACCTCTGGATGCCCGGCGATGTAGCGCTCCAGTTCGCTCAGGTAGCGGCGGAAGTTGAGCTGCGTCTTGACCCGCTGCCCATGACCATCGAGCACCCAGTGCCTGGCGAGGCTAACGCCAGGCCCTAGATCGCCGTCATTCCAGCCTGCGTGAGTCTTGTTCATCGGGAAGGCAAAGTCGGCACCAAACAAGGTTATACGCGCCGCGCCCATCTTCACCGCCAGATCCACTGCGGGGTGAAGCACGCTACCGCCGACGTATAACTGCGCTCTGGCAACCTGCTGGCGCAGTTCGGCATAGATCGGACTGGCGGAGTACCCGGAATAACGCATGCCCTTCCAGGCCCGCAACACCTGTGGGTCGCTCATCGGCAGATACACCAGGAGGACAGTGTCGGAGTCCGATGACGGTAAGTGCCGAGCAGTGATCCCCTTATCGATGCTCACCACCAGGTCAGGTTTGATGCCGTGCTCAATTAACGGCCGATAGGCCGTATCGACACTGATAAACAGAGGCCGCTGTACCCGCGCACGAATAGCCAGAAGCTTTTCGAAGTGCTGCTCAAGGCTCGGCCCCGTACCGATCACATAGACTTCCTTGCCCGCCTGCGAGCCGAACAGCTCAGCGACGTCACGATCACTGCGCATCAGTTCAAGACTGCTCTGCAAGCGTTGGAGAATAAGCGGCGATTGCGGATCGAACTCACGATTATTGAAGCCCAAGTGCACTTCACTGACCAGTCGATCACGGATCTTGGCATTCAACTCATCCGCCAGCTCCAGCTCGGACGGCAGCGCAAAGAACGGCAACTGGATTTCCCGGTAATCGGCGGCATAGCTCAGTTCGACCCGAGGATCACTGAGCCACGGCGTTTGGTCGAGCAGGTTGAGGACCAAAGCGAACAACCCACCATTGAGGATGTGCACCTGTAGACGCTGCAGCCTGGGATTTTCCAGCAAGACCTGCTGCAAATCACCCAGGCCCGTGCCGTACACATGCAGCGTCGGACTCTCAGGTGGCAAACTGGCCGCTTGCAGGCGCGCTTCGGCAATGCGGTCATGGCGGCTGGTCAGCTGAATACCGGCAACCTTCAGGGTCGAACCCAGCCCTTCCACCAGTTCGACCTGCAATGACTCGCTGTCTTCGGCCACCAGCCGGGAGAACACCTCCGGCCAGCGACTCAGTAGCACCTCGGCATTTCGCTGAAAGCCCTCGCTCATGCTGCCTCACTCAAAACGTACGCAAAAAAATAGCGCTCAAGGTTAACTCACCTGAAGCGCTACTTTAGATGCTTTATGCCGTCACGGCCGATGAATGATCGCCGAGCCCCAGGATAAGCCGACACCAAAGCCGCTTATCGCGACCCGTTTCCATGTACTGTCGAGCACGTGTTTTTCCAGCAGCAAAGGAATGCTCGAAGAAACGGTATTACCGGTTTCCAGCATGTCCTTGAGAAACTTCTCCGGATCGCCTTCAAAACGTCGGGCCACCGCGTCGACAATCGCCGCGCTGCCCTGGTGAATGCAAAAGGCGTCGATATCGGCCGATTGCAAGCCAGACTCATCCAGCAACTCGTGCAGGTGCGCAGGCACTTTGAGCAGGGCGAAGTTGAAGACCTGTCGGCCATTCATGAAGAACACGCCGTTACTGACTTTCAGGTGCGGTGCGCCGGAACCGTCGGTGCCGAACTTGGCCTTGCCCAGTTGCCAGGCAGCCCCTTCGCCCATCCACGTGGCCGTCGCAGCATCGCCAAACAGCATGGTGGTATTACGATCTTCGGGGTCGACAATTTTCGAGTACGGGTCGCAGGTCACCAGCAGCCCATTCTTCAGCCCTGTAGCTTCCATGAAGCCCTTGAGCGCATAGAGGCCATAGACGTAACCCGAGCAACCGAGGGAGATATCGAACGCGGCCACATGGGTCGACAGGCCGAGTTTGTCCTGAACGATGGCAGAGGTATGGGGCAAGGCCTCTTCGTCACCGTTCTGGGTGACGAGGATCAGCACGTCAATGGATTCGCGCTTGAGGTCAGGATTCTTTGCAAACAAGGCATTGACGGCCTCGACGCACAGGTCCGATGTTTCCTGTTCGGCGTCTTTGCGCGGCAGGAAGGCTGAACCGATCTTGCCCAGGATGAACTCTTCATCCTTGTCGAATTTGGCACCTTGGGCGTAGTTATCGACGCCGGCTACCGGCACGTAACTCGCTATGCTTTTTATGCCAATCATTATGGCTTCCCAATCATAAACAGCTAAATATCACCGCTCGCAGCAATCGAGGGCGCCGGCAAAATAGAAATCTTCTGTCGTCCACAAGGAGCGGCAGCCCGGAAAATAAATGGCAATCGCCGGGCCAATAAAGAGCCAAGCGCCATCATTCCGTGTCAATACAATACAGTGAAGATGCGCGTTATGACTCGCAGGTCACTCTATTTTGCCGAATCAGCCAGAGAAGCTGTTATTCGACCAACGACCAGTCCAGGGGTGTACCACGTTTCAAGGCCTGTCGGGCGCGTCGCCCGATGACTGCATCGTGGTGTTTAGGGGCCAATCCCAAGCCGGGACGAATCGCTCTCAGGTTGTCGTTGCTGAACACCTCACCGACGACCATATCCTGAGTCACATACAGCGATCGGCGATAGACCAGTGACGTGAGCTCTGCCTCAGTGGCGCCATAACGGACCTGGCCCATGGCCTGCCAGGCGCGCTCGGTTTCAATAACCAGGCTGGCCATTTCCGCTGGATTCAGGGAAAAGCTCGCATCGACCCCGCCAGCGGCACGGTCCAGGGTGAAGTGTTTTTCGATCACCGTTGCCCCGAGCGCCACGGCCGCCACCGAAACACCGACACCCATGGAGTGATCAGACAATCCCACCTCGCAACCGAATAACTCGCGTAAATGCGGGAGGGTGCGCAAGTGACTGTTTGCTGGCGAGGCCGGATAAGTGCTGGTGCACTTGAGCAATACCAGGTCCTTGCACCCGGCGGCACGGGCAACGCGGACCGTCTCGTCCAGCTCGGCAATGCTGGCCATGCCGGTGGAGATAATCAACGGTTTACCCGTCGACGCTACCCGGCGAATCAACGGCAAGTCGGTATTTTCGAAACTGGCGATCTTATAAGCCGGCACGTCCAGGCTTTCAAGAAAATCCACCGAGGTGTCATCGAATGGCGTGGAGAACGCCAGCATCCCCAGCTCTTTGGCCCGGGCGAAAATCGGCGCGTGCCACGCCCAGGGTGTATGCGCTTTCTCGTACAACGCGTAGAGCGACGAACCGGCCCATAGGCTATTGGGGTCCTTGATAAAAAACTCGCCATGCTCAAGGTCCAGGGTCATGGTGTCGGCGGTGTAGGTTTGCAGCTTCAAGGCATGAGCACCGGCCTTGGCCGCCGCCTCGACTATCTGCAGAGCGACCTCCAATGACTGGTTATGGTTGCCGCTCATCTCCGCGATGATGAACGGCGCTGCATCAGCACCAATCGAGCGCGAGCCTATCTTGAAACTAGTCATCTGCATGATCCTTTAATAAGCGCTCGAAGCGACAGGCGCTCTGCTGGTAGCCCGCATCGCGAAACAGGTTGATCGACGCCTGATTGGCCGGCAGCACCTGCGCATCGATCACTCTTAGTTGCGGCCAGTAACCCTTGATGAATCGCTCCCCTCCGGCCAGTAGCGCCCTGCCCCAGCCCAGACCGAACCGCCCTTCGAACAGGTAAATCGATACGTCGGCCCGTGTATCCACCCTGTCATAGCGCAGCACGCCCACCGGGCCGTCGACTGTTTCTGCAACCAACAGCAGGCGTTGGTCATTTACGAGGGTGGCAGCCAACCAGATCAGATGACTGGCCCAATCAATGGCGTGTGATTCCACCGACCAGCGCCGGACATCTTCAGCGTTGCGCCCATCGAACAGCATACGTGCGTCGTCCATCGTCGCCGGGCGCAATTGCAGAAACTCACCGGCCAAGGCCGCTGCCACACGACGTGCGCCACAGCCATCGACCATCTGGCGAGAGCGCTCGGCAAAACTCCGGCGCAAACCCTGGTTGGCCAACAACACACTGATCGATTGACGCAATGACTCAACAGAAACCTGGTCACGCGGCCCCAGGTACAGGTGCGCGCCGACCTCAGCCAAACGTTCAGCGTTGGCCTGTTGATTGGCCGCCACAGCGATACAGATCGTTGGCAGTCCCAAGGCTGCACGCTCCCAACTGGTACCGCCGCCCGCGCCGACAAACAGATCGGCGTGCGCCATCAATTCAGCGAACTGGTCCGTGTGGGTTTGCAATCGCCAAGTGGAGCGTCCTGAGGCCAGTGCCTGCATCCGCGTCCACTCGGGGTTACCGGTGCCCGCGATAAAGTCGACTTCCAGCCCGTCGAGTTCACTCAGCGCCAACATCGCCTTCCAGGTTTCCCCTGCGGCATCGAAGCCGCCGAAATTCACCAAAACCCGATGCGCCCGGGCCTGAATCGGCACCGGGTCGCGCTTGAACTCATCGCGAATCATGGCAAAGCGTGGGCCGAACAACGTTTGGCACTCGGGTCGCACCCACGGTGCATAAGCGCTCGGCGTGCCGCTGAAGTTTTGGTCGAGTAACAGATCAACGGCATGACGGCGGTTGGCCAGATCATCGATTGCGGCGATCCGTGGTGCCCATTGTCGGGCGGCGGTCTGCCAATGATGATCGAGGCCGTAGTGATCGACGATGATCCAGTCGAATGCATCCTCTACCGTCAGCAACCGCTGCAGTGCCGCAATGTCCGCCTGCCAAGGCAGCGCGGCTTCGATGTCTTGCCCAGTATTGGCTTGCTCAGCGTACGTCGCAGGCAACCCATAAGCGCGCCATCCTTGAGTCGCGAGATGCTCGAGCAAATGCCCGGGCAATAAGCGACAGGCAAAAGCCACGTCATGCCCGCCATCACGCAGCACCTTGGCCAAGGTCAAGCACCTGGCAACGTGACCGCTGCCAATGGCGTGCGAGGCATCCGCGCGGATCAGCACTCTCATGACTCCAGCTCTCCACCCGCCTGCAACGCCGCGTAGAGGTACTCTGCCCGGGTCCAGTCTTCTTCGCTGTCGATATCCTGGACCAGATGCCGGGGCAAGATCACCGGCAAACTCTGCTCCGAAAACAATACATCACCACGCAACCACGCCTCGGTTCGCCCCCAATAAAACTGTCCGGCGTCTTGATAGGCCACAGGCAGGTCCTGGGATCGGGTTTCCCGGTACTCCGGGTACAGCGGTTGCAGGGCGCCCTGCTCATTCAGACTCAGCGCACGCTGCACCGCAAAGCCGAAACCGCACACGGAAAAGGCAAAGGATTTTTCCGGGTTCTGCTCAAGGATTGCCAAGCCTTCGCGCAGGTAGCGCACTTGCAACAAGGGCGCCGTGGCATAGATACAGCAGGCGTAATCAAAGCAGTGCCCCTGCGCCTGCAGCGTCGCCACGCCATGCTTGATCACCGCCGCCGTACCGGTGAAATCATCGGCCAGTTGCGCCGGGCGCATGAAGGGCACTTGCGCACCGTGAGCCCTGGCGACAGTAGCGATTTCCTCATCGTCGGTGCTGACCACAACCTGATCGAACAACCCGCTGCGCAACGCAGCCCGAATTGACCAGACGATCATCGGCTGGCCGTTGAACAGCTTGATATTCTTGCGCGGGATCCGCTTGCTGCCACCCCGCGCCGGGATGATTGCTACCGCTGTCACGGGCGCTTTTCCAATAGAAACCAGTTAATATCGTCGGTCGGGAACTGCGGATCGCGGTGATAGCTGAACCCATAGTCGAGCAGGTGCAGATCACTGTAGCGATCCAGCATTTCTCCGGCAAAATCACGTTTGAACAACTTACCGCTATTACCGCGGTAGGACACCTCGACCGGCACCGGGTTGTAATATTCGCACATCAGAATATAGCGCTGGCTCAGTTGATAGAGTTGAGCGTAGGCCGCCGGCAACAGTTCGGGCGCGAGGTGAATCAGTACCCCCTTGCTCAGGGTCAACTGGTACGTCCGATCATGGGGATAGTCGAACAGGGAGCCATGCCAGACATCTGCAACCCCCAGCGCCTGAGCGTAGGCCTGAGCCTGGGCATTGATCTCGACGCCCTGCAGGACACACCCTGGCAATAGCTGATGCAAGGCTTGCAGGTTATTCCCGGTGTTGGTGCCCAACTCCAACAGGCTCTCCAGCCGCGAGGTTCGCGCCAGCGCTTTGGCAAACAATGCCAGGTTGGCAGCGATCAGCGGCTGGCCCTGATTACGCCCTGCGTAGTGATCACCGAACTCACCCTGCCAGAACTGTTCTTGCTCACTTAATTCACGCATGGGTCACTCTTATCAAACAGCCTGTAAGTAATTGAAAAATAAAGTATAAATCACACAAATTTTTCAGCCAAACACTGACCCTGTAGGAGCTGCCGAAGGCTGCGATCGCCCCGGGGTCGCGTCCGACGGAACCGGTCGCTTTCTTTAGATCGCTGAAGGTCGTGCCGGTCGCCCGCGACCCCGGCCTATCGCAGCCTTCGGCAGCTCTCATCAAACTGATTTTTAATCCTTTAAAAACAATGATTTGGCGCTTTGCTTCGTGTGAATATCCGGCATATGTGGTTGCTGGGCTTATGGTTTCGCTTTTACAGCGAGGAACCTTTTACAAACGTCGGGACGCCGAACCGCAAAAAGGTCCCGCCAAAACGCTTTTCCCCACCATACGGATCCTCGCTTAAGCTCGGATTTCCCTCGCTCCGGCGTTGCTCCGGGGGGCGCCGCAAGGGGCCGTCCATGGCCCCGTGCGGCTAACTCGGCGTCCTGCCTCGTTACCCCCTGCGCAACGCCTGCGCTCGGCCTCCTGGAAAAGGGGCCTTACCGTAATTCGACAGTCAATTCACACAAAAACCAAAGACTAATCAAGATCCCGGTGGGAGCGAATTTATTCGCGAAGGCGGCTCATCTGACACACCACCATCGATCACGACACACAAATCGCATCCCCTGTTTGCTGCGCGACAGCGCAGCGTCGAAGACGCCGCGAGGCCTCTCATCAACAGATCCCGGACCAGCGCTTAGCCCATCAGGCTACGCAACTGCTCGATCACATAGTCTTGTTGCTCGTCAGTCAGGTCCGGGAACAACGGCAAACTGATCGCCTCGCTAAAATAATGCTCGGCCTCTGGATAGTCGCCATCAGCGAACCCCAACGCGCGGTAGTAAGGCTGAAGGTGCACAGGAATATAGTGCAGATTCACACCAATCCCGGCGGCCCTCAGCGCCTCGAAAAGTTCGCGCTGGCTAAGTTTGACTCGATCAAACCGCACACGCACCACATACAAATGCCAAGCAGACTCAGCGCCAACCTGAATCGCGGGCAACGTCAACGGAAGGTCTGCCAGCAGGCGGTCATAACGGGCGGCAAGGTGGCGCCGCCTGGCGATAAACCCGTCGAGCCTGAGCATTTGCGAAAGGCCCAGGGCAGCGTGCAGGTCGGTCATCCGGTAATTGAAACCCAACTCCAGTTGCTGGTAGTACCAAAGACCGTGATCGGGCACCGACATTTGCGCCGGATCGCTGGTAATGCCATGGCTGCGCAACCGACGCAAATGCTCGGCAAGCTCTGGCCGGTTGGTCAGGACCATCCCCCCTTCACCCGAGGTAATAATCTTCACCGGGTGAAAACTGAAAATCGTCATCGCCGCATACGCGCCGCAGCCCACGGGGCGTCCAAGGTAGGCGGCGCCCACCGCATGGGAAGCGTCTTCGATCAGCGTAAACCGATAGCGCTCAGCCAGCTGGGCCATCTCGCGCATGTCGCAACTCTGTCCCGAAAACGCGACCGCCACGACCACCTTCGGTAGCCGCCCTGCACCCTCGGCCGCGTCGAGTTTTTGCGCCAGCAACCCTGCATCGAGGTTCCAGGTGTGCGGGTCGATGTCGACAAAATCCACGTCGGCGCCGCAGTAACGTCCACAGTTGGCGGAGGCTACAAAGGTGTTGGGTGTCGTCCATAGCCGATCACCAGGCCCCAGCCCTGCCGCCAGACAGGCGATATGCAACGCCGCAGTGGCATTGCACACCGCGACCGCAAAATCAGCCTGGCAGCGTTCAGCCATCGCCGTTTCAAAGCGCTCGACGGTTGGGCCCTGGGTCAGCCATGGAGACTTTAGAGCCTCCACCACAGCGTCGATATCCGCTTGGTCGATGCTCTGTCGGCCATAGGGAATCGAGTGTTGAATCATGAATGCAGCTCAGCGTGCAGATCCGCTATCTGACCCACGCTCAGAAACTCAGGATTGGTATCGGAGCGGTACTCGAAGGTTTCATCGACCGGGATACCACGCTCACCCAGGCCATTGACGGCATAGTCGACGTCGACGCTGGTAAAGCGGATCGACGGCTGGATGGTGTAGTGATCAGAGAACTCCAGGGTCATTCGCGCATCGTCGAGCGGCACCATCAACTCATGAAGTTTTTCACCTGGGCGAATCCCGACATTTTTGTGTGGCAGATGCTCCGCCATGCCCAGGGCCAGATCGATAATCCGGATCGAAGGAATCTTCGGCACAAATACTTCGCCGCCGTGCATACGCGCAAAACTGTCCATCACGAACTGCACGCCATGATCCAGGGTGATCCAGAAGCGTGTCATGCGCACGTCGGTGATGGGTAACTCCCGCGCACCTTCGCTGATCAGTTTACTGAAAAACGGCACCACCGAGCCTCGAGACCCCGCCACGTTGCCATAGCGCACGACGGCAAAACGAGTCGGCTGGTCACCGGCAATGTTATTCGCCGCCACGAACAGCTTGTCCGACAGCAGCTTGGTTGCGCCGTACAAATTGATCGGGCTGGCCGCCTTGTCGGTGGACAAGGCGATGACCTTTTTCACCCCGTTATCGATGGCCGCGGCAATGATATTTTCCGCACCATTGACGTTAGTGCGGATGCATTCGGTCGGGTTGTACTCGGCGGCCGGCACCTGTTTCAAGGCCGCCGCATGCACCACATAGTCGATCCCGCGCATGGCCAGACGCAGCCGCTCGGCATCGCGCACATCCCCCAGAAAATAACGCATACACGGCGCGTTGAACATCTGCTGCATCTCGTACTGCTTTAGCTCATCGCGCGAGAACACCACAACACGCTTGGGCTGATAGTGCTCAAGCAGGCAGCGGATAAAATTGCGACCGAACGAACCGGTGCCACCCGAGATAAAAATTGATTTGCCGTTGAACATGCCGTGAGTCCTTTTTCCTGTGAGCCAGGCTTAAGCAAGCAACTGCGCCCAGTTCACACTGCAAGCGCTACCAAGGGTAAAACCCTTACCGGTCAAGGCGAGGTTCTTGTTGTAAGCCAGATCGTGCTGGAACGGTCCGGCCCATTTATCACGCAGGGCCTCCAGGGCGGCTGACGACGCTGGTAAGGTGCCCGGATAAATGACTTGCACCTGCGCTGTCCAGACTATCAGGTAGCCAGCCTCGGCCACTTTCAAGCACAGATCGACATCGCTATAAGCCTCGGCGAAAGCCCCTTCGTCGAGCCCACCGACTTCGTCAAAAAGCGCCTTGCTAACCATCAGGCACGCAGCGGATACCGCCGAATAGTTTTGCTCGACGACTAGACGATGCAGATAACCCATGGCTTTGGCAGGTTCACCGACAGAGGCCGAGCCGACCGCGTCATGCATGCCAAGAATAAGCCCGGCCTGAATGATACTGCCGTCGCGGTCGACCAGTTTGGGCCCAACCACGCCAACCTCTGGACGCTGCGCCTGATTGAGCAAGGTCTCGATCCAGTTGGGGTTGACCACTTCGCTGTCGGCCGCCAGCAGGATCAGGTATTCGCCTTGCGCCTGCTGACAGGCCGAGTTGTACAGCGCTGACGCGCTGAGGCGCTGTTCGGATCTTAGTACCCTCACCTTACCGGCTTTTTGCTCCTGACCGTCCAGCCAGGTCGCGACCGCAGACGATTGACTCTGGTTGTCAATGACCAACACTTCGTAGCGCAGATAGCGTGTTCGTTGCAGGACGCTGTCCAGGCAACGCGCCAGCAGCGGGAGGTTGTCCTGGCTTGGCACAATGATGGACACCAGCGGACGCTCAGTATGGCGATAATCAATCTGCCAGGTACCGGGCACCGCCGAATTGATTTGCGCCTTGTAACCACGGGTCGCAAGGTGCCGGATCAACGCCAGGCGCTCATGGTTATTGTCTTCGAGAACAGGGGCAGGGCAGATCAGCAAGGGTTCATCCAGGTGCGCCAGCCCGGCCATACCGCCCTGCTCAATCACCCGCAGCAGCAAGTCGAGTTCAAGTGCCTTGCTGAAGTCAGCCGAGTACCCGCCTGCCTCCACCAGCACATCGCGACGGATCAGCCAGTGCCGCGCCATCAGCGTCGGCAGGCTTTGCAGCAAGTCGAGGTTGAAGCCTGGGCGAAATACATCGACCAGCGAACCGTTGGGCTGACGGTGAATTTCATCCGCAGCCACGGCGCGACACTCGGGGACAGCTCGCAGTTCGAGGCTGGCGCGCAACAAACCGCTGGCGGTGAACTGGTCTCCTGCCTCAGCCAGCAGCATCCAGTCGCAGGATGATTGGCGAGCCACTTGATTCAGCTTGTCTATGTAGTTTGCAGCGGTGACCTTGACGAAGTGCAGGACGTTTTGCGCGGTGGTAGCCGCCTGCGGTTCACCGGTGGTGAACACCACAATCTTGAATTTCTTGCAGCCTCCCTCTACCAGACTGTCGAGGGTGACCTGCAGTTTGTCGACGTTATTATCCAGGTCAAGCAACAGAATACCGAACTGCGGACCACCCTCATGGGCTGCCAGATACCCAGCAATAGACTCGGCCTCTTCAGCATTCGGCCCGCGCGCGTCCAGCCACTTGAGCAGGCGACCAGAAAGCATGCTGTCGAATGTTTGCCGGTAGTCAGAAGGCGACACTGACTCCAGACGCTGAGCCCAGTCGCGCATCGACCTGGCCTCATCATGCTGATCAAGGTCTTCCAGTTGTTTTACCAAACGCTTGACCACGTGCCGGTTAAAAACATTACAGTCCTGCGCCAGCCACAAACGGTCAACAACGCTCTCGGCCGTGTCGTTGTTGCGCGCATGAAGCAAGTCTTCCTGCCGTGTCCAAACGCCTTCCAGTTCCTGAAGCTGCACACGGCCAGCCGGCATGGCATGAATCAGAAACTCGAACTGAGTCAACTGATCAAAGAACGCCTGGTTGTAGAACGGCATTTCCACATATTGCCTAGCCCCGAAGTGCCGCACCGGCTCAGCATCCGCAGTCATCCATGTGGACTCGATGATCAGCTGCGACGCCAGTGCGTTACCTTTACGCAAACTATCGGT
This sequence comes from Pseudomonas sp. ASL9, assembly GCF_056680335.1. Classification (NCBI taxonomy): domain Bacteria; kingdom Pseudomonadati; phylum Pseudomonadota; class Gammaproteobacteria; order Pseudomonadales; family Pseudomonadaceae; genus Pseudomonas; species Pseudomonas sp. ASL9. The sequence goes on along the minus strand of NZ_CM155277.1, from coordinate 4,892,288 downwards.
CATCGCCGCAAAGCTCTCGAGCGCAAACTGCTTGGTCTGCTCAGGGTCGAGGTCTTTGATACCGGTGGGTAGCGATGCCAGAAACTCAGCAAAAGCTTCGCGCTCAACCACTGATTTTGAATCGGTATAACTGAGCGAGGTATACACCTCAGTATTGTGGTCCGACCGGCCGTAATTGATCTCCCGCACAACATACGGAATCGGCAGGATCCGCGCCTTGGCACGGGCTAGCAGGTAGTACACATGGCCGATTTCCTGCCATTGGAAAATGGTACCTTCCGGCATCGCCTCATACCAGTCACGCATTATCGCCGTGCGGGTAACGGCATAAAACGGTGGAATATACTGGCCCATGTAATCAAGCACACGGTCCTGGGCATTCTCGGATGAGTAGTCTTCACAGACTTTTTTGTCGCGTCGGTAGTAGTTCACTCTATTGGCCAAAGCCAGGTACATCAGGCAGTAACCATGACACATCCCGTAGTCCTGGTTCTCCTCCAGAAACGCTACCGACTTGTTGAGTGCTTCATGCACGATGAAGTCGTCGTCCGCAGCGAACACCATATAAGGCGTGGTCACTTGCTCGACGCCATAGGCCAGTTTGGTCTGAATCCCCCAGTAGCTGAACTGTGGAAGGTACTGATAGTCAACCGACGCAAAATTCCCGGCCACGCCTTGGGATGGCTGTGTCGACGAGTCCAGTACCAGAACCTTGCAAGGCAGAGTGCTATAGAACTGCAGTGCTCTGCGCAAAAAAGCTGGACGGTTGTGGGTAATCACCACCACCGTCAATAGTTCACTCAGGGGTAACGCGTGTTCAGAACCGTACTTGCCTTGCATAACCTTTCTCCACAGTCGGCGAATCGCAAAAAAAACCCAACGATAATAGTGTTACTTAACGAACTCGACGCAGATAACCGTCCGGTGCGACGGTAATCAGCAACTTGCTGTGGATCGCAGAGTCGATCTCGAAGTCGCTATTTTCTTTCAGGTAAGCCCAGACCGCAGTTTTCGGGTTATCACCTTTGCCCCATGGACGATCCGGAAAGGCATCTTCCGGCATATCTTCAACCACGGTGTCCATGACCACGCAGTAGCTACCGATCGAAACCAGCGGCGCGTAGAGGCGCAATTCCTCGAGAACATGTTCGTGGGTGTGGTTGGAGTCGAGCACTACCAGGACTTTTTTACCCGCGATACGTGCCCGAACTTGTTCAACAATGGCCGGATCGATACTCGATCCCTGGATCATATGAATTCGATGATTCATCGGGTGTGCTTCAATCGCCTCACGGTTGTGCTGGCGGATATCAATATCAACACCCACCACTTCACCGTGTCCTATCAATTCAAGCATTGATGCATAAAACACCAGGGAGCCGCCGTGGGCGATTCCGGTTTCAATAATCACATCAGGCCGCTGCGACCAGATGATTTCCTGCATGGCGATCATGTCCTGAGGAAATTGAATGATCGGCCGCCCCATCCAGCTGAAGTTGTAGGTGTATTTGTGTTTTGCCGTCGTACCCACCCAACCCAGAGAAGTGGCTTGAAGTTCTTTATCCTGCTCCAGGCCTTCAATATTTTGTTTTACTTCTTCACGAAACAGTTCATGAGGATTCATAGGAAACTCTCCAAAAAATAGGGGCGGCTTTACTTGAAAACCCGGCCATCCTGATAGGAAACAGCATTCGACCTGATGATTCTGGCGGGATTACCCACCACCACTGCATAGTCAGGAACGTCTTGGGTGACGACCGCCCCAGCGCCGACAGTGACCCAACGACCAATGCGCAAACGGGGCAAAATGGTCGCATTGATGCCGATGAAGGCACCGTCTCCTATCTCGACACAGCCAGCGATACAGACCCCAGGCGCCATGAACACTGAATGACCAATCCGGCCTTCATGCCCAATCACGCTTCCTGCACTGATACTGGTGTTGTCACCCAACGAGACGTCGGCCTGCATGATCACACCCTCCTGCAGATAGCAGCCAACGCCCATTCGGGTCATCGTCAGATCAATGCCAGGATGCACAAAGTTACCCAAGGTTCCGCCAGCCTCGACGATCTGGCAGGTTGTCTCATAGCGAAGCTCGGTAGAGCCGGTAATCAGGTTGACGAATAGGGTGTCCGGGCCCTTCAGATCAGCCACACGATCAGTGCCACCGACCACAGGAACACCAAAAAAAGCACCGCCCTGTTTGGCCGGGTTATTGTCCAGAAACGAAAACTCGACGTTCGGGTTCGCACGCTGCACCGAACGAATCATGCGTACGGCCTCAGGATTCGCCGCACCCAACAAGTAAATATTCACAGCAGCCCCAGCCCCCTGCTTGCGCAGACAGCGCGAACCACTGCAATGACCCGATGCTGATCCGAGTCAGTCATATCGTGATAACTCGGCAGATTGATCGCGCGCTCCGACAGCGAAAAAGCCACCGGTGTATCGACATCCATCGCGTGGAACATCGGCAGCGACGACAACGGCCAGAAGAACACTCTCGCGTCGATATCGGCTGCTTTGAAAGCCTCGATCAAGGTGTCACGAGTAATCCCGGTGCTGTCTTCGAACACCAGCGTCGGCATCCAATAGCCATTGCGTGAATGATCCGGCTGCGGGTTCATTGAAATACCCGGGATCTCCAGCAGAGCACTGGCGTAGTTGGCGAATATGGCGCGCTTGCGCTCAATCAGATCATTGACCCGTTCAATCTGAGCACAGCCGATGGCGGCCTGCAGGTTGCTCATCTTGTACTTAAAACCAATAAAATCTGGCCAGAACTGACGCGTACTGCCGTTCACCCGACCATGATTGGACAAGGTCAGAACCCGCTCATACACGGCCCTGTCCGACGTCACGAACATACCGCCTTCGCCCGTGGTGAGGGTCTTGGTGCCATGAAAAGAGAACGCCCCAAAAGTCCCTAGCGAACCGGCAGGCTTGGCGCGCCACTGGGAACCGATAGCTTCGGCAGCATCTTCGATCACTGCAATGCCGAACTCGCGGCCGATCGCCAGTAACGCGTCCATATCACACAGATTGCCGTAGAGGTGCACCGCGACAATGGCTTTGGTACGGGGAGTGATGGCCTGGCGGACCTTTTGCGGGTCCAGGCACCAACTGTCCGGCGATACATCGACAAACACCGGGGTGGCGCCAAGGTAGGTAATCGGTGCCGCCGAAGCGATCCAGTTGGTGTTGCCCAGAATCACTTCATCGCCCGGCCCGATCTCAAGTGCGGCCATCCCCATATGCAAGGCACCGGTGCAGCTTGAAGTCGCGATCGCGTAAGGCACCCCCATGTGTTCGGCAAAGGCCTTCTCGAACCGGGTGATGTATTCGTAGCAGCGCTCGCCCCAACCGTTCTGCACCGCATCCAGTACATAGGACGCTTCAAGCTCACCCACGCTGGGTTTGGTGTAATGAATTCTGCTCATCGGTAGCTCAACTCTGGAACCGCAACGACAAAACGACCGCCCCACGCGCTCACGCAGGCGTACTGCTGGGTGATTTCATCCAGCAGATTCCATGGCAACACCAGTACGTAATCCGGTTTTTCTTTCTCGATATGATCGGGAGAGACCACAGGGATGCGACTGCCCGGCAAGAACTTGCCCTGCTTGTGCGGGTTGGCATCCGCCACCCAGGCCAGCAGATCAGGTTTGACCCCGGCATAGTTGAGCAAGGTGTTGCCTTTGGCGGCTGCGCCGTAGCCGACCACGCGTTTGCCTTCCGCTTTGGCCTGCAACAGGAAGCGCAGCAGTTCGTGTTTGATGCGTTCGGCGGCGGGGGCCAGGGTGGCGTAGAACCCGGGGTTTTTCACCCCGGCGGCCAGCTCAATACCCAGCAGACGCTGTACCGCCGGTTGCAGCGGGCGGACACCGTCGGCACGCTGAACGAAGACTCGCAGCGAACCGCCATGGGTCGGGAGTTCGCTGACATCGAAGACTTCCAGGCCATTGCGTTCGCACAACCGCTGCACGGCGGTCAGCGACAGGTAGGAATAATGCTCATGATAGAGCGTGTCGAACTGGGCACCTGCCATCAGCGTAAGCAGGTGCGGAAACTCGAAGGTCGCGACACCGGTGGGCTTCAATAACGTAGCGAAGCCGATTAGAAAGTCATTGATGTCCGGGACATGCGCCAACACATTGTTGGCCGCCATCAGGTCCGCCGCCCAGCCTTCTTCAAGCAATTGCAAAGCGGTTTCTCGACCGAAGAACAGCTCGCGAATCTCCAGGCCCTTTTCCCGCGCAGCCTTAGCCGTGCTGCGGGTCGGCTCGACGCCGAGGCAGGCGATGCCGCGTTTGGCCACGTATTGCAGCAGATAGCCATCGTTGGCGGCGATTTCCACCACCCGACTGTCAGTCGTCAGGCCAAAGCGCTCGACCATCTCCGCCACATAGCGCTCGGCATGGGCCAGCCAGGTGCTGGAATAGGAACTGAAGTAGGCATAATCGTCATCGAACAGGCTGGCGGCACTGGTGTAGTCCTCGGTCTGGACCAGCCAGCACTCCTGACACACCTGCACCTTCAACGGCACCCATTGCTCTGACAGTTCAAGCTGTTCGGCACGCAAGTAGGCGTTGGAGGGCGGCGACGTGCCGAGATCAATCAGAGACAAGGTCAATGGGGTGCCGCAACCTCGGCAGTTCATAGACGCACTCCAGCGAACTGAGGATCGAGCAAGGGATGCGAGGCATCCCGTACTGACAGATTTTTGACAAGCAACGGCCAAGCTATCGCCAACTGCGGGTCTTGCGCTGAAAGACCGCCCTCATGTTCCGGGGCATAGTCTGCACTGTGCAGATAAAGCAATTCAGCATCGTCGGTCAGGGTCTGAAAGCCATGGGCAAAGCCCGCCGGGATCAACAAACTGCGGCCATCCGCGGCGCATAGGTGCTCAGCATGCCAGTGCAGAAACGTCTCGGAGTCAGGGCGCAGATCCACCGCCACATCCCAGACCTCACCGCGCAGACACGTAATCAACTTGGCTTCCGGTTGCTCGGCTTTCTGATAGTGCAGGCCGCGCACACTGCCCCGCTCGCGGGTGCAGGAATGATTGATCTGGCGAATATGAAACGGCTGGCCGAAGGCACTCAGGCTGCCTTCGCAGAACAACCGGGAAAACTGCCCGCGTTGATCGGCATGGTGCTTGTGCTGCACGCTGAACAAACCAGCCAACGGCAATGGGGTCAACAAAAACTCGCTCACAACTGCCCCCGATACAGGTTCAGCTGAGCGAGCGTTACTTCACGCATGTCCTCGCCATTCTTCCAGGCCAGGTGCCAATCCAGCGTCTGCTCCAGACACTGCTGCAATGACCATCGCGGCTGCCACTTCAGCAACTGACGAGCACGACTGCTGTCCAGACGCAGCAGGCCCGCCTCATGCAAATCGCTGGGTTCGATGCGCAGCCCTGGTGCTTGTGGCCAACGTTGGGCAAGCAGCTCAACTACATCGCCGACGCTGCACATGTCGCTTTCGCCAGGGCCAAAATTCCACGCCCCGGCAAAATCAGGTCCGTGTTCATACAGCGCCGCAGCCAGTTGCAGGTAGCCCGCCAAGGGTTCCAATGCATGCTGCCAAGGCCTGACGGCCTGGGGATAACGCAAAGTTACCGGTTCACCTGCTGACCATGCTCTGAGCACGTCGGGAATCAAACGTTCCGGGGCAAAGTCACCGCCACCGAGGACATTACCGGCCCGCGCCGTGGCCAACGCCAAACCGTGCTCTGCGTAGCGATCAGCAGCAAAGAAGGACGCGGCATAGGATTGCGCCAGCAACTCGCAGCACGCCTTGCTGCTGCTGTAAGGGTCGTGGCCGCCGAGCGGTTCGTTTTCGCGATAGGGCCACAACCATTCCTGGTTGGCGTAGACCTTGTCGGTAGTGACCAACACACAGGCATGCACACACCCTACCTGACGAATCGCTTCGAGCAGGTTGAGAGTGCCCATGACGTTGCTGGAATAGGTGCCCAACGGATCACGATAGCCTTCGCGCACCAGCGGTTGAGCGGCCAGGTGCAGAACGATTTCCGGCTCGACGTCAGTCAGTATTTCCAGCAACGCGCCAAGGTCGCGCAGGTCACCACGTTGATCATTGATGCTGTCGCCGACGCGGGCCAACGCATACAAGCTCGGCTCAGTGGATGGCTCCAGAGCGAAGCCGGTAACGTGAGCGCCGAGGCTCTTCAACCAGAGCGCCAGCCAACTGCCTTTGAAACCGGTATGGCCGGTCAGCAGTACCCGCTTGCCGTGCCAGAACTCAGGGCTCAGTCCCATTGCTTCCATGGGGCCTCCCCGCTTTGCCACAGATTTTCAAGGTAGTTTTTGTCGCGTAGGGTGTCCATTGGGTGCCAGAAGCCATCGTGCTGGAACGCTGTCAACTGCCCGCGTTCGGCCAAACCGGTCAACGGTTCGGATTCCCAGACCGTCTCATCGCTGGTAATCAGGGACAGTACTTTGGGCGACAACACAAAGAAGCCGCCATTGATCCAGCCACCGTCGCCACGGGGTTTTTCGGTGAACCCGCGGACCAGATTGCCGTCGCGCTCCAAAGCACCATAGCGACCGGGCGGCTGTACCGCCGTGACGGTGGCCAATTTGCCGTGGGAAAGGTGGAAGTCCACCAGTGCACCGATATTCAGATCGGAAACACCGTCACCATAGGTGAAGCAGAACGCCTCTTCGTTTTCCAGATAACGACTGGCCCTACGTAGACGACCACCGGTCATGGTCTCTTCGCCGGTGTCGATGAGTGTCACCCGCCAGGGTTCACTGTAGTTCTGATGAACGTCCATGCGGTTGTTGCACATGTCGAAGGTGACGTCGGAGGTGTGCAGGAAATAGTTGGCGAAAAAGTCCTTGATCGCGTAACCCTTGTAGCCAAGGCAGATCACGAAGTCGTGAATTCCGTGGGCAGAATATTGCTTCATGATGTGCCAGAGAATTGGCTTGCCGCCGATCTCGATCATCGGCTTGGGCTTGAGGTGCGACTCCTCGCTGATGCGCGTGCCAAGGCCGCCCGCCAGAATAACTGCCTTCATCGTGTCCCCTATTGTTTGTCACAGGGCTCAGCCAAGCTTTTATGGGCTCTGCAGGCCGTCGAGATAAAACCTTCAACGCCGCTCATGGTTCTTCTGGCAACGCCGAAAAACACACGTTTTATGACGATATCTGGGGGACCTGCAGGAAACGCGCCAGCTCGGATTGCCCGAGCTGGCAGATTATTGACTCAAAACAGCCCTTAAATCCGCGAGATTTAATCTGCCAACCAGCCATGTTCCCAATACCGCAAGTTGTCCCCTTGCAGCATGTAATCGCGCAGTACCGCTTCACGCAGTTCATCGCCCATGCGGTAGCTGGCTTGCGGATCCGCCAGGTGCATGCGAATGGCCTGCAACCATTCCTCGGTACTGTTGCTGACTACCCGGGTGCACGGCAGGTAACCCCGATAGGCCTCGGTATCGGTGCACACCACCGGGTATCCACAAGCGCCATACTCCAGCAAGCGCAGGTTACTTTTACAGTCATTGAATATATGGAATTCCAGCGGTGCCAAGGCCAGGTCAAGATTAAGACTGGCCAGCTTCGCCGGGTAGATATCGAGGGCGATCACGCCATGGAATTCGTGCAGGTAAGGCCGCAACGCGTCCGGGCACATTCCAAAGAACACCCAATCCACTTCATTGGCCAACTCGCGAACGACCTCGGCAATGATCTCCAGATCACCAGAGTGACTGGTACCGCCACCCCAGCCTACCCGGGGTTTTTTCGATGTCCGGCGCTGACTGCTCAGTCCGGCCCACAAATCTTGCGCCAGCATATTAGGCACGACACGAATGTCGTGGTGCATGTGCGCCAGGGCATTGGCCAGAGGCTGAGTCGAGACCACCACTCGATCACACAAACCGATACCCCGTCGAACCAGAAGCTCCATCTCCGCGTTGTCCGGCATATTACGAATATGGGCATTTTTTTTTGTAGGGCTAATGACATAGTCGTCCAGCTCGAAAATTCGCCGGGCGTTAGAGTAGTTTTTCAAAACGACGATCTCATTGATCGGCCCTTCGCTGTAGCGCCCCTGAAAAACGATAACGTCAGGCGACTGGCGCTCAACCTCTACAATCGATGGCATGTCATAGCTAATACGCCCGACCGCCCGGCCCGCCGCCTGCAACTCGATAAGTGGCTGGGTCACGCGATAATGCCCAATCGCCGAGGCATTGATGGGCAACGCCAGGACATTCGGTAACTGACGATTGGAGAACGGGTTCCACCCCGAATTCAACCCAGGCTCCAGGCTGAAGCTGGAACTGGTGAGGGCCAGGTTCGGGTTATACGCAGGATCCTTGGCAATAGTCGGCAACCAGTGCTGGTAGAACCTTTTTTGCTCCTCAAGCTGTCGCTCTTCGAGCGTGACATCCTGCACCGCAACAGGCCGCGCACCCAAAGCCAGTTGGGCATAGGGTGTCCAGACCACCAGATAGCCCTGTTGGCGCACCCGCAAACATAGATCCACCTCATTGAAGGTCTGCGCGAAGTTCACCTCATCCAGCCCGCTGACTTCGTCGAAGACCTGTTTACGCACCATCAGGCAATCGCCACCGACGGCGCTCAAATCGTGGGCCACTTGCAAGCGCTGCATGTAGCCAGCTGCATACATGGGCTCCCCGAAGAACGGGACCCCAGCGGGACCTTGAAGACCGAGAATCAATCCTGCATGCAGGACACAGCCATTAGGACTGAACAGCTTGGCGCCTACTACCCCGACCTCTGGACGCTGCGCATGGTTGAGCAAAGCTTCCAGCCAGTCGGCGTTGGTGATCACCGCATAGGGGCTGAGCATCAGTAGGTATTCACCGCGTGCCTGCTGCGCTGCGAAGTTACCGATTGCCGCGGCATTGGGCTCCAACGGATAGTCCAGAACACGTAATTTGTCGCTGCCCAACTGCGCCATACTGGCCAGCCAGGCGCGGGCGTCAGTACTTTCACTGGCCCTGTCAACGATCAACAACTCGTATTCGCTATAGGCCGTTTTCTCCAGCAGACTTTCAACACAGCGTTGCAGCACCGCCAACTGATCTTTGCAAGAGATGATGATCGACACCAGCGGCCGCTTGGTGTGAAGGTAATCAACCCGATTGAGCAACGGCATGCTGCCGCGCCTGATTTCATGAGCAATGCCCATACGCTGCAGATGCGCCGCCAGCACCAGAGGATTTTGCTCGACCACTTCGGGCAAAGACAACCACCGGGAAAGGGAGAGCGATGACTCCAGCAGAATTTCGGCAATATGCTCTATGGTCTGAGGGCCATCATTCTCAACCAGACGCCAGAGCAGATCCTGGGCAGCGAGCGCGCCATAAAGCGGATTGAAGCCACCCAATTCAAGAACGCGCTGGCGCTGAAAGGCTAAATTCCGACCCACGTAGGGATAGCTACGCAGCAAGTCCAGGTTGAAATCAGGCTTGAAAACCGGCTCGACGGACTCGCCCTCACGCAGGGCGCCTTCGTCGCTGTAGACGCACAGTGCACCTGGGGACATGGCAATGCGTTCGGCCAGTACCAGCAACGCAGGCGCCACCAGGCGATCCCCGGCACCCAGCAAATAGAACCAGTGTGCGCCTTCGAGCTGCGGCAGAAGCCCATTGAGTTGCTGCTGCCAATTGTCCTGCAGCGGCAAGCTGAAAACGCGCCCGTCGAGCGAGGCCTCACTACAGGCGCTGGACAACACCAGCACCAGCTCAGGAGGATAGAGCTGACCGGCAAGGCTCTGAAGGGTGACGTCAAGGCCGGCGCTGCTGGCCTGTTCATCAATAATAACCGGAACAATTTTGGGCTGCTGCGGCCAGCCCGCAAGGATTTCCGGCAGCAATTTGCGCTGCGCGCCAGAAAGCGTACGGCATGCCAGCCATTGCGCGTAAAGTTCGGCAAAACTCTCACTCGCAACGCCCACCCGCCATTTCAGGGCGGACTGCCTGGTACCAAGCATGCGATTCAAAGGCAGCTCATCCCAGTCTCGCGGCAACCCGCCCGCGCGCTTCAAGGGGACGTAACGAGCCCAACCGCTGGCCGGAGCCGACTCGCCGCTACGCGCCTTGAGCATTTGTACTAGCCACTGCATTTCAATCGCCGCCGCGTCCCTCATCGGTTGCTGCCGACTCAGCCGCTCCGGGTACAGACGCTCGACACTTAGAATCAGGTTCAGCGAAACCATGTTCCCGCGCCGCAACAAACAAATGTACAAGGCAAAATCGAGCAGTGCCGCAAAACCCTGGCCGGATTGGGTCAAGGCAGGTAAAAACTCCAGGACATCCAGACGACGCAGCAGGGCATTGCTGAAACCACCCAGAAAATTGACCGGGAAGGCCTCAAAAATCGCCAGTAAATCCTCGCCCTTGAACAAACCGCTGGTTGGCGCCAGCGGCGTATTCTCCAGGCGGGCAGACAGCTGAATATCGTCGGCATCCCAGAACATTCGCTGAGCCAGCACCAAATTGACATCCGCGTGCTCGATAAATACTTGCGCCTGTCGCTCGATGATCGCAGGGAACAGCTGATCATCGTCACACAGAAACTTGATGAACTCGCCTCTCGCCTCCCCCAGTCCGGCCTGTAGGTTACCGACGAAACCCAAATGCTGCGGGTTTCGCACGTAACGCAGGGAGACAGTTGTAATTCCCACAAATGACTCGACGATAGCCTTGATCTCATCACTGCGACTGTCGTCACAAATAATGATTTCCAGGTTGCCGTAGCTTTGGTTCAAAGCGCTGACTAATGCTTTTTTAAAAAAATGCGGATTGAACGCGGGGATGACAATGCTGACGAGAGGTACTGGATTCACGGCGCAGACTCACGAGCGGCGGGCGCCCACTCAGTCGAGCGAGCCCCCTGAAACCGCTAAAGAACGATTATCGCTCGGGGCTGTAGCGACGGTCGCGCTACCGCCCGGGCAGACGTTTAAATTTTGCTGAACAGGTTCAATTGAGAGACTTGGGTAAACACCAACTGCAAAGCCTGCAACATGGTTTTCTGCATGGTCAGACGGGCGATAGCATCTACCGGGTCGGAGGCAGTAATCGCAGACTGGTTCGTGCTGTTGGAGGCCTGCAGGCTGTCATTGGTGGTGCCCTGGTCGGTCGCCGCGTTTTGACGTGCCCCCCCGGAGGCAATCGCTGTACTTATCTGTTCGGTGCCACTGGTCAAGTTGCCCAGCGCCGAATCCAGCGAAGCGCTCAATTTCTGCATGGCCACCGGGTCGCCATCGGCTGGCGTGTTCAGCGCGGTAATAGCAGACGTCAGCGTATTTAGAATGTTCTGAGTCTGATGGGTATTGGCCTGGACCACGAATTGATCGCCCGCCGCTGGCGTTCCACTCACGGTAAAATTGACGCCTGACGCGTTCGCAGTAGTACCGGTAATACCGCCCAAGCTGCCGCTGGAAACCGGTGTACTGCTGCCCGTGATCGGTGCGGCATAAAGATCGTAGTCGGTTGCGTTACTAAACTTGAGAATCGCCCCACCCGCCGGAAAACTGTTGTTATACGCAGTCGTGTCCGCAGCAGTGGTGCCAGGCGATGCAGAGGTGATCGTTGCGGCCGAAGGGTTACCCGGGCTGCGCGACGTACTGATACTGCTCGGGGTGGCAACCAATTGAAAGCTGTGACCCGCGATGGCGGCATCGGCGGTGGCGGTGGTTGCCCGTTCCGTAGCGGTCAGGTTGATGTTCAAGTTCAAATTGACGCCACGAAAACTGACAGGCTGATCCGCTGCATTTGCCGAACTGAATGCACCGGACTGACTGGCTTCAGCCGTCACATCGTTGCCTCCCGCATCGGTGATTTGCAGCTGCGAGCTGCTGAGAAACGCCACCGTGTAGGGCTGGCCAGCAACAAACTTGGAGTTATAGGTTGGACTGGAGGTCACAACCCCCCCAGACAAACTCACCTTGCCGTCATTCACCATTGGCGACGTCAGGGTGCTCGACGTGCGCGTGGTATTAATCGCTTGCTCGAAAGCATCCCAACCCGTGGTATTGCTCGCCACCGAAAGCCCGTCGCCGATAGGCAGGTTTACCGAGGTCTGATCACCCTTATAGCTGTAGGTGCCGTCACTGTTCAAAGCATACGGTGCCGTCGTGGACTTGCCGCCAGAGAATATATACTGACCGTTGGCGTCTTGACTGTTCATCACACCCACTATCTGGGTCTGGAGCTGGGTGAGTTCATCCGCGTTGGCTTTACGATCGGCATTTGTAAATGTGCCATTGGCCGCCCGGATCACCAGCTCTCTGGCTGTCTGCAATGCATCAGTGATGCTGCTCAGTGCAGTTTCGGTCTGAGTCATATTGGCGTTAACGGTGCTGATATTGGTCTTGTACTGGTCAAGCATCGAGCTTTGTTGCGCGAGTTGAAGCACGCGCGCGGCGCCGACCGGATCATCACCCGCCGTATTGAGTTTGACCTGACTGGAGACCTCGTTACCGGTGGTGATCACATTGTTATACGTACGCTGGTAGTTCGTGGCGCTGGCTTCGTAAAACTGGGCAGTGGAAATACGCATGGTTTACGCCCCCTTAAAGACTGTTGATCAGCGTGCTGAAAATGGTCTGCGCAGCCTTGATGATCTGCGAAGAAGCGGTGTAGTACTGCTGATACTTGATCAGGTTGGCAGCCTCTTCATCAAGGTTCACACCAGACACCCCATCACGTGCGCCTTTGGCCTGGGTCAGGACTGCCGTGGTCGCGGTGCTGTCGTTTTTGGCCTGACTGGCTTGAGCTCCGACGGTTTCAACCAGCTTGCCGTAGGCGCCGGACAGGCTCATTCCGTTATTGGCTGAAGAAACATCCACCGTCTGCTTGGTCTGCAAAGCCAATGCAGCCAGGGCGTTGCGGTTATCCGCAGAACCAGCGCCAGTGAGGTTGATGCTGTAGCTATCGTTCTGGCTCGGCGCGCCAGCCACCGTCATAGTGAAGTTGTAGGCCTGTGACGCGCCGGTGGAGTCGGTATACCCGACTGACAAACTCAGCGCATTACTCTGCCCAGGCACGATTGAGCCGGTAACGGCAGCGCCCGAGGCGTCCAGCACCGCCTGCCCCTTGGCGTCAAGCAACTGATAACTTTGAGAACCGCCGCTGGCGGCACCGAAGACCAGCTTGACCGGGGTCGAGTCTTTCAAGGCAGTACGCAGATCAGCGCTAGTGGTCGGACTGTAGATATCCAGACTGCTCGTCAGCGCTGGCTGGGTGATCACGCCACTCCCCAGATTGCCCCCACTCGCTGTCGCCGTCAGAGGCGCGGCAGCCGCGATGGTTTTGGGGTCGCTCATCACGGTCGTGAGGCCCGCCGCGGCATTGCGGGTCGGGGTGATTTTAAAGCTGTCACCTGTATTCATCGTGCTCGCGCCGCCGCCATTGAGCGACAACGAAAAGCCGTCGATGACCGGAGGCGGGGTGGTACTGAGATCATAGGACCCCACACTTGTACCATCGGGCAGGCGCTTGACGTTGTAGCCGGTGCTGCTGGTGAAGGTGACCTGATAGTCGTTTGCCGTCAGCTTGCCAGTATCGGCAATGGTCACGTCGAGGTTGCCCGAACCGGCACTGTTGCCTGACGTGGCAAGACTGCGCTGATTGATCTGATCGGCACCGTTGATGCTGTTGAACAGATTGGTACCAAAGTCGCCGTTGCTATCGATACCTTGGCTCAGTTGACTGTTGACCTGATCGGAAACGACCAGTGCGGCACGCCCCAACTCGTTGACTGCAGGCGCCAATACATCGGTGCGGTAGCGCAGCAGACCGCCGATGGTGCCGCCGGTCACGACCGACGTCACGTCCGCACTGGTCTGTGAGTAGTTCACTTTCAAACTGTATTGCGAAGGATCGCTCGTGCCTGGCACTGCGGACAAGGTATTAGCGGTCGTGCCGCTGACCAGCGCCTGGCCAGTACCCACGTACACATCGTAACTGCCGTTGTTATTCACAACTTTCGCGCCAACCAGCTCATTGAGCTGGCGTACCGACTCGTTACGCGCATCAAGCAGGCTATTGGGTGTTGAGCCGCCCGCCGACGCCTGAGTGATCTGCTTGTTCAACTGTGCAATCGACGCCGACAGCGTGTTGACCTGACCCGTCAGGCTGGTCAGTTGGCTATTGATAGCGGTGTTCTGTGCGCTCAATTGCGAAGAAGTCGAATTGAACCGGGCGCTGAGCGCTGAGGCGGTCGTTAGAAACTGTGCGCGGGCACTTGAGTCGGTTGCCGTCGTCGAGACACCCTGCATCTGAGTGAAAAAAGTTGCCAGCACGGTCGAGACACTGGTGCTGCTGTCAGACAGCAACGTATCAGTAGAACTGGCTTGGCCCAGGAAGGCCGTAGCGTCGGAATTGAGCGCAGTACTGGATTGCAACTGGCTGTCGAGGTAACTGTTGTAGATGCGTCGCACATCAGACAGCGTCGTACCAGTGCCGATGTAACCAGCCCCGATGTTCTGCGATGCCGAGGCAACGGTCATGGTCTGCTGGCGAGAATAACCTGCGGTATCAACGTTGGCGGTGTTGTTACCGATAGTGTTGATCGCCGCACTACTAGCAGTCAGCCCTGAGAGCCCAATTGAAATCAGTGACATGGTTCAAGCCTTATAAAGTCGTGGAAGAGCTCGCGGCTGCGTAATTTTGATAGCTCTTCATCTGCTTGGCGATTTGCGAAATCTTGCTGGCATAGTCCGGGTCTGTCGCGTAACCAGCCTTCTGCAGTTCTTTCACAAACTGTTCCGGGTTATCGGCCGATTTCAGTACACCTTGATAGCGATTGTTGCTCTGCAATAGATTGACCAGGTCATGGAAGCTGTCGGAGTAGGAATCATAGGAACGGAAATCCGCCGTTTCCTTGACCATCTGCCCATCACGAAACTCGCTGGTGATTGCCCGTGCCTCGGGGCCCTGCCAATCACCCTGCGCCTTGATGCCGAACAGGTTGTGGCTGCTGCTGCCATCCTGCTGGCGCATCACCGATTTGCCCCAACCTGTTTCCAGGGCCGCCTGAGCGACCAGTACGGTTGGATCGACGCCAATGCGCGCGGCGGCGTCCTTGGCCAGCGGCAACATGGTCGCGACGAAATCGTCGGCGCTGCTGAATGCTTTACCGGCGGGCGCCAGCGGCGGCTGAGCGATGGTGCGACCATGGACCCGCGTCGAGCCCGTCGAGGCGGAGAGATTCGGGTCCTGCGTCCAGTCGCCATTGCCTGCGAATGTACCGCCGCTGCGGGTATCGGTAGCACCGGGTGCCGAAATACGGTTTTTCAACCCCACCTCGCCTGCCGCTTGGCTGGCAGTGGTGGCCGGAACGATGCCCGCGAGCAACCGATCGGCGAGCTTGCTTGGCAGCGACAACCTGCGCTGGTTGAGCATCGCCACGTCATTGCGCACGACGCCGCTGGCTGAAGCAGAGGCGGCAGCCGCGGCATGTGCATGATCGACTGCAACAGAGCGCGTAGCCCACAGCGGTCGCTGAGCGATTTTGGTCGCCAGGGCAGAACTGTCCTGATCCGAACTCTTCAGGTCCGAGCTCTTGATGGTTGACGTCAGGTTGCCCGTCGCAGGCTCGGAGGGCTGCCCTCCCTTGATTTTCGACAACTGCCGCATCAATACATCCTGCAGGCCGATACCGCCGCCCTGCTTGGACATGGTCACCGATAGCTGCTGGTCATACATATCCTGATACTGGCGAGTCGCCGCGGTATTCATCGGGTTGTCCTTGGCCAGCACCTCGTTGGCCGAGCGCATGGACTTGAGCATTTGGCTGACGAACAGCGACTCGAACTCCTGGGCAACCTTCTTCAAGTTCGCGTCGCTGTTCTTGTTCCCCGTTTTCAGGGCATTCAGACGATTCAAGTCGCTATAGGCACCTGAATCGCTACCCGAGGAAACCCCGCCCTTCGGCATGTCCATGCTCAGTTCCTCAGATTACGATCAGGTCGGCTTGCAGCGCGCCCGCCTGCTTCAACGCTTCAAGAATCGCCATCAAGTCACCGGGTGCCGCACCGACCTGATTGACCGCTCGAACGATCTCATCCAGCGTGGTGCCTGGGCCGAACTTGAACATCGGGTGCAGTTCCTGCGCCGTCTTGATTTTCGAACGCGGGACCACGGCTGTCTGGCCACCGGACAAGGCGCCCGGCTGGCTGACGATCGGGTCTTCGGTGATGGTCACCGTCAGGCTGCCGTGAGTCACGGCTGCCGGTGAAACCTTAACGTTCTGGCCGATCACGATAGTGCCGGTACGCGAATTGATGATGACCTTGGCGGCCACCTGACCCGGATCGATTTCCAGGTTCTCGAGCATCGACAGGTAGTCGACCCGCTGATTCGGATCCAGTGGCGCAGTCACCCGCACAGATCCACCGTCCAGGGCCTGAGCCACACCAGGGCCAAGCAGGTCATTGATCTTGTCGACCACACGCTTGGCGGTGGTGAAGTCAAAACGATTGAGGTTCAAGGTCAGGCTGTTGCCCTGATTGAACCCGCTCGGCACAGTACGCTCGACAGAAGCCCCCCCGGGGATACGACCGGACGACGGAACGTTGACGGTAATCTTCGACCCATCCCGGCCCTCTGCGTCGAAGCCACCGACCACCAGGTTGCCTTGGGCAATGGCGTAGACGTTGCCATCGATACCTTTCATGGGGGTCATCAACAGACTGCCCCCGCGCAGGCTTTTCGAGTTACCGATGGACGACACGGTAATGTCGACCATCTGACCTGGCTTGGCGAACGGCGGCAGGTCAGCATATATCGCCACTGCAGCGACGTTCTTCAACTGGACGGTGCCTGAGCCGCTCGGCACCTTGATGCCGAACTGGGCCAGCATGTTGTTGAATGTTTGCAGCGTGAACGGAGTCTGGGTGGTCTGGTCGCCCGTACCATCGAGACCAACCACCAGACCGTAGCCGATCAATTGGTTAGTCCGCACCCCGGAAATGCTGGCAATGTCCTTCAAACGCTCAGCATGAACACCGAGCGTTGTGGACAGCAGCAGGACCGCTGCAATCAGTTGCTTGAAATTGAGCATGTCTATCCCGCCATCAGAAAGGGAACAACGGGCTGAGGAAGAACCGATCGAACCACCCCGGCTGACTGGAGTCGGCGAACGAGCCGGTACCCGAGTACGTAATGCGAGCATCGGCTACTCGAGTAGACGACACCGTGTTGTCAGTGGCGATGTCATCAGCACGGATCAGGCCGGCGATACGCACCAACTCATCACCCGTGTTGAGGGTCATCCATTTCTCGCCGCGAACCGCGAGGATGCCGTTGGGCAGGACCTCGGCCACCGTCACGGTCACCGAACCGGTCAGGCTGTTGCTTTGAGCTGCCTTGCCATCACCCTTGGTGGTGCGCGCACCGTTATAGCCAACGTTGAGGCTAAGATCGCCGCTACCCACCGGATTGCCGGTGCTCACACCGGCACCAAACAACGAGGTCAAACCGATACTGTTGCTGCTGTTCTTGGTGATCCCGTTACTGGCCGCCTTGCTCGCCGCCGTCTTCTCGGAAAGCGTGATTGTGATGATGTCGCCAACCCTATAAGCCTTACGGTCGTCATAGAGATTTTGCTCAAAGCCGGCCTGATAGATCGAACCGTTGTTCGCTGCCGCCGCCAGTGGTGTACGCGGCAACACCGGCGCGTAATAAGGGTCATTGGGCTTGGCCACAGGTGCAACGCAACCACCCAGCAATGCGCTTGCGCAAAACATGGCTATCAACGGAGCAAGCAGCAGGGAAAGCCGCAGAAAAGGAAGCCGTTTCATGACACTTAAAACCTCGCGGTGCAGCAGGCGCTTATCAGGCGCCCTATCAAAATGAGCCGGTGTATCGACAGGCGGAACACAGTCCGTGCCTTACAGATTTTGGGTAACGTACTGCAGCATCTGGTCAGCGGTGGAAATCACTTTGGAGTTCATTTCATAGGCGCGCTGAGTGGTGATCATGTTGACCATCTCCTCTACGGTGCTCACGTTGGAAGCTTCCAGGGTGTTTTGTTGGGTGGTGCCGAAGCCGTTCAGGCCCGGAGTACCCACCTGCGGAGCGCCGCTCGAAGCGGTTTCCATGAACAGGTTGCTGCCCGCTGCTTGCAGACCGGACGGGTTGACGAAGTCGGCGGTCTGCAGGTTGCCGATCACCTGGGAGGTGGCGTTGGCACCTGCCAAGGTCACCGACACGGTACCGTCCTGGCCTATGGTGAACGTCTGGGCTTGCGCCGGAACGACAATTGCCGGTTCCAGGGCATAACCATTGGCGGTCACGATCTGGCCGTTGCGGTCCAGGTGAAAGGTACCGTCACGGCTGTAGGCCACGGTGCCATCAGGCTGCATGACCTGGAAAAAGCCGCGACCATTGATTGCCACATCGAGCGGCTGATCGGTCGTTTGCAAGCTGCCGGCCGAGAAGTTTTTCTGGGTGCCGACGATGCGCACACCAGTACCCAACTGCAGACCGGACGGCAGTTCGCTGTCCTGGGTTGACTGAGCACCTGGCTGACGCTTGATCTGATACAACAAGTCCTGAAACTCGGCACGATCACGTTTGAAACCTGTGGTCGATACGTTCGCCAGGTTGTTGGAAATGGTCGTCAGGTTAGTGTCCTGAGCGGCGAGACCGGTCTTGCTGACATATAGTGCAGGAAGCATTCTTTCTCTCCTCGAGCGCCTGATTATCGGCGCGAGCTATCAATAGTTAACTCTGCAAGACTCGCGCCATGGACTCATCGTTTGTTTCGGCGGTCTTCATCATCTTGATGTGCAATTCGAATTGACGGGACAATGTCAGCACCGATGTCATTTCCTCTACGGAATTGACGTTGCTCGCCTGCAAAAAGCCCGACTCGACCTGAACGGTGCCATCGGTGCCGGCAGCCTTGCCGTCTTTGGTGTGGATCAGGCCATCGGGGCCCTTCTCCATGTTTTTCAAGTCAGGCTTGACCAGCTTGATCCGGTCGACCTGCGCCATCACCTGCGGACCTTCGCCCATCGAGCGAATGCTGATGGTACCGTCGGCACCGATCTCGATTTGTTGCTCAGGCGGCACGGCAATCGGCCCACCATTGCCCATCACCGGCAAACCATTGCCAGTGCGCAAAATACCAAGAGCATCGATATTCATGCTGGCGGTGCGCGTGTAAGCCTCGCTACCGTCGGCGGTCTGTACCGCGATCCAGCCATCCCCTTTCACGGCAACGTCCATATCCCGGCCAGTATCGATCATCGCGCCATCAGAGAAGTCAGTCCCCGGACGTTCGCTCATGGCGTAGGCACGCGAAGGCATAACCTCGCCATACACTGGCATCGAGCGCGCCTGTTCGAGGTCACGCTGAAAACCGGTGGTCGAGATGTTCGCCAGGTTGTTCGCATGAGCCTTCTGCGCGATAGCGTTCTCGGACGCACCACTCATTGCCACGTAAAGCAACTTGTCCACAGTCTTCCTCCTCTGACAGACGTTTGCCGCCTGTAGCTGTTCTAAACACGCTCAAGCAATATTCGAACCAACTAAGCAGGCCCGACACAAACCCTTGATTCACCAGCATTAACGGGAGAACGCCCACGGACAAGGCAGCCCGCCCAAGAAATGGCGGCGGCGGACTGTCGCATTTGGCCGATTAGGGGAAAGGATGCCGCCAGAAAAACTTCACTCGAGGGGCCAGGCGATAAATACCGGATACGAAAGGGTTCAACGCGATAACATTTGATCAACACGCAATGAGGTTTATATGACCCCGCACCTCCGCTTCATGATTCCCCTAATGGCGAGCCTGGCCTTGATCTCGATCCAGGCACAGGCGTCCACCGCCCCCTGGTACAAATGGCAAGGCGCGACACGGGTTATTTGCAAGCAATGGGTCAATCCAAAATCGGTATTCAAGTTGATTGACGGCCCCTACAGAGACGCTAGTTGCCGGTACCCAGGCCGCCCAGGTTAAAAAGCCCCAAGGGCTGGGCCTGAATAGCACCCTCACCCACGAAGACTGTCCGTCAACCACGCCCTCTAGCAGGAGCGATCCAGCTCACGCGCTCAGTCTTCGAGCAACGAACGGGCGAAGGCATTGCTCGCTGGCTGCACCAGATAGCTCAGCAAGGTGTGCGTACCCGTGTTGATCAATACTTCTGCCGGCATCCCCGGCACCAGCTTCAAGTCACCCAGATCCTTTCGCCCCTTATCGGTCAGCTCGACGCGCCCCAGGTAATAAGAAGCACCCGTTTGCTCGTTGATCAGACGGTCTCCTGACACACGCGTCAGCTTACCCATGATCACCAGCGTTTTGGCATTCTTGAAGGCACTGAAGCGAATTTTGGCCTGCTTGCCGGGCGCTACGCGATCGATATCGATTGGCGAAATCTGGACCTCTACAATCAGCCCCTCGTTGGCCGGAACGATGTCCAGCAGTGGCGTGCCAGGCCCGATTACGCCGCCCACGGTGTGCACCTTCATACCGAACACCATGCCGGATTCAGGCGCACGGATCTCGATGCGGTTGGCACGGTCCTGCAAGGCGGCCAGGTGCTCGCTCATGTCGAAGACCCGGGTTTGTACTTCAGCCAGTTGGCTAACCACTTCGGAAACGAAGTTTTTCTGCTGCTGAGCGATCTGCAGCTCGGTTTCGCCGATGTGCAGATTGGCTTGTGCAATGGAGGACTTCAGATCCGCCACCTCCGAATACAGGCCGGTCATGCTGCGCTCCTTTTCACGCAGACGCTGCTTGTCGACGAAACCTTCTTTGAGCAGGGCGCTCAGATCGCCGGCCTCCTCCTTATAGGAATCAGCCAGCTGCTGCTTGCTGGCAATCAGCTCTTGAAAACCACGAATCTGCTGGTTGAGCTGCATTACGCGCTTCTTCAGCACGTCGATCTCGCCCGCGTGGGCGTTACGCCGTGCGATGAAGATGTGCCGCTCGTTCTCCTGCGCCTCGATCACCCGCGGGTCATTGCCCTCGGGCGTCGGGGCAAAGGTGACCGTCCCCAGAGCATCACGCTCTGCGGTCAGACGCGTCCCCATGGCGCGAGCCGCGATCAATTGGCTGTGCACCACTTGTAGCTCGGCCAGGGTCTGGGTGCCGTCCAGCTCGATCAGCACATCCCCTGCCCGCACCACATCGCCATCGCGCACATGCAACGCCTTGATGATACCGCCCTCAAGGTGCTGCACCGTCTGACGGTGAGTTTTCACCGTCACGACGCCCGGCGCCAATGCCGCACTGTCCAATTGGGCAAAGACCGCCCAAGAACCGAACAAGCCAAAGGTCAGGAAAACGATCAGGTAACCGATGCGACGAATCGGGAGGTCATTGATCTGCGGCTGCGGCACCCTGCTTGGCACGACCGCCTGTACGGATTTGTCCATGTCCACTCCCATCACACCCACCCGTTACACATGACTGACGGCAAGCTGCGACGCTGCGGCCGCCTGTTGAACCTTCTGCAGCTCGAGCAGAACCTGAACCCTCGCTCCGAATATCACCAGCGCGCCATCACGCAGCACCATCAGCTTATCGACTTCAGCCAATATGCTCGGGCGGTGGGTGATCACGAACAGCGTCGTGCCAGCTACTTTCAATTGCTGCAAAGCCACGGCCAGCGCCTGCTCCCCCTGATCATCAAGGTTGGAATTGGGCTCATCCAGCACCACCAGCTTTGGTTTCCCGTAGACGGCTCGCGCCAGACCAACGCGCTGGCGCTGCCCACCGGAGAGCGCACCACCACTGACACCGATTACCGTGTCGTAACCCTGCGGCAGACGCAGGATCAGTTCATGCACCCCGGCAATGCATGCAGCTTCAACCACCGCCGCAGGGTCCAACACACCGAAGCGAGCAATGTTCTCGCTGATGGTGCCTTCGAACAGCTCAATATCTTGCGGCAGGTAGCCAATATGAGGACCAAGCTCGTCGCGATTCCAGCTGGACACGTCAGCGCCGTCCAGGCGAACCTTGCCATGAGAGGCGGGCCAGATGCCTAGCAGCGCACGGGCCAGGGTCGATTTGCCGGCACCACTAGGGCCGATAATGCCCACCGATTCGCCGGCAGCGACATGAAAGGTCACCCCGCGGATCACCGGCAGCGGGGAGCCCGGCGGGGCCACTATCAGCGATTCGACACTCACTTCACCCTTCGGCGGCGGCAGCGGCATGCGCTCCGGCTCGGCGTCGATCTTCACCAGCAATTCGTTAAGTCGGCCATATTGCGAACGTGCCGAAATAAAGCCCTTCCAGGAACCGATCATCAAATCGATTGGCCCCAGCGCACGACCGAGCAGAATAGAGCTGGCGGTCATCATGCCGGCACTGATTTCCTGTTTTAGCGATAGGTAAGCGCCCAAGCCGAGAATCAGCGACTGTACCAGCAGGCGAAAGGTCTTGGAGAACGCCGTGATGGTGCCGGCACTGTCACTGGCCAGGCCTTGCAGCTCCAGCACCCTGTTGTTCTTTTGCTGCCAGCGGCGGCGCAACTGCGGCAGCATGCCCATCGACGCCACCACCTCGGCATTGCGCAAATTCTTGTTAGTGAAGGCGGTGGCGGCGAGGTTCTCCTTATTGGCATCCCCCAGGGTCTTATTGGTCAGCCGCTCATTGACGTAGGCCAGACCGATCAATAGCCCGGCACAAACGACCGCAAACCAGCCAAACCAGGGATGAAACATGAACATCACTGCGAGATAGATCGGCAGCCAGGGGGCGTCAAAAAAGGCGAACAGCCCATTGCCAGTGAGGAACTGGCGCAACCCGGTCATGTCGGCTAGCGGCTGTGCCGAAGCATTCATGCCACCGGAATTCAACGCCTGCTTGAAGCTGGCATCGTACAGCCGCCCGCCAAGCAGGCTATCCAGACGGGTACTGATACGCACCATGATCCGCGAGCGCACCCACTCCAGAGCACCCATGGTCGCCAGCAGCAAGATGAGGATCAGGGTCAACATTAACAACGTTGACTCGCTGCCCGCCCCCATTACCCGGTCATAGACTTGAAGCATATAAAAGGAAGGAACGAGCATCAGAAAATTAACAAACAGGCTGAAGAAGCCAACCGAGATGAAGCTACCTTTGCAGGCGGCAATGGCGGCCTGAAGATCTGTCTTTGGGGAGGTCATTTTCTACTACTCGTACTCGGCAGCCAGTCTGGATAAGCAAGCGCCGGAGAATAGCACGATAGAACCGAAGCAATAACAAGAGCCTGAAGGCTGCTTGTGACTCTCGCGAAAACCCTACCCGGACGCGCTGCGCCCCCTCCAGATTCGAACCATTGACCAGCGATTGGGCCCGAGCAGCGCTAGCCCATACCCCAAAACACACCCACACCAAATTCGTCGAGATTTTTTCGCTACGGCCTAAAGAAGGCATAATGATGGCCGATAGATAAATAGAGAACGTACGTCCATTGCTGCCAGTGTGCTCTTTAGTGCTTCCCACTGACGCCCAACTTCAACCGTAACAAAGGATGTCTAACATGCCCGTCATCAAGACCACTGCGGTTGAAGAAACTGAATGCGATACGGTTACTGGATTAAAGCAGGCAGTACCAGGCTTCAACCTCCCTACTTCCATGACTTCAGTCGAGCATTTCCACTCGAAATGTTTATGCGAGTTTGCACGCCACTCGCAGGTAATCTCATGCAGCTGCCCTTGGCTATAGAACCTGATCGCCAGAGCCTTTGGACAGGCACTGACGATCACGGCTAGGTATCGCACTCAGCGCCTGCAACCACCCTTCACCTTCCCTTTATTCCTGATTTTCGAGCTTTTTAGGAGTTGCAAAGATGGCAGCAATTACTTCAACGACAACCGCCGCCCAAATTGCCTCGGCCACGGTTACCGAGATTAATACGTACACACTGGCTCTTCTGACGCAGGCCCAGTTTGCAGGTTTGACCGCAGCTCAGATCAGCCACCTCGACTTTACCGGCTTGACCGATCAAATTGGCTGGATGTCTAAAACCCAGACTGCCTCACTGACGGCCAGTCAGGTTTCGGCGCTTGGCACTGACCAGATTGCTGCACTGACCACCGCCAACATCACCGGCCTGACCACCGACCAGGTGAAGGCATTGACCTCCACCCAAGTGGCCGCGATTGAAACTGCCGACCTGGCCAAGCTCAGCGTCGTCCAGATTGCCGCGTTGACCACCGCCAACATTGCCGGCCTGACCTCCACGCAAGTAAGTACGCTGACTGCCGCCCAAGTGGCCGCGATCACTGCAACGGATCTGGCGACCCTCACTACCGACCAGATTGTTGCGCTGACCACCGCCAACATCACCGGTCTGACTGCGGCGCAGATGAAGGCATTGACCTCCACCCAAGTGGGCGCAATCGAGACGGCCGACCTGGCCAAACTTAGCGCAGTCCAAGTGGGTGCGATCGATACCGCCGACCTGGCTGCCCTGACGACCGATAAAATTGCTGCACTGACCACCGCCAACATCACCGGCCTGACCGTCGAACAGATCAAGGCTTTGACCTCGAGTCAAGTGGCGGCGATCACTACGGCCGATCTGGTCAAACTCAGCGTCGCCCAGATTGCCGCGCTGACCACCGCCAACATCGCAGGACTGACCACCGCACAAGTAAGCGCGCTGAGTGCCACCCAAGTAGCCGCGATCACCAAGGCTGATCTGGCGACCTTCACCACCGATCAGATTGCTGCGCTGACCACCGCCAACATCGCGGGCCTGACCACCGACCAGGTGAAGGCATTGACCTCCACCCAAGTGACGGCAATCGAAACCGCCGACCTGGCCAAGCTCAGCGTCCTGCAGATTGCTGCGCTGACCGCCACTAACATCGCTGGCCTGAGCACCGCACAGGTCGCCACGCTGACTGCCGCCCAGGTGGCCGCAATCACCTTGGCAGATTTGGCGACCTTCACCACTGACCAGATTGCTGCGCTGACCACCGCCAACATCACCGGTCTGACCACGGCACAGATGAAAGCGTTGACCTCCACCCAAGTGGGCGCAATCGAGACGGCCGACCTGGCCAAGCTCACCGCTGCCCAGGTAGGTGCGATCGAGACAGCCGATCTGGCCGCACTCACCACCGACAAAATTGCCGCACTGACCGCCGCCAGCATCACTGGCCTCACCGCCGACCAGGTGAAGGCATTGACCTCCACCCAAGTGGCCGCGATCACCACGGTCGACCTGGTCAAACTCAGCGTCGCCCAGATTGCGGCACTGACCACCGCCAACATCGCCGGCCTGACCTCCGCTCAAGTGGGCGCGCTGACTGCAGCACAAGTGGCCGCGATCACCAAGGCTGATCTGGCGACCTTCACGACCGACCAGATTGCCGCACTGACCACCGCCAACATCACTGGCCTCACCACTGACCAGGTGAAGGCCTTGACCTCCACCCAAGTGGCGGCGATTGAAACTGCCGACCTGGCCAAGCTCAGCGCCGTACAGATTGCCGCGCTGACCACCGCCAACATCGCGGGCCTCACCACAGCACAAGTCGCCACGCTGACTTCCGCCCAAGTGGCGGCGATCACCCTGGCGGATCTGGCGTCGCTCACGACCGACCAGATTATCGCGTTGACCACCGCCAACATTACCGGTCTGACCACCGCGCAGATGAAAGCGTTGACCTCGACCCAAGTGGGCGCAATCGAGACGGCCGACCTGGCCCGGCTCAGCGCAACCCAAGTGGGTGCGATCGATACCGCCGACCTGGCTGCCCTGACGACCGATAAAATTGCTGCGCTGACCACCGCCAACATCACTGGCCTCACAACCGACCAAGTGAAAGCCTTGAGCTCGACTCAAGTAGCGGCGATCACTACCGCCGATCTGGCCAAACTCAGCGTCCTCCAGATTGCCGCGCTGACCACCACCAACATCGCCGGCCTGACTGCCGCTCAAGTGAGCGCTCTGAGTGCAGCCCAAGTAGCCGCGATCACCAAGGCTGATCTGGCGACCTTCACCACCGACCAGATTGCTGCGCTGACCACCGCCAACATCGCCGGCCTGACCACCGAGCAGGTGAAGGCCCTGACCTCTATCCAAGTGGCCGCGATCGGAACTGCCGACCTGACCAAGCTCAGCGTCGCCCAGATTGCCGCGCTCACCACCGCCAACATCGCTGGCCTGACCACCGCGCAAGTCGCCGCCTTGAACTCGACCCAAGTGGCCGCGATCACCCTGGCGGACCTGGCGTCGCTCACGACCGACCAGATTGTCGCGTTGACCACCGCCAATATCACTGGCCTGACCACGGCACAGATGAAGGCCTTGACCTCGACTCAGGTGGGCGCAATCGAGACGGCCGACCTGGCCAAACTCAGCGCGGCCCAAGTGGGTGCGATCGATACCGCTGACCTGGCTGCCCTGACCACCGATAAAATTGCTGCACTGACCACCGCCAACATCGCCGGCCTGACCTCCGAGCAGGTGAAGGCATTGACCTCGACTCAAGTGGCTGCGATCACCACGGCCGATCTGGTCAAACTCAGCGTCGCCCAGATTGCGGCACTGACCACCGCCAACATCGCCGGCCTGACCTCCGCTCAAGTGGGCGCACTAACTGCAGCACAAGTGGCTGCAATCACCAAGGCTGACCTGGCGACCTTCACTACCGACCAGATCGCCGCGCTGACCACCGCCAACATCACTGGCCTGACCACCGACCAAGTGAAGGCATTGACCTCAACCCAAGTGGCCGCGATCGGAACCGCCGACCTGGCCAAGCTCAGCATCTTCCAGGTTGCCGCGCTGACCACTGCCAATATCGCTGGCCTGACCACCGCGCAAGTGGGCGCACTGACTACAGCCCAAGTGGCCGCGATCACCGCGGCGGATCTGGCAGCGCTCTCGACCGACCAGATTGTCGCGCTGACCACTGCCAACATCGTTGGCCTGACCACCGCGCAGATGAAGGCCTTGACCTCGACCCAAGTGGGCGCAATCACTACGGCCGACCTGGCTAAGCTCAGCGCTGCTCAGGTGAGTGCAATCGACACAGCCGACCTGGCTGCTCTGACGACCGATAAAATTGCCGCACTGACCACCGCCAACATCTCTGGCCTGACCACGGCGCAGATAAAAGCCTTGACCTCAACTCAGGTGGGCGCGATCACCACGGCCGATCTGGCTAAGCTAAGCGCCGACCAGCTTGCCGCACTGACCACCGCCAACATCGCCGGCCTGACCACTACACAAGTGGCTGCTTTGAGTTCGACCCAAGTGGCCGCGATCACCACGGTTGATCTGGCGACGCTCACTACCGATCAGATTGCCGCACTGACCACCGCCAACATTGCTGGTCTGACTACAGCGCAGATGAAAGCCTTGACCTCGACTCAGGTGGGCGCGATCGGCACAACTGATTTGGCCAAACTCAGCGCCGCCCAAGTGGGTGCAATCGAGACAGCCGACCTGGCTGCCCTGACGACCGATAAAATTGCCGCGCTGACAACCGCCAACATCCTTGGCCTGACTGCCGCGCAAGTGGGTGCCTTGACCTCGACCCAAGTGGCTGCAATCACCACAGCCGATCTGGTCAAACTCAGCGTCACCCAGATTGCTGCATTGACCACCGCCAACATCGCCGGTTTGACTGCCGATCAGGTAGGTGCCTTGAGTACGGCCCAAGTGGCCGCGATCACCACGGCCGATCTGGCGACGCTCTCGACAGACCAGATTGTGGCGCTGACCACCGCCAACATTGCCGGTCTGACCACGGCACAGATGAAAGCCTTGACCTCGACGCAGGTGGGCGCGATCGAAGCGACTGATCTGGCCAAACTCAGCTCTACCCAGATAGGTGCGATCGAGACAGCCGATCTGGCTGCACTCACCACCGATAAAATTGCCGCGCTGACCACCGCCAATATCGCTGGCCTGACCGCCGCGCAAATCGCCGCCTTGAGCTCGACCCAAGTGGGCGCGATCGAGACAGCCGACCTGAGCAAACTCAGCACCGCCCAGATTGCAGCGCTGACCACCGCCAACATCATTGGCCTGAGCGCCGATCAAATAGGGGCTTTGACTTCGGCCCAGGTGGGTGCCATCGGCACTGCTGACCTGACCAAGCTCGGCACCGCCCAGATTGCCGCGCTGACCACCGCCAACGTCGCCGGCCTGACCGCCGCCCAAGTGGCCGCCTTGAGCTCGACTCAGGTGGGCGCTATCGAGGTGGCCGATCTGGCCAAATTCAGCGCAGCCCAAGTCGGCGCAATTATCACTGCTGACATCGCCGCGCTCAGCGCCGACCAGATCGCTGGCCTGACCACCGCCAACATCACCGGTCTGACCATCGCGCAAGTGGCTGCCTTGTCCTCGACCCAAGTGGCCGCGATCGAGACAGCTGACCTGAGCAAGCTCAGTGCCGCCCAGATTGCCGCGCTGACCACCGCCAACATCACCGGCCTGACTGCCGCGCAAGTGGGTGCATTGACCTCGGCCCAGGTGGCCGCGATCGGCACTGCCGACCTGGCCAAGCTCGGCGTCGACCAGATCGCCGGCCTGAGCACCGCCAACATCATTGGTTTGACCGCCGCGCAAGTGGCTGCCTTGAGCTCGACCCAGGTGGCCGCGATCGAGACAGCTGACCTGAGCAAGCTCAGCACCGCCCAGATTGCCGCACTGACCACTGACAACATCGTCGGCCTGAGCGCCGATCAAATCGGCGCCTTGACCTCGGCCCAGGTGGGTGCAATCGGCACTGCTGACCTGACCAAGCTCGGTACCGCCCAGATTGCCGCGCTGACCACCGCCAACGTCGCCGGCCTGACCGCCGCCCAAGTGGCCGCTTTGAGCTCGACTCAGGTGGGTGCTATCGAGGTGGCCGATCTGGCCAAGTTCAGCGCAGCCCAAGTCGGCGCAATCATCACTGCTGATCTGGCTGCGCTCAGCGCCGACCAGATCGCCGCGCTGACCACCGCCAACATCACTGGCCTGACCACCGCCCAAGTGGCTGCCTTGTCCTCGACCCAGGTGGGCTCGATCACCAAAGTCGATCTGGCAACCCTGACTACCGCTCAGATTGCTGCACTGACCACCGCCAACATCATCGGACTGACCGCCGATCAGATGGGGGCCTTGACTTCGGCCCAAGTGGGTTCGATCGGCACGGCCGACCTGGCCAAGCTCGGCGTCGACCAGATTGCCGGCCTGAGCACCGCCAACATCGCCGGCCTGACCGCCGGCCAAGTCGCTGCTTTGAGCTCGACCCAAGTGGCCGCGATCGAAACAGCCGACCTGAGCAAGCTCAGCACCGCCCAGATTGCCGCACTGACCACTGACAACATCGTCGGCCTGAGCGCCGATCAAATCGGCGCCTTGACCTCGGCCCAGGTGGGTGCAATCGGCACTGCTGACCTGACCAAGCTCGGTACCGCCCAGATTGCCGCACTGACCACCGCCAATATCGCCGGCCTGACCACCGCGCAAATCGCCGCATTGAGCTCGACTCAGGTGGGTGCGATCGAAGCGACTGATCTGGCCAAATTCAGCTCAGCCCAAATCGGCGCAATCATCACTGCTGACCTAGCCGCGCTCACCGCCGACCAGATTGCCGCGCTGACCACCGCCAACATCGCTGGCCTGACAACCGCCCAAGTGGCTGCCTTGTCCTCGGATCAGGTGGGTTCGATCACCAAAGTCGATCTGGCGACCCTGACTACTGCTCAGATTGCGGCGCTGACCACTGCCAACATCGTCGGCCTGACCGCCGATCAAATCAGTGCATTGACCTCGGCCCAGGTGGGTTCGATCGGCACGGCCGACCTGGCCAAGCTCGGCATCGACCAGATTGCCGGCCTGAGCACCGCCAACATCATTGGCCTGACTACCGCGCAAGTCGCTGCGTTGAGCTCGACCCAAGTGGGCGCGATCGGGAACGCTGATCTGAGCAAGCTCAGCACCGCCCAGATCGTCGCACTGACCACCGCCAACATCGTCGGCCTAACCGTCGATCAGATGGGTGCATTGACTTCAGCCCAGGTAGGTGCAATCGAGACGGCCGATCTGGCCAAGCTCGGCACCGCCCAGATTGATGCATTGACCACCGCCAACATCATTGGTCTGACCACCGCGCAAATCGCCTCTTTGAGCTCGACTCAGGTGGGTGCGATCGAAGCCGCGAATGTGGCCAAACTCAGCTCGGCCCAGGTGGGCGCAATCATCACCGCTGATCTGGCCGCACTGACCGCCGACCAGATTGCTGCGCTGACCACTGCTAACATTGCCGGACTGACCACCGCGCAAGTGACTGCCTTGTCCTCGACCCAAGTGGGCGAGATCGAGACCGCCGATCTGGCCAAACTCAGCACGGCCCAGATTGCCGCGCTGAGCACCGCCAACATCGCAGGTCTGACTGCCGATCAGATGGGTGCCTTGACCTCGGCCCAGGTGGCCGCGATCGTAACCGCCGACCTGATCAAGCTCAGCACCGACCAGATTGCCGGCCTGAGCACCGCCAACATCCTCGGCCTGACGACCGATCAGATGGGTGCCTTGACATCGGCCCAGGTAGGCGCGATCACGGACGCTGATCTGATCAAACTCAGCACCGCCCAGATCGTCGCACTGACCACCGCCAACATCGTCGGTTTGACCGTCGATCAAATGGCTACCTTGACTTCAGCCCAGG
Organism: Pseudomonas sp. ASL9; assembly: GCF_056680335.1. Taxonomy (NCBI): domain Bacteria; kingdom Pseudomonadati; phylum Pseudomonadota; class Gammaproteobacteria; order Pseudomonadales; family Pseudomonadaceae; genus Pseudomonas; species Pseudomonas sp. ASL9. Next base: position 4,861,644 of record NZ_CM155277.1, on the reverse strand, counting down.
TAGGTGCAATCGAGACGGCCGATCTGGCCAAGCTCGGCACCGCCCAGATTGACGCACTGAGCACCGCCAACATCATCGGTCTGACCACCGCGCAAATCGCCTCTTTGAGCTCGACTCAGGTGGGCGCAATCGAAGCCGCGAATGTGGCCAAACTCAGCTCGGCCCAGGTGGGCGCAATCATCACTGCTGATCTGGCCGCACTGACCGCCGACCAGATTGCTGCGCTGACCACTGCCAACATCGCCGGACTGACCACCGCGCAAGTGACTGCCTTGTCCTCGACTCAAGTGGGCGAGATCCAGACCGCCGATCTGGCCGCGCTCAGCACGGCCCAGATTGCCGCGCTGAGCACCGCCAACATCGCGGGTCTGACTGCCGATCAGATGGGTGCCTTGACCTCGGCCCAGGTGGCCGCGATCGTAACCGCCGACCTGATCAAGCTCAGCACCGACCAGATTGCCGGCCTGAGCACCGCCAACATCCTCGGCCTGACGACCGATCAGATGGGTGCCTTGACATCGGCCCAGGTAGGCGCGATCACGGACGCTGATCTGATCAAACTCAGCACCGCCCAGATCGTCGCACTGACCACCGCCAACATCGTCGGCCTGACTGTCGATCAAATGGCTACCTTGACCTCAGCCCAGGTAGGTGCAATCGAGACGGCCGATCTGGCCAAGCTCGGCACCGCCCAGATTGACGCACTGAGCACCGCCAACATCATCGGTCTGACCACCGCGCAAATCGCCTCCTTGAGCTCGACTCAGGTGGGCGCGATCGAAGCCGCGAATGTGGCCAAACTCAGCTCGGCCCAGGTGGGCGCAATCATCACCGCTGATCTGGCCGCACTGACCGCCGACCAGATTGCCGCGCTGACCACTGCCAACATCGTCGGTCTGACCACCGCGCAAGTGACTGCCTTGTCCTCGACCCAAGTGGGCGAGATCGAGACCGTCGATCTGGCCAAACTCAGCACGGCCCAGATTGCCGCGCTGAGCACCGCCAACATCGCGGGTCTGACTGCCGATCAGATGGGTGCCTTGACCTCGGCCCAGGTGGCCGCGATCGTAACCGCCGACCTGATCAAGCTCAGCACCGACCAGATTGCCGGCCTGAGCACCGCCAACATCCTCGGCCTGACGACCGATCAGATGGGTGCCTTGACATCGGCCCAGGTAGGCGCGATCACGGACGCTGATCTGATCAAACTCAGCACCGCCCAGATCGTCGCACTGACCACCGCCAACATCGTCGGTTTGACCGTCGATCAAATGGGTACCTTGACTTCAGCCCAGGTAGGTGCAATCGAGACGGCCGATCTGGCCAAGCTCGGCACCGCCCAGATTGACGCACTGAGCACCGCCAACATCATCGGTCTGACCACCGCGCAAATCGCCTCCTTGAGCTCGACTCAGGTGGGCGCGATCGAAGCCGCGAATGTGGCCAAACTCAGCTCGGCCCAGGTGGGCGCAATCATCACCGCTGATCTGGCCGCACTGACCGCAGACCAGATTGCTGCGCTAACCACTGCCAACATCGTCGGACTGACCACCGCGCAAGTGACTGCCTTGTCCTCGACCCAAGTGGGCGAGATAGAGACCGCCGATCTGGCCAAACTCAGCACGGCTCAGATTGCCGCACTGACCACCGCCAACATCGCGGGTCTGACTGCCGATCAGATGGGTGCCATGACCTCGGCCCAGGTGGCCGCGATCGTAACCGCCGACCTGGTCAAGCTCAGCACCGACCAGATTGCTGGCCTGAGCACCGCCAACATCCTCGGCCTGACGACCGATCAGATGGGTGCCTTGACATCGGCCCAGGTAGGCGCGATCACGGACGCTGATCTGATCAAACTCAGCACCGCCCAGATCGTCGCACTGACCACCGCCAACATCGTCGGTTTGACCGTCGATCAAATGGGTACCTTGACCTCGGCCCAGGTAGGTGCAATCGAGACGGCCGATCTGGCCAAGCTCGGCACCGCCCAGATTGACGCACTGAGCACCGCCAACATCATCGGTCTGACCACCGCGCAAATCGCCTCCTTGAGCTCGACTCAGGTGGGCGCGATCGAAGCCGCGAATGTGGCCAAACTCAGCTCGGCCCAGGTGGGCGCAATCATCACCGCTGATCTGGCCGCGCTCACCGCCGACCAGATTGCCGCGCTGACCACTGCCAACATCGTCGGTCTGACCACCGCGCAAGTGACTGCCTTGTCCTCGACCCAAGTGGGCGAGATAGAGACCGCCGATCTGGCCAAACTCAGCACGGCTCAGATTGCCGCACTGACCACCGCCAACATCGCGGGTCTGACTGCCGATCAGATGGGTGCCATGACCTCGGCCCAGGTGGCCGCGATCGTAACCGCCGACCTGGTCAAGCTCAGCACCGACCAGATTGCTGGCCTGAGCACCGCCAACATCCTCGGCCTGACGACCGATCAGATGGGTGCCTTGACATCGGCCCAGGTAGGCGCGATCACGGACGCTGATCTGATCAAACTCAGCACCGCCCAGATCGTCGCACTGACCACCGCCAACATCGTCGGTTTGACCGTCGATCAAATGGGTACCTTGACCTCGGCCCAAGTGGCCGCGATCGAAACTGCGGACCTGGTCAAGCTCGGCATCGCCCAGATTGCCGCGCTGACCACCGCCAACATCATCGGTCTGACTACCGGAGAAGTGGCCGCCTTGACCTCGGCCCAAGTGGGCGCTATCGAGGCGACCGATCTGGCCAAGTTCAGTGCAGCCCAGATAGGCGCAATCATCACCGCTGATATGGTCGCACTCACTACCGACCAGCTTGCCGGTCTGACCACCGCCAACATCACCGGCCTGACCACCGCGCAAATCGGCGCCTTGACTTCGGCCCAGGTGAGCGCATTCGAGAACGTTGACCTGGCGGTACTCACCACTGCCCAGATTGCCGGCCTGACCACCGCCAACGTCGTCGGCCTGACCCACGATCAAATCGGTGCCTTGACCTCGACCCAAGTGGGCGCTTTTGAGACAGTCGATCTGGTCAAGCTCAGCGTCGACCAGATTGCCGGCCTGACCGGCGCCAACATTATCGGCCTGACCACCGATCAAATGGGGGCCTTGACCTCGACCCAGGTGGGTGCAATCGAGACCGCCGATCTGGTCAAGCTCAGCCTCACCGAGATTGCTGGCCTGAGCACCGCCAACATCATCGGTCTGACCACCGATCAGGTAGGTGCCTTGACCACGGCTCAGGTGGGCGCAATCGAGACGGCCGATCTGGCCAAGTTCACCACCGCCCAGATTGACGCGCTGACCAATGCTCAACTGGGTGCGTTGACAACGACGCAGGTCGATGCGTTGACCACGGGGCAAATTGGAGCATTAACGGCTTCCGACATCGCTGCATTGGGCGTGAATGTGAGTGCGTTGTTGAATGACGCCACCCAGGCCGGCGCGCTCAAGGTTGCCCTGAGTGACACTCAGACAAGTGCCCTAACCTCGACGCAAGTGGGCATGCTCACGGTGCAAACGGTAGCAGCCTTGTCAACCGTCGCCATCCACAGCCTTACAACAGGACAGATGGACGGGATAACCTTTGCGCAGTTGAATGCGATGACATCAGCTCAACTCAATGCGCTTGACCAGACTCAGGTAGCGAGTTTGACTTCCGCTCAGGTGACAAGCGACGGCACGACAAGCGGGACGATGATCAGTCTGACAGGGGTTACCACCGCGCTGCATACATGGCTTCATGGCGTCAACAGCGAATACGTCTGACGCTACACGTCGGTGCCCGGCAGGCTGACTGCCGGGTACCCCTTCACTCTCCACGACACCGAGTTTAAGCTCGGTGTTTTTTTACCCGGATATCCGGGGTCAATCCGTGGACTTGTTAGATGAAAAAAACCCTGAAACAGATTCAATCATCCGTTGCCACCTTATTTGGCGAGGCCTCTGTCCTCAGCGAAGCGGGTGATAACGCCGGCGCCATGCAGGCATACCAGCAGTGGCTGACCAGCCATGGTGTATCGCCATTGGCCCATGCCGTACTGTTCAACCTTGGGGTCTTGCAGGTAGAGGCGGGTGAACTGATCGCTGCCGAGCACAGTTATCGCGAGGCTCTCAAGCGACAACCTGATTTTCTGCAAGCGGCTTTCAACCTGGGCACGACGCTGGAAAAGCAGCAACGTTTCGATGAAGCGCTGGAAAATTGGGATGTTCTTTTGGCGTTACCCAACGAGGTAAGCGGTGACAAACGCGACCTGCTGATTCTGGCGCTTAACAACAGAGGTCGACTGCTGGAGACGCGCAAGCGCTATAACGATGCTGAGGTGACCCTCACCCGTAGCCTGTTGCTCAAACCGGACCAACCCAATGTCATCCATCACTGGGTGAGTTTGCGCCAGAAACAGTGCAGCTGGCCTGTGCTGATTGAGTTACCAGGTTTGACACCCGCCGCAATTCTGAACGCAGCCTCAGCCTTGTCCATGCTTGACCTGTCCGATGATCCGGCACTGCAATTAAAGGCAGCCCAACGCTATATCGCCGAGAAAGTCACACCGGGCCTGGAACCGTTAGCCAATCCAGCCGGCTATGGTCACAAAAAATTACGGATAGGCTACCTGTCATCAGATTTCACCTTGCACCCGGTATCGATGCTGATCGTCGAGATGCTGGAGTTGCATGACCGTGAGCGTTTCGAGGTCTACGGTTTCTGCTGGAGCCCTAATGATGGTTCGGCCTTGCGCCAACGGGTCATCTCGGCACTGGATGTCCATGTGCTTATCGGTGATTTGTCGGATGAGGCGGCTGCCCAGCGCATCCGTGAAGCCGAAATCGATATCCTGGTGGACTTACAGGGACTGACGGCCGGCGCACGCATCAATATTCTGGCTCGTCGACCGGCCCCCATCCAGGTGGCCTATCTCGGCTTTCCGGGTACCAGCGGCATGCCGTTTATCGACTATATTCTGTGCGACCGGTATGTTTTACCCGAACAGGAACAGGCGTACTTCACCGAAAAACCGCTGTATCTACCGGAGGTTTTCCAGGTGAGCGATCGCCATCGCCTGGTCGCAAAGACTCCCAGCAGGGCCGAGTGTGGCCTGCCCGAAGATGCCTTCGTCTTTTGCGCCTTCAACAACAATCACAAATACACGCCGGAACTGTTCGAAGTCTGGATTAAAATCCTGCTCCGTGTGCCCGACAGTGTACTGTGGCTACTGGCCGACAATGCATCGGTCCAGTCCAATCTGCTGGCATTCTGCGCCGATCGCGGCATTGCAACAGAGCGACTGATCTTCGCATCACGGGTGCTTCCACCTGAGTACTTGGCTCGCTACTGTGTGGCAGATCTGTTTCTCGATTGCTTTCCCTTCAACGGTGGCACCACCGCCAACGATGCATTATGGATGGGGTTACCCATTCTGACTTGCTCGGGTCGAGCGTTCGCGTCGCGCATGGCAGGCAGTTTGCTGAGCAACCTGGGGCTGAATGAACTGGTGGTGAACAATTTTGAGCACTACGAGCATTTGGCGGTAGAGCTGGCGACCCAGCCTGCTCGCCTGGATCGTATTAAAACCCACTTGGTCGCTAACCGCGATAACAGCGCGCTGTTTCGCACGGATCATCAAGTACGCATGATTGATAACCTCTTTAGCCAGATTGCTGGTTTCAATATTGAGAATAATATGAAAGTCAAAGAAATCATCATTGATAACGAGCAGGCCAAGCAGTCGTCACCATTGAGCGCGGCGCCCCAAGATCCCGCCGCAACCCCAGAAAAAAAGACAACCAAGTCAAAGGTCAACAAGGCCCAAGCCAAGACCTTCCTTCACGTCGGCTGTGGGCCTCTGCGCAAAGAGTCTACGACCAAAGGTTTCAATTCCGGTGATTGGAATGAGCTGCGCCTCGATATTGATGAATCTGTCCAGCCAGATATTGTCGGAACGATGACCGATATGTCGCGGGTAGAGGACGCCTCTGTGGATGCTGTCTTCTCCAGCCACAATATTGAGCACCTCTTCCCGCACGAGGTACCACTGGCGCTGAATGAGTTCCTCCGCGTGCTTAATTCCGACGGCTTCGCGGTGATTACATGCCCGGACCTGAAGTCGGTGTGCGCTCTGGTTGCCGAAGATAAACTCACCGATCCTGCCTATCAGTCGGCTTCCGGTCCGATCGCACCTATCGATATCCTGTACGGTTATCGCTCGGCCATGGCCAAGGGTAATCTTTATATGGCGCATCGTTGCGGCTTCACAGAGAAGGTCTTGAACGGCACACTGCAAGCAGCTGGATTCGCGACGATCATAACCATCGCTCGCCCTGCTGCCTTTGATCTGTGGACCGTCGCAAGCAAAAGTCCGCGCAGTGAAGATGAGATGCGGGCCTTGGCCGCAGTACACTTTATCAAGTGAGGCATAGGGGAACTTCGCCAAGAAGATTCCCCTACGGACCATGCGGGTGTTAACCATCGGAGCTAACACCTACACTTTCAGCCCGGCTTTGCCGGGCTTACTGTTATGACTCAACCAAACGTTGACGCGTTCACTGGACACCTTACCGGCCCAACGATTGAGGATGAACAGGTTGGTGAGCGATTTCGTGCATAACATCTAATAAACGTACGGTAAGCCCCGACCCATTGGGGCCTACCCATAAATACCGCAGCTTACGTCGCCTGTATCAGCGTCTGCATCAGCGTCGCTTCTGTAGACAAGGCTTTGGAGTTGGCCTGATACGCTACTTGCGCCTGAATCAACTCCACAAGCTCATTGGTCAATTCGACGTTGGAGCCTTCAAGCGCACCCGAGACAATACTGCCCAATGTACCGACCTTGGGCGCATCCATAGTGGCGATACCCGAGGCATTTGTTTCCCGCCAATGGGTATGACTGCCCGGCTGCAAACCTTGCTCGTTAGCAAAGCTGGCGAGTGTGACCTGACCAATGTTTTTATGCAGCCCATTGGTGAAACCCGCTCTAAGGACCCCATTCATATCGACGCTGATGTTGTTGATATTGCCTGCCGCATGCCCGTCCTGCTGAGCTGAAACGCGCGCAGTCTCTGCGTTATGTTGGCTGAGCTTATTCAAATCAATGACGATACCGCCTGAACTGCCCCGAGCGCCGTTGGGTACCCACTTTTCGTTATGAGTAGCCCCATCAATCACCTTGGCAGGCACCCACCCCTTGAGGTTCAATGTCCGGTTCGCAACCTCAAGACCTTGACTGCCGGTCATTGATTGAACCGCGCCATAGGCATCGAAGGTTATGTGCGCGGAGGCTGGATCAGTTTTCTCCGGGTCCGCCGGGTTTCGACCATTGACCAGAACATGCATTTTCCAACTGTTCGTATCGTCCTTGACGAAGTATTGAGTCATCTCATGCTTGTTACCCAAGCTGTCATAGAGGGGGGTCGCGAACGACTTATTAAAGGTGGTGACATCGTTGGCGCCGAATACCGGAACACGCCGCGCCATCACGGCGTCTCCCTCATCCACTCCGCTGGTTGCCCCGTCACTTAAAGAAAGCACTATAGGGCCACTGTTTAACGCAGGACTCGCGGCCCAGACGCCATTGATTTGCTGGATAGGCTTCCAGCCAGCCAGGGTAAATTCTGTGTCCGATGTTTTTTTGATATGTTCGCCATCGCCCGCGGATAAGAGGCTGCCGTCCGGTTTTTTCGTCATCATTACCTTCAGCGGTGTGGTCGTGGTGTGGTCCACTGGGTTACGCCCATCAATGAGCGTGTACATCGCCCATTGGTTGGCGTCGGTTTTAACGAAATACTGCTTAAGCTCATGATCTGCAGGAGGAATGGCGGGCTTGGCCTGGACTAGCACTGTCTCGTTACCTTGCGCATCTTTGACCTTGACCTCCGCAACAGCGCCTACCCCGCTATCTTTAATGGTTCTATTGATCACTTTAGAATAGGTACCTGGATCATCCGGATTAAAAACCGGAAGTGCCGAGAGCGCGGGCTGAGAGGAATCCAGGTTCATCGTTTCGATGATTTCAGTGGTCGCTTTGGGCAGCATGTTAGCAGTATCGATCCTCAGGTCGGTGCGCACTCCGTTGACGACATTACCTTTGGCATTAACACCATAACCCTGCAGACGGTTACCTTCGTTATCAACGATATAATCGTTCTTATCCATTTTGAATGCACCGGCGCGGGTATAGCTAAGTGCGCCGTTATCGCTAACCACAAAAAAGCCTTTACCTTGTATACGCATGTCCAGAACCCCACCCGAACTGGAGTCGACGCCGCCCTGACTGAAGTTTTGCGAGACAGTGGCCAGACGTACACCATCACCGACCGCGTTGTGAGCGCTGCCCAGTTGCGCACTCGAATACAGGGCTGCGAACTCCGCTCGGGATGACTTGAAACCATGGGTACCCACGTTGGCGATATTATTACCGGCAACCTCAAGTCTTTTATGGGCAGCGTGCAGCCCACTCAGGGAAACATTGAATGACATAAACACTCCTGTGCCGTAGTGAACGGCGCTTTCGTTAATGCATTTTTTCGCAGTCGAACATTGCAGCCCAATATCACTTGAAGATCTGCATCGCCATTTTTTCTGCGTTATTTATTCTCGCATTATCGAAAGTAGGAATTTTCCGCATACATAGTAGGATTCAGCTATAACGTTTTTCCATCAACTTCATAACAGCGACTTACCTCTATCGAACTTACCCATGGCGGTACAACCCTATTAAATCAACATTGTTTTTATATAAACACTAAAAATAACGTAAAAAAAAGCCCCTTAAAAAGGGGCTTTGTTCAACGCATGTTTATCATGCCATTTGAATAATGGTCTGCATGATAGTGCTTTGAGTCGAAATAGTTTTCGCATTCGCCTGGTAGTTGCTTTGCGCCTTGATCAGATTGACCAATTCGCTGGTCAGATCGACGTTGGAATCTTCCAGGGCTTCACCGGTGAGGCTGCCCAGCGTGCCGGACTCCGGCGCGCCCGTGACAGGAACCCCTGAAGCATACGTCTCACGCCAACTGGTGCCCCCGGCTGGAGCCAAGCCCTGAACGTTGGCGAAGTTGGTCAACGACACTTGCCCGATGACCTTGGACTGGCCGTTGGTGTAGGTGGCGAACAGGTTACCCGTAGGGTCTACCGACATGGCCGACAACTGACCGGTTGCGTAGCCGTCCTGAGTTTTGGTGATCGCGCCCGACACCGAGTTGGTTTGGGTGGTCGCGAGCATGTCCAGTTTGACACCGCTCACTTTGGCCGCCGAACCGTTGCCCGCCCAGACCCCGGTGGTACCCACTTGTGCTGCCGGTATCCAGTTGTTCAGGGTGAAGGTGCTGTCAGCGTTGACGGTCAGATTACCCGTGGTAGCCAGCGTGGAAGTATCCAGCGAGCCGTCAGACTTGAAGGTCAGGTTCATCGAGTCAGCCACCGTACTCGTAGGATCAGACGCATTGCGACCGTCTACCAAGGTGTACATCGTCCAGGCATTGGTGCCCGTCTTGGCGAAATACTGGCTCATTGAATGCTCGTTGCCCTGACTGTCGTAGACCGGCGTGCTGAACGTGGTGGTGTAGCTGTTCACATCAGTCGGGTCGAACGTTGAAACAGTCGGCAGGGCCGATGAAGAGTTCAGGTTTGACGCGATGCTGATTGAGCCGGTCGGGCTCGGCGCCAAATTCGACGAATCGATTTTCAGGTCAGTCAAGACACCGTTCACCACACTGCCGGCGGCGTTAACGCCATACCCCTGCAGCTTGTTGCCGGAGGCGTCGACGACGTTACCATTCTTGTCAGGGTAGAACGCACCGGCGCGAGTGTAGAGTTTTTCGCCGTTATTACTGACCATGAAGAAACCGTTGCCGTTGATCGCCAAATCGAGGCTGCGGCCTGTACCCGTGGTCAAAGTGCCCTGCGTGAATTGCTGGGACACAGCGGCCGTGGTGACGCCGCTACCTGCAGTGGTACCGCCGGAAGTACCACGAATCGAAGCGGCGTACTGGTCTTGGAACTCGGTACGGGACGACTTGAAACCAGTGGTCGCAACGTTGGCAATGTTGTTGCCGGTAACGTCGAGACTTTTGTTTGCAGCATAGAGCCCACTGAGGCCGATATTGAATGACATGCTCAACTCCTTTGCCGTCTAGTCGGCTCTATATTCCGATTGTTTGTACTTTGGACAGGCCGACACTGCTACCGCCCGCGAGGTTGAGCGTCATTTCTGCACCGCTGACCCCCATTGTCACGCTGTTGACGGTGGCTGGCAGATAGGTGCTCAAAGCGGTGGCCGTACCACTGGCAGTGCCGGTAGCAACGAAACTGTAAGTGCCGGCTGCTGCAACTGTGCCGTCCCCGTTCTTGCCGTCCCAAGTAAAGCTGGTAGTACCCGCCGACTGCGCGCCAAGGTCGATAGTGTCGACCACGTTCCCATTCGCGTCGGAAATTTTGACCGTGGTCGACGAGTTCGAGCTAGGCACGACCACTGAACCGGTCAGACCTTTGGTGGTGTCTACCACTGCCGAGCCGCTTTCAACAATCACCGAACGCCCGACCAAAGAAGAGGCCTGCAGGGCTTGAGACGACTGGTAAGTACTGGCAATTGTATCAACCGTACTGGTCAGGTTTTGCATGCTCTCGAGACTGCTGAACTGAGCCAACTGAGAAACAAACTGCGTGTTGTCCTGCGGACTGAGAGGGTCTTGGTTCTTCATCTGCGTGACAAGCAGTTGCAGGAATGCATCTTTGCCCAGTGATGCGGTACCGGTTGTGCTGGCTGTGCTGGTAGAACTGGTGGAGCTGCTCGAACTTGCCGATTTCTGAAGCTGGTCCAGAACCGACTGGCCGACGTTACTAGTGGTTGTCATCGACTGCGCCTCTTATCACTGACCGAGAGTCAGGACCTTCTGCATCATGGTTTTGGCGGTGTTCATAATGTCCGCGTTGGTCTGAAACGAGCGGCTGGCAGAAATCATGTCGGCCATCTCGGAGACAACGTTGACGTTGGGGTAGTAGACATAACCGTTTTTGTCTGCCGATGGATGGTTTGGCTCATAACGAGCGTCAAGATTGCTCGGATCTTCAACAATACCGCTGACCTGAACGCCCTGACCGGCTTCACCCTGACTACCGAACAGGGAGCCGCTATCGCCGCTACTTTGCCCCTGGAGCACAGTGGCAAATACCGGGTGACGGCCACGGTAGGTTTGATCGACGCTCGACGAAACAGTCTCGGCGTTGGCAATGTTACTGGCCACGGTATTCAAACGCGTGGTTTGAGCACTCATGCCGCTGCCGGCAATGTTGAAAACATTTGCAAGGGACATGGATTACTCTCCACGCAGGGCTGATACCAGCCCTTTGAATTTGCTGTTGAGCAGGGTGAAGCTGGCTTGGAAACCAACGGCGTTCTGCGCGTAGCTGGCCTGTTCGACCTGCGTGTCGACGGTGTTCTGGTCCAACGAAGGTTGGCTCGGCGTGCGGTACAACAACGTCCCGTCTTCGCCACCCAGCCCCTCGGCATCGATGTGCCGACTATTAGTCGTTTTAAGACCGAAGGTGCCATTTTTGGTTTTATCGCTTTGCGCCGCAAGCACGGCCGAGAACTCAAGATCTCGCGCCTTGTAGTTCGGTGTGTCAGCGTTAGCAATGTTGTTGGCCAGGACTTCTGCACGCTGAGCGCGAAAGCCGAGGGCCTGCTCATGGATGCCTAGTGCTTTATCGAAGCTGATGCTCATGTCGGGAAACCTTTAGCGGCTGACCTGAATTTCGTATCAGGAACATAGCAATCAACGTGCCAGCTTCGCCGAGGCCGTAAATCGGGGGTTTGCGGGCGATACGGGGCGGCAATGACAGAAAAGCGGCAAAATATTTCCGCTATTCAGGGGGAAAGTGGCAAGCCAGGTGCCGTTTTATTGCCATTGCCGCCCCCCGTCCGAAGGGCCATAATGGTTTACCCGAGGCAAAAAAAGAGCCCCTAGGGTCTCTTTTTTTTGCGCAGCGATTACTTCGCCTGGTAAATGATCCCCGGGCTGCACTGGACCATCTGGTAATGGTCAGGCAAACCGTTGAGCGCTTCCGACGCGCCGAGGAACAGATAGCCGCCCGGCTTGAGCGTACTGTGGATACGCAACAAGATGTCTTTTTTCACTTCCGCCGAGAAGTAAATCAGCACGTTGCGGCAAAAAACGATGTCGAATTTGCCCAGGCTCGCATAACTGTCCAGCAGATTGAACGAACGAAACTCGACCCGACTCTTGATAGGCGCCTTGACGGCCCAACGACCTGCTTCCTTGGGATCGAAAAAGCGCTGCAGGCGCTCTTGGGAAAGGCCACGGCCTAGCGCCAGACTGTCATATTCGCCTGTCTTGCAGTTGTTCAACATCAAGCCCGAGAGGTCAGTGGCGATGATCTGCACCCCCTGCTTCAACTGACCGAGGTTGCTGCGCTCGAACTCGTCGATCGTCATCGATAACGAGTACGGTTCCTGACCCGAAGAACATGCCGCCGACCAGATGCGCAGGCGCTGGTTGGGACTGGCTTTTATCGCTTCAGGAAGCACTTTGTTCTTCATGACTTCGAACGGATAGGTGTCGCGAAACCAGAGCGTCTCGTTGGTGGTCATTGCATCCACAACCTGCTCGCGCAGACCACTCCGAGGCTGAGCCTGAATGCGCTGAATCAACTCCCCCAACGACTTGATGCCTTGTTGATCCATTAGCTTGTTGAGACGGCTGGAGACCAGGTACTGCTTATTCTCACCCAGCAAAATGCCACAGGCTTTTTCCAGGAAGACCCGGAACTGTTCGAAATCCAAATTACCTGTCGACAAAGAAACCGCCTTTTACACGCTTGCGTACAACCAGAGGGCGGCGCCCTCTGGCGATTATTTCACTGCCTTGATCCGCTCGACTACTCGAGCGGCCAGCTCATCAGGTCGAAACTTGGCAAGAAAGTCATCTGCGCCGACTTTCTTGACCATGGCCTGGTTGAACACACCCGACAACGAAGTATGCAGGATGATATGCATTTTTTGCATGCGCGGATCGTTGCGGATTGCCGCAGTCAAGGTATACCCATCCATTTCGGGCATTTCGATGTCTGAAATCATCATCAAAAATTCCTCTTCGGGCTTCTTACCCTCCGCGACCATGCGCTGCAGGTAATCCAAAGCCTGACGACCGTCGTTCAAGGCTACCACCTCAACCCCGACCGTCTGCAGGCAGCGCATCACCTGTTTGCGCGCAACCGACGAATCGTCGACCGTCAGTACCCGCAGCGTCAACGCCTTGGCCTGGGTCTCTGCATCGACGACACCCACGGAAATACTTTCCGGTGCCGGCGCCACTTCCGCGAGAATTTTCTCTACATCGATGATTTCGACCAGTTGATTATCCACTCGGGTGACTGCGGTCAAGTAATGATCGCGCCCCGTTCCCTTGGGCGGCGGATGGATCTCCTCCCAGTTCATATTGACGATGCGCTCCACCGAATGCACCAGAAAGCCCTGAATCTTGGTGTTGTACTCGGTGATGATGACGAAGGTGTCATTCACGCCCTGCACCAATGCTTTCGAGCCGGTGGCCATCCCAAGATCAATGATCGGAATGGTCGCCCCACGAATATTTGCAACGCCACGCACCACCGGGTTGGACTTAGGCATCACGGTCAGTTTGGGGCACTGCAGCACCTCCCTGACCTTGAACACATTGATCCCGTAGAGCTGCTGGCCGTTGAGACGGAACAACAACAACTCAAGACGGTTCTGCCCCACCAGTTGCGTGCGCTGGTTCACCGAATCCATTACACCAGCCATGCCCTGACTCCCAAACTGAAAGCTTCGACCCCACACTCACTAAAATGACTAAGCGGCACGGGGCTTGCTTTTTAACTGTTATGAATGCAAATACGACATTTTTCCGACGCGTGATATCTATTTCTCGCAGCTTACGCTGCGCGACAGTCGCTTTGTTGCTTTTCAGTAGCGGCCAATTCGCACGGGGCGAGCCTTTGAGCATGCCTGATCAGCTTATCGGCGTGACCCAGGGTTTTCTTGAATTCTCCGTAGAGGACTATCTGGCGACGACCCAGACCGAAGGCCGTTACCAAATCCAAGTCAACCAGCTCGACCCGCGCATGACTCTGACACAGTGCGACAAGGAATTGACAGCGAGTCTCGAAAGCCCTGCTCAGCCCATCGGGCGAGTGACCGTCAAGGTTCGTTGCGAAGGGTCACTACCCTGGACGGTGTATGTGCCTGCCCAGGTACATTTATTTCGCCAGGTCGTGATTGTCAAACGCCCGCTCAAGCGCGACGGCATCATTGGTGAAGATGATATATCCCTGAGCGAACGCGATATCAGTCAGATGTCCCAGGGCTACATCACATCGGTTGAAGAGGCGATAGGACAAAAAGTAACCCGTCAAATGATCAATGGGCAGATCATCACCCCGTTGCAGCTGGAACAGGCAGAACTCATACGCAAGGGCGACCAGGTCGTGATTACCGCCAAGAGCGGTACACTGGTGGTCCGCATGCCCGGCGAGGCATTGACCGATGGCGGCTTGAGTGAACAAATCAGGGTGCGGAACCTTAATTCGAAACGAGTGATCAAAGCTCGGGTAACAGCACCGGGGCAGGTAGAAGTAGCCTTGTGATAGTTGGCGTAATGAGGCGGAGTTTCCTAGACTGCCAAGCTGTGTATGGCAGCTTTTTCTCCTCTTCAAAACTCACCTAAAGTTTTCTTGTGTTTGGCCGAAAACATGGCAAGCGTCCAAACACCTAGAGGTTCTTAACCATGGTCATCGACTTCAGTCGTTTAAACAGTCCCCCCTCCGTGTCGACGGGTTCGCGTACCAGCAATGTCAAGGAGACCGGCACTGCCGCAGCCTCCACGAGCGCGAAAACCACCACCGAAACGGCCAACACGTCGAGCGGGGAAACCGTACACCTCAGTAACGAGGCGCAGCAGTTGCAGACTATCAGCGACAAGATCCGCAGTCAGCCTGTTGTCAACAGCGCCCGTGTGGCCGAGTTGAAACAAGCCGTTGCAGACGGCAGCTATAAAGTTGATAGCGGTCGCGTAGCCAGCAAGCTGCTTAATTTCGAAGCCCAGCGCTAGCCGAGGGCCTGCGCCAGGGCTTTTGGACGCCTAAAACTCAGAGCATGCAATGCACGACACTACTCTATTGCAACTGATCACCGACGATGTCGCCCCGGCACAGAAGCTGCTGGAGCTGCTGCACGCCGAATCACTGGCGCTGCATGGTCGGGATATGTTCTTACTCGAAGATATTCTTGCGCAGAAACAATCGCTGGTGATCATGCTTGAACAGCGTGGCCGCAAACGCAGCCAGATTCTTGCCAGCCTCAATTTGAAGCCTGATCGTCAGGGTCTCGAGGAACTGGCGCGCAATTCATTGATCGGTGACGCGCTGATCAGTCAAGGCGACAAACTCAGCGAGCTGATGAGCCACTGCCGAGCAGCCAACGAATTCAATGGCGACTTGATCAAGGTACAGCAAGTGTCCACTGCCCATCAGATGAGAATTCTCACCGGCGGCGAAGCACCCATGCTGTATGACAATCGCGGGTCGACAGCCAGTGTCAATAAGCCGCGCCCACTGAGCCAAGCGTAAATTTCCTGTATCAAGGCATCGAACATGCTGGCAAAATGCCCGCAATCGCGTGCTATTGTATTTTGCCTGGAGATGGATGAACCGTGTTCAATGCCTTAAGCGCGGAAGATGCTCCGCAGCCACCAAAGGTACTCACCACACCTTTGGAAATTGCCGCCAACCTGCGGCTAATGCTCGACAGTCATGACCCTCTGATTATTACCTTTCATGAGCGCACTCAGCGCTTTCAAAGCTATCTGATCGAGGTCGACGGTAAAGAGATTGCTTTCGACGAAATGATCCCCCGAGACGGCGAACGGTTCCTGACCAGCGGCGAACCCTTTCGCGTCGAAGGATTTCATGACGGTGTTCGTATCGCGTGGGAATGCGAAGATACGCTGGCCATAAGCGACCATGGAGATCATCGCTGCTACCGTGGCCCCATGCCTAAGGAAGTGGTTTATCACCAGCGCCGCAGCGCCTTTCGGGCCGCACTGAAACTGGCTCAATTGGTCGATATAGAAATCAATGGTGACAAGCTGAAAGTACCGCTGGTCGGCAAGCTTTTGGATATTTCTGCCACCGGCTGCAAATTGCGATTTAAAGGTGATATTTCCGAGCAGCTGCAATTGGGTCAGGTCTATGAGCGCTTCGTCGCTGCCCTGCCTTTTGGCAAGATGACCGCGCCAGTCGAGTTGCGTTACCTGCATTTCGAAGACCGAATCAACATCACCTTCGCCGGGGTGCGCTTCCACAACATGAGTGGCCTGGTCCAGCGCCAGGTTGAGCGATTCGTTTATCAGTTACAGCGCGAAGCGCGGCGATTCGATAAAGACGACGACTTCTGATCGCGCTTGCGACATGAGCGATTGCGGTGCAATACCTACCGCAATCGCCCTCCGCCCCTGTACTGCGTCTCCCCGCTCTTCATAACTCGCAATCGTCCGCGATCAAACAGGCTTGCCAGCGCGCTCTGTCGCTGCCTTGCAATCAGGGTTGCGGCTCCTCTTCGGTTTCCGGCTCTACCTGCGGCTCGACCGTCGTCTGCATCTGATCCTGAACCACCTGTTCATCCACGCGCGGGTCCAGCGCGACCACCAACGGTGAGCTGGACATGCTGTCCGGCATAGCCACGTGTTGCAACGGTGCATCCTCGACCTGGTGCAGATTGGTCACAGCCTTGGGCCGGATGCGCCAGACCAGAATCACAGCGGCAAAACAGACGAACGCATAGAGCATGTTGCTGCCGAACATCTTCATCAGTACACCCGCAGCCAACGGACCAATGCTGGCGCCTATACCGTAGGTCATCAGCAACATGGCGGTCAGCGACACACGGCGCTCGCCTTCAACGTGGTCGTTGGAAAAGGCCACGGCCAACGGATAAAGACAGAACTGCATCAAAGAGGCGAAGAAGCCGACCCCGAACAATACTTCCACAGGCACCTGCGGCATGACCGCCAAGGGAAAAGCCAACAAGGCCAGCGCACCGGCAAAAATGCGAATCAACAACGCCCGGTCATAGCGATCCGACAAGCGCCCGAGCGGCCATTGCACTAACAGCCCCGCGAGAATACAGCTCCCCATGAACAAGCCCACGGCCTCTGTGGACAACCCCTGCTGGGAGGCATACAGCGGCGCCAGACCATAGAACGAGCCGATGATCAGCCCCGCCCCCAATACGGTACTCAGCGATTGCGGCACCCGCTTGAGGAAAAACCGTGGTTCCAGCGGTGCCGGGTGCATGGGCGCAGGGTGAATACTGCGGGTCATTGCCACCGGCACAAGGCACAGAGCAAAGCACAGCGCGACCAGCATCAGCAGTTCGAGCCCAAGCGCCGGGTGAATGACTAGAATCAGCTGCCCCAACACCAGACCAAGGTAAGACGCGATCATGTAACCGCTGAATACGGCGCCACGCTGTTTGGCATGCGCCTGCTCGTTGAGCCAACTTTCGATGACCATGTACTGACACATCATGCCAAGGCCCACGATCATCCGCAGGAACAACCACGCGGGCAGCCAATCGATCAGTCCGTGCCCCAACACCGCAGCACCAACAATACCCGCGCAGGTGGCATAGGCGCGAATGTGCCCGACCCGGCCGATCAGTCGGTGACCGATCTTGCCACCCAGCACCAGACCGAAGTAGTTGGCCGCCATCAACGCACCGACCCACAGGCCATCGACCTGATCAGCCGCCAGGCGCAAGGCGAGATAGGTGCTTAACAGACCCGAGCCGATGAGCATCATCAGCGAGGCGAAATAAAGCGCTCGAAAGGACTTCCAGATTTGACGCATCGACGTTCCAGGCTTTCCGCATATAAAGGAGCAAAAGAATGGAGCCACCCGAACGGGCGACTCCAAAACCACAGTTTCTAAGCCTGAGCAGCCAGCACACGCCTTTCCCAGGGGGTAATTTCATCAAAAAAGCTGGTGAGTTCCATGCTCTTCGAAGCGATATAGCCTTCGATGAACACGTTACCAAACAGCTCTTTTGCCAATTGGCTACGCTTCAGACGCTCCAGTGCGGCATGTAAGGTACATGGCAATGACAAGTCATCCGGCACCTTGATCTCACCCTGTATCGGCGCCGTGGGTTCCAACGCATGTTCAATACCATAAAGACCGGCTGCAAGGCTCGCGGCAATTGCCAGATAGGGGTTGGCGTCCGCACCGGGCAGACGATTCTCCACCCTTCGGGCGACCGGCGCACTCGCCGGGATACGCAGGCCCGCGGCGCGATTGTCGTGGGACCAGCAAGCATTGTTAGGCGATGCATACGGATGACACAGACGCTGGTAGGAGTTCACGTTCGGCGCAAACAGCGCCGTAAAATCCGCCATGCCCGCTTGCTGCCCCCCGATAAAATGCCGGAAGGTCGCGGTCGGATTGCCACTCTCGTCACTGAACACATTGCCCCCCGAGTGCAGGTCCACCACGCTTTGATGAATATGCATCGAGCTACCCGGCGTGTGTGCCAAGGGCTTGGCCATGCACACCACGGTCAAGCCATGCTTGAGCGCAACTTCCTTGAGCAGGTGCTTGAACAAAAATGTCTGATCGGCCAGTAACAAGGGGTCGCCATGCAACAGGTTGATCTCGAACTGGCTGACACCCATTTCGTGCATAAACGTGTCGCGCGGCAGGCCCAACGCCGCCATGCATTCGTACACCTCTTTGAAAAACGGGCGCAGACCATTATTAGAGCTGACGCTGAAGGCCGAATGACCTTGCTCGCGACGACCATCAAGGCCCAGTGGCGGCTCGAAAGGTTGAGTCGGATCGGTATTGGGCGCAAACACGAAGAACTCCAGCTCGGTCGCCACCACCGGCGCCAAGCCACGCGCAGCATAACGAGCGATGACCGCCTTGAGCTGGCCACGGGTCGACAGACTGGACCCTTCCCCGGTCAGTTCATCCGCATCGCAAATCGCCAGCGCTCGCGGGTGCTCGCTCCAGGGCAAACGGTGAATCTGGGTAGGATCGGCAATCAGTGCAAGGTCACCGTCATCGCTCCCGTAAAATCGCGCCGGTGGATAACCACCCATGATGCATTGCAGCAACACACCACGCGCAAGCTGCAAACGCCGCCCTTCGAGAAAGCCCTCGGCGGTCATCACCTTGCCCCGTGGCACACCGTTCAAATCTGGCGTAACACATTCAATCTCATCAATGCCCGCCAATCGCTCCGCGAGGGAACGGAGGTCATTAATCATCATGACTCTAAATCCTTTATTGTTTTATAAGCCGTTGAACGGCGATCTGTACAAAATACGCATCACCCGTTCGAAATTTCAAGCATCCCGACGAAAATCCTTCTCGTCAAAAAAATAGCAGAAACCACATTGTAGGCAGGCACCCTTTAAATGTGCACTGGCCTTTTCAAGTCTTTTTTGGCGCTCGCCTAGCGGAGTGTGGGTCACTGGTCTAGCCTGCTTTCAGTAGCTTTACGCCATGAAAAAGTGCAGCGCTCGTGCGTTGATACCTTTTTGTTTTCTGGATCGGACAGTATCTGGCAAGCACTCTGGGACATTTTTTTGTGACTATTTTAACCTTCCGCCCCACGCCCCCTCCTTGCTGTCGCCCTCGACAACACCCTGTTGTGCTCCGGTTTATTGCTGACCACTGGTCCGACGTTCGTCTGAGGTCAGCCCTTGCGGCGGTCCCGGCCGTCAACCGTGCCCCCTGCGTCGGCATTGATCGTGCCCAGCCCAACGACATCGATTTGATCCAGCTTAAATGCAGCCTCAGGCGCGACACCCAGCGCCCGATATTTATTGGCTTTTTAAAGAGAATTTAAAATGGCATTTTTTCCCTGTTTTTTATCTGTCGTTTTCGTTGTCCGCAATCAAGCGGAAAGTCTTGAGGGCATACTTTTTAACGCCGGTTCCGTGATCGCCTCCATTGTCAGTGATTATGAGTTGATCATTGTTGACAACGCGTCGGTCGACGACAGCATTACCGTCCTGAAACGGCTGACAGGCGAACATGGATTTGCCAACTTGCAGGTGTACGCACTGACAAAGGAAGTGGATGCCGACACCGCCTCATGGGTTGGGCTGGAAAATGCGCTGGGTGATTTTGTGGCCGTCATTGACCCTACGACGGACGACATAAAATTTATGCCGAATATGCTAGAGCAAGCGATCGGCGGCGCTGATGTGGTCTTTGTCAGCAACCAGCAACGGTGTGTACAAAGCTTCGCCTACCGCTGCGCTTACACGCTATTCCATATACTCTATCGCTGGTTCAACAGTATTCATCTCGCCACAGAAGCGCCGCAATACCGACTCATTAGCAAGAAAGTAATCAATTTCATTCTGCAACATCCAAAGCCGGCCATAACCTACCGTCATTTACCTGCAACGGGCGGCTTTGCCCGGTCTTACCTCCGTTACAACTACGTGGCGGCGCCAAAATCCCAGCCCCCCAAACGGTTGGGGGACAGCATCGACCGAGGCATGCGCTTGCTGGTGTCAACTACTCGCGCGCCCATGCGACTGGTGACGGCCCTCTCCACGTTTGGCGCAATGATCAACCTGGTTTATTGCGTCTACGTCGTCGCCGTCGGTTTTTTAAAAGCGGACGTCGCGCCTGGCTGGATCAGCCTTTCGTTGCAACAGTCGGGCATGTTTTTTCTGATCTCACTGGTGCTTCTTGTGCTGGGTGAATACATCCTGAACATGGCCAGTTTTTCCAATGAAGGCCCGCTCTACCATGTGGGACAAGAGTTCACCAGCGCTCGTATGACGCGGCGTGAAAAGCTGAATATCGAAGAGGTGTCATCAACGACCGATGAGGCGACAGCCTTTGTCAGTGAGCGAGTGTCCTGATGCCAGGTACCGATCCACACTACGACGCCGTGATTATCGGCGGCGGATTTTATGGTTCGGCTATTGCTGTGTACCTGGCCAGGCAGCGAGGCCTCAAACGCATCGTACTGGTAGAGCGTGAGCCGGCGCTGTTGATGCGCGCCTCGTATAACAATCAGGCGCGTGTACACAATGGATACCATTACCCACGCAGTTTCACCACGGCGTATCGAAGCCGGATAAACCTGCCCAAGTTCGTGCGTGATTGGCCCGAAGCAGTCACCCAGGATTTCACCAAAGTCTATGCGATTGCCAGCCATAACTCGAAAGTCACGGCAAAACAGTTCGAGCGGTTTTGTCGGGATATTGGCGCCCGGACTCAGCGTGCCGATCCCGCGTTGCGCAAACTGTTTGAACCGCGGCTGATCGAAGATGTGTTCCTAGTTGAAGAGTATGCATTCGACGCCACGAAACTGGCGAGCTGGGCGGAACGAGAGCTGAAAGCATGCGGTGTACAGATCCGCTATCAGACCCGAGCGACTGCCATTTCCAAAGGACCGAGCGCGACGCTACAGGTGGCGGCTGAAACGGAGGACAGCGCCCCGGACCTGATCTCTTGCCGTTATGTATTCAACTGCACCTATAGCGGTTCCAACCAGTTCAAGGGTGATTTCCCCGGTGTTCGAACCGGTCTGAAACAGGAAATCACCGAAATGGCCCTGATGCAGATGCCTCCCGCCCTAAAAGGTTTGGGGATTACTGTGATGGATGGCCCTTTCTTTTCGATCATGCCATTTCCTGCCCGCGGACTGCATACGCTATCCCACGTCCGCTTCACGCCCCACCTGCACTGGAATGATGAGCAAGGAATAGACCCCTACGAAAAGCTCATGAACCACGACCGCACAACCCGCGTTGACCGTATGGTCAGGGATGTGGGGCGCTATATCCCGTCTGTATTCGAGGCCAGGTATATCGATTCGTTATTCGAAGTCAAAACCATTCTAGCCAAGAATGAGGGTGATGACGGGAGGCCCATTCTTTTCGAGAAACATGCGGAGTTACCTGGCTGCTATTCAGTGCTCGGCGGAAAAATTGACAATATTTATGATGTGTTGGAGAAGATTAATGAAGAAATTTTTTGATCTGCCCTCCGTCTGTACCGGGGTCGCCCTGCTACTGTTAGCCAGCATATTTTTAACGCTAGCGTCACGTTCTGTGTGGCTGGATGAAGCCATGCTTCTGAAAAACATTATCGAAGTGAACACGCTGAACGGCTTTATGACACCGTTACCCTATTACGATCAGGCAGAGCCAGTACCGGCGTCATTCTTCTTTAAAGCGGTGATGGCGATTTTCAACTACGACATCAAGCCTCTGAGGCTGTCCGTATTGGCGGCGTCAGTGCTGATGATCTTGCCCGTCTCTCTCCTGTATAAACAATACAAGTGGGGGCTTTTTGTTTTCCTGGTAGCGGTCATAGGCAATACGTTTTCTTCTGGCTTTCACGTGACGGAGCTTAAGTATTATTTTCTTGAAGTGAGCGGGAGCTTTTTGGCTATCTTCGCGATTTGGGAAGCTGAAGAACATAAAAACATTTTTTGGGCCCTTTTGATTGCAGCCGTTATCAGCGCAATAGGGTTTTCCACCCTCATTGTTTCAGGAGGGTTGTTAGGGTATGCGTTTCTCTGGTTCCTGACCAACAGCGAGCGCCCCCGACGCAACGCAACGATAGTCGCCTTTTTATGTTCGACTGCGTGCATTGCCTTCTCGTATTTTTACATGAAACACCTCACTATTTATCAGCTGACCAACTACGCTGAGTACGGTGAAAAATCTTTTTCAGTATCGATCAGTACGTTGGGTAACGCGATATTAGGGGCCTACGGCAAGGCACTGCTAATAACGTCCTGCCTGTCGAGCATTGCACTGTTTACGTTCAGCAATAGAGGATTTATTTTCAGGCTGAATTTATTCTTTTGCGCCTTGGTGCTTGTCGTAGTAGCCGGCAAGATTTTTGGTTTTTATCCGGCCACCTATCCCCGGCATGTGATCTGGCTGATTCCCTTCAGCCTGGTTATTTCCAGCTGTGCAATCCTTGAGTTCACATCAAGCCCTCTAAAAACCTTCAAGGTGCTGGGCTGGACTCTGTTTATCATTTTAGCGTTTCAGGCGGGCAAAGCAGGGTACAAGAATTTTACAGGCGATAATTACGAATACACGGCCAACAATAGTTTGTACGAGTACCTTGCAGGCATGGAGGCCAGTAACATTTTGGTTTACCCGGATGCACAACCGTCTCTCGAGTATTACTTGCTGTTGGATAACCGGCTGAACAAGCATCACTTCATCAGCGTGCTCGATGAAACGACTCAGACTAGAGACCCGTCCATGGAAAAACAAATAGTCTCCGAGTTAATCAGGACATTATTTGAGCGCCGGCCAGCCGGTCAGTTTTACTTATTACTTTCACACATGGATCGCCATGACGATGAGACGGGCTATGCGGCAGTGGTTGAATCTGAAATAAGCAAGTTTGACTGTCACTACACGTCGGTTCTTTATGTCCATAATGCCGAGCTACTGCGTATGCGTTGCGGGGTAAATCATGAATAACGTGAATGATTGCTTGATTGGATTTACCGGATTTGCCGGGTCGACGCTTGCGAAGCAGACAGTCTTTGACGCCAATTATCGATCCATCAATATTGGCGATATTGATGGCAAGTCATTCGGTACCGTTGTCTGTGCTGGCGCACCCGCGCAAAAATGGATCGCTAACCGCGAACCTGAAGCGGATCGGCAGAAAATCGAAGGCCTTATCGACCACCTGAAAACCATCCAGTGTAAAACCTTCATATTGATCAGCACGGTCGATGTCTTCAAAACAGCCGTGGGCGTTGATGAAGACACGCCCGTCGATGAGTCCGGGCTGCATGCTTATGGTCTGCACCGCCGACTGCTGGAGAAGTTTGTCGAAAGCCACTTCCCCCATTATTTGATCGTCCGCCTGCCTGGGCTGGTTGGGCCAGGCCTGCGCAAGAATGTCATCTTCGATTTTTTGAATGACAACAATCTTCAGGCCATTGATAGCCGCGGTGTCTTTCAGTTCTACCCTATGGTCAATCTCTGGTATGACATTCAAACTGCGCTGAACGCCGGCTTGAAGTTGGTTCACCTCACGGCAGAACCCATCAGCGTGGCGGATATTTCGCAACAGGGTTTCGGCAGGCCGTTCACCAATGCCTTGGCTAACCCGATAGCGACCTACGACATGCAGACCAAGCACGCTCACGTGTTTGGTGCCGCCGGTCGCTACCAGTACCGCGCACGTGAAGCGGTTCAGGCTGTCAGGGCCTATGCGCAGTCAGAACCGCACATGATCCAGTCCGTTCTGGGGAGTAGCGCATGAGGCTGGCGATCTCCAATATTGCGTGGGACACCACAGAAGATGAAGAGATCGCCACGCTCCTTCAGCGCTTTGCAGTCGATGCGATTGATGTCGCACCCGGCAAGTATTTCCCTATGCCCGCCCAGGCTACAGATGAGCACATTGCTCAGGTCAAAGGCTGGTGGGCCGGGCGAGGCATCGAAATCACCGGCATGCAGGCGTTGCTGTTTGGCACCAAGGGCTTGAATGTCTTTGGCTCACCTGAGAGCCAGCGCGCACTGCTGCAACATCTGACGGAGGTCTGTCGCATAGGCTCGGGGCTGGGCGCCACACGCCTGGTTTTTGGCTCACCGAAAAACCGGGATCGCACCGGGCTGAATGACCAGAAAACGCTGGACGTGGCGGTGTTTTTTTTCAGGCACTTGGGGGCAATCGCCAAGCTGTACGGTGTGACGGTCTGCCTGGAACCCAATCCCACCTGTTATGGCGCCAACTTCATGACCACCAGCGCTGAAACGGCCTTGGTGGTGAAGCAGGTGGCGCATTCCGCCATCAAAATGCAACTGGACACAGGCGCGCTGACTATCAACGCTGAAGATCCGCGCGCGGTGCTGCAAGACTGCGCCGCCCTTATCGGGCATGTGCATGCCAGTGAGCCTGACCTGCTTCCTCTGGGGGATGGCGGCACTGATCATGGGCAGGTGATGATCGCCCTGGAACACTTTATCCCCAACCATGTGGTGTCCATCGAAATGCTGGCCACCAAAAATGAACCGCATGCGGTGTCGATTGAGCGAGCGCTGAACGTGGCGATCCAGCATTACCGCAAGCATGGCCTGGAGGCCGACGTATGAAGTGGCTCATCCTGCTTATTGGCATTTTTTCCAACGCTTCCGCCAGTGTTCTGGTGAAGATGGCCATGATGCCGCCGCGCAAGTTTCCATCCCTCGGTGACCCTCTGGGCGCGCTGAGTAATTGGCCATTCTGGCTAGGCCTCGGGCTATATGGCGGCGCTTTTTTACTCTATGCCGCAGCGCTGGCGCGCCTCCCGCTGAATGTGGCGCACCCGGTGCTGACCGCCGGAGCGGTGGCGACCGTGGCGTTGTCTTCGGTGCTGATTTTTCGTGAACCCTTCCACTGGACGACAGGGGCCGGGATCGTACTGGTAATCGCTGGCGTAGCGCTGATTACAGCGCGCGTCGCCTGATGGTAAACATAATGACTTCTGATATTCCTTCTGCCATTCGTAGCGCCTGGCAAGTGCCGTCCTTTGAAACGCCTCTATGGCTCGGCCGTCAGCACCCTTGGTGCATTGTGATTCCGGTCGTCAATGAAGGGGAACGAATCAAGCGTCTGCTGAGCCGAATGGCGGCCCTTAACCTCCACGGTATCGCCGACATCATCATCGTGGATGGCGGGAGCACCGATGGCTCGCTGGCATTGGACGCGCTGCAACAGGTCGGTGTTCGTGGGCTGCTGGTCAAGACCGCACCGGGCAAGCTAAGCGCCCAGCTCCGCTGCGCTTACGCCTTTGCACTCGATCAAGGCTATGCAGGCATCGTTACGATTGACGGCAACGACAAGGATGATCCAGAAGCCATCCCGCGGTTTATTGAAGCGCTCAAGCAAGGCGTCGATTTCGTCCAGGCGTCCCGTTTCGTCTCAGGTGGCGTCGCAGAGAACACGCCAAAATCGCGCGACTTCGCGATCCGCTTTATTCATGCGCCGATGCTGAGTGTGTCTTCCGGGTTTAAGTGGACCGACACCACCCAGGGTTTTCGTGCCTACAGTCGCACGTTGCTGCTGGACCCGAAAGTCGCGCTATTTCGTGATGTGTTCATGACTTACGAATTGCTTGCCTACCTCTCCTATCGCGCGCCGAAACTGGGTTATCGCTGCGTTGAGCTACCGACCGTGAGGCGTTACCCCAAAGGCGAGGTGCCGACCAAGATCAGTAGCGTCAAAGGCAACCTGTCAGTGCTGGAGGTGCTGTTTCGTGCTTGTTTCGGGCTTTACAACCCATAACCCTGTACCGATACAAACTGTATATCCATACAGATAAAGGTTGCCTGAACACCCAACACTGCGCATGCTGCACGTCATCCCGGCAACAAATGAACGATGATGACCATGCGGCTCTTCCTGTGCGAAAAACCTTCCCAGGCCAAAGACATCGCCAAAGTGCTCGGCGCCACCCGACGTGGCGACGGTTGCTGGGTGGGATCGAACATAACGGTGACCTGGTGCATCGGCCATCTGCTGGAAGCCGCACCACCCGACGCCTATGACACCCGCTACAAACGCTGGAATCTGGCCGATCTGCCCATCGTTCCCGAAAAATGGAAGATGCTGGTCAAACCGAAGACTGCGGGTCAATTTAAAACCGTCAAACGCTTGCTCGGCGAAGCCCATGAGCTGGTCATTGCCACCGATGCCGACCGTGAGGGCGAGATGATTGCCCGGGAATTGGTGGAGCATTGTCGGTATCGCGGACCGATTCAACGACTCTGGCTGTCGGCGCTGGACGATGCCTCGATCCGCAAGGCATTGGCCCTGCTCAAGCCTGGTGCCGAGACATTCAGTCTCTACCATTCGGCGCTGGGCCGCTCCCGTGCCGACTGGCTGATCGGCATCAACATGAGCCGATTATTCACGTTGCTCGGGCGCCAGTCCGGCTATCAGGGTGTATTACCGGTGGGTCGCGTACAGACACCGACCCTTCGCCTGGTGGTGGACCGCGACCGCAGCATTGCTGATTTCGTGCCCGTCCCGCACTGGTCCATCGAAGTACAGCTCATCAGCGGTGAGACGTCTTTTTCTGCGCAATGGCGCGCGCCAGAAGACGCGTGCGACGAGCAGGGTCGCTGTCAGGACCAAACGCTGGCCAAAGAGGCTGCTGCGATGTTGCGCAACGCCGTTGATGCCCAGGTGACCACGCTGCGCACGGAGCGTATTCGCGAGGCGCCGCCGTTGCTTTTTGACCTGGGTACGTTGCAGGAAGTGTGCTCGAAAAAACTGGGGCTTGGCGCACAGGAAACCCTGGATATCGCCCAGGCGCTCTACGAGAATCACAAAATCATCACCTACCCGCGCAGCGATTGCGGCTACTTGCCACTGAGCCAGCACAGCGAGGCAGCGACAATACTGGCTGGCCTGGGGCGTGCCGACCCAGGCTTGGTCGACCTGCTGAAGCACGTCGACCCGCAGCGCCGTTCACGGGCTTGGAACGACGCCAAGGTCAGCGCCCACCACGGCATCATCCCGACTGCCGCAACGACAAACCTTGGGCGCCTGGAAGGCAAACAACGGGCAGTCTACACCTTGATACGCGCACGCTATCTGGCGCAGTTCCTGCCAAACCACGAATACGATAGAACCCAGGCGGACTTCGAGTGCGCCGGGCAGGCATTGCGAGCGGTGGGCAAGCGAATCGTCGAACCTGGCTGGCGGCGTGCGCTGCCACAAGCGCTGACGCCCACTAAAGGTAACGAACCCCCTCCCCCGCAGGCACTCCCAGCCTTGATCAAGGGACAAGTTTGCGCCGTTAAGGAGGTAACGCTGAAGGATCTATGGACCCAGCCGCCAAAGCCCTTCACCGAGGGCGATTTGATCAAGGCGATGAAAAACGTTGCCAAGCTGGTAAGCGATCCCCGGCTTAAGCAGAAACTCAAGGACACCACGGGTATCGGTACCGAGGCGACACGCGCCGGGATCATCCAGGGATT
Organism: Pseudomonas sp. ASL9; assembly: GCF_056680335.1. Taxonomy (NCBI): domain Bacteria; kingdom Pseudomonadati; phylum Pseudomonadota; class Gammaproteobacteria; order Pseudomonadales; family Pseudomonadaceae; genus Pseudomonas; species Pseudomonas sp. ASL9. The sequence continues at coordinate 4,833,616 of NZ_CM155277.1, read as the reverse complement.
GCTGGACCGAGGTTACATGACCAAACAGGGTAAGGCATTGGCCGCCACCCCCGCAGCGTTCAGCCTGATCGATGCCGTCCCCCGCGCCATCGCCGACCCCGGCACCACCGCTATCTGGGAGCAAGCACTGGATATGGTGCAAAGCGGCGAGATGAGCCTGGAAGATTTCGTGGCCAAACAGTCAGCCTGGATGAGCAAACAAGTGGCGCGCTGCACCGGCCTGAACTTGACCATCACCGGCCCCGCGAGCCCGCCCGGAGGCGTCGGCGCCTTCAGGAAGAAGAAACGCAAAACAGCCACCCGCAAAGTCGGGACGGGTAAATCAACCTGAAAAGCCCCGCCAGTGAACGGCCCCCATTGAGGATCAACGTTTGGAAGCATCGTGATCGATGGGCGCCCCGAAGCTCATGCGAAACTGTTGCGGCGAAACCCCTAGCCGCCTTTTGAACACACTGCGCATGTGATAGGCGTCGCGAAAGCCACAGTGGTAGGCCACGGTTTTCAACGGTAAGTTGCCGCTTTCCAGAATCACTCGTGCCGCGTCTACTCGCGCCCGCTCGACAAATTCTGCCGGGGTGACTTTAGACTCCCGAACAAACACCCGAGAAAAATTGCGCTGGCTCATGTTGGAGGCTTTGGCCAGCTCGGCGATGGTCAGATCACCCGTCAGGTTTGCCAGCACGTACTGCTGAACCTCCGCGACGGGTGAAGACGCTTGCGCGTGGGGTGTCAGAAAAGGGCTGAATTGCGATTGCCCGCCTGAGCGCTGAGTGAACACCACCAGACGCTTAGCCACCTTCAAGGCGACTTCCGGACCATGATCCTTCGACAGCAGATACAATGACAGATCAATGCCCGACGTCACGCCTGCCGACGTGAACAGTTCGCCGTCCTGCACATAAAGTCGATCAGCCTCGACCTGTGTCGTCGGGCATAAGGTGGCCAGTGCGGCGGCATCACTCCAATGAGTCGTTGCTGTGCGGCCATCCAGCAGCCCCGCGCGCGCCAACATAAAGGCGCCATTACAGATCGAGCCAAAGCGATTCGAGCGCTGGCTCTGCTCAATCAACCACGCATAAAACGCGTCACCAAAATGCTGTTGTGGAAGGCCCGGCCCGCCTGCGCACAGCAGCAGGTCGTACCCTTCCAGTGCTTCGCTGAAATGCCGGTGGGCCTGGATCGCCAACCCGTTCGAACAGTGCAGCAGGCCACGCTCCACACCAATAACATCCAGCAAGTAGTGCTCTTCCGGTAGAAGAAACCGATTCGCCTCCGCGAACACGTCCATCGGTCCCGTTACGTCCAGGGACTGCACGCCGGAAAAAACCACAAGCGCAACCGTTCTAGTCATCGAATCTAGTCATCAAAAAAAGCTCCTGGATTGGTGGGCCCATATACTGGGCATGACCACCCTCTAATTCGTCTAACCTTAAGTTATCCCCAGCCCCCCCCGGCAGGTTGAGGCGGAGTACTCATGACGCAGCGTTACACCCGCACGGCGATTGCCCTCCACTGGCTCGTGGCTCTGGGGCTGATCGGCACCTTCGCGCTCGGTTTCTACATGCCCGACATTCCACTTTCGCCGACCAAGCTGAAACTGTTCTCATGGCACAAGTGGGCAGGCGTGACCCTGTTTTCCCTGGTACTTATACGACTCGCCTGGCGCCTGACCCACCCCGTACCACCTCTGCCAGCGGCGACCTCGGACGTGTTGCGTTTCACGTCCCATGCCATGCATTGGCTGCTGTATGCCCTGATGATCGCGATTCCAGTCAGCGGCTGGCTGATGGGGTCGGCGAAAGGCTTCCAGACCGTGTGGTTTGGAGTCCTGCCACTGCCGGATCTGCTTCCCAAGGACCCGGCGCTGGGTGACCGCTTGAAGGACGTGCATGAGGTGCTCAACTTCACGTTGCTCGGTCTCGTGATCGCCCATACGGGTGCCGCACTGAAGCATCACTTCATCGATCACGACGATGTCCTCACGCGCATACTACCGCTCAAGAGCAAAAACTGACCCACGGCACTTCACTCCATGACGCTCGCGCCCCAACCGGAGAGTCCTATGAGTTATCGATTCCTGACGTCTGCCGCGTTGGCCGTTGCACTCTCGCTCGGCGCCTTGACCTGCGCCCACGCCGTTGAATACAAGCGAGTCAACGCGGCTGCCAGCCAAATCGCCTTCACTTACACCCAGATGGGCGCGAGGGTGTACGGCAGTTTCGGCAAGTTCGACGCCAAGCTCGATTTTGACTCGGCCAACCCCGCAGCCGCCCACGCAGAGCTCACCATCCAACTCGCCAGCATCGACGCTGGCACCAGCGACGCCAACAGCGAACTGCAAAAACCCGCATGGTTCAACACCGCCGCGTATCCCGTGGCGAAGTTTGAATCGAGCAGCGTGAGGGTGCTAGACAACAACCGCTACGAGGTCACCGGCACGCTCTCGCTCAAGGGCCACACCCGAGACGTCAGCGCGCAGATCATTTTGAAGCCGCAGAACTCCATCGGCGTATTCGATGGCGAATTCATCCTGAACCGCGCCGACTTCAATATCGGTGAGGGCGAGTGGGCTGATGTCGGCATCATTTCCAACGATATCCACATCAAATTCCGCGTGGTCGCTCCTGCACAGTAATGCCCTGACGTAATGTCGTTAGACGTCTGTATGGAGAACGCCAGTGGTGCCGTGAAATCGCATCAGTTTTTGGACGCGATCCTTGCCGACAAAGGCTCTGCATCAGTTATTTATCGTCAATTACCAGCTTAATAATATTTTACCAATACAGGGGTGATCCCTAGTCTTGCCCCAAGAGATGGCAAGCCATGTCCGACTTGAATCCAGCTGCTTTTTAGAAGGGTGTAGAGATGACCATTGATAAAATAAAAATAGATACGCTTGTTGTTGGCGCCGGTCAGGCTGGGGTGGCCATGAGTGAACACCTGAGCAAACTCGGCGTGTCCCACCTCGTGCTGGAGCGCAATCGTATCGCCGAACGCTGGCGCACCGAACGCTGGGATTCGCTGGTTGCCAACGGTCCGGCCTGGCACGATTGTTTTCCGGGGCTTGAGTTCGACGATCTCAGTCCCGACGGCTTTGCCCCGAAGGAACGGGTTGCGGATTATTTCGAAGCCTATGCCAAGAAGTTCAATGCGCCCATCCGCACCGGCGTGGAAGTAAAGAAGGTGGAACGCAATGTTGGCCGGCCGGGCTTCACCATTGAAACTTCCGAGGGCGTGATCGAGGCCAGCCGTGTGGTGGCCGCCACCGGACCTTTCCAGCGTCCGGTTATCCCGCCGATCGCCCCGCAAGATCAGCCATTCACCCAGATCCACTCCGCCGAATACCGCAATCCAGCGCAACTGCCCGAGGGCGCCGTTTTGGTCGTGGGCGCCGGGTCGTCGGGGGTGCAGATCGCCGATGAATTGCAGCGTGCCGGCAAGCAGGTTTACCTCTCGGTTGGCGCACATGATCGCCCTCCTCGCGCCTATCGCAACCGTGACTTCTGCTGGTGGTTGGGCGCGCTCGGCGAATGGGATCAGGCCGCCATGAAGCCAGGCCGGGAACACGTCACCATCGCCGTCAGCGGTGCGCATGGCGGCCGCACGGTGGATTTCCGCGGGCTTGCTCATCGCGGCATGACGCTGGTTGGCCTGACCCAATCGTTCAAGGGTGCCGTGGCGACCTTCCAGCCGAATCTTGCCGACAACCTGGCGCGCGGCGATGAGAACTATCTGGCGCTGCTCAATGCGGCTGACGCCTACATCGAGCGCAATGGTCTGGACCTGCCAGAAGAACCTGAAGCCCGGCATACCTTCGCGGACCCGGCGTGTGTGACCCATCCGATTCTTGAGCTCGACCTGGCCGAGGCCGGCGTGACATCGATCATCTGGGCAACCGGTTTTGCCGTTGATTACAGCTGGCTGAAGGTCGACGCCTTCGACGCCAATGGTAAGCCGCAGCATCAGCGGGGCGTTTCGAGCGAGCCTGGCGTGTATTTCCTGGGCCTGCCATGGCAGTCGCATCGTGGCTCCTCGTTCATCTGGGGCGTTTGGCACGACGCCAAGCATGTGGCTGATCATATCGCCACGCAGCGTAAGTACCTCGCCTACAGGGATGCCGCGCAACGCCAGGCAGAAGACTGCGAAACCGCACCGGCCGCACCGGCCGCCAATAAAACAACGGTAACCGCTTGATGCTCAAAATCCGCACCGGCGGTTGAACCGCCGGGCCAGGTTTTGCCTTTCTTCCCTAGGAGCTTCAGATGTCCAAGCCAACCCATACCCGAATTCGCATGTTCAACACCAAAGAAACCTACCCTAACCAGAGCCTGGACAATGACTTGTGCCAAGCGGTCCGGGCTGGCAACACCGTCTATGTTCGTGGCCAGGTCGGCACCGACTTCGACGGCAACCTGGTGGGTCTCGGCGACGCTCGTGCGCAAACCGAGCAAGCCATGCACAACGTCAAACAGTTACTGGAGGAAGCCGGCAGCGACCTCAGCCACATCGTTAAAACCACCACCTACCTTATCGATCCTCGTTACCGCGAGCCGGTCTATCAGGAAGTAGGCAAGTGGCTTAAAGGGGTCTTTCCGATCTCGACCGGTCTGGTGGTATCGGCACTGGGCCAGCCGCAGTGGCTGATGGAAATTGACGTGATTGCCGTGATCCCCGAGTAAACAGCCCGACTAAACAGGAGCCAAGACATGACCTTTTCCATCGCAGCACGTTGCCCCGAAACCGGTCAGTTCGGCATTGCTATCAGTTCATCGAGTATCGCCGTCGGCGCACGCTGCCCATGGCTGCGTCCCGGCGTCGGCGCCGTATCGACCCAAAACATCACCTTGCCGTCACTCGGCCCGGAAGTACTCGATCTCATGGAGCAAGGCCTTGCGCCCGCCGAGGCCCTGGACAAGGTCTTGACCCGTAATGGCTATAGCCAGTATCGACAGATCACCGTGATTGACCATCTCGGTCAGACCGCGCACTTCAGCGGCACGCAAACGTTGGGCAACCATAATGCCGTGTCGGGCGAGCAATGCGTGGCTGCCGGTAACATGCTGGCCGATCGTTCGGTGATCGAGGCGATGGTCAAGGCATTCGAAAATGGTGAGGGTCAACTGACCGATCGCTTGCTGGCGGCGCTGAAAGCGGCTGTGGCGGCGGGAGGCGAAGCCGGGGCCGTGCATTCTGCCGCTGTGGTGGTGGTCGGCGAGCTGACCTGGCCGATTATCAACCTGAGGGTTGATTGGGCTGATCAGGATCCGGTCAGCCAATTAGAACAGTTGTGGGGTACCTATCGCCCACAGGTTCAGGATTACATTGATCGTGCCCTGGACCCCGCCAAGTCGCCTGGCTACGGTGTCGCTGGAGACGACAGATGAGTAAAAGCCTCGATTTGCTTAAAGCGTTGGTGGCGTTTGACACCACGAGCCGCGAATCAAACCTGCACCTCATCGAATTTGTCCGGGACTACCTCGCACGCTTCGATGTGCCTTGCGAGCTGATCTACAACGACCAGCGCAGCAAGGCCAATCTCTTCGCGACAATCGGCCCGAAGGATCAGCCCGGCATCGTGCTGTCGGGACACACCGATGTGGTGCCCGTTGACGGCCAGCCGTGGACCGTTCCTGCGTTCCAGCTCACTGAGCGCGACGGCAAGCTGTACGGCCGCGGCACAGCGGATATGAAAGGCTATATCGCCTGCGTACTCGCCTTGGTTCCGTCCCTGGTGAAGGCCCCTCTTCGGCTACCGGTGCATATCGCGCTTTCCTACGATGAAGAAGTCGGCTGTCTTGGGGCCCGCTCGCTGCTGAAAGCACTCGAGCAGCGCCCGGTCAAACCGATGCTTTGCATCATTGGCGAGCCGACCGAGCTCAAACCGGTGCTTGGCCATAAGGGCAAACTGGCCATGCGCTGCGATATTCACGGTGAAGCGTGCCATTCCGCGTATGCCCCGCTCGGGGTGAATGCCATTGAATACGCCGCAGAACTGATTGGTGAACTCGGGCGGATTGGCAACAGACTCAAAGCGCCAGAGCATCACGACGCTCGTTTCGATCCGCCGTTCAGCACGGTGCAAACCGGGGTCATCTCCGGCGGCAAGGCCTTGAATATCGTCCCCGCCGATTGCCGCTTTGATTTTGAAATCCGCGCGCTGCCCTCACAGGACCCAGGTGTTGTTGCGCAAGAGCTGAAGACTTACGCCGAGCAGCAGGTGTTACCCCGCATGCGCGCCGTGAGCAATCAGAGCGCTATCCGCTTCAGTGAGTTGGCGGCGTATCCCGGTTTGGCCACCGATGCTCGCAGCGAGGCGGCTGAGCTGATCGCCGCATTCTCGGGCTCCAGGGAGTTCGGTACAGTGGCGTTCGGCACCGAGGGCGGGCTGTTTGACGCGGCGGGTATTGCGACGGTGGTCTGCGGGCCGGGTAGCATGGATCAAGGCCACAAGCCGGACGAGTTTGTCAGCCTGGCGCAACTCACAGGCTGCGACGCAATGCTGCAACGGATGCTGTTATCGATTTGCAGCTAAGTCGCGATGGCCCGAGCTAGGTATACAGTCGGGCCAGTTCTTCCTGGCAATAATCAACGAACAGTTGCACCGGCTTGGTCAATTGCGCTCGGCGCAGCCAGGCCGCGGATAAACCTGAGCCCGTCACCGTTTCGGCCAGCGGCACACACACGACTTTTTGCCCGTCATAGGTGTATTCAGAAAATGGCTTGGTTACCAGAATGGAAAACCCAAAGCCCCGCCCGACCATGCCCCTGACCATCTCGATGGAAGGTGAGCTGAACACGATGTGCGGCCTCAGCCCGCGCTCTTCAAAAATGCTGACGAAATAGGTCCGGCTGGGCACCACGTCCAGCAAAATCATCGGCTCCAGTACCAGGTCGTCCAACGACACCTTCGCCTGTTGCGCGAAGCGGTGGTCCGCCGGCAGCAAAGCGTATGGCTGCTGGGGCGGCATCAGCGGAACCGTCTCGATCGTGCTGTCCAGGTCATGTTCGAACAGCATCGCCATGTCGATGCTGCCGGCGGTCAGTGCCTGCACCAATTCCTGCTGCTCCCCATCCCGAATACGTATCTCCACACCCGGCCAGCGCTCTCTGAAACCTGCGATCAAACGTGGCAGGTAGAGCGGTGCAACCGTTTCAAAGCAGCCAATATCGATCTGCCCCGCCACCACATCATTGTCAGCCAGCGCATTCTGCTCAAACTCGTGAGCGACCCGCAGCAGCTCAAGCGCTTTTCGGTAAAAACGCGACCCGCTCGGCGTCAGTGAAACACCCTGCGCGTGATGCCGAATAAACAGCTGCACGCCAAAGCTTTCTTCAAGGTGTTTGATGGCGGTCGACACCGACGGTTGGGCGATATAGAGCTTGCGCGAGGCTTCAGCCACGCTGCCGCAGTCGGCGGCGGTGACAAAATACCTAAGCTGTCGCAGGTTGTAAGCGGCCATGCGGACCTCCAGAAAAGTCGGATTACGCCCCCAATCAGTAAGACACAAATAGGTATTTTTTGGGCGCACGACCAACGCTGAACATACCGGAGGCGCAAAAACCACGGGCATACTTTTTTTAACGTCTAGAGCAACAAACTTAATAATTTATCTATCCCGGCGCATTGCACATCATCACTCCAACAAGAAAAGCGTCGTTCGTGCGGCGCTCACCGAAGTACGTCCACGTACTCACTTTGCCTTGGAGTTCGCCATGGTCACCTCTGCAACAACCTCCGCTCCGCTCATCGAAAAACACACGATTGGATACGTGCCTCCCGAAGATCGCCATGGAAAGGTAAGAGACCTGTTCACCCTCTGGTTCGGCGGCAACATCGCGCCGCTGCCCATCGTCACCGGTGCCCTGGGTGTGCAACTGTTTCACCTGAACCTGGTGTGGGGCATCGTCGCCATTCTGGTTGGGCACCTGCTCGGCGGGGTGCTGATGGCCTTGCACTCGGCGCAAGGCCCACAGATGGGCATTCCGCAAATGATCCAGAGCCGCGCCCAGTTCGGCTCGCTCGGCGCACTGCTGGTGGTGCTGATCGCCGGGGTCATGTACATCGGCTTCTTCGCCTCCAACATCGTCCTGGCCGGTAAATCACTGCATGGCGTGATCGACAGCGTGCCAGTGCCGGTGGGCATCGTTATCGGCGCCCTCGGTTCGGGCATCATCGGCATCATCGGCTACCGCTTCATCCACGTGCTCAACCGCATCGGCACCTGGGTGCTCGGCGCTGGCATTGTGCTGGGCTTCGGCTACATCTTCACCCACGTGCAGACCGTCGACTTCCTCACCCGCGGCAGCTTCAACATCTCCGGCTGGCTGGCCACTGTCTCGCTGGCAGCGCTCTGGCAAATCGCGTTTGCACCCTACGTGTCCGACTACTCGCGTTACCTGCCGGCCAATGTGCCCGTGGCTTCGACCTTCTGGACCACCTACCTGGGCACTGTGCTCGGCTCCAGCCTTTCGTTCATCTTCGGCGCCGTAGCGGTACTGGCAACACCCGTGGGCATGGACACCATGGACGCGGTAAAACTCGCCACCGGCTCCATCGGCCCGTTGATGCTGTTGCTGTTTCTACTCAGCGTGATCAGCCACAACGCCCTCAACCTGTACGGCGCCGTGCTGTCGCTGATCACCCTGGTGCAGACCTTCGCTGATCGCTGGATCCCGACCGCCAAGAGCCGCGCAGTCATCTCGATCATCGTCCTGGCGAGTTGCTGCTTTGCCGCCGTCGGCGCCTCGGCTGACTTCATCGGCCACTTCGTCGACATGGTGCTGGTGCTGCTGGTGGTACTGGTGCCGTGGACCGCGATCAACCTGATCGACTTCTACGTCATTCACAAAGGCCAGTACGACATTGACTCGATCTTCCACGTCGATGGCGGCATTTATGGGCGTTATAACCCTCAGGCGCTGTTGGCCTATGCGATTGGTATTGCCGTGCAGATTCCGTTCATGAACACGCCGTTGTATGTCGGGCCGATTTCGGCGCACATCGATGGTGCGGATTTGTCCTGGTTGGTGGGTTTGCTGGTGACTTCACCGCTGTATTACTGGCTGGCCAGCCGCGATAGCGCCTATAAGCGCCGGTTGTCTACCGGGAAACTGGCTAACGGCGTGTGAAACAGCAGGACAGACCAGGATTTCAAAATCCGCAGAACGGAAAAATCGTGGTCTGTCCCTGTTATGCGTTATGTGCAGGTCCGCAAAACCCGTAGAAACTCCCCCATTGTGGCGAGGGTGCTTGCTCCCGCCGGGCTGCCGCGCATTGAAGTTATCCACGAACTGCCCGAACACGAACTGACCTGTGCCTGCGGTTGCCGCAAACACACCATCGGTGAAGAAACCAGCGAACAGCTGGAGATCGTGCCAATGCAGATCCGCGTCATCAAACACATCCGCAAAACACAGGAGGTGCCTTTGCGCCTGCTCGAAGGTTATCGCGGCTACGTGATGACGGACGATTACGCCGGTTATAACGCCTTGGGCGCGCAACCGGGCGTTACGCGACTGGCTTGCCTGGCGCACGTTCTACGGAAGTTCGTCGAAGCGCAAAAAATGCAGCCCAAGGGCAAGACTGGGCGTGCCGATATAGCCGTGACGATGATTAACAAGCTGTACGGCATCGAGCGTGAACTCAAAGACGTGAGCGATGAACAACGCGTTGTCGGTCGGCAGGAAAAGAGTTTTCCGGTCCTGGCGCAACTGAAAAGCTGGCTAGAGAAGACACATCCCCAGATTACGCCGCAGAGCGTGCTGGGCCGAGCCGTCAGTTATCTGGCCAGCAACTGGAGCCGGTTGGAGCGCTACGTGGAAGCCGGCTTTTTACCCATCGACAACAACGTCGCCGAAAGAGCAGTAAAGCCGTTTGTGATAGGTCGTAAAATTGGCTGTTCAGCGATACGCCCAGAGGTGCGACGGCCAGTGCCCAGATCTACAGTCTGGTCGAAACCGCCAAGGCTAACGGCCAGGAACCCTATACGTGGCTGCGCCACGTACTTGAGCGGTTGCCACATGCATCGTCGGTAGAAGCGTTTGAAGCCTTGCTGCCGTGGAACTGCTCGCCAGAGATGCCAAGGTAAACGTAAAGCCCATCTAACGGTACGTGGGGTTTATGGGTCGCATGCAAAAAAACCACCGATCTGGTGGTTTTTTTATATCTATCGATTGGGCTTTACGCGTCGCCACGTGCAACTTTTTAGGCCTGTCTTTCTTGCGCACAAACAAAACCCCTGTCTGCGTAAGCAAACAGGGGTTCTGGAATTTAATCTTGACGATGACCTACTCTCACATGGGGAAACCCCACACTACCATCGACGATGCATCGTTTCACTGCTGAGTTCGGGATGGGATCAGGTGGTACCAATGCTCTATGGTCGTCAAGAAATTCGGCTGCCGGCTCGTGGTGCTTGCGCGCAACGGGCCAACTAATGGGATGTGATAGATTTGTGTGTTGGCTGCAAACTTTCGACATGTATCGTCTTCACACACATCAATCTGCTTTTCTCTCAGCAGATTGCTTGGGTGTTATATGGTCAAGCCTCACGGGCAATTAGTATTGGTTAGCTCAACGCCTCACAGCGCTTACACACCCAACCTATCAACGTCGTAGTCTTCGACGGCCCTTCAGGGGACTCAAGGTCCCAGTGAGATCTCATCTTGAGGCTAGTTTCCCGCTTAGATGCTTTCAGCGGTTATCTATTCCGAACGTAGCTACCCGGCAATGCCACTGGCGTGACAACCGGAACACCAGAGGTTCGTCCACTCCGGTCCTCTCGTACTAGGAGCAGCCCCTCTCAAATCTCAAACGTCCACGGCAGATAGGGACCGAACTGTCTCACGACGTTCTAAACCCAGCTCGCGTACCACTTTAAATGGCGAACAGCCATACCCTTGGGACCGGCTTCAGCCCCAGGATGTGATGAGCCGACATCGAGGTGCCAAACACCGCCGTCGATATGAACTCTTGGGCGGTATCAGCCTGTTATCCCCGGAGTACCTTTTATCCGTTGAGCGATGGCCCTTCCATACAGAACCACCGGATCACTAAGACCTACTTTCGTACCTGCTCGACGTGTCTGTCTCGCAGTCAAGCGCGCTTTTGCCTTTA
>NZ_CM155277.1:2850000-4817500 GCF_056680335.1 Pseudomonas sp. ASL9 | reverse complement strand
CACCCCTATTCAGATGACCGTGGACGATTAAACCGTAATGACCGACCAGCCCCGCAGTCTTGCCTCGACTCTCTTCCCGGTGGGCCTGCTACTTATAGCCATGGCCTCGATCCAATCCGGCGCATCGCTGGCCAAGAGCATGTTTCCTCTAATAGGAGCACAAGGCACCACCACCTTGAGGCTGGTTTTTGCCAGTCTGATTCTGCTGCTGGTTCTGCGTCCCTGGCGTGCAAAGCTAACCGCCAAGTCATTGCGTACCGTCATCATCTACGGCATCGCGCTGGGCGGCATGAACTTCCTCTTCTATATGTCCTTACGCACCGTGCCGCTCGGGATCGCCGTCGCGCTTGAGTTCACGGGACCATTGACCGTCGCACTCATCTCTTCGCGCAGAGCAATCGACTTTGTCTGGATCGCTCTGGCCGTCACAGGCTTGCTGCTGTTGATACCGACTAAGGAGAGCGGTACGAATATCGATCTTATTGGAATCGGCTATGCGATCAGCGCGGGAGTCTGCTGGGCACTGTATATCGTGTCCGGCCAAAAAGCTGGCGCGGACAACGGCATTCAGACCGCAGCGCTAGGTGTCTTGATTGCGGCGATATTCATTGCGCCTATCGGGATTGTGCACGCAGGCTCGGCATTGCTAAATCCGGCATTGCTCACCACCGCGTTAGGCGTGGCGATTCTGTCGACCGCCTTGCCCTACAGTCTGGAGATGATGGCATTGACGCGCTTGCCTGCCCGAACCTTCAGCACGTTGATGAGTATCGAACCCGCGTTTGGAGCGCTGTCCGGACTACTTTTCCTGCATGAAAGCCTTACGCTGATGCAGTGGCTAGCCATTGGCTCAATCATTCTGGCTTCAGCGGGTGCCACACTGACCATGCGCCCAAAACGGCCAGCGCTGGTACCCGCTGACTGACCCCGCTTTCGGGACAGATGTAAAACGCCTCTAGCATTTGTAACGTGGTTGCGCCATGTTGAGCTCCGTAGCCGCCATTACCGCTGGAGCTTCATCCCGACCTGGACGTCATCGGCACGATCACGCAGATAAGCGAATTCAGAGCAAGGCGCTGGCATTTATGCATTCGCCAGGTAAGGAAGGGAATGAAACACATATTGATCGTCTTGGCATTGCTGGCGCTCGCGGGCTGCGCAGCAACCTACAAACCTGTGAAGATCGGCAAACGCGGACTTCATATCAACTGCTCCGGACTCACCTCTTCCTGGGACAAGTGCTATGAACTGGCCGCCAGCTCATGCGACGTGAAAGGCTATAAACTCATCGCCAAATCAGGCGACGCAGTGGAAGATCCAGGTGATTACCCTTTCGGTATCAACCCAGCGGGCTATACCAGCCGCAGCATGATCATTATCTGCAAATAGTCTCTATTCGCTCGCTCCTTGCGCGTCAATTTGCTGGACCAGCACATCGCGGCTGGCATCGAGAACTTGCTGTTGAATCAGGGGAGTGGACAGCATTCTTGCAACAACCAACGCACCGATGCATTGCGACAGCGCGGCCCAAGCCAGGCTTTCGCTGTCCAGTGTATGCGCCCACGCCTGCTGTAGCTGGCATAACCAGTGTTCGGCATGAAGCCGAACAGCCTGATCAGCCCGAGCGATTTCCGCCCCTAAAGACGGCAACACACATCCTCCCTGCGGATTTTCTACGTGCGCCATGCTCAGGTATTGCTTCAGACATCGCTTCAGTTGCAGGCGATCCTGATCTCCCTCCGCACTCAAGCGCCTCAAACTGTTGCTCAACTCTCGCTCGACGATAGCGCCAAACAATTCGTCCTTCGAAGAAAAGTGACTGTAGAACGCCCCACCTGTAAGACCAATCGCTTTCATAAGGCCATCAACGCCGATTGTCGAGAAGCCCTGCGCCTTGGCCATGCCCCCACTGCTTTCCAGCAGTTTTTCGCGGGTTTGCTCTTTGTGAATAACTGAATAGCGCACATTGACCTCTGGATAGCTGACTTCTTGACGTAAGCAAAAGCTTAGCATAACGTTCGTTTAGTAAACGATCGTTTAGCCAAGGATAGAACCATGACAGATGACTCAAACAAGAAGAAAGTCGTATTGGTAATTGGCGCCGGCGATGCAACGGGTGGCGCTATCGCCAAACGGTTTGCGCGTGAAGGCTATATAGCCTGCGTCACTCGACGCAGTGCCGACAAGCTGCAGCCTCTGGTGGATGCGATCAACGCCGAAGGAGGTCAAGCTCATGGCTTTGCCTCGGACGCCCGCAAGGAAGAGGATGTGATCGCCTTGGTGGAACAGATCGAAACCGAGATAGGTCCGATCGAGGCCTTCGTCTTCAACATCGGCGCCAACGTCCCCTGCAGCATTCTTGAAGAGACCGCGCGCAAATACTTCAAGATTTGGGAAATGGCGTGTTTCTCAGGCTTTTTGAATGGCCGGGAAGTCGCCAAACGCATGGTGAAACGCCAGCGCGGCACGATTCTGTTCACTGGGGCCACGGCGGGGTTGCGAGGAGCAGCCGGTTTTGCTGCTTTCGCCGGGGCCAAACATGGCATTCGCGCACTGGCCCAAAGCATGGCGCGTGAACTCGGACCGCTGAATGTTCACGTGGCCCATGTAGTGGTGGACGGCGCCATCGATACCGATTTCATACGGACTCAATTCCCGGATCGCTACGCACTTAAAGAAGAGGACGGCATCCTCAACCCTGAGCACATTGCCGAAAACTACTGGTTTTTGCACAGCCAGCCTCGCGACGCCTGGACATTCGAGCTGGACCTGCGCCCCTGGAGCGAGCGCTGGTAAGTACGCCTCACAATAACAATAGGGAATATCGAACATGAGCAAGACGGTAGAGTTTTTCTTCGACGTTGGCAGCCCCTCTAGCTACCTGGCCTACACCCAACTGAGCAAAATTTGCGCGGAAACAGGCAGCCAATTGATTTACAGGCCGATGCTGCTCGGAGGCGTATTCAAGGCAACCAGCAACGCGTCACCCCTTACCGTTCCGGCCAAAGCCCAGTACATGGTTCGGGACATGAGCCGCTACGCCAAACGCTATGGCGTACCGCTACACTTTAATTCGCACTTCCCAATCAATACGCTAAACCTCATGCGCGCCGCAGCGGGTGTACAGCTGCGCCATCCGGAATGCTTTATCGCTTATCTCGATTGCATTTTTAAAGCGCTGTGGGTCGATGACCTCAATCTTAACGACCCCGTGATGGTGGCTTCGACGTTAAAAGCCGGGGGCTTCGATCCTGAACTTATCGTCGAATGGATTAATGATCCGCAGGTCAAGGATCAGCTCAAAGCCACTACCGAACTCGCACTGCAACGCGGCGTATTCGGCGCACCCTGCATGTTCGTCGGCGATGAGCTGTTCTTCGGTCAGGACCGTCTGGATTTCGTTCGTGAAGCCCTGAGTAGCCACTCCCTATCGGCATGAGCAAACGGCGCAATCGACGGATTAGACCGCGACGGTACGTGTGCGCAACCACTCCAGAGCAGGCCCTTGCAACAATGGACTGAGACGCTCGTTGACCTGAGCGTGGTAGGCATTGAGCCAGTCGCGCTCGTCTTGGGTCAGCAAGGAAATTTCAAGACAACGGGTATCGATAGGGCACAGGGTCAGGGTTTCGAATGTGAGGAATTCACCAAATTCGGTTTGCCCTGCATCAACGTTGAGCACCAGGTTCTCGATGCGTACGCCCCAGCGACCAGGGCGATAAGTCCCTGGTTCAATAGAGGTGATCATGCCCGGCTGCATTGCCGTTTGCGGCGCTGCGACGGCTTGATAGGCAATGACTTGCGGCCCCTCATGAACGTTGAGGAAGTACCCAACACCATGCCCGGTGCCGTGACCATAGTCGACGCCCTCAGCCCAGATCGGCGCGCGGGCGATAGCATCCAGCAACGGTGAAGCAATCCCACGAGGAAAGTGTGCCCGCGACAGCGCGATCACACCTTTGAGCACACGCGTGCAATCACGTTTTTGCTCGGCGCTGGGCGTTCCGATGGGCACCATCCGTGTAATATCGGTGGTGCCACCCAAGTATTGGCCGCCCGAATCGATCAGCAACAGACCATCACCCTCAATTTGCGCATGCTCCTGCTCGGTAGCGCGGTAATGCGGCATGGCCCCATTGGCGTTGAAACCCGCAATGGTCGCGAAGCTTGGTGAGACATAGCCCGGACGACGGGCCCGAGCCTGCCCCAAATGAAGATCAATAGACAACTCGCTGACCGGTTCGCGTCCCAGCGCCGATGTCAGCCAGGCAAAGAACTCACAGAGCGCAGCACCGTCCTGCTCCATGGCCTGGCGGATATGTTGTGCATCGGCATCGCTTTTTTGCGATTTGAACAGCGTTGTAGGGTTTAGCCCCTCAATCAATGTCACTTCGGCTTTAAGGTGATCGAGCAAGCCGCAGGTAACCCGCGCCGGATCAATCAACAATCGAGCGTCGGTCGGGACATCACGCAGCGCCGAGGCAACTTTGGTGTATTCGACGAGTGTGATGCCCTCCCCCTCCAGTGCTTGACGCAGCTCGGCATCGACTTTGACGGAGTCAACAAACAGGCTGATCCGTTGAGGGCCAATCAAGGCAAAGGAAATGAACACCGGGTTGTAAGAAACATCAGCACCGCGCAGATTGAACAGCCAGGCGATGTCATCCAGGGTCGCGATGAAATGCCAATCCGCACCACGCTCTTGCAACGCCTGACGCAATTTGGCCAGTTTGTCGCCTCGACTCACGGTCGCCTGGGGGGGTAAATGCTGATAAATGGCATTGGTCGGCAACCCAGGACGGTCCAGCCACAGTTCGGTGAGCAGATCAAAATCCGTGCGCAAGCTCGCACCACGTTCATACAACTTGGCCGCGAGCGTACGCGCCGAGGCAACCGCCAGCACCGCGCCATCAACGGCCACAACGCTTTTGGTCGTCGCCTTTTCAGCCAGCCAATCCAGCGGACCTGGCTGGCCCTGCACTAACTTCACCAACTCGATGCCACTGCCCGTCAGCTCTTTACTGGCTTGTTCCCAATAACGGCTATCGACCCACAAACCCGCGAAACTCTGGGTAATGATCAGCGTGCCGACCGAGCCATGGAAACCCGAAAGCCACTGCCGGCCCTGCCAATAGCCCGGCAGGTATTCAGAAAGATGCGGATCCGCCGACGGCACCAGATAAGCATCGATATGCTCCCGGCTCATCAGGGCGCGCGCTTGCGCCAAACGTTCGGTGACCACTCCGTTGGTTTTCGACTGCGTACTCATGGACTCTCCTGCTGAACCGGTAATTGGCATGTTCCGGTTCAGATAATGGAGCAGCACTCATGGCTGAGCAACTGCCCAGAAGGCAGGTTGGGTCAAAGACGCCTTGATCAACCGGGCTGCGCGGTCCACATCGTCCTCAGTGGTAAAGCGCCCCAGGCTCAGGCGAATGGTCTGGCGTGCAGCCTGCACGTCGTGGCCAAGGGCAAGAAGCACATGCGACGGTGCATTTTTTGCCGAGTTACAGGCAGAAGTGGAAGAAAAGGCCAACTCATTGCTCAGGGCAGCCAGATTCAGATTGTCTTCGCCAAAGGTCAGGCTAAGGGTGTGCGGGACTCTCTGGGTCGAGCTGCCATTGACGCGCAAGCCAGGAATTCCGGCCAGTTGCTGCCGCAAGCGCAAATGCAGGCGTTCGATCTGAGCGGTCTCGTGTTCAAACACTTCGGCAGCCAAAGCGAAAGCGGCACCCATGCCTGCAATCTGATGGGTGGCCAGTGTGCCCGAACGCAGCCCCCCTTCGTGCCCGCCACCATGGATTTGGGCCTTCAAGCGCTGGTCGGCACGCGGGCCGACATAGAGCGCACCGATACCTTTGGGTCCGTAGACTTTGTGCGCAGAGAACGACATCAGGTCCACCGCCAGCGCGGCCAGATCAATGTTCACCTTCCCGGCACCTTGAGCGGCATCGACATGAAACAGCGCGCCGTGTTCACGGACGAGCTTGCCGATGGCTGCGACATCGTTGAGCGTGCCCAATTCATTATTGACCAACATCAGCGACACCAGAAAGGTGTCTTCACGAAGCGCCGCGCTGACAGCTGCAGGAGCGATCAAACCCTGGGCATCCGGTGCCAGGTAAGTTACCTCGTAGCCAGCCGCTTGCAATTGCTGCGCTGTGTCGAGAATCGCCTTGTGCTCAAGCTGGCTGGTAATGATATGTCCTCCCCGCTGCACTCGACCCTGCGCAACGCCCTTGAGCGCCAGGTTGTTCGACTCGGTCGCACCGGACGTCCAGACTATTTGCGTGGCCTTTGCACCGACGAGGTGGGCAACGTGTTGACGAGCCTGCTCGACCGCTTGCCGAGCCTGCTGACCATAGAGATGAGAGCTGGATGCAGGATTACCAAAATTCCCGGACAGGCCCAGGCACTCGACCATGACCTTAATGACACGCTCATCCACAGGTGTGGTTGCCGCGTAATCGAAATACAACGGAAAACTTTTCATAGACAGATAACCCTGAGGCGCACAACCCAGAACGCTGGAGTGATTGCGTGATGTCGATGCACTGAGCGCTTGATAGTGCCTGAATTCACATAGATCTAATAATTATTAATTTATCTTTATATATTCCAAAAAAGAATATATGGAATTCACCTGAACCAAGGCGCAGTTATTTCCCCGTGATCCAGACTCATCCTTGCCTGTCGACCTAAGGTCGATCGGCATTGCGAACGACACTCGTCAAATATCAAATAGCCCTACTGGATATAAGGAGGATTTCTACACCTATTGGTTTTTAAGTGCTGGACCTCCGCACCCGTATAATTAAACTTGGATCCAATCTATGGATACCAAGAGCCGAAACGCTTAGTTTTCCAACGGCCCGCTGTGCACAACCCACTCAACGCAGTGCCAGAAACAGCGTCGATACCTTCATTCGAGCAACAAACCCTTTAATAAAAACGAACTACACTCACAGCGACCTGGTGACTACTTTGCTCAAACTAGATCGTGATTAACTGCACTATTCTTGTCTGTTTTAAGCGCCTAAAAAACGTCACCGCACCTAAGCAGCACATGTGATGTTTTTTTGACGATTAACAAAATCAACGACTTACAAGCTCTGATAAACCGTTTATCAAAAACTTAACAGTTTATTGACGAAATAATTTGACAGGAAGGACGCCGCCGTCGATATATATGCCTGTCAGATGATTCGTTGCTAATGCAGCACTGCCAAAGAGCAGAGCGCACGACTCGTCCAGCCCACACGCTTTCCAGCGCTGCCAACACAGGATTAGTTTTCGGCACGGTGCAGTTTCTTGCGCCTGTGGGAGTCCATTGATTAATTGAACACTTGTTTTTTACTGAGCGTGCTCGGTCTGGCGGTAGCATTGCGTGAAGGCTAACTTCGGCAGTTCGCCTAACTTGCAGATTTGATCGTTTAAAACAACGTCCTTTAAAAAACAGACAGCGGCAGGATCAACCGATTCGGGCGGTAGCGTGCTTGAACAACGTGTTGTAGCAGTGTTCGTTTTTAGCAGGTGCCATTAAATAATGGCACCGACACCTGACCACCGTCCGGCTTCCTCAATTACCTCCATGAGCCTGAAGCGATGCCATTATCTTTTGACATTGATGAGCAGCAGATAAAACAGCTGGCCAATGAGATTGATACCCATGGCTTTGCCAAGCTGAACGGTGCGATCAGCGACGCCGATCTCCAACAGCTGCGTACCTACACCGACCTCCAGGCGGCCAAACATCCCGGCGAGTATTTTGCCTATCACGGCGAGCAGGCATTGGCCGACAGCCTGTTGGTACACTTCTGGGCCGCCCCCCGACTCAAGGCATTGCTGGCCAGATTGTACCGCCACGCAGCCAACAAGCAGGCACTCAGCAGTCAAATCTACCCGGTCCTGCGCTGCGTACAAGGAAACCAGGGACAACGAGAGTCCAATTGCTTCCACTATGACGCCAGTCTGGTGACCGCACTGATTCCAATCTTTATCCCGCAGGAAGGCGAAGAGCGCGGAGATTTAGTTCTATTTCCTAACGTCCGCACCGTACGTTCCAGCGTGGTGCTGAACGTTATTGAAAAGGCGTTATTGCAAAACCGTTTCAGTCGCAAGTTGATATGCCTGGCCATACAACGCGGCTGGCTAAAACCCGCCACGTTGCAGTTGGAGCCCGGCAGTATTTACTTCTTCTGGGGTTATCGCTCGTTGCATGCAAACAGCTCGGTCGGCTCTGACCTGAAGCGTGCCACCGCCATCTTTCATTTTGGCGACCCCCACGCAGGCAGTCTGGCCACGCGACTGATTCTCAAGTTCAACCAACGTCGGGCTCGATTGGTCAGCCGTAAAACAGGTAGTCAGCCACCCACGCTCGGTTAGTTGGGTGCTGAAGTGTTCGAAATTACTGCTCAGCGTCAGACATGGAGGCTTCGATGATCAACGTGACCAAGACCTACCTTGGCGACATCAACAAGTTCAAATCCTACGTAGAAGGCATCTACGCAAGGGGCTGGCTAACCAATCACGGTCCCTTGGTGCATGAGTTGGAGGAGCGACTCAAAGCGTTTTTGGGGGTTAAACACGTGTTGCTGACCAATAACGGTACGCTGGCCTTGCAGGTCGCTTACCGCGCACTGGGGCTGAGCGGCAGCGCTGTGACCACTCCGTTCAGCTTTGTAGCAACAAGCAGTTCATTGCAGTGGGAAGGCATCCGGCCGATCTTCGCCGACATCGACGCGCACACCTGGAACATCTCGCCTGAGCATATAGAAAGCAGGATCGTTTCCGACACCACAGCGATCGTCGGCACTCATGTGTTCGGCAACCCGTGTGCAGTCGAGCGCATCGAGCAAATTGCGCGCAAACACCAGCTCAAAGTCGTGTATGACGGCGCTCATGCATTTGGGGTCAAACACGCCGGTCAGTCGGTGCTCAACTGGGGCGACATCAGCACATTGAGTTTTCATGCGACCAAGTTGTTTCACACCATTGAAGGCGGCGCCATCATTACCAACGATGACGAAATCGCCCGACGTGTCTACCTGCTGTGCAACTTCGGTATCGCCGACACCGACAAAATCGACGGCATAGGGATCAACGCCAAACTCAACGAGTTTTCGGCAGCCATGGGCCTGTGCATCCTTGACGACATCGACAGCATCTTTGAACAGCGTGCTGAGATTGCTCATTATTACCAGTCGCAACTGGGCGACTACGTGGACCTCCAGCAGGCAGAAGCCAACAGCCAGCTCAACAACAGCTACTTCCCCATTGGCCTGAGCGATGAGCAACAACTATTACGGGTACGGGCCGCCCTTAACGACAACGGCATCAACCCCCGTCGTTATTTCTACCCGTCTCTGGACACCCTCGAATACCTGCAGCCGCAAGCCGCTCAATGCAACTCCCGAGCCCTGAGCCAACGCGTACTGTGTCTGCCGATCTATCCGGGGCTGGCACGCGATGACCAAGACAAAATCATCGACACCCTAATCACTGAATGCAGTCTTGGCTCGATCAGCTATCAAGATCCAGCCTTCGCTCAGGTTATCTAGACGCCATGTCGAGAAAATTTTCCGTCATCAGAAATACGGCGTTAAGTTATGCCGGACAAGCTTATGCGTTGCTGGTCGGTATTCTGATAATGCCGTTTTACCTCGGCCATCTGGGGGCCGAGGCTTATGGCCTGATCGGTTTTTTCTCCGTCATGCAGGCATGGCTGCAGTTACTCGATGCAGGGATGTCCCCCAGTCTGGTTCGCGCTGTCGCCCACCAGCAGAGTTTGCCAGTCAGCGAGCGAAACGCCGGGCATTTACTGCGCTCGTTCGAGATTATTTTTTTACCCCTGGCAGCACTGTGCTGCGTGGTGATTTACGCCGCCAGCCCATGGATTGCGGTGGAATGGCTCAACGCTCGGGTCCTGGACCATCAAACCCTCATCAGCTGTATCAGCATGATGGGGGTGATCATCGCCCTGCGCCTGTATTCGACGCTCTATAAAAGCGGCATACAGGGTTTGGAACAACATGCCTGGCTGAACACCGCCAATGTGATCATTGCCACCCTGCGCTATTTCGGCGGGTTACTGCTGGTCAGTTCAATCTCTAACGATCCTCGGGATTTTTTCAAATTCCAGGTGCTGGTGGGTGTTATCGAAGCGTTGATCTTCGCGGCCCGCGCCTACCAGCAAATGCCGACCCCGCACCTGTTCAGCGGCTTCAACTGGGCGCTGGTCAAACCGATCATTCCGTTTGCCGCCAGCATGTCCCTGACGACCGTGTTGTGGATCGTCCTGACCCAGATGGACAAGGTTCTGCTCTCGGAAATACTGTTGCTCAAGGAGTACGGTTATTTCTCACTGGTAGCACTGATTACCACTGGCATTCTGATGTTGGCCAACCCCCTGGCGCAAACGCTCTTGCCGCGCTTGACGGTGTTGATGGCCGAAGACCGCCAGGACGACATGCATACCCTGTTTCTATCCGCCAACCGCTTCGTCTGTACCTTTCTGTTTCCGCTGGCTGCGGTCATCGGGGCGCACGCCGAACCGCTGATTTACGCCTGGACCGGTGATCACGCTGCGGCCCAATGGAGCCATACGATACTGCTTTGGTATTCATTGGGCAGCGCGATCATGGCCGCCAGTGCGTTCCAGTTCTACCTGCAATACGCCCACGGGAATATGCAGATGCATGTCTGGTACAGCGTGATTTCAGCGATGGTGACCGTGCCGGTCATGTTCCTGGCAATCCACTACCAAGGAGCCTACGGCGCCGCGCTGGCCTGGTTTGGTTTACGCCTGGTGTCTTTCGTTATTTGGCCATCGATCGTGCATAACCGATTGGCCCCTGGCATCCATGGCCAATGGTTACAGGACATTTTGCGTATCAGCCTGATGACCGCTGCCGGCATCGTGGTCAGCGAACCGCTGTTCCGCATGATCGCTGGTGATGACCGTTTCACGACCTTCATGGGCCTGGCTGCCAGCGGTCTGATCACCCTGGTACTGGTGGCAGGAAGCTACAAGCCGCTGGCCATGAAGATTTACATCTTGTTCAGCAAACCGAGTATTTGAGCCATGGATGCCATTTTGCAAAAAAACGTTACTGAGCACCCCTCCCAACCTCCGCTATTGAGCATCGTCTGCCCTGCGTACAACCAGGAAGCGTTTATTGCCCAGACGCTCGATGGCTTCCTGGCGCAAGAGACGAATTTTCCTTTCGAAATTCTGATTAACGACGATGCGTCCACCGACGGCACCCCCCACATCATCGCGCAGTATGTAGAGCGTTATCCGGAGATAATCAGGCCGTTTTATCATGGCGTTAACCAGTACCAGTTAGGCAAACCTTGTGTGCCGGCGCTGTTCAAGGAAGCGCGTGGACGCTACATCGCTTATTGCGAAGCCGACGACTACTGGACCGACCCACGCAAACTTCAAATCCAGGTGGACTTCCTCGAGAGCCACCCCGATTACTCAATGACCTACCACGACGCCATTTCCTTCGACAGCAATGGTGAACGAGGCATCCAGTTACAGGGCGAATTACGTCGCGACGCCAGCGCCATCGAGTTGCAAAAGGCGCGGCTGATTTCAACCCTGACCGTGTGCTTTCGCAATGTCTTTCACGAGATGCCGCCGGAATTGCTCCTCGCACCACTCAACGACCTGTGCTGGTGGTCGCTGCTCGGCGCGTTTGGCAAAGGGAAATTCCTCGCCCAGATCAAGCCCGCCATGTACCGCTTGCACCCAGGAGGCATTTTCTCCATGCGATCGCACAAACGAAAATTGCACATGAGCCTGCAGACGTGCACCAGCCTGGCCAACTACTACAACCGTATAGGTAATCAGGAGCTGTACGAGTACTTCCTGATTCAGGTGTTTGGTTTATCGCTGTCAGCCATAACACCGCTGCACAAGGTACAAGCGTTGCTATTGGTGGCCCGTAACATCAGCGTCAATCTCAGTAAACGTCTGCTACTGACGCTGTCGGGCAGTAAAGGTCATGTTCAATAACCTGCTGGTGATCTGCGTCGGCAACATCTGCCGCAGCCCGATGGCTGAGGCGATATTTCGCCAACGCGTCCTGGCGTCCGGTGTGCAGATTTCATCGGCAGGGACTCACGCCATGCTGACCGCGTCGATGGACCCTCTGGCCCGTGAAGTCCTGACGATTCATAAAGTGCCAACTTTCCAGCATCGAGCGCGTCAAGTCGATCGGCAGATGTTGCATCAGGCCGACCTGATTCTGCTGATGGAACAAGAACAGATGCACAGCATTTTGAAGCTGGCTCCAGAAGTACGCGGCAAAGTGTTTCTGATCGGTAAATGGCAACACGAGCTGGAAATAGCCGACCCCTACCGGCGCCCGAAATTAGCCTTCGAACAGACCTTCGAGCACCTTTCGCGTTGTGTGGATGACTGGCTCCCTTATCTTCAGTCAGGAGTAACAAGATAAATGACCATTATGAACCGCTCTTCCCTGGATTATTTCCAGGACACCCGGATCGATCTGGCAACTATCTTGCGCACATTGTTTGACCATAAGGGTCTGATCGCCTCGATCGTTAGCTTCTTTTTCCTGCTCGGCGTGGCCTATGCCCTGCTTGCCACGCCGGTCTATCAAGCCAACGCGATGATTCAGATCGAGCCGAAGAAAATCGGCATCGAAGCAACTCCGGAAGTCAGCAGCAAGCCCTTGTCAGTGTCTCAGGCCGCCACCGAAATCGAACTGATCAAGTCGCGGGCCGTGCTGGGCCGAGTGGTCGACGACCTCAAGCTCAACATTGTCCAGACGCCCCGTTACTTCCCGGTATTCGGCACATATATGGCCCGCACCTATAAGCCGCAAAGTGCGGGTGGATTCGCTGAGCCAGTATTTGACCTGAAGAACTACGCCTGGGGTGGCGAACGTATCAGCGTATTCCAACTGGAGGTTCCCGATGCCTTGCTCGGTGAACAGTTGACGCTGGTGGCTAACGAAACAGGCTCGTTCTCTCTGTACGACAAAAACCATCAGCTGCTGCTCAAAGGCCAGACCAATCAAACCGTTGAAGGTAACGGCGTGAAGATTCAGGTGGCCACGCTCCTGGCGCGCCCCGGCACCGAGTTCCAACTGACCAAAGAACGTACCCTGACCAGCGCGCTGGAATATCAGAGCCGTCTGAACATCAGTGAAGCAGGCAAGGATTCAGGCATCATCTACATGTCCATTCAGGACACCAACCCCGTCCAGGCCAAAACTATTCTTGATGAAATCAGCCGCCTTTACGTGCGCCAGAACGTTGAACGCAGCTCTGCCGAAGCCGCACAACGCCTGGAGTTTCTGCGCTCGCAACTGCCGCTGGTACGCAAGCAGCTGGAACAATCAGAGCAAGCCCTGAACGCTTTCCAGACCAGTGCCAAATCCGTGGACCTGAGCATCGAAACCAAATCGGTGCTCGACCAAGTGGTCAAACTCGACTCTATGCTCTCCGAACTGAAGCTCAAAAGAGTCGAGGTCGAACGGCTGTATACCCGTGAACACCCAACCTATCGCGCACTGATCACTCAGATGGACCAACTTGAAGCGCAAAAACAAGTCCTGTTGAAGAAAATCCAGGCGCTGCCGGTCACTCAACAAGAGTTGCTGCGCCTGACCCGCGACATGCAAGTCACCACTCAGACCTATACCTTGTTGCTGAACAAGAGTCAGGAACAGGACATCCTTCGCGCAGGCAGCATCGGTAACGTACGGATCATCGACAACGCTGACGTCAATATCGAAGAACCGGCCAAACCCTTGCGCAAACTGATCGTGCTCATCGCAACGCTGCTTGGCGCAGTGGTGGCGGTCATCGCGGTGTTCCTGCGCCAAGCGTTTTATCGCGGTGTGGACAACCCTGACATCATCGAAAATCTCGGCATGCCGGTCTACGCCTCACTCCCGTACTCGCGGAAACAAGAGCGTCTGGCGAAAAAAAACAAGGATCGTTCTGCGGCCACAGGGTCGAAATTACTGAGCGTCTCCGAACCTACCGAGTTGGCCGTGGAGTCGCTGCGGAGTCTGCGCACCAGCCTGCACTTCGCGATGCTCGAAGCACGCAACAACGTACTGATGATTTCCAGCCCGACACCGGGCGCGGGCAAGTCGTTCGTGTCCAGCAACCTGGCGGTGATCATTGCCCAGACGGGCAAGCGTGTGCTGCTGATCGACGCCGACATGCGCAAGGGCTATCTGCAAAAGGTATTCCGCCTGCACCCCAAATACGGCCTGTCCGACACGCTGGCCGCTCGCCTGACCAGCCACGAAGTGGTGAACGCCACAGAAGTGCCGAATCTGTATTTCATCTCCTGCGGTTTCACGGCACCCAACCCGTCGGAGTTGTTGATGCACGACAACTTCAACAAGCTGCTCAGCGACTTGTCGCCGCTCTATGACCTGGTGATTATCGACACGCCCCCCATTCTCGCAGTGACCGATGCCACGCTGGTCGGACGCCAGTCGGGCACATGCTTGCTGGTCACCCGCTTCGGCCTGAGCACGGTCAAGGAAATCGAAGCCTGCAAACGCCGTCTGGGACAAAACGGTGTGGTGATCAAAGGCGCCATTTTTAACGGTGTACTGCGCAAGGCATCGACCTCTGCCTACGACTGCGCAGCCTATGGATATGACTACAGCCCTGTTCGAAAGTGACAACACGGATCTCACTGAAATCAAGGAGATGACCATGGCCAACACAATCGCAATGATGCAGCCATACCTGTTTCCCTATTTGGGCTACTTTCAACTGATTGCCTCAACCGATGTCTTCGTCCTTGGCGATGACTTGCAGTACATCAGGTCGGGTTGGGTCAACCGCAACCGCATCCTTTATAACGGCGAAGCCAAACTAATCACCTTTCCGCTGAAACGGGATCGATTCGACTTGCCGATCAACCAGCGTTATCTGAGCGATGGCTTCATCGAGGAGGCTCAACGCCTGATTAACCTGATCACTCAAAGTTATTGCAAAGCTCCCTATTTCGCGCAAGTCATGCCCTTGCTGGAGCGTTTGATCCTCTTCCCGCAACAGAAGCTGGCGCCTTACATCGAACACTCGATCAGGGAAATGTGCGCCTACCTGCACATTGACACACCTATTCTTCGCAGCGCTGATCTGGATATCGGTATCCCAACCGACAAACAGGACCGGGTGGTACGGATCGTGAAAAATTTTGCTTGCGAGCGTTATCTCAATCCCATTGGCGGGGTCGATCTGTATGACGCTGAGTTTTTTGCACGGCATAACCTGTCGCTGGGCTTCTTCAAAATCAATCCGATCACCTATCGGCAATACAAAGAGCCTTTCGTTGCTAATCTCTCAATCATCGATGTACTGATGTTCAACTGCGTCGAGCAGGTTCAACATTTGCTGTCGTGCTACTCGGTCTACGACGCTGCAGTGCAAGACGACTATGAGCTCAAGAGCGCCACCGGCTGAACACCTGATGTTGTACTACCCAGTCAAACTTGGATTGCAGTGGAGTGAACATATGCCTTACATGGAAAGCCCCGCACGCTGGTATCTGATCCAGACCAAGCCGCGCCAGGAAGCCCGCGCGCAAGAGCACCTGCAACGTCAGCAGTTCGAATGCTATCGCCCGCTCAAAGCGACAGCGCCAAAAAAGCGCAACCCTCGGGCCGTCAGCAAAGAAGAACTGTTCCCCGGCTATCTGTTCATCCGCATGGATCAGGTAAACGACAACTGGTACCCGATCCGCTCTACCCGTGGAGTGGCCCGTATCGTCACCTTCGGCGCACATCCGGTCCCGGTGCGGGACGAACTAATCGAGCAGATTCGCCAACGGCTGTTGTTGCCTACGCCACAGCCGGAGTTTCAACAGGGCGACCATGTACTCGTAAAGGCGGGCAGTTTCTGCGACATCGAGGCGATTTTCCTCGCGACCGACGGCGAAGAACGCGCGGTGATTCTGCTCAATTTGTTGCAACGTGAACAGAAGGTCACCTTGCCGATCAGCAGTTTGGCGCGAATGGAAGAGCGAGCCTGAGAACTCTCTGACTCGGACTTTGACTGTTTATAAACAGCATGGAGCTCACCATGACCCCTAAAACAACGCTGGTGACGCTCACCTATGGTGATCGCTTGTCTTACCTGCAAACACTGGTCAGTCGTTCATTGGCCAGTCCCCAGATCGAACGCGTCATCATCGTCAGCAATGCGTCGGTGGCGCCACTCGAGTCACTCGCACGGGCCTGGCCAGGTAAGGTCGACATCATTTACCTGCAACACAACACCGGTTCGGCCAAAGGCTACTCGGTGGGTATCCAGGCCGCGCTGGACGCCGGTGCCGAGTACATTTGGTTGATGGACGACGACAACGCACCGACCGTCAATGCCATCGCGACCTTGCACAAATGCCTGTACAAACGCGAGCGCATCGATGGCCGTGAGAAAGCTGCCGTGTTGGGTTTTCGCCCGACCCATCAAGCCGATATCGCCGCGGGTGTGCCCAACTGCTTTGCCATTCAGCGTCGCTCAAGCTTCTTCGGTTTCCATATTGCCCAGTTGCCCTACAAGCTCTGGCGCCGCCTGCCTTGGGGTCATCCTCGGACAAAACAAACGCAACAGCGCATGGTGCAATTGCCGTTCGCGACCTATGGCGGTCTGCTCGCCCACCGCAATTTGTATAAAAAAATCGGCCTGCCGCTGGATGCGTTGCTGCTGTATGCCGATGACAGCGAATACACCTGGCGCATCACCGCCGGTGGGGGACGGATTTTCCTGGTCCCCGAAGCGCTGCTTGATGACCTGGAAGAGTCATGGAACATCAAGGCCAAGACCAGCAACATTTACGAAAGCTTCCTGCTGGGGGGCTCAGACCTGCGCGCATATTACGGTGCCCGTAATCAGGCCTGGTTCGACAAAAATATCTGGGCATCGTCATCCTTGCTGTACGGCCTGAACCGCTGGGTGTTCTTTCGCTTGTTGCGGGTGGTCGCCAAACGACGCGGGGCCGAACAACGCTTGAGTCTGATCGAAAAAGCCATTCACGACGGTGAATCCGGCGTGCTGGGGCTACATCAGTCGTATCCATTATGAAAATCCTGTTCATCAACAGTCTTTACCCACCGCATATTGGCGGTGGTGCAGAAATCATCCTGCAGCGCACCGTAGAGGGCCTGCAAGAACGTGGCTGCAAAGTGGTGGTATTGGCCACGGGACCGGAGCCTGGACTGAGCGAGGGTTCGTTAAACCGGATCAAGGTTTATCGTGCCGGGCTGCGCAACTTTTACTGGCACCACACCGCACAGCGTCCAGGGCGGCTGAGCCGGCTTGGCTGGCATGTGCGCGACCGCTACAACCGCAGCATGCGCGGATACGTGCGTGACGTGATCAGTATCGAGCGACCTGATTTGGTGGTGTGCCATAACCTCAGCGGCTGGTCCGTTTCAGTCTGGGATGAAATCAGCGCCGCCGGCTTGCCCATGGTCCAGGTGCTGCATGACATGTACCTGCTCTGCCCCCGCAGTACCTTGTTCAAAAAGGGCAAAAGCTGTGAGCACCAGTGCTTCAGTTGCAAACAGTTTCGCAAGGGCCACGATCAGCGATCGGCTCAGGTTGATACGGTGATCGGCGTTAGTCGTTTCATGCTCGACACCTTGCTAGACCAGGGTTATTTCCGCAGTGCCAAGGCCCATGTTGTCCACAACAGCAGCCCATTCCCCGCCCCGCGAGTACCCCCCCGGCACCTCAACGGTCTGACTGCCCGGGAACCGCTACGTTTTGGCTACATGGGCACGCTTTCCGAGGCCAAGGGCGTGCGCTGGTTGATCGAGCAATTCCAGCGCCTACCGTTCAACGCCACGTTGCAGATTGCCGGGCGCGGCCAGCTTAATGATGAAGCGCAGCTCAAGGCGCTGGTGACATCGCCGAACATCAGTTTTGTCGGGTATCAGTCGCCGGACGTGTTCTACAGCCAGATCGATGTCGCTGTGGTCCCATCCATCTGGAAAGAACCCTTCGGCATGGTCGCCGTTGAAGCCTGCGCTCATTCACGGCCAGTCATCGCGAGCCGCATGGGCGGGTTGCCAGAGCTTATTCAGGATCGGCTCAACGGCCTGCTGTGCAGCCCCGATGAGCCGGATTCGCTGGGGTTGGCCATGCTGCGCTTGCATCAGCAGCCTGAGCTGCTCACCCGGCTTGGCGCCCAGGCACGTGCGAGCATCGCGTCGCTGCTCAACCTGGACCTGATGCTCGACAGTTACCAAAGTATTTTCGACCAGACGCTCCTGGATAAAATCGCTCGACATGACGGTCAACCTTTGTCCCACCCAGTATTACCCGGCCCGTGACCCCCTGAGCAGTCGCTCCGGACCGCCGCCGCGTCACTGAGACGAAACATGCTCACTCCGAACCTGACCACGTCGCGCCAACAACTGACGTTATTGCTGTCGGGCCTGCTTTTCAGTGTCTCGGCCATGGGTGATGACCCCTTCATCATTGGCGTTGGCACCCACCTGCTCAATAAAAGCAGCTCATCGGCCAGTGTCATGAAGTTGATCAGCGACGCCGGGATCGACTCGGTACGTGATGACGCCTATTGGTCGACAGCAGAGCCCCGACGAGGACAGCTGCATATAGATCCGGCTTGGCAGTCCTGGTTGAACAAAGCGCACGAACATCGATTGCGCCCGTTGTTGGTACTGGGCTATGGCAACCCGTTTTACGACAACAATGCAAAACCCATCGCCCCCCAAGTCAGAGCGGCCTTCGGCAACTACGCGAGTTTCGTCACTCGAAAGCTGAGGGACCGCGTAGATTTCTACGAAATATGGAATGAGTGGGACCACGAGAATCCGGCCGATGCCGGTTCCTCCCGCGATTACGCAACCCTGGTTGATGAAACCGTGCAGCACATCCGGGCGCAAAACAAACATGCAAAAATCCTGGCTGGCGCCATCACCAGTCGAGGGATCGACTCAGGGTTTGCTGATCGTTTGCTCAAGGCTGATGTGCTGTCCCACGTGGATGGTCTGTCGCTGCACCCGTCCGTGTACTGCCGCAGTGCCGAGAACCACACCCCGGAGCACTGGATTGAATGGCTGCGAGAGGTGGATGCAGGCTTCAGATCGATTGCCGCCAGACCGGTGCCCTTGTACCTGACTGAAATGGGCTGGCCCAGTAACGAAGGCAAGTGCGGGGTCGATGAGAGAACCCAGGCGGCGTACCTGGCCCGCAGTTTTTTTTTGGCGAGAACCGTACCGGACATCAAAGGTATGTGGTGGTACGACCTTATCAATGACGGCACGGACCGCAGTGACCTGAAGCAGAATTTAGGTCTGCTTGAGCAAAATCTGCAGACCAAACCGGCCTACCAGACCCTCAAGGCAATCAGTCCAACGTTGCGC
The DNA here is from genome assembly GCF_056680335.1 of Pseudomonas sp. ASL9. Classification (NCBI taxonomy): domain Bacteria; kingdom Pseudomonadati; phylum Pseudomonadota; class Gammaproteobacteria; order Pseudomonadales; family Pseudomonadaceae; genus Pseudomonas; species Pseudomonas sp. ASL9. Next base: position 4,798,103 of record NZ_CM155277.1, on the reverse strand, counting down.
GAATACAGTTACGAGCCGGAAAAAAGCCGCGAGGATGGCTCGATTTACCTGCTGCGTTTCTCCAAAGGCCCCGAGCAGATACTGGTGGCCTGGAGCGCAGGCGGTAACCAGCACATACACGTTGACGCCAGCAGCGTGCAACGCGGCGATGTACAGATCATTGACACAGGCGAGCCCGAAAAGGGCCGCTTCGACAGCGGTACCGTCTGGCAATGCGACAACAGTCGCTGCTCGGCACTGCTCCCGATAAACGAATTTCCTAAAATTATCAGCCTGGGCAACACGCCTGCGCTCTTTAGCTCACAACATTGATCGCCCCTTGCGGCGGTAGTCTGCAACAGCACTTGGCAACAGCACCTACCTAGGCCTTTCAACCCTCCCCTCAGGTCGCCTCCGATGATTGTGATCAATGCACGTTTTCTTACTCAGGAATTGCGCGGCGTACAACGATTCGCTGAGCAGACTTGCCTGGCCCTCAAGCAGATGCGCGACGACGTGGTCTTTGTCGCACCCCATGGCATCAAGATGCACGAAAGCGCCAAAGCCCTGGATGTGCGCTGCATCGGACGCAATAGCGGTCACCTCTGGGAACAGCTGGACCTGCCGCTGTATCTGCGCCGCCAAGGCAGTCCGTTGCTGGTGTCGTTGTGCAGCACCGCACCACTGCTGTACAGCAACCAGATCGCTACCCATCACGACATCACTTACGTGCGTCACCCGGAAAGCTACTCCCGTGCGTTCCGTACGCTGTATCGGGTGATGACCCCGATCCTGCTGACGCGGATCAAAGCGCTGCTAACCGTGAGCAATTTTTCAAAGGGAGAAATTTCAGAGTTCTATAACTACCCCGAGCGCAATATTTTTGTAGTGCCCAATGCTGTCAGCGATGCCTTTCAACCGGGTCCGCCGCTCACCGATAAGCAGCACTACCTGCTGGCGGTGTCTTCACCCAGCGCACACAAGAATTTCAGTCGCATGATTGAAGCGTTCGTCACGTTGCGCGCTCAAGAACATCTGCAATTGCACATTGTCGGTGCCGCGAACGAAGTTTTTTCCGACCCCAACCTGAAACGACTGGTCAGCAGTGACCCCCGCATCCATTTTCTCGGCAGGCTCAGCGACGCCGAGCTGATCGCCCAATACCAGGGCGCAACAGCCTTTGTGTTCCCCTCACTGTATGAGGGGTTCGGCATACCGCCGCTGGAAGCTCAGGCCTGTGGTTGCCCGGTGCTGGCGGCCAATGCGGCATCAATCCCCGAAGTGCTGCAAGCCAGCGCACTGTATTTCGACCCGGTGGATGTCGGCCATATCGCCGTCGCCATGGAACGCATCCTGACCGATCTGCCGTTACGCCATTCTTTGCGCCGTCGCGGCCTGAACAACGTGGCACGGTTTTCCTGGGAGGACTCGGCCCGTCGCGTATCACAACGCATAGACGCCCTGCTCGCGCAAACCAATGACCCTGGATTGACCCGGCAGGAAGCGACCCAGCAGGCAGCCAATGAGAACCCCCCTGTGAAATCGTCATCCAGCAAGTCGTGAGGCATTCCCATGAAACGCTTGGCCTATCTCGACGCTTTACGCGGCATCGCTGCGCTCTTGGTGGTGTTCACGCATATGTACGTGCCGTTGTTTGGCAGTGTCTGGCTGCTCGACCATCTACTTGATCCGGGAAAGCTGGGGGTGCTGTGGTTCTTCATGATCAGCGGCATCGTGATTCCATTCAGTCTGCGACCTGGCCCTGACGGCGCGCGATGCTTTGTGATTTCGCGCGTGATGCGGTTGTACCCGGCGTACTGGCTGTCCCTGATGGTGTTCTTATGCATGTTGCAACTGACCAACGGGGTGTTTCCGCCATGGCCGCAGATCATTGCCAACCTGAGCATGATGCAGACCGCATTGGGCTTCGGCGATGTCATCGGCCTGTATTGGACGCTGTTTATCGAACTGGTGTTCTACAGTTTGTGCCTGCTGCTGTTCATGGGCGGCAAGCTCTTCGACCTGGTCTTGCGCACTCGTTGCGTCCTGGCGTTGCTGGTGCTGGCGCTGGTCATGGCCATCGCGCGCTATGTGACCGAGCGCAAGTTGCCAGTGGCGCTGCCGCTGGCGTTGTCGCTGATGTTCTTCGGCTCCATCTGGCGTCAGTGGTTGCTGGCCGAACACAGCCGCCAATTGACCCGTAGCCTGATTACGATACTGAGCGCCTACCTGTTGTTGCTGCCCTTGACCTTCGTCCTGGCCTATAACCAAGACATGGGCAACGGCGAAACCTGGAGCCGCTATCTGTTCACCTACGCCTTGGCCATCAGCAGCTTCCTGCTGTTGACCCGGAGCATGCAACTGGCCCACCCGCTGCTGCTCTGGCTGGGTGCAATCAGTTACTCGCTGTACCTGCTACACCCGTCGATGTTGATGCTCAGCCATTACCTGCTCAGCGGACTCAAGCTGCCGCCCCTACTCATTGCCGTGTTCGCCACTGCATTGACGCTGGGCGCCGCCCACCTGTGTTACCGCTGCGTCGAACTGCCTTTTATCAACCTCGGGAAGCGCCTCAACAATCGCCACGCCAAGACTCAGCCTGCCCAAGCCTGAACACAGCCCCGGGCTCACACGAGAGAATCCAATGAAAATTGCTATCGTCCATGACTGGCTGGTGACCTACGCTGGCGCCGAACGAGTACTCGCTGCGCTGATAAAAGCATGGCCAGAGGCTGATTTGTTCTCGGTGATCGACTTTCTCAGCGACCAGGATCGCGCCCATTTGGGAGGCAAGACAGCAAAGACCACGTTCATCCAGCGTCTGCCCAAGGCCAAAACCCATTACCAGAAATACTTGCCGCTGATGCCACTGGCCATCGAGCAACTGGACCTGTCCGGGTATGACCTGATCATCTCCAGTAGCCATGCCGTGGCCAAAGGCGTGCTGAGCGGCCCAGACCAGTTACACATCAGCTACGTGCATTCACCGATCCGTTATGCCTGGGATTTGCAGCACCAATACCTTTTCGAAGCCAGGCTGAACGAGGGTTTGAAAGGTAAGCTGGCGCGGATGATCCTGCATTACATCCGCATGTGGGATCAACGCACCGCCGCCGGGGTCGATGACTTTATCGCCAATTCGCACTTCATTGGCCGGCGCATTTCCAAAGCCTATCGCCGCGAATCGACGGTGATCTATCCACCGGTGGATACCGTGGGTTTTACCCTGCAAGAAACCAAGCAGGAGTACTACCTGACGGCCTCGCGCATGGTGCCCTACAAGCGCATGCCGATGATCATCGAAGCGTTCGCGGCGATGCCGGACAAACGTCTGATCGTGATCGGCGATGGTCCGGAAATGGCCAAAGCCCAAGCCATCCATGCGCCGAACGTAACGCTAATGGGCTATCAACCGTTTGCCGTGTTACAGGAACACATGCGCAACGCCAAGGCCTTTGTCTTTGCCGCCGAGGAAGACTTCGGCATCAGCCCGGTCGAAGCGCAAGCCTGTGGTACCCCGGTGATTGCCTATGCCAAAGGTGGAGTGCTTGAAACCATCTGTGGCCTCGACCATCCCTCGCCGACTGGCGTTTTCTACCCTGATCAAACGGCCGCGTCGCTGATGGCCGCCATCGACGAATTCGAAAACGCCAAACCACGGATCAGCGCCACAGCCTGTCGCAACAACGCCGAACGTTTTTCCGGTGAGCGCTTCGAGCGGGAAATCAAAAGCTTCGTAGAAGCACGCTTGAGTGCCGCTCACCCTTCACGCAATCCTCAGCCCGTGGCCGCAGCGGTACTCACTGCGCCAGTGGCCGTCGCCGATCACAGCGCGCGTGTAGTTCCGATCAAATCACTCTGAGCGAGCACAGCTTATGAGCACTCAATTTCGCGGTATTCTGCACGCGCATCAGTCGCTGCTATCCGTGGCTCACCGTTTACTCGACCTGGCCGTCATCGTGCTGTGCGGCTATTGGTTGAACCGCCTCAAAGGCACGCCCATGGGAGCCGAACCCTGGTTCCTGATCATACTCTCGGTGCTGGTCTTCCACTGGCTCGGTGAGTACCACCAGCTGTATGGCTCCTGGCGTGGCGAACGCATTCTGCGCGAGCTGACCAAAGTCTTCAGTTATTGGTCGTTGACGTTCATCATCCTGCTGTCCGTGAACTACGCATTGTTAAACCACGCCAATGTGCCCAACAACAGCCAGATGGCCTGGTTCGCGCTGGTGCTGATAGTGCTGTGTGGTTATCGACTGTTGATCCGCAGCCTGTTGCAGGCGCTGCGACGCCGCGGCCACAACACGCGTCGGGTGGCCATTGTCGGCACCGGGCAATGTGGCGAACGCTTGGCCATGTCGATTTCCAGCGCACCCTGGATGGGCATGAACCTGCTCGGTTTCTACGAAGAGGAACCTCGGCAGATGGACCACGCAATCGTTGGTCTACAGGTGCCGGTACTGGGCAATCTGGAACAATTGATCAGCCATGCGCGTGAAGGTCGCATCGACAAGATTTACATCACCCTGGCGCTCGATCAGCCGCATCTGTGCGAATTGGTCAAAGGCTTGAGCGACACCACCGCCTCGGTCTATCTGATTCCGGATATGTTCATGTTCGAGCTGCTGCACGCACGCACGCAAAGCATCAATGGCTTGACCAGTATCAGCATCTTCGATTCGCCGTTGGACGGCGCCTGGCGTGTGGTCAAGCGCCTGGAAGACATCGTGTTCTCCAGTCTGATTCTGGTGATGATCGCCTTACCGTTGGTGCTGATTGCCGCCACGATCAAACTCACATCGCCCGGCCCCGTGCTGTTTCGGCAGCGTCGTTATGGTCTGGATGGACGGCCAATCATGGTCTGGAAATTTCGCAGCATGAGCGTGCAGGAGAACGGCGATATCGTCCGTCAGGCCACACGTAACGATCCGCGGATCACACCACTCGGCGCCTTTCTGCGCCGCACCTCGCTTGACGAGCTGCCGCAATTCTTCAACGTATTACGCGGCGACATGTCCATCGTCGGCCCGAGGCCTCATGCGGTGGCGCACAACGAGCAATACCGCAAGCAGGTCAGCGGTTACATGCTGCGGCACAAGGTCAAACCCGGCATCACCGGTTGGGCGCAGATCAATGGCTGGCGTGGCGAAACCGACACCCTGGACAAGATGCAGAAGCGCGTCGAATTCGACCTCGAATACATCGAGCATTGGTCGATCTGGCTGGACATCAAAATCATTCTGCTGACCCTGTTCAAGGGCTTTCTCAACAAAAACGCATTCTAAGTAAATCATCTACTCTTTGCACAGCCAGGCTCATTGAGGAGGCGCGCTGGGGCGTGTGCGATCGCAATAACGCAGTACCGGTGTTGGTAAGGGATGCAATGAAATCACTGTGGTGCACCGTGCACCTTTCGGAAGGAAGAATAATATGAAGCGTACCCTCGCTGTTGTACTGTTTTCTAGCCTGATTTTGCAAGGCTGCGCATTTGCTCCTGGGCAGCATCTGACGCTAGGCGAAGTAGAAGACAATGCCCCTGACGCCCCTCAAGTCAAACTCGTCGACATTACCCCTCAATCCGTGCAGCAACAGCATGCCGCAAGCAAAGCCATAGTGCTGCCGCCTGAACTGTTGAACTACCGCACACCCGAATACGTCGTTGGTGCAGGTGATACCTTATTGGTGACCGTCTTTGAACACCCCGAATTGACAGCGCCGGGGTCCATGGCTCAGCTCGATGCCAACAGCCGTGAAGTACTGAGCGACGGCACCGTTTTTTTCCCCTATATCGGTAAGATCCAGGCTGCCGGCAAAACCGTTGCCCAGATACGTGAGCAACTGAGGATGGGCTTGCTGCCGCAGTACACAGAGGTCAAGGTCGACGTCAAAGTGTACCGTTACAACAGCCAAACCATATTACTGGCAGGCGCGTTCAAGACCTCGGGTACACAACCCATCACCAATATTCCGCTGAGTCTGGTGCAAGCCATCAGCACCGCCGGACTGGATCTGAACGACGCCAACCTGGCGGGGTTGACGCTCACTCGTGACGGTAAGGAGTACGTGCTCGATATCGACGCACTCAACCGCAAAGGTTCGCAACTGAGCAAAATCTTCCTCAAGAATGGCGACTACCTGCACTTGAACAGCAACTCGCAGAACAAGATCTATGTCCTGGGAGAAGTCGTACGTCCACAGGTCATTTCTTTCAGCACCTCTAGCCTGACGTTGATGGAAGCCCTCGGTAATTCAGGTGGCCTCGCCGTGGACTCTGCCGATGGCAATGCGGTCTACGTGATCCGCAGTGTGACTAACAATGGCCTGACAGGTGCCACGGTTTACCACCTCAATGCGGATAAACCGACCGCCTTCGTGCTGGCCCGTGAGTTTGAACTCGAGGCACAGGATGTGGTGTTCGTCGGCCCGGCCAATATCACCCGCTGGAACCGCTACATCAGCAATTTGCTGCCATCGGCCAGCGTGGTCGCCACCGGCGCTGCATTCAAAAACTAAATCGCAGGCAAAAAAAATCCCCGCCTCCACCGAGTGCGGGGATTTTTTTGCCTGCGATTTAACAACTGACCACTGTTGCGCCATCAACAGCTCATCAACAGTTGATGCACCCTGTGTCACTGCAGCAACAGTCAGCCGCCGACCCCACAAACACTTACTTTATAAAAATCGTTTAATTTCATATGGTTAACTACTAATTCGATACTGGCACGCATGCTGCTTTGTTCTTGAGTAACCGATGACCGGACCGAAGCCATCTGCATGGCGGGTGACATTGACCCAAGGACATACAACATGTTGGTAGTTTCTCTCTCAGGCAGCCCTGCCCTGAAATCCCGTTCCGGGGTGGTTCTGGAACATGCGCGTCATTGGCTGCAAGCCCATGACGTGAACGTCCAGGCCCTCAAAATTCGTGACTTTGCGGCAGAAGACCTGCTCTACGCGCGCTTCGACAGCCCGCAGGTCATCGACTTTATCGAGGCAGTCAGACAGGCCGATGGCCTGCTCATAGGCACGCCGGTGTACAAGGCGTCATTTTCCGGCGCACTGAAGACCCTGCTTGACCTGCTGCCCGAGCGTGCGTTACACGGCAAGGTTGTTCTGCCACTGGCCACCGGCGGCAGCATTGCGCACATGCTGGCGGTGGACTACGCGCTGAAACCGGTGCTCTCGGCGCTCAAATGCCAGGAAGTACTGCACGGTATCTTCGCCATCGATACCCAGATCAGCTACAGCGACAACCCGCAGGGTGGCGAACTCGACGAAATCCTCACCGAACGCCTGCATGAAGGGCTGGAGCATTTCCATCATGGACTGCTGCGAAGGGTCCAGGCCCGGCACTCGCTGCCCGGTGGCCATTTGAAACTGGCATTGTGAACACGCAGTGTTGCAGCCTGTTTTTAACGCAGTATTGTGTGCGTAGCACCGAAGTCGCCCAGCCTGCAGTAGTTTTCACACAGCCTGATCGGGATTAATGCTCGAACAACAGGGGATACAACGACAGCACCAGCAACAGCGCCATCGAGCCGTTGAATACTCGCAGCCAACGCGGGTTACGCAAGACCGTGCGCAGCAGGCTGCCGAACCCGGCCCAGATGCTGACCGTTGGGGCATTGATCAAGGCGAACACGGCCGCAATGATCCATACATTGCTGAAATAACCCTGCAAGGGGGTGTAGGTACTAATCGCCCCCACGGCCATGACCCAGGCTTTAGGGTTGACCCATTGAAAAGCGGCGGCGCCCCAGTAACCGAGCGGGCGAGCCTCGCTGTTTAGTTCATGGGTGACAGGCCCTGACGTGGCAATTTTCCAGGCCAGATAAAGCAAATAGGCCGCGCCTGCGTAACGCAGCACGCTGTACAGCAGTGGATACGCCTGGAACACCGCGCCCAAGCCAAGACCGACCGCCAGCACCAGGACAAAAAAGCCACAGCTGATACCGAGAATATGGGGGATAGAACGATTGAAACCGAAGTTCACACCCGACGCCAACAACATCGTGTTGTTAGGCCCCGGTGTAACAGAGGTAACAAAAGCAAATAAGGCGAAGGCCAGCAGCAGATCAACAGTCAGCGTCATGAGTCGGTCCAGGATAAAAACAGTCAGGACCCACCCTATCGCAGGGGTTGCTGAAAACCCACGGACAGTTAAGTGAAACTTCGGACAGTACAGTTACGAGTCGTTAACGCAGCGAAGCCGATTGTGTAGGCACCCTCAACCCTGACGATCCGGGGCAGCGACGCCATGAGCGGCGTTCATCTCGCCACGGTTGTCGAATTCGTGGACGATTTGCGGCGAGCTGATCAGCTGGGCTTTCTTGGCCTGGTATTCGTCAAACGACAAACCACGACGGTTCAAGTCTTCGAGCGCCAGTTCGCGGGTCTCTTCGGCGGTGTAAGGACGCAGTTCCGGAGAGTGGCTGGCACATCCAGAAAGAACGGCAGCGGTGAGCAACAAGGCAAGGGGCAGCAAGCGGTTCATAAGCATGTTCACAAGGTTCGTTTCGGAATGAGCCAAGGCTACTCGTCGCCCCCAATGAACAAAAATCATCGTGCTCGATAGTTGCTATCGATTTCTTTGCGCTCCCCCTCGCCTGACAAAAAATGCCGCCCACCCCCTCCCACAAAAAAACGTCCCTCGTTGCCCAACAGCAAAGTGAAGCGCCGAGCTGTTTGAGGTTTATATATTTAGTTTTCTTATCAATCCATCAGAAAAACAAAATTAACAAATCATTGAAGGCAAGCGAAGATGCAACGAACGCTCTCCGACAGCCTGCTTGTCGGTCAACAACTACAAAAGGCGGATCACCATGGCTGGGCTCGACAAACGAGTGGCAACGTACGAAGAAGCACTGGAAGGGCTGACCGATAACATGACGGTGCTGTCCGGTGGTTTCGGTCTGTGCGGCATCCCTGAAAACCTGATCGCGGAAATCAAACGTCGTGGCGTCAAAGGCCTCACCGTTGTTTCCAATAACTGCGGTGTCGACGGCTTCGGTCTCGGGGTGCTGCTCGAAGACCATCAGATCCGCAAAATGGTCGCGTCTTACGTCGGCGAGAACGCCCTGTTCGAACGCCAACTGCTCAGCGGCGAGCTGGAAGTCGAACTGACCCCGCAAGGCACCCTGGCCGAAAAAATGCGCGCTGGCGGTGCCGGCATCCCCGCTTTTTATACCGCCACCGGTTATGGCACCCCTGTCGCTGACGGCAAGGAAACCCGCCAGTTCAATGGGCGCAACGTGATCCTTGAAGAGGCGATCACGGGTGATTTCGCCATCGTCAAAGGCTGGAAAGCCGACCATTTCGGCAACGTGGTTTACCGCCATACCGCGCAGAACTTCAACCCGGTCGTCGCCACTGCCGGCAGGATCACCGTGGTCGAAGTCGAAGAAATCGTCGAACCCGGCGAACTGCTGCCAAGTGAGATCCACACCCCCGGTATTTATGTTGATCGCGTGATCCTGGGCACCTTCGAGAAACGCATCGAACAGCGCACCGTCAAGAAGGCCTGAGGCCGTTCTTTCGCTGCACTCAAAGAGTCTTCTCGTTTAGAACACTCTCGCTCCGAACAATAAGAGATCCTGACCATGGCACTTTCCCGCGAACAAATGGCACAGCGCGTCGCACGTGAATTGAAAGATGGTTTTTACGTCAACCTGGGCATCGGCATTCCGACCCTGGTCGCCAACTACGTGCCTACCGATATCGACGTGATGCTGCAGTCGGAAAACGGCCTGCTCGGTATGGGCGAGTTTCCCACCGAAGAAACCATCGATGCCGACATGATCAACGCTGGCAAACAAACCGTGACCGCGCGCAAAGGGGCCTCGATTTTTTCCTCCGCCGAATCCTTTGCCATGATCCGTGGCGGTCATGTTGACCTCACCGTACTGGGTGCTTTCGAGGTCGACGTCGAGGGCAACATCGCCTCCTGGATGATCCCCGGCAAGTTGATCAAAGGCATGGGCGGCGCGATGGACCTGGTGGCCGGTGCCGACAACATCATTGTCACCATGACCCACGCGTCCAAAGACGGTGAATCCAAACTGCTGGCGCGCTGCAGCCTGCCGCTGACCGGTGCCGGCTGCATCCGCAAAGTGCTGACCGACCTCGCTTACCTGGAAATTGCCGACGGCGCCTTTATCCTGCGCGAGCGTGCACCGGGGGTCAGCATTGAAGAAATCATCGCCAAGACCGCCGGTAAATTGATCGTGCCGGACGATGTCGTGGAAATGACGTTTTAAACCCTATTCGCAGGCAAGCCTGCTCCCACAGTAAACCGCATATCCCTGTGCAGCCTGTGAGGGAGCAGGCTTGCCTGCGAACAAGGCAGCAAAATTTTCCAGATGTAATCAGACGATGCCATCACGTTGTGCCATCCTGCCCCTTCAGTACTTGAAGGGGTTTGTTGTTTTATAACGCCCCCCTGACAAGAACGGGCTACATCCTTAGCCACTCAATAATAAATTCAAAAAAAGGTAGGACTCATGGCCGCCGATATAGAAGACAGCCGCTATGCCCGCTTTGCCCTGCGTTGCGCCAATTGGGCTGAACGCTGGTTCCCTGATTCCTGGGTGTTCGCCGTGCTGGCGGTGGTTATCGTGGCCGTTGCGACCATGGCCATGGGTGCCAAGCCGACTGAGGCCGCCACCGCGTTTGGCGACGGCTTCTGGAGTTTGATCCCGTTCACCATGCAGATGGCTTTCGTGGTGATTGGTGGTTATGTGGTGGCCAGTTCGCCACCCGCGGTACGCCTGATCGACCGCTTGGCGCGCATCCCTAAGAACGGCCGCTCAGCAGTGGCCTGGGTGGCATTGATCTCCATGGTTGCCTCCTTGCTGAACTGGGGGTTGTCGCTGGTGTTTGGCGGCCTGTTGGTTCGTGCGCTGGCTCGACGCACCGATTTACGCATGGATTACCGTGCCGCCGGTGCGGCGGCCTATCTGGGCCTGGGTGCGGTCTGGGCGTTGGGGCTTTCGTCTTCGGCGGCGCAACTGCAAGCTAACCCGGCCAGCTTGCCGCCGTCGATCCTGGCGATTACCGGCATGATCCCCTTCACTCAAACCATCTTCCTCTGGCAGTCAGGCGTGATGTTGGCGATCCTGATCGTGGTCTCGCTGATCATCGCCTACGCCACTGCACCCGGCCCCTCCAGCGCCAAGGATGCAGCGGCCTGCGGTGTCGACCCGAGTTTCAGCCTGCCGGCAATACCCAAGCGCTCACGCCCTGGTGAGTGGCTTGAGTACAGCCCGATATTGATCATTCTGTTAGTGCTGCTGGCCGCAGGCTGGTTGTTCCATGAGTTCTCGACCAAACCGGCGATCACCGCCATTTCCGGGCTGAACACCTATAACTTTCTGTTCATCATGACCGGTGCCCTGCTGCACTGGCGGCCGCGCAGCTTCCTCGATGCGGTGTCTCGCGCAGTGCCAACCACCACGGGCGTATTGATCCAGTTCCCGCTCTACGGTTCGATTGCGGCACTGATGACCACGGTCAAAGGCAGCGATGCGCAAACCCTGGCCCACCACATTTCGACCTTCTTCACCCAGATCGCCTCGCACGACACTTACGCGCTGCTGATGGGCGTGTACTCGGCGGTGCTGGGCTTCTTCATTCCGTCAGGCGGCGGTAAGTGGATCATCGAAGCGCCTTACGTGATGCAGGTCGCCAATGACCTGAAATATCACCTGGGCTGGGCGGTGCAGATCTACAACGCTGCAGAGGCCTTGCCGAACCTGATCAACCCGTTCTACATGCTGCCGTTGCTGGGCGTTCTGGGCCTGAAGGCGCGTGACCTGATCGGGTTCTCGTTTGTACAGCTGCTGGTCCACACCCCGTTGGTGTTGTTCCTGCTGTGGGCGTTGGGCACCACGTTGGCGTACATCCCGCCGGTCATGCCATAAACCACTGGCCACTGCTTGTCATCGACAGACAGTGGCCTTCAAGGCGGTGACTGCGCGGCCTCGGCAATCAGGGCAATCATTGGTTCAGTCCTCTCTCGCAGACCTTGCTGGAAGCATAGAGTGCGCACGCCCGAATGAGCGCCGAAACCAACGGAGGGGTAACACCTGCTAGAGCGGCTCTTTCCGGCTGAAACAATGTGGCGATAAAAAAGGGATGCCCTGCCAGTTCGATCGCGCGGACTTCACCCATTTGGTCATGCCCAGAAACTTTCAACGGCCCCGATAACAGCGAATCCCTAAATTCTTTATTGAGTCCATAACGGCAACGATTGATCTGCTTTCGCGGTATACCTGACACGCCACCTTCGCTGTCAATTGCGCAGTGTGAACGCATGCGGCAACAGCTGAGCGATGGAGTAACTCGCTTCCTCGCCGACAATAAAAATCTGCGCATCAGGTGCCAGTTCCTGAATCCACTGCCGACAGGCGCCGCAGGGCACTCTTTCATTGAGCGGTGAGTCGTGTGCAGCGCTCACACAGGCAATCGCTATAGCCGCAATGTTTAGTTCCCCAGCCATTCGTGCATTGGCCAGCGCCACGCGTTCCGCGCAAATGCCCAACCCATAACTGGCGTTTTCGATGTTGGCGCCGCGATAGATCGTTCCCGATGATCCCAGTACCGCAGCGCCCACGTGAAACTTCGAGTACGGCGCATAGGCTTGATCGGCGGCTGAGACGGCTTCATCCGACAGGCGCGTTCGACACTCGGCGGCGCTAGGCGTCTTTAGCGGTTTCTTCGTCATTCGAGATGATCCTTCCGATTGAGGGTGCTGTTTCAGCCAATACATCGTCAGATTCTCCACGTTTATAATGCCTATCAGGCAACCGCTCTGAAACCGTCTGCCAGGTTTCGGCTGCAGAATGAGCATAGCCAACGTTCAAGTTGACGCCGCTACACGCCCGGATGCTGACGTCGGAACTGCCCCGGCGGCAGGCCGTTCGCTTTGCGAAACCGCCGGGAGAAATAGGCTTCGTCGGCAAAGCCGCACACCTGGGCAATGTGGCTGATGGGTTTGGTGCTGTTGATCAAGTGAGTACGCGCCAGGCGCATGCGTCGATCCAGGACCAGTTCCGAAAACGTGCTGCCGGTTTCCTTGCGCAGGAGGTGCGTCAGGTAGTTGGGCGACAGAAAAGCCGCAGCTGCGGCGTCCTTGAGAGTCATGGAGGCGTCGGCAATGTGTTCGCGAATGTAGGTGGACACCCGCCCCAGCGCGTCACGTCGGCCACGTTTTTCCGCCTTGCTGGCTGACAACGCCAACAGCTGCGATTCGTACACAGTGCACACGTTACCGATCAACTGCAGCAGACACCCCTTGAGCATCAAGCCGGTGCCTAACTGACGGGACCGATCAAGCTCGCGCATCTTTTGCAGCAGCACTTCAACCTCAGCGAAATCTGCATCTTCAAGGATGAAGTCCAGGTGCTCCTGAAAGCGGAACGGTGCCAGCTCGGGCGCTTGGGCGAGGGGTATGTCTTCCAGGTCCATCGGGTCGCAGGGCATGTGGTGCAGGAGGAATTCCTGGGAGAAATTGATCAGCACGAAATTGCCATTCTCCGGATGCGGGATGACATGCAGACGATGGGGCAGGATGAACGCCAGGGTATTGCGCGGGAAGGGTCGAATAGCACCGCCAATGTGCTGCACGGTATCGCCGCCCAGATTGATCTGGATCTGGAAATATTCATGTCGATGAGGCGTCGTCAGCGCCGGTCGAGCTGACTTGTCGCGGATATAAAAGTCCGCCCGGTCGCTGCGTTGCTGCATACCGTAGGTGGGCACACGGGACATTGTTGGCATGGCTGACTCACCCTGACTTCACGTTGAGCTGACCGCCACAGGGTATTTCAGCGTGGCGGTCAGGCCCAGCGAATTGTTGTCGTGACGAGTCGCCTGGCGGGCTGCCTCAGCGAGCGCTGACGGTGAAGGTAAACTCGCTGATCCCCTCGATGCCGCCGTTGACCACATCACCCACCTGCAGCGCGCCGACACCGGCCGGCGTGCCGGTAAAAATCAGGTCGCCCGCTTTGAGTGTTACCGATTGCGAGATATAGCTGATCACGTCTTTGACCGACCATATCTGATCGCTGAGATCGCCGCGCTGGCGCTCGACACCATTGACCTTGAGCCAGATCGCACCTTTTTCCGGATGGCCCGCAGTGCTGACCGGCACCAAAGGGCTGCTTGGCCCGGAGCCGTCGAAGCCTTTGGCCCAATCCCATGGCCGGCCCATTTTTTTGGCCTGGGCCTGAATATCACGACGCGTCAGGTCGGCGCCCGCCGCATAGCCCCATACATGGCTCAAGGCGTCTTCAGGTGCAATGTCGACACCGTCCTTGCCAATCGCTACCACCAGTTCGATCTCATGGTGCAGATCCTCGGTCAGCGGCGGGTAGGCAATATCGCCTTCGGCCGGGATCACGGCATCGGCCGGTTTCATAAAGAAAAACGGCGGCTCGCGGTCAGGGTCATGGCCCATCTCCCGAGCATGCTCCGAGTAGTTTCTGCCCACGCAAAACACCCGGCGAATGGGGAACCGGCTCGATGTGCCCTGGACGGCCAAGGATGGGGCTGTAACGGGTGCAATCACGTAATCGCTCATGGTTCTCTCCTGACAGATAGCGGCGCCATAGCAGCCATGACGCCAGTGTGCGCAGGGCCCTCGGCGACAGGTTGGACAGAACGAAGAAGCTTTTGGACGAAACAACGCAGGTGGTCGATACGCCTTGCACCGCGACTTCCCGTTAATCCGCCATTCCCGGGCTCCCTGCGCCCAGCGGATCTCTCTACAATCGAGACTTATGATTTGAAGTGAGTGCACATGGACATCGACCTGGCTCGAACCTTTGTAGAGATCGCGCGTTACGGCAGTCTTGTGGCTGCCGCCGAACGACTGCATGTCACGCAGACGGCCATCACCGCCCGCGTGCAGAAGCTTGAGAGTCATCTCAACTGCACGCTGTTCATCCGCAACCGGGCCGGGGCCAAATTGACGGCTGATGGCGAAGCGTTCGTGGTGTATGCCAATCAACTGGTGCAGACCTGGGAAGCGGCGCGTCGGGACCTTCCTCTGCCTGAGGGCTACCGCAATGTGCTGCACATCGGTGGTGAAGTCAGTTTGTGCAACCCGCTGATGCTGAGCTGGGTGCAACAGCTACGCGAGAAAATCCCGACCCACGCCTTGCGCGCAGAGATAGGGGACGGCAAGCAGCTGTTGCAACAACTTGAACTGGGTGTCTTGGATGCCGCACTGGTCTATCAGCCAACCTACTGGCCGGGTCTGCAAGTCGAGCAATTGCTTGAAGAGAAACTGATTCAGGTGCGCCTGACATCCAACCCGGAGCCCTACGTGTATGTCGACTGGGGTGACGACTTCCGCAAGCAACATGATGCGGCGCTTCCAGACCAGGCCAAAGCGGCGATCAGCTTCAATCTGGGGCCGCTGGCGCTGCACTACATTCTTGAAAATGGGGGTGCCGGCTATTTCCGTACCCGGGTGGTCCAGAGTTATCTGGACAGTGGCGTGTTAGAGCGCGTGCCGAGGGCGCCAGAGTTCACGTACCCCACCTATCTGGTTTACTCGCGTGATCGCGATTCGCCGACGTTGCAGTCGGCGTTCGAGCTGTTACGAGACATCGTCAAGGCGGACAGTGACTGGTCGCAACGCTGGGACCCGATCATCTAGTCATGGTCAGCCAAGGTGCATGATCAAATCCCGATGAAGCGCTGCAATCAGGTCGGTCTGGGTCACGATGCCGATCAACTCCCCCCTCTCCATGACCGGCAGGCAATGCAGCCCCAACCCTGATAACAACGGAATCAGTTCGACGACATGCGCATCGCCCTGCACGCAGGTGACGGGGCGGCTCATCACCTGCCCCAGCATTACTCTGCGGCTCAGGCCCAATCGGCCCAGCACACCGAATCGTTTGGTATTGAGTGGATGCCCAAGCAAATCAATCAAACTGACGATGCCAACAAGGTGCCTATCCTCATCCAGAACCGGCAGCGTCTTGATGTGATGCGAGGTCAACATTTTCAACGCCTGCGCGACCGAAGTGTCCGGGGTGGCACACTGTAAATCCCGCGACATGATCTGAGCCGCCGTGATATCGCCCATGCTGCGCCGCAACGCATGTTTTTCAGTGGCACGCACGATCTCTTCGAGTTCTTCACGTGTCACATCGACAAACTCGCCAATATCGGCCAACGCCAGGTCCAGGTCCGCCGAGGTGATGCCGACGCGCTCCTCTGGGGCCGGATCGTGAGTGAGGTGCACTGCCGTAACGACGTGCAGTTTGGGATAACGTACCCCAGTGATGTTGTTGTAGAGCAACGCCGCGATGAGCAAGCAAATCGCATTGAGCATGACCGGGTAGAACACGTGAAGGCCCATCCCGGAGAGTTCGGTATCCGCCAACACCAGGCACAGGGCCAAGGCCGCCCCGGGGGGGTGCAAGCAACGCAACACACACATCGCGCCCAACGACAGGCCAACAGCCAAGGCGGCGCTTTCCAGCGAATAGCCGACATAATGGGTGACAATCAACGCCACCGCCGTTGAGGTCAGATAGCCGCCAATGACCGGCCAGGGTTGCGCCAGCGCCCCCGAAGAAACGGCAAACACGATAACGGCCGACGCTGCCACCGGCCCCATCAAATGCAATTCGACTGAACTGCCAAAGACTGCGCGACAGATCAGCGTGCTGACCAGCAGCCCGAGAAAGCTTCCGACACTCGCTCTCAACCATTCTTTGGGGCGCGTGTTTAATGTCGCCGGTGTAAAACGAGCAAGCCAACCCATAAAGCGATAACGCGGCATAATCAAAACCAGAATTAAAAAGGCGCACCCAAGCAACTGGGTGAGCCTCGTATCAGGGCGACGATACTAAAAAAATTTCATCCCTGGACAGGGAAACGGTCCACATCTCTTGTCGTCAATCAAGCCACGGCCACAATCGGTGACTGGACGTTGCGCTCACCTGCCCGCACAGTGCGCCAGGTGTTGTACGCCATCAGAAGCATCCCGCCAGCGAAGACCGAACCGCCTATAAGCCGCACGACATAGCCTGGGTGACTGGCTTGTAGCGTTTCGACGAAGGAGTAAGTCAATGTCCCGTCATCGTTGATCGCACGCCACATCAAACCCTGAGTGATGCCATTGACCCACATCGATGCGATGTACAAAACGGTACCGATGGTCGCCAGCCAGAAGTGCACGTTGATCAGCCCTACGCTGTGCATTTGCTCGCGGCCATACAGTTTGGGGATCATGTGGTACAGCGTCCCGATGCTGATCATGGCAACCCAACCGAGGGCGCCAGCATGTACGTGGCCAATGGTCCAGTCGGTGTAATGGGAAAGCGCATTGACCGTTTTGATCGCCATCATCGGCCCTTCGAAGGTCGACATGCCGTAGAACGCCAGGGACACGACAAGGAATCGCAAAATCGGGTCGGTACGCAACTTATGCCACGCCCCCGACAAGGTCATCATGCCGTTGATCATGCCGCCCCAGCTTGGCGCCAGCAGAATCATCGACATCGCCATGCCCAGTGACTGAGCCCAGTCTGGCAGTGCGGTGTAGTGCAAATGGTGCGGACCCGCCCATATGTATAGGGTGATGATCGACCAGAAGTGCACGATGGATAACCGATAGGAGTAAATCGGCCGCTCGGCCTGTTTCGGCACAAAGTAATACATCATGCCCAAAAAACCGACAGACAAAATAAAGCCAACAACGCTGTGGCCATACCACCATTGGACCATTGCATCGGTCGCGCCGGAATAGACCGAATAGGACTTCAGCAAACTGACCGGAACCGAAAGGTGGTTGATCACATGCACCATGCCCGTCACCACGATGAAGGCACCGTAAAACCAGTTACCGACATAAATATGCTTCACGTTGCGGCGGGCGATAGTGCCGAAAAACAAATAGGCATACACCACCCAAACGACGGCCACCGCTATCGCAATGGGCCATTCCATTTCGGCGTATTCCTTGGACGTGGTATAGCCCAAGGGGTAAGTGATCAGCAGGGCAACGATAATGGCTTGCCAGCCCCAGAATACGAAGTTTGCCAACCTGTCGGATATCAACCGAACCCGACTGGTGCGCTGAACCACATAGAATGACGTTGCAAATAATGCACCGCCGCCAAATGCAAAAATCACCAGATTAGTATGGACAGGCCGCAGGCGGCCAAACGTGGTCCATGGCATATTCAAGTTCAGCTCAGGCCAGACTAACTGTGCCGCCAGAAACACGCCCATCCCCATACCAAGGATCCCCCAGAACAGGGTCATTAACGTGAAGCGGCGAACGATGTCGTAATTATAGGAAGCGTTGATATCGGGAGCATTTACACGGGCCATAATTATTCCATTACAAGCACACTGAGTGACTCACACTGATCGCCGAAAAAAAGACACAGGTGTGCCTTGAATCCAAGCGTCAGAACTCAATGAAGCAAGCACTCGAGACAGCAGGGATGGAGACAGTAAGCAGTGAGCGCCAGCAGTGTGCCGATCAACGGCAGGTTGGGCAATGTCAAATTAATGATGTTTGACTTCACTTTTATTGAGGTTACTTGCGTTACGCCTGTTGCTTACTTGAGGTGTGAGCCTACATAACACACAGGAGAACTTTGCGGCCCCTGCTTATCCAGTTCGTCTTCAAGCCACTCCCTAAGCACGACTGCATTGTTATGCTCGGTGTCTTTCGCCGAATAGATGAGTGTCAGCGTGCCTTGCCGGGCAGGTTCGAGCAATCGCCACCAATGTTCCGGATGAGCCGTCAGTTCTTGGCGATACCCCGTACAAAAATCCGTGAAGTTCATCGCGCCACTTTTGAACGCCTTTCTCAATGGGGTGGTCGGGCCCGTGTCAGGCAACCACTCGTTGAGGACCAAGTGGTCTTTGCGCATGTTTCTTGGCCAAAGGCGGTCGACCAATACACGATAGCCATCTGCGGGGGACACCGGGTCATAAGCGCGCTTGCATTGAATCATGGCCTTCTCCTTTTACCGACGGGCTGAGTATAGTTGGCACCTGACCAAGCCCTACCGACGCCTGGCCTTCAAATCGGGCCCTGTCTTCAAAGGAATAGACCCGTGACGCCACACCCTTTAACACTGAACCTGGTCCAGCATCATCCTGCCGAAGGACCCGGCGAAATCGCCCGTTGGGCTGACGAGCGAGGCTTAGTCCTGCAGATCTTCCGTGCCGACCTTGGCCAACGGCCACCGGAGGGTAATGCGCCCGTGATACTGCTGGGTGGGCCCTATGAATCCAACGCTGGCCCTTCGTGGCTGCAAGCAGAACGCGAATGGCTGGCCGCGAGCCTGGCACACGATGCTCCGGTGTTCGCCATCTGCCTCGGCGCCCAGCTGTTGGCCTTGGGCCTCGACGCAACCGTGCGACGCATGCCATCGGCGGAAACCGGCTGGACAAAGGTGCAGTTCGATGACGGCCAGACACTCGACGTATTGGAATGGCATGAGGACTCATTCGATCTGCCACCCGGCGCAAAGAGCCATGCAGCCAGCGAGGTCTGTAAACAGCAAATGTTTTCAGTGGGGCCACGGCGTATTGGTTTGCAGTTTCACCCGGAATGGAACCAGGAATCCGTCACCACGCTCAACCAGTATTTCGGTGACGAGTCACCCTTACCGCGCAGCAGTGATAACGATCCGGTTCAGGCTTACACCAACGTCGCCCACTGGCTCAGGACGGCGCTGGATGTTTGGTGGGCCGCTGCTTGCGAAGACCGATCACAACGCTAAAGCCCGATTCAGTTGCGCACCGGCGTTAGCACCGGTTGCCCGGCAAAATACGCCAGCAGGTTGTCCGCCACCAACTGAACCGTGCCCTGCGACGCTTCGGGCGAGAGCCCAGCGACATGCGGGGTGAGCACTACGTTGCTCAATGCCTTGAGCGCATCCGGTACGTGCGGTTCATCATCAAAGACATCCAGTGCGGCGCCAGCGATACGGTTGTGTTCAAGCGCATCGATAAGGTCCGCCGTCGAGATGACGCTGGCACGCGCGATGTTGACGATAAAACCGCGGGGCCCCAAGGCCTCCAGCACCTGTTTGTCGACCAACTGCCGAGTCCCTGCCCCACCGGGTGTCGCGACGATAAAGAAGTCCGAGGCGCTCGCCAGTTCGCCCGGGCTTGCGCAATAAGCGTAAGGCACGTCAGAGCGTGGCTGGCGGTTGTGATAACTCACGGACATATCAAAACCCAGGGCGGCACGTTTGGCGATCGCCATGCCCACTGCGCCCAGCCCAAGAATACCGAGGCGCTTGCCGGCCAGCGAAGGACGCATGACTTTACGCCATTCGCCACGCCGCACCGATGCATCGGCACGCGGGATATCACGCACCAGCGACAGCAACAGCGCCAAGGCGTGATCGGCGACCGAGGGCGCATTGACCCCTGCCCCATTTGTCACCGTAATATTCCGAGCCTTGGCGGCCTCAAGGTCGACATGCTCATAGCCGGCACCGATCACGCAGATGATTTCCAGATGCGGCAGCGCGGCGATTTCATCCGCATAAAAACCTAAAGGACCGCGGGTCAACACTGCGTTGATCTGCGCACCGTGCGCCTCAATGGCCTTTGCCCGCTCGGCCGGGCTCGGCGCCAGAATCAGGCGAAAACCACTGTTTTCGAGTATCGGCAAATAGTCGTTAATGGTTTCAACCAGTACCAGAACAGTCGTCATACGTTCCTCCACTCCACAGTCCAAGGTCCAAGGTCAGACCACACTCAATCAGTCCGTGAACTATGCCGTCTATCGGGCCCGCAGGTCACGTGGCAAACGGCGTTAGCCAGCGCAAAATGATACAACTGCATGGACGATGTAAACTTCCCGATTCGCAAAACCCGTATGGATCCCGCGATGGCGACTCGTTTGACCTTGATCTGCCATGCCCGGACACTCGCACAAAAGCTCGCACGCTTTCCCCTGGACGAGCCTATCGAACTGAATGGGCAGACGCTGGGGCATTCGCTGGCCGACCGCTTCAAGCCCTCCGTGCATTTACTCAGCGCACCCGAAATCCGCGCCCGGCAAACCGCTCACCTGTTCGGGTCGCAGATGGATATCGTCCCTGAGTTGCGCGATTGCGATTTTGGACACTGGCAAGGCAAGCGCATCAACGATCTGCAGGCGCATGAGCCCGAAGCACTCCAGGCCTGGTCTGCAGACAGCGCCTCGGCCGTGCATGGCGGCGAATCCGTGGCTGACGTTTGCGCACGCGTCGGCGCATGGCTCGACACCCTGCGCACACCGGGACACTTCGTCGCGATCACCCACCCGTTCGTGATCCGCGCTGCCGTCCTGCACGCCCTGCGATGCCCACCGGCCGCGTTTAACTCAATCGACATCGAGCCGTTATCAGCGACTGAGTTGCGGTTCAATGGGCGGTGGCGGTTACGGATGCAGGAAGGATTTTTGTGAGGGCTTGGGCGGGGTGCACAAAGGCACCCGAGACGCCCTTATGCACATGATGTCAGGTCAATAAATCAGGTGATTCGTATTAAATCTGGTTCCGAGGAACGGAGCGAAGGAACTGTTTACCGTCTTCGTCATAAATAAAATAAACACGTTTCTGTGACCACACGTACTTGTCATGCATCGAGTACAGCCCGACATCCACTGTCTCCAGGTTCTTATCAACGTTTATTTCGTAAAGCAGCTCGGCATCAGTGAACGTACGGATACAGCTCGAAAAAAATACGCCAGGCTCGCGCTTCGCTATGTTGAGCTCCAAAAAAGTCTTTACCGTCATCTCCATGCCGAGATAATCCCTCGTTAACAAATTGGCGCCATTTTAACCATTATCGAGTGCCTCGCGGAATACCTGTCGCATTAGCCGTTTCGTCACAGTCGACTTGTTACAGTGCAGCAGCGACAGCTCGATGGCTGGCACTGATCGTTGCTGTTAATGCCAAGACGTGGGAGGTCTCGATTTTTCGGGGCCTGCATGGCGATCAAGAAGGTCGTGAATGATCCCTGCAGAAAAGGAAAATCAAACATGTTGCAAAATATTCCACGCGCGGTCGGGCTCATGACACTGTTAGCGAGCGCACTGGTAATGAGTGAAACCACGCTGGCGGTTGAACAGCCGGGCAAGGCGCTCGCCGCCAAAATCGGTGTGCCCTGGCCCGCCGTCATTGCACACCGGGGCGCCTCGTTTGATGCGCCAGAGGAAACCATTCCCGCTTATACGCTGGCGCGGGAGTTGGGGGCTGATTACTTGGAGATGGATATTCAGCGCACCAAGGACGGGGTTCTGATCGCCCTGCACGACGATACCCTCGGGCGTACGACCAACATCGCGCAGGTGTACCCGGACAGGGTCAAGCAACCTGTGAGCAGCTTCACACTGGCTGAACTCAAACAACTGGATGCGGGCTCCTGGTTCAATACCGCCTTCCCCGCCAGAGCCCGCAGCCGTTACGCCGGCTTGAAAATACTGACCTTGGACGAAGTCATCGATATTGCCGAGGGTGGCGAGAACAAACCGGGGTTGTATATCGAAACCAAGGTTCCCGCCCAGTTTCCCGGCATTGAAGAAGACCTTAAAAACACCCTGGCCAAACGCGGCTGGCTCGATCAACGACCCGAAGCCGCAAAGGGTCGGGTGAATGTCGCGAACATGGCTGGCCGCGTGATCTTGCAGACCTTCGAAAAACCGAGCCTAGAACTGCTGCAAAAAAGCATGCCACAGGTGCCAAAAGTACTGTTGCTATGGTTGGGGGATGGCTATATCCAGGCCAGTTCGGACACCACCTTCAAGACCTCGGGCGCCAAAGACAAAGCCAGTTTTTATGCCCGACAGAACGTGAAGTCCGAAGCGGAGTTTGCTGCGTGGATGGACTGGGCAAAAGCCCACGGCGCCATTGGCACCGGACCTGCCTCGGCGCTCAAAGACGGTGGTGATCAGAGCTACATGGACCTGACCAAGCCGTGGATGAACCAAATGGCCCATGACAAAGGCCTGCTGATTCATCCCTATACCGTCGATGACGAGGCAGACTTCAAAGCGCTCAGCGCCCGGGGCGCCGACGGTTTCTTCACCAACCGCGCCGCACAATTGCTCACCTTCTATGGTCGTCCTTCGTCAGAAAGCCTGGACACCCTTCTTCGTCGAAACGGGTATTGAGAGCGTTTCAGCGGCGCTGAACGTAAAGGTTCGTTACCGCCTCAACGCAAACGCTAACGAACCTTTACGCCACGTTATTTTCCCCTCCCACTTATCTGGATTCAGAACGGTTCAGAACGGGGTTACACGTCCAGCTGAAACGTCATGGTTTTATTCCTGCCAGACCTTTTCGCTGCGTACAACGCGGAGTCCGCTCGTTTTATCAGGGCTTCAATGCTGTTGTATTCACTGGGCACACAGGAATAACAGCCAAAGCTGGCGGTGACGATACCCTCGGGGTTATCGGCATGCGGCATCTGTTTGGCGAGAATCGAGAGCCTGATTTTTTCAGCCAGTGCGTAGGCGCCTTGGGCATCATTGTCCGGCAAAAATATCGCCATCTCTTCACCACCGTAACGAACCGCCAAATCACCCGCACGATTCAAACAACCCCGGATGGCGTCCGCAACTGCGGCGATGCAATGGTCTCCCGCGTAGTGACCGTAGGCATCGTTGAAGCTTTTGAAAAAATCGATATCCAACATGATCAGGCTCAAGGGCGTCCTGTTCCGCCCGCTGCGACGAAACTCGGCATTGAGGACGCTTTCGAAATGACGCCTGTTGGCTAAACCGGTCAGACTGTCCTGCATGGCCAGCCTCTCAAGGGTGTCCTGAGCGACGCGCATCTTCGCTTCCGCCTGCAGGCCGAATCGGATCTGTTGGATAAGTAAAACGCCGAATAAAATGTTGGCCAGCACAGCGATGACAATGACGATGACTGATTTAAGCGCGTTTTGTAGCCACTCATCGAGCAGTGACGCCTCCGAGATGGCTGCCGCAACGACCAAGGGATATTTTTCCAGCTGTCTATAACCATAGAGCCGGGTGATGTTATCCAACATGGACGTCACCATGGCCGTGCCAGAAGTGGACTTTGACAGGTAATCGTTGAACACCTGCCCTTTCGCGACGGACTTTCCAACGAGATCATCCACGAAGGGGCGTCGAGCCAAAATAGTGCCATCTGCCAGCGCCAGGAAAATCGCGCCCTGGCTATCAATGTTGAATTCCTCAAAAAACCGGTCAAAATATTTCATATTAAGCGTGGCCAATACAACACCCGCAAACTGGCCTTGTTTGTCATTCACCCGTCTTGAAATCGGTATTATCCAATCGTTGGTCGTTCGGCTGCGCACCGCTTTGCCTATGTGCGGACCAAGATTTGCGTTCTGCTGGTGATATTGAAAGTATTCGCGATCAGCATTATTGGCGTGTTCCGGCTTGCTTTCAAAAGAGGTAAGGATCCATGCCCCCGTACGGTCATAAAAAAACAAACCCTGTAATTGATGCGTTTCCAGGACATGTTGCACCAGAAGATTATGAAGGCGTTCGATCTGGGCCGGTGCTGAACCATCATGCTGCAGACGCTCAACAAGATCGACCAATATGACATCGGCTTCATCGAACGTATCTTCTGCTTGCTGAGCCAACGATTTGGAAAGATTGGACGTCGCGATTTCGGCTTGTTCCAACTCGTGGTCTTTGGCGTGTTTCAACTGCCATAAATTAAAACCCACGATTGACACACACACCAAAAAAATAGCAGTGATTGCTCGCCATAATACTGGCATTTTTTTGACCGGCTGTGTCGGCACTTCCCTGCCATCGTGGTGATCGGATATCAACAACTTCATCCTGCTTTCAGAGGTCGCAAGCGTACACTACCTTAACCTCAATAGCGCTTGCGGACTTAAAAGTAACTGTCACGCGACCGTCATAGCAGCCGCCGGGTATAACCCATCCTCTTTTTGGGTTGACCCTGTACGCCGGCTCACGCGATTGGATAACCTTCGGTACTTTCTTTGCACTCAATATATTGATCGACTTTATATGCCTGGCAAAGAGGCAGACCATTTCCTCGACGCTCTGGTGTAAGCTCCCGGGCTATCTGGCTAACGCTTCGAGAGGCTTATGCGCTCCACTTTCAGACGCTCCACCCTCCCCACGCTCCGTGGTTTTGCCTTGGCAGCCGATGCCATCACGATGCTGCCCAACGCCGCCGACTACCGTCGCTGTCTGCTGGAGAAGATCGCTGCGGCTACTCATCGGGTCTACGTGGTTGCCCTGTACCTGCAACAGGATGAAGCAGGCCAGGAAATTCTCGACGCCTTGTACGCAGCCAAAGTGGCGCGACCGACATTGGATATCGTGGTCCTGGTGGACTGGTTTCGCGCACAGCGAGGGTTGATTGGCGCAGGCAAGCAGCCCGGTAATTCCGCGTGGTATCAGGCGCAAAACCTGGAGTATGACGTAGAAGTGCCGGTGTATGGCGTGCCCGTGCAGACCCGCGAACTGTTCGGGGTGCTGCACCTCAAGGGCATCGTGATCGACGACTGCGTGATCTACAGTGGCGCCAGCATCAATAATGTTTACCTGCACAAATTCGACAAGTACCGCCTTGATCGCTACCACCTGTTGCAGAACAAAGCGCTGGCCGACTCGATGCAACAACTGCTGCACAACGAGGTGCTCGCGTCGAAGGCGGTTCACCGCCTGGACCTGCCCTCGCCGCCCACTTCTCGCAGTTTGCGGGGTGATATCCGGGCCTTCAGGAACCATCTAAAACACACGTCGTACGACACTACGCACAGCAGCGAAGACGTCGGCGGCCTGCGGGTCATTCCGCTACTGGGTGTGGGCAACAAAAACCCGCTTAGCCGTACTATTTGCGAATTGATCGCGGCCACCCAGACACAACTGACACTGTGCACGCCGTATTTCAATCTGCCGGTGACCGTGACGCGGGAAATCAATCGCGCCCTCAAGCGCGGCGTGACCATCGATATCATCATCGGCGACAAGA
This sequence comes from Pseudomonas sp. ASL9, assembly GCF_056680335.1. NCBI lineage: Bacteria > Pseudomonadati > Pseudomonadota > Gammaproteobacteria > Pseudomonadales > Pseudomonadaceae > Pseudomonas > Pseudomonas sp. ASL9. The sequence continues at coordinate 4,772,129 of NZ_CM155277.1, read as the reverse complement.
CGGCCAATGACTTTTTCATCCCGGCCGACGAGCCCTTTAAAATCATTGCCGCACTGCCTTATCTCTACGAAATCAGCTTGCGTCGCTTCGCACAAAAGCATCAGCACGCCATCGCCAACTATCAGTTGAACCTGCACCTGTGGAAAGACGGTGACAACACGTTCCACCTGAAGGGCCTCTGGGCCGACCAGCGTTACACCTTGCTGACGGGCAACAACCTCAATCCGCGAGCCTTCCAGCTGGATCTGGAAAATGCGCTGCTGATCGACGATCCCAAGGCCGAGTGGACCGCACGCCGGGACGTGGAAGTCACTCAACTGATGCGCAATACCCTGCGGGTCGGCAAGTACGACGAACTGGACACGCTCAGTGAATATCCCGTTGCCGTGCGCACGTTTCTGCGTCGGGTCAGCCGCGTTCGCATCGAGCGTTTGTTGTACCGCATCCTTTAATTGCCACGTTTGATGATCGCGTACAGCGCCCACCCGCGGGCCAAGCCGTGGGTGGGTTCAACGTTGGGATGACGAGGGTTTACACCTTGCCGGGGAGATATGCCTTCAAGTAGGTCACTGAGAAACTCGCACCGGGGTAATCAAGCTTCAACCTAGGAAGCACCATTCCGCCACACGACCGGCAGGTGTCCATCAGCGTAAATACTTGGATATGCCTGATCGTCGTACCCTCCATGTCCTCTTTGACGATCGTGGCAATCAGACGCTCTGAATCCACATAGCGCAGATAGTCCCTGATGATTACATTGTCGGTGCTCCTGACCACCGGAAGGCTGGTGAATTGTGGGTCTGGCGCACGACCGCTCATGCGCGCACGGGCATCACGGTAAGTAACACCTTTGATAACGTGCTCCGTGCTGTCCGCAACATCCAGTTTCAACTTGAGCGGCTTCGCCTTCTCGCCGCCCGACAACGCGTAATAGACAAAGCGTTCGTCCGCCTCGGTCTCAATGATCATATACGCCAGATTGGCGCCACTGATCTGACGTGAAATCTTATTGGCCGTGGCGGGGAGTACGAGCGTCTCCAGCTCCAGTGGCAGCCACTTTTTACTGCCTTGTACCGGCAGCAAATTGTTAAGGACTTCCATTGCGTGCTGCTGCTCGGACAGCGTCCGTTCTCCGATTAACTTGAAATCGGGAATACTCTCTTTTGCCAAGGCAACAAACTCTTTCTGTACGGCTTCCGCCGCTAAAATATTGGGCGCACTGTTCAGAAACGTATTGGGTTGACTCTCTCTACTGCACCATTGCACATAATCATCATAGGAACTGCCTTGCATGGCTTTCGGGATTTTCCATTTAAACTCTTCCGACTGCGCAACCAGGTCGTAGAACAAACGCGCGATATTGTTTTGGTCACGAAACGCTAAAGGCCGATCGGCAACTATTCGGTACTGCTCTGACAATCGTGCGAACTCGTTGAACGCTTCTTTATCCGCCAGCTCAACCCGCGAAAACTGCAGTTCCTTGACTGACGGATCACTGTCGGGACGTGCTCTATAAACAACCCCGGTGTCTGCCTCGACGTAAATCCAATCGACACCATCAACCTTAGTCCGAATGCCTCGTAACGTCCGCGAGTCTTCAATGCCAGTGGCAATGCCTCCAAGTTCTATGACAGGCAAATGGGCAGCGTTCTGTGCGACTTGAACCTCCTCCAGATCGGACGGAAGTCCAAGCATCCTGTCGCTGGAAAAAGTGCCCTTGACCTGCTGACGATAAATGGGTGCATCAGGCAACGCATAAATAAGCTTCTCTTCTGCCGTGACCGCGACCAGCGTCTTCTGTCCTGCGGACCCCGACGGGAGCAATGCACCGGCTGACGCCACGTCGTTATCCCACTTCACTATTTTGCCTTCATGAACCAACACATCGATGCCGCCTGATGCACTGCTGGTCGACGGCCTCTGTCCAGGAAATTGATCCATTTTGAATTCACGGGCCTTGTACGCCACGCTCGAGAAGCGACCCGGCGGCGTTACGGAGGCAGACACTGGTTGAACAGGCGGTGTAACGAGCTTTAGAGCGCTATCGCAAGGGACGGGGACGAGGCCGCGACGTGGCCGGCACAGGTTTTCCAGCGCTTGCAGAAGGTGAGTTTCATCAGAGAGTTTCTCGACTGACAGCTTACGCAACGCTGGAACTGCGACCTCGCTGTTTAGTTGATAGACGTGCTCATCGACGAGAACGTCGAACACTCCGTTTTTCCTTTCGCTGAACGACACGCTACGGGATTCGCTAATCGCCACCTCGAAACGACCTTCCTCAATGAGGGTTGCGGGTACAACAGAGGGGGCGCGGCTGAGTCCAGCCCCCAACCCGTCCGTCAACGTCACCAACTCGACGGACGTGGTGGCCTTGATGTCTGAGATGAGTATCAACTTAGGCCCGAAGGGCTTTTCAGAATAAGGGTCCAGTAGTTGGAACTCTGGGGCCTCATGTGTGCCAACGTTGCGCACCGTCACGTTTGTAACGCCATCGACGACCGCCCATGTGTCCTGACGCTCAGCGACGGGCTGCCAGCTGTCGGCAAGGCTGTCGGGGATTCGATACTTGCCTTCGTTGATCACGGCTGCGGTAGCCGAGACGGCTTCGTGCGACAACATTTTTTCCAGCGATGGCACTTGCTCAAGTAGTTTGGCCCACGCCAGTTTTGACAGGCTAAACGCGAGTAACGGCACATCGCGCACCATCACTAACGCGCTTTGTTCCGCCAGCCCGGCGAGTAATCGTCCGAGGGCGGTGCCCATTTGTTCGGTCATCGACAGCACGGTGATTTCGCCCGCCCGCAGGATAATTCGCACCGTCGAACCGACAAACTGACCTAATGGCACCAACGCAAAGATGACGTCAAGCACGCAGCCGCTGATCACCCCGGTAGAGGTGTTGCCTGCGCTCAGGTCTTTGACGCACCCGTAAAAGGGAATGGCAAAACGCGCTATACCGTCGGCTATCGCCTTTTGCGCAGCCCAGATTTTCTCCCACTCGGTCTGATGAAGATGCTCGCGCTTCAAGGTCTCAATCGAGCTGGCGCGCAAATGTTCAGCGGCAAGCGCCGCCAGGCTACTCAGCATTTTTGGGTCGCTGGCGCCAGGCATGAAGACCAGACTCGGTGACGGCACCAGCGTTGCCTGAAGCGGATGATTAAACTGGCTCGCCGAGCGTGAAACCGACCCCTTCAGGTAGGCGTCACTGTCGAACGGCAACAACGGTGTGACGAGCGCTTTAGCGATTTTTTCTGCATTGCGTCGCTGCTTTTCGACGGTTTCGACGATGTTACCGCTGAGTCCTTGGTCGAGCTCAACGTGGTAGTTGAAGCGTTGAGCAACCTGGCGAGCAACCCCGGCAGCCGGAATCAGCTCGAAAAACGTTTCGTTGGTCACCGTATGGCTGTGAAAGTCATGACGATGGTCGCCAGACTGGCAGCGTATGAAAACGCCCTGAGCGCCCTCCTCCGAGTCGAACTTGATTCGACTCACCTCGCAGGTCGACGTCGCCAGCAACGCCGTATCGGAGGTCGGCATTTCGGCCAGCAAACGCTTGATGATGGCGCTCTCAGCACTCGTCAGCGCTTGATGAAAAACATCGAATGCCTGCTCATACGCCTGAGAAACCGTAGGTTTATCCCGCGTATAAAACTCCCCCATGACCATCAGCTCAACCAGGGTGGGTCGGTGAGCAGGCGCTTGAGGCGCGCCGACATCCTCTAGGCTGCCGGGTGTGGCAATCATTGCGTCCCAGCTATAAGAGGACGAGACCGACAGGCCCATACTGTCCAGAAACTGCCGCACGGCGTGCCCATACGGTGGCACGTTCCAGTAGCTTTCCGGCACATTGGCCTCGGACAGCTGCTGTTGCGCAATCAACAGGCGATCAGGGGTTTTAAGGGAGAGCAGACGGTTCAGCTCTTGCGCGTGTAGTTCCTGCTGCGCGCTGAGGTACTGCAACGCCTGGGTGATTTGGGCGGCAGTCGCTGTGCGAATGTCATCGTCACCCGACCATTCAATGGCGCCATGGGCTATCGCGTAACGCAATGCCGGCAGCACCCGCGTCTTTGCCCACAGGGCATGCATAGCGGGGTTATCAGACTGGCCCATGTCTGCAGTCACACCGACTATATCGTCGAATCCATTGCTTTGCGCCCTTCCCGGCGCGAGCGCTTCAAGCAAGGCGACTCCCTGAAGGAACGACACACTTTGCAATGAACGGCCGTAGTGGAGGTGGTCAGGAACCCCTTCCACCAGAAGCTCCGGCGCCCATTCGCGGAGCAGCAAGTATTCGAGCATGGCATCTGAGCTTGGCGATGCACCTGGATTATGCACGCTGATTTTTTTGCGCAGGTGCTCGACTAATTTGTTATGGCTGTATTCAGCCACTCGCTTACTGTGAATAAACGTTTCGACGGATTCGGGATTTGCGTCCGTTGTGCCCAGAAAGGACTCGACGATGGCGCGACCCGCCAATGCCTGGGTGATACGTGGCGATGGTTGTTCGTTTTCGTTTGCGCCGTACCAGGCCATGCTGGCGAGCATGGGAGAGAACATCGCCTTGAACTGGGCCGTTTGCATCAGGGCCCGCCAAGTTTCGCGGGCCGATAAACGCAGTACGCGCGCCGCGCCCTTGGGCTCACACAACACATCAATACCGAGTTGCTGGAACAGGTCATTCACATCCCGCGCGGTGCTCCAAGTGCTCAATGGCGGGACACTCCTGGTCAACACCCGAAAGTCAGGCAGCGACGCGACTAATGGCAGATCAGGATGCTCCAGTGGCAGCATCAGGGATGATGCCCTCAGGGCCAGTTCAGGCGCGAGTTCGGGATGTTTCAGACAAAGCGCGGTCGCCACCGACAGTGCTCGCATTCCTGGCGCACGTCTTGCGTTCTCCAGCGCCAGATCCAGCCAGGGTTCATTGTCAGGATTGAAAACATAGACGGCGATTTTGCGGAAAAACTCACGCCGCGTTGCTGCGGACATGGGCGTTGATAAATCGATCGGCAACGCTATCGCTTCAGCGTCCAGGGTGGGAATCGAACGCAGGTAGTGCTCAATCGACACCCACGTCGCAGCTGAATCAAGCTGCTCAGTCAGCGACAGCAGCAGTACATCATCCTCGTAATCTCCGTGGCTTGGCAGCAGCGAGGCGACAACGCTAGCGAAGACACTGTGGGACTCGTCCTCCACACTGTTTTCTTCTGAAAATTCATGATCGGCAACGGCCAGCCCGTTATACAGCGCGCTCGCCGAGCTCAACGTAAGCCACTCGACGATAGGCATGCTCCGCTCGCCACGTTTGAACTGAACCATCCAGCACCGTAGATCCTCGGGGATAGACGTGAGTAATCCACCCAGCTCGGAATATTTATCAGCGCCCAGAACAATCGCTCCATCCCAGAACGCCGTGTAGCCGTGGACATAAAACTCAAACTGAGCGTTGGCCTCTGGCGTGATGAGTATCGACTCGTCGAGCCAGGCAATACGGGCGAAGAATTGATGGACCATCAACGGCGTAACCGTGCCTTCGGGACAGTTCAGCACAGTCGCGACCAATGTTCGGGTCAGAGCGCTTTGATAGAGCCTTGATAATTTCGACTCCAGCGTGGCATCCGGGCTTGCCAGACTGTCGGTCAAGAACCTGATGTCGTCACCCAGCAGATGCCCGAGCACCAATCTGACTGTTTTAAAATGAGCATTGGCTTCGACAGGAGCAGCCTCTGGACTGTCCTGTTCGGGTAATGAATACACGTTGCTGTCAGCCTCATGATCGAGAGTGAAAACAATTTTGCGCAGTAAACGAGCAGTGCTGATCGTTTTTATGTCCAGCGTTTCAGGTACAGAAGAGAGCATTGAATAGTTTCCACGGCCTTGGTTTTTGAAAGTCGCCAAGCGACTTGAAAAACTAAATACACAAAGGCCCCTCAATGTAAGGCGGAAAACCAGACTCCAATCGCGGGCAAAGTCCTACTGGGTTGTAGGGTACGGATGAACGTTAGCCCCCCATGAAAAACGCGGGCGCTTTGCGTAAACAGTGACGGCACAGGAACCGGGGAGCGTTATCAATCGTGCGACGGCGCGGACGCACGGGAACGTAAGCCGTCGGGCGCCCTCTCAGTTAGTGAGAACACTCACGGCAGGAGGCATCATGAAAGTCGCGATAAGCCCTGAAGACCTGACAAGCACCGACCTTCGACTCTTTAACGAAGTCTGGCTGGCCTCGCCACCTGCACCGCTCAGCGTGGAGAGCACGGTCGAGGAGTTGTGCCTGTGGCGGGATGAACAACTGCTCACCCACGACATGCTCAGCGAGGGCACCCATGGGCAAAATGTCACACGAATCTGGCTGATCATCGAAGACGTCAATGACCGCACTTGCGTCTATCAAGCCGAAAAACAGGTCAAACAGCGATTGACTGAACAAGGCATGCAAGGCGAGTTCTACCCCGCCGAGCAGGTAGATACGCATGGCGCCACCTAAGCCCGCTCAATTGTCGAGCAGGGCCTGATCAGCTTCGCTTGAAGGTGCCTCGAAGCGACCTGCCCACTCGCCTAGCTGGCTCAAGCGGATGTCCAACTCGTTGAGCAAACGCGCGGTCGTCTCGCGAACTTCACGGCCATTGAACACGCCGGGCTCCTTGGTATAGAGCTTATAACGCTGATTAATCTCGGCGGGGCCCAGTACCTTCCACATGGCCTTGGCAGTGTGATTCACCAGCGCCACCAGCGTGCCGTTGGGGCTGTCGTCAGCGTTGCAGAAGATCAGCGAAATAGCCTGACCCTCACGCATCGGGATGTTGCTGTCGAACAGATAGATCGGCTTTTCGACTCCGTCCGGCAGCCGGACCCAGAGCTCACGGGCCGTGTTAGTGGTGGTGTTGACGAAGGAATGGCTGGTTACGTTCATGCTCACGGAGCCCGTACCCTGCCAAAGAAAGTCGCCGCCATGGGCACTGAGCGAATGGCTGGCAGACACCCTCACGTCTGCACGCTTGTCCGACGCAAGCACCTCGCCGGTGATGCACATGAAGTTCAGCGAGCGACCGTAGTGGTTGAACTTCTCGTCGATGAACTCCCGTGAACGTGGAGTGAGCGTCATCAAGTACATGGTCCGTACAAACTCTGCATGGGCAACCTTGTCGCTCCGGGCTTTCTCTTGCAGCACCGCGCGCTGAACCTTGGCTTCTTCCAAAGCCCTGAGCGCCTGCGCTTTGATGACAGGTGATTTCTCTTGGGCATAAGCACTGGCTTTAGAGGACGCCTGCTTGATCACGGGAGCAGCCTTGTCAGCCATTTCAACAGCGGCTTTCTTGCCTTTTTCCATCAGCTCGGACGTGCGTGCGAGCAAATCGGGAGAGGCCTTGTTGATTTTGCTTTTGATTTTGTCCAGGAAACTACTCACGTACGTACGCTCTCTTTCCATTGAATGGGCCGATGTTATGGCAAATGGCCTGTAACGAATAGCAGCGATCAGTGCGCGCTCGTCCCCTCGCTTTCAACGCCCCTCAATCCCCAACTGCTTGCACATCTTTTTGGTTATTCGCTGACGATTCTTGTACCCCGCCCACGGGTCCGTTTTCAGGCTGTCGAGACGCTCGTGGAGGTTACCGACATTCCATTGCTGGGCAGATTTCAGGTCTGCGAGTTCGTCGCGGCCAATGGGGACGGAAACGGGCAGTCCCGGTCTGGCGCGGGCTGAATAGGCGGTGACGGTGCTGCCGCCACGGGTGTTGCGCAGGTAGTCGATGAAGATTTTTCCGACGCGGTTTTTCGGGCCCATGGTGGCGGTGAAACGTTCGGGCAATTGCTGGGTGATAAATTGCGCGATGGCTTTGGCGAAGGTTTTGACGGTGCCCCAATCCGCCTGACGGGCGAGCGGCACAATGATATGCATGCCCTTGCCGCCGCTGGTTTTAAGGAAGGCTTGCAAACCCAGTTCGTCGAGCACAGTCAGGGTCAGTTGGGTCGCCTCGACCATGCTGCGCCATGGCAGTGCGGGGTCCGGGTCGAGGTCCAGAATGAGCCGGTCCGGGGTTTCAATCTTGTCGCTGGTCGCGCCCCAGGTGTGAAATTCGATAGCGCCCATTTGTACTGAACCCACCAGCGCCTGCACCGTATCGATTTCCATCAGCCGTGCATGACCGGGGTCAAGGCCGGCCGCCAGTTGTTTGATATCGGGAATCGCCAATTGCTCGGCATGCTTCTGGAAGAACTGTTCACCGCTAACACCTTCCGGGCAACGCAGCAGCGCCACGGGGCGATGATTCAGATGCGGCAACAGCCAGTCGGCGATGGCTTCGTAGAAGTGCGCCAACTCTATTTTCAGGGTGCCGCTGTCGCTGTCGATTACCCGATCCGGATGGCTGATGCCTACCCCAGCGACACTGATTTTGCCTTGGGTTTTTCTTTTGTCCATGTCAGGCGTGGCCTTGGCCTTGCAGGTTTTGGGTTTAGCGTTTATATCCTTCGCCGGGAGCGGATGCTCGCGGACCACGTCACCCGCTGGCTTGTCGCTACGCAGGGCGATAAATGCCGCCTGACGCAAAACACCTTCACGGGTCCATTCGGCGAACTCGGCTTCGCAGACCAGTTCCGGTTCGATCCAATGCACACCTTTCGCTTGATCAGCGCCCAGCTTTTTCGCCAGTGGCGACGACTCACGCTCCAGTTTGCTCATGCGCTGGTGCAGTTGCGTCAGGGTTGCCTGATTGAAGCCAGTGCCCACTCGGCCGGCGTACACCCACCCCGGTTGCTCTCCCTCTTCGTTGACGGCCAGCAACAGTGCGCCAAAACCACTGCGACTGCCTTGCGGTGAGGTGTAGCCGACGATCACGAACTCCTGACGCAAACGACACTTGAGTTTGATCCAGTCCGGGCTGCGTTTGGACACGTAAGGGCTGCCAACACGTTTACCGGTCACGCCCTCCAGCGACATGGCGCACGCGCTTTCGACGATATCGCGGTGGTTCGCGGTGAACCCATCGGAGAATCGCAACAAGCGACTGCGCTGCTTGTCGAGCACCTTCTTCAATGCTGCGCGACGCTCTTGCACGGGCGTCTCGCGCAGGTCCTGGCCATTGAGATACGGTGCGTCGAACAGGAAATAAACGACATCTTTACTGCGACCGATGTCGAAGGCGTTCTGCAAGGCCTGAAAGTCCGGCAATCCCTTGTCGTTGAGCATCACCATCTCGCCGTCGAGCCAGCTGTCTTTCAGGTTCATGGCGGCCAGGGCCTTGGCTTGCAGTGGTAATCGCTCGGTCCAGTCGTTGCCGTTGCGGCTGAGCAGGCACACCTGTCCAGCGCTGAAATGGGTCAGGATCCGGTAGCCGTCGAATTTGATTTCATACAGCCATTCGCCACTGGGCGGTCTATCGACCAGCGTTGCCAACTGCGGCGCCAGCTTGTCGGGGACGTGGGAGGACGTTTTGGCCTTTTTGGTTTTCTTCGCAGTGCGTGTCTCGCCCACGGTCGTGCCGCTGATCACGCTCTTCGGTAGTGCCTCGACGATGTCGTACTCCTCGGCAGGTCGCGCGACCTCATCCTTTTCCTTGATCAGCAACCACTGTTCCTTGTCACCACTGCCTTTGAGGTGAGTGCGAACCAGTGCCCATTCGCCCGTCAATTTTTCACCGATCAGGGTGAATTTGAGTTTGCCTTCCTTGTAGGTCGCCCGCGGATCGCCGTGGGGCTGCCAGATGCCGTGGTCCCAGACAATCACATCCCCGGCCCCGTACTGACCTTCGGGAATGCTGCCTTCGAAGCTCGCATAACCGAGCGGGTGATCCTCGACATGCACGGCCAGGCGCTTGTTTTTCGGGTCCAGACTCGGCCCCTTGGGCACCGCCCAACTCTTCAAGGTGCCGTCCAGTTCCAGGCGAAAATCGTAATGCAGGTTGCGCGCATCGTGCTTGTGCACCACAAAACTCAATGCCTTGGCCCCGCGCTGGGTCTGCTTTCGATCAGCAAGCTCCGACGGCTCGGAAGTGATGTCGAAATTGCGTTTGCGGGCGTACTCACTCAATGGCTTGGCCATGATCGATTACCTTGCGCTGGATCGGAGCGGGTGAAGATTTGCTTAAAGAGACTTCAAGAGGCTTTGCTGGTTTTCTTTCGGGAAGGTGCCCGTCGTTTGGCCGGGCTTTTGCTGCCCAGGCTGCGCTTGAGCAACTCGGTGAGGTCAATGACATCGGCGCTTTTGCGTTCCGGTTCGCCGACACTGGTTTCGACATCCTCGATTTTGCCTTCTCGTGCCTTGGTCTCGACCAGTTGCATGATCTTTTCTTCGAAGGTGTCACGGTACTCATCGGGCTGCCAATCGACGCTCATGTCCTTGACCAGCCGCCGCGCCATGTCGCGCTCGCTTTTGCTCAACGTCGCCTCGGTCACCGCGTCGGTCAACTCCAGGGTATCCAGGCTGCGCACTTCGGCCGGCCAGCGCAGAATCACCAGCACCATTGCAGAATCCAGCGGCATCACCGCCGCCAGGTGCTGACGGGTGTGCAGTACCACATTGGCCAGGGCGACTTTTCGGGTATCGACCAGGGTTTCGCGCAGCAACGCATAAACCTTCTCCCCGTGCTTGTCGGGGGCCAGGAAGTATGGGGTGTCGATGTTCTGCAAGGGGATCCGGTCACTGTCGACAAAGCCAAAAATCTCGATGGTCTGAGTCGATTTGGGGTGGGCGGAGCGAATCTCTTCTTCGCTGAGGACCACGTAACGGCCCTTTTCGTACTGCACGCCCTTGACGATATTTTCCTGGGTCATTTCCTTGCCGGTGACCTTGTTGATCCGCTTGTAACCGACCGGGTCCATAGTGCGCTTGTCGAGCCAATCGAAATCGACTCCCCCAGAAGACGTCGCCGACACCAGCGCGACCGGGATATGCACCAGCCCGAAACTGATCGCGCCCTTCCAGATTGCTCGTGCCATCACCTGACTCCCTGCGCTGTCGTGTTCTAGAAATGACAGGAGCGTCGAGACAAAGTTTCGGGGAGGCGACGGACGCGGAACAGCAAAAGGAAACACCCGCCGGAGCGGGCTTGCAGTTCAAGCCTTGTGAGGCGCTGCTTTGTCAGCAGGTTTAAATGTCACGCGGCATAAACGCGCCGGGGTCTAGATGGAAACGTGCCGCCAGTCGGGCAACCATCTCGATGGTCAACTTCCGTTGACCACTCAAAATTCGCGACACCACCGTTTTGTCCCCGATCTCGGGAATATCTGCGCCGGTAAGCTTATTTTGAAGCATCAGTGCTTTGATCAGATCGATATCGGTGAGGGCAGCAATGCGCGCGTTGAACGCCGCGAATTGAGGCGCATTATTTTCATAACGCTCAAGGGTGTCGCAAAGCGTATCGAGCAGCGTTTGCTCGACGGCATCCAGGGCCTGTCCATCCGTCAACTCATCGACCACAGTCAGCGCTTTTTGATAGTCGATGTCGGAGTCAACGTGGTGGGTGAAGTGAGCGCCCATGCGATCCATGTCCAGCCGAAGCGCCTCCATTCGCTGAGCAAGTTCGCGAATAGCAACGTTATCAACGATGCGTTCAGCTAATACGGCATTCATGGTCTGCCCCCTGTTTTATGCGCTTGATACCACTTGTTGGCTTTCGTGTACTCGGCATGCGTGTAGATGTGTTTGACGAACACCAGATGCTTGTCAAAATCGATGGCTACCATCAGCCGCAAATTATTCCCGCCTATGTCGATGACATACCAGCCGGCCCGATGAGTGAAGCGGTCCAGCGTGTTAAACGTTTGCTTCAACTCAGATGAAGCCAGCGCTACAGATGCGCTGAGCAACCGATAGGTTGCGTTCAGGTTTGCAGCATCGTTAGGGTAACGCCTGGCAGCCTCGTCAAATGCAGCGGGACGCGTAGTTGCAAGCCTGCTCTTATCAAACAGAAGATAACTCATTGAAAAATAAAATATAAATGTCATTATATTTTCAGCAAAACGTAGATTTGTAGGAGCTGCCGAAGGCTGCGATCGCCCCGGGGTCGCGTCCGACGGAACCGGTCGCTTTCTTGAGACCGCTGAAGGTCGTGTCGACCTTATCGCAGCCTTCGGCAGCTCCTACAGGGACCGAGTTTGCTGCGCGACAGCGCAGCGTCGGAGATGCGGCGAGGCCTCCCACAAGCAGGCTTGCCTGCGAAAGGGATGGGCATCAATGCCCCGTCTTGTCCAACGTCCGCAGCTTCGCCGGCAAAGCCCAAAGCAGCAGCCCGGCGGCAATCAGGCTGGCGATGCCGATCACGTACAGCGCGGGGGTGGTGCTGCCGGTCAGGTCCTTGATTCGGCCGACCATGATCGGGCTGACGATACCGCCGAACTGCCCAAGGGTGTTGATCACCGCAATCCCGCCCGCTGCACCTGCGCCAGCACCGGCCAGCAGTTTTGGCGGCAGGGCCCAGAACGCCGGGATCGAGGCGACGATGCCTGCACCCAGCAAACTCAGGGAGATGATCAGAAACAACGTATGCTCAGCGAATATCCCGGCGCTAAAGAAGCCGATCGCTCCCAGCACCACCAGACCGGCCACGTATTTGCGCCGTTCGCCGCTGGCATCGGACATCCGCCCGACTACGACCATGCTGATGGCGCCGCAGATATACGGGATAGCCGTAAGCAAACCGATGATCACCGGGCTTTCAGTGCCGGCGCTGCGAATCAACTGCGGTGCCCAGAAGTTGAGGCCGTAGGACGCCACTTGAATCAAGAAATAAATCAGCCCGAGCATCAAGAAGCCCGGCAGCTTCAATGCCGCCAGCAAGGAGCCGCCACCTTTGTGGGGTTCGTGGTGGGCGACGCGGCTGGCCAAATAGGTCTTTTCCTGGCCCGTCAGCCACTGCGCATCGGCGATTTTATCCTTGAGCACCACCAGCACCAACAGGCCCAGCAGCACACAGGGCAAACCGCCCAGCAGGAACAGCCAGTGCCAGCCGCGCATGTTCATCACGCCATCGAGATGACCGAGGACCAGGCCCGAGAGCGGCGCGCCAACCAGGCCGGCGAAGGCCGAGGCCAGGAACAGCATTGAGGTGATCCGCCCACGATAGTGCTGCGGGAACCACAGCGTCAGGTAATACAGCACGCCCGGTGCGAAGCCTGCTTCCATTGCGCCAATGATGAAGCGCAAACCGTAGAACTGCCATTCGGTATTGACGAAAACCATCAACGCCGTCGCCACACCCCAGGACATCATGATCCGGGCGATCCAGCGCCGTGCGCCGACCTTGTACAGCATCATGTTGCTGGGCACTTCGAACAGCACGTAACCGACCACGAACAGCCCCGCGCCGAGACCATAAGCGGTATCGCTCAGGCTCAGGTCAGTCTGTAGCTGGAATTTGGCGAAGCTGATGTTGATGCGGTCGAAGAAGGCGAACAGATAGCAGACCATGATCAACGGCATCAGGCGCCAGGCGACTTTACTGATCAGGGCCTTTTCCGCGCTCACGATCTCGGCAGGGCTGCTGTCCGCGTTCAGAACAGAGAGTGTCATTTCATTTTCTCCAGACGGACTTCCCGTGGGTGTCCGATTGTTTTTGTTGTCTGGTCCGGGGGCATGTGCCCCCTTGGTCACGCTAAAGGTGAAACAGGTTCAAACGGGCATATTCTCCGGTGCACGATGCAGGTCGCAGTTGCGCCCGGCCTTGGCCACCTGACCGGGCATTTCATGGCCCAACAGCGCAGGCAGACGGCGAGACATCTCCAGTAAATGAGGCAAATTAATGCCGGTGTGAATACCCATTTCCTCGCACATATTCACGAGGTCTTCGGTGCAGATGTTGCCGGAGGCGCCAGGGGCGAACGGGCAACCACCCAGCCCCCCAAGGGAGGCATCGAAGCGGCGTGCGCCGGCCTCGTAGGCAGCCAACACATTGCTCAGGCCCAGGCCTCGGGTGTTGTGGAAGTGCAGCGTCAACTTTGACGCCGGAACCCGTGTCAGCACACGCTGTACCAGACGATAGACCTGACGTGGATTGGCCATGCCCGTCGTGTCGGCCAGGCTGATGCCCTGCATGCCCAACTCCAGATAGGCATCGACAATCTGCATCACCCGGTCTTCGCTGATCACGCCTTCGAAGGGGCAGCCGAAGGTGGTGGCGATGGAGGCATTCAGGCCCAGCGACGTGCCGCGCGCCAGTGCCACCACATCGGCAAATGCCGTAAGCGATTGTTCGCAGCGCATACGCATGTTTGCCAAGTTATGGGTCTGGCTGGCGGACATCACCAGGTTCAGCTCATCGGCACCCGCACTGAGGGCGCGCTGCGCACCTTTGAGGTTGGGCACCAGCGCAACGTACGTCACGCCGGGCCGACGCTGGATGCCAAGGAACACCTCCTCACCGTCGCGCAACGCTGGAATGGCCTTGGGCGAAACAAAGGAACCGGCTTCGATACGGGAAAAACCAGCCAGTGACAGTTGATCGATCAAGGCGATCTTGTCGGCAGTTTCTACCCACGTGGGTTCGATTTGCAGGCCGTCTCGCGGCGCGACTTCCTGGACAATCAGGCTGTCGGAATAGTCAGTAATCATTGGACCACCCCATCGTGTTTGAGTCGGGCGATATCCTGCTCGGTCATGCCCAGTTCGCTGAGTACGCTGGCCGTGTGCTGGCCCAGGCTCGGCCCCTGCCAATTGATTGAGCCGGGTGTCTCGGAAAGTTTGGGCACGATGCCTGGCATCTTCACGGCAGCGCCGTCCGGCAACTCGGCGTCGAGAATCATGTTGCGTGCCTGATAGTGTGGGTCGGCGACGATGTCCGCCACTGAGTAGATGCGCCCGGCCGGCACTTCAGCCGTTTCCAGGGCCTGCAACACGGTGTCGATGGGCTGGCTCAAGGTCCAGACGCTGATCGCTTCATCGAGCATCGCGCTCTGCAGCGCCCGACCATCGTTGTGCGCCAACTCGGGGTTTTCGCCCAGGTCGGGGCGGCCGATAACCTGCATCAGACGCTTGTAAATCGGGTCGCTATTGCCCGCGATCACTACGTAGGCGCCGTCGGCAGTCGGGTAGGTATTAGAAGGTGCGATGCCCGGCAAGGCGCCGCCGCTACGCTCACGTATGTGGCCCTGCATGGCGTATTCCGGCACCAGACTTTCCATGACGTTGAACACGCTTTCGACCAGTGACACATCGACAATCTGCCCATCGCCCTGCCCGGTCTTCACCCGCAGCAACGACATCAGCGCGCCCATCACCGCGTGCATCGATGCCAGCGAATCACCCAGGCTGACGCCGACCCGCGCTGGCGGTGAGCCAGGAGTGCCGGTGGTGTAACGGATGCCACCCATGGCCTCGCCGATGGCGCCAAAACCGGAACGGTCACGGTAGGGGCCGGTCTGGCCGTAGCCGGAGATGCGCACTAGGGTCAGCTTGGGGTTCAGCGCATGCAGAACGTCCCAACCCAGACCCAGTTTTTCCAGCGCGCCGGGGCGCAAGTTCTCGATCAGCACGTCGGTGCTTTCAGCGAGCTGCTTGACGATGGCGATGCCTTCGGGAGATTTGAGATTCAGTGCGAGGGATTTCTTGTTGCGTGATTGCAGGTACCACCACAGGGAGGTGCCCTCGTGGAGTTTTCGCCATTTACGAAGAGGATCGCCCTGCCCCATCGATTCGATCTTGATCACTTCAGCGCCGAACTCCGCCATCAGGCGCGCAGCGAAGGGCGCCGCGATCAGTGTGCCGATCTCGATAACGCGGATTCCACTCAGGGGACCAGTCATCTTCAGTACCTCATATTTTTTTATTGGAATGTAAGCCCTGGAACGTGAGCCAAGGCTAGAGGACCCGGCACAGAACAATCCAACCTTCTGTTGGCAAGCGGCGTTCGCGAAACGCGAAGGCTTGAGGCGGCGTGTCTAGCTCGCGGGATTTTCCAGGCAGCGCAAGTGTTCGAACAGCAAACGGCTGACCGGCGACAACGACGCCTGGTCGCGAGTTACCAGCAGCAAGGTGCGTTCGGACCAATCATCGCTCAATGCCACCGCCGTCAACCCCAGCGAGCGACCGAACAGTTCATACGCCTTTTGCGGCAGGATGCCGATGCCCATATTGGCCTGCACCATCCGGCACACTGCGTCGAAACCCGGAACGTGAATCCGCAGGCGCACTATCCGCCCGCAGGCACGGGCCGCTGCGTGGGTGCGCATGTTGATCGAACTGGCCGCATGCAAGCCGACATAGTCATAGTCCAGGGTATCGGCGAAGGCCACCTGATCACGATCAGCCAAGGGATGGTCGCTGCGCATCACGACCACCAGTTTGTCCTTGCGATAAGGCACGCTGAACAGGCGTTGGGTGTCGGTGTCCATCGAACAAATCCCAATGTCCGCCACGCCATCAACGATGCCCTGCACCACACCGTTGCTGGGGCGTTCTTCGAGGTCGATTTTCACTTGTTCATGGTTGGAGACGAAGTCGTGCAGGTCTTCCGGCAAAAACTGAATGATCGCAGACAGGTTCGCCAGCATCCGCACATAACCGCGTACACCCTGAATGTGTTCGCCCAGTTCCAGGCCGATTTTTTCCACATCGAACAGCATCCGCCGCGCATGGTGCAGCAGCGTTTCCCCCGCTGCGGTCAACGCCATGCCTTTAGCATTACGCACGAACAGGCCAATGCCCAGCGCATCCTCCAGTTCCATCAAACGCTTACTGGCTGCCGACACCGCAATCGCCTCCCGCGCAGCCGCCCGAGTCAATGTGCCCTCTTCGTGCACGGCGACAAACAGTTGCAGGGTGATCAGGTCGAGACGACGGGTGAGGTTTTTGTGGCGCATGGGGTGCGGATCTCGGCTTCGCGATGAGGCCGAGGATATCCGTAAATCAGCTACCGAGGTTTAAAACCCCACACTCGCCTGCACGAAGAACGTCGGTGGCAGGCCCAGCTAGATGCCTGAGTGCTCTGCTCGCGAGCAGCAATCCAATTTGCTCAGGATTTGATACGCCAAACGAACCCGGGGCTCGTTGGGATAATTCTTGTTGGCCAGGATCACAATGCCGAGCTTCTTCGCCGGGATGAAAGCAACGTAGGCTCCAAACCCGCTGGTTGAGCCGGTCTTGTTTACCCAGACCGCCTGTTGCGGGGGCTGGGGCGGGATCAGCTCGGTGGCCGCCTGACTTTCATAAGCCATCTTGTCAGCGTTGCCTTCCAGTAGCGTATCGAGCTTCACCGGGTAGCCATACTGCTCCCAGATCAGGTCCTGGGTCATCGGCCCAAGCTGGAAGTAGCCGATATGGGTATCAGCGATCGCGCGCTTAAGCGTGGCGTCTGTCTGGGCAAGGTTCAGGTTAGCCTCGACGAAGCGAATCAAGTCCTGGGCGCTGGTTTTCACTCCGTAGGCTTCGGCGGCAAGCACTCCGGGGTTAAGCCTGACTGGAGCGTCCTGTTTGTTATAGCCCTGTGCATAGAGCGACATCTTGTTCGACGGCACATTGATGTAGCTGCCGTGCATGCCGAGTTTCGGAAAGAGCTGGGCCTCAAGAGCCTCATCAAAGGGGATGTTCATGCTCTTGGCCGCAATCATCCCAAGCAAGCCGACACTGGGGTTGGCGTAAGTCCTGTGGGTGCCAGGGGCGAATGGGGGCTGCCAAGACCTGAAGTAGTCCATCAACTGCTCGTCGTTCTGGACGTCATCAGGGACCTGAAGGGGAAACCCTCCCGCCGTATGAGTCCCCAAGTTGATCAGCGTCACCTTGTCCAACTGGCTGCCCTGGAGCTGCGGCAGATACTTGCCGGGGTGGTCGCTGAGTGCAAGCCGACCGTTGACCTGAGCGTAAGTGGCCAGGGTTGCAGTGAACGTTTTGCTGATCGATCCGATCTCGAACAGCGTATCGCGGGTGACCTTTCGCCCGGTTTCCCTAGAGGCCAGCCCGTAGTTGTAGAAACGTTGTTTACCGTTAGCGGTAACTGCGATAGCCAGGCCGGGAATCTTGTACTGCTGCATGATCGACTGGGCGGCGTCTTGCACAAGGTTGTCGACATCTGATTTTTCCGTATCCGCAACTGCGGAGGTGCCGAACAAAGCCGCGCAGGCAAGAAAGAGAAACGGTGCACAGAGTTTTCCATTTGGGTGCATTCGGTCGTCCTTTGGAGGGTTTTATTGGGCGGCGAAAATTATCACATAAGTGCGGCCTCACAGCCGATAGCCTCGCGTAAACCTCCATCAACGAGCGCCACCCTGACCCAAAAAGAACGCTCGACGACAAGCACATCGACACGCATACCGTGTGCAATCTCAATGATCAGGGCCATGTCCTGCAGGACAGTACTGCAAGCGTTGCTGGGCCCTGAGCATAAGACCTACCCCCCGCATATATGCAAAAGTTATAAAAATATGGAATTAGGTTCTTTTGCGGAATAAATACAAGGCGTTATAAATAGCCATCGCTCAACGCAGTGTTGATCCAGCAACTGTTTGCCCGGCAACAGCCATTCAACAAAAGCATTGTCAGCAAACACGAGACTGAGGTTAGCCAGCGTTACCTGGGGTGGGAACACGGGGGTTGTCCCTTGGTACAGCTCTTGCTCAGGGCCTGTGAGTTCCATTGCCGATTGAGCCACCATTTTTTGCGACTGCACATTTTTCCCCTATTGCACACGCGCCGCACTGTTGTTCGGCGTCCATAAAAATTTGCTGCACATTGCCTTAAGGATTTGTCATGGATGTTTTCTGGTTTCTCCCCACTCACGGCGACGGCCATTACCTAGGCACCACCAAAGGCGCTCGCCCCGTTACCCTGAATTACCTCAAACAAGTGGCTCAGGCAGCGGATGACCTGGGTTATCACGGGGTGCTGATCCCCACCGGCCGCTCTTGCGAAGACTCCTGGGTCATCGCCTCGGCGCTGGTGCCATTGACCGAGCGCCTGAAATATTTGGTGGCCATCCGTCCCGGCATCATCTCGCCGACTGTGTCCGCGCGGATGGCGGCCACCCTGGATCGACTGTCCGGTGGCCGACTGCTGATCAACGTGGTGACTGGCGGCGACCCGGATGAAAACCGAGGCGACGGCATCTATCTCGATCACAGCGAGCGCTACGAAGTCACCGACGAGTTCCTGCACATCTGGCGTCGTGTACTGCAAGGCGAAGCCGTGGACTTTGAAGGCAAGCACTTGCGCGTACAGAACGCCAAAGCGTTGTACCCGCCTATTCAGAAACCTTACCCGCCGCTGTACTTCGGTGGCTCTTCCGAGGCTGCACACGAACTGGCCGCCGAGCAGGTGGATGTCTACCTGACCTGGGGCGAACCGCCGGCCGCCGTCGCCGAGAAGATCGCTGACGTTCGCGAGCGTGCCGCCCGCAAGGGACGCACGGTGCGTTTCGGTATCCGTCTGCATGTGATTGTGCGTGAAACCAGCGAAGATGCCTGGAAAGCCGCCGATACCCTGATCGAACACATCAGCGACGAAACCATTGCTGCCGCGCAGAAATCGTTCTCGCGCTTTGACTCCGAAGGCCAGCGGCGCATGACGGCGCTGCACGACGGGCGCCGCGATAATCTGGAAATCGCACCGAACCTGTGGGCCGGTGTCGGCCTGGTGCGCGGGGGCGCCGGCACCGCGCTGGTGGGCAACCCGCAAGAGGTTGCGGCACGGATCAAAGAATATTCAGACCTGGGGATCGAGAGTTTCATTTTCTCCGGTTATCCACACCTTGAAGAAGCCTACCGCTTCGCCGAGTTGGTGTTCCCGCTGCTGCCCGAACCCTACGCGAGCCTGGCCGGACGCGGGATCACCAACCTGACCGGTCCATTTGGCGAAATGATCGCCAATGATTTGCCGCCTCAGGCCAAGTGATGAGTTGTGTCTGACACAGGCTGGACACGCCCGACCCTGCATACGCCACCTAGAGGACGCCTGTGTGACTGCCAAGCCGCAAAACACCCTGTCCACGCCGTTACAGACAGCCCAAAAACTGGCCGCGCAGTTTGCCGAAACCGCCGTCGAGCGCGATGAGCGTGGCGGCACCCCCAAAGCCGAGCGCGATGCACTGCGCAAAAGCGGTCTGCTGGCGCTGAGTATTCCTCTTCAATATGGTGGGCTAGGGGGCAGTTGGAGTGAAACCTTGAACATCGTTCGTGAGTTCGCCAAGGTCGACAGCTCCATCGCACACGTCTTTGGCTTCCATCATTTGATGTTGGCCACCGTGCGTCTGTTTGCAAAGCCGGAACAATGGCAGCCCTGGTTTGAGCAGACCGCGCGCAAAAACTGGTTCTGGGGCAACGCCCTCAACCCATTGGACACCCGCACTGTCGTCAAAACATTCGACGGCTGGCGGGAGTTCTCTGGCAAAAAGAGCTTTTGCTCCGGGGCCAGCGATTCGCAGATGCTGATCGCCTCGGCCGTGGACGAAACGGCTGGGGGCCAGTTGCTGATCGCGGCCATCCCCAGCGGACGCAGCGGCATCACCCTGCACAAAGACTGGAACAACATGGGCCAGCGTCAGACCGACAGTGGCAATGCCAGCTTTGAGCGGGTGCGGATCGAAGAGTCGGAATTGCTCCTCGATCCAGGTCCGCTGAGCACGCCCTTCGCCTGCTTGCGTCCGCTGATCGCGCAACTGACATTCACCCATATGTTTCTCGGTATCGCTGAAGGCGCCTTCAATGAGGCGCGGCAATACACCCTCACCGAAACCCGCCCCTGGTTCAAATCCGCTACCGAGGACATCCGTCAGGACCCATATGTGTTGGCGCACTACGGGGAGTTCTGGGTGGCGCTGCAAGGCGTACGGTCGTTGGTCGAACGGGCCGCCGAACAGCTCGATGCTGCCTGGGCCAAAGGTCCGGATCTGAGCAGCGAGGAGCGCGGCCATCTGGCAACGGCCATCGCCACCGCCAAAGTCGCCGCCACCCGCCAGGGCCTGGAGCTGTGTAGCAAGCTGTTCGAGGTGACAGGCGCGCGCTCAACCCACGCGTCCCTGCGCCTCGATCGGCATTGGCGCAATCTGCGTACTCAGACCTTGCACGACCCCGTGGACTACAAACTCCACGAGCTGGGTGAATGGGCATTGAATCGTACTCTGCCTGTCCCGACCTTTTACTCATAGTGATAGAGATGCCCATGCAGCTTCTGACCTTACCCCCATCGCCAGCCTTGGCGACTTCGATCCGGGCCACCGCCCAGGTCTTCGAGGACCCGAAATCTCAGGCCCTGTTGGCGCATGTGCAGCAGGTCGCGCCCAGTGAAGCCAGCGTGTTGATCATTGGCGAGACCGGCACCGGTAAGGAGTTGGTCGCGCGCCATATCCATAACCTCAGCGCCCGGCGCAATCGCCCTTTCGTGGCGGTCAACTGCGGAGCCTTTTCCGAATCGCTGGTCGAGGCCGAACTGTTCGGCCACGAAAAAGGTGCCTTCACCGGCGCCCTCAGCGCTAAAGCCGGCTGGTTCGAAGAGGCCAATGGCGGCACGCTGTTCCTCGATGAGATCGGTGATCTGCCAATGCCCATCCAGGTAAAACTGCTCCGGGTTTTGCAGGAGCGCGAAGTGGTGCGTCTGGGGTCACGCAAAAGTATCCCCATTGATGTGCGGGTGCTGGCGGCCACCAACGTGCAGTTGGAGAAAGCCATCAATGCGGGGCATTTTCGCGAGGACCTGTATTACCGCCTGGACGTGGTCAGCCTGGAGTTGAGCCCGCTGCGCGAGCGTCCTGGCGATATCCTGCCATTGACCCGGCATTTCATCGAGGTCTATAGCCGACGCCTGGGCTACGGCAAGATCAGCATCAGCCCCGACGCTGAACACAAGCTCAGGAGCTACAGCTGGCCAGGGAATATCCGCGAACTGGAAAACGTCATTCACCACACCTTGCTCATTTGCCACGACGGGCTGATCCAGCGAGACGACCTGCGCCTGTCGAACATGCGCATCGAGCGCCAGGATGACACCGCACCGGTTGACGAGTCCGCCGAGGCGCTGCTGACCCGAGCGTTCCAAACCCTGTTCGAAGAGCAAGCTGGCGCCCTGCACGAAAAAGTCGAAGACGCCCTGTTGCGTGCGGCCTATCGCTTTAGCCATTACAACCAGGTGCACACCGCCAACTTGCTCGGCTTGAGCCGCAACGTCACGCGGACCCGGCTGATCAAGATTGGCGAACTGGCCGTGAACAAACGTCGCCCCAGTGAAAATACGCCGGGTAACCGGGTGCTGCAGCTGTCCATCTGAACGTCAATCGGGTGCCTGGGTGTACTGACTGCGCCCGCGGTTACGTGTCGATGGACGCTTGCCCATTACGAAAATGAGCAGATGCACGGGGTAAAAAGAGGTGCCGGACCGCAGCGTCCGGATCAGAAATAAAAGTCTCTTCAACCGCTCTAGCCCAGTGTTTTCGGGGAAAATTATTAACTATTTAATACCGTACGAAAATCCTGACCAAACCTAGTCACAAGACCTTCATATTTACAGGAAGTGTCTGACAGATCCTGGTATCGACTCCCGTTAAGGTTGCGCCGGCTTATCTATGCCCAAGCACTAACCACCAGGAGTCACCACACATGAAGAAGTTATACCTTGCTGCCGCTGTCGCCACCCTGATCGCAACGACCAGCGGCTGCGTGAGCTATAACATGAGCCAGCCAACCGCTCCGATCGCCGGTTCGGTCACTGCTGACTTGAAAGCCAATGTGAAAGTCGGGGAACAAATCAGCGGCGAATCGTCTACCACGATTCTGTTCGGCTGGCTGAGCGTGGGTGGCGATACCCAGTTCGCTGATGGCGTTACTTACGGCGGTGCGGGCGGTTCCGCAATCGGCCTGCCTGACCCGATCTCCGCAGTGAAAGCTGCCGCCGCTTTCAAAGCCGTGAAAAGCTCCGGTTCCGACCTGATCGTCGCACCTCGCTACGAAGTCACCGTTAAAAACTACCTCCTGTTCAAGAAGGTCAACGTCAAGGTTACCGGCAACAAGGGCAGCATCAGCAGCATCAAATAAGGACCGCTCACTCGCGCTGAATGAACCCCAGTGAAGTGAAGGAGCGCCGCTCAGCTGTCATCGGCTGAGCGGCGTTTTGTTATGCGTCCGTTGTTATGCGTCAGTTGTTACCCAGTGAAACCAGTCGGTCAGCCAAGGCTTTGGCCTGACTGGCAACGTCGGTCACTGCCGTGCTTTCCCACCACATACCGCGCAATGGCGGGCCCATGGCGAACAGACGTTGCGAGACGTCTCCCTGCGCATCGATCAATGCACCACTGGGCTGCGCGGCAATGCCCAGCGCCAGCGGACCCGGTCGTACAAGACCCCGTGCCAAAAGCTGTTTAGGCAATGCACGGTCCACCCGACGCCAGTCGTATTCGATGCCTGTGGAGTTAATCAAGGCATCGCCAATGACATGCGACGCCTCAGATTCTCCGCGACGACGGATGCGAATCTGCACCTGCCCTGTCGACAGTACTTCCACCCCCTGCAATGACGCGGCGTGAATGGTCAGCCGCCCCTCGTCTACTCGGCGCGCCAACAACGCTGCGCTTGGCGGCGGTGAACGATGGTGATGGCTTTCCCACCAGGGGCGCACATGGCGAACGAATTGCCGACGCTGCACGTCACTGGCCTGGTGCCACAGCCGGCCAATGTGCGCGCGAACCGTATCCAGCGGCGCTTGCCAATCGATCCCCTCAGCGATCGCTTGCGCGCACTGCTCGCGCACTTTGCGCAGCAACTGACGCGTGCTGCGAATGCTGTGATCCTCGGCCAGAAAATCCACCCAGACAGGCGGCTGACGGCGAACATGGGGCAATAGACCGTGACGGGAAAACACTTCGATCGGGCCACGATGGCCGGCCTGCTGCAAGGAAACCAGGGCATCGACCATGGTCAGGCCGGAGCCGATGATCAGTACTTTTGCCTGAGGGTCGAGCTGGCGCATGGCATCAACGTCCCAAGGATCGACCGACGCCGCGTTGAGCCCGCTGGACTCACGTTGCGGGGTTCGCGCAGCAGGAAACATGCCGGTGGCCAGCACCGCAAACGTGCCCTGTAATTGGCGGCCATCGCGCAGGGTAATCCGCACACCTGCGTCATTGCTTTGCAGATCGGTGGCTTCGCTGCGCACATGCTCCAGGCTCGATTCATGGGTAGCGCCGAGTGCCAGGGCCTCAGCCAATCGTTGCTGCACATACAGACCGAAAATGCCCCGTGGCGGGAATAGCTCCGCCAGCGGCACCTGTTGTTCGGCAGACTCAGGCCAGCCGCCCGCAGCGATGTAATTGCCCAGCCATTGGGTCAGGTCATCAGGATTGTCCGGCTCGACACTCATGCGTGCGGCGTTGCCGTTGAGGGTGTGGCCCAATTCAGTCGCGCTGTAGGCTTCGCCACGCCCCAGCTCACTGCGCGACTCGACAATCAAAATCCGTCGTTTGCCCGGTAATCGCAATAATTGCGTGGCCAGCATGCTGCCGCTCAGGCCGCCACCCACGATCAGGATATCGGCTGTAAGGGCGGCTGGAATCGCCTGGGATGGGTGCGGCTCGGTCATTCCCTTTCCTTCAAAAGTGCGCATTCAAAAAGCACATCAACACGTGCTGCCTGCCTGATAGCTTGCACAGGCCGTGCCTGATCAAAATGACCGGTTTTCTTCGGCTGGGTGCAAATTAATCGATGAAAAACGCCAGCAAACTGACAAAGTGTTCAAACGCTGTTGGTCGGTGAACAGTTGTCGAGCCATCAACACCCGTCCGGGAGCCCTCAGAGCACCACGTTGCGCACAAACCGTACAGACACCGCCCCATCATTTCTATAGGTATGGGCCTGACTGCTGGCGAACATGTAGAACTCGCCGCTTTCGACACGATGGATGACATCCGCCAGACCGATGCTCAAGCAGCCCTCGAACACATAGACCTGCTCACTCCAACCTTCGGGGTCGGCTTCCGAAGCATAAACTTCTCCGGGCTCCAGGCAAAACTCCCACAACTCGACCTCACGCGTGGCCACTGCTTTCGCCAGCAACACTGCTTTGCTCCCTGGGATCAGCCCCGCCCAGGCCACTTCATTGATGCGGCTGGGATCGCGTACGTCCGGCGCCTGGATCAAATCACTGAACGCCACGTCCAACGCTTCGGCGACCCGATCAAGGGTTGCCAGACTCACGTTTTTCTCGCCGGCCTCGATCGCCACCAGCATCCTGCGACTTACCCCGGATTTTTCCGCCAAGGCGCTCTGACTAAGGTCTGCGGCGTTGCGCAGCCGGCGCACATTCTGGCTGACGTGTTGCAGCACCGGGGCTCTATGAGCGATGTCTTTGTGCACTATATTGCTCGCCTGATTCAATTTGCGCAGTATACTGCCCACTTTCGACGCATTCTGCGTCTCACCTTTGTCACACGCAAGCTCCATAGCCCGGTGAATACCATGAAGTCTACCCGCCTGACTCCCCGAATCAGTAAAGCAGAAGCTGTATTGATCCTGATCACCGTGATCTGGGGCGGGACGTTCCTGCTGGTGCAGCATGCACTGACGTCCAGTGGCCCGCTGTTTTTCGTCGGGCTGCGGTTCGCCGCCGCGGCGTCCATCGTCGCCCTGTTTTCCTTGCGCGTTCTGCGCGACCTGACGCTGCTCGAATTCAAGGCCGGGGTATTCATCGGCGTATCGATCATGCTCGGATATGGCCTGCAAACCATCGGCCTGCAAACCATTCCCAGCAGCCAGTCTGCCTTCATCACTGCGTTGTATGTGCCTTTCGTACCGCTGTTGCAATGGCTGGTGCTGGGGCGCCGTCCGGGCTTGATGCCCAGCCTGGGCATCGGCCTGGCCTTCGCCGGGTTGATGCTGCTGTCCGGGCCCAATGGCGCCTCGCTGAATTTCAGCCCAGGAGAAATGGCCACCGTGATCAGCGCCGTGGCGATTGCCGGCGAGATCATCCTGATCAGTGCCTATGCCGGCAAGGTCGATGTGCGCCGGGTGACCGTGGTGCAATTGGTAACCGCCTCGGTGCTGTCGTTTCTGATGGTTGTCCCGACCGGCGAGCAACTCCCACCGTTCTCCTGGTTGCTGGTGATCAGCGCAGTGGGGCTTGGTGCTGCCAGCGCAGCGATTCAAGTCGCAATGAACTGGGCGCAGAAAACCGTCTCGCCCACCCGCGCCACAGTGATCTATGCCGGTGAACCGGTATGGGCCGGAATTGCCGGGCGTCTGGCCGGCGAGCGCCTGCCCGCCATCGCTCTGCTGGGTGCGGCGTTGATCGTTGCAGGGGTGATTGTCAGCGAGTTGAAGCTACGGGCCAAGGCGGCGGCAGTGGAAGAAGAGGATCAAAGGAAGGCACTGGGCGAGACGGATTGATCACAAACATAGAATCTCTTATCAAACTGCTTTTTAATTCTTTAAAAACAATAATTTGGCGCTTTGCTTCGTGTGAATATCCGACATATGTGGTTGCTGGGCCTATGGTTTCGCTTTTACAGCGAGGAACCTTTTACAAGCGCCTAAAAGGTACCCCAAAACGCTTGCCCCTCCATACGGATCCTCGCTTAGGCTCGGACTTCCCTCGCTCCGGCGTTGCTCCGGGGGGCGCCGCAAGGGCCCGTCCCTGGCCCCGTGCGGCTTACTCGGCATCCTTGCCTCGTCACCCCCTGCGCAACGCCTGCGCTCGGCCTTCTGGAAAAGGGGCCTTGCCGTAATTCGGCAGCCAATTCACACAAAATCCCAAAGGCAGATCAAAAACCTGTGGGAGCAGGCTTGCAACTGCGCGTCCCGCTGCGAAGGCGGCTTATCTGACACACCACCACCGATCACGACACACAAATCGCAACCCAGTTTACTGCGCGACAGCGCAGCGTCGAAGACGCGGCGGGGCCTCCCACAGGGTTTGCGCCGTACCTGTGGGAATACATGTATTCGCGAATACCCGGGCCCCGAACGGCCCTGACCTTCAGAGTCTGTAGGATTCTGCCACAGCTTGCTGGTTGGTGATCCGGGACCTGCCACGTATGATCCCGGACACCCCCCCGCAGATTAGAAGCCTATGTCCCTGATAGTTCTGCTGCTTCTGCCTTTCATCGGCAGCTGTCTGGCGGCCCTGCTGCCACACAATGCGCGTAACGCTGAATCTATCCTGGCAGGCCTCGTGAATCTGATCGGCGCGATCCAGGTCGCCCTGTGGTACCCGCAGATCGCCGACGGTGGCGTGATTCGTCAGGAGTTCTTTTGGCTACCCAGCCTGGGGCTGAATTTCGTCCTGCGGATGGATGGTTTTGCCTGGTTGTTTTCCATGCTGGTGCTAGGCATCGGTGCGCTGGTGTCCTTGTACGCGCGTTATTACATGTCACCTGATGACCCGGTGCCGCGCTTTTTCGCCTTTTTCCTCGCGTTCATGGGCGCAATGTTAGGTCTGGTGATCTCCGGCAACCTGATCCAGATCGTATTTTTCTGGGAGCTGACCAGCCTCTTTTCCTTCCTGCTGATCGGCTACTGGCACCATCGCGCCGACGCCCGTCGCGGTGCTTACATGGCCCTGCTGGTCACTGGGGCCGGCGGCCTTGCGTTGTTGGTGGGAGTCATGCTGCTCGGCCATGTGGTCGGCAGTTACGACCTGGACAAAGTACTGGCCGCTGGCGACCAGATTCGCGCCCATGCTCTGTATCCGGTTTTACTCCCACTGATTCTGATTGGCGCCTTGAGCAAGAGCGCGCAGTTCCCTTTTCACTTCTGGCTGCCCCATGCCATGGCCGCACCGACACCGGTGTCGGCCTATCTGCACTCCGCGACCATGGTCAAGGCCGGGGTATTTTTGCTGGCGCGGTTCTGGCCAGTATTGTCGGGCACCGAAGAATGGTTCTGGATCGTCGGCGGCGCTGGCGCCTGCACCTTGGTACTGGGCGCCTACGCGGCAATCTTCCAGACCGACCTCAAAGGCCTGCTGGCCTACTCGACCATCAGCCATCTGGGATTGATTACCCTGCTGTTGGGCCTCAATAGCCCGCTGGCCGCCGTGGCCGCTGTGTTTCATATTCTCAACCATGCCACCTTCAAAGCCTCGCTGTTCATGGCCGCCGGGATCATCGACCACGAAAGTGGCACCCGCGATATTCGACGGCTCAGTGGCCTGTTCAAGATGATGCCGTACACCGCCACCCTGGCCATGGTCGCCAGTGCATCGATGGCCGGGATTCCACTGCTGAACGGCTTCCTGTCCAAGGAAATGTTCTTCGCCGAAACCGTGTTCATCTCCTCTACCGCGTGGGTCGAAATGGCCCTGCCTGTCATCGCGACCATCGCGGGGACCTTCAGCGTCGCCTACGCACTGCGTTTTACCGTGGATGTGTTTTTCGGTCCGAAAGCCACCGACCTGCCCCATACGCCTCACGAGCCGCCACGCTGGATGCGCGCACCGGTGGAGCTGCTCGTATTAGTCTGCCTGATCGTCGGTATTTTCCCCGCGCAGTCGGTTGGCCCCTTGCTGGCCACTGCAGCCCGGCCCGTCGTGGGCGGCACGCTACCCGACTACAACCTGGCGATCTGGCACGGCTGGAACACGCCGATGATCATGAGCCTGCTGGCCATGGTCGGCGGTATCGTGCTGTACCTGTTGTTGCGCTCGTCCTTCAAACAAGGCCGATTTGCGGGTCCACCCCTGGTTTCACGCCTCAATGGCAAGCATCTGTTCGAACGCGGCCTGGCATTGATGATGCGCTGGGCTCGGCGTTTCGAGCGAAAAATCAGCACCCGCCGCTTGCAGGCGCAGCTGTTCCTGCTGGTGTTGGTCGCATTGATTGCCGGAATGATTCCGCTGTATCACAGCGGCCTGACGTGGGGCGACAGACCGAAAATCCCAGGCTCGGCGGTGTTTGTGACGCTGTGGCTGATTGCAATTGCGTGCGCCCTCGGTGCCGCGTGGCAGGCCAAATATCACCGTCTCGCGGCACTGACCATGGTCGGCGTCTGCGGCTTGATGACCTGCATCACCTTCGTCTGGTTCTCTGCACCGGATCTGGCCCTGACTCAACTGGTGGTGGAGGTGGTCACTACCGTACTGATTCTGCTCGGCCTGCGTTGGTTGCCACGCCGCAACGAAAATGTCGCGCCACTGCCCAGCACTCTCATCCGGGCCCGGGCGCGCCGCCTACGCGACTTGCTCCTGGCAGTGCTGGTCGGTGGCGGCATGGCGCTGCTGTCCTATGCGATGCTGACCCGGCCAACGCCCAATACAATTTCTTCGTTTTACCTCAGCCGAGCCCTGCCTCAAGGCGGCGGCAGCAATGTGGTGAACGTGATGCTGGTGGATTTCCGGGGCTTCGACACCTTGGGTGAAATCACCGTATTGGCGGCGGTCGCTTTGACGGTATTCGCGCTGTTAAGACGCTTCCGCCCGCCCAAAGAAAGTCTCCCGCTGCCTGCCCAGCAACGCTTGCTGGCGCGTGATGTGGTCACCGATCTGGTCAACCCGCGTAGCGCCAGCGACACCGCATTGGGCTTCATGATGGTGCCGGCGGTGCTGGTGCGCTTGTTGTTGCCCATCGCACTCGTGGTGTCGATGTACCTGTTCATGCGCGGGCACAATTTGCCGGGCGGTGGGTTCGTCGCCGGACTGGTGATGTCCGTGGCCTTCATTCTTCAATACATGGTCGCCGGAACCCAGTGGGTCGAGGCGCAAATGAGCCTGCGTCCGCTGCGCTGGATTGGTGTAGGGCTGCTGTTTGCAATGCTGACCGGGTTGGGTTCGATGGCACTCGGCTATCCCTTCATGACCACCCATACCGCGCACCTGCAGTTACCGCTACTGGGCGATATCCATTTCGCCAGCGCGCTGTTCTTCGATATCGGCGTATACGCCGTGGTGGTCGGCTCGACGCTGCTGATCCTTACGGCCTTGGCTCACCAGTCGGTGCGCAGCCATCGACCGACCTCGCTGCCAAAATCCTTAGCCACGCAAGGGGCCGCCTGATGGAAGAAGTCATCGCAATTGCAATCGGTGTGCTGGCGGCCTCGGGTGTCTGGTTGATCCTGCGGCCACGCACCTTTCAAGTGGTGATGGGCCTGTGCCTGCTGTCCTACGGGGTCAACCTGTTCATCTTCAGCATGGGCAGCCTGTTCATTGGTAAAGAGCCAATCATCAAGGACGGCGTACCGCAAGACCTGCTCAATTACACAGACCCCTTGCCGCAAGCACTGGTCCTGACGGCGATTGTCATCAGCTTCGCCATGACGGCACTGTTTATGGTCCTGCTGCTGGCCTCGCGGGGGCTGACCGGCACCGACCATGTGGATGGCCGGGAGCCTAAAAAATGACGTTGATGAATCAACTGATCGTCGCTCCCATTCTGCTGCCCTTGTTGACCGCAGCCGTGATGCTGATGCTCGGCGAAAAGCATCGGCCGCTCAAAGCCCGGATCAATGTGCTCTCAACCCTGCTGGGGCTGGCGGTATCGATCAGTTTGTTGGTCTGGGTGCAACAGGCAGGCACCACCGGCTCTATCGGGGTTTACCTGCCGGGCAACTGGGAAGCACCGTTCGGCATCGTGCTGGTGGTGGATCATTTATCCGCGCTGATGCTGGTGCTGACTGGAATCCTGGGGGTCTGTGCGCTGCTCTTCGCCCTGGCGCGCTGGGACCGGGCCGGCGCCAGCTTTCACGCGCTGTTCCAGATCCAGCTGTTGGGCCTTTACGGGGCCTTTCTCACCGCAGACCTGTTCAACCTGTTCGTGTTCTTCGAGGTGCTGCTGGCCGCGTCCTATGGCCTGATGCTGCATGGTTCTGGACGCGCACGGGTCTCGTCTGGCCTGCATTACATCACCATCAATCTGGTGGCCTCGTCGTTGTTCCTGATAGGTGCGGCGATGATTTATGGCGTTACCGGCACCTTGAACATGGCCGATCTGGCGATAAAAATACCGTTGGTGCCCGAAGCCGATCGCGGCCTGCTGCATGCCGGCGCGGCGATTCTCGCCACGGCGTTCCTGGCCAAGGCCGGCATGTGGCCGCTGAATTTCTGGCTGGTGCCGGCCTACTCGGCCGCCAGCGCGCCGGTGGCTGCGATGTTCGCGATCATGACCAAAGTCGGCGTCTATACCCTGCTGCGGCTATGGACCCTGCTGTTTTCCGGTCAAGCTGGCGCTTCAGCGTTTTTTGGTGGTGACTGGCTGATTTACGGCGGCATGGTGACTATCTTCTGCGCCGCAGTGGCCATTCTGGCCGCGCAACGCCTGGAACGTATGGCCAGCCTGAGCATTCTGGTATCGGCCGGCATCCTGCTGTCGGCCATCGGCTTTGCCCAGCCGAGCCTGACCGCCGGGGCTTTGTTCTATCTGGTCAGTTCGACCCTGGCGCTCAGCGCCCTGTTCCTGCTGGCCGAACTGATCGAACGCTCGCGCTCGGCCAACGAAATCCCCCTCTTTGAAGACATGGATCAACGGCCTCGACCGTTGGGATCGTTGCCGCCAGTGCCGGGTATAAACCTCGACGAGGAACAGAAAGCCGTGGTCGGCCAGGTGATTCCGAGGACCATGGCCTTCCTGGGTCTGAGCTTCATCGCCTGCGCATTGTTGATCATTGGCATGCCGCCGCTGTCTGGCTTTATTGGCAAGCTGACGCTGCTCAGCGCTTTGCTCAACCCTCTGGGGCTGGATGTGGCCAAGGACGAGGCGGTTTCAGGGGCCAGTTGGGCCCTGATCGGCCTGTTGGTCTTCTCCGGTCTGACCTCGCTGATCGCTTTTTCCCGCGTCGGGATTCAGCGCTTCTGGGCGCCCAGAGAGCGACCCTCGCCCGTGCTACGACGCAACGAGTGCTTGCCCATCCTGATCCTGTTGGGTGTGTGCATTGTGCTCACGTTCAAGGCTGAGCCGTTGTTGCGCTACACCCAGGACACGGCGGCGGTGCTGCATGATCCGCAGCAATACGTGCTGTCCGTCATGGCCACCCGACCAATACCGGGGCCAACCACTGCCGTCGTTCAGGAGGTGCAGCCATGAAACGTCTGCTCCCGGCCCCGTGGCTATCGCTGGCGCTCTGGCTACTGTGGCTGGTGCTGAATCTGTCCCTCAGCCCTGGCAATCTTCTGCTCGGTGCAGTACTCGGGTTTTTAGCACCCTTGCTGATGAAACCATTGCGGCCCCTGCCAGTGAGGATCCGCAGGCCCGGTGTGATGCTTAAATTGTTCCTGCGGGTAGGCCGCGACGTGGTGTCGTCGAACATTGCCGTGGGCTGGGCGGTCTGGAACGCCAAACGACGCCCCCCCCGTTCAGCGTTCGTCAAAGTGCCGCTGGATTTGCGTGAGGCCAATGGTCTGGCAGCCCTGTCGATGATCAGCTCGGTCATTCCCGGTACGATCTGGTCCGAACTGGCACTGGACCGTAGCGTATTGCTGATACATGTATTCGATCTGGACGATGAGGCGCAGTTCATCGAGCATTTCAAGCGGTGTTACGAACGCCCATTGATGGAGATTTTCCAATGAGTGCCCTGCTCTCCAACGCCATTTTACTGAGCCTGTTCATCTTCGTGATGGCCATGGTGTTGACCTTGATTCGCCTGTTCAAGGGCCCGTCCGCGCAGGATCGGGTACTCGCCCTCGACTACCTGTACATCCTCGCCATGTTGATGATGCTGGTGCTGGGCATCCGTTATGCCAGCGATACGTATTTCGAGGCGGCGCTGTTGATTGCCCTGTTCGGCTTCGTTGGCTCGTTTGCGCTGGCGAAGTTCCTGTTGCGCGGTGAGGTGATCGAATGAATTCGCTCAGCGTGTTGCCGTTTTGGGTCGAAATCATCACCGCCGTTTTGTTGGTGACCAGCAGCCTGTTCGCCCTGACCGGCGCCCTCGGCTTGCTGCGCATGAAGGATTTCTTCCAGCGCATGCACCCGCCCGCATTGGCCTCGACCTTGGGTGCGTGGTGCGTGGCGCTGGCGTCGATCTGCTATTTTTCAGCGCTGAAATCCGAACCGGTGATTCATGCCTGGTTAATCCCGGTACTGTTGGCGATCACAGTGCCCGTCACCACCCTGCTGCTGGCCCGTACCGGTCTGTTTCGCAAACGCATGGCGGGCGATGACGTGCCGCCTGAAGTCAGTGGCGGTCACCCCGAAAGTGACCCGGGCGGGAGCTGATTGGCGGGCGTGTCAGGTACACCGCGTGTATTTCTTCGCAGGCAAGCCTGCTCCCACAGGATGGAGGAACACCGCAATTCCACTGTGGGAGCAGGCCTGCCTGCGAAGAGGGCAGCAAAGACACCACAAATACCCGAGTGATCACACGACGCAATCAGCGCCTTATTCGCTGGCCTTGAATGTCAGCTCGCCTTTACGCCATTTCGCGGCTTTGCCGGTAACCGCTTTCAGGGTCTTGCTCAAGGTGCCTTGCAACTGCTCGTTGGCGGCAAAAACCGTGACCACGGTATGACCCTCCTTGAACAAAATGCCGTGACCGTCAGCCGTATTGACATAGGCGTACTCACCCAGGCCATAGACCGTTAGTTTGATATCGCGAAACTTCAGTTCGAACTTGCCACCTTCACGGCTGGGCAATACTGCAGCGCGAAAATGGTCGCCCACTTTGAGTTCCAGACGAGGCTTGTCGTCCACCACCAGCGCGGTTTCGGTATCGATTTCAGCAATGTAAATGCCTTCGGCGGTTTGCTCGGTGACATAAACAAAACGGGATTGGAACTGCTTGACCAGCTTGGCGCGAAGATCGCCGAGCACGAATAATGCGTGCATATCCAGATTACTTACTGCCAATGAAGAATCCTCAAACTTGAAAATGATCTTGTCCGATAGCGTTCGGACACCGCACAAACCTGGCCTTGATACAGCTGTTTAGCTGTCTATGTTCGTCGCACAAAAATACTGACTGACCTGGATCCAGCATCCCTGACGTTTCGAGGAAAAGTGTCAATTTCTGGCCAGGGTACCTGCCCACAACCTAGGGCAGAAGATTAGTTGATAACCGGCTTGGCGTCTCGCCATACTGGCGTCCAGCCTTGCAGGAAATCACGCTTTTGGTTGCCAGAGAGTATCAGGCAACGCATTCACGAATTAAAACGTGATTCTACCGGCTAGCCCCCCCCACCGGATATATACCTTTCGTCCGGGGGCATCACTGGCAGCAGACATCCGCCGGTTGACGCCTGGCCCCGACAACAGGTCATTCGTCATTGTGGGCACTAAACCCAGCCTGCACGCCCCAACAACTGCCATACTCGCCAAAATCAAAAAAACAGGCAATGCGCTTGCGTACCGTAGAGTAGCAACTCGTCATCCACAGGAAGGTAATAGTGACTGAATTTGATATCGGCGAGTTCTTCGTCTGGGGTGAATCCAGGGAAATCGAAGGTGAGTTCCAAGCGGTAATAGTCATGCGCGCCAAAGAGGAAAAAAATGCTATCAGCTACCATCAAGTCGAAAAAGACCGATGGTTCAAAACAGCTGATGTCGCCGCGACTGCCGCAAAAGAGGCTGCCAAGGCCTTGAAAGATGCGGTCGATGCCGGCGGTCTGAGCGTCTAGCCCATTGTCGTTCCGGGGCCGGTGCCCATCAGTTATCGTTGCTGGCAATCGGTGCCCGGAATCGAGTACGAAAAAAATCTGTCACTGCTCGCTTATCCCCTCGAACTCTTGCCGCGCCTTGGCCTCAGATACGTTGCCAGCCCTATTAGTAACGGCCCCCATTGCTGCACGGTGTTTTTGCCCGTCAAGGAGATAACATGGAATTGATCACGCCTACGCTGACAACCCTGTTCGAACAACTGGGCCTTGAATCCGACCTGTCCAGTATCGATGCATTCATCGCCAGCCATCCTCTGCCAAAAAACATCAAACTCTCTGAGGCCGAATTCTGGACACCGCAACAGGCGCGATTCCTCCAGGAAGAGTTGCGCGAAGACGCCGAATGGGCGCTCGTTGTGGATGAACTCAATGAGCGATTGCATCAGGTCAACTAGGCCCTGACACCGAGCTGTCAGCCGGGATCAGGCCTCATTGCAGCCACCTCAGCGGGGATAGCCGGGCTGACTGACGTTCGGGTGATGAACACGCCCTCCAGACTGTGGCGCATGGATGAAAACCGCGTCACTCAGGCTGCCGCCATTACCGACGGCAGCGTTCCAGTGAGCGGAGCGATGGATATAGCGCTGGCGTAACATGCGCTGTTCACTTTCGTCGAGCGTGTAGGGATCGCCTTTGGCGTAGGCAATCAGTTTTTGCGCAACCACTTGCAGCTCGGGTACAAGACTCAACTCAGGGTTGTCCGGTATCGGGTCCAGAGGCACCCCCTCGGCACAGGCCAGCTCATGCATCACCCGCAGGTAGACCCTGGAAAGATGGCCGAAGACCCGACGTTCCAGGCTCACCGCAGCCAGGACCGCTTTCACGCCGACCTTGTTGCTGCCAGCGCCGGGATAGCGCTCATAGCCTTCGACGCGCAACGAAGCTTCCCTGTCCAGCGGATCAAACCATTGACTGGCGTCTATCGCCCGCAGATCCGACTCGCTTTCCAGCCAGGCAGGGCTGGCGCGGCAGTTCGTATCGAGGCTTACGATGCTTCGGCGTGGCCGGGTCAGAAATAGTTTTTCCCACATCTGCGGATGATAGCCACCGCCAATATCCGAGTGCGCGCCTGGCACCACCACCTCCCTCGGCCAATCCGGGGCGATGCTGTTCAAGGCGAAGTTGCGCCGCTGCTCATCGGCAGCGACCAGATGCAACACCTGCTGCGCTGAACCGGGAGGCAGGTAGAGATTGACCCCCCTGTTGCTGGCGTCCCGAATATTGCCCCAGTCTTTGATGCCACCTATGGCTGCGACGGTGTCGAACAGACCGATCACCCTCAGTTTTACGCTTGCGTTATGCCAGGCAAAGTCTGGACTCCATGGGATTCCTCTCTGATCGAGTAAAGGCCCAAGGGCACCTTTTGCCTGTTTCAACACTTCATTGGCAAAGTGTCGAGCGGCGGCGGCACCACGACTGAAGCCGAAAAGATCGAATTCCAGCCCGTCGATAACGCACCCAGGGTTCTCGCCCTTGAACGCATCAAGCACAGCGCCAAGCTGTTTGACGCCGTTTGCAACCTTGGCAATGACACCCGTGCTGCCACGTCCGAAACTTTGGCCAGCCCACACTGAATCGGACTTTCCAGAGGTTGTACCAATGCCGCTTACATAAATCGGCCAGTACGCTTTCAATCCACTTTTCATGGCCTGTACGTTGGGCTGCTTGCGATAAAGCTCATACAACCTGGCCACATTGCTTAAATCATTGCTGTAACTACTCGCAGGGTCGGTATGGCGCCCTCCGCACTCACTGATGTGTGAATTATTTATCGCGATCTGAGCGCGGCAACGGGCCGCGATGTGGCTATTGATCCGGTTGTTACCTGTTCCATCGAAGAACAGGCCGATGCGCAGCGTAACGCGGCACATTTGGGGGACAAGGCTGCCAGCCCCTCTTTTGGATGTGTCTGTCGAGTTCATGATATTTCCGCCCTGTATGGCGCCGCTGAAAACCAGCCTGCTTTAAATCAATAAACGCTTCTGATTTAAATCAGCTTGCTCAGCCATACGCAGACGTCAAGACACTCAAGACACTTCAGACGCTTCCCACATGCAACAGAGAAGTTAGAGAGCCCATTAACTAATAAATACTGCAAGAAGGATCAATAAAGCCCATTAAACGACTTAACGACTGCACTCATTTGAATAGCGTAAGCACAGCCCCATCATCAACGGCAGACTTATGTCGTGGGTAACGCCTGTCACCCACGGAAGGGGAATCACCTGACTCGTCGAAAAACCTTTACCCGCGTTTGTGCTGCGGCAGGTCTTCGGGCTTGTAGCCCAACCGCAGGCCTCCCCAATGGCGTCCCTTGACCATGATAG
The DNA here is from genome assembly GCF_056680335.1 of Pseudomonas sp. ASL9. Lineage (NCBI taxonomy): Bacteria > Pseudomonadati > Pseudomonadota > Gammaproteobacteria > Pseudomonadales > Pseudomonadaceae > Pseudomonas > Pseudomonas sp. ASL9. Next base: position 4,735,319 of record NZ_CM155277.1, on the reverse strand, counting down.
GCACCGACAGGTCGTGCATCAGCTCTCCCGTATCGCGGGTGTAGGTTTGCAGCAGTACAGGCTGTTGATGGCTGCCACAACGGATACCAGTGCGGTCATCGAACTTGCGCTTGGTGCGGTTCTGCGTTGTATCAAGCTTGATATCGCCGGTCATCGGCTGGCTGAATACCTTGTTATGCGTCGGTACATAGCCTTGTGGTGTGCAGGCAATGGCGAAGACCAAGCCTTCGTGACGCGGCAGCAGCGGCTCTTGGATCGAGGGCAGTACCTGATCGGTGTAGCGGTCGAAACGGGTCTGAAACTTGCTCGGAGAACTCTTGGGGATCAACTGGTAGCTGCGATCAAACAGATCTTCAAGGCTGATGCGGTTCTGATCGATATCGGCTTCGAATTGCGCAGCTATCTGCCGGGCGCCTTCGCGGGCGAGGTCATAGACTCGCTGGTGATAATCGTCCAGCCCGACCTGCGCCAGGCGCTCACTGATGGTCTCTGCCTGTCCTTCCATCTGCACGGCGGCCTTGGCCAGTTGCCGGGTCTGCTCGTCACTGATCGCCAAATCACTGCGCATTTGCTCGACGGCAGTGAACAGGCTGCTCAGTTGCACCTGATTGGTCTGCGCACCCGCAGAAATCTCGCTGACTTGTGTTTCTACCCCGGCTGCCAGGCGGGCAATGTTTTCCAAATGCTTACCGGTGTGTTCGACCTGTTCCACGCCGCTGTCCAGATCACTGGACAGTTGCCGGATCTGCTCGACCACTTGCCCGGTGCGCTGCTGAATGTCAGCCACCATCTGCCCGACTTCCTCAGTGGCGCTGGCGGTACGACCGGCCAGACCGCGCACCTCGTCAGCGACCACAGCAAAACCGCGCCCGTGCTCGCCTGCGCGGGCGGCTTCTATGGCGGCATTGAGCGCCAGCAGGTTGGTCTGGCTGGCAATCGACTGAATAACCAGAGTGACACGCTGAATTTCTTCGCTGCGCTGGCTGAGGGCTTCGATCAGCTCGCGACTGCCGATGGCGCGCTTGCTCAGTTGATGCATGCGGGTGATGGATTCAGCCAGCACGCTGCGTCCGGCATCACTGCTCTGCCGGGCTTCGCTTGCCGCTGTAAGCGCTTGCAGGCTGAGCTGAGAAGTCACCTTCTCGGTGGTGATCAGGACGTCGGCGCTGCTGACGATCTGCTCGGCGGCATCGAGTTGAGACTGGATTCTACCTGCCAACTGGCGTACGGAAAAAGCCACACCTGCCGCAGACAGTGCGTTGTGGCTGGTGGTGTAGGAGAGATCGCGAGTCAACTCGGTGATATCGCTGCCAGTATCCAGGTCCGCGACCGGCGCGGACTGACCGGTCAGCAGGCGCGGTAACCAGACCAGCAACACTGCCACCGGCAGGCAGGCGTAAACCGATAAGCCGGTAAACGCCATCGCCAGAAGCAACAAACACAGGGCCAGACTCTGCAACAAGGGCGTGAGCCAGCTTGAGCTTTTGAGAGGGGCAGGGTTTGAGGACTGAGCCTGCGACGCCAACGTTCCCACGAGAGACCCGTCACCAGCCATGCTAATCACCCCACCTGTGCTTATCGTTATTTGTCTGTATTAAACGCCAGACAACAGCCATTAGCCATGAGTCGTTAGTGGTAAGTAGTAGGTCGCAAGTACTAGGTCGATTGGTAGTCTTGGAACGACGAGGGTTCGCTCAAAATAAAACCACAGGCACAACCCTATCGGGGCAGTTGAATGCCCCCATAAAGCAACTGCCAGCACCTATCAGGCCTGACGTTGGTGCTTGTCTATCTGCTCGTGACGTTCTTGAGCTTCAATGCAGTACTTGGTAGCAGGGCTGATCAGCAGGCGCTTAAGGCCAATCGCCTCACCGCTGTCTTCGCACCAGCCAAAGCTGTCGTTGCCAATTCGTTCAAGGGCCATTTCCAGCTGAGGAAGCATGCGCTGATCACGATCGATCACGTTCACCAACCAGTGGCGCTCTTCTTCAACCGACGCCGCATCAGCAGGGTCGGAAGGCGTGTCCAGGCTTTCGATAGCAATACGGCTCTGCTCGATTCGCTCGTGGATCTCGACTTTCATGCCTTGCAGCAGCTCGACGAAGAAAGCGTGCTGCTCGGCATTCATGTAGTCATCGGCCGGCATCGCCAGCAACTTGTCCTTTGTCATTGATTTCTCTATAAAAAATACGTGCATTAAGGCGAATTAAGGAGCGGTTCAGCGTTGCCGAAAAAGCGCCATCGTCTCCAAGCGCCACCTGGCACTCAATTTATGAGGGGCGGCAGTCTAAGGCCGGCGTGTGGACTCGGCAACCTAATTGAAAGGGTTTTGCTCAACAAGTCGCGCAACGGCCTTGCTGCCTGCCTGTTCACGGCCTCGCGTAACACCCGTGAAATCTGCTCTGGCCGGGGATTTCCAGAGCAACGGCAACACCATCATCACCCTCGACAGGACGGTCTGACCGACGTGCGGTCCATCGGTTCCAAAGGATCGACAAAAACCCAAAGTCAAATGCCCGCACAGCCCGGTAGGGGTCGTGCAGGCATTTTCATTTCCCTACCTGAATCAGAACACCGTTTCCACTTTGACACCACCGATCCAGGCGGCGGCGACTTCCCGCACACCGCCCGGATAAAGCACGTATTGCAGGTTCGGCCGCACCGTCAGCCAGTTGGTCACATGTACGCCGTAGTAAACCTCGGAGCTGTATTCGCTATGCTGCAGCGGGATGCTGTTCGGGTCATTGTAGTCAGTATGACCACTGATCTGACTTTGCAGCTCGGCACGTTCGAGATAGTCTTTGTTGGTATGCACCCGTGCAACGCCAAACCCGATGGCATCCTTGGGCCGCGCATCGAAGGGGCCGGTGTAAACCATGCCCGCCTGGATAAAATTGTCGACCTGATTGGTGTCCTTGTCATGCAGCGTGAGGTTGGCGAATAGCGACAGACCGCGACTGGTATCGCCGTCACGACTGGTTATTTGCTGTTGCGCCACCAGCCAGTAACCGGATTTGCTGCTGTGAGAACGGAAATCCCCTCCCACCAACGGCTGTGGCTGCCCGTTGACGCCCAAAAGCACATCATTGGCATTTGCGCTGCTGTAGTAATAACCGACGCGGTATTCACCCGGCAGACCCTGGACTTTCGGCGACCAGACCAATTCCACCGGGACCACCGTACCCTTGGAGCCACTGCCATTGAGTTTGAAACCGTTGCCAGTTTCCAGGTTAGTAGGGTTCTGTTCGTAGGCGCCCACTTGTACAAACAGTTCCGGATCGAGGTTGTACTTGACCCGACCACCCCATTGGCTGACTGGCCAGTTGTACCAGATACTACCGGCCCAGTTGCCCACCTGCGAACCGCAGAACGTCAGGCTCTGGAAGTCGCACGGGAAGCTGTTGAAGTCCTCGCCGAGGCCGAGGCGACCCAGTTTCACGTCCAGTTTGTTATCGAGAAAACCCTTGCTGAACCACAGCTGGGTCAACCGCCAGGTCTGCCCCCGACCATAGACTTCCTGTGATGAGTCGTAGCCCCCCACACGCGGATCAGCGATCCGGTCATTGGTCAGGCTGCGGCCGTCACGTTCGGTGATCGCTACCTTGAACAGCGCGTTCTCCAGGCCCAGGGTCTTTTGCAGATCGACCTTCAGACCCAACACGAATTGCTCGGTCCAACGGGCCGTATGATCCTCGTTGTAGCCGCCCTTTATGTTGGTTGCCAACTCGCCGCCGTGTTCCAGCTGGAAGTCATAGCCTTTGTCCAGCAACTCGGTACGTAACCCACCCCAGTCGCCCGTCAGCCACTTGGAGTCGGGATCAAAAGCCTCTGCCGCCAGTACCTGTCCGCCGATACACATGACTGCCAGCCCCAACAGACAGGGAGAAACAAACACATTCGATTTTCTTGCGCCCATGGCAAAGCTCTCCTCTTTATTGTTGTTAAGGTTTTTTTGAACGAGGGTGTGAACGAAGATTGGTCTTTAGAAACAAAAGCCAGACACAAGGGCCAGAACTGACCCCTGTGGCGAAACGGTGACTCAGCGCTTGATTTTGCGCTTGTTGCGGTATTGGTCGATCACCACGGCGATGACAATGATCAAGCCCTTGATGATGTCCTGGATATAAGCGTCGACGCCGACGAAGGTGAAGCCGCTGGCCATGACCCCAAGGATCAACGCGCCGATCACGGTCCCGGTGATGCGCCCCACACCTCCCGCCAGGCTGGTACCACCGATCACCGCAGCGGCAATCGCGTCCAGCTCGTAAGACATGCCCATACCGGCCTGCCCTGTCGCCGCCCGCGCCGAAGCCACCACGCCCGCTAGCCCGGCCAGCAAGCCGGCAATGCTGTAGACCATGATCAAATGACGTTTGACGTTGATCCCGGACGTGCGCGCCGCCTGCATGTTGCCGCCGATGGCGTAGGTGTACTTGCCGTATTTTGTGTAGCGCAGGGCGATGTGGAAGATCACCGCGACCACTAGGAAGATGATGACCGGCATTGCCCCCTGACCGATGGCGGTGTACGAATCCGACAGCATGCTCACCGGCTGGCCTGACGTGTAGAAGCGCGCCACACCACGAGCCGACACCATCATGCCCAAGGTCGCAATGAACGGCGGAATTCCGGTGATGGCAATGATGCTGCCGTTGATCGCCCCCGCCAGCAGCCCCACCCCCAGCCCGGCGACCACCGGGATCCACACCGGCAGATCGGTGAGCGATGGAAACACGGCTCGGGCAAAGTCCGAGGTTTGCGCCAGACTGGCGGCGATCATTGCCGACAGCGCCAACACCGAACCCGAGGACAAATCGATACCGGTGGTAATGATGACCTGGGTCACGCCGATGGCCAGCAGGCCAATGATCGACACTTGCAGGATCATCAACACCAGACGCTGAGCGTTAAAGAGAAAGCTCTGATCACGAACGATCCAGCCAAACACCTCGAAGACCAGGCCGATGCCAATCAGCACCAGAAAAATGCTCAACTCGGTGGGCAAGCGCCGCTTCGACTTGACCGCCCCTACGGCGGGTTTATTTTCCAGAATCGCGTTCATTGCGGTTAATCCTCATGTTCTGCTGCGTGCTCACCGGCCCGCTAGTGAACAGAATGGCCAGAAGCGAGGTGCATTACTCGCTCCTGGGTCGCTTCGCTACGGTCGAGCATGCCCATCATCTCGCCCTCGTGCATGACCATGACCCGGTCACTCATGCCCAGAACTTCAGGTAACTCCGAGGAAATCATGATCACCGCCATGCCTTCGCTGGCCAGATAGGAAATCAACCGATAGATCTCCACCTTGGCGCCGACATCGATGCCCCGGGTCGGCTCATCAAGGATCAGCAACCGTGGGTTGGTCATCAGCCAGCGTGCAAGCAGGGCCTTTTGCTGGTTACCACCGGACAAGGTGTCGATGCACTGCTCCAGCGACGGAGTTTTCACCCGCAGCTTCTTGCACATGTCTTCGCACAACGTGCGCAGGGCTTTTTGCTGGATAAAACCGCCGCCGGCGTAGTGCGGCAACACCGCCATTTCCATGTTTTCCAGCACTGACAGGCAGGGGAACAGGCCGCTGAGCTTGCGATCCTCGGTCAGCAGGCCAAAGCCTTTTTCGATCGCCAGGTGCGGATCGCTGATACGCACGCTGACGCCGTCGAGCTGAATATCCCCGCCGTCACTGGGGGTGATACCAAAGATGGTTTCCGCGATATTGGTTCGCCCGGAACCCATCAGCCCGGCGATCCCTAGAATTTCGCCCGCATGCAGATCAAACGAAACGCCCTGGAACACACCATCCAGACGTAGATCTCGCACTGACATCAGCAGATCGCCAATCGGTTTTTCCCGTACCGGGAACAATTGGGTCAACTCGCGACCGACCATCATTGAAATCAGGCTGTCGCCATTCATGCTGTCAGCACGCTGCAGGCCGATATAGGCGCCATCGCGAAACACCGCTACTTCATCGGCGATGCTGAAGACTTCGTTCATTTTATGGGTGATATAAATGATGCCCTTACCCTGCGCCTTGAGGTCGGCAATGATCGAGAACAGGTGGGTGACTTCCTTGTCGGTAATGGCAGACGTCGGTTCATCCATGATCAGAATGTCGGAGTCGTAAGACACGGCCTTGGCGATCTCGACCATCTGCCGCTCGGCAATGCTCAGGTTGCCCACCAGTTCCTGCGGGTCGAGGTTGATGCGCAAGCGCTCCAGCAACGCAGCGGTGCAGCGGAACATTTCCCGGTGATCAATCATGTGCAGGCCATTGAGTTGCTCACGGCCGATCCAGATGTTTTCAGCGATGCTCATGTGCGGCATCAGGTTGAGTTCCTGATGGATCATCGCGATCCCGGCCTGCAAAGCGGCCAGCGGTGTGTCGAAGCTGATGGGTTTGCCACGCAGGCGCAGCTCGCCGTCGTCGGGCTGGTAGATGCCGGCGATGATCTTCATCAAGGTGGATTTACCGGCGCCGTTCTCGCCCATCAACGCCAGCACTGAACCGGGGCGCACGCGCAGTTGCACATTGGACAGGGCCAACACACCGGGGAAGCTTTTACTGACGTTGATGATTTCCAGCAGATAGGGCACATCGGCAGTGTCGGTTGCAGCAGCGCCAGCCGATAGATCGGTCTTGGCGGTACTCGAAGCAGTAGCTGAAGCGAACATGTGACTGGTTCCTCAAGCGACGTTATTGTTTTTAGGAAGAGGCAAAAGCGCTGCTATTTGAACGAATCGACGTTCTCCGGGGTGATCAAGCGATAGGGCACCCAAACGGCTTGTTCCACGGCCTCGTGTTTGACCATTTTCACTGCTGTGTCGATCGAGCCATCGGCCTGGCCCTTGGCGTCCTGGAACACCGACACGGTCATCGTCCCTTTCTTCACCGCGCGCAGGCCATCAGGCGCACCGTCGATACCGGCGATCAACACCGAGCCCTGTTTAACGCCGGCCTGTTTGAGTGCCATGGAAGCACCAATAGCCATTTCGTCATTATTGGCGACCACCGCATCGAATTTTTTGCCCTGGGTAATCCAGTCGTTGGTCAGATCCATGCCCTTCTGGCGCAGCCAAGTACCGGTCTGCTCCTGAGTGATCTTGATGTCCGGGTATTTGGCGAGCACTTCTTTAACGCCTTTGGTGCGGTTCTGCGTAGAGTTGTTGGCCAGATCGCCCAGCAGGATCACGATATTGCCTTTGCCACTCATCTTGTCGGCCAGGTACTGCATCTGCATCTTACCGGCCTCCAGGTCATTGGAGGCGACCGTAACCACACCCTTGGGCAGGTGCAGGTCATCAGGCCTGCGGTTGACGTAGATCAGCGGAATTCCGGCCTTGACGGCGGCGGCGGTGATTTTTTGGGTGGCGGCGGTGTCCACCGGGTTAACCACAATGGCGTCGACTTTCTGGCTGATGAAGTTCTCGACCTGACTCAACTGTTTGACCACGTCGCTGCGGGCGTCTTCGAATTGCAGCGTGACGCCATCCGGCATGGACTTGGCTTTTTTATCCATGGATTCGCGCAAGTAGGTGAGCCAGGTATCGTCGAACTGCGACATGCTCACGCCGATTTTGAGGTCGGCCAAGGCCGCGCCGCTAACCAACATCAACGCCAAAGTAAGGGAAGTGAAACGAATAGGGGTCTTCATGCGGGTCTGTCTCCAAATTTTTGTTTTGTTTTATGGATAACCTGAAACGACTCTATTGGAAAATAATTTCTATATCAACTGATTTTAGAATTCTTTTCTATTTTCATTTTTTGCAGCGTTTGCCCTGCTCCCACCGAAAATCACCTATCCCTGTGGGAGCAGGCTTGCCTGCGAATAGGCCGGCACATCAACCCAGCAAATCGACTACTTTCCCGCTCTCTGAACTCAACCGCGCCGCATCGAGCACAGCCGCAGACGCCACCGCATCACGCGGATCGACCGGGTTCGGCCCCCTGCCCGCTACAGCCTCCTGTAACTGGCGATAAAACGCGTCCCAACAGCCTCGCTCGGAGGGGATACGCTCGCGCTGCTCGCCTTGCTCGAACCAGCCCCAGCGTCGGTGTTCTTCAACGCCCCAGCGGTCACCCTCGCTTTTCGGTGACAGACCGGCCAGCGAGGCCGCTTCCTGCCCGTCCAGACCTTCGACGCTGTAACAGCCCGCCGAGCCGCTGACCCGAAAGCGCGGCCCCGGGCAGTTCTGCAAACAGCTGCCCCACAAATGCGAAACCACGCCATTGGCGTGGGTCAAAGAAACGAAAAAAGCGTGGTCGAGTTCCGTGTCTGCCGTGGCAAAGTCCAGCTCGGCGTAGACCCGAGAAACCGGGCCGAACAGCAGCATTGCCTGGTCCACCAGATGGCTGCCCAGATCACGCAGCATCCCGCCGCCGCTCACCTTGCCCACCGATTTGGGCGAATACCGTTCGACCCTGGACTCGAATCGGCTGATCTCGCCCAGCACACCGTTGTCGATCAGCTTGCGCAGCGTGAGAAAATCCGAATCCCAGCGCCGGTTCTGATAGACGCTGAGTAACACCCCTCGACGTTCGGCGGCCTGGACCAACTCACGGGCCTGCGCTGCGTCGTTGGCGAAGGGTTTATCGCTGACCACCGCCACGCCCAGCTCGATGGCTTCGAGGATCAGCGCCCTGCGTGAAGCCAATGGCGTGGAAATCACCACGGCATCGATGTCGGCGGCAACCAGATCAGCGAGGCTGTCGAACGCCACCACTTTTGGATAATCCTGGGCCAGCTCCGCGCGCCGCTCCGGCGAACGGGTGACCACGCCGACAAACGTCGCACCGGGCAAACTGGCGATCAAAGGCGCGTGAAAATAACGCCCGCCCTTGCCATATCCCACTAATCCAATGCGCATTGAGTTCTCCTGCTTGATTCAAAATGTGTGGTGCGGCATTCGCATTCCTCTGTGGGAGCAGGCTTGCCTGCGAATCGATCGGGCAACGCGATCTATCTGATCAACTCACTCCTCACCCGTTCCAACATAAAGCGATTGGATTCATCCGCCCGCTCCTCCCAGGCAAACACCGAGACAGTCGCGATGCCGTCGAACTTGATCTCACGCAGGGTAGAGAAGAACGCCTGCCAATCCACTTCGCCCTGCCCGATATCCAGGTGCTGATGCACCGTGGCAGTCACCCCCGGCGGGTTGACGATATAGCGCAAACCCGACGAAGCCTTGTGGTTGTAGGTGTCGGCGATGATCAAGTGCGTCAGTCTGGAACCGGCGTATTTGAGCATCGAGGCAATATCCCCAATGCCATCGTCATAGAAGAAGGTATGCGGCGCGGCATAAAGGTAGTTGATCCAGTCACAGTCGAGGCCGCGAATGATGTCCACCGATTCATTATTGCGTTCGCAAAAATCATAGGGGTGCGCCTGAATATCGAGCTTGACCCCTTCGCGTTCGAAGATCGGCATCAGTTCATCCATGGACTTCATGAACTGGTTTTCACAGACCAGTGCGTTGTCGGCCTGCCCACTGAATTCGGTGTTGATCAGTTCGCAATCCATCTCCACGGCAATCTGGATCGCGCGCTTCCAGTTACGCACCGCCGCCTTGCGCAGCTCCTCATCGGGGCCGGCCCAGTGATACAGCGGCAATAGCGATGAGAGTTTGACTCCGGCGTCGCTCAAGGCTTTGCGAAACTCCTTGATCCGCGCCCGGTCGACACGAGGGTATTTGTAGAACGGCATAAAATCTTCGCGGGGCGACAGCTCGATGTGTTCGTAACCCAGCTCGGCAACTTTATCGACCATCTTGCCCAGCGGCAGATGGCGGTACATATAGGGATCCAGGGCAATGCGCATTGTTGTTCTCCACCAGTGAAACCGGGTCCAGCCATTCGCGAATAAATTCGCTCCCACAGAAAATCTGCAATTCACACTGTGGGAGCGAATTCATTCGCGAAAGCTATCTGTCAGGCATAAAAAGCAGGGCGATCCGGCAAGCTCACCGGGACGATAGCACCGCTGTTCTGCGCTTCAATGCACGCATCGGCGGTGACTGCGGCAGCATAACCATCCCAGGCCGAAGGTCCGCCGACTTGGCCTGCCCGTACGCCATTGATAAACGCCTGCAATTCGACGTCATAAGCCGCGATGAAGCGGTCCTTCCAGTCCATCAAGATCGCGTTGGACAGCTTCGCCCCGCTGCGCAGCTGCACTTGCGAAGGCTCTGGCAGTCGAGCGATGCCGGTTTCACCCACCACTTCGCATTGAATGTCATAACCGTATTGGCAGTTCACAAAGACTTCGACATCGATGCGCGTGCCTTTGACGGTTTCCAGCAGGACGATCTGCGGGTCTTTGAGGTGAGCAAAGGCCTTGCCGGATTTACGCGGGAACACCACTTGCACCGACACATAGTCGTCGTCGAGCAACCAGCGCAGCACATCGATCTCGTGGATCAGCGTGTCGGTGATCGCCATGTCGGTCTTGTAGTTCTCGCCCACGGTGGGGTTGCGATGGGCGCAGTGCAGCATCAACGGCTCGCCGATCTGGCCGCTGTCGATCACGGATTTCAGCGCGCGGTAGCCTTCATCGTACGGACGCATGAAGCCGACCTGAACCAGGCGCTTGCCGTGGGCGATCTCGGCCTCGACGATCCGCCGACAGCCTTCGGCCGTCACCGCCAATGGCTTCTCGCAGAATACCGGCTTGCCGGCGGCAATCGCTGCCAGCACGAACGCTTCATGGCTCGGCCCCCAGGACGTGACCAACACCGCCTCGACATCCGGCGCGTTGATCAGCGCATGTCCGTCGGCATAGACCTCGGCCGTCAGGTTCAGGTCGCGGGCCACCTTGGCGGCCTGTTCGAGATTGATATCGGTCAGGGCCACGACCTGACTGCCCAGCAGGGTCTGGCTGCAACGCCGGATGTGATCCTGGCCAATTGCGCCGGTGCCGATTACGCCTAATTTCAACGCCATTTCAGTGCTCCCTTTGGATTTGTTCTGGGGTGACTTCGATCAGTATTTGCGGGCTTTCGCCAGTTCTTTGTTCACTTTTTCGAAGACCTGGGCGGTGGTGCCGGTGGTCGAGACTTCAGCCACCCCTACCCGCCACCAGGACAGGTATTTGTGGATCATGGTCTTGGGCAGAACTTTGATGTCGATCAGCGTCGACACGCTTTGTTTCTGCGCATCGATCAGTGCCGCCTCCAGTTCAGGAAGGGTATTCACCTTGTAGGTCTTGCAGCCGTAGGCCGCCGCGCTCATGGCAAAATCCACCGGCACGAAGTCGCCATCCAGCTTGCCGGTTTCCGGGTTACGGAAACGGAACTCGGTGCCGAAGCTGTCCATTCCGTGTTCCATTTGCAGGTTGTTGATGCAGCCGAAGGTCATGTTGTCGAGCAGGATGACGTTGACCTTGCGCCGCTCCTGAATCGACGTAGCCAGCTCCGAGTGCAGCATCATGTAAGAGCCGTCGCCGACCAGTGCATAGACCTCTCGCTGCGGCTCGGCCAGCTTGACCCCCAACGCAGCATTGACCTCGTAGCCCATGCACGAATAGCCGTATTCGACGTGGTAGGTGTTAACCCCGGTGCTGCGCCAGGCCCGCTGCAGATCCCCTGGCAAGCTGCCCGCTGCGGCAACGATCACCGCGTCGCGGGGCAGGCTCTGATTGAGCACACCCAGCACCCGGCTTTGGGTCAGGCAGGAACCGGTCAACTCGATGAATTCACGTAACACCGCGGGGTCTAGGTGGTCGTTGATTTCCGGGACGAAATCCTCGGTCTGGTATTCGACCGCGTAGAGACGGTCCACTTCAGCCTCCAACTGCGCCCGAGCCCGTTGTGGCTGGTCACCCCAGGCCGAGCGATAGCCGCTTTCTGCCAACGCTTCGGTCAGCGCCTCCAATGCCACTTTGGCGTCGGCCAGCACTTGCACCCCGTCAAGTTTCTGCGCATCAAATGCACTGACGTTGAGGTTGAGAAACTGCACCTCAGGATTCTGGAACAGCCATTTAGATGCGGTGGTGAAATCGCTGTAACGGGTGCCGACGCCAATGATCACGTCTGCCTCCTTGGCCAACAGGTTGGCGGCCAACGAACCGGTCTCGCCCAGGCCGCCGAGGTTCAGCGGGTGAGCCGAGACGATGGCGCTTTTACCGGCCTGGGTTTCGGCGAACGGAATGTCAAAGCGCTCGGCAAACGCCTGCAACGCATCCGCCGCCCCCGAGTAACGCACCCCGCCGCCACACACCAGCAACGGTTTGCGTTTGCCCTTGAGCAGGGCCCGCGCATCGCCCAGCATCGCTTCACTGGCGGGACGACGGTCGATGCGGTGCACACGTTTTTGCAGGAAGCTGTCGGGATAGTCATAGGCTTCTGCCTGTACATCCTGAGGCAGCGCGAGGGTTACGGCGCCGGTTTCAGCAGGATCAGTCAGCACGCGCATCGCATTGAGCGCCGCGCTCATCAATTGCTCTGGACGGTTGATCCGGTCCCAATATTTACTCACGGCCTTGAACGCATCATTGGTGCTGATACTCAGGTCGTGAAACTGCTCGATCTGTTGCAGGACCGGGTCTGGCTGACGGCTGGCATAGACATCGCCCGGTAACAGCAGCAGCGGGATGCGGTTTGCGGTGGCCGTGGCGGCCGCTGTCAGCATGTTCGCGGCACCCGGCCCGACCGATGACGAACAGGCGTAGATCTTGCGCCGCAGGTTCTGCTTGGCGAAACCGATGGCCGCGTGGCACATGCCCTGCTCGTTTCGGCCCTGATGGACAATCAACTGACCGCTGTCCTGCTCCAGTGCCTGGCCGATGCCCAGCACATTGCCGTGCCCGAAGATGGTGAAAATCCCGGCGACGAATTTGCTCTGAACCCCGTCGACTTCGACGTACTGGTTATCGAGAAACTTCACCAGCGCCTGGGCCATGGTTAAACGTGTGGTTTTCATGTTCGACTCCCTATGTCTGATAGGCCCTATTCGCAGGCAAGCCTGCTCCCACAGGGGTATGCAACGTCTGTGGGAGCAGGCTTGCCTGCGAAGAGGGCCGCGCAATCATCGCTGCAAAAAGGCCATGCTCGCCCCCAGCGCCTGCTGGATATCGATCAGCTCATGCACGCTGTCGGCGAACGGTTCGAAGGACAAATGCCCGGCATAACCGTCGCCGAGCAAGCGCTCGATCTGGGCGGCGTTGCCGAGAATGTCCGCCTCGCCGACCAACACCCGATGCCCGTCACGAATGCTCGCCAGCGGCACTGCGTCATCTTCGACACCGGAGATGTGCACCAGCCCGGTCAAGTCGGCAAAAAACTCTTTTTCACCCGCCAGATGGTGGTGAAAGGTGTCATGTACCAGGCGGAACACATCCAGCCCGCCGACCGCCTTGATCGCATCCACCGCCTGACGCTTGCGGCGCAACGAACACTCTTCAAACCCCAGCGGTTCGACGAACCCAAGAATGCCGTGCTCGCGCAGGATTGGCGCCAGTGCGCTCAACGCCGTGCGCAAACCCGCAGCGCGTTCTGCGGCATTGCGCTGATCAGCGCGGTCGTTCAATGGGCAAAGCACCAATGCTTCGGCCCCACACTCACGGGCATAGATCGCCAGCTTCAATGCCTGGGCACGGCGCTGGTCATTCCACACATCGAAGGGGTAAAGGGCATTGATCGACAACACGCGAATACCCTGTGCGGCGCACAGATCGCGGACGGTCTGTGGCGCAGTGCCGTCCTCGATCTCGATGCCTTTAAGGTCATTGCGAATTTCAATGGCATCGGCTTTCAAGGTCACTGCCAGCGCAACGAAATCCGCCAGTGACAAGCGTGGGGCAACCATACGGTTCAAGGCAAAACGCAGGGGATGGCTCATTATTCTTGTTCTCCAAAATATCCACGCGCACACGATTTATTTAGCGGTCGGCATACCGAATTCGGGGCCTTTGGCAATGCTGTCGGGCCAGCGCTGCATCACGCTTTTGTAGCGGCTATAGAAACGCATGCCTTCTTCGCCATAGGCGTGGTGATCGCCGAACAGCGAGCGCTTCCAGCCACCAAACGAATGCCAGGCCATCGGAACTGGAATGGGCACGTTGATCCCGACCATGCCGACCTTGATCGTGCGAGCGAATGCGCGAGCGACGCCGCCATCGCGGGTGAAGCACGACACGCCGTTGCCAAATTCGTGGGCATTGATCAGCGCCACCGCGCTGGCGAAATCCGGTACGCGAACGATGCCCAGCACCGGACCGAAGATTTCTTCTTTATAGATGCTCATTTCAGGCGTGACGTTATCGAACAGCGTGGCGCCTACAAAAAAGCCCTGTTCGGCGCCCGGCACCGTGAAGTGGCGTCCATCGACGATCAGTTGCGCGCCCTGCGCCACACCCTGATCGATGAAACCCTCGACCTTGGCCTTGTGCACGTCGGTCACCAGAGGGCCCATGTCGATGTCGCTCTGCATGCCGTTGCCGACCTTGAGCTGATCAATCCGTGGCAGCAGCTTTTCAATCAGGCGGTCACCCACATCGCCCACCACCACCGCGATGGAAATCGCCATACAGCGCTCGCCCGCCGAACCGTAGGCCGCACCGATCAGTGCGTCGGCCGCTTGATCCAGGTCGGCGTCAGGCATGACGATCATGTGGTTCTTGGCGCCGCCCAAGGCTTGTACTCGTTTGCCCCGGGAAGTCCCTTGTTGGTAGATGTACTCGGCAATCGGTGTCGAGCCGACAAAAGAAATCGCCTCGATGTCCGGGTGTTGCAGCAAGCCGTCAACCGCCACCTTGTCGCCCTGCACCACGTTAAACACACCATCGGGCAGACCCGCTTCGGTGAGCAACCGCGCCATCAACAGGCTGGCCGACGGATCGCGTTCGGACGGCTTTAGAATGAAGGCGTTGCCGGTGACCAGCGCCATGGGAATCATCCACAGTGGCACCATCACCGGAAAGTTGAACGGAGTGACCCCGGCACAGACGCCCAGTGGCTGACGCAAGTTCCAGTTGTCGATGCCGCCACCGATGTTGTCGCTGAAATCGGTTTTCAACAGGCTCGGTGCACCGCAGGCGAACTCGACGATTTCGATCCCACGCGTCACTTCGCCCTTGGCGTCGGAGAACACCTTGCCATGTTCACGGCTGATGATTTCCGCCAGTTCATCGTGGTGTTGATCGAGCAGTTCCTTGAACTTGAACATCACCCGCGCACGGCGCAGGGACGACTGATCAGCCCAGGCCGGGAACGCCGCCAGCGCAGAAGCGACGGCCTCGTCCACGGTTTTCAAGGTTGCCAGTGCAACCCGTGCCTGCACGCTGCCGGTGGCCGGGTTGAACACGTTGCTGTATCGCTCGCTGGCGCCTTCTTGCACCTTGCCATTGATGTAATGGCCGATAACCGGGGACTCGCTCATGCCGCTGCTCCTCGCACTCAATTCAATCAATAAAAAACAGGATCAAAGATCCAGCAGCCAGCTGTGCTGAGGATCGTTATGAAATTGCCAGGCGCGTTTCGGCCCGGCCATTACGTTCAGGTAATAGGACTCGTAGCCATACGGCACACTGACCGGGTGATAGCCCTTGGGCACGGTCACCAAATCGTTGTTTTCCACGGCCATGGCCTGATCGATGCTGCGATCGTCGGTGTACACGCGCTGGAACACGAAACCCTGAGGTGGGTTGATCTGGTGGTAATAGGTTTCTTCCAGAAAGCTTTCGTGCGGCAGGTCGTCCTGATCGTGTTTGTGCGGTGGATAACTCGACGAATGCCCGGACGGCGTGCGCACTTCCACCACCAGCAACGAATGCGCTGGCTCGGTATCGGGAAGGATGTCGCAGACGTAACGGGTGTTGGCCGCCTTGCCACGCGTGCTGCGTTTCATGCTGTCAGGGGTGATCAAGCGCGCAGACAGGTTTTTCGTGACATCGCCAGGGGCCGCGCAGACCGCGACTTGCACGGCGCTCAGCGCGGTGATCTGCGCTTGGCTATGGGGCGGCAGGTACACCGCGAACGGCGATTTGTCTTCGAAGACCGACTTGCGATCCCCAATGTTCTCCCACTGGAAACCGCCCTGCACCGGCGCGTCACCCTTGATGCTGACCCGTCCGCTGAGCAGCACCAGACACAGTTCCTTGTCCCCGGCTCTGACCGGCAGGCTTTCGCCGACCGTCAGACGATAGGCCGCGAAGCCCACGTACTCCAAAGCACCGGCACCGAGCTCGACCATGGTGCGGCCGTCGCGCTTGCTTTTAACCAACAGGTTCATTGTCCGGCGCTCCTTTTCTGAGCAGCGGTCAGCAGACCGCGCAACGTCTCGTAGCCTTTTTTGGCGTAGACGTAACTGGGTGCGACAGCAGGATCCTGCTCGGCCTCGACCACCAGCCAGCCGCTGTAGTCCGCAGCCAACAGCACGTCGAGCAACGCAGCAAAGTCGATATCGCCATCACCGGGCACGGTAAAGGTGCCGTTGATGATGCAGTCGGGGAAGCTCCACAGGTTGTTGCGCGCCAGTTGCACCACCGGCTTGCGCACGTCCTTGAAGTGCACATGGCAAACGCGCTGGATGTGCGTTGTCAGCACCTGCAACGGCTCGCCGCCGCCCATGTAGCAATGGCCCGAATCGAACAACAGCCCAACTTCTTTGCCCGTCAGGGCCATCAACTGATCGATGTCCTGCGGCGATTCAACGTAGGCACCCATGTGGTGGTGATAGGCCAGACGTACGCCTTGAGACAAGGTGAAACGTGCCAGCTCGGTGAGTTTGTCGGCGTATTCCTGCCACGCCTGATCGCTGTGAAATCGTGGCCGTTCAACCAGAGGGATGCGCTGGCCTTGAATCGAGTCGGCGACCTCGCCGTACACCAAAACCTTGGCGCCGTTTTCGGCAAGTAACTGAACGTGACCGGCGATGGCCTCGATTTCCTCCGCCACTGAGCGCTGGGCCAGGCGGCTGGAGTACCAGCCTGACACCAGCGCCAGACCGTAAGGACGCAGCACATCGCCGACACCCTTGGCGTCCTTGGGAAACTTGCCGTTGAGTTCGAAACCTTCGTAGCCGATCTCCTGGCCTTCGCTCAGGGCCGTGCTCAAGGGTGTTTCGCCGCCGAGGGCAGGCAGGTCGTCGTTGCTCCAGGAGATGGGATTGATGCCAATCCGGATCGCCGAAGGGCCAGAGGGAGAGCGCGTGGAAACGGGCATGGCTGCACCTTTTTTTGTTTTCAACTGACAGATTTCAGATCACAGCGACGGCGTCAGGCTCGTGCCTCACGCCAGGACTCGATCAAGAGCACAAAGGTGCCTTGCACCCGGTTGATCAAGGTCGCGTCGTCGATTTCGCCGGCCATCCAGGCCCGACTGGGTTCCTGAAAAATCGTCCGACCCACGGCAAAACCCCGGCAACTGCTGCTGTGGCGAGCTTGCTTGAAGCCCTTGGCCAACGCTTCGACAGGCGCGTTCAGACCCAGCAGTACCACACCTCGGCAATAAGGGTCGCGCTCGCGAATCAACTCATCGAGTTGCTGCCAGACCTCGGCGGTCTGCGCTTCGATCTTCCACCACGCAGGGAAGATGCCTAGGTTGTACAGGCGTTTCAGCGCGCGATAGAGCACATCGGGATAGCTGGACGGATGATCTTTGGGTGGGATTATTTCCAATAGCAGCTCGTGCCCGCTGACCTGTGCGGCCTGGTACAGACCCATGAGCTGGGCTTCCTGCTCCAGACGCAGCAGCGGTTCGTCATCAGGATGAAACTGCACCAGGCACTTGATGATGTGTTCCTGAGGCCAGTTCAGCAAATTGCTGCCTACCGAACGACCATGCTCGAACATCAGCGGCCGTGAGCCCTGCACCTCCACTGGGCGGGCGACCCACCAGCCACGGCCGGTCGCGGCGTTCAGTGAGTCCTGACCAAAACGCTGATCAGCCAACAGCCCGACATCGGCTTCGATGCCCCGCTCTTTCAAATCGATTTCGACCCGCTCCACTGCCTGAATAAAGAGCTGCTTGAGTTGACCGATGCTGCTCAGATCACGACCCGCCTTCTGCGCCAGCTCCACCAG
The DNA here is from genome assembly GCF_056680335.1 of Pseudomonas sp. ASL9. NCBI lineage: Bacteria > Pseudomonadati > Pseudomonadota > Gammaproteobacteria > Pseudomonadales > Pseudomonadaceae > Pseudomonas > Pseudomonas sp. ASL9. Next base: position 4,717,299 of record NZ_CM155277.1, on the reverse strand, counting down.
TTGCCCTCGATGATCGAAGGCGAAAATAAATAGCGGCTTCCATTGCTTACGCGGCACGCTGACCTGATGCAGGCGTTGCAGCACCGTGTCCTGGTCCGGGCGGGTTATCGGCACTGGGCTGTTGAACAGGTAATCGAGTTCGGCCACGGTCGGCATGGCGGGCGCGCAGGCATGCCGGGACACCACCAGACCACCGCAGGCATTGGCCAACTGGCAGCAACGCTCGTCGCTGGCATCGTTCAGCCAACCTTTCAGGTAGCCCGACATGAAGGCATCGCCGGCGCCCAGAACGTTCAGTACTTCGACCCGCACGCCGGGGTAGATCGCACCGTCCTCCAGCCTGGCGGGGATCGCACCCTGAATCACCGTGCAACCTTGTGGGCCGAGCTTGACCACCAGTGTCGCGGCAGTCAGGCCACGCACGGTGCGCAGGGCGCTGAGCAGATCGCTGGAACCGCCAGCCATCAAAAACTCTTCTTCGGTGCCGACGATCAGGTCGAAACGCGGCAGGATCCGCTGCACATGCTGGCTGACCTTTTGATCAGCGACGAACCGGGTTTCACCATCGGACTTGCCTGCCAAACCCCACAGCACGGGGCGGTAGTCGATATCGAGGATACGTTTGACGTTGTGTTTTTCGGCGTAATCCAGTGCCTGGCTGCTGGCCTTGAACACTTGATCAGTGGAGAAATGGGTACCGGTGATCAGCAGCGCTTTACTGGAGGCAATCAGTTCCTCACTGATGTCCTCGCTGCGTAGCGCCATGTCTGCGCAGTTTTCGCGGTAGAACACTAACGGGAAGGTTTCGCGGTCCTTGAGACCCAGCAGAACCAGGGCGGTCAAGCGTTCCGGATCGACCTTGATCCCGCTGATGTCACACCCTTCCCGGACCAGGGACTCGAGGAGGAAGCGGCCCATATGGTCGTCACCGACCCGGCTGAGCATGGCGGATTTGAGCCCCAGGCGAGCGGTTCCGAAGGCGATGTTCGCCGACGAGCCACCGAGGTATTTGGCAAAACTGCTGACATCCTCCAGCCGCGCACCGACCTGCTGTGCGTAAAGATCGACGCCGAGGCGCCCGAGGCAAATCAGATCCAATTGACGCCCACTGGCAAAACGAGTCTGGCCCATGCTGGCTCCTGTTATTTTTATCAGCCTGCGTTGCGCGCCGAAGTTGCGCGAAACGCTCTTGGTGGGTGCAGACTAGAACGTCTGTCGACGACGATCAATATTTATTCTATAAATTTTTTATGTGGAATATTTTTTCCAATATGCTTTGGTGCAATAGCACTTCGTGCTAAACAGGCGAGGATATACATCGCAACCCCTGTAAACTGCACCGTCTAGTGTCAGGGCCAGGACCGGTTCTTTCGGCCCGCAATGCCTTATAAGAGCAAGCCAGAAGGATTGAATCGTATGCCCAGTACTGATCAGCACGCGTTGCCCGAAAGCTGCGCCGACGCGCCGCTAATGAACGCCGAAGGTCTGCTCAAGCTGATCACCACTGAATACGAAAACTTGCCGCGTCAGCTCAAACGTATCGCCACCTACATGAGCCAGCAAAGCGACCGGATCATGGTCGACCGCATCAGCGATATCGCCCGTGAATGCGAAGTGCATCCGTCGGCCATCGTGCGGTTTTCCCAGCGGTTCGGATTCAGCGGCTTCAGTGAAATGCAGGCGCTGTTTCGTGAGGCCTATACCCACAAGACCACCCCGGTTCAGAACTACCAGCAGCGCATCCGCAGCATGATCGCCAACAAGTCGCAGAAAGCCAGCGGCGGCGACCTGGCACGCGAGTGTGTGAATGCCACGCTGTCCGGGCTGGAACGTCTGGGTGCCGAACTCGATGACGAGGCCTTCGACAAGGCGGTCGATCTGGTGGTGAATGCAGACAACATCTATGTGGTTGGCGTGCGGCGTTCCTTTGCGGTCGCCGACTACCTGGTCTACAACCTGCAACACACCAACAAGCGTATCCACCTGATCTCAGGCCTGGGCGGCAGCTATCGCGAACAAATGCGCAGCGTGCGCGCCAACGACCTGGTCATCGCCATCAGCTTCACACCCTATGGCAAAGAAACCCAACACTGCCTGCGCATCGCCCAGCACAATCTGGCAAAAACCCTGATCATCACCGACAGCAACCTCTCCCCTCTGGCCAAACGCGCCAACGCATTATTGCTGGTCAACGAAGGCAGCTCCTTCGCCTTCCGCTCCCTGAGCGCAACGCTGTGCCTGTGTCAGGCGCTGTTCATCGCCGTGGCTTATCGGCTGGAGCTAAAGGTCGATCAGATACATGAGCAGGTGGGATTTGAGGATTAGCCTCAAACAATGACCGACGTTTTTTGCCCGCACGCTCGCCCGAAGTATCCAAAACAACATCCCTCAACCCAAACGAATATAAGTTGTACAAAGATAAAATCTTGTACAATTAATTGCAGCTTTTTAGACGTAAATACGTATGATGGCCTTTTAGCATAAGTGAATGTAAAAACCACCTGTTCGCCTTGCTGACCAAGGAGCAGAGGTTCTAATCCACGCTTATTTCCCTGAGCCAGGTGCAGCATGCTATTTGCCTCGAATAAAAAAGTTATACATGACTTGCAACAAGTCATTGCCCAGCAAGCCTGCCTGCTTCAGGCCATTGACCGCTCCATGGCAACCATCGAGTTTGACTTGAATGGCATCGTGCTCAGCGCCAATGACAACTTCCTCAACACCCTGCGTTATCGAAGGGACCAGGTTATTGGCAAGGAGCACCGGCAGTTCTGCACTTCCGAATACAGCCGCAGCGACGAATACACGCAACTGTGGTCACGCCTGCGAGCTGGAGACTCCGTCACGGCGACCTTTCGACGCGTTGCGGGCGACGGCCAGCCGGTCTGGCTCGAAGCCAGCTATAGCCCGGTCAAAGACACCACGGGCAAGGTGGTGAGTGTTATCAAATATGCCATCGACGTCACTGAGAAAGTCCAGCTTGAAACTGAAGCGAAAAACAAGCTTCAGGCCATCGACCGTTCCATGGCAGTGATCGAGTTCGATCTTGATGGACGTATTCTCTCTGCCAATCAAAACCTGCTGAAGCTGTTGGGCTATAGCCTGAACGAACTACAGGGCAAGTATCATCGGAAGTTGTGCCCGCCCGAATTGATCAACAGTGATGAGTACGAGGATTTCTGGCGGCGCCTGAACAAGGGTGAGTTTTTCAGCGGTCAGTTCAAGCGGGTGGGCAAGCACGGCCAGACCGTTTGGATGGAGGCCAGCTACAACCCTGTGCATGACGCCAGCGGCAAATTGTGCAAGGTGGTCAAATTCGCCTCTGACATTACCGCGCGTATCGAACAGCATGAAAAGGATGCCCATAGCGCCGCCCAGGCGTATCACATCTCCGTCGAGACACAGAAGGTCACCGAACAAGGCACACGGGTGATTCAGCAGGCCGCCAGCGAGATGCGCCAGATATCCATAGATATCGAGGACTCCTCCCGGATCATCACCCAATTAGGCGAGCGTTCGGGACAGATCAGCGCCATCGTCAATACCATCCGCAGCATCGCCGACCAAACCAATCTGTTGGCCCTCAACGCAGCCATTGAAGCAGCGCGGGCCGGGGATCAAGGCCGAGGATTCGCAGTGGTTGCCGACGAAGTCCGGCAACTGGCAGGACGTACCAGCCGCTCCACAGCGGAAATATCAGAAATGATTCAGGTGATCCAGAGCGAGACCCAGCAAGCCATCGAGAGCATGGACAATACCCGAACAACGGCTGCCAAAGGTGTGGAACTGGCCGATCAGGCCGGCTCGGTCATCGTGCAAATAAGCGACGGCACGAGCAATGCCGTGGATGCGGTGAGGATGTTTGCTCGTCAGGATGTGGCGCGCTGAACCCAAAACGATTCAGCACCGGTGACTAACACCACTCATCGGTTACTTCTGTCATTTGTTAAACCTTTTGTAATGCATGGATTCAAATCTGTTACGAGGCCCATAGACCTCGTAACAGCACGCACTCATGAAGAGGTGAATTCATCATGCCTACCAACAAAAAACCAACGGCTGGCGACAAGCACTCTGACCCCAGCAAAAAGAGCAGTGGCGGCGGCAACCTTGCCCAGGGCCACGAAAAAGCTCCTGATCCCGGAAAAAAAGGCCCAGAACAGGGCTATACCGGCGGACGCAGCAAGTAAGTGACCGGCTAAGGCGGGGATTTTTATTCCCGCCTTACTGAAACTTGTTGTTTATCCGTCCGAGGCATTCACGCATGAAACTCAGCATGTCCACCCTTCGAGCAACCGGCCTTGCCCTGCTGTTTGGTATGGCGTGTACCCATGCTTATGCGGCCTCCCCGGCAGTCTTTGTTGATAATGCCTCCGCCAAGGGCCTTGCAGAAATCCAGACCAGCCAACTGGCGCTCGAAAAAAGCCACTCCGTTGAGGTGAAAAGCTTCGCTCAAATGATGATCAAGGACCACACCGACACCAACCAGAAACTGGCCGAGGTGGCGAAGGTTTTACAGGTACCGTTGGCCCGTGAAATTGAACTTATGGACCGCGCCAAGAACATGTTTCTTCAATACCGCGACGCATCGTTCGACAACGCCTACATCAACAACCAAGTGAAGGCTCATGAAGCCGCCATCAAGCTGTTCCAGGATGAAGTCAGGACGTCGCAGACGCCGGCACTCACAACGTTCGCTAAAGACACCTTGCCTACATTGCAACGGCACTTGGACATGGCAAAACAATTGCAGGCCAACTACGACAAGTAATATCAGCCCACACGGGCCTCTTGCTGATACACAGGGTAGGTACCGTCATTCACTGCGACGACTTTCCCGGTTAGCTGCGTGCTCTTTTCGGACAACAAAAAAATAATTATATCGGCCATGCTATCGGATCTGGTCGGGCCGTTGATCGTTTCCGCTCGCGTGTATTCTTGTTGTCGGTAATTGGCAATCAAGGGGTGAATGGCCGTCTCGCGAACCATGGCCGGCGAGACCGCGTTTACTCGGATGTAAGGGGCGAAGTTCCAGGCGTTGGCTTTGGTCAAACCAATCACCCCCGCTTTAGTAGCGCCGTATCGCGCATCACCGCCGCCAGCCTCCCCCTCCACCGAGGTGATGTTGACGATGCTGCGAAATGCTTTGGATTCCATTTCCCTCTCTGCAAAGTCTTTGGACAGGTACACCAAGGCTTTAAGGTTGACGATCCAAGTATCGTCGAGTTCTTTATCGGTATAGCGACAAACACTTTTACCTGGATAAAGGCCCGCGTTATTGATCAGCGCGTACAGCGAGTTGTGCTTCTCATACAGACCAGGAATAAACGACTTGATGGTGGAGAAATCGGAAAAATCCGCGAACTGAACCTCCAACTGCTCACGCCCGACCCCTGCCGCCAGGCATTCAAGCCCATCCATGTCATTGTCTGCGGCAATCACATGGAAGCCTTCGGAAATACAAGCCTTGACCACTGCTTTGCCAATGCCACTGGCAGCTCCGGTGACCACTACATTCTTCATGAGAACCACCTTAGCGAGCTGATTTTACATGCCCCGGTTTTCCCGGCACTAGCAATGGTTGACCCGGTCAGGCACACGATCCACGTTGATGCTGGAGATCGACAGTCGGGCCGGGCTGTTGGACCGCTTCAAAAGAACCTGAACAGTGTGAAAAATCGCTAACTCTGCCGAGCGCTTATCCGAAGGTGTCAATGAAGAGTCCCGACACACTTCAGCGTCGGCATTCTCGTTTTTTTGAAGGAGAACAGCGTTCTGATCGCTCATACCCTTAATTCCTTCATGACCAAAATGAGCACAACAAAGATAACGCTTCAGTCCTACAGATTGGATCCAATATTAAACCCTGTCAAAGTAGTTTTAATCGTCCTATAAGCACAAATCATTATTAAGTAATTTTTTTTAATTTCCTTATTGATGCCGCCAGTCAGCTAGCCCCTGCGGGGCTATGCCTCCGGACAACACTCACTGACCTACACCTGCATGTCCAACAACGCCGCCCCCAGCGCCTTGCCGTGGGCGTCCAGTGCCAGGGAGCGTGTCACGCCTCCGCGCAGGATGCCGGGCAAAACGAAGTTCAGGGCATGAACATTGGGCAACTCATAGCGCCGCACAGGGCCTGCCGCCGGGTCGAGCAGTTCGACAAACCAGGCCGTGACGCGCTCGACAGTCAGCGTCTGGCACAGGTGCGGGTAGTCTTCGGCGCGATAGGCGATGACCGAAATGTTCGAGGTGTCGCCTTTGTCGCCCGTGCGGGAATGGGCCAGCTCACGCAGTTTGACGGTACTCATGGGGCATCCTCCAGATGAACGTGCGGGGTGACTGCATCACGTGGCAGGTACAGCGACGCGACCGCCACCACCTGACGCAGGCTTTTGCTGGCCCCGCCACCTCCGTAAGGACCGTTGGTGTACAGGGTTTCCACTTCATTGCCGACCCGCACCGCTTCGGCTCGATCAGCACAGCGTGCGGCCACCCGCAAACGCACCTCCCACGGTTCGCTGCTCGTGCGTGAACCTAGCCCGGCCCCGTGCAACGCATCGACGCCAATCAGCTCAGCGCGCACTTCGTCGTAGATCACGCCGGTCAGTTTCAGCCGTTCGAGCACGACCTCACGGGCCAACTGCGCCCGGGCCACAGCCCCCGGCCCGCCATACGCGATCTGCCCTTCGCCGATCCAGCCATCGAGGTAACCCACCGACACCTTCAAGGTTTCAGGCCGTGGGTGCCCGTCTGCTCCCGCAACACGCACCCGGTCGACACCGTCGGCACTGAAGCTGACCGCAGAAAAATCGGCACTGACATCCGGCGTCAGGTACGCCGCCGGGTCGTGCACTTCATAGATCAGTTGTTCAGTGCAGGTGGCGGTGTCGATGCGTCCGCCCGTGCCCGACACTTTGCTGATCACCGCCCGCCCCTGAGCATCCACCTCGGCCAGCGGGAAGCCCAGCCGAGCCAGATCGGGAACATCCTTGTAGCCGGGATCGGCAAAGTACCCGCCGCTGATCTGTCCGGCGCATTCGAGCAGATGGCCAACCAATGTGCCGCGCCCCAACAAGGCCCAATCATCTTCAGCCCAACCAAACTCGAACAGCTGCGGTGCGAGGAACAACGATGGGTCGGCGACCCTGCCGGTGATCACCACATCCGCGTCGGCCTGCAGCGCTTCGACGATGCCTGCCGCGCCCAGATATGCATTGGCCGAGATCAGTCTTTCGCCCAGCGAGCCCAGGGTTGCACCATTGTCGAGTAGCAAGGAAGGCTCGGCCTGCAACGTATCGAGCACATCATCGCCGGTCAACGCGGCGACTTTCAGGCGGTTCAACCCCAGCTCCGCAGCGATCCGCCGTACCTCGCGAGCGGCCGCCAGCGGGTTGGCGGCGCCCATGTTCGTGATCACGCGCAAGCGTCGGCGATGGCCATTAATGCCACAACCGACAAAAGGCAGCACCCGGCGCATACGCTCGCTCAGCAAGGGGTCGTAACCCGCCTCGGGATCAGCCAGACGGGCCTGCTGTGCCAAGGCGATGGTGCGTTCGGCCAGGCATTCAAAGACCAGATAGTCCAGATCGCCCTGCTCGGCCAGTTCCACGGCAGGCTCAATGCGGTCACCCGAGTAACCGGCGCCAGAGCCTATGCGTAAGGTTTTCATGTCAGAAGACTCCCAGGAGCAATGCGGTCAGGGTCATCAACACCGACGCGGCGAACATAAAGGGGATGGTGAAACGTTGGTGGTCGGCCAACTCGATCTTGCACAGGCCGACCAACAGAAAGGTCGCTGGCGTCAGCGGGCTCACCGGGAACCCGGTGGTGTGTACGCCGAGCAACGAGGCCTGAGCCACTTGCAGCGGGTCGACGCCCAGCGCCTTGCCGACTTCAGCGATCACTGGCATCACACCGAAATAGAACGAGTCTGGATCAAACAACAGGCTCAACGGCATGGACAGAAAGCCCACTACCGCAGGGATCAAATGACCGTGGCCAGCGGGGATCTGCGCCACCGCCACTTCAGCCATGGCTTTGAGCATGCCGCTGCCCTGCATGATCCCGGTGAACACCCCGGCCGCCAGGAGGATGCTGGCCATGGTCAAGGCGGTTTTGGCGTGTGCATCGACGCGGGCCCGCTGGGCGTCTACGTTCGGGTAGTTGATGCACAGCGCCAATACGGTACCGAGCATGAACATCACCACCGGGTCGACCCAGCCAGCAATCATCACGCCCATCACTAACACGGTCAGCAGCAGATTGAGCCAGAACAACCGTGGCCGACGCAGCCCTTCTTCTTCCGCGCTGAGGGTGCGCTGGGGAACCACATCGACCGTGACGCCAGCGCCAAGGCCGAGCCGACGCTCTTCGCGGCGACCGAGCAGCCAGGCGCAGGTGAATACAAACACCAAGCCCACGATCTGCACCGGAATCAGTGGTTGAAACAGGTCCGACACCGGCACATGCAACGCCGCCGAGGATCGCAGCACCGGGCCGGTCCAAGGCAGAAAATTGACCCCGGCCGCCATGGCCGTGACGCACGCCAGGATGCGCCGGTCCATGCCAAGACGGTTATAGAGCGGGAGCATGGCTGGGATGGTCACCAGAAAAGTCACCGCCCCCGAACCATCCAAATGCACCAACAACGCCAGTAACGCAGTGCCGATCACGATCCGTGTCGGTCGCGTCCCTACTGTGCGCAGGATGCGGTCAATGATGGGGTCGAGCATGCCGGCGTCGGTCATGACGCCAAAGAACAGGATGGCGAACACGAACATGCCCACCACCGGGGCGACGTTCTTGATGCCGGTAATGATAAAGGCGCTGGTTTCCAGGCCGAAGCCACCGATCAATGCCGCGATGATCGGCAACGCAATTAGCGCAACCAGTGGCGAGAGCCGTTTGCTCATCACAGCAATGAGCAGACAGAGGATGGTGATAACACCGAGCGTGGCGAGCATGGGCAGAGTCCTGTGTGTCATTCCTGAGCGCCTGAGGCAGCGGAACGAACCGTTGTTGTTTTCAACGAGTATTGAAAAGCGGGGTAAGCTTTGTAAATTGAAATGTTCACCAGGCTACGTTCGGAAAAACAGAATGAAGAATTCGATCCAGCATATTCGGGCCTTTCTCGCCGTGGCCCATAGCGGCAGTTTTGCCAAGGCAGCAATAGCGCTACACCTGTCGCCTTCGGCGCTGACCGTGCAGATTCAGCAACTCGAAGACTGGCTGGGTGTCACGCTGCTCGAACGCAGCCCGCGTCAGGTCAGCCTTACGGCGGCCGGGCAAAAAGCCTTGGGGCCGATGGAAAAACTGCTGCTGGACCTGGACAACATCGTCACCAGTTCGCGGGATCTGGCGGCGCTACGCCGAGGCGTGGTAACCATCGCCGCCCTGCCCTCGATCTCTTCAGGGGCACTGCCTCCAGTACTGAAGCTATTTCGCGAACAGTTTCCGGGGGTGGAGATACGCCTGCGCGATGTGGTGGCGCAGCGCATCGATGCGCTGGTGCGTGAAGGCGAAGTGGATTTCGGTCTGGGGGTACGCGCGCGGATGGGCCACGGCCTGGACTTTCAGGTGGTGAGGGTGGATCGGTTGTGCCTGTTCATCCCTGGCGATCATTCGCTGGCATCACGCCAATCAGTGAAGCTCTCGGCGCTGGCAGGACAGCCAATGATCCTGACCGGCCGTGACAGCAGCGTGCGCGAGCGCGTGGAGCAGTTGTTTGCCGACGACGGTCTGCAACTGATGCCGGGGCTGGAAGCCAATTACATGTCGACCGTACTGGCGTTGGTGCGTCAGGGCCTGGGCATGACGCTGTTGCCCGAATCCGCAGACGATGGCCGTGGCGATTTGGTGCGTGTGCCGGTCGATCATCCGGGAGTCAGCCGCGAAATCGGCCTGATCACCCGTGCAGGTCAACGCCTGAGTCCGGCCGCCCAGCGTTTTGTGGAATTAATCAAGACGCTACTCTGATCCAACGCTTGGGAAGAATCTAAATCTGGCCTGTACGAGTCTGCAAAAAAACCAGGGTGCTGAAAAAATTAAGCATTCACATTTAATAATGAGTATCATTCAGTTACAGATTACCAAACGCACCTTGATACTCGTTGCGTATCCGGTGACTCACCCTACCGTTATGACCTGGTGAAGAATGCTCGTTCCTTTTTTGATCATGCTGCGCGAAGGGATTGAAGCCGCGCTTATTGTTGGCATCATCGCCAGCTACCTGAAGCAGACCGGCCGCGGGGAGTGGATGCCCGCCGTATGGATTGGCGTCTTCCTCGCAATCGCACTGGCGCTGGTGGTCGGCGGCGGCCTGGAACTGGTCAGCGCTGAATTCCCGCAAAAACAGCAAGAGTTGTTCGAAGGCGTGATTGGCCTGGTGGCCGTGGGCATTCTCAGTTCGATGGTGTTCTGGATGCGCAAGGTCGCACGCTCCATCAAGCACTCGTTGCACGCCTCTCTCGACGCTGCACTCGCCACATCAAAAAATCAAGTTTACGCACTGATCGCCATGGTGTTCTTCGCCGTCGCCCGCGAAGGGCTGGAAACGGTGTTTTTCCTGTTGGCGGTGTTCCAGCAAAGCGAAGGTGCAGCGGCCCCCATCGGTGCCCTGCTCGGCCTGCTGCTGGCCATTGGTGTGGGGTTTGCCATCTACAGCGGCAGCATGCGCCTGAATCTGGGTATGTTCTTCCGTTGGACCGGCCTGTTCATTCTGGTGGTCGCCGCAGGGATTCTCTCCACCTCGGTGCAAGCGCTGCATGAAGCAGGGATATGGAATCACTTGCAAGCGGTGGTCTTCGACCTTAGTGCTTATCTGCCGATGGACGGCCCACTGGGGTCGGTACTGGCCGGCATGTTTGGTTATCAGGATGCGCCGACAGTCAGCACCTTGGGTGCTTATCTGATTTACCTGATCGGAGCGTTGGTGCTGTTCTTCCTGCCAGCGCCGGGGGCTCAATCGGCTAAACCCGTGCATCACCAATCATCTTCCGCTACGAACGAGTAAGGATACCCATGTCGAATCTCCCCTCTGGGCTTCCCGAGAAAGCCAGACCTCCTCGCGTCTTGCGATTGGCAGTCGCCGGCTCCGTGATCATCATGATCGCGGCCGGCGGGCTGTTCTACTATGCCTCTCGCGCTGCCATGCAAAAGCGCCAGGCCAATAACAGCGCAGAGATCACCGTCACTATTCACGCCCATAATTGTGAGCCGAATGCCTTGACCGTCCCCGCCGGACGCAGCGCCTTCCGTATCGTCAACCGCTCTGATCGCGCGGTTGAATGGGAAATTCTTGACGGTGTGCTGGTGCTCGAAGAGCGCGAAAACATTGCACCCGGCCTGAGCCAGGTGATCAACGCCAACCTGATGCCGGGCAACTACACCATCACCTGCGGCCTGCTGAGCAACCCGCGCGGCACCCTGCATGTGACCCCGACCACCGAATCCGACGCCAGCGCCAAAGCCCGGCCATCGATGCTCGCGTTTGTCGGGCCATTGTCCGAATACCGCGTTTATTTGAGCAGCCAGAGTTCAGCGCTGATCAAGGCCGTTACCACCCTGCAACAGGCCATCGACGCAGGTGATCTGGAGCAGGCACGGAGCGCTTATCTGCAGGCACGTAGTGCTTACCAGCGGATCGCGCCTGCCGCTCAGCGCTTTGCCGAGTTGGACAACGCCATCAACGCCCGCGCCGATTACTACGAAAAACGCGAGCAAGACCTGAGCTTCACCGGTTTCCATCGCATTGAATACACCCTGTTCAATCAGAACAAGCTCGATGGCCTGGCACTGACGGCGCAACGACTACAAACCGACGTCACCAGCCTCAAGCAACAACTGATGGCGCAAACCATGGCGCCCGAACAACTGGTTGGCATCATCACCCGCAACATGCGCACATTGGCCGAAATCCGCAGCACCGGCGAAGAGGAACGCTACAGCCATGCTGACCTGAGCGGTTTTGTCGCCAATCTGGAAGGCACACGCAAAGTCATCGATCTGTTGCGTCCGCTGCTGGCCAAGACGGCCGGCGACCTGCTGCAAAAGATCGATGCGGCCTCAACGGCCCTCGGTTCTGAACTCGACAGTTTGAAAACCGACAGTGGTTACCGCCCGTACGATCAGGTCACGACTGAGCAACGCCAACAGATAGCAGACCGCGCCAAGGCACTGGCCGACGCACTCGATGGCATCGATCCAGCCCTTGGCCTTAAAGGCCTTTAAACAGTGTCCTTTTCAGGCCGGCAATAGAGCGAAGACCTCATCACTATGAAAGATTCAGACATGTCCAATGCCCCGCTTTCAGCCCAACGTCGCCGCGTGCTTCTGGGGCTCGGCGCAGCGGGTGCAGCACTGGCGGGCAGCAGCCTGAGCGGCAACGTTCTGGCAGCGTCCCCGTCGCAAGTCACCGAAGCACCGCACAGCAAAAAGACCCAGGACCATAACGAGTTCCATGGCCCTCATCAGACCGGCATTGTCACGCCCCGCCCCGCCGCAGGCATGCTCGTCACGTTCGATGTATTGGCCAGCGACCGTGAAGATCTTGAGCGCCTGTTCCACACGCTGAATGAGCGCATCGCGTTCCTGATGACCGGCGGTGTTGTGCCACAGGTCGATCCAAAATTCCCACCGGTGGATTCGGGCATCCTCGGCCCAGTGGTGACGCCGGACAACCTGACCATCACCGTGTCGGTCGGTGAGTCGTTGTTCGACGAGCGTTTCGGCCTCGCGTTGGTCAAGCCCAAGCGCCTGATCCGCATGGTTGGCTTCCCTAATGATGCGCTGGAGCCTGACCGCTGCCACGGTGACTTGAGCATTCAGTTCTGCGCCAACACGCCCGACAGCAACATTCACGCCCTGCGTGACATCGTCAAAAACCTGCCCGACTTGCTGTTGGTGCGCTGGAAGCAAGAAGGCACCGTACCGGCTCAGGCACCGATCAAACCCGGACAGCCCGCAGAGAGCGCACGTAACTTCCTGGGTTTTCGCGACGGTTCGGCCAACCCCGATTCCAACGATCAAAAATCCATGGACTACCTGGTCTGGGTTCAGCCCGGCAGCGATGAGCCCGCATGGACCGCCAATGGCAGCTATCAGGCGGTGCGGATCATCCGTAACTTCGTCGAGCGCTGGGACCGGACGCCTTTGCAGGAACAGGAAGCGATTTTTGGCCGGGTCAAGACCACCGGCGCGCCGATGGATGGCAAGAAGGAGACCAATGTGCCGAACTACGCCGCCGATCCCCACGGCAAGCACACTCGCCTGGACTCGCACATCCGCATGGCCAACCCGCGTACCGCCGACACTGAGCGCAACCGGATCTTGCGTCGCCCGTTCAACTACTCCAACGGCGTGAGCAAGAACGGCCAGCTCGACATGGGCCTGCTGTTCATCTGCTACCAGTCCGATCTGGAAAAAGGCTTTATCACCGTGCAGACACGCCTCAATGGCGAACCTCTAGAGGAGTACCTCAAGCCCATTGGCGGTGGCTACTTCTTCACGTTACCCGGTGTCGTCAACCATCAGGATTACCTCGGACGGTCGCTGCTTGCCGCGTCCACACCGACGAAAACGCTTTGACCCACACTCATCTCACCCGGAAAAGTCCCATGAAAAAGTCGCCTCTCGCGTTGATGCTTATCTTTGGCTTGCTCCAGACTCCCTTGGCCGCCTTCGCCGCGACAGCGCCGCTGGACTTGGTGGGACCGATTTCGGACTACAAAATCTACGTCACCGAACAACTTGATCAATTGGGCAGCCACACTCAGCAGTTCACCGACGCCGTGAAAAAAGGCGATCTGGCCACCGCTAAAAAACTGTATGCCCCGACTCGCGTTTACTACGAATCCATCGAACCGATTGCCGAGTTGTTCAGTGACCTGGATGCGTCCATCGACTCCCGTGTTGATGACCACGAAAAAGGCGTGAAGGCTGAAGACTTCACTGGCTTCCACCGCATCGAATACAGCCTGTTCTCCGAGAACAGCACCACGGGCCTGGGTGAACTGGCCGACAAACTCAACGGCGACGTGAAAGACCTGCAAACCCGTGTCGCAGGCCTGACCTTCCCGCCTGAGAAAGTCGTCGGCGGTGCTGCTGCGCTGCTCGAAGAAGTCGCTGCCACCAAAATTTCCGGTGAAGAAGACCGCTACAGCCACACTGACCTGTATGACTTCCAGGGCAACATCGACGGCGCCAAGAAAATCGTCGACCTGTTCCGCCCGCAGATCGAAAAACAGGACAAAGCGTTTGCCGCCAAAGTCGACAAGAACTTTGCTGCGGTCAACAAGATCCTGGCCAAATACAAAACCAAAGACGGTGGCTACGAGACGTATGACAAAGTCAGTGCAAATGATCGCAAGGCGCTGACTGGCCCGGTCAACACCCTGGCTGAAGACCTGTCCACCTTGCGTGGCAAGCTGGGTCTGAACTGAGTGAAAAGCAGCTTCAGGATCCAGGAATCCTGAAGCTGCTCCCCTGAAGGTTGTTCCAACCTTATCGCAGCCTTCGGCAGCTCCTACACAGACCCATGCTCGTCTCGCTCCCGTACATTGCCCCTCCATACGGATCCTGGCTTAGGCTCGGATTTCCCTCGCTCCGGCGTTGCTCAGCCTTCTGGAAACGGGGCCTTGCCGTAATTTGGTAGTCAATTCACTCCAAATCCCAAAGGCAGATCAAAATCTCTAATGAAATGGTTACCCCCGCCTACCCAGTGGAACGCCCACTAAGCTTTCACTGGGTATCTAACGGAGATCATTTCCATGAACCACGCAGCGATTGTCAGCATTGATCTGGGAAAACAGAGCTTTCATGTAGTTGCTCACGATAACCAAGGGCGCGAGCTTCAACGCAGAAAGCTCAGCCGCGCAACCTATCCCAAATACTTTGCCAATCTTCCACCGTGCACTGTCGCGATGGAAGCGTGCGGTGGGGCTCACTTCATGGCTCGGGAGATGATCAGATTCGGGCATGAACCCAAGCTGATTGCACCGCACCATGTGCACCCCTATGTCAAAAGCAACAAAAATGACTTCGCTGATGCTGAAGGCATTTGCGACGCCGCCAGCCGGGGCAGCATGCGATTTGTCGCACCCAAGTCTGAAGCGCAGCAAGCTTTGGCCCTGCTCAATATCGTGCGCGACTCGTTCATCAAGGATCGCACCGCCACCGTCAACCGCATCCACGCCGCGCTTCTGGAAGTCGGTATCGGTTTGACTCCCAGTTTCAAAGCCATCAGGGAATTGCCGGTATTACTCGAAACCTGCGACTTCTCTGGGCTAATCAAAACGTTGCTAATGGACCTGCATAGCCACTTCACTTACCTGGACCAAAAGGTCAAGGCGATGGACCATCAAGTCGAACGCCAAGCCGCTGACGATGATCTGGCCCGCCGGTTAATGACGATTCCGTGCGTCGGCCCGATCACCGCCACCGTCGTGGCTGCAGAGTTGGGCGACGGTCATCAGTTCAAATGTGGGCGTGACTATGCCGCCTCGATAGGGCTTGTACCCAAGCAACACAGCACCGGCGGCAAGCAGGTATTGCTGGGGATCAGCAAGCGCGGTGATAGAAATCAAAGGCGTCTATTTGTCCAGGGTGCTCGAGTCTATTTGATAACGCTGGATCGACGGACGGGCCCACTGGCGGACTGGGTCCGCCAGTTGCTGAGCCGAAGCCATCCAAACAAGGTGGTTTGCGCCTTGGCCAACAAACTGGCACGTATCGCCTGGGCAATAGCCGCACACCACACTGAATTCGATGCAGGGCCAAGCGCTATGGCCGCCTGACCCTGCTGTCACCCAAGCACCACCCACCTGGTTTTGCGATGCTGAATAACAGATGACATGAACGGCCAACCGGCCTGACGGAGATCCTGGGCTCCTACGCGGCTCTTGAAGCCGTTTCCCTAATGAGGACCGTCGGGCGCGATTTTCATCGAGGCGCGGGCATAAGCTCAGACGCCGAATAGATGACCGCAAGCCAACCATGCATCGGATTTAGTATTGCAGAAAAGGGGTAACCATAGATGTAGGAGCTGCCGAAGGCTGCGATCAACCGCGCAGCGGTTGCTTTAACTCCCGCTAAACCAGTTATAACCCTGATCTTCCCAATACCCGCCCGGGTAGTCATTGGTCACGAAGAGCTCGACGATGTGTTTGGGATTCTTGAACCCCAACTTGGTCGGCACCCGCACACGCAACGGATAACCGTAATCCGGTGGCAACGCCACTTCGCCGAAGTCCAGCGCCAGCAGGGTTTGTGGATGCAATGCAGTCGGCATGTCCATGCTTGAGTAGTAGGTGTCGGCACATTTGAAACCGACGAACTTTGCCGTGGTGTCCGCACCGATGTGTTCCAGGAATGTACGCAACGGCACACCGCCCCATTGACCAATCGCGCTCCAGCCTTCGACGCAGATCAGCCGCGTGATGTCAGTGCGTTGCGGCAGCGTTCGCAGGTTTTCCAGGGTCCAGGGTTGCTTATCACGCACCAGCCCGGACACCGCCAGACGGTACGTGGAAAGATCGACCTCGGGCACATTGTATTCAGGGTAGAAGGCATTGAACGGGAACGGAGTGGTGACCTTTGCCAGATCGTAGGTCGGTGCCAGACGCTGGCCGCTGAACAGCCAGGCCTGAACCCGGTCGTTCCAGCGCGACATGGCCCACAAGGCTTTGTCCACTGCGTCGTCACTTTCAAGGTTGCAGCCGGTGAGCATCGACATGGCGCCAATCGTCAGCCCGGCGCGCAGAAACGAGCGTCGTTGAATATTGATCAGTTGGGTCTGCTGCGCCGGTTCCAGGCGCAAGCGGGGTGGCCGCTGCTTGGGTTCAATCATTGGAGTTCTCCCGAGTACCGCCCGTAATCATCGGCACAAATGTACGTGGCACCAGCAGCACCAACACCAGATGGACGACGACGAATGCGCCGATCCCGGCCATCGCGCCAAAATGCACGAAGCGAGCGACGTCGAATCCGCCCAGCAAGCTGCACAGCACCTGGAACTGGACCGGTTTCCAGATGGACAGTCCAGACAAGACCACCAACACCCCCAGCATTAACACCAACCAATACAACAACCGCTGCACGGCGTTATAGCGCCCGTGTTGGTGAGCCAGACGGAAGCGCAGGGCATCCCACAGATCACGCCTCACCGCGCCCACTGAAATCGGTAACAAATCGCGCTTGAAGTGCTGACTGAACACGCCATACAACACGTAGGCCAGGCCGTTGATCACCAGCAGCCACATCACTGCCAGATGCCAGGCAATGGAACCCCCGAGCCAACCGCCCAGGGTTATCTCGCGGGGAAAGCGAAAAGGGAATAAAGGCGAAGCGTTGTAGATGCCCCAGCCGCTCATGAACATGCCAACCATGCCCAGCGCGTTGAGCCAGTGCGTAAGCCGCACCGGCCAGGGGTGGATACGTCGAGTGCTCATGGGTGTCTCCGTGGGACGTCTGCATGACCGCTTCGCAGCGGGACGCGTAGTTGCAAGCCTGCCCACAGGTATGAGTTTGGCACAAGATCCGCGACCGACCCGGACTCTGTGGGAGCAGGCTTGCCTGCGAATAGCTTGACGCGGTATTGAATTACATCGGTGGCGTGAACCCATCCTTGCCCACTGCAATACCGCGCGCGGACTTACCGTCATCGGCCGGGAACAGGACGATCTTGGCACCGGCTTTGAGTTCGCTGCGCTCACCAGGCTGAACGTAGGCGATAGGCACGTTTTCAGGCACAACCAGTTGTTTCTCACCGCCCTTGTAGAGCACGGTCAACGTGCGGCCATTGGCTTTTGCCAACGTGCCCACGGTGCCGTTGGTCATGGTGCCGGTGCTGCCGTCGGCATTTTCCCAACCATAGTGACCTTCACCACTGCCTTTCAGGCTAGCTTCGAATACCGTAACTTCCAGTGCTTTCAACGTGCCGTCAGCCTGTGGCGTGGCCGCCGAGCCGATAAAGCTGTCAGCTTTGATCGAATCCAGACTGGTTTTTGAAATCAAACGAATCGTCGTCTTGTCGGTCAAGCCGATGCTCTGATGCTGACCGGCGCGGGTGGTGAAATTCAACGTATCAGCCTGGACGCTATCAATAGTGCCGCGCATGGGTTTGACCACCGGCATATCGGCGGCCTGGGTCATGACAGCGGCGCTGAGCAGAAGCAGACCGAACGTAGTGGACAGTGCATTCTTCATGTCGATACCTGGTTGAGTGGGTTCGTAGCCATCATCCCCCCAAACCGGCACTGCACCATGACCGGCGAGTACCTGAGATTTGTGTCTGGCACAAAATCTGCGGGAGTGAATTCATTCGCGAAGGGATCGACGCGGTCTCACTCACCGCTGATACCGATGCACCACGCTGCTGACACCCAAGACGTGGCCTTTGATCCTGGCCCGTAGCTGCTCACCCGTCAGGCCCGCTTCCAGCGCATCGGGTGCCAGATCCAGGGCATACAGTTGAATGACGTAATGATGCGGGCTGTCGCCAGGTGGCGGGCATGGCCCTGTATAAGCAGTGCTGCCTCGCGTATTCATGCCACCGACGCCTTCCAGCTTCGATTCCCCTCCTACCCCCATTGCTATCTGCCGGGTGCTGGCGGGCAATCCGTAATGAAGCCAATGATCGACGCCCGACCCTTTCTGTCCATCCGGATCATGCAGGATCAGCGCAAAACTCTGCGTGCCTTTGGGCGCTTCATTCCAGCTCAGCGCGGGAGAGATATTCTTGCCCCCGCAATCATTGGCGCTGCCGGCATTGTCCTGAGAAAAAAACGCATTGTCCTCGGCGCCTGGCGTATTCAGGGTAAACCGCTCTTGGGCCTGCGCCGGCAGTTGCAGACACAGCGTCAGTGCACCGCCCGCCAACCAGACGCAAACGGATGAGGATCGTGATAAACGTTGCATGCAAGTCCCCTCGGGTCACTCGTTATCGGATCAGCAGGCCATGCTGGTGAATGATTGGACACATCCCCGGTGCGCTTAATTCATCCTGCCGCCGAGCAAAATGACAGTTGACGTCGCTGGAACAGTGTTACAAACTATTAATTGTTAGCAAGCTAATAATATCACTTCCAATCATTATCGCCGGCAACGCCATGACTCTCGACATCCTGCAAATGAGCATCAGCCGCGGCATCGTGGCAGCGTCCCGTCACTGGCGGCGTATCTGTCACACGACACTCGTCGGCTACGGCATCTCCGAAGCCTGCGCCATGCCGTTGCTGATGATTCTGCGTCTGGGTGACGGCGTGCGCCAAGTGACGGTGGCCCAGGCCGCCGGGATGGAAAGCCCCTCGCTGGTGCGCTTGCTCGATCAATTATGTGCAGCGGGCGTGGTCTGCCGCACCGAAGACCCCACAGACCGTCGCGCCAAGTCCTTGAGCCTGACCGAGAGTGGCCGCACGCTGGCGTTGGCGATCGAAAACGAGTTGATTTGTCTGCGCCGGGACGTGCTGAAAAATATCGAAACCGCCGATCTCGAAGCCACCCTAAGGGTGCTGACCGCGTTCGAAGATGCCGGCCATGACAGCACGGTGTCGTCATCTTGAACAGATTTTTTACCGGCGTACCGCCAGCGCGTGACTGGTTCTACGGCGTGCGGACCTTCGCCGCCTCAATGCTCGCGTTGTATATCGCGTTGATCATGGAAATGCCTCGGCCTTATTGGGCCATGGCCACGGTCTATATCGTTTCCAGCCCGTTCGTTGGCCCAACCAGTTCCAAGGCGCTCTATCGGGCGCTCGGAACGTTTGTAGGTGCGGCAGCGGCGGTATTCTTCGTGCCACTGTTTGTTCAGACCCCGTTTCTGCTGGCCATCGTGATTGCACTCTGGACCGGTACGTTGCTGTTTCTCTCCCTGCACCTGCGCACGGCCAACAGTTACGCGCTGATGCTCGCGGGCTACACCCTGCCGATGATCGCCTTTCCGGTGGTGGATAACCCACTGGCGGTGTTCGACATCGCGGTTTCACGCACCGAGGAAATTTTCCTCGGTATTGTGTGTGCCGCCGTGGTGGGCGGTATGTTTTGGCCGCGGCGACTGGCCCCGGTGCTGCTCGACACGGCCGGCAACTGGTTTACCAACGCCACCGCTTACAGTGAGCTCTTTTTGGCGCGCACTCCGGCACCGGAAGACATTACCCGCCTTCGCACCTCGATGGTTGCTACTTTCAATACGCTGGAACCGATGATCGGTCAGTTGCCTCACGAAGGTGCGCGACCGCAGACAATGCGCAACAGTAAAGAATTGCGCGGACGGATGATTCACCTGCTGCCTGTTGTGGATGCACTGAACGACGCTCTGTTGGCGCTGGAAAAACGCGCACCCGAACAGATCGCCAGCCTGGTGCCGCTGCTGGCCGAAACCCGTGCCTGGTTACACAGCACCCGCGAAGGCGCGCCGATCGAGCATTGGCAGGCGCTGCGCGATCATCTGGAGCGTTTGCAACCCAGCTCGGCGCAGTTGGATGATCGGCACCCGTTATTGCTTTCCAACGCGCTCTACCGCCTCGGTGAATGGATCAACCTGTGGCAGGACTGTCGCAGCCTGCAACATGCGTTGCGCACTGACGACCAGTCCTCGTGGCGCGCGGTCTATCGGCATTGGCGCCTGGGCCGGTTGACGCCGTTTTTTGATCGCGGCTTGATGCTGTATTCGGTATTTTCCAGCGTCATGGCAATCATCGTCGCCTCCGTGTTGTGGATATTTCTGGGCTGGACCGATGGCGGCAGCGCGGTGATTCTGGCCGCCGTGGCGTGCAGCTTCTTTGCGGCCATGGACGACCCTGCACCTCAGATCTATCGCTTCTTTTTCTGGACTGCGATGTCGGTGCTGTTCGCCAGTCTCTACCTGTTCCTGGTGCTGCCCAACCTGCATGACTTTCCGATGCTGGTGCTGGCCTTCGCCGTCCCCTTCATCGTTGTCGGCACCTTGACCGTGCAGCCGCGCTTTTACCTGGGGACCCTGCTGACCATCGTCAACACGGCCTCATTCATCAGCATTCAGGGCGCCTACGACGCCGACTTTCTGACCTTCGTCAACACCAACCTTGCGGGGCCGATAGGGCTATTATTCGCCTTTGTCTGGACCCTGGTGGTACGGCCCTTCGGCGTCGAATTGGCCGCCAAGCGCCTGACCCGTTTCAGTTGGCGCGACATCGTCACCCTGTGCCAGCCGGCGACACTGGCCGAGCATCGGCGCATGGGCGTGCAGATGCTCGACCGCCTGATGCAGCATCTCCCGCGCTTGACCATCACCGCACAAGACACCGGCATTGCCCTGCGCGAACTGCAGGTCGCCCTCAGCTTGATGGATTTGCAGGCGTATATTCCTCGCGTACACGCGGTCCCCCAAACGGCGCTGCGGCAGGTGGTCGAGGAGGTCGGCGTTTATTTCCAGGCCTGCCTCAAAGCACGCGAACGCTTGCCCGCGCCCAAAGGTCTGTTGATGACCATGGACCGGGCACGGCGCTCACTGACCGCGCAATGGATGGACGACGATCCAACCCGCACCCAACTGCTGCATGCGTTGAGTGGTCTGCGCCTGGCACTGCTGCCTGGCGTCGAAATCGTGGCTACAGGTGAAACCGAAGAACAACCGCCCTATGGCATTGATGGAGCGCCTTTATGATCGGTGATCTGGATATCAGTGGGGTGTTCGTGCCCACGCTGCTGGTGCTGATGGGCATCACGTATGTGCTTTATCTGGGGGTGCACGCGCTGCTGACACGCGCCCACTTTTACCGTCTGGTCTGGCACCGGGCATTGTTCAACGTAGGTCTATACGCTGTGTTACTCGGCGCTGTGGATACTCTCAGTCGATACCTGATGAAATGAAAAAACCCTTACTGACGTTGGGCCGTGTGGTCCTGACCCTGCTTATCGTGACCTTTGCCACCTTCGTGGTCTGGCGCATGGTGATGTATTACATGTTCGCGCCCTGGACCCGCGATGGTCATATTCGTGCCGACGTGGTGCAGATCGCCCCGGACATTTCCGGCCTGATCCAGAAGGTCGAGGTGACCGACAACCAGGTGGTGACCAAGGGCCAGGTTCTGTTCACCATCGACCAGGAGCGCTTTCGTCTGGCCCTGCGCCAGGCCAAGGCGACAACGGCCGAACGCCAGGAAGCCTACGAACAGGCCCGTCGCGAAAACAAACGCAACCGGGGTCTGGGCAATCTGGTCGCACAGGAACAACTGGAAGAAAGCCAATCGCGCGAAGCACGCGCCTTGTCAGCCTTGAGCGAGTCGCAAGTGGCGGTCGACGCCGCACAACTGAACCTGGACCGCTCGGTGATCCGCAGCCCGGTGGACGGCTACCTCAACGACCGCGCGCCGCGTGCGCAGGAGTTCGTCACCGCAGGTCATGCCGTTTTGTCGGTGGTCGACGGCTCCTCGTTCCATATCGACGGCTATTTTGAAGAAACCAAACTGGCTGGCATTCACATCGGGCAAGCCGTGGATATCCGCGTGATCGGTGACGGGGCGCGCTTGCGCGGGCATGTGCAAAGCATCGTCGCCGGTATTGAAGACCGTGATCGCAGCAGCGGCACCAACCTGTTGCCCAACGTCAACCCGGCGTTCAGCTGGGTGCGACTGGCACAACGGATCCCCGTGCGGATTGCCTTCGACAGCGTACCGGATGACTTCCGCATGATTGCCGGGCGGACCGCGACGGTGTCGATCATCGAGGACGCTCACAAACAGGAGGCCGCGCAATGAAACAGGGCGCGCGCCTGGCGACCGTAGGCCTGGGTTTGCTGTTGTCCGCCTGCCAGATGGTGGGGCCGGACTATCATCTGCCCAAGGACGCTGCACTGAATCGCCCGGATTTACAGGGCAAAATCGCTGGCCAGGGTGCTGATGTGATGTCCGCGCCGGTGCCGGCAGATTGGTGGCGGTTGTATCAAGACCCTCGGCTTGATGAGCTGGTACGCCAGGCGATGACCTCCAACACCGACCTGCGGGTAGCAGCCGCCAATCTGTCTCGGGCCCGGATGCAAGTGGAGGAAGCCCAGTCCTTGGGGGGATTCCACAGTGGGGTAAAAATGGGCGCACAACGCTTGCAGGAGTCAGGCGAGGCCTATCTATTGACCGAGAAAGTGCCCGTGGCCAACGTCGGCGATATCGGCATCAGCACCTCTTACCAGTTCGATCTGTTCGGCACCCTGCAACGCGGCATAGAAGGCGCACAAGCCAATGCCGATGCGACCCAGGCTGCAGCGGACACAGCACGCATCACTCTGGTGGCCGACGTGGTCCGCGCCTACACCCAAGTCTGCGCGGCCAATGAAGAGCAGAACATCGCCCTGCATTCGCTGGACCTGCAACAGCAAAGCCTGACCCTGACCCAGCGCCTGCGCGATGCGGGCCGTGGAGATGAAACCCAAGTCACACGGTCACAAACCCAATTCAAATCCCTGCGTGCCGAGTTGCCGCGCTACAACGCCGCACGTCAGGCCGGGCTGTTCCGCTTGTCGATGCTGCTGGCCAAACCGCTGGCGCAACTGCCTGCTGGCATAACGACGTGCGCTGAACTGCCTCACATCGCGCAACTCATGCCCGTCGGCGACGGTGCCGCATTGCTCAAACGCCGGCCCGATATTCGCCAGGCCGAACGCCGACTGGCGGCCGCAACTGCCGAAATTGGTGTCGCCACCGGCGCGCTGTACCCGGACATCAGTATCGGCGCGAGCATTGGCACCGTCGGCATTCTGAGTGACCTCGGCCAACCGGCGACCAATCGTTGGGGTTTTGGCCCGTTGCTGAGCTGGACGGTGCCCTCGAACGGCTCCCGTGCGCGTATCCATGAAGCCGAAGCGTCGACCCAAGCCGCGCTGGCGCATTTCGATGGTGTGGTGCTCAACGCGATCCGCGAAGCGCAGACCGGTCTGGCGCAATACACCGCCTTGCTGGAACGACGTGATGCGCTGGCCGACGCCGAACAGTCGGCCCAGCAGGCGGCCGATCAGACTCACCGGTTCTTCCTGGCCGGCCGTGCCTCGTTTCTCGCCGACCTGCAAGCCATGCGCACCTATACTGATGTCAGCGCCCAATTGGCCTCTGCCAATACCCAAGTCGCCATGGGCCAGATCGATCTGTTTTTGGCGTTGGGTGGGGGTTGGGAGAATGGCCGCACGGCGGCGGTGAGTAAATGATCACTATCACCGCTTTTCCCGGGCCAATTTGAACCGGCGCTTCATCCTGCTGCCAGACTAACTGTTACCCACTGATTGCAGGAGATCACATGCGAACGCTCGAATTGGCTGGCACATCCGTCCCCGTCATCGGCCAGGGCACCTGGCAGATGGGCGAAAATCCGGATCAACGAAAACAGGAAGTGGCCGCGTTGCGTTTGGGCATCGAACACGGCATGACCCTGATCGATACCGCTGAAATGTACGCAGAAGGTGGCGCCGAAGAAGTGGTCGGCGAGGCCATCGCCGGGCAGCGCGACAACGTATTTCTGGTCAGCAAGGTCTACCCGCAAAACGCCAGCCGCGCAGGTATTCCGATGGCGTGTGAGCGCAGCTTGCAGCGCCTTGGCACAGACCACATCGACCTGTACTTGCTGCATTGGCGGGGCCAATACCCGCTGGAAGAAACCGTCGAAGCCTTCGAGCGCCTGCGCAAAGCCGGCAAAATCGGTGGCTGGGGCGTCTCCAATTTCGACGTCGCGGACATGCATGAACTGGCCGCCCCGGCGTGCGCGACCAACCAGGTGCTCTACAACCTCGAACAACGTGGCATCGAATTTGACCTGCTGCCCTGGGCACAGATCCACCTCATGCCGCTGATGGCCTACTGCCCCATTGCTCAGGCCGGGCAGCTGCTGAAAAACCCGGTGCTGTGCGACATCGCCGCCCGACATAACGCCACACCCGCGCAGATCAGCCTGGCCTGGGTGCTGCACCAGCACGGCGTCATTGCCATCCCCAAAGCCGTCAACCCCGAGCATGTACGCCTCAACGCTGCCGCCGCGCAATTGACCCTGACCGCCGAAGACCTGCACGCCATTGACAGCGCCTGGCCTGCGCCCACGCGCAAGCGAGGGCTCGCGATGGTGTGAGCACTCTTTAGGGCTCACGACAACGCACCTTCCTGTCCGCCGAATGGACTCAAGAAACCCCGGCGTCCGCCGACCTCTAGGTACGACCTTCAAGTTCGGGGCAATCCCGACCTTGAAGGACAGGGATGTCGTTGCCGTACCCCGTTCCCCGCGTGGAATGCCTTATCCCTGGCCATGAGACACAACCCATGTTTTTGCAAAAATCCCTGAGAGCCCAGATTCTGGCGTTGCTCGGTGGCAGTCTGTTGGCGATCCTGCTGATCGCTTTGGCCTGTTTTCATTTCCTGTCCAGCGGCGTGCAAAGCTATAAGGGCCTGATCGACGGGCCGCTGCACACGTCACAACTGATCGATGAAGCCAACCTCCAGTTCAAAATTCAGGTACAGGAATGGAAGAACGTCCTGCTGCGGGGCAAGCAGCCGGCTGACCTGAATAAATATTGGGGGCAATTCGAGGAGCGCCAACGTCAGGTGCAAGACATCCTTGGACAAATTGCCACTCACGAGACTGCTGACGCCGAACTGAATACCCGGATCGAGAGCCTGCGGGAAGCCCATCGGGTGCTGGGCACTGCGTACCAAAAAGGCCGCGATGCTTTTGTGGCCGCCAACGGAGATCCTGTGGTGGGTGATACCGCTGTCAAAGGCGTGGATCGCGCCGTCAGTGATCAAATGAGCGCGTTGGTCACCCAGTTACGCGAACAGGGCCGCGAGCAATCGGACCACATCAGCGCGGACGCAAACCGCACGATTTTCCTCGGCATTGCGGTGATGCTGGCGTCCGGCCTGTTGATCGGATTGTTCAGCCTGTGGCTGGTCAACCGCAATCTAATTGACCCGATTCGACGGCTGATCGACTACGTCGCTCAGCTCAGCCAGGGTAAATTCGGTGAGCGTGTCAGCACCGAGCGTCAAGATGAGCTGGGCCGTCTGGCCGTGGCCGCCAACACGCTTCGGGACTTCCTGGCCGATACCTTCAGCCATTTGAAGCGCAGCGCTACGGACCTGGATGGCGCCAACGGTGAGTTGAATGCGATAGCACAACTGATTGCTAAGGGCACCAACGAGCAGTTCGAGCGCACCGACCAAGTCGCCACAGCCATGAATGAAATGTCCGCCACCGCGCAAGAAGTGGCCCGACACGCTGCACACGCGGCCGCCGCCGCGGACGACGCTGACCGCAGCGCCCAGCAAGGCGAACAGGTCATGCAAGCAACCATTGCCGCGATTACTCATATGCGGGGCGAGATTTCAAATACGGCCTCGGTCATTCGTCAGTTGGAAACCGACAGCGGACGCATTGGCAAAGTACTCGAAGTCATACGCGGTATCGCAGAACAGACCAACCTGCTGGCCCTCAACGCGGCCATTGAAGCTGCACGCGCAGGAGACGCAGGTCGCGGGTTTGCGGTAGTCGCCGACGAAGTCCGCAGCCTGGCACAGCGCACCGCCGCCTCCACCGCCGAGATCAATCAAATCATCCACACCGTACAGACCGGCGCCCTCGACGCGGTGAAAGCGATTGAGAGTGGCCAGTCTCGCAGCGAAGAAAGCGTCGAGCAGGTCACTGAAGCGGGCCATATGCTGCATCGCATCACCGAAGCGGTCGAGGCGATCCGCGACATGAATCGCCAGATCGCCACCGCTGCCGAAGAGCAAACCTCGGTTGCCGAAGACATGTCGCGCAACCTGGTAGAGATCACCCACATCGCCAACACCAACCAGGACAATGTAAAACGTACTGAAACGGCCAGCCGTAACCTGCACAGCGTGTCGAGTCAGTTAAATGAGGTGACGGCGCGGCTGAGTGCCTGACAGGCGTATTTTGCCGGTCACTGACCCCGAGGTTTTTTGGGTGCTGGTGCCGTTGGTCACGACGTTTGCCTTGCTCGCTGGCCGCTGGGCTTTTCGCAAACGCGATGACTATTGAAGTGCGCAGGCATTCAGCTGTACGGCTCGCGTTATGGGCTGTTCACTCAGCTGTTTTGATCGGTTCATCTCGGGGCTGATCGTCATCAGCCGGGTCAGGTGGTGCTTCACCGCTCTGGCGGGTGTCGATGCTCACCACCACCGACATCCCCGGCCGCAAGCGTTTGGCCTGGGGCTGATCGGGATCGACGGCGATCCGCACCGGTATTCGCTGCGCAATCTTGACGAAGTTCCCTGTGGCGTTGTCTGCGGGTAGCAAGCTGAACTCCGAGCCAGTGGCGGGTGAGATACGTTGTACCCGGCCCTGCATCTTCTGATGATCAAGGGAATCGACAGTGAAGGTGACTGGCTGGCCGAGACGTACGTTGGCCATCTGGGTTTCTTTCATGTTGGCGATGATCCACAGCCGATCCGGCACCAGCGCCATCAGCTGCGCCCCCGAGTTCACGTAAGCACCCAACCGCACACCAATCTGGCCCAACTGGCCATCGCGCGGCGCGGTTACACGCGTGTTGGACAGGTCGATCCGTGCCAGTTCGATGGCGGCTTCGGCATTGGCCACTGACGCCTGCAACGAGCCACGATTGACGATCACGGTTTGCAGATCCTGACGGGAAATTTCCAGCGATGCCTGCGCCTCGGCCACTGCGGCGACCGCTTGGGCGTTGCTGGCCAGGGTCAGGTCCAGATCGCGTTTGGACACCGATCCATCCGCGATCAAATCCTCGTTACGGCGCAAATCAGCGGCGGTCTTGCGGCCCTGGGCAACGGTGTTGGCCAGCGCGGCCTGTCGCTGGAGGATGGTCGCTTCGGCACTGCGACGCTGTTGCAGGTTGTTGTCCAGCGCCGCTTTCTGCACCCCCAGTTGCGCCAGCGCCTGATCCAGATGCTGTTTGTAGATCCGGTCATCAAGGCGCACCAACAAATCGCCGGCCTTGACGAACTGGAAGTCCTGCACGGGCACCTCATACACATAACCGCTGAGCTGAGGCCCGATGATCGTCACCTGGCCTCTGACCAACGCGTTTTCCGTGCTCTCGATGGCGCTGCTGAAGGGCGGCAATTGCCAGGCATAGAGCACGATTAATACGCCGACGAGCGCAATCGAACCGAACACCAATGAAGAAAAAATGCGTACCCGCAACGGCCGTGGTTGAGTACTCGGCGGCGCAGTGAGGGGTGCGGGTGGCGGGGTGTTGGACTCAGTCATGAAAGTTCAGGGCCACTGGGTTGATCGGAGGACGAAGGTGTCGGTGCAGGAGCAATTTTTTCGGTGGTCATCATCAACCAGAGGCTACGCAAGAAAATCCATATCAAGGTCAATACCGCGATCAGCGCGATCGTCATGAATACATCGTTATAGGCAAGAACATTGGCCTCACGGGTTGCTGCGGCAGCGAGGGCACGAATGCCCTGATTGGTGCGCAGCGACGGGTCGGCAATGGCGGAGGCATAGCTGCCGCTGGTGCTTTGCAGGCGCGATTGCACCTGCGCATTGATCAACGTCAGGTGCTCGACGAGGTGACTGGAGTGAAATTTTTCGCGCACGATCTGCAGCGTACCCAGTGCAGCAGACCCGATCAGCCCGCCAATGTTTTGAGTGATACCGAACAGCACCGAAAAACTGACCAGGTTACGCGGGTTGCCAATCACCCCACTCATCCCCTGCACCAGGGTCGGACCGAGGAAAAATGTGCCGCCAAAGGCCAGCAGAAACTGGCTGATGTACATGTTCTCGGGCCGGGTCAGGTTGGTCGAACTGCTGTCCATCCAGGCACCCACGGCCATCGTTGCCAACGCAATCAGTACAGGCTTGAACAGGTGCTGCGGATCAATGGTCAGCGCACTGGCCGCCAACCCCACCACACTGCCCAGCACCATCACCAGGTACAGGCTGTGCATCTGCTGGCTGCTCATGTTCAACGCCTGCAGAAAGCCAACCGCGCCAATGGACTGCTCCGACAGCACGATGCGAATCAACACCACCGCCAAGGCCAGACGAATGATCCGGCCGCTTCCCAGCCAGCGGGTAATCAGCAAGGGGCGGATACGGTTGTGCTCAATAGCCAGGCCGGCGAGGATCAGCACGATCGAGGACGCCGACGCAATACCGATCCACGGCGCCTCCAGCCACCAGTCGATCCGTCCCAATGACAGCACCGCGCACAGCAAGGCGAAGCCGCTGGCAAGCAGGCCGAAGGTGAGAAAATCGAGCGGTTCAAACGCCTTGAAACGATCGCCGTGCGGCAGTTTGAGCAGCAGCACGCAGCCCAGTGAGAGCAACGCCATGCCCAGTTCAAAGAGATAAAGACCGCGCCATTCAGCGATTTGCAGAAGGTCTTCTGACACCAGTCGCGCCAGAGGAATCGCCAGTTGCGAGGTGCCCAGACCGAGGACCAGCGCCTTCATCCGCCATTTCTGCGGGAAGGCCTGAATCATGTAATACAGGCCCAGTGAGCTGAGCGCCGCACCGACCATACCGTGAGCCGCACGCACAGCAACCGCCGACTCCAGATCATTGACGAACAGGTGGGCGAATGTCACCAGCGCGTACAGCGCCAAAAACACTTCGGTGAACGCCCGCAAACCAAACTGCTGACGAAACTTCACCAGCAGCAGGTTCATCGACACGTTGGTCATGACATACGCGGCGGGCAGCCAGGCTATTTCCGCCGTCGTCGCGCCCAACGCACCTTGCAGGTATGGCAAGTTGGCAATCACCAGCGCGTTACCCAGCCCGCCGGTCAACGCAACAATCACACCGACAACCGCAAACGCCCAACGCTTGCCCGTCGAGTGCAACGGGGTCGACGGCGAGCCCGGCAGTGACGGTCGCTCATGGGGCGCCCAGTTGTGGGGAGTGTATTTGTTCATCGAGTGGACCTGATGGACTCTCTCCTCAAATATTCATGAACCGAGTGAATCCAGATCAGTGAAGTGCGGCTAAGTAGTAGTAAACCGCAGGACCGGTGTTCTTGCCAGTGTTGCGCTTTTCAACGGCGACAATTCGTCTTGAGAGCGTTAATACGCGCGTCTTGAAGTCACCAACCTGGTGAACTCCACCGACGCTGAGCTTTGATAGCTGTTGCGCCGTCTAAGCAGCGCAGCCATACGCTGCGGTGCCGGCTCGATCAGATCGATCCGCCGAAGTGCGAGATCCTGCGTAGCCGTTTCTTCCGGGAGAATCGTGGCCACGTTGGTGTGGCGGATGATTTCCAGAATCGTGCTCACCGAGTTGGCCTCCATCAGTACCTGCGGGGTGATTTTCTGACCCTGAAAGTACTCGTCGATGCAGGTTCGGGTGATGAAGTCCGGCGTCAGAAGTGCCCACTCAAGCGCCGCCAGTTCGCTCGGCGCCAGCGGGCGTCGGCTCTCATACAGCGGGTGATTGCGACCGACCATCACCCCTAACTTTTCCACGAATACCGGGACGCATTCGATATCGGGGTTCCTCACCTGGGTAAACGCGATGGCTATGTCCAAGGAGTCGTCAGCAAGCCCTGCCTCAATGTCGCCCATGGACAACTCAAATATTTTCAAATGAATGTTCGGAAACTTTGCCGTGTAGTCCTTGACCAAGGGGCCGACCAGGTACGCCATGAAGGTCGGCGTCATTGCCAGCCTTAAGGTGCCACGGGACAAGTCCTTGACGTCGTGGATGGCCCGCTCACCCGCTTCCAGCTCCCTCAGCACCCTGCGCGCGTATTCAATATAAGCAGCGCCAGCATCGGTCGGTTGGACAGACCGAGCCGTACGGTCAAGCAGTTCAGCACCTAAAGACTCTTCCAGCTGTTTGATTTGCTGCGAAAGCGTTGGCTGCGAGACATGCAGGGCCTGCGCAGCACGGGTGAAGTTGCCGTGATCGGCCACTGCCAGCAAGTAGCGAAGATGTCGAAGCAGCATGGCCAATCCTCTATAGGCTGTACTTATAGATTGCATTGTATATGGGTCTTGGACGTTATAGCGCTAGCAAACCAATATGGGGCCCACAGCAACCCACCAGGCCCCTCACCATGAAAACGCTGATTGATGGATTTCTCAGGTTTCAGACCGAAGTGTTTCCAAAACGCACCGACTTGTTCAAACAGTTGGCCACAACCCAACACCCCGGCACGTTGTTCATTACCTGTTCCGATAGCCGGGTGGTTCCAGAACTACTGACACAGCAGGAACCGGGCGAACTGTTCGTTATCCGTAACGCCGGCAACATCGTGCCGTCTTACGGCCCTGAGCCAGGAGGCGTTTCTGCCACCGTCGAATATGCCGTCGCCGTACTGGGTGTCACCGATATCGTGGTCTGCGGGCATTCCGATTGTGGAGCGATGACGGCCCTTTCAAGCTGCACCTGCATGGATCACTTGCCCGCCGTCGCCAGTTGGCTGCGGCACGCCGACTCGGCGAAAGTCATCAACGCGTCTCGCACACATGCCTCAGATGCGGCACGGCTGAGTTCGATGGTGCGTGAAAACGTAATAGCCCAACTGGCAAACATCCAGACGCATCCCAGCATCAGGCTGGCCCAGGAACAAGGGCAGCTGAATTTGCACGGCTGGGTCTACGACATCGAAAGCGGCTCGGTCGACGCGCTGAACGGCGACACGAATGCGTTTGTTTCCTTGGCCGAACATCCGTTTATCTGTGCCAAACGCTCCCAACGTACCCCCGCAGTCGCTTGACCCTCCCTAACCTCACCGGAGTTACCCCCATGCAACAGTCTCATGCTTACCAAGATCCAAGCCTGGCCCTGACCACTGACATTCTTGCGATCAAAGCGCGCAAGAACCTCTCCTGGCAGGACCTCACCGACGGCACCGGGCTGAGCCTGGCCTATGTGACTGCCGCCCTGCTCGGCCAGCATCCATTGCCAGAAAGCGCGGCAAAACGGGTCGGTGAACGTCTGGAACTGGATGCCGATGCCATCGCCCGGCTGCAAATCATTCCGGTACGCGGCAGCATTCCCGGCGGTGTGCCCACCGACCCGACCCTTTACCGTTTCTACGAGATGATCCAGATCTATGGCACGACCTTGAAAGCCATTGTTCATGAGCAATTTGGCGACGGGATTATCAGCGCGATCAACTTCAAACTGGACATCAAAAAAGTTGAAGACCCTGAAGGCGGCTCCCGCGCAGTCATCACGCTGGATGGCAAGTTTCTGCCATTAAAACCGTTCTAAGGTGGTAGGGCTCGCCGAAAAGTACTCGGCGAGCCAACACCCAGACACTAAAATACCGAGATTTACCCGCTGGGCGATTGAGCAGGAATCCGTTCTGAGGAAAGAAATACGCGTGAACCTATTCCTTCGATGCAAATAATACGTTCATCCCTATTTTTATGATGGACATCTACTATGCTTGTAGCCTTCTTTATCGCTTAAGGACTGGTCGCCATGAAAATCCCCGGCCCCAACCATCCCATCAGCGTCTCCCCGTTCCATGGCCGTGTCACCGTGCACTTCAACGGCGTCGTCGTCGCGCAGACAGAAAAGGCACTGATG
The DNA here is from genome assembly GCF_056680335.1 of Pseudomonas sp. ASL9. Classification (NCBI taxonomy): domain Bacteria; kingdom Pseudomonadati; phylum Pseudomonadota; class Gammaproteobacteria; order Pseudomonadales; family Pseudomonadaceae; genus Pseudomonas; species Pseudomonas sp. ASL9. The sequence goes on along the minus strand of NZ_CM155277.1, from coordinate 4,684,794 downwards.
CTCGAAGAAAGCACCCACCCGCCCACCTTTTATATTCCGCGATCCGACATTCGGCTTGAACGTTACACGCGCACCGAACATCACAGTTATTGCCCCTACAAGGGTGACGCCCATTACTTCAGCCTCAATGCCGAAGGGCACAGCGCCGAAAACGCCGTTTGGACATACGAAGACCCGTACCCGGCAGTGGTAGAAATAAAGGAGCACGTCGCCTTTTACCCCGATCAGGTGACCTTCCAAACCGAGGGTGTACAGGGCTGAACAAAGCGCTTCTGAGCCGTAACGCTTTATGACTTTCCGGGCAGGGGAAAGGCGCATCAGCACCTCGTCCTGGCCTGGTCATGAAAAAAACGCATGACGCCCTGCACCCTTTGGAAACAGTGAAGGATTGGCAGTGGCCGAATGGCCGGAGAACCTGATGACCAGCACCTCAAGAGAGCTACGCGACATCCCCGCCGGTACCGCTCTGCTCAAGCGCTACCAGGCCATTCGAAACCGGACCGAGAACCTGATCGCACCACTGAGCGCTGAGGACATGGTCGTTCAGTCCATGCCGGACGCAAGCCCCGCCAAGTGGCACATAGCGCATACCACCTGGTTCTTCGAGACGTTTTTGCTGGCCGAAAACGTCGCCGATTATTGCCCCTTCGATCCAGCATTCGGTTACCTGTTCAACTCCTACTATGAAGCCGTCGGCCCCCGTCATCCCCGGCCACAACGCGGGCTGATGACACGTCCGACCCTGGACAGGGTTCTGGCCTACCGCAAGCACGTCGATGAACACATGCGAACCTTGCTTCAATCCGAGCTGCCCGATACCGTTTCCGATCTGGTTGAACTGGGTCTGGCCCATGAGGAGCAGCACCAAGAGTTGTTGCTGATGGACATCCTGCACCTGTTCAGCATGTCCTCACTCAAGCCTGCCTATGACCCACGTTGGGCTAAAGAGGTGTCCGGACGTCGCGGTCTGTTCAAACCGCTCAAAGGTGGCCTGACCCAAATAGGCCACAAGGGCATAGGTTTTGCCTTCGACAATGAAGGGCCGAGGCATACCCTCTACTTGCAATCGTTCGAAATCAGCGACCGTCTGGTGACCAACGGCGAATGGCTGGCGTTCATGGCAGACGGCGGCTATACCAAGGCCGGACTGTGGTTGTCGGACGGCTGGGCGGTAGTGCAGGAAAATGGCTGGAACGCACCGCTCTATTGGCAACACGATGAACACGGCTGGCGCCAGATGACCCTGCGCGGGTTGGAGGCTATTGATCCGGCAGCGCCGGTGATCAGCATCAGCTATTACGAAGCCGCAGCCTTTGCCCTCTGGGCCGACGCACGTCTACCCACGGAAGCCGAATGGGAAGTTGCAGCGGAGGCCGGGCTGCTTGAGCAGGTTGATGACGTCGCCTGGCAATGGACCCAAAGTGCCTACAATGCCTATCCAGGGTTTCACCCGGCGTCCAGCGCGGTAGGCGAATACAACGGCAAGTTCATGATCAACCTGATGGTCCTTCGCGGTGGCGCCAGCGTCACCTCCCCCGGCCACGCCCGCACCACCTACCGCAACTTTTTCCACCCGGAAAAGCGCTGGATGTTTTCCGGTTTACGACTGGCCCGCGATGCACGCCAGCCCGGCGTAGTGAAAAGCCACGACAGCGAATTCGCCCGCGACGTGATTGCCGGGCTGTCGGCGTCGCTGAAAAACCTGTCACCCAAGTACTTCTATGATGCTGCTGGCTCCGAGTTGTTCGAGGCCATCTGCGAGACCCCCGAGTACTACCCGACTCGCGCCGAAACCGGTCTGTTGACCCAGGTTGCCCGGCAGATTTCCGATGCAATTCCCGAGGGCGCGGCCCTGGTGGAGTTCGGCAGTGGTGCCAGCGAGAAAACCCGATTGCTGCTCGACGCCGCGCCGCAGATAGCGCTGTACGTACCCATCGACATCAGCGCCAATGCGCTGAAGAAGGCCGCCGCGCTGCTGAAAAAAAGCTACCCGGCATTGAGCGTTGCCCCCCAGATAGACGACTTCAGTCGGGCCCTGCGATTGCCAGCCGAGGTTGCCGGACACGCGTGCGTGGGGTTCTTCCCGGGCTCGACCATCGGCAATTTCACCCATCAGCAAGCGACGAAATTTCTGCGTTCGACCCATGCACTGCTGGGCAAACACGCTCACTTCATCGTCGGGGTAGACATGGTCAAGGACGCCGACACCCTGGTCGCGGCGTACAACGATGCTGAAGGCATCACGGCGCGCTTCAACAAGAACCTGTTGACCCGTATCAACCGCGAACTCGATGGCGATTTCAACGTTGAGGTTTTCGACCATCTGGCGCTCTGGAACGAAACCGAGGAACGCATAGAGATGTATTTGGAGAGCCGCCGCGAACACGTCGTAAAGGTCGCTGGCCACACCTTCCACTTCAGCGCTGGCGAACGCCTGCACACAGAGAACTCACACAAGTTCACCGTCGAATCGTTTACCGCACTGGCGGCGGATGCCAACTGGTCAGTGAGTGATTACTGGGTGAGCGAAGCCCCGCAAGTGGCGCTGTTCTGCTTGAAGGCGAGGTAGACGATTCAAGGCGTCCGGCACGTGTTAAACCGAGCGGGCCCGGCGGGCTTCGTTGCGTTGCAACGTGGCGCTTGGCGTCTCGCCGAACAGCTTGCGGTATTCGCTGGAAAAGCGTCCAAGGTGAGTAAACCCCCAGCCCATGGCGATCACCGAAATATTGCGCGCCGAACGGTCTTCGAGCATTTCCTGGCGGACCGCGCTGAGCACGGCCATCCTGCAAGGTGGATGCCCGCGCCAACGGTCAACGCCTGGACTACCTGCCCGGGCAGTACGCACGCTTGCACATACCGGGCAGTGAATCGAAGCGTTCCTATTCTGGTGGCGGGCGGCACCGGGCTGTCGGCCTTGCTGGGCATGCTCGATGACATCGCCGAACGCGGCGGCTGCGGTCAGCCGGTGCATCTGTACTACGGCGTTCGCGATGCTGCCGCTCCGGCCTTCTGGAGAAGGGACCTTGCCGTAATTCGATACTCAATTCATTCCAAACCCCAAAGGCAGATCAAAATCTCTGTAGGAGTAACCGGGACGCGCAGTCTTGTTCGCGAAGGCGGCGTACCTGACACGCCGCCACCCATCGCGACACACAAATCAAAACCAGTTTGCTGCGCGACAGCGCGGCGTCGAAGACGCGGCGAGGCGAGGCCTCCCACAGATGACCGCATACCCTGTGGGAGCAGGCTTGCAACTACGCGTTCCGCTGCGAAGAGGCCCGCCCAAGCAAAAACGCATCGCCCTGCTGCACAATTCCCGATTGTCTTTTGCAAATTTGCACTGTTAGCATCCGGGGATATTTCTCGTTCCAAACGAGAAGCAGAACAATAAAGCCGCAGAGAGATAGCCATGACTGCCCAGGATTTATCCGTTGGAACTGACGACGCCGTGCTCGCCACAGTTCGCAACCATATCGGCCACTTGACCCTCAACCGCCCTGCCGGCTTGAACGCTCTCACCCTGGACATGGTCCGCCTGCTGCAAGATCAGCTCGACGCCTGGGCGCAGGATGATGACGTGTACGCCGTGGTCTTGCGCGGCAGCGGCGATAAGGCTTTTTGCGCCGGTGGCGATATTCGCTCGTTGTACGACAGCTACAAGGCCGGCCAAACCCTGCACCTGGACTTTTTTGCCGAGGAATACGCCCTCGACCTGACCATTCACCACTACCGAAAACCGGTGTTGGCGCTGATGGATGGTTATGTACTCGGCGGCGGCATGGGGTTGGCGCAAGGTGCCGACTTGCGGGTTATCACCGAACGCAGCCGACTGGCGATGCCGGAAGTCGCCATCGGTTATTTCCCGGACGTGGGCGGTAGTTATTTTCTGTCGCGAGTACAAGGCGAGCTGGGGGTTTACCTTGGCGTCACCGGCGTACAGATTCGTGCAGCGGATGCGCTTTATTGCGGGTTGGCCGATTGGTACCTCAACAGCGAAGTTTTACCGCACCTGGACCAGCAACTGGACAGCCTGGTGTGGAATGGCAACGCGCTGAAAGATTTACAAAGCCTGCTGGCGAAAAACGCCGTGCAGCAATTACCCGATGCGCCCCTGGAAAAGCTGCGACCGGTCATCGACCATTTCTTCGGCCTGCCGGATGTCCCGAGCATCATCGAACAACTGCGTGAAGTCACCATCGCTAACAGTCACGATTGGGCGATGAGTACCGCAGCCCTGATGGAAACCCGCTCGCCGCTGGCAATGTCGGTGACCCTGGAGATGCTGCGTCGCGGTCGCCATTTGCCGCTTGAAGCCTGCTTCGCTCTGGAGCTGCACCTGGATCGCCAGTGGTTCGAACACGGCGATCTGATCGAAGGCGTCCGCGCGCTGATCATCGACAAAGATAAAAATCCACAGTGGAATCCACCCACCGTGCAGGCGCTCAGTGCCGAGCATGTCCAAAGCTTCTTTAACGGCCATGAGGGCTAAGCCATGCACGACCTTGAACTGACAGAAGAACAGGTAATGATTCGCGACATGGCGCGCGACTTCGCCCGCAACGAAATCGCACCCTATGCCCAGGCGTGGGAAAAAGCCGGCTGGATCGATGACACCCTGGTCGCCAAGATGGGCGAATTGGGCCTGCTGGGGATGGTGGTCCCGGAAGAATGGGGCGGCACTTATGTCGATTACGTGGCCTACGCCCTTGCCGTGGAAGAGATCTCCGCAGGCGATGGCGCCACAGGTGCGCTCATGAGCATTCACAACTCGGTGGGCTGCGGTCCGGTGCTCAATTACGGTACCGAGGCGCAAAAGCAGACGTGGTTGGCACAACTGGCCAGCGGCCAGGCCATCGGCTGTTTTGCCCTGACTGAACCCCAGGCCGGCTCCGAAGCGCACAACCTGCGCACCCGCGCTGAGTTGCAGGGCGATGAATGGGTCATCAATGGTTCCAAGCAGTTCGTCAGCAACGGCAAACGCGCCAAGCTGGCCATTGTCTTCGCCGTGACCGATCCCGAATTGGGCAAAAAAGGCCTGTCGGCGTTTCTGGTGCCGACCGACACCGCGGGCTTCGTGGTGGACCGTACTGAACACAAGATGGGCATTCGCGCGTCAGACACCTGCGCCGTGACCTTGAGCAATTGCCACATCCCCGCCGCCAATCTGCTGGGCGAGCGTGGCAAGGGCCTGGCCATTGCCCTGTCCAACCTCGAAGGCGGACGCATAGGCATTGCCGCACAAGCACTGGGCATTGCCCGCGCCGCGTTCGACGCAGCATTGGCGTATGCACGCGAGCGGGTGCAGTTCGACAAGCCGATCATCGAGCACCAAAGCGTCTCGAACATGCTCGCCGACATGCACACCCAACTCAACGCTGCACGCCTGCTGATTCTGCACGCGGCTCGCTTGCGCAGCGCGGGCAAACCCTGCTTGTCGGAAGCGTCACAAGCCAAGCTGTTCGCGTCGGAAATGGCTGAGAAAGTCTGTTCCAAAGCCATGCAGATCCACGGCGGCTATGGCTACCTGGAAGACTATCCGGTGGAACGCTATTACCGGGATGCGCGAATCACCCAGATCTACGAAGGCTCCAGTGAAATCCAGCGTTTGGTCATCGCCCGTGAGTTGCGGCATTACACGATTTGATTCGCGGGTAAAAGAGTTGGAACGAGCCGCTTTTTCAAGCGGCTCTTTTTCAACGCAGCCTCAATGCACCCGAAAAACAGTTCAAGGGGCGAACTGCTTGCGTCCCAACAACGTGATGAGAAGGCCCAAAGAGTCAGCGTTTCCCAGCATTATTTCGCTACGCTTTTCAGCATTGGCCAGAAAAACCGGGCGAGCGTCTACCAGTTTTTTTTGTCCGGTGACGTTCAGAACGAATTGCTTACCCTCCCCTTCATCATTGATATCTTGCCACCGGCCGTTTTTAAAGTGTTTGAACAGCTGATTGGCCGGGGTCTGATGCGAAAGATAGCGATGATGCAGCTCCTCCAGATCGGATTTGATCCGAACCTGGTCCGGCGTGCTGCTGGCCAACAGATCGAGGAAAGGGGCCGTAGACTCCAGGTAAGCGATATCGTGCGTGTCATTGCTTAGGTGAGACAGTTCGTGGATGAGTACAGCCGCTCGATAATGGGTACTCAGATTGAAACCCGCTCTGCCAACGGCTGGAGGCTTGAGGTCATATTTCGAAACATCAAAGAACCGCTCGCTCAGGTATATACGCTGGAGTGGATCAGCCTTAAGCGTGAACGCGACAGTGGTTTCGTACCCTGCCCGATTCAATCCCATGACAAACCGGGGTGAAGAATAAGGTGCCAAAGAGACATCCATCACGGCGTTGAACAAGCCTGTTGTCGACTTTTTGATTGCGTCGACAAGCCCTGCACTCGGCGTCTGTACACCAAAGAACTCGTTAATGATTTGGTTGACCTGTGCATTGAGCGGTGCAGCGGGCGTCCGCACGTTCAGGTTTTCCAGGCAGCTCTCGAGATAGTGTTTGGATTGCAGATGGGCGCGACCAATCCTGCGCGCGTGGTCTCGATACCTCAAACGTATCGCGGGCATTCCACTGGCCAGCACCCCGAACGTCTGATCGACCGCTGCGTCGACTTCATTGAGAGTGAAAGCATCAGGCGATTTGGGCCGAGTGAGAAGCCCTCCTCCACCCCTCAGCCCCCAACGCACATTGAGCTCCCATTGCTGATGATCATTGAGTTTCAGGTTCGGCCCAACGTTGTCACCACTGACGATGCGCCAGCCCCCCTCATCCTGTAGCTGTACCTGATAAACCTTGCCGGCGACAGCCGCATATTTTTTCAGCGTCAAGGGCGCCTGGTAAAGGTTGTACAGCTCATCTTTCATCAAATCGCTCAATGCGATATCGGACGCTTCAAACGCTTGCAAACGGACTTTTACGTCTGGAGGCAATTGAGCATTTCGCCAGGAAAATTCTAGCGGCGAGTCAAGGTCTCTCAGCACCTCAATGGCTGGTTCGTCGACCTCCGGCGCTGACTGTTTGGCCGAAATAAAAACGGCCAAAGCAGCGGTAAACTCCGACACTGCCTCGCCCCAGTGTCGACTGACGGCCGAGGTGGCTGATGATTGAAGTAACGATAGCGCTTGCCAGTTAGCAACCAGCAGGCCGAGATCGCCAGGCAGAAAAATAAGGACCTGCTCGGCCTGAAGTGTCATCAGATACGTGAACGACTCCCAATCAGCCTGGGCGGTGGTCACTGTCTGCTTTTTCGCTATTTCCTTGAGTACGCTCACGGCATCACTGAACAGATACTGCAAAACGTTGCCCTCAACCGGTTCGCTGTCCAGGGTGACAGGCCCTAATGGAAACATTGGGAAATCCGTATAGAACTCGGTACTCCACACCGGTGGCAGAAGGAAGCTGTGATGGCCATAACGCGTCTGCACCTCGGGTGTGACACGCTGCATAAGCTGCGTCTGCAGACTGCTCGATGTACGTATGTCCTGCAGCAGGCTGGCGTTGTCAGCGTACTCCTTGAAGCAAAAATTCTGATTAAAAATCGAATACAGGATCACCGGACCCTGAGATGAATCCTTTGGGCCTATGACGTAAAAGCCGGGCACACTATCCGCCGTGGCACCCGCCTGTGCGATCAGTCGAAGCGGACACAGGACAATGTCCTCTTCATGTACAGGTTGCCGGGCAAGACCATCAGGCATGTCCATCAGGCCCTGTATGTAATCGTAGGCACTGGCACTGAGCTGCTCTTCAAGCTTTTGCTGAAGAGCAGTTTCGATCATCAGCCCTGGCAACTGCTTGAAAAATAAACCTCTGCGGAGACTGTGGTCCGGATGACTGCTGTCCAATTTTTGCGCCAGCAGTTGCTGATAATGCGCTCCCACATCCAGCGTGTGGATCAACCCCCTAAGGTAGGTGGGCGTCAACAGCAGGGAAGCCGGACTTTCTTCAGTTGAACTCACCGCCAGGCTCGCCCCCTGGATCGTCGAAAAATGATTAAGCGAGTATTCGGTCAATGTTTCGGTGCTGACGTCGGTCACAGCGGGCAGGAAAGAAGGCGTCTGTCCAGTCCCCACCGGGGTTCCAACGTATCGCGTAAGGGTTATCTGCAAGGTGTCCGGGTCGAACGACTGGCCGGGGAAGTCGATACCCAACTGGCCGAGTATTTTTTCGCGGGCGTACGCCTTTAGGTAAGGAATGCCGAATAAAAAATCTTTTTTCGGATTACCGACCCGGTAGTAACGCTTGAGTACGTCGGCATACTTCTGCAAGTCCTCAATCGAGGCTTTTTTCATCCAGTCCGGCAGTTGCGCTTCGAACAGAGCTCGCTGAATTGCGCCTGACATGGCATCCAGCGCTGCATCCATCTGGTCATTAGCCTGGGCAGCGGTTACGAGGTTGCTGAGCAGTTTCGTCTCCACACGGCAGCGCGTTGCGAATTGAACTGCGTGTTCGACAGCCTTGCATTGTCGGTCCTGCTCAACCCGTTGCAACTGCTCAATAAAATGCTCATCCAACTGAACAGTGTCGATAGACATCCGGTTGCCATTGGTGTGCTCCAGGTGCTTGCGGATCATGCCCTGTTCAGGCTCGGGAAAAAAATCCAGCCACTGCTCGCGGTGGTGAGTGCTTACCAGCTTGGCAACCAACAATTGCTTGAGATCAACAAGTGAGTCGAATCGACGTATACCCAACAATGGAGACCAGAGCACTACACCAGGGGGGGCGAGTGAGGGTTGATGCAGCATGAAAAGGCTGGTCATCTGCACCGACGGAAGCGTCTCGTCATAGGTGTACGACAGGGCACAGACTTCGACGATGGCGTCGCCAAACACCCGGCGCAGGCTGCGCACGGGGTAACTCAGCACTTGCTCGACCATAACCTGCTCTTGCTGATCGAGTTCGTCCAGACGGCCCTCCAGATCCAGCTCCAGGCGAAGCAGCCCTGCCGTTATTTCGCACGACAACGCCCCAGGGTGCAATTGGGTATTGACCTGACGCAGTGCGTGCGTGTGGAACCGCTTGGTCTGGCGTGCCAGCGCCGCGGAAAACTGGGCGTGCGCGTATTTCAGCAGATGATCGACCAACGCCGGTGTCAGCAGTGTGACGGGGCCCGTCTGCGCAATAGTTGCCGGGGCAAGGATAATCCGACTGTCGACGGGCACATCAGCCGCTCGATGACCACTCACTCGGTCGAGCAGCAGGGTGACCAGATCGACGGGGGCCGTTGTCGGACTGACTACGACAGGCGGGGCTTCTGCAGTATCTCTCAGCGCCTCGACAGGCAGCGCCTCAATGAGCTGCACTTGAACATCCTTCGCATCCAGACGCCCCTCACCCAGGATGGCCAACTGCTTGTTCAGCACATCGCGGGCGCAGGATTCGATACTCGGGTGCGCTTGCCAGATAAGTCGGGCATCGCCATCGAGCGTCTGCATCAGTTCTTGCCAGGATGGACGGAGCCCGGAGGTTTCGGCCTTGGCAGGTGGTAGTGCCAGTGGGATCGAGGGTGCCTGGGGCCATGTTTCATCGAACGTGCCCGGTACCTCGCGCCATCGACCGCCGCCTCCAAGCCGCGACAGGCGATGGTCAATCAGATGACGAATATCCAATGCATCGTCAATCATGACGGCAGCCTGATTGCGGTCCTTGCGAGGCTGACCGATAACGAAAGCCAGATTAAGGCCCTGCAAGGCGATGACCGAATCGATTCGATCCAGAAACAAGGGCCCATCGATGTTTTCATACGCCAACTGCAACCTGGCCGGCGTAAGCACCCGAACATGATCGTCCAACGACAGGTATTGCAGCAGCTCTGTGCGTCCTTCGTCTGTGTCGAAATGCGCGTTTAATGCCGCTCGATCTAGAAACGAACGCAGTCCCTTTTCGACTGAATAGAGCAACAGTTCCGACAGCGACGGCACAACCGATTCCATCATAAATACGCCCGCCAGCGTCGACGGCTCTCGATTATCAAGAGACAGCGTGAGTTTCCTGAGGTGAACCTGACCGCCATCGCCCCATTGTTCAAGAGACGGATCTAACAGTGAACTCAGTCGTCGAAACTCATGAGCGTCGAGCGTGGCGTCGTGCCTGCGTGCCAGTAGCTCCTGTCGGAAGCATTCGGCCAACGCAGCAGCAACGTATTCACGACGCGTCTGGCCATGGCCGACCGGTGACCACCAAAAATGACCCAGTCGATTAACAAAAGACGTTTGCAGCCCCTTGACCGTGTCAGACAGCGCTTGTTGTTGAGGTTGCGCCTCATGCGGGTCAAGGGTTGTACCCAACGGACCCAGAAAGCGCCGCTCAGTACCTTGCGGCAATTCCCGTCCGATGTACTCGTCCAGTGCAGCATCCACGAGCGACTGGACGCCCGTGACATCCTTCACTGACGACTGCGCTGTTGATTGGATGATCTGCAGCAAGTGCGTCGAAGGATCGATCGACGTCCCGGGTATTGCGGCCTTGATCTGCTCTTGCAGGGTATATTTCAGTACCGCTTGCAGTGAGGGGATCTGCTCTAAATGCTGGGCCAGTTCAACGATTTTTTCCACTTGGTGATCGATGATTTTCAGCATTCGATACTCAAACAACGGCTCGTCGATCAATTGATCTTCAAACGTTGGCACAGCACTTGTTCGCGATCCGAAACGTTTCAGCAATATGGCGAGTAATTGTTCTCGATCCTCGAATCGCTCCAAGCCATACAGCAGGGTACTGAGGTAAACGGTGGTATCGCTCGATGGGTAGCTGATCTGCACCGCAGCAGCCAGTTCAACGTCAGTGGGCAGACCACCGGTTTTGATCACGCTGTCCAGACGCGGTGGTATCACCGTCCCGACCAGAGCAGATGGACTCACCAGCGTTCGCAACCAGCGCGCTTCGTCCTCGTCGATATGTTCGGTGAGGACGGCGTCGGTCAGGTCCTGGGAAAATCTGTCTTTGAGCGATTCGGTATGGAAGTACGGGCGAGAGGGGGATGTCATGGCAAGTTTCCTTTTGCGCTGAAAACCACCACGCCGAACGAATTCCGCGACGGTGGTTGAACGTGAAAGAGAAACTTACCGAAGTACCACGCTCGCCCTGCGGTACATAACGCAAGGCGGCGTTTTCCAGAGGGGACACCCTTGCCGGGCACCGGCAGTGTCCGCAGGCGGTTGACGCACTGCCTTCAGGCATTAAACCTTCCTAAGCAGCTCGACCCATGCCGCAAACGCATTGATAAACGTCTGCAGGAAGGGTTTGGTTTGCTCGGACAACGTGCCCGCCGCATCGAAAAAAGTCCCGGCATTGCTCAGATACGCTTCTGGTTGCTGCATGCACGGTACATTCAGAAAAACCATGGATTGACGCAAATGATGGTTAGCGCCGAAACCGCCGACGGCCCCCGGCGAGGCACTGATCACGGCGCCCGGCTTGCCGGCCCAGGCACTTTTGCCATACGGGCGCGAACCCACGTCGATGGCGTTTTTCAGGACGCCCGGCACCGAACGGTTATATTCCGGGCTGACAAACAGCACGCCATCGGCTGCGCTGATTTGTTGGCGAAACGCCGTATAGGCGGCGGGCGGCGTAGCCGTATCGATATCTTCGTTATAGAGGGGCAAATCGCCAATTTCGACGATGTTCAACTTCAGGCTGCTGGGGGCCAACGCTATCAATGCAAGCGCGACCTTACGGTTGATCGAGTCTTTTCTCAGACTGCCGACAACAACAGCGATCGTATAGACCTGGCTCATGAGGATTTCCGCCTACTGATTAAGGGAGGTTTCAGTTATAGATGAAGGCGAGAGTTTAGTCTGGTTTTCGGAGCCGATAATTGCGATTGAGCCTTCAAAAACGCCGCGCAGAGCGAACTGCCACGCGCAGGCCAACGGCTCAAACTATTTTTTCAACGCCGGAAAACTCGCCTATAAAACAGCGGTCTGAAAGACATGGGTGTTGCAACTGAACCAATTCGTTCAGACTTACCTTACAAGTGGGCGTCGATTGTCAGCGCGCAGTGTTAGCATGTCAGTGCAAATGAGCGGTTATCTTCAGAGGTTACAAAGCAAATGGCTTCAGTTCTCGTCCGACATTTTCATGCAAGAGATGCGGAAGGCCGCGTCTACTCGGTGCATGAATTCCAGGAATCACAGCCCGATGCGGCCAGCGGCACGGAGCCTGTTTCGACCTACCGTCTGGCCATTGGCGATCGAGTTACTCATTTGGGCGGAGACGACTTCGAGTTGCTTCAGTCCGGCGTAAAAATGACCCGCACTCCCTGAGTCGGGAGTGCCGGGTTGTTGCCTGCGCTAAATCGCCTGGTTACCTGCGCGCCGCTTTAACGTCCTGAATTAAGTTGGGCGCAGGCGGCGATTCAGGTCTCTCTTTTTAGTGATGATCAAATTGGCGCGTTTGCGCTTTCTATAAATCACAATCGCCACCACCAATCCCAACACGATCAACCCGGCCGCCCACTCCAGATAAGGCATCGCGGTAATCAATAGCGGCACATCGCCTCCTCGGCGCATCTTCTCGATATCCCCCTCCGTCACCGACAGCTTCGGATTACCGAACGTTTGCAGACTGTAGTTTGCAATCGCCGCAATCTGTTGATTGTTCAGTTGATCGGCAAATGCCGGCATGCTGACTTCCAGGTCAGCCCCTTTACGGTCAATGCCCGCAATAATAGTCATGATCAGGTTATTAGCCTGCGTACCGTTGAGCGCACGGTTCTGGCTCAGTGACGGGTAAAACCTGTCTCCCGTGCCCTGTCCGTCTCGACCATGGCAACTGGAGCAGGCCGAATTATAGAGCCGCGCCCCATCAGTACCGCTCGAGTCCGCCAGCGAAAGCTGATCGCCCTGTCCTGTCTCCAGGGTGCTCATGTCCACCGGTTTGACCTCGCGTAGGGCGACGCTGGTCTGCTGCGGGTCGCGAATCGCGGGCACCGTTTTCAAATAGGCGGCCATGGCCTGCAAATCATCATCGCCGAGGTAGCGGAAGCTATTCTCTACGGCTTCAGCCATGCCGCCAGCGGCTTGGGCCTTGTCAGCGAGATGGCCGTTTTTCAGAAACCGGACCAAGCCATCATCGCTCCAGCCACCCAGCCCGCTGACCTCGTCCGACGTAATATTGGGCGCAACCCAGCCGCCCAGCGCGGCACCCGCAAGGTACTGACTGTTATTTTCGGCCATCAACACATTACGCGGCGTATGGCAGGCACCGCAGTGAGCCAGGCTGTCGACGAGGTAGCGGCCACGATTGACCTGATCGGACACTTGCGCATTGGGCTTAAAGCCATGACCGTCGAGGAACAGCAGGTTCCAGCCGAACATCGCCTGACGAATATTGAACGGAAACGCCAGATGGGTTTGCGCAACCGCTTTGTCCACCGGCTTCACGCCCTGCTGCAGGTAAGCATACAGCGCGTGAACATCCTGATCACTCATGCCCTGGTAGGAGGTATAAGGCATTGCCGGGTACAGATGCTTGCCTTGGGCATTGATACCCTTACGCAGGGCGTCGGCAAATTGCTGCTCGGTGTAGTTGCCGATCCCGAAGTCCCTGGAGGGCGTTATGTTGCTGGCAACGATCTTGCCCATGGGCGAATCGATGACATAACCCCCGGCAAAATCCTCACCACCTTTCTCAGCGGTGCGGTGGCACGCAGCACAGTCCGCCGCTCGGGCGATGTACGCGCCCTGCTTGATCAGCGCGGGGTCATCTGCTGCGGCAAATGCCAGGGATGACGACAGGAGGCTACAGAGCGCGACCCGTTTGAATAACAGCCGACCCTGACGATGGAGCCTATTCATGGGCGGTTTCCTAAATTTCACGGGCGATGATGTCGGCGAGGCGAATGCTCAAGGCCACACCGGTCAGCGTCGGATTGATCGTCCCTGACGCAGGAATGACCCCGGTGGTCGCGAGGAATAGATTGACGTGGTCGTGGGTCCGACATTCGTGATTGACCACTGAGTCTTTCGGGTCCGCCCCCATGATAACGGTGCCCATCAGGTGATCACGGTTCTGCCAACCCGTGTTATCCGTCACGACCGTGCCCCCCATGAGGCGGACAAAATCCTTGTAGTCTTCGTCGACACCCACCTTGGCCGCTTTGACGTAATCGTCCACTTCATAATTGACCACCAGCATGGGTATTCCGAGGGCATCTTTGCGCGTGGTACTGGGGCGAACCGTATTGGTCGACCGTGGCAAGGTTTCGTAAACAGTCGATATATCAACCCAACGCGCTGCATCGTGGCGTATCTGATTATCGAGCTGCTTGCCGAACACACCTTGGCCGATCAACCGTCTGGCGACGGCGGCGTTAGGGACGTTGTTGGATATGGCATGTTTGACCGAGGCGCGCTCCTTGCGAAAGTCCCCATCACGGCGATTGAAAATACCGCCCTGCTGCACGGCACCCCGTCCCGGCCAGACAGGTTCATCCGCGAGGAATTGCAAGCCCATGCCAGTGTGATCCATCAAGTTACGACCCACCTGATCGGACGAATTGGCCACCTCGGAGATCAACAACAGTTTCGGTGTTTCCAGACCATGGGCGGCGACCACGAAATATTTGGCGGTCAACCGAACGTCATCCCCCTTGGAGCTTCGATAGTGCAGCGCGATGATCTTGTCATCGGCACCCTTCTCCAGTTTGTACGCGGTGGCGTCAGTGATCAGTTTGGCCCCGGCCTGTTGAGCATGGCGGGCATGTACGTCACCGCTGTACATGGCCCCGATTGGGCACACCGGCATGCAATTGTTATTGCCGCTACAGGGGGGACGTCCATCATACGGCTGAGTCGCCCGGCCATTGGGCTCGTGGATGAAGTGATAACCGGCAGGAGACAGGCGCGCTTTAAGCCGCTGAAACAGGTACGTATCGCCTTCGGGCAGCATGGGGTAGGGACTGGAGCGCGGCGGAAACGCATCGCCGTCATGCCCGCTCTGGTCATCCGTATCGCTGCCGCAAACCCCCAGCGCCACTTCAGCGCGAACATAGTAGGGTTCCAACTCACTGTATTCCATCGGCCAGTCGCGGCCGACGCCATACAAGGTCTTCAACTTCATGTCATTGGGCAGGTAGCGCCAGCACGCTGCCGCCCAGTGCCACGTTGTTCCGCCCACCAGTTTCAACATGCCCGGACGGAAATCAAACGACCCTGTGTTCTCGATATAGTCTTCATCGTAGGAGTGATGAGCCCAAGGCTCATTGGGATAAGGAGCGTTGTAGTTGCTTTTGTTCGACGCATTACGGAAGTTCTCGACAATCTTCCAGCGGGGAATATGCACACCCGCTTCCAGAATAATCACAGACTTGCCTTGTTTGGCCAATTCAAAAGCGGCATTGCTGCCCAGCGCCCCTGAACCTACAACGATCACATCGGCATCAAAGGACTGATTCATGTGTGCACCTTGTATCAATCATTGGCTAGCGTGGCCGGAGGATCGACCCAGTAGTTGGTGTGTCCACGGGAGTAACTCGGAATAACCGTGGCGTCACGCGTCGGCTCGTACATCAACGCGCCGGTATAGGTAATCAGTCGCGTGTCATCCACGGCACGCTGAGACACCGGCGTTCCGATATACCCGAGGTACCAGGCAGAGACGATTTTCTGCACCGTAGCTTTGAGCACCTCGTCTTGATAGAACGGGCTTTGCTGCAGCAGGCCGACATTCGCCAGTGGCTGTTGCTGAATCTTGCCCCACAAGGCTTTCATCTTCTCGGGGAACAGGCTGTCTTCCTGCGTACACATCGCCAGCACCCGCAATGACACATTCCGGTCCAGTGCCTGGCGTTCGGTCAGAAACAACGACAGCTGGTAGAACTGCTCCACATCACTGTTGGCCGCGGCGCTCACTTCCTGGGCCAACACTGAACCCACCCATAGCGGCGAACCCAGTGCGACGCCGACCACTGCGGCACCGGCGTAAAGTAATTTTCTGCGGGATATCACGCGTATCTCCTGGCCTGTCGATAACGTACACACTGTTTGAGGCACGGCATTAGGTCATCAGGCTCATCCATTGATTCGCTCTCGAAATCAACGGACAAACACCCAATCTAAATACGACGTATTTATATTAAAAAGTTGAAAGCACTGAATACCATAGGGTGTCGACAGCAGACAAACCGTCGCCCTAAAAAGTTCAGCTATCCGTGGAGATTAATCTTCAAACACCAAGTACCAGAAAATCGCAGTTTCCCGTGTTTCAGGATCGATGGCCCGATACAGCATGTGATCGATGCCACCCACCACAAAGCCGCAACGCTGGTAGAGTTTGCAGGCCGCCAGGTTATTGTTTTGAGTCTCGAGCATCAAACCCGGCAGGCAGCGCTTGCGCCCCCAGAACTGCGCAACCTCCAGCAGTGAACGGGCCACACCATTGCGGCGCGCCGAAGCGTCAACAGCCAGTTCATCGACATGGGCAAAGCCATTCCAGTGAGTACTGAGTACCACATGGCCCACAGCACGCTCGCCCAGCCAGGCCACCAACACCGTGCTGTCGGCTGCGTCCCGGTAATGGCAGAACTCCTGGGAGTCGATCCCGTAATTCTTGCAATAAGGCGCGACCGGTTCGATTTCCCAGCACTCGACGCGCTGGCCCACTTGCGCCAGTGCATAGCCGCTGACGGTGAAGGTGAATTCGCTGTTGAGGATGTAATCCTCGAAGCACTCATCCGCGACTCGAATGGAGAGTGCCGGGTTTGCCTGAGTCATAACACCACTGCGTTATCGGAGAATAGGTACTTACTGAGCCGTCTGCGCGTGTGCCTCTTGCAACTGCACCCACAATGCAGGCGCACCGGCCGATTTTGCGATCGCCGCCATGCGCACGTCATGCTCGGCCATTTCGCTGTCACTGGCACGAATAACCCGAGCCGGTGACCGACCCTCGGGTAAGCGGCGAATTTCACTGGCGGTGTTGCCCGAGCCTTCGCCAGAACCATTGCCGTCCGTCGCATTGCCCGCCAGAGACAGACTGGTCTGCCCACCGGTCATGGTCAGGTAAACGTCGGCGAGAATCTCGGCATCGAGCAGAGCACCGTGCAATTCACGGCCGGAGTTGTCGACCCCGTAACGCTTGCACAGTGCATCGAGGCTGTTGCGCTGGCCAGGGTGACGCTCTCGGGCCATCGCCAACGTGTCGAGGATGGTGCAATGCTGAGTAATATCAGCCTTGTCCCGCTGCCCCATCAAGGCGAATTCGTTATTGATGAAACCGACGTCGAACGCGGCATTGTGGATGATCAGCTGCGCGCCCTTGATGAACTCGAAAAACTCCTCCGAGACCTCATTGAAGCGCGGTTTGCCCACCAGAAACTCGTTGGTGATACCGTGGACGCCGATCGCGCCCTCATCGCTTTCGCGATCGGGTTGCAGGTACACGTGAAAATGCCGCCCGGTCAGACGGCGGCCGATCAACTCGACGCAACCGATCTCGATGACCCGGTGGCCATCAGTGACGGGCATACCGGTGGTTTCGGTATCGAGTACGACACTACGCATGTTTGATGCCTCTTACTTCATCCACGCCGCGATTGGCCAACTGGTCTGCACGCTCGTTGCCATGATGACCGGTGTGCCCACGTACCCACTTCCAGGTCACGGTATGGCGATTGACCTGTTCATCGAGCAACTGCCACAGATCGGCATTTTTCACTGGTTGCTTGGCGGCGGTTTTCCAGCCACGTTTCTTCCAGTTGACCAGCCATTCCTTCATGCCCTTCATGACATATTCGGAGTCGGTGACCACCAGCACTTCGCAGTGCCGCTTGAGTTCTTCAAGGCCACGAATGGCAGCGGTCAGCTCCATCCGGTTATTGGTGGTATTGGCTTCGCCACCCCACAGTTCTTTTTCGACACCCTTGCACACCAGCAAGGCGCCCCAGCCGCCGGGGCCAGGATTACCTTTACAGGCGCCGTCGGTGAAGATTTCGACGCTTTCGCTCATTGCAACCTTTTCCATCAAACCTTCCATCTGGCTTTCCACCGAACTTTCATCGACACACCTTCAGCCGGCGTGTCTTGCGTGACGCTTTACGGCTGCGGATTGCGCCGGTTGACCTTGGCCATCGGCAATGGCAGCAGTTTGCCCATGGGCTCGCGCCGCACCTGACGCACGGGACGCAGACCGACCACAATCTTGCGTGCGACCAATAAATAGAAGCCGCCGCCGGGGCTTTGCCAACCGTCGCCGAGGCGCTCCAGCCCGGCCAGTCGTGCTTGCCAGGCCGCGGAAGCAAGCGGCGGACGATAGCATCCGAAGCGTCGTTTCTCCAGCGCAAAGCCCAGCAGGTTCAACCAGTCAGCTACCCGCGACGGTGAAATGCAGCGAGCCTTGCGCAACGCATCATGGGCGAAAATATGCCGCAGCCCCCAAGCGCTCCACGGATTAATCCCGACAATCAGCAGATGTCCCCCGGGGCGCACGCTGCCGGCTGCTTCACGCAGCAAGCCGTGAGGCGACAGGCAGAAGTCCAACCCATGCTGCATGACCACAACGTCGGCGGCGTGCTCACTCAGGGGCCACGCCTGTTCTTCACAGACGATTTCCACACCGGGTAATGGTGCACCGAGACGAACGTTACGCTGGACCTGTTTGGCCGCCGGCGGCGTCTCGGCAGAGGGGCCGTAATGCACCAGATAGCCGCCGAAGAAGCGCCCCAGCTCATCGTCGAGCACGCGCCGTTCCTCATCCAGCAACAGTTGCCCCAGCGGTCCGGACAACCACGTGCGGGCCGAACTGATCAGCGCAAGCCATTCAGGATCAGCCTGGGCAAAAGCTTCATCGGTCATTTGTGTTCTCCATGAGGGCGCTCGCGTAGAACCGCTACAGACTCTAAGATGCACCATTGTTTCCAGCTTAGCGAACTGCGCCATGATACAGATCGATGCCCTGCCCGCTTTCACTGACAACTACATTTGGTTGTTACAAGACACTGCCAACCAACGCTGTGCGGTGGTCGATCCCGGCGATGCCACACCGGTTCTGGCCTGGCTGGAGCAGCACCCTGGCTGGAAGCTCAGTGACATCATGGTCACGCACCACCATGCCGATCATGTCGGCGGCGTCGAGCAGCTGAAAAAAGCCACCGGCGCTCGGGTACTGGGGCCTGCAGCCGAAAACATCCCGGCGCGAGACGTCGCCCTCAAGGACAACGACCCGATCAGCGTACTTGGCTTGAATTTTACCGTGTATGCCGTGCCCGGTCACACCCTGGGCCATATCGCCTTCTACCACGACGATCCGACAGCGCCGCTGCTGTTTTGCGGCGACACCCTGTTCGCGGCAGGTTGCGGCCGACTGTTCGAGGGCACGCCCGAACAAATGCACCAGTCATTGAGCCGTCTGGCAGCGCTGCCAGGCAGCACGTTGGTGTATTGCACCCATGAATACACCCTGAGCAATTTGCGCTTCGCCCAAGCGGTCGAACCGGGCAATGTCGACATCGCTGAACGCTTTGCCCAAGTCAGCCAATGGCGCAGTGAAAATCGAATCAGCCTGCCCTCCAATCTAGCGCTGGAACGACGCACCAACCCGTTCATTCGTACTCACGAAACATCCATTAAAGAAAAAATAGACGAACGGACGGGTACAGACAATCAGTCTCCAAGTGCTATTTTTGCTAGCTTACGAGCCTGGAAAGATAAGTTCTAAGGACTGGCGCGATCAGCATGAAAATTCTGAAAGGTTGACCGTTGGCGAGGTGGTTCCTAGAATCGCCCGACATTTTCGCCTGGAAATACCCCCCAGCCAATGTCGTCATCCATACGCAAAGCCATCAATTCAGACGCATTGACCCGGTTGGCCCAGGCTATCGCTGTGGCCCTGAGCGCCCTCCTGGCTGGCTGTCACACCACCAGCCAAATCGATCAAATCAGCAGCCATCGCGCGCCAAATCTCGCCGTTGGAATCAAGCAAAAACCGATGTTTCTCACTGACAAACCGACCCCGCTGGCGCCACAGGATGTCTGGGAACGGATGCGTCAGGGCTTCCAGTTGCAAGAAGGCAATGGCCAAAACCCACGTATCGATCAACAACGCCTGTGGTTTGCCAACAACCCATCCTTTCTGGAAAACGCTGGCCAACGTGGCAGCCTGTACATGCACTACATCGTAGAGCGCCTCGAAGAGCGCAACATGCCGCTGGAGCTGGCTTTGCTTCCGGTGATCGAAAGCGCCTACGACCCCATGGCGTACTCGCGCAGCGATGCCGTGGGCCTGTGGCAGTTCATTCCCTCTACCGGGCGTTACTTCAACCTTCGTCAGACCAGCTTCTACGACGGCCGACGCGACATTACCGCCTCGACCATCGCCGCCCTGGACTACCTGACGCGCCTGCACGACATGTTCAACGGTGACTGGCTATTGGCGCTGGCCGCCTATAACGCAGGCGAAGGCACCGTCAGCCGGGCCATCGAACGCAACCAGAAGCTTGGTCTGCCCACCGATTACTGGAACCTGCCATTACCGCAGGAAACCCAGGATTACGTGCCAAAATTCCTGGCGTTGTCGCAAGTGGTGCTCGCACCGGAAGCCTACGGCGTCAACCTCAACCCGATTGCCAACCAGCCCTATTTCCAGGTCGTTGAGCTCAACCAGCGTATGGACCTGTCAAAGGTCGCCGCCATGGCTAATATCGACGAAAACGAGTTATTCCAGCTCAACCCGGCCTTCAAGAAACGCATGACCATCGACGGGCCGCAGCATTTGCTGGTGCCGACAGCCAAGGCACAACTGCTGACCGCCAGCCTGTCGAATATGAAACCGCAGGAACTGGTGGACTGGCAGCAATACCGCGTGCGCTCTGGAGACACCCTGGTCAGCCTCGCCAGCCGCTACCAGGTGTCGGTCAGCTCGCTCAAGGATTCGAACAGACTGTCTGGTAACAGCCTGCACGTGGGTCAGGCCTTGAGCATTCCGACCCAGCCCGGCATGACCCCGGCACGACCGGTATTCGAGGAAATGGCCAGCCGCGACAAGCCCACGCGAAGCCGCAACTATCGGGTAAAAAAGGGCGATAACCTGATGACTATCGCCAAAGCCAACAAAGTCGAGGTCAAAGACCTGCAGCACTGGAACCAACTGTCCGGGCAAAACCTGAAAGTCGGGCAGACCCTGGTCATGCAGGACATGATCAGCGCCAAAGGGAAAAGCAAAGGCAAAGGCAGCGACAAGAAGTCGACCCAATACACGATTCGCAAGGGCGATTCGATGTACATGGTGGCCAAACGTTTCAACGTCGAAATGGAACACCTCCAGCGCTTGAACCCCCACAGCGGCCATGCTCTCAAACCAGGCCAGATCCTGACCGTGTACCAGGCCCCTTGAGATCGGCGGGTTCCCGCCCCGAAATAACTTCAGGGCAGGAAGCCGGAGTCGCCGCCCGGGGCAGCCTGGGAGGCGGTCTTTTTCCAACGGATACAAGCTGTTACTGTACCGCCCAAGAAGCCCAAGCCTCCTGGATCGGATCTCTGACTTGATACGTCCCCTCCTGCTATTACTTAGCCTGGTCTTGAGCTTTCCCGCAGGCGCAACCATCAGCGAAAGCTATGGCTACGCGCAGTTCGGTGTACTCAAGTACCCAGCCAGCTTTACCCATTTCGACTGGGTCAATCCCGAGGCGCCGAAAGGCGGCACCTTGCGGATCATGGCATTTGGCACTTTCGATACGCTCAACCCTTACACGCTCAAGGGCAGCAGCCCGATTTCGACGCCGAACTTCCTGCAATACGGGGTCAACGAGCTCAACGAACCCTTGATGGTCGGCACCGGCCAATACGACCCGTCAGGCGACGAACCGACCTCCAGCTACGGCCTGATCGCGCAAACCGTCGAGTACAGTGAAGACCGCAGCTGGGTGGTCTTCAACCTGCGCCCGCAGGCACGCTTCCACGATGGCAAACCCATCACCGCGTATGACGTGGCGTTCTCCTATCGGTTGCTGCTCAAGGAAGGACATCCGCAATACCGCACCGCCCTGCAGGAAGTGCAGCGAGTCGACATTCTTGGCCGCCATCGCATTCGCTTCGTCTTCAAACGTGCAGGCAATCCTTTGCTGATCCTGCGTTTGGGTGAGTTGCCGGTATTACCGCAACACTATTGGAAAAATCGCGATTTCAAGGCCACCACGTTCGAACCGCCCGTGGGCAGTGGTCCTTACCGGATCACCCACGTACAACCCGGCCGACGACTGGTGTTCGAGCGGGTCAAGGACTGGTGGGGCAAGGATCTTGCGGTGAACCGAGGCAAGTACAATTTCGATCGCGTAGAGGTCGAGTTCTACCGTGACAGCGATGTGGCGTTCGAAGCGTTCAAGGCCGGTGAGTTCGATATCTACATCGAGCACCAGGCCAAAAACTGGTCGAACGGCTACAACTTCCCCGCAGTCGCCCGGGGCGACGTGATCAAGGCGCAGATCCCGCACAAGATTCCGACCCAGACCCAAGGGTTGTTCATGAACACCCGGCGTGACACCTTTGCCAACGTCAAGGTGCGCGAGGCACTGGGCCTGATGTTCAATTTCGAGTGGACCAACCGTGCGCTATTCAGCGACGCCTACACCCGCTCGACGAGCTATTACCCCAACAGCGAATTCTCCGCCACCGGGCTGCCCTCAGGTCGCGAATGGCTGATGCTGTCGCCTTGGCGTGATCAACTGCCGCCGAGCCTGTTCACCCAGCCGTTCAATGTGCCAAAGACCGATGGCGGTGGCATTCCCCGAGAAACCCTGCGCAAGGCACTTGGCCTGTTTGCCGAAGCAGGCTGGACGTTGTCCGACCAGCGGTTGCTCAATCGCAACGGCCAGCCCCTGCGCTTCGAAATACTGCTGGTCAACCCCAATCTCGAGCGGATACTGCAGCCGTACGTCGAAGACCTTACTCGCCTCGGAATCGACGCCCGCTTGCGGACGGTGGATAGCGCCCAGTACAAACAGCGTCTGGACCAGTTCGATTTCGACATGATTTTGATGACCCTGAACCAGAGCCTCAGCCCCGGCCTCGAGCAGTGGCAGTACTTCCATTCAAGCCAGGCCGGCATCAAAGGCAGCAAAAATTACGCGGGTGTTTCCAGTCCGGTGGTCGACAACCTGCTTGATCAACTACTGGCGGCACAGTCAAGCGATGAACAACTCGCCGCAGCCCGGGCTCTAGACCGGGTGTTGCTCTGGCAGTACTACAGCATCCCCAACTGGTACCTCGATTACCATCGCCTGGCGTACCGCAACCGGTTCGCCCTGGTCACCACCCCACCCTATACCCTGGGTTTGCGTGCGTGGTGGCTCAAGCCTTCGGAGAAAACCCAATGATTGCTATGCGCTCCCTGCTGATGCGGGCCAGCGGCATGTTGCTGATGGGCGTGGCCTGCGTAGCCCTGGCCGCCCCCGAACACGCATTGACCCTGTACAACGAAGCGCCGAAATACCCTGCCAATTTCAAACATTTCGATTACGTCAATCCGGATGCCCCCAAGGGCGGCAGCTTTCGCGAGGCTGGCTTTGGTAGCTTCGACAGCCTCAATCCCTTTATCAACAAAGGCGTGCCGGCTCAAGACATTGGCATGATTTACGACACCCTCGCCCGACAGGGTCTGGACGAACCCTTCACTGAATACGGGCTGATTGCCGGCAAAATCGAAAAAGCACCGGACAATAGCTGGGTCCGTTTCTATTTGCGCCCCGAAGCCCACTTCCAGGACGGCCATCCCATCCGCGCCGAAGACGTGGTGTTCAGCTTCCAGACCCTGATCAAAAACGGCGCGCCGATGTATCGCGGCTACTACGCCGACGTTGATCAGGTAATCGCCGAAGATCCTCTGCGGGTACTGTTCAAGTTCAAGCACAACGACAACCGCGAATTGCCACTGATCCTCGGCCAATTGCCGGTCCTGCCCAAGCATTGGTGGGAACATCGTGACTTCGCCAAAGGCAATCTGGAAATCCCGTTGGGCAGCGGCCCGTACAAGGTGGCTGAGGTCAAAGCCGGCCGCTCGATTCGTTACGAGCGGGTCAAGGACTACTGGGGCAAGGACCTGCCAGTCAACCGTGGTTTTTACAACTTTGACACGATGTCCATCGACTACTACCGGGACAACACCGTCGCCCTCGAAGCGCTCAAGGCCGGGCAATTTGATTATTGGCTCGAAATCAGCGCCAAAAACTGGGCCACCGCGTACAACACCCCTGCTGTCACCGCCGGTCGGTTGATCAAAGACGAAATCCCCAACGGCAGCCCTACCGGGATGCAGGGTTTTGTCTTCAACCTGCGGCGCCCGATATTCCAGGACGTGCGAGTACGAGAAGCGCTGAACCTGCTGCTGGATTTCCAGTGGACCAACAAGCAGCTGTTCAACGGCGCCTACACACGGACCAAAAGCTACTTCGACAATTCAGACATGGCGTCCAGCGGCTTGCCGAGCAAAGAAGAACTGGCCGTACTCGAGCCGTTACGTGGAAAAATACCTGACCGGGTGTTTAGCGACGAATTCAAGTTGCCGGTCACCGATGGCAGCGGCATGATTCGGCCGCAACAGCGCAAAGCCTTTCAACTGCTGCAAGAGGCCGGCTGGCGCATCGTCGACGACAAGATGGTCGACGCCCAGGGCAAGCCCGTGCAGATCGAGTTCTTGCTGGCGCAGACCGAGTTCGAACGCGTCCTGCTGCCCTTCAAGCGCAATCTCAGCGACCTTGGCATCGACCTGGTGCTGCGCCGGGTCGACGTGTCGCAATACGTGAACCGTTTGCGCTCGCGTGACTTCGACATGATTGTCAGCGGCTTCCCGCAGTCCAGTTCGCCGGGCAACGAACAACGTGAATACTGGGACTCTTCCAGCGCAGACAAACCTGGCAGCCGCAATTTCATTGGCCTCAAAGACCCGGCCATCGACACCCTGGTCGACGGCATGATCAACGCCGACTCACGGCAAAGCCTGATCACCCACGCCCGTGCGCTGGACCGCGTGTTGCTCTGGGGCTACTACGTGATCCCCAACTGGCATATCAAGACCTGGCGCGTGGCATATTGGGACCACATCGACCACCCCAAGGTGACACCGCTGTACGACGTCGCCACCTCGACCTGGTGGGTAAAACCCGACGCCAAGCCGGTGACCCCTGCACAACCCCCTGAGCAAGCCGAGCCGGCGAGCGTGGAGCAATAAGATGCTGGCTTACATTTTTCGGCGCTTGCTGCTGATCATTCCGACGCTGTTCGGCATTTTGCTGATCAACTTCGTGATCATCCAGGCCGCGCCCGGCGGCCCTGTAGAACAGATGATCGCCAAGATCGAAGGCTTCGATGGCGCCACCAGCCGCATTGCCGGCGGTGGTGCGGAAGTGTCGGTGGCCGGTTCCAGTTATCGCGGCGCGCAAGGGCTTGATCCAGCCTTGGTAAAGGAGATCGAGCACCTGTATGGCTTCGACAAGTCCGCCCCCGAACGCCTGTGGATCATGATCAAGAACTACGCCACGCTGGATTTTGGCGACAGTTTTTTCCGCGATGCCAAAGTGATCGACCTGATTGTCGAAAAGATGCCGGTATCCATCTCACTGGGGCTGTGGAGCACCTTGATCATGTACCTGGTCTCGATCCCGCTGGGGATCGCCAAGGCAACACGACACGGTAGCCACTTCGACGTATGGACCAGCTCGGCGATCATCGTCGGTTACGCCATTCCCGCCTTCCTGTTTGCCATCCTGCTGATCGTGGTGTTCGCCGGCGGCAGTTATTTCGACTGGTTCCCCTTGCGCGGCCTGACCTCGAACAACTTCGCCGAGCTGAGCTGGAGCGGCAAAATCCTCGATTACTTCTGGCACCTGGCGCTGCCGGTCACCGCGTTGGTCATCGGCAACTTCGCGACCATGACCCTACTGACCAAAAACAGCTTTCTCGAAGAAATCGGCAAGCAGTACGTCATCACCGCCAAGGCCAAGGGCCTGACCCAGCATCGCGTGCTGTACAGTCACGTATTCCGTAACGCCATGCTGTTGGTGATCGCCGGTTTCCCCTCAGCGCTCATCGGTATTCTCTTCACCGGCTCACTGCTGGTGGAGGTGATCTTCTCCCTCGACGGCCTGGGCTTGATGAGTTTCGAGGCAGCCATCAACCGCGACTACCCGGTGGTGTTCGGCACCTTGTTTATTTTTACCCTGCTAGGGCTGGTGGTGAAATTGATCGGAGACATCACGTATACGCTGGTCGACCCGCGTATCGACTTCGAAAACAGGGAGCATTGATATGACCCTCTCCCCTCTCAATCGCCGCCGCTTCGAGCGTTTCAAGGCCAACAAGCGCGGCTGGTGGTCGCTGTGGCTGTTCCTGATATTGTTCGGCCTGAGCCTGGGCGCCGAATTGATTGCCAACGACAAGCCACTGGCCGTGCGCTATGACGGCGAGTGGTATTTCCCGGTGTTCAAGCGCTACCCCGAGACGGTCTTCGGCGGAGAGTTCCCGCTGGAGGCCAATTACAAAAGCCCCTACATCAAGGAGCTACTGGCAGCAAAGAATGGCTGGACCCTGTGGCCGCCGATTCCCTATAGCTATCAGAGCATCAATTACGACCTGAAAGTCCCGGCCCCTGGCCCGCCCTCGCGGGAGAATTACTTCGGCACCGACGATCAGGGCCGCGACGTATTGGCGCGGGTCATCTATGGTTTCCGCATCTCCGTGCTGTTTGCCCTGACGTTAACCGTATTCAGCTCAATCATCGGCGTCATCAGTGGGGCCCTACAGGGCTTTTATGGCGGCTGGGTGGATCTGTTGGGGCAGCGCTTCCTGGAGGTCTGGTCCGGGTTGCCGGTGTTGTACCTGCTGATCATCCTGGCCAGCTTCGTCCAACCTAATTTCTGGTGGCTACTGGGCATCATGCTGCTGTTTTCATGGATGAGCCTGGTGGACGTGGTACGCGCCGAGTTCCTGCGTGGGCGCAACCTGGAATACGTGCGCGCTGCGCGGGCACTGGGCATGCAGAACGGCGCGATCATGTTCCGCCATATCCTGCCCAACGCCATGGTTTCAACCATGACGTTCATGCCGTTCATTCTCACTGGCGCCATCGGCACCCTGACTGCGCTGGATTTCCTGGGCTTCGGCTTGCCTGCCGGTTCCCCGTCACTGGGCGAATTGGTGGCGCAGGGCAAATCCAACCTGCAGGCGCCCTGGCTCGGAATCAGCGCCTTCGCCGTGCTGGCCTTGATGCTCAGCCTTCTGGTGTTCATCGGCGAATCCGCCCGCGACGCTTTCGACCCGAGGAAATGAGATGAACAAGGACAATTTGATCGAAGTCCGCGATCTCGCCGTCGAGTTCGTTACCGGCAAACAGGTCAATCGCGTGGTCGAAGGCGTCAGCTTCGATATCCGCCGCGGCGAAACCCTGGCGCTGGTCGGTGAAAGCGGCTCTGGCAAGTCAGTCATCGCGCACTCGTTTCTGCGCCTGCTGCCCTACCCGCACGCGCGCCATCCCAGCGGAACCATCCGCTACGCCGGGCATGACCTGCTGACGCTGAGCGAGAAAAGGTTGCGCGCGATTCGTGGCAACCGGATCGCGATGGTCTTTCAAGAACCGATGACGTCGCTTAACCCGCTGCAGTCCATCGAGAAGCAGATCAACGAGGTGCTCGGCCTGCATAAGGGTTTGCAGGGCAAGGCGGCCACGCTGCGCACGCTGGAGCTGCTTGAGCTGGTAGGCATCACCGAGCCGCACAAACGACTCAAAGCCCTGCCACACGAGCTCTCAGGCGGCCAGCGACAGCGTGTCATGATCGCCATGGCCTTGGCCAATGAGCCTGAGCTGCTGATCGCCGACGAGCCAACCACCGCACTCGACGTGACGGTACAGGTGAAAATTCTTAAATTACTCAAAGAGTTGCAGGCCAAATTAGGCATGGCACTATTGCTGATCAGCCACGATCTGAACCTGGTTCGGAAAATTGCGCATCGGGTATGTGTCATGCAACAAGGTTGCATCGTCGAACAAGCGTCATGTGAAGAGCTGTTCCGTTCGCCTCAACATCCGTACACGCAAGAGTTGCTGGGTGCCGAGCCCAGTGGGGACCCGGTGGACACTGTTCCCGGCCCACCGCTGCTCGAAGTCGAAGACTTGCGGGTGTGGTTTCCGATCAAAAAAGGCCTGTTCAAACACACCGTCGATTATGTCAAAGCGGTCGATGGCATCACCTTCAGCCTGCCCCAAGGGCAGACCCTGGGGATTGTCGGTGAAAGCGGCTCAGGCAAATCGACGCTGGGTCTGGCGATTCTTCGCCTGATCGGTAGCAAGGGCGCCATACGGTTTCAAGACAAAACGCTAGACTGCCTGACGCAACAGCAAATTCGCCCATTGCGTCGGCAAATGCAGGTGGTATTTCAGGACCCTTTCGGCAGCCTGAGTCCACGCATGTGTGTAGGCGAAATCGTTGGTGAGGGCCTGCGCATTCATGGCATGGGCACAGCAGCCGAACAGGAGCTCGCCATCGTCGAAGCGCTTAAGGAGGTAGGTCTGGACCCGGCAACCCGGTACCGCTACCCCCATGAATTTTCCGGCGGGCAACGGCAGAGAATCGCCATTGCCCGGGCATTAGTGTTAAAACCGGCGCTGATTGTGCTGGACGAGCCCACATCGGCGCTCGACCGGACGGTTCAGCGCCAAGTGGTGGAGCTACTGCGTTCACTGCAAAAAAAGTACAACCTGACCTATTTGTTTATCAGCCACGACCTGGCGGTAGTCAAAGCGCTCAGCCACCAGTTGATGGTGGTCAAGCAGGGGCAAGTCGTTGAACAGGGTTCGGCGCGCAGCATTTTTGCCGCACCGCAACATCCCTATACACAGCAGCTACTGGAAGCCGCCTTTTTGGCGCCGGTAGCTGTCGATTAACCTGAAGAGGAACAACACATGGGTTTTCTCGCCGGTAAGCGCGTCCTGATCGTCGGTGTCGCTAGCAAACTGTCCATCGCATCCGGCATCGCTGCCGCCATGCATCGCGAGGGCGCAGAGCTCGCCTTCACGTATCAGAACGACAAACTCAAAGGGCGTGTCGAAGAGTTCGCCGCAGGCTGGGGCTCAGGTCCTGAACTGTGCTTCCCTTGCGACGTGGCCAGCGACGAAGAGATCGCCAAGGTCTTCGAAGAACTGGGCAAGAAGTGGGATGGCCTGGACGTGATCGTTCACTCAGTCGGCTTCGCCCCGGGCGACCAGCTTGACGGTGACTTCACCAACGCGACAACCCGCGAAGGTTTCCGCATCGCTCATGACATCAGCGCCTACAGCTTCGTCGCACTGGCCAAGGCCGGTCGCGAAATGATGAAAGGCCGCAATGGCAGCCTGCTGACCCTGTCTTACCTCGGTGCAGAACGCACCATGCCTAACTACAACGTGATGGGCATGGCCAAGGCCAGCCTGGAAGCCGGTGTACGTTATCTGGCAGGTAGCCTTGGCCCGGAAGGCACACGCGTGAACGCAGTATCGGCTGGCCCGATCCGCACCCTCGCCGCCTCCGGCATCAAGAACTTCCGCAAAATGCTCGCTGTCAACGAAGCGCAAACGCCGCTGCGTCGCAACGTGACCATTGATGAAGTCGGCAACGCCGGCGCGTTCCTGTGCTCAGACCTGGCGTCGGGCATCAGCGGCGAGATCATGTACGTCGACGGCGGTTTCAACACCACCGCGATGGGCAACCTCGAAGAGTAAAAACTCAACGCGCGGCACTCAAAAAGCCCGCTGCTCTCACGAACGGCGGGCTTTTTATTGAGTGCCTGTTGTGCAGGCCTTGTGGGAGATGTCGCCCCGTCTGCGACGCCGCGCTGTTGCGCAGCAAACTGGTTTTGATTTGCGTGGTGTGATCGGTGGCGGTGTGTCAGATAAGCCGCCTTCGCGAACAAGTTCGCTCCTACAGAGATTTTGATCTGCCTTTGGGATTTTGTGTGAATTGAGTATCGAATTATGGCAAGGCCCCTTTTCCAGAAGGCCGAGCGCAGGCGTTGCGCAGGGGGTAACGAGGCAGGACGCCGAGTTAGCCGCACGGGGCCAGGGACGGCCCCTTGCGGCGACCCCCGGAGCAACGCTGGAGCGAGGGCAGTCCTCGCTCCAGCGAGGACCCGTATGGAGGGGCAAGCCTTTTGGCGGGACCTTTTTGCGGTTCGGCGTCCCGACGTTTGTAAAAGGTTCCTCGCTGTAAGAGCGAAACCGTAATTTCAGCACACCCAAATGCCGGATATACACATCAAGACCAGCGCCAACACATTGTTTTTAAAAGATTAAAAAGCAGTTTGATAGGAGCGAACTTGTTCGCGAAGGCGGCTTATCTGACACACCATCACCGATCACGACACACAAAACGTAACCTAGCTTGCTGCGCAACAGCGCGGGAAGTCAAATGTGCTGCCAGGAAGTGTCAGTCGATTTCAGGACTAGACTGTGCAATTGACGTTACAGCGCATCACAAAGCTGTCGCTAAGCTGACAAAACCTGACAATCCTGGTGTAGAGCAAAGATTGCGATGGCAGACCGATGGCATTTGCAGTAATAGTTTCCTGTGAAGCCTGTGGTCAGGCTCGGATTTTTTGCATGCGGCATTTCACTTCCAGCCAGCGGAGACTGAAAAATGAAGCTGAATTATATCAAGGTTGTTTTTGTGGCCAGCACCTTATTGCTGGGCGCCTGCTCTGGCATGTCATCAGAGAGCTGTTTTTCCGAGGGGTGCAGTCAGCCTCAGGCGAACAACGCCAAGCTCAATGGCATGGGCTCTTCGATGCTGGGCAAAAGCTTTAGTGACTACAGTTCGAACCTGATGAAAGCTGATTAATAAGCTGATTAATAAGCTGTCTCGAAGCACCGACAGCCATCCCTCTAGATGGGCCCTGCCGGGCGAATCAAAAAAAAGGCCGCTCATTGAGCGGCCTTCTTTTTTTCGCGGGATCAGACGTCAGTAACGGTTGATCTTCGCTTTGCTTTCCAACTGCGCACGGTAAGCAGCGAAATCCTGCTGGCCGGCACGCGAGGCGAGGAAGCGACGGTACTGGGCTTTCTCATCAGCTGTCGGCGCTGCGGCCTCGTTGACACCATTAAGGCGCACTACCACGAAGCTGCCATCGACCAAGGTCAGGCTGGTGTAGGTCGGCTTGTCCTTACCTTCAGGCTTGGGCATGCGGAACAAGGCTTGCAGAACCGCCGGATCGACGCCTTCCTGACTGCGGGTGACCGCTTCCAGGACTTTCCAGCTTTGACCGTTCTGCTTCGCAGCAAAAGCAATCTTGCCATCACGCAGGCCTGCAACCAGTTCAGTACCTTTGGCCTTGACCGCTTCGGTAGCGTGATTTTTGATCAACTGCGCACGAATGCTGCTGGCAACGCTTTCAAGGGGCAACTGCTCTGGCTGACGGTGTTCCTTCATCCGTACGACCACGACCGTTTCCGGATCAAGTTCAAGCGGCGCACTGTTGGAGCCTTCTTCAAGCACTTCAGGGCTGAATGCCGCCTGGATC
Source organism: Pseudomonas sp. ASL9 (assembly GCF_056680335.1). NCBI lineage: Bacteria > Pseudomonadati > Pseudomonadota > Gammaproteobacteria > Pseudomonadales > Pseudomonadaceae > Pseudomonas > Pseudomonas sp. ASL9. Next base: position 4,653,323 of record NZ_CM155277.1, on the reverse strand, counting down.
ACTGCACGGTTGGACGTCAGGCCTTCACCGCCTTCACGACCGAACGGTGCAGTGGTCTGCACTTTCAGCTTCAGCTCTTGAGCAGGCTGTACCAGATCGGACGCTTCGAACGCCGAATCTTCAAGCTGCTTGGTCGCATCAACGAAACGCTGCTCGACCTGCTGACTTTTCAACTCGTGGGTCAACTTGCCTTTCAAACTGGCGAAGCTCGGCACCGACGGTGCTTCAACGCCCAACAGTTTGATCAAGTGCCAACCGTAGTCGCTGCGTACCGGGGTCGAAACCTGGTCTTTCTTCAGCTCATACAGCGCCTTTTCGAAAGCCGGATCGTAGACGCCCTGACCTGCATAACCCAGGTCGCCGCCTTTGCTGGCAGACCCCGGATCCTGGGAAAACTCCTTGGCCAACGCCGCGAAATCTTCACCCTTGGCCAGACGCTGTTGAATTTCTTCAATCTTCGCCTTGGCCTGAGCGTCGTTCAGCTTGTCATTCACTTCGATCAGAATGTGCGCAGCACGACGCTGCTCGGCAAGGTTGCCGATTTCTTTCTGATAAGCCGCCTGCAAATCGGCGTCCTTGACTTCAACCTGATCAAAGAAAGAAGACTTCTTCAATTCGATATAGTCCAGTACGACCTGCTCCGGGCTCATGAACTCTTTGGCGTGTTCGTCGTAATGCGCCTTGACTTCATCATCGGTCACTTTCACGGCCGCAGTGTCGGCTTTGAATGTCAGCGTGGCAAAATCGCGAGTCTGTTTTTCCAGACGTGCGAACGCATCAACCTGAGCATCGGTCACAAAAGCGCTGCCCGCCAAACCGGCGCGCAACTGGCCGATCAGCATTTCCTGAGCCATCATCTGGCGGAATTGCAAACGGCTGAAGCCCAACTGACGGATAACCTGATCAAAACGGTCAGCACTGAATTTGCCGTCTACCTGAAACTCAGGTGTCTGCAAAATCTGTTGATCCAGAGCTGCTTCGGAGAAAGCGAATTTCGAATCAGCTGCGCCTTGCAGCAACAACTTACGATCAACCAACCCTTTCAAGGCTGAGTCGTGAAGCATTTTTTCATCCAGCAGCGCAGGATCGAAATCCTTGCCCAACTGCTGCACAAGCTGACGGCGTTGCATATCGACCGCCTGACTCAGCTCGTTTGTCGTGATTTCTTCACCATTGACCTTGGCAGCATCCTGACTCGTGCTGGTGGCCCTGAAAATGGCATCAAAACCGGTCAAGGCCATCAATGCCACGATGACCCCAATGATCGTTTTGGCGATCCAGCCTTGGGATTTATCCCTGATATTCTGCAGCATGCGTCCCCCAGGAACGGTTGTACTGATTAACCAACCGCGAAGCGTGGGTGGAATCCGTATAGAAGAAAGGCGCATCCGAGGATGCGCCTTCTCGTAACTGGCGGAGCGGACGGGACTCGAACCCGCGACCCCCGGCGTGACAGGCCGGTATTCTAACCGACTGAACTACCGCTCCGCTGCCAGGACAGAAATGACGCTGTCCTGAATAGGCAAAGGCTTGAAAGAAACTTAGTTAACAGCTTCTTTCAATGCTTTACCGGCTTTGAAACCTGGTTTTTTGGCTGCTGCGATTTCCAGCGTCTTACCCGTCTGAGGGTTGCGACCGATACGAGCAGGACGATCTGTCACGGAGAAAGTACCAAAACCTACCAGTACCACAGAATCCCCAGCCTTCAGAGCGCCAGTGACGGATTCGATTACTGCGTCCAGCGCACGGCCAGCAGCAGCTTTCGGGATATCAGCAGATGCAGCGATAGCATCAATCAGTTCCGACTTGTTCACTCTAAGTCCCCTTACTATCTATTGAGTATGTTTCTAAGTTTTTTGGTGTAGCCAAAACGAGCGCTGAATGGCCTGCAGACGCTTTAAGAGCCGCTTTATAACAAGGGCTCTAAAAAGCTGTCAAGGAAGGCCACTCAGACTAATGCGTGCTAATTCTCTCCTTAGAGTCAGACTCGCGCTTTTCGTCCTTCGCAATCATCTCCGGGGCCACATCTGGCAAGGGCTCCGGCGCGTATTGCAGCGCAATTTGCAGGACCTCGTCAATCCATTTAACCGGTTTGATCTGCAGATCCTTTTTGATATTGTCCGGAATCTCTTTCAAGTCCCGTACGTTTTCTTCAGGAATGATCACCGTTTTGATTCCGCCACGGTGCGCCGCAAGCAGTTTTTCCTTCAAACCACCGATGGCCAAAACCTGCCCCCGCAGGGTGATTTCACCGGTCATTGCCACGTCGGCGCGGACAGGAATCTGTGTCAACGCTGAAACAAGGGCCGTGCACATGCCTACGCCAGCGCTAGGGCCGTCTTTAGGGGTGGCACCTTCTGGCATGTGGATATGGACGTCACGCTTCTCATGGAAGTCCAGAGGGATCCCCAGGCTTTTCGCGCGACTGCGCACAACGGTCAAGGCCGCAGTGATCGATTCGACCATCACATCACCCAACGAACCGGTCTTGATCAACTGACCTTTGCCAGGCACCACGGCCGCTTCGATGGTCAACAATTCGCCGCCCACCGATGTCCACGCCAAGCCAGTCACTTGACCGATTTGATCCTGTTGCTCGGCCAAACCGTAGCGGAATTTACGTACACCCAGGAAATGCTCAAGCATTTCTGCGGTAACGCTGATCGCGAAGCGTTTTTCCAGCGCGTGTTCCTTGACCGCCTTGCGGCAGATTTTGGCGATTTGCCGCTCCAGGCTACGCACGCCAGCTTCACGGGTGTAGTAGCGAACGATGTCGCGAATCGCTTCCTCTTCAAACTCCACTTCGCCTTTCTTCAAGCCGTTGGCCTGAATCTGTTTTGGCGACAGGTATTTGACCGCGATGTTGATTTTTTCGTCTTCGGTATAGCCAGGCAGACGGATGACTTCCATCCGGTCCAGCAACGCCGCAGGGATGTTCATGGAGTTTGCGGTACACAGGAACATTACGTCGGAAAGGTCGTAGTCGACTTCCAGGTAATGGTCGTTGAAATTGTGGTTCTGCTCCGGGTCGAGCACTTCAAGCAATGCCGAGGCTGGATCGCCGCGCATATCACTGCCCATCTTGTCGATTTCATCAAGCAGGAACAGCGGGTTGCGAACACCCACCTTTGTCATCTTTTGTATCAATCTACCTGGCATCGAACCGATGTAAGTGCGGCGATGACCACGGATTTCCGCTTCATCACGCACACCACCGAGGGCCATACGCACGAATTTACGGTTAGTCGCATGAGCAATCGACTCTGCGAGGGACGTTTTACCGACACCCGGCGGACCTACCAGACACAACACCGGACCGCGAATTTTTTTCACGCGTTTTTGCACGGCGAGGTATTCGAGGATGCGTTCTTTGACTTCATCCAGACCATAGTGGTCGGCATCAAGAATGTCTTCAGCGCGAGCCAGGTCAAGACGCACCTTGCTCTGAGCCTTCCACGGCACCTGCACCAGCCAGTCGATATAGGAGCGCACCACGGTGGCCTCAGCCGACATTGGCGACATTTGCTTGAGCTTGTTCAGCTCCGCCAACGCTTTGGTCAAGGCATCCTTGGGCAAACCTGCAGCATCGATACGCTTTTTCAGCTCTTCGATTTCATTGTGGCTTTCGTCACTGTCGCCCAGCTCTTTCTGAATGGCCTTCATCTGCTCATTCAGGTAGTACTCGCGCTGGCTGCGCTCCATCTGTTTTTTGACGCGGCCGCGGATGCGTTTCTCGACCTGCAGCAGGTCAATTTCAGCATCCAGCAACGCCAACACGTGCTCTACCCGCGCAGACAGATCAACGATTTCGAGGATCTCCTGCTTCTGCTCGATCTTGAGCGCCATGTGCGCAGCCATGGTGTCGACCAGGCGGCCCGGCTCATCGATGCTGTTGAGTGAAGACAGGACTTCAGCCGGGACTTTTTTACCCAACTGCACATATTGTTCGAACTGAGCCAGCAAGCTGCGCACGAACACTTCGGATTCACGGTCGGGGGCATCCACCTCGTCGATCAAGGCCACTTCAGCGCGACAATGACCATCGACCTCGATGAAGCGCTCGACAGCGCCACGCTGCTCACCTTCGACCAGCACCTTGACGGTGCCGTCAGGCAGTTTAAGCAGCTGCAATACGGTTGCAACGGTGCCGACCCGATAGAGAGCGTCTTCACCTGGATCGTCGTCTGCAGGATTCCTTTGCGCGAGCAAAAGAATCTGCTTGTCGCCAGTCATCGCAGCCTCAAGGGCTTCGATAGATTTCTCGCGCCCCACAAACAGCGGGATAACCATGTGCGGATAAACCACAACATCACGCAATGGCAAAAGAGGCAATTCGATGGTGGTCTTCATGATTTCGCCTCTACGACGGCCATTCGGCCGTGGACAGTGGAAGTAAGCTTGAGGTCAAGATGGGGGTAGCGTCTTAAAAAAACAAGCTCTGGCGCAGGAAAAGCAGAAGGGGCCCGAAGGCCCCTTCTTTATTCCCTGTACGCGTAGCAACTTCACTTACGCGTCTGGAGCAGCCTTGGCAACCGGCTCGTTGTTTTCGTAAATCAACAACGGCTTGGATGTGCCCTCGATGACGCTCTCATCGATCACCACCTTGCTCACCTCGGACTGCGAGGGGATCTCGTACATGGTGTCGAGCAGAACACCTTCGAGAATGGAACGCAGACCGCGGGCGCCTGTTTTGCGCTCAAGTGCGCGTTTGGCGATCGATTTCAGTGCATCAGCACGGAATTCGAGTTCCACACCTTCCATTTCGAACAGTTTTGCATACTGCTTGGTCAGCGCGTTTTTCGGCTCGGTGAGAATCTGCATCAGAGCAGCCTCATCCAATTCGTCCAACGTTGCCAGAACCGGCAGACGGCCCACGAATTCCGGAATCAGACCGAACTTGACCAGATCGTCAGGCTCAACCTCACGCAGCGATTCGCCAACCTTCTTGCCTTCGTCCTTGCTGCGTACTTCGGCGTTGAAACCGATGCCGCCGCGAGTGGAACGGCTCTGAATAACCTTTTCCAGGCCTGAGAAAGCACCACCGCAGATAAACAGGATGTTACGTGTGTCCACTTGCAGGAATTCCTGCTGTGGATGCTTACGACCTCCTTGAGGAGGAACGGAAGCCACAGTGCCCTCGATCAGTTTCAGCAAGGCTTGTTGCACGCCCTCACCGGAAACATCGCGAGTAATCGAAGGGTTGTCGGATTTGCGCGAAATCTTGTCGATTTCATCGATGTAGACAATACCCATCTGGGCTTTTTCTACGTCGTAGTCACATTTCTGCAACAGCTTCTGAATGATGTTTTCGACGTCCTCACCCACATAACCAGCTTCGGTCAGGGTGGTGGCGTCAGCAATGGTGAACGGTACATTGAGCAATCGAGCCAATGTTTCGGCGAGCAGCGTCTTGCCGGAGCCTGTAGGGCCGATCAGCAGGATGTTGCTTTTACCGAGTTCAACATCATCATTCTTTTTGTCGCGCTGATTCAGACGCTTGTAGTGGTTGTACACCGCTACTGCCAGAACCTTTTTTGCACGTTCTTGACCAATCACATATTGATCAAGGATGCCGCTGATTTCTTTTGGCGATGGCAATTTATGCGCACTGCTTTCGGCCTGGGCTTCTTGCACCTCCTCTCGGATGATGTCATTGCACAGGTCGACGCATTCGTCGCAGATAAAAACCGAGGGGCCGGCAATCAATTTGCGCACTTCATGCTGGCTTTTGCCACAGAAGGAGCAATAGAGCAATTTGCCGTTGTCCTCGCCGTTGCGGGTGTCAGTCATTCGATCGATCCAATCCGGTAGGCTTGCAACACAAGATGAAGGCTATTGCGGGCTTTTTCAAGCCCGCAGGTGGCCGGTTATTCCAACCACCTACGATTGAGCTGCTTAGCGAGCCATTTGACGCTGAGTAAGCACCTGATCAATCAAACCATATTCACAGGCGCGCTCGGCGCTCATGAAGTTGTCACGATTGGTGTCTTGCTCGATGGTCTCAATCGATTGCCCGGTGTGGAGCGCAAGAATTTCATTCAAGCGAGCACGAATGGACAGGATTTCCTTGGCATGGATATCAATATCCGATGCCTGCCCCTGGAAACCGCCCAGTGGCTGGTGAATCATCATTCGCGAGTTCGGCAAGCAGTAACGCTTTTTAGCCGCGCCGCCAGTCAACAGCAAGGCGCCCATGCTGCAGGCCTGACCGATGCAAATAGTCGACACGTCTGGCTTGATGAACTGCATGGTGTCATAGATTGACATGCCTGCAGTCACCGAACCGCCTGGTGAGTTGATGTAGAGATGGATGTCCTTGTCCGGGTTTTCGGCTTCAAGGAACAGCAGTTGCGCCGCGATCAGGTTGGCCATGTAGTCTTCTACTGGACCCACCAGAAAGATCACCCGCTCCTTTAGGAGGCGCGAGTAGATGTCATAGGCGCGTTCGCCACGGGCGGACTGCTCGATAACCATCGGGACCAGGCCGCCAGCGGCCTGGATGTCAGAGTTCTGCTGAATATAAGAATTGCGGGACATGTCTCGCATTCACTCCCAAATAGTCATTTCTTGAATACACGTAAGCCAGCGCGAAGGCTGGCTTATGTGTGTTTTCGAACGAGAGAAAAATCAGTCGGCTTGTGGAGCTTCTACCGGCTTGACTGCTTCTTCGTAAGAGACCGATTTGTCGGTCACGCTAGCTTTCTGCAAAACAGTATCCACAACTTGCTCTTCCAGCACAACCGAACGCACTTCGTTCAGCTGCTGGTCGTTCTTGTAGTACCAGGACACAACCTGCTCAGGCTCTTGGTAAGCCGATGCCATCTCCTGGATCATTTCGCGAACACGAGCGTCGTCAGGCTTGAGATCGAACTGCTTGACCACTTCAGCAACGATCAGGCCCAGCTCTACACGGCGCTTGGCTTGCTCTTCGAACAGCTCGGCCGGCAGTTGGTCTGGTTTGATGTTGCCGCCGAACTGCTGAACAGCCTGCACGCGCAGACGGTTCACTTCGTTGTCGAGCAGCGCTTTAGGCACGTCGATCGGGTTGGAGGCCAACAAGCCGTCCATCACCTGATTCTTGACCTTGGACTTGATCGCCTGACGCAGTTCGCGATCCATGTTCTTACGAACCTCGGTCCGGAAACCGTCGATGCCCGTCTCCTTGATGCCGAACTGAGTGAAGAACGCTTCGTTCAACTCAGGCAATTTAGGCTCGGAAACAGTGTTGACCGTCACGGTGAACTCGGCGGCTTTGTTGGCCAGCTCCAGGTTCTGGTAGTTTTCCGGGAAGGTCAGGTTCAGAACGCGTTCTTCGCCAGCTTTAGCGCCAACCAGACCGTCTTCGAAGCCAGGGATCATGCGACCGGAACCCAGAACCAACTGAGTACCTTTGGCAGAGCCACCCGCAAACACTTCGCCATCAACCTTGCCAACGAAATCGATGTTCAGTTGATCTTCGTTCTGAGCAGCACGCTCAGTGACGTCGAAACGAACATTTTGCTTGCGCAGGACTTCCAGCATTTTGTCCAGGTCAGCGTCAGCCACGTCTGCACTCAGACGCTCGACAGTGATGGACTCGAAGCCTGCAACCGTGAATTCCGGGAATACTTCGAAAGTAGCCACGTATTCCAGGTCTTTACCTTTTTCAAAGGTTTTTGGCTCTACCGAAGGTGCGCCAGCTGGATTGAGCTTCTGTTCAACCACTGCTTCGTAAAACGTTGCCTGAATCAGATCGCCCAGTGCTTCCTGACGAGCGCCGTCTTCATAACGCTGACGGATCACGCTCATAGGCACTTTGCCAGGACGGAAGCCTGGGATCTTAGCTTTACGGGCAGTCTGCTGCAGACGCTTGTTGACTTCAGTCTCGATGCGTTCGGCAGGCACGCCAATGGTCATGCGGCGCTCAAGAGCGGAAGTATTTTCAACAGAAACTTGCATGGATATTCCTCGTTGCACAGACGTTAGCCGGCCGTTTCCGACCCCAGAATCAAGGGCATGCATTCTAGTGGGTCAAACTCAAGAAGTCACCCCACTGAAAAAGGGTAAGTGAGTAGCATGAAATCAAGCAGCCGACAGGGGGGCGACGACGCCCAGTGCGAACAATTGACGCCAGGCAGCAAGCGACACGTCTGGCGCACCCTATATAAGGAGCCCCTGATACGTTGCAGACCTTCTACATCAACCAAAAATCGCCGAACGCCAGAGAAAACAGGCGAAACGGCGCTCGCACCGGGCGAAATTTTCAATATTTTGAAACAAAAAAAAGCCGCACTAGGCGGCCTTCCTGCTGCTTTGTGAATGCCGCGGGCATTTCACAAAGCTTGTATCTTGGTGCGGACGGAGAGACTCGAACTCTCACACCTTTCGGCGCTGGAACCTAAATCCAGTGTGTCTACCAATTCCACCACGTCCGCGCTTCAAGCCTTTAAAGCAAAGGCGCCGGATTGTTAAGTCGGGCGCCTTTCGAATATGGGGTGGACGAAGGGGATCGAACCCTCGACAACGGGAGTCACAATCCCGTGCTCTACCAACTGAGCTACGCCCACCATATAGCGTGTGACCGATACATCAATACAACATTACTTGTGCCAAAGTTGCCTGAATGGCGCACCCGACAGGACTCGAACCTGCGACCATCCGCTTAGAAGGCGGATGCTCTATCCAACTGAGCTACGGGCGCTTATTTAATCTGTATTCATTATACCGATTACAAATTAAGAGCTTCAGTCACGCCGAGCCAATCAACCACTCTGCCTGACCTTCTTAACCAGTGCTAGGCTGTGCCCGACAAGTGCGACGAATCTTATAGACGACCCTGGAAGACGTCAACTCTTTTTCGAAAAAAATTCAGTTAGATAAAGGAGTTAGGGGAATATGCAGACCAAGCGCCTTTGCCCTTGGGTCATGTCATGCGAGAATGCGTGCTCTTTTTCAATCCCTTTCGATGGTTAATCACGCGACATGACAGCAAAACTAATCGACGGTAAAGCGATCGCAGCCAGCCTGCGCCAACAGATCGCCAAACGTGTCACCGAGCGTCGCGAACAAGGCCTGCGTACACCGGGCCTCGCGGTGATTCTGGTTGGCAACGACCCCGCGTCTCAGGTTTATGTCTCGCACAAGCGTAAAGACTGTGAAGAGGTTGGCTTCAACTCGCAAGCCTACGACTTGCCCACCAACACCTCACAGGATGAGCTGACCGACCTGATCGATCGCCTCAACGATGATCCGGATATCGACGGCATCCTGGTGCAACTGCCACTGCCCGCGCATCTGGATGCATCAAAATTGCTGGAGCGTATTCGCCCGGACAAAGACGTGGATGGCTTTCATCCTTATAACGTCGGCCGCCTGGCGCAACGCATCCCCCTGCTGCGCCCCTGCACCCCCAAGGGCATCATGACCCTGCTGGAAAGCACCGGTGTCGATCTTTACGGGATGGATGCCGTCATCGTCGGCGCCAGCAACATCGTCGGGCGTCCGATGGCGATGGAATTGCTGCTGGCTGGCTGCACGGTTACGGTCACCCACCGCTTCACCCGCGACCTGCCGGGCCATATCGGCCGCGCGGACCTCGTGGTGGTCGCTGCCGGCAAACCCGGACTGGTGAAAGGCGAATGGATCAAGGAAGGCGCGATCGTAATCGACGTCGGCATCAATCGTCAGGCAGACGGCAAGCTCGTAGGTGACGTGGTGTATGAAACCGCCCTGCCCCGCGCCGGCTGGATCACTCCGGTACCGGGCGGCGTTGGCCCGATGACCCGTGCCTGCCTGCTGGAAAACACCTTGTACGCTGCGGAAACCCTGCACGTCTGAGTGCGCGAGATCAGGCATAAAAAAACGGCACCCAAGGGTGCCGTTTTTCATGGCTCAAAACTCAGTCAGCCAGACGCCAGGTCGTTCCACCCTTGCCATCTTCCAACACCACGCTCATAGCGGTGAGTTGGTCGCGAATGCGGTCCGATTCGGCCCAGTCCTTGTTGGCACGAGCGGTCAGTCGAGCCTGAATCAGCGCTTCGACTTCCACCGCATCGACCCGACCCTCTGCGCCTGCACGCAGAAAGTCGTCGGCTTCAAGCTGCAACACACCCAACACACTGGCCAATTCTTTCAGACGTGCCGCCAAGCCCGCAGCTGTAGCCAGATCGGTGTCACGCAGACGGTTGATTTCGCGCACCATCTCGAACAGCACCGCGCAGGCTTCCGGCGTGCCGAAGTCGTCGTTCATCGCCGCAGAGAACCGTTCGACGAACGCTTCACCACCGGCCGGCGCAACAGCGGGCAAGCCTTTGAGGGCGTGATAGAAACGCTCCAGCGCACCCTTGGACTCTTTCAGGCTGTCTTCTGAGTAGTTGATCGAGCTGCGGTAATGGCTGGACACCAACAGATAACGCACCACTTCCGGTTGGTATTTCTCCAGCACGTCGCGAATGGTGAAGAAGTTGTTCAATGACTTGGACATCTTCTCGCCATTGATGCGGATCATGCCGCAGTGCATCCAGGCGTTGGCATAAGGCTTGCCAGTGGCCGCCTCACTCTGGGCGATTTCGTTTTCGTGGTGCGGGAACTCGAGATCGTTGCCGCCGCCATGAATATCGAAGGTCTCGCCCAGGCAGCAGGTCGACATCACCGAGCATTCGATGTGCCAGCCCGGACGCCCGGCGCCCCACGGCGACTCCCAGCTCGGCTCGCCCGGCTTGACGCCCTTCCACAGCACGAAGTCCAGCGGGTCGTCTTTGGACTCATCCACTTCGATCCGCGCACCGATGCGCAGGTCTTCGATCTTCTTGCGCGACAGCTTGCCGTAACCCATGAACTTGCCGACGCGGTAGTACACGTCGCCATTGCCCGGAGCGTAGGCATAACCCTTGTCGATCAAGGCCTGGATCATGGCGTGCATGCCCGCGATATGATCGGTCGCGCGCGGCTCCATGTCCGGCGGCAGGATGTTCAACCGCGCTTCGTCCTCATGCATCGCATCGATCATGCGTGCGGTGAGTGCCTCGAAAGACTCGCCGTTTTCACGGGCGCGATTGATGATCTTGTCGTCGATATCGGTGATGTTGCGCACATAGGTCAAGTCATACCCGCTGAAGCGCAACCAGCGGGTGACCAGATCGAACGCGACCATGCTGCGGCCGTGCCCAAGGTGGCAGAAGTCATATACGGTCATGCCGCACACGTACATCCGCACCTTGTTGCCGTCCAGAGGCTTGAAGACTTCTTTGCTCTTGGTGAGCGTGTTGTAAATTGAGAGCACGATGATTCCTTAGCTCTGACCCCATGAGTCACGCAGCGTCACAGTACGGTTAAACACCGGCTGACCGGGTTTCGAGTCCTTGATGTCCGCGCAGAAATAACCTTCGCGTTCGAACTGGAAACGGTCTTCCGGTTGCGCTTGTGCCAATGACGGCTCGGCTCGGCAACCCGTGAGCACTTGCAGGGAATCAGGGTTGATGTTGTCCAGGAAGCTGTCGCCGTCTTCGGCTTTGTCCGGGCTCGGCGAACGGAACAGACGATCGTACAGACGCACTTCGCATTCAATGCTTTCAGCCGCCGGCACCCAGTGCACAACGCCTTTGACCTTGCGCCCCTCAGGGTTTTTGCCCAGGGTTTCCGGATCGTACGAGCAACGCAGTTCGACGATGTTGCCGTCCGCGTCCTTGATCGCTTCATCGGCGCGAATCACGTAGCTACCACGCAGGCGCACTTCGCCGTTGGGCTCCAGACGTTTGTAGCCTTTTGGCGGCTCTTCCATGAAGTCATCACGGTCGATGTAGATTTCACGCGCAAACGGCAGCTCACGTACACCCATGTCTTCTTTCGGGTGACGCGGCAATTCGAGCTTCTCGACCTGACCTTCCGGGTAGTTGGTGATCACGACTTTCAGCGGACGCAGCACGCACATGGCACGCGGAGCGCTGTGATCGAGGTCGTCGCGGATGCTGAATTCGAGCATGGCGAAATCGACGATGCCATCGGAACGGTTGGTGCCGACCATCTCGCAGAAGTTACGGATCGAGCCTGCGGTGTAACCGCGACGACGGAAACCCGACAAGGTCGACATGCGCGGGTCATCCCAGCCATGGACGTGCTTCTCATCGACCAGTTGCTTGAGCTTGCGCTTGCTGGTGACGGTGTAGCTAAGATTGAGACGCGAGAACTCGTACTGACGCGGCCGACTCGGCACCGGGAGGCTCTCCAGGAACCATTCGTACAACGGGCGATGGCCTTCGAACTCAAGGGTGCAGATCGAGTGGGTAATGCCTTCGATGGCATCCGACTGACCGTGGGTGAAGTCATAGTTCGGGTAGATGCACCACTTGTCACCGGTCTGATGGTGACGCGCATGGCGAATGCGATACATGATCGGGTCGCGCAGGTTCATGTTCGGTGAGGCCATGTCGATCTTGGCCCGCAACACACGCTCGCCATCTTTGAACTCGCCAGCCTTCATCCGGGCGAACAGGTCCAGGTTTTCCTCGACGCTACGCTCACGGAACGGGCTGTTCTTGCCCGGCTCGGTCAAATTACCCCGGTATTCCTTGGACTGCTCGGGGCTCAGGTCGCAGACGAACGCCTTGCCCGCCTTGATCAGTACGATGGCCCATTCGTGCAGTTGATCGAAATACTGCGAGGCATAACGCACTTCGCCAGCCCACTCAAAGCCCAGCCACTTCACGTCGCTTTCGATGGCGTCGATGTATTCCTGGTCTTCCTTGGCCGGGTTGGTGTCATCGAAACGCAGGTGCGTTACGCCACCGAACTCTTGGGCCAGACCGAAGTTCACGCAGATCGCCTTGGCGTGGCCGATGTGCAGGTAACCGTTGGGCTCAGGCGGGAAACGGGTCACGATCTGGGTGTGCTTGCCCGCGTCCAGGTCTGCCTGCACGATCGCGCGCAGGAAATTGGTCGGGACAGCAGGACCTGCCTTGGAATTCGCAGTGGAGTCAGTGGGCTTGCTCATAGGATCCTTGAACATACAAGTGCGCGGCCAGGGTAGGCCGACTAAATCAAAGCGCCTATCATAGCCGAAGCTGTCAAGGTGTTGCGACCAGCGCGCGCGCCTTCCACGAATTCAAAACGAGCGATTTTTACAATGTCCAAAGTCAAACTGAGCACGAACCATGGCGACATCGTCCTGCAACTGAACGCCGATAAAGCGCCGGAAACCGTGGCCAACTTTGTGCAGTACGTTAAAGAAGGCCATTACGACAACACTGTATTCCACCGCGTGATCAGCAACTTCATGATCCAGGGCGGTGGTTTCGAGCCGGGCATGGCACAAAAGAAAACCCGCGCCACCATCAAGAATGAAGCCAACAACGGCCTTTCCAACAAGAAAGGCACCGTGGCCATGGCGCGCACCATGGAGCCGCATTCGGCGTCCTCGCAGTTCTTCATCAATGTCGGCGACAACGACTTCCTCGACCACACGGCACCGACCGTTCAGGGTTGGGGCTACACCGTATTTGGTGAAGTGGTAGACGGTATGGACACGGTCGAGAAGATCAAGGGCGTGGCGACCACCATGAAAGCCGGTCATCAGGACGTACCCGCCGAAGACGTGATTATCGTGAAAGCCGAGATCATTGAGTGATATTGCTGATCTCTGATCTGCATCTGGAGGAGGAGCGCCCGGACATTACCCGGGCGTTTCTGGCGTTACTCGATGGCCGGGCCCGCGCTGCCGAATCGCTGTACATCCTCGGGGATTTTTTCGAGGCATGGATCGGCGATGACGCCATGTCACCGTTCCAACTGTCGATCTGCAAGGCCCTGCGCGCACTGAGCGACAGCGGCACGTTGGTTTTCCTGATGCACGGCAACCGTGATTTCATGATCGGTAAGGCGTTCTGCAAGGCTGCAGGCTGCACCTTGTTGAAAGACCCAAGCGTGGTGCAACTCAATGGCGAACCTGTGCTGCTGATGCACGGCGACAGCCTGTGTACCCGCGACGAAGCCTACATGCACATGCGCCGCTACCTGCGCAACCCGCTGACCTTATGGGTCTTGCGTCATTTACCCTTGGGCACCCGACACAAACTGGCACGCAAGCTGCGCAGCGAAAGCCGTGCACAGACCCGCATGAAAGCCAACGACATCGTCGACGTCACGCCCGATGAAGTCCCACGGATCATGGCCCAATACGGGGTACGCACGCTGATCCACGGTCACACCCACCGCCCGGCGATTCATAAACTGCAGGTCGGCGACGATGCCGCGAAGCGGATTGTGCTAGGGGATTGGGATCGTCAGGGCTGGGCGTTGCAGGTGGATGAACAGGGTTTTCAGTTGGCGGCGTTTGATTTTGTGCCGGTACCAGCGTTAATTCACTAACGCCATCGCTCCCCTGTAGGAGGGCCCGCCTCGTCTTCGACGCTGCGCTGTCGCACAGCAAACTGGTTTTGATTTGCTTGGTGTGATGGTTTAGTGGTGTGTCAGCTGAGCCGCCTTCGCAGGCAAGCCTGCTCCCACAGGGTTTTGATCTGCCTTTGGATTTTGTGTGAATTGAGTATCGAATTACGGCGAGGCCCCGTTTCCAGAAGGCCGAGCGCAGGCGTTGCGCAGGGGGTAACGAGGCAAGGATGCCGAGTAAGCCGCACGGGGCCAGGGACGGCCCCTTGCGGCGACCCCCGGAGCAACGCCGGAGCGAGGGAAGTCCGAGCCTAGGCGAGGATCCGTATGGCGGGGCAAGCGTTTTGGTTACTTTTTGGCGTCTGAAAAAGTGACACGCTGTAAGAGCGGAACCGTAATTTCAGCACACGCCAATGCCGGATATACACCCAATGCACAGCGCCAACACATTGTTTTTAAAAGATTAAAAATCAGTTTGATAAGAGGAGCGAACTGCGCGTCCCGCTGCAAATAAAGCAATGCGCTCCGTCTATCAATGCCCCGCCGGCGGCCCCGCCTTTGCCGCGAACGGCGGTTTGGCCATCCATACCAGCAGAATCAGGCCCATGAAGCCCCAGCCCAGCATGTGGAAGTAGTCTACGGTCGACATCATGTACGCCTGACTGGTGAGCATCCCCTCAAGCTGCGCATACGCCTGACTGCTCGCCCCGCCCAGATTACTCAGGGCGTCGCGGGTCGCAGATTCGTAGGTGCTGATGCTTTCGCTTAAATAGGCATGGTGCTGATTTGCCCGACGAATCCAGATCCAGGTGGTGAGCGATGCAGCAAAGCTACCCCCGAGGTTACGCAGAAACGTCGCCAGCCCGGAACCGTCAGCTATCTGGTCAGGCGGCAAGTCAGACAGCAAGATGGTCAACGTTGGCATGAAGAACAGCGCTACACCGGCCCCCATGAACAGCTGCACCAGCGCGATATGCTCAAAATCAACCTGACTGGTGAAATCGGCGCGCACGAAGCAGCTCAGCCCTATCGCAAAAAACGCCAGCCCGGCCAGCAGTCGCAGGTCGAATTTATGTGCGTACTTGCCGACAAAGGGCGACATCAACACCGGCAGAATACCAATAGGCGCCACCGCCAGCCCTGCATAGGTCGCGGTGTACCCCATCTGCGTCTGCAGCCACTGGGGCAGCAACAGGTTGATACCGAAGAAGCCAGCATAACCACCCACCAGGGTGATGGTACCGATGCGGAAGTTACGGAAGGCGAACAGGCGCAAATTGACGATGGGGTGCCGGTCAGTCATTTCCCAGATGATGAAAATCGCCAGGAAGACCACTGAAATGACGGTACCTATCACGATAAAGTTGGACGAGAACCAGTCCAGATCATTGCCCTTGTCGAGCACGATTTGCAACGCACCCACGCCCACAATCAATGTCAGCAGACCGATGTAATCCATGGGCTGGCGACTGGTAACCACCGGCCGCGCACGCATTTGTGTACGCACCACGAACGCAGCGAACAGGCCGATTGGAATATTGATGAAGAAAATCCAGGGCCAACTGTAGCTGTCAGTGATCCATCCGCCGAGAATCGGCCCGGCAATGGGCGCCACCACCGTGACCATCGCCAGCAATGCCAGTGCCATCCCCCTTTTTGCCGGGGGATAGACCGCAATCAGCAGCGTCTGGGTCATGGGATACAGCGGACCGGCAACCACACCTTGCAGAACCCGAAAACCCACCAGCTCTGGCATCGACTGGGAAATCCCGCACAAAAACGACGCCATCACGAACAACACGGTGGCCCAGATAAACAGCTTCACCTCACCCACCCGACGGCTGAGCCAACCGGTCAACGGCAACGCAATCGCGTTACTGACAGCAAACGAGGTGATCACCCAGGTGCCCTGCTCCGAACTCACCCCCAGGTTGCCGGAAATAGTCGGCAGTGCGACGTTGGCGATGGTGGTGTCGAGCACCTGCATAAAGGTCGCCAGCGACAGGCCGATAGTGCACATCAACAAACTGGGCGGCGTAAAAGAGGCCGGGGCGGTCGAGCTCATCGCGAATCCTTTAAAACTTGAACGTTGCTCCGACCATGGGGCCGGAGCGGAGGGATTGGCGAATCAGCGCTGAACCGTCCGACTGTTGGTAGCGCTGTTTTCGTGGATTAAACGAGTAATCAGGGCGTCGGCGTCAGCCAGTTGTTCCTCGTAGATAGTGGTGCTGAACGAGGCCTTCTGCGACGGTTGCTGAGCCAATACCGGGCCGCTCTGATCGTGCAGATTGACGTTGACCACTGTCGACAGGCCAATACGTAGCGGATGCTCTTTCAACTGCTCAGGGTTGATATGAATCCGCACCGGCACGCGCTGCACGATTTTGATCCAGTTACCCGTGGCGTTCTGTGCTGGCAGCAAGGCAAACGCGCTACCCGTACCGGCACCCAGGCTGTCAATCGTGCCGCTGAACTTCACGTCACTGCCGTACAGGTCAGACTCGATATCCACCGGCTGACCGATGCGCATCTTGCCCAGTTGGGTTTCTTTGAAGTTGGCATCGATCCACAGCTGATTCAGCGGGATCACTGCCATCAACGCAGTGCCGGGTTGAACCCGTTGACCCAATTGCACGGTGCGCTTGGCCACGTAGCCGGTGACGGGTGCAATCAAGGTGCTACGGGCGTTGCCGAGATAAGCCTGACGCAACTGTGCGGCAGCCGCTTTCACATCCGGGTGCGAAGACACCACCGTGTCGTCCACCAACGCGGAGCTGGTAGCCAGTTGCTGCTGGACGTTGTTCAACGCATTTTGCGCGGTCGTCAGATCATCGCGGGCATGGGACAGCTCTTCCTGAGAGATCGCCCCGCCTGCGGCAAGATTTTTACGGCGGTTGTAGTTGTCCCGGGCTTTCTGCACCTCGGCCCGTTGCGCAGCCAACTGTGCCTTCATCCCGTCGACATTACTGTACAAGCCGCGCACCTGGCGCACCGTCTTGCCCAGATTGGCTTCGGCACTTTGCAGGCTGACTTCGGCATCGCTGGGGTCGAACCGAACAAGCACCTGGCCCTCACGGACCAGATCGCCATCGTCGGCGCCGATGCTGATCACCGTCCCGGCCACCAGCGGCGTAATGGCCACCACGTTGCCGTTCACATAGGCGTCATCGGTGCTTTCGTTCCAGCGCCCGTAGATTTCATACCAGCCCCAGATACCCAGCCCACCGAGGATCACCAATATCAGGACCACCAGCAGCCAGATCTTACGCTTGCGCGGGTTCTGATCCCGAGCTTCGTTTTGAGCTTCGTTCTGACCTTTTTGGTCGTGTAAAGACGTATTTTCGGTAGCGGCAGTAGCCATGACGATTACCTTGAGTTATTCAGTCAGCGAAGCGGTTGATGGGGGCGTTTGGCCTTGGCTTTCACCTTGAAAACCTCCACCCAGCGCCTGCATCAACTGGATCGACAAATCGATTCGTTCGGCGTTGAGATCCGCCAGTTGGCGTTGTGACTGGAGCAATTGCTGTTCAATGCTCAGCACATCGAGGTGGTTGCCGATCCCTGAGCCATAACGCTGGGTCGCCGTGTCGAACGAAGCTTGGGCGGCGTCGGTTGACCGTTGTTGAGCGTCAATCTGGCCGCTGATAGAGCGCAGTTGCGAGAGCGCGTCGCTGACGTCGCCCAACGCGTGGACCAGGCTTTGGTTGTACTGCGCCACCGCGAGGTCGTAATCGGCGTCGCGAGCATCGAGGTTGGCGCGCAAGCGACCACCGTCGAAAATAGGCAAGGACAGCGCCGGGGCGATGTTGAAGAAGCGACTGGCCGAGCCAAACATCGCGTCCCCCAGCAACGACTCGGTACCGGCAGCGGCACTCAGGTTCAGGTTCGGGTAGAAAGTGGTCTTGGCGGCAACGATATTTTTGCTCGCCGCCTCAACGCGCCAGCGGGCAGCGACGAGGTCCGGACGACGACCGAGCAAATCAACCGGCAACGACGGTGGCAAGGCCACGGTACTTGGCTTGAGTATGTTCGGACGCTGGATCTCGTTACCGCGGTCCGGCCCTTTGCCCAACAAGACCGCCAAGGCAATTTTCGCGCTGCGCAGACGTTTACCTGCGTCGATCAACTGCTCTTCGGAGTTGGCTTCCAGGCTTTGGGTCTGCTGGAACTGGAAGCGACTGTCGATTCCAGAATTGAGACGACGGCTGCCCAGATCGAGCATTTGTTTGGTGCGCTTCAGGTCCTGGGCGGCTAGGTCGTAGACCACGTGGGCCAGACCCAGATCACTGTAGGCACGAGCAACATTGGCGGCCAACGTCAAGCGCGCAGCCTGTTGATCGACTTCGGCGGCACGCGCCTGGCCCAAGGCCGCTTCCCAAGTGGCGCGCTGGCCGCCCCAGAGATCGACATTGTAATTGAAGGTCGCCTGCAGACTACGCACGGTGGCGTAGGTACCGCCCTGCCCGGCAGGGCTCTGGTCGGCTGCCAGACGCTGACGGCTGACACCGCCCTCGGCATCGAGAGTCGGCATGCGCGCGGCATTGGCGGCATACGCGGCGGCAGTCGCCTGATGCGCCCGAGCGCTGGCGACTTGCAAGTCGGGGCTGTCACGCAACGCTTCGGTGATCAGCCCATCCAGTTGCGGATCACCGAGGCTTTTCCACCAATCGCTTTTCGGCCAGGCAGCGGGCGACAACGTCACGCCCTTGAGGGTCTGCGCGGCTTGCAGGTTTTTCGCATCCAGACTTACGCCTTCGATTTCAAGACCACGGTAACTGGCGCAACCGGCCAGGGTCATGGCCAGAAACACCAGACTCAATGAGGTCCGCAAGGTCACGCTGCTCATTGCACACCTGTCGTTTTTAAGCACAGACGGCCAATGGTGATCTGATCATCGGCCGCCACCAGCACCTTGGTAAGAATCTGCTCAAGGCTTGCCAGCTCGGCGGGGTCGAGCGCACCGAACAAATCGTTCAGGGCTTCAGCGCCGATCTGCGGAAGCCGATCCGAGAGCTTTTGCCCCTCTTCGGTCAATGCCAGATGCACCTGACGCCGATCCATGTCAGAGCGGGTGCGGGTGATGAGTTCTTTTTGCTCAAGGCGGTCCAGCATGCGGGTCATTGAGCCGCTGTCGAGCGACAGATGACGGCACAACCCTGCCGGGGTATCGGTAGCAAACTGAGCAATGATAATCAGCACTTTAAACTGCGATGCCGTCACCCCGTAAGGCACCAGATGAGTGTCCAGCAGGCGGTCTTTGAGCGCGTTCGTGCGCCCAATCAGCAGGCCCATGAGGCCGGAGTAAAAATTGTCGGGTGTGAAGTGCTTCATCGAACCACCAAAAAGCTGCTTAGGCAGAGAGTTGGTGTGATGTTACTGCCTAGACAGCGAATGTCAACGCATTAATTAGCAAGCTTACTAGTTGGACGGCCAGCAGCCGTTTTTATAACTCTATCGAACAACAGATGGACCTGGACACCCACAGCGCATTCGTTCATCAAAAACCGCGAAGGCGCGCCACGGGCGTACTCATACAGAAAGGTTTGCGACTGCGGGGGCTTTAATCTCGGGGCTGCTGGCCCGGCACACCGCTGTGGAAGCGGAACTCGACGTCGGGACTCTCGATCAACCCGGCCTCGACGGCCCTGACTTTTTCGATCGTGCGATCAACGTCAGCGGCTTCACCGTATTGGTAGGCCAGCTTAAGGTAACCCTGAAAATGCCGGGCTTCACTTTTCAGCAATCCGTCATAGAAACGGCCCAATTCTTCATCCAGATACGGCACCAGCGCCTCGAAGCGTTCACAGCTACGCGCTTCGATAAACGCCCCCACCACCAACGTATCAACAAGCTTTACCGGCTCATGGGTACGCACGACCGCTCTTAGCCCAGAGGCATAGCGACTAGCCGACAGGGCCCGCCATTCGATTTTGCGCTTTTTCATCAGGCGCAAAACCTGTTCATGGTGCACCAACTCTTCACGGGCCAGACGCGACATCATCATGACCAGATCGGGATACCCTCCGTATTTGGCGATCATGCTCATGGCCGTGCTGGCAGCCTTGAACTCACAATTCTTGTGATCAAGCAGCATTCTTTCCTGATTGAGCAACGCCGCCTCAATCCAGCCCGCTGGCGTTTTGCACCCTAGGAAATCATGGATTTCAGACAGCATCGAAGCCCCCGATAACCCGACTGTCGGGCAAGGGACAACGCAGGAAGGATTCGACTTCTAGGTTCAGTTGCATAGGCTCACAGTACGGCTGGGTGGGCAAAGCGCAGCATTATACGAGGGCAGCGCGAATGAACCAGCGCCTTGCAGCAGATTTGTCCTGATATGGATCAACAACCCAGTCAGTGGAGTGCAACTATAGTTGTGCCTAACCAGCCGCTGTGAAAATAGTCAGTCACATTTAGGGAGATTCCAGCCATGCAAGCCATTCGCAGCATCCTCGTGATAATCGAACCCCCACACGCCGACAGCCTGGCCCTCAAACGCGCCAAACTGATAGCGGGTGTGACTCAAGCGCATCTGCATTTGTTGGTCTGTGACAAAAAGCATGACCATTCGGCCCTGCTTAAAGTACTTGAGAGCAGCCTGCTCAACGATGGCTTCAGCGTCACTAGCGAGAGTGCCTGGCACGATAGCCTGCATCAAACCATCATCGACGTTCAGCAGATCCAGGGCTGCGGTTTGGTGATCAAGCAGCATTTCCCGGATAACCCGCTGAAAAAAGCCCTGTTGACCCCAGATGACTGGAAATTGCTGCGGTTATGCCCAAGCCCCGTACTGATGGTCAAAACCAAGACGCCATGGGCAGGCGGGGTGATTCTCGCCGCAGTCGACGTCGGCAACTCCGATGAAGAGCACCGCGCCCTGCACTTCAGTATCGTGGACCACGGTTTCGACATCGCCGCCCTGGCCAAGGGCCAACTGCATGTCATCACCGCGCATCCCTCCCCCATGCTGTCGGCTACCGACCCAGTGTTTCAACTCAAGGAAACCATCGAGGCACGCTACCGTGAGCAATGCCAGGCGTTTCAATCCGAATTCGACGTCGATGATGCCAACCTGCACATTGCCGAAGGCCCGGCCGACGTACTGATCCCCTATACCGCGCACAAACTCAACGCCGTCGTGACCGTGATCGGCACCGTGGCACGCACAGGTTTTTCCGGCGCACTGATCGGCAACACCGCCGAAGCAGTGCTCGATTCACTGGAAACCGATGTGCTGGTATTGAAGACCGACGAGATCATTGCTCACCTGGAAGCGCTGGCGGCCAAGGGCTGATAGCGTTAGCCCCTGTTACACGGCCTTCGCGAATAAATTTGCTTCCACACAGGGGTCACCTATTTCTGTGTGCGAATTTATTCGCGAATGGCTTGATGCGATCTACCTGACACCCCGCCTCACCCGCCAAACGCATCCTTGAGAAACCCAGGCGCGATGTACCGCTCGTAATGGGCTTCTGACAGCAGAAAAAATTCGCGATCAATCGCATCGCGCAATTCTGGCAGAGCCCAACCGCGAAACTCCGGCATCAACACCACGCCATACGCTTCAAGTTGACTGATAACCCGCGCACCGCGGACGATCAGTTGGTAGGCCCAGCAATAGACCGACTGATGCGGCACAAAACGGATCTTGCGTTGCTCCAACTGCCGACGCAGTTTGGTGGCGTCGAACACTTCAAGCTTGGCGGTCATGACCTGAACGAGCAGTTGTTCAAGGCGCAACCAGACCGCACGTTTCTCGTCCTCGTTGTAACCATTCCAATTGATCACTTCGTGGTGGAAACGCTTGCAACCACGGCACACCAGATCCCCGTAAACCGTGGAACAGAGGCCGATGCAGGGGGTCTTGATGGTGTGTTTGGGCATGGTAAAGAGGACGACAAGAGGCGAAACAGGCCGCCATGTTAGCCCTTTGTCTAACGAGGGTCACCCCTGAAGATGCAGGGTCTAACTTACTTTTGCCGAGTTTTTGCCGTAGAATCAGCGAGCCTTTTAAGGCGCCAATGTCCGCTGGAAGCTGTTTTCAAAGCGTCACGAGCACAGTCAAGTAACCCCGCAGTCCGGTGTTGACGCAAGAATTTCTTCTCGAAAAAATCTTGTGTCGACACTCATCAGCCGTCCTGCAGGCGTAAAACTTTGAAAACAGCTTCTGTAAGAAATTACCGACTCCCCGGCCAAATGGCTCAAAAAGCCTAAAAAGCGCATGGGTGCGGATAATTTCTGGATGAGCGTCCCGGACACCCATTTGGGACCACTGATGAGGGTAATAACTGTGCTTGAAGCCTACCGTAAACACATCGAAGAGCGTGCCGTCCAGGGTATCGTGCCCCAGCCGCTTAACGCCGAACAAACCGCAGGTCTGATTGAGCTGCTGAAAACCCCCCCGGCTGGCGAAGAAGCTTTCCTTGTCGACCTGATCACCAATCGCGTTCCACCAGGCGTTGACGAAGCTGCATACGTCAAAGCTGGCTTCCTGTCCGCTCTGGCCAAAGGTGAAGCCACCTCTCCGCTGATCGACAAAAAACGTGCCGTTGAATTGCTGGGCACCATGCAAGGTGGCTACAACATCGTCACCCTGGTTGATCTGCTGGACGACGCTGAACTGGCGCCAGTTGCTGCCAAAGAACTCAAGCACACCCTGCTGATGTTCGACGCGTTCCACGACGTGGCTGAAAAAGCCAAGAACGGCAACGTTCACGCCAAAGGTGTTCTGCAATCCTGGGCTGATGGCGAGTGGTTCCAGAAGCGCCCTACGCTGGACGACAAAATCAGCCTGCGCGTGTTCAAGGTCACTGGCGAAACCAACACCGACGACCTGTCCCCTGCACCTGATGCCTGGTCCCGTCCTGACATCCCGTTGCACGCCCTGGCCATGTTGAAAATGGCCCGTGACGGCATCGTGCCTGATGAGCAAGGCGTAACCGGTCCGATGAAGCTGATCGAAACCATGCGCGGCCAAGGTTTCCCTATCGCCTACGTCGGTGACGTGGTCGGTACCGGTTCTTCGCGTAAATCAGCCACCAACTCGGTGCTGTGGTTCTTCGGCGACGACGTTCCTTTCGTACCGAACAAGCGCTCCGGCGGCTTCTGCTTCGGTAACAAAATCGCTCCAATCTTCTACAACACCATGGAAGATGCCGGCGCTTTGCCGATCGAGTTCGACGTTTCCCAGATGAACATGGGCGATGTGATCGACCTTTACCCGCACGCCGGTAAAGTCACCAAGCACAACAGCGAAGAAGTCCTGGCCACCTTCGAAATGAAGACCCCGGTACTGCTAGACGAAGTTCGTGCTGGCGGCCGTATCCCGCTGATCATTGGCCGTGGTTTGACCGAAAAAGCCCGTACCGAGCTGGGTCTGCCACCTTCGACCCTGTTCAAACTGCCTGAGCAACCGGCTGCCAGCACCAAGGGTTTCACCCTGGCGCAGAAAATGGTCGGTAAAGCATGCGGCGTCGCCGGCGTTCGTCCAGGCACGTACTGCGAGCCGAAGATGACCACCGTCGGTTCCCAGGACACGACTGGCCCGATGACTCGCGACGAATTGAAAGACCTGGCTTGCCTGGGTTTCTCTACCGATCTGGTCATGCAGTCTTTCTGCCATACCGCGGCGTATCCAAAGCCGATCGACGTCAAGACTCACCACACCCTGCCTGACTTCATCATGACCCGCGGCGGCGTTTCCCTGCGTCCGGGCGATGGCATCATCCACAGCTGGCTGAACCGTATGCTGCTGCCGGATACCGTCGGTACCGGTGGTGACTCGCACACCCGTTTCCCAATGGGGATTTCGTTCCCTGCCGGTTCCGGTCTGGTCGCGTTCGCTGCTGCCACTGGCGTTATGCCATTGGACATGCCGGAATCGATCCTGGTGCGTTTCAAAGGCAAAATGCAACCGGGCGTTACCCTGCGTGACCTCGTTCACTCCATTCCTTACTACGCGATTCAGGCTGGCCTGCTGACCGTAGAGAAGAAAGGCAAGAAAAACGCATTCTCCGGTCGCATCCTGGAAATCGAAGGCCTCGACAACCTGAGCATCGAACAGGCTTTCGAGCTGTCCGACGCCTCTGCCGAGCGTTCCGCTGCTGGTTGCACCATCAAGCTGTCGAAAGAGTCCATCTCCGAGTACCTGAGCTCCAACATCACCCTGCTGCGCTGGATGATCGGCGAAGGCTACGGCGATGCTCGTACTCTGGAACGTCGCGCTCAAGCGATGGAAGCCTGGGTTGCCAACCCTGAGCTGATGGTTGCCGATGCTGACGCCGAATACGCCGAAACCATCGTAATCGACCTGGCTGACATCAAAGAGCCTGTGCTCTGCGCGCCGAACGACCCGGACGACGCTCGTCTGCTCTCCAGCGTTGCTGGCGAGAAAATCGACGAAGTGTTCATCGGTTCATGCATGACCAACATTGGTCACTTCCGCGCTGCCGGCAAGTTGCTGCAGAAAGTTGAAGGTTCGCTGCCAACCCGTCTGTGGCTATCGCCTCCGACCAAAATGGACGCGCACCAGTTGACCGAAGAAGGCTACTACGGCATCTACGGCAAAGCTGGCGCACGCATGGAAATGCCAGGTTGCTCGCTGTGCATGGGTAACCAGGCACGCGTTGAACCGAACGCTACCGTTGTGTCCACGTCGACCCGTAACTTCCCCAACCGCCTGGGTGATGGCGCGAACGTTTACCTGGCCTCGGCCGAGTTGGCGTCTGTTGCATCGATCCTTGGTCGCCTGCCGACTGTTGAGGAATACATGGTTTACGCGAAAGAAATCGACACCATGGCAGCGGACGTTTACCGCTACCTGAGTTTCGACCAGATCGCCGAGTTCCGTGAAGCTGCTGCGAACGCCAATATCCCGGCTGTTCAAGCGTAACGAAACACCGCGTTGAAAAAACCCCGTCCTGGTGACGGGGTTTTTTTTGCCTTTCTGTAGGAGATGTCGCCCCGCCTCCGACGTCGCGCTGTCGCGCAGCAAGCTGGTTTTGATTTGCGTGGTGTGATGGTTTAGTGGTGTGTCAGATAAGCCGCCTTCGCAGCGGGACGCGTAGTTGCAAGCCTGCTTTACCGCTCATCGTCCCGTGGTTGCAGGAGGTGGGCTGACCATACATTCGGTTACCTTTTTGTGGTCCGGCATTCCGGCGTTTGTAAAAGGTGACACGCTGTAAGAGCGGAACCGTAATTCCAGCACACCAAAATGCCGGATATACACATCAAGACCAGCGCCAACACATTGTTTTAAAAGATTAAAAGTCTGTTTGATAGGAGCGAATTCATTCGCGAAGGCGTCAGCTCAGACTTACCAGACAAAGAAAAGCCCCGCATCTGCAGGGCTTTCTTGTTATCGCGTCAACTCAAACCATCAAACCATCAAACCACAACAGTCTGACCACTCATCGCCAGGTCCAGCAACTCACGGTTGGCCACTGCATACATCGCGTAGTCAGTACCACTGGCCGCACGCAGCTCGACCAGCATTGCGCGCCAGCGCTCTACCATCGGCAGGTGCTGTTCAAGCCACAATGCCAGCCGCGCTTCGATATCCGCTGGAGCATTTGGCATCTGCAGGACAGACACGGTGATCGCCCGTTGCTGCCAGTCGATGTCGTCACGGAAGGCTTCACGCGCCAGGGCCTGCCAGTTGTTTTCCACCGGCAGGTTACTGATCTGCTGCAAGTACCAGGTCACGTCCAGTGCACTGCCCACCGCGAAGTAAGCCTTGGCCACGTCGGCAGCGTTCTGCCCGGTGACGTCCGACGCTTCGATGATTGGCAACAGCGTGTACAAGTGGCTGGTGCCTGCAACCATGCGCGCCAGCAACTCGGGTACGCCCGCCTCGACATACGCCTGATAACGGGTCTGCCAGACTTCCCGGGTTGGGCCTTCGAGCAGTTCGTCGAGCTTGAGGCCCAACGCGGCGATGTGCGGACCGAAGTGTGCGACGTCGCGTCCAGCATCCAGTTCGTTGCGACGGCTGCGCAGGAACCAGCGCGTGGCGCGACGACCCAAACGCATCAGTTCGTCCATCAGGGCCAGTTGGATTTCGGCCGGAACCTTGTAATCCAGCGCCTCAATCTGACGGAACCAATGCGGCAGGTGGAAGATGTCCCGCACGATCACGTAAGCGCCCGCCACGTTGGCTGCACTCATGCCAGTGGACTCTTTGAGCCGCTGAACGAAGGTGATACCCATATGGTTGACCAGGTCGTTGGCGATCTGGGTGCTGACGATTTCGCGTTTGAGGCGGTGGTGACGCATGGCGTCGGAGAACTTGGCAGCCAGTGATGGCGGGAACGCCGTCTCCATGTCGCGGACCAGGTAATCGTCGTCCGGAACGCGGGATTCGAGCAGCGATTCCTTAAGGTCGATCTTGCTATAAGAGATCAGCACCGACAGTTCAGGACGGGTCAGGCCATGGCCTGCCGCGACCCGCTCGACCAATTGCTCTTCGACCGGGAGGAACTCGATGGCACGGTCCAGCTTGCCCCGCGCTTCCAGGTCGTTCATCAGGCGCTTGTATTCAGCGATCCGATCGTAAGCGCGGCGCGCGGCCAGGGACAAGGCCTGCGTTTGCTTGTAGTTGTTGCCCAGTACCAGGCTGCCCACTTCGTCCGTCATGCTTTCGAGCAACTGGTTGCGCTGCTTTTCAGTCATGTCGCCAGCATGCACCACTTCGTTGAGCAGGATCTTGATGTTCACTTCGTGGTCGGAGCAATCCACACCACCAGCGTTGTCGATGAAGTCGGTGTTGGAGCCGCCGCCGTTGAGGCCGAACTCGACCCGACCGAGCTGGGTCATGCCGAGGTTACCGCCCTCGCCCACGACTTTGCAGCGCAGTTCGTTACCGTTCACACGCAGCGCGTCGTTGGCCTTGTCGCCAACATCGGCGTGGCTTTCTTCGCTGGACTTGACGTAGGTACCGATACCGCCGTTCCACAGCAGATCCACTGGCGCCTTGAGCAGCGCATTGAGCAACTCCGTCGGGGTCAGTTTGTCGGCGCTGATGTCAAAGCGCTCTTTCATCTGCGGGCTGATGGCGATGCTTTTCGCACTGCGCGAGAAGATCCCGCCGCCTTCGGACATGATGCTGGTGTCGTAGTCGGTCCAGGCCGAACGCGGCAGATCGAACAGGCGCTGACGCTCGACGAAGCTGTTGGCCAGCTCAGGATTAGGATCGATGAAGATGTGCAGGTGGTTGAAGGCCGCAACCAGTTGCAGCTTGTCCGACATCAACAAGCCGTTACCGAACACGTCGCCCGCCATGTCACCAATACCCACCACGGTGATGCTGTCTTCCTGAACATTGATCCCGCGTTCACGGAAGTGACGTTGTACGCCGACCCACGCGCCCTTGGCGGTGATACCCATTTTCTTGTGGTCGTAGCCAGCCGAACCGCCGGAAGCGAACGCGTCACCGAGCCAGAAACCGTAGTCGATGGCGATACCGTTGGCGATGTCAGAGAAGGTCGCCGTGCCTTTGTCCGCCGCGACCACCAGGTACGGGTCATCGTCGTCGTGACGAACCACGTTCAACGGAGGTACCAGGGCGCCTTCTTTCAGGTTGTCAGTAATGTCCAGCAAGCCGGAAATAAAGATCCGGTAGCACGCGATGCCTTCGGCCTGGATTTCGTCGCGACCGCCACCCAGTGGCAGACGACGCGGCAGGAAACCGCCCTTGGCGCCGACCGGCACGATCACCGAGTTCTTCACTTGCTGGGCTTTTACCAGACCCAACACTTCGGTACGGTAATCTTCCTCACGATCAGACCAGCGCAGGCCACCACGAGCGACGTTACCGAAGCGCAGGTGTACACCTTCGACCCGTGGCGAATAGACGAAGATCTCGAATTTCGGCACCGGCTTGGGCAGTTCGGGAATCAGGCGCGGGTTGAACTTGAAGCTGAAGTAGCTCTTGTTCTGACCGTTGGCGTCCGGTTGGTAGAAGTTGGTCCGTAAGGTGGCTTTGATCAGGTCCAGGTAACGACGCAGGATGCGGTCTTCGTTGAGCACCTGAACGTTGTCCAGTGCCGCCAGAATCGCTTGTTCCAGACGTTGTTGCTTGTCTTCCAGGTCGTCGGCCGTCAGTTTGCGCGCCAGATAGAAGCGCGTCTTGAACAACCGGGTCAGCTCGCGAGCGATATCGGTGTGGTTGTTCAGGGTGCTGGCGATATAACCCAGGTCGAAGCCCAGGCGAATCTGTTTCATATAACGGGCATAAGCACGCAGCAACGCAACATCGCGCCACGGCAGGCCAGCCGTCAACACCAGACGGTTGAACGCATCGTTTTCGGCATCGCCGCTCACGATATGCACGAACGCATCTTGCAGCGTGTCGTTGAGCTGCTGAATGTCGAGGTTCAGACCCTCGCCCGCGGTGAAGGCAAAGTCGTGAATCCAGAACTCGCGGCCATTTTTCCGACGCAGGCGATAAGGGAACTCACCCAGCACACGCAGGCCAAGGTTTTCCAGAATCGGCAGGACATCGGACAAGGCCAGCGGGGTATCAGCGTGGTACAGCTTGCAATGCAGTTGCTGCTTACCGGCCTGCGCCAGTGGCTGGTAGAAGCTCATCACTAACGGATTGGCTTCGGTCAGGCTGAGCAAGTGTTGCATGTCGACCACGGCCGAATGCGCAGCGAAGCGCTCACGATAACCGGCCGGGAAGCCTTTCGGGAAGTCCGACAGCACATTGGTGCCATGGGCTTCGCCGAAACTTTCGATGACGAGGTTGGAGTAGTCGTCCTGCCACGAACGGCAGGCCTGCACCACTTCGTTTTCCAGTTGCTGCGGGTCGATGTCGAGACGGCTTTTCGGGTCCACTCGCAGGATCAACTGCACGCGCGCCAGGACTGACTCGGAGAAGAAGGTCCAGAATTCGCAATCGCTGGCCTTCAACCGATCCATCAACACTTGCTGGATTTTCTGCCGGACTTCGGTGGAATAGACGTCGCGTGGCACATAGGCCAGGCAGTAGCAGAAACGGCCGTACGGGTCTTTGCGCAGGAACACGCGAATCTTGTTGCGCTCCTGGATCTGCACGATGGACATCACGGTGTTGAACAGCTCGTCCACCGGGGTCTGGAACAGGTCATCACGCGGCAGCACTTCCACCACCTGCGCCAGCTCTTTACCCAGATGCGCCTTGGCGTCGAAACCGGAGCGGCGCTCGACTTCGGCAACCTTGCGGCGAATGTAAGGAATCTGACGCACGCTCTCGCCGTACACCGAAGAGGTGTACAGACCCATGAAGCGGCATTCCTTGATCACGTTGCCGGCGGCATCGATCTTGCGGATCGACACGTAATCCGGGTACGCAGGGCGATGTACACGACTTGGGTGTGCGGCCTTGGCAAACGACAGCAACATCGGCTCTTGCAGGTAATTCACTGCATAGTCTTCGATGTGCAGGTCTTCTTTGGTCAACCCGGCACGCAGCAGCTTGGTCAGACCGAGGAAGGACGACTCGTCATACACCAGGTAGCCGCCGCCGTTGTCGTTACGGACTTCGAACTCTTCGTAGCCAAGGAAGGTGAAGTGGTTGTCCACCAGCCATTGCAGGAAGACCTTGACCTCGGACTTCTCGCCTTCTTCAACGGCGAACTCAAGGGTATCGACACCCGCCAGCAGTTCGCTGATCTTGGCCTTCATCGGTTCGAAGTCAGCGACCGCGACCCGCACTTCATTCAGCACTTGCTCCAGCTCACGCACCAGCACATTCATTTCGGCGGCATTGGCGCAGCGATCAATCTCCAGATACATCAGAGACTCTTCCAGGATGTCCTCGCCGTGAGAACCCTTGGGCAGCAACTCCAGCAATTCGCCCTTGCTGCCGCGACGCACGCTCAGCACGGTGGTTTGCAGGGTATGAATGCTATAACCGCGACGGTTCAGCTCAGTACGGACCGAGTCCACCAGAAACGGCAGATCGTGATGCAGAACCTCGACCGCGGTGTGAGTCGATTGCCAGCCATGACGTTCGTAATCGGGGTTGTATACCCGCACTTGCGGATGAATATGTTCAAAACGTTCAAGCAGTCGCCAGGCAGACAAGGTGCAACCGGCCAGGTCGGACAACCGGCGCTGGGTCAGTTCATCTAGGGAAATAATGCCGAAAAATTGCTCAGCGAACAGCGCCACTTGTGGCAGTGCCTGTTCACTGATGTGCTGCGCCAGTGCCGCTTGCAGTTGGTGCTGAAAGTCGGACTTGCTGGCTGCGGTGAAGAACGCCATCTGTGGTACTCCGCTTGGGCTTTTATTGGTGGAAGCGTCGCATCCCCTTCCGGGGAAGGCCATCACGCGTGCTGGGATTCAAACAAAAGCAGCACAGCATGACAGGGTAGTGAAGCTAAAGAACAAACGCTCGTCACGATCGGGTAGTCACATTCATTTTCTCGGGAATGAACCCTCATGAAGAAAATGGGCATCTACAAAAACGACTGCCCAGGCAGGCTGTGTCTTTAGAGGTGTCCATCCTGCTGCGAAGCTTAACGACAGCGGGCCCGGCCCTGCTTGCGGTGCTGCGACATATTCGGTCATCGGCACGTAACACGCGCGCGAAATCCCCGTTAAATAGAGGTCGACACCGGATGAGGCATTCTTGAACGATCGAGGGCAGGAATTGCCGACACTGAGAAAAGGATCACAGCCAGCAGGGTAAAGCGGGGGCGTTTGCGGATAAAACGTCATGGGGTGCGATCGCGCACCCCTGGACAAGCAGCCGATGATCAGGGATCAGGCTTTTTTCAAGAACTCGGTACGCAATACCAGGCCTTTGACTTTCTCGACCTTGCATTCAACTTCGTCTTCGTTATCGGTCAGGCGGATGCCCTTGACCATGGTGCCGCGCTTCAGGGTGACCGAAGTGCCTTTGACTTTAAGGTCCTTGATCAGCGTCACTGAATCGCCGTCGGCCAGTTGGGTGCCATTGCTGTCTCTAACAATCAGGGTCATATCGAGTAAACATTCTTAAGCATTACGAAGGTGTAATGGCCAGCATTATAGCCCCTGCCCCGACCAATAAAAACCTAGCGGGCTGCTAGGGCATAGCGTGTAATTAACCGACAAACAATCGCCGAGACTGGCAAAATTGCGTTCTGCCCGCCTCGATAGATCAGGAAACCATTATGCACATCAACACGACCACCCTCATCGTCAACCCATGCGATGACGAATACGACGATATGGCCCTGTTCTGCTGCCACGGAGAAACCGGCGATCTGTTCTCGCTGACCCGTTTCCCTGACGAGAACCAGGTGGAAATCACCGTCCGTGACGACAAGACGCTCACCCTGAAAAACTTGAAAGTGACCTTCAGCGCCGAACGCGCGTTGATCGAAATCGACCCGGCCGACGCTGAGCAGCTAGACGGCCATGCCAACTATGAAATCCGTCACACGACGTCTGCGTCCGAGTTGCGTGATGTAGAAGAAACCTTGCAGATTATTCTGGAAGACATCGGCACCTACGTCAGCGAAATTGCCTGAGCAACCGTGCTTGATCGTTAACTGACACTGAGACTGGACCTGCCATGACCCTCTCCATTTTCGATGCCCACTGCCACATCATCGATTCGCGCTTTCCGCTGACGCCCAACAACGGTTATCTGCCCGATCCTTTTACCGTCGAGGATTACCTGGCCCACACCCGTTCACTGGGCGTAACCGGCGGTGCCGTGGTGTCAGGTTCTTTCCAGGGCTTCGATCAAGGTTATCTGCTCGACGCCCTGCATCGGCTGGGGTCCGGTTTCGTTGGCGTGACGCAATTGCCAGGCAGCGTGACCAACGCCGAACTGAAAACCCTGAACGGCTTTGGCGTGCATGCACTGCGCTTCAACCTCAAGCGCGGCGGTTCGGAGCAACTGGACCAGCTGGAAGCGTTGGCCAGGCGCGTGCACGAGCAAGTGGGCTGGCACTCGGAGCTGTATATCGACTCCCGCGAGCTGCCCGAGATTGAAAAGCGCCTGCTGCAATTGCCGGCGGTCAGCATCGACCACCTGGGCTTGAGCATGGAAGGGTTGCCCAGCGTGTTGCGCCTGGCCGAACAGGGCGTGCGCATCAAGGCCTGCGGTTTTGGCCGGGTGGACTTCCCGGTTGGTGCCGCACTCAAAGATATTTTCGCCGCCAACCCTCATGCCTTGATGTTCGGCACCGACCTGCCTTCTACCCGCGCACCACGGCCTTTCGCTGCCAGTGATATTGAGCTGCTGATCGATGCAGTGGGCGAACAGGGCGCACGGTTGGTGCTTAGGGATAATGCGGTAGCGTTTTATCGGTTGTAGGCGCTGCCAAGGCTGCGATAAGAATCTATCCAGCACCAATTTCCTACACGGCTTTGACACGACATGTAGGACAATTCCGAGACTGCTGCAGGCTTAATCTGATAATCCCAGAAAAAAGCCCATAGCCGTTAGTCGGCACAGCCTCGGATGGATTAAAGTAACGCCCCCAACCTCAGTGTCATTTGACGCTGTCGGTCACCCTGCCAGGAACAGTCAACGATGGAACATCGTGAAGCGCTGATTGCGCTGCGAACCTTTCTCTCAACGCAGATTCTCGGCCAGGAAAAACTGATCGAACGGCTGTTGATAGCCCTGCTCGCTGACGGCCATATGCTGGTCGAAGGCGCACCCGGCCTGGCCAAGACCAAAGCCATCAAGGAACTGGCCGAAGGCGTCGAAGCACAATTTCATCGCATTCAATTCACCCCCGATTTGCTGCCTGCCGACATCACCGGCACCGAGATCTATCGTCCGGAAACGGGCAGCTTCGTCTTCCAACAGGGGCCTATCTTCCACAATCTTGTACTTGCCGACGAAATCAACCGGGCACCGGCCAAGGTTCAGTCGGCCTTACTCGAGGCCATGGCAGAACGCCAGGTCAGTGTCGGACGCAGCACCTATGACTTGTCACCGCTGTTTCTGGTGATGGCGACGCAGAACCCCATCGAGCAGGAAGGCACCTATCCGCTGCCAGAAGCCCAACTCGACCGTTTCCTGATGCACGTCAAAATCGGCTTCCCGGACGCGGCAGTCGAGCGCAAAATTCTCCAGCAGGCCCGTGGCGAAGCACTTAATGGTGAGACCAAGCCAGAGCGCAGGGTCAGCCAAGAGGCGATTTTCGCCGCACGCAAGGAAATCCTCGGGCTGTACATGGCCGATGCGGTGGAGGAATACCTGGTGCAACTGGTGATGGCAACGCGCACACCCGCCAAATTCGACCCGGAAATGGCCGACTGGATCGCTTACGGCGCCAGCCCGCGTGGCTCGATTGCCCTGGACCGTTGCGCCCGGGCTCATGCCTGGCTGGCCGGTCGGGATTTCGTCAGCCCCGAAGATATTCAGGCCGTGCTGTTCGACGTGTTGCGCCACCGTATTATTCTGTCGTTCGAAGCGGAAGCCGCCGGTATCGATCAGGACCGCGTGATCCAGCGCATCCTCGACGTCGTGGCTGTCGCCTGATCCCCATGCAACCCCTACCGATTGCCGAACCGGGAATTCGCGTCAGCCTCGCTGAGCTGATCAAGATGCGCCATCGCGTGCGCGAAGTGCAGCTGTTTTCCACGCCGAGCCAGCGCAGCCCGTTGATTGGCCTGCACCACTCGAAACTGCGCGGGCGTGGCGTGGACTTCGATCAGGTGCGGGTTTACCAGGCCGGCGACGACGTGCGCACCATCGATTGGCGTGTCACTGCCCGCACCCAGGAGCCACACACCAAGCTGTTCCATGAAGAGCGCGAACGCCCCATCTTCATTCTGGTGGAGCAAAGCCGTCGATTGTTTTTTGGTTCAGGCCTGATGTTCAAATCGGTCCTCGCCGCCCAGGCTGCCGCACTCATCGGCTGGGCCGCCCTGGGCCATAACGACCGGGTCGGCGGCCTGGTATTCGGCGACAACGAACACTATGAGATCAAACCCCGGCGCAGTAAGCAGAGCCTGTTGCAGTTGCTCAACCGGTTGGTACGTGTCAACCAGTCGCTGCATACCGAAATCCCTGCCGACCGCGACGCCTTCGGCACGGCCCTGCGCCGCGCGCGTGAAGTGTTGCGTCCCGGCAGCATGGTGATCGTGATCTGTGATGAACGTGCACTGTCCGACGCGGCCGAACAGCAACTGAGTCTGCTGTCCCGGCATTGCGACCTGCTGCTGTTGCCGCTGTCCGACCCACTGGATCACGCCTTGCCGGCAGCAGGCCTGTTGCGCTTTGCCGAGCGAGGCGCGCAGCTGGAACTCGACACCCTCAAACCAGATTTGCGCCAGGCCTATCGCGCGCAGGGTGAAGCCCGGGTTGCGCGCTGGGAATTGCTCGCGCAAAAACTTCGTGTGTTGTTGATGCCGCTGAGCACGCAGAGCGAAATGGTCGAACAACTGCGCGAATACCTGAACGCCCGGCGTCCAGGTAAACAACGATGAACAGCCTGGACCAACTGCAACCGCTGATATCCCCAGCTGCGGTCAGCCTCTGGCCACCCGCGCTGGGCTGGTGGTTAATGCTGCTGTTGCTGCCAGTGGCTGCTTGGGGCCTGTGGCGTTTGCGGCGCTACTGGCCCGGCAAGCGCCAGATCAGCCGCGCCGAGCAACCGCTGGACCCATTAAGGGTCGCGGCCCTGGCTGAACTCGCCCAACTGCCCAAGCCCTATGACGGCGCACCCGCTGGCGCCTGGCTACAGCAAATCAACGCGCTGCTCAAACGCCTGTGCCGCAACCATTATCCCTACAGCCAGAGTCACACATTGAACGGGCGCAAGTGGCTGGCCTTCCTCGACAACCGCTGCCCCGCCGCCGGCCTGACCCGCTGGATGGTGCTGGTCGAAGGCGCGTACAAACCGGAATGCAAACTTGATGACAAAGCCATCACCGGCCTGAACCAGGCGGTTGACACCTGGATTCGCAAACATGTTTGAGTTCGCCTGGCCGTGGATCTTCGTCCTGCTGCCGCTGCCGTGGCTGATGAGGGTACTGTTGCCTGCGGCGGACAGCGGTGAGGCCGCGCTCAAAGTCAGTTTTCTCAGCGAACTGGAAAGTCTGGCCGGGCGTCGGGCGCGAACAAGTTTGCCCGGCTGGCGGCAGCAGGCACCGCTCATTCTGCTATGGCTGTTGTTGCTGATAGCTGCCGCCCGTCCAGAGTGGCTCGGCGAACCGTTGCCGATTGCTGCCAGTGGTCGCGACTTGCTGGTGGCCGTCGATGTCTCCGGCTCCATGGACACCCCCGATATGCACTGGAACGGCGATGACGTCAGTCGCTTGACCTTGGTCAAAAATTTGCTGGGAGACTTTCTCGAAAGTCGTGAAGGTGATCGTGTTGGCCTGATCCTGTTTGGCAGCAAGGCCTATCTTCAGTCACCTCTGACCTTCGACCGACACACCGTGCGTATCTGGCTGGATGAAGCGCGGATTGGCATCGCCGGAAAAAACACGGCCATCGGCGACGCCATTGGCCTGGGCCTCAAGCGCCTGCGTCAGCGCCCTGCGCAAAGCCGGGTATTGGTGCTGGTCACCGACGGCGCCAACAACGCCGGCGAAATTGATCCGGTGACAGCTGCCCGTTTGGCGGCCGCTGAAGGCGTAAAAATCTACCCAATCGGCATGGGTGCGGACCCGGAACAGAGCGGTGCTCTGGGCATGCTCGGCCTGAACCCGAGCATGGACCTGGACGAGCCCACCCTCAAGCAAATCGCCGAGATTAGCGGTGGCCAATACTTTCGCGCCAGCGATGGCCAACAATTGCAGAAGATCAGGCAAACCCTCGATACGCTGGAACCTGTCGCCCAACAACCGACCCAGGCGCGCCCGGCACAGGCGTTGTATCACTGGCCGCTGGCTGGCGCGCTGCTATTGAGCCTGTTGTTGGTGGTCCGCGAACGCTTTCCGAACAACGTGCTGCAACGCTTCTTCAAACAGAAAGCTTTCCTGCCATCGAATCAGCAATGGCGCCAGCGGCTCAAGCGTTTGCGGAGACGTCGATGATCGCGCTCTGGCCGCATTGGCTCCGGCCCTGGTGGTTGCTGTTATTGCCGCTGCTGGGCTGGCTGCTGTGGCAACTCTGGCATCGACAAAAGCGTGCGGGACGCTGGCAGATGATTCTGCCAGCGGCCTTCCACGCCGTGTTGCTCGGTGGCGGCAGTGGTCGCGACAGTAAATTGCCATGGGTCGCACTAGGCCTGGCCTGGACCCTCGCTGTGCTGGCATTGCTCGGGCCGAGTTGGCAGCGCGTTGAACACGTCAGCCAGAAGCCCGCCGACCCGTTGGTGGTGCTGCTGGAATTGACCCCGGAAATGCTCGCCACCGACACCCCGCCAACACGCCTGGAGCAGGCGCGACGCAAACTGCTCGACCTGTTGCAGAGCCGCAGCGATTCACAGACCGCGATCATCGTCTACGCAGGCAGCGCTCACACGCTGGTGCCGTTGTCTGACGACCTGGCCACCAGTCGTAACCTGCTCGACGCGATCAAGCCATCGATCATGCCTGAAGCCGGCCACCGCGCCGACCTTGCGGTGAAGAAGGCGCTTGCCCTGCTCAAGCAGGGTGCGCAGGGCCAGGGCCGCTTACTGTTGATCGGATCGTCATTGAGCGAGCAGGAACGCCAAGGCATCCGCCAGGCGTTAGACCGACAATCAGTACCGCTGCTGATCCTCGGCATCGGCACGGTTGACGGCGCGCCGGTCGCGCAAGAAAAAGGCGGCTTTCTCAAAGACCCACAAGGCGCGATTCTGCTGGCGCGCCTGGACAACCAGAGCCTGAAGGACTTCGCCAGCCAGCTCGACGGACGCTACCGCCAGGCACGCCTGGATGACTCAGACCTGCGAGATCTGGGCCTGCTCGACAGTCCGCAAACCCTGCGCAGCAATGGCCAGACCGTGCATCTGGACACCTGGGACGACCAGGGTCCATGGCTGCTGCTGCCGTTATTGTTACTCGCAGCCTGCGCCGGACGCCGGGGTTGGTTGTTGTGCCTGCCGCTGCTGTTCATGCTGCCGCAGCCCAGCTATGCCTTCGAGTTCAACGATCTGTGGTTGCGGCCCGACCAACAGGGCCAACACTTGCTCGAGCAAAACCGTCCCAGCGAAGCCGCGCAACACTTTCAGGACAGGCAATGGCAAGGCGTAGCGCTGTATGAGGCCAGTGACTATGCCGCCGCCGCTCAGCGATTTTCTGAAGGCAACAACGCCGCCGACCATTACAATCGCGGGAATGCGCTGGCCAAGGCTGGCGAACTGGAAGCTGCGCTGGATGCCTATGAGCAAGCACTGGAGCGCCAACCCGATCTGCAGCCGGCCTTGAAAAACAAGGCACTGGTCGAACGCTTGCTGGAGGAGAATAAACAGCAAAAGACCAACGAGACCAGCAAACCGGCCGACAGCAAAAAAGACAACACAGAGCAAAGCCCGCAGGCCAGCGCGACGACCGCACCGCAAAATCCGAATCAGCCATCGTCCCCGTCAGGTGAGGACACCACCACCGATAACCATTCCATCACTGGCAGCCCGAACAGCCCGGCGGGTGGCAATGACGTTCCAGGCTCACAATTGGGCGATGAAAATACCACCCGACCGCCAATCAAACCCGCCGACACTGCCTTCGACGGCGAGCGCCGACAAGCGCTGGAACAATGGCTGCGACAGATCCCGGACGATCCCGGTGAGCTGTTGCGACGTAAGTTTTGGTATGAACAGCAACAGCATCAGGAACCGACCCGATGAGTCGCCCATACACTTTATTGATCAGCCTCATGCTGTGCCTTGTGGCCTTTTCGGCTCAGGCTGGCGAGCTGCTGGCCAGCGTTGACCGCGCGCGACTGAACTCCGGCGAGACGGTAGAGCTGACCCTGGAATCCAGCGACGTGACCCTGTTCGGTAAACCCGATCTCGCACCGCTGGACGCTGATTTCGACGTGCACGGCACGCGTCAGATCAACCATCTGACTACCCTTGATGGCGGCGCCCAGGCCACTACCCGCTGGATCATCACCCTGCTGCCGAAGCAGAACGGCAGCGTGATCATCCCTTCGTTGCAACTGGGCGAGCTGAAAAGCCAGCCCATCACGTTGCAAGTGGTGCAAAGCGAAACCCAGGCACAAAGCACGCTGGCACCGGTGTTCATCGACGCCAGCCTTGATCAGGACAGCGTCTACGTTCAGGCTCAGGCCATACTGACCCTGCGCGTCTATCACTCGGTGGCGCTGTTCGACGACAGCAACCTCACGCCGCTGCAAATCCCGGATACGCGGATCGAGAAGCTCGGCGATTCGCGCACCTATGAAAAGCTGATCAACGGCATTCGCCACGGTGTCATCGAGATACGCTACGCGATTTATCCACAGCACAGTGGTGAACTGCTGATTCCCGCGCAAGTATTCAGTGCAACCTTGGTGCAGGACGCTCAAGCCCAGATAGCGCCGGCTCAGGGTACTCATTCGTCCGGTCCCCAGCCTGGCAAACTGGTGCACGTCAGCTCCGCCGAAATCCCGCTGATGGTCAAACCTCAGCCCGCCGACTACCCTGCCAATACCCCATGGTTGCCGGCCCGCAGCTTGACCCTGAGCGAAGCCTGGAGCCCGGAGCCGGATCACGGCCATATCGGCGATTCCCTGACCCGCACCCTGACGCTCAAGGCCGAAGGCTTGTCCAGCGCGCAACTGCCGCCGCTGCCCGACACTGACGTCATTGGCCTGCGTCGTTATCCTGATCAGCCACACCTGGCCAACCTGTCCAGCGACAGTGGCTTGATCGGCACTCGCGAAGAACGTGAGGCATGGGTGCCAACGCGCACGGGCGCAATTGATCTGCCCGCGTTGGACGTGGCTTGGTGGAATACCCGCGAAGATCATCTGGAACACAGCAGTCTCCCGGCGCGCACCCTGCTGGTGGCTGACAACCCAAGCCTGTCGGTGGATACCCCGGTGAGCAACAGCGCGAACGGCCTGCCCCTCGTCGGGCCGTCGCTGTGGCCTTGGCAACTGAGTACAGTGTTTCTGGCCTGCACCACCCTGCTCGGCTTTGGCCTATGGTGGCGCGCGCGTTGGCAACCGGCAGTGTCGCGGGTTGTGCAGGCGGGTCCGAGCCCGCGTACCGTACTTGATGATCTCAAACGTGCCAGCCTGGCCAACGATCCGCAGGCGACCCGCCAAGCTCTGGATGCCTGGGCTCGCCAACAACCGGAAACCCTGGCCGACATGGCAGCACGCTTCGTGCCCTTGTCCGACGCCCTAGACGGCCTGAACGGCGCGCTGTACAGCGAGGCCGGACAGTATTGGCAAGGCGAAGAGCTGTGGCGCGCCGTGCGTACGTTGCCTGCCGGTGAGCGGGGTCAAGACCCGGCAACCGACACCAGCCTGCCACCGTTGTACCCGAAATAATGCTGAATATCTGCGGTTTTTATTCGATCTTCATTGACTGACCCGGCCTCTTCGCGGACAAGTCCGCTCCTACAGGTTGTACAAGGATTCCCCATGCGTTTGTTCCATACCTCCGACTGGCACCTCGGCCAGAACCTGCATGGCCAGGAGCGAGACTTCGAACACGCCTGCTTCCTGACCTGGCTGCTGGACCGTCTGATCGAGCGTCAGCCTGATGTGCTGCTGATCGCGGGGGATATTTTCGACACCGTCAACCCGCCGGTCAAAGCCCAGGAGCGCCTGTACGACTTCATCGTCAATGCGCATGAACAGCAGCCATTGCTGACCATCGTGATGATCGCCGGCAACCACGACTCCGGCTCGCGCATCGAACTGCCTGCGCCGTTGATGCGCCGTTTGCGCACCCATGCTCTGGGGCGCGTGTTGTGGCTCGATGACGGGCAACTGGATGCCGAACGCCTGCTGCTGCCGTTACCCAAGGCCAACGGCGACATCGGTGCCTGGTGCCTGGCGCTGCCCTTTCTTCGGCCCGCCGAAGTCACGGGCGCCACCTTGGGCGACGACTACCTGCGCGGCATTGGCCGGGTCCATGAGCTGCTGATCGAGGCCGCCAACCTCAAGCGCCAGCCGGGGCAAGCCTTGATCGCCATTAGCCACGCGCACATGGCCGGCGGCTCGGTGTCCGAAGACTCTGAACGCAGCCTGATCATCGGCAACGCAGAGGCCCTGCCCGCCAGTCTATTCGGCCCGAGCATTACCTACGTCGCCCTGGGACACTTGCACAAACCGCAGAAGGTCAACGGTGAAGATCGCATCCGCTACAGCGGCTCGCCGATCCCACTATCGTTTTCGGAAATCGGCTATCAACATCAGATCCTCGAAATCAATTGCGACGGCGATCAACTGATCAGCGTTGAACCCTGCTTGATTCCTCGCGCAGTCAATCTACAACGCGTCGGCCCGGCCCCCCTGGCCGAACTGTTGGTGCAACTGGCATCGTTGCCCGCGGTTGATCTGCTGGCGGACATCGAGCGCCAACCCTGGCTGGAAGTTCGGGTGCGCCTCGACGAGCCACAGCCCGATCTGCGCCAGCAAATCGAAACCGTCCTGCAAGGCAAGGCCGTGCGTCTGGTGCGCATCGCCGTCGAATACGCGGGCAACGGCGTCGAGGGTGGTGACAACGGCAATGGCCTGATCGACCTGGATCAACTCAGCCCGCAAGAGCTGTTCAGCCGCGCCTGGCAGGACAGCTACGGCAGCGAGGTCGACGACCAAACCCTCAAGGACTTCGCCACGCTCTTGCAGGACGTACAACTGGAGAGCGAGCAGCCATGAAAATTCTCGCCATTCGCCTGAAAAACCTGGCCTCCCTGGCTGGCCCGTTCGAGCTGGATTTCACCGCCGAACCTCTGGCCAGCGCCGGTTTGTTCGCCATCACCGGGCCAACCGGGGCCGGGAAAAGCACGGTGCTCGATGCCCTGTGCCTGGCACTGTTCGGTGCCATCCCGCGTCTGAACAATGTCGGTCAATCCAAAGTGCCGGAAATCGACGGCGATATCAGTACCAACGACCCGC
The DNA here is from genome assembly GCF_056680335.1 of Pseudomonas sp. ASL9. NCBI lineage: Bacteria > Pseudomonadati > Pseudomonadota > Gammaproteobacteria > Pseudomonadales > Pseudomonadaceae > Pseudomonas > Pseudomonas sp. ASL9. Next base: position 4,612,024 of record NZ_CM155277.1, on the reverse strand, counting down.
GCACCTTGCTGCGTCGTGGTACGGGCAGCGGTTATGCCGAAGTGGATTTCGTCGGCATCGACAATCGTCGTTATCGCGCCCGCTGGGAAACCAACCGCGCACGGGATAACGCCAGCAAAAAACTCCAGGCCAGCCGCCAGACCCTGACCGATCTGGACAGCGAACAGGTGTTGAGCAGCCAGAACAAAACCGAATACAAAACCCTGCTTGAAGCACGTCTGGGGCTGAACTTTGAACAGTTCACCCGCGCCGTAATGCTCGCGCAAAGCGAGTTCAGCGCTTTCCTCAAGGCCGATGACAAAGAGCGCAGCGAACTGCTGGAAAAGCTCACCGACACCGCGATTTACAGCCAACTGGGGCGGCGCGCCTACAGCAAGAGCAAGGAAGCGGAAAAGGTCCATGACGATCTAAAAGCACTGGCCACGGGCGTAACACCACTAGCGCCAGAGGCCCGCGCCGAACTCGACCAGCGCTTCAACGAAGCCCAGCAACAGCTGAAAACCCAACAAGCGCAACTCAAGCAGCTTGAGCTTCAGCATCAATGGCTCAAGGTTCTGGTCCAGTTGCAGGACGAGCAGCAAAGCGCCGCCGACCAACTGCAACAGGCGCAATTGCACTGGGACGGCCAGAGCGCCGAGCGCCTGAAGCTGGCCCAGCTGGAACAACTGGCACCGCAACGTCACCAATTCGCCCGTCAGGCCGAGCTGAACACCCAGCTCAGCCCACTGGCGGCGCAGATTCAGCAGGATTACCAGCAACAGACAGAGCGTCAGGCCCAGCAGGCGCAGCTTGAGAAAGCTCAAGTCGATGCCCACGCCGCGCTACTCAGCGCGCAGAAGCAGCAGACCGACGCTGCACCGCTGTTGCGTCAAGCCTTCGAAACCCAAAGCACGGTGGCGCGTTTGACTCAGGAGCTAAGCCAGGCGACTGAGCTCAAGCAACTGGCTGATCAACAGTGCACGCAGGGCCAAAGCGCGTTGCAAGGTTTGCTCGACCAACAACACCAGGTGGCCGAGCGACTGGAGCGAATGGCCGCAGAGCTGGAGCAGAGCAGCGTATTGGCCCCACTCAGCGAAGCCTGGAATGCCTACCGGGAACGCCTGAAGCAACTGATGCAGATCGGTGGCCGCCTGAAACAGGGGCAGATCGAGTTGCCGCAGCTTGAGCTGCGTGCCGCCAGCGCCAGCCAACACCTCACCGAGCAACGCAGCGCCCTGGAGTTGCTGTACCGCGAGGCCGGTGCTGAAGCCCCGGCCGTCAGCGAGCAAATCCAGATCCTCGGCAGCCTGTTGCAAGACAATCGCAAACAGCAACGCGCCTTCGAAGACCTTGCGCGTTTATGGACCGGGCAGCAGACGCTCGACAAGCGCGCGCTGGAGCTTGCCCAGAAACAACAGAATACCCAGCAACAACGCGAAGACCTCAACCGTGAGGGGATTCAGGCCAAGGATCAACTCAAGGTCGCCGAGCAAACCCTGGCAGTCACCCAGCAACTTTTGGAGCGCCAACGCCTGGCCCGCAGCGCCAGTGTCGAGGAACTGCGCGAACAGTTGCAGGACGACCAGCCGTGCCCGGTGTGTGGCAGTCACGAGCATCCTTATCATCAGCCTGAGGCCCTGCTGCAAAGCCTGACTCGGCATGACGAAAGCGAAGAAGCCAACGCCCTGAAAGCCGTAGACGTGCTGAAGGAAAAGCTGGTCGATCTGCGCGCCAGCGTCAGCGGATTGATTGCTCAGCAAAAAGAATTCCTGCACCAGCAGGAGCAACTGACAGCGCAGCAACACGCCTTAGCGCCGAGCCTTGAAGCTCACCCGCTCAGCGCTCGACTCCTGGAACAGGACGCGGCCAAGCGCGACGGTTGGTTGAGCCAGCAATTAAGTCAGCTGTCTCAAAATATCACCCAGGATGAGCAGCGCCAGAGTGCCTTACTCACGCTGCAACACGACGCCGGGCGCCTGCAGCAACAACTGCAAGCCGCCACCGAGGCCAGCCAGACCGCCACCCAACACGTGGCCGAACAGCAGCGGCAACTGGCCAGCGACCGTGAGCGCCTGGAAGAAGAGTTGGCGGTTTTCGCCCCGCTGCTGCCCGCCGAGATCCTCAATGGCTTGCGCAACGAGGCTGCGGTGACGGTCATGCAGCTCGACCAGCAGGTGACCCAGCGTCTGGATCAACTTGAGCAGCAACGCGATGAGCAGCTTGAACAGCGTGGGCGCCAGCAAAAAATCGAGCAGGAGCAGTTCCAGCAACAGGCTCGCGTCAAGCATCTAGAGGAACTGCAACAACGCTTCGCCGCCCTCACCCATGAACAGCACACCGGTCAGCAAACACTCTCTGAACTGCTGGGCGGCCAAGCCGGTGAACAGCGCAGTGCTGAACGCTGGCAGCAACAGCTGGAGCACGCCGTCGAACTGGCTCGTCACGCCGAAAGCGCAGCCGGCCAAGCGTTGCAGGACGTGCATAGCCAACTGATCCAACTCGCCGCCGAACTCAAGGCCAAGCAAGAGCGCCTGCAAAGCCTGGAACAAGAAAGCAGCGAACTGAGCGCCAGGATTGCTGAATGGCGCAGCCGCCATAGCGAACTGGATGACAGGGGTCTCGAACAGTTACTGAGCGTCGACGATGAGCGCGTCAGCCACCTGCGCCAACACCTGCAGCACAGCGAAAAAGCCATCGAACAAGCCAACGTCCGGTTGCACGAGCGTGAACAGCGCCTGCACAGCCATCAGGCGCAACACAACGGCAACCTTGACGCCGAGCAACTGGACAGCGCGTTGAGCGAGTTACAAGGTCTGTTCGCTGCTAGTGAACACCTCAACGCCGACCTGCGTGCCCAGCAAGCCGACGATCAACGCCGGCAGGATGCCAACCAGGCACTGACGCAACAGATTGCCGACGCCTATGCCCAGTATCAACGTTGGGCGCGTCTGGCCACGCTGATCGGCTCGGCCGAAGGCGACAAGTTTCGCAAGATCGCTCAGGCCTACAACCTTGACCTGCTGGTTCACCATGCCAACGCGCAACTGCGCCAACTGGTACGCCGCTATCGACTGAAACGCGGCGGCAGTATGTTGGGCTTACTGGTACTGGACACCGAAATGGGCGACGAACTGCGCTCGGTGCATTCGTTGTCCGGCGGCGAGACGTTCCTCGTGTCATTGGCCCTGGCCCTGGGCCTGGCCTCAATGGCCTCGAGCACGCTGAAAATCGAATCCCTGTTCATCGACGAAGGCTTCGGCAGCCTCGACCCGGAATCCCTGCAACTGGCCATGGATGCCCTCGATGGCCTGCAAGCCCAAGGGCGTAAAGTGGGGGTGATTTCCCATGTGCAGGAAATGCATGAGCGAATCCCGGTACAAATTCAGGTGCGGCGTCAGGGCAATGGCTTGAGTACGATTGAGGTCAGCAATTGATAAACCTGCAGGCAGCCCCCATTTTCTGAGTCAGACAAAACCGCCAAGCGGAATTTCTGTACCCTGCACACCCACGGCGCGCCCCGTCGCGCCAATTTAGACAAGAAGGTAGATCCCATGTCCAATTCAAAAGTATTTTTCGACATCACCGCCAACGACGAGCCATTGGGCCGCATCGTCATGGAACTGCGCGACGACGTGACACCGAAAACCGCTGAGAACTTCCGTGCCCTGTGCACCGGCGAAAAAGGCGACGGCCTGCACTACAAGGGCTCTTCGTTCCACCGCGTGATTAAAGACTTCATGCTGCAAGGCGGTGACTTCACCAACCACAACGGCACCGGCGGCAAGTCGATCTACGGCGAAAAGTTCAAGGACGAGAACTTCACCCTGAAGCACACCGAGCCAGGCGACCTGTCCATGGCCAACGCTGGCCCTAACACCAACGGCAGCCAGTTCTTCATCACCACCATCGTCACCAGCTGGCTGGATGGCAAGCACGTGGTATTCGGTAAAGTCATCGAAGGCATGGACGTCGTGAGAGCCATCGAAGCACTGGGCTCGCAATCAGGCAAAACCAGCAAAAAAGTCGTGATCGCCGACTGCGGCCAACTGACTGACGAAGCGTAAAGAGACCCGTTGTTGAGCGCCGTGAACACCGCGACGCCGATTCTTTACTCTTTCCGGCGCTGCCCCTACGCCATGCGTGCGCGCATGGCGTTGTTTTACGCAGGCTGCGCACTGGAAATTCGCGAAGTCAGCCTCAAAGAAAAGCCGCCGCACATGCTCGCCTGTTCACCCAAAGGCACTGTGCCCGTATTGATCTGTGAGGGCGGACGCGTGATCGACGAGAGCCTCGGCATCATGCGCTGGGCACTGGCGCTCAACGACCCCGATGACTGGCTGCTGGCGAATGACCCGCAGGCCCGGAGAGACATCGGGGCATTGATCGAAGAAAACGATCAGGTATTCAAGCTTCATCTGGATCGCTACAAATACGCGGTCCGTCATCCTGAACACTCGCAGGAACACTACCGCGACCTCGGTGCGCTGTTTTTGCAAAAGCTCGAAGCGCGCCTGCTACAGCAAGCGTTTCTGGTCGCCGAGCATCTGACCCTTGCCGACATCGCCCTCGCGCCCTTTGTGAGGCAGTTCTGCTACGTCGACCCGGACTGGTTCTGGCAAAGCCCCTATCCTCGCCTGCAGGCCTGGTTACAGACCTTTATCGAGTCGGAATTGTTCAAGAGTGTGATGACCAAGCCGGTCTGACACGTGGCCAACCCGGTGCACGCCGACCCGCCCCCTTCACCGCCACATCACCCGCCCTTACTTGGCCGACAAATAACGCTTCATGGTCTTCAGCGTCGTGACCTTTGCCATATAAGAGCACTCAGGGCACCAATGGCCATTACGTATGAGTGACAGGTTGGTGTGCCAGCTATGCCCTCGCTCGCACAGCCAATGCATTTTTGTGTGGCAGTTGACGTATTCGGTGGACAGGCATTCCCCGCCTCTTGCTCGTGCGCCCTGATGAGCATCGTCGAGGCTTAGCCTGCTCTTTGGACACCGCTTACACCAACCACCCTGTCTGATAGTCGCCATCGGGGCAAGCCAGCGATGCCCGTTCTGGCATTGCCACTGAAGCTTAATTTGAGCATTTGCATACTCAGTGGACAGACATTTCCCGCCTTTCGCCGCTGCGGCCCGATGCGCGTCATCGAGGGTCAGCGTCTTCGCCTTCAGGTGGCATTTAACACACCAGCTGCCATGCAAGGCGCTCGATCCCAACCTCGTCCACTCATGCCCGACACGGCAACGAAAGCGATAGTGATGCTTTACACCCCGGTACTCTTGGTCAAGGCAGACCCCGCCATGGCGTTCGGCCATTTCACGCAACCGTACCAGTCCGTCCACCCCCTTTTCATGGATAAGTCTGGGCTGGATCGCACACTCACGGCACCACGCGCCGCCCATGACATTGACGCCTAAAGACTCCCAGACGTGCCCCTGGGCACAGCGAAAACCATACCGTTGACGTGTGCTGGTGTAAGCATCAGCCAAACATACCCCGCCGTGCTGCGCAGCGATCTGCTGCAAACGGGTCAGGCTGTCGGAGAACCCCTTGAGGTTTCTGGCCTTGTCTCGTTTGCAGAGGCTGCAATCAGGGTACAAGCCCATGGTCGAAGATTTACGCTGCCACGTGTGCCCCTGCGAACAACGAAAGTTATGGGGCACGCCATAACCCAGCCACCGCTCATCCAGCCAGGTCACCCCGGCTTCCTGAGCAATGGCGCGCACCCGCGCCGTAAAGCGATCCTGAATGCACGCCTGACAACTCTCCTGGCATCGGCTCATCCGCCTCGGGGTCTTGAGAAAAACATGCCCTTTAGAACAGACAAAACGATGCAGCTCGTTCCAGCCCAGCCACGTACTTTCCAGGCACCCCAACTGCTGTTGGTTAGCGGCGGCGCGCAAAGGTTCGGTTTTATCAAGTACAGGGTGTTTGGCCGTTGACATGGCAGGGTATCGCCTACAAAAACGTTCAGAAGAACTGCAAGATGCGGCGACACAGGAGCGGTTTCAATGAGGGGGGCGCAGGTAGAGAGTTGTCTTGCGAAGTTTAAGGATGAGTCCTACGTGCGTTGGTGTGGGAACGTCCAGCTGGCATCAATATCCGTACTTAGGCGGGAATCTCGACAGCGGCGGATGGGTCTTTGCCCATTCTTTGGCGTAGGCTTTGCCAGCTTCGATTTGTTCGGGGGTCATTTTAGCGGCGACCCTTGGCAGTACTTGCCCTCCGTAGCCCGGCGATGAAGGCCCTCTGCCGGGGTCCGCTTCTGCCATGAGCAGTGTCAGCCCGTAGGCTTTTACCAGATCAAGTGGATACCCTACCTTGTCGGGCATATGTGCCGCCCAAGCGGCATAGTCAGACATGGCACCAAAGTCTCCGGCTTTGGCCGATCTCTCAATCCAGTAAGCAAACCCTTGACGATCTCCGCGTGCATTCAGAAAGTCGGCGTAACTGTTCATGCCGGGTGGATAGCCGCCTTCCGCCGAGGCCTTGTACCATTTCTCGATTTCCTTTTTCCGGTTACCGGGGATCAGGAAAGTGCCTGCGCCTTCTCTGTATAAAGAACCTAGCCATTCCTGTGCCTCGGGGAAACCGGACTCCGCGGCTTTGATTAACCAATCAAAATGACTGGTCATCAAAAAAAGCTGCTGCATGGCTTCACCATCCCCCTGAGCGGCTCTTTCTTTCGCAAGTGAGCGAGCGTTTTCCAGCCACTCTTGAGGTGTTTTTATATCAGGCGGGCAATTCTCCATGATGTGGCAAAGGTCATCACCTTTATCGGACAATCGCATCATGGCGTAGACATCACCTTTTTCGGCCGCAGCTTCGTACAGCGCTTGCGCCTCGGTACTGATATGTTTTTTCCGAAGTCGTATAAGTTCTGCCAGGTAATACTGAGATTCACCATCCCCGGCGTTTGCGGCTATTTCAAGAAAAGGTTTAGATGTATAGCCATCATCCATATTGTAAAGAAAGACGCCTTTAACCCGTGCATCCTCTTGCTCGGGTGTCAATTGAGCCCAGGCACTGTTACAGACGATGAATAGCGTGAAGATTGTCTTTGTTAAATAAATAAACATTTTATGCATGCAGTTGCCATCCATAGTAATGGGCGATTCATTTTTTAGATGAAGCGCCCAGCGACTATTAAAATCCGTACTTAGGCGGGAATCTCGACAGCGGCGGATGGGTTTTCGCCCACTCGTTGGCGTAGACCTTTCCGGCTTCGATTTGTTCGGCGGTCATTTTGGCGGCGACCTCTGGCAGTACCTGCCCTCCGTAGCCCGGCGATGACGGCCCTCTTCCGGGATCTGCTTCTGCCATGAGCAGTGTCAGACCGTAGGCTTTTATCAGATCAAGCGGATAGCCGACTTCGTCGGGCATATGCGCGGTCCACGCGGCGTAGCCGGACATTGCACTAAAGTGGCCAGCTTTGGCCGATTGCTCGATCCAGTAACCATACCCTTGACGGTCTCCGCGCTTATTCAGCAGATCGGCGTAACTGTTCATACCGGGTGGATAGCCGCCTTCCGCCGAAGCTTTGTACCATTTCTCGATTTCTTTTTCCCGGTTGCTGGGCATCAGGAAAGTGCCTGCACCTTCTTTGTATAAAGAACCGAGCCATTCCTGCGCCTCGGGAAAACCGGACTCCGCTGCTTTGATTAACCAATCAAAATGACTGGTCATCAAAAAAAGTTGCTGCATGGCTTCACCATCCCCCTGAGCGGCTCTTTCTTTGGCCAGTGAGCGAGCGGCTTCCAACCACGCCTGAGGTGTTTTTATATCCGGCGGGCAGTTCTCCATGATGTGGCAGAGGTCGTCACCCTTATCGGACAATCGCATCATGGCGTAGATATCGCCTTTTTCGGCGGCGGCCTCGTACAGTTTCTGAGCTTTCGGTGTTATAACTTTTTGGTTCCGCCTAATAATTTCAGCCAAGTAATACTGTGACTCCGTATCCCCAGCCTCGGCTGACACTTCAAGAAAAGGGCTTGCCTTTGCACTCTTGATCATATTTAAGAAAAATAAACCTTGGCTTCGCGCCTCTTCTTGCTCTGGCGTTAATTGAGCCCAGGCACAATGACTAAACAGCAACAGTAGGCCGGTTAATTTCACTGAGACAATCAATATTTTGGCCATAGTGCCAGCTCCGTCCCTGCATCTGGGTTCCAGAATTTTGTCATTGATGCAAAATCACAGGTAGTATCCATCGCTTCGCCTAATATTTTTCTTGCGGAAAAATATCTTGTTTGCATTCTATTATCCGCAGGCAACTTCCCGGCATTTGCCGCCATGAAATTACTCATTCGGTATACATTTTCACAATAAATAAACCTGGGATTTTCCGGCTTGTTAAAGGATGAAAACCGCAGTACCGCTTTGCCAAACCGCTCTTGTGCCGAGGCCAGATTTTCATAGCCTGTCTTATTGTATGAGCCTGCCATGGCATTCTCATAGATGGAGCTCAAAATAATTTCGATCGCGTGCTGCTGCAATAAATGGCATTGCTGCGTCGTATACCTTATCGTCCTTGTGCCACCCATATCGCCCTGCACTTCTACTTCAAATGGCCTTGGCGTTTGAAGTAGCGTATCCAACAGCGACCCCAACCCCTCGGGCGTCAAGGTGGAATACCATCTTCTTAATTCCTGATCGTCTTGTTTGTCAAAGATCTCATGAGCCATCGGCCCCGCCCGCCCCCCTGCCTTTATCGCGTCATACATCCGACTAACAACGTTATACCCCCTCAAGAACACCCACTGCATGTCCACGCCAAGCGCGCTGAGCAGTTGCAGTTTGCTGAAGTAAGCGAAGGCCTCCGGTTGTACCCAGACCATTTTTTTATAGTTGTTTTCAACCAGTGCTTTATTGAAGATATCCAGGATCTGGATAATCGCTTTGTAGCCCACCACGAAGTTGAAGGCGCCCTGCACGCCGGGGCCGGCAATGATGGCCGCGTTCATGCGCAGGATCACGTAGCCGTTTTGCAGGGACAGGTTAAGCCCGGCCTTGGTGCCGACACCCAAGGCGGCGGAGGCGTCGATGCCCAGGGTGGCGAGTTCCAGCCAACCGTCGTTGTCGATGTGTTTCTTGAATGTCGGGTGGCGCAGGGTCAGCAGGTCGTCGGGCGGCGCCCAGAGCAGCGAGCCATTGATTTTGACCCCACCTTGTACGCCAGCGAACAGGTTGAACTGTCCGCCAAGGACGTCGTCGTGGCGGATATGAGGCCTCAGGCCGGTTTCTGCGCGGCTGAGACGGCGCTCCACATCACGCCCGGTGTCGAGGCCCAGGTCATCGTTTTCCTGCTTGTTCGGCCCCACGCGCAGGTTGGCGCTGAGCATCATTGAGGCGCCGGCGAAGCCCCAGGCCTTGAGGCTGCCAGTCAGGCAAAACTTCCCGAGCGTGACGATACCGTCGGCTACTTTCTGGCCCTGGTCGTCGTTCTCGTTTTTGTAGCTCAGCGTTTTCGGTGTCGCCTCGGCCCGCCCTGGCAGCTCAAACGAGGCCACCTCAATTTCGCCCTGCGCCAGGTTGACGTCCAGCGTCACGTTGGCCGACGCGCCCAGGCCTTTTTTCAGGCTGACACAGGGGGCGAGTACTTGGCTGGCGAGTTGCACGTTGCTCTGGGCCGGGGTCAGGCAACGAATCAAGCGCGCCTGCGGGCTGTTATCGAACAAGCGCAGGGGGCCGAGGGTGCTTTGCTTGAACAGCATCTGGCGCAGGTCTTCACCCCACGCGTCGAAGGTGGCGTCGTCGCGCAGGTTCTCGATGTAGATTTTTTCGGTGTTGATGTAGCGCTTGAACGTTTCAGGCTGGAAGAAGCCGTTGCGGTCGAACCAGCCGTCCTGGATTTCAACGGGCCGAGCGTCGTTCATTTTCAGCCAGGAGGTGAACAGGTCCGGGTCGGCACTCGTTTTGCCCGCCGTCACTTTGAAGGTGGGATCTTTGACTTGGGCCAGTGCTTTGTTCAGGTCTTCCTTGAGCAGGTCCCGAGTGCTTTGGTTGAGGTGTTTGAGCACGTCGGTGAGGCTCAAGTGGCGCAGGCGTGTGCGCTCGGTGGGCACGCTGATTTCTCGCAACGGAAAGTGAGTGCGCACCAGCCGCTGTTGCGGTTTTGGAGCGAAGGTCTCGGGGTTCCAGAGCAGGTGGCGTAGGGGTTTGGAATGTTTGACGAAGTCTTCGGCCTTTTTCTTCAGCGCCTGTTCTTGGGCTTCAAGTGCCTGCCACTGCACGGCTTCCGTGGTGAACAGGCTGCTCGGAGGCTGTTGTTTGGCGACATTGACCCAATTGTCGAATGATTTTTCGACGTGTTGATCCAGGGCTGCTTTTTGCCTGAGCAAGGCGTGGTATTTCTCGTACGCCTCAAACCCTTGCTGAATATCCCCGCTGTCGCCTTGCAGGGCGTATTCGGGCAAGGCCAGGCCGTAGGCGGCGGCTTCGAGAAGGGTTTTGACCAGTTCTGAATAATGGAATTGGCCTCTCGACTGTAGAAGCCACAGCTCAACGTCCCGTCGCGGCTGGGTGCGGTGGGCGTTTGCGTACTGCAGCTCAGCGATGACTTTCGCGTATTCCTGTTGATACTTATCCAGTTCTGCGGGACTAAAGAACGCTCTGCCCAGATCGACGAAGACTTGGCGCTGCTTAAGGTAGCGTTGAATAATCTCGCGAGCCTTCATCGCCTCGGCGCTGTACAGATGACCGTCTTCAAAACTGTAGCCGCGTTCGAGGGCAATTTTATGGCCCTTGGCATCGAGTGCGGCCCGTTCGCGGCGTAACGGCAGGGCGGTCTGTTGCTGTTGGTTGACGTGCCTTAGCTGCTCAACCGTGAGATTCGGTACGTGTTTGACGTCCTGCAAGCCCTCTTCGCGTATCCCCAGTCGTCCGAGGTCGTCCCCTATCTGGTCCAACTCATGCTCAATTTCCAAATACCGCTGGCTGTTCTGCGCATCCAGAAAGCTGCTGGTTTTGGGTTCCAGAAAGGGCTCCAGCAGCCCCGCGTCATTCAGGGCATTGATCCGTGAGTCGGGATCAGTGGTCAGCAGCTTCTTTTGCAGGTCATCGGCGGCGGCGACCAACGTGTTCAGGGTGTGTTCGCGCAGCAGCCAGAAACGGTCCTGACCGACTTCATAAATAACGTCGGCGTAATGGGTGTCTCGCTTGCACGGCTGCTCGCCGCAGAAATCGACGGTGCAGTGTTCAGGCGGCGCGGCAACAGGGTCGAGGTGCAACACCTCCAGGGCGCTGGTATCTGGCGCGGGTGTCGGGCTGTCCGCCACGGGCGCGCCGGCGGTGTCCGGCACGTTCAGCGTCCAGCCCGTGCGGATGTAGTTCGGGTTTTTGATAAAGGGATTAAGGCGCCGTAATTCGTCAACACTGCTAGCCAATCGCTGCGCGAGCTCGCTGAGGGTGTCCCCTTGCTGGACGGTATAAATACGAGTGGTCATGGCTGTAGCCCCTGTAGCAGTTGCTCGACCCGACGGTGCGGCCGTTCGCGCGAGGTGAGGATCGGGAGAAGGTCTTCGTGCTCACGCACGTTGCCGTGGGTGATCAGCGCAGACAGCTGCAACAGGTCACGGTCGACGCCGATGCCGTGCTTCACGAAGAAATCGAGGTTGGTGACTACGCGGGGCAGTTCTTGGTCTGGCACCTGAGCAAAGTGCTGCGGGTTCTGCCGTAGCCAGTGCAGCCAGCGGATGTCGGTGTAGGTCGAGTACAGGGTGTCCGGGAAAGCGAGGGGGTATTCGCAGGGCTCAGTGGCGGGTGTTTCGGCTTTCCAGACATGCCACTGACGTGATGTGGGATTAACGCCAGGGACCGGGGTGTAGACCTCACTCCACGGACCGAACAAGCAGGCGTGTTGCCGAACGTTTTCCATTGCCAGCGCGGCCCAGACAACGGGGTCGTGGATTGCCACTACGTTCGGCGGGGTCATGCTCAGCAATGTTCGGGCATGAGCCAGTGCCTGCACCGGGTCACTGCAGGTCAAGGCTATGCCTGCGGGGCGTTGATGGCACACCTCCGCCAGCCCGTCGATGCACGCTGCGTTGACCACAAACCAGGAAGGTCCTTGGGCCATGTGCGCCTGAAACGGTGTGCCGAACCACAGCAGATCAACGTTGAACTGCGCACCTTTTTGTATCAGCACCGTCCATGCAGCAGGCGCGTGGGCGGCTTCGATGAGGAACACTATCTTCTGCCCCTGTTCCAAGCGAGGACCGTTCAGGGTAGGACGGTTAAGAAACCGGGGGATCGCGTCAGACATAAAAGCCGTTCGTCCTTTGAGGGTCTGCCAGAAAGGACGAAACATGCCGCGAATGAAGAGCCGCTTCAATGCAGGGGGGTACGAAGGAGACGTTTCCGATTGGGTTTGAGGATTGGTCTTACAACGACGAAGAGAGGGTGGGTCACTCACACAGCATCTGCTGTCCGCCAGGATTCCGTAGGGTAGAGTTGAACTGCCAAAGCACCATCCCGACGTTCAGCAGATAACCGTAAAGAGTCCTGATTCAAACAGCCCGAGTTTATTTGGCGGATTTCCAGCTATTAATGTGTGCGCTCTGGCCATTTCGATGCCGTGGGCAATGCTGTGTTTACATTCAATGCTGCGCGCCAGACCGCCTGATGAAGCCTCGCCCAGACCGACCAACGAAAAGCCGTTGGTGATCACGGTAAAAAAGGCGATGACCCATAACTGGCTGCCCTTCATGACGCACGCTCCTGCACATTCGCCGCAGGGCGCTCAACCTTGACGACGGGCGCACCGACCGACGCGGTGACAGGATCAATCGACGGTGCATTCATGCTGGAGACAGTGGCTGCCGCGATGAAAGCAACATAGAGGGCAATGGCGATGTATGCGCCTTGCTTGAATGAATGAAGGATGGCGGTGGCCATGTCAGCAGCTCCGTGGGCATGTTTCGTGGCTCACAGGATCGTAGAAATCGTTGGCGCTGAATAACGATGGCGATGCATACCGGACATCAGGTTGATTGATTATTGAAGGCTTTGATCGAGGCGATAGAGCGAAGAATGTCCCTCGGATCGGGGGGCAGCATCAATCGATTGGCGGAGCGGAGTTGTTCGCGAGGGCGGCTTTACACGGGCAGATGCTGCGACGGGAATAAAAAAACGCGGACGAACCCATTCCCCGTTATCGATGTTGTCGATAACGGGGAATGGGTTCATTTCAGGGATGAATTCATTGCTGTGTTTTGTGATCCAGTGCGGCGTAGAAGTGGGCACTTTGTTGCAGGTATTTTGTGGTGTAGCTCTGGGTGATGTTCGATTTTTTGTTGCTGATCTCAACATTTGCGCTGGCAGGCAGGGCGACGGTGGCAGAGATAGCGGATGCTGCGATGACGGAGAAGAGATTGAAGTTCATGTCGTAAGCCTCGAATGTTCTGGTTTGATAGCTGCCGTTGAAGGCCGTGACTCAAACTTACGCCCGGGGGTCCGATCTCAGAAATGCTTTGTATTAGTAGCCCATATCAATTGAATTAATAACAGGCTCCAGCCCCGTAGCCAGGGGGCTGAAGCCTGTTTCGCAGGGGGTTATCGGGTCAGGAATTTGAAGTCAGACGGTGAGTCGAAGTCCATTTTCTGCACGGTTTCGCCCAAAAGACCGGTCTTGGCATCACGACGGACGGTGACGATCTGGTTGCTCTTTTGATTGGCAATCAACAAAAAATGACCTTGGGGGTCGATGCTGAATTCACGCGGTTCAGTGCCCTCGACCGAGCGTCGCTGAATTTCCTTGAGCTGGCCGGTGCCCGGAGCAATGGCAAACACCACTAACTGATTGGCTTCTCCCCGATTGGCGACATACAGGAATTTGCCGTCCGCCGAGGTGTGCAGGCCACCGCCACCGTTTTTCTGCTGCAGGCTCTTGTCAGTCAGATCGATCAGTTGTGTGCGCTTGAAAACCCCGTCGTGGTAATCGAACAGCGCCACTTGCGCTGCCATTTCCAATGTCAGGTAGGCATGCTTGCCGTCGTTGCTGAACAGCAAGTGCCGAGGTCCGCTGCCCGCAGGCAATTCCACCGATGGGGTCTTTGCGGGTTGAAGAGGCTGCGTGGCTTTGCTGTCGTAGCGAAAGACAAACAGCTTGTCGGCCCCCAGATCGCTGGCTATCAGGTACTTGCCATCCGGCGTCGGTACGGCCGAATGCACGTGGGACGATGCCTGACGCTCTGGATCGACATGGCTGGCCGGATGGGTACTGGTTTGCGCCACGGCGGACAGCTTGCCGGACGTGTCCACTGGCACCACTGCCAGCACGCCACCCGGATCGGGATGCACGGCGTAGTTGGCCACGAACAGGAAACGTCCGTCCAGGCTCAGGCTGGAATGGGTCGGCTCGTCACCCTTGCTGTCGACCTGATTGATCGGTGTCACTTCATGGCTTTTACCATCGATGGTGAAGCTGCTGACCTTGCCCACGGTGTCGCGCTGACCCGGCCCGTTCTCATTGACCGCAAACAGGTGGCGCTGATCCTTGGAGAGCGTCAGCCAGGACGGGTTTTCGCTTTTGATCACTTGCCGCGGTTGCGGGTCGATCTTTCCACTCTGGCTGTCAAACCGATAGCGGTAGATGCCTTCACTTGTGCCTTGGGTGTAAGACCCCACCAACACATCGTAGTCAGTGACGCTTTGCGCGAGCACAGGGAAAGCGATGATCCCGCTGGCCATCACCAGCCAGGGCAAAATTTTAGAGTTCATGGGCATCTCTCTATTTATTGGACGTGTTGGGCGCCACATTTGGCCAGTCGCTCCATGGCCACCTGTTCTATGACAGCGCCCTTGATGCAGTAGTTTTATCGCGGTTGTTTATCGGGGCGTTTTATTGGGGTTTGGGCAAAGCAAAGGCCATCACATAATCGCCCTGCCGGGTGCCGAGCGAGCCGTGACCGCCGGCCACGATCAGCACGTATTGGCGACCGTCACTACCGGTATAGGTCATGGGCGTGGCCTGTCCGCCTGCTGGCAGGCGGCCTTCCCACAGTTGTCTACCGTTACGGATGTCATAGGCCCGCAGGTATTGATCCAACGTCCCGGCGAGGAACGACACACCACCGGCGGTGCTGATCGTGCCCCCCATGCTCGGCACACCCATGGGCAAGGGAATTGGCAGCGGCGCACTGTCTCGGACCGTACCGTTCTTGTGTTTCCAGATCACTTTGTGGGTGGTCAGATCAACCGCCGCGACATAACCCCACGCGGGTGCCTGGCACGGCAAACCCAAGCGCGAAAGCAGTGGCGACAGGATCACGCCATACGGCGCGCCTTTGTTTGGCTGCACACCCTGGGTTTCACTTTTGCGTGCAGGACCACCCTCCACGGCAGTGCGCGGCACCAGTGTCGAGACAAACGCCATGTAATTGGGCGAGAGAAAGGCAACCTGCCGAACCGGGTCGACGGAGATGCCGCCCCAATTGAAGACCCCAACATTGCCCGGATAAATAATCGAGCCCTGGACGGAGGGTGGCGTGTAAATCCCTTCATAGCGCAGCGAACGAAAGGTGATGCGACACAGCATCTGATCGATCGGCGTCACGCCCCACATGTCCGCTTCCCGCAGGCGCGGCGGCATCATGTTCAGCGCCGACATGGGCTGAGTCGGCGAGGTGATATCACCCTCGACAGCGCCCTGCGGCACAGCGGTTTCCTTGATCGGCACAATGGGCGCACCGGTGCGGCGGTCAAGTACATAGATGCTGCCCTGCTTGGTCGATGCCAGCAGTGCAGGCTTGATCCCGCTCAGGGTCTTGAGGTCCATCAGCGTTGGCTGCCCGCCGACGTCCATGTCCCACAAATCATGGTGGGTGAACTGAAAGGTCCAGCGCACCTTGCCCGTAGCGATGTCCAGCGCCGTCACGCCGGCGCTGTACACCTCAGGTTTCTTGCGGTCACCGCCCCATTGATCCGGTGTCTGATTGCCCATGGGCAGATAGAGCATGCCCAGTTTTTCGTCGACGCTCATGACCGACCACATGTTGGGCGAGTTGCGGGTATAGGTCAGGCCGGGCAGGATCGGTTGGGTGTTATCGGGGTTGCCGCTGTCCCAATTCCACACCAGTTTGCCGCTGCGCACATCGAAGGCACGAATCACCCCGGACGGCTCGTCGACGGATTCATTGTCGGTGACATGCCCACCAATGATCACCAGATCGCGGGTGACCGCAGGCGGCGATGTCGAGTAATACCCTCCTGCGGTGAAGTCCCCGATGTTGCGGGTCAGGTCGACCGAGCCCTGATCGCCAAACTCTTCGCACGGTTTGCCGTTATCAGCGTTCAAGGCGATCAGACGGGTATCGGCGGTGGGCACAAAAATGCGCTTGGGACAGGTATTCGTCACGCCCGCGACGGCTTTGCCTGCGGGGGCTTTACCCGAAGGGGCTGGGGGATAAGCCCCGACGTCATGGTAGGCCACGCCGCGACAGGTCATGTGCGCCCACCCTTTGAAGCTGGCGGCGTTCTGCGTACTGAGTTTGGGGTCGAAGCGCCAGATTTCCTTGCCGGAATCCGGGTCCAGGGCAATCACCTGGCTGTGCGGGGTGCACAGATAGAGCATGCCATTGACCTTGAGCGGAGTGTTCTCGGCAGTGGTTTCCTTAGGATCATTAGGCCCCGGCAAATCGCCGGTGCGAAAGGTCCAGGCGAGTTGCAGTTGATGGGCATTGTCCGGGGTAATTTGCGCCAGAGGCGAGTATCGGTCACCGAACGCACTGCGCCCGTATGACTGCCAATCGCCTTCAGGTTGCTTCGGCGCACTCTCCTTCATGCCCACATCGGTGCGCGCCAGTTCCCCCTTGATTTCATCGTAGTGCGTGTATTGACTGGCCAACGCCACAGCACCGGCAACCAGCACCGCCAGGCTAAGGCTGGCGGTGGAGAATCTTCGGTATTCCGGTATCAATGAATTCCGCACCGCGGGCAGCAGCAGCACGATGCCCAGGACAAACCACAAGGACAAGCGTGGAACCAGTTGCCACCAATCCAGCCCGACTTCCCACCACGCCCATAGCGTGCTGACAAACAGCAGCAATGCGTACAGCCCAATCGCCGCACGCCGCGCCAGAATCAGCAACATCCCGCTTAATGCAAAGCCAGCCCCGCCAAGCACGTAATAGAACGACCCGCCCAACTGCACCAGCTTGACGCCCCCGGCCAGCATCACCAAACCTAGCACTAACAACACTATCCCGACCAAGGTCGGTAAAAGGTGTGTACGACTTTTTATTGCACTTTGGTTACTCATGGTGGATCTCCCTATCGTTTGTGGCTCAAATCCTTTGGGCCGGTGTGAAACGCAGTATAGCCGCCGTAGGAGATTCGTCCCCCTCGGCGCGAATCAATCCCGCTCTGGAGCGTCGTCTACGTCTACGTCTTCGTCCTCATCATCGCTCGGCGTGAAAGCACTCAGGCAAACGATCCGGTGATCTGTGTTGCCATCACTGAGGGTCCAGCTCTGCAATTGCGGGTCAAATGTCGCCGCTTGCACCTGCGCCAGGCTGAAGCGCCAGACTTTGCGCTCGCGACCGTCTATCGCCTCGATCTCCAGATGTTCGTCGCCCAGGGAAAACTCCCAGGCATGCAGCCCGTCGATTTCCAGCATGTTGGACGTTTGCAAGGCCGCAAGCAGGGTTTGGTCAGTGTTGGTCATAACAGTCAATCGCCTGAGTAAATAAAGGCGAATGATAGGCCAAACGGCTTCCCAATTCCTCAGAGAACGCGATGATCGGGCTCGGTTTCGATTCTGGCCGATGGCGGTAGGAGCTGGCTCGCCATAGCGGGCAAGCGCGCTCCTTGGTTTTATGTACGCGTCAGGCCGCAGTTATGCGCCCCCCGAATCAGCCAATCGCAGCCGTTGACGCCACCCCATCCACCAATCGCTGAATCCTCAGTGGATTGGCGTTTTTCAGGGCATCAGGCAGTGCGCTGTCCGGGAAGTTCTGGAAGCACACAGGGCGCAGGAAGCGATCGATCGCCAACGTCCCCACCGACGTCCCACGGGCATCGGAAGTCGCGGGATAAGGCCCGCCGTGTACCATCGAATCGCACACTTCGACCCCGGTCGGATAACCGTTGAGCAGGATACGGCCGACCTTCAGTTCCAGCAGCGCGGTGAGTTCGCTGAACTGCTGCAGGTCGCCGGGTTCAGCGATCAAGGTGGCGGTGAGCTGACCGTGCAAACCGTGCAGGGCCTCGCTGAGCTGGGCTTGATCAGCGACTTCGACGACCACGGTGGTCGGGCCAAATACTTCTTCCTGCAACACCGCGTCGCCCTTGAGCAACAGGCTGACATCGGCCTTGAACAGTTGCGGCAGGGCCTGATTGCCCTGCTGTTCGCTGCCCGCCAGGTGCGCGATACCCGGATGCGCCTGCAATGCCTGCAAGCCTTTGGCATAGCTGCCTAGCGTGCCTGCATTGAGCATGGTTTGCGGTGATTGATCGTTGATCTGCGCGCTGAGTTGTTGCACGAATTCGCTGAACGCGGGCGAGCGCAGGCCAATGACCAGACCGGGATTGGTGCAGAACTGACCGCACCCCTGAACCACTGACGCCGCCAGTTCACTGGCAATGCTGTCGCCGCGTGCAGCCAAGGCCTCGGGAAGGATGATCACCGGATTGATACTGCTCATCTCGGCGAACACTGGAATCGGTTGTGGGCGCGCTGCCGCCATGTCGCACAGGGCGCGGCCACCTTTGAGCGAGCCGGTGAAGCCCACGGCCAGAATCGCCGGATGTTTGACCAGCGCTTCACCCACGCCGGCGCCGTAGATCATGTTGAATACGCCCGTCGGCATGCCGGTCTTTTCCGCCGCGCGGATGATCGCATCAGCGACCTGTTCGGCGGTTGCCATGTGCCCGCTGTGGGCCTTGAACACCACCGGGCAACCGGCCGCGAGGGCCGAGGCGGTGTCGCCACCGGCCGTCGAGAACGCCAGCGGAAAGTTACTGGCGCCGAACACTGCAACCGGGCCCAGGCCGATGCGGTATTGACGCAGGTCCGGACGAGGTAACGGTTTGCGCTCCGGCAACGCCTGATCGATTCGCGCACCGTAGAAATCTCCACGACGCAGGACCTTGGCGAACAAGCGCATCTGGCCGCTGGTGCGCCCGCGCTCACCCTGGATACGCCCGGCAGGCAGCGCAGTTTCACGGCAAACCACAGCAACGAAGCCATCGCCCAACGCATCAAGTTCATCGGCGATGGCGTCGAGGAATTCAGCACGCTTGGCTGCACTCAATTGGCGATAGATAGGGTACGCGACAGCGGCGGCTTTGGCGGCGCTGTCGACTTCTTCGAGGGTGGCCTGATAGAAATCATGGGGCAGTTTTTCGCCGGTGCTGGCGTCGACGCTGTGCACGATGACCTTGCCGGCAGCGCTACGCTGGCCGCCGATGTAGTTGTGACCAAGAATGTGGGACATGAACGGTTCTCCTTAAAGGGTGCCAATGGCGCCGGGCTGAAAAGCCGCTTCAGCCGGGGCGATGCCGTTGATCAACGGGGCGCCGAAGTCGGCGTGGCTGATGTCGAACGTATCCCCTGGCTGAGCGCGCACGCCGTCAGCAAAAGACAGCGTCGCAGTGCCGAAGAAATGGATGTGTACATCACCCGGACGCAGGAATTGGCGGTACTTGAAGTGGTGGTATTCGAGGTTCTCGAAGCTGTGGCACATGTTGGCCTCGCCACTGAGAAACTCTTTCTCCCAGAGCACCGCGCCGTCACGGAGGATTCGGCTGGTGCCCGACAGGTGTTGTGGCAGTTCACCCACCCGCAATTCCGGGCCAAATGAACAAGCACGTAATTTGGAGTGAGCGAGGTACAGATAGTTCTTGCGCTCCATCACATGGTCGGAGAACTCATTGCCGATGGCGAAACCCAGACGGTAAGGCTTATGGTCAGGGCCAATCACGTACAAACCGCTCAACTCCGGCTCTTCGCCAGCATCTTCAGCGAACGGCGGCAGCGGGAACGCACGCCCTGGGCGAACGACAATGCTGCCGTCGCCTTTGTAGAACCACTCTGGCTGCACACCGACCTGGCCGGCGGCCGGTTTACCGCCCTCCAAGCCCCATTGAAAGATGCGCATGCTGTCGGTCAGCGTTGCGTCATCAACCGTGTGCTGGTGCATTTTGTCCCGCGTCGCAGCACTGCCAAAATGCGTCAGGCCGGTACCGCTGACCAGCATGTGCGCCGGATCGGGATGGTCCAGCGGCGGCAAAATGCGCAGGTCTTGCAGCAGTTGCGGGTAATCGTGATTGGCACCCAGCCCGTGGTTCTCGACCTGCTGTACCAGACTGACGCCCGCCTCGATGGCGGCCAGCGCCAATTCGCGAACGCTGGCCGCGCCCACCACTTCGCGCACCTGCTCGCCGTCCACCACGCCAACCCGACGCTGGCCATTGCTCAATTCGAACTGTACTAATCGCATGTGCATGCTCCCTTCTTTGCAGGATTCAAGGACGGCTGGCAGGCTGAGCCCTTTGGCTTCGGGCGCTGGCAGCAAATTCGGTCGGAGGCAGAGCGTGTTTACGCTCCAGCAGGCGGTAGACGATGCCGGTCAGGAATACGCCGCAGACCATGACGCCAGACAGGAAGTACAGGCCCGACGCGAGGTTGCCGGTGTACTCCTTCAGCGCGCCGATCACGAAAGGACCGATATAACCGCCGAGGTTGCCGACCGAGTTGATCAGGGCGATACCGGCTGCCGCACTGGCCCCGGCAAAAAAACGTCCCGGCAAGGTCCAGAACACCGCAGTGCAGGAAAACAACGCGAACGCCACCAGGCACAGGGCCGCCAGTTGCAGGACCGGCATCGTCAGCCAGGCACTGAGAAACAGGCCAATGGCGCCGAGCACATACAGCACCGCCAGATGGCCGTAGCGGTCATTCAATCGGTCGGAACTGCGCGGGATGATCAGCAGACCGATGATGCCGAAAATATAAGGTACCGCCGAAACGAAACCGGTGGTCAGGTCGCTACCGCCGAACTGCTTGATCAAGGTCGGCAGCCACAAGCCCAGTCCATAAATGCTCAGGGTCACGGGCAGGTAGAACAGCGCCAGGAGTAATACACGCTTGTCTTTAAGCGCGTGCAATGGATTGCCATGACGGGTCTGGCCATAGTCTTCCAGGTCCTTTTTCAGCTCACCGGCCAGCCAGTTTTTCTCGGACGGGTCCATCCACTTCACCTGTTTCGGACCGTCCGGTAACCAACGTAACACCGGCCAGGTCAGCAGAATCGCCGGGGTGCCGATGACGATGAACAGCCACTGCCAGCCGTGCAGACCGAGCACGCCGTCCATGCCCAGCAAGCCACCGGAAACCGGCCCAGTGATCATCATGGCGATGGGTTGCGAAAGGATGAACAAGCCGAGGATCTTGCCGCGATGGCGAACCGGGAACCACTGGGTGATGTAGTACAGCACCCCAGGGAAGAAGCCCGCCTCCGCCGCGCCCAACAGCAAGCGCATCACGTAGAAACTGTGCGGCCCTTGAACAAACGCCATGCCGAGGGTGATCGCGCCCCAGGTGATCATGATGCGGGCGAACCAGCGGCGAGCGCCGAAGCGTTCAAGCATCAGGTTGCTGGGGATCTCCAACAGGAAGTAGCCAATAAAAAACAGCCCGGCACCCAACCCGTAAGCCGCGTCACCGATGCCCAGATCCGCGCCCATGTGCAGCTTGGCGAAACCGACCGCAGAGCGATCCACGTAAGCGATCAGGTACAGCAGGATCAGGAAGGGAATCAGTTTCAGGGTGATGCGACGTATAAGCCGGAGTTCCTGGCTCATGAAGGTGGTCTCCAATTGTTTTTGTTATGGAACCTCGGGGATCGCCTCTGCGCCTCACAACACTGGCAGGGTCATCCCTCACTGGAAATCGACTATATAGTATTACTATTTAAGCCACAACCCTTCCAAATACGGGTTTTTAGGCTTACTTTAACCAAAATAAACGCCATTAAGTCTTACAATAAGAGTGACGATCATGTCTGATTCCGAGAAAAAATCACCCCTGCGTTCTGCCCAATGGTTTGGTACTGCCGACAAGAACGGCTTCATGTACCGCAGCTGGATGAAGAACCAGGGCATCGCCGATCATCAGTTCCATGGCAAGCCCATCATTGGCATCTGTAATACCTGGTCGGAACTGACGCCGTGCAACGCGCATTTCCGGCAGATCGCCGAGCACGTCAAACGTGGGGTGATCGAAGCGGGCGGCTTCCCGGTGGAGTTCCCGGTGTTCTCCAATGGCGAATCCAACCTGCGCCCTACCGCGATGTTCACCCGCAACCTGACGAGCATGGATGTCGAAGAAGCGATTCGAGGCAACCCTATCGATGGCGTGGTGCTGCTGACCGGCTGCGATAAAACCACCCCGGCATTGCTGATGGGCGCCGCCAGTTGCGACGTGCCTGCCATCGTCGTCACCGGCGGGCCGATGCTCAACGGCAAACACAAAGGCAAGGACATCGGTTCCGGTACGGTGGTGTGGCAACTCAGCGAACAGGTAAAAGCCGGGCAAATCAGCCTCGACGACTTCCTCGCGGCCGAAGGCGGCATGTCCCGTTCCGCAGGCACCTGCAACACCATGGGCACCGCCTCGACCATGGCCTGCATGGCCGAAGCCCTCGGCACTTCCCTGCCCCATAACGCGGCGATTCCCGCAGTCGATGCCCGACGCTACGTACTGGCCCATATGTCCGGCATGCGTGCGGTGGAAATGGTCCGTGAAGACCTGCGTCTGTCAAAAATCCTCACCAAAGAAGCCTTCGAAAACGCCATTCGCGTCAACGCTGCCATTGGTGGCTCGACCAATGCGGTCATTCACTTGAAGGCGATTGCCGGGCGTATCGGCGTCGAGCTGGACCTGGACGACTGGACCCGCATGGGTCGCGGCATACCGACCATCGTCGACCTACAACCCTCGGGGCGCTTCCTGATGGAAGAGTTTTATTACGCAGGGGGGCTGCCTGCGGTGCTGCGTCGCCTGGGTGAGGCCAATTTACTGCCCAACCCGGACGCCCTGACCGTCAACGGCAAGAGCCTGTGGGAAAACACCAAAGCTTCGCCGATCTATGGCGAGGACGAAGTGATCCGCACGATCGACAACCCGATTCGCGCCGACGGCGGCATCTGTGTGTTGCGCGGCAACCTTGCACCGCTGGGTGCAGTGCTCAAGCCTTCGGCCGCCAGCGCCGAACTGATGCAACACAGGGGGCGCGCCGTGGTGTTCGAGAACTTCGACCATTACAAGGCACGGATCAACGACCCGGAACTGGACATAGACGCCAGCTGCGTCATGGTGATGAAGAACTGCGGACCGAAGGGTTATCCGGGCATGGCCGAAGTCGGCAACATGGGATTGCCAGCTAAGCTGTTGGCCCAGGGCGTGACCGACATGGTGCGCATCTCCGACGCGCGCATGAGCGGCACCGCCTACGGCACCGTGGTGTTGCATGTGGCACCGGAAGCCGCAGCGGGCGGGCCCTTGGCGGTGGTGCACGAAGGTGACTGGATCGAACTCGACTGCGCCAACGGCCGTCTGCACCTAGACATCTCCGATGCCGAACTGGCCGGGCGTCTGGCCGACTGGCAGGCTCCGGAAAAATTGCTGCTGGGCGGTTATCGCCAGCTGTACATCGACCATGTGATGCAAGCCGATCAAGGCTGCGATTTCGACTTCCTGGTCGGCTGTCGTGGTGCCGAGGTGCCGCGTCATTCGCATTGAATTGCAGGGATAAATAGCTGAGCGACACGACCATCGTCGCCCAGCCTCACTCTCAGCACGATGCTATTATGCGCGGCACTTATTGCTCAGGATTGACACGCGCCCTCATGGATTACCGTAAGCCCTCCGACCGCAAAAGCATGCATGCCCGCATCGTTCAGGACATCGGCATGCAGATCGTGTCTGGCCGCTTCAAACCTGACGATAAACTGCCTGCCGAAGCGACCTTGTGTGAAGAGTACGCGGTCAGCCGACCGGTGCTGCGTGAAGCCACGCGGGTGTTGGTCGCCAAGGGCCTGGTGTATTCCCGACCACGGGTCGGCACGGTAGTCAAACCGCGTCGCGAATGGCATTTGCTTGACCCCGACGTGTTGCATTGGGTCATGCAAAGCACACCGCAAAATGAATTTTTCAACCTGCTGACCAGCGTGCGCAGCATCATCGAACCTGCGGCGGCCGCCCTCGCCGCCCAGCACGCGACCGATCAGGACATCGCTTCAATCGGCGAGGCCTACCAGCGCATGGAAGCCGCGCCAACGCCTGACGCACTGTTGCAGCCAGACCTGGATTTCCACAGCAGGATCGCCGACGCCACCCACAACGACCTGCTCGCACACCTGTGCAACATGCTGTCGCTGGCGTTGCGCGAAGCGTTGAAACACTCCAACCAACGGCCGAACCTGCATGAGCTGGCGATGCCGCGCCACAAAGCCATCCTCACCGCCATCGAAAACCGCGACGCCCTCGGCGCACGGCATGCAACGCTGGTGCAACTGGATGACGCGAGGAGCGCCTTGAGTGTGGTGTTGGGGCAGGATTTGTCGTTGTAAGCGGATAAACCTCATCGTCCCATTCGCGGCGAGGCCTCCCATCAAACTGTTTTTTAACTCTTTAAAAACAATGAGTTGTCGCTGGGTCTTGGGTGTATATCCGGCATTGGCGCGTGCTGAAATTACGGTTTCGCTCTTACAGCGAGGAACCTTTTTCAAACGTCGGGACGCCGAACCGCAAAAAGGTCCCGCCAAAAGGCTTGCCCCTCCATACGGATCCTCGCTTAGGCTCGGATTTCCCTCGCTCCGGCCTCCTGGAAAAGGGGCCTGGCCGTAATTCGATACTCAATTCACACAACATCTAACGGCGGATCAAAATCTCTGTAGTAGGCCCCGTCTGCGACGCCGCGCTGTCGCGCAGAAAAGGGGGTAACCATGGATGTAGGAGCTGCGTCTGGCTGAAAATATTACGACATTTATGCTTTATTTTTCAATAACTTATAGGTTATTTGATAGGAGCGAATTTATTCGCGAAGGCGGCTCAGCTGACACACCACTAAACGATCACACCACACAAATAAAAACCAGTTTGCTGCGCGACAGCGCGGCTGTCGGAGACACGGCGAGGCGAGGCCTCCCACAGGTTTCGCGGTGTACATAAAACGGTGGCAGGCTTGCCTGCGAAGCGTGTAAAAGCAAAAAACCGCAGCGCTCACCGAGCTGCGGTTTTTTTATTGCGGACGACTTCAGTGTGAGAACAACGAGTTCCCGACCTTGCCCGCCATTTTTTCCGGTTTGATCAGGAACCGCGCCAATGCTGGTAATAGCCACAGGGCGCCGAACATGTTCCAGAGGAGCATGAAGGTCAGCATCAGGCCCATGTCGGCCTGAAACTTGATCGCCGAGAAGATCCAGGTGCAGACCCCGATGGACAGGCACAAACCGGTAAACAGCACCGCTTTACCGGTGGACTTCAAGGTCTCGTAATACGCTTCCTGCAGGGGCAGACCGGCACGCAGGAAACTCTCCAGACGGCTGTAAACGTAGATGCCGTAGTCGACACCGATCCCCACGCCCAGCGCCACTACCGGCAAGGTCGCGACTTTCACGCCGATGCCCATGAAGGCCATCAAGGCGTTACCCAGTACCGAGGTCAGCACCAGCGGCAGAACGATGCACAAGGTCGCCGCCCACGAACGGAAGGTGATCATGCACATGGTCGCCACGCAGAGGTAGACCAGGATCAGGATTGTCAGCTCCGATTCCTTGATCACTTCGTTGGTGGCCGCCTCGATCCCGGCGTTGCCTGCCGCTAGGAGGAATTGCAGACCGTCCTTGTCGTTGTCCCTGGCGAAGTCCTTCACTGCATGCACTGCGCGGTCGAGGGTTTCGGCCTTGTGGTCGTTGAGGAACACCAACAGCGGTGCCAGTGAACAATCGTTGTTGTACAGACCATCAGCGCGGGAGATAGAGCTGTTCAGCACGTCCTTGTTACGTGACAGGGACTCCCATTTCAGGTTGCCCTCGTTCATGCCCTTGATCATCTGCTTGGACACCGTCACCAGGGAAATTGCCGACTGCACGCCCGGGGTGTTCTCCATCTTCCAGGTCAGCTCATTGATGGCAGACATCGTCGGGTAAGCCGAGCACCCTTCTGGCGGGGTCTTGACCATCACCACCAACACGTCGGAACTGGTGGAGTAATTTTTGATAATGAAGCTGTTGTCTTTGTTGTAGCGCGAATCTGGACGCAGTTCCGGCGCACCCTGATCAAGGTCACCGATTTTCAGGTTCTGGCTGTACCAGAGCCCACCGCCAAAGGCCAACAGCGCCAGGACGATAGACACCGGAGCCACTTTCGCGCTGGCGAAGTTCGACAGCAGGCGCCAGAACGGATGCTCACGTACGGCATCCTTTTTACTGCGTTCAACCGCTCTATTGCTGATGCCGACATAAGAAATCGCCACCGGCAACAGGATCAGGTTGGTGAATACGATGACCGCCACACCAATCGACGCGCCGATGGCCAGCTCGCGGATCACGCCAATGTTGATGATCAACAAAGTGATGAAGCCCACTGCGTCGGCAAGAATCGCGATCATCCCCGGCAGAAACAGTTGGCGAAAGGTCCGTCGAGCCGCCGTCAAGGCGTTGTCGGCGTCGCTGGACTGCAAGGCGATGCCGTTGATTTTTTGTACGCCGTGGGAAATACCGATGGCGAAGATCAGGAACGGCACCAGCATCGAATACGGGTCCAGACCGAAGCCCACCACGTGCATCAACCCCAATTGCCAGACCACTGCAATCAGCGTGGTACTGAGCACGGCGATGGTGCTGCGGATACACCGCGTGAACCAGACGAGCAACACTAGGGTAATCAGAAAAGCCACACCAAAAAACAGGACCACCATGATCAGGCCATCGATCAGGTCGCCGACTTTTTTGGCGAAACCGACGATGTGCACCTTCACATTGGGATTCTGCGCCTGGAACTTGTCGCGAATTTTCTCTTCAAGCTGATGGGAAAACTGCCGGTAATCGAGCGCCAGCAGCTTGCCCTGATCATTCGGGTCCGGATAAGACTCCAGCAGCGGAATATCAACGATGCTTGATTTGAAATCGTTGGCCACCAGCCGACCGACCTGACCCGACTTGAGCACGTTGTTGCGCAGTTGATCGAGGCTGTCTTCTGAACCGTTGTAGCTTTGCGGGATGACTTCACCACCGGCAAACCCTTCTTCGGTCACTTCGGTCCAGCGCACACTGGGACTCCACAGCGACTTCAACCCGGAGCGATCAACGCCGGAGATATAAAACACTTCGTCGTTGATCTGACGCAGGGTCTCCATGTACTCCTTGGTGAAGATATCGCCATCCACGGCTTCCACGGAGATCCGTACGGTGTTACCGAGGTTGGCCAAATCGTTGCGGTGTTCGAGCATCTTTTGAATGAAAGGATGCTCGAGCGGAATCATTTTTTCGAAACTGGTCGACGGTCGGATCAGCGTCGCCTGATAGAACAGAAAAACACTGACCAGCAAGCAAATGAAGATCACTGCCGGGCGATTGTTGAAGATCAACCGTTCAAGGAGCGTCGCCTTGTCTTGATGATGATGAAGAAGAGGTTGATGTTGGGTCATGCGAAAGCTTCCTCGCCTTAATAGGTCTTATTGTTGGCCCAGCTCAGCGCCGGTTGGCGAGGTAACGTGAACGCCGCCTTGTCCTACCAGAATCAGATCGCCCTTGTCGTCGGCGGTCACCCCCGCCAGAGAGATGCGATCAGGACGGTTGGAGACCTTGAACGAAACGCCGTCGTCCGTGCTGCGCATCACACTGCCGCCATTGCCCACCAGTACCAGCGAACCATCTGGCAACAAGGCCGCGCTCGACAGGCCGAACTCCAGTGGGCCACGCGCGCCCTTAAGCACTATGGCGTCCCAGGTGTTGCCAAAATCAGTTGAGCGAAACAGATTACCGCGCAGACCGTAGGCCAGCAGCGTGCCCACGTTGGCCGTGCCGATCACGCCGAACAGGGAACCTTGATAAGGGCTTTTCACGCGTTCCCACGTTTGTCCCTCATCGGCAGAACGGAACATGTTGCCCATTTCACCCACGAGGAACAGACCCGAATCCTTGATCTGAGCGATGCCGTTGTAGTGGGACTGGTCTTCGTTGTCGATGCGGTCGCTGACATCGGCCCACTGCGCGCCACCGTCAGTGGTCGTCAGCAACGCGCCATAGGCACCTACAGCAAAACCTGTGGTGGTGTCCTTGAACCAGACGTCCAGCAGAGGTGCTTCGCGCTTGAGGTCTTCGAACTGCTTGGTCCAGGTCACGCCGCCATCGACGCTGGCAAGGATCTGTGCATCGTGCCCGACGGCCCAACCATGCTTGTCATCGACAAAATACACCGCCGTCAGCAACTGCCGGCTCGGTACTTTGGCCTGGGTCCAGGTCTTACCCTGATCATCGGAATACAGAATGTGGCCCCGGTCGCCCACGACAATCAGTCGCGCACCGGCATGGGCCACGCCGAGCAACAGACCACGAGAGGATTTGGACGATTCGATGGAAAACGTGGAGTCTTCAGCGTTACTTTGCGCAGCCTGCAAGGGTGCGGCCAACGCAAATACCGAGAGCACACTGAAGATAGAGAGTGCTGTCGCCAGGGACTTGCCTTTACGTAACGCCAGTGGGCGGCTGTTAGCCATATCCACACCGGACTGGGTGCGCCGATTTACAGGCTCACTCATAGACCTCTCCCCCGTTATTGTTATTAGGTCGACCGCAAGATGTGCCAGAGGGCCGCAACCGCTCTAGAAAACCCTTTGGAAGCGGGGCTATCCTATCCAGCTTTAGAAACCCATGACAATCGACAAGACGTTAACTTTTGTTAAGCAGAACAGGCGTGATTGATGGGGTATTCGGTTGCTTGATGGGCACGCATAAAAAAGGCGCTACCCCAATGTTCGCGGGTAACGCCTGAAAATTTTCAGCGAGGGCGGCCTGACACACCGCATCAGGCCATTCGCGAATAAATTCGCTCCTACAGAATCAACGCAATCTACTGTAGGAGCGAATTCATTCGCGAAAGCTGCGTGTCGGACTGCGAATGAATCAAGCCAGACTTTTGCTCACTACCTCGTACACATCACTCGACAGATCGCCTGAGGCGCGGATGCGCTCCAGCTCACCTTTCATCAGCGCCTGACGGGCGCTGTCGTATTTGCGCCAGCGTGTCAGCGGTGCCAATTGGCGCGAGGCGATCTGTGGGTTGAAGGCGTTCAGTTGAATCACCAGGTCCGCCAGGAAGCGATAGCCCGAGCCATCCGCCGCATGGAAGTTGATCAGGTTCTGACCCGCGAATGCACCGACCAATGCACGAACCTTGTTCGGGTTTTTCATCGTGAAGGCTGGGTGCGCCATCAACGCTTGAACCCGTTGCAGGCCACCCGGCAAGGTGCTTGCAGCCTGGACGCTGAACCATTGGTCCATGACCAGTGGGTTGTCCTTGAAGTTTTCGGCGAACGTGGCCAGGGTCTTGGCTTTCTCTTCGGCGAATGGCGAGTTCACCAACACCGCGAGCGCGGTCAAGCGTTCGGTCATGTTGTCGCACGTATCGAACTGCTCAAGACACGCCGCAAGCACCTGCGGTTTGCCACTGAGCATCAGGTACGACAGGGCAATATTTTGCAGGCCGCGACGGGCGAAATGCTCGGCCTCGGCGATGTAGGCGGTGTTTTTCGACAGCTCGCGGTTGGCCTGATAACGCTGCCATAGGCCCTCGAACAGGCTGTCGGCCAATTGCTTGCGGGCAAACTCGCGCGCGGCATGGATCGCGTCCACGTCGGCAACTTCGCTGATTTCTGTCAGGTAGGCTTCGCCCGGCAACGACAGCATCTCGGCGACCATGGCCTGATCGAGTTGATCGTCAGCCAGTACGCTGCTCAACGCCGTCACCAGACGCTGATCGAGCACCAGTGGCTCACCCTTCTGGTGTTGACCGATCAATTCCTGCAACACCTGCACCGACAGTTGCTGGCCTGCTTCCCAGCGATTGAAGCCGTCGCTGTCATGTTGCATCAGGAACATCAGTTGGTCGCGGCTGTACGGAAAGCTCAGTTTGACCGGTGCCGAGAAACCACGCAGCAACGACGGCAGCGGCTTTTCAGCGATGTCGACGAAGGTGAAGGTCTGCTCGGCTTCGTTCACCGAAATCACCCGCGTGGTGCCCGTAGCCGCTGCTTCACCGGACAGACGCAAGGCGATTTCGCCGCCCTGCGCATCCAGCAAGCCGAGTTCCACCGGGATCACGAAGGGTTGCTTTTCCTGCTTGTCCGGGGTCGCCGGGTAGCTTTGGCGGAAGGTCAGGCTGTAGGTTTTCGCCGCGCTGTCATACGCCTCGCTGACCGCCAACCGTGGTGTACCTGCCTGGCTGTACCAGCGTTTGAACTGGGTCAGTTCGGCACCATTGGCGTCTTCCATGGCCTTGATGAAGTCGTCACAGGTCACGGCCTGACCGTCATGGCGGTCGAAGTACAGGTCGCTGCCTTTACGGAAGCCCTCGGCCCCCAGCAAGGTGCGCAGCATACGCACCACTTCCGAGCCTTTCTCGTACACGGTCAGTGTGTAGAAGTTGGAAATCTCGATGAAGCTGTCCGGGCGCACGGCGTGGGCCATGGGGCCGGCGTCTTCGGCGAACTGGTGGGTCCGCAGGTAAGCGACGTCTTCGATGCGTTTGACCGTACTCGAGTTCATATCAGCCGAGAACTCAGCGTCACGGAAGACCGTGAAGCCTTCCTTGAGCGACAACTGGAACCAGTCGCGGCAGGTCACGCGGTTGCCCGACCAGTTGTGGAAGTATTCGTGGGCGACCACCGCCTCGACCCGCTGGTGCGCGGCATCGGTGGCGGTTTCGGCGCGGGCCAGCACACAGCTGGAGTTGAAGATGTTGAGGCCCTTGTTCTCCATGGCGCCCATGTTGAAGTCATTGACCGCAACGATCATGAAGATATCCAGGTCGTATTCGCGACCGTAGGTCTCTTCGTCCCAGCGCATGGACTTCTTCAGGCTGTTCATGGCGTGCTGGCACTTGTCGACGTTTTCTGGCTCGACGTAGATGCGCAGTGTCACGTCGCGCTGGTTCATGGTGGTGAACACGTCTTCGATGCACCACAAATCACCGGCCACCAGCGCGAACAGGTACGCCGGTTTCATGAACGGATCTTCCCAGGTCGCCCAATGCCGACCGTCCTCTCCCGGACCGCTGGCAATCGGGTTCCCGTTGGACAGCAGCACCGGATAGCTGTGCTGCTCGGCGCTGACGGTGGTGGTGAACTTGCTCATCACATCCGGACGGTCGAGGTAATAGGTGATCTTGCGAAAACCTTCGGCCTCGCACTGGGTGCAGAACATGCCGCTGGATTTGTACAGGCCTTCCAGCGCGGTATTGGTTTCCGGGTGGATTCGTACCGAGGTGTCGAGGGTGAATTGCGCAGCCTTGGGTTGCACGGTCAGGTGGTCGGGGGTCTGTTGGTAGTCGCCAGCACCCAATTCAGTGTCGTCGAGCTTGAGCGACAGCAGTTCGAGCAACTGCCCATCCAGTACCAGCGGCGGCAGACCGGCGCCACGTGCCGGGTTGCGACGCATCACCAGTTGCGCATGGACCAGGGTGTGGTCCTCGAACAGTTCGAAGGTCAGGTGCGTCTCATCAATGAGGTACTCAGGCGCCTGATAGTCTTTCAGATAGATCATTTTCGGTTGTTCTGTGCGCATGCTGGAATCCTTACTGATGCACGGCGAGCTGATAAGCCGTGTATTTGCGAATATTGATCACGCCGGTATCGAAGATCAGGTACTGCCCCTTGATTCCCATCAGCGTGCCTTCAACGATCGGGTTCTTGTCCAGATTGAAGCTGACGATTTTGGTCGGATAAGCCTCAACGGGGTAACGAATTTCAATCGGTTCGACGTCATGCAAGAGTTGGATGGCCTGCAGGCCAAACCGTTCCTGCAAGCCGAGCAAGCCTTCGCCGCAGGTGTCGAACAGTTGCTGGCGAACGGCTTTCAAGTCCACCGGCGGTGCATCGCCCTTGAGCAAGGCACGCCAGTTGGTGCGGTCGGCCACCTGACTGCGCAACAGGTCTTCGACAAAACCGGATTGCTGCCGGGTCGCGACGCGCACAATCGGCACCGCCTGACTGGCCCCCTGATCGAGCCAGCGGGTGGGCAACTGCGTGGCGCGGGTGATGCCGACCTTTACTCCGGAAGAGTTGGCCAGATAGACCACATGATCGGTCATGCAGAACTGCTCACCCCACGCCGGATCACGACAGGTACCGTGCTCGTAGTGGCATTTTTCCGGGCTCATGATGCAGAGGTCGCACTGCGCCAGTTTGGTCATGCACGGGTAGCAATACCCCTGGCTGAAGCTGGTCTTGGTCTTGCGCCCGCAATGGGTGCAATGGATGGCGCCCAGGTATTCCAGGCGCACGGTCTTGCCGATCATGGGGTTGACCGGAATGTCCGCGTCGCCCAAACGAAAACCATACTGCACCAACGACGCATCGAGGCGCGCCGACATCTTGCTGATTGCACCGCGGCCAATCTCGATCAATGGACAGCATCCGATTTGAACAGAACGTTCGGCACTGTTATCGATTTGGACTTGCATTCCTGCGTGCCCATGTAACCGGTGTGTTGGTCTTCGGGCAGGTTTTGCACTTCCCACGCGATCAACGCCTGCAAGGACAACTCACGCTGCTCCTGGGTCAGCTTGCGACCGTCGGACCACTTGCCGATTTCCACCGCCAATTTCAGGCTTTGATAAATATCTGGGGTAATGTTTTCGATCATTTCAACAAAAGAGGACATGCCACGCTCCACAGTAAGGACGTAATTTTAACGAGTCCGACGGGCCAAGGCACCGCCTAGAAGACCTGTAACACAACCGATGATCAGCCCGCCGACATGGGCGCCGTTGGCGATGGCGCCAAAGCCAAGCATGCTGATCAGACCCGACAGGCACAGCAACAGCCAGACCAACATCATGATCAGCACGCCACGGGGCAGACGATAAACAGGGTTCGGCGCCAGCAGCTGGAAGATCCAGCAATGGCCGAGCAAGCCGTAAAGTACGCCCGACAGACCACCAAACAGGGTCGGCCCGCCGACCCAATATTGGGTGTAGTTGGACACCAGACTGAACAGCACGGTCAGCCCGAGCAAGTGCCAGCTGCCCTCGCGCAACTCGATCCGCCGTCCCAGCTCCCAGTACCACATGCCGTTCATCGCCAGATGGAGTACACCGAAATGCACCAGCATCGGTGTGATCAGCCGCCACCACTGCCCTGCGGCCAAGCTGTCGGCCAGCGGTATGAAGGTGATGTAGTCACCGCGCACACGGAAGTCGACAAACGTCAGCCAGCTCAGGGTGTCAAAGTTGTCACCGAGCAGGGTCACGGCGCCCACGATCAAGCACAGCAGGAGCACCAGCGTCGTGACCGGGCTGTTGCGTAACTGCTGGACAAAACCGGGGCGGGTGTAGGTCGCGCCCTGCTCGGCAGCGGGTAATTGATAGGAAGGATCGCCTTCGGGGAAGCGTTGATACAGCAGACGAACATCATCGGCCAGCTGCGTATTCGGTACCCACAAGACTTGCTCGTCCGACTCTTCAATGACCCGATGGGGCACGCGCAAGCGCCGCAACAGGCTGACGAAACCGCTCAAATCAGTGGTCAACGGCAGACGTAATACCGCGACAGGATTCATTGCACCGCCTCTGGACGTTCAACATCGACCCAAACGAACTTGTGCGGGTCGATGCGGGTTTCCTGGTCCAACCGATAGGCGACCAGTTTGCCGTAAAGCACGGCGCTGTAATCCAGGCACGCCAGGTTCGGCCGGATGGCGGCGGGCTGGCCACTGCGCCAATAATGGCCGACGAAGAGCAAGGGCTCGTCGATGCCGTAGCGTAACAAGGCATTTTTTTCGATGGGCGACAACGGTGTCTTCGCGACCAGATCGGGCAATGCGTCGGGCTGAAACACCACGTCGCCATAGGTTTGCGGGTCGTCTTCCCAGAACTTGGTGCGGAAAAATGCACGGGTAAGGCCGTCGCCGCCGGTCAAGGTCAGGCCATGGGGCAGACGCATGTCTGTGCCGCGCAGCAGACGGTCGAAGACGTTGCTGGCGAAACTGCCCGGCACGGCGGAAGCCTGAACAAAGTGTTCGTCGATACAGCCATCGCCATACTGCGCCCGTAGCGGCTCGATCAAACCGGCGTCCCAGCAGGCGTGAACCATGCGAAACCGGCCGGCATCGATAAACAGCGGCATGTCGTAGAACCATGTGAGGAAGTCTTGCCAGTCTCCGGGGTGCTGTGCGAATTGGGTCAGGGTTTCCTCGATCAGCCGCGCGTGACGC
The DNA here is from genome assembly GCF_056680335.1 of Pseudomonas sp. ASL9. NCBI lineage: Bacteria > Pseudomonadati > Pseudomonadota > Gammaproteobacteria > Pseudomonadales > Pseudomonadaceae > Pseudomonas > Pseudomonas sp. ASL9. The sequence continues at coordinate 4,577,605 of NZ_CM155277.1, read as the reverse complement.
GGTGTATGTTCGCGCACGAATTGCTTGTTGCTGCCCGGCAAGGCTGGCGTGCTCCAGCCCAGCGCGTTGAACTCATGGTTGCCCATGATGCAGTGAGCCTGGCCAGCTTCGACCATGCCATGAACGATGTGCAACGCTTCGCGAATCCGCGGGCCACGGTCGATGATGTCGCCGAGGAACAGCGCAATACGTTCAGGATGGCGCCAGACGCCCGCCTGAAAACGGTAACCGAGGGTGTCGAGCAGGTGCTCAAGGGTATGGGCACAACCATGCACGTCACCGATCAGATCATAGCTACGCGCGGGATCGAGCATCAATCGCCTCCACCACCAAGTCGGCTGCCCCAGCCAAGCTTGGTGCGACAGACTTCATAATAGTTGTGATCAAGAGGATGGATCAGCCGCAGCTTTTGCGGTTTCTTGCTGATATGGATGGTGTCACCGGGCGCGCAACTGAAATGGTTCTGCCCGTCACACGAGACTTGCGGGTAGATCTGCATGTCTTTGGACACGACGATCTTCAATTCGCTATTACCATCGACCACGATCGGTCGGCCAGACAAGGTATGCGGGTACATTGGCACGATGACGATGGCGTCGAGTTTGGGGTGCATGATCGGCCCGCCCGCCGACAACGCGTAGGCGGTCGACCCGGTCGGCGTGGCGACAATCAGGCCGTCGGCCTTCTGGCTGCACACGAACTGGCCATCGATAAACAGCTCGAACTCAATCATCCGCGTCGATTTACCCGGGTGCAGCACCACGTCGTTGAGCGCATCCCCCTGACCGATGGCTTCGCCATGGCGCCGCACTTCAGCCTGCAGCAGGAAACGGTTCTCCACCAGATAGTGGCCGTCTAGCACTTCGGCAACCTTCACCTCCAGCTCATCCGGACGAATGTCGGTGAGAAAACCAAGGCTGCCCCGGTTGATCCCCAGCACCGGCACGTTATGCCGTGCCAACGCCCGTGCAGCGCCCAGGAGGCTGCCATCACCACCGACGACGATGACCATGTCGCAGACTTCGCCGAGCATTTTACGCGTCGACGTTTGCAGACCATGACCCGGCAAAACCTCGGCGATGGTGTCTTCGAGGATCACGTGCATGTGCCTAGCGAGCAGAAACGCCTTCAGTCGTCGTACGGTATCAAGCACCTGCGAACTGCCGAGGCGACCAATGATGCCAATATTGCGAAATTGCTCCATGGGGCTCCTGCTGGACTCGATACGGCTTAAAAAGGCGATTATGAGTGAAAGGCCGGTCCAGCGGCAAACCGACGCAGATTATTTGCCTGCCTGGACGCCTTCACGAATAAATTCGCTCCCGCACCTAGGGTTACCCCCAGCACACTCATCAGTGTCTGACGCAACCCCCTCAACTCAGGCTATTCTCGCTGCATGACATTGTTCCCGAGCTTACTCGACCTGCCCCGCCAGTTGCGCCATCCCGAAGTGCGCGACTTGGCGTGGGTCATCCTCGCGCCGCCCATGCTCGCCGAAACACCCTGGCCGCAACGTCATCCCCTGACAGGCAGTGATTGGGTCCAGGCACCACAAATGCTGGCCGACTGGTTATTACGCCTGGACCAGGACAGCAGCAGCCTGAATCACTGGCTGTCACTGGGCGCGACCCGACGCCTGGGCCTGTACTACGAGCGGCTTTGGCAATTTGCCGTGCAGCAGGCACCCGGCATTGAAATGATCGCTGCCAATTTACCCATCCGCCTGGCCGGTCACACCCTGGGGGAACTGGACATGCTGCTGCGTGACCGGGACGGCGTGCACCATGTGGAGTTGGCGATCAAACTCTATCTGGGGCCACAACAAGGTGATGGCAAGGACCCCGCGCAATGGCTGGGACCGGGTTGTCATGACCGACTGGACCGCAAGCTCGCGCACCTGAGCCAGCATCAACTGCCCATCTCGGCGCGACCGGAAGCCCGCGAAGCGCTCAACGCGCTGGACGTTGGCCAGTTCAGCGCCGAGCTGTGGCTGGGGGGTTACCTGCTTTATCCATGGCCGGGGAAGGCACAATCACCGGCAGGCGCGCATCGTCTGCACCTGAACGGGCGTTGGCTGCATCAGCGCGACTGGCCCGACTTCATCGCGCAAAGCCCCGCTGGCCGTTGGCAACCCCTGCCCCGTCATGCCTGGCTGGCCCCGGCTCATTACAGCGAAGCGCAGACCTGGCAGGATGATCAGTTAGCAGATTGGTTGCTGCACCTGGACCCGTTGGCGCCGGCACAGCTGTTGGTACGCCTGACCGAAAATGACTACGGCGATTGGGAGGAGGACGAACGACTGTTCCTGGTATCGGATCAGTGGCCCAACCTCGGGGATACGACCAACGCGATCAGATCGATCGCGGTGTCGATGCCACCTGATTGAACTAAATCCGCATCGCGCCATTCGCAGGCAAGCCTGCTCCCATCAGACTGTTTTTTAATCCTTTAAAAACAATGATTTGGCGATTTTATTCGTGTGAATATCTGGCATATGTGGTTGCTGGACTTATGGTTTCGCTTTTACAGCGAGGAACCTTTTACAAACGCCGGAATGCCGGACCACTAAAAGGTACCCCAAAACGCTTGCCCCGCCATACGGATCCTCGCTTAAGCTCGGATTTCCCTCGCTCCGGCGTTGCTCCGGGGGTCGCCGCAAGGGGCCGTCCCTGGCCCCGTGCGGCTTACTCGGCATCCTTGCCTCGTACCCCCCTGCGCAACGCCTGCGCTCGGCCTCCTGGAAACGGGGCCTTACCGTAATTCGATAGTCAATTCACTCCAAATTCCAAAGGCAGATCAAAATCTTGTAGGAGCGAATTCATTCGCGAAGGCGTCTTATCTGACACACCACCACCGATCACGACACACAAATCGCAACCCAGTTTGCTGCGCGACAGCGCAGCGTCGAACACGCGGCGAGGCCTCCCACAGAGATCGCGAACACTGCAATACCTGTGAGAGCAGGCTTGCAACTACGCGTCCCGCTGCGAAGGCGATGTCGAGGTCTACAGATCAGACCTTCTTGGTATTGGGCAACAGAACCGTAAAAATCCCCAGCAGTGGCAGGAGCGAGCAGAGGCTGTACACGTAGATGATCCCGTGGATGTCCGCCAGGTAACCGAGCAACGCGGCGCCGATCCCGCCAAAACCGAACATCAGACCGAAGAACACCCCGGCGATCATGCCGACATTACCCGGCACCAGCTCTTGGGCAAACACCACGATGGCCGAAAACGCCGACGCCAGAATAAAGCCGATGATCACGCTCAGCACGGTGGTCCAGAACAGGTCCGCGTAGGGCAGCATCAAGGTGAACGGCGCCACCCCCAGAATCGAGAACCAGATCACCGCTTTACGTCCAACTTTGTCGCCGATAGGGCCGCCAAAGAACGTCCCCGCCGCCACCGCACCGAGAAACAGGAACAAGTGCAGTTGCGAACTGGCCACTGACAGGTCGAATTTCTGGATCAGGTAAAACGTGAAATAGCTGGTGAAGCTGGACATGTAGAAGTATTTGGAAAACACCAGAAAGCCAAGGACCATCAACGCGCCGATCACCCGGTTTTTCGACAGACCATGGCTGGCTTGTTGCCCGGCCTTGAGCTTGAACAGGTTCAGGTGCGCGCGGTACCAGCGGCTGATGGCGTACAGCAAGCCGATGGCAAACAACGCAAACAGTCCGAACCAGGCGACATTGCCCTGGCCAAACGGAATGATGATGGCCGCCGCCAGCAACGGGCCGAATGCCGAGCCAGCGTTGCCGCCCACCTGGAAGGTGGATTGTGCCAGGCCAAAGCGGCCGCCCGAGGCCAGACGGGCGATGCGCGAGGCTTCCGGGTGGAACGTTGAAGAACCGATGCCGATCAATGCCGACGCCAGCAGAATGAGCGGAAAGCTGCCGACCGTCGAGAGCATCACAATCCCAACCAGCGTACAGATCGCCCCTGCCGGCAATAACAGCGGGTTTGGATGACGATCCGTGTAATAACCGACCCACGGTTGCAGCAGCGATGCCGTGATCTGAAAGGTCAGGGTAATCAATCCGACCTGAGTGAAGGTCAGTCCGTAGTTGGCCTTGAGCATCGGATAGATCGACGGCAACACCGACTGGATAAGGTCGTTGATCAGATGCGCCAGCGCCACGGCACCAATGATGCGCATGACCAGCGGACTGCTTTGGCTTGCAGCCAAGGGAGAGACCGGGCTCGACTGAGTGTTGCTGATAGCCATGAAGATCATCCGTAACAATGGGTAGGCGCTTTGCAACGGTGATTGCAAAGGATGCCGCCAACAGTGGCGGCGCCAATGTGCCACTTTTTAACGCACGAATGCCATTTTTTGTTGCGGACTGTCCTTGGCAGGCAAAATTTATTCTCTCTGATGCCCGTGCATTCAAAAGCATCAGTAGGGGTATTCGTTAAGCGACAGACCCAAGCGGCGACACGTCGGATTCACCAGCCCCTTCAGCCCCATGCAAGCAAACCTTCGACGTCTCCGGCAACGCCAATCCGCCCGCCAACGCCAGCACTGCGACAGCCATCAGGTAAAACGCCGGGGACAAATTGCTGCCAGTCGTGGTGATCAGCCACGTGGCGACCAGCGGCGCAGTACCGCCAAAAATCGTGTAGGCCATGTTGTAGGTGATCGCCGAGGCGGTGTAACGCGTGCGTGTCGGGAAGGTTTCGGAGAGCAAGGCCGCCGTGACCACACCACACAGCACTGCGCCGATTGCCAACAGCATCACGCCGATGATCGACGCGATGAACGAGCCGGAACTGGCCATCAGGAACGCGGGATACACCACCACAAGCAACAACACCCCAGCGCTTGCCATTGTTGCCCGACGCCCGACCCTGTCGGAAAACATCCCGGCCAGTGGACAGATCGCTGCGGCAAAAATCAGCGCAATCACCGACACCAGCAATGCCGTGGCCCGGCTCAGGCCGCCTGCAACTTGCAGGTACGTGGCGAAGTAGGTGGTGAACATATAAAACGACAGCGCCGTCAGCGACACGAACGCGCCCAGACAGCAGATCGCAGCCCCGTGGTTACGCAGGGTTTCGCGCAATGGGGAATGGGCCACCGCAGCCTCATTGGCGACGGCCTGAAACGCTGGGGTTTCATCCAGTTTCCAGCGCAGATACAGCCCGACCAACCCCAGCGGGGCTGCCAGCAGAAACGGCAAGCGCCAGCCCCAACTGCTCATGGCTTCCAGCGACAGCGATGACTCCAGCGCATAGGCCACCACCGCCGCGCAGGCGAAGGCGGAGAACGTCGACACCGGCACAAAGCTGCCATACCAGGCGCGCTGGGTGCGCGGTGCATGCTCCATCAGATAAGCGCAGGCGCCCGCGTATTCGCCCCCGGCGGAAAACCCTTGGGCACAGCGGATCAACGTCAACAACACAGGCGCCAGCACGCCAATTGCCGCGTAACTTGGCAGCACGCCGATCAACGTCGTCGCACCCGCCATCAGCAGGATGGTCAAGGCCAGGGTTTTCTTGCGCCCTACTCGGTCGCCGAGCATGCCGAAAAAAATGCCGCCCAAAGGCCGAAAAGCGAACGCCACGGCAAATACGGCAAACGTCTTCAATAGCGCGGCACTGGGGTCACCGCTGGGGAAAAACTGCTGAGCAATGGTCGTCGCCAAAAAGCCATACACCGCAAAGTCGAACCACTCGACAAAGTTACCAATGGCCGCTGCACAGATCACACGTCTCAACGTGGCAGGGTCTACACCCTTCATTGCTTGGGTTGTCATGCGGACCTCGGCGTACTCGTCAGGAAGGTATCGATTATCGGGACAGCGCCGAGATGCACTGACTCCAGAAGTGTCATCCGCGTACCCAGGACCGACCCGTTACCGAATGAGGACCGCAGGATTCATGCCATGAGAATCAGAGCGAGGTCTTCGCCGCCATTCCGCGCCGCCCCTGCAAGCCGCCTGTGTGCACAAAAATCAGGCGCGTACCTCGGGGAAATAACCCCGCCACCACGTGATCGTGCAAAGCCAGTAGCGCTTTGCCGGTGTACAGCGGCTCCAGTGGCAGGCCGCTGTCGGCTTCGCTGGCGGCGATGAAGTCCAACAAGCGCGGATCGGTCTTGGCAAAGCCGCCGCGGCTGGCGTCCAGAAGCTGATAGGCACAATGGCTCACGGTAGCGTGCGTGAGGATAGCGGTGACGTGCTCGGCGACACCGTGGTTGTCCGGCACCGCCAGCGCACCATAGACCGGGTGGGCGCCTGCTTCCGCCAGGACCAGCCCGGCCAGGGTGGCCCCGGTGCCTGCCGCCAACCACCAGGCGTGGTAATCGTCCCAGCCCAATTGACTCAATTGGCTGCGCGCTTGAACCACCAACTCGGCGCACCCCAAGGCACCGGGCAACCCACCGCCGCCTTCCGGTACCGGGTGCAGGTGCGGGTAACGGGCTTGCCACGGCAACCAGAAACCCGCTTGATGCCGCGCGCGATAACCGGCGTAACCCAACCAGTGCAGCTGCATGCCAAATGCTTGCAAATCGAGACTGGTTGGGGTGTCTTGCGCGTGGCCACGCAACAGGCCGACGGTGGGAAAACCGAAGCGTTTGCCCGCTGCGGCCAAGGCATGCAGATGATTGGAATGTGCACCGCCCAGGCTGATCACGCCTTCAGCACCGGCCTGAGCGGCTGCCGCCAGATGATGAGTCAGCTTGAACCATTTGTTGCCGGAGATCAGCGGATCAATCAGGTCCAGACGCAGGATGGCCACCTCGACATCGGCCTGTTTTAGCCAAGGCAGATGCAAGGGTTCGAGGGGGGCGTCCGGTGGGGTGGGGATTGGGGGAAACATGGCCGCAGAATCGGTGTTTCAGGTAGACCGCGTCAAGCTATTCGCAGCGGGACGCGTAGTTGCAAGCCTGCTCCCACAGATTGAGGGCAGTCACAGGATTTGAGTCGGGGCCAAATCCTGTGGGAGCAGGCTTGCCTGCGAAAAGAATCTTACAACTCAGCCGCCAACCGCGAACCCTGATTGATCGCGCGCTTCGCGTCCAGTTCGGCAGCGATGTCCGCGCCGCCGATCAGGTGCACGTTCTGTCCGGCCTCGACCAAGCCGTCATACAGCTCACGCAACGGGTCCTGGCCGGCGCAGATGACAATGTTATCCACAGGCAATAGCTGCGGTTCACCTTCGTCAATACGGATATGCAAGCCAGCATCGTCGATTTTCAGGTATTCGACGCCGTTGAGCATTTGCACCTGCTTGTTCTTCAAGCCCGTGCGATGAATCCAGCCGGTGGTTTTACCCAGGCCATCGCCGACCTTGGTTTTCTTGCGCTGCAAGAGGAACACCTGACGCGCCGGCGCATGCGGCTCGGCCTTGATCCCTGCAACCCCACCACGTGCTTCCAAGGCTGTATCGATGCCCCACTCTTTCCAGAACGCGACCCGGTCCAGACTCGTCGACACGCCCTTGTGCACCAAATATTCCGATACGTCGAAACCGATACCGCCCGCGCCGATCACTGCAACGCTTTTCCCTACCGGCTTACGCCCCAGAATCACGTCGAGGTAATTCAGCACTTTTTCATGCTCGACGCCGGGAATAGCTGGCGTACGCGGGGCAATGCCCGTCGCCAGAATAATCTCGTCGTAACCGGCACCGAGCAGATCGCTGACCGCCACCCGGGTGTTCAAGCAGACCTCGACACCCGTGGTTTGCAGCTTGCGAGAAAAATAGCGCAGGGTTTCGGAGAACTCTTCCTTGCCCGGCACGCGTTTGGCAACGTTGAACTGGCCACCGATCTCGCTGGCCGAATCAAACAACGTCACCTGATGCCCACGCTCAGCCGCCACAGTCGCAGCAGCCAGACCGGCAGGACCGGCACCGATCACCGCGATTTTTTTGATCTGCTGCACGGGCAGGTAGTTGAGTTCGGTCTCGTGGCAAGCACGCGGGTTGACCAGACAGCTGGTCAATTTGCCGCCGAAGGTATGGTCCAGACAGGCCTGATTGCAGCCGATGCAGGTGTTGATTTCGTCACTGCGACCGGCGGCAGCCTTGTTAACGAAGTCCGCATCCGCTAGAAACGGTCGCGCCATGGACACCATGTCGGCATCGCCCTCGCTGAGGATCTGCTCGGCGATTTCCGGGGTGTTGATACGGTTGGTGGTGATCAGTGGAATGCTCACCGAACCGCGCAATTTAGCGGTGACCTTGCTGAAAGCCCCGCGTGGGACCTTGGTCGCGATGGTCGGAATTCGTGCCTCGTGCCAGCCGATACCGGTGTTGATCAGGGTCGCACCCGCCGCCTCGATGGCTTTTGCCAGTTGCACGATTTCTTCCCAGACACTGCCACCTTCCACCAGATCAAGCATCGACAGGCGATAAATGATGATGAAATTCGGGCCTACCGCCTCGCGCACACGACGGACAATCTCCACGGGCAAGCGCATGCGATTTTCATAACTGCCACCCCAGCGATCGGTGCGATGGTTGGTGTGAGCGGCCAGGAACTGGTTAATGAAATAGCCTTCCGAACCCATGATTTCGACGCCGTCGTACTCGGCGATTTGTGCCAGGGTCGAACAGGTGACGAAATCCTGAATCTGCTTTTCGATGCCTTCTTCGTCCAGCTCTTTGGGCTTGAACGGGTTGATCGGCGCCTGAATCGCGCTCGGGGCCACTTGCCTCGGGCTGTAGGCATAGCGCCCGGCGTGGAGGATCTGCATGCAGATTTTGCCGCCGGCTTCATGCACTGCCTTGGTCACGATGCGATGCTTGTCCGCTTCTTCAACCGTGGTCAGCTTGGCCGCGCCGGAATACACCCCGCCCTCGTCGTTCGGGCCGATACCGCCGGTCACCATCAGGCCAACACCACCGCGGGCCCGCTCAGCGAAATAAGCCGCCATGCGCTCGAATCCACCGGGCTTCTCTTCAAGGCCTGTGTGCATGGAGCCCATCAGGGTGCGGTTGCGCAGCGTGGTGAATCCCAGGTCCAGCGGGGCCAACAGGTGTGGGTAGAGAGCGGCGGCCATAGAGACTCCATCGAACGTCATCACGGGATGCGGGGGCCTCAATGGGCACCCGTCAATTATTCAGGCAGGAGGCAAACGCCACTGACCTGTTCATGGCGCAAACATTAAAGAGCCGCCCGCTCACACTCAATGACTGAAAGTGACAAGTTATTGATCCAAATGTACAGCGAGGGTTGGCAAGCGCGGCTCATCGCCCTACCCTAGTCAGCGAATCCTGCTCACGGCTGCTCTCTGTGTCTTCCATGCGCAAAATTTTCAGTTTCTCCGTGGCGCTGCTGCTGATCGCCATGATCGCCAGTTACGCCATTTGGACCGGGCAACGCCCTGTAGGCCATTATCTTTCGGATCTGCGCATTCAATTGGCGGTGAATGAAGGCCAGCCCGGCGAGCGCGGCAACCTTCTGGGTATTCAGCCCGAGTTGTACCCCACCGATTATCAAAGCCGCGAGCATTTGCACCGCAAGCTGGCGGCCTATCTGCAACAAGCCCGTGACAAGGGTCTGCTCAACAGCAAAACCATCGTGGTGTTGCCTGAACACATCGGCACCTGGCTGTTTGCCAGCGGTGAAAAAGATGAGCTGTATCAAGCCACGACGATCAACGAGGCCATGAACTGGCTGTCGGTTAGTAACCCGCTGCAATTTCTCAACGCATTGATACGGGCCAAGGGCAGCAACCGGCTCGATGACGCTCACCTGCGCATGAAAGCGCAGGCCATGGCCGAGGATTACCAGGCCCTGTTCGGCGGCCTGGCCAAAGAGTTTGCCGTGACACTGGTGGCGGGTTCCATCGTACTGCCCGAACCGAGCATCAATAACGGCCAACTGCACATCGGCCCAGGCCCTCTGTACAACAGCAGCCTGGTGTTCGGGAGCGACGGCCAGCCCATTGGCCAGCCGCAACGCCAACTGTACCCGACGTTCGCTGAACGTAATTACATCCAGCCAGCGGTGCATGCAGCGCTGAATGTCATCGACACCCCGGCCGGGCGATTGGGCGTGCTGATCGGCAGTGACAGTTGGTATCCGCGCAATTACGCACAGCTCAATAATAACGGCGCCGAATTGATTGCCGTGCCAGCGTTTGTGGTGGGCAATGGCCTCTGGTTCAAGCCTTGGCGAGGTTATAAAAGTGCATCGACGCCTGAAGGCGTCAGCCTCAAGCCGGAAGAAATCAGCGAGGGCGAAGCCTGGCGTCGCCTGACCCTGACCGGCCATCCGCCGGTCAGTACCGCGCGTGCGGGGATCAGTGTGTTCATGCGTGGCCAGTTTTGGGATCAGGGGAGCTCTGGCCACAGCTTTGCCAACCGCCAAAACCTGACGGGCACCGATCAGATCAGCGCCGATCGACCTGGGCATGGTGCCCGCCTGATCAACCTCTGGCTGTGAATCGATGACTCCGACACGGGTGCGTCTGGGTGATTTGTCAGTAGGCTTCGTCCATAGCCTGGCGGACGCTGTGCGCAGTTTCGGCCAGGACCCTGAACCCTTGCTGGAACAATACGGGCTGGACCCGGCACGCCTGGCTGAGCCCGGTGCGCGTTTGTCGATCCCGCGTTACATGCGCCTCGGGCATGCCGCTATCCAGTTGACTGGCGAGCCGGGGCTGGGCTTGCGCATGGGCCAGTTGAGTCGTATCAGCCAGGCAGGACTGGCGGGGGTCACTGCCGCACAGGCGCCCACAGTGCGCGAGGCGGCACGTTGTCTGATTCGTTTTGAAGCGCTGTATGGCTCCAACTATCGAGGGCAATCGAGCTTTCATGAGGACGCTCAGGGCGCCTGGCTGCGCTTCTATTCCATCAGCCCCTACAACGCCTACAACCGCTTTGTGGTGGATTCGATTCTCGCCAGCTGGATTCAACAGCTCTCGAGTCTGGCCGGTTGTCGCCTGCGGGCGGAAAAGGTCGACATCGAGTTTCCTGCACCGGCCTACGCCGCGTCTTACAGCGACTTGAGCGATAGCCCGGTGAGTTTTGGTGCCGACATCAATCAACTGCGCCTGAGCCAGTTAAGCCTCGGGCTACGCAACCCAGACCACTGCCCCAGCACCTGGCAGCACTTGCTGCAATTGTGCGAAAAGGAACTGGAACAACTGACCCGTACCCGCAGCCTGCGTGAGCGCATCACTCAATTGCTCGGGCCGTTGTTGAATGGGGGGCGGGAACCGGACCTGGAAGAAGTGGCCGCGCGACTGAAGCTGCCGACCTGGACCCTGCGCCGTAAACTGGCCGATGAAGGCACGCAGTTTCGCGCCATTCTCAATGACACCCGCCGCGACCTGGCCATGACCTATATCCGCGATACGGAGCTGGCCTTCGGTGAAATCGCCTACCTGCTGGGTTTTGCCTCGGCCGAGGCTTTTCAACGCGCCTTCAAACGCTGGAACGGGCAAACCCCGGGAGAGTTCCGCCGCAGCCAACGTCAAACCGGGTGACGCTTACAGCTCGGTAGCGTCGTCGGCCGGTTCCAGTGGGTCGAGTTCGAAGGCCTGGTATTCCAGTAGTTCTTCCTGATATTCGTCCATTACGCATGCCCTCTTTGGCTGATGCTCATTTTGTTGGTGTTGTTACTGACCACGGCTTTCACCTTAAAGTGCCAACGTGACGAAAAAATGAATGTGTCACCCCACTGTAAAGGGACGCCTGGTTCTTGCCCACGATCATTGGTACATCTGACTCGACGCCATCGCGGCGGGACGCGTAGTTGCAAGCGCGCTCCTACATAGCCTGCGCTTGACTTGCCCACGCCATCCGAAATAGTCTTCGAGGCATGAACCTAACCCAGCAGTTCGTCGGCCAGATTATTATTACCGCCATTCCTATCTTGGCGGGTTAGCTGACGGCTGCACCCAACCCGCCCTAGAGGCGGGTTTTTCTTCTGTCTCCTGGGCAACACCTCTCGCACCAGGAGCCTGTCAATGAGCGATTTGCTCAAGCAGTACGTCAAGAAAATCCTCACCTCGCGCGTTTACGACGTGGCCGTTGAAACCCCCTTGCAGCGGGCCCGCCAGCTATCCGAACGCCTCGGCAATCAGGTGTTGCTCAAGCGCGAAGACTTGCAGCCGGTGTTCTCGTTCAAGATTCGCGGCGCCTACAACAAGCTGACGCAGCTGAGCGAAGCCGAACGGGCCAAGGGCGTGGTCACCGCGTCGGCCGGCAATCACGCGCAGGGGCTGGCGCTGGCGGCCAAAGTGTTGGGGGTCAAAGCCACCATCGTCATGCCCAAAACCACCCCCGAGATCAAGGTCGAAGGCGTGCGTTCGCGCGGCGGCAAAGTGGTGCTGCACGGCGACTCGTTCCCCGAAGCCCTGGCGTTTTCCCTGAAGCTGGTCGAAGAAAAAGGCTACGTCTACGTCCACCCCTATGACGACCCCGACACCATTGCCGGGCAAGGCACTGTGGCGATGGAAATCCTGCGTCAGCATCCGGGGCGTCTGGACGCGATTTTTGTCCCGGTGGGCGGCGGCGGGTTGATCGCCGGCATCGCGGCGTACGTCAAATACCTGCGCCCGGAGATCAAGGTGATTGGCGTCGAGCCGGACGACTCCAACTGCCTGCAAGCGGCCATGGCCGCAGGCGAGCGTGTGGTATTGAGCCAGGTCGGGCTGTTCGCCGATGGCGTGGCAGTGGCGCAGATCGGCCAGCACACCTTTGATATCTGCAAGGACTATGTCGACGAAGTGATCACCGTCAGCACCGATGAAATCTGTGCGGCGATCAAGGACATCTACGACGACACCCGCTCGATCACTGAGCCTGCCGGCGCGCTGGGCGTGGCCGGGATCAAGAAATACATTGAGCTGTACGGCGTCAGCGGCCAGACCCTGGTGGCCATCGACTCGGGCGCCAACGTCAACTTCGACCGCCTGCGCCACGTCGCCGAACGCGCCGAGCTGGGCGAAGGCCGCGAAGCGATCATCGCGGTGACCATTCCCGAGAAGCCGGGCAGCTTCAAAGCCTTCTGCAAAGCCATCGGTAAACGCCAGATCACCGAATTCAACTACCGCTACCACACCGATCGCGAAGCGCACATCTTCGTCGGGGTGCAGACCCACCCGGAAAACGACCCGCGCGCCGCGCTGCTTAGCAGCCTAGCCGAGCAGGGTTTTCCGGTGCTGGACTTGACCGATAACGAGCTGGCGAAGCTGCATATCCGTCACATGGTCGGTGGCCATGCGGCGCGGGTCAGCGATGAAGTGGTGTTCCGCTTCGAGTTCCCCGAACGCCCCGGTGCGCTGTTCAACTTCCTCAACAAGCTCGGCGGCCAGTGGAATATCTCGATGTTCCACTACCGCAACCATGGCGCGGCGGATGGCCGGGTCATGGCCGGGTGGGTGGTCCCGGAAGACGAGCGCCACCTGATCCCAGCCGCGCTGGCCGAGATTGGCTATCCGTATTGGGATGAAAGCGACAACCCGGCGTACAAGCTTTTTCTAAGCTAAGGAACGCCGCCCATCAAAAAGCCGCTGAACAGAGAAGTCTCAGCGGCTATTTTCATGACCCTGGATGCTGCTTGCCAGACGCTAAGGTGTCGTTGCCGCTGGCTGAACAGGTGTCGGCGCAGGCGCAGGCGTTACAGGTTCGACCTTAATAGACTCGTGCTCAGCCGGTGCTGGCGCTGGTTCACTTCCATTGGCGGCAGCAGGAGCCGTCGCTGGAGCAGATTCTTTCGCAGGTGCTGTGGCAGGTGCCGCATCGGGAGCCGCAGGCTTGGTATCTGCCAACGCTGCCGGCTTCGGCGCTTGAGCTGCCGGTTCTGGTATACCCAGATCGGTTTTCGGTTTTTCAGGGATATGGGCGGCTTTTTTCACTTCAGGCGGCAAGAAGATTTCCACCAGGGTGAAGAAGCGGTCATAGAACGTGGCCGACGAGACCGTCTCGCTGGCGACCTTGACCAAGGAGTCGTCAGTGGACCCGATCGGCATCGACACCGAACCCAACACGCCAACACCCACGCTCGCCGAGTTGTTGACCTTTTTCAGCGCGTAACGATCCTGCAAGGCGTTGGCAAACATGGTCGCGCCGTTGGTGGCAGTGCCATCGGACGCGCAGACCACGCTGAAGCTGATCTCCATGTGGGTTTCACCCGTCTGCTGGAAACTTTTGTGCCCACTGATCACTTTCGGGTCACTGCTGGTGATGATGTAACCCTGACTGAGCAAGGCCCGTCGCGCCGCCTCGCAGGAAGCGGAATCGCTGACCGGGTATTTTCTCGAAAAAGTGCCGGAGTCGTCGAAATTTTCATGCTCGTAGACCGCAGGCTTAGGCGTTGAGCAGCCTGCGGCAGCCAGCAGGGCGGTGACCCAGCATGCGGTGCGAAAGCTTAGTAATTTAGACATTAAAAATCCTGGGAGAAATAACTGTCAGCAGAACTGCGGTCCTGAAACGAGGGGGTAAGTCTGCAACAAGGCTGACGTTCGATCAACGCAGTTTGGAGGTATGGTCGATTTGACTGACGGCTGGGGTGATTCTACACCGGTAAAAGCACGCGTACCGGCATTCAAATCCCGAAAAACCCAAAAAGCCCGCACCCGACACCGTGGATCAACACAGTGCTGGGGCCATCGGAAACTCAAGGGTGAACACTGCCCCGGTACCAGGCCCATCGCTGTGGGCCTTCAGGGTACCGCCCATCTCATTGGCCGCCAGCGCGCAGCTGTGCAGGCCGAAACCATGGCCCTCTTTGCGGGTCGTGAAACCGTGAATGAAAAGCTGCGAAAGGCACTCAGGAGCGATACCTTCACCCTGATCTTCCACGCTCAATTGCAAACGCCTGCCCTCATCGCCGTCAACCACCTTTGCGCGCAGGATGATCGGGCGTGTCAGATCATGGATGACGTCCATGGCCTGCCTGGCATTTCGCAGCAAATTGACCAAAATCTGGATAAGCCGCGACTTGTCCAACAGCAGTGCGGGCACGTCCGAGTATTCCTTGAACACCATAACCCGGTGCTCTCCCACGGTTCCGGCGCTCAGACGCAGGATATCCTGCAGCACAAGATCCAAATCGACTTCCTCGATCATGCTAGCCGAGCCGGCATGAGACTGTTGAGTCGCGACGATGCTTTTGATGTGATTGATATTTCGGGTCAACGAGCCCAGTTCATCCAGCACGTTGCGCTGCTCGACGGACAACACTGCCACCAGCTTGAACAGGTAGGGCAGCAGCATCTTTCCTTTTTCATCTCGAACCAGGAAGTCACCGATGTCATCTGAGTGCTCCTGGATGAGCTTTACGACATTATTCAGCCCGCGAGCCTTGGACTCGCGCATTGTGGAGCAGACGATGTCGGCGGATATGTTCACGCTATTGAGAACGTTCCCGACGTTGTGCAGTACGTTGTTTGCGATTTCAGCCATACCGGCCAGACGGGCAGTGGTCACCAGTTCCCCCTGGGCCGCTTTCAACTCACGGGTGATGCTCTCGTTAGTGTGCAGAGCGGTTTGCAGGTCTTGTGTCCGATCACGCACCAGATCTTCCAGCATGACCGTGGTCTGGAACAGGTCGAAATCGGAACCCTGGCCGTTGGTACCGCGTTCGGCGCGGTCCATCAGCACTTCGATGATCCTGTCCTTGCGAGCGATCTCAGTGCGCAGGTGCTTTTCTTCGTCAGCAGACAGCGCCACTCGCTCAAGCATTGTGCACCTCGGGCAACGCCGCGCCGATCACGATACCGGTGAGTGTCTGGTTGACGTGCACACCGCGAAATTGCTCACCGTAGGTGGTAAACCCGGTGACATTGTTGCGTCGAAAAATATCTTCAACGGCGTCATTGAGGCCATTGAGGGTGATTTCCGCTCTACGCAGAACACAGTCAAAACCCAGGACCAACTGAGGCGGCCCGATTTCTGCGTTGAATTGCGCGAAAGACTGCTCCAGGTTCTCCACCAGATCCATGCCATGGGCCAGGCGCAACACGAGCCCTTCCTCGATGGCACAAAAGAACGTCAGGCTCCCGTCGCTATTGGCCGCTTGAATAGAACGCACATAGCTCGCCTCCCCGATCAACACCACCAAGGGGAAAGCCGCAAAACTCAAGGGGTTTAGATCGCTGACCTCAACACCGATATAGCGGGCGTATTCCTCAGCGGCGGGCAATCCGTTGATTTCTTTCACCACGCGATGCACGGGGTCGGCGGCAGTCACCACCAGCCTTTCGGAAGTCGGCACAAAATGCTGGATTTTGAATAGTTTGAACGGCAAAGGCGTACTCAGCAGGACCACGATCGCGCTATCACTGTGAAATGTCCCGTCGAAGTAGACGTAGGTGTGGCCGAAACACAATGCATCCGCAGCAGACCCCCCAATCATCGGCAACTTGCCCAAGGATCGTTGCAAGGCGTTGGTCAGCGGCTCTTCACGGACTGAAAGGCCATCGGTGAGCAGCAGCGCAAAACCGCTGCGATCTGACGCCCCAGGCGCCTTGATCGCCAGCCGTTGCAGTTGCCGTTGAGCAAACTCCATAACCTTGGCCGCTTCGAATTGCTGCAGATGGTCAATGACGCCCACCACCGCTGCAAAATCGCTTCCAGGAAAACTGACCCCAGTGATGCTGTCGACGCGATAACCTGCTGGACCAATCTCCCCCGCCGTCGAGCAGCCGACAACTTCTACGCCGGGGAATAGACGCGCCATTTCTTGCGCGACTATCTCCCTGTCGTAGGTGGGCGAGCAGAAGAACAACACCAGCGCCATGTCGTGCTGAACGACCCCGGCGTGGAGTTCACGCACCGCTTCCCGCGTGTCGACAGCAAACGACTGCGCCCTGCGAATATTGCCTGAAAACTCCATGAGTCACTCCCTGCCTCCCCGCCATGGCGGCAACCGATGCCTAACGCCTTCACGCTTCGAGCATAACCTAATCCCGGAGTGTGAAAGGGACGGATGTGCTCACCGTAACGGTGCCGGGGATGGCGTTAAGTGGAATTCAGAAAACAAAAAAGCGACCCTAAGGTCGCTTCTTTGTTGCTTCAAGGAGTTCAAGGGCCTTGAAGCGGGATATGGCGCAGCGGACGGGACTCGAACCCGCGACCCCCGGCGTGACAGGCCGGTATTCTAACCGACTGAACTACCGCTGCTTGTCGCTCGGACTTGCATCCGATGAACTCATTTGAAACCGGCCTTCGAGAGCCTGCTTCGTTGAAACCCTGACTGACAAGCCCTGAGGCTTTTCAGTCTCAGACCGGGCGAACCCAATCTGAAAAATATGGCGCAGCGGACGGGACTCGAACCCGCGACCCCCGGCGTGACAGGCCGGTATTCTAACCGACTGAACTACCGCTGCTTGTCGGTGGACTTTCGTCCTGCTCTCGTTAAAGAACACTCAATAAATGGTGGGTGATGACGGGATCGAACCGCCGACCCGCTGCTTGTAAGGCAGCTGCTCTCCCAGCTGAGCTAATCACCCTTTGCTTCGTTGAGGCCGCGAAATTTACCCAGATATCGGACCTAAGTCAATACCCTGCTTGAAGTTTTTTTAAAAAAGACCATTTTGAGTCAATTGCCTGACCGCATCACATTTGTGGGAGCGGTTCTATTCGCGAAGAGATCGGCACATCCACATCATGAGTATCTGATGCACCGCATTCGCGCCTACCTGTTCAATCCTGATAAATCATTTTCTTGGTCATGCCGCCATCAACCACGAACTCCTGGCCGGTGACGAACCCCGCATTTTTCGACAGCAGCCAGACCACAATCGCTGCCACGTCCTCAACCGTCCCCACCCTGCCCACCGGGTGTTGGGAATGATCGGCATCGGACAGAGGCTCTGTACGACGCACAGAGGGGTCCCGTGTGTCGATCCAGCCGGGGCTGACAGCGTTGACACGAATCTCTGGCCCCAAACTGATGGCCAAGGCATGGGTCAGCGCCAACAGGCCGCCCTTGCTCGCTGCATAGGCCTCAGTGTCCGGTTCCGATTGCGCGGTGCGGGTCGAGGTCAAATTAACGATGGCGCCGCAGTGAGCGCGCAGGTAGGGCGCACAGTGCTTGGCCAGGAGCATGGGCCCATTGAGATTGACCGCCAACACGCGGCTCCAGTCGTGAAGGCTCAAACTTTCGAGTGTTGTGTTGTGCGGATCGGCAATGGCCGCATTACAGACCAGCGCATCAAGGCGACCGAACTGTCCCAGCACTTCGGCCACACACACCTTTACTTGCTCTTCACTGGACACGTCCATGGCGATGAACCAGGCATTTTCGCCCAGCACCTTCGCCACTTTCGAGCCGCGAACACGGTCCAGGTCCGTCAGCACCACCTGCCAGCCTTCGCTGATCAACCAGGCAGCTATACCCAATCCGATGCCGCGCGCCGCACCCGTGACCAGCGCGACCCGACCATTGTGGGTAATGGCCGGTGCCACTGCCCACTCACTCACAACGCCGCCAGACCGCGCGCCAGATCCGCCTGCAGGTCGGCAACGTCCTCCAGACCCACGGCAACCCTGATCAAACTGTCACGAATCCCGGCCGCTTCGCGCTCTTGCGGCGCCAGACGCCCATGAGAGGTAGTGCTCGGGTGGGTGATCGTGGTTTTGCTGTCGCCCAGGTTGGCGGTGATCGAAATCAACCGTGTGGCATCGATAAAGCGCCAGGCGCCCTCTTTGCCACCCTTGACTTCAAAACTCACCACCGCACCAAAACCCTTTTGCTGGCGTTTCGCTAACGCGTACTGAGGATGGCTTTTGAGGCCTGCGTAATGAACCCTCTCAATGCCGTCCTGCTGCTCCAGCCACTCGGCCAGAATCTGGGCGCTGGCGCAGTGAGCGCGCATGCGCAGGCTCAATGTTTCCAGGCCCTTGAGGAAGATCCAGGCGTTGAACGGGCTCAGCGTCGGCCCGGCTGTACGAAGGAAACCCACCACTTCTTTCATTTGCTCACTGCGACCGGCCACCACACCGCCCATGCAACGGCCCTGACCGTCGATGAACTTGGTCGCCGAATGCACGACCACGTCAGCACCCAGCAGCAAAGGCTGCTGCAACGCAGGCGTGCAGAAACAGTTGTCGACCACCAGCATCGCGCCTTTGGCATGGGCGACTTCGGCCAGTGCGGCGATATCCACCAGCTCGGCCAACGGATTGGACGGCGACTCGACGAACAGCAGCTTCGTATTGGCCTTGATTGCAGCATCCCAGCCAGACAGATCGGCCAGCGGGACATAATCGACTTCGACACCGAAGCGCTTGAAGTACTTCTCGAACAGGCTGATGGTCGAACCAAACACACTGCGCGACACCAGCACATGGTCGCCGGCACTGCACAAGCTCATCACCGTGGCCAGGATCGCCGCCATGCCTGTTGCCGTAGCAACGGCCTGCTCAGCACCTTCGAGCGCGGCAATCCGCTCCTCGAAAGAACGCACGGTGGGGTTGGTGTAACGCGAGTAGACGTTGCCCGGCACTTCACCCGCGAACCGCGCCGCCGCGTCGGCGGCAGTGCGGAACACATAACTGGAGGTGAAGAACATCGGGTCGCCATGCTCACCTTCCGGTGTGCGGTGCTGACCGGCACGCACAGCGAGGGTGTCGAAACCCACGCCGTCGAGATCACTGTCCAGCCGACCGGCATCCCATTCGTGAGTCATGCCGCCTACTCCTTTTAGTTGTTGTACAAATCGATAATGGCGCTGACTGCCTGAGTCTTGACCTTGGAGGCGTCATTGCGCGCCTGCTCGATCCTGTTCAGGTAGTGCTCGTCGATATCGCCGGTCACGTACTTGCCGTCGAATACCGCGCAGTCAAAGTTTGCGATTTTGACCTTGCCGCCGCCCACTGCATCGATCAGGTCACTGAGGTCCTGATAAATCAGCCAGTCGGCGCCGATCAGATCCGCAACGTCCTGCGTGGTACGGTTGTGCGCGATCAGCTCATGAGCACTCGGCATGTCGATGCCGTAGACGTTCGGGTAACGCACAGCAGGTGCCGCAGAACAGAAATACACGTTCTTGGCCCCGGCTTCGCGGGCCATCTGAATGATCTGCTTGCAGGTGGTACCCCGCACGATGGAGTCATCCACCAGCATCACGTTCTTGCCACGGAATTCCAGCTCAATGGCGTTGAGCTTCTGGCGTACGGATTTTTTCCGCGCCGCCTGCCCCGGCATGATGAAGGTACGACCGATGTAGCGGTTCTTGACGAAACCTTCGCGGAACTTCACACCCAGGCGATTGGCCAGTTCGAGCGCTGCGGTACGGCTGGTGTCAGGAATCGGGATAACCACGTCAATGTCGTGATCAGGGCGCTCGCGCACAATTTTGTCCGCCAGCCGCTCGCCCATGCGCAGACGCGCCTTGTATACCGAGATGCCGTCAATGATCGAGTCAGGACGCGCCAGGTAGACGTGTTCGAAGATGCACGGTGCGTATTGCGGATTGGTCGCACACTGACGGGTATGCAGCTTGCCATCTTCAGTGATGTAGACCGCTTCACCCGGCGCCAGATCACGGATCAGGGTGAAACCAAGTACGTCCAGCGCAACGCTTTCCGAAGCGATCATGTATTCGACGCCTCCGTCGGTATGACGCTGACCGAAGACGATCGGACGTATGGCATGCGGGTCACGAAAGCCGACGATGCCATAGCCAGTGATCATCGCAACCACGGCGTAACCGCCACGGCAACGGTGGTGCACATCGGTCACGGCGGCGAAAACGTCTTCTTCAGTCGGCTGCAACTTGCCGCGCCGGGCCAGTTCGTGAGCGAAAATATTGAGCAGCACTTCCGAATCGGAGTTGGTGTTGACGTGACGCAGATCCGACTCGTAAATTTCCTTGGTCAGTTGCTCGACATTGGTCAGATTGCCGTTGTGGGCCAGGGTGATGCCATACGGCGAGTTGACGTAAAACGGCTGAGCTTCGGCCGACGTCGAGCTGCCCGCAGTGGGATAGCGCACATGGCCGATGCCCATGTGACCGACCAGGCGCTGCATATGGCGCTGATGGAACACATCGCGAACCAACCCATTATCCTTGCGCAGAAACAACCGGCCGCCATGGCTGGTCACGATACCGGCAGCGTCCTGGCCGCGGTGCTGGAGGACGGTTAGCGCGTCATACAGCGACTGATTGACGTTCGACTTACCGACGATACCGACGATGCCACACATGCGACGCAACCCCTACTTAGTGGAACTGGATTTACCGAACACTTCTTGCTGAATTGTTGACGGCAGGAGGTGATCCTTGAACGGGAGATCAGCGGGTACGCTGATACCGCTGGCTAGCCACTTGCTGGACAACCCGAGAATCAGGTTTTTCGACCAGTCAGCGACCAATAGAAATTGTGGCATCAGTTTCGACTGCTGCCACCATTGATCTTGCTGTACGGGGCCCAGGCTCAACAGCCCGACCGCTACAACCACCAGCAAGCCTCCGCGCGCAGCGCCGAAGACCATGCCTAGAAAACGATCGGTCCCGGAAAGCCCGGTGACGCGAATCAGTTCACTGATGAGAAAGTTGACCATGGCGCCGACCAGCAGGGTGGCGACAAACAGAATGGTGCAGCCAGCAATTATACGAGCTGAAGGTGTCTCGATATAGCTGACAAGGTACTGCGAAAGCGAGCCGCCGAACATCCAGGCAACGACACCGGCAATGACCCAGGTGAGTAACGACAAGGCTTCCTTGACGAAGCCGCGCTTCAAACTGATCAAAGCGGAGATGACGATAATCGCAATGATCGCCCAATCAACCGGAGTAAATGGCACGTTGCAGCCTACAGACGGATAAGGCGGCGCATTTTAGCAGAGCGCCAGCCCGTCGGTAAGCAGCGATTACCGATTAGACAGTGGGACTCACTTGCGCTCAGGCTGAAAGCGCACCACCAGACCGCTGAGTTTCTGTTGTTTGTTCAGCTGATCACGCAAACGATCAGCCTCGGCGCGCTCGATCAGCGGTCCGACAAACACTCGGTTCAAGCCGTCTGAGGAGCGAATATAGGCGTTATAACCCTGAGCGCGCAGGGTTTTCTGCAATGCGTCGGCGCTGGCGCGATTGGACAGGCTGGCCAACTGCACCGACCAACTGACCGACAAGCCGTTGGCATCGACACGACTGGGGTCCGCCGAGGGTTTGGCTGACGCTGCAGCAGGTGCCGACTTCGCTACCGGGACGGGCTGCGTGGTCGCGACCGACGGCGTAACCATCGTTGTTGGCACAGCGATCGAAGATGCTTTGGGCTGAGCAAGGTCCTCATCGGTCGGCACAGGTTCCTGCGGCAACGATTGAGGCTCTGGAACCGGTACCGGCTCGACCTGCACCTGAGGCGCTGTCGGCGTTTGTGGTGTGGCGGGCACATCGACCAGCACCCGACGCGACTCATCCTGACGCGAAAACAGCATAGGCAAAAAAATCACCGCCAGCGCGATCAACACCAGTGCACCTACCATCCGCTGTTTGAACACGTTATCCAGCAAAGCCATTTGCAACTTCCTCCTTGGCGTGCCGGGCCAGCCATTCCAAAGCCTCGGCAACACAATAAAAAGACCCGAACAGTAAAATTTCATCCTCGGCCGTCGCTTGATCGCACTGCCCTTCCAGCGCCAGTGCGACACTTTGATAAGACGTCACGCTCGCGCCAAGGTTCTGTAACGCAGCCTGCAATTCGCCGACCGAGGCGCTACGCGGTGTCGGCAAAGGTGCGACAGCCCAATCCTGCACGCTGGCATCCAGTTCGGCCAGCACACCGCTGAGGTCTTTGTCCGCCAGCAATCCGAAAACCGCCAGACGCTTACCGGTCAGCGGCCGCCTCGCCAGGCTCTGCGCCAGATAGTGCGCCGCATGGGGATTATGGCCGACATCAAGCAACAATTTCAGTGGCTTGCCATGCCAGTTGATCTGCCGCCGATCCAGACGACCGGTCAACCGTGTACCGCTCAAGGCCGCGCGAAGGTGTTCCGGCACCCAAGGAAGGTCCAGCAGCAGATAAGCCTGCAGGGCCAACGCGGCGTTTTCCATCGGCAGGTCGAGGAGCGGCAGATCATGCAACTCAACCAACTGCCCGCGCGCGTCATGCCCCTGCCAATGCCAGTCGCTGTCGGTCACAGCCAGATCGAAATCACGACCCCGCAAAAGGAATGGGCAATTGAGTTCCCTGACACGTTCGAGCAATGGCGCAGGAGGATCAAGGTCACCACACAGGGCTGGACGCCCCTGACGCAGGATCCCGGCCTTTTCGAAGGCGACTGATTCACGGGTATCACCCAGCCAGTCAGCGTGATCGATACCGATACTGGTGATCAAGGCCAGATCGGCATCGATCAGGTTCACCGCATCGAGACGTCCGCCGAGGCCAATTTCCAGCACCACGGCGTCCAGCGCCGCACGCTCGAATAGCCAGAACGCCGCGAGCGTGCCCATTTCGAAGTAGGTCAGGGAGATGTCACCCCGAGCGGCTTCCACCGCGACGAACGCTTCACACAGCTGATCATCGCTGGCGTCGACGCCCTGCACCTGCACCCGTTCGTTATAACGCAGCAGGTGCGGCGAGCTGTAGACACCGACCTTGAGCCCTTGCGCCTGCATCAATGAGGCGATGAACGCACAGGTAGAACCTTTACCGTTGGTCCCTGTAACCGTGATCACCCGGGGCGCCGGCCGGGTCAAACCCAGCCTGAGCGCAACCTGTTGCGAACGCTCCAACCCCATATCGATGGCCGATGGATGCAGTTGCTCAAGGTAAGCGAGCCAGTCGCCCAAGGTCCGCGAGGTCATACAGTGGCCGGTGCCAGCGGAACAATGATCGGTTCCACAGGTGCAGCGATAAACTTGGGCGTCGGCAAGCCCATCAGTTGGGCCAGCAAGTTACCCATACGGGGACGCAGCTCTTGACGATGGACGATCAGGTCAATGGCGCCGTGTTCCAGCAGAAATTCACTGCGCTGGAAACCTTCTGGGAGTTTTTCCCGCACCGTCTGCTCGATCACGCGCGGACCGGCGAACCCGATCAGGGCCTTGGGCTCGGCCACGATCACGTCGCCCAGCATCGCCAGACTGGCGGAAACACCACCGTAGACGGGATCAGTCAGGATCGAGATGAATGGCAAACTTTCTTCGCGAAGACGCGCCAATACAGCCGATGTCTTGGCCATTTGCATCAGGGAAATCAGCGCTTCCTGCATCCGCGCGCCACCGGAAGCGGCAAAGCAGATCATTGGGCAGCGATTTTCCAGTGCATAGTTGGCGGCGCGTACAAACCGCTCACCCACGATGGCCCCCATCGAGCCGCCCATGAACGAGAACTCGAACGCACACGCCACGACTGGCATCCCGAGCAGCGTGCCACTCATGGAGATCAGCGCATCTTTCTCGCCGGTCTGCTTCTGCGCAGCGACCAGGCGATCCTTGTACTTCTTGCTGTCGCGAAACTTCAGTCGATCCACCGGCTCGAGGTCTGTCCCAAGCTCTGCCCGCCCTTCCACATCAAGGAAGATGTTCAGACGGGCGCGCGCGCCAATGCGCATGTGGTGATTGCATTTAGGGCAGACGTCCAGGGTCTTTTCCAGCTCTGGACGATAGAGCACCGCTTCACAAGACGGGCATTTATGCCAAAGCCCTTCTGGTACCGAGCTTTTTTTCACCTCGGAACGCATGATCGAAGGGATCAGTTTGTCTACCAACCAGTTGCTCATGCTTTCTTTCTCCAGTACCGGTGGCTCGAACGCGTTAGCGATTCACAGCCCCGCGTATGCCCTTGAGCTAATTCATGTGTACAGCAGCGACGTGGCACCTCAGGGATCGGCATACTGCCGGACCTGCCTGAACCGAACCTCATCACCCGCCATTGTGACCACGCGCATCAGCGTCGTCGTTTGTTCAATATCAACCCGCGCACTTATCGCGGCGCCAGGCTTATGGACGGTGGCTAAACACCAACCGTCACATCAGGCAAACAACCTGTCAACTGATGGAATCAAGAACCCTGCACCGCACGCATGAACGCACGAATCTTGTCGTGGTCCTTGATTCCCTTGCTCACTTCAACTCCCCCGCTGACATCCACCGCATAAGGCCGGACCTGAGCGATGGCCTGCGCCACGTTATCTGGCGTCAAACCGCCCGCCAGAATAATCGGCTTGCTCAGTTCGTGCGGTATCAACGACCAGTCAAATGCCTCACCCGTACCGCCGGGCACGCCGGCAACGTACGTGTCGAGCAGAATACCGCTGGCCCTGGAATAGGCCCGGCAACTGGCGGCGATGTCATCACCCGCCTGCACGCGCAACGCCTTGATGTAAGGTCGATGATAGCCGTCACAGTCCTCGGGCGTTTCGTCGCCATGGAACTGCAAGAGATCCAGGGGTACGACTTCCAGTATCTCGGTGAGTTCGCAACGGCTGGCATTGACGAACAAGCCGACGGTCGTAATAAACGGTGGCAAAGCCGCAATGATTGCGCGCGCTTGCTCGACGCTGACGGCCCGAGGGCTTTTGGCGTAAAACACAAAGCCGATGGCATCAGCCCCGGCATCAATGGCGGCCAACGCATCTTCTATGCGGGTAATACCGCAGATCTTGCTGCGAACGGCTGGCATACAGTGAAAACCTCAAGCCTTGTTCGGGGAAGTCCCGGATGTTAGCAAATGCTTTTCCGGGCGTCAGCCGTCAAGTTCAGTGAAGCCGGTCAAGAAGTGTGGACCGATGTAACGTTCCGGCAAAGCGAACTCATCGTGGTACTCCACTTGCACCAGGTAAAGCCCGAACGGGTGCGCGGTGACGCCACCGGTACGACGGACCCGACTCTCCAGCACGTCCCTGGCCCATTCGACGGGTCGTTCGCCGGTGCCAATGGTCATTAACACGCCAGCGATGTTGCGCACCATGTGGTGCAAGAACGCATTGGCGCGAACGTCGATGACAATCATTTGGCCGTGACGCGTGACTCGCAGGTGATGCAACTGCTTGATCGGTGACTTGGCCTGGCATTGCCCGGCGCGGAACGCACTGAAGTCATGCTTGCCAACCAGATACTGAGCCGCCTGCGCCATGCGCTCGGCATCCAGCGGGCGATGGTTCCAGGTGATTTCCTGGCCAAGATGCGCCGGCCGGATCGGATCGTTGTAGATCACATAGCGGTAACGGCGGGCAATCGCTTTGAACCGCGCATGAAAATGCGCCGGCATGACCTTGGCCCAGGTCACACTGACATCATGCGGCAGGTTGATATTAGCGCCCATGACCCAGGCTTTCAGCGAGCGCTCAGCCTGCGTATCGAAGTGCACCACTTGCCCACAGGCGTGAACGCCCGCATCGGTGCGCCCGGCGCACAGCAACGAGACGGGCGAATCAGCGACTTTGGACAATGCATGCTCAAGGGTTTCCTGAACGGTCAGGACACCGGAAGCCTGACGCTGCCAGCCGCAATAACGCGAACCCTTGTACTCGACACCCAACGCGATTCTGGAAAAACCAGCGGCAGCCATTTCGGCTGCCGCGTTATCTGCATTTGACAAGGACTTACAGCCTGTTGGTTTGCGCAAAAGCGGCCATTATAAGGGGTTCGGGCATCAGAAACGCAAACGACCGCAAAGGCGGTCGTCATGCGATCAAGTCACGAGTATCAGGTCAGGCCAACCGCGTCAGCATCTCCCGCGCTTCGGTTTTCTGGCCTTCATCACCTTCGCCAACCACTTCATCGAGAATGTCGCGAGCGCCGTCGCTGTCGCCCATTTCGATGTAAGCCCTGGCCAGATCAAGCTTGGTCGCGGCCTCATCCGTTCCGGCCAGGAAGTCGAACTCAGGTTCGTCGTCCGCAGCCACGGCGTTTTTTGCGGTTTTGCTTGGCGCTTCGAACGGCTTGGCCATCGGTGGCTGCTCAAGGCTCTGGGACAGACGATCCAGCTCAGCGTTCACGTCATCGAGTTCCGAAGCGAAGGCCTCGGGTGCGGCCTCGGCGTCTATTTCATCTGCCAAAGACAGATCGAAATCATCAGGCAATTCCAAATCATCCGCAGGCGACTTGTCGACGACCGGCTGATCGAGGATCGGTGCGGTATCAAAAGCGGGAAGATCGTGCAGATCTTCTTTGAGGCTGAGCAGGAAATCGTCCTCGGCATTCAACGAGGGCTGCTCTTCCGAGAGATCCAGGTCGAAATCCGCCAAATCATCGGGTGTGCTTTGCTTGGCTTCCGCCTGCTGCCGCAATACGGTTTCAAAACTCAGCTCATCATCGTCCAACGCTTCGGCAGCCAAAGGCGCATCGACGCTCAGTTCGTCGCCCAAATGAGGCTCATCCTCGAGCTGCGGAACATCGAGTGCCGGTTCGACAGGATTTTTGATGATCGCAGGCGAGGCTTCTTCCAGATCATCCAGACTTAAGTCGAAATCGTTGTCGAAATCATCCAACTCATTGGATTCCGCGACAGGCGCAGGGATTTGAGCAGGAGCAGGTGCAGGCGCTGGGACAACCGCCGGAGCAGGAGCCTCAGGTTCATCGAGCATCAAATCCTTGACGTATTTGGCGTCGAGTTCTGCCGCCAAGGCCGCTGCGCCCAAACCTGCAGCAGCCACCACCACCATCGAGGGATAGCGACTTTTAAGTTGTTCGACTTCAGCGTGATTTTGGCCGGTGGCCACCAACTTGCGTTCCTCGCCAGTAAAGCGACCGCGATCACCTTGCTCAGCGTAAATCTCCATCAGTTTCAGGCGTAGCTCGCTGCGTTGCGGCTCTTCCTTGATGGCCTGTTCCAGAAGCTCGGCAGCCTGATTGAGACGACCGTTGGCGACATGAATATTCGCCTGATCCAGTACATCAGTCGGCCGTTCACGCACCGGTTCGATGATCGGCGCGGGCACTGGCGCTGACGCCAGCTTGACACTTGGCGGCGGAACATCGATGCCGTCGAAACTGTCTTCGGGCAAATCCATGTCGACAGCAAACTCGGACTCTTCAGCCAGCGCCCGGGCCATGCGCATATGTTTGTCAGTCGCTTGCTGAGCATTGCGACGTCGAGCCAGGAACAGCAGCAACAGCAGCACAATCAATAGCGCGCCGCCACCCACTAACCCCAACAGCAGCGGGCTGGCAAGCAATTTATTCAGCGGATTTTCTGTGTTTTCCTCTTGTGCGGGCGCCGCAGGCGCAGGAGCGATCGGTTCCGCAGCCGGCGCTGCGCTGGCTTGCGCGGCAGCAGGTGGCAGAACGTCTTCGGGCGCGACCTCACCCGGAACCTTTGCGGCAATCTCGGCCGACGGAGTCGCGAGCAGTTCGGCAGGCATCGGCGGAACCGTACCCGCAGTCGCACCCTGAGCCTGCATTTTGGCCAACTGATCGTTTTTCAGCTGGATCAAGCGTTGCAGCTTGTCCAACTGACTTTGCAAGTCGCTCATGCGGCTTTTCAGCTCTGCATTGTCACGACGAGAGGTATCGAGGCTTTCCTTGGCTACGGCCAGCTTACTGTTGAGCGCTTTGCTATCACCGGAAGTACCTTTGCCATCCGCCTTGGAATGGCCCGCGACCAGGCTCAAGTTATCCTGCACGTCAACCTTCGAAGGCGCAGCACCGGCACGATCGCGACGGGTCGCATCTACCTGACGCTTTGCTGCGGGCAAACTGCGCCGCTGACGCCAGGCGGTATTTTGCTCAGCGACCTGAGCAACGGCCTGCGGCTGAGGGAGCGTGGTGATTTGTTGCTGATCGGGAAGGCGCAACACTTGGCCGGTTTTCATCCGATTGATGTTGCCACCGATAAACGCATCCGGGTTCAGCGCTTGAATGGCCAGCATGGTCTGCTGAACCGAACCACCACTGCGTACGCGGGCGGCTATTTCCCACAGCGTATCGCGCTTGCTAGTGGTGTATTGAGCAGATTTAGCCTCCGCGACGGGCGTCGGCGCGGGCATCTCCACTGGAACAGGCGGCGTTTCGGGCAGCGCTTGGGGCTCGACGGGCGCAGTAGCCGGGAGTTGCGCAGCAGCGGCGGCCTCCGGTGCAGCCTTCGGCGGATCGAGCAACAGGCTGTATTCGCGCAGCAACCGGCCGTTGGGCCAGAGCACTTGCACAAGGAATTTCATGTAGGGATCGCGGATCGGTTTGCTCGACGTGATCCGCAGAACGCTTTTCCCGCTGGCATTCAGCACAGGGGTAAACGTCAGATCATTGAGAAATGCTTGTCGATCAACGCCCGCCTGGGAGAAGTCAGCGGACGTCGCCAAACTCGGCACAACCTGCCCTGCATTCAGACCATGCGCATCGAGGAGCTCGATCTCGGCAACCAGAGGCTGGTTCAAGGTCGACTTCAGAGTCAGCTCCCCGAGCCCCAACGCATGCGCCATACCAGATGACAGCGCCGAAGCGGCAGCGATTGCTAATACCAGTTTGCGAACCTGAACCATAGCCCATCCCTTGTTTGAATATTCCTCGGCAACCGAGAAGGTAAAGTCTGCAAGCTAAAATGACTCTTGAATTGTTGCCAAGTATCTTTTACACAAGATCTTTTATCAACAATTCAGCTACTTGCACAGCGTTCAACGCTGCACCCTTACGCACATTATCAGACGTGATCCACAGATTAAGTTCCGCAGGGTCGTCAATCCCCGCCCGCACGCGCCCTACATAGACGACATCCTGGCCAACGGCATCGCCGACCGCAGTGGGGTAATCCCCCGCCTCGACCAGTTCAACGCCCGGCGCAGCCTCCAGCCTAGCGTTGACTGCAGCAACATCGACCGCGCCCGACAGCTGCAGCGAAACACTAAAGCTATCACCAAAAAATACCGGGACCTGAATGCAGGTAGCGCACACCTTGAGTGCAGGCACCGCAAGCAACTCACGCAGCTCGGCGACCAGGCGCTTCTCCAAAGGGACATGACCTTGGGCGTCCGGCGTACCCACCTGAGCCAGAACATTGAAGGCCATCTGCCGATCAAAAAAACGCGGTTCCATCGGTCGCACGTTAAGCAGTTCAGCGGTTTGCCGAGCCAGCTCCGCCACACCTTCGCGGCCTTGACTGGACACCGCGAGGCAGGCAGTGACGTTAATCCGCAGAATTTCAAGCAGCTCGCGCAACGGCGCAATCACCACGGCCAACGCCGCAGCAGATGGACTGGGGCTGGCAATTTGATACGGCTTTTTCAGCGTACCAATCAGGGCTGCATTGATTTCCGGGACAATGTTGGGCGCCTGCTCGACCGGCAAACCGCCAGACAGGTCGATCA
Source organism: Pseudomonas sp. ASL9 (assembly GCF_056680335.1). Classification (NCBI taxonomy): domain Bacteria; kingdom Pseudomonadati; phylum Pseudomonadota; class Gammaproteobacteria; order Pseudomonadales; family Pseudomonadaceae; genus Pseudomonas; species Pseudomonas sp. ASL9. The sequence continues at coordinate 4,547,440 of NZ_CM155277.1, read as the reverse complement.
CCGTGCAACCGGCCGCAGTTGCCCGGGCCGCATAGCTGCGGGTAATGGCCGGGCCGGCGGCAAAAAAAGCCAACTGGACTTTGCTGAAATCGAATTCATCCACTTCACGCACGCGCACATTCTTGCCCTTGAATGGCACCGAATGGCCAGCCGATTCGATGCTCGCCAGCAGGTGCAGACCCGCCACCGGGAACTCGCGATCTTCAAGAATCTGGACCAGGGTTTCGCCCACAGTACCGGTGGCGCCGATCACGGCAATATCAAAGGACTGTGTCATGCAAAAACCTCAAGCAAAAACGGGGAGCGGCACTTTAACCGTCGAGGTACTGACAGGCAATTAACCTCAAGAGCAGAGACAGGTTTAATCCGACTGACAGTCAATTTCAGGGTTCCAACCCGATTCGAAAAAATATGCCACCACTCCATACGCCCAACCAACGCTGCCCGTCGATTTCTCGCGTGACCGCCAGATCGACCAATTGATAGAACACATTGCGATGAATCAGCGCTTCCAGATTGACCCGCACATGAATGTAGGGCGCCGGCTCCTGGGTCAGCGGATCAGTTTCTACCCGTATTGGATGCTCGGGCCCCGCCTCGGCCTGGTCCTCGACATTGGTGATGAAGCGCAAGCGCTGATCTTCGCCCTCACCTTCCACCTCAAGACTGACAGCGACGAAGGGCGCGTCATCCACCTTGATCCGGACTTTCTCTACGGGGGTAATCAGAAAGTAATCGTCGCCGTCACGGCGCATGATCGTGGAAAACAGGCGCACCATCGGTTTACGCCCGATGGGCGTGCCGAGGTAATACCACGTGCCGTCACGGGCAATACGCATATCTATATCGCCGCAAAAATCGGGATTCCATAGGTGAACAGGCGGCAGCCCCTTCGACTTGGGGATCTGCGCGAATAAATCGTTGGCCTTGCCCGGACCGCTCATGCGCTTCTCCTTAACGGCTCACGCCTAACAGACTGCGAGCGTAGTCCTCTAAGGGTGGACCAAGCAAATCCTCGGGCTTGGTGTTGTGCAGCGTCAGCAATCCGCCGCGCATGTGAATCCGTGCGGTATCAACCAAATAGCGGGTGTTGGTTTCAATCACCATCAGTTGAATCACACCACTGTCGACCCCCAGCCGATCCAACGCTTGCTGGTCGGCCCAGTCATCGCTGTTACCAATCCGGTCGTCAGCTTTGGCGAAGCGGGTGTACAGCAAGTAGTTCGCACCCGCCGCACGCGCTTCGTTCAGGGCCGCATCCAGGCCCATTGGCGCTTTTGCCCGACGAACCATTGGGAAGTATTCGACAAAGCCGTTAAAGGCTTCTTCGGCCACGACATTGGGCCGCGGATAGGCGTTGCCGGGCGGAACGAATGAGCCTTGGGCGATATAAATGAAGGAGTCTGCCTGCAAACGCCGATTGTTGGCCCGACTCGTGTCGCTATGATCAAGCAAGCCCGCATCACTCAACTGATCATGAGTGCCCTGCCCCATGTCACTGATACTCATGCAGCCACTCAACGCCAGCAGCGTCAGTAGCAAAACCAGACTACGCATCATGCTCTCCCAGGTGCCAGTGACGGAAAACCGGCGAATGCGCACCCAATGCAGCTTCCGCGCCATGAGACACAGTGAGAGCAACAACACTCGAGGGTGATGCGCCAGATACCGGGAGGTGCTGTGTTTAGCCGCCGATGATTTTCATGATCGTGGCGCCGCCGGAAAACGCGACTTCCTGCTTGTCGCCCAAGGCTTTGACCAGCAATCGCTGGAGCGCTGGCAAGGCTTCATGGCGCGGTTTATCCAGCAAGTCACCGACGTAGTGGCGGTTACTGGAGGACAGGCAACCGTGCAACCAGCCTGTGGAAGAGAGGCGCAAGCGTGAGCAGGTACGGCAGAACGGCACGCTTTCGTTGGCGATCACGCCGAAAAAACCATGGTTGGGAATTTGATACCGAACAGCAGTGGCATCCACGGGCGCGTCGGCCTGCAGGTACTCATAATGCTCGCCGACCAATGCCAGTAATTGCTGCAAGCTGACGAACTGCTGCAGGAAGGCATTCGAATCGCTGGCCAGATGCCCCATGCGCATCAACTCAATGAAGCGCAGCTCATAGCCTCGCTCCAGGCAGTAGTCGAGCAACGGCATCACCTGATCCAGGTTTTGCCCACGCAGCGGCACCATATTGACTTTGATTTTGATCCCGGCAGCGCGTGCCTGATCCATGCCGTCCAGCACAGTGGCCAGATCACCGCCACGGGCGATCTTGCGGAAGGCCGCAGGGTCGAGGGTATCAAGGGAGACGTTGATCCGGCGAATACCGGCATCGACCAGCAATGGCAGCTTGCGAGCGAGTAATTGACCATTGGTGGTCAGACTGATTTCGGCCAGACCCAGTTGCCCGACCTGACGCATGAAGGCTTCCAGCTTCGGGCTCACCAGCGGCTCACCGCCGGTAATGCGCAGACGCTCGATGCCTGCGGCCTCGATCAGATAGGTTACGCCACGCGCCATGGCATCGGCCGACAACTCATCCTGCGCGGCAACCAGTCGTTTGCCGTTGGGCACACAGTAGGTACACGCATAGTTGCAGGCTGAAGTCAGGCTGATTCGCAAATTGCGAAAACGCCTGCCTTGACGGTCAACGATCATGAACGGCTCCGGCTAAGGTATTAGACCTGTGAAACCTGACTAAAAAATCAAGTTTTAGCAAGCCCCAGATCCAAGTATATTCCTGCTCTGTCGCCCCGGCATTCACTACCTGTCGCTATAACGCCACCGAATACCTCAGATGCCTGGCGGAATAGTATCGGTATCACGCTTGCGCTTGTTGCCCATGCGCACACCGATATCCATCAGGAACTGAAAGAAACCTTCCTGATCTTCGATTACGTTGCTCCAGAACGGCGAGTGATAGAGCGCCACCGCACCGTGCACCAGCGCCCAGGAAGCGCAGTAATGGAAATAAGGCGGCACGTCTTCGAGCTTGCCCTCGCTGATCCGGCCCTTGATCAACAGGGTCAGACGCTCAAAGTTCGACGCCCGAATCCCGTGCAACTCCTCGACCATTTCCGGCACATGGCTGCCCCTGACCACTTTTTCTTCCAGACGATCGAACAACCGGTAGCGCTGTGGATCACGCATGCGGAACTCGAAATAGGCGCGGGATAAAGCTTCCTTATCCTTGTCGACGTCGGCAGAGTGGAGCAACTCGTTCAAATCGCGCTCATAGTCGAGCATCAAGCGCAGGTAAATCTCTGCCTTGGACTTGAAGTGTTTATAGATGGTGCCTTTGCCGATACCCACGGCATCAGCGATCATCTCGACGGTGACACTGTCTTCACCTTGATCGAGGAACAGCTTTAGCGCGGTATCGAGAATTTCTTGCTCGCGGCGACGAAACTCACGGACCTTACGAGGTTCTTTTTGCATGAGAAAAGGTCTGTAGGGGTCAAAATCGAAGCCGCGTATTATGCCTAACTTGCGCCAAATTGCACGGATCATCCGACCATGTCTACGTTTCTTGATGAATTTGCACAGGCCCCGGGCCTGCGATATTTGAACCATGCCGCGGTGGCTCCCTGGCCGAAACGCACAGCAACCGCAGTCAGCCGCTTCGCTCAGGAGAACGTTTTACTGGGTGCACGGGATTATCCGGACTGGATGGTGGTAGAGCAGCGCTTGCGTGAACGCTTGATGCGCCTGCTGAACGCACCTTCGACCGATGACATTGCCCTGGTCAAAAATACGTCGGAAGCACTCTCGTTCGTTGCTTTTGGACTGGACTGGAAAGCCGGCGACCAAATAGTCATCAGCGACGAAGAGTTTCCGTCCAACCGCATCGTCTGGGAGGCGCTAGCGCCAAAAGGCGTCGAAGTCATCCAGGTCAGCCTCAAAAGCGAAAACCCGGAAGCAGCGCTGCTCGCCGCCTGCGGACCTCGCACACGACTGTTGTCGATCAGCGCGGTGCAATACGCTTCGGGCTTGCGCCTGGATCTTGAACACTTGGGCCAGGGCTGCAAACAACGCAACGTGCTGTTCTGCATTGATGCGATTCAGCAGCTAGGCGCCCTGCCCTTTGATGTTCAGGCCAGCCAATGTGACTTCGCCATGGCAGACGGCCATAAGTGGCTGCTGGGCCCGGAAGGCCTGGGCGTGTTTTATTGCCGTAGCGCGTTGCGGCCACAGCTGAAACTGAGTGAGTTTGGTTGGCATATGCTTGAGCATATGGGTGACTACAACCGCACCACATGGGAGCCCGCCTTATCGGCCCGCCGCTTTGAATGTGGCAGCCCGAACATGCTTGGCACCATGGCGCTGGAAGCCAGCCTGTCTCTGCTCGAAGAAGTCGGTATGGACGAGGTTGGCAAAGCAATAGCGGAACGTATCCTCTGGCTGGAAGAAGGGCTGAGTGCCATTCCCGGCGCCCGCCTGCACACGCCCATACATCCTGATCGACGTGCGGGCATTCTGAGTTTCAGCCTGGATGGCGTGGCGAACGCCCACGTGTTCGAGCACCTTAAACAGGAACAGGTGGTTTGCGTTCAGCGTGGACCTGGCGTCAGGTTTTCGCCGCATTTTTATACTGAATCGCGGGTAATCGAAGAGACATTAGCTATCGTGCGCAAGCTGGCAGCTCATTGAGAACTCAACCGAAGCGAAGGTATTCCAAATCTGTTTAAAAAATGAGCAGATCCGGCTGGACGCCGGCCAATCATGACCAATACTTAAGGTGTTGGCGTGACATCTCCCCCAAGTGACGCGCTGATAAAGGTGCCAATGGACAACGCACCTTTGTTTTACTCCTAATGGTCTTAACCCGGCTTCCCCCCCCAGAAGCCGGGTTTTTTTTGCCCCAAAAACCACTCAAAACAAACAGCGCCTAGCGCTTCACGTGCGCCAAAGGGAACAGACGCATGAAGTTTTCAGTAGTCTTTTCGGCAAAGCGCTCGTAGGACTCACCGCGCAACATCGCCAGAAACTCTGCTACTTCCCGCACGTATTGCGGAAGGTTGGGCTTGCCTCGATAAGGGATCGGCGCCAGATAGGGCGAGTCGGTTTCCACCAGCAATCGATCAGCGGGCACCTGACGCGCGACGTCTCGCAACGCATCAGCATTACGGAAGGTGACGATCCCGGACAATGAGATATAAAACCCCAGATCCAGCGCTGCCCTGGCCATCTCCCAATCTTCGGTGAAGCAGTGCAGCACACCCCCTTGTGGCAACGCAGCTTCTCGCAGCAGGTTCAGGGTGTCGGCGCGAGCGCCGCGGGTATGCACAATGACCGGCTTACCCGTGAGGTTGGCCGCTTCCAGGTGCAGGCGAAACGATTGCTGCTGAAGCTCGGCAGCCTCTGGCTCGTAGTGATAATCAAGCCCCGTCTCGCCAATCGCCACCACGCGCGGGTGATTCAACTCGTCCAGCAACCAGTCCAGCGCTGGCGCCACACCCGGTTGCAGGTCCAGCGGATGTATACCCACCGAACAATCCACATCGTCATAACGCTCGGCCAGGGCTTTGACTGCACCTGCATTCTCGGCGCTGACACCGATGCACAAAAAATGCCCGACACCACGCGCCCGCGCAGCATCGAGCGCAGCGTCGAGTGAACCTGCATGTTCAGCGAGATCGAGACGGTCGAGGTGGCAATGGGAATCTACAAGCATGGCGAGATAGCAACTACATGGTGTGGGTGGGCCGGTCGGATTTCAGGGCTCCGGCCAGGTACGTTTCAATCTTGTTACGGGCAGTGTTATCACCGTCATTGAACTGCACGCCGACCCCGGCAGCCCGATTACCCTGGGCACCCTTGGGCGTGATCCAGGAGACCTTACCTGTCACCGGGATCTTTTCCGGCTCGTCCATCAGGTTGAGCAACATGAACACCTCGTCACCCAGCTTGTAGCTTTTGCTGGTCGGGATGAACAGGCCACCATTTTTGATGAACGGCATATAGGCAGCGTACAGCACGGATTTGTCCTTGATAGTCAGGGACAAAATACCATTCCGTGGGCCTGGACTCAGCGGCAAGTTCATTACAACTCCTGATGGCGTGATCCGAATAATAGGGTCTGTTGACGTTTGGTGGCGAACCGCGTCACCAAACGTCAACAGACCCTAGAGTCTAACCCTGTCCGGGCAAGCCTGCCCACTGCACCAACAACGCTTCGAGCAACAACACGCGGTTAAGGTTGGCCTTGGACATGACTTTCTGACGTTGGGCCAGCACCCAATCCTGAATATCGAGCACTTTGCCCTGGGTGGATTTCTGCGCCAGGTATTGCAGCACCTTACGCATATCACCCAAACCAAGGCCCGCTTCATCCTGAGTCAGCTGATAGCGCAGAATCAGGTATGACCAGTCGCAAAACCAGTCAAACAGCAACAACAGAGGAATATCTTTCCAGCCTTCAGCCAGCTGAGTCGGTGATTGCTGGTGTTTGAGCAGTTTTTTCACACCGTCCACCACCAGCGCCCGCTGCTCCCGTACGCCCTGGGCATGCAAGCTGACCGCCGCCAATGGGGAACCCGCAGCCAGCGTCAGCAATTCGAAACGTTCGTCCTCTGCGCAATCAGGCAACGCGCTGGCCAGCCAGTCCAGGCTCATCGCCTCACTGGGCAGCGGGCAGGCCTGTTGCACGCAACGGCTTTTGACGGTGGGCAGCAATCGGCTCGGCTGATGACTGACCAATAGCAGTACGGTATTGCCCGAAGGCTCTTCGAGGCTTTTGAGCAATGCGTTGGCGGCGTTGACGTTCATCGATTCGGCGGGTTCGATCAACACCACCTTGCGCCCCCCCATGTGCGCGGTCTGTACGACAAAGCTGACCAAATCGCGGACCTGATCGACCTTGATCGCCTTGTCCGCCTCTTCCGGCTCCAGCACGTAATTATCCGGGTGGCTGCCAGCCACCAGCAGCAAGCAGGACTTGCACTGACCACAGGCATCCAGCCCTTGAGGGCGTTGGCACAACAAGCGAGCCATCAGACGCTCCGCCAGTGCACGCTTGCCGATCCCCGCCGGCCCGTGAAGCAAATAAGCATGCGCGTGCTGGCTACGCCCAGCCAGTTGCTGCCAAAGACTTTCCTGCCAAGGGTAGGCCTCAGCCACGTTGAAGCTCCAGCAACTCGGGCAGCAAGCCATCAAGCGATTGCTGAACGTCTGACAACGACAATGCAGCGTTCACCAGACGGTAGCGCTCAGGACTGGCGGCGGCACGCTCAAGGTAGGTGCTGCGCACGGCGTCGAAAAACGTCCGGCCTTCCTGCTCGAAACGATCAAGCCGGCCACGGGCGGTGGCGCGCGCCAGACCGATTTCCACCGGCAGGTCGAACACCAGGGTCAGGTCGGGACGCAGATCGCCCTGAACAAAATTTTCCAGGGTGGCGATTCGCTCCTGGGACAAACCCCGCCCCCCCCCTTGATAGGCATAGGTCGCATCCGTGAACCGATCGCACAGCACCACCGCTCCGCGAGCCAGTGCAGGACGAATGACTTCAGCCAGATGCTGGGCTCTGGCAGCAAATACCAACAACAGCTCGGTATCGGCGTTCATCGGCTCATCGCTGGGCGCCAATAACAGCTCGCGAATCCGCTCAGCCAACGGCGTACCACCCGGCTCCCGGGTCAACACGACATCGATGCCGTGGGCGCGCAGGCGGTCGGCCAGGTATTCACGGTTGGTGCTTTTACCGGCGCCTTCCGGACCTTCCAGGGTAATAAACAAGCCAGTCACAGGCAGTCCTTAATCAAATTCATTGCGGGCCCTGCTCGCCTTTTTCATCCGAAGCAGCCGTGGGTGCGGGAACAGGAACAGGAGCGGGAACGACCTCCGGCTCGGGAGTTGGAGCGGGAGCAGGAGCCGGTAAAGGTAAAAGTGCAGGTGCAGGTGCAGGTGCGACCTCCAACTCGGGTGTTGGCGCGGTTGCCGGGGCTGCAACAGGCGCCGGACTGGAACGATAGTCCGCCCGCCGCTTGAGCTGAAACTCGCGAACAGCGTTGTTATGTGCATCCAGATCGGCAGAAAAAACGTGACTGCCGTCGCCCCGCGCAACGAAATACAAGCTGCTGCCAGACACCGGATTGAGCGCGGCATGGATGGCTTCGCGCCCCACCGACGAGATCGGTGTCGGCGGCAAACCCGAGATGACATAAGTGTTATAGGGTGTCGGCTCTTTCAGGTAGGCCCGGGTCAGCTTGCCGTTGTAACGCTCGCCAAGGCCATAGATCACAGTCGGATCAGTCTGCAACAGCATACCGATCTGCAAGCGCCGGACAAAAACACCCGCGATCTGCGCACGCTCCTGAGGCACGCCAGTTTCCTTCTCCACCAGCGATGCCATGATCAGCGCCTGATATGGCTCGGTGTAAGGCACGTCCGCCGCACGCTTGGTCCACTCCTCCGCCAAGACTTCATCCAGACGGTTATAGGCCTGCTTGAGCAAGTCGACGTCGCTCATGCCGCGCACGTAACGATAGGTATCAGGGAAAAAACGACCTTCGGGAAATACATCGGCATGGCCAAGTTTGGCCATCAATTCCGTGTCACTCAGCTTGGCCAGGGTTTGATCAAGCTTGACCTGCTTGGCCAAGGCCGCACGAACCTGGCGGAAATTCCAGCCCTCGACCAGTGTCAGGCTGTACTGCACCACTTCACCGCGCTGCCACATTCCCAGCAGCGCCTTGGCATTCATTCCGGGTGTCATGCGGTATTCACCGCTGTGAAACGATTGCCCAGACAGGTTGAAGCGCCAGTAAAGACGCAGCCAGAAGGTATCCTTGAGCACACCGTCGGTCTGCAAACGATTAAGCACGCCGGTGGGCGTGGAGCCTGCGGGAACGTCGAGCAACTGTTCCTGAGTCAGGTTCAAGGGCTGCTTGAGCGCTGCATCCTGTTGCCACAGGGACAGGCCCAGCAGGAGCCCTGCGAGGACCAGACAACCTTCGAGCAGCACAAAAAATTTACGAATCACTAATCAAACATCCAGAAGCGCACGAGCAATATCCTGCAGTTTACGGGTGAGCGGACCAACCGGCCAGTTCAGCAGTGCAAACCCTCGCACGGGCCACACGCCGTAAACACTGTTGCACAGGAAAACCTCATCCGCTTGCTCCAGGTCGACCCTCTGGAGGTCGCGCTCTTCAGTGCTGATACCCAGCGCCCGAGCTTGAGCCAGTAGTTCGGCGCGCATCACTCCGGCCACGCCGCAACGGCTCAGATCAGCGGTCAACAGCACACCGTCCTTGATCAGAAACACATTGCTGTACACGCCCTCAATAATCCGCCCGGAGGTATCGCACATAAGCCCTTCAGCGTACGCACTATCCTGCCATTCACTGCGTGCGAGCACCTGCTCGAGCCGGTTCAGGTGCTTAAGCCCGGCCAGCAGCGGTTGTTCAGATAAACGGGTGAGGCATTGAAACAGGCAAACACCCAGATCGGCATGAGCCGCGGGATAGGCTGGCGCCGGGCTACCCTGAAGGATGCGCCGTGGCTTGGCCATGGGGGGGGGTGCGTAACCGCGCACGCTGTCGCCACGGGTGAGAATCAGCTTCATCACGCCCTCGCCCAACTGCGCAGCAAACGCCAGCAATTCGCCGCGGATCAAGGTCTGATCCGCCGCAATAGCCAATCGACTGCAACCTGATGCCAAGCGTTGCAGATGACGCTCAAACAACAAAGGCTGTCCCGCCTTGACGGCGATGGTTTCAAATAAACCATCACCGTAAGCCAGCCCCCTATCCGTGACGGGCAGGGTGTCAGCTGGACGACCATTGATCCAACTTGGCATCAATCAGCGTACCGACGGAACACCAGTGACCCATTGGTACCACCAAATCCGAAGGAGTTGGAGAGCACGACATCGATGGGCATGCTTCGAGCTTCGTGCGGGACGAAGTCCAGATCACAGCCTTCGCCCGGCTCATCAAGGTTGATCGTCGGCGGCGCGACCTGGCCATTGATGGCCAGAATGCTGAAAATCGCCTCGACGGCTCCAGCAGCACCGAGCAAGTGACCGGTCATCGATTTGGTCGACGTGATGGCCAGCTTGTAGGCATGGTCGCCAAAGACGGTCTTGATCGCCGATGCTTCGGCCAAATCGCCCGCCAGGGTCGACGTGCCGTGAGCGTTGATGTGCTGCACTTCATCAACGTTGATCCTGGCGTCACGCAGCGCATTGGCAATGCAACGTGCGGCACCGGCACCATCTTCAGGTGGCGAGGTCATGTGATAAGCGTCACCGCTCATACCAAAGCCGATCAGCTCGGCATAGATGGTCGCGCCACGCGCCTTGGCGTGCTCCAGTTCTTCAAGCACCAAGGCTCCGGCGCCGTCGGACAAAACGAAACCATCACGGCCTTTGTCCCACGGACGGCTTGCCCGGGCAGGGTCGTCATTGCGGGTAGACAGCGCCCGCGCGGCACCAAAGCCACCCATACCCAGACCGCAGGCGGCCATTTCCGCGCCCCCGGCGATCATCACGTCGGCTTCACCGTAGGCAATGTTGCGTGCAGCCATGCCAATGCAATGGGTGCCCGTGGAGCAAGCGGTTGCGATGGCGTAGTTAGGCCCCTGTGCACCCAGATGGATCGACAGGAAGCCGGAAATCATATTGATAATCGAGCCCGGTACAAAAAACGGAGAAATCCGCCCCGGTCCTTGCTCATGCAACGAGCGGGCGTTGTTCTCGATATTGGTCAAGCCACCGATACCCGCACCCATGGCAACGCCAATGCGATCACGGTTAGCGTCGGTCACTTCAAGCCCGGAGTTACGCACGGCCTGAAAGCTCGCGGCCAAACCGTACTGAATGAAAAGGTCGAGACGCCGGGCCTCTTTGGGCGCCAGATACTCCTCGACGTTGAAGCCTTTTACCGAGCCGCCAAAACGGGTGGTAAAGGCCGAAAGGTCCGTGTGTTCGATCAGACCAATGCCACTGCGACCAGCCAGAATGCCCTGCCAAGAACTCGGAACGTCCGTGCCCAGTGGCGACAACATACCCATACCGGTGACTACGACGCGTCTACGCGACACAGCACTCTCCTTTAATCTGTTGACGACTCTTTACATCACATCTAAAGAAAAAACCGCACGCCGATGATGGCAGTGCGGTTTTTCCCGACAGCAAGCGACAACTACAAACTATTTTGCGTCGTGGCTAGTAACGTAGTCGATGGCTGCTTGAACGGTAGTGATTTTTTCGGCTTCTTCGTCAGGGATTTCGGTCTCGAATTCCTCTTCCAGAGCCATCACCAGCTCCACGGTATCAAGGGAGTCAGCGCCCAGGTCTTCAACGAAAGAAGCAGCGTTTGTCACTTCCTCTGCTTTGACGCCAAGTTGCTCCATAACGATTTTCTTGACGCGCTCTTCGATGGTGCTCATACCTTGTTTTAACTCCTAGTGGACAAATTCAGGCAGCTGGCCGGTGGGTAAGTGTATCGAAGAGGTTTTGCGCATTTCAAGCTCAATGCTCATCCCCTGTAACCACACCCGCCTTCCGCCTATTAATAGATTGCAGCTTTATAACGGATTTTAGACCGGTCGTATGACATTTTTTTGAAGCAACCCGTCACATTTAACTCATGTACATGCCGCCATTCACCGGGATTGTAGCCCCGGTAACGTAGCCGGCACCTTCAGATGCAAGAAAAGCGACCACGTGCGCGATCTCTTGCGCCTGCCCCAAACGTCCCAAAGGAATCTGGGTAATCAACGACTGACGTTGCGCTTCTGGCAGCTCGCGGGTCATATCAGTATCGATAAAACCGGGTGCAACCGCGTTCACGGTGACCGCACGCGAACCGACTTCACGGGCCAGGGCGCGGCTGAAACCTTCCAGACCAGCCTTTGCGGCTGCGTAGTTTACTTGGCCTGCGTTGCCCATGGCACCCACTACCGACCCAATACTGATGATTCGACCCCAACGGGCCTTGGTCATGCCGCGCAAAACACCCTTGGACAGCCGAAATAGACTGTTCAGGTTGGTGTCGACAACGTCATGCCATTCGTCATCTTTCATTCGCATCATCAGGTTGTCACGGGTGATACCGGCGTTATTGACCAGGATCAACGGCGCACCAACGCGCTCTTGAATCAATGCCAGTGTCGCGCTGACCGACGCATCGTTGCAGACATCGAGCGCCAGCCCGAAACCTTCAATGCCATTTTCCTTGAAGGTCGCGCTGATACGCTCGGCGCCAGACTCGGACGTTGCCGTCCCGACCACGATCGCACCGTTACGTCCCAATTCAAGGGCAATGGCTTGGCCAATACCGCGGCTCGCACCGGTGACCAGTGCAACTTTACCTTGCAGGCTCATGCAAGCTTCTCCTAATCAGGCTAATGCCGCACGGGTGGCGGCGAAGGCATCTGGGGTATTAAGGTTGTAGGTCGTTACGCCTTCGGCGCAGCGCTTGTTCAAACCAGCCAGCACTTTACCGGGCCCGCACTCGACCAACCGAGTCGCGCCATGGGCTGCAAGGAACTGGATAGACTCGACCCAACGCACAGGCTTGTACAACTGCTCTAACAGATCGCGCTTGAGGGTATCAAGATCCGCCACCGCCGACGCACTGACATTTTGTACCAGCTTGATCTGCGGCGCTTGCCAGGCAATCCCCTCGATGGCCTCAGCGAAGCGCTCGGCGGCCGGACGCATCAATTCGCAATGCGACGGCACACTGACCGGCAATGGCAATGCACGTTTGGCGCCACGGGCCTTGCAGGCCTCGATGGCCCGCTCGACGGCGGCAGCGGAGCCTGCGATGACCACTTGGCCCGGCGAGTTGAAATTCACCGCGCTGACGACATCGCCTTGGGCGGCCTCGGCGCAAGCGGCCAACACCTCGGCATCGTCCAGCCCCAGAATGGCGGCCATACCGCCCTGACCCGCCGGCACAGCCTGCTGCATCAACTGACCACGACGTTCAACCAGCTTGACCGCATCTTTCAAGGTCAGGCTGCCTGCGGCCACCAGCGCACTGTACTCGCCCAGACTGTGTCCGGCGACATACGCAGGGCGCAGCGTGCTTTCAGCCAACCACAGGCGCCACAGCGCAACGGAGGCCGTCAGAATCGCAGGCTGGGTTTTATCGGTTTGATTGAGTTGCTCTTCCGGCCCTTGCTGGGTCAGCGCCCAAAGGTCGTAACCCAGGGCTTCGGAAGCTTCACTGAAGGTATCGAGGATCAGCCTATGCTGGGCGCCCTGTTCGGCAAGCATGCCGAGGGACTGCGATCCTTGACCCGGAAAGACGAATGCGAGGGATGCAGACATTGAACAAGCCCCTAATGATTTGTCGTCGAAAATTGACGCCTGACCACGCCAGGCGCAAAAACTCAAAATTAAGTATTAGTGATGGACAGTTGGATGACTGACCGGTCACGAGCGTCACATTTGCGCGAATCACCCCCAGAGACAGCCTAAAGCAGCTCCTCCAGGCGTCCACCCAAGCGTTGCGGCAAGTTCTCCTGAATCTCGATCAAAGCCCGCTGGATCGCACTCTGGAAGCCTTGCACACCCGCAGCACCATGACTTTTCACGACAATACCCTGCAAGCCCAAAAAGCTCGCGCCATTATGCCGAGCAGGCGCTAGGTCGGCCCGCAAACGCTTGAGCATGGGCAGCGCCAACGCACCTACCGCCCTTGTAAACACGCTCTGCTTGAACAGCGATTCGATCCGATCACCGATCATAGTCGCCAATCCTTCGCTGGACTTGAGCAGGATATTACCGACAAAACCGTCGCACACCACCACATCAGCCTCGCCACGGTACACACCATCGCCCTCGACGAAACCGATATAGTTCAAACCCCGCGCAGCCTGAAGCAGAGCGGCTGCCAGCTTGACCTGCTGATTGCCCTTAATATCCTCGGTGCCAATATTGAGCAACGCCACCCGAGGCTGGGGAACACCCAACGCCTCAGCCGCGACCGCCCCCATCACAGCGAACTGATAGAGGTTTTCGGCGCTGCAATCGACATTCGCCCCCAGGTCCAGCAACTGGCAATAACCGCGCTGAGTGGGGATGGCTGCAATCATGGCGGGGCGATCGATGCCCGGCAAGGTCTTGAGCACGAAGCGCGACAGCGCCATCAGCGCCCCGGTATTACCCGCGCTGACACACGCCTGCACCTGACCAGAGGCCAGTAAACCCAGCGCCACACGCATCGACGAATCGGGCTTGCCGCGCAGGGCCTGTGAGGGACGCTCGTCCATGGCAATCACTTCGTCAGCATTTACAACACGCAGACGTGAGCGATCCACACCAGAATGGCGGGCAATCAATTCTTCAAGGAGAGGGGCTTGACCGACGAGGGTCAGGTGTAGCGAGGGTGTAGCGGCCAAACAAGCAATACTGGCCTGCACAATGCTGCGGGGACCGGAGTCCCCACCCATTGCGTCAATCGCGATGATCGAAGCGGACAAGAAATTACTCGTCAGCGCCTTTATCGATCACTTTACGACCACGGTAAACACCTTCCGGCGATACGTGGTGACGCAGGTGAATTTCACCTGTGGTTTTTTCTACAGACAGAGTGCTTGCCGAAAGAGCATCGTGGGAACGACGCATGTCACGGGCAGAGCGGGATTTTTTGTTCTGCTGAACAGCCATAATTGATTAACTCCTAAACGTTTGGGTCACGCTTTAACTGCGCCAATACACTGAACGGGTTGGACCGCGTTACCTCGTCCACGCTCGGCTCGGACTCGTTAAGGTCCGCCGGCTGCTGGCATTCTTCCGGATGATGAGCAGGCACAATGGGCAAGGCGAGCAAAAGCTCCTCCTCGATCAATGCCAGCAGATCCAATGGATCTTCGCCCAGTTCCAGCACGTCATAACCTTTCGGTAACGACTGGGTATTCGCACCCTCTTTCACCACAGCGTAACTGCATTCGCTGTGGATCGGCAGGGTGACCAGCTCAAGACAACGCTGGCAAACCATTTTGACTTCGACGTCGATGGAACTGTGGATGACCACAGATCTGCGCTCGTCGCGCTCAAAAACAAATTTCGCCTGCACCGTACCGAGGTTATCGGAAAGCGGGTCGCAGAGTCTCTCCAAATCAGCCAGCGGTACTTCTCCCTGAAGAGTAGTGCCACGATCAGCTAATTTGCGCGGGTCAACGTGAGGTGGAATCGGGTCATTCAACATAGGCGCAGCATTCTAGGGACGAGCCCTCCCTCTGTCAAAGGAAATTCAGGCCTGTGCGCCACCTTAGGTGCTGATTAGAATGACCTTTCATCTTTTGGAGAACAGCATGCCACCTCTGCTACTCGCATCCAGCTCACCCTACCGCCGCGAATTGCTCGCCCGCCTGCGCGTGCCGTTCACCTGCTACGCACCTGATATCGATGAAAACCGCCGACCTGAAGAACCCGCGATCGAACTGGTTCAGCGCCTGGCTCGAGAGAAGGCGCAGGCGCTCGCCAACAGCTACCCTGACCATCTGATCATTGGGTCGGACCAGGTCGCAGTCCTCAATGGTCAGATCCTCGGCAAGCCCCACACGTTCGAGCGTGCTCTAGAGCAATTGTCTGCCGCCAGCGGCGCAAGCGTGACGTTCCTGACCGGCCTGGCGCTGCTCAACAGCCGCACAGGCCACTGCCAGGTCGATTGCGTCCCGTTTACCGTGCACATGCGCGATCTGGATCAAGCCAGCCTCGAACGCTACCTGCGCGCCGAGCAGCCCTATGATTGCGCAGGGAGCTTCAAGGCCGAAGGGTTGGGTGTAAGCCTGTTTCGCAGCACCGAAGGCAGCGACGCTACCAGCCTGATCGGCCTGCCATTGATTCGCCTGATCGACATGCTGCTCGTGGAAGGCGTGCAAATCCCCTGATGCTCACAGACCTCCTGTGCTTTTTAATCTTTTAAAAACAATATGTTGGCACTGATCTTGATGTGTATATCCGGCATTTTGGTGTGCTGGAATTACGGTTTCGCTCTTACAGCGAGGAACCTTTTACAAACGCCGGAATGCCGGACCACTAAAAGGTACCCCAAAACGCTTGCCCCGCCATACGGATCCTCGCTCCGGCGTTGCTCCGGGGGTCGCCGCAAGGGGCCGTCCCTGGCCCCGTGCGGCTAACTCGGCATCCTTGCCTCGTACCCCCCCCCTGCGCAACGCCTGCGCTCGGCCTTCTGGAAACGGGGCCTTACCGTAATTTGACAGTCAATTCACACAAAAACCAAAGACCAATCAAGATCCCTGTAGGAGCGAACTTGTTCGCGAAGGCGGCTCAGCTGACACACTGCCACTGATCACCACACACGCAAAAACCCGACCAATGGCCGGGTTTCTGTGTACAGATCACTGCCTTTATTAGCGCAACGACGGCCCCTGAAAGCCCATCCACATCGCTAACTGGTTTGCCATGCTGACCCCCAGCTTCTTGGAGAAGCGATCAAACGCAGAGTCTTCGATGGTGTAATCGACGATCTCTTTCTCGCCGATTATCTCGCGCGCAACGTAGCTGGCACTGCCCAGACCATCGATCAGGCCCAATGGCAACGCTTGCTCGCCCGTCCAGACCAATCCGGAGAACAACTCGGGATGGTCTTTATCCTTCAGGCGATCGCCACGGCCCTGCTTGACGCTGGCGATGAACTGGCGATGAGTGGTGTCCAGCACGCCCTGCCAGAACTCGGTTTCGTCGGCCTTCTGCGGTTGGAACGGGTCAAGGAATGCTTTGTGCTCCCCCGACGTGTAGGTACGGCGATCCACGCCCAGCTTGTCCATGGTCCCGACGAAGCCAAAAGTAGCCGCCGTCACCCCAATAGAGCCCACCAGACTCGCCTTGTCGGCATAGATCTGATCGGCGGCACTGGCGATGTAGTAGGCACCGGAAGCGCCGAGATCAGTGATAACTGCGTAAACCTTGATGTTCGGCTTCTCGGCGCGCAGACGGCGTATTTCGTCATAGATGTAACCGGACTGTACCGGACTGCCGCCAGGGCTGTTGATGCGCAGAATCACGCCTTTGGTCTTGGCGTCGTCAAATGCCGCGCGCAGACTGCCGACGATGTTATCGGCACTGGCCGCTTCCTTGTCTGCAATCATGCCCTGCACTTCGATCAACGCAGTGTGACTGTCACTGCGAGACGCACTTTTTTCGAAGTCCATCAACGGTGTAAACAACAACAACGCACCGACAAGATAAGCAAACGTCAGCAGTTTGAAGAAGATACCCCAGCGCCGCGAACGTCGCTGTTCTTGCACACCGGCCAGCAAGGTCTTTTCCAGCAGCTTCCAGCTTTTGTCATCAGCGTTGCTGCCCGTTACTTCAGCCTCACTGCCTTTCCATTCGTCCGACATGTTCAATCACCCTAAAAATAATCAGCACACGCCCAACCAGGCGCGCAATTCAGGAAAACTCTCGATAGCCAGGCGCGGCTCGAATTCGCGCAACGATGCCAGTGATTGCGCACCGTAACCCACCGCAACCGAATCCATGCAGGCGTTACGCGCCATCAACAGATCAAAAGATGAATCGCCAATCATCAGCGCCTGCTCGGGCGCGACGCCGCAATGCCTGAGGATCTCATGCAGCATCAACGGGTCCGGTTTGCTCGCGGTTTCGTCGGCAGCACGCGTGATTTCGAAATAATCCTGCCAACCATGCGCGCTCAACACCCTATCCAGGCCACGACGCGATTTACCCGTGGCGACTGCAAGCTGGTAACCCTGGACTCGAAATGCTTCAAGCGACTGCACTACACCCTCGAACAACGGCGACGGCTCAGCCTCGAGTGCGATGTAGCTTTGGGCATAATGCTCACGAAAAACCGCCATCTGGCTCGGAGAAATGTCCGGGTACAGCGTACCAATCGCCTCAGGCAAGCCCAGCCCGATGATGCCTTTGATCGCAAAGTCGTCGCGTATCGCCAGATCGCACAGATTGGCCGCTACACGCATCGCTTCGACGATACGACCAATGGAATCGGCCAGCGTGCCATCCCAATCGAAAATCAGCAATTTATAGTCAGGGCGCACTCAAACGCTCCACGGTCTTGGCCCACATATCATCGACTGGCGCCTGCAACTTCAGTTCACCGCCATCCGGCAGCGGGACCGTCAGCATGTAAGCATGCAGGAACAGGCGCTTGCCGCCCAAATCACGGATTTCACGGCTGAAGTCTTCATCACCGTACTTGGTGTCGCCCGCGATGCAATGCCCGGCGTGCAGGGTGTGGACGCGGATTTGGTGAGTACGCCCCGTCACCGGCTTGGCCTCGACCATGGTGGCGAAATCACCGAAGCGACGCAGCACCTTGAAGATTGTCAGCGCCTCCTTACCCTCTTCGTTGACCTCGACCATGCGCTCGCCGGACCGCAGATTGCTCTTGAGCAACGGCGCGTTCACCCGTTTCTGAGCAGTCGCCCAGTGCCCACGGACCAGTGCCATATAACGCTTATCAACACCATCACCGCGCAATGCTTCATGCAGATGACGGAGCATGCTGCGTTTTTTCGCAATCATCAGTAAGCCAGAAGTGTCCCGATCGAGCCGATGGACCAACTCCAACTCCTTGGCGTCCGGACGCATCTGACGAAAGGCTTCGATCACCCCGTAATTCAGGCCGCTACCGCCATGCACAGCGATGCCAGCGGGCTTGTTCAGCACGATCAGGGCCTTGTCTTCGTAGACAATCGCGGCTTCCAGGCGCTGCAGCAGGCCTTGCGCCACAGGCACAGGCTCGTCACGCTCGGGCAGGCGCAGAGGCGGCACGCGAATGATATCGCCGCCCTTCAGCTTGTACTCAGGCTTGATCCGACCTTTGTTCACACGCACTTCGCCTTTACGCAAAATGCGATAAATCAAGGTCTTGGGAACACCCTTGAGATAAGTGAAGAGAAAGTTATCGATGCGTTGACCGGCAAGTTCCGGCGCAACCTCAACCAGCTGGACGCCGGAGGTTGGAGGGGCAATATTCGTCATGCCGCAAATCATAACAATTTTTATGGATTTGAAGCACTTAATGATTGCTGCTATAGTCGCGAACGTCGCCAAAAGCGGCCTGGACAGCGGACAAACGGTATAACCACCGGCCCTGACCATCGCAATTCCAAGGACGCAAGGCCGTCCGACGGGGCTTTCGCTGGACAACGGAAGATCTGGAAACGTAACGAGCGCAGGTGACATGAGGCCTGAAACAAGCCAGATCGCAGAGTTATCACTCGCCTTCGGAGCCCATATTCACGGCCAGTTCACAAAGTGCAGTCGCTTTCAGACGCTCCGAGCGAACGCTTCGGAAATAAAGCCTTAAGCAATGATGCGCGATCTTCCCTATCGAAGATCGCGGTAAATGCCAACCCGTTGCGGATTCTGCGCACGGCAGCACCCGACCTATCATGTATACGTGTGGGGTGGAGACGCACAACCATCGGACTGTGTAGCACTAGGCTTTATTCAAGACGCTCATATCGTCCGCTGCCGATGGTTGATTCCTCCTCCTGACAAAGCTTTTGCTGACAGGGTGTCTTTTGTCACCACAGCAAGCAGGAAACGTCGTCGCAAGTCCGACCCCGCTGGTCGAAACTCGCTAGACACTGGAGTGGCCAACCACTCCTGACGCGCCCTGACACCGACCGTGAGAAGTCGTGTGTGCCGAACGCCGTTTCCGGCAGCCCGGAAACCGACGGTACTACATGAAAAGAATGCTGATTAACGCAACTCAACCCGAAGAGTTGCGTGTTGCACTGGTAGATGGCCAACGCCTTTACGACCTGGACATCGAATCCGGTGCACGCGAGCAGAAGAAGGCCAACATCTATAAAGGCCGGATTACTCGCATCGAACCAAGCCTTGAAGCTGCCTTTGTCGACTTTGGCTCTGAGCGCCACGGCTTCCTGCCACTCAAAGAAATCTCCCGCGAATACTTCAAGAAAGCACCTGAAGGCCGCGTCAACATCAAGGACGTCCTGACCGAAGGCCAGGAAGTCATCGTTCAGGTCGAAAAAGAAGAACGTGGCAACAAGGGCGCAGCCCTGACCACCTTTATCAGCCTGGCCGGTCGTTATCTGGTACTGATGCCGAACAACCCGCGTGCCGGCGGTATCTCGCGTCGCATCGAAGGCGAAGAACGCAATGAGTTGCGTGAAGCGCTGAACGGTCTGATCGCTCCGGCCGACATGGGTTTGATCGTGCGCACTGCCGGCCTTGGCCGCAGCAGCGAAGAAATGCAATGGGACCTCGATTACCTGCTGCAACTGTGGACCGCTATCAAAGAAGCGTCGCTTGATCGTTCCGCGCCGTTCCTGATCTATCAGGAAAGCAACGTCATCATCCGCGCCATTCGCGATTACCTGCGCCAGGACATCGGCGAAGTGCTGATCGACAGCGTTGAAGCCCAGGAAGAAGCCCTGACCTTCATTCGCCAGGTGATGCCGCAGTACGCCAGCAAAATCAAGCTCTACGAAGACAGCGTACCGCTGTTCAACCGATTCCAGATCGAAAGCCAGATCGAGACCGCTTTCCAGCGCGTCGTCGAATTGCCTTCCGGTGGCTCCATCGTCATCGATCCGACCGAAGCCCTGGTGTCCATCGACATCAACTCGGCGCGCGCCACCAAAGGCAGCGACATCGAAGAAACCGCGCTGCAAACCAACCTGGAAGCGGCTGAAGAAATCGCCCGTCAGTTGCGTCTGCGTGATATCGGCGGCCTGATCGTCATCGACTTCATCGACATGACCCCGGCCAAGAACCAGCGCGCCGTGGAAGAGAAAGTCCGCGAAAGCCTGGAACAAGACCGTGCCCGCGTCCAAGTGGGCCGCATCTCGCGTTTCGGCCTGCTGGAAATGTCCCGTCAGCGCCTGCGTCCATCGCTCGGCGAAAGCAGCGGTATCGTTTGCCCTCGTTGCAACGGCACCGGCATCATTCGTGATGTTGAATCGCTGTCGCTGGCAATCCTTCGCCTGATCGAAGAAGAAGCCCTGAAAGACCGCACTGCCGAAGTTCGCGCTCAGGTGCCAATCCCGGTGGCTGCGTTCCTGCTCAACGAAAAACGCAACTCGATCACCAAGATCGAACTGCGCACTCACGCCCGCATCGTCATCCTGCCGAACGATCACCTCGAGACGCCGCACTTTGAAGTGCAGCGCCTGCGTGATGACAGCCCGGAAGCCCACATCAACCAGTCCAGCTACGAAATCGCTGCGGCTGCCGCTGAAGTGGAAGAAGTGCCGCCCGCCCCAGCCGCGACCCGTACTCTGGTTCGTCAGGAAGCTGCGGTCAAAACTGCTCCGCCGCGTGCCAACGCGCCGATGCCAGTTGAAGCCGTTGCACCGGCACCCGCTCCAATTGTGCACGAACCAAGCCTGTTCAAGGGTCTGGTGAAGTCGCTGGTCAGCCTGTTCGCCACCAAGGAAGAGCCCGCACCGGTCGTGGTTGAAAAGCCTGCGGCCGAACGCCCTGTTCGTACCGAAGAACGCCGCAACGGACGTCAGCAGAGCCGCAGCCGTACTGGCCGCCGCGATGAAGAACGCAAACCACGCGAAGATCGCGCCCCTCGTGAAGAACGTGCACCGCGTGAAGAGCGTGCGCCTCGTGAGGAACGCGCACCCCGCGAAGAACGTGCACCCCGTGAAGCCCGTGAAGAAACTACGGCTGCGGCCCCAGCCCCTCGCGAAGAGCGCGCAGCTCGCCCACCTCGTGAAGAACGCGCCCCACGTGCCCCACGTGAAGATCGCAAGCCACGCGAAGAGCGTCCGGTCCGCGAACTGCGCGAGCCACTGGATGCCATCGCTCCAGTTGAAGCCCGTAGCGAAGAACGTCCTGAACGCGCACCGCGTGAAGAACGCCAGCCGCGTGCACCGCGTGAAGAGCGTCAGCCACGTGCCGAGCAGGCCGTAGCGGTCATCGAAGAAGACGTGCTACCTAACGAAGAACTGTTGCAGGACGACAACCAGGATGACGCCGAAGGTGATCGCCCTCGTCGTCGTTCACGCGGTCAGCGTCGTCGCAGCAACCGTCGTGAGCGTCAACGTGATGCCAACGGCAATGTGATCGAAGGCCCGGAAGGTTCGGAAGGCTCTGAAGAGAGCTCCAGCGAAGAAACCACTTCCGATCTGGCTGCCGGTCTGGCAGTGACTGCCGCCGTCGCCAGCAGCGTGATCAGTGCACCGGCCGAAGCCGATGCACACCTTCAGGCTGAACGTGCCACTGCTGCTGTAGAAGTAACCGAAGCGCCAGTCGTCGAGACCCCAGTGGTTGAAGCGCCTATCGCTCACGTTGCCCCACGCGCCGAAGCCGCGCCGGACGTTGAAGTTCAGTACACGCCACGCGAAGAAGTTGCAGCACCGGCTGAACAACCGGCTGTCGCCGCTCAAGCCGAGCTGTTCAGCGCACCTGTCGTCGAACACGCGGCGTCGTATCACAAAACACCAGTGGCCCCTGTTCAGGAAGAGGTTCAGGCAACTGAGTCGCCAGAACTGCCGACCGAAGCACCTGCTGCACCGGTCGTCGCTGAACCTGTGGTAGCCGAACAACCTGCACCGGTTGCTCTGGAAGTCAACGCCGCACCACAAGCGCCTGAGGCTGTGGTTGAAGCTATCGCTGAAGAAGCTCCGGTTCTTCCGGTCAGCAGCACGGGCCGCGCGCCGAACGATCCTCGCGAAGTGCGTCGTATCAAGCGTGAAGCCGAGCGTCTGCAAAAAGAAGCTGAAGAAGCAGCCGTCAATGCTCCACAGGTTGCCGCTGCTGTAGAACCTGCTCCGGTCGTTGCTGACGTCGAATCAACCCAGCACACTGAAAGCACTGAACAAGCGCCGGTAATCGATGAGAACCTGCGCTCGATTGAAGAAGTTGTGCAGCATCACCCTGAAGCACTGGAAGAAAGCAAAGAGCCTAAACCGCTCGCTTAATCCCGGCTGATGAAAAAGCCCCCACCTGCGCAAGCAGATGGGGGCTTTTTTTATGCTTTGGGTTTTGTCTGGTAGACCACGCTGGATTCTTCGCAGCGGGACGCGTAGTTGCAAGCCTGCTCCCACAGGATTTTGATCTGCCGTTGGGATTTTGTGTGAATTGAGTATCGAATTACGGCAAGCCCCCTTTTCCAGGAGGCCGAGCGCAGGCGTTGCGCAGGGGGTAACGAGGCAAGGATGCCGAGTAAGCCGCACGGGGCCAGGGACGGCCCCTTGCGGCGACCCCCGGAGCAACGCCGGAGCGAGGGAAATCCGAGCCTAAGCGAGGATCCGTATGGAGGGGCAAAGCGTTTTGGCGGGACCTTTTTGCGGTTCGGCGTCCCGACGTTTGAAAAAGGTTCCTCGCTGTAAAAGCGAAACCGTAATTCCAGCACACCAAAATGCCGGATATACACATCAAGACCAGCGCCAACATATTGTTTTTAAAAGATTAAAAAGCAGTTTTATGGGAGCAGGCTTGCCTGCGAAACGGTATGTCAGCTATCAGGGCATGAACACCAACGCCGCTGGCGTATCAACGTCCCACAGCACGCCGGGGTCGTCGACCGGCACTTCCCGCACAAGCCCAGGCTGGAACAACCGTTTTGCGCCACGCTCGCCCGCCAATGCCATCAACGACAGGCAAAACCGTCGGCCGAATGCTACCGGGTGACCGTACTCTCCGGCGCTGACCGGCACGCTGATGGACCCGTCTTGCAGTGAGTCGATCACCCGACCCAGCGTATCGGGCAAGATAAACGGCATATCCCCTAATACAATCAGCCAACCGCGATGGTCGGGCTGAGCGGTAACCGCCGCAGCGATGCTGTCGCCCATACCGCCTGACGCCAGCAACTCCACTTGGCAGCCATAACGCAGCCCAAGCTCGATGACCTCAAGGCTCTCGGGACGGGTCAATAACACACAGTTATCCACAGCCCCTTTATCCACAGCCGCCTGCACATTTAGCAACACCTGTTCCAGCACGGGTCGCATAACACCGTCGCGCCCGATACACGGCGCCAGCAACTTATCCTGATCGCCGCCGGCAATCTCCCGGTAGCGACTGCCCTGCCCTGCGGCAAGTACGACAGCACAGACGGTCGTGTTCAACGTCCGACCTCCGCGCTGTGTGGTTTTTTCTGGGTCAAGGGGATGCCGTTTTTGAGGGTCACGATCTCCGCCATCAGCGACAACGCGATTTCCGCAGGGGTATGGCTGCCAATATGTAGACCGATAGGCCCATGCAAACGCTCGATAACCTCGTCATCCAGGCCCAGTTGAGCAAGGTTTTCCCGGCGTTTCTGACTGGTGGCCCGCGAACCGAGCGCGCCCACGTAAAACGCTTTTGAACTCAATGCCGTGAGCAAGGCCATGTCATCCAGACGCGGGTCGTGGGTCAGGGCAACGATGGCGGTGCGCTCGTCGGGTTCGATGGTCAGCACTGCATCATCCGGCATACCAGACACGAAGCGCGCTTGCTGATTTTCCCAACCGTAGGCAAATTCCTTGCGCGGATCACAGATCAGCACGTCGAAATCCAGCAAATGAGCCATTTCGGCGACATACCGTGACAATTGCCCCGCGCCAATCAACAGCAGACGCCAGCGCGGTCCAAAAATTGTGCGCAGCGTCTGGCCATCGAACGTCACCCCCTCTTCACGACTGGCCGGGTGCAGGCTGACGGCACCAGACCGTAGATTCAGCTCACGGGCGACGATCTGGTGATCCTCACAGCGCTGCAATACGTCGGCGACCCACTGCGCATCACCGACCCATTCTTCGGTCAAACGCAACGTACCGCCGCACGGCAGCCCAAATCGGGCGGCCTCTTCGCGGGTCACGCCATAGGTCACCAGTTGCACGCCATCGCTGGCGTGCACACGCCCCTCCTGCAAGCGCGCAATCAGGTCGTCCTCGATGCAACCACCCGATACAGAACCGACGACCATGCCGTCTTCGCGCAAGGCCAGCATCGCGCCGGGTGGCCGAGGCGCACTGCCCCAGGTCTGCACCACGCTGTACAGCAGCACACGGTGCCCGGCGCGGCGCCATTCGAGGACGCTGCGCAGGACATTCAGGTCAACGCTGTCCATCAGACCTTGGCCTGCTTCGCCTGCCAGCCGTTGAGCTGATAGCGAATCGGCAGGCTGCGGATGCGTTGGCCCGTCGCGGCGAAGATCGCGTTGCACAAGGCCGGCGCAATCGGTGGCACACCTGGCTCGCCAACACCGCCCAACGGCACGTCACCGGCAGGGGTCACCAGATGCACGGCGACCTGCTTGGGTGCCAACGACATGCGGGCGACTTCGTACATGTGGAAGTTGTCCTGCTGAACCTTGCCTTCCTTGAAGCTGATCTCTCCCAATACCGCGTTGCCCAGACCCATCACACAGGCACCTTCGAACTGCGAACGAATCCGCTCGGGGTTGATCTGCGGCCCGCAATCCACGGCGATGTCGGCTTTGTGCACGATCAAGGTGCCATCGTCCTTGACCTCGACTTCAATCACCGCCGCAACATAGGTGACGAAGCTGTAATGCGCGGCCAGGCCCAGGCCACGGCCCTTGGGCAATTTACGCCCCCAATCGGCTTCCTTGGCAGCCCGCTCGATCACTGCACGCAAGCGCGCGGTATCAATCGGGTACCGCTCCGGAGACTCGCCGTAGTTCCATTCTTCACTGAGGGTGCGTGGATCAATTTTTCGATCCGAGCCCAGGAGTTTCAGCTGGTACTTCAAGGGGTCTTGCTTTGCTTTGGCCGCCAGCTCATCGATAAAGCTCTGTACCGCAAACCCGTGGGGAATGTTCGATACCGAGCGATACCAACCCACACGGGTGTGGGCCACGGCTTCGGGGTTTTCCAGGCGGACATTGGGGATCGCGTACGGCATGTTGGTAAAGCCCATGCCCAATTCGAACGCACCCTCGTTCTTCACCCCCGGTGCAAACAGCGCGGTGATGCTAGGTGCTACGGTGCGGTGCAACCAGCCAGACGGCATGCCGTCCTTATTGAGGCTGGCCTTGAGGTACTCCGCCGACACCGTGTGGAAATATGAGTTATGAATATCGTCTTCCCGCGTCCATTGGACCCGCACCGCTTTACCGGGCATGGCTTTGGCCAGGATCGCGGCTTCGACGACAAAGTCAGGCTTGGACTTGCGCCCGAAACCGCCGCCCAGCAGGGTGACATTGACGGTGACCTTATCGAAGGTGATACCCAAACGGTCCGCGATCCGCGTGCGGGTCACTTGTGGCGCCTGGCTCGGTGCCCAGGCCTCACACGCGCCGTCCTTGAACAGAGCGATGGCGACCATGGGCTCCATCGGCGATTGCGCCAGGTGCGGTAGGTAATACGCGGCGTCGAGACTGCTGTGAGCCTTGCTCATCGCGTTGTCGATGTCACCGGTACTACGGACCACTTTGCCTGGCTTCTGCGCGGCAGCTTCCAGTTCCTTGCGGTAGGCGACCGAGTCGTAACTGGCGTTAACGCCATCGTCCCACTCGATTTTAAGTGCATCACGACCTTTGATCGCAGCCCAAGTGTTGCTGGCGATAACTGCCACGCCGCCCAGCGGCTGGAACTCGGAAGGCAGAGGGCTGCTCTCGATTTCCATAACTTTGATCACGCCGGGTACTTTCAGCGCTTCGCTGGAATCAACCGTTTTCACTTTGCCGCCATACACCCGTGGCCGCGCGATGGTGGCGTAGACCATGCCGTCGATATGCACGTCTGCGCCATAAATCGCCCGGCCATTGACGATGTCATCACCATCGAGGGCGCGCTTCGCTTCCTTGCCGATATAACGGAACTCCGAAGGCTGCTTGAGGCGCAGGCTATCGCGTGCGGGAACCGCCAGCGCACCGGCAGCAGTGGCCAAGGCGCCATACCCCAACTCGCGCCCCGTCGGCCTGTGGATAACTTTATGCAGCTGCGCGTGGCATTCGGCCAACGGCACTTTCCATTGATCGGCAGCAGCTTGTTCAAGCATGGTCCGCGCGGCAGCACCGCAGCGGCGCATTGGTTCAAACCAGTGGCGCATGCTGCGTGAACCGTCGGTGTCTTGGTTGCCGAAACGAACCTCGTCAGCCGGCGCCTGCTTGACCTTGACCTGCGCCCAATCGGCTTCCAGTTCGTCCGCGACCACCATGCTCAGGCTGCTGCGAATGCCCTGGCCCATTTCAGAACGGTTGCACGTCACGGTCACGGTGCCGTCTGCATCGATGCTGACGTAGACCTTCGGGTCGTCGACCGAACCGTGCGGCATGCCGTCGGCGCCGAACTTTTTCTCGTCAGCGAAGGCATCCTGCCAACCCCAACTGGCAGCCAGCACCAGCGCGCTGGTCGCACCGACACCTTTAAGAAAACCACGTCGGCTCAAGTTGTTCAGGGCGAAATCGTTCAGGGACTGGCTCATGCCTTGGCCTCCTTCAGGTGAGTCGCGGCCTGATGGATCGCAGTTTTGATTCGGTTATAGGTACCGCAACGGCAAATGTTGCCAGACATATAGTCTTCAATCTGAGCGTCGCTAGGCGCCGGATTGCTCTTGAGCAAGGCGGTGGCGGACATGATCTGTCCACCCTGACAGAAGCCGCATTGGGCTACGCCGTTATCGAGCCAGGCTTGCTGCACCACTTGCCCGACCGGATCGCTGTGCAAGTTATCGATGGTGGTGACCGGTTGACCGACCACGCTGCTGATCGGGGTCACACATGAGCGCGCTGGCTCACCGTTGATATGGATGGTGCAGGCACCGCACACGCCCATGCCACAGCCGAATTTGGTCCCGGTGTAACCCGCAATGTCTCGAATAGCCCACAGCAGCGGCATATCGTCAGTCGCATCCAATTGGTGATCTTTGCCATTGAGGTTCAGGGTAATCATGGAGCACGCCGCCTATTTATCAGGGGTTCGAGACGAGCGATCTTTCTCTGGATTCAGCTCTTTGGCTAAGGCAGATCGGCTCTGGCTAATACAGGACCGTGTCGCACGGCCCCTCGGTTCGGATACATCAACACGTCACTCGCCTTACAAAAAAACGATAGCAAGCTAACTAAAAAGCGTTTAAGCGAACGAGTCCGCCTCAGGGATTCTGTGGTTTTGATGAAGCAATAACCAAGTGAGGTAAGAGAATAGCCCTAAAAACCACCGAACCTTAGTAAAGGTTCGGCTCCATTTCCAGTCGCACGTTATAGCGCTCGGCGATGTCACTTTGAATACGTTGCGCAAGGTCCAGCAGCTGCAACCCGGTGGCGTTGCCATAATTGACCAGCACAAGGGATTGCAAGCGGTGTACCCCTGCCCCATTGCCCGCATCGCGATAGCCTTTCCAGCCCGCGTGTTCAATCAACCAGCCGGCCGCCAGCTTCACGTGTCCATCGGCCTGTGGATAAGCAATCAAACCTGGGTGTTGGCGCTTCAGTTCAGCAGCCAACGAGGCCTCTACCAACGGATTCTTGAAAAAGCTGCCCGCATTGCCCAGCACCGCTGGGTCCGGCAGTTTTTCACGGCGGATTGCACAGATGGCGTCGCTCACATCTTTGGCAGTGGGCTGGCTGATTCGTTTTTCATCCAGGTGTTGACGCACAGGACCGTATTCCAGATGCAGATGCGCGGCGCGACCGAGAGCAAAGCGTACCCGCAGAATCACCCAACGCCCTGTTTCGTGCTTGAACACGCTGTCGCGGTAAGCAAAGGCGCAGTCGCCAAGGGAAAACTCAAGCAGCTCACCGGTCTGGCGGTCCAGCGCAGTCAGGCTGTGGAATACATCCTTGATTTCAACACCATAGGCACCAATGTTCTGCATCGGCGCAGCGCCCACGGTGCCGGGAATCAGGCTGAGGTTTTCCAGGCCGGACAGGCCTTGCTCAAGGCTCCATGCCACAAAGGGATGCCAAAGCTCCCCCGCCTCGGCTTCCACAATGACCTGCTCGCCATCGTCGGCGAGCACACGGATGCCGCGACTGGCCATGTGCAACACCAGCGCCTGAATATCGGCCGTCAGCAACAGATTGCTGCCGCCGCCGATAACCAGCAATGGCACTCGGTGCTCAGCCGACCAGGCCAGTGCCTGACGGACATCGTCGTCGCTGTGGGCTTCGGCGAACGCGTTGGCCTTCACGTCCACGCCAAAGGTGTTGAACGGCTTGAGGGAAACCTCGGATTGCACCTGCAAGGTCATCAAACCTCCAGCAAGCGTCGCACGCGCTCAAGGTCTTCAGCGGTGTCGACACCCGCCGGCGGCGCTTCCACCGCATCGGCGACGTGAATCCGTACGCCGTGCCAGAGGGCGCGCAGTTGCTCCAGGCTCTCCGTGTCTTCCAGCCAGCACGGGCCCCAACTGACGAAGTCGTGCAGGAAGCCGGCACGGTAAGCGTAGATCCCGATATGTCGGCGATAAGGCACGCCGGCCGGTAACTGATCGCGATCCTTGGCCAGGGCGTCACGCGCCCAAGGCAGCGGTGCGCGGCTGAACGTCAGGGCCAGGCCATTGATATCAGTCACGACCTTGACCACGTTCGGATTAAACAGGAGTGCAACGTCATCGATCGGTTCAGCCAGGGTCGACATCCGCGCTTCCGGGTGTGCCGCCAGGTTGTCCGCCACTTGATCAATCACCGCAGGCGGGATCATGGGCTCATCGCCCTGCACGTTGACCACGATAGCATCGGGCGCCAAGCCCAATTGAGCAGCGACTTCGGCCAGACGGTCGGTGCCGGAATTATGGTCGTCACGGGTCAGCAGCACCTCGGCGCCAAAACCACGGCACGCCTCAAAGATGCGCGCATCATCGGTGGCCACCACCACGCGCTCAGCGCTGCTTTTGCACGCCTGTTCCCAGACGTGCTGGATCATCGGCTTGCCAGCAATCATTTTCAGGGGCTTACCGGGGAAACGGCTGGAGCCGAAACGCGCCGGAATAACAACGGTGAACGCCGCCGTCATTTATCCAGACGCTCTTCGGTGGACAAGGTGCGCGCTTCGCTTTCCAGCATCACCGGAATGCCATCACGAATCGGATAGGCCAGCCCAGCGCCTTTGCTGATCAGCTCGGTTTTGTCGGCACTGAGCTTGAGCGGCCCTTTGCAGATGGGGCAAGCGAGGATGTCGAGCAATTTGGTGTCCATAAGAAATCCTGTGGTGCTGCGGTTGTTATGGCGAAAGAGGCAAAAGGCGTAACAACTGCGAATCGAACCAACTGACGAAAGCGGCTGAAGGCACTGCATCCACGGCCAGATACCACCAATCCTCAGCAGCGAAGGCCCGACATTTCACGGCGTCCTTCTCGGTCATGATCAGTGGCAACGACGGTGTGAACGTCAACGCCTGCGCGCTATAGACCGCATGGTCGGCGAACGCGTGGTGAACAGGTCGCCAGTGTAGCGCTTCGAGGGTGTTGAAGAAACGTTGTGGATTGCCAATTCCGGCCACGGCATGCAGCGCTTGCCCGGCAGGGAAATGATCCAGTGGCAGACGTTCGCCACTGCGCAGGTTGACCAGGGTGGTGGGCTTGAGAACAAACGCGAAACCGTCCGAACGGTCGCTGGCGGCGCCGTTATAAAGCACTGCATCGACGCTGCTCAGACGCTCCATCGGTTCGCGCAAGGGGCCGGCAGGCAGGCAGCGGCGATTGCCCAGGCCGCGAACGGCATCGATCAAGACCAGTTCCAGATCCCGGGCCAGACGATAATGCTGCAGGCCATCGTCACTCAGGATCAGGTCCAGCGGCTCGGCATCGAGCAAGGCACGCACGGCGCGGCTGCGGTCCGGGTCGATCATCAGGGCTACGCCGCTGCGCTGCACGATCAACAGCGGTTCGTCACCGGCTTCGCTGGCACTCTGCCCGACACGAACCCGCCACGGCAAACTCGGCGGTTTGGCGCCATAACCTCGGCTGACCACCCCCACCCGCAAGCCACGGCTGCGACAGTGTTCGATCAACCACAGGATCATCGGGGTCTTGCCCGTACCGCCCACCGTGACATTCCCGACCACCAGCACCGGGACCGACGCCCTATAGATATCGCCTTCACCGGCCAGGAAGCGCGCTCGTTTGTTGCGCACCACTCGCCGATACAACCATTCCAGCGGGCGCAACAGACCCAGCGCAGGATGGCCGGTGTACCAGGCGTTGAGTAAGCGGTCGGTCAGCGCCATCAGTTAGCCGTTGGTGCCACGACGGTGGTCATGCGCAGTTGGCTGAAACCCAGCTTGCCCGCCGCATCCATCGCCGTGATGACGGCTTGATGAGGGGTTTTGCCATCGGCGCTGATCGAGAGCGGCAGCTTGGTATCGCCTGCCGATTCCTTTTGCAGTGCCTCGATCAGGGTTGGCAGATCGTTCTTGGGCAACAACCGGTTGTTCAGCGAATAGACGCCATCGGCACTGATCGCGATATCCAGATGCTTGAGGTCCGAATCGGTTTCCGGGGTGCCGGTGACCGCTTGCGGCAATTCGACGCGTAACTGGGTTTCACGGGTAAATGTGGTGGTGACCACGAAGAACAGCAGCAGGATAAACACCACATCGATCAACGACACCAGGTTGATGTCGATGTTCTCCCGCGGTTTACGGCGGCGGAATTTCACGCTTTACCCTCGGTCAGATCGACGTCACGGTCGCCCTGCACCACTTCGACCAGCTTGATCGCTTCCTGCTCCATGCCCACCACCAGCTCATCAACCCGACTTTGCAGGAAACGGTGGAAGAATATCGCGGGAATCCCGACCATCAGACCGGATGCCGTGCAGATCAATGCTTTGGAAATACCGCCGGCCAATACGGACGCGTTGGTGGTCATGCCAGAGTTCACGAACGAGCCGAAGATATCGATCATCCCCAGCACCGTCCCCAGCAAACCGAGCAAAGGCGCCATGGCCGCAATGGTGCCCAAGGCGCTCAGGTAGCGTTCGAGTTCATGAATGACCCGCGCCGCCGCCTCTTCGATGCACTCTTTCATGATCTCGCGACCATGCTTTGAGTTCGCCAGACCGGCCGCCAGGATCTCGCCCAGCGGTGAGTCGGCGCGCAGCTCCTTGAGCTTGTCGCTGTTAAGTTGCTTGTCTTTGATCCAGCGCCACACCTGACCCAGCAAATGCGGCGGGGTGATGCGACTGGCACGTAAGGTCCAGAGTCGCTCGATGACGATCGCGACAGCAGCGATGGAACTCAGAATGATTGGCAGCATCATCCAACCGCCTGATTTGACCAGTTCCCACACAGTGACGACCCCTTGAAAAAAGTGGCGCCACTCTAACATAGGGCTGCCCGCTCGCCGAACCCCGCGATAAATAACCGACCTGATCAATCACGCCAGAAGCGCCGACGGGCCCGCTCCCCCTGTGCTTCACCGAACAAACCCAGTTGTAGACGAATGGCGCCCAGCTCGGCGCTGTCATAGGGTTGCACAGCCAAGGCTGCGTAGCGCGCCATCACCTGTGGATGCGGATGCCCGAAAGTGTTATTGCGCCCACGGGAAATCAATACGCTTTCGGGGGCGACAGCCTTGAGAAACGCCATGGATGAGGAACTTCGGCTGCCATGATGCGGCGCCTGCAACCAATGGGCACGCACATCGAACCCGCTGTCGAGCACGGCGCGTTCGGCCCCGGCTTCAATATCGCCGGTCAACAACAGGCGCTCACCATTGGCCTCTACCCGCAGCACACAGGACGCCTCGTTGCTGCTCGTCGCCTGTTCCCAGCGCCAGGTCGAGAAATGCACGCCATCCCACTGCCATTGCTCGCCGTTCTGACAGGCCTGAGCCTGCAAGAGTGGCGGCAACTTCGCCACCTCACCCGCCAGGACGCGGGCAACAGGCACGCTTTCATAAACGGCCTGCGCCCCTCCCGCATGGTCGGCATGCGCGTGACTGATCACCATCACATCAAGGTTACGCACGCCGGTCTTGCGTATCGACGGCAGCACCACACGCTGGCCAATATCGAAATCACCGAAGCGTGGCCCTGCGTCATACAACAGCGTGTGCTGGCGAGTCCGCAACACAATCGCCAGGCCCTGCCCCACGTCCAGTTGCATGACCTCGACCTGACCATGAGGCACGGTTTTCAACGGTGGGAACACGCACAGCAACAGCAGCGGCCAGCCCAACAGACGCAACGGCACGCCCTTGGGCAGTAACAACAAGAGGCCGCCAAGGACGCTCAGCCACCACGCCCACCCTGGCACCGCACTGCCTACCCAGGCAGGCACCCATCCAGCGACCAGCGCCAGCCCCTGGAACAACCACCCCAGCAGGCCGCCCGCCAGCCACAGCACACCTTCGCCAATAACAGGCACCGGTAATAACACCGTGCCGAGCAACGCCAGCGGCAGCACGACAATGCTGATCCATGGCACCGCGAGCAAGTTGGCCAATGGCCCACTGAGACTGACCGGCAGGTTCAACGCCAGCAATACCGGCAGTAATCCGATGGCGATCAACCATTGCGCACGGGTCCAGCTTTGCAGCCAGCTCCAGGCACCCAGCCGGCCACTGAATACCAGAATCAGAATGGCCACTGCGACGAAGGACAACCAAAAACCCGGTTGCAGGCTGACCAGCGGTTCGACGATCAGCACCGCGTTGAGTGACAACAACAAGGGCCACCACACGCCCAAGTGGCGAAAGCGCAGGCGCCAGAGCAGGACCATGCCGATCATCGTGCAGGCTCGGCGCACGGGCACTTCAAAGCCAGCCAGCAAGCCATAACTGAGCGCGGCGGCAAACGCCAGGCCACACGCACAAGGCAGCCATGGCAAACGACGTGGCCACAACCCCCAACGCGCCAGCCCGGCGACCAGCGCGTAAATCAACCCGGCCAGTAACCCAATATGCTGGCCAGAGATCACCAGCAGATGCACAGTGCCGGTGTCCTGCAGCACTTGCCAATCAGCCGTCGTCAGCCCCGAGTCATCGCCCAGCACCAGCGCCGTTAGCCCCCCTTCACGACCTTGCGCATCAACCGCCAGCAGCCGCTGGCGCACAGCATCGCGCCAGGCCGAGCGCGCAGGCACAAGCAACTGCCCATCCGCCACCGTGCCGGTCGCGCCGATACGCCGCGCCAACAACCAGGCTTCGTAGTCGAATGAATCGGGATTGACCAGGCCCGCCGGGCGCTTGAGCTTGACCGCCAGACGCCAGTGTTCGCCACTGCGCACATCAGGGCCGCCATACCACGCCACGCGCATGCGTTCAGGCAACCGGGCGCGACGTGATTGCGCACCTTCGAGCTGAAAACGCACCACACCGTCGCTCGACTGCGGCAGGCCGACCACCTTACCTTGCAACCATAACGTCTGGCCGTCGAGCCGTGACAGCAGGCGATCATCCAGCGCCCAGTGCGCCGACACGCATGCCCAACTGAATCCAAACAGAAAAAACGCCAGCGGATAACTGCGAAACGGCAACAGCATCAACGCCACGACGGGCATCAGCAGCAACAACCAAGTCGGCGGCAATGCCGGCATGAAACGAATAGCCAAAAGACCCAGCGCGAGCGCCACCATCCCTGTGCGCATAAGCCTGTCCTCGAAGAGTCCCCTCTCTTGGATTAGCGCACCCCGCCAGACCCCGCTTTTATTAATTGTCACAAAGTCTGAATTTGATAAGGGCAGAATCTAGGCATACTGACCCATATACCCGGGACGAGAACCCCTATGCCGCGTCGTTTATTCAAACGCTACATGCCTGACCCGACCCGCATAAAGGAACACAAATCCTTACGCTTTCTCGGTCGTCTTCTGCATGACCCGAACCTTTGGCACCTCAATCGCCACTCTGTCGCGCGGGCGATGGGCATCGGGCTGTTCGCGGCATTTATGCCCATTCCCTTGCAGATGTTGTTGGCGGCCCTGCTGGCCATCGCCGTGCGCGGCAATATGCCGATAAGCGTCAGCCTGGTCTGGCTGACCAATCCCATCACGATGCCACCGGTGTTTTATGGCACGTACCAAATCGGTGCCTGGCTGATGCAGCTGCCGCCGCGCCATCTACCGGACGAACTGACGTGGGAGTGGATCAGCGGGCAATTATCGACTTTGTGGCAGCCATTCTTGCTGGGATCGGTCGTGGCAGGCGTGGTATTTGGCGCACTGGCCTACTGCCTGACCCTGCTGTATTGGCGCTGGTGGGTGGGCAGGCAATGGCGTTTGCGGAGAGAGAAGAGGAAGTGAGGCTGACCAGAATCTGTGGAAAGCCCCGCCGCGCCCCGTCTTCGACGCCGCGCTGTCGCGCAGCAAACGGGGTGTTTGGTTCACCCTGAATTCCCGTGGGAGCAGGCTTGCAACTACGCGTCCCGCTGCGAAAGCGTTGGAACAGGTTCAAATATTCCGCAACTCATGACGCTCTTCTTTACACGACGGGCCTCTTCGCAGGCAAGCCTGCTCCCACAGTTGATCTATTGCGTCAGAAAATAATTATTTAAAACCAATGACTTAAAGGTTGTTTGATAGGAGCGAATTCATTCGCGATGAAGGCGGTTCGTCAGATACACCGCATCAAACCTTTCGCGAATAAATTAGCTCCCACTAGTACACAGGGTGAAGCAAATGCCTTACTGACGCATCCCGCGCCCACTGATCAGCAGCCGTGCACAGCCCAGGTACAAGGCGATGGTTGCAATGACCATAAAGGTCATGGCGACGCTGATGCGGATGTCGGACACGCCCAGGATGCCGTAACGGAAGGCGTTGACCATGTGCAACACCGGGTTGGCCATGGACACGGTCTGCCAGAACGGCGGCAGCAGGTTGATCGAGTAGAACACCCCGCCCAGGTAGGTCAATGGCGTCAGGACGAAGGTCGGGATAATCGAGATATCGTCGAAGTTGCGTGCAAAAACGGCGTTGATAAAGCCCAACAACGAGAAGATCGTCGCCGTCAGCACGACCACGACTATCGTGATCCCCAGGTGATGGACCTGCAGGTCGGTGAAGAACATCGACAACAGGGTCACGATCACCCCCACCATCAAACCGCGCAGTACACCCCCCAGGGTGTAGCCGATCAGAATAGTGTGTGGCGAGACGGGCGAGACCATCAACTCTTCGACCGAACGCTGAAATTTGGCCCCGAAGAAACTCGATACTACGTTGCCGTACGAGTTGGTGATCACCGACATCATGATCAGCCCCGGCACGATGTACTGCATGTAAGTGAAGCCACCCATGTCACCGATCTGCCGACCGATCAGGTTGCCGAAGATCACGAAGTACAACACCATGGTGATCGCAGGTGGCAGCAACGTTTGCGGCCAGATCCGGGTGAAGCGGCGGATTTCGCGATAGACGATGGTCTGCAGGGCGATCAGGTTGGGACGCAGCTCGGCGCCAGGTTTGAAACTCATACCGCCACCTTTGCCAGGTTTTTTTCCACCAGAGACACGAACAGTTCCTCAAGGCGATTGGTTTTATTGCGCAGGCTCAACACTTCGACTTTCTGCGCGGCCAATTGACCGAACAGCGCGGTAATACCCACGGTCTTATCCACCTGCACTTCCAGGGTATGGCTGTCGATCAGCGTCGACGGGTAACCGATCAAGGTCGGCGCCACCTGATACGCATCCCTCAGATCCAGCAGGAACGTCTCGACATGCAGCGTGTTCAATAACTGCTTCATGCCCATGTTCTGGACGATGACGCCGTGATCGATGATGCCGATATTGCGGCACAGGTGCTCAGCCTCTTCCAGGTAGTGCGTGGTGAGGATGATCGTGATGCCTTTCTCGTTCAGTTCGGTGAGGAACGCCCACATTGAGCGACGCAGCTCAATGTCCACGCCCGCCGTCGGTTCATCAAGGATCAACAGCCGCGGCTCGTGAATCAGCGCCCGAGCGATCATCAGACGGCGCTTCATGCCGCCGGACAACGCACGCGATGGCACGTCACGCTTGTCCCACAAACCCAGTTGAGTCAGGTATTGCTCGGCCCGCTCTTTGGCGATTTTAGGCGGGATACCGTAGTACCCGGCTTGGGTCACCACGATGTCGAACGTCTTTTCGAACTGGTTGAAATTGAATTCCTGCGGCACCACGCCGATGCACCGTTTGAGCGCTGCGGGCTCACGGTCCAGGTCATGACCAAAGATATTCACTGTACCGCTGGTTTTGTTGACCAGGGTCGAGATGATGCCGATGGTGGTGGATTTGCCAGCGCCGTTAGGGCCGAGCAACGCGAAGAAATCACCTTCAGCAACATCCAGATCGATACCACTCAGGGCCTGGAAACCGTTGCCGTAGGTTTTGGTTAGCTGCCGGATGGACAGAGCGGAACTCATATCTGAAATACGCACCAAGAAGGAGGAAGGAAAAATAAGTGAGATCGAACGCCCGCATTAACAACTGCGGCGAGCCGGGCAATGGTGCTTGGCAACGCCGCGCAAGTACAGCGACATGTGTTGATAGTCAGTATTAACTCAACGCAGTCATCACCGCTTTTTGATAAGCCGGTCGCGCTTTCAAGCGCTCATACCAGGCTTGGAGATGGTGCATGGCGGGACGCTCAATCGGCATTTCAAACCAGGCATATATAAAGCAGCCCAAAGGAATGTCCCCCATGCCCAACGCGTCCCCGGACAAATACGGCTGCTCGGCCAACGCGTCGTCGACGACTGTCAACAACTGCTGGCAGGTCTTGATCGCGCTGTTGATCTGCACCCAGTCCTGCTGATCAGCCGGGGTGCGCAACACGCCCCAAAATACTGTTTTAAAAGGCTCGGCAAAGGTTGAGGTGGTCCAGTCCATCCATTTGTCCGCCGACGCCCGTGCGGTCAGGCTGTCAGGGTACATGGCCGAGCCCGGCGCATAACGAGCGGCTAGGTAGCGCACGATGGCGTTGGATTCCCACAGTACGAAACCGTCATCCTCAATCACCGGGATCCGGCCATTGGGGTTCATCGCCCGGTATTCGGGTTGATCGACAATGCCAAATGCACCACCGGCATCAATCGCTTCATACGGCACCGCAACTTCTTCTGCGCACCACAGCGCCTTGCGCACGTTGGAAGAGTTTTTCCGACCCCAGATCTTCAGCATTGCCATTCCCCTGTCAAACCGTAATGACCCAATCGGGCGTCAGTTTAATCCGATCACCCCCCTCTGAATCCAGCGCTCTATTATGGAGGTTGAATCGGCTGATTCAGAGGGCCGGTGCCAAAACCGCGCTCATGCTCGGCGAACTCCACCACCGCTGGGTGGTCACTATCGAGGCGCTCGCTGTTGTCGCCCTCTTCACCTGATGCCGACTAAGCTCTTGATGGCGGTTTTTTTGCCGCTGTCATCACGGAGGATTACCTATGCTGTTGTTGTGGATACTGGTTCTGGTCGTCGGGGTTGCTTACCTGGCCCATCGACGCATCGCGCCCCTGCCCGCGTTGGGTATGGTCGCGGTCTATTTGCTGGCCATGGGCACCTTCAGCCACGCGCCGGGCTGGCTCCTGACCCTTTTCTGGGTGCTATGGCTGGCCGTCGTATTGCCATTGACCCTGCCGGACCTGCGCCGCAAGTATTTCACTGCGCGGTTGTTCTCGTGGTTCCAGAAAACCTTGCCGCCCATGTCGCAGACCGAGCGCGATGCCATCGACGCAGGCACCGTCTGGTGGGACGGCGAACTGTTCAGCGGTCGCCCCGACTGGGACACGTTGCTGGCCTACCCCAAGGCCCAGTTCACCGAAGAAGAACAAGCGTTCATCGATGGCCCGACCGAAGAACTGTGTGCGATGGTCAGCGACTGGCAGATCGGCCAGTCAATGGACTTGCCACCTGAAGCCTGGGAACACATCAAGCAGCATGGCTTTTTCGCCCTGATCATCCCGAAAGAATATGGCGGCAAAGGTTTCTCGGCCTACGCCCACTCCCAAGTGGCGATGAAACTGGCCACCCGCAGTGGCGATCTGGCGTCCACTGTCATGGTGCCCAACTCCCTGGGCCCTGCCGAACTGCTGTTGCATTACGGCACTGACGAACAGCGCAATCATTACTTGCCACGCCTGGCACGCGGCGACGACATCCCGTGTTTCGCCCTGACCGGCCCGCTGGCGGGCTCCGATGCGGGCGCCATGCCGGACACCGGGGTGATCTGCAAAGGCCAATGGCAAGGTAAAGAAGTCATCGGTCTGCGCCTGAACTGGGAGAAGCGTTACATCACTCTAGGCCCGGTCGCTACCCTGCTCGGCTTGGCCTTCAAGGCGTTCGACCCAGAGCACCTGCTGGGTGACAAGGAAGACCTGGGCATCAGCCTGGCATTGATCCCCACCGACACCCGGGGCGTGGAAATCGGGCGCCGTCACCTGCCATTGGGCGCCGCGTTCATGAACGGCCCCAACAGCGGCAAGGACGTGTTCATCCCCCTGGACCTTCTGATCGGGGGTCAGGAAATGCTCGGCAAAGGCTGGATGATGCTGATGAACTGCCTGTCGGTCGGCCGTTCGATCTCGCTGCCTGCGGTCGGTACCGGCGCAGCCAAGTTCACCAGCCTGGTAACCGGGCAATATGCGCAGGTGCGTGAACAGTTCAATGTGCCCCTGTCCGCTTTCGAAGGTATTCAAGAAGCCCTGGCGCGAATCGGTGGCAACGCCTGGCTGATGGACAGCGCGCGGATGCTCACCGCCAACGCGGTGGACCTGGGAGAAAAGCCGTCGGTGTTGTCGGCGATCCTGAAATATCACCTGACCGAACGTGGCCGTGAATGCATCAGCCACGCCATGGACGTGCACGGCGGCAAGGGCATCATCATGGGCCCTAACAACTACCTGGGCCGCAGTTGGCAGGGGGCGCCGATCTTCATCACCGTAGAGGGCGCCAACATCCTTTCACGCAACCTGATGATTTTCGGTCAGGGCGCGATTCGCTGCCATCCATTCGTGCTCAAGGAAATGGCCCTGGCCGGCCGCGAGGATCACGAACGCGCCTTGGTGGAGTTCGATGGCCTGCTGCTCAAGCACATCGGCTTCGCGGTCGGCAACGCAGCCAGTACCTTCATTCTCAATCTCGGCCTTGGGCATTTCGAGACCGTGCCGGGAGACAGCCTGAGCCAAGGCTATTTCCGCGCACTGAATCGTCAGGCCGCTGCTTTTGCCATGCTGGCCGACTTGAGCATGATGCTGCTGGGAGGTGAACTAAAACGTCGGGAACGGCTGTCCGCTCGCCTCGGCGATGTACTGAGCCATCTGTACCTGGCCTCCGCCGCGCTCAAGCGCTATCACGACCTCGACTCGCCCGAGCACCTGCGTCCGCTGTTTCGCTGGGCCATGGAGGAAAGCCTTGGCCAGTCCGAACGCGCACTGGATGGGCTGCTGCGCAACTTCCCGAGCCGGGTATTGGGTTGCCTGCTGCGCGGAGTGGTGTTCCCGTTCGGCCGTCGGCACACCGGGCCATCGGATGCACTGGATGCCGAGGTCGCCGAAGTGCTCGGTCGCGCCAAAGGCGATCCTGCGTTGGAAGAACTGCTTGCTGGCTGCTATCGCCCGCAATCGACAGATGATCCGGTCGGTGCCCTGCAACACGCCAGTGACTTGCTGAACGCCAGCCAACCGCTGCAACAAAAACTGCACCACGCATTGAAAAGTGGTCAGGTGCAGCCGGTGGCCGGCGAACATATTATCGATACCGCCTTGCAAGCCGGCATATTGCAACCCGCCCAGGCACAGACGCTACGCCTGGCCGAGGCAGCGCGACGCAAAGTGATCGATGTCGATGATTTCGATAAAGAGGAACTGACCCTGGCCGAGGGCAAGACTCGCTAATTGACCAGAGGTAAGACAGCGGGCGCGCAGGGCTTTATACTCTGGCGCCCGTTTTTGCTTTTGAGGACTCCATCATGGCCGACGCCACGCTCGACCACCAACTTGCCCTGCTTGCGCACCTGCGCAGCATCCTGGTCGCCCTTGGCGAGGCCGAGCAAGTTCCCGAAGAAAGCCATGAGCTGTTTATGGAACGCTTCGACGAACTGGTCGCGCTATTGCCCAAAGACCCGATCGAAAGCCAATACCTGGGTCAGGAAATGCTCTGCCAAGTGATCCAGCGCTACCCGCAAATTGCTCACTTGGTCCCGCGCGATCTGTTGTGGTTCTTCGCTGGCGACTGCCTGCACTTCATGCCCGATGACGAGATCGACCTGTACCAGGCACTCGAAGAGCGTCGCTACGAAGCCGAGCAAAACGAAGAACCGTTCGACTGGAATCAGGAAAAACAACTGTTGGCGATGTCAGCGCAAGACAGCAAGCACTGACCCACCGCCTTCACGAATGAGTTCGCTCCTACAAGTTCCGTGGGAGCGAATTCATTCGCGAACGCCATCACTCGGTTTACCTGACACGCCCCCCAATCACGCACTGGCAAACCGCCGCTTTTTTTCGTGCACGGGCTCTTCGTGATCGGGCTTGTGCCGAGCAGCAACGTCTACCCCCAATAACCCAAGTAAACGTGTGCGAATCGCCTGGAAACCGGGCTGTCCAGTGTCCCGTTGACGGGGCAGTTCAATCTGTATTTCGTCGGCGATCTTACCGTTGGCCAGCACGATCACCCGGTCCGCCAACAGGATTGCTTCGTCGACATCGTGGGTGACCAGTAGCACTGCCGGGGTGTGTTTACGCCACAAGTCGATGATCAATTGATGCATGCGAATGCGGGTCAAAGCGTCCAGCGCAGCGAACGGCTCGTCGAGCAATAGCAGTTTCGGCTCGCGCACCAACCCACGCGCCAGCGCCACACGCTGTGCTTCGCCACCCGACAGCGTGGCGGGGAAAGCATTCAGGCGATGAGCCAGGCCTACTTCGGTCAAAGCCTCGACGGCACGCCGTTTGGCATCGCTGATGCGCAGGCCCAGCACCACGTTTTTCCAGGCGCTTTTCCAGGGCATCAAACGCGGCTCCTGAAACACCGCCGCACGGGCGAGTGGCACCCGCAGTTGGCCACTGTCGATGGTGTCCAGGCCGGCAAGCGTACGCAGCAAGGTAGTCTTGCCCGAGCCGCTGGCGCCGAGCAAGACGACGAATTCGCCTGGCGCGATGTCCAGGTCCAGCCCGTCGATCACCCGTTGCTGACCAAATTGCCGAACCACATTGCGCAACTGGACGGGGACCAACGCGGCGTGCAGAAGGTCGAGAGCAGCCATGTTCAGTTCCTCACGAAAGTAGGTCGCCAAGCCAGCGCATAGCGCTCCAGCGTGCGCATGAAGTCCCGTGCATCACTGGCCAGGTAACCGATACCGGCAGTGGTGTTGATCTGTTCGACGAACACCAGTGCCAGCCACGAGATACCCAATGAATAACGCAAGCCAACAAAAAATGAGGGCAGCGAACCCGGCAGAATCACGTGCCAGATCAGCTCGCGACGATTGAGACCCAAGGTATTGGCGGCCTCGATCAGTTTCGGGTCGATGCTGCGAATGCCGGAGAACAGGTTCAGG
Organism: Pseudomonas sp. ASL9; assembly: GCF_056680335.1. NCBI lineage: Bacteria > Pseudomonadati > Pseudomonadota > Gammaproteobacteria > Pseudomonadales > Pseudomonadaceae > Pseudomonas > Pseudomonas sp. ASL9. The sequence continues at coordinate 4,505,129 of NZ_CM155277.1, read as the reverse complement.
TACACCGGAAACGTGGTGCCCATGACGATCAGCGCGATCTTGGTGAACTCACCGATGCCGAACCAGAGAATGAACAGCGGCACCAGCGCCAGCGAAGGAATAGTGCGCAGCATCTGCATCGGCGAATCCAGTATCACTTCACCACGCTTGGACAAGCCGGTGATCAGGGCCGCCACCACCCCGATACTGACGCCAATACTCAGGCCGAGCAGTGCGCGCTGCAACGACACCCAAAGGTGTTTACCCAACTCCCCGGAAACGATCATCGCCCATAACGTGCCGCCAATCTGCGACGGCGCGGCAATCACCCGCGCTGGAATCAAGCCTGTCTGCGATGCCAGCTCCCAGAGCAGTAGCAGGACGACAGGGCTGATCAGTCGGATGACGAAGTCGGGCGCGCGCCAGCGTTTATGCGTCCCTGCGCGCCGACCCGAGGGTGTGTCAATTCGCTCAGCCTTGCTGACCGTAAAGAAACCAGCATTTGCGCGCTGGGGATCGAGGATGTTTTCGGACATTAGGCATCCCTCCTGAAAAGACCGGGGCTGAACAACGCCCGATTCAATGATGTTGGCCTCATGCTATTCGCATAAAAAACGCCAGTAAAATTCTTTTTAGGAATAACCTAATGATTAAAATTATTAATTTTTATAAATTTTAAAATACATAATTTTTATAATTAACTTAGACCCAAAAAGAATTTCACACCCTCCATCTATCCCCCTATGTTGCAGGTACACGACCGCCTCAATCATAGACAGAAGGGAGCGCTTTCCATGAGCATCGAATTCATCGGTTTCATCGCCACTCAGCCGGGCTCGGAAATCCATCCCCGTAGCGGCCCGACCGTTCAGCCCGAATACGTGGAGAAAGTAGCGAAGGCCCATGAGGACGCCGGTTTCGACCGCGCACTGGTGGCCTACCACTCCAATAGCCCGGACAGTGCTTTTGTCGCCGCCCACGCGGCCAGCGTCACCACTCGCCTGCAATTTCTGGTAGCCCATCGTCCAGGCTTTATTGCCCCTACCGTGGCTGCCCGGCAGTTCGCCACGCTGGACGTGTTCAATGGCGGGCGCACTGCGGTGCATATCATCACCGGAGGCGACGACAAGGAACTGCGCGCTGACGGCAGCTTCATTGGTAAAGACGAACGCTATGCGCGCACCGATGAATACCTGTCCGTGGTGCGTCAGGAATGGACCCGTGAGACGCCCTTCGATTACCAAGGCATTTATTACCAATTCGAGGCCGCCCATTCGGCAGTGAAATCCCCGCAACTGCCACACATCCCGCTGTACTTTGGCGGTTCCTCGCCAGCCGCCATCGCGGTGGCGGGCAAGCATGCGGACGTTTATGCACTGTGGGGCGAGACGTACGAGCAAGTCCGCGAGGTGGTCAAACAGGTCCGCGCCGAAGCCGCCAGGCATGGCCGCACGATTCGCTTCAGCCTGTCACTGCGCCCGATTCTCGCTGAAACCGAAGAGCTGGCTTGGGCCCGCGCCGACAGCATCCTGCAAAAAGCCACGGCGCTGGCGCAGGCCAATGGTTTCGTGCGTCGAGAACCGCCGAACGAAGGCTCACGTCGCCTGCTGGCAGCGGCCGCCCAAGGTTCACGCCTGGACAAACGCCTGTGGACCGGCATCGCCGGACTGCTAGGTGCCCAAGGCAACTCCACAGCGCTGGTGGGGACACCGGAGCAAGTCGCCGAAGCACTGCTCGACTACTACGACCTGGGTATTACCACCTTCCTGATCCGTGGTTTCGACCCGCTGGACGACGCCATCGATTACGGCAAAAAACTCATCCCCCTGACCCGTGAGCGGGTGGCCAGGCGCGAACGTGATGCGCGGGAACAGGTGGCGTGAAACATAGAAAAGCGCAGCCCTTGACCCAGGATTGCGCCTTTTTTTATCTCTTCCCGATCAGCGACTGCCGACCATCCAGGCTCACGCGACGTTGCGGCTTCTCTTCAATGATTCAGCCACCAGACTACCAAACGAGGCCACCGGGGCTTGCAGGTTGCCGAGGAACCGCGGGTAGATCAGCCACAGGTCCATGACCGGCTTGAAATCCTTGAGCGGCATGATCGCCAGTTGATCGCGATGCGCACTGCGTTCCAGCAACGGTCGCGGCACCAGGCCCAGGCCCATGCCGTCGGCGACCAGCCCCAGTTGCAGCTCGGTGCCGAAGGTTTCCAGATTGACCTTCAACGTCAGCCCCTGATCCGACAAGGTGCGTTGCAGGCCAGCGCGGAAGCCGCAACCGTCGGGATTGAGCACCCAGCCCTGCTCATAACAGTCAGCCAGTTTGCACGGCTTTTTCGGCAGGGCCTGTTTAGCGCAGACCGCCACCAATTCCATCTTGCCGATGGACTCACCCATGATATTTTCCGGAAAGATCTTGCCTGCCGGAAACAATGCAGCCGCCGCGTCCAGTTCCCCCTTTTCTATCTTGCCAATCAGGTAGCTGCCCCACCCCGTCACCACCTGCGCACGCAAGTCGGGGAATTCAGCACGCAGGTGCTTGAGCGCATCGAGCAGCACCACGTCGCCAATGGTCTGTGGAACACCCAGGCGCAACAGGCCGCTGGGCGGTGTATCACTGGCGACCAACTCCCGTAGCGCGTCCATTTCCCGCAGGATCGCCTGGCATTGTTGATAAACCTGTGTGCCCATCACGGTGGGTTTGAGCGGTTTGGTATTGCGGTCGAACAACTCGACGCCCAGCGCCTGCTCAAAATTCTGCACCCGCCGGGTAATCGCCGGCTGAGTCAATTGCAACGACTCAGCCGCATGGCTGATCGATTGGCAGCGAATCACTGCCACGAAGGCATCGATATCATCAATTTTCATTCGGACCGTACATAAGAAGGGAAGAAAGAAATGTATAAAAAGCATAATTCCATTAGCACAACCCTGCAAAGCCCCCCCGTCCTCTGTAGGAGCGCGCTTACAAAAAAAGGAATTAAATGCATTTTCGTTATAACCTAATCATTAAAAAATAGCATATTAAACCCCTGCATTATGTTTATATTTCTTAGACCCACCTATTCAGCACTGGCCTCGGAAAACACATGACTCAGACTCGACACCCGGAACGACTCAGGGCCTTCATCGGCGCACTGGCCGAGTTGATCGACAGCCATCCCCGTGAAGGCGACCTGCTGCATCGCAGCGGCAAGCTGCTGGCGCAACTGGTCAGCTTCGACGACTGGCTGCCCGATGATTTTGCTACTCCCGACCCGCAACGGTATCAGCAGTTTCTCCTGCACGCGGACTCCCGACAGCGGTTTTCCATTGTGAGTTTTGTCTGGGGACCGGGGCAGTCCACGCCGATCCACGACCATCGCGTCTGGGGCTTGATCGGCATGTTGCGCGGGGCTGAATATTCCCAGGGCTATGCCCGCAGCGAGGGCGGTCGACTGGAGAAAGAAGGGCCAGCCATCCGCCTGGAACCAGGCCAGGTCGAAGCCTTGTCGCCGCGCAGCAACGATATCCATCAGGTCAGCAACGCGTTCAATGATCAGGTTTCGATCAGCATCCACGTTTACGGCGCCAACATCGGCGCGGTGCGGCGGGCGGTGTATCAGCCTGACGGCAGCGAAAAACTATTCATCTCCGGCTATTCCAACGCCTTTCTCCCGAATATCTGGGACCTGTCAAAAGAGAACCAAGCCCAATGAGCACTGTAGCTACCCGGTCCTTCACCGATATTCGCCGTGCGCTGCTGGCCCATGAAGAGCTGGTACTGGTCGATGTCCGCGAAGAAGCGCCCTTCGCCGAAGCGCATCCTTTGTTCGCCACCAATATCCCGCTGTCGAAACTCGAACTGGAAGTCTTTTCGCGTATTCCCCGACGCGATACCGCTGTCACCGTTTATGACAATGGCGAAGGTCTGGCGCAGGTTGCCGTGCAGCGCTTGCAAGACCTGGGCTACAGCGACGTGAGGCTACTCGACGGTGGCCTGCAAGGCTGGCGCGATGCCGGCGGCGAGCTGTTTATCGACGTCAACGTACCGAGCAAAGCCTTTGGTGAACTGGTGGAAAGCCAACGCCATACCCCATCACTGGCGGCCGAAGACGTGTTGGCCCTGCTCGAGGCCAAGGCTGACGTGGTGGTGCTGGACGCCCGCCGTTACGACGAATACCAGACCATGAGCATCCCCAGCGGCATCAGCGTGCCGGGCGCCGAACTGGTGCTGCGCGCACGGGAACTGGCACCCGACCCCAGCACCCGAATCATCGTCAACTGCGCTGGCCGTACCCGCAGCATCATCGGCGCCCAATCACTGGTCAATGCCGGCCTTCCCAACCCGATCTCGGCCCTGCGCAATGGCACCATCGGCTGGCTGCTGGCCGGGCAAAAACTTGAGCACGGCCAGGCCCGTCGTTTCGCCACGGTGGGCGAAGACACCCGCGAACTGGCCAGCGCCGATGCGCGCAAAGTGGCGGATAAAGCCAAGGTCCAGCGCGCCACCCGCAACGATGTGCAACGCTGGCAAGCCGAGAACAAACGCAGCACCTACCTGTTTGATGTGCGTACCCCCGAAGAATTTGTCCAAGGCCATCTGCCTGGCGCCCGCTCGACACCCGGCGGGCAACTGGTGCAGGAAACCGATCACTTCGCCAGCGTGCGGGGCGCCCGGTTGGTACTGGTGGATGACGACGGGGTACGCGCCAACATGTCCGCGTCGTGGCTTGCCCAGCTGGGGTGGGAGGTGTTTGTCGTCGATGATCTGCGCGCCGACGACTTCACTGAAAAAGGCGAATGGAACGCCCCCGCCCCAACCCCACCTCAAGTCGAAGAAATCAGTGCCGAAACCCTCGCCCAATGGCACAGCCATGGCGACGTGGCGGTGCTCGATTTCACCGCCAGCGCCAACTACGTCAAGCAGCATATTCCCGACGCCTGGTGGGCGTTGCGTGGGCAGTTGAAGGACGCGCTGACCAAGGTGCCTGCCGCTGAACGCTACGTGCTGACCTGTGGCAGCGGCCGCCTGGCGCGCCTGGCCGTGGCCGACGTCGAGGCCCTGACCGGCAAACACGTGTTCCTGCTCAAGGGCGGCACCGCCACCTGGATCGCAGCGGGGTTCCCGGTAGAAACCGGCGAACGCCATCTGGCCTCGCCACGGATTGATCGCTACCGCCGACCGTATGAAGGCACCGATGCCCCACGCGAAGCCATGCAGGCGTACCTGGACTGGGAATACGGCCTGGTCGATCAGCTCGCTCGCGACGGGACCCATGGTTTCTTTGTGATCTAAACGCTGCGTGATCTAAACGCTGCACAAGGCGCGGTCCACCTGATCGCGCCACTGCATCTTTGAACCCGATCCCTGTCAGCCAACGCTGATCCAGGCGTCCATGCAATAAGGGAAACCTTCGATGAGCCTTTCAACCCTTCGCCCATCTGTTGTGCGACAGACCACTGCAGCCCCCGAATCGCCTGCAGCCTTCGAGGCCCGACTGGCGACCCTCAGCGCTGTGCTGGCGGAGACGGCCGAACGTTATGACCAGAGTGGCGCCTTCCCCCACGAGAATTTCCGCCTGCTGCACGAACATGGCCTGCTTGCCCTGACCGTCCCCTCAGAACTGGGCGGCGGCGGGGCCGATCTGGTTCGGGCGCAGCACGTCATCAGCGCCGTGGCCAAAGGCGAGCCATCAACCGCACTGATTCTGGTGATGCAATACCTGCAGCATTCGCGCCTGCAGGAGAGCAAAAGCTGGCCGCATGATTTGCGCTTGCGTGTTGCCGAAGAGGCCGTACGTGATGGCGCGTTGATCAATGCCCTGCGGGTCGAACCCGACCTTGGCACCCCGGCCCGTGGTGGTCTGCCCGCCACCACCGCCCGGCGCACCGCTGAAGGGTGGCGCATCAGCGGCAGCAAGATCTACTCCACCGGCAGCCATGGTCTGACCTGGTACAGCGTGTGGGCACGCAGCGATGACCAAGACCCGCTGGTCGGCGCCTGGTTGGTGCACAAGAACACGCCTGGCGTTCGTATCGTCGAGGACTGGGACCACTTGGGCATGCGCGCCACGTGCAGCCATGAGGTGATCTTCGAGGACGCGCTGGTGCCATTGGAACATGCCGTCAGCGTCAGCCCATGGAGTGCGCCCAAAGCAGAACTCGATGCGTCCGGGCTGCTGTGGATGTCAGTGTTGCTGTCCTCGGTTTACGACGCCATCGCCCACTCGGCCCGTGACTGGTTGGTGAGCTGGCTGGAGCAACGCAAACCTTCCAGCCTCGGTGCAGCGCTGTCGACCCTGCCACGCGTCCAGGAAACCGTCGGGCACATCGACACCCTGTTGTTCGCCAACCGCAACCTGCTGGACTCTGCTGCGCAGGGCCTGACCCCTGCCGTGCACGCAGCGCAGATTAAATACCTGGTCACCGGCAACGCGATCCGCGCGGTGGAACTGGCCATCGAAGCGGCCGGCAATCCTGGTCTGTCACGCAAAAATCCGCTGCAACGGCATTACCGCAACGTCTTGTGCGGACGCGTCCACACCCCACAAAACGATGCCGTATTGGCAGGCGTCGGCAACGCCGTGTTCGCGCAGCGTCAAACGGTGGGTAGCGACAATGTGCCGGACAGGGGTTCTGAGCGATAAATGCTAAAAAACGCACACACAAAAACGCCGCTCAATGAGCGGCGTTTTTGTTTGTATATGGAGCGGGAAACGAGACTCGAACTCGCGACCCCGACCTTGGCAAGGTCGTGCTCTACCAACTGAGCTATTCCCGCAAATGGCGTCCCCTAGGGGACTCGAACCCCTGTTACCGCCGTGAAAGGGCGGTGTCCTAGGCCACTAGACGAAGGGGACGCTGCCCGAAACATACAGAGTATGTTCCAGTGTCCAAAGCATGATCCTAAGACCCTGCCTTGGTTTCACCAGCCCTGCCCGAGAGCAAGACTGCTTAAAAATGGAGCGGGAAACGAGACTCGAACTCGCGACCCCGACCTTGGCAAGGTCGTGCTCTACCAACTGAGCTATTCCCGCAATATGGCGTCCCCTAGGGGACTCGAACCCCTGTTACCGCCGTGAAAGGGCGGTGTCCTAGGCCACTAGACGAAGGGGACACACGTACAACATTCACTACTTATTTGCGTTTCGCTGTGTGCTTTACGCTGTAAGTGGCGCGCATTCTATGGAGACAGAGGCTAGCCGTCAACCCCCTTCTATAAATATATCTAAATCAATGACTTCCCTGCTTTTGAGATCTTGGCCAGCGCGGACACGTGCCTGATTATCCGCGCCGTTAGTTTGACGAGTGCCCACTGCACCTATCGGCAAAAAGCCTTAACCACTACACTCGACGTACACTACCCGAACGAGGTTTCAACGGTGACCCCACTCACGATCACCCTGCTGATAGTCGCTGGCATTGTCATTCTGATTGCCATCGGTTTCCTTAACCACGTATCGGAAAACAATAAGCTGGAAAAGGCCCGCCTTAAAGTCGAGCTGCATGACCGCCTGCGTCGTTGTGGCGAGATCACCGAAACCTTTCCCGGCCAATTGATGACGCCAGCCCTCAAGCTGCTGTTGACGCGCCTGGAACTCAATATAAACCAGCGTTTGCTGGCGCTGGACAAGGGCAACAGCCCCCTCAATAAACGTTCAGGCGAGCTCGTGGCGCTGGTGGATAAGGGTTATGCGATTCCGATCAACAACCCACCCGGCCCAATCCTGACCGAAGCCAAGGCCAAAGACGTGCGCTTTCTATTAGAAGCCTTGCACGGACAGGTCACGCGTGCTGCCCACGAGGGTTTCTTGCCGACCAACGAAGCCAAGCAATGGATCAAGGAAATCCGCAACATTCTGGTTCTGCTGCACATCGAGTTCTTCAATAACCTGGGTCAACTGGCGCTCTCCCAAGACCAGCCCGGTCAGGCGCGACTGGCGTTCGAACGCGGCGTGCAATACCTACGCAAACAACCGGATCAGAACATCTATCAGAACCAAATCAATCAGATGGAGATACTGCTGGCACGCACCAACTCCATGGTATTGACCGACACTGCGCCCGTCGAAGGCGAAATAAATGCATTGACCGACGGATTGAAGGCCGTCGAAGCAGACGCGGACTGGAAGAAAAAAGTCATCTACGACTGAGTCACGCTTCAGGGCAGACAGGCCCGATGCCTGTCCTGCCCGTCGCCTCACTGGCTCACTGGCTCTGTATAGAGCGTCAACGGTTGCGTAACATCCCGTCAATCGCAGGTGGTCAGCCTTAGAAAAATAGCTGCCAGCAGTTCTACGCCTGCCTGATCCTGCTCGGAGAAGCGCCCGACTCGAGGGCTGTCCAGATCCAGCACGCCGATCAACCGCCCGTCTTTGACCAAAGGCACGACCAGTTCGCTATTCGATGCACTGTCACAGGCAATGTGCCCGTCGAACGCATGGACATCCTCGACCCGCTGAGTCTGGCGGGTGGCCGCCGCCGCGCCGCAAACGCCACGACCAAACGGGATTCGCACACAGGCGATCTGCCCCTGGAAAGGCCCAAGGACCAGCTCTTCATTGCGAGCCAAATAGAAGCCGGCCCAGTTCAAGTCATCGAGTTGACTGAACAAAAAGGCAGAAAACTGTGCGGCATTGGCAATAAGGTCACGCTCGTCCGCCAGCAGCGACTCCAACTGCGCGGCGAGCAAACCGTAGCCATTCAGGCCAGCGCCGGTGTTTTGTAAATCGATCATGCTTGCTGCTCCAACAATTTTAGTCCTACCCAATAACGCGCAAATTGATAAGCGCAGCGACCGTTGCGATTGCCGCGTCCGGTCGCCCAGCGGACCGCTGTGATATCCAGCGCCTCATCGCGCTGCCACTCAAGGCCGGACGCTGATGCCAATTCACCGATCCAGTGCTCGACCACGCTCAGAAAGTGTTCCTGAGTGAAGGGATAGAACGATAGCCACAAGCCAAAACGGTCAGACAAGGCAATCTTGTCTTCCACTGCCTCGCTGGGGTGCAGCTCGCCGTCGACCCGCTGCCAGTTCTCGTTATCGCTTTCTTTCTCCGGCACCAGATGGCGACGGTTGGACGTGGCGTACAACAGCACGTTGTCCGGCGCCTGTTCCAGCGAGCCGTCCAGCACACTTTTAAGCACACGGTAATCGCTCTCGCCTGCCTCGAACGACAGGTCATCGCAAAACAGCACGAAGCGTTGCGGCAAGCTCTGCAACTGCTCCACCACACGCGGCAGATCGCCCAAGTGATCGCGCTCGATCTCGATCAGACGCAAACCGCGCTGATGGTTTTCAGCTAAAAGAGCACGGACCAACGAAGACTTGCCAGTCCCTCGCGAGCCCCAGAGCAAGGCATGGTTGGCTGGCAGACCATCGATGAACTGCCGGGTATTACGCGCCAGCTGATCGCGCTGTCGATCCACACCGATCAGGTCAGACAGGCGCATGTCCAGGCTGACATGCAATGGCATCAAGTAACCACTGCGACCTTCCTGCACCCAGCGCGCGGCCAAGGAGTGCGTCCAGTCAACCGGCCTGCGGGGTGCCGGCAATAGTGGCTCCAGACGCGCCAGTACCGCATCGGCGCGTTCGAGAAATGCATTCAACCGAGAGTCCACGATGTCTCCTTAATTAAACTGAATAAAGGCAAGGCCTGATCGGCTATGCTTTCCCGGCAAAAGAACACAAGGAATGGCGCCGCCCCATGGATATATCGTTCACCAACCGCCTGTCGTTCAAGCAAGCGCGTCTGACAGTGCTGGTCGGTTTCATTTTGGGGACCGTGCTTAGCCTGGCTCAAATCACCCTCGATTATGCCAGCGAAGATGCCTCCATCGATCGCGAAATTCGCTCTTTGCTGGAAATCAGCCACAACCCGGCCTCGCGAATTGCCTACAACATTGACGCCGAACTTGCTGAGGAACTGATCCAAGGCCTACTGCGTTCCCCCGCCGTCACGGGCGCATGGATCAGCGACAACAATAACGCGGTGCTTGCCCGTGCCGAACGCCCCCGAGAGCAGGGTCGCTATCGGATAATCAGCGACTTTCTTTTTGGTGAAAATCGTCAGTTCGAAGATATCCTGCATTTGAACCACATGCCCAACGACTCGATCGGCACGTTGCACCTGGATATCGACACCTTTGCGTTTGGCAGCCACTTCCTGGAACGCGCCGAGATCACCCTGATCAACGGATTTGTACGCAGCTTCCTGCTGAGTGGGATCTTCCTGGTGATGTTTTATATGACCCTGACCAAACCCCTGGTGGGGGTGATCCGCGCACTGAGCCGCAGCGACCCACGCAGCCCAGTGCAGACCCGACTGCCTTGCCCGCCAGACCACGAACAGGATGAGATCGGTGTCCTGGTGCACGCCGCCAATGAGCAGTTTGAAACAATCGCCAGCGAGTTCGCCCATCGCCAGGTTGCAGAGAACCTCCTCACCGACCATCTGAGCGAGCTGGAAAACATCGTTTCAGCGCGCACCACCGAACTCAAGGCCAGCAATACCCGCCTCAGCCAATCCAACGAGGAGCTGCAGGTTGCGCGCAGCACTGCCCTGGACATGGCCCAGGCGCGCTCGGCCTTCCTGGCCAACATGAGCCACGAAATCCGCACCCCGCTTAACGGCCTGCTGGGCATGCTCGCCCTGTCTCTGGACAGCCCACTCAACACCGAACAACGCCAGCAACTGTCCATTGCCCATGACTCGGGCAAGGTACTGGTGGAGTTGCTCAACGATATTCTCGACCTGTCGAAGTTCGATGCCGGCCAGCTTGAGCTTGAGCATATCGCTTTCGACCTGAGCGCACTGGTCGAAGACACCGCTAACCTGCTGTCACAAAACACAGCACCCGGCGTCGAATTAACCTGCCTGATCGACCCGCACTTCCCCGCACTGGTACTCGGCGACCCCACGAGGGTTCGACAAATCGTCAGCAACTTGCTGTCCAATGCACTGAAATTTACCCGCCTTGGCCGCGTCGATGTGCGCCTGAGCGCACACAATGATGGCGTACGGATCGAAGTTAGGGACACGGGAATAGGCATCGCCGAGGACGCCCAGACAAAAATCATCCAGCCCTTCACTCAGGCCGCAGCGGACATCACACGTCAGTTTGGCGGCACCGGACTTGGGCTGGCGCTCACCAACAATCTGTGTGGCGCCATGAACGGCCACCTGAGCATTGAGTCCCAGGTGGGGTTCGGCAGTCGGTTCTGCGCCGACCTGCCTTTGCCCAGCCATACCCCGGCACCGGCTTTCGGACCTATCAAAGGCAGGGTGATTGCCATCAGTCCGGCCAGTAGCGGCCTGACAGAGTTACTGACGAGCCTATTGCCCAACTGGGGCATCGAGTACCGGCGCTACAGCATCGGCGACAGCCTTTATGGCCTTGAGCCCGACCTGCTGATCACTGACTGCCCGGAATGCCTGTTCGGCCTGCGCCCGGCCATCAAAGCGCCGATCCTGCTGATCACGGCTTATGGCAACTTCATGCCCTACGACCAAGTCAGCGCCCTCGCGCCATTACAGCAACAGGCGCGTCCGCTGGCACGCAATGCGCTGTATCAGACCCTGCGACGGACGTTACAAACGGATGAATCGGGCAACCACGAACTGTTACTCGGTAACCCGCCGATGCCGCGCCGAGCGCGCGTCTTGCTGGTCGAAGACAATCCGGTCAATCAACTGGTGGCCAAGGGTATCCTGAGCAAGCTTGGCTGCGATGTTGTCGTCAGTGGGCATGGCGCTGATGCGCTCGAACAGCTTGAGCATCAGAACTTCGATCTGATACTGATGGACTGCAACATGCCGGTCATGGATGGCTATGAAGCCAGTCGCCAGATCCGCCAGAGCGGACGCTGGCCGCAACTGCCGATCATTGCCCTGACGGCCAACGCCATGCCTGAAGAACGCGAACGCTGTCGCGCGGCGGGCATGAGCGACTACCTGGCCAAGCCCTTCCGCCGCGAAGAACTGATCAGCCTGCTGGATCAGTGGCTGCCGGTTGTGCCGAACGCAGCCCCCTTGTAGATGTTGGTCTGCCCACTCTCATCAAACAACCTATAACCAGTTGAAAAATAAAGAATAAATGTTATCGAATTTTCAGCCAAACGCTGACCCTGTAGGAGCTGACTTGTCTGCGAATCGGCTGCGAAGCAGTCGCAAAATGGCTGAATTCACCACCGCATGAAGGTCCTCCGGCCCTTTTCGCAGACAAGTCAGCTCCTACGCCCTCCGGGCAGAATCGCAACCAGTTTGCTGCGCGACATCGCAGCGTCGAAGACGCGGCGAGGCCTCTTATCAAACAGACTTTTAATCTTTTAAAAACAATGTGTTGGCGCTGGTCTTGATGTGTATATCCGGCATCTACCGAAAACACTTGCCCCTCCATACGGATCCTCGCCTAGGCTCGGACTTCCCTCGCTCCGGCGTTCTGGAAACGGGGCCTTACCGTAATTCGACAGTCAATTCACTTAAAAACTAAAGGAAAATCAAGACCCCGGTGGGAGCGAATTTATTCGCGAAGGCGTCTTATCTGACACACCACCACCGATCACACCACACAAATCACAACCCAGTTTGCTGCGCGACAGCGAGGCGTCGAGACGGGGCGGGGCCTCCTACAGCAACGCTTCTATTTCGCTGGAGAGGTCTTCCGGCTTGGTCAGGGGTGCAAAGCGCTTGACCAGCTTGCCGTCCTTGCCGATCAAAAACTTGGTGAAGTTCCACTTGATGCGCCTGGAGCCCAGCAGGCCCGGCGCCTGTTTTTTCAACTGGACGAATAAGGGGTGCGCGTTGCTGCCATTGACGTCGATCTTCTTGAACAGCGGAAAACTGACCCCGAAATTCAATTCACAAAACTCGGAAATGGCCCCTTCATTCCCCGGCTCCTGATGGCCGAATTGATTGCACGGGAAGCCCAGCACTACCAGACCTTGATCCTTGTAACGCTGCCAAAGCTTTTCCAGCCCCTTGTACTGTGGGGTGAAACCGCACTTGCTCGCCGTATTAACCACCAATACTGCCTTGCCAGCAAAATCGGCCAACGTCTTTTGCTCGCCTTTGATGGTCGTGCATGGAATGGTCAGCAGATTGTCGCTCATGGCAAAGCCCTCAAAGAGTGGAGTGTAGATGAAAAGTAGTGCGCAATTAAATTGCGCACAAGCCAATTCACCCCATCAATATCACGGCATAACAAAAGGGACCATCAGCCCCTTATTCCCTTGGCACCAGGTCCAGACACACCGAATTGATGCAATAACGCAGACCTGTCGGCGGTGGACCGTCGGGAAACACATGACCCAAATGGGCATCACACTTGGCGCAGACCACTTCAGTGCGGATCATGCCGTGGGTCATGTCGCGGATTTCGACGACCGCACTGCCTTCCAGAGGCGCGTAGAAGCTTGGCCAGCCGCAACCGGAATCGAATTTAGTCTTGGAATCGAAGAGTGCCTCGTTGCAGCACACGCAGTGATAGACACCGGCGGTCTTGGTACTGTTGTACTTCCCGGAAAACGGGCGTTCGGTCGCTTTCAGGCGACAAACGTTGTACTGCTCAGGATCAAGCATCGCCTGCCATTCTTCACAGGTTTTTTCCAACTTTTCCACGGGTACACCTCCACATCTGAAAAAGCCCGATCTGTATCTTTTCCGCGGATCGGGCGGCACGTATCATTGCGCCTCGTTAGACGCCAGTCTGTCACCCGTGTTTCGCGCATACAAATCCATTTTCATGGCGCTATGCTCGGCCATCCAGGCTATGTGAATACAGTGGATCGTCCATTTTCGGGATCAATCACCATGCAGGTCAGCAAATCGAACAAGCTCGCCAACGTCTGTTATGACATTCGCGGCCCAGTGCTCAAGCACGCCAAACGCCTGGAAGAGGAAGGCCATCGCATCCTCAAGCTGAACATCGGCAATCCCGCGCCATTTGGTTTCGAAGCGCCGGACGAAATCCTGCAGGACGTGATCCGCAATCTGCCGACGGCACAGGGCTACAGCGACTCCAAAGGTCTGTTCAGCGCACGCAAGGCGGTGATGCAGTACTACCAGCAGAAGCAAGTGGAAGGCGTCGGCATTGAAGACATCTACCTGGGCAATGGCGTCTCCGAGCTGATCGTGATGTCGCTGCAGGCCCTGCTCAACAATGGCGATGAAGTACTGATCCCGGCACCCGATTACCCGCTGTGGACCGCGGCCGTTTGCCTCGCCGGTGGCAGTCCCGTGCATTACCTGTGCGACGAACAGACGTATTGGTGGCCAGACCTGCAGGACATCAAGGCCAAGATCACACCGAACACCAAAGCCATGGTCATCATCAACCCGAACAACCCGACCGGCGCGGTCTACCCCAAAGAAGTGCTGATGGGCATGCTGGAACTGGCACGCCAGCACAACCTGGTGGTGTTCTCCGACGAAATCTACGACAAGATTCTTTACGACGACGCCGTACACATCTGCACCGCTTCTTTGGCGCCCGACCTGCTCTGCCTGACCTTCAACGGCCTGTCCAAGTCATACCGCGTCGCGGGCTTCCGGTCGGGCTGGGTTGCCATTTCCGGGCCCAAGCACAACGCCCATAGCTACATCGAAGGCATCGACATGCTGGCCAATATGCGCCTGTGTGCCAACGTGCCAGCCCAACACGCGATCCAGACCGCACTGGGCGGCTACCAGAGCATCAATGACCTGTTGCTGCCACAGGGGCGCCTGCTGGAGCAACGCAACCGGACCTGGGAATTGCTCAATGACATTCCCGGCGTCAGTTGCGTCAAGCCGATGGGCGCGTTGTATGCGTTCCCACGCATCGACCCGAAAATCTGCCCGATCCACAACGACGAAAAGTTCGTTCTCGATCTCCTCCTGTCAGAAAAGCTTCTGGTCGTTCAGGGCACCGCCTTCAACTGGCCATGGCCAGACCATTTCCGCGTAGTGACCCTGCCGCGTGTCGATGACCTGGATCAGGCGATCGGCCGCATCGGCAACTTCCTCAAGACCTATCGCCAGTAAGCGGACGAGTCATCCCCTGCCTTGCGCGGTCTGAACGGGCCGCGCAGCCTGCACCCGGGTCTTTTCAGTGCTCGCGACGCTCTAACTCGCGAGCCGTTCGACTATGCTTAATTATCAACAGGGGCAGGCAAATGACACAGTTTGAAATAGTCCCCTGGTTGAATAGCTGCAGGCATCCCCTTATATACCTCGCATCACGCTACCTATTTTCATGAGGAGTACGTTTCAACCATGATGCGCATTTTGCTGTTCTTGGCCACTAACCTGGCGGTCGTGCTGATTGCCAGCATCACCCTGAGCCTTTTTGGCTTCAACGGGTTCATGGCGGCCAATGGGGTTGATCTGAACCTCAATCAGCTGCTGGTTTTCTGCGCTGTATTTGGTTTCGCCGGCTCGCTCTTCTCGCTGTTCATCTCCAAGTGGATGGCGAAAATGAGTACCAGCACCCAGATCATTACCCAGCCACGCACTCGCCATGAGCAATGGCTGTTGCAAACCGTTGAGCAGTTGTCCCGCGACGCCGGGATCAAGATGCCTGAGGTTGGCATCTTCCCCGCCTACGAGGCCAACGCCTTCGCCACAGGCTGGAACAAGAATGACGCACTGGTCGCCGTCAGCCAGGGTCTGCTGGAGCGCTTTTCGCCCGACGAAGTGAAAGCCGTGCTGGCGCACGAAATCGGCCACGTCGCCAACGGTGACATGGTCACCCTGGCGCTGGTGCAAGGCGTGGTGAACACCTTCGTGATGTTCTTCGCACGAATCATCGGCAACTTTGTCGACAAGGTGATATTCAAGAACGAAGAAGGTCAGGGCATGGCCTACTACATCGCGACTATCTTCGCCGAACTGGTATTGGGCTTCCTCGCCAGCACCATCGTGATGTGGTTCTCGCGCAAACGCGAATACCGGGCGGACGAAGCCGGGGCGCGCCTGGCAGGCACCAACGCGATGATCGGCGCCTTGCAGCGCTTGCGCTCGGAACAAGACGTGCCGGTGCAAATGCCCGACAGTCTGGCCGCGTTCGGTATCAATGGAGGCCTCAAGCATGGGCTGGCCGGGCTGTTCATGAGCCACCCTGCACTGGAAGACCGAATCGAGGCGCTTCGTCGTCGCGGCTGATAAGCTTCAGACAGTGTTACGAGAGGGCGACGCGAGTCGCCCTTTTGTTTTATCCGGATCAGGGAGTAAACCGCCATGCGCCAGTTCGCCCTCGCCTGCATCGCCCTGTTCGCCCTGAGCGGCTGCCAAAGCGCGTACTTCGCCGCCATGGAAAAAGCGGGCATCCCAAAACGGCAAATGCTGGTCAGTCGGGTTAACGACGCACGCGACGCACAGCAAGACGCCAAGCAACATTTCACCAGCGCGCTGCAGAACTATCGCAGCGTGGTGCAATTCAATGGCGGAGACCTGGAGAAGCGCTACAACGCGCTGAATGATGATTACCAAGCCAGCGAAAAGAGCGCCGCTGCCGTGCACCACCGCATCGGCGCCATCGAAAACGTGGCCGACGCATTGTTCGACGAATGGAATGACGAACTCGATCAATACAGCAACAAAGACCTGCGCGCCGCCAGCGCCAAGGAGCTGGCTCGCACCCAGACCGAATACCGCGAATTACTACAGAAGATGAAAACCGCTGAAAGCCGCATCGAGCCGGTACTTAGCGTATTACGCGATCAAGTGCTGTTCCTCAAGCACAACCTCAACGCCCAGGCGATTGGCGCGCTCAAGGGTGAGTACAGCAACCTGCAAGGCAATGTCGATCAACTGCTCAAAGACATGCAGCGCTCAATCGACGATTCCAATACGTTTGTCCGCCACCTACAGGGCCGTACGATGCAGTAGGCGATAGGCCCGCTCCTCAAGCCGCGTAACGCCGCCCTGCAGGAATCTCCAGCTCTTGCCCAGCACATCGCACTCATCAAGAGTGTCCAACTGCCAGTCCGCTGCCAGCAACTGCTGCATTTCCGCATCAGGCACTGAAAACGGTGGTCCGTCGATTTGAGTCTGATCGTAGTCCAGGGTGATCAGCAACCCTTGGCACCCACGGGGCAAAATCTGCGTGAGATGCCGTGTATAGCGTTGGCGCATCTCGGGTGGCAGCGCGATCAAGGCCGCACGATCATAAAGCCCTGCACACTCGACGACATCATCCTTCGTAAGGGCGAAAAAATCTCCGCACCACAGCTCAATAGACTCAGCGCTATAGACCTTGAACGGCCCTCGCTGGCTGATGTGCGCATCCAGTTGCTGCTCACTGAAGAAATCCTCTACCGCCTTTTCCGACAGCTCGATACCCAGCACTTGAAACCCTTGGCCAGCCAACCAGGCCAGATCAAGACTTTTACCGCACAGCGGCACCAATACCCGAGCATGTTCTTTTAGCTCAAGATCAGGCCAGAAACGTTGCAGATAAGGATTGACCTCGCCCAAGTGAAAGCCAATCTGATCAAGTGCCCAGCGTTTGTGCCAAAACTCCGGCTGCATAAATACTCCTGATAATTCGATAGAAAGACGTTAAAACTTATATTAGATTTAGATCAATGTTCTGCCTGAAGATAGCCCCATCTTAACGCTCAGGACGCTCACTATGTTTCCCAGCTTATTTATCTCTCATGGCTCACCGATGCTCGCGCTGGAACCTGGCGAGAGCGGTCCCGCACTCGCTCGCCTGGCCGCCGAACTGCCGAGGCCGCGTGCCATTGTGATGGTATCCGCCCACTGGGAAAGCCAGGAGCTGCTGGTCAACGGCAACCCACAACCGGAGACCTTGCATGACTTCGGGGGCTTTCCGCCTGCCTTGTTTGCCGTGCAATACCCGGCGCCCGGTTTACCGGAGCTGTCGGCACAGGTGGTTGAACTCCTCACTGCCAGCGGCCTACCTGCGCGAATCGACAGCCAGCGACCGCTTGACCATGGCGTCTGGGTGCCGCTGTCGTTGATGTACCCGCAAGCCGATATTCCCGTGGTACAGGTTTCGCTGCCCACCCGCCAGGGCCCTGCCCTGCAAACCCGGGTCGGTCATGCCCTCGCCAGCCTGCGTCAGCAGGGTGTGTTGGTGATCGGCTCTGGCAGCATCACCCACAACCTGCGCGAACTGGACTGGCACGCCGGGCCGGAAAGCGTCGAGCCCTGGGCCAAAGCGTTTCGTGACTGGATCGTTGACAAGCTGGCGAGCAATGACGAATCCGCCCTGCACGATTATCGTCGTCTGGCGCCCTACGCCGTTCGCAACCATCCCAGCGATGAACACCTGCTGCCGCTATTCTTCGCACGCGGCGCTGGCGGCGAATTCAGCATTGCGTACCAAGGCTTCACCATGGGCGCGCTGGGGATGGACATTTATCGGTTTGGGTGAGAGCTGATACACCGCGTCAAGCTAATCGCGGCGGCGAAGACGCGGCGAGGCCTCTTATCAAACAACCTATAAGTAATTGAAAAACAAAGTATAAATGTCATTATATTTTCAGCAAAACGCAGATTCGTAGGAGCTGCCTAAGGCTGCGATCGACCGGGAACCGGTCGCTTTGCCATACGGATCCTCGCTCCGGCCTTCTGGAAAAGGGGCCTGGCCGTAATTCGGTAGTCAATTCACTCCAAATCCCTAACGGCAGCTCAAAATCTCTCTGTAGGAGCAACCGGGACGCGCAGTCTTGTTCGCGAAGGCGGCTTATCTGACACACCACCAATCACGACACACAAATCGCAACCCAGTTTGCTGAGCAGACGCTCGAGGCCATCTTCCGGCAGCTCTACCAGGCTGAAACTCCAGGTTACCGAATTACCTTTGACCGGGTTCGGGCTGGGCAGCAAGCTCCCCGGCTCGACATAAAGTGATACAGGGACTTGTCATGAACAAGGATGACCCAAAAGATCCTTTCAACCGCTTTAGGCTCTCTAATCGAAATCTTCCCAACGGTGGTGGCTCGTGGGCAGCCTGGAATAAACCCTCTGAGCCAGAGCGGGTTTACATCGCGGAAGATCGATGGCCGGCCCCTAAGGAACGTACAGACCTGGTCTTTGCCAAGTCCTGCATTTCTGGCGGATGGTGCCGCACTAACGCCGGTACTGCCCCAGAGCCTACCTCCAACTTCGGAAACGTGATGGTGGCGGGCGCCATGCTCTTTCCATCTGCGAGCACCGCTATAGCGACGGCCCTCGGTGCCGATCTGGCGCTGGGGCGCATGGCCGGGGGTGGAATCATGCAGCGGGGCTTCAATTGGGCAATACGCGGCGCGGGCGGGCCTGCCAGCATTTTCATACTGGGAATGCTGCCGGCCAAAATGGGCGACGGCACACTCCACACCGACGACCAGTTGCGCAGTATGAGTCGCGCGCCCACGCGTGTGCGCTTCCAGTTCCGCCGCGACGCCGAGGGCACGCTACAGGTCTACGGCATTCACACCTCCGCATCAGGTGATGACACGGTACGCACGGTGCAGGCTACGTGGAACGCCGATAAAACCGCATTGGAGGCCAAGCTCAACGGCATCACCATCCTGTGGACCCCGCAACGCGGAGGACTGGGAGCAATCCCGCCGTTGATTTATCCCGACAACAATGGCGAACGGTTGGGCACTATCCTGGTCCATCCGATCCAGGAAGACACAGACTCGCAGATTGAAGGCCTTCCCGGCGAAGACATCACCACTGATGACTGTATTCTGGTGTTTCCGGCAGATACGGGGCTGAACTCAGTGTATGTGGTGTTTGCTCGGCCTATTGGCGGCGACCACAGCTATCACCCTGCCCCCAAAGGGCTGACGGCTTTTCCGGATGCAACACGTGCAAAACAGAAGTCTAGCGTCCAAGGCGGTGGTAAAAAACGTAGCCGATGGAAAGATCGTAAGGGCCGATATGAATGGGATTATGAGAACGGCAGGGTTGAGCTGTATGACAGCCAAGGTAAGCATTTAGGGGAGTTCGACCCTCAGACAGGAGAACGAACAAAGGACGCCGAGCCAGGGCGAACCACACCTAAGTAAATCTGAAGGAAAAATCATGTTTTTAGAAATCACAGGTTTTCTGGTAGACGACGTCGAAGACGACTCAATCAAATTTGAGCTCGATGTGGACCCGGAGTTTGAGCAAGCGGTAATGGACGTATTAGGCTGGGAAAGTTTAGAAACAGAGGTCGCAGGTGAACTTCCTTTGACGATTACGCAGGTTCAGCAAATCGCCGCTGTTATCAAGGAACCGCTACCGACGAACCTAGACCTGTTCATAGGGGTGCGCGCATAGCCAAAGCATCTCTTGCGCCTGATCCGATGCCTTCGCAGCGGGACGCGTAGTTGCAAGCCTGCTCCCACCGGTTTTGTGCCCACAGGCAAAAAAAATCCCCGAACCAGTCGGGGATTTTTTTGTTCAGACGATCAGCTCAAGAGCAGATCAGTCTTCGCGATAGCGACGCAGCTTCAACTGCTTGCCAGCAACGCGGGTGTCTTTCAACTTGGTCAGCAGACGCTCGAGGCCATCTTCCGGCAGCTCTACCAGGCTGAAGCTATCGCGCACCTGGATGCGGCCGATTGCTTCGCGGGCCAGGCCGCCTTCGTTGAGGATTGCACCCAACAGGTTTTTAGCCGCGATACCGTCACGCGCACCCAGCGCGGTACGGCAACGAGCACGGCCTTCCGCCAATGGAACCGGAGCACGACGCTCACGATCAGCACCGCTGCGCTCAGGACGATCACCCGAAGATGAACGATCGCTACGCTCACGTGGCGCGCTGGTTGGAACCAGTGGGCGATCACGTTCGATGGCTGCCAGGGTCAATGCTTGACCGTTGGTAGCTTTGCGCAACAGAGCAGCGGCCAGGGCACGTGGGCTGCAACCGATATCGGCAGTCAGGCGATCAAGCAGATCACCGTGGGTCGACTCAGCGTCAGCAACCAGTGGCGCCAGGCTGTTAGTCAATTTCTTGATGCGAGCATCGAGAACAGCTTGAGCATCCGGCAGGCGGACTTCAGCAACTTTCTGACCGGTAACACGCTCGATCACTTGCAGCATGCGGCGCTCACGTGGAGTCACCAACAGCAATGCACGACCTTCGCGACCGGCACGGCCAGTACGGCCGATACGGTGAACGTAGGACTCTGGATCGTAAGGCATGTCCACGTTGAATACGTGGGTGATACGCGGAACGTCAAGACCACGGGCAGCAACGTCGGTCGCGACCACGATGTCCAGACGGCCGTCCTTGAGCGATTCAATGACGCGTTCACGTTGGTTCTGAGCAATGTCACCGTTCAGCGCAGCGGCTTTGTAGCCTTTGGCTTCCAGGGCGCTGGCCAGATCCAGAGTCGCTTGCTTGGTCCGCACGAACATGATCAGTGCGTCGAAGTCTTCCACTTCCAGCAGGCTCAGAACAGCAGAGGTCTTCTGGTCAGCGTGAACCAACAGGTGAGCCTGTTCGATCGCGGTAACGGTCTGGGTCTTGGTCTGAATCTTGACGTGCTTCGGATCGCGCAGATGGCGCTCAGCGATGGCACGGATAGATTGTGGCAAGGTGGCCGAGAACAGAACGGTCTGGCGGGTTGCTGGCAAGGCCTTGAAGATAACTTCGAGGTCGTCCATGAAACCCAGCTTCAACATTTCGTCTGCTTCGTCGAGAACCAGGTGGTTCACGGTAGAGAGGACTTTTTCGTCACGGCGAAGGTGATCGCACAGACGACCCGGCGTGGCGACAACGATCTGCGCGCCATTACGGATAGCTTTCAATTGCGGGCCCATCGGCGCACCGCCGTAGACAGCCACAACCGTTACACCTGGCATTTGCTTGGCGTAGGTTTCGAAAGCGGTGGCTACTTGCAGGGCCAGTTCGCGAGTTGGTGCAAGAATCAGCGCTTGTGGCTCGCGTTTGGTCGGGTCGATGCGATGCAGGATCGGCAGGGCGAACGCAGCGGTTTTACCCGTACCGGTTTGCGCCTGACCAATCATGTCGTGACCGGCCATGATGATCGGGATAGATTGCTGCTGAATAGCCGAAGGCTCTTCGTAGCCAGTCGCGATAACGGCTGCAAGAATAGTAGGGTGTAGTTCAAAAGCGGCGAAGCCGCCGATTTCCTGGGTCATGGGTCTGCCTCTAGTGCATCCGCAAAGACCCATGTTCCAAAGCAGCGCGTGCCGTGTAAGACCCTAGAGTCGCCCTGGCTGCTTTGTCGGCGGGGATTTGCGAAAACGTTTGAATGAATGGATCGTCAAGGATAGTCCGCAGAGCGAACAAGCAGCCGAAGCTGGCTTCGGGGAATTGCAATACCTGAACGAGGGCCCTGTTAAAGGCCGGCGCGCACTATACCGGAATTACGCACAAAAGGGAGGGTTTTTTAACAAAATAATGGCTGTGCGTCCGTCCGTCGCAGCCTTTGCGCAAATTCGCCGCAGTGTCTATTTTGCAAAGGCCCGGTATCGCTAGGCCACGCTGCTAAAACGGTTCACCGTTCCTGGTGTTCCTCGCACGCCCAATACCCCTCAGCGCACAAGGATTATGCCTATGCCCTCCTCCTCCATCGGCCGTGTCAGTCGCGAACAGCAGGGTCATGTCATGTTGATCGGCCTGGATCGCGTCACCAAACGCAACGCCTTTGATCTTGACCTGCTCAATGACCTGAGCCTCGCCTATGGGGAATTCGAACGCAACGATACGGCGCGAGTGGCCGTGGTGTTCGGCCATGGCGAGCATTTCACCGCAGGCCTTGATCTGGCTGCGGCCGGACCTACTCTCGCCAGCGGCTGGGAAGTGCCCGAGGGTGGCTGCGACCCTTGGGGCGTGTTCACGGGGCCCAGGGTCAGCAAGCCAGTGATCGTCGCCGCGCAGGGTTACTGCCTGACCATCGGCATCGAGCTGATGCTCGCCTCGGACATCAACCTGTGCGCCAGCAACACCCGCTTCGCGCAAGTGGAAGTACAGCGCGGTATTTTTGCCTTTGGCGGTGCCACCTTGCGCCTGCACCAACGTGCGGGGTGGGGCAATGCCATGCGCTGGCTGCTGACCGGCGATGAGTTCGACGCGCATGAGGCCTATCGAATAGGCCTGGTCCAGGAAGTCATGGCCAGCGAGGATTTGCTGCCCCGTGCGATAAAACTGGCCGCACGCATTGCCGAGCAAGCACCGTTAGGGGTCAGGACCACGCTGGCTTCAGCCCGTCAGGCACTGCTGGAAGGCGAGACCGCGGCGGCGAAAAATCTGCCCGCGCTCATACGCAGCGTGATGGACAGCGAAGACGCCAAAGAAGGCGTACGAGCGATGCTGGAACGCAGGCCCGGCGACTTCAAAGGCAACTAACGGCCCAGGGCGATCAGGTCGCCGGGCGGATGACCTTGATCAACGGCAACAGCGAATAACCGAGGCGCGGCGCGAGGGTTTCGGCGCGCTCGGTCAGTTGTTGCAGGTCCAGCGTCTGTTCCAGGTCCGCAGGCACCATCAGAATCACGTTGCCCTCCTTCACCGGCAGCTCCCAGTAATGGCGGTGATAAAGACCGCGCAACAGCGCAGCACCCAAGGGCTTACCGTCATCGGTAGCCCATTGGTTGATCACCAGCCAGCCGCCCGGATTGAGGTGTTTCTGACAGTTTTCCAGAAATTGCCAGGCCAGGTGGCCTACACCTGGCCCCAGATCGGTGTACAGATCAACGAAGATCAGGTCAGCGGTTTCGGCACTGGCGAGCAATTCCAGGGCATCGCCAATGCGTATGTACAGGCGCGGGTCGTCATTCAGACCGAGAAACTCGATGGCCAGCCGTGGTACGTCAGGGCGCAACTCGATGGCTTCGACGTCTTCCAGCGGCAGAAACTTGAGGCAAGCCTGGGTCAATGTCCCCGCGCCAAGGCCTAGAAACAGCGCAGTTTCCGGAGCTTCGTGGCACAGCGCGCCAATCAGCATGGCGCGGGTGTAGTCGTACTCCAGCCAGCTAGGGTCGGCGGTGAACGTGCAGCTTTGCTCGATGGCATCGCCGAACTCGAGGAAGCGATACTCGTCCACTTCCAGCACGCGAATCATGCCGAAATCATCGTGCACTTCAGCCAGTACACGCTCCACCCTCTCCTCAGTCATTGCCTCTCCTATCAAATAACCTGTAACCAATTGAAAAATAAATAAAATTTTCAGAAAAGCGCTGATCCCTGTAGGAGCTGACTTGTCTGCGATCTAGTGCGAAGCGCTAGCAAAAATAGTGAGATCACTGCCGTTGGAAGGTCGTTCCGACCTTATCGCAGACAAGTCAGCTCCTACGCCCCTCTGGGCAGAATCGAGACCGAGCTTGCTGTACGACAGCGCGGATTGTCCGCGAACAAGGCCCGAGAGGTCACGTTAATTATTGATAGAGCCTGCAGCCCCATCCGCTGGCACCCAGGCACTGAACTGCTACCATGGCGGTCCGACCGCACTGACTTAGAGTTCACCATGAGCCAACCCTGGAGCCCCGACAGCTGGCGGGCAATGCCTATTCAGCAGCAACCTCAATACCCCGACGCCGCGCACTTGTTGCGTGTCGAGCAGAGCCTGGCCGGTTATCCGCCGCTGGTGTTCGCAGGAGAAGCCCGGGAGTTGCGGCGTCAGTTTTCCGAGGTAACCCAGGGTCGTGCGTTTTTGCTGCAAGGTGGCGACTGCGCAGAAAGTTTTGTCGAGTTCTCCGCCGCGAAGATTCGCGACACCTTCAAAGTGTTGCTGCAAATGGCCATCGTCATGACGTTTGCCGCTGGCTGCCCAGTGGTAAAAGTCGGACGCATGGCCGGTCAGTTCGCCAAACCGCGCTCCTCCAATGATGAAACCATTGGCGGCGTGACGCTCCCGGCCTACCGGGGCGATATCGTCAACGGCATCGGTTTTGATGAAAAAAACCGCGTGCCCGATCCAGACCGTCTTTTGCAGGCGTATCACCAGTCCACCGCAACCTTGAACCTCCTGCGTGCGTTCGCCCAAGGCGGTTTTGCCGACCTGCATCAGGTACACCAGTGGAACCTGGACTTCATCGCCAATTCGGCGCTGGCCGAAAAATACAGCCAACTGGCCAGCCGCATCGACGAAACCCTCGCGTTCATGCGTGCGTGCGGCATGGACACCTCGCCGCAGTTGCGTGAAACCAATTTCTTCACCGCCCACGAAGCCTTGCTGCTGAATTACGAAGAAGCGTTCGTGCGCCGCGACAGCCTGACCAACGATTACTACGATTGCTCGGCGCACATGCTGTGGATCGGCGACCGCACGCGGCAACTGGACGGTGCGCATGTCGAGTTCCTGCGTGGGGTCAAGAACCCTATCGGGGTCAAAGTCGGCCCGAGCATGGACCCCGAGGACTTGATCCGCCTCATCGACACGCTCAACCCAGACAACGATCCAGGGCGCCTGAACCTGATCGCACGCATGGGTGCGAACAAGGTTGGCGATCACCTGCCGCAACTGATTCGGGCGGTCGAACGTGAAGGTCGCAAGGTGCTGTGGAGCTCCGACCCGATGCACGGCAATACGATCAAGGCCAGCAGCGGCTACAAAACCCGTGACTTCGCGCAGATTCTCACCGAGGTCAAACAATTCTTCCAGGTGCATCAGGCCGAAGGCACTTACGCCGGGGGTATCCATATCGAGATGACCGGGCAAAACGTCACCGAATGCATCGGCGGCGCACGCCCGATCACCGAAGACGGCCTGTCGGATCGCTACCACACCCACTGCGACCCACGGATGAACGCCGACCAGTCGCTGGAATTGGCATTTTTGATTGCCGAGACATTGAAGCAGGTAAGGCACTGATCCTGTGGGAGCGAATTCATTCGCGAATGCTGCATTACAGCCGACAGATTTCTATCGGATGTACCGGCCTCTTCGCGAATGAATTCGCTCCCACACGGAACTCACCGTTTAAAAGGCCCCCTTCAATTTCACCCCACTCGCCCGCTGACAATTGATCTGCACCTCAGGCAGCCCCAACCAATCCGCCATCTGCCGCAGGTTGCTGGCCAAGGCCAACATCCCCGCCTCATCCAGCCCCTGCGCCTCCTCATGCACCGCGTGCACCGCCAACCGCCCCAGCCCACGCTCGGCCCGCAAATCGACCCGTGCGGCAATCCGTTCGTTGTGCAAAAACGGCAGCACGTAGTAGCCATACACCCGCTTGTGCTGCGGGGTGTAGATCTCCAGGCGATAACGAAAGTCGAACAACCGCTCGGTGCGACTGCGTTCCCATATCAGCGAATCGAAAGGCGACAGCAAGGCACTGGCCGATACTTTGCGCGGCAGTTTGATCTCTGGCAGGCAATACGCCGGCTGGCGCCAACTGTCGACCTGCACCACCTGCAACGCCCCGGCCTCGACCAATTGCGCCAAACCCACACAACTTTGCGCCGGGCTTAGTCGGAAGTAATCGCGCAGGTCTTTGTCGGTCCCCACGCCCAATGCCGTCGCTGCGTGCAACAGCAAACCGCGCTGGGCCTCGGCTTCACTCAATTCCGGGTAATCGAGAATCGCTGCGGGCAATACCCGCTCCGGCAAGTCATACAAACGCTCGAAACCACGACGACCCGCCACCGTCACCTCACCGGCAGCAAACAGCCATTCCAACGCATGCTTCTCCGCGCTCCAGTCCCACCAAGGGCCGGCGCGCTCCTGGCGACTGCTCAAGCTACCGGCGCCCAGCGCACCTCGCTCGCGCACAGACTGCAATACACGGGTGACGATCGCTTGCTGCTCGCGCCCGAATTTAGCCATCTCCTGATAGATCCCCACGCCCTGGGACGCCTGACGCATACGCCAGCGCAACAAGGGATAAAGACTGAGCGGCAACAACGAAGCTTCATGACCCCAATACTCGAACAACTTGCGTTGTCGGCCCTGACTCCAGGCCACTTGATCGAGCAAGGGTTGGCCATAGTTGCCCAGACGGGAATATAACGGCAGGTAGTGCGAACGCACCAAGGCATTGACCGAATCGATCTGCAAAACACCCAGGCGCTCGATCAACTGTGTGATATGAGCGGCCTTGATCGACGCTGGCGGCTGGCGCCCGTTGAATCCCTGGGCGGCCAGCGCCAGACGCCGTGCCTGTTTGAGCGATAGATCTGCGGACATTCAGGACCTCCTGATCAGTCCACAACGCTACCTGATCGACCGCCGTGCTGTCAGCGTTTCATTGGGTCATTCCAGAACGGCCGCTCGACTTCTTGCTGGGTATCGGCACGACTCAAACCCAAGTCCTTCAGGGCGGCATCACTCAGACTCGCCAATTGCTGACGTTGACGATGCAGTTCATACCAGCGCAGCAACTGACGCTTGATCATGCCTATCAGGCGCACGCCCGATGAACCCAAATGCCCGCTGTTCTGCACCAACACATAACCTTTTTGACCTTTCATCACCTTGCCCTCCAAGTGGGGATGACTTAAGTCTCGCGCCGGGGCTAAGATCAATCCAACGAATGTTTCTTATGCGTTGCATCTGTGAGATTGATGAGTTGGCCACCTACCCGAGTATCGACAGCGAACTGTTGCGCACCTTTGTCGCGATTGCCGATGAGGGTGGGTTCACCCGTGCCGGAGAGGTGGTCAACCGCACACAGTCGGCGGTCAGCATGCAGATGAAGCGCCTGGAAGAAGACATTCTTCAGCGCTCTTTATTTCAGAAAGACGGTCGTACCGTCAGCCTCACAGTCGAGGGCCAGGTGCTGCTCGGTTACGCCCGACGGATCCTCAAACTGCACAGCGAGGTATTCAATACCTTGCGCGAACCGCACATGGTCGGCGTGGTGAAAATCGGTTCACCTGACGATTACGTGATGCGCTTTTTGCCGGGGATTCTGTCGCGCTTCGCTCAGGCCTATCCGCTGGTGCAGGTGGAGGTTCACTGCGAACCGTCCAAACAACTCCTACTGCGCCAGGACCTGGACTTGAGCATCGTCACCCGAGAACCGGGCACCGAAATCGGCCAGATTTTGCGTCAGGAGCGATTCGTCTGGATGGAGGCGCAGGGTTTTTGCCCTCACGAACAAACGCCACTGCCGCTGGCAATGTTCAACACCGACTGCTTTTGCCGAGTCTGGGCCTGCAACGCGCTCGACGCTATGCAGCGTGAGTACCGTGTCGCTTACACCAGCGCCAGCCTGTCGGCGATCAGCGCCGTGGTCACCGCAGGCCTGGCGGTGACTGCGCAACTGGAGAGTTTGCTCACCCCAGACCTGCGCATCATCGGCGAGGCCGAGGGGCTGCCGCAATTGCCGTCCGCCAGCATTGTGTTGCTGCGCAATCCAAAAAACACCTCGCCGGTCACCGAATGCCTGGCGGGATACATCGCCGAGGGCTTCAAACTTTAAACGCGAGCACCACGGCGCAGATCACCAGAAAGCCGCAGAACAGCGAACGCAGGAGTCTTTCGGGCAGTGAATGCGCCAACCTCACGCCCCAACTGATGCTCAGCAGGCCGCCCGCCGCCAAGGGAATGCCCATCTGCCAGTTGACGTGGCCATGCACCGCGTAAGTGACCAGGGTGATGGCTGTACTGGGCGCGGCCAACGCCAGCGCCAACCCTTGAGCAGCCACCTGTGTCGCGCCGAACACGCTGGTCAGGATCGGCGTCGCGACCACCCCGCCACCGACGCCGAACAGGCCACCCGTCATGCCCGAGCCGACCCCCAGCAGCCACAGCCATTTGGCATGACGCAATTCACTGCCGGCCTGGCCCTTGTGCCAATACATCTGAATCAGGTTGAACAGCGTTAGCACAATCAAGAACGCGACGAAGCCCAGGCGCATGCTGTGCGCATCCAGGCGCACAGCCCACAGCGACGTCAGCCAGGCGAAGCAAAAACCGGGAATGATCAGCATCAGGGCATTGCGCAGGGAGATCCGGTTACGCTGGTGATAACGCAATAATGCCAACAACACGTTAGGCAAAACCATGAGCAACGCCGTGCCCTGTGCCATCTGCTGATCCAGGCCAAACAACACGCCTAGCGCGGGAATCGCGACCAGACCGCCGCCGATGCCGAACAACCCGCCCAATGTCCCCATCGCGGTGCCCAATAACACATACATCCCGATTTCAATCACACCACGTCCCCAATCAATCCATGGGCGCATGCTACGCAGTCCCATGACGTGGTGAAACGCAAAAGCAGCCTCGCTGCCTTCACATTCCATACACAGAGGCTTCACGGTTCATGAATGCGCCAGCGACTGGCGTTGATCGGTAGAATTTATCTGGTGCATTAAAGATCGCGGCACTAAATTAGAGCGCACTACCCAGAGGACGTTCACATGAGCGCTGACCATAGCTCCACCCGCAACGCAGACAATGGCAACCATTTGCTGCTCGACAGTCAGCTGTGCTTCGCCCTGTACTCGACGTCGTTGATGATGACCAAGGTCTACAAGCCCTTACTGCAAGCCTTGGGCCTGACTTATCCACAGTACCTGGCGATGCTGGTGCTCTGGGAACACGACGGCATGACGGTGGGTGAAGTCAGCACGCGGTTGCTGACCGACCCCGGCTCCCTGACCCCCTTGCTCAAACGCCTTGAAGGCGAAGGCCTGCTGAGCCGTACCCGGAGCAAGGAAGACGAACGTGTTGTGCGGCTGTACCTCACCGAACAAGGCCGTGCACTGCGCGAAAAAGCCAAAAATGTTCCCTCCTGCATCTTCGCCGCCACGGGCACTACGGTGGATCGGCTGCGAGACCTGCAAAGCGAGCTGCTCGCCCTGCGCGGGAACTTGCACGACAGCCTTTGACTGTGCCCCCCCCTTCGCGAATGAATTCGCTCCCACAAAAGATACGGGATCTTCAGTGGGAGCGAATTCATTCGCGAAGACGACTTATCAGACAAAAACATCCTCCCCCGCCCCAAAACCCTTCAGCCATCACCTTTCTAAAAATTTATCTTGCGCACTAACTATCAGAGCGCTACATTTGCCATTCACTTAGTTAGCGCGCAATCATTTAGCGCGCATATTAAAACTCAACGCTACGAGGCCTCACCATGGATACGCTCTACACCGCTATCGCAACCGCAACCGGTGGCCGTGATGGTCGCGCTGTTTCCAGCGACAAAATTCTCGACGTCAAACTGGCTACCCCAAAAGAACTGGGCGGCGCTGGCGGCGAAGCTACCAACCCTGAGCAGTTGTTCGCTGCAGGCTATTCAGCCTGCTTCATCGGCGCACTGAAGTTTGTTGCCGGCCAAGAAAAACGCACTGTCCCTGCAGACACGTCGATCACCGCCCACGTCGGTATTGGCCAGATCCCCGGTGGTTTCGGCCTGGACATCGACCTGCACATCAGCCTGCCAGGCCTGGAACAGGCCGACGCACAGCAACTGGTCGAAGCCGCTCACCGGGTTTGCCCTTACTCCAATGCCACCCGTGGCAATGTCGATGTACGGTTGCACGTAACGGTCTGACTCGCGGGTGGTGAAGCAAGCCCCCTACTTCACCAATCAACACGCACAAAAAAGCCCGACTCGATGGTCGGGCTTTCGTGTGTTGCGGAACAAGACTGCGCTTATTTAGCGCGACCTTTGTAAGAACCGCCTTCACGTGTGTCGATCTCGATCCGGTCGCCGATGTTGACGAAGTCAGCAACGCTCAGCTCAGTACCGTTTTTCAGTTTGGCTGGCTTCATCACCTTGCCCGACGTGTCGCCACGTGCGGAGCCTTCGGTGTAGTCAACTTCACGAATGATGGTAGTTGGCAGCTCGACGGAAACCAGACGTTCTTCAAAGAAGATCGCTTCGCAAACGTCAGTCATGCCTTCTTCGATGAACGGCAGAACGGCTTCCAGGTCTTCAGCGTTCAGCTCGTACATGGTGTAGTCGGTGGTGTCCATGAACGTGTAGGTGTCGCCGCTGATGAAAGACAGCGTGGCGGCCTTACGATCAAGGATCACGTCATCCAGTTTGTCGTCGGCGCTGTACACGATCTCGGTCTTGTAACCAGTCAACAGGTTCTTCAACTTGGTTTTCATGATCGCGCTGTTACGACCGGACTTGGTGAATTCAGCTTTCTGAACCAACCAAGGGTCATTCTCGAGCCGAATCACGGTGCCGGGTTTCAGTTCTTTACCAGTTTTCATTACGAATATCCGAATTTGGATGGATTTACAAATATCTAGGCCGCGCATCATATCCAATTTCGGTAAAACTGTACTAGAGCCGCTGCAAGATCTGCCTGCGAAGCCTGTTTCTGACACCAGTATTCGGCGTGTTGGGTGACTTCCGGCCAGTGTTGCAGCACATCAGACCAGCTTTGACCCATGTCCTGTCCGGCATTCCAGGCTCGCCAAACATCCCTCAGTGCCTGGGCAGCCGCAGGCGAGAGGCCCTGGAGATAGAGATCGAGGAACGCGTCGAGCTTGACCCAGTGTGCGTCGTCATCTTGTTCATAGATGTGCCAGAGCAGCGGTCGACCGGCCCATTGCGCACGAACAAACGAGTCCTCCCCGCGTACGGCGTTGAAATCGCAGCACCACAGGAGGCGGTCATAGTCCTCCTGTCGGACGAATGGCAGCACGTGGACCGTCAGCGAATCACGGACTTCCAAAGCTCCCGGCCGCACCCCCTCGACGCCCAGCCAACGCTGCAGGTCGCCCAGAATCCGCCCTTCTGGCACCAACAAGTGGGTGGCTCGGCTGTCGGCAGCCAATGCCTCCAGCCAACTGGCCAGCCCGGCGTTTTCATAGGCGAACAGCGACATCAGGCGCGCACCCTCTTCCGGAACCACGCCCAAGCCTCGTAAAAAGGTTCGCTGTGCGGCTTGGTCCTGCTGGAAAGCGAGGCGTTGATCGAGCAAACCGGCTTCACGCAACAAACCACCAGTCGTCTGACGAAACCCGGGGAAGAAGAAGATCTTGCGCAGGCCGTTGGATTGCGGCGATGGCAACGCATGGCAACCGGACACCCACTCCTCGGCGCTGAGGTAGTCCAGGTTCAGCCATAGCGGCGGGCGCGAGCGCTGAGGCATGGCGTCCCGATAAGCCTTTGGCAAACGGCAGGCAAACGACTCGATCACCACATCCGCCGGTTCGGTCGGCTGCCAGTCCTTGGTCCAATGGCAGACGCTGACCCCCTCCTGCCACTGCTGCGCGGCATCAACCTCGGCCCCCGGACACAACCGCGCGAAGGGTTGCAAATCATCCACCCATAACCGCACTGCGAAGGGATACTCAGCCGCCAATTGCCGGGCCAGACGCCAAGTCACCCCGATATCGCCGTAGTTATCGACAACGTTGCAAAAAATATCCCAGGAGGCTTTCATGCCTGGTTCCCTAAAAAAGACGCGCTAAAAGTAGCTAATTGTCCGTCAGAACGGCCTGCAAGCTCCAGCTTCGGGCGTCTGTCGTGCGACAATCGTTGGCATCCATTGATCACACCAGGAACGTGTCATGTCCTTTCGCCCCGTGAAGTTGATTATGTGCATTGCGCTGGGCGTCTGGCTCGGCTTCATCGCTATCGCGGTGACGGTGGCATTGGCTTTCAACACGACCCTCGCCAGCCAGTCCATCGTATTGGGCAACGTCGTCAGTCAGTTCAAGGCCGTCACAACAGGCTCACGTCCCCCAGCGCAACCGGCGTCGGAAAACACGATGTTCGACAAGTATAAGCAGAACCTGCTCGACACCCAGGCCCAACAGGCTCAACAGCAAACTCAGGCCGCTCAGGAAAAGCGCCTCAACGGGCCAAAATGCCAATTCTGGATGCAGCAGAATCAAACCGCGCCCAGTGAAAAAACCCGGACCAGCGTCAGCCAGTTCTGTGGTTAGGCCTGATGCGAACCACCATGAATAAGTCATCCGTTCTGGAACTGATCATCGCCAAACTCAAGGTCGATCTGGACGTCGCGCAACGCGCCGCCCAGACCGCCTATGAGACCGCGACTCACGAAGAAAACATCGCCGAAAACAAGTACGACACCCTGGGACTGGAGGCGTCATACCTGGCGGCAGGACAAGCACGGCGCGTCGAAGAAATCCGCCAGTCGCTGGTGCTTTTTCAGAACCTGAGCCTGCGGCCTTTTGACGAGCAACGCGGGATTCAAATCGGCGATTTGCTCAGTCTGGAGGCCGGTAACGGCAGCCAGCAACAGGTGTTCCTGGGTCCCGATGCCGCCGGTTTGAAGATCTATCAGGATGATTTTTTGATCACGGTGATCACGCCACGCGCGCCCCTGGGACAAAACCTGCTCGGCAAAGCAGAGGGGGATGTTGTCGAAATCACCATCAATGGCACCCGCCAATCGTTCGAAGTCACTCAAGTGATGTGAAACCTATCCGTTTGCAGGGTTGATCCCTCCAACTTTTTCTGGGTAAGGTGCACTGTCGCTACATCACCAGTGGCCTGGACCGACATCCGGGGACAAGGACTCAATACGCAAGGAGATTTTTCATGACGAACGTCATCACTTTCCCTGACGCCCATGAACGTGATCGCCTCAAGTCCGATGAACATCCTGGGTTGTTATACCTGAGCAACAAAGAGCGTCTGCTGATTGAGGGGCTGCGGCTGACCAGCCATGCGGGTCGGCAATACGTATACGACTATGCACACATCATGCAGGTGTCCAAGCCCTTGCACCCCGATTGAGGCGATAGCGGGTACGCGCTTGAAACCAGGCACTGAACGCGATAGTCGATTTTCGCAAAAACTAAAACCGTTCAGCCTGCATTCAGGCACTGCGTCTGCCGAACATATCGAGGCAGCTGACGTGCCGCTATAGTGGCGGCGCGGGCGTTACTGTCCGTCCGTTTACTTGATCATCAGGAATTTGTAATGACAACCCCCACGCCCGAGCCCACCCTTTCCGATCCCGTTGTGCCGCCTACCCCGACGAAAGCGCATGTCGACCATCTGCGCTTCCTCAAGCCGCACACCCACCTGTCGAGCACGTTCGGCAACGATACCTTCGCCCTCAAGGCTGAAGCGTTCGCACGCTTCTTCGGCACGCCGATGTTTCTTGGCGGGCAGACGCTGATTGTCGTGTTGTGGATCGGGGTCAACCTGGCTGGTTTCACCCAATTCGATGTCTACCCGTTCATCCTGCTCAACCTGGCGTTCAGCCTGCAAGCGGCCTACGCCGCCCCCTTGATCCTGCTGGCCCAGACCCGTCAGGCCGCGCGGGACAAAGCCCACGCTGATGCCGATGCGCTACACCGCGAAGAACTGGCGGGGGCCAACGAGAAACGCATGGCCCTGGCCGCGCATAACTCGGCGCTGATGCTCGAACTGCTGGAGCAGAACACTCGCCTGACCGAAATGACCAAAGCCCTGACCGAGCGAGTCGAGACCCTGACGATGGAAATGCACGAACACTTCGTCAAAAAAAATACCTGATCAGGTAACGAGTTAACAGGGGTGCAGGCCATCGAGCGTCAGCACCCCACAGGTTCACGGCGTCAAAGCATCAGTCGATCAACGAATAAACCAACGCCGTAATCGCCACCAGACCGACCACGGTCACGAAGACGTTGGACGCCTTGCCCGCGTAACGGCGCATCGCCGGGACTTTGTGGATGGCGTACATCGGCATCAGAAACAACAGTGCGGCAATAACGGGGCCGCCTAGGGTTTCGATCATCCCGAGGATGCTCGGATTCAACGTCGCCACCAGCCAGCACACCAGCAACATGAACGCGGCCGTCAGCCGATCCAGGGTGCGCGGCGCGGGACGGCGGCCGGTTTTGACGACCAGGCCTTTAAGGCCTTCACTGGCGCCAATGTAGTGGCCGAGAAATGACTTGGTGATGGCCACAAAGGCAATCAGCGGCGCGACGAAAGCAATCGTCGGGTTGCTGAAGTGATTGGCCAGATAGGACAGGATCGACAGGTTCTGCGCCTTGGCTTCGGCCAGTTGCATCGGCGACAAGGTCAGCACGCAACTGAACACGAAGAACAGCACCATCACCACCATCAGGCCATGGGCGCGCGCAAGAATCTGCGAGCTGCGCACTTCGGCGTGGCTGCCGTACTGGCGCTTCTGGTCCACGGCAAAGGCCGAGATGATCGGTGAATGGTTGAACGAGAAGACCATCACCGGAATCGCCAGCCACAGGGTGTCCAGCAGCGCCGACGGCTCAGGCAGCGTGGTCGCGGTGGCCAGGATGCCGCCACTCCAGTGCGGAATCAGAAATACCGCCAGGAACAGCAGCGCAACGATAAAGGGATAGACCATCAGGCTCATCGCCTTGACGATTGCCTTCTCGCCACAGCGCACCACGGCCAGCAGACCGACGATCAGCAAAAACGCCAGCAACGCCCTGGGCGGTGGCTGCACATGCAACTGATGCTCGAGAAAACTGCCGACGGTATTGGTCAGCGCCACACTGTAAATCAGCAGGATCGGGAACACAGCAAAGAAATACAGCAGGGTAATCAGCACACCGGCGGTCTTGCCGAAGTGTTGTTCGACGACCTCGGTGATGTCGGCGCCTTCGCGTCCGGACAACACAAACCGGGTCAAGCCACGGTGGGCGTAGAAGGTCATGGGGAACGCCAGCACGGCCAGAATCAGCAGTGGCCAGAAGCCCCCAATACCGGCGTTGATCGGCAGAAAAAGCGTACCTGCACCGATTGCAGTGCCAAACAGGCCCAGCATCCAGGTGGTGTCGTGAGGGTTCCAGGAGGCAATGCCCGCTGACACCAATTCAACGTGCTCATCGACGCTGGTGGCTTGGTCATTCATCCGCTCGAAATCTCCGTTTGCCGGTCATTACTGCAAGGCCGGGGCGGATCACAACACTTTACAGTCAGCGCCCCCAACCTCAAGAAGGGCGCAATTGTCCGGGATTAAGCTTAATAATCAAAGGCCTGTCAGAGGGACGGTCGCTAAGGGTCCTTACGCAGAGGCATCTGCAACTCGACGCGCAGGCCATCCGCCTGGTTATCGAATCGCAGGGAACAAACGCAGCGCTGAACAATGGCTTGCACAATGGCCAGGCCCAGGCCGCTCCCAGGGTTTTTACCGTTGCGCCAGAAACGTTCAGTCAGGTGGCGCAGGTCCTCGGTTGCAATGCCTGGGCCGTGATCGCGCACGCAGAAGCAAGCTGTATGCGCATCAGTCTCAAGGCTCAACTCGACCTGCGCATCGGCAGGCGTGTGGCGCAACGCGTTATCCAGCAGATTGCGCAACGCTGCAACGGCCAATGCGGCGGGCATTTCCACCGCTGCTAGGGAAAGACGCTTCGGCAGGCGCAGTTCGATGCGCTGGTTATCACCCTGGTTGGCATCATGGATCGCCAACCGCGCAACCTCTTCAGCGCTGCACTGCACGCCGTCATCGAACGACAGACTGCCTTCTACCCTGGCCAGCAACAGCAACTGCTCCAGGGTGCGGTGCAGACGGTCGGCGCCCTCTTCGGCGTGGGCCAACGAACGATCCCGCACCGGACCTTCGGTCATGCGCGCCACTTGCAGGTGGGTCTTGATAGCGGTCAGCGGGCTGCGCAGCTCATGGGCAGCATCGCCAGTCAGTCGCCGCTCGCGTTCCAGGGTGTGGGCGATGCGCTGAAACAATTGATTCTGGGTGTCCAGCAGCGGCTGCAGTTCGCTGGGCAGATCGGGTACATGCAACGGCTCGACGGAGTCCGCATTGCGCCGTTTCAACGCATCGCGCATTCGATTGAGCGGCGCCAGACCCCGACCAATACCCAGCCACAGCAACGCCAGACTACCGAGCAAGGCCACCGCCACCGGCACCGACGCAGCCAGCAATATGGAATGCTGGAGGGTGTCGCGTTCAGCCTGTCGGTCCGCAGTGGTGATGCGCAGATCACCCTGGGCCAGGGTGAAACTGCGCCAGTGTTCGTCATTGATCAATTGATCGTGAAAGCCAGTCTGCTGGGCGTCGAGGGCTTGATCGGGGTTGGCATGACTGCGCACCAGCACCTCGCCACGCAGCGAACTGACCTGGCACGCGAGCCCGCCGGGAATACCCAATTGCTCGGCGCTCAGGGGGGTGCCGTCACGTTTTCCAGGGGTCGGCAATTGTTCGAGCAGACCGGCGACCATGTGCGCCGAAGCGGCCAGACGCTGATCGAGAGACTGCATCATCTGGCCACGCAAATCGCAGAGCATCCAGGCCGCAGCCAGGGTCCAGATCAACACGAACACCGACCCCAGGATCAGGCTCAGGCGCACCCTTAAACTCATCATGACGCCTCCGAGCCGGTGCGCTTGGCATCCGCAGGGCCGAGGCGATAACCCAAGCCACGCACGGTTTCGACGATCGTGTGGCCCAATTTGCGGCGCAGATGGTGGATATGCACGTTGAGCGCGTTGCTTTCCACTTCATCGCCGAAGCCGTAGACACTGTCCTTCAATTGCTCGCTGGACAGCACCCGGCCGCGGTTGTGCAACAAGGCGTGCAACAGCGCTTGTTCACGACGAGAAAGGTCCACCGGCTGCCCGGCCAACAACGTCTCACGACTGCTGGGGTCGTAGGTCAGGCAGCCATGTTCGATCAGGTTCACCGAGCGCCCGGCAACCCGGCGGATCAGCGTGTGCAGGCGAGCACTGAGTTCGCGCAGGTCGAAGGGCTTGAGCAGGTAATCGTCAGCCCCGGCCTGCAAACCCGCGACCCGATCAGTGACCGTATCCCGCGCGGTGAGAATCAGCACGGGCAGTTCAAGACCGTTCTGGCGCAACTGACGCAACAGCTTCAGGCCATCTTCATCGGGCAAGCCAAGATCGAGAATCAACACATCGAACCGCGCAGCCTGCACCATCGCCCGCACAGCCGCCGCCGTGGCGACATGGTCCACCGTCAGCCCCTGGGCATTAAGGCCGGCAACAATACCGCTGGCAATCAGATCGTCGTCTTCGCAGAGCAATACGTGCATGAGTAGGCTCGGAAAAAGAGTTATTAAAGCAGAACACGATTAACCCGCGATTAATTGCGAGGACTGGGCATCCCCCACACGCCTACACGCAGACCTGCTTCTGGCCGCCAGGTCGTAGAAGCTGCCGCGCTGTCGCGCAGCAAACTGGGTTGCGATTTGTGTGTCGTGATCGGTGGTGGTGGTGTGTCAGGCATGCAGCCTTCGCAGGCAAGCCTGCTCCCACAGGATTTTGATCTGCTGTTGGGATTTGGAGTGAATTGACTGTCGAATTACGGTCAGGCCCCTTTTCCAGGAGGCCGAGCGCAGGCGTTGCGCAGGGGGTAACGAGGCAAGGATGCCGAGTAAGCCGCACGGGGCCAGGGACGGCCCCTTGCGGCGGCCCCCGGAGCAACGCCGGAGTGAGGGAAATCCGAGCCTAAGCGAGGATCCGTATGGAGGGGCAAGCCTTTTGGCGGGACCTTTTTGCGGTTCGGCGTCCCGACGTTTGAAAAAGGTTCCTCGCTGTAAAAGCGAAACCATAATTCCAGCAACCACACATGCCGGATATACACATCAAGACCAGCGCCAACACATTGTTTTTAAAAGATTAAAAATAAGTTTGATAGGCGGCGAAGGCGTCGAAGACGGTGCTCACGCCCTGCCATTAACGCTCACTTAATCGGCAGCCTGCATCCTTGCGTCAACTGTCA
This sequence comes from Pseudomonas sp. ASL9, assembly GCF_056680335.1. Lineage (NCBI taxonomy): Bacteria > Pseudomonadati > Pseudomonadota > Gammaproteobacteria > Pseudomonadales > Pseudomonadaceae > Pseudomonas > Pseudomonas sp. ASL9. The sequence continues at coordinate 4,466,646 of NZ_CM155277.1, read as the reverse complement.
CTTCCAGGCTTTTTTGATGCGGATTTTTTTGCTATTCATCTTTTATCTGATACCCGCCCTGGCCCAGGCACTTCCGGGCAAAGACCCTTTCGCTCAAGCGGATTTCCTGCCGGTGAACAAGGCGTTTACGTTCAGCTCCGAGCGCATGGCGTCTGGCGAGACCCGCCTGCACTGGCGCATCAGTGAAGGGTATTACCTGTATCAGCAGCGGCTGAAATTCGAGGGCTTGCCGCCTGAAAACAGGCCCGTATTGCCTGAAGGCGAGGCCCACAGCGATGAGTACTTTGGCACACAGGCCGTGTATCGCAACACCCTGGACTTGCTGATCCCGGCCTCCGCCAGCGGGCAAGTGAAGCTGAGCTGGCAAGGTTGCGCCGATGCCGGGCTGTGTTATCCACCGCAAAGCAAAGTCCTGGATTTGGGCGGCAACAACGCCGCCAATCCAGGCACGTCGCAAGCCCCGGACCAGGCACTGGCGAGCAGTCTGGAACAACGTTCGCTCGGCTGGAGCCTGTTGGTTTTCTTTGGCCTGGGCCTGTTACTGGCCTTTACCCCCTGCTCGTTACCGATGCTGCCGATTTTGGCCGGCGTGGTGGTCAGCAGCGGCACACGTCCCACGCGTGGCTTCGCCCTGGCCAGCAGCTATGTGCTGAGCATGGCCCTGATCTATGCAGGCCTCGGCGTACTGGCTGCGCTGCTGGGCGGTAACCTGCAAGCGCTGTTGCAACAACCCTGGCTGCTCGGCAGTTTCGCCGCACTGTTTGTCGTACTGGCGCTACCGATGTTCGGCTTTTTCGAACTGCAACTGCCTGCCTTCCTGCGTGATCGTCTGGAGAGCGCCGGACGCCAACGTCAAGGCGGCAGCCTGGTCGGCGCCGGGGTCTTGGGGGCCTTGTCCGGCTTGATGGTCGGCCCCTGCATGACCGCGCCACTGGCTGGCGCCCTGCTCTACATCGCGCAAAGCGGCAATGCGCTGCACGGCGGTCTGGTGCTGTTTGCTATGGGACTGGGCATCGGCGTGCCACTTTTGCTGTTGGTCACGCTGGGCAATCGCTTCCTGCCTAAACCGGGCGCCTGGATGAACCTGCTCAAAGGCGTGTTCGGCTTTCTGTTCCTTGGCACCGCGTTAATCATGGTGCGGCCGCTACTGGATGAGGCGCTGTGGGTCGGCATATGGGGTGTCCTGTTATTGGTCGCATCCTATGCCGCCGTGATGCAGGCCCGGCAACACAAGCGCGCCGCGATCCTGTTCGGCCCCGGCGGTCTGGTGATCGGCTTATGGGGAGCGTTGATGCTGATCGGCGCCGCCGGTGGCGCGGATGATCCGTTGCGCCCCTTGCAGGTGTACAACGCCACGCAGTTGGCAACCGCGCAGAAAACACCGTCAACCATGACGCCTTCACCACGGTCAGTGAACCCAAGCCCCTTCAACGCGAACTCGATGCTGCAAAGGCACAGAGTCAGTGGGTGTTGCTCGACTACTATGCCGACTGGTGTGTGTCCTGCAAAATAATGGAGAAACAGGTGTTCGCCAACGCCGAGGTACTGGCTGCATTGAAAGATGTACGCTTGCTGAAACTGGATGTCACTGCCGACAACGCCGCCAGCCGCGAACTCCTCAGTCGCTATAAAGTGCCGGGGCCACCAAGCCTGCTGTGGATAAGTCCAACGGGCGAAGAGCGGCGTGAACGGCGCATCAGCGGTGAAGTCGACGCCCAGACCTTTTTGCAACAGTGGCAAACAACCCGGGAGCCTGGCTGATGTTGAGTTTCTCGATTGGCCCCTTCGCCCTCGCGATGAATCATATGCTGCTGATCGTCGCCCTGGGATTGGCAACGCTGGTGGGTTGGCGGGTCGCCAAACGTGGTGGCGTCAATCCTGAGTCAGCGCTCTTCAGCCTGTTTGTGCTCGGTCTATTCGTGGCGCGGTTGGGATTTGTAATCGCGTACTGGCCGCAGTTCCGCGACGAGCTCTGGCAGATTATCGACATCCGCGACGGTGGTTTTCTGATCTGGCCCGGTGTGCTGGCGGTGGTACTGGGCGGCCTTGGGTGCGGCTGGCGTCGGCAGGCGTTGCGTCGACCGCTGGGGCTGGGGCTGAGCAGCGGTTTGCTGTTCTGGTTACTGGCGACCATGGGCCTGAACATCTACCAGGAAAGTGCGCGCCTGCCACCGATGACCTTGCGCAATGCCGCTGGGGAATCGGTGCAACTGGCCGACTACAAAGGCAAACCTTTGGTGATCAACCTGTGGGCAACGTGGTGCCCACCGTGCCGCCGGGAAATGCCCGTGCTGCAAAAGGCCCAGGCGGAACGCGAAGACGTGGTCTTTCTGTTCGTTAACCAGGCCGAAAGCCAGCAGACAGTCGCCGGTTTTATCGCCAACCAAGGCCTGCATCTGCGCAATGTACTGTTCGATGGCAGCGGCAAACTGGCGCAAAGCATCGGTTCCATGGCGCTGCCCACTACCATTTTCTATACGGCCGATGGGCGCCTGCGCGGCAGTCACCTCGGCGAACTGTCCACCGCCAGCCTGACGCACTATCTCGATAGCGTCGACAGCGGCTCTTCCTCTTCACACTCAAGGACAACGCCATGACATTGCCCCGTTACTATTTAGCAATCGCTATCAGCCTGATCGCCCTGCAAAGTTCGCAACTGCACGCCGAACAATGGCCTGAACCGATCCGGGCACTGGAAGCCAAAGGCGCGCGCATCGTCGGCACTTTCGATGCCCCGGACGGCCTGCGCGGGTATGCCGCTGAATACCAGAACCAAGGCATGGCGTTCTACCTGACGGCGGATGGCAAGCATGTGCTGGCAGGCAATCTGTACGACGAAAAAGGCAAGGACTTGAGCAAGGCGCCGCTGGACAAGCTGGTGTATGCGCCCATGGCCAAGGAAGTCTGGACCAAGATGGAAAACAGCACCTGGATCGCCGACGGCAGCAAGACCGCGCCCCGCGTGGTCTACCTGTTCAGCGACCCGAATTGCCCCTACTGCAACATGTTCTGGGAGCAGGAACGGCCATGGGTCAAGGCCGGAAAAGTACAATTGCGGCACATCATGGTCGGTATTATCCGCGAAGACAGCGCAGCCAAATCCGCCGCGCTGCTGGCCGACAAATCCCCCGAAGTCGCCCTGAACACTCACGAAAGCGCGGGTAAAGGCAGCTCGCTCAAACCGCTGACAAGCATTCCAAAAGAGATTCAAACCAAGCTCGACGCAAACCTGCAACTGATGACCGACCTGGGCCTCTCCGCGACCCCGGCTATCTTCTACCTCGATGATCAGGGCCACCTGCAACAGCAACAAGGCGCACCAACACCTGAGCTGCTCGGGAAAATATTGGGGCCGAAATAACCCGCGATCTCTTGGGGAGTCTTCTCCCGCAAAGATACCTGCGGCGTCTGACCTATGGCTTTCGCAGGCAAGCCTACTCCCACAGTGGATCTGTGGCGTTACTCAATCCTGTGGGAGCAGGCTTGCAACTACGCGTCCCGCTGCGAACGGCGGTTTGTCTGACACCAGACATATCTGGCTAAGAAGATGAGACTGCATTCACGCCGTTGAAGCGGTAGGTTAACCCTCTGTTTTTACGCTCAAGAGGGCAACGGAATGCCTGCTATCGCACACTCTCACCACCTGCGCACAGGGCGATTTTCCGAGTTTGGAAGGATTTATCTTGTGACGTCAAAGGTGCTTCACCGCCGTCGTGCCTTTGAGGATTGGCGATTGGGGCGCTTGCTGGTCAGCGAGATGAAACAGGTGCATAAGGACGGCCTGATCTGCTCGTTGGCCTGGGTCATCATGCCGGACCATTTTCACTGGTTATTCGAGTTGCGACATGGCTCGTTGAAGAGCTTGATGCGGCGCGTCAAATCCAGAAGCGGTATCGCGATAAATAGAGCGCGTGGAGACGAAGGGCGATTTTGGCAGCTCGGTTATCACGATATTGCCGTTCGTTATGACGATGATTTGAAGAAGTTTGCGCGGTATATCGTGGCAAATCCTCTTCGAGCTGGATTGGTTGAGCGAGTGGGTGATTATCCGTTGTGGGATGCGACTTGGCTCTAAAAGCTTCGCAGGCAAGCCTGCTCCCACAAAAGACCGCGTACCTCTGTGGGAGCAGGCTTGCAACTACGCGTCCCGCTGCGAACGGCGTCAGCCGAGGTCGCCGCCGCCGACTGGCAGGGTTACGCCGGTGATGTACGCGGCGTCGTCGCTGGCGAGGAAGAGGATGGCGCCAGCTTGTTCGTCAACGGTGCCATAGCGGTTCATCAGGCTGCTATCGAGTGTCTGATCGACGATCTGTTGGTACCAGACTTTTTCAGCATCGCTCTGTTCGGCCGTGTTGCGTGGGATGCGGCGTGGGGGTGCTTCAGTGCCGCCGGGGGCGGTGGCGTTGATGCGAATACCGCGCTCGGCGTTTTCAAAGGCCAGGCAGGCAGTCAGGGCATTCACTCCGCCTTTGGCCGCGCCGTAAGGCACACGGTTTACGCCGCGAGTAGCGACAGACGAAACGTTAACGATGGCGCCAGCGCCCTGTTCAAGCATGTAAGGCAGAACCGCATGGCAGCACCATAGCGTCGGAAACAGCGAGCGGCGCACTTCGCTTTCAATCTCGTGTTCCAGGTAATGCTCGAACGGCTTTGCCCAAATAGTGCCGCCGACGTTGTTGACCAGAATGTCGATACGGCCAAAGCGTTCGGCAGCGGCAGCCATGACCTTGTTGCAGTCAGCGTATTGTTCAAGATCAGCGGTCAGGGTCAGGATATCGGCGTTTTGGCCGAGGCTGTCGTTCAGTTCGTGGACCAGTTCGGAGCGGTCCACCAACACCAGCTTGCCACCCTCCTCGGCCATACGCTCAGCGACCCGGCGACCAATACCTTGGGCGGCACCGGTGATGACGGCGACTTTGTGGGTGAAGCGGTTGTTTGGCATGTCAGTTGTCCTGTGTTGTGTCTGGTCGGGCCTCATCGCAGGTAAGCCTGCTCCCACACAATCCTGTGGGAGGCTTGCCTGCGAATGGCCGCGACGCGGTCTCAAGCGCTCGCGGCAAACTTTTCGAAGTAAAAGTTCGCGGGCTGCGTGCCGCGCTCGCGCAGGTTGAGGCTGACGGCTTCGACCATGGGCGGTGGGCCGCAGAGGTAGATGTCGACTTCGCCATCATTCAAATGCCCCGGCTCGATGTGTTGGGTAACAAAGCCTTTTTTCGGGTGCTGACTGTCCGCCGACGCCACGCACGCGCTGTAGCTGAAGTTGGGAATGCGTTGCGCCAGCAAGTCGAGCTTGTCGAGTTCCACCAGATCGAAGTCGTGGGTCACGCCATAGATCAGGTGCACCGGGTAGTCGCTGCCCGCTTCGGCGATCTTTTCCAGCATCGCTAAAAACGGCGCCAGCCCCGTCCCGCCCGCCAGCAGCAACAACGGACGCTTGATGTCGCGCAGGTAAAAACTGCCCAATGGTCCGGTCAAGCTGATGCTTTGCCCTGGCGCAGCGTGGTCCTTGAGGTAGGTACTCATCAAGCCGCCTGGCACATTGCGGATCAGGAACGAAACCTGTCCTTCGTGCTGCAATGAACTGAAGGAGTACGCACGGGTTTCAACGCTGCCCGGCACTTGCAGGTTGACGTATTGCCCCGGCAAAAACGCCAGTTTGCCCAAGCCTTCGCTGCGGATAGACAGCCGAATCGCGCTGTCGGACAACGCCTGCACTTCACTGATGGCACCGTCGAAACTGGTCTGCTGGGTGCGACAGACCTGCGAAGACGCCGGCACCCGCACCACGCAATCGCTTTCGGCGCGCATCTGGCAGGTCAGAACAAAACCTTGCTCGGCTTCAGCAGCGGTCAGGGCGTCATCGATGTAGTCCTCGCCGAGGCTGTAGGTGCCCGACTCGGCGAAACATTTACAGGTGCCGCATGCACCGTCGCGACAGTCCAGCGGAATATTGATGCCTTGGCGGTAGGCGGCGTCGGCAAGGATTTCACCGGCGTTAGCGTCGATGAATCGAGTGACGCCGTCTTCAAAATTGAACGCAATGGTATGAGTCATGATCAGGCACTCGCTTCAGAGGTGGTAGACGTCGATGACCTGACGTACGTAGTCGTTTTTCAGCACGATCTTCTTGGCCTTGATCAGTGGCGTTTCACCACGAGTGTCCAGGGTGTAGAAGTTGGTGCCGAAATAGCTGTCCACGGTCTTGTAACGAAAACTCAGGGTGTGCCAGTTAAAGCGCAGTGTGCACAGCCCGTCAGCCTGATCGAGGATCTCGATATTGCTGATATTGTGGGAGGTGCGGGTGTCCGGCACGCTGGCGCTGGAACGCTCGGTCTTGATGCGGAAGATTCGGTCTTCCAGACCACTGCGGTTGCCGTACCAGATCAGCGAGATTTCCCGCTGCGGATTTTGGATGAGTTCATCGTGGTCGTCCCAGGACGGCATCCAGTAGCTGGCGTCGGCGGCGTACAGCTCCAACCAGCTGTCCCAATCCTTGTCATCCAGGTAGCGCGCTTCGCGGTACAGGAAGTCGCGCACGGCATCGTAGGAAATGCTCATCACACGGCCTCCACAGGGATCAACTGTTGGGCGCTTTGTTGCTGCGCGAGTGCTTTGTGCATCGTGTCCAGCCAGTGCCGATGCTGAACTACGAACAGGCCTTCGTCTTCCGTGCGCTTGCCACTCAATAGCGGGTGCAGATCGATTTCCCGAGCCGCATCGTCCGCGCCTTCGACCCAATGCTTGGCGCCACGGGACATGTCGTTCCAAGGCATGGCTTTGGCCATGAAACCCTGCTGACAGGAGCGGAATTCTTCCAGGTCATCGGGCGTCGCCATGCCGCTGACGTTGAAGAAGTCCTCGTACTGCCGAATGCGTCGGGCACGGGCTTCGTCGCTTTCACCTTTGGGTGCGATGCAGTAAATGGTGATCTCGGTTTTATCGACGGAAATCGGCCGCGCGATACGGATCTGCGAACCAAACTGGTCCATCAAATACACGCTTGGGTACAGGCACAGGTTGCGCGAGTTACCGATCATCCAGTCAGCGCGAGCCTGGCCGAAGTCCCGGGCTAGCTCGTCACGGCGCTCGTACAACGGGCGATCTTCCGGGTTGGACCAGCGGGTCCAAAGCAGCATGTGACCGTGTTCGAACGAGTAGAAACCACCACCCTGTTTGGACCAGGTACCCGCGTCCATCGCGCGGATATCGTCGCCTGCGGCGGCGCTCTTGCGACGATTGGTGGTGGCAGCATAGTTCCAATGCACCGAGCTGACGTGATACCCGTCGGCGCCGTTTTCCGCGTGCAGTTTCCAGTTGCCTTCGTAGACATAGCTGGAAGAACCGCGCAGCACTTCCAGACCGTCCGCCGATTGATCAGCGATCATGTCGATGATCTTGGCCGACTCGCCCAAATGTTCCTTCAGCGACACCACATCCGGGTTAAGACTGCCGAACAGAAAGCCGCGATAGGACTCGAAACGCGCGACCTTTTTCAGGTCGTGGGAGCCTTCGCAATTGAATGCATCGGGGTACCCGGCTTCTGCCGGGTCTTTGACTTTGAGCAGCTTGCCGGAGTTATTGAACGTCCAACCGTGGAATGGGCAAGTGTAGCTTGAGCGGTTCCCGGTTTTGTGTCGGCACAACATCGCGCCGCGGTGGCTGCAGGCGTTGATGAAGGCGTTGAGTTCACCGTCCTTGTTGCGGGCGATGAACACAGGCTGGCGGCCCATGGTGGTGGTGTAGTAATCGTTTTTGTTGGGCAGCTGACTTTCGTGGGCCAAGTACAGCCAATTACCCTCGAAGATGTATTCCATCTCCAGTTCGAACAGCCGTGGATCGGTGAACATCTCGCGCTTGCAGCGATAGATGCCCTTCTCTTGGTCTTCCTCAAGCAGGGAATGCAGGAACTCGAATCCCAGGGACATGGCCGGGGTCTCCATTGTTATGTTTCGACCCTTGAAGGCTATCCCTGGTGAGATGTTGGCACTATCCAGTGAGTGCAGAGGATTATCCGTTTTGTGCAGATTTGGGGGAAACAAGCATTTTGTAGGAGCTGCCGAAGGCTGCGATCGGACGGGAACCGGCCGCAGTGTTTGATTCTGTGAAGGTCCTTCGGCCCTTATCGCAGCCTTCGGCAGCGCCTACAGGGGTTAGCGGCGCTTGAGGGTCACTGAAGGCAATTCACCATATTGATTTTTGTAGTACTCGGCGAAGCGGCCCAGGTGGAGGAAGCCATAGTCCAGCGCGATTTCGGTCAAGTTGCGCACGCGCTGACTCGGATCGGACAAACTGGCCTGGATACGTTCAAGCTTTTTACTGCGGATGTAGTTCATCGGCGTGGTGCCGGCATGGCGTTCGAACAGCGCGTACAGCGAACGAATACTCATGTGGCTGAGCTGCGCCAAGGACTCGGCGGTGATGTCTTGCTTGAGATTCTGCGCAATATACTCAGCCAGCCGCTCGAACGGCGCGGACTGCACGTCCAGTGTCTCGCGGTGGACGTTGGTGCCCAGCAGCGTGAGCAATTTGCTGGCAATGATCTGGGTGTAATGCTCGCGAACCCGAGGCAACACCAGATCGGTCTCCGCCTCCTGACAGACCAACCCGAGCAAACTCATGAAACCATCGAGTTCAGCCAGATTGTGACGATTGGAAGCAAAACGAATGCCCTCGCTGGGCTTGTGCCAGCGCAACTCGGCGCAGGTCAGGTCAAGCAACGGCAGCGGCAACTTGAGAATAAATTTTTCGCAATCGGCGGAATACATCAGGTCTACCGGATCATCAGGGTTGATCAACAGCAACTCACCTGGCGCGAAGTAATGCTCCTGCCCATACGATTTGGACAGGCACTGCCCTCGCAGCAGAATCTGTAAGTGATAGATGGTTTCAAGCGCGGGAGACGTAACGTGAACACTGGCACCGTAGCTGATACGACACAGGTCGAGACTGGCGAATTTAGTGTGATTGAGGCTGGCCTGCGGTCTGGACGTAGCGGGCAACTGGATGCAGTGGGAACCAACATGTTGGTTGACGTACTCCGACACCGCGTACGGGTCGGCACGCTCAAACACCATGCTTTTATCGTTAAGCAGCAGGCTTTGCATACATGGCAGGCTCATCTTATTTTTATAGTTGCTCACCAATTCCCAGTACTTTCCCGGTGATTGGCACTTTCACGAGCGTACTGGAGATGCAGGGTAAACAACAGCCGACTGTCCGATTACCGAACACTGTCTGCATACGCCCTGACAGCCGGGTATTTGGCAACTAAATGATTGATGCAAGAAGTTGCGCAAACATGTGAAAATAATGGCCAATATCTCTAAGAGCCATACACGGGAGCCTCCAGCAATGCGCTACTCGGAAGACCATAAAGCCCATACCCATCAACGGATCATCCACGAAGCCTCTGCACGCTTTCGACGTGATGGCATTGGCGCCACGGGCCTGCAACCGTTAATGAAAGCCCTGGGCCTGACCCATGGCGGTTTTTATGCCCACTTCAAATCCAAAGATGACCTGGTTGAACAATCACTGCGCAAGGCTGCCGACGATGTCGCCGATCGCTGCAACGACCTGTTCGCAGAGCAAGAACCGCTGCACGCTTTTATCGAAGGCTACCTGTCGCCTGCACACCGTGCATCGCCAGAACAAGGCTGCCCGCTACCGACCATGTCTGCGGAAATGGGCCAGCGCGGTCAGGCCAGTCCGATTACCGATGAAGTGATCCAGTCCCGGCTCGAATCCATCGAAAACACCCTGCCCGATCCAGCCAACGCCAGCGAACAAAGCATCGTCATGCTGTCGACGCTAGTGGGTGCGTTGCTACTGTCGCGCAGCGTAAAAGACCCCGCGTTATCCGACCGGATTCTCGAGACCACCCGTGACTGGTTGAAGGGGCAAGCAACCCCTTAACCTTTTGCGTCTGGCCAAAGGTCAACGATCAATCATGCCAACGCCGAAACAGCACAGTGGCGTTGACCCCACCAAACCCAAACCCGTTGGACAAGGCATATTCGATGTCCATCGGACGCGCCGCGCCGTGCACGATATCCAGGCCCTGCGCCGCTTCGTCGGGGTTGTCGAAGTTGAGGGTGGCCGGTGCGATCTGATCGCGAATCGCCAACACCGTGAAGATTGCTTCGATACCGCCTGCCGCACCCAGCAGATGCCCGGTCGCCGACTTGGTCGACGTCACAGCAATCGATTCCTGATCACCAAACACCGCCTTGATCGCCGCCATCTCGCCCTTGTCGCCCACAGGCGTGGACGTGGCGTGGGCATTGAGATGCTGGATCTCGGAAGGTTGAATACCCGCCTGACGAATCGCCGCCCGCATCGAGCGCTGCGCCCCGTTGCCGTCTTCCGGCCCGGCGGTCAGGTGGTAGGCGTCAGCACTGGTGCCATACCCCACCAACTCGACAATCGGCTTAGCCCCGCGCGCCAGCGCATGTTCCAGCGATTCAATCACCAGAATCCCTGCACCCTCGCCCATCACAAACCCATCGCGATCCCGATCAAACGGACGCGATGCACGCTCCGGCGTGTCATTGAACCCACTGGACAGCGCCCGCGCTGCCGCAAAACCGGCCAGGCTCACGCGATCAATGGCCGCCTCAGCGCCGCCACAGATAGCAATGTCTGCCTCACCCCAACGAATCATCCGCGCCGCATCGCCAATCGCCTGAACACCCGCCGCACACGCAGTCACTGGCGCGCCAAGTGGCCCCTTGAAACCGTGCTGGATCGAAACATGGCCTGCCGCAAGATTGACCAGAAACGACGGGATCGTGAACGGTGACAAACGACGCGGGCCACGGCTATCCGTGATCCGCACCGCCTCGGCAATCGCACTGAAACCACCCACGCCAGAGCCAATAATGGTTGCCGTACGTTCCTGAGCTTCCTCGCTGTCAGCGACCCAACCCGCCTGAGTGACGGCCTCCTTGGCCGCCGCCAGCGCGTACAGAATGAAGCGGTCCATCTTCTTCTGCTCTTTAGGAGGCGCCGCAGCGTCCGCATCGAACCCGGCCTCGGCATCGTCGGCGATCAACGGCACAACACCGCCGACCTTGCCCGGCAAATCGGCCACCACATCATCCGGCAACCGAATCACCCCGGAACGACCCGCCAGCAAGCGCTGCCACACCGCCTCCACGCCACTGCCCAAAGGTGATACCAGTCCCATGCCTGTCACTACGACTCGCCGTCCACTCATGCAATAACCCTCAACTTTAAAAAGAAGCTCAAACAGCCGGAGCTTTATAACGAGCCGCCATTACCACGTCCCAACTCGCGCCTCGGCAAACGTACCGGCAAACGCCACACCTGCGTTATTGAGCAACAGCGAAATCGAAACATCCTCACGCAAACGCTGTTCGATCTTCAGCAGATCAGCCTTGTCGGTCAGATCAGCTTTCAGAACCTCTACCTTTACACCTGTTTCGCTACGCAGTCGCGTTGCCAAGGTTTCGAGGCGGCGCTGGTCGCGAGCGACTAATAAGAGATCGTAGCCGCGTTTGGCGAAACGGTCGGCATAAGTGGCGCCGATGCCAGAGGAAGCGCCAGTGATCAGGGCTGTGCCTTTTGCGTTCAAGGTACTCATTGCAGATCTCCTGGGCCGTGAAGAGCCCTGTGGTGGAAGATGTATTTAATATTACAACCGTAATTTTTATGATTATATGTTGATCGACATTAAATATGTCAAGACACCGCGAGGAATGGATTTAGCGCTACGGTTGGGGGCAGAAATGATTGGGATGTGCGGTCCGAGACACGCGGTCTCGTCTGCGAAGGGCCTACGCAAACCTGGCCCCACGACCGACAGACGAAGTAATAGGTCAAACCCGAACCACGTCCTTTTCAGGAATAAACCGAACTTCCACCCGCTGGCCAAGAGCACGAGCAGCGCTGGCCAGCGTCGCTAGCGTCATGCCAGCGTCATTCTGATCAAGCGCCCGATCCACAGCCGTGCGGCTTGTGTGCATGCGTTCAGCGAGCGTTTTTTTGGTGATCCGCTGAGCCTTCATCACTTCTGCAATCTGCCAGGCAATTACACGTTTGAGGGCCGCAGCAGAAACCTCCTCAACAAGGCCTTGCTCAGAAAGAAAGTCGTCAAAATTGGAACCGATATGTTTGTTCATGCGCTGTACCTCAAAGTCTTGCTTTGCGCTGTTTAGCAGTTTTCATATCCGCCGAGGGTGTCTTCTGACTTTTTTTGATAAAGCCATGCAACAACACCATTTCACCACCTACGACCGTAAAAAGGACACGAGCAATGGTGTCACCCAGATCAATCCTGACCTCCCAGAGCCCGCTGTCGAGTTTACGAACCACAGGCATGCCGAGTGGCCAGCCAAGCTGAACAGTCTTTATATCCGTGCCTATCAGCTTCTTTGACTCCCTCGGAAGGTCAGATAACCACTCAGGCACGGGCTCATTGCCAGCCTCGGTACAAAAGAAACGTACGCCCAGTACGGGAGCAAGATGAGTCACGCTCATAAATTGTACCTAAAATGGTACAAGTGGCAACCACTTGCTGACCAACCCAATTATTTCAGGCAGTAAAAAGGCCAGTCAAAAGACCAGCCTTTCATCCACCGATGCCTATTTAGTTAATGCTGACTTTGTCGCGATTTTTTTCAAGGATCGCTTTGCCGATGCCTTTCACCTCAAGCATCTCGTCAACAGAAGCAAACTCGCCATTGGCTTCACGGTAAGCCACGATGGCTTTAGCCTTGGCGTTGCCCACGCCAATCAGTTCCCGCTGAAGCATCTCGGCATCGGCCATATTGAGGTTGACCTTCTCACCCTGCTGGGATTGTAGGGCCGAGGCGCTGATAGGGACGGGGGCTGAAACCTCCGCGACAGGTGCGGCGCTCACAGCAACCGAGGCAGTGGTGAACAAGGCAAACAAGAAGGACGAGAGGACAGAAGTACGCATACGTAACGCTCCATGGTATCCGGGGGTGAGAGCAACTTTCCGAAGCTGCTTCTCAAAGGTAGCTCAGAGCGGTTACCCGTCAAAAAGCCAAGCGTTACCGAATATTTGATCTCACGTGCAAAGCCGTAGCGAACATCAGTCCCGTCTAAAAGCGCCCTTCGAGTTCATTTAAAATAATTATTTTTCGAGCGTGCCCCACTGAATTAAAACTGGCACAGTTCCTGATGAGCCGTCACGTCGATTGGCTGATCATCGATCCCTCTAGACTGTCAGAATCTCAACTCAGCCGGTTACTTAAAGTGTCCATTCCGGGTCGCACAATTGACCGGGATCGAGATACGAAAACTCAATGAGAATGCCTATCGCTACCGCCAAGAACGCTTGCTGAATCCGGAACTTTCCAACCTCGAAGGCTGATCGTTGACTTCGCCATCGACCTATGACACCTTCCAGAAAATTCTCACGGTAAGTGTGAAGACACCTGCCACTCAGTTAGTGAAGGTGACGCCGGGCCTGCGCTTCAAAGACAGCGTGCTCGCGCTGCTCTACCGCACCAACGTCAGGACGAATTCAAGTCAATTGGATGGATGCCAACAGCGCCTTCGTCAGTACCATGCTGAGGTATTTGACTGCAAGGCAGACTGGACGGCGCATGAGATGACGGTCGTCTCACCGCTGAATCCTCATTTCGCTGTCATCTATGCTTCAGGCCACACTGAAACTCCTTTGGAGTTCAAGTCACTCTCATTCAGAGAATAGTCAGCGATATCGATGAACTCAAAAATAGAGCTTTTCACCGAAGCACAGCGTGTCACGGTAGTGATCCCAAGCTATCGAGTCACCGCACAGATAGCCGGTGTGATTGAAGCGATAGGGCCCGAAGTATGGCGTATCTATGTCGTAGATGACGCCTGCCCGGACGACTCCGGCGGGCATGTAACAACCGTTTGTTCCGACCCTCGGGTCAAGGTGCTGTCCCATGACATGAACAAGGGCGTGGGCGGCGCGGTGATGACTGGCTATCGAGTCGCTATCGCCGATGGCGCGAGCATCATTGTCAAAGTTGATGGGGACGGCCAGATGGACCCCGCTCTGATCCCACTGTTCATTGAGCCGATTTTGGCGGGGGAAGCTGATTACACCAAAGGCAACTGCGTTTTTAATTTGGAAGAAGTTCAATCAATGCCGCGCGCTCGCCTCTTCGGCAACGCCGTATTATCACTGACGGTCAATCTATCAACAGGTTGTTTGAATCTGTTCGACCCTACCAATGGCTATACCGCAATTCATCGTGACGCGGCAAAATTACTGTTGCTTGATAAAGTAAATCAACGCTACTTTTTTGAGACGGATATTCTCTTTCACTTAAATACCTTGCGCGCCGTTGTTGTTGATATACCGATGACCGCCAAGTACGGCGAAGAGGTCAGTCATCTTAAAGTATCGGAAATCATTGGCGAGTTCTTACTTAAACACACCAAAAACTTCGTAAAGCGAATTTTCTACAATTACTACTTACGGGATATGTCTCTGGTATCGATCGAGTTGGCCATCGGAATTTTAATGCTCTCTTTCGGGCTGATTTTCAGCAGCTTTCACTGGTTCGAATCTGCAAGTAATGGCACCCAAACGCCCGCGGGCACCGTCATGCTCGGGGCGCTTCCCATACTCATGGGGTTGCAATTAATCATGGCATTCCTTGGCTATGACATCGCCTCCGTGCCAAGCAGACCGAGGCATGCCAAGCGCCGTAAAGTAGGCCGTCTACAGGAAAGCGGCAAATGAAAATACTGAAAGATTTTTTATCGGATCGTTCTCTTAAGACACGAGACGTCGATGGCAGCGCGGGCCTGGAGGCGTATTCTTGCACTCCACCCTGTCGTGGTTATCAGGAAAAAATGTTGACGCTTATCAAGTACGGCATCATCCAGCTTTTGGTGTATGCGTTGGACATGGGGTCCTTTCTCTTATTGATTTTGTTATTCAACGATGAGCCGGTCCTGGCCAATATTGCAGGCAAGTTCATCGGGGGAATCTTTGCGTTCTTTTTACATCGGCACTTTACGTTCAAATCCACCCGTGGCAGCAGTAAAGTACAAGCGATCCGTTACTTCTCTTTACTCGCCATCAACATTCCATTTTCATCGGCCTTGTTTGCCGCAGCCCTGTATGTCATTAATAGCCCCACCCCCGTCAAGTTTGTCTCGGACGTAGCCTGCGCATTCTCCACCTACTGGATAAGCAAATTGTTCGTATTTCATATTGATGCGACCAAGCCAGCTCGACCCAATGGACCTGATAGCTTATGACTATGAAGGTACTCATAACCGGAACGACAGGTTATATCGGACAGCGGCTGGCGGCCTTGGCCGTGAAAAAAGGGCACGAAATCATTTCCGCTACACGAAAGCCATGCCCCTCGGCCTATACGTGGCTGGCGTATGACCTGCAGGGGTCCGCACCTGATTGCCCGGCAGGGATCCAGGCCTTTGTCCACCTGGCTGCGGATACTTCGAAAAGTGCGCACATTTCCTCAGAGGACGAGGTACGGGCAGCTCAAGCGTTGATCCGCTGCGCTACGCAAGCCTCGGCCAAGTTCATCTTCATCTCCAGCCAGACTGCTGCCTGTACAGCCCCTAGCGCGTATGGGCGAACGAAATGGCGCATCGAGCAAGAAGTGCTGGCCGCTGGCGGGGTCGTGATCAGACCGGGGCAAGTATATGGCGGACCCGAACTCGGACTTTTTGGAATGTTGTCAGGGCTGATTCGTCGCTTTCCAATCATTCCGATACTTCTTCCCGCCCCCCCGGTGCAACCCGTGCATGTCGATGACCTTGCGGCCTCGATACTGACCATCATCGAGCGGGAAGATATTCGCGCAGAGACTTTTAATCTGGGCTCTGTGCAACCGGTTTCCTTTGGTCGTTTTCTCATGTCGATCGCAGACAACCGTATAAACGCAGTTCGCCTTCCAGTGCCCTTCCCGGTGGCGCCCATCAAACTGCTCGGCCTGCTATTAGGGCAATCCACGAGCGCAAAACTTGGCCTCGACCGTATTTTTTCACTCATCAACCTACCGTACATGGACACCGAGATGTCATTGCGACGACTAGGTATGGAGCTTCGACCGCTTGCTCATGGCATGCATCGTTCAGGTCGCGGTCAACGCAGGCAATTACTCCTGGAGGGGATTGTGCTGTTGAGCTACCTACTTAAGAGCCGCCCGGAACAAAGCCTGGTTCGCCGTTACGCAAGCGCCCTGGAGCGCGCAGGCAGAACGCAAAAGGTGATCAGCTCACGCTTGATAGTGCGCTGGCCGGCTCTCCTGACCCTACTCGATAATGACAGCTTCCTGAAGCAGCCTTATGGTCGGGAATTATCCTGGCGGCTGCAGGTTGCAATCAGCATCGCCGAGGCCAGCCCCCAGGGAGCAAAAGTGTTTTTAGGCTCCCCACATCAGGGTAATTTCTTCGCGATCCTGATAGCGCTGGGACTGACTGCGTTTAAAGAGCTTACGTGGCGGGTATTCGCACTGGTGTGCAGCCCCCTTGCTCGTCATCTATTTCTTGAAAGTGATCAAGCGTGAAGCCTGAGTTCGATGTCATTATTGTAGGCAGTGGTCCGGCTGGCACCTCAGCAGCCTATCCGCTCGTTAAAGCGGGACTGAAAGTGCTCATGGTGGATGCCCAAGCCGCCTCAGACTCATGCGCCGTGCCAACCGCCCCGTTTCTTACCAGCAGGACGAACGACAAACATCAGTGGAAATGGATGATAGGCGAGGACTTCCACGCCCTGAACCAACTCGATGCGGTGTCACCCAAACTAAAGACCCCGACCCATGCGCATGTCTTTCAGGGGTTTAGCGCAGCCAATCGCATAGAGACAAACAACTTCATCGGTATAGGATCGCTGGCAACCGGCGGCCTGTCGAACGCATGGGGCTGCGGCGTCGCACGCCTTCCTGCCAGTGACTTTCCTGGATGCTCCATCGACTACGCAGATATGGAGAAGTCCTACGAGACAGTCTCTCGGCGTATGGGCATCAGTGGTCAGGCCTATGACGACCTCTCAGACTATTTTGGTCTCGATGAATGGTCACAGCCACCCTTGCCTCTGGATAAATTGCACCGACGATTGCTCGATAACTACACCCGGCACAGGCAGTCTTTCCCCAGTCTCGGTTTTCGCCTTGGCCGCTCGCGGGTAGCTGCCTTGAGTCAAAATCTGGAAGAACGAAAGGCCTGCGATCTGTCCGGAAACTGTCTGTGGGGTTGTCAGAATCAGGCGTTGTACTCCGCGTCACAAGAGCTTCCAAAGCTCAAGCAGTACCCGGGATTTCAGCACGTTCAAGACTTTTTGGTGAACGATCTCCATCGGCATGAAGGTTCATGGACAATTACCGATCAACGTTCATCCAGGCGCTTTTCCAGTCGGCGGCTTCTTCTGGCTGCAGGCACTCTGGCATCGACCAGGCTCGCCCTCAAACACCTTGACTACTCAGCACCACTACCGCTGCTGTCGTCGCCCACAGCTGCCTTCCTGCTTTGGCTACCTAGGATGCTAGGCACCCCAAGAGTTTCGACATTCGGCCTTGGCCAGTTGTCGTTCGCACTTGATCTTACTTCAGGCACTACCGCTTTCGGTTCAACGTTCAGCACCACAGGCTTGCCGATGTCCGAGTTCGTTAGTCGTGTTCCCATGAGCAAGCGCTACAGTGTCGAACTGCTGAAAAACCTCCTCAGTTCTTGCCTGGTCGGAAATATCTTCCTTCCGGGCCACTTGTCCAACAACACCGTCGTACTGAGCACTGATGGTTCGCTTCGGATCGAGGGTGCTCTGCAACCCGAGACGGGCGACGTAATGAAAAACGCCGAGGCAATACTGCGTAAAATCTACTGGAAAATGGGCGCCGTATTGATGCCTATGAGCTTCACTGTCGGCAAACCGGGGGCAGATATCCACTATGCGGGAACCCTGCCCATGCGTTCGACACCCAAGCTTGGACAGACGAACAATGTTGGAGAAGTGGTGGGACTCCCAGGCGTACACCTCGTCGACGGGGCCTGCCTGCCAAGCCTTACAGAAAAGTCACACACACTGACTATCATGGCCAACGCGGACCGGATAGGGCGCTCACTTGCCACACAGGTATAGGAAAGAAGGGAATAGGTACTCTGCATCATTGGTACGCGCCCTGAAGCCATCAAGATGGCTCCCGTGATCAAGGCCCTTCAGGTCGAAGGAAATATCAATTGCCGGGTGCTGGCCACGGCTCAGCATCGCGGCATGCTTGATCAGGTGCTCGAGTTTTTTGGTATTACTCCCGATATAGATCTGGACATCATGCGGCCCAATCAGTCATTGACGACTCTGACCGCTCGATTACTGCTGGATCTGGATGGCGTCCTGCAGTCCGAGAAACCGGATGTAGTGCTGGCTCAAGGTGACACGACAACAGTGATGAGCGCGGCATTGGCCTGTTTCTATTTGCGAATCCCCTTTGGCCATATCGAAGCAGGCCTGCGCACCGGCGACATGCACAGCCCATTCCCCGAAGAAGCCAACAGAGTGATTGCCGGGAAACTGGCCCGTTGGCATTTCGCGCCGACTCAGGGTTCGATGGACAACCTACTGCGCGAACGCGTAGCCCAAACTGATATCACCATGACGGGCAATACCGTCATCGATGCTTTGCTGACGACTGCTGCGCGGACACTGCCACTCGATATCGACCAGGATTCAAGCAAACGCCTGATTCTGGTGACTGATCATTAGCGATTCCGGCGGCGTGCAGGAAGAAGCACCGGCGCTTGGCAAACCGGTTTTGGTACTGTGGGAAGAAACCGAACGACCGGAAGCCGTCGACCTAGGAGTGGTCAAGCTCGTAGGCGCCAATCGGGACACCATTATCGAACAGGCGCAGCGTTTGCTCGCTGATCCTGACTCTTATAAGGCCATGGCTCGTGGGGTTTCTCCCTATGGCGATGGCAAGGCAGCAGAGCGTATCGTCAGTGTTCCAAGGCAACATTTCTTACACTGCGAATGATCTGCCTCCCCAAAGTGCCCGCTAGCGCGACCATAGCCGTTTTGACCCTATCCAAGCGCTGGCATTCAAGGGCGCGAACCTCATTACTTTTTTATCAACGTTTTTTCGACGCTTCCGCCGTAATTATGTCGCCAAATCCTTTATCTGCTCATCACCCTTGCTAACTGCATGAGACTACTCATTTAATAATAGTCAAAAAACCATCGCGCACAAAATTCGCCAATTTACCGCCACGCACTAGTCAGAACGAACCAGAAAAACACCGCCATGCCGTTTTTCTGGCGATAAGAAAGTGATATTTTGACTTGTACAACTCACTTTTCGATGTAGATTTAGGGCAAGGTCTTGAATGCACCGAACGACGGTTCATTTCAGCGTTGTCCAGACGGAGACTCACCGAGTCGGGAGCTACAAATGGTCACTTTTTTTATCGGTTGGGGCGTTATTTCGCTGATAGGTACCCTATTTGCGCTGAGCCTGATCCGGAGCGGTAAACGTAATACCCACGAGAGAGCTACCGACTTGCCATCCGCAAGCAGTGAAGCCCAGCCAGTACCTGTCAAACTGTTGGCATAAACGTAACTAACCGCAAACTCCGTCACTGAACACATCGTGCGACGTCGCGCCCACGCCAGCATCAACTCCCCGCAGCCAGTGATCGCCCAAGCGCGGTCCAATATTCCTGATACGCTGGGAGAAGACCGCCGCTAGTCGACGCAATCTGCAGCGTTATGACTGTCAAAACCTGCAATTGGCACTGACCGACTGGCTCGACCCACCTGGACTCATACCCCGTGCGGATGGAGAAGGCATTGATGTCTCGCTTGCTGCTGACAGGCGCTAACGGCTTTGTTGGCAAACTACTGACGGCCCGGCTGCAAAATGCCGGGTTCCATGTCGTCGCCCTGAGCAGCCAGTCACAGGGGGTGGACAGCCGCGCGGACGAACAGGTCACTTGCGACATCCGTGACGCCCACGGTCTGGCTCAGGTCGTCGCTCGGGTGCAACCGTCACATATCGTGCATCTGGCCGCCATTTCTCACGTGCCCACCAGTTTCAGCGAACCGCTTCTAACCTGGCAGACCAACGTGATGGGCAGCGTGAACCTGCTCGAAGCGATGCGACTGCACGCTCCCGAAGCCTTCGTGCTGTTCGCCAGTTCATCGGAAGTTTATGGGGCGGCGTTCAAATCAGGACAACCCGTTGACGAACAGACCCGCTGTGAACCGCTGAACCCTTACGGGGCAAGCAAAATGGCCGCCGAAAGCGCGTTCCAGGAGTATTTTCGTCAGGGCCTCAAAGGCGTCATCGCCCGGCCCTTCAACCACATCGGCGCGCAACAATCAGCTGACTTCGTCACCGCGTCCTTTGCCCGGCAGATCGCCTTGATCGAGTCTGGCCAGCAAGCGCCCGTCCTCAAGGTCGGCAACCTGCAAGCGAGTCGGGACTTTCTCGACGTCCAGGATGTGTGCAGCGCTTACCTCGAACTCCTGAAGCTGGCCGACAGAGCCGACTATCCGCGGTGCATGAATATCGCCAGTGGCCGCTCGCATAAAATTCGTGACGTGCTTGATCTGCTGCTATCCCTGAGCGACGCGCAGATCGAGGTCAAACTCGATCAGCAACGTATACGGCCTTCGGACATTCCAGTGGCGGCAGGCAGTAATCAGCGCCTCAAGGAGGCCACAGGATGGCAACCCACCCTTTCACTGGAGCAGACCTTGCGCGAACTTCTGGATTATTGGCGCGAACAGGTAAAACCCGTCGTCTGATTCCTGAAGGAGACAGCCAGGCTGCAAACTAGGTCTCGATTCTGGCCAGAGGCCTGTCGTCCCTTCTGCCACGCCGCGCCGTCGCGCAGCAAACTGGATCTCGATCTTGGCCGGAGGCCTGTAGGAGCTGACTTGTCTGCGAAAGCCGCAACGCGGTGTGCCTGACTGATCTCATTGAATGGTCTTCGCAGACAAGTCAGCTCCTACAGAAAATCGTAAGCCATTGAATGATAATGTTTTTATTGAGTGCGGTTTCCAGCCAAACGCTGAT
The DNA here is from genome assembly GCF_056680335.1 of Pseudomonas sp. ASL9. Taxonomy (NCBI): domain Bacteria; kingdom Pseudomonadati; phylum Pseudomonadota; class Gammaproteobacteria; order Pseudomonadales; family Pseudomonadaceae; genus Pseudomonas; species Pseudomonas sp. ASL9. The sequence goes on along the minus strand of NZ_CM155277.1, from coordinate 4,445,614 downwards.
CCCCGTAGGAGCTGACTTGTCTGCGAAAGCCGCAACGCGGTGTGCCTGACTGATCTCATTGAATGGTCTTTGCAGACAAGTCAGCTCCCACAGAAAATCGTAAGCCATTGAATGATAATGTTTTTATTGAGTGCGGTTTCCAGCCAACGCGGTGTGCCTGACTGATCTCATTGAATGGTCTTCGCAGACAAGTTGAACTGGTCAAGTAATTCTGGACACCTGTTAAGGTTTACGCCGCCATTTGCTCCATAGCTATCGGTGATTGATAACCGTTATAGCTGTGGAGTCTGGTGCGGTTGTAGTACATCAAATAGCTCATTACATCAGCTCGCGCTTCTGCTTCCGTGGCATAGCCCTCAGGGGGTACCCACTCTGACTTCAAGCTTCCAAAAAAACGCTCCATAGGTGCGTTATCCCAGCATTCGCCTTTACGACTCATGCTTTGCCCCATTTCCAGCGCTGTCAGTTCGTCGCGAAATTTGTGGCTGGTGTACTGACAACCCTGATCCGAGTGAAACAGAACTTGCTTAGGCCGTCCCCGAAGCTCGCCAGCCATCTTCAACGCCTCACAGGCCAGCGTGGCATCGGAGATCATCGATAGCGCCCAGCCCACGATACGACGGGCATACAGGTCTAATACAGCCGCCAAATACAACCATCGTTTACCGGCTTTTATGTACGTTATATCGCCGAGCCATACCTGGTTCGTGGCCTCAACCTTGAACTTGCGTTTGAGCTCATGGGGAGCTATCAGCGCTTCTGTACCGGAGGACTTGTACTTGTGCGGTCGACGTTGATGACTGACGATATTGGCCTCCCTCATCAAGCTGCGGGCCATGTAACGTCCCACCTGATGACCCTGCGCCTGCAACGCCTTGGACAGCATCCTTGTGCCCGCAGCCCCTCGTGAAGTTGTATGTATTTTAACGGCGGCGACCTTGAGCTGCTCTCGTTGCTTGTTAACTCGGCCACGACGACTGAGCCAGTCATAGAAGCTGCTGCGGTTGACTTCCAATACCCGGCAACAACGTTTAATGCCGTAATGCTCGCCCAGCCCTTCGATCAGTACAAACGATCTTTGGAGTCCGACAGCAGGAGAGCACCAGCCTTTTTTAAGATTTCGATGTCCATGTCTTTTTGCTTGAGAAGGGCTTCGAGATGTTGAATACGCTTTTGCTCAGGTGTGATTGCCTTGGTTCCGACTGGCGCTTTTCCCTGACGCTCCTTGCGCAACTGATCAACCCACCGACGCAGTGCGGTCAGACCGATATTCATGTTGGCGCAGACATCTTGGACAGACTTATTCTCGTCCAACACCAAGGCAGCAGCCTTGAGCTTGAACTCGGTGGAGTAGGAAACCCGCATGGCTTTAGTCAATTTACACCTCTGATTTGGGCGCCATCATAGCGCCCGATGAAGGTGTCCAGAATCATTAGGCCAGTTCAAGTCAGCTCCTACAGAAAATCGTAAGCCATTGAATAATAATGTTTTTATTGAGTGCGGTTTCCAGCCAAACGCTGATCCCCGTAGGAGCTGACTTGTCTGCGAAAGCCGCAACGCGGTGTGCCTGACTGATCTCATCGAATGGCCTTCGCAGACAAGTCAGCTCCTACAGATCTTCGAAAATTTACCTCTTATATTTCAAACGCATAGACCTTATCGATTCTGCCCGGAGTACCTGACCCACCAGGGTGAAGCGGTTGGCTGAAAATTTATAGCGGCTCTTTATGCCGTTGCTGGTACATCCAGTCGACAATCCCATCTTCCGGGCTGTAGCCGCTTACCACCTCGCGAAGCAATTGACGCACGTGCTCGCAATCATTGGTCTCAACAGCCCCCAGTAAATCCGCAATCCTTACTTTCAGCTGATCCCAACTCAGGTGATCCTCATTGGCACACATGATCATCGGGTGCTGTGTCTCGGCGACATTCTCCCCAATCAGCAACTCCTCATAGAGCTTCTCACCAGGACGCAGCCCGACAAACTCCACCTCTATGTCGCCTTCAGGGTTTCGGTCCGAACGAATGCTCAGTCCTGACAAGTGGATCATCTTCTCTGCGAGTTCAATAATTTTCACCGGCTGGCCCATGTCCAGTACGAACACATCCCCCCCCTGCCCCATGGAACCCGCCTGAATAACCAACTGAGCGGCTTCAGGGATAGTCATGAAGTAACGTGTAATCTTGGGATGAGTGACCGTGAGTGGCCCACCGTTTTTGATTTGCTTATGGAACAGCGGAATAACCGAGCCTGACGAGCCCAATACGTTACCAAACCGAACCATCGTAAACCGCGTGTTATTGACTTGAGAGACGTTGGCCTTGTCGCCAAACAGTACGGGCGCCACTTCTCGGCTCAACGCCTGCAACGTCAGCTCCGCAAGGCGTTTGGTGCTGCCCATCACATTCGTCGGGCGCACTGCCTTGTCTGTGGAGATCAACACAAAATTCGAAACCCCGGACTGCAGGGCAGCCTGGGCGGTGTAGAGCGTACCCATCACGTTATTCAATACGCCTTCGGCGATATTGTGTTCAACCATGGGCACATGCTTATAGGCGGCAGCGTGGTAAACCGTATCCACGTCCCACGTCTTCATCACATCGAGAAGTTTCCACGGGTGCTGCACCGACCCCAGAATGGGTAATACCTCGACAGCCAGCGACTCGCGAGCAATGCGCTGCTCAAGCTCGCCAAGAATGCTGTAAAGATTGAATTCACTGTGATCGAACAGCAGCAATTTTGTGGGGCCGAGATGGACGATCTGTCGGCACAACTCGGAGCCAATCGACCCACCTGCCCCGGTCACCAATACGACCTGTTCTTTAATGCAATGCTCCAACAACTCTTCTTGAGCAGGTACAGCATCGCGACCCAGCAAATCTCCGATGTCCACCTCTTGAATATCACTGACCTTAACCCGGCCACTGGCCAGGTCCGTGAAATTCGGCACGCTACGTACGTGCAGTGGAAAGCCTTCCAGATAACCGAGAATCTCCCGACGCCGCGCACGGGTTGAGGACGGCAGTGCCAGTAACAGCTCGGTTGCGCCGGTGACATCAATCATCTGCTTGATATGCTTGGGTTTGTACACCTGCAAGCCAGCAATCACCCGCTCAGCAATGTTGGGATCATCATCAATAAACGCCACTGGGCGCATGACTCGCCCCATCCGCAAGGCAGCAACCAGCTGATTACCCGCAACACCTGCCCCATAGATCGCAACCTTGGTCAGACCGTCGTCACGACTGGTGAACGGAACATGCTGGGCACCCGAAAACCAGTGACCCAAGAAGAATTGGCGCATGGCGAGGCGCAGCCCGCCGATGATCACCATGCTCAACCACCAATAATTGAAGATGATCGAGCGCGGCACGACGGGCTCATGATTGCTGGACCAGTAAACGACAAACGCAAGTATCAGGGCAGACAGGCTGACTGCCTTGATGATGGCAATCAACGCGTCATTGCCGAAATAGCGCATCACCGCCCGGTACATGCCGAAACGGATAAACAGCGGGATCGCCACCACGGGGGCCGCGATAAATAAAAACGTGTGCTGGAACAGGGGATGAGTCACATCCTCGATCCCCAAACGAACGACGAACGACAGCAACAGCGCAACCCAGACCAGCACGACATCCGTACAGACCTGTATCAGCCGCTTCTGCTGTCTCGGCAGCCCCACCAGAAAATCACGTATTTTATCCATAAATCGTCAGCTCCTGAGGGCCATAGGCCTCGTGTCCATTAGCCGCGGCCATTATACGTACCTTTGCAATTTATCATCGGTGACGATACGACAACTGCAACGATACTTAATTTCCGCGACCGGGAGTTTCCAGCTCGCCGGCATGAAATTTCACCGCCAATAACACCAGCGGCACATAGGCCACTATCAGCCCAAGCGTTCCATCCAGCCCATAACAGGCGACCGCCACAGCGATAGGCAGCAACCAAAGAAGATTAATCAACCCCACGGCCAAGGTGACAGGCAGATGCCTGCCGTAGCGGCGAGAAGCAAACTGATAAGCGTGACTGCGATGAGCCTCATACACTTTGTCACCCCGTACCAAGCGGCGACTCAACGTAAAGGTAGCATCGACAATAAACACCCCCAACAAGATCAGCCACCCCCAGAGTAGCTGAGGCGCCGCCCAGGCGCCCTGCAAAGACAGCACTCCAAGCACCATGCCCAGGAACCCGCTGCCCGCATCGCCCATGAAAATTCGGGCAGGAGGGAAATTCCAGCACAAAAACCCTGCCACCGACACCGCAAGCAACAGAGGCGCCGACATCAAGTCGCCGTGCCCAGTCAACCCATACAGCAGGCAAGCCCCCAGACACACACAGACCGCCTCGACACTGGCCAGACCGTCGATACCGTCCATGAAGTTGTAAAGGTTGAGCATCCAGACCAGGTAAAAAAGCGCAAGCACCTGCCCGAGCCAACCAAACGAAATCGACAGACCAAACACACTGATCGCTGGCAGCCCGCCAAGCCAAAATAACGCCCACGCTGCCGCGGCAAAATGCCCCAGCAAACGCCACCTGGCGGCAATGTGCCCATGATCATCCATAAAACCAATAACCGCGACCAGCACCCCAGCACCACTCGCGGCTAAAAACGTGGCGTGCGTCAGTACCCCCAGCGAAAACAAAACCCCAAGGGACAATAGAAACGCCAACACAATGGCCACCCCACCACCCCGGGGCGTAGGCAAAGAATGAGAACTGCGGGCGTTAGGGATATCCAACAGGCTCCGGGCGAGCGCGTAGCGGCGCAGAGCGGCGGTTAGAAAAAACGATACAACAGCGATTGCGGGGGTAAGCCACCAATAACTCATGAATGACGTGATTCCAGAAAATGGTGTGCAGTCAGTCTTAAACCCTGATCAAGAGTGACCGGAGGTGTCCAACCCAATAACGTTCGGTTTTTGCTGATATCCACTTGCAAGGACCCGAACAACCGCTGGGCCACATTTCGGCGCCCCAGCAAAGCAGCAGCGCCTTGCATTAACCAGCCCGGTATCGGCAACAGCCTCGCAGGCTTGCCCAGCGCACAGGCCAGCTTGCGCAACAGGTCAGAGGTGGAAACATCCTCACCATCGCTGACCAAAAAAGTCTGATTGGCCGCGCGCGGATGATCAATACAAATAACGATAAGGCTAATCAGGTTGTCTAACGCGACCAGGCTGCGACGGTTATGAATGGCGCCCAACGGCAATGGAATCCCCCTGGACAGCCAACGCATCATGCTCAAGAAATTCGCCTTCACGCCCGGACCGTACACCAGAACCGGACGAATAATGACCACCTCCATACCCGTCGATGCACCCAGTGCATACAAGCCCTGTTCGGCCTCCAGCTTGGAAATACCATAAGCGTCGACAGGCGCAGGCGCATCCTCTGCCGAGAACGGCTTACCAGGCGAAGTGCTTTCACCGTTGACCTTGATCGAACTGATGAAAATGAATCGCTTGACCCCAGCCGCAGCGGCCTGACGCGCAAGATTGAGCGTGCCCTCGACATTCACCTTGCGAAACTCAACCAAAGGATCCTGCGCGGCCTCGCTCATCACATGCACCCGTGCGGACGCATGCACCACAACCTCCACGCCAGGCAACGCGTGCTGCCAGCTCGTCGACGCATCAAGATCCGCGATAGGCAGAACCTCTACCGACGCGGGAAAACAAAAACGCGTATTTCTGACAGGCGCCCTGACTGAAAAAGCCTCGGATGACGCCAGGTGCCTGACCAGCGAAGCCCCCAGGAAACCGCTCGCCCCGGTGACAAGAATTGACCTACCAACCATTTCGATGACTCTGAATGATGCGAGTGCAGACGCGAAATGATTGATGATACTGATTGGACAGAAAAGCGTCTTTAGATAATTGGGGGAGATTGTAAGCATCCTTTGACCTTCCCCCCGAAATACGTACCCCACTACCCACTTCGGCGTCAAAACCCAAAGCAGAAGCAGTATGGGGTAATTATTTTTTAGTTGAGGCCAATACTTAAATCGACCACCTCAACGCTTTCTCGGTCTCTAGCGGTGACATAAATGTCGCCACTGGTTGCGCCCTGTGGAATGGGCAAGGTTTCTGTGAAGTTTACTCGGCCTTTCACACACGGAATCAGTTTGTAGTAGACGGGCATTACATTCCAATTAATCTGCGCAATAAACGAACCACTTGAGTCGGAGCACTCGAAGGCCACGTCATATTTTGCGGATTTTGCATTGCTGATCGCGATCGTCGCGATGACTCTTGGCCTGGTATCTGCCATCAATGAATGCGTGGAGGTCGCCTCTGGGGCCGCGAGAGCCTGAGTGTGTATGTCAAAAAATGGCTTATAACGAACCTCATCGGCTGAAATTTTGTACGCTATAAGCGGGCCGGCTTGATAGATCGGCTGGCCGTGCAGGGTCAAGAACTGTAGCATTGCATTGCGATTGACTCGAGTGGCCAATAGAGTGGAGTCCCATACGACATACTCTATGTGATTACGCTCAAGCAGGGATAGAACATCTGCTTTGCTTTTGATCTGGTCATACTCATCTCGCTGTTTCGGAGAGTACCAGTTCGTATAAATCGGTTTTCCGAGAAGCGTCGCTCCCAACGATGCATTGGGATCGTACAGCACAGTCGGATTTTTAGCGTCTTTACTCAGATATGCGGTGAGAGACTTGGAAGGAGCAACGGCGTCGGTCATCCTTGCCTTGCCTTGTGTTGTATAGGAAAACTGAGGGGGGATAGAGAAATACCACGTAACTCCAGGGAGGAAAAAGACATTAGTTGCGATAAAGAACACAAAAACAGCTCTAATGATCCAGGTTCCACTCGCCGCCCCTTCGCAAACACTACCGAGCCGGTACAGAAGAAAACCTACAATCACGCTCGCAAGCGGCACGACAGGAAACAGATACCGCCAATATTGAGAGGCGGCAAACATAATTAGCCCAAAACCCAGTGTCGGCACTATCAGGATCAGTTTGATTCGAACGCTTGTTTTCTTGCTAGCAATCAGTGCGATAAGGCCGACCGGCAACAGATAGAGATACTGAAAGCCGGCAACAAAATTTTTTGATTCATAGTAAGCGCTGGTATTGTAAAAAATGGACCAGAAGCTCTGCAATGAAAACCCCTTTTGGTATAGTGGATCCGAAAAATTTCGTATGGCGAAATAAGGGGATTTAAATATTTCGTTATACAGGGGGAATAGCGGGTTGCCTGACACCAACCAGGAATAGGCATATGACTGCACTGCAGTGTAAGCAAGTACAAATAAAAGCAGTATATAAAACGCAAGTCGGCGATGCTTATCATCGGCCTTTAAGTTTATTTTTTCACGAAAAAGTAAAGGAGCGTATGCTATTAATAGCATAAGGCCCAAAACCATGCCGGGTAGTTTGGTTGCGACGCACAATGATGCGGCAGCCAAAATCGCGAGCGATCTGGTATTGGCGTCCCCCCCCTTTTCCTCCAGCAGCACCTTCACCCCCATCGTGACCATAAGTGCCAGCAGCAACTCAGTTTGCAGCGAGGTCAGAAGGGTGGAGAGTATGGGGGTGCTGCAGAATAGTAGCAGGACAAGGGCCTTATCGAGACGATTGTCGAGAAAGCAGGACGATATTATCCACACCGCGCGAAGGAGCAGCCCTAGCATTGCAATGTTTAGTGCCCCTCTCGCATCTGAGTTTGACGCCAGCGAAATGATCGAATGCAGGAGATCTATGGCAAATGGGGCGACAGACCAGATCTGATGTTCGATATCGAAACTGTAGAAATGGTACTGAGTCAGTTCCGTCCACATTCTTAGATGTAATACGTTATCGTCAAAACCAATAGAGGGGAAAAAGCTGAATCTGGAAACATAGCCAATGAGTAAAACCAGAGCTACTACCGTTCCGAAGGGTACCTGTTGAAGTGCCGTTACTCTTGATGAAATATTGCTGCGCAATGCATTCAATACAACAGTTCTTTTCTCTTTTTTTTTCAGAAGCAGAAAAGGAACGGTCAGGATTGCCAGATAGACTATCTGGTGATTGATCGGAAAATGGATTAACACACTAAACAGACAAACGTAGAGACCGATCCCAACGAGCAACGCACGATCGAATAGTGCTACCGCTAGCGTATCTGTTGATACCCGCTGCAAGGCCAGTCGACCAAGCAAGTAAGACGATACAATGAAATAAATAACCGCCAATGTGCTTGCGATGCCTATACCTACGACAACATATATAAATAGCAATGCCAGTAAGGCTTGGCGCGAGCAGCCAGAGTTAATTGTTTTGAATGCTGCAGCAATTGCAAGTACGCCCAGTGTCCAGCAGGCAGCATCTAAAAGCAGCGGTACGTTCCAGTGAAAAGGAAGTGTGGGTGAGTAGTGTGCTACCAAGGCGGGAATGCTCAATGCGAAAATCAATAGAACGCCAATGATGAGCATTGAAGAAGGAGACGCGGTCTTAGACATCTGAAAGCTGCCAGTGTTTTTTAATAGTTGAGTACATTACGATCTAATAGCGACGATAATACCAATACCGCTGATGATCGGAGCGATACCGACGGAATACTGTGGACTGAGTCGCTCTTGAAGGTTGTTATGTCAAAAAATTGCCCGTTTTATATAGTGATGATGCGTTCATCTTAAACAAGATCTGACCCGCAGCGACGCCAAAAATATAAATAAAAGCAATTAAGCAAGTCATAAATTTATAATACTCCTAAATTGATTAACGCCGAAATTGCATTTTTAAGTGGAATGGTCGTTTGGGAACGGATGAAACATCATGACCAATAAAGGCTAAAATCAGTTGCGTGCCAAGAATAATAGGGAGTGCCGATAACATCACAGTGCCTGCTGCCGTAGGGACGCCTGACGTAATGGATGTAATCCAATGACTTATCCCGAAGCAGGTTCCTGCCAATAACATTACAAGCCCCAGCGGCAGTTCCAGCGAGGCCAGTGACATATTTCTAAGGTAGTAATTATAAAAAATCCGTTTTGACAGGTTCTTTGTATGCTTGAGCAGGAACTCGCCGACGATTTTTGATATTTTAAGGTTGCTTTCTTCGTCTCCGTATTTTGCATCCATCGGTATATCGATGACGACCGCTCGTAAGGTGTTAAGCCTGAAGAGCATATCCGTTTCAAAGAAATAGCGATTGCTTATCTTGCCGAATGGCAAGTGCTTTGCAACGTCTCGATGGATCGCTGTAAAACCATTGGTAGGGTCGAACAGGTCCCAGTAGCCCGAAGACAATTTGGTCATGAATGATAAAACCGCATTACCAAATAAACGCATCTTGGGCATTGCATGTATTTCTTCAAGATCGAAAAAGCGGTTGCCTTTAGTGTAGTCGGCTTCGCCACTTACAATCGGGGCAACAAACTGCCGGATCAAGCGAGGGTCCATTTGGCCGTCACCGTCGACTTTGACAATGATCGACATATCATCTTGGATAGCGGCACTGTAGCCATTCATGACGGCTCCGCCTACGCCAAGATTTACAGGGTTGTACAGCACAACGACGCGATCATCACTGCAATTTTCTTCAACATAAGCGCCTGAGTTCTGCGGGCAACAATCATCCACAACGTAAATGCGATCAACTTCAGGGCCGATATTTGAAATGACATCCAATATTTGAGACTTTACTTTGAAGCAAGGGATGACCACTGCAATTTTCTGTTGTGCTGCCACTTTAAATTCCTGTTCGCAATACAAGGCGACGCTGAAACGTCCGGCGTAGTTGTAGGCATCATAATCTTTTCACCGTTGCGTGTCACTTTTTTCGGGGAGGCCGAATCAAGCTAAATAGTTGGTGCGGGCGAGCGTCTTTCCAGTCCAGCGCGGCTTTGCTGGCAGAGCTGCGTACGGGTAGATGCACGTTTCCTTGGCGAGGCGGAGGATCTGCCTCATGTCATTTTAACGAAATATGTTTTGTCAAGCCTAGTAATTGGAAGTAGCAGGCTCGCTTCGGGGTGAGCGCGGTGATGCCTAGTATCGATCTACCGTCACTATTGGCACACCGTGTGTGACTAGTATAGATCCTGTGCTACTATTCTGGATTCATAAATTTATAGCGAAGCTGTCATGGTCGTCGAATTTCCGGAGTTTTTGAAGCGGGGAGAGAATTCTCCAGACGTTATAATCGTAGGCTCAGGTCTGGCTGCGTTTGCCGCCGCTTACACATTAGAGTCTAGAGGTATTCCTTGCACTCTGTTTGAATCTGGTTCTGGGCCGGGGCAAAAAGAGTGGAAAATCACTTCCGAAACTATTGCGAAAGCCGATTACGGCGTTTCTGAAAGTTATGCTCAACTCCATGTTCGACGTGAACCTGGCGGAGCTTCCAGTGTGTGGGGCGGATGGTGCACTACATTACGCTCACTGAACTTTTCGAGAAAAGACCTTGCTGGATATCCGGCGTGGCCCATTGAGAAAAGCGAATTACTCCCGTTCTATCGCAAGGCCAGTGACTGGCTTCAAATCGAGGGCGGTGAACGTGCGTTGGTAGACGATATTCTAATCTCTGACAAAACCGATCTGGTGGCTAAACCTTTTGGTTTCTCTCCCCCTACTCGCTATGAAACCACTTTAAAAGAGCATGTAGCAGCTTCCAGGCTGATCACGCTTGTCACAAATGCGACTGTCGATTTTTTTGAAAGCCAAGGTGGAAAGGTGACAAGCCTTGTTGTATCAACACCCGCCGGGCTCAAAAAAGTAAAATGTACTAAAGAAGTCGTTCTGGCAGGTGGAGCGGTTGGCAATGCCCGCGTGCTGGCGCGCTCGAAAAAGAGTTTGAAGCTTCAGGACAAGAGCGCAGCCTTTGTAGGCAATTATTTTTATGAGCACCCTCATTGCTACTCCATTGGTAAAGTTCTTTTCTCTCCGGAAACGGCTGCTCTGATTGATAAGCCTGAGTATTGGTCACGTACGTTTATTTCGATTGCGCCGACCGCTCGTTATCTTGAAAAGCACAGCCTCACCGATTTCAATTTTCAATTGGTCAAGTTCTATGCCGACCGATTAGAACCCAGTGAACTTGAGGTCGCCAACAATTACCGCGCAATCCATGGGGTAGAGCCTCAGTTCTATCAGTGCACTCTGGGAATGGAGCAAATGTCCGTCGCCAATAATTCGGTTCTTGATGCAGATGTCATTGCAGGAAAGAACGACGGACATTTGAAGCTTGATCTGGGCCCTCAAATAGCAATCGTTGCCGCCGCCAAAAAGTGGCTTTCAACGCAATGCATGCAGGTATGGAGTGAGCCAGAAACCCCGGTGGCCGTTCAAGCGGTAGGCCATCTTCATGGCACAACGCGCATGGGGGGTAATTCGGAAGAGGGAGTGGTGGATAAAAACTGCCGAGTATTCGGGGTGAGTAATCTATATGTGGCTGGCAGTTCGATATTTCCAACCGGGGGGTTCAGTAACCCGACTATGACTATCGTAGCGCTGGCGATCCGGCTGGGTGAGCATATTCAAGGAGGCGCGTAATGACAACTCGACGTCAGTTTCTGGCTATTGTCCCGGCTTGTCTCGCGGTATCGGCTTGCTCATTCGACAGTGACTCCTGTACGAGTAAGCAACAGAAGTCGATGGAAAGAATATTTTCCTATATTCGGACTAATTTAAAACCTATCACTGCTTTGCTGCCGCATTCGAAAGACTTCGCAGTCATCGATACCATTGCTGCCATATATAAGCAAGTGAATGGTAAAGAACTAGCCGATGACGCAGCGGTGAAGAAAGTGCTGTCTCAGTCTATTATTGATGATTCGAACTCAGGCAGGTTCGTGACCTACCAGAACCTTACGATAACGAAAACTGAAGTATTTATTATTTTGGTTGCGGGAGGTGGAGTGCCGAGTTCTGCTCTAAAAAGCATCGACACCGGGTGCCCGAAAGTAGCCTGATAGTGTTCGCTATTGACCGGTCATGAAGGCCGGTCATCGCGTTTTCGCTCAAGGCTTCATGTGTTTAGTTGATAATGGGCATTTTCGAAAATCTTTTTTGCCAGCTGTTTTCCAGCCTGAAGAGCTCTATCTCTTCAGTGTCGGGTTTGTATTTCAGGGCTTTTTCCACCACCTCATTGAGCGCGGTATCTTCTGTCGTTAAATACACACCTTTTTCCGCGGCGCGGTACACCATTTCTCCAAAACTGGTCGAAATGATGGGCAATCCAAGTGCCTTGAATTCGTAGTATTTTATCGGATCCACGGACGCAGTAAGTGATGTTTTAAGAAAGGGTATCAGCGCCACATCAAATCCAAGCATGGCATTTAGCGCTTGCTTGTGGTCGCAGGCGGGCAAAAATTCGATGTTGCTTGGTATGGCCGATTCAGGACTGTTATAGAGCGGGCCAATCAGGCAGACGGTGTCCTGCGGACGCGCGTTGGCGAGCGCTATCACCCACGGCCAGTCAAACCATGCACCTATAGTGCCTACATATCCTAGAATACGACGTTCTTCGCGCATAGGGGTCGTCTTCGAGGGCGGCAGGAGATCGGCATCCAAAGCGTTTGGGATAACGTTTATTTCTGAGCGAACGCTCTCCCATTTGTTCTTCAGCGCCGTAGATGATACGACCAGGTGAGTGACCTTTTTGACGATCGCGAGTTCGCGATAGCTCATGGCTTTTTTCGACCACCCCCCATAGAACGATGGAAAATCGTCCATGGCATCATACACCGACTTAACTTTAGGCAGTGCCTTCATGATCTGCAGGGCAATGACAGTTGGCTTGCCTATCACAAGTAATGTGTCCGCTTCCGCGGAGAAACTCTTAAGCTTGGCTAAGGCGCTTCTCCACATCAGTGTCCCGTTGATCAAGCCAGAGCCTGGCAGGGGTTCCAGGGGTAAAGCCCCAGGAGCCAATACGGTCAACCAGGGTTCACCATGATTCCCCTCGATACGGTCACTAACTGATCTTTTCTTCAGGTCAGAGAGTGAAGGGAACCTGCTCGGATAAGGCTCAACCCACAACACCTTGCCGCCAGTGATCTCGTGGAACCACCGTACGAATTTCTGGGGGCGCTGGGCAAAACTGGTCCAGGGAACTGGCGACAAATAAATCAACTGCATTAAGCGAAGTGCTCCTTCAGGACCGCGACAATGCGTTCCGCGCCCTTGCCGTCGCCATAAGGAGAGATCCCGCGAGCCATGGCGTTGTAGGCCTCAGGATCATCCAGCAGTGTTTGTGCTTCGTTGACGATCTGGTCGTAGTTGGGGCCGACCAGTTTTACAACGCCCATCTCGACTGCTTCCGGGCGCTCTGTTTCATCGCGCAGGACCAGGACAGGCTTGGCGAGGGCGGGTGCTTCTTCCTGTACGCCACCCGAATCGCTGATGATGAGATAAGAGCGTTTCATTGCCGCGATGAATGGCGCGTAATCCAACGGATCACAAAGCTTGATATTGCTGCAGTCGCCAAGCAGCTCGATCGCAACGTCTTTTACATTCGGGTTCGGATGAACCGGATAGAGGATCTGAACATCCGGATTCCGTTCTGCGATGGTTTTCAGTGCACGGCAGATATTTCGGAATGGTTCGCCGAAGTTCTCTCGTCTGTGCGAGGTAACCAGGATCAGGCGCTTGTCTTCAGGAATCTCGATACCAATTTCAAGTTCTTTTGAGGCAGTCATCATTAGTGCGTCGATTACCGTGTTGCCGGTAACAGTAATGTCGCTATCCGAAACGCCCTCTTTGAGCAGGTTCTGGCGCGAGCTTTCGGTGGGTGCAAAATGCCAGCGGGTCAAGCGGCCTGCAATGACGCGATTCGCTTCTTCCGGAAATGGGTTCTGAATATCCCATGTTCGCAGGCCAGCTTCAACGTGACCGAACGGAATGCGATGGTAAAAACATGCCAGCGCCATGGTCATCACCGTCGTGGTGTCACCCTGAGCCAGAACGACATCCGGCTTCTCGGCGAGCAAGACTTCATCAAGCGCCAGCAACAATCTGGCCGTCAGCGTCGTCAGAGCCTGATTCGGACGCATGATGTCCAAGTCGATATCGGGTGTGATGCCGAAAAAGTTAAGAACCTGGTCGAGCATATGGCGGTGCTGGGCAGTCGCCAGTACTTTCACATCGGCCCATGGCTGCTCTTTGAGTGCCAAAATCACGGGAGCCATTTTAATGGCTTCAGGACGCGTACCTACTGTGCAGATAATTTTGATTTTCATAACTCGGCTACCTCATTCAATCTTCAAAGTCGACTCATCGCTTAGCGTTTGTCATTCTTGTAGGCATGGGGCTTCCATTCTCCCCATTTGGCCTCATAGGTGGCCTTGTTTTGGTCAAAAAGGGCTTGCCGGTCAGCACTGCGCATTTTGTTAAACGAGGCGGACAAGTGGTGGTGAATGAACACGTCTTCAGCGCAGTTGATGGTTAGGCCGAGTTGTTCGACGCGTCGGCAGTAGTCATCATCTTCAAAGAAACCACGGCCGAATGCCTCATCAAGTGGGCCGATACGCTCGTACGTCTCACGGGTAAACATCACGCAAAAGAACGCGGCGGTATACAGTCTTTGTACTTTCCCGATCCGGTTCCTGGTGTATTTTCCTGACTCGACGAGCATCTCATTCATGGAGTTGTAACTGATCTGAATCTTGGCTTCGTTACCAATGTTATTGGTGACGGGGCCAAGTATGCCGATGCCTGGATTGCGCTGCATATGACGGTATAGCGTGCGCGCCCAACCCGGTGTGACGTAGGTGTCGTTATTGAGCAGTACGAGAAAATCGCCGTCAGCAATCGCCAGTCCCTGGTTGTTGCCAGCAGCAAAACCTCGGTTGTCGTCGTTCAGGATGAGTTTACGATCCGGGCCTTTGGCCACCCACTCGCTCAGAAACGCAGGCGATCCATCTGCCGATGCGTTGTCCACTACGATGATTTCGAGGTTTTGGTGATTTGTATGTTCGTCCAGGCTCGCGAGGCAGGCTTTGGTCAGCTCAATATTGTTGTAGGTCACCACGATCACACTGACGCGGGGAAGCGTGCGTTCGTTTTCGATCCGGTGAATCAATTGCTCTGCGCGGTGCGCCCAGGTCTGATTCTGCGCGAAGTGCTGACGGAGTTGCACCTCTGCCGGGGTGGCGGGGGCTGCGAGGGTGCGCCTTACCGCCAGAACAAATTCCTCTGCGGTGGCGGCTGCCTGCACCAGGTTTTCGAACTGCTTAATTTCAGGCAGATCTACCGAGACGACCGGTTTGCCAGCGCTCAGGTATTCATAGACCTTCACCGGGTTGGTAGCCAGTGTCAGAGGAATCACCTTGAACGGTAACAGGCAGACATCGAACGCATGCAGGTACTTGGGAAGTTCGCTATAGGCAACTTCTCCAGTAAAGACAACGTTTTTGTAGCTGGCCAGTTGCGCGGCTGCGCCAACGGTATCAGCACCGATCATCAGCACTGTGCATTCTGGGAACGACTCTGCCAGCGTGGCGAGTAGATTCAGGTCAAACCATTCTGCGATCGCACCGTAGTAGCCAATGATCTGGCTACCATTCGGATCGATGTAGATATCTGTAGGCTTGCTGGCGAAGTGAGCGAATTCCCCAGCATTTCTGATCAGTACCCGTTTCGACGTGTATTTGCTAACGATCTCGTCAAGCCAGGTCGAAGTAGTCACTGTGATATCGGCATTGCGCATCAGAGCTCGTTCAATGGACAGCACTTCCTCCGAGACATTGCCGAAGCCTTCGTGATGATCCATGCAGTCGTACACAACTTCGCTGTCAGGTAGCACAGCGGCGGTTTCATACCAGAACGGGTGTTGAACGATGGATACCAGTTGCCTGGAGCTGGCCCAGCTCAAGACCTGGCCGATCGACGCTTTCAATTGATCGGCAATGTCCACCCCTGGAGGGTTGTTGTAGATCACAGGCGCGCCTTTGGCGTACAGGTTAATCTGAAACAAGTGTCCGTCGCTATCGAGTTGCTCGACGCTGAAACCGCCGCGCGGATCGTCAACAAGGTTTACCGAGACATAAAAAACGCGGCGGCCGGCACGGGCCAGTGCTTGTGCAAGTTGCTGGGGACGCTGATGTCTGAAGTGCCAGTCAATGACTCCCCAGAAGATGTAGTCGGGAAGATCTTTTTTCTGAGGCGTCGGCGAGATTGCTGGCCAGTCGAACTGACCACCGGCGAGCAGTTGTCCTTTCATGGCTGACATCGGTAGGCGCACGAGCTGGGTGTAGGACTTGCGAATGGCTGTTTTAACGGCTTCCGGTAGCGGAAGCCGGTTAAAGAGACTGCGAAGTCGGCTTTTCAGGGCCCGCTTGTCACTTGGCTGCATTCCATGGCGCGCCGTTCGAATGGCAAACCTCAATGGCTGAGTGATTCTCCAGGAATGACTGTTTATCACCTCGTCATAACGTGCCCTCACGGCTGAAAGATTTTCCGAATATACGACGTTATCTTCCAGACTTTTGTGGAGCATTTGCTCGGAGTTTGCCAGGCGAGCAGTCATTTCTCCCAAGGCATTGTTTGCTTCGATGGCCTGCTTGCGGGCTTCTACAAAGCGAGCCTTGTAGCTGTCGGCCAGAGACGTGTCCGATTCGATATGAACATCACCCAGAGCGAGGCTGTTGCCTTCCTGCTGTGCGGACACGTTCGTGTATACCAGTAGGATCTGTTCGCCCGGCCAGTAATTCGGCTGATGCGACGAAGTGTCGAAAACACTGCTGTGGGTCAGCGCCCAGCTTCCGAAGATGGCTGGGGTATTCCCGTACTGGAAGGAGTAGAAGTGCTCTTCGATCAGCTCTTTTTCACGAAAAGGCAATAGAAGGACAATGTGTTTTTTAGCCTTTGTGGCGACTTTTTTCAGAACTTCCCAAGGCTGCTCAAAGTGCTCGAGCGTATTGGACGAGAATACGATATCCCACTGAGGAGCGTTGCTGCTGCCCAAAAAATCATCGCAAAGGAATTTGCAGTCCGGATACGCTTGGATTGCTTTCTCAATGGCTTCGGAAGAGAAGTCCACGCCTGTGAGTTCGGGGATCCCGAGTTTTTTTGCGAGATTGGCCGTACCGTCACCCTGCGCACAGCCCCAATCGCACATGCTTAGGCGATCAATGGTAATGGTATTGGACAGCCATTTTGGGAAGTGTTCGGCGGCTATATCACTGAAGAAAATGCTTTGCTCTCGGCCAAAGTTTTCTTCCCAATCATTCGAGAAGCGATAGTCCCAGTAGGTTTTGGAGTTCACTTCACCAGTGGTCGTTGTAGCATCAGACGATTTTTTCATGGTGTAGGTACTCCTTGACCCGAATCATTTTGTTGAACATGAATAGATAGTTTGGGCATGAACAGCCCTGACAGGTTGCTGGAAAAGGAGGATGAAAAATACTGCGCTCCTTCCATGTATTCATAGTAATGAATAGCAGCGGACGACCGATTTTCCACGGCGGCGACGAGCAGATAATCACCGGAGCGAAGTTGATTTTCGAGTTCGAAGCTTACCTCTTGGGGAGCATCGGAGCTTTTAAATACCAATTGTTCATTCCAGGTACTTCCGACTATCAAGTCGCTGCCTGCCAGATTTTTCAACGAGAATGAAACCGACAGCCCATCGAGGCTTTTTAGCGGGTGGGTGTTAAACAGTATTTTGACACTCATTTTTTCATGATCGCAGAACAGGTTCTTTTTGACGCCGTTGGCGTCGTAAAGACCTGCATCCTGAATGATGCCGATATGAGTGCCCCAATGATTGATGGGTTGGTTGGCTTTGTGCGGCTCACTACTCGATGGTTGGTTACCAGTATTTGGCGAGTTATTGAACAGGTGTTCCGTGTATTGGGCTGTGATCGGAAAAACATCGCCCAGACCGCGCACAGTGCCTTTGTCCAGCCAAAGTGCACGATCGCAGAGGGAGCGTACGGCCGCTACATCATGGGATACGAACAGGATGCTGACGCCGGAGGCTTTCATCTGCTTGATGCGATCCAGGCATTTGGCCTGGAATCGTGCATCGCCAACGGACAGCGCTTCATCGACGACCAGTATGCTCGGGTTGGTGTGGATGGCTACCGAAAAAGCCAAGCGAACGTACATGCCCGATGAGTAGGTTTTTACCGGTTGGTCAATGAAATTTCCGATTTCCGCGAAGTCCTCAATCGCTGCATATTGATGATCGATTTCTTCGCGGGTCAGGCCCAGTATCGCGGCGTTAAGGTATACGTTTTCCTTGCCGGTAAACTCCGGGTTGAAGCCTGCCCCCAGTTCAAGCAGAGCCGCAACGCGCCCGCGAACATGAATGCTGCCCGAACTCGGGTTCAAGGTGCCGCAGAGCAACTGAAGGAACGTGGATTTGCCTGAGCCGTTGCTCCCAATGATGCCGACGGTTTCACCTGGATGCACTTCCAGAGATGCATTTTTTAGTGCCCAGAATTCACTGTAGTACTTTCGTTTGCCAGGAAGCATCATTTGCAGCAAGCGTTTATGTGGCTTGTCATAGACCTCATAACACTTGCTCAGGTTATCGATTTTAATGACCGCTTCAGAGCACATCAGCGAACCCCCTGCGTGTCTTTTGAAACCAGGCAAATCCCAACCACGCCATGACAGCCCCGAACATCAGCATGATTCCCCAGACGGTAACGTCGGGCATCTGACCAAATACAAGCACATTCCGACTCTGTTCGATGATGGAGGCCAACGGGTTTACCCTGATCCAGAACTGATACTTTTCCGGCAACGCCGTTATCGGAAAAAACACCGCGGACATGAACAGCAGGACCGTGGAAAACATGACGGTAATCTGGCTGATGTCTCGCAAGTAAACACCAAGCGAAGCGAATAACCAGCTCATGCCCATAATACCCAGAAAAAGTGGAAGCACTACGATCGGCAGCAGCAGCGCAGTAAGTGGAATGCTATGGTTAATAATCAACTGCGCCAGCAGCAGAACAATCAAGCTGATCGCGGCATGAAATAGCGCGGAGGTGAAGGCTACCCAGGGAAGTATTTCGAGCGGAAATACAACTTTTTTCACATAACTGACGTTTGATGTAATAAGGGTCGGCGATCGATTAATGCACTCGGCAAAAAATCCATGGATGAGCAATCCAACAAACAGGATGATAGCGAAATCAGTCTTGCTTTCATCGGACCCTGTGCCCCAGCGGGCCTTGAATACGACAGAAAATATAAAAGTGTAAATGACCAGCATGAGTATCGGATTGAAGAACGACCACGACAAACCCAAGGCGGAGCCACGGTAGCGACCTAATACTTCACGCTTACTTAGTTGCAGTATGAGACGCTTGTTTCGCCAGAAACTTTTTACCATCTCAAAAGGATGTGCTGAATAATTTTGCATCAGTGATTTGACTCGATGTCTTTTATCAGTGGCCCAACTAGAAGCATCATTTTAACGATGGGGTGAATGATCCATTTCGGGGAAAAGTTCCGGGCCCTCCCGCAAGGATTTTGCTGATGTCTTTCCATGCATTTTCGCCTTGCTTGATAGGTACCAACGGGGGCTAGCATTGCGATATCTAGTCGTTGCCACGCCGCAACCCCGGCCGAATCGCACATGATATCGTACTAAGACATGCTTTTTCACTAGGAAACTGACCATTTCTGTCGGTTCGACATCGGTTGTCGCATGATTTTTTCAATTTGATAGCTAATGGCCTGCGCTTATGTTTTTTTGTTTCTGCAATGACGTCGCGCCAGTTCGCCCGGCGCACGCTGAGCGCTCCAACCACTGAAGGTACCACCATCATAAACTTCCGGCACCTGCTGAAAAAAGCCAGCTGGCGGCGGGAATTCTGGCCGTCATCAATAATTATTTACGGAAAAAAGGCTGTCGTTGCGCCAGGGCACGATCGTCGATGCCATGATCGTTCATGCGCCCAGTTCGACCAAGAACAAGGAAGGCAAGCGCGATCTAGAGGTGCATAAAACCAAGAATGCATCCTGTTCGACCCCTGGTGGCAGGGTTATGTTCCACTTACTACGGCCTTGGCTGACTTCTACCGCTCATCCCGTCGCCTCTCAACGCTCGCTAGAACAATGGCAAGCGTGCAGATATCCCAGGGTAATTCGCGCGACCTTCCTGCTTATTATGCCTGTCGGATTTACGTCATAGGGCTCCGTGCAAGTATCGGGCTTTAGAAGTCATTGCAACCTCACCCCGCTACGCCGCCTCTATCCGCTTCCTGTTCGTCAGGCCACCATTTGCATTAGGCTTCCTTCAGATTCGCAGTCGCCCGCGACACCCTTGCCTTCGGCTAACACTTCCCCTTGCCGGGTGTGTGGAGGACTTACACCTCCAAGTCACCAGTGTGGCCACCACAGCCAAACCAGTTACGCATACGCACGATGCGCCATGCCTGGCGCACAATAAAAACACCGGCAGCCGGGCTGGCGCTCGGGAGGATCTGCAGTAGCTACGAGGTGATGGGTATTACAGCCTCCAACTGAAAATAATGTGTGCTAAGGTGCACCGACCAACAAATAATTATCGTCTTGCTCGGCCATGTAGACGGAGAGATAGCATGAGTTTGGAAAAAGGGAGAACCACAACTTTCACTTGCAACATATGTGATTCACATAACACTACAGACATAACCAGACTGACCCGAGAGGAAGCCTCTTGTGACGGCTGCGGGTCGACGGTAAGAATGCGCTCAATAGTTCAAGTGCTGACTACCGAACTATTCGGAAAAAGTCTTTCAATATCTGAAATAAACCCACCACGCCCGGACATACAAGGAATTGGAATGAGTTGCTGGGAAGGGTATGTCACCCCTTTATCGCATCGTATCGCATTCAAAAACACTTTCTACCATCAAGAACCAAAAGTTGATATAACAAATATAGATCCATCAATGGTCGGAATGCTTGATTTCATAGTTTCAAGCGACGTTTTTGAACATGTCGAATCCCCGGCAAGCCTAGCATTTGTCAATGCCAGGAAGCTGCTTAAGCCAAACGGCGTATTTATATTTACAGTTCCGTACTTTCACCCCGGAGAGACTGGAGTAATAACCACGGAAAATTTCCCTGAAATATACAAATGGGAAATTACAGAGAACGAGCTTGGACCACTTTTAAGAAACACCAAGAAAAATGGAGAAATCCAGTATTTCTACGACCTTGTTTATCACGGCGGGCCAGGATCCACGCTAGAAATGAGAAGGTTTTCTGAGTGGTCTGTAATTAATGAGCTCAAGAAGGCAGGGTTTGACGAGATCACGATATATCGGGACGCAGAGCCCGAGCACGGCATTTATTGGCCTCTCATGCATTCCGCCCCCATCGCTGCAAGAGTCCGAAAAAAGAAAATATGGCCATTTTCTGGAAGCCGTCATAGCGTTGAATTCAAATAGCGTTACCTGACGAGTTGGTATTTTTAGCGTGACTCCTTTAATATAGTGGGAGTCCGCGCATATCGCATCAAGATGCAGATTACCGATACTCGACACTTATCTACACCCTCGTCGGGCCATGGATAAGAAAACTTAATCTCATAAAACCGCGAAATAGCACACTTTTTGCCTCGCCTAAATCCGTCGCCGGCTCACAAATAAAGCTCTCCATGCCTGAGCTCGGCGTGTTCCTCGGGGCCCAAGTCAATATATTGGGCGCTCATCTGTTTGCCTCCGGGGCGTGTGGTGATCAAGAATACGCAGCCAATTTTTCGGAGAATTTATTTTATAGACAGGACGCTAGCTGTCAGACGATACATACACCACGTCTGACGCCTACTCAGTTAAGTTGCGACGGTGCTTAATTTAATTTTCTTGCGCGATCTTAGATATTTCCTGAATCTCTCAACGGGCAACTCAACGGCGTATACAGCAATTTAGGTACCCACCACGATCGATGCGAAGTAAGTGTAAGAGTTAGCTTCAAAATAACCAAGCCAACGAACCACAATCGAGACAGGTATATGAATAATATAAAGTGGGTATGAAAGGTCGCCAAACCACTTGTCGATCTTGCTATTTTTGGTTTTTTCAAAAAAGAACGGAGTAAGTGCAGCAAGTGCAAAAAGCGCAAGCATTTGTTGTATTGTATGGCCGGTGAATATAATTATTATCGCCAATAAGGCCAAGTAGGAAAATACGGATTTTTTTGTAAAAATCGGAGATAGCTTGTTTATCCAGTACCCCGCCGCACCCAACGCAAAGTATAAAGCAGGGCCAGGGAAGTAAAGATCTGTTCTGAGTTTGATAATCGAGGCGTCGGTCAGTATTTTGGCTGACAACGTATAGAGCGCCGCAGTGATGAGGAAGACAGCAGTTTTTTTCGGGCTTCTTACGATAAACGGGGCAATAATATAGAACATGATCTCGATAGAGAGAGTCCATGCTGGCAAGTTAATTATGTTTTTTGAGAGCCATTATGCGACTTATCAACACCAAACTCGGAGAATACAACCGTAAGCGCACCATAAAGCCCACATTCCAAGCCGCCAACTAATGCCTGACGCTGTGCTCCCGATCTCTCTCTGGAGCCAGCACCGTCATGATGCGACCCGACGCCAAAGTTGAAAAAGTGTACCTCTACCCCAAGCCGGTGGACTTTCGAAAGTCAATCGACGGCCTGGCCGCTCTGGTCGAACTGGATATCAAAGTCGCAGTGTTCGACCCTGTGCTCTTCGTCTTCCTGAATCGCCCCCGTAATCGAGTGAAAATACTCTACTGGGAGCGCAACGGTTTTTGCCTCTGGCTTAAGCGCCTGGAGTCCGAACGTTTCAAAACATCGCCCGACATCACTGACGAGGCCATCGTGCTGACCGTTCAAGAACTGAACTGGTTGCTGGATGGTTTTGACCTCTGGCGCAACCGCCCACATCAAGTTTTAACCCCTCGATTCGTCGCCTGATCGGATATAATCCAGGCATGAATTTGATGCCTGATAACCTTCCTGATGATCCGGTTCTGCTCAAGCAAATGCTTGTGCAGATGCTCGGTGAGCGTCAAGTAGACAAGGGTCAGATCGTCGATCTGAAAGAACAGATCAAGTTGTTGCGCGACCGATTGTTCGGTCGCAAGTCCGAGCAAACAGTCGATCCGCAGACGCCGCAACTCGCGCTCTTTAATGAGCCCGAAAGCATCGTGGTTGCGGTCAGCGAAGAGTCTGACGAAGAAGTCGTTGCCCCCACCAAACGTCGTGGCAAACGCAAACCACTGCCTGCCGACCTGCCGCGCATTGAAGTCATCCACGAGCTGCCCGAACACGAACTGACCTGTGCCTGCGGTTGCCGCAAACACACCATCGGTGAAGACACCAGCGAACAGCTGGAGATCGTGCCGATGCAGATCCGCGTCATCAAACACATCCGCAAAATTTACGGGTGCCGTGGCTGTGAAACAGCACCGGTCACCGCTGACAAGCCGGCGCAGTTGATTGAAAAGAGCATGGCCAGCCCCAGTGTCCTCGCGATGCTGCTGACCACCAAGTATGTCGACGGACTGCCGCTGCATCGCTTCGAAACAGTACTCAGCCGCCACGGCGTGGATATCCCGCGACAGACGTTGGCGCGCTGGGTTATCCAATGCGGCGAGCACTTGCAGCCTCTGCTGAATTTAATGCGGGACCGGCTTCTGGAAAGCCCCGTCATCCACTGCGATGAAACCCGGGTGCAAGTCCTGAAAGAGCCGGATCGAGACCCGACCAGCCAATCCTGGATGTGGGTGCAGGCGAGTGGTCCGCCGGATCGAAAAGTAGTGCTGTTTGACTACACGACCAGCCGTGCGCAGGAGGTGCCTTTACGCCTGCTCGAAGGTTATCGCGGCTACGTGATGACGGACGATTACGCCGGCTATAACGCCTTGGGCGCGCAACCGGGCGTTACGCGACTAGCTTGTCTGGCGCACGTTCGACGCAAGTTCGTCGAAGCGCAAAAAGTGCAACCCAAGGGCAAAACTGGGCGTGCCGATATAGCCCTGACGATGATTAACAAGCTGTACGGTATCGAGCGTGAACTGAAAGACGTAAGCGATGAACAACGTTTTGTCGGTCGGCAGGAAAAGAGCTTGCCGGTCTTGGCGCAACTGAAAAGCTGGCTAGAGAAAACACATCCGCAGATTACGCCGCAGAGCGTGCTCGGCCGAGCCGTCAGTTACCTGGCCAGCAACTGGAGCAAGCTTGAGCGCTACACAGAGGCTGGCTTTTTACCCATCGACAACAACGTCGCCGAAAGAGCAGTAAAGCCGTTTGTGATAGGCCGAAAAGCATGGCTGTTCAGCGACACGCCCAGAGGTGCGACGGCCAGCGCGCAGATTTATAGCTTGGTTGAAACCGCCAAAGCCAACGGCCAGGAGCCCTATACGTGGCTGCGCCACGTACTTGAACGCCTGCCACAAGCCTCGTCGGTAGAAGACTTCGAAGCCTTGCTCCCTTGGAACTGCAAGCCAGAGATGCCAAGGTAAACGTAAACCCCATCTAACGGTACGTGGGGTTTATGGGTCGCTTACATACAACCTCTCCATCTACGGAGCTTACGTGCAGTAGTAAGTCCGAGCCGAGCATGAAGATGTTTGAAAAATGGCAACCATCTGTATTGCCAACGGTTGTTGGGAAATAGTATGGGCTACGGCTTCCAGCATCCCTGTGGGTATCAGGATACACAAGGAGAACAGATACACCGGCCAGAGCCTAAGGACTCGACCCATATAAAACTCGGTGTTTGTATTAGGCGTCTTGTATCGCTCATTGAGCCCGAGGGTAATGTAGAAACCAGACATGACGTAAAAACAATTCACCGCAAAACCAGCAGGTGCGACAGGTATCCAGCTAATCGGCCCTATGTGCGAGAACATAACTGATAAGGCAAGAAATATTCTTATGAAACCCATTTGGCGATACTTCCTTAGTCATGATCGTAGATTCAGCTAAAAAACTCACAAAAATACTCTAAAGCCCCCCACTTGTCATCATTGGTGTTTGTCCGCCTAAACGAGAGGCAGAAAGCCTCTGGAGGGTTGGGTTCGTGGATCGCTTGCGAAACGCTGGCTACTGGACCAGCGCTTGGGAGGTTCTCCAGTAGTTATGCAGCGGTGACGAGCACGCTTTTCTCCAGGGCGAAAAAATACCCGTTCAATGGCGGGTATTTTCAAATAGGAAATAAACGCTATAGCGGAGCGGCTACAACCTCAAGGTCAATGGATGGAAGTTGAACTCTCTCGTCATGTGTCAATATCTGAACGACATACTTGCCAGGTGTTGCAGCGATTGATTGAGGTACCACAATGTTGAGCCCGTCTTTCCCGGAAGCAGTCACGGACTTTATTCCAGAAACCGTAGACCTTGACTTCATGTCCGGCCGGCTATTCAGACTGACCCACATTACAAGTGAACCATCAGGCTGGAGAGGACCCTTATCACCTACCTGATACACCTTTGGCCCATAGGCCACGACCTCTAACTGAGTTCCACGAACAAAATTCCTGATATCTTCATATTGAAAGTAAAGCAAGCCAGCACTGATTGAGGCAACGGACACCGGCACGATAAACAATCCTAGCTTTCGTTGCGTGACATACGAGACAATAGACCTGAGCTTGAGCGCAGGCTGCTCGATCAGGCGGTATGACAGAGCGCTAGCAAGCAGTGAGGCAGGTAGACCGATAAGGAATAAGTACAAGGTATCAAGCTTGTAGTAGTTCTCCAGCAGAACAAGTATTGGAGCGTGCCACAGATAGAATCCGTAAGACACTTTCCCAAGACCGACCAATGGTGAAACGCTCAATATTTTAGCATCAACTGTTCCTACCTTCATAGTAAGCCGAAAAATAAGGATCAGGCTGAATACTGAAATAAAGAAGCTACTATATGCATCCCAACCATATGAAACACATACCGCACCAATGGCTAGTATTGACACCACTGGAATTGAAGCAAGATACCTATACAGAAAATCCCTCACACCTTTAACTCGGGTAGCCATGGATCCCACTGCGCCGATCAATATCGCCTGGAATCGAGTATCGGCGGAAAAATACAATCGATCATAAGCTATTGGCAATTTCGAAATATAAGCCTGATACATCAAAGCAGCACATAACAATATAAATGCCGCAGCCAAAGAATACTTAGCATTTGACCTAACCAAAAGAGTCCAAACGAATGGCCACAGAATATAGAACTGTTCCTCTACAGAAAGCGACCATGTGTGCCCCAAATAAAGACTAAATCCATCCTTGAAGCCTGAAGTCCAAGACTGCGAATATAAAATCGACGACAAAACATCCTTGTATATTTTCACATTACCGCCGGCGACTGCACATATCACAACCACCACCGCACACAAAAAGGCCAGAGCAGGAAACAGCCTTAGAAAACGCCTAAAATAAAAGACCCACAAGAAGTTCTTGTTACGCCGAGAATTATGCAGAACCTCTGTGATCAGATAACCACTGAGCACAAAAAACATGTCTACACCAAATCTACCACCAGAGAATATATGTATATGAGTCAGAAATACTATAAAAACAGCGACACCGCGCAAACCATCTAATGATGGGTTGTATTTTAGGCTATGTTGTTTTTGTACATTATCCATCTGAACACTCACGCCCCTGATTTTTAAGGGAGCGTTTATACAGGATTCACCGACGAACTACTATTAAGATTTCGAAAGAAAGTCATAGCGCGGCGGATACTACTCCGCCGCTACAGCTGGATTTTTTTTCCTATACAAGGATAGGTCGTCTGAATCTCCTGATACCGTGCAACCGTCAGGGCCTGCGCATCCTCCGGTCGCGGCAGGAATGGCCGTCACCTGCCACCCACCACCCCTCCGCACAGATCCATACGTTCGGAATTACAGCATGCAGCTCCGGCCTGGGGTTTTGACGATGAAGCGGGTTATGGGTAAGGATGCATCGGTAGACTCACGCGGATAGGGGATGAGTAGTCGTAGCCACGAGAGCAAACTTTTTACCGACAAGCAGGTTAAAGACCAAGGCATCTCCAACAAAGCTTGTAGCCCCTATCATGAAAACTTTGGGGGCTTTCATATATGTTTATTTCCAACAACCGCCGTCGCGCAGCAGATAAACAAAAAGAAAAGCTTATCCCGCACTCGCCTGCGGCAGTTGCCGCTACTCAAGGCCAACCGCAGTAATTGCAAACGCCCTAACTTCACCCAGCTTTTGACAAACGGGTCACCGCCCTTCCCGACCAGACCGGTGATCAAACGAACCTGAGCAAACCACCAACCGTCATGGATCGTTTTATAACGCGCAATAAACGAGGATATCCCGGTATTGGCTCCGACCTGATTCCGTTCATGCTGACGGTAGCGCATGCCCGGCACGGGGTCGATAAACCATTTGTAGCCATGACTGCGGGCAAATGCGTAACAGTACCAGTCATGCAACGTGACGAGCTGCAGCGATTCCCAGCTGGCCAACATGGCGGCCTTTAGCTCACCTGCCATTTTTTTACTGAATACATAGGTACACCCGGGCCCAGCGGCTTCGAACAGAAAATCCCATTCGACTTGAGGCTGGGCTTTATCTAGCAAAAGGGTTCTGCCATCGGGCCAAAAAGCGGTGACATTGCTTGAGTAAGCATCGTGCTCACCGACCATCAAGACCTGTGTTGCCCGCTTAAGCTTGTCTGCGTACCAGACATCATCCTGATCGGCAAAGGCGACGAAATCGAAACCGTCAAAATCAACATCCCTGACCAGACGGAAGAAATTGCGCGCCGCACCTGAAAATTTGCCCGCAGGAGGCAGCAGTCGTACATTGCTGTGCGCGGCAGCATAAGCAGCACACCAGGCTTCGGTACCGTCCGTAGAGGGATCGACGCTGATAAACAGCGTTACGTCGACATTCGATTGATTGAGGATCGATATAATCTGTTCCTCGATCCACTGCATACCGTTGTAGGCAGCCAGTAAAACTGCAATTTTTGGATGTTCTACTGGCATGCCCTTACCTGCTCGCAATGCCTGAACATTTCAGTTTGAAGAAATCCAAGGTCGATGTTCAAAGGGAGCCTGCGTCCAATAAACGCTGCAAATACTGACCATAGCCAGTTTTTTTCAGTTTCTCAGCCTGAGCACCCAATTGCTCACCCGTGATCCAGCCACTGGTGTAGGCGATCTCTTCCAGACAGGCGACTTTCAGCCCTTGGCGCTGTTCGATGGTGTGCACAAAGTGGCTAGCCTCTAGCAGGGACTCATGGGTACCCGTATCCAGCCAGGCGAAACCTCTACCCAGCATCTCGACATTCAGGCTCTGCTGCTCAAGGTAGGCAAGGTTTACATCAGTGATTTCCAGTTCGCCGCGCTCAGAAGGCTTGATGCTCTTGGCAATTCCCACAACCTGGTTGTCGTAGAAATACAGGCCGGTGACCGCGTAATTGGATTTTGGCTGGAGCGGTTTTTCTTCGATGCTCAGCGCACGGCCAGACGTGTCGAATTCAACGACGCCGAATCTTTCCGGGTCAGACACGTGGTAACCAAATACGGTTGCGCCGTGGGTCTGATTGCTGGCTGAACGCAGGTTGTCCGAAAAATGCTGGCCGTAAAAGATGTTATCGCCGAGGATCAAGCAGCATGGATCCTTACCGATAAATTCCTCACCAATGATAAAAGCTTGGGCCAGGCCATCCGGGCTAGGTTGTTCTGCGTAGGTCAGTTGAATCCCGTATTGACTGCCATCGCCCAACAGCTTTCGGAAGCATGGGAGATCTTCCGGGGTGGAAATAATCAAGATTTCACGCATGCCTGCGAGCATCAGAACCGACAGAGGGTAAAAGATCATCGGCTTGTCATAGATAGGCAGCATTTGCTTGGACACACCCAACGTCAATGGGTGCAAGCGCGTGCCAGAGCCGCCAGCAAGGATGATGCCTTTACGGTAGGTCGCATTCATTTATTCAAAACTTCCATAAGCATTCGGGTTACACCACTTTGCCAATCCGGCAAGTGCAGGGAAAAAGTGTCGCGCAGCTTCTGTGTATCCAAACGAGAGTTCAGAGGACGGCGAGCGGGCGTCGGATAGGCGGCGGTGTCGGTAGGTTCGACTGTCTCTACGGCCAAAAGATCACCTTGGGCCCGGGAAAAATCAATCACATGCCGTGCATAGGCATGCCAGGAAACTTCACCTGTCGCTGCCAGGTGGTACACACCGCTGATCTGTGGGCAATCAAGCGCCTTCTGAAGAGCCAATGCCGTGACGTCCGCCAACAGATCCGCACCGGTGGGCGCGCCCACCTGGTCTGCGATGACGCCCAGCGTTTGACGATCTTTGGCCAGCCTGAGCATCGTTTTTGCGAAGTTATTACCTCGCGCCCCATAGACCCAACTGGTCCGAAAGATCAGGTGCTTACAGCCCGACGCCTGAATCATTTGCTCGCCAGCGAGCTTGGTCGCGCCGTAGTGATTCACCGGCGAGACGGCATCGGTTTCTGTCCAGGGGCGACTACCACTGCCGTCGAACACGTAGTCAGTCGAGTAGTGAATCAACAAGGCATTCAGAGCCAGGGCTTCCTCGGCCATCACCTGGCTCGCCAAGGCGTTGATCCGATGCGCGAGTTCACGTTCGGTTTCAGCTTTATCGACAGCGGTGTAGGCGGCTGCGTTTACGATGACATCGGGCCTGACGACGCAAATGGTCTGACGCAGCGCATCGAGGTCGGCCAAATCACCCTGTAGCTGACCATACGGGCTGTCGACGACACTGCGATCCAGCGCCACCACTTCGCCGAGCACGCAGAGCGCACGCTGTAACTCCCACCCTACCTGGCCATTTTTTCCAAGCAGGAGAATCTTCATGCTTTACCTGAACGAGAGGCGTAGTTCTTGTCGATCCATTGCTGATAGGCGCCGCTCTTCACGTGAGCCACCCATTCCGGGTTGTCTAGGTACCATTCCACCATTTTGCGAATGCCCGACTCGAAAGTCTCTTGCGGTACCCAGCCCAGCTCGCGCTGGATTTTGCTCGCATCGATTGCATAACGCAGGTCATGCCCTGGACGGTCCTGAACGTAGGTAATCAGGCTGGCGTGGGGACGGAACGCGGAATCAGGTCGCAGCTCATCGAGCAATGCACACAACGTGTGGACCACTTCAAGGTTCTGTTTCTCGTTATGACCACCGATGTTGTAGGTCTCGCCGATTTCGCCTTCGGTGACCACTTTATACAAGGCGCGGGCATGGTCTTCGACGTAAAGCCAATCACGCACCTGATTACCTTTGCCATAGACAGGCAAAGGTTTGCCTTCCAGGGCATTGAGGATGATCAGCGGGATCAGTTTCTCAGGGAAGTGGCACGGGCCGTAGTTGTTCGAGCAGTTGGTCACCAGTGTTGGCAAACCGTAGGTACGGCTCCAGGCACGGACCAAATGGTCAGAACTGGTTTTACTGGCCGAATACGGCGAACTTGGCTGATACGGCGTGCTTTCGGTGAAGAGGTCTTCGGGACCTTCGAGGTCGCCGTACACTTCATCCGTTGAGATGTGGTGAAAGCGGAATGCCGCTTTGCGCGTGTCGTCCAGACCGTTCCAATACTGACGGGCCACTTCCAGCAATGTGTAGGTGCCGATGATATTGGTCTGAATGAATTCGGAAGGTCCAGTGATTGAACGGTCGACGTGAGACTCGGCCGCCAGGTGCATTACTGCGTCGGGGCTGTGATCACGGAACACGCGTTCGACGTCTTCACGGTTGCAGATGTCAACGCGCTCGAAGGCATAGCGATCACTGTGATCGACCTCAGAAAGCGATTCCAGATTACCCGCGTAGGTCAGCTTGTCGACGTTCACGACCGAGTCGGTCGTGTTGGAAATAATGTGGCGAATGACTGCAGAGCCAATGAATCCCGCACCACCGGTGACTAAAATCTTCACGCGTAATCCATACCTTGAGTGTCGGACAAGGCCCATGGTGGTCTTGTCCAATCTATAAAAAACAAAAGCTACCGCATTAGCTCGGGCTTTTGAGCAAGTAAGCTGTACGAATTAGGTCGAGCGTTGGAGAGAGCCGAATCAGAGGCAATGTAGTGCGGCATTTTACAGTTAAACGAAGGCATTGCTAACGTCAGAGGACAAACTGCGTCCTTGAGTTCAAGTATTTGACACTTTTCACCTGAATATCCGATATCAAAATAATATCACTCGGCCCGACTACTGTGCCACCCGCCGCTACTGAGGGACCCGCTCTAGCGGGTAAACGACGGTTTAATCGGTGTAGCCAGGCATCCGAATGCTTAGTTCAGCGATGCGATGACACGGGCACTTCTCAGGAACCCAGTTCCAGCCCGGACCTTAAAGGTGGCCCCGGCTGGAGCATCCCCCTCAACTACCCGGTATCACTACCTTCAGGTTACGTTTTGCTAGCAGGTACTTTCTTTGCAAAACATTGCTCAGGGCCTTTTTCGCCTGGGCTTCGCCATGCACCAGCCGCACCTCTGCGGGCCATTCGCTCATGCCGGTGACAAAATCCACCAGCCCCTGCTGATCGGCGTGAGCTGAATAGCCGCCTATCGTGGTGACGCCCGCACGAATAGCAAAGCGCTCACGGTCAAGCTCTACATACCCAGCCTTTGGGCCGTGAGCCTGAATCGCTGCACCTGGCGTGCCTTTGGCTTGATAACCGACGAACAGCACATTGTGCCGACTGTCACCGAGCATGGCTTTCAGGTAGTTGACGATTCGTCCACCAGAGCACATGCCACTGCCCGCGATGACGATAGCGGGTCGCCCGGTACTGGCCAGGTAATTAACCGTTTGCAGGTGCTTTGCGTGGCTGTCGATGGTGATCAACTGGTCGAAGCGTAGGGGTCGACGGCCGCGGTTTAATCGCGCCGTAGCCTCCGTATCCCAGAACTCATCAAGCTCCTGATAGACCTTGGTAAACCGACTGGCCAATGGTGAGTCGAGGATGATCGGCAACTGAGGCCAGTTGATAGACAGTGTCAGGCTTTCTGGATTGTGCTCAGACGCTGGATTTTCTGCAGCCCTCCCCTCGCCGCCTGCGTCTTTACCCAGGAGTGATTTACGATGAAGGATGTCTTCGATTTCGTAGAGCAGTTCCTGGGTTCGCCCGAGGCTGAACGCTGGTATCAATACGGTGCCGTGGTCCGCCAAGGCCTTGTCGATGACGTCTTCGAGCCGGGCTTGCCGCGTACTGCGCTCTTCATGCCGGCGGTCACCGTAAGTGCTCTCCAGCACCAGCACATCTGCCCTTTCGGGTGATTTAGGGCTGGGGAGCAATGGGGTATGCGAGGCACCCAAATCGCCGGAGAAAACCACGCGTTTGTTGCGATTTTCGGCGGGGTATTCGATATCACATTCCACGTACGCCGAACCGAGAATATGCCCGGCACGTTGCAGGCGAATCCGACAGGTCAGCGTCGGGGTTTGCGCCAGGTTGAACCACGTGTCGAAAGGAAGTGCGATCGTCCGCTGTTCGATCAGCTTGAGATAACGTTCAACCTGCTTTTCATCGCGACCGTGTTCGAGTTTAAAAGCATCCTCCAAAACTATCGGCGACAGTTTGGCCGACGGTTCGCTGCACAGAATCGGGCCATTGAAGCCGGCGGCCAGCAGATTAGGGATACGCCCCACGTGATCGGCATGCACATGGGTGATGATCAGGGCTTTGATGGTTTCGACGGAAAAATCGACTGCCATTGAGCTGGCGTTCACTTTCCCGTCTTTATTTTCCTCTCCCTGGAACAGGCCGCAGTCGATTAGCAGACTGGTCACTGCATCCATTTGCAGTTGATGGCATGAGCCGGTGACACCTGCAGTGGCGCCGTGATGAATTATTTCCGGGTAAAGCATGAGAGTCCCTCTCGGTATTGCTGAGTAAAAGACGATTTACGCCCACAAAAAGCGCGCAAGCATAGCCGGACCCTTGGCTCGGACGAGTCTTTAACGTTTTACAAATTCTTTCGGTGGTTGTCTGAGGCTTCGCCTGTCTGGCGAGCGTCGACGCTTAGGTATGGTCATACGTGGGTGCTGGAGAACACCGACGTGGGAGAGGGGTCAGTTTCGGGGATCAAGATGAGATTTTTCAGGGGCTAAAAATCTCGAGACCGCTCACAAGCGGTTTCGCTGACCATCACCAGACCGTGACGGTTAAAAACCGTCCGACTCAGAGCGTTTTGGAGGTCTTCTTATTCTTTTTACGCAGAGACATAACCCATCCGAGAATGGGACTGATCGCCATCCCGACCAGCAGAGCCACGATCACAGGGACCGCCACCGAAAGCTCCGGGGCTGACCAGCCAAGAAAGACCAGGGCAACAGGTTGTTGGTTTTCCAACATGAATACTATCGTCGCCAGTACAACCAGCAGAATGACTACGATCAACATTACGCGCTTAACGTTACGCACCGACTGCTCCTTTCATAGGGGGCGTTAGTAGCCCTCTTCTTCGTCTTCGTTGACTCTATCACGCAGTTCTTTGCCCGGTTTGAAGTGAGGGACGAATTTGCCGTCCAGGCTCACGGATTGACCGGTCTTTGGGTTGCGCCCTACGCGGGGTGAGCGGTAGTGCAAAGAGAAGCTGCCAAAGCCACGAATCTCGATGCGATCACCGGTGGCGAGGCATTGAGACATTTGCTCGAGCATGGTCTTGATGGCCAACTCGACATCCTTGGATGAGAGCAGCCCTTGATGGGTGACAATTCGTTCGATCAACTCCGACTTCGTCATATTTTTCCCTTCTTTTTCAAGCAGCTAGAGTAACCGCTGTGAAGGTTTTAGCATGACTGGAAGGATTTGAACAGTCCGAGTATTGACTTATGTGAAGGATGGTTACTGGCTCGCGAAGTTCCCTTCATTTATGACATTTGTTGGTGCATACCCAGGATTCAGGCGGTCAATTACAGATCACCAGCATGCTACGGCTGAAATAGCCTGCCGGATTCCATCCGAATGGATAGTCATCGGGATCTTCTTTGACGTCACTGGATTTGCCGAGAACCTTGAACCCCCCGGGTTTGCATTCGCGGGCCGCACGGGCGTAGCACCCGTCCCAACTGGACGTCATACCGGAGCATTCGACCATCAATCCACTTTGGCCACGTATTACTTTGGTTCTATGAGAGGTGGCACAGCCTGTGAGGACGAGGATGGCGAGAAGAATAATGATGCGGCGCATGTATTTCCTTATGCCGGGGGCATGCCCTGCGACAGCTTGGGGACTACTTTAGTCTAGTCGCGTACTGGTGGGTTTGTCTCATTGAGGGTCAATACGGTAACTGCGGGCTTCGGGCAGAGGCTGGTTTGAGGGTGTGCCTGGTGGACCTCGTTGTATGGTCTTCGCAGACAAAACTACGCGTCCCGGTCTCTCCTACGGCCTAGCGGCCAGAAGCAGGGTCAGTTTTGTATCGGTACTGACACCCAGCAAACACAATTTAAGTGCTTGAAATATAAGAGGTTAATTTTCGAAAACCTGTAGGAGCTGACTTGTAACTACGCGTCCCGCTGCGAAGGCCATACGGCGCGGAGTGTCTGACCGACCAGGGTTTGCGTGTCCCGGTCTCTCCTGCGGCCTGGCGGGTAGAGGGCGGCCGGGGTGTGCCAGGCGGACCTCGCTGTATGGTCTTCGCAGACAAGTCAGCTCCTACGGCCTGAACTGCGCCCCAGAAGTTGGGTCTGGGGTGTACCTGATGGACCTGGCTACGTGGTCTTTGCAGTTAGGTAGTTGAAATATAAGAGCAAAATTTTCGAAAATCTGTAGGAGCTGACTTGTAACTACGCGTCCCGCTGCGAAGGCCATGCGGCGCGGAGTGCCTGACCGGCCAGGGTGTGCGTGTCCCGGTCTCTCCTGCGGCCTGGCGGGTAGAGGGCGGCCGGGGTGTGCCAGGCGGACCTCGCTGTATGGTCTTCGCAGACAAGTCAGCTCCTACGGCCTAGCGGCCAGAGGCTGGGTCTGGGGTGTACCTGATGGACCTGGCTACGTGGTCTTTGCAGTTAGGTAGTTGAAATATAAGAGCAAAATTTTTGAAAATCTGTAGGAGCTGACTTGTAACTACGCGTCCCGCTGCGAAGGCCATGCGGCGCGGAGTGCCTGACCGAGCAAGGTGTGTGATCTTCGCAAACGGAACTGCGCGCTCCGGACTCTCCTACGGCCTAGCGGCCAGAGGCTGGGTCTGGGGTGTACCTGATGGACCTGGCTACGTGGTCTTTGCAGTTAGGTAGTTGAAATATAAGAGCAAAATTTTTGAAAATCTGTAGGAACTGACTTGTAACTACGCGTCCCGCTGCGAAGGCCATGCGGCGCGGAGTGCCTGACCGAGCAAGGGTGTGCGTGTCCCGGTCTCTCCTGCGGCCTGGCGGGTAGAGGGCGGCCGGGGTGTGCCAGGCGGACCTCGCTGTATGGTCTTCGCAGACAAGTCAGCTCCTACGGCCTAGCGGCCAGAAGCTGGGTTGGGGGTGTGCCAGGTGGACCTCGTTGTATGGTCTTCGCAGACAAGACTACGCGTCCCGGTCTCTCCTACGGCCTCGCGGCCAGAAGCTGGGTCAGTTTTGTATCGGTACTGACACCCAGCAAACACGATTTAAGCAGTTGAAATATAAGAGATGAATTTTCGAAAATCTGTAGGAGCTGACTTGTAACTACGCGTCCCGCTGCGAAGACCATGCGACGCGGAGTGCCTGACCGACCAGGGTGTGCGCGTCCCGGTCTCTCCTGCGGCCAGAGGCTGATTTGACCCTAAAGCCATATTGCGTCCCACAAGGGGTAATCACCGATTCGCTTGACCAGTCCAGCACGTAGCGGGTTGGCGACGATGTAGCGGGCGAGGTTTTTGAGGTCATTCTCATCGCGGACCGCCGTATCGTGGTATCCGCGTTGCCATACACGGGTGTCGTTTTGGGTGGTTTTGTTGATTGCGATGGCGCTTCGGGCTTTGATTTGCTGCATGACGCGGGAAAGAGAGCCTTGCTTCAACTCTATTAGCCAATGCAGGTGATCGGGCATCAGAACCCATGCCAGTGACTGAACCAGATTTTGCTGTTCGGCTCGTTTCAGTTCGGAAACTACCAGACGTCCCAGGTGCCAGTCTTTGAAGAGGGGGTGGCGGTTTTGGGTGGTGGTGGTTATTTGATAGATGCGACTGGTTTCAGAATACCGGCCATGCCGTAGGTTGCGGGTGTGCGCGTGTTTGGGCATTCCGTTGCCCCTCCCGTTGGGTTAATCAGGTGTATGCCCCAGATTAGCCAAGCGTTGGGTGGCGTGCAGGCAAGCATGTTTGGCGGGGTGTTTCGGGGGAGATCGTGATGGGTAAATCGCAGGCACAAAAAAGGGCGACCGAAGTCGCCCTTTTTCTATGGTCAATCAGAACTTAGTTCTGTTTTTCCATTTGTGCGCGAAGCAGGTCACCAATGGTGGTAGGACCTGTGCTTTCCGCAGTTTCTGGCTTAGTGCGCAGGCTTTGGATAGCTTCTTTCTCGTCTTCAACGTCTTTCGACTTGATGGACAATTGGATTACGCGGCTTTTGCGGTCAACGCTGATGATCTTGGCTTCAACTTCTTCGCCTTCTTTCAGAACGTTACGCGCGTCTTCAACGCGGTCACGGCTGATTTCGGAGGCTTTCAGAGTAGCTTCGATGTCGTCGCCCAGAGTGATGATGGCGCCTTTGGCGTCAACTTCTTTAACGATACCGCGAACGATAGCGCCTTTGTCGTTAACCATCACGTACTCGGAGAACGGATCGCTTTCCAGCTGTTTGATACCCAGGGAAATGCGTTCACGCTCTGGATCAACAGACAGGATCACGGTGTCGAGCTCATCGCCTTTCTTGAAGCGACGTACGGCTTCTTCGCCCACTTCGTTCCAGGAGATGTCGGACAGGTGAACCAGGCCGTCGATGCCGCCGTCCAGACCAATGAAGATACCGAAATCGGTGATCGACTTGATGGTGCCGGAGATTTTATCGCCCTTGTTGAACTGGCCAGAGAAATCTTCCCATGGGTTAGATTTGCACTGTTTGATGCCGAGGGAGATACGACGACGCTCTTCGTCGATGTCCAGAACCATAACTTCCACTTCGTCGCCAACTTGTACGACTTTTGAAGGGTGGATGTTTTTGTTGGTCCAGTCCATTTCGGAAACGTGTACCAGGCCTTCAACGCCTTCTTCCAGCTCAGCGAAGCAGCCGTAGTCGGTCAGGTTGGTAACACGGGCTGTTACGCGAGTGCCTTCTGGGTAACGAGCTTTGATAGCGACCCATGGATCTTCGCCCAATTGCTTCAGACCCAAGGAAACACGATTGCGTTCGCGATCGTACTTCAGGACTTTTACATCGATCTCATCGCCAACGTTGACGATTTCCGATGGATGCTTGATACGTTTCCAAGCCATGTCGGTAATGTGCAGCAGGCCATCGACGCCACCCAGATCGACGAATGCGCCGTAATCGGTGAGGTTTTTGACGATACCTTTGACTTGCTGACCTTCTTGCAAGGATTCCAGCAGAGCTTCGCGCTCAGCGCTGTTCTCGGCTTCAAGGACGCTACGGCGGGAAACGACAACGTTGTTGCGTTTCTGGTCGAGTTTGATGACCTTGAATTCGAGCTCTTTGCCTTCCAGGTGAGTCGTGTCACGCACTGGGCGGACATCAACCAGAGAACCAGGCAGGAACGCACGGATGCCGTTAACGTCGACAGTGAAGCCGCCTTTAACCTTACCGTTGATAACGCCCTTGACCACTTCTTCAGCTGCGAAAGCCGCTTCCAGAACAATCCAGCACTCAGCACGTTTGGCTTTTTCGCGGGACAGCTTGGTTTCGCCAAAGCCATCTTCGACCGCGTCCAGTGCAACGTGCACTTCGTCGCCGATCTTGATGGTCAGCTCGCCAGCGTCGTTGTGGAACTGCTCCAGCGGGATGAGGCCTTCAGATTTCAGACCGGCGTGAACCGTCACCCATCCAGCCTGGTAATCGATATCAACGATGATCGCGGTGATGATCGAACCGGCCTGAAGGTTGAGGGTCTTTAGGCTTTCTTCAAAAAGTTCTGCAAAGCTTTCGCTCATTTTAATTCCTGTTGATCAAGGGCGAAGAATACGCCCATCTGCCACATTCCAGACAATGTGGGTTTCGTTCAAGTAAAAGAAAACACGTGGGACTATGCCTGGTCTCCCACACGCTTCCTTGTCATCAGGCGAGATCGCGTAGCGCGATTTCACTCAAAATGCGTTCTAACACCTGCTCGATGGATAATTCAGTGGAATCCAGCTGTATGGCGTCATGCGCCGGCTTGAGCGGGGCTACCGCTCGCTGGGTGTCACGCTCGTCGCGTGCACATATCTCATCTAGCAGACTCGACAGACTAACATCATCACCTTTGGCCTTCAACTGCAAGTAACGGCGACGTGCACGCTCTTCAGCGCTGGCGGTCAGATAAATCTTCAACGGGGCGTCTGGAAACACCACGGTACCCATGTCGCGGCCATCGGCAACCAGGCCCGGCGCTTCCTTGAAAGCGCGCTGACGCTGGAGCAAGGAATCGCGCACGGCAGGCAGTGAGGCGACTTGCGAGGCACCATTGCCGATCTGTTCGTTGCGGATGGCGTGGGTGACATCTTCGCCTTCCAGGGTAATGCGCTGGCCATGATCATCGTTACCCGCGCTGAACTGCACGTCCAGATGAGCGGCCAGCTGTTTCAAGAGTTCTTCATTGGTCAGGTCGACACCATGGTTGCCCGCAGCGAAGGCCAGCAGGCGATATAGCGCCCCGGAATCGAGCAGATGCCAGCCCAGATGCTTGGCCAACCGGCCTGCAACAGTGCCTTTGCCCGAACCGCTAGGTCCATCGATGGTGATGACTGGAGCTTGAATCCTCACGATTGAGCCTCTTGTGCTACACGAATGCCGACTTGAGCGCAGAGTGCGAGGAAGTTCGGGAAGGAGGTCGCGACATTGGCGCAATCATGGATACGGATCGGTGCCGACGCGCGCAGGGAGGCAACGCTGAACGCCATGGCAATCCGGTGGTCGCCGTGACCGTGGACTTCGCCACCGCCAATGAGGCCGCCATCAATAATGATACCGTCCGGGGTTGGTTCGACTTTGACGCCCAGCGTCAGCAAGCCGTCGGCCATGACCTGGATACGGTCGGATTCCTTGACGCGCAGCTCTTCGGCGCCGCGCAGGACGGTACGCCCTTCTGCACAGGCCGCCGCGACGAACAGCACCGGAAATTCGTCGATCGCCAGCGGAACCAGTGCTTCAGGGATGTCGATACCCTTCAGTTTAGCTGCACGTACACGTATGTCAGCCACGGGCTCGCCACCGACTTCGCGCTGGTTCTCCAGAGTGATGTCAGCGCCCATCAGACGCAGAATGTCGATGACACCCGTGCGCGTCGGGTTGATACCGACGTGTTCGAGCAGCAGGTCCGAGCCTTCGGCAATGGACGCGGCGACCAGAAAGAAGGCTGCCGAGGAGATATCAGCCGGCACTTCAATATGGGTTGCCGTCAGTTTGTGGCCAGACTCAACCGAAGCGGTGCTGCCGTGAACGCTGACCGGGTAGCCGAAGCCGCGCAACATGCGTTCAGTATGGTCACGGGTCGGCGCAGGCTCAGTGACACTCGTCTTGCCGTCGGCATACAGACCGGCCAACAACACGCAGGATTTCACCTGAGCACTGGCCATTGGCAGGGTGTAGTTCAGGCCGGTCAGACGATGGCCGCCACGGATGGTCATCGGCGGACGACCTTCAGCGGCGGTCTCGATCACGGCACCCATTTCACGCAATGGATTGGCGACGCGGTTCATCGGCCGCTTGGACAGCGAGGCATCGCCGGTCAAGGTGCTGTCGAAACTCTGCGCTGCCAGCAAACCGGAAAGCAGGCGCATCGAGGTGCCGGAGTTACCCAGATAGATTGGGCCCGGAGCAGCTTTCAAACCATGCAAGCCGACCCCATGAATGGTGACGCGGCCGTGGTGCGGGCCTTCGATCACAACACCCATGTCACGGAACGCTTGCAAGGTTGCCAGGGCGTCTTCACCTTCAAGGAAGCCTTCGACTTCGGTCGTGCCTTCGGCCAGCGAGCCGAGCATGATCGAACGGTGGGAAATCGATTTATCGCCTGGAACTCGGATACGTCCGCTAACGCGTCCACCAGGATTAGCCAGGAAAATCAGGTCGTTGGAGTTCATAGCGTCCACATAGGCCCGACGGGCCAGGATTTTACTGAAATGCTCGCGAGCAACACGGGCGCGAGTGAAAACGCCCAGCAATTGATGCCCATCCCCTGCATCGACCGCGTCGCGCAAGGCGTCGAGGTCGCTGCGAAATGTATCTAATGTGCGCAACACCGCCTCGCGGTTGGCGAGAAAAATGTCGTGCCACATCACCGGGTCACTGCCCGCGATCCTTGTGAAATCGCGAAAACCGCCCGCGGCGTATCTAAAAATATCCAGATTTTCGTTGCGCTTGGCCAGTGAGTCCACCAGAGCAAACGCCAACAAATGCGGCAAATGACTGGTCGCCGCCAACACTTCATCGTGGCGCTCGACCTGCATGTGCTCAACATCAGCACCCAGTTCGGACCATAAACGGTCAACCAGGGCCAGCGCCACCGGGTCGGTTTCGGCCAGCGGCGTCAAAATTACTTTATGCCGACGGAACAGCTGAGCGTCGGACGCTTCCACCCCGCTCTGTTCAGACCCGGCAATCGGATGCCCCGGCACGAAACGCGGGGGCAAACTACCAAATGCCAGGCGTGCAGCGCGCACCACATTGCCCTTGGCACTGCCGACATCGGTCAGCACCGCGTTGCCAAGGTCAAGGGTCGCCAACAGCGTGAGCAATTTTTCCATCGCCAGAATAGGCACGGCGAGCTGGATAACGTCAGCGCCGCGACAAGCGGCAGCAATATCTTCCTCGCAGCGGTCGACCACGCCCAGCTCTACCGCCAACCGGCGTGAGCGCGGGTCCAGATCAACCCCTACCACTTCACGGCACACGCCACTTTCGCGCAGGCCTTTGGCGAACGAACCACCGATCAAACCGAGGCCGATCACCACCAGGCGCCCGATCATAGGCTGAGCTAATTGCACTGGCATGACATCAACCACGTGCCAGAACCTTGGCCAAAGCCTCAAGGAAGCGGGCGTTTTCGCCCGGCAAACCGATGCTGACCCGCAGGTGGTTTGGCATGCCATACCCCCCAACCGGACGTACGATCACGCCTTCACGCAGCAGGCCTTGATAGACCGACGCGCCTTCACGACCGAGATCGATGGCCAGGAAGTTGGCTTTGGAAGGAATCCAGCTCAGGCCCAACACGCGCAGCCCCTGTTCAAGCTGTTGCATCCCGGCTTCGTTCGCGCGACGGCTTTGGGCCAGGTACTCGGCATCGCCCAGCGCGGCACAGGCCGCAGCCAGCGCAAGGCTGTTGACGTTGAACGGCTGACGCACGCGATTGAGCACATCAGCGACCACCGGCGAAGACACGCAATAGCCCACGCGCAACGCCGCCAGGCCGTAGGCTTTGGAGAAGGTACGAGACACCAGCAAGTTGGGATAATCGGCCAGGTAGTTCAGGCCATTCGGCAGTTCCGCGCCTTCGGCGTATTCGATGTAGGCCTCGTCCAGCACCACCAACACGTTTTCCGGCACCTTGGCGAGGAAATCAGCCAAGGCACTTGGACCGAACCAGGTCCCGGTCGGGTTGTTCGGGTTGGCAATAAACACCACGCGCGTGTTGCTATCGATAGCCGCCAGCATCGCCGGCAGGTCGTGGCCCCAGTCTTTGGCGGGCGCCACATGGGCGTCGGCGCCAACGGCTTGGGTGACGATCGGATAGATGGCGAACGCATGCTCACTGAACACTGCGTTCAGGCCCGGTGCCAGATAGGCGCGAGCGATCAACTCCAGAATATCGTTGGAGCCATTGCCCAAAGTCACTTGACTGGCTTGCACGCCGCAGCGTTCGGCAAGACGCGCCTTTAGGTTGAAACCATTGCCGTCCGGGTAGCGGGTCAGTTCGGCCAGCTCATCGTGAATCGCGGCCAAGGCCTTAGGGCTGGCCCCCAGCGGGTTTTCGTTGCTGGCCAGCTTGATGATTTTGGCCGGATCGATGTCCAGCTCGCGCGCCAGTTCGTCCACGGGCTTGCCTGGGACGTAGGGCGAAAGTTTTTGCACGCCCGGCTGTGCCAGGGCGAGGAAGTCGACGCTCATGCAGTGCTAACCCCTTTTAGAGAACCGCTTTCGGGTAAGAACCCAGCACCTTGAGTGCCACGGCTTCCTGGCTGATTTTTTCCAACGCAGCCTTGATCAACGGATCACGGTGATGGCCGACGAAGTCGATAAAGAACACGTAGGTCCATTTACCGCTGCGCGAAGGTCGGGTTTCGATACGGGTCAGGTCGATTCCGTTCTCATGGAAGGGCACCAGCAATTCATGCAGCGCACCTGGCTTGTTGCTCATCGAGACAATGATCGAGGTTTTGTCGTCGCCCGTGGGCGGGACTTCCTGGCTACCAATAATCAGGAACCGCGTGGAGTTATCCGGACGGTCTTCGATTTTTTCCGCGATGCGCGTCAGGCCGTACAGGCCCGCAGCCATATCGCCAGCAATGGCTGCCGAACTCCACTCACCCTTGACCCGCTTGGCCGCTTCGGCGTTGCTGGAAACGGCGATGCGCTCGACATTCGGGTAATGCGCGTCCAGCCACTTACGGCACTGGGCCAGCGACTGAGCGTGGGAGTAGATGCGGCTGATGCTGTCGGTCTTGGTGTTTTCACCGACCAACAGGTGGTGGTGGATACGCAATTCGACTTCGCCACAGATGACCATGTCGTGTTCGAGAAAGCTGTCTAGGGTATGGTTGACCGCGCCTTCGGTGGAGTTTTCCACCGGGACCACGCCAAAATTTACCGCCCCGGCTGCCACTTCACGGAACACTTCATCAATGGCCGCCATCGGCAAACTGATGACCGCGTGACCAAAGTGCTTCATGGCTGCAGCTTGAGTGAAGGTGCCTTCCGGGCCGAGGTAAGCCACTTTCAGTGGCTGCTCCAGCGCCAGGCACGAGGACATGATTTCGCGGAACAGACGCGCCATCTCCTCATTGCCCAACGGCCCCTTGTTACTCGCCATAACGCGCTTGAGTACTTGGGCTTCGCGTTCTGGACGGTAGAACACCGGCACTTCGCCTTCAGCCAGCGAGGCCATTTTCACCCGCGCGACTTCCTGCGCACAACGCGCACGCTCACTGATCAGCTCCAGGACTTTCTCGTCCAGGCTATCAATGCGTATGCGCAGCGCCTTGAGTTCTTGTTCAGACATTAGCCGTGTTCCTTCTCGAACTCTGCCATGTACGACACCAGGGCATTGACCCCATGGATGTCGACGGCATTGTAGATGGAGGCACGCATGCCGCC
This sequence comes from Pseudomonas sp. ASL9, assembly GCF_056680335.1. Lineage (NCBI taxonomy): Bacteria > Pseudomonadati > Pseudomonadota > Gammaproteobacteria > Pseudomonadales > Pseudomonadaceae > Pseudomonas > Pseudomonas sp. ASL9. The sequence goes on along the minus strand of NZ_CM155277.1, from coordinate 4,402,279 downwards.
GACCGAACGGTGACCCTTGAGGTTGAGCAAGTTACGCGCTTCGGCACCGACCAGGAACGGCTTGTCCAGGCGATCATCGGCCAGACGGAACGGCACGTTCATCCACGAGCGGTCGGTTTTGTTGATCGGGTTGCTGTACAGGCCGCTGGCGTCGATGAAGTCGTACAGCGTGCGCTGTTTGATGTCATTGAGTTTGCCGATGGCTTCCACGCCGCCTTGCTCCTTGAGCCATTCAAATACCAGACCAGACAGGTACCAGGACAAGGTCGGCGGAGTGTTGTACATCGACGCGTTATCGGCGGCGACTTTGTAGTTGAGCATGGTCGGGCAGATCGTACGGGCGTGACCGAGCAGGTCTTCGCGAATGATCACGACGACAATACCGCTCGGGCCGATATTTTTCTGGGCGCCGGCGTAGATCATGCCGAACCTGGAAACATCCACGGGACGCGACAGGATGTCCGAAGACATGTCGGCCACCAGTGGGACGTCGCCCGTTTCAGGAATCCAGCTGAATTCCAGGCCGCCAATGGTTTCATTGGGTGCGTAGTGAACGTAGGCAGCGTCTTTGGACAGCTTCCACTCGTTCTGGCCGGGGATGGCGAAATAGTCGTAAGGCTTGGCGCTGGCAGCGATGTTGACGGTACCAAAGCGTGAAGCTTCTTCAATAGCTTTCTGCGACCAGATGCCGGTGTCGATGTAATCGGCCCGGGCGTTTTCAGGCAGCAGATTGAGCGGAATCTGGGCAAATTGCTGGCTTGCGCCGCCTTGCAGAAACAGCACTTTATAGTTTGAGGGGATGCTCATCAGGTCGCGCAGATCTTGCTCGGCCTTGTTGGCAATGGAAACGAACTCATCACTGCGATGACTCATTTCCATGACGGACAGGCCTTTGCCATGCCAGTCCAGAAGTTCTGCCTGGGCACGCAGCAGAACAGCTTCAGGGAGCGCAGCAGGACCTGCGCAGAAGTTAAAAGCTCGCTTGCTCATATCCACTCTCGTCAAATGCTTGGGTCTGTACGCTTTCGGTGTTGCTTCTGACTTTCCGTGACCGCTTCGCGGTCAATCGCAGGCAAGCCAGCTCCTACAGGAACTCGTGTTCGGCCGGACATCTGTTTCTGGCCGAAGGCCGTAGGAGCTGACTTGTCTGCGAATGGTTTGACGCGGTGCATCTGACACACCGCATCAACCCCTCGCCAACAAGTTGGCTCCTACAGGTATCGCATTACTCTTCTTCCGGTGCGTCGGTTTCCAGTGATTCATCGATGTCGCTGACATCCAGCACTTCGCCGTCCAACACTTCGCCTTCAAGCTCTTCGCCTTCGACTTCCGACGGCTCTTGAACACGCTCAAGACCGACCAGTTTTTCGTCGCTGGCCAGTTTGATCAAGGTCACGCCCTGGGTATTACGACCCAGACTGGACACTTCATCAACACGGGTGCGAACCAAGGTCCCTTGGTCGGAAATCAGCATGATTTCCTCGCCGTCGAGCACTTGTACCGCGCCGACCAAACGGCCGTTACGGTCGTTGCTGACCATGGCAATAACGCCCTGACCGCCACGCTTGTACTCAGGGAACTCGGTAATCGCGGTGCGTTTGCCGAAACCACGCTCGGAGGCGGTCAGAATCTGGCTGCCTTCTTCCGGGATCAGCATGGAGATCAGCTTCTGACCTTCTGGCAGACGCATGCCGCGCACACCGCGAGCGGTACGGCCCATGGCGCGAACGTCGGACTCTTTAAAGCGCGTTACTTTGCCGCCATCGGAGAACAGCATGACTTCGCGTTCGCCATCGGTGATGGCTGCGGAAATCAGGATGTCGCCTTCGTCCAGCTCCAGCGCGATCAGGCCAACACTGCGTTGACGGCTGAATTGCGCCAGCGGGGTTTTCTTCACGGTGCCATTGGCAGTCGACATGAAGATGAACGGAGCTTTCTTCCGGTCTTCCGCCTTGATGCGCGCCTTTCTGTCTTCTTCGCTTTCGTCGCTTGCTACGTCGTCCAGTTCCGGGGTGATGACATCGTCACCGCCTTCTTCTTCGGACTTCTTGCGCATGGCTTCCATGTCCACCGGCAGCATGGTGGTGATGTATTCACCCTCACTCAGCGGTAGCAGGTTGACCAACGGACGACCACGGGCAGCACGGGAGGCTTCCGGAATTTCGTATGTCTTGAGCCAGTACACCTTGCCCTTGCTGGAGAACATCAACAGCGTGGTGTGACTGTTGGCGACCAGCAGGTGAGCGATGTAGTCCTCATCCTTAACGCCGGTAGCCGATTTGCCTTTACCGCCACGGCGTTGAGCCTGGTAGACGGCCAACGGCTGAGTCTTGGCATAACCACCGTGAGAGATGGTGACAACGCGCTCTTCTTCGGTGATCAGGTCGCCCAGGGTCAGGTCCAGACGCGCATCGAGAATCTCGGTGCGGCGTACATCGCCGTATTCAGCGCGGATCAACTCCAGCTCTTCGCGGATGATTTCCATCAGACGCTCGGCGCTGTTGAGAATGCGCAGCAACTCGCCGATCTGGGTGAGGATTTCCTGGTATTCGGTCAGCAGTTTTTCGTGTTCGAGACCGGTCAGACGGTGCAGACGCAGCTCCAGAATCGCCTGAGCCTGTTCCGGCGACAGGAAATACTTGCCATCGCGCAGGCCATACTGCGGATCAAGGTTGTCCGGACGGCATGAATCCGCACCGGCACGTTCGACCATTTGCACAACAGCACTGGATTCCCACGGCGTTTCGATCAATGCGGCCTTGGCTTCAGCCGGTGTCGGCGAGGCTTTGATCAGGGCGATAACCGGGTCGATGTTCGACAAGGCAACCGCTTGACCTTCGAGCAGATGACCACGCTCACGGGCTTTACGCAGTTCGAAAACGGTACGACGGGTGACCACTTCGCGACGGTGACGAACGAAGGCTTCCAGCAGGTCCTTGAGGTTGAGGATCCGCGGACGGCCATCGATCAATGCAACGATGTTGATACCGAAAACACATTGCAGTTGGGTCTGGGCGTAGAGGTTGTTGAGGACGACCTCAGGCACTTCGCCACGACGCAGCTCGATAACTACGCGCATACCGTCTTTGTCGGACTCGTCGCGCAGCTCAGTGATGCCTTCGAGCTTTTTCTCTTTGACCAGCTCGGCGATCTTCTCGATCAGACGCGCCTTGTTCAACTGGTACGGGAGTTCGGTGATCACGATCTGCTGACGACCACCGACCTTGTCGATGTCTTCGACCATCGAACGCGCACGCATGTAAATGCGCCCACGACCGGTGCGGTAGGCTTCGACGATACCGGCACGACCGTTGATGATCGCGGCCGTCGGAAAGTCAGGGCCCGGAATGTATTGCATCAACTCATCGATGCTCAACTCAGGGTTGTCGATGAGGGCCAGGCAACCGTCGATGACTTCACCGAGGTTGTGCGGCGGGATGTTGGTCGCCATGCCCACGGCAATACCGCTGGAGCCGTTGACCAGCAAGTTGGGAATACGGGTTGGCATGACCGCCGGGATCATTTCGGTGCCGTCGTAGTTCGGCACCCAGTCCACGGTTTCTTTATGCAGGTCAGCCAGCAGCTCGTGGGCCAGTTTGGTCATCCGGACTTCGGTGTATCGCATGGCGGCGGCGTTGTCGCCGTCCACCGAACCGAAGTTGCCCTGGCCGTCTACCAACAGGTAGCGCAGGGAGAATGGCTGAGCCATCCGGACGATAGTGTCGTAAACAGCGGTATCACCATGCGGGTGGTACTTACCGATAACGTCGCCGACCACACGGGCAGATTTCTTGTACGGCTTGTTCCAGTCGTTACCCAGTTCGCTCATCGCGAAGAGTACACGCCGATGCACGGGCTTCAAGCCATCACGCGCATCAGGCAGTGCCCGCCCGACGATTACGCTCATCGCGTAGTCGAGGTAGGACTGTTTCAGCTCGTCTTCGATATTGACCGGGAGGATTTCTTTGGCCAGTTCGCCCATGAGAAGCCTGATTCCTTTTTCTGGTGAAACCTCGTCACATCCATGCGGGACGAACGAAGCTCGCCGCTGCAGGCATTTGCCATGCAACGACTTACGACAAATCAACGAGTTATGCTACGGATCTGCGCAGTAAGGGCAGGCGCATCGCGCCACCCTGGAAACCGCCGAATGTTATCACAAACGCGGTCACCGACCTATCCCCAGGAAACCTGCCAAACCACTAATCGACCAACGATTGGCCTTTATAGCGCCTCTGAGGGCCCTGCATGCGTTTTGAGGATCGGAGCCACATTTTAATCTCGTGCAGACAGATTCAAAAATCAGCCAGTTTCCACACTTCATAGGCCGGTGTTTCATAGGGATGGCTCTGCTTGAGAGCCATCACTGCCTGGGTGATCAAATCGTCAGCCACCACCAGCTCGACCTTCCATTCCTGCACCTGCTCGATCTCGCCCGCCCGCCCAATGAACGGCTGGCTGCCGTCCAAGGGGCGAAACTGGCCTTGACCCAGCGTCTGCCATGAGCAACAGTCATAAGCCCCGATTCGCCCGGCACCTGCGGCGAATACGGCACTCTTGACCACGTCGACATGGCTCGGCGGTACGAAAAAGCTGAGCTTGTACATGGCTCGACCTTTATCTGTCAGTTCACCCATACCCGCGCATTACGGAACATACGCATCCAGGCACCGTCTTCATCCCACTCTTCCGGACACCAGGAGTTCTGCACGGCACGGAACACACGCTCAGGGTGCGGCATCATGATGGTGACACGACCGTCACGACTGGTGAGGCCCGTAATCCCGCGTGGCGAACCGTTCGGGTTGGCTGGGTAAGTTTCGGTGACCTTGCCATGGTTGTCGACAAACCGCATGGCCACACACCCGGACAAATCGGCTTCGAGCAATGCGTCTTCGCTGCGGAATTCAGCCAGACCTTCACCGTGGGCAATGGCGATCGGCATACGCGAACCGGCCATGCCCCGGAGGAAGATCGACGCCGAGTCCTGAACCTGGACCATTGCGACCCGTGCTTCGAACTGCTCGGAGCGGTTGCGCACGAAATGAGGCCAGAACTCGCTGCCTGGAACCAGTTCCCTGAGGTTGGACAACATCTGGCAACCGTTGCACACGCCAAGGGTGAAGCTGTCCTGACGCTCGAAGAAACCCTGGAAGGCATCCCGCGCGCGGCTGTTGAACAAGGCCGACTTGGCCCAGCCTTCGCCCGCGCCGAGCACGTCGCCGTAGGAGAAACCACCGCAGGCCACCAGACCTTTGAACTCATTCAGATCGACGCTACCGGCGAGAATATCGCTCATGTGCACGTCGATAGCGTTGAAGCCGGCGCGATCGAATGCAGCCGCCATCTCGACCTGACCGTTGACGCCCTGCTCACGCAGGACCGCCACTTGCGGACGAATGCCTTTCTTGATGTACGGCGCGCTGATGTTGTCGTTCACATCGAAGCCCACCTTGGCACTCAGGCCTGGGTTGTCTTCTTCAAGCAGTGCGTCGAATTCTTGTTCGGCGCATTCGACGTTGTCACGCAGACGCTGGATCTGATAGCTGGTCTCTACCCACTGACGTTGCAGCAAACGACGTTGACCACCGAACACCGGCTCACCGTTGTAGCTGATCGCAACTTCATCGTTGTTCACCGGCTGACCGATGACCGCGACGCACTCTTCAAGCCCGGCCGCGCTGAACTGTGCAAGCACCTCCGGCGTAGCATCCCGGTGAACCTGTATCACGGCACCCAGCTCTTCGTTGAACAGGATGGCTGACAACTCGGCTGAAGTTTCCGCCAGGCTGTCGAGGTACAGGTTCAAACCGCAGTGGCCGGCGAACGCCATTTCCAGCGTGGTGACCAACAGACCACCGTCGGAACGGTCGTGGTAAGCCAGCAAGTGACCGTCAGCATTCAGGCCCTGGATCACCGCGAAGAAGGCCTTGAGGTCTTCTGCGTCGTCCACGTCGGGCGCGACGCGACCCAGCTTGCCGTGCACCTGAGCGAGAATCGAAGCGCCCATGCGGTTCTGACCACGGCCCAGATCGATCAGGATCAGGTCGGTGTCGCCCTTGTCCATGCGCAGTTCTGGCGTCAGGGTCTGGCGGATGTCGACCACCGGCGCGAAGCCGGTCACGATCAGCGACAGCGGCGACGTCACGCTCTTCTCGGTGCCTTCATCGCGCCACTGGGTTTTCATGGACATCGAGTCCTTGCCCACTGGGATGGTGATGCCCAAATCAGGGCACAGCTCCATGCCGACCGCTTTTACGGTGTCATACAAACGGGCGTCTTCACCGGGGTGACCGGCAGCGGACATCCAGTTGGCCGACAGTTTGATGTCGGAAATCTTCGCGATGCGCGAAGCAACGATGTTGGTCAGGGTTTCGCCAATCGCCATACGCCCGGACGCCGGAGCGTCCAGCAGCGCCAGCGGTGTGCGCTCGCCCATGGCCATGGCTTCACCGGTGTTCACGTCGAAGCTGGTAGCGGTCACGGCACAGTCAGCCACGGGCACTTGCCACGGACCCACCATTTGATCGCGAGCAACCAGACCCGTAATGCTGCGGTCGCCGATGGTGATCAGGAAGCTTTTGCTGGCGACGGCCGGGTGATGCAGAACGCGCTGCACACTCTCTTCGATGTCGAGGGTGCTTGGGTCAAAATCATCGCCCAGTTCGCTTTCGCGAGTCGCCGAACGGTGCATGCGCGGCGCCTTGCCCAGCAGCACTTCGAGCGGCATGTCCACCGGGCTATTGCCGAAGTGGCTGTCGGTCACTGTCAGTTGCGGTTCGGCGGTGGCTTCACCGACGACGGCAAACGGGCAACGCTCACGTTCGCAAATGGCTTTGAAACGCTCGAAATCCGCAGCGCCAACCGCCATCACATAGCGTTCCTGCGATTCGTTGCTCCAGATTTCCAGCGGGGCCATGCCCGGCTCGTCATTCGGAATGTTGCGCAGTTCGAAACGACCGCCACGCTCACCGTCATTGACCAGCTCAGGGAAGGCATTGGACAGACCGCCCGCGCCGACGTCATGGATAAAGCTGATCGGGTTTTCGTCGCCCAACTGCCAGCAACGGTCGATCACTTCCTGACAGCGACGCTCCATTTCAGGGTTTTCACGCTGAACCGAAGCGAAATCCAGATCCGCAGAGCTGGTGCCGGTCGCCATCGACGACGCTGCACCACCCCCCAGACCGATCAACATGGCGGGACCGCCGAGCACGATCAGCCTGGAGCCGACAGTGATTTCGGCTTTCTGTACGTGTCCATCCCGGATGTTGCCCATACCACCGGCCAGCATGATCGGCTTGTGGTAACCACGGACTTCATCACCGTGCGGGGTGCTGATCAGTTGTTCGAAGGTGCGGAAGTAACCGGTCAGGGCCGGACGTCCGAATTCGTTGTTGAACGCCGCGCCGCCCAGCGGGCCTTCGAGCATGATGTCCAGCGCCGTCACGATGCGTTCGGGTTTGCCGTATGGCACTTCCCACGGCTGTTCGAAACCGGGAATCATCAGGTTCGACACGGTAAAACCGGTCAGGCCGGCTTTCGGCTTGGCGCCGCGACCGGTAGCACCTTCGTCGCGAATCTCGCCACCGGAGCCGGTAGCGGCACCCGGGAATGGAGCAATCGCGGTCGGGTGGTTGTGGGTCTCGACCTTCATCAAGATGTGCACCGGCTCCTGCACCGCGCCGTACTGGCGGGTTTCAGGGTTCGGGAAGAAACGCCCCGCCACCGGGCCTGCGATGACTGCGGCGTTGTCCTTATAGGCAGAGAGGACACCTTCGCCATGCATCTGGAAGGTGTTCTTGATCATGCCAAACAGGCTTTTTTCCTGATTCTCGCCGTCGATATCCCAGCTGGCATTGAAGATCTTGTGACGACAATGCTCGGAGTTGGCCTGGGCGAACATCATCAGCTCGATGTCGTGGGGGTTGCGCCCCAGCGTAGCGAAACTGGTCACCAGGTAATCGATTTCGTCATCCGCCAGGGCAAGGCCCAGCTCGATGTTGGCTTTTTCCAGTGCGGCACGACCGCCACCCAGAATATCGATGGCCGTCAGCGGTTTGGGTTCGGCATGACGGAACAGACCGGCGGCCTGTTCCAGCGTGCCCAACACCAACTGCGTCATGCGGTCATGCAGCGCGTCAGCGATCAGCTCGACTTCGGCATCGCTGAATTGGCCTTCGACATAGAAAGCAATACCGCGCTCAAGGCGCTGAATGCTTGCCAGACCGCAGTTTCGGGCGATATCGCTGGCCTTGCTCGACCAGGGCGAAATGGTGCCAAAACGCGGCAACACCAGGAACAGCCGGCCGCTTGGCTCTTGAACCGGCACACTCGGGCCGTATTTCAGAAGGCGGGCAAGGACCTGCTGGTCTTCACCGGACAGAACGCCAGTGACCTCAGCGAAGTGGGCGAATTCAGCGTACAAGCCACTGACAGCTGAAACTTTCTGTTTCAGTTGCTCAAGTAATTTGCTGTGGCGGAAGGCAGAAAGGGCAGGAGCACCGCGCAGGATCAACATCTTCGGGACAGCCTCGGGAAGGGGTGTGCTTTGAGGCCATGCATTCTAGCCTAAACCGCCACTTTCGGCACCCGAAACGGCGCTTTCCAGCATCGTCGAATGTCGGCGCCCTGAGAACGGCCTCGCCCTATCAGACACGGTCTTCATTGTCGAGATATGGCGGTCGGGATCCTTTGCGTATACTGCACCCATGTTTTCCCAATCCGCTTTCCGCCCGCGCTGTGCCAAATGGCTCATCGCAACCGGACTCTTCCTGATGCTCAGCGCCTGTGTTGATAAACCCAACACACTGGAGCGAGTCAAGGAGGATGGCATTCTGCGCGTGGTCACTCGGAACAGCCCGGCCACTTATTTCCAGGATCGTAACGGTGAAACCGGTTTCGAATACGAGCTGGTCAAGCGCTTCGCAGAGGATCTCGGGGTCAAACTGCAGATCGAGACCGCCGATAATCTTGATGATCTATTCGATCAACTGCATAAGCCCGGTGGCCCGGTACTGGCCGCTGCAGGCCTGGTCGCTACCGATACACGCAAGCAGCAAGTCCGGTTCTCCCATCCGTACCTGCAAGTCACCCCCCAGATCATCTACCGCAACGGCCAATCTCGCCCCACCGACGCTAGCGGTCTGATCGGCAAAAAAATTCTGGTGCTCAAGGGCAGCAGCCATGCTGAACAGCTGGCCGCACTGAAAGTAAAGATGCCGACGCTGGAATACGAAGAATCCGACGCGGTGGAAGTGGTTGACCTGCTGCGCATGGTGGATGAGGGCCAGATCGATCTGACCCTGGTCGACTCCAACGAATTGGCGATGAATCAGGTGTACTTCCCCAATGTGCGCGTGGCTTTCGATCTGGGTGACAGCCGTGACCAGCGCTGGGCCATCGCCCCAGGCGAAGACAACAGCCTGCTCAACGAGATCAACAACTTCCTCGACAAGGTCGAGAAAAACGGCACGCTACAGCGCTTGAAAGATCGCTATTACGGGCATGTCGACGTTCTCGGTTACGTGGGCGCCTACACCTTTGCCCAGCACCTTCAGCAGCGCTTGCCGCTCTATGAAAAACATTTCCGTTTGGCGGGCAAGGAAGAACTGGTGGATTGGCGATTGCTGGCCGCCATCGGGTATCAAGAGTCGTTATGGCAGCCCAGCGTCACATCAAAAACCGGCGTGCGAGGTTTGATGATGCTGACTCAAAATACGGCGCAGGCCATGGGCGTGTCCAACCGGCTGGATGCCAAGCAGAGCATCGACGGCGGGTCAAAGTACTTTGCGGCCATGAAAGATCAGCTGGATGACAAAATTTTAGAGCCCGATCGTACATGGTTAGCTCTCGCGGCCTACAACATCGGCAGTGGTCATCTGGACGATGCGCGCAAATTGGCCGAGAACGAGGGCCTGAATCCGAATAAATGGCTCGACGTAAAAAAAATGTTGCCGCGCCTGGCGCAAAAACAGTGGTTCCGTAAAACCCGTTACGGTTATGCCCGAGGCGGCGAACCGGTGCACTTTGTCGCCAACATCCGTCGCTATTACGACATCCTCACGTGGGTCACGCAGCCGCAGCTTGAAGGCAGCCAGGTCGCCGATGGCAACCTGCACGTGCCTGGCGTGGACAAGACCAAGCCGACTGAAGAAAACCCGGCGCTTTGAGGCAGACCGTATCGCCGCTCTTCGCAGGCAAGCCTGCTCCCATAAAAAACCTGTAAGTGATTGAAAAATAAAATATAAATGTTATTAGATTTTCAGCAAAACGCTGATCCCCTGTAGGAGCTGCCGAAGGCTGCGATCGCCCCGGGGTCGCGTCCGACGGAACCGGTCGCTTTCTTGAGACCGCTGAAGGTCGTGCCGGTCGCCCGCGACCCCGGCCTATCGCAGCCTTCGGCAGCTCCTACAGGGACCCAGTTTGATGGGAGGCGTCATACCTGACACACGGCATCAAGCCCTTCGCCAACAAGTTGGCTCCTACAGAGGGTCTGGCACGGATATGTTGTGGGAGGCTTGCAATTACGCGTCCCGCTGCGAAGAATTTGACGCGGTGTAACTGATTCAGCTCTTCGCCCGGCGCATCTTGAAGAATTCACTCAACATCGTCCCGCACTCCTCCGCCAGTACGCCCCCTTCGAACAACACCCGATGATTGAGAAAGCCCTGGCTGAAGAACTGTCCCTGACTCTGGACGATGCCGGCCTTGGGCTCTAACGCACCGTAGACCACGCGGGCGATGCGCGAATGCACGATCAAGCCTGCGCACATGCTGCACGGCTCGAGGGTTACATAAAGGGTGCTGCCCGATAGCCGGTAATTGCCGAGCGCCTGGGCAGCAGCACGAATGGCGACCATCTCGGCATGGGCACTGGGGTCGCTGCCGCTGATGGGGCAATTGAACCCGCGACCGATAATGTCGCCGTTTTGCACAACGACTGCGCCCACCGGGACTTCACCCAAGGCTGCGCCTTGCGCGGCAAGTGCCAGCGCCTCACGCATGAAATGTTGATCCTGACTGCGATCAATAATGTGGGGCTGCCTCATCAGGACACCTCGATTGCGGCCATAAGCCCGGTTTCCATATGGTCAATCACATGGCAGTGGAACATCCACACCCCCGGATTATCAGCTACCAGCGCGATACGTGCGCGCTCGTTCTTTCCCAGCAGGTAGGTGTCAGTGAAATAAGGGATGACGGTCTTGCGATTAGACGCGATGACCTTGAAGGTCATGCCATGCAGGTGGATCGGGTGCTGATACTGGGTCATGTTTTTCAGCTCGAAGATGTAGCTTTTGCCCTTTTGCAGTTTGGCGATGGGCCGGTCGGCGCAGGTCTTGTCGGTAATATCCCACGCCTTGCCGTTGATCTGCCACAGGCTCGGCGGCGCACCCTTATCGAGGTTCACCGACACGGAACCCACCCATTCAAAGTTGAAGTTGAGCTTTTCTGCGTTGGCCAGGTCGGGCTCAGACACCGGATTGGCGGGCAGCTCCGGCGGCCACTCACTGATTGCGTCACTGCTGGGCACTGAGCGGAACGTCCCCAACCGTACCGGACCATTGCGCAGCGAAAGCTCTTCACCCACCGCGGGCGCCTTGATCGCCAGGCACATACGCATGCCCGGCCCCAGCCAATAGTCCTTACCCAACGGCCGTGGTTTGACCGGGTTGCCGTCCAGCGCGTAGATCTGCGCCTCGACCCCTGGAATGTTCAGGCGATACGTCAGGGTATTGTCGAGATTGAGCAGCCTTACCCGGACAATCTGCCCGGCAGGCAAGTCGATGATTGCCTGCGGCACGCCATTGATGGTCGATAACCGCCCCGCCGTGCCGCCGCGCGCGGCTTCACGAGGCACGCTGAAGGCAGTGAAAGCGCCCTCTTCGTCAACGTGCCAGCTTTTCAGACCCAGGGTTCGTTCATGCAGGAAGCCCGTCGGCTCGCGCTCTTCGACGATCAACGGACCGACCAACCCGCGCCCCAGCTGCTCGCTGCTGTTCACATGCGGGTGGTACCAATAGCTGCCGGCGTCCGGGACGCGAAATATGTAATCAAAATACTCGCCCGGCAACACGGGCAACTGCGAAACGTACGGCACGCCGTCCATTTCCAGCGGCAGACGGATCCCATGCCAGTGAATGGTGGTTGGCACCGGCAGCTTGTTGATGAAGCGCACCCGCAACCACTCCCCCTGACGCACCCGCAATTCAGTGCCCGGCACGGAGCCACCGAATGCCCAAGCCGGAGTCTGACGACCAGACACCAATTCCAGATCCAAGGGTGCGGCAATCAACTCGTAGTCGTGCCCCGCCTCGGAATCCCTGCGACCCAGCCAATACCGCGAAGCCCCACCTGCGCCTAAACCAACCACGGCAAGACCAGACAGGCCACCCACAAGGAGTTGTCGACGGGTAAAGGACATGGATGCAAGCACCTCGGAAAAATGCGAACAAGATACACGCGCATTTACAAATTAATAAGGGAAGCCCTTCCCTCTCAATTAATTCAATACATTGCGCACTTCGGAACAGGACCTTTCGATTAACGAGGTCATTACATAAGTACCGCTCTTCGGTTCAAGGCCCCGGTCACGCTTCAGGCTCCCCTTCAATGAGTGACACCTATGAACTCAACTGACCGAATCGCCCTAGACGTCCTGGCTCGTCAATTGGTTGAATCCTGCCCGGACATGCTGGAAATGGCGCGGGAGGCCGCGAAAGGAATCCTGCACAAACGCCTCGGCAGCGACATCGAGCCAGACCATGTCTATTGGCATCGCTTCACCACCTCCGTCAGCAGCCCACGCACCTTCAATGGCTGGCAGCATTACGACCCACCCATCGAATCCATGACCCTGCCGCAACTGGTCATGCGCCGATTCCACGCTCAGGACCAGGACAACGTTCTCGATCTTCAAGTAATTGGAGGTTTCTATACTGCGGGTCCAACGGCCAAGATTTTCAACGAGACCAATGAAGTCCGGCTGCTGCCTGCCGATGTACTGAGCGACCTCTGGCAAGTCGATTTCAGCACCCGATATACCGCCAGACTGAATGCGTTCTGGCAGGACCGCGCGGACGATTTCCGGACCATGGCAAAGGGCAATTTCATCGCCAGAGCCTTGGAGGATCGTGACAGCGGCTGGCTGACTGATGACAACTTCCAGACCGTTATCAACGCGGTGTGCGGCGATGTGTCCTGGCCGATCAGCCTTGAGGCACTCACGACTGAAACGCAGCCGACCGAGGGGCTGCGCATTTGCACGTTTGATATCGCAGGCCATGTTTCCAGCAACATCCTGCGTATCGTGGACCACAACGGCAGGCAGTTGCTCTACGTACCTGGCGAAATCGATGCATTCCATGTGTTCGAGACCCACGACGATCTGCATTGGTGGGTACTGTCCCAAACCAACAGGGCGCCGAAACGCGCCGCGTTCATGGCGCACTTCCCGCTGTCCACCCACTTGCAGAATGACGCCGTCGGCTTGAACCACATGTTGGACCTGCTGTTCAGCACATGGGGGGCGCCGGGACCCAGCCTGATCAATCAGAGCGATCAAACGATTTCGGGTGATGCCTTCACCTGGATGCGCGACACAGCGAAAACGCGGATGAGCTCCGATGCCTACCTGTCCCTGCACTCCAATGCCGATTTGAGGAAGCAAATGTGGATCGGCTATCTGAGTTCCCTTTCGCGAGTCGCCGGTGGATTGGCAGCACTGGACTGGCCAGTGGCGTTGGTGGCCGTGGGTGCAGGCCTGTCGAATACGGCCCTGCACATCGATCAGGCGGTCAACGGCCACACCACCGCCGAGCGTAAGGCGGGTGTTATTGGCGCCATCCTCAGCGGCGTGGATGCGTTGTTCAACAGTCTTTTCCTGATCGGCGCCGGCGGCGCGTCAGCAGAAGGCGAAGAAGCGCTGGAGGCCGTGGTCCCTAAAGAAGGCGGCGAATCAATCGAGCCCGCTGAACCGGCGAGCATCGCGCCTGATCTCGAGGCCATCGCGCCGGGGCCCGTTTATGCCGTCGAAAGCAATAACCTGTTGGCACCCTTCGAAACCAACGTGTTGCTCGATGGACTCACCCCGTTGACCGAAGGACGGATGCGCGGCATTTATCTACTGGATAAAGCCGAAACCTATATTTCCATGAATGACTTCGCTTACGCGGTGCGTTACGTCAACGAGATGAAAACCTGGGTCATCATCGATCCAGAAAACCCGTTCTCGTTCTATCGCAACTTGCCCGTGCGATTGAATGCCTTTGGCGAATGGGAGCCTATCGTCGCCAAAGGGCTCAAAGGCGGTGGCAAGATTTTTGGCAAACTGCCATGGGGTCGCTCAACGGCCGCTGCATCCGCCGCCGAAACACCGGTCAGCCCGTACGACGTTCCGGTCGAAATGCAGCAGCCTCTGAGAAGCGCCGCCGAGGATGTCTATCTATCCGACGCAGTGAGTGGCGACCGTGCGATGCCGGGTGACGAGTGGAACGCACCCTATATCAAGCTCAGGGCACTCCGAGAACGTCTGTCTCAGGACGCCACTGCGTTCTATGAACATCCAGAGCTACCACCACGGCCGGAAATACCGGAGCTGGCCCCCACGGCCAAGAGCAAAGATTTCCTGAAAAAAATCTTCAATAACACCTCGGGCCTGGTTGTCGGTGAGAGCCATTCGAGCATCGGCAGCAAGCAACTGCTGATCGAGAACATGCCGCAATTGGCCAAGCTCAAGGTCAAGACGCTTTACCTGGAGCACCTGCTTACTGATTTCCACCAAGCGGACCTCGATGTTTTTGCCCGGACTGGAAAGATGTCGGAGAACCTCGAACACTATCTGAACACTCTCGACGCTGGGCATAGCACAGACCCCAGCGGCCAATACACTTTCATGGCACTGGTCAAAACGGCCAACGAAAACCATATACGCGTCAGGGCGATCGACTGCATGGCGAGCTACAGGCTCGCGGGCATGCCCGATCCCGATGGAACGTTGCGGCAAAGGATGATGAATTTTTTTGCTCGAACCGTGATTCGCGCCCATCAGACCGCTCGGGGGGCCGGCAAGTGGATAGCATTGGTGGGCAACTCCCACGCCAATACGTTCGAAGGGGTCCCGGGCGTCAGCGAATTGGAGAGCGCTATTGGTCTTCGAATTGAAGACGTCGGCATGGGCCAGTCAAAAGGGATAGACATCGACCCCGGCAAGCACCTGACCAATGGAATCGGCAATAAATCGGGCTTCGTAAAAAGTGACTTGAGACTGCAGATGGAAACCGTACAGGGCGCCTCATCCACACCTACTGAAACGCTGGAAAACCGCCTTCCCCGGGCGGGCATGTTTACCCTGGACAAATCCAACGGTCAGTCCACGCTGATTCACCGCAGTGGCGATAACTCACTCGTGCGCACGTTGATCAACACAGACCGTGGGCATGTCTATATCAACCGACCTAGTTGGCGTTACATCAGCGGCCGACGTTTCGACAGTGTCGGCGAGCTGATCAATGCGCTAATGCTCATGGGAATGAAGCACACCTGACGGAGGGAAAAAGCACGCGTGCAGTCTTTCGTTCTGCACATGCAAAAAAGCCGCTGATTTGATCAGCGGCTTTTTAACTCAGCTAACGATCATTCCCACTCAATGGTCGCTGGCGGCTTGCTCGACACGTCGTAAGTGACGCGGGAGATACCTTCGATTTCATTGATGATGCGGCCGCTGACGGTTTCAAGCAGTTCGTAAGGCAGGTGTGCCCAACGCGCAGTCATGAAGTCGACAGTTTCCACGGCGCGCAGGGCCACGACCCAGGCGTAACGACGGGCATCGCCCACCACGCCTACCGATTTCACCGGCTGGAACACCACGAATGCCTGGCTGACCTTGTGATACCAGTCGGCCTTGCGCAGCTCTTCGATAAAGATGTGGTCAGCACGACGCAACAGGTCGGCATATTCCCTTTTCACTTCACCGAGAATCCGCACACCCAGGCCTGGACCAGGGAATGGGTGACGGTAGACCATGTCATACGGCAGGCCGAGTTCGAGGCCCAGGCGGCGGACTTCATCCTTGAACAGTTCGCGCAGCGGCTCGACCAGCTTCAGGTTCATCTCGTCCGGCAAACCACCCACGTTGTGGTGCGATTTGATCACGTGAGCCTTGCCGCTTTTCGCGCCAGCCGACTCGATCACGTCCGGGTAGATGGTGCCCTGAGCCAGGTACTTGATGTTGTCCAGCTTGCAGGATTCGGCGTCAAATACATCGATGAAGGTGCGACCGATGATCTTGCGCTTCTTCTCTGGATCGCTCTCGCCCGCCAGATTGTCGAGGAACTGATCTGCAGCGTTGGCGCGGATCACTTTGACACCCATGTTCTCGGCGAACATGGCCATCACTTGCTCGCCTTCATGCAGGCGCAGCAGGCCATTGTCGACAAAGACGCAAGTCAGTTGATCGCCAATGGCTTTGTGCAGCAATGCCGCAACCACCGAAGAATCGACACCGCCAGACAGACCGAGCAGCACGTTATCGGTGCCAACCAGGGCACGGACATGCGCGATGGCGTCTTCAGCGATGTGCGACGGCGTCCACAGGGCTTCGCAGCCACAGATGTCGAGAATGAAGCGCGACAGGATGCGGCCACCCTGCTTGGTGTGGGTCACTTCCGGGTGGAACTGCACGCCGTAGTAGCCACGTTTGTCATCGGCCATACCGGCGATCGGGCAGCTCGGAGTGCTGGCCAACACATGAAAGCCTTGCGGGATTTCAGTTACTTTGTCGCCGTGGCTCATCCACACGTCGAGGCCGAAAACGCCGTCAGGATCAACGTGATCTTCAATGCCATCGAGGATGCGGCTCTTGCCCACCACATCGACACGGGCATAACCGAATTCGCGCAGCTCGGAACCCTGCACGCGACCACCCAGCTGTTCAGCCATGGTCTGCATGCCGTAGCAAATACCAAAGACCGGTACGTTCAGGTCAAACACTGCCTGAGGTGCACGCGGGCTATTGGCCTCGTGTACGGACTCGGGGCCACCGGCGAGAATGATCCCGCGCGGGTTGAATTCGCGAATCGCTTCGTCGTCCATGTCGAACGGATGCAGTTCGCAATACACACCGATCTCACGCACGCGGCGGGCGATCAACTGAGTGTACTGGGAACCGAAGTCGAGGATCAGGATGCGATGGGCGTGAATGTCGAGGGCCATGACTCTTCTCTCGTGAATACCAAAAACAAACGCGGGGCTGCTAGCAGCCCCGGATTACCTGTGGGAGCGAATTCATTCGCGAAAGCAACAACGTGGTCCATCAGACAGAGCACGTAGTCCGCTTCCCGAATGAATTCGGTCCCACAGGAATAGCTAATTTCGCGTTTAGCCTACGCGGTAGTTCGGTGCTTCTTTGGTGATCTGCACGTCATGGACGTGGGACTCAGCCATGCCGGCACCGGTGATACGCACGAATTCAGGCTTGGTGCGCATCTCTTCGATATCCGCGCTGCCGGTGTAACCCATCGAGGAACGCAGGCCGCCCATCAATTGGTGAACGATAGCGCTCAGCGAGCCTTTGTAAGCGACCCGGCCTTCGATGCCTTCCGGCACCAGCTTCTCGGCACCCTCGGAAGAGTCCTGGAAGTAACGGTCGGAAGAGCCCTGCGCCTGAGACATTGCACCCAGCGAACCCATACCGCGGTAAGCCTTGTAGGAGCGACCCTGGAACAGTTCGATTTCGCCTGGCGCCTCTTCGGTACCGGCAAACATCGAGCCCATCATCACGCAGGAAGCACCGGCTACGATGGCTTTGGACAGGTCGCCCGAATAACGGATGCCGCCATCGGCAATCAACGGAACGCCCGTGCCTTCAAGGGCAGCAGCAACGTTGGCAATGGCACTGATTTGCGGCACGCCGACACCGGCAACGATGCGCGTGGTGCAGATGGAACCAGGACCGATACCGACCTTGACCGCATCGGCGCCCGCTTCAACCAGCGCCGTGGCAGCAGCGCCCGTGGCGATGTTGCCGCCAATGACCTGCACTTCAGGGAAATTCTCTTTGACCCAACGAACGCGATCGATCACGCCTTTGGAGTGACCGTGGGCGGTGTCGACCACCACCACGTCAACGCCGGCCGAGACCAGGGCTGCGACGCGTTCGGCAGTGTCCTTGCCGGTGCCGACCGCAGCGCCGACACGCAGACGACCTTGGTCGTCCTTGCTCGCCAGCGGGTACGCCTTGGCTTTTTCGATGTCTTTGACGGTCATCATGCCCTTGAGCGCGAACTTGTCGTCGACGATCAGGACTTTTTCCAGACGATGCCTGTGCAGCAGCTCACGCACTTCGTTCTTGTCGGCGCCTTCACGAACAGTGACGAGACGCTCTTTAGGCGTCATCACTTCACGGACAGGAACATCCAGACGGTTTTCGAAGCGCACGTCACGGGATGTCACGATGCCGACCAGATCGCCATTGTGCATCACCGGTACGCCGGAAATATTGTGCAGATGCGTCAGTTCAAACAGGTCACGTACCGTGGCATCAGCCTCGATGGTGATTGGGTCCTTGACGACGCCGGCTTCGAACTTCTTGACCTTACGCACTTCGGCAGCTTGCTGCTCGACGGTCATGTTCTTGTGGATAATGCCGATACCACCTTCCTGAGCCATGGCAATTGCCAGACGGGCTTCAGTCACGGTATCCATTGCGGCAGAGACCAGCGGAATGTTCAGCTCGATGCCACGTGTCAAACGTGTCTTCAAACTAACTTCGTTAGGAAGTACCTCGGAATAACCGGGCACTAGGAGAATGTCGTCGAAGGTTAGAGCTTCTTGGCTGATACGCAGCATCGCGGGGGCTCCCGAGCGGGAAATTGGAAGCGCGCCATTATACCCATACCGACCTCTCGGCTCAATGTAAACCTCAGCCTATTATCAATCCGCGTCCAAATGCACTTTGACGAACGAAACCGGCCGGTCAAGACGCTCGGCGAATTCATCGAGAAAACTCTGTTTGAACGGGGCGTCCAGCCAGTTATTGAAGATGAAGCCCAAATTGGAAAAGCCGCAGGCTTGCAGGAACAGGAAGCCATTGATGTCGTCTTCATGCCCGCATTCCGGGCAGATGAAGTTATCGGTGTGACCCGGCATCCAGTCTTCCAGGCTGTCGAACAGCGCTTCACCCACTTCTTTTCTGCACTCAGGGCATCCGGCTTCTTCGGCAAAATCGGTCAGCGGGGTAAAGATGCAGCGCTTGGTGACGATCTCCAGACCGTTGATCGCTTGACCAAACGGTAAGGCGTCCGGATTTTCAACGACATGCCGAGCACCGGGCGCAACGGCATAGGCCATCTTGCTGAAACTGCGGCCGCAGGTGGTCAGTTCTTGCTCGATGATGTTCTTGTTCATCAGCCAGCGCAGGATCAGCCGAGCCCTGGCCTCGTGAGCCGGGAAGTCGGAAATCTGCGGGACGATGATACTTTGGGTGTTCATGAATGACGCCTATTGCTGCTGCTTAATAAGGCAGCTTAATCCCCCCCTCTCGCAGGTCAAGTACTGGCTCATGTGGATAAGTAGCGACCGATCAACGCAATGCCACTGGCCAGCACCAGCCAGGTGACCAGGCGCACAAACGCCTCGCGCGACAGTTTCATGGTCAGCGAACGGCCAATCCATGAGCCCACGACCATTGCCGGAAACAGGCAAGCGGCGAGCATCAGCAACGGCATTTCGGCGTACACCCCCGCCAGCAGAAACAGGCTCAACCGAACAATGGTGCTGCAACTGATCAGTGCCGCCTGGGTCGCCCGCGCCTGCACCTTGGAAGGCAAACGACTGTTCAGGTAAATCGCGTAAAGAAAACCACCACTGCCAAATAACGCACCGAACAGGCCGCCAATGGTGCCCATCGGTATCGCCCAGCCCGCCGCGAGCTGTGTCGGACGGACTTTTACCCCTAGGCTATAAAGCGCGTAAGCGGTGATGAACAACCCCATCAGCAACAGCAATACGTCGGACTTGAGGTTGAGCAGAAACACCACGCCCAAGGTGCAGCCCACCGCCATGCAAGGCAGCAGGCGTAGGAGTTCGGCCTTGACCACCGATTGGCGCGAAGGCAGTAGATTGCCGAGTGCTGCGATGAAATCCAGCAGCACCAGCAGCGGAATGATCCGCGACAACGTCATGAAATTGATCAGCACCGGCCCGGCGATCAACGCCGTACCAAACCCGGCGATGCCAAACACGATATACGCGCCCATCACGCCCAGCTCGATCAGCACCCAGTCGAGGGGCGTGAACGCCAGTTGATTGAACAGCTCAACAAGGGTCATTAGCTCGCGTCCATGAGTGCAAGGGCGCTGACTTTAGCAAAAACGAACGAGGTCCTGTCGGAGGACGTATCCGTTCGACACAGCTGCGGTGACGCCTTTATCATGCCCGCCATGATTAAAGACCCCTTCGCAAGACTCGGCCTCGACCGGGAAGTCCTCACCGTCAGCCAGCTCAACGGCCGCGCGCGCGTGCTGCTGGAGGATGTGTTCAGTAATATCTGGGTTGAGGGCGAAATCTCCAATCTGTCCCGCCCGGCTTCCGGCCATGTGTATTTCACCCTCAAGGACAGTGGCGCCCAGGTGCGTTGTGCGCTGTTCCGGCAAAGCGCAGCACGGGTTCGTCAGGTATTGAAAGACGGTCTGGCCGTGAAAGTGCGCGGCAAGGTTTCGCTGTTCGAAGGCCGTGGCGACTATCAGTTGATTCTCGACACCGTCGAGCCCGCCGGTGAAGGGGCCCTGCGCCTGGCCTTCGATGCACTGAAAGACAAACTCAGCGCCGAGGGCCTGTTCAGCGCCGAACGCAAAGTACCGCTGCCTTTGCATCCGCGTCGCATCGGCATCATCAGCTCGCCTACGGGCGCGGTGATTCGCGACATCATCAGCGTGTTCCGTCGCCGTGCGCCGCAGGTCCAACTAACGTTGATCCCGACCGCCGTCCAGGGGCGCGAGGCTATCGCGCAAATTGTCCGTGCTTTGAAACTGGCCGATTCTCGAGGTTTTGATGCCTTGATCCTGGCCCGTGGCGGCGGCTCGCTGGAAGACTTGTGGTGCTTTAACGAAGAAGCGGTCGCCCGCGCAATCGATGCTTGTGTGACGCCGATTGTCAGCGCGGTCGGGCATGAGACCGACGTCTCGATCAGCGATTTCGTGGCCGACGTGCGCGCGCCGACACCCTCGGCTGCGGCAGAGCTGCTCGCACCAGACTCCAGCGACCTGCAGCGTCGGGTCGATAACTTGAAGCGTCGGTTGGTGACCCGCATCCAGGATCGCTTGATGCGCGAGCGCCTGCGCCTGGAAGGCATCTCTCGACGCTTGCGGCATCCTGGCGAGCGCCTGCGTCAGCAAGCACAGCGTCTGGATGATCTGGACATGCGCCTGCGCCGTGCCTTCGAGCAGCTCACGCAAAAACGAGCTGCACGCCTGACTCATCTGCAAGCGCGCCTCGCCGCCCAGCACCCGGGGCGCACCCTGGCGCTACTGAAACAACGGCTCGACAGTTTGGCCCAACGCTTGCCCCGGGCGATCCGCGAAACGATCAAGACCCGCCGCTTGCAGCTGCAAAGCCAGATGCAGACCCTGCACGTGGTCAGCCCGCTGGCAACGCTGAGCCGTGGCTACAGCATCCTGCTCGATGAACGTGGTCATGCAATTCGCAGCGCGGAACAAACCCATAACGGCCAGCGCTTGAAAGCCCGGCTTGGCGAAGGCGAATTGCAGGTGCGTGTCGAAGACAACCACCTGGCGCCCGTCACCCTCTCTCTTCTGGATTGATCCATTGATGCCGCGTTTTATTGCGCCACTTTTTGCACTGTGTCTGGCCCTGCCCGCGCAGGCCGCAGACGACAGTTACATCGCCCGCCTGCTGAACAAGCCAGTACCAGGCGGCGTCGCGGTGGTTGATCTGGGTGCCAACGCACAGACGCCGCAAGCCAGTTATCAAGGCAAACCGGTGTTGGTGGTCAAGGAACAGGACGCACGCTGGCTGGCGATTGTGGGTGTGCCGTTGACGATCAAGCCCGGCGACCAGCAAATCACCGCCAAAACCGCCAGCGGCACCCGCAACCTGAATTTCACCGTCGGCAGCAAGCATTACCCCGAACAACACATCACCCTGAAGAACCAGCGCCAGGTCAACCCCAACCCTGCCGACCTGAAACGTATTGATGGCGAACTGGCCGAGCAGATTCGTGCTTACCGTAGCTTTACCCCGGGGACGCCGAGCAACCTGCTGTTGGACAAGCCGGTGAACGGGCCGCTTTCGAGCAAGTTTGGCGTGCGACGATTCTTTAATGGCGAAGAACGTAACCCCCACGCGGGTCTGGATTTCGCTGTACCCGCGGGCACCCCGATCAAATCGCCAGCCGCAGGCAAGGTGATCCTGATCGGCAACTACTTCTTCAATGGCAACACGGTGTTCGTCGACCACGGCCAGGGCTTTATCAGCATGTTCTGCCACATGTCGAAAATCGACGTGAAGGTTGGCCAATCAGTAGCCCGTGGCGGCGTGGTAGGCAAAGTCGGCTCAACCGGCCGCGCAACCGGGCCGCACATGCACTGGAACGTCAGCCTGAATGACGCACGGGTCGATCCGGCGATTTTCATTGGTGCGTTTCAGCCCTGAGTTGCCTATGTCATTCGTCATTGGGTCCAAACCACTGGCGAAGGCGCTCCTGGGTTTCCTCACTGAATCCGGACAACTCCTGTTCAGTCAGAAGGTTTGCGCTACACATAGACATTAAATGGGTTTCGGCATGGGTTCGTGAGAAATTCAAGGAGTCAAAGATCGCCGATACCTCCTTGATTCCGCCATCTACAACCCGCTTTGTGCCGTGAACCAATTCACGACTGGTTTTTCCCCGAGCTGCCACTGCCCCCTGAACATCATGAAAAATGCGATCGTACAGCCGCTCTACCGCCAGCGGCTTCAGCTTGCTAAGCAGTTTCCAATCCGACTCTTTCATCACCCATTCCTTATTCAAATTCAGCGATGGCAATTTTTACCCAATATCGACGCTCGGCCAACCCCGATACCGCGCCGCCCCTTTCGCAGACAAGTCTGCCAAGACGATAGCTCAAGTTGCGCAACAGTCGAAGCCCGCGCAATAGCACAGCAGCATCCCTTAAAATATCGCTATAAAAACCCAATAAAAACGTTAAATAGCGAATTTATCTCAATTTTCAAGCACTGCTTGCCAACTTTCACCTCAATGGTTACGGTTGACGACATGAAAACCTCACATACCCTCATTCTGTTGCGACAACATCGCTGCCTCTGCCTGGTCAGTGCACGACTGCCAAGCTAGATCGCGGTGCCTCGCCCCTTTCTTTCGTTTCTACGGTAGGCCGCCTCTATCCGGCCAGCACAACAAGGATTTCTCCCAATGGCAATGCTTAACGATCCCTCGACCAAGTACCGCGCGTTTCCGACTATTGACCTGCCTGACCGCACCTGGCCTTCGAAGACCATCACCGCGGCGCCCATCTGGTGCAGCTCTGACCTTCGCGACGGCAACCAATCGCTGATCGAGCCAATGGATGCGACCAAGAAACTGCGCTTCTGGAAGACACTGGTCAGCGTTGGCGTCAAGGAGATCGAAGCGTCGTTCCCGGCCGCATCGCAAACCGACTTTGACTTCGTCCGTACCCTGATTGAAGGCAACCACATCCCGGATGACACCACCATTCAGGTGCTGACCCAGGGTCGTGAGGACTTGATCGCGCGCACGTTCGAATCCCTGCGCGGGGCAAAGAAAGCCATCGTTCACCTGTATAACGCTACCTCGCCTTCGTTCCGCCGCATTGTCTTCAACCAGGACAAAGCCGGCGTGAAAGAAATCGCAGTCAGCGCTGCCAAGCTGTTCGTCAAGTTCGCCGCCCAGCAGCCTGAAACCCAGTGGACCTTCGAATACTCGCCAGAGACCTTCAGCGCGACTGAACTGGAGTTCGCCAAAGAAGTGTGCGACGCGGTGATCGAGGTCTGGAACCCGACGCCTGAGCACAAAGTCATCCTCAACCTGCCAGCAACTGTTGAAGTGGCTACACCCAACATATATGCCGACCAGATCGAGTGGTTTGGCCGCAATATCAATCGCCGCGACAGCGTGCTGATCAGCCTGCACACCCACAACGACCGTGGTACCGGTGTTGCAGCCACTGAACTGGGCCTCATGGCGGGCGCTGATCGCGTTGAAGGTTGCCTGTTCGGTAACGGTGAGCGTACCGGTAACGTCGATCTGGTGACCGTGGCACTGAACCTCTATACCCAGGGCATCAACCCTCAACTGGACTTCTCTGACATCGACGGCGTGCGCAAGGTCGTCGAGGAGTGCAACCAGATTCCGGTCCACCCACGCCATCCGTATGTTGGCGATCTGGTGCATACCGCGTTCTCTGGCTCGCACCAGGACGCCATCCGCAAAGGTTTCAGCCAACAACAACCTGACACCTTGTGGGAAGTGCCTTACCTGCCGATCGACCCGGCCGATATAGGGCGCAGCTACGAGGCGGTGATTCGGGTCAACAGCCAGTCAGGCAAGGGCGGCATCGCTTACTTGCTGGAACAGGAATATGGCATCTGCCTGCCACGCCGGATGCAGATCGAGTTCAGCCAGGTGGTTCAGGGCGAAACCGATCGCCTGGGCCTGGAAATGAGCGCGCAGCAGATTCATAGCTTGCTGCACCGCGAATACCTGCAAGCCAACGTGCCGTACGCCTTGCTCAGCCATAAACTGCAGGAAGAAAACGGCAACAGCTCGGTGGATGCTGAAGTCCATTGCGATGGCGATACCCAGCACTGGCGCGGCAAGGGCAAAGGCGCTCTGGAAGCACTGGTCGCCAGCCTGCCGGTTTCTGTAGAAATCATGGACTACAACGAACACGCCATTGGCGCCGGGACAACGGCCAAAGCAGCCGCTTACATCGAGCTGCGGGTCAATGGTGATCGTGCGGTCCACGGTGTAGGCATCGATGAAAACATCACCACCGCCAGCTTCCGCGCACTGTTCAGTGCCCTGAATCGCTCGCTGAGTCAAGCCCAGGCCAAAGCCGCGTAAGGTTCGCCCGAAAAAAAACCGGTCTGAAATGAAAATTTCAGGCCGGTTTTTTTATGTTGATTGCTCGGTCCTCTTCGCAGCGGGACGCGTAACTGCACAATATATCCGTGCCAGACCCTCTGTAGGAGCCAACTTGAACTGGTCAAGTAATTCTGGACACCTGTTAAGGTTTACGCCGCCATTTGCTCCATAGCTATCGGTGATTGATAACCGTTATAGCTGTGGAGTCTGGTGCGGTTGTAGTACATCAAATAGCTCATTACATCAGCTCGCGCTTCTGCTTCCGTGGCATAGCCCTCAGGGGGTACCCACTCTGACTTCAAGCTTCCAAAAAAACGCTCCATAGGTGCGTTATCCCAGCATTCGCCTTTACGACTCATGCTTTGCCCCATTTCCAGCGCTGTCAGTTCGTCGCGAAATTTGTGGCTGGTGTACTGACAACCCTGATCCGAGTGAAACAGAACTTGCTTAGGCCGTCCCCGAAGCTCGCCAGCCATCTTCAACGCCTCACAGGCCAGCGTGGCATCGGAGATCATCGATAGCGCCCAGCCCACGATACGACGGGCATACAGGTCTAATACAGCCGCCAAATACAACCATCGTTTACCGGCTTTTATGTACGTTATATCGCCGAGCCATACCTGGTTCGTGGCCTCAACCTTGAACTTGCGTTTGAGCTCATGGGGAGCTATCAGCGCTTCTGTACCGGAGGACTTGTACTTGTGCGGTCGACGTTGATGACTGACGATATTGGCCTCCCTCATCAAGCTGCGGGCCATGTAACGTCCCACCTGATGACCCTGCGCCTGCAACGCCTTGGACAGCATCCTTGTGCCCGCAGCCCCTCGTGAAGTTGTATGTATTTTAACGGCGGCGACCTTGAGCTGCTCTCGTTGCTTGTTAACTCGGCCACGACGACTGAGCCAGTCATAGAAGCTGCTGCGGTTGACTTCCAATACCCGGCAACAACGTTTAATGCCGTAATGCTCGCCCAGCCCTTCGATCAGTACAAACGATCTTTGGAGTCCGACAGCAGGAGAGCACCAGCCTTTTTTAAGATTTCGATGTCCATGTCTTTTTGCTTGAGAAGGGCTTCGAGATGTTGAATACGCTTTTGCTCAGGTGTGATTGCCTTGGTTCCGACTGGCGCTTTTCCCTGACGCTCCTTGCGCAACTGATCAACCCACCGACGCAGTGCGGTCAGACCGATATTCATGTTGGCGCAGACATCTTGGACAGACTTATTCTCGTCCAACACCAAGGCAGCAGCCTTGAGCTTGAACTCGGTGGAGTAGGAAACCCGCATGGCTTTAGTCAATTTACACCTCTGATTTGGGCGCCATCATAGCGCCCGATGAAGGTGTCCAGAATCATTAGGCCAGTTCAGCTTGTTGGCGAAGGGCTTGATGCCGTGTGTCAGGTATGACGCCTCGCGAACAAGACTGCGCGTCCCGGTTGCCCCTACAGTTTGAACTGCCCTCCAAATGTTGGACAGTGATTGACTAAGCTACGCGTCCCGCTGCGAAGGGCTTAATGCAGCTCAAACACATCAGCATCCAGATTCGCCGGGAAGCGTTTGCGGTAGGCGGCCAGATCGGCAGCGCTCAGGCACACTTGAAACACCCCATCGGCCTCACCGGCGCTAAACAGGCTTTCGCCCTGAAAGTCGAAAACATGGCTATCGCCGGTGTACGTAAAGCCCTTACCGTCAATGCCGACTCGATTGACTGCGGCGACGTAGCAGAGGTTTTCAATGGCGCGAGCGGGTAGCAGACGGTTCCAGTGCAGACGTCGTGCGCCGGGCCAGTTGGCGACATACAGCAGCAGGTCGGTGTCTTGCGCATCACGACTCCAAACCGGAAAACGCAGGTCGTAGCAAATCAACGGCCGGATTCGCCAGCCTTTCAATTCGAACTGGACCTGACGCTCGCCCGGGGTGAAGTGCTTGTGCTCCCCCGCCATGCGAAACAAGTGGCGCTTGTCGTAATGCAACAGCTCACCGTCGGGGCGCGCCCACAGTAGGCGGTTGCGATGGCTGCCGTCTGCGGCCTGAACGATCAGGCTACCCGTCACGACCGCATCCAATCGCTTGGCCTGGGCCAGCATCCACTTGGCAGTGGGGCCGTTTTCCGGCTCAGACAAGGTTTCGGACTGCATCGAGAAACCGGTGGTGAACATCTCTGGCAGGATAATCAGATCGGCACCCCGAGCCTGATCCAGCATCAGCTCGAAATGTTCATAGTTGGCCTCGCGGTCTTGCCACGCCAGTGTGGTCTGGACCAGCGCTATATTGAGGTTGGGCAGTTCGCTTAGATCACGCATGGTTTTTGATCACACATAGTTTTTCCGCTGCCTGACGCAACGTCTCCTCACGTTTGGCAAAGCACAAACGAATCAGGCGCTGCCCTGCTGGTGGGTCTTGGTAAAAGACCGAGATAGGAATAGAGGCGACCCCATGCTCGCGGGTCATCCACAGCGACATGTCGACGTCATTCAGATCCGGACGGATGCTGGAGTAATCCACCAACTGAAAGTAGGTCCCCGCCGCGCGACTGAAGCTGAAGCGCGAGGGTTCAAGCAGATCGCAGAACAGATCGCGCTTGGCCTGATAGAACGCGGGCAACTCTTCGACATGCTCGGGATGCTCGGCCATGAAATCGGCCAAGGCATATTGCAGCGGCGTTACGCCACAGAAGCTCACGTACTGATGGATCTTGCGCAACTCGTCAGTCAAGGCTGGAGGCGCAACAACGTAGCCGGTTTTCCAGCCCGTGACGTGATAGGTCTTGCCGAACGAACTGACCACGAACGCTCGTTGGTAGAGCTCCTCATGGGCCAACACACTGGCGTGCTGTACGCCGTCGAATACCAGGTGCTCGTACACTTCGTCGCTGACCAGATAGATGTCGCGATTGGCAATCAACGCCGCCAACTTATCGAGGTCATCGCGGGTGATCAAGGCGCCGCTGGGGTTGTGCGGGCTGTTGAGGATGATCATGCGCGTGCGCGGACTCAGCGCTTCGCCGAGCTTCTGCCAATCAATGGCAAAATGGTCCAGGCCCAACTGCACATGCACGCAGCGACCACCGGCCAACTGAACCGAAGGCTCATAACTGTCGTAGCACGGATCGAACACGATCACTTCGTCGCCAGGCTGAACCACCGTCTGGATCGCGCAGAAAATCGCCTGAGTCGCGCCGGGGGTGATGGTGACTTCGCTGTCGGCATCCACCTGACGGCCATAGCTACGGGCAATCTTGGCTGCAACTTGTTGGCGCAGAGCAGGCAAGCCGGTCATCGGCGAGTATTGGTTGTGACCATCAGCGATGTGCCGACCAACGGCATCACGCAACGCTTGGGGGCCGTCAAAATCAGGAAAACCCTGGGACAGGTTGATTGCCCCGGTCTGCGCGGCGAGCTGGGACATCACGGTAAAAATGGTCGTGCCGACATTCGGCAGCTTGCTGGTGATCATGGGCCATTCCCTTGCTTACACCCGGCTCTACAGCGGCGCGGGAAACAAACAGGATAGCCCATACCGCACGCATAAAAAAAGGCGCCATTGGCGCCCTTCTCAAGAATATCCGTTACGGGATCAACGCTTATCCTTGCGCTTTTTGTCGGCCTTCTTGTGGTGCGACATCATTCGACGCTTTTTGTTGACCTGACGGTCTGTCAGCGTGTTCTTGTTGCCTTCGTACGGGTTCTCCCCGCCTTTGAACTCGATCCGGATTGGCGTACCGACCAGCTTCAACACACGGCGGTAAGTGTTTTCCAGATAACGGACATAGGACTTGGGTACTTTCTCGACCTGGTTGCCGTGGATCACGATCAACGGCGGGTTAGCGCCACCCAAGTGAGCATAGCGAAGCTTGATGCGGCGGCTGCCAACCATCGGCGGTGCGTGCTCGCTGACCGCGTCTTCAAGAATCTGAGTCAGGCGGTTAGTCGGCCAGCGGGTAACCGCGGACTTGAACGAGTTCTGAACCGATTGGTAGAGATTGCCCACGCCCGTGCCGTGCAAGGCCGAGATAAAGTGGATGTCGGCGAAGTCGACGAAGAACAAGCGACGTTGCAGCTCGATCTTCACGAACTCGCGCTCGCTCGGATCCATGCCGTCCCACTTGTTCAAGGCGATAACCAACGCACGACCGGACTCCAGGACAAAGCCCAGCAGGTTGAGGTCGTGATCGACCACACCTTCCCGGGCATCCATCACGAAGATCACCACGTTGGCGTCTTTGATCGCTTGCAGGGTTTTCACCACCGAGAACTTTTCGACTTCCTCGTGGACCTTGCCGCGCTTGCGCACACCGGCGGTGTCGATCAGCGTGTACTTCTCGTCGTTACGCTCGAACGGGATGTAGATGCTGTCGCGAGTGGTGCCAGGTTCGTCATAGACGATAACCCGGTCTTCACCGAGCATGCGGTTGACCAACGTCGATTTACCGACGTTAGGACGGCCGATGATCGCGATTTTGATGCCGTCTTTTTCGCTAGGACCGGGAATGCGCTTGGCTTCCTGGCCTTCGGCGACGTCTTCGGCCTCGATCTCTTCTTCAGGGTCTTTCGGGAATTCGCTCAGGGCGATTTCCAGCATCTGAGTGATGCCGCGACCGTGAGCACCGGCAACCGGGATCGCATCACCCATGCCCAACGGGCTGAATTCAGCGCGTGCCATCTCGGGATCGATGTTGTCGACCTTGTTGGCAACCACGTAGGAACGCTTGCCACGCTTGCGCAAGTGCTCGCCGATCATTTGGTCAGCAGCGGTGAAACCGGCGCGGGCGTCTACCAGGAACAACACGACATCGGCTTCTTCGATGGCCAGCAGCGACTGCTCGGCCATCTTTTCGTCCATGCCATGTTCATCACCAGAGATACCGCCGGTGTCGATCAGGATGTAGGAACGCCCTTGCCACTTTGCCTCACCGTATTGGCGATCACGGGTCAGACCGGACAGGTCGCCGACAATGGCGTCACGCGTCCTGGTCAGGCGGTTGAACAAGGTGGACTTGCCGACGTTCGGTCGACCCACCAGGGCGATTACGGGAACCATGCGGCTCTCCACTTCGTTATTTCAGAAAATACAAAAGCCGCTGCATGGCAGCGGCCGGAGTTCGGAGCGGCACTCAAAGTACCGCAAGCCTTGCCGGAGCAAGGCTGCAAGAGGCCCTATGTTTCAACGCATAGACAGCAGCCTCAAGCATAAACAGCCACTACTTGATCGTCAGGGCTTCCAGCGTGCCGCTGTTGCCAAAAACATAAATCATGTCGCCAACAACCACCGGCCGGACGCGCAGACCATCGCCGTCAATTTTTTCACGGCCAACGAAACGACCATCAACCTGGCTCAACAAGTGCAGATAGCCTTCCATGTCGCCGACCGCTACGTAGCTGGAAAACACTTCCGGCGCACTCAACTGGCGACGCGCCAACGCATCGTTGCTCCAAAGAGCCGTCGACGAACGCTCGTCGACGCCCTCGACAGTGCCGTTGGCCAGACTCACGTAGACGCTGCCAAAACCTTGAGCGACACCCGCATAGCTTGACGCATCACGCTGCCAAAGCACACGACCGCTCTCCACATCCAGACCGGCGACGCGACCCTGGTAGCTTGCGACGTACAACGTGCTACCGGACAACAGCAGCCCACCGTCGATATCGACAACACGATCCAGCTCCGAGCGACCTTGTGGAATGGCGATACGCTGCTCCCAGATCGGAACACCGTTCGACGTGTCCAGGGCGACGACTTTACCCGTTGACAAGCCTGCCAGCGCAAGGTGACTGGTCACGATAGGTGCGCCGGTACCGCGCAATGTCAGCACCGCAGGTGTGCTTTCATAGAGCCAGCGCCGGTTGCCCGTGGCGGCGTCGAGGCCGACCACGCGGTCACCCTGCGTCTGTACTACGACCACGTCACCATTAGTGGCAGGCGGTGCCAGCACTTCACCGGAAACGCGAGCGCGCCATTTTACGTCACCGGTGGCGGAGTCCATCGCCACGACTTCGCCCTTGAGCGTACCGAGCATCACCAGACCGGAGCCTACGCCAACGGCACCGGAAACAGGCAGTTCAAGGTCTTTTTTCCAGATCACGTCGCCCGTCATGCGGTCCAGGGACATCACCACACCGGTCACGTCCGCAGCGAAGATATGCTCACCTTCGACCGCCGGAACCACCATATTGTAGATTTTGCCCTGGCCATCACCGATGGAGCGGCTCCATTGCTTTTGCAGAACCACTTCTTCTTTGAAGTCGGTCAGCTCAGCCGGTGGCAATTCCTTTTTGCTGTTGCTGCTGCAACCCGCAGCCAAAATGACCAAGGCCAGCAATGCTGCATGTTTCCAACGCTTCACGTCACGCATCCCCTTTCGCCAGGTCGTCGAGTTTCATTTGTAGGCCACCCACTGCCGCTTCTTGCGACAGCGCGGATTTGGCTTTTTGGTAAGCGGCGTGCGCCTCGTCGGTGCGGCCTAGCTGTACCAGCAGGTCGCCCTTGAGTTCTTCACGGCTGGCCAGGAATGCTTTGTCGGCATCACCGTCGAGCAGCTTGAGTGCTTCGTCGACTTTGTTCTGAGCTGCCAATACCCGAGCCAGACGCTGACGTGCGATCTCACCCAGCATATCGCTCACTGGCTTGTCGGTAATGGCTTTGAGCTCAGCAGCAGCATCATCGAGCTTGCCGGTATCGACCGCCACTTTGGCCACGAACAGGCTGCCGTACTGGGCATAAGTCGAGCCACCGAATTCGCTTTTCAGCTTGGTCGCGATGTCCGCAACGCGTGCGGTATCAGGCTGACCGTTGGGGGTCAGGGTCGTTTCCAGCAATTGCTGATAGAGCATCGAAGCGCCTTGCGACTGATTGCCCTGATATCTGTGCCAGGCCTGCCAGCCAAATACCACGACCAACGCCAGCAAACCGCCAGTGACCAGGGGTTTGCCGTTGCGTTGCCACCAGTCCTTCATCACGGCCAACTCTTCATCTTCGGTACGCGACACCCCAATACTCCTATTCGCTAAAACGGCTGTTTATCAGCTTCAACCCTGCACGACGCAGGCGGCCAGGTGCTCGGACAGAGCATCCCAGGCAATATTTTGTTGTTCGCCCTGGCCACGCAGGGGTTTGAAACCGACCACGTGCTGAGCCAGTTCATCGTCGCCCAGGATCAGCGCGTACAGCGCACCGCTCTTGTCGGCTTTTTTGAACTGGCTTTTGAAACTGCCAGCGCCAGCATTGACCTGCAAACGCAGGTTCGGCAACTGGTCACGCAAACGTTCGGTCAGGGTCAATGCAGCGAGTTCGGCCGCTTCGCCGAAAGCACACAGATAGACGTCGACCTGGCGCGAGATTTCTTCCGGGATCTGCCCCAGGGTTTCCAACAACAGCACCAGACGCTCGATCCCCATCGCGAAACCGACGCCAGTCGTAGGCTTGCCGCCCATCTGCTCGACCAGTCCGTCATAACGACCGCCGGCACACACGGTGCCTTGGGCGCCCAACTGATCGGTGACCCATTCAAAAACGGTTTTGCTGTAGTAGTCGAGCCCGCGCACCAGCTTGGGATTGATCACATACGGAATACCGGCGGCATCCAGACGCGCCTTGAGGCCGTCGAAGTGGATGCGCGACTCGTCGTCGAGGTAATCCACCAGCTTCGGCGCGTCCACCAGAACGGCCTGGGTTTCAGGGCTCTTGGTGTCGAGAACGCGAAGCGGGTTGGTTTTCAGACGACGCTGGCTGTCTTCGTCGAGCTCGCTCAGGCGCGCCGACAGGAATTCAACCAGGGCCTCGCGATAACGCCCGCGCGCTTCGCTGGTGCCCAGGCTGTTGAGTTCAAGCTTGACCGCGCCACGGATGCCCAGCAGGCCCCACAGACGCCAGGTCAGAACGATCAGCTCGGCATCGATATCCGGGCCATCGAGATTGAAGACTTCCACACCGATCTGATGAAACTGGCGATAACGTCCTTTCTGTGGCCGCTCGTGACGGAACATAGGGCCAATGTACCAAAGCTTCTGCACCTGGCCGCCACCGGTAATGCCGTGTTCAAGCACTGCGCGCACACACGCGGCGGTGCCTTCAGGGCGCAGGGTCAGCGAGTCACCATTACGATCGGCGAAGGTGTACATCTCTTTTTCGACGATGTCGGTCACTTCACCGATGGAGCGTTTGAACAGCTCGGTGAACTCGACGATCGGCATACGGATCTGACCGTAACCGTAGTTATCCAGCAGACGCGACACTGTGCCCTCGAAATACCGCCACAGGGGCGTCTGATCGGGCAGGATGTCGTTCATGCCACGAATGGCTTGCAGTGACTTACTCACGAAAAATCCTTAAAAAATGCTGATTAGCCGCGCGCGATGAGCGCTGCGTCGGCTGCGACCTTTTCGGCCGCTCTCTGACGGATCAAGCGTTCAAGCTCATCCACCAGATTGTCATTGGTCAGCTTCTGGGCTGGCTTGCCGTCGATGTAAATCAAGTTCGGCGTACCGCCGGTGAGGCCGATATGCGCCTCCTTGGCTTCGCCCGGACCGTTGACCACACAACCGATCACCGCGACATCCAGCGGCACCAACAAGTCTTCAAGACGCACTTCCAGTTCGTTCATGGTCTTGACCACATCGAAGTTCTGCCGCGAGCAGCTCGGGCAGGCGATGAAGTTAATGCCACGGGAACGAAGATGCAGCGATTTGAGAATGTCGTAACCGACTTTCACCTCTTCGACCGGGTCAGCAGCCAACGAGATGCGGATAGTATCGCCAATCCCGTCGGCGAGCAGCATCCCGAGGCCAACGGCCGATTTCACTGTGCCAGAACGCAGGCCACCGGCTTCGGTGATACCCAGGTGCAACGGCTGAATAATTTGCTTGGCGAGCAAGCGGTAGGCTTCCACCGCCATGAATACATCGCTGGCCTTGACGCTGACCTTGAAGTCCTGGAAATCCAGGCGATCCAGATGCTCGACATGCCGCAACGCGGACTCGACCAGCGCGGCCGGTGTCGGCTCGCCATATTTTTTCTGCAGGTCTTTTTCCAGCGAACCGGCGTTAACCCCGATACGGATCGAAATGCCACGGTCACGGGCGGCACTCACCACGGCACGTACGCGATCTTCGCGACCGATGTTGCCGGGGTTGATCCGCAGGCAGTCAACACCCAGTTCGGCCACACGCAAGGCAATTTTGTAGTCGAAGTGGATGTCGGCAACCAGGGGCACCTTGACCAATTGCTTGATCCGGCCAAACGCCTCGGCAGCGTCCATGTCTGGGACAGAAATCCGCACGATATCGACGCCAGCGGCTTCCAGACGATTGATTTGCGCAACAGTGGCCGCGACATCGTTGGTGTCGCTGTTGGTCATGCTCTGCACCGCGATGGGCGCATCACCACCCACAGGGACAGAGCCGACCCAAATTTTACGAGATTCGCGACGCTTGATCGGGGATTCGCCGTGCATGACTTATTGCCCTAGCTTCAGGCGAGCGGTTTCGCCACTGGTAAAAGGTGCCATGTCCACCAACTGGCCGTTGTAGCTCACGTGAACACCGCGAGCAAAGCCCAGCCGCAAGGTGAGCGGCGGCTTGCCGGTGACATCCAGGTTCTCGCCCTTGCGCTTCACACCGCTGAGCAACACCTTGCCGTTGGCATCGGTCACTTGAGTCCAGCAATCGAAGACGTACTGCAGGTTGATCTTGCCAGAACCCGCTACCGCCGATTCCGCTTGCGGCGTCGAGGGTGCCGTTGCGGTTGTCGATGCCGACACCGGGGTGATCGGGGTTGTGTGCACTGGCGCCGCAGCCAGTATCGCCGGAGCAGTGGTCGACGGCGTGGCTGCAGCAGGAGCACCAGGCGCCGTCGTTGCGGCTTCAGCCGCAGGCTCGCCAGCGGCGAGCGGCAATGGCGTCCCCTGAGTCTCGATCACGGCTTGATCTTCAGGCTCATCCAACGGATGAATCTGGGTCGTGCCATCAGCGCTTTCGACTTCGACGTGTTCAAGGTTGACCCCTGCCGACTCCTTGCCGCGCATCGACGTCTGATCCTGCCACCAGAAGAAACCGGCACCCACCAGAACCACCAGCAACAACAAGCTGACAATACGCAGGATATTGTGCGACAGGCGTACTGGCTCTTCGATACGACCCAGGCTATGCACATTGCTGCCATGGGCATCAGTACCGGTGTATTGATCGAACTGCTGAACCAGCCCGCTTTGATCCAGACCCAGCAGTTTGGCGTAGGCACGTATATAGCCCCGGGCAAAGGTATGCCCAGGTAATTTTTCAAAATCGCCAGACTCAAGGTTGCCCAAGGACGCTACGGTGAGGTTCAGCCTTGAGGCCACATCAGGCAGCGACCAGTCTTTACTCTCACGGCCCTGACGCAAGGTCTCGCCAGGGTTCACGCGAGTGGCTGCTACAACTTCGGGATGCGCCGCTTTCATCATTGCTCCGACAGGTATTGCTGATATTCCGGCGTACCGGGATAGAGTCTTTTTAGTTGCAGGCCAAAACTGGCCGCCTTGTCACGATCTTCGTAGATTTTTGCCAACCGCGTACCGAGCAATAGACTACGTGCATTTTGATCGCTCAGTTGACTAAAACGGTCGTAATACTCACGCGAGGGCACATAATGCCTGTCTTCGAACGACAACTCAGCCATTTCCAGCAGCGCGCGCGGTTGTCGGTGATCCAGTCGCAAGGCTTTGATGAAGTAGCCGGTGGCTTCGTCACGTTGATTGAGCATCAACGCAGTCATCCCCAGACTCTCGAAAACTCGCGAACGCTCCGGATAGAGCGTATCGGCGGCGGCCTGTTGAAAACGCTCGAAAGCTTCCTTGTAGCGCTTTTGCTCGTACAGGAAGCTGCCGTAATTATTCAGGATTCGCGCATCGCTCGAACGTGCCGAAAGCGCTTTGAGGTATTGCTTGTCTGCCAGTTCCGGCTCCATTTCAGCCTGGAAGACCAACGCCAGCGCAGCATTCGCATCAGCGTCGGAACTGTCAAGCTCGAGGGCTTTCTTCAACGGCTCCTTGGCACGCTCGGTCGAGCCCTGCTGCAGATAACCAAGCCCCAGCTGCACGTAAGCGGCGCGTGCCTCGTCGCGGCCCTTGCGGGTACTCATCGGGTCTACCGCGCCCGATGAAACGCAGCCAACCAGCACGGTGACGAAACACAGCAAAAGCGCGGTGCGCAGGGTCATGGATATCCTCTCAGTCAGGTTCGAGTCGCAGCGCTTTGGGCCAGGTCGGCCTCGGCACTCAACTCACGCACAGCAATATAACGCTCGCTGCGGCGAGTACGATCCAGCACCAGGCCAACCAGCTGACCGCAGGCTGCATCGATATCTTCGCCGCGCGTGGTACGCACAGTGACGTTGTAACCCGCCTGATGCAACTGATCCTGAAAACGGCGGATCGCATTATTGCTGGGGCGCTCGTAACCTGAGTGAGGGAACGGGTTGAACGGGATCAGGTTGATCTTGCAAGGCGTGTCCTTGAGCAGCTCGGCCATTTCGACCGCGTGCTCAACCTTGTCGTTGATGTCTTTGAGCAACGTGTACTCGATGGTCAGTACGCGCTTTTCGCCCAGGGTCGCCATATAACGCTGGCAGGACTCGAGCAGGACCTTGAGCGGGTACTTCTTGTTGATCGGTACCAACTGGTTGCGCAGTGCATCGTTGGGTGCATGTAGCGACAATGCCAGTGAAACGTCGATGTGCTTGGCCAGCTCGTCGATCATCGGTACCACGCCTGAGGTGGACAGAGTCACCCGACGCTTGGAAATGCCATAGCCCAGGTCATCCATCATCAGGTGCATGGCGGCCACGACATTATCGAAGTTCAGCAGCGGCTCACCCATGCCCATCATCACCACATTGGTGATGGCACGGTCGACGGTTGCCGGGACGCTGCCAAAGGATTTATTGGCAATCCACACCTGGCCGATCACTTCAGCGGCGGTGAGGTTGCTGTTGAAGCCTTGTTTGCCGGTGGAGCAGAAACTGCAATCCAGGGCACAGCCCGCCTGGGACGAAACGCACAGCGTGCCGCGTTTGCCTTGAGGGATGTAAACGGTCTCGACACAGCTGCCGGACGCCACACGCACCACCCATTTACGGGTGCCATCGGTGGAAATGTCCTCACTGACGACTTCGGGACCGCGAATTTCAGCGCAGACCTTGAGTTTTTCACGCAAGGCCTTGCTGACATTCGTCATGACGTCGAAATCATCGACGCCAAGGTGGTGAATCCATTTCATCACCTGACCGGCACGGAAACGCTTCTCCCCGATCGAGTCGAAGAACTTCTCCATTTCCGGTTGAGTCAGACCCAACAGGTTTGTTTTGCCAGTCGATGTTGTCATTTTTTCACCCTCACTCATTGGGCCTTAGGCCTGACGAGCGGTTACTTCGGTAGCGGCGAAGAAGTAAGCGATTTCACGTGCAGCAGCGGCTTCTGAATCGGAACCGTGTACAGCGTTGGCGTCGATGGAATCAGCGAAATCAGCGCGAATGGTGCCGGCAGCTGCTTCTTTAGGGTTGGTAGCGCCCATCAGTTCGCGGTTTTTAGCAATGGCGTTTTCGCCTTCCAGAACCTGAACAACAACCGGGCCGGAGATCATGAAAGCAACCAGGTCGCCGAAGAAGCCACGAGCGCTGTGCTCAGCGTAGAAACCTTCAGCTTCTGCTTTGGACAGCTGTTTCATTTTCGAAGCAACGACTTGCAGGCCGGCTTTTTCGAAACGAGTGACGATCTCGCCGATTACGTTTTTAGCAACGGCGTCAGGCTTGATGATGGAGAAAGTACGTTGAACAGCCATGGTGTAACTCCAGAAACAATGATTAAAGCGAAAAATTAAACCCGCGAATTATACGCGGGTTTAGGGTTATTGCCTAACTGCGAAAGCGGCTCAGTCCAGCTCGTCGATCCAGGCTGCCTGAATCGCCTCAAGAACCTTCTCTCCACCACGCGCAGGATCATCGCTGAACTCAGGCAGGGCAAGCACCCAGCGCTGCAGATCGACGAAGTTCACCGTGAGCGGATTGACATCAGGTTTGCTCTCGGCCAGCTGGATAGCGATTTCCAGCACATCAACCCATTTAAGACTCATGCCAGCTCCTTATCAGTGCCCTTCGGACACCTGGTTAATGTTGTAACGCGGGATTTCGATAGTGAGGTCTTCTTCACCGACGATCGCCTGGCACGACAGGCGGGATTCCATTTCCAGACCCCAGGCCTTGTCGAGCAGATCGTCTTCGAGCTCGTCAGAAGGCTCGAGCGAATTGAAACCTTCGCGAATGATGCAGTGGCAGGTGGTGCAGGCACAGGACATCTCGCAGGCATGCTCGATCTCGATGCCATTACGCTTCGCAGCACGGATGATGGTTTCACCCGGATAAGCGTCGATCACAGCGCCGTCGGGGCAGTGATCCGCATTGGGCAGAAAAATGATCTGCGGCATCAGTTATTCCTCAATTTCATTCAGGTTGCGCCCCGCCAGCGCGGCTTTCACCGTTGAATCCAGGCGTCGGGCTGCAAAGGCATCGGTGACCTGCGACAGACGCTTGGTCTGTTGCTCAATGGCCGGACCATCAGTGCCCTGCGTCAATTTACTCAGTTCCTGCATTTGCAACTCGATGACCGTCCGCTCTTCAGCGTCGAGCAAGCGTTCGCCATCCACAGCCAGCGCACCCTGCACCGCCTCAAGCAGACGCTGAGCGTCGACTTGCTGTTCGCGCAGTACGCGAGCGACTTTGTCATCACTTGCATACTGGAACGAATCCTTGAGCATGCGAGCAATCTCGCCGTCAGTCAGGCCGTAGGATGGCTTGACCTGGATGCTGGACTCAATGCCCGAACCGAGTTCGCGGGCTGCGACGCTGAGCAAACCGTCGGCGTCGACCTGGAAGGTCACGCGAATTTTCGCAGCACCGGCAATCATCGGCGGAATGCCACGCAATTCGAAGCGCGCCAGGGAGCGGCAATCGCTGATCAACTCACGCTCGCCTTGCAGCACATGAATCATCATGGCTGACTGGCCGTCTTTATAGGTGGTGAAATCCTGAGCTCGGGCAACGGGAATGGTGGTGTTACGTGGAATCACCTTCTCCATCAACCCGCCCATGGTTTCGAGCCCCAAAGACAGTGGAATCACATCAAGCAGCAAGAGTTCTTCACCGTCACGCTTGTTGCCTGCCAGCGTATCAGCCTGGATCGCAGCGCCAATGGCCACCACTTGATCCGGATCGATCTTGGTCAGTGGCTGACGACCGAACAGTTCGGCGACAGCCTCTCGCACGCGCGGTACACGGGTCGAACCGCCCACCATGACCACCGCTTCAACTTCTTCAATCTCGATACCCGCATCGCGAATCGCACGCCGACAGGCCTTCAGGCTGCGCGCCAGCATGGGCTCAAGCAGCGCATTGAAGGCCTGGCGGGTCAGCACAGAATGCCAATCGCCATGCACGACCTCGACCGAATCGACTTCGGTCAACGCTTCTTTGGCCGCACAAGCGGCTTGCAACAGGCTGCGTTGTGCAGAGGGATCGAGGTCGGCAGAAAGACCGGCTTCGCTCACGATCCAGTTGGCAATTGCATGATCGAAGTCATCGCCGCCCAGTGCGGTATCGCCACCGGTTGCCAAGACTTCAAAGACGCCGCCCGTCAGACGCAGAATGGAAATATCGAACGTACCGCCACCCAGGTCGTAGATCGCAACCACGCCTTCAGCGTGTTGATCCAGACCATAAGCGACCGCCGCAGCGGTAGGCTCGTTGAGCAGGCGTAAAACGTTGAGACCGGCCAGCCGAGCCGCATCTTTGGTGGCCTGGCGCTGGGCGTCGTCGAAATAGGCCGGAACGGTAATCACCGCCCCCACCAACTCGCCACCCAAGGACTCTTCAGCACGCTGACGCAGCACCTTGAGAATTTCAGCCGACACTTGCACCGGGCTTTTCGGCCCCTGAATGGTGTCGATGAACGGCATGTGAGACTCGCCGTCAACAAATCGGTAAGGCAGTTGCTCACCCAGCTGTTTGACGTCGGACAGGCCACGCCCCATCAGTCGCTTGACTGACAACACGGTATTGAACGGATCGATAGCGGCGGCGCTTTTGGCGCTCTGCCCTACTTCGACCCGATCAGCATGGTAGCGAACGGCAGACGGCAGAATAACCTGCCCATCGCCATCAGCCAGCGGCTCGGAAAGTCCGCTGCGTAACGCAGCGACCAGCGAATTGGTAGTGCCCAAGTCGATCCCAACCGCCAGACGGCGCTGATGTGGTTGGGGACTTTGGCCGGGTTCGGCGATCTGCAGTAGGGCCATGCTTATCGAAATTCACAGGCGTGCGGCCAAGGCAGCACGGGGTTAATCGTCGAGGCGCTCTTCAAGCTGGCGCACTTCATAGGTGAGCTTGTCGAGGAACTGCATACGCCGCATCAGCCGTTCAGCCAATCCACGTTGTGCAGCATCATCCCAACAGGCAGCGAAGCTTTCGTTCAGTTCATCTTG
Source organism: Pseudomonas sp. ASL9 (assembly GCF_056680335.1). Classification (NCBI taxonomy): domain Bacteria; kingdom Pseudomonadati; phylum Pseudomonadota; class Gammaproteobacteria; order Pseudomonadales; family Pseudomonadaceae; genus Pseudomonas; species Pseudomonas sp. ASL9. The sequence continues at coordinate 4,361,655 of NZ_CM155277.1, read as the reverse complement.
AGCGACTTTGAGCCGGCGCTTGAATACCGCAACACCCGCCAGGTCGGCTTCATCCTGCAAATCCTCAAGTTCTTCACGCCACTGCATCTGCTGCATGAGGAACTCGGGGTCTTGCACGGTGACTTCCAACGGCAACTCGGCACCCTCCAGCGTCAGCAAGTAACGCGCCCGTTTCGGAGCGTTCTTGAGCGTCTGGTAGGCCTCGTTGAGACTCGCAGAATGTTCTAGCGCCAGCCGTTGCTCACGCTCGGAAGCATCAGCAAAACGGTCTGGATGTACGGTACGCGCCAACTCACGGTAGCGCGTCGCCAACTGATCGAGATCCAGGCGAAAACTTGGCTTGAGCTCGAATAAGGCGAAATGACAAGGAATTCCCACGATCAGCCTCAGATATTGAAGCTTTCGCCGCAGCCACATTCACCGCGCGCGTTCGGGTTGTTGAACTTGAAGCCTTCGTTCAACCCTTCCTTGACGAAATCAAGCTCGGTGCCATCGAGATAGACCATGCTTTTCGGATCGATGATCACTTTGACGCCGTGCAACTCGAACACAGTGTCTTCACTGCCCGCCTCATCGACGAACTCCAACACATAGGCCAGACCTGAGCAGCCCGTGGTGCGAACACCCAGACGAACTCCGTCACCTTTGCCGCGGCCATCGAGGGAGCGACGTACGTGTTGAGCGGCAGCTTCTGTCATGCTGATAGCCATCGAAACTCCTTACTTGAATCAAGCTTCGTTAAAAAAAGGCCCGTCCCCAAACAGGGATCAGAGCAAGCCTTTCTTCTGCTTGTAATCGCGAACAGCCGCCTTGATGGCGTCTTCTGCGAGAACTGAACAGTGGATTTTCACCGGCGGCAACGCCAACTCTTCAGCCAGATGAGTGTTTTTGATGGTCTCTGCTTCATCCAGAGTCTTGCCTTTCATCCACTCGGTAGCCAGGGAGCTGGAGGCAATAGCCGAACCGCAACCGTAGGTTTTGAACTTGGCGTCTTCGATGATGCCGTGCTCGTTGACCTTGATTTGCAGGCGCATTACGTCGCCGCAAGCCGGTGCGCCGACCATGCCGGTACCCACATCAGGATCTTCCGCGTCCATCTTGCCGACGTTACGCGGGTTTTCGTAGTGGTCAATGACCTTTTCGCTGTATGCCATGGTGCTAATCCTCTCTCATCAGGTAGCCGCTCTTCGAGGCGACGTATTAGTGCGCAGCCCACTCGATCTTGGAGATGTCGACACCGTCTTTGTACATATCCCACAGCGGCGACAATGTGCGCAGCTTGGTAACGGCCTCACAGACTTTCTGTGCGGCGTAGTCAATTTCTTCTTCGGTGGTGAAACGGCCGAAGGTGAAGCGAATCGAGCTGTGCGCCAACTCATCGTTGCGGCCCAGGGCGCGCAACACGTAGGACGGCTCCAGCGAAGCCGAGGTGCAGGCGGAACCGGACGAAACCGCCAGGTCCTTGAGCGCCATGATCAGCGACTCGCCTTCTACGTAGTTGAAGCTCAAATTCAGGTTATGCGGTACGCGGGAAACCATGCTGCCGTTGATGTACAGCTCTTCCAGACCCTCAACCTGCTTGAGGAAGCGAGCGCTCAGGGCCTTGATACGTAGGTTTTCAGCCGTCATGTCTTCTTTGGCAACGCGGAACGCTTCGCCCATGCCGACAATCTGGTGGGTCGCCAATGTACCCGAACGCATGCCACGTTCATGACCGCCACCGTGCATGGTCGCTTCGATGCGAACGCGCGGTTTGCGGCTCACGTACAGCGCGCCGATGCCTTTAGGGCCGTAGGTTTTGTGCGCAGAGAACGACATCAGGTCAACCTTGAGGTTGGCCAGGTCGATCTCGACTTTACCAGTAGACTGGGCTGCATCGACGTGGAACAACACACCGCGCGAACGGGTCAGCTCACCGATGGCCGCGATGTCGTTGATGGTGCCGATTTCATTGTTAACGTGCATGACCGAAACCAGGATGGTGTCGTCACGCAAAGCTGCTTCGACCATCGCAGGCGTAATCAGGCCGTCTTCACCGGGCTCGATATAAGTGACCTCGAAACCTTCACGCTCAAGTTGACGCATGGTGTCCAGGACCGCTTTGTGTTCGATCTTGTTGGTGACCAGGTGCTTGCCTTTGCTGGCGTAAAAGTGCGCAACGCCTTTGATCGCAAGGTTGTCGGACTCGGTAGCACCGGATGTCCAAACGATTTCACGCGGGTCGGCGTTCACCAGATCAGCGACCTGACGGCGAGCATTCTCCACAGACTCTTCAGCTTTCCAGCCAAAAACGTGGGAACGCGAGGCCGGGTTACCGAAGTTTCCGTCAACCAGCAGGCATTCACTCATTTTCTGCGCGACGCGCGGATCGACCGGGGTAGTCGCGGAGTAATCGAGGTAAATCGGCAATTTCATTGAATATCTCCTAATCAGGCAGGCGCGCCGCGCATTCATCTGTGTTCATTCGACGGCGGACGTTTCAATCTTATCCAGCTGGGGTGTTCTGCAGGTGTTTCGGCGCAGATCCTGGCGCTGAGCGACTTCTTGTACCTCACTGCGAGTGACAAGGTCAGCCAAGCTGATACCGCTAAGAAAATCGTGAATTTGCGAACTGAGGTCGCACCACAAGTGGTGAGTCAGGCAGGTATCGCCTGCATGGCAATCACCTAGACCCTGGCAACGTGTTGCATCGACAGATTCGTTGACCGCGTCGATCACCTGCGCGACCTGGATGCCTTGCATGTCACGGGACAGCTGGTAACCACCACCAGGCCCCCGCACGCTCGACACCAGATTACTGCGACGCAGCTTGGCGAACAGTTGCTCAAGATAGGACAGGGATATGCCTTGCCGCTCGGAGATATCGGCCAGAGACACTGGCCCGTGCTGCGCATGTAATGCCAGGTCAAGCATGGCGGTTACAGCGTATCGGCCTTTTGTAGTCAGTCGCATGGCATGTACCACGGAGGTTCGGAATGAGTGCGAGTATGCTATTCCCGAGTATTTAAGTCAACTATAAGACCGAGTAAATCAGTCGGGATTACCCGCGAAACAGCGGCAGCATCATAGCAAATGCAAGGGCGCATTGGCACACGCCTTATGGCTAGTACCGTTGCGCCCTTCCGGCCTTTCAGCCGACTTTACTTTCGCCGCTGTCTTTCACGCAATCAAACACCTCGCCGCGCAACGCCGGCAGCTCTTTGGCGCAGTAGTCACTGCCCAACGCGTTGAGCGCGCCGCACATGCCTTCCAGCCTTGCATCGACCGCCTGCAGATGATCGAGCAGCTGACCAATCGCCCGCGCCACCGGATCCGGCATATCTTCGCTGACGCCATAGGCATCGAAACCGAGTTTTTCGGCGATAGCCTTGCGCTTGGCTTCCACTTCGTCGTCGGACTTGATGATGATCCGCCCTGGAATGCCCACCACCGTGGCACCCGCTGGCACCGCCTTGGTGACCACCGCATTGGAACCGACCTTGGCTCCCGCACCGACAGTGAACGGCCCCAGCACCTTGGCACCCGCCCCCACCACCACGCCCGACTCAAGCGTCGGGTGGCGCTTGCCTTTGTTCCAGCTGGTTCCGCCCAGGGTGACACCCTGATAGAGCGTGACGTCGTCGCCGATTTCCGCCGTTTCGCCGATCACGATGCCCATCCCGTGATCAATGAAGAAGCGCCGCCCAATCGTCGCCCCCGGATGAATCTCAATCCCGGTCAACCAACGTCCGAAATTGGACACCACGCGCGCCAGCCACTTCCAGTCAAGCGTCCACAGATAATGCGACAACCGATGCAGCCAGATTGCGTGCATACCGGGGTAGCAGGTCAACACCTCGAAGGCGTTGCGGGCGGCGGGATCACGGTGGAATACACTTTGAATATCTTCTCGCAAACGCTCGAACATCATTATTCCTTCCGCTTATGGGGCTCGCCGCGCGCCACTTTCTGCGTCTCGGTGAGGATGCCGCGCAAAATATTCATTTCCGACCGGTACACCGCGCTACGACCGAACAGGCGACGCAAGCGTGCCATCAGGTGACGGGGGTTTTCCGGATCGAGAAAACCGATATCGACCAGCGTGGACTGAAGATGGCCATAAAACAGCTCCATCTCATCCGTAGTGACTTCTTCCACGCTGCGCGCAGAGGCCACTTCGACCTTCTCGACTTTGGTCGGCTGCCCTTGCGCCGCGAGCCAGGACATCCGCACTTCATACGCCAGCACCTGGACCGCCGCCGCCAGATTCAGCGAACTGAATTCAGGGTCCGAAGGGATATGGATGTGATAGTGACATCGCTGCAGCTCTTCGTTGGTCAGGCCGGCGTATTCACGACCGAACACCAGCGCCACTTCAGCGCCCTGCGCCGCCTGCTCGGACGCCATCACCCCGCATTCGCGCGGATCAAGCAAGGGCCATGGGATTCGCCGATCACGCGCACTGGTGCCCAGCACCAGATTGCAGCCGACCAACGCGTCTTCAAGGGTGGCCACGACCTGTGCGTTTTCGAGGATGTCGCTTGCGCCAGACGCACGCGCATCCGCCTCATGGTTAGGGAACACCAGCGGATCGACCAGCACCAGGCGTGAAAGCCCCATGTTTTTCATGGCACGAGCAGCTCCACCGATATTACCGGGGTGACTGGTACCGACCAGGACAACACGAATATTTTGCAGCAATGCAAGTTCTCACAGACGGGAGAAAGGGGAGCAAATCTTACAGAACCACCCCCATTAACGCTATGGACGCTATGCGTGCTGGAAATAATTGATGGCACGCCCTACAATGTTCGGCTTTCTTTAACGACCTAGGTGAAACGTCCATGCAGCCCATGCTGAATATCGCGCTGCGCGCCGCCCGCAGCGCCAGTGAATTGATTTTCCGCTCCATCGAGCGCTTGGATACCATCAAGGTTGATGAAAAAGACGCGAAGGATTACGTCACTGAAATCGATCGCGCTGCCGAGCAGAGCATCATTACCGCCCTGCGCAAGGCCTACCCGACTCACGGCATCCTTGGCGAAGAAAGCGGCATGCACGAAGGCAGTGGCGAGGGCACAGAGTACCTGTGGATCATCGACCCGCTTGATGGCACCACCAACTTCGTACGCGGCGTCCCGCACTTCGCTGTCAGCATTGCCTGCAAATACCGCGGCCGTCTTGAACATGCCGTGGTTCTGGACCCAGTCCGTCAGGAAGAATTCACCGCCAGCCGTGGCCGTGGCGCTGCGCTTAACGGTCGCCGTCTGCGCGTCAGCCAGCGCAAAAGCCTCGAAGGCGCCCTGCTGGGTACCGGCTTCCCGTTCCGCGACGGGCAAATGGACAATCTGGAAAACTACCTGGGCATGTTCCGCAGCCTGGTTGGCCAGACTGCCGGTATTCGCCGTGCAGGCGCCGCCAGCCTCGACCTCGCTTATGTCGCTGCCGGTCGTTTCGATGCGTTCTGGGAATCAGGTCTGTCCGAGTGGGACATGGCCGCAGGCGCACTGCTGATTCAAGAAGCCGGCGGCCTGGTGAGCGACTTCACCGGCGGTCACGACTTCCTTGAAAAAGGCCATATCGTTGCCGGTAACACCAAGTGCTTCAAAGCCGTGCTGACATCAATCGCACCGCACCTGCCGGCCTCGCTGAAGCGTTAAGCTCCAGGGTCGACAAAAAAACCGGCGTTTGCCGGTTTTTTTATGCCTGTCACTTGTATCAACACAACCGCGTCAGACATACAAGCACCCTGTGGGAGCAAGCTCGCTTGCGAAGGACGCGGCGCGGTTTGCCTGATTAGCCCTCATTCAAGGCATCATCAGTTGCGAATGTATCTGGGCTCATGACACTGCCTTCGCAAGCAAGCTTGCTCTCATCAAACAACCTATAACTCATTGAAAAATAAAAATAAATTTCCTTATATTTTCAGCCGAACGCAGATTCGTAGGAGCCAGTTTGCTGCGCGACAGCGCAGCGTCGAAGACGCGGCGAGGCCTCCCACAGGATTTTGGGCGACCTGGACATTAGTGTGGTGGCGCCGACAGGAAACACCAGACACAAAAAAGCACCCGTAGGTGCTTTTTCTCTAACCAACCCCTTATTGCTGGGTGGTTTGCGGTGCCGGAGCGGCTTGACCCAATACCAACTGACCCTGCTTGTCGACCGGGATCTGGCTGCCAGGATCACGGTCCATCCGCACCTGACCGACTTTGCCATCCAACTGATACTTCACGTCATAACCGACGACTTTACTGCTGATGTCGTTGACGGTATTACACCGCGTCTGGTTAGTCGTGTAGGTATCGCTGTTCTGCATGTGGTTTTGCACTCGGTTACCGGCGTAACCACCGCCGACAGCGCCCGCGACTGTAGCGAGCTTTTTACCATTGCCGCCGCCCACCTGATTGCCAAGCAGGCCACCGGCCACAGCGCCGAGCACGCTACCCATGATTTGATGCTCGTCCTTGACGGGCCTTTCACGCGTCACCGCCACATCTTTACAGACTTGACGCGGGGTCTTGATCTGCTCATTGATCGGCTGCACGCCTAGCACTTGCGCATACTCAGGGGCGCCGCCTTTAACAAGGCTATAGGTAGCAAAAGCGCCCCCGGCGGTCACAGCGACAGCCCCCAACACCGTACCCACTAGCAACGACTTGTTCACTTGAAACTCCTGGTCACAACGCGCGAAATTTCCCACGCTAATCCTGGCCTTGGAGTACAAAAAAGGGCGTGAGTTCAATACTCACGCCCTTCTGGGTCGACACCGGTAAAGCTATGAAGCCCTACGGACGCTCGTCAACCTTGTCAGCCACTACGGGAGGAATCAGATCCTCGGTACTCAGGTTCAGCCAGATCAACACCACGTTGGCGATGTAGATGGATGAGTAAGTACCCGCCAGCACACCGATGAACAATGCGACGGAGAAGCCGTGCAGGCTGTCGCCACCGAATACCCACAGCGCCACGATTGCCAGCAAGGTGGAGATCGAGGTCGCCATGGTCCGCAACAGGGTTTGCGTAGTGGAGATGTTGATGTTTTCAATCAACGACGCCTTGCGCAGTATCCGGAAGTTTTCCCGGACCCGGTCGAAAACCACGATGGTGTCGTTCAGCGAGTAACCGATGATCGCCAATACGGCAGCAAGCACCGTGAGGTCAAAGGTCACCTGGAAGAACGAGAGAATCCCCACGGTGACGATCACGTCGTGAATCAAGGAGACGATCGCACCGACGGCGAATTTCCACTGAAAGCGGAAGGCCAGGTAAATCAGAACCCCGCCCAACGCCATCAGCATGCCGAGGCCGCCTTGGTCGCGCAGCTCTTCACCCACTTGCGGGCCAACGAACTCGACGCGCTTGACGGTGACCGGGTTATCCGCGCCACCTTTGCGCAAGGCTTGCGCCACTTGAGTACCCAACTGAGGGTCTTCGCCCGGCATACGCACCAGCAAATCGGTGGTAGCGCCAAAGCTCTGCACAATGGCGTCGTGGTAACCGGCAGAAACCAGCTCCTGACGCACCTTGCTCAGATCAGCCGGATGCTCGTAGGTCAGCTCGATCAGCGTACCGCCCGTGAAGTCCAGACCGTAGTTGAGCCCTTTATGGAAGCAGCTAAACAACGCCAGCGCGGTAAGGAACATGGTGAAGGCGAACGCAATATTGCGAACGCCCATGAAGTTAATCGTACGTAACATGGCAGCCCCTTAAATCCACAACTTCTTGAAGTCACGTCCGCCGAAGATCAGGTTGACCATTGCGCGGGTCACCATGATGGCCGTGAACATCGAGGTAAAGATCCCGAGCGACATGGTCACCGCAAAGCCTTTGACAGGGCCTGTGCCCATCGCAAAGAGAATGCCGCCGACCAACAGTGTTGTCAGGTTGGCGTCGAGGATCGCGGTGAATGCCCGGCCGAAGCCTTCGTTGATTGCCCGCTGTACCGTCATGCCCGTAGCAATCTCTTCACGTATTCGCGAGAAGATCAGTACGTTGGCGTCGACCGCCATACCCATGGTCAGAACGATACCGGCGATACCCGGCAGGGTCAGCGTCGCACCCAGCAAGGACATCAGCGCCAGCAGCATAACCATGTTCACGGCCAGTGCGACGGTGGCAATGATGCCGAAGAAACGGTAGATCGCCATGATGAACAGCGACACAAACAGCATGCCCCACAGCGATGCATGAATACCTTTGGTGATGTTGTCAGCACCCAGGCTCGGACCGATTGTGCGTTCTTCAGCGAAGTACATCGGCGCAGCCAGACCACCAGCACGCAACAGCAGCGCAAGCTCGGAAGCCTCGCCCTGACCATTGAGGCCCGTAATACGGAATTGGCTACCCAGCGGCGACTGGATGGTCGCCAGACTGATGATTTTCTTCTCTTCCGTGAAGGTCTGGACCGGAACGTCTTTCTCGACGCCATCGACCATCTGCTTGGTGTAGGTGGTCGTCGGCTTTTGCTCGATGAAGATCACCGCCATGCTGCGACCCACGTTGCTGCGAGTCGAACGACTCATCAGCTCACCACCATGACCATCCAGACGGATGTTCACTTGCGGACGACCGTGCTCATCGAAGCCAGCCTTGGCATCGGTCACCTGGTCACCGGTGATGATCAGACCACGCTCGACCGGCGCCGCAGGGCGACCGCCCTCACGGAACTCGAACATCTCGGTAGTGGCTTTCGAATCATCGGGACCTGCGCCCAGACGGAACTCCAGGTTGGCAGTCTTGCCCAGAATACGTTTGGCTTCAGCGGTGTCCTGCACGCCCGGCAGCTCAACCACGATACGGTTGGCACCCTGACGCTGAACCAGAGGCTCGGCGACACCCAGTTCATTGACCCGGTTACGCACCGTGGTCAAGTTCTGCTTGATGGAGTATTCACGGATTTCGGCAATTTTCGCCGGAGTCATCGCCAGACGCAGAACACTCAAGTCGCCGCGCTCATTGGTGGTCAGGGCGAAATCGCTGAAATTCTTATGGATCAGGGCACGCGCTTGTTCGCGAGAGTCAGCATCGCTGAAACCAAGCTGAATACCACCGTCGAGTTGCGGCATGCTGCGATAACGCACACGCTCTTTGCGCAACAGGGTTTTAACTTCGCCCTCAGAAACGTTCAGACGCGCACTCAGCGCCTTATCCATATCCACTTCCAACAGGAAGTGCACACCACCGGACAAGTCGAGGCCCATCTTCATCGGGCTTGCACCAATGCCACGCAACCACTTGGGCGTGGTCGGAGCCAGGTTGAGCGCGACGACATAATCGTCCCCCAAAGCCTTGCGCACGACGTCCTTGGCTGGCAATTGGTCTTCTTGCTTGGTCAGACGCAACAACCCGCCCTTGCCCTTATCGGCCAGCGAGGAGCCTTTGACCGTAATGCCTGCATCGGTAAGCGCTCGGCTCACGCGATCAAGGTCAGCCTGGTTCACCTGCAGCGCAGTGCTCGCGCCACTGATTTGAATGGCCGGATCGTCAGGGTAGAGATTGGGTGCGGAATAAATAAAACCGATCACCAGCACCGCCAGGATCAGTACGTATTTCCACAGAGGGTATTTGTTCAGCATCACGCCGCCCGCTTATAACGCGGGGCGCCTTGCGCGCCCCGTCGATTGGTAAAAGTCTGAAACTTAGATCGCTTTCAAGGTGCCCTTGGGCAGCGTGGCAGCGATAGCGGCCTTTTGGATTTTCAGTTCAACGGTGTCGGATACTTCGATGACCACGAAATCGTCGGTCACTTTGTTGATTTTGCCCGCAATACCACCGGAAGTAACAACTTCGTCACCTTTTTGCAGGTTGCCCAGCAGGTTTTTCTGTTCTTTCGCGCGCTTGGCCTGTGGACGCCATATCATCAGATAGAAGATGACCAGGAAACCGACCAGGAAAATCCACTCAAAGCCCGAACCAGCAGGACCGGCGGCAGGTGCAGCGGCGTCCGCTAACGCGGAAGGGATAAAAAAGCTCATTTAGCACTCCAATTGCAAAATTTTGATAAGAAGGTAGAAAACCAGTACTCAATCAATCCAAAGGCGGCGTTGGAAGCCCGCGTTTAGCGTAGAAGGCATCGACAAAGGCGGCCAATGTACCTTGTTGAATAGACTCGCGCAAACCAGCCATAAGCACTTGGTAATGGCGCAAATTGTGAATGGTATTGAGCATACTCCCCAGCATTTCCCCGCACTTATCCAGATGATGCAGATAGGCACGCGAGAAGTTCTTGCAGGTATAGCAATCGCAGGTCGGATCCAGTGCCGAATCGTCATGACGATGGAACGCATTGCGGATTTTCAATACGCCGGTATCAATGAACAAATGGCCGTTGCGAGCGTTACGGGTTGGCATCACGCAATCGAACATATCGATCCCGCGGCGCACACCTTCAACCAGATCCTCTGGCTTGCCCACGCCCATCAAGTAACGAGGCTTGTCAGCCGGCATCATCCCTGGCAAGTAGTCCAGCACCTTGATCATCTCGTGCTTGGGCTCACCGACCGACAGACCGCCAATGGCCAGACCGTCGAAACCGATCTGATCCAGGCCTTCCAGCGAGCGCATGCGCAGGTCCTGGTGCATGCCACCCTGAACGATACCGAACAGCGCCGCAGTGTTTTCGCCGTGGGCGATTTTCGAGCGCTTGGCCCAGCGCAACGACAGCTCCATGGAGACCCGAGCAACGTCTTCATCAGCCGGGTATGGCGTGCACTCGTCGAAAATCATCACGATGTCCGAGCCCAGGTCACGCTGGACCTGCATCGACTCTTCCGGCCCCATGAACACCTTGGCGCCGTCCACCGGCGAGGCGAAGGTCACGCCCTCCTCCTTGATCTTGCGCATGGCGCCCAGGCTGAACACCTGAAAACCACCGGAGTCAGTGAGAATCGGCCCGCTCCACTGCATGAAGTCATGCAGGTCGCCGTGACGCTTGATCACTTCGGTGCCGGGACGCAGCCACAAGTGGAACGTATTACCGAGGATGATCTGCGCGCCAGTCGCTTCGATATCCCGAGGCAGCATGCCTTTGACCGTGCCGTAGGTACCGACCGGCATGAAAGCAGGGGTTTCGACCACACCCCGAGGAAAGGTCAAACGACCGCGACGCGCTTTGCCGTCAGTGGCCAGCAACTCGAAAGACATACGACTGGTGTTGCTCATGCGTGATCCTCTGGGGCCGAGTCCTTAGGAGCTGTCGGCGCGGGATTGCGGGTGATGAACATTGCATCACCGTAACTAAAGAAGCGGTACCCATGCTCCACCGCCGCCGCATAGGCAGCCATGGCTTCGGGATAACCGGCGAACGCCGAAACCAGCATCAACAGTGTGGATTCAGGCAAATGAAAGTTGGTCACCAGGGCATCGACCACATGAAACGGACGCCCAGGGTAAATAAAGATATCGGTGTCGCCACTGAACGCCTTGAGCTGACCGTCCCGCGCCGCACTCTCCAGCGAGCGCACGCTGGTGGTGCCCACGGCAATCACTCGACCGCCCCGCGCACGGCACGCCGCCACGGCATCGACAACCTCCTGACTGACTTCCAGCCACTCATTGTGCATGTGGTGGTCTTCGAGCCGCTCAACGCGTACCGGCTGGAACGTACCCGCGCCAACATGCAGGGTCACGAAGGCCGACGAAACGCCCTTCTGCGCAATCGCATCCAGCAGCGCCTGATCGAAATGCAGACCCGCAGTCGGCGCGGCAACCGCCCCGGCGCGCTCGGCATACACCGTCTGATAACGCTCGCGATCCGCGCTGTCATCCGGACGGTCTATATAAGGAGGCAACGGCATATGGCCGACCCGCTCCAGCAACGGCAACACCTCTTCGGCAAAACGCAGCTCGAACAAGGTGTCATGACGGACCACCATCTCCGCCTCGCCGCCGCCATCGATCAGGATCATCGTGCCTGGCTTGGGCGACTTGCTGGAACGCACATGCGCCAATACCCGATGACTGTCGAGCACACGCTCGACCAGAATCTCCAGCTTGCCGCCGGACGCCTTCTGCCCGAACAGACGCGCCGGAATCACCCGGGTATTGTTGAACACCATCAAATCGCCGGGCTGCAAATACTCCAGCAAATCGGTGAATTGACGGTGCGCCAGTGCGCCGCTAACCCCATCCAGGGTCAACAAGCGGCTGCCACAACGCTCGGCCAAAGGATGGCGAGCAATCAAAGAATCAGGGAGCTCGAAGGTAAAGTCAGCAACACGCATGATGGGGTTCGTCTAGCAGGGCCGGAAAGTTTAGCGGAAATAATGAACATTCACCACGAAACATGATTGACCAACGGTAATCCCCTCTCTATACTCCGCGCCCATCAAGCCCTGATGGCGGAATCGGTAGACGCGGCGGATTCAAAATCCGTTTTCGAAAGGAGTGGGAGTTCGAGTCTCCCTCGGGGCACCAAATTAGAGAAAGGCCTTGCTTTGCAAGGCCTTTTTTTATGGGCGCAGGAAAGTGGCTGGGGCTGGGGAAGGCTCAGATGTGCAGTTTTTGGACAACCGCTGATTCCCTGGAGCACGTCAGCATCGCCCCGCGACCGCGGCGAATTCGCTCCTTGGCCTGGCGGCCAGACGCAGGTCTATGGTTCGCCGAAAACCCGTTGTAGTTGTAGGATATGTCGCCCGACTGCAACGCCGCGGTGTCGCGCAGCAAACTGGGTCCTGTAGGAGCTGCCGAAGGCTGCGATAGGCCGGGGTCGCGGGCGACCGGCACGACCTTCAGCCGTCTCAAGAAAGCGACCGGTTCCCGGTCGATCGCAGCCTTCGGCAGCTCCTACGAATCTGCGTTTAGCTGAAAATATAACGACGTTTATGCTTTATTTTTCAACAACTTATCTGTTGTTTGATAGGAGCGCGCTTGCCCGCGAAAAGGCCGGCACGGCCTTCCCTGGCCAGTGAAGCCAACCCTTTTCACGACCGCTACGCAGTCGACTATGGTGGGACGCGTGGTTGCAAGCACGCTCCAAAAAATCAGCGTTACGGCTAAATACCTGTATTGAGAACCACGGCGGCGTGAATGAGCGCCTTCAACGCTTGTTCATCAATCCTGTCACCCTCATGCAAATCAATGGCACGTCGGGTGTTGCCTTCGAGGCTAGAGTTGAAGAGACCTGAAGGGTCCTCCAACGAGGCGCCCTTGGCGAAGGTCAACTTCACAACGCTCTTGTACGTTTCACCTGTGCAGATGATTCCGGCGTGCGACCACACTGGAGCTCACGCGCCCAACCTCGAACTTCCCGTTCTCGGCTTGACTACAGAAATGCGTGAACCCAAGGAAGTCGAATGTTTCCGGTTTTCCTTCCCCACGATTCTTACGATCCTCCACCGCGAACCGGCCAAACCGCAGCAGACGCGCGTCGACTGGCCAAACTTACATATCAAGGACCACCTGCTACGGGATAGGTGCGTCTGCTTCAACCAAAAAACCTCAAATCAACCCACTGACAAAGCCGCAACGGTCAACGCAGAACCGAAGAGCCACTAACATGGTGAATCGGCTCTGAGGTGACGGCCAATTTCAAAGTCACGCAGCATGAAATTTCGACTTCTTCAACAGAATCGGCCAAAAGCTGACGTTTGAAAACGCCTAGAAAACCCGGGGCTATTCAAAGTCTATAGTCCGCTCCACCACCAGAATCGTCATCCACAAGAATTTAACATGACCGTTACCTACTGGCATATGCAGATTCATCCAGACGACAAGTCCTTTGCCGATACAAACATACATTCGATTCTCGAACACGAGAAAATCATTGGCCTGGGTAACTGGGAGGCGGAAAAAAAGCACTATTGATTTGTTTCGCACTGAAATGAACGTCAACGACATCGTTACCATAAAAAACGGGGCGAAACTGATTGCCTTGGTTTAGGTCGTGGGTGGGTGGTATGGAGTGGAAGATGACGACACCGATCTGGATCAGGGTGCTTGACTGGGAGCTGGATGGCAGGACGCTACCTCAACCATAGGGCACGCTTAACAAATGCGTAAATTACGTAGAAACAACGAAAATCATTAAAGAATGGCATCAACGCGTAATAACGTCCTTCAAGAAAAGAAAGCTGGACCTTCTGGTCTGAATCTCCACATTCAGTCATAACGCCTGTCGATGCAAGCTCGCTTGCATCGACAGGACGTAGGATTCAGATCTCTATCGTTTTGATGTCCGGATCATACATCGCTCCGATAATCTCCCGCGCACCCGCAAGGGGAGACTCCTTGGTGATATCGACAATGGCGCCGATAGCCAGGCCAATCAGTTCGCTGTCGCCACTTTCAATACCCTTATCCAGTCGCTCGAAAAAGCCGTTTATCGTCGAGGCCCTTTCCTTGAATACACCCGAAAGGTACTGTTCAAGGATACCTCTCTGAGATTCAATCTGAGCCAACTTGGTTTCCTTGAACGCTGAGATAGCCGCCCTCTTTGTACCTTCTGTCTCGGCGATTTTCTTATAGTCGGCCCAGGCCGAAACCAGAATATTGAACGACGCCCCGGCAGTCTCCACCGGGTTTATAGGAAGATTCTTAACCAGACCCGCAACTTGTTTTTTCATCACGTTAGTCCAGGGTCAATATGCCGGAAATAGTGCGCTTGATATCCTTGGTCGCCGCCCCGTCCTGGGTAATAATTGGCACGTCCAGCACCTTCTTCAAGCCCACGCCCAAAGCCACCATTCTTTCGAATGCGGCTCGGTCACTGTCGTCATCGACCTTGATCAATTCAAAGCGCACCACCAGTTCAGTAATGGTCTTGGTCATCTCCGCAGCGTTGGACCTTACCGCCTTAAGCGCGGTTTTCAGCACGTCCATGTCCGCAATAGCGGTTTCAACTTCGGCGTCGTACTGATGGGCCTTGGTCAGGGCTTCTTCAGCCTTGCCCGCCATCATGAAGCCGCCGATGGCCAGGGCCGGGCCCAACACGATTCCGCCCAAGGCCAACATACCGCCGGCCATGCCGAATCCGCCCGCACTCAGCGCTCCTCCGCCCAGCCACGCCAAGGTGGCATTGGTCGCCGCGACCCCGGAAAGCCCGGAAATGGCAGCACCGGTGGAGGCACTGGCCAAGGCGCCTACCGAACCGTAGGCACCGATGGCCGCCAAGGCACCGCCGCCAATGCCGGAGGCAAGGCCTTTTTCAATGGCCAGGGAATTGAGCACCAGCTTTTCATAGGCCTTCAGCTCATCAATGGTCAGGTCTTCATTAAAACCTTTCAGAGTACTCTTGGCGTTCTTCTGTTTTTTGATCGCTTCGATGAGGTGTTTTATCTGCTGGGTGAACGTATGGACTTTCAGTTCCCCCAATGCTGCCAGGACAGTTTGGGTTTCGGCACGGGACTTATCCAATTTTTTCGACGCTTTCTTGTAGTTGCTCTCGGCGGCCTCACCGATTTCCTTGGCCTTGTCGAAATTACCGGAAGCCTCAACTCCCTTGAACACACCTGTCGCTGCCAATGCGGCGGCGGCACCCCACAAAATAAATGGAATAGGCACTTAAGATCCCTCTCAATCAATTAACGAGATAAATAATTTTTCTGCAGCCTGTACATCCCTGCAACTTTGCATATTGGTGGCGATATATTCATCCCGGCTCATGCAGGCGGACAAATTTCGCTCATAGTAAGCATCGACCCTGCAGATCAAAGGCCGATCTTCATAAATCTTGCAGAGATGACTTTCACTATCAAAATTAACGCAGGTACCATCGCCTCTATTCAAATATGAATAAACAGGAGACTTGTCCAGATTCTTGCAGCACAGCCCGCACTTAGTGCATGGAAACACAATCAACGCTCCCGGCTGGCGCTGTCGATTTCAGTGGTGCAGTTAAGAACAATCCGTTGCCCATTATTCACGTCCTTTGCGCGGCTGGCTGTGGTGACAGCCAAGACAAAGATAGCTCAGTGCCATCATGCAGTCTACCACGACGCAGCTTCGGATCGCTCTCGGCCATTCTTAACCGGCCCAGAGCAGACGCCGGCCGAAAATAGACTACCTGATCACGATTGATTTCATGAGACCTCAATTTGCAGCTTCATCGCTTCCAGCGACTTCAAGATCAGTTGGCTTATCTCAGGATCATCCGCAAGCTGCGCGGGGTTTGCTGCCGATGCCAATAGGTTCACCGTAAAACACGCCGGTTCAACAATGCATGCCGACATCGTCTCCAGCACTAACCGCAGCGCAGCTTGGGCGCAGGAAGCCCGAGGCGAAGCGTTGAGCAACGCGACCGGCATGCCTGGAAAGGTTTCATAACTGACAAGCCAATCGAGCATGTTCTTGAACGAGCCTGGGATGCCGCGAGCATACTCAGGGCAGGAAATCAGAAGCCCATCTGTGTCAGCGATCAGAGAATAAAGCGCCAGCACCGGCTCAGGCGGCGACTGCAATAGATCCGGGTTGAAGTGGGGCAATTGGTCAAGACCGCGATAGGTTTTAATAGTCAAACCGTCTAAACGAACCAATTGTGCGGCAGCTAAAAGCCTTGCATTGGACGAGGCTTCACGCAGGCTTCCGGAAATCGCGAGGAGGCGAACCATGGCAGACACTTCCCTGTGAAAGACGAGCAGTTTGACATGGGTGTAGAGGAAGTACGACACATGGGAACACTGGAGCGATTCCAGCGGTTACTAAGCGATAAGCCAATAGCACCCAGGCATATGTATCTCTACTTGTATTCCTGACTCAATAATCAAGCTGTAGACCACGGAATATATGGAACACTCCAGCCCCCCCTCTGGCACAGCCCTAAACAATCTTGCACCTGATCCAGGTATCTTCAGCAACGCCGTAGATGGCGCAGAGGCGGTGATAGCCGTCCGCGATGATCAGTTTGTCGCTCTTCTCTCCCCTGACCAGCAGCAACGGTGACAGCGGTGTTCCGTTTTTGATTTTGCTGCGGTCTTTCTCTATATGGGCGTTGCTGATGCCGAGCAGGGAAAGTTCTGACGCACGGAAGATGTCCTTTGCCTTGAATTGGGTAATGTCTGCCGAACGCAGGGCGGAAATGATTTTCTGCACCCGGTTTTCGCTGAATAGCAGAAGGAGGTAGGACTGTGCCGCTGGGTAGTCCTGTTCTTCCACATCTGGAAGCCATTTTATTTCAGTCGACCCTTTCGCGTTGCTCATGTTTGGCTCCCTTGGTTTTGACGCAGTGCCATTGCGGGAAGGCCTATTGGAGCACGGCTTGCGCGCGGGGGCATTAGCACTTTAAGCGTCCTTTTTCTGCAGGCTCTTCAGGCGCAGGCTCGCTCGTTGTACGGCGGCCATTTTTTCGGGTCGCTTCATGCGTTTCCATTTTCTGATGTCGTCCTTGGTGCGACCACAACTCACGCACAGGTCACCGCTCAACTGGCAAACGGAAATGCAGGGATTTTCGATGTCCTTGGCCACGACTCAACCCCGAGTCGAGCGCTTGCGCGCCAGGCGTTGCTGCCAGTTTCCGGCATTGGCACGCTGACATTGCTCTTCAGTATCGATATGCACATGGGCTGACACTGGGCTGACGTGGACATCCGCTTCGCTTAACGCCACAGCCGTCAGTTCGATCATGCGTTCGCCCTGCCCGCTCGCCAGGGCTTGATCCTTGTTGGCTTGCGTATCGAAAACCCACACCACCCGCAGGCTGGACGGGAACACGGCGTAGTCGATTTCGTGGGTCAGCCATTGGAACCCGACAATTTCAGCTTTGGCCGTCTCACAGGCGTCGGTCAGGGTCGCCACCAGGCGACGCTCGATGTGCGCCTGATCGCGTTTGCTTAACAGCATTGTTTGATCCTTGAATCAGTGTCGAAGGCTTGCCGAGGGGCGCTCGGTTTGGTGTCGTGCGGCACGCTGCTGCGTGCCTCATTTGCCAGTATCGATGAGCAGCGCCTTGAGACGCAAAGGAATAGTCAGTGGGCTTGCGGACAGGCCGTCAATGGAACCCCGCCGTCAGTTGATGGCGACCTGAGCCATCCCGCCGGACGTAACTAGCGCCTTCAGCGACGCATCGAACTGTTTCAGGGCGTTTAATTGCAGGTCACGTTGCTGGTCGATTTGCGCGGCAATCTCTGGCGCGGCTTTGCCATGCACCCAGACAGTGGACATTTGCTTTTCACCTACACCTTCGGCCTTGCCAATGTATTGCAGGTTCGAATCGTAAAATTTGGCGACGAAGCGCGCTTCCACCTGGGTGTTGCGCCGTGTCACTAGACGGTTGTAGGTGTCCAGCATGACCACTACGTCAGGGTGGGCTTGCACCAGCGCATCGAGGTTGTCGTAGACGGTCACTGAGGAGAATTCTTTCTGCAGCGAACCCATGAGCCAATTGATCGCGAGTTTCGGATCGGAGCTGTTGGCAAACGCACCGCTAATGCGAGAATCGATCGCACTATTTTTCACGCCGCTCAGTGCTACAGCATGGTAATGCTCAAGGTACTCAAGGGTGTTGAGGGTATTTTCGCTGTAGAGCACGCCGACTGATTGTGCATGCTGCAGGCCAGCGGTACTGTCGGCCACCGACAACAAATGGCAGGACGGTGCGTCGGCAGCGTAAGAAGGCATCGTGGCGACAGCACCACCGGTCAATACGGCGACAAGAGCCAGCAGGGTGGAAGTTCTCATCGCGGCATTTCCCTTAGAAGCGGGTTCGGTAGGACGCTATCTTCCTCTTTCGCAAAAAAAACAAAACGTGCATTCGTCGATGGTAACTATCAACTAAATGAATGGTAAAAAGCAGGAGCGATTCGTTACTTGAGGGCCGTGTGTAAAGTCCTCCCCAAAAAAAAGCGCCTCAAACAGGTTTTCGCCACGGGGCTATACGGAGAGCGGTGATTTTCTAGTCAAGGATCTCGCCGACTGGCAGACGATCAGCGATGTATTAGACCAAAGAGAATGGACGAAACACGATTCGGTTTTGTGAGTAAACCATGATTTGAATCTCCCCTGGTTTGCTGAACATGCAGCAAGGTCTGCTTCGCGCTCTGAGTAAATAAGGGCCGAAGGACCTTCCAGCGATAGTGAGTCCAGCCATTTTGCGACTGCTTCGCAGCCGATTCGCAAGCCAGCCTCTCATCAAACAACCTATAACCAGTTGAAAAATAAAGAATAAATGTTATTGAATTTTCAGCCAAACGCTGACCCCCTGTAGGAGCTGCCGAAGGCTGCGAATCGGTCCGGGGTCGCGTCCGACCGTAGCAGTCGTAAACTCTGGATTGCTGAAGGTCGTGCCGGTCGCCCGCGACCCCGGCCTTTCGCAGCCTTCGGCAGCTCCTACAGGGATCCAGTTTGCTGCGCGACAGCGCGGCGTCGAAGACAGGCCGGTGCCTCCCACAAAAAATCAGCGTTTCGGCTAAATACTTACACCTTCAAATCGACGCCAGCTACAACAAAACAACCCCTGACGCCAAAATTCTGACCATACATCGCCGATCTCATACTTTCTTACAATACGTGCTATTGTTTTGACATTGCACTTATCATATATGATATCGTTTTGGCATCACACTTCTTGTGTATCGAGTGGTACTGGCGCATTTCGCCAGGTGAAGAGAGTAGTAGAAGTGATGTGGTTTTCCCGAATTAAAACCACGGCGAGCGGCTTGCTGGGTGTTGAGACCAGCCCAAATGGTATCGCTATAGCTCATGTACAGCGGGGCCCAGGCGAAGCACCACGTCTGCTCCACTGTGAATTCCGCACGGCTACGCCAGAACAACACCCCACCGTACTGAAAAACATGGTTGACGAATTGGGCCTCAGTGGCTTGCCGGTCAACCTTGTGCTGCACCCTGCTGCCTACCAGATGCTGCTTCTCGACAGCCCGGATGTCCCCGCTGAAGACTTGGGCGTCGCCATGCGCTGGCGTATCAAGGACCTGATCAACGAGCCCCTCGAAAATGTCGTCGTTGACGCGTTTGCTCTGCCCGCAGACGCCTACCGTGGCCGCTCGCGCATGGCCTACTGCGCCGTACTCAATAAAGCGCAGATGCAGGAGTGGGCCCAGCTGATCAAGCAGGCCGGACTCAAGCTGGTCAGCATAGACGTCACGGAAATGGCATTTCGCAACCTTGGTCTCTTGGCGGGTGCCGATAATTTGAACTTCGCACTGTTACGTCTGCGTTCCAGCGGGGGCCTTATCTGTGTGCAGCGTGGCGCTGATCTGTATATGGCACGCGCTATCGAGCATGGTCTGGAACAGGCCGGTTCAAATTTTTCTTCAGCAACCCTGGAGATCCAGCGCTCCCTTGACTATTTCGAGAGCCAATTAGGTAAAGGCCACATTAATCGCCTGCTATTGCTGCCCATGAAGCGCGACGGCGAAGCAGCGCTGCAAGCGCTGGCTAACGGACTGACCGTGAAACTGCAGGCCCTTGACCTGCGCGAACTGTTCACCGGACAACCCGCCGCTGAACTGGATGAAGAGACGCAGGCTCACTGCATGTCAGCCGTTGGCGCAGCTCTGCGCCAGACGGCTTCCTGATGCAGAACCTCAACCTTTATCAGGTAGAAAAAACCGCACGCAACGGACCGCAGAAACCTCAAATGCTTGCCGGCCTCGCCTTGCTGGTGCTGCTCTGTGTGAGTCATGGGGTTTGGCAGGGCTGGCACGTGTACGTGGGCGCAGAACGTTTGACTCAGGCGCAAACCCTGGAGCAACAACAGCTACGCCAACTGGAAGACGCCAAAGCCTCCTTCGTCCAACCGACACTCGACCCCCAGTTGCCATTGCGTCTGGCCGACATAGACGCGCAAAACAAAGCACTGCAGCGCCTGGTCAGCTATTTAGACGTCGTAGCGCGCCAGCAGCGCATCGGTTTTGTTGCGCCGTTATCCGCTCTGGCTGAACAGCACCCTCCCAGTGGCCTGTGGCTGAACGCTATTTCCTTGCGCGACGGCGGTACCCAAATGCGCTTGCAGGGTTTCAGCCAAAACCAACAGATGCTGCCGCAGTACCTGGAGCGCCTGGGTCGGAGCGCGGTATTCAAAGGGCGTGAATTTGCACGCTTCGATGTGCGACGTGGCGACGATCAACTGCTGCATTTCGACCTGTCCTCACGGGCTACCGATCCAAAGGACAGCCCATGAACATGAGCACCGTGTTGCAGCGCTGGAAAGCCTTGGCGCAGAGAGAGCAATGGCTGGCCTACGGGGTCGGCCTGGCGCTGTTCGGCACGCTGTATCTGGTGCTGCTCGGCAACCCGCTGACCGCCCGCCTGACCAAGCAGACGGCTGACTACCAGACTGCCGAAGCGCATCGCGTTGAAGCCGTGACCGCTCTGGCCAAACTGCGCGCCGCACTGGAGGCGGACCCCAATATTCCCTACAACCGTGCGTTGCTCCTGGCGTCGTCTGGCAGCGCGCAGTTGCTGGAACAGATCGACCACAACACGGGCGAGCTGATCAGTCCCGATAAAATGCGTGCGGTACTCGAGGACCTGTTGAAAGCCCAGCCAGGTCTGCAAATGTTGAGCCTAGAGAGCTTCAGTACGCCGGTCGAACTGCCCTCGACCGACCCGACCCCCGCAACGAAGGCAAAGGCTCCGGCCAGCGCCGTTGTCTTGTATCGGCACGGTGTGAACCTGAAGCTGCAAGGGGGTTACTTTGACCTGTTGCGCTACCTGCAAGCGATCCAGGGCACTCAGTGGAAACTGAACTGGGACAGCCTCGACTATCGGGTCGGTGAAGCCGGTTCAACGCACGCACAGATCAGCCTGCAGCTGTATACCTTGAGCCGTTATGCGGGGTGGATCGGTGTTTAGAATCCTTGCAGTGAGCGTGCTGTTATACGGCGCTATGGCCCAGGCCAGCGTCGAACCCCCCCTTGATCCGACTCAGCCACCGGCCAGCCTCGCGCCAGCCCGTACCGGTGAAAAGGCCCGAATCCCAGTGCTACAGGCCATTCTGCTGGGCGCCCAAGGCAGCCGCGCAGTCATTGACGGGCAAATGGTCCGCGTCGGTGACGCCTATGCCGATGGCCGCGTACTGGCTATTTATTCGCAGACTGTTTTGATCGAACGCAAGGGCAAGCGCGAACTTCTTCGCCTGGCTAAATCCGTTATACAACCGAGCCGATGATGCCCATGATGAAGTTCTTGTCGGGCCTAGGCCTCCTTGGCCTGGTGTGCCTGTTAAACGCATGCCAGACGTTCAAAAGCGGCGACCGAGTGCTCTATGACCAGAGCAACCAGTTACTCAACGAAAGCCTGCAACAAGCGCAAAAGCAGGTAGTGCCACCCCCTTCGGTGCAAGCGGCATTGATGCCCGCTTACTCCCCGCAAGGCCCCTCTTCGAGTGATCCGCGTTTCGATGTATCGGCCAACGATATGCCCGCTCGCGACTTCTTCCTGAGCCTGATGCAAGGCGCCGGACAGAACCTGGTGGTGCATCCGGACGTAACAGGCAACATCACCTTCAGCCTGCACCGGGTCACGCTCGAAGAAGTGCTTAGCGCAGTGCGAGACACCTATGGTTATGATTTTCGCCGCACCAGCTATGGCTATCAAATCCTGCCAAACAGCGTGATCACCCGCAGCTATGACATCAATTACCTGAATTTGCAGCGCTTCGGTAAATCCGACACCCGCGTCAGCTCAGGCCAGATAACCAACGGCAACAGTAACCACGGGAGCGGCAGCAGCAGCGGAAACAGTGGTAGCGACAACGGCGGCAATAGCGGTAACAGCGGTAATAATGGCAACGGCAGCAATGGCAATAACGGACAGGCGTCTACCCTCAATGCCAGCCAGGTGACCACCATCAGTGACGCCGACTTCTGGAAGGAAGTGGCCGATGTCGTAAAAGTGATGGTAGGTGACGAGCCAGGCAACAGTGTGGTCGTCAACCCACAGGCCAGCCTGCTGGTGGTTCGCGCCAAAAGTGCCGACCAGGAGAACGTCGCACGCTTTCTCGAAAAGGCCCAACGTAATCTGCAGCGCCAGGTGATTCTGGAAACCAAGATTCTCGAAGTGACGCTGTCCAAGAGCTTCCAGGCCGGGATTAGCTGGGACCAGCTGGGTGGCGATATAGGTACAAGCCTGGGGAGCGCAGCACTGGCTGGCCCAACAGGTGTTGGCGGCGTATTCGGCAGCACGATCAGCGTAGGCAATTTCAACGGGTTGATCCAGTTGCTGGAAACCCAGGGTGAGGTGCGCGTGCTGTCCAGCCCACGGATTTCCACGCTCAATAATCAGAAGGCAGTGATCAAGGTCGGCACCGACGAGTTCTTTGTCACTGACGTGTCGTCACAATCGGGCACCACAACGGTCGCCGGGGTCACCCAGCCGACCCAGAACGTGACCCTGACCCCGTTCTTTTCTGGCATCTCGCTGGACGTCACACCGCAGATCGATCAGAACGACGTCGTTACCCTGCATGTACGTCCGACGGTTAGCCGCGTTACCGATCAGAACAAGATCATCACCCTGAGCGAGAACACGGTGTTGAACCTGCCGCTGGCACTGTCTGAAACCCGTCAGTCCGACTCCATCGTGCGAGCCCGCAGCGGTCAGGTGGTGGTGATCGGTGGTTTGCTGCAAAACGACAGCAACGACACCGACGCCGATATCCCATGGGCCAGCAAACTGCCCATCATCGGCAACCTGTTCAAGCAACAGCGCAAATCCCTGAACAAAAGCGAGCTGGTGATTCTCATGCGACCACAGGTGGTGAACGATGAGGTCTGGCTGGGCGAACTGCGCAAAACCGCAGAGACCTTCAAGGAACTCAAGTAGGCCATGTACGAAGCCTACTTTGGTCTGCGCGAGAAACCGTTCGCCCTGACCCCCAACACCGAGTTTCTGGTGCAGCTGGCGCCCTATCAGGCCTGCCTTAATATGCTGCACGTGGCGCTTGGCGAGGGTGAAGGCTTTATCAAAGTGACCGGCGAAGTAGGCACGGGCAAGACGCTTATCTGTCGTACCCTCCTCAAGCAATTGGACAGCGAACGCTATCAGTTGGCCTACCTGCCCAACCCCGGCATGAGCTCGACCGGCCTGCGACAAGCCTTGGCCCGCGAGCTGCACATTATCGATGTTGAAGAGTTTGATACCCAAGGCGTGCTGGAGGTCTTGCATCAACGTTTGATCGAACTGGCGGCTGCGGGCAAAAGCACGGTCCTGTTGATCGACGAAGCGCAGGGGTTGCCCATCGGCACCCTGGAAGCCCTGCGGCTGTTGACCAACCTGGAAACCGAGCAGTCCAAACTTCTCCAGGTGGTGCTGTTCGGCCAACCAGAACTGGATGTCACCCTGGCGCGCAACGAGCTGCGTCAACTGCGCCAACGCATCACTTTTTCCTACCGTCTGCGCCTGTTGGACCTGAAGGACACGACCCGTTATCTGACTGAGCGTCTGGCCGTGGCCGGCTACCGAGGCGACCCCCTATTCGCCCCGGCCGCAGTGCGTCGCCTGGTGCTCGACAGCGGTGGCGTCCCACGGCTGATCAATATCCTTGCACATAAGGCGCTGATGGCGACCTACGGCGAGGGGCGTCATCAAGTCGGGGCAAGGCATGTGCGACGTGCCCTGCGAGATACCGAAGGTGCACAGCGGAGTACATCCTGGCCCTATTGGCGGGTCGTGATTCTGTCGCTGCTGCTACTGGCTGCGGCTATCGGGTTCGGGCTGATTCAGTACGGGGAGAGGCTGGTATGAGCCTGGTCAACGACATGCTGCGCGACCTCGAGGGGCGCCGCGCCGGGCCGGCCGAGCGGCTGCAACTGGACGGCCTGCTGGCTGTGGATGAGGCAGGGTCTGCCCGCCGCAAGCGCTTTCAACGCATCCGCAGCATCCTGACGGGACTGGCACTGATCACCCTGATCGGCCTGCCATTGGGTGTGCTGGTAAACCGTCTGCTTGAATCTTCCGTACTGCCGCAACCTGTCACGGCAGTGCCCGTCGTACCTGCGGCGCCGGCAGTGCCTCCGATAGTGCCTGTAGCGCCGTTGGTTCAGGCAGTGACCCCAAGTCCAGCGCCGATCGCCGCCGCCCACATTCTGGACGTGCTCCCTCAGAACGACAGCCGCGGCCTGGTCCTGCAACTGCTGTTGGATCGCTCAGTACCGTATCAACGTATCGATGAAAGTGGTGCCGTCACCCTCAGTCTCCCTGGGGTGCAATTGAGCACACAGCCAGGGGCCGAGATGCCCCAGGGTCGACTGCAGCGCGAAGGACGCAGCCTGTCTTGGCGAGTGCAAGCCCAAGGTCAGGGCGTGCAGGTGTTGCTTGTCGGTCTGGGTGACAACCTGCAGGTGCGTGACCGATTGGAGCCGGCCGGCGACCATTGGCTGCTGTGGATCGAAGTGCCCATGTCAACAAGGGCATCGCTGAGCGACGCCTCGGACATGACGGGCGACATGGAAAACAGACCGGCCACTGAATCGACAACGGTCGATTCAGACACCGCCGAATCACCGCTGCCAGCTTGGGCCAATGCGCGGGTGCCGGCTGAAGCGAAGCCCCGGACCGCCGTAGCGCCAGCGATAAAGCCAGTTTCCGCGAGCGGCCCACCCCAAATGAAGATCATCCCTTACCAGCCGGATGCTCTGGCTCTGGCGCTACAAACCCTCCAGGGCGGGGATTATCCACGGGCTGTCCGTGAGCTTCAGGCCCTGCTGCTGTCACGCGGGAATGATCTGAATGTCGTGCACGGTCTGGCCCGCGCGTACTTGGCCAACAACCAACAATCAGTGCTGCTGACCTGGTTGCCAGTCCAGTTGAAACAGTGGCCGAACGACAGCGAGTTACGCCTGCTTTTGGCACGCTCGCAACTGCAAACCGGTAATGCACCGGGTGCGGTGGCAACGATGGAGCAGAACCCCCCGCCGTTGGCCCAGGAACTCACTTATCACGCCTTGCTCGCGGCCAGCTACCAGCAGACCGCGCAGTGGCAAAAGAGCGCCACGTTGTATGAGCAAATGATCAAACTGCGGCCGAACCAGGCCACTTGGCAGTTGGGCCTGGCGATCGCTCTGGAACGTCTGAATCAATCGGCTGCGGCGGCGCTTCACTACCGCGCGGCCCAGCAAGGACAAGGTCTGGATGACGGCGCGCGACGCTTCGCCAGTGATCGTGCTGCAGCACTGGGAGGTCAGTGAGTCATGATGAATAAGGAAGATATACGTCAGCGCAAAGTGCGCCTCGGCGATCTGCTGATCGAGTCCGGGCTGATCAACGATATCCAATTGCAGCTCGCCTTGCAGGAACAAAAACGCACGGGGTTCAAGCTGGGTCGTACCGTGGTCGACCTCGGGTTCGTCGAGGAAGTGCGCCTGCTGACGGCACTGTCCGAACAGTTGAACATCTCCTTTATCGAACTCAAGCACTTCAAGTTCGACAAGAATCTGGTGCAGGCCCTACCGGAAGCCGTAGCCCGCCGCTTCCGCGTCATCGTTCTTTCCCGCGAGGCCGGTGGTCTGCTGGTGGGCATGAGCGACCCGCTCGACCTGTTCGCCCTCGACGAGATGGATCGTCTGCTCAAGACCACCGTGCACCCCGCCGTGGTACGTGAGGCTGAGCTGCTGACGGCCCTCGACATGCTGTACCGACGCACCAGCGAGATGGACTCGATTGCGGGCGAGCTGGAAGGCGAACTCAAGGAAAGTGACTTCGACCTGTCTGCACTGGGCGCCGACAACAATAGCGAAGCGCCTGTGGTGCGCCTGCTCAAAACGCTGTTTGAAGACGCGGTACAGATGAAGGCGTCGGACATCCATATCGAGCCCGGCGATGGCATCTTGCGCATTCGCCAGCGCATCGACGGCTTGCTCAGCGAACACGTGATGAAGGAAGCGCGGGTGGCCTCGGCGCTGGTCATGCGCCTGAAGATCATGTCCGGCCTGGATATCTCCGAGAAGCGCCTGCCCCAGGACGGTCGCTTCAATATCCGGGTCAAAAACCACACCCTCGATGTTCGCGTATCGACCATGCCCGTGCAGTTCGGCGAGTCAGTGGTGATGCGTCTGCTTGACCAGACTAACGGTATTACCAGCCTCGACGCTGGCGGCATGCCCGCGCAGATGCTGGTGCGGTTTCGCAAGCTGCTGGAGCGGCCCTTCGGTCTGATCCTGGTCACGGGCCCCACGGGCTCGGGCAAAACCACCACGTTATATGCCGGGCTCAGCGAGCTGAACAGCCCGCAGAAGAAGATCATCACCGTCGAAGACCCGGTGGAGTACCGGCTGCCCCGGATTAATCAGGTACAAGTCAACGCCAAGATCGAGCTCACGTTCACCCGCGTGCTGCGCGCCGCCCTGCGTCAGGACCCGGACGTTCTGTTGATTGGCGAGATGCGTGACCAGGAAACCGCCGAGATCGGTCTGCGCGCCGCCATGACCGGTCACTTGGTGCTGTCGACCCTGCACACTAATGATGCCCCGACCTCTGCCATGCGCCTGGTAGACATGGGCGTCGAGCCGTTTCTGGTCGCCACCGCGCTGAGCGCCGTACTGGCCCAGCGGCTGATCCGCCGCGTGTGTGAAAACTGCCGAGAGACGCAGGTGCCCGAGTTGCGCCAGATCGTTTGGCTGGAGGCGCTGTACGGTGCCTCGCTGAGCGGGCGCAACTTCCAGCGCGGGTCCGGCTGCCACCACTGCCACAACACGGGTTACTCCGGGCGCCTGGGGGTCTTCGAACTGCTGGAAATGAACGAGACGATGATCGCCGCGCTGCGCCGCAACGACCCACAAGGCTTCGCCGACGCAGCCTTGGCCAGTCCCCACTACCGGCCTCTCGCGGCCTGCGCGCTGGACTATGCGTTGGCCGGACTGACCAGTGTCGAGGAAGTACTGAAGGTGTGCGTCACCCGGACCGACGAGGTGATGATCTGATGCGCGCTAACCGGCACAGACTCGCCTCCTTCGCGCCCGCCCGCGCCCCCCGTGCAGGGAGCCCTGCGCAATGAGCCAGTTTCGATTTACCGGCCGTGATGCCCAGGGTGGCAAGGTCAGCGGTAGCCGCACTAGCAGCTCTGCCGACACGCTGGCCAGTGAACTCCTGGCGCAGAACATCGTTCCGCTGACCATCGAGCCCCACGCTGAACAGGGCGACAGCCTGCTGGCGCTTCTGACCGAACGTTTGCGCAGCAAAAAAGTAGACCTGCTGGAGCTGATCATTTTCTGTCGGCAGATGCACAGCCTGAGCAAGGCGGGCGTACCGATCATCCGCGCCATTGGCGGCTTGGCCGAATCGCACCGTAACCAATACTTTCGCGAGGTACTGCTGGAGGTGCGCAGCGACCTCGAAGGCGGCATGAGCATGGCAGTGTCGCTCAACGCACACCCCAAGGTGTTTGGCACCCTGTTTATCAGCATGATCAGCGTCGGCGAGAACACCGGCCAGCTCGATCAGGCCTTTCGCCAACTCTCGGTGTACCTGGAGCTGGAACGCGAGACGCGCAAGCGCATCACCCAGGCCACCCGCTATCCGATGTTTGTGCTGATCGCAATGGGGGTCGGGCTGACCGTGATCAACATGTTCGTGATTCCAGCCTTTGCCAAGGTGTTCGCCCAATTTCACGCTCAACTGCCCTTACCGACCCGGGTGTTGATTGCAACCTCACAGTTTTTCCAGGATTTCTGGTGGTTGCTGGGTTTAGTAATGGCTGGCGCCATTTAGGGGTTCATCGCGTGGACAAATACCGACGCTGGGGCGCTGCGATGGGACCAGATAAAACTGCGTCTGCCCGTTGTCGGCGGCCTTTTCGAGCGCATCGCGCTGGGCCGCTTTACCCGCACCTTCGCGATGATGTACCGCGCAGGCGTGCCGCTGTTGCAAACCCTGTCGATCAACAGTGTCAGCGTGGGTAACCGCTATATCGGGCGGGCCATCCTGAATATGCGCGAGGGCGTGGAGCGCGGCGAAGCCCTGACCCGTACCGCGACTGCCAGCGGTTTGTTCACCCCGCTGGTGCTGCAAATGATGTCGGTGGGTGAGGAAGCCGGTGCGCTGGATGATCTGTTCATCGAGGTGGCGGATTTCTACGAACAGGAAGTGGACTACGACCTCAAGCAATTGGCCGATGCCATCGAGCCGATCCTGATCGTGGGCATGGGCGTCATGGTGCTGGTGCTTGCCCTCGGCGTGTTTCTGCCGATGTGGGACCTGTCCTCGGCCGCCAAGGGCCATGGGTGAGGCGCGACTACGGAATTGGCCGCAGCATCAGCCGGCTGCGGCGCTTGGGTTGGAGCATCACGTTACTGATGTTGCTCCCGGTGTTGCTGACGATGGGCTGGAAAGTGGCCCGGATCAGCGAACAGCGGGCGATGGAGGCCACCCGTGAATACCTGGCGACCAGCCTGAACAATCTGGTGGCCCAGCGGTTGGCCAGTGGTCGGGCGCCGGAGCCGGCCTGGCGGCATGCCAACCCATTTGCTCTGCTGCGCTGGCAGCAGGACAACTACGGCGGCGAACTGGCGGCGGGCGCAGAGCCGCAATCTGGCTATTGGTACTGGCTGCCAGCCCAAGGCTGGATTGTGTACCGGGTACGGTTTGCTGAGGTATGGACACAGTCGCCGGGCGAGATCCATGCCTACCGATTATTAGCAGAGCCCGAGCAACCGCCAACTGGCGCACGCTTGGCAGGCGTCACGTTTGCTCTGGAGCTGGAAGCGGTACCCGCGTCGGAACTGTCCGCTGCGAATTGGTTGAATCGGTGAAGGGCTCATGATGAAAAAAAGCAAAGGCTTCACTCTGATCGAACTTGTGGTGGTCATCGCGATACTCGGCATCCTCGCCGCCGTCGCGCTGCCGCGTTTTATCAACGTCACCCAGGACGCTCAGCACGCAGCGATCAAGGGTGCCGGTGGCGCGCTGGCGTCTGCCGTGCTCCTGGTGCGCTCGCAGTACGAAGTAAACCGTAATGGTGGCGCCAATGGCTGCGGCACACCGAGCAACTGCCAGATCAATGTGCAGGGCTTCGGCAATAACAACGTTGACGTAAATGCCAATGGCTGGCCGGTGGGTATCAACGCGACGGGCACACCGGCTGCCACCACCGCAATGACGCCAGCTGCGTGCAACGAGGTCTTTCGCAACGTCCTGCAGGGGTCCGCCCCCACCGTGGACACGGTCGCAGGCACTGCCGATTACGTGACCACCGCCTCCACTACGTTCTGCACCTTTACCTACCAGCCGAATAGTGCAAACGACACCATTTCATACGACGCCAATACCGGCGACGTATCCAGCACCATCAATTGACTCACGCTTTATCCAAAGGAATTAAACGATGAAAAGACAACAAAGTGGCTTCACCCTGATCGAACTGATCATGGTGATCGTTATCCTCGGCATCCTGGCCGCGTTCGCACTGCCGCGTTTTGCTAACCTGACGGGCGATGCCCGAGGAGCAACAGTAAACGCCGCAGCCGGGTCTATGCGCTCAGCCTCTGCGATCGCGCATTCGGCATTTCTTGCCGAGGGTAAAAACCCCATAGTCCTTGAAGGGGCTAGCGTCAATATGGTGAACGGCTATCCAAGCCTCAGTGACATCATGGTTGCGGCGCAAGTTTCCTCGGCTGATTTCGACTTATCAACGTCCGGAACAGCGGTCGCCAACGGGGCAACCACTCCAGCTAACTGCCATGTTGTCTACACGGCAGCAACGTCAACAGGGACTCCAGCGGTCATAACAGCCCCCGTCTTTACCGTCGACATTACAGGCTGCTAATGCCTGACAACCGCGGCTTCACAATGGTCGAGCTGATTCTGGTGATTGTGATCATCGGCATTCTCTCGGCTGTTGTGGGGCCGCGCTTCTTTGATCGACAGGGGTTCGATGAGCGCCTGTTTTTCGAGGAAAGCCAAGCCGCCGTGCGCTATGGGCAGAAGCTGGCCCTGGCCAGCGGCTGCTTGACTCAGGTCACCCTCGACAACACCGGTTACCACCTCCTCCAAGCGGTCAACTGCAGCAGCGGCGCCTACAGCGCCGAGGTTCTTGGCCCGGATGGCGAAACACCCTTTGCCGCGCCAGCGCCCACAGATGTGACGCTGACGACGGCCAATTTTTCCGTGGTATTCGATTCTCTGGGCCGTCCGTCCAGCGCAGCGAGTGCCACTGTCGGGACCCTCAACGGCGGCTTCACGTTCAGCGTGACCGCCGACACCGGTTTGCTGCAATGAGGCGCCAACGGGGCATGACCCTGATCGAACTGGTGATGACCATCGTGATCATCGGTATCGCGGGGGCGGCGCTGTTCAGCGCCATGGCGGCCATCTCCAACAGTTCGGCCGACCCCCTGCTACGCCAGCAGAGCATGGACATCGCCCAAGCCTACCTTGAGGAAATCCTTCTGAAGGACTACGTCGATGCCAGCGGCACCGTCTGCCCCGCCGCACCGAGTAGCCGCAGCCAGTATCAAAATGTCTGTGACTATGCCGGGCTCAGCGACAACGGTGCCCGCGAAGCCGATGGCACGGCGATCCCTGCCCTCGCCGCCTACCGCGTGAACGTCAGCGTTACCCCACAAGCCTGGGCGGGTTTGGCCGCCGCCGACGCGCTGTACATTGAAGTCACCGTCATCGATTCCGCTAACCAGCCGTTAGTGCTGGGCGGCTACCGGACACGCTACTGATGAATGGCCTGGCGCTGACGAAGGGCGATGGCGCCGCAACAGTCACTCATGTGCCTGGACGCCGTTCGACCCGTGCTGGGTTGAGCGGCATTGCACCTCAAGCGAATGGCTTCACCTTGATCGAGCTGGTGCTGGTCATCGCCCTGTCCGGCACTATTGTGGCGTTGATCAGCACCGTACTGTCGCGCCCCCTGGACGGTTTCCTGGCCCAGAGCCGGCGCGGCGAACTGGTGGATCAAGCGGCCGGCGCGATGAATCGCCTGACCCGTGATGTACGCCTGGCCGTGCCCAACTCGCTCAGGGTGTCAGCCGACGGCTCGACCGTGGAGTTGCTGCTCACCCAAAGCGCGGTGCGCTACCGCGCGAATCGTGATGACAGCGAAGGCCTGCGTTTTTCCTCGGAGGCTGCTGGCACGTGCGCAAGCACCACCGTTGGTGGCCGTTGCGATACCGTGCAGGTGCTGGACGGGGCATTCGACCCGACCGGAGCCCTGTGGATGGTGATGTACAACATCGGTGCCGAGTCCGGGGGTAACCCGGTTGTCGGGAGTAATCTCTGGGCACCGGCCAATCCAGGCGTGATTACCCCGACGGGCACCACGTTCAGCCTGCTCGCGGGCGCACCGGCCGGGGAAAGCCTGATCGCGGTGGGCAACCTGCCCGCCACGGGCTTTCGCTTCGCCTATACGTCGCCGCAGCAGCGGTTGTATCTGGCCCAGACGGTGGTGGGCTTTACCTGCGAAAACGGCCAACTGCTTCGCTATACCTATAACCAACTGCTTTCTACGTTGCCCGCCTCGCCGCCGGCGGGCTCCAATCCCCAGCCGCTGGCGGTGAATGTGGACTGTTCGCAAACCCTGTTCACTTACCAGTCCGGCAGCACCCAACGCGCCGGTTTGCTGTCCCTGATGCTGCGCATCACCCTTGAGGGCGAGAGCTTTCAACTCTTGCAACAGGTACACGTAGACAATGCGCCCTGATCCCCGCTGGCCCCATCGCGCTCAGGGCTTTGGCCTGGTGGCGGCACTGTTCCTGCTCATCGTGGTCGCCATGGTGGTTATCGCCATGGCCCGCCTGTCCGTCGCACAGCACGGGACCAACAGCCTGTCCATACAGCAAGCGCGCGCGTACCAGGCAGCGCGGGCCGGGCTGGAGTGGGGAATAAGCCAGGCGATCAGTAGCGGCAATTGCGCTCAAGGAACACCAAGCCTGGCCGGTAACAACCTGAGTGAGTTCAGCCTCAATGTGACGTGCAGCACCAACAACTACGTGGACAACGACGGCTCTGCCATACACATCTTCCACTTCACCGCCACTGCGCAGAATGGCAGCCCCGGCAGCCGCTCCGACTACGCCTACCGACAGCTCACCTCAACCATAGAAAAAGGGGCGCCATGAGCAGACAAGCGCAGATACGAGGGTGGCTACGAGGCAGTCTAGGGATTGCGCTTGTGGTGGGGCTGTTGCTGACCAACCTGGCCCAGGCCGCAACGACCTATGCCTTCACTACGCTGAGTACAAATGCGCCCTGTTCGGGCACTTGGACCAGCAGCGGCAGTACGTTCACCTGCAGTGGACAGATGATCCTGGCTGCGGGGGACGCGCTGACGGTGCAGTCGCTGTTCTTCAGTAATATTACCGTTGTCGCGACTCAAGGCTTCTCACTCGACACCAACTCAATCGGCTCCAGCAGCAACACTGTGGCGCTGGTCTCTGGCCCAGGCGCGATTACCGTCGTGGGCACCAACAGTACGTTCAGTGCCTCTATAAGCTCCACCGATGGCGCGATCAGTCTATCCAACGCCGTGGTGGCGGGTTCGGTCCAAACACTAAACGGTGCCGTGACACTCGTCGGCGGCAGCGTCGGCGGCGACGTCCTGGCCGGCGGGGCAATTACCGCCACCGGCACCTCGGTAGGCGGCAATCTCACCAGCAGCGCCGGGGCCGTCACGCTCGCTGGCGGTATGGTCGGCGGCAACCTGCTGGTTCAAGGGGCCGTGATCCTCAAGCTAGGCACCACAGTGACCGGAACCCTGACCAGCCAGACGGGTGCGCTGACGTTGACCGACTCCAGCGTGGGGGGAGATGTCCAGGCCTACGGGGCCATCACCGCCACCAACACAATCGCGAAGGGCAACCTGAGCACCAGCACCGGAGCGATCACTGTCGTTGGCGGTAGCGTCGGTGCGGATGTTCAAGCTGAAGGCGCCATCACCTCGACGGGGGCACCGATAACCGGCGATCTGACCAGCAACTCAGGGGCTATTACACTCACAACCGGCAGTGTCGGCGGTAATGTCCTGGCCGGTGGTGTCATTACGGCAACTGACACCCCAGTGACGGGCAATATGACCAGCACCGGGGCCGCCATTACCCTCGTTCGCGGCAGCGTCTCGGGTGATGTCAATGCATTCGCCGCCATCACCGCCACCGACACGTGCATCGGCGGCGACGCCGTGTCCGGTGCGGCGACCACCTTCACTCGCGCTACCGTTGGCGGCAATGCCCAGTCCTTTGGGGCGATGACGCTCACCGGGACGAGTGTGGGTGGCAATGCCACAGCCGGCGGCGCCATTACCGCCACCAACAGCTGCATAGGTGGCGTTATCGTCGCTGGCGGCGCCAAAACCATCACCGGTGACTGCACCACCAGCCCACCGCATATTTCCTGCAAAGCCGTAGCGCCGACCGCTCAAGTTGATCACTTCGCCTTCAGCTATGCAGGCGCGGCACTGACCTGCAACCCGCAGCCAATCACCATCACCGCCTGTAGCAATGCCAGTTGCAGCCTCTATGCCGATCCGGTCAGTGTCGTGCTGTTCCCGGCCACTGGCTGGACAGCGACTCCGCCAGCGGTGATCAGCGGCAACACCATTACCTTCAGTGGCGGCAGTGCCCAGGCGCAGTTGCGCAGCAGTGGCGTGGGGAGCGTGACCCTTGCTGTTAACTCGTCTATCCCTGGG
This sequence comes from Pseudomonas sp. ASL9, assembly GCF_056680335.1. Taxonomy (NCBI): domain Bacteria; kingdom Pseudomonadati; phylum Pseudomonadota; class Gammaproteobacteria; order Pseudomonadales; family Pseudomonadaceae; genus Pseudomonas; species Pseudomonas sp. ASL9. The sequence goes on along the minus strand of NZ_CM155277.1, from coordinate 4,327,160 downwards.
AGTTCGTCATCGACGGCATGCTCGACCAGTGGCTGTACGATTGTCTACGCCGCGAGCGGTTTCATCTTCGATGTGCCCACCCTGATCGCAGCCCGACCGCAAAGCAGCATTGCCCTGCGCGCCGTGAAAAAAGGCGACACTTCGCAAGCCTGCGTACCCGGATTTGCCAACGTGACTCGCAGCCTGAGTTTTACCTCGGCCTACGTTAGTCCAGGCACCGGCACCCAGCCGGTGATCGTCAATAACACCCCGGTGACCAGCAGCCCGAGCACCCTCAACCTCGCGTTTGACAGCACGGGCAGCACGCAGCTGACGGTACGTTACGACGATGCCGGACAGATGATGCTCAACGCCAGCTATAGCGGCACTGCCACCAACAGCGACGTAGGGCTGAGCATGAGTGGCAGTGATCAGTTCGTGTCCAAGCCCTACGGTCTGTGCTTACAGACCGACTCGACCTGCACCGTCGCAGGGGTGAGCAACAGCTGTGGGGTATTCCCCGGCGCCAGAGCGGGCGACAGCTTCCCCTTACGCATCCAGGCAGTCGGTTGGGGGGGAAACGACAGTGAACCGCTGACCGCAGGTGCTTTGTGCAGCGGCCATATCATCACCCCCAATTTCCAGATGAGCGGTATCACCCTGACCAGCGCCCTGGTGGCGCCCGTGCCAGGCGTTAACGGAACGCTCTCGCCGAACCAATACAACCATTTACTGGGTAACCAGACCACCACCAGCACCTCGATTTCTGAGGTCGGCGTATTCCAGCTCACCGCGACGCCGACGGCCAATGGCTATTTTGGTGAGACAGTCAGTGGTGGTCAGAGCGATCTGGTCGGACGCTTTATCCCCGCTTATTTAGGGGGGCAAGCGAGTGCCAGCCTGACGCCAAGCTGCGGTACATCCTTCAGTTATGAGGGCCAACCCATGGCGTTCGCCATCGGCCAAGAACCGACCTTGACCATCACAGGTTTCAATCGCGCCGCAGGCATCACACATAACTATGACCGCAGCGCATTCTGGCGGCTGCTCGCGCCAGTGCCAGATGTTTATACCTCGGTCACCGGCAAGACCAGCCTGGATCTCAGCGGACGCTTGACCCAAAGTGGCGGAGCAAGCCTGGCACAAAGCGGTGCCGACGACGGTGACGGCACTGAGCAATACCGCTGGATCGGTGAAACCTTGCAGTACACCGCCGCGATTTTGCCACTGGCCGACGATTACCCGTTTATCGCGGCGATTCGCCAGAACTTCAGTGCGGCCACCCTGACCGATACCGATGGCGCCTGCTTTGGCGATGGCACCCGCTGTTCGCCATACAGCTATAACTTCAGCAACAGCCCGGGTAGCCAGGTCCGTCTGGGCCGCTTGCGCCTGAGCAATGCCCATGGCTCTGAGTTGCAACCATTGGATCTGCCCTTGAGCATCGAGACGTGGCAGAGCCTTGCGGGCGGCAGCTTTCAGGCCGAAGGCCTGGATACCTGCACCACGGCAGCCGTTTTGCAAACGCCCGCACTCAGCAGCTATACAGGGCAACTCAGTCAACCAAACTATGGCAATGGCATGGTCTCGTTGATCGCACCCAGCGCGGGTGTGGGGCTATTGCATCTGCAGGCTCCAGGCATCAGCGGGTCGGTACTCGGTGGCTTGCCGACAATACCGTCCTGGCTTTTCTATAACTGGAATGGCACGGGACGTCAGGCTGCAACGGGGCTGGCTACGTTCGGCATCTATCGAGGCGCGTCGCCCATGATCTTTCGCCGCGAAGTGTATCGCTAGCGGCCCCCGCTTGGCGGGCTTAGGCAGTGTCGACAGCGCTTAAAGTTTTGTTGTCTCAAGGTGAGGTCGCCACTCAGACCGCTTGAACACGGTCTCTCCTCCAGAAACCGAAACCGCAATACGGTTCAGGAAGTGCTCGGCGGTGTATTTTGTGGTGGTCGTATTGAAGACGATGAAAGCGAGGCCAATCACCAGCGCCGCCGCAGGGATTTTTTTGATCTCTGTATTTTCCAGGCAATACAAAAACCCGCAAGCGGCGACAGACCCCAGCAGTGCCCCGGCAATCGCTTCCTGCAGCGGATGGATATAGGGTGCCACGCAATTGATACTGAACCACCACGCAATCAATAGCCCCACACCGGCGCCCGGCCAGCGGAGGCGCGGATCGATTTGCTGCGCGAGCAAGCCCATCGCCACCGGCAGTACCAGGCTGGTGTTGGTGGCGTGGCCACTGATCACGGCAATGTTCAGGTTTTCAAGGCCGATACCCCAGCCTTTGAAGAGTATCTTGCTCGCCCCGACAGTCGCGTAGACGGACAGCAAAACCACAAGCCATAACAATGCCGACCGTCTTGACCTGGAAAACCAAAGCCAGGCGCCAATGACCACAGCCGCCGGAAGCATGACAGTGATGCCTCCGTACTGAGTGATATCTGCCAACCTCATATCGCGTGCAACCTCCCTATATGTGCTTCACATAGATGTGCGTGAGACCAGAATTCGTTCTGCGCAAAGGATAGCAGTATGCGCGCAGGTATCGGGCATGATGGACCGATCAAAAAAACGCCCCGCTCTTCATCCGAAGAACAGGGCGTTTCTATTTCAGCAGGTGCAGCAGGTGGCTCAGCTCAAGGTGCGTAAGTCAGCAGCAACTCACTGGGCGTCTGAAAATCCAACGACATCATGACGCTCAACGCGGTGATGGTGAAGATCGAGAAGACGAACAGTTTGCGCGCCCAGACCCGATCATCCACTGCCTTGTAACCGCTCCAGGCCATGTACAGCCAGTACATGCCCATCGCAGCCGCGACGGCCAGGTAGCTGAGGCCGGCGTAGCCACCCACGGTCAACATCAGCGTGGCCAGTAAAAACGCCAGGATGTAGATCAGGATATGGCGCTTGGCGACGACGATGCCACGCTTCACCGGCAGGACCGGAATCGACGCTGCCAGGTAGTCATTGAAGCGGAAGATCGCGATGGCGTAGGAATGCGGCATCTGCCACAAACTGAACATCACCAGCAAGGTCAGTGCCGCCAGGTCGAAGCTGTTGCTCACCGCGACATAACCGATCACGGGCGGCATGGCCCCTGACAAGCTGCCGACCAGTGTGCCGTGCACCGATTTGCGTTTCAGGTACAGGCTATAGAAGCCGACGTAAATCACAAAACCGATCACTGCGAACAACGCCGCCTGCGGGTTGGCCTTGGTGTACAGCAAGCCCACCCCGGCGATACCCAGCACACTGGCGAAGACCAGGGCCAGTTTCAATGAAACCAGACCCTGCACCAGCACCCTATTCTTGGTGCGCTCCATTTTCACGTCGATGTCGCGGTCGATGCAGTTGTTGAACACGCAACCGGACGCCACCACCAACGAGGTGCCTATCACAGCCGCCAGGAACAGGCCAAAGTCGACATGCCCTTTGGCCGCCAGGAAAAAGCCACCTGCTACCGAAAGCACATTACCGAAAATGATCCCCGGCTTGGTGATTTGGATAAAGTGCTTCAGCCACATGGGGAGATCCTCAGTGGGCCATCATGTTCGTGTGGATGTTGTACATAATCCACAACGACAGGCCGACCACGATCGCAATGATCAGGGCGGTGAAGGCAAAGGCGATGATGTTCCAGCGCTGTTCGGACGACCTGTTCATGTGCAGGAAAAACACCAGGTGCACGAATATCTGGACCACAGCGAAGGCCACGACAATGGCCAGCGTCATCGTCTTCGGGAACACCGGGTGCATCAAAAGACCGAAAGGAATCACCGTCAGAATCACCGACAGGAAAAACCCGATGGCGTAGGACTTCAGGCTGCCATGGTCGGCACCGGCACCACTGACATGTGCGTGAGCACCGGTGTGGCTGATATGTGCATGATCCATTTACAGGGCTCCCATCAGGTAGACAACGGTGAACACGCAGATCCAGACCACGTCCAGGAAGTGCCAGAACAGACTCAGGCAGCTCAGACGCGTGCTGTTGGTGGCGGTCAGACCTTTCTTCTTGATCTGGAACATCAGCACCGCCATCCAGATCAAACCGGATGTCACGTGCAGCCCGTGGGTACCGACCAGCGTGAAGAAGCCGGACAGAAAGGCGCTGCGATCAGGACCGAAGCCCTCGGCGATCAGGTGATGGAATTCGTTGATTTCCATGCCGATGAACGCCAGGCCCAACAAGAAGGTCACTGCCAACCATGCGATAACCCCGTTTTTGTTACCCTTGTGCATCGCCAGCATGGCGAAACCGTAGGTGATACTGCTGAACAGCAGGCAGAAGGTTTCTACCAGCACATAAGGCAGTTCGAAGATGTCTTTGCCCGACGGACCACCTGCGACGTTGTTACTGAGCACTGAGTACGCGGCGAAGATCGTCGCGAACAAAATGCAGTCAGTCATCAGGTAGATCCAGAAACCGAACACGGTCATGGACCCGGCATCCTCGTGCCCAAGCTCCTCAGCGTGGGTAATCTGAGCTTCTAATACTAAGTTCGACATGGTTTAAGCCTGCTGAGCCAAAGTGTGAAGGCGTGCATTTTCGATTCGCGCCACTTCTTCGGCGGGAACGTAGTAGTCGATGTCATCGTCGTTACTGCGCACGATGAAGGTGGCTACCATGCCGACCAGACCGACCGCTGCCAGCCACCAGATGTGCCAGATCAACGCGAAGCCAAAGACCAGGCTGCCAACGCTGATGTAGAAGCCAACACCGGTATTGCGCGGCATGTGGATCTTCTTGTAGTCGGCGGCTTTCTTGCTCTGTACGCCGAGTTCCTTGGTCTCCCAGTGAGCGTCCAAGCCATTGACGTGCGGTTGCTCGGCGAAGTTGTAGAACGGCGGCGGCGAAGAGGTCGACCATTCCAGCGTGCGGGCATCCCACGGGTCACCGGTGAGGTCACGGTTTTTCTCGCGATCACGGATGCTGACCACCAGTTGCGCGATCTGGAAGATGATGCCGAACATGATGACCAGCGCACCCAAGAACGCAGCGATCAGCCAAGGTGTCCACGCCGGGTTGTCGTAGTGGTTCAGACGACGGGTCATGCCCATGAAGCCGAGCACGTACAGCGGCATGAACGCCAGGTAGAAACCAACGATCCAGCACCAGAACGCATACTTGCCCAGACGCTCGTTCAACGTGAAGCCGAACGCTTTCGGGAACCAGTAGGCGAAGCCCGCCAGGTAACCGAACACGGCACCGCCGATAATCACGTTATGGAAGTGCGCGATCAGGAACAGGCTGTTGTGCAGCACGAAGTCAGCACCCGGAACCGCCAGCAGTACGCCAGTCATGCCGCCGATGCTGAAGGTCACGATAAAGCCCAGGGTCCAGAGGATCGGCGTGGTGAATTGAATTCGCCCGCGGAACATGGTGAACAGCCAGGTGAAAATCTTCACCCCCGTGGGTACGGAGATAATGATCGTCATGATGCCAAAGAACGCGTTGACGTTGGCCCCCGACCCCATGGTGAAGAAGTGGTGCAGCCAGACAACAAAGGACAACACGGTAATGGCGATGGTCGCGTAGACCAGCGAGGTGTAACCAAACAGGCGCTTCTTAGAGAACGTCGAGGTCACTTCCGAGAACACACCGAAGGCCGGCAGGATCAGGATGTACACCTCAGGATGGCCCCAGGCCCAGATGAGGTTGACGTACATCATCGGGTTGCCACCAAGCTCGTTGGTGAAGAAGTGCATGCCCAGGTAACGGTCCAGCGTCAGCAGGATCAAGGTTGCGGTGAGGATCGGGAACGACGCCACGATCAGGATCGCGGTGCACAGGCAGTTCCAGGTAAACACCGGCATTTTCATCAACGTCATGCCAGGGGTGCGCATTTTCAGGATGGTGACAACAAAGTTCACCCCCGTCAGCAACGTACCCAATCCTGACAACTGCAACGCCCAGATATAGTAATCGACCCCTACACCGGGGCTATATGCCAGACCGGAGAGCGGTGGATATGCAACCCAACCGGTGCGGGCGAACTCGCCGAGCCCCAGGGACAGGTTGACCAGTACCGCGCCGACCACGAACAACCAGAAGCTCAACGAGTTGAGGAACGGGAAGGCGACGTCGCGAGCACCGATCTGTAGCGGTACGACGATGTTCATCAGGCCGACCACAAACGGCATCGCCATGAAGAAGATCATGATCACGCCGTGAGCGGTGAAGATCTGGTCGTAATGTTCCGGCGGCAAGTAGCCTTCGGAGCCAGCGCTGGCGAGGGCCAGCTGCGAGCGCATCATGATCGCATCGGCAAAGCCGCGCAGGAGCATGACCAGCGCCACGATGATGTACATCACACCGATTTTTTTGTGGTCGACCGAGGTCAGCCATTCAGTCCACAGGTAGGACCACTTGCGGTGATAGGAGATTGCAGCGACCAGTCCCGCGCCAACCAGCATGATGATAACCAGCGTCACCATTACGATCGGTACATGGAAGGGAATCGCTTCCAGCGTTAATTTACCGAACATTTCTTACTCCTCCGCGCTGGCAGCCGAATGCACATTCATGTCCATGCCCGTCATTTCCGGTGCATCGTCCGCCTTGTGGTGCATCCCCTTGCCTTTGTTCATCCCTTCATATTTATCAATGACGGTCTGGAACAGGTTCGGCTGGACGGTGGCGAAGTACTCAACTGGATTTTTAACGCTAGGCTTGGCCAACTGATTGAATTCAGCGATTTCAAGCGGGTGTGGTGTTTTTTTGGCTGCAGCGACCCACGCATCGAAGTCCGCCTGCGAGGTGGCATAGGCCTTGAACTTTTGGTCTGAGAAGCCTTCGCCGCTCAAGTTGGCTGCCATACCGTCGTACACATGCTCTTCGTTGGAGATCAAGTGCAGCTTGGTTTCCATACCGGCCATGGCGTAGATCTGACCGCCAAGGCCCGGGATGAAGAACGAGTTCATGGTGGAGTCGGACGTGATCCTGAAGTTAACCGGGACATTGGCCGGGAACTTGATCTCGTTGACCGTGGCGATACCCAGTTCCGGGTAAATGAATAACCACTTCCAGTCCATCGCAACGACTTCGATGACCACCGGCTTGACGCTGGAGTCCAACGGCTTGTAGGGGTCGAGCTCGTGACTTGATTTCCAGATCAGGACGCCCAGCGCGATCACGATCAAGGTCGGAACGCCCCACACCACCACTTCGATTTTGCTGGAGTGAGCCCAGTTTGGCGCGTAGGTCGCATTGGTGTTCGAAGCGCGATATTTCCAGGCGAAGACGAACGTCATAATGATCACGGGTACAACCACCAGCAGCATCAGCAGCGTCGCGGTAATGATCAGGTTTTTCTCGTCGATGCCTATCTGCCCTTTTGGATCGAGCAGGGCCATGTTGCAACCACCCAGCGCAAGCATGCTCAAAAGGGCCAAGAAGCCAAACAATCTGGGGTACCTTTTTCTACTCATCTCACGACCTCTAAAGCTGCGCACGCAATGCACATAGGATTCGAGCGCCAACACTTCGCCCTGCCAGGTGTTGGCATATTTTTTTCGTTGAATTAGGGCCAGCCAAAAACGCTCCAGAATGGAGGGCTAGTCGACAAATCCGGAATTATCTGTGGTTTCTTATTGGTATGGTGGCAACGGCCTGGTTAGCAGACCAATTCCATTTGGTGCGGAAATTTTGAAAGGGTGTCAGTCCCTGAGGTCGTATCGGCGCGGCCTACATAGAGTGCGTAGAGACGCTTTCGATCTCGTTTCTTGTCAATTGCAAAGCGGGGCTGACTAAGAACTGTTGGCGATTGTAGATATGTAACCTTTTATTGACTATGGCTTATTCGGCAACAGTTTATATTCAATCCTGCAACAATCGCCTGAAAATGAACTTTCCAGGACAGAAAAAAAGCCCCGCTTCCCATCGGAAAGAGAGGCACCTTGTCCCGTATCCATTGAGTTCAGCGGGTATTGCGACGATTGCGCATGATCCCCAACGGAACCAGGATCACGGTCAGCACGAAGGCGGCCAACGCCCATTGCGCCAGTGACAACCCGAGGATCGGTGGATAGGGCGTGGTGCAAAAGCCATCAACCTGAAAGCCCAGCGGGAACCACGAAGCCAATGGCAGGCCATCGACGATTGGCTGCAACACATCCAGGCCACAGCTTTCGGTCGGGTTCGCCAGGATATAGGCATGACGGCCAGCAGCAATGATGCCGCCAATGGCGCTGAGCATGACCAGCCCCTCGAACACCGTAGTGCTGCGTTTGCCCGGCATCGCGGCGCCAATAAAGGCGAAGATGGCAATGAACAATAAGGCATACCGTTGAAGAATGCACAGCGGGCACGGCGCCTCGCCCAATACCACTTGCATGTACAGCGCGCCACCGATCAACGCGAGGCAGATCACCCCGAGCAAGACCAGAAAGCGCTTCTCGCGTCCCAGGTACATCGTGTTGTCGCTCATTCCCTTACCCTTTGAAATGGTGTGACCCGGAGTGTAAATGCACAACGGTCCGATCGCCCGCGATAATCGTGGGCAGAGGTTACCAACTCAAGGGCAAAACCGCTGCACGGAACAATTCAGGTGCCCGATGGCGATAGACCTGACACACCGCGTCAAACCCTTCGCGAATAAATTCCCACAGGGGATGTGGCTGAGGTTGCACCCCTACCCCTAATGAAATGGTTACCCCTGCCTTCGACGCCGCGCTGTTGCGCAGCAAACAAGGGGCCTGTAGGAGCTGCCGAAGGCTGCGATAGGCCGGGGTCGCGGGCGACCGGCACGACCTTCAGCAATCCAGAGTTTACGACTGCTACGGTCGGACGCGACCCCGGACCGATTCGCAGCCTTCGGCAGCTCCTACAGGGGGTCAGCGTTTTGCTGAAAATATAATGACATTTATACTTTATTTTTCAATTAGTTATAGGTTGTTTGATAGGAGCGAATTCATTCGCGAAGAGGCCTTCACACCCTACATCATCAGTGCCTGACCTAACGCATTCGCGAATGAACTCGCTCCCTCAGAAAATGTGCGATCCAGTGTGCCAGGCAGACCAAGTCAAACCGGCAAAGCGCGGACACAAAAATGCCGCCAGCCCCTGACAGAGGCTGGCGGCATCCTTTACTCAACCGCGTTTATTCGAGCGCAGAAGCCGGGCCGAAGAACTCGTAGCGACTTTGTTTATCGGGCACACCCGCTGCTTTCAACTGACGCTTAACCGCTGCCATGAACCCTTTCGGTCCCAGGAAGTAGGCATCCAGGTCCCGATCTTCGGGCAACCATTGCTCCAACTGCTGCTGATCAAGCAGGCCAACCGCATCGCCCGCAGGGCTCACGCCATCGTCTTCGGCGTAGCAATAGAAGTGCTTGAGTTGCGGGTGAATACTAGCAAGACCATCGACCCAATCGCGGAATGCATGCACCGCGCCATTTCGTGCGCAGTGAATGAAGTGCACAGGACGTGAGGTTTCCAGCGCCGTCTCAAGCATGGCCAATGTCGGCGTGATGCCGACACCGCCGCTGATCAACACCAAAGGTTTCTGGCTCTCGGCCAGGGTGAACTCGCCTGACGGCGTGAACAGTTGGATGCTGTCGCCAATCTGCAGTTGGTCGTGCAGGTAGTTGGACACCACACCGTTGGGTTCGCGCTTGACGCTGATGCGGTATTGGTTGCCACCGGCCACTGCTGACAGCGAATAGTTGCGGCGCATCTCTTCGCCACCGATGAACAGCTGTAAACCGATGTATTGACCTGCGGTGAAGCCGAGGATCGGCCCGTCATCCGCCGGTTGCAGATAGAAGGAAGTGATCTCGGCACTTTCCTCCACCCGCTTCGCCAATTTGAACTCACGCGCACCGCGCCAGCCGCCGATGGCTTGGGCTTTTTCGTCGTAAATCGCACCCTCGGCACCGATCAGAATATCCGCCAGTTGCTGATACGCATGGGTCCAGGCTTGCAGCACTTCGTCAGTGGCAATTTCGCGCCCCAGCACGTCGGCAATGGCGCGGATCAGGCAGGAGCCGACAATCGGGTAATGTTCCGGAAGGATCTGCAAGGCGACATGTTTATTGATGATGACCGCCACCAAATCACCCAATTGCTCGAGTTCATCGATGTGGCGTGCGTACATCAGCACACCATTGGCCAGCGCTCGAGGTTGATCGCCGCTGGCCTGATGCGCCGGATTGAAAAACGCGCGCACTTGCGGGTATTCCTCGAACATCATTTTATAAAAGTAAGTGGTCAGCGCTTCGCCGCCGCTCTCGAGCAGGGGCACGGTGGATTTAACAATGGCACGATCTTGAGCATTCAACATGGGGGAACTCCTGAGTCGCAAGGCTTATAGCGGGTTACCCTGTGTATTTCAGGATTCGTGCCAACTACTTTTACCTTTAAAATCAATAGCTTGAAAAAACAGCAGTCAAAATGACTTAACACAACGCGCGGTCAATAAGACCCGTTAGCGTCTTTATGACTACCGAAACAGAAGGCTCCTCCGGCCTGAATTTACGGGCACACGCATCAGCCTGCTTGACTGTTTGCTCTCCTCCAGCACAAATGCTCTAAAGCCAAACCATTGCAAGTCGATAACCCGGCATCGAACGCTGTTTGCCACTCTTGTAGCGACACCTTTAATTTCCAGAAGGTTGATATGTCCTCGAATAAAGCCCGCGCAGACTCCCTCTCGCTCCTGCTGTTTACCTTGCGCAGCGGCAAGCTGATGGCTATCAATTTGCTCAAAGTCAGCGAGATCATCCCCTGCCCTGCCCTGACCCGCTTGCCCGAATCCCACCCGCACGTCAAAGGCATCGCCATCCTGCGCGGCGCATCGCTGTCGGTGATCGACCTGAGTCGGGCCATTGGTGAACAGCCGCTCCTCGATCCCTCAGGCGGCTGCCTGATCGTCACCGACGTCAGCCGCTCCAAGCAGGGGTTGCATGTGCAGGCCGTGAGCAAGATCGTGCACTGCCTGACCACCGACATCCGCCCTCCGCCCTTCGCCACTGGCAACAGGTCGTTCATCACCGGCGTGACCCAGGTCGATGGGGTGCTGGTACAGGTACTGGATATCGAAAAAGTCATCCACGGCATCGCCCCGGCGAGGGTCATCGCCGAGGAGCCTGCGCACCTGAGCGAAGAAGATGCCCAGGTACTGGCCAAGGCCAAGATCCTTGTGGTCGACGACAGCCAAGTGGCCTTGCAGCAATCGCTGATCACCCTGCGCAGCCTTGGCGTTCATTACCACACCGCACGAAGCGCCAAAGAAGCCATCGACTGCCTGCTCGAACTGCAAGGCACGGACGAACAGATCAACGTGGTGGTGTCTGACATTGAAATGTCGGAAATGGACGGCTATGCCTTTACCCGCACCCTGCGCGAAACGCCTGATTTTCAGGATTTGTACGTGCTGTTGCACACGTCCCTGGACAGCAAGATGAACAGCGAAAAAGCCCAGGCGGCGGGCGCGAACGCCGTTCTGACCAAGTTTTCTTCACCCGAGTTGACCAAATGCTTGATTCACGCAGCCCGCACGGTCGAAGCCCAGGGCATCTGATACCGAGTCCTCTGCCGGAGGACTCGACTGCTGGGTGCTGGCTGATGCGCCGTGACCTGCGCCAGCCTCTTGCGCCCATAATCAACCCAGCCGCCATTCGTCTGCTCACGTTCAGCCCCGAACTCGCGCCACAGGTACACGCGCTATTGGTACTCGGTTACCAACAAGGCGGAGGCAGCGTTCCGGACTATGAACACTGGCACACAGCGTTTGCAACCGACCCTGAATTCGACCCGTCGCTGTGCTTTATCGCCGCTGACGAACGCGGCCTGGTCGGCGTCGCACAGTGCTGGACCAGCGCCTTCATCAAGGATCTGGTGATTGATCCACGCGCCCGACGCCAAGGCCTTGCACGCGCCCTGTTGAACCATGCCTTCGAGGCTTTTCGCGTGCGTGGCGAAGCCTGGGTCGACCTCAAGGTAATGGAAAACAACCACGACGCTCGGCGCCTGTATGAAACATCCGGTATGCGTTACGTCCAGCGCTATACCGTCGACTGAGACCATCTCCCGATATCGTCTGCCATAATCCGCCTTTCGGAAACAATGCTCGAAGGGAGGCCCGCGCTGTCGCGCAGCAAACGGGGTTCAGGTAGGAGCTGCCGAAGGCTGCGAAAGGCCGGGGTCGCGGGCAACCGGCACGACCTTCAGCAACCCAGAGTTTACGACTGCTACGGTCGGACGCGACCCCGGACCGATTCGCAGCCTTCGGCAGCTCCTACAGGGGGTCAGTGTTTGGCTGAAAAGTTTGTACAATTTATATTTTATTTTTCAATCACTTACAGGTTGTTTGAGGAGCCTGATATGAAAGCATCCACGGCGCTGTGCATTGCCCTTGCGGCCGTTGCGGCCCAAGCCAACGCCTCTAGCAGCCAAGCCTGGGGCGACCTGGACAAAGCCATCATCGCCAGTTGTGTGCAAGCCAGTCAGCTTAAAGATGTAAAACCGGCCGGCACCGCGGCGCTGTTTGATGACAGCATTGGTTACAGCGCACTCCTGCTCAAAGGCCGCTACCCGCAGGCGCACATGAAGAACAAAACCGGCACCGAGCTGTGCCTGTATCAACGTCAAACCCAAAAAGCCACGGTAACCGAGTGGGATGCGGTGAGCATTTTCCCGAAAAAATAAACACCTGCCAGTGGCGCACAACTTGCTTCGAAAGCTTCCCCGGCGGGGATCGCGCTTGTAAACCGTCACCGTCAACCCGCGTCTTTCCTGGTCTTGTACGTCAATGAACACACCGTTTTCATGCGTAGGTTGTGGCAAGTGTTGCACCGATCACCACGTTCCCCTGACGCTGTCCGAGGCGAGGCAGTGGGCGGCTGACGGCGGGGCCGTGATCATCCTGGCGGAGGGTTTTCTCGAAGACGGTTATGGCGTGCCAGCGCTGCAACGCACGCATGCACAGCGCCGTTCGTGTCAGGTGCCCAGCGGCACAGCACAGGTGTATGTCGCCATTACCTTCGCGGCGTATAACGTCGGACCTTGTCGGAATCTTGACGCAGAAAACCTGTGCCGCATCTATGAGCGACGCCCCTTGGTCTGTCGGATTTACCCGATGGAGATCAACCCGCACATCCCCTTGCGGCCTGAAGCCAAAGACTGTCCGCCGAACGCTTGGGAACAAGGGCCGGACTTGATCGTCGGTGGCAACCTGGTCGATACCCAACTGATGGCACTGATCGAACAATCGCGCCAGGCTGATCGCGATGAGGCTGCCGCCAAGGACGCTATCTGCAAGCTGCTGGGGATTCGCACCACCGCGCTCAAAGGCGACGGCTTTACCGCGTACCTGCCCGATATACAGGCCTTCGCGGCCGCCACGCAACAGATCGCCGACAGCGGCGCGTTACCTGCGCTGTCCGTCGAATCGGGTTGGGTTTTTCACGTATCGGGCCCGGAGATTGCCAATACGCTGCAACGGGCTGGCGTTCAGGTAGTGAACGCCGATCCGTTGGACTATGCCTTTATTTCTTTTGCATAGTTTCTTTTGCATAGTGCCTGGCGGGACTGGGCAGCCCTGAGAATCAGCGCTTGCCCATGGTCTTGCGTGTGCCGTGAGGCGCGACACCGGGGACTTTGTTATGGCTGGCTTTGCCCGACTTCTTGTAATACAGCGAGTCTTGAGTCTTGGCTTGCAACAACTCGCCCGGCTTGAATGGAAAGCTGAACGCAGGAATGGCCGCTTTTTTATCGGTGGTTTCTGCAACCTGCTCGGTGACGGCGGCTTCAGGAGCTGGCGTGTGTTCGGGGGTAGTCATGGAAGCTCCAAAAGTATCGAGTCAGTCGTCTGGCGAACATGGACAGTCGCCCAAGGTCGGGCAGCATACCTGAATCGCAGACGCCCTGCCGCCATCCCCTCTCACCTCCCATCGCCTGCTATTTATAAAACAGGTCAATGATGACTTCAGCTTCGAATGCGCCCGCTTTGGGTGTTTGGCTCTGCCAGACCAGTTCGGCCTCGAAATCGGCCTTCGCCGACTGACTCGTCCCGAGCAGATCCGCCAGATGGAAAGGCTGGTTGTAAGGCAGCGTCGCGCCGTTGCGCCCATTGATGATGCGGATACCGACGCCATCGTTGGCCGTAGGGATCAGAAAGTCGCCAGACAGCACACCTGACACCGGTTTGAATCGCGCATCGAGACTGAAGGGCGTGTCGCACGTGCGGCTGGTCACCAGCGAAAACGGACGTCGATCAATGACCCGACCCACCGCCACCCCCTGAATCCCTATCGAGCCAAACTCGACCGTCTCCGGGGTGACCTGCAACTCGGCATCGCACGCAATGAAACGCAGGCCGCTCAGGTTGTTGATGACGTAGCTCAGGTTGTAGCCGGGCAACGGGTTCAAGCCTGCTGCACTGTCGAGTTGGAACATCCGATAGTCCAGCAGGTGACTGGCCACCCCTGACGGCGGTGTCGGTCCGAACTTCTGAACGAACACCGAGAACGCCAGATTGAAGGTGATGCGCGGGCAAGCCGCGATATTCGCATCGTTTTCATAGCAGGCCGGCAGGCTCTGGCGTGTACTGATCCGGCCACTGTTTTGCAGGTAGTCGATGCCGTCGAGGGTCAAGCCGGTACGAATACCCTGGCCAATCGGCAGGTTGTCCGGGTTCAAATAGATGAATACTTCCTCCTGCTGCCCTTGCAGACCGTCCTTGAAACATTCGACCTGGACATTGAACCGGTCGGAGCGCCAGACGATTGCCCCCTCGGGGGAAGCGGCAGGAATGGCAACGGTGCTGCCCAGATCGCCATTGATCACCGCAGCGCCTGTACCCTGTTCCTTGCAGACCAAGGCAAAACACGTCGTTGGGCTCAACAGCAGCACCAGCAGTAGACGTCGAGTCCAGCAAATATCGATCATGGTTGTAAGCCTTTTAGGTGGGCAGTGTCTGGCAGCAGCCGAGCCTTGAACGGTAAACGCCCGTCAATCTCGGCGCGGTAATTGCGCTGGCCGCCATAATCAGTAAGGGCCTTGAAGGACAAATAGTGCCATTGGCTATCAGCGGAATCGGCGGCGCTGAAGGGTAAGGTCCGGGAGGTCCCCGGTGGCAGCAGCAGGTAATCGCTGACCTCATGCTTTCCAGCGAGCCCCTCGATTTGCAGGTTCTGGAGCGAGGCGTAGTAAGCAGACCGATTGCTGACCTGCAACGACATCCTGCCGTTCGCGTCGCGGGCCAACTGCCAGCGCAACCCCTGCGCGGTATCGGCCGGATCACCGGGCAAACCTGGCGGGCGATAAAACACGTTGATGCGCTGGCGAATGGCAATGCTCAGTGGGTTTTCGCCTTCAACTCGCCGAGGGATTTCCATCACATACAAGTGCAGCAGCGACTCCTGCCCCGGTGGCATGCCGACACCTTCATACAGGATGCGCAGCGCCTGTTTGCCGTTAGCGGGCAGTTGCGACAGGTGAGGTGTCAGGGCAAAGGGCAGATTGCCGGGCACACCGCCCTGCGCATCCTCCCCCTCCGCGGCGTCGCTCAGCCATGCCTGGAGCAAGACCTCGCGATGACTTCGATTGATCACCTCGATGCTGACTTCGCGAAAGGCCCCGTCGAAGATCAACCGCGTTCCGGCAAGGGAAACAGCCGCCTGCGCGCCTGTACTGGCTATCCCTATCAAGGCCAATGCAAGGCGGATGACCACCCGATTGAGTCGCTGCAACAGGCTCATTGGCAGGTGACCTTCAGCCGTTCGTAGGCGCGCAGTGGATCTTTGGGGGGCAGGCTAAACGGCACCAGGCAGCTTTGATCGGACCACTTCACCCTAAGTACGCCTTGCTCCTGGTCGGTCAACACCAATGCACGACTGGTGGGATCAACCACCGCCAGGGACTTGCCCTGCTCGTCCTCGACGCTGGCGCCCAGCGGCACCTTGCTGCCATCCGTGCGCACCAGCTCAAATTGCACGCGGCGACCCACCGACGCCGTAAAGTGCACCACACTCACGGCACCGCGACGCGGCACCACCTGGACGATGGCGTTATCCACATCGATGTCCGCACCTAACTGCCGGGTATCCAGGTTGACCCAGTTGGTTCGGTAAGGCTGGGCGTAAGGCAGCACTGCGTAACCATTGCCCGAGGTCTCGACGTTGCTGTAGTTGGTCAATTTCGCGCCGCTGATGTTGGGCACTTCCACCAGGGCGAAGGTTTCACCCAGGGGCTGGCCAAAGTTCACCCCGCCACTGTGAGCAACCAGCGAACCTGACGCGCCCAGGCTCAAGGCATCGTAATCGCGGCCCTGACTGTACCCGGCCTCAAAACGACCATAAGGCGTGGTGGTGTTGAGTTTGCCGGAGCCGAACGTGCCAGAGCTGCTGTCGCGCCCGGTCTGTAGCGAGTAGAACGCGTTTCGGTTGTCCAGCACCTGACCGTTGAGGCCAGCCTGGGTGTTGTAGTCACCACTGCCGTCGCGCACCAGATTGAACGATGCCCGAGACGAGCCGTGGCTTGAGCCCAGCGGCACTGTCAGGCTCAGGGAAAGGCGGTGATCGGTGTCGGCTTGCCCCTCACTGTCCAATTGTTCGTTACGCTCGATCGACAGGCTGTAACTGACGGTCTTCCATGCGCCGTTGTAGGACAGATACAGCTGACGGGTTTTACCCGGTAGATTCCAGTAACGCTGATCACTGGCCGTCAGGCTCAACGAGCCGGATTGCCCAGGCAGCGACTGCGTGACACTCAGCTCGACCCGATCCTTTGCCCGGCCAGTGACCGTTCGGACGATGCGAGCATCGAGTTCGTCGACGTGGTCCTCCAGCGTGCGGTATTGCTCGGTGGAATAGCGGTACCCCGCAACGGCAAAGGTGGTGCTCGTCACATCGAGGGTGTTGGCATAGCGCAGCCGCATGCTCTGCCCCTGATCGCTCGTGTGTGCACGCGCCTGGCTGATCGACTGCGTCAGGTCGGCCGAAAAGGCCCCCAGGCCGGTATTAACGCCCGCCCCGACATTGGCCGCCTGATAGCCCTCGGCCCATTGCAGCCCACCGAAGCCGGTCAATCGCTCGGAGAGGCCATAAATCAGGGTGCCACTGGTGAACGTCGGCGATGCCTGATGATCGGCGTTGCTGTCGTATCGACCGGCCGCGAGGCTATAACGCAACGCGCCTTGCGGCACCATGATCGGTAACGACGCAAACGCTTGAGTAAAGGTGCGCGTGCGCCCATCAGCCTCCAATACGGTAACCAACAGGTCACCATTGGAGCCGCTGGGGTAGATATCGGTAATCTCGAACGGGCCCGGAGACACGTTGCTGCTATACAGAAGAAAGCCATTCTGGCGAACTTCCACCGTGGCATTGGTCTCGGCGATACCACGAA
The DNA here is from genome assembly GCF_056680335.1 of Pseudomonas sp. ASL9. Lineage (NCBI taxonomy): Bacteria > Pseudomonadati > Pseudomonadota > Gammaproteobacteria > Pseudomonadales > Pseudomonadaceae > Pseudomonas > Pseudomonas sp. ASL9. The sequence goes on along the minus strand of NZ_CM155277.1, from coordinate 4,309,822 downwards.
TCGTCGGGGCGTAGACGCGTTCGCTGTCAGGCAACATGGCGTCGTCGGAGGCTATTTCGGCGCCACTGAACCGCACACTGTCGAAGATCTGCGAGTCAGAGTAGATCTCACCCAGTGTCAGTTGCCCCTTGAGGCGCGTGAGGTCACGCTGGGCAAACGTACGGTTACTGCTCAAGCGATAAGGCTGATTGTCGCCGTAGGTCAGCGAAGATTCGTTGCGCAGGCGCCAGGCGCCCAGGTTCAGGCCATTTCGCAGCCCCAGGTAATACTGATCCGTGCTCTCTTGCTGATTGCGCCGACGAGCCCCGTTAAAGCTGTAATTGATGAACGCGGCGGTCTCGCCTTCATCCCAGAGCTCGGGTGAAACATAACCCCGGGCGCTCCGTGCCATGGCGGTCTGCGGCACACTGATATTCAGGAGCAAGCTATTGGGCTGGTAGTCGACGCGGGCAAACTCGACCTGAGCTGGCAAGTCAAAACACGCGGCCGGTGGCCGATCAACCGCGAGGCTTGGGTCTTTGTGCAAGCGCTCCATGTCCAGCCCAAATGCCTGGAGCATCTCCTCCGTCAGGCACGGCTCAATCAATCCTGAAGCCGGGTTTTGGGTGAATTTGACATCACTGCGCCCACTCAAGACCCGATTGACGTACACGTCCACCCGGTAGACACCGGGTAACACGCTGTTGCCGCGGAGAAACTCTTTGAGGTCGGCAGGTTCGTCGGTGCCCTGGATAAAGGCCGTATTGAATGCCACCGGGGAACCTTTTGCGGCGTCGCTGGATTGATCTGGTGCCGCCACGGCCTGCATCGACAACGCCATACCGACTCCCATAGCGAGCGTGCTGAGCCTGAACGATGCGCGCACATCAAACCTCGGGAGGCTTTTATTGACGCGCAGGAGATCACCTGAGAGAAATCCCTGGGTACTTCGGTTGAGCCGTTCCATTTGCTGTTATCACTCAATCCTTGGAGTTCTGTCGCACCGAAGAATCCTTTCGCGCAGGCGCAAAATTGCCGAGTCCGCGCAGATGCCGTTACTCGGGTTGCTCGATGAATAAAAAATTCTGGAGAAGTCGTTACCTGACGCCGGCATCGGTCTTGGCGACTTTGATCGCATTGATCGACTCGCGCGCGGTCAGCATGGCCTCATAGGGCACCTGCCCACCAAAGTCATTGATGCTGACGAAGCTCAGCTTCAAGGGACGACCGCCTGCTGGCCTGACAAGCGGCAAGCTCAAGGATTGATTCGGCGCCAGCATCTGGCTGTCCTTTTTCATCACGTGGGTCGTACCGTCCCGAACCTCAATCCTGACCATGGACACGTAATAGGGTCCAGGATTGCTCACCTGTAACACGTCGCCCTCCAGCAGACGCCATTGAAGTTTTTCCGGCGCCTGGGCGGGCTCGGCCTTCAATCCCTGGGGCCGAAAAAACACCTTGATGCGCTGACGGATAGCGATCTGCAATGCGTTCGCTGCGGCGGCCTGAGGAATTTCCTGCACGTTGAGCCAAAACACCGACTCGCGGTCCATCGGCATGTCCACGCCGGCATACATGATGCGTAGCAGTTGCTTGCCGTCACCTGGCATGCGGGCCAACGCCGGGATAATCACAAACGGCAAATCGACAGTGCCCTTGGCGTCAGACTCAAGCCAGGACTGCAGGAGAATTTCTCCGCCGCCGCGGTTGTGTACGCCGAAACTGACTTCCTTGTCTTTTGCCGGATAAATAATGCGCGTGGTATTGAGCACGATGCCTGCCTGGGCACCGGCGGTCAGGATCATTGCCAGCGAAAAGCAGGCATAACGAATGGCGGGATAAAACATGATGGCGTTCACCTTGAGCCGAGGTGCGACGGGGTGATTGCAGCTCACCCCGTCATTGGTTTTACTCGTAGTCCAGCACGAAAGGCATGAATCCATCGGCGTTGCCCGGGTTGGTCGGGGTGCCGTTAAGCACGTAGACCGCGCCAAAATTCAACTCAGCTGTCGCGCCACCCGCGCCATCCTTGATCAGCGGCTTGTCGATCGTCTCGGTACCACTCAAGTCCATGATCTGCGATTGAGCGTTGAGCAGGCCAATACCCACACCGTCTGCGGCACCCGTGGTACGCAACAGCTTGGAGTCGTTGTTATCCAGACCGCTGCCGGAGCGTGCAACGAAGCGCATTTTCACGGTGTCGTATTGATCGACGCCGGCGCTGCAATTGACCAGCAACTGGACAGGCGTAGCGGTTTCCAGCTTGCTTGCGCTCGATGCGCCGATATCAGAGAACGAAACGTTGCCCAGATCGACGTTGATATCGCCATTAGGACCGGCACCGACCCCAGCGCCCGGCCCGACGTTACAAGAGATGTTGGTCAGCGTGCCGTTGAACACCAGCTTCCCGTTATTTGCAGCATTGGCGGTACCGGCCGCACCTAAACCCATTGCACCCAGTACAGCCAATGTGAGAGAGATTTTTTTCATGCTAACGACATTCCTTGCGTTCGTTCGTATATGCCCATCATTGGACGAACAGAACTATAACGATATAAAGCATGACTGAATGTCAGGATAACCATATTACCGATATGGATTTGGCAACAGGAAAAGCAGGCGCTTTCTGTGGGAATATTCCTTATTATTGATAGGCGCCCGGAAACAGGGGCTTTTAGCGGGCACATCAATAAAAAAGTATGGGCAAAGTCAGGATTAACTATTTTTCGACTTATTATTCTTAGTGACCTGAAACTGTCTTTTTTACGTCGATCTAAAAACAAATAAACGTGTTTCGCAGGGCTTCCAATTAGCGTCTAGCCGCTACTGGTAGGTCAGTGTGACTACCCCGGATGTTGAGGTTCTGTCTGCGGAGAACCCTGCACTGCCCTCCACCTCCGAGGGGTTAAGTGCCTTGAATACGGGGTTGAACGGAATGGTGCCCCCACTGCAGGCATTACGGTGGGTGTCCACGACGAGGGTGATTTTCGATGAAATCCGCACCTCTCGCATCGCTTCAAAAGGCTGATGGTCAGACAGTGGCTGGACGGCACACCCTGTATTAACCACTTGACCGCTGAAGTTGATGACACCACCGTTGGCGGATGCCACAGAGGTGAAAAGAACGACCAAAAACAACATACAACCGGCCCTATCGCCTTTCATCGCAGTACTCCGCGCGGCCCTACACATCAATAAGTAAGCCGGTGAAAAAAATTGTTCACCCGAAAACCAAAAGTCCCATGTAAGAAGTTTCCTTTGTTTTCTTTCGTGAACCTTTCAACCGACGATATAAAAAGTGCATCTGACACCTTTTCTATATCGTCAGAAACTGTCTTTTCTTTAACGAAACGTGCACGTTTTACCCACAGAACAGACATGCCGGAAGCTCCCACCCGGCGCTAGCTGTCAATCCTGTCAGTTAGCAGTCATTTTGCTGACCGGGTTGGCAGGCTATAAGGAAGAAGCTGACACTCACGATGAGGAAGGCCCTCTATTGACGCCTTCTCTAATCCCTGCCCTTTTTTGACTTGTCCGGCGCCTTCCCCGCATGCGTACACAGACCAGAACCGTCATTGCCACCAGCGTCATCGTCGCGCTCATTGCGCTCACCAGTTGGAGCCTGCGACCTGTCACGACCAAAGTGCCCACGCCGCCGACCATTCCGGTCCACGTGATCAGCGTGGTCAAGGAGGATGTGCCGCGCTATGTCACTGGTATCGGTTCCGTGCTCTCGCTGCACAGCGTCATTGTCCGACCTCAAGTCGATGGCATTCTGACCAAGCTGCTGGTCAAGGAGGGTCAGCTCGTCAAAGCCGGCGATCTGTTGGCGACCATTGATGACCGTTCGATTCGTGCGACGCTGGAACAGGCTCAGGCTCAGCTGGGACAAAGCCAGGCGCAGCTGGACGTCGCGCAAATAGACCTGAAACGTTATCGCCTGCTGACCACGGACAACGGCATTTCCAAGCAGACCTTCGACCAGCAACAAGCGTTGGTCCATCAGCTTCAGGCCACGTCACTGGGCAATCAGGCCTCGATCAATGCCGCTCAGGTGCAGCTGTCCTACACACAAATCCACTCACCGGTGAGCGGCCGCGTCGGTATCCGCAACGTCGATGAAGGCAACTTCCTGCGCGTCAGCGATGCCGACGGTCTATTTTCCGTTACCCAGATCGACCCTATTTCCGTCGAGTTTTCCCTGCCCCAACAAATGCTGCCGACCTTGCAGACCCTGGTCCATGCCAGTAAGCCTGCGGTCGTCAAAGCCTACATTGGCGAGAGCGAAAACGGCACCTTGCTGGGCGAGGGGAAATTGACCCTGATCGACAATCAGGTAACCGCCACCACCGGCACCATTCGCGCCAAAGCTGAATTCAGCAACGCGACGGAAAAGCTTTGGCCCGGCCAACTGGTGACCATCAAAATCCAGACCGCCATCGACCGCGATGCCTTGAAAGTACCGCCGCAAGTGATCCAGCGCGGTATGGATCAACACTTCGCCTACAGGGTCAACGGCGATACGGTCGAGGTGGTGCCCGTGGAAGTGCTGTATCAGGACAGCAAGCTGACCCTGATCAAAGGCCCCAACGCGGGTGATGTGCTGGTCAGCGACGGTCAGTCCCGCCTCAAGCCCGGCTCACGTATCAACGTGATCACCACGCCGGCAACCGTCGGGCAGGACAACGCGCTGGAGACCGAACGATGAAAGGCCGGGGGTCCATATCGGCGTGGTGCATCGATCATCCGGTCGCCACCTTGCTGCTGACGTTTGCGGCGGTGTTGCTGGGCCTGATCGCCTTCCCTCGCCTGCCAGTAGCGCCTTTGCCAGAGGCTGAATTCCCGACGATCCAGGTCACCGCCTCCCTGCCCGGCGCCAGCCCGCAAACCATGGCATCCTCGATCGCGACCCCGCTGGAGGTGCAATTCAGCGCGGTCCCCGGCATGACTCAAATGACCTCCAGCAGCGCATTGGGTTCGACCATCCTGACGCTGCAATTCACCCTCAACAAAAGCATCGACACCGCCGCCCAGGAAGTCCAGGCGGCCATCAACACCGCTGCGGGCACGCTACCGGCTGACATGCCAAGCCTGCCCACCTGGCGCAAGGTCAACCCGGCTGACAGCCCGGTGCTGATTCTTACCGTCAGCTCGAACATGATGCCCGGCACCGAGCTCAGTGACCTCACCGAATCCCTGCTGGCTCGTCAACTCAGCCAGGTTGAAGGTGTCGGCCTGGTCAACATCACCGGCCAGCAACGCCCGGCGATTCGGGTTCAGGCCGCGCCGGAGAAACTCGCGGCCCTGGGCCTGACCCTGGCTGACGTTCGCGTGGCGCTGCAACAAACCAGCTTGAACCTGGCCAAAGGCGCGCTCTATGGCAAAAACAGCGTATCGACCCTGTCCGCCAACGATCAGCTGTTTGAAGCCAAGGATTACGACCAACTGATCGTCTCGTATAAAAACGGAGCACCGGTACACCTCAAAGACATCGCGCGGGTAATCGACGGCTCAGAGAACGCTTACGTCAGGGCCTGGTCCGGCGATCAACAAGGCGTCAACCTGGTGGTGTACCGCCAGCCAGGGGCAAACATCGTCGACACGGTCGATCGCATCCAGCGCGAGTTACCACGCCTGCAGGAGATGCTGCCAGCGTCGGTGGAGGTGTCGGTACTTATCGACCGCACCAAAACCATTCGCGCGTCGTTGCATGAGGTCGAAATTACCCTGTTGATCGCGGTGCTGTTGGTGATCGCGGTGATGGCATTGTTCCTGCGCCAGCTGTCCGCAACCCTGATCGTCAGCAGCGTGCTAGGCGTGTCGTTGGTGGCCAGTTTCGCGATGATGTACGTGTTCGGCTTCAGCCTGAACAACCTGACACTGGTGGCGATTGTCGTGGCGGTGGGGTTTGTGGTCGACGATGCGATTGTGGTGGTGGAAAACATCCACCGTCACCTCGAAGCGGGCGATGGGATGCGCGAAGCGGCGATCAAGGGCGCCGGAGAAATCGGCTTCACCGTGGTGTCAATCAGCTTCTCGCTGGTTGCAGCGTTTATCCCTCTGCTGTTCATGGGTGGCGTGGTCGGGCGGCTGTTCAAGGAGTTTGCCCTCACCGCCACCGCGACCATTCTGATTTCGGTGGTGGTTTCACTGACGCTGGCGCCCACCCTCGCGGCAATGTTCATGCGTGCCCCCAAGCATGACCCCAATGCCAAGCCGGGCTTCGGCGAGCGCCTGTTGGCGCTGTATGAACGCGGTCTGCGCAAGGCGCTGGCTCACCAGCGCGTGATGCTGGGGATTTTCGCCATGACGGTGGCGCTGGCCGTCGCGGGTTACATCTTCATCCCCAAAGGTTTTTTCCCGGTGCAGGACACCGCCTTTGTGCTGGGAACCAGTGAGGCCGCTGCCGATATTTCTTACCCTGACATGGTCGAAAAACACTTGGCGCTGGCCAAAATCATCGGCGATGATCCGGCGGTCCAGAATTATTCCCACTCGGTGGGTGTGACTGGCAGTAACCAGACCATCGCCAACGGACGCTTTTGGATTGCCCTCAAAGACCGCGGCGACCGCGATGTATCGGTCAGCGAATTCATCGACCGCATGCGACCGAAACTGGCGAAAGTGCCAGGCATCGTGCTGTACCTGCGCGCAGGGCAGGACATCAACCTCAGCTCCGGCCCGAGTCGCGCCCAGTACCAGTACGTGCTCAAGAGCAATGACGGTCAACTGCTCAACACCTGGACCCAACGCCTGACCGAGAAGCTACGGGAAAACCCGGCCTTCCGCGACTTGTCCAACGATTTGCAACTGGGTGGTAGCATCACCCACATCAGCATTGATCGCAGCGCGGCGGCCCGCTTTGGCCTGACCACCAGTGACGTCGACCAGGCGCTGTACGACGCCTTTGGCCAACGGCAGATCAACGAGTACCAGACCGACATCAACCAATACAAAGTCATCCTCGAACTCGATGCAGAGCAACGCGGCAAGGCCGAAAGCCTGAACTTTTTCTATCTGCGCTCACCGCTCAGTGGCAAGATGGTGCCGCTGTCGGCCTTGGCTAAAGTCGATCCTCCGACTGAAGGGCCGCTGTCCATCAGCCATGACGGCATGTTCCCGGCCGCCAACATGTCCTTCAACCTCGCGCCAGGCGTGGCGTTGGGCGATGCCGTGTTGATGCTCGACAAGGCCAAGAGCGACATCGCCATGCCGCCGGCGATCATTGGCTCATTCCAGGGGGCGGCGCAGGCATTCCAGAGTTCATTGGCCAACCAGCCGTGGCTGGTGCTGGCGGCACTGGTGGCGGTGTACATCATCCTTGGCGTGCTTTATGAAAGCTTCGTCCATCCACTGACCATCATCTCGACCCTGCCATCGGCGGGAATCGGCGCGCTGTTGCTGCTCTGGATGCTGGGTCAGGACTTCTCGATCATGGCCCTGATCGGCATCGTGCTACTGATCGGCATCGTCAAGAAAAACGGTATCCTGTTGGTCGATTTCGCCCTGGATGCTCAACGCAATCGAGGACTCAGCCCACAAGACGCCATTTATGAAGCGTGCCTGACGCGTTTCCGACCGATTATCATGACCACGATCGCAGCCCTGCTGGGCGCGTTGCCGCTGATGCTCGGTTATGGGGTCGGCGCAGAATTGCGCCAACCGTTGGGGATTGCCGTGGTCGGAGGGTTGCTCGTCAGCCAGGCGTTGACCCTGTTCACCACGCCGGTGATCTACCTCCAGCTGGAGCGGCAGTTCCATCGGCGCCATCCACAACCTGTGGCTGACCCAGCGCCGACTCTGGCCATAGACAAGTGAGTGTCGCCCCCATGCGTGTGCTAATTATCGAAGATGAAGAAAAAACCGCCGACTACCTGCACCGTGGTTTGACCGAACAGGGCTATACCGTGGATCTGGCCCGCGACGGCATCGAGGGCCTGCACCTGGGGCTGGAAAGTGACTATGAGGTGATTATCCTCGACGTCATGCTGCCTGGCCTGGACGGCTATGGGGTTTTGCGTGCCCTGCGGGCCAGAAAACAGACGCCGGTGATCATGCTCACCGCCCGCGAAAACGTCGACGACCGCATCCGCGGCTTGCGCGAAGGCGCGGACGATTACCTGGGCAAGCCCTTCTCGTTCCTCGAACTGGTCGCACGCCTGCAGGCGTTGACCCGACGCAGTGGTGGCGGCCATGAGCCGGTGCAGATCAGCATCGCCGACCTCTGGGTCGATCTGATCAGCCGCAAGGCCACCCGAGCCGGGATGCGCCTGGACCTGACCGCCAAGGAGTTTTCCCTGCTCAGCGTACTGGCCCGCCGCCAAGGCCAAATCCTCTCCAAAACCTCGATTGCCGAGATGGTCTGGGACGTCAATTTCGACAGCGATGCAAACGTCGTAGAAGTCGCGATCAAGCGCCTGCGCGCCAAGCTGGATGGGCCGTTCGAGCAGAAACTGCTGCACACCATTCGCGGCATGGGCTATGTGCTGGAGAGCCGCAGTGCCGACTAATTCCATCGCCCTGCGCCTGAGCAGCATGTTTGCGCTGGTCGCAATGCTCGTGTTTATGCTGATCGGCTGGGCCCTCTACCTGCAAGTCGAAAAAGGCCTGGGCCAGTTGCCGACCGCCGAAGCGGGCGCCCGCTATAGCGTGCTCGAATCCACCATCACCCGATTTGGCACACCCGAGCATTGGGCGAAGATCAGCGCCAAACTCAAACTGCTCAGCGAAGAAGACAAACGCATTCGATTCTGGGTGGTCAGCGGCGACCCGACCTATGAGTTCGGAAGCCCGGATGCAGCGATTCGCCAGCTCGCCATGGGGCCGACGGGGATGCACGACATAACGCTGGCAGGCCATAAGTTCCCGTTCAAAGTACTGATCAGCCAATTCCCAGCACAGGACCAACGTCCGCCGCTACGGTTTTTGATCGCAGTCGACACCGAAACCTTCTGGCAAACCCAGCACTCGCTGCTGGTCGCCGTGATCAGCCTGGCAGCCATCGGCATTGTGCTCGCCTCAGTGCTGGGTTACTGGGTTGCGCGCATTGGCTTGAAACCCTTGGTCAGCCTATCTCTGGAAGCCCGAAAACTGGCCCCGCCGCACTTGTCCGGCCGCCTGCAACTGTCGTCGCTGCCCCCTGAGCTCGACCAGTTCGTTAGCTCATTCAACTCCACCCTGGAACGCGTCGAGCAGGCCTACTCAAGGCTCGAATCCTTCAACGCCGATGTCGCCCATGAGCTGCGCTCGCCGCTGACCAACCTGATCGGCCAGACTCAGGTGGCGCTGACCAGGGGCCGCTCGGCCGAGCATTACCTGGAAGTGCTGCAATCCAACCTGGAAGAGCTTGAGCGATTGAGGTCGATCATCAACGACATGCTATTTTTGGCCAGTGCCGACCAAGGCAGCAAGGCCACCGAACTGACGTCCACCTCACTGGCTAAAGAAGTCGCCACGACCCTGGATTACCTGGATTTCATCCTCGAAGACGCACACGTCCGGGTCGAAGTCCAGGGCGACGCCAACGTGCGTATCGAAAAAGCCCACCTGCGACGGGCGCTGATCAACCTGCTGCACAACGCCGTGCAACACACCGAGCCAGGGCAAATGATCCGGGTCGACATTCAAACCGAGGACGACCACGTCAGCATCGGCGTGGCCAACCCCGGCGCCGAAATTGCCAGCGAACACCTGCCCATGCTGTTTGAACGTTTCTATCGCGTCGACGCCTCACGCAGCAACAGCGGCGCCAACCACGGGCTGGGCCTGGCAATCGTCAAAGCCATCGCCCTGATGCACGGCGGTACTGTATTCGTGCGCAGCCAGCACGGCATCAATACCTTCGGCATCAACCTGCCGTTCTGACGAGCCCTCCGTCACCGGCGAGCCTGCCCCACCGATTCGATAGCTACGTTTTCACACAGCCTGCACCGCTGCGGATTTCAAACCCGTGCCAGGCTTTGTTACCAGAATGACAAAAGTCCTTTGAGCACATCCCTCTTTTTCAAACCCCTCTCGACCTATATTTTCGTCGCACTCATTTAGCACTTGCCTAGCAAGAAGGTCTTCAAAATGTCCACCAGTATGGGTATTGCCAGCGTTTTCGTGTTGTCTTCATTCCTGTTAGCCGGTCAGGTTTGCGCCGAAGAATCGCAGTCGTTTGTTTCGCAGAAGGCCGCACGTCAGGCGTCTATCGAACAAGCCCAAAGCCGAGCAGAAATGACCGCCAAGACACCGAATAACGAGCAATCTCTGCAAAAATCAGTAGATCGCGGTACTTCCGAAAACGCTCAAAAGAGCTGATCGTTTGTAAAAAACGTTTCCCTCGACAGTTGATCAGGTGCTCTACCTGATCGACCGTTCTTTAAAAGCCACTGCTTTCAGTGGCTTTTTTTTTGCGTGCGATTCTGCCAAATGGGCTGTGCGCCATCGGGTCCGTCGAATGCCTTGACCCCTCTACCCCCCTGAACCTCACCCCCGCTTCACACGCGATGTGCGTTCGGTTTGAAGACTGACCCCATGCACTATCAAGACACGTCCGACTTGCAATAATTATCAAAAAGAACTTTGATCACCTCTCATCAAATACGAGGTGTTAAATAATCTCTATTTCATGGATCGAAAGAACTCTTTTTAACTAAATATTTAATTTAAAATCAAAGAGTTAAGTTATTTTTCGCATTTTATCTCAATAGAACGCTCGTCATGACCCCAACCTTTACATTGCACGCACCGCCAGGAAAATGGTCCAGACCCGAAATTATCTTGATTTTAGGTAGCACCTTGGCGGTGATTACAATTCTTGCGATCGTCACGTCCCTGCTGTTTCGCGAACGCAAGAGCGCGACGGAATTTGCCGCCCGCGCGGCGTCCAATATCGTGCAGTTGATTGATGCCGATGTGCTGCGCAATGCCGATCTGTATGACACCTCACTTCAGGGCATGATTACCGCGTGGCAGCTTCCGGGGATCATGGCCATCCCACCACAGATGCGTCATCTGGTGCTGTTCGACCGCTCCACTGCCGCGCCCTACAAAGGTGATTTACTGCTATTGAACAAGGACGGCGACATACTCGCCGACTCGACCTCGCTCATACCCAGAACCGGCAACTATGCTGACCGCGCTCATTTCCGGGCACACCGGGACAACCCATCGCTGGGCCTGCTGATCAGCGATCCGTTCAAGACGCGCACGGGGGACTACCGCGATTGGTGCATCAGCTTCAGTCGCCGCATGTCCTCGCCTGACGGAAAATTTCTCGGCATAGCCTCGGGAGCGATGCGGCTGGTGTATTTCAATGAGTTGTTCAAGAGCCTGGATATCGGCAAGGACAGCAACGTGAGCCTGCTCAATACCCACGGTATTATTCTGGCGCGGCAACCGGTGCAGGATGGCAAGGACATGACCGGGGAGGATTTCAGTCAGAAAGCTAACTTCAGGCATTTTATCAAAGAAGGCAGTGGCCACTTCACCAGTGTGTCCTCGCTGGACAATAAAGAGCGCTTGTACACCTTTTCGCGGGTAGGCGACTTGCCGTTGATCGTGGTCGTTGGTCAATCCGTGGAGGTGGTGTATGCCGTCTGGAAGCGCAATACCCTGTTGGTGGGCAGCGCTACTTGCGTCTTGTGTTTCGGCATTTTGTGGCTGACGTATCTACTGTGCCGTGAACTGCGTTTACGCCAGCGAGCCGAACATGAGCTGGCCCAATTGGCCGCTACCGACGGTTTGACCGGCCTGGCCAATCGTCGCAGACTCGATCAGGCACTGAAAACCGAATGGGCGCGGGGCTTGCGCTCAGGACTGCCGCTGTCGCTGCTGATGATCGACGTCGACCATTTCAAAGCATTCAACGACCGTCATGGTCATCACGGTGGCGACGAGGCTCTGCGCCTGGTCGCAGCGACTATCGAGGACAGCGTTCGTCGCCCTGCAGACCTTACGGCGCGTTACGGTGGCGAAGAGTTTTCAGTGGTGCTGGCCGAAACGCCTCTTGAGGGCGCGCAGGTCATTGCCGAAACCATCAGGGCTGCCATTGAGGCCCTGCCGTCTTTTGCCAATGACGAACACCCCATCACGGTCAGCATCGGCATCGCTTCTCATATGATACGTCCCGGCGATAGCCTGACAACCTTGACCCGTATTGCCGATCAGGCGCTGTATCAAGCCAAACGCAAAGGTCGCAATCGTGTGGAGTTTGGATCATGGACATCCTACCGCGACCCTCTTATTACTTGAGTGTGCAGGTTGCGCCAGGCATAGAAAACGCCAGACGAGCTGGCGTTTTTTTCAAGCGTTTAATCAGCTCTTTTGTATATGAGCAGTATCACGCAGGGCTTTGACCTGATCATGGTTACGCTGTGCACCGTCAAGCTGCTTCTGAATCAATGCGACAACGTTCGTTGGCAGACTCTTTTCACGAGCTTTTTCAAGCGCTTTTCTGTAGGCCTTGAGCGCAGTGTCTTCACCCCGTTCTACCTCACTCAGAATTGCCTCATCGCTTTTACCGGTAACAACCGACTTCAGATCGACCCAGGCGCGGTGCAGGGAGCTGGCGATGCTGGAAGACGTTTCAGGATCCCCGCCCAGAACACGAACTTCAGCCTGGAGTTCCCGAACGGCTGTGGCGCACTCTTGCGAACGGCTGATAAAAAAGCTCTTTACCGTCGGGTCTTTGATGTCTTCAGCGCTGGTATGAAAGCCTTTTTCGCCATCCTTACTGGTTTCAATCAGATCGTTGAGCAGTGAAATGGCTTCTTTATTAATATCTGTCATTTTCCAACTCCTTATTGGTGAGGGGAAGACAGTTAAAGCAGCAGCCTTCATGCCACATTCTATTTCACTGAAATACCTTTAAATTTCAATAAGTTGACTTTTACAAGAGACAGATCAATCGCTCTTTCTGCAAGAACTGTCGTTTGGCCTGCATGCAGAATGCACGTATCTTGAAGGCTGTCGTTTCGTGCACATCAAATGTGCACCCTCCATTGAATGGCCTGGACATGAATCCCGAAAAACTTGAACTGCTGGTCACCCGCGAAATGCCTTATGGCAAATACAAGGGCCGGCTCATCGCCGATTTACCGGGACAGTATTTGAACTGGTTCGCTCGGGAAGGCTTTCCCTCGGGGGAGCTGGGCAGCCTGTTGGCGTTGATGCACGAGATCGACCACAACGGCTTGTCCGAACTGCTTGACCCGCTGCGCAAACGCAAACCGCGCCCTTAACGATTCAACTGCCAAGCGAGGCCGCCATGCCTACCCTTCAACACGCCGCCACTGCACAGGACTGCGCCCGCGACGAGGCCTTCTGGCAGCGCATCGCTTCACGCTATGAGGTGGAGCCCGGCCCGATCAACCTGGAAAACGGCTATTTCGGGCGCATGACGCGTACCGTGGTCGAGGACTATCAACACCAGATTGCCTACGTCAACCGCTGCAACTCGGTGTACGTGCGCTATCAGTTCGATCAGGTCGACAGCGTACGGATTCGCGACCAATTGGCAGCAATGCTCCAGGTGCCCGCAGACGAGATCGCCATCACCCGCGGTGCCTCCGAGTCCCTGCAATCACTGATCCGCAACTACAACGCGCTGCAACCCGGCGATCAGGTGTTGGTCAGCGACCTGGATTACCACAGTGTGCAAAACGCCATGCGCTGGCTGGCGAAGAATCGTGGCGTGGAGGTGATCGAAATCCAGCACCCGCACCCCGCCAGTTATGAAAGCCTGCTGGACAGTTACCGCACGGCCTTCGAGCGTCATCCCCGCTTGAAATTGATGGTGCTGACCCACGTCACCCACCGCACCGGTCTGGTGATGCCAGTGCAAGCGATTGCCGCGCTGGCCAAGGCACACGGCATTGATGTGATCCTCGACGGCGTGCATGCCCTTGGGCACCTCGATTTCAAACTGGATGAACTGGGTGTGGTTTTTGCCGGGTTCAACCTGCAAAAGTGGATCGGCGCCCCCCTGAGCCTAGGTTTTATCTACATCGCCAAAGAACGCTTGGCGGGCATCGACCCGGACATGGGCAACAGCCAATTTCCAGCCGATGACATTCGCGCGCGCGTGCCCTATGGCACGCCCAATATTCCGGCGCTGCTGACCCTGCCGCGAGTATTCGAAGAGCATCTGGCGATGGGCGGTGCCGCCGTGAAAGGCGCACGCCTGAAATACCTGCGCGACCTGTGGGTCAAGCCTGCAAGGGAATTGTCGGGGATCGAGATTTTGACGCCGGATGATCCACGTCTGTATTGCGGGATCACGGCATTGCGCTTTACCCGCCAAGCGGATCAGCAGCGGATGGTCGAGCGGTTGCTGGAGGAGTACAACCTGTTCACGGTGGCACCTCTCGGCGCTGCGTGTGGGCCTTGCATCCGTATCACGCCGGGCTTCACCACATCGGTGGCGGAGATCAAAGTACTGGTACGGGCACTGCGTGAACTGAGCCAGTGACCTAAAAACACGGTGCGCCCGACCAAGGCGCACCGTAAAAAGCCAAGCAACAACCAACAACCTATCAGTTAGTCAAACAATGCCAGCGCTTCAACACTGGCCGCTTCAATCCGTGCCCAGTCGCCACTCTTGATCCAGGCGTTGTCGAGCATCCACGAGCCGCCCACGCACATCACGTTCGGCTGCGCCATGTAGCTTTTCAGGTTGTCCGGGTTAACGCCACCGGTTGGGCAGAAGCGCACCTCGACAAACGGGCCGCCAAGGGCCTTGATCGCCGCGACGCCGCCGCTGATTTCAGCCGGGAACAATTTGAAGCGACGGTAACCCAGGGCATAGCCCATCATGATTTCCGAGGCGCTGCTGATCCCCGGCAACATCGGCACCAGGCTGTCGACACCGGCCTGGAGCAGGTCGGGCGTGCAACCGGGGGTCACGATGAATTGCGCACCGGCCGCTTCAGCGTCCGCCAACATCTGCCGGTCAAGGATGGTGCCCGCCCCCACGCACAGCTCTGGGCGTTGTTCACGCAGGACCCGAATCGCCGTCAGGCCGAATGCCGAGCGCAGGGTCACTTCCAGAGTGGTCAGTCCACCGGCGGCCAGCGCATCGGCCAGGGGCAGAATGTCTTGTTCACGGGCAATGGTGATCACCGGCAAAATCTTCGCCTTGGCGCAGAGTTCGTCGATTTGGACAATCTTGTTCGCCATGCTGTTCAGCGGCAGGTTTTTTTCAGTTGTTTTCATGGCGGCTGATCCTTTGTTCATGGGCACCAGTAAATCTCTAAGGAGGGCGTAAGGAAGGCACGGATCGGCATTTCGGCGAGATCATCGCCAGCCACTGCCGTGCGTAACGTGTCGAGTTTGGCCTGACCGGAAATAGACAGGATCTGCAGACGGGCAGACGCCAACAACTGCCGTGTCAGGGTCAAACGCTGGCGTGGCACCGTCGGCGCCAGCATCGGCAAGCAACGACGCTGCCCATCAAGGCGCAACGCTTCGCTGAGGTTCGGGCTCTTGGGAAACAGCGACGCGGTGTGACCGTCGTCCCCCATGCCTAGCACCAACACATCGATCGGTGGCAACTCAGCCAAGGCGTGATCGGCCTCTTTTGCCGCCTCATCCAGGGTTGACGTTGCACGGTACAGGCCAATAAAGCGGGCTTCGGCAGCCGGGCCTTGCAGCAGGTAGCGCTTCAACAGGCCAGCATTGCTGTCGGCATGTTCGACCGGCACCCAGCGTTCATCCGCCAGGCTGACCACCACCTTGGACCAGTCCAGCGACTGCTGAGCCAGATTTTGGAAAAACGCCACCGGACTGCGTCCACCGGACACCACCAGGGTTGCCACGCCTCGGGCGCTGATCGCGCTGCGCAGTTGCTCAGCCACAGCCGTCGCCAGTTCTTCGGCCAACAGTGTCGGATCGGCAAACGTGTGAGCGACTATGCCCACTGGCAGTTCAAGTTTAGATATCGCCATACCAGGACCTCCCGTCACGAGTAATCAGTGC
This sequence comes from Pseudomonas sp. ASL9, assembly GCF_056680335.1. Taxonomy (NCBI): domain Bacteria; kingdom Pseudomonadati; phylum Pseudomonadota; class Gammaproteobacteria; order Pseudomonadales; family Pseudomonadaceae; genus Pseudomonas; species Pseudomonas sp. ASL9. The sequence continues at coordinate 4,293,883 of NZ_CM155277.1, read as the reverse complement.
AATGGAGCTCATTGGCCCCCACGACCCAGCCGCGTAAGGCTTGGGTGCATCGCCGGCCTTTTTCCAGCCCGCGATCAACTGGTCGCACCATTGCCACGCGTACTCGATTTCATCTTTACGGACAAACAGGTTCTGATTCCCGCGCATCACCTCAAGCAACAATCGCTCGTAGGCGTCGGGAATCCGCGCGCTGTTATACGTGTCTGAAAAATTCAACTGCAAGGGGCCGCTGCGCAGCTGCATGCCTTTGTCCAGCCCCTGATCCTTGGTCATCACCTGCAAGGAAATACCTTCATCAGGCTGCAGGCGGATGATCAACCGGTTGCTGATCTGCAAACGCTGCTCGGGGGCGAAGATGTAGTGCGGCGGCTCTTTGAAATGGATCACGATCTGCGACAGCTTTTGCGGCATGCGCTTGCCGGTACGCAGGTAGAACGGCACGCCCGACCAGCGCCAGTTACGAATATCTGCACGCAGCGCAACGAAGGTTTCGGTGTCGCTCTGGGTATTGGAGTTTTCTTCCTCCAGATAACCCGGCACCGGCTTGCCTTCGCTGTAGCCCGCAATGTACTGGCCACGCACCACCTGAGTCGCCAGGCGCTCGGGGGTGAACGGCGCCAGAGCCTTGAGCACCTTGACCTTCTCGTCCCGAATACTGTCGGCAGACAGATCGCTCGGCGGGTCCATGGCGATCAGGCAAAGCAGTTGCAGCAAATGGTTCTGGATCATGTCGCGCAGCTGCCCAGCCTGATCGAAGTAGCCCCAACGGCCTTCGATACCGACCTGTTCAGCGACCGTGATTTCGACATGGGAAATGTGGTTCTGATTCCACTGGGTCTCGAACAGACTGTTGGCAAATCGCAGGGCGATCAGGTTCTGTACGGTTTCCTTGCCCAAGTAGTGGTCGATTCGATAGACGCGGTTTTCCGGAAAGAACTGCGCGACCGCATCGTTGACCCGACGTGAAGAAGCCAGGTCATGGCCGATGGGCTTTTCCAGCACGGCACGGGTGCGCTCGGTCAGGTTGACCGACGCGAGGTTCTCGCAGATCGCGCCATACACCGAGGCTGGGGTCGCAAAATAGGCGATCAACCGTTCGGCGTCCCCCACCCGCTCAGCCAGTGCGACATAATCATCGGCTTTGAGAAAATCCACGTGCAGGTAGCTCAGGCGCGCCTGAAAACGCTGTACATGTTCTTCTTCAAACTCGGCTTCGGGTACAAAGCGGCGCAAACTGCTATCGATGTACGCCAAATGCTGCTGCTCACTACCGGATTCACGCGCCAAGGCAACAATTCGGGTATCGGCATGCAGCAATCCAGCGCGGTCGAGCTGGTATAAAGCCGGGAACAGCTTGCGCACTGCCAGGTCGCCTAACGCGCCAAACAAGGCAAAGGTGCACGGTTCAACGGTTATCAGGGGCATAATGTTTGTTCTTTTATCAAGTTAGGCTACAAATACCTTTTTTATAGGCAGTATTCAAGGCCATACGTAGTAATAACCACAACATTTCGTCTAAAACCAGATTCCGATGGTGATCGACGAGGGCCATCAGTACGATAGGCCACCTTTGCCAGCGCCTGTAAGACTCTCGATGACAGGCACTGCCAGGGTGTGTACGAATCAGTCTGTTGCCTGCTCGACAAGGATATTAAATGGACCGCATGCGCAACCTCCTGGAGCATATCCAGGGCCGTCTCGACGAATTGAACAAGGCTGAGCGCAAGGTCGCCGAGGTGATCCTGCTCAACCCACAGCAAGCGACACGCTTGAGTATCGCCGCACTCGCCCAGGCCGCTAAGGTCAGCGAGCCTACGGTCAACCGTTTCTGCCGTTCATTCGGCGTCAGTGGTTATCCCGAACTCAAGTTGCAGCTGGCACAAAGCCTTGCCAGTGGCGCGGCGTATGTGAGCCGCGCGGTGGAGGCCGACGACAACCCCGAGGACTACACCCGGAAAATTTTCGGCAGCGCCATTGCCTCGCTGGACAGCGCCCTGCAGCAACTCGATCCGAACCTGATCAGCAAAGCCGTGGACCTATTGATTCAGGCGCGGCAGATCCATTTTTTCGGCCTCGGCGCCTCGGCTCCGGTGGCGATGGATGCGCAGCATAAATTCTTCCGCTTTAACCTCGCGGTGACGGCGCACGCTGACGTGCTGATGCAACGCATGATCGCTTCGGTGGCGCATACCGGTGAGTTGTTTGTGATCATTTCCTACACTGGCCGCACCCGCGAGCTGGTGGAAGTGGCGCGCATCGCTCGCGAGAATGGCGCCTCGGTTCTGGGGCTGACCGCCGAAGGATCGCCGCTGGCCAAGGCCAGCACCCTGAGCCTGAATATTCCGCTGCCCGAGGACACCGACATTTACATGCCGATGACTTCGCGGATCATCCAGCTCACCGTGCTCGATGTATTGGCCACCGGCATGACCCTGCGCCGAGGCGTGGATTTCCAGCCGCATTTGCGCAAAATCAAGGAAAGCCTCAACGCCAGCCGCTATCCACTTGATGATGAGTTGATTTAAGGCTGATTTTCTCACGGGCGCATTGCCCCCGAAGGCTGCGACAGGGTGTGCCTGTTACACCGCATCAGGCCATTCGCGAATGAATTAGCTCCCATCAAAAAACAGATAACCCATTGAAAAACAAAGAATAAATCTTATTAAATTTTCAGCCAAAACGCTGATCCCCTGTAGGAGCTGCCGAAGGCTGCGATCGCCCCGGGGTCGCGTCCGACGGAACCGGTCGCTTTCTTGAGACCACTGAAGGTCGTTCCGACCTTATCGCAGCCTTCGGCAGCTCCTACCCAGTTTGCTGCACGACAGCGCGGCGTCGAAGACGCGGCGAGGCCTCCTACAGAATCTGTGCTGTTTCTATAGTGGATATCGCTATAAAAAAATGGGCAGCCAAGGCTGCCCAAAAAGCACACGCGCCCCTTGATGGTTAAAGCGCTCAAGTCCCTTTTTAAACGCCTGTTAGAACTTCGACTGAATCTTCAAGCCTGCAACCAACGCATCGTCGACTTGATCGACACCCCCTGGGTGTTTGACGAATTGCAGGTTGGGACGCACGGTCAGCCAATTGGTGACGTGGAACCCGTAGTAGATCTCTGCGTCGTATTCAGTGTTCTGCACCGGCAGGAAGCTCGGGTTGTTGTAATCGTCGATCCCGCTGATCTGATCGACCAGACGTGCGCGAGTTTGCGCATTGTCGTTGACATGGATACGCGCAATACCGATGCCGATGTCGTCCTTCGGACGGGCATCGAACGGACCTTTGTAGGTCAGACCGATCTGCTGATAGTTGTCGACGAAGCTGGTGGCTTTGTCGTTCTGCGTCAAGTTGGCGAACACGTTCAGACCACGGGAAGCATCGCCGTTGTGGGTGGTGAGTTGCTGCTGGGCCACAACCCAGAAACCGTGTTTGCTGTCATGAGACTTGAAATTCCCACCCGGTGTGAGTGGTTGCGGCTGACCATCAGCGCCTTCGAGCACGTCGTCGGCTTTGGCGGTGCTGTAGTAGTAACCAAGACGGTATTCGCCAGGCAGGTCATTGACCTTAGGCGACCAGACCAACTCCACCGGCAGAATCATGCCTTTGGTGCCGCTGGCGCTAAGCTTGAAGCCGTTCTCGCGGTCCAGCTCGGACGGGTTCTGCTCGTAAACACCGACCTGTGCGAAGAACTCAGGCGTGATGTTGTATTTGATCCGCGTTGCCCACTGGCTGACGGGCCAGTTGTACCAGATGCTGCCGGCCCAGTTACCCACTTGCGAGCCGCAGAACGCCAGGTTCTGGAAGTCGCACGGGAAGGTGTTGAAGTCTTCGCCTTCACCGAAACGGCCGACTTTCACATCCAGTGCGCCGTCGAAGTATTTCTGCTTGATCCACATTTGAGTCAGGCGGTAGGTTTGACCACGGCCCCAGACTTCTTGCGACGAACTCAAGGTGCCGGCACGCGGGTCGCCGATGCGGTCATTGGAGATGTTGCGACCACTGCGCTCAGTGATCGTCAGCTTGGCTTCGGTGTCGTGCCAGCCGAGGATTTTCTCCAGGTTCATGTCCACGCCAACGGCAAACTGGTCGCTGTAACGCGCCGTTTTGTCATTGTTGTAACCGCCATGCAGATTGCTGCCGACCTCACCGACATACTCGAATGAGAAATCGTAGCCCTTGTCCAGCAGTTCAGTACGCAGCCCGCCCCAGTCACCGAGCATCCAGGGCGAGTTTGGATCAAAAGCGTCGGCAGCGTGTACGCTTCCAGCCAGACTCAACGCACCCAAAACAGACAACTGGCGAATGAGCTTGAAGTGGGTAAGTGATTTGGCTTTGTTATGTTTCATCCATTAAGTCCTCGTTTTATTGTTATTCGTTTTTGCACGTGGCTTGCTTTGATTTACATCGTGTCGCTGGCTGACCAACCGTTAAGACAACGTCAGTCAACCAATAGTGCTTTGCGCGACATTCACAGGCCGCGATTTATCTGTGTGACCTTGCCCCCACGTTCAGCGGGCTGCGACGTTCCCAAAACCCCCAGCCGCTCACCGCTCTTGGCATCGAACAACAACACTTTGGAGGGGTCGAATTGCAGGTTCAGGGATTCCCCTACCTGTGGCGCGACATCCGGCGCCAGACGGCAGCAGACCTTGCTCTGATTGAGTGTGACGAACACCAGCGTGTCCGGCCCGGTCGGCTCGGTCACCTGGACCTCGGCGCGAATGGTCGGCAAACCGTTGGGTTCGACGGGCGCCAGAACGATCTGTTCAGGACGCATGCCGAGAATCACTTCACGGTCTTCCAGGCCCGCATCGAGCATGCTCAATGGCAGCTCACAACGCGCCTGACCGCTGTCGAGCAACGCCAGCAAGCGTCCGTCCTTGCGTTGCAGGCGCAAGGGGATGAAGTTCATCGGCGGCGAACCGATGAAACTGGCAACGAACAGATTGGCCGGATCGTTGTAAATCTGCTTCGGCGTGCCGAACTGCTGAATGATCCCGTCCTTCATCACGGCCACTTTGTCGCCCAAGGTCATGGCTTCGATCTGGTCGTGGGTCACGTAGACCGTGGTGGTTTTCAGGCGCTGGTGCATCAGTTTCATTTCAGTGCGCATCTCAACCCGCAGCTTGGCGTCGAGGTTGGAAAGCGGCTCATCGAACAGGTAGATTTTCGGCCGACGTGCCAGCGCACGGCCCATGGCCACCCGCTGTTGTTGACCACCGGAAAGCTGGCCGGGTTTGCGGTTCAGCAGGTGCTCGATCTGCAACAGTTTGGCGACCCGCGCGACCTCTTCCTCGATGGCCGCCGGGGCCATCTTGCGGATCTTCAAACCGAACGAGATGTTCTCGCGCACGCTCATGGTCGGGTACAGGGCATAAGACTGGAACACCATGGCGATGTCGCGATCCTTGGGGCTCATGCCGCTGATGTCGGCGTCGTCGATCAGGATCGAGCCGCCACTGATATTTTCAAGCCCGGCGATGCAGTTCATCAAGGTCGATTTACCGCAGCCCGAGGGGCCGACCAGAATCAGAAACTCACCGTTATCGATCTTCAGTTCGATGTTTTTCAAGGTGTCCGGCAAACCGCTGCCGTAGGTCTTGTTGACGTTGCGCAATTCGAGAGTTGCCATGATTACCCCTTGACCGCGCCGGCCGTCAGCCCACGCAAGAAATACTTACCAGCCAGCACATAGACCAGCAGTGTCGGCAGCCCGGCGATCATCGCCGCCGCCATATCAACGTTGTATTCCTTGGCACCGGTGCTGGTGTTGACCAGGTTGTTCAGTGCCACGGTGATGGGCTGCGAGTCGCCGCTGGAGAACACCACACCGAACAGGAAGTCGTTCCAGATCTGGGTGAATTGCCAGATCAGACAGACCATGATGATCGGCGTCGACATCGGCAGAATGATCCGGCCAAAGATGGTGAAAAACCCGGCACCGTCCAGCCGCGCAGCCTTAACCAGTGCATCAGGAATGCCCACGTAGTAATTGCGGAAGAACAGCGTGGTGAATGCCAGACCGTAGACCACGTGCACGAACACCAGCCCGGTGGTGGACGCAGCCAGCCCCATTTTGCCAACCGTGAACGACGCTGGCAGCAGCACGGTCTGGAACGGCAGGAAGCAGCCGAACAACAACAGACCGAAGAACAGTTGCGAACCGCGAAAGCGCCACATCGCCAGCACATAACCGTTGATGGCACCGATGGCGGTGGAGATCACAACCGCTGGCACGGTGATTTTCACCGAGTTCCAGAAGTAGCCATCGACCGTGGCCCAGGCCTTGACCCAACCAATGCCGGTGACCACTTTTGGCCAGCTCAACAGGTTACCGGTGCTGATGTCTTCCGGGGATTTGAAGCTGGTCAGCAGCATCACGATCAGCGGCACCAGGTACACCGCGACCGCCAAGAGCAAAACGGCATAGATCGCGACCCGGCTGATGCTGATGGAAGGTTTACCCACCTGACTATTCATGGCGTTTGGTCCTCAGCTCGGAGTACAGATACGGGACGAGGATGGCGAGAATTGCGCCGAGCATCAGGATCGCACTGGCCGAACCCATGCCCATCTGGCCGCGGCTGAACGTGAACGAATACATGAACATCGCTGGCAGGTCCGAGGAGTAGCCAGGGCCACCCGCCGTCATCGCCGCCACCAGGTCGAAGCTCTTGATGGCAATGTGCGCGAGGATCATCACCGCGCTGAAAAACACCGGTCGCAGGCTTGGCAGCACGACGCGCAGATAAATGGTCGGCAGGCTCGCACCGTCGATCTGTGCAGCACGAATAATCGACTGATCAACCCCGCGCAACCCGGCGAGAAACAGTGCCATGACAAACCCGGACGACTGCCAGACCGCCGCGATCACCAGGCAGTAAACCACCCGATTCGGATCGATCAGCCAGTCCAGACTAAAACCTTCCCAGCCCCAGTCACGCAACATTTTGTCCAGGCCAAGGCCCGGGTTGAGCAACCATTTCCAGGCCGTACCGGTAACGATCATCGACAGCGCCATAGGGTACAGATAAACCGTGCGGATAAACCCTTCGCGACGAATACGCTGATCCAACAGCACCGCCAAGACGACACCCAGTACCAGGCTGATACCGATGAACATGCCACCGAACACCGCCAGATTCTTGCTCGCGACCCACCAACGATCGTTGTTGAGCAAACGTATGTATTGCTGCAAGCCAGCCCATTTGTAGCTGGGCATAAAGCTTGAGGTGGTGAACGAAAGAACAAACGTCCACAGGATGTAGCCATAAAAACCGACCAGTACAATCAGCATACTTGGCGCCAACACCAGCTTGGGCAGCCAGCGTTGCAGCGCGTCGAATGGCGAGGCTTTGCTGAACACAGCGACAGAACTCATCGGAATAATCCAGTTCGAGGACAAGGAATCCAGACCGAACGCCATCGTGAAACCAATGACGGTTTCAGCGGCACGAACGACGGCTGGGGTGTACCGCTGGCGAACCAGCGGTGCGTTACAGAATGATTATTGAGCGGCCTTGATCGCCGAGGCCATTTGCGCCCCTGCTTTGGCCGGATCAGACTTCTTGTCGCTCATGAAGTTGGTGACAACGTCAAAGATCGCGCCCTGCACAGCGAGCGAGGTCGCCATGTTGTGTGCCATGCTCGGCTCAAGCTTGCCGTTCTTGTCGGCTTCCTTGAAGTCCTTCGCCGAGGCCTGACCACAGCTGTCGAACTTGCTCATGTCCAGATCGTTACGAACCGGGATCGAGCCTTTGTTCTGGTTGAACACGTACTGGAACTCAGGCTCAAGGACGATTTTAGCCACATCGTTCTGAGCAGCGAGATTGCCAGGCGTGTTGTTTTTGGCGGACAGCTTGAACATCGCCAGGGAGTCGATGTTGTAGGTGAAGCTGCCTTGGGTGCCTGGGAAAGGAACGCATTCATAGTCCTTGCCGGCAACCTTGCCCGCAGCGCTCCACTCGCTTTTGGCCCAGTCGCCCATGATCTGCATGCCGGCCTTGCCGGTGATGACCTTGGCAGCTTCCAGGTTCCAGTCCTGTCCAGTGCCGTTAGGGTCCATGTAGCCTTGCAATTTCTTCAGCGCGGTGAAGACTTCAGTCATCTGGCTGCCGGTCAACGTTTTCGCGTCGAGATCGATCAAGGCCTTCCTGTAGCCATCCGCACCCATGATGCTCAGCACCAGGTCTTCGAAGACCGTGCTGTCCTGCCAAGGCTGACCGCCGTGCGCCAGAGGAATGAAACCTGCGGCCTTGAGCTTGTCACCCGCCGCATAGAACTCTTCGAGCGTGGTGGGTGCTTTGGCGATACCGGCTTTTTTGAAGACTTCCGGGTTGATCCACAGCCAGTTGACCCGGTGAATGTTCACCGGTACAGCCACGTAGTGACCTTGGTACTTCATGGTGTCGGAGACGGTTTTGGACAGCAGTTTGTCCCAGTTATTGGCTTTCGATACCTCGTCGAGGTTGGTCAACAAGCCAAGCTCGCCCCACTCTTGCAGGTCCGGACCTTTGATCTGCGCGGCAGACGGTGGGTTACCAGACACCGCACGGGTTTTCAGCACGGTCATCGCCGCTGCACCACCGCCACCGGCGACAGCGCTGTCCTGCCAGGTGTAACCGTCTTTTTCCACCAGCTGTTTCAGCACGCCAATGGCTTTTGCTTCACCGCCGGACGTCCACCAGTGCACTACCTCCACGCTGCCTTTTGAACCGGCAGGCGCATCCGCAGCAAGAACATTCAGGGGGAACAACGAGGCGAGGGAAATGACAGCAGCGAGGCGGGAGATCGAATTCATCTGATTACCTTTTCTTGTTGTTATACGTGAGCAAGTCTGGTGCTTGCGCTGCATGGATTTTAACCAAGGGTTTGGCGCGCTACGGTAACGAAGGGACGCGCAAAGGTCACCGCATGGTTACATTGGGAGTTCCAGCGCCTATCAGAAAGAATTTTAATCTTTAAAAAACAATGTGTTGGCGCTGGTTTTGGGGGCTTCACCGGATCAAGTGGGTGTTATGAGTTTTGGAGACGTTCAGGGTATAAGTCCAAACCACCAAAATGAAAGTAAATGGCATTGCGAAAACGCTCCCGATTTCGAAACCCGCAAGAGCGTTGCTTGAGCCGTTGAATGCGTGCGTTCATGCTTTCTGCATGCCCGTTATGCAGGTTCAACACGATGGCGTTGACGATGCCCCAAAGTCGTCGCTTGATCGTTTTGGCGACTTTCCACATCGGTGGCAGCCCACTCTTCAAGGCCCACTCCAGCCAGTGGTTCCACTGTTGTTCGACCTCATCCCGATCCTTACCTCGCCACAACTGCTTGGCCAGATCCTTGATCGCCCACGCTTTGGCTGTACGCAACGAACCCTCTCGCAACGACTCGAAGGTTGCCTGTTGTCGCTCGGTCAGGTTCTCGGCCCGCTTGAGCCAGACGTATTTCGTGTTCTTGAGCACCGTGGAGCCGGCCTTTAGCAGCTCGCGGTTTTCCATATGACGCACTCTGTCCAGCGCCTCACTTAACAGCTTGGCCACATGGAACTTGTCGAACGCTATTTTGTGCATGGCATCCGGAATATGACGCTGGGTCGCGCTGATAAAGGCGGGCCACATGTCCATCGAAACGCCCGTAATAGCTTGCTTTTGGTCGCTATTGAGCTTCGTATAAAACGCTTCCAGGCTCTGGGTGAGGTTGCCGTCTTCCACATGCAAGACCTTACCCGTTGCGGGGTCGGTCACCACGGTGACGTACTCGCGACGCTTTTGAAACGAAGTCTCGTCCACACATATCTGGGTCGGCGATAACGGTTTCCGACGCGCCAATCCGCGCCTTACGGCACGAGCCATGATTCGGTCAATGCTGCCCCAGCTCATCTGGAGTTGACGCGAGATCGCCTGAATACTGGCTTCCTGGATCCAGTTGATCACCAATGCTTCAAACATCAAGGTGAAACCTGAACCCACGTCTGCCCACGGAACCTCGGCGGTCACCACGCCATGTTCGGCGCAATGCACTCTGGGGATTTCAGCTTCAAGGATGGTCACGAACTGACACGTATCAAGATGCCGCCAACGACGCTTGCGTTTGTCATAACGCGAAGCGGGTAGGCCACATTGCGGGCAGGTAAACGCAGCAGCATCAGACACCCCAACGCCGACAACGACTTGCCCCAACGTTCGGCCAAGGTTAACTGCGACCACTTTCCACGGTGCCTGGAGCCCAAGGATTTGGGCGTATAAATCGATATCTTTCATGGGTAGGAGGATAGATTACCCACTCAAAACGGTGAAGCCCCTGGTTTTGATGTGTATATCCGGCATCCGCGTGTGCTGGAATTATGGTTTCGCTCTTACAGCCAGCCCTTTCAAGGTCTTTGCTAAAATCCCCCAAAATCTCAGTCAGGGTGACTAAAGCGATGTGGGCAGAAGTTCTAGCGCGGTTTGAAAAAAAGACACCGGCCAGCGTCATGGTCAAGTTGGCACTGGATCACGCCATTCCTGCTGAGTGGGTTGATCAGGTGTTCGAAGAACATCGTCAACGCCAGTACCCGCGGGAGCTTTTGTTTTCGACCATCGTTGAGCTGATGTCCCTTGTTTCATTGGGCTTACGGCCTTCGCTGCATGCCGCCGCACGGCAGATGGAGAATCTTCCTGTCAGCTTGGCGGCGCTCTATGACAAGGTCAGCCGCACCGAACCCGCCTTGCTGCGGGCCCTGGTCACCGGTAGCGCAGAACGCTTGGCTCCGACGATAGAAGAGTTGGGCTGTTCATCCATTTTGCCCGGCTGGCAACTGCGCGTCGTCGACGGCAACCATTTGCCTTCTACCGAAAAACGGTTGGGGGCTTTGCGGCGTGAACGAGGCGCGGCTCGGCCAGGATTTTCAGTCGTGGTCTACGATCCTGACCTGGATCTGGTTGTCGACTTGCAGCCTTGCGAGGACGCCTACGCGAGTGAGCGCGTCGGCGTGCTGCCGCTGTTGGCCCGCGCCCATGAGGGGCAGGTGTGGATGGCCGATCGGCTCTATTGCACGATGCCCGTCATGCAGGCCTGCGAGGAAGTAGGTGCTTCTTTCATTATTCGCCAGCCAAGCAAACATCCAAAACTGATTCAGGAAAGCGACTGGCAAGAACCGGTCCCTGTCGAAAGCGGAACGGTGCGTGAGCAAATTATCGAACTCAAGGGTGGCTACCGCTGGCGCCGAGTTGAACTGACCCTGCAAACACATACTGATTCAGGCGACTCCGTGATGTGGTTTTGGAGCAACTTGCCCGACACCATCAGCGCCGAGCAGATCGCCGATTTATACCGTCGTCGTTGGAGCATAGAAGGGATGTTCCAGCGCCTTGAATCGGTGCTGGACAGTGAAATCGAAAGCCTCGGCTCTCCCAGAGCGGCGTTGCTGGGTTTTGCTTCGGCGATCTTGGCCTACAACGTTTTGGCAGTCCTCAAACGCAGCGTGGAACAGGCTCACCGCGAGACGCAGCCAGAGGGATGGGAGGCCTCGACGTTTCACTTGGCAGTGCAAGTGCGCAGTGGTTATGAGGGCATGCAGATCGCGCTACCCTCAGACTACCTATCACTTCAAACGACCTCGGAAACCCTGGCACAGCGCCTGTTGGCGCTGGCCAGGAATATCAAACCCAAGCAGGTTGCCAAAAGCATACGCGGACCGAAAATCGCCAAACCCAAGGAGTGGCTGGAGGGCAGAGCTGCGAATGCGCATGTATCGACGGATCGGGTGCTCAAGGCCCATAAAAGGAAAACACCTTGAAAGGGCTGGCTCTTACAGCGAGGAACCTTTTTCAAACGCCAAAAAGGTCCCGCCAAAACGCTTTGCCCCTCCATGCGGATCCTCGCCTAGGCTCGGATTTCCCTCGCTCCGGCGTTGCTCCGGGGGGCGCCGCAAGGGGCCATCCATGGCCCCGTGCGGCTAACTCGGCGTCCTGCCTCGTTACCCCCTGCGCAACGCCTGCGCTCGGCCTCCTGGAAAAGGGGCCTTGCCGTAATTCAATACTCAATTCACACAAAATCCCAAAGGTAGATCAAAATCCTGTGGGAGCAGGCTTGCCTGCGAAGAGGCCCGTCGTGTAAAGAAGAGCGTCATGACTTGCGAAATAGCTGAGCCTGATCCAACGATTTCGCAGGCAAGCTAAACGCCTACAAGTGCTCCGAAACGACTCAATCCGCAGTTCGCGGCAGACGCAACGTCACACGCAACCCCCCTTCGCGGAGGTTTTGCAGGCTCACTTCGCCGCCATGGCTGTGGGCAATATTGCGCGCAATGCCCAGGCCCAGGCCGTAACCCTGCTGTTGCTTGCCAGCCAGGCGAAAATGCGGCTCGAACACTTGTTCCAGGCGTTGTTCGGGCACGCCGGGGCCCTCGTCATCGACGTGCAGCACGAAGGCTTCAGCGTCGTCATCGATATGCAGGTGGGCCTTCTGCCCGTATTTGAGGGCGTTGTCGATCAGGTTGCCAATGCAGCGCTTGAGCGCCAGCGGCTTGCCCGGATAAAAAGCGGTGGCTTGCCCCCGCTGAGTGACGCGGCCGTTCCCGGCAGGTGACAGGTAGGGCTCGACCAGGCAATGCAGTACCTGATTGAGGTCCACCGGCTCGATATTTTCGTGGATATCGGTGTCTTTCACGCATTGCAGTGCGCCTTTGACCAGCAGCTCAAGCTCGTCGAGGTCGCGACTGAACTTGGCTTGCACGGCTTCATCTTCCAGCAACTCGACCCTCAGCCGCAGACGCGTGATGGGCGTACGTAAATCGTGAGAGATCGCACTGAACAACTGGCTACGCTCCGAGAGGTAGCGGCTGATGCGTTCGCGCATGGCGTTGAACGCGCGGCTGACTTCGACCACCTCGCTGCCGCCCCCTTCGACGACCGGTTCGACCACCGTACCCAGCGACATTTCCCGCGCCGCACGCGCCAGACGCTTGAGTGGGCGGCTTTGCCAATGCACCAGAAGACCAATGAACAGCAGCAGAAAACTGCTGGTTAACACAATGAACCAGACCTGCTGCGCAGGCAGGTTCTGTTCTTCAAGCGTGGTGTAGGGTTCGGGTAACAACGAGGCGATGTACAGCCATTCGCCGGGCGCCAGTTCGATTTGGGTGACTAGGACCGGCGGATTGACCGGCTCCAGGCTCAACGCGTAATGCGCCCAGGAACGCGGCAGCTCATCAAGCTTGAGGCCGCCGTTAAAAATGCGCAGGTCTTCTGGCCGCACGAAACGAACCAAAATAGTCGGCTCGCTGCCCAGATGCTGACGCAGCACCTCGTCGACCGCCGTCAATACCGCTGTCTTGCGCGGGGTCGGCCCCAGCACGTCCATTTCCAGCGGTTTGTCATTGAGGGTCACAACGAAGCGCGTGCCGCCCATGCTGCGCAATTGATCGAGCACCAGCGGACGATAGGCCACCGGCAGCGATCGGAAATAACTGACACTGGCGGCCATGGAGTGCGCGAGGCTACGAGCGCTGGTGACCAGGCCTTCCATTTGCGTGGCGCGCAATTGCGACAGCCAGATCATGCTCGACAACGCCTGCGCCAACAGCACGACCAACAGCGTCAGCAATAGCATGCGACCCAGCAGCGAGCCCGGTACCGGCACGCGCCATTTTTTTTCAGTAGCCATTGCTGGCCAACGACATGACATTCGCCGCCAAAATATAGCCGCTGCCACGCACCGTGCGAATCAGGCGCGGCGCCTTGCCGGTATCACGCAGGCGTTGGCGCAGACGGCTGACGGCCATGTCGACGATGCGATCCAAAGGCATCAGCTCACGGCCCCGGGTGGCATTGCCGATGGTGTCGCGATCAAGGATTTGCTGCGGGTGATCCAGAAACAATTTAAGCAACGCAAAATCGGCACCGGAGAGGATCACTTCCTCGCCATCGTTGTGAAAAAGCCGGTGACTGACCATGTCCAGACGCCATTCATCAAACGCCAATACCTCTCCGGCGACCCGCTCATGACCGAATTGCGCACGTCGCAGCAGGGCCTTGATGCGCGCCTGCAATTCGCGAGGGCTGAAGGGTTTGCCCAGATAATCATCAGCGCCCAGTTCCAGACCAATCACCCGATCAGCCTCATCAGAGCTGGCCGTGAGCATGATGATCGGCACCTGGGACTGACGCGGATGCTGACGCACCCAGCGGCACAGGCTAAAGCCATCTTCGTCGGGCAACATAACATCGAGGATCACCAGATCGCTGGGCTCGTCGTTTAGCGCCTGGCGAAAACCGGCACCATCGCCCACCGTGCGTACGACGAAACCACAACGACTCAGGTAGGTTTGCAGCAATTCACGAATATCCTGATCATCATCCACCAGCAAAATCGATTTACTGACTGAACTCACATCCATCGTCCTTGTTCTGAATAAAACATGCGCCTCATGAACGAGACGTGGCACAGGTTACACGGTCCCAGACTGCGCCAGGCGCAGTAGGTCCCACACAGCCTTCAGCCAAATGCCTGCTGCAACGCCACACCCGCCCCCATCAAACCGGGGTACTCAGCGGTCACCAGCCACACCGGTACGCCTTTGAAATAGTCTTTCATCAGGCCTTTTTCGGCAAAGGACCGGGCAAAACCGCTGGCGATGAAGAAGTCCGTAAAGCGCGGCACGACCCCACCCACGATGTAGACCCCACCACGACCGCCGACGGTCAGCACATTATTGCCCGCCACCCGTCCCAGCCAGCAACAGAACTGCTCCAGCACCGCCGACGCCACCGGGTTGCCCGCCAGCGCCGCCGAGGTGATGGCGGCCGGTGATTTAAGGGTGGGTTCGATGTTATCCAGCGCGCAACTGACCTGATACAGGAGCAACAACCCGCTGCCGCTGAGCATGGTTTCGGCACTGACATGCTCGTGCTCGGTCATCAGCCGTGCCCATATCTGCGCTTCGCGTGGGGTGCCGAGCGGCAGATCGACATGTCCGCCCTCGCCCGGTAACGCCATCCAGTGGTTGTCGGCGAGGGGCAGCAAGGTGGCCACGCCAAGCCCGGTACCCGGACCGATCACCACTCTGGGGGACGCTGCTTGCGGGATGCCATGGCAGACCGTCAGGTATTCATCGTCACGCAGCCGGGTCATGCCCAGCGCCATCGCCGTGAAGTCATTGATCAGCAGCAGGTTGTCCAACTTCAGATGGGCGCAGAACTCAGGGCGGTTGATGCGCCAGTGGCTATTGGTGAAGTGAAAATCATCGCCGCTCACCGGCCCGGCAACCGCCAGGCAGACCGAGCCGACTTCACCAGGGCGCAGGTCCAGATCGTCGAGATAGACGTCCAGGGCTTTTTCCGGGCTGGCGTAGTCGATGGTCGGGAACACCCGGATCGAATGCAGTTGATCGTCTTCCCAGATGGCAAAACGCGCATTAGTGCCGCCAATATCACCGACCAAAGCCAATTTCACTTAAGCGTCTCCAGACCCGAAGTAAAGGCACTGGCACCCTGCTCTGCCGAGCTGAAGGCCATGCGCATGAAGCCAAACAGCTCGCGTCCGCAACCGACACCGTTGTCGAGCAGACCGACCGCTGGCTCTCTGGCGGCCAATTCTGCCGGCTCGACCAGCACGTGCAATGTACCTTTAACGCCGTCGACGCGGATGATATCTCCGTCACGAATCAGCGCTAACGGGCCGCCGTCGAAGGCTTCGGGGCAGACATGGATCGCCGCCGGGATCTTCCCGGACGCGCCGGACATGCGCCCATCGGTGACTAACGCGACTTTGAAACCACGGTCCTGAAGCACACCAAGGAACGGCGTCATTTTGTGCAGTTCGGGCATGCCATTGGAACGTGGACCCTGGAAGCGCATCACCGCAACGAAGTCGCGTTCCAGTTCACCGGCCTTGAACGCGTCAGCCAGGTCCTGTTGATCCTGGAACACCAGAGCCGGAGCTTGTATCACTTGATGCTCAGGCGCCACGGCGGAGACTTTCATCACGCCACGACCGAGATTGCCTTCCATCACGCGCAAACCGCCTTCGGGCGAGAATGGCCGTGCAACGGGGCGCAGGATGTCTTGATCCAGGCTTTCGATAGGGCCTTCGCGCCAGACCAGCTTGCCATCTTCGAGGAACGGCTCGCGGGTGTAACGGCTCAGGCCGAAACCGGCGACGGTGTTGACGTTTTCGTGCAGCAGCCCAGCCTCCAGCAGTTCACGGATCAGGAACGACATGCCGCCCGCCGCCTGGAAGTGGTTGATGTCGGCCTTGCCGTTTGGATAAACGTGGGTCAGGGTCGGCACCACTTCGGACAGATCGGCCATGTCTTGCCAGGTCAACTTAATGCCCGCCGCCATGGCAATGGCCGGCATGTGCAAGGTGTGGTTGGTCGAGCCGCCTGTGGCGTGCAGGGCAACGATGGAGTTGACCAACGAGCGCTCGTCGACGATTTCGCCCAGCGGCATGTAGTCGCCGCTTTGCTTGGTCAGACGCGTGACCTGGTGCGCCGCTTCGCGCGTCAGGGCATCGCGCAACGGGGTGTACGGATTGACGAACGAAGCGCCCGGCAAGTGCAGGCCCATGACTTCCATCAGCAACTGGTTCGTGTTGGCGGTGCCATAGAACGTGCAGGTGCCGGGGCTGTGGTAGGACTTCATCTCCGACTCCAACAGCTCTTCGCGGCTGGCCTTGCCTTCGGCGTAGCGCTGACGGACGTCAGCTTTTTCCTTGTTGGATATACCCGATGGCATCGGCCCGCCCGGCACGAACAGTGTCGGCAGATGACCAAAACGTAACGCGCCCATCAGCAGGCCCGGCACGATCTTGTCGCAGATACCCAGGCACAAGGTGGCGTCGAACATGTTGTGCGACAGCGCGATGGCGGTGGCCATGGCGATCACTTCACGGCTGGCGATGCCCAGCTCCATGCCCGGCTCGCCTTGGGTCACGCCGTCACACATTGCCGGTACACCACCGGCAAACTGGCCGACCGAGCCGATATCCCGCAGGGCCTGTTTGAGCTGGTCCGGGAAATGCTCGTACGGCTGATGCGCCGACAGCATGTCGTTATAAGACGACACAATGGCCACGTTGGCGGCGTTCATCATTTTCAGGCTTTGCTTGTCTTCGGTGCCGCAGCCTGCCACGCCGTGAGCAAAGTTGGCGCATTGCAGCTTACCGCGCATCGGGCCGTCACTGGCGGCTGCGTGGATCATTTGCAGATAGCGCTCACGTGTCGCACGACTACGGGCTATAAGCCGTTCAGTTACCTCAAGAACGCGGGGATGCATGTGATGAACTCCAGGCTAGCGGATAGGTGACCCATTCAGGTAGTTCCAATTGTCGACGGTGAGGCCTAGGCTGGGCAAAGGCTTGATATCGAACATTTGAACCGGTCTTACGGGCTACTCGTTGTAGATAAAACAAAATATTGCCATTAAAAAGGCTTGTTTTCTATTTTTATGCGAATAATCTTGTAATTCCAACAACAAATTTAAAAGAGGACGGCTGCATGACGCTTCGTATCGCAATCAATGGCTTTGGCCGCATTGGCCGCAATGTCCTACGCGCACTCTATACCCAAGGCTATCGAGAGGACTTGCAGGTCGTCGCCATTAACGACCTGGGTGACAGCGCGATCAACGCGCACCTGCTGCAATTCGACACCACCCATGGCCATTTTGCTGGCACCGTGGAGTTCGACCATGAAAGCCTCACCGTCAACGGTGACCGAATTGCGGTCAGCGCCATCCGCAACCCGGCAGAGCTGCCGTGGAAGGCAGAGAACATCGACGTGGTGTTCGAGTGCACCGGCCTGTTCACTGACCGCAACAAAGCCGCTGCGCACATTACTGCCGGCGCACGTAAAGTGATTGTATCGGCCCCGTCCAAGGGCGCGGACGCCACCGTCGTGTATGGCGTCAACCACAATGTTCTGCGTCAATCGCATCAGATTATTTCCAACGCCTCCTGCACCACCAACTGCCTGGCGCCCATCGCCCAGATTTTGCACCGCGAATGGGGCATTGAAAGCGGCTTGATGACCACCATCCACGCCTACACCAATGACCAGAACCTGACCGACGTCTACCACACCGACCTGTACCGTGCGCGTTCGGCTACCCAGTCGATGATCCCGACCAAGACGGGTGCGGCTGAAGCCGTCGGCCTGGTGCTGCCGGAACTGGCGGGCAAACTCAACGGCATGGCGGTTCGCGTCCCGGTGATCAACGTATCGCTGGTGGACCTGACCGTGCAGCTCAAACGCGAAGCCACCGCAGACGAAGTCAACGCGGTCTTCAAAGAAGCCAGCCGGCACTCGAAAATCCTCGGCTACAACACCCTGCCGCTGGTGTCTCATGACTTCAACCACAACCCGCTGTCATCGATTTTCGATGCCAACCACACCAAGGCCAACGGTAAGTTGATCAAAGTGCTGGCCTGGTATGACAACGAATGGGCGTTCTCCAACCGCATGCTGGATAACTGCCTGGCCCTGCATAACGCCCAGTAAGCCCGTCTTGCATCAGGGGCACCGCCGCCCGTCGCTGGCGCGGTCGCCCCTTGAGCGGCAGTATAAATAATCTGTCACGTATGAGCGCTTGACCACGACCGCAAATGATAATAATTATCATTTGATGCTTATCTGGTCGAGTACTCCCGTGAGTCAGTCACGCTTCAATGACATTTTTCTTGCCCAGCGAGTGGTGCTGCTGCGCACGTTGCAGCGGATGGTGACCAACCCCAGCACCGCTGAGGACTTGCTGCACGAAACCTACCTGCGCGTCACCCGGGCGCTGAGCGAACGCTCGATCGACCACCTGGAACCTTTCGTCTATCAGACCGCACGCAACCTGGCCCGGGACCATTTGCGTGCGCGAAAGATTCGCGCGCGCACCCTGATCGAGGACGTACCGCTGGAGGTGCTCAAAAACGTCGCTGAACAGCACACCACCGCGGAAGAGGCTATCCACGCCTGGCGTCTGCTGGAGCGGTTGAGTGCCAGCCTCACTCAACTGAGCGCCCGGCAGCAAAAGATTTTCTCCCTGAGTCGCTTGCAAGGCTGCAGCTGTCTCGAGATCGCTGAACAGCTTGAGGTCTCGTCCAGCACCGTGCAAAAGGAACTCAAGCTGGTCATGTCGATTTGTGTGGGTGTGGCGACCCGACATGCATAACGGCTCCGACCGAATGAAGGCCATGCGGCCCAACACAACCGATGATGTCGAACTGAGCAACGCTTTTTTTACGCAATAGCGGGTCGTCGTTCGTCTAGTTATAGTCAATGCAACTGATTCTCATTTGTAATCCATGCACACCTATAAGAGACACGCACGACAGGGAGCGCTATCAATGCCGTCACCGTTCACCCCACCCACCACAACGTGCCACTCACTTCATCGCAAACGCTGCAACACAGGGCGGCAACACGTCACCCTTTCCTTGCTCACCGTGGCGTTATTGACCGCAAATACAGGCAGCGCCTCTGCTGCCACTGCGACACCCGACGAGCAGCCGGGCCAAAACGTCGAGCAGGAAAAGCCTTCGGCGGGCATGCTCGCGTTGCCACAGATGACCGTCAGCGCAACGCGTCAGGAACAGGCGGTGAATTCAGTACCGAGTACCGTCACCGTTCATGACCGAGCAGAACTCGATCACCAGAACGTGAACAACATTCGAGACCTGGTGCGTTATGAGCCCGGCGTTTCAGTGGGCGGCACAGGCCAACGCGCCGGCACCACGGGTTACAACATCCGGGGCATCGACGGTGACCGGGTGCTGACCCAAGTCGATGGCGTCGAGGTGCCGGACCATTTTTTCAGTGGCCCTTACGCCCAGACGCATCGCAATTATGTCGACCCGGAAATCATCAAGCGCGTGGAAATTCTTCGCGGCCCGGCCTCGGTGCTGTACGGCAGCAGTGCTATCGGCGGCGCGGTCAGTTACTACACGCTGGACCCCGACGACATCATCAAGCCAGGCAACGACGTCGGCGTCCGCTTGAAAACAGGTTACAGCTCGGCCGATGACAGCTGGCTCACTTCCACCACCGTTGCAGGCCGTCATGAAGACGTCGATGGCCTGCTGCACCTGAGCCAGCGCAACGGTCACGAAACGCAATCCTATGGCGACAACAATAGTCTGGGCCTGCAACGCACCGAATCCAACCCTGAAGACGTGCGGTCTACCAACGTACTGGCCAAACTGGGCTGGAACTATGGCGAAGAGTCGCGCCTGGGCCTGACCTACGAGAAGTACAAGGACGACCGCGACACTGACCAGAAAAGTGCGGTCGGTGGTCCGTTCGGCAACGGTGTACCGCTTGGCATGTACCTGTCGCGCAACGGCAACGACACCGTAACCCGCGAACGTTTCGGCCTCGAAAACAGCTTCGCCCTCGATAGCCTGCTGGTCGATCACGTCAAATGGAGCCTGAA
Source organism: Pseudomonas sp. ASL9 (assembly GCF_056680335.1). NCBI lineage: Bacteria > Pseudomonadati > Pseudomonadota > Gammaproteobacteria > Pseudomonadales > Pseudomonadaceae > Pseudomonas > Pseudomonas sp. ASL9. Next base: position 4,273,495 of record NZ_CM155277.1, on the reverse strand, counting down.
CTACCAGATCGCCAAGACCGACCAAAGCACCCTCGAGCGTTATAACGTCCCACCGCGCGGCGCCCCGCCACGCCTGGTTTTACGTGACCGAAACACCGTTTACAACGATCAACAATGGGTCTTCGACGCGCAACTGGACAAGGCTTTCGCCATTGCCGACACCGATCATGTGCTGACCTATGGCACCACAATCAAGCAGCAGAAAGTCACCGGGTTGCGCAGCGGCAGCGGTACCTGCGCGGCAGTGTTCGGCAGTTGCCAGGTGATTGGCGCGGACAGTCCTGCGGATCGTTTGGAACCCTCCAGTGACTTTCCCGACCCGACCATCAACACCTACTCACTCTTCGCTAACGACCAGATTCGCTGGAACGACTGGACCTTCCTGCCAGGCCTGCGCTACGACTACACAAAGCTTGCTCCGCACATCACCCAGGAATTCCTCAACACCGTCGCCTCGGACGGTAAAGGCCAGGTCAGCGACAAGAACAAAACCTGGCACCGCCTGTCGCCCACGTTCGGCCTGACTTATGCGTTCAGCGAGCAATACACCGGATACGGTCAATACGCCGAAGGGTTCCGTACGCCGACGGCCAAGGCGTTGTATGGCCGTTTTGAAAACGTCGGTCAGGACTACACCGTCGAACCCAACCCGAACCTGAAACCGGAAAAAAGCAAAAGCTATGAAACCGGCCTGCGTGGGCACTTCGAATCGGGATCGTTTGACGTGGCGGTGTTCTACAACACGTACCGAGACTTCATCAACGAAGACGCCATCCAACCGGGCTATGACCACCTCAAGTTCCAGGCCAATAACATCAAGCACGCCACCATCAAAGGCGCGGAGATCAAAGGCCGTCTGCAACTCGATACCTTCGGCGCGCCACAAGGTCTGTACACCCAAGGCTCGGTGGCTTACGCCTACGGTCGCAACAATGACACGGGCACGCAGATCAATAGCGTCAACCCACTGACCGGTGTCTTTGGCCTGGGCTACGACCAGAACACCTACGGCGGTTTGCTGAGCTGGACCCTGGTCAAACGCAAGGACCGGGTGGACAACACCGAAAAGGTCTTCAATGCACCCGATGGCACCTCCAGCCAGTTCAAAACGCCGGGCTTCGGCGTATTCGACCTGACCGGGTTCTACAACGTCACCGCCGACGTGACCGTGAACGCCGGCCTGTACAACCTTGCCGACAAGAAATACTGGCGCTGGGACGACGTGCGCGGCTACGACAGCGTGGGCGAAGCGGGCGTCACCAGCCCGGCCAACCTTGATCGCCTGACCCAACCGGGTCGCAACGTCGGCATCAACGTGGTGTGGAATATTTGAGCCCGCTTACCGCGCCGTTAACCGCGGCGCGCCTTTTCCCAAGGAAGACAAGATGACCTCTCAACAGAATCGCCCGAGCCTGCGCTCTCAACGCCTGAGCCGGATTACTCACGCGCCCCATGAGCAACTCGACCAAGCAGTGAAGGCCCATGCCCCGTTCGAAACCTTGGCCAACTATGCACGCTTCGTGGTCGCACAATATGTGTTCCAGACCGAGTTGAAAGCGCTCTATACCGAGCCGGAATTGATCAAACTCATCGCCGACCTGCCCGAACGCTGCCGGGCCGAACAGGCCAAAGCCGATCTGGCAGACCTCGCCACTGCCGTGCCAGGGCCGGTCGCTGGCGCGTTGCAGAATCCAGATAAAGCCCACGCGCTAGGCTGGCTATTTGTGTCTGAGGGCTCCAAGCTCGGTGCCGCGTTCCTGATCAAACGTGCTGCGGCCCTGAGCTTGAGCGACACCTTCGGCGCCCGTCACCTTGGCGAACCTGAAGGCGGCCGCGCTGAAGGCTGGAAACGCTTTGTGCGGATACTGGACAGCCTTGAACTCAGCGCCGAAGAAGACGCACAGGTGGAACAAGGCGCCGTCGCTGCTTTCGACCGCTTCAATGTGCTGCTGCAACAGGCTTACGCTCCCGCGCCCAACGTTGAACGGGCCTGAATGCTTCAAGCCCGGACAGCCCTGTTAAGCTGGCCGGGTTGTCAAATGGACAGACGCCCCATGACCCTCGAGACCAAGCCCCGGACACCCCCAGGGTCCCCCCTTTCACGCCGGTTGTTCGCCCTCCTTGCTTACGTCAGTGTGGGGATCGGCCTGATCGCCATTGTCGTGCCCGGTTTGCCCACCACCGAATTCATCCTGCTGGCCGCGTGGGCCGCCACTAAAAGCTCGCCACGCCTGAGTGCATGGCTGGAAAATCATCGCCTGTTCGGCCCCATGCTGAGCAACTGGCGCAACGGAAAATTGGTCACCCGCCGTGCAAAAGTCAGCGCGTCCATCAGCATGCTGCTGTGCGCCGGCATCATGCTGACCCAGCTTGAACACCATTGGCCTGTGTACCTCGCCATCGCGGGCATGAGCCTGGGCAACCTGTGGCTCTGGTCACGCCCCGAACCCGAGATTGCAGAGGCGCCCTAAAGCACTCTCCACGCATTTTTAACGCAACGTTGACGACTTTTTGTATACGCTTACAAAAATAAGCGTTCTCGGGCGTCTGCTATTCCTGCGAATTGATTTTAGTATCTGTCAGAGCTCAATCGATGACCCCCACGCTGAAAAGCAGGCTCTTTTTTACCCTCCTGATGACCCTACTGACCGCATTGGTTGGCCTGACGTTCACATCGGTGGTGCAGCAAACCCGCTTTGGCCTGGAGTTTCGCGGCGGTTACGAGATGTATTACCTCGTCGCCCCCTTGGCCAGACAACAGCCGCTCACCCAGCAAGACCTGCAGGGCACGGTGGATATTTTGCGCCAACGTGCCGACAGCATGGGCTTGTCTGAGCCTGAGATAAAAATCGAAGGGCAAAATCACATACGTCTCAAGTTACCCGGTCTGACGTCTGCCGAGGCATCACGCTCGAGCCTGGCTAACCCTCAAGGATTGCCCACGCGGCTAACCGAGAAATACTCGCAAACCGTCGGCAGCGTCCTGGGCCCTACCGCCTTTCAGGACACCGCGATAGCCGGTTTGATTGGCGTCGGCGCCATTTTCCTGCTGCTGATCGGCCTCTACCGTGGGCTGGGGCTGATCGCTTCTCTGGCGACCATCACCTACCTCTGGGGGTTGTTGATTCTGTTCAACTCCGCGCACGCTACCTTCTCACTGCCGGCCGTCGTGGCGCTTGTCCTGGGCATTGGTGTGGCCGCAGACGCGAGCATCATTTGCTTCGAACGGATTCGCGACGAGCTGAAGCATAACCACCCCCTTAAAGACGCCGTCATGCGCGGTTTCGATCATTCGCTGCTGACCATCCGCGATGCCAATCTGGTCACCGGCGTGGCCATGATTGTGCTTTTTGCCGCCGGTGTCGGCCCTATTCAGGGGTTTTCCCTGACCATGCTGGCCAGCATTGTGGTAGGCATCACCACCCATTTTCTGCTGGTTCGACAACTGGCGTTGTGGTTGGCCGACAGCGGCTGGTTAAGCGCCGAGCAGTTGATCGGCAAACCCAAAAAAACCAGCGAAAAAGCGGGGCCATTCACGTTTTCCAGGATCGGCGGCGTGGCTATCCTCGTGGCACTGCTGACCATCATCAGCGGCACCCTTTACTACCGGGGTCACGGGCTGAACCTGGAGATCGACGTCACGGCAGGCACCGCGCTGGACATCGATCTGCCCCACCCTATTGGCCCACAGCATGCCATGCAAATCATCAGCAAAGCCGGGATCGTACCCGCCAGCCTTGCGGTAGGCGGCGTGCAGCACACGCACATTGCCGTGCGTTTCGATAACGTTCTGCAGCCTGAACAACTTAAGGCTGTCATCAACGTGTTCCAGACGCGGTATCCGAAGGCGGTGTTTGAAGAAAGCATTATTGATCCGGCCGTTGCCCGCGATTTTACACATCATGCGGTCCTGGCCATTTTGATCGCCCTGGCAAGCATCACTGCGTTCATCAGTGCGCGTTTCACTTGGAGGATCGCCGTGGCGACCCTCGTGCCGATCATTCTCGAGATTCTGGTCGTGTCGGCCGTCTTCGCCTTGGGTAAGTTCGAGGTCGACGTCACCTATATCGCGGCAATCCTCACGGTAATAGGCTATTCCCTGAATGACAAAATCGTGATGTTCAGCCGCATCAGCGACAACCTCCGCCTCGCCGGCCCTGACACCCTCGAACCCTTGGCACTGCAGATCAATCGGAGCGTCGAACAGACCTTCAGGCGTTCGACAGTAACCTTACTGACCGTGGTGATGGCCGCTGCCAGCCTGTACTTTTTTGCCTGCGCGCCCCTTGAAATGTTCTCGATTGCCCTGCTGATCGGGTTGATATGCGCCACCTGCTCCTCGCTGTTCATCTCCAGTTATGTGTGGCTGGCGTTACAACCGCAAACCCTAGGCACCCCGGCAGGCGTCTCACGTACTCAATCAATCGCACTGCTGTCAGCGACCCTGGCGCTCGGTGTTATCGGCGCGATTGGCTGGGCCGTCATCCCGCCGGAAAACCCCTCAGTCGTCAGCCCGGATAACGGCACCCGCCTCGGGGATCTTTCCGCCTTCACAAAAATAACCCGCGACGCCCTGAACCTTGTCCAGCAGGGCGATATGAAGGGGGCCAAAGCGCGCATGGAGGTGCTTGACCACGAATGGGACCAGGCCGAGGAAGACCTGCGCCGCCTCAACACGGCCGATTGGACCCGCGTGGACAAAGCCATCGACCGGGCCTTGTTACAGGTCCGCTCGGACAGCCCGGTCGCCCAGGATTGCATCGTAGCGTTGCAAGGGCTCTTGGCGCAGATAGCCAGTACCCAGCCGCCTGTTGCGCAAACGAATGGCCACCCACACCAGCGTATGCAAATAAAAAACAACGACGCTCATCGATAGTTGACTACGCTTAACTGCCTTGACCGGTCAAAACTTCCACACGTCCTTTACGCATGGGCTTTTGCGGCCATGCGACATTTTCAATCGGAATGCCCACTGCATCGTTGACCCTCCCGTGACATAAGGAATTTAGTTGATCTGCGTCACTTTTTACGACGGTGATGAAACCTACCCTTCGGCATTACTTCTCCTGGATGGAGCTGCGCAATGTCTCAATCTCCCGACAAACTTCGACTCGGCGCACTCGTTGCGCTGGTCGTAGGGTCCATGATCGGCGGAGGCATTTTTTCGCTGCCACAGAACATGGCAGTCAGTGCTGACGTCGGGGCGATTTTAATCGGCTGGGCCATTTCAGCAGTGGGTATGTTGACCTTGGGTTTCGTGTTCCAGACCCTGGCCAATCGTAAGCCCGGTCTTGATGGTGGGGTCTACGCCTACGCTAAAGCCGGGTTCGGCGATTACATGGGTTTCTCGTCCGCCTGGGGTTACTGGATCAGTGCCTGGCTGGGCAACGTCGGCTACTTCGTTCTGCTGTTCAGCACCCTCGGTTATTTTTTCCCTATTTTTGGTCAGGGCAACACGCCCGCAGCGATCGTCGGCGCTTCGGTGCTGCTGTGGGCTGTGCATTTTCTGGTGTTGCGCGGGATCAAGGAAGCGGCGTTCATCAACCTGGTGACCACCGTCGCCAAGGTCGTACCCTTGCTGCTGTTCGTATTGATCGCCTTCTTCGCGTTCAAGCTGGACATCTTCACCGCTGATATCTGGGGGTTTAAAAACCCGGATCTGGGCAGCGTGATGAATCAGGTCCGCAACATGATGCTGGTCACCGTATGGGTGTTTATCGGCATCGAAGGCGCCAGCATCTTCTCGGCCCGCGCAGAGAACCGTTCGGACGTGGGCAAGGCCACTATCATCGGGTTCGTCACCGTACTGCTGTTTCTGGTGCTGGTGAACGTGTTGTCGCTGGGGATCATGACCCAGCCCGAGCTGGCGAAACTGCAAAACCCGTCCATGGCCGCCGTGCTTGAACACGTCGTCGGGCATTGGGGGGCGGTGCTGATCAGCGTTGGCTTGGTCATTTCCCTGCTCGGCGCCCTTCTGTCGTGGGTACTGCTGTGCGCGGAGATCATGTTCGCCGCCGCCAATGACCACACCATGCCCGCGTTCCTCAGAAAGGAAAACGCCAACCACGTACCGGCCAACGCCCTGTGGCTGACCAACGGCCTGGTTCAGGTTTTCCTGATGATCACCCTGTTCTCAGCCAGTACCTACCTGTCACTGATCTACCTCGCGACCTCGATGATTCTGGTGCCCTACCTGTGGTCGGCGGCGTATGCCCTGTTGCTGGCGGTGCGTGGCGAGACCTATGAGCACGCCCTGGCCGAACGCAAGAAGGACCTGGCCATCAGCGCCATCGCGCTGATCTACGCGGTCTGGTTAATCTACGCCGGCGGGGTGAAGTACCTGCTGCTGTCGGCCCTGCTCTATGCCCCAGGCGTGATCCTGTTTGCCAAGGCTAAACAGGAAGCAGGCCAACCCCTTTTCACCCACGTGGAGAAGCTGATCTTTGCGGCAGTGGTCATCGGTGCGCTGATTGCCGCCTATGGCCTCTACGACGGCTTCCTGACCCTGTAACACCCTTGCCTGGATCATTGGAGGAGCACAGATATGTCCACGGATAAAGTCAAACTCGGCGTTCACTCTGAAGCCGGAAAACTTCGAAAGGTCCTGGTCTGCTCACCCGGCCTGGCCCATCAGCGCCTGACCCCAAATAACTGCGACGAGCTGCTGTTCGACGACGTGCTGTGGGTCAGTCAGGCCAAGCGCGATCACTTCGACTTCGTCACGAAAATGCGTGAACGCGGCATCGACGTGCTGGAAATGCACAACCTGTTGACCGACATCGTTGCGCTTCCAGAGGCGCTGGACTGGATTCTCGAACGCAAGATTTCACCCAATCTGGTGGGTGTTGCTCTGGTCGATGAAGTCGACGCCTGGGTGCGCAGCCTGGAGCCACGCCAGATCGCCGAATTCCTGATTGGCGGCGTATCGGCCGATGATTTACCGACCAGCTTCGGCGGCAAGACCATCGAAATGTTCCGAGATTTCCTCGGCCACTCCAGCTTCATCCTGCCACCACTGCCCAACGCTATATTCACCCGCGACACCACCTGCTGGATTTATGGCGGCGTGACCCTAAACCCGATGTATTGGCCTGCCCGTCGTCAGGAAACCCTGCTGGCCAGCGCCATCTATAAATTCCACCCGGAGTTCACCCACGCCGACTTCCAGGTCTGGTACGGCGACCCCGACCAGGATCACGGCAGCGCCACCCTTGAAGGCGGCGACGTCATGCCCATCGGCAACGGTGTGGTGCTGATCGGCATGGGCGAGCGCTCGTCGCATCAGGCCATCGGCCAATTGGCGCAGAACCTGTTCAAGAACAATGCAGTTGAACGGATCATTGTCGCCGGGCTGCCGAAATCCCGCTCCGCGATGCACCTAGACACCGTCTTCAGTTTCTGCGACCGCGACCTGGTGACGATTTTCCCGGAAGTGGTCAGCCAGATCGTCGCGTTCAGCCTGCGTCCCGATGAAAGCAAGCCGGGCGGTATCGACGTGCGTCGCGAACAAACCAACTTCCTTGATACCGTGGCTGCAGCGCTCAATCTCACCACCCTGCGTGTGGTCGAAACCGGCGGCAACAGCTTCGCTGCCGAACGCGAGCAATGGGATGACGGCAACAACGTGGTTGCACTGGAACCGGGCGTGGTCATCGGCTACGACCGCAACACCTACACCAACACCCTGCTGCGCAAGGCCGGCGTCGAGGTCATCACCATCAGCGCCGGCGAACTGGGCCGTGGTCGCGGCGGCGGTCACTGCATGACCTGCCCGATCATCCGTGACCCGATCGATTACTAAACCCTTTTGGCTTAATACGACCCAACGCTGTGAAAACGTAGCGAGCGCAGGAAAGACAAGGCAAAAACAGGCGAGGATGCGGAGTCTACTGATTGTAAATGAGCATTCCGAGCCTGTTTTTAACGCAGTATTTCCAAGCGCAGTAGTTTTCACAGTGTTGGGCAAAGGAGATCTGAAACATGGCTTTCAACATGCGTAACCGCAGCCTGCTGAGTTTGATGCACCACACCAACCGTGAGCTGCATTACCTGCTCGACCTGTCCCGCGACCTCAAGCGCGCCAAGTACACCGGCACCGAGCAGCAACACCTCAAAGGCAAGAACATCGCGCTGATCTTCGAAAAAACCTCGACCCGCACCCGCTGCGCCTTCGAAGTTGCCGCCCACGATCAAGGTGCCCACGTCACCTACATCGACCCGGTGTCGTCGCAAATCGGCCACAAAGAAAGCATGAAAGACACCGCCCGCGTGCTCGGCCGGATGTTTGACGCCATCGAGTACCGTGGTTTTGAACAGGAAATCGTCGAGGAGCTGGCCAAATTCGCGGGCGTACCCGTGTTCAACGGCCTGACCGCCGAGTTCCACCCGACGCAGATGATTGCCGACACCCTGACCATGCGCGAACACAGCGACAAGCCACTGCATGACATCAGCTACGCCTATTTGGGTGATGCGCGCTACAACATGGGTAATTCGCTGCTGATGATCGGCGCCAAACTGGGCATGGACGTCCGCATCGGCGCACCCAAAGCGCTGTGGCCGCACGCCGATTTCATTGCCCAGTGCAAAGCGTTCGCTGAAGAAAGTGGCGCTCGCATCACCATCACTGAAGACCCGTTGGAAGCCGTCAAGGGCGTGGACTTCATCCATACCGACATCTGGGTCTCCATGGGCGAGCCGGTTGAAGCCTGGGACGAGCGCATCGAGCAACTGCTGCCGTATCAGGTCAACACCGAGATGATGAAAGCATCGGGCAACCCACGGGTGAAGTTCATGCATTGCCTGCCAGCGTTTCACAACAGTGAGACCAAGGTCGGCAAAGACATCGCCAGCCGTTACCCGAATCTGGCCAATGGCGTGGAAGTCACCGAAGACGTCTTCGAGTCGCCGGCCAACATCGCCTTCGAGCAAGCGGAAAACCGCATGCACACCATCAAGGCGATCCTGGTGTCGACGCTGGCAGGTTAACGCTGGAAATTCTCTGCGCATGACAGACCGTCTTCGCAGGCAAGCCTGCTCCCACAGGATGTTGATCTACCTTTGGGATTTTGTGTGAATTGAGTATCGAATTACGGCAAGGCCCCTTTTCCAGAAGGCCGAGCGCAGGCGTTGCGCAGGGGGTAACGAGGCAAGGATGCCGAGTTAGCCGCACGGGGTCAGGGACGGCCCCTTGCGGCGACCCCCGGAGCAACGCCGGAGCGAGGGAAATCCGAGCCTAAGCGAGGATCCGCATGGAGGGGCAAGCGTTTTGGCGGGACCTTTTTGGCGTTTGAAAAAGGTTCCTCGCTGTAAGAGCGAAACCATAATTCCAGCGCACGCCAATGCCGGATATACACCCAAGACCAAGCGATAACTAATTGTTTTTAAATAATTAAAAAGCAGTTTGATGAGAGCAGGTTTGCAACTACGCGTCCCGCTACGAACGGTTTGACGCAGCCCTATCAAGAGAAGGAAAAACACCATGCGTATCGTCGTTGCACTGGGCGGTAATGCCCTGCTCCGCCGTGGCCAGCCGATGACGGCGGATAATCAGCGGATAAATATCCGCGTCGCCACCGAACAAATCGCCAAAATCGTCCCTGGCAATGAACTGGTGATTGCCCACGGCAATGGTCCGCAAGTGGGACTGTTGTCCTTGCAGGCATCGGCCTACACCTCGGTTACCCCCTACCCGCTGGACGTGCTGGGCGCTGAAACCGAAGGCATGATCGGCTACATGATCGAACAGGAACTGGGCAATCTTCTGCCCATCGACGTCCCTTTCGCCACCCTGCTGACCCAGGTCGAAGTGGACGGCAACGACCCTGCCTTCCAGCACCCGACCAAGCCCATAGGCCCGGTCTACTCAAAAGAAGACGCTGAGCGCCTGGCCGCGGAAAAAGGCTGGAGCATCGCCCCGGATGGCGATAAATTTCGCCGTGTGGTCGCAAGCCCGAAACCCAAACGCATCTTCGAGATCCGCCCGATCAAGTGGCTGCTGGAAAAAGGCAGCATCGTGATCTGTGCCGGTGGCGGCGGTATACCAACGATGTATGGCGAGGACGGCAAACTGCAGGGTGTGGAGGCCGTGATCGACAAAGACCTGTGCTCGGCCTTGCTGGCAGAACAATTGGGCAGTGATTTGCTGGTCATTGCGACCGACGTGAGCGGCGCCTTTATCGACTGGGGCAAACCTACGCAGAAGGCCATTGCCCAGGCTCACCCCGACGAAATGGAAAAACTGGGCTTTGCTGCGGGCTCCATGGGGCCTAAAGTGCAGGCAGCCTGCGAGTTCGCCCGCAACACCGGCAAGGTCGCGGTGATCGGCTCATTGGCGGATATCGAAGACATCGTCAACGGTAATGCCGGGACCCGGATCAGCAACGCAACCGTGGGGATTACTTACCGCTGAACGCTCCCTGCCGATGAACCACAGACAGACCGCAAGGTCTGTTTCTACTCATACCGCCCAGAGAAGGAGCAACGCACATGTTTGAACCAGGTCATCTGCACATCTCTCGCGTTGCGCTGCAACCCAACGACTTTAGTTATGACATCCACATTCGTTACGAAGTGAGGCAAGACCCCAAGGAAGGTCCCTCCATGTACTTCTCCATGGAAGGTGAGGTCAATGGCAATGCGTTCAAGGATGACTTTGAGTTGCCGCGCGACTCTGCGTTCAACTTCGCACACGATGCCAACCGCATCGCGCTCAAACATGGCATGCCCACCACCGGCTCCCTGCCGCTGGCGATGCACAAGCAGTATGACGAAATGTTCGAGGACGTCCGCCAAAAGCTCGACGTCAAATCCGGCGATTCCGTGAAGCCCGAACATCTGGAGTGAGCCCTTCGCAGGTAAGCCTGACGCGCCACCCATCGTTTTGCTGGCATAATTGCCGCCCCTGCGGTCCAGAACCTATTAGTTGCCCATGCGTATTCACGTCTGCTTTATCGACCGCGTTGGTATAACCCAGGAAGTGCTGGCCATCCTGGGTGGGCGAAACCTGAACCTGGACGCGGTGGAAATGGTCCCGCCGAATGTTTACATCGATGCCCCGACGCTCAGCCCGCAAGTGCTGGAAGAGTTGAAGGATGCGTTGTTTCGGGTACGCGGCGTCGAAGCGATCACCGTGGTGGACATCCTTCCTGGTCAGCGTCGCCACCTGCAACTCGATGCCCTGCTGGCAGCCATGACCGACCCGGTCCTGGCCCTGGACAGCGCTGGCCATGTGCTGCTGGCCAACCCGGCGCTGATTGCCCTGTGCGGGCGCGAGCCTGCCGGAGAGTCCGTCGGCGAGCTGTTCGCTGACCCTGACCTGCAAACCGCACTGCTGGAAAACGGCTTTCGCCTGCCGTTGCGCGAAGTCACGCTCAATGGCGAGGCTTTACTGCTCGATGCCACACCGATCACCGACGCCGGCGCACTGTTGACGCTGTACCTACCGAGCCGGATCGGCGAACGCCTGGCGGCGCTGCACCATGACCATGCCGAAGGTTTCGATGCATTGCTGGGCGAGTCGCCGCCGATCCGGATGCTCAAGACCCGCGCCCAACGCGTGGCAGCCCTCGATGCGCCGTTGCTGATTCAAGGCGAAACCGGCACCGGCAAGGAATTGGTGGCTCGCGCCTGTCATGCCATCAGCGCCCGAAACAGCGCCCCTTTCCTGGCGCTCAACTGCGCAGCGCTGCCGGAAAACCTAGCCGAAAGCGAACTCTTCGGTTACGCCCCCGGCGCCTTTACCGGGGCGCAACGTGGCGGCAAGCCGGGGCTGATGGAGCTGGCCAACCACGGCACGGTGTTTCTCGACGAAATCGGTGAAATGTCGCCGTACCTGCAAGCCAAGCTGCTGCGCTTCCTGAATGACGGCAGTTTCCGCCGCGTAGGGGGTGATCGTGAAGTGAAGGTCAACGTGCGGATTCTCAGCGCGACCCATCGCGACCTGGAAAAAATGGTCAGCGAAGGTACCTTCCGCGAAGACCTGTTCTATCGCCTGAACGTACTCAACCTGGAAGTGCCACCGCTGCGCGAACGCGGACAGGACATTCTGCTGCTGGCGCGCTACTTCATGGAGCAAGCCTGTGCGCAGATTCAACGACCGATTTGCCGCCTGACACCGGGCACCTATCCGGCGCTGCTGGGCAATCGCTGGCCCGGCAACGTGCGCCAATTGCAGAACGTAATATTCCGCGCGGCAGCCATATGCGAAAGCACGCTGGTGGACATCGGTGATCTGGACATCGCTGGTACGTCTGTCGCCCGGCAAAGTGACGGCGAAGTGGGCAGCCTCGAACAGGCCGTCGAAGACTTCGAGAAAACCTTGCTGGAAAAGCTCTACATCAGCTACCCCTCCACCCGCCAACTCGCCGCCCGCCTGCAAACCTCCCACACCGCCATCGCCCATCGGTTGCGCAAGTACGGGATTCCGGGGAAGGGCTAAGCGCAGACGCTTCTGACCAAGGGCCGTTTCCGCTCCCCCCTTCTCTATATTCGGAAGCGTCCTACAGCCGGCCTGCCCCCGTGGTAATAGACTGTCCGGCCGACGAAAAAAAGACTGGCACGTATGGCTAACCACGGTTACATGACCCTGACAGGTAAGACTCAAGGACTGATTTCAGCGGGCTGCTCAACTCAGGATTCCATGGGCAACAAATATCAATCAGACCATACCGACGAAATAATGGTGCTGTCTTACAACCACACCATGGCCACTATTGGAAATGTCAACAGGGCAACCCACCACCCCATCATCACAAAAAACGTTGATAAATCATCGCCGTTACTCGCTCAAGCGCTCGCAAGCAGAGAAGAAATAAACGGTACGATCAGTTTCTACCGCGTATCGCCCGCTGGCACGCAGGAAAAATTCTATTCAGTGTCGATCAGCGGCGGAATTATTGCTGACCTGACGCTTGATATGCCCCATGTCATTTTACAATCCGATGCAGAACCTCAAGAACACGTCGCTATTCGCTACCGCGAAATCACCTGGAGGCACCACTTGGCAGGGACCAGCGGCTATAGCTTTTGGGGCGAAGAGGGATGAACCCCAACCGTTATGACCTATGGGATGTCCACCAAGCTGCGGGCCAACTGCTGGCGCAAGCTCTTACCCTCAGTGCTCGCCACCTTAGCCACGGTATCCCGCGTGTGCACTTCAATCGGGAAGTGGCCTATTACGCAAAGCGCATTGTCGATGATGTCGAGCTCGGCCATAAAACCCCTGAGCAAGGCATACAGGCACTGCTGCAAGAACGGAACGACCTGTTAAACCAGGCGCAGGCCGTGGTACGCAACGGCCACGTTGCAATAAGCGATGCGGTAAAGCGTATCCCGGTACATAGACTCACCCAACCCGTATTACAACCCGACCCCGAGCGCTTATTGCGCTTTGTCCATGCTCAACACCTCAACGCGCCTGATGAGAAGGCTCAAAGCACAACCCAGACTGCAGCCCCGCCACCTCCCGTCGACACGTATAAGTTTTTCCCCCGAGAACAATGGCCAGCGCCAATCGAGTTACACGACCCAGGGTTCTACGTCGTGCCCAAGAGCACAACGGCTGAGCAGCTGGAAGCGCAGCTGTTCACCTCACGCAACCCGGCCGTGATCGCCAAATTCAGGGCCCTTAACCCTGATTTGGATCAGGTAAAAGCGGGCCAGTTGATCGTGCTGAGTGATCCCGAAAATCCGCGATGCACCGGCGAAGAAGCGCTGCTGATGGAAACGGCACGCAGGGTGAATCAGGCGTTGGCTGATCTTAGCCCGGAAGAAGCCGATTTTATGATGCGTCACCGTGACGAAATCGAATCCTTCCTCACGCACGGCTCCACTGCGGTCGGCGTAGGAACGGCGGTTTTCGCCAAGAATCTGGACGAGGTGAAACTTCTGCTGAAAAAAATAGAGGCCTTGCATACAAGCACCTTTGAGCAGCATGGACACCTGCGTTCACCCGAGTTTTTTGCCAAGCGCAAGGAGCTGTTTGCTCAGCTCAATACCCAACTCACCTCGCTGACCAAAAAAAGCATCGGCTTCCCCGACCACCCGAAGCTGAAAAGCGCCCTGGGTATTTCCAGTCGCAGCCTGGTACATCGCGCGGGGCCGGCGGGCGGATTCGGCCAGAACCCCGGCTATGCCACTCGCCTGGCCCGCGTGGCCAAGGTCTCCAAGTACGTCCAATACGGCGGCTGGGTCGGCACCGCTGTCGGCGGTGGAGCTTCATACATGAAGGTTCAAGACGTGTGTAGAGCGGGTGATGCCGAGGCTTGTAAAAAGGTGAAGTACACCGAAGGTGGGGGCTTTGCAGGTGTGGTCGCGGGTGGTGTTGCCGCTGGTGCGGCTTTAGGCGCTGTTGGGACTGGCGCTATCTGCGCCGCTATCGGGCCGCCCACTTTCATGGTAGGAACTCTTATGTGCGGCCTTGTAGTAGTCGTAGGAGTCGGCGGAGTTTCTTTTGCAGCAGGTGCTCTTGGAGGGAAGGGCGGTGAAGCGATAGGTGAAGTGATCCACGAGGTCACCAAATGAGCGTGAGTACCGCTGACAAAATTTTCCTCTGCGTCGGTTTAATCGATTTTGGAGGGCTTTTCATTTGGATTGGCATAGCGCTGCATCTGGCCTACACCAGGATGGACCTGATGTTGGTTCACCTGAAAAACTGCCCCGCGGTTATGATTCGCGTGTTTTTAATAGATACGGGCCCTTGGGGGCGCCTGCATGTATTTGGGTTAATAATGGGGCTGATGGTCGTGCCTGGTGTTTTTCTCCGCAATGGAGCGGCAAGCGCCGAGGACCTAAAAAATTTCCCGGCCGCCTTAAAACACAAACTAGTTGTTATGCAGTGGGTCAGTTGGGCGCTCCTATTGGTAATGTGTGGACTTGGGGTATACGCCATGTTCGGTCGTAGCTAGTGCTTCAGTCCTTACATACAAGCACCTTTGAGAAGCATGGACATCTGCGTTCACCCGAGTTTTTTGCCAAGCGCAAGCACCTGTTTACGCAACTCAATACCCAACTCACCTCGCTGACCAAAAAAAGCATCGGCTTCCCCGACCACCCGAAGCTGAAAAGCGCCCTGGGTATTTCCAGTCGCAGCCTGGTGCATCGCGCGGGGCGGGCGGGCGGATTCGACCAGAACCCCGGCTATGCCACCCGCATCGCCGCCGTGGCCAAGGCCTCCAAGTACGTCAAATACGGCGGCTGGATCGGCACCGCCGTCGGCGGCGGCGCCTCGTACATGAAGGTTCAAGACGTGTGCACAGCGGGCAATACCGAGGCCTGCGAAAAGGTGAAATACACCGAAGGCGGAGGTTTTATCGGCGGGGTTGCGGGGGGTGCTCTCAGCGGTGCGGCTTTTAGCGTTGCCGGGACTGGCGCTATCTGTGTTGCTCTCGGGGTGCCTACTGCTGGGGTAGGAACGCTTGTATGCGGCATTGTGGTAGTAGGGAGCGGTTCTTTGGTAGCAGGGCTTGTCCTCGGCAAGACAGGTGAAAAGATAGGTGAACGAATTTACGAGGCCACTCAATGAGTTTGGGCACCGCTGACAAAATAATGCTCTGTGTCGGCCTAATTGATTTTGCAGGTATTTTCGTTTGGCTTGGCGTTGCGCTGCATCTCGCCTACACCAAGATGGACATGATGTTGGACCATTTGAAGAACTGTCCCGCTATTATGATTCGCGCGTTTTTAATAAACGCAGGCCCTTGGGGTCGGTTGCATGTATTCGGATTAATAATGGGGTTGATGGTCATGCCTCATTTTTTTCTCCGGGATGGAGGGGCCAGTGCGGAAGATCTAAAGAACTTTCCTGCCGACCTTAAACGCAAACTGATTGTGTTGCATCGGACCGGCTGGGTACTGCTATTGGTGATGTGTGGGCTTGCAGCGGTAGCTGAGTTCGATCTTGTCTAGCCCTGCGGATACACGGCTGTTTGCCCTCGGCAATACTGGTGAAAAGAAGGTCATTCAACCCCAGCCTCTAGAAGCGAAATCTGATTGCCGCCCCCACGCAAAACCCCTACATTCTGTACTGAAACCACTACAGCGGAACGATTTCGCTACAGACCCCTGACATCCCCCGTCCGCAAGGCTTTGATCCTGTAAGTCTTTTTTATCCCGTCACGACTGTAGCGATTTCGCTACAGCTGCTTATTCCTTGCACACACAACATTCACTTAACTTATTGATTTACAACGAATAAATAATATTGGCCGCAAACTTGCTAAGGTCTTCTCCATTGCGCTCATGCACGTCATGAGCTTTTGCCCCTTGAGGAGTTTTTATGAGCGAGTTGCGATTCACCGTCGATCACGAATGGCTGCGCGCCGAAGCCGATGGCAGCGTCACCGTTGGCATTACGCCCTACGCCCAAGACTCGCTGGGTGATGTGGTGTTCGTGCAACTCCCGGAATTGAAGGTGTACGCACAGCACGCTGAAGCCTCGGTGGTTGAATCCGTGAAGGCTGCCAGCAGCATCAACATGCCGCTCAATGGCGAAGTGGTCGAAGTCAACGCAGCGCTCGAGGCGACGCCTGAGCTGGTCAATGAAGACGCACTGGGCGCCGGCTGGTTCTTTCGCTTCATTCCTGAAGACGCCAGCGCCCTTGACACCTTGCTTGACCAAGATGCCTACGACCGCCTGATCAACGCCGACGTTTGAGGAGCTGACATGACTGACCGTATCGAATTGAGCACCGCCAACGAGTTTATTGCGCGCCACATCGGCCCGCGCCAGGCTGACGAAAAGGCCATGCTCGCGACCTTGGGTTTTGACTCCCTTGAAGCGCTGAGCGCCAGCGTCATCCCGGACAGCATCAAAGACACCAGTGTTTTGGAGCTATCTGCCGGGCAAAGCGAAGCCGATGCCCTGGCGTCGATCAAAGCCATCGCCAGCAAAAACCAACTGTTCAAGACCTACATCGGCCAGGGCTATTACAACTGCCACACCCCGGCACCGATTCTGCGCAATCTGCTGGAAAACCCGGCCTGGTACACCGCTTACACCCCGTATCAACCAGAGATTTCCCAGGGCCGACTGGAATCGCTGCTGAATTTCCAGACCCTGATCAGCGATCTCACCGGCCTGCCCATCGCCAACGCCTCGTTGCTCGATGAAGCTACGGCTGCCGCTGAAGCCATGACCTTCTGCAAACGCTTGAGCAAGAACAAAAGCAGCCACCTGTTCTTCGCCTCCAGCCATTGCCACCCGCAGACCCTCGACGTATTGCGCACCCGTGCCGAGCCACTGGGCATCACCGTCGTTGTTGCGGATGAAAACGAACTGAGCGATGTCAGCGAATATTTCGGTGCGCTGCTGCAGTACCCGGCGAGTAACGGTGACCTGTTCGACTACCGCGAGCTGGTCGAGCGTTTCCACGCGGTTCATGCCCTGGTCGCCGTGGCGGCTGACTTGCTGGCCCTGACGTTGCTGACCCCACCGGGTGAGTTTGGCGCAGACGTGGCCATCGGCAGCGCGCAACGTTTTGGCGTACCCCTGGGTTTCGGCGGGCCACACGCGGCGTATTTCTCCACACGCGATGCGTTCAAGCGCGATATGCCGGGCCGTCTGGTCGGTGTGTCCATCGACCGTCATGGCAAGCAGGCCTACCGCCTGGCGATGCAGACCCGCGAACAACATATCCGCCGCGAAAAGGCCACCAGCAACATCTGCACCGCACAGGTTCTGCTGGCCAACATTGCCAGCATGTATGCGGTCTATCACGGGCCACGCGGCCTGACGCAAATCGCCAAACGCACGCACCAACTGACCGCGATCTTCGCCAAGGGCTTGAGCCAACTGGGTTTGAACGTCGATCAAGAATACTTCTTTGACAGCCTGACCTTGAATACCGGTGCCGATACGGCTGCGTTGCACGTCAAGGCCCGCGCCCAACAGATCAACCTGCGTGAAATCGACGCCAAGCGCCTTGGCCTGTCGTTCGACGAAACCATTCAACAGGCCGACGTCGAAGCCCTGTGGCAAGTGTTCGCCACTAACGGGCAAACCCTGCCGGACTTCAATGCACTGGCCAGCAGCGTCGAATCGCGCCTGCCTGCTGCGTTGCTGCGCCAGTCGGCGATTCTCAGCCACCCGGTGTTCAACCGTTACCACTCCGAAACTGAACTGATGCGTTACCTGCGTCGTTTGGCTGACAAGGACCTGGCGCTGGACCGCACCATGATTCCGCTGGGCTCGTGCACCATGAAGCTCAACGCCGCCAGCGAAATGATCCCGATCACCTGGGCCGAGTTCGGCGACCTGCACCCCTTCGCGCCTGCCGAGCAAAGCCTGGGCTACCAGCAACTGACCGACGAACTGGAAGCGATGCTCTGCGCCGCGACCGGTTACGACGCCATCTCGCTGCAACCGAACGCCGGTTCTCAGGGCGAATACGCTGGCCTGCTGGCGATCCGTGCCTATCACCAGAGCCGTGGCGATGATCGTCGCGACATCTGCCTGATCCCGTCGTCAGCCCACGGCACCAACCCCGCTACCGCCAACATGGCCGGTATGCGCGTGGTCGTGACCGCCTGCGATGCACGCGGCAACGTCGATATCGAAGACTTGCGCGCCAAGGCCATCGAACACCGCGAACATCTCGCCGCGCTGATGATTACCTACCCCTCGACGCACGGTGTGTTCGAAGAAGGCATCCGCGAGATCTGCGGGATCGTCCATGACAACGGCGGTCAGGTGTACATCGATGGCGCCAACATGAACGCCATGGTTGGCCTCTGCGCACCGGGCAAGTTCGGCGGCGATGTCTCGCACCTGAACCTGCACAAAACCTTCTGCATTCCCCACGGCGGTGGCGGCCCAGGCGTTGGCCCGATCGGCGTCAAGTCACACCTGAAACCGTTCTTGCCGGGTCACGGGACGATGGAGCGCAAAACCGGCGCTGTCGCCGCAGCACCGTTTGGCAGCGCAAGCATTCTGCCGATCACCTGGATGTACATCCGCATGATGGGTGGCACAGGCCTCAAGCGCGCGTCGCAACTGGCGATCCTCAATGCCAACTACATTTCCCGCCGCCTGGAAGAGCACTACCCCGTGCTGTACACCGGCAGCAACGGTCTTGTCGCCCACGAATGCATCCTCGACCTGCGTCCGCTCAAAGACAGCAGCGGTATCAGCGTCGATGACGTGGCCAAGCGTTTGATCGATTTTGGTTTCCATGCCCCGACCATGTCGTTCCCGGTGGCTGGCACCCTGATGATTGAGCCGACCGAAAGCGAATCCAAGGAAGAACTGGACCGTTTCTGCGAAGCCATGATCCGCATCCGCGAGGAAATCCGCGCAGTGGAAAGCGGTGCGCTGGACAAGGACGACAACCCGTTGAAAAATGCGCCGCACACCGCCGCTGAAATCGTCGGCGAGTGGACCCATCCGTACAGCCGTGAACAAGCGGTGTACCCGGTAGCCTCGTTGATCGACAGCAAGTACTGGCCGCCCGTGGGTCGCGTCGACAACGTGTTTGGCGACCGCAACCTGATCTGCGCCTGCCCGTCCATCGAGAGCTATCAAGACGCCTGATCGGGATGGGGCTACTGTGCAAGCAGTGGCCCCTGTTTAGGCGGTGCCTGATCTATCGCCGTTCGCAGCGGGACGCGTAGTTGCAAGCCTGCTCCCACAGAGTGGGGATCACTCAAATTTTGTGGGAGCAGGCTTACCTGCGAACGGCTCAACAACAAAAACAATGGAGTGCACCATGTCTCTGAGCGTGTTTGACCTGTTCAAGATTGGTATCGGTCCCTCCAGTTCGCATACCGTGGGCCCGATGCGGGCTGCAGCTCGCTTCGCCGAAGGTCTGCGCCGTGACGACTTGCTTGCGACAACGGCCTGCGTCAAGGTCGAGCTGTATGGCTCACTGGGTGCTACCGGCAAAGGCCACGGCAGTGACAAAGCCGTGCTGCTGGGCCTCGAAGGCGAGCACCCAGACACCGTCGATACCGAAACTATCGCTGCGCGCCTGCAACAGATTCGCAGCAGTCAGCGCCTGAACCTGCTCGGTGAACACAGCATCGAGTTCATCGAAAAACAACACTTGGCCATGATCCGCAAACCCTTGGCGTTCCATCCAAACGGCATGATTTTCCGTGCTTTCGATGCCGCCGGCTTGCAGACTCGTAGCCGCGAATATTATTCGGTCGGCGGTGGCTTTGTCGTCGATGAAGACGCCGCCGGCGCTGACCGGATCGTCGAAGACAGCACGCCGCTGACCTACCCGTTCAAAAGCGCCAAGGATTTGCTGGGCCATTGCACCGCACAGGGTCTGTCGATCAGCCAGGTGATGCTGGCCAACGAAGCTGCGTGGCGCCCGGAAGCGGAAACCCGCAAAGGCCTGCTGAACATCTGGCAGGTCATGCAGGATTGTGTAAAAGCAGGTTGCCGCAATGAAGGCATTTTGCCGGGCGGCTTGAAGGTCAAACGCCGGGCCGCAGCGTTGCACCGTCAGTTGTGCAACAACCCGGAAGCGGCGCTGCGCGATGCGCTGTCGGTGCTCGACTGGGTCAACCTGTACGCCCTGGCAGTCAACGAAGAAAACGCCAACGGCGGCCGGGTTGTCACCGCACCCACCAACGGCGCGGCGGGCATTATCCCGGCGGTACTGCATTACTACATGCGCTTTATCTCCGGTGCCAATGAAGACGGAGTGGTGCGCTTTCTCCTCACGGCGGCCGCAATTGGCATTCTCTATAAAGAAAACGCCTCGATCTCCGGCGCCGAAGTCGGCTGTCAGGGCGAAGTCGGCGTGGCCTGCTCTATGGCGGCCGGGGCGTTATGCGAAGTGTTGGGCGGCAATGTCCAGCAGGTAGAAAACGCCGCCGAAATCGGCATGGAACACAACCTCGGTCTGACGTGCGACCCGATTGGTGGCTTGGTGCAGGTGCCCTGCATCGAGCGCAACGCCATGGGTTCGGTTAAAGCGATCAATGCCGTACGCATGGCGTTGCGCGGCGATGGTCAGCACTTTGTCTCCCTCGACAAAGTGATCCGCACCATGCGCCAGACCGGCGCCGACATGAAGAGCAAATACAAGGAAACCGCCCGAGGCGGACTGGCCGTGAACATTATCGAGTGCTAAAAACAGCCTCACGAAATCGACTGCTTTCGCTCCTCTACAAAGCGAAAGCTGGGAAAAACCCAAGGAGCCATGAATGTCCACCGAACAGCTTTTAACCACCCCGCTGCACGCTTTGCACCGCGAACTAGGTGCCCGAATGGTGCCGTTCGCCGGCTATGACATGCCCGTGCAATACCCCGCTGGCGTGCTTAAAGAGCACCTGCACACCCGCGCTCACGCTGGCCTGTTCGATGTTTCGCACATGGGCCAGATTCGCCTGACCGGCGCCAACGCCGCCAAGGCCCTGGAAACCCTGGTGCCGGTCGACATCATCGACTTGCCCGTAGGCATGCAGCGCTACGCGATGTTCACCAATGAAAGCGGTGGCATTCTCGATGATCTGATGGTCGCCAACATCGGCAACGACGAGTTGATTCTGGTGGTCAACGCCGCGTGCAAGGATCAAGACCTGGCACACCTGCAACAGCACCTGGCCGGTCAGTGCGACATCCACCCGTTGTTCGAAGAACGCGCCCTGCTGGCCCTGCAAGGCCCCGAGGCGGTGACTGTCCTTGCTCGTCTGGCCCCGGAAGTGGCGAAAATGACGTTCATGCAGTTTGCCAAGGTGACGTTGCTCGGCGCCGACTGCTATGTCAGCCGCTCCGGCTACACCGGTGAAGACGGTTTTGAGATCTCGGTTCCCGCCGATCAAGCCGACGCATTGGCCCGTCGCCTGTTGGCCGAGCCAGAAGTCGCACCGATCGGCCTCGGTGCTCGTGACTCGTTGCGCCTGGAAGCAGGCCTGTGCCTGTATGGCCACGACATGAACACTGAGACCACGCCGATCCAGGCCAGCCTGTTGTGGGCGATCTCCAAGGTTCGGCGTGCCGATGGCGCGCGCGCAGGGGGTTTCCCGGGTGCAGAGCAGATCTTCGCTCAGCAGCAAGCCGGTGTGAGCAGCAAACGTGTCGGCCTGCTTCCGCAGGAACGTACGCCTGTACGTGAAGGTGCAGAAATTGTTGATGCCAACGACAAAACCATCGGTACGGTCAGCAGCGGCGGCTTTGGCCCAAGCCTCGGAGGGCCTCTGGTCATGGCTTACCTGGACAGCGCTTACACCGCGCTGGACAGCGAAGTCTGGGCCATTGTACGGGGTAAGAAAGTGCCGATGCGGGTCAGTAAAATGCCGTTTGTTGCGCAACGTTACTACCGTGGCTAAAGGCGTGGTTAGTCCACCGTTTACGCTATCCATAACACCGTAAACGGGTAAAAAACTATCGATCACGC
Organism: Pseudomonas sp. ASL9; assembly: GCF_056680335.1. Lineage (NCBI taxonomy): Bacteria > Pseudomonadati > Pseudomonadota > Gammaproteobacteria > Pseudomonadales > Pseudomonadaceae > Pseudomonas > Pseudomonas sp. ASL9. The sequence goes on along the minus strand of NZ_CM155277.1, from coordinate 4,251,149 downwards.
GCTATCGGTAAATCTTTTCAAACAGCCCGGAGAGCGCCTGAAACCGGGTCTTTGAAGGGCTTGTTTTTTCTGCTGAGGTTAGCGTAGAGTTTCTCAACTGTGTTTGCATGGGTCGCTTGAACTGGGACCCGGGCAGTAGCTCTAAGTATTGCTACATCCCGCTCAACGTTCTTCTTCCCGCAACCAGCCCAGTACTCTTTCAAGTGAAAGGGGCTGCCATCAATTCAAGGTCCAGGGAAAAAGAAAATGTCGAATCGTCAGAACGGTACCGTCAAGTGGTTTAACGACGAGAAAGGTTTTGGTTTTATCACTCCAGAGAGCGGTCCGGATCTGTTCGTCCATTTCCGCGCTATTCAGGGCAACGGGTTCAAGAGCCTGAAAGAAGGCCAGAAAGTGACCTTCGTTGCAGTGCAAGGCCAAAAAGGCTTGCAGGCGGATGAAGTTCAAGCCGAAGCCTGAGTAGCCTCATGTAAAAAAGCCCCTGATACTGACATCAGGGGCTTTTTTATGGCTGGGATTCCGTAAAATGGGTTCTTTTTTGCAACCGAGAGCCCGTCATGTCGAAACACCTGCTGCGTCCACAAGGCGACTTTCCCGTTGCGGGCCTGGGTCATCGCCTTGCGGCTATGCTCTATGACACCCTGCTGTGCATCGCCCTGCTGATGGTCACCACCTTTATTTACAAGCTGATACTGATGGCTTTTATCGGTGAGGCCAAATTACGCGCCTTGACCGAGTCCGGGTCGCTGGACAGCGATCCGCTGCTTTCAACAATCCTGGTGTTTGTGCTGTTCGGCTTCTTCGCCAAGTTCTGGACCCATTCAGGCCAGACACTCGGCATGCAGGTATGGGGCATTCGCGTGCAGAACAACGACGGCACTGGCATCAGCCTGTGGCAGGCGCTATTGCGCTTCGTGGTCGCGATTGGTTCGTGGCTATGCGTGGGGCTGGGCTTTTTCTGGATGTTGTTTGATAAGCAGAAGCGCAGCTGGCATGACATATATTCCGACAGCCAACTGGTACAGGTGCCCAAGCGCAAGAAGCAGTGACGCTGGATGAACTCACGTACGAAAAAAAGCCGACTCGACGTCGGCTTTTTTGTCTGTCTTCTTTCTACCCTGCCCGACGCAGCAGCCAGACCCCGGCCACGGCACAGATCCCGGACGGCACCAGCACCGCGAACAGCGGCGAGAAGCCGAACACCAGACTCGACGGCCCAAGCAGGTCCTGGGCAATGCGGAAGGTGAATCCGACCAGCACCCCGGTGAACACCCGTTGACCCAGGGTCACCGAGCGCAATGGGCCGAAGATGAACGAGATCGCCATCAATACCAGCGCCATTGTAACCAGCGGCTGCAGGACTTTGGTCCAGAACGCCAGCCAGTAACGGCCGTTGTTCAAACCCTGATCCGCAAGATAATGCGTGTAACTCCACAAGCCAGTGATCGACAGCGAGTCCGGCGGCAAGACCAGCGTGCTGAGCAACAGTGGGCTGAGGGACACGCCCCAATGTTCAGTCGGGCTTTTGACGACTTCAGTGCTGTCAGTGTGGAAGAGCGTCGTGGTCACGTCTTCCAGGGCCCATGAATCATTCTCGAACTTCGCCTTCTTCGAGAAACTTGCGGACTGCATGTGCCGTTGATCGTCGAAACTATAGCGGGTCACGCCGTACAGCACCCCGTTGGGTTGCACGGTATTAATGTGGATGAACTCATCGCCCTGGCGGTGCCACACACCGTACCTGCCCGTTTGCGATTCATCGCTGCCCTGAGCCAGGGCGCGGTTGGACTGAGCCAGGTCTTCAGCGGGCGGAGCAACATACTCGCCCACCAGCAAACCAGCGATCATCAGCACCAGCATCGGCTTCATCACCGCCCAGACGATACGCCCGATAGACACACCCGCTGCGCGCATGATGGTCAGTTCACTGCTGCTGGCCAGACTGCCAAGGCCAACCAGACAGCCGATCAGCGCCGCCATCGGCAACATGTCGTAGACACGCCGTGGCGCGGTCAGCAACACGAAGGAAGCAACATCGACCAACGTGTAGGTGTCGCTGATGTCGTTTATTTCATCGATGAATGCAAACAGCGACGCCAGCCCCAGAATGACCCCGAGCACGCCAAGGATCGCGACTAAAACACTCTTGCCGATGTAGCGGTCGATTTTAACCACGGGCCACCTCCTGCGCGCGGCGGCGACTCGCCACCTTCAGCCGCAGAGGCTCCCAATACAGCAATAACAAGCCAATGCCCAGAAACAGCGCATGCACCCACCAAAGGCCCAGGGCCATTGGAATTTTGCCCCGCTCCAGCGCACCGCGAGCAGCAATCAAAATGGTCAGGTAAGCCATATACAGCAGAATCGCCGGAAGCAGCTTGAGGAAACGCCCTTGACGCGGATTGGCCTTGGCCAGCGGCACCGCGATCAATGTCACGATGAACACCAGCACCGGTAGCGCGAGCCGCCACTGCAACTCAGCCTTGTAGCGAGGATTATCACTGCCGAACAAATCACGGGTCGGAATCGACTCGCGGTCGGTAATCTCCTCGCTGATCGCGGGTTTTGGCAACAGGGCGCCATAGGTCTCGTATTTGATGGCGCGGTAGTTGGCTTCACCGGGGTTGCCGTCATAACGGTAACCGTTTTCCAGAATCAGATAGTGGGAACCATCAGCCCTGACCTCTTGATGTCCCTTCTCGGCGACCAGCACGGAAATCCCTTGATCCTTGGCCCCGTTCTGGGACGTGCGTTTCTCGGAGATGAATACCCCACCCAGATGAGCGCGGTCGTCTGAAAGCGTTTCGGTGTAAGTGATCCGCGAACCGTCGCGCAGCTCCTGGAAGCGGCCGGGTACCAGCGTATCGAACTCGGTCAACGCGTCTTGTTGGTTGACGATCATAGAAACCTGCGCAGCACCTTGCGGCGCCAACCCCAGGCTTAGCCAGGTGACTAGCAGCGCAATCACGGTTGCTGGCGCCATGGTGATCAACAGCAAACGTTGCTGGCTCATGCCGGTGGCGGCCAGGACAGTCATCTCGCTTTCAAGATAAAGCCGACCGTAAGCCAGAAGAATGCCCAAAAACAAGGCCAGCGGCAGGATCAGTTGCATGAAGCCAGGCATACGAAAGCCCATGATCATGAACAGAACACCAGGGTCGAGGGCTCCCGATGCGGCTTGAGCCAGGTATTTGATGAAGCGTCCGCTCATGATGATTACCAACAACACCGCGCTGACCGCGCTCAAGGTAACCATCACTTCTCGGGACAGATAACGAAAAACAATCAAACCAGGCACTCCAGGGTTGTCAGGCGTAGGCGGCCAGACAAAGAAAGCGAATCAGCCACAATGATTACCGGCTCGCAGAAGCGACCGCCTAAAAAATATGCGGCATTATCCTGTGATTGAGGGTCCCTGTCACTGCGCCTTCTCCTTAGAAGGCTGATACGCACGAGACGACAACGCCCGGACTGCCTGTAAACGGATCAAGCGAAGGGTTGTCAGGGTCCGTGCGTCAGGGTCAAACTGCGGGCCTTGTAGCAGGCGCCACAGATTCGAGACACCTCTCTGTGGCTGCGCAGGTCACTTATTCTGCGAAAACTCACAGTTTATTCGGGGACCCCGACATGGAATTTGTTGTAAAGAGCGTTAGTCCAGAAACCTTGAAAACCGCCACGCTGGTGGTCGCAGTCACAGAAGACCGCACACTCAGCGACGCTGCGACAAAACTCGACACCCTCAGCGGCGGCGCGATTAGTGCGGTTCTCAAACGTGGTGATCTGCCTGGCAAAGTCGGCCAAAGCCTGTTGCTGCACACCCTGCCCAACCTCAAAGCCGAACGCGTGCTGTTGGTGGGTGTGGGTAAAGAAGACGAATTATCTGACCGTCAGTTCCGCAAAGTCGTCATCGGCGCACTAAACGTACTAAAAGGCCTGGGTGGCAGCGATGCCGTATTCGCCCTCGATGATATAGCTGTCAAGAATCGCGACACCTACGGCAAAGCGCGCCTGCTGGTAGAGACCCTGGCCGATGGCGAATACGTATTCGATCGTTTCAAAAGCCAGAAAGCCGAACCCCGTGCTCTGAAGAAAATCACCCTGTTGACGGCCAAGACCACCCAGGCTGATACCGAGCGCGCCGCCACTCACGCCGCCGCCATCGCCACTGGCATGGCCTTCACCCGCGACTTGGGCAATCTGCCGCCCAACGTCTGCCACCCAAGCTACCTGGCCGAAGAAGCGAAAGCGCTGGGCAAGGAACACAAAAATCTCAAAATCGACATCCTCGATGAGAAGAAGCTCAAGGAACTGGGCATGGGCGCTTTCCTGGCCGTGGCTCAGGGCAGCGAACAACCACCTCGCCTGATCGTGATGAACTATCAGGGCGGCAAAAAGAGCGAAAAACCGTACGTACTGGTCGGCAAGGGCGTCACCTTCGACACCGGCGGCATCAGCATCAAGCCTGCTGCGGGCATGGACGAAATGAAGTTCGACATGTGCGGTGCCGCCAGTGTGTTCGGCACCCTGCGTGCGGTGCTTGAGCTGAAACTGCCGATCAACCTGGTATGCCTGCTGGCGTGTGCCGAGAACATGCCTGGCGGCAACGCCACTCGCCCGGGCGATATCGTCAGCACCATGAGCGGTCAAACTGTCGAGATCCTCAACACCGACGCCGAAGGCCGTCTGGTGCTGTGTGACACCCTGACCTACGCCGAACGCTTCAAGCCACAAGCGGTGATCGACATCGCTACCCTGACCGGCGCCTGCGTCGTCGCACTGGGCGGCCACACCTCGGGCCTGATGGGCAACAACGACACGCTGATCGGCCAACTGCTCGACGCTGGCAAACAAGCCGATGACCGCGCCTGGCAATTGCCGTTGTTCGATGAGTACCAAGAGCAACTTGATAGCCCGTTCGCCGACATTGCCAACATTGGCGGCCCAAAAGGCGGCTCGATCACTGCCGGTTGCTTCCTGTCACGCTTCGCCAAGGCCTACAACTGGGCGCATCTGGACATCGCTGGCACTGCATGGCTGAGCGGCGGCAAGGACAAAGGCGCCACCGGCCGTCCGGTTCCGCTGTTGACTCAATACCTGCTCGACCGCGCTGGCGTGTAAACGCCCATGGGCGTGTCGGCCGACTGGCTGACGCGCCCTGCGCCTTGGAACTGACATGACTCAAGTCGACTTTTATATCCTGCCCAGCGCTGATCCTCTGGCGCGCCTGGACTTCGCCTGCAAACTCAGCGAAAAAGCCTGGCGCCTGGGTCATCGGGTGTACATCCATTGCAGCGATGCAGCCCAGCGCGACGACCTCGACGCCCGCTTGTGGCGCTTCAAGGGCGAAAGTTTCGTGCCCCATGGCGCTGCGGAAGACGATCAGGATGCTCCCGTCGTTTTAGGCGTGGGCGATAACCCTGGGCCGCATCAGGATCTGCTGGTCAATCTGGACCTGCGCATCCCCGATTTTTTCAAGCGTTTTGCCCGCGTGGCGGAAGTCGTGGTAGAAGACCCGGCAATCCGTCAGGCCGCACGAGAGAGTTTCCGCTTCTATCGTGAACAAGGCTATCCTCTGCAAGATCACCGGTTACAGCGTCTCTGAGCATACGATGGATACTTCCAACCCCCTGAAAGACTCCGCGCATTTGCTGGATGACCTCGAGTCGATCCGCCAATTGCTCGGCGATAGCTCCCTGCAACCGCCGTTGCTGACCAACACCGTCGCCAGCGACATTCAGATTCCGTTGCTGTTTGACATGGTGGGCGCCAAGGCGGCGGTACACGCCGAAGCGGATGACACCGATATCGACGAAGCGGACATTCCGACCCTGACACCCGAACCTCCCGCCGCGCAACCCGCCAGCGCCAATCCGGATGCCGTGCTGCATCTGGACAACGAACTGCGTGCCGCTGCGCAATTGATCATGCAAGACGTCATCGATGACTTCGCACCGCATATCGAAACCGAGATCAAGCGCCGCCTCGATGCGCGGATGGAACGGTTGTTGAGTCAATATCAGGCCTGAAGTGTTGCGGCGTCTGACCTGACGCCTTCGCGAACGAATTCGCTTGTGGACATAAATCCTGTGTAGCAGCGAATTCATTCGCGAAGCGGCTATAACGCACTTTTCTGCCGCCCACCATCGCCTCGCTCTACGCCCCGCTGTCCATCCCCGCTATACTTGTCGGCTTTCCTGAATTAATGCCTATAGGGTCCCGCCGCGCATGGATAAGACCTACCAGCCGCACGCCATTGAAACTTCCTGGTACCAAACCTGGGAGGCCGAGAATTATTTCGCTCCGCAAGGCGCGGGTGACTCATACACCATCATGATTCCGCCGCCGAACATCACCGGCAGTCTGCACATGGGTCACGGCTTCAATAACGCGATCATGGACGCCCTGATCCGCTTCCGCCGCATGCAGGGTCGCAACACCCTGTGGCAGCCGGGCACCGACCACGCCGGTATCGCCACGCAGATGCTGGTAGAGCGTCAGATCGAAGCTCAAGGCTTGAGCCGTCACGACCTGGGCCGTGAAAAATTCCTCGAAAAAATCTGGGAATGGAAGGATCAGTCAGGCGGCAACATCAGCCGGCAGATTCGCCGCCTGGGTTCATCCGTGGACTGGAGCCGTGAGCGCTTCACCATGGACGATGGCCTGTCCGACTCAGTCAAAGAAGCCTTTGTGCGCCTGCATGAAGACGGCTTGATCTATCGCGGCAAGCGTCTGGTCAACTGGGACACCAAGCTGCACACGGCGATTTCCGATCTGGAAGTGGAAAACCACGACGAGAAAGGTCACCTGTGGAACCTGCGTTATCCTCTGGCTGACGGTGCTAAAACCGCTGATGGCCTGGATTACCTGGTCGTCGCCACCACGCGTCCGGAAACCATGCTCGGCGACGCCGCTGTGGCGGTGAACCCGGAAGACGAGCGCTACAAGGCCCTGATTGGCAAATTCGTCGAGCTGCCACTGGTCGGTCGCCGCATCCCGATCATTGCTGACGATTATTGCGATCCTGAATTCGGCACCGGCTGCGTGAAGATCACTCCAGCCCACGACTTCAACGACTATGAAGTCGGCAAGCGCCACAACCTGCCGCTGCTGAACATTTTCGATAAAAACGCCGCTGTCCTGCCTGTCGCGCAAGTGTTCAACATCGACGGCAAGCTCAATGATCAGGTGGACGGCACCCTGCCTGCCGCCTACGCCGGCCTTGACCGTTTCGAAGCGCGCAAACACATTGTCGCCGCCTTCGATGAAATGGGTTTGCTGGTGAGCGTCGATGACCACGCGCTGAAAGTGCCCAAGGGCGACCGCTCCGGGACCATTATCGAGCCGTGGCTGACCGATCAGTGGTACGTCTCCACCAAGCCGTTGGCCGAACCTGCCATCGCCGCCGTGGAAGATGGCCGCATCGCCTTCGTGCCCAAGCAGTACGAAAACATGTACTTCTCGTGGATGCGCGACATCCAGGACTGGTGCATCAGCCGTCAACTCTGGTGGGGCCACCGCATTCCCGCCTGGTACGACGCGTCCGGCAAGGTCTATGTCGGCCGCGACGAAGCCGAAGTGCGTGCCAAGCACCACCTGGGTCCGGACATCGCGCTGCAACAGGACAACGATGTTCTCGACACCTGGTTCAGCTCGGGTCTGTGGACCTTTTCGACCTTAGGCTGGCCGGAAAAAACCGAAGCCCTCAAGACCTTCCACCCCACCGACGTGTTGGTCACAGGTTTTGACATCATTTTCTTCTGGGTCGCCCGGATGATCATGCTGACCATGCATTTGGTGAAGAACGACGACGGTACACCGCAGGTTCCATTCAAGACCGTCTACGTACACGGCTTGGTACGCGATGGCCAAGGCCAGAAGATGTCCAAGTCCAAGGGCAACGTCCTTGACCCACTGGACATCATCGACGGTATCGAGCTCGAAGCGCTGGTACAGAAGCGCACGACCGGCTTGATGCAGCCGAAACTGTTGAAAAAGATCGAAAAGCAGACCCGTGACGAGTTCGCCGACGGTATCGCCAGCTATGGCACCGACGCCCTGCGCTTCACCTTCTGCTCGCTGGCCTCCACCGGCCGCGACATCAAGTTCGACATGGGCCGCGTCGAAGGCTATCGCAACTTCTGCAACAAGATCTGGAACGCCGCGCGCTACGTTCTGGACAAGGGCGAAGACTGCGGCCAGAACGGCGAAGCTGTAGAGCTTTCGCTGGCAGATCGCTGGATCATCTCCCAATTGCAACGCACCGAAGCCGAAGTGACCCGTCAACTCGACCAGTTCCGCTTCGACCTCGCGGCCCAGGCGCTGTACGAGTTCATCTGGAACCAGTATTGCGACTGGTACCTGGAACTGTCCAAGCCGGTATTGTGGGACGAAACCGCACCGGTCGAGCGCCAGCGCGGCACCCGCCGCACCCTGGTTCGCGTGCTGGAAGTCGCGCTGCGTCTGGCTCACCCGTTCATGCCCTTCATCACCGAAGAAATCTGGCAGCGCCTCGCGCCGCTGGCTGGCGTGACGGGCAAGACGATCATGCTGCAACCGTGGCCAGTGGCCAATGAAGCACGTATCGATCAGGCCGCCGAAGGCGATATCGAGTGGCTCAAGGGCCTGATGCTCGGCACCCGTAACATTCGTGGGGAAATGAACATCGGCCCAGGCAAGCCGCTGCAATTGTTCCTCAAGAACGTCGGTGCAGAAGATCAGCGTCGCCTGACCGAAAACGATTACCTGTTGAAAAAACTGGCCAAGCTCGAATCCATCACCGTGTTGGCTGAGGGCGCAGAAGCGCCACTGTCCGCTACCGCGCTGGTGGGTGAGATGGAAGTGCTGGTGCCAATGGCTGGCTTGATCGACAAAGCCGCTGAGCTGGCGCGCCTGGACAAAGAAATCCTGCGCCTGCAAGGTGAGGTGCAACGTGTCGGCGGCAAGCTGTCCAACGCTGCCTTCGTCGACAAAGCACCGCCTGAAGTCATCGCCAAAGAACGCAGCAAGCTGACCGAAGCCGAACAGGCACTGGGCAAGCTGGCTGAGCAACACGCACGTATCGCCAGTTTGTAAGGGCGACAAGCACGACTGGCTCGCGAGCGAGCCAGTGGCACCCTGTAGGAGCTGCCGAAGGCTGCGATCGACTGCGAAGCGGTCGTGGTCTTAAATAAGCGAAGGTTGTTCCAACCTTATCGCAGCCTTCGGCAGCTCCTACAGGGCTACGCCTACACTTCACAGAATTGACCTCCCATGACAGCGCCACGCACACCTAAAGCACCCAGCAAACCCGCAGAGCCCCGTGAAAAAGCGACCCTGCACCCACGCAACCGCCATCAAGGCCGTTACGATTTTGCGCAGTTGATCAAAAGCAGCCCGGAACTGGCCGAATTCGTGGTCATCAATCCGTATGGCAAGGAAAGCATCGACTTTGCCAACCCGACTGCCGTGCGGGTGTTCAACCGCGCCCTGCTCAAGTCCTACTATGGCGTTGCCCATTGGGATATCCCGGCGGATTATCTGTGCCCGCCGATTCCAGGGCGTGCCGATTACCTGCACTTCATCGCTGACCTGTTGGCCAGCAGCAACGACGGCGTTATCCCGCGCGGCGCCTCTATTCGTGCATTGGACATCGGCATGGGCGCCAACTGCGTCTATCCATTGATCGGTCACAGCGACTACGGTTGGCAGTTCCTCGGCTCGGAAATCGATCCAACCGCCGTCGCCGCCGCCACCGCCATCGTCAAGTCCAATGGCCTGAGCAAAGCCATCAGCCTGCGCCTGCAAAGCAATCGCACGCATATCCTCCTGGACCTGCTGCGCAGCGACGAACGTTTCGACCTGAGCGTGTGCAACCCGCCGTTCCACGCGTCGATCGACGAAGCGCAACGCGGCAGTCAACGCAAATGGCGCGCCCTCGGCAAAGCAGACCCCAAGCGCAAATTGCCCGTCCTGAACTTCGGTGGGCAGTCACAGGAACTGTGGTGCGAAGGCGGCGAAATTGGCTTCGTGACGCAATTGATCAACGAGAGCAAGCAGGTACCACGGCAGGTGTTCTGGTTCAGCACGCTGGTGTCGAAGGCCTCCAACCTGGCCTCGATTCAAAGCACGCTGAAAAAAGCCGGGGTTGTGGAAAGCCACGTGGTGGAAATGTCCCAAGGCCAGAAGCAGAGCCGCTTCGTTGCCTGGACGTTCCTCGACAAAGCACAGCAGCAAGCATGGCGCCTGGAGCGCTGGGCATCGGCCAAAAGCTGAGTTCACGCTGGATGTGTTTACCGCAGGCCTGAAAAAGCCGTGCCCGGAGTGATCCGGAGCACGGCTTTTTTACAGCAAGTAAAAACTGCCCTTAAGGCAGTTTCGGCTTACTTGTTAACCGAATCGGTCAACGCTTTAGCAGGTACGAATTTGATGACTTTTTTGGCAGCGATTTCGATGGCTGCGCCCGTCGACGGGTTACGGCCGGTACGAGCTGGACGCTCGGTCACTTTCAATTTGCCAATGCCTGGCAAAGTGATTTCAGCGCCATTTTCCAGTTGGTCAGCAACAATTTGGCCCAATTGCTCAAGAGCATTACGCGCGGTGGTTTTTGGCGCGTCGATAGCTTCAGCGATATCGGCGATCAATTGGTCTTTAGTCAGAGCCATGGTGGTGTTCCTTCCCTATCAAATTCATGTGGATTGCAGAATGCGGCATCGGCCTGGGGCCAGACAATGAATCCGGCCCTCCAGTAGCAGCCACGATTAATCGCGAAATGTAGATACTGAAACCGGGCTTTGGTTCGACCTGACGCGTACAAACTGCATGCTTAGCGCCCTTCAAGTGCGCAAGACCGGGCAAAACTAGCACAGAGACGATCAAATATCCGCACCTACCTACCCATTTGGTCAGCTTTAGAGGGTTAGAGCGTTAAAAATACAGGGGAAACACCCGATTCAGACCAAAACAGGGCGCTTGCGCAGCGTTATGACAGTACCCAAGGTGCGTTACACTGCGCGACTTTGAATTGAGCGCCGGTTCCAACGCAGCGCTTCATCCTCCGTCTACCCCAGCCGAGAAGCCCATGCCGATCCGTCATTGCATCGTCCACCTGATCGACAAAAAACCCGACGGTACGCCGGCAGTCCTCCATGCGCGTGACTCCGAACTCGCTGAGTCGCAAGCCATCGAGCACATGCTGGCGGACCTCAACGAGAGCTATAACGCGAAGCAAGGCAAGGCCTGGGGGTTTTTCCATGCTGAGTCCGGCGCGCACCCTTTCAGCGGCTGGCTGAAGGAATACCTGGACGGCGGCAAGGATTTCACCGCGTTCAGTCGTGTGGCGGTCGAGCACCTGCAAAAGCTGATGGAAGAATCCAACCTCTCGGTGGGTGGCCACGTCTTGTTTGCCCACTACCAACAAGGCATGACCGACTACCTGGCCATCGCCCTGTTGCACCACAGTGAAGGCGTTGCGGTAAACGCCGAGCTGGACGTGACGCCGTCGCGCCATCTGGACCTGGGCCAATTGCATCTGGCCGCACGGGTGAATATTTCCGAGTGGCAGAACAACAAGCAATCCAAGCAGTACATTTCCTTCATCAAGGGCAAGAACGGGAAAAAGGTTTCAGAGTATTTCCGCGACTTCATCGGCTGCCAGGAAGGGGTCGATGGCCCCGGCGAAACCCGCACCCTGCTCAAGGCGTTCAGCGACTTCGTGGAAAGCGAAGACCTGCCGGAAGAATCCGCCCGGGAGAAAACCAAGACACTGGTGGACTACGCCAGCAGCCAGAGCAAGATCGGTGAGCCTATGGGCCTGGAAGTGCTTTCAGGGCTGATTGACGAAGAACGTCCGCGCGCCTTCTACGAACACATCCGCAACAAGGACTACGGCCTGTCTCCGGAGATCCCGGCGGATAAGCGCACCCTGAATCAGTTCCGTCGCTTCACTGGCCGAGCAGAAGGCCTGTCCATCAGCTTCGAAGCCCATTTGCTGGGCGACAAGATCGAGTACGACGAAGAGGCTGGCACCTTGATCATCAAAGGTCTGCCCACCCAACTCACCGATCAGTTGAAGCGGCGCTAAGCCCCCATGCTCGTACGTACGCTGAAGAAGTTCGTCTTGATCATGCTGGTGGTTGTGGCCTACCAGAACTGGGGCAAGATCGAACACTTCTTCAACCCCTCCTCCGCCGCAGCGATGCATACCCAGGCGCAGGCCAGGGTCACGCTTTACGCCACCGACTGGTGCGGCTACTGCAAACAGACCCGACGCTTCCTCGACAGCAAAGGCATCCCGTACAAAGAGTTCGATATCGAGAAATCAGCCGAAGGCCGCAAGGCCTATGAAACGCTGGGCGGACGTGGCATCCCGCTGATCGACGTGAATGGCACGTTGATCAGGGGATTCAGTGAAGAGGCGATATTGGCGGCGCTGAAGTGATCGCGTAGTACCTGTAACCGGGACGCGCAGCCTTGTTGGCGAGGCGGTGTATCAGGCATACCGCGCCAAGCCTCTCGCCAACAAGACTGCGCGCCCCGGTTGCTCCTACAGAATGCGATCCCCTGTATCAGCGCGCCTCGATCCGAAATCCAAAGCGCGGAAAGTGCACATGCACCACACCGGCGCGCTCGTCCTCTCGACGCAGGATCAGCGCTTCACGACCCGCAAAGACTAACTCGCCTTCCACTGGATCGACGCCGTAGTCGACGGCGGAGATGGCCACTTTCTGACCTAGGGTAAAGCCATTCGGGTCTTCGAAGACCTCGTCCGGCAGCGCTGCGGGCGTGGCGTTACGAGCGATCTCCAGCGCATCGGTGGCACTCATGTCGCTGAACGCACCATGACCGAAGCCCAGCACTCGATTCAACCACGTCGACACCGCCGGGTAGGCATCTACAAACGGTGCGGTGACGTGTGTTTGCTTGAGAAACCACAGGGTGTGGGCAAGGGAGAAGTCGGCAATCGAGGCCTCGCCAAACAGGAAATCGCCATTGCGTTCCAGTTGCAGCTCCAGACGGGCCATCAGGGTGGGCCATTGATGCGTTGCCTGCTCCAGCGTCAGGCGTGATGCGGTGCCGCCACTGAACAACTCGGTACGGTCGGCGATGAAGGCTTTGACCACCTCAGGCGGCACTTTGGCAAAACGCAGCGCTATGGATTCGGGCTGGAATACCAGGCTCACGGCATGCTGGAACATGATCGAGTCGGACCAGGCGGCGAAGCTGGCCACGGTGAATTCCTGGCCTTCGGGGAAAAATGTGGGTGAGGCTTTTTGCTGCTCCAGACGGCGGGCCATCAACGCTGTGTCGCAATAGATATCTGCCCCCACCTGCAGCACCGGCGTTTTGCGATAACCGCCGGTCAACGCCGTCAGGTCAGGCTTGGGCATGACGGGTGAGATCATCACCGAACGCCACGACAGCCCTTTGAAGCCCAGCATCAAACGGGCCTTTTCGGAAAACGGCGAGGCTGGGTAATGGTGCAGGATCAGCTCTGTCATGTTCGGTCCGCCCTTCAGATGGAAAGTCTTCAGCTTACCTGCCTGTGCCCTGTGAGCCTACCCGATCAGCCTGATAAGCGGACATCACGCCGATGGATGAGCAACCGCGCTCAACACCAGCGCTTCCTTCGCGCTTTTCTTCAATTGTTTGATCAAACGCTCCTGACGCAAGGCTTCACGCTTATCGCAGCACGCTTCGATATACACCAGCGCCACCGCAGGGCTGGAATAGAAAAACCGTGCGCCCTTGCCGCGTTGATGGGCGGCGAAGCGACGCTGGGGATCATCACTGATGCCGCAGTACAGCGAGCCGTTGGCGGCGCGCACCAGATAGACGAACCAAGGCTTTTGGATACCGGTCGCCGTGGGTGTTTCACTGCTGACGGGGGACGGTGTTTCTTGCATGGTGGCTGACAGGCAAAGGGGTTGGCGATTCTATCAGAGGTATTTGACGGGTTGCCAACGACAAGGCCGGACGGACCACCCGCCCTCTGTCACACAGACAGAGAGCGGGTGGCGCGGCGTATTGTCAGTCGTACTTGAGTCCTGCGTTGTTGGTCAATTGCCTTATCAGGTTTCGATCCTTCTCTTCTTTCTGCTCAAGCAATCGTTTTGCCCGTTCCAGATACTCGTCGTTCAGTTCAGGGAAGTCATCCTCCAGGCGTGACCGCTCCTGATCGAACGTCTCCTGAAGTTCCGCGAATTCCGGGGCGTACGTTTCTCGAAGCCAGTCGGTCCAGAAATCCCTGTTTGCCGCATAGTCCAATAGCCCCGGGCCGCTCTCGTTTGCCATCACCTCGCCTTGAACGGTGGCCAGTTCGTCGGCGTTTACCCCGGCAACGTTTCTATAAAGCATGCTTGAAGGTGGCAGGGGCAAATCCAGCCGCTCGGCCAAGCCCAAGCGGTAGGCCAGGCGTACTTCCGCCTGATCCCGGCCACGGGTATTGGTAACCGCAAGGCGATCGACTTCGCTCAAACGGTATAACCGCCGCATGAGCCCATAGAGTGTCTGTCCTCGCTCGGCGTCCGGGATATCCCGAAGTGAGCGACGGGTGAAGACCCGAACTTCCATTTGGTTGAACTCCAGCCGAACGCCGTCTGCGCAGGTTGGATTGGCGATGTCCTCGTCCTGCGCCATGCCATTGAGCAGCCCGCGCAGCTCCGGGTCTTGTGCAGCCGCCTCCAGCACATACCAGACACGCGGGGTCAGCGCATCACGCGCCCGGAGGAAATCCGCAGACTCTCGCAGACGATTGACCAACGCCAAAAGCGCTGGCGCATCGGCAGCCGTTTCGAGCTGTTCCCACACCACGCGATGATCGGCGATCTCTTCGGCGGTACCCACAAGCCACGGCTCAACGACAGGACGCCCCGCAATACCGCCGCCCACCCGCCCATGCCCATGGACTGGGGCATCAGAATCATAATCAGACTCCGTATCCGTATCCGAGTCGGAAACCCCAGACTCCGTCCTGTCGATGGGCATGGCCTGGATATCCTCAGGCAAGTCCATATAGAAACTGAAGGATCTATAGGAACCATGATCACGGGCGTGGGCGGCGATCATGGATTCACGCGACAGCGGATTACTCTCCAGGGAGATCTCGGTATGCGCCCAATCGTTGCGCGGGTTCTCTAAAATTGCTGCCGGTAGCTCGGTTATTTGATTTCGGTTAAGGGACAACGAGTTTATGTTTCCCGGAACCAGCTCGGTGAGCCACTCAGGCCAGCTTTGTATCCCGGCGTTGTCCAGCATCAGAGACCGCCAATGGTGGCGTCCCAAAACGGAGGTATTCGTTATCGGACCGAGTCGATTGCCACTCAAATTCAAATGTTGAACCCTTGGAAGGCTAGCGAAAAAATCCATGGCATTTTGGTCGATCATCATCCCCTGATTGATCAGGTCCAGCTCTAACAGGTTCGGAAGTTCAGCCAGCGCACACGGAGGCGTCACCAAGCGGGGAGAAAGTTCGATGAGCTCCAGACTGGTTATCTGCTGAAACCGCCTTAGAAACCCATTCAATTGTTCTACGTCGGCCGTCACCTCCTGTAGCGATAGGCTGCTGACATTGCGGTAGAAGGTCTCGGGCAAAAATTGAGGAAAGTCGGCCAACGGAGACGATTCAATCACCACTGCAAGCGGGGCTCGTCCCGAGACCGCCCGGCCCCAGTGGTTGATCAGCACTGCGCTTGTTTCTCGCCTGCCCAGCATCACGTTCTCGTCCAGAGGTGCGCCGGACCCCGACGCGTCTGTCCAGTCGCGCAATGCACTTTCCAGTTCTGCCTGTTCCCGCAACAGCACGTTCATCTGCGTTTGAAGTTCAACAGGCATATCAAGGTGGTAGCTGAACGAGCTGCCGGTCCTGGCTTCACCCAGGAAAATCTCCATGCGGGTGGCACGCGACAATTGATTGCGTTGCAACGAAATAAGCGTACGGCCTGACGAGTCGAGCTGATTGCTCACGATGCGATCAGGCAAGACAGAGATAGGGTTATCGTTCAGTGAAAGTTCGCCGATACGCCCAGGCAATCGATCATTGAGCCAAAAAGGCCAGTTAGTACCGGTGCGATCCAGTCCGAGGCGCTGGAGATTCCGATGAATCGGGAACTGTGTCATTTCATTGAGTAATTCGAGACTATTACCACTCAAGTCCAGCCGTTCGAGGTCCTGAAGGCCATTCAAGGCCTCCAGGGCCATCGGGCTAATGGTCAAGTCCTGGTTGATCAAGTTCAGTGTTCTGAGGCGCGGAAGGCTGGTCGATACAATGCGCGGGAGTTCTAAATAACCTGGTGATCGATAGCCGGTTGCGACAGGTCTGCTGACGTCGAGTGAGGTTATGTGCGCAAACCTGCTCAAAAAACGCTCAAGTGTTTGTTCGACCCCATTCCATTCTGACAAAGGGATTTCGTGCAGATTGCGCACCGTGTCGAACAACTCCAACCTTTCGATCCGACTGTAGAAAAAGTCCGGCAACTGTGCAGGAAAATCTCCCAACGCTACGTGCTCAAGGCGAAACGTGACAGGTGCCTCACCGACGACGAATACACTGCTGGCTTGCCAATGATGCATGATCGCTTCAGCAATTCGAGTCCTGCTGACGGCGCGCGCTGCGCTCAATTCCGGTAACGCGCTCGACGCCAACGTCCATTGGTCCAGGCTGAAGCGCAGAGCCTGATGTTCTTCCTGCAGCACGTCCAACCGTGCATTGATGTCCGCATTGGACAATCCTTCGTTGCGCATGCCCGTGAGCACTTCCGGCGCAGTCACAGTGTCCAGCTCAAGCAAGCCGATCCTGTCCAGCAAGTGATCGTCACTGATAAACCCGGCAAGCTTGCCCGTGCCGCTCAGGGGATAACCCAGACGCCCCTGTTTCATGCGTTTGGGCATATTGAACTTCAGCGGTCCCTTGCGTATGCCGAGAATACGTGACGCTTGTCCACGGTCACCGGCGGCCAGCGTCGCAAGCGTGGCATTCAATTCGGGGCCTTGTGCGACATGCGGGAGGCCGATGGCGCGACGAGGTTCATCTGGCAACGCATGCAGCACCGAGGCGCACAGATTATTGCCGTCCTTGGGAACGCTGTTGAGTTCATTACCGTCGGCGTCGAACGCTTGATAGCGACCGTTGGATTTGACCAGGATCTTGAGTTCGGACGCTTGTGGATCGCCGATGCTGTCCAGTAACGATCCTCGGAGGGTGCCTTGGCGAATCTCAAAACGCACCTGATCAGACCAGCCGGGCAATTTTTCCAGCAGGTGCAGGCTCAGGATTTCGGTATCGGGATTGGCCACAGACTTCAGATAGAAACCTTCGATAGCCCTGTTCAGTCGCGTTTGCTTCTGCTGCCAGGCAGCCGCTTCGCCAATACGCAAGGGTATTCGACCGGTTTCCAGCATCAGTTGTTGCTCAGCGGAAGTCAGGGTGGCAACCAGATCCTCTGCCACTGCCGCTGGAATGGTCGGGAAGTCACGACGGATCAACTGCGCAAGTGGGTCCGTCGTGACTTCACTGGCGTTGTACAGCTGCTCGAACCGTTCTGAACGTGTGCTGCCAGGTTCCTCAATGGAGGTTTCAAGCGTCGCGTCCAACTGGAATCGCTTGACCGTATCGCGCAGTTGCCCCGGCGGGACCGCATTTTCCACATGAACCCGGCGCAGCAGTGATTCGTCGACATCGACAACGGCCAGTATCTGCTCGGCAGCGGTGTCGGACAGGCCCGATACAGAATGGCCAAGGCGTTTGAATAATTTATCTTTCGCCCACTGTTGCGGTATTTCACCCTCATGCCAGAACGCACCGACACCGTTATGTTCGAGCGTGGGGGTAAAAGGATGGTTTTCGTTCGGATGCTTGATCACCCACTTATTCAGCGGTTCATGGTGCTGAACCTCATAGCGCTGGTCGTCGATGGTCAGGTATTTTTTCCCATCGTGTTCAACCACACCGTCGATATCAGGGCTGACACCTTCGGGAAGCACCGTCCTGGATTGAAAAGGTGTCAGGTCAGGCTTCCAGAGCCGGGTCTCCCCGTTATCGAGCGTGATCGGGATGACCTTACCCACAAAGTTGTTGCTCTTGATTGGCGGGGGCTCCGGCACTTGGTGTCCCGCAACCAGCAGCGCCATGAAAGCAATCTGTCCAGCGGCGTCCATCAGGTGATCAAGACCCTCGTCCATATCGCCGTGGCTCAGGTCCTGAAGACCGTGATACACCTCTCCGATCAATTCCATCGTCGAATCTACCATCATGACCGCGCCCAGTGCGGGGAGCACAAACGAGGCGGCATTGAGGATGTTCATGCCAATGCTCATCCAATAATCCAGCCGCTCCTGACGGCTTTTCGCGTCCTCCTCTTCGGTAGGCACCGCCAGGAATCGCGCATTGTCCTTCAACAAAAACAGCTGCTGCCTGTGCATCCTGCTGAACGGAGCTTCTTTAATGACGTCGGTGTCGAGTACCAGGTTTGCCTTGGGATCGGCGGCGTGATGCCAAAGTCCTTGGGTAAACATGTCTCCATCGATGGGCGCCAGTGGAAAAAGATGTGTGTTCAACCGGGTGAAGAACGCTGCTCTGTTACGCTCGCCGATGAGTTGGGCGAAAAACGCCTGGTAGGATTTGTCCATCAAGCGCGTCCGAAGATCGTCCTCCAACTCGGTCATGGACCCGTATTCCTTCAGCGGATTGACAGGGTCCTGTGGGATGTACAGGAGAATGGGGACTTGCGTCGTCGTCCAGGTACGTTGTGGCGTGATCAATAACACCCGCTGTATCTCGACCCCAAACATCGTCAGGCATTTCAACCACATGAGGTGGCCATCGAACTGCGGCTCAGGTTGCTGCCGGGCCAGCGCTATCACTGCCGAACATGCCGCCTGGCCAATGGTTTTTTTCATGGCAGCGGCGCGAGCGCAGACTTCCATGTCGGCTTTGTCGTTGGCAATGAATGTTGCCCGGGCATTGAATCGGGCGGCGTCCGGAGCATCGTCCGGTGCGGAGTCCGGTTCGAGCACGCTTTGCAGGTGGTCCAGGTATTTACGCCCCAGATTCAGGTGTCGGCACAGGTCAGCGAATTGTTCTGGCTTGATCCCCTTCGGGTGAACTTCGCCCTTGCTGTCGAGGATCGCGGCACTCGACAGAAAGAATCCCGCCACGGATTCCTTGCGTTCGAAGTTATGCAACGCTGACTCCAGCAGCGTTAGCTGGGTAGACGGTCCTGTCGCCCCGTCGGAGGTGAGCGTGGGATAAAACAACGTATCTTTCCTGACGTCCAGACCCGGACCGAACCGGGCATCCAGCGCCTGACGTAACAAGGGCTCGGCAAATTCAGAGAGCCCCTTTAGTGGCTTGAACAGTTGCTTCAACGCGTCCTTGGCCTGCCGGCTTGCCAACAGCGCGGCACAATAGTCTTTGCGCGCTTGAAGCGAGGCCTGCGTAAACGCGTCGGGCAGGTTTTTCTGGATGACATCAAGGACAGGGTCTTGCTTGAACCGTTGCTGTAGCTGCTCAAGTTTCGAGGTAGTGATAAGGGACACAATCGGAGGGGGATTGGGTATCAAGGGCATGGCGCAATAACCTTATTGCTGAAAATAAGGTTGCGACGTTATCTGGCCCAATCCCTGAAAAAGCCTAGATAAATACTACGTTGGCAAGAACCTCAGCGCTCGGCTTGAAACGCCTTAAGCCCCTTCTGCGCCTGTGCTCGAATCGCGTTCTGCACAAACGGCGTCCAGCCCAACAACGCGCCCTTGATTCCGAGGGCCTGGCGCGACCAACGCCACAGATCGAAATGGTCATGGTGTTCGCAGATCTTGCCGTCGCGAAACACGAAGCGCGCCTGGATATCGTTGACCACGGTGTTGCCGGTCTGGCTGAACAAATAGGTCGCGACCCAATGCACGCCACCGGTACGCTCGTCGGCGCGCACATTGTCGTAGGTCACGGAGAAGTCCTTGGCCCGCGAGGTCAACATGCGCCACATGTCACCGGCTTGCCGTCCACGCAGCTCACCAAACACCGGATCGCTGAACAGCACATCCTCGGTGTAGCAGGCACTCATAGCCTCGGCGTCCAGCCGATTGAACGCTTGGTAAAACTCAGTAATCACTGCGCTGTTGGCATCGCTCACGCTTTTTATATCGCTCATGCAGCCAGGCCCTTTGGGAAAGAAGATGCATGCACGATAGTCGGCTATCCGCCGCCTGACCATGAGCATTCGTACCGGGAATACCGACACAGTCAGACTTTCTCGCTGTTGACCTGCACATACAACGCACGCCCGGCGCCCAGCCCGAAAACGATCGCGCCCAGACCGAGGACAGCAAAGATCCAGCCAACGGCATTCCAGCTCCCGGTCACGTCATGAACGATGCCCACCGCGAACGGCCCAAGGGACGCGAGGGTGTAACCGAAGCCTTGAGCCATGCTCGACAGGTTGGCCGCGACATGTGCATCCCGCGAGCGCAACACGATCAGGGTCAGCGCCAGACTGAACGCCCCGCCCTGCCCCAGGCCCAGCAAAACCGCCCAACCCCACAGACCGTCGAGCGGCGCGTAGAGGCAGCCGGACAAGCCGCCGAGCGTCAGCAACATCACGACCACAATCGCCAGCCGCTGGTCCTTGCCGCGTGTCGCCAGCCAAGGCGCAGTCAGCGCACTGATCAGTTGCACCATGATTGAACCGGACAGCACCAGACCCGCCTGGGTCGGTGACAGGCCACGACCGATCAGAATCGATGGCAACCAACCAAACACGATATACGCCAGCGATGATTGCAGGCCCATATAAAGGGTGACTTGCCAGGCCAGTGGATCACGCAGCAAACCGCGCACACGGTAGGCGACTTGATGCAGGCCATGCCCCTGACGCGCCTGGGGCAACCAGAATACCGCCGCGACCAGCGCCGGAATAATCCAGAAACCGAGCCCCATGGCCCAACTGTTGTCGAAGTACTGACTCAACGGCACGGTCGAGCCCGACGCCATCGCCGCACCCATACACAAGGCCATGGTGTAGATGCCCGTCATGATCCCGGCCTGTTTAGCGAAATCCCGTTTGACGATCCCCGGCAGCAACACACCGATGATGCCGATGCTCGCCCCGGCCAGAATGCTGCCGGCAAACAGCCCCGCTTCACCGAATGAACTGCGCAGGATGATCCCGCCCGCCAGCGTCAGCAGAATGCCCAGTACCACCCTTTCACTGCCAAAACGCCGCGCCAGAATCGGTGCCAGCGGCGCGAACAACCCCAGACACAGCACAGGCAACGTGGTCAGCAAACCCGCTTTGGCCGCCGACAGGCCAAGGCTTTTCGAGACATCGCTGAGCATCGGCGCCATGCTCGACAGCGCCGGACGCAGGTTCAAGGCGACCAATACCAGCCCCAACAGCAGCAACCAGGGACGCTTCAGTACCGGGTGGCTTTGCTGCACCTGCTCATCGTCGGCTTCGGCATCGATCAGCAGTTCATTTAGGTCATGGGGGCCAGTGCTCGCCTGAGGCGCCTTAGTCGTCATTTGATTCTCTGGTCAGGTTTTTGGATCAGGCTGGGCATCCTGTTGGAGAACGACAGAGAACACAAGGTTGGCTGTTTGCGGCAGCGATAAACTCTTCGCGAATGAATTCGCTCCGCCGCTTGAGCTGTGCAGGCTGTGTGGGAGCGAATTCATTCGCGAAGACGATACGTCAAGCACAGAACTTTTATCAGACCCCACCCAATTCCCGACACCCATAAAAAACCCGGACCTAAGCCCGGGTTTCTTTATGCAGCCTGTCACCAAATCAATGCAAAATCTGACTCAGGAACAACTTGGTACGGTCGCTTTGTGGGTTATCAAAGAAGTCGTTTGGCGCAGCCTCTTCGACGATTTCGCCCTTGTCCATGAAGATCACCCGGTTTGCCACGGTGCGGGCAAAGCCCATTTCGTGGGTTACGCAGAGCATGGTCATGCCGTCTTCTGCGAGGCTGACCATGGTGTCGAGCACTTCCTTGACCATTTCTGGATCGAGGGCCGAGGTCGGCTCATCGAACAGCATGATTTTCGGCTTCATGCACAACGCCCGGGCAATTGCCACGCGCTGCTGTTGACCACCGGAAAGCTGGCCCGGGAATTTGTGCGCCTGCTCTGGAATCCGCACACGCTCCAAGTAATGCATGGCGACTTCTTCGGCCTTGCGCTTAGGCATCTTGCGCACCCACATCGGGGCCAGCGTGCAGTTCTGCAAGATGGTCAGGTGCGGGAACAGATTGAAATGCTGGAACACCATGCCGACTTCACGACGGATCGCTTCAATCTGCTTGAGGTCGTTGGTCAACTCGGTACCGTCAACGATGATGCGACCCTGCTGGTGCTCTTCCAGACGGTTGAGGCAGCGGATCGTGGTCGACTTGCCCGAACCAGAAGGTCCGCACAGCACGATACGCTCGCCCTGACGTACGTTCAGGTTGATGTCTTTCAACACGTGGAACTGGCCGTACCACTTGTGTACGCCCTGCATCTGGATCATGCCTTCAGCGCCCAGAGGCTGTTTGATTGCTTCACTCATCACAAAACTCCTAACGCTTGTGGCCTGTGTCCAACTTACGCTCCAAATGCATGGAGTAGCGGGACATGCCGAAACAGAAGATCCAGAAAACCAGGGCCGCAAAGACATAGCCCTCGGTGGCCATACCGAGCCATTTCGGGTCGGCGGCAGCTTGCTTGACGCTGTTGAGCAGGTCGAACAAACCGATGATGATCACCAGGCTGGTGTCCTTGAACAGGGCGATAAAGGTGTTCACGATGCCCGGAATCACCATTTTCAACGCCTGCGGCAGAATCACCAGCCCCATGCTGCGCCAGTAACCCAGGCCCATGGCGGCGGCCGCTTCGTACTGACCTTTGGGGATGGCTTGCAAACCACCGCGCACCACTTCAGCCACGTAGGCCGACTGGAACAGAATCACCCCGATAAGCGCCCGTAGCAACTTGTCGAAGCTCATGCCTTCGGGCAGGAACAACGGCAGCATCACCGAGGACATGAACAGCACGGTAATCAACGGCACACCACGCCAGAACTCGATGAAGGTCACGCAGACCACACGAATCGCCGGCATTTTCGAACGTCGACCCAAGGCCAGCACGATACCCAGCGGCAGAGCCCCGGCGATGCCCACAGTGGCGATCACCAGGGTCAACATCAAACCGCCCCATTGGCTGGTTGCCACGTTGACCAGGCCGAACAGTCCGCCGTGCAGCAGGAAGTACGCCACGATCGGGTAGATCACCAGGAAGCTCAGCCCATAAATGGCCTTGCGCGGGAACCTGGATATGAACAAGGGCGCCACACCGAAAACCGCCAGCAACACGGTCAGGTCGATGCGCCAGCGCAGTTCGACGGGGTAATAGCCATACATGAACTGACCGAAGCGTTGCTCGATGAATACCCAGCACGCACCGGCCTTGGTGCAGTCGGCGCGGGTGGTGCCGACCCAGTTGGCATCGAAGATCGCCCAATGCAACAACGGCGGAACGATTAACCAGACCAGGTAGAAAGCAAACAGCGTCAGAACGGTGTTGAGCCAGCTGGAGAACAGATTTGCCCGCATCCACGCCACAGCCCCCACGCTTAACTTGGGGGGTGGCATGTCGGGTTTGAAAGTATGGGTTGTCATGCGCTTTTCCTCACCGTTCGATCAGCGCAATGCGCTTGTTGTACCAGTTCATCAGCAGCGAAATGCTGATACTGATCGCCAGGTAAACGCTCATGGTGATCGCAATCACCTCGATAGCCTGACCGGTCTGATTGAGCACCGTACCGGCAAACAACGAAACCATTTCCGGGTAACCGATACCGGCCGCCAACGAAGAGTTCTTCGCCAGGTTCAGGTATTGGCTGGTCAGCGGTGGAATGATCACCCGCAGGGCTTGCGGAATGATGACCTTGCGCAGGGTCGGGCCAGGGCGCAGGCCCAACGAGCGCGCCGCCTCGGTCTGACCGTGGCTCACCGACTTGATCCCGGAGCGCACGATCTCGGCGATGAATGCCGCCGTGTACACCGTCAAGGCAATGGTCAGGGCCAGCAGTTCCGGGATCATCACCCAGCCACCAACGAAGTTGAAGCCCTTGAGCTCTGGCATTTCCCACTGTAGCGGATTGCCGGAGACCAGAACGCACATCGCCGGGATCACCACCATCAAGACCAGACCGGCCCAGAACTTGTGAAACGGCACGCCAGTGGCTTCGAAGCGTTTGTTGGCCCAGCGGACCATCAGCACGGTGGCGACGATGGCCACCACCACGCTGCCCAGAAACGGCCAGAAGGCGTCGGTCAGGGTCGCGCCCGGCATGTTCAAGCCGCGATTGCTGAAAAAGAACATACCGCCAATGCTATGGCTGCCTCGCGGGCCCGGCATGGTCAGGAATACGGCAAAGTACCAGAACAGAATTTGCAGCAAAGGCGGAATGTTACGGAAAACCTCGACGTACACCGTCGCCAGCTTGTTGATCATCCAGTTCGACGACAAACGGGAGACACCTACGATGAACCCCAGCAGCGTCGCCAGCACGACACCGATGACCGTCACCAGCAGGGTGTTGAGCAGGCCAATGACGAACACCCGCGCATACGTGTCGGATTCGGTGTAATCGATCAAATGCTGAGCGATACCAAAACCGGCGCTCCGCTCAAGAAAGCCGAAGCCAGACGTAATACCGCGATGCTGAAGGTTTGTTTGGGTGTTATCGAACAGATACCAACCCATGAAGACCACCACGCCAATCGTGATGATCTGGAATAGCCACGCACGCACTTTAGGATCGCTGAGGGAAAACCTCTGCTTTGGTGCGCCGATTTGATTTTGCATGAAGTGCCCCATGAAAATTGGAACAGAACAACGCTCGGTAACGGTTAACCGTTACCGAGCGCAGGGCCTATCAGCGCACTGGAGGTGCGTATTGAATGCCGCCGTTGTTCCACAGCGCGTTCAGACCACGATCGATCTTCAGCGGCGTGCTTTGTCCGAGGTTCTTCTCAAAGACTTCGCCGTAGTTACCGACCTGTTTAACGATCTGCACGACCCAGTCTTTCGGCAGTTTCAGGTCTTTACCGTACTCACCATCAGTACCGAGCAGACGAGCAACGTCAGGGTTTTTGCTGGCCTTGGCTTCTTCTACAACGTTTTTCGAGGTAACGCCCATCTCTTCAGCGTTGACCATCGCGAACAGGGTCCACTTGACGATGGAGAACCAATCTTCGTCGCCCTTACGCACGACTGGGCCCAGTGGCTCCTTGGAGATGGTTTCAGGCATTACCACGTAATCGTCCGGGCTCGCCAGTTTGCTGCGCTGTGCGAACAGCTGCGATTTGTCGGAGGTCAGTACGTCGCAACGACCGCTTTCCAGCGACTTGGCGCTTTCATCAGAGGTGTCGAAAGTGATCGGGGTGTACTTAAGCTTGTTGGCGCGGAAGAAGTCGGAAACGTTCAGCTCAGTGGTGGTACCGGCCTGGATACAGATGGTCGCGCCATCCAGTTCCTTGGCGCTTTTAACACCCAGCTTTTTGTTTACCAGGAAGCCAACGCCGTCATAGTAAGTCACGCCGGCAAACACCAGGCCCATGCCTGCGTCACGGGAGCTGGTCCAGGTAGTGTTACGCGACAACACGTCGATTTCGCCAGACTGCAGCGCGGTGAAACGCTCTTTGGCGTTCAACTGGCTGAACTTGACCTTGGTAGCGTCACCAAAAACGGCAGCAGCAACAGCGCGGCAAACGTCAGCGTCGATACCCAGGATCTTGCCTGTAGAGTCAGGAACAGAAAAACCTGGCAGGCCATCACTGACACCGCACTGAACAAAACCCTTTTTCTGAATAGCGTCGAGGGTGGCGCCTGCGTGAGCAAAACTGCTAACACCAAGAACCGCTGCCGCCGTCAGTACAGCCAGGGTGGATTTCAACATCTTCATTCAAACCTCCAGTTTGCTCTTTGTTGTTTGGGAGCTTGAGCCCCGTCGCACCCTTATGAGGCATTAATGACCCGTGCTGGCTTATTTTTGGGTCACGCGACGTAAGACCTGGACCACGGGTCTGGTGCGAGATCTACCCGACACCACCTACCCGTAGCCCGTTAATCGGTCGAATGGACTGAAGCCCCATGATGTCCGCTGGACCAGTCCGGTACAGAACGAACCGTACGCAGAATCTTGATGCATGGATTCCATGCTTCCCCCACAGCTATCAGTCGCCTGATAGTGTTACCTCCAAAGGGAAGCGCATTCACTCCAAGGGTTTCTTAGCAAAGCGCGTACCAGCATGCTGGCAATGTCGAATTAGCGACAGGTCAAGTCCAAAACTTGTAACCTTGCGACATCTTTGTCAGTCTTTTTTCACATGCGCCCAGTGCCAATGCACTGCCAAAGAGCGCACGCACACTAATGGAGCAGCTATGAGCGACCCCTTGATCCTTCAACCCGTCAACACTCCAGATGCCTGCGTCATCTGGTTACACGGCTTGGGTGCCGACCGTTATGACTTCATGCCAGTCGCTGAAGCGCTGCAAGCCACGTTGCTGACGACCCGCTTCGTTTTGCCCCAGGCGCCGACCCGCTCAGTCACCATAAATGGTGGCTACGAGATGCCCAGTTGGTACGACATTCTGGCCATGAACCCCGCCCGGGCTATCAATCACGAGCAGCTTGAGTCCTCAGCCCAAATGCTCCTGGACCTGATCGAAGCGCAGCGCGACAGTGGCATCGACCCGGCGCGAATCTTCCTCGCAGGCTTTTCTCAAGGTGGCGCGGTGGTGTTGCATACCGCGTTCCTGCGCTGGCAAGGCCCCTTGGGCGGCGTGATTGCGCTCTCCACTTATGCACCGACCTTTAGTGACCAACTGACCCTTTCAGCCAGCCAGCAACGCATCCCTGCGTATTGCTTGCATGGGCATTATGATGACGTGGTGCAAAACGCGATGGGCCGCACAGCGTATGAGTACTTGAAGGCCTGGGGCGTAACCGCGACATGGCAGGAATACCCAATGGGCCATGAAGTGTTACCGCAGGAAATTTCCGACATCGGTACCTGGTTGGCGCAAAAACTGCGTTAATCGTTTAAACAGAACGGAAAAATACCACCTGCGGCGCGCTGAAAAGCCCATAGTTGACACTTCCTGTAGCGCATTTGGCATGGCACTACGCCGCGCCGGGTTCTTGCTTTACACTGCCCGGCGTACACTCCTTAATCAATTGACGAGATGACCGTGCTCAAAGCACTCAAAAAGATGTTCGGTAAAAGCGAGGCTGAGCAGCTCGCGCCCAGCCCTATCGTAACTTCGCCTGCTGCCTTGGCCCCTACCGAGGGCGATCAGCGGCCACGCAACGCACAAAATCCGGCACCTGCCAGCACGCCTGCCCAGGGTCAGAACACGCGCCTCGAACCCGCCAAAGTCGAACAACCCAAGGCCGAGCGCCCGCGTCGCGAACGCGCACCAAAGCCTCCGGTCGTCGCCTGGAAGCCCGAAGACTTTGTCGTAGAGCCACAGGAAGGCAAAACCCGCTTTCACGACTTCAACCTGTCGCCCGAGCTGATGCACGCCATCCATGACCTGGGTTTCCCGTATTGCACGCCCATCCAGGCCGAAGTATTGGGCTTTACCCTCGCGGGCAAAGACGCCATCGGTCGCGCGCAAACCGGCACCGGCAAAACCGCCGCGTTCCTGATTTCGATCATCACGCAGTTGGAACAGACCCCACCGCCCAAAGAGCGCTACATGGGCGAACCGCGTGCCCTGATCATCGCCCCTACCCGTGAGCTGGTGGTGCAGATCGCCAAGGATGCGGCCAGCCTGACCAAATACACCGGCCTCAACGTCATGACGTTCGTCGGCGGCATGGACTTCGATAAACAGCTCAAGCAGCTCGAAGCCCGACACTGCGACATTCTCGTGGCCACACCGGGCCGCCTGCTGGACTTCAACCAGCGCGGCGAAGTGCATCTGGACATGGTCGAAGTGATGGTGCTGGACGAAGCCGACCGCATGCTCGACATGGGTTTCATCCCACAGGTGCGCCAGATCATTCGCCAGACCCCGCACAAGGGCGAACGCCAGACCCTGCTGTTCTCCGCGACCTTCACCGAAGACGTGATGAACCTCGCCAAGCAGTGGACCACCGATCCGTCCATCGTCGAAATCGAAGCCTTGAACGTTGCCAGCGAAATGGTCGAACAGCATATCTATGCCGTGGCCGCCGCCGACAAGTACAAGCTGCTCTACAACCTCGTGACCGAGAACAATTGGGAACGGGTGATGGTCTTCGCCAACCGCAAGGATGAAGTGCGGCGCATTGAAGAACGTCTGGTACGGGATGGCGTAAATGCCGCGCAATTGTCCGGCGATGTGCCACAGCACAAACGCATCAAGACCCTGGAAGGCTTCCGCGAGGGTAAAATCCGCGTCTTGGTGGCCACCGATGTGG
This sequence comes from Pseudomonas sp. ASL9, assembly GCF_056680335.1. Classification (NCBI taxonomy): domain Bacteria; kingdom Pseudomonadati; phylum Pseudomonadota; class Gammaproteobacteria; order Pseudomonadales; family Pseudomonadaceae; genus Pseudomonas; species Pseudomonas sp. ASL9. The sequence continues at coordinate 4,222,725 of NZ_CM155277.1, read as the reverse complement.
CAGGCCGCGGGATCCATATCGACGGCATCAGCCACGTAATCAACTTCACCCTGCCTGAAGTACCGGACGATTATGTACACCGCATCGGCCGTACAGGCCGTGCGGGTGCCAGCGGTGTTTCGATCAGCTTCGCCGGGGAAGATGACTCCTATCAGTTGCCGTCGATCGAAGCACTGCTCGGCCGCAAGATCAGCTGCGAAACGCCGCCGACCGAGCTGTTGAAACCGGTCGTGCGCAAGAGCGCAATGCCTCAGTAAAATCGCTGCATCGTGCAAAAAAAGCGCATCCCGGTTTCGGAGATGCGCTTTTTTTTGGCGTGCCGGGCCTATCACCTTCACTGGGGGCTGGCTCTCCCCGCCCGAGACACTCAAGGGCAGGGAGGTTTATTGTAACTACCGCGTGCCCCCCCTAGGAGACCTTTATGAGCCAGGCAGACTTCATCATTATCGGCGCCGGTATCGCCGGTGCTTCCACCGGCTACTGGCTGTCGCAACACGCCCGCGTGATTGTGCTGGAGCGCGAATCGCACCCGGCCTATCACTCCTCCGGTCGCTCGGCCGCCTTGTACACCGCCGCTTACGGCACCACCCAGGTCCGCGCCTTGACCCTGGCCAGTCGTGCCTTTCTCGATGCGCCACCCGCCGGTTTCGCCGAGCAGCCTTTGTTGTCGCCGCGCGGGGAAATGACCGTGGACTTCACCGGCGACCCTGAGGAGCTGCAACGCCAATACCTGAGTGCCAAAGCCGGCGTACCGGAGACCCAATTGCTCAGCGCCGAACAAGCCTGTGCCCGCCTGCCGATCCTGCGCCCGGAGCTGGTTCATGGCGCTATTTATGACCCCACTGCCAGCGATATAGACACAGATGCACTGCACCAAGGCTATCTGCGCGGCATCCGACGGAACAAGGGCCAGATCCACACCGACAGTGAAGTGCTAAGCCTGGAGCTGGACGCCCAAGGCCTCTGGCAGGTGCACACCGCCGCGCAAACCTACAGCGCCCCCGTGGTAATCAACGCTGCGGGTGCATGGGCCGACACGCTGGGCAAGATGGCGGGCGCCGCGCCGCTGGACCTGCAACCAAAACGCCGCGCCGCCTTTATCTTTGCGCCCCCTGAAGGCATGGATGTTCATGACTGGCCGATGCTGGTCAGCCTGGACGAGTCGTTCTACATAAAACCGGACGCGGGCATGCTGCTCGGTTCTCCCGCCAACGCCGATCCGGTAGAACCGCATGACGTACAGCCTGAAGAACTGGACATCGCCATGGGTATTTATCAGATCGAACAGGCCACCACCTTGACCATTCGCCGACCGACCCGTACGTGGGCGGGTCTGCGCAGTTTTGTCAGCGATGGCAACCTGGTGGCGGGCTTTGACCCACACGTCCAGGGGTTATTCTGGGTCGCGGCGCAAGGCGGTTACGGCATTCAGACCTCCGCAGCGATGGGGCAGGCCTGTGCGGCACTGGCACAAGGTCAGGACTTGCCGGAACACCTCAAGCAATTCGGTCTCACTGCACAGATGCTGTCCCCGTCCCGCCTTCGCTGACACCGCCTGCCGGGTGACGACCGGCATGGTTTACGGCACACTCGCAGCGGGACGCGGTTCAGGCCTTATCGACCCAACGCCCCGCCGCCGCGTGATCACTGTCACGGCCTTCAACCCAGCGTGGGCCGTCGCGGGTGTTTTCTTTTTTCCAGAACGGAGCACGGGTTTTCAGGTAGTCCATCACGAACGCACAGGCCTCGAACGCCGCCTGCCGATGAGCGCTGGCAACGCCGACAAACACAATCGGCTCACCCGGTTCAAGAGCGCCGATCCGGTGCAGCACTTCCAGCGTGAGCAAAGGCCAGCGCTGTTCGGCTTCGGCAGTGATCTTGCCAAGCGCCTTTTCCGTCATGCCTGGGTAATGCTCCAGAAACATCCCCGCGACTTCTCGCCCTTCGTTGAAATCGCGCACGTAGCCAATGAAGCTGACCACCGCCCCGACGCCCACATTGGCAGCGTGCAAGGCATTCACTTCCGCGCCTGGATCGAACGCCGCCGTTTGCACCCGAATGGCCATGCTCAGCCTCCGGTCACGGTAGGGAAGAAAGCAACTTCATCACCCGATACCAGCGGCTCGTCGAGCTGACACAGCTCTTCGTTGCGGGCACACATCAGGTTCTGCTCGGCCAATACCTGCCACTCCCCACCCCGCAGCGCCAGATGTTCGCGCAGTGCGTCGACGGTGGCGAAAACGCCTTCCACCGTTTCGGTATCCAACCCCAAGGCTTCGCGGTAACGGGCGAAATACAGCACTTTAAACGTCATTGCGCGCCCGCCTGCTCTTCAGCTATGAAATGACCACTCTTGCCGCCGAGTTTTTCCAGCAGGCGGACGTTTTCGATGACCATCCCGCGATCCACCGCCTTGCACATGTCATAAATAGTCAATGCGGCAACGCTCGCGGCCGTCAGCGCTTCCATTTCCACCCCCGTCTGCCCGGACAGCTTGCAGCGGGCGACGATACGCACCGCGTCTTCACCTTCCGCGCTCAGCTCGACCTTGACGCCAGTCAGCAGCAATGGATGACACAGCGGGATCAAATCCGAAGTTTTCTTTGCCGCTTGAATACCCGCAATACGCGCCACGGCGAACACATCCCCTTTGGGATGGCCACCACTGACGATCATTTGCAGGGTTTCAGGGCGCATACGTACAAACGCTTGGGCCACGGCTTCACGGAACGTCACGTCTTTGTCAGTGACGTCGACCATATTGGCGCGACCTTGGGAATCGAGATGAGTTAGCACAGCCTTACTCCTGAGCAGGAGTGGCGATTGTAAACCTAAACCTCAAATTGTGGGCCTGACTCATAACTGTAGGAGCAGGCTTGCCTGCGAAGAGGGCCGGCCTGACACACCGTGCATCCCCATTCGCAGACAAGCCTGCTCCCACAGATCCTCAGCGAGTGAGTTACAAATGACTCTCGGCGTATTCGGCGAGAATCGAGCGTGGCACCCCTTGCAGGGTGATGATGGTTTTCATCTGGTGCGGTGTGAGGTTCTGACATTCATCGATCAGGATCAGGCTTTGCTGAAAACTGCGTCTGCAAACTCAATTGTGTCGATTGTTCCTACGCCGAAACGCTGCGATTCCACAGTTCCAAATCAGCATTACCCATTACAAAACATTACCACCCCTTGATTAAACTCGACTCTCTACTATACGAATGCATTATTCGACGAATATAAATCGTTGAAAAAGAAGACAAAATAAAAATCAGAATTTTCCCACTAATAAGAAGGAGTGAGCTGTAGGAGATATCATACAATAATTTTATTGACAGAAAATGTGTAAACATTACTCTCAAAGCATGAAATCACGAGACTTCATAAGTCAAAATAAAAGGGCAAGGCGAAATAATGAACTTAGCATCATCGCAAAAACGTTTCGAAACTTTTTAAAGATCTAAGTCGATGCAAGAGTTTGGTGAGATTTTCAATGAGGCATTACCCAGGCATATAGGAAGCTTAAAAATACCAGGGCGAATGATATCTGACGATTTTCGGAGGGAGCCTGTGTTCGCGCAGGTTGAGCAAATAACCGAAATTCAGAATGCAATGCACGAGGTGCTTTGCCATTCGATCACGCAAGAAGCTCAGTTCTATGCCGAGAGCGCATTTAAAGCCCTCCTCAAAAAAGACAAAGTAGACGCTGGCGTTTTGAAATTTTTCAATGGATGGAATGAAACTCACAAAACAACTAGCTTAGTTTCTGCTAAAATTATCATGTGTTTATCCGCGGACGCTCTATCCGTCCCTGCAGAGAAACAAGTTGGTTATAATAACATCATGGCGCACATGCATGAGGTCGCAAAGGATGATTTGGGCCTAGGACATAAAGGACATGATGGTATGTACTGCTACATGACGGCAGCTTTTGGTGCGTCCGACTGGGTAGAAAGTCAATACAAAGTTAACGAGTGCAACGAGTTTTCTGAATCTCTCTACGAAACGGGTGTTGCGGAGCACAAGTCCGCCATGAACTCCTCTGAGCATAAACAATCTATCATGGACGCCATGATGGTCTCTATCGCTTCGGAACTCTGGAATGGACGCGAGTATAATTTAATCGCTCAACATATCGAAGAGAAACTTCTCTCTATCAATTCGTCATTGAGTAATAACAATAACAGTCTACGCAATGCAAAAGGATATGTAATGGGCCATGCCGGTGAAGTAGAAAATAAGCATGGCCTGCATGCTTTAGCCGCAGCGCAAGTTTTTGGTCGCGCGGTAGACCTAACGTTTAAGATCGATCGGCTCAAGGACGTAATGCTTGATTATAATAATCGTGTCGGGAGAGCATTCAATTCTTTGCATGGAGTTTTGACGCTGATGAATTAATGGTTCTGAAATGCTTATCTTAAGTATTTTATATATTCAATCTGCTCGGCATTATTGTTAAATATCTAAATCATGCCATGCCAGTTGAAATGGAAGCTAGCGTAATGACGCCCAAGGACATTCCGATTAACTTCCGCAACGGCAAGTTGGTCGGAGCATCTAGGGCGGCATGTTATTCGCCTATGTATAATAAAGTGACGAGGATGTCATGATGATTCGTCAAGCGCTCGAACCTTGGCTGGACAGTATATGAATTTTGAACACGCTCTTGTTGTAATAGGATTTTTTGCTTTTTGCGGTGGCTTAATTGATGCGGCAGTTGGTGGAGGGGGGCTTGTACAATTGCCAGCACTCTTACATGCTTTACCCCAATACAGTTTGGCTACTATTTTTGGAACTAATAAACTGGCTGTTTTGGCGGGCAATATTTCATCTACTTTCACGTATGTAAAAAGAATAAAAATCGTATGGAAACTTATGCTTCCCACTATGATTTCAGCATTTATATTCGCATTTTTTGGTGCTATTTCTGTTTCGCTCGTGCCAAAAGAGCTTATGGAGTATATTGTTTTTATTATTTTGGTAGTGATGGCTATTTATACCTTTGCAAAAAAAGATTTAGGCCGGGTCCATTCTCATATTCAATGCGGAAAGAGAGAAGTCCTGTTGGGGATTTTTTTTGGAGGATTGATTGGGTTTTATGATGGGATTTTTGGACCGGGCAGTGGCAGTTTCCTGCTTTTTATTTTTGTTAAATATTTTGGTTTCGACTTTTTAAATGCTTCAGCTTCAGCAAAATTAGTTAATTTGGGAACGTTTAGCGCGGCGCTAATGTTTTTTATCCCATCAGGTAATGTTTTATGGACGATAGGTGGAGTGGTTGGTGCATGTAATATTGCAGGCTCCCTCACTGGCGCTTTTTTGGCATTGCGTTATGGAAGTGGCTTTATTCGGATATTCTTTTTAATTTTACTTTTATTTTTGATAGGTAGGATGGGAGTATCCATCTTTTTATAATTTATAGCCGGCTTTCTAATCTTGCGACCAATACCATGCCGAAAAGGTCAGGATTCTTAGCAAATAGCATTTGAACGAAGCGGGGGGGGCGAAAATGGACGGCCGTAACGGCCGCCCAGTTGGTCAAGCGTTACAAATGACTCTCGGCGTATTCGGCCAGGATCGAGCGTGGCACCCCTTGCAGGGTGATGTGCACACCATTGGGGAAGTCTTTGAAACGCTCCGTCAGGTAAGTGAGGCCAGAACTGGTGGCCGACAGGTACGGGGTGTCGATCTGCGCCAGGTTACCCAGGCAGACCACTTTGGAACCGGAACCGGCACGGGTGATGATGGTTTTCATCTGGTGCGGTGTGAGGTTCTGACATTCATCGATCAGGATCAGGCTTTGCTGAAAACTGCGTCCACGGATGTAGTTGAGGGATTTGAACTGCAACGGCACTTTGCTAAGGATGTAGTCGACACTGCCATGGGTGTTTTCGTCATCCATGTGCAGCGCTTCCAGGTTATCGGTAATGGCGCCAAGCCACGGCTCCATTTTCTCGGCCTCGGTACCGGGCAGGAAACCAATCTCCTGATCCAGCCCTTGCACGCTACGGGTAGCGATAATGCGCCGATAGCGCTTGCTGACCATGGTCTGCTCGATGGCTGCCGCCAACGCGAGAATTGTTTTGCCCGAACCGGCTGCGCCCGACAGATTGACCAGATGGATGTCCGGATCGAGCAACGCGAACAACGCCAGGCCCTGATAGATATCCCGTGGTTTCAGGCCCCAGGCTTCCTGGTGCAACAAGGGCTCCTGATGCATGTCGAGAATCAGCAGTTCGTCAGCCTTGATACCTTTGATCCAGCCGACAAAGCCCTGCGCATCGATGATGAACTCATTGATGTGCACCGCCGGCAAGTTGTCGATAAGCTGCACCCGATGCCAGGTGCGACCGTGGTCCTGGCGGGTTTCAACCTTGCTGACACGGTCCCAGAAGGAGCCGGTCATGTTGTGGTAGCCACGCGACAACATGGAAACGTCGTCGACCAGTTGGTCGGTGCTGTAATCCTCTGCGGCGATCCCACACGCCCGCGCTTTGAGGCGCATGTTGATGTCTTTGGTCACCAGTACGACACGCAAATCCTTATCGCGCACGTGCAGGTCGATCAATTGGTTAATGATGATGTTGTCGTTCAGGTGCTCGGGCAGCAAGCTGTTGGGCTCGGCCCGCTTGTTCATCAGGATCGACAGGAAGCCTTTGCAGATGCCTGTGCCTCGGTCGATCGGTACGCCTTGTTCAACTTCCTCCGGTGTGGCGCCGCCCAGTGTCTTGTCGATCAAACGAATGGCCTGACGGCACTCGGCAGCAACCGAATGCTTGCCGGCCTTGAGCTTGTCCAGCTCTTCAAGGACGGTCATGGGGATAGTGACGTGGTGCTCTTCGAAGTTCAGCAGTGCGTTTGGATCATGGATCAATACGTTGGTATCTAGCACGTAAAGGATTGGCTGGTTAGAAGAAGGGGTACGTCCGTGATCATCCATACTCGCTCACCTTTTTAAAAGCCAAGCAACGCAATACCTTAACAGTGCTGCGCCACGGAAAGGCCGTCGAGTTCCCCTCTTGAGGCAGAGGGGACATGCTCATGGTGGGTCTGGGATGACGCCACCTGTGTTGCAGGTTTCGGCGGTCTGTAGTGGTAATACCGCATAACTCATGACAGAAAAAAGCACTTTGACGTCTTTTTGATGTTTATTTTTCAGTAGGACAAATAGCGCTTGGCGGGATCGATAAGCACCGTTAAAGTCAGAAGTCCGCCCGACCAGAATTGCCGGAAAAATCCACCTCCTCCGGCCCTTTAAAAGCGTGCATTCCCTTGCCCCACGGGCGTTTCAGGGATAATCGTGACAATCCTGCCATTGAAGTCCACTTTGTGCCGTGTTGGCGATCAGCCAGGGCAACGCCATCTCGACTTTGTTGTGGATGTCATGGAACACAATCACACCGCGTCGCCACAGCAGCATCAGGGTCAACACCCGTTCGCTGGCTTGCTGGGCAGACATTTTCTGGTTCCAGTCCTGAGAGTCGATATTCCACAGCGAAACCTTCAGCCCCTGGGCGCGGAAGTATTCGCCGCTGTCGGCCCGACGTTGACCGTAAGGGGGACGGAACAGCGGCTGGTAGTTGTCAGGCAACACCTGCTGCAACAGCACGGCGCTGCGTTGCACCGAGTTCTGCCAATCGAGCCACTGGCTGTGTGAGCGGTATTCCCAGCCCTGCGAACCGACGCATTGCTGCTTATAGAGGTCCTGCACCTCGGTCACCGAGTTTTTCTCCAGGCGCGTTTGCATATTTTTGCCCAGCACAAAAAAATCAGCGTTGAGTTTTTGCTGGCGCAGGTATTCGGTCAGCCAATCCGTGGTGCCACCCACCACCGTCGGGCCACTGTCGAAGCTAAGCAGAAACGATCGGTCCTTGAGTTCGTCGCCAGTGAGTTCATCTGAGTTGTAGCGCTCAATTTCACTGCTGACCAGCGGGAACAAGGCCGCCATGCGCAGCAGCTCATTCAGGTAGCGTTCGTGAAACGCCTGACTCGGCGCCGCCCAGGCCGCATAAAACGAGTCGTCGGCGACCTGAAACTTGGCGGCTTGCTCGCGCAACATCTGCATGTCTTCGACCAGTACACAGAACGAGGCATCCTGCTCACAGCTTTGTTGCGCAAACTGGTAGTTCTCCAGCAAACGTTTCCATAGACGCTGACGGATAAAATTCAGCGAAACCATGTCGATTTTTTTCAACCCCAGACGCGTCTTGAGGCCCGCTTCATCCTGGCTTTCGCTGACCAACAAGGCATGAGCGAACGCCAGGATCTCCGCGCGTGAGGCAACATCAAACAAGACCGGCGTGGTCAAATGCTCGGGCCATACGCTGCGATCCAGCATGGCCGGTTCAGCAGGCCCGGCGGCCTGAGCGTTGAACCAGAACAAGCAAGTCGCGATAAATAGAACAATGCGCAAAATCAGATCCCCAGAAAATCCCCGCTGCGCACTATAGCTGGAGTCCTCACCTCGCAGCCCCTAGAATCGCGCCCACGATTAAAGGAGACGATTTTATGCTGATGGTGATTTCCCCAGCCAAAACCCTCGATTTCGAAACCCCACCCGTGACCGCGCGCTTCACCCAGCCGCAGTACCTGGATCACTCTCAGGAATTGATGGTTCTGCTGCGTGAATTAACGCCCCTGCAGATCGGCGAACTGATGTACCTGTCGGACAAGCTCTCGGGCCTCAACGCCGCTCGTTTCGGCAACTGGACACCCGCTTTCACCCCAGCGAACGCCAAGCAGGCGCTGCTGGCGTTCAAGGGTGATGTCTACACCGGGTTGCAAGCCGAAAATTTCACCGACGCCGACTTCACCTATGCCCAGGATCACCTGCGCATGCTCTCCGGCCTTTATGGTTTATTGCGCCCGCTGGACCTGATGCAGCCTTACCGGCTGGAGATGGGCACCAAACTGGGCAATGCCCGCGGCAAGGATCTCTACGCCTTTTGGGGCACGCAAATCAGTGAATGGTTGAACCAGGCGCTGGCTGACCAAGGCGATGACGTGCTGCTCAACCTGGCCTCCAATGAGTATTTCTCGGCAGTGAAGCGCTCAGCCCTCAATGCGCGGATCATCAACACCGAGTTTCGCGATCTGAAGAACGGTCAGTACAAAATCATCAGCTTCTACGCGAAAAAAGCCCGGGGAATGATGAGCCGCTTCGTCATCAAGGAGCAGATCGACAATCCCGACGCCCTAAAACAGTTCGCCGAGCACGGTTACCGATACAGCGCCCCACACTCGAAAACGGACACCCTGGTTTTTCTCAGAGACACCCCCGCCGAGTAATGGCATTTTAGAATGCACGCCCACTCAAAGACGTGCATATCCCCCTCCCGCCCATCCAATTAACACCCACTTTTAGACGTTTTATTGACGCCATAAAAATGACCAGCAAATTCAGAATCTGAAATTCTCAAAAAATTTACAATTTTTTTTACCCCCTCCCCTGCACTAATTTCAACTAGTGGGCTGTAAGGATTTCTGCCCGCAAGTACCAATGAACTAAGGCTATAACCGAAAATGCCACTAGCGTGAAGGCACAATTATCACTGATCTTATTTAATCTTATTCTGAAAAGACTATGGACGGTCAGGAACTAATATCAAAATTAGAGGCTCTTACCCATCGTAACAATTCTCGCCTGTGCTGTAAGAGATGGCTTACGCACTGGCAAGACGATCAGGGAAGTTACCGTCTATACGGTCGACCGCAGGGTCGATAAGTTAGCTCAGGAGACAGCACCAGCCGTACCTGAGACGATCAGGCAAAGCACCCTTCCAGTGCGTGTAGCAATCACCAGGCCCCGTGCGTCAAGGCGCGGAGCCAAGGCCAGCGTCCACCGCGATTGCTGGCAATGCGCACCCTGAAGTGCTTCGCCAAGCCTCATGGGCCAGAGCCTGACAATAGGCCGAATTTCGCCCACACCAGCATCATTGAGTGCGCCCCTTATTAGGCCCTCACAACTTAAATATGCCGACGCTCATTATGTGACCTTCTAAGCGTCACACTTTTGAGCGGATGATTATTGCGGATCAACCTAAATACCCAGCCAACTTATGGCGTGAATTAACGAGGAGAATACGATGCGTATCAGCATCTTTGGTTTGGGCTATGTCGGTGCAGTATGTGCCGGCTGCCTGTCTGCACGTGGTCATGATGTAGTCGGTGTGGATATCTCAAGCGCCAAAATCGACCTGATCAATAATGGCAGATCGCCCATCGTCGAGCCGGGCCTGGAAGAACTACTGGCTCTGGGCATTAAAACCGGGAAGTTGCGGGGCACCACGGACTTCTCCGAGGCCATTCGCGACACCGACTTGTCGATGATTTGTGTGGGCACGCCCAGCAAAAAGAACGGCGATCTGGAACTCGATTACATCGAATCAGTCTGCCGGGAAATTGGCTTTGTCCTGCGAGACAAGACCACCCGTCACACCATCGTCGTGCGCAGCACCGTTTTGCCGGGCACTGTCGCCAACGTGGTGATCCCGATCCTTGAAGATTGCTCCGGCAAGAAGGCTGGCGTCGACTTCGGTGTTGCGGTCAACCCTGAGTTCCTGCGTGAAAGCACCGCGATCAAGGATTACGACCTGCCACCGATGACCGTGATCGGCGAGTTCGACAAGGCGTCCGGTGACGTGCTGCAAGCGCTGTACGAAGAACTCGACGCACCGATCATCCGCAAGGACATCGCTGTCGCCGAGATGATCAAGTACACCTGCAACGTCTGGCATGCGACCAAGGTCACCTTTGCTAACGAGATCGGCAACATCGCTAAAGCGGTGGGCGTCGATGGTCGTGAAGTGATGGAAGTGGTCTGCCAGGACAAAACACTCAACCTGTCCCAGTACTACATGCGTCCTGGCTTCGCTTTCGGCGGCTCTTGCCTGCCCAAAGATGTTCGCGCCCTGACCTACCGTGCCGGCTCGCTGGACGTTGACGCGCCGCTGCTCAACTCGCTGATGCGCAGCAACGTTTCGCAAGTGCAGAACGCGTTCGACATCATCACCAGCCATGACAAACGCAAAGTCGCCCTGCTCGGCCTCAGCTTCAAGGCGGGCACCGATGACCTGCGCGAAAGCCCGTTGGTGGACCTGGCTGAAATGCTGATCGGCAAAGGCTACGAGCTGAGCATCTACGACACCAACGTCGAATATGCCCGTATGCACGGCGCCAACAAGGACTACATCGAGTCGAAAATCCCCCACGTCTCGTCCTTGCTCAACTCGGACTTCGACGATGTGATCAACAACTCCGACGTGATCATTCTCGGCAACCGTGACGAGAAGTTCCGCGCCTTGGCGGACAAAGCCCCGGCCGGCAAACAAGTGGTCGACCTGGTCGGTTTCATGTCCAACGCCACCAGCACCCTTGGCCGGACCGAAGGCATCTGCTGGTAATCGAGCGGCTCTGACGCCGTCAGTCAAGGTCTGTAGGAGCGAATTCATTCGCGAATGCGGTGTATCAGGCACACCTGATTCTGGATGTGCCGCCTCCTTCGCGGATAAGTCCGCTGCCACAAGTCTCCCCTCACCTTAACTGACGGGCATCAGCGACACATGCCTGCCTTAACCACTTCGGGCCACCCCACTGGCTTGCCCGATCTCGAGACGGATGCAGATTATGCACAGGCTAAAGCACGGCCTATTTCAAGCCGCAGGTTGGCTGTTTTATCTCAGTCTATTAATGGGCCTCGCCCTGGCGCTGCCTACCAGTGTCTTTGACGCTCAGTCGAAGAACTTTCTATTCCTGATTGGCGCTGTCGGCATCTGGCGCTACTCGATGGGTGCCACGCACTTTCTGCGCGGCATGCTGTTTCTGTACGTGGTCTATCCGCACTTGCGCCGCAAAGTACGCAAGCTCGGCGCCTCTGCAGATCCGTCCCATGTATTTCTGATGGTCACCAGCTTTCGGATTGATGCCCTGACCACCGCTCAGGTGTACAGCTCGGTGATTCGTGAAGCCATCGAATGTGGCTACCCGACCACGATCGTCTGCTCCCTGGTGGAGATGTCCGACGAGCTGTTGGTCAAGAGCATGTGGGCCAGACTCAATCCGCCTGATCGGGTCAAGCTGGACTTCGTACGCATCGCTGGCACCGGCAAACGCGACGGTCTGGCCTTTGGCTTCCGCGCCATTTCCCGGCACATGCCCGATGCTCGCGCAGTGGTTGCGGTGATCGATGGCGACACCGTGCTCAGCCCAGGCGTCGTGCGCAAGACCGTGCCTTGGTTCCAGTTATTCGGCAATGTCGGCGGCCTGACCACCAACGAGTTCTGCGAAGTACGTGGCGGCTACATCATGAGCGAGTGGCACAAACTGCGCTTCGCCCAACGCCACCTCAACATGTGCTCCATGGCCCTGTCCAAGCGCGTGCTGACCATGACTGGGCGGATGTCGGTGTTCCGTGCCGAAGTGGTCACCGACCCGGAATTTATCGCCGACGTCGAAAGCGACTCCCTGCACCATTGGCGTCTGGGCACCTTCAAGTTCCTGACCGGCGATGACAAGTCCAGCTGGTTCAGTTTGATGCGCTTGGGATACGACACGTTCTACGTGCCAGACGCCTCGATCAACACCGTTGAACACCCCCCGGAAAAGAGCTTTATCAAGGCCAGCCGCAAACTGATGTTCCGCTGGTACGGCAACAACCTGCGGCAGAACTCACGTGCGTTGGGCTTGGGTGTCAGGCGTCTGGGGTTGTTCACCAGCGTGGTGCTGTTCGATCAACGCGTGTCGATGTGGACCTCGATTCTCGGGCTGACCGTGGCCCTGATCGCCGGCTTCAAATATGGCGTGACGTTCATCCTGATGTACCTGCTGTGGATCGGCATCACCCGCCTGATCCTGACGCTGTTGCTGTCCTGCACCGGACACACCATCGGCCCCGCTTACCCCGTGATTCTCTATTACAACCAGATCGTCGGCGCGCTGGTGAAAATCTACGTTTTCTTCCGCCTCGACCAACAATCCTGGACCCGCCAGGACACCAAACTTACCCGCGACCTGGCCAGCTTTCAGCGTTGGTTCAACACCTGGTCGTCTCGGACCATGACCTTTTCCGCGGGCAGCGTGTTCGTCGCTGTGCTGCTGACGATGGTCTGACCGGACCATTGGATCAATTGATTAAGTAGGAATACCCGCCATGAATACCGCCATGAATGCCAATGTCGTGCATGAATCAGAAGCCCAGCGCCAGCACGCCCGGGTCAAAATACCAGCCAAGCTGCGCTTCTTCGGCAGCGACGGTACCGCGCATATAGCCCGGGTCGAAGACCTGTCCGCAGGCGGTCTGTGCTTCAACGCCGGTCAGCAGACCCTGAAAATCGGGGAGGTACAAAAAGGCCGTCTGCAATTCGTCATCGATAACCTTGGCCTGGCCATGGACGTGGAACTCCAGGTTCGCTCCTTTGATCCTCGCAGCGGCCGGGCCGGTTGCCAGTTCCAGAACCTGGAACAGCAAGACATCGCCACCCTGCGCCACCTGATCACCTCGCACTTGAGCGGTGACATCGTGACCATGGGTGAGGTGCTCGCCACCCTGCAACGTGACAACTTCACCAAAGCACGCAAGGTGAAGGATGGCGGCAGCGGCATGACGTTTTTTGGCCGTATGCGAGCGGTGACCTTCAGCCTGGGCATCTTCCTGGTGGGCCTGGTGGCATTCGGCTTTATCTTCAAGTCGGTGTATGGCCTGTACTTCGTCAGCCATGCAACAGCCGGGGTGGTCACCGTGCCAAGCATGGACGTGACCATGCCCCGCGAAGGCACCGTAAAAAGTCTGGCCGGCACCGATGGCGTAATCGCCAAAGGCGCACCCTTGGCCTCGTTCAGCACCAGCATGCTGGAGATGCTCAAAGACCACCTGGATGACGCGCAACTGCAACCGTCCAAGGTCGAAGACCTGTTCGCCCGTCAACTGAGCGGCACCCTGACCAGCCCTTGTGATTGCATCATCGCCAAACAACTGGTCGCTGACGGCCAGTTCGCTGGCAAAGGCGCGGTGATCTTCCAACTGGTACCCCGCAATACCGAAGCCACTGTCGATGCCCGCTTCAGCTATCGCCAGTTCGCTGACGTGCGCCCCGGTACCCGTGTGAACTTCCAGGTCGCCGGCGAAGATGAAATCCGTCAAGGCAAGATCGTCAGCAGCACCAACAACAGCAGCACCGACCTGTCGACCGACATTCGCGTGCAGATCAAGCCTGACCAATCTCTGAGCAGCAGCCTGTCCGGCCGTCCGGTGGAAGTCACCAGCGACCGTGGTCCTTCCTTGAACTGGCTGATCGACAAAGCCACGGCCGCGGGTCTCTAACATGGCTAGCCCACTACGAAAGCTGTCGACCCCGACCCTGCTGGGCCTCGCTGTAGCGATCGGCCTCAGCGGTTGCGCGGGCCTGCCCGATCAGCGCTTGGCCAACGAGGCCCTCAAACGCGGTGATACCGCGATGGCACAGCAGAATTATCGGCAACTGGCGGACCTGGGTTATAGCGATGCACAGGTCGGTCTGGCGGATATCCAGGTCGAAACCCACGACCCCGCCCAGATCAAGCAGGCCATAGCGACCTATCGCGCCGCTGCTGACACCTCACCCCGAGCCCAAGCCCGGCTCGGGCGATTGCTGGTCGCCCAGCCAGACGCCACTGAAGCCGAACACCATGAAGCCGAGGGCCTGCTGAAAAAGGCCTTTGCCAATGGCGAAGGCGGCACCTTGATCCCGCTGGCGATGCTGTATCTGCAATACCCGCAGAGCTTCCCCAAGGTCAACGCACAGCAGCAGATCAACCAGTGGCGTGCCGCACGGTACCCGGAAGCGGGTCTGGCCCAAGTGCTGCTCTATCGCACCCAGAACACCTACGACCAGCACCTGGATGAAATCGAAAGCCTCTGCAAACAGGCCCTGCTCGCCACGGATATTTGCTATGTCGAACTGGCCACCGTTTACCAGAAGCGGGGGCAGGTCGAGCAACAGCATGCGCTGATCGCGCAGCTGCAAAGCGCTCACGCCAGCGGAAGGGTTTCAGCGCAACGGGTAGACGGTGTGGCTCGTGTATTGAGTGACACCGATCTCGGCAAGCCCGATGAAAAGACCGCCCAGCAACTGCTGGAAGGCGTCGCGCCGGGCTATCCGGTTTCCTGGGTCACCCTGGCCAAACTGCTCTATGACTTCCCCGAACTGGGCGACGTAAACAAGATGATGGAGTACCTGAACAACGGTCGCGCAGCGGATCAACCGCGCGCCGAACTGCTGCTGGGCAAGCTCTATTACGAAGGCAAATGGGTACTCCCGGATGCCAGGCAAGCCGAAGTGCATCTGCAAAAAGCCGCCGGCAGCGAAATCGCCGCGCACTACTACCTGGGCCAGATCTACCGCCGGGGTTACCTCGGTCAGGTCTATTCGCAAAAGGCCGTCGAGCAACTCTTGATAGCCGCTCGCGGCGGGCAGAACAGCGCCGACTATGCCCTCGCGCAATTGTTCTCCCAAGGTAAGGGCACCCTGCCCAACCCGCTCAATGCCTATGTGTTCAGTCAACTGGCGCTAAAGCAGAACGCTCCGACCCAGGACGCGACCGATCTCGCCCAGCTACTCAATGAACAACTGCCGCCTGCACAGCGCGCCGAAGCCCAACGTCTGTTGCAACAAGAGCAACAGGTACGGGGTACGTCCGCCCAGAACACTCTGGTCCTGCATGCGCTGCAAGAAGAAGACGCCGAGGAAGCCCTATGAAGTTGAATCTATGGATGACAGCCGGACTGGGGCTGAGCGTTTCCCTGCTCTCGGCCACCTCTGTGTTGGCAGAAGCACTGACCGAAACCAAGAACTTCGGTCTGGAAGTGAAAGCAACCGGCCAGTCCGAAGACGACCGCGACCTTGGCACCCGCTCAGGCGGCAGTGTCAACGGTGTCGGTCTGGACCTGCGCCCGTGGGCCTACGGCGAGCGCGGAAACTGGAGCGCCTACGCCATGGGCCAGGTGGTCACTTCGACCGACATTATCGAAACCGATACCCTGCAACAGTCAAACAAGAACAACAGCAGCGATGAGCGCAAACCCGAAAAAAACTACCTGGCCATGCGCGAGTTCTGGATCGGCTACAAAGGCCTGACCCCTTATCCAGGCGAGCAACTGCGTTTGGGTCGTCAGCGCCTGCGCAACGACGACGGCATGTGGCGCGACGCCAACATCGAAGCCCTGAACTGGACCTTCGACACCACGTTACTTCGGGCCAACGTCGGCGCAGCAGAACGCTTCAGCGAATACCGCACCGACCTCTCCGAACTGTCGCCTAAAGACAAGGATCGCCTGCATGTGTATGGCGATATTTCTGCGCAGTGGATGCCAGGTCAATGGGCTGGTGTGCGCGCTCATCACACCCACGATGACGGCAAGCTCAAGAGTGGCCTTGATCAAGTCGACTCCCTGGACAAAACCGAAAATGGCGACCTGACCTGGCTGGGTATCGAAGCCAACAGCGACGCCTATAACTACCGCAACACCAATACCGTCAACTACTGGGCCAGCCTGACCGGGCTGAACGGCAAACGCGACTCGATCCATCCTTCGAGCCAAAACGGGATGAGTGTCGCTGGCGACAAAACTGACGAAAACGTCAATGGCTGGGCCACTGACCTGGGGCTGCGCCTGCGCCTGGACCCTAACTGGCAAGTCGGTGCGGCCTATGCCCGCGCCAGCGGCAACTACGAACAAACCGGTCTGGAAAGCAACCGTTCGAACTACACAGGTACCCGCTCGCGCATCCATCGTTTCGGCGAGGCCTTTCGCGGCAGCATGCAAAACGTACAAACCGGCACGCTGTTCGGCTCCTGGATGTTGCGTGAAGACTACGACGCCAGCCTGATTTACCACAAATTCTGGCGCGTCGATGGCAGCAAGCCTGTCGGCAGCAGCGGCATCAACGCTGTAGAGAATACGTACAACGCCGACGATGGAGTGGAATCCAGCACCTCGCTGCCACTGATGGACGGGAAAAAAGACCTCGGTCAGGAGATGGATCTGGTGGTCACCAAGTACTTCAAACAGGGCCTGTTACCTGCGGCGCTGAGCCAATCCATCGATGAACCGTCGGCACTGGTGCGCTTCCGTGGCGGTGTGTTCAAGCCGGGTGATGCTTACGGTAAAGCAGTGGATTCGTACATGCACCGCGCCTTTATCGACGTCATCTGGCGCTTCTGATGCACGCCGAGAAGGGAGCGATGCGATGAACAATTTACCCATAAGAGGCTCCATGAGCCTGCTGGCCAGCGCATTGCTGCTGACCAGCGCTGCGGCCTTTGCCGCGACCGAGCCTGCGACCAACCCCGCTGCACCGGCCAAAGGCCTGCAACTGGCCAAAACCTACACCGTGACCAGCCCGCCCTCCGCGCCGCTGGACCTGGCCAAGCCTAAACTGCCCGATATCTCCGGCTACACCGCCGAAGCTGTCGCCAAGAAAATCGTGCGCAGCAAACCGGGCAAAATCAACGTCCGGCGCATGATGCAAGAAGATGCCCTGAAAGACTTTATCGGTGGCGATAACAAGATGATCGAATGGGTGGCGCGCCAGCATGGCATCCCCCAGGCGATCTTTATCGAAGACGGTTACGTCAACCTGCGTGACCTGACCAAAAGTCTGCCCAAGCAGTACTTCAGCGAAACCTCGCCCGGTGTATTCCTGGCCAGGTTGCCGATTGTGGTTGGGCGCAAGGGCATCCTTGAAGTCGACAACAAGACTCAAGAGCTGCGCTTGTCTCAGGAAGCCGGTTCGTTCCTGATCAACGATGGCCAGCTGTTTGTCCGGGACACCAAGATCACCGGCTGGCGCGAAGCCGACAACGGCCCGGCGACCTTCCGCAAGCCGAACGAGTTCCGCCCGTTCCTGCTGTCCTGGGGCGGTACTGAGACCTACATCGTCAATACCAAGATTGCCAGCTTCGGCTACGCCAACAGCAAATCCTATGGTGTGAGTATTTCCCAGTACACGCCGAACATGGCCAAAGTACTCAAGCGTCCACAACCGACCGGCTGGATCATCGGTTCCGAGTTCTCGGACATGTGGTACGGCTTCTACTGCTATGAAGCGCGCGACGTGGTGGTCAAGGGCAATACCTACCGCGACAACATCGTGTACGGCATCGACCCGCATGACCGTTCCCACGGTCTGATCATTGCCGATAACACGGTCTACGGGACCCAGAAAAAACACGGGATTATTATTTCCCGCGAGGTCAACGACAGCTTCATCTTCAACAACCGCAGCTACGACAACAACCTGTCAGGCGTGGTGATCGACCGTAACAGCGTGAACAACCTGATCGCTTACAACGAGATTTTTCAGAACCATTCCGACGGCATCACGATGTACGAAAGCGGCGACAACCTGATCTGGGGCAACCGCGTCATCAACAACCGTCGCCATGGGATTCGTGTGCGTAACAGCGTGAATATCCGTTTGTACGAAAACGTCTCCATGGCCAACGGTCTGATGGGTGTCTACGGCCACATCAAGGATTTGAGCGACACCGACCGTAACATCTCGCTCGACCCCTTCGATACCAAGGTATCGCTGATCGTGGTCGGCGGTGAACTGGCCGCCAACGGCTCCGGCCCGCTGTCCATCGACTCGCCGTTGAGTGTCGAGCTGTATCGGGTATCGATGCTCGCACCGACCAAGGCCAACGGGATCACCTTCAACGGGATTCTCGGTGAACGTCAGGACGAAATTCTCGACCTGCTGGTTCGCCAGAAAAAAGCCGTGTTGATCGACCCGGTCGAACGCCAGACACAACTCCGGGACTGAGGAAACCTATTTATGCACGCTCAATTGATCAAGCTACTCAGCCTCTCGGGCCTCACGGCAGCCATCTTCGCAGCCTCGAACGGCGTACGCGCCGATGAAGCACACGCACCGACGTACACCGCCGCACCGTGCTGCAACATTTGCCCCGAGGCCCTGGACGCGAAGAACTACACTACTCGCTATCAGCAAAACTTCACCACGCTGGTGCAGGCTCAGGGCGATTGGTTATTCCGTACCCAGGAAGACCTGCGTACCCAATTCGACACCACGCCCGAAGGCTATCGGCGCATGAAAGAACTGCACGATGCCTTCAAAAGCAAAGGTGTCGAGCTGGTGGTTGTGTACCAACCGACCCGTGGTCTGGTCGACCGCAACAAGCTGTTTCCGACTGATCGCGACAAGTTCGACTACGAGACGGCGCTGAGAAACTACCAGGCCATGCTCGGTCGTTTCAGCAAGATGGGGTACTGGGTGCCCGACCTGTCGCCCTTGACCAATGAACCCTCGACCAAGGAAGAGCAAGGCCACGATTTCTACTTCCGTGGCGACCAACACTGGACGCCTTACGGCGCTCAGCGCACGGCGAAAATCGTTGCTGAAAAGGTCAAGCAAGTGCCTGGGTTCGCTGACATTCCCAAGCGTGAATTCGAGAGCCACAAATCGGGCCGTATGGGCAAGACCGGCACCCTGCACAACATGGCCGCGCAACTGTGCGGCAACACCTACTCGATCCAGTACATGGATCAATTCGTGACCGAGCCCAAGGGCGAAGCGGCCGACGGCGACCTGTTCGGCGACGCCGGCAACCCGGAAATCACCCTGGTCGGTACCAGCCACAGCGGCAAGAACTACAACTTCGCCGGCTTCCTTGAAGAGTACATCGGTGCGGACGTCCTCAACGTTGCCTTCCCTGGCGGCGGTCTGGAAGGCTCGATGCTGCAATACCTGGGCAGCGACGACTTCCAGAAAAAGCCACCGAAAATTCTGATCTGGGAATTCTCGCCGCTGTATCGCCTCGATCAAGAAACCATCTACCGGCAAATGATGTCGATGCTCGACAACGGCTGCGAAGGCAAGGAGGCGATCATGAGCCAGAGCGCCACGCTAAAAACCGGGCCCAATGAGCTTCTGGTCAATGGCAAAAACGGCATCAAGGATGTGCGCAACGGCAGCAATCAGGTCGACATTCGCTTTGCCGACACGTCGGTAAAAACCTTACACGCCACGCTCTGGTACATGAATGGCCGGCATGAGGACCTGAAAATCGAAAAACCGACAACCTCCGATACAGACGGGCGCTTCGCCTTTGAGCTGCGCGACGACAAGGACTGGGCTAACCAGCAGTTGCTCGCAGTGGAAGTACAGGGCCCGGAAGCGGGCACTGCACCTCAGCAAGTCGACGCGAAAATATGCAAACGCAACGTGTTCCAAAGCCCTGCGCAAAATACCGCGCAAGCCGGATTATGAGGCCTATATGCACACTCGAAAAATGATGCTCCCTACCCTGCTCGCCGTGGCGCTGCTGTCTGCGACCGATGCTGCTTCTGCCGCCCAGTCGCTGGTTCCGCCACAGGGCTACTTCGCCGGCATTGAGAAGGTCAAGAGCGGTGACAACAAATTCACCTGCGATGCGATCCCCAAGCCGTACACCGACAAACTGGTGTTTCGTAGCAAGTACGAAGGCTCGGACAAGGCCCGTTCGACCCTGAACGAGGTCTCGGAAAAAGCCTTCAGGGACGCCACTTCCGACATTACCAAGCTAGAGCGTGACACCAGCAAAATCGTCATGCAGTACATGCGTGACGGTCGCCCGGAACAGCTCGACTGCGCCTTGAACCTGCTCACTACGTGGGCCAAGGCCGGTGCGCTGGAGTCCCAGGACTTCAACCACACAGGCAAGTCGATGCGCAAATGGGCCCTGGGCAGCATGTCCTCGGCTTACCTGCGCCTGAAGTTCTCCGATTCGCACCCAATGGCGGCTCGTCAGGAGCAAGCGCAAATCATCGAGACCTGGTTCAGCAAACTGGCCGATCAGGTGGTCAGCGACTGGGACAACCTGCCGCTGGACAAGAACAACAACCACACCTACTGGGCTGCCTGGTCGGTGATGGCCACGTCGGTGGTGACCAATCGACGTGATTTGTTCGACTGGTCGGTGAAGGAATACCGCATCGGCGCCAATCAGATCGACAAAGACGGCTTCCTGCCCAACGAGATGAAACGCAAACAGCGCGCCTTGTCGTATCACAACTACGCCCTGCCGCCGATGGCGATGATCGCCAGCTTTGCCCAGGCCAACGGCCTCGACCTGCGCCCGGAAAACAACGGTGCATTGCAGCGTCTGGGTGAAAGGGTACTGAGCGGGATCAAGGATTCCGACAGCTTCACCCAGCGCAACGGCGAGAAACAGGACATGACCGATCTGAAGGTCGACAGCAAGTTCGCCTGGCTCGAACCCTACTGCTCGCTCTACACCTGCAAGGCCGACGTGCTGGATCAAAAACACAAGATGGAACCGTTCAAGACCTTCCGTCTTGGCGGCGACCTGACCAGGGTTTTCGATCCGTCGCATGAGAAAGGCAACAAAGGTTTGTGAGCTGACACACCGCTTGGGATTGGCTGAAATCCTGTAGGAGCGAATTTATTCGCGAAGGGGGGCAACACGGTCTGTCTGACAGACCGCCTTCGCGAATGAATTCGCTCCTACAAGGATGGCAATACACCCCCCTGTTTTTGGTGGGGGGGTTTGGGGGGGCTGCGGCCCTTGACTGTTGAACCAACGGAGAGATAAGGATGGTTTTCTCATCCAATGTGTTCCTGTTCTTGTTCTTGCCGATCTTCCTCGGTTTGTACTACTTGAGTGGGCAACGCTATCGCAACTTGCTGTTGCTGATTGCCAGCTATGCGTTCTATGCCTGGTGGCGAGTGGATTTCCTGGCGTTGTTCGTCGGCGTGACCCTGTGGAACTACTGGATCGGCCTCAAAGTCGGCGCGGCAGGCGTACGCACCAAACCGGCACAGCGCTGGCTGTTGCTCGGCGTGGCGGTGGATCTGTGCATCCTGGGCTACTTCAAATACGCTAACTTCGGCGTGGACAGCATCAACGCAATGATGACCTCGCTCGGTCTGGAGCCGTTCATCCTGACCCATGTGTTGCTGCCGATCGGGATCTCCTTCTACATCTTCGAGTCGATCAGCTACATCATCGACGTCTACCGTGGCGACACACCGGCCACACGCAACCTGATCGATTTCGCCGCGTTCGTCGCGATCTTTCCGCACTTGATCGCAGGCCCGGTGTTGCGCTTCCGTGACCTGGCCGACCAGTTCAACAATCGCACGCACACGTTGGACAAGTTCTCCGAAGGCGCCACGCGCTTCATGCAGGGTTTCATCAAGAAGGTGTTCATCGCTGACACCCTGGCCGTGGTCGCCGACCACTGCTTCGCCTTGCAGCACCCGACCACCGGCGATGCCTGGCTCGGCGCCCTGTCCTATACCGCCCAGCTGTATTTCGACTTCTCCGGCTACAGCGACATGGCCATCGGCCTGGGCCTGATGATGGGCTTCCGCTTCATGGAGAACTTCAAGCAGCCGTACATCAGCCAGTCGATCACCGAGTTCTGGCGGCGCTGGCACATCAGCCTGTCCACCTGGCTGCGTGACTACCTGTACATCACCTTGGGCGGTAACCGCGGGGGCACCTTGACCACTTACCGCAACCTGTTCCTGACCATGTTGTTGGGTGGTCTGTGGCACGGCGCGAACATCACTTACATCGTGTGGGGCGCCTGGCACGGCATGTGGCTGGCCATCGAAAAAGCACTGGGGCTGAACACTAACCAGCGCAGTTTCAACCCGATCCGCTGGGCGCTGACCTTCCTGCTGGTGATCATGGGCTGGGTTATTTTCCGCTCGGAAAACCTCCACGTTGCTGCTCGGATGTACGGCGCGATGTTCAGCTTCGGTGAATGGCAACTGTCGGAACTTAACCGCGCCAGCCTCACCGGCCTGCAAGTGGCAACACTGATCGTGGCGTACATGACACTGGCGTTCTTCGGTCTGCGTGACTTCTACGCCAACCGACCTAAAGCCGGCCAGATCAAGAGTGCGAAACCTGCTGCCGGCGAAGAGAGCACCGAGGCCAACGGTCCCGCAACAGCTCAACCGGGGATGATCAAAGCAGTCCCTGGCGATCAGCCGAACAGCATTCACCTGCCGGGTTACACCGTCGGCACCGAGGCTCAAGTGCAGCCTGCGTTCTGGGTCGCGGACTGGCCGCGTTATGCCATGCGAACCCTGGTGTTGCTGTTGTTTGTGGCATCGATCCTCAAGCTCTCGGCGCAAAGTTTCTCGCCGTTCCTTTACTTCCAGTTTTGAGGAGCCTGCCATGACCCGATCATTACGCATCCTCTACATAGCCTTGTTCCTCGCCATCCTGTTGGCACTGGGTGCCTGGTCGCTGCGCAGCTTCGGCAGCTTCTCGACTTCCGCCGAGACCACCGTGCTCAACGGACGCTGGACCAAGGCAGCGGAGACTCATTACGACGATGAGTTCCCGATCAAACGCCTGGGCACCAACCTCTGGGCCGCGCTGGATTTCAAACTGTTCAACGAAGGTCGTCCCGGCGTGGTGCTGGGCAGCGATCAATGGTTGTACAGCGATGAAGAATTCGACCCCGTGGTCAATGGCGAACAGAACGAAGCAGACAACCTGGCGCTGATCCAGGGCGTGCGCGATGCCTTGGAAAAACAGGGCACGCAGCTGGTGCTGGCCATCGTGCCGGCAAAAACCCGCCTGTACCCGGAACACATCGGCAACAACACCCCGGCTGCGCTGCATGCCGATCTGTATCAACAGTTCCATGCGCAAGTGGCGAACGCCGGCATTATTGCCCCTGACCTGTTGACACCGCTGCAAACCGCAAAGCAGATCGGCCCGGTGTTCCTGCGCACGGACACTCACTGGACACCCATGGGCGCCGATGTCGTCGCTCAACGGCTAGGCACGGTCATCAGCACGGAAACGCCTTTGAGCGGCGAACCTGAAAAGTTCGTCACCGTGGCCAAAGAGACCGCGCCGTACAAGGGCGATCTGACCACTTTCCTGCCACTGGACCCGCTGTTCAGCAACCTGCTACCTAAACCGGATCAGCTGCAACAACGCAGCACTAATCCGGCCCAGGCCGAGGCTGAAGGCGGCGATGCCCTGTTCGCCGACAGCGAAGTCGCGGTAGGGCTGGTCGGCACTAGCTATAGCGCCAACCCGAATTGGAACTTCCTTGGCGCCTTGAAGCAAGCGCTGCACAGCGACGTGGTCAATTACGCCGAAGACGGCCATGGCCCGATTCTGCCCATGCTCAAGTACCTGCAAACCGACGCGTTCAAGAACAGCCCGCCACAGGTGCTGATCTGGGAGTTTCCGGAACGTTATCTGCCTGCTCACAACGACCTTGGCGAGTTCGATCCACAGTGGATCGCCCACCTTAAACACGCTCGCGACCCTCAACAAAATTTGGCACTTAACGCCAACAAATCCGAGTCGCCCAACCGGGCGCAAAACTGAGAGGACCTTCCCATGACCTTACAGACCACCCCACTTCGTTTGTCCAAAACCGGCTCAACCAAAAAAAGCCTGTTGAAAACCTGCGCACTGGTTGCCGGTATCGGCCTGTTCTCCATGCAAGCTTTCGCCGGTGGCGACTCTGCGCTCTACGGCCCGACCGCGCCTAAAGGCTCGACGTTCATCCGGGTCTACAACGCCAGCAACGCGGAAGTCAGCGCCAACGTGGGTAACACCAACCTCAACGAAATCGCGCCGTTGGCCAGCAGTGCCTTCAGCTTCATGCCCCAGGGCGACTACAGCGCCAAGGTCGGCAGCCAGACCCTGCCGGTGAAACTGGCCAGTGATCACTATTACACCCTCGTCAGCAACACCAGCGGCACGCCGCAACTGGTGGAAGAGCCGCCGTTCAAGAACAAACAGAAATCCCTGGTTCGCGTGCAGAACCTCAGCGACAAAGCGCTGACCTTGAAAACGGCCGATGGCAAGACTGACGTGATCCCGGCCGTCGCTGCCAAAGGCCGTGGCGACCGTGAAATCAACCCGGTGAAAGTCAGCCTGGCGCTGTACGACGGTGACAAGAAAGTCAGCGACCTCAAACCGGTTGCCCTGGAGCGTGGCGAAGCCGCCGTGCTGTATGTCACCGGCAGCGGCAGCAGCCTGTCGCCGGTATGGGTAAAACCCCCGGTCGCGACTCGCTAACCCATTGAAACAGCCGGCCCTGGACTTCTTAGCCAAACGAGGGCCGGCGGGTACGGAACAACAACAAGACTGAAACGACAGAAAACGACGTACAGCCTTTTTGAAGACTTTTGGAGAAACAAAATGATTCCAGTAATCTTGTCAGGTGGTAGCGGTTCACGACTCTGGCCGCTTTCGCGCAAACAGTTCCCTAAACAGTTCCTGGCACTGACCGGCGAACATACCCTGTTCCAGCAAACCCTCGAGCGCCTGAAGTTCGACGGTATGCAGGACCCTATCGTGGTCTGCAACAAGGACCACCGCTTCATCGTCAGCGAGCAACTGGATACGTTGAAGCTGGCAACCCAGGCCATCTTGCTCGAGCCCTTCGGCCGCAACACCGCACCGGCTGTCGCGATCACTGCGATGATGCTACTGAGCGAAGGCCGTGATGAACTGATGTTGGTGCTGCCGGCCGACCACGTCATCGACGATCAAAAAGCCCTGCAACGTGCCCTCGCCCTGGCGACCGTCGCGGCTGAACGCGGCGAAATGGTGCTGTTCGGCGTACCGGCGACCAAACCTGAAACCGGCTATGGCTACATCAAGTCGACCAACGATGTGTTGCTGCCTGAAGGTGTGAGCCGCGTTTCGCACTTCGTCGAAAAACCTGACGAAAAACGCGCCACCGAGTTCGTTAAGGCTGGCGGTTATTTCTGGAACAGCGGCATGTTCCTGTTCCGCGCCAGCCGTTACCTGGAAGAGCTGAAAAGGCACGACGCGGACATCTACGACACCTGCATGCTGGCCCTTGAGCGCAGTAGCCGTGACGGCGACAGCATCGACATCGATGAAGCCACCTTCGCCTGCTGCCCGGACAATTCCATCGACTATGCCGTGATGGAAAAAACCCAGCGCGCCTGCGTGGTTCCGCTCACCGCTGGCTGGAACGATGTCGGTTGCTGGTCATCGCTGTGGGACGTGCAGGAAAAAGACGTCCACGGCAACGTCGCCAAAGGCGATGTGGTCATCCAGGACAGCCGCAACTGCATGATCCATGGCAATGGCAAACTGGTCTCGGTCATTGGCCTGGACAACATTGTCGTGGTCGAAACCAAAGACGCCATGATGATTGCCCACAAGGACAAGGTTCAGGGCGTCAAGCAGATGGTCAACACCCTCAACGAACAGGGTCGCAGCGAAACCCAGAACCACTGTGAGGTTTACCGACCTTGGGGTTCCTACGATTCGGTCGACATGGGCGGCCGGTTCCAGGTCAAGCACATCTCGGTCAAACCAGGCGCTTGCCTGTCCCTGCAAATGCACCACCACCGTGCCGAACACTGGATCGTCGTCTCCGGCACGGCCGAAGTGACCTGCGATGAAAACGTGTTCCTGCTGACCGAAAACCAATCCACGTACATCCCGATAGCCTCGGTCCACCGCTTGAAAAACCCAGGCAAAATCGCGTTGGAAATCATTGAAGTCCAATCCGGCAGCTACCTGGGCGAAGACGACATCGAACGTTTCGAAGACGTCTACGGCCGTTCCAACGTGTTGGAAATGGGCATACAGACCAAGACCATCGCGCGGTGATACGGCGTCAAACGTAACGCACTAGCCTCCACACCCCCTCTGCGTATTCAGATCCGCAGAGGGGGTGTGGAGGCTTTTATGTATCGTAAGAAATGTAAAGGTGTTGCGCCAATAGCGTGAGCACCCGGCTGGATGCCCACGACATCGACAGTTCAGTCGTCGCTGATGGTGATGTTCGGCATCGCCTGGGTTTGAGCTTCCTGCAAGACGATTCGCGCACCTACGTGACGAGCCAGTTCCTGATAGACCATGGCAATCGGGCTTTCCGGATCGGCGATCACTGTCGGCTTGCCGCTGTCCGCCTGTTCGCGAATCACGATCGACAGTGGCAATGACGCCAACAGCTCGACGTCGTATTGCGCCGCCAGCTTCTCACCACCCCCCTCTCCGAACAGGTGCTCCGCGTGACCGCAATTGGAGCAGATGTGCACGGCCATGTTTTCCACGACACCCAACACCGGAATGTTGACCTTACGGAACATCTCGACGCCTTTCTTGGCATCCAGCAACGCCAGATCCTGCGGGGTGGTGACAATCACAGCGCCTGCCACAGGGACTTTCTGTGCCAGTGTCAGCTGGATATCACCGGTGCCAGGCGGCATATCGATGACCAGATAATCCAGATCATTCCACGCTGTTTGCGTAATCAGTTGCAGCAGCGCGCCAGACACCATTGGCCCGCGCCAGACCATCGGCGTGTTGTCATCGGTCAGGAATGCCATGGACATGACTTCGATGCCATGGGACTCGATGGGCACGAACCATTTTTGATCCTTGATCTTCGGCCGCGTGCCTTCCGGGATGCCAAACATCACACCCTGACTCGGACCATAGATATCGGCATCGAGAATACCGACCCGTGCGCCTTCGCGGGACAGCGCCAGCGCCAGGTTTGCGGCGGTAGTGGATTTACCCACACCGCCTTTACCTGAAGCGACGGCAACGATGTTCTTCACATTGGCCAGACCCGGGATTTGTCCCTGTGCCTTATGCGCAGTGATCACGCTGCGAACGTCGACATTGGCCGAGGACACACCCTCGATCCCTTCGATAGCCATTTTCAGCATTTGCGCCCAGCCATTCTTGAACAGGGCGGCGGCATAACCCAACTCAAGCTGAACGCTGACGCGATCGCCCTGAATATCGATGGCACGCACACAGCCAGCGCTGAGAGGATCCTGATTCAAGTAAGGGTCGGTATATTGGCGAAGCACGGCTTCCACCGCTGTGCGATTGACGGCGCTCATGGCTACTCCCGGTAAAAAGACTGAGTAAAACAGAAGGCTATCCTACCCGTTATGAAAGTTGCCGGCATGCTTTCACACCCTGCCGATCAGTTGGCTGATCGTGGGCAATGCTTGCCAACGGGGTGAAATATATCGCCCAGACCTTTATAGTGACCGACCTCCGTTTCACTTCAAGTAGCCGAGCCCCATGTCCGAGCCACGCAAGATTCTCGTCACCAGCGCCCTGCCCTATGCCAATGGATCAATTCACCTTGGCCATATGCTTGAGTACATCCAGACCGATATGTGGGTGCGCTTCCAGAAGCATCGCGGCAATCAGTGCATTTATGTCTGCGCGGACGACGCCCATGGCTCGGCGATCATGCTGCGCGCTGAAAAGGAAGGGATCACCCCAGAACAGCTGATCGACAATGTAAAGGCTGAACACAGCGCCGACTTTGCCGACTTCCTGGTGGATTTCGATAACTTCCACTCGACTCATTCTGACGAAAATCGTGAGTTGTCGAGCCTGATCTATACCCGCTTGCGCGACGCAGGTCATATCGCAACCCGTTCGATTACCCAGTATTTCGACCCGGAAAAGCAGATGTTCCTGGCCGACCGCTTCATCAAGGGCACCTGCCCTAAATGCGGCACGGAAGATCAGTACGGCGATAACTGCGAAAAATGCGGTGCAACCTACGCCCCGACCGACCTGAAAGATCCGAAATCAGCGATTTCCGGTGCGACACCGGTATTGAAAGAGTCCCAGCACTTCTTCTTCAAGCTGCCAGACTTCGATGCGATGCTCAAAAGCTGGACCCGCAGCGGCACATTGCAGGATGCCGTGGCAAACAAAATCGCCGAATGGCTGGATGCAGGCCTGCAACAGTGGGACATCTCACGCGATGCGCCGTATTTCGGTTTCGAGATTCCAGGCGAGCCGGGCAAGTACTTCTATGTCTGGCTGGACGCGCCCATTGGTTACATGGCCAGCTTCAAGAACCTTTGCGCACGTCGCCCTGATTTGGACTTCGATGCTTACTGGGCCAAGGATGCCACCACCGAGCTGTACCACTTCATTGGCAAGGACATCATCAACTTCCACGCCTTGTTCTGGCCAGCCATGCTCGAAGGTGCAGGCTTCCGTAAGCCAAACGCAATCAACGTCCACGGCTACCTGACCGTCAACGGCCAGAAAATGTCGAAATCGCGCGGCACCTTCATCAAGGCCCGTACGTACCTGGACAACCTGTCGCCGGAATACCTGCGCTATTACTATGCCGCCAAGCTCGGCCGGGGCGTCGACGACCTGGACCTGAACCTGGAAGACTTCGTGCAGAAGGTCAACTCCGACCTGATCGGCAAAGTGGTCAACATTGCCAGCCGGTGTGCCGGTTTCATCCACAAAGGCAATGCCGGCGTGCTGGTCGCAGGCAATGCCGCGCCAGAATTGACCGACGCCTTCCTCACCGCCGCACCCAGCATCGCCGACGCGTACGAAACGCGCGACTTTGCCCGGGCCATGCGCGAAATCATGGGCCTGGCTGACCGCGCCAATGCGTACATCGCAGAAAAAGCACCCTGGTCGCTAGCCAAGCAGGAAGGCAAGCAAGACGAAGTCCAGGCTGTTTGTGCGCTGGGCATCAACCTGTTCCGCCAACTGGTGATTTTCCTCAAACCGGTGTTGCCGCTCCTGGCTGCCGATGCAGAGGCCTTCCTGAACGTCGCGCCACTGACCTGGAACGACCACCAGACGCTACTGAGCAATCATCAGCTCAATCCGTTCCAGCCGCTAATGACACGAATCGACCCCGTAAAAGTGCAAGCCATGACCGACGCCTCGAAAGAAGACCTGACCGCCAGCCAGACCTCCGTTGCCCCACAAGGTAATGGCGAACTGGTGAAAGAACCATTGGCCGCAGAGATCGACTTCGGCGCATTCGAAGCCGTGGACCTTCGCGTGGCCCTGATCCTCAAGGCCGAACACGTTGAAGGCGCCGACAAGCTCCTGCGTCTGACCCTGGACATTGGCGACGAACAGCGCAATGTCTTTTCCGGGATAAAAAGCGCCTACCCAAATCCAGCCGAGCTGGAAGGTCGCCTGACGATGATGATCGCCAACCTCAAACCACGCAAAATGCGCTTTGGCATCTCCGAAGGCATGGTGATGGCGGCAGGCCCTGGTGGTGAAGAAATCTACCTGCTCAGCCCGGACAGCGGCGCCAAGCCTGGTCAACGCATCAAGTAAGCCCAATAAAAAGCCCGCGAACAGTGCTGTTCGTGGGCTTTTTCGTGCAAGAAGTACGACCTGCTTCTTTGCCGGGTACTATCTTCCTTAAAGGCCCCCCTCTCGCCTGCTCGATCCCCCGGCACGATCATGACCGATCTCATCCTCACGCTCATCAGCGCAGCATTGATCAACAACTTTGTGTTGCAATTACCACTTGGGGTTGATTCGCTGCTCCAGGCCTCGCACCCAGCAGACTTCTCCCGCTGGCAGGTGCATGCACTGGGCATTGCGACCGTTTGGATCATGCTTTTAAGCACGCTCCTCAGTTACCTGCTGTACCGCTATCTGCTGATGCCGCTGGAACTGACGTATCTGCGCTTGTTTGTGTTACTGCCGGTCGCCGTGCTGTCGATCATGCCCGGCTTGTCCCTGCTGTCTCGATTATTGCCGCGATTGCCACTCAACGGGCTGTGGCCGCTACTGCTGAGCAATGCCGGGATCCTCGGGCTCTCGCTGCTGAGCACGCAGGCAGACAAGGGGATTTTCCTCACGCTGGCATTGAGCCTTGGGGCCGGACTGGGCTTTTGGTTAGTGCTGAGTCTGTTTCACGATCTTCGTCAACGCATTCAAACCCAAGACGTTCCACTGCCTTTTCGCGGAGTCCCCATCGAGCTGATCAGCGCCGGCCTGATGGGCCTGGCCTTTCTCGGCTTCAGTGGGCTGGTCAAACCATGAACCTGATCCAATCTATCGACGCGCTGTTGCCACAGACGCAGTGTGGCAAGTGCGGGCATCCCGGCTGCAAGCCCTACGCCGAGGGGATTGCCAGCGGCGAAGCGATCAACAAGTGCCCGCCTGGCGGTGACGAAACCATCGCCGCGCTCGCTCGACTACTGAAAGTACCTGTCGTGCAACTGGACCTTGAGCGCGGCCCCGCACCGTCGCAGATTGCATTCATCCGTGAAGCCGAATGTATTGGCTGCACCAAATGCATTCAGGCCTGCCCGGTGGATGCCATCGTGGGCGCGGCCAAGCTGATGCACACCGTCATCGTCGATGAGTGCACCGGTTGCGACCTGTGCGTGGCGCCTTGCCCAGTGGATTGCATCGAAATGCACCCGTTGCCGCTCAGCGTGATACCCATCGTTGGCAGCCTCGCGCTCAGCAGCGAACAGCAACAGGCCCGCGCCAGCAAGCGGAACCATGCGCGCCGACGCTTCGAGCTGCGCAACGACCGGCTGCGCCACGAAGAAGAACACAAACAGGCCGAACGATTGGCCCGCTCACAACGCCCGACTCAAACACCCGTAACAACGACCACCGCCCCGCTCAACCCCGTACAGTCTGCCATCGAGCGCATTCGAGCGCAGAAAGCCGCCGCCAATGACCAAGCCCTGAAAAAGGCCAAGATTGCCCTGGCCATGAGCCGGGCGCAGCTGAACAAGTCGCTCAAGGCCTTCGGCCATCCCCCAACCGCTGAACAGCAAGCACAGCTGGTTGTACTGCAGCGCGAATTCGAAGCCGCCGAGCACACCTTGATCACGCTCGAAGCGACGGTTCAGGCGCAACCTGAGGTCAGCACTCATGCCAAAGCCTGAGGGCCCCAGCACGGCTGAAAAAATGAGCATGGCCGAACAGTTCAGCGAACGCCTGCAAAAAACCATGGTACTGGTGTTACTGGCCACGGTGCCCGGCGCACTGACCCTGCTGTGGTTTTATGGTTGGGGCGTTGTGATCAATTGGCTACTGGCAGCCAGCATGGCCCTGGCGGTAGAAGCCGCGGCACTCACGCTACGCCAACAGCCGCTCAAGCCGTCCCTGAGCGACGGCAGTGCATTGGTGAGTGCAACCCTGCTGGCCTTTGCCCTGCCACCGTATTCGCCATGGTGGTTGACCTTGCTGGCCAGCGGCTTTGCGCTGCTATGTGGCAAGCACCTGTTCGGCGGTGTGGGTAAAAACCCGTTCAACCCGGCCATGCTTGGGTATGCCATGGCGCTGGTGTCGTTTCCGCAACAGATGAATCACTGGCCGGCGCCCCATGGTCTGAATCTGATGGGCGGCCTGCAACAGATTTTCGGCGTCAGTTTCGGCTCAAGCACGCAACCCGATGCCTGGGCTCAAGCCACTGCGCTGGATGCGTTGCGGATCAACAAGAGTCTGACCATCGACGAACTGTTCGCGAGCAACCCGTCGTTCGGCCGGTTCGGTGGCAGAGGTGCGGAATGGCTCAACCTGGCATTCCTCGCGGGCGGTGCGTTCCTGCTCAAACAGCGGGTGTTCACCTGGCATGCACCTGTGGGAATGCTCGGCAGTCTGTTCATCATCAGCCTGCTCTTTTGGAACGGTTCGGGGTCGGATTCCCACGGCTCGCCACTGTTTCACCTGCTGACGGGTGCGAGCATGCTCGGCGCGTTCTTTATCGCGACAGAACCGGTGTCCGGCCCCAAAAGCCCCCGTGCGCGGCTGTTGTTTGGCGTTGGTGTGGGAGTGATCACGTACCTGATCCGCACGTGGGGAGCCTACCCCGACGGGGTTGCTTTCGCGGTGCTGTTGATGAACCTCACAGTGCCCGCGCTGGAACGCCTGGAGCGAATGAGGCCCTCCGAAGAAAAACCGGAACCGCGTCATGAATAAACCCTCCAGAACCCTCAGCGTGTTGATCATCACCCTCCTCGCCTGCGTCGGGGCGGGCCTGACGATCGCTCTGCAACACGGCGCAAGTGGGCAAATCATTGCAGCGCGAGAGGCCGCTCAGGCTCAATCGTTTCTATCGATCCTGCCTCCAGATAGCTATGACAATCATCCTTTGCGACACCCTCTAACCCTGCCTGAGCGCACATCTGCACCCCAGACAGTCATCGCCGCGTATCTTGCAACACTGGGTGATCAACCCAGCGCCATCATTTTCCAAAGCCAGACGCAGGGTTACTCCGGGAGCATCGAACTGCTGATTGGCGTCTCGGCCAATGGCAAACTGATCGGTGTAAAAGCCCTCAAGCAAAGCGAAACACCGGGTCTGGGCGCGCGTATCGCTACCGAACCTGGCTGGCTGGCTGGGTTTCTCGGCAAATCAACGAATGACCCGGCAGAGTCGGGTTGGGCATTGAAAAAAGACAACGGACAATTCGATCAGATCGCGGGGGCGACGATTACTTCTCGAGCCACCACCCGTGCGATCCACGAAACACTGCAATTCTTCGATGCCAATCGAGCGCAACTCCTGTCGCCATCCACAGGTAACCCGCCATGAGCGAGCGAGCGCAACAGAACAACGACTTCAGCCCCCTTCTTGGCCCGCTGAGCCTGACACCCCTCCTGGGCGTCACTGATTCGCTCGTGCGGGCAATGGGGCTATTGTTGGTCCTATGGATCGTCGTCGGCCTGCACGTTGCGTTAGTCAGGTGGATGCGCCCCCTACTGAACCCCGGCTCGCGTCTGCTCGCCAGTACACTGGTGGCTGCAGCGCTCGTCAGTTGCACTGAGCTGATTTTGCAGGCGCAAGCGCTAGCGTTCTATCAGGGGCTAGGGATTTACCTGGCATTGATTGGCATTCATTGCATGCTGAACGAACGTGCAGTCAACGTGGCTGACGATCAAATTCAAGCGTTTCCAACGCTTATCACTCTGTTCAGCGTATTGATGCTGATCCTTGGGTTACTGCGCGAATTGCTGGGCAACGGCACCTTGTTCAGCCATGCCCAGTGGTTGTTTGGCGCAAGCGCAACGCACTGGGAAATTAATGTGCTCACTGGAGGGCTACACCTTGCACTCCTGACGCCCGGAGGATTTATCCTGCTAGGACTGCTTCTGGCTGCAAGAAACGCCTGGGCAAGCCGCTCAAGTCCAAATCGAATGCCTGACGCCAAGAACATTGATCGACTCTCCGCTTCCAAGGAAACGCTTCACCCATGAATGCCGCAAAACGCCTGGAAATTTTCCGTCGCCTGCGCGAAGACAATCCGGAACCTAAAACCGAATTGGCCTACAGCTCACCGTTCGAACTGCTGATCTCCGTGATTCTTTCGGCCCAAGCGACAGATGTCGGGGTGAACAAAGCCACTGCACGCCTGTATCCGGTGGCCAATACCCCCCAAGCGATTTACGACCTGGGCGTGGCGGGGTTGTCCGAGTACATAAAAACCATCGGGCTCTACAACAGCAAAGCAAAAAACGTCATCGAGACCTGCAGAATGCTGGTCGAACTGCACGGCGGCCAGGTACCACAGACCCGCGAAGCGCTAGAGGCCTTACCGGGCGTCGGGCGCAAAACCGCCAACGTTGTTCTTAACACCGCCTTTCGCCAACTGACCATGGCGGTTGACACGCATATCTTTCGCGTCAGTAATCGCACAGGCATCGCGCCCGGCAAAAATGTGGTCGAGGTAGAAAAGCAACTGATGAAATTTGTTCCAAAGGATTTCCTGCTCGATGCTCATCACTGGCTCATCCTGCATGGGCGTTATGTTTGCCAGGCTCGAAAGCCGCGCTGTGGCAGCTGCAGAATCGAAGACCTCTGCGAATACAAGCAAAAGACCTCTGACGATTGAGTGATAGAGGTTTTATTAGGCGATCGATTGAAAAAATCTTTTTTACCCAGCCCAGGATTGTCGCTATAAGGTGCGCCAATGACAGCCTAAGCCTGGAGTCACTTTATGAGCACTGGCAAAGAGCAACTAGACATAGAAGACGACTTCGTTGCAGTCGAAACGGATGAGGATACGCAGACACCTGTGGAGCAGGCCAAGACCAATTTGAGTAAGCGCCGGACTATAGACAATCTTCTGGAAGAACGACGTTTGCAAAAGCAACTGGCCGATTACGACTTCGACCTGTAAAGCATCAGCCTCCCCGCCGGCTGTTGGAAAGCGGTCTTTGCCCCCCAAGCGTTTGACCGTTTAAAGCCTCTCACTCGCGAGAGGCTTTAGCGACTTTGCGATTTCCATGTGTGGCGGCGGCAGAACCTGCCCTCTCTATCCAATATTCCGGCTATCCCTGAACGCAATGAAACGCTGCCTCAGACCAGACCATTACGCTGGGCCAGCTCAATCAAGTCGACCAATGAGTGGGCGTTGAGTTTGAGTAACAAGCGTGTCTTGTAGGTACTGACGGTTTTATTGCTCAGAAACATTCCATCAGCGATTTCTTTATTGGTTTTACCGCGAGCCAGTTGCTGCAGCACCATCATTTCTCGACCTGACAGCCGATCGACCATGTCTGCCTCACTGGCATTACCCAGGCTTGAGCGCACGGTGTGAAGGGCCTGGTTGGGGAAATAGCTGTAGCCCGACAACACCGCTTTGATAGCACTCAGTAACTCAGTAAGGTCTTGTTGCTTGCAAACATAACCGGCAGCACCTGCCTGCATGCAGCGCATGGAAAAATGCCCTGGAGCTTGCGAGGTCAGAATCAGCACCTTGAAAGGTAACGTCATGGCCGTCAGACGAGCGATAACCTCCAGGCCATCCAGCTTGGGGATCCCTATATCAAGAATAACGATATCCGGCAAATGCTCGCGAGCCAGCTGCAAGGCGTCCACGCCATTATCCGTTTCCGCGATGACCTCATAGCCATGGCGCTCCATTAGCATGCGTACAGCAAGGCGAATGACGGGGTGATCATCCACGATCAGCACTTTATTCATGGGCAAGTCCAATTTTCGCTGTTCGATTTTTTAGAGTCAGCACAATAGCCTAGTCGTTTAGTGCTTTGCATAGCGTGCCCCCCCGAGGACCAACAGCCAGAGACCATTCCTACATATACAACAGATATATCCTACAAAAGACGCCATGCACGATGTACTTTCTGAGCTTTTTGACAATTGGCAACCCTCAGGGGCGGATGAAATGGTTAAGGCTTCATTTGCTGACCTACAGCATCGTGATTCACGTAATAGAATAATCAACGATTGGTCAAGCACCGGCGCAATATCTCGTTAAATAAATCAATCCATACCGCAATTTTCTTTGGGAATATCCGCCGAAAAAAACCGGGACCTGACATATCCAGTGCGCGCTCCGATCCATCGGTGCACAAACATAGCATCAGGCCACTACTGAAAACCGAGAGCGTCATCCCGCCTGGTTAGAACCTGATCGCTGCACATGGCGCCTGTGAACCGTGGCCACACCGATGCAGCGATATCGTCAATCTTCTACCTATTCAGAATATGTCGGATTGTCAGACAGCACACAGGACAACGGTCATAAATTATTACCGATTCTATTACGGACTTCCCAGAAAAATCCCCACATGTCGAATCAAAAAGCCATGCACACGTACAGGTTTTTTTATTATCTTCATGTATTTTAGGAAAAAAGCCACATAGTATTCAGAAAAGTCCTAAAACCCCACACCCCAACTCAACCTATACATTACTTAACAGCTTTTCTAATTATCCCGCACCAATAACCTACCTCATCGCGATGAACGTTTGCGCGGCCGACTTGAAACCCACCTCAACACATGAACCATTACTGAGCCACACAGAAGGTGGAAATCATACTGACTTTGCAAGAAAACCGTATGCATCACGGAGACAGAAAGCTCGTCCGACCACAAGTTAATGCTATTCGTTGAGTTCTAGCTATACCTCACACTACGAAGAGGAAACGTACTACGCCATATAAAGAATACCGACCGCCCTCATGTAAGAACCTCATGCTGTTCGCGAAGCAATTTATGTAAAGCACTTTTTTCACTTGCAAAATCCATTACCAATCGTTACTTTTTATCAGCAGCGATTTTATTAAAACCCTACATGCACTGCCTAATTGAATCACTGGGCAAAGTCGCCTACTCAGTCAGCGCATTATGCTGACGGCGATCCAGCACACCCCCATTGGTTATTGAGTCGAACTGACTAAACTCGACCACTTAATACCTGGCCATTCAAGATCACTTGTTTTTCCGACACAACCGGATTAAAGCGAGTGACATCTTATGCCGTGGCCACTCCCATCATTGATACCAATAACAGGTATATCATCGTGAACAAAAAAGTCTCCCACCCCACACTTAAACATGCACACCTACTGGACTTGGCGGCCGCCGTAGAACAGTTCATTCAGCAAGGAGGTGTTATCCATATAATTCCCCTCGGAGAAACAGCAGATACCGCTATAGAACCCGCCATTCCCGCCCGACCTGATACAGAGCTGGAAGAAGACGACCCTAAAAAGCTAGAACTATTGAAAAGTTTGGTGGCCAAGGGCGCCGGTGTCAGTGCCCTACAATACTCCCTGAGAATGAACAAAAGGGACGTCAGACGAATGGCCTGCGAAAACGGTCTGAAAATACCCTACAGCAGACCTGTTCGCGGGGTCAGGAACGAAACCAAAGCTGAACCAGCCTCCGTCAATGACGACGTCGCCGGCCACGCCATACACTACTCAAGCTTGGGATACACAGCATGGGAGATCGCTCAGAAATTGAATTTAAGCGTGCGTCAGGTGTGGAAAATTGGACAGGACTATCGATTTGAGTTCAGGCAAACCACTGAGAGCGCCACGCCACGCAATCCGCCCGAGGAGTAACACATTGAAAAGCCGACTATTAATACGATGCTGTCGTTGTGGGTAACGCAACCTGCAAAAACCGGTGGAAGCAGGGTGACAGAGTAGCGGTCAGTGTTCATCTCGCGCCGAGACCGGCGTTGTGGACTTTTTAGCCCTCGCCCATCGGTGTCAAATACGCTCACTCCCGTTGATCGTCCACGGCAACAAAAAGTACCGCAGCACCCATCGATTAATAATCGCTACAACTTAGTCCCCCATGATGATTGTATTTCCCTGCCCTACGGCTACCCTTAAATACACCCAGTCTCTGTTTGTTTATTGCAACAATATCAGTCTCTCGCTTATCTAATAGCCACTCAATTATCGCCTCATATCAACGCACACCACACAAAGGAATCAACATGATTAAGGACTCGATCAACAGCATGAATCCCGTGAGCATTATTGCCGTGTTCGCTGCGCTTTCCGAAGCCTCCGCAGCCACAGCACTGCCTTTTTTACACGAAGATAACCAGGGCATTTACGTCTGGTTTCTAATTGTTTTTCCCTCTGCCCTGATATTTATGTTTTTTTTGACATTGAATTTCAACTACAAAGCCCTGTATGCCCCCTCAGATTTCTCCAACGAAAAAAACTTTCTCAAGATTTTCGAGAAGTCTGAATTTTCTTCAAAAGACAGCACACACCATGAACCGCTCAAGGCACCTGCAAACAAAATCAAGAAAAAATCACTATCAAGGCTTCTGTTACACCCAGAAAGCAGGGTGGATGTTATCTATGGAAGGCCCATTTTTTGTAGACGTGACTTAAAGGATATTTTATCCCTGCTGGTCACTGAGGACTGTTCCGTACGCAGCGATGCACGCCCATCAATTCGGTGGATCTTAGTGCTTAAAAACTGGAGCGAACCGTTCAGTCGCGACGAACTCATTGCCCTAATCAAGCAACAAAAAAAAGGCACACAGTACACCGACACCTTTGCCGTTTTGACGCATGACTCAAACGACATATTCTACGTGTAAAAAGATCCAAAATTACTGCCACATCGCTCAATTGTTCGCTGCCAATCGTGGGAAAAACGCTACAACCATTACAGCCAATTCTAAAATAGATAACGTTCTATTCATTTTATTACGTAGGAGTTTACCTTGGAATGGCAACGCATCTTCCTCTGGAGCTGCGAGACTAACAATGACAGCCTTAAATCTCTGGAGATTAGAATATCGTTATTAAAACCCGGACTATTTTTTGACATCGGCACTTGAAGCACACTTCAAAAAAAAGCAGCTAGTGTAATGAGACGCAGCGTGCGATTGCCTCCCCCCTTAAAATCTGACGCACCCACGTTAGCGTAAACGCGCCTTAAATGCTTAAGGGCCACCCTTCGTACTCTCGAGTAGAAAACATCATGTCTACATTAAAGGAATACCGCGATACCGAAAGAGCACTTGAACGACAACTGCTGTTGTTAGAGTCGCTTAAAAAAAACACCTCGCTCATGCAAACACTTGAGTTTGAAAGAAAAATTCAAGCACTCATGAAGCAGTACAGTAAAACGCCGAAAGACATTATTACGTTGCTGGACAATTCATTGCCATTCTCTAGCGATACCGTTCACGACCCTGCCGTACCGTACACAGCGACGACCAAGAGGCTTAAGAAAGCACCGGAATCAAGGCATCAGTGACCCGAGTCGCAGGTGTATAGATGCTATAGGCTCGAATCACAGGCTGCTTCGAAAACCCTGACAAAGCGTTGCCAGAATCGAATTCAAAAACAGCCCTTGACCCGCTTCCAGAGGGAGAGCGGGTCAAGGGCTACATCGCTCGTGCACGAGCACTGCAAACACACCTTGGTGTCTTCAGCAGCCCTCGGCACCGGACATCAGAATAACTTACGGCCTTTATTTGCAGCGATGCGCATGCGCAGGGCGTTTAGCTTGATAAAGCCAGCAGCATCCGCCTGGTTATAAGCGCCGCCGTCCTCTTCAAACGTCGCGATGTTCGCATCAAACAATGACTCGTCAGATTTACGACCCGTCACGATGACGTTGCCCTTATAGAGCTTCAGACGCACAACACCATTCACGTGAGCCTGAGACGCGTCGATCATCTGTTGCAACATCAGACGCTCAGGGCTCCACCAGTAACCGGTGTAAATCATGCTGGCGTATTTAGGCATCAACTCATCCTTGAGGTGAGCGACTTCACGATCCAGAGTGATTGACTCGATGGCGCGGTGAGCGCGCAGCATGATGGTGCCGCCCGGGGTCTCGTAGCACCCGCGAGACTTCATGCCAACATAACGGTTCTCCACGATATCCAGACGTCCGATACCGTTTTCGCCGCCAATGCGGTTCAGGGTTGCCAATACCGTGGCAGGCGTCATCTCTACGCCGTCCAGCGCAACGATATCGCCGTTGCGATAGGTCAACTCCAGGTAGGTAGCAACGTTTGGCGCGTCCTCTGGGGACTTGGTCCAGCGCCACATGTCATCTTCGTGCTCGGTCCAGGTGTCTTCCAGCACGCCGCCTTCATAGGAGATGTGCAGCAGGTTGGCATCCATGGAGTACGGCGACTTCTTCTTGCCGTGGCGCTCGATCGGAATGGAATGCTTCTCGGCATAATCCATCAGTTTTTCGCGCGACAGCAGGTCCCATTCACGCCACGGGGCAATCACCTTGACGCCCGGCTTGAGGGCATAGGCGCCCAGCTCGAAACGAACCTGATCGTTGCCTTTGCCGGTGGCGCCATGGGAAATGGCATCAGCGCCGGTTTCGTTGGCGATCTCGATCAGACGTTTGGCGATCAGCGGACGTGCGATGGAGGTACCCAGCAGGTACTCGCCCTCGTAGACGGTATTGGCGCGGAACATCGGGAATACGAAATCGCGCACGAACTCTTCGCGCAGATCGTCGATGTAGATTTCTTTCACGCCCATGGCTTTTGCCTTGGCGCGGGCGGGCTCGACTTCTTCGCCTTGACCCAGGTCCGCAGTGAAAGTCACTACTTCGCAGTTGTACGTGTCCTGCAGCCACTTGAGGATTACCGAAGTATCCAAGCCACCGGAATACGCGAGAACTACCTTGTTTACGTCCGCCATGCCATCACTCCACCGGGTTGTACGGAAAACCGATGATTCTACCGCTCAAACCCATGAATTTACAGAGGCGCGACAGCGTGTGACGACGAAGCGACAGCGAGTGTCGAGGGCGCGACCGAATCATGCCGCTCAGGAGGTGGCTGCAGCGCTGCTCGCAGCCGCAACAGGTGCAACAGGTGCTGGCTCGTCAGGCGCCACACGTTCCAGATGGACGTTGACCCGGCGGTTACGCGCGCGGTTGGCGGCATTGGTGTTGGGCGCCAGCGGATATCGCTCGCCATGAAAGCGCAGGGTTATCTGCTTTTCCGGCACACCTTGAGCCTTGAAGAAGTCCATCACTGCCAACGCCCTGCGCCGCGACATATCACGGTTGGTCAGTCGATTGCCGCTGTTGTCGGAATGGCCATCGAGTTCGATATGGTTAACGGTGGGATCGGCTTTCAGGAACTCAGCGATCACCTGCAGCTTTGCGCGAGCTGGCGCATCAAGATCGACGCCGTTGCCTGGAAAACCTATTTGCGCCTGCTTGACCTGTTCGTAATTCATCGGCAGCAATTTGGCGGTACAGGTCTGGTAATCGCTGAATGCCTTGCCGAACTTGATCGGTAACAACCGCACTTCCACGGCGCTATTACCCTCTTGAGAGTAATGACGAATAACCGGACTGCGGCCTTCGAGCAAGCCCGCCATCAGACGCCCGGCCTGGCCCTGGGAGCTATTGAACGGAATTGAACCGTTGCTCATTTTAACCGCACCCAGGTTGAGATCACCGCGCCCCGGCTGCCAGGGCGCAGCCGCCGCCAACAACGTTGCAGAACCCGAACCGAGCATGCTGCCGCTGGCTTTGAGGCGAAATGTGGCCTGTTCACCCGCGCGGCGCACGAACTCACCCACACCGAAATCGGTGATAGGTTGGGTCAGGCGACACTCAAATTTATCGCCTTCGACTTTCCATTCGATACTCTCCAGACGCGTCTGGAAAGTGATAGCCGCGGCCGGCAGACTGGCAAACACGCTGAGCAAGGCTAAATAACGCTGGCGCACGGGAGGCTCCACTAGAAAACTGTACACGACTGGCTATCGGTAACTTCCCGGAAAACTTGATAGCGAGTGCCTGGAAGAGTCTTTTCCGGTAGCATTCCCAGCGAGTTTGACCCGCCTGGAATCCCCAATGTCTGACCGCCTGACCCTTCTGCGTCCCGACGACTGGCACATTCACCTCCGTGATGGAGCTGTTTTGCCTCACACCGTCGCTGACGTAGCGCGTACTTTTGGACGCGCAATCATCATGCCTAATCTAGTGCCTCCGGTACGTAATGCGCAGGAAGCTGACGCCTATCGCCAGCGTATCCTTGCTGCGCGCCCGGCAGGCAGCCACTTCGAGCCGCTGATGGTGCTTTACCTGACCGACCTGACGCAGCCGCAGGATATACGCGCGGCCAAGGCCAGCGGTTTTGTCCATGCCGCGAAACTGTACCCGGCAGGGGCAACCACCAACTCCGACTCCGGCGTCACCAGCATCGACAAGATTTTCCCGGCGCTCGAAACCATGGCTGAAGTCGGCCTGCCGCTTCTGGTCCATGGGGAAGTGACCCGCAGCGAAATCGACGTTTTCGACCGTGAGAAGATCTTCATTGATGAGCATTTACGCCGAGTGGTTGAACGCTTCCCCACGCTGAAGGTGGTTTTCGAACACATCACCACCTGCGAAGCCGTACAGTTCGTCAACGAAGCTTCGGCGAACGTCGGGGCAACGATCACCGCCCATCACCTGCTCTATAATCGCAACCACATGTTGGTCGGTGGCATTCGCCCGCACTTCTATTGCCTGCCGATTCTCAAACGCAACACTCACCAGGAAGCATTGCTCGATGCCGCCACCAGTGGCAGCGCGAAATTCTTCCTGGGTACCGATTCAGCGCCTCACGCCCAGCATGCCAAAGAAGCGGCGTGCGGCTGTGCCGGGTGCTACACCGCTTACGCTGCCATTGAGCTGTACGCCGAAGCCTTCGAACAACGCGATGCCCTGAACAAACTGGAAGGTTTTGCCAGTGTTCATGGCCCTGCGTTCTACGGCCTGGCACCCAACCGCGACACCATAACGCTGGTCCGTGATGAATGGACCGCACCCACCAGCCTGCCGTTTGGCACGCTGTCCGTAATCCCGCTGCGCGCCGGTGAAAAACTGCGCTGGCGCCTGCTGGAGGAACACGCGTGAGCGAAGATCATTTCGACGACGAACAGGACGGTCATGGCGGCGGAGGCGGAGGCGGCTCTCGTCACCCCATGGCGGCCCGTTTTCGCGGCTATCTGCCGGTCGTTATCGACGTAGAAACCGGCGGATTCAACTCGGCGACCGATGCACTGCTGGAAATCGCTGCTGTCACGATCGGCATGGACGAAAAAGGCTTCGTGTTCCCTGAGCACACTTACTTCTACCGTGTTGAACCGTTCGTAGGCGCCAATATCGAAGCGGCTGCGCTGGAGTTCACCGGCATCAAGCTCGATCACCCGCTACGCATGGCCGTCAGTGAAGAAACTGCGCTGACCGACATCTTCCGTGGCGTTCGCAAAGCCTTGAAAGCCAATGGCTGCAAACGCGCGATTCTGGTGGGGCATAACGCCAGCTTCGACCTCGGCTTCGTAAACGCTGCCGTCGCGCGCATGGACATGAAGCGCAACCCTTTCCACCCGTTCTCCAGTTTCGACACCGCGACCCTGGCGGGTCTGGCTTATGGTCAAACCGTGCTCGCCAAGGCCTGTCAGACAGCGGACATCGACTTTGATGGCCGTGAAGCACACTCAGCCCGCTACGACACCGAAAAAACCGCAGAGCTGTTCTGCGGCATCGTCAACCGCTGGAAACAAATGGGCGGCTGGGAAGACTTCAACGACTGAAGCCTGCCCTGAGCTCTGAAAACCGGCCCATGTGGCCGGTTTTTTATGCCTGCCATCAGGTGCTTTATAGGAGGGCCCACCCCGCCTTCGACGCCGCGCTGTGTTCTGGACGGAAGGGACGCGCTTAAACCCGCTTCCAGGACAGGATTGGCTTATCCACCCCTCCTCCATCACTCACTGCGAGAAGCCGACAGCTCTAATCCGGGGCTCACACAAGTTGTTTTGACAAGCATTCTCATTAACATTAGTATCTCCAGCACTGAGTCATCAACCAGCGACGGTTTTCACTTATGTATGTCTGCCTCTGCCAAGGTGTTACTGATGGGCAAATCCGGGACGCGATCCTTGAGGGTTGCTGCAGTTACCGTGATGTCCGCGAAACGTTGGGCGTTGCCAGCAAATGTGGCAAATGCGCTACCGTTGCCAAAGCCGTCGTGCGTGAAAGTCTGACCGCGCTGCAGAGCAGCCAGGTCATGCTGGCTTACCCCGCAGAGTTTTCAGCTGCCTGAATGCCGCTTTTTCAAAGGGCCGGACCTTGTGTCCGGTTTTTTTATGTCTTTAATTCAAATGCTTAGCCCATAGATACGGAACTTAAACACTCTTATTAGTATTTAATTTGACTTATTATTCAATACCTTAGGTTTGACACCCTTCATAGTGCGGCTCAGACTCCTAGTCTTATCTACATAAGCCATAGAACAGGACCTCGACATGAAAGGCGACATCACCGTCATCCAGCATCTCAACAAGATCCTCGGAAACGAGCTGGTCGCAATCAATCAATACTTTCTGCATGCCCGCATGTACGAAGATTGGGGCCTGAAAAAACTCGGCGCCCACGAGTACCACGAATCCATCGACGAGATGAAGCACGCTGACAAGCTGATCAAGCGCATTTTGTTCCTCGAAGGTCTGCCTAACGTGCAAGATCTCGGCAAAATTCTGATCGGCGAGCACACCAAGGAAATGCTTGAGTGCGACCTAAAAATCGAAACCACAGCCCTGGCTGACCTCAAAGCGGCCATCGCGCATTTTGAAGTTGTTGGCGATTTCGGTAGCCGTGAGCTGCTCGAAGACATTCTCGAGTCCGAAGAAGAGCACATCGACTGGCTTGAAACCCAACTGAGCTTGA
This sequence comes from Pseudomonas sp. ASL9, assembly GCF_056680335.1. Classification (NCBI taxonomy): domain Bacteria; kingdom Pseudomonadati; phylum Pseudomonadota; class Gammaproteobacteria; order Pseudomonadales; family Pseudomonadaceae; genus Pseudomonas; species Pseudomonas sp. ASL9. The sequence continues at coordinate 4,177,986 of NZ_CM155277.1, read as the reverse complement.
TCGATAAAGTAGGGATCGAAAACTACTTGCAGTCGCAAATGGGCGACTGATCGCTCACTGACGAAAAAGCCCGCTCTCTCACGAGGGCGGGCTTTTTAATGCCTGGCATTTGAACGCGGTGAATCAGGCACACCGCGTCAAATCATTCGCAGGCAAGCCTGCTCCCAGAGATTCGGGGCAGACCCACATCAGCATCCATCAAGCGTCGGCTTTATCAGCCGCTGCTTTGGCGGTCGCTTCTTTGACCTGCGTTTGCAGCTCGCCACTGGCCAGCAGCTCAGTGATGATGTCGCTGCCGCCGACCAGTTCGCCACCGACCCACAACTGCGGGAACGTCGGCCAATTGGCATACTTAGGCAGGTTGGCGCGAATTTCCGGGTTCTGCAGGATGTCGACGTAAGCGAACTTCTCGCCACACGCCATCAATGCCTGCGAAGCTTTCGCCGAAAAGCCGCACTGCGGGGCATTCGGAGAGCCTTTCATGTAAAGCAGAATGGTGTTGCTGGCAATCTGCTCTTTAATAGTTTCGATGATATCCATGGAGCACCTCGGCTGAACTTTCCGACTCAGATGTCGGCACGGTGGCGCATTGTAACGGAATCCCGAGCACTACGCTTGGGCTCTCCTTAACCGCCGACCCGTTACTTACGCAGCCGCGACGTGTACCGGCACTCCGTTCAGTACCGCGTTACCCGAAAGTGCGTCCAATTGACGTTCATCGGTCAGGTCGTTGGCACTGACGCCCGGCTGATCGCTGGCGATGCCCATGTGCACGCCTGGGCGCGCATGACCCCAGCCATGAGGCAGGCTGACCACCCCGGGCATCATCTCGACGCTGGCCAGCACTTGCACCTCGACCACCCCAACCCGCGAACTGACCCGAACCCACTGCCCGTCGCTCAACCCACGGCTAGACAGATCATCCGGATGCATCAATAACTGGTGACGCGGCTTGCCCTTCACCAGCCGGTGATAATTGTGCATCCATGAGTTATTGCTGCGCACATGACGACGGCCGATCAGCAGCAGCTCACCCACTTGAGGCGCCTGCACGGCAGTGAAACGCGCCAAATCAGCAAGAATCACGTCAGGCGCCGCCTGAATCCGCTGATTGGCAGTCTTCAGGCGCGGTTGAAGGTTGGGTTTCAGCGCGCCCAGATCCAGCCCATGTGGGTGGTCTCGTAGCGTCTCCAATGAGAGTTTGTGTTCGGTGGCGTCGCCATAAAGCCCGGCGCGCAGCCCCCGATCAATCATCTGTGCCGGCGGCAGTGTCGGCTTCAGTTCAAGCTCGGCTTTCGCGGCAAACGCTTGGGCCAGGCCGACGAAAATCTCCCAGTCGTGGAATGCACCTTCAGGTTTTTCGAGAATCGCGCGATTGAATCGCGTGACGTTACGCACCGCAAACATATTGAACGTGGTGTCGTAATGATCGTTTTCCAGCGCAGAGGTCGATGGCAGAATCAGGTCGGCATAGCGCGTGGTTTCGTTGATGTACAGGTCAATGCTGAGCATGAACTCAAGCCCCTCGAGCGCCTGCTCCAGTTTTCGCCCGTTAGGCGTCGACAACACCGGATTCCCGGCGACGGTGATCAACGCGCGGACCTGCCCTTCCCCTTCGTTCAGCATCTCTTCAGCCAAGGCGGAAACCGGCAGCTCGCCTGCATATTCCGGGAGACCAGAAACCCGGCTTTGCCAGCGATTGAAATGGCCGCCCGAGGTCGAGCTGACCAGATCCACTGCGGGCTCGGTACACAGCGCCCCACCGACACGGTCCAGGTTGCCGGTGACCAGATTGATCAGTTGCACCAGCCAATGGCAAAGCGTGCCAAAGGACTGTGTGGATATGCCCATCCGCCCATAGCACACCGCTTTGTCGGCACTGGCAAAGTCACGCGCCAACTGGCGAATCTGCTCAGCAGGCACGCCACAACGCGGGCTCATGGCTTCAGCGCTCAGGTGGGTGATGGCCTGCCGTACCTCATCCAGCCCATCCACCGGCAGATGACTGTCACGCGTCAGGCGCTCTTCAAACAAGGTGTTGAGCACGCCAAACAACAAGGCCGCATCCCCACCGGGACGCACAAACAGGTGTTGATCGGCAATCGCTGCCGTTTCGCTGCGGCGAGGATCGACCACCACCACCTTGCCGCCTCGTGCCTGAATCGCTTTAAGGCGCTTTTCAACATCGGGGACCGTCATGATGCTGCCATTGGACGCCAGCGGGTTACCGCCGAGAATCAGCATGAAATCGGTGTGATCGATGTCGGGAATGGGCAGCAGCAGACCGTGGCCGTACATCAAATGGCTGCTCAAGTGATGGGGCAGTTGGTCCACAGACGTGGCAGAAAAGCGATTACGGGTTTTCAGCAGTCCCAGGAAGTAGTTGCTGTGGGTCATCAGCCCATAGTTGTGCACGCTGGGGTTGCCTTGATAGACCGCTACCGCATTTTGCCCATGACGTTGCTGGATGGCGAACAAGCGCTCGGCAATCAATTCAAACGCGGCTTGCCACTCGATAGGCTGCCATTCGCTGCCCACTCTGAGCATGGGCTGGCGCAGGCGGTCAGGATCGTTCTGGATATCTTGCAGCGCCACCGCCTTGGGGCAGATATGGCCGCGACTGAAACTGTCCAGAGCATCACCCTTGATCGACGTGATCCGGGCCCCGGCGCCCTCTTGGGTGGTAATCTCAATGGTCAGGCCGCAAATGGCTTCACACAGATGGCAGGCACGATGATGGAGGGTCTTGGTCATTGCCAGCCTCATTTTGTCTTGGGCCACCTTTACGGTCGCGGAAACAAAACTATGGCGTCTGGTGAATGACTGCGCCAGAAACGTTCATCGTGTGAATCTGAGAGCATCAAGCCGGCCGATGCGCCCAATAAACGGAGCTTCAGACGAGTGGTGGAGTGGTCAACTTGTGCTGCATTTGCAGTTCATGAACGGTTTCGACCTGCTCCTGAGTAACATGGACCCCGGTCAGTTCGCCAATCAGGCGCCAATGTTCATCAAGGCCAGCGCTGACGGTGGCCATGCGGTCAATCATGCGGCGTCCTGCCGACCGGGTAATTTCATCGTTGCTGCGCAGCAATTCGAATGACATGGACGTCATCGATGCAGTGAGGTGCGTCAGGGTGCGCGCCGTGAGCCCGAGTAATTCCGTTAACTGCTGTTCTTTTGAATCCATTCCCCATAGCTCCCGTGATGAGCAAGCGCTATTTATAACCCAGCCTCGACATTTATGAAATGGTCAGCCAGTCTGTTCAGGGCCTGGCAGCCAGTAATGTTATGGAACTGTTACGTGATCGACACTAATTGCCAAGGTCTTGGGCCCCAGTGTACAAATGCTTCTGTCTTTCCAGAAGTCAGCTCGCTATTGGCAATACGCGACATTTGCTTATAACATCGCGCCTTCCCTATTCGTCGCCCCGTGCGGCTTTCGCCGCAGGTCTCGCCCGTTTTCCCGATAAAACCCGGCTTTGAGTATCTGCGGTCTGTTGCAAAAAGGTAGTTAATGATGAGCGCAAGGCACTTTCTCTCGATGATGGATTACACGCCAGAAGAGCTAGTCAGCGTGATTCGTCGCGGCATAGAGCTGAAGGACCTGCGTAACCGCGGCGTACTCTTCGAGCCATTGAAAAACCGGGTTCTCGGAATGATCTTCGAGAAATCCTCGACTCGCACACGTCTTTCGTTCGAAGCCGGGATGATCCAGCTCGGTGGTCAGGCGATCTTTTTGTCGCCTCGCGACACCCAATTGGGTCGCGGCGAGCCTATCGCCGATGGCGCAAGAGTCATGTCGCGCATGGTCGATGCGGTGATGATCCGTACGTTCGCCCACAGTAACCTGACTGAGTTTGCCGCCAATTCCCGTGTTCCGGTGATCAACGGCCTCTCCGATGACCTGCACCCCTGCCAGTTGCTGGCCGATATGCAAACCTTTCTTGAGCATCGGGGTTCGATCCAGGGCAAGACTGTGGCCTGGATTGGCGATGGCAACAACATGTGCAACAGCTATATAGAGGCCGCGATCCAGTTTGACTTTCAACTGCGTGTCGCCTGCCCTGAAGGTTACGAGCCCAACGCCGAATTCCTCGCGCTGGCCGGTGACCGGGTCAGCGTCGTTCGGGACCCACGACAAGCGGTTGCGGGCGCGCATCTGGTCAGCACCGATGTCTGGACCTCCATGGGTCAGGAAGAAGAAACCGCCAAGCGCCTGGCCTTGTTCGCGCCATTCCAGGTGACCCGCGAGTTGCTTGATCTGGCCGCCGAAGACGTCCTGTTCATGCATTGTCTACCGGCTCATCGTGGCGAAGAAATCAGCCTGGATCTGCTCGACGACCCACGCGCAGTGCCCTGGGATCAAGCCGAAAATCGCCTGCACGCGCAAAAAGCGCTGCTTGAGTTTCTGGTCGAGCCGGCCTACCACCACGCATGAGCCAGCCTTTACTGCTGAGTCTGCGTAATCTGGCGTGCGGCTATCAGGACCAACGGGTGGTGCAGGACCTTAACCTGCACCTCAACACCGGTGATATCGGCTGCTTGTTGGGCTCATCAGGGTGCGGCAAGACCACGACCCTGCGCGCCATCGCCGGTTTCGAGCCGGTGCATGAAGGTGAAATCACCCTGGGGGGTGAAGTCATCTCCCGCGCAGGTTTCACCTTGGCGCCCGAGAAGCGCCGGATCGGCATGGTCTTTCAGGACTACGCGCTGTTCCCGCACCTGAGTGTCGCGGAAAATATTGGCTTCGGCATTCGCAAACACCCCCACCTCAAGCACGTCATCGATGAACTGCTCGAACTCGTCAACCTCGGCACACTGGGCAAGCGCTACCCGCATGAACTCTCGGGCGGGCAACAACAGCGGGTCGCGCTGGCCCGAGCCTTGGCGCCGGAGCCGCAGTTGTTATTACTGGATGAGCCGTTTTCCAACCTTGATGGCGAGTTGCGCCGACGCCTCAGCCATGAAGTCCGCGACATCCTCAAGGCACGTGGCACCAGTGCAATTCTAGTGACTCACGACCAGGAAGAAGCCTTTGCTGTCAGCGATCACGTCGGTGTATTCAAAGAAGGCAGGCTTGAGCAGTGGGATACGCCCTACACCCTCTATCACGAGCCGCTGACCCCTTTCGTCGCCAGCTTTATCGGTCAGGGTTATTTCATTCGTGGGCAGCTTGTCAGCCCGGAATCAGTGCAGACCGAACTAGGCCTGTTACGCGGCAATCGTGCCTATATCTGGGCAACCGGCGGTGCAGTGGATGTGCTGCTAAGGCCAGACGACATCGTCTACGCGCCAGACAGCGCGCTCAAGGCCCTCGTTGTTAGCAGGACCTTTCAGGGCGCCTCGACACTTTACCGGCTGAAACTGCCAACCGGCAGCCAACTGGAAGCAATCTTCCCCAGTCATGTCGACTATCGCGCAGGCGACGAAGTAGGGATTAGGGTCGCGGCGGATCATCTGGTGCTATTCCAGGCGGCTGGCTGCATTGCGGCGAACGACCTGGCCTGAATCGCCCTGTCGCGGCATCAACCCAGTAACAGCTTCCCGCTCGCGATCAGCGTCGCATGCCCACCGATTTTGACTCGGTCACCTTCCAGGCGACAGAACAGCTCGCCGCCACGGGCCGAGCATTGATAGGCGGTCAGCCCTAGCTTGCCGAGTCGATTCGACCAATAGGGAATCAAACTGCAATGGGTCGAGCCGGTCACCGGGTCTTCAGCGATACCAATGGCCGGTGCGAAGTAGCGAGAGACGAAGTCATGCTGGATGCCCATGGCGGTGATGATCACTCCCGGCCACGGTAAACGCGCCAGCGCCGCCATATCAGGCGTGCAATCACGCACTGCCTGTTCGGATTCCAACACCACCAGCAATTCGGTCGAACCCAACACATCGACAATGTCGACTCCCAGCGCCCGCTCAAGCTCGACCGTCACCCCCACTACGTGAGGCACCAAGGCCGGAAAGTCCAGCAGCAACCGATCGTTTTCGCGAGTGACACTCAAGGCACCCGACTTACTCATAAAATCTATTCGTTCAAGCGGCTCTTTGTAGACTTCGAACAACACGTAAGCGCTGGCCAAGGTGGCATGGCCACACAGCGGGACTTCGGTGGTTGGAGTGAACCAGCGGATGCGCCAACCCTGAGCTTCACGGACCACAAACGCGGTTTCCGCCAGGTTGTGCTCGGCAGCGATCTGCTGCATCAACTCATCCGCCAACCAGGCATCCAGTCGATAGACCATTGCCGGGTTGCCACTGAACGGGCGGTTACTGAAAGCGTCGACCTGATGAAATTCGAGCTGCATGAGTGGGCACGTCCTTGAGATTATTTGCCCCCAGCATGCACGTCAGCCGGATACACCGCCAGTCACAGAACGTGTCGTTCTCGACAATACAGAACGCTAGGCGCGACCAATCCCGGAAAACGTTGCCTGGGTGAGCTCCGCCAGTACGGCAGCCGAAAGCTCAACTTCAAGGCCACGGCGCCCGGCACTGACGAAGAGCGTGGCAAAGGACTGGGCCGATTGATCAATGAAAGTACGCAGTCTCTTCTTCTGCCCTAACGGGCTAATGCCGCCCAACAAATAGCCTGTGGCGCGCTGAGCAGCTGCGGGATCAGCCATTTCGACTTTCTTGGCACCCGCCGCATGCGCCAGCGCTTTGAGGTCAAGACTTCCGACGACCGGCACCACCGCCACCAGCAATTCGCCTTTTTCAGTCGCGGCCAGCAAGGTCTTGAACACCTGTGCGGGCTCAAGGCCAAGCTTTTCCGCCGCCTCCAACCCATAAGACGCCGCCTTCGGGTCGTGTTCATAACTGTGAACACGGTGCTCGGCGCGAACTTTTTTCAACAAATCCAATGCGGGGGTCATGCAGCTCTCCGGGATGTCGCGGGGCTTTTAGATCGAGACGCGTACTTTAAGCCATCTGCAGCTAAAACACCTTATTGGCTGCGATATTCAAGCTGTGTCGCCGTCATGGGCGCCGCAAAAAAAACTTTAGGGGTTAGCAGCAAGAAATTTCCTACATAAAAACGAGCAACGAACTAACGACAGACGATCAAATTATGGTCTACGGTTCACTTTCGACCTTTGACAGCATTCTTTATTGTCTATATTTTTTCGATAACGAATATTTCGGTTCGGTGATGACGAAGGATCGTGGGCCGCTCGGAGACGGGGACTTCTCCGATGTGGAAAGAGATAAGCACTGATGACTTTCCTTCAGTGCTTTAGAACAACAAAAAAAGAGGTTTCCATGACAACTGCTCTACAGCAACCCATGCAACAGCCGACGCTGACAGGCCAATGTCTGGCAGAATTTCTGGGGACAGCTTTATTGATTTTCTTTGGTACAGGTTGTGTTGCGGCGCTCAAGGTCGCTGGTGTCAGCTTTGGATTGTGGGAAATCAGCATCATCTGGGGCATTGGCGTCAGCATGGCGATCTACCTGACCGCAGGGGTTTCCGGCGCTCACCTCAACCCCGCAGTCAGTATTGCGCTGTGCATTTTTGGTGACTTCGAAAAAAGAAAGCTGCCCTTCTATATCATCGCTCAAGTCGCTGGCGCCTTCTGCGCGGCCGCCCTTGTGTACGGGCTTTACATCAGCCTGTTCTTCGAATTCGAACACGTGCATCACATGGTTCGCGGCACTCAAGCCAGCCTGGAATTGGCGTCAATCTTTTCCACCTACCCCAATCCGGCGATATCCACCGAGCAAGCCTTCTTGGTTGAAGTGGTGATCACTGCCATTCTCATGTGCGTGATCATGTCCCTGACCGACGACAACAACGGTTTACCCCGAGGTCCAATGGCGCCTCTGCTGATCGGCTTGCTGATCGCTGTGATTGGCAGCGCCATGGGCCCGTTGACCGGGTTTGCCATGAACCCTGCACGGGATTTCGGCCCTAAACTGATGACATTCCTCGCCGGCTGGGGCCCGATGGCTTTTACCGGCGGCCGTGAAATTCCGTACTTTCTGATTCCGATTTTCGCGCCAATCCTTGGCGCCTGTCTTGGCGCTGCAAGCTATCGCGGGCTCATCGCCCGCTACCTGCCCAGCACCCCTGTTGTAGAGAAGACGAACGCCGATGTCGTTCGCAGCAAAGCCCAGGCTTCATCTTGAACCTCACCCATTAGTGCAAGGCAATCGACATGACCGACACACAGAATAAGAACTACATCATTGCCCTTGACCAGGGCACAACCAGTTCACGCGCCATTATTTTCGACCGTGATGCCAATGTGGTCAGTACCGCACAAAGCGAGTTCGTCCAGCATTACCCCCAAGCAGGGTGGGTCGAGCATGACCCCATGGAAATTTTTGCCACCCAAACCGCGTGCATGACCAAGGCCTTGGCCCAGGCAGATTTGCACCACGATCAAATTGCGGCCATTGGCATCACCAATCAGCGCGAAACCACGGTTGTGTGGGAAAAAGACACCGGCCGCCCCATCTACAACGCAATTGTCTGGCAATGCCGCCGCAGCACTGAAATCTGCCAACAACTCAAACGCGACGGCCTGGAAGCCTACATCAAGGAAACGACAGGGCTGGTCACTGACCCCTACTTCTCCGGCACCAAACTCAAGTGGATTCTCGATCATGTCGAAGGCAGCCGCGAACGCGCACGCAAAGGCGAACTGCTGTTCGGCACTATCGACAGCTGGCTGATCTGGAAATTTACCGGTGGCAAAGTTCACGTCACCGACTACACCAATGCCTCGCGCACCCTGCTCTTCAACATCCATACCCTGGAATGGGATGAAAAGATGCTGAAGGTGCTGGATATCCCACGCGAGATGCTGCCTGAGGTACGGTCCTCCTCCGAGGTTTACGGCCACAGCAAAAGCGGCATCCCTATCGCCGGTATTGCGGGAGACCAACAAGCGGCCTTGTTCGGCCAGATGTGCGTCGAACCCGGTCAGGCGAAAAACACCTACGGCACCGGCTGCTTCCTGTTGATGAATACCGGCAAAAAAGCCGTGACATCGCAACACGGCATGCTGACCACCATTGCCTGCGGCCCACGCGGCGAAGTCGCCTATGCCCTTGAAGGCGCGGTGTTCAATGGCGGTTCCACCGTCCAGTGGCTGCGCGACGAACTGAAACTCATCAACGACGCGCTGGACACCGAGTACTTCGCTGGCAAGGTCAAGGACAGCAACGGCGTCTACCTGGTGCCGGCCTTTACCGGGCTTGGCGCACCGTACTGGGACCCGTATGCCCGTGGCGCATTGTTTGGCCTGACCCGCGGGGTCAAGGTCGACCACATCATTCGTGCCGCGCTTGAGTCGATCGCCTATCAGACGCGTGACGTTCTGGACGCCATGCAGCAGGACTCCGGTGAGCGCCTCAAAGCCTTGCGCGTGGATGGCGGCGCTGTGGCCAACAACTTTTTGATGCAGTTCCAGGCAGATATTCTCGGGACCAAGGTCGAACGCCCGCAAATGCGTGAAACCACTGCACTGGGGGCTGCTTATCTCGCGGGCCTGGCCATCGGCTTCTGGGGCAGCCTGGACGAGCTGCGTAGCAAAGCGGTGATCGAGCGCGAATTTGAACCGCAACTTGCCGAAGAGGAAAAAGAAAAGCTCTATGCAGGCTGGAAAAAAGCGGTGAGCCGCACCCGCGATTGGGAACCGCACGAAGAAAGCAACTGATCGACAAATGCCCTCGCGGGCGGGGAGAGGTATGAGTTTCCGGCTGACAGCGCTATTAGGCTGCGGCATGATGGTCGCCATTTGCTTGGCAGCCTGAAGGAAAATCAACACAATGAATCTGCCTCCCCGCCAGCAGCAGATCCTCGAGCTGGTACGCGAACGCGGTTATGTCAGCATCGAAGAAATGGCTCAGCTGTTTGTCGTGACCCCGCAAACCATCCGCCGTGATATCAATCAATTGGCGGAAATGAACCTGTTGCGCCGCTACCACGGCGGCGCGGCCTATGACTCAAGTATCGAGAACACGGCCTACGCCATGCGTGCGGACCAGATGCGCGATGAGAAACAACGGATCGCCGAGGCCATCGCCGCGCAGATCCCGGACCACGCCTCGCTGTTCATCAATATCGGCACCACCACCGAATCCATCGCCCGTGCGCTGCTCAACCACAACAACCTGAAGATCATCACCAATAACCTGCATGTAGCCTCGATCCTCAGCGCCAAGGATGACTTCGAAGTCCTGCTGGCCGGGGGCAATGTTCGCCGCGATGGCGGAGTGGTAGGTCAGGCCAGCGTTGATTTTATCAATCAGTTCAAGGTCGACTTCGCGCTGGTCGGCATCAGTGGCATCGATGAAGACGGCAGCTTGCTGGACTTCGATTATCAGGAAGTGCGGGTGTCCCAGGCGATCATCGCCAACGCCCGAAAAGTGCTGCTGGCCGCCGACTCCAGCAAGTTCGGGCGCAACGCAATGGTCCGCCTGGGGCCGATCAGCCTGATCGATTGCCTGGTCACCGACCAGGCCCCCGTCCCTGCGCTGATGCAGCTGCTGACTCAGTACAAGATCCGGGTGGAAGTGGTCTGACCCTCTCCTGACACAGCCCGACACATCCCGTGTGCAGGCTGTGTGGGAGCGAATTCATTCGCGAAGGACGCGACGCCGGTGCGCCTGACACACCCCGTTAAAATGTTCGATTTTCTTCCTTTCCCTCCCCTCCCATCAGTATTTTCAATGAATACAGGCTGGCTGCGCGCTTCTTATTGAGCTATTATTTTCGAAATTGAACATAAATGTTCGAATTCGCCGCTCGAAGCCATGCTTTGAAGAGACAGACAGGAGGCCATCAAATGCCCCGCACCACCTTGCCCGTGCTACCGCTTTCCGACATTTACGATATCGCCGTCATTGGCGGTGGTATCAACGGCGCAGGGATAGCAGCGGACGCAGCCGGCCGTGGCTTGTCAGTGTTCCTTTGCGAAAAGGATGACTTGGCCAGCCACACGTCGTCAGCCAGCAGCAAGCTGATCCATGGCGGCCTGCGCTATCTCGAACATTATGAGTTTCGCCTGGTGCGAGAAGCCCTGGCCGAACGTGAAGTGCTGTTGGCCAAAGCACCCCACATCGTCAAACCGATGCGTTTCGTGCTCCCCCATCGCCCGCACCTGCGTCCCGCCTGGATGATCCGTGCCGGTCTGTTTTTGTATGACCATCTCGGTAAACGGGAAAAACTGCCCGCCTCGCGCAGCCTGCGCTTTGGCAGCGACAGCCCGCTCAACGCAAGCATCACCCGTGGTTTCGAATATTCCGACTGCTGGGTCGACGACGCCCGCCTGGTGGTCCTCAACGCCATGGCTGCTCGCGAAAACGGCGCACACATCCACACCCAAACGCGCTGCATCAACGCCCGCCGCAGCAAGGGCCTGTGGCACATGAACATGGAACGATCCGACGGCAGCCTGTTTTCCATTCGCGCCAAAGCGCTGGTCAACGCCGCGGGCCCCTGGGTCGCCAAATTCATCCGTGACGACCTGAAACTCGACTCACCCTATGGCATCCGCCTGATCCAGGGCAGCCATTTGATCGTGCCCACGCTGTATGAGGGCGAAAACGCGTTCATCCTGCAAAACGAAGATCAACGTATCGTTTTCACGATTCCTTACCTGGAACACTTCACCATCATCGGCACCACGGACCGTGAATATCAGGGTGATCCGAGCAAAGTGACGATTACCGAAGACGAAATCGACTACCTGCTCAACGTGGTCAACGAACACTTCAAGAAACAACTGAGCCGCAGCGATATCGTGCGCACCTACTCGGGCGTTCGTCCGCTGTGCAATGACGAATCAGATAATCCTTCGGCGGTTACCCGCGACTACACCCTGTCACTGTCGGGCAGCGCTGAAGAAGCACCGATCCTCTCGGTGTTCGGCGGCAAGCTGACGACTTATCGCAAGCTGGCCGAATCAGCAATGACGCATCTCGCGCCCTTCTTCCCGCACATGAAGCCAAGCTGGACCGCCACTGCCAGCCTGCCGGGAGGCGAAGACATGAGCACACCACTCGCCTTGGGCAGAGAACTGACGAAGCGCTTCGACTGGCTGCCAGGCGAAATCGCCCAACGCTGGGCTCGCACCTATGGCAGCCGCAGCTGGCGCTTGCTCGAAGGTGTGCAGGGGCTCGCCGATATGGGTGAGCACCTCGGTGGCGGCCTTTATACCCGCGAAATCGATTATCTGTGCAGCGAGGAATGGGCCTTGAATGCTGAAGACATTCTTTGGCGTCGCAGCAAATTGGGTCTGTTCACCACGCCAAGCGAACAATTGCGTGTGCAGGACTACCTCGACACCGTCGCTCGCCATAAAAGCAGCATCGAAGCAGCCTGATCGCCCCCTCTGACAGCCTCCTCGCAACGGGGAGGCCGTTGTGTTGCAGCCCCATCCATTCGGTTTTCCGAACGCGCCCACCTTATTAGTTCGGCCTGCCGGACGCGAACTGATTTTTCGGCGCCTAATAATCAAATAACTTACATATAAATCAACAACTTAATCATGTTGAACGCCTTGGCATGAGTCATGCTCTACACTCAGAGTCGAATGTGCCGACTGTAGCGCGCGCCTGATTGGGCCGCCGTTGAAGGCACTCACTTATCAAAAGGACCACCACAGGGGTCCTATAAAAAAAACAAAGTCGAGGATTAACTGATGCGCATCGTTCCCCATCTTTTGGGCGCAGCAATCGCTGCCGCTCTGATTAGCACTCCAGTTTTCGCTGCCGAACTCACCGGCACACTGAAGAAAATCAAAGAGTCTGGCACCATCACCCTCGGGCACCGCGACGCTTCTATCCCGTTCTCCTATATCGCTGACGCTTCCGGGGTTCCGGTTGGCTATTCCCACGACATCCAACTGAAAGTCGTCGAAGCCATCAAGAAAGACCTGGCCATGCCAGACCTGAAAATCAAGTACAACCTGGTCACGTCGCAAACCCGTATCCCGCTGGTGCAAAACGGCACTGTAGACCTCGAGTGTGGTTCCACCACCAACAACGTTGAACGCGGTCAACAAGTCGACTTCTCTGTGGGTATCTTCGAAATCGGCACGCGCCTGCTGACCAAGAAAGACTCTACCTACAAAGACTTCGCCGACCTGAAAGGTAAAAACGTCGTCACCACGGCGGGCACCACCTCCGAACGCATCATCAAGTCGATGAACGCCGAAAAACAGATGGGCATGAACGTCATCTCCGCCAAGGACCATGGCGAATCCTTCAACATGCTCGAATCCGGCCGTGCAGTCGCATTCATGATGGATGACGCCCTGCTCGCTGGCGAAATGGCCAAGGCCAAGAAGCCTGATGACTGGGCCGTGACCGGTACTCCGCAGTCCTATGAAATTTACGGCTGCATGGTTCGCAAAGAAGATGCCCCGTTCAAGAAAGCTGTCGATGACGCGATCAAAGCGACCTTCGCCTCGGGTGAAATCAACACGATTTACGCAAAATGGTTCATGCAGCCGATTCCGCCAAAGGGTCTGAACCTGAACTTCCCGATGAGTGACGAGTTGAAAAAACTGATCGCCACGCCTACCGACAAGCCGGCTCCCGAAAAAACTATCTAAGCGCTGGCTAATCGCTCACTTGAGCGCGCCAACGCGCACTCAAGTGAAATAAGGTGCCCGTGAATCGATCCAACTGAGGGGAGACCCTGATGAATTACAACTGGGACTGGGGCGTTTTCCTAAAGTCCACCGGCATAGGCAACGAAATCTATCTGGACTGGTACGTCACCGGTCTGGGCTGGACCATTGCCATCGCCGTTGCTGCCTGGATCATCGCGCTAACGCTGGGCTCGGTGCTCGGGGTAATGCGTACTGTGCCTAACCGCTGGGTGTCGGGCATTGCCACGGTCTACGTGGAAATCTTCCGTAATGTGCCGCTGCTGGTGCAATTGTTTATCTGGTACTTCCTGATACCTGACCTGCTGCCTGACAATCTTCAGCAGTGGTACAAGCAAGACCTCAACCCCACGACGTCGGCCTTTCTAAGTGTCGTGGTCTGTCTGGGTCTGTTCACCGCCGCACGGGTTTGCGAACAAGTGCGCACGGGTATCCAGGCACTGCCTGCTGGTCAGGAATCAGCGGCGCGAGCCATGGGCTTCAAACTGCCACAGATCTACTGGAACGTACTGCTGCCCCAGGCGTACCGGATCATCATTCCACCCCTGACCTCGGAATTTCTGAACGTCTTCAAGAATTCGTCCGTAGCCTCTCTGATCGGCCTGATGGAGCTGCTTGCGCAGACCAAACAGACCGCCGAGTTCTCCGCCAACCTGTTCGAAGCCTTCACCCTGGCGACGCTGATCTACTTCACCTTGAACATGAGCCTGATGCTGTTGATGCGCATGATCGAGAAGAAAGTTGCGGTGCCCGGGCTGATTTCCCTGGGAGGTAAATAATGGACTTCAGTGGAATTGTTCCCGCCCTGCCGGGCATGTGGAACGGCATGATCATGACCCTGCAACTGATGGCGCTGGGCGTCATCGGCGGCATTGCACTGGGTACTGTCCTGGCATTGATGCGCCTGTCATCGAGCAAGTTGCTGGCAAGGCTCGCCGGCGCTTACGTGAACTACTTTCGCTCGATCCCGCTGCTGCTGGTAATCACCTGGTTCTATCTGGCGGTGCCGTTCGTGCTGCGCTGGATCACTGGCGAAGACACCCCGATCGGAGCGTTCACCTCCTGTCTGGTTGCGTTCATGATGTTCGAGGCCGCGTATTTCTGCGAAATCGTGCGTGCCGGCGTCCAGTCCATTCCCAAAGGCCAGATGGGCGCAGCCCAGGCGTTAGGCATGAACTACGGGCAAATGATGCGTTTGATCATCCTGCCTCAGGCGTTTCGCAAAATGACCCCGCTGCTGTTGCAGCAGAGCATCATTTTGTTCCAGGACACTTCGCTGGTTTATGCCGTCGGCCTGGTGGACTTCCTTAATGCCACGCGCTCCAGTGGCGACATCATTGGCCGCTCCAATGAGTTCCTGATCTTCGCCGGTCTGGTGTATTTCACGATCAGCTTTGCCGCCTCGCAGTTGGTGAAGCGCCTGCAAAAAAGGTTTGCCGTATGATCTCAATCAAGAATATCGACAAGTGGTACGGGGACTTCCAGGTGCTGACCAATTGCAGCACCGAGGTCAAGAAAGGTGAAGTGGTGGTGGTTTGCGGTCCATCCGGCTCTGGCAAATCGACGTTGATCAAGTGCGTGAATGCACTGGAACCCTTCCAGAAGGGCGACATCATTGTCGATGGCACCTCGATCAGCGACCCCAAGACCAACCTGCCCAAACTGCGTTCGCGGGTTGGCATGGTGTTTCAGCACTTCGAACTGTTCCCGCACCTGAGCATCGTCGAAAACCTGACCATCGCCCAGATCAAGGTCCTTGGCCGCAGCAAGGCTGAAGCCACCAAAAAAGGTCTCCAACTGCTGGAGCGTGTTGGCCTGTCCGCCCACGCCAACAAGCACCCGGGCCAACTTTCCGGTGGGCAGCAGCAACGTGTGGCGATTGCCCGTGCGTTGGCGATGGACCCGGTGGTCATGCTGTTCGATGAGCCCACCTCGGCCCTGGACCCTGAAATGGTCAACGAAGTGCTCGATGTCATGGTGCAACTGGCCCACGAAGGCATGACCATGATGTGCGTAACCCATGAAATGGGCTTCGCCCGTAAAGTGGCGAACCGGGTGATTTTCATGGATCAGGGGCAGATCGTCGAAGATTGTGCAAAAGAAGAGTTCTTTGGTGATGTGACCGCGCGCTCCGAGCGTGCCCAACACTTCCTCGCCAAGATCCTGCAACACTAAGTAAGTCCGGCTGTCTGTGCCCACAGTTATTGGGCACAGGCCGCTGGTCGGTCCCGGACGACTGTGATGAAATGCGATCCCAACCTCTATCGCGCCGCGCCGCCATCACTTGCCGTGAAACCCCGCCTGATACGCCACCTGTTTCTGCCCCCGCTGGTCATCTTGTTGATGGTCGCGCTGGGCTATGTCAGTTATCTGGTCAGCGAGCGCAACGGCGTTCAAGCCCTGAGCGAAAACGGTCAACGGCAGTTGGAGCTGCACGCCCGCACCGTAGAAAGCGAAATCAGCAAATACACCTACCTGCCGAGCGTGCTTGAACTGGAAGGGAATGTATCGCGCTTATTGAACGACCCAACCCCAGAGCTTCGCCAGAACGTCAACGATTACCTGGAAGGCCTTAATCGCCGCAGTCGCAGCAGGGCGATTTACGTGCTCGACACCACCGGGCGCGTGCTGGCCACCAGCAACTGGCGTGATGCCGACAGTTATCTGGGCGAAGACCTGTCGTTCCGCGCCTATTTTCAGGATGCGATACGGGGTCTGCCGGGGCGCTTCTACGGGATTGGCAGCACCACCGGCGAGCCCGGCTATTACCTGGCCCACGGCCTGGAAGAGCAAGGCAAGATTATTGGCGTCGCGGTGATCAAGGTGCGCCTCGAAGCGTTGGAGGAGCGCTGGCAACGGGCTCGCCTGGAAGCTTTCGTCACTGACGAGAACGGCATCATCATTCTGTCCAGCGACCCAGCGCGCCGCCTGAAATCAGTTCGCCCGCTGACGCCGGAAACCAAGGAGCGGCTCGCACGCAGCCTGCAGTATTACTGGTGGCCACTCAATGAACTGGTGCCGCTGGCCCGCGAGCAGTTGGCCGAAGGCGTCGAGAAGCTGACCTTCCCTGCCAATACCAGCGTCGATCACGACCATACCGAAGTCAGTTACCTGGCCCAGACACGAAGGCTGAACGATACACCGTGGCACCTGACGTTGCTTACGCCCCTGCAAGAGTTGCGCAGCGAAGCCGCGCGCCAGGGAATGTTGGTAGCGGTGGCCTGCGCGCTGGTGGCATTTCTGCTGATTGCCTGGAACGAGCGGCGCAAAGTGATCGCCACTCGATTGGCCGCCCGCGAAGCGCTGCAAGAGGCCAACAATGAACTCGAACGCAAAATTGCCGAGCGCACTGCCGATCTACGCGCCAGCAATGAACGCCTCAAGGCCCAGATCCGCGAACGGCGCCTTGCCGAAGACACATTGCGTCGCGCTCAGGATGAACTGGTCCAGGCCGGCAAACTCGCCGCCATCGGCCAAATGTCCACCAGCATCGCCCACGAACTCAATCAACCCTTGGCCGCCTTGCGCACCTTATCCGGCAATACCATACGCTTCATCGAGCGCGGCGCGCTGGACACCGCCAGCACCAACCTGAAAACCATCAATGACCTGGTCGATCGTATGGGCCGGATCACTGCCAGCCTGCGCGCCTTTGCCCGGCGTGGCGATGACAAAGGCCAAGCATCGTTGCGCAAGGCCGTCGACGCCGCATTGCAGGTACTTAATGGCCGACTGGAGAACTTCGACCTCACACTGCATGAGCATTTTGAGGACGTAGCCTTGCGAATCGATCAAACGCGCCTGGAAC
This sequence comes from Pseudomonas sp. ASL9, assembly GCF_056680335.1. NCBI lineage: Bacteria > Pseudomonadati > Pseudomonadota > Gammaproteobacteria > Pseudomonadales > Pseudomonadaceae > Pseudomonas > Pseudomonas sp. ASL9. Next base: position 4,160,556 of record NZ_CM155277.1, on the reverse strand, counting down.
AAATCCTGGTCAACCTCATCGGCAACGCCCTGGATGCCATGCAGGCCCAGCCGCTGCCCGAGTTGTGGCTCGAAGGTGAAATCGCCGACGGTCGCTACCGCCTCTATGTGCGTGACAACGGTCATGGCATCGGCCCCGAAGCGCGCAAACATCTATTCGAACCGTTCTTCACCACCAAACCGGGCGAACACGGCCTTGGCCTTGGCCTGACCCTGTCTGCAAGCCTCGCTGCGGCAGCCGGTGGCAGTCTCAGTGCAGAACATCCTCCCAGCGGCGGCACTGCTTTTGTCTTGAGCCTGCCACTGCTCAATCCGCCCGAACCTCGCGAAGCCGAGCTGATATGAGCCGCTATTAATGAGCCTGAAAGCATGAACAGCGACCTGACCGTTCTGATCGTCGAAGACGACCCTCATGTCCTCCTCGGTTGCCAGCAAGCCCTGGCCCTGGAAGACATTCCCAGTGAAGGTGTGGGCAGTGCCGAAGAGGCGTTGGCAAGGATTGGCGAAGATTTTGCGGGCATCGTCATCAGCGATATCCGCTTGCCGGGAATCGACGGACTGGAACTGCTGACTCGCCTCAAGGCGCGAGACCGCAGCTTGCCGGTGGTGCTGATTACCGGACACGGCGACATCTCCATGGCCGTCAACGCGATGCGCGACGGTGCTTACGACTTCATGGAAAAACCCTTCTCCCCGGAGCGTCTGGTGGAAGTGGCTCGACGGGCTCTGGAGCAACGCGGCCTGGCACGTGAAGTGTGGGCGCTACGCCGGCAACTGGCCGAGCGTAACTCACTGGAGGGCCGAATCATTGGACGCTCGCCGGCCATGCAAAACCTGAGGGCATTAATCAGCAACGTGGCCGACACCTCAGCCAACGTCCTGATTGAAGGTGAAACCGGTACTGGCAAGGAGTTGGTTGCCCGCTGCCTGCACGACTTCAGTCGCCGCCATTCTCAGCAATTCGTCGCCCTCAACTGCGGAGGCCTGCCGGAGAACCTGTTTGAAAGCGAGATTTTCGGCCACGAAGCCAACGCGTTTACCGGCGCGGGCAAACGTCGCATCGGCAAGATAGAGCACGCCCATAACGGCACGCTGTTTCTCGATGAAGTCGAAAGCATGCCGATGACCCTGCAGATCAAACTGCTGCGGGTTTTGCAGGAGCGTACGCTGGAACGCCTGGGCTCGAACCAGAGCGTCACCGTGGACTGTCGGGTGATTGCCGCGACCAAGTCCGATCTGGACGAGTTGAGCAAGGCCCGTCAATTTCGCAGTGACCTGTATTACCGGCTGAATGTGGTCACCCTGGAACTGCCGCCTTTGCGGGAGCGACGCGAGGACATTCTGCAGTTGTTCGAACACTTCTTGCAGCTGTCGGCGTTACGCTTCGACCGCGAAACCCCGGAGCTGGATCGTCAGACGCTATCGAGCCTGATGAGCCACGACTGGCCGGGCAACGTGCGCGAGCTGCGCAACGTCGCCGAGCGTTACGCCCTCGGCCTGCCAGCCTTCAAGAAGGCCGGCGCCAGCATCACCAGTAACAGTCTGGACTTTGCCGAAGCAGTGGAATCATTCGAAAAAACCCTGCTCGGCGATGCCTTGCAACGCAGCGGAGGCAACCTCAGTCAGGCCAGTCAGGAACTGGGCATGGCCAAGACCACGCTGTTCGACAAGGTCAAAAAATACGGGTTGGGTTGATCGATCCAACCCCTTTGCCATTTGCCATTTGCCATTTGGATAAAAGGCCACGCGCTGTCGCGCAGCAAACTGGTTTTGATTTGCGTGGTGTGATCGTTTAGTGGTGTGTCAGGCACGCAGCCTTCGCAGGCAAGCCTGCTCCCACAGAATTTTGATCTGCCGTTGGGATTTTATGTGAATTGAGTATCGAATTATGGCAAGGCCCCTTTTCCAGAAGGCCGAGCGCAGGCGTTGCGCAGGGGGGTAAGAGGCAAGGATGCCGAGTAAGCCGCACGGGGCCAGGGATGGCCCCTTGCGGCGACCCCCGGAGCAACGCCGGAGCGAGGGAAATCCGAGCCTAAGCGAGGATCCGCATGGAGGGGCAGGCGTTTTGGGGTACCTTTTAGGCGCTTGTAAAAGGTTCCTCGCTGTAAGAGCGAAACCGTAATTCCAGCACACCAAAATGCCGAATATATACATCAAGATCAGCGCCAAAACATTGTTTTTAAAGGATTAAAAATCAGTTTTATAGGAGCGCGCTTGCCCGCGATCGGCTGCGTAGCAGTCGTAAATCAGCTCGCTCGACTCTACCAGTGAGAACCGTACTCAGCGTTTTGGGACCGCTTCGCGCTCCATCGCGGCGGGACGCGTAGTTGCAAGCGCGCTTACAGGGGGTCAGGGTTTGGCTGAAAAGCTTGTGCAATTTATATTTTATTTTTCAATCACTTACGGGTTGTTTGACCGGAGGCCATTGTGGACCTGATTTTCAAAGCCTTGTTGGGTGCTGCCGTGGTGGTGATTCTGGCCGCGCTGGCCAAAACAAAAAATTACTACATCGCCGGTCTGGTTCCGTTATTCCCGACCTTCGCTCTGATTGCCCATTACATCGTCGGTAAGGGTCGTTCACTGGACGATTTGAAGACCACCATCCTGTTTGGCATGTGGTCGATCATTCCCTACTTCATTTACCTGGCAGCGCTGTACCTGATGGTCGACCGCTGGCGCCTGGAAGTCTCCCTTGCCCTGGCGGCATTGGCGTGGCTGGTCGCGGCGACACTGCTCGTGACGTTCTGGATTCGGTTTCACGGATAACCGCGTCGACACATTCGCAGCGGGACGCGTAGTTGCAAGCCTGCTCCCACAATGATTCTGTGCCGGTCGCAGATCCACTGTGCAGGCCGTCGCATCCCTGCACTGGCCCATCCCTTGCATTCACCCGATCCACTTTCCCTCGGCCAATTGGCAGGAGCTGTTCCCTTGACCCCTACCGTGATCCTACTGATCGCGCTGTGCATCGTGCTCGATGTCATTGGCCAACTCGCCTTCAAGCTCGGTCTGGATCGGCTGCCCGAGCACGTCGGCGGCTTTCGCTTGCGTTATTTCTGGCGACAAATCGCCGGTGCGCCCCTGCTGTGGTGTGGGGTTACCTGTTATTCCGTCCTTTTCGTTGCCTGGCTGGAGGTACTGTCATTGGCACCGCTGAGCCTGGTGTTTCCAGCGATAAGCCTGAGCTATTGCGGCGTGGTGCTTGGCGGGCGCCTTGTGTTGGGCGAAACCGTCAGTCGACGACGCTGGCTTGGCACTGTCGTCATCACTACCGGCGTCATGCTGGTTTGCGCCACAGGTGCTTGAGGTCTCTATGACACACAATTGGATCGAAGGTCGCGGCGCCAGCATCGGCCTATGGGCACTATTGATAGCCTTTGAAAGCGGCGCGCAAATCTCGCTGAAAGTGGGGGGTGACGGGTTGGCATCCATTCCGTTTGGCTTGAGCTGGCTACTGGCTGCGGTGAACAACCTGGCAGTCATGGTGGCGATTTTCTGCTATATCGGCTCGTTCCTCAGCTGGATGCTGATCTTGCGCCGCAGCAACCTGTCGCTGGCCTTCCCCTTGAGCTCACTGGTATTTGTGGTGGTGTTGCTCGGCTCATGGCTGGGCCTAGGCGAGACGATAAGCCCGCTGCACTGGCTGGGGGTATGCGTCATCATTGGCGGGATTGTGTTATTGGCGGAAGGACAAGCAGCGCCCACGTAATGGAGATGCCACCTGCCTGAGCGATGCCCTTAGAGGCCTTTGAAATGATAAGCCACGGCAATATTGAGCTCGCCCTGGTCATCATTGCCCTTTTGTTTGACGATTGAACTGTCCGCCGCTGAACCGACCAGGTGGATCCAACTGGCGCTGGTCAGCAGCAACCAGCCGTGAGCGAGGGGAAACTGCACGCCCTGGGTCAGGGTGACGTTCTGCAGACCGCCACTGGCGTTGTATCGGCTGATGCCTGAGGCCTGCGCCTCCTGGGCACTCACGCCGTAAAAGGTTTGAGTCTGTCGAGCATCCGCATAGTTCGCCGTCACTGACGTATCGCCAATGACGCCCAACCCCAGAGGGAAACCCAGCTCACCACCGATCCGGCCCAGCATCCCGCCTTGCCTGTCGCTACCACCCACGGTCTGACCGACTTGGGCAAACACACGCCAGAAATCTGCAGGGCTGTATTGCACGAAACCACCGACCTCGCCCATATCCGACACATCACGCAAGCCGCGCAATGTGCCGTTGCCGTTACGGCCTGGGACGTATTTGACGAACGGGCCGGCGCTCCAGCCATCATCCTTCAGCGCATCCCAGGACAAACCATCGTCCGAGCTGAGACTGAAGTCTCCCCAAGTGAGATCCATGTAGGGCAAAACCCGGGCTTCGTAACGGCTGCCGCTGGGATCATGAGGCTGATAGCTGAGCGCCATACCAAGGTCGCCAATGACTGGCTCGGCCTGCCCAGCCGCGCTGAAACCCAAAGCACATGCAGTGAGTAAAACACAGCGATTGAGCCTGGAAAAAGGCATGAAAACTATCTCGTACGGAAGAACGTGCGCGCATGTACGCCTAAACAGGCCCTCTTATGCAAGCACTTATGTTGTTTGTAGCAAGCTACAAAAATTGTAGCTTGCTAGCCCCCCGTGCCCGGCCACTGTTGCCAAGACCCACTGGCAGCGGGGTTAACCCATATTGGCACAGTCCATGCTGTACCCCAGTGCAAGCGCAAAACGCGCGCTCTACTTACCTGATCGACCTTATCAAATAGGCACCTGCAGATGATGCACTGGCATATCGTGTGTGATTTCGATGGGACCGTCACCCGGACCGACGCTGTGGATAACATCCTCGAGCGTTTCGCCGACCCTAGCTGGGAGGCCATCGAAGACGAATGGCTCTCTGGCAAGATCGGTTCGCGAGAATGCCTGGGTCGGCAGCTCGCCTTGGTGAAAGCCTCTCCATCAGAGCTTCTCGGCTATTTCGACACCGTCGATATAGACCCGGCATTTCCTGACTTCGTGGATCTTATCCTGAGCCGCGGCGCCACACTGGACATCGTTAGCGACGGCATCGAACAAGGCATCGCCCGCGTTCTTGCGCGACATGAGTGCCCGCTGTTGCCGATCATTGCCAATCGCCTGCGTCAAGTTGATGAGGATAGCTGGCGCATCGAGTTCCCGCACTCCAGCGATGCCTGCCGCGCAGCCTCCGGCAACTGCAAATGCAAGTCCGCCCCCAAAGGCAAACGCATACTGGTGATCGGCGACGGTCAATCAGACATGTGCGTGGCCGGGACCGCCGACTTCGTATTCGCCAAAGATCGCCTGGCAGAACATTGCGAACGCAGTGGCATCCCTTATGCCCGCTTCGACTCTTTTGCCGACTTACCCGCTCTGCTCGCCCGTTTGCCACACCTCGAACCGGCCCATGCAATCAGCATCCCTCTTGAACAGCAGGAACTTTTCCACCATGTCTGACATTCGTATCGCGAGCCCAGAAGACCAGATTCTTCTGGAGAAAGAAGCCAAGTATTGTTCCTTTGGCGACACCGTTCACTACATCGACCCGCCGCGTATCTTCAATCGTTGCGAAGGCTCGTACGTCTACGACACCAGTGACCAGGCTTACCTCGACCTGCAAATGTGGTACTCGGCTGTCAACTTCGGTTACGCCAACCCACGCTTGAACAACGCGCTCAAGCAACAAATCGACTCCATGCCGCAGATTGCCAGCCAATACCTGCACCGTGGCAAAATCGAGCTGTCAGAAATGATCGCCGTGGATGCCAAGAACAAATTCGGTCTGGACGGTCGCGTTCACTTCAACGTCGGCGGCTCGCAGTCTATCGAAGACTCGCTGAAAGTCGTGCGTAACGCCAGCAACGGCAAAAGCTTGATGTTCGCTTTCGAAGGCGGCTACCACGGCCGTACCTTGGGCGCTTCATCGATCACGTCCAGCTACCGCTACCGTCGCCGTTATGGCCATTTCGGCGAGCGTGCGCAATTCGTTCCTTTCCCATACCACTTCCGTGGCCCGAAAGGCATGACCAAAGAAGAATATGGCACCCACTGCGTTCAGCAGTTCGCCCGTCTGTTCGAGACTGAATACAACGGTGTTTGGGATCCGAAAACCAACCAGTGCGAATACGCAGCCTTCTACGTCGAGCCGATTCAGGGCACCGGCGGCTACGTTATCCCGCCGATGAACTTCTACAGCGAACTCAAGCACGTCCTGGATCAACACGGCATCCTGATGGTAGTCGACGAAATCCAGATGGGCTTCTTCCGCACCGGCAAGCTGTGGTCCATTGAACACTTTGACGTCAAACCCGACGTAATCGTGTTTGGTAAGGCGCTGACCAACGGCCTCAACCCACTGGGCGGCATCTGGGCTCGCGAAGAACTGATCAACCCGAAAATCTTCCCGCCAGGCTCGACTCACTCCACCTTCGCCTCCAACCCACTGGGTACTGCGGTAGGTCTGGAAATGTTCAAAATGACCTCCGAAGTCGACTACGGCGCGATGGTCATGGAAAAGGGCAAGTACTTCCTGGCTGGCCTGCAAGATCTGCAAAAACGCTACCCGATCATCGGCGACGTCGACGGTTTGGGCCTGGCACTGCGTGCGGAAATCTGCGGCCCGGATGGCTTCACCCCGGACAAGGCCACACTCGACTTCATGGTTGACGAAGGCATGAAGGGCGACATCGAAATCGACGGCAAGCGCTTGGGCCTGATCCTCGATGTGGGCGGCTACTACAAAAACGTCATCACCCTGGCACCGTCGCTGGAAATCAGCTACGCAGAAATCGATCTGGGCATTGCCCTGCTCGACCGCCTGCTGCATCGGGCCATGAAGCGGTGAACCTGCCAGAGATCGATATGGGCGAAGGTAACGCCAGTTTCGTTCTCGGCAGTGGCCCGGTCGCGGTGTTGTTGATCCACGGCCTGACCGGCACCCCGACGGAGTTACGTCGGGTTGCCCAAGGCTTGGCCAAGCGGGGGTACACCGTGTACGTACCCACGCTTGCCGGGCACTGCGGCGACAACGCCGACCTGCAAGCCACGGGCTGGAAAGACTGGTACGAGAGCGCGCGCAAGGCCTTTGTCGGCATCCGCCAACGCCACGCACAGGTGTTCGTCGGCGGGCTGTCGATGGGCGCTGTGATGTCCATGCACATGGCTGCCGAGCATCCGGGGCAAATCGCCGGTTTACTGCTGTATTCGACGACCCTGCGCTACGATGGCTGGAACATGCCGAAAGTAGCGAAGTTGAGCCATTTGGTCATGGCGATCCCGTTTGGTGTGCACCTGTGCCGCTTCAACGAGAGCTCGCCTTACGGGATCAAGGACGCACGCTTGCGGGCTATCGTCGAGCGTCAGATGAAAGCCGGCGAAAGCAGCAATGCCGGACTCCTGACCATGTCGGGTGTCAACGTTCGCGAGCTGCATCGATTGGTCGCGGTCGTGAAACGAGAAATGCCTTCGGTCACCACGCCTACGTTGGTGTTGCATTCAATCGAAGACGACATCACCAGCCGCTGGAATGCCGACTATGTCGAGAAACACCTTGGCGGGCCGGTGACTAAAGTGCTGCTCGACAACTGCTATCACATGATCACCGTGGACCTGCAGTATCGTAAGGTGATCACCCTGAGCGCGGACTTTATAGGTAGCGTGACCGAACAACCGAAACCCCATGCTGTCTCTTTGAATAATCATCGACAACTGGCCTGACCTCACCATGCTCACCCCTCACTCTTTCTGCTGCCGTCAGGCAAGCAAGTACGCCGTTTGCAGCGATTGTTTTCCCGGTGTGCTGGGGGACTGTATTGAAACCGGGCAAATGCTCCTTCTACCGGAGCGATTTGACCTTGGCATGGCTGCTGCGATAAGCGAGCGTTGATGAGCGAAGAAAAAAGCCGCACCCGAACGGTGTTTACCCTTTCGCGCTGGACCGTACAGCGCAAGCTGGTATTGGCGTTCTGGCTGGTCAGCGTAATTCCGACAATGATCGCCGCCGAACTGGCGGCGACTACGTTGTCGCAGATTTTTGAAAGTAACGTGAGCACCTGGTTGCAAGAATCGACCAGGATCGTCCAGGACGAAATCAGCGAAATTCTGCGTGTCAACGCCAGGGTCTCTCAGCTGTTCCTGCAAAACACCCGCCCGTCCGCACCCTCTGCGGCCAGGCACAATAAATTGACCTCCGATCTCGCCAATGCGATGGGCATCGACGTGGTCGCACTAATCCGCAGCAGTGACCACAAAGTGGTGTTTTCCACCGTTGCCGACAACATCATCGAACAGATCAGTATCGCGCCCAACGCGGTACTGCAAACCATCCACAACGGCAGCGTGTTCACAGGTGTCGTGGTGTCGACCTATCAGTCTACTCAGGATGGCGTCGATTATGAGTTACTGATCGGGACCTACCTGGACAGCAGCTTCCTCACCAGCGTGGCCGACGTACACTCCCTCGACCTGCGGCTGTATATGAGAGATGCCGGGGGCTTCAGCGAGATTTTTTCGACACAGCGCTTTATGAACCACCCGGCGGTCGTGCCACCCAGAATCGAACAAATCTTGCGCGAGACCAAAGAGCCCAGCGAACAGTCCACCAGCAGCTACGCCGGCCTGTATACCCCGATTTTCAATGACACCGGGGAGCTTCAAGGCGTCATTTTCAGTGGACTACTAAGGCATACCACCCTGGTCGGACTGGTCAATCAGACCAATTTATTCATGCTTATTCTATTGTTCGGCTCAGCCCTGTCGCTGGGCGTCGGCTGGTTGATTTCCCAACGCCTGACCAAGCCGTTGCGCGGTTTGTCCGAAGGCGTGCGGGCCGTAACCGCCGGCGATTATCGTCAGCGCGTCGAGGTCATCGGAAACGACGAGCTGGCCGAGCTCAGCGTGACCTTCAATGACATGACCGAACGCCTCAAAGAGCTCCAGCACCTGGAAGCACAACTGCGCCGCCGCGATCGTTTGCATACCCTGGGCGAGGTGGCCATGGGGTTGGCCCACGAGATCCGCAATCCGCTAGGTATTATCAAGACCGCCACCCAGTTGCTGCACCGCCGCGCGCAGCTGCCCGAAACCGACATGCGCCACTTGGAGTACGTGATTTCCGAGGTCACCCGGATCAACGACCTGATCACCGAGTTCCTCGACTTCGCCAAACCCAGCGCACCGATCCGCTCCACGCAACTGGCCAGGCCTCTGCTGGATGATTTGCTGGGGTTTTGCGCCCCGGAGCTGTCGATCCACCACGTCGAAGCGGTGATCATCGAGCACGACGCCAATGCCACGATTTATGCCGACGCTCGGCAACTGACTCAGGCTTGTCTGAATCTGATCCTCAACGCAATCGACGCGATGCCCACGGGCGGGCGCTTGACGGTGGGCATTGCTATCGCTCAGGAAACAACGGTCATTAGTATTTCCGACACCGGCCACGGCATTGAACCAGACATGATCGACCGTATCTTCAGCCCCTTTGTCACGACCAAGGCATCCGGCACCGGATTAGGTTTGGCGAAGGTCTTCTCGATCATGGAAAACCACGATGGCCGGGTGGAATGCGTCAGCCAAATAGGCGTCGGAGCGACGTTCAATCTGTACTTGCCAGCCTATGATGGAGAGCGGTCATGAGCCATAACGTGCTGGTGGTTGATGACGAGCCCAAGCTCTGCGACCTGCTGGCTTCAGCGCTGAGCCAAAATGATATCCAGGTGTTCACTGCCGGCAACGGCCTGCATGCCTTGGCCGTGCTCGAACGCGAAGAGATCGATCTGGTGATCAGTGACTGGCGCATGCCAGGCATGGATGGCCCGCAATTGCTGGCTGAAATCAAAGTCCGCTTCCCAATGTTGCCCGTGATCGTCATGACCGCCTACAGCACGGTGAAAAACGCTGTGCAGTCGATGCGTAATGGCGCATATGACTACATCAGCAAGCCCTTTGATATCGACGAGCTGGACATCACGGTCAACAAGGCCCTGCAGTTTCGCGACATCCTGCGCGACAACGCACGCCTGCGCGCCGAACTCGACCAGCATCAGCAGATCGACAGCCTGGTCGGTGAAAGCCCGGCCTTTCGCCAAGTGCTGCAAGCAGTCGATTCGGTGCGTGAAAGCAATGCCACCATCCTGCTGACCGGCGAAAGCGGGACCGGCAAAGAGATGGTTGCCCGCGCCATCCACAAACACGGTAACCGCGCTGACAAACCCTTTATCGCGGTCAACTGCGCCGCAATCCCCGAAGGCTTGCTCGAGAGCGAGATGTTTGGCCATCGCAAGGGCGCGTTCACCGGCGCCGTGGCTGATCGCGTCGGCCGTTTCATGCAGGCTGACAAGGGCACGCTGTTTCTTGACGAAGTGGGCGACATGCCCTTGGCGTTGCAGGCGAAAATTCTGCGCGCCTTGCAGGAGCGCGTGATCGAGCCCGTGGGTGATTCGCGTGAGCGCAAAGTTGATGTGCGAGTGATTGCCGCAACCAACAAAGATTTGCTCGAAGCGGTGGCGAAAAAGGAGTTCCGTGAAGACCTTTACTACCGCTTGAACGTGTTCCCGATCCCCCTGCCCCCTCTGCGCGAGCGGACCGAGGACATCGCGCCGCTGGCCCTGCATTTTGCTCACACGCTGGGCGCGACTGCGGGCAAACGCATCACCGGCTTCAGCCCGGAAGCCATGCTGGCGATGGCCAATTACCCATGGCCAGGCAATATCCGCGAGCTACAAAACTGCGTGGAGCGCGCCACCATCGTCGCCTCCAACCACACCATTGAAGAAAGCGATCTGCCGGCCTACCTGTTCGGCTCGCACCCTGTAGACAGCAGCGTCATCAACCTGCTCAACGAAGGCCCAGGGATCCCAAAGGACCTGGATGCAGCCCTCGCCGAAGTGGAAAAAGCCTACATCCTCGCGGCCCTGCATGAAACCCATGGCGTTCAGGCCGCCGCCGCGCAATTGATCGGCGTCTCCGAGCGCAGCCTGTGGTATCGGCTGAAAAAGCTGGAAATCCATGTGGACAAGATTGTGCGGTAAGACCCTGTGACGCGTTATTGCTGCTCGGCAGCCTCAGCAATAATCTGGCGAATGGCATCGGTGAACGCTTCCACCGGTTGCCCCCCAGACACGGCATAGCGATCGTTGAAGACGATGGTTGGCACTGAGCTGACCCCACGCGAAACCCACAACTGTTCCAGTTCACGGACCTCGGCAGCGTATTCGCCTGAAACCAGAATCGCTTCGGCACGCTGGCGGTCCAAGCCCACCTGTTCAGCCACGGCGGCCAGCACTTCATGATCCGAAGGGTTGGCGTGATCGGTGAAGTACGCGGCGAACAAGGCTTCTTTCAACGCTTGCTGCTTGCCCTCCAGCTCCGCCCAATGCAACAGGCGATGAGCATCGAAGGTGTTGTAGATACGTCGGTCCCCCTGCGAAAAGGTAAACCCCAACGCTGCACCGCGCTGGCGGATCACTTCGCGATTTTGCCGCGACTGCTCTGGCGTCGATCCGTATTTCTCGAAGATATGCTCGTTGATGTCCTGACCTTCAGCGGGCATGTTCGGATTGAGCTCGAACGGCTGGAAATGAATATCGGCCTTGACCTCATCGCCCAGCCCTTCCAGCGCCTGGGTCAACGCCCGCAGGCCAACCACACACCAGGGACAGGACACATCAGAAACGAAATCGATTTTCAGGGGCGTGCTCATGGAACCCTCGCTCACTTATCACCGTGGGAAAGTTTGCACCTTACACCTTCACAGGCGTCTTTTTCACCTGAGCTACAACTGCGCAATATGACTGCCATCGTGTTGATGCGCTTTCAGATACGGCAGAACCGCCGCCAGAAGCGGCGCCTTGAACGCCTCCTGGAAACGGTGGGCCAACCCTGGAATCAAGCGCAACTGACTGCCATGGATATGCGCGGCGACATGGATGCCGTGCATCACCGGTAACAACGGGTCGGCGGTGCCATGCACCACCAGTGTCGGCAGGCGCAGACGATCAAGCAGCTCTACGCGACTGGACTCGGCCAGAATCGCCAGAATCTGGCGCTTTACGCCATCGGGATTGAAGGCACGATCATAAGAGGTCGCCGCCTGCTGCAACAACATCTTGCGATCATCCAATACCTGCGGACTGCCTAGGGCAGCCAGCAAGTCCGCCTGTTGCTCAATGGCCACCTCGCGATTCGGCGCACTGCGTCGGGCCAGCAATTGCAGCAACGCCGGGCTTGGCTCAGGCAAACCCGGCGCGCCGGAACTGGTCATGATCAAGGTCAGGCTTTCCACGCGATCCGGCGCTATGTCCGCCAGATGCTGAGCGATCATCCCGCCCATACTCGCACCCAACACATGGAACTGCCGAACATGCAGCGCATCCATCAAGCCCAAGGCGTCATTGGCCATATCGGTCAAGCTATAAGGCGCCGAAACCGGCAAGCCAAGCTTGTAGCGCAGGACTTCATAAGTGAGGTTGGGACTGGCTGGCGCCTGTACCCACGTGGACAAACCCACATCGCGGTTGTCGTAACGAATGACCCGAAAGCCCTGCTGACAGAGCGCGACCACCACCTCATCCGGCCAGTGAATCAATTGGCCACCCAACCCCATCACCAAGACCAGCGCAGGATCGGAGGTACGCCCTATGCTCTGATAGGCCAGGTGCACCTCGTTGAGGTCGGCCACTTGCGTGGGGACGTTGACGTCGCATCGAGAAGCCGCAAAAGAAGGCAGGCCGCACAACAGTGCGACCCAAAAAATAAACACCCGCATGAAAAACACCAAGCCGCAAATCCCCAGTAGGTGCGAAGTTTGATGATGTTTTTCAAAGCGCGCTGCCACAGTTGCATGACAATTTGATGAATGCTGCCCAGTGGTCCGGGTTCAACTGTTAGCTGTATTTGTCTGGCTAAATCGCCTTCGCGAATGAATTCACTCCCACGGTAGATCGCGTACCACTGTGGGAGATTCTATGGTTGTGATCACACCAACTCGCGCCGCAGTTGCCGTGCCGCCGCCACCATGTTCACCAGCGCCGCTTCAGTCTCGGCCCAGCCACGGGTTTTCAGGCCGCAGTCGGGGTTGACCCACAGCCGTTCAGCAGGAATGTGCTTGACCGCTTTGGCCATCAGTTTGACCATCTCGGCGATCTCCGGCACTCGCGGCGAATGGATGTCATAGACGCCCGGCCCGATGTCATTCGGGTAGTCGAATGCCTTGAAGGCCTCCAGCAATTCCATGTCCGAGCGTGAGGTTTCAATGGTGATTACGTCGGCGTCCATGGCGGCAATTGATTCGATCACGTCGTTAAATTCGCTGTAGCACATATGAGTGTGAATCTGGGTTTCATCACGCACGCCAGAAGCGCACAGGCGAAAAGCCTCCACCGCCCATTCCAGATATTCCTGCCACTGTGCATGGCGTAGCGGCAACCCTTCACGGAAGGCCGCTTCGTCGATCTGCACGATCTTGATGCCGGCCTGCTCCAGATCCAGTACTTCGTCACGGATCGCCAGTGCCAACTGTTGCGCCTGAATCTTGCGTGAAACATCTTCACGCGGGAACGACCACATCAGCAGGGTCACCGGGCCTGTGAGCATGCCTTTCATGACCTTGTCGGTCAGGCTCTGAGCGTAGCGTGTCCATTCAACCGTCATGGCCTGCGGACGGCTCAGGTCACCGAAGATCACGGCGGGTTTCACGCAGCGTGAGCCGTAGCTCTGAACCCAGCCAAACCGGCTGAACGCATACCCGTCCAACTGCTCGGCGAAGTACTCGACCATGTCATTACGCTCGGCCTCGCCATGCACCAGTACGTCCAGCCCAAGACACTCTTGAACGTCCACCGCATGACGAATTTCTCGGTGCATGGCTTCGGTGTAATCGTTGGCCGACAAGGTGCCCTGTTTGAACGCCTGACGCGCCAGACGAATGGACGCGGTCTGTGGGAACGAGCCAATGGTGGTCGTCGGAAACGGTGGCAGGTTCAGCCGCGCGCGTTGCAGCTCGATGCGTTCGGCAAAGGCTGACTGACGCCGACTGTCAGCCGCAGTGATCGCAGCCAGACGTGCCTGGACGTGGGGGTTGTGGATGCGCGGTGATTGCTGGCGGCTGAGCTGTATAGCGCGGCTCTCAACCAAAGCTGCCTGCACTGCCGCAGCCTGCGGATCGTTCAAGGCCGCGCTGAGCACCGCTATTTCTTCGCACTTCTGCACGGCAAAGGCCAGCCAGCTTTTCAGTTCGGCATCGAGCGTGTCTTCACGCTGCAGGTTCACCGGGCTGTGCAGCAACGAGGACGACCCGGCCACCCACAAGTTGTCGCCGAAACGGCTTTGAGCCCGTTGCAGCTGCTCTAGCGCGTTGTCCAGGTCGCAACGCCAGACATTACGCCCGTTGACCACACCCAACGACAGCACCTTATAGGTCGGCAGACGGTCAAGCACTGCCGCCAGCTGTTCCGGCGCACGCACCAGATCGATGTGCAAGCCCGCCACTGGCAGCGCCACCGCCAGCCCAAGGTTGTCTTCCAGGCCGCCGAAGTAGGTGGCCACCAGTTTTTTCAACGGCGAATATTGCAGGCTGTGATAAGCGCGTTCAAACGCGTTTTTCCAGGCTTGTGGCAGGTCGAGGGTCAGGATCGGTTCATCGATCTGTACCCATTCAACACCCTGCGCCGCCAGACGTCCGAGGATTTCGCCGTACAACGGCAGCAGGCGTTCCAGCAAATCAAGTTTGTCGAAGCTGTCGCCCTTGGCTTTGCCCAGCCACAGATACGTCAAAGGGCCAATCAACACCGGCTTGACGGCATAACCGAGCGCATGGGCTTCGTCGACCTCTTCGAACAACTGCTCCCAGCTCAGCTGGAAACGCTGATCCTCAGTGAACTCAGGGACTAGATAGTGGTAGTTGGTATCGAACCACTTGGTCAGTTCCTGAGCGTATTGCGCCTGGCCATGATGACTGCCGCAGCAATGATCACTGGCGCCACGGGCCATGGCGAATAAGGTATCGAGCGTCGGCAAGCCGGCGCCATCTCTAGTGCCAGCGAAGCGTTCAGGGATCACGCCGAAGGTCAGCGAATGAGTCAGCACCTGGTCGTACCAGGCGAAGTCGCCCACTGGCAATAGATCTATCCCGGCGTCTTTCTGCAACTGCCAGTTGATAGCGCGCACTTCACGGCCGACTGCCCGCAGCCCCGCCTGATCAAGATCGCCTTTCCAATACGCTTCCAGCGCTTTTTTCAATTCACGATCAGCGCCGATGCGCGGAAATCCAAGATTGTGGGCCAAGGCCATGACAACGTCCTCCCGATAAAAGATGACGCTATTGTCGACAGTCCGACCAACATGAGACAAACTCATTGTATTCGTGTTGATCACAAAGTTTTTTCATGGAGCCTGTTGTGCTGGAAATCCGCCACCTGAAAACCCTGCACGCTTTGCGCGAGGCCGACAGCCTTGTGGAAGCCGCCGAACGCCTGCACCTGACGCAATCTGCCTTGTCCCATCAGTTCAAAGAGCTGGAGGAGCGCATGGGCATGTCGCTGTTCACGCGTAAGACCAAACCGGTACGGTTCACCAGTGCCGGGCTGCGCCTGTTGCAGTTGGCTGATTCCGTGTTGCCACAACTGCGGGGCGCCGAGCGCGATATTGCTCGTCTGGCCGGCGGTACTGCGGGGCGCCTGCACATGGCCATCGAATGCCATAGCTGCTTCCAGTGGCTGATGCCAACCATCGACCAGTTCCGCGACGCATGGCCGGAAGTCGAGCTGGACCTGTCGTCCGGTTTTTCTTTCGCGCCGCTGCCCGCACTGGCCCGTGGCGATCTGGACCTGGTGGTGACCTCCGATCCGCTGGAGCTGGTGGGCATCACTTACGTGCCGTTGTTCACTTACGAAGCCATGCTGGCGGTCGCCAATCAGCATCCGCTGGCGAACAAGCCCTATGTCGTCCCGGAAGACCTGCTCAAGGAAACCTTGATCACCTACCCGGTAGAGCGTGACCGGTTGGACATCTTCACCCGTTTTCTGGAGCCGGCCGATGTTGAACCCGCGCAGGTACGCACCTCGGAGTTGACGGTGATGATGATGCAACTGGTCGCCAGCGGACGCGGCGTATGTGGCATGCCCCATTGGGCGCTGCATGAATACAGCTCACGGGGTTATGTGAAGGCCAAGCGTCTGGGCGAAAAAGGCTTATTCGCCACGCTGTACGCCGGCATCCGCGCCGACATGCTCGACGCGCCGTACATGCGTGATTTTCTGCTGACCGCTAAAGACACCTCGTTTTCAACGCTGGATGGGGTGAGTGCCGTCAGATGAGGATGTATCGCCTGATCTGACGCCTTCGCGAATAAATTCGCTCCCACGCAGCCTGCTCGGGGAGCGCACGATCCGTTGTGGGAGTGAATTTATTCGCGAATGGTTTGATGCGGTCGCCTAGAAAATATCAGTCTTGAGCAATCGGGCTTCATCTGCCCGCTCCAGCGCCAACACGATCAACCGGTCGATCAGCGCCGCATACGACAGGCCGCTCGCCTGCCACAGTTTCGGGTACATGCTGATCGAGGTGAAGCCTGGAATAGTGTTGACCTCGTTGATGATGATTTCGCGTGCCGCAGTCACAAAAAAGTCGACGCGTGCCATGCCTGAGCATTCGAGTACTCGATAAGCCTGCAACGCCACTTCACGCACCTGATCAGCCAGCCCATCCGCCAGTTCGGCAGGAATGGCGATCCGCGCCTGACCGTCATTCAGGTATTTGGTGTCGTAGGCGTAGAACTCATCGTTGGCGATCACCTCACCGCAAACGCTGGCCTGCGGCTCGCGGTTGCCCAGGATCGCGCATTCAACTTCACGGCCTACCATGCCTCGCTCGATCAGCACCTTATGGTCGTAGCTGAACGCCAACGCCAACGCCGTGATAAAGCCCGCTTCGTCGGTCACCTTGCTGACGCCGACCGACGAGCCTTGGCTGGCGGGTTTGACGAAGAGCGGCAGGCCCAACTGCTCGACCAATGCGCTGAAGTCAGCCGATTGATTGCGTGTCAGCACCACAAAAGGCGCCACCGCAATCCCGGCATCGCGCAACAGACGCTTGGTCACGTCCTTGTCCATGCACACCGCCGAGCCCACTACATCCGGGCCCACGAACGGAATATTCAGCAACCGCAGCAAGCCTTGCAGCGAGCCGTCTTCACCGAAGCAACCGTGAATCAGCGGAAACACCGCGTCGATCCGCGCCAGCGCCACACCGCTTTCGACCTCAATGAACTGCCCGCCCGCACTCCCCGGAAGCAGAGACAGGTAGTTGCCCGATGGGCTTAGCGTGATCTTCGCCGGATCGTTGGCGTTCAGCAGATAATCGTTCTCATCGAACCGCAACCAGCGGCCCAGCTTGTCGACGCCGATCAAGGTAATGTCGTAACTGCCGCGATCGATCGCATTTATCACATTACGGGCTGACTGCAACGAGACTTCGTGCTCGCTGGATTGCCCACCAAAGACGATGGCGATTGTTTTTTTCAACGTGGCGATTCCTTATTTTCAAGCCACAGAGATAAAAACAATTTTCGGCGTTCGTCCAGTGGCGCAGGGCAACGTACAGGCAAAAAAATCTCACGCTATGAACACTCTAAAAGCAAGGGTTCATAACGCGAGACCGATTTGACTCATCCGGCAGTGGGTCCGTCTTTCTTGCCCCCGGAGCCAAATATCGCAAAACGCTTGTTGAAGCCCGCAATACGGCCTTCAGCATCGGCTTTGCGGTGATGCCCGGTGTACATCGCGTGAGAGGCGCTGGAGATATCGAGCGCCACATACGGGTACGTGTTGCCATCAGTGTGCTTGAGGGTGCGATCCGTTTTAACGGTGGAGCCAATCAGGAAGTACTCATCGGCGGCCGTGTCATGAAACAGCACGATTCGGTAATCGGGATGGATTCCAGTTTTCATGGTGAGTTTGCCTCCGCAAAATACGTTCAGTCAGTGTGGATTACACCGAAAGAGAACGCAGAGGCACGCCGATAATGGATCGCAATAAGCCTAGATCGTTGTGGTCTAGCCATTCGCAGGCGACGCGGTCTGTCTGGCAGACCGCACGTGCATGGATCAGGTCGCTTCCTGGAAGTCCATCTCCGGTGGCTGACGACGGAAGCCGCCGGTGAGCCATGCCAGATAGACGCAACCAATCGCCAGCCAGCTCAGACCCAGGATAATCGCCAGCTTGTCTAGGCTGATCATCAGCCACAGGTCAGCGGCCAGACCGATCAACGGAAAGATCAGGAACAGCACAAGTTCACGTAGGCCGCGCTTTTCCCCACCGATCCAGTAGTGGAAAATCACTGACAGGTTGACCAGACTGAAGGCCAGGAACGCGCCGAAGTTGATGAAGGAGGTCGAGGTCGTGACGTCCAGTTTCAACGCCAGCAGAGCGACCACTCCGCACAGCACAATGCTGTTGACGGGCGTGCCGAAACGCTCGTTCAGGCGCCCGAAAAAAGATTTCGATAAAACCCCATCGCGACCCATGGCGAACAACAGGCGCGAACCGCTGGCCTGTGCTGACAAGCCTGAGGCGAACTGACCCACGATCAGACCGATGAGGAAGATCGACACGAACAGATCACCGCCAATATTGCGGGCGATTTCATAGGCCGCCGAATCGACGTTCTCGAACACGAACGAGGGATGTGCCAACTGCACGAAGTACGAGACCCCTACGAAGACCAAACCACCAATCAGGGTAATCAACATGATCGCCCGGGGAATGGTGCGACGTGGGTCTTTGGTTTCTTCAGTCAAGGTACTGACTGCGTCGAAACCGAGGAACGAATAACAGGCAATCGCCGCGCCACTCATGATCAGCGGCATGTGCATGTCGCCACTGAAGAAGGGTGCCAACGTCCACAGGGGTTTGCTCGCATCGCCGCCGATGTAATGAATACTCAGCGCGACGAACGCCGCCAGCACCAGGAATTGCACGATCATTAGCAATGCGTTGATGGTATTGGCCAGTTTCAAGCCGACCACGTTGATCACGCTGGTAATGACGATGAACGCCAAGACCCAGACCGGTTGCGGAATCGCCGGAAACGCCGAACCGAGGTAGGCCGCGCCGATCAGCCAGATGGCCATGGGCAGGAACAGGTAATCAAGCAGCACCGCCCAACCGGCGATAAAGCCCAGTTTCGGGCTGATGGCTTTGCGTACGTAGCTGTAGGCCGACCCTGCGACCGGGAACGCCGCGGCCATGCGGCCGTAACTCATCGCCGTGAAGAACATTGCCACCAGCGCCGCCAGATACGCTGCGGGCACCATGCCGTTGGTGGATTGCGCGAGAATGCCGAAAGTACCGAGTACGATAATCGGTGTCATATAAGCGATGCCAAACAGCACCACCGACCCTAGTGAAAGGGTGCGTTGCAAATGAGCCATGAGCGACTACTCCGAATTTATTGGTTTTATGGCAGAGAAAAGTTCGGCAGAACAAAAACAGTTGTTGTTATAAAAATCCGTGCTTATCGGGGAATCAACAGCTCACGCCGGCCATCGGCGTGTTCGACGACTTCGCCTGGTAAACACAGGCGCTGGTCGTTCAAATAACGGTAATCGCGGCGCGCGGCAGTCAGCTGACTGAGGTCCAGCTCGACGCTGAACTGGCTTTCTTCGCGCCCCGCTTCGTACAGCAGACTGCCAAACGGGTCGACCAAGGCACTGCCTCCGGCAAACAACAGGCCGCCATCGCCTTCGCCAACGCGGTTGACCATCAGCGCAAACGCTTGGTTTTCCTGGGCTCTGGCCATGATCGCGGTGCGATGCGTTGGGCCGTACGGGTCCATATTGCCGTTGGTGACAACGATCAGATCAGCCCCCAACTGCGCGATGGCACGCGCCGTTTCCGGGAATTCGATGTCGTAACAGATCAGCAGACCGACCCGTATGCCCTTCCACTCACACGTGGCGAAGCGGTCACCGGGGCTGAACACACCATGGTCTGACGCCCACAGGTGTGTCTTGCGATAGCGCAGGGCAATGCCTTCAGGGGTAATCAGCAACGTGGTGTTGAAATACTGACCGTTATCATTTTCGGCAACGCCGATCACCACGGCGATATCACGCTCGCGGGCAGCCTGTTGCACCGCTTGTACGGTCGGACCGTCCAGCGGCTCGGCGATCCGGGCCACGGTGTCGGCCGAAGGGAAGCCCATCAGATGGGTTTCCGGAAAGACGATCAACTGGGTGTCGCTGGCGCAGGCGGCAATCGCTGCCAAGGCACGCCGCAAGTTGTAGGCGGTGCCGTTATCCTGGCCTGCCAGTTGGGCGAGTTCGACCTTCATGGGTTCTCCTTATTTATCGTCGTAGCCGACCCGGCACAATAAATGCTGGCCTGGTCATTGGCTCTGCGGGCAGTATGCGCATCAGCAGCGTGTGCGGGGAATTACGCAGCTGTGGTAACCCAATAGGGGTAGATGTATGACAATCGCACTACAGGACATCGCTTGGCATCGCTCGGTCGCACAATTGATAGACGCGCTGGACAAGCCGAACTTCTGGGCTCAATTGGTGCGCCAGCTTAATCAATACGTGAATTTCGATAGCTGGGTCGCGCTGCAGTTCAGCTCCCGGCAACGTCCTCTGGTGTTCGCTGAATGCCCCGGTGAAGATGGCACGCCCGACCAGTTGTTCCAGGACTATCTCAAGGGCCTGTACCTGCTTGACCCGTTCTACATCGCCAGCCGCGAGCTCTCGCAGACCGGATTATTTCGTTTGGCAGAGGTGGCGCCGGAACACTTTGAACTTACCGAGTATTATCAGCGCTACTTTCGCCTGAACGTGGTGGCCGATGAGATTCAGTTCAACTGCCAACTCGATGCGGATCGCACCGTGTGCCTGTCACTGGGTTCGACCGAGCGGTTCAGCAGCGAACAAATCGCCCTGCTTTCGCTGATTCAGCCCTGGGTGGTGGCCTTGCTCCGACAACGCATGCCGTTCGAACTGCCTGAACCGGATGTTCGGTCCGAGCAACAAATGCAGACGCTGCAACCGGTCAATGATTGGCGTACCCAGCTGGAGGCATCGGTGCAGCAGAGCAGAGGCGCGCAATTAACCGCCCGTGAGCTGGATGTCGGGCGGCTGATGCTCAGCGGCTGCTCCAGTAAGGAGATCGCCCGCAAACTGGAAATCTCCGCCGAAACCGTGCGGGTGCACAAGAAGCACATCTACAGCAAGCTCGGCATCAAGTCGCAGTCGGAGCTGTTTTCGATTTTTCTTCAGGCACAAAGTGTCTGAATCGAGGGAAGGTTTCATTGCCAGTCCACAGAGACCCGGAGTGAAACCACCGATTGATAGGCGCGGAACAGCGCCACCGTTTTTACATTAACCGTCATTAAACCCCCAGGATTCCGCATGAGCTTGTCCCTTCTCAGTCGTTACGCCTTCTTTGTGTTTTGCGTGTTATTCACCCTTGCCAGTATTCCGTTCTGGCACCACGAATGGCTTTGGCCCTTCACCCTGGTCAGCGGCGTGCTCAGCCTGATCGGCATCGGCGACCTGTTGCAGTCCCCGCACGCGGTACGCCGTAACTACCCGATCCTGGGCAATATCCGCTACCTGGTCGAAGGCATCCGCCCGGAGATCCGCCAGTACCTGCTGGAGTCCGACAATGACGCCCTGCCCTTCTCTCGGGCCCAACGCTCGCTGGTGTATTCGCGCGCCAAAAATGAAACGGCGGACAAACCTTTCGGCACCCTGATTGATGTCTACCAGACCGGTTTCGAATTCATCGGCCACTCGATGCGCCCGGCACCGTTGAGCGATCCTCACGCCTTTCGTGTGATCGTCGGCGGTCCGCAGTGCACACAACCGTACTCGGCCTCGGTCTTCAATATCTCGGCGATGAGCTTTGGCTCGCTGAGCGCAAACGCGATTCGTGCGCTGAACCAGGGCGCCAAACTCGGCAACTTCGCCCACGACACCGGCGAAGGCAGTATCAGCCCGTATCACCGGGAAAACGGTGGCGATTTGACTTGGGAACTGGGCAGCGGCTACTTCGGCTGCCGGACGTCGGATGGTCGTTTCGACCCGGTGCGCTTCGCCGCGCAGGCAAAGGACCCGCAAGTGCGAATGATCGAAATCAAGATGAGCCAAGGCGCCAAACCGGGCCACGGAGGCATCTTGCCCAAGGGCAAAGTGACCAAGGAAATCGCTGAAACCCGCGGCATCATGATGGGCGAAGACTGCATCTCACCCTCGCGGCACAGTGCGTTTTCGACCCCTTACGAGCTGATGCACTTCATTGCTCAGCTGCGCGAGCTGTCCGGTGGCAAACCCGTGGGCTTCAAGTTCTGCCTGGGGCATCCGTGGGAGTTCATGGGCATCGCCAAAGCCATGCTTGAGACCGGCATCCTTCCGGACTTCATCGTGGTCGACGGCAAAGAGGGCGGCACCGGCGCAGCGCCAGTGGAATTCACCGACCACATGGGCGTGCCGATGCGTGAAGGTCTGCTGTTCGTGCACAACACCCTGGTCGGCCTGAACCTGCGGGACAAGATCAAACTCGGTGCCAGCGGCAAGATCGTCAGCGCTTTCGACATCGCTAGCGTGCTGGCCATCGGCGCTGATTGGGCCAACTCGGCACGCGGCTTCATGTTCGCGATTGGCTGCATTCAGTCGCAAAGCTGCCACACCAACAAATGCCCGACCGGCGTCGCTACCCAGGATGCATTGCGTCAACGGGCACTGGTAGTGCCAGACAAAGCCCAACGGGTGTTCAACTTTCACCGCAGCACGCTCAAGGCTTTAGCCGAAATGCTGGCCGCCGCCGGGCTCGATCATCCTTCGCAGCTTGAGGCCAAACACCTGGTCCGACGCATCTCCGCCACCGAGATCAAGTTGTTCTCGCAGTCCCATGTATTCCTCAAGCCCGGCGAATTGCTGACCGGCGAGGTGGATGGCGAGTTCTACTCCAACATGTGGCAGATGGCGCGAGCCGACAGTTTTGAGCCTAATGCGATCTGAGGCCGTCGATTGAATTCGACATTAGCCCGCACGCCAGCTATATCGGGACAGGGATCGTCCTTCTTTTGCTCGCGTGCCCTGTCACCAAAAAGGGCAAACAACAAAAAATTGTCGTTTCTTATTTAGCCATCAGGGTTGGGCCGTATAGGCCTCAGAATCCGTTATCGTGGCAAATACAATATAACCGTCACCGTCAACCAGATAAATGCTGTAAAACTTGTTATCCACCACCCGCACATGTTCTTTATTTCCCACCGAAGTCTCGAAGTCTTTTTTTGCTGACCATCCCGCTACATTGGTAATTCCGATCCTCGGTAAACGCTCGGCAACAAATATCTGTCCCATATCAGTCAATACGTACCGCAGGGCCGGCATCAGCGTCAGCGCACCATGAGCGCCGGGTATCCAGTTCACAACGGCATCAGGCCCTATCAAATAAAAGCGCTTCACGTTGTTCAGCTCTTGGTGAGAGGTCAAATCATACCCGAGGTCATGTACGACACTCAGCTCAAGTTCTTTTCTGGCGATAAGCACATGTCCATACGCGTAAGAGAACGACAGCATACACACGACGGGCACAGCCAAAAACCAGCGTGAGCGTGGATGAATTCGCTCCAGCACCGAGTGACTCAAGAAAAACATGAAGACCAGTAACGTCGAGAATCCCATCAGATTACGGGCATCAGCTATGCCGGGATCGCTGAACAGAATTCTAATCCCAGGAACAACTAAAACCATGAGCGGCAGCATGCCCAGGCCAACGACCAGCACTGCTATTTTCTTCGCAGCATGCTGTTTAATAGTGATGACATTACTAAAAGTCAAAACATAGCCAACGGCAGCGAGCGCCAACAAAATGACTGAAAACCAACTATTACCTTCGTTAAATAGCAAACCAACCTTTTCCATCGCCAGCGTAAAACGAGATCCAACTGCCGCAAACCAGTGGCTATCCCAAGCAATTAAATCGCCGCGGGATGTGGCGTAAAACTGATAAGCGGTGAAATAATAAACAATACCGCCCACGCCCAATTGAGCCCCTTTCTGAAGCAGCGAACATAAAACTTCACCCAGCGGCTCCTTTTCACGAAGCGATTTAATGACCTCTATACAACACAGCCCTACGAACACGCTAATCACCAACTGATACAACCCCATCGCAACCGCAATCAATAATCCCGGCACGCCAAGCTGCCACACCCTGTTCGGCGAGCGGTATGTAATGGCATATATCATCGCGACGACACTCAACATCATGGCTGGGCCGTCATATTGATAGGTCAAATTACCGAGAAAAAAAGGACTGTATCCCATAGGGAGTACCACAAGGCACTGAGTAAAACCTATTTTTTTGTAATAGTGCAAGACCAAACTCGTTAATGCTAACGCCAACGCCGTCGTAGAAATAAAAAGAGGCAGCGGAAAAATATTTATCGTTCCATTAGTAAACGCTAACGCCTTATGCATTATCTCATTCAGTATTCGGCCTTGGGTTCTCCACGCATCGTCTGCCAACAACAACGATCTCCATTGATCATCAAAAAAAGAATAATCAGCTTGAATAATTGGGTACACATAAAACAGCATGGCCAGCAAGAAAAATACGAATAGTTCTCCGGCGGTCAGATTCTTATCAAGCCTCATTACCCTCTCCTTTCCAGCCCATTTCCTATGATCCGAGCAACAACTATTAGGGCGCTCATTTTTTACCTACAACATTCTTTACGACATACCTTGGTCGATGCTTGGCTTCCATATAAATCCGGCCAATGTACTCACCCAATACGCCGATCCCCACGAGCTGCACTCCGCCCAAAAACAGAATGGCGGTCATCAACGATGTGTAACCGGGCACATTGTTACCGAAGAACAATTTGTCCAGCACCCTGAAAACGGCATACAACAATGAGAATAACGAGACCGCGCCACCGACATAGGTCCACACGCGCAAAGGAACGGTACTGAAGGAGGTGATGCCGTCCAGCGCCAGGTTCCACAGCTTCCAGCCATTGAACTTGGTGACGCCCGCCACCCGTACCGCCCGGTCGTACTCGATGACGACGGTCGTAAATCCCGCCCATGACAGCACGCCTTTCATGAACAGTTGCTGCTCCGGCAACGCTTTGACTACATCCACCACCTTGCGGTCCATCAGCCGAAAGTCCCCGACATTTTCTTCAATCTTCGTGCTGGCAATCAGGTTGAGTACTTGATAGAACATCGCTGCGGCGTAACGCTTGGCATAGCTGTCCGCCGAACGATCATGCCGCTTGGCCAATACTACGTCAGCGCCCTTTTCCCATTCGCGAACCAGCAGCGGAATGACATTGACCGGGTCTTGCAGATCAACATCCATCGGAATGATTACCTCACCGCTCGCGTATTCAAGCCCTGCGAACAACGCTGCTTCCTTACCGAAGTTGCGCGAAAAATTCACCACCAGAACATTGTCATCCGCGAGCGCCAATGCCTGAGCAAACTCGCCGGTGTGGTCCGAACTCCCATCGTTAACGAAAATGATCTCGACGCAATATGACGCCAGCAAAGGCTCTTGCCTGACGGCTTGATAAAACAGCGCAATCGCTTGTTCTTCATTAAAGACGGGAACGATGAGCGAGATTTTCAAGAGGTATGCTCCCGAAAAACTACACACTTGGAATAGAAGTAGCCACCGATCAGGCTGATGGTTGAAAACAGGAGCAGCGTTATTAACGCCGGCAGTCTTAGCACCTCTGCTGCCTGCCCGACGCCCAGGCTCACTAACCCCATAAAACCGAAGAACAACACATAACGCGACCAGGATGCCTTGGCCCTAAAGGTATATCGGGCGTTGGCATAAAACGACAGTGATACCGCCACACTAAAGGCGCTCAGGTTGCTGTACGCCTGACTGATGCTCATACCAAGGTGCAGCACCAAAAATACACTCCAGTGAACCAACGTGTTAGCAAGTCCTATCGATATATACTTTTGAAAATCCTTTGAAATCCGGTTTAATGCCCCTGTCATGTTTAACCCGCCATTGGCAGCGAAGAGTGGCTGGTGTCCAAAGTAGATCGCCTCAGTCAGCGCGTCTACTGTCATAAATGACAGTAGACGCCGCCAACGAAGCCCTGAGACATTCAGCAATAAGAGCATTTTGCATTCACCGTTAAAACCCGACACCCTGCCGCGCTGACGGCCTACCTGATCGACCGCACGGAACCTACGGGTCCAGCGGCCGATACTCATTAAACCTATTGTGCAAAGAGCCCACCGTTATGGCTAACGGACGTGACCCTCGAATCGACTTCTTTCGAGGCTTGGCGCTGATCTTCATTTTTTGGGATCACGTACCCGGCAACCCTTTAGCGCAGCTCACTGTGCGCAACTTCGGCTTCAGCGACGCGGCGGAGATCTTCGTGTTCCTCGCCGGTTATGCGGCAGTGCTGGCCTATGGGCGCATCGCCCTGCGCGATGGTTTTGTCGTCGCCTGCGTCCGCATCCTGCGGCGGGCGTGGGTGCTGTACGTGGTGCATATTTTCCTGCTGACGCTGCTGATGGGCATCGTGTTCGTCGCCAACAATCATGTCGAAACCCGCGATATGATCCAGGAAATGGGCTTGGGCTACTTCGTCAGAAACCCGCAACAAGCCTTGGCCGAAGGGTTACTCCTGCGCTTCAAACCCAACCTGACTGACCCGTTGCCGCTCTACATTTTGCTGCTACTGGCGTTGCCACTGATCCTGCCCTGGCTGCTGCGCCAGGCCGAATGCGTGGTAGCCCTGTCCGTTGCGTTGTACCTGATGGTGCCGCTGTTTGGCTGGAATCTGTCGGCGTATGAAGGTGGCGTGTGGTATTTCAACCCGGTGGCCTGGCAACTGCTGTTCGTCCTCGGCGGCGCCTGCGCCATTCGTGGGCAACGGCTTAGCGTCCAGCAACCACGCCCTCTGACGCAACAACCGTGGTTCATCCTCTGCGCAACTTACGTGGTGATCACCGGGCTGATCACCTTCTCGTGGCAATGGCCGGGGCTGCACGATGCGCTGATGCCGACAGTCATCTCCGAGCGGCTGTACCCCATCAGCAAAACCGACCTCTCACCCCTGCGTCTGCTGCACTTCCTGGCGCTGGCCTACTGCACCGCGAAACTGCTGCCGATAAGTCAGGCATGGCTGAACAACTGGCCCGCCCAACAAGCCTGCCGCATGGGCCGCTACTCGCTGGGGGTTTTCTGCTTTGGCGTATTGTTGGCCCCCTTGGCCGACATGGCCAATGCCCTGGCGGGCGATACTTGGCCGATGCAGGTGTGCACGGCGCTGGCGGGGTTGGGCTTGATGATGTTGTTGGCGAGCGGCCTGGAATGGAACAAACAACTTGGGACGCCCAAGCAGGCGGGGGCAGACTTGCCTGCAAAGTGATCTAGAAAATACAGAAAATAGAGAGGCGTATAAAAAAGCCCTGATCAACCGACCAGGGCTTTTGCGTTTCAAGCGGTGTTATGACGCCGTACGTATAGCGCCCACTGCTTCGTTTTTAGGCGACAGTTTGAGTGCGTAGAACAACACCGTCAGGAGCACCAGGAATGCCGGGCCGACGTACAGAGCGATGCGGGTTTCTTCGAAGTAGGCCATCAGGCCAACTACCAGAATCAGGAACGCCAGCGCCAGATACGAGCTGAGTGGCCATAACCACATGCGGAACTTCAGTTGATCTCGCTCGGTTTTGCTCAGCCCACGGCGGAACTTGAGCTGTGCGAGCAGGATCATGGCCCAGGTCCAAATCGCGCCGAAGGTGGCGATGGCCGTTACCCAGACGAAGACTTTTTCCGGCACCAGGTAGTTAAGCAATACGCCGATCAACAAAACAAAAATCGACAGCAGCAGGGCGCGACGCGGTACGCCGTTGGCAGAGGTTTGCGCGAAGCTACGCGGCGCCTGGCCGTTCTGCGCCAGGCTGTAGAGCATGCGCCCGGTGCTGAAGATGCCCCCGTTGCAGGACGACAGGGCCGCAGTGATCACCACGAAGTTGATAATGCCGGCGGCGGTCTTGATCCCTAGCCGTTCGAAGGTCATCACGAAAGGACTGCCCTGGGTGCCGATTTCGTTCCACGGGTAGATCGACAAAATCACGAACAGCGCGCCGACGTAGAACAACAGGATCCGCCAGAACACCGAGCCAATCGCGCTGGGAATGGTTTTTTGTGGGTTCTTCGCTTCACCGGCGGTCAGGCCGATCATTTCGACGCCGAGGTAGGCGAACATCACCATTTGCAGGGACATCAGGACGCCTTGCACGCCATGGGGCATGAAGCCGCCGTAGCTCCACAGGTTGGAGATGCCCAACGCCACGCCGTTATTGCCGAAACCAAAGGCGATGACACCGATACCGCCGACGACCATGGCGATGATGGTGACGATCTTGATCAAGGCAAACCAGAACTCGAATTCACCGAAGGCTTTGACGGCGATCAGGTTGATGGTGCCCATGCTGATCAGTGCCGCCAACGCCCAGGTCCAGCGCGGTACGTCCGGGAACCAGACGCCCATGTAAACCGCAACGGCGGTGATTTCCGCAACGCAGGTTACCAGCCACAAGAACCAGTAGTTCCAGCCGGTAAGGAAGCCCGCCAACGGGCCGAGGTAGTCTTGTGCGTAACGGCTGAAGGAGCCAGCGACCGGGTTGTGCACGGCCATTTCACCGAGGGCGCGCATGATCACCAGGATCGCCAGGCCGCCGATGATGTAAGACAGCATGATCGCGGGCCCTGCCATCTCGATGGCTTTGGCAGAACCGAGAAACAGGCCGACACCAATACAGGCACCTAGAGCCATCAGGCGGATGTGGCGCTCGCCCAACTCTCGTTTCAGAGGTCCACCTTGAGCGGTCTCTATGTGCAAAGCGTGCTTGCCGACTGGCATATATTTACAACCTCGTATTGTTATTGGATGTGTAGTCAGTCGACGATTCAAAGCACCGGCGGATAAGCCAGTGCACCGCGCTATCAAGCTCATCCTTGTGAGTGAGCCCGTCATGCGGGAAGGGTCCTACTGAAATCGGCGGCGAGTACTGCACGAAAAAGGTGCACACAAATGCCTCGATAAAGAGCGGCTATCAGAAAAGGTCAGTGATGCCTTTCACAATAGCCGCGCAGTATAAAAATCAATAGCTAGTTAATTTCACTATATAAATGTCTTTATTTGGCGATAATTCACGGCAAAAACCGCTTTGAGAGAGGGATATATTCTGTCATGTGTATTTTTGTCGATCTCATCTGTGCGGGCCGTTTGGCAGCGTCGGAATGTTCCTCCTGCCCCATCTTCAGTCATGCATAACGCCCGAATACAGCGCGCTGTATTTCTTTGAAGAATTTACCTACTTGGGTCTTACAAATTTCTCACCAAAGGCGACCAGCGTCTAAGCTTGTGGCAGGTGCGATTAATACGCTTAACCGGGCCAATCGACTATGGGCGCTTTGTGGCATACCGACTCTAAAAAGACCGTGGTTCCTGCTGACGGTTCTGATGGCGCTCCACTGCCGAAAAATACACGCCGTAAGCGGTATGGCTGGCGTCTGCTCTGGTTGCTGTTGCTGGCAGGGCTAATCGCTCTAGGCCTTGCTATCTCTGCAGAAACCCGTAGCTCCAAGCTGCAAGCCCGGGAGTTCAGCCGCTTCGCTTCCACGCTTAGCTATTCGATGCAGCCCGGCCCGAGCAACTCGATCGTGTATCCCGGTGAGGGCCCGTTCGATAGACGTTTAGGTTATTCAGCGCTGGATGAGTTTCTGCCACGCCTGCTCAAACGTGACTATCTGGTGACCCAGCAAACCCACTTCTCCTCCAATCTGCTCGCCTACAGCCAGCATGGTTTCTTCGTGCCGTACCAAGAGAAAATTCAGGCAGGGTTGTCGATTACTGATTGCCAGGGTGCACCGCTTTATCAGTTCAGCTATCCGCAGCAGCTCTACCCCAGTTTTGCGGCGATCCCGCCCCTGGTGGTGAACAGCTTGCTGTTTATCGAGAACCGCGATCTGCTCGACCCGCAGCAACCGTTGGCCAACCCCGCCGTCGATTGGCCGCGCTTTGCCAAGGCAGCGTTTTCGCAAGCGGCCAAGCTCTTCGCCGTGTCCGGTCAATCTGCGGGCGGCAGTACGCTCGCCACACAGTTGGAGAAGTATCGCCATTCACCCGATGGCTTGACGCAGTCAGGTGCGGAGAAGCTGCGGCAGATGATTTCCGCCAGCGTCCGTGCCTATCAAACAGGCCCGCAGACATTTGAGGCCCGGCAGCGCGTGATTCGTGATTACCTCAACAGTGTGCCGCTGTCCGCCGTGCCGGGGCATGGCGAAGTGCATGGCCTGGCTGAAGGTTTGCGCGTCTGGTACGGCGCGGACTTTAATAAGGTCAATCAGCAACTTACCGCCACCACCAACGACCCAAAGAACCTTGCTGAACGAGGTCTGGCGCTGCGTCAGGTACTGTCACTGGTGATTGCTCAACGCCGGCCTTCGCATTACCTGGCCCGAGGTCGCGAAGAATTGGCGCAACTGACCGACAGCCATATCCGCCTGCTGGCGCAGAACGACATAATCGATCAGTCACTGGCAAACGCGGCGTTGGCCAGCACAGTGACCTATCGCGATTGGGCCCAGCAACCTACCATTCAGCCTATCGAAACCAATAAGGGCATCAGCGTCGCCCGCAGTCGCCTGTCCACGTTACTCAATCGTCCGCTTTATGACCTCGATCGCCTGGATCTGTCGGCGACCAGCACCTTGCAAGTTGACTTGCAGACCCGCGTCAGCCAATACCTGCGAGATCTGGCGGACCCTGCTGTCGCCGGAAAACTCGGTTTGATCGGTGAGCACTTGCTGACCCCGACCAGCACCCAGCAGGTGAGTTATAGCTTCACCTTGTTCGAGCGCGACCTGGATGGTTCACGGGTACGCGTACAGACCGACAGCACTGACCAGCCTTTCGACATCAACGAGGGCAGCAAACTGGAGCTGGGCTCTACCGCGAAAATGCGCGTGCTGACCAGCTATCTGGAAATCATGTCCGAGCTGCATCAGCGCTATGCCGGGCAAACACCCGCCGAGCTTAAAAAAGTCCCGGTCGAAGAACAGGATCAGATCACCCGCTGGGCCATTGACTACCTGATCCAGAACAAAGATCAGGACCTGTCGAAGATGCTCTCAGCGGCGCTGGATCGGCAGTATTCCGCCAGTCCCGGAGAAAGCTTTTTTACCGGGGGCGGGATGCATCACTTCCATAACTTTCGCAATGAAGACAACGGTCGTAGCCCAAGCTTGCGCGACGCGATACGCGAGTCAATCAACCTGCCGTTCATTCGCCTGATGCGCGACCTCGTGCGCTACAGCACGTATCAGTCGCCCAACAGCAGCGCTCAATTGCTCAAGGACGATGATGACCCCAAACGCCAGGAATACCTGAGCCAATTTGCCGATCGAGAAGGCACCGTGTTTCTCCTGCGCTTCTGGAAACGCTACAAGGGCAAGTCCACCCAGGACCGGCTGGATACCTTCCTCGATGGCATGCATCCCACTGCAATGCGGCTGGCTGCCGTACATCGCTACTTGCTGCCCGATGCCGATCAGAACGCGTTTAATGCTTTTGTCCGTGGGCATCTGACCGAAGACAAAATAGCGACCGACAAACTCACCGACAAACGCCTCGCCGAGCTGTATAAAAACTACGGACCGGGTGCGTACGACCTGCCGGATCAGGGCTACATCGCCAAGGTTCACCCGCTGGATTTGTGGTTGATGGGCTACCTGCTGCAAAACCCGCAAGCGCAGTTCAAGGACGCGGTTGCCGCCAGTCATGATCAGCGCCAGGAAGTGTACAGCTGGCTGTTCAAAAGCCACCACAAGAGCGCCCGCGACACCCGGATTCGCACCATGCTGGAGATCGAGGCCTTCACCGATATTCATCGCCGCTGGCAGCGACTGGGTTACCCGTTCGACCATCTGGTACCGTCACTGGCGACGGCCATCGGCAGCTCGGGGGATCGCCCCGCAGCGTTGGCCGAGTTGATTGGGATTATCCAGAACGACGGCATCCGCCTCCCCGTATTGCGCGTTGACAGCCTGCATTTTGGCGCCGGTACGCCTTACGATACGCAGTTGACGAACAAACCCAATATGGGCGTCCGCGTGCTCCCATCGGAGGTCGCGACCGCCATGCGTGAAGCACTGTCGCAGGTGGTGGACGCCGGTACAGCCAAGCGCGTGCAGGGCAGCTTCAAACTCGCAGATGGCACCCTGCTGCCCATGGGCGGCAAAACCGGCACCGGTGACAACCGAATCGAGAGCATTGGCACAGGAGGCCGAGTTCTCAGCTCCCGGTCGATCAACCGCACCGCGACCTTTGTGTTCTACATCGGTGCCAATCACTTCGGCACGCTGACGGCGTTCGTACCCGGTCGGGCGTCTGAAGCCTTCAAATTCACGTCGGCCTTGCCGGTGCAGGTGCTCAAAGGCATGGCGCCGATCCTCAACCCGTACTTGACGCCAGGCCACTACACCGAGTGCCACGTCCCGACGGCCTCTATGCAGGCGAACGCCCAATAAGAACCGTTCGTCTTTAGCTCTTGCGTCACAAGTTAGATATATCTTAAGGTATATCTAACTTACGCAGGAGAAAGAGAAATGAGAGAGACAGGTGACCACACCCGCCACGCTCACCGAGAGCATGGTGACAGCCACGATGGTTTCGAAAAACGCCCCGGCCGGGAACGCGCCGGGCGCGGCCCACGCGTCTTCGCCCCCGGCGATCTGAAACTACTGCTGCTTGCCTTGATCGCCGAACAGCCCTCCCACGGCTACGACTTGATCCGCCAGATCGAAGGCCTGTTCGACGGCGCTTACAGCCCCAGCCCCGGCGTGATCTATCCGACGCTGACCTTTCTTGAAGAAAGCGAAATGATCCTCGGCGACGCCTTGGGCGGGAAAAAATCCTACACCATCACCCAAGTTGGTCAGCAATCGCTGGCGGAACAAGCGGTCGCACTGGATGGCGTACGCACGCGCATCGACGTCAGTAAACGTTCCTTGCGGGGCCATGATCGGCCGCCGGAAATCCATGAAGCGGTGCATAACCTGCGGCATGCGCTGCAAGTCCATCACGGTCGATGGAGCGCGGAAGAAATCCTGCGCGTCCGCGATTTGCTGAACAACACCGCCAAAGCCATCGTCGATGGCCCTGTCAGCGCCCCGGAGAAGTATTGATGAATTCGCAACACATCATTCATCGCGTCAACCATGACATCAAACGCCGAAAGCTGGAGGTGCTGCGCGTCATCGACCTGACGCCCCGCATGCGCCGCATTACCCTGGGCGGACCGCAACTCGAGGGCTTTATCAGCCTGGGCACCGATGATCACGTGAAGTTGATCTTCGCCCAGACAGCTGAAGAACAGGCCGTACTCGAGACCTTCGTCCCCGGTGCCCCGGGCGATGGCCCACGCCCGGTTATGCGCGACTACACGCCACGACGCTATGACGCAAAAACTGGCGAACTGGATATTGATTTCGTCCTCCACGGTGATGGCCCTGCCGCCACGTGGGCAGCGCAGGCCAAACCGGGGCAATCGCTGCATATAGCGGGTCCACGGGGCTCGATGATCGTCCCGGATATATTCGACAGCTACTTGCTGATCGGCGACGAAACCGCCCTCCCCGCCATTGCCCGCCGCGTCGAAAGCCTGGCAGCCAACCGCAGCGCGTTGGTCGTGGTCGAGATCGCCGATTCGTCCGAGCAACAGACCTTGCACAGCCTGGCGCAGGTCGACGTGATTTGGATAGTGCGTGGTGAGCAGGATTTGGTGACGGTGACGCGCAGGCTGGAAATGCCTGAAGGTGAGTTATATGCCTGGGTGGCAACCGAAGCGGCGTTGTCACGCAAGGTTCGTCACGTGTTGCTCAATGAGTTCGGACTGAACGAAGCCGCCGTCAAAACCGTCGGTTACTGGCGGTTGGATGAATCCGATAAAGGTTAAGGTGCCTCGCACCAAGGGGTGAATGCAATGCGCTATTCAACAGACCGCATTGCTCATCCTCTGGCGTTGCGGCCCTTGAGCCTATCAAGGCCTACCAGCACCAGCGAGATCACTACAAACCCTGCCAGCACGCCACCTGCATTGATAAAGGCCTTGGCGTAACCGAGGGTGCCTACATCAATGAACGGGTACAGGTAGTCGCCAATCAAATCCCCGCGCAACAACACGTAGGCGAAATACATCACCGGATAGATCGTCCACAGCAGTATGTGGCTCAGGCGTATCCCGCCTTTGGGTACGTACAACCACCAGTACAGGAGAAACAGCAGCGGCATGACATCGTGCAGCAATTCGTCGGCGACCCAATGCCAGCCCTCGGGCTGCCAAAGATGGCGCAGCAGCACGTTGTAAGCGAGGCACACCAGCGTAATGCTGGCGGCAATCCCCCCGCACACCCAAGGGGTTCGGAAGAAACGATGAGCACCGGAGCTTCTGCCACTGATTGCACAGCTAAGGGCCGTCGCCACCAGGGTGTTGGTGAGCACGGTAAAAAAACTGAAAAACCTCACCAGTCCACCCAGCAGACTCGCGTGATCCATCCACCGCGCGATAAAGATCAGGTAGAGCTGAATAACTAATGCCGACCAGCCCAGGAGCGCCGCGCTGATCATGAAGCTGCGTTGTCGTTGCGACTGTTGTGCGTGTTCGCTGTGCATTGTCTAGTCCTTGAGTACCGGGAGCGACGTCCGCGCGCTCACCAGCCCTTGCTGCGTGCCAACTTCACGTATAAGCCTTCGACCCTCTCCCGAGCCCACGGTGTCTTGCGCAAAAAAGTCAGGCTGGACTTGATGCTCGGATCGCTTTTGAAACAGCGAATATCAATGCGTTCTGCCAACCCTGACCACTCGTAATGCGCCACCAGCGCATTGAGGATCTGTTCCAGCGTTATGCCATGCAGCGGGTTGTTGTTAGATGTCGTCATGCCAGACCTTCGAACTGATTTGAGCAGGGCGTGCCCCGTAAGGTGCGCACCTTAGCCGAGCGTCCCGGCAGCGGGAAGAGCTTAGCGTGCACAAGCCTCAGATTGGCACCCGCTAAATGCCGATAAAAGCCCTCATCAACAATTAAATCCCATGTTTGGCACAGAGGCCTGAACTCTGCGCATCGATAGCTGCCTATGAAATAACCCCGTCAACGTCTGATCGCCAGCCTCAGTGGCGTCCATGCGCAAGCACCTGACTGGGCTAGGCTCACCAAATAGACGTTACGAACCAGCGGCACCCCCTTAATCGTCCTGGAGAAACACACTATGAGCACTGACGGTGCTTTGAGCAGAACACGCGTGCTACCGACATTGCTCGGTCTCGTAATGCTGCTGATGGGCCTGGCCATGTTGGCCGGAGGCATAAAGCTTACCCAACTGGGCGGCTCTGTGTACTACCTGCTGGCCGGTATCGGCTTTGTCGTGACCGGCGTATTACTCATCGCCGCACGTCGTGCCGCGCTAGGCCTGTACGCGCTGATTTTGTTCGCGAGTACGCTCTGGGCGCTGTGGGAAGTTGGCCTGGATTGGTGGCAGCTGGTTCCGCGTCTGGCGTTGTGGTTTGCCTTGGGCATCGTGCTTTTACTGCCGTGGTTTCGTCGTCCGTTGCTGCGTGGGCAGCCCGCACCCATGGCCACCGGCGCATTGAGCATCGCCGTGGTGCTGGCCGGTCTGACCGCGCTGGCAAGCCAGTTCACCGACCCTGGCGAGATCAAAGGCCAATTGGATCGCGAGACCGCAGGCACCACCAACACTGCCCCGGCCATGCCCGACGGTGACTGGCAGTCCTACGGCCGTACCGCGTTCGGTGATCGCTATTCGCCGCTAGCGCAGATTACCCCTGAAAACGTCGGCAAGCTGGTGCCGGCCTGGACCTACCGCACTGGGGATATTCCTGGGCCGAACGATCCGAGTGAAACCACTGCCGAGAACACGCCACTCAAGGTCAACGGCATGCTTTATGTGTGCACGCCGCACAGCCAGGTGATTGCGCTGGACCCGGATACCGGCAAGGAAATCTGGCGTTTCGACCCGAAGATCAGCACGCAGAAAGCGGCCAATTTCAAGGGTTGGGCACACATGACCTGCCGCGGCGTGTCGTATCACGATGACGCCGCGTACGCTGCGGCGCCTGCACACGCTCCGTCGACAATGCCTGCGCAAAGCCCGGCAGCGGCAGCAACGTCGGCAACCACCGCCAACGCGTGCCCACGTCGCCTGTTCCTGCCAACCGCCGATACCCGTCTGATCGCGCTGAACGCAGACACAGGCAAGCGCTGCGAAGACTTCGGCGATAAAGGCTCAATCGATTTGACCGCCAACATCGGTACTTTCTTACCGGGCGGCTATTACTCCACCTCGCCGCCTGCCGTCACCCAAAATCTGGTCGTAATCGGTGGGCACGTTACAGACAATGTCTCCATCGATGAGCCTTCCGGCGTCATCCGTGCGTTCGACGTACACACCGGTCGCCTGGTCTGGAACTGGGACAGCGGCAATCCGGATGACACCGCCCCCATTGCAGCGGGAAAATTCTACACACGCAACTCGCCAAACATGTGGTCGATGTTCAGCGTCGATGAAAAACTCGGCATGCTTTACCTGCCAATGGGCAACCAGATGCCTGACCAGTGGGGCGGCGGTCGCACCCCTAATTCAGAGAAGTTCAGCGCGGGCCTTGTTGCGCTGGACATCAACACCGGCCACTTACGTTGGAACTACCAATTCACCCATCACGACTTGTGGGACATGGACGTGGGCGGTCAACCGACGCTCATGGACATCAAAACCGCTGATGGCATGAAACAGGCCGTCCTGGCATCGACCAAGCAGGGCAGTATCTACGTGCTGGACCGGACCAACGGTCAACCAATCGTGCCCATCAACGAAATCCCTGTTCCACAAGGTGCTGTCGCAGGCGACCGCTCGTCGCCGACCCAGCCCAAGTCTGACCTGAACTTCATGCCGCCGCCCCTCAAGGAGCGCGACATGTGGGGCGTGACGCCGTTCGATCAGATGCTGTGCCGGATCAATTTCAAATCCCTGCGTTATGACGGCCCCTTCACCCCGCCATCGCTGCAAGGCTCGATCATCTACCCAGGCAACTTCGGCGTGTTCGATTGGGGGGGTATCTCCGTTGACCCGGTGCGTCAGATCGCTTTCGTGAACCCAAGCTACATGGCCTTCAAATCCAGGCTGGTACCGGCCGCCGAAGTGGAAGGAGGCCCGGGTCGTAAAAGCGAAACACAGGGCGTACAGCCGAACAAAGGTGCGCCTTATGGTGTGATCCTTGAAGCGATGTTGTCGCCCATGGGCCTGCCTTGCCAGGCACCCGCGTGGGGTTACGTCGCAGCAGTGGACCTGACCAACCACACCACGATCTGGAAACACAAAAACGGCACTGTGCGTGACAGTTCGCCGATTCCGATCCCATTGCCCCTGGGCGTACCTAGCCTGGGCGGAACATTTATCACCAAGGGCGGTGTGGCCTTCCTTAGCGCCACCCTCGACCAGTACCTACGGGCCTATGACGTTCGTAACGGCAAGCAATTGTGGGAAGGTCGCCTGCCAGCAGGTGGCCAAACCACACCGATGACCTACACCGGCAAGGACGGCAAGCAATAC
This sequence comes from Pseudomonas sp. ASL9, assembly GCF_056680335.1. NCBI lineage: Bacteria > Pseudomonadati > Pseudomonadota > Gammaproteobacteria > Pseudomonadales > Pseudomonadaceae > Pseudomonas > Pseudomonas sp. ASL9. The sequence goes on along the minus strand of NZ_CM155277.1, from coordinate 4,122,875 downwards.
GTGCTGGTCATGGCGGGCGGTCACGGTTCACTGGGCACCAAACAAGGCGACTACATCCTGGCATTCAAACTGCCGGACTGACGAGGCGTTGACCCAATGAAAAAGGCGGCTACCGAGAGGTAGCCGCCTTTTTTGTGGGACTTGACCCCTTTTACTTATCAATCACGTCCCCGCGCGTTGAAATCACTGCGGGTCACGTGTTGACCTTTGTGGACCTCTGCCCCATCAGACTGTAGGAAGGAAGGGGTTGGGCGATCCAGGCTTCAAACTCGGCGGCCGTCAATGGCCGGCTGATCAGATAACCCTGCGCCGTGTCGCATTTCCAGCGCTCAAGCAGGCGCAGGCTGTGCGCGTACTCGACGCCTTCGGCGACCACTTTCAGGCCAAGGTTATGGCTCATCTCGATGGTGGAACGCACGATCACTGCATCTTCACTGGTTTCATCAAGATCGCGCACAAACGACTGGTCGATCTTCAATTCCTTGACCGGCATCCGCTTGAGATGCGCCAGCGACGAATAGCCCGTGCCAAAGTCATCAATTGACAGACTGATCCCGCATTCACACAAACGGTGCAGGACGTGAAGCGCATGTTCTGGCTCACGCATGACCGCGCTTTCGGTGATCTCGAAGATCAATTGTTCGGCAGGTACCCGGTATTGTTTGAGCAACGCTGACACACGATCAGCCAAATCATGGCTGAGTAGGTCTTCGGCAGAGATATTCAGCGACACCTGCACATACATTCCGCGCCCGGACCACTCGGCTATTTGGCGCATGGTTTCTTCTATGACCCAATTAGTCAGCAATTGAATGCTGCCTGTGCGCTCGGCCAATACAATGAATTCCAGGGGCGAGACCAGTCCGAACTGAGGGTGCTGCCAACGCAGCAGTGCCTCGGCCTGACGTACCCGACGCTGGCGAATATCCAGCTTGGGCTGATAATGCAGGACCAATTGATTATTGGCCGCCGCATGGCGCAGGTCGCGAATCAGGCTGATCTGGCGCTGGTGGGCCACGTCACGGCCCTGCTGGTAAATCTGTAAACGCCCGAGCAATTGCGCCGCATCTTGCCGAGCGATGGCGGCGCGATTGAGCAACTCCTGCGGGACATCGCCGTCGGTGGGGTACGCCGCGATGCCGACGCAGCAGTCCAGCGTAATCTCGTGACTACCAATCCTCTGTGGTTTGATCAACAACTGTTGCAGCGTGTCGGCCATGGCTACCGCCCCATCGCTGCCGGTATTTTCCAGCAACAGCAAAAATTCGTTGGCGGTCAGCCGAGCCACGGTATCGCCGGGACGCAACGCAGCCTGCAACCGCTCACCGGCCTGTTGCAGCATCTGGTCGACACCTTCAACGCCGCAGCTTTCGTTGATGGCCCGGAAGTTCTCGATGCCCAGATACAACAGCGCCACTGGGCGCTCAGCCGCAATCGCACTGCCCAGACGCTCCATTGCCAGCGCCCTGTTAGGCAACCCGGTGAGGGCGTCATGCAGCGCGTTGTGCGCCAATTGCTGCTCGCGTTCGGCAATGCCGCTCTGCATCGAGTTGAACGCACGGGCCAGCACCCCCAGTTCATCGCTGCGTTTGAGCACCACAGAGGTCTGATAGTCACCCTCGCCGATACGCTCGGCCGCCTGTGCCAACGCACGTACCGGCAATGACACGCTGCGCGCCAACAGCAGCGCCCCCACCAATGAGGCCAACAAGGCGGCAAGGGCAATCCAGAAGAGTTTTTCATCGAGCGGAGCAAAGGCCTGCATGGCCTGATCGAGCGGGCTTTGCAGCAACGCAACCACTTGGCCGTCGCGAGCATCCCCAGTATTGACCAACAGCAATGACTGGCTGAGGAAACGCTCGCTCAGGTGTTCGGTCATCTGGATATGCCGGCTTGGGGAGGTGTCGAGCATCAGCGTATTCAGGCTGGCATACAGCGAGTCGGGCTGGGTGCTGACCATCTGCCCTGGCTGCTGATTTTCCACCGCGAGAAAGGACACTTCCAGCCCACTCAGTGAACGCAGCTCCTGGGCAAAATCACTGTCCATCGCAAAGCCCATGACCACACGACCGATCGGCAACGGCGCCAACACGGTGCTCTCCACCAGAAGATGCGGTTTGCCTTGCGCCGGGACGATCAACATCGTTTGGTTGTTGCGCCGAACCTCGCGCAGCGCTTTGTCGTAGCGGAACTGACTGCCTTCAGGCACTTGGGCCACGGTGCTGGCTATGACCTTGCCATCCATGCTCAGCAGGAACATGTCGCTGGCATTGATCCGCGCCCCATGATTGCGCAACACCGAACGAATGGTCGCAGATTCGCCGCTGGCCACCGCATCGCGAAAGCCGAAATCCGCCGCCAGCAATTGCACCCCGTCACGCAACTGCCGACCACGAATTTCCAGCAGCCGCTCGAACACCCGTGTGCCGACTTTCAATTGCTCCTCGGCCTGAGTGTGTACAGCGCCGTTCGTTGCAGCTTTAACCGCAAAATATACAGCGCCCACCACCACAAGGGGCAGGAGGATCAGCACGCAGGCGATACGCGCCTGAAAACTACTGCGCAGCTTCATTCGTACGCGGCTTTATGGAAGGTCTCGCCGAACTCACTGGGCACCGGAGAAGGCATCTCCTGCGCTTTGGGCCGCACGATCAGACTGAAACGCTGTTGAATGTCCGCGGCCTGCACGTCGATTTCACCGCCGGACTGTGACTGCATATCGATGGTTTGCGGATGCCACAGAGTCACTCTGTAGCGCCCTGCGGGCAATTGGTCGAGTTTGAGGCTGCCGTCGTCATCGCTGACGGCGAACCACGGGTCATCAGTGACGTAGACGTAACCCAGCATCCAGTCATGGATATTGCACCCGAGCACCACCACGCCTGGCTTGTCGAACAGCACCGGCTGCGAGGGGGTGCCTCCGTATAAACGCAATTCAAAGCGTTTAGCGGGGGAGAAAGAGTAGACCTGATGGCGAATGTTATCGCTGTTGGGAAAAGCAATCTGGGTACCGGTATGGACTGCCAACACATACGGCGCAAACTGTTTGTCACGCTGGTCCATATCTGCTTTGGGTGCGACAACTGGCTTACCCAAGGGCCCTTGCAGGGTCAGCACCGCATCGTCCAACGGTTTGCCCTGTTGGTCGACGATGACGGCGTCAAGCGTTGCCGCCGACGCCCACACACTGAAAAATACCGACAGCCCCGCAAGAACACTCGCTAGAACAGCCGAAGGTAGAACGTTAGACATACCTGTCTCCCACTTGTAACGGTAGAGCCGGTTAAAGTGCGCCAGCCTTGGCAATATGCAGCCTACCCCGATTAGCGGGCGGCAGGGAGAAGATCACGTATCAAAAGAGGCTTTTTGCCATCGCGCCATTGATCCCCATAAAAAACGCTCGGCCTATTGCACGGCAACCTATACTCGACCGAATCTATTTGCCCTTGCCATTGAAACCACTGGTGCTCCGCCCCATCTAACCAGCATGTTCAATTGTGCAGGTGCCCCATGAGCGACCAGCAAGCAGACTCACAGAATTTGTCAGATGACGTTAATGCCGAGCACGAAGTAAACCTGACGTCGACCAGCACCAGCCTGGCCCTTCCGGGGCAAAATCTCCCGGACAAGGTCTACATCATCCCGATCCACAACCGCCCTTTCTTCCCGGCGCAAGTGCTGCCGGTGATTGTCAACGAAGACCCCTGGGCCGAGACCCTGGATTTGGTCAGCAAGTCGGACCATCATTCCCTGGCGTTGTTTTTCATGGACACGCCCCCCGACGACCCCCGCCATTTCGATACCAATGCGCTGCCTGAATATGGCACGCTGGTAAAGATCCACCACGCCAGTCGCGAGAACGGCAAACTGCAATTCGTGGCCCAGGGCCTCAGTCGGGTGCGCATTCGCACCTGGCTCAAACATCATCGCCCACCGTATCTGGTGGAAGTCGAATACCCGCACCAGCCCGTAGAGGCGACCGATGAGGTCAAGGCCTACGGCATGGCCCTGATCAATGCGATCAAGGAACTGCTGCCGCTCAACCCGCTGTACAGCGAAGAGCTGAAAAACTATCTGAACCGCTTCAGCCCCAACGATCCATCGCCGCTTACCGATTTCGCGGCCGCGCTGACCTCGGCGACCGGCGTCGAACTGCAAGAAGTGCTCGATTGCGTGCCCATGCTCAAGCGCATGGAAAAAGTCCTGCCAATGCTGCGCAAGGAAGTCGAAGTCGCACGCTTGCAGAAAGAAATCTCCGCTGAAGTGAACCGTAAGATCGGTGAGCACCAGCGCGAGTTTTTCCTCAAGGAACAGCTCAAAGTGATCCAGCAAGAGCTGGGCTTGAGCAAGGACGATCGCAGCGCCGATATCGAGCAGTTTGAGCAGCGCCTGGAAGGCAAAACCCTGCCGCCTCAGGCACGCAAGCGGATCGACGAGGAAATTAACAAGCTCTCGATACTGGAAACCGGCTCACCGGAATACGCGGTGACGCGTAACTATCTGGATTGGGCCAGTTCGGTGCCGTGGGGCGTTTACGGCAAGGACAAGCTCGACCTGAAGCACGCGCGCAAGGTGCTCGATCAGCATCATGCCGGACTGGATGACATCAAGAGCCGGATCCTCGAATTCCTCGCAGTCGGCGCTTACAAGGGCCAGATCAGCGGCTCCATCGTCTTGCTGGTCGGGCCGCCGGGCGTAGGCAAAACCAGCGTAGGCCGTTCGATTGCCGAATCCCTGGGTCGGCCGTTCTATCGGTTCAGCGTCGGCGGTATGCGCGACGAGGCAGAGATCAAGGGCCACCGTCGCACGTACATCGGCGCGCAACCGGGCAAGCTGGTCCAGGCGCTCAAAGATGTCGAAGTGATGAACCCCGTGATCATGCTCGACGAGATCGACAAGATGGGTCAGAGCTATCAGGGCGATCCGGCCTCGGCGCTGCTGGAAACCCTTGATCCAGAGCAGAACGTGGAATTCCTCGATCACTACCTGGACCTGCGTCTGGACCTGTCGAAAGTCCTGTTCATCTGCACCGCCAACACCCTGGATTCAATCCCCGGTCCGTTGCTCGACCGAATGGAAGTGATTCGCCTATCTGGTTACATCACCGAAGAAAAAGTCGCCATCGCCAAACGCCATTTGTGGCCTAAGCAGCTAGAGAAAGCTGGTGTGTCAAAGGCCAGCCTGTCCATCACTGACAACGCGTTACGTGCAGTCATTGACGGTTACGCCCGTGAAGCCGGGGTCCGACAGTTGGAGAAACAACTGGGCAAGCTAGTGCGCAAGTCTGTGGTCAAGCTGCTGGATGACCCAAAGGCCGTGATCAAGATCGCGCCCAAAGACCTGGAAGCCTCGCTGGGCATGCCGGTATTTCGTAACGAGCAAGTGCTGTCTGGCACCGGCGTGATCACAGGTCTGGCGTGGACCAGCATGGGCGGCGCCACATTGCCGATCGAAGCAACCCGGATCCACACGCTTAACCGCGGCTTCAAACTCACCGGGCAACTGGGGGACGTGATGAAAGAGTCGGCGGAAATCGCCTACAGCTACATCAGCGCGAACCTCGCGCAATTCGGTGGCGATCCGCGCTTCTTCGACGAAGCTTTTGTGCACTTGCACGTGCCCGAAGGCGCCACACCGAAAGACGGCCCAAGTGCCGGGGTGACCATGGCCAGCGCTTTGCTGTCCCTGGCCCGCAACCAGGCGCCGAAAAAAGGCGTGGCCATGACCGGCGAACTGACGCTGACCGGCCATGTACTGCCGATTGGCGGCGTAAGGGAGAAAGTCATCGCGGCGCGGCGGCAGAAAATCCAAGAGTTGATCCTGCCCGAACCGAACCGTGGCAACTTCGAAGAGCTGCCCGACTACCTCAAGGAAGGCATCACCGTGCACTTCGCCAAACGCTTTGCCGATGTAGCGAAGGTGTTGTTCTAAGCGATCGCGTCAAACCCTTCGCCAGTTCACGTTGGCTCCTATCAAACAACAGATAACCAATTGAAAAATAAAGCATAAATGTCGTTATATTTTCAGCCAAACGCAGATTCGTAGGAGCTGCCGAAGGCTGCGATCGCCCCGGGGTCGCGTCCGACGGAACCGGTCGTTTTCTTGAGATCGCTGAAGGTCGTGCCGACCTTATCGCAGCCTTCGGCAGCTCCTACATTAGAGGCCGAGTTTGCTGCGCGACAGCGCGGCGTCGCAGACGGGGCGGCATCTCCTACAGAGAATCGCCCTCCTGTAGGAGCAACTGTACCGCTGGCTCAAACTGAGGCGGCACCTCTAGCTCATATTTCAGCGAAGTATCGTCGCTGTCGTTCGCAAAAAACCCTGTGATGCATAAGGGCAACCTATCAGTTCACATTGCAGGTGAGTTGGAATATATGGTTTGCGTCGTAAAAACGTTTACTCGCTAATAGCTCAATGCTCAATAGCTGCGTATCACTAAGGTTGTACCCCTCATCGCCTCGCTGTGGTGATGTCCAGTTCATTATCTCCGCCAATTGAGCTTCGCAACCATCCGGAAGCACAATTTCAAAATCTAGAAATTCGTTTTCTTTGTCAAATGCTTCAACGATATATTTCATGGTTCTACCTCTCGTCTGTTATCTGCATCTTTAGTTTGCTCACCTGTTTCGTGATCAAACTCCCCAAGATGTTTTCCGCGCTTGTTGTATTTTTCAACAGCTCCATGCTGGCTGTCCCACTCAAATATAGTGCCATCCCTAGTTTTCCATCTTTTACGTAGTCCTCCCCCGCCTTGTATAGGTGTTTTACGAGGCGTAACCCTTGCATCCGGAAAGGCTGTCAGCCCATTTGGGTGCAGGGTGATAGCTGTGGTCCCCGCCAATAGGCCGAGTAAACACCAAATACAGCGAGTTCAGACCCGTATCCGCCGGAAACACCAGAATACAGTCATCGGTGGTGATGTCTTCGCCGAAGAGGCCTTCTATTTCGCAGGCATTCCTGCGACCACAGGCCCCAGGACTGGGGTTGGTCTCACATATGGTCCTGACACAAATCGTCGAGAGATCCCGCGCTGTCGCGCAGCCAATACGGGACCGTAGCGGCAGGCAGCGATTACCGCCCTCCCGGTTAAAGCGGGTCCTGCGGGGTGTATTTTTTATCCATAAAAATAAATTGGTTATTGTTTTCTTGGTGAAAGACAAATGCACTAGCCACTCAGTCCACTAGCTGTAAAGTCCAATGCAATACATCAACTCATCTTTGATGACGTCACTGAGTGCCGCCATTACCGCTACGGCTTGACCTTGCGTTAGATCGTTTTCGCCCATCGGCACGTCCGTCAGGGACGCCCACCCCATTGCGGCGAGCACTGCTGACTCTAACTCTTGCGGTACAGCTCTTTCGTACTGCAATGAATTGTCCGGATTGGGTTCGGGATAAAAGCCACTGATTACGATAAATCTCATGAATTAATATGGGACCTACGGCTAGGCCCGTACTCCGATGAACAGGTCTAGCCCCACTGGCAACTGCTCATTGATCGCTACGGCTATCTGCTGTACTTGCTTGCTGGTTAGCAACCATTCCCCATCTGGGCTCTCATTTAGATTTTTCCAGCCAAGAATTCCCATTACAGCGGCTTCATGCTCAGGCTGAATGGTAAGGTCGTATTTCAACGAGTCGTCCTCATCATCGCCTTTTAAAAACCCACTGATCCATAAAAACATAATTGGCCTCATATCCTATTTTGGTGTGGTTCTGCCGGGTTTTGCTGGCTTGGTTTGTTCGCCCGTTTCCGGGTTGAATTCACCAAGGTGTTTCCCCTGCGGATCGTACATTTCAACTGCGCCGTGCTGGCTATCCCACTCGTATATTCGGTCCTTGCGGTCTTTCCATCGGCTACGCTTACCTCCGCCACCCTGAACGCTGCTTTTAGATTTAACAGGAAAGGTATCTGGAAATGCAGGTAACACCAATGGCGGCTTGTGGTACTTGATATCACCCCCGCCAGCAGGCTTTGAAAACACCACATACAACGAGTTCAGACCCGTATCCGCCGGAAACACCAGAATAAAGTCATCGGTGGTGATGTCTTCGCCGGGAAGGCCTTCAATCTGCGAGTCTGTGCCGTCCGGGATCGGGTGGACCAGGATAGTGCCTAATTTTCCGCCATTGTTGTCGGGATATACCAGCGGCGGCATTTGTACCAGTCCGCTGCGCCGCGGGGTCCAGAGAATGGTGATGCCGTTGAGCTTGGTCTCCATCGCGGTTTTGTCGGCGTTCCACGTGGCCTGCACCGTGCGTACCGTGTCGTCGCCCGAGGCGCCGGTATGGATGCCGTAGACCTGTAGCGCGCCCTCGGCATCACGGCGAAACTGGAAGCGCACACGCGTGGGAGCGCGAGCCATACTGCGCAACTGGTCGTCGGTGTAGAGTGTGCCGTCGCCCATTTTGGCCAGGAGCATCCCCAATATGAAAATGCTGGCAGGCCCGCCCGCCCCGCGTAGTGCCCAATTGAGCCCCTGCTGCATGATTCCACCACCGGCCATGCGACCCAGCGCCAGATCGGCACCGAGGGCCGTCGCTACAGCGGTGCTGGCAGATGGAATAAGCATGGCACCCGCCACCATCACGTTGCCGAAGTTGGAGGTGGGCTCTGGGGCAGTACCGGCGTTAGTGCGGCACCATTTGCCAGAAATGCAGGACTTGGCAAAGACCAGATCTGTACGTTCCTTAGGGGCCGGCCATCGATCTTCGGCGATGTAAATCCGCTCTGGCTCAGAGGGTTTATTCCAGGCTGCCCACGAGCCACCACCGTTGGGAAGATTTCGATTAGAGAGCCGAAAGCGGTTGAAAGGATCTTTTGGGTCATCCTTGTTCATGACAAGTCCCTGTATCACTTTATGTCGAGCCGGGGAGCTTGCTGCCCAGCCCGAACCCGGTCAAAGGTAATTCGATAACCTGGAGTTTCAGCCTGGTCGAGCTGCCGGAAGATGGCCTCGAGCGTCTGCTGACCAAATTGAAAGACACCCGCGTTGCTGGCAAGCAGCTGAAGCTGCGTCGCTATCGCGAAGACTTATCTGCTCTTGAGCTGATCGTCTGAACAAAAAAAACCGACTGGTTCGGTTTTTTTTGCCTGGCAGTTGACGCAAACCCTGTAGCCAACTTATTGGCAAGAAGGGCTATGCTCCCTGTTCGTTGCAAACGACTGGAGCCTCCATGACTGCTGCCCGCCTGCTCGTCCCACTGAGCCTTGCCCTGCTTGCTGCCTGTGCGCAACAACCACGGCAGATTGTCTCTCTTGAAAAACAAAGCGAATGCCCTCTGGCGCTGAAAGCCGGGCAAACGTTGATCCTGACCCTGCCCAGTACACCCACTACCGGTTATCGCTGGAAGGTGCAGAACCCTGCGCCGGGCGTGCTGCGTAGTTTGGGACCGGAGGTTTATAGCAACCCGGAAGAGATCGGGCTTGTGGGGAGCGCCGGGCAATCGGTGTGGCGCTATCAAGCCGCCAACGCGGGGGATGGGCGTCTGTTGATGATCTATCAACAGCCTTGGGCGCCTGAAGTGGCGCCGGTACAGACCTTTGATTGCTCGATCACGGTCAATTGAGGGTAGCGTCGACATTCGCGAAGGCCCTGATGCGACCCGTCTGACAGGACACATCGCATCCTGAGCGCAAACTGGCTAAAATGCCGGCCTTTTCGCCCTCTCCGCTGGAACCTCCGTGAGCAAAGAACCCGACCGCATTTTCGCCCAGCCCCTGGCCCAAGTGCCGGACTTCGCCTTTAACGAGGACGTGGTGCGCGTGTTTCCGGACATGATCAAACGTTCGGTACCGGGCTACCCGACTATTGTCGAGAACCTTGGCGTACTTGCGGCGCAATTTGCCCAACCTCATAGCGTGCTGTACGACCTGGGCAGTTCGCTCGGAGCCGTGACTCAATCGTTACGCCGTCACGTGCGCAGTGAAGGCTGTCGCGTGGTCGCTGTGGATAACTCGAGCGCGATGGTTGAACGCTGCCGCGAATACCTAAAAGCTCAAGACTCAATGTTCCAGGAGTTGCTGCCGGTTGAAGTCATCGACGGCGATATTCTCGCCCTGCAGTTCCAGCCGGCTTCGGTGGTGGCGCTGAACTTTACCCTGCAATTCATCGCCCCCGAGCAGCGCCTCGCCCTGCTCAGCCGCATCCGCCAGGCGCTGGTGCCGGGCGGCGCGCTGATCCTGTCGGAAAAACTGCGTTTCGACGATGAGCAGGAACACGCGCTGCTCACTGATCTGCACGTCGCGTTCAAGCGCGCCAATGGCTACAGCGATCTGGAGATTTCCCAGAAGCGCAGCGCCATTGAAAACGTCATGAAGCCCGACAGCCTCGAAGAACATCGTGATCGCCTGTTGGCGGCCGGGTTTTCCAAGGTGGTCCCATGGTTTCAATGCCTTAACTTTGCCTCGTTGATTGCCCTGCCATGATTGATCTCGCTCCACTGGTCCGCCGCTTGGCGGGCACCCCTCTGGCTGAATGGGCCAATGGTCTGCAAGCACAACTCGATGCCAAAATGACCAAGAGTCACGGCGACTTGCAACGCTGGCAGAGTGCGTTGGAGGCCCTGCCTGAATTGGTGCCGACACGCATCGATCTGGTCGAAAGCTTCACCCTTGATAACGACTGCGATGCCGAAACGCGGGTGCAGTTGCGCAAGGCGCTGATGGGCTTATCGCCTTGGCGTAAAGGGCCATTCGATGTATTTGGTGTGCATATCGACACCGAATGGCGCTCGGACTGGAAATGGTCGCGAGTGTCGCCGCATCTCGATTTAAAGGGCAAACGCGTACTGGATGTCGGTTGCGGCAATGGCTATTACCAATGGCGCATGCTCGGCGCGGGTGCTGACAGCGTAATCGGCGTTGACCCGAATTGGCTGTTCTTCTGTCAGTTCCAGGCAATCCAGCGTTACCTGCCCGACCTGCCCGCCTGGCACCTGCCGTTCGCCCTGGAGGACCTGCCGGCCAATCTCGAAGGCTTCGACACGGTATTTTCTATGGGCGTGCTCTATCACCGCCGCTCACCCATCGACCATTTGCTGGCGCTGAAAGACTGCCTGGTCAAAGGCGGAGAGTTGGTGCTGGAAACCTTAGTGGTGGAAGGCGATGTGCAGCAAGTACTGGTGCCGGAAGACCGTTATGCACAAATGCGCAACGTCTGGTTCCTGCCGTCAGTGCCTGCCCTTGAGCTATGGCTGCGACGTGCCGGATTTGTCGATGTGCGCTGCGTGGATGTCAGCACGACCAGCGTCGAAGAACAGCGCGGCACCGACTGGATGCGCTTTCAGTCATTGAGCGACTACCTAGACCCAGCCGATCACAGTCGCACGGTGGAAGGTTTGCCCGCACCGATGCGTGCAGTGATCGTGGCGCGCAAGCCTTAAAAGCTCGCCAACAAGTTGACTCCTACAGGGGAACGCAATTTTCTGTAGGAGCCAACTTGTTGGCGATAGGCTTGAATCAACCCTTGGCAGCCGCTGCCAGAATCAATGCCTTCATTTCAGCCACGGCGGACTTGAAGCCGACGAACAGCGCATGCGCCACCAGCGCGTGGCCGATGTTCAGTTCGTTGATACCCTTGATCGCCGCGACGGCTTCAACGTTGTGGTAGTGCAAGCCATGACCGGCATTGACGATCAAGCCTTGGGCCAGGCCAAACGCCACACCGTCAGCGATGCGTTTCAATTCTTCCGCGACTTCACTCGGTGTTTGCGCGTCGGCGTAACGGCCTGTGTGCAGCTCGATGGCGGGCGCACCTATGCGTTTCGATGCCGCTATCTGCCGCTCATCAGGATCGATGAACAGCGATACTTCACAGCCGACTTTCGCCAGACGGTCCACCGCAGCCTTGATCCGCGCTTCCTGACCGGCAACGTCCAGACCGCCCTCGGTGGTCAGTTCCTGCCGTGTTTCCGGGACCAGACAGATATGTGCCGGACGCAGACGCTCGGCGAACGCGAGCATCTCTTCGGTGACGCCCATTTCAAAGTTCATTCGCGTTTGCAGCACATCCTTGAGCAACAGTACGTCGCGTTCCTGAATATGCCGACGATCTTCGCGCAAGTGCACGGTGATGCCATCGGCACCCGCCTCTTCGGCATCCAACGCTGCTTTCACCGGGTCCGGATAGCGGGTGCCACGGGCCTGACGCAGGGTGGCGACATGGTCGATGTTCACGCCAAGAAGAATGCGGGTGCTATGGGTCACGGATGTCTCCTAGAAATTTGATCAAAACAGACCGCAGCAGCATAAAGCTTGCTCACGGCTTGCGAAACAGTTCACGGCTGACTAACGGGCGCCCGCCCAAGTGCACGGCCAACGCCTGGCGCATCAACCGCTTGGCTGCCGCCAAAGCACCCGTGGCACTCCAGTCGGCTTCAGCCATGGCCATCAACTCGGCCCCCTGAAACAGCCCCGGTTGCAACAACCATACTCGTTCCAGCCCAGCATCCACTTGCAAGCGATACAGGCCGTCGGCTTCCAGCGGTTCACCGTTGATATCGGTGTCCAGCGCAAAACCATAGCCCAGATCATCGAGCAGCCGCCATTCAAAGGAGCGCAACAGCGGTTCAAGCGGCCGACCTTCCGCCAGTGCCAGCAAGGTGGCGGCGTAGTGATCGAAAACAGCAGGGTGAGGGTCTTCGGCAGGCAGCAGGCGGATCAGTAGCTCATTCAGGTAAAGACCGCTGAACAACGCTTCGCCAATCAGCCAGGTGGAAAGGCCTGCGCTTTCCAGGCGCCCGACGTTTTTCAGTTCGCCGCGCCCGCGAAACTCGACTTCAAGCGGCACAAAGGGACGTGCCAGGGTGCCAGCCTTGCCGCGAGCGCTACGTAATACAGCGCGCAATCGGCCTTGCGGGGTAAGGAAATCGACCAATGCGCTGCTTTCGCGGTACGCCCGGCTGTGCAGCACATAAGCAAGTTGGCCGGTGGGCGTGCTCATCGTTCAGGCAGGCTCGCAGATCGCAGCAATATGAGGGGTATAACCAGACCAGGTGATCGGTCGACAAGGCGACCTGTCACCTGGCTGCGAGGCTTACAGGTCGCCGTAACCCAACGAGCGCAGGGCGCGTTCGTCATCGGACCAGCCGCCTTTGACCTTGACCCACAGGTTGAGCATGACCTTGGAGTCGAACAGCAGCTCCATGTCCCGGCGTGCATCCGTGCCGATACGCTTGATCCGCTCACCCTTGTCGCCAATGATGATTTTCTTCTGACCGTCACGCTCGACAAGAATCAGCGCGTGGATGTGCAAGGTTTTGCCCTGCTGCTTGAACTCTTCGATTTCCACGGTGATCTGGTACGGCAACTCGGCACCGAGCTGACGCATGATCTTCTCGCGGACCAGCTCGGCGGCCAGGAAACGGCTGCTGCGGTCGGTGATTTGATCTTCCGGGAAAAAGTGATCGTTTTCCGGCAAATGGGCAGCGATCAGACCTTCCAGCGCTTCAAGGTTATGACCCTGCTGAGCAGAAATTGGCACGATCTGCGCGTTCGGCAGTTGGCCTTGCAGCCATTCCAGATGCGGCATCAATGCGGCTTTGTCTTCGAGGCGGTCGGTTTTGTTGATCGCAAGAATCACCGGACCCTGCACGTATTGCACGCGCTCGAGCACCATCTGGTCTTCATCGGTCCAACGGGTACGGTCGACAACGAAAATCACCACATCGACGTCTTTCAACGCGGCCGAAGCGGTTTTGTTCATGTAACGGTTCAGCGCTTTCTCGCCGTTTTTGTGCATGCCTGGGGTATCGACGTAGACCGCCTGTACCGTGCCTTCGGTCTTGATACCGAGCATGTTGTGCCGGGTGGTCTGCGGCTTACGCGACGTGATCGCCAGTTTTTGTCCGAGGATGTGGTTCAGCAGCGTGGACTTGCCCACGTTGGGCCGGCCAACAATGGCAACATAGCCACAGCGTGTTGCAGTTGAATCAGTCATGACCGTTCTCCACGCCAAGGGCAATGAGTGCTGCGGCCGCTGCTACCTGTTCGGCAATACGACGGCTGACACCCTGACCCCGGCTTTTTTCATTCAATAAGTTTATCTCGCACTCGACAAAAAATGTCCGGCAGTGCGGCTCGCCCTGAATATCCACCACTTCGTAACGCGGCAGGTCACAGGCACGCGACTGGAGAAACTCCTGCAGCCGGGTTTTAGGATCTTTGTTGGTATCGACCAGGGTCAGGCTGTCGAACTCGGTGGTCAGCCAGGCCAGTACGCGCTCACGCGCCATGTCCATGCCAGCATCCAGGTAGATCGCACCGATCAGCGCTTCCAGGGCATCGGCAAGAATCGATTCGCGACGAAAACCACCGCTTTTCAATTCGCCGGAGCCCAGGCGCAGGTACTCGCCCAAGTCGAAGCCACGGGCCAGAAGGGCCAGCGTCTCGCCTTTCACCAATCGTGCCCGCAAGCGCGACAACTGACCTTCGCGCGCCAGAGGGAAGCGATCGAACAAGGCTTCACCGGCGACGAAGTTCAGAATGGCATCACCGAGGAATTCCAGGCGTTCATTGTTGCGCCCGGCAAAACTGCGGTGAGTCAGGGCCAGGATCATCAGTTCCTGATCTTTGAAGGTATAGCCGAGCTGACGCTCCAGGCGACTCAAGGAAACGCTCACGGTTTACCCACGCTGAATTCGTGGTCGAACTTGACCACCAGATCGATGTTCTGGATCAGTGGCTCACGTTTTTCGTATTTCAAATGGGCGAGGAACTGGTTGTTCTCCACCGTCACACTTAACGCCTTGTTCAAATCCAAATCCCGAATGCTGTTGACCTGCATGCCTTTGCTGACATGACTGTAAAAATCGCTGATCGTCGTAATTTCCAGCGTTTTGTCGGTTTCGACCGAGCTAATGATTTTCTTCATCGACATATAGTCGAGGTAATGCGGAATCAGTTTTAAGGCCGAGGTTGCCGCAAAAGCGATCAGAGCCAAAGCCAGCAACCACCCCACGAACGACAAGCCTTTTTGTGAGCCGGCAGATGTCATGTGTGACCTCAAGCGTAGCTGTTCCATGGTGCTGGCAAGGTTTGTGTCCATTGCCACCGTTTCAACGCAGCCCAAATGACATACGGCGCTGTTGAGTACAGCGCCGCATTGGCTACTTGATCAGCCCAACCCGCGAGAAGTTAGGGAAGTGGCTCAGCTTCGGCTCAGGCCAGCTCATCCAGACAGCGAAGGCTTTACCCACGATATTCTTGTCGGGAACCATGCCCAACTCATCCTTGGGAATGTTTGGATCATCCCAAAAACGGCTGTCGTTCGAGTTATCCCGGTTGTCACCCATCATGAAGTAGTGCCCGGCTGGCACGGTCCATTCATGGTCTGGTGGCGCACGGTAGCGGCTCATTTCCTGGCGAATCTGGTGTTCGACTGTACCCAGGTGCTCTTGATACAGCTCCGCACTGCCCAAGGTCCCCGGCTCGGCGCCGATCAATTGCTTGGCCACCAACTCCCCATTGAGGAACAGACGCTTGTCGCTGGTGTAACGGATCTGATCACCCGGCAAGCCAATCACACGCTTGATGTAGTTGACGCTTGGGTCACTTGGGTAGCGGAACACCATGACATCGCCGCGCTGTGGATCACCGATCTGGATCACTTTTTGATCCAGGACCGGCAGGCGAATACCGTAGGCGAACTTGTTCACCAGGATAAAATCACCCACATCCAGCGTTGGCTTCATCGACCCCGAAGGGATCTGGAAGGGCTCGACCAGAAATGAGCGCAATACCAGCACGATGAACAGCACGGGAAAGAACGATTTGCCGTATTCAACCAGCAAAGGTTCTTTGTCCAGGCGCTCCAGGACCGCGACATCCGGCTGGCTGACGCTGCCCTGATAAGTCGTGATGGCTGTCCGCCGGCGTGGTGCCAGAATGAGCAGGTCGAGCAACGCAAGTGAGCCGCAGACCACGACAGCGATGACCAACAATAGCGGGAAATTTAGTGACATAGGACCTAACTATCCAACCTGAGCACTGCAAGGAAGGCTTCCTGTGGAATTTCCACATTGCCCACTTGCTTCATGCGTTTTTTACCGGCCTTTTGCTTCTCGAGCAGTTTACGCTTACGGCTGGCGTCACCGCCGTAACATTTGGCCAGTACGTTCTTTCTGAGCGCCTTGACGGATGTACGCGCGATAACCTGACCGCCAATGGCGGCCTGGATTGCCACGTCGAACATCTGCCGCGGGATCAGTTCTTTCATCTTTTCGGTCAACGCGCGACCTTTGGAGTTCGCCGTATCACGATGCACGATCAACGCCAGAGCGTCGACTTTTTCACCGTTGATCAATACATCGAGCTTGACCAGATTTGCTGACTGATAACGGTTGAAATGATAGTCCAGAGACGCATAACCACGGCTCACCGACTTGAGACGGTCGAAGAAGTCCAGGACCACTTCATTCATCGGCAGATCATAGGTCAGCTGTACCTGAGTTCCCAGGAACAACATGTCATGCTGCACACCACGTTTTTCGATGCACAGTGTAATGACGTTGCCAAGGTGCTCTTGCGGCACAAGAATATTAGCCCGCACGATCGGTTCGCGCATATCTTCGATCACGGACTGATCAGGAAGCTTGGACGGGTTGTCGACGAGAATCGTTTCACCGTTTTTCAACAGTAATTCAAAAATTACCGTTGGCGCCGTGGTGATCAGGTCCAGGTCGTACTCGCGTTCCAGACGCTCCTGGATGATCTCCATGTGGAGCATGCCCAGGAATCCGCAACGGAAGCCGAAACCCAGTGCGTCGGAGCTTTCTGGCGAGTATTGCAGGGACGAGTCGTTGAGCGTCAGTTTTTGCAGCGCATCGCGGAAGTCTTCGAAGTCATCCGAACTGACCGGGAACAAACCGGCATACACCTGCGGCTGTACACGCTTGAAGCCCGGCAGCACGTCCACATCGGGCGTGGAGCTCAGGGTCAGGGTGTCACCGACGGGGGCGCCGTGAATGTCTTTGATGCCCGCGATGATGAAGCCTACTTCGCCTGCTTTCAGGTCAACGGTCTGCGTATGTTTGGGGGAAAAAACACCCACGCTGTCCACCAGGTGCATCTTGCCGGTGGATTTGACCAGAATCTTGTCGCCCTTGCGCACACGGCCGTGGCGTACACGCACCAGCGAGACGACGCCCAGGTAGTTGTCGAACCAGGAATCGATGATCAACGCTTGCAGCGGGTCTTCGATATTGCCGGTCGGCGCGGGAATGGTGTGAACCAGACGCTCAAGCACTTCATCGACGCCCACGCCGGTCTTGGCTGAGCAGGCAACCGCGTCGGTGGCATCGATGCCGATAATCTTCTCGATCTCTTCCTTGACGCGGTCCGGGTCGGCCTGCGGCAAGTCGATCTTGTTCAGTACCGGCATGACCTCAAGGCCCTGCTCGATAGCGGTGTAGCAGTTGGCGACGGACTGAGCTTCGACCCCTTGACCCGCATCGACTACCAGCAGCGCGCCTTCGCAGGCGGCCAAGGAACGGCTGACTTCATAGGTGAAGTCGACGTGGCCCGGGGTATCGATGAAGTTCAGTTGGTAGGTCTTGCCGTCCAGCGCCTTGTAATACAGGGTAACGCTGTGGGCCTTGATGGTGATGCCGCGTTCGCGTTCAAGATCCATGGAATCGAGGACTTGAGCTTCCATCTCGCGCTCAGACAAGCCACCGCACATCTGAATGAAACGGTCGGCCAGCGTCGACTTGCCATGGTCAATGTGGGCGATGATGGAGAAATTACGGATATGACTCAAATCACTCACGGATCATCACTCAAAAAGGTTGCAGGCAGATTGCCCGCCGAAAAATAGCCGGGAATTGTACCTGATGGAAGACTCAAGCGTCACGTTCACACGCCACACCAGCGGTCAGTAAGCGTATTCTCTGGACGACAGGCGTAAAAAAGGGCGGTAATCACCGCCCTTTTCATCTCACCAACCTGTTATTCAGTCAGCTTGAAGGTAATGAAGCTTGCTCGACCCTGACGCAGAACGCGCATGGACACCGAGCGATTTTTCGGCAGGCTTTTGGCAACTTCAGTGAAGTTCGTGGCCGAGGTGATCGCCTGATTGTTCAGGTGAGTGATCACATCGCCCGGCTGCAAGCCGATCAAGGCCGCAGGACCGTCCAGCACTTCCTTGATAACCACACCGCCCTTGAGGTCGAAGGTTTTCTTCTGTTCAGCAGTCAACTCGACGACCGACACACCGAGACGATTACTGCTGCGCTCGACGCCGGAATCCAGAGCGCCCATTTCCTGACCCTCCTCGGGCAGCGCGCCAATGGTCACGGTCAAGGTTTTGCGTTTGCCGTCACGGATTACTTCCAGGTCGGCCTTGCTGCCATCCTTCATATTGCCGACCAGGTGAGGCAAGTCCGCAGACATTACAATCGGCTGCCCATTGGCACTGAGGATGACGTCACCCACTTGCACGCCGCCTTTAGCGGCCGGACCATCTTCCAGCACCTGAGCCACCAACGCACCGGCAGGTTTGTCCAGACCGAAGGATTCAGCCAGGTCTTTGTTGACCTCCTGAATCACCACGCCCAGCCAGCCGCGACTGACTTTTCCGCCCGCTTTCAACTGGTTAGCCACATCCATCGCGACGTCGATTGGAATGGCAAAAGACAGACCCATAAAGCCACCAGAGCGGGTAAATATCTGGGAGTTCATCCCGACCACTTCACCTGCCATGTTGAACAACGGACCGCCGGAGTTACCCGGATTGATCGCCACGTCGGTCTGAATGAACGGCACATAGGTATCGTTCGGTAGGCTGCGACCCTTGGCGCTGACGATACCTTTAGTCACCGAGTGATCAAAGCCAAACGGAGAACCAATGGCCAATACCCATTCACCGACTTTCAGCTTGTCAGAATTGCCAATCTTGACGACCGGCAAGTCTTTGCCTTCGATCTTCAGGACCGCAACATCAGTGCGCGGATCAGTGCCAATCAGTTTGGCCTTCGACTCACTGCGATCAGAAAGACGCACGAGAATTTCATCTGCGCCTTCGATGACATGGTTGTTGGTCAACACATAGCCGTCGGCAGAAATAATAAAGCCGGAACCCAAAGACTGAATTTCGCGCTGACGATCACCTTTGGGCGAGCGCTGCCCCTTAGGCATGTTGCGCTCAAAGAACTCGCGAAGCTGCGGTGGCAGCCCTTCCAGGTCCGGCATCTGAGCGTCTGCGGCAGCGCGCGCAGGCATTTTCTGGCGAGTACTGATGTTCACCACTGCGGGCGAGGCCTGCACGACGAGATCAGTGAAGTCAGGCAAAGCCTCCGCCTGCGCGGCGGCCATCTGACCCAGTATCAGGACTGCGGCAACAAATGACAGGTAAGACTTCAAGCGTGGTATCAACATACGGCTCCCGTTCACAACGAGCATGGTTAAACAGTACGGGCCGACGGGCCCGAGGAGCATGTGTGCATCACAAAGTAACTGCTGCGCCCTTCTCAGCCATTTTTTGCCCAGACACGACAAAGGCCAGAGCTGCGAAGCAATGACCTTTAGAGAAAATCGAAGTTTTTTGCAAGCAGGAAAGATAACTAAACATTTCAGCATCTCCACCACAAGACAAGCATAGGCTCGCCTTGTCGATAAAACAGCCCGAAATCAGAGCGCCTCGCCTCAGGCACTTACCCAGCCATTCACTTAGTCACCTGCTTGACCTGACCATCAGTATTGCGCATTGACAGCGCAATCCGCTCCGCAGTGCCTATTGGTATCTCTCCCACCACGGTGACCATCGCATCTCCGGCAGGCGTTGTCACCCGCCGCGATACTGCGACAGTCGGACCGAGCTGAGTACGAATGTCAGCAACAACAGCACCGTCCAATGGCTCGATAAAAACCGAGAATCGGGCAAGACCATCGTCATACATCAAGCTGGTCACCAGAGCCTTCGTGACAGAATCCTTGCGCACTGCGCTGCTGCTCAACTCAAAGCCATCAGGCAACCAGTCCGAACGCCATGCAGACGGAACATTGGACACGTCATCATTGGCCTTGGCGATCTGTACCGGCTTGCAATCGGAACTGGCCTCAAGCATCTGATCAGTTGGGACGTCCCGAGTATCTAGCTCGGTAAACTGGAAACGCTCAAGCAACTGACCCTTGTCGCTCAACAGCAACGACTTCAAAGGCAATGCTGTTTCGCTGTCCAGGTGCAACTCGATGCCATAACGGTGCTGATCACGAGGCGTCATCGAAACAATGATCGCATTACGACCCGCCACCCGCGATTTCCCGACAACAGTTATGTCATACCAAGCTGAAAGTTTTTTCGGATCAAGGGCTCGCGCCGATGAGTCATGCAGATTGGTGACACCCGATACCAGCGTGCCGCTGACACACTGGGTAAGCCCATCGACGCGTAGCACTTCCTGTGCAGAGCCATCCAGCTGGAGCAGATGCTCACGGACTTTACCATCGACAACACGATGCCAGATCCGATGGGTAGAGAAACTACCGTTACGCTCGTAAACGAAAGTACCTTGGAAGCTTTGTGTTTGCTCAGCTTGCGCAAGACGCTTGAGCATGTCTTGCGCGTCGTCGGCATACGCTGGAAGAACCATCCATCCAGCGAGCAGAAGCGGAAATAGAGGGATGACGCGCATGATCCTCCTTAGCGGTTTTCCAGGCTGGCAGCACGAGCATAGGGTAGAGCGCTTTCAGTGCCCTTTAAAGCAGCTTGCTGAGCATGTTGACGCAGATAGCCTGGCAACCGCTGGTCGTGCCAGCCCGCCTGACCTTGCAACACACCGCTTGCCATTGGGCCCGGAGCCTGCTCGGAGCTTTCATTATAGCCAGCCAATACTGCTGGACCTTTTACTTGCGGTACCGACAGGTTCGTCTGCGGAGCTGCTTGCTGAGCCAATTTGGCGCCAACGATATCGTCCTGATTGTACAAACGTACACCGGCCAATACAGCGACAGTTACCGACGCGGCGACAGCTAACCGACCGAGATTACGCCAAGGACTACGCGCTGTCTTGAGCGGGCTGACTTCATCGGCGATCGCGGCAGAAACAGCAGCCGAAATATCCAGATGAGGCAGCAGCAAGTCTTTGTGCATGGCTGCACGGGCAACTTGATAACGCGACCATGTGGCACGTGTATCCGCATCGTCAAAGGCATTCAACACCCGACGTAATTCCAATTCGTCCGCTTCGTTATCCATCACCGCGGACAGCGATTCCTGCAGGGCTTCACGACTCATGGCGGTTCCTCTCTTGGCTATCGCCGCTGTCTCAGGAGTCCTGCAACAGGGGTTGCAGGGCTTTGTCTATGGCTTCCCGAGCGCGGAAAATGCGAGAGCGCACGGTACCCACCGGACACTGCATGACGCTGGCAATGTCTTCGTAACTAAGACCATCGAATTCACGTAAAGTTAGGGCTGTACGTAAATCTTCCGGAAGTAACTGGATAGTTCGATGGACAGTGCCCTCGATCTCATCCCTCAACAATGCACGCTCTGGCGACTCGATGTCCTTGAGGCCGTGGTCGCCATCGTAGAACTCCGCATCTTCAGACCTTACATCGCTATCCGGTGGTCGCCGACCGCGCGACACCAAATAGTTTTTCGCCGTGTTAATAGCGATACGGTACAGCCACGTATAAAAGGCGCTGTCCCCGCGAAAATTACCAAGTGCACGATAAGCCTTGATAAAGGCTTCTTGAGCAACGTCCTGCGCTTCATGGGTGTCGTGCACGAATCGCACGATCAACCCGAGAATTTTGTGCTGATATTTCAGCACGAGCAGATCAAAAGCTCGCTTGTCGCCGCGTTGTACGCGCTCGACCAACTGCTGATCCTCTTCCTGGGTTAGCATGAACACTCCTCGTTGAACCTGAAGGAGCGCTGCATTGGCCATTGAGCAGGCTTGCAAACATAGACTCGGGCTTTTCGCAAAAGTTCTCTCCCTCCACGCAAGTTTCCTGCGGACAGTCATTAGGCCCGCACGAAAAACGCAGCTCGGGCATGACCGGCTACGTGAATAATTTTTTCACCGAATACACATGGGGAAGCCGATATTTTGAGCCCCCGCACATACCCGACATGTTCCTTTATAGGCAACCCGCTATTGAGCCCGGGCGTGTATGAAAAGTTCCCGAGTTTCGCTTTCAGGTGTAAGAAGCTTCCCACTGCTCTTGAGGAAAAGCTGATTCAGCCCGGAAACCATCGCAACACCGACCTTCCGTAGGGAAAACGGTATGCATGATCGTTCCGACTGGAGCACAATCCGAGCCCGCCGTGGTTTCACAATGCCATAAAAGCGCTGCTATTGTGCCGACCCACCCCTCTATATACTAGTGGCCGCTAAGCTCGGAATTCAGACATGAGCCAACATTTTCAACACGACGTCCTGGTGATTGGCAGCGGTGCCGCAGGGTTGAGCCTTGCACTCACCTTGCCAAGCCATTTACGCGTTGCCGTTTTGAGCAAGGGCGATCTGGCCAACGGTTCGACATTCTGGGCCCAGGGCGGCGTTGCTGCCGTGCTGGACAACTCAGACACCGTAC
Source organism: Pseudomonas sp. ASL9 (assembly GCF_056680335.1). Lineage (NCBI taxonomy): Bacteria > Pseudomonadati > Pseudomonadota > Gammaproteobacteria > Pseudomonadales > Pseudomonadaceae > Pseudomonas > Pseudomonas sp. ASL9. Next base: position 4,100,338 of record NZ_CM155277.1, on the reverse strand, counting down.
AATCCCACGTCGAAGACACCCTTGATGCTGGCGGCGGCCTGTGCCATGAAGACGCCGTGCGCTTCACCGTCGAGCACAGCCGCGAGGCCATTCAGTGGCTGATCGATCAAGGTGTGCCGTTTACTCGCGATGACCAATCAGCCACGGAAGATGGCGGTTTTGAATTCCACCTGACCCGTGAAGGCGGGCACAGCCATCGGCGCATCATCCACGCCGCCGATGCCACAGGCGCTGCAATCTTCAAAACCCTGCTCGCGCAAGCCCGGCTACGGCCTAACATCGAACTGCTGGAACAGCGCGTGGCGGTCGATCTGATCACCGAACGTCGTTTGGGCCTGCACGGTCAACGCTGCCTGGGCGCCTACGTGCTCAATCGCGCCAGTGGCGAAGTCGACACCTACGGTGCGCGCTTCACCATCCTGGCGTCTGGCGGCGCGGCAAAGGTTTACCTGTACACCAGCAACCCCGATGGCGCCTGCGGTGATGGCATCGCCATGGCCTGGCGTTCCGGTTGCCGGGTGGCGAATCTGGAGTTCAACCAGTTCCACCCCACGTGCCTGTATCACCCCCAAGCCAAAAGCTTTCTGGTGACCGAAGCACTGCGCGGCGAAGGCGCCTGGTTGAAACTGCCGAACGGTGAGCGTTTCATGCAGCGCTTCGATCCCCGGGCCGAGTTGGCGCCGCGCGATATCGTAGCCCGCGCCATCGACCATGAAATGAAGCGCCTGGGCATTGACTGTGTGTACCTGGACATCAGCCACAAACCGGCAGAATTCATCAAGACCCACTTCCCGACGGTCTATGAGCGTTGCCTTGAATTTTCCATCGACATCACCAAACAGCCAATCCCGGTGGTGCCAGCCGCGCACTATACCTGCGGCGGGGTAATGGTCGACGAACAGGGCCGCACCGATGTGCCGGGCCTTTACGCCATCGGAGAAACCAGCTTCACCGGCCTGCACGGGGCCAACCGTATGGCCAGCAATTCGCTGCTGGAGTGCTTCGTCTACGCCCGCTCAGCTGCGGCCGACATCGTCGAACAATTGCCGAATGTGCCACTCCCTGAGGGGCTGCCTACCTGGGATGCCAGCCAGGTCACCGACTCAGACGAAGACGTGATCATCGCTCACAACTGGGATGAATTGCGGCGTTTCATGTGGGACTACGTGGGCATCGTGCGCACTAACAAGCGCTTGCAGCGCGCCCAGCATCGGGTGCGATTGCTGCTGGACGAGATCGACGAGTTCTACAGCAACTATAAAGTCAGCCGTGACCTGATCGAGCTGCGCAATCTGGCTCAAGTGGCAGAATTGATGATTTGCTCGGCCATGGAACGCAAGGAAAGCCGAGGGTTGCACTACACGCTGGACTACCCAGACATGTTGCCCGAGGCCCTGGACACTATTCTGGTGCCGCCCACCTACGTCGACTAAACTTCAACCGCACGCGCAAACGCCGGTGTACCTCCGGCGCCAGCGCGTCGCGGGGGATGCACAAACCGCGCACTCGTCGCCCCGCGACGCCCCGCTCCCCCACCAGACGAAAACGCAGTACCACGACCAATGGCAGCGCCAGGCTGTCTCGTCGCAGTTGCACCGCCTTCCAGCCAGAACGAGCACTCCATAGCTGCCAACCGTCGGCATCACGGCGCAAACCGGTAAACGCCGATGGACTGCTCAGCAAAATGAAACGCGGCAACGCCCAGCCTCCATGAATCAGGCACAGCAAAACGCCGAGCGCGCATGCCCAGCCGGGACCTTCAAGGAAATATAACGAAACCAGCGCCAACGCCTGAGCAATCAGGTAAGCCGTCAGCAGAAGCCGAGAGGCCTGCCAACGGCATTCGAAACAATCACTTCGGCTGGACACGATCCAGAATCATGCGAACCATGCGCTGCAGCTCCGGGTCTTCAGATTCGGCACGCTGCATGAACCAGCCGAACATGTCCTGATCTTCACACGTCAGCAATTTGCGATAAAGATCACGATCTTCGGCATTCAGGGTGGCGTAAACCTCCCTTACAAAAGGGACCAACAACACGTCCAGCTCAAGCATGCCGCGACGGCTATGCCAGTAAAGCCGGTTGAGTTCAACGTCATCGACCATGGGGCGCTCCTCAAATAGGCGGCAAGTATACAGGCGCCGCTCCAGAAGGCGCACTGCGCTTTGGTCGCAGCAGTTTTCAAAGGACACCTGATCAACCCTGTACCTATCTGCAAACACAGCACTATCATAGTGCCCAGACTTTTTACCCTGCGATGACCAATGGCCGACTCAGCTTTTTTCTGCACGCTGTCCCACGAGGGCATTCTCGCCGTCCGCGGCCCTGACGCCAGCAAGTTCCTACAGGGCCAATTAAGCTGCAACCTCAATTACCTCAACGACACCACCGCAACCCTCGGTGCGCGCTGCACGCAAAAAGGCCGCATGCAATCGAGTTTCCGCATACTGCTTGAAGGCGATGGCTGCCTGCTGGCGATGGCGTCTGAACTGATTGAGCCGCAGTTGGCGGATTTGAAGAAGTACGCGGTGTTCTCCAAATCAAAACTCACCGACGAAAGCCCAGCCTGGGTCCGCTTTGGCCTCAGCGATGGCGACGCGGCACTGATCACGCTGGGACTGGACTTGCCGCAGGCGTCTGACACCGTGGTGCGGGCCAATGGTCTGATCGCCATTCGCGTTTCCCCTGCCCGCGCCGAGCTGTGGGTCCCTACCGACCAGGCCGCAAACGTACAGGTGCATCTTGCGGCGCAACTGGCTCAGGGCTCATTGAATGACTGGTTGCTGGGGCAGATTCGCGCCGGCATCGGTCAAGTGCTAGGCGGCACTCGCGAAACCTTCATTCCGCAGATGATCAATCTGCAAGCAGTGGGTGGCGTGAGTTTCAAAAAAGGCTGCTACACCGGCCAGGAAATCGTTGCGCGCATGCAGTACCTGGGCAAACTCAAGCGTCGGCTGTATCGCTTGACCCTGGCCAGCGCTGAAATCCCTGAACCTGGCACTCCGCTGTTCTCGCCGGTTCACGCGAGCGCCGTGGGCGAAGTGGTTATTGCCGCGCAGGCGACAAACGGCATCGAACTATTAGCGGTGTTGCAGGCCGAAGCCGTGGAGGACGGTAATATCCGACTCGGCACCCTCGATGGCCCGGCGCTGCAATTGACCGACCTGCCTTACACACTGGACGCCAAACTCGAAACCCAGCGTTAAGCGCGCCCCCTCCCCCGCTCAAACCAAAAACCTGGAAAATTGCTCCGAGCGCTCATCGAGCGCTTAAGGTGCAGGTCACGCACTATCACGAGATTCGACATGAGCGACATGGCTGACAAAGTGCAAGCGGACTTGATCAAGGCGATCAATAACGATGCTCTGTTTCTGCCAACCCTGCCGGAAGTCGCACTGAAAATTCGTCTCGCCGCCGAAAATCCAGACATCAGTGCCAGCGATTTGAGCAAGGTAATACGCGGCGACACCGCGCTTTCAGCACGCCTGATCAAAGTGGTGAACAGCCCACAGATGCGCGCCAGCGTCGAGGTCAGCGACCTGCACACCGCCATCACCCGCCTAGGGATCAATTACAGCTGCAACCTGGCCATCGGACTGGTGGTGGAGCAGATGTTCCAGGCCAAGTCCGAAGTAGTCGAACGCAAGATGCGCGATGTCTGGAAACAAAGCCTGCAAGTGGCGGGTATCAGTTACTCGCTGTGCCGCAAGCATTCGCAGCTCAAACCCGATCAAGCGACCTTGGCGGGCATGGTGCACCTGATTGGCATATTGCCGATCCTGACGTACGCAGAAGACCATTACGAACTGCTCTCAGACGCCGTCAGCCTCAACCATGTGATCGAGCATATTCACCCAATTATCGGCGAAAAACTGCTCACCAACTGGGAGTTTCCTGAATCGCTGGCCAAGGTGCCGGGGCAGTTCCAGGACTTCACCCGCCAATCGGTCCGCGCCGATTACGTCGACCTGGTGCAGATCGCAACGGTGCACAGCTACCACGGCACGAACCATCCTTATGCCGAAATCGAACTGAGCAGCTTGCCTGCCTTCGCCCAGCTGGGTCTGGACCTTGGCGATGGCCGCCTTGTTTGCGAAATGGATGAAGCGATGAACATGCTCTATTGAACGCTGTTTTGAACCGGGACAAAACTCACCCGCACCGTCAAACCACCCTCCGCACCGTCATGCAAGCTGATCTGCGCCAGATGCGCCCGACAGATCTCGCCGACAATCGCCAACCCCAAGCCTGACCCCGCCCCCTGCTGATGACGCTGATAGAAGCGTTCGAACACCCGCTCACGCTCCGTTTCAGGGATGCCGGGACCGTCATCTTCGACTTCCAGGGTGCATGGCGCGCTGACCCGCAAAATCACGTTGCCACCTGACGGTGTGTGCGCCAGGGCGTTATCCACCAGATTGCTCAGCAATTCGTTAAGCAACGTCGGTTCACCGCGCAGCCACACCGGCTCTTCAGCCTCCAGCGCCAACGCAACGCCGCGCGCGTGGGCCAGCGGCGCCATGGCCATGCCCAACTCGCGAGCCAGTTGGCTCAAGTCGAGCAACTGGGCACCCCCTTCAGCAATCGCCCGCGCACCGTTTTCGATACGAGCCAAAGACAGTAATTGATTGGCCAGATGCGTCAGACGATCAGTGCCCTGCGCCGCTGATGCCAGGGTGGTACGCCAGTTTGCCGGATCGGTATCACGCAACCCCAGTTCGATGCGCGCCTTGAGCGCGGCCAACGGCGTGCGCAACTCGTGGGCGGCATCCGCGATGAATTGCTCCTGACGCTCAAACTGCACGCGCAGGCGTTCGGTGAAGTGATTGAGCGCACTCACCAGCGGGCGCAGCTCATGCTGGACTTCCACCAGTGGTAACGCCCTTAGATCGTCGGGCTGACGCTCCTCGACCGCCGTACGCAAACGCTCCAGCGGGCGCAACGCGGCGCTGACGGTGAACCATACCAACACCAACGCGCCCAAGCCGAGCATGCCCAGGCGCAATAACGTATCAGCCATCAGGCTGCGAGCCATGCGCACCCGAGCCTCCTCAGTTTCGGCCACGCGGATTTCCGCCATACCGTTCATGTCAGGCTCGCTGACAGGCTTGAGCAGGCTAACCACCCGCACATCCTGGCCCTGATAACGCCCATTATAAAAGCTCGCCAGTGCCGGATAATCATCCGTACGCAGGGTACCCGGCGGCGGCGATGGCAGATTTTCATAGCCGGAGATCAACTTTTTGTTGATGTCGTTGACCTGGTAATAGATCCGCCCGGCACTGTCGTAAGCAAAGGTATCCAGAGCGACATAAGGCACATCGGCGCTCAGACTCCCGTCGCGTTGCGAAAGCCCGGCGGCAATGGTTCGCGCCGACGCCAGCAAGGTTCGGTCATAGGCCGTGTCGGCTGCTTCGCGACCATTCCAGTAAGCGCTCAAACCGCTGGCCAGCATCAACACCGTCAACAGCAAGCCCAGGTTCCACAACAACCGCCAACGCAGGCTGGTACGCCGAGAGCGTGCGGCTTTAAGCATCGCGGCTTTCCAGCAAATAGCCGAGACCACGGAACGTCACGATGGCGATGGGCTGGCCATCGAGCTTTTTGCGCAGGCGGTGCACATAGATTTCTATGGCATCGGGGCTGGCGCCTTCATCGAGGCCAAACACGTGCGCCGCCAACTGCTCTTTACTCATCACCCGGCCAGGTCGAGCGATCAGCGCTTCAAGCACCGCCTGCTCACGAGACGTGACGACCAACAGCTCCTCGCCTAAGGTAAAACGCCGGGTGTCGAGGTCATAGACCAGCACCCCGCAACGCTGCTGGCGTTCGCCGCCGAGCACACTACGGCGGAGCAACGCCTTGACCCGCGCTTCCAGCTCGGTAAGTTCGAAGGGTTTGGCCAAATAGTCATCGGCGCCAAGATTGAGGCCATGGACGCGGTCTTTGACATCGCTGCGGGCGGTCAGCATCAGTACTGGCAGATTTTTGCCCCGGGCACGCAAGCGACCCAATACTTCAAAGCCATCCATGCGCGGCAAGCCCACATCCAGAATCGCGACCGCATATTCCTCAGTGCTCAAAGCCAAATCGGCGGCCACCCCATCGTGCAGAACGTCCACGGTCAAACCCACGCTTTTTAGGGCTTGGGCAACACTTTCGGCCAGTTGCAGATGGTCTTCGACGAGAAGAACACGCATCGACTTCTCCAGATTCTTAGGCTTATTAGGGCGAGGAGTTTACAGCCGCACCGCTGGCTGTGAAGCACAGAAAAAATCAACCGAAGCTAGAAGGCGGTTGAAAGGTTAGTGAAAGTTTCACCCTCTAGCATCCCCGTACGGTTGGTTACGCATACCGCGAAACTGGAAAGCGCCACGATGCGTTTTCACAGCTTTTTACTAAAAAATAATAACAACAACGGAGTATTTCATGACGCTGTCCTTGCAGCCTCAGGCCGCCTCGCCTGCTCGTTCCCTTCGCCTCAGCCCCACCGCCTTTGCCAGCGCCGCCGCCCTTGCCGGTTTCAGCCCGCTCAGCTATGCCGATTTCATCGAAGACAGCAGCGCCAGCCTAGACACCCGCAACATGTACTTCAACCGCGACTTCCGCGATGGCAGCAGTGCCCAACAATCCAAGCGCGACGAGTGGGCCCAAGGCTTCATCCTGAATGTCCAGTCAGGCTACACCGCAGGCACCGTCGGTTTTGGTCTGGACGCCATTGGCATGCTCGGGGTCAAGCTCGACTCAAGCCCTGACCGCACTGGCACCGGCCTACTGCCAACCCACGACAACGGCCGCGCTGCCGACGAATATTCCAAATGGGGCCTGACGGGCAAAATAAAAATCTCGGACACCGAACTGAAAGTCGGCACGCTGATCCCCGAGTTGCAAACATTGAAACCCAACGACGGACGCATCCTGCCGCAGTCCTTCGAAGGCGGCATGCTTACCTCGCGGGAATTCAAGAACCTGACCTTTACCGGGGGGCGTCTTGAGAAGGTAAAGGACCGCGACGACACCAGCAGCGAAGACATCGCGCTGAACAACAAGAACAAACGCTTTACCGGCACCGCGACGGGTGATCACTTCGACATGGCCGGGTTCGATTACAAACTCACCGAGAAAATGACCGCCAGCTACCACTTCGCGCAGCTTGATCAGGTCTATAACCAACATTTCATCGGCCTTGTGGCCGCGCAACCTGTGGGCCCCGGCACACTGGGTGCAGATGTGCGACTGGCCATCAGCGACGATCAGGGCGCGGCTCGCGGCGGTAACATCGACAACAAATCGCTCAATGGCATCGTCAGCTACAGCCTCACCGGTCACAAATTCAGCGCGGGCTATCAACACATGTCCGGTGACAGCGCCTTCCCGTATGTGAATGACAGTGATCCGTTCCTCATCAACTTCGTGCAGATCGGCGACTTCGCCGAGGCTAACGAACACTCTTGGCAAGCGCGTTACGACTATGACCTCGCCAAACTGGGCATCCCGGGCCTGACCTTTATGAGCCGCTACGTCAGCGGTGACAACGGCAAAGTGACCGGCCACAACGGCGAAGGCAAAGAGTGGGAACGCGACAGCGAAATCAAATACGTGGTACAGAGCGGCCCGCTGAAAAACGTCGCCGTGCGCCTGCGCAACGCCACGTACCGGTCCAACTTCGCCCGGGATGCCGATGAGGTGCGCCTGCTGGTCAGTTACACGGTCGCGATCTGGTAACCGCTGGAATCGCTGGGCCCAAAACAATAACTCCCCTGGAGACAACCATGACTTTATTTTTGCGTCGTTTCGCCATGGCGGCCAGCTGCATGCTGATGGCTACTCAGTTGCTCGCCGCGGAACCCAAGCGCCCGGAATGCATCGCGCCCGCCTCACCGGGGGGCGGGTTTGACCTGACCTGCAAGTTGGCACAGAGCGCGCTGGTCAACGAAAAGCTCCTGAGCAAACCGATGCGCGTGACCTACATGCCCGGTGGTGTCGGTGCCGTGGCGTACAACGCCGTGGTCGCCCAACGCCCGGCCGACGCAGGCACGCTGGTGGCATGGTCCAGCGGCTCGCTGTTGAACCTGGCGCAAGGCAAGTTCGGACGCTTCGATGAGAATGCCGTCCGTTGGCTGGCGGCGGTCGGTACCAGCTATGGCGCCATCGCAGTGAAAAGCGACTCGCCGTACAAGAACCTCAACGATCTGGTCGAAGCACTGAAAAAAGACCCGAGCAAAGTGGTGATCGGCTCTGGAGGCACCGTCGGCAGCCAAGACTGGATGCAGACCGCACTGATCGCCAAGGCGGCGGGCATCAACCCGCGTGACCTGCGTTATGTCGCCCTCGAAGGCGGCGGTGAAATCGCCACTGCGTTGCTCGGCGGCCACATTCAAGTGGGCAGCACCGATATCTCCGACTCGATGCCGCACATCCTCGGCGGGGACATGCGCCTGCTCGCCGTGTTCTCCGAAAAACGCCTGGACGAGCCGGAAATGAAAGACATCCCGACCGCCAAGGAGCAAGGCTACGACATCGTCTGGCCGGTGGTACGCGGTTTCTACCTCGGGCCAAAAGTCAGCGACGAAGACTACGCCTGGTGGAAAGCGGCTTTCGACAAACTGCTGGCCTCCGATGACTTCGCCAAGCTGCGTGACCAACGCGAACTGTTCCCCTTTGCCATGACCGGCCCGGAGCTGGACGCGTACGTGAAGAAGCAGGTCGCCGACTACAAAATCCTGGCCAAAGAATTCGGCCTGATTCAGTGATTGAACTCAATTGATATCAGTGGTTGCGTCGTCCTTTTCGAGGCGGCGCGACACAGGAGTTACCCATGCTCTTACAACGAATTTTCGCCTCGGCCCTGCTGCTGGCGTGCGTCGGCCTTGCGCTGATGGCCTGGCCCTATCAGGCCGCATTTTCCTATGAACCTGTAGGGCCTCGGGCGTTTCCCCTGCTGATGCTTAGCCTGATGATGCTGGGCTTGCTGTACATGCTGTTTCGCCCGACCGCCATCGTCCACGGCGAAGAAGACCCGCCACTGGACCGACCTACCCTGATCAAAATCGCCGCTTGCACGGTGTTGCTCCTTATTTTCGCCGGTCTGTTCGAACCCTTGGGCTTCATCCTCAGCAGCATCCTGATCGGCATCCCCATGGCCCGCCTGTATGGCGGTCGCTGGAAGCTGAGTGTGGTGGTCGTAACCTTGATCAGCATTGGCCTTTACCTGTTGTTCGATAAAGCCATGGACGTTCCGTTGCCGCTGGGCCTGCTCGACGTTCTGGAGAATTGATGTGGACACTTTTAGCTACCTGAGCCAAGGCTTCGGCGTTGCGCTGACCCTCTACAACTTGATCACCGCCCTGTGTGGCACGCTGATCGGCACCGTTGTCGGCTTGCTCCCCGGCCTCGGCCCGATCAATGGCGTGGCGCTGTTGATCCCTATCGCCTTCGCCCTCGGGTTACCCCCTGAGTCGGCGTTGATCCTCCTGGCCGCTGTGTACCTGGGCTGCGAATACGGCGGCCGGATCAGCTCGATCCTGCTGAACATTCCGGGCGAAGCGTCTACGGTGATGACCACCCTTGACGGTTACCCGATGGCTCGCCAGGGTCTGGCCGGTGTCGCCTTGTCGCTGTCGGCATGGAGTTCGTTTATCGGTGCGTTCATTGCCACCTGCGGCATGGTGCTGTTCGCCCCCTTGCTGGCGAAGTGGGCGATTGCCTTCGGACCGGCGGAGTATTTTGTACTGATGGTGTTCGCCATCGTCTGCCTTGGCGGCATGGCCGGTGATCGTCCGCTGAAGACCTTTATCGCAGCGTTGATCGGGCTGTTTCTGTCCACGGTCGGCATCGACGCCAACAGCGGCGTGTACCGTTTCACCGGCGACAACATACACATGACTGACGGGATTCAGTTCGTGGTGCTGGTCCTGGGTCTGTTCTCGATCAGCGAAATCCTATTGCTCCTGGAAAAAACCCATCGCGGGCAAGAAGCGGTCAAAGCCACCGGCCGCATGATGTTCAACTTCAAAGAAGCCAGCTCGGTGTTCGTGGTGAACCTGCGTTGCGGTGCGCTCGGTTTCATCATGGGCGTGTTGCCGGGTGCCGGTGCGACACTGGCCAGCGCCGTGGCCTACATGACCGAGAAACGTCTGGCGGGCAAGACCGGTAAATTCGGACAAGGTGACATACGTGGCCTCGCGGCCCCGGAAACCGCCATCGGCGGTGCGGCATGTGGTGCGCTGGTGCCGATGCTGACCCTCGGCGTTCCGGGCTCGGGCACTACGGCAGTGATGATCGGCGCGTTGTCGCTGTACAACATCACGCCCGGCCCATTGCTGTTTCAACAGCAGCCCGACATCGTTTGGGGCCTGATCGCTTCGTTGTTCGTCGCCAACGTCATGCTGGTGATTCTCAACATCCCGATGATCCGCATCTTCACCCGCATCCTCGCTGTGCCGAACTGGGCGCTGGTGCCGGTGATCGCGATCATCACTGCGATTGGCGTCTACGCCGTGCATGCCACCACGTTCGATTTGTTCTTGATGGTCGGCATCGGCATCTTCGGTTACATCCTGCGCAAGATGGACTTCCCCCTGTCGCCGGTACTGCTGGGCTTTATCCTCGGCGGTTTGATGGAACAGAACCTGCGCCGTGCCCTGTCGATCTCCAATGGTGCTTTGGAAATTCTTTGGTCCAGCCCGATTACCTTCGGGATCTGGGTGCTGACGGCCATCATGCTGTCGATGCCGATCATGCGGATCTGGCGTAAGCGTTCCGTGCAGCGTCGTGCCGTGGCCGATGCTTGATCGCTCCTTAAAAACAGGGTGGTCAACGGCACGCCGACGTTAAACCCGGCAACCGTCGACTGGCCCTGGCTGCTGGTGCTGTTTCTCGCCGAGCCGCTGTTTCGGCATTGGGATAAGCGGGCTGAGTAGAGGCTGGGTTGGCCCGTTCGCGAATGAACTCGCTATTTTCTGTGGGCGCTCATTCATTCGCGAAGATGGCAGGAGGCACGCCATCTCATTCAGGTCATACCGGCGGCAATCTCCAGTCAATCGGCGTCAATCCATTCTGTTGCAAGAACTTGTTGGTCCGCCCGAAATGCCCGTTGCCGTGAAAGCCTTTGTAAGCGGACAGCGGCGAGGGGTGTACCGAGGTCAGTACCAGATGTTTGCTGGCGTCGATCAGTTTCTGTTTGCTTTGGGCATGCGCGCCCCACAGCATAAACACCAGGTGCGGCTGATGCTCGCTGACCACTTCGATCACCCTATCGGTGAAGGTCTGCCAGCCTTTTTTCGCGTGTGAAGCGGCGTTGGCGCGCTCGACGGTCATGGTGGTGTTGAGCAGCAACACGCCCTGATCGGCCCAGGACTGCAAGCAGCCGTGATTGGCGATGTCGATGTTCAGGTCGCGCTTGAGTTCTTTATAGATATTGACCAGTGACGGCGGCGTCGGTATGCCTGGCTGCACCGAGAAGCACAAACCATGGGCCTGACCCGGGCCGTGATATGGGTCCTGGCCGAGGATTACCACCTTGACCTGATCCAGTGGCGTCGAATTCAGCGCATTGAAAATCAGGGGGCCCGGGGGATAGATTTCCTTGCCCGCAGTGTGTTCCTGGCGCAAAAACTCACGCAGTTCATTCATGTAGGGCTGCTCGAATTCCTCGTGCAACGCGTGCTTCCAGCCGGGTTCGAGTTTGATACGGTCGTCGCTTGTCATGGCACACCTGCAAAAATCAATGCGCGGACACTAGGAAAGCTGACCACCGATGTCAATCGGCGAATGTCACTGCACCCCGCCACCCATCCCTCTTTCCCACCTCCCTGCAATCACCATTTGCAACTTACCCCCGCAGAGGGGTATCACAGACTCAATGGATAGAGTTGCCCCGCCCCCGAGAGGTCACGATGAATCTGCACTTTGAAGAACTCCTCGCCCAAGACGGCGCACGCATTGGTATTGCCAGCCTGGATGCGGAAAAGTCTCTGAACGCGTTGTCTCTACCGATGATCCAGGCGCTGATGGATCGTCTTGAAGAGTGGGCCAATGACCCGCAAATCGTCTGTGTTCTGCTGCGTGGCAATGGCCCGAAATCTTTTTGCGCTGGCGGCGACGTACGAGCGCTGGTTGAAGCCTGCCGAGCCCATCCAGGCGAAGTCCCGCCGCTGGCCGCGCACTTTTTCGCGGCGGAATACCGGCTCGATTATCGTCTGCACACATACCCCAAACCCTTGATCTGCTGGGGCCACGGTTATGTGCTTGGTGGTGGCATGGGTTTGCTGCAGGGCGCCGGCATTCGCATCGTCACCCCGACCAGTCGCCTGGCAATGCCGGAAATCAGCATTGGGTTGTACCCCGATGTCGGCGCCAGTTGGTTTCTTTCCCGGCTGCCCGGCAAACTGGGGCTGTTCCTCGGATTGACCGGCGCGCACATCAACGGGCGTGACGCGCTGGACCTGGACCTGGCCGACCGTTTTCTGCTGGATGAACAGCAAGAAGAGTTGGTGGAAGGGCTGCGGCAATTGAACTGGCAGGAACAAACCTCGGTGCAACTCAACAGCCTGCTCAAGGCGTTGCAGCAGGAGGCCATTGGCCAACTACCGGACGCGCAATGGCTGCCGCTTCGGGTGCAGATCGATGAGCTGTTGGACGTTGCCACGCTGCCGTGCGCCTGGCGCGCCATCAGTCAATTGCACACGCACGAGGATACGCTTCTCAGCCATGCGGCGAAGAACCTGACCGAAGGCTGTCCGCTGACGGCCCATCTGGTGTGGGAACAGATCATCCGCGCCCGACACCTGTCGCTGGCTCAGGTATTCCAGATGGAATACACCCTAAGCCTCAACTGCTGTCGTCATCCCGAGTTCAGCGAAGGCGTCCGGGCGCGATTGATCGATAAGGATCAAAAACCCCATTGGCACTGGCAAGACGTCGCCAACATCCCGGACGCCGTGATCGACGCCCACTTCGATAAAGCCTGGGAAGGACGGCATCCGCTGGCGGACCTTTCGGACTACTAAAACCTTGAAACAGGTGAAGCGCCACTGGAGCGACCCTTCACCTGTTTCCGCCTTGACCACCATGGCCGCCACCCGAACCACCACGGCCACCAGAACCATTACTGTTACCTCGGCCGCCGCCACTGTGGCCATTATTCCATGGCGGGGTGGAATGGCCGCGCGAACCACCGACGTCGCTGCGATAGTAGCCCCGCCCGACGTAGGGGGCGGGTCCAGGACGGTAACCGGGTCGAGGGGCGTAATAAGGACCCGGGCGTGGCCCGTAATAGCGGGGTGACCCCACGTAATAGCCGGGTCGGTAGTAATGATCGTAGATGCCGTAGTAAGCGCCACCGTAAACGGGTGCCGTGTAGACATCGGGTTCGTAATAACCGGGACCTGCATAACAACCAGCGAGGGTCAAACCCAGCACAACTATAAGCAAAGGTCGTCGATACATGGCGGCCTCCTGGACCGCTGGAAAGCTCATACCAGCGACGCTGGTCGGCATCGGTCAAAACCGCTGACTGACAAAAAATCAGACCGCAAAAAACCCCTCAAGTGCCCGCCCCCGAAAACTATATCCCGCCCCGGCAACGCCCTGAACCAGTGCGCAGCCGCACCATGATAAAGCGCCACCGCCCCTTTCCATTCCCCACACAAGCGCGAAACCCGTCTGCCGCAAGGCTTGGTGAGACTTGGCACGGCTCTCGCTTAACACTTGATGTGCAGGAGTCAAAACAGGTTCGCGGCACCACAATTTGCAATAGCTGACTAGGGTTCCGGCTCGCTTGACGCGAGTGGCTGGTCCGAGAGTTGGCGACCTCCAGTAGAGGTTACACGGCGGGATAAAAGCCCGGGAGACAGGACACCAGTGGTGTCACGTGACTCCTGACCGTTCGATTTTCCTACTGGAGGTTCTTATATGCAGAGTTCCATCAAAAAGCCCCGTCTGTTCGCCATGCTCGCTGCTGGCCTCGTCGCTGCATTGAGCCTTTCGGCGCAAGCAGCGCCGAAAGAGCACTTCAACGTTTGCTGGACCATCTATGCTGGCTGGATGCCCTGGGAATACGCAGGCACCCAAGGCATCGTCGACAAATGGGCGAAAAAATACGGCATCACCATCGATGTCACCCAGATCAACGACTACGTCGAATCGATCAACCAATACACCGCTGGCCAATTCGATGGCTGCTCCATGACCAACATGGATGCGCTGACCATCCCGGCCGCTGGTGGCGTCGACAGCACCGCGCTGATCGTCAGCGATTTCTCCAACGGCAACGACGGCATCGTGATCAAGGGTGAAGGCAAGAAAGTCGCCGACCTCAAAGGCATGAAGGTCAATCTAGTCGAGCTGTCGGTGTCTCACTACTTGCTGGCCCGTGCCCTGGACAGCGTTGACCTTACCGAGAAAGACCTCAAGGTCGTCAACACCTCCGACGCCGACATTTCTGCGGCGTTCAACACCGATGACGTCAAAGCGGTGACCACCTGGAACCCGATGCTTTCGGACATCAAGGCCAAGCCTGGCGTGACCGAGGTATTCGATTCGAGCAAGATCCCTGGCGAAATCATGGACATGATGGTGGTCAACACCCAGACCCTGAAAGACAACCCGGCACTGGGCAAAGCCCTGACCGGCGCCTGGTTTGAAGTGGTCGCACTGATGAACAGCAAGTCCGCCGCAAGCACCGCCGCACTGGAGCACATGGCCAAAGCCTCGGGCACCGACCTGGCCGGCTTCCAGTCGCAACTGGACACCACCAAGCTATTCGCCACCCCCAAGGAAGCGCTCGACTTCGCCAACAGCGCACAGCTGCCGCAGACCATGCGCAAGGTCGCCGAGTTTTCCTTTCAACATGGGCTGCTCGGTGAAGGCGCCAAGGACACCAGTGCGATCGGCATGTCGTTCGCCAATGGCGTGACCAGCGGCGACAAGACCAACCTCAAGCTGCGCTTCGACCCGAGCTACGTACAGATGGCTGCCGAAGGCAAATTGTAATCGCGTCCCTGTCTAAAGGTTATTGCCATGCGCTTGATAAACCGCCGCCCGGATCGCGCCAGCCGTCTGATTTTGGTGATCTTGCCGTTCGCCCTGTTGCTGTTCGCCTATTTCATGGGTTCGGCGACCCGGCTCACGGAAAACCCCAACGACAAACTGCTGCCCAGCGCGGTGCAAATGACCGATGCGGTCAAGCGCATGGCCTTTACCGAAGACCAACGCAGCGGCGGTTATCTGCTGTGGCAGGACACCGCCTCCAGCCTGCAACGCCTGGCGATTGGTCTTGGCATCAGCGCCCTGCTCGGTCTGTGCCTGGGTATTGCGTCGGGGATCCTGCCGCTGTTCGGCGCGCCGTTGTCACCACTGCTGACGGTGCTGTCGATGGTCCCGCCGCTGGCGATTCTGCCGATTCTGTTCATCGTGTTTGGCTTGGGTGAGCTGTCGAAAGTCATGCTGATCGTGATCGGTATCACACCGATCCTGGCACGGGATCTGGAGCAGCGCGCCCGGGAAATTCCGGTTGAACTGCTGATCAAGGCGCAAACCCTCGGCGCCTCGACCTGGACCCTGATCCTGCGGGTGATCCTGCCGCAACTGCTGCCACGTCTGCTGATTGCCTTGCGTCTGGTGCTGGGTTCGGCCTGGTTGTTCCTGATCGCGGCCGAAGCCATCGCCTCCACTGACGGTTTGGGGTATCGGATTTTTCTGGTGCGACGTTACTTGGCCATGGACGTGATCCTGCCCTACGTGGTTTGGATCACCCTGCTGGCCTGGCTGATGGATTGGGCGCTCAAGGCCCTGACCCGGCGTGCATTCCCCTGGTATGAGGGCGCGCGCACATGAGCTTTATTTCGGTGAAAAACGTCTGGCAACAGTACGACGATCAAGTGGTGCTCGAAGGCCTGAACCTGAGCGTCAACGAAGGTGAGTTCTGCACCTTGGTCGGCGCCTCGGGCTGCGGTAAATCCACCTTCTTGCGCTTGCTACTCGGTCAGGAAGTGCCCAGTCGCGGCCAGATCCATCTCGACGGCAAGCCGCTTGCTGGCGAACCGGACGCCAGCCGTGGCGTGGTCTTTCAGCGCTACTCGGTGTTTCCGCATCTGTCGGTGCTGGACAACGTCGCGCTGGGTCTGGAATTGCCACATGCGCCGCTGCTTGGGCGCCTGTTTGGCACCGCCAAGCGCGAGGCACGGGAACAGGCCGCTGCATTGCTGGGCAAAGTGGGATTGGCCCACGCGCTGGACAAGTACCCAACGCAATTGTCGGGCGGCATGCAGCAACGGCTGGCCATCGCTCAAGCACTGATCATGCAACCGCGCGTATTGCTCCTGGATGAACCCTTCGGCGCGCTCGATCCGGGCATCCGCAAGGACATGCATGTCCTGCTGCTGGAGCTGTGGCGCGAGACCCAACTGACTGTGTTCATGGTCACCCACGACCTGTCCGAAGGTTTCAACCTCGGCACGCGCCTGCTGGTGTTCGACAAGGTTCGCCACGACCCGCACGCACCCGGTGCCTACGGCGCCCGCATCACTTACGACATTCCCTTGAACAGCGATCGCCGCGCCGCACGCGCCGCCATTGACTCGCTGCAAACGGTTTAGAGGACCTTCTTTATGAAAGAACATACGACCGACTCAACACCCCTGTTCCCCCTTTTCGCCGAAGAGATGTTGCCCGGCGGCGGCCACCGCTCGTTCGTGCTCAAGCGCGGCCAACTGCTGCGCCTGACCGACCTCCGAGGCGGTGCCAACGTCAGCCTGACCCTGCTTAACGCTAACGAAAAAACTGAACGGCTAAACCTGCCGGACAGCCTCAAATGCCAACACACTGCCAAGCTCACCAGCGGCCACTGCCTGTACTCGGACATGGGGCGCGTGCTGGCAGTGATCACGGCGGATACCTGCGGCTGGAGCGACAGCTTCGGTGGTGTGTTGTGCGCTGAAGAGGTCGCGGAAAAGTATGGTCAAGGCCGCTATCAGGAACTGCGCAACGGCTTCTTTCGCAACGGCACCGATAACCTGCTGGTGGAACTGGGCAAATGGGGCCTGGGCCTGTCTGACCTGCTGATGACCCTGAACCTGTTCAGCAACGTCAGCGTCGACGAAGACGGACACTTTCACTTCGTTGCGAACAACTCCAAAGCCGGTGACTACATCGAGCTGTATGCGCCGATGGACACCCTTGTGGTGCTGACGGCCCTGCAGCACCCGATGGACCCTAATCCGCAGTACGCGCCCCAACCGCTCAAGCTCAGCTGGATGAACGCCGACCCCAGCGTCGCCGAGCACTGCCGCACCTCGCGCCCGGAAAACGAGCGCGGGTTTATCAACACTGATCGCCTGTTCGCCTGAGGATCGCTGCCATGACCACACTCTCCAAGCACCCGGAAGCGGCGATCTACAACGCTACCATTCCCGCAGGCGAGCCCTGGCTGACGGAAGTCAAAGCCGGGCAAACCTTGCGCATCCTTGATCTGGAAGGCAATCAAGCGGTCGATACGCTGTTCTACAGCCTGGCCAACCCCGGCGAACGGTATGACGTGCAGCGCACCTTGCGCCGGCAGAACAACGTGTACCTGACCACCGGCAGCGTGCTGTATTCCAACCTCGGCAAACCGATGCTGACCATCGTTGAAGACACTTGCGGACGCCATGACACCCTCGGCGGCGCCTGCGCGCAGGAGAGCAACACCGTGCGCTACGCCCTGGAAAAACGCCACATGCACAGTTGCCGCGACAACTACCTGCGCGCCTGTGCCCATGACGGTCGCCTGAGCAAAGGTGACATCGGGCCGAACATCAATTTCTTCATGAACGTGCCGGTCACCGCAGACGGCGGTCTGACCTTCGAAGATGGCATCTCGGCCCCCGGAAAATACGTCGAACTGCGTGCGGAAATGGACGTGATCGTGCTGATCTCCAACTGCCCGCAACTGAACAACCCGTGCAACGCCTACAACCCAACGCCTGCGCAGCTGCTGATATGGAATTGAATCTTTTGAAGCTGCGCCGCTGGATATTCAGCCTGTGCCAAAGCCGCTCCGGGCAGTGCCTGGCGTCAGAGCGCCGCAACCGTCTGTAGGAGCTGCCGCAGGCTGCGATCTGTCGCCTTGGCGGCAGCGCTCTAGCAGAGACGAAGCCCCTTCGGGCCTTATCGCAGCCTGCGGCAGCTCCTACAAGAGCACCAGGTTTAGCCATCGGGGACGGCCTCGAGGCACTACGAAAATAGCGGGACGGCCCGCTTCCCAGCACGAAACCGATCAGCCATCGGTTTCCGGGGTTTATGCCATGTTCGACACACTGCTGATCGCCAACCGTGGCGCCATTGCCTGCCGCATCCTGCGTACCCTGCGCGCCTTGCAGGTCAAGGGTGTGGCGGTCTATTCCGAAGCCGATGCCGCCAGCCTGCATATTCTTCAAGCCGATGAAGCCCACAGCCTCGGCGAAGGTGGAGCGGCCGGGACTTATCTGGCGGTGGATAAAATTCTCGCCATCGCCAAAGCCAGCGGCGCCACGGCGATCCATCCTGGTTACGGTTTCCTCTCCGAAAACGCCGCGTTCGCCCAAGCCTGCGAAGACGCTGGCATCGCCTTCGTCGGCCCGACACCTGAACAACTGCGAGTGTTTGGCCTCAAGCACACCGCTCGCGCGCTGGCCAAGCAACATGGCGTGCCGATGCTTGAAGGCACCGAACTACTCGACAGCCTCGGCGACGCACTCAACGCTGGCGAGCTGATCGGCTACCCGGTGATGCTGAAAAGCACGGCCGGCGGTGGCGGGATCGGCATGCGCGTGTGCCGCAGTGCGGTCGAACTAAGCGAATCGTTCGACGCGGTGAAGCGCCTAGGACAGAACAACTTCAGCGACGCCGGAGTCTTTATCGAGAAGTACATCCAACGTGCCCGGCACCTGGAAGTGCAGGTGTTCGGCGACGGCCAGGGCGAGGTTATCGCCCTCGGTGTGCGTGATTGCTCGGTGCAACGGCGCAACCAGAAAGTCCTCGAAGAAACCCCCGCACCGAACCTGCCAGACGGCATGGCCGACGAACTGTGTGCGGCAGCGATCAAGCTGGCCAAAGCGGTTAATTACCGCAGCGCCGGGACGGTGGAGTTCGTGTTCGACAGCGAGGATCAGCGTTTCTACTTCCTCGAAGTGAACACCCGCTTGCAGGTCGAGCACGGGGTCACCGAACAGGTGTGGGGCGTCGATCTGGTCAGCTGGATGGTGCAACTGGCGGCGGGTGATTTAGCGCCACTCAACCAGTTGCGCAGGGGCTTGCAAGCGAATGGTCATGCGATTCAGGCGCGGCTTTATGCCGAAGACCCGGGCCGGGATTTCCAGCCCTGCCCTGGCTTGCTGACCTCGGTGAACTTCCCTGCGGCCGATGGCAAAACCTTGCGCATCGACACCTGGGTCGAAGCCGGTTGCGAGATTCCGCCGTTCTTCGACCCGATGATTGCCAAGCTGATCAGTTGGGCGCCAACCCGCGACCAAGCCAGCGCTGGACTTGCTCAAGCGCTGGGCGACAGCCACCTGTATGGCGTGGAAACCAACCGCGATTACCTGCGGCAGATTCTCGTCGACGCGCCCTTCGCCAGCGGCCAGCCATGGACCCGCTGCCTGGAAGGTCTGGTGTACCGCGCCAACACCTTTGAAGTGCTGAGCGGTGGTACCCAGACCAGCGTGCAGGACTATCCGGGGCGCCTCGGTTACTGGGCCGTCGGTGTGCCGCCGTCCGGGCCGATGGACAGTCGCGCATTGCGTCTGGGCAACCGTCTGCTGGGCAACGCCGAAGGCTGTGCCGCGCTGGAAATCACCATGAGCGGCCCGCTGCTGCGCTTCAACACCGACGCAGTGGTCGCCATCACCGGCGCGACGATTCCGCTGACCCTGGACGGTCAGCCCCAGGCGCTGAATACCGCGTTGCTGGTGTCAGCTGGCTCGACGCTGGCCCTAGGCACCATCGTTGGCTCCGGCGCACGAAGCTACCTCTGTGTGCGCGGCGGATTGGAGCTGCCGGACTATCTGGGCAGCAAAAGCACGTTCACCCTGGGGCAATTTGGCGGCCATGGCGGACGAGCCTTAAGGGCCGGTGACGTGTTGCACATTCCAGCCCTGAGTGATCGCAGCATCGGTCAGCGCGTGCCGGACAATCAGCTTCAAAAGCTGCCTGCCGTGCGCCAGATCCGGGTCATTTACGGCCCCCATGGCGCACCGGAATATTTCACCGAACGCTACATCGAGACCTTCTTCGCCACCTCATGGGAAGTGCATTTCAACTCCAGCCGTACCGGCGTCCGCCTGATCGGTCCCAAGCCAGAATGGGTCCGCGCCGACGGTGGCGAAGCCGGGTTGCACCCCTCGAACATCCACGACAACCCGTACGCCATCGGTGCCGTGGATTTCACTGGCGACATGCCGGTCATCCTTGGTCCGGATGGCCCGAGCCTGGGCGGTTTCGTCTGCCCGGTGACCATCATCGAAGCCGACCTCTGGCAACTGGGGCAACTCAAAGCCGGGGACAACGTGCAGTTTCATCCGGTCAGTATCGAAACCGCTCGGACCCTCAAGCTGGAAACCGATCCCTGTGGGAGCAGGCTTGCCTGCGAAGGCGGTTTACCTGACACCACCGCATCAAGCCATTCGCAGGCGAGCCTGCTCCCACAGAGTCTGTGTTCCTCCGGGTTAATCTCACCTGTTGTCTTGGATATCGGCCAAGACGACACGCGGCTGGTGGCGCGACTGTCTGGCGATACGCATTTATTACTGGAAATCGGCGCGCCCGAACTGGACCTGGTACTGCGCTTTCGCGCTCATGCGTTGATGCAGGCCCTTGAAGCCAAAGCGCTCCAGGGCGTGATAGACCTGACACCAGGCATTCGCTCGCTGCAAGTGCACTACCAGCCTGAGCAACTGCCACTGGCGGATCTGCTCGACATCGTTGCCGGCGAATGGGACGCCGTGTGCGCGGCCAAAGACCTTCAAGTGCCGTCGCGAATTGTGCACTTGCCGCTGTCCTGGGATGACCCGGCGTGCCAGTTGGCCATCGAGAAATACATGACCACCGTGCGCAAGGACGCACCCTGGTGCCCGAGCAATCTGGAGTTCATCCGTCGCATCAACGACCTGCCCAACCTCGACGAAGTGCAGCGCACGGTGTTCGACGCCAGTTACCTGGTGATGGGCCTGGGTGACGTGTACCTCGGCGCGCCTGTCGCCACCCCGCTCGACCCTCGGCATCGGCTGGTGACGACCAAGTACAACCCGGCACGAACGTGGACGGCGGAAAACTCGGTCGGCATCGGTGGCGCCTACATGTGCGTGTATGGCATGGAAGGCCCCGGTGGTTATCAGTTTGTCGGGCGCACGTTGCAGATGTGGAATCGCTACCGCGAAGTCACGGCCTTCGATGGCAAGCCGTGGCTGTTGCGCTTCTTCGATCAGATCCGTTTTTACCCGGTCAGCGCTGAAGAGCTGTTGCGCATTCGCCGCGATTTCCCGCTGGGTCGTTACCCGCTGAACATCGAGCACAGCACCTTGAACCTGGCCGATTATCAGGACTTCCTCGCCCGTGAAGCCGAAGGCATCGCCGCGTTTCGTGCGCAGCAACAAGGAGCCTTCAACGCCGAACGCGAACGCTGGATCACCAGTGGTCAGGCGAATTTTGAAAGCGACGAAGCGGCTATGCCAGCCACCGACGACACACCCCTTGAAGCTGGCCAGCATGGCGTCGACAGCCATATCGCCGGCAACCTGTGGCAGGTGCAGGTCGAGGTCGGCCATCGGGTTGAGGTGGGTGATGTGCTGGTGATTCTGGAGTCGATGAAGATGGAAATCCCGCTACTGGCAACCCTGGCCGGCACCGTGCGTGAAGTGCGGGTGCAACCCGGCTCGGCGGTGCGTGCCGGGCAGCGGGTCGTGGTGCTGGAAGCTGACTGAACTTACTTATTTTTTTGACGGAATTACGCCATGAGCCATGACCTGTATTCAAGCGACCTGCGCCTCGACAGCGTTCGCGCCGCGTATCAAGACGGTCGCCAAACACCTCGGCAACTGATCCTCGCCCTGCGCGAAAAAGCCGCCGCGCTGAACCCGGACTATCACCTGTTCATCCACCTGCTGAGTGTTGCCGAGCTGGAACCCTATCTGGCAGTGCTGGAAAACAGCGACCTCAACGATTTACCACTGTATGGCGTGCCGTTCGCAATCAAGGACAACATCGACCTGGCGGGCATCCCCACCACCGCCGCCTGCCCTGCGTTCGCCTATACCCCAGAGCGCTCGGCGACCATCGTCGAGCAGTTGATCGGTCTCGGCGCGATCCCGTTGGGCAAGACCAACCTCGACCAGTTCGCCACCGGGCTAAACGGCAGCCGCTCACCCTACGGAGCCTGCCCAAACAGTGTGCTGGCCGAGTACCCGTCAGGCGGTTCCAGCGCAGGATCATCATTGGCCGTGGCCCTTGGCGTTGCCAGCTTCGCCCTTGGCACCGACACGGCCGGTTCTGGCCGGGTGCCAGCTGCGCTGAACAATCTGGTGGGGCTCAAAGCCAGCAAGGGCCTGATCTCCACGGCAGGGGTAGTACCGGCCTGCCGCACCCTCGATTGCGTGACCACCTTCACCGCCACCGCACGCGAGGCCAGCCAGTTGCTCGGCCTGGTAGCCAGGCTCGATCCGCGTGATGAATACAGCCGCAGCAACCCGCTGTGGAACGACGCCTCGGCGTTCGGCGCGCCCCGCCCGTTTCGTTTCGGCGTACCTCGTGCGCAGGATCTGGCGTTCTTTGGCTGCGAGCAAGGGCCGCTGCTGTTCGGTGACGCCATTGACCGCCTGAGCGCGATGGGCGGCGAAGCTGTGCCGCTCGACCTGTCGCCCTTCCTCGAAGCTGCGCGCCTGCTGTACGACGGCCCATGGGTCGCCGAGCGCTACAGCGTTGCGGGCGAACTGATGGAGCAGAATCCAGAAGCGGTATTGCCGGTGATCCGCGCAGTACTGTCGAAAGCGCCCGCCGTGACCGGCGTGCAAACCTTCCGCGCACACTACCGCCTGCAAGCGCTCAAAGCCCTGTGCGACAAAGCCCTTGAAGGCCTCGATTGCGTAGTGACACCCTCGATCGGCCGCCCAGTGACCCTCGCCGAACTGGAGGCTGAGCCGGTGCTGCGCAACTCTGAACTGGGTTACTACACCAATTTCATGAACCTGCTGGACTACGCCGCCGTCGCCGTGCCCAGTGCCTTCATGGACAACGGCCTGCCGTGGGGCGTAACCCTGTTCGGTCGGGTCTTCACTGATCACTACCTGCTCAGCTTGGCCGACGCCCTGCAACGCCATACCGGCCTGCCGCTGATCGGCGGCCACGCACCCAACCTGTCAGCCCCAGCGACCGTCGCCCGCAACGACATGGCACGCCTGGTCGTGTGCGGCGCGCACCTGGATGGCCTGGCACTGAACGGGCAACTCAAGCAGCGCGGCGGTCGCTTGCTGGAAGCCACGCAAAGCTCGGCGGATTACCAGCTCTATGCATTGGCAAGCGGACCACCGTTTCGGCCCGGCATGCTGCGTGTCGCGCAAGGCGGCGTAGCGATTGCAGTGGAAATCTGGGAGCTGCCAAGCAGCGAACTGGGCTCGTTTCTGACCGGTATTCCAGCACCTTTGGGTCTGGGCAAAGTGCAGTTGGCCGACGGGCGCTGGGAAAGCGGTTTCATCTGCGAACCCTACGGCCTGGAGGGCGCGACAGACATCAGTCACCTGGGCGGATGGCGCGCCTATTTGAGTGCGTGAACTCGCCCTCAAATAGCACGACGGAGAACACGGCTGCGTACGTTTCAGTGCGCGGCCGTAGTGTCCTGCATACCCCTGTTTACCCGCGCCTCGTCGTTACATAGATGTACGACGTGAAGAGGTCCCCGATGACACAGTGACGCGTCCCTCCTCACGTTCGGCCATCCACATGAATGACCAAGAAAATTCAGTCCCCCCTGCTCCAGCACGCACCACACCCGCCTCAACGTACAGCCTCGTACACCCCGCGCTTACGCACCTGACCGGCAACCACAGCGAGCAGAACGATACCCTACCCTCTTCTGGAGCCTTTTCTCTGTCGCCGTTTTATTACGCAACGTCCAACGATCGTCTGGAGGGACTGCAGCGGGAACAGCCACCTGCCAACGACGCCACCCTCGTGCTGAACAACAAACAGCTTGCCACGCTCAGAAAGAGTCCTGCCGCCAGACTGCTCGCCACCTCGACCTTGAGTTTGAAGGCCTGGCAGATGGACATGGACTGCCCACCTGGGGTGCGTGCCTATATCAAACAACAGCTGACCCAGCTTTTATTTGAACAGACCGGCAAGCACCATTTCCCGGATCAGATGCACATGGACTTCACGACCGATACGCATCCTGCCGTCTCTGTCGATGGGCAAGAAGTCTACGCATGGCGCCTGTCCCTCACCGATGTGGCGGTTACCTCTTTTGATGCCGCCAGTTTTTATGGCCTGATGCAGAGCGCTGAACCTGATCATCCGCTTGATGAGGGAACACCGTCGCTTACCACAACCCTGGCCCTCAAGCTGATCGACAAGGCGGATTGGCCTCGACACTACGAGACCTTACTTGCCGCCTTCTGGGCCACGCATGAAATGACGTATCGCACCCTCGCCAAACTTTCATTCCTCGACACGCTGGCGCGGTACCACACGCGTAAGATGATCAGCCGGGACGGTTATAACCTGGCGCTTGAAGCCATAGGACTCGACCGGTTCCCCACCACCGTTGAAGCCCTGGAAGCATCAGCCAAAGGCGAGCGCACGGTCGCCCGTGTGGTGCTGCTGAATGACAACATCGTGCCGGGCATCTTTCAACTGACATCAAAAAACACATCGCACAGCTTTATTCACATCACCGGCCAGCGACCTGCCGTTTTCGAATACATCAGCGACAACCCTGAGTTGATGAGACAAAAGCTTCTCAGCGCCTTGAACACGTCGCCCTGGCTTGCGCCGTATCTGGACGTTGCCGACAAACAAGGGGATGCGCCCTTCACTCTCGATATAAAAACCCTCAATGAGGATATTTTTTCCGCGCTCACCCGCGCCCAGAAAGCGTTTTCATTGGAGCAGCACGCACTACAGACCCACGCGGACACCCTGTTCATGTTGGTCGAACGCGGCCTGACCCTGGTGAGCGTCCTTGATCGCTGGGAACTACAGCCGGATATCGTGAAGCGAATACCCAATCCATTGAAGGCCGCCAATCGACTGATGCGCGCCTACCTGAAAAACGAACATCAACTGGATGTGAATCCGGATCATGTCTTCATTCGCTATGTTCGAGGCACATCGACCACCCCCTTGGGCAGCGCCCACTCGCCCATCACGTATATTCATACCCCCGACGAAACCCCGATCAGCCTGAGTAAAGCCCTGTTGAGCAACTACCGGGTCGAGCAGCCTGTTGGCTATATCGACAACGGCGGCCGTAGCCAGGTTTACACCGACCCCACAGGCAAAGGGCAATGGTCCGAAGGGGCTGAGCTTGCGATCTCTCCGGAGGTCATCGAAAGTCACATCAAGCGCACTGATTTTCTTGACCTGATGTCGAAGCAACTCAACCGTTTTTGGGAGGAACAGGGAGCGGCTATCGAGCAGTCATTCAAGACAACCTTCATGGCGCAGGCAGTGATCAGCCTTAAACAGAAGCAGTTATCACGCGCTGGATTCGATCTTCTGGTCGAGATGTTGGACACGACTTCATCCACCACGACGTCTACTGGCATCCACTGCAAAGCGCTGGGTTTTTACCTGAAACCCTCGTTAGTAGAAGGCACGCAATGCCAATGCTGTGCCGGTCTGCTGGTATTCACTCACGCCAACACACCCTTGACGGTTCTCTACCAGGCCGGTCAGTCCGTGGCATTTGTCGAGTTCAATAGCGACATCGAACTCACCCGTTATATACAAACCGCCGCCAAGGATAAGCAGTGGCAACGCATGCTGTTGAGCTATATACCGGTCAGACTCCACGAGAAATTTATGTATATTCTTGATATCTGGAGCGGCAATAAAATCCCCGACCCGGCGTCCTCCCTGCTTCGGCCCTGGACCGACGTGGTTTACGCCAACGACCTGCATAAAGCCAAAGCCCGTACCTTCTGCGAGCAGCCCATTACTTCGTCGCCTTTCGTCTTTATGCGCGAGACGCTGCAACGTAATCATCAGGATGATGCGAATGAAAACATCGTGACCTCGAAAGAAGTTTCGCTGCGTTATTGGACGCGTCAACTCAACCATCTACAGCTCTTGCTGGCGCCGATGTCATTGCTATTGGTGCCCGCGGCACTGGCCTCTCTGGCGACTCACGCCGGGTCCATCTACCTGGGCATCGCGACAGCAGCGTTGCCGGGAAATAGGGACACCGAAAAAACCCAGGCAGTGCTCAACGCGCTGTCTCTAGGGTTGTTGCAGCTAGCGCCCTACACCCCCCGATTGCTGCGTATGTTCAACACATTCAACGTCCCAGGGAAAACAGCCATCGCGGTTGCCAGCGCTACACCCGCCGCCACAAAAAGCTTCGGCTCCTGGATTCACCGATCAATCAACGCCCGTAAAACCCGCCTGGAAACATTTTTCAATACCAACAGCCTGCTCAAGACCTGGACCATTCCCGGCCATCACTCCTTCGGAACCTTACCCGTCAAAGCCTGGAAGCTTGGTCGCAAACTCCTGCTCTGGACCTCGGACAAGGCTCAAGCCAGAGTCCTGGTTGTGAGTACACACGGGCATTACTTGCCATGGACTAAAACCGCACGGATCCCCAATGGCACCGAACTTAGAACTTACGCGCCGCATGGTTATGAACTGGTCGACCCAACGCTTCACCGAGTCGTGAGCCAGAGGGTCAAACCGTTTTCTATCTTGAATAACGCAAACAACAGCCTCGCGCGTCCTGCAGGCCCGCTGCCGCCGTATGCCATCACCGATAAGGTGCTGGCCGGAACATCCCTTCCGGGCAATATCAAGAATTATTCGCTGATGAAATTCCAAAGTACCCGCGGCGAGACGTATCAGGAGATCAGTCAGGTAGTGCGTCATTCAAATCTGTCGCCTTTAAACGGGCTCCCCGCCACGCCCATGGATGTACTGACCGTCAGGAATCGCTTTGGCGTGACTCATCCCAACCTGCAGGATCTTTTCAAGTCATTGTCTGAACAGGGTATTCATTACGACAAAATTTTATTGGTGCACTGCCGGTGTGCTGCCATCAACGCCTTGATGGGCCGCTCGCCCGTTTATATAGCACCGACCGCGACCATGCCGATTACACCGTGAACCTGAATCGGCAATAGCGCAAAGCAGTGACGGCACGCTAGCATGCCGCCACTATTGGTCTTCTCCCACCGGATTCGTCATGCCACTTAGCTCGCCACTCAAGTCGCAACGGTCACTGATCCTGACGCTGGTCGTCCTACTGGGGGGCGGCTTTCTGGCAACATCGTTACTCAGCTATTACGCCTCGCGGGCGTCGATTCGCGACAGCATCGTCAACACAGAGCTGCCATTGACCTCGGACACGGTGTATTCGGAGATCCAGAAAGACCTGGTCCGACCGATCCTGATTTCCTCAATGATGGCCCGCGACACCTTCATGCGTGATTGGGTAGTGGCTGGCGAACGTGACCCTGAGCAAATGACCCGCTACCTCAACGAGGTCATGAATCACTACGACGCCTACACCGCCTTTTTTGTCTCCGACACCAGCCTCAAGTATTACCAGGCCAAAGGAGTCTTGAAGAAAATAGACGCCAAAGAGCCGCGCGATACCTGGTACTACCGGGTACGCGACATGGCTGCGCCCTATGAAATCAATGTCGATCCAGACATGGCCAACAAGGACAACCTGACCTTCTTCATCAACTACAAGGTGTTCGATTACAAGGACAACTTCATCGGCGCCACGGGTGTGGGCCTGACCGTGGATGCGGTGATCAAACTGATCGACCGTTATCAGCAGCGGTATCAGCGAAGCGTGTATTTCGTCGACGCCTTCGGCCGAATCGTGCTCACCGGCGCCCAAGGTGGACCGCTGGGTGCCGCCATCGGTCAGCGCCTCAAAGACCTGCCGGGCCTGAGCGACTTGCACAACAAACTGCCCAAGCCACAGACCGGCAGTTTCGAATACCAAGCGCAAGGCCAGGGTCACTTCCTCAACGTGCGTTTCATCCCGGAACTGAACTGGTACCTGTTCGTCGACAAACAGGAAGACGGCGCACTCACCGATATCCGCCAGTCGCTGTACCTGAACCTGTTCATTTGCCTGGTGGTGACACTGGTGGTCCTGCTCCTGCTGCATCGGGTCATCCGCCGCTATCAGCACAAGATCGAAGCCCAGGCCACCCTCGACAGTCTCACCGGTCTGCCCAATCGCCGCGGCTTCGATTTGATGGCGCTCAAGGCGATGCAGGAAGCGCAACGCGAGCCCAAGCCCCTGGCGGCGCTACTGATCGACATCGACCACTTCAAGCGCCTCAATGACGAACATGGCCATCTGGCTGGCGACGAAGTGCTCGTCGGCTTCGCCCAGGACCTGCAAAGCTGTTTGCGTCAGTCGGATATTATTTGTCGCTGGGGCGGCGAAGAGTTCATCATCCTGCTCAAAGACACCAACAGCGCCAACGCCCAGCAAGTCGCGGAAAAAGTTCGTCTACTGGCCGAGCAACATTCCTACAGCTTTTCCGGCACTCCGTTGCAAATCACCGTCAGCGTTGGCCTGACTGAACTGCAACCCGACGACACCCTGCACAGCCTGATTGCCCGCGCCGACCACGCGCTGTATCGCGCCAAACAGACCGGGCGCAATCGGGTGTGTATGGACATGGCTCAGTCTCAGTTTGAATAGGCGCGTCATGAACAACCACACGATTAAAAAAAACTCAATCGACCCCGACCGCTGCCCTGTATGCGGCGCCAGCAACCGCTGCACCCTCGCCAACCCACGTACGGCGGCGCAACCCTGCTGGTGCTTTTCAGTCAGCATCGACCCCGCTGTGCTTGAAGCGCTGCCGCTGGAAGTGCGCAATGCCGCCTGCCTGTGCCCGCGCTGCGCGCAGATCGAAACTGATGCTCAGTCGAAGCACAACCACTAGATCGCGTACCATGCGCGCCACTTCCCCAGTCGTCCGTCACCGCCATGCGTCTTGATCGATTCCTCAGCAACCTGCCGCGCTTCAGCCGCAAAGACGTGCGATTTGCGTTGGTGGCCAAGCGAATCAAGGT
Organism: Pseudomonas sp. ASL9; assembly: GCF_056680335.1. Lineage (NCBI taxonomy): Bacteria > Pseudomonadati > Pseudomonadota > Gammaproteobacteria > Pseudomonadales > Pseudomonadaceae > Pseudomonas > Pseudomonas sp. ASL9. The sequence continues at coordinate 4,071,068 of NZ_CM155277.1, read as the reverse complement.
CGACGGTCAGACCATCAACGACCCCCTTCACGAGGTGCGTGAATTCAGCCGTGTGGAATGCGACGACGACGTGTTGCAAGTCGGCAAACCGGCGCGCTATTTCATGCTGCATAAACCACCGGGTTGCGTCAGCGCGACACTCGACCCACAGCATCCGACGGTGCTCGACTTGCTGGATGAGCCCGACAAAGAAGACCTGCACATCGCCGGTCGACTCGATTTCAACACCACGGGCCTGATGCTGATCACCAATGACGGTGTCTGGTCGCGACGATTGACCCAACCGCAGACCAAGCTGGCGAAAATTTACTACGTCGAAACCGAGCAAGCGATCAGTGACGACTATGTGCAGAAATTCGCTGAAGGGTTTTATTTCGCGTTCGAAGACCTCACCACTCAGCCCGCCGAACTGATCGTGCTGGGGTCTCACTGCGCGCGCTTGAGTATCGTCGAGGGCCGCTACCATCAGGTCAAACGCATGTTCGGCCACTTCAACAATAAAGTCCTGCGCCTGCACCGCGAACGCATGGGCCCCCTGCAACTGGACGCCGGTTTAGCGCCTGGGCAATACCGTGCCTTGAGCACCGAAGAAATCCTCGCAATCTGACCGATCCGACCACTCAGCAGAAGTTGTCGAACAATTTACCAACGGCACTTGCGGGTTGCCCCCGAGCCTGCTTGAATCAAACCGTCAGTCCGCATGTGACTGATTGGTCATGAACTCATTCTAAGAAACCTTTTGCCGTCCCGAGAGCCTCAGGCTCCGTGCCGACAAACCGCCCGCCAATAACAATACCTGTCGACCAGACTGCATCGGATCGACATGGGCTCCCTTTCCAGGCGTATGCCTACCTGTCACGAAACTCGTGCAACCTCGTTTGCGCGCATACCTGTTTTCGCCAGGAGTCTATGTTATGAGGCCAGAAATCGCGGTGCTTGATATACAAGGTCAGTTCCGGGTTTACACGGAGTTGTATCGTGCAGATGCCGCAGAAAAGACCATTATTCTGGTCAACGGCTCGATGGCCACCACTGCGTCCTTTGCTCAGACCGTCCGTAACCTGCACCCGCAATTCAACGTGGTGCTGTACGACCAACCCTACGCGGGCAAATCCAAAGCCCACAACTTGCATCGGCAGCCGCTGACCAAAGAACTCGAAGGTCAGATCCTCCTTGAGTTGATCGACCACTTCGCCGCCGAGCATGTGCTGTCCTTTTCCTGGGGCGGCGCGGCAACCTTGATCGCGCTCGCGCAAAAACCACGACGCATTGAAAAAGCCGTCATCAGTTCGTTCTCCCCCGTGGTCAACGAACACATGCGCGACTACCTCGAACGAGGCGTCAGGCACCTCGGCGCGTTTGATCGTCACGAGGTCGGCCACCTGGTGAACAACACCATCGGCAAACACCTGCCGTCGCTGTTCAAGCGCTTCAACTACCGGCATGTCAGCAACCTGGATATCCATGAATACGTGCAAATGCACTTTCATATCAGCCAAGTACTGACCATCGACCAGCTGTGCTACCTCGACGCTGCGAAAACCATCGACGTGCCCGTGTTGTTCCTCAACGGCGAGTGGGACGAATACACCGCCGCAGACGACGCCCGGCTCTTCGGTCAACACGTGCGCCAAAGCGAGTTCTGCACCCTCCGGGCCACCGGGCACTTTCTGGACATGGAACACAAAGCCGCCTGCCGCGACTCGCAAAAGGCCCTATTGAGTTTCCTCAAGCCAGCACCCGTTGCAAAACGGCCACGCTACACACAGGTACAGAGCCACCATGCATTTGCACTGTGAACGGAAACCACCACTCCCTGTAGACGCTAACGTGTGCAGGGAGTGTGTGATTCACCTGATCCGCAACACAAAAATACCACCTGAAGAAAAATAGAGCTTCAGTTCAGCGCCGACATCTGGTACAAAGTCAGCCGCTCAAAGCGGGTGTCGTATAATGGTATTACTCCAGCTTCCCAAGCTGATCACGCGGGTTCGATTCCCGCCACCCGCTCCACTATTTTCAAGGTCTCCAGCGCAGTCCACGGACATCCAATAGCGACTGGTGACAGTTTCAGTGACAGTTACTGCTTTTACGCAGACGTCAGGTTCCACCCTCCACGACCGTATACCTACTCCAAAAGCGCCGTGGCTCAATCTCTACATCCGCCAAGCACAATGAGGTCAGCTAAAGGGATTTGGCCCATCTAAAGAGAGCCCACTACCTGCGTGCTTTTTCATTCCGAAATTTTGTCACCACCCCTTTACCGCCACCATCCTGACCTACACTGAGATCAGCTGACGGATCAGCGCCCCCTCGACAGAGAGCCCGCCACCTGCGGGCTTTCTGTTAATAGTCATCTGCGTAATCATCTCCTTCCGTCGGAAGCCTGAGAACTATAGACAGTGATAGGCGTCCTAGTGCACGTGAACCTATCCTGATCGATGGAAGCAATCATGCTTTTAAAGAAAACGAATCTAATCGCTGTTATGTCATGCGTAATGATGCTGGCTGCTGCTCCTTTACTCCCCATGAGCTCCGCTTATGCAAAAGATGGAGGAAGCCACGGTGGTGGTAGCGGTGGCGGCGCAGGTCACGGCGGCGGCATCGGCAGTGGCGGCCAGGGAGAAGGTCATTCTGCTGATGCTGGCAGCAATGGCCGTGGTGAAGGTCAGGAAAGCGATCATGACGGCCGAGCGGTCAGGGACCATGGCATCAGTGGCCGTGCTGAAGGTAAAGAAAGCGTTCATGCCGGTCGCGCGGTCAGGGACCATGGCGTCAATGGCGTCAATGGCGTCAATGGTCATCACACTGGCCGCACTCGTAATGACAGTAAAGGCCATGCCGTGGCTACGTCCGGTATTGCACATTCCAAAACCACCCACGGACTTACCAAGGCCACTGCGATCTCAACCACCACGCCGGGAGATCACAATGCAAAGGGCTTGAGTAAGGCTGCCACTTCGACCACCAAACAAGATCAGTAAACCCGTCCTTACCGTCGCGCGAGCTTTTCCATATTCTCGTGCGATGCAGAAAGCCCGCCAATTGGCGGGCTTTTGCTTTCCAATGATGGGTTTTAATTTCCCACTCAGCAACAGCGTGCTGGCGGCATTGCAGGTGAACTCTCCGGCGGTGTCCGGCGGCGCGTGTGGCTCTGGAACTGCTCGCGGTTGTCCAGGGCTTCCACGCCCACTGTCGCGCAGCAATCCGGGTCTCGATTCTGCCCGGAGGGCGGAGCGGCCGGGACGCGTAGTCTTGCCTGCGATAAGGGCCGAAGAACCTTCATGCGGTGGTGAGTTCGGCCATTTTACGACTGGTGCGGTCGGACGCGACCCCGGACCGATTCGCAGACAAGTCAGCTTCGCTCTCGTCCTACGAGTCATCCCCCGGCAAGTTGCGCCACTTCTGCTCGGCATGCGGTTCTCACTTAATTGCCGAACGCCCGCAACATCCCATCGTCATCGTACGTATTGCGACCTTGGATGAGGACCCTGGTGCAGTTCCCGAAAATCATATTTGGGTTTCGCATGATGTGCCGTGGCTTGAGTACGAGGGTATCCAGGCATATTCGGAATGGCAGCCGGGGCGGTGATGCGGGAGTTAAAACGCCGAAAACAAATTCGTTTCATCGCTTTATTGCCCAACACTTTTGCTTTGTAAACATCACCTCCCGCCGACTGTACAGGTAAGCAGTCGGCCTAGGCACACACGCTATCCATCACCCCTCCCCCTTCAACCTCCGCACGGCCGTTATCTCCGGCAAGTCCACGCGTTTCACATACACCCGCAGTGGCTCGGTGATGTTCAGCCGGTCATCGATATTCTGCTCCAGCAACAACGCCAACAGCTCGCGCTTGAGGGTCATGACCTGGTTATCACCGGCTTGCCAGACGAATTCGTGAGTCGGCGTGATGGTGTGGTCAGGCACGTCCATGCCAAAGGCGTCTTCGCTGAAGCGGACGATGTACCTGTCCGCTTTGTGGTGGTAGCCGACGAAGCCTTTAAGCAGATCGGCTGCGTCGCAGATGACGCTTGAGGTAATGCTCATGGTTATCCTCTGGGACGTATCAAAGTGCGCTACGGAAGATGGCTTCGATCTGGTGCTGTTCCGCAGGGCGCGGGTTGGTCAGGCCGCAGGCGTCTTTCAAGGCATTGGCGGCCAGGGTAGGAATGTCTTCTTCCTTGACGCCCAGCTCTTTGAGGCCCGCAGGGATGTCGACGGCACGGGACAGGTTGCGAATGGCGGCGATGGCCGCCCGGCTGCCGTCTTCCGGGGAGAGACCGCGCGTGTCTTCGCCCATGGCGTGGGCGATGTCGGTCAGCCGCGCCGGGCAGACGCTGGCGTTGAAGCTTTCGACATGGGGCAGCAATATTGCGTTGCAGACGCCGTGGGGCAAGTTATAGAAGCCACCCAATTGATGGGCCATCGCGTGTACATAGCCCAAAGAGGCATTGTTGAACGCCATGCCGGCAAGGAACTGTGCATACGCCATGTTTTCCCGCGCGACCATGTCGCTGCCATCGACCACCGCCTGGCGCAGGTTACTGGAGATCAGCGCCATGGCTTTCAGGGCACAGGCGTCAGTGATCGGTGTGGCGGCAGTGGAGACGTAGGCTTCGATGGCGTGGGTCAGTGCGTCCATACCCGTGGCGGCAGTGAGCGCTTTGGGCATCCCGACCATCAGTCCTGGATCGTTGACGGAGAGTACGGGGGTGACATTACGGTCGACGATGGCCATTTTGATGTGGCGGACTTCGTCGGTGATGATGCAAAACCGCGTCATCTCGCTGGCAGTACCCGCCGTGGTATTGATCGCAACCACCGGCAGCTGCGGCTTGGCCGACTGATCAACACCTTCGTAATCGCTGATGTGACCACCGTTGGTCGCACACAGCGCGATGCCTTTTGCGCAATCGTGAGGCGAACCGCCGCCGAGGGAAATCACGAAGTCGCAGCCGCTGTTCTTGAGCAACGCCAAGCCCTTCTCGACGTTACCCACGGTAGGGTTGGCTTGCGCACCGTCGAATACCAGTGCGTCGATATCCTGTTCAGCCAACAACCCAACGATGTTCGCTGCGACACCGGCCTTGACCAGCCCGGCATCGGTGACGATCAACGCTTTGCGAAAGCCAAAGTTATGGATGGCGGTCATCGCTTCGGCCATGCAGCCGATGCCCATGATGTTCACCGCAGGAATGAAGAAAGTGCTGCTCATCGCAAGTCCTCTGTAACCAAGCCAAGCCAGTCGATCCGGTTTGGCGAATGCGCGTAGCATCTTCTGATCGCTAATCTTTCGCATTGATCTGGCTCAATACTGGCATCAACACCGGGATCGGCCGACAGGCGTGATAAAGTCCCGGCGCTGCCTTTTCCCGACCTGACGACGACGAACAAAGACTATGGACTTCACGGATTTTGATGCTGAGCTTGCAGACTGGAATGAGCTGCGGGCGACCACCCCATTTTCCGGTTTACTGGTGGGTAATGGCGCGAGCATGGCGGTGTGGAAAAACTTTTCTTACGACTCGCTCTTCGAAACAGCCGAGACCACCCGTAACAAGCCGTTGAGCCATACCGAACTTGCCGTGTTCAAGGCCATGAACACCAGCAATTTCGAGCCCATCCTGAGTGCGCTGAAAACCACCATGAGGGTCAACGCCGCGCTGACCATCAGCTCTTCATCGCCACGCAATCGTTATTTCGCGATTAAAGAAGCCCTGATCCACGCCGTGCGTTCGGTGCACATTCCATGGCGTCTGGTGGAAGAAAAAACCCTGGCCCGTATCAATCAAGCGTTCAGCCAGTACCGCACCGTCTACTCGACCAACTACGACTTGCTCTGTTATTGGGCCGTGATGCAGTCGCCGCAGACATTCAACGACCTGTTCGACGAAGACGCCACCTTCAACCTCAACAACACGCCGACCGACGCCACGCGCATGCTTTATCTGCACGGCGGCCTGCACCTGGTGAAAAACCTCGACGGCAGCGTTCGCAAGCTGTTGTCATCGGAAAGCACCCTGCTGGGCAGCTTCGCCATCAATGCGCTGGATGACGTGCCGATATTCATCAGCGAAGACAACAGCGAGAACAAGCTGAAGATGATCCGCCACTCGGATTACCTGTCTTTCTGCTACTCGCAACTTGCCACCCATGAAGACGCGCTGTGCATTTTTGGCCACGCCCTTGGCGCACAAGACACGCATATCATCGAGGCAATCAGGCAAGCCAGGGTCAAGACCATCGCCATCTCTATTTACCCGCGCAGCACTGCCTTTATCCAGCACCAGAAGCGGCACTACAGCACCCTCTTCGCGGGGCAGGACGTGACGTTGACGTTCTTCGACGCCAAGACCCATCCGTTGGGCGATCCTGAATTGTCGGTGGCGGTCGAGCGGCTGAATGCTGCTGTTAGCGCACCAAAGCCAACCGGCGCAAAACACTGATAGCGAGTCACTCCGGAGCAAACACCCGAACTGTACGGATAAATCTCTCGATAGCTGTGAGGGCGTGCGGGGGCGGTTTGTGGCTAGATGAGAGGCTCGTGTATCCCATAACAACAAGGTCACGCTTCCATCATGTCCTCTCGCGAAAACACCGGCATGGCCCTGGGCCTGATCGGGGTGATTATTTTCAGTCTGACGCTGCCCATGACCCGTATCGTGGTCCAGGAAGTCCACCCACTCCTCAATGGCCTGGGCCGCGCGTTACTGGCGGCGATTCCGGCGGCAGCGCTGTTGCTTTGGCGGCGCGAAAAGTGGCCGACCTGGGCGCAGGTCAAAGGCCTGAGTCTGGTAGCGCTTGGGGTGATTGTCGGCTTCCCTGTGCTGTCCGCCTGGGCGATGAAAACCCTGCCCGCGTCCCACGGCGCGCTGGTCAACGGTTTACAACCCTTGTGCGTGGCGATCTATGCGGCGTGGCTCTCCCATGAGCGCCCATCGAAAGCATTCTGGGCCTGCGCGGCACTGGGCAGTGGGTTGGTGCTCGGGTATGCCTTGATCAGCGGCGCCGGGAATATTCAGGCAGGCGACGTGTGGATGCTGGCGGCGGTGGCGATCGGAGGGCTGGGTTATGCCGAAGGCGGCCGTCTGGCCAAGCAGATGGGGGGCTGGCAAGTGATCTGTTGGGCGCTGGTGCTGTCCAGTCCACTGCTGCTCGGACCCGTGATTTATCTGGCAATGCAGCATCAAGGGCCGATATCCACCGGCACGTGGTGGGCGTTTGGTTACGTGTCGATCTTCTCGCAATTCATCGGCTTCTTCGCCTGGTATGCCGGCCTGGCCATGGGCGGCATCTCGCGAGTCAGTCAGGTACAGCTGCTGCAGATTTTCTTCACCATCACCTTTTCAGCGCTGTTTTTCGGTGAACACATCGAGCCGATTACCTGGCTATTCGCCGCGGGCGTGATCGCTACAGTAATGCTGGGACGCAAGACCACGGTCATTGCGCCCCAGCCACTCACCACCCGCCTTTAATCAGCTGATAGTGCCGTCTGCCTGGAGCAAGGTTTCCAGGCAGTGCTCCTGAATACCGTAGAACTCTTTCAACTCCTGGATCTTGGCCAGCAACTCAGGTTGCTTGAGTGGCTCAGCGCGTTTGACCGCAAGAATCATTTTGTTCTTATTGGTGTGCTCCAGCGAGATGAACTCGAACACCTTGGTCTCGTAACCGCAGGCTTCGAGGAACAAGGCACGCAGGCTGTCAGTGACCATTTCCGCCTGCTGGCCCATGTGCAAACCGTATTGCAGCATCGGCCGCAGCAGCGTCGGGCTTTGAATCTGCAAGCGGATCTGTTTGTGGCAGCACGGCGAACACATAATGATCGACGCCCCAGAGCGAATACCCATGTGGATCGCGTAATCGGTGGCGATGTCGCAGGCGTGCAAGGCAATCATCACATCGATGGCACTGGGCGCCACGGTGCGCACATCGCCATGCTGGAAAACCAGGCCCGGATGCTCCAGACGCGCGGCAGCGTTGTTGCACAGCGTCACCATGTCCTCGCGCAACTCGACCCCAGTGACATGGCCTTCGGCGTGCAAGGTGTTGCGCAAGTAATCATGAATAGCAAAGGTCAGGTAGCCCTTGCCCGAACCAAAGTCCGCGACCTTGATCGGCTGATCCAGCGCCAGCGGCGACGTGCTCAAGGCGTGGGAAAACACCTCGATGAACTTGTTGATCTGCTTCCACTTACGCGACATGGACGGGATCAGTTCGTGCTGCTTATTGGTCACGCCCAGATCGGTCAAGAACGGTCGATTCAGCTCCAGAAAGCGCTTTTTCTCACGATCATGTTCGACCGATGGCGCTTCGCGCTGCTGCTGGGCCTTGCTGGTGAACAGCGTGCTTTTACCTTTTTTGCTGTATTCCAGCTGCACTTCGTCAGTCAGCGATAACAAGTGCGCGTTCTTGAACGACTCCGGCAATAAACCCGCAATCACCTCGACCCCTTCCGCCAGCGGGAAATTCTTGGTGATGTCGCGGGATTTATAGCGGTACACAAACGACAGGTGCGGCAGCTCCTTGATCGTCGTCAGCTTGATGATGATGCGCTGCAACTCCACCTCAGCACCGACGTACTTGGCCAGCACCAGCTTGATAAAGGAGTTCTGCGACAGACTGGTGTCCAGCAGGCTCAAAAACTGCGCACGGTGATCCGGCACAGACTGGGTGGGCGTTGCAGTGGCTGACATTGGAAAGCGCCTCGGACGGGCTGAAAATAACGAGGCGGCTATTTTAGGCGGGTTGAGGGGTTGGGGTTAATTTAATTGCGGGTTGGCGATTGGCGGTGTCAGCTCAGACCACTGAAATACGCCTTCACCCCAACACCACCAACCGATTCGGCAGCTCATTGCGCGTCTGCGTCACGGGCACGTGGGTCGCGAGCAATTCACCGCAGGCTTCGATACAGCCCAGGAACCCTTGCAAGGTTTTACCGTCACGGACCTGTTGAGTGAACACCTCGATCAGCGCTTTCCAGACCGTGTCGTCCACACGGCTGCTGATGCCTCGGTCTACGATGATTTCGACGTAGCGCTCAGCTTCACAGACGAAGATCAGAATGCCGGTGCCCCCAATGGTGTGGTGCAGATTTTGTTCGAGGAATTGACGACGAGCCAGGCTACCGGCGCGCCAATGGCGTACGGACTTGGGGATCAGATGGGTCGTTACTGCCGGAATGCGCATGATCAGTGCGGCAACGATAAAGGTGGCCATCTGCGCCAACAGCAGCTGGTTGGCGTTTAGCCAGCCTGGGTAATAGTTGATCAACCCGGGCAGCAACAGCGCCACCAGCCCGGCCCCGATCAACGGCGCGTACGTGTAATCGTCGGCGTGTGCAGCCAGCACCGTGACCAGTTCGGCATCGGTTCGTTGTTCGACCCGGCTAACAGCCTCGGCGACCTGGCGTTGTTCTTCTTTATTCAGTAAAGCCATGTGCGATCACCTATTGACCCATCGTTTACCAACTGCCGGACGCGCCGCCGCCGCCGAAGCTGCCACCGCCGCCACTGAAACCGCCGCCACCGGAGCGCGAGCCTCCAGCGCCAAAACCGCCCATGCCGCCGATGAAGCCACCGCCACCGCCTCTTCCTCGGCCCCAGAGCATGTTTATAAAGATAAAGATCAAAAACAGCGCCAGGTACACCATGTTCTGCACAGCATTGCCGGAGCCATTGTTGGCAGCGGGCTCGGCCAGCGGATTGCCGCCGAGCACCTGAATCATGGCCTGCGCGCCCTGGCTGATGCCACCGGCGAAGTTACCGGCCTTGAACGCCGGGGTGATGACCTGATTGATGATCACCGAAGACTGGGCATCGGTCAGACGCTCTTCGAGACCGTAGCCCACTTCAATCCGCACTTTATGATCATCGCGGGCGACGATCAGCAACGCGCCGTTGTCTTTACCCTTTTGCCCGACGCCCCAGAAGCGACCCAGTTGATAACCGTAATCCTCAATGCTGGTGCCTTGCAGGTTGGGCAGCGTGACCACCACCAGTTGCTCGCCCGTTGCCTGTTCATGGGCCTCGAGCATGTGCGCCAGTTGCGCGGCGGTTTGCGTGTCGATCAGGTGCGCGGTGTCGACCACGCGCCCGGTCAGGGGCGGAAACACCAACGCGGCCAGAGCCACCGTGGCGCAAGCCAACAGTAAGCCCACCAGGGACAGCCGCAGGGCGCGCATCAGAATTTCACTTCCGGGGCTTTCTCGGAGTCTGGCGTCGTGGCTTCAAAGTTCGGCCGGATCGGCAGATCGCTGTACATCACGGTGTGCCAGAGGCGACCGGGGAAGGTGCGGATTTCGGTGTTGTAACGTTCGACCGAAGCGATGAAGTCTTTGCGCGCCACGGCGATACGGTTTTCCGTGCCTTCAAGCTGCGATTGCAGGGCAAGGAAGTTTTGGTTGGATTTCAGGTCCGGGTAACGCTCGGAGACCACCATCAGACGACTCAGCGCGCTGGTGAGCTGGCCCTGAGCTTGCTGGAACTGCTTGAGTTTTTCCGGGTCGTTCAAGGTGCTGGCGTCGACCTGGATCGACGTGGCCTTGGCCCGTGCCTCAATGACAGCGGTCAGGGTGGTCTGTTCCTGTTTGGCGTAACCCCGCACCGTCTCGACTAGATTGGGGATCAGGTCGGCCCGACGCTGATATTGGTTCTGCACCTGCGCCCAAGCGGCCTTTACCTGTTCGTCATAGGTAGGGATGTTGTTAATGCCACAACCGGCCAATAACGTGCTCAACAGCATCAGCGCCGTCATGGACCAACTAAAACGGTAGCCCCGTTGTGTTCGCATGTTCTTTTCTCCCTATTTGAAATGCTTTTTAATTCTGGCCTACAGACTGACTTTAGCCAAAACAGGCGATCCGCTGCATAATCCGCGCCCAAGACTGGATTGCTAACGCGCAATAAGCTAAAACTCGCTGCGCTACAGATGCTCTGCGCGACAAAGAGTTCAGCGGCGCCCATTCGCCCTGATCGACAATAAGCGCAACAGGCTCAATACCCAACATTTGGCTGACCAGTACTTAACGTGAGTTGCTGAAGAACGCCTTGAGAAATCATTCATGAATAAGCTGTGTTTGCTGGGCCTTGTCGTCGGTCTGGCCAGTCACTCGGTGATGGCCGAGACCAATGACTCCACCCTGCACAATAAAAACGCATTCATCTCCGACCTGATGAAAAAAATGACCCTCGATGAAAAAATCGGGCAGTTGCGACTCATCAGTATCGGCCCTGAAATGCCACAGCCGACTATTCTCAAGGAAATTGCCGCTGGCAGAATCGGCGGTACTTTCAACTCGATCACTCGCGCCGAAAACCGTCCGTTGCAGGAGGCTGCTGTTGCGAAGAGCCGCCTGAAGATCCCCATGTTTTTCGCCTATGACGTGATCCACGGCCATCGTACGACCTTTCCGATCAGCTTGGGTCTTGCGGCCAGCTGGGACATGGACGCGATAGCCTTGAGCGGTCGGGTGTCGGCCATCGAAGCCAGCGCCGATGGTCTGGACATGACGTTCGCACCGATGGTCGATATCTCCCGCGATCCCCGCTGGGGTCGCAGTTCGGAAGGATTTGGCGAGGACACCTACCTGGTGTCGCGCATTGCCAAAGTGATGGTCAACGCTTATCGCGGCGAGCATCCCGGTAGTGCTGACAGCCTGATGCCCAGCGTCAAACACTTTGCGCTGTACGGCGCTGTCGAAGGGGGGCGTGACTACAACACCGTCGACATGAGTCCGGTGCGCATGTACCAGGACTACCTGCCGCCTTACCGCGCCGCTATCGATGCCGGTGCTGGCGGGGTAATGGTCGCACTCAACTCGGTCAACGGCGTACCGGCCACGTCCAATACCTGGTTGATGCAGGACCTGCTGCGCAAGGAATGGGGCTTCAAGGGCGTGACCATCAGCGACCACGGCGCCATCAAGGAACTGATCCGCCACGGCGTGGCCAGCGACGAACGTGAAGCCGCCAAGCTGGCGATCAAGAACGGCATTGACCTGAGCATGAATGACTCGGCCTATGGCAAAGAATTGCCAAGCCTGCTCAAGGACGGCGAGATTTCCCAGAAAGATATCGATAACGCCGTTCGCGAAGTGTTGGGCGCCAAATACGACATGGGCCTGTTCGCCGACCCGTACGTTCGTATCGGCACTGCCGCTCATGACCCGGCCGACACCAATGCCGAAGACCGCCTGCACCGCAAAGAAGCGCGTGACGTGGCGCGCAAGACCATGGTGTTGCTGAAAAACGATAACCATACGTTGCCACTGAAGAAGCAAGGCACCATCGCGGTCATCGGTTCTCTGGCGAAAAGCCAGATCGACATGCTGGGCAGTTGGTCTGCTGCGGGCGAGGCGAAACAATCGGTCACTATTTTTGACGGTCTGGCCAATGCAGTCGGCGACAAGGCCACGTTGGTCTATGCCCGGGGCGCTAACGTCACTGACAACCCGAAAATCATTAAATACCTGAACTTCATGGTCACTGAAGTCGAGACTGACCCACGCCCGGCCGAAGAAATGATCGCCGAGGCCGTCAAGGTCGCACAGCAAGCCGATGTGGTGGTGGCAGTGGTCGGCGAGTCGCGGGGCATGTCCCACGAATCGGCGAGCCGCACCGACCTTAATATTCCCGGCAGACAGCGGGATCTGATCAAGGCGCTCAAAGCCACCGGCAAACCCTTGGTGCTGGTGCTGATGAACGGCCGTCCGTTGACCCTGGTTGATGAACAGAAACAGGCTGACGCAATGCTGGAAACCTGGTTCACCGGCACCGAAGGCGGCAATGCAGTGGCGGACGTGCTCTTTGGTGATTACAACCCGTCAGGCAAACTGCCGGTGTCCTTCCCTCGTTCGGTGGGGCAGATTCCGGTCTACTACAACCACCTTCCCACCGGCCGTCCTTACACGCTCGGTTCGCCTCCCAACTACACGTCGAACTACTTCGAAGAAGACGTCACTGGCCCGCTCTTTCCGTTTGGTTATGGCTTGAGCTACACCCAGTTCAACGTGTCGGACATCACGCTATCGACTAAAAACATGAAACGCGGTGGCCAATTGACCGCCAGCGTCGCTGTAAAGAACTCCGGAGAAGTTGCCGGAGAGACGGTGGTCCAGCTTTATCTGCACGATGTTGCCGCCTCGATCAGTCGCCCGGTCAAAGAGCTGAAGAACTTCCAGAAAGTCATGCTTCAGCCGGGGGAAGAGAAAGTCATCAACTTCGTCATCAGTGAAGACGACCTGAAGTTCTACAACCCTGCGCTGAAATACGCCGCTGAGCCGGGCGAATTCAACGTGATGATCGGTCTCGACTCTAACGACGTGAAAACAGAGCACTTTAATTTGTTGTAAGCGGTGCGGCATGAGGCGCGGTCCAGACCCAGGACCGCGTCGCGTCCTTCGCGAAAGCTGCACATCAGACGACATAAAATCTCGACGTTCACCCGCCATCCCTGGTCCAGCCGCATGCTAAGGTGCCTGCCGGTCCATTTCCTCCTCCGCCACCATGCCTTTTACCGCTCGCACCTTTCGCCTGTCTCTCTATGTGCTGCTCATTCTGGCGGGCGCGGTATTGGCTGCCGGGATGGCGATGCGTCAGACCGAACGTCACGCCTTGGCCGACGATGCTGCGCGAGCCCATGGGCAATTGGCGTTGTATGGCAACACGCTGCACACCCTGATCGAACGCTATCGCGCCCTGCCCGCCGTGCTGGCGCTGGACCCTGAACTGCGTTCGGCCTTAAACGGACCGGTCAGCCCGACGACCCAGGACGCGTTAAACCGCAAACTGGAGCGGATCAACAGTGCGGCGCAGTCATCGACCCTGGAACTGCTGGACCGCAACGGTTTGGCGGTCGGCGCCAGTAACTGGCGTTTGCCTAGCAGCTATGTCGGTCACAACTACGCGTTTCGCCCTTACTTTCTGCAGACCAAGGCCCAAGGCGTGGGGCGCTTTTATGCGGTGGGCGTCACCAGCGGCATTCCCGGTTATTTCTTATCGAACGCAGTAACCAACAACGCGGGCGAGTTTCTCGGCGCCATGGTGGTGAAACTGGAGTTCCCCGACCTGGAACACGAATGGAGCCAGGGCAGCGACCTGCTGCTGGTCAGCGACGCCAAGGGCATTGTGTTCATCGCCAATCAGCCCGGCTGGCGTTATCGCGAGTTGCAGCCGATTTCCGCCAGTGATCGTGCGGAACTGAGCACCACCCGTCAGTACGACAAACAACCCTTGTCGGCCCTGCGTCACCAGGTGATGCGCGAGTTCGACGACAGTGGTCGACTGGCCCGGATCGAAGGCCCCGACGGTCCGGTGGACTATCTGTGGGAATCGTTGCCGTTGACTGGCGAAGGCTGGACCTTACACCTGTTGCGCAAACCGCTGGTGGCCGCCGAAGACCTGCGCAATGCCGCGCTGGCAGCGGCCGGCACCTGGCTGACGCTGGTGTTTCTGAGCCTGTTTCTTTATCAGCGTTGGCGCCTGGCGCGTTTGCATCAGCGCAACCGTGAAGAACTGGAGCAACTGGTCGAAGAACGTACCCGCGACCTGCGCACCGCTCAGGACGGGTTGGTGCAGTCGGCCAAACTCGCGGCGCTAGGGCAGATGTCTGCGGCGCTGGCCCACGAAATCAATCAACCGCTGACCGCACAACGCATGCAACTGGCCAGCCTGCGCCTGCTGCTCGATCACGGCCGTATCGACGAAGCTTATCAGGCACTGACCCCACTGGATCAGCAACTGACGCGCATGGCCGCGCTGACCGGGCATTTGAAAACCTTCGCCCGCAAAAGCCCCAGGGGCCTGCGGGAACGGCTGGACCTGGCGGCGGTGGTCGATCAGGCATTACTCCTGCTCGAACCTCGGCTGCGCGAAGAGCGCGTCAGTTGTGTCTTGCACCTGACTCGACCCGCGTACGTGCGCGGTGATGCGATCCGTCTGGAACAGGTACTGATCAACCTGCTACGCAATGCGCTGGACGCCATGCGCGATAAACCGCTCAAGCGTCTGGACGTGCGTATCGAGGTCGAACCGCATCCCCACGGCGCCCTTAACCTTTCGCAGTGGCGCCTGACGGTTGGCGACAGTGGCGGCGGCATTGCGCCGGAGTATCTGGCCAACGTTTTTGACCCGTTCTTCACCACCAAACCCGTGGGCGATGGGCTCGGACTGGGCCTGGCGGTGTCTTACGCCATCGTCCATGAGTCCGGCGGTACGCTGTGCGTCGATAATCATGGCAACGGCGCGCGATTCGCACTGACCCTGCCCACTGACCCGGAGGCCTGATCCTGCATGCTGAATTCTGTAATTGTGGTCGATGACGAAGCCAGCATCCGCGATGCGGTGCAGCAATGGCTGTCGCTATCCGGATTCAGTGTGCAGGTGCACAGACGCGCTGAAGATTGCCTGGCCGCCCTGCCCGATCATTTTCCCGGCGTGATTCTCAGCGATGTACGCATGCCAGGAATGAGCGGCCTGGAGTTTCTGGCCCGCCTGCAACGCTTCGACCCGGACTTGCCGGTGATCCTGCTGACCGGCCACGGCGATGTGCCCATGGCGGTGGATGCCATGCGCGACGGCGCCTATGACTTTCTGGAGAAACCCTTCAGCCCTGAAACACTGATGAGCAGCCTGCGTCGGGCGCTGGAGAAGCGCCAGTTGGTGCTGGAAAATCGTCGCCTGCACGAGCAGGCCGATGCCAAGGCCAAACTGGACATGACCCTGTTGGGCGTCGCGCCCAGCCTGCACACCTTGCGCCGACAGGTGCTGGAGCTGTCGCAATTGCCGGTCAACGTAGTGATTCGCGGCGAAACCGGCAGCGGCAAGGAACTGGTCGCGCGCTGCCTGCATGACTTTGGCCCTCGGGCGGGCAAACCCTTTGTCGCGCTCAATTGCGCGGCGATCCCCGAGCAGTTGTTCGAAGCCGAATTGTTCGGCCACGAAAGCGGCGCCTTCACCGGGGCGCAGGGCAAGCGTATTGGCAAGCTGGAATACGCCGACGGCGGTACGTTGTTTCTCGATGAAATCGAAAGCATGCCGCTGGCCCAACAGGTCAAATTGCTGCGCGTCCTTCAGGAGCAACGCCTCGAACGGCTGGGTTCGAACCAGAGCATCAGCGTCGATATCCGGATTATCGCCGCGACCAAACCGGATCTGCTGGAAGAAGCGCGTGCCGGGCGTTTTCGCGAAGACCTGGCGTATCGTCTGAACGTCGCTGAACTGCGTTTGCCGCCGTTGCGCGAGCGCCGGGAAGACATTCCGCTGCTGTTCGGCCATTTCGCCCGCACCGCTGCCGAACGCCTTGGGCGCAAGGCTCCGGTATTGAGCGGCGCGCAATTGAGCCATCTGCTCAGCCATGACTGGCCGGGCAATGTCCGCGAACTGGCCAACGCGGCGGAACGTCAAGTCCTCGGGCTGGGCCAGACAGAGCCTGCGACCCTCGAATCCGGACAGTCACTGGCCGCACAGCAAGAGGCGTTCGAAGCCCATTGCCTTCGCGCCGCGCTGACCCGGTACAAAGGCGACATCAAGGCGGTCCTCCACGAACTGCAACTGCCACGCAGAACGCTCAACGAGAAGATGCAACGCCACGGCCTGCAACGGGAAATGTTCCTGCAAGGCGCGGAATAAGCCGCTCAATCGGCAGTTTTTCGCTCATTGAAACCACGGCAATGAGCGGATTTCCGCCTATAAATTCACACTAACCCCTCTAGATCGGCCCTCAACGGCTTGGCACAGCTCCTGCTATAGGACTACCAGGCTGCGCGTGCACGTGCATCACTAAAAACAATGACTTAAAGGATCCGTGATGGACATCCCCAACTCTCTGTCTAAAGGGTCGGCTAATGCGCCGACCAAAGAAAAAACCACAAGCAGTCGCCTGAAATCGATTTTCAGCGGCTCGGTCGGCAATCTGGTCGAGTGGTACGACTGGTACGTCTACGCCGCTTTCTCGCTGTACTTCGCAAAATCGTTCTTCCCCCAAGGCGACACCACCGCACAACTGCTCAACACCGCTGCGATCTTCGCCGTGGGCTTTTTGATGCGCCCGATCGGCGGCTGGCTGATGGGCATTTACGCCGACCGCAAGGGACGCAAAGCCGCACTGATGATATCCGTGCTGTTGATGTGCTTCGGCTCGCTGATCATCGCCTTGACGCCGAGTTACGAAACCATCGGCGTTGGGGCACCGATCCTGCTGATAATCGCCCGGCTGTTGCAGGGCTTGTCAGTGGGTGGCGAGTACGGCACGTCGGCAACGTACCTGAGCGAGATGGCCACCAAGGAGCGTCGCGGCTTCTTCTCCAGCTTCCAGTACGTCACCCTGATCTCCGGCCAGCTCATCGCGCTGGCGGTGCTGATCATCCTTCAGCAAACCCTGACCACTGAGCAACTGTACGCATGGGGCTGGCGTATTCCGTTCGTGATCGGCGCGCTGTGTGCCGTGGTCGCGCTGTACCTGCGGCGCGGGATGGAAGAGACCGAGTCGTTCACCAAGAAGAAAGACAAGCCAAAAGAAAGCCTGATGCGCACCTTGATGCGTCATCCGAAGGAACTGATGACCGTGGTCGGCCTGACCATGGGCGGCACCCTGGCCTTCTACACCTACACCACCTACATGCAGAAGTACCTGGTGAACACCGTCGGCATGAGCATCTCCGACTCCACCACTGTTTCCGCAGCGACGCTGTTTCTGTTCATGTGCATCCAGCCCTTGGTCGGTGCGCTTTCGGACAAAATCGGACGGCGTCCGATCCTGATTGCGTTCGGCGTTCTGGGTACGCTGTTCACGGTGCCGATCCTGACCACCTTGCACACTGTCCAGAGCTGGTGGGGCGCGTTCTTCCTGATCATGGCGGCGCTGATTATTGTCAGCGGCTACACCTCGATCAATGCCGTGGTAAAGGCTGAGCTGTTCCCTACCGAGATTCGCGCCCTGGGCGTGGGCCTGCCTTATGCCTTGACCGTTTCGGTCTTCGGCGGCACGGCTGAATACATCGCTTTGTGGTTCAAAAGCATCGGCATGGAGACGGGCTACTACTGGTACGTCACTGCCTGCATTGCCGTTTCGCTGCTGGTCTACGTGTTCATGAAGGACACCCGCAAGCACTCACGGATCGAAACCGACTGAGCGTGAATACCGACTTTTGATCGGTATCACCCAGTAAACAAGGGGCGACCACTTCAAGTGGCCGCCCCTTTTCTTTACTGAAAACGTTGGTAAATACCTGAATGAACGCGTGTTTTTTGCACTATCACTTTTGGCGATGTTCGGTAGCAACCTGATTGACTTCTTAATCAAATCGAGCGGCGTAGGATTCAATCCAAATCCACGTCGTTTCTGACGGTTCTGACCCCATAGGTGTAAATCATGGTGCTGCTGATGGCGCTGATCACGTCGGTGCAAAGCGCGTTGCTGCTGATGATGCTGACCACGTCAGTACTCACGGTGTTACTGGTGACGGCGCTAATCACCTGGATGTTGAAGGCATAGCGGCTGAGGGTGCTGATTGTGCAAACCGTTTGAGGCAACACTTCTTGGAGTCACCTTCAGCCCGGCCAGTGCCGGGCTGAGTTTTTTACAGATTTTATGAAGGCTCGACAGAGACCTCTCGTAAGTCCCGGCTCTTATAGACAGACGCCGCCACGATCATTGCCAGCAGAACGCCTGCCAAAGCTAATGATGAACCCACAGTGCCGAAATCCAGACCACCCTTTTCGTGAGGCTTGGTGAGAAAGTCCCCTACCGTTGCGCCGAAAGGACGCGTCAATACGAAAGCAACCCAGAACAACAGGACTGACGAGAGTTTTGTGTAGAACTTGAGCAACACCACCAACGCAATGGCCGAACCAATCACCAACGCGCCCCCGGCAAAGCCCAACCCTGAATCGTCTGCCAGAAAGTCACCCAGCGCTGTGCCCAACGTGTTGGAGAACAGGATAGCCATCCAATAAAACATCTCGCCTCGAAAGGTCTGGATCTTGTTCACGTCTAGCGAGTCGCCACTCAAACGCCAGGCTGCAAAAATCGCTATCAATATGGCGATCAGGATCATCGAGCCAGAGGCATACCCCAGCCCCAATGTCCGGTCCATGAAGTCAGACATGGTGGTGCCGGCCGTACTGGTGGAAAGAATCACAATCCAATACAGCGCCGGATTATAGATTTTTGATCGTAGTTGCGTGATCAACGTCAGCAAAAAAACGCTGATCAAAATCATTGAGCTGACGGCGTAACCGACATTGAGCGTCATGGACAACAGATCGCCTGCGGTTTCCCCCAGGGTAGTCGCACATATTTTCATCACCCAGAACGCGAGCGTGATTTGAGGAAGTTTATTCATAGAGTTGAGTAACCTTTTAAGGAGTGATATCCACACACGGCGCCAATCGTACTATTGCACGGGTGAAAAATAAGTGACTTCAGTATGAAAAATGCGTACTTCACCTCACCAGAATAATAATTCTACTTCTCACTCTAATGCGCCAACTTCGTGGCTAACGTCACCGACAAGGCGGGTATAAAGTGCATCTTTTTCCCCCGAACCCAACGTCAATTACCGCCGCAACCTAATGATTTTACTTTGTTTTTTGTACTATCAATTTCAACGATAGTCGTTAGCATCCTTAATGACTTTTTAATGAAACCGAGCGGCGTAAAATTCACCTCATAGCAACTTAACACCCCAAATACCTTGCGGATCAACTATCATGAAAACTTCAAAACTTATCTTCGGCCTGGCGTTCTCAGTATTGGCCAGCAGCACGTTCGCCCTTCCCGCTTTTGCAGAAAACGGTTCGGCTCACACCAGCGCTACTCATGTTGCTGCTGATGGCGCTGATCACGTCGGTGCAAACCGTGTCGCCGCTGATGGCGCTGACCACGTCGGTGCAAACCGCGTAGCCGCTGATGGCGCTGATCACGTCGGTGCAAACCGTGTCGCCGCTGATGGCGCTGACCACGTCGGCGCAAACCGTGTCGCCGCTGATGGTGCTGACCACGTTGGTGCAAACCGTGTCGCCGCTGATGGCGCTGATCACGTCGGTGCAAACCGTGTGAGCTAACAGCTCACACTGCTCCTTCCAGCCCGGCTTATGCCGGGCTTAATTTTGCGCGGCATGAAAGTCTGGAAACGCTGGTCGATGCCTTGCACTATGACAGCCTTCCCAGAAGCAGCTGTTGTCATCAGGAATCCCGCCATGCCAGACGATATCCATTTCTACGAGCCTTCCCAAGGGCATCGCCTGCCCCATGACCCGTTCAATGCCATCGTCGGCCCGCGTCCTATCGGCTGGATTTCGTCCCAGGACGCTCAGGGCAATCTGAATCTGGCGCCTTACAGTTTCTTCAACGCCTTCAACTACATTCCGCCGATCATCGGCTTTTGCAGTGTCGGTCGTAAGGACAGCCTGAACAACATCGAACAGACCGGCGAATTCGCCTGGAATCTGGCGACCCGTCCACTGGCCGAAGCAATGAATAAAAGCTGCGCAGCCGTCGCGCCGGGGGTCGATGAGTTCGAGCTAGCGAACCTGACCCCAGTAGCATCGCGCATCATCAAGGTGCCACGCGTGCTGGAGACGCCGGTATCGTTCGAATGCAAGGTCACGCAGATCGTGCAATTGCAGCGCGCGGACAAGGAATTGGTGTCGAGCTGGCTGATTCTTGGCGAAGTGGTGGCGGTGTATATTGCCAAGTCGCTGTTGAAAGATGGCCTCTACGACACCGCAGCCGCAGCGCCTATTTTGCGCGGCGGCGGCCCGGCCGATTACTTTCAGCTGAGCCCGGAGTCACTGTTCAAGATGTACCGGCCCACCGTTTAAACCGGCTAAAAACACCAACTCACCGTCCGCATCGACATCGACCAGAAGGGCCAATACGTTGGTCGCGGCCTGGTCGGCTTCATGCGCAGTTTTGAATTTTTGCCCGTCCAGCACACGATGAAAACGTGGCGCGCCACCCGCGCCATGGGCTTTAACGGCAATCGCCGCATCGTAACCGCCCTCACCGGGCATGACTGCGGAAACCGCTTCGACGTCTTTGAACTCTTTACGTGCCATGCCGCTTATCCTGCCTGTTGATGAAAACGCGGCAATTCTAAACTGTTTGCAGGCCGGGCCGCAGCGCGATGGTCGAACCCACACCGTGCAGGGGCACGATCATCTGATTAGCCTGCGCCACGCTAACGGTGGCAAAGGTATGGAAATCCAGACTGCTGACCACCAGTTCCTGGACCACGTCAGCAAAAACGCTTAATTCCGGTGTAGAGAAATAAGCGTTCATTGCCTGCTCGCTGGACCACAGGCCAGACACCAACCACAAATCCGAGTCGCACATTGATTGCTGTAACGCAAAGTGCAGGCAGCCCGGGGCCTTCAGCGCAGGGTCGATCAGGCTACTCAGTCGCACGCCCAAGTGTGCACTGCACCCGGTTCTGGCGCGGGCAAAGGCAAGGTGGCTCACAGGGCTTGGATTGGGCATGGTCTGCACTCCTGAGGTGGACAGTTTTATAAGGGGCACGGCGCGGCTCGCTACAGCAGCAGAGATTAAGCCCGTGGGGAGTTTGCCGTTAGCCGGTTTCTGCCCGGTTATTGCCTATTACTGCGCCAGAGTGTTTGCTCCCCATTGCACCTGACGCTAAGCGCGGAAAATTCGTACCTGCCGAACACCGTAGCATCAAGCAAGTTCGGGCCTGGATAAGGGTGAGTTGCTACCTCTCTGTGCACGCGACGACAGAATCAGGCAAGCATTGAGCAGAATCCAGGTAGCACTTTTGTTTGCACAAAAATAGGCTGTGCTCATCGGTGAACCTTCAGAGGAGTAGAGGCATGTTGCAGCGTGAGCCCCCCAGCGTTCCGTTGGACGATGATATGGAAAAGCAGCGTGCCGAGTTGACCGATATCATTCGACGCTTTGCGCCTGAAGATGGCATTTTCACCACCGCCATCGCACCGCTGCACATGGTTTGCCACGATCATCCGATCCAATCGTTTCCGACCCTGGTGCAGCCGGCCCTGTGCATCCTCGCCCAAGGCAGCAAGGACGTGCGCCTGGGTGAGGAAAACTACACCTATGACCCGCTGAATTATCTGGTGGTCTCGGTGGCAATGCCGATCAGTGGCTGTATTCAGCATGCCACGCCGGAGCACCCGAACCTGGCGCTGCGCCTGGACATCGACCCCGCGCAAATCAATGCCCTGATCGCTGAAGCCGGCCCCATGAGCGTCCCGACCCGCCCGACTGGACGCGGGTTGTATATAGAGCGCATTGATTCGCAACTGCTCGATGCAGTGCTGCGTCTGACACGCTTGCTGTCCACCCCGAAAGACATCGCCATGCTCGCGCCGCTGATTCAGCGCGAGATCCTTTACCGCCTGTTACGTAGTCAGCAGGGTTATCGGCTGTATGAAATCGCGATATCCAATAGCCAGACGCATCGCGTCACGCAGGCGATCAAATGGCTCAACAGCAACTACGAGCAGCCCTTGCGCATCGAAGATCTGGCGCGCGAAGTAAATCTCAGCGTGTCGACGCTGCACCATCGCTTCAAATCGGTAACGGCCATGAGCCCCTTGCAGTACCAAAAGCAGCTACGGTTGCAGGAGGCCCGTCGGTTGATGCTGGCTGACGGGCTGGACGCCTCGGCAGCCGGTTATCGGGTTGGCTATGAAAGCCCTTCGCAGTTCAGTCGCGAATACAGCCGTCTGTTCGGCGCACCGCCCTTGCGCGACCTGGCTCGGCTGCGCAAGCGCGTTTAACGCACCGCCAGAGGTCAGTCATTCACATTCAGGCGGTCAGTACCCGGCAGGCCTCGGAAGGAATGGTGATCGACACCGGATTACCAATGCTCAGACCGAAGCCCTGGCACGGCGTACTCAACGCGGTGAGCGAAACACCGGCGCAATCGATGGTGGTTTCAATGGTCGCGCCGATATCGCGAACGAAGGTCACGGTGCCCAACAGACGGTTGCCAGCGGTCGGCAGTGGCGACGACAGTTGCAGATCCTCCGGGCGCACCAGCATCTTGATCCTGGCGCCGGCTTCAATGCTCGCGCAAATCGGCACGTCCAGCGCCTCACCGCCGGGCAATCCGACGCGCCCGTTGCCCAGCGCGGTCGCAGGGAAAATATTACCCGAGCCGATAAAGTCGGCGACGAACTCGTTGGCCGGGTTGCGATAGATCTCAATCGGCGTGCCGACCTGCTGCACACGATTCTGCCCCAGCACCACCACGATGTCGGCCATGGTCATGGCTTCGCGCTGATCGTGAGTCACCAGAATAGTGGTGATGTTCAGCCGTTGTTGCAGTTGGCGGATCTCCACCTGCATCGACTCGCGGAGCTTGGCATCGAGTGCCGACAAAGGCTCATCCAGCAGCAGAAGCTTGGGGTGTGATGCAATCGCCCGCGCAATAGCCACGCGCTGACGCTGACCGCCCGAGAGCTTGGCCACCGGACGATCAACCATTTGCTGTAACTGGATCAACTCGAGCAACTCTTTGACCCGCGCTTGCTGATCGGCCTTGCTCACGCCACGCAGCTTCAACGGGTACGCGATATTTTCCCCGACCGTCATGTGCGGGAACAGCGCCAGCGACTGGAACACCATGCCGAAATTGCGCTGGTGCGCCGGGGTATGGCTCACGTCCTCGCCATCAAGACGAATCTCGCCGCTGCTCAAGGTTTCCAGGCCAGCGATCATGCGTAACAAGGTGGTCTTGCCGCAGCCCGAAGGGCCGAGAAAACACACCAGTTTGCCTTCAGGTAGGTGCAGATTGACGTCCGTTACCGCACAGGCCGAGCCGTAGAATTTCTCGACGTTTTCCAGGATTAATCCGGTCATTTACCTAAACCTCAAAAAATTAGAACGAAACGCCACCTTCACCGACCAGCTTCTCCAACGCCCAAATCAGGACGAAGTCGATCAGCACGATCAGCACGGCAAACGAAAAGACGGTGGGGTCCAGCGATGACACGGTGCGGCTGTACATCCAGATTGGCACGGTCATCACGTCGATGTTGTACAGAAAGTAGGTCACGGTGAACTCGTTGAACGAGACGATAAAGGCCAGCAACATCCCGGCGAGAATCCCCGATTTCATCAACGGTACGACCACGTCGAAAATGGCCCGCAACGGTGAGGCGCCGAGCATTTGCGCGGCCTCCTCGACTTCGCTGCCGATGGACATCATCGCCGCGGTGCAGTTTTTCACCACGAACGGCAGCGCCAGAATCACGTGCGCGATAACCAGCCGCGAGGTATTCATCTGGAACGGCAGGCTGTCGAATATCAGCAGCAACGCCAGGCCGAGCACCACCATGGGGAACACCAACGGCAGTGACATCAGTTGCAGCGCCACGCCCTTGCCGCGAAATTCGCAGCGTGTCAGGGCATAGGACGCGGGCACCGCGACCAGGGTCGCCAGGACCATGGTCAGGCACGCGACCCACAGACTGGTGGTCATGGCTTTGCCGAGGCTCAGCACATCACTGGCATCGGGAGAAACAAAGGTGTTCCAGGCGGCCTTGTACCACTGCAGGCTGTAACTGCTGGGCGGGAAGTCCAGGTTTGAGGCACCACTGAACGACATGACAATCATGGTCAGAATCGGCAGCACGGCCAGCAACAGAATGAAACCGGAGAGAATGCCGGCGAACCGGCCCGTATCTCCGGGCAGGATCGGTTGAAAGCGTAAACGGCTTTTCGAGGGGCTGTTCATTGCGAAGCCTCCAGCAGACGGCGACGACGGCCGGTGATGTATTCGGAGAGGGTCATGATCGCCAGGGTCGTAATGATCAACACCACGCCAGCAGCCGAGGCCGCAGGCCAGTTCATCAACGGTGCGATCTGGTCGTGGACCATCACCGCCAGCATCGGCACCCGCCGACCGCCGAGGAGCAACGGCACGACGAAACTGCTGGCGTTATAGGCAAACACCAGCGTGGCGCCGGTGATGATGCCGGGCAGGCTCATCGGTAACACCACTTGGCGAAACACTTGAAAACGGCTGGCGCCCAAGGTGGCGGCGGCTTCCTCGTAGCTACGCGAAACCCCGCGCATGGCGCTGGCAATCGGCAACACCGCCAATGGGAAGGCCGTTTGCACCAGGCCCATCAGCACGCCATTTTGGTTGTAGAGCATCATCACCGGACGGGTGATGATGCCCAACCCCATCAACGCCTGATTGAGCATGCCGCCCGGGCCGAGGATCACCAGCCAGCCATAGCTTTGCAGCAGCAGGTTGACCAGCAGCGGCAAGAGCACAGCGGCGAGAAACACCCGACGCAACAGCGGCGACTGCAAGCGCGACATGGTGTACCCCACCGGGATCGCCAGCACCACAGCGATCACCGCGCTGAACAACGCCAGGCGCAAGGTCAACAGCAACGATTTCAGGTAATAGGGTTCAGCCAGTTGTGCATAGCTGGCAAGGCTGAAGCCGGTCCATTCGGCGCCCTTGGTGCCAACACTCATGCGCAATACCAGCAAGCTGGCGGCAATCAGCACGGCGAGAAACAGCATCGACGGCGAGAGAAAAAGCCAGGCGCGTGCTGTGGGGGAAATCGGTTTAGCCCGGCGTACCGAAGGCACGGCGGCCGAGCTGATCAGAGGTGGGTGTTCCATGGCAATAATCTCGTTGGAGATGGATTCAGCATGGCGGTGTGTCTGGACACCGCCATCGCGGGCAAGCCCGCTCCTACAGGAGCATGCAGGCGCTTGCTTGCCCGCGACTCGCAACTCAGGAAGAGAAGATTTCCGTGTATCGACGGATCCACTGATCATGAACGGTGGCCAGGAATGCGTTGTCGTGCATGATCGCTTTGTCGGCAATCTGCTCTGGCGTGAGGATGTACGGGCTCTTGCGCGCTTCTGCCGAGATGATTGCCTTGGCGTTGACCGGGCCGTTGAAGATGTCTTCAGCCATCTTGCCCTGGACCAGTGGGTCGAGAGAGTGGTTGATGAAGGCGTAGGCCAGATCGGTGTCGCCTGGACGATTTTTCGGCATGACCGACTGCATCAAGTCGGTGTAGAAGCCTTCTTTCATCCCAAAGGTAGCGCCCAGACCGTAGGCCGGATCGCGAATCTGTTTCGGAAAGAACGCAGGGGCGTACAGGCCGCCCATGTCCAGCGAGCCTGTACGGAACAGTTCTGCAATCTGGTTCGGGTTCTCGCCCAGGGTCACTACGCGGTCCTTGAGCTCTGCCAGTTTCTTGAAGCCGGGCTCAATGTTGTGTTCATCGCCACCGGCCAGTTTGGCCGCGATGATGATCAGGTCCATGGCCTCGGTCCAGTTTGGCGGTGGCAGGAAAATATTCGGTGCCAGGTCCCGGTCCCACAGTGCAGCGTAGCTGTCCGGTGCTTCTTTCACGGTACGGGTGCTGTAGACCAGGCTGTTGCACCAGAGCAGATAACCGATGCCGTGACCGTTGGCGCCTGTGCGGTATTTTTCAGGCACATCGACCAGATTGGGGATGCGATTGAGGTCTGGTTTTTCCAGAAGACCGGCGGCGGCCAGGCCCTCTGCACCGACACCGGCGAGGGTGATGACGTCGTATTGCGGACGATCACCACCGGCCTTGAGCTTGGCGACCATCTCCGAGGTACTGCCGGTACGGTCAGCGATGACCTTGGCCCCGGTTTTGGCTTCGAAAG
Organism: Pseudomonas sp. ASL9; assembly: GCF_056680335.1. NCBI lineage: Bacteria > Pseudomonadati > Pseudomonadota > Gammaproteobacteria > Pseudomonadales > Pseudomonadaceae > Pseudomonas > Pseudomonas sp. ASL9. The sequence continues at coordinate 4,044,418 of NZ_CM155277.1, read as the reverse complement.
TGGCCGCGATATTGCGCAGTGCCGCCAGGCCTGTGTCGTCGGACCAGGTGAGCAAGCGCAGGGTCTTACCCTGGAACCGGGTGTCACTGGCACTAGCCCGGATGAAGGGCATGGACATCGCAGCAGCCGCGACCGATGCAACGCCCACCGTCTTGATGAATTGCCTTCTGTTCAGATCAAGCTTGCCCATGACGGACTCCTTTTGTTCTTCTAAATGTGAGGGTTGATCGCAGCTTCGCCTCAGGCTGAGTGCGCCAGTTGATCCGGCTACAGCTCCCGTGCTCCGGGGGCCCTAGCTGATTCGACACGTTCATCCTGAGGCGGGGCTTGAGGCGCAACAATCGAAAAATTGTCATTGAAGCCATGTGTCAAACGCATGCCTCGACAGGAGGCATGCGTGAGCCGCTTTGGTGCTAAATGGCGGCGCGGATGACGTGTTTGATTTCCTGAAAAGCCTGCAGGCCCCACGGTCCCAACTCGCGACCGATGCTGCTCTGCTTGTAACCGCCCCACGCGGCCTGCGGAAAAATCACCTGAGGCGCGTTGATCCATACCAGACCGGCCTGCAGAGCGTTGGCGACACGATCGGCAGTGCCTGGGTCGCGACTGACCACGCTGGCCACCAGACCGAACTCGCTGTCATTCGCCAACGCGATGGCCTCGTCTTCCGTAGCGAAACGGCGCACGCACAGCACCGGGCCGAAAATCTCTTCGCGCCATAACGCACTGTCCAAGGGCACATCAGTGAACACTGTGGGCTGTAAAAAATATCCGTGAGGTAGATCCGCAGGCCGCCCGCCGCCGCACACCAGGCGTGCGCCGTCGCTCACACCCCGTGCGATATGCCCGAGCACCCGCTGGTATTGCGCCTGATTGACCAGCGCCCCCATCTCGACCTCGGGCTCGAAGGGATCGGCCACGCGGATGGCTTCGGCGCGCGCCTTGAGCTTTTCGAGGAACGCATCGGCCAGCTCATCGGCCACCAGCACACGACTGGTGGCTGAACACATCTGCCCGGCATTGAAGAATCCGCCACCGCTGGCCAGCTCCACCGCCAGATCCAGATCGGCATCGGCCAGCACCAGCAGCGAGGACTTGCCGCCCAGCTCCAGGCTCACGCCCTTGACCGTTTCAGCGGCGCGCTGCATGACCTGAACACCCACCGCATTGCTGCCGGTGAACGATATTTTCGCAACGTTCAGGTGTGCCGCCAGTGGCGCACCGACCGCCAGCCCGGTCCCACAGACCAGGTTGAACACCCCGGCTGGCAGACCGCTTTGAGCGATAATGTCCGCCAGTTCCAGCTCCGGCAGCGGCGTAACTTCCGATGGTTTCAATACCACGCAGCAGCCAGCAGCCAAGGCCGGGGCGAGTTTCCAGGCGGTGGTGACCATCGGGAAGTTCCACGGCACGATCAACCCGACAACGCCACACGGCTCACGACGTAAACGTGCTGCGAAGTCTTCGCTGGGCAATGTCAGCGTGCTGTCTTGCTGCCCGTCCAGCGCTTCGGCCAGGCTGGCGTAATAGTCGAATGTGGCGATGACATCATCGACATCGATCGCCGCCTCAAACAGCGGCTTACCGTTGTTGCGCGATTGCAGCTCAATCAGTCGTTCGCGTCGTTCCTGCACGCCGCTGACGATCTTGCGCAACAGCACGCCCCTGGCCGCTCCCGTGGTCTGTGACCAGGCCGGGAATGCCAGACGCGCTGCTTGCACGGCGTGTTCGACGTCCGTGGCATCGCCGCCAGCCACCGTCGCCAGTGGCGCTTCGGTGGCCGGGTTGATCACTGTCAGTTGCTCACCGCCAGACAGCCATTGACCGTCAATGTAGAGACCGGCAAGGGGTGCGTTATTCAGGTTCGCTTGAGCGTTCAGCATGCTTTCATCCCGTTCATCCAGGTTGTCTGGTCAATTTCGATCAAGGTCGGGCCTTGGCGGTCACCCGCTTTTCGCAATGCCACTTTCAGTTCCTCGACGCCAGCCACCCCTTCTGCTTCACAGCCCAGGGCTTTGGCAACGCCGATAAAGTCGGGGGTATAGATGTCGACGCCCACCGGCTCGATCGAGCGGTTGACCATGTATTTTTTGATCTCCTCGTAGCCCTGGTTATTCCACAACAGGACGATGATCGGCGTGCGCGCTTCCACGGCGCTGGCCAGTTCCGAGAGAGTGAATTGCAAACCGCCGTCGCCGATCAGGCACACCACCGCACCGCGTGCGCTGGCCTCGGAGGCGCGACCCAGCCACGCGCCAATCGCGGCAGGCAAGGCATAACCCAGGGTGCCGTAACCGGTCGATGAGTTGAACCAGCGACGCGGTTGCTCCAGATTGAGGGTCAAATTGCCGGTGTAGACCGGCTGAGTCGAGTCACCGACCAGCACTGCATCGGGCAACACATCAAGCACCGTCTGCAAAAAGACGCTCTGCCCGCGGGTAGCTTCGTCCCAGGTGGTTGCCAGGGTTTCGCGCAACGCAGATGCGCGTACGTGGCCCCAGTCGGTGCGACGAGGGGCCAGTTCTTGTGCAGACAACGCGACCAACAAAGCTTGCACGGCAGTGTCGGCATCGGCGACCAGCGCCACCTGCGGCGCATAGTTGCGCACGGTCTGATCGGGGTCGATATCAATGCGCAGCAACGCGCCGGGAATCTCGAAGCCACCGGCGAAGGTGATGTCGTAGTCGGTTTCGGCCAGTTCGGTGCCAATGGCCAACACCACGTCAGCCTCAGCCACCAGCGCACGCGTCGCCACCAGCGATTGGGTTGAACCAATCAACAGCGGGTGCCGCGACGGCAACATGCCCTTGGCATTGATGGTTAGCGCTACAGGGGCGTCCAACTGTTCGGCAAGCCGTGCCAAAGCAGGCGCGGCATCGATGGCGCCGCCACCGGCCAGAATCAGTGGCCGTTTGGCCGTTGCCAGCAAGCTGGCCATGTGTGCAATGGCCGCAGGCGCAGCACCGGCACGGCTGATGCTGACAGGTTCGCTGGTGAGCAACGCGTCGGCGTTTTCTACCAGTACATCGAGGGGGATCTCGATGTGTACCGGGCGCGGACGACCGGCCTGAAACAACGCAAAAGCGCGGGCCAACACGGCCGGCAATTCCGCCGCCGACATCAAGGTATGAGAAAACGCAGCAACGCCTGCGACCAGATTGCTCTGCGACGGCAGCTCATGCAACTTGCCGCGCCCACCGCCCAACTGGCTGCGCGACTGCACACTGGAAATCACCAGCATCGGAATCGAGTCGGCATACGCCTGGCCCATGGCCGTGGTGATGTTGGTCATGCCGGGGCCGGTGATGATGAAGCACACACCCGGCTTGCCACTGGTGCGTGCATAACCGTCGGCCATGAAGCCAGCGCCTTGCTCATGGCGCGGCGTGACATGGTTGATCGACGAGCTGGCGAGCCCGCGATAAAGCTCAACGGTGTGCACACCCGGGATGCCGAAGACTTGCTCGACGCCGTAGCCCTCGAGCAATTTGACCAATACTTCGCCGCACGTTGCCATGTTCGTCTGCCTTTCTTTTATTCGGGAACTGCACGTTGTCCCGGCACTCAGGCCTGCCAGACACGCTACAGATGAGGTCTAATTGGACCGTCATGCCGTAGCTGTGACAACGCAAAAAATGTCATGCTAGGCATGTCCTCCATTCATACCTGAGCCCCGATGAAACGCCTGCCGCCCTTACCTGCCCTGCATACCTTTCTGATTACAGCCCAGTGCTGCAATTTCACGCGGGCCGCAGAACTGCTGCACATCACCCAAGGCGCGGTGAGCCGGCAGATCTCTGGGCTGGAAAGTCATCTGGGCTATACGTTGTTCCAGCGTCAGGCGCGCGGACTGAGCCTGACCGCCCAAGGGCGCGAGCTGTTTCCACGGATTCAGAAAGTGTTTTTGCTGATCGACGAAGCGGTCGAACACGTCGGTGCGAAACGCGAAACCCTGCGACTCAAGGCCCCGACCTGCATGATGCGCTGGCTGCTCCCGCGTGTGTTGCAGTGGCAGAAAGAGCGCCCGGATGTGCCGGTCGAGTTGACCACCACCGTGCAGCATGCAGTGGACTTCCGCCGCGAAGAGTTCGATGCCGCCGTGGTATATGGCGCACCGCCGGCCAATTCGGTGGCGGCACACCATTTATTCGATGAGCAACTGACGCCGGTCTGCTCCCCGCAACTCATGGCCGGACCGACTCAGCTCAAGACCCTGGCGGATCTGGAGCAGCACATGCTCCTGCACCCGACCCGCGATCAGCGCGATTGGGAAGGCTGGCTAAAAGCAGCCGGAGGCACCGTCAGCAATATCGGCAAGGGCCAGCATTTCGATACGCTGGACCTGGCCATGTCGGTCGCCGCCCAAGGAACCGGGGTCGCCATTGGCGATTGGTCGCTGATCGGCGAAGACCTCAGCGCCGGACGGCTGGTGGCGCCCTTCGACCTCAAAGTGCGCACCGGTGCCGCTTATTACCTGGTGTATCCCGAACGCTCCGACCCCTCGCCACAATTACGCGAACTGATCGATTGGTTGCTCGTCCAGGCGGCCGAACGTTCCGATTAACGGCGCCGTCAAGCCATTCGCGAATGAATTCGCTCCTACAGAGATTTTGATCTGCCTTTGGGATTTAGTGTGAATTGAGTATCGAATTACGGCTAGGCCCCTTTTCCAGAAGGCCGAGCGCAGGCGTTGCGCAGGGGGTAACGAGGCAGGACGCCGAGTTAGCCGCACGGGGCCAGGGACGGCCCCTTGCGGCGACCCCCGGAGCAACGCCGGAGCGAGGGAAATCCGAGCCTAGGCGAGGATCCGCATGGAGGGGCAAGCGTTTTGGGGTACCTTTTAGTGGTCCGGCATTCCGGCGTTTGTAAAAGGTGACCCGCTGTAAGAGCGGAACCATAATTCCAGCACACTCAAATGCCGGATATACACATCAAGACCAGCGCCAACACATTATTTTTAAAGGATTAAAAATCAGTTTGATAGCAACGAATTCATTCGCGAAGGCGGCATGTCTGGCACACCGATGCTCCCTCCAACAAAAAACTCAATAACCGACTGTAAAACGCTGACGCGGGTGTGCGTGTTGCTCAACTTCATCAAGCATAGCGATGGCGTAGTCGGCAAAACTGATCGAGCTTTTACCGGCTGCACTGACCAGCAAATCGTCCTTCCCCAAGCGGAATGAGCCCGTACGCTCGCCCTCGAAGAACTCCGCCGACGGCGAAAGAAAGGTCCAGTCCAGCAACTTTTCCTGTCGCAGCGTCTCCAGAAACGTCACCCCTGCGCCGGCTTCGGCTTTGTACTCTTCAGGGAAGTTTGGCGTATCGATCACCCGCAGGCCGGGCGCGGCGAACAGACTGCCTGCGCCGCCTACCACCAGCAGACGGGGAACCCCAGCCTGCTTGACCGGTTCGATGGTTGCACTGGCCGACACACTGGAAAAATGCGTCGCACTGATCACCACGTCATGCCCAGCAACTGCATCGGCGTAAGCCTTGGCATCGCTGACATCCAGAGCTTTGCAGACCACTCCCGCACGTCCGACGAGAGAGGACGTGTCCCGAGCAATAGCCGTCACGCTATGACCACGGCGCAGGGCTTCCTCTAACAACTGACTTCCGGCACGGCCGGTGGCACCGATAATTGCGATGTTGCTCATGGTAGTTCTCCAAAGGTTAGGCAATGAACAGAGCTTAGTTGCGCGACTCAGTACAAAAAATGCGATGCTTGAACATAGTTTGTTTCTGAAATCGGGCAAATCATGGATCGCTTAATCGCAATGCGGGTGTTTGTCACAGTCGTGGACATGGGCAGTCAGTCGGCAGCGGCCGACCATCTAGACATGTCGAGGCCCGTGATTTCACGCTATCTGGCTGAGCTGGAAGACTGGATCGGCGCACGCCTGATGCACCGCACCACGCGCAAGCTGAGCCTGACTGCCGCAGGCAACGAAACCCTGCCTCGCTGCCGACAATTATTAGAGCTGTCGGCCGATATGCAAGCCGCTGTCAGCATTCCGGCCGATACGCTGCGCGGGGCTTTGCGCCTCAGCGTCAGCACGTCCTTCGGTCACGCGCAAATGGCCGATGCGCTCAGCGACTTCGTCAAACTGCACCCTGGCGTGAGCATCGATATGCAGTCCCTGGACCGCACGGTGAACCTGATCGATGAACGCATCGACCTGGCCATTCGAGCCAGCAACGACTTGGACCCGAATCTGATTGCCCGGCGCCTGACCGTCTGTCGTTCGGTAATCTGCGCTTCACCGGGTTACTTGCGCGAACATCCCGTGCCGCTGCGGGTGGAAGACCTCAGCGAGCATAACTGCCTGACACATTCCTATTTCGGTAAAAGCCTGTGGCATTTCAAGCAGGATGGCGAACAGGTGGCGGTGCCTATCCACGGCAACATCAGCGGCAACGAAGCCACCGCCCTGATGCGCGCCACCATGGCGGGGACTGGCGTGGCAATGTTGCCGACCTACCTGGCCTCCCCGCTTCTGCGCACCGGTGAACTGATCCGGCTATTACCCGAAGCACAACCCTTGGACCTGACCCTGTATGCGGTGTACGCCTCCCGCAAGCACATGCCCACCACCTTGCGCAGCCTGTTGGATTTCCTCGCTGAACGTTTCCAGGCCGAGCCCGAATGGGATGACCACCTCTGCCCCTGATTCGCACATTTCATCCCGTTCACGTTCCATATGACCCTATCGAGTAGCCTGCTATCGGTTTAAACTGGCCAGCCTTGTCCTGCCGACATTTACGGCGGGGTCACTGCTAGTTGAGCACCTCCTTGACCAGTCTCAACCAACCTAAACCTGCGATCCGAGGCGTGTTATTCGCGCTGATGATGGCTGTTTTCCTCAGTGCGCTGGATCAGACCATTGTTGCGGTCTCGATGCCGGCGATCTCTGCGCAATTCAAAGACTTCGACCTGCTCGCCTGGGTGATCTCCGCCTATATGGTGGCGTTGACGGTGGCGGTGCCGATTTATGGCAAGCTCGGCGATCTGTATGGACGACGGCGCCTGATGCTGTTTGGCCTGGGGATGTTCACCCTGGCCTCACTGTTCTGCGGCATGGCCCAAAACATGGAGCAATTGGTGCTGGCGCGGGTCCTTCAGGGCATCGGCGCAGGCGGCATGGTGTCGGTCAGCCAAGCGATCATTGGCGACATCATCCCGCCTCGCGAACGCGGTCGCTATCAAGGTTACTTCAGCGGCATGTACGCGGTGGCGAGCGTGGCCGGGCCTGTGCTGGGCGGTTTCATGACCCAATACATGTCGTGGCGCTGGGTGTTTCTGATCAATCTGCCGTTGGGCCTGAGCGCCTTGTGGATCGCCCACCGCACGCTGATCGGGCTACCTATTCCGCAACGCAAGCCAATCATCGACTACCTCGGCACGGTGCTGATGATTGTCGGTCTGAGCGCCCTGTTGCTGGGCATTACTGAAATCGGCCAGGGCCATGACTGGCGCGACAGCCAGGTACTTGCGCTGCTCGGGATAGCGCTTCTGGTACTGATCACGTTCGTTTGGTACGAGCGTCGTGCCCCCGAACCCCTACTGCCGATGCACCTGTTTGCCAATCGCAACGCAGTGCTGTGCTGGTGCACGATTTTCTTCACCAGTTTTCAAGCCATCTCGCTGATCGTGCTGGTGCCCCTGCGCTTCCAGACCGTGACCGGCGGCGGTGCCGACAGCGCAGCTCTGCACCTGATGCCGTTGGCAATCGGCATGCCCATGGGCGCGTATTTCGCTGGCCGTCGCACCTCAATGACCGGGCGCTACAAACCATTGATTCTCATCGGTGCACTGATGATGCCCTTCGCGGTCCTGGGCATGGCCTATACCCCTCCGCAAGCGGCGCTGCTCACCAGTGTGTTCATGGTGCTGACCGGTTTTGCCAGCGGCCTGCAGTTTCCCACGTCGTTGGTAGGCACCCAAAACTCAGTCGCGCAGCACGACATGGGCGTTGCCACCAGCACCACCAACCTGTTCCGCTCGCTGGGTGGCGCGGTGGGTGTGGCGCTGATGTCAGCGTTGCTGCTAGCCATGCTGCAACGATCCGGCCTCGCACAGCTGAGCGGCGCACCGATGGGCGTCGAGGGCAGTTCGGGCAACGTATTAATGGGCGGCCTGAATGCCGCCAGCGGACCTGCGCAGCAACACTTGCGTGAAGAGCTGCTACTGACATTCCGGCATTTGCTGATGGTCAGCGCGGGGATTTCGCTGTTCGGTCTGGCCGCCGCATTGGCGATGCCCAATAACCTGCTGCGCGGACGCGCAGACAAGGACAGGGACGTCTGAAACGGCCAGAGGCGGTCAGTGAGCAATCACCTTGCAACCGGTGGCGTCTTGAAGCGCTTCCAGGCTAACGCCGGGGGCCAGCTCCACCAGTTTCAAACCGGTATCGGTGACATCCAGTACGGCCAGGTCGGTGATGATCCGGTCGACCACCCCAACCCCGGTCAGTGGCAGATCGCAGTGCTCCAACAGTTTGTGGGTGCCGCCCTTGGCCGTGTGTTCCATCAACACGACAACGCGTTTAACCCCCGCCACCAGGTCCATGGCACCGCCCATGCCCTTGACCATCTTGCCGGGGATCATCCAGTTGGCCAGATCGCCTTTTTCAGACACCTGCATGGCACCGAGAATCGACAGGTTGATATGACCGCCACGGATCATGGCGAACGAGTCCGCGCTGTTGAAAAAACTGCTGCCGGGCAAGGTGGTGATGGTCTGTTTACCGGCGTTGATCAGGTCAGGGTCGACTTCATTGTCACGCGGGAACGGACCGATGCCGAGCAGGCCGTTTTCACTTTGCAACCAAACATCCATGCCTTCAGGAATGTAGTTGGCGACCATGGTGGGCAAGCCAATACCGAGGTTGACGTAAAAACCGTCCTGCAATTCCTGGGCGGCGCGCTGCGCCATTTCTTCACGAGTCCAAGCCATGATCAGGCGCTCCGCACAGTGCGTTGTTCGATACGTTTTTCAGGCGTGGCATTGAGTACCAGACGCTGTACATAAATGCCCGGCAGGTGAATCTGATCCGGGTCCAGCTCGCCAAGTTCGACGATTTCTTCGACCTCGACCACGCAGACTTTCGCGGCCATGGCCGCCAGCGGGTTGAAGTTGCGCGCGGTCTTGTTGAACACCAGATTGCCTGATGTGTCCGCCTTCCACGCTTTGACCAACGCAACGTCGGCGCGCAGGGAACGCTCCATCACGAACCACTCGCCATCGAACTCACGGGTTTCCTTGCCTTCGGCGACCAGGGTGCCGTAACCGGTTTTGGTGAAGAACGCCGGAATGCCCGCGCCGCCAGCACGCAGCTTTTCAGCCAACGTCCCTTGCGGGGTGAACTCCAGCTCCAGTTCGCCCGCCAGGTACTGACGCTCGAACTCTTTATTCTCACCCACATAAGACGAGATCATTTTGCGGATCTGCCGGGTGGCGAGCAGTTGGCCCAAGCCAAAACCGTCGACGCCAGCGTTGTTGCTGATGACAGTCAATTCACGCTTGCCGCTGTCTCGTAGCGCAGCAATCAACGCTTCCGGAATACCACACAGGCCAAAGCCGCCAACCGCCAGGGTCATGCCGTCTTCGACGAGGCCCTGCAGGGCTGATTCGGCGGTCGAGTAAATTTTATTCAATGGTTATTCCTCGAAGGTCGCCACGCCCAAGGTTATCGCGGGGCGGCGGCGCAGGTTTCGGGCCAGGGTTTTACGGTGTCGTCTGAGCTTAGACGGTTGATCGAGATAACGCCGTGTTCGTTAACCCCCCCGAGGCACACTCATCGAGCACGAATCCTGCCCTGGAGGTCATCGAGCGCACGCTCACTCAGCCTCCTCCACCCAAAACCATTGAACCCGCCCCGCTTTCATATGCGGGAAAGTTGGCATGATTTCACCTTGGGTAAACAGTCGTCGCGAGCGCGCCGTGGCGTTGCTGAACCAGAAACCTGTATGGCTGCAGAGGTCACCCGCGCTCAGCGCGGGCTTGGGCTTTTCGTCGAAGCGGGCATACCAGAGCGCGGTGGACGCTTCGCTGAACCCGCCGCGTATTGGATAGGGGTGCAGACAACCGGTGTCCTGCACGCGAACCGGTTTGAGCACCTTGTTGACTTCTATGTAGGCCGCTGGCGGCGCCTCACTCTGACCGCCCAGTTCCGGCAAGGCGCCAGCCCGGATAATCAAACCGTCGTCATAGGCATGAAAAACCACATCGCTGCAACGGCTGAGCTGCTGGCGCAACACATCACTGCCGCCCAACCGCGTGACGAAGCGTCCTCCCATGATCGTGTACCAACTCACCCCTTTGATGTGATCAAGCAAGCGCAAGCTTTCTATATGGGGCAAGGGATCGACCATCAGGCCGGTGTATTCCTGCGCCAGCTGGTATTCCAATGGGAAGTAGTGATGGCCCTCATAAGGAAGAACGCACGCCAGACCGCCATAACCATGCTCGGCATAAACCTGATCGCACAGGTATTTAAGCCAGCGCTCATAACGTTGAGCGCCTTCGGGTTCAAGCAGAATCGACAACGGCAAGACCATTTTCAGGCAGGAGCGATCAATATCGGCCTGACTTTGGGGGGTGTTCATGACAAACAGTTGATATTCGGCAACTTCTTGCAGCGTGCCACTGCCAATCGACCAGATAAATTGCTCGTCAGGCGAACTGTCGAGAATCTTGCGTCGACAACCGGCAAAGCTGCTGGGTGTCATTTTGCGCAAGTGTTTGTAGAACTGCCATTTGAGCTCGGCGTTGAACTGCTGACGGAACCAGACAAAGCACTCATCCACCCGCCGCTTGGTCTCCAGTGTGTGGCCGTGCCTGAAGTAGAGCGTGGTGATCAGCCCCGGGCGAACGATTGGATCGCCCTCTGCAGAGTTGATCGCAATATTTGCAGCCTGAATCCTGAGCCGACTCAAAAGGCTTACGTCATCAGAGATAATTTCTGACATGCCCTGTCCTCTCAATCTGAAGTTTTCTGACTGCAGAGACTGAAGGGTCTTTCAGAGAGGGGCAATACGAGGAAATTACTTTAGGAAATCAGCTACGCATATCAAGAAGCGTCCTACTCATGTCCTACAAAATATCGACTTTTTCAGCGTTTTCGCCGCCCCTGGCAGCAGACGCCAAAAGCAGCCGGACGTTATGCACATTCACCTACGCTCGCAAAAAACACTAGGTAAATACTTAGTAAACTAACTATCCAGACGATGCGCAGGAAGATATAACTACAGGCCAAGCGCCATCCCGGTATATTCATTTGGATAGCGCTACTTCTGCCATCGCTCAATGACGTAAAGCGGGGCTCAAGCGAAGCATGTCCAAGACCGTATCGACCAGTTGCTCGGCCTCTTTACAAAGCGCAAAGCTATCCGGGATCAGTAGCCACTGCCCAAGGATGCCATCAATATAGGCATGCAGGCAGATCGAGGCGCGTGCCGTGTTCAGACCCGCAGGCAATTGGCCTTTACGTACAGCGTTGCTCAAGGCCAGCCCGATGCGGTCATTGCAGTCGAGGGCTGCAACTTGACGCTGTCGCCGCATGTCACACATTTCATCGGTGAATTCGCACTTATGAAACAGAATTTCATTGATGCGACGGGTTTTAGTGTCCAATGCAACTTGATGAAACAAATGAATCAGCAATTTTCGCATGCAGCCCAGCGGGTCTACTTCGTTTTCGCTTTCGCTGGCTTTGGCCATTTCATCGAGCGGCTCATGCAGGCTGTCGAGCATCGCCTGAACCAGATCGGCCTTGTTGCTAAAGTGCCAGTAAATGGCTCCGCGAGTAACGCCCGCAAGCGTAGCGATGTCTGCCAGCGTAGTGCGGGCGACGCCTCGCTCATAAAAAGCTTTCTCGGCTGCTTCCAGAATCTGGCTTCGGGTTTCCTGAGCTTCCTCTTTGGTACGACGGACCATGGCAGTAAAACCTCAATCGAAATGTGTCAGCCTGATGATTTCAATCAGCCTGACACTGTGCCGGGCGGCCTTTGTATTGCCTTGTCCCGGACCTACAATCTTGCCTTGCCGTGCTGGAGTGTCGCAGGCCAGGGTATTTACAAACAACCGCGAACGTAAGTATATTCCTTAGCATCCTACTTATCTAGCCGAAACCCTTTTCACTTTCTTGAGCAACTCAAGCTCCTGACCCGAGGATCTTCATGCAATTCAAGCCAGCTGTTACCGTTCTGGTCACTGCCGTCGCCCTGGCATCGATGCTCAGTGGGTGTAACCAAAAGCAAGAAGCAGCGCCCGCCCCACCCCCTCCTCAGGTCGGTGTAGTTACTCTACAAACACAAGCCTTTACCCTGACTACCGAGCTGCCTGGGCGCACCACGGCGTACCGCATTGCTGAAGTACGTCCTCAGGTCAATGGCATCATTCTCAAACGTCTGTTCACTGAAGGCGGTGACGTCAAGGCCGGCGATCAGCTTTATCAGATCGACCCGGCTGTCTACGAGGCGACGGCCAACAGTGCCAAGGCGACCCTGCAGTCGGCCAAATCGCTGTCTGATCGCTATAAACAATTGGTCGATGAGCACGCGGTGAGCCGTCAGGAATACGACACGGCGCAAGCGTCCAGCCTGGAAGCACAGGCCGCCCTGCAGACGGCTCAGATCAACGTGCGCTACACCAAAGTGCTCGCTCCAATCTCCGGTCGTATCGGCCGCTCCGCCGTCACTGAAGGCGCGCTGGTCAATAACGCCCAGACCAACGCCATGGCAGTGATTCAGCAACTGGACCCGATCTACGTCGATATTGTTCAGTCCTCGGCCGACATGCTCAAGCTGCGCCATGAACTGGAAGGCGGCCAACTGCAAAAAGTCGGAGAGAACGCGGCCAAGGTCAAACTGACACTGGAAGACAACAGTGCCTATCCGCTTGACGGCAAACTGGAGTTCTCGGAAGTCTCGGTCGACCAGACCACGGGCTCCGTCACCCTGCGCGCCAAGTTCCCGAACCCGGCTCACACACTGCTGCCGGGCATGTTCGTGCACGCTCAATTGCAGTCAGGCGTGAACAACGCAGCGATTCTGGTTCCACAACAAGGCGTGACCCGTGACCTGAAAGGCACGCCGACCTCGTTGATCGTAAACAAGGACAACAAGGTCGAACTGCGCACCCTGGTGGCCTCGCGCACCGTTGGCAACGACTGGCTGGTCGAGAGCGGCCTGAACGCGGGTGACCGTGTCATTACCGAAGGTCTGCAGTACGTCAAACCAGGCGCTGAAGTGAAAGTCGCCGACGCGACCAACATCAAGGCAGCAAACCCGGCACCTGCACCGGAAACTGAAAAAGCCGCGAGCAGTAAAGGGGAGTAATTCATGTCGAAATTTTTTATCGACCGTCCAATCTTTGCCTGGGTAATTGCCCTGATCATCATGTTGGTCGGGGCCCTCTCGATTCTCAAGCTGCCGATCAACCAATACCCGGCCATTGCACCACCGGCCATCGCGATTCAGGTGACTTATCCAGGCGCTTCTGCACAGACCGTGCAGGACACTGTGGTTCAGGTCATCGAACAGCAACTCAACGGTATCGACAACCTGCGGTATGTCAGCTCGGAAAGTGACTCCGATGGCAGCATGACCATCACTGCGACGTTCAATCAGGGCACCAGCCCGGACATCGCGCAGGTTCAGGTCCAGAACAAACTGAACCTGGCCACACCTCTGTTGCCGCAAGAAGTACAGCAGCAAGGTATTCGCGTGACCAAGGCGGTGAAAAACTTCCTGATGGTTATCGGCCTGGTGTCCGAAGATGGCAGCATGACCAAGGATGACTTGGCCAACTACATTGTGTCGAACATGCAGGACCCTATCTCCCGTACGTCCGGTGTGGGTGACTTCCAGGTCTTCGGCGCCCAGTACGCCATGCGTATCTGGCTTGATCCAGCCAAGCTGAACAACTTCCAGCTGACCCCGGTGGACGTTAAAACCGCCATCGCAGCTCAGAACGTTCAGGTTTCATCGGGCCAAATCGGCGGTCTACCCGCGCTTCCCGGCCAACAGCTGAACGCCACTATCATCGGCAAAACCCGTCTACAGACTGCCGAACAGTTCGAAAAAATCCTGCTCAAGGTCAACCTTGATGGCTCTCAGGTACGACTGAAAGATGTCGCCAGTGTCGGTCTGGGAGGCGAGAACTATAGCGTCAGTGCTCAGTTCAACGGTAAGCCGGCTTCCGGCCTTGCAATCAAACTCGCCACCGGCGCCAACGCACTGGACACCGCGAAAGCGATCCGCGCCACCGTTGCCCAGCTGGAACCTTTCTTTCCGCCTGGCATGAAAGCGGTGTACCCGTATGACACCACGCCAGTGGTCACCGAATCGATTTCCGGCGTAGTCCATACGCTAGTAGAAGCCATCATCCTTGTGTTCCTGGTGATGTACCTGTTCTTGCAAAACTTGCGTGCCACGATCATCACCACAATGACGGTGCCAGTGGTATTGCTCGGTACGTTCGGTATCCTCGCGGCCGCCGGGTTCACCATTAACACCCTGACCATGTTCGGCATGGTGCTGGCCATCGGCTTGCTGGTAGACGATGCGATTGTGGTGGTGGAGAACGTTGAGCGGGTAATGGCCGAAGAGAAGCTCTCGCCCAGAGACGCGACACGCAAATCCATGGGGCAGATTCAGGGAGCTCTGGTCGGTATTGCGCTGGTACTGTCGGCGGTTCTGCTACCAATGGCGTTCTTCGGCGGGTCCACCGGGGTGATCTACAGGCAGTTCTCGATCACCATTGTTTCGGCCATGGCGCTCTCGGTGCTGGTTGCACTGATCTTCACTCCAGCATTGTGCGCCACCCTGCTCAAACCGATCGACCACGAAAAACATGGCCAACCGAAACGTGGTTTTTTCGGTTGGTTCAACCGCACCTTCGACCGTAGCGTACTGAGTTACGAACGCGGCGTGGGCAACATGATCAAGCACAAAATCCCGGCATTCCTGGGCTACGCCCTGATTTTCGCCGGGATGGTCTTTATGTTCACCCGCATCCCGAGCGCATTCCTGCCAGAGGAAGATCAGGGTGTGATCTTCGCCCAGGTGCAGACGCCGGCCGGCTCCTCCTCCGAACGGACTCAGGACGTTCTCGACAAAATGCGCGCCTATCTGCTCGACTCGGAAGGTGCGGCGGTCAAGTCAGTGTTCACCGTTAACGGCTTCAACTTCGCCGGACGCGGTCAGAGTTCCGGCCTGGCCTTCATCCTGCTCAAACCATGGGACGAGCGTTCAGCAGAGAACAGCGTGTTCGCGCTGGCCAAGCGTGCCCAGGCACACTTCTTCAGCTTCCGGGACTCGATGTCATTCGCTGTCGTTCCGCCTTCGGTACTGGAACTGGGTAACGCTACAGGCTTTGACTTTTACCTGCAGGATCAGGCTGGACTCGGTCATGCCAAGCTGATGGAAGCGCGTAATCAGTTCCTCGGTCTGGCCGCCCAAAGCAAGATTCTGGCGGGTGTACGGCCCAATGGTCTGAACGATGAACCGCAGTATCAGTTGGTCATCGATGACGAGCGCGCCAACGCCTTGGGCGTGACGATGTCGGACATCAACACCACACTGTCGATTGCGCTGGGTGGCAGCTACGTCAACGACTTCATCGACCGCGGTCGAGTCAAGAAGGTCTACGTCCAGGGTGAAGCCGGTAGCCGGATGACGCCTGAAGATTTGAAGAAGTGGTATGTGCGCAACGCTTCTGGCGAGATGGTGCCGTTCGCTTCCTTCGCCAGCGGTACGTGGGTGTATGGCTCGCCGAAACTGTCGCGTTACAACGGCGTGACAGCTGAAGAAGTGCTGGGTGTACCTGCACCGGGCTACAGCACCGGCCAGGCCATGGACGAAGTCGAAGCCATCGCCAAGAAACTACCGGCCGGTATCGGTTATTCATGGACCGGTCTGTCCTATGAAGAACGCCTGTCCGGCTCTCAGGCGCCCGCGCTGTACGCCCTGTCGCTGCTGGTGGTGTTCCTCTGTCTGGCGGCCCTGTATGAAAGCTGGTCGATTCCGATCTCGGTCATGCTGGTGGTGCCCTTGGGGGTTATCGGTGCGTTGATTGCCACCAGCCTGCGAGGCTTGTCCAACGACGTATTCTTCCAGGTGGGCTTGTTGGTCACGGTTGGGCTGTCGGCGAAAAATGCCATTCTGATCGTTGAGTTCGCCAAGGAGCTGCATGAGCAAGGGAAATCCTATACGGAGGCGGCGATCGAAGCCTGCCGCATGCGGTTAAGGCCAATCGTGATGACGTCCATGGCATTCATCCTCGGTGTGGTCCCGCTGGCGATTTCAACGGGTGCAGGCTCGGGCAGCCAACACTCAATCGGTACCGGGGTAATCGGCGGTATGATTACAGCCACGGTGCTGGCGATTTTCTGGGTGCCGTTGTTTTTCGTTTCGATATCCTCGCTGTTCAAAAGCAAGGTCAAACCGACAGAAATTCCACACGATGAGGCTGGCCAATGAGCAAGTCCCTGATCTCTCTGGCAATCACCGCGTTCATTCTTGGTGGCTGCTCGTTGATCCCCGATTACAACCAGCCAGCAGCGCCGGTGCCAGCGCAATGGCCGCAAGGCCCGGCTTACTCGCCAACCGAATCGGCCGCCGTCGCCGCTGCCGAGCAAGGCTGGCGCCAGTTCTTTCAGGACCCGGCCCTGCAACAGCTGATCCAGAGTGCGCTGGTCAACAACCGTGACCTGCGCGTCGCGGCGCTGAACATCGAGGCCTTCCGCGCGCAATACCGTATTCAGCGTGCCGATTTGTACCCGGCCGTTTCGGCCAATGCCAGCAGTACCCGTCAGCGGGTTCCGGCTGACCTGTCGCAGTCCGGTAAAGCAGTGATCAGCAGTCAGTATTCGGCCACCCTGGGCGTCAGCGCCTATGAGCTGGACCTGTTCGGTCGCGTTCACAGCCTCAGCGAGCAAGCGTTGGAGACTTACTTCTCCAGCGAGGAAGCCCGACGCAGCACGCAGATCAGCCTGGTGGCCAGTGTCGCCAATGCTTACCTGACCTGGCAGGCCGACAAAGAACTGTACAAGCTGACCCAAGACACGCTGCATGCCTTCGAAGAGAGCTACAGGCTCACCGCTCGCAGCGCCGAAGTCGGCGTGGCCTCGGCACTCGACCTGGCCCAGTCGCGTACATCGGTCGAAGGCGCCCGAGTCAATCTGGCGCAGTACCAACGCCTGGTCGCTCAGGACCTGAACGGCCTGACCCTACTGTTGGGCACGGGTCTGCCAGCCGACCTGCCGGCGGGTCAGCCACTCAATGCCGACCTGCTCGCAGACATGCCAGTGGGCTTGCCGTCGGACTTGCTACAACGGCGCCCGGACATCCTTGAAGCGGAACATCAGCTCAAGGCTGCCAACGCCAACATCGGCGCCGCACGCGCCGCGTTCTTCCCGAGCATCAGCCTGACAGCCAGTGCTGGCACCGGTAGCGCGGACCTGTCCGGGCTGTTCAAAGGCGGGTCCGGTACCTGGTTGTTCCAGCCGCAAATCAATCTGCCGATTTTCAACGCGGGCAGCCTTCGTGCCAGCCTGGACTACTCGAAAATCCAGAAAGACATCGGCGTCGCTAACTACGAGAAAGCCATCCAGACCGCGTTCCAGGAAGTCTCCGACGGCCTGGCCTCGCGTCAAACGTTCAACAATCAGCTCCAGGCCCAACGTGATCTGGTCGCTGCCGACCAGGACTACTACCGCCTGGCCGAGCGTCGCTACCGGATCGGGATCGACAGTAACCTGACCTTCCTCGATGCCCAACGCTCGTTGTTCAGCGCGCAGCAGGCACTGATCAGCAACCGCCTTTCGCAGCTGACCAGCGAGGTCAATCTGTACAAGGCCTTGGGTGGCGGTTGGTACGAACAAACCGGACAGGCCAAGCCTGCGACCGGTGATGTGCCTGAAACCAGACTGTTCTAGTTTCAGCGCTGCATAAAAAAACCCACCGTCTGGTGGGTTTTTTATTGGATGTGAATCAGCAAAACCGTGTCGTCCGCTTCACAGGCAAGCCTGTTCCCACGCAGGCTGTGTGAAAACGTAGCGAGCGAAGGCAAGACAAGGCAAAAACAGGCGAGGAAGCGGACTGGGCTCGCACTCGAGTCTACGGGTTGTAAATGAGCATTCCGATCGGACTCGCGCGCGAGCCTGTTTTTAACGCAGTATTGTGTGCGTAGCGCCGAAGTCGCCCAGCCTGCAGTAGTTTTCACACAGCCTGCACGGGCAGGGTTACTGACGCACCCTCTTATTTCGATCAATCTCAGCTCAACAAAAACGCCAACACCCGACTGGTAAACACCTCACCGGCCTCTACGTTGGACAGGTGCGCCGCATGGACTTCTTCGTACTCGGAGCCCTCGACGTGGTCGTGGATAAAACGCCCGCCGGCTGGCGGCGTCACTGCGTCCTGGGTACCGGAGATGACCAGCGTCGGCACGCTGATCGAACCCAGGTGATCGCGGAAATCGGCGTCGCGTACGGCTGCGCAGTTGGCGGCATAACCGCCAGGCGAGGTTGCCGCGAGCATATCGGTAATGCGCTTGGCCTGATCCGGGTGGGCGGCGGCGTACTCAGGCGTGAACCAGCGCGCGATTGACGCATCACGCAGCGCGACCATCGCCGCCGGGCCATCGCGCAGGACGGTTTCAATTCGCGGATCCCAGGTCTCAGGACCGCCGATTTTAGCCGCAGTGTTGCACAGCACCAGCTTGTGCAGCCGCTCATTGGCATGAATGCCCAGCCATTGGCCAATCAGTCCGCCCATGGACAACCCGCAGAAATGCACTTGCTCAATATTCAATCCGTCGAGCAACGCCAGCACATCCCGACCCAATTGCTCGATGCTGTAAGGGCCCGGCGTCACCAGCGAGCGACCGTGTCCTCGGGTGTCGTAGCGCAGGACACGGAAGTATTTGCCGAAGGTCGGCAACTGGGTGTCCCACATATGCAGGTCGGTGCCCAACGAATTGGACAAAACCAGTACCGGAGCATCTTCCGGGCCATCAAGTTGATAGTGCAGTTGACCATCGGCACATTGTACAAATCCCACAGCAGCCTCCTTCGGACGCGTTACATAAACGCATCATCTGAATGACGCACGCCCCTTGAGGCGCGCGCGGAACAATCAAAGATCGTGATGCAGGTACGTTGGTTGTTTCGGCAAGCGCAAGCTGAACAGGAAAGCGATCGCCATCATGACGGTCACGTACCAGTAGAAGTTGCTCTCCATGCCCATGTTCTTCAGGTTCAGCGCAACGTATTCGGCCGAGCCGCCAAAGATCGCGTTAGCCACGGCATACGCCAGGCCGACGCCTAGCGCGCGAACTTGCGGTGGGAACATCTCAGCTTTCACCAGACCACTGATCGAGGTGTAGAAGCTGACAATTGCCAGCGCCAACGTGATCAGGACAAACGCAATGAAGGGGTTGGTCGTGACTTTTAGCGTCATCAGAATCGGTACGGTAAAAATCGTACCCAGCGCACCGAACCACAGCATTGAGTTACGGCGACCGATCTTGTCCGCCAACATACCGAACAGTGGCTGCATGCACATATAAAGGAACAGCGCGCCGGTCATGATGTAACTGGCGACCTTGGCGTCCATGCCGCCCGTGTTCACCAGGTATTTCTGCATGTAGGTGGTAAAGGTGTAGAAAATCAGCGAACCACCGGCGGTGTAACCGAGCACGGTGATAAAGGCTGTTTTGTGATCCCTGAACAACGCCGCCATGCTCCCGGCGTCTTTGTCCTGACGCATTTCTGCCGTCGTGGTTTCTTTGAGCGAGCGACGCAGGAACAGGGAGATCACCGCCGTGATGGCGCCCACCACGAACGGGATGCGCCAGCCATACGCACGCAGCTCATCGGTGCTGAGGAACTGCTGCAGAATGACCACCGTCAACACTGCCAGCAACTGGCCGCCGATCAGGGTCACGTACTGGAACGAAGCGAAGAAGCCACGCTGCCCTTTGAGCGCAACCTCGCTCATGTAGGTCGCCGTGGTGCCATATTCGCCGCCCACGGACAAGCCTTGAAACAGCCGAGCCACCAATAGCAGGGCCGGGGCCCAGGCGCCAATCGAGCCATAGGTCGGCAGGCAGGCGATGACCAATGAGCCGGCGCACATCATCAGCACCGAAATCATCATGGAGTTCTTGCGGCCGTGCTTGTCCGCGACCCGGCCAAACAGCCAGCCGCCGATGGGGCGCATCAGAAAGCCAGCGGCGAATACGCCCGCCGTGTTGAGTAACTGCACGGTCGGATCGTCGGAGGGAAAGAAGGCTGGCGCGAAATAGATGGCACAAAAGGCGTAGACGTAAAAGTCGAACCACTCGACCAAGTTGCCCGATGAGGCACCGACGATGGCAAAAATCCGCTTACGGCGCTCCTCACCGGTGTAATACATGGGCTCGGAGACGGCGGTACTTGTTATTGTCATTAGGCGTTCACTCTGAGGGGAAACTACCCCATTCTAGACATATTCTGTAATCAACTGACCGCACAAAACGCAATCATCCAGAAGAGGGTTCTTCTGCCGTGGAGGCCAGCCCTGTCCTGGATGCTTGTAAGCGGTGAGATCAGACTCTTTCGATGGCTAACGCCAAGCCTTGCCCTACCCCCACGCACATGGTTGCCAGCCCTTTACGGCCACCCGTTTTTTCTAGCTGATGCAACGCCGTCAATACCAGGCGCGCGCCGCTCATGCCCAGGGGGTGACCCAAAGCAATCGCGCCACCGTTGGGATTGACCTGCGGTGCGTCGTCGGCAATACCTAATTCACGCAACACCGCCAGACCTTGGCTGGCGAAGGCTTCATTGAGTTCGATCACATCAAAATCGGTCACTGCCAGGCCAAGACGCTCGACCAGTTTTCGAACTGCCGGCACCGGGCCAATGCCCATCACACGCGGAGCGACTGCTGCGCTGGCCATCCCCAGCACCCGAGCCCGTGCGGTCAAACCATGCTTTTTCACGGCGTCGGCCGAGGCCAGAATCATGGCTGCCGCGCCATCGTTGACGCCTGAGGCATTGCCCGCAGTGACGGTTTTGTCCGCCCCATTGACCGGTTTGAGCTTGCTTAAGGTTTCCAGGCTGGTATCAGCGCGAGGATGTTCATCGTGCGCAACAATGGTTTCGCCTTTTTTGTGCATAACGCGCACCGGCACGATTTCTTCAGCAAAATAGCCTGCGGCCTGAGCTGCGGCCGTGCGCTGCTGGCTGCGCAGGGCAAAAGCATCCTGATCAGCACGAGAAATCTTATAGTCATCCGCAACATTGTCGCCGGTCTGCGGCATGGCATCGACGCCGTACTGCGCCTTCATCAGCGGGTTGATAAACCGCCAGCCGATGGTGGTGTCTTCCAGCTTCATGTTGCGCGAAAACGCCGCATCGGCTTTGCCCATGACAAAGGGCGCACGGGACATTGATTCAACACCGCCAGCAATGGCCAGCTCCATTTCACCGCTGGCGATAGCGCGAAATGCGGTGCCGACTGCGTCCATGCCCGAGGCGCAAAGGCGGTTTAGCGTCACCCCCGGAATGGTCTGCGGCAGGCCAGCCAGCAAGGCCGCCATACGCGCCACGTTGCGGTTGTCTTCGCCAGCCTGGTTGGCGCAGCCGAAAAATACTTCGTCCACCTCGTCCCAGTTCACCAACGGGTTACGCTCCATCAATGCTTTGATCGGCAACGCAGCCAGGTCATCGGCACGCACCGTCGACAGGCCGCCGCCAAAACGGCCGATGGGGGTACGAATCGCATCGCAGATATAAACGTCACGCATCATGCTTCTCCCGGTGCCTGACCGTGTGCGATTGCGGTACGCGCTTCCAGATCACGCAGCGCGGTCAATTCAGTTTCGGTGGGTTCAGCCGAATGCACGAGATGCTCGGCAAAGCGCACGTCCCAACCGGTGGCAGCGATCACTTGCTCGCGGGTTACGCCTGGGTGCAGCGTCGTGACCACGAACTCATTGGAAACCGCCTCAGGTTCCATAATGCACAGGTCAGTGATGATCCCCACAGGACCAGCACCGGGCAGGCCCAGTCTCTTGCGCGAGTCCCCGCCTTCGCCGTGACCGACGGAGGTGATGAAGTCGAGCTTGTTGACGAATGCCCGCGCCGACTGCTTGAGGATAATCAATACCTGCTTCGCGGAACCGGCAATCTCCGGCGCGCCGCCAGCTCCCGGCAAGCGGACCTTAGGGTTGTGATAGTCGCCCACCACGGTGGTATTGATGTTGCCGAAGCGATCGACCTGAGCGGCGCCCAGAAAACCTACGTCAACCCGGCCGCCTTGCAGCCAGTACCGAAAAATCTCGCTGGTGGAGACAACGGTGTCGGCGGTTTCCGCCAATTCGCCGTCGCCAATCGACAGCGGCAGCACGTTCGGCTTGGCGCCAATCGGGCCGGATTCGTAAATCAGTACCACGTCCGGCGAAGACGTCAGCCGAGCCAGGTTAGCGGCCTTGGAAGGCAGACCGATGCCGACGAAGCAGACCGAACCGTTCTTCAAACGACGAGCTGCAGCGACTGTCATCATTTCATTGGTGGTGTAAGTCATTTATTGAGCCTCCGAAGCGCTAGCCAACCGAGCTTTGAATTCATTGAAATCAGCAGTGCCGTGGATATAGTCGGCAATCCAGGCAGTGAAGCTGTCGCGGTCGCGAGCAATAGCGTCCCAGGCTTGATAGAAGCGGTTGTCACGCTCGTAGTAACCATGGGCATAGGATGGATGTGCGCCACCCGGTACCAGGCAGACGGCGCTCAGGGCCCAGGTCGGCAGTACACAGGCGTTCATCGGGGCCTTGAGGTCATCGACGATTTCCTCGACGGTGACGATGCACCGTTTGGCCGCCAGCGCCGCTTCTTTTTGCACGCCAAGAATGCCCCACAGCAGCACGTTGCCTTTACGGTCGGCTTTCTGTGCATGAATCACGGTGATATCAGGGCGCACAGCCGGGACTGCGGCCAGCACTTCTCCGGTGAAGGGGCAGGTGACCGTTTTGATCATCGGGTTGACCTTGGGCAGATCAGAACCGGCGTAAGCCCGCAACACCGCGAAAGGCAGCCCGGACGCACCCGCGACGTAGGCGTTGGCCAGGTCCGCATGGCTGTGCTCTTCGATGTCCATCGCGTGCGGCCACTGTTTCTCGACCGCATCACGCAAGCGATGCAGGGAACCAACACCAGGGTTGCCGCCCCAAGAGAAAATCAGTTTTTTCGCACAACCGGCACCGATCAATTGGTCATAGATCAAGTCGGGGGTCATGCGTACCAGGGTCAGGTCTTTTTTACCCTGACGAATGATCTCGTGGCCCGCAGCGGTGGGAATCAGATGGGTGAAGCCTTCCAGTGCAACGGTGTCGCCATCGTTGACGAATTGCTTCACGGCATCGTGCAGAGAAAGAATTTCAGCCATGGAGTTGCTCCCAATCTTGCATCACACTCAATAAATAGCGCCGTTAACTGCGCTGGAATGCGAATCAGGTTATGCCTGAGCGAAGGGGCAAACAATCCGATAATCGACTAACTGTTCGTTAATCGCACAAATTAAGATAACGACTGAGAGTGCCGGCTCTTCGCGAACGAATCGATCAGACACCCTGTATTCAGCGCATCAGGTAAATAGCTGCGCACTCAGATCGCGGCTGGCATCGAGCATGATCGGCAGAAACCGCTGCTCCAGTTCCGTGCGGGCCACGCGTCCGGCGCTGGTGCTGACGTTGAGGGCGGCCAACACCTGACCGGACGCGTCATAGACCGGTACGGCAATCGAGCGCAGACCTTGCTCTAGTTCCTGGTCAACGATGCACCAACCCCGTTGGCGAACCTGTTGCAGACATTCCAGCAAATCCTCGGGTGTCGATAATGTGCGGCTGGTTTTGGGTTGCAGGTCGACGTGATCGAGGTATTCACGCAGCGAAACATCGTCCAGCGCCGCCAACAGAATGCGCCCCATGGACGTGCAATAGGCCGGCAACCGTCCGCCCACGGACAGATCCACCGAGATCAATCGCTGGGTCGTGGCTGAACGAGCGATATAGAGAATATCGTCGCCTTCGAGGGTCGCCATATTGCAGGCCTCATGCAATTGATCGCTCATGCGGTCCAGATAGGGTTGGGCCGAGATTGCAAGCGGCGTCGATGACAGATAGGCATGCCCCAACGTCAGGACTTTAGGCAATAGCGAGTAGGACCGACCATCACTGGTGGCGTAGCCCAGTTTAATCAACGTATGCAGGCAACGGCGTACAGCAGCGCGGGGGATTTCCGTGCGATGGCTGATCTGAGCAATGGTCAATTGACGCTTACGCTCCTGAAAGGCATGGATCACCGCCAACCCTCTGGCCAGAGACGTCATGAAATCCGGGTCGCCGGTCAGCGCCTGAATACGCTTGGCTGGCGACGCAACGATCGGTGGCGCCAGCGAAGAAAATGAGTTGCGCAGTTGATCGTTCATCCCTAACACCGCCTATCGACGCCTTTTCAGGCCGTATACAAAGCCCTTCATGCCTCTTCACTACGGAATTCATCGGGCCACCTCGGGCGATTATCGAACCAATGACCGATAATCGCAATTGACCCGTCGCCTTTATCCTTATACCTTTCACACGCCGCTAAAGTGGCTTCTTGGAAATACTGGTCAGGTACCCACGAGAAGTCCATCGGCACGGCCTTGCCCACGAAGCGAGGCCGTTTTCTTTCAGCGCCGTACACGAGCGCAACGCTACCCGATACGCAGCCTCTTCCGGCACCACGGGAGAACCGCTGCGCTATTGCGCCTGATAAAACATGCCTACCCCTGTGTTCTATACGACGAGCGCTTCGGGCTTATCCCGTGCCCCTACTGACATTCTCAATTGGAAACAGCCAGTGCCTCGGATAAGAAGTTCCATCCGTATTCAGCCTGTGTCTAAACTTCAGAATTGTCGTACAGAAAAATAGTACAGACAGCAGACTTATCGTAACAAACACGCACATAAAGTTGACGGCACGGACTATCTTGGAGATAGTGTTCTTCAGTCGACTGGCTATAATGCCCCGCTGTGATTGAAACTCCACCGCGCTAAGCGTGGATCCAATCATGTGAACCCTGCACTGGCCCAGTGCACCGTTCTATTATTACGCGGATGAGCTCCCGATCCATTGTTAGCCACCGCGCTCGCAATCCGTACCTGTTGCTACGACAGCTTTTTTTCTGGTGCCCGTAGCCGCGTGCAGCAAGAAGGTGTTTACACACAATTTGTAAAGGAACGTCAGGCTGTTTAAACAGCCCGATGGACCGGACATACGTTGTGCAAACACTTTCAGAGCTCTGCGTTTTCACCAGAATTAATTTCGACTTTATTAGGTAACACTGTGACGAAAGATGAACTGCGCGTGGAACTTGAGCGCCAGGAACAACGTTACAAGGATGTATACGGCGGGGAAGTCACCACCTACGCCGCACAACCAGAGCCCGAACGTAAGCCTTGGCGCAAAAGAGCCAGCCTTCTCGATCAGGCTTTCCAGCAAGAACTACAGAAGATGGAAAAAGACCTCAAGGAAGCACCTTAGCCGTTGCGGCTAAAATCAGCTGTGGCTTGCGGTGCGCCCCTGTCCTGGCGGGCGCAGAGCCCTGTTTGCTGAGGCTTGAGGCGAAAATGAACGCAGGGCTACCTTCCGGGTAGCCTGAAAGGCGGTAGCTGTGATCATCTGTTTTGTTGAAACGAGTATCCATTTCGTTGAAAAATGTTACCGATTGATAGCAAGTGCATCGATTTATAGGGTTTTCTGGCATAATCGCGCCCCCTTACGACCGGGTCAGTAAACCTTCATGATCGATTTATTCAGCGGGCTAGATGCTTGGGTGCTTGTGAGCTTGCTGCTGGCCCTGGCCTTCGTTCTCACGTTCGAGTTCATCAACGGCTTTCATGACACCGCTAACGCAGTAGCCACTGTCATCTACACCAAAGCCATGCCGCCCCACCTGGCTGTATTCCTTTCTGGTGCGTTCAATTTTCTCGGCGTATTGCTGGGCGGTGTAGGTGTGGCTTATGCCATCGTCCACCTCCTGCCTGTCGAACTGCTGATCAATGTGAATACCGGACACGGCCTGGCCATGGTGTTCTCGTTGCTCGCAGCGGCGATCACCTGGAACCTGGGCACCTGGTATTTCGGGATCCCGGCTTCCAGTTCGCACACCCTGATTGGCTCGATTCTGGGCGTCGGGCTCGCCAATGCAATGATCAACCACATTCCACTGGCCGATGGCGTCAATTGGCAGAAAGCGATCGATATCGGTTCGTCGCTGGTATTTTCGCCGCTGGCAGGCTTCATCGTCGCGGGTCTGGTGCTGCTTGTTCTGAAATGGTGGCGCCCGCTGTCAAAGATGCACAAGACACCTGACCAGCGTCGCAAGATGGACGACAAGAAGCACCCGCCTTTCTGGAACCGCCTGGTATTGGTGGTTTCCGCCATGACGGTCAGTTTCGTGCACGGCTCCAACGACGGTCAGAAAGGTATCGGCCTGATCATGCTGGTGCTGATTGGCATAGTGCCAAGCCAGTTCGTTCTCGACCTGAGCAGCACCACCTACCAGATCGAACGCACCCGCGATGCAACCTTGCACCTGAGCCAGTTCTATCAGCGCAACAGCGCGACCCTGAGTGAGTTCCTGGCCTTGGGCAAATCGAAGGAAGGCGACTTGCCGGAGCGCTTCAGTTGCAACCCGGAGCAAACCGAACCGACCATCAACGCCCTGCTCAGCACGCTTAAAGGCGTTGTCGACTATCACTCACTGTCGACGGACAGCCGCATCGAAGTGCGTCGCTACCTGCTCTGTATGGATGACACCGCCCGAAAAGTCGGCAAGCTTTCCAACTTGGCTCCCCGTGAAAAATCCGACCTTGAAAAGCTTCGTAAAGACCTGACGGCAACCACTGAATATGCGCCATTCTGGGTCATTCTCGCCGTCGCCCTGGCCTTGGGCCTGGGCACCATGATTGGCTGGAAACGCGTGGTGCTGACCATCGGCGAAAAAATCGGCAAGCAAGGCATGACCTATGCCCAAGGTATGTCGGCACAAATCACCACCACCCTCGCCATCGGCCTGGCTAACGTCTTCAGCCTGCCGGTTTCGACCACCCATATCCTGTCCTCTGGCGTCGCCGGGACCATGGTCGCGAACAAAAGCGGTTTGCAAGGTGGCACCGTGCGCGCCATTATCCTGGCCTGGGTCTTGACCCTGCCAGCGACCATCCTGCTGTCGGCAGGGTTGTTCTGGCTGGCGTCAAAAGCGCTGGCTTGAATAACACGGTTCAAAAAAAGTGCCCTATTGGGCACTTTTTTTTGGCCTGTCAGCCTCGATTCGCAGCGACCCTATAAAGCAGTACCGGACGTTTAAGTTTGGCGCTGTCCCCTAGGTCTGTTGACGTTTGGTGACGACCGCGACGGAGGCCCCAAACGTCAACAGACCCTAACGTCTTACCTTTTCGCACCGAACATCTATTCTTCTCAGTGGTCAACCTTAGGAACAACCATGGAGCGGAGGGACTATTACCGTGCATATCGCTGACATGACCATGTTCTACGCCCCAGCCAGCGGTGGCGTGCGCACTTATTTAGATGCAAAACATCGTCGCCTGGGACGTTATTCGGGCGTTCGTCACAGCCTCTTGATCCCCGGCGCCAGCCTGAGCAACAAAGACGGCATTTATAAGGTGCCTGCACCGGCCCTGCCCTTCGGTAATGGCTATCGCTTTCCTCTCCGCCTCGCGCCGTGGCGCAATGTCCTGAAAGACCTGCAGCCCGACCTCATCGAAGTCGGCGATCCTTACCTGACTGCATGGGCCGCACTGGACGCACGTCGCCAACTGGATGTACCGGTCATTGGCTTCTATCACTCCGATTTACCGATGCTGGTCAGTAATCGCATCGGTAATTGGCTCGGCACTAATGTCGAGACCTATGTCAGCAAGCTGTACAACAACTTCGACCGGGTATTAGCGCCCAGTACCATCATGGCCGACAAGCTGATCAGATTGGGCGTCGAGAATGTGCATGTGCAACCGTTGGGTGTAGACCTTGTGACGTTTACGCCGAACCTGCGTGATCCTGGCCTCAGAGCCGAACTGGGATTGGCCGAACACACGCGTCTGCTGATTTTTGCCGGACGTGGTTCGCGCGAAAAGAATCTCCCCGTACTGCTCGACTGCATGAGACAACTGGGCGCCGGCTATCACCTGTTGCTGGTCGGCTCGCATATGCCTGATGTGGTTCCAGACAATGTGTCGGTCATCGGTCATTTCTGCCCCGCCAACGAAATCGCCCGATTACTGGCCAGCGCCGATGCCTTACTGCATGCAGGCGATCAGGAAACCTTCGGCCTGGTGATTCTCGAAGCCATGGCCAGTGGCATTCCGGTCATCGCGGTGGCGGCTGGCGCTTTTTCCGAAATAGTTCCTGACGCGTGTGGCCTGCTCTGCGAGCCGAACAATCCTTTGTCCATGGCCAGCGCCGTACGAGAGCTGTTCAGCCACGACAGCGTGCAAAAAGGCTACCAGGCGCGACAGTATGTCGAACAGCGATACGCGTGGGACACCGTGGTCGAGGGCCTGCTTGAACATTATCAAGCTGTCCTGGGCAGTCGTTTGCCGGTGCTCACTCATGTCTGACACCGAGCGTAGCGTACTGCTGGTCCTTCATGATGTGGCGCCAGAAACCTGGGCCGACTACCAGCCTTTTGTTCAAGCCATCGACGCTTTGGGCAATATCCCGATGACACTGTTAGTGGTTCCCGACTTTCATAAACGCAACGCGGTAAGCACTGACAATCACTTTCAGCGCGTACTGGAAACTCGCATTGCCCATGGTGACGAACTGGCCCTGCATGGCTACTACCATTGCGACGACAGCCCGCCGCCGCGCACACCGCACGACTATTTCATGCGGCGCATTTTCACGTGGGAAGGCGAGTTTTATGCCCTGGACCGTGACCAGGCGTTGGCGCGCCTGCACGCCGGAATCGAATTATTTCAGCGCTTAGGCTGGCCGCTCCACGGATTCATCGCCCCTGCCTGGCTGATGAGTGAAGGCACGCGAGAAGCCTTGCGACGGCTACCTCTGCACTACACCAGTGATCGTCAGCATCTGTATCGGCTGCCAGATTTTTCCCGCGTCGAAGCCCCTAGCATTGTCTGGAGCGCACGCAGCCCTTGGCGGCGCGCCGTGTCAAAAATCGTCAGCAACCGCCTTGAGCAAAAGTTTCAGGCAGCCTCGACCATTCGCCTGGGATTGCACCCGGTCGACATGCGCCATGAATTTTCCCGTACCTACTGGCTGCAGACTCTAAAACGACTGATGCAGAGCGGTCGCACACCCATGACCAAAGCGCACTGGCTTGCCACTCAGCGTCCAGCCCTGAGTTCAGCCGCGTGAAACGACTTGCCTGGTTATTAGCGGGCCTGCTCGCCGCCATCCTGATTCCGTTTGTATTGGGCGGCAGTGAGATGTTCCTGCGCCTGCGCAGCTTCCCCCTGGACCTGCTATTGGGAATGCTTGGCATGATCGTTGTGTGCTGGGGCTTGAACGCGCTGCGCTTGCGCCTATTGCTCGGTGATAGCCTCGGCGAGTTAAGCCCACTGAAAAGCCTCGGAATGGTCATGGCCACTGAGTTCGCCATTTGCGCGACGCCTGGCGGCAGTGGCGGGCCACTGACATTAATGGCCTTGCTATCGCGCAATGGCGTACGTCCGGCTAAAAGCAGCGCAGTCTTCGCCACCGACCAACTCAGCGATCTGCTGTTTTTCCTGTGTGCCCTGCTGGGTATTCTGCTGTACACGCTGTTTCACAAACTTAGTCAGAAGCTGGAGTGGATGCTCAGCCTGAGTGCGGCTCTGATGCTGTGTGGGCTGTGCCTGTGCCTCGGCTTCGCCCGCTATCATCGGCAGATCATCAAACTCAACGGAGGCCTGCTCAAACGCTTCAAGACCAGCGCCACGACCCGTCGGCACTGGGCACGCAAACTGCTGCACTTTCGCAACGCGTTTGTCGACACGTTGAAGCTACCCCGGAGAAAACTGGCGCAGGTGTTCGTGCTGACCTGCCTGCATTGGGGCTTGCGCTATAGCGTGCTGTACCTGGCCTTGCGCGGTTTGGGCGTGGACATTCAGTGGGCCTGGAGTTTTCTGATTCAGATGCTGTCACTGAGCGCCGGGCAACTGAGCCTATTGCCCGGCGGCGCAGGCGCTGCAGAACTGACATCTGCCGCACTGCTGGCGCCGATAGTTGGCAAGTCCACAGCCGCCGCCGCGATCCTGATCTGGCGGGCGGTGACGTACTACTTCTACTTGATCGCGGGCGGACCGGTGTTTTTAATGTTGGTTGGGCGACCGTTGCTGAACAAGCTGATGCGCCTGAAACACGCCTGATTATTGTTTCGGCATGTCCGTGGAAGGCCTCGTCGCGTCTTCGACGCTGCGCTGTCGCGCAGCAAACTGGGTTGTGATTGGTGGTGGTGTGTCAGGTAAGCCGCCTTCGCGAATAAATTCGCTCCCACCGGGGTCTTGATTTGCCTTTGATTTTTGAGTGAATTGACTGCCGAATTACGGTCAGGCCCCGTTTCCAGGAGGCCGAGCGCAGGCGTTGCGCAGGGGGTGACGAGGCAAGGATGCCGAGTAAGCCGCACGGGGCCAGGGATGGCCCCTTGCGGCGACCCCCGGAGCAACGCCGGAGCGAGGGAAATCCGAGCCTAGGCGAGGATCCGCATGGAGGGGCAAGCGTTTTGGGGTACCTTTTAGGCGCTTGTAAAAGGTTTCTCGCTGTAAGAGCGAAACCGTAATTCCAGCACACCCAAATGCCGGATATACACATCAAGACCAGCGCCAACTCATTGTTTTTAAATAATTAAAAATTAGTTTGATGAGAGCGAACGGCGGCAATTCAGGTGCTTGAGACTAGTCAAACACAACTGTCTTGTTGTCATGCACCAGCACCCTGTCTTCCAGGTGATAACGAAGCCCGCGTGCCAGCACCATTTTTTCCACATCGCGGCCGAAGCGCACCATGTTCTCGATGCTGTCACGATGGCTGACGCGCACTACGTCCTGTTCGATGATCGGACCCGCATCGAGCTCTTCAGTCACGTAGTGACAGGTCGCGCCGATCAGCTTCACGCCACGCAGCGACGCCTGGTGATAAGGCTTGGCCCCTACAAATGACGGCAAGAAGCTGTGATGAATGTTGATCACCTGATGCGCATACTCGCGGCACAGTTGCGGCGGCAAGATCTGCATGTAACGCGCCAGTACCACTACGTCCGCCTCATAGTGCTTGACCAGACGAGAGACTTCGGCGAACGCCGGCTCCTTGTCCTTTGAGTCCACCGGTACATGGTAATAGGGGATTTTATGCCACTCGACCATGCTGCGCAGGTCTTCATGGTTTGAAATCACGCAGCTGATTTCGCAGTCCAGTTCATCGGTATGCCAGCGATGCAACAGATCCGCCAGGCAATGGGATTCACGACTGGCCATCAACACCACACGCTTCTTCTGCGCCGAATCAGTGATGCGCCAGTTCATGGAGAACTCTTCGGCAATCGGCGCGAAGGCCTTGCGGAACGCCTCAAGTTCAAAGGGCAATGTAGCGGCACGAATCTCGTGACGCATAAAGAACCAGCCACTGAGATTGTCCGAATGATGGCTCGCTTCGGTAATCCAGCCATTATAGGCGGCCAAAAAGTTACTGACTTTAGCAACGATGCCGACGCGGTCCGGGCAAGCAATCACTAGCCGAAAAGTGCGCATGAGGGAAAAACTCCAGAACTTCGCAAAGGTCGCTATTCTAGCGACTGCGCGGAAAAACTGCAGTACTCCTTCTCGCCGAGCCTGAAACCACCCTGTCTCGCCAGTCCAGGCGTCGCCGCGTTCCCATGTCCTACAGCCCTATGCCGGCAGAGGCCCTGCGCTATAAAGGGCCATTATTCGGACGCTATTTACAGCCCACGGTGGATTATCAAGTTTTGTCACGCTGTAGCACATGACAAATTTATAAATAATTGCCCTAAAACTTTTCTTTAATGTTTACTTGATCAAACTGTCTGACTATTATTGCGTCACAGTCTCCCTACCACCCTCACAACATAAGGTAGCCCTCATGTCCCTGATCAACGAATACCGTGCCACAGAAGAAGCCATCAAAGAACTGCAAGCCCGTTTGAAGAATCTGTCGCAAGACGACAAACTGCAAACCGAGCTGGAATTCGAAGGCAAACTGCGCACCCTGATGGGCGAATATCAAAAATCGCTGCGCGACATCATCGCGTTGCTTGATCCAGAATCCAAAGTTAGCAAGACTCCTCGCGGCGCCGTGAAAACTACCGGCACCAAGCGTGCTCGCAAGGTCAAGCAGTACAAAAACCCGCACAACGGCGAAGTCATTGAAACCAAAGGCGGCAACCACAAGACTCTGAAAGAGTGGAAAGCCAAGTGGGGCGGTGACGTAGTTGAAGGCTGGGCAACTCTGCTGGGCTAAATGACTACCGGCCGTCAGTCATGACGGCTCATAAAAAACGCCAGCTTGCTGGCGTTTTTTATTATCGGCGTTTTATTACAATAATTTTATTACAAAAAATGTCCAAG
The DNA here is from genome assembly GCF_056680335.1 of Pseudomonas sp. ASL9. Lineage (NCBI taxonomy): Bacteria > Pseudomonadati > Pseudomonadota > Gammaproteobacteria > Pseudomonadales > Pseudomonadaceae > Pseudomonas > Pseudomonas sp. ASL9. The sequence goes on along the minus strand of NZ_CM155277.1, from coordinate 4,011,777 downwards.
CCCCAGCCGGCCTGCCCTTCAGAGGTTGAAGCGCTCGCGCAGTTGCTGGGCATAGTCCTGCCATTGGCTCAGTACCTTAAGCTGCTCAGGCGTAGCACTAAGGGATAACTCGACCAGGGACTGTGTAAAGCTGTGTAAGGTATTAGGCGCCCCGCTCTCAGCACTCGATAAGCGCTGCTGACAAAATGCATGCCAGCGCTGTTGCTCCTGGGCAGTCAAGGTCTCGGCAAAGTTCCTGGCGCGATACCTGAAGAGTAATTCAGGCAGCCGTTCATCATCGAAGGGCCACTCGTCGCGGGCTAATTGTTGCGGGTCGGCAGTACGTACTTGTTCACACAAGCGTTTATCACGATCGCCAAAGAATCCGTCATATAACTGCTGCTCGGGATCTTCGCTGGGCGTGAAATTTTCACGCGCATAAATGGCTTTCAATTTATCCTGCCAAAGTCCCTGCGTGTCAGTTAACTGCCGTACGCGCGCCTGATAGTGCCCCATGTCCAACTGCAAGCGCTGCTGATCCTCCGCGCGTAACACGTTGAGAGGTGCGACCACCGGGCAGCGGTTTACATGCAATAGCTTGAGCGGCACCGGTAACTCACCGGCGGCCAGATCATCTCGCCGGGTATATAAGCGCTGGCGCAATGTATCGACGTCCTGTTCAAGCAAAGGCGCAGGGTCTAGATGCAGGTCACAGACAATTAGCGCATTTCGATTGTGCGGGTGCCAGGCCAGTGGCAGTACCACGCCCAAGTAACTGCGCGCCGCGGAAAAGCGCCCCGAAATGTGTACCAGCGGTTGAATCAATCGAATCTGATCCTGCACTCGCTGCTTGCTGCGCAGTTGAAACAGGTAGTCATACAGTTTCGGCTGCTTCTCACGAATCAAACGTGCCAAGGCAATAGTGGCGCGCACATCGGACAACGCATCGTGAGCCTGACCGTGATCAATGCCATTGGCGGCGGTCAGACGCTCAAGCTTCAAGGTCACTCGCCCATCTTCCTCGGGCCAGATGATCCCTTCAGGACGCAACGCATACGCTGTTCGTACGACGTCGATCAAATCCCAACGGCTATTGCCGCCCTGCCACTCCCGCGCATAAGGATCGAAGAAGTTGCGGTACAAGCTATAGCGAGTCACTTCATCGTCGAAACGCAAGGTGTTATAGCCCGCGCCACACGTGCCTGGCGCCGACAGTTCGGCGTGTACCCGGGTCATGAACGCGGCTTCGCTCAAGCCGTGCTCGGCCAGGCGGTCGGGGGTGATGCCGGTGATCAGGCACGCCGCCGGGTGCGGCAGGATGTCCTCGCTCGGCTGACAATAAATATTGATGGGCGCAGCGATCTCATTGAGCTCAGCGTCCGTGCGGATACCGGCAACCTGAAGCGCACGATCATTGCGCGGGTTGATACCGGTGGTTTCATAGTCGTACCAAAAAATGCTGGAGGTCACGGGCTATTCCTGAACAGAAGACCGGCAAAGTGTAGGGGGTGTGCAGCATAAATGGCCAATCGGTTGCTTCAATGGCCCGCGCTGGCTAGCATCGGGTTTTGTCTTCAGGCGTGCACCTCTCGATAATGCCCCTCCAGCCAGTTTTGCCAAGGATTGCAGCGCCGCACGCGCCACTGGATACCCGCGCCCGCATTGAAACCCCGGAAGGCATCGATCTGATCCTGCGCCCGGCGGGGCTGGTGCCTCGCACACTGGCCTTTACCCTCGATATGTTGATTCGTGGGCTGATCATGGGCGGGCTGTTCATCTTCCTTAGTCTGTTCGACAGGTTCGGCATGGGCCTGAGTGCGCTCGTGTTGTTCCTGGGCACCTGGTGGTACATGGTCCTGTTCGAGGTGCTGAATCAAGGGCGCACCCTCGGCAAGCAGATCATGGGGCTGCGCGTGGTTCACGACGATGGCACGCCGATTGGCTGGACCGCTTCATTGACTCGCAACCTGCTGCGTTTCGTCGACATGCTGCCCTTCGGTTACTTTCTGGGCGCCGTAAGCTGCCTGCAACACCCCACCTTCAAACGTCTGGGCGATCTGGCCGCAGGCACCCTGGTGATCTATTGCGACCCTCCCATCCTGCGCCCAACGCTGCCACAGGCTTTGCCCCGGGTTGCACCCTTCGCCCTGACGCTGGATGAACAACGCGCGCTGCTGGGCTTCGCCGAACGGCAGGCCAGCCTGTCCGCCGAACGCACCCAGGAGTTGGCCGCGATTCTTGCGGAGCCCTTGCAGATCCCGGCAGATCAGGCCGTTGCGCACCTTAATGGCATCGCTCGCGGCCTGTTGGGGCCAACATGAAACAGAGCCTGTTCGAAAGTCGCTATCAATCCGACTGGCAGCGCTTCGCCCAACAGTTGGACACGCTGGAGCGCGGTAAAGCGAAGAGCAAGGCCTGCGAGACATTCGCCAGCGACTATCGCCGAATCTGCCATCAATTGGCCTTGGCACAAGATCGCGGCTACAGCAGCCATCTGGTAGACCCGTTGCAACAACTGGCCATGCGCGGCCATCAACAGCTGTATCGGCACCACAGCCAATTGGGCGCCCATCTGTTGAGTTTCGTCCTCGCCGACTTTCCGAGACTGGTCAGAAGCCAATGGCGCTTTGTACTGGTCGCCAGCCTGCTGTTTTTCGGCAGCCTGATCGGCATGGGCCTGTTGGTGTATTTCTTTCCGGACCTGGTCTACAGCGTCGTCAGCCCCGAGCAGGTTACCGAGATGGAAAGTATGTACGACCCCGCTGCGCGGCGCATTGGCGAGGCGGCGACCCGGGGTTCCAGCGAAGACTGGATGATGTTCGGTTACTACATCATGCATAACATCGGCATCGCCTTTCAGACCTTCGCCAGCGGGTTGCTGTTCGGCCTGGGCAGCCTGTTTTTTCTGTTCTTCAATGGCCTGATGATCGGTGCAGTGGCCGGTCATCTCAGCGGTATCGGTTATGGGCAGACCTTCTGGTCATTCGTCATCGGTCATGGCGCTTTCGAGCTGAGCGCCGTGGCCCTTGCCGGAGCCGCAGGCCTGAAGCTGGGCTGGGCGCTGCTCGCACCCGGGCCTTTGCCGCGCAGCGAGGCGCTACGGCTGGCGGCAAAAGTGAGCGTGCAGTTGATTTACGGGGTCATGCTATTTCTGCTTATCGCAGCCTTTATCGAGGCCTATTGGTCATCGATAACGTCTTTTCGACCGCTGACCAAATACCTGATCGGTGCCTGTTTATGGGGGCTGGTCGCCGCGTACCTGATCTTCGCTGGACGGAGTCGCCATGCGCCTGACTGACGCCAGCGTCGCGATTCGCCCGCGCAACCCCTGGGAAGCCATCGACCTTGGCGTGCTGCTGGCTCGCGAGCATCGCGGTTTGCTGATGGGCAGTTGGGCCATCGTCACGTTGCCGATCTTCGCCCTGCTCAGCCTGGTGTTCTGGGACTCGCCAACGATTGCGATCCTGGTGTTCTGGTGGCTCAAGCCAGCCTTTGAGCGCCTGCCGCTGCTGATTCTTTCGCAGGCACTGTTCGGTTCGACGCCCAGCCTTAAGCAAGCCCTGAAAGCCTGGCCTAACGCACTCAAACCGCAGTTACTGGCGAGCCTGACCTGGCGCCGATTCAGCCTCAGCCGCAGCTTCCAACTGCCCGTGCAACAACTCGAACATTTATCCGGCACGGCACGCCAGCAGCGCATCGGCATTCTCAGCCAACGCAATCTGAGCGCGGCCCGCTGGCTGACATCGGTCGGTAGCTCGCTGGAAATGACCTTATGGATCGGGCTGATGAGTGTCTTCTATTTGTTGATCCCGCAACAGGTCGAGCTGAACTGGAGCTGGAACAGCCTGCTCGACATCGAAGGCCACTGGAACTGGCTCGAACACCTGAGTAACGCGTTTTATGCCGTGGTGCTGATTTTCTGGGAACCGATTTATGTGGCCAGCGGTTTCACCTTGTACCTGAACCGACGCACCGCGCTGGAAGCCTGGGATATCGAACTGGTGCTGCGCCGCTTGCGCCAACGCCTGATCGGCAGCGCCTATGCCATGTTGATCGGTCTGAGCCTGGCTTTTTCAGTATTCACGCCACCCACCTGGGCGGCGGATCAACAGTACAGCTGCCCATTGCCACCGCTTGATCCGGCATCACCCGAGCACGCTCCGGTCGGCCCGGACACGCCACGCCTGACGCATCAAGCACTGACCAGCAGTGCTGCACGCGAGAGCATTCAGACACAACTGGCGCAACCGCCGTTCAAGAATCCCAAGACCGAGACCGGTTGGCGCTTGAGCAAAGACAAGGCGGCTGACAAGGCAGAAAACCCTGCGGCGTCCGCGCAATGGTTACTCCGGTTGATCAGTGAGCTGGCGCGTATCACCAACGTATTTGCCCAGGTGTTTGAAGCGCTGCTGTGGGCAGGAATGATCGTCCTGGTCAGCGTATTGATTTGGCGATACCGGGCCTGGATCAGCACCTTCGTCAGCCGTCGCCAAGGCGTGGACAACATCCAGCGCAGCGTCCCACAGCAACTGTTCGGTTTGCAGGTCAATACCCAAAGCCTGCCCGATGACGTGGCCGGCACAGCTGAACGGCTCTGGACCACTCAACCCCGCGAGGCGTTGGGCTTGCTGTATCGAGGGCTGCTCAGCCGTCTGTTGATCGACTACCAACTGCCGCTGAAAAACGCCGACACCGAGGGCCAGGTGTTGCAGCACGTCGCGCAGCTCAAGCTGCCGCCATTGAACGCGTACAGCCAAAACCTGACCCGACACTGGCAGAACCTTGCCTACGGCCATCACCTGCCCGCTGCGCACCTGCAGCAGGAGCTGTGTGATGGCTGGCGGCACCTGTTCGGTTCGGGGGCTCCCCGATGAACAGGCGCAACACGCTGCTGATCGGCCTGCTGGTCATCGTCGTGCTCGCCCTTGGCGGGCGCTATCTGTACACCCACGTAGAACCCTATACAGAAGTCATCGACCAAGGCCCGTCGCCCGAAGTACGCAGCAACCCTTATCTGGCCGCCGAAAACTTCCTGCGCCAACACTCGGTGCCGGTTCAAGTCACCAATACCCTCCAGAACTTGCCCGACGCGCGTCAGGAACAACACACGCTGATGCTCCTCGCCAGCCGAGAAAACATGACACCCCGGCAAGTCGAGCGGTTGTTGAGTTGGACCAAATCCGGCGGTCACCTGGTGTTCGTCGCTGAGCAGCTCTGGGATGAACAGAAAGGCCGCAGTGGCGATCTGCTGCTGGACCGTGTGCAGATTCACCAATTCCTTAGCACGGACCTTCAATCACAGGATCGCGCAAACGCTATAGCGCCCAAGCCAACGATCGGCACACCGCCTTCGCCCCTGGCCCCGACTGACTACTCCGAGCTGACCAAGCTCTACCTGGAAAACGAAGACGACCCGGCCTATTTCAGTTTCGATCCTGCTTTTCACCTGGACGATCCCAAGGACCATGCTCAGTCCTGGGCCAACAGCAGTGCGGCGACGCACATGATGCAACTGGCCTATGGCGACGGTTTGATCACCATTCTGACCGACAGTGATGTGTGGAAAAACAAAGCCATCGGCCGCTACGATAACGCCTGGCTACTGTGGTACCTGACCCAGGACAGCTCGGTGACGATGCTGCTGCAAACCGAACATAAAGATGTGTTCAGCCTGTTGCTGCGTTATTTTCCGGAGGCCTTGACTGCGCTGGCGTTACTGATCGGTTTGCTGCTGTGGCATGTAGGCCTGCGTCACGGGCCCCTTCAGGCACCCGCCTCACGGGGCCGCCGACACTTGACCGAACACCTGCGCGCCAGTGCCGATTTCCTGCTCCGACGCAGTGGCCAACAGATCCTGTTGCGCGCCTTGCAGCAAGACATATTGCGTCGCGCTCAACAGCGTCATCCTGGTTTCGAACGCCTCGGTGTCGCCGATCAATGGCAGGTGCTTGCGCGCCTGACGCGCCAACCCACCAGCGCTGTCAGCCAGGCCCTGCGCCCACGGCTCGCTCAGCGACTGTCCAGCGCAGAATTCACCCGTCAGGTTGCCCACCTGCAAACTCTCAGGAATGCCCTATGAGCGACTACCCGATGGACCCGCAAAGCAACGCCGAGACCACACCAGCGCCCAGCAATCAGGCCCAGCAACGACAACGTGCCAGTCATCTGGCTCAGACCCTGCGCCAAGAACTGCAAAAAGTCCTGATCGGCCAGGATACGGTGATCGACGATGTGTTGACTGCGCTGATCGCTGGCGGCCATGTGCTGATCGAGGGTGTTCCGGGACTGGGCAAAACGTTGCTGGTCCGCGCCCTCGCCCGCTGCTTCGGCGGGGATTTCGCTCGGATTCAGTTCACCCCTGATCTCATGCCCAGTGATGTCACCGGCCACGCGGTGTATGACATCCACACCGAGCAGTTCAAATTGCGCAAAGGTCCGCTGTTCACTAACCTGCTTCTGGCTGATGAAATCAACCGTGCCCCGGCGAAGACCCAGGCCGCGCTGCTTGAAGCCATGCAGGAACGCCAGGTCACCCTGGAAGGACGCGCCCTGCCGATCGCGCAGCCGTTCATGGTGCTGGCCACGCAAAATCCCATCGAGCAGGAAGGCACTTATCCGCTGCCCGAATCTGAACTCGACCGTTTCATGCTCAAGTTGCGCATGGACTACCCCGACGCCGCAGAAGAACTGAGCATGGTCCGTCAGGTCACGCGTTCGACCAAGGCCGACATGCTCGAGGTGCAGCCGCTGCGCACCGTTCTGCAAGCCAAGGACGTATTGGCCCTGCAACGCATTGCCAGTGAGTTGCCGCTGGACGAACAGGTCCTCGATTACGCCGTGCGCCTGGCACGCGCAACCCGCAGTTGGCCAGGCCTGACCTTCGGCGCCGGGCCGCGGGCATCGATTGCACTGGTTCGCGGGGCCCGGGCACGCGCACTGCTGCGCGGTGGCGAATTCGTGATCCCGGATGACATCAAGGGGTGCGCGCTGGCCGTGTTGCGCCATCGGGTCAGGCTCTCGCCCGAGCTGGACATCGAAGGATTGTCGGTGGATCAAGTGCTCAAACAACTGCTCGATCAGGTTCCGGCACCGCGTCTATGAAGCAGGTGCTCGAGCCCTCTCGCTTATTGCTCGGCTGGTTCGGCGCGCTGCTGGGCCTGACCGTGGTCCTCGGCACCCTGACCGCGCTGGGCATTGACCTGCCGGCAACACTCTCGGCGGCAGGTTGGGGGGTGTTGTTGGCACTGGTACTGATCAGCCTGATTGATGCCTTGCGACTGACGCGCCGGCCCTCGCCGCGCCTGCAACGTCTACTGCCGGGCAGTCTGGCGCTGGGACGCTGGAGCGAAGTTCGCATCAGCGTTGAGCACGATTTCAGCCAGCCGCTGACACTGAAGGTGTTCGATCATGTGCCGGAGGGTCTGTCCTTTGAAAACCTGCCGCAACCCATCACTCTGCTCCCCGGCGAACACGGCCAACTGGGCTACCGCCTGCGCCCGCTGAGTCGCGGCCACTTCGGCTTCGAACGGTGCGAAATCAACCTGCCCAGCACGTTGCGTCTATGGACCACACGCCGCTACGTCCCGCTGATCGACGCCACCCGAGTCTACCCAGACTTCGCTCGCCTGTACGGCGGTCAGCTGCTCGCCGTTGATAACTGGATCAGCCAGTTGGGTGTGCGCCAACGTCAGCGCCGTGGCCTGGGGCTGGAGTTTCATCAACTGCGCGAGTTTCGCGAAGGCGACAGCCTGCGCCAGATCGACTGGAAAGCCACCGCACGCCAACGCACACCCATCGCCCGCGAATACCAGGATGAACGCGATCAGCAGATTGTCTTCATGCTCGATTGCGGCCGACGCATGCGCAGCCAGGATGGAGACCTGGCGCACTTCGACCATGCGCTCAATGCCTGCCTGCTGCTCAGTTACGTCGCATTGCGTCAGGGCGACGCTGTGGGGATTACCACGTTTGCTGGCGAGCAGAACCACTACCTTGCACCGGTCAAAGGGCCAGGACAGTTGAATGTATTGCTCAACAGCGTCTATGACTTGAAATGCACACAGCGTCCCGCCGACTACAGCGTCGCCGTTCGGCAATTGCTCGTCCGGCAGAAACGCCGCGCGCTGGTGGTACTGGTCACCAATCTGCGCGATGAGGACGATGAGCAATTGCTCGGAGCGGTCAAACAGTTGAGCCGTCAGCACCGGGTATTGGTTGTCAGCCTGCGTGAAGAAATACTCGATAACCTGCGTCAGACGCCAGTGCACACCTGGCAGGACGCCCTTGCCTACTGCGGCACCATTGATTTCCTCAACGCACGCGCAGCTTTACACGAGCGGTTGATCGCGCATGGCGTGCCAGTACTGGATGCGCGCCCCGGAGAACTCGGGGCGCAATTGGTCAGTCGTTATCTGAACTGGAAAAAGGCCGGCACGCTTTAATTCAGTGCCAATCAACACAGCGCCGACTGCAAGCAGCGCCAGTGCTCAGACCGACGCTTCCAGAGAATGGAAGCTGAAATAATGCTGCAACGCCCGAATCAACTGAGCGTACTCGATGGGCGAAGCCTCTAATACGAACCCCGAATCGTAATTCCCGGGCGTTTCGTCTTCGTGACACCAGCGACAGCAAGCATTGATATCAAGGGTTATCTGTTCGCCATCGAGGCCCGGGATCTTCAACCGCAACTGAAAATCAGCATCTACCAAAATCGGCAGGTCGCTGATCAACATCAAACCGTGTTGTGAAACGTTGCCCAGACACCCCAGTGGTTTATCGGTATATCGATTGAAAACCTGCAAAAAATAAGGCAGTTGGTGACGTTCGATTCGTCGCTCGATAAGCATGTTTGACGGTCGCTATGAGTAAACCATTAAGCATGGTCGCGCTAGTGCTATTCGAGTTCGCACGGGGGCTGGCGATGATCGCGGCCGGGGCGAATTCTCCCTTTATACCTGCACACAATCAAAGACCTCCATAACCGCAGCCCAGTGCAGAGCCTCGTCATAGAGCGTTCGTTTGTGTGTACGCCAATCCTTGGCTGCGTGTGTGCCGTTCGTCTTTAGTTAGCTCCCTGCACTCAGAGACTAGCTCAGCGCAGGCAGATGGCCACTCAAAAACATGACCGCCCATCCAACCGGGTGTAATTAAAGTGAAGCAGGACTCGGTTGAGCGGGTTCGCCGCCATGATAGTGCCCCAATTGTTGCAGGGTATCCAGACGCGCGCGCGCCCGGAATGCATACTCGCTGGAGGGGTACTGAGTAATGATGAACAGGTAGGTCTGCGCCGCATCAACGAACAGATTCTCGCGCTCCAGACATTGCCCGCGCAGCATCGACACCTCAGGCTGGATGTATCGACGCGAACGACTCTCACGCTCGACCTGGGACAAGTCAAGCATCACGCTGTCGCAATTGCCATCGGCATACGAGCGATAGGCGCTGTTCAGATGCTGGTCCATCGACCAGCGGGTGCAGCCTATGGCACTGGCCATCAACGCTAAAACGATCAAGATTCGCATGGGTCTCTCCTGTGCTCTGCAATGTATCGACCCGGTAATGGATTTCTTCAGAGTGTTTTTTGCCCAGAAAAGGCCGCGTAAGGTAGTGCAAAGGAACAATGACTACAGGACTAGACAGTAGTAGCCTCTCGCTGCGCCTCAGCAAAGGAGTCTGTGCATGACCGTTCGTCGTACCAAAATCGTCGCTACCCTTGGCCCCGCCAGTAACTCGCCGGAAGTTCTAGAACAACTGATCCTGGCCGGTCTGGACGTCGCTCGTCTGAACTTCTCCCACGGCACGCCGGACGAGCATAAAGCTCGCGCTCGCATGGTCCGCGAGATTGCCGCCAAGCACGGGCGCTTCGTCGCACTGCTCGGTGACCTGCAAGGCCCGAAAATTCGTATCGCCAAATTCGCCAACAAGCGGATCGACCTCAAGATCGGTGATCACTTCACCTTCTCTACCGTTCATCCACTGACTGAAGGCACCCAGGACATCGTCGGCATCGACTACCCGGACCTGGTCAAAGACTGTGGTGTAGGCGATGAGCTGCTGCTCGACGACGGCCGCGTAGTCATGCGTGTTGACACCGCCACCGCCGATGCATTGCATTGCACGGTGTTGATCGGTGGTCCGCTGTCCGACCACAAAGGCATCAACCGCCGTGGTGGTGGCTTGACGGCGCCGGCCCTGACCGAGAAAGACAAGGTCGACATCAAGCTGGCAGCGGAAATGGAGCTGGATTACCTGGCCGTTTCGTTCCCTCGCGATGCAGCCGACATGGAATACGCTCGCAAACTGCGCGACGAATCCGGCGGCACTGCCTGGCTGGTGGCGAAGATCGAACGCGCCGAAGCCGTGGCCAACGATGAAACCCTCGACGCACTGATTCGCGCCAGTGACGCCGTCATGGTTGCCCGTGGCGACCTGGGTGTTGAGATCGGTGACGCTGAACTGGTCGGCATCCAGAAAAAAATCATCCTGCACGCACGCCGCCACAACAAGGCGGTCATCGTGGCGACGCAGATGATGGAGTCGATGATCCAGAACCCGATGCCGACTCGCGCGGAGGTGTCCGATATTGCCAACGCCGTGCTCGACTACACCGATGCGGTGATGCTCTCGGCAGAAAGCGCCGCGGGTGCGTACCCGATCGAAGCGGTCCAGGCCATGGCGCGGATTTGCGTCGGCGCTGAAAAGCACCCGACCAGCAAATCCTCCAGCCACCGCATTGGCAAGAAATTCGAGCGCTGTGATGAAAGTATTGCACTGGCGGCCATGTACACGGCCAACCACTTCCCCGGTGTAAAAGCGATCATCGCCTTGACCGAAAGTGGCTACACGCCGCTGATCATGTCGCGGATTCGTTCCTCCGTGCCGATCTACGCGTTCTCCCCACACCGCGAAACCCAGGCACGCGCCGCGATGTTCCGTGGCGTCTACACCGTGCCGTTCGACCCTGCGGCGCTGCCACCGGGCCAAGTCAGCCAGGCAGCGGTGGACGAGCTGGTCAAACGTGGCCTCGTCAAGCAAGGCGACTGGGTGATCCTGACCAAAGGTGATAGCTATCACACCATTGGCGGGACCAATGGCATGAAGATCCTGCACGTCGGCGATCCGATGGTTTAAGACTTTCTCAGCAATATCAAGAAGCCCCGCAGTGTTCGCTGCGGGGCTTTTTTTTGCACCTTGAATTCCTAGCGCCTAGACGGGCATCTTCGCGAATGAATTCGCTCCCACTGTATTTACGCGTTCCTTGTGAGAAACACATCAGCCAACAGTTGATTACGCGGTAGACCGGAGAGATAAAGGCGTTTGGCAAACTGCTCGACGCTGGCAGGGTGCCCGCAGAGCAAGGCGATGGTTTGCCGGGTAACAAGCCGCAGCTCAGCCAACGCTGCGGGTAGCTCGGCCGCGCTGAACAATTGAATCTGCACCCGCGGACAGGCAGCCGCCAACTCAGCCAATGGACCCGCCAGGTAGTGCTCACTCGCATCGTGCGCCAGATGAATGACCCGGATAGCACCTTGATGCTCCTGACGCAGGGCTTCGCGCAACACACCCCACAGCGGGCCAAGTCCGGTGCCAGCCGCCAGGAGTAATAACGGGCGACTGGACCAATCTGGATCGTAGTGCAGGGCGCCACCGCGAAGTTCCCCCAGTCTTACCGGGTCGCCGGGCTGCAGGTGCCGCGCGGCATCGCTGAAGGCGCCGGGGTGACGGCAATCAAGATGAAACTCCAGGAAGCGATCCTCTTCCGGCAGGCTCGCCAGCGAGTAGGGGCGAGCAATGCAGTTGGCGGTCCACAGCACCAGATGCTGCCCGGCGCGATACCGAAATGGCCGCTCGGGCGTCAGACGCAAGCGCAATACCGTCGGGCTTAGCCAGTCGCAACTGACAACCTTGGCGGGCAGGCCATCGCGGCCAGGGTCGAAGACTTCCACGGTCAGGTTTTCGACGACCCGACACTGACAGGCCAACCGCCAACCCTGCTGACGTTTGCCGGCCTCCAGCGCTTCTGGCTGAGCATCCGCAGGCTCGCCTTGCAGGCAGCGGACCAGGCACGCATGGCAACTGCCCGCTCGACAACTGTAGGGCACAGCGATCCCGGCGTTATTCAGGGCATCGAGCAGATTGCTTGCTGCGGCGACCGACCATTGCCGGTCACCGACACGAAGGTCAGGCATCGGCGTTTTCCCAAGCGGCGGCACAGCGATTTCGTCCGCTGCGCTTGGCGCGGTAAAGCGCTTGATCGGCACGCTGCAAGGCTTCGTCGAGATCGTCGCCCATGTCCAGCAAGGTCATTCCCGCCGACAGGCTCAAACCCGTCACTTCCAGCCCTACCAGCTCGACACGGGTAAACGCTTCGCGCAACCGCTCGCAACAGCAGGTCAGGTGCTCCGGGGTGCATTGCGGTATCAGCAACACGAATTCCTCCCCGCCATAGCGAGCCAATACATCGTCCCCACGCAGACAGGCAGTGGCGACGGCAGCAAAAGCCTGCAGCACCTGATCCCCGGCGACATACCCATGAAGATCGTTGATGCGCTTAAAGTGATCCAGATCAATCAGTGCCAACCCGTGAGAATAGCTATTATCCATGGCCCCCAATTCTCGGGAGGCGATGCGCCAGAAGTGCCGACGATTATACAAGCCAGTCAGTTCGTCAGTCGCCACCAGATCTTCAAGCTGACGCATCATCCCGCGCAAGGTGTCTTGGTGCGCCCGAAGCGCAAAGCGACGCTGACGCATGCGCTGCCGTGAGTCCTGAACATAGCGGGCGTACAGACACAACCAGAATAAAACAATGAACAGAACGAATACCTGCAACGCTGCCAAGCCTGGATCGATCAGTATGTGATGGAAGGCTTCCCACAGGTTCAATCCGGCGAAGCTCAAACACACGAACACCGCGCAGCGCACAAATACCTTGAGCTGCAGATGAAACAGACCGAACAGCATGATCAGCACATACATAACCAGGAACGTGCCCCGGGCGCTGTCCAGATTGGCAAGCAGGTAGGTTTGCCACCCCAGCGCTAATAACACCTGAAATTCGGTCAGGCTTGGGTCTTTGAAATGCAGATTGAGGCCGCTGACAAATACCGCGAGTAGCAACAATTGGCAAAGCACTACAAGACCGGTGCCCATAACGGCAGTGCGTAGAGGGGCCTGATAATAGTGGGTGACAATCGCCACCCAGACGAGTGCCACCACCAGCAAATAGGTGCCAGCAGCCAAGGCAAACCGCTTCAACAGTAAACGCTGTATGGCTTTATGGGTCACTCGTTGACTCACAGTGCTCATAGGGCCCCCTTCCCTTACTGGCACAAATGGCCTGTTGGCCAATTTCATTAGCAGACGTTTGGTGTGGAACTACCCATTTTAGTTGCCGTTGCCCCGTTGCCGGCCTGCAACGCCTTGCAGCGCCTGAATCAAGAATCTGCGATGTTCGAAACGTCGAGCTCGCCAGCCCATGATAGAGGCTACTTGCCACTCCAGTAATACCACTGAAAATCACTATTCAATATAGGCTCTCTGTACAGCAACGTTATTTTCTACCACGCAAAAAAAGTGCCCACCCTTGGTCGACTATCGTTTGCACGCCAGCAGATGTGTCTGGGCCGGCGCCGCGTTATACTGCGGCGCCTTTTTTGCGTCGGCGTTGTGGGTCGGCGCGCTTACTTAAAGATGTCTTTCAGCAGAGCACGACAGCACTGTTGGAAACAGCTAATCGAATGTTCCCGTCCTAGCAGAGGAGCGTGCCACATGACCGTGATCAAGCAAGACGACCTGATACAGAGCGTCGCCGACGCCTTACAGTTCATTTCTTATTACCACCCCGTAGACTTTATTCAAGCCATGCATGGGGCCTATCTTCGCGAAGAGTCGCCTGCGGCCCGCGATGCCATCGCTCAGATTCTGATCAACTCGCGCATGTGCGCTACCGGTCATCGGCCAATCTGCCAGGACACGGGCATCGTGACCGTGTTCGTCCGGGTCGGCATGGACGTGCGCTGGGACGGTGCCACCATGGGCCTGGACGACATGATCAACGAAGGCGTGCGTCGCGCTTACAACCTGCCGGAAAACGTCCTGCGTGCTTCGATCCTGGCTGACCCGGCAGGCGCGCGTAAAAACACCAAAGACAACACCCCGGCAGTCATCCACTACTCCATCGTCCCAGGTAACACCGTGGAAGTGGACGTGGCGGCCAAAGGCGGCGGCTCGGAAAACAAATCGAAGATGGCGATGCTCAACCCGTCCGATTCGATCGTCGACTGGGTGCTGAAAACCGTACCTACCATGGGTGCTGGCTGGTGCCCACCGGGCATGCTCGGCATCGGCATCGGCGGTACCGCCGAGAAAGCTGCGGTCATGGCCAAGCAAGTGTTGATGGAGTCCATTGACATTCACGAGCTGAAACTGCGCGGGCCGTCCAGCCGTATCGAAGAGATGCGCCTGGAACTGTTCGAGAAGGTCAACCAACTGGGCATCGGTGCTCAGGGCCTTGGCGGTCTGACCACCGTGCTCGACGTGAAGATCATGGATTACCCAACCCACGCGGCTTCGTTGCCGGTGTGCATGATCCCTAACTGCGCGGCGACCCGTCACGCGCACTTCGTGCTCGACGGCAGTGGCCCGGCTTCGCTGGAAGCGCCACCGCTGGACGCCTACCCGGAAATCGTCTGGGAAGCGGGTCCATCCGCGCGCCGCGTCAACCTCGACACCCTGAAACCGGAAGACGTACTGAGCTGGAAAACCGGCGAAACCATCCTGCTCAGCGGCAAGATGCTCACCGGTCGCGACGCCGCGCACAAGCGCATGGTCGAGATGCTGAACAAGGGTGAAACCCTGCCCGTGGACCTCAAGGGTCGCTTCATCTACTACGTTGGCCCGGTTGATCCGGTGCGCGACGAAGTCGTTGGCCCTGCTGGCCCAACCACTGCAACACGGATGGATAAATTCACCCGCCAGATTCTCGATCAGACCGGCCTGCTGGGCATGATCGGCAAATCCGAACGGGGTCCGACCGCCATCGAAGCGATCAAGGACTACAAAGCCGTGTACTTGATGGCTGTCGGCGGCGCGGCTTATCTGGTGGCTCAGGCGATCAAGAAATCCCGTGTGGTGGCCTTCCCCGAAATGGGCATGGAAGCGATCTACGAGTTCGACGTCTCAGACATGCCGGTCACCGTTGCAGTCGATAGCAAAGGCGAATCGGTACACATCACTGGGCCGGCTATCTGGCAGAAGAAAATCAGTGAAAGTCTGGCGGTAGAAGTTCAGTAACACCTTCGCTCCCACAGTTTGATCTCGAAACCTCTGTGGGAGCGAATTCATTCGCGAATGGTTCGACGCGGCATACCTCCTTACAGAATGATCTCGGTCCCGAGCAGTTTCAGGAAACCGTTAAGCCAGGCTGGATGCGCAGGCCACGCAGGCGCGGAAACCAGATTGCGATGGGTATGGGCATCGGTGACCGCGATGTCGATGAACGTGCCACCGGCCAGACGCACTTCCGGCGCACACGCAGGATAAGCACTGCATTCGCGGCCTTCGAGGATGCCAGCGGCGGCCAGCAGTTGCGCACCATGGCAGACCGAAGCAATCGGCTTGTCGGCCTTGTCGAAGGCGCGAACCCAGTCCAACACCGTCTCGTTCAAGCGCAGGTATTCCGGCGCCCGACCGCCGGGCACCAACAACGCGTCGTAATCCTGGACATTAACCTTGTCGAAATCGAAGTTGAGGGCAAAGTTGT
The DNA here is from genome assembly GCF_056680335.1 of Pseudomonas sp. ASL9. NCBI lineage: Bacteria > Pseudomonadati > Pseudomonadota > Gammaproteobacteria > Pseudomonadales > Pseudomonadaceae > Pseudomonas > Pseudomonas sp. ASL9. The sequence continues at coordinate 3,996,035 of NZ_CM155277.1, read as the reverse complement.
GCCCTGGTTTTTCGCTGTAGGTCTGATCACCTTCAAAGTCGTGAATCGCCGTGCGCACGGATTGACCACTGGTTTTTCCCGGACACACCGCATGGACGGTATGCCCGACCATCTGCAGCGCCTGGAATGGCACCATCACTTCATAGTCTTCGACGTAATCGCCGACCAGCATGAGAATTTTTTTAGCGGCCATTTGAAGCGCTCCTTGAAGATGGGCTTGGGCAATAAGAGTAGTCAAACTACGGCCACTGGGTGAACGGCAGGTAATAGGCAACTACTACGCCCATGAAACAGTGCCCGACGGGTCAGTCCCGTCGATCGAGTACGTTAACGACCAGGCGATCAATCCAGCCCCATAACCGCTGCTTGATCCGACGCCACAGCGGGCGCGACTCCCAGGCTTCGAGACTGACCTGTGAGCTGAGGGCAAAATCGTTTTCGAAGCAGGTGGCCACCGCCAGTGTCAGGCCGGGGTCGAGGGCTTCGAGGTTGGCTTCCAGGTTGAACCGCAGGTTCCAGTGATCAAAGTTGCACGAGCCGATGCTGACCCAGTCATCGACCAGAACCATCTTCAAATGCAAAAAGCACGGTTGGTATTCAAAAATCCGCACCCCAGCCTTGAGCAAGCGCGGGTAATAGCGATGGCCGGCATAGCGCACCGACGGGTGATCGGTACGCGGCCCGGTCAACAGCAGACGCACGTCGACGCCACGCATGGCGGCTCTGCGCAGTGAACGACGGACTTTCCAGGTGGGTAGAAAATACGGGGTTGCCAGCCAGATTCGACGCTGGCCGCTGTTCAACGCGCGCACCAACGATTGCAGAATGTCGCGGTGTTGCCGGGAGTCGGCATACGCCACGCGACCCAAGCCCTGATAGGCAACTGGCACCTTGGGTAGGCGCCGCAACCCGAAACTGAGCGTCGGCCGCCATGCGGTGGGGCGGTGATTTGCGTGAAACTGCCGGTCGAACAGCAACTGCCAGTCAGCAACCATCGGACCCGTGATTTCCACCATCACTTCATGCCACTCGCTGGTGTTCTGCTCCGGCTGCCAGAACTCATCGGTCATGCCCGTGCCACCGACCACCGCCAGGCGCTTGTCCACCAACAGCAACTTGCGGTGATCGCGATAGAGGTTATGCAAACCATGGCGCCAAAACACGCGGTTGTAGAAGCGCAGAATGACACCGGCGTCGGTCAATCGTTTACGCAAGCTCAAGGTAAAAGCCTGTGAGCCATAGTCGTCGAACAGGCAGCGGACCACCACACCACGCGATGCCGCACGGACGAGCGCTTGAACCACGGCCTCGGCGCACGCCCCGGTTTCCACCAGGTAGAGCTCCAGCTCGATCTGTTGGTGCGCCTGTTCTATAGCCGCGATCATGCGCGGAAAAAAAGCCGGACCGTCGATCAGCAAGCTGAATTTATTGTTGCTGCGCCACGCAAAGATCGCTCTGCTCATGTCAACGCGCCGTAAAAATCAGTACCGCACCTACCGGCACCGACAAGCTGATCGCCGACAACCCGGCGATCTTACGCAAAGCAGTCAACCCTGATACCAAATCGAAATCATCGGCACGCACCACCAAGGGCTCGAGGGTTACCACCTGGAAACGTCGATCATCGAGCCGGGTGGCAAGCAGTTCAGTGTTGTAGCTGTGGCTGGCTCCGTGCAGGGTGACTGTCAGCGGCAAGCGCAGTTCCAGTTGAGCGCCGGGCGCCAGGTCATTGATCGGCTGCAGGTCGAGCTGCGCAACGATCTGCGCCGAGGGAAACTGTTTAACCTCGAACAACTGAGTACGCATGTGCTCGTCGCGCAAGGGAATGCCGCTGCTGACGGAGTCCAGCTCAACCTCAAGTTCGGCCAAGCCGTTAAGGTCGACCTTGCCGTGCAAGGTCAGGAAGCGATGCACTTCCGACGTGTCGACATTTTTGGTGGAAATAAACGACAGTCGCGATGACTCGTTATCCAGATACCAACTGGCGTGGGCCGGCAAGGCCAGAGCCCCGAACAGGGCCTGCACACCCAGTAGGGCCAGGCGGGTCGTCTTGTGCATGCAAGCTCCAGGTGCGCAGTTGGCGCCAACCTTAACCGGCTGTCAGAGAGCTGGCAAACTCTGTAAAAGCGGCGGTGGACAACGCGTGACCCACTGCGTGAGTTGTTCATGGGCATGCGCTAATTGCAGTACAGCCCAATCCGCCTGTGCCGGGCCGATGATCTGCATCCCCATCGGCAATCCCTCCGGGTTGAAACCGACCGGAACACTCATCGCGGGCAAACCAGCCAACGAGGCGCCGACCACCACCTCCATCCAGCGGTGATAAGTATCCATCGACCGACCTGCAATGACGCGTGGCCAGTGCTGGTCTGCGGCAAACGGAAATACCTGAGCCGTGGGCAACAGCAGGAAATCGTAACGTTCGAACAACGTGCTCAACGCACGATACCAGTCGCTGCGGTCCAGCGATGCCTGAAAAATCTGCCCGCCGCTCAGGTGCAAGCCGCCCTCCACTTCCCACTGCGCTTCAGGCTTGAGCAAGCGGCGTTGCTGTGGGTCGGCGAAGAGCTTGCCAAGGCTGCCGTGGACCAGCCAATGGCGATGCACCAGCCAACTGCTCCAGAGTTTCTCCAAGGGAAAGTCCGGCTGACAGGCTTCGACCACGCAACCCAACTGGGTGAAGTCCTGCAACGCCAATTCGCACAACGCCAACACTCCCTCTTCCATGGGCAGGTAGCCGTTGTAATCGCCCATCCAGCCTAGGCGTACACCCTTGAAATCACGCTGCAAGGCGCCAGCGAACAGCGACGGGTCACCGCGCAATGACAACGGTGCACGCGGGTCAAACCCTGCTTGAGTACTCAGTAACTGCGCGACATCCGCTACCGTGCGGCCCATGGGGCCTTCGGTCGACAGTTGCTGGACGAACAACTCAGGCGCCGGGCCGTGCGGCACTCGCCCTTGCGAAGGACGAAAGCCAAAGAGATTATTGAAGGCCGCCGGATTGCGCAGCGAGCCCATCATGTCGCTGCCATCAGCCACTGGCAGCATACGTGTCGCCAGCGCTACCGCCGCCCCACCGCTACTGCCGCCCGCGACCCGATTGAGATCGTAAGCATTGCGCGTGGTGCCAAATACCGTGTTGTAGCTCTGCGAGCCTAGACCGAACTCGGGGACATTGGTTTTGCCAATGATGATTGCGCCACTGGCCCGCACTCGCTCCACGGAGATCGCATCATGTTCAGGCATCTGCTCGGCGAACAACGGCGACCCCAGGGTTGTGCGTAACCCGGCCGTGGCGGCCAGATCCTTGATCGCTTGCGGCATGCCATGCATCCAGCCCCGGGACTGACCCAGCCCCAGCTGCCGGTCGCACTCGTCCGCTTCTGCGAGCAACGCTTCAGCCGGGCGCAGTGAAACGATGGCGTTCACCTGCGGATTGAATCGCTCGATCTGCGCCAGATAAGCCAGCATCACTTCGCGACAACTCACCTGCCGGGCGTGGATCATGCGAGACAATTCCAGTGCGTCGACATCAACGATCGGGTTGTTTTCCATAAAGTACTTCCCAGAGGTGTGTCTGGCCCAAGACCAGGGTTCCGATTCAGGGTGTTGGCGGCAACAACTGACAACCCTGTCGCGGGGTTTTCCAGACGGCGGTACTGGTCCGCCCCAAGCCGCTGGACGTCACACGTTTGTGCTCGGCGTCATCGGTCAGGCTACTGGGCAGCCACTGTTTAACATAGCCTGCGCAATAGCCCGCCGGGTTGTCCATCACGTATCGACACGAACAATACTCCTTGGCCGTGTAAGCACTGATGATGCTCGGAAAACTCTGCAATGCAATGCGGTTCTGCCACGCCAGCGCGGCCATCGTCAGGACCACCAGCAACAGCAGACAGCTAAACGCTCTACGATTGATCATTGGCCACCCTCCACGGCAAACGCGGCCAGCGCCAGTTTGAGCAGTTGGTTAGGGTCATAACTGCCGTCGCGGTCATCGGCATAACGTACGATCACCAGATTGCCGCTGGGCACCACATACAGCGCCTGCCCCCAATGCCCGAGTGCGGCAAACGTATCCGCCGGCGCGTCGGGCCATGGCCTTGGGGTGTTGTCAGCGGCGCGATTCAACCACCACTGGCCGCCCGCCACTTCATTCACCCTGTTGGACTGATAATGAGTGAAGGGTGTCAGATTGAAATCGACCCAGGCCTTAGGCAGTAGTTGCTTATCCTGCCAGCGTCCACCGCGCTGCATCAGCAGGCCGATACGCGCCAGATCCCGCGCACTCATGTAGGCATAGGACGAGCCGACAAAGGTGCCGCCGCCATCGGTTTCCCATACCGCGCTACGGATGCCCAACGGGTCGAACAACGCGGTCCAGGGATAGTCCGGGTAGGCCTTGTCGCCCACCATGCCTTTCAAGGCAGCAGACACTACGTTGCTGTCGCCGCTGGAATAACGGTATGAGGTTCCCGGCGCACTGGCGACGCCATGCCCACTGGTGAATTGGGCCATGTCGCCGCGCCCTCGGGTGTAAAGCATGGCCACCACTGACGAGTTGAGCGGCGCGTACTCATAGTCTTCCTGCCAATCCAGACCGGAGGCCCAGTGCAGTAAATCCTGGATACGGATGTCGGGATGGGCCTTGAACGGTGGATAGAATGTGCTCACTGGATCGCCCAACTGAAACCGCCCTTCACCAAACGCCACCCCGAGCACGCTGGCCATCACGCTTTTGCTGATCGACCAGGTCAAGTGCGGCGTATTGGCCGTGGTCGCTGCCGCGTAGCGCTCGTAAACCAGTTGCCCGTCACGGATCACCAACAGCGCATCAGTGCGGATGCCTTTGCGGGTGGCGTCATCACGCGTCGGGAAGGCGTAATCCTCCAACGCTCGTAACGCCGGGCTCTGTGCCGCCGGTGCGCTTGACCATTGTTCGCCGGGCCAGTTTTGCGCCAGTGCCGAATGGGTACAGAGGGCCAAGACTCCAGCCAGACAAAACCGTAGATTCATGAGGAGTTCTCTCACGCAAGGCTCATGACCCTAGCAGTGATTCGTGACAGGCCAGAGAAGACCGTATCCAGCCGTTCGCGAATAAATTCGCTCCCACAAAATCCGGTTCACCTCGTGGGAGTGAATTTATTCACGAAGACAATCTGTCAGGCACAGATGCCCCTCCTATAAAACTGCGCTTTAATCTTTTAAAAACAATGTGTTGGCGCTGGGTATTGGGTATATATCCGGCATTGGCGTGTGCTGGAATTACGGTTCCGCTCTTACAGCGTGTCACCTTTTACAAACGCCGGAATGCCGGACCACAAAAAGGTAACCGAATGTATGGTCAGCCCACCTCCTGCAACCACGGGACGATGAGCGGTAAAGCAGGCTTGCACTAATGTATCCGGGCTCGTAATGGGCAGCTTTGCTGCCCGGCCCTTGATGAGTAGTCGCTCCTGCCTGTCCTTGAAAAACGCTTCAGCTTCGAAAGCTGTTTCGGTTACCAGGTTTTCAGGCGGGATTTGAGCTGTTTATCGTCATCATCGTTGTCGTCGCAAAAGCCGGTAGTGTGTTTGATCAAGCCAAGGATTGTGCGTTGTAGCTAGTTCCGCGAGTTAACACGGCCCATACGATTCTTGCCAGTTTGTTGGCCAAGGCGCAGGCGACTTTGTTCGGGTGCTTTCGTGTGAGCAGGTCTCTGCACCAACTCCCCAAAGCATCCGTACGCTTGTCTATACGCACCAGTACCGCCCGAGAGCCTTGAACCATCAGCTTTCGAAGGTATTTGTCACCTCGCTTGCTGATGTTCAGCAGCACCGTTTGGCCACCCGTTGAATACTGTCTCGGCACCAGTCCCAAAGACGCGGCGAAGTCTCGTGCTGAGCGAAAATTGGAAGCGTCCCCGATGTCGGCCAGCAGCGCGCTAGCGGTGATCGGGCCGATGCCGGGGATGCTCATCAGTCGTGATCCCGCATCATCAGCTACCACTTGGTCCTTGATGCTGCGGTCAATGGACTTAATCTCCCCTGTGATCCGATTAATGTCCTCCAGCAGATGCTCAATAAACAACTTCAACTGTTGAGGCAATTCAGCGGCAGGGTCATCCAGTATCTGATGAATCTGGTTCATGGCTGCTTTTGTCGCGGGCAACGCAATTCCAAACTCAAGAAGGAATCCATGAACGCGATTTATCGTTTGAGTTCGTTGGCACACTAACGCCTCTCGGAGGCGGTGCTGGGTCGACAGTACTTGCTGCTCCACAGTTTTGACGGCGACGTAGTGTGTTTTAGGGCGGGACGCAGCTTCACAGATCGCCTCAGCGTCTATGTAGTCGTTTTTGTTGCCCGTGACGTAGGGCTTCACATGCTGCGGTGCAATAAGTTTTGCCTGATGGCCGAAGAAATGAGCTTCCTGGCAAGCCAGTGTGAGCCACCACAGGACTCCATCACTATCGTGCAGGGCTTTAGCTGCGCAGCGAACTGAAGCAGGCGGTTGCGATTGAACTGCTTGCGCAGCACTTGATGGCCGCAGGCGTCGTGCCCTATGAGGTGAAAGGTGTTTTTTCCAATATCAAGACCTAGCAACGTCAAGCTGTTCATGAGCGATCTCCTTCGAGAAAATGAGAACCCCGGTAAGTTTAGATTTACCGGGGTTCCCGTGCTGGGCTGACCATCTCATTAACGCTTGCCCCTCCATACGGATCCTCGCCTAGGCTCGGACTTCCCTCGCTCCGGCGTTGCTCCGGGGGGCGCCGCACGGGGCCATCCCTGGCCCCGTGCGGCTAACTCGGCGTCCTGCCTCGTTACCCCCTGCGCAACGCCTGCGTTCGGCCTCCTGGAAACGGGGCCTTGCCGTAATTTTAGAGTCAATTCACACAAAATCCCGAAGGCAGATCAAAATCTGTAGGAGCGAATTCATTCGCGAAGGCGGCGTACCTGACACGCCGCCACCAATCGCGACACACAAATCGCATGCGCGACAGCGCGGCGTCGAAGACGGGGCGGCCCCTCCGGCCGCCCTGTCATACAAGCATCACCAAAGCTTAATGGTGGTGACATCGGCTCTCCCTAGCCTGACTCCGTACAACACAGTCGACCGGCCGCAAACCCATGGCTGGCTTACGGAGACGACCCATGACCCAGATCGCCCGCAGTCGTGACACAAGCGCCGAACGTCGCCTTCAGGCCGAACGCCTGGTTGGCGCACAAGCGCTGCATGAAGCCCAGGCTTTGCGCTTCAGCGTGTTCAGTGGCGAGTTCAATGCCAAACTCAAAGGCGCCGAGCTTGGCTTGGACAGGGATGACTACGATGTGCACTGCTCGCACATCGGCGTACGCGACCTCAGCACGGGTCGTCTGGTAGCAACCACCCGCTTGCTTGACCATAAGGCCGCCAATACCCTGGGACGCTTCTACAGCGAAGAGGAGTTCAGCCTGCACGGCCTCGGCCATCTGCAAGGTCCGATCCTGGAACTGGGACGTACCTGCGTCGACCCGGCGTACCGCAACGGCGGCACCATTGCTGTGTTGTGGAGCGAGCTGGCGGAAATTCTCAATGAAGGCGGTTACAGCTACCTGATGGGCTGCGCCAGCATTCCGATGCAAGATGGCGGCATCCAGGCCCACGCGATCATGCAGCGCTTGCGCGAACGCTATCTGAGCACCGAACACCTACGCGCCGAGCCGAAAAATCCGCTGCCGGTCCTCGACCTGCCCAACAACGTCATCTGTGAAATGCCACCGCTGCTCAAGGCGTACATGCGGCTGGGGGCGAAGATCTGCGGCGAACCGTGCTGGGATGAAGATTTCCAGGTAGCCGACGTGTTCATCCTGCTCAAACGCGACGAGCTATGCCCCCGTTATGCCCGTCACTTCAAGGCAGCCGTTTGATGAGCCGGGTACGCGGTTATGCCCGCGTCGCACGGGTGCTGTGGGTGGTTGCCCTGGGCCTGACCATTGCGGGCGCGTTTGGCGTCCTCGAACGCCTGCGTATCGGCAACTCAATGGCGCGTCGACAACGCTGGGCCCGTTGGTTCATGGCACGGTTGAGTGGCGCGCTACCCTTTCGCGTGACTGTCAGCGGCGAGCTGCCACGTGAGCCGATGCTGTGGGTCAGCAACCACGTGTCGTGGACCGATATTCCGTTGCTGGGGATGCTCGCGCCCCTGTCGTTCCTGTCCAAAGCTGAAGTGCGCACCTGGCCCGTGGCCGGCTGGCTGGCGGTGAAAGCCGGCTCCTTGTTTATCCGCCGTGGTTCGGGCGATAGCCGTTTGATTCAGCGGCAGATGACCCAGCACCTGCAAGAGCACGATGCGCTGATGATTTTTCCGGAAGGCACCACCACCGATGGCCGTAGCCTGCGCACCTTCCACGGTCGCCTGCTGTCCAGTGCAATCGACGCGGGCGTACCGTTGCAACCGGTTGCCATTCGTTATCTGCGTGACGGCAAACCTGACCCCATTGCACCGTTCATCGGCGATGACGATTTGCTCTCGCACCTGCGGCGCCTGTTCGCCAACGAACAGGGTGATGTACACATCCAGTTGCTCACCCCGATTGCCAGCCAGCATCAGGAACGCACCGCCCTGGCGTTTAAGGCTCAGCAAGCCGTGCAGTTGGCCTTGTTTGGCGAGATTGCTCAGCCGAGGGAATCGCGTCCGGACAAAGCAGCCTGAGCAAACTCCTGCAACAGCGGGTAAAACTCAACGAAGTCCGCGCTGAGGGGTTCATAAAGCGCCTGCAACTCCTGCATGCCGCCCGCCAAACCTTGCGGCCGCGACAGGCGTCGGGAAATCCCGCTCAACACCTGCTCCAGCACCTCGAACTCACGATAAGAGCCCAGCCAATCCTGAGCCGCCATGCGCGGCGCGATCAGGGCCAGGCGCTCCGGCAACGCCGGTTCGGCGGCCAGCACCTGGTAAACCCTGGAGGTGAATGCATCCAGCGGTTGCTCGGCATACAGCTCCCAGTCCCGCGCCAGGCAATGATCGAAAAACACATCCAGCATGATGCCGGCAAAACGCCGGCGCTCCGGCGGGAAACGTGCGATGGACTGTTTGATCAGCGGGTGCGCATCCGTGAACAAATCAATGCGGCGATGCAGCTGGATCGCCGCTTCGAGTTCAGGGGTAAAGCGCCCAGGCAGCGGTCCTTTGACGAAATCGCCATACAGACTGCCGAGCAATTGCGCCGGGCGCTGACCGCCCAAGTGGAGATGTGCGAGGTAATTCATGGGCCCAGCGTACGCCTATTCAGCGTCTAGGCCTATATCGATATAACCCGATATAACGTTTTATGCGATGCTTAGCACCCTTTAATATTTGTATATCGCGAAATACCAATATAAAGTTCGCCCCATCGCGATATACCGTTACGTACGGATTTGAGAACGACATGCCTATCGACCTCGACGAAATCATAAAAGCGCTGGCCCACCCTGTTCGCCGTGAAATTCTCGCGTGGCTCAAAGACCCCCACGCCTGCTTTCCCAATCAGGAGCACTCCGTGGAACACGGCGTTTGCGCCGGGCAGATCGACCAACGTGCGGGCCTTTCCCAATCCACCATTTCTGCGCATCTGGCGACCTTGCAACGAGCAGGTCTTATCACCAGCAAAAAAGTCGGCCAGTGGCATTTTTTCAAACGCAACGACGATGCCATCCAGGCGTTCCTGCAAGAAATGAACAAGCAACTCTGATTTTTTCCACCTTTTAGGAGACGCGTCGTGCCTCTTTCATTACTGATGCTGGCCTTGAGCGCCTTCGCTATCGGCACCACGGAATTCGTGATCATGGGACTGCTGCCCGATGTCGCGGCTGACCTTGGTGTCTCGATCCCTGGCGCTGGCTGGCTGGTGACCGGTTACGCCCTGGGCGTGGCCATCGGTGCGCCATTCATGGCCATGGTCACCGCCAAGCTGCCGCGCAAGGCCGCACTGGTCTCGTTGATGGTGATTTTCATCATCGGCAACCTGCTCTGCGCCCTGGCCAGCGACTACAACGTGCTGATGTTTGCCAGGATTGTCACCGCCCTGTGTCACGGTGCGTTTTTCGGCATCGGTTCGGTGGTGGCTGCAAACCTGGTCGCGCCCAATCGTCGTGCTTCTGCCGTGGCGATGATGTTCACCGGGCTGACCCTGGCCAACGTGTTGGGTGTGCCGCTGGGTACAGCGCTGGGTCAGTTGGCTGGCTGGCGTTCGACCTTCTGGGCCGTGACGGTGCTCGGTGTGGTCTCGTTGATTGGCTTGATCCGTTTCCTGCCGGCCAAACATGACGAGGAAAAACTCGACATGCGTGCCGAACTGGCCGCCCTCAAAGGCGCCGGAATCTGGTTGTCACTGAGCATGACCGTGCTGTTCGCCGCGTCCGTGTTCACCCTCTTCACCTACATCGCACCGCTGCTGGGCGACGTCACCGGCGTCTCACCACGCGGCGTGACCTGGACCCTGCTGCTGATCGGCCTGGGCCTGACCCTAGGTAATGTGATTGGCGGCAAGCTGGCCGACCGCAACATGTCGCTGACCCTGATCGGCGTGTTCATCGTCATGGCGGTGGTCTCTACCGTGCTGACCTGGACCAGCACCGCGCTGATTCCGACTGAAATCACCCTGTTCCTCTGGGCCACCGCAAGCTTCGCCGCCGTGCCCGCCCTGCAAGTGAACGTGATGACCTTCGGCAAGGCCGCGCCCAACCTGATTTCGACCCTGAACATCGGCGCCTTTAACGTCGGCAACGCCCTGGGCGCTTGGGTGGGTGGGAGCGTGATCGCACGCGGCTTCGGCTTGACCAGCGTGCCTGTGGCCGCTGCAGCGCTGGCGGTGCTTGCACTGCTGGTGACCCTGATTACTTTTCGCCAGAGCGTTAATCCCGACCTGGCACCGGCTACCAACTGATCATTTAGAGGGTTTCACACCATGACCACTATTTTTGACCCGATCACACTGGGCGATCTGAAATTGCCGAACCGCATCATCATGGCGCCGCTGACCCGTTGCCGTGCCGATGAAGGTCGCGTCCCCAATGCGCTGATGGCTGAGTACTACGTTCAGCGCGCCTCGGCGGGCCTGATCATCAGCGAAGCGACGTCGGTCACGCCGATGGGCGTCGGTTACCCTGACACACCCGGCATTTGGTCCAACGACCAGGTACGGGGCTGGAGCAACATCACCAAAGCCGTGCACGCTGCGGGCGGCCGTATCGTTCTGCAACTGTGGCATGTTGGCCGGATTTCCCACCCGTCGTACCTCAACGGTGAAGCGCCGGTCGCTCCGAGCGCCATTGCCCCTGCGGGCCATGTCAGCCTGGTTCGCCCACTGTCTGACTACCCGGTACCACGCGCCCTGGAAACCGCTGAAATCGCCGATATCGTCGATGCTTACCGCATGGGTGCGGAAAACGCCAAGGCTGCTGGTTTCGATGGTGTCGAGGTTCACGGTGCCAACGGTTACCTGCTCGATCAGTTCCTGCAAAGTAGCACCAACCATCGCACCGACGAATACGGCGGCTCGCTGGAAAATCGTGCACGCCTGATGCTGGAAGTGACCGATGCGGTGATCGAAGTCTGGGGCGCGGGCCGTGTCGGCATGCACCTGGCGCCACGGGCCGACTCCCATGACATGGGCGACGAGAACTTGTCTGAAACCTTCAGCTACGTAGCCCGTGAACTGGGCAAACGCGGGATAGCGTTCATCTGCTCCCGTGAAAAAGAAGCTGGCGACAGCCTTGGCCCACAACTGAAAAAAGCCTTCGGCGGCCAGTACATCGCCAACGAACGCTTCACCAAAGACAGCGCTAATGCCTGGCTGGCCAGTGGCAAAGCCGACGCGGTTGCGTTCGGCGTGCCGTTTATCGCCAACCCGGATCTGCCGGAGCGCCTGCAACAAGACGCACCGCTGAACATCCCAAACCCTGAAACGTTCTACGGCAAGGGGCCCGTCGGTTATATCGATTACCCACGTATGTAAGACGCTGAGCATCTGAACTGGAAAAGCCCCGACTCGTTCACATTCAGAGCCGGAGCTTTTTCGTTTGAACCGTAGCGCAGCCTTCGTAGTCCTGCGTCCACAATCTGAACCTGCCGCAGTTCTTGGCCTCAGCTACCCAACGCTCCCTTCACCTGATCCAACAACCCCATCTTCGACTCGTCAGGCAACTGGTCGAGCAGGTCCTTAACCTCCTTCAACGCCTTCGCCGCTTCCGTGGCCTTGAGCAGTTTTTGCAACTCAGGCGTAGTCGCGGTTTCTGCGCTGAGGGCAGGCGGCGTGGGCAGGGCTTTCACCAGTTTCAGCATATCGCCGGGGTCTTTGCTGAACGCCCGAATGTTGTCGAGGTTGTCCAGCATGGGCAAGGCGATACCCGTGACAGAATCAAACGCGCTGACTTGTGGAAAGCCCACCTTGCCGCGAAACACGGGAATGCCCAGCGATGGAATCAGCAGACCCACCAGATAACGCGGGTCGTGGCGCTTGATGCTCAAGCCGACACTGGCCACCGCAATGCCGACCCCAATCACTTGCCCAGCCCTCGCCACCGGCGACAGCGATTTGTTCGTCTCGTTATCAAAAAAGATGCAGCGGTAGCGGAAGTAATCACTGAACACTTCGCGCTCGCCCAAGCCAGAAGAGTTCATGAACCAAGCGCGGGAATCGTGGACCTGCTCGTCGAAAAAGTCGGTGAGCGTGCGAGCGATGTCGGTCAGGGGCTCGGCGGTTTTTAAGTCATATAGCGCCAGGTAAGCTTGGTTACCAGCGGTGCGCAGGTCACGGTATTCCTGGGCTTCATCCTGCTCGTTGGTCAGGTATATCAACCCCCCGAACATCAGATGAGGAATGGTCGCCCAACTGATGGCGTCACCGGCCAACGCCAGCGACCAGTTGTTCGGGTCATAGTCACGACCGAACTCGATCATGGCCCTGTCCATCTGGCGCTGATCGAGCGTGGGCTCAAAGGCTTTTTTGGTATTAAAGTCGATGGGGCGTTCCGCGCCGACGCGTTGTTCATAACCCTGTTTGAGCGCCCGATATTCCTGATGCGCTGCCAGCGTGCTGCCTGACAACTCGCGCAGCGGCTGGCCCTCATGGTTGGCTTTTTCCTCAGCCAGCTGCCGCTCATGCAGCGCTTTAAGGGCATCCCATTCCTCCTGGGTCATGTCTTTGCCGTTGACATGCTGGTAGGCGGAGGTTGTCCTGTAGTGATAGCTGCCATACCGATTGATCCGCCACCCCGTCAGCAGCGCCTGTTCACCGGCCAAGACGTCTTCCAGCGGGCCGGTTTTGTGGTGGGCGAGCCAGGTGTTGAAGCGGTGGGTGAGGGTTTCGGAGATGTCGAAGGCGATTTCTGTTTCTTCCGCCATTGCCAGCCACGGCCAGACCTGTCTCTGTTCGTCGCTGAGCACGTCTTTCGGAGCCTGTAACGGTGCACCTACGGCATAAGCTTCGGCGTACATATGCTGCAACGGAATCTGCGACATCACATCCTGAGGACCGCCCAGCGACTTGCCCTGATCGCCCGGTGGATACCCACCACCGACATCGGAGTGCATGCCGGGGTACAGGTATTCGACCGTGTTGGCGCGGTAGGTCGAGGGGCCGCTCGGGTCATCGGGATCGTTTTTGCGCCGAATCGAGTCCACCGGGAAACAGACCCGTTGCTCATGGGCAGCGACCAGATGCACGCAGCGCTCCAGAAACGTTTCCGACTCTGGCAGGCGCATGGTGTCATCGGCCCAGCTCATGTGGCCCTCGGCGAACGGCATCGCGTAGGCCATGCCGGTGGAGGCCACGGTGTCGAACAGGCCCAGGAAGGCAATGCAGATCGGCAGGCCGGCAAACAGGTAACAGGTTTCACCCTCGACCTCGACTTGGGTCAGGCTCTCCAACCAAGTGGCAAAGGCCCGGGCTTCGGCGGCGCCCCGGGAAAAGCCGTACACGTACAGGCGCAGGCCGATGATCTGCGGTTGGGTCTTGCGCACATGCACGAAATCGACCTTTTTTTGCAACGCCAGCAACGGCGCGTGCAAGGCCTCGCGCCGACGGCTGTCATCGCTCTTGAGCAACGTCGCGCCGAGCATCTCTTCAGTGAGTGAGGTGCCCATTTTTCGCACCAGTTCGTAGGCAACGCCGGGGTCCAGATACGGCTCGCCGCAAGCCCGGCCCACTGCATCCAGCAAGCGGGTAATGCCCCAATTGATCCGGTTCTCGCCGCCGACCGCGCCGATCAACCCGGAATCCAGGGGTTCGAATTCGCCGATCTCCTTGAACTCGGTGCCGACCCCTTGCATGTAATAGGCGTAAAATCCGTTTGTGTTCGCCCGGCTCTGCTCTGTGCCTTGGCCGGCACCGACGCTGGCGTGGTAAAGCCGCGCCACGTTGCTGGTGCTTGGTGGTTGAGCGAGTTTGTCCGAGGGTTCGTGGTTGTTGGTGCCGTCGAAACACAGGGTGATGTTCAGCACATTGATGCACGGCGGGCCGGTATAGGTTTCACCCGCCGCCTTGGCGGCCCGCTGAGCCGCATAGCCGGCGAGCAGCTTGGGCCGGAACTGTGTGCGGTAGTTAAGCGCCACATCCTCGGACGTGCGCGGCAGCAGCCCCTCTTTTGGGAACGGTGGGGTCGGCGTTAAAGACGCTGGGGCCGGGCGTTGAGAACCTGAATTCAAGGTAATGGACATACGGCAGGGACTTCCATTTTGAGGGGGTAGTTGTAGGGGTGATCAGGCATGCCGAGATAGGTAGGGCCCGCAGAGATCTTTACCTGGTCGCAGGGCAGGAAATGCGCCGTGATTGCCCCCAGCTTTTCATACGGCGCCACCTCCACGACGGCGCGATGGCGGGTGTATTTGGATTGGTGTTCTCTTGCGGCCTTTCGCCAAGCATCTGAGTAACGAGGTTTGGGCCAGTTAACTGAGTCACCGGTATTCGGATCCTTCTCCCACTCCACCACCACGGTCAGGCCGGGGCGCCACTGGCGCGGCATGCTCACGCAGCAGTTCTGCTTGCCGCCCCCGCCGTAAGGCCCAATGTTCGGACCACCGTTGCCGTTGACCATGAAGTAATTGATCGCCGCCGAGGTGTGGCTGTACCCCTCGATGGGAATGCCGAGGCGCTCGGGCAGCGATTTGCTACAGGCTTGCAGCGCAAGGCAGGCGAGCGCAGCCGCCGCCCAAAGCGCTGGCCTTCGGCGTGGGGCGCCAGGTTTTAAGGTGCGGGACATACGGCAGGCTCTTCCATTTTGGACGGGTAGTTGAAGGGATAACCGGCTTGGCCGGGCGTAACGGCGACAGCCGAAACGGCAACTTGGTTGCAGGGCAAGAAATGAACATCGACGACGCCGAGTTCTTCATACGGCGCCACCTCCACGACGGCGCGATGGCGGGTGTATTTGGTTTCGTGTTCATCCATTCGCTTGAACCATGCGTCGGAGAATCGAGGTTCGATCCAATACCGTGACGCACCAACATTCGGATCTTTCTCCCACTCCACCACCACAGTCAGGCCGGGATGCCACTGGCGCGGCATGCTCACGCAGCAGTTCTGCTTGCCGCCCCCGCCGTAAGGGCCGACGTTCGGACCGCCATTGCCGTTGACCATGAAGTAATTGATCGCCGCCGAGGTGTGGCTGTAGCCCTCGATGGGCGCGCCGAGTCGGTCGGGCAGAGATTTGCTGCACGCTTGCAGCGCAAGGCAGGCCAGCAGGCAAAGCGCGAGTGGGCGCCTCATGCCAACCCCCCGGTCTGCAGCAGGTCTTCGGGCAGGTTTGGGGCTAGCCACTCGACCGTGAACGCGGTGTGTTCTTTACCTTTGAGGTGCTTGTCATCCCTGACGATAAGTCCCAAGTGAATGTGGGCGATCCGTTGCTCTTTACTGACCGAGTAGTTTGGGCGGGTCAATCCCTGGGGGTCCTCCCATTGCTCGCCCTTGGTCCGGGCGCGAATCGATTCCATTTGGCGTTGGTCGAGCATCAAGGGTGTTTGGGGGCGGGCAAACTCATAAAGCTTGCGCTGATCGCCGCCGATGGCCTGTGCCTTGCGGTCATGGGCAATCCAGTACCAGTTGATGGCCGCCGTATGAAACTCGCCGAGCCAGGCGACTTGGCTGGCGTGCTCCCAGAGAACCCGAATCAGCACCGACCCTTGAACTGCCAGTGCGTATTCCGGGGTGCCTTCAAGCCGTAATGCTTGAGGCGGTGGTGGATCGAGTCCGGCCAGCCGTTGCAATAGGGGGTCGTCGAGCAACGTGGCATTGATCACAACATCCAGGTGTTCAATGTTTTGGCCCTTGGCGTATTTTTTCAGACCGCCGAGCCAATCGCGCACGAATAAAACCATGTAATCTCCATAGAATAATTAGACGGCCTCAGCTTCTTGCGCAATCTCGCCGGATAGTTGTTCGCGGATAACGCAGTGAACACCATCCCCCTTTAGTCGTCGAAGCAGAGACAGGCCGACTTATGCGGATATTCATCCAGGTCCAACTCACAGTGGTCCATCACCCCTTCGACATTAAAACAACAGGGTTGGTTAAGCCGTTCTTGCCCTGAAAACCAGAACGCCTGTAGATCAACGTTATTTTTGAGATTGGCGACGGTCAGATTGAGCTTTTCAGATTACTGAAGACCGGCATTTCGCAGCCATTTTATGCGTCTGAAATCACCTGAAGTATCCGAGCGAATGATCGTTCAATTCACCGCCTTGAGAAGTAGGAGACTCGACAATTCTTTGCAGGAAATTTCCGAAATATAGCTAAACACAGAACCAGAACTAATAAAAACGATGATGTTGTTAGGCCAACCATGATTGCGAATACATTGAACACAATAAAGCTGCGCGCTCATACCTAGCGGCAACGTCCTTAGCAAACAGTTTCTAAATCAAGACTTGAAGAAGTCATAGGGCAGCAGGACGGTGTCGATTGCCGCATCAATGGGCAGTGAGTAGAACACCGCCACAGGACATATGATTGATATCCAACAACCGAGGGCCATGGGAACATAGCCACCATCCAACTGTCCAGTAAGCAACTGAAAACTTCCTTGAACACCCTTAAAGTAATTAGCATCTACCCCACCATTATGATTTCCTCTACCCAAGGCCGTCCCACACCCGCTGGTGGCAACTACCAGGAACACGACTAGAGTCCCACGCATAAAATGTTTCGTTTTTTTAATCAAAGCAATCACATCTCTTTTATTAAATAAAGTTTTCAAATAGTAACTGACGAGCGTCGCGCAACGCTGTAGTCCAATTCTCGATTCTCTACAGGAAAATTCCGACAGCTCTGCACGATGCAAACTACAGATAGATACAAGGGGCAGTCTCTTGACTTATCCACCCGGTTTAACAAGGTCTATCCGAGTATCTAAGCGATCAAGCGTTGACAACTTGGCACGGAGCCGCATACATACATGAAACGAAGCTGTTCACAGGAGGTATCAGCGCTGACGCGCTGAAAAACCTGGAACACGTCTATCCTGGAGGCTTTGCGGTGGTGTTAGGGAGGTTCGCGAAACAATACGACCCCAGCTCTCGCGTTTGGAAAGTGTGGTACTTGAGTCGAGTGAATCGGTGGAGCATTATAACTGATCGACCAAAATGAAGAAGCCCCAACTCACAGAGTCGGGGCTTCTTGCCTTGTTTAACAACTAACACCCATTACAATCAGTGCCAGAGCAGTCAACAGTTATTCCCGTGCGCCCTACACACGCTTGCCGACGGGATTACCGTCCGCGTCGGTCACCGTGCCATCGTCATATTCAAACGTGCCGTCGACATGACGCATCACTTTGTCTGCCGAGTAATACCATCTTCCATCCGGGTATTTGATATCACCGGCAGGGTCTTTGATTGACCCATCCGGGTATTCGGTCGTTCCATCTGCGTATTGTTTGCTTCCGTCCGGATGAGTCACTGTCTTTTTAGCGTCATCAATTACTTTCCCATCGGGAAGTGTAACGGTCGACGTTTCGTTATTAACAATGGTTCCGTCGGCCAGCGTAGCGATGGGGACGGGTTGGCCGGTGGAAAGATCCTTGATGGAGGACGCGATCGAAAACGCGTTAGCGGCTATATCAAAGGCAGTACTGACACTTTCCAGGGTGCTGCGGGGTGCCGGTTTTTCGGGAAGATCTCGGACGGGCAAGCCCGTTTGATCCACTTGAGGCTTGGCTGGCGGAGCTTTTGGCTTGTCCGAGATCATCGGTGGCCTGGCGGGTGGACCTTTTGGCTTGTCCAGGGAAGTCGGCGGCTTGGTTGGGGGGCCTTTTGGCTTATCCAGGGAAGTCGGTGGCTTGGTTGAAGGGCCCTTGGGCTTATCCTTAGAGATCGAAGAGTTGTCTTCGGAAGGATCTTTTTTGATGGGTCGTTTAGGGACTTTCGGCGGCCCTGAAACGGCCATTACCAACGCCTCAGGATCATCAAAATAATGCTCAACAGCCGGGCTATCCGAATCAGCAGGTCCATTCATAATATCGTCCTTTACCTGATCACGCAGTCGGTGCATGACCCGGCATTAATTAGTTATCGCAAAGGTATTTATTTAACGGGAATAAAACTATTTTCATAACCCGCCCCGACCAATAACAACTCAGTCGCCAACGACACCTTACAAAAGAACTAACAAAAAACAAGTCCCTCCGCGGCTCATTATCAAGAAACACCAATAAACAGAAAAACCCCACACGCAACTGACCTATTTCCAATCACCACAACTACTTCAGGCCACGCTACGCACCGACATTATCGATACACCGATGCGAGCGCGCGCCCTTATGCGTTCACGGCTTACTGATGGGCGTTGATCTGCTGTTGCAGGTTCTGGATCTGGCTTTGCAAGGTACTGATGTTGCGCGTGACTTGCCCACGGAATGAATCAAACTCAGCGGTACTGCCACCTTGAGCCGTAGCAGCCGGACGATTGTCCTGCTCACTTTTGAGTACCAGCAGCTCTTGTTCAAGACGGTCGATGGCCACACTTGGATTGCCCTGCTTTTTCAGCGCGGCCACTTCAGCGTTCAGGCTTTTCATCTGAGCATCAAGCTGAGCTTGGGCGGACTGCGAGGCCTTCACGTCGGACTGGGTGGCCTTCACGTCGGACTGCGCGCCTTTCAATGCCGCCAGTTCGGTGCTCAGGTTTTTCACCTGATCCTGTAACTGAGCATTGGCGGTCTGCAACTGGGTAGTCTGTGCAGACATCTGTTGTAGACGCTTGTCCAAGCCACTTTGTTGGCCGACGACGCCCTCTTGCTGTTTGTCCTGATCGTCCAGTTTGCTTTCCAGCTTCTGGATTTGCAGTTTCAACGCTTCGCTGCCATTGCTGGCTACCGACTGGGTCGCCACCACTTTCCCGGAGATGTCTTGTAACCGCCCTGCCGCTTCTTCACTGATGCGCGCAAAGCTTTCCTGGGTCGCGACCAGTTGCTGTTCCATCAATGAAACCTGCTGAAAGCTCCACCAGGCCAGCCCTGCAAAGGCAATGAACAATGCGCCGACCAACGCCCAGATCGGCCCGGTATTGGCGCGTTTGACCTTCACCACAGGCGTGTTGCGCGAATAGACGGTCGTGCGCTCACGAGCGCCTGCCGTCGGTGCAAAGTCGTCATCGTCGTCTTTGGCACTGAGGTTTGGCACATCATCAAAGTCATCGTGCGGGTCGTTACGCATGGTTAAACCTTATGGAGGCTGCTGAAGACCAGGTTCTGTACGAAAAGTCGGCGAGCGAAGGTCAGGCAAGGCAAAAACAGGCGAGGAAGCGGACTGGGCTCGCACCCGAGTTTAGGCCTCTAAATGAGCATTCCGAGCCTGTTTTTAACGCAGCATCACCGAGCGCAGCCACTTTTCGTACAGAACCTAGAAAGGATTGCAGTATAACCACCAGACTCGGCTCCCAAGAGGCCCTGCGTCAATTCGACTGTTGTGCCTTCCACCAACCGCAAAACTCGTCCAATGCCGCCCATAGGCTGACCCGCGGCTGATAGTCCAGATAATGCTGGGCGCGGCTGATATCCAGGGTGAAATCCTTGCTCATCATTTGCACACCCAACCGTGACAGCGTGGGCTCAGGGCGCCCGGGCCACAGCAGACAAGCGCCTTCGTTCAGCGCCGCGATGCTGTAAGCCAGACCATAGGAGCGGTAACGGGTGACTTGGGGCAGTTCCATCTGACGCATGACATAGTTCACCACGTCCCACAGCGGAACCGGCGTGCCGTTGCTGATGTTGTAGACCTTGCCCAAGGCAGAACCCGCTGCCAGCAGACTGCTGAGCATGGCGTCGTTGAGGTTCTGAATGCTGGTGAAATCGACCTTGTTCAGGCCGTTACCGACAATCGACAGGCGCTTTTTGCGCTGCATGTTCAACAGCCGCGGGAAGATGCTGTTATCGCCTGCACCGGTAACAAAGCGCGGGCGCAGGGCGATGACTTCCAGCCCGAACTCTTCGGCACCGAACACCTTTTGCTCTGCCAGGTATTTAGTCGCGGCGTAGTGGTTGATGAAGCGCTTGGGCACCTGCTCTTCCTTGATGCCCAGATGCGAATGGCCATCGAAATAAATCGACGGCGATGACAAATGCACCAGTCGCCGCACGCGCTGTTTAAGGCAGCCTTCAACGATGTTTTCCGTCACTTGCACGTTGCCCAGCTGAAAGTCCTGACGCCGCCCCCAAACACCCACGGCGCCAGCACAATGCACCACCGCCTCGACGTCCTGGCACAGCCGCTGTACCAGTTCTGGATCGGACAAATCACCCTGAATGAATTCCGCACCACGACGCACCAGATGCTCGACGCCCTCGGCACGACGGCCGTTGACCCGCACGCTCAAGCCCTGCTCTAACGCGAAACGCGCAAAGCGTCCGCCGATGAAGCCGCTTGCGCCGGTGACCAGAATCTTCATTTACCGCTCCGTTAACTGTGTGCATGACAGGTGTTGGTTATTGCAGGGTTCGAAACAGGTGACGCTCACGGGATGTTAAGCGGCACCAGCCATTGGCCCGCCCGTTGGGTCAGGTGCTCAGTCAACTGCGTCAGCAACCGACCGCCATTGCGCCAATGATGCCAGTACAAAGGGACATCGATGGGATGATCAGCCAGCAGCTCCACCAGCAGGCCCCGCTGCATCTGATCACGCACCTGCTTCTGCGGCACCAGACCCCAACCGAGCCCGGCCTCGGCCATGCGCAGAAACCCTTCGGACGACGGACACAAATGATGCTCGAAGCCACCCTCCACGCCCAGCGACGCCAGGTAACGATGCTGAAGAAAATCATCGGGACCAAACACCAACGCCGGTGAGCGCGCCAGTTGCGCTGCGGTCACGCCCTGTGGAAAGTGCCGGGCGATAAAATCGGGACTGGCCACCGCACGATAGCGCATGGCGCCCAGTAACACGCTGCGCGCCCCTGCCACCGGCCGCTCGGTGCCGCACAAACAGGCGGCCACCTCACCGGCACGCATCCTCTTGAGGCCCACGTCCTGATCTTCTACCACCAGGTCCAACAATAGATGCTGTTCGGCACAAAAATCCCCCACCGCAGCCGCCCACCACGTCGCCAGGCTGTCAGCGTTAAGCGCGATGCGCAGGCGTCCGGGCATGCCTTCTTCGTCCAGCGCTGGCACCAG
This sequence comes from Pseudomonas sp. ASL9, assembly GCF_056680335.1. Classification (NCBI taxonomy): domain Bacteria; kingdom Pseudomonadati; phylum Pseudomonadota; class Gammaproteobacteria; order Pseudomonadales; family Pseudomonadaceae; genus Pseudomonas; species Pseudomonas sp. ASL9. The sequence continues at coordinate 3,974,428 of NZ_CM155277.1, read as the reverse complement.
GCTTTGCAAATCACGTTCAAGCAGGCGCACCTGCTGCACATGGTTGAGCAAGCGTCGGCCAATCTCTGTCGGGCTTGGCGGGGTGGCGCGTATCAGTACCGGCTGACCGACTCGCGCCTCAAGCAATTTGATCCGTTGCGACACGGCTGACTGGGACAAGCCCAGGACCTGAGCGCCACGTTCAAAGCCGGCCTGCTCGATGACCGCCGCCAAGGCAGAGAGCAACTTATAGTCGAACATCATTTTCTCTAATGAGTGATCAGCATTATTGGTTTTTCTTATACCGCCAAGCGCCCCACACTCGCCACACAAACTGCATCAACCAGGGAATAAACATGGCTGGCGAAACGTCACTGGCAACGCTGCTGCGCAGCATGAGCCCGGAACTGAATGATGGCGACTACGTGTTTTGCACACTCACCGACGCCCGTGTGCTCAAGGGCACCGATGTGCTGGGCAGCTTCCGTGAGCGCGAGGGACTGACGGTCATCATTGAACGCCAGCAAGCCGAAGCACTGGGCTTGTCATTCGATTACGTCGCGGCATGGATCACGTTGAACGTGCATTCGGCCCTTGAAGCCGTCGGTTTGACCGCTGCTTTCGCCGGCGCGCTCGGACAGGCTGGCATCAGTTGCAACGTGATCGCTGGCTTTTACCACGACCATTTATTTGTCGGCAAAGACGACGCGCACAAGGCGCTGTCTGTTCTGCGGCAATTGGCGGCACACGCGTAAGCAGCGCTCAAAAGGAGAGACCGAGTATGTGGCAAAGCTATCTCAATGGCCTGTTGGTGGCAGCGGGGCTGATCATGGCGATTGGCACGCAGAACGCGTTCGTCCTCGCGCAAAGCTTGCGCCGCGAACATCACCTGCCCGTCGCGGCGCTGTGCATCGTCTGTGATGCGCTGCTAGTGGCCGCCGGGGTTTTTGGACTGGCGAATCTGCTGGCGCAAAATCCACTGCTATTGTCGATCGCCCGTTGGGGCGGGGCGGGATTTCTGCTGTGGTACGGCAGCCTGGCGCTGCGCCGCGCCTGCTCCCGGCAAAGCCTGCAACACAGCGAAAAGACCGGGGTGCGTTCACGACGCGCGGTGCTGCTCAGTGCGCTGGCGGTGACGCTGCTCAACCCCCATGTGTACCTGGACACCGTGCTGTTGATCGGTTCGCTTGGCGCCCAGCAAACTGTGCCCGGTGCGTATGTGGTCGGCGCCGCGAGTGCCTCATTGCTGTGGTTCACCACACTGGCGGTGGATGCGGCGTGGCTCGCCCCGTGGTTAGCGCGACCGGCAACCTGGCGCCTGCTGGACCTATTGGTGGCGGTGATGATGTTCAGTGTGGCGGCGCAATTGATTCGAGCAAGCTGAGTCAGCGAGACCGCGTGAATCTATTCGCAGGCAAGCCTGCTCCCACAGGGCATGCGTCGTGCACAACATCTGTGAGGGCAGGCTTGCCTGCGAAAAGGCCCTTTCAGCCACCGCTAATCCAAGACTGTTATCAGCATCCAATTGCTGATCAATAATTATCATGAGTTTTATCCCAAGGCTCTGGAACCTCTATTCCACACAGTTGTTGCGTGGTTATGGCGCAGGCCCGGTGCTATGATCCAGCCCCTGCGTCGCAAAGAGTACAAACTCCCCGACGCATGTTTTTGTCTGGCCGCCCGTGATCGGCCTTGCGCTCACCGCAACTGACCTGATTAGGAGATTAACCATGGCTTTTGAATTGCCTGCGCTGCCCTACGCACACGATGCTCTGCAGCCGCACATTTCCCGCGAAACCCTGGAATACCACCACGACAAGCACCACAACACCTACGTCGTGAACCTGAATAACCTGGTGCCAGGCACCGAGTTCGACGGCAAAACCCTGGAAGAAATCATCAAGACGTCTTCAGGCGGTATCTTCAACAACGCCGCTCAGGTCTGGAACCACACGTTCTACTGGAACTGCATGGCACCAAACGCTGGCGGCGAACCTACCGGCGCTCTGGCTGACGCGATCAACGCTGCGTTCGGCTCCTTCGCCAAGTTCAAAGAAGAGTTCAGCAAAACCGCCATCGGCACCTTCGGTTCCGGTTGGGGCTGGCTGGTGAAAAAGGCTGACGGTTCCCTGGCTCTGGCCAGCACCATCGGCGCCGGCAACCCGCTGACCAGCGGCGAAACACCATTGCTTACCTGCGATGTGTGGGAACACGCTTACTACATCGACTACCGCAACGTGCGTCCGAAGTACGTAGAAGCGTTCTGGAATCTGATCAACTGGACGTTCGTAGCCGAGCAGTTCGAAGGCAAAGTCTTCAAAGCCTAAGCGCTGATGCAGAAAAAAAACCCGGCAGTGCCGGGTTTTTTTTCGTCCGCACTTCACGCTTTTCTGTAGTGTCACGGTGCAATAGCAGACTAATATCAGATTCTTGACGTTTTTGTAGATCAACGCTCAAACTCCACCTATATTCGACCGACACAGTAGAGATAGCCTCATCCCCGTCCCTCGAATAGCGTCAAAAGCCAGGTACTCGCAACTGACCTCCAGATGTGTGCCCCCTGACGGACAGGTTGTGTTTGCCAATGCTCGTACAGGATCACACGCTCCCGACACGGATTAAGGAATAGTCATTTGAAGCTGGAACTCAAAAACAGCTTGTCGGTGAAGTTGTTGCGCGTGGTGCTACTTTCGGCATTGATCGTAGGGGTGGTATTGAGTTGTGCGCAGATCGTCTTCGACGCCTACAAGACCCGGCAGGCTGTCTCCAGTGATGCTGGACGTATTCTCGATATGTTCCGCGACCCTTCGACCCAGGCGGTTTACAGCCTGGACCGCGAGATGGGCATGCAGGTCATCGAAGGTTTGTTTCAGGACGACGCGGTGCGCATGGCGTCCATTGGTCATCCGAACGAAACCATGCTCGCGGAAAAATCCCGCGAACTGAAACAAACCTCAACCCGCTGGCTGACCGACCTGATCCTCGGCCAGGAGCGCACTTTCACCACCCAACTGGTCGGTCACGGCCCGTACAGCGAATACTACGGCGACCTGCGAATCACCCTCGATACCGCCAGCTATGGCGAAAGCTTTATCGTCAGTTCGGTGATCATCTTCATTTCCGGCGTACTGCGAGCCCTGGCCATGGGCCTGGTGCTGTACCTGGTCTATCACTGGTTGCTGACCAAACCGCTGTCGAAAATCATCGAACACCTGACCAATATCAACCCTGATCGCCCCGGCGAGCATCAACTGCCGCTTCTCAAGGGCCATGAAAAAAACGAACTGGGTATTTGGGTCAATACCGCCAACCAGCTGTTGGCCTCGATTGAGCGCAACACGCATCTGCGCCGCGAAGCCGAGAACAGCCTGTTGCGCATGTCCCAGTACGACTTCCTCACCGGCTTGCCCAACCGCCAGCAATTTCAACAACAGCTGGATAAAATCCTGGTCGATGCTGGCCGCCTGCAACGTCGGGTTGCGGTGCTGTGTGTAGGGCTTGATGACTTTAAAGGCATCAACGAACAGTTCAGCTACCAGACCGGCGACCAACTACTGCTGGCGCTGGCTGACCGTCTACGCGGCCACAGTGGTCGACTGGGTGCCCTCGCCCGCTTGGGCGGTGATCAGTTCGCGCTGGTCCAGGCCGATATCGAACAGCCTTACGAAGCGGCTGAACTGGCGCAGAACATCCTCGACGATTTGGAAGCGCCCTTTGCACAGGACCAGCAGGAAATCCGTCTGCGCGCGACCATCGGCATCACCTTGTTTCCAGAAGATGGCGACAGCACCGAAAATCTGCTGCAAAAAGCCGAACAGACCATGACCTTGGCCAAGTCCCGCTCGCGCAACCGTTATCAGTTCTATATCGCCAGCGTCGACAGCGAAATGCGTCGACGTCGCGAGCTTGAAAAAGACTTGCGCGAAGCCCTGCCACGCAATCAGCTGTACCTGGTTTATCAGCCGCAGATCAGCTACCTCGATCATCGCATCGTCGGCGTTGAAGCCTTGCTGCGTTGGCAGCATCCGGAACATGGTCTGGTGCCGCCGGACCTGTTCATTCCGCTGGCCGAGCAGAACGGCACGATCATCGCAATTGGCGAGTGGGTGCTCGATCAGGCCTGTCGGCAGTTACGTGAATGGCACGATCAGGGCTTCAGCGACCTGCGCATGGCAGTCAATCTGTCCACCGTGCAGCTTCACCACGCCGAATTACCGCGGGTCGTGAACAACCTGCTGCAGATCTACCGTCTGCCACCGCGCAGCCTGGAACTGGAAGTCACCGAAACCGGCTTGATGGAGGACATCAGTACTGCGGCCCAGCATCTGCTGAGCCTGCGCCGCTCCGGTGCGTTAATCGCTATTGATGACTTCGGCACTGGGTATTCCTCCTTGAGTTACCTCAAGAGTTTGCCGCTGGACAAAATCAAGATCGACAAGAGCTTCGTGCAAGACCTGATTGCTGACGATGATGATGTCACCATCGTGCGCGCCATCATCCAATTGGGTAAAAGCCTCGGCATGCAGGTGATCGCCGAAGGCGTAGAAACAGCCGAACAAGAGGCGTACATCATCTCTGAAGGCTGCCACGAAGGTCAGGGCTATTACTACAGCAAACCCCTTCCCGCCCGCGAATTACTGGCCTACCTGAAACAGGCCAGGCGCTCCAACGCGGCGATTCTGTGATGTGAACGCCGCCCGCCCTGCCCCCGATGTTGCAGGCTGTTATCAGCCGAAATGACATGTAACCAAGTTTTACCCGGTTAGCCTTTACACGGAATGCAAACGTTTCGCATTATTGCGCAGCGTTTCAAGTGCTAACGCGTGTCATTTACCTCTCGACGCAGGATTTCGTCATGATTCGTATGCCTCTGGCAACCGCCAGTCTGCTGGCCATCGCTATTTCGCTCGCCGGTTGTGGCGAAGGCAAGGACAAGGCGCCGCAAGCACCTGCTCCAGTCGCCGCTGCCCATGCACCTGCAACGCCCGGCCAGCTTGACGACGTCGCGGCCAAGGCAGTGGTTGCCAACTACACCAACATGGTCTTCGCTGTGTTCAGCGATGCCGAATCCACCGCGAAAACCCTGCGTACCGCAGTGAACGACTTTCTCGCCAACCCCAACGAGAACGCCCTCAAAAAGGCCCGTGATGCCTGGGTCGCGGCTCGCGTGCCTTACATGCAGAGCGAAGTCTTCCGCTTCGGCAACACCCTCATCGACGACTGGGAAGGCCAGGTTAACGCCTGGCCCCTGGACGAAGGCCTGATCGACTATGTCGCCGGCGATTACCAGCACGCGCTGGGCAACCCGGGTGCGACCGCCAACATCATCGCCAACACTGAAATCCAGGTCGGCGAAGACAAGGTCGACGTCAAGCAAATCACTGGCGAGACACTGGCCAGCCTCAACGAACTGGGTGGCTCAGAAGCCAATGTCGCCACCGGTTACCACGCCATCGAATTCCTGCTTTGGGGCCAGGACCTGCACGGCAATGGCCCTGGTGCCGGCGAGCGCCCGGCCACTGATTACGTCGAAGGTGCGGCAGGCACTGGCGGCAACAACGACCGTCGTCGTGCCTACCTCAAAGCGGTAACGGACCTATTGGTCAGCGACATGAAAAAAATGGTTGGCCACTGGAAACCGGGCGTCGCGGACAACTACCGCGCCACCCTGGAAGCCGAATCCGGCGAAAGTGGCCTGCGCAGAATACTCTTCGGCATGGGCAGCCTGTCCCTAGGCGAACTGGCCGGCGAACGCATGAAAGTCGCGCTGGAAGCCAACTCAAGCGAAGACGAACACGACTGTTTCAGCGACAACACGCACAACTCACACTTCTACAATGCCAAAGGCATCCGTAACGTTTATCTGGGCGAATACACCCGTGTAGACGGGACTCACATCAGCGGTCCGAGCCTGTCTTCGCTGGTCGCCAAAGCAGACGCCACCACCGACGCGACGCTCAAGGCCGACCTGAATGCCACGCAGGCCAAGCTGCAAGTCATCGTCGACCACGCCAATCAGGGCGAGCACTTCGATCAACTGATCGCTGCCGGCAACACCCAGGGCAACCAGATCGTGCGTGACGCTATCGCCGCCCTAGTCACCCAGACCGCCGCGATCGAACAAGCGGCAAACAAGCTCGGCATCACCGACCTGAACCCGGACAACGCTGATCACGCGTTTTGATTCAACTTTGTGCAGCTATACACCCCGCACACCGTGTTAGCCCATTCGCAGGCAAGCCTGCTCCCACAGGAGTTGAGTCCCCAAACTGTGGGAGCAGGCTTGCAACTACGCGTCCCGCTGCGAATAGCTTCACGAGGTAATGCGCGTGCCAGTCCACATTTTTCAGCAGTAGTAGGATGTATATGTTTGCGCTGCGCCGCTTGTCGTACCCCCTACTGCTGTCCATGGCCCTGAGTGCATGCGATGACGCCCCGCGTTTCACTACAGCCGAGCCGGGTGAAGCCTTGTCCGCTGGCAGCGCGACAGTCAACAAGTCCGATCGAAATGCTTTTTCGCTGCCCTCGGCCAATCTTTCGCCTGTACGCCGTCTGGATTTCAGCGTCGGCAACAGCTTTTTTCGCAACCCCTGGGTGATCGCGCCGTCGACCACCACCGCCCGTGATGGCTTGGGCCCGCTGTTCAATACCAACGGTTGCCAGAACTGCCACATCAAGGACGGGCGCGGTCATCCGCCGGCCTCAGGCGACAGCAATGCGGTGTCAATGCTGGTGCGCCTGTCGATCCCCAACGATCCCGCCTACGCCACACTCATTGAGCAAGCGGGTGTACTGCCCGAGCCTGTGTATGGCGGGCAGTTGCAGGACATGGCGATCCCCGGCGTCGCGCCTGAAGGGAAGGTGCGGGTCGACTATGACCTGCTGCCAGTGACCTTCAAGGACGGCACACGGGTCGAGTTGCGCCAGCCAAAATTGAAGATTACCCAGCTCGGCTATGGGCCGATGCACCCCGACACCCTTTTCTCCGCACGCGTCGCGCCCCCGATGATTGGGCTGGGCCTGCTGGAGGCGATCCCTGATGCGGCGATTCTGGCCAACGCCAATGCTCAAGCTAAACACCTCAACGGCATTGCTGGACGCGCCAATTGGGTCTGGGACGACGCACAACAGAAAGTCGTGCTGGGGCGATTTGGCTGGAAAGCCGGTCAGCCGAATCTCAACCAGCAAAATGCACACGCCTTCTCGGGTGATATGGGCCTGACCACTCGCCTCAAAGCCGTCGATGACTGCACCGCGACCCAAATCGATTGCCGCAACGCCCCAACCGGTAAAGACCCCGAAGGTGAGCCTGAGGTCAGCGACAACATTCTGCGCCTGGTGCTGTTTTACAGCCGCAACCTGGGTGTGCCCGCGCGACGGGATGTCGACAACCCGCAGGTGCTGGCCGGCAAAAATCTGTTTTATCAAGCAGGCTGCCAGCAGTGCCATACACCAACGTTCACCACGGGTGCCAACGCTGCCGAACCCGAGCAAGCCAATCAAGTGATCCGCCCTTACAGCGATCTGTTGCTGCATGACATGGGCGAAGGGCTGGCGGACCATCGCAGCGAATTCCAAGCCACTGGCCGCGACTGGCGCACGCCTCCGTTGTGGGGTATCGGCCTGACCGAAACAGTCAGTGGTCACACGCAGTTTTTACATGACGGTCGCGCCCGCAACCTGCTCGAAGCGGTGCTCTGGCACGGTGGAGAGGCGCAAGCAGCGCAGCAACAGGTATTGGCTTTCGATGCCGGGCAGCGCACAGCGTTGTTGGCGTTTTTGAACTCTCTATAATTTTCTCGATAGAACAAAGGAGCCGGACATGTTCCGCCCCACACTGTTATTCACCAGCCTGGCGGCCTTTGCCCTCGGCGCCTGCTCGCCACAAGACCCACAGGCCGTAACGTCTGCGGCCATTGCCAAGCAGGTAATCCTGCCGACCTACAGTTACTGGGTCGATGCCGACCGCCAGCTGTCGATCAGTGCGCTGGCGTTCTGTCGGGGCACATCGAATCTGGACACCGCGCGCGCAGACTTCCTGCATGCGCAACAAGCCTGGGCGAAATTGCAACCGCTGCTGATCGGTCCTTTGGCTGAAGGCAATCGTGCCTGGCAGGTACAATTCTGGCCGGACAAAAAGAATCTGGTAGGCCGTCAGGTCGAGCAATTGGTGAGCGCACAACCGCAGATCAACGCCGATGCACTGAGTCAATCCAGCGTCGTTGTGCAGGGTCTTTCGGCGTATGAATACATTCTGTTCGACGCCAATATCGACATGGCCAACGCCGAGCAAAAAACCCGCTATTGCCCCTTGCTGATCGCTATCGGTGAGCGCCAGAAAGGTCTGGCCGAAGAGATCCTCACTCGCTGGAACAGTACTGATGGCATGCTCGCGCAACTGAGCAAGTTCCCCAACCAGCGTTACGCCGACGCCCACGAAGCCATCGCTGAATTGCTTCGGGTACAGGTCACTGCGCTGGACAGCCTGAAGAAAAAACTCGGCACGCCACTGGGTCGTCAGACCAAGGGCATACCGCAGCCGTTCCAGGCCGACGCCTGGCGCAGCAAGGCGTCGCTCAGCAGCCTGGACGCCAGTTTGGGCAGCGCTGAGACGGTGTGGTCCGGCGTCGACAACCACGGCCTGCGCGGCCTGCTGCCCGCCGAGCAGAAACCGCTGAGCGAAAAAATCGATGCCGCCTACGCTGCCAGCCGCCAACTGCTTTCGGCGTTGAAACCTCCGCTGACCGATCTGCTGGCTACCGACGCCGGCCGCCAGCAACTCAATGCCTTCTACGACAGCCTCAACGCGCTCCATCGCTTGCATGAAGGCGAACTCGCCAAGGCGCTGGGTATTCAGCTCGGCTTCAACGCCAACGATGGTGACTGATATGTTGCAACGTCAGGCCCCGACCCTTGCAGGCTGTGTGAAAACTACTGCGCTCGACAATACTGCGTTAAAAACAGGCTCGGAATGCTCATTTACAACACGTAAACTCCGCTTCCTCGCCTGTTTTTGCCTTGTCTTGCCTTCGCTCGCTACGTTTTCACACAGCCTGCTTGGAAGCCTGCTGCTCAGCGCCTGTACGCTGGGCGGCTGGGCACTTTTTCAGCAAAAGGGGTTTCGGCAAAAAGGAGCAAATCCCCTGCTGCTTTCCGCTCGGGATGACGGCAACGGCCAGCACTATGCCGTGGGTTATCGTCTGGACGGCAGCCAGGTCTTCGCCACTCAGGTCGGCCAACGTTGCCACGCCATCATCAATCACCCTGACCTGCCATTGGCGCTGTTCGTCGCGCGCAGGCCCGGAACGCAAAGCTATCTGATCGACCTGCGCGATGGTCGCTTGCTCCAGACCATTACGTCTCAGCCCAACCGGCACTTCTATGGCCACGCCGTCATTCACAAAAGCGGCGAATGGCTGTACGCCACCGAGAACGACACCACCGACCCAGGTCGCGGCGTGCTGGGCGTGTATCAGTTCGTCAACGAGCGACTGGTACGCAGAGGTGAAATCCCCACCCACGGCGTCGGCCCACATCAGGTGTCGTGGATGCCCGATAGTGAGACGCTGGTGGTCGCCAACGGCGGCATTCGCACCGAAGCCGAAAGCCGGGTCGAGATGAACCTCAGTGCGATGCAACCCAGCCTGGTACTGATGCAGCGCAATGGCACCTTGCTCAGCAAAGAAACCCTCAGCCAGTCGATGAACAGCGTCCGCCACCTGGCCGTTGCCAGCGACGGTACGATTGTCGCGGGGCAGCAGTTCATGGGCGACGCACACGAATCTGCTGAACTGCTGGCGATCAAACGCCCCGGTCAGCCCTTCGTTGCCTTCCCGGTCGGTGACAGTCAATTGCAGGCGATGAATCACTACACCGCCAGCGTTGCCGTGCACAGCGAGCTGCGCCTGGTGGCCCTCACTGCACCGCGCGGCAATCGCTTTTTTATCTGGGATATGGACAGCGGCGAAGTGCGTCTCGATGCGCCATTGGCCGACTGCGCGGGCGTCGGCGCAGTGGCGGATGGCTTCGTCGTCACCTCAGGCCAGGGTCGTTGCAGATTCTACGATTGCCGGCAAAAAGAGCTGCTGGCAACACCGCTGGAACTGCCAGCCGGGCTCTGGGACAACCATTTACATGTGGTGTGATACAGCGCTGTCGCGAATAAATTCGCTCCACATTGGATCGGGGGACAGCTGAAATGTGTATGGGTGCTTTGAAGGCGGCCTATTCTGAGTCTTCTGCCTGATTCAACTGTCTTTCCAAGGAAGTGGAATATGCTGCGTCGCCGCATGCTGATTATGTTGGGGGTTGTGCTACTCGTGGTGCTGAGTCTGGCGGGCTATAAAGCCTTTTCCATCTACCGGCAAATCCAGGTGTTCGCCACGCCCAAACCGCCCATCAGTGTTGCCGTCGCCAGCGCCCGCGAACAACCGTGGCAGAGCCTGCTGCCTGCCATCGGCAGCCTCAAGGCCCTGCAAGGGGTCAATCTGAGCCTGGAGATTGCCGGAACGGTCAAGGCCGTGCAGTTCGAGTCAGGGCAGAAGGTCATTGCCGGCCAACCGCTGCTGCAACTGGACAGCGATGTGGAAAAAGCCCTGTTGGGCACCGCTGAAGCTGATCAGGGGCTGGCAAAGATTGAGCACGGGCGTGGCAGCCAATTGGTCGGCAGCCAGGCGATTTCCAAAGGTGATTTCGACCGTATGGCCGCGCAGCTGAAAAAAGCTGATGCCACCGTCGCGCAATTAAATGCCTCGTTGGCGAAAAAACGCATCCTCGCGCCCTTCAGCGGCACCATCGGCATTCGCCAAGTGGATGTCGGTGATTACCTCGCGAGCGGCACAATGATCGCTACGTTGCAGAATTTGAGCAGCTTGTACGTCGATTTCTATGTGCCTGAACAAGCGGTGCCTAAATTGGCCATCGGCCAGATCGCCAGGGTCAACGTCGCGGCCTACCCGACGCAAACCTTTGAGGCCAAAATCAGCGCGATCAACCCGAAAGTCGATGACGCCACGCGCAACATACTGGTCCGCGCCACGCTGCCCAATCCTGATGCCAAGCTGTTGCCGGGGATGTTCGCCAGCCTGCAGGTGTTGCTGCCAGGCGCCAGCACCCGGGTGGTGGTCCCTGAAAGCACGATCACCTACACCCTTTACGGCGACTCGGTGTATGTCGTGGTGCCGAGAAGAACCGCCGACGGCCAGCCCGAAAAAGACGCCAAAGGCGAGCCACAATGGACCGTGGAGCGACGCTTCGTCGAGATCGGCGAGCGCCGTAATGGCGTGGCAGTTGTCAACAAAGGGCTGCAAGCCGGCGAACAAGTGGTCAGTGCCGGTCAGCTCAAACTGGACACCGGCGCCCATGTCGCCATCAGTGCCGACAAGACACTGCAAGCCGAACAGAACAGCCCGCCACGCGCAGACTGATCAAGGAATTCTTCATGGCGTTTACAGACCCGTTCATCCGTCGTCCGGTGTTGGCCACCGTGATCAGCCTGCTGATTGTGCTCTTGGGTTTTCAGGCATTCAGCAAGCTGACCATTCGCCAATACCCGCAGATGGAAAATGCCCTGATCACCGTGACCACGGCGTACCCCGGAGCCAACGCAGAGACCATCCAGGGCTATATCACCCAACCGCTGCAACAGAGCCTGGCCAGCGCCGAGGGCATCGATTACATGACCTCGTTCAGCCGCCAGAATTTTTCGGTGATATCGATCTATGCACGCATCGGCTCGGACAGCGACCGGCTGTTCACCGAGCTGTTGGCCAAAACCAACGCGGTCAAAAACCAGCTACCGCAAGACGCTGAAGACCCGGTGCTGACCAAGCAAGCGGCCGACGCCTCGGCTTTGATGTACATCAGCTTCTACAGCAGCGAATTGAATAACCCGCAGATCACCGACTACCTGTCGCGGGTGATTCAGCCCAAGCTTGCAACCCTGCCGGGGATGGCCGAAGCAGAGATTATCGGCAATCAAGTGTTCGCCATGCGCGTGTGGCTCGACCCTGTGCGGCTCGCCGGTTTCGGCCTGACCGCCAGTGACGTCACCAACGCCGTGCGCCGCTACAACTTCCTCTCTGCGGCCGGCGAAGTGAAAGGCGAGTACGTGGTTACGAGCGTCAACGCCGCCACTGAATTGAAGTCTGCTGAAGCCTTTGCCGCGATCCCACTGAAAATCTCGGGTGACAGCCGTGTCCTGCTGGGCGATGTGGCCCGAGTAGAAATGGGTGCGGAAAACTACAACATTGTCAGCTCTTTCAACGGTACGCCGTCGGTGTATATCGGCATCAAGGGCACACCCAGCTCCAACCCGCTGGATGTGATCAAGGAGGTGCGCAAGATCTTGCCGGAGCTGGAGAGCCAATTGCCGCCCAGCCTGAAAGTGTCCATCGCCTATGACGCCACGCTGTTTATTCAGGCATCAATCCATGAAGTGGTGAAAACCCTGATCGAAGCGGTATTGATCGTGATTGTCGTGGTGTTCCTGTTCCTTGGCGCCCTGCGTTCGGTGCTGATTCCGGTGATCACTATCCCGCTGTCGATGATCGGCGTGCTGTTCTTCATGCAACTGATGGGCTACTCAATCAACTTGCTGACCTTGCTGGCCATGGTGCTGGCGATCGGTCTGGTGGTGGACGATGCCATTGTGGTGGTGGAGAACATCCATCGGCACATCGAGAAGGGCAAGACGCCGTTCGATGCAGCCATCGAAGGTGCCCGGGAAATCGCCATGCCGGTGGTCTCAATGACCATCACCCTAGCGGCCGTTTATGCACCCATCGGTTTTCTTCAAGGCCTGAGCGGTGCGTTGTTTAAAGAGTTCGCCCTGACGCTGGCAGGGGCCGTGGTCATTTCAGGGGTTGTCGCGCTGACGTTATCGCCCATGATGTGCGCCCTGCTCTTGCGTCATGACGAGAATCCTGGCGGCCTGTCCCATACGCTCGATCAGGCCTTCGAGCGCCTCAAAGCCCGCTACCAACGCATGCTGCACGGCACATTGAATACCCGGCCAGTCGTGCTGGTCTTCGCCTTGATCGTGTTGTGCCTGATCCCGGTACTGCTCAAGTTCACCCAATCGGAACTGGCGCCCAACGAAGACCAGGGCATCATCTTCATGATGGCCACCTCGCCGCAGCCGACCAACCTCGACTACCTGAACACGTACACCGATGAGTTCATCGCGATTTTCAGGGAGTTTCCCGAATATTACTCGTCGTTCCAGATCAACGGCTTCGACGGCGTGCAGTCCGGCATCGGCGGTTTCCTGCTCAAACCGTGGAACGAGCGCAGCCGCACGCAAATGCAGATTCTGCCTGAGGTACAGGGCAAGCTGGCGAAGATTGCTGGCTTGCAAGTGTTCGGCTTCAACCTACCGTCACTGCCGGGCACGGGCGATGGCTTGCCCTTTCAGTTTGTGATTAATACGCCCAACGACTACGAGTCGCTGCTGCAAGTCGCCACCCGGGTGAAGAAACGCGCGGTCGAGTCTGGCAAGTTCGCCTTTCTCGATATCGATCTGGCCTTCGACAAGCCCGAAGTGGTTGTCGATATCGATCGGGCCAAGGCCGCTCAGATGGGCGTGTCCATGCAGGACCTGGGTGGCACGCTGGCGACGCTGCTCGGCGAGGCGGAGATCAACCGTTTCACCATCGAAGGCCGCAGCTACAAGGTTATCGCGCAGGTCGAGCGGCCGTATCGGGACAACCCTGATTGGCTGAACACTTACTACGTGAAGAACAATAAAAACCAGCTACTGCCACTGTCGACGCTGATCAAGGTCAGTGACCGGGCCAAGCCCCGCCAGTTGAATCAGTTTCAGCAGCTCAATTCGGCGATTATTCAAGGCGTCCCGATTGTCAGCATGGGCGAGGCCATCGAGACCCTTCACCAGATCGCCACCGAAGAGGCCCCGCCCGGCTTCGCGTTCGACTACGCAGGTGGCGCGCGGCAGTTCGTGCAGGAAGGCAACGCCTTGTGGGTGACCTTTGGGCTGGCGCTGGCGATTATTTTTTTGGTGCTGGCGGCGCAGTTTGAAAGCTTTCGAGACCCCTTGGTGATTCTGATGACCGTACCGCTGTCGATCTGCGGGGCGCTGATCCCGTTGTTCCTGGGATTATCGAGCATGAACATCTACACCCAAGTGGGCATGGTGACGCTGATAGGGCTGATCACCAAGCATGGCATCCTGATCGTAGAGTTCGCCAATAAGTTACGCCGCGACAAGGGCCTGAGCGCCCGTGAAGCGATTGAAGAGGCCGCCGCAATTCGTCTGCGACCGGTATTGATGACCACTGCCGCCATGGTGTTTGGCATGGTGCCGTTGATTCTTGCCACCGGTGCCGGGGCGGTAAGCCGTTTCGACATTGGCACCGTGATTGCCACGGGGATGTCGATTGGCACGTTGTTCACATTGTTCGTGCTGCCATGTGTCTACACGCTGCTGGCGGCACCGGACAAGAAGGCTGCGGTTTAGCAGACGAACGATTGAAGGCAGCTCCCGGAAACTGAAAGGCTCCGTAAAAACGGAGCCTTCAGGTAGCAGAAGTTTTCAATTTTATTGCCTCATTCCTTGAATCAAGCCATACATCAACAGCAACAGATCTTGATCAGGCGTCTTCGACTCCTGAACCTTGGCGACCCGCGCGACCCGCGGCAATGGGCATTGACCCTCGCCCTGCTGCGCGCTCAATATCCTGGGACCAGGTTGCTCCCATACGGTCAGGGCCAAGGATGCTATGCCTAGCCCCCCCACCAGAAACAAACTTCGGGCTATTTCGAGCCTCATTACTGTAAGCCTTTGATAGCGCTGCCGAACGCTGTCTTATAACCGTAGACCCATTTCTGCCCGTCCGCCGTGCTGAACGACGACTGGCGGTGTAGGTGTTCCCTGTCCTCTCAGCAGGGTTTGACGTGCAGATCAACGTGAAAACGACAACCGTTGGGCTCACTGCTGGTAAGGCTGACGCTCCACCCCTGGTTTTCACAGATCCGCTGGACCAGAGAAAGCCCCAGGCCCAATCCTTCACCTCGCTGCTCGTTGCCGCGCACGAACGGCTGAAACATGGCTTGACGTTTTTCCTCTGGAATTCCGACGCCACTGTCCTCAACCACAAAGCCTTCAGCTTCTAGCGTAAGCCGGATAAACCCGCTGTCGGTGTAATGCAATGCGTTGCGCAGCAAGTTGCCCATCACCGCATGAAGGAACGTGGCGTTGTAGCCTGTATCCGAAGGCTGACCAGGCTCGAACAACAGTGTCAGACCTTTGGCCTCAATGGGCTCACGCCATAACGTGATCAACTGATCAGCCGCCGTGGCGAGGGATAGCTTCGGCGCCATGTCCGAATCCTCACGCTGGGTACGCGCCAACATGAGAAAGGTTTGCACCAGATCACGCATTTCTTCACAGGCACGAGCAATACGCTGCACCTGAGCGCGAGCGCGCTGATCGAGGGCCGGGTTTTCAAGCAGCAACTCACAGGAACTGGCAAGTACCATCAACGGCGTGCGCAGCTCATGACTGACATCACTGGTGAACAGGCGCTCTCGCGTCAGGGCCTGACGCAAACGCCCGAGCGTGGTATCAAAGGCCACGGCCAGCTCACCCACTTCATCGGCGGCATAGTCTGGCGCCAAGAGCGGCGCAAGCCCCAACAGTTGGTCGCGATGCCTAACCTGTCTGGCCAGCCTTACCACCGGCGCCATTACTTTTCGCGCCAATACCCAGCCGAGGAACACCGCCAGCCCCAGCGCAAGGACGAACCCGACCAGCACCACCGCGAACAGCACCCGTTCACGCTCTTCAAAATCGCTTTGATCCTTCAACAACGCGTATCGACGTCCGTCAACGACGACCACCATGACGTGATAGGAACGGTCATCACGAAAGACTTCATGAAACCCTGGCTCCAGATGCCGCAAATCTTTAGGCAACTCGAACTCACCACGGCCGTCGCTGAAATAGAACAGCTCACCTGGCTCCGGGCGATGGCTCCAGTCGCTAATGCTGTCCATCAACAACAAGCGGTTGAGGTCGCTCCCAAGACCTGCGGAGATCAGCTTTTCTTCGACCACATGGACGGTTGCCACGATGCCCAGGGCGAACGATCCTGCGACCAACGCACTCATCAACGCGAACGCGATGATGATCCGCTGGGCAAGGCTCTGTTTAAACTCCATCACGGCCCTCGGCCAAGCGGTACCCAACGCCATGCACCGTTTGCAGTAGCGGCTTGGCAAACGGTTTGTCGATCACCTGACGTAACTGGTGCACATGGCTGCGCAGGCTGTCGCTGTCGGGACAATCGTCGCCCCACAAGGCCTCTTCAAGAATCTCCCGACGCAGCACATGCGGGCTTTTCTGCATCAACACCGCCAACAGCTTGAGGCCGACAGGGTTGAGTTTGAGCAGGCGCCCTTCCCGAGTCACTTCTAGCGTATCGAGGTCGTAAATCAGGTCAGCGACCTGCAGGGTGCGCCGGCCACCCCCTTGGGCACGACGCAATACCGCTTCGATTCGCGCGGCGAGTTCGGACAAAGCGAAGGGTTTGAGCAGGTAATCATCGGCGCCGGACCGGAAGCCTTGCAGCCGGTCGTCCAGTTGATCGCGTGCGGTGAGCATAATCACAGGGGTATCGCGCCGAGCATCCTCGCGCAGACGCTTGCACAGGGTATAGCCGTCTATACCGGGCAGCATGATATCGAGCACGATCAGGTCGTAGTGCTCGGTGGCCGCCAGGTGCAAACCGGAAAGCCCATCCTGCGCGCAGTCGACCGTATAGCCCTTCAAACCCAGGTAATCCGCCAGGTTTGCCAGGATGTCGCGGTTGTCTTCAACCAGCAGAATTCGCATGGGGTACTCTCTCTGTATGCTGTTAAGGCCTTTGAAGCTGGCGCAGCTTAAGGCCAAGTGACGCGCACGACCAGTTCTAACGGTCAGGACAGGGTCGCAGGGTCGAACTCGCTCAACGTTTTTTTCACAGCGGGTTCACAACCGCATTACAGTGTCGCTGCCAGACTTTGCCCTTTGCGGTAAGGCATCATCAATACGGTTTGCGCTATCGGCGGCGCTGCACTATTGGCTTTTACGGTCCACCGCTGGTTTCTCCAGGGGCTGCTGAGCGTCAGTATTTTCATCATGCTTTTTACCTCCGTTGCAGAACGGCTGTTCTGGGGCGAATTTGGCGTGCGCTTCAACTTTATTGCTGTTGACTGTCTCGTGTACTCCGATGAAGTGCCGAGCAACCTTCTGTGGTGAGTACCCGACAATAACCATACTCCAGGCTGATCGGCCTGGATCCTCTCTCTACGCGCTCAGGATCTGTCATGCCTTCACCTTCTGCCCGACCCTACTCTCGCCCACTCAATCTTTGGGTGTGCTTGGGTGTCCCCGCGATTACAGCGGTCATTCTGATCTTGCTGGAACTGACCTCGCTGGACATGGATATCGCCAGGCACCTCTATGATCCGGTAGCGGGCGACTTTATCGGTCGACACAGCCATTTCCTGGAAAGCGTCCTCCACAATCACGCCAAACAGGCAGTGATTGCGTTCAGTCTTATTTCCCTGGCGGCCTTTGCGGGCGCATTTTTTGTGCAACGCCTGATACCGTTCCGTCGTGAACTCGGTTGCCTGGTGCTGTCCATGGCGCTGTCCACCAGCTTCGTGACGCCGGCCAAGGTTGTGACCTCGGTGCAATGCCCCTGGAGCCTGACCGAGTTCGGCGGCAAGGAAACCTACAGCGAGCTGCTAAGCCCTCGCCCTGCAACCGATAACCCTGGGCGCTGCTGGCCCGGCGGTCATGCTGCTACCGGCTTCACCCTGTTCGCGCTCTTCTTCATTTTGCGTGATCGCCGCCCTCGCATGGCCCGAGCTGCGCTGATCTTCGCCTTCAGCCTCGGCACGATCTTCTCGATCGGTCGAATGCTTCAAGGTGCGCACTTCTTCTCCCACAACGTCTGGACAGCCGTGTTCTGCTGGCTGATTAGTCTGGGGTCGTATTACGCCGTGCTGTACCGCGCTGAACCGAAAGAAGCCCCAGCGAGTAAACCTCTGGTGGCCAAGGCCGGTTGATCCTGATTCTGTAGGGTGTGAGGTGCGCGTTAACGCTCGCCGCACACTTAAGCTCACCGAACATTGGTCAAAAAAAACCCCGCCGAAGCGGGGTTTTTTATGGGAGGGGTAAAGCTGGCTTACATCATGCCGCCCATACCACCCATGCCGCCCATGTCCGGCATGCCGCCGCCGCTTGACTTGTCATCAACCACTTCAGCGATCATCGCTTCGGTAGTGATCATCAGGCTGGCAATGGAGGAGGCCGCTTGCAGAGCAGAGCGAGTCACTTTAGCCGGGTCAAGGATGCCCATTTCGATCATGTCGCCGTATTCGCCGGTAGCAGCGTTGTAACCGAAGTTACCCGAACCCTGCTTGACCTTGTCGACAACTACGCTTGGTTCGTCGCCGGAGTTGGAAACGATCTGACGCAGTGGAGCTTCTACAGCGCGACGCAGCAGAGCGATACCGACGTCCTGATCAGCGTTGTCGCCTTTCAGGCCAGCGATTGCTTGCAGGGAGCGAACCAATGCCACGCCACCGCCAGGTACCACGCCTTCTTCAACGGCCGCACGGGTTGCGTGCAGGGCGTCTTCAACGCGGGCTTTCTTCTCTTTCATTTCAACTTCGGAACCGGCGCCGACTTTGATCACTGCAACGCCGCCGGACAACTTGGCCAGACGCTCTTGCAGTTTTTCTTTGTCGTAGTCCGACGTGGTGTCGGCTACTTGCGTGCGGATCTGAGCGATACGCGAGTCGATGTCGGCACGAACGCCTGCACCGTCGATGATGGTGGTGTTTTCTTTGTTCAGCACAACGCGCTTGGCATTACCCAGGTGTTCCAGGGTAGTGGTTTCCAGGCTCAGGCCGATCTCTTCGGAGATAACGGTACCGCCAGTCAGAACAGCGATGTCCTGCAGCATAGCCTTACGACGATCACCAAAGCCTGGGGCTTTGACGGCTGCAACTTTCACGATGCCGCGCATGTTGTTCACAACCAGAGTCGCCAGGGCTTCGCCTTCAACGTCTTCAGCAACGATCAACAGCGGACGGCCAGCTTTGGCCACTGCTTCCAGAACTGGCAGCATTTCGCGGATGTTGGAGATTTTTTTGTCGACCAGCAGGATCAGCGGACCGTCCAGCTCGGCAACCATGGTATCTGGCTTGTTGATGAAGTACGGGGACAGGTAACCACGGTCAAACTGCATGCCTTCAACAACAGACAATTCGTTTTCCAGGCCAGTGCCTTCTTCAACGGTGATAACGCCGTCTTTAGTCACTTTTTCCATAGCTTCGGCAATGATGTCGCCGATGGAGCTATCGGAGTTGGCGGAGATAGTACCCACCTGAGCGATGGCCTTGGTGTCGGTGCAAGGCTTGGACAGCAGCTTAAGC
The DNA here is from genome assembly GCF_056680335.1 of Pseudomonas sp. ASL9. Lineage (NCBI taxonomy): Bacteria > Pseudomonadati > Pseudomonadota > Gammaproteobacteria > Pseudomonadales > Pseudomonadaceae > Pseudomonas > Pseudomonas sp. ASL9. The sequence goes on along the minus strand of NZ_CM155277.1, from coordinate 3,955,003 downwards.
TGAGCAACGATAGCGATGGTCGCTTTGTCGATGCCGCGCTTCAGGTCCATCGGGTTCATGCCGGCAGCAACGGCTTTCAGGCCTTCGTTGACGATCGATTGAGCCAGAACGGTAGCGGTCGTGGTGCCGTCGCCTGCGTCATCGTTTGCACGGGAAGCAACGTCTTTAACCAGCTGCGCGCCCATGTTTTCGAAACGGTCTTTCAGTTCGATTTCTTTTGCAACGGAAACGCCGTCTTTGGTGATCAGCGGAGCACCAAAGCTTTTTTCGATAATGACGTTACGGCCTTTAGGCCCGAGGGTCGCTTTAACTGCGTCAGCCAGGACGTTGACACCGGTGAGCATTTTTTTACGGGCGGAGTCGCCAAATTTAACTTCTTTTGCAGCCATGATCGTTATTCCTTAAATACTTTGTAGTAATGGAAATTCGCGGGAAATACTCAGGCTTCGACGACTGCGAGAATTTCGTTCTCGCTCATCACCAGCAGGTCTTCGCCGTCTACTTTCACAGTGTTGCTGCCGGAGTAAGGGCCAAACACCACTTTGTCGCCTACTTTTACGGCCAGCGCACGCACTTCACCGTTGTCCAGCACGCGGCCGGTACCCACAGCGAGGATCTCGCCACGGTTTGGCTTTTCAGCAGCCGAACCCGGCAGAACGATACCGCCAGCAGTTTTTGATTCTTCTTCGCTGCGACGGATTACGACGCGGTCATGCAGAGGACGAAGCTTCATTGTCGATCTCCTAATTATGGTTTTGAACGTCCGGTGACTGCACCGGCGGGTTAGAACATCCGGCGTTGCCGGTTACGGTTCGACGAGCGAACCGCAGAATACGGTCTGGCGAATCCGCCAGAAACCTTGCGGTGACCCTTACATAAGGGCGAGCAAGGTGATTACAAGGCTTGGCGTGTAATTTTTTTGCTGACAGGTGCAGCCTTTTGTAACGTATGCGGCACCTGAAGGTGCCGCGCAGACCGCTGCATGCAAGCCTGCACGCTTACTTGTCGCGATGCTCGAATTCTCCTTCGATCACGTTGGGCTGACGGCTGCCGGGGTGGATTGCACCTGGACGTTCAGGACCACCGCCGGCTTGCAGGTCATCGGCAAACGCCCGCTGGCGAATCGCTTGCTCTTCAGCACGCTTGCGTAGCTTGTTAACCAACACCCGACGGGTGACCGGCAGCAGGCAGATCAGCCCCAGCACGTCGCTGATGAAGCCGGGCAGCAGCAATAACCCACCACCCACTGCAACCATCAGACCTTCCAGCATCTGCTGGGCCGGCAGCTCGCCACGGGCCAGACTCTCACGGGCACGCAGGGCCGTGGCAAAGCCCGCCACGCGGATCAGGAATACACCGAGCATGGAGCTGGCGACCACCAGCAAGAAGGTAGGCAAAAAGCCGATGGCCATACCGACCTTGACCAGAACGAACAGCTCCAGCACTGGAAATAGCAGAAAGAGCAACAGAAAAACGCGCATCAAATGAGTTCCTCAGCGGAAGAGTGACTTCCAATAAACCCTATGTGATGTCGCCAACTCGTTAATTCAAGCTTCTTGGGCTTGATCGACCGGCCATTTTTCAGCATGGGCCAGCTGGACCAAGGCTTCGCGGACTTGTGTCGGCGTATTACAGGGGTGGCCAAAAGCCAACCAGTATAGGCCCTGCCCGATGCGTAAATGCATGCCTTCGCTGTCGACACCCACCATCTGCGCGGGCTGCGTCTGCGGCAGACCGGACAGCGCCACGTAATGTGCGATGGCTTTGACGTGGTCATCATTCATATGTTTGACCATTCCGGCTTCAATCGCGCCGAAAAACGGATTGGCCAGGGCTACGTCATCGAGCCAATGAATTGCCCCAAAACCGCCGATATAGCGATAACGCACCGGGGCAAGCACCCAAAAATCAAAGTCGTGAGCCTGGTGATAGCTCTGCGATTCGGGAAAATACCGGTAATAGCGCTCGGCAGCCGCGTCGATGGCCGCACCGTCGGTCAGTTTTTCGGCCTCGGCCAATAGCGTCACACGGCCCACCGCCTGCACATCTTCAGCTCCGCGTTCGCCTACCAGCAGCGAGCACTTGGGGTCGCGTTGCAGGTTATGGGTGTGCTGGGCAATGCGGCTGATCAGGATCAGCGGCCTACCTTGATCATCCAGGCAATAGGGCACGACCGAACCAAACGGGAAGCCAGGCATGGACTTGGAGTGAGTGGACAACGCACCCCGGTATTCCTTGAGAAGCAGTTCTCGGGCATGCTTAGCGGCATTCACGCTCATTTTATGACTCCTTATAAAGAATCCCGTAAACGGACGGGCGCTCAGAAATTTTTTTCGCAGCGCCACCAGGGCAGCTCCAAGCACGAATGTCGTGATTGTGGGTCATCTGGTAAGGATAACCACTGACTGTTTATTGGGCACGCGCATGCATTTGAAAGACAAGGTAATTATTATCACTGGCGGTGGCCAGGGTTTGGGTCGCTCGATGGCCGAATATCTCGCCGCTAAAGGCGTGAAGCTGGCCTTGGTGGACTTGAATCCGGAAAAGCTTGACCAGACGGTCGCCGCTTGCCAGGCATTGGGCGTTGAAGCGCGCGCCTACCTGTGCAACGTCGCTAACGAAGAACACGTGATGCAGATGGTTGCCCAGGTAGCCGAAGACTTCGGGGCAATTCACGGCCTGATCAACAATGCAGGGATCCTCCGTGATGGCCTGCTGCTTAGGGTCAAGGACGGCGAGATGACCAAAATGTCCCTCGCGCAGTGGCAAGCAGTCATCGACGTCAACCTGACAGGCGTGTTCCTGTGTACCCGCGAAGTAGCGGCAAAGATGATCGAACTGAAGAATCAGGGCGCAATCATCAATATTTCTTCGATCTCCCGTGCAGGTAACGTCGGGCAGACCAACTACTCGGCAGCCAAAGCCGGTGTCGCGGCAGCAACCGTGACCTGGGCCAAGGAACTGGCTCGCTATGGCATCCGTGTGGCGGGCATTGCGCCTGGCTTCATCGAAACTGAAATGACCTTGGGCATGAAGCCTGAAGCGTTGGAAAAAATGACCTCTGGCATCCCGCTCAAGCGTATGGGCAAACCTGAAGAGATCGCTCATTCGGCGGCGTATATTCTGGAGAACGATTACTACAGCGGTCGTATTCTGGAGCTGGATGGCGGGCTGCGGATCTAGGTTCTCAGGCTCTATTGCTGATCAGGTAGATCGCGTCAGTCGGACGCGACCCTGATCCAGTCGCAGAGGGGATGCCTGGTTGCATGCCCCCTGCGATGGCGTCATCGGACGCTTACCACGTCACCCCAAAGCCAGCCGTATAGCGGGTTTTGTCGAGATCCCCGTCGGAAGAACCACTAATGAGGTTTTTCTCAGCCTTCAGGTTGAGCGAGGCCCATTCGGTGACCTTGTAACGCAGCCCAATCTCACTGTCCAGACTGTAATTGGCAACGCCGGTGAGTGACTTGCTCAATTCACCATTGGTGAAGAACTCAACTTTCTTGCCAATCAAGAAGCGGTTGTAATCCCACTTCATGCCCGCGGAATAGAAATTGGCTTTCTTACCGTCGGCGTATTCGTAGTCGGTGCGGTTAAGCAATGAACCCAGCGAGAACGCACCCAGCTCGTCATCCCAGAATTGATAGCCCGGACCGGTACCGACTGTACGTTGGCGGGACAAATTCTCTATATCGTCGCGTTTGTAGGTAACACGGCCATCCCAGAACCATTTTTCGGTGAAAAAACGGTCAATGGAGTACTCGGCGCTCCAGTTATCCGTACTGACGAGGCCGTCCTGAGTTTCGCGGTTGTACTCACCTTTGGCGTTATGCCGCCAATCGCCGTGACGCGCCGAAGTTTTGAAGGCGATGTTGTAATCGTCGGTGTTCTTTTCCGCGCGCTGAAAATCCAGCGCTGCGTCGACGCTGCCTTTCCAGACCAGATCGGTAATCACCGGTTGCGGCTTCATGATCTGTTGAATGCTGGCCAGTTCGACAGTCTTCGGTGCCTCACCATTGGCCAGCGTCACTTTGCCGTCCTCGGCAGGCTGCAACGACTTGGCGATTTCGCCAGGGGACTTGCCCTGCTTGATCAAAAGTTTCTGGTCACTCTCCAGGGTTTTGATCTGTTTCCAGTCCAGCGGGATCGCCCCGGCATAATCGGTCTGGAGCAGCAACTTACCGCCGTCGAAGACTCTGATTGTTCCGGTCAGCCGGTCACCATTTTTTAACCATACGGTATCGGCGAGCAAAGGCATGGAGACGCTGGTGATAGCGATGCACAGCAAGGTTCTAGACAGCATAAGCGACGACAAGACTCGGGTTTACGGGGGAATTGGGCATCATCGTCCAAGACGATGGCGAGCCCTTAAAGACCCTGAAAACGGGTTTCAGTTCCGCGTAAGCTAGTGCCACCCGTCTCTCAACAGGAAGAAACGTGTGACTGATCACCCACCCATGCAGGACGATACCGTGCCATTGACGCCGGCTGAAGTTCGGCGCGCAGCGCTCTACCTGACCCTCCATCAAGTCCCGGAAGGCAAGGTCGTGAGCTATGGTCAGTTGGCGGAGTTGGCAGGACTGGGCCGTGCCGCGCGCTGGGTTGGGCGCACACTGAGCCAATTACCGCTGGGCACCTCCCTACCCTGGCATCGGGTACTGGGGGCCGGCGGTAGACTCAGCTTGCCAGCAGGCACAGCCTCCGGCGACGAACAGCGCGCGCGCCTACGCGCTGAAGGCATCACTATTTCGAATAATCGAGTAGATATTCAGTGCCATGGCTGGCGCCCGATAGAGCACAGCGGTTAGAGTGCGCCCTTTGTTTTCGCAACCTGAGGCAGACTTCAGCCCATGCCCCGTAAATCCTGGCGCGTCGCGCTCGCCGCTTATGCCAACCCCTCGACATTAGTGCTATTGCTGCTCGGGTTCGCTGCGGGCTTGCCTTACATGCTCGTGTTTTCCACGCTGTCGGTCTGGCTGCGCGAAGCGGGCGTTGCACGTGAAACCATCGGTTATGCCAGCCTCATCGGCCTGGCGTATGCCTTCAAGTGGGTCTGGTCACCCCTATTGGACCAGTGGCGCCTGCCTTTTCTTGGCAAACTTGGCCGTCGGCGATCATGGCTGGTGCTGTCTCAATCCCTGATAGTGCTTGGCTTGATCGGCATGGGTTTTTGCGACCCACAAAAACATCTGTCCTGGCTGATTGCTATTGCCGTGTTGGTTGCGTTCTCGTCTGCGACGCAAGACATCGCCATCGACGCCTATCGTCTGGAAATCGCCGAGGACAGCCGCCAGGCCGCGTTGGCCGCCAGCTACATGTCCGGCTACCGGGTTGCAGCCCTGCTGGCGACAGCCGGCGCACTCTATATTGCCGAAGGTTTCGGCTCTACCGGTTTCAGTTACAAACATTCCGCTTGGGCCTGGACCTACATTATCTTCGGCCTGTTGATGCTGCCCGCACTGATTACCACGATGGTCATGCGTGAGTCACCGGTGCCGCTGCGCACTCAACTGTCGGCGGCGCGCTATGGGTTCAGCCATCAATTGGCGTCGGTCTTTGTGCTGATCATCTTGCTGGTATCGGTGCCCGCAATGTTCACCCAGCTGTACTACACAGACTTCTCCGGCGTGCTCTTCAACGGCACCCGCTGGGTCGACCTTCTGCTTGAAGACCGCGCCTTTCTGCGCGCCCTCCTGTACATCACACTGACCACTCTGTGCCTGTCATCCATTGGCCGACGCGGGCTCGCACCCGTTTTAACCCCGGTCAACGACTTCATCAGGCGCTATCGCTGGCAGGCATTTCTGCTGCTCGGCCTGATCGCAACCTATCGAATGTCAGACACGGTCATGGGCGTCATGGCTAACGTGTTTTATATCGACCTGGGCTTTACCAAGGATCAGATTGCCAGCGTCAGCAAACTCTTCGGCCTGGTCATGACCCTACTGGGCGCGGGTTTTGGCGGCCTATTGATCGTGCGTTTCGGCATCTTGCCCATCCTGTTTATCGGTGGAGCGGCCTCTTCAGCCACCAACCTGCTGTTCCTGTTGCTCGCCGACATGGGCCCGAACCTGCGGATGCTGATCGTGACCATCTCCCTGGACAACTTCAGCGCAGGGATGGCGACGTCCGCCTTCGTCGCGTACCTATCGAGCCTGACCAACCTGAAGTTTTCGGCGACGCAATACGCGCTCCTCAGCTCAATCATGCTACTGCTCCCGCGCCTGATAGGTGGCTACTCCGGCGTGATGGTAGAAAGGTTTGGCTATCACACCTTCTTCCTGATCACCGCCCTGCTCGGCATACCGACCCTGATAATGATCGCGCTGCACTGGTCCCAGGAGGTGCGGCGCGGCAAGGGCATGCCAGCATCAGAAACCACTGAATCGCCGGTCAGCGATCAGCCTTAGAGCATCCAGCCAAACAAAAGCCCCGGTTTGAACGGCCCCACTTTATGGGGTCAGCTCAGAACCGGGGCTTTTTGTTTGCAGCAGTGCCAGCTTATTTTTCTACTGCTTCCTGCATCACGCGGACCATGCGCGATGGCGTAGGAATATCGATGTTGGCGGCCTTCAAGAGGTCTCGTGCCTCAACATTGAAATACGAAACCATATCGCCATAGTCGCCGGTCTTGGTCCAGACCCGTAGCGACAGGGTAATGGCATTTTCGCCCAGCGCCGTGACCACCGCTTGTGGCGCAGGGGTCTGTAACACGCGAGGATCCTGAGCCATCTCCAGCAGCACTTGCAGGGCTTGTTTGAGGTTGGCGTCGTGATCCACACCGATATCGAACACCACCTTGCGGGTCGGCTGACGGTTGGTGTTGGTGTTGGTGATGATGCCATTGGACAGAATGCCGTTGGGCACGATCACCGTCTTGTTGTCACCGGTGCGCAGGACGGTATGAAAAATCAGGATATTGTCGACCGTACCGCTAATGTTTTGGGCTTCGATCCAGTCACCGATGCGGAACGGACGGAACAGCAAAATCAGCACGCCACCGGCGAAGTTCGCAAGGCTGCCTTGCAAGGCCAGACCGATGGCCAGACCTGCGGCACCAATGGCGGCCACGAACGAGGTGGTTTCAATACCGATCATCGACGCGACGCTAACGATCAGCAATACCTTGAGAATGATGTTCGCCAGGCTGCCGATGAAGCCCTGCAAGGCCAGATCGGCATTGCGCAGCGCCAAGAGCCCCCCCAGCCTACGGGTCACTGTGTTGATCACCCACCAGCCGATGCCAAGGGTGACCACTGCCAGTAGCACGCGGCTGCCGTATTGCAAGAACAGCGGAATCCAGGCTTCAGAGAGCTTCTGCAGATGACTGACTTGAGCATTCAAATCCATTTACGCCTCCTTTTAATCGCGGAAATTGTTGAACTGTAAGGGCATGCCAAACTCATGACCACGCAGCACGGCCATCGCTTCTTGCAGGTCATCACGTTTCTTGCCGGTCACACGAACTTGCTCGCCCTGAATGGCTGCCTGCACTTTTAGCTTGGCGTCTTTGATATGAGCGACGATTTTCTTCGCCATCTCTTTATCAATGCCTTCCTTAAGGGTGGCTTCCTGTTTCATCAATTTGCCGGACGCATAAGCATCCTTGAGTTCAAGGCATTGCACATCAATCTTGCGTTTGACCAGGCACAGCTTGAGGATTTCGACCATGGCCTCGAGTTGGAAGTCTGCCTCGGCGGTCAGGTTCACGGTCAATTCCTTGAACTCGAATGTGCCTTTGCCTTTAAGGTCGTACCGACGATCCAGCTCTTTGATGGCATTGTCGACGGCATTAGTGACTTCGTGTTTATCCAGTTCGGACACTACGTCGAACGAGGGCATGTAATTTCTCCAGATAAACGGCGCGGCTCAACATGAAGATGGAGCACGCCTGACTTGACGGTATGAATGCGCCGTCATTATAACGGGACTTTCCCCACCGTCGCTGCGAGCCTGCCATGCTGAATTCCAATTCCTTCATTCAACGGCCCATCAAACCCTCGCCAGTGAATGGCTGATGGCTGTTATCTGGCATGTTTTAGGCGCCGGCAGCCTCGGCAGCCTATGGGCAACCCGGTTGGCGCGAGCAGGACTGCCGGTGCGGCTGATCTTGCGCGACCCCGCGCGCCTGGCGGCTTACGAGGCCGCTGGCGGTTTGACCTTGGTCGAGCAAAGCCACAGCTACCCTATGGCCATCCCCGCACAAACATTCGACGCCGCCGAACCCATTGAACGCCTGCTGGTGGCGTGTAAAGCCTATGACGCAGAAGAGGCTGTCGCCCGTCTGGCCCCGCGCTTGAGCGCCAATGCCGAATTGATCCTGTTGCAAAACGGTCTCGGCAGTCAGGATGCAGTCGCAGCAAAGGTGCCACAGGCCCGCTGTATAATTGCGTCGAGTACCGAGGGCGCTTTTCGTGACGGCGACTGGCGCGTGGTATTTGCCGGCCATGGCTACACATGGCTCGGCGATGCAAGCGATCCAACGCCGCCGACCTGGCTAGATGAGCTAGACACCAGCGGCATCCCTCATCAATGGACCCCGGACATCCTCACCCGACTCTGGCGCAAGCTGGCGCTGAACTGCGCGATCAACCCGCTGACCGTACTCCATGACTGCCGTAACGGTGGGCTGCACGTACACAGCTGCGAAGTCGCGACACTGTGCGCGGAATTGAGTGACCTGCTCAATTGCTGCGGTGAGCCCGCCGCCGCCGACGATTTGCACAGTGAGGTCGAGCGAGTGATTCAGGCGACGGCAGCCAACTACTCTTCGATGTACCAGGACGTCGCCCACGGCCGACGAACCGAAATCAGCTATTTGTTGGGCCATGCCTGCGCGGTGGCGGCGCGTCATCAGTGCTCGCTGCCACACCTGACTCAACTGCAAGCTCGTTTGATCGCCCATTTGCAATCACGCGGCTTGCGCACCGACTAGATTACGCTGCAGCCACGATTGCTCAGTGCGTGAACAGCGCGTTACCCTGCTGACTCCTCAATCGCATGTGATTCGCCCGATGCCATTGCGCCAGCGCCTAGAAAACCTACCGGTGGGCCAGAAGCTTCTGGCAGCCTTGCTGGTCTTGTTGACCACCGTATTGTTGGTGGCCAACCTGACCTTTATCAGTGCCGCTTACTACATTTCCCAGGAAAGCATGGCGCCACAGGCCTTGCAGACCATTGGCCGGCTGATCAGCAGCCCCAGTCTCACCCAAGAGGCCTTGACCTCGACGACCAACGCCCAAGCCTTGCTCAAGGAACTCAATAGCTACACCCCATTGCGTGCGGCAGCGCTGTACGACAACAACGGCGACCGTTTGGCGCAGGTACAGCAGGGAGAAAAACTCAAGCTACCCGACCGCTACAAGAACGTAGAAGGCTGGCGCCTGACCGAGTTTCGCAGCACCCAACTGATTAATATCCCCAAAGCGGGACAAGCACCGGGCCATTTGTTGCTGGTGGCCAGCAGCGAGCTGCCGATGGCGTTTTATACCGGCACGTTCACCGCCAGCTTGGGGATTCTGGTGTTCAGCGTGCTGCTATGGCTAATCGTTGCCCGGCAGATTCGACGCCTGATCACCGAGCCGATCTATCAGCTTGAAGAGTTGTCGCGTCAGGTCACCCGTGAGGAGAATTATGCGTTGCGCGCCAAGCGGGGCAATGACGATGAAATCGGTAGCCTGGCTGAAGCCTTCAATACCATGCTCTCGCGCATTGAAGCCCGGGAACAGCAACTCAAGCGCGCACGGGACGACTCTCAAGAGGCCTATGACCAGGCGCAGGGCCTGGCAGAAGAAACCCGTCACACCAACCGCAAGCTTGAGCTCGAAGTCCAGGTGCGCAGCAAGATCGAGAAGAAACTCACCGGTTTTCAAAACTACCTCAACAGCATCATCGACTCGATGCCGTCGGCGCTGATCGCGCTCGACGAACAGTTGTATGTCACGCAGTGGAATCAGGAGGCCAGCGCCCTCTCCGGCACGCCGCTGGATGAAGCCCTCAATCAACCGATTTTTCTCGCCTTTGAGCCCATGAAGGCTTTCCTGCCGAAAATCAAACAAACGGTCGAGCGGCACACCGTCACCAAGATAGAGCGGGTGACCTGGGTCAAAGATGAAGTGCCCCACCATTACGCATTGACCTTCTACCCCCTGATGGGCAGCGCAGGCCGTGGTGTGGTGATTCGGATTGATGACATCACCCAGCGGCTGTCGCTGGAGGACATGATGGTGCAGTCAGAAAAGATGCTATCAGTCGGCGGCCTTGCAGCCGGCATGGCCCACGAAATCAACAACCCTTTAGGTGCAATCCTGCATAACGTGCAGAACATTCGCCGACGCCTGTCGCCGGATCTGGCAAAAAACATTGAACAGGCCGAACAGAGCGGCATCGATCTGGCGACGGTCAACCAATACCTGCAAAGCCGTGAAGTGCCGAAACTGCTCGACGGCATCCAGCAGGCCGGCGCCCGCGCAGCCAAAATCGTCAGCCACATGCTCAGTTTCAGCCGCCTCAGCAACCGACAGATGGCGCCCTGCGACTTGCCCGCCCTGATTGATCAGGCCGTAGAGATCGCCAGTAACGACTTTGACCTGACCATCGGCTTCGACTTCAAGGGTCAGGCCATCACCCGCCAGTTCGACCCCAACCTTGGCCCCGTACCCGGCACAGCGAACGAACTGGAGCAGGTGCTGCTCAATTTACTGAAAAACGCCGCTCAGGCCATTCACCAGCGGGCAAGTGATGCCGAACCGGGGCGCATCACCCTGCGTACTCGCCTAAACCCGCCGTGGGCGGAGATTCAGGTAGAGGACAATGGCATCGGTATGCCTGAGAGTGTACGAAAGCGCACCTTCGAGCCGTTTTTCACCACCAAGGAAATCGGTCAGGGCACAGGGCTCGGGCTGTCTGTGTCGTATTTCATCATCACCAACAACCACAAAGGCCAGATGGAAGTGCAATCGTCCCCTGGCCAGGGCACCTGCTTCACACTACGCCTGCCGTTGGCTGGCAACATGCTCAACGCGCAGGAGCCGCCTTTTTCGGAGTTATAAGTATGGGCTTTCGCCTGTCAAAAATTTACACGCGCACTGGCGACAAAGGCGAAACCGGCCTCGGTGATGGCCGCCGCGTACCCAAAGACCACCCGCGTATCGAGGCCATTGGCGAGGTCGATACATTGAACAGCCAAGTGGGCGTGTTGCTCGCAGGGCTGGCCGAGCAGACCGAGCGTTATCCGGGCTTGGGCGAGTTGATCGAAGTGCTTGAACCTTGCCAGCATCGCTTGTTCGATCTGGGTGGCGAACTGGCAATGCCAGTGTATCAAGCGCTCGACAACGCTGAAATCGAACGACTGGAAGCCGCCATCGACTTGTGGAACGAAGAGCTGGGACCGCTGGAAAACTTCATTCTGCCGGGTGGTTCGGCGTTGATTGCTCAGGCCCACGTTTGTCGCAGCCTGGCACGCAGCGCCGAACGCCGCTGCCAACACCTCAATGCCATCGAACCCCTGGCCGGGGTTGGCCTGGCCTACATCAACCGACTGTCAGACCTGCTGTTCGTTGCAGCGCGCTTGATTGCCAAGCGCCAGGGAATTGCCGAGATTCTTTGGCAGGCTGCGCCGAAGCCCTAAATGACGGCGTCTGTGTCGACGCCTTCGCGAATAAATTCGCTCCCACGCAGGCTGTGGGGGCGAATGAAACTCGTCAGACCTCAGGCCAAAACGCTCGAATCCCTGCCACCCCTTGCGCGCCGCTTTCCCAGGCACGCTGGCGATCATTGACACCCACACCACCGAGCAGAAACACGGGTTTGCTGAAGCCCGCGATCAACTGCGTTGCCTGCTCCCAGCCCAGCGGCAGAGCGTCTGGGTGGGTGAGTGTGGCTTGCACCGGAGACAGGGTGACGAAATCCACACCCATCTGTTCGGCCAGCGCCAATTCCTCAGCGTTATGACAGGAAGCCGCCAACCAGCGTTCCGCAGGGAACGGTCGACCTGCGCTGGCGAGTTTGCGCAACTGTGCCGCTGTCAGGTGCCAGCCAGCCGCAGGGAAGTCACCCAGCCACTCTAGCGGCCCTTTGAGCATCAGCTGTGCCTTGCCTGCGCACAGCCCGACAGCATCCACGGCCAAGTCGCGGTATTGCGGGTCGTACCCGTTCGGCGAGCGCAGTTGCACAAGCTTGATACCCCCGGCGATCGCCTTTTGCAAACCGCGCAGCAGTTCAGGCGTTTCCAGCCCCTCAGGGGTGATCAGGTACTCGCCAGGCAAGCGTGCTGCCGAGACGATAGGCTGATTGGCTGCCGGAAAGTCGTAATCTGCCAGCTCGCGCGTAGACACCCACGCCAATGGCTGGCCCTCGGCGCCATGCGGCTCACCGGTGAATGCCGACACTTCCCAGACATCCAGCAACACCTGCTTGTCCGGGTAGTCGTGTTGAACCTTGATCAGCGGGCGAGTGGTGACCACAACAATACCCAGCTCTTCCAACAGCTCACGCGCCAGCGCCGCTTCGACCGTTTCACCGGCCTCGACCTTGCCACCAGGGAACTCCCACAAACCGCCCTGGTGCTGAGTACCCGCACGTCGCGCGATAAGGATTTTGCCGTCGTTGCCACGGATCACTGCCGCTGCTACATGAACTCGTTTCACCGCACCACTTCCTCTAGACCTGCTTTCTGCCAGCGCTGAAAGGCAGGCCATTGGTAAATTGTTTCAACATACGCCGCAGCCTCGGCGGGCAATGCCACGCGATAGGTCCGCAGGCGCACTGCAACCGGGGCGAAAAACGCATCCGCCGCGCTCAGTTTACCAAACAGGCAAGGACCACTCTCAACGGCCGCTGCACGGCATTCAGCCCACAGCGCAACAATCCGGTCGATATCGGCCCGAGCGTCAGCAGGGATCACGTCCAGCGCCCCATCACGCCGCAGGTCGAACCCCATGTGCGTGCGCAAGCCCATGAACCCGCTGTGCATCTGCGCGCAGGCGGAACGCGCCTGGGCCCGAGCGGCGATATCCTGCGGCCAGAGACCGGCGTCGGGAAAACGCTCGGCCAGGTATTCAATAATCGCCAGAGAATCCGCGATAGTGCCGTGTTCGGTTTTCAGGAGTGGCACTTTGCCGGTCGGCGAATGTTCAAGCGCCCGCTGCCGACTGTCTGGCTGATTAAGCCAGATCACTTGTTCGGTATAGGGCGCGCCGATCATGTCCAGCGCCAGCGCAGGGCGCAGGGACCAGGAAGAAAAGCGTTTGTCGCCGATAATCAGATGCAAGCTCATGTTCGGGACTCTCCAGGAGGTCGGATAGGTCACGTCAAGTGGGAGCGAATTCATTCGCGAAAAATGCTAGGCGGTACGTCAGGCATACCGCCTTCGCGAATAAATTCGCTCCCACAAAATCAGCTGAAGTGCGGGTCCAAATTACGTACGGTATTCCGCGTTGATCTTCACATATTCGTGCGACAGGTCGGTGGTCCAGATGGTTTCGCGGCATTCACCACGGCCCAGCTCGATGCGGATGGTGATTTCAGCTTCAGCCATGACCGCCGAACCCTGCTCTTCGGTGTAGGTGGTCGCACGGCAACCTTTGCTGGCGATGCACACGGTGCCGAGGAAGACGTCGATCTTGCTGACGTCCAGGTCCGGCACACCAGCGCGACCCACAGCGGCGAGGATACGGCCCCAGTTGGGATCGGAGGCAAACAAGGCCGTCTTGATCAATGGCGAATGCGCGACGGCGTAAGCAACGTCCAGGCATTCTTGATGATTGCCGCCACCGTTGACTTCGACAGTGACAAACTTGGTTGCGCCCTCGCCATCACGGACGATGGCCTGAGCCACGTCCATGCACACTTCGAACACTGCTTGTTTAAGCGCGGCGAACAACGGACCTTTGGCCTCGGTGATCTCCGGCAGTGCGGCCTTGCCCGTTGCGATCAGCATGCAGCAGTCGTTGGTCGAGGTGTCGCCGTCGATGGTGATGCGGTTGAACGACTTGTTCGCCCCGTCACGCAGCAGGTCCTGCAACACGCTCTGCGCAACCTTGGCGTCAGTGGCGATGTAGCCAAGCATGGTCGCCATATTAGGACGAATCATGCCAGCGCCTTTGCTGATGCCGGTGACGGTAATCGTCACGCCTTCGTGCTGGAACTGACGACTCGCACCCTTGGGCAGGGTGTCGGTGGTCATGATCCCGGTCGCCGCAGCGGCCCAGTTATCCACAGACAGGTCGTCGAGGGCGGCTTGCAGCGCGCCTTCGATTTTCTCCACGGGCAACGGTTCACCGATCACGCCGGTGGAATAAGGCAGTACGGCATGGGCGTCGACACCCGCCAACTCCGCGAGTTTGGCGCAGGTACGCGCGGCTGCGACCAGCCCTGGCTCACCGGTACCCGCGTTGGCATTACCGGTGTTTGTCAGCAAATAACGCACGGGGCCTTGTACACGCTGCTTGGCCAGAATCACTGGCGCTGCGCAGAACGCGTTCAGCGTGAACACACCCGCCACACGAGAACCTTCGGCGCAGCGCATGACCACCACGTCCTTGCGCCCTGGGCGCTTGATACCCGCAGAGGCAATGCCAAGTTCAAAACCAGGAACCGGGTGCAACGTCGGCAAAGGACCAAGACCAACAGCCATGAAGTGCGCTCCTTGAAAGCTATCTGCGCCGCCCGTATCGGTACGGCTCAATCGATGGAAAAACGCCGCGACGGCTAGGCCGGTCGCGGCGCGGGGTATCTCAGGTTAACAACGCCTGGCTGAACTTAGTTGATCTGGCCGTGGCAGTGCTTGAATTTTTTGCCTGAACCACACCAGCATAATTCGTTGCGACCCAACTTCTGATCGTTGCGAACCGGTACGGCTGCGACAGCAACGTCGCCCTCCTCCAGCAGCGCTTCGGGCTGATCCAGACCGGGTGCGTCAGCGTGCTCGAACTGCATGCGCTGAGCCAGTTCCTCGGCGTCTTGACGCAGACGGGCTTCTTCTTCGGCAGGATCTTCGCGGCGAACCTGAACGTGGGACAGCACACGGATAGTGTCGCGTTTGATCGAATCGAGCAGTTCCTGGAACAGCGCGAAGGACTCGCGTTTGTATTCCTGTTTCGGGTTCTTCTGCGCATAACCACGCAGGTGAATCCCGTGACGCAGATGGTCCATGGTCGACAGGTGGTCTTTCCACAGGTCGTCAAGGACACGCAACAGAATCTGCTTCTCGAACGAACGCAGCGCTTCGGCACTGGCTTGTTCTTCTTTATCGTTGTAAGCCGCCAGCAGTTCGTGCAGGAGCTTCTCGCGCAGGGTTTCTTCGTACAGATGATCGTCTTCGTCGAGCCACTGCTGGATCGGTAGCTGAACGCCGAAATCGCTGTTCAGCGCCGCTTCCAGACCCGCGACATCCCACTGCTCTGGCAGCGACTGTGGCGGAATGTGCTGGCTGACAAGGCTGTTAAGCACGTCCAGGCGGAAGTCAGCGATGGTGTCACCAATGTTGGTCGCAGCCAGCAGGCTGTTACGCATGTGGTAAATCACTTTACGCTGTTCGTTGGAGACGTCATCGAACTCGAGCAGTTGCTTGCGAATGTCGAAGTTACGGCCTTCGACTTTACGCTGCGCTTTTTCGATCGCGTTGGTCACCATGCGGTGTTCGATCGCTTCGCCGGACTGCATGCCCAGCGCTTTCATGAAGTTTTTCACCCGATCAGAGGCAAAAATACGCATCAGGCTGTCTTCCAGCGACAGATAGAAACGGCTGGAGCCTGTATCGCCCTGACGACCGGCACGACCGCGCAGCTGGTTATCGATACGGCGCGATTCATGACGCTCGGAAGCAATCACATGCAGGCCGCCCGCTTCGATCACTTGCTGATGGCGTTTCTGCCAGTCGGCTTTGATCTGAGCGATCTGCTCAGGGGTCGGCTCTTCCAGGGCCGCGACTTCCACTTCCCAGTTGCCGCCCAACAGAATGTCGGTACCACGACCGGCCA
Source organism: Pseudomonas sp. ASL9 (assembly GCF_056680335.1). Classification (NCBI taxonomy): domain Bacteria; kingdom Pseudomonadati; phylum Pseudomonadota; class Gammaproteobacteria; order Pseudomonadales; family Pseudomonadaceae; genus Pseudomonas; species Pseudomonas sp. ASL9. The sequence continues at coordinate 3,939,023 of NZ_CM155277.1, read as the reverse complement.
TGTTGGTGGCGATGGTCAGCGCACCCGGACGACCGGCCTGCGCGATGATTTCGGCTTCTTTTTCGTGATACTTGGCGTTCAGAACCTTGTGATCGATGCCTTCCTTGATCAACAGGTTGGACATGTGCTCGGAGGTTTCGATGGTTGCCGTACCCACCAGTACCGGACGACCCTGGATCAGGCATTCTTTGATATCGGTGACGATGGCGGCGTACTTCTCTTCGGCCGTCAGGTAGACCAGGTCGTTGAAGTCTTTACGCGCCAGCGGCTTGTTCGGCGGAATGACCGTTACCGCCAAGCTGTAGATCTGATGGAACTCGAACGCCTCGGTATCGGCCGTACCGGTCATGCCGGACAGCTTGTTGTACAGGCGGAAATAGTTCTGGAAGGTGGTCGATGCCAGGGTCTGGCTCTCGGCCTGAATATTCAGGACTTCCTTCGCTTCGATGGCCTGGTGCAGGCCTTCGGACAGACGACGACCCGGCATGGTACGCCCGGTGTGTTCGTCAACCAGCAGAACCTGCCCATCCTGAACGATGTACTCGACGTTGCGGTGGAACAGCTTATGCGCACGCAAACCGGCATAAACGTGGGTCAACAGGCCCAGGTTATGGGCCGAGTACAGGCTTTCACCAACGGCCAGCAGACCTACGTCAGTCAGCATCTCTTCGATGAACTGGTGACCGGCTTCGTTCAGTTCGACCTGACGGGTTTTCTCGTCAACGGTGAAGTGCCCGGCCTTGGTAACGACGCCTTCCACTTCCTCGATGTGTTGCTCGAGTTTAGGGATCAGCTTATTGATTTCGGTGTACAGCTTGGAACTGTCTTCAGCCTGTCCGGAAATGATCAGCGGCGTACGCGCTTCGTCGATCAGGATCGAGTCGACTTCGTCGATTACAGCGAAGTTAAGCTCGCGCTGGAACTTGTCTTCCATGCTGAAAGCCATGTTGTCGCGCAGGTAATCGAAACCGAATTCGTTGTTGGTGCCGTAGGTGATATCCGACGCATAAGCAGCACGCTTCTCTTCCGGCGGCTGGAAAGGCGTGACAACGCCGACGGTCAGACCGAGGAATTCATACAGCGGACGCATCCAGTTGGCGTCACGACGAGCCAGGTAGTCGTTCACGGTAATAACGTGCACGCCCTTACCGGACAGCGCGTTCAGGTAAACCGCCAGTGTTGCCACCAGGGTCTTGCCTTCACCGGTACGCATTTCAGCGATCATGCCTTCGTGCAGGGCCGTGCCGCCAATCAACTGGACGTCGAAGTGGCGCATACCCATGACACGCTTGCCAGCTTCGCGGGCAACAGCAAATGCTTCAGGCAGCAGTTGATCGAGGGTTTCACCTTTGGCTAAACGGGCCTTGAACTCTTCGGTCTTGGCACGCAATTGCTCGTCCGAAAGGGCCACCATTTGCTCTTCGAAGGCATTGACGGTTATGACCGTCTTGAGCATGCGTTTGACTTCACGCTCGTTCTTGCTTCCAAAAAGTTTCTTTAACAAAGGCGCAAACATATCGACAGGATCTTCCACACATAGGGATGGAGGGCGGCCCCGTGAGTCGCCCGTGCAGCCCTCATGGCCGCATGCGAACGAGCATTCTACCCGGAAACGCTGGTGAGGAAAGTGGCGTTATTCCACGATGCCGACACAGTGCTCTAACGGGGCAGCTTTACAATAGGGCCGTTTTTCTGGACTTCAACCCATCAAGGGGTGAAGTGACTCATTGAATTTGCCGATAAAAGCACGAAAAACCCATCTAACGCAGCCGTGCGGGCGCTTTCTGCTAACATGGCCGCTCTGTAACTCAAGGTGTCCCAAATGGCATTTCGTCCCCTCTCGGCAAGGGCGCCGGCCGTCTTGCTCCGCGAAGCGAAGCCGCTTAAAGCCATATTCCACCACGCTCAACGCCTGGCGCATTTACAGCGCCTGCTCGAAACCCAGCTGCAACCGGCCGCTCGTGAACACTGCCACGTCGCTTCATGGCGCGAAGGCAGCCTGCTGCTGATCGTGACCGACGGTCACTGGGCCACGCGCCTGCGCTATCAACAGAAGCGCCTGCAACGCCAACTGGTCGCGTTTGAAGAGTTCGCCAGCCTGACGCGCATCCTGTTCAAAGTGCAACCGCCAACCGTCCAGCAGGGCGCAACAGGACATACCATCCATCTGTCGGCCATCGCCGCAGAAAGCATCCAGGCCACGGCAGAGGGTATTACCGACCCCAATCTGCGTGCCGCGCTGGAGCGGTTGGCGAGTCATGGCAAGCCCAAGGGTTGAGGTAAATCCTCTACCGATGCAGGACGTAGACTTATTTTCGTGAGACCGCGTGGGGCACTTGCTCACTGACGACCGTCCATCATGCGCTGCGCTTCCCCGACTTCTCGGCGCGATAAACCTCGGCAAAAATCTCCGTGATCGTGCGTTGCGGATGATGTGTATGCAGCGCCCGGACCTGAGCGCTCATCCGCAGCAGCTCGGGGCTGGGCTTGGCCCATTGCTCTTTGGGCAGCGGCTCCGACCAGTCGCGCATGGCCTCTGGCAGCGCTTGACGAGCCATGCGTTTGACTCGACCCACCTCCCACTCGGTCAGGTAAAACGGCAAGGTCCAGAAGGTCATGACGTGGAACAAGTACCAGAAGAAGCCATAGACCCAGCCGCGCTGTTTGTCACGAATCTCTTGGTGCATGCGAGCGCGGGCGTTGCGGAAGGTGTGCAGGCCTTCGTGGGGCGGGTCGTCGGGGCCTTGCAGGTCTAGGGGGTCGGTGATTTCTTTCAGGGTGTGGACTTCGTACTCCATGTAGGCGCGGATGGCCTCCCAGTTGCTGATGGCGATGGGCAGTGCGGGGCAGACGAACTCCAAGGTAAAACGCTCGCCGCTGGCCTCATGGTAAAAACCCACGCCCATGCCGTATTGACGTTGGACGCCGTATTGATTGGCGCCCTGGGCTTGAATCACCCAGGCGGTGACCGATTCCCAAGGCACGATTACGGGTTCGCTTTCGTCGTTGGGGACGAAACAGACTTCACGGCGTTGACGGTTGAAACGCGTGGGGATGATTTCTTCGTATTTGTTGTGGACGTAGAACCAGATAAGGAGGGTGATGGCGAGAGCAAAAAGTGTGACCCCCACCGTCATTCCCCAGCCAGCGCGGTGCGTTCCAGCGATCACTTCCCAAGCTTCTGACGAGCTATAGCCGACCGAAAGACCTATCAACCCCAAGATTAGCGGCAACACAAAACTGGCCAAGACAAAAAAATTAAATGGGAGGCCTAAGTTGGTCTGCCATGAGAAAGCCCCCGGCCACCCCAATCCAAAATCCAAATACACATCGTTAAGCTCCCCCACATAAGGACATTGCGGCGGCAATTGTGTAGGCAACGGCAGCGGAGCCAGGTAGGTAATACGACCGCTGGGAAACGGTTCCACATCACCCGCCTGCTTGGGTTGCTGAAGCTGCGGTTCGGGCAGGGTTATTTCAGGCGCCTTACGCATCAGCGCCCTCCAGCGTCAGCGGATCGACCGTGAATAACTTCGCCGTATCGTATCGGGGCTCAAAGGGCGCCACCGGGAAAACACCTTCGCCATTAGGGTCCAGCCGCAGGTGGTAGAGATGCGTCTGGGCCTCACCCTCGCTGTCGTAGGTGTGCACGGCAACAGCCAGGACCAGTGCGGCCTTGGCCACGGTCGAGGGTCTCTCCCATTCATCCGGGTAATCCAGCCGAAGTATCAATGGCGCGGACTGCACCACCCGCAAACTGGCAATCACCCGCTCACTGACGATGGCCCATTGATCGCTGTCGAAGCCGCGGTCCCATTGGGCGGTGATAATCCGGTAAGCGGCGAGGCTCAGGCGATGAGTGGGCCTATCCGACAGCGGTGTTCGCAGGTTGGCGAGACTGAGGCCGGGCAGTGTCAGATGAATGCTGCCGGGGCTGGCTTGCAACAGCATGTCTTGCCAGCGGTCGCTGTGGAATTTAGGACCGACCTGTACCTGTGGCACCTGCAACAGCCAAGTCAGTTTTCGTTGATATTCGCCGAGGCTCAAAAATTGACGTTTGTTACCGTCCAGGCTCCATGGGGTGCTTTCCAGCCATTGATCATGGGGCGAGGTGTTGTAGCGGTTGTAGAGCCAGGTGCCACCCAGCTCAGGTTCGCGCAGGGTTATTTCAGGGGCCTTACTCATCAGCGCCCTCCAGTGTCAGCGGGTCGGTACGACTGCCCATCATGCGCTGCGCTTCCCCGATTTCTCGGCTCGATAAACCTCGGCAAAAATATCCGGGATCGGGCGTTGTGGATTGCGTTTATGCAACGCCCGAACCTGCGCGCTCATGCTCAGCAATTCGGGACTGGGCTTGGCCCATTGCGCTTGAGGCAGCGGCTCCGACCAGTCGCGCATGGTCTCTGGCAGCGCTTGACGAGCCATGCGCTTGACCCGGCCGACTTCCCACTCGGTCAGGTGAAACGGCAAGGTCCAGAAGGTCATGACGTGAAACAGGTACCAGAAGAAGCCATAGACCCAGCCGCGTTGCTTGTCGCGAATCTCCTGATGCAGGCGAGCGCGGGCGTTGCGGAAGGTGTGCAGGCCTTCGTGCGGCGGGTCGTCGGGGCCTTGTAAGTCTAGGGGGTCGGTGATCTCTTTCAGGGTGTGGACTTCGTACTCCATGTACGCGCGGATGGCTTCCCAGTTGCTGATGGCGATGGGCAGTGCGGCGCAGGAAAATTCGACGCTGACCACCCGATCGTTATAGAAAAAGCCCAACCCCATGCCGTACTGACGCTGCACACCGTATTGATTGGCGCCTTGAGCTTCTATGACCCAGGCCGAGAGGGACTCCCACTGAACGAAAACCGGCACTTCAGCATCCTCGGGCATGAAGCACACTTCACGGCGTTGACGGTTGAAACGGGTGGGAATGACTTCTTCGTATTTGTTGTGCATGTAGAACCAGATGATGAGGTAAGTGGCAAATGCCAAAAGACTGATTCCCACAGTCATTCCCCAGCCTACTCGGTGCGTTCCAACGATCACCTCCCAAACCTCGGGCAACTCAGCGCCCATCGACATAACTATCAACCCACCAATCAGCGGCAACAGAAAACTGGCCGCGACAAAAAAATTAAATGGGCCACCCAAGGTAACCTGCCATGAAAAGGCCTGTGGCGAACCCAGCCCAAAGTCCAAATAAACATCATTGAGTTCCCCAACGGCAGGACAACACGGCGGCAATTGCGTGGGCAGCGGCAGCGGAGCCAAGTAGGTGACGCGACCGCTGGGAAACGGCTCCACATCACCCGCCTGTTTGGGTTGCTGAAGCTGCGGTTCTTGCAGGGTAATTTCAGGCGCCTTACTCATCAGCGCCCTCCAGTGTCAGCGGGTCGACCGTGAACAACTTCGCCGTATCGTATCGGGGCTCAAAGGGCGCCACCGGGAAAACACCTTCGCCATTAGGGTCCAGCCGCAGGTGGTAGAGATGCGTCTGGGCCTCACCCTCGCTGTCGTAGGTTTGCACGGCAACAGCCAGGACCAGTGCGGCCTTGGCCACGGTCGAGGGTCTCTCCCATTCATCCGGGTAATCCAGCCGAAGTATCAATGGCGCGGACTGCACCACCCGCAAACTGGCAATCACCCGCTCACTGACGATGGCCCATTGGTCGCTGTCAAACCCGCGCTCCCACTGGGCGGTTATGATCCGATACGCGGCGATGCTCAGGCGATGAGAGGGCGTATCCGACAGAGGTGTTCGCAAGTTGGCGAGACTGAGGCCGGGCAGTGTTAGATGGATCGCGCCGCGCGGCGCTTGGCGCAGCATGTCTTGCCAGCGGTCGCTGTGGAATTTAGGACCGACCTGTACCTGTGGCACCTGCAACAGCCACGTCAACTTTCGTTGATATTCGCCGAGGCTCAAAAATTGACGTTTGTTACCGTCCAGGCTCCATGGGGTGCTTTCCAGCCATTGTGTGGCGGTTGTAGAGCCAGGTGCCACCCAGTTCAACGACGGTGAAAAACGCGCCGGCCAGATTGACGCGAAAGAACACTGTCGACATCCGTACTCCAGCGGCGGCCCAAGCCGCAGTACGTGCCGCGCGGTCCCTAGCGATCAGAATTTTGTATGCCGAATATCCGACGTGCCCGAAATCATAAAAATGACTGACTAGCTGCCCCCCAGCACCCACCATGGCCAACGTCGCGCTGTTTTGAAGGGTACGGTTGCCGCTACGCACAGCCTGCTGCCAATTGCTATGGTGTGCATTGAGGCTAGCGCCGGTTGCAAAAATCCCAAAGAGTGAACCAAACACTCCCAATCCAACATGCATCTTGCCCAACTGCACATGCACGTTATTCAAAGCATGCCGCTGGAAAACGCTCGCCAGCGCGGCAGCCCTAGCCGTCAAGGCAGTGTCAAAAATCCCACGAACCGCCGTAAACCCAGAAGTGGCAGTAGCTGTAAGGGCAACAACAAATGAACGAAACGCCTCATCGCTCCACGTCTGCGCCCTAGCCTCCCTCCCCACCACTATCAAGTTCACCATCTGCGCCACAAACACCAGCACCCCCACCCCATCGCCCAGCACATTCAGCTTCGGTGCAGTCTGTATCCCCTGGCGCACATTGCCCATCAAGTGCCCCAACTCGCGCTGTTGCGCAGGCGGGAACAGCAAGGTCACGCCCGCCTTGCCCTGCGCGGCGCCGTATAGCCTTACGGATTCATGGGGCAGTTCGGGGATGGGGCTGATGGCTTTGGCCAGGCGCGCCTCTATCGTGTCCAGTGTCCCGCGAATTTGGTAGATTTCGGCCTGCAATTTTTTCGCTTCGGGCTCTTTGTGGTCCCTGCGACGGATGATCTGGTTGCGTTCATGGGTGATCCACTTGAGTTGTCGACGCTGCTCAAGCACTTCTTTGAGGTCGTTCTGCAAGGCGGTTTGTTCGGCCGGGGTGGCGAAGGTGAAGGTCGCGCCTTCGCGTTTTGCGGCTTCGAGAATTCGCCCCGGCAGGGCTTTGGGCAGGTTGCGGAACAGGTGGTCCAGGTCCGGCATCTGTTCGCGTTGAATACCCTGGATGAATGCGCTTTGAATCCGTTCCATTCCGCGACTCAGGGCTGGCGCCAAGGTATCGCGCGCGCCTTCAGCGACCACGCGAACGTTGTCGGGCAACTGATCGAGGGCCGGGAGTTTGCCCTGGGTGATCCGTTGCCACTCGCCGATCCAGTGCGGCAGATTATTGAGTAGCGCATAGCCGACGTTGACCAGCGTGGCGTACTGGGTGGTCAGTTGGCTTTGTTCGCTCAACGGCAAGGTATGCAGGAGCGGCAGGCCGAACTGCGGATTTTTCTCCAGCCACTCGAGCATCGCTTGGCTGGACGTGTCGCTGCGGCAGATGTCTTTCAGGCAGGCATATTCGGCGCTGAACGCCGCCAGTTGCTGCGCGGCCTGTTGCGCATCGAAATACCAGGCGGCGCGATGGAAGCGGTCGGCAGCGACCAACGCCACCCGGTCTTCGCTGATGAGGTCGAGCAAGGGATTCCAGCGCGCCAGATTTGCCCTGTGCTCAGCCAGCACGTGATCCATGGCCGCGCGGTCGATCAGCTCATTGACGCCGCGCTGCCCGATTTTCGCACCTGCGAGCACGTCCTTGATGCGTTGGTTCTGCTCTTTGCCCAACTGGACCAGCGCCTTGAGGTGGCGCTCGACAAAATCGTCCGGCGCTGGCCGCATGAACTGGCGAGTGTGATAGCGCCAGTCAACATCCTGAAGGATTACGACCTTGATCGACCCCAAGGCGAGGCTGCCGAAAAAACCTTGCTCCTTGCGAAACTGATCAAGCGCTTCCTCACGCTGCTCCAGCAAGGCCTCGGGGGGATCGGCTTTTTGACTGGAAACGGCCTGTCCGCTGTTATTCAAATGATCGAGTAATGCGCGCCCGGCATGGTTGCGCTGTGGTGACGGCAGGTCATCCAGGTCCTGAAGCATGGCCTTGATCGCCGGATCATCACTGGCATTGGCCAGTCCCGTCAGGTTGCTTTCATTGAGCAGGGTCAGGGATTCGATGTAACAGGCCAGCAAGTAATCGCGCTCGTTGGCGTTCTGCTGCGCGCCACCCTCGGCCCACCCCTCGATCCAGCCGACCACCGCGTCTTGATAGTTGGCCAGATCGGTCAATACGCCGATATCGTCGTGCACCACCAGACACAGTGTGTCGTGTTGGTAAAGCGGCAGCACGCGCTTTAGTAATTCGCCGACATGCGCCTCGCGAAAGCGTTTGGGGGTTTCCCACAGATAAGGCATGCGTTCCTTCGCCGGCAAGTCGGCATCGGGCAGGAGCGCATCATCTTCAGCCAATTCAGCCAGCCAGCGCTCGGTCTGCTGCAAGGTGAGCAGGTCCTTGCCACCGGTTTCGCAATTGACGTTGGCGAGCCCGACAGCCTGCATGAAGTGCGCGCGCTCGTCGGCGTCGTTCAACATCCGGTTGCATTGGGCGGCGGTCCATTGCACGTCGGCAAAACTGACATGCAGGGTGCTGCTCCTGGCAAATACCAAGGCCGGTTCCGCGCTCTGCGGTTCGCGTTGGTCGCTGCTGACCTCGGCACCTTGCCAGAGCAACGCGCTGATGACGCCTTCGAGAACGCGGTATTCGTGCAGCTCGCGGGTCGCGCTGTCGATGATGTACAGCCAGCCGTCGCGCAACAGGCGCACGCCCAACGGCCGGCTTTTCAGCGCATAAGGCAGCGTCAATTCGGTCGCCGGATCAGCGCGCTCGACCAGACCGTAACGCAACGGAAGTAACTGCACCTTGGGCTGGCGCAAGGGGCACATGCCGTAGCCGAGGACATCGCTTTTGGATTCGGCGGCGGCAGCGAGGTTGGGGTCTTTGCGGCGATTTTGGGTCATGGGCGGTCCTTGTCTGCCGAGTGGGCCGAAGCCCAGGCGCTTGCCAGTTGGGCGGCTGCGGCGATGCGAACACTGGGTGTCTGAGCCGAGGGGGTGCTCAGCAGCCGCGCAATCTGTGGGTGTTGTTCCAGGGGCGACGATCCCAGCCACGCGAAAATGTTGGCGTAATACGTCAGGTCGGACTGGCTGGTGAACCCCTGCGCGTAGGCGGTGCGGACCTGTCGGTCGAGCGCAGGCCAACGCTCCGGCAACGGCCTGACACGGCAGTCGGGAAAATACGCTAGCAGGTGCGCATCGAGCTCCAGTGTGGCTCGACGCAAGTCGACGGCATCCAGCGCGGCATTCTGTTCGGTGCTCAACTCATACCGCTTTGGCAAGTCGGCAGGCGTCGTCAGCGCACGCGTGTGCCGATGCCAACCTCCCGTGACGCGGTCAGGAATAACCCAGGTATGAATCGGCCCGAACAAACGCTCGTCGCGGCCTTGCGCGCCGATCAAGGCGTGCGCCACCGCTGGATCAGCCAGACGCAACATCACCTCGGGCCCCTCAACGACGTGTACTGTCAGCAGTTTGCGCAGATGCTTCGTCAGTCGATTAAGCGGTTCTCGGGTGAACAGCAACGAGCCCCACTCCTGCGCGGCATGTTCGAGGTAGAACTGAAACGCCGGATCGTCGGGCTGCCCGATGGCCACCAACAAGGGGGAAATATCGCTGATGGCGTTGAAACGCGTTTCCTTGTACAGCGGGATTTTGAGGATGCCGGGCGCGCACGCCGCCAGCCTGAGGGGTAAGTCGGGTACCGCTGCGCCATCGAGCAGCAGCACGGCCTGTCCCTGATCCCAAGGCAGGTCCTGAGGCAGGTCCTGAGAAAGTGCAGTGAGCGTATTCATGCTTTCGCAGCCTCTTCACAGAGCACGCAGCGCGATCGATGCTCAACGACCAGGTTATGTTTCTGATCGCCCGGCAGAACGTCGCGCACCAACACAGGCACCTCGCCGGGCGCCAACGGCATCGCGGGCGTGCCTGGCACTGGCGCGCCACCGACCTGAATCGGCGTGCTGCTGAAAATCCCCGCCGGATTGATGACGATGTGTTGGCCGTTGACCGACAAACTTAAGGTGAGGCCGCCATCGATGACGATGTTGTCGCCGGTGATATGGATTTCTTGGCCGGCAGACATCAATAAGTCGCCACCGACGCGGGTGTGGCTGCCGCCTGCAACTTGAAGATGATCGTCGGCGAGCAACTGCACCTTGCGAGCACCGGTGACAGTGGCGTTTTCCTCGGCCTTGAGCACAGTGGTGCTGTTGCCTTTGATGGTTTCCAGACGTTCGTTGCCGATTTCGATTCGGCTGTCGTTCTGGATCAACTGCTCCATGTCGCGCTGGGCGCGGAGGTAGATCCGTTCCGCCCCGCTTTTATCTTCAAGCTGTAACTCGTTGAAGCCTGAATTTCCCCCGGTGCTTTTACTGCGTAAAACGGTTTTAGTTTTGTTTTCAGGCAGGCTGTAGGGCACCGCCTTGGTGTTATTGCTCAGGCACCCGACCACAATCGGCTTGCAGGCATGCCCTTCTTCAAAGGCCACCAATACTTCCATGCCCACGCGCGGAATGGTAACGGCGCCATACCCGGCACCGGCCCAACTGGAGGCCACCCGCACCCAGCAACTGGTGCTCTCGCTTTCTTCGCTGCGGTCCCAGTGAAAACGGACTTTTACCCGCCCGTATTGATCGCAGTGGATTTCCTCTTGGGCTGGGCCGGTCACCACGGCGGTTTGCATGCCTTGAATCTTCGGGATCGGATGCTTGAGGGGCGGTCGAAACTGCACCGCCTCCCGGAGGGCGATGAACTCATTGCGGTAACCCTGAGTGATTCGACCGAGCGCCACCGGCTCGTCACTGACCGCGTACTCTTCAAGCACGTGGGGGGCCCTGCCATCATGAAAAACCCACGTCGGCAGCCAGACCACGTTCCAACCCGGCTCCGGGTGCTCTTCTAGCTGTAACGGCGTACCACTGCGCAATGCAGGCTGGTTGCTCTGACCTTGGGCCAGTTCAGCATCGCCGCGAAGTCGCTCCAGTGCCCGTCGCGTTCGCACCTGTCCTTCGTGCGCGGTATCAAATTCTCCGGGGTAGATGTACGCCTCAAGGTTGGGAAATACCTTGGAGTCCCGGTCCTCTTCTAGCGAGATGTGCGCGTTTTTGAAGTCGTAATCGCGGTGGGTGACACGGCTGGAACGGGCGCTCAGGCAGACGCCGAACGCCTGGATCACCGGATGCTCGGAAGCCATGCCGTTGATCGGTCGAAACGGCATCGCCACGGTGGGATTGCCCGCGTGATAGAACTCGGTTTCCTGATCGGCGAAGATCAGTTGGTGCCCTTCCGGGGTGTGCTTGAAGTAATAGAAGTAGCCTTCGGCCTCGCACAAACGGCTGACAAAGTGCAGGTCGGATTCTTCGTACTGAACGCAATACTCATGCGGGACCGGCTTCTCCGGGCCGATGTTGAAGTGCACGTGCAAGCCGTTCAGCAAGCCATGCCCTTCGAGTACGTCGCGGATGATGGCTTCAGTGGTCAGGTTCTGGAAAATCCGCCGATTGCTTGAGTGCTGCAAATAGCTCAGAAACGGCACCATGACCAGTTGGTAATGGCTCAGCCGGGTGCCCACTTTGCCTTTCTGGATGGAGTAGAGATGGCCGTGCAGCCCCTGATCGCCAAAGGCCAGGTAGGCTTCTTTATGCAGCAGGCTTTCCAGCTCGCGGGGCGGTCGTTCGGTGACCACATCGACGGTAATTTCGAAGCACTCGCTGATGGCTTCTTCGCCCGAAAAGGCTAAAACGAGCAACTCGTGGTCCTGGTTCCCTTTGATGCTGAGCGTGAACGTTGGGGTAATGGACATCGCCGTTCTTCCTGTCGGAGTGAACGGTAATTTTGGGTAGATGAGCCGACCAAAGGTATCCCGTACCGCCGACAAACCTAGTAGGAGACGTCGCGCAATTTAGTGGGATTGTTCTTGCATCCCCCGGCAATCATCAAAAAACCATAAAAAAAGGCCACCCGAAGGTGGCCTTAAAACATAAAAGGAAAGAGAGTACTAATTACACGGCCGCAACAGGACGCATGTAAGAGATCGGTGCGGTGCTGGCGTCTTCGAAGGTCACGATTTCCCAAGCGTCTGTCTGCGCAATCAATGCGCGAAGAAGGACGTTGTTCAGTGCATGCCCGGATTTGAAGCCTCGGAACTCGCCTATCAAGCTATTGCCCAGCAGGTAAAGGTCGCCGATTGCATCCAGAATTTTGTGTTTGACGAATTCGTCCTCGTACCGCAGGCCATCTTCGTTAAGCACGCCGTCTTTATCGACCACAATGGCATTTTCTACGCTACCGCCGAGTGCGAGGTTGTGCTTGCGCAGGTACTCGATATCACTCATGAACCCAAAGGTACGTGCGCGGCTGACTTCTTTAACGAAAGAAGTGCTGGAAAAATCCACGGTTGCACTTTGTGTACGGTTACGGAAAACAGGGTGGTCGAAGTCGATCTCGAAACTCACCTTGAACCCTTCGAAAGGCAGGAAAGTGGCAGTTTTGCCGTCCTCTTCCACTGTGACTTCTTTCAGGATACGGATGAATTTCTTGGCTGCGTCCTGTTCTTCCAGGCCGGCAGATTGAATCAGGAATACGAAGGGTCCTGCGCTACCATCCATGATTGGAACTTCGGAGGCAGAGAGTTCGACGTAGGCGTTATCGATGCCCAGGCCAGCCATGGCCGAAAGCAAGTGCTCTACCGTGTCCACCTTGGTGTCCCCGCTGACCAATGTGGTCGACAGGGTGGTGTCACCGACGTTTTCCGCACGGGCAGGGATCTGCACCATAGGGTCGAGGTCGGCACGACAAAACACGATGCCGGTATTCACAGGTGCGGGTTTGAGGGTCAGGTAAACCTTTTCCCCCGAGTGCAGGCCGACACCTGTGGCACGGATAATATTTTTCAGGGTGCGTTGTTTTATCATGGCATTGGCCGCTTCAGCGCAAGTTGCGAACTGGTATCAACAAAGGCTGGCGATAATAGCAGAACCGGCCTTTGCTGAATACCAATCACCCTAATACCCCTGATACATTTCATCAATCAGCCTGACGACGCAGGAAAGCCGGGATGTCCAGATAATCCAGGTCATCATGCGGATTCATCTTCGCAGCCGCTGCTGCACCGGCGTGAGCCTGATTACGCATCACGGTCGGACGGTCCAGATCGCGGTAATTCACCGACGGCATTTCCTGGCGAGAAGAAGGTTGCACCGCTGCATGGTGCGTGGTCTGCAGGCTGTTATCGATGACCTTCACAGGTTTCTCGATCTTCGCGCCCAGGCCCGTGGCAACCACGGTCACGTGCAACTCGTCACGCATGTCCGGATCGATAACAGTACCGACCTTGACCATGGCGTGCTCGGAAGCGAACGCTTCGATGATGCTACCCACGTCCGAGTACTCACCCAGGGACAGGTCAGGACCGGCTGTGATGTTGACCAAAATGCCGCGAGCACCTTGCAGGTTGACGTCTTCGAGCAGCGGGTTACGGATGGCTGCCTCAGTCGCTTCACGTGCACGGTTCGGACCGGTGGCGCAGCCAGTGCCCATCATCGCCATACCCATTTCGCTCATCACGGTGCGTACGTCAGCGAAGTCGACGTTGATCATGCCCGGACGTTTGATGATGTCGGAGATACCGCGAACGGCACCTGCCAGCACATCGTCAGCCTTGGCGAAAGCCGACAACAGGCTCGCGTCTTTGCCGAGGATCGTCAGCAGCTTCTCGTTGGGAATGGTGATCAACGAGTCGACGCTTTCCGACAGCAGACGGATGCCTTCATCGGCGATCTGCATGCGCTTTCGGCCTTCGAACGGGAACGGACGAGTGACCACCGCAACGGTGAGAATCCCCATTTCCTTGGCCACTTCGGCAATGATCGGTGCAGCACCGGTACCGGTACCGCCGCCCATGCCCGTCGTGATGAACACCATGTTGGTGCCCTGGAGTACTTCAGCAATGCGCTCACGGTCTTCCAGTGCCGCCTGACGACCTACTTCAGGATTGGCGCCAGCACCCAAGCCCTTGGTCACACCCGTGCCCAATTGCAGGATAGTCCGTGCGCTGATGCTTTTCAGCGCTTGTGCGTCGGTGTTAGCGCAGATGAATTCCACGCCTTCGATGTTGCTCTTAACCATATGGTTAACAGCGTTACCACCACCACCACCCACACCGATAACCTTGATTACCGGGCTTTGCGGGACATTGTCTACGAGTTCGAACATTTTCCCTCTCCTTTCATTTTCTCTAGTTTTTTCGCCTACTGCCTACCACTACTACTGCTTTGAAACTTAGAAATTGCCTTGCACCCAGCGCTTGAGGCGCTCGAATACCGGTGTTTTAGGTTCATCGCTATAGCCGCTGCTACTGATGCCGGACAACGAAATACCGTCGGATTGCTTCTGCAGTCCATACAGCAATAGCCCCACACCAGTGGAATAGATTGGGTTGCGGATGACGTCCGAGAGCCCTTTGACGCCGTGCGGCACGCCGAGGCGTACCGGCATATGGAAGATTTCTTCGGCCAGTTCGATGGCGCCTTCCATTTTCGAAGTCCCACCGGTCAGCACGATGCCGGCCGGGATCAAATCTTCATAACCGCTGCGGCGCACTTCGGCCTGGATCAGAGTGAACAGCTCGTCGTAACGCGGCTCGACCACTTCGGCCAAGGCCTGACGGGAGAGCTCGCGCGGAGGACGGTCGCCGACGCTTGGCACCTTGATGGTTTCGCCAGCACCGGCCAGTTTGGCCAGGGCACAGGCGTAACGAATCTTGATCTCTTCGGCGTACTGCGTCGGCGTACGCAAGGCCATGGCGATGTCGTTGGTGACTTGATCGCCCGCAATCGGGATCACTGCGGTATGACGAATCGCACCTTCAGTGAAGATGGCGATGTCCGTGGTGCCGCCACCGATGTCGACCAGGCAAACGCCCAGTTCTTTCTCGTCATCGGTCAGCACCGAGTAGGCCGAAGCAAGCTGTTCCAGAATGATATCATCGACTTCCAGACCGCAGCGGCGCACGCATTTTTCAATGTTCTGTGCGGCATTGACGGCGCAAGTCACCACATGGACCTTGGCTTCCAGGCGCACGCCCGACATCCCCAAAGGCTCACGCACACCTTCCTGGTTATCGATCACGTAGTCCTGCGGCAGGGTGTGAAGCACCCGCTGATCCGCCGGAATCGCCACGGCCTGGGCAGCGTCGAGTACACGCTCCAGATCCGCCATGCTGACTTCACGATCACGGATCGCCACGATGCCGTGGGAGTTCAGGCTGCGAATGTGATTGCCTGCTACACCCACGAAGGCCGAGTGGATACGGCAACCGGCCATCAGCTGAGCTTCTTCAACGGCGCGCTGGATCGATTGCACGGTGGACTCGATATTCACCACCACGCCCTTCTTCAGGCCGCGGGAAGGGTGCGTGCCGATGCCGACGATTTCCAGGGTGCCATCCGCCCCGACTTCGCCCACCAGCGCCACCACTTTGGAGGTGCCGATATCCAAGCCGACGATCATTTTCCCGCTTTGCACGTTTGCCATGGTCCTGCCTCTTATCAATTCTTCGCGACGGCGGGTTTGTCCGTCGTAGGCGCTACCTGCTCACGCCATCCCACGGCAAGGCCGTTGGAATAACGTAGGTCGATGCGCGCAATATTCGTGATCTGTTCTTTAAGCGTTTTTTCATAAATGGCAATAAAGCGGCGCATTTTTTCCACCAGGTGATCGCGTCCCAGTAACAGCTCGATACCCGGGCCCGCACTGCCTGCACCCGTGGTCAAAAACCAACTGCCACGTTCACGTAACTCCAGACGTACGATGGAAAAACCCAACGGCCGTAACATCTGGCTCAACACTTGATACTGCTGCATCACTTGCTGCTGAGCCCGCTGCGGGCCGAACAGTTGAGGTAGATGCTCGTAATTGGCCAGCTCACGCGGGGTAAACGCTTGGCCCTGGTTGTTCAACAGCGCCTCCTCCCCCCAGCGCGCCACTGGCAATTGCTCTTCCAGACGAATGACCACCTGATCAGGCCAGACACGCCTGACCTCGGCATGGGCAATCCATGGCATTTTTTCCAGCTCGGTGCGCATCCCTGCCAGATCGATTGTGAAGAAGCTTGCGGCCACATAGGGCGCAATACGCTGCTGAACTGCTTGCTGGCTGATGTAGCTCAAATCACCCTGCACGTTGATCCGCGTAATCGGCCGGTCGGCATACGGCAGCAAACGCTGCGCGGCTTCGTAGGTACCGAAGCCCAGAATGACCAACATCACCGGCCAGAACAGACGCTTGAAAAAACCGAAGTTAGCTTTAGGCAGGCGCATCGACAGCGGCTCTTTGGCCACCATCCGACTAGCACCACGTGGTACCGGCTTGCGGCCGGGGACGGGTTGCTGATGACGTAGCATCGCGCCTTGCATGGGATTAACCTCGCGCCTCTACACTGTCGGCCAGAATCGCCAACACCAACTGCTGGAAATCAAGGCCCGCTGCACGTGCTGCCATTGGGACCAGACTGTGATCGGTCATGCCAGGGACGGTGTTCACTTCCAACAACCAGAACTTGCCGTCGGCATCCTGCATAACATCCGCCCGCGCCCAGCCAGCAATGCCAATGGCATCGCAAGCACGTGCGGTGAGTTCTTTAAGCTCTTGTTCTTTGACGTCATCGAGCCCGCAAGGAATCCGGTACTGAGTATCGGAAGCCAGGTACTTGGCGTCGTAGTCGTAGAAGCTGTGGGGAGTGCCCAAGCCGATGGGCGGTAATATCTGGTCACGCAACGTAGCGATCGTGAACTCCGGACCCTGGATCCATTGCTCGACCAAAACTTGTGAATCGTAGGTGCTGGCAGCTTTCCATGCGGCGATTAATTCGTCGACGCTGGTCACCTTGGCCATACCGATACTTGAACCTTCATGGGCGGGTTTGACGATTAAAGGGAAGCCCAGTTCCATTGCCGCAGAAATACAATCGGCCTCAGTGTTCAACACTGCATGCCGGGGTGTCGAAAGACCCAGACTTTGCCAGACTTGCTTGGTCCGCAACTTGTCCATTGCCAACGCAGAAGCCAGTACACCGCTGCCGGTGTAAGGAATTTCCAGACACTCCAGCAAGCCTTGCATGCTGCCGTCTTCGCCACCACGTCCATGCAGAACAATAAAAGCACGGTCGATTTTTTCGCTGACCAACCGCTGTAAAAAGTCGTCACCCACATCAATGCCGAACGCGTCGACACCCGCGCCTTGCAGGGCTTCGAGCACCGCCTGGCCGGACTTCAGCGACACTTCTCGCTCAGCACTTTTACCGCCGAACAGTACCGCAACACGGCCAAAGACGTGTGGCTCAAGCGTGCAGCGCAAGGAGGATTGCAGGGTCGTAGTCATTTCAGTTTCCCCTCGGTCGGGGCCACGATAGCGCCTGCAAACAGCGGGCTTTTCAATAGTTTAGGGGCGAGGCCACCGATATCTCCGGCACCTTGGCACAGCAGAATATCGCCGGCACGCAACAGTGGCTTGACCAGCGGAGCCAACTCGACGCCACGCTCGATGTAGATCGGGTCCAGCTGACCGCGCTGACGGATGCTGTGACACAGGTTACGGCTGTCAGCACCAGGAATCGGTTCCTCCCCGGCCGGATAGACTTCCATCAACAGCAATACGCTGGCCTCGGTCAGCACCTGCACGAAGTCATCGTAAAGATCGCGGGTACGGCTGAAACGGTGGGGCTGGTAAACCATGACCAGACGACGATCAGGCCAGCCGCCACGGATAGCACTGATCACCGCTGCCACTTCCCGTGGGTGATGACCATAGTCATCGACCAGCATCACATTGCCGCCTTCAACCGGCAGCTCGCCATAGATCTGGAAGCGCCGCCCGACGCCCTGGAATCCCGACAGGCCCTGGACGATGGCCTCGTCGCTGACGCCTTCATCGGTAGAGATGGCGATGGTCGCCAACGAGTTGAGGACGTTGTGGTTGCCCGGCATGTTCACGGAAACATCCAGCGGCTCGCGGTCACGACGCAGCACGGTGAAGTAAGTCAGCATGCCGTCCTGGCGCACATTGATGGCACGCACATCGGCTTCTTCGCTGAAGCCATAGGTCAGCGTCGGGCGTTTGATCAGCGGCAGAATTTCACGCACCACAGGATCATCGATGCACACAACGGCCAGCCCATAGAACGGCAAGTTGTGCAGGAACTCGACGAAGGTTTTCTTCAGTTTGTTGAAGTCACCCTCGTAAGTAGCCATGTGGTCAGCATCAATGTTGGTGACCACGGCCACCAACGGCTGCAAGTGCAGGAAGCTGGCGTCGCTTTCATCCGCTTCAGCGATCAGGTAACGACTGGTGCCTAACTGAGCGTTGGTTCCGGCAGCGTTCAGACGACCACCGATGACGAACGTCGGGTCCAGGCCTCCGGCCGCGAATACCGAAGCGATCAAGCTGGTGGTGGTGGTTTTGCCATGCGTGCCCGCGACCGCGATACCGTGGCGATAGCGCATCAGTTCGGCCAGCATTTCGGCACGTGGCACCACAGGAATACGACGTTCCAGAGCGGTAGCGACTTCCGGGTTGGAAGTATTGACAGCACTTGAGACCACCAGTACATCAGCGGTCGCGGTGTTCTCGGCACGATGGCCGATAAAGATTTTCGCGCCGAACGATTCAAGACGCTCAGTCACCGGTGAAGACTTCAGGTCCGAGCCAGACACTTCATAGCCCAGGTTAAGCAACACCTCGGCAATGCCACACATGCCCACACCGCCGATACCGACAAAGTGGATGCGACGGATACGGCGCATTTCCGGCTGAGGCATTGCTCTTTTATTCTCAACCATGGGCCACCTCCAGACAGATATCGACCACGGTGCGCGTTGCATCGGGTTTGGCCAGTAGACGAGCCGTGCGGGCCATGCTGTTCAATTGTTCGGGCTGCATCAAAACCTCTTTCAGGCGTGCGGCCATTTCGGCTACGCCAGTAGTCGCTTGTGGCATGACGAAGGCTGCGCCTTCGTGGGCCAAATAGTCGGCATTGCGGGACTGGTGGTCATCGATCGCGTGAGGCAACGGCACCAACAGCGAGGGCAGGCCAGCCGCCGCCAGCTCACTGACGGTCAGCGCGCCTGAGCGACAAACCACCAGGTCGGCCCAGCCATAGGCTTGGGCCATGTCTTTGATGAAGGGCGCTACTTGCGCCTCGACATCGGCAGCGCGATAGCGCTCTGCGGTGATCTGGTCGTGATTCTTGCCGGCCTGATGGAACACTTCAGGTCGCAACGCCAGTGGCACCTCTGCCAATGCAGCGGGCAGCAGTTTATTCAGCGGTTCGGCGCCCAGGCTTCCGCCGAGGATCAACAGACGGGCCTTGCGACCGGCCAAGGCCTGACGCGGCGTTTCGAGGAACAGCTCGGTGCGTACCGGGTTGCCTGTGGTACAGCGTTTTTCAGAAGCCGAAAATGTGTTCGGGAAGGCTTCGCACACGCGGGTGGCAAACGGCGCCAGACTGCGATTGGCGGTACCGGCGACGGCGTTCTGCTCATGAATGATCAGCGGCACACCCGCCAGCTTCGCCGCCAAGCCGCCGGGGCCGGTGACAAAACCACCGAAGCCCAGCACACAGACAGGCTGCAACTGACGAACGATCTTGCGTGCCTGCAGCAACGCCTTGAGCAACACGAAAGGCGCCTTGAACAGTGCAAGTACACCCTTGCCTCGCAGACCGGTCACGTTGATCAAATGCAGCGGCAAGCCTGCTTGCGGGACCAGTTCGTTCTCGATGCCACGCGGCGTACCGAGCCAGTGCACGCTGTAACCACGCGCCTGAAACTCGCGTGCGCAGGCCAGCGCCGGGAAAACGTGCCCGCCGGTGCCCCCCGCCATGATCAGCACATTAGCGCCCATGGGTCGGCTCCTCGGCAAAATCGCTTTCATTGAATTCCGTTTCTTCACTGCCGGTATTGGTCCGCGCTTCCCACTCGATGCGCAACAACAAGCCCAGGCTTGCACAGCAGATCACCAACGAACTGCCGCCATAACTGAGGAATGGCAACGTCAGACCTTTGGTCGGCAACAGCCCGACGTTCACGCCAATGTTGATCAGGAACTGACCAATCCACAGGAAAGCCAGGCCATAGGCCACATACGCGGCAAAATACTGCTTGGCTCTCTCGGCCCACATACCGATGTACATGGCCCGGATACTGACGAATACGAACAGCGCCACCGTGAGCAGCGAGCCGACCACGCCCAACTCTTCCGCAAGCACGGCGAATACGAAGTCGGTGTGCGCTTCTGGCAAATAAAACTGTTTCTGCACGCTGTTGCCCAGACCGACGCCGAACCACTCACCACGGCCGAACGCAATCAGGGCCTGGGTCAGTTGATAACCGGAGCCAAACTGATCGGACCAGGGGTCGGTGAAGGTAATCAGACGCGCCATACGATACGGCTGCGCTTGAACCAGCACGAACACCGCGCCCACCGCCAACACCACCATCAGGGTGAAGCGGAACAGACCGACCCCGCCCAGGAACAGCATCGCTGCAGCGGCGCCCATCATCACCACGGTGGCGCCGAAGTCAGGCTCCATCAGCAGCAAACCTGCCATGGGCAGCAAAACGATGAACGGCTTGAAGAAGCCCATCCAGCTTTCACGCACTTCCTGCTGACGACGCACCAGGTAACCGCCGAGAAAAATCACCACAAAGACTTTGGCAATTTCCGAAGGCTGGACGTTGAACATCCCGAAGCCGATCCAGCGCATCGAACCGTTGACCTCTCGACCCAGCCCCGGCACCAACACGATGACCAACAAGCCGAAGGCACCGATCAGCATCAGCCAGCCCAGACGTTGCCAGGTAGAGACCGGGATCATCATGGTCACGCCGCAGGCGCCCAGGCCGATGACCAGATACACCAGGTGACGAATCATCATGTACAGCGGGTTGCCGGACTGCACCGCAGCCACTTCCGACGAGGCAGACGTGATCATCACCAGACCCAGGCCCAGCAGCGCGAGGCAACCGGCCAGCATCGGGAAGTCGACATCGATGCCGCGACCGCTGATCAGCGGCGATGGGTAAGGCTTGATCACACCCAGAATCATGACAAGGCCTCCACGGCTTGAGCGAACACACGCCCACGCTCTTCAAAGTTCTTGAACATATCCAGGCTGGCGCAGGCGGGAGACAGCAATACCGCATCCCCGTCCTGAGCCCATTCGGCAGCACGTTGCACGGCTTCTTCCAGGGTTTTCACGCGAATTAAAGGCAGCGCATCGCCGAAGGTCTGGGCCAGCAATTCGGCATCGCGGCCCAACAACAGGACGACGCGGCAATGAGCGATAACCGGGGCACGCAAGGCGCTGAAGTCGGCACCCTTGCCGTCGCCACCGGCGATCAACACCAACTTGCCAGCGATATCAACGCCCAGGCCTTCGATGGCAGCCAGCGCCGCACCGACATTGGTCGCTTTAGAGTCGTCGTAATAGCTGACGCCTTCGCGATCACGCAGCCATTGGCAGCGATGCGCAAGGCCCGTGAAGGTACGCAGGCTGCTCAACATGGCATCGAACGGCAAGCCCACTGCGTGCCCAAGCGCCAGGGCAGCCAGGGCGTTGGACTGATTGTGCCCGCCGCGAACTTTCAGCTCACGGACTGGCATAAGAGTGTCGAACTGGAAGGCGAGGTATTTTTCGCCGTTCTCTTCACGCAAACCAAAACCGTGGAAATCAGGTGTGTTCAGGCCGAAGGTCCAGCACGGCAAACCTTCGCCGATCAGCGGCCGCGATAGCGCGTCCTGCCGATTGACGACGACTTGCCGGGCGCCACGGAAGATCCGGTGCTTGGCCAAGTGATAAGCCGGCAGACCGCTGTAACGGTCCATATGGTCTTCGCTGACGTTCAAGACGGTTGCCACTTCAGCGCCGAGTTGGTCGGTGGTTTCAAGCTGAAAGCTGGAGAGTTCCAGCACGTACAGCTCGACTGAGTCATCGAGCAGGTCCAGCGCCGGGGTGCCCAGATTGCCGCCGACCGCAACACGTTTGCCGGCTGCTGCCGCCATTTCGCCCACCAACGTGGTGACCGTGCTTTTCGCATTCGAACCGCTAATTGCAACGATGGGCGCTTTCGCGTTACGCGCGAACAGCTCGATGTCACCCGACAGTTTCACGCCGCGCGCTGCCGCCTGCTGCAACGCAGGGGTTGCCAACGCCAGACCGGGGCTGACATACAGCTCGTCGGCGCGACAGAGAAACTCTACGTCCAGCTCGCCACAACGCACTTCAATCTGCGGGTAGTCCTGACGCAACGTCGCCAACTCAGGCGGATTGTCCCGCGTATCAGCCACAGCAAACGACACGCCCTGCTTCGCCAGGAAGCGAACCAGGGACATGCCGCTCTTGCCGAGGCCGACAATGATGCGGAAGTGGTCAGAAACGATCAGAGACACTCGTTTTACCTCAGCTTCAGGGTGGCAAGGCCGATCAGCACCAGAATCACGGTGATGATCCAGAAACGGACGATCACACGCGGCTCGGGCCAGCCTTTGAGTTCAAAGTGGTGGTGAATCGGTGCCATGCGGAACACACGGCGACCGGTCAACTTGAAGGACGCGACCTGGATGACGACCGAAAGGGTTTCCATCACAAATACACCGCCCATGATGAACAGGACGATTTCCTGACGAACGATCACCGCGATGGTGCCCAGTGCCGCGCCCAGTGCCAGAGCACCGACGTCGCCCATGAAGACTTGAGCCGGGTAGGTGTTGAACCAGAGAAAGCCCAGGCCCGCACCGATCAACGCGCCGCAGAACACGATCAGTTCACCCGCGCCCGGTACATAAGGGATAAGCAGGTATTCAGCGAATTTTACGTTACCCGACAGGTAGCAAAAGATGCCCAATGCGCCGCCGACCATCACCGTCGGCAGGATCGCCAGGCCGTCGAGGCCGTCGGTCAGGTTGACCGCGTTGCTCGATCCGACGATCACGAAGTAGGTCAAGACCACGAAGCCAATGCCAAGCGGGATACTGGCGTCTTTGAACATTGGCACGATCAAGGTGATTTCAACCAGGCTTGGTGCAGTCGTATAAAGAAAGATCGCCGCGCCGAGGCCGAACACCGACTGCCAGAAGTATTTCCAGCGGCTAGGCAGCCCCTTGGAGTTTTTCTCGATCACTTTGCGGTAATCGTCGACCCAACCAATGCCACCGAACAACAACGTGACGATCAACACGACCCAGACATAACGGTTAGTCAGGTCAGCCCACAGCAGGGTGCTGATGGTAATCGCTGAAAGAATCAGCGCGCCGCCCATGGTCGGTGTACCCGACTTGGACAAGTGAGATTGCGGACCGTCATTACGTACCGACTGACCAATCTGGCGATTCTGCAAGGTGCGAATCATCCATGGGCCCAGGCACAAAGACAGCGACAATGCGGTGAGCACGCCGAGAATCCCGCGCAGGGTCAAGTATTGGAAGACCGCGAAGCCTTTGTAGAACTGTTGTAGATACTCCGCCAGCAACAGCAGCATTAATGTTTCTCCCGGCTAGAACCACACAACGCCGCCACGATGTTTTCCATCGCAGCACTGCGCGAGCCCTTGATCAAAATAGTGGTGTTAGTGTCCTGCTCGGCGCCAAGCGCTGCGATCAGGTCGGTCTGGTTGGCGAAGTGGCGGGCATGCTGACCAAAAGCGCTCACGGCATGAGCCATCAAAGGCCCCACCGCATACAGCGCCGATATTTTGCCTGCAGCGTATGCACCCACTTGGCGGTGACCTTGTTCAGCCCACTCGCCCAATTCGCCAATATCCCCGAGCACCAAGACGGTGCGCCCAGAAAAGCCGACAAGTATATCAACGGCAGCACACATTGAGGTGGGGTTGGCGTTGTATGTGTCATCAATTACGCGGATGCCATTAGTGGCCAATTGCGCGACCGCACGCCCTTTAACCGGCTGCACTGCATCCAACCCGTCGACGATACCTTCCAGCGAAACACCCAGTGCATGCGCCGCCGCCGCTGCCGCCAGGGCATTGGCGACATTGTGTGTGCCCAGCAAATTGAGCTGGACAGACGCAGTGCCAGACGGACCGTGCAACGTGAACCCCTGACACCCGCGAGCATCACGGGTCAGGTCACGCGAGTAGAAATCGGCAGCGTCGTCGCTCAAGGCGAAGCTCACGACCTGACGCCCGTTAGCCCGGGCTTGCCAGATGGCAAAGGCCTTGTCGTCACGATTGAGTACCGCGATGCCTGTGGCGTCGAGGCCTTCAAGAATTTCACCTTTGGCCTGGACGATTTTTTCCAGCCCGCCAAACTCGCCAACGTGGGCAGTCCCGGCATTGGTGATCACCGCAACATGGGGTTTGGTCAGTCTGACGGTGTAGGCAATTTCGCCAACACGAGAAGCGCCCAGCTCGATCACTGCCGCCGCATGTTCAGGTGCCAGTTCGAGCAGGGTCAGCGGAACCCCCAGGTCGTTGTTCAAATTGCCGCGCGTGGCCAATACCGACCCGCGCGTACGCAAAATGCTCGCGAGCATTTCCTTGACGGTGGTCTTGCCGCTGGAGCCCGTGATTGCGGCCAGCGGCTTGTCGAACGCACGGCGATTCAGGGCACCGAGCTGCGCCAACGCATGACGGGTATCAGCGACGACCAGTTGCGGCAGCGTAGCGCCTGCAACCTCTCGCTCGACCAACGCCCCGACTGCGCCTTTGCCAGCGACTTCGTCGAGATAATCGTGGCCGTTGAAATGCGGCCCGGTCAGCGCAATAAACAGTTGGCCCGGAGCAATGGCACGGCTGTCGATGCTGACACCGGTAAAGCTGCAATCGGCGTTGACCAGCCGGCCATTGAGTGGCGCGACCAAGTCACTGAATGTCAGCGGCTTAAGCATGTGCCACCTCCCATGCAGCCAAGGCTTTAGTGGCTTCTTCCAGATCAGAGAAGGCATGACGCTGACCATCGATTTCCTGATAGTCCTCGTGCCCCTTGCCTGCCAGCACGATCACGTCTGCCGCACTGGCACTGCCAATCAGCTGTGCAATGGCCTGCCCGCGACCGGCGACGAAGCTGACTTTGTCGACAGCGACAAACCCATGACGGATGTCCTCAAAAATCTGTGCAGGCACCTCGGACCGTGGATTGTCATCGGTGACCAGCACCGTATCCGCCAGCCGCTCAACCACTTCAGCCATCAAAGGACGCTTGCCGCGATCACGATCACCGCCGCAACCGAACAGGCACATCAACCGGCCCTTGGCGTGCGGGCGCAATGCTTCGAGGACTTTTTCCAGGGCGTCAGGCGTGTGTGCGTAATCGACCACGACCAACGGCTGCGTGCCACCGCCCAGACGCTGCATGCGACCGACCGGACCTTCCAGCTTCGGCAGCACGTTCAAAATTTCATCCAGCGGATAATCCAGCCCCAGCAAAGCCCCGACCGCTGCCAGAACGTTACTCAAGTTGAAACGGCCCAACAGGCTGCTGCGCAGATTGTGCTCACCTTGTGCGGTGACCAGCGTGGCACGCACCCCATCGTCATCGAAGTGCGCATCGCGGCAGTACAGGTAGGCGCTGGAATCGATCAGGCTGTAGCTGATCAGGCGCGACTCGTGTTTTTCTTTGGCCAGTCGCCGACCGAAGTCGTCATCCAGATTGATCACCCGGCAACGCAGATCGGGCCAGGCAAACAATTTTGCCTTGGCGGCGGCGTAGGCTTCCATCGTGCCGTGGTAGTCCAGATGATCACGGGACAAGTTGGTCAGCACTGCGACGTCGAACGCCAGAGCGGTCGCACGACCTTGATCCAGACCATGGGACGACACTTCCATCGCCACCGCACGAGCGCCAGCTTTCTTCAGGTCGGCCAGCGTCGCCTGCACAGCGATCGGATCGGGCGTGGTGTGGCGACCACTTTGCAGCGCACCGTAGAATCCGGTGCCCAAGGTGCCAACAATCCCGCAATGCTGCCCAAGCTGATCCAGCGCTTGCGCGACCAACTGGGTGACACTGGTTTTGCCATTGGTGCCGGTGACGCCTACCAGGTTCAAACTGCGGCTCGGGTCGCCATAAAAGCGCCCGGCGATGTCCGATAGCTGTGCGGCCAGGCCCTTGACCGGAATCAACGGCGCGTCGGTAATAGGTAATACGGTTGCGCCTTCAACTTCATAGGCAACCGCGGCTGCGCCCCGCTTGAGTGCATCGGCGATATGCGCGCGACCGTCGAGCTTGCCGCCTGGCACGGCCAGAAACAGATCCCCTGCCCGAACATTACGGCTGTCGAGGGTCAACTCGCGGATCAACAGATCGCGGTCGGCATGGGCAAAAATCTTGTTCAGGCTAAAAGGCATTAACCACGCCCTCCTTTAACAACAGGCGCAGCATTGACTTGTTCCTGTGTTGGCGTTGGCGCCAGGTTATCCGGGGTAATGTTCATCAGCCGCAGCGTGCCGGACATCACCTTGCTAAATACCGGCGCCGACACCAGACCACCGAAATAGCCGGCTTTGCCGGGCTCGTCGATGACCACGACAATCGCGTAGCGCGGATTGCTCATTGGACCAAAGCCAGCGAACAGAGAGCGATAGGCGTTTTCGGCGTACCCCTTGGTGCCCACCGCTGTTTTACGTGCTGTACCACTCTTGCCGGCCACATGGTAAGACGGCACCCGGGCGCGGAATACGCCACGCGGGTCCTCGATCACTTGTTGCAACATGCCCTGTACCGTTTTTGCAGTCGCTTCGGGAATCGCCTGTGTAGCCTCTGGAGGCGTATCGGTTTTCAGGATGGTCAGCGGCACGATACGGCCGTTGTTGGCCAGTGCGGAATAAGCATGCACCAGTTGCAACGCGGTAACCGACAGACCGTAGCCATAGGACAAGGTCGCGGTTTCGGCTTTGCGCCACTCACGGTAATTAGGCAGATTGCCGACGCGCTCGCCCGGGAAACCCAGACCGGTGTATTGACCCAGCCCGACTCGCTGCATCGCATGGAAAATCGCTTCGCCGCCGACGTCGAAAGCCACCTTGCTCATACCGACGTTACTGGAGTTGATCAGGATCCCGGTCAAATCGAGGATCGGACCCTCGGTCTTGGTAACGTCACGGATGGTGTATTTACCAATCTGCAGCGTGCCCGGATACACCTCTACTTTGTCGGTAGGCTTCCAGCGGCCGCTGTCCAGAGCAGCGGTCATGGAAATCGGCTTCATGGTCGAGCCTGGTTCGAATACGTCGATGATGGCGCGGTTACGCATCGCGGCTGGCACCATGGTGCGACGGTTGTTTGGGTTGTAGGTCGGTGAGTTGACCATGGCCAATACTTCGCCAGTCTTCACGTCCATGATCACCAGGCTACCGGCCTTGGCATCGTTTTCCTGAATGGCGTTGCGCAACTCACGGGTGGCCAGGTATTGCAGGCGCAGATCAATAGACAAAGCCAAGGTCTTCCCGGCCTTGGCGTTTTTTGTGACCTGGACGTCCTTGATCAGTCGTCCGCGGCGGTCCTTGATGACCTGTCGCTTACCCGGTACGCCAGCCAGCCAGTCGTCATAGGCCAGCTCGACCCCTTCGCGACCATGGTCGTCCAGGTCAGTGAAGCCCACCATGTGTGCGGTGACATCGCCCGCAGGGTAGAAGCGCCGGAACTCTTCGATGCCGTAGACACCAGGGACTTTCAGGTCGAGCACGACTTGACCTTGTTCCGGCGTCAGGCCGCGAACCAGGTAGATGAATTCTTTACCGGCCTGCGCATCCAGGCGGTCGCTGAGCAGTTTTGGGTCTTGGCCCAGAGCGGCGGCAAGCGCAGGCCATTTCTCTTTGGCCAGTTGCATCTCTTTAGGGTTGGCCCACAGCGTCGTCACGGGCGTACTGACAGCCAATGGCTCGCCGTTGCGGTCGGTAATCAAGCCACGGTGAGCCGGGATCGGGATGTGCCGAACACTGCGGGCATCGCCCTGACCTTTCAAGAAGTCATGGTCGACCACCTGCAGGTCGACGATGCGCCAGCAGATTGCACCCACCATGATCGCAAGCAGCCCCACCACCACGCGAAAACGCCAGGGATAGAGGGCGCCTTCGAGCTTCATCATGGCGCCACCATCCGTACTTCAGCGGCACTGGGGATACGCATTTTCAGTTGTTCGGTGGCCAGCGTTTCAATGCGACTGTGCGCGGTCCAGGTGCTTTGCTCAAGAATCAGGCGGCCCCATTCTGCCTGCGCCTTGTCGCGTACGCTTAGCTCGGAATACAAGGAGTTGAGCAACTGCCGGTTCCAGTGTGCGCTGTAAGACACTCCAATTGCCGAAACCAGGACCGCGATGAACAGCAACAGCATGATGAAGCTGCCGCTGGGCAGAGGCTTGAGGAAAAGCCGGCTCACCGGAGCTTCTCCGCCACACGCATGACGGCGCTGCGCGAGCGCGGGTTGGCTTTGGTTTCAGTGTCGGAGGCGAACTGCGCCTTGCCATGAATTTTGATTTTTGGATCAAATGCCTGAAAACGGATCGGCAGGTCGCGAGGCATTTTGTCGGCTTCGCCTTTGGCGAGCTTGCGCATGAACAGCTTGACGATGCGATCTTCCAGCGAGTGGAAGCTGATCACAACCAACCGGCCACCGACTTCAAGCACCTCAAGTGCCGCCTCAAGCCCAGCTTCGAGATCGCCCAGCTCGTTGTTGACATGAATACGCAGCCCCTGGAACGCACGGGTCGCTGGATTCTTGCCTTTTTCCCATGCCGGATTGGCAACCTTGAGTACTTCCGCAAGGTCACCTGTGCGCTCGAAACGCTGAGTCTCGCGGCGCTGAACCACGGCATTCGCCATACGCTTGGCAAAACGCTCCTCGCCATACTCCTTGAATACGCGGGCAATTTCTTCTGCCGATGCGGTGGCGATGAAGTCGGCAGCACTGATGCCACGGCTCGGGTCCATGCGCATGTCCAGCGGACCGTCATTCATGAAACTGAAACCGCGCTCAGGGTCGTCCAATTGTGGCGAAGAGACGCCAAGGTCGAGCAAAACGCCGTTGACCTTGCCGGCCAGACCACGACTTTCGACTTCGGAACCCAGCTCGGCAAAGCTGCGCTGCACAATAGAAAAGCGGCCGTCTTCGGCCGCCAGCGCTTGCCCGGTGGCAATGGCTAGAGGATCTTTATCGAACCCCAGCAAGCGGCCGCCCGGACCAAGGTGCTGCAATATCAAACGGCTGTGTCCACCACGCCCGAACGTGCCATCCAGATAGCAGCCATCGGTACGCACCGCGAGAGCCTCTACAGCTTCATCAAGCAGTACGGTGATGTGTTTAAAGCCACTAGTCATAGTCACAGGATCAAATCACGCAGTTCATCAGGCATAGCGCCAGGTTGTTGAATGGCCGCCAGATCCGCTTCAGCAAGAGCGTTCCAGGCGTCCTCGTCCCACAGTTGAAACTTATTAAGCTGGCCAACTAACATCACGCGTTTATCCAACTTGGCATAATCGCGAAGGCGCGGCGGGACCAGAAAACGGCCGCTACCATCAAGCTCTAAATCAACCGCATTACCGATCAATAACCGTTGTAAGCGACGGTTCTCTTCACGAAATGTGGGTAGGTCACGCAATTTGGCTTCAATCAACTCCCACTCGGACAGTGGGTACAAACATAAGCAGGGGCTAACGGCATCAATTGTCACGATCAACTGCCCGGCGCTACGCGAATCCAGCTCGTCGCGGTACCGGCTCGGCATCGCGAGACGACCTTTTGCGTCGAGATTGATTGCATTAGCACCACGAAACACAGGCGCGACCTCCAGATATTAACTTTTTACGCCGAAAAAACCCACTTCACGCCACTTTCCGCCACTTGTGCACACTATAAGAATGCGCCCACCACACCGTCAAGGCGCGGTCCTAAGGAAAGCCCTTACAGATCGAAGATTTAGGAGGGGAAAAACAGGAGAAGGAACAATTTATCAGTTATTTTGACGAACAAAATCGAACCAACTCAGAATGCTAAGGTTCGAAGTTAAAGTGATTTATCAAGAGTAAGACTTTTTTGATATTACAAATTGCTTCTGCTACGAAAAAGCAGGGAGGGGAAAAGGTGGAGAGTCGATCTGTAAGCCGGGTTCTGTCGTGGACAGTCATTCCTCTACGACGGCCATCACTGGACGTCTTTAGCAACCTACCCGGTTCCAGCGCGGGCCACGCCTTGGAACCCTATTTGGTCTTGCTCCGAGTGGGGTTTACCTAGCCACGAACTGTTGCCAGACGTGCGGTGCGCTCTTACCGCACCTTTTCACCCTTACCGGCACCGAAGTGCTTAGGCGGTTATTTTCTGTGGCACTTTCCGTAGGCTCGCGCCTCCCAGGCGTTACC
This sequence comes from Pseudomonas sp. ASL9, assembly GCF_056680335.1. Lineage (NCBI taxonomy): Bacteria > Pseudomonadati > Pseudomonadota > Gammaproteobacteria > Pseudomonadales > Pseudomonadaceae > Pseudomonas > Pseudomonas sp. ASL9. Next base: position 3,908,677 of record NZ_CM155277.1, on the reverse strand, counting down.
TGGCACTCTGCCCTATGGAGCCCGGACTTTCCTCCCCCCCCTATTGCGGAACAATAGGAGGCAGCGACTGTCCAATCGACTCTCCGCCGCCAAGATTAGCGGCACGGACGCTCAAGAACAAGCTTTAATAAGTCCGGCGCACTTTGACTGTCAGGTCGAGGAAGATCCTTTATGCATTTTTTTGTTTCTCCAGCGCTACCTGATAAAGCAAATTCTTGCGCACTCCGGTGATTTCCGCCGCCAATGCCGCAGCGCGCTTGAGCGGCATTTCCTCCAGCAGCAAATCCAGAATGCGCCGAGCTTCGGTACCGATGACATCCTCGTCTTCGGGCAACGTCCAGCCTGCTACCAGCACCACGCACTCACCGCGCTGCTGATTACTGTCAGCTTCGACAAAAGCGCGAAGCTCAGCCAAAGGCAGTCCTTTGAGAGTTTCGAAGGTTTTGGTCAGTTCGCGCGCCAACAACGCCGGACGCTCAGGACCGAACACCAGCTCCAGGTCCTGCAGGCATTCCAGGATCCGGTGCGGCGCCTCATAAAAAATAAGGGTGCGCGGCTCTTCTTTTAGCAGCTCGAGTCGTGCTCGCCGCCCTACCGCCTTGGCGGGCAAGAAGCCTTCGAAGATAAAGCGGTCCGAGGGCAGACCCGCCGCTGACAACGCAGCAATCAACGCACAGGCGCCCGGCACCGGCACCACCGCAATGCCAGCAGCTCGCGCCTGACGCACCAGGTGATAACCTGGATCAGAGATAAGCGGCGTCCCTGCATCGGAGATAAGGGCGATGTCATCGCCAGCCAGCAGCCGCGTGATAAATCGACTCCCCTCCTCGCGCTCATTGTGCTCGTGACAGGCAGCCAACGGCGTGGCAATACCAAAATGCTGCATCAACCGTAACGAGTGACGAGTATCTTCAGCGGCAATCAGCGCCACATCGCGCAACACTTTCAGCGCACGCACGCTCATGTCATCCAGGTTACCGATAGGCGTGGCAACAACATAAAGCGAGCCAGCAGCGGAATTCAAAGCACCTGGAGCAGTCAAAGCGCACACCTCTTGTGTTAGCGAAAAATCCGCATTGTACAGATTACGGCCTGAACCGACGGGTAGCCGACGAAGGTCAGCACTGAAAAAAGCATTTGTTTCCGTTGTCGCGAGGGGTGAACCGCACGAAAAAAGGCTGGATTCACCCGGATTTGCCTGCCCAGCAACCAATATGATCGCTTTAACGCCACGAACGTCGCGCCCCGGCCAGTGCTTGGGTACAATTCCCCGCTAATTTGCTCGAGTATCAGGAACACTTACATGATCGCTTGCCTGCGGCTGTTCTCTGCCCTCTGCCTTGCTGCCCTATTAGCAGCTTGTGCCAGCTCGCCTTCGTCAAGTCTTGGCGAACTTCCACGCACGCCTGACGCCAGCATCGAGCAATTGCTCGAACAAGCCGCTGCCGCCAAGTCGCCCGATAAAGCGGCACTGCTGAGACTCAGTGCAGCCGACAAGGCCTATCAGCAACACGACGCAGGTCGCGCCGGGCGCATTCTCGAGCAAGTACCTCTTGATCAGCTCAAACCCGCGCAACAAGTGTATGCCAGCACGCTGTCCGCCGAACTGGCTTTGGGCCGCAACCAGCCCAAGGCAGCATTGGCAGCACTGAGCCATCCAAGCTTGCAACGCTTGGGTGAGTTACCGGTCGAGCAGCAGACACGCACAGGACTGGTCCAGGCGCGCGCACTGGAAGCTGACGGTCAAATAATGCCTGCCGCCAGTGAGCGGGTATTTATTGCACCTTTGCTCAAGGGCACTGAAGCCAGCGCTAACCACGAAGCGATCTGGGCACTGGTTGCCGCCTTGCCTCCTGAACAGTTACAAAGCACAAGCAATAATGACCTTGGTGGCTGGCTGAGTTTGGCCCGCGCCGTGAAAGGCGGAGGCACCCTGGAGCAACAACAGGCCGCCATCGACACCTGGAAAGCGCAAAACCCACAACACCCAGCCGCCCTGCAACTGCCCGCCCCATTGGCACAACTGAGGGCACTGACCAGCGAACCATTGACCAAAATCGCCCTTCTGCTACCGCAAGATGGTCCACTGGCTTCCGTTGCCCACGCCCTGCGCGAAGGCTTCATGGCTGCGCACTATCAGGCGCAGCAGGCGGGTCAAAAACCACCAACCATCCAAGTGTTCGACAGCTCGCACCTGACCTCACTCGATGATTTCTACCGCCAGGCCAAAGCATCCGGCGTGCAACTGGTGATCGGCCCGCTGGAAAAGCCGCTTGTCAAACAACTGAGCAGCCGCCCACAACTGCCTATCACCACGCTGGCGCTGAATTACAGCGACGCGGGGCGAGATGGACCGCCACAGCTGTTCCAATTCGGCCTTGCTGCTGAAGACGAAGCCCGTGAAGTTGCTCGTCGTGCCTGGGCCGATGGCAAGCGCAGTGCCGCAGCCATGGTGCCTAAAGGCGAATGGGGCGACCGCGTTCTGGATGCTTTCCGCCAAAGCTGGCAAGCAGCCGGCGGTACGTTTATCGGTGCTGAGCATGTTGACCAGCCAGTCGCCCTGGCCCAGCAAATTGCTGATTTGTTCCAACTGCGAAACAGTGAAGGCCGCGCCAAAAGCGTGCAAAACACCGTCGGCACAAAAATAGCCGCACAACCGACGCGTCGTCAGGACATCGACTTCATCTTCCTCGCAGCAACACCTCAGCAAGCGCAGCAGATCAAGCCAACCCTGGTATTCCAATACGCAGGCGATGTTCCGGTGTACGCCACGTCGCACTTGTTCACCAACAGCGGCGATCAAGCACAGTATCTGGACCTCGAAGGCATTCGCTTCTGTGAAACGCCGTGGTTGCTCAGCACCAGCGACCCACTGCGCCAGCAAGTCACCGCGCAGTGGCCACAAGCAGCGGGCAGTCTTGGTCGGCTGTACGCCATGGGGATCGACGCTTATCGTCTGGCACCGCGCCTGGCACAGCTTAAAACCCTGCCTGACAGCCGCATCGACGGCTTGACCGGCAGCCTGAGCATGGGTTCAGGCCAACGTATCGAGCGGCAATTGCCATGGGCCGAGTTCACCGGCGGCAAGATTCAGCGCCTGCCGGATACCCCGCGTTAATGTCGAGCAACCCTCGACAACAAGCAGGGCGTGAGGCCGAAGCCTACGCCCTGAGGCATCTGCAACAACAGGGCCTGTGTCTGATCACGCAAAACTGGTTATGCAAACGAGGCGAGCTTGATCTGGTCATGCTCGACGGCGATACAGTAGTATTCGTCGAAGTTCGCTATCGACGCCACGCAGGCTGGGGTGGAGCGCTGGAAAGCGTGGATTTTCGCAAGCGCGAAAAACTCATTCTCGCCGCGCAGTTTTTTCTGCAAAAAGAGTCGCACTGGGCGGATTCTCCATGCCGTTTCGATGTGGTCGCCATCAATGGCGATCCCGGCACTGCGCCTTCGTTGAACTGGCTCAAGAACGCATTTGATAGTTGATTCCGAGGGCCGGACTTGTCGCCCTTTGAACGCTCTGTTTTAAAGGGATCACCCCACACCGATTTTGCCCTTTGCTTTGCGGGCTGCACATTTTTTGTGCCGGGAAGCCTCTGAGACTACTCAGACCGCGCCCGACCAGCCGCCCTACTTAAGGTCACACTGATGGACATGCAATCCCGAATTCGCCAGCTTTTCCAAGCCAGCATCGATACCAAGCAGCAGGCGATGGAAGTTCTTGCACCCTATATCGAGCAAGCCAGCCAGGTCATGGTCAACGCCCTGCTCAACGAGGGCAAAATGCTTTCCTGTGGCAACGGCGGCTCGGCAGGTGACGCACAGCATTTCTCCTCGGAGCTGCTCAATCGCTTCGAGCGTGAACGCCCAAGCCTGCCGGCGATTGCGCTGACCACCGACAGCTCGACCATTACGTCCATCGCCAACGACTACAGTTACAACGAGATCTTCTCCAAACAGATCCGCGCACTGGGTCAACCGGGCGATGTCCTGCTGGCGATTTCCACCAGCGGCAACTCGGCAAACATTATTCAGGCCATCCAGGCCGCACATGATCGTGAAATGATTGTCATAGCCTTGACCGGCCGCGACGGTGGTGGCATGGCCTCGTTGCTGCTGCCCGAGGACGTGGAGATCCGCGTTCCGGCCAAAGTCACCGCACGCATTCAAGAAGTCCACCTACTGACGATCCATTGCCTTTGTGACTTGATCGACAGCCAACTGTTCGGGAGTGAAGAATGACCCCTAATCGCCTCAGCCTACTGACTCTGACACTATGCCTGAGCATCAGCGGATGCAGCTCGTTCCTGACTGCAACCCGCGACACCCCGATCCAGGATGATCGTGGTACTCGGACTTTCGGCAGCAAGATTGATGATTCCCTGATCGAAACCAAGGTCGCGGTCAACGTTGCCAAGGCCAACCCCGATCTCGATGAAGGCTCACACATCATCGTGACCAGCTTTAACGGCATTGTATTGCTCGCTGGCCAGACACCACGCGCAGAGCTGAAAAGCCTTGCCGAACAAGCCGCGGGCTCTGTGCAGCGCGTCAAGAAGGTCAACAATGAACTTCAAGTCATGCCGCCCTCCTCGATCCTGGCTCGTAACAACGACGCCTGGCTGACCACCAAGATCAAGACGCAAATGCTGACTGACAACACCATCCCAGGCTCGCGCATCAAAGTCGTGACTGAAAATGGCATCGTCTACCTGCTGGGCCTGGTGACTCAACAGGAAGCCACCCGCGCAACCAACCTGGTACAGGGCGTGTCGGGCGTGCAGAAGATCGTCAAGCTGTTTGAGTACATCGATTAATCAAAAAGCTTCGCAGGCAAGCCTGCCACATGATCGAAAATTACTGTGGGAGCAGGCTTCACTGCTTACCTTTCGATACATAAACCTCGAAACTAGGGGGCCCCCCCCGGAAGAGAAGTAGTTGAGATCGACAGGAGTTGAAGGGGTTTTCCGAGATAACAGTGGGAATTAACTGACAGAAGATGACTTTATCAATCTAAAAAAAAAACGCCGACATCGCTGTCGGCGTTTTTGTTTGCGCTGTATCAGATACACCGCGCCAAGCTATTCGCAGGCAAGCCAGCTCCCACGGATCATGGGCGCAGACTGCTCCAGATTACTTGACCACTTTCAGGCTGGGCCTGCCGGTAGGTCGCGGTGGCTCGCTACCCGGTGGTGGACCGTCGTCATCCGGCTCGGTGACTTCTTCGCCCTCCAGGGAAGGCTCCAGATCGAAAACCATGCCTTGACCATTCTCCCGAGCGTAAACACCCAGGATCGCAGCTATAGGCACGTACAGCGTATGCGGCACGCCACCGAAGCGGCCTTCGAAACTGACAGCGTCGTTATCCATGTGCAGATGACGCACTGCACTGGGCGACACGTTCAACACAATCTGACCATCATTGGCGAAGCCCTGAGGGACCTGCACAGACGGGTATTCCGCATTGACCAGCATATGCGGGGTGCAATCGTTATCCACGATCCACTCATACAAAGCGCGAACCAGATAGGGGCGACTGGAGTTCATCAACGGCTCCTTAAGCCTTAGCGCATATCACGTTCAGTACCAGACAGACTTGTCTGGAAAGCCTCACGTGCAAATTGGCGCTCCATGTAATCAAGCAGCGGCTTGGCTTGCCGCGGCAATTCTATACCCAAGACTGGAAGACGCCAGAGTATGGGTAATAGACAGCAATCGACCAGACTTTGATCTTCGCTGAGGAAAAAAGGTTTGTCGGCGAACAGTGGAGAGACGCCCGTAAGGCTTTCTCGCAGCTCTTTACGCGCCTGAACACGAGCGGGTTCTTTGCTGCGCGAATCCAGAATCAAATCCACCAGACCACACCAATCACGCTGAATGCGATGAATCAGCAGACGGCTATTGGCACGGGCCACCGGATAGACCGGCAACAAAGGTGGGTGGGGATAACGCTCATCCAGATATTCCATCACCACCGTCGACTCGTACAACGCCAGGTCACGATCGACCAGGGTTGGCACGCTGCCATACGGATTCACCTCGATCAGTCTTGGCGGGTGACGACCCGCTACGACATCAATGATCTCAGCGCTGACGCCTTTCTCGGCGAGCACAATGCGCACCCGGTGAGAATAGTGGTCGGCGGGGTCGGAGTAACAGGCCAACCGGTTGGTCACGCCCATGGCGGTCCTCCTCGCTTGTTAAAGTTTTCAGAAGCAGAAAAACGAGCGCGCCCAAAGGGCACCTCCGATATCGACTACGCAGGGACAGGTGGCCGTTGAAGGCGGCCCGGCGACTCATCCATTGAACATGAATGACCCAACCTGACCGCCCTCGCCCTACCTGCCCCCTCGCTCGTTATCTTTAAGAGGCGCCCTAGGGCGCGCATCGTCAACAGCAGGGATTACAACTTGATCAATGGACATCTTTCCAGTATTCGCGTTTGAGCAGATAAGCGAATACGAAGAAGAAGGCCAGGTAAAGCAGTACATACGTACCGATGCGCTGATGTTCCAGCTTCACCGGATTCGCCGAGTAGGCGAGGAAGGTCACCAGGTTCTTGACCTTCTCATCGAACTGCTCTTCGTTCAGCGTACCGGTTTTCGGCAACACAGTCAGCTGATCACAGGCTTCGTGAGTCAACGGAGTGCCAGTGAGCGAATCGTATTGCTTCTTGCCTCCATCGACCACTTGCACTTGCTTGCAACCGACAACCTGGCGACCCTGCAGGCCCACCAGAACGTTTGGCATGCCGACGTTCGGGAAAACCTTGTTGTTCACGCCCCAAGGACGCGACGGATCTTCGTAGAACGAACGCAGGTAGCCGTAGAGCCAGTCAGTACCACGAACACGAGCAACCAGGGTCAGATCAGGCGGTGCCGCACCGAACCAGGCTTTCGCATCAGCAGGCTGCATACCGATACTCATGTGGTCGCCAATTTTGGCACCCGTGAGAACCAGCTTCTCCAGCATCAGTTCGTGAGGAATGCCCAGATCGTCCGCAACGCGTTCATAGCGCTGGAATTTGGCACTGTGACAGCCCATGCAGTAGTTGGCGAAGGTACGCGCCCCATCCTGCATCGCGGCCTTGTCGGCCACGTCAATATTGACTTTTTCCAACTCAGGACCGTGTTCGGCCGCGAAGGACAAAGTAGGCAGAAGAGCAAACATCAATACAGCAAATAGCTTTTTCATCAGCCAGTCACCCTTTCTGGAACCGGTTTGGTCTTCTCGAGCCGGGTATAGAACGGCATCAGAATGAAGTAGGCGAAGTACAGGAATGTACAGACCTGCGACAGCAACGTGCGCTCTGGGGTTGGCGGCAGAACACCCAACACACCCAGAATCACGAAGGACACACAGAACACCACCAACCAGATCTTGCTCAGCCAGCCTTTGTAGCGCATGGACTTGACCGGGCTACGGTCGAGCCACGGCAACACGAACAGTACGGCAATCGCACCACCCATGGCGATAACGCCCATCAGCTTGTCTGGAATCGCACGCAGGATCGCGTAGAACGGCGTGAAGTACCAAACCGGAGCAATGTGCTCTGGGGTCTTGAAGGCGTTCGCCACTTCGAAGTTAGGCTTCTCGAGGAAGTAGCCACCCATCTCAGGGAAGAAGAACACGATCGAGCAGAAGATGAACAGGAACACCACAACGCCGACGATATCTTTCACGGTGTAGTACGGATGGAAGGCAATGCCGTCCAGCGGTATACCGTTTTCGTCTTTGTGTTTCTTGATGTCGACGCCATCCGGGTTGTTCGAACCGACTTCGTGCAGCGCCAGGACGTGCAACACCACCAGACCCAGAATGACGATCGGCAAAGCGACCACATGCAGGGCAAAGAAGCGGTTCAGGGTAATCCCGGAAATCAGGTAGTCACCACGAATCCACTGAGTCAGGTCGCCGCCGATCACAGGGATCGCACCGAACAGCGAGATAATCACCTGGGCACCCCAGTAGGACATCTGACCCCAAGGCAACAGATAACCCATGAAGGCTTCAGCCATCAACGCCAGGTAGATCAGCATGCCGAAGACCCATACCAACTCCCGAGGCTTCTGATACGAACCGTAGAGCAAGCCACGGAACATGTGCAGATAGACCACGATAAAGAAGGCAGAGGCGCCCGTGGAGTGAAGCAGGCGCAGGATCGAGCCGTATTCCACGTCACGCATGATGTATTCGACGGAAGCAAACGCCTCTTCAGCAGAAGGCGTGTAGCTCATGGTCAGCCAGACACCCGTAACGATCTGATTGACCAACACCAGCAATGCCAGCGAGCCGAAAAAGTAGAAAAAGTTGAAGTTTTTTGGCGCGTAATACTTGCTGAGATGGTCTTCCCACATTTTTGTGGCGGGAAAGCGCGCATCTACCCAGTCCATGAACTTACTCATGACGCTTTCTCCTGATCGATGCCAATGACAATAATATTGTCCGACTCATAGGAATGCGGCGGCACTGGCAAGTTCAAAGGGGCTGGTTGCGATTTGTAGACGCGCCCTGCCAGATCGTAATGAGAGCCATGACATGGACAGAAATAACCACCCACCCAATCCTTGCCCAAGTCAGCGGGTGCGACTTCAGGACGGAATGTCGGCGAACAACCTAAGTGCGTACAAATTCCGACCAGCAGAAGAATCTCTGGCTTGATCGAACGCATTTCTGGATCTACATAGGTCGGTTGTACTGAGTTCTTGGAGTTTGGATCGGACAGTTGCCCCTCGATCTTCTTCAGGTTTCCCAATATCTCTTCGGTACGACGGACGATAAATACCGGCTGACCTCGCCACTCAGCAATCATCTGCTGACCTGCTTCGACCTTGCTGATATTCACCTTTACCGGTGCACCTGCGGCTTTCGCCTTGGCACTAGGAAACCATGACCCCACGAACGGGACCGCAGCCCCCACCGCTCCTGCAGCACCCACGACGGACGTGGCTGCTACGAGGAAGCGACGCCGGCCTGCATTCACGCCGTCATTGCTCATTCCGTTCCTCTCCCATCAGCTCTGTGGCCTGTTTAATCAGGCATCTACTAAGTAAAATTCTGAACTGTGTAAAAATTTTGCCGAATGGTAATGAAAAGCCCCTAGATTGACAAGGTAATTACCATCCTGAAACGGGCTGAAGCCTTATAACACGCGGCGCCTACTGATGTGGCAAGTTGTCACACCTTAAATAAACGCCCATAAAAAACGCCCAGTTCCGAAAGGAAGCTGGGCGCTCTTGAACGTAGCAGCGAATTAACGCTTCGAGTACTGAGGACGCTTACGCGCTTTACGCAGACCCACTTTCTTACGTTCAACTTCACGAGCATCGCGAGTTACGAAGCCTGCTTTGCGCAGAGCGCCGCGCAGGGTTTCGTCGTACTGCATCAGAGCGCGAGTGATACCGTGGCGGATTGCGCCAGCTTGACCACTTACACCGCCACCGATAACGGTGACGTAGATGTCGAACTTCTCGGTCATCTCGGTCAGTTCCAACGGCTGACGAACTACCATACGGGCAGTTTCGCGACCGAAGAACCCTTCGAGGGTACGGTTGTTGATGGAGATATTACCGGTACCTGGACGCAGGAAAACGCGTGCGGTTGCGGTCTTGCGACGGCCAGTGCCGTAATTTTGAGTCGCCGACATAATGAACTATTCCGTTAAAACTTCAGTTCTTGGGGCTGCTGAGCAGTATGAGGGTGTACAGCGCCCGCATAGACTTTCAGCTTACGATACATGTCGCGACCCAGCGGGTTTTTAGGCAGCATGCCTTTAACCGCGGTCTCGATCACGCGTTCAGGGGCTTTGGCGATCAGCTTTTCAAAGTTGATCGACTTGATCCCGCCCGGAAAACCGGAGTGTGAGTAGTAGATCTTGTCGGTGGCTTTGGCACCGGTAACGCGGATTTGCTCAGCGTTGATAACGACGATGTAATCGCCGGTATCGACGTGCGGAGTGTATTCCGGTTTGTGCTTGCCACGCAGACGGCTCGCGATCTCGGTCGCCAGACGACCCAGAGTCTGACCAGCAGCGTCGACGACGAACCAGTCGCGCTGAACTGTTTCCGGTTTAGCAGTAAAAGTCTTCATTCTTTAATAGCCTCAGGGGCCGCCCTGATAAATTAGACGGCGGATCTTACTGAATAGTGCGTACTTTGACAAGGTCAAAGGCAGCCGGAAACAGACGCTGTCGGGGGCTCGGGTCGGCGCGTCCGTAATACGGCAAGATTCTTCGGCAGACGGCGCATCACTTCCACTGCAAAGAGCTGCGGAATTATGCAGATTGCGAAAAAAATTTCAACCTGCTTTTATGATTCACCTCAATTAAGGGAGAAAAATATGGATTACCGCCGACTCGGCCGAACCGACCTGAACGTCAGCACCCTGTGCCTGGGCACCATGACCTGGGGCGAGCAGAACAGCGAGCCAGAGGCCTTTGCGCAGATCGAAAGGGCCAAAGCTGCCGGGATCAACTTTATCGATACGGCGGAAATGTACCCGGTACCGCCAAAAGCCGACACCTACGCCACCACTGAGCGGTTCATCGGTAACTACTTCAAAACCAGGGGTGATCGCGCCGACTGGATTCTGGCCAGCAAGATCGCCGGACCCGGGAACGGCATTGATTACATCCGTGACGGCATCCTCAAACACAATCGTGAGCACATCGTTGCCGCCGTGGATGCCAGCCTCAAGCGCCTGCAGACCGACTACATCGACCTGTACCAGCTTCACTGGCCCGAGCGCAGCACCAACTTTTTCGGGCAATTGGGCTACACGCACAAGGAAGATGACTTCACGCCCCTGGAAGAAACGCTCGACGCACTCGACGAGCAGGTCAAGGCGGGCAAAATCCGCCACATAGGCCTGTCCAACGAAACGCCGTGGGGCACGATGAAGTTTCTGCAATTGGCTGACAGCCTCGGCCTGCCACGGGCGGTGTCGATCCAGAACCCTTACAACCTGCTCAATCGCACGTTCGAAATTGGCCTTGCAGAAATCGCCATTCGCGAGCAATGCGGCCTGCTGGCGTACTCGCCACTGGCCTTCGGCATGCTGTCAGGCAAATACGAAAACGGCGCACGACCACCCAAAAGCCGCCTGAGTCTTTACAGCCGCTTTACCCGCTATTTCAACCTGCAATCGGAAGCAACGTGCAGCCGTTACGTTGCTCTGGCGCGCGAGCACGGTCTGGACCCGGCGCAAATGGCCCTGGCCTTCGTCACTCGCCAATCGTTTGTCACCAGCAACATCATCGGCGCGACCACCCTCGAACAGCTGGACAGCAATATCGCCAGTGCCGAACTGAATCTTTCCGATGAAGTGCTGGCGGCTATCGATGAGATCCACAAGGATCACCCGAACCCGGCGCCGTAAATCGCTCTCCTGATCCACCGCGAATGGCTTGACGCAGCGGCCCTACAACGCCCGGGCAATAATCTCTTTCATGATTTCGTTGGTCCCGGCGTAAATCCGCTGCACCCGGGCATCTGCCCAGGCCCGGGCAATCGGGTATTCCCACATGAAGCCGTAACCACCATGCAGTTGCACGCACTCGTCGAGCACCTTGCATTGCAGGTCCGTGCACCAATATTTCGCCATCGCGGCTGTCGGCACGTCCAGCGCGCCTTGCAGATGCAGCTCCAGACAACGATCAACGAACACGCGGCCGATCTGCACTTCTGTCGCAATCTCGGCGAGTTTGAAACGGGTGTTTTGAAACTCGGCAATCGCCTTGCCGAACGCTTTGCGCTCGCGGGTGTATGCCAACGTCCACTCCAATGCCGCCTCAGCCGACGCCAGGGCCCCTATGGCGACGGTGAGACGTTCCTGCGGCAATTCCTGCATCAGGTAGGCGAATCCCATACCGGCCTGCCCCAAGAGGTTCTCCTTGGGCACACGCACGTCCTGAAAGAACAGCTCGGACGTGTCCTGCGCCTTCATCCCGACTTTTTCCAGACGCTTACCTTTGGCGAAGCCCGGTGTATCAGCCTCAACCAGGAACAAACTGATGCCTTTGGCGCCCGCCTTGGGGTCGGTCTTGGCCACCACGATGATCAAATCAGCCAGAAAACCGTTGGTGATAAACGTTTTCGAGCCGTTGATCACGTACCCATCACCGTCCAGCACAGCGGTTGTTTTCACACCTTGCAGGTCAGACCCCGCACCCGGCTCGGTCATCGCGATCGCGGTCACCATCTCGCCCGACACCAGCTTGGGCAGGTACTTGAGCTTCAACGCTTCGCTGCCGTAATGCAGGATGTACGGCGCAACGATGTCCGAATGCAAGGAAAAACCAATGCCGGTCAAGCCCAGCCGACCAACTTCCTCGATCACCACGGTGCTGTAAAGAAAATCAGCCGCCATGCCGCCATATTCCTCCGGCAGATGCGAGCACAACATCCCCTGCTCCCCCGCCTTGTTCCAGAGCGTGCGGTCGATGTAACCCTGTTTTTCCCATTGCGCATGAAAAGGCACGGCCTCCCGCTCGAGGAATTTACGCACGCTGCTACGGAAGAGTTCGTGCTCGGAACTGAACAGGGTTCTAGGAATCATGCGGCACCTGCAAAAATTGGGTAAGCCCGGATGGGCCTCCAGAGCCTAAGCCCATGACCTGCGCGAGGACACTGGACACATCCGCCAAAAAATAAGACGATCCAGCCGTTGCTTGACCACTTTCCCATATAAGAACAAAAGAATTATGTCTATCCAACCCTCCGCGCCGCTGCGGCGCGTCAGCATCCTGGCCATTGAAGGGGTGTTCGCGTCGACCCTGATGCAAGCCAAAGACTTTTTCCACCTTGCCAGCCTGCGTTACGGAAAACAGCTCGGCCAAGGCCTCAAGACAACCTTCGAAACCCGCATCGTCAGCCCGGACGGGCTCCCGGTCCGCAGTTTCAGCGACGTGATTCTGCCTGTGGATGGCGGGCTGGAGCAGAGTGAGGTAATCATCCTGCCCGCGTTCTGGGATGACTTCGATGCACTCTGCCAGCGTTACCCACAAGTGCTGCCATGGCTGCGCGAGCAACACGCCAAGGGCGCCGTGTTGTGCGGCGAAGCCAGCGGCGTGTTCTGGTTGGCACAGGCAGGCCTGCTTGACGGCAAGGAGGCGACCACTTACTGGCGTTTCTTCAATGAGTTCGGCGAGCGCTTCCCCGCGGTACTGCTCAATCAGGAGAAGCACCTGACCGACGCTGACAATGTGTATTGCGCCGGCGGCACGATCTCTGCCTGCGACCTTTACATCTACCTCATCGAGCGCTTCTGCGGGGCCAATGTCGCCCAAGCGGTAGCCCGTGACATTCTTTACGAGGTGCAACGCAATTATTCGCCGGGGCGAATGGGTTTCGGCGGGCAAAAACTGCATCAGGATGTGATCATTTTGCAGATTCAGCAGTGGCTCGAAGAGCATTTCGCTGACAAATTCCGCTTCGAGGACGTCGCCCGCGAACACGGCATGAGCATCCGTAACTTCATGCGCCGCTTCCAGACCGCCACTGGCGACAAGCCCCTGCATTACCTGCAACGGCTGCGCATCGAAACCGCCAAGGGCCTGCTCTCCGGTACCCGCAAAAGCATCAAGACCATCAGTTACGACGTGGGCTACGACGACGCCAGCTTCTTTGCCCGGCTCTTCCGCCAGCACACCGAACTGTCACCGAACCAGTATCGACAACAGTTTTTGCAAGCGGCTTGATCGCGTGAAGCGATTCGCAGGCAAGCCTGCCCCCACAGGTGACCGCGATCCACTGTGGGAGCAGGCTTGCCTGCGAAGCGGTTGCTTTAGGGCTTGTGCGGTCGCGACAGGAACTCGTGGGACTGCATTTCCAGCAGGCGGCTGAGGGTGCGCTGGAACTCGAAGTTCAGGCGACCACCGGCGTACAGGTCCTTGAGCTCCACCTCGGCGGAGATGATCAGCTTGACGTTGCGGTCGTAGAATTCGTCGACCATGCTGATAAAGCGCCTGGCGATATCGTCGGTGGTGACACTCATCTGCATGACGCCGCTGACCAACACGGCATGGAAAATTTTACCGAGCTCAATGTAGTCGTTCTGGCTGCGAGGGCCATCGCACAGCTCCCGAAAATCAAACCAGGCCACGTCGTCGCATGTCAGCATCGCGCGAATTTCGCGGTTCTCGATCATCAACACGTCGCCTTCGGTCGCCATGACACATTCCGGGGTCAAGGCGCGGAAACTTTTGCGCAAGCTCTCCTCGGCGGCGGCATCGAGCGGAAAATGGAAAAGCTCGGCCTGCTCCAAATGACGCAGACGATAATCCACACCGCTGTCGACATTGACGATCTCGGTGTTCAGCTTGATCAGGGCGATGGCGGGCAAAAAGCGTGCGCGCTGCAAACCGTCCTTGTACAGGCCGTCTGGCACGATGTTCGAGGTAGCGACCAGGGTTACGCCGTTTTTGAACAGCTCTTCCATCAAGGTCCCGAGAATCATCGCGTCGGTGATGTCCGACACAAAAAACTCATCGAAACAGATCACCCGCGCCTCATCGGAGAAGCGCTTGGCAATCAAGGTCAGCGGATTTCTCTCGCCGTTGAGGGTTTTCATCTCTTCATGCACGCGCTTCATGAAGCGGTGGAAGTGAGTGCGGACCTTGGCCTTGAATGGCAACGCTTCGAAGAAGGTATCAACCAGGTACGTCTTGCCCCGGCCAACACCACCCCAGAAATACACGCCTTTGACGGGCACTTGTTCTTTCTTGCCGAACAGTTTGCCGAACATGCCCGGCTTGCTTTCCTGCGCGGCGACCAAATCGTCGTACAGGCGCTGCAAATGACGCACAGCGTTTTCCTGTGCAGCATCGTGAAAGAAGTCAGGGCGTTTCAGATCAGCTTGATATCGTTCTAGGGGAGTCATATTCGCTAGCAAGGCAACAAAAACGGGCCGCCACTGTAGCGACGGCCCTTGAAAATGGCAATCAGACCTATTGCGGGGTCAGCGCCAGTTTCAGGTTTTCGATGGCTGCGTCACGTGCTGCGCTGTCGGCGAACTGCGGGCTGTCCGCCACACAGGCACCCTCAAGCCATACGCTAAAACCGTCATTCTCGCTGCGCAGATCCAACTCGCCACCCTGCTGTAGCTGCTTGCTGACGGCACCTGCCGTCTTGCCATCGGCAAAGTTGCGCGACAACAGCAACTGCTCGCCATCGGCCGCCAACAATCGGAAACGGAAGCTGCCATCGTCTTCACGAAAACTGACGAAACGCGCACCTTTGGCTGCTTTTTTCTTACCGCTGTCCGCGCTTTGTACAACGCTGCGGAAAGAACGCAGGCCGACCGCCTCACGCAATTCGCCGAGGAACGGCGTCGCAACACTGCGCGCTTTTTCTGCGCCCACCAGAAGAATGTCTTCCAGATCGGCCGGCCGCGCCATAAACCCGTGATAGCGCTCACGCGCCTCGCTCAGCTCGCCGTCCAGCAGCTGGAATAGGCGTTGCTTGGCTTCGCCCCAACCCAACCCCTGCAATAGCTCAGAACGGAACTCAGCGCCTTGCTCAGGCGTTGCGAAGGCCTGATAGAGCGTGAATAGATGCGAATTGTCCGGATCCTTGGCTTCGCCCGGCGCTCGCGAGTCAGTGACGATGCGCGAGATTGCCTCTTTCATGTCCTTGGGATTACTAAACAACGGGATGGTGTTGTCGTAACTTTTAGACATCTTGCGACCATCCAGACCGGGCAGCGTGGCAACGCTTTCCTCGATCAGGGCTTCGGGCATGACAAAAAACTCCCTGCCCTTGCCGAACAGATGGTTGAAACGCTGACCGATGTCGCGCGCCATTTCGACGTGCTGAATCTGGTCGCGACCGACCGGCACTTTATGGGCGTTGAACATCAGGATGTCGGCCGCCATCAGCACCGGGTAGCTGTACAAGCCCATGGTGATGCCAGCGTCCGGGTCTTCACCGGCTTCGACGTTTTTGTCCACCGAAGCCTTGTACGCATGGGCGCGGTTGAGCAAGCCTTTGGCCGCGACGCAGGTCAACAGCCAGGTCAGTTCCGGGATTTCCGGGATATCCGACTGACGATAAAAAGTGACCCGATTCACGTCCAGGCCAGCAGCCAGCCAGGTTGCCGCGATTTCCAGGCGCGAGCGTTGAATGCGCTGCGGGTCATCGCATTTGATCAACGCGTGGTAGTCGGCCAGGAAATAGAACGAATCGGCATCGCTCTGGCGGCTGGCGACGATGGCCGGACGGATGGCGCCGGCGTAGTTGCCAAGGTGTGGCGTGCCGGAGGTAGTGATACCGGTCAGGATACGAGTGGTCATGGCTAGTCGCTTATAGGGTTAGGCGCCTATGGAGTCAGGCGCTTGTGGCTGCAATCAATTCGAAAGGCGCGGCAGGACCAGCTCTTTGAGGTTGGTCAGCTTGCCATGAAAAAAGTGACCACATTCTGCCACTTTCAGCAGCTCATGGGGACGCTCAAGCGCGTCGGACCAGGCATAGACGACTTGCGGGTCGATCACTTCGTCGGCTTCGGGCTGAATCAGGGTCAGCGGGCAGTTCTGCGGCAATACATGCTGATCACCAAGACGCGCCACCGCCACCGCCACCATGAACAGCTGGCTCAGCTGTTCACCCTTGGCTTCTAGGCGTCCGCCCAGGCTTGCAGCCACAAAACCACCAAAGGAAAACCCAAACAACGTTATCGGCAGTTCCGGATGTTGTTCACGCAACCAGTGCGCTGCAGCCTCGGCATCGTCGATTTCGCCGGAGCCCATATCGTGCGTACCAGCGCTGGCGCCGACCCCGCGGTAATTGAAGCGCAGGGTGATCAAGCCGGCGTCGCGTGCAGTGCGCTGCAACGTCGACACAACTTTATTGAGCATGGTTCCACCCTGCTCCGGGTTAGGATGGCAGATCAGTGCCATACCGCGGGCGTCCTCCAGATCGAGGTAAAGGGCTTCAAGCTGGCCTACCGGGCCATCAATCAATACAGGGGTTTCGCGGATGAGCAAGAATGAACTCCGTGACCTCGAAATGGGTCGACTCGTCTAGCTGATAGTCTGTGACTTGCATATCCGTGAGCGTATCGCGGTATACAGCGCAGGTTCGAGCCGTTAACGTAAAGCAAAGCCGTTTATAGAGGAAGGACTCGTGGAACTCTCGCTCTTAGTTTGGTTGTTGCCGACGCTTGCCCTGGTGGCCGGAGTCGTCATTGGTTTCCTGGTCGCACGTCTGCTGCCCAACGCCGCCCCCAACAGCACCCAGCGCCAGCTGGATGATGTTCAGGAGCGCTTCAACAATTACCAAAACGAGGTGGTTACCCACTTCAACAGCTCGGCGACCCTGGTGAACAAGCTTTCGCAGAATTTCCAGGAAGTACAAGATCATCTCGCCGATGGCGCCAACCGCCTGGCACTGGATGAGCTGACCCGTCAACGGTTGCTGGCCAGTCTGCACTCCGATGCCGCACAAGCGCCTCGCGACCGCCTGACACCACCTCGCAACTCAGAAGCGCCTAAGGATTACGCGCCCAAAACCCCGAATGCCCCCGGCATGCTCGATGAGCATTACGGTTTGAAAAAATGAACTGAGCTTCACGCACTACAAAAAGCCCGCCGTTCAGATTGAACGGCGGTTTTTTTGTTTGGGTGGGACGCGCAGTTGCAAGCCGGCTACAGGGTTCTGGCGTTACCCATGAAACCAAATCCAGAACGTCACCAGCAGGATCGCCGCGACGAGCCAGGCCAGCGCCGCGACCGCTGCGCAGTCGATCGCGAATAAATTCGCTCCTACGCCCTCCGGGCAGAATCGAGACCGAGCCTGCTTCGGCATCTTTCACACGCAATAAAAAACCCTGCGAAGAATCACTCCTTCGCAGGGTTTTTGTCAGCGGACAGCGATTAGATCGCGCCGCGGCTACGTAGCAGTTCCAGGACTTGCTTGACGCTGTCGTCGAGTGACAGCGACTGAGTGTCGATCACCAGATCGGCATTCAATGGCACGTCATACGGGAAGGACTCACCCGGGATGTTGTCGCCATTGGCGGCATACAGGCCCTGAGGATCACGCTCACGGCAGACCGCTGGCGAAGCCTGGACGTAAACGGTGATCAGGCGATCGTCGCCAATCAGCGATTTAGCCTGCTCGCGACCTTCGGCATCTGGCGCAACGAATGCCGCCAGTGTCAGCAAGCCCGCTTCGTTGAACTGACGCGCCACGTGCGCGGCACGTCGCCAGTTTTCGGTACGCCCGGCACGGTCCTGCGGCAGACCTTTGTTCAGGTCGTGACGCAGGTTCTGGCCGTCAAGCACGTAGACCGCACGGCCCATGTCGAACAGTTTTCGCTCCACGGCATAGGCCAGGGTGCTTTTGCCAGCGCCGGACAAGCCGCTGAACAATACCGTGGCAGGCTGCTGACCGAAACGGCGCACACGCTCTTCAGTGGCGACGTGAGCCTTGTGGTCGTGGTGGCTACCACCGATAACGACTGGGCGGGCGATGATCATACCGGCGGCGACGGTGCCGTTGGTCAAACGATCGATGACGATGAAAGAGCCCGTGGTGCGGTTGCTGTCATAGCCATCCAGCGCAATCGCGCTGTCGAGACTGATCTTGACCCGACCGATTTCGTTCAACTGCAGTGCGCTGGCCGGGCCTTCGGCCAAGGTGTTGACGTCGACCCTGTAGGTGATGCTGGCAACAGAGCCCTGCACGTAGCTGGTAGCGCGCTTGATGTCGTATTTCTTGCCCGGCAGCATCGGCTCTTCAGCCATCCACACCATCATCGCGTCGAAGCTGTCGGTGATCTGCGGAATGCTGTCCGCATGCACCAGCAGGTCGCCACGGGAGATGTCGACTTCGTCTTCCATGGTCAGGGTCACGGCCTGGCCTGGACCGGCGTGTTCCAGTTCGCCATCGAAGGTGACGATGGACTTCACCCGGCTGGTCTTGCCGGACGGCAACACGATGATCTCATCGCCTTTGTGCACGATGCCGCTGGCCAGGGTACCGGCGAAACCACGGAAGTTCAGGTTCGGACGGTTGACGTACTGCACCGGAAAACGCAGGTCGGTGAAGTTGCGATCGGCGGCAAACTCTACGGTCTCGAGAATTTCCATCAACGTCTGGCCGGTGTACCACGGCGAGCGCTCGCTGTGATTGACCACGTTGTCGCCTTTGAGCGCGGACATCGGGACGAAATGCATGGTGGTCGGCTTGAGCGCGATGCCATCGGCAAAGCTCTGGTAATCTGCCTTGATCGACTCGAAAACGCCTTCATCGAAGTTCTTCAGGTCCATCTTGTTGATGGCGACGACGATGTGTTTGATGCCCAACAGCGAAGCGATGAAGCTGTGGCGGCGGGTCTGGGTCTGCACACCATAACGGGCGTCCACCAGAATGATCGCCAGGTCACAGGTCGAAGCGCCGGTGGCCATGTTGCGAGTGTACTGCTCATGGCCCGGGGTATCGGCAATGATGAATTTGCGTTTGGCGGTGGAAAAATAGCGATAAGCGACATCGATGGTGATGCCCTGCTCCCGCTCGGCTTGCAGGCCGTCTACCAGCAACGCCAGGTCGATATCATCGCCAGTGGTGCCTACTTTTTTCGAGTCGCGGGTAATGGCTTCCAGGTGATCTTCGTAGATCATCTTGGAGTCATGCAGCAGGCGGCCGATCAGCGTGCTTTTGCCGTCGTCGACGTTACCGCAGGTGAGAAAGCGCAGCAGTTCCTTGCGTTCGTGCTGGCCCAGATAGGCGAGGATGTCCTCGCTGATCAATTCTGATTGATGCGACATGTGAGACACCCTGTTTAGAAATAGCCCTGACGTTTCTTGTCTTCCATGGAACCGGCGCCATCGTGATCGATGACTCGGCCCTGGCGCTCGGACGTTCGCGTCAGGAGCATTTCCTGAATGATGTCCGTGAGGCTGGTTGCCTCTGACTCAACCGCGCCCGTTAACGGGTAGTCGCCGAGTGTACGGAAACGCACCTTCTTCTTGACGATGCGTGCCTTGTCCTCATCGCTGAGGTGATTCAAGAGGCGCTCGTCGTCGATCATGATCAGGGTGCCATTCATCTCGATCACATCACGCTCGGCCGCGAAATACAGCGGTACGATCGGGATGCCTTCGAGGTAGATGTACTGCCAGATGTCCAGCTCGGTCCAGTTCGACAACGGGAACACGCGGATCGACTCGCCCTTGTTGACCTTGCCGTTGTAGACGTTCCACAGCTCGGGACGCTGATTCTTCGGGTCCCAACGGTGTTTGCTGTCACGAAAGGAATACACACGCTCTTTGGCGCGGGACTTCTCTTCATCGCGGCGAGCACCACCAAACGCGGCATCGAAGCCGTACTTGTCGAGGGCCTGCTTGAGGCCTTCGGTCTTCATGATGTCGGTATGCTTGGAGCTGCCATGGGTCAGCGGGCCGATCCCCTGCGCCACGCCGTCTGGGTTGACGTGCACGATCAGATCCAGACCCAGTTCTTCGACCATGCGGTCGCGAAAGCTATACATCTCCTTGAACTTCCACCGGGTATCGACGTGCATCACCGGAAACGGCAATTTGCCCGGGAAGAACGCCTTGCGCGCCAAGTGCAGCATGACGGCGGAGTCTTTACCGACGGAGTACAGCATCACCGGGTTATCAAACTCGGCGGCGACCTCGCGGATGATGTGGATGCTTTCCGCCTCCAGCTGTTTCAGATGCGTCAGTTTGTCGACCATAGCTACTCACGAAAACGTACGGATGGACGGCCAGCGGGCCGTGTTCGAGCCGGGCACTCTAGCACAGGGCCTGCTTCTATTCAGGGGGCCAGCTAGATCGAAACGATATATGAATAGATCGCCTCGTTTGGGTCTTCAAATCGGATTAGGACAATCTATGAACAGATGCTCCAGTGCAAAGCGTCGCGCCAGATAATCACCCAGCGCTTGAACACCATAGCGCTCGGTCGCGTGGTGACCCGCGGCGATAAAACTGATGTCGTTTTCCCGTGCGCTATGGAACGTTTGCTCCGATGCCTCGCCACTGAGGTACAGATCGACACCGGCCAGCACCCCTTGATCGATATAACCCTGACCACCCCCGGTGCACCACCCGACGCGACGAATCATCTTGCTGCCTTCGATCAACAGCGGCTCCCGACCCAGCGCCTCCTGCACTCGCCGGGCAAAGTCGCGTGGCGTCATGGGCTCGGCCAGCGAACCGACCAGCCCGACGACACGTAGATTATCCGGGTCCAGCGGGCCTTCGACGGTGATGTCCAACTGGCGAGCCAGTTGCACGTTATTACCGACCTCAGGGTGCAGATCCAGCGGCAAGTGGTAAGCCAACAGGCTGATGTCATGTTTGAGCAAGGTCTTCAGACGACGCTGCTTTATGCCAGTAATGCAAGGGTTCTCACCCTTCCAGAAATAGCCGTGATGAACAAGAATCAGATCCGCCTGAGCCTCGACCGCAGCATCAAGCAAGGCCTGGCTGGCGGTGACGCCACTGACGATGCGCATCACTTGCGGGCGGCCTTCTATCTGCAAACCGTTGGGGCAGTAATCCTGGATCCGCGAACTGCTCAGATAACGGTCCGCTTCCTCGACCAGGGTGCTCAGGGCAACAGCCATAAAAGACTCCTAAATATGCAGTTCAGCGCTGCTCGGTACTCGTATAATGCCCGCCATTATGGCGCAGCCCAGGCAAAAAGCTGCTGCGTTTGGCAATCATCAGGACTTTGTTCAATGCTCAAGGCACTGCGTTTCTTCGGCTGGCCCTTGCTGGCTGGTGTGCTCATCGCTCTGCTGGTTATTCAGCGCTACCCGCAATGGGTGGGGTTGCCCAGCCAAGACGTCAATCTACAACAAGCGCCGCAGTCGTCCACGGTACAGCCGGGCCCGGTGTCCTATGCCGATGCAGTCATCATCGCCGCGCCCGCCGTGGCCAACCTGTACACCACCAAAGTCGTCAACAAGTCCAACCATCCGTTGTTCGAAGACCCTCAGTTCCGGCGCTTCTTTGGCGACAACCTGCCCAAACAAAAGCGGATGGAGTCGAGCCTCGGTTCAGCGGTGATCATGAGCCCCGAAGGCTACCTGCTAACCAACAACCACGTGACCGCCGGTGCTGATCAAATCGTTGTGGCGCTCAAGGATGGCCGTGAAACATTGGCCCGGGTAATCGGTAGCGATCCAGAAACCGATCTGGCGGTCCTGAAAATCGACCTGAAAAATCTGCCCGCGATCACCATCGCCCTTTCAGACAATATCCGCATCGGCGACGTAGCGCTGGCCATCGGCAACCCGTTTGGCGTCGGCCAGACCGTGACCATGGGCATTATCAGCGCCACCGGGCGTAACCAGTTGGGCCTCAATACGTACGAAGACTTCATTCAGACCGATGCCGCGATCAACCCTGGCAACTCCGGCGGTGCGCTGGTGGATGCCGCCGGCAATCTGACCGGGATCAACACGGCGATTTTCTCCAAGTCCGGCGGCTCGCAAGGCATCGGCTTTGCGATCCCGACCAAACTGGCGCTTGAGGTGATGAAGGCAATCATTGAGCACGGTCAAGTGATTCGCGGCTGGCTGGGGATTGAAGTTCAGCCGCTGACCCAGGAACTGGCTGAGTCGTTCGGCCTGAAAGACCGTCCTGGCATCGTGGTGGCCGGTATTTTCCGCGATGGGCCCGCGCAAAAAGCCGGCCTGCAACTGGGCGACGTGATTCTAAGCATCGACGGCGAACCGGCTGGCGATGGTCGCCGCTCAATGAACCAGGTAGCGCGCACCAAGCCGAGCGACAAGATTGCGATCGATGTCATGCGCAACGGCAAAGAACTCAAACTCACCGCAGAAGTCGGTTTGCGTCCGCCGCCGCTCTCAACACCCGTCGAAGAACAATGATCTGATAGGTCAGCTATAGCTATGCTGTGGGAGTAAATTCATTCGCGAATGAATTCGCTCCCACAGCGGCTGCACGGTTTCTTTCTAAAATCAGAGACCGCCTAACCCATCCAGCAATGCCTGATTCTGCTCTGGCGTACCGATGCTGATCCGCAGGAACTGCGCGATACGCTCCTGCTTGAAGTGCCTGACGATGACGCCCTGCTCCCTCAACCTCGCTGCCAGATCCGCTGCATCATGCTGCGGGTGGCGAGCGAAGATGAAGTTAGCCGCCGAGGGCAACACATCGAAGCCTTTGCTCTTCAACTGCTCGACCAACGCGTCACGGCTGTCGATGACTGCCTTGCAGGTGGTCTCGAAATACTCACGGTCTTCAAACGCCGCTGTCGCGCCGACAATCGCCAGACGATCCAGTGGATAAGAGTTAAAGCTGTTCTTGACCCGCTCCAATGCCTCGATCAGGTCAGGATGCCCCACCGCCAAGCCCACCCGCAGCCCCGCCAGCGAACGCGACTTGGACAAGGTTTGGGTAACCAGCAGGTTCGGGTAACGATCCACCAGACTGATAGCGGTTTCGCCGCCAAAGTCGATGTATGCCTCGTCGACCACCACCACCGATTCGGTATTGGCCTTGAGCAATTGCTCTATGACGTCCAGCGCCAACAGGCAACCGGTCGGTGCATTCGGATTAGGAAAGATGATGCCGCTGTTAGGCCGTGCGTAATCTTCGATACGGATCTGGAACTGCTCGTCCAGCGGCACTACGGTGAAGTCGATGCCGTACAAACCGCAATACACCGGATAGAAGCTGTAGCTGATGTCCGGGAACAGCAGCGGTAGATCGTGCTTGAAAAACGCATTGAATGCGTGAGCAAGCACCTCATCAGACCCATTGCCGAGAAACACTTGTTTGCCCTGCACGCCGTAATACTTGGCCACCGCCTGCTTAAGCAGGTCGCTGTTCGGGTCCGGGTACAGGCGCAGGTCGTCGCACAGCTCGGCGCGCATCGCCGCCAATGCTTTTGGCGAAGGGCCGTAAGGGTTTTCATTGGTGTTGAGCTTGACCAACTTGGTCAGCTTCGGCTGCTCGCCCGGCACATAAGGCACCAGATCGCCGACGAAAGGACTCCAGAATTTGCTCATGCTTTTTTTCCCTGTTCTTTATTGTCGGCAATCCGGTATTCGGCGCTGCGGGCGTGGGCGGTCAGTGACTCACCGCGCGCCAGTACCGAGGCAGTCTTGCCCAACTCGGAGGCACCTTGCTCTGAGCAATAAATAATCGACGAACGTTTCTGGAAGTCGTAGACACCCAATGGCGACGAGAACCGCGCAGTGCCTGAGGTTGGCAATACGTGGTTCGGACCGGCGCAATAATCGCCCAGTGCTTCGCTGGTGTGACGCCCCATGAAGATCGCACCCGCGTGGCGAATCTGCGGCAACCAGGCTTCGGGGTCGGCCACCGACAACTCAAGGTGTTCAGGCGCAATGCGGTTGGCCACGTCAATGGCTTGCTGCATGTCGGCCACTTTGATAAGGGCCCCACGGCTGGTGATCGAGGTATTGATGATCTCGGCGCGCTCCATGGTCGGCATTAACCTCGCGATGCTCGCCGCCACTTTGTCGAGGAACTCGGCGTCCGGGCTGATCAGGATCGCCTGGGCGTCTTCGTCGTGCTCGGCTTGGGAGAACAGGTCCATGGCAATCCAGTCTGGATCGGTCAGGCCATCGCATACCACCAGAATCTCCGAAGGGCCGGCGATCATGTCGATACCCACCTGGCCGAAGACATGACGCTTGGCGGTGGCGACATAGATGTTGCCGGGGCCGACGACTTTATCGACCTTAGGTACGCTTTCGGTGCCATAGGCCAGCGCGGCCACTGCCTGAGCGCCGCCGATGGTAAACACCCGATCGACGCCCGCGATGCACGCTGCCGCGAGTACCAGCTCATTCAGTTCGCCACGAGGCGTTGGCACAACCATGACCACTTCAGCTACGCCAGCCACTTTGGCCGGAATCGCATTCATCAACACGGAAGACGGATAAGACGCCTTGCCACCGGGCACGTACAGACCCGCACGGTCCAGGGGCGTGACCTTCTGGCCCAGCACCGTGCCGTCGGCTTCGGTGTAGGTCCAGGAGTCCTGTTTTTGCCTTTCGTGGTAGATACGCACCCGGTGGGCGGCCTTTTCCAGCGCTTCGCGTTGCGCCGCAGTGATGCGGGTCAGGGCCAGTTCCAGGCGCTCGCGGGGCAGAATCAGCTCCGCCATGGAGGCGACTTCAAGGCCGTCGAAACGCTGAGTGAACTCCACCAGCGCCGCATCACCGCGCTCACGCACCGCCTTGATAATGTCGAGAACGCGTTCATTGACCGAGTCGTCAGACACACTTTCCCAGCTCAGCAGATGATCCAGATGCCGTGCAAAGTCTGAGTCAGCGGCATCAAGTCGGCGTATTGCAGTGGAAGTGGTCATAGCGAGGCCTCAATAATTGGCGATTTGCTCAGGTGCCGGGTGGGCGTGATCGCCCTAAGCTACCAAGCCATCCGCGCGGGCACCTGAGAAATTTGGCTATGACACGGATAGATGGGCGCGACTTAACGTCGCGCAGGTGGGTCAGTTGCGGTGTCGCGACTCAACGGCTTTACGCAGCGCATCGATCAGCGCCTGAATGCGTGCGTGCTGCATTTTCATCGAAGCCTTGTTCACAACCAGACGGGAACTGATAGTTGCAATCAGCTCCTGGGCTTCCAGGCCATTGGCACGCAGCGTGTTGCCGGTGTCGACCACGTCGATGATTTTGTCGGCCAAACCGATCAGGGGTGCGAGCTCCATCGAGCCATAAAGCTTGATGATGTCGACCTGACGGCCTTGCTCAGCGTAGTAACGCTTGGCAACGTTGACGAACTTGGTTGCCACGCGCAGACGGCCCTTTGGCTCGATCGCGCCAATGGCTCCGGCAGTCATCAGGCGGCACTGGGCAATTTGCAGGTCCAGTGGCTCGTACAGGCCCTGGCCGCCGTATTCCATCAGCACATCTTTACCGGCAACGCCCAAATCGGCGGCACCATGTTCGACATACGTTGGCACATCGGTGGCGCGCACGATCAGCAGGCGTACATCTGCCTGAGTCGTGGGGATAATCAGCTTGCGGCTCTTGTCCGGATTCTCGGTCGGCACGATGCCTGCTTCAGCGAGAAGCGGCAGGGTGTCATCAAGGATGCGGCCCTTGGACAATGCGATGGTTAACATGGGAAACGTAAGTCCTTAGCAATCGGGCACATCCGTGTGCCTCACGTGTCCTGTACTGAACCCATTCAGGTCCAGGACATTGGTGCAGAACGGTCATTACACAGGCACTAGCCCGGAACGCGACGGATCTTGGCGCCGAGCATCTGCAGTTTTTCTTCGATGCATTCATAACCACGGTCGATGTGGTAAATGCGATCGATCAACGTGTCGCCATGGGCAACCAGTGCGGCGATCACCAAGCTGGCCGAAGCACGCAGGTCAGTCGCCATCACTGGCGCGCCTTTGAGCAGATCAACACCGGTCACGACAGCGGTATTACCTTCAACCAGGATCTGTGCGCCCATGCGTTGCATCTCATAGACGTGCATGAAACGGTTTTCGAACACGGTTTCAATCACGGCACCGGTGCCTTCAGCGATAGCGTTCAGCGCAACGAACTGCGCTTGCATATCGGTCGGGAACGCCGGGTACGGGGCGGTGCGCAGGTTCACGGCTTTAGGCCGCTTGCCGTGCATGTTCAGTTCGATCCAGTCAGCGCCAGTAGTGACTTCAGCGCCAGCTTCCTGAAGCTTGAGCAAAACAGCTTCCAGGATAGTCGGATCGGTATCCTTGAGCTTGACGCGACCACCTGTAGCCGCTGCGGCCACCAGGTAAGTGCCGGTCTCGATACGGTCAGGCATCACCTTATAGGTGGCACCGTGCAAACGTTTAACGCCATCGATGGTGATGGTGTCAGTGCCGGCGCCGGTAATTTGCGCGCCCATGGCGATCAGGCAATTGGCCAGATCGACCACTTCCGGCTCACGGGCAGCGTTTTGCAACACGCTACGGCCGTTGGCCAGACTCGCCGCCATCATGATGTTTTCGGTGCCGGTCACACTCACGGTATCGAAGAAGAAGTTCGCGCCACGCAGGCCGCCTTCTGGCGCCTTGGCTTTGATGTAGCCGCCTTCGACGTCAATGGTCGCGCCCATGGCTTCAAGACCACGAATGTGCAGATCGACAGGACGTGAGCCGATGGCGCAACCGCCAGGCAATGCAACTTCCGCTTCACCGAAACGAGCAACCATCGGACCCAGCACCAGGATCGATGCACGCATGGTTTTCACCAATTCGTACGGGGCAATCAGGGTCTTGATGGTGCGTGCGTCAATTTCAACGCTGAGCTTTTCGTCGATCACAGGCTCAATGCCCATGCGCCCGAACAGCTCGATCATGGTGGTGATGTCATGCAGGTGAGGCAGGTTGCACACCGTCACAGGCCCATCGGCCAGCAACGTTGCAGCAAGAATCGGCAGGGCAGAGTTCTTCGCCCCGGAAATGCGGATTTCGCCATCAAGACGAATGCCGCCAGTAATAATCAGTTTATCCATTAGAATCTCGACGCCAATTGGTTCAGGTGCGCTCGGCCCATGCAGCGCGGCTGAAGAATTTCATAGTGATCGCATGGATGCTGCCGTCGGCGATCCAAGGGTTCAAATGGGCATAAATCTGCTGCTGACGCTTGACCGGGCTAAGGGTAGCCAACTCATCACTGATCACATTCAGCTGAAAATTGCAGCCTTCACCCTCAACTTCCACCTGGATTTCTGGCAGCTTTCCTTCAAGGAAGCTTTTAACTTCTACAGCCTGCATGCTTAACCTCGATCGGCGCCCTACGCGCGCGGGTCGGCCATCATACAAAAAAGCCCCCCCGCTGCGAACCCCGGATTTCCAGACTCGGACGGAAAGCTCTGTTTTATAACTATTGAGGCTGCTCCAGCAACTCAATCACACCGGACACTTGGGCGATTTGGCGCATATCCTCCGGCAGCGACTGGACACTGACACTTTTTTTGGCCGCCTTGGCGTCGCGCATGAACGCTAGCAGTAACGCCAAGCCAACGCTGCTGGATTTTTCCACAGCGGAGCAGTCCAAAATCAAGGCCGGCGCATCGCAGGCCTTGATCAGGGCCTGACCTTGCTTGCGCAAGGCCGGCCCGGTGCGGAAGTCGAGCACGCCACTCAGGTACAACTCACCTGCAGCGCCAAGACGAACACCTGACTCACTCATTGGCAGGCTTCTCGGCTGCTTGGTCGACAGCACCCTTGACCTTGGCAACTTCGCCCGCCCAACCATTGATGGTCTTATCAAGGTCATTGCCATTTTGCTGCATGGCGTCAGCGAACTGGTCACGGAACAGCTTGCCAATGTTGATCCCGTTGATGATGACGTTGCGTACTTTCCAGTCGCCGTTGATCTTCTCGAGCGTGTAGGTCACAGGGTACAGGGCGCCGTTGTTGCCTTTGACCTGCATATCGACGCTGGTACGGGTGTCGTCTTCAGCCTTGGCGGCGGCGACTGTAATCCCCTGATTGTTGTACTCCAGCAGCGCGTTGCCATAGAACTGCATCAGGCTACGCTTGAAGTTGTCCTGGAAGCGCAGCATCTGCTCGGGCGTCGCTTTGCGTGAGTACTTCACCGTCATGATGCTTTTCGAGATGCCCTCGGCATCCACTACCGGGCCAACGATGCGGTTCAACGCGTCGTAAAAAGCGCTCGGGTTGGTTTTGTATTGCTCTTTATTGGCCGCAAGATCACTCAGCAGCTCTTTGGTCGTGCGATCCACCAGATCATGGGCGGACGGGCCCGCCGCGTTGACCACCAACGGAAGCGCAGCCAGTAATATCAACAGACCACGGCGCAAGATAGAGATCATGGATAAGCTCCTCATTTGGCGTCTTTACTTACAGTATTGAGCAGGAATTTGCCGATCAAATCCTCCAGCACCAGCGAGGACTGGGTATCGTGAATCGTACCGCCATCCTTGAGCACGGCTTGTTCCCCGCCCACGCTGATGCCGATGTATTTTTCGCCCAGCAAACCGGCGGTAAGGATGGAAGCAGTGGAGTCCGATGGCAGATTGTCCACCCGTTTCTGAATTTCCATTGTCACCCGACCGGTAAAGTTATCGTGATCCAGATCGATTGCCGTGACCTTGCCGATGGCCACACCCGCCATGGTCACCTTGGCTCTGACAGTCAAACCGGCAATATTGTCGAAGTAGGCATAAAGTTTATAGCTGTCGTTGGCCGCGCTTACGCTCAAACCACTGACCCGCAAGGCCAGCAACAGCAAAGCCAAGATCCCGGCCAGCAGGAACAGGCCGACACCGGTTTCCAGGGTGCGGTTTTGCATCAAAAATCTCCAAACATCAAGGCAGTCAGAATAAAGTCCAGGCCTAATACGGCCAACGAGGCATACACCACTGTTTTAGTGGTGGCACGACTGATCCCTTCCGAAGTGGGCTCACAATCGTAACCCTGGAAAACAGCGATCCAGGTAACCACAAAAGCAAAGATTACGCTTTTAATAACACCATTGAGCACATCGTCGTTAAAGGACACGCTGTTTTGCATGTTTGCCCAGAACGATCCTTCGTAAACGCCCAGCCAGTCGATCGCGACCCAAGAACCGCCCCAAATCCCCACCACACTGAAGATCACCGTCAGCACCGGCAGCGAAATGAATCCGGCCCACAAACGCGGCGCGATAATGTACTTGAGCGGGTCGACGCCAATCATTTCCAGGCTGGACAATTGCTCAGTGGATTTCATGTTGCCGATTTCAGCGGTCAACGCAGATCCTGCGCGCCCGGCGAACAACAGAGCAGCAACCACAGGCCCTAATTCACGCAACAGGGTCAACGCAACCATCTGCCCGACTGCCTGCTCCGAACCATACTTAGTCAGGATGTTGAAGCCTTGAAGCGCCAACACCATGCCGATGAAGCCCCCCGAGACCACAATAATCAGCAGGGACATGACGCCAATTGAGTGCAATTGCCGAACCAACAACTGAAAACTGCCGCCAATACCGCCGCGACCGAACAAGGCATGAACCAGAAACAGACCTGAGCGCCCGAACAGTGCAACGGTGTCTATCGCACCGCGCCCGAACAGACGAATACGTTCCAGTAGTGACTTTCTGCGCATCATCGCTTCCCCAATAGTTCGTCGCGATAATCCGGTGCGGGATAGTGAAATGGCACGGGGCCATCAGGCTCGCCGGTCATGAATTGGTGAATGCGAGGGTTGTCCGATTTCATTAGCTCCTCGGGGGTCCCCTGCCCCAATACCTCACCATCACCCACTACATACAGGTAATCAGCGATACTCGCTGTTTCAGCCAAGTCATGGGAAACCACAATACTGGTGATCCCCAGCGCATCGTTGAGCAACCGAATCAAGCGCACCAGTACCCCCATGGCAATCGGGTCCTGACCAACGAAAGGCTCGTCATACATAAGAATTTGTGGATCGAGGGCAATTGCCCGAGCCAGTGCCACACGGCGCTTCATGCCGCCAGACAACTCATCGGGCATCAAATCGACGGCACCACGCAGCCCGACCGCCTGCAACTTGAGCAGAACGATGTCGCGTATCATTTCATCCGGTAACTGGGTGTGCACACGAAGCGGAAAGGCCACGTTCTCGAATACATCCAGATCCGTGAACAAAGCGCCGCTCTGAAACAGCACGCCCATTTGCTTGCGCGCATCGAACAGGTCACTGCGCGACAATGTCGGTAGGTTCTGACCGTTGACCCATACTTCGCCTTTGCTGGGACGCAGTTGCGCACCCATCAAACGCAGCAATGTAGTCTTGCCGCTGCCGGAAGGCCCCATGATGCCGGTGACCTTGCCCCGCGGAATACGAATATCAACATTATTGAAGATGCTGCGCGTACCGCGCTTGAAGGTGACACCCTTCAGCTCGACCGCGTAAGCGTTATCGGCGCTCATCTAGACTCCTTGCGATATAACCCCACACTCAGACGCCACGTCTATGCTGCAAGACACGCACTGTAACTGCCCGGGGGGGCCAAACTGGCGGCGAACTATACCACTGCCAGCACGCGCGTCCCACGGGATAAACCTCTTTCGTTAAGGCGTGAGACAGATAGTTCGAGCAATTGGGAAACGTCCTACAAGGCCCACAATCTGTCCGCGGGTGCCAGACCGACTTTAGGCACAAGACACAGTCGGACGATCAAGCGTGAGGGAATTGGTCATTACCGCTATAATCGCCGCCTTTTCATCAGGCTGACCCATTTCTGACATGAGCCCATCCAGCGACCTGATTCAAACAGCACAACGCACCATTCGCCTCGAAATAGAAGCCGTAGAAGGCTTGCTTGCCCATATCGACGCGGATTTTGTACGCGCTTGCGAGATGATTCTGGCCAGCACAGGCCGGATTGTAGTGGTCGGCATGGGCAAGTCCGGGCACATCGGCAACAAGATTGCCGCAACGTTGGCAAGCACTGGCACCACCGCCTTCTTTGTCCACCCGGCTGAAGCGAGCCATGGTGATATGGGCATGATCACCCGCGACGACATCATTCTGGCCATCTCCAACTCGGGCTCGACTGCCGAAATCGTCACCTTGCTGCCATTGATCAAGCGCTTGGGCATCAAGATGATCAGCCTGACTGGCAACCCTGACTCCCCGCTGGCCAAGGCCGCAGAGATCAATCTCAATGTCCATGTCAAGCAAGAGGCTTGTCCGCTGAACCTGGCCCCGACATCCTCGACCACCGCAGCCCTGGTGATGGGTGACGCGCTGGCCGTCGCCTTGCTCGAAGCGCGTGGATTTACAGCAGAAGACTTTGCCTTCTCCCATCCGGGCGGCGCCCTCGGCCGACGCTTGCTGCTTAAAGTCGAACACGTCATGCACACCGGTGAAGAGTTGCCCAAGGTTCAGCGCGGCACGCTACTGCGCGACTCGCTAATGGAAATGACCCACAAAGGCTTGGGCATGACCGCCGTTCTGGAGGCCGATGGCCGCTTGGCCGGGATCTTTACCGACGGCGATTTACGTCGGACCCTGGACCGCGACATTGATATCCGCCAGGCGACCATCGACGAAGTAATGACACTCCACGGCAAGACCGCCCGCCCTGAAATGCTCGCGGCCGAGGCATTGAAGATCATGGAGGATCACAAAATTGGTGCGTTGATCGTGGTCGACGAAAACGACCACCCTATCGGCGCCTTTAACCTGCAAGATCTGCTGCGTGCGGGAGTTATGTAATGAACAATGCGATGCCGAAGGATCTGCTGCAACGCGGCAAGAACATCAAACTGGCCATCTTCGACGTCGATGGCGTGCTGACTGACGGGCGCCTGTACTTTCTCGAAGACGGCAGCGAGTTCAAAACATTTAATACGCTCGACGGGCAAGGCATCAAGATGCTGATCGCATCAGGCGTGCACACCGCCATCATCAGCGGGCGCAGAACCCCCGTGGTAGAGCGCCGCGCGCACAACCTGGGCATTCAGCACCTGTATCAGGGCCGCGAAGACAAATTGGTCGTTCTCGACGAATTACTCGCTCAACTCCACTTAAGCTATGAACAAGTCGCCTATCTGGGTGACGATCTGCCAGACTTGCCCGTCATCCGGCGCGTCGGACTTGGCATGGCGGTCGCTAATGCGGCCAGTTTTGTCCGGCAACATGCCCACGGCATTACTCAGGCTCGCGGTGGCGAAGGAGCAGCTCGCGAATTTTGCGAGTTGATCATGAGCGCTCAAGGCAGCCTTGAAGCGGCCCACGCCGCCTACTTATAGAAGTCATTTATGCTGAGCAAAAAAATTCGCCGTTTTTTGATTCTGGGTGTGCTTGCGCTGCTGGTGGCGGCGGCAGGCTACTGGAATATCAAACCTGAAACCTTCCTGGAACAACGGGTAGCCCCTGTTGACGCAGGCACCATCGATTTTTACGCGATGAACGCCCACAGCCTTCAGTTCCTGCCGGACGGCAAACTTCAGTACGACATGACCGCCGATAAGGTCGAGCACCTTCAGACCTCTGATATCACGTTGCTGACCAATCCGGACCTGCAACTGTATCGTGGCGCCCTATTCCCCTGGCACGTCCAGAGCAAGAAGGGGGAAGTCTCGCCCGGCGGCACTCAGGTTGAGCTGATCGACTCGGTGCGCGTGGCGCGTACTGACGAAAAGAACCGGACGACCATTATTACCAGCAGCCGAATGACTGTATTCCCACAGAAGCAATATGCGCAGACCGAGCAAGCCGTTAGAATCGACGGTTTCGGCGGCGTATCCACTGGTACGGGTATGAAAGCGTATTTGAACGACGGCAGGATGCACCTGCTGTCCAACGTAAGAGGACAGTATGAGGCTCGTTAAAACCCTCCCTTTTTTGCTCGGTTTGGGCGCCGCACTGGGAAGCTTGAGCGCCTGGGCTTTGCCGACGGATCGCGATCAGCCTATTCATGTCCAGTCTGACGATGCGCAGCTCGATGACAAGCAGGGTGTTGCCGTCTACAAAGGCACCGTTATCATCACCCAAGGCTCGATGAAAATCACCGGCAACACCGTGACCATCACACGCACGCCCGCAGGCGAGATCGACGTGGTCACCGCTGTTGGCAATCTTGCTTACTACGAACAGAAACCCGACATCAACAAGCCTATTGTTCAAGCGTACGGCGTGACCATTCAGTACTTCGCCGCGCTGAATCGAATCATCCTGATCGACAAGGCCAAGGTCATCAACGACGGCAACACGTCCGAAGGCGAGAAAATCGTCTATGACACGGTGAAACAAGTCGTCAATGCCGGTCGAGCCAACGGCACCAAGGTGACTGCGCCACGCCCAAGGATCGACATGGTCATCCAGCCGAAAAACAAACCCGAACCCCAGAAGGCCCCTTAATGGCTACGCTGAAAGCCCAGCATCTGGCTAAAAGCTATAAGGGCCGTCAGGTCGTGCGCGATGTCAGCCTGTCCATCGAGAGCGGACAGATCGTGGGCCTGCTTGGCCCTAACGGTGCCGGCAAGACCACCTGTTTCTACATGATTGTGGGCCTGGTCCAGGCCGATCAAGGCCGTGTATTGATCGACGACCTGGACGTCAGCCACCAGCCGATGCACGGTCGCGCACGCGCCGGAATTGGCTATCTGCCGCAGGAAGCTTCGATTTTCCGCAAACTGTCGGTTGCCGACAACATCATGGCGATCCTCGAGACCCGCAAGGAGCTCGACCGCACGGCACGCCGCAAGGAGCTGGAAAGCCTGCTGCAAGAGTTCCACATCAGCCACATCCGAGACAACCTGGGCATGAGCCTGTCCGGTGGTGAACGCCGCCGCGTGGAAATCGCTCGCGCGTTGGCGACCTCGCCCAAATTCATCCTGCTTGATGAGCCGTTCGCCGGTGTCGACCCGATTTCGGTTGGCGATATCAAGCAGATCATCTATCACCTGAAAGCCAAGGGCATCGGCGTACTGATCACCGATCACAACGTTCGTGACACCCTGGATATTTGTGAAACCGCTTATATCGTCAACGATGGGCAACTGATCGCTGAAGGTGATTCAGCAACCATTCTGGCCAACCAACTGGTTAAAGAGGTTTACCTCGGCCATGAATTCCGCCTGTAAGTTCTGCGCTGTTTCGCTCTCCATAGGCGGCGGACACTAGGGTTTAGCGCTGACAAAAACATTAATTGTCAGCACACCCTAGGCAAACACTTAGGTTTCAGGCATATAATTTGCTTAAGTTGGCGCTTCGGCGCCCTGTAGTGGATGGCGCATGTGCGCCGGCGAATAAGGTGTTAAGCCCCTGCCATGAAACCATCGCTAGTCCTGAGAATGGGCCAGCAGCTGACGATGACACCGCAGCTGCAACAGGCCATCCGCCTCCTCCAACTGTCGACCCTGGACCTGCAACAGGAAATCCAGGAAGCGTTGGAGTCCAACCCTATGCTGGAACGCCAGGAGGAAGGTGACGACTTCGACAACGCTGATCCGTTGGCCGACAACATAGAGAAACCTAATCCTGACGTTCAGGAACCCACCTACCAGGAAGCTGCCCCGACGGTGGACAACCTGGAAGAGGGCGACTGGAACGACCGTATTCCCAACGAACTGCCAGTCGACACCGCCTGGGATGACGTGTACCAGACCAGCGCCAGCAGTCTGCCCAGCAACGATGATGACGAGTGGGACTTCACCACCCGCACATCGGCCGGCGAAAGCCTGCAAAGCCATCTGCTGTGGCAATTGAATCTGGCACCCATGTCCGATACCGATCGGTTGATCGCCGTCACGCTGATCGACTGCATCAACAATCAGGGTTATCTGGACGAGTCGCTTGAGGAAATCCTCGATGCCTTCGATCCGGAAATGGATGTCGAGCTGGATGAAATCGAAGCGGTTCTGCACCGGATCCAGCAATTCGAACCCGCAGGCATCGGCGCCCGCAACCTGAGCGAATGCCTGTCGCTGCAATTGCGTCAGCTGCCTGCGAAAACTCGCTGGCTGGCCGAAGCACAGCGCCTGGTCTGTGACTTCATCGACCTGCTCGGCAGCCGTGACTACGGCCAACTGATGCGGCGCATGAAACTCAAGGAAGATGAGCTGCGCCAGGTCATTGAACTGGTGCAGAGCCTGAACCCGCGTCCAGGCTCGCAGATCGAATCCAGCGAGGCAGAATACGTTGTGCCCGACGTGATCGTGCGTAAAGACAATGAACGCTGGCTGGTAGAGCTCAATCAAGAGTCCGTGCCCCGTCTACGGGTCAACCCTCAGTACGCAGGGTTCGTCCGCAGGGCCGATACCAGCGCTGACAACACGTTCATGCGCAATCAGTTGCAGGAGGCACGCTGGTTCATCAAAAGCCTGCAGAGCCGCAATGAAACGCTTATGAAAGTGGCCACGCAGATCGTCGAGCACCAACGCGGCTTCCTCGAGTACGGCGACGAGGCAATGAAACCACTGGTTCTGCATGACATCGCCGAAGCGGTCGGCATGCACGAGTCGACGATTTCACGGGTGACCACGCAAAAATTCATGCATACCCCGCGCGGTATCTACGAACTGAAATATTTCTTTTCCAGTCACGTAAGCACCTCTGAGGGCGGCGAGTGTTCCTCCACAGCCATTCGCGCGATCATCAAAAAACTGGTTGCTGCGGAAAATCAGAAAAAGCCGTTGAGTGACAGCAAGATCGCTGGTTTACTGGAGGCACAAGGCATTCAGGTAGCCCGTCGTACCGTCGCTAAATACCGCGAATCACTTGGGATAGCACCTTCAAGCGAACGTAAGCGATTGATGTGATAACGGGCGCATGCCATAGCGTTCCAGTGGCAGGTATTCAAGCCTGCCTCTTTATGCACTGGCAACGAAGGAGAAGTTGTATGCAAGTCAACATCAGTGGACATCAGCTGGAAGTGACCAAGCCCCTGCGCGAATACATCGAGCTCAAACTCAAGAAACTCGAAGGGCACTTTGACAAAATTACCAATGTGCAGGTAACGATGGCGGTCGAGAAACTGAAACAGAAGATCGAAGCCACGCTGCACATCCACGGTGGAGAGGTGGTCGCCAACGCAGAACATGACGACATGTATGCGGCAATCGATCTACTCACTGACAAGCTAGACCGACAATTGCTCAAATATAAGGAAAAGCAGCAGAACATCTTAAAAGGTGCGACAGCTCGCTAACACTCCCAACCCATGATTCGACTCGAAAATATCCTGACTGCCGGCCGTTCACTCGTGAACGTGCCGAGCAGCAGTAAAAAAAATGTCTTTGAACACATCGCCAAATTGATCGCCAGTGAAACTGAGCTGAATCAGGATTTGGTGCTCACGAGCCTGCTCGCCCGTGAAAAACTCGGCTCGACCGGTTTTGGTAATGGTATCGCCATTCCGCACTGTAGGCTGACGGGTTGTCCGACGCCCATCAGTGCCCTTTTACACCTCGATACCTGCGTCGATTTTGAAGCCATCGACGGTATACCTGTGGACCTGCTTTTTGTGCTGCTGGTCCCAGAGGCTGCCACCGACGAACACCTGGAGCTGCTGCGCCAGATCGCCAGCATGCTTGACCGCGCGGATGTGCGCGACCGTCTACGCAGTGCCAAAAGCGGCGAAGCGCTTTATCAGGTGGTGCTGGACGTGCAGAACGGCCATTAATGATGCGCATGATAATCGTCAGCGGCCGATCCGGCTCCGGCAAGAGCACCGCTCTTGATGTGCTGGAAGACAACGGCTTCTATTGCATCGATAACCTGCCTGCGGGCCTGCTCCCGGAGCTGGCTGAACGCGCGCTGATTCATACAGAACTGGCTCAGCCGCTGGTCGCCGTATCCATCGACGCGCGCAATCTGCCGAGCCATCTGTCACGCTTCCCGGAGTTGCTCGAAGAGGTCCGCAGCCGCCATATCCAGTGCGATGTGCTGTACCTGGACGCCGATGAGGAAACCCTGCTCAAACGCTTCTCGGAAACCCGTCGCCGCCATCCTCTGAGCAGCGCCGACCGCTCGCTTGCCGAAGCGATACGCGATGAAAGCACCCTGCTCGGCCCGATCATTGATCTGGCCGACTTGAAAATCAACACCACGCACCTGAACCTCTACCAGCTCCGCGACATGCTCAAACTGCGCCTGTTGAACAAGCCAGAGCCCGGCACTGCGTTTCTGGTTGAATCGTTTGGCTTCAAGCGCGGCATGCCGGTGGACGCTGACCTGGTATTCGATGTGCGCTGCTTGCCCAACCCTTATTGGAAGCCGGAACTGCGTGAGCTCTCAGGGCTAGACCAGCCCGTGGCCGATTATTTGGCGGCGCAGCCGGATGTTGAAGAGATGTTCCAGGACATCTACGCCTACTTGAACAAATGGTTGCCACGCTTTGCTGCCAGCAACCGCGCCTACGTCACTATTGCCATTGGCTGCACTGGCGGGCACCACCGTTCTGTCTATCTGACCGAGCGCCTGGGCCACGTCCTGCAACAATCACTCAAGAACGTTCAGGTCCGCCACCGCGACCTCAGCTGAAAGGATCTTCATCGCGATGCCCGCTCGTCAAATCACTATCATCAACAAGCTGGGCTTGCACGCGCGTGCGGCCGCCAAATTCGTCGGTGTCGCAGGAAAATTCCCCTGCCAGATCAGAGTCGGTCGTGCCCCCGACAGTATGGTCGACGGCAAAAGCATCATGGCCGTAATGATGTTGGCTGCAGGAAAAGGCACCGACATTCACCTGCACACCGAAGGTGAAGACGACCAGGCGGCGCTCGACGGTTTGATCGAGCTGATCAACAACCGGTTTGATGAGGGCGAGTGACCGGATTGAGCGCCTGGCTCAACGTCGGTCGTTCATCCGTTTTTCCTCCGCCCAACAAATCGTCTTCGACTGATTTCGCTCCCACTGGGAAATATGTCGATCACAAATCCCTTGTAGGAGCTGCCGAAGGCTGCGATCACCCCCGGGGACGCGTCAGACGAACGGTCGCGGCATCGGAATTCATGAAGGCCGTTCCGGCCTTATCGCAGCCTCCGGCAGCTCCTACAGGTGTTTTGTGTGTTGCTGGGATGCTTGCTTGTAGGCGCGCGGGCCTACAAGCGTTTCGGCGCGTCCAGATGGATCAGCTACCCGCGACCGTCATACGTTCGATCAAAACCGAACCCGTGCGGATATTGCTGCGCAGTTCGAGGTCGCTGCCGATGGCGACGATCTGTTTGAACATGTCGCGCAGGTTGCCTGCGATGGTGACTTCTTGAACCGGAAACTGGATTTCGCCGTTCTCGACCCAAAAGCCCGCCGCGCCGCGAGAGTAGTCGCCGGTCACCATATTCAAACCGCTGCCCATCAACTCAGTGACCAGCAAACCGCGACCCATACGGCGCAATAACGCAGCCTGATCTTCCACGCCATGGGTAACGAAGAGGTTATGCACGCCGCCAGAGTTGGCTGTGCTTGGCAGCCCCAGCTTGCGACCCGAGTAAGTGCCAAGGACATACGACACCAAATCACCGTTCTCCACGAACGGCTTGGCGTAGGTTGCCAAACCATCACCGTCGAACGCCGAACTGCCCATGGCACCCATCAGATGTGGCCGCTCGTCTAGGGTCAGCCATTCAGGGAACAGACGCTGGCCCATCGCCCCTTCCAGAAACGACGATTTGCGATACAGGTTGCCGCCGGAAATGGCAGACAGAAAATGGCCGAACAAACCACCCGCCAATTCTGCAGCGAACAACACTGGCACTTCACACGTCGGTACCGGGCGTGCGCCCAAGCGGCCGGCCGCTCGTTGTGCCGCGCGACGACCAATGCTTTGCGGATCCGCCAGCAACTCGCCCTGGCGACTCACGTCGTACCAGTAGTCGCGCTGCATCTGCCCTTCGCCCTCGGCAATCATCACGCAGCTCAAGCTGTGGCGTGTCGAGGCATAGCCGCCGATAAAACCGTGGCTGTTGCCATAAACGCGGCAACCCTGGTGGGTGCTGAGCGTGGTGCCATCGGCATTCTTGATCCGGCTGTCCGCATCGAACGCCGCCGCTTCACAGGTCAAGGCGCGCTCGATGGCTTGTTCCGGGGTGATATCCCACGCGTGGAACAGGTCAAAGTCCGGCCGCTCTTTAGCCATCAGCGCGGCATCGGCGAGGCCGGAGCATTCGTCTTCGGAGGTGTGTTTGGCAATCGCCAACGCGGCGGCGACGGTTTCGCGAATAGCGTCAGCGCCGCTGGCGGAGGTGCTGGCCGAGCCTTTGCGCTGACCGACATACAAGGTGATACCAAAGCCCTGATCGCGGTTGAACTCGACGGTTTCCACTTCACGCTGGCGAACCGAGGTCGACAGGCCCTGCTCCAGAGACACCGCCACTTCACAGGC
Source organism: Pseudomonas sp. ASL9 (assembly GCF_056680335.1). Taxonomy (NCBI): domain Bacteria; kingdom Pseudomonadati; phylum Pseudomonadota; class Gammaproteobacteria; order Pseudomonadales; family Pseudomonadaceae; genus Pseudomonas; species Pseudomonas sp. ASL9. The sequence continues at coordinate 3,868,875 of NZ_CM155277.1, read as the reverse complement.
GCTGGCGCCCTGACGCTTGGCTTCGGCGATAATTTGCTCCACCTGCTCTTGCAGTGCTGGCAAGGCTTGCGGGCCGACGCTTTGAGATGTACTCATGACTTTCTCCATCAAATTCTGCTTTCGGCACAGGCCGAATACCGACCGGGCCGGACAAGCGGCCCCCGACTGGTTATCATGGCGGCGTTTCTTATCGGACTGCCCCCATGGTTGATTCTTACGACGACTCCCTCGATGAGGGTAAAAGCAAAACCCAGGTCAAACGCGAGCTCCATGCTCTGGTTGACCTTGGCGAGCGCCTGACAACACTCAAGCCTGACCTGCTGGCGAAGCTGCCCTTGACCGACGCCTTGCGCCGGGCCTTGGCTGAAGCGCCCAAGCACACCGCAAACATTGCGCGTAAACGGCATATCCTGTTCATCGGCAAACTGATGCGCGATCAAGACCTGGACGCCATTCTGGTGTTGCTTGATCAACTTGATGCCTCCACTCGCCAATACAACGAACGTTTTCACGGTCTGGAACGCTGGCGTGATCGCTTGATCACAGGCACCGACGATGTACTCGAGAAGTTTGTCGGTGACTATCCGGAAGCGGATCGCCAGCAACTGCGTTCGTTTATACGCCAGGCCCAGCATGAGCTTGCGCAAAGCAAGCCACCTGCTGCCAGCCGTAAACTGTTCAAGTACATCCGCGACCTGGACGATATCAAGCGCGGTCTGCGCTAGTGTTCATGCACCGAATGAATCGCACCCTGCGATTCATTCGGTGCTGTCATTCAGGAACCCGTGCCACCCACGGTAATCGCATCGATCTTCAACGTCGGCTGGCCGACGCCTACTGGCACTGACTGACCGTCTTTGCCGCAGGTGCCCACGCCGCTGTCCAGCGTCAGATCGTTACCGACCATCGACACTCGACTCATGGCTTCAGGCCCGTTGCCGATCAAGGTCGCACCTTTGACCGGCGTGGTGATTTTGCCGTCTTCGATCAAATAAGCTTCGCTGGTCGAAAACACGAATTTGCCGCTGGTGATGTCCACCTGACCGCCGCCAAGGTTGGCGCAGTAAATGCCCCTCTTCACCGAGGCGATGATTTCCTCAGGGTCGCTTTGTCCGGCAAGCATGTACGTGTTGGTCATGCGCGGCATCGGCAGGTGCGCGTAGGACTCACGACGACCATTACCGGTACGCGCCACACCCATCAACCGAGCGTTGAGCTTGTCCTGCATGTAACCCTTGAGTACGCCGTTTTCGATCAAGGTGGTGCATTCGGTTGGCGTGCCCTCATCGTCCACGGTCAACGAGCCTCGACGGCCAGGCAACGTGCCGTCATCGACAATCGTGCACAGCTTGGACGCCACCATTTCACCCATGCGCCCGCTATAAGCCGAGCTGCCTTTGCGGTTGAAATCGCCTTCCAGACCATGACCAACCGCTTCGTGCAACAGCACCCCGGACCAGCCAGAACCGAGCACCACCGGCAACGTCCCGGCAGGTGCAGGGATCGCTTCGAGATTCACCAGCGCCTGACGTAGCGCTTCACGGGCATAGCCCATGGCACGGTCATCCGCCAGGAAGTACCGGTAATCGGTACGCCCGCCACCACCATGACCGCCCCGTTCGCGTCGACCATTCTGCTCGACGATGACGCTGACGTTAAAGCGCACCAGTGGACGCACATCCGCCGCAAGACTGCCATCGGTGGAGGCAATCAGAATCCGCTCCCAGACCCCAGCCATACTGACCGTGACCTGCTGAATACGTGAATCCAACGCACGCGTGGCAACGTCGACACGCTTGAGCAGTTCGACCTTTTCCGCACGCGTCATCACTTCCAGCGGGTTGTCTGGCGCATACAACTGGGCCACATCCTGAGTGGTGAATGCCTGCACCCGGCCTTCCTGCCCGGCACGGGAGATCGAACGTGCAGCGCGTGCTGCAAGGCTCAATGCTTCAGGAGTAATCGCATTGCTGTAGGCAAAGCCGGTTTTCTCACCCGATTGCGCACGGACACCGACGCCTTGATCGAGGTTGAAACTGCCTTCCTTGACGATGCCGTCTTCCAGCGACCATGACTCGGAAATCTGCCCCTGAAAATACAGGTCAGCCGCGTCGATCCCGGGGCCGGCCAGCTCGCCCAGCACCGACTGCAAGCTGTCGAGGCTCAGGCCGCCGGGCGCTAAAAGGTGTTCGCTGACAGAGGACAAGTCGCTCATATTCACTCCGAAGTGTGCGCAGGCCGCAACGCGTCCTGCGAAAAAAATCGCCGGTGACTGGACACCGGCATCCGCGCCCGTATGGACGCCTGTTCATCGCTATCACGTTCGGCCAGCAGCACCGCTTCGCCCTGGGCTTGCTCAGCCAGCACGCGCCCCCAAGGGTCGATGATCGCGGCATGCCCGTATGTTTCCCGTGAGCCAGGGTGCATGCCACCCTGCGCCGCCGCCAGCACATAGCACTGGGTCTCTATCGCACGCGCCCGGATCAGGATGTCCCAATGCGCAGCGCCGGTGACGGCCGTGAAGGCCGACGGTGCAGTGATCAATTGCGCGCCCGCTTCACGCAGCGCGCTGTACAACTCGGGAAAGCGCAGGTCGTAACACACGCTCAAACCCAGACGCCCCACCGGCGTATCGGCGACCACCACCTTGTCACCATGGGCGTAAACATCAGACTCCCGGTAACGACCACGGTTGTCGGCAACGTCCACATCGAACAAATGTAGCTTGTCATAGCGCGCCACTTGCTCGCCGTGCTCATCGATCAACAACGAACACGCAGTCACTTTGCCCTGCGGCCGATCACTCGGCGGCAGCGGTAACGTGCCGGCAACTATCCATAACTTGAGGTCGCGAGCGGCCAGTTTCAACCATGGCAGAATCGGACCTTGGCCCTGAGCCTCGGCGCGACCGATATCGGCAATATCGCGACGACCCATGGCGGCGAAATTTTCCGGCAGCACAGCAAGGCGCGCACCGGACTCGGCAGCCCGCTCCAGCAGGCGGCGAGCCTGAGCCAGATTGGCCAGGACATCGCTCTGGCTGACCATTTGAATCACGGCAAAAGACATGGCACGCTCCGAGCAAGACATGCGGCCACTGTACTCCATGACGCGCTATTGAGGTTTTTCAAAGGGTTTGTCAAAGGTGATTTTCGGCTCTTTCCATGGGCCTTCAACGCGGTACTGCACACTGGCGAATCGCGCCACGCGGTCACCAAACAGTTTATCCACCAGGAACAAGGCGCCGCCAATTGCCGGGGCGCCGACGATCAATGCGGCGATCGGCAAGTTATTGGTCACCGGCAATGTCACCAGCAACTTGGCATCGACCCGGTCGTTGACCATGTCCAATGTGCCATTGAGCTCAAGGTTGCTTGACGGTCCGGTCAGGGTGATCGGGGTGCGTGTCACGTACACGCCGTCGCTGGAGACCAGCAGGCCTTTGACCTGATCATAACTGAGGCCTTTGCCCAGCAGATCCGAGAAGTCCAGGCGCAGGCGGCGGCCGATGGAGTTGAAGTTGAGCAGACCAAACACCCTCAGGGCTTGCGCGCCACCTTCTGCTTCGACGAACTGGCCGGAGCGCAACGTCGCATCCAGGCTGCCCGAGTAGCGCTTGACCCCGAGCCAGGCTGGCGAACCAGGCCATCGACCGTCAGCATCCAGCTCGAACGTGTCGCTGGTCACGGTCGGCGCAAAACCCCAAGCCTTCAATACATCCGCAATATTTTTGCCCCCGACATGACCCTTGTACCAACTGCGGGTCAATCCCGGCGTGCCTTCCCAACTACCATCGCCCTGCAACAACATGCCTTTGAGGCCCAGGCTCAAGTCAGAAAGCCTTACGCCCGTGGCGCTCGGCCGGGTCTTGAGTGACCACGCGCCGACCAATTGATCACCCTGGAACAACTGCACAACCTTGATATCCATCGCTGGAATCTGTCGTGGATCAACATCCGCCAGCGGGTCTGGGGCATTCTCCACTACCGCCGCATTGGCATCGGGCGCAGGCAAGCGGACGTACAGAAGATCGATACCAATAGGCGCGCCTTTTGCGTCAGGTAGATTGGCCGTGCCTTTGAGCAACGAGCTGTCGACGGCCAGGGACCACCCGGTGTCTTTTCGATTGAGTTGCACATCGACCTTATCGAGCGTGGTACCCAACGCGCTCATTTTTCCGACCTGCAGGTTCATACTGTGCAGAATCTGCTTGGCGCTGCCACCGGGATCATTGCCAGCGTAGCGCTCGACGATGGTTTTCCAGGGCCCGATGTCCAGTTCGGACAGTACACCGCGCACTCTCAAACCTTTGGCGTCAGACAGAACCGCATCGCCCTGACCTAGAAACAGCTCGCCCCGACCCTCAGCGATATTGCCGCCTGGCGCCGCGAATGCAAGATTAGCCAGGCCATCGTAAGCAGCCCAGTAACGCCGTTCAGCCCCTTGCAAGGTCATGCGAAATTCACTCTCTCGCACGTCATCCGCTGGTTTGCCGAAAGGCGCGGGCAGATCGACGGCCAAACCTTTGAGATTGGAATTGACCCGCAGTTGGCTGTCCGCCCCACCAAGGGTGACCTGCACCTGATAGGGCAGCTCGCCAGACACCGGCAACGGCTGAGTGTCACCCAGCCAATCGGTGAGTCTCTTTAGCGCAACCTGACCGTTGGCGACGACTCGGGTAGTGAGCGCCCCGGGACTTCCTTCTGCATAAATTTGCGCGGTGATCGGCCGTTCGAACGCCTGCGCGCGAATGCCGCTGCCGCTCAAACCCTTGGCATTATCAAAGCGGAACGCCCCCTTAAGCTGGGTCAACTCCAACGGCGGATTGCTCAGTTTCAAGCGTGCTGCATCAGTATTGAAGTCCACCGCAATCTTCGGGACTTCACCTTTGGCCAAAGGAATGTCCAGTTTCAGCTTGCCCTGCAACGAACCGTCGCCTTCCCAGCCCGCGAACGTATCAGCCGTGCCAATGGGGGCATCCTGAAGAATTTTCAGGCCGTCACCCAGGCCACCCGCGAAATCGCCATCAACCAGCAGGTGGCTGGTTTTCCCGGCAGGCACGTGGGGAATATTGACCAGAACATTGCTGACCTGCGTATCCAGCAGTTGGCCCTTGCTGGCCTTGATACGCACGCCGCTGTTCTCGACAAATACGTCACCGTCTATGCCCGTGAGCTGCGGCCAGCCCGGCTGGAAGGCCAACGTAGCGTCGTGAACCTTGAAGAACAGGCTGATGTTTCGCGCAGCGGCCGTTGCATCGCGGCTGAGCGAGCCCTGGTACTGAAAGAAACCCTGATCCACCGCGCCCCCCAGAATCGCTGTGCGCAACCATTCGTCCAACGCCGGACCGAGCACCGCAGGCAGGTATTTACCGGTGTAACGACCGTCACCCTCGACCAGACCGACACGCAGGTCCATGTAGTCTTCCTGGGTGTGGTCGAAATGCAGGCGAATCAGAAAGTCGCTGGCGATTTTTCCTTCGTCGCCCAGCACCTGAATATACGGCGCAATCAGGGTGAAGCCTTGCTCGTCGAGCTTCCAGGTCAGACGGGCGTTGGCCTTCCGGTAGTGCCAGGGCTTGGTAAAGATCGGGTACAAGTGCAGCATGAAATCATCGGTGGCCAAGCGCAGCTCACCCTGCCCCAGATCACCGCTGATGCTACCGCTGACATTGCCGGCGGCCGGTGCGCCGTGATACGCACTGAAGCCGACCTTGTCCAGATTGGCAGCAAAGCTGAAACGTTTATCGCCCACTGCTTGTGGCTGATAATCGAGCAACACATTGCGCAACCCACCCGTGACTTTCAGGCTGTCGAGCACCGTCATCAGCGTGTCCGGCAGTGGCACCAGGGAATCGAGTATCGGCGTGATCGGCGCCAGGTCCAGGCGATCCGCTTGAACATGCCAACGCTCTTCAGCCTCCGGGGTCGCCGCCTGCTGCTTGAGCTGGATGCGGCTTTCCCAACGCTTGTCGCCAAGGTTCATTGCCAATGAATCAAACGACAGACTGAAACCATCGTTGCTGCGCTGGAACCAGGCGTTGAGCGCCAGATTGTCGATTTTCGTCGCCTTGCGATCGGCATAGGCGCCTTTGAGCAGTGGAGCATTGACTCGCGCCACGGCACTTTGCAGCGTGCCTTTGCCCCAGGTCAGCCAGAATTCGCCGCCAGCCTTGAGCGTGGAGACCTTCCATTGTCGGGTCAGGCTGGTCGGCAACCAGCGTGCCCAGTCACTTTGCGGCAGGCTCAGGTAAACATCGGCCTCGCCATCCCGCCAGTTTTTCGCCTGCACCCGCGAACGCAGATTGAGCGCCACCGGCTGACCGTCAGGCAAGGTCAAACGTGCATCCAGACGTTGGCGAATACTACCGGTCCGCAAACTGAAGCTGACGTAAGTAAAGGTCGATGGCGCCTGCTCGTACGGCTGGAAGGTGATCTGACTGTCGAGCAATGACAGCTGGGAAACCGCCTGTATCTGGGTCAGTACCTCTTCCGGATCGAAAGGCTTATCGTCCTTGACCGGCAGTCCCTGAAGCGCCCAATGGCCATCCTTGTCTTCTTTGAGGCTCAGTTGCAGACCGTTGAGCTCCAGGAGAGCGATGCGCACTTCGCGCGCCATCAGGCTGGCCCAGATGTCCGGCACGGCACGCACATGATCCAGACGCAGTGCATTGGCGCCCTCGCCTACCATCACATCGTGGGCCAGCAGTTCCGGGGCGAACCCGTGCCAGCGACCTTCGAGGCTGCCGATACTCAGCGGCATGTCCAGTGCGGCACGCGCCTTGGCTTCGACTTCGCCACGGTACTCGGCCACCATCGGCACCAGTTGTCGACCGACGCTGACGTACAGCGCCGTCAGCACTAAAACCAGCGCGCAAACACCCAAACCCAAGCGAGTCAAGGCGGCAAGAAAACGCGTCAGACGCCCCATGTCAGCTGACCCTCAGGGCTGAAGGCTGCGCAGGCTGTCGGCGCAGCCGTGCAGTCATCGATAGGGTCAGGAATTGCTCATTTGCCACGCAGAGTTCTCATTAAAAGGCTTACTGCCATTAGTACTGAAACTGACAGATCGCTGCTTAGAGCAACACAACGTCATATTGTTCTTGGGAATACATAGTTTCGACTTGAAAACGAATGGTGCGGCCGATAAAACCTTCCAGCTCAGCGACGTTGCCCGACTCTTCATCGAGCAAACGGTCCACGACTTTCTGATTGGCTAATACACGATAGCCTTCCGCCTGATAAGCGCGGGCTTCGCGCAATATTTCCCGGAAAATCTCGTAACAAACAGTCTCAGGGGTCTTCAACTTACCGCGCCCCTGGCAACTGCTGCACGGCTCGCACAGCACTTGTTCAAGGCTTTCGCGAGTGCGCTTGCGGGTCATCTGCACCAGGCCCAACTCGGTGATACCGATGATGTTGGTTTTAGCGTGATCACGCTCCAGCTGCTTCTCCAGCGTACGCAGGACCTGACGCTGGTGCTCGCCATCTTCCATGTCGATGAAATCGATAATGATGATCCCGCCCAGATTACGCAGGCGCAACTGACGGGCAATCGCGGTCGCTGCTTCCAGGTTGGTCTTGAAGATGGTTTCTTCGAGATTTCGATGACCGACAAACGCCCCGGTATTCACATCGATGGTGCTCATCGCTTCGGCCGGATCGATCACCAGATAACCGCCGGACTTGAGTGGCACCTTACGGTCGAGGGCTTTCTGGATTTCATCTTCGACGCCATACAGGTCGAAAATCGGCCGCTCACCCGGATAGTGCTCCAGACGGTCAGCGATTTCCGGCATCAGTTCGGCAACAAATTGGGTGGTTTTCTGGAAGGTCTCGCGTGAGTCGATGCGGATCTTCTCGATGCGTGGGCTGACCAGATCGCGCAGAGTACGCAGGGCCAGGTCGAGGTCTTCATAAATAACGCTAGGGGCGCCCACGGTCTTGATCTGCTCGCCGATCTGATCCCAAAGACGGCGCAGGTAGCGAATATCCATGAGGATTTCATCAGCGCCAGCGCCTTCAGCCGCCGTGCGCAGGATAAAACCACCGGCCTCTTTGATACCTTCCTGAGCGACGCAATCGGTGACCACCTGCTTGAGGCGTTCACGCTCGGCTTCGTCTTCAATTTTCAGGGAAATCCCGACATGTGCGGTCTTGGGCATGTACACCAGATAGCGCGACGGGATCGACAATTGCGTGGTCAGACGTGCGCCTTTGCTGGCGATGGGGTCTTTGGTGACCTGCACGACCAGGCTCTGGCCTTCGTGCACCAGCGCACTGATGCTTTCGACGGACGGACCTTCGCGCATGGAAATTTCTGAAGCGTGAATAAATGCCGCACGGTCCAGGCCGATGTCGATGAAGGCCGCTTGCATGCCGGGCAGTACCCGCACGACTTTGCCTTTATAAATATTGCCCACGATACCGCGACGTTGGGTCCGCTCGACGTGGACCTCCTGCAGCACACCGTTCTCAACCACGGCCACACGCGACTCCATGGGCGTGATGTTGATCAGAATTTCTTCACTCATGGCTTATTCCCTACCTTCCAGGTGTTGCCAACAGGGTATGCCGAAACGGCCGAGCAGTTCTGCGGTTTCGCACAATGGCAATCCGACCACAGCCGAATAGCTGCCATGTACGCTGGCGACAAAAATCGCCGCCAGACCCTGAATCGCGTAACCGCCCGCTTTGTCTTGCGGCTCACCACTGGCCCAGTAGGCCTGAGCTTCCTGAACCTGAATCGAGCGAAAGCGCACCAGACTGCGTACCACCCGTATTTCGCAGCGCTCATTGTCGAGTACGGCGATGGCGGTCAACACTTCGTGTTCACGATTGGACAAGGCGCTCAGCATCGCAACAGCCTCGGCCTCGTCGACCGGTTTGCCGAGGATCTGGCCATCGAGCACCACCGCAGTGTCGGCGCCCAACACACACAGACTGGAACCCTCGTCGCTGACTGCCAACAACGCCAGACCGGCCTCGGCCTTGCAACGCGCAAGCCGTTCAACATACGTCGTCGGTGTTTCGTCGGGCAAAGGTGTTTCATCGATCTGCGCACTGAGCACAGTGAAAGGCACACCGATCTGCGTCAGCAGTTCACGGCGTCGTGGTGAACCAGAAGCCAGATAGAGCGGGGGCATAAGGACATCTCCCTGTCGGTGATCGTGGGCGTTGCCACTCTGCGATAAGCGCTATGCAAAAAATGTCCCGGGGCGAAACGTCAGGCGGATGTGAACCCGCCTAATTAATACTCAAGCGATTACGCAAACCCCGCAGACCGTAACTCACCCATGGCCACATCAGTGCGCTGACCAGCGCTGGCAACACCAGGGCAAGTGTCGGCTGACGATTGCCGGTCAAGGCGCTGAGCCAAAGCTGAGCCAGCTGCGCCAGACCGAAAACCACCAGAATCACCAGACTTTGCTGCCACATCGGGAACATGCGCAAGCGCTGCTGCAACGACAATACAAGGAACGTGATCAGGGTCAGGATCAACGCGTTCTGTCCCAGCAACGTGCCATACAGCACATCCTCCGACAGACCAAGCAACCACGCGGTCGTCATGCCGATCTTGTGTGGCAATGCCAACGCCCAGAAGGCCAACAACAGTGCCAGCCACAACGGGCGGAAGATTTCCATGAACTGTGGCAGTGGCGAAATACTCAGCAGCAAACCGACCGCGAAAGTGAACCAGACCACCCAGCCGTTTTTTGCACGGGCGAGATTAACCATTATTGCCTCTCCCGAGGGGTAGCAGGCGCGGCAGCAGGTGGCCTGGTCGCGGCGGGTTTGGCGGCCGGCTTCGCCACCGCACTTGCCGGCGAGTGAGTGGCCGGTGCAGCCGCCGCATGAGCGGGCGCAGCAGATGCTGGATTCGAGTGTGTGGCAGGCACGATCGCCGGAGCATGCGTAGCAGCCGCTGCGTTAGCCGCAGCAGGATTGGCCGTAGTCGCGGCAGGGTCGGCGGCTTGCCGATCCATTGCTTCCTGGGCTTGCGCGGCGTCGCTGGCGCGCTGCTCGGGCGAACGGCCGTCACTGAACACCAGCAACAGGTAACGACTGCGATTCAGCGCAGCGGTGGGTACCGCACGCACGATGGCGAATGGCTGGCCTGAGTCATGAATCACTTCCTTGACCGTGGCCACCGGATAACCCGCCGGGAAGCGCTGGCCGAGACCAGAACTCACCAACAAATCGCCTTCTTTGATATCGGCGGTGTCGGCAACGTGGCGCAATTCCAGGCGTTCCGGGTTGCCGGTGCCGCTGGCAATGGCACGCAGACCGTTGCGATTGACTTGCACGGGAATGCTGTGGGTGGTGTCGGTCAGCAGCAGAACCCGCGAGGTGTACGGCATCAGTTCGACCACCTGCCCCATCAAACCGCGCGCATCGAGTACCGGCTGACCGAGGACCACGCCATCGCGCTCACCTTTGTTGATGATGATGCGCTGGGTGAAGGGATTGGGGTCCATACCGATCAATTCGGCCACTTCGACCTTTTCGTTGACCAGCGCAGAAGAGTTGAGCAACTCGCGCAGCCGCACGTTCTGCTCAGTCAAGGCCGCCAGTTTTTGCAGGCGCCCTTGCAGGAGCAAGGCTTCAGTCTTGAGTTTTTCGTTTTCGGCGATCAGTTCGGTGCGGCTGCCGAATTGGCTGGCGACACCTTGGTAGAGACGCTGCGGCAAATCGGCAATCCAGTACGATTGCATCAATACCAGAGACATCTGACTGCGAACGGGTTTGAGCACCGTGAAGCGGGCATCCACCACCATCAGCGCAACCGACAACACAACCAGCACCAACAGGCGCACACCCAGTGAGGGGCCTTTTGCGAAAAGCGGTTTAATAGGCCGCTCCTCCCACGCATGTTTTTGATGGGTTGAGGTTCAATTGGCTGTGCTTATTCATGCGGCATGGAACCGGCCCGGATACGGATTGACAGAAGATAACGCCTTATTTCGGCGCCAGCCTAACGCATACAGGTAGCACTTGGCAGTGCTACCTGTATCTGTTGGCTGCATGAAATACGCACTCCGCGAACTTATTCGGTGGAGAGCAGATCCATGGTGTGTTTATCCATCATTTCCAGCGCACGGCCACCACCGCGAGCAACACAGGTCAGCGGGTCTTCGGCAACGATCACCGGCAGACCGGTTTCCTGGGCCAGCAGTTTGTCCAGGTCGCGCAGCAAGGCGCCACCACCGGTCAGCACCAGACCACGCTCGGCGATGTCCGAAGCCAATTCCGGCGGCGATTGCTCCAGAGCGCTTTTCACCGCCTGAACGATAGTCGCCAAGGACTCCTGCAGCGCTTCAAGCACTTCGTTGGAGTTCAGGGTGAAGGCACGTGGAACGCCTTCGGCCAGGTTACGGCCACGTACGTCGACTTCACGTACTTCACCACCTGGGTAGGCAGTCCCGATTTCTTGCTTGATACGCTCTGCGGTGGATTCACCGATCAGGCTGCCGTAGTTACGACGCACGTAAGTGATGATCGCTTCGTCGAAACGGTCGCCGCCCACACGTACGGATTCGGCATAAACCACACCGTTGAGGGAGATCAGCGCGATTTCAGTGGTACCACCACCGATATCGACCACCATCGAACCGCGTGCTTCTTCAACCGGCAGACCTGCACCGATCGCAGCAGCCATAGGCTCTTCGATCAAAAATACTTCGCGAGCACCGGCACCAAGGGCCGATTCACGAATCGCCCGACGCTCCACCTGAGTGGATTTGCACGGCACGCAGATCAGCACACGAGGGCTGGGCTGCAAAAAGCTGTTTTCGTGAACCTTGTTGATGAAGTACTGCAGCATTTTTTCGCACACGCTGAAGTCGGCAATGACGCCATCTTTCATTGGGCGAATAGCCGCGATGTTGCCCGGAGTCCGGCCCAGCATACGCTTGGCTTCCATCCCGACAGCAACGACGCTCTTCTGGTTACCGTGGGTGCGAATGGCCACAACCGACGGTTCATTCAGAACGATACCGCGCTCACGCACGTAAATAAGGGTGTTGGCAGTGCCCAGGTCGATAGACAGATCGCTGGAAAACATGCCACGCAGTTTCTTGAACATGGGAAAGGGACCCTAGGCAACGCGTGGGTAAAAAAGTGCGGCAAACTCTAACAACGACAGGGATTTTGGGCAAGGAGCCAATATGTTAAATTAGCTGTTTTTCCGAGCACGACCCTAGACGTTCGCGGCCTTATGACCGTAGAAATGCGATAGTGTTCCGACAATCTACACACACGGATCACATCCGTCTGCCTTCCACTGGAGAATCCCATGGCACTTGAACGCTCCGAAGTGGAAAAAATCGCTCATTTGGCTCGATTGGGCCTCAATGACGCCGATATTCCACGTACTACCGAAGCACTTAATAGTATCCTCGAGCTGGTAAATCAGATGCAAGCCGTCGATACCAGAGGTATAGAGCCCCTTGCACACCCGCTGGAGGCCTCTCAACGTCTGCGTGCAGACGTCGTGACCGAACGAAATAATCGCGACACTTACCAAGCCATCGCACCAGCGGTCGAAAACGGCCTTTATCTGGTTCCGAAAGTCATCGAGTAAGGAAAAGAGCCTGCAATGCACCAATTGACTCTGGCCGAGATCGCCCGCGGCCTCGCCGACAAAAAGTTTTCTTCCGAAGAATTGACCCGGGTTCTGCTGGCGCGTATCGCCCAGCTCGACCCGCAACTCAACAGCTTCATCACGCAGACCGAAGCGCTGGCCATCAGCCAGGCGCAAGCCGCCGACGCCCGTCGCGCCGCCGGTGAGAACGGCGCTCTGCTGGGCATTCCACTGGCGCATAAAGACTTGTTCTGCACCCAGGGCGTACGCACCAGCTGCGGCTCGAAGATGCTCGACAACTTTAAAGCGCCATACGACGCGACCGTTGTCGCCAAGCTCGCAGCCGCCGGCACTGTCACGCTGGGCAAGACCAACATGGACGAATTCGCCATGGGTTCTGCCAACGAATCGAGCTACTACGGTCCGGTGAAAAACCCGTGGAACCTCGAACACGTTCCCGGCGGTTCATCCGGCGGCTCGGCAGCGGCAGTTGCCGCTCGTCTGATACCGGCGGCAACAGGCACTGACACCGGCGGATCGATTCGCCAACCGGCAGCGCTGACCAACCTCACAGGCCTGAAACCGACGTACGGTCGTGTTTCGCGCTGGGGCATGATCGCGTACGCCTCCAGCCTCGATCAGGCCGGACCGCTTGCGCGCACCGCTGAAGACTGCGCCCTGCTGCTGCAAGGCATGGCCGGTTTCGATCCACAGGACTCCACCAGCATCGACGAGCCCGTGCCGGATTACTCCGCCAGCCTCAATGGCTCGCTGCAAGGCCTGCGCATCGGCATCCCGAAAGAATACTTCGGTGTCGGTCTCGACCCGCGCATCGCCGAGTTGGTACTTGAAAGCGTCAAAGAGCTGGAAAAGCTCGGTGCCGTGGTCAAGGAAGTCAGCCTGCCGAACCTGCAACACGGTATCCCGGCTTATTACGTGATCGCCCCGGCGGAAGCGTCTTCCAACTTGTCGCGCTTCGACGGCGTGCGGTTTGGCTATCGCTGCGAAGACCCCAAAGACCTGACCGACCTGTACAAGCGCTCACGCGCCGAAGGCTTTGGCCCGGAAGTTCAGCGGCGGATCCTGGTCGGCGCTTACGCGCTGTCAGCCGGTTACTACGACGCTTACTACCTGCAAGCGCAAAAAATACGGCGCCTGATCAAGAATGACTTCATGAACGCGTTCGCTGAAGTCGACGTGATCCTTGGCCCAACCACGCCTAACCCGGCCTGGAAAATCGGCGCCAAGAACAACGACCCGATTTCTGCCTACCTGGAAGACTTCTACACCATCACCGCCAACCTTGCGGGCCTGCCGGGCTTGTCCATGCCTGCCGGTTTCGTCGAGGGTCTGCCGGTCGGCGTGCAACTGCTCGCCCCGTACTTCCAGGAAGGCCGCCTGCTCAATGTCGCGCATCAATACCAGCAAGTCACTGACTGGCACACCCGCGCCCCCCAGGGATTTTGAAAGCTGCTGCGCTCGGTAATACTGCGTTGGAAACTGGCTCGCAATGCTCATTGACTAAAGTCAACTCCGCTTGCTCGCCAGTTTCCGCCTTGTCTTACCGTCGCTCGCTACACTTTCAAATCCCCCTGGCATTTTTTGAGGAATGAACATGCAATGGGAAGTTGTGATCGGGCTGGAGATTCATACCCAGCTCTCGACCCAATCGAAGATTTTCTCCGGCAGCAGCACCACGTTTGGCTCCGAGCCCAACACCCAGGCCAGCCTGATCGACCTGGGCATGCCCGGTGTATTGCCGGTGCTGAACCAGGAAGCGGTACGCATGGCGGTCAAGTTCGGTCTGGCGATCGACGCCGAGATCGGCCAGCACAACGTGTTCGCACGCAAGAACTACTTCTACCCGGACCTGCCCAAAGGCTACCAGATCAGCCAGATGGAATTGCCGATCGTTGGCAAAGGCTACCTGGACATCACCCTGGAAGACGGCACGGTCAAAAGGGTCGGCATTACCCGCGCGCACCTGGAAGAAGATGCTGGCAAAAGCCTGCATGAAGACTTCAACGGCATGACCGGGATCGACCTCAACCGCGCCGGTACGCCGTTGCTGGAAATCGTTTCCGAGCCGGACATGCGCACCGCCAAGGAAGCCGTGGCTTACGCCAAGGCGATTCACGCGCTGGTTCGTTACCTGGGCATCTGCGACGGCAACATGGCCGAAGGTTCGTTGCGCTGCGACTGTAACGTGTCGGTCCGGCCAATGGGCCAGGTCGAATACGGTACTCGCTGCGAGATCAAGAACGTCAACTCGTTCCGCTTCATCGAGAAGGCGATCAACACCGAAGTGCAGCGCCAGATCGAGCTGATCGAAGACGGCGGCCGGGTCATCCAGCAAACCCGCCTGTATGACCCGAGCAAGGACGAGACCCGCTCCATGCGCAGCAAGGAGGAAGCCAACGACTACCGTTACTTCCCCGATCCAGACCTGCTGCCGGTGGTGATCGAAGACGCGTTCCTGGTCGCCGTTCGCGCCACATTGCCTGAACTGCCGCCGCAAAAACGCGAACGTTTCCAGGCGCAATTCGGCCTGTCGGCGTATGACGCGAGCGTTCTGGCGTCGAGCCGCGAGCAAGCTGATTACTTCGAAAAAGTAGCGAGCATCAGCGGCGACGCCAAGCTCGCGGCCAACTGGGTCATGGTTGAACTCGGCAGCCTGATGAACAAACTGGGCGTAGAGATCGAGCAAGCACCGGTCAGTGCCGAGCAGTTGGGTGGCATGTTGCTGCGCATCACCGACAACACCATCTCCGGCAAGATCGCCAAAGTGGTATTCGAGGCCATGGCCAACGGTGAAGGCAGCGCGGACGAAATCATTGCCCAACAAGGCCTGAAACAAGTCACCGACAGCGGCGCCATTGAGTCGATGCTCGACGAGATGCTCGCGGCCAATGCTCAACAGGTTGCCGACTACCGCGCTGCGGATGAAGCCAAACGCGGCAAGATGTTTGGCTTCTTCGTCGGCCAGGCGATGAAAGCCTCCAAAGGCAAAGCCAACCCACAGCAAGTGAACGAATTGCTCAAAAACAAGCTCGAAGGCTGATATATCCCCCTGTAGGGGCTGCCGAAGGCTGCGATAAGGCCCGTAGGGCCTTCGGCAATTTAAAGAAGGCGACCGGTCCCGTCGGACGCGACCCCGGGGCGATCGCAGCCTTCGGCAGCTCCTACAGGGAATTTGCAGTCAATAATGAAGGACCAAACACCATGTGGCGGCTCTTCAGCGCTCTTGCACTACTCACTCTGCTGGCCGGTTGCGCCAGTCATAACATCAACCCTCGAGGCTACAACGAAGTCGGCGGTGCGAGTTATTACGGCGTCAAACACCAGGGCAAACGCACCGCCAGCGGCGAACGCTTTGATCAGAACTCACTGACCGCAGCCCATCGTGAGCTGCCTTTCGGCACGCGGGTGTTGGTCACCGACCTGGACAACAATAAAACCGTCGTGGTGCGCATCAATGATCGCGGCCCGCATACCCGTGGGCGCCTTATAGATTTGTCACGCAAAGCCGCTGAACAACTGGGTATGCTGCGCAGCGGTGTGACGCGAGTCCGCGTGCAAACCTTGAGCGACTGAAGGGTGATTTGAATTCTCGAGCTATCGACGCTTCCGCTGCCAAGCCTGATTCAACTGTTTGGCGGCCTTTTCCTGCTGGTGATCGGTGCCGAGCTGTCGGTACGCGCCGCCGTGCGCTTGGCCGCCAGCCTTAAGATCCGTCCGCTCATCATTGGCCTGACGGTGATCGCACTGGGCAGCAGCGCCCCGCAAATGGCGGTCAGCCTGCAAGCGGCCTTTTCCGCCAAGCCTGACATCGCCGTGGGCAGCGTGGTCGGTAGCAATATCTTCAATGTACTGGTCACGCTCGGCTTCTCGGCGCTGATCATTCCGCTGCGGGTGGCCCGGCAACTGGTACGCGTGGATATTCCACTGATGATCGGCGCCAGCCTGTTGGTCTTCTGCCTCTCATACAACGGTGAACTTAGCGCACTGGACGGTTCGATCCTGCTGGTTGCCCTGTTGATTTACCTGTTGATCCTGCTGCGCCAATCCGCCCAAGGCAATCGCCACCATTATCTTCAGCAAAACGTCTCGACTGAGGTAAAACGACCCCGAGTCCCTTGGCTCAGCAGCCTTATGGTCGTGGTATGTGGCCTGCTCTTGCTGGCGGCTGGGGGACATTTATTGGTGGGAGCCTCCGTGGTGATTGCTCAGAATCTGGGTCTCTCCGAACGGATCATTGGCCTCACCGTAATCGCCGTCAGCACCTCGTTACCGGTGCTGGCCACCTCGTTGATCGCCGCACTGCGTGGCGAGCGGGATATCGCGGTCGGCAATGTGATTGGCAGCAACCTGTTTAATCTGCTCGGTGTCCTGGGGCTGACCGCCTTGATAGCGCCGGGGCCCTTGTCGGTATCGCCCAACGCACTGGACTTCGACATGCCGGTCATGTTGGCTGTCGCGGCATTGTGCCTGCCGGTGTTCTATTCAGGTTACCGGGTAACCCGCGCCGAAGGCTTGCTGCTGCTGACCCTGTATTTGGCCTACGGGCTGCACATTATCTCGTTCACCACCGGCATGCCGCTGGCCGACCCCCTTGAAAAACTGATGATTCATTTCGTGCTACCCCTGCTTGCCGCCTTGCTTGCGTTCAGCACGGTTCGAGCTTGGCGGCGCCAACATTGAGGACTTTGCCATGACTGATAGAACTAACAGCGGCGTACAGATGCGCCGCCAGGTAATGGGTGACGAATTCGTCGACCGAGCGCTGAACAACGCCACCGACTTCACCCAACCGTTGCAGGATTTCGTCAACGAACATGCGTGGGGCAGCGTCTGGAACCGCGAAGGTCTGCCGCTGAAAACCCGCAGCCTGATCACCCTCGCCGCCCTCACCGCACTCAAATGCCCGCAAGAACTCAAAGGCCATGTACGCGGCGCGTTGAACAACGGCTGTACCGTCGAAGAGATTCGTGAAGCGCTGCTGCATTGCGCGGTGTATGCCGGCGTACCGGCGGCGATTGAAGCGTTTCGTGCGGCGCAGGAAGTGATTGAGTCGTACAAAAAGGCGGATTAAATCCAACCGCCCCATTGCAGAATGAAAATACCGAGGTTAGTCGTCACCGCCGCCGCCAGGGTGGTGATGACGATAATCGCTGCGGCCAGCTCATGATTGCCATTGGCCGCGCGCGCCATGACAAAGCTGGCCGCAGCGGTCGGGCTGCCAAAGTACAGGAACAAAATCCCCAACTCCGCCCCGCGAAAACCGCACAACCAGGCGCCCAAGGTACAGAGCACCGGCAGCCAGACCATCTTCACCAGACTGGCGCTGACCGCCATGTCACCACTCTTGCGCAATGCCGCCAGTGACAAGGTGCCGCCGATGCAGATCAATGCCAACGGCAAGGTCATCTGCGCCAGGTACTTGCCGGACGTTTCCAGCCAGTCAGGCAAACCGATCTTGAAATAGGCAAAAGGCGCAGCCGCCAGCACGCTGATGATCAAGGGGTTGCACAGGATGCTTTTGAACACACTCCACGGATCGGACTTGATCACCGGGCTGTAAACCGCCAACACAATGGTCGACAGCGTGTTGTAAAACAGGATCACCAGCGCCGCGAGAATCGCCCCCAGGGAAATGCCGTAGTCGCCGTACATGCTGGCAGCCAGGGCCAGGCCGATGACACCGTTGTTCCCGCGAAATGCACCCTGGGTATAAATCCCGCGATCTTCATGCGGGCAACGCCAGATCGCCCAGCCCCAGGCCAAGGCAAAACTCACCAGCGTGGCCACGACAAAATAAGCGAGCAGCTTGGGCTGCAAAGCCGCGTGCAGATCCGCATGAATAATGCCGAGAAAAAGTAGCGCCGGCATGGTGACGTTGAACACCAGCGCTGACGCCGTGTGGATAAAACTGTCGTTGATCCAGCCCACCCGCTTGAGCAACACACCCAGAAACAGCATGGCGAACACGGGCGCGGTGATGTTCAGGGTTTCAAAAAAGATGCCCAGCATGCGGTTCGAACCCTGACCTGTCATTAGGTGGCTAATGGTAAGCCAGGTTATGTGTGAGGGATACCAAGTCGATCGTTCTCTCGCGTGGGTCCGACCGTCGTTGTAAGACCAATCCTCAAACCCCACAGGAAACGTCTCCTTCGTGCCCCCCTGCATTGAAGCAGCGCTTCATTCACGGCATGTTTCGCCCTTTCTGGCAGCCCCCTCAAAGGACGAACAGCTTTTATGCCTGACGCGATCCCCCGGTTTCTTAACCACCCCACCCTGAACAGCCCTCGCCAGGAACATGGGCGCGCGCCTGCTGCATGGACGGTACTGATGCAAAAAGGTGCGCAATTCAAGGTTGACCCCCAGTGGTTCGGCACGCCGCTTCAGGCGCAGATGGCCCAGGAGCCTTCCTGGTGTGTCGCCAACCCGATACTTACCTTGCATGAACGGCCGCACCGTCGGGTCGAGCAACTGCTACAGGGGCTACAGCCATGACCACTCGTGTTTATACCGTCCAGCAAGGGGACACCCTCAGCGGTCTCGCGCAGCGATTGGCCAGCAGCGTTGACGAATTACGGCGCCTCAATCCCTTTATCAAAAACCCGAACTACATCCGCACGGGTTGGACGCTGAACGTGCCGGACACCGCCGACGCGCCCGTGGCGAATAGCCCGACGCCCACAGCAGACACCCGCGCCCTGGAGGTGTTGCACCTCGACCCCGTTGCCGCGCCGCCTGAACACTGCAGCATCAACTTCTGTGGCGAGCAGGAGTGCAAAAGCCTCACGCACTACGCCGACGTTATTTATGAAGTCGGCCAGGACCGCTTCTGGCTGCTGCGCGAACACACCCTGAACACGTTGGTCGCCGCTGCCGATGACCTGCAAAAGAAGCTGCTGACCAGCGATCCGGATTCACGGGTCAACGCGTTGAACAATGCTGGGCTGCTGGAGCCCTTTCTTGAACCCAAAACCAGCAGCTTTCTGGATGCGCAGAACAGCCAGCGGTATTTGGAAATTGAGCATGAGTTGGACCAGATAGGGGACGACCTCGGACGTCTGGGGATACGCGAAGAGGGCTTGCAGGACGTCAAACACGTACCGAATCTCACGGTTGAGCAGCTCAGGCACGTCAACCAACAGCAACAGACCGCCCTGCCGTTACGCCGCGAACTGGCAGCACTCGATGCCAAGGGCCATAAAATTGCCCTCGAACGCGGCTACAGTTTTGAAGACGGTCATCTGTACAGCGCCGAGGCGATGAAAGCTCGCGAGATTATTCAACGCTACCTTAAACAGCGCCAAGTCTTCGTCGATCTGGGCAGAGCGTTCTTTAGTCCCGCAGAACTGGATAAGTATCAACAGGAATACGCGCAAATAATCGCAGAGCTGCAGTACGCAAACACCCACCGCACCCAGCCGCGACGGGACGTTGAACAGTGGCTTCTACAGTCGAGAGGCCAATTCCATTATTCCGAACTGGTCAAAACCCTTCTTGAAGCCGCCGCCTACGGCCTGGCCTTGCTCGAATACGCCCTGCAAGGCGACAGCGGGGATATTCAGCAAGGGTTTGAGGCGTACGAGAAATACCACGCCTTGCTCAGGCAAAAAGCAGCCCTGGATCAATACGTCGAAAAATCCTTCGACAATTGGGTCAATGTCGCCAAACAACAGCCTCCGAGCAGCCTGTTCACCACGGAAGCCGTGCAGTGGCAGGCACTTGAAGCCCAAGAACAGGCGCTGAAGAAAAAGGCCGAAGACTTCGTCAAACATTCCAAACCCCTACGCCACCTGCTCTGGAACCCCGAGACCTTCGCTCCAAAACCGCAACAGCGGCTGGTGCGCACTCACTTTCCGTTGCGAGAAATCAGCGTGCCCACCGAGCGCACACGCCTGCGCCACTTGAGCCTCACCGACGTGCTCAAACACCTCAACCAAAGCACTCGGGACCTGCTCAAGGAAGACCTGAACAAAGCACTGGCCCAAGTCAAAGATCCCACCTTCAAAGTGACGGCGGGCAAAACGAGTGCCGACCCGGACCTGTTCACCTCCTGGCTGAAAATGAACGACGCTCGGCCCGTTGAAATCCAGGACGGCTGGTTCGACCGCAACGGCTTCTTCCAGCCTGAAACGTTCAAGCGCTACATCAACACCGAAAAAATCTACATCGAGAACCTGCGCGACGACGCCACCTTCGACGCGTGGGGTGAAGACCTGCGCCAGATGCTGTTCAAGCAAAGCACCCTCGGCCCCCTGCGCTTGTTCGATAACAGCCCGCAGGCGCGCTTGATTCGTTGCCTGACCCCGGCCCAGAGCAACGTGCAACTCGCCAGCCAAGTACTCGCCCCCTGTGTCAGCCTGAAAAAAGGCCTGGGCGCGTCGGCCAACGTGACGCTGGACGTCAACCTGGCGCAGGGCGAAATTGAGGTGGCCTCGTTTGAGCTGCCAGGGCGGGCCGAGGCGACACCGAAAACGCTGAGCTACAAAAACGAGAACGACGACCAGGGCCAGAAAGTAGCCGACGGTATCGTCACGCTCGGGAAGTTTTGCCTGACTGGCAGCCTCAAGGCCTGGGGCTTCGCCGGCGCCTCAATGATGCTCAGCGCCAACCTGCGCGTGGGGCCGAACAAGCAGGAAAACGATGACCTGGGCCTCGACACCGGGCGTGATGTGGAGCGCCGTCTCAGCCGCGCAGAAACCGGCCTGAGGCCTCATATCCGCCACGACGACGTCCTTGGCGGACAGTTCAACCTGTTCGCTGGCGTACAAGGTGGGGTCAAAATCAATGGCTCGCTGCTCTGGGCGCCGCCCGACGACCTGCTGACCCTGCGCCACCCGACATTCAAGAAACACATCGACAACGACGGTTGGCTGGAACTCGCCACCCTGGGCATCGACGCCTCCGCCGCCTTGGGTGTCGGCACCAAGGCCGGGCTTAACCTGTCCCTGCAAAACGGCTACGTGATCCTGCGCATGAACGCGGCCATCATTGCCGGCCCCGGCGTGCAGGGCGCCTTCAACTTCGTGGTGGGCTACAAAGCGATTATCCAGATCCTGGATATCTTCAATAAAGCACTGGTTGAAAACAACTATAAAAAAATGGTCTGGGTACAACCGGAGGCCTTCGCTTACTTCAGCAAACTGCAACTGCTCAGCGCGCTTGGCGTGGACATGCAGTGGGTGTTCTTGAGGGGGTATAACGTTGTTAGTCGGATGTATGACGCGATAAAGGCAGGGGGGCGGGCGGGGCCGATGGCTCATGAGATCTTTGACAAACAAGACGATCAGGAATTAAGAAGATGGTATTCCACCTTGACGCCCGAGGGGTTGGGGTCGCTGTTGGATACGCTACTTCAAACGCCAAGGCCATTTGAAGTAGAAGTGCAGGGCGATATGGGTGGCACAAGGACGATAAGGTATACGACGCAGCAATGCCATTTATTGCAGCAGCACGCGATCGAAATTATTTTGAGCTCCATCTATGAGAATGCCATGGCAGGCTCATACAATAAGACAGGCTATGAAAATCTGGCCTCGGCACAAGAGCGGTTTGGCAAAGCGGTACTGCGGTTTTCATCCTTTAACAAGCCGGAAAATCCCAGGTTTATTTATTGTGAAAATGTATACCGAATGAGTAATTTCATGGCGGCAAATGCTGGTGAGCGACAACAAGATAGAAATATGCAAGAACGTTATAGAAAAGCGAGGCGTCGATTGGGCGAAGCGATGGACACTACCTGTGATTTTGCATCAATGACAAAATGCTGGGACCCAGATGCAGGGACGGAGCTAGCACCATGGCCAAAATATTGATTGTCGCAGTGAAAATAACCGGCCTATTATTTCTGTTAAGTAATTGTGCATGGGCTCAATTAACACCAGAGCAAGAAGAGGCGCGCAGCCAAGGTCTATTTTTCTTAAATATGATCAAGAGTGCAAAGGCAAGCCCTTTCCTTGAAATATCAGCCGAGGCTGGAGACACGGAGTCACAGTATTACTTGGCTGAAATTCTTAGGCGGAACCAAAAATTTATAACACCGAAGGCGCAAGCGCTGTACGAAGCCGCCGCCGAAAAAGGCGATATCTACTCAATGATGCGATTGTCCGATAAGGGTGATGACCTTTGCCACATCATGGAGAATTGCCCGCCGGATATAAAAACACCTCAGGCGTGGCTGGAAGGCGCTCGCTCACTTGCCAAAGAAAGAGCCGCTCAGGGCGATGGTGAAGCCATGCAGCAACTTTTTTTGATGACCAGTCATTTTGATTGGTTAATCAAAGCAGCGGAGTCCGGCTTCCCTGAGGCGCAGGAGTGGCTCGGTTCTTTATACAAAGAAGGTGCAGGTACTTTTCTGATCCCCGGTAACCGGAAAAAGGAAATCGAGAAATGGTACAAGGCCTCAGCGGAAGGCGGCTATCCACCCGGTATGAACCGTTACGCCGACTTTCTGAATGCACGCGGAGATCGTCAAGGGTTTGCTTACTGGATTGAAAAATCGGCCAAAGCCGGAGACTTTGGTGCCATGTCCGACTATGCCGCGTGGGCGGCACATATGCCCGACAAGGTAGGGTATCCACTTGATCTGGTAAAAGCCTACGGGCTGACACTGCTCATGGCAGAAGCGGACCCCGGCAGAGGGCCTTCATCGCCGGGCTACGGAGGGCAAGTACTGCCAAGGGTCGCCGCTAAAATGACCCCCGAACAAATCGAAGCTGGCAAAGCCTACGCCAAAGAATGGGCAAAGACCCATCCGCCGCTGTCAAGATCTCCACCTAAGTACGGATTTTAATAGTCGCTGGGCGCTTCATTTAAAAAAATGAAGCGCCCATTACTATGGATGGCAACTGCATGCATAAAATGTTTGTTTATTTTACAAAGACGATCTTCACGCTGTTCATCGTCTATAACAGTGCTTGGGCTGAGTTGAAAGCCGAGTAAGAGGAGGCTCGGCCCGTCAGACCACCGGCACCCCTTCCATCTCCACCACTTCTGGCCGTTTCAACAGTGCATACGCTATCCCTGTCAACAAACTGCCTGCGATGATAGCGACTAAATACAGCAGTGCATGGTTGATGGCATTGGGGATCAACAGCACGAACAAACCACCGTGGGGCGCCATGAGTTTGCAGCCGAAGAGC
The DNA here is from genome assembly GCF_056680335.1 of Pseudomonas sp. ASL9. NCBI lineage: Bacteria > Pseudomonadati > Pseudomonadota > Gammaproteobacteria > Pseudomonadales > Pseudomonadaceae > Pseudomonas > Pseudomonas sp. ASL9. The sequence goes on along the minus strand of NZ_CM155277.1, from coordinate 3,845,137 downwards.
ATCGACAAGGCGCCTGTCAGCGCGCCGCCAGCGACACTCGCCGGAATCACCCGCAGCGGGTCTTTGGCCGCGAAAGGAATCGCGCCTTCGGAGATAAAGCACAATCCCAAGACCAACGCAGCCTTGCCGGCCTCGCGCTCACTCTGTGCAAATTTATGCCTGGCAATGAAGCTGGCGATGCCCATGCCAATCGGCGGCACCATGCCGGCGGCCATCACAGCGGCCATTGGTGCGTAACTCTGCGACGCCAATAACCCGACCGAGAACGCGTAAGACGCCTTGTTGATCGGTCCACCCAAGTCGACGCACATCATCGCGCCAAGCAACACACCCAGCAGAATCGCATTGGTCGTGCCCATGCTGTCGAGGAAATGCGTCAAGGCCTCGAGCATCCCAGCCACCGGTTTGCCGACCACGTAGATCATCACCAACCCAGTGAACAGACTCGCCAGCAGCGGGATGATCAAGATCGGTTTGAGCGCCTCGACACTGGCTGGCAATCGTGCATAACGATTGATCGCCCACGCGCTGTAACCGGCCAGAAAACCGGCGATGATCCCGCCGATAAAACCGGCGCCCAAGGTGCTCGCGAGCAGCCCGCCGATCATCCCCGGCGCCAGGCCTGGACGGTCGGCGATGGAATAGGCGATGTAACCCGCGAGCAACGGCACCATCAGTTTGAACGCCGTGTCACCACCGATCTGCATCAACGCTGCGGCCAAGGTGCCCTGCTCTTTGAACGCGGTAATGCCAAAAACGAACGACAGCGCAATCAATAGCCCCCCCGCCACCACCATCGGCAGCATGAACGACACACCGGTTAATAAGTGTTTGTAGACCCCGGTTTTCTCTTGCCTGCGTGAGGTTTGACCGGCGCTGGCCGAGGACTCGACCTGCCCTTCAGCCAAGGCTTTTTTTAGCGTGGCTTCAGCCTGTTTGAGGGCAATGCCGGTACCGCACCGATAGATGCGCTTACCAGCGAAACGCTCGGTATTGACCTCAATGTCCGCCGCCAGCAACACCACATCGGCCTCGGCAATGGCCTGGGCACTGAGCGGGTTACGTGCGCCGACCGAGCCTTGGGTTTCGACCTGCAGGTTGTAGCCAAGACGCTTGGCCGCCTGCTGGATCGCTTCGGCGGCCATAAAGGTATGCGCGACCCCGGTCGGGCAAGCAGTAACCGCGACCAGCTTTGGCTGCGCGTCAGTGCTTGCGACCGTTTGCAGTGGCTCTGCTTGCGGGGCGACATAGACCGCCGCCTGCTCGGCTGCCGTGCGCAAAAAGCTTTCGACATCCTGCAACGCATGGGCCGGTGACGTCTGGAACAGACGTTTGCCGACAAACCGGCTCAGGTCCAGCGGACCGGTATTGACGACCAATACCCAATCCGCAGCCGCCACGACCTCAGGTGACAAACGATTGCCGGGGTTGTGCGGATCATGAATTTCAACGTTGGTGCTCCACCCCTGACGCTGCGCTGCCGCGTCCAGCAACCGGGCGCTGAGCACGCTGCTGACCTTGCCGTTCGGGCAGGCCGTAACAATGGCTAACTTCATCACAATCCCTCTTATTATTCTGTCAGGGCGCGCACGCTGACGCCTTTTTCCAGCAGTTTCAGTTGCGCGGCGTCGCTGATGCCAAAGCCGATCTGTGTCACCGCCATCGCCGCAATGGCGGTGGCCGTGCGTAAAATTTGTTTCGGCGGATGGCCACTCAGCAACCCGTGGATCATCCCGGCCAGTAACGAGTCACCGGCACCCACCGTGCTGGCAACCACCACCTTGGGCGGCAAGGCTTGCAGTGCCACACTGGAACTGAACCAGTGCACGCCCTCCGAACCCTGGGAAATCACCACATGTTCGACACCTTGCGCACGCAAGCGGCTCGCTACTTCGGCCTGCGCCTCAATGGAAATAATCGGCGCATCCAAGGCGTCGGCCAGCTCTTCGGTATTGGGCTTGATCAGCCACGGACCCGCCGACAATCCGACCCGTAGCGCCAGGCCACTGGTATCCAGCGCCACTTTCAACCCCAGCGTTTTCAGACGCAGCAGCAACGCGTGCAACCATTCGGGGCTGACACCGCGTGGCAAACTGCCGGCCACCACCACAACGTCGAAGCTAGGAGCGATCTGCTCAAGACGGGCCATCAGCGCCTGCTGCGCATCTTCGCTGACGTGCGGGCCAGGGCCGTTCAGATCGGTGATGCGTCCACTGCTTTCCGCCAGTTTGATGTTGCTGCGGGTTTCCCCTGGTACGCGGACGAACTCGTCGACGAACTGCCGATGCGCAAACAGGGATTCAAACGCCTGCTGGTTATCGACGCCGAGAAAGCCCGCCACCGTCAGGTCATGCCCGAGGTCAGCCAACACCTGCGCGACATTCAGGCCCTTACCCGCGGCATGGCTGAGCATGGCGTCGCTGCGATTGACCTGGCCGACCTGCAACTGATCCAGCTGCACGGTCAGGTCCAGCGCCGGGTTCAGGGTCAACGTGAGAATTTTTGCCATTACATGACCTCCCTGGACATGGCTTCCACCCTCTCACGCACTTCACCAGCAGTGCCTAAGGTCAGCGCCTGCTGCGCCAACTGCTGCGTCGCACTCAGACTCCACTCGCGCACGCAGGCCTTGACCTCGCCAATGCTGCGCGCCGCAACGCTCAATTCATCTACGCCCAGGCCGACCAGAATCGGCACCGCCAACGGGTCCGCCGCCAGCTCGCCACACACGCCCACCCATTTGCCATGGGCATGGGCGGCACGCACGGTGATGTCGATCAATTGCAGCACGGCCGGGTGCAAGCCATCGGCCTGCCCGGACAAAGTCGGATGACCACGGTCGATGGCCAAGGTGTATTGGGTCAGGTCATTGGTGCCCACACTGAAGAAGTCCACCTCACGGGCCAGCACCGGCGCCAACAACGCCGCCGACGGCACCTCGATCATGATCCCCAACTGCAAATCCGCGACCGGAATTTCCTCAAGCAAACGCAACGTCATGTCCCGCGCCTGGCGCCATTCTTCGACGGTGCCGACCATGGGAAACATGATCCGCAGCGGGCGGTTGTCCGCAGCACGCAACAAGGCACGAAGCTGGCTTTCCATGATGTGTGGGCGCTGTAAGGTCAGACGAATCCCGCGTACACCGAGAAATGGGTTTTCTTCCTTATCGATCGGCCAATACGGCAGAGGCTTGTCGCCGCCCACATCCAGGGTGCGAACGACCAGCGGGCGCCCCTCGAGCGCATCCAGCACACGGCGGTATTCGGTTTCTTGAGTGGCTTCGTCCGGCGCCTGGGTGTGGGCCATGAAAATCAGTTCAGTGCGCAACAGACCGATACCTTCAGCCCCCTGCTCGACCGCCACGGCCGTGCTCGCGCTGTCGCCGATATTGGCGAACACTTCCACGGCATGCCCGTCTCGGGTCAACGCAGGCTCCAGACGCAAAGCCGCCGCAGCCTGCAAGCGTTGCTCGCGGGTGTCGCGTTCTTGCGTGGCGCGCTGCAAAGCCGCCGCATCTGGCGCGACGCTCAGACGCCCATGCTGACCATCGAGCAGCAACAGCGTGCCCGGTTTGATCAGCAGCACCGCATCACCCGCGCCGACCACCGCCGGGATACCCAAGGCCCGGGCGATAATCGCACTGTGCGCCGTCGCGCCACCTCGGGCCGTCAGAATGCCCGCTACCCGTGCTGGATCGAGCAGCGCGACATCGGACGGACCAACCTCCTCCATCACCAGAATGTACGGCTGCTCAGGCTCGGCCTGCGTCTCGACGCCACACAGCTGAGCCAGAACACGACGCCCAATGTCACGCAGGTCCGCAGCGCGCTCGGCCAGCATGGCGTCCTGCAACAGCGCCTGTTGACACGCAGCCGCTTCGATCACCCCGATCCACGCGGCTGCCGCGCTTTCGCCCCGCTTAACGCGAGTGGCGACTTCATCGGTCAGGCCTGGGTCATCGAGCATTTCCTGATGGGCAATGAAAATCTCGCGAATGGCTTTCGCCTGGCTGCGCTGGATCAGCCCTTCCAGATTCTCGCGAACCTCGCGTAGCGCCTGCTGCAAGCGCTCTTGCTCGGCAGTGATCGACTCACCCCGCAGCGGATAATCGAACGTCTGCGGCACCTGAATATGCGCGGGGCCCATGGCGATGCCGGGGGCTGCGGGGATGGCCTGAATCAGGCTGCCATCAGCGGGCGCGATCAGGCGTGGGCGCTCGTCCACCTTTGGCACGACAGGTGCGACCCCATCACTGGCCGAAGCTTCTTGGGGCAACGCGTCGATTTCTTCGCCCAGACCGGCTCGGACCGCCGCAAGGATGGCTGGCAAGGCATCGGCGGCGATACTCGGTTCAACGACAAACTCCAGTACTTGACCGTGTCGCGCCCCTAGGCTGAGCAGCTTGGTCAGGCTTTTGACCGACACGGCCGCTTCGCCGCTGTCGACAATGCGCACTCGAATCTCACCTTCAAAACCTTTCGCCAATTGCGCGAGGTTCTTCGCCGGACGCGCATGCAAGCCATGGGCGTTGGCCAGTGCAACACGCTCGCTCGGCCAATCCTGCGGCAGTTCGCCACCCAATACCGCCAACACCGCACGGCTGCTGGTGGCGTGGCCCAACTCGTGACCACGCCCCTCAATCAGCAGGGCGCATAAACGTTCGAGCAATGCCTGATGGGCTTCACCCAGGCTGGCAAGACAGAACAGACCGTTGAGTGGCTGACCCAGAAAACGAATAGGTTTATCGGGCGTGACAAATGCCAACCCTGGACGCTTGACCGTCTGCTCGCTGTGCAGCCACCACAAACCGTCGCCCAGCGGCAGCGCTTCAACCTGCTGCAGCACCGCCGCGAAGCCATTGCTGACGCAATCCGCATTGCGCAATAGCCGCGCACCGCGCCACACCAGCTCTTCAAAGTCATCTGCCGACACGCCGAGACCGATCATCTGCGCATCGAGCGCCAATTCCTGTGGCGCACCCTGAAGCAACTTCAGCAGCGCCTCGGGGCTCTTCGCCCGACGCAGCGCCTCGCCCAGATCGGTCTCGCCCAATGCACGTGTGAGCAATTGCAGTAAACGCAAATGCTCATCGGATTTGGCGGCTATACCTATAGCCAGATAAACGATCTGCCCGTCCCCCCAATCCACGCCGTCGGGAAACTGCAGCAGGCGCACCCCCGTGGCGAACACCAGATCACGGGTTTCGGGAGTGCCATGGGGAATAGCGATGCCTTGGCCTAGAAAGGTCGAGCCTTGAGCTTCACGGCCCTGCAAACCCTGAAGGTAACCCTCGGCGACCAGTCCATCGTCAACCAGCTTGCCCGCGAGCAGGTACAATGCGGCGGACTTATCCACAGCCGTCTGGGCCATGGATATTTGCTCTACGGTGAGTTCGAGCATGCCTTTCTCCTTTTTAGCGCGGGTGGGCGCTGCTTCTTGTTTTAGGAACCGATGAGCAAGAACTGTTTAAATTGAACGACAGCTTAGGCGATGAATGGATAACTGTCTGACAGCTCTGCGTTGTAGATTACGGCAGAAAATTTAAATGGCTGAATCGTTTAATCTATCAAGTCCGGCACGTTACTCGATAATCTCCTGCCGTTGAAGCCCAACCGTCAGATGACTGATGGAAGTTTTTTCAAGACCCCCATAAAAGAGCAGGGAGCTTCACGGTGAGCACACAAACAACAAAAGGAACTCTCGGGTTGAAACTCACTGATATTGCTCGCCTGGCCGGGGTTTCGGTTACCACCGCCAGCTATGTGATCAACGGTAAGGCCGAACAGCAGCGCATCAGCACCGCCACAGTCGAGCGCGTGCGCAAGGTGGTCGAGGAGCATGACTTCCGCCCCAACCCGCAGGCCGCTGGTTTACGCAGCCGTCACACCCGCACCCTCGGCTTTATCCTGCCGGACCTGGAAAACCCCAGCTACGCACGCATCGCCAAGCTGTTGGAGCAAGGCGCCCGCGCCCACGGCTATCAACTGCTGATCGCCAGCTCAGATGATGCGCCTGCCAGCGAGCTACAATTGTTACAGCTGTTTCGTGCCCGGCGCTGCGATGCCTTGTTCGTCGCCAGTTGCCTGCCAGACAGTGATGACAGCTACAGCGAGCTGCAGACAGCGGGGATGCCGATCATCGCCATCGACCGGGAAATGGACGCCACACGCTTTTGCTCAGTGGTCAGCGATGACCATGACGCCAGCCTGCAACTTACCCGCAGCCTGTTAAGCCCGCTACCGCGGCATATCGCGCTGATCGGTGCGCAGCCCGAGCTAAGTGTCAGCCGCGCCCGTGCCTCAGGCTTTCAACAGGCGCTCGAAGGCTTCAGCGGTGCGGTCATGCTCGAACATGGCGAGGCGTTCAGCCGCGACTGCGGCAGGCGTTTGGCCGGCAACCTGCTCGAACGCCTGGGGTATTTGCCCGATGCGCTGGTCACCACGTCCTACGTGCTGTTGCAGGGTATTTTCGACCTGCTCCACAGCCACGCGCTCAACCCCGCACACTTGCATTTGGGCACGTTCGGCGACACGCAATTACTGGATTTCCTGCCATTGCCGGTCAACGCCATGGCCCAGCAACATCAACTGATCGCCGAGAAAGCACTGGCACTGGCCTTGGCCGCCATCGAGAAGGATGACTACCAACCTGGCGTTCATGCCATTGCAAGGACCTTCAAGCAGCGGATTCACGAGGCCTGAGCATGGCGCTGATCGACACCCACACCCACCTGGATTTCCCGGATTTCGACGCCGATCGCCATACGGTACTCGCCCATTGTCGGGGCCTGGGTGTGCAACGGCTGGTGGTGCTGGGCGTGTATCAGCGCAACTGGCAGCGCGTGTGGGACCTGGTGCAAAGCGATGCCGACCTGTACGCGGCATTCGGCCTGCATCCGGTGTACCTCGATGAGCACCGTCCAGAGCACCTGACGGCGCTGGGCGACTGGTTGACGCGCCTGAAGGGCCATCGGCAAGTCTGTGCAGTCGGCGAAATCGGCCTGGATTATTACCTCGAATCTCTGGACCGCGAGCGCCAACAAGCGCTTTTCGACGCGCAACTGCAACTGGCTGTCGACTTCAAGCTACCCGCGCTGCTGCATGTACGGCGCAGCCATGCACACGTGATCGCCACGCTCAAACGCTACAAGCCAGAACGCAGCGGGATCATCCACGCCTTTGCCGGCAGCCTGGAAGAAGCGCGGGAGTACATCAAGCTCGGGTTCAAACTGGGCTTGGGCGGTGCCGCGACATGGCCGCAAGCACTGCGTATGCACCGGGTTCTCGCCAACCTGCCGCTGGACAGTGTGGTGCTGGAGACCGACGCGCCAGACATGCCCCCCGCGATGTACCCGAACCAGCGCAACAGCCCGGAGCATCTGCCTGATATTTGCCGGACCCTGGCAGAGCTGATGGGCATGCAGGCCGACGATCTGGCCGACGCCAGCACCCGTAATGCGTGCGAAGTGTTCCACTGGCAATAAGGCACTGCTCGCGTTACTCGCTGAATACCCTCATACCCGAAACGCGTTGATCAGCTGTTTCAACTCCACCACCTGCGCCGACAGCTGACGACTGGCGTGCTCAGTCTGATTCGCACCCTCAGCCGTGCGCTCGCCGGCGCGGTGGATCTCGACGATGTTACGATCAATGTCGTGGGCGACCGCCGTCTGCTGCTCAACAGCTGCCGCAATCTGCTGGTTCTGATCGACGATCATGCCCACCGCGCCGAGGATATTTTCCAGCGCACGCTGGACCCTTTCCGATTGGCCGACGGTACCATTGGCCACCTCATGACTGATGCCCATGGCCTTGACGGCTGCGCCAACGCCGCCTTGCAGCTTAGCGATCATCTGTTCAATTTCTTCGGTGGACTGTTGCGTGCGCTTGGCCAGGGTGCGCACCTCATCGGCAACCACGGCAAACCCTCGGCCTTGCTCACCCGCACGGGCGGCTTCGATGGCCGCATTAAGCGCCAGCAGGTTGGTTTGCTGGGCGATGCTTTTGATCACGTCCAGCACACGGCTGATGGATGCACTGTCACTGGCCAGTTGATTGATCACCCGCACTGACTGATCGATCTCACTGGCGAGCCGGGCGATGCTGCCCTGCTGTGATTCGACCAACCCTCGACCACTCACGGTTTCCTGATTGACGCTGTGCGCACTGCTCACCGCTGCTGCCGCGTTGCGCGCCACTTCCAGCGCGGTCGCCGACATCTGATTCATGGCGGTGGCAACCTGCTCGATCTGGCTACGCTGCCCCGCCACCGCCTGATTGCTGACCGCCGACACCGACTCGACCTGGCTGGCCTGGCGCTCAACCTCTGTGACGGTATGGCCCACCCGTTCGATCAGGGCATGAATTTTCACCACGGTGCCGTTGAATACCTGGCCCAGCTCGCCCAATTCATCGCGGCTGTGGGCCGTGAAGCTGACGGTCATGTCGCCCGCTGCCACTTTGTCCATCACCTCACCCAGTCGGCGCAACGTCGTCCGGGTCGACGCATAGAAGCCACCATAAAGGTAAAAAATCAGGAAAAAGACCACGGCCAGCGCTGCCACCAGCACGATCATGTGCAGGCGATTTTTCACCAGTCGCCCTTGCAGCTCCTGATTGAGAAACGCCAGGGTCGCGTCGTTGAGTTGGTAGGTTTGCGCCATCAACCCGGTGGTCTGCTCATAGAATTTCTGCCACGGCGCATCCAGGGTATCGGCCGAAACCACCTGCGCTTCGAACAGCTCGCTGCTTTGTTTGAGTGTCGCCAGGCTGGCGCTGGCTACCGCCTCCAGCGCTTTGCGCGCAGCCGGGCTACCGTCAAGGGCATCTTGCAGTTTCAAGGCGTAATCCCCCTGAAGTTTTTCCAGTTTCTGCAGCAGGTCATCGAATCGGGTACTGGCCGATGAGTTGATCATCCCCTGGCCCAACGCATAAGAACCCATGGCGCGGCCATCACCGATGGTCTGGGTGATCGTCGGGGTGACACTGGTGATCAGTTCGGTCAGCTGCCGCACATCACTGCTGCCGTCCTGACTAAGACCGGCCTGGCTGGCAACAATCTTACTGAAGGTTTGAGCCTTGTTCAGCAGCCGCTCTATCATCCCGCTTTTGCTTTGCAGCGAAGACTCGCGCTGCTGTGCCTGGAAATCAGCGATCAGTTCATCACGCTTACTATTGAAGGCGACGATCTGCGCAGGATCTGCCGACAGCGGGGTCAGGCCCTGCAAAGTACCCAACAGCGTGGTTTCCAGAGCGGAGATACGCGTGTTCAACTCCGCAAATCGCCCGGTTTGACCCAGCACGGCGTTGATCTCGACCAGATTGGTCAACGTCTCCAGATCTCGACGCAAGGACAGGCTGGCGCCCAGCAGCTCAATGCTTTGCAGCTCGGTTCGGGTGCCAATGAACTCGTGATAGGCATCGCGCACCAGATAAAAATTGGTGACCAGCATGGGCAAGAAAAACAAGATGCTGATGAGCGTGAACTTCATCGCGAAGCTCAGACGGTTCATCAACGCAATGGCCGGGTACAAAAGGCTCTTCACAAGAAGTCTCCCTTTTCTTTATTTTTATTAGGTGCCACGAGTCATCGCTAAATAGCGCAAAGCCACTATTTAACGATGAGACCTATATACCTGATATCGATCAGGGGCTTTGTAACTAAAGGTAAACGGGGAGGATGCAGCGCGTGTACACGACACTAAAACGGTAGGAGGGCCCGCGCTGTCGCGCAGCAAAGGGGGTAACCATAGATGTAGGAGCTGCCGAAGGCTGCGATAAGGTCGGCACGACCTTCAGCGGTATCAAGAAAACGACCGGTTCCGTCGGACGCGACCCCGGGGCGATCGCAGCCTTCGGCAGCTCCTACAGGGGATCAGCGTTTGGCTGAAAATTTAATAAGATTTATTCTTTATTTTTCAATGAGTTATCTGTTGTTTGATAGGAGCGGGACCGCGTTTGCTCCGCGACAGCGCGGCGTCGAATACGGAGCGGGCCCTCCCACAGGATTTTGATCTGCCTTTGGGATTTTGTGTGAATTGACTGCCGAATTACGGTCAGGCCCCTTTTCCAGGAGGCCGAGCGCAGGCGTTGCGCAGGGGGTAACGAGGCAAGACGCCGAGTTAGCCGCACGGGGCCAGGGACGGCCCCTTGCGGCGACCCCCGGAGCAACGCCGGAGCGAGGGCAGTCTGAGCCTCAGCGAAGACCCGTATGGAGGGGCAATGTACGGGACCTTTTTGGTGTTTGAAAAAGGTTCCTCGCTGTAAGAGCGAAACCGTAATTCCAGCACACCCCAATGCCGGATATACACCCAAGACACAGCGCCAACTCATTGTTTTTAAATAATTAAAAAGCAGTTTGACAGGAGCAGGCTTGCCTGCGAAGAAGCCAACGCGGTCTATCAGAAGGAAACGATCAGACCAGCAACGTCCACAACGCAAAGCCCGCATACCAGACCACCGCTGCGCGCAGCAGCAGTTCCCAGAGCGCATCAAGGCTGGCGACGCCATCGGCACCAACCACCGGCGCGGGGATTTCACCGGCAACACGGCCGGTTTTTTCCACCAATTGCGCGGCGCTGATGTTCCAGTTGAGCAGTTCATGCAGCATCAATCGGCTGACGGCGACAAAATTGCCGACCAGCGCAAAACTGGCGGCCAGCAAGCGCACCGGCACCCAATCGAACGCATGCCGCAACTGACCGGCGCGCTCGATCAACGCGGGGCTTTTCCCGTGCTCAGCGGCCAGCGCCAATAGCCGATAACTCAAGGCCGCGACCGGGCCCAGCAGGAAGTACCAAAAGATCACCGCAAAGAAGCTTTGATAAGCCTGCCACAGCAAATAACCCTGAACGCCTTCGAGCAGTTGCTCGCCATCCTCGGCGCGCACCCCCATGTCACGCTCCGCCACATGGCTACCGGCCTGCTCGTCACCTCTGCGCCAGGCATCGCGAAAGGGCCCCAGTGTGGCCAACAGATCGCCGCGCCCCAGGCTGTAGATCAACACCAGCAAGTGCACCGGAAAAGCCAACCAGCCATACGCCACCGGCTGCAGCACAATCAACAGCAGCGCCAGCAGTAACACGGGCAACAGCACCATCAACGCCAAAATCAGCCAGGGTCGGGTGCCTATACGCGGGCTGGCCTCCAGCTTGACCAACTCCCGCAGCCACAACCCGTCACGTTGGACGCGATGGCGCAGGGCCGAAAATTTCTCTATCCAGACTGCCAGCAGTAACACCAGAAAACTCATACCTGTCCCTCACTTCAATCCTGTAAAGCAGCTCGATAGCGCGCCCAATCAAAGCATGGACCCGGATCAGTCTTGCGTCCCGGAGCAATATCGCTATGACCGCAGATTCGCTGCGTGGTGATGGTCGAAAATGACGACTGCAACTGCCGGGTCAACTCGATCAGCGCAGCGTATTGGGCGTCAGTGAACGGCACCTCGTCAGTGCCCTCCAGCTCAATCCCAATGGAAAAATCATTGCACGTTTCGCGCCCTTCGAAGCTGGACACACCGGCATGCCAGGCGCGGTCCAGACAGGAGACAAACTGAGTGACGACCCCGTCGCGCTCGATCAAAAAATGCGCCGACACGCGTAAATCAGCAATACCTGCAAAATAGGGGTGTTCTGTGACATCCAGTTGATTCTGAAAAAACGACTGGACTTTGCCGGTCTTGAACTGAGCGGGCGGCAAACTGATGTTGTGGATCACCAGCAGCGAAACTTCAGCCTCGGGTCGCGCATTGAAATTGGGCGACGGGCAATGGTGCACGCCGTGGCACCAACCGCTTGCGGAATCCAGCTGCATGAAGGCTTCCCTGAACGAACCAATCGATAAGCGCAAGTATGCCCGCGATAGGTGGAAGTAGGGCAGCAATATTCCGTGTCTGATATGCCTTCGCGAATGAATTCGCTCCCACACAGGCTGTCAGGCCGGCAGGTTAATCATGTTTAAGCCGACGCAAATTGCCGATCACCGATTCCAGCGCCCGATCAAACAGCAGCGCGTCGTCGAGCACGCGGATGTCGCCACGGCGAAACTCCACGGCCAGGCCCATGCGAGTCCTTTCCAGGATTTTCATGCCGGTGCGGTTAACGAAAATATAACGGCCCGCCGGTTGGATGATGGTCGCCAGCTTGCAGCGCAATGCGTGGTCTTCATCCTCTTGCACTTCCACCCAGCAACCCACTCGCAGCGCGTCGACCTGAAGCAAGGCGACATCGTCGGCTGCCAGGTGAACCGAAGGTTCGCCGAGGTGTTGTACTCCCGGCGCAATCAGGATGATTTCTTCGACCACTGCAACCATTTCGGCCATCGGCGCGGGGGCTGCGAGGTTGTCTTCCTGAGCATCCTGCTGACGTGAGAAATACTGAAAGGCCTGTACATGCAGGACTTCCAACTGACTGAAAAACGCGCTGGTCGCGAACGGGTCGAAGGCTGCACTGGTCAAGCCGTCGCGCAAAGACTTAAGCAAGCCGGGCACCAGATCCAGCAGACGCTGACGCGCTTCGGTCTCTACATGCAGCTCGACGCTCCAGATCAGATCGTCCATGGCACCCAGGCCGGCGTGCCACTCCGCAGACTGATCGCCGTGCTTCAAGCAGATCAACAACAGCACCTTGCTCCAGGCGTCCTGAAGCAACCGCACCACCACTTCGGGCAAAGTCTTGCCCAGCAGACGCTGGTTCAACTCCCCCTGCACGCGCTGGCGAGCCAACTCAGCCCTGGCACGGCCCTCTTCGGCATCACGGGTACGCTGCTCTAACAGCTCACTGCGCCGACGCTCATCGCCGGTGAAGACCAGAAAATCCGCGAGCAATTCCGAAAAAATAGCGGGATCGTCGACAAAATCATTGAGCAGGCGCTGCACAATCTGCTCGACACGCAGGTACAGACTGTCGCGCTGATAATCATCGCGTCCACCCCAGCCCAACGAGGCAGAAGCAATTTCATTGAGCAGTCGCCGTGCCGGATGGCTACCGCGACTGAAGAAGCTCTTGTCGAGTACCGCCACTTTCAGCATCGGGATTTGCAGCCGCCCGATCAGCGCTTTGAGCGAGTCCGGCAAATTGTGGTCATCGAGGATGAACTCGAAGAGCATCGCGATCAGATTGATCACGTCCTCATCAATCACGCACACCACACGAAACTTGCCGCTCTTCGCACTGGCGCGCGCCAGCAACTGATCCAACTGACTGCGCAGATCGAAATCGTCCTGGGTGTCCTCCGTCGGCACGTGCTGCTGCATATACGACAACAGGCGCAACAGGTCCTGACTGGAAATCGGCTTGGCTTCAGCGTTGGCCGCATTCACGGGCGCGACGCGGCCACGTACGAGCAATAGCAACTCTTGCAACGCGGCAAACACCTCCTGCACGTCCTGTTCGAGCTTTTTACTGACGCCGGGCGAAACGATCTCCTCAGCGGCGCGGGACGAATGCACGCCAGTGGCCGCACGGTCAATGGCACGACGGGCAGGCACGGCTTTGAGTTCGGGGAGAATACCGTTGTCGATCAACAAATGGTTGGCGTCGGCGTACAGCTGATCAGCGTCGGCCAGTACGAACTTTTCAAACAGCTTGAAGATGATCAGCTTGACCTTGATTTCCGCGCCAAGGTTACGCCCGGCCTGCAGAAAAAAATCACACAACAACGCCGGACCCATGGGGTTGGTCTCGTCGCTCAAGGTCTTGTGGATAAGGGTATTCAGTCGCGTGGTCAACTGACTCAGGGCCATGCCATCACGACTCAGGACCTTGGAAACCATCGCATCCACAGCGACGGTTCTTTCCAGATCATCGTTATGCACCAGCGCCAGCTTGTCATAAGACATTGGCGCCGCAAGGACCGGTTCGTTGACCTCGTATTGTCCCAGGCGCAGGAAGGCCTCGAAAAACGTGTCGAGAAAACCACGTTCAATGCTTTTGCGCTTAAGGCGCAGGTCGCGCATGGCCTCGAAGAAGATGCTCTGCTCGACGTTGTTGTGCGCCCGATCCGCCATCTCGAACAACGTGTCGTCAGCGTTATCGAACAAGGTTTGCAGCGCGTCTTTGAGCTGCTGCGCGGCTTTGTCACGGACTTGCAGGAGTACGACGGGCAGCCTGACCAGCGGCGAACTCACCACGTGCTCAGGGGCCGCTTTATTCAGCGGCACCACTTTTCCGTCGTTTTGCATTGAGGTTTCCTCTAGAAAACATCCGCAACCCCCCTCCAGGCAAACGCGTAACGTCTGTCTATAAAGCGATTCGCTTTGAAATTCGACTTACGTCAAAGTCGTGACGTCAATTGCAAGTCGCATTATCTTGCAAACGTTGTCTGTTATGCCAGCAGGACTTTTCGCCCCGCGTGAAATGATATGCGTTGGTAGACCCTAAAAATCGCGATCCATCACTCCCCCCTCAATAAAACCGACCAACTGCATGCCAAGGCATCAGATAAGGGGCGTGTCATGGGGTGGGTTGCTGCGGTGGGGTGCCTTATACTCGGGCCACTTAGTAAGTGGAGCCCGCTATGCCGAATCTACGCCTCGCCCACCTGACTGCCGAAATCGAAGCAAACGTGCGCTGCGCGTTGCTTGAGGACGTTGGCAGTGGCGACATCACCGCCCAATTGATCCCCGCAGACCGCCTCGCCAACGCTACCGTTATCACTCGCGACGCCGCAGTAATCAGCGGCACGGCGTGGGTGGACGAGGTTTTTCGTCAGTTGGACCCCCGTGTTGCCGTGCGCTGGCACGTCACTGATGGCGAACGGGTCACGCCCAATCAAGCGTTGTTCCAGCTGGAAGGCCCGGCGCGCTCATTGCTCACCGGCGAACGCAGTGCGCTGAACTTCCTGCAGATGCTCTCGGGCGTCGCGACTCGCGCACAGCACTACGCTGACAAAGTGGCCAATACCCAGGTGAAGCTGCTGGACACCCGTAAAACCCTGCCGGGCCTGCGCATGGCGCAAAAATACGCGGTTACCTGCGGCGGCTGCCATAACCACCGGATTGGCCTGTTCGATGCCTTCCTTATCAAGGAAAACCACATCGCGGCCTGCGGCGGCATCGCCCGGGCCATCACCGCCGCCCGCAAAATCGCCCCCGGCAAACCCGTGGAAATCGAAGTCGAAAGCCTCGACGAACTCAACCAGGCCCTCGCCGCAGGCGCTGACATCATCATGCTCGACGAACTGAGCCTGGACGACATGCGCGAAGCCGTCCGCCTCACCGCCGGCCGCGCCAAACTCGAAGCCAGCGGCGGCATCAACGACACCACCCTGCTGCCGATCGCCGAAACCGGGGTTGACTACATCTCCATTGGAGCACTGACCAAGGATATAAAGGCCGTGGATTTGTCGATGCGCCTGAGCCTCTGACTTTCCGCCAGACATGAAAAAGCCCGATCAGTTGATCGGGCTTTTTTTTTGACGCTGGTGCCGAAAATAGGAATCGAACCTACGACCTTCGCGTTACGAGTGCGCTGCTCTACCGGACTGAGCTATTTCGGCGGATGTAGGGTGAAGCTAGAGCAAAACGCTCACTCTCTCAAGCGAGGCGTTTTATCATCACCTACGAACCAAGGGTCTGAAGCATCAACTGACGCAGATTACTATGGGCATCCTTTTGGAATGTAATCACCCGTTGCCGTTGTCGAACAGGCCCAAGAGCCATCAGTTCCGCGAGTAAGTGTGATCGTCTTGCCAAAAACCGCCGGCGGGGCGTTGGCCAAGGTGCAGACAAGAGTACCTGCGCCGCTAGTTGCACCGGTAACGACCAACCCACAGTTCGCCGTTGAGGCGACACCACCGATCGATGTCACATCAGGAGCTACGCCCTGATTAACAACGTCTTCGAACCCAGGCTTAAGTGCCGTAATTTCAGCCAGGGCGGCGGTGATTTTTGCCTTGGCTTGATATTTTGAATATGCCGGAATTGCGACAGCTGCCAGAATCCCGATGATCGCTACAACGATCATCAATTCAATAAGAGTGAAGCCCTTTTGAGCCTTCATGAGTACGTCTCCAACGTCAATTAAGTATTGTCCTTCCTGAAGAAAGCACGGTACATGCCAAATTGTGAATCACACAGGAAATGCAGCTTTTCCGTGAATGCGTTCTCAATGCTGACACTCCAAGGGGAGTATTAAGTGACAATTTTCGTCACTTTCTATCCATGTATTTGGCAGCGCTGCCCGACTGCGCTATAACCCTCACACTGTCTGTGTCTGGTGGCTTTATGGCTGATGTCATTTTAACTGGGTTGGCCAAGCAATTGGTGCTGTCCGAACTGCTCAACGAAAAAACTGCGCAGGAGGCTTATCAACAAGCCCGGCGAGACAAAGTTTCCCTCGTCAGTTATCTGGTGCAGAACAAGCTGATGAAGAGCCTGGTGCTGGCCGAAATTGCTTCCGAGCAATTTGGTGTGCCGTTTCTTGACTTGGGCAGCCTGGACAAGGAGAGCTTACCCAAAGAACTGGTCAGCGAAAAACTGATTCGTCAGCATCATGTGATCCCCCTGTGGCGGCGGGGTAACAAGCTGTTCGTCGGGATCTCGGACCCGACCAACCACCAGGCCATTACTGATATCCAGTTCAACACCGGCCTTGCCACCGAAGCCATTCTGGTGGAGGACGACAAACTTACCGACGCCATCGACAAATTTTTCGATGGCCAATCCTCCGACATGGGCGACCTGGCCGATGTCGATCTAGAAGGGTTGGACGTTGGGGTTGCCGACGACAAGAAACAGGACGCCATCGCCGGGCAAGATGCCGACGATGCGCCGGTGGTGCGTTTCGTCAATAAGATGCTGCTGGACGCGATCAAACTGGGTTCATCGGATTTGCACTTCGAACCCTACGAAAAATCCTACCGGGTAAGGCTGCGCACCGACGGTATATTGCATGAAGTCGCCAAACCACCAATCCATCTGGCCAACCGAATCGCGGCGCGCTTGAAGGTGATGGCCGGGCTGGATATTTCCGAGCGGCGCCGGCCGCAGGATGGCCGGATCAAGCTGCGCATCTCAAAAACCAAATCGATCGATTTTCGAGTCAACACGTTGCCCACCTTGTGGGGCGAAAAAATCGTCATGCGGATTCTCGACTCGTCCAGTGCCCAGATGGGTATCGATGCCTTGGGTTATGAACCCGATCAAAAAGCGCTGTACCTGGCGGCGTTGAAGCAGCCACAGGGCATGATTTTGGTGACCGGCCCCACGGGCTCGGGTAAAACCGTTTCGCTGTACACCGGCCTGAATATTCTTAATACCGTGGACATCAACATCTCCACTGCGGAAGACCCGGTGGAGATCAACCTGGAAGGCATCAACCAGGTTAACGTCAACCCGAAACAGGGGATGGATTTTGCCCAGGCATTGCGTGCGTTTCTGCGTCAGGACCCGGACGTGATCATGGTCGGTGAGATTCGCGACCTGGAGACGGCCGAAATTGCGATCAAGGCTTCGCAGACCGGGCACATGGTCATGTCCACCCTGCACACCAACAGCGCGGCAGAAACCCTGACCCGCTTGCACCACATGGGTGTGGCAGCGTTCAACGTCGCGACCGCGATCAACTTGATCATCGCCCAGCGTCTGGCCCGTAAGCTCTGTACCTATTGCAAAAAAGAAATCGATATTCCGCGTGAAACCCTGATCAAGGAAGGGTTCCCCGCGGATCGTATCGGCAGCTTCAAAATTTATGCCCCCGTCGGTTGCGAGCATTGCAATGGCGGTTACAAAGGCCGTATCGGGATTTACGAAGTGGTTAAAAACACCCCGGCGCTTTCACGGATCATCATGGAGGAAGGCAACGCCATCGATATCGGTATCCAGATGCGTAAAGACGGTTTTAATGACCTGCGTACGTCCGGCCTGATGAAGGCCATGCAGGGCCTTACGAGCCTTGAAGAAATCAACCGCGTCACCAAGGACTGAACATGGCGACCATAGCAGTCAAAGTCAGTGTTTACGCCTGGGAAGGCATCGACCGGAAAGGCACCAAACTGAAGGGTGAATTAAGTGGGCACAACCCGGCATTAATCAGGGCGCTGTTGCGTAAACAAGGCATCACGCCCAGTAAAGTACGCAAAAAATCCACTTCGATTTTTAGTGCCGGGAAAAAAATCAAACCGCTGGATATCGCCCTGTTTACCCGGCAGATGTCGACCATGATGAAAGCCGGTGTTCCGCTGCTGCAATCTTTCGACATCATAGGTGAAGGCTTTGATAACCCTACGATGCGAAAGCTGGTGGAGGACATTAAACAGGAGGTGGCCGCAGGCAATAGTTTTGCCACGGCGCTGCGCAAGAAACCCCAATATTTCGACGATCTTTATTGCAGTCTGGTGGACGCCGGGGAGCAGGCTGGTGCGCTAGAGACCTTATTGGAAAGGGTCGCGACCTACAAAGAGAAAACCGAAGCGCTGAAAGCCAAAATCAAAAAAGCCATGACCTACCCCATCGCGGTATTGGTCGTAGCCTTTATTGTGTCGGCCATTCTGTTGATCAAAGTAGTGCCACAATTTCAAACTGTTTTTGCTGGCTTTGGTGCAGAGTTACCAGCGTTTACCCTGATGGTGATAGGCCTGTCCCAGTTGTTGCAGGATTGGTGGTGGATCGCCATTGCAGCCGTTGTCGCCGCCGTTTTCAGCTTCAAATATGCACACAAACATTCGCAACGGTTTCGCGACGGACTGGACAGGGGCCTGTTGAAATTACCGATTATTGGCCCGCTTATTTATAAATCGTCGGTCGCCCGATACGCTCGCACACTGTCTACGACCTTTGCTGCCGGCGTGCCCTTGGTCGAAGCGCTGGACTCAGTGGCCAGCGCGACAGGCAATATTGTATTCAAGAACGCGGTACTTCGGGTCAAGCAAGACGTCTCAACCGGCATGCAGTTGAATTTTTCCATGCGCACTACCGGCGTGTTTCCTACCTTGGCCATCCAAATGGCGGCCATTGGCGAGGAGTCCGGATCGCTTGACGGAATGCTCGACAAGGTTGCTACCTATTACGAGGACGAAGTCGACAACATGGTCGATAACATGACCAGCCTTATGGAGCCCTTTATCATGGTGGTTCTCGGCATCGTTGTCGGCGGTCTGGTTGTCGCCATGTACCTTCCCATCTTCAAGCTCGGTTCTGTGGTCTAAACATGCCCCTCCTCGATTTCCTGGCCAGCTCACCGCTGGCCTTTGTTTTATCCACCCTGATCCTGGGCCTTCTGATCGGCAGCTTCCTCAACGTAGTGATCTACCGTCTTCCAAAAATGCTTGAACTCGACTGGAAAACCCAGGCCCGCGAAATACTGGGGCTGCCCGCCGAGCCCATCGGCGCAACGTTCAACCTCATGCTCCCCCACTCCCAATGCCCCCACTGCGCGCACACCATTCGCGCCTGGGAAAACCTGCCGGTCATCAGCTACCTGTTCCTCGGTGGTGAATGCTCCAGCTGCAAAGCCCCCATCAGCAAGCGCTACCCGCTGGTTGAACTCGCCTGTGGTTTGCTCTCGGCCTTTGTCGCCTGGCATTTCGGTTTTGGCTGGCCGGCGGCGGCGATGTTGGTGTTGAGCTGGGGCTTGTTGGCGATGAGCTTGATCGACGCCGAGCATCAACTGTTGCCTGATGCGCTGGTGCTGCCGCTGTTGTGGCTGGGTTTGATCGTGAACACCTTCGGCCTGTTCACCAGCCTGCACGACGCCTTGTGGGGCGCAGTGGCCGGGTACATGAGCCTGTGGCTGGTGTTTTGGTTGTTCAAGCTGGTCACGGGCAAGGAAGGCATGGGGTACGGTG
The DNA here is from genome assembly GCF_056680335.1 of Pseudomonas sp. ASL9. Classification (NCBI taxonomy): domain Bacteria; kingdom Pseudomonadati; phylum Pseudomonadota; class Gammaproteobacteria; order Pseudomonadales; family Pseudomonadaceae; genus Pseudomonas; species Pseudomonas sp. ASL9. The sequence goes on along the minus strand of NZ_CM155277.1, from coordinate 3,825,350 downwards.
ACTTCAAGTTGCTGGCCATGCTGGGGGCCTGGGGTGGCTGGCAGATTCTGCCGTTGACGATTCTGCTGTCGTCGCTGGTGGGTGCGGTGCTGGGCCTGATTCTGCTGCGGTTGCGCAATGCCAAAACCAGCACGCCGATCCCCTTTGGTCCTTATCTGGCCATTGCAGGGTGGATTGCTTTGCTCTGGGGTGGTCAAATAACCGCTTCCTACCTGCAGTTCGCCGGTTTCAAATGACCAACCCTGCTTTCAAACACTGGACTTTAGGCCTTACCGGCGGCATCGGTAGTGGCAAAAGCGCTGCGGCGCAGCACTTTATCGACCTTGGCGTTCATTTGGTGGACGCCGACAATGCCGCACGCTGGGTGGTTGAACCCGGTCGCCCGGCCTTGGCGAAAATCGTCGAGCATTTTGGCGCCAAGGTGCTTCAGCCCAATGGTCAACTGGATCGCAGCGCACTGCGCGGGCTGATTTTTCAAGACCCCGAGCAACGCCGCTGGCTGGAAACGTTGCTCCATCCGCTGATAGGCCAGGAGATAATGAGTTACCTGGCCCGCGCCGAGTCGCCCTATGCGATCCTGGTGTCGCCGCTGCTGGTGGAGTCTGGCCAGTACAAGCTGGTTCAGCGCGTGCTGGTCATCGATGCGCCGGAGCCGTTGCAGATCCAGCGCACAATGCAGCGCGACAACACCAGCGAAGAGCAGGTGCAGGCCATTCTCAAGGTTCAGGCCAACCGCAAACATCGCCTGAGTCATGCCGATGATGTGCTGATCAACGACCGCGATCCCGCGTGGCTGAAAAGCGAAGTCGAGCGCCTGCATCACTTTTATTTAACCTTGCGTGGAGGCCAACCATGAGCAAACCCATGACCATCGACTGCCCAACCTGCGGCGCGCCCGTGGAATGGGGCACTGTCAGCCCGTTTCGCCCTTTCTGCTCTGATCGCTGCAAGCTGATCGATCTGGGCGCTTGGGCTGCAGGAGAAAATGCGATCCCCGTCAGCCCGGATGCCGAAGACGAACTGTTCTCCGGCGATTTACCGTCACGCGAGCAGTGATCAAGCGTGATCGCTGATTGTCACGATCAGCGATCACCCTTGCGCGGCCCCTCATCTTTCCACGGGGCTTGCAGGTAGCGGGTGCGGTTGAACGTCTCAAGCCATTCAGGGCAATAAACCACCAGCGCACTGATCACCATGCCGTTGATGAACGCCTCGGGAAAAATGATCAGCCACAGATAGCCGATAAAATCCTCCAGCCACTCCGGCATGGCGAACAAGCCGTCCCACCACAGCACGCCTAGCCCCAGCAACAGGCACAACAAGGCCGACAATGCAGCGGCTAAAAAGCCTGAGCAGAAGATATACACGAAGGGGTTTTTCGGTTGCGCCCGCTCCACCACGACCGCGCAGGCTTCGGTCACGAGCACCGGCAACACGACTAGCAAAATGCCATTCACGCCCAGCGCAGCAAGATCCTGTCGCCCCAGCGCCACCAAACCCAGCTGCGCCACCAGCCCACCGACAATCGCCAACGGCCAATCAAGCACCAAGGTGACGGCGGTCATACCGATGAAGTGGTACGACACACCGGTATCAAAATCGCGCCGCACCAGCCATAGCAGAAACAGCGCGAAGACCGTCCCGAACAGCAGATGCTGGCGGCGACTGTCGGTAAACAGCTCGACCCACGGCGAACGCCATACCGCCCACAGCACCACGGGCATATACAGCAGCCAGCCAAGGGTCATGGTTGCCGAGGACAGGACGTGCGCGCTGATCATGGCTGATCAAGTGCTGCACGCAACTCATCGGCCGTGCTGAATTGCTGTTCTTTGACTAACTGTCCGTTGTGCAACTGCAGCCATAGCACCTTGTCGGGATCACCGGCGTAACGCGGCACGACCCGGGCTTCGCGATCGAGCATGACCCGATAGGAATAAGCGCGCATGGCGGGCACCGCGAACAGCTTGGCAACCACTGCCGGCATCTTCTGAATATCGGCAACGAATACGGTATGGCGTGCCTCAAGATAACCCTTCGGTTTGCCCTGCAACGCCGCATTCACCACCTTGGCGGCGCCCATGCTCCGGGCGACGAGCAGTGTTTGCGCCTGATCATTCAGGGTATAGGCCTGATCGAACTGATCGAGCAACGTCCATGGCGCCACCTGCTCGCCGACGTCAAGCGCCTGCGCACCCAATGGTAAAAGGCAGAGCACGAGTACCGACCAAAATTTCAAAGGTTTTCTCCTTCCTGAAACGGCATGAATGCATGTTTTGCAGTCTACACCGCCTCATTCGGGCTTTCAGTCGTAACAGATAACCCTGCCTAGTTAACACGCCCGGCGTGGCGCACCTACAGCTTGTGCCGGGCGGTGTACAAGCAAACCATTTCCATGGCGATGGTCGCACCGGCCAACGCAGTCACTTCGGCGTTGTCGTAAGGCGGCGAAACCTCCACCACATCCATACCGACCAGATTGATGCCTCGCAAGCCACGCAGAATCTCTAGCGCTTGATGCGTACTCAACCCGCCGCAGACCGGCGTGCCGGTGCCGGGTGCGAAGGCTGGGTCGAGACAGTCGATGTCGAAGGTCAGGTACACCGGGTTATCACCTACCCGCGCACGGATTAGCTCGGCGATCACCTCCGGCGAGTTGCGATGCACCTGCCGGGCGTCGATCACCTGGAAGCCCATCACGTCATCATTGGTGGTGCGCAGGCCGATCTGTACCGAGCGGGATGGATCCACTAATCCCTGGAGGGCGGCGTGATAAAACATTGTTCCGTGATTAATGCCCTGCACACTGTCGTCGGCATCCGGCCAGGTATCGCTGTGTGCATCGAAGTGCACCAGTGACAGTGGGCCGTGCCTTTTGGCATGGGCCTTGAGCAGTGGATAGCTGATGAAGTGATCGCCGCCCAGGGTCAGCATGGCGCAGCCGGCTTCAAGGATGTGGTCGGCATGCGCTTCGATGGCCGCCGGTGTTTGCTGCGGCCGGCTATGATCGAAGTTGCAATCACCGTAGTCGATGACCGCCAGATGGTCGAAGGGGTCGAACTCCCATGGATAATGGCGCTCCCAGGCACTCTGGATCGAGGCCGCACGGATCGCCCGCGGCCCGAAACGGGTACCTGGGCGGTTGGTGGTGGCGGTGTCGAACGGCACGCCGCTGACCACCAGATCGACGCCGCGCAGATCCCTGGTGTAGCGCCGGCGCATGAAGCTGGTAACGCCGGCGTAGGTGGGTTCGGAATGGGTGCCATACAAACTGTCACGGGTGATGGCCTGGTCGTTACCCTGAAATACTTCCATGTCGGACTCCTCAAATTTTGGTGCGGAACGTGGTCCACAGACGTGAGCGTTCACGCTGCACGCTTAGCGGCAGCAGTTTCTCGCTGAACAACCGTGCACGGACCTCCTGCGACGGATAGATGTCCGGGTCACTGGTGACTGCCGTATCGACCAGCGCCGTGGCGGCCTTGTTGGCGTTGGCATAGAACAGACTATTGGTCAGTGCGGCAATGGACTCCGGGCGCAACATGAAGTCGATAAAGGCCCGCGCGGCTTGCGGGTGTGGCGCATCCACTGGAATCGCCATGGAGTCGAACCAGATCAACGTGCCTTCGCGCGGAATCCGGTAGATCACCTCGAACGGCTGCTTGGACTCACTGGCTCGGGCTGCGGCCGTAGAGGCGTCGCCGTTGTAGACTAGGGTCAGGCAAACCTCGCCTTTGGCCAGGTCGTCGATCTCCCGGCTGCTGTTGACATAACGCAGGTTCGGTTGCAGTTGGGCGAGCAGTTGCTGTACCTGTTTCAGCTCGTTTGCATCAGTGCTGTAGGGCGAGTGGCCGAGGTAGTTGAGCGCGATGCTAATCACTTCCTGCGGAGAATCCAGTACAGCGATGCCGCAATCCTTGAGCTTGCTGGCGTATTCGGGTTTGAACAACAGATCCAGGCTGTTCACCGGCGCATCGGGAATCCGCTTGGCCACTGCCTGCTTGTTGATGCCCAGGCCCACCGTGCCCCAGGCGTAAGGCACCCCATACTGATTACCGGGATCACTGGAAGCCAACTTGAGCAGCAGGTCCTGGTCGAGGTTGGTGTAATGCGTCAACTGCGCGTGCTCGATCGGTTGCACAGCCTTGGCTTTGATCGCCACCGCCAGTGAGTTGGCGGAGGGAAACACCACATCGTAACCACTGCCTCCAGTGAGCAACTTGCTGTCCTGCTCATCGGCGCTGGAGAAGACGTCGTATTTGACCTCAATTCCAGTCTCATTCTTGAAACGCTGTAATACCGACTCCGGGACGTACTCGGACCAGCTGTAGATATTCAACTGCGTATCGGCGGCTTGAGCCCCGACACCCAGCCCCAAGCACAACAAACCCATCAAAGCCCGCATGACATGACTCCTCAGTTAGCAACGGTGCAAGCATCCTATGTCGGCCCATGAATTGAATAAATATGAAGCGTGCTACCTTGGCATTCATCTTCATCAATGTTTGGAACGGCCATGCTCAACCAGGTACGCGACCTTGATCTGCAATTACTGCGCTTGTTTGTCTGCGTGGTGGAATGTGGTGGTTTCAGCGCCGCCCAAGGTGAACTTCGCATTGGCCAGTCGACCATCAGCACGCAGATGGCCAAGCTCGAAACCCGCCTTGGTTATCGCCTGTGCGAGCGCGGCAAGGCTGGCTTTCGCCTGACGCCCAAGGGAGAGTTGGTACTGCAAGCCACGCGCAAGCTGTTCGCCTCCATCGAACTGTTCAAGGGTGAAGCCCAGGGCATGGCCGACAAACTGCTCGGCGAACTGTCTATCGGCCTGTCCGAAGCCCTCGACTCACAGATGCTTGAGTGCGTAGCGCAAGCCATTGGGAGATTTCGTCAGCGCAGCCAGGCGGTGCAAATCGAACTGTTCAGTGCCATGCCCGCCGAGCTGGAGCGCCGCCTGCTGCAGGACCAGCTGCACCTGGCCATTGGTTACTTCTCCGGCCAGCAAAGCGCGCTCAGTTACCAACCGCTGTTCAACGAACAACAACGGCTGTATTGCGGCAAGGGTCATCCGTTGTTTGGGGCACCCTGTCCCAGCCAGGCACAGCTCGACGCCTGTGACAGCGTGCACCACCCCTACCGCTTCATCAGCGCTGCCGAGCCATTCCTGCCCAGCCACAGCAGCGCACGCACCGAACAGATTGAAGGTAGCCTGACCTTTATTCTTTCTGGCGCACACATCGGCTACCTGCCCCGTCATGTCGCAGCGCCCTGGGAAGCCCGCGGCCTGCTACAGCCGCTTGGGCCGGAAACGCTGGGGTTCAATGTGCAGTTTCATCTGACAAGTCACTGCGGCCGCCAGCCGAGCGAGGCCCAGCAAGCCTTGGTTGAAGACCTGATGATGGCGTTCGCCGACAGGAAGACTCCCCCCGTCTTCGACACCGCGCTGTAGCGCAGCAAACTGGGTTCTGTACACTTCCGATGGAGGCATTTTCTTAAACTGTGGCGAGAAATGCCAAGTTTTCACACAGTCTGCGTGGCTCAGTCAGGGATTTTGCATTTACCGGTGGCGTTGCAGCGCCTGGCGCCTTCAGGGCGAGGTAACCCTGCAAGATGTGGCCGCAATAAGCTGAATTCTCATGTGTAAACCATGACTGTCACGCCGTAAAATATTGTACGCAATTAGCGATAAATCCTCATTTTGTACAAGTATATTCGCTTATTTCGAGGATTTATCGCCAAATAATTGTACAAATAATTATTTTTCGTATAACTTTTTATCCGGAGGGCAGCTGGCAAGATGTCGTACTGGTCAGGTACCCAGCACTGCGCCACTGCCCTCCTCCTGTCATCAACCTTAAGCGAACATCCCGCTGACTGCTGCGCCAAGCCCAGCTTCATCCCGCTGTTGCCCCAACACCTCCGAGTCCAGCCCCCTTCATGAATCTTCAGCATTTAAAGACGCTTATCAAAGGCCGAGCCTGCAAGGACGCTATTCAATGAATGACCAACTGCCTAATCAGTACCGTGAGATTCTCTCGGCCATTGGCGAAAACCCGCAGCGAGAAGGCTTGCTCGATACGCCGAAGCGTGCGGCCAAGGCGATGCAATACCTGTGTAACGGCTATGGAAAAAGCCTTGAAACCGTGGTCAACGGCGCACTGTTCAGCTCTTCAAGCGATGAAATGGTGATCGTCCAGGACATTGAGCTCTACTCGCTGTGCGAACACCATTTGCTGCCTTTCATCGGCAAGGCTCACGTGGCCTACATTCCTACCGGCAAAGTGCTGGGGCTCTCGAAAATCGCACGCATCGTTGATATGTACGCGCGGCGTTTGCAGATCCAGGAAAACCTCACCCGACAGATTGCCGAAGCAATACAAGAGGTCACCCGTGCCGCCGGTGTAGCGGTGGTGATCGAGGCCAAGCACATGTGCATGATGATGCGCGGGGTTGAGAAGCAGAACTCGGTGATGAACACATCGGTCATGCTGGGCGCATTCCGTGAATCCAGCACGACCCGTCAAGAGTTCCTGCAGCTGATCGGACGACGCAAGTAAGCGCGCAGGCGTCGAGCATCTGCACCGGCCCGTCAATCTGATGATGGCGTTCGCCTACAGGAGGGCTCCCCCCGTCTTCGACGCCGCGCTGTCGCGCAGCAAACTGTGAGATCGTGATGTGTCAGTTGAGCCGCCTTCGCAGCCAGCCTCTTCGCAGGCAAGCCTGCTCCCACAGTTGATCTACTACGTCAGAAAATAATCACCCGTCTTCGACGCCGCGTTGTCGCGCAGCAAACGGGGTGTTTGGTTCTCTCTGAATTCCCGTGGGAGCAGGCTTGAACTGGCCTAATGATTCTGGACACCTTCATCGGGCGCTATGATGGCGCCCAAATCAGAGGTGTAAATTGACTAAAGCCATGCGGGTTTCCTACTCCACCGAGTTCAAGCTCAAGGCTGCTGCCTTGGTGTTGGACGAGAATAAGTCTGTCCAAGATGTCTGCGCCAACATGAATATCGGTCTGACCGCACTGCGTCGGTGGGTTGATCAGTTGCGCAAGGAGCGTCAGGGAAAAGCGCCAGTCGGAACCAAGGCAATCACACCTGAGCAAAAGCGTATTCAACATCTCGAAGCCCTTCTCAAGCAAAAAGACATGGACATCGAAATCTTAAAAAAGGCTGGTGCTCTCCTGCTGTCGGACTCCAAAGATCGTTTGTACTGATCGAAGGGCTGGGCGAGCATTACGGCATTAAACGTTGTTGCCGGGTATTGGAAGTCAACCGCAGCAGCTTCTATGACTGGCTCAGTCGTCGTGGCCGAGTTAACAAGCAACGAGAGCAGCTCAAGGTCGCCGCCGTTAAAATACATACAACTTCACGAGGGGCTGCGGGCACAAGGATGCTGTCCAAGGCGTTGCAGGCGCAGGGTCATCAGGTGGGACGTTACATGGCCCGCAGCTTGATGAGGGAGGCCAATATCGTCAGTCATCAACGTCGACCGCACAAGTACAAGTCCTCCGGTACAGAAGCGCTGATAGCTCCCCATGAGCTCAAACGCAAGTTCAAGGTTGAGGCCACGAACCAGGTATGGCTCGGCGATATAACGTACATAAAAGCCGGTAAACGATGGTTGTATTTGGCGGCTGTATTAGACCTGTATGCCCGTCGTATCGTGGGCTGGGCGCTATCGATGATCTCCGATGCCACGCTGGCCTGTGAGGCGTTGAAGATGGCTGGCGAGCTTCGGGGACGGCCTAAGCAAGTTCTGTTTCACTCGGATCAGGGTTGTCAGTACACCAGCCACAAATTTCGCGACGAACTGACAGCGCTGGAAATGGGGCAAAGCATGAGTCGTAAAGGCGAATGCTGGGATAACGCACCTATGGAGCGTTTTTTTGGAAGCTTGAAGTCAGAGTGGGTACCCCCTGAGGGCTATGCCACGGAAGCAGAAGCGCGAGCTGATGTAATGAGCTATTTGATGTACTACAACCGCACCAGACTCCACAGCTATAACGGTTATCAATCACCGATAGCTATGGAGCAAATGGCGGCGTAAACCTTAACAGGTGTCCAGAATTACTTGACCAGTTCAGCTTGCCTGCGATCGGCCCGGGGTCGCGTCCGACCGAAGCAGTCGCAAGTGGGGTGGCGCCGATGTCGCAGGAAGGCCCTTCGGGTCGAGCGCGACCCCGGCTTATCGCGGGCAAGCGCGCCCCCATCAAACAACCTGTAACTATTTGAAAAATAAATAAAATTTTAAGACAAACGCTGATCCCTGTAGGAGCTGCCGAAGGCTGCGATCGCCCCGGGGTCGCGTCCGACCGGGAACCGGTCGTTTTCTTGAGACCGCTGAAGGTCGTACCGGTCGCCCGCGACCCCGGCCTATCGCAGCCTTCGGCAGCTACAGGACCCAGTTTGCTGCGCGACAGCGCAGCGTCGAAGACGCGGCGATGCCTCCTACAGGGGATCAGCGTTTGGCTGAAAATTTAATAACATTTATTATTTATTTATCAATCACTTATAGGTTATTCGACAGGGCACAACAACCGCCAGCCGTCGTTTACAGGTACCAGCGGTATTCCCGTGCATTGATCTCTTGCATGAAGGCCAAATGGTCCTGGCGTTTGTTCTCGCAGTAGACATCGACAAACTCTGCACCCAGGCCCTCGCGCAGCTGTGGCTGATGCTGCATGGCGCGCACCGCTTCGAGCATTTCCAGCGGGAAGTCGATACCACTGCTGCGGTCTTCGTTGAGCGATGTGATCGGCTCCCGGCCGGCTTCCAGGCCTTGTTCCAGCCCAACCAAAATCGCCGCCAGAACCAGATACGGGTTAGCGTCAGCGCCAGCCAGGCGATGCTCGATCCGCAGATTTTTCGAATCCGAGTCGGGAACCCGTAAGCAGGCATCGCGATTCTCAAAACCCCAGCTGGCTCGCGTCGCCACGTTCACCGTGCCACCCAAACGGCGCATTCCATTCTGGTTCGGCGCGAAGATCGGCATGCAATGCGGTAGCAGCTCCAGGCAACCGGCCACCGCATGGCGCAGCGCCTGCTGATGGTTAGCGGCCAGCAGATTATTGCCCTGCGTGTCGTAGAGGCTGACATGCACGTGCATGCCGCTGCCCGGGTGCGACAGGTAGGGCTTGGCCATGAAGCTGGCGCGATAGCCGTGCTTAAGGGCGACACCACGCGTGCTGCGGCAAAACAGCGCCGCCCAGTCGGCGGCACGCAGGCCGTCATCGAGGTGACCAAAATTGATCTCGAATTGACCCGGACCCAGTTCGGCAGTGATCACCGTGGTATCGATGCCCTGGGCCCGCGCCGTCTCGACCATCTCATCGAGCACCGGGGCAAAACGCGACAGCCGTTCGATGTGCATATTCGGCTGATCATCAGCATCGTCCGTCAACAGATCGCGGGGGAATTGTGGCTGACCATCGCGCAGCTGTTTATCGAACAGATAGAACTCCAGCTCGAAGGCCACCACCGGGTGAATGCCCTTGCCGCGCAGCCGTGCCAGTACCTGCGCCAGGACTTCCCGTGGCTCGAAGACGATCGGCTTCTCAGTGCCATCCGAGGTAATCAGCATCTGCCCCATGGGCTGTGCTTCCCAGCTCACCGGTTTGAGCGTGCCGGGCACCAAACGGCGGACCGCATCCGGGTCGCCGTCGTTGAAACAGTAGTCGCCGATTTTGAACAGTCCGCCCTGCGCACCCAGCAGCACGCAGTTCTGCGGCAGCTTAAGGGCACTGCCAGCGGCAACCTTCTCGAGCATCTCCAGCGGATAGCGCTTGCCGTAAAAATGCCCGGGAATGTCCAGGGAAATCAGGTCGACGTAACGCACCTCGGGGTAGCGTTGGCGAAAAGCACGAACCTCAGCCAGCAGATCAGAGCACGCAGCATCCATTGTTGTTCTTCCTTTGATTTTTGTCGGTGTTATCAGGTGTAAACCCAGAGAACGCGGGTGAGCTGATCCGTGAGGTTGCCGTAGCGACAATGGGCATGGCTGGCCAGTTGAAAACTGTCGCCGGGGTACAAGGTGACTGGCGCCTCGTCATCCTTCAGCCACAGCGTCAACTCGCCTTCCAGGACATAGCCGCCCTGCTCGGAGCTGTCGCTCAAGTGCCGCTCGCCACTGCTGGCACCGGCCTCCAGTTGGCTTTCGAGCATGGAGAAGGCGGCCTTCATCTTCGGCGAGACCAAAATGTCGGTAATCCCGTTGGCGTAATACAGTGTGCGTCGCTCATCCGGCCGGGTAACCCAAGGCAGCTCCTTGGGTTTAGATAAACTGTAAAAATAGGTGGTCGGCACCCCAAAGGTTTCGCTGATCGCCGTCAAGTCCGCCACGGTGGGCCGTGACAAGCCACGCTCGACTTGCGAGAGAAAGCCGACGGAACGGCCGATTTTGTCTGCCAGTTCCTTTAGGGTGTATTTTTTGTGCTTGCGTAGATCGTGAATAAGGATCGCCAAGGCGGCGATTTCTTCTTGTTTGTTCATGCCAGGCGCTCCAAAAGGTGAGCGTAATAGCGGGCAACGCGCGGGGTTGATTGCTGAAACATACAAACGCCTGTGAAATTATTCTTTTATAATTTCATGAAAAACTATCATTTAAATTTCACGCACGCAACACTCCATCCCGGCCACTCAAACAAACAGCCTCTTCGAACCTGAGCCCTGAAGGCGGATGAGCCTCAAACCTTTGCCGTTAGCCTGACGCCGCAGACAGGGGTTACTCGGCAAAAAGTCCGATAGACTTTATTTTTCAGTATCAAAATGAACGCTAAGCTTGGTCCATGGATGACTCAGACTATTTACGCCTGCTTACGATTCAGGCCGAACAAGCCAACGCGTTCCTCTCCAATGCGCGAAAGTGGGAGCGTGAGCGTTGGGTTTGCCAGCGTTTGCTCCAAGGCCTGAACATCCCGCACCGTAATGAAGACTTCGCCCCGGCCGGGCAAGAACCGCCGGACGTGCTGTTTCGCGACGCCAGTTTCGAAGTGTTCTTTGTGCTCGACGAAGGTCGGCGCCTGAACGATGAGTGGCGCGAAGAATTACAACGGCGGCGCAGTGCGTTTTCGTTGAGCCAACTCGTGCGGCGCGAGGCGAAACCCAAGCGCATCGCGGCCCATGAATTGTTGCAGCGCCTGGCACCCACTTTGCGTAAAAAAGCACACAACTACGGCGAACGAGGGCTGGATCTGGGCGAACTGGACATCATTGCCTTTGCCAGTCTCAAACGTGAAGTGCTCGACCTGAACAGCCATTTCCCGCCGCCCACGGAATACCTGCGCCAAGGCTGGCGCTCGTTATCGCTGGTCGGCCCGACCTTCGCCCGCGTGCTGTTCGCCCACCCGGATGCGCCAGACTTTCTGCGAACCAACCTGGGTCGCAGCGTCGTTTTTGATGTTGGAATCAGTTTATGAACCCGTTACACATGAGCCCGCTGCAAGCATTGCTGGCCGACGTCCCTCAGCAAGGCCAAGTGCGCTGGATCGGCGTGCGCCCCGAGTCCCGCGTCGACATGATCGAGCTTGAGGCGGTGGAAGCCCGCCGCGAAGCCGGTTTGACTGGCGATCACTCGCGGCCAGGCCCGCGTAACGCACGGCAAGTGACGCTGATCCAGTGGGAGCATTTGGCCGTAGTCAGCTCGTTAATGAGTCGCACCGAGAAAAACCCCATCGTGCCCCAAGACCTGCGACGCAATCTGGTGATCAGCGGCATCAACCTGTTCAGCCTCAAGGGTCGGCGCTTCAGAGTGGGTCAGGCCATTCTGGAAACCACGGGCTGGTGCCAACCCTGCGCCCGGCTCGAACAACGACTGGGACACGGCACTTTCCAGGCCGTACGCGGCCATGGTGGAATAACCGCAAGGGTGCTACAAAGCGGAATCATTCGCCTGGACGACGCCCTTTGCGTCGAACCCCTTGAGCTCATTCAAGCCTGACGCTCAGACAGTCTGACTTTCACGACTACACTCCCACCCACGTATTTTCGCCTATCCCATGAGGCTCAAATGACCAGTCGCCTGAACCCTGACGACCAGCAACGTGTCGAAGAGTACCTACAGACCCCACAGCATCAAGTCGAGCGCCGGCCTTTTCGGCCATGGCTGCTGCTTGTGGTGGTGCTGGCGGTTACGATTGGTCTGGGTCTGTTGAGCCGCTTGTTGAGCTATCTGACGCTATGAGCCGCTTGGCGCTCGCACGGATAGAACCTCGATTCCGCCCCCGAATTCCTTAAGCCTTATGAGAACACCCTATGACTCATCGCATTGTTATCGTCGGCGGAGGCGCTGGCGGTCTCGAGCTGGCTACCCGTCTGGGTAAAACCTTGGGTAAGCGCGGTACCGCCAGCGTTGTGCTGGTCGACGCCAACCTGACGCACATCTGGAAGCCACTACTGCATGAAGTGGCCGCCGGTTCGCTGAACTCTTACGAAGACGAACTGAACTACGTGGCGCAAGCCAAGTGGAATCATTTTCAGTTCCAGCTCGGCCGCATGACCGGCCTTAACCGTGAAAATCGGCAACTGCATCTGGCGGCGACGCTGGATGAAAACGGCAATGAGCTGGTGCCGGCACGCAGCCTAGACTATGACTCGCTGGTCATCGCCGTCGGCAGCACCACCAATGATTTCAATACCCTGGGCGCGGCCGAGCATTGCCTGTTCCTGGATACCCGCCAGCAGGCCGAGCGTTTCCATCAACTGTTGCTCAATCGCTACCTGCGCGCGCATGCCGGGCAAACCGACCTGACCGAAGAAATCACTGTGGCCATCGTCGGCGCGGGCGCAACAGGCGTCGAGCTGGCAGCTGAACTTCATAACGCAGCGCATGAACTGGCGTCTTACGGGCTGGGCCGGATTAAACCGGAGAACCTGCGCATCACCTTGATAGAGGCTGGCCCAAGGGTGCTTCCAGCGCTGCCGGAGCGCATTGGCGGGCCTGTGCATCAAACCCTGGAGAAGCTCGGCGTCACGGTGCTGACCAACGCAGCCGTCAGCGAAGTCACGGCCGACAGTTTGATCACTGTCAGCGGCCAGGTCATTCCGGCTACGTTGAAAGTCTGGGCGGCGGGGATCCGGGCGCCAGCGTTCCTTAAAGACCTGGATGGACTGGAAAGCAATCGCATCAACCAACTACAAGTGCGCCCTACCCTGCAAACCACGCGCGACGACAACATCTTTGCCTTCGGCGACTGCGCGGCCTGCCCGCAGCCAGGCACCGATCGCAACGTCCCACCCCGAGCGCAGGCAGCACACCAGCAAGCGTCTTTGCTTGCGAAGTCGCTACTGCTCAGAATCGAAGGCAAGACGTTGCCGGAATACACCTACCGTGATTACGGTTCGCTGATATCCCTGTCGAGTTTTTCGGCAGTGGGTAACTTGATGGGCAACCTGATGGGCAGCGTGATGCTCGAAGGCTGGTTGGCGCGGATGTTCTATATCTCGCTGTACCGCATGCATCAAATGGCGCTGTATGGCATGTTCCGCACCGCGATGCTGATGCTCGGCAGCCGGATTGGGCGTGGAACAGAGCCGAGGATGAAGCTGCACTGAGTGACAGGTACAGTCTGATACACCGTATTCTGCCCTTCGCGAATGAATTCGCTCCCACAAAAGATTGCATATCCCTGTGGGAGCGAATTTATTCGCGAAGAAGGCGGTATGTCAGAAACAAAAAAGGCGTCCCGAAGGACGCCTTTTTTGTTTGGCTTCGATGCGAGTGGCATCTGGCCTTGATCTTCAACCCATGTACATGAGTAGAAAATGGTCGGGGTAAGGGGATTCGAACTCCTGACATCCTGCTCCCAAAGCAGGCGCGCTACCGGACTGCGCTATACCCCGGTTGAAACTTTAAAGACACCTCAACCAGCTGTCTGCGACCTGACACTCTCGGCATCAGATCTATAAGATTCGGCTTCAAGGGTTACCTTGAAGCCAAAAATGGTGGGTCGTGTGGGATTCGAACCTACGACCAATTGGTTAAAAGCCAACTGCTCTACCAACTGAGCTAACGACCCAAAAATGGTCGGGGTAAGGGGATTCGAACTCCTGACATCCTGCTCCCAAAGCAGGCGCGCTACCGGACTGCGCTATACCCCGATATGCTACATCTTGATGAAAATGGCTCCACGACCTGGACTCGAACCAGGGACCCAATGATTAACAGTCATTTGCTCTACCAACTGAGCTATCGCGGAACTATGCATTTCAGACGTAACTTCTACAACTACTGCGCTGAATTTGCTGCTTATTTCAGCCTCAATGACCCGTTTGCATCGCTACGTTCGCGTCTCTGAGGCGCGCTATTCTACAATTTTAAAAAAGACTGTCAACCCTTAAAACTGCATTTAAGACAATGATTTGCGATTTATTTCGGATAGCCCCGCTTACACCCAACATCTCGGTTTTTCATCGCTAAATCCGCGCTAATAAAAAGGCCCTCACCAGGAGGGCCTCTCTCTATATAGAAGCGATCAACGAATCAGCCGAAAACAATCTCGTCGTTGACCACTGAACCGGTCACGCTGGAGCCAGGCAAGAAGCGACCTGAAAGAATCAACTGCGCCAACGGGTTTTCGATCCAACGTTGTATTGCACGCTTCAGAGGCCGTGCGCCATACACCGGGTCGTAGCCCACCGCGATCAGCTTATCCAGCGCCTCAGGGGTCAGCTCCAGTTTCAGCTCGCGTTCAACCAGACGACTGCGCAGACGGCCCAGCTGAATATTGGCGATGCCAGCAATCTGATCTCGCGCCAACGGCTCGAACACCACGACTTCATCGATACGGTTGATGAACTCTGGACGGAAGTGCGAACTGACCGCGTCCATCACCGCCGCACGTTGCGCTTCATGATCACCGACCAACTCCTGGATCTGCGCCGAGCCCAGGTTGGACGTCATCACGATCACGGTATTGCGGAAATCCACCGTGCGTCCGTGGCTGTCGGTCAGACGACCGTCTTCAAGCACCTGCAACAGCACGTTGAACACGTCCGGGTGAGCTTTCTCCACTTCATCCAGCAAGATCACTGAATAAGGCTTACGCCGCACGGCTTCGGTGAGGTAGCCGCCCTCTTCATAACCCACATAGCCCGGAGGCGCACCGATCAGCCGGGCCACGGAGTGTTTCTCCATGAACTCGGACATATCGATACGCACCATTGCCTCTTCGGTATCGAACAGGAACTCGGCCAGCGCCTTGCACAGCTCCGTCTTACCGACACCGGTAGGGCCGAGGAACAGGAACGAGCCGCTCGGACGATCAGGGTCGGACAACCCGGCACGCGAACGCCGCACTGCGTTGGATACCGCGACCACGGCCTCGTCCTGACCAATCACGCGTTGGTGCAACAGGCTTTCCATCTTCAGCAGCTTGTCGCGCTCGCCTTCGAGCATTTTCGAGACCGGGATGCCGGTCCACTTGGACACGACCTCGGCAATCTCTTCTTCGGTCACTTTGCTGCGCAGCAACTGGTTTTCGCTTTTGCCATGCTGATCGACCATCTGCAGGCTGCGTTCCAGGTCAGGGATGATCCCGTACTGCAATTCCGCCATGCGATTCAGATCGCCACGACGACGGGCGGCTTCCAGTTCCTGACGCGACTGCTCGATTTTCTGCTGAATCTGCGCCGAACCCTGAACCTCGGCTTTTTCCGCCGTCCAGATCTCTTCGAGATCGGCGTACTCACGTTCAAGCCGGACAATTTCCTCCTGAAGTTTCTCCAAGCGCTTGATAGCGGCTTCGTCGTCTTCTTTTTTCAGCGCCTGGGATTCGACCTTGAGCTGAATCAAACGCCGCTCAAGACGGTCGAGCACTTCCGGCTTGGAGTCGATTTCCATCCGAATACGGCTGGCCGCTTCGTCGATCAAGTCGATAGCCTTGTCCGGCAATTGACGATCAGTGATGTAGCGATGGCTCAATTTGGCCGCCGCAATGATCGCACCGTCGGTAATCGCGACTTTGTGGTGGACCTCGTAGCGCTCTTTCAAGCCACGCAGGATCGCGATGGTGTCTTCTTCGCTCGGCTCGTCGACCAACACTTTCTGGAAGCGCCGCTCGAGGGCCGCATCCTTCTCTATATATTGACGGTACTCGTTGAGCGTGGTCGCGCCGACGCAGTGCAACTCGCCACGCGCCAGCGCGGGCTTGAGCATGTTGCCCGCATCCATCGCGCCTTCGCCCTTACCGGCGCCGACCATGGTGTGCAGCTCATCAATGAACAGGATGATCTGGCCTTCCTGCTTCGACAGCTCGTTCAGCAGCGCCTTCAACCGCTCCTCAAATTCGCCGCGGAATTTAGCGCCAGCAATCAGCGCGCCCATGTCCAGCGACAGAACACGTTTACCTTTAAGGCCGTCCGGCACTTCACCATTGACGATCCGTTGCGCCAGGCCCTCGACAATCGCGGTTTTACCCACGCCAGGTTCACCAATCAACACCGGGTTGTTCTTGGTCCGGCGCTGCAGCACCTGAATGGTCCGACGAATTTCGTCATCACGACCGATCACCGGGTCGAGCTTGCCTTCTTCGGCGCGCTTGGTGAGGTCGACGGTGTATTTATCCAGCGCCTGCCGCGACTCTTCGACATTGGCATCATTGACCGCCTCGCCGCCTCGGAGGTTGGCAATGGCGTTCTCGAGGGCTTTTTTGCTGACGCCCTGGCCCAGCAACAGTTTGCCAAGCTTGTTGTTCTCATCCATCGCCGCCAGCAGCACCAACTCGCTGGAGATGAACTGGTCGCCCTTCTGCTGTGCCAGGCGATCAGCCTGATTGAGCAGGCGCGCCAAATCCTGCGACATATTCACGTCGCCGGTGGGATTCTGGATTTTCGGCAGTTGGTCGAGTTCTTTGCTCAACGCCTTGCGCAGGCTGTTGACGTCAAAGCCGACCTGCATCAGCAAGGGCCTGATCGTACCGCCCTGCTGTTCAAGCAGTGCCTGCATCAAGTGCGCCGGCTCAATGCCCGAATGGTCGAGCCCCACAGCCAAGGACTGGGCATCAGACAACGCCAACTGCAATTTGCTGGTTAACTGGTCTATACGCATTAGTTACCTTCCTTATTAAGCAGGCCGGAGCGATGGACACACCTATAAAGAAAACCTGCTGGATTGCCCATTAGATGCGGTCGATTTTGCAGGATTCAAGCGCTGCTTGATTGACGCAGATCAGATGTTGTGAGGAGTGAGCGTAGTCGAACCCGTCAACAACGCAGCCTCGTGATCGATCCAGACCAGCGAGGCGAAACGACCGGTACGAGCGCTCCGGCGATAGGAATAAAAGCGTGAGTCATTGACCGTGCAGAAGCCGCCGCCGTACACCGCCGTCACACCACGTGCCGCCAGACGCAGGCGCGCCAGGGTATAGATGTCGGCCATGTAGCGGCCGGCATTGAGGCTTGGCACAAATGCTTGCGCGGTTTCAGGGTGAGTACTTATAAAGGCTTCACGAACTTCTGGTCCGACTTCGAACGCTTGCGGACCAATGGCCGGGCCGAGCCAGACCATGATGTCGCTCGCCGGCACCGCCAAACGATCGACCGTCGCCTCCAATACGCCGGCAGCCAGACCACGCCAACCGGCATGGGCCGCCGCTACACGACTGCCCGCACGATCACAGAACAGCGCCGGCAGGCAGTCCGCCGTCATGATGGTGCACGCGACACCCGGGGTTATCGTCCAACTGGCGTCGGCTTCAATCACTTGACGAGGGTCAGCTTCAGCGACGACGACGCCGTGAACCTGACGCAACCAGGCGGGCTGAATATTCAGATGAGAGGTCAGCCGTAACCGATTGGCAGTCACTGCTTCAGGACTGTCATCGACATGATCACCAAGATTGAAGCTGTCGAACGGCGCCAGACTGACGCCGCCCGCACGGGTGGTGACGCACGACTTGACCCCTACCGGCGCAGGCCAGTCGGGGATCAGCCAGTCCGTCACGAACTCGCTCACCCGATAAACGCCTCGCGATCCTGCTTCAACAGCGTCAACAGCCAGACAAAATCGTCTGGCAGCGGCGATTCCCACTTCATTCGCTTACCGGTCGTCGGATGATCCAGTTCCAGGAAACGCGCATGCAGCGCCTGACGCGGGAAATGTTTCAACGACTCGACCATCGTTACGCTGGCAGCCGGCGGAATACGGAAACGTCCACCGTAGGCTGGATCACCGACCAACGGGAAGTTGATGTGCGCCATGTGCACGCGAATCTGGTGGGTACGACCGGTTTCCAGCTTGACCCGTACATGGGTGTGGGAACGGAAACGCTCAAGCACCCGGTAATGACTCACCGCCTGCTTGCCGCCTTCCATGACCGCCATGCGCTGACGCTGCTGACCGTGACGGCCGATCGGTGCGTCGATTTTGCCACCCGCGGTAACAACACCGATGACGATGCATTCATAGATGCGGCTGACGCTGCGATTCTGCAACTGCGTCACCAGCTGGGTCTGCGCCTGGATTGTCTTCGCCACCACCATCAGACCAGTGGTGTCCTTGTCCAGACGGTGCACGATCCCGGCGCGCGGAACATTGATAATGTCCGGAAAGTGGTGCAGTAAAGCGTTAAGCAGCGTGCCATCGGCATGACCCACTGCTGGGTGAACCACCAAACCAGACGGTTTGTTGATCACCATGATTTGATCGTCCTCGTAGACGATATCGAGCTCAATATCCTGCGCCACCCATTCACCTTGGGCTTCCTGCTCTGCGGTCAGTTGCAGAACAGCGCCGCCATGCACGATGTCACGCGGGCGCAAAACGCCTCCGTCCACAGTCAGGCAGCCGTCTTTTATCCAGGCGGAAAGGCGCGAGCGCGAGTGCTCAGCGAATAATTGTGCGGCGACTTGATCGAGGCGTTGACCGCCCAATTCGGACGGTACCTCTGCGCGAAGTTCTATATTCTCGGACATGCTCAGACTAGGCTGCGGCGTAGCCTTTGGTTTCGGCTGCGCGCTTGTGGTTAAATACGGCGTCTTTTGCCCCGGAGGTTTCACGGGGCACCCATCATAACAGGACGGCCCCGCCCAAGACAGCGGGCCGTCATAGGGACGCTAGCCGCCATGCAAGTGAAACACCTGCTGCTGATCGCCATCCTCGCACTCACCGCTGCCTGTTCATCGAAAGAAGTCATCGACGAAAATCTGAGCGAAGTCGAGCTGTACCAGCAGGCGCAGGCCGACCTGGACAACAGTAGCTACACGAGTGCTACCAACAAGCTCAAAGCACTGGAGTCGCGCTATCCGTTCGGACGCTATGCCGATCAGGCACAGCTGGAGCTGATCTACGCCAACTATAAAAACGGTGAGCCGGAGGCTGCAAAGTCTGCCGCTGAGCGTTTTATTCGTTTGCACCCACAGCACCCCAACGTCGACTATGCCTACTACCTGAAGGGTCTGACGTCTTTCGACCAGGACGTCGGCCTGCTGGCTCGCTTCCTGCCGCTGGACATGACCAAGCGTGACCCGGGGGCTGCCCGCGACTCTTACAACGAGTTCGCCCAGCTCACCAGCCGCTACCCCAACAGCCGTTACGCGCCAGACGCCAAGCAGCGCATGATTTACCTGCGCAACCTGCTGGCCTCCTACGAGATTCACGTAGCGGATTACTACCTGACCCGCCAGGCTTACGTAGCAGCCGCCAACCGCGGTCGCTACGTGGTCGAAAACTTCCAGGAAACACCGTCCGTCGGCGATGGCCTGGCCGTGATGGTCGAGGCTTATCAGCATATGCACCTGGACGATCTGGCTGCCACTAGCCTGGAAGTCCTCAAGCTGAACTATCCCAACCATCCAAGCCTGGTTGATGGCAAGTTCGTGCAGCAGGTCGCCGACGCAGACAACCGCTCCTGGCTGTCCAAGGTCACCCTGGGCCTGATCAGCAGCCGTCCGCCATTGCCGCCGGGTGAAACCCGCGCCAACCAGGACGTGATCAAGCAGTATCAGGATGCCAAGGACTCTATCCCGTCCGAATTGCTGCCTGCCAATCAGGAAGAACTCGACGAGCAGAATCACCAGGCAGAAGGCAGCAGTAAAGACCGCTCCTGGTTCAGCTACATGACGTTGGGTATTTTCGACTGATTCAGTCGTACTGAAAAAGAGGCCTGCGGGCCTCTTTTTTTATTCCGCATTTATCCGCTGTGCGCCCGTCAGCTCCTTGGCTACACTGCCGAATCTTTAATCAGAAAGCTGGTAGACATGGTTCGCTTACTGTTGTGGGTCGTTTTAATTGGAGCGGCGGTATATTTCTTCAAACGCATGGGTAAACGCCCTGCGCCCTCCAGGCAGGCCGAGCCGCCTGAAATCGCTGCCGCGCCCATGGTCCGTTGCGCGCAGTGCGGTGTTCATCTGCCCCGTGATCGTGCACTAAGCCAGGGGCAAGAGTGGTATTGCAGCCAGACACACCTGGAACAAGGCCCGGGCTCCAGTGCCCGCTGAGGCGCTCTCCCTGAGCGGCAATCAGGCTCAGCGAATCCTGCGGCTAAATCACCTTTATCGCGTGACAATAGGCATCACGCTGGTCCTGATGATCTCCAGCAATCTGGACGATGACCTGCTGGAGGTGGCCAATGCGAGCCTGTTTCGGACGGGCTGCTGGTTGTACCTGATCTTCAACATTCTGGTCGTCGTGCTGTTGGACAGGCCGCACAGCGCTGTACAGATATTCGGCCTGGCGATGACCGATGCGGTGATGCTTTCGGCACTTTTCTACGCGGGAGGGGGCGCCCCCAGCGGGATTGGCAACCTGCTGATCGCCTCAGTCGCCATCAACAATGTGTTGCTGCGCGGGCGCATTGGGCTATTGATCGCCGCCGTCGCGACCATTGGTATCATCTATCCGACGTTCTACCTCAGCTTTAACCGCCCCTCTGCCTATAACCAGTATCTCCAGGCCGGCTCGCTTGGCGCAATGTGCTTTGCTGCCGCGCTGCTGGTACAAGCGCTGACTCGTCGCCTGCACCTCAGCGAGTCGCTGGCAAAGGAACGGGCGGCGGATGTCGACAAGCTGGAAGAACTCAACGCGCTGATCCTGGAACGCATGCGCACCGGCATTCTGGTGCTCGACGCCCAACGTCAGGTGTTGTTGGCCAATCATGGCGCGCTGACCCTGCTGGGCCAGGAGCAACTGATCGGCGAAACCATCGACGATTACTCACCGCAATTGGTCGAGCGGTTGCGGCAATGGCAGATCAACCCGATATTACGCCCGCACAGCGTGGTGACGTCCTCGATCGGCCCGGTGCTGCAACCAAGCTTTATCGCCCTCAACCGCGGCGAACAACGTCATACCCTGATTTTCCTTGAAGACCTGTCGCAAATTTCCCAGCAGGCCCAGCAACTCAAGCTCGCCGCATTGGGCCGCCTGACCGCCGGGATCGCCCACGAAATTCGCAATCCACTGGGCGCCATCAGCCATGCCGCTCAGTTGCTCAAGGAGTCCGAAGAACTGACGACCTCGGACAGTCGCCTGAGCCAGATCATTCATGATCAATCGCGACGAATGAATCTTGTGATTGAAAACGTTTTGCAGCTGTCTCGCCGACGCCAGGCCGAACCTCAGGCACTTGATGTTCGACGCTGGCTAGAGCAGTTCATCAGCGACTTTCGTAGCTCCGTTACTGCCTATCAGCAATTGCATGTTGAAATCGGCATGGGCACGCTGACCACGCGCATGGACCCTGAACAACTCGCGCAAGTGCTCACCAACCTGCTGCAGAACGCATTGCGTTACAGCGCCAAGGCCCATGACCTGGCCCAGGTCTGGCTTACACTGTGCCACGATCCGATCAGTGACTTGCTGATCCTTGAAGTGCTCGATGATGGCCCAGGCGTGACCAGCGAGCACCTGAGCAAGATTTTCGAACCCTTCTTCACCACGGAAAACAAAGGCACCGGACTGGGCCTTTATATTTCCCGCGAGCTGTGCGAAAGCAATCAGGCACACCTGGACTACAGACCACAGGAAGGTGACGGTAGCTGTTTTCGCATCACCTTCGCCCATCCGCTCAAACTGAGTTAAACATGAGCCCACGGCAAAAAATCCTGATCGTCGACGATGAACCGGATATCCGCGAACTGCTGGAAATCACGCTCGGACGGATGAAACTCGATACCCGCAGCGCGCGCAACGTCAAGGAAGCGCGCGACTGGCTGCTGCGCGAGCCTTTCGACCTGTGCCTGACCGATATGCGCCTGCCCGATGGCAATGGCCTGGAGTTGGTGCACTACATCCAGCAGCGTCACGCGCAGGTGCCCGTGGCGATGATTACCGCGTATGGCAGCCTCGACACGGCAATCAATGCACTCAAAGCCGGGGCCTTCGACTTTTTGACCAAGCCGGTGGACCTCACCCTCCTCCGCGAGCTGGTGACCAGCGCCTTGCGCTTGCACCCCCCGGCCACGGCTGACAGCACCAGTATCGACAGCCGCTTGCTGGGCAACTCCCCGCCCATGCGCGCATTGCGCAATCAAATCAGCAAACTGGCGCGCAGTCAGGCGCCGATCTACATCAGTGGCGAGTCCGGCAGCGGCAAAGAACTGGTAGCGCGCCTGATCCACGAGCAAGGTCCGCGCATCAATCAGCCCTTTATTCCGGTCAACTGCGGCGCAATTCCCTCGGAACTCATGGAGAGTGAGTTCTTTGGCCATCGCAAAGGCAGCTTCAGCGGCGCGGTCGAAGATAAACCCGGATTGTTCCAGGCCGCTGACGGTGGGACGCTGTTCCTTGATGAGGTTGCGGACCTACCGCTGGCCATGCAGGTCAAGCTGCTGCGTGCGATCCAGGAAAAGGCCGTGCGCTGTGTCGGTGGACAGCAAGAGCTGGTCGTGGACGTGCGCATCCTCTGCGCCACCCACAAAGACCTGAGCGCCGAAGTCGCCGCTGGCCGCTTCCGCCAGGATTTGTACTACCGCCTGAACGTCATCGAACTGCGCGTGCCGTCCTTGCGCGAGCGCCGGGAAGACATCGTCCAACTTGCCGACAATGTACTCAAACGACTGGCCGACGGCTCGGGACAGCCCGCCTCCAGGCTCAACGCACAAGCGCTCGACACACTGAAAGGCTATCGATTCCCTGGCAATGTGCGCGAACTTGAAAACATCCTCGAACGCGCCCACACCCTGTGCGAGAACGACCAGATCGAACCCAGCGACTTGCGCCTGGCCGACTCACCCTGCGCCCACGACCCCGACGGCCCCAACCTGGCCGAGATCGACAACCTGGAAGACTACCTGGAAAGCATCGAACGCAAATTGATCCTGCAAGCCCTGGAAGAAACCCGCTGGAACCGCACCGCCGCCGCCCAACGCCTGAACCTGACGTTTCGGTCCATGCGTTATCGGCTTAAGAAATTGGGGCTGGATTGAGCCGTTTGAAAATGCCTACTTGATAGTCCCTAAAAAGGGACCTATCGTTCCCTTTTTGGGACCTTAGAGATTGCCATGCCTGCTCCATCACTCGGCAACGCGCTATTTACGACCACTCAGCAGAAGGTGCTAGGTTTGCTCTATGGCAAACCCGATCAAAGCTTTTTTACCAATGAAATCGTTCGCTGGGCCAACGTTGGCAAAGGCAGCTTGATGCGCGAACTGGCGCGGCTGCAGGGTGCCGGAGTTCTGACCGTGAGACGTCGGGGAAATCAAATTCATTATCAAGCCAATCCAGATTGCCCCATTTATTCAGAACTCATCAGCATCGTGCGCAAGACTTTCGGTATTGCCGAGCAACTGCGCCTCGCTCTCGCGCCGCTTGCATCCACTCTGATTTGGGCCTTCATCTATGGTTCCATTGCCAAGGGGACAGCGCAGGCCGCAAGCGACATAGACTTGATGCTGATCGGCGACGAACTGCATTACAGCGAAGTCATGGAGCTCTTGATTCCTCTTGAAGAGCAGCTAGGCAGAACCATAAACCCAACGCTTTACACGCTTTCTGATTGGCTGGCCAAACAGGAAGCTGGCAACAGCTTTGTTCAGCGCGTTGAGCAACAGGAAAAGATCAACATCATTGGAAACAACCCAAAGGAGCCTAAGGATGGGTAATTACGAAAATCTGGAAAACCTGGTTCGTAGCGGCAGCCTGAAAGCCGAACCGCCCGATCAGAAGGAATGCGCGGGATTGCTGCGATCAGCTATTGATCGCTTAACGGATGCCCACAACTCCACACTGTCCTTCGCCAGCCGATTTGACCTGGCATACAACACCGCACACGCACTGGCCCTGACAGCCTTGAGGCTCTGCGGATATCGCTCAGACCGTCGATACTTAGTATTTCAGTGCCTGATCCATACCCTGGAGTTGAGCAAGACTCAGGTTCGACTTTTTGCTTTGTGCCATGAACGACGAAACCTGGCTGAGTATGAGGGCTATATGGATGTAGATGAGCCGCTGCTCGCTGACCTACTCAATGCAACTGATGCTTTGCTTGAGAGGGTGGAACTAGCTCTCCATAATTCAAACTGAGCCCTATGCGGCAGGACTTTGCATTACGCGACGCTGGCTCATAGCCGTTTGAGGCGGGCAGGTTTATTCAGCCCGCCCCAAATTCTCAGCCTACCAATCTTCCATCTGGCGCGTACGGTGCGGCATCGATAATCGGCTTACGCTCGGACAATAGGTCCGCCAGCAGCTGACACGACGCGGGCGCCAGCACCAGGCCGTTGCGGAAATGCCCGCAGTTCAGCCATAACCCATCAAAGCCCGGCACAGGGCCAATGTACGGAATGCCTTCAGGCGAGCCTGGGCGCAAACCGGCCCAATGCCCCACAACCTCTGCGTCCGCCAGTGCCGGAATTAGCTCAACGGCTGAAGCCTTCAGGCTCTCCAATGCGCTGTCGGTGGTGGTTTTGTCGAAGCCCTCATATTCCAGCGTACTGCCGACAAGGATGTGCCCGTCACGTCGCGGAATCGCATAACGGCCCTTGGCGAGGATCATGCTGGGCAGGAAGTCCGAGGCGCATTTGTACAGGATCATCTGACCCTTGACCGGCTCGACCGGCAACTCCAGATCAAGGGTCTTCAGCAGTTCGCCACTCCAGGCACCCGCCGCCAGCACCACGCGATCCCCGAGGATGTCGCCCGCCGCCGTGCTGACGCCCAGGACCTTGCCACCCTCACGGATAAAGCCACTGACTTCGCACTGCTCATGAAGCGTGACATTGGGCAGCGCCAGCAGGGCCGCTTTCAGCGATTTCACCAAACGCGGGTTACGCACGTTGGCGACGTCCGCCATGTAGATCGCTCGCGAATACCCCTCACCGAGCACCGGCACCGCAGCGTAAGCCGCCGAAATATCCACCGCACTCAGCGGCCGGTTCTCCCGAACTGCCCATTCCAGTGCTTCTTTTTCATCGTCCAGATCAAGCCAATACAAGCCCGTCGTATGCACCTCAGGATCAACCCCCGTGGCCGCAAACAAACGTTCGGCCAACTGTGGATAAAAATCCTGCGACCAATGCGCCAACGCGGTCACCGCTGGGCTATAGCGCCAAGGGTAAAGTGGCGAAACAATGCCGCCACCGGCCCAGGACGATTCCTGACCCACCTCGGCACGGTCGAGTAAAACAACGCTTTCTACCTCGGCCGCCAGAGTGAACGCGGTCAACAGACCGATAACCCCACCGCCGACGATTACTACTTGTTGATGCTTGGCCATTATTTATCCAACAGTAAAAAAGGGGGGACGCCGCCGAGCTAACCGGCAATCGCCTTTCGAAGCTGATTTCGATTATGGCGCTTGTGGGCGGCAACAACGATAGCCCTTACGGCTAGAGCGTCAAAATGCCACTGGTCTGCTGAATTGCCCGGATATCTCTTACATAAGGACTTTCAATCTAGGTAGTATCACGATATTTCAACCTGCCAAATGGAATTTCCGTCATGGATTTCGGCTCTGGCTTCAGACATTCGAAAGCGCATCGTAGCCGTCACAGCCCATGCCCAGCAGACTCTAGTCGTGGATTTACGTTGATCGAATTAGTCGTCACCGTGGTCATCGTCGCGATCTTTGCCGCTATTGCCATCCCCAGCTTCAGCCACCTGGTCCATAAGAACAACGTGACCGCCACAGCCAATGAGCTTTACGACCTGCTGCAGTACTCCCGCGGCGAGGCAGTGACACGCGGGACTAAAATCACCATCAGTGCACCGGGCGCCGATAAGACTGGCTGGAATGGTGACATTGCAGTGAGCACCAAATCTCCGACTGTCGTGCTGAGACAAATTGGCGCTGGCGGACTGCAAACGGGGGTCACCATCACGGCAACAATAGGCAGTATCGAGTTCTCACCCACTGGCAACGCCTCATCGGCAGCCTGCTTTCAATTCAGCTACAACGGAGACGCCGCGATTCAAACCCAATATGTCGGTGTACAAGGAAGCGGCCGTATCAACGCGCCAGCGGGGGCATGCAATTGATAACCGGCACCGCCAGCAAATCTTCCGGTTTCAGCATGATCGAGGTGCTGGTCAGTCTACTGATCATTGTTATTGGTGTGCTGGGCATGGTCGGCCTGCAAAGCAAGGCGATCCCTTACACGCAGGACTCGGTGCAACGGAATACCGCGATCATGCTCGCGGATGATTTGCTGGAACTGATCAGAAGCAACCCGAATTGCAGCGCCATCGGTAGTTGTCAGAAATTACCCGGAGCTTCGTTTCCAGGCGCCCCCGCCTGCATCCCCACGCCCACCAGTTTCAATGATCAAGTCGGCTGCTGGGCGGTTCAAGCAGGCAATGCCCTACCGGGTGCCAGCACCCTATTAACAAGTGGATTTTACGTCTGCAACAGCACAACGCCAGGCGACATAACAGCGAAAAGTTGCGGTACAGGGAGCGAAATAGAGATACAACTTTCATGGACCGTCAAGACAGCAGGCGACTGTATGGATCCCTCAAACAGCACGACGACCTGCACGTACAAAATCAGGACGCGACTGTGATGAATTTAAGCGCTGAAACAAACACTATTTATCCTTATCAGCAGGGCCTTTCGCTGATTGAGCTGATGGTTGCCATGACCATTGGCTGCATTTTAATCCTTGGCATTACCCAAATTTTTATAACCAACCAGAAAAGTTATCTCTTTCAGCAGAGCCAGCTTGGCAACCAGGAAAATGGCCGCTTCGCGCTTGCTATGCTGGGCCAGGAACTATCAAAAGCGGGCTACCGAAGCCAGCCGACCGCATTAATCGCCAATAACGGCTCCGTTTCAGGCTGTAATTTCCCCGCTGGTGTTTCGGTGGTCGCCCTCTCGGCCACCTCGCTGTGTATTCAGTACCAGGCCAGTAATAAAACCGACGTGTCCTGCCAAGGCGTGGCGCTGTCGATCACTGATCAAAACGTCATCGCAAAACCCTACTCG
Source organism: Pseudomonas sp. ASL9 (assembly GCF_056680335.1). NCBI lineage: Bacteria > Pseudomonadati > Pseudomonadota > Gammaproteobacteria > Pseudomonadales > Pseudomonadaceae > Pseudomonas > Pseudomonas sp. ASL9. The sequence goes on along the minus strand of NZ_CM155277.1, from coordinate 3,797,998 downwards.
CAAGCCAACCCTGTGTTCGTTGAAAAAATCGCCCTTGATACCACGACGAACTCAATAACGTGTACGACGGGCGGCACCACACAACAACTGGTTACCGGGGTTGCCGACATCCGCTTCGACTACGGCGCCGGAGATGGCATCGGCGTGGGTGACACTAAGACAGTGACCATCTTTGGCCCTACCCCCAGCACCGCTCAAACGATAGGGGCGGTCCGCTATGCCGCCCTCATGCAAAACGGCGCCTCAATGATTCGCGATACCACTGATGTGCCAAAGATACTGTCCGACTGGAATACTCGCTTTAGCGGGACCATTTCCGATAACACCAAGATTTACCAAATCGTGCAGGGCACCATCATGCTCAGGAACCAGATGCAATGACCGCTCCTTTGAGTTCGACCCATTCCCCAGTGGCGCGCAACCAATCAGGGGTAACGTTGCTGGTTGCTATTATCTTTCTGCTGATCATTACTGTCCTGGCCATCTCCAGCATGCGTGGTGTGTCGCTTGAGTCTCGTATCACTGCCAATCTCAAACAGCAAAAGACCCTGAAGAGCGCAGCGGAAGCCGGTTTACGTATGGGAGAAAACAGTATAAGCACGCTCGCAGCCCCCCCGTCAGTTAAAGGCTGCACGACAATAACCTGCCTGCCGTGGGTGCTGTCTGAGCTCACGACAAATACCAACGCTGATACCCCGACCCAATTCACAGCGGCCAATGCAGCAAATATGGCCACTGCCCCGACTGCATACAATACGCAAATTCAATGGTACGTCGTACAGCTCGGAAAGTTGAATGGCGTGAGCCAGAATAGTTGTGCAGTCAAGGGGTGTGGTGCCTGGTACTACGAAATCAATTCATGCGCCTCTACCGTGTTGTGCACTAGCGATACCACGACCCAACGCGTCATCCTGCGCACTGTAATCGCCCGTTATTACCCTTAACGACGTGTCAATACTGGACAACTCATGAACTGCTCAAAAAAAATCTACAGTATTTTCATCGCACTGACCAGCATGCTGTCCCTACACTGCTCAACGACAGAAGCAGCAACCATCAGCCAAGTCCCCGCGCAACTGCCAAACTTCGTCAATACCGCAGTCCCCCCCTTAAATATGCTGTTGGTGGAACGCGACAACAAGCTTTTTTTTCCTGCTTATAATGATGCCTCCGACCTGGACGGCGATGGGTCCATCGACATCCGCTACAAACCGTCGATCACTTACCTGGGGTATTTCGATTCCGGAAAATGCTACACCTATGGAAACGGCTACTTCTCTCCGACGTCTATTACCGCCACTAAAAAATGCAGTGGAAACTGGAGCGGCGACTACCTGAACTACCTGACCACTTCCAGGGCTGACGCATTACGAAAAGTACTGTATGGCGGCTATCGCTATGTCGACACTGCCACACAAACAATCTTGTCCAGGGCCTATATATCCACGAACGCCCAGACATGGGGCAAGGAATACAATAGCCTGGCAGTAGACGGCTATAACCTCTCCGACTACACACCGTATCCAAACCCCACCGCCGGAAACTACGCACTTTTTGCAAACAACAGCCAAGGAACAACTGAAGCCACGTACCCTCCACTGTTGAGGGTACTTCCCAACATTGCCAACGTCCGTATATTTGGCTGGGTTTCCCGGGAAGTTGTTGAGGGTGGAACCACCGCCACCAACACAAGCCTCGTCGACGTTACGGTCGCCCCCGTTGACTTTGCCGTCAGGGTAGAGGCCTGTAAAACGGGCTTTCTGGAAACAAACTGCAAGTTGTATCCGAATGGCCAATACAAGCCCACTGGCATCCTTCATGATTACGGTGAAGGCAATCAGATGTACTTTGGCCTGATGACGGGCACGTACACTAACAACCTCCAAGGCGGAGCCCTACGCAAGGCGATGGGCAGCTTTGCCACCGAAATTGATCCCTCCACTGGTATTTTCGGGACAAAAACGGGCTCAGTCTATACTAAAGGTGCCATCATCGGGACGCTCGACGGCTTGATATTAAGCCCTCTTACATGCGGCTCTATCACCATCCCGCTAAACTCGACCTGCCCAAACGCGGGAAACCCACTGGCAGAAATGATGTATGAAACGATGCGTTACTTTAGTGGCGCTGCAACGCCCACCCCTGGCTATATTTCCGGTGCAGCCGATACAGCGCTCGGCCTTAGCGGGCTGACCAGCTGGACAAATCCTTACTCACTTACACCAAATGCGAATGCCACCAATCCCACTTACCCAAAATGTTCCAAACCGTTTGAGACCTTATTCAGCGACGTAAACCCAAGCTATGACTCGGATCTCCCAGGAAGCAGCTTTTCCAACCCCACCGCAGTTCCGGCGGCCTTACAAACGCTGAACGTTTCAACCCTGGGCAGCACTATATGGAACAATGAGATAGGTGGAAGCGCAAGTATCAATATCGGCGAAGTGCTGACCAACAACGATTCCGCACCTACCGCCAAAACTGCATCAAGCTTTGGTAGCATACGAGGACTTCCAGACGAGCCTACAAGACAAGGGACCTATAATGCTGCAGCGGTCGCCTATTACGCCAACACCAACCCGATCACCTCGCTCGGCAATCAAAAAGTTCAAACGTTTTCTATTGCCCTATCCTCAACACTACCGCGCATTCAGATACCCGTCGGCAGCGGCACCATTACGCTAGTACCTTTAGGTAAAGTTGTCAGTACTGCCCCCAACTACGCAACCGAACGCTTCAGCGGCTTCTTCATTGACTCGCTCTATAACATGCCTGGCCAACCCTCCGACTCCACCAAAAATGGGGGCCGGGCACAGGCTATTTTCAGGGTCGTGTACGATGACTGCACCCAAGGCTGCGACTTTGATATGGACGCTATCGTGCTCTATACGGTAGCGGTCAATTCGGGCGGGACGCTTGATGTTACATTGCAGACGACTTACTCGAACGCGGGCTACGAATCCCACATGGGTTACACCATCTCCGGGACGACGCATGACGGCATCTACCTAGACGTGAGGGGCGGCGGAGGCTCAACCACTACAACTAACTATGCTCTGGACACGCCCGGAGCGAACTTTCCCGGCCAATGCCCGTGCTCTGGCACAAGCAGCCAATTACCCGGCATGCTGACCAGCAGCGTCCCCGTCAAAATCAACGGTACCGCTACCACTAGCCATACACGCAACTTTACCGCGTCACCGACGAGCGCTGTCACCAACCTGCAGAACCCACTCTGGTACGCGGCCAAGTGGGGCGGCTTCGGTGACTCGACCAACACAGCCAGCAGCCTGCCCGTCTCCGGACAGTGGGACTCAAACACGGCAAAAACGCCCAACAACTACTTCTTGGTTACCAACGCTTCTACGTTAAAAGCACAACTATCCAAAGCCTTCAATCAGATTTTGCAAACAAACAGCTCGGTTGCGGCACCCGTAGTGTCTCAGTCACTGAGTACCAATAACTTGACCTCTACTTACGTGAACAGCATGAATGTCGCCTACTGGAGTGGAGACCTGACTAAAACAACCACTACCACTACAACCGTGGGTTCAAGCTTTACGACGAGTACAGCGACCAATTGGGTGGCCAGCCAAAAAATGCCCGCCTGGGGCTCGAGAAAGATCATGATGGCCAACTCGAACGGCACAAGCCTGCAGAGCTTCATTTTTGCCAATCTCCCAACGGGCACTTTGACCTCGCCACAGGTAGATTTCATTCGTGGCGACACCAGCAATGAGACATCGACCTACCGCAAACGAGCCTCATTGATAGGAGATATCGTAAACTCTGCACCTGCGATCGTCAGCACCGCCAGCTTCGTTCCGTCGGTCGCGGAAACCTTGGGCGGAGCAGTGGGAGACTACACGACGTTTAAAACCACCCAAGCCACCCGCCGCGCGCAAGTGTATGTGGGCGCCAACGACGGTATGCTGCACGCATTCGACGCCAGTACCGGCGTCGAACAGGGCGTCGAAAAGTTTGCCTTTATTCCTACCGCAGTCATCCCCAACCTCAGCGCCCTAAGTACCAGCACCTATAACTCAAACCCGTCACTGCATAGATATTACGTTGATGGCACGCCTGTCACTTCAGACGTCTACTTCAGCGGGGCATGGCACACCGTACTGATAGGAACATTGGGAGGTGGAGGGCGTGAAATTTTCGCACTGGATGTTACAGACCCAGACAACATAACCCTGCTTTGGGAATTCACCTTCCAGAACAATTCCGATTTGGGTTACAGCTTTTCCACGCCAGTAATTGCCAAGCTGCATTCAGGAAACTGGGGAGTCGTCGTAGGCAATGGCTACAGCGGCAACAACGGCGTTGCAGCGCTATTTATCATCGACGTTGGGACGGGTACCGTTACCGAAGTTAAGACATCCATCGGCGGCAATAACGGCTTATCGTCTCCGGTCGTACTGGACTCCAACTCGGACGGTATCGCTGACTATGTCTATGCCGGTGATCTGTTAGGCAATCTATGGAAGTTCGACCTCACCAGCACGAGCGCAACGGGCTTTACCGTTGGGTTTGGTGGAAAACCTCTCTATACCGCAACCGTGAGCGATGCAGCAGGTTCAGCAGTTCAATCCATTACCGCGGCCCCTGTTGTAGTGGCACACCCAAGCGGAACGGGAACCCTGGTGATATTCGGTACCGGCCGTGACTTCACTACGGCCGACAAGGCCAGCACGGATCTGCAGACCCTGTATGGTATTTGGGATACATCGGCGAGGACCGCAGGCTCACTGCTTGCTCGATCCAGTTTACAAGCGCAGACCATTACGACGCAGGACAACAACGCTACCTTTGGCAGCACCACGGCCGCCATCCGGGTTATCAGTAATAACACCGTAGACTGGACAAAAAAATACGGTTGGTACCTGGACCTGACCGCCAACAGCACCCTACTGGGCGAGCGGATAGTTGATCCACTGGTTATTTCAGGCAGTGTGCTGCTGGCCTCTACGCGCACACCCAGCACTGATATTTGTTCACCAGGCATTATTGGATGGAGATACGGCCTGGACCCAACAACCGGTGGACAAACCAGTTTCACAGTGTTCGACCTTTCTCAAAATGGAGTCATCAGCAGTGCAGATAACTACAACGGAAATATTGTAAGTGGTTTCGGCTCTGGCGCAGGTGGTTTTACCGTCGCCTCCAACGCAACCAATGGTTCGATCACCGGAAAGACTTATAACAGCAATGGTGTCGGCAGTTCATTTACCGGCGGGACATTTTATAATGGCCGTCAAACCTGGCGCGCCATCCCCTCGCCTTAGGAACTCAGCATGCGTAACAACATGAAAGCGCAACACGGTTTCACCCTGATAGAGCTGGTTATCGCCGTGGCAATCGTGGGTATTCTTGCTGCGATTGCTTACCCGAGTTATACGAAGCACATACAACACGGTTATCGGTCCGAAGGCATCGCAATGCTGACAGACGGGGTCGCGCGGATGGAACGATATTATGCGCAGAATAGTACGTATGCAGCGGCTGATCTTGCAGCGTTAGGCTTTGCTACGGGAGTGGCCCCGGCTAAAGTAACCGTTGACACTCCCGTAGCCTCTCAATCTGGCAAATACAAGCTCAGCTTCAAGGGTGCCCCAAGTGCTACGACGTACACGTTTCAGGTGGTCCCACAAGACGCACAGGCCAAGGATACTTGTGGCACGCTAACTATTGATCAAACGGGAACCAGAACAACGTCACTAGACTCAACAACGTCAACTGACAGCGCAGCATGCTGGAAATAATCGCGACTGATTTAAACCTTAACGGAGCCAGACTAAAAAGTTAACGGCTCCAGCACAGCAGAGTTATAGCCTCACTGGCCACGTTTAAATTGTCACGCTTGCCGACATTGTCGATCACAAAGCTGCCGCATTTATCACCCGCCATCATGGCCGTTCCGACAGGCGTGGCGATCAGGGTAAACGCCTGAGCATTCGTGCGATCCGCGACGAGCGTGTAAAAAGCGTTTCCTGCAGAGACCTCAAGCGTCACAGCAGGCGGACCGATAGAATCTGAATACTGCCCATTGCGCGAATAAAAGCGTTCTAACTGGTGTGCCGTTTCCGAGAGCAGCCCGGCGATTTCGGCGCGATGGGTTCTCTTCACATACTCGGTGTAATTTGGAGAGGCAATAGTCGCCAGAATGCCAACTATCGCCACGACGATGATCAGTTCGATCAAGGTGAAGCCTTTACTCTGCCGGTGCATGGCTCCCTTCTTCACTGTATTTGCCGCCACATGATTCGACGGTTAACACCATAGACACTCTCCAGCACCGTCCGCGAACCACCCTGCACACCCACTCCCGTGATGCGGTACAACGTCCATCGCTCAGGCTCTTGCGCCCCAACCACGGGTATCACATTGACGGGGCTCGTTGTTGTGGCGAAATGTTGTACGGCATAAAAACCGCCACTGACGGCTACCCACGTCACGCCTGACGCCACGTGCGGACCGGCTGCCGTCACATTGATCGCCTCCCCTGGAGGTGCGCAGGTGGGGACTGTCGAGCAGGTCGACGATGAGTAATCCGGCATTTGCACGGCGGACTCACCTATCCGTAAGGCAGCTTCCGCAAACTGAAAAGATTCATTGCGCAGCTTCACGCTACCCGCCATTTTTTCCTGAAGCGTCGCATTCTGCATAGATGACAGGCCGATCAGCGTCAGCAACAATAAAAAAACCAAACTGATCAACAACACCATCCCACGCTGTAGACCTGCGAGCCCCTGACCGTCCCCAATCGCTTTCATGCTGACCTCCCCTACCCGAGCCGGTTACGCAGCGCTGCGACGACATTGAATGTCTGGCTTTTTACCCTGCTGGTCGGGTCCGTTAACGTCATGGACAGGCGAATGCTTCGGATAAGCGTGGGGTCTTCAGGGTTGGCGGTATACCGTGAAACGGCGGTATCCGAGGCGGTGCTGGCAACACCGAAAAGCACATCGAACGCACTGACGTTATTGATCAGCACCAGAGGCCCTAGCACTATCTCGCTGTTGCGACTGCTGTAGGTGTATTCGACCTTGCGGATGGGGAACGCCTGCTCACCGATTGCGGGGCCTGGGGCATTTCGACCGGAATAGGCGGTGGCGGATGACGCGCAGTCAGAATGCACAACCCACGTCGGTGTGCCGCCACCAATACCCACGTCAGCCGTCATCAACGTCAATTTCTGCGCATGACTGTCCCAATAGACCGGCGTACGTTGGGCGGCCATAAAGTCGCCCGTGGCGCTGGAATCCTTCACCGTCGCCAGGCAGCCGAACATGCCGACCATGCGGATTTCCTGAATCATTTTACTGAGTACGAATCGCCCATCCTCTTGCATGCTGGCGGATGCATCCTGGCTGACATAGGTGTTCTTGGCGCTGGTGAGCAGTTGGATGAGGGCCAACGTGATGACCAGCCCCAGCGTCATCGCCAACATGATCTCTATCAGTCCAAAGCCTTTTGAACGGTTTTTCATAAGGCCACCAGCGGATCTATTGCGACACGACTCTTCAACGTGAACGTCTGCAAACTGCCCGCGGCATTAGCCGCACGGGAGTCATTCCAGGTAATGGTTATCGTGACCGCGCGCATGGCTACTACAATGGCAGCGGCCGCGCCTGTGCCCGCAAAGTCGGTGACATGGGTGGCGAAGTCGAAGAGGTCTTGATCGCGCGGTACGGTGAGATTGCCAACCGTCGGCGCATTATTCAGGGAGGTCAGTGTGTAGTCCGCGTCCGGATTGGCGCGTATGCGGTCCATCATGTCGTAGGCGATGAAGCTGGCGTGACTGTTCAGGGCCGCGCTGTCGGTGTACTTCAGTGCATTGAGCTGAATCGCCGCCGCGCCGAGCAGGCCGATTGCAAGAATGAGAACCGAGATCAGCACCTCGATCAACGTCATCCCGGTTTGGGAATATTTTTTTCCATCAAGCATCAACAGGCTCCATCCAGACCAATACGTCCAGACTAGTGAAGCCGATGTTGACGATGTACGGGGGCTCGTGAGCGCGCTGATTTGTAACTATTCCCCACCGCCCCTACCGACACAGTGATTAACAATTCAATCAGTGCGAAACCCTTGGCGCGATGGCGTATTGGGTGTCTTCTAACAACCCGTTCGGCACTCAACTTCCAGGAAGGAGACCTCAATGAAACAACGAGGTTTTGGTCTCGTTCAACTATTGGTCGGTATAACGCTGATCGCCATTGTCGCCCAGTTCGCGATTCCGGGGTTTACCCAATTGATTGAAGCCCAGCGTCGTGATGACGCAGCCCGCCAATTGGCCAGTGGCATTCGTTCAGCGCGCACTGAAGCGATCATGCGTAATCAGGTGGTGTTGATTCACGCGATAGACGATGACTGGAGTTTGGGCTGGAGGATGATTGTCGACCACAACGGCGAGGGCGCAGGAGACGAGCGTAATCCGGTGCTGGTGGAACGGGCGAGCAGTGGCAAAGTCACGATTGTCGGTAACAGGACGGTGAAACGTTTCGTGCGTTTCAACGGCCTGGGAACACCCCTGCATGCCAGTGGCGGCTTTTTTGCGGGCACTCTCCACATTTGCGATACAGAACAATCCGCCAGTGACTATCAGGTGGTGCTGTCGAAAACCGGGCGGGTCAGTCTCAGAAACGATAAAGCCGAGAACACGCTTTGCCGCCCGGTGTAAGCCTCAAAGCAACGACTTCACCCGCAGTTCCTTGGGCATCGAGAACGTGACGTTCTCTTCACGGCCAGCCAGTTCGTCAGCGCCGGTTGCACCCCAGGCCTGTAACTGCTGAATCACGCCGCGCACCAATACTTCCGGGGCCGAGGCACCTGCAGTAATGCCGATGCGCTCGACGCCATCGAACCAGCTGCGCTGCAGGTCTTCGGCGCCGTCGATCAGGTAGGCCGGGGTGGACATGCGTTCCGCCAGCTCACGCAGGCGGTTGGAGTTGGAGCTGTTCGGGCTGCCGACCACCAAGACCACGTCGCACTCATCAGCCAACTGCTTGACTGCATCCTGGCGGTTTTGCGTGGCGTAGCAGATGTCGTCCTTGCGCGGACCGCCAATGCTCGGGAAGCGTGTGCGCAGGGCATCAATGACGCGACCTGTGTCGTCCATGGACAACGTCGTCTGGGTCACGAACGCCAGGCTCTGCGGGTTGCGCACCTGCAGGTTGGCGACGTCTTCTTCGTCCTCGACCAGGTAAATCGCGCCGCCATTGCTGACGTCGTACTGGCCCATGGTGCCTTCAACTTCCGGGTGGCCGGCATGGCCGATCAGGATGCACTCGCGACCGTCACGGCTGTAGCGCGCAACTTCGATATGCACCTTGGTCACCAATGGGCACGTTGCGTCGAACACTTTCAAGCCACGGCCCGTGGCCTCGGTGCGCACAGCCTGAGACACGCCGTGAGCGCTGAAAATCACGATAACGTCGTCAGGCACCTGATCCAGCTCTTCGACGAAGATCGCACCACGGGCGCGCAAGTCTTCGACGACGAATTTGTTGTGAACCACTTCATGGCGCACGTAAATCGGCGGGCCAAACACTTCAAGGGCACGATTGACGATTTCGATCGCACGGTCCACTCCAGCGCAGAAGCCGCGGGGGTTGGCGAGTTTGATTTGCATGCTGTGCCTCGTGTCTACGCGCAGGAAAACAGGACGTTCAACCGGCCCGACCTAAGCCGGGCACACGGTTGGGCTCTAAAGAATCAGAGCGCTTTGACCTCGAAGATTTCCACTTCGAAACTCAGCGTCTTGCCTGCCAACGGATGATTGAAGTCGATGGTCACTTGAGCGTCGTCGAACGCTTTGACCACGCCCGGCAGCTCAGTATTGGCCGCATCGTTGAAGATCACCAACAGACCTTCAGACAGTTCCATGTCCTGGAACTGCGAACGCGGGATGATCTGCACGTTTTGCGGGTTGGGCTGACCGAACGCGTTTTCCGGCAATACTTCGACGGTGCGTTTGTCGCCCGCCTTGAAGCCGAACAATGCCATTTCGAAACCCGGCAACAAGTTGCCATCGCCAACCTTGAAGGTCGCAGGCGCCTTGTCGAACGTGCTGTCGACGGTGTCGCCGTTCTCCAGGCGCAGGGCGAAATGCAAGGTGACTTCCGTGTTCTGGCCGATGCGTTGCTCAACCAATAACTGCTCAGTCATGAACGGGTTCTCCGGACTTTTTACTTTTGAACATATCCAGCGCCAACATGATTGCGCCGACGGTAATCGCACTGTCAGCAACGTTGAACGCTGGGAAATACCAGCGGTTCTGCCAGTGCACCAAAATGAAATCGATCACATGACCCAGCACGATGCGGTCATACAGGTTGCCAAGGGCGCCCCCCAATACCAATGCAAGCGCGATGGCCAACCAGGTTTCGCCGCGGCCCAGGCGTTTGAGCCAGACCACCAGCACCGAACTGACCACCACCGCGATCAGCGCGAACAGCCAGCGTTGCCAGCCGGAGCTGTCAGCCAGGAAGCTGAATGCAGCGCCGGTGTTGTAGGCCAGGGTCCAGCTGAAGTAATCCGGGATCACCACAATTTGCTGATACAAGGTCAGCCCATGCTCGAAATAAAACTTGCTGGCCTGGTCAATGACCAGTACCAGCACGCTCAAACAGAGCCAGCTCAGACGGCCGATACGGCTTGCCGCATTAGGCATAGTGGCGTACCTCGCCCTTGCCGCTGATGTTGTCGACGCAACGACCGCAGATTTCCGGATGTTCAGGATCAACCCCAACGTCCTCGCGGTGATGCCAGCAACGGGCGCACTTCGGATGCCCGGACTTGACCACTTTGAGCTTCAGACCGCTGACGTCGGTGACCACTGCATCGGCTGGAGCATCGAGCAAAGGCGCGACGGTGGCCGTGGAGGTGATCAGCACGAAGCGCAGTTCGTTGCTCAGTTTAGACAGGTCGGCCGCCAGTGACTCTTCAGCGTACAGAGTGACTTCTGCTTGCAGGTTGCCACCGATGGCCTTGGCTGCACGCAGGTTTTCCATCTCTTTGTTGACCGCGACTTTGACCGCCATGATCCGCTCCCAGTAGGCGCGGTCCAGCTCGAAGCCTTCCGGCAATTCGCTGAGGCCTTCGTACCAGGTGTTGAGCATCACCGATTCATTGCGCTCGCCCGGCAGGTATTGCCACAGCTCGTCGGCCGTGAAGGCCAGGATCGGAGCGATCCAGCGCACCAGCGCTTCGGAGATGTGGAACAGCGCCGTCTGGCAAGAGCGACGCGCAGTGCTGTCGGCCGCCGTGGTGTATTGGCGATCCTTGATGATGTCCAGGTAGAAACCGCCCAGCTCCTGCACGCAGAAGTTGTGCACCTTGGAGTAGACGTTCCAGAACCGGTACTCGCCGTAGTGCTCTTGCAGCTCGTGTTGCAGCAGCGAAGCACGGTCAACCGCCCAACGGTCCAGCGCCAGCATTTCTTCGGCAGGCAGGATGTCGGTGGCCGGGTTGAAGCCGGTCAGGTTGGAAAGCAGGAAGCGTGCGGTGTTACGGATACGCCGGTAGGCGTCCGCGCTGCGTTGCAGGATCTGGTCGGAAACTGCCATTTCGCCCGAGTAATCGGTGGCTGACACCCACAGACGCATGATATCGGCGCCCAGGGAGTCGTTGACCTTTTGTGGCGCGATGACATTGTTCAGCGACTTGGACATCTTGCGACCGTTCTCGTCGACGACAAAGCCGTGGGTCAGCAATTCGCGGTACGGCGCATGGTTGTCGATGGCACAGCCGGTCAACAGTGACGAATGGAACCAGCCACGGTGTTGATCCGAACCTTCCAGGTACAGGTCTGCGCGCGGGCCGGTTTCATGGCCCATCGGATGAGAACCGCGCAGTACGTGCCAGTGCGTGGTGCCGGAGTCGAACCAGACATCCAGGGTGTCGGAGATCTTGTCGTACTTCGACGCTTCGTCACCGAGCAACTCGGACGCGTCCATTTTGAACCAGGCTTCGATGCCTTCCTGTTCGACGCGCTGGGCAACTTCTTCCATCAGCTCGACCGTGCGCGGGTGCAGCTCGCCGCTTTCCTTGTTCAGGAAGAACGGGATCGGCACACCCCAGTTGCGCTGACGCGAGATGCACCAGTCTGGACGGTTGGCGATCATCGAATGCAGACGCGCCTGACCCCAGGCCGGGATGAACGCGGTCTCTTCAATCGCCTTGACGGCGCGTTCACGCAAGGTGGCGCCCGTGACCGGCTGCTTGTCCATGCCGACGAACCACTGCGCGGTGGCGCGGTAGATCAGCGGTGTTTTGTGACGCCAGCAGTGCATATAGCTGTGGCTGATGATTTCGGTATGCAACAGGCTGCCGACTTCCGCCAGCTTGTCGACGATGTTCTGGTTGGCCTTGAAGATGAACTGGCCACCGAAGAACTCCAGCGAATCGACATACACACCGTTGCTCTGCACCGGGCTGATGATGTCGTCATTGGTCAAACCGTAGCTTTTGCTGATCACAAAGTCATCGACGCCATAAGCGGGCGAGCAATGGACCACACCGGTACCGGCACTCAGTTCGACGTAGTCAGCCAGGTACACCGGCGACAGGCGATCATAGAACGGGTGACGGAAGTTGATCAGCTCCAGCGCCTCGCCTTGAGCGGTGGCGATCACTGAACCTTGCAGGTTGTAACGCGCAAGACAGGACTCGACCAGTTCTTCGGCCAGCAGCAGCAGTTTGTCGCCGACATCGACCAGCGCGTAGGTGAACTCCGGGTGGACGTTCAGCGCCTGGTTGGCCGGGATGGTCCACGGTGTCGTGGTCCAGATCACGATGGAGGTCGGTTTGCTCAGCTCAGCCAGGCCGAACGCCGCCGCCAGCTTCGCTTCATCAGCGATCGGGAACGCTACGTCGATGGTTGGGGATTTTTTGTCGGCGTATTCGACTTCAGCTTCAGCCAGGGCCGAGCCACAGTCGAAACACCAGTTGACCGGTTTCAAACCCTTGAACACGAAACCGCCCTTGACCATTTCAGCCAGCGCGCGGATTTCCCCGGCTTCGTTGGCAAAATCCATGGTGCGGTAAGGGTTGCTCCAGTCGCCCAGCACGCCAAGCCGGATGAATTCGGCTTTTTGCCCTTCAATCTGCTCGGCAGCGTAGGCACGGCACAGCTCACGGGTCTTGTCCGCGGTCAGGTTCTTGCCGTGGGTCACTTCGATTTTGTGCTCGATGGGCAGGCCGTGGCAGTCCCAACCCGGAACATAAGGCGCATCGAAGCCCGAAAGGGTTTTCGAGCGGATGATCATGTCCTTGAGAATTTTGTTTACGGCGTGACCGATGTGAATATTGCCGTTGGCGTACGGAGGACCGTCGTGCAGAACGAACTTTGGACGATCCTTGCCAATTTCACGCAGCTTCTGGTACAGGCCAATGCTGTCCCAGCGCTGCAGAGTTTGCGGCTCGCGCTGGGGCAGGCCGGCCTTCATTGGGAAGGCGGTGTCCGGAAGGTTTAGCGTGGCTTTATAGTCGGTCATTTAAGGCTCTTAATTAGCGATTAGCGCTACTTTACTGGCGCCAATGGGCACGGGCGGCGGCGACATCCGCATTGATCGCCGTCTTCAGCGCCTCCAGGGAGGCGAAACGCTGCTCATCACGCAGCTTGTGGTGGAAAGCCACCGTCAAACGCCGGCCATAGAGATCACCGGTAAAATCCAGAATATGTATTTCCAGGTGGGCACTGCCATCACCTGCCACGGTCGGACGCACACCGATATTGGCGACACCCGGCCATGTTTTGCCATCAATTTCCGTGCTGACCAGATAAACCCCGGTCAATGGCACGCGACAACGTTTGAGCTGCACATTGGCGGTGGGCGTACCCAACTGCCGAGCCAGTTTCTGGCCGTGCAAGACCCGTCCGGCAATCTGGAACGGACGACCCAGAAAACGTTCGGCCAAGACGAAATCCGCCGCAGCCAAGGCATTACGGACCTTGGTACTGCTGACCCGCACCCCATCTATCTCAACGGTCTGCGCAGCTTCTACGGTGAACCCTTGGGTCACACCTGCTTGCTGCAGAAAATCGAAATCGCCGAGACGATCACAGCCAAAACGGAAATCGTCGCCGACTTCCAGATGCTGTACACCCAGGCCATCGACCAGAATGGTGTCGACGAACTCGGCGGCACTGAGTTTCCTCAGGCGCTGGTTGAAGGCCAGGCATAACACCAGGTCGACGCCCTCACCCGCCAACAGTTCGAGCTTGTCACGCAAACGTGTCAGGCGCGCTGGCGCGGTATCAGGGGCAAAGAACTCACGCGGCTGTGGTTCAAAAATCACCACGCAGCTGGGCACGCCCAACTCGACCGCTCGCTCACGCAAGCGCGCCAGAATAGCCTGGTGGCCACGGTGAACACCGTCAAAGTTGCCAATAGTGGCGACACAGCCCCGATGCTGGGGGCGCAGATTGTGGAGGCCTCGAACCAGCTGCATAACGCGCTTCTTGCTCATAAAGTGGCCGATTATAACCACACACGGCCGTGGACGACAGGCAACAGTCCGAGGCAAAACGCAAGCAGCCTACCTTCAACCCGGAAAACCGACGATTGCCCCGTCTCTCTGCGCCTACATAATTGCCTTGCGAGCAAAATCTTTCAGGCGAAAGCCAAGTAGCAACAACGTGCCGAAATAGACCGCGACACCCGCCGCCACCAGCGCGCCCAGACGAATAAAACGATCAAGCATGTGCCCTTCGTCCCATGCTGGCATGAAGTGCATCAGCCCAAGTAGCACACCGGACATCAACAACACCGCGACGATCAACTTGAACAAAAACTTCGTCCAGCCCGGCTGTGGTTGAAATAGCTCCTGCTTGCGTAACTGCCAGAACAGCAACCCGGCATTGATGCAGGCACCCACGCTGATCGCCAGCGCAAGCCCGGCGTGCGCCAGCGGGCCAATGAACGCCAGGTTGAGCAGCTGAGTAACGATCAGGGTGAAAATCGCGATTTTCACTGGGGTGCGAATATTTTGTTGCGCATAAAACCCTGGCGCCAGCACCTTGATCACGATAATCCCCAGCAGCCCCACCGAGTACGCGATCAAGGCACGCTGAGTCATGGCGGCGTCCAATGCATCGAATTTGCCGTACTGGAACAGCGAAACCGTCAGCGGCTCGGCCAGAATCCCCAGCGCCAGGGTGCACGGAAGCACCAGCACAAAGCACAAACGCAGGCCCCAATCGAGAATCCGAGAATATTCGTGGCGATCCTTGCTGGCATAGGTTTTCGACAGGATCGGCAGCAAGATGGTGCCCAGCGCCACACCGAGCACCCCGGAAGGCAATTCCATCAAGCGGTCGGCGTAGTACATCCACGACACTGAACCGGCGACCAGATACGAGGCAAAAATCGTGTTGATGATCAGAGAAATCTGACTAACGGAAACACCGAGAATTGCCGGCAACATCTGCTTCATCACCCGCCAGACCCCGCTGTCGCGCAGATTCAGACGCGGCAGGACCAACATGCCGATTTTTTTCAGGTGCGGCAGTTGATACAGCAACTGCAACAACCCACCCGCCAGCACCGCCCATCCCAAAACCATGACCGGGGGATGGAAATACGGTGTCAGAAACAAGGCGAAGCCGATCATGGCAACGTTAAGCAGGGTCGGCACGAAGGCCGGCACCGAGAAGCGATTCCAGGTGTTAAGGATCGCCCCCGCGAGCGATGACAGGGAGATCAGCAATATATAAGGAAAGGTCACCCGCAACAGATTAGTGGTGAGCTCGAATTTTTCCGGTGTGTCGGCGAAGCCGGGGGCGGTTATCCAGATCACCCAGGGGGCCGCTACGATCCCCAGCAGCGTGACCAGCGCCAACACCAGGGTCAGCAAGCCGCTGACGTAGGCAATGAGCGTGCGCGCCGCCTCCTCGCCCCGCTGGCTTTTATATTCGGCCAGGATCGGCACGAAGGCTTGAGAAAAAGCCCCTTCAGCGAAGATCCGACGCAGCAGGTTAGGCAGTTTGAAGGCGATGAAAAAGGCATCTGTCGCCATTCCGGCACCAAAAGCGCGCGCAATAATCGTGTCCCGCACAAAGCCCAATACACGGGAAAGCATCGTAATAGAGCTGACGGCGGCTAATGATCGAAGTAGGTTCATTGAAAGAGTTTTGCGCCTTAGCTAAAGGACGGGCCATAAAGCTGCCCGTTTATGCGATACTCCGCGCCGCAGCAGCACAGAGCCAAAGCCCGCGAGTTTACAGGTCGTACGCTGGAAATAAATATTCCGGCGATATACTTGGACCATTCAGCGGGGCGCATCATCCGCCCTTGACAAGACATCAACTCGTCGGCATGATTCGCGGCCTTATTTGTTTGCTATTTCACAAGTCTTTCGAGGAGCTCGACGGTGGCCAACACACCTTCCGCCAAAAAACGTGCAAAACAGGCTGAGAAGCGTCGCAGCCACAACGCCAGCATGCGTTCCATGGTTCGTACCTACATCAAGAATGTAGTTAAAGCCATTGACGCAAAAGACGCTGAAAAAGCGCAAGCTGCTTATGTTCTGGCTGTGCCAATCATCGACCGTATGGCCGATAAAGGCATCATCCACAAGAACAAGGCTGCTCGTCATAAGAGTCGCCTGAACGGCCACGTCAAGGCGTTGAACCTTGCTGTAGCTGCATAAGCGAAAAGCTTGTTAAAAAACCGACCCCAGGGTCGGTTTTTTATTGCCTGCGATTTGAGCTGGCATGGGATGAGGGCCTGACGCCTTCGCGAATGAATTCGCCCCCTACTGAGCAGGAAAACCCCTGCAGGAGCAACCGGGACGCGCAGTCTTGTTGGCGAGAGTCTTGTGCGCTGTACTTGGTCAGCCGCCTCGCCAACAAGTTGACCCCTATCAAACAACAGATAACCAATTGAAAAATAAAATATAAATGTCATTACATTTTCAGCAAAAACACTGATCCCCTGTAGCTGCCGGAGGCTGCGAATCGGTCCGGGGTCGCGTCCGACCGTAGCAGTCGTAAACTCTGGATAGCTAAAGGTCGTGCCGGTCGCCCGCGACCCCGGCCTATCGCAGCCTTCGGCTTGGGCGAGTCCATTCAATTACAAGGACCCCGTTTGCTGCGCGACAGCGCAGCGTCGAAGACGCGGCGGCATCTCCCACAGGACGCAAGAACACCGCACCTCAACTGTGGGAGCAGGCTTGCCTGCGAAGAATTTGGCACGGCATAACTGAATCAACCCTATGCCAGCACGCATCGCTCGCAACATCAGATCAAGGCGCGGGATGCACCCATGGCAAAATCGGAATAGCCGTCACCGCATTCTGCGGGCTGCCTTCGATGATTCGGTCGCTGTAGACCAAATACACCAGCGTATTACGCTTTTTGTCGAGGAAGCGAACCACTTGCATGGTTTTGAATATGAGCGAGGTGCGCTCTTTGAATACCACCTCACCATCTCTCAACGGCTCCTGAAAGCGGATCGCCCCCACTTGGCGACAAGCGATGGACGCTTCGGCGCGATCTTCAGCCAGGCCCAGACCACCCTTCAGCCCTCCCGTCTTGGCGCGAGACAGGTAGCACGTCACACCTTCGACTTTCGGATCATCGAACGCCTCGACCACGATCCGATCATTGGGCCCGACAAACTTGAACACTGTCGACACCTGACCGATCTCTTCGGCAGAAACCCATAACGGCAGCGCCAACAGCACGCCCAAAACTCCTTTTATAATTCGCATCAAACCTTCCCGCTCATTAATAGTGCCTGGGTCACAGTCGCTCAAACCAGAATCAGATTATCCCGATGCACCAGCTCCGGCTCAGCCATATAGCCCAATACACGGACGATGGCTTCGGATGATTGACCAATGATTTTTTGTGCTTCCAGCGCACTGTAGTTAGTCAAGCCACGGGCGATCTCGCGACCGTCCGGCGCAACGCACACCACCATCTCACCGCGACGGAAGCTGCCTTGCACCAGCTTGACACCAACCGGCAGCAAGCTCTTGTTGCCTTGGGCCAGAGCGATCACCGCACCCGCATCGAGCACCAGGGTGCCGCGCGTTTGCAGATGCCCGGCAAGCCATTGTTTGCGCGCCGCCAGCATTTCTCGCTCGGGCGACAGCAGCGTACCCAACTGTTCGCCCGCTTTAAGCCGCGCCAGTACGCGTTCGATACGCCCACCGACGATCACGGTATGCGCCCCGGAACGAGCCGCCAGACGCGCCGCGCGCAGCTTGGTTTGCATGCCGCCGCGCCCCAGCGCGCCACCAGTACTGCCCGCAACAGCATCCAGCGCCGGATCGTCGGCACGCGCTTCGTGGATCAGTTTCGCATCAGGGTTGTTACGCGGATCAGCATCAAACATGCCATCGCGATCAGTGAGGATCACCAACAGATCCGCCTCGACCAGGTTCGCCACCAGCGCCGCCAACGTATCGTTGTCACCGAAACGGATCTCGTCGGTAACAACCGTGTCGTTTTCGTTGATCACCGGGACCACTCCCAGCTCGACCAAGGTGCGCAAGGTGCTGCGTGCGTTCAGATAGCGTTTGCGGTCAGACAGGTCGTCATGGGTCAACAGGATCTGCGCGGTATGACGCCCATGCTCGGCGAAGCTCGACTCCCACGCCTGCACCAGGCCCATCTGGCCAATCGCAGCAGCAGCCTGCAACTCGTGCATGGCCGTGGGTCGAGCCGTCCAGCCCAAACGGCTCATGCCGGCAGCGACAGCCCCGGAAGAAACCAGTACCAGTTCGACGCCCGCCTCGTGCAACGCCACCATTTGCTCGACCCAGACACCCATTGCCGCCCGATCCAGCCCCTTGCCATCAGCGGTCAGCAGGGCACTGCCGATTTTCACGACCCAGCGCTGGGCACCCGTCACTTTGCTGCGCATCATCTTCCAACCTTAGCCAGAGAATTTTGGTTAATACAAATCCTAGAAACTAAAACGCCGCTATTAAGCGGCGTTTAGTTTACTGCACCCGATCAGTCACGGACGTAAATGATTTCCGGACCATCTTCATCGTCCTCTTCATCATCGCCCCAAACATCTTCTTCGGCATCATGCACGCTCTTCACGCCGCTGCGGCGCAGAGCACGCTGATCGTCCAGCGCTTGCAACTGCGCACGCGCCTCGTCTTCGATGCTCTGATCCAACTCGGCCAGTTCCCGGGCGAAAGCCGGGTCTTCGGCGATACGCAGGTTACGCTCTTCGAGGTAACGCATGATGTCGCGGCTAAGCTGCTCGGTGCCTTGCTTGGAGATCGCGGAAATAACGTAGACCGGACCGGTCCACTCCAAACGATCCACGATTTCCTTGACCCGCTCCTCATGCTCTTCTTCGAGGATCTGGTCACACTTGTTCAGCACCAGCCAGCGATCACGATCAGCCAGTGATGGGCTGAACTTGATCAACTCGTTGACGATGACTTCAGCCGCGTCCGGTGCGCTGGTTTCATCCAGCGGCGCCATATCGACGAGGTGCAACAGCAAACGCGTACGCGCCAAGTGCTTGAGGAAACGAATCCCCAGACCCGCGCCATCGGAAGCGCCTTCGATCAAGCCTGGAATATCGGCCACCACGAAGCTTTTCCAGCGATCGACGCTGACCACACCCAGGTTCGGAATCAGCGTGGTGAACGGATAATCCGCCACTTTCGGCTTGGCCGCGGACACGGAACGGATAAAGGTACTTTTGCCCGCGTTTGGCAGGCCCAGCAAACCGACGTCCGCCAGCACCTTCAATTCCAGCTTCAAATCACGCTGATCACCGAATTTACCCGGCGAAGTCTGGCGCGGCGCCCGATTGGTACTGGATTTGAAACGCGTATTGCCCAGACCGTGCCAGCCGCCACTCGCCACCAGCAAACGCTGGCCAGCTTTGGTCAGGTCGCCGATGATTTCCTGGGTCGCAGCATCGATCACTGTGGTGCCGACCGGCACACGCAGCACCATCTCTTCGCCTTTCTTACCGGTGCAGTCTGCGCTGCCGCCGTTGGAACCGCGCTCAGCGTCAAAGTGACGGGTGTAACGGTAGTCGACCAGGGTGTTGAGGTTTTCGTCGGCGATCATGTAGATCGAGCCGCCATCACCACCATCACCGCCGTTAGGGCCGCCGTTTTCGATGAATTTTTCGCGACGGAAGCTCATGCAACCGTTGCCACCATCACCCGCTTTTACTCGAATCGAAACTTCATCAACAAACTTCATAACGCACGCCTCCCGCCACAGGGACGAGCTGAATAACACAAAGACATAAGACTCTTGCAAAAATGAGCGTTGCGATACCGATCAGAAACCAGCGACCCCAAGGGTCCACATCACAACAGCCCGCACAAACAGTTTTGCGAGAGACTCACCTACATCTACAAACAAAAAAGCCCCGTCGCAAGACAGGGCTTTTCCAGCAACTACGTAATTATGCCGCGACGACTACTGCAGCTGCAGTCTTCGGAACGATGCTTACGTAACGACGACCGAAGGCGCCTTTAACCTGGAACTTGATCACGCCTTCCACTTTCGCGAACAGGGTGTGATCTTTACCCATGCCTACGCCGTAGCCAGCGTGGAATTGGGTGCCGCGCTGACGCACGATGATGTTGCCCGGAATGATTGCCTGGCCGCCATACATCTTGACGCCAAGGCGCTTGGCCTCTGAGTCACGACCGTTACGGGTACTACCACCAGCTTTTTTGTGTGCCATGAGTTCAATACTCCAAATAGTGGATTAGGCTGAATTAAGCCTGAATACCGGTGATTTTGATCTCGGTGTACCACTGGCGGTGGCCCATACGCTTCATGTGGTGCTTACGACGACGGAACTTGATGATGCGGATTTTATCGTGGCGACCTTGGGAGATCACTTCAGCAACAACAGTTGCGCCTACAACGACAGGAGCGCCGATGCTGAGCTCTTCGCCGTCGCCGATCAACAAAACACGATCAAAAGTCACGGATTCGCCGGTAGCGATTTCGAGCTTTTCGATCTTGAGGTATTCGCCCGGGGCGACTTTGTACTGCTTGCCACCGGTAACAATTACTGCGTACATGGTATTTCTCCGTTAATCCTGCTCACCCAGCTCTTTATAAGTAGAGTATCGGCTGGCATGGCTGCGTGGGGCTGGAACGGCCCGTTGCAATTGCGTAAGGCAGGTGCTGCCCAGGAAAGTTAGGGTGCGCGATTGTACGCAAGGCGCAAAAGCGATGCAAGTACCGAAACGTCATGCCTTGACAGGCCAAGGCCCTCGACCTAGCATGCCGCGCAACCCTTTTGGAGCGCCTGTCGCTGATGCAACCCCAAGCATTCTACCGCGCGGTGGCGGACGACTTTAGTGCCGTTGACGTCATTATCAAAAAGCAGCTGGCTTCCCGCGTGCCGTTGGTGTCGAAAATCGGCGACTACATCACCTCGGCCGGCGGCAAACGCTTGCGTCCTTTATTGGTATTGCTGTGTGGCAAAGCACTGGGTCGCGAAGGCGATGACGTGCGTCTGCTGGCGGCAACCATAGAGTTCCTGCACACCGCCACCCTGCTCCACGACGACGTGGTGGACATGTCCGGGATGCGCCGTGGCCGCTCCACTGCCAACGCCTTGTGGGGCAACGCGCCCAGCGTATTGGTCGGTGACTTCCTGTACTCGCGCTCTTTCGAGATGATGGTCGAACTGGGCTCGATGCCGGTGATGAAAATCCTCTCCAAGGCCACTCGCGTCATTGCAGAAGGCGAAGTGCTGCAACTGTCGAAGATTCGCGACGCCAGCACCACTGAAGAAACCTACATGGAAGTGATTCGCGGCAAGACAGCCATGCTGTTCGAAGCCTCGACTCACAGCGCTGCGGCCTTATGCGGCGCCACCCATGAGCAAAGTGAAGCCCTGCGCACGTTTGGCGACCACCTGGGTGTGGCCTTCCAGTTAGTCGACGATCTGCTGGACTATCGCGGTGATGCCGAAACCCTTGGCAAAAACGTGGGTGACGATCTGGCAGAAGGCAAACCTACCCTGCCCCTGATCTATGCCATGCGCGAAGGCACGCCCGAACAGGCGGCGCTGGTACGCCAGGCTATCCAGAAAGGCGGCCTGGAAGACCTGGAACGCATTCGCGAAGCCGTCGAAAACGCCGGTGCCCTGGATTACACCGCACAGCTGGCCCGTGATTACGTCGCCAAGGCCATTGCCTGCCTTGAAGTGCTGCCAGCGAGCGAATACCGCGATGCGTTGGTCGAGCTGAGTGAATTCGCAGTCGCGCGTACTCACTGATAGACCGCGTCAAACGCTTCGCAGCGGGACGCTGCGAAGACTGCCTCCCTGACACCCCTGCACCCCACTCCAAACAAATTACCAATAGTCCCTTGCTATTATACGAATAAGAATTATTCTCATCTAAACCAATAAGGAGATGAGACATGACTTATTTGATCGATGCATGGCTGGACCGCCCACACCCCTACTTGCGAATTCTTCACCGTGAAACCGGAGAAGTCTGTGCGGTGCTGGGGGAGGACGCATTGGGCGAGTTACGTGATCAAGGGGATCTGGATGTCACAGACCTGAGTTCTACTGAACCCGGTGTGCTGAAGGAAACGGTGCGTAATCTGTTTCTGTTTTGCTATGCCCGGGCGCTGCGCCCTGCGGCAGAGGAGCTGCACTGAGCATGGGGCTGACTACCGTGCGCCTCCCCAACATTGCTGAACGAATCAGGACGATTCGTTCAGCAATCATCTGCTTATCAAGCGACGGTTACAGAACGTCCAACAGCTCGACGTCAAATACCAGAACGCTGTGCGGAGGAATGCCACCGACGCCTTGTGCGCCGTAAGCCAATTCGCTCGGAACGTGCAGACGCCATTTGCTGCCGGCGTTCATCAGTTGCAGGGCTTCAGTCCAGCCGGCGATCACACCGCCAACCGGAAATTCAGCAGGTTCACCGCGATCGTAAGAGCTGTCGAACACAGTGCCGTCGATCAGCGTGCCGTGGTAATGAGTACGAACCTGATCTTCACGCGACGGCTTGGCGCCTTCACCCGCGTTCAGGATTTCGAACTGCAGGCCCGAAGCCAACGTTGTAACGCCTTCACGCTTGGCGTTCTCAGCCAGGTAAGCCAAACCAGCGCCAGCTGCTTCTTCAGCCTTGGCTGCTGCTTGTGCCTGCATGATTTCGCGGATGACTTTGAAGCTGGCAGACAATTCTTCCTGACCTACACGGCTTTCTTTACCGTGGAAGGCATCCGTCAGGCCAGCCAGGATCGAGTCCAGACTGATGCCCGGCGGCGGGTTATCACGCAGCTGGTCACCCAACTGACGGCCAATACCGTAGCTGACGCGGGTTTCGTCGGTGGACAGATTAACTTCGGACATAACACTGCTCCGCTGAGGGACGCCCGGAAAAGACCGCGCATGGGTGCACCGCAAAGCACATCCACGGCTCGTCTAAAGACGCCCGAACCAAAAGGCCGAGCAGCCTAGCACAGATGAACAATCACGCCCTACCCGCAGGTGTTACCACGCGGAGTGGAAAGAGATCGGTACACGCAGGGATTGTTCATCGACATCGCGCAAACCGCACATTTCATCGTGAACCACCGCATGCACCAGATGGAACGGCATCTTTGGCAAGGCGTGTAGCAGATCCCGTGCGTGCTCCACAGAGCGCAGGTGCAAGGTTTTGCCGTTCACATCATTGAGCGGGTATGACACGCCCTGCAAGCGCGCCTCCAGCAAATAGATGCCACCTTCCATAGAGATCAGATTCAATTCATCCACGCGGCCAGCATGGGCGTAAGCGGCCAGTTCCTGAAGATTCATGAGAAGACCTTGTCATGGCTGTACCGATGAGTCGGAATTATAAGTCTTGTACAGGATGGCGAAATAACAATAGGGGAACGACGCCGCCCGTCCATTTTCTCTCAGACGAGGGTAATGGCCGGACAAACCGCCGGTCCTCAAAAAACCTTCATACCTTAACGATCAAACTCGACCAACCAAGCGCCGCTAGCCTGGAAAACCTGACCAGACCACTGCAGCGACACCGGATGAGAACGAGTAAAAACCGCCTTAACGCTGCGAACTCAAAACTGGAGGGTTCGCTGACAACGCGAGCTGTCACCGTTTATACGGCGCAATTCGCCTTGCAGGTGTAACTGCCAAATGGGGACATCTTCGGCCACCTGATAGCCATGCAGCGCAAGGCTTTCGGCGATAGCCATCAACACTGATTCGGCGGCCAGTGGCCCATGGAAAGGCCCTTGAGCCTTAAGTGCAGAGGGTTGTTCGTCAGACATACCGGCTGCGAACAGTAACGTCCACATACCGTTATCTCCAGAGAGGGGGCGAATCACACATTCAATACGGGTGACCAGACCCAGGCATTGGCGGGTAAGACAGAGGCTGCGCGACATGGCGAGCTCCTCGATAGCTACAGTGTTCGCCCCCCAAAACCGCTGAAGAGGCGCGTCAGTCCTTTTGACAACTGTGGTATGTGACCAGAATAGAAGAAAAGCCGGATTCGAAAAGCCCCAAGAGTGATCGGGCGCCGAATGGTCATGTCACCATACTGGCGCCCTGCCCTTTCATTTCACTTTTATTGCCAAGGCCTTGAGTTCCGGCGGCAACGGCAACGGTTCTTTGCCCAGCTCCTTGAGCTCGTCATCGCTGAGCATCTCGGCGATGTCCCGCAAGCGCTCAACCACGCGGGCATTGACACTGCCTTCGGGGAATTGACCGTCTTCGTCTGGTGCACCGGCGGGCTCGCCGACCAATAGGCTCAGGGCCTCGTCGGCCTGACGCACCGCATACACATGGAACAGCCCGGCACGGACGGCTTGCAACACGCGCTCGTCGAGCATCAGGGTGGCCACGTTGGCCTGCGGAATGATTGCGCCCTGCTCGCCGGTCAAACCGCGCGCCTCACATAGACGGAAGAAGCCCTCGATTTTCTCGTTGACCCCGCCCACCGCCTGCACTTCACCAAACTGATTGATCGAGCCGGTAATGGCGAAACACTGCTTGAGCGGCGTTTTCGACAGTGCCGAAATCAAGGTGCAGGCTTCGCCCAGTGACGCACTGTCACCATCCACATAACCGTAGGATTGCTCCAGAGCGATACTCGCGGAAATCGCCAGCGGGAATTCCTGCGCGTAACGGCTGCCCAGATAGCCGGTGAGAATCATCACGCCCTTGGAGTGAATCGGCTGCCCCAGATTGACCTCGCGTTCGATATCGACGATACCGCTGCCGCCGGGATAAACCGTTGCCGAAATACGCGCCGGCACACCAAACGCCGAGTCGCCGACTTCAAGCACTGTCAGCCCGTTGCACTTGCCCACGGCGGCACCGGCGGTGTCGATCAGAATGATGCCCGCGAGCATGTCATCGAGAATCCGCGCCGACACCCGGCCTGTGCGGGTGGCCTTGGCTTTGAGCGCGCGTTCGATATGCCCGACATCGGTCTTGTCGTCACTGGCCAGTTGGCGAATGAAGTCCGCCTCGCTGACCAATTGGAACAAGTCACCGATACGCGCCGATAACCGGCCCTGGTGTTCAGCCAAGCGAGCGCTGTAGGTCGCCAGACGCGCCACGGCGTCAGCAGTCAACGGCGCCATGCCTTCTTCGGAAGTGCGGGTTTTGAGCAACTGGGCGAACTGCTCCAGTGTCTCGTCGACCATCGGGATGTCTTCGTCGAAATCCACCAGTACCCGGAACATCTCCTGGAAGTCCGGATCGGCGTCTTGCAGCGCGTAGTACAGCGAGCGCGCGCCGATGATGATGACTTTGACCTGCAGCGGGATCACTTGCGGGGTCAAGGTCACTGTCGCCAGACGACCCAACTCGCCCAGTGGCGACTCCATCTTCAACTTGCGAGATTGCAGGGCGCGTTTTAGCGCATCCCAAACAAACGGCTCGCTGAGCATTTTTTCAGCTTCGAGCACCAGAAAGCCGCCGTTGGCCCGATGCAGCGCACCAGGGCGCAATTGCCGATAGGTGGTGTACAGCGCGCCTTGGTCGGTGCTGTATTCGATGCGGCCAAACAGGTTGTCGTAGGTTGGATGGGGTTCGAACACCACCGGCGCACCCGAATTGACCGGGTGGTCGACCACCAGGCTCGGGCAGTATTGTTCTTCGAGCAGCTTGCGCGCCTCGGCGTCGGTTTTGCTGTCGTCGACCAACTGCTCGACCACGGTTTTCAGCAGGTAGACCTGCACCCCTTGCAGGTAAGCGCAGACCCCGGCGTTCTCGTCGTACTTCTCGGACAACGGGGCCAACAAAGGCTGCAAGGTCAGCGTGATGGTCTCTTCATTCAGCTGACGCATCTGGTTGCTGGATTCACGCTTCCATTGCGGCAAGCTGGCCAGTTCCTCGTTGAGGCGCTCTTCCAGGCCGGCAATATCGGTGTGAAAGCGCTCGCGATCAACTTCAGGCAGCTGGGAAAACTCGGCCTCGTCCAGCGCCTTGCCTTCGCTCATCGGCGTAAAGGCAATGTTGGTACTGTCGCGGTACAGGGCGACTTCCTTTTCCAGCGCCAAACGCTCGATAACGTCCAGTGCGCGGTCATAACGTTGATTGAAAGCGCGGTCGATGGCGCTTTTTTTCTGTTGGTACGACGGGTGTTCGAACACCGCCGGGAAGGTCGCCAGCAGGTTATCGATCAGGCCGTTGATATCGGTAATGAACGCGCCCGCACTGCCAGGTGGCAACTCCAGTGCACGTGGCTCGCGGGGCTCATCGAAATTGTTGACGTAAACCCAGTCGGACGGGGTTTGCATGCGCTTGCCTTCGGCCTTGAGGTAGCGCTTGACGAAGGAGAAGCGGCCCGTACCGGGCTCACCCATCACAAATACGTTGTAACCAGGGCGCGGCATGGCCACGCCAAACTGCAAGGCTTCGACTGCTCGCTCCTGGCCGAGCACACCACGAAAGGGTTCCAGATCATTTGTCGTCGTGAAGCTAAACTGTTCAGCGGAAAAAGGACGTGTCAGCGCTTCAGGCGCAAGACGCAGGCTGGCAGCAACAGGATCGGGCATCGGACATCCTTAGATCACGCGGGGCAGATAACGGCATTCTGGCGCTCGCTGCACCCGGCTGGCAAGGCGTGCTGAAGCCGAATGTTTTGCACGTAACCCCTCATGCTTCTTAAGACGAGAAAAGTCGTCCGCTAGATAGCTATTTGCAATAAGTCACGGAACCCTTGGATCCTGCCTAAACTCCAACGTGCGCGGCCAGCCATAACAAATCTGGCTCACCCTGGCGCAATGATTGGCCAGGAATCCTGATCCTTGGTTGTTTAAAAAAAAGAGAATAAAGCTATGAAACGGATTCTTCTTGGTACTCTTTTCACCCTCGCATCCCTCAACGCCGTGGCCCAAGCGCCAGGTGGCCCGGATTGCGGCTGGGGCAACATGCTGTTCGAAGGCCAGCGCGGAACGCCAGCCCACTTCCTGGCGTCCACCACCAACGGCACATCGGGTAACGCCACCTTTGGCATGACCTCCGGTACAAATGGCTGTTCCACCAACGCTGCGTTGACCTACGGCGGCAAATCCTGGATTGCCATGAATGGCATGATGGACGAGCTGTCCAAAGACATGGCCGTGGGCCAGGGTGAAGCGCTGACCACGTACGCGGTCGTGTTGGGCGTTGCACCGCAAGACCGTGCGCATTTCGCCGCAGTCACCCACGAGCACTTCCAGCAAATCTTCAGCAAAGCGGATGCAACCGCTGAGGATGTCCACACCAACACCCTCGCCGTGTTGAAAAACGACCCTCTTCTGGCGAAGTACGCGACTCAGGCTTAAGCTCGGATCGCCTGCCCCCGCGCCAGGGGGCAGGTCTCTGCTTGCGATCGCGATTGTTGACCGCCCTGACTGCTGACTCCTGACTAGTTGCCCTCTATGCTCAAACGCCTTGCCTATGTGGCGCTCTGTGTCTGCGCCCCGCTGTATGCCGCGCCGCATATCGACAACAATCGCTTGCAGCAACTGGCGAATACGCAATTCTGGATATCCCTCGGCCACTATGAAACGGGCAAACTAGGCGGCTGGCGCAGCTATGTTGACGACCCCACGTTTTTTCTCGCCGCAAACGGTGCCCATGATCCGGCAGCGGAGCTAAGCGCCACGCTCGATGCGATTTATGCGCCCACCAGCGGCACCGATGCACGCGCTCAAAACAGCCATGCCCAATGTGTTTACCCGGCACGGACCCGTTGGCTGCGTGAACAACTGCACCTGACCGACCTGCCCGCCGTGGACTGCAAGGAATTCAAGCAGTGGTTCAAGGACGTAGCCCCCGACAGCGCCGTGCTGATCTTTCCCGCCGCCTATTTGAATAGCCCGTCATCCATGTTCGGGCACACGCTGCTGCGCATAGACCAAGCGGACGTGCAGACCAATCACACGGCCCTGCTCAGCTATGCGATCAACTTCGGCGCGTACATCGAAGGCATGGACAACAGCATTCTGTATGCGTGGAAAGGCTTGATGGGTGGCTATCCTGGCCTGTTCGCACTGGTGCCCTACCAGGAAAAGCTTTCCGAATACCGCAGTCTGGAGAACCGTGATCTGTGGGAGTACCGGCTGAATCTGACCCCCGAAGAAACCGGGCGGATGGTCGAGCATGTCTGGGAGCTCAAGCAGATTCGCTTCGGCTATTTCTTCTTCGACGAAAACTGCTCGTATCGCTTGCTGGAGCTGCTGCAAGTCGCACGGCCCGGGCTGAACCTGACCAAGCTTTTCCCGCTGACCGCGATCCCGACCGACACCGTGCGCGCCGTAAAAGACGCAGGCCTGGTGGAGAAAACCGACTATCGACCTTCCCGCGAACGTGAGTTGCTTAGCCGCGCTGCGCCGCTTGATAGTGATGAGCAGCAATGGGTGCTGAAGGTCAGCGCAGACCAGAAACAGCTGCAAAATAGCGATTACCTGGCCCTGCCCAAAGACCGCCGCGCGCTGATTCAGGACGCCGCCTACCGCCTCGAACGCTATCGCGCCAACGGCCTGGAACGAGACACGGAACGCTCGCAGCGCAGTTTCGAACTGCTGCGTGCCATTAGCCAGAACCCGCCACCGCCACTGGAAATCGAACGCCCCGGCGTGCCAGAGGACGGCCACGAATCGCGCACCTGGCAATTGGGCGCAGGCAGCCGTGATGGCAAAACCTTCGTCGAATATGGTCTGCGCATGGCGTATCACGACCTGAACGACAACGCCTACGGCTTTCCGCTGGGCGCACAGATCGAGATTCTCCAACTAAAATTGCGTCAATACGAAGGTAATCATTGGCAGGTGCAACAGTTTGATCTGGCCACCATTCGCTCGCTGACCCCACGCAACGCCCTGCTCCAGCCCTGGTCCTGGCAAGTCTCAAGTGGGCTGGAACGGGTGCTGGGCAAGCATGGCGATGAAACCCTGGTCAGTCACGTCAACGGCGGCGCAGGCGGCACTTGGCAACTGACCGACGATATGCTCGGTTTCGCGCTGGGCACCGTGCGCATAGAACACAACGAAGACTTCGCGGCGGTCGTGTCGCCTGCTGCGGGTTTCAACACCGGCCTGCTGTGGCGTAATCCGTTAGGCAACCTGAGCCTGGAAGCCAAGGGAGATTACTTCACCAATGGCGAAGTTCGGCGCAGCATTAGCCTGAACCAACAATGGGAACTGTCGCGCAACCTCGGTCTGCGTCTGAGTGCCCAACGCGAGTACAGCCAACTGGCTTCGCCGGTCAACGAAGTGATGCTCGAGATGAAGTGGTATCACTATTGATTTTTAGCGCCTTGGCGGACGCACTCGCGGATAAATCCCACAGTCTTAGCGATAAAACCCCATACAGGGAGAAAGCAATGAGCCGCGCTTTCGTCAATGAAGATCAAGCCGCCGCACAAGCCAACCAACCCGTAGAGCGACGGGTCAGCGAGCAACCCAACTATGTCACCGCCCACGGCCTCGCTCAGTTACAGACGCACGTGGCCGAGTTGCAGGCCCAGTACAGCGAACAATCGGCCTTGGGCGATCAGGCCGACAAGCAGCGTCAGGCCGACATCGAGCGCGATCTGCGCTACTTCAATCAACGCCTGCACAGTGCGCAAGTGGTCTCACCGGCCCTCTCGACCGA
Source organism: Pseudomonas sp. ASL9 (assembly GCF_056680335.1). Classification (NCBI taxonomy): domain Bacteria; kingdom Pseudomonadati; phylum Pseudomonadota; class Gammaproteobacteria; order Pseudomonadales; family Pseudomonadaceae; genus Pseudomonas; species Pseudomonas sp. ASL9. Next base: position 3,767,906 of record NZ_CM155277.1, on the reverse strand, counting down.
AAAGGTGCACATCGGCAGCTGGGTAACGTTCTCTGATGAAAACGGCGCTGAGCAGCGGGTCCAGTTGGTGGGTGAGGACCAGGCCGATGCGGCCAGCGGCTTGATCAATTGGGGTTCACCACTGGGCCGGGCTTTATTGGGCGCGCAGCTGGGCGACGAGGTGCTGTGGAAGCGCCCGGCGGGGGATCAGTTGATTGAGGTTATTGGGATTGAGGCGGATGTCTAAAGATACACCGTGCTGAATTCTTCGCAGGCAACTCGATTTGTCGGAGAGGACTCCTTCGCAAGCAAGATAATTCCAATAAAAAACGGAGCCGAAGGCTCCGTTTTTTTCATCACGCCAGTTTCTTGTGACGAACCCGGTGCGGCTGGGCAGATGCTTCGCCGAGGCGTTTTTTGCGGTCGGCTTCGTACTCGGTGTAGTTACCTTCAAAGAACACGGCTTGCGAGTCATCTTCGTACGCGAGGATGTGCGTCGCTACCCGGTCCAGGAACCACCGATCGTGAGAGATCACAATCGCGGCGCCCGGGAAGTCGAGCAAGGCTTCTTCCAGCGAACGCAGGGTTTCCACGTCGAGGTCGTTTGACGGTTCGTCGAGCAGCAGCACGTTGGCGCCCTCTTTGAGCGTCAATGCCAGGTGCAAGCGACCCCGTTCACCACCGGAGAGGTCCTTGACGAACTTCTGCTGATCGCCCCCTTTGAAGTTGAAACGCCCCACATACGTGCGCGATGGAATCTCATAGTTGCCGATGCGGATCACATCGGAACCATCAGAAACTGCCTGGAACACCGATTTGCTGCCGTCCAGGTCGTCGCGGCTCTGATCCACGCAAGCCAGTTGTACGGTTTCACCGACTTCAATAGTGCCGGAGTCCGGTTGTTCCTTGCCCATCAGCATGCGGAACAAGGTCGACTTACCGGCACCGTTACCACCGATTACGCCGACGATCGCGCCTTTAGGCATGGAGAATGACAAGTTGTCGATCAGTACGCGATCGCCGTAACCCTTGGAAACGTTCTTGAATTCGATGACCTTGTCGCCCAAACGCGGGCCGGCCGGGATGTAGATTTCGTTGGTCTCGCTGCGCTTCTGAAATTCCTGCGATTGCATTTCTTCAAAGCGTTGCAGACGAGCCTTGGATTTCGATTGACGCGCCTTGGCACCTTTACGAACCCATTCCAGCTCGTCTTTCATGGCCTTTTCATGGGCCGTCTGCTGCTTGGATTCCTGGGCCAGACGATCGGACTTGGCTTCAAGCCAGCCCGAATAGTTGCCCTCGTACGGAATGCCCGCGCCGCGGTCGAGTTCGAGAATCCAGCCGGCGACGTTATCCAGGAAGTACCGGTCGTGCGTGATCGCAACCACAGTGCCTGGGAAGTCGTGGAGGAAATGCTCCAGCCAGGCGACGGAATCGGCGTCCAGGTGGTTAGTCGGTTCGTCGAGCAGTAGCATGTCAGGGGCCGACAGCAGCAACCGGCACAAGGCCACACGACGCTTTTCACCACCGGACAGGACCTCGATCTTCGCATCCCAGGCAGGCAGACGCAGCGCATCGGCGGCGACTTCCAGTTGGCGCTCAAGGTTGTGACCGTCGCTGGCCTGCAGGATCGACTCAAGCTTGGCCTGTTCAGCGGCCAGCTTGTCGAAGTCAGCATCCGGCTCGGCGTATTCTGCATACACCTGATCAAGGCGCGCCTGCGCATTCTTGATCACACTGACCGCTTCCTCGACCACTTCACGCACGGTCTTGGTCGGGTCCAGCTGTGGCTCTTGCGGCAGATAACCGATGTTGAGTTCCGGCATTGGCCGAGCTTCACCGTCGAACTCGGGATCAACACCCGCCATGATTTTCAACAGTGTCGACTTACCCGAACCGTTCAAGCCAAGCACGCCGATTTTGGCGCCAGGGAAAAACGACAGGGAGATATTTTTGAGAATTTCCCGCTTCGGCGGCACAACTTTGCTCAGCCGATGCATGGTGAAGACGTATTGAGCCATGGAAAGAAAACCTGGTGACTGTGACTGTGGTGAAGCGCGAGCTTAGAGCACGCCTCGAAAATAGCGGTTCAATTTTATTTATCTCTGGCGCTTGCCGCCAGAGGGATTGAATGAAATAGCGCCAACCGGATATCGATTGCCGACATCGCGTTGGCTGGACTGGATCACTGCTTGCATGCAGTGAAATCACTGTCGTTAAACTGGCTAAACCGCATATCAAGCAAAGCTACCCGAATGCTCCCTCAAGGGCAAACCATCCAACCCAAGAGGTATAGCACTTAGCCACACTTCAAGGCATGCTATCCGCCCTTCGGGCGTCCGGCTTATAGTGCATTTCGCATTCGCTGCTTCAGCTCTGTTTTCAGGATTAAAGCTTGTCCACATCACTGCCCCCGTCTTCTCTGCGCACCTTTATAGGCGCACCCACTCTGCATTTGCGTGGCTCACTGAAAGGTGTGCTGGCGGCCTTGGTTCTGCTGATGCTGGCGCTGCTGTTCTGGCAACTGATAGATCAATTCCAGCAAACCCAAGAACGCCAGCGCCAGCGTAGCGTCGATTACAGCGCTCTACTGGCCGACCGTCTGAGCCTGAACATGGCGCTCAGTGCGCAGGTTGCGCTCAACGTGCTGGATGATGCAAAGGCGCAATCCCAAACCGCCAAAGAACAGGCATTGATATTGGACACACTTCACCAGGCCATGCCGTCACTGCGCAGCGCGGTCTGGTTAAATGCTTCAGGCGAAGTGGTTAAAGACAGTGCTCTTAGCGATACAGGCCCCTCCAGCGACGCATCCGTCCTCGCGCAATTGATGCAGCGCGGCAAAGCACGGCCTTATTACTTCGGCAACGCGCCGGATGGCTCACAGATTTATTTGTTGATCCGTCAGCCTGGCGAAACGCCAACAGGTTATTGGGTCCTGCGTCTGGCGCCCGAGGTGCTGAGCACGCTCACTCGTCAGATAACTCGGGACTTCCAGCCCATGTGGCTGCTGGAAAACAGCGTCACCCAAACGGTAATCCATCGCGATGCTACTGGCATGGAAACCCCCGGCGACCTCGGCAGCCCGAAAGTCGCTGGCCATGATGATATCCAGAATGTTTTGCTGTCACCGCTGACCAATAGCGACTGGCAATTACGAGGTCTGTTCGATGCGAGCAAGTCGCGTCAGGAGTTGTTGCCGACACTGATCGGCAAATGCCTGATCGGGCTGTTGTGCTCACTGCTGGCACTGCTGGCCCTCACCTGCCTGCGCCGACGCCAACGACAAGTGTTTGAAAGCAAACGCCGCTATCAGGACATTTTCGACGGCGCTGGCGTCGCACTCTGCGTTCTGGACCTGTCAGGGCTGCCAGACTATCTGGACAAGTTGCAGGTACACAGCGCCGATGACCTGGACCGGGTACTGGAGAACCAACCGCAACTGCGTCAAGAACTGCATCAGCAGTTGCGCATTACCGAAGTCAATCAAGTCGCGCTTGACCTGCTGAGCGTCGAGTCTGGCGCGCAGGCATGGGGGCAACTGATCGACGGCTGCCCACGCACCCAGCAAGGGATCGGCCTGCAACTGATACGCGCCGTACTCACTAAGCAGAGTCAGCTCGAACTGGAGATCCGCCTGGCCAATCTGCCAGGCGAAGATCAATACCTGTGGCTGGTGATGCGCCTGCCGGAACCCGCCGACTACACGGCCGTGATCCTCAGCATCAACGACATCAGCCGCCGTAAGCGAGTCGAACTGTCGTTGGTCGAACGCGAAGGTTTCTGGTCCGATGTGGTGCACACCGTACCGGATCATTTGTACGTGCAGGATGTCATTAGCCAGCAAATGATTTACAGCAACCACCATCTTGGGGAGACGCTGGGCTATAGCAAGGCCGAACTGCATCAGATGGGCGAGTACTTCTGGGAGCTCCTGCTGCACCCGGACGATGCCGAACGCTATCAGGACATGCGCCAGGCACAGCGCCAGACCGGGCATGCAGGGTTACTGCAATGCCTGTTACGCTTTCGCGATTGCAATAATCGCTGGCGGCGTTTCGATATCCGCGAGCAAGCGTTGGCACGTGACAAAAACGACCTTGTGACGCGCATCATCGGCGTGGCGAAGGACGTCACCGAGCAGCTCGAAGCCAGTGAGTCCCTGCGCGACAGTGAGCAGCGCTACCGGATGCTCGCTGAAAGCATCAGCGATGTGATTTTTTCCACCAACAGCGCACTGAAACCCAACTACGTCAGCCCGTCGGCGCAGACCGTGCTGGGCTACAGCGCCGAATGGATCCTTAAGAACGGTTGGCAATCAACCATCGCCAACCCTCAGCAATTGGTCGGGATGAATGCGTTACTCGAGCGCGTCGCCATGGCCTTGGGCAAACCCGACGAGTTGGCGAAACTGCGCGCAGAGCTGCCGACCCGGCTATTCCTGTTCGATTGCCTGCGAGCCGACGGACACAAGATCCCGATCGAACTGCGTCTGGTCCTGGTGTGGGATGAGCACGGGACATTCGAAGGCATCCTGGGTGTCGGGCGAGACATCAGTCAGCAACGTCGCGCCGAGAAAGACCTGCGCATGGCCGCCACGGTATTCGAGCACTCTACGTCGGCGATTCTGATCACTGACCCGGCCGGCTATATCGTGCAGGCCAACGATGCATTCAGCCGCGTCAGCGGTTATGACGTGTCACAAGTACTTGATCAACTGCCCACCATGCTGACCGTCGATGATCAGCAGGAAGCGCACTTGGGTTACATCCTCAAGCAACTGCACCAACGCGGCACCTGGGAAGGCGAGATCTGGCTCAAGCGTCGCAGTGGCGAGCATTACCCGGCGTGGGTCGGCATCACCGCAGTGCTCGACGACGAAGGTGATCTTGCCAGCTACGTGTGCTTTTTCAGTGACATCAGCGAGCGCAAGGCCAGTGAGCAACGCATCCATCGGTTGGCCTATTACGACGCCTTGACGCACCTGCCCAACCGCACCCTGTTCCAGGACCGTCTGCATACAGCGCTTCAGCAGGCCGAGCGCCAGCAGGCATGGGTGGTGCTGATGTTCCTCGACCTGGACCGCTTCAAGCCGATCAACGACTCCCTCGGCCACGCAGCCGGCGACCGCATGCTCAAAGACATGGCCACACGCCTGTTGGGTTGCGTCGACAACGACGACACCGTGGCGCGCATGGGCGGTGATGAGTTCACCCTGCTGTTGCAACCGGGTGCCACCCGGCAGATCGCCCTGAACCGTGCGATCCATGTTGCTGAACAGATTCTCGGCAGCCTGGTGATACCCTTCGTGCTCGAAGGCCGCGAGTTTTTCGTCACCGCCAGTATCGGCATCGCCCTCAGCCCGCAGGACGGCAACGAGCTGAGCCAACTGATGAAAAACGCCGATACAGCCATGTACCACGCCAAAGAATGCGGCAAAAACAACTTCCAGTTCTATCAAGCCGACATGAACGCTAGCGCCCTCGAGCGCCTGGAGCTGGAAAGCGATTTGCGTCACGCCCTAGAGCAAAAAGAGTTCACGCTGTATTACCAACCGCAGTTCAGCGGCGACGGTAAGCGCTTGACAGGTGCCGAAGCCCTGCTGCGCTGGAACCACCCACGACGCGGCCTGGTGCCGCCGAACGACTTCATCCCTGTGCTTGAAGAACTCGGGCTGGTGGTCGAGGTCGGGGATTGGGTACTGATCGAAGCCTGTCGCCAGCTCAAGAGCTGGCAAGAGGCCAAGGTCCGTATACCGAAAGTATCAGTCAACATTTCCGCACGGCAGTTCTCCGACGGCCAGTTGGGCACGCGCATTGCCAATATTCTCAAAGACATCGGCCTGCCGCCGACATGCCTCGAACTGGAATTGACCGAAAGCATCCTGATGCGTGAAGTCAACGAAGCCATGCTTATTCTGGACGGCCTCAAGCGCCTGGGCCTGAGCATCGCGATAGATGACTTTGGTACGGGCTACTCGTCGCTGAATTACCTCAAGCAGTTCCCCATTGATGTGCTGAAAATCGACCGCACGTTCGTTGACGGCCTGCCGTCGGGTGAACAAGACGCACAGATCGCTCGCGCCATCATCGCCATGGCCCACAGCCTCAACCTGTCGGTCATCGCCGAGGGCGTGGAGACCCATGAACAGCTTGAGTTTTTGAGGGAACATGGTTGCGACGAAGTTCAGGGCTACCTGTTCGGTCGCCCGATGCCGCCCAATCGCTTCGAAGCGCAATTCGCCAACGACGCATTGTTCATGCTTGATTGATGGCGGCGGCGGTGATCCACGTGAAAACCACTTGTCCCCGACATGACTGCCTTTCATATGCCAGATAAAACCCGATGGGTTAGAATGCGCTCCTTTCCTACTGCCCCGATCCTTGAGGACCGCCATGTTCAGCCGTGATTTGACTCTCGCCAAGTATGACTCCGATCTCTTTGCAGCCATGGAGCAAGAAGCTCAGCGCCAAGAAGAGCACATCGAGCTGATCGCTTCGGAAAACTACACCAGCCCCGCCGTCATGGAAGCTCAGGGCTCGGTCCTGACCAACAAGTACGCCGAAGGTTATCCAGGCAAGCGTTACTACGGCGGCTGCGAATTCGTCGACGTGGTTGAGCAACTGGCTATTGATCGCGCTAAAGAGCTGTTCGGCGCCGACTACGCCAACGTCCAGCCCCATGCAGGTTCCCAAGCCAACAGCGCGGTCTACCTGGCCTTGCTGCAAGCGGGCGACACCATTCTGGGCATGAGCCTGGCTCACGGTGGTCACCTGACCCACGGCGCCAGCGTCAGTTCGTCCGGCAAGCTGTACAACGCCGTGCAGTATGGCATCGACGGCAACGGCCTGATTGACTACGACGAAGTCGAGCGTCTGGCGGTTGAACACAAGCCGAAAATGATCGTGGCGGGGTTCTCCGCGTACTCGCAAATCCTGGACTTCCCGCGCTTCCGCGAAATCGCGGACAAAGTCGGCGCTTACCTGTTCGTCGACATGGCTCACGTGGCCGGTCTGGTGGCTGCAGGCGTGTACCCGAACCCGATTCCATTTGCTGACGTGGTCACCACCACCACGCACAAAACCCTGCGCGGCCCACGTGGCGGCCTGATTCTGGCCAAAGCCAACGCCGAGATCGAGAAGAAGCTGAACTCGGCTGTCTTCCCAGGCTCCCAGGGCGGTCCGCTGGAACACGTGATCGCGGCCAAGGCAGTCTGCTTCAAAGAAGCCTTGCAGCCTGAGTTCAAGACTTACCAGCAACAAGTGGTCAAGAACGCCAAGGCCATGGCGGGCGTGTTCATCGAGCGCGGCTTCGACGTGGTATCCGGCGGTACTGAAAACCACCTGTTCCTGCTGTCGCTGATCAAGCAGGACATCTCCGGCAAAGACGCTGACGCCGCTCTTGGTCGCGCGTTCATCACCGTGAACAAGAACTCGGTGCCGAACGACCCACGCTCCCCGTTCGTGACCTCCGGCCTGCGCTTCGGCACCCCAGCCGTGACCACGCGTGGCTTCAAAGAAGCTGAGTGCAAAGAACTCGCTGGCTGGATCTGCGACATCCTGGCTGACCTGAACAACGATGCTGTGATCGACAGCGTTCGTGAAAAAGTCAAAACCATCTGCGCCAAACTGCCGGTATACGGCGCTTAATCAGCCCCGTTATTGGTTGTACAAAAAGCCCGGTTCTTTAGCCGGGCTTTTTGTTGTCTGTCTGAATCACCGCACTGCCTCATTCGCAGGCAAGCCTGCTCCCACCATGGATCGCACATTTTCTGTGGGAGCGAATTTATTCGCGAATGGCCTCACGCGGAGTAACTGACACTCCGCAGCTTTTAATCCATTTCAACCCGCGCAAACCCCGCCCTGATTTTCTCTTCCGGTAAATCATCGGCGATGAACACGATCACGCTTTCGCGTTTTTCGCCTTCGGCCCAGTCCGTGTCCCAGTCAAACCCGTAGAGCTTGAGCACGCCCTGGAACACCATGCGTCGGGGTTCGTTGGCGATGTTGAGTACACCTTTGTAGCGCAGCAGTTGTTTACCGTGATCTTCCAGCAGTTCGTTCATGAACTCGCTGAGCTTGTCGATATCCAGCGGTTTGTCGGTGCGCAGTACTAGGCTGGTGATGCGGTCAATGCTGCCTGCGCTGCTCACCGGTTTCAGCGGGCGCAGCGTCATACTGCCACCCACGTCGGCGTTGAGGTTGAAGCCACGCACGTCCAGCAGTTCGGCCAAGTCGATCTTGCCGTGTTCAACCACTCGGATCGGAGCGCGACGGTTGATCCGGGTCAGCCGTTCGCTCAGGGCCTCGAAAGCAGCGTCATCCACCAAATCGCGTTTGCTCACCAGTAAGCGATCGGCGAAACCGATCTGCGCCTGGGCGATGGTCTGGGTCAGATGCTGATCGGCATGGGCCGCGTCCACCAGGGTGATGATGCCGTCGAGGAGGTAGCGCTCGCGCAGCTCTTCATCAATGAAAAAGGTTTGCGCCACGGGCGCCGGATCGGCCAACCCAGTGCATTCGATCACCAGGCGGTCGAAGGCGATCTCGCCGCTGTCGAGCCGTTCAAGCAGCAGATACAGCGCTTTGGTTAAATCGGTGTGGATAGTGCAGCACACGCAGCCGTTGGACAGGGTCATGACCTGCACGGGCTCGGTGCCGAGCAATTGGGTGTCGATCCCGGCATCGCTGAATTCGTTCTCGATGACGGCGATTTTCAGACCGTGTTCGGCCTTGAGCAGATGACGCAGCAACGTGGTCTTGCCCGCGCCGAGAAAGCCACTGAGGACAGTGACCGGAATGGGTTGCGAAACAGTCATGCGGACTCCTGCTTTTAAGTGCGCTTCATAGCCAGATCCCAGAAACGAAAACGCGCCACGACTGGCGTGGCGCGCGGGGTCAAATACGACAGTCCATCACGGGTTCAGCAGCACTTCGGGCCACCTTTGCCGCCGTAACGAGCCTCTTGGCGTTCACGAAAGAACGCTTCGTAGGTCATCACCGGCTTGTCCGGATGCTTGGCCTGCATATGCTCGACGTAATTGTCATAGTCAGGCATGCCCACCATCAGGCGCGCAGCCTGACCGAGGTATTTCCCAAGGCGACTCAAGTCATTGAACATAGCCAGCTCCTCCGTTGAAGCACAGGCTCATCGTGCATCTGTCAGCGCCTGGAATGGCGCTTCTTTGTCCGTACGCCCTTTGCTACCCCAAGCGGCGACACCAACTTTGACCGCATAGAACATGATGCTGAACACCACGAGCAGGAACAGCGCAGTCAACCCGGCGTTGGTGTAGGCGTTGAAGATCACATGCTGCATCTGATCGATGCTATTGGCGGGGGCCAATACCTGACCCGCGTCCAATGCTGTGCGGTACTTGGTCGCCAGCGCCAGAAAGCCGACCGCCGGGCTCGGGTCGAACAGCTTGATGTAGCCGGCCGTGGTGGTGCAGATCAACAGCCACACTGCAGGCAGCAGGGTGACCCAGATGTAGCGTTGGCGTTTCATTTTGATCAATACGACGGTCGCGAGCATGAGCGCGATACCCGCCAGCATCTGGTTGGAGATGCCGAACAGCGGCCACAAGGTATTGATCCCGCCCAATGGGTCGATCACGCCTTGATACAGCAGGTAACCCCACATCGCCACGCAGCCAGCCGTTGCGATCAGGTTGGCAGGCCACGAATCCGTGCGTTTAAGCGATGGCACAAAGGTGCCGAGCAAATCCTGGAGCATGAACCGACCGGCGCGGGTCCCCGCATCCACGGCCGTGAGGATGAACAGCGCCTCGAACAGAATCGCGAAGTGGTACCAGAACGCCATGGTGTCTTTGCCCGGCAGCACCTGGTGCAGGATCTGCGCGATACCGACCGCCAGGGTCGGCGCACCGCCGGCACGGGCCAGCACGGTGGTTTCACCGATGTCTTTAGCCACCGCGATCAGCGCATCAGGAGTGATAGCGAAGCCCCAACTGCTGACGGTTTGCGCAACCGTGACTGCGTCGCTGCCGACAATCGCCGCCGGGCTGTTCATCGCAAAGTACACGCCTGGATCGATCACCGAAGCCGCCACCATGGCCATGATCGCCACGAAGGACTCCATGAGCATCGCGCCGTAGCCGATGTAACGGGAGTTAGCTTCACTGTCGAGCAGTTTCGGCGTAGTACCCGACGCGATCAACGCGTGGAACCCAGACACCGCGCCGCAAGCGATAGTGATGAACAGGAAGGGGAACAGGGCGCCTTTCCAGACCGGGCCGGTGCCGTCGGTGAACTGAGTCAGCGCCGGCATTTTCAGCTCAGGCGCAATGATCAGGATGCCGATCGCCAAGGCGAGGATCGTGCCGATTTTCAGGAAGGTTGACAGATAATCCCGTGGCGCCAGCAGCAGCCAGACCGGCAATACCGCCGCGACGAAGCCATAGCCGACCAGCATCCAGGTAATTTGTACGCCCGTGAAGGTGAAGGCTTTGGCCCAGACCGGATCCGCAGCGATCTGCCCGCCGGTCCAGATCGAGGCCAGCAGCAGAATCACACCGACCAGCGAGATCTCGCCAATGCGACCCGGGCGGATGTAGCGCATATAAACGCCCATGAACATCGCAATCGGGATCGTCGCCAACACCGTGAACATACCCCACGGGCTACCCGCCAGGGCCTTGACCACGATCAACGCCAACACCGCGAGGATGATGATCATGATCAGGAAGCAACCAAACAGCGCAATGGAGCCGGGCACCTGGCCCATTTCCTCGCGCACCATCTCGCCCAGGGAGCGACCGTTGCGCCGCGTGGACAGGAACAGAATCATGAAATCCTGCACCGCACCGGCAAACACCACACCGGCAATCAGCCAGAGCGTACCGGGCAGGTAACCCATTTGCGCCGCCAGCACGGGACCGACCAGAGGACCGGCGCCAGCGATGGCCGCAAAGTGGTGACCGAAAAGAATATGTTTGTTGGTCGGCACATAGTCCAGACCATCGTTATTGACGACCGCAGGGGTGGCGCGGTTGGGGTCCAGCTGCATCACTTTAGTGGCAATGAACAGGCTGTAATAGCGGTAGGCAACCAGATAAATCGCGATAGACGCGACCACGATCCAGAGTGCGTTGATGGCTTCACCGCGACGTAAAGCCACGACGCCCAAGGCAAACGCCCCGACAACTGCGAGGATCAGCCAAGGCACGTGACGCAGCAGGCTAGTAGTGTTTTTCATTTTTTTATTTTCCAGCGAATGAACTAGAAGAACAGACCTCCGAGTTTAGACCCAACAGCGCGAAAGGCCACCCCCCCACTATGGCCTGGCGCAGGGTTTCGTCGACGAAACACTAATAACAAGCCGCAATAAACTCAGGAACACAGTGCCAGCAGGTACAGCTCGATTTATGACGCTATAGTCAGCGCATCAAAGGGAGAAACCATGACCGAATCCAACGCAGAACGCCGACGCTTCAAACGCATCGCTTTCGACGCCAAAACCGAACTCAGCCAAGGCCCGAACCGCTGGCCGGTGCGGCTGCTTGACCTGTCCCTCAAAGGACTGCTCATCCAACGCCCTACCCCCTGGCTCGGCGACCCGAACCACCCTTTCGCCGTCGACATTCACCTGAGCGAAGAAGTCGATGTGCGCATGGACATACAACTGACCCACGACGACAACCAACAGCTAGGGTTTGTTTGCTTGCACATCGGGCTGGAGTCGATCAGCCACCTGCGCCGCTTGATCGAACTGAACCTGGGGGACATGGAGGAGTTGGACAGGGAAATAAAGGCATTGGTTGAGGGTTGAGTCAGGAGACAGTGCGAAAATGGCTGACCATGACCTGCAGCTCGTTGCCCAAGCGTGCCAGTTCGACGCTTGAGGCTGCCGTTTCCTCGCTGGCGCTCGCAGTTTGCTCGGAGATGTCGCGCACGTTGAGTACGCTGCGATTGATCTCCTCGGCCACGGCACTCTGCTCCTCGGCGGCGGCAGCAATTTGCTGGTTCATCGACTGGATAGTCGACACTGTGCGCGTGATACTTTCCAGTGATGTGACGGCGCGACGGGTCAATTCGACGCTGCTATCCGTGAGGATACGGCTGCTTTCCATTACGGTAGACACTTCCTGTGTACCGCTTTGCAGGCTAGTGATCAGCGCTTCGATTTCTTCGGTGGATTTCTGAGTGCGCTGAGCCAGGCTTCGGACTTCGTCGGCAACTACAGCGAAACCCCGTCCGGCCTCTCCCGCTCGCGCGGCTTCAATGGCGGCGTTGAGCGCCAACAGATTGGTTTGTTGAGCCACGGCCTTGATCACATCGAGTACGCCGCCGATTTTTTCGCTTTCGTCCTTCAGATGGCTCATGGCTTTGTTGGAGTTGCCGACCTCGACGGCCAACAGTTCGATTTGACCTATAGCCTCGCCAATAATTTTTTCACCTGCTCGCGCCTCTTTATCAGCGGCGGCGGCAGCATTTGAGGCTTCTTCAGCGTTACGTGCCACTTCTTGTACGGTGGCGGTCATTTCGTTCATGGCGGTCGCGACTTGATCGGTTTCGACTCTTTGGCTGTTAACTCCTGCACTGGTCTGCTCGGTGACGGCAGACAACTCTTCCGCCGCACTGGCAATCTGGGTGACACCCCTGCTGATGCCTCCGATCAGCTCGCGCAAACTCACCGTCATACCCTGCATGCTGCGCTGTAACTGGCCAAGCTCGTCACGCCGCTCGGTCTTGATGTCGTGACTAAGATCACCCGCAGCGATGCGTTCTGCGGCTTTCAGGGTTTCCAGCAGCGGATGGACTATCTGTGCCGTGATGACCCATGCCGCAAGGATGCCCAGGGCCAACGCCAGCAGCGTGCTGATCACCAGTAATTGGCGAGCACTTTGAGCCTCGCTGTCGCGCGCCTGGCTCTGGCTGTCTATGAGTTTCTGGCTAAGCGCTTCTATACTGACGCCCGAAGTAGCCATCTGATCGAGCGTTTCCAGGCTGGTGTGTACTTGCGCAGCGTAGTTCTGCACATCCTTGCGGTACTGTTGCAGCACGTGTTCCGCTTGCGTCAGGCGGCCTTGTTCTCGAGGCGCAGCCGCGTCGCGGACCTTGATTAGTTCGGCTGTGACCTGATCAATAGCCGCCAGGGTTCCTTGCTCTTTGCTCGGATCATTGGTGTAGATGAAGCTGTACACCACTATGCGGGCCTGCTGGATATGCACGGCGAGCTGGCTGATGGCCTGAAACTGGCTCAGGCGCATAGGGTCATTTTGCCCTTCAACCGCCGGGGCATTAACGAGGTCACGGGTGGTTTCATTTAGCGCCTCGGTGATTTCCGTAGCACTCTGCACTAATCTAGCGAGCGCTGCTTCACGGTCTTTAAAGGTTCGCTCAAGCGTGCTGAACCGGGTCCGGTAGTCCTCGACGATATGGCCTTGCTCCTCGATAAGTTGCAGGTCCACAGGATTACTCATCACGCCGTTCAGAGACTGCTGATTGTCCCAGATACGTTCCAGCACGCCTGACACTGCGGCGCTGTTTTGTTCGTTGCGCTCAGCCTGATAGCGCAAGCGATTAGCCCGCAAATCTTTAGTCAGAGCGCTTAGGTTAGAAATGGCGCTGATCTTGTTGCTGCGTTCGACCATGTTATTGGCGCCGTGCCAGCCGGTCAGCGCGATCAACAAGGTCAGTAGCACCAACAGGCCGAAACCCAAGGCGAGCTTGGCCTTTACACTGATATGACTCATGGCCTGACTAAAGCGTCGGAACATTGTATTTCCTTAAAGTACTGCGAACTTGCAGCCATGGGCCGTATTTAGCTAAGTACGTCCAATATGGGTATACCCAAGTGGAACTGCAGGGTATGTGTGAGCAGACTTTAGTCTGCTAGTCAGGTCCGCCAAAAAATGCTCATACACCTATTCCATCTTGGAGAAACCACAAGAGAAACCGGCGAAGGAACTGCTGAGTAACAACATCAGCAAGAAACGGACGGTGCCGATTCTTGGCTGAAAAGCGGCCTTGAATCGATTCAGCATTCAATTTTAAGGTCGGATATTGCTGGTTTAACAGAAAATCAGCTTACACAAAATCTCGTATACCCCCGTTTAGGGATTCTCTGAACAAGTCCTAAAATGAGTATTGCTCGGCGATATCGTTTCGCCATTATAATGGCGTCATTATTTTATCGCAAGGCATGGCGTCGATAAGACTGGGCATTCGATTAAAACGCGAGCGCGAAGCATGTGGCCTGACCCAGAGCGCCATGGCTGCCATTGGTGGCGTACAACCCCATGCGCAAGGGCGCTATGAAAACGGAACGAGGTTTCCGAGGGCAGATTACCTGAGTCGATTGTCTGCCACGGCTATCGATGTGCTGTTCGTCGTGACGGGTAGACGAACGCCGTATACGGTTGTTCAACTTTCTGCTGATGAATATGCACTTATTAAGTTTTTACGGACTGCGGACTTAGGCGATAAACACACCATAGAACATATTAACCGTGACCTTGCGAAATAAGAGTCATGACTCATTTAAGTTTCACATGTTTTTGGTGTTATTGGCTGGGTCGCTCCTGGCTTTGCTGTGGGCTATGGCCGCCCCCGATCTTCTGGGAAAAGAGGGCCTTATTTCAGACCTTCCTTAAGCTTGCTCGCCCCGGCGCCATAAGTAACACCTTGCGAAATCAATAGGCAGGGCGTATCAGGTGCGGTTTTATGTCGTTGGCGGCCCATATACGCTGGACGCTGGCCGGTGAAATACCGGCGACTCGCGCCACGCTTCGACAACTCCAGCGAGGTTGACCGATACGCGGTTGAACCCTTGCTCAATGACTCGCTTCAACGCTTCGGCCGGCAAGGATGGCTTGCGACCTCGTCCGGGCAGATCCACCAGACCTTGCAGACGCAGCTCTTGAAAACGCTTGCATCAGCGTGTGACTGAAACAACGGCGAGACCGGTCAACTGGGCAATCTCGTTACGAGAACAACCTCGTGCGGCCAGCAAAATCACCTGCGCCCGACGACCGTCGCGCTGACTGATCGTGGCTGATCTTATGCGCCGACTCAGTCCAGTTTGTTCGTCTTCACTGAGCACGATGTCCTGAGAATTCATGTGATCACTCCAAGCACTGACTGACCATAGAAACATAGCTCAGGTTAGAAGCTTATTTCGGAGACAGGACACTAGTAACTTAAGAGCAATACACTAATCGACACCTACGAAAGTCTTAATTTGTGTATTCAAAGGTCGTGGTTTTTCAATAAGGCGTTGACGCAGTTAATGCGCCAGGATTATACCGTTTCAAAATCCAATAAAGCCTCGCTTTTTTTACATGCTTGCACCCAAGACTGGGGTCTATGAGCGTTGATAATTTGAGCAAATGAATATGCAGGGCAGACATGTACCAGACCTTCAAGCGCGCTCTCCTCTGCTCTGCCTGCATTTGCGCATCGGTGGCGGTGCACGCGCAAGAAACGGAGCTTGCGCCGATTCAAGTCATTGGTAGTTCCCCTGTAGCCGGCGATGCGATCGATCGGGACAAAGTTTCGACAGATACGCAATCGATGATTTCTGATGATTTCGACCGCAATAAATCAGCTTCAGTGCTGGATACGCTGTCTCAGCAGACGCCAGGCATGGTGATCTCCGATGTGCAGGGCAACCCGTTTTCGCAGGATATCAACCTACGTGGCTTCACTGCTTCTCCCGTGCAAGGAACACCACAGGGACTGGCCGTTTATCTCAATGGCGTCCGGGTCAACGAAGCGTTTGGCGATACCGTCAATTTTGATCTGGTGCCAACAGTGGCCATCGACCACGCCGACGTGTGGACCAGCAATCCGATCTTCGGACTTAACGCCCTCGGCGGGGCGATCAATCTGGAACTGAAAAACGGGTTCACCTATGACGGCGTGGAAGCGGAAGTCACGGGAGGATCATTCGGAAGAATCGGCAACTCTCTCCAATACGGCGCTCAAAAAGACAACTGGGCTTTCTACACATCCGGTGAAGAAATCCATGAAGACGGCTGGCGTGATCATTCTGCGTCTACCATCAAGCGGTTCTACACCGACCTTGGGTACAAAGACGACAACAGTGAGTTCCATCTGAGTCTCTCGGGCGCAGCGAATACGCTCGGTGTTATTGGCCCTACACCCGTCGAAGAGTTGTCCCGAAAATATTCCAGCGTCTACACGTTCCCCCAAACAACAGACAACAATATGTTGATGGTCGGCCTTAACGGCAAGGTATCGATCAATGACAACTGGGCGGTGCAAAGCAATCTCTATGTGCGTCATTTCGACCAGGAACATGTCGATGGCAACACCTCTAATGTGACGGCCTGTGCGGCGAATTCAACGCTGTTGTGCCTTGGCACTGCGATTACGCAGAACGCGTCGACCGGAGCGAATCTATCATCAAGCTTGCTGCCTAGCACCGGATTGAACCAAGGGATCGCCGGATCAATAGACCGGACTCACGTCAACTCCAACACCGTCGGCGGCTCTCTTCAGACCACTTATGATGGATTGTTCCTCGACCTGAACAATCATTTCGTGGCAGGCGGCAGCATCGATTATTCCAGCCTGTCGTTTTCTGGAAGCAATGAGCTCGGTACAATACCGGACACGACGATAGATCCTTACGTAGTCGGTACCGGAATCACTTACGAGACAACCGACGGATTGATTCAACCGGTCAGGCTGAGCGCGAAGAACACCTATCAGGGGCTATTTGCTTCCGATACGCTCGATATGACAGATCGTTTGTCGGCAACTGTCGGCGCACGACTGAATATCGCGCAGATCAATTTGAAAGACTCGCTGGGAACCTCCCCCGGGCTCAACGGCGACCATCACTACGCACGCTTGAACCCCCTCACCGGTCTCACGTACAAGCTGACTCCAGACCTGACGGTCTACGGCGGTTACTCGGAAGCCAACCGTGCCCCCACTCCGCTTGAACTTGGCTGTGCAGATCCGGCGAAACCCTGCCTGCTCGAAGGCTTTCTGGTGTCAGACCCGAGCCTGAAGCAAGTTGTCTCAAAAACATACGAGGCGGGTCTTCGTGGGCACAGCACAGTGGCCACCGATGCGACGATTGACTGGAAGCTCGGCGCATTTCGTACTAACAACACTGATGACATCGTCAGCCAGCCAAGCAGTTTGGTCCCAGGCTATGGCTACTATCTGAATGCGGGCAAAACCCGTCGGCAGGGTGTCGATGCCTACTTCCAGTACCGAACCACCGACTGGTCGGCCTACACAACGCTGGCCTATGTCGATGCAACCTACCAATCCAAACTAACCCTGACGTCGGCCAATAACCCTGATGCCGATGCAAACGGCAATATTTTTGTCACCCCTGGCAACAAGATCCCTGGTATTTCGCCCCTACAGTTGAAGTTGGGCGGTGACTATAAAATGATGTCTGCATGGACCCTGGGCGGGGACATGATCGCCAACAGCGGCCAGTATTATGCTGGCGACGATTCAAACCAAAATGCCAAGTTGGGCGGGTATACGGTTTTCAATGTCCACAGCGCCTACCAGATTACGGAAAACATCAGACTGTTCGCCAAACTTGAAAACGCCCTTAATCGACAATATGCCACCTATGGTGGATTCGCCTCCGTTGGCGACATCCCCTCGCTTGGGCTATCAAACCCCCAATCAACCACCCCAGCAGCGCCTCGCGCGATGTACGCCGGTTTCAACGTCAAGTTCTGAGGCCCTCAAAAACGGGTAGCCCTGTTTAGAGTGCTCACTGCGAAGAGGTCATTGCAACGTAGCTTTAGCAAAGCACCCCATGCCACTGGTTATGGGGTGCGTATTTCGAGGCCAGGGTCCGCTCTGCATCACACCGCGAGCAGACTATTCGAACAACGCATCCAGCGCCTGCTCTAAACGACTCACGGCAATGATCTGCAACCCAGGCGGCGCTTCTTTGGGGGCGTTGCCTTTGGGGACGATGGCGCGTTTGAAGCCGTGTTTGGCGGCTTCTTTCAGGCGTTCCTGACCGCTGGGCACCGGGCGGACTTCGCCGGACAGGCCGACTTCGCCGAACACCAGTAGGTCGTGGGGCAGCGGGCGGTTGCGCAGGCTGGACATGACGGCAGCCATCAAGGCGAGGTCGGAGGCGGTTTCCAGTACTTTCACGCCGCCAACCACGTTGAGGAATACGTCCTGGTCATGGGTAGGAATCCCGCCGTGGCGATGCAGGACGGCCAGCAGCATTGCCAGACGATTCTGATCCAGACCAAGCGTGACACGACGCGGATTGGCCAGATGACTGTCGTCGACCAATGCCTGAACTTCCACCAGCATTGGCCGGGTACCTTCCCAGGTCGCCATGACGACACTGCCGGGTACTTCTTCTTCGGCGCGGGTCAGAAAAATCGCCGAAGGGTTGGAGACTTCTTTCAAGCCCTTGTCGGTCATGCCGAACACGCCCAGTTCATTGACCGCGCCGAAACGGTTTTTCACTGCGCGCAACAAACGCAGGCGTCCGTCGGATTCACCTTCGAAATACAGCACGGTGTCGACCATGTGCTCGAGCACACGTGGGCCGGCCAGTGAGCCTTCTTTGGTGACATGCCCGACCAGGAAAATCGCCGTACCGCTCTGTTTCGCGTAACGCACCAGCAACGCCGCACTTTCGCGCACTTGCGATACGCCGCCCGGTGCCGATTGCAGTTGCTCGGTAAAGATGGTCTGGATCGAGTCGATCACCATGACCTTGGGCTGCTCGATACGGGCCGTGGCGATGATGGTTTCGATGCAGGTTTCAGTCATGACCCGCAGCTTGTCCTGAGGCAAACCCAAGCGCCGGGCGCGCATGGCGACCTGTTGCTGCGACTCTTCACCGGTGACGTAAAGCGCAGGCATGCGCTCGGCGATGGCGCACAGGGTTTGCAGGAGAATGGTGGATTTGCCAATGCCAGGGTCACCGCCGATCAGTACCACTGACCCATCGACCAGGCCACCGCCCAACACACGATCAAGCTCGGCGGAGTTGGTGGAGAAGCGAGGGACTTCCTGGACGCTGACTTCAGCCAGGGTCCTGATTTGTGCTTGCTGCCCGGTCCAGCCAGAGCGACCGCTCGGAGGGGTTGCGGCACCGCTTTCCAGGATGGTTTCGACCAGGGTGTTCCAGGCGCCACATTCGCCGCACTGACCCGCCCATTTTGGAAAAGTCGCACCGCACTCGGTACAGCCGAACATGCGCTTAGCCTTGGCCATAACCACCCCAGTCTTAAAAGGGGGCAATCATAACGCAGGTTTGCGCGCGTGCGAGTCAGTGCAGACCTGCCTGCGTTTTTATCTGGCCGATAAAACTAATCAGGCCAATTTCGGTCGATTACCAGGTCGCAAGGCGCGATGCGTAGAGCTGAATTACACTGCGTTTGCCCCACTCATCTGTCACAAGGAATAACTTATGAGCGTATTGAGCGAGTTCAAGGCTTTTGCCGTCAAAGGCAACGTGGTCGACATGGCTGTCGGGATCATCATTGGCGCGGCCTTCGGAAGAATCGTTTCGTCATTCGTCGGCGATGTTGTCATGCCACCGATTGGGTTGTTGATCGGCGGGGTGGACTTCAGCGATCTGGCGGTCACCCTCCGACCTGCCGACGGCGCTCTGCCGGCGGTAGTCGTGTCTTACGGTAAATTTATCCAGTCGATTATCGACTTTGTGATCGTGGCCTTTGCCATTTTCATGGGCGTCAAGGCACTCAACCGCCTCAAACGTGAAGAAGCCGTTGCACCAACGCTACCGGCCGCTCCGAGCCCGGAAGAAGTGCTGTTGAGCGAGATTCGTGACTTGTTGAAAGTACAGAATGGTAGACCGCTGGAGAGTGTGACTGCCGATCCAACTCAACTGGGTTGATTGGACGCAAACGCCTACAGGTCTTGTGCCTGGCACAGACTCTGTGGGAGCAACGTTGACCGCGAAGGGTTCAACGCCATCCGCTAGGCACACGGCCCCTACCAGTAATTTTCCACTGCGACCTGACCTGGCCGACGGCTGAGGCTTAGGTGCATGTCGCGCTGTTTGAGCATCTGGCGGGTGTCGTCGATCATTTGTGGGTTACCACACAGCATGACGCGTGAGTGTTCCGGCGTCATTTCCAGTCCGGCAGCCTGTTCGAGTTCGCCACCGTCAATAAGCTGAGTGATGCGCCCGTTCAATGCACCGGGACGTTGCTCGCGGGTCACGGTCGGCAAAAATAGTAACTTGCCGGCATAGTCGGCCAGGTAATCGCGCTCGGTCAGGCCAGCGATCAGTTGCTGATAGGCCAACTCGCGGGTTTCACGCACGCTGTAGACCAGAATGATGCGCTCGAACTTCTCCCACACCTCGAAGTCCTGCAGGATCGACAGGAACGGCGCAATACCGGTGCCGGTGGATAACATCCATAAGTCACGCCCGTCGACGAAGCGGTCCAGGGTCAAAAAGCCGAACGCCTGCCGGTCAATCAGCAGCGTGTCGCCTTCACGCAAGCGACTCAGTTCGCTGGTGAACTCACCGTCCGGCACCACGATGGAAAAGAACTCGAGAAAGTCATCATGAGGCGACGACACCATCGAGTACGCCCGCCAAACAATGCTGCCATCGGCCTTGGTCACGCCCAGACGTGCAAACTGACCCGCGTGAAAGCGAAAGCCTGGGTCGCGGGTGGTGCGCAAAGTAAACAGGTTCGGGGTCAATGGCGTGACCTCGAGCAATGTCTGGCGGGTGAACTTTTCTGCGCTGGCAGTCATGGGCGCTCCGGGCTCCTGTAACAAGAAAGAGGGACGTCCAGTGTCCCGCAAAGCGGCGTACATAAACACTGCCGGTTTGTAGTGACATTTTTAGAGACAAATAAATCACTCATATTAAGAAAGCACTCTAACAACAAAAACGCATAACTAGCCGTCGCACAATTTCGATTTGGACTAAACAGACTCGATAATATTTATGAAATTTTCGATAGCCCCTGATAAACCGGCGTTCTTATGGAAAAACAGACAAATAGAAAAACTCCCTTTCGATTAGTGTTAAAAAAAACGAAACACTCATATGAATATTTTTTTACCACTTACCCCGTCATTTTCAGGCAAGTTCTCCGTACACTCAGAGGCAAGCTATGGCGAGTAGGGAAGCTCTAATATGGACAGCTGGAACCCAGAGCAAATACAGACATTAATGTCCACTCTGGAAGAGACGGTTTGGGAACATGCCTTTTCCTACCGGCTAAGGCAGGACCGGGTCCAACCCGCCCACGACCTTTGTGGTGTCGCAAATAAGCTGGCACTGGCACAGTGCCGTGAAGCTACTTCGTTGGCAGAGTATTACGAAAAAGTCGAGCAGACGTTGTGGCTGTGCAATCTGCTCCATACCTTCATGGCAAGCCGGTTGTTAACCACACTCCCTGACGTCATAAGCCCCCCTCTGTCGATCAGGGAAACTGAAGTGCTCAAATGGTCTGCCAAAGGCAAAACCGCAGAGGACATCAGTACCATCCTGAAGCTGAAAAAACGCACCATTAATTTTCATATCGCCAACGCGATCAAAAAAATGGGCGCGGCCAACAAAACCTCAGCCGTGGTGCAGGCTGTCTTGAGCGGCATCCTCTGAGTGTTTTTATAGCGGCACGGAAAACCAACACATGCCGAGGTGCAAAAGCACGTAAAATCGACGGCTTCTGCGAGTGTCATGACATCAGAGACTTGCGCAATGAACGCCGCAACCCAGAGTTTCCCTGCCTATGCCCCTGCTCAACAGCCCTTTCGCTCAGCTCGACCTCATCCGCCAGCCTGACCAACAGAACGCGCCGTTGCAGGCGTTTGACGCCGCCGATGAATACCTGCTCAGTCATGTGGCAGAGCATGGCCTGACACCCGATAGCCGCGTACTGGTGCTCAACGACAGCTTTGGCGCGCTCGCGGCCAGCCTGGCTAGCCACGTGAATGTCGTCAGTAGCAATGACTCCTTTCTGGCCATGCAAGCACTGGAGAAGAACCTGGTACGCAACGGCCAGCCGTTCGACGCCGTGCCCATGATTCCGGCCAGTGATACGTTCACCGGTCCGTTCGATTGGGTGCTGATCCGTGTACCGAAAACCCTGGCCTTGCTCGAAGAGCAGCTGATTCGCTTACAGGGCCAACTGGCACCCGGCGCGCAGGTGATAGCCGCTGCGATGATCAAGCATCTACCGCGCGCAGCGGGCGATTTGCTGGAGCAATACATCGGGCCGGTGCAGGCGTCATTGGCGGTAAAAAAAGCGCGTCTGCTGTTCGCCACCCCGCACATCAAAGGTGTGCAGCCTTCGCCCTACCCGACCCGTTACACACTCGACGACCCTGTCATCGAACTGGTGAATCACGCCAATGTGTTCTGCCGCGAAGGGCTGGATATCGGCACTCGGGCGTTTCTGCCGCACCTGCCGAAAAATCTAGGCTCGGCACGCGTAGCGGACCTGGGCTGCGGTAATGGAGTGCTGGCCATTGCCAGCGCGCTGGCCAATCCGCAAGCGCACTACACACTGGTGGATGAGTCGTTCATGGCGGTGCAGTCGGCCATGGAGAACTGGCGGACGGCACTGGGTGAGCGCGAGGTCGTTGTGCGTGCGGGCGACGGGTTGGCCGGTCAGGAAGCCGACTCGCTGGACATGGTGCTGTGCAATCCTCCCTTTCATCAGCAACAGGTGGTCGGCGACTTCCTCGCCTGGCGCATGTTCCAGCAAGCGCGTGATGCGCTGGTGGTGGGCGGCGCGCTGTACATCGTCGGCAACCGCCACCTGGGTTATCACAGCAAACTGGCACGACTGTTTCGTGGCGTAGAGCAAGTGGCTACAACCCCGAAATTCGTGGTGCTTAAAGCGCGCAAGTAAAGGCACCGTCGCGATGGCGGTGTGTCAGGCAAACCGCGTCAAGCTGATCGCGGGCAAGCGCGCTCCTACAAGGAACTTGCGCGAGCCCTCAGTGCGTCGTCAACCCTGCCGCATTCATGAACAGCCGCATACCGTAGGCGACAATCCCCAGGGCTGTCACGCTGCCAACGTATATCGCAACCAACCAGGCTACGCGCTGCCAGACCGGCTTTTTCAGGGCAGGGTCCGGCTCATGGGAAGAGTCTTTGGCTGACATTGTCACGCCCTCCTCGCTAGTGATAACCGTCTTCATGGGTCACCTTGCCGCGGAATACGTAGTAGCTCCAGAAGGTGTAACCCAGGATGAACGGGATGATGAACAGCGTGCCCACCAGCATGAAGCCCTGACTTTGCGGCGGCGCGGCTGCGTCCCAGATGGAGATCGAGGGCGGCACGATATGCGGCCACAGGCTGATGCCCAGACCGCTGTAGCCGAGGAAGATCAGCACCAGCGTCAGCAGGAACGGCGTGTAGTGAGCATTGCGGGCTACGGCACGCAGCAGACCGTACAGGGTCACCAACACCAGAACCGGCACTGGCAGAAACCAGAACAGGTTCGGCAGGCTGAACCAGCGGGTGGCGATTTCAGGGTGGGTCAGTGGCGTCCAGATACTGACGACACCGGTCACTGCCAACACAACCAAGGCCAATGGCCGCGCCAGATCGTGCATCTGCTTTTGCAGCTTGCCTTCGGTCTTCATGATCAGCCAGGTGCAACCCAGCAACGCGTAAGCGATCACCAACGCTACACCACAGAACAGGGTGAACGGCGTCAGCCAATCCAGCGACCCTCCGGCAAACTGCCGATTGACCACGGGAATACCATCAATGAACGCCCCCAGCGCCACGCCCTGAAAGAAGGTCGCCGTCAAAGAGCCGCCGATGAACGCCTTGTCCCACAAGTGACGCTTGTCATCTTTGGCCTTGAAGCGGAATTCGAACGCCACACCGCGAAAAATAAGGCCGATCAACATCAGGATCAGCGGCAGGTACAGTGCCGACAACACCACCGAGTAGGCCAGCGGGAAGGCACCGAACAGCGCCGCGCCCCCCAGTACCAGCCAGGTTTCGTTACCGTCCCAAACGGGGGCCACGGTGTTCATCATTACGTCACGATCGGCGTCGTCCTTGATGAAGGGGAAAAGAATCCCGATCCCCAGGTCGAAGCCGTCCATCACCACATACATCATGATGCCGAAAATGATGATCACAGCCCAAATCAGCGGAAGATCAATACCCATGACTCAGTTCCCCTTGCTCAGGCTGCCGTGAGTGTCGCCCTCTTCGGAGCCGTCTTCGGCAGCGGAGAGAGGACGTGCAGGCGTGCGTTTCTGGCCCGGACCACCCGGACTGTGTTCCTTGCCTTCATTACTGACCGGGCCTTTGCGCACCAGACGCATCATGTAGCCCAGACCGACACCGAACAGGGTGAAGTAGACCACCACGAACAGCCCCAGGGTCAGGCTCATCTGCCCAAAACTGTGCCCGGACGACGCATCGGCGGTGCGCATCAGGCCGTAGACTACCCACGGTTGACGGCCGATTTCAGTGGTGAACCAGCCCGCCAACATGGCAATCAGACCCGATGGCCCCATCCACAAGGCCAGGTGCAGGAACGCCCGCGAGTGATAAAGCTTGCCGCGCATGCGCAGCCACAGGCTCCACAAACCGGTAAAAATCATCAGGAAACCCAGCCCAACCATGACCCGGAACGACCAGAACACGATGGTCGAGTTGGGCCGGTCTTCAGGTTTGAAGTCCTTCAACGCCGGCACTTGCTCGGTCAGCGTGTGGGTCAGGATCAAGCTGCCCAGGTAAGGGATTTCCACGGCGAAGCGCGTTTTTTCAGCCTTCATGTCCGGCAAGCCAAACAGGATCAACGGGGTCGGCTCATTGCCGACGTTTTCCCAGTGGCCTTCAATGGCGGCGATTTTAGCCGGTTGATACTTGAGCGTATTAAGGCCGTGGAAGTCGCCGATCACTGCCTGAACAGGCGCCACCAGCAAGGCCATCCACATAGCCATTGAGAGCATTGTGCGAATTTGCGGTGTGTCGCGCCCGCGCAATAAATGCCAAGCCGCCGAGGAGCCCACGAAGAACGCCGTCGCCACGAACGCCGCCGTGGCCATGTGCGCCAGACGATAGGGGAACGACGGGTTGAAAATCACCGCGAACCAGTCCACCGGAATCACTTGGCCATTGACGATTTCATAGCCCTGCGGGGTCTGCATCCAGCTGTTGGAGGCAAGAATCCAGAACGTCGAAATCAGCGTGCCGATGGCAACCATGACCGTGGCGAAAAAGTGCAGGTTGCGACCCACCTTGTTCCAGCCGAACAACATCACCCCGAGGAAGCCCGCTTCCAGGAAGAATGCGGTAAGCACCTCATAGGTCAGTAGCGGCCCAGTGACCGACCCGGCAAAGTCGGAAAATCGGCTCCAGTTGGTGCCGAACTGGTAAGCCATGACCAACCCGGAGACCACGCCCATGCCAAAGTTGACGGCAAAGACCTTGGACCAGAAGTGGTACAAATCACGGTACACATCGTTCTGTGTTTTCAGCCACAACCCCTCAAGCACCGCCAGGTAACTTGCCAGACCGATGGTGATGGCAGGGAACAGGATGTGAAACGAGATGGTAAACGCGAACTGAATTCGGGCGAGATCGAGTGCCTCTAAACCGAACATAGGACTTCCTCTAATCAGGTGATACCGGCTACTGACTCGAGGTCAGTACCCACTGCCCCCACGGATATGGAGTGCTGGGGGTTGGAATTGTTCTGTTTTGTTTCGCAACGTAAGGATTTGCGTAGCCGACCAGCATGCAAAGCCAACAAATGCTTTGACGCAGATCAACCATCGACCAAAGAGTAGCCTCCTTTTGAATTGATAACTGTGTGGTCGATTGTCGCGTGACGAGTTGCCCCACCTTCGCAAGGCTAGACGGCTGTACGTCCGCAGGGGCAAACAAATGTTACAAAGCACGTGATAACCTCTCGCATCCCCGTCGAGGCCGCTTTTCCAATGTCTGATCAAGCACCTACGTTGCTGCGCCAGCATCGACCCTTTCTGGCTTTCTGGTTTGCGCGAATTTTCACTGCCAGCGGCTTCCAGATGTTGACCGTGGCCATTGGCTGGAACCTCTATCAACTGACCGGCAACGTTCTGGATTTGGGCCTGGTAGGCTTGGTCCAGTTCATACCCCGAGTGCTTTTCATGCTGCATACCGGGCACGTGGCTGACCGTTATGACCGACGCAAGGTCGCCGCGATCTGCCAGGCCGCGCAGGCCTTGATCGCCCTGGCGCTGGTGATCGGCAGCAGTACCGGCAGCGTCACCCCGGAAATGATCTTCATCCTTTCGTTTTTGCTGGGCGCCGCCCGCTCTTTCGAAATGCCGACCACCCAGGCGCTGCTGCCTTCCATCGTCCCCACTGGGCTGTTCCCGCGGGCGGTGGCGGCCGCACAGTCAGCTCAGCAGTCGGCAACCATTGTCGCGCCAGCGCTGGGCGGCTTTCTTTATGCCCTTGGCAGCACGTGGGTCTATGGCCCGACGGTGCTGCTGTACGTTATCGCCTGCACGTTGATGCTCAATCTGCCTGCTCGCCAGACGCCATTGAACAAGGCCAAGGCCACCCTCGACTCATTGCTGGCCGGAATTCGCTACATTCGCAGCCGTCCGGACATCCTCGGCGCGATTTCGCTGGACCTGTTCGCCGTGTTGCTCGGCGGCGCCACGGCGCTGTTGCCTGTATTTGCCAAAGATATTTTGCTGACCGGCCCTTGGGGGCTCGGCTTGCTGCGCTCGGCGCCAGCAGTGGGTGCCTTGCTGATGTCATTGTGGCTGGCGCGCTTCTCGGTCGAGCGCAACGTAGGCCGGGTGATGTTCACCGCAGTGGGCATCTTCGGCGTCGCGACCATTGCCTTCGGCCTGTCGACCTCGCTCTGGTTTTCCCTGGCGGTGTTGGTCGTTCTCGGCGCGGCGGACATGATCAGCATGGTGATACGCGCCTCGTTCGTGCAGCTGGAAACGCCGGACGAAATGCGCGGCCGGGTGAGTGCGGTGAATGGCTTGTTCATCGGCGCATCCAACCAGCTCGGCGAGTTCGAGTCGGGTCTTACCGCGCATTGGATGGGAACCGTCCCCTCCGTGGTAGTGGGCGGCATTGGCACACTCGTCGTGACCGGGGTCTGGATCAAACTCTTCCCAAGCCTGGCCAGGCGCGACCAAATGCGGGACCTGGTGGCAGAGCAAGAGAAGCAGCCCGCCTGATAGATCGTGTCGCCTGGTCCGACGTCTTCGCGAATGAATTCGCTCCCACTGAAGATTCCGTATCCCGTGCAGGCTGTGTGAAAACCTCGGAGACCGAGTGGCTGGCTAAAAAACGTACTAAAAATCGCGCTTCTACGTGAATTCTAGGTCTGTATACCTGACGAGCTTTTTCAGAATTCACGTGAGAGCGCGCAGTTCATTTTCTGGCGAGGGTTTTCACACAGCCTGCGTGGGAGCGAATTCATTCGCGAAGCTAATCCAACAAACCTCTCAACGCGCCAACCAACGCTTCATACAGCGCATCCACTTCTGCCGCCTTTCCACGGGCTCGCAGGCAGCCGTGGACCAGTCCCAAGCCGGGGTAGAAATAGCTCGGCACACCCGCCTCCATCAGCCTTTGGTGATAACAGGCTCCGTCGTCACGCAGCGGGTCGAACTGCGCCACCGCAATAAACGCCGGGGCCAGCGCGCTGAAATCGGTTGCCATCAGCGGCATCGCGTAAGGCAGTTTTTCCTGTTCACGTCGGCTCAGGTACAGCGCCCGGTAGCACTCCAGATCATTGCTGCTCAGCAGCGGTGCATCGGCACATTCGCTGCGGGACGGTAAGTTCGACGCCCCGCCCAGCCCTGGATAGATCAATGCCTGACCCACTGGCTGCGCTTCGCCTGCGTCACGTAACGCCAAGCACACTGCCGCCGCCAGATTGCCCCCAGCACTGTCCCCCGCCACCGCCACCCGATGCGGATCGATACCCAAACGACCCGTGTGCAACTGAACCGCACGCCAGACGGCCAGGCAATCATCGAAGGCCGCCGGGAACGGACACTCAGGTGCCAGTCGGTAATCCACCGCAAGCACCATCGCGTTCAAATCGGCAGCCAGGACAGCGGTCACGAAATCATGGGAGTCCAGATCGCCCACCACCCAACCGCCACCGTGCACATACATCACGCATGGCCAGCCGCATTCCGGCGCGGGGCCAGTAGGTCGATAGCAACGTATTGGCACATCAACCAGCGCAAAGTCGCTCACTTCAAGCCCAGCCGGGCGTTCGGGTGTGAATGCTTGGCACATGCGCGAATACGCTTCACGCATACCGTTGATATCCGGTTCGGTGGCGGTGAAGCCCAGGGTCATCGCCACAAATTCAGCCAGCTCGGGTGACAAGGGGTAAGGCGTGATCATGAAGGCTCCAGCCCGCCCCACGACGGTGGAGGGGCTGGGCAGATGCGGGTTGCGGACACGGATGACTATTTGTTGAGGCTTAGCTGCAACGTCTTCGCCGCATCTTTGCCGTCGAAGGTGGTGACACCGGCCAGCCAGCGTTGCAGGTCTTCAGGGTGGTCATGCAGCCATTGTCTGGCGACATCGTTTGGCGCTTTGTGGTCCATGATCGGCACCATCATCTGGCTTTCCTGCGCCGCGTTGAACGTCAGGTTGCTCAATAGGCGGCTGACATTAGGGCAACGCTGGGCGTAATCAGGTGCAGTCACCACCGACACGGTGGCGGCACCTTCTCGCGGACCAAACACATCTTCACTGCCGGTCAGGTAAGCGATTTTCATGTTGATGTTCATCGGATGCGGGGTCCAGCCAACGAAGACCACCCACTCGTTGCGCTTGATTGCACGCTGCACGGCGGCGAGCATGCCAGCCTCACCCGATTCGACCAACTGGAAACCGCCCAGGCCGAACTGGTTGCTGTCGATCATGCCTTTTATATTGGCGTTGGCGCCGGTGCCCGGCTCGATGCCGTAGATCTTGCCGCCGAGTTTGTCTTTGAATTTGGCGATGTCGGCGAAGGTCTTTAGCCCGCCCGCCGCGACGTAATCGGGCACGGCGAGGCTCGCTTGTGCATCGTTCATGCTCGGCTGCTCGAACACTTTGACCTGATTGGCTGCCACGAAAGGCGCGATGTTTTTATCCATCGCCGGTTTCCAGTACCCAAGGAAGATATCCAGTCGCCCATCACGCAAGCCGCCGAAGACGATTTGCTGCGCCGCGCTGGTTTGTTTGACCTGATACCCCATGTTTTGCAGAAGCACGTCAGCCACCGCGCTGGTCGCAATCACATCCGTCCAGTTGACCACACCCATGCGTACGTTCTGACACGCAGCGGGCTCGGCCGCCAGCAACGCGGTACTGCTCAGCATCAACACACCACAACTGATACGACGGATAAATCTCTTCATGCGTGCTCCCTCGGGTTGGCTTATTTTTTATAGGGGAAAGCGGCAATCGAACGCTGCCGTGATGCATCAAATTACGCAGCCGCCTCACGCATAAAGCGCACCTGTGCGACCTGCGCTTGCACGCTAGCGACATTCTGAGTGTCTGTCCGAGGAACCCGCCGTGCCTGCGAGCGGGTATGTAGCGCTGGCTAGATAAGCAGCAACTTACCCACCGCTGCCCGCTTACCTTTCCCGCAAAGCTGCTCCACCAACGTCAGGGCGAACTCCAGCGCGGCACCAGAACCTTGCGCGGTGATGCAGTTGCCATCGACGACTACCGGTTTATCGACATAGGAACAGCCCGACAATCGATCGCTGAATCCAGGATGGCAGGTCATGCGCCGTTGCTTTAGCACTCCATACACCTGCAGCGCCACGGCGGGCGCTTCGCCTATGGCGGCGTAAAATTGCCCCGCCTTCGCCTGCTCGTTCACCCGCTGAGCCAACGGTTGATGATCGGCCAGATGCTGTGCGCCTGGCATGCCGCCAGGCAGCACGATCAGGTCAAAGGGCTGGGCCAGAACATCGACCAACATGGCATCGGCAGTCAACCGCGTACCGCGCACGCCCGTGAGCATCCGGCGTGACTCGACGCTGGCGACCACCACTTCAATCTCGGCGCGGCGCAGCACGTCAATCAGGGTTACGCTTTGCAAATCGTCGATGCCGTCGGCGACGGTGATCAGGGCTCTTAGCGTCATAACCAAATCCTTTGCAGTGATGCGTTCAGTCTAGTCAGCTTTTATTTCCCGGCAGCGGTCTAGCGTCGATAACGTGCCTGAGCGAAATCCTGCCTGTTTTCCACAGAGCATCTGCCAGCAGCCATCCACACACGCTGCTGTTATCATGCGCGGCTTTTTCCGACCTTCAGAAAATGTACAGGCCAGTGGCACAGTCTGTGCTTTGCTGCTTTAGTCGATTCATTCAAGGCGCAGGACGCGTCACGGGGAGCTAGGCATGCTGGAAAGGCTGTTTCAACTCAAGGCACACAACACCAATGTGCGTACCGAGATTCTTGCGGGCGTCACCACCTTCCTGGCCATGGCCTACATCTTGTTCGTCAACCCGAGCATTCTCGGCGAAACAGGCATGGACAAGGGTGCGGTGTTCGTCGCTACCTGTCTGGCAGCCGCCATCGGTTCGACCGTCATGGGCCTGATTGCCAACTACCCGATCGCACTGGCGCCGGGCATGGGCCTCAACGCGTTCTTCACCTACACCGTCGTCCTGCACATGGGTTACACCTGGCAAGTGGCGCTGGGTGCGGTGTTTATCTCGGCTGTGATGTTTTTCATTCTGTCGATCTTCAAGATTCGCGAATGGATCATCAACAGCATCGCCCTTCCGCTACGCTCGGCGATTGCTGCTGGTATCGGTCTGTTCCTGGCGCTGATCGCCCTGAAAAATGCCGGCATCGTAGTCGCTAACCCGGACACCTTGGTGGGCATGGGCGACCTGACAAAACCGGGTCCGATTCTGGCGATCCTTGGCTTCTTTCTGATCGTCGCACTTGAAGCCTTGCGCGTGAAAGGTGCGGTGCTGATCGGCATTCTGGCGGTGACCATCGTCTCCATCGTGCTCGGTTTCTCCCCGTTCGGTGGCGTGATGTCCGCACCACCTTCGCTGATGCCAACCCTGCTGCAGCTGGACATCAAGGGCGCGTTGAACATCGGCCTGTTCAGCGTGATCTTCTCCTTCCTGTTCGTTGACCTGTTCGACAACTCAGGCACCCTGATCGGTGTGGCAAAACGCGCCGGCCTGATGGGCAAGGACGGTTACATGCCGAAGATGGGCCGCGCCCTGATCGCCGACAGCACCGCAGCCATGGCCGGTTCGCTGCTGGGCACTTCGACCACTACCAGTTACATCGAATCAGCAGCGGGCGTCAGCGCCGGCGGCCGCACCGGTTTGACCGCTGTGGTGGTGGCGTTCCTGTTCCTGCTGGCGTTGTTCTTCGCACCGCTGGCAGGCAGCGTTCCGGCGTTCGCCACCGCACCTGCGTTGCTGTTTGTTGCGGTATTGATGATGTCGGGGCTGGCTGAAATAGAATGGGACGACATTACTGTCGCCGCGCCAGTGGTGATCACCGCCCTGGCGATGCCCTTCACGTTTTCCATCGCCAACGGCATTGCCTTTGGCTTCATTTCCTGGACAGCCATCAAGACCTTGTCCGGGCGCTGGAGCGACCTGAACCCCGCGCTGGTGATTCTGTCCATCCTGTTCGTGATCAAGTTGGGTTGGTTTAACGCATGAGTGTTCCTTTCGACCCTGCGAGCTATAGCCATCAGCTCGCAGAAAAAACCACGCGCTTGCGTGAATTGCTGGCGCCGTTCGATGCACCCGAGCCGCAGGTGTTTGACTCGCCCCCAGCGCACTACCGCCTGCGCGCCGAGTTCCGCTTGTGGCGCGAGAATCAGCAGCGCTTCTATGCGATGTTTGTCCCCGGCAATAACCACACGCCGATCCTGGTCGACGACTTTCCCATCGCCAGCCAGCGCATCAATGACTTGATGCCGTTGCTGCGCGCACGTTGGGAAGCCAGCGCGACGTTGAACTTCAAGCTGTTCCAGGTCGATTTCCTGACCACCCTGGCAGACGATGCAATCATCACTCTCTGTTATCACCGGCCACTGGATGACGTTTGGCAGGCGGCAGCGGAACAACTCGCGGCCGACCTTAATGTCTGCGTGATCGGCCGATCAAAGGGCCAGCGCATCGTCCTCGGTCGGGACTACGCGATAGAAGAACTGCAAGTGGCCGGGCGCACCTTCAGCTATCGGCAACCGGAAGGCTCCTTCACCCAGCCCAACGGCGCAGTGAATCAAAAAATGCTCAACTGGGCATTTGACGCCCTCGGCCAGCGCGACGATGACTTGCTGGAACTGTATTGCGGCAACGGCAACTTCACCCTGCCTTTGGCGACTCGCGTGCGTAAAGTGCTGGCGACGGAGATCAGTAAGACCTCGGTCAACGCGGCTCTGAGCAACCTTGCCGAAAACGGCGTGGACAACGTAACCCTGGTTCGCCTGTCTGCCGAAGAGCTGACCGAAGCTTTGAATGAGGTCCGCCCGTTCCGCCGCTTGTGGGGCGTCGACCTGAAGAGCTACGAATTCGGGAGCATCTTCGTCGATCCACCGCGCGCCGGCATGGACCCGGACACCTGCGAACTCAGCCGGCGTTTCGAGCGCATCCTGTATATCTCCTGCAACCCGGAGACCCTCGCGGCTAACATCGCGCAACTGCACGACACCCACCGCATCGAACGCTGTGCATTGTTCGACCAGTTTCCCTACACACACCATATGGAATCAGGGGTGATGTTGGTTCGGCGCTAAGCGCCGACTGGGGCGCCATAGCGGTAAATCGTGCAAGCGCCCCTGTCTTCAGAACTATTTGCACCAACGCCTCTCTATATCCGCAATAAGTCTCGGTTATGTGTAACCCTTGCCCCAGGTTTCAAACGAGGCGAACGCAGGCGCTGCAGGTTGATGGTCTGCCAGGGATTTGGGCCTGTAACGCACAAAAGCGTTTGAATTGGTGGGAGCCGGGTGATATTGAAGAAGCGCTGAACGCAGCCAACACACTTGGCAATGATCACTTGCAACAACAGGGTCAGTACCGTGTGGTGCCCGACTCGTTTACTAATGGCACCTCGGCACACCCTGTGCACTGGCTCAAGACCGGTTTCGCTCAGGGCCAACTCAATCAGTGCGACACTTTCGCCGTAAAGAGCCTCTTATCACATGATAAAACCGCTGTTGGTCTTGTTGTTGAGCACCCTTCTAAGCCTTACGGCCAATGCGGCGGATTATGCGGTGAAAGCCCTCAGCCCCCAGCGGCTGGCCATCAACGGCGGTCAAGCAACCATCGGTCTGAGCAAAGACTGGAAGTCGCCCCAGCCAAATACCATACGCGCCGTGATCGTCATTCACGGCCGTTTGCGCAACGCGCAAACCTACCTGCGCAGCGCCGAACGAGCAGCCTATCGGTCCGGGTATCGCAGCACTACGTTGCTGATCGCTCCGCAGTTCCTGAATCAGAAAGACATCGCAAAACACCAACTGCCGGATTCGATACTGCGCTGGCATAAAGACGACTGGATGGAGGGTGACGCGGCTGTAGGGCCAGTGCCGGTGAGCTCCTTTATGGTCATCGATGAGATTCTGGCGAAGCTGAGTGATCGCAAACTGTTCCCCGCGTTGCGCGAAGTGATCGTCGCCGGGCATTCGGGTGGTGGACAGGTGGTTCAGCGGTACGTATTGATTGGCAAGGGCAGTATGGCGCTGGAGAAAGCCGGAGTCATCCTGCGTTACGTGGTCGCCAACCCGTCTTCATACGCGTATTTCGATGCACAGCGGCCTGGCCCCGTGGACAAGGCGTCTTGCCCAGGTTTCGATACCTGGAAATACGGAATGAACAAGTTGCCGACTTACGCTGGCAAGCAAACCGTCGAGCAGATCGAACAGAAGTATGTGACGCGTGACGTCACCTACCTGCTGGGCCAACTCGATACTGACATCGATCACCCTGCACTGGACAAAACCTGTGCCGCCGAAGCTCAGGGCGCCTATCGCCTGATTCGTGGTCACAACTTCTTCGACTATCTGCAGCAGCGCCACCCTGAAGGGCTGAACCAGCGGTTGATTGAAGTGCCTGGCGTAGGCCATGACGGCGACGCTATCTTCACCTCGCCTGAAGGGCAGGCGGCGTTGTTCAAAGCGTTTTGAGCCTGACTCAACAGGCTTCGTTTCGGGTTCGACTGCGGCTTATCGCGGCGGGACGCGTAGTTACAAGAGCGCCTACAGAAGAGCGCGACGCCCTGTAGATGTTGGCTTAAACCGCCAACATCTCGCGCAATGCAAAACAATCGCTGGCGTACCAATCGGTCAATTCCGGCCACGGGTTTTCGGGCAAATTGACCAGGACGGTATGGGTGCCTGCCGCACGACCACAATCGAGGTCGAAGCGATAGTCGCCGACCATCACCATCTGTGACGGATCGACATTCCACGCCTGAGCCAATTTCAGCAGCCCACCCGGATCAGGTTTTGGCGGGGCTTCGTCGCGCCCCAGAACGTCATCGACGGCAAAACAATCTGCCAGGCCAATGGCTTCGAGCGTCACGTGCGCCAACTCCCGGGCGTTGCGGGTGAGGATGCCCAAGCGGTAGCCGCGCGCGGCCAACTCACGCACCAGCTCGACCGCACCGGCCGCAGGTTGCGAAGCCAAGGCCAGTTCACGCTCGTGCTCCAACAGCCAGGCATGTTTGGCCGCCGAGATCTCAGGTGGCAGCGCGGCCAGGTGACTGAGGATGTCATCCTGTTGCGGAATCTCCAGCGCACGTTTGATCGCCGGAAAATCATGCACGGGCAAGGTCAGGGTGCCATCCATGTCGAACACCCAATGCCGAACGTGCGCCAGGCTCACGCCCAGTCCTCGCGATGACGGATCAAGCCTTCCTGGCTGACGGAAGCCACTAACGTGCCTGCGCGGGTGTACACACTGCCGCGTGAGAAACCACGGGAATTACCGGCCCACGGGCTATCCATCACGTACAACAGCCAGTCATCTGCACGCAGATCAGCGTGAAACCAAAGGGAGTGATCCAGGCTGGCCACCTGCATATCTTTCTGCCAGACCGACTTGCCGTGGGGTTGCAACGACGTTGTCAGCAAATTGAAATCCGAGGCGTACGCCAACAGGTACTTATGCAGTGCTGGCACGTCTGGCAGAGCGCCGTCAGCGCGAAACCAGACGTATTTGATGGCATCTGTCGGCTGAGGGTTGTAAGGATCAATGTCGGTTACCGGGCGAAACTCGATCGGCTTGGGGCACAGCAGTTTTTCACGCATGTGGTCCGAGAGTAGGTGCGCGCGCTGGCGGGTCAACTCCAGTTCCGAGGGCAGGTTTTCTGGCCCTACGACGTCCGGCATTGTGGACTGGTGCTCATAACCTTTTTCGTCGTACTGAAACGATGCGCTGCACGTGAATATCGGCTGCCCCTTCTGGATCGCAGTGACCCGACGGGTGCTGAAGCTGCCGCCATCGCGCACCCGATCAACCTGATACACCACCGGCAAAGTAACGTCGCCGGGACGCAGGAAATAGCCGTGCATCGAATGCACATGGCGCTCGTCTTCGACCGTCTGGCTGGCTGCCGACAGCGATTGGCCAAGTACCTGCCCGCCGAACAATTGGCGAAACCCAAGGTCCTGACTACGGCCGCGAAAGAGGTTTTCTTCAATAGGCTCCAGGGTCAGTAGCTCAACCAGATCATCCAGTACTTGGCTCATTCAGGAATTCCTCACACAAAACAATGCTGCGCCTTCGCGGCTGCGGCGGGCGACGTATTCAGGCAGAGACTGAGGGTAACCCTAAGGTTTTGTCCCAGTCTGCGCGGCCAAGGGCCAAATGATACAGAAATTGTCAGCGCCAGCCTTGCTCATCCATACAAGGTTCTCAGCCATTGTTGCCGATTGATTCGGTACAACACATGGGACTTTAACGGATCACCGTCGGCCAGTTTCGGATGTTCGAAATCATCAGCCAGGTCATGTTGCATGCCGATGGCTTGCATGACCTTCTGCGACGGCAGGTTGATTTTCGCGGTAAAGGACACGATATCGTCCAGCGCCACCAGCTCGAAACCGCAACCCAGGGCGGTCCACGCGGCTTCGCTGGCAAAGCCCAACCCCCAATGCTCACGGGCCAGGCGCCAGCAAATCTCCACGGCGGGCGTGAAGTGAGCGTCGAAAGTCACCACGTCCAACCCGGTAAAACCGATAAACGCACCCGTGTCTTTGCGCTCCAATGCCCAGATACCAAAACCAAACTCAGCGAAATGCCCACGCGTCCGTCCGATAAAGGCGGCGCTTTCCAGACGGCTCATGAGTGCCGGAAAATAACGCATTACTTGCGGGTCGGCACATATCGCCGCGAACGCCGGCAAATCGTCATCACGCCACTGCCGCATCAGCAGTCGCGCGCTGTTGAGTTCGAGTATCCGCTCCATCGGTTCGCTCCTATAACCGGTCAGTGGATGGTTTGTCTAAGTAGTATGGCGCAGTCCTCAATCAAGGCACTGTGCGGGCAAGGGCATTGCTGGCAAGATTAACCTTCGACCCCTGACCGGACGCAAAATGTCCCTGCCGCTCATCTATCACGATGATTACAGCCCGGATTTCCCAGCTGAGCATCGCTTTCCGATGGATAAATTCCGTTTGCTGCGCGATCACCTGATCGAAAGCGGCCTGACCACCGACGCCCAGTTGTTGCGGCCACAACTCTGCCCCAACGACGTCCTGGCCCTGGCCCATGATCCGGCGTACATCCAGCGCTACATGAACGGTGACTTGTCCCGCGAAGACCAGCGTCGCCTCGGCCTGCCGTGGAGCGAGGCCCTGGCGCAACGCACGGTGCGTGCTGTGGGTGGCTCGCTACTGGCGGCAGAACAGGCACTGCAACACGGCATGGCCTGCCATCTGGCGGGCGGCACGCACCATGCGCACTATGACCATCCGGCCGGTTTCTGCATTTTTAACGATCTGGCGGTGATCAGCCACTACCTGCTGGCAAGCGGTCGGGTCGGGCGTGTATTGATCTTCGATTGCGACGTGCATCAGGGCGACGGCACCGCACGCATCCTCGCCGACACGCCAGACGCGATCACCGTTTCGCTGCATTGCGAAAAGAACTTCCCGGCGCGCAAAGCTCAAAGTGACTGGGACATTCCGCTGCCAATGGGCATGGGCGATGACGATTACCTGAAAGTGGTCGACGATCTGTTGAATTACTTGCTGCCATTCTATCAGCCGGACCTGGTGCTGTATGACGCCGGGGTCGACGTACACAAGGACGATGCCCTGGGCTATCTGCAACTCACCGACGCCGGAGTGGCGGCTCGCGATGAGGCCGTGCTCCGCCATTGCCTGCACCGGGACATTCCGGTGATGGGTGTGATTGGCGGCGGTTACAGCAAAGACCGCAAGGCGTTGGCACGACGGCACGGGATCTTGCACCACAGTGCGCAAAAGGTCTGGGTGTCTGCCGGGCTGAACTAAAACTTTACCGCTGTCGGCCCGCCTAAACTGTCCACAATGGCTGTGGAACTGCCTGTGGATAACCTGAGCGAAAGCCTTGCCAGGCCCTATTCCGCGTGGCCTGGCGGTAGCTGTATGTTTTTTGACCAATAGTTTTCCACAGGCTGATCCTGCGAGCAGTCCTGAACAGAGCACCTGTCCTCCGGTAGAATGCATGGCTTACTTCGCCGACCCGCAGTGCACCATGACCCACGTCCCTCCAGCTGTTGTACATTCAGTCGCGATCATTGGCGGCGGCCCTGCGGGATTGATGGCGGCCGAGGTCTTGAGCCAGGCCGGGGTCAAGGTCGACCTGTACGACGCCATGCCCTCGGTAGGCCGCAAGTTTCTGCTGGCAGGCGTTGGCGGGATGAACATTACCCACTCCGAGCCCTACCCGGCTTTTC
The DNA here is from genome assembly GCF_056680335.1 of Pseudomonas sp. ASL9. Taxonomy (NCBI): domain Bacteria; kingdom Pseudomonadati; phylum Pseudomonadota; class Gammaproteobacteria; order Pseudomonadales; family Pseudomonadaceae; genus Pseudomonas; species Pseudomonas sp. ASL9. The sequence goes on along the minus strand of NZ_CM155277.1, from coordinate 3,730,054 downwards.
TCTCTCGTTACGCTGAACGTGCGCCCTTTATCGCGCCATTGCTGCGCAGCTTTGGCGCCGATTGGTTGCGCCACTGGATTCACGAGCTGGGTATCGAGACCTTTGTCGGCAGTTCGGGTCGGGTATTCCCCACGGACATGAAAGCGGCGCCACTATTGCGCGCCTGGCTCAAGCGCCTGCGTGAATCAGGTGTCACCTTGCATACCCGCCATCGCTGGCTGGGCTGGAACACTGAGGGTGAGTTGCGCATTGCCCATGCCGAACGCGAACAAACGATCAAACCCGATGCCGTGCTCTTGGCACTGGGCGGCGCCAGTTGGGCGCGGCTCGGTTCCGACGGCGCCTGGCTGCCATGGCTGGAGCAACGGGGCGTTGCCATTGCGCCCCTGCAACCGAGCAACTGTGGGTTCGAGGTGGCAGGCTGGAGCGAACTGATGCGCAGCAAATTTGCAGGCGCTCCGCTGAAGAACATCGCCATCGGCCTGCAAGGGCAAACACCCCGCTTGGGCGAATGTGTACTGACCGAGACCGGCGTCGAAGGCAGCCTGATTTACGCGTTGTCGGCGCTCATTCGCGAGCAGATCAATCAGCAGGGCTCGGCGACCGTGGACATCGACCTTCTGCCGGGCAAGGAGAGTGGGAAAGTCCAGGCGGCGTTGGCCAAACCACGCGGTTCGCGCTCGATGTCCAAACATCTGCACAGTCAGTTAGGGATTGATGGGGTCAAGGCGGCGTTACTGCGCGAACTGGCACCAACTGAGTCGTTCGCCGACCCGGCGGTGCTGGCCAAGGCCCTGAAGGCCTTGCCGCTGACGCTGGTCAAAACGCGGCCGCTGGATGAGGCCATCAGCACCGCAGGCGGCGTACCGTTCGGAGCACTGACGGAAAACTTGATGCTCAAACACTTGCCGGGGGTGTTCTGCGCCGGAGAGATGCTCGACTGGGAAGCCCCCACCGGCGGCTACCTGCTGACAGCCTGCTTTGCCAGTGGCCGCACAGCGGGATTGGGGATGCTGGAGTGGCTACGCCGCGCCTGATAAACCGCGCCAAAACATTCGCCAATGAATTCGCTCCCACGGAGTAAGGGCCTACCGGCGGGAGCGAATTTAGTCTCAAGGCTTTTTCTTGCGCGGCCCGGTATTGAATACGGGTATTTTGCGCACCGCCTTGACCATCGGCACGTCGGCGGCGGTTTCGCCGCTGTCGACCCATTTACCCAGGTTACGTTTGCCACCGCCTGAAACTTTTGGTTTCTTCGCTTTCTTCGGCTTTTTCAGGATCTGGCCGCTGGAGTCGGTGGTCGGCACGCGATGTTCCGGCTCAAAGTCCTGCTCTTCATGACGCTCCAGCGTCTGCCGGGTCAAGGTTTCGATGGCGGACAGCAGCTCCACTTCGTCGGCGCAGACAAACGAAATCGCCTCTCCGGTCAAACCCGCACGCCCGGTACGGCCGATCCGGTGGATGTAATCTTCGGCCACTATCGGTAGGTCGAAGTTGACCACGGTCGGCAGATCATCGATGTCCAAACCGCGCGCGGCGACGTCGGTGGCGACCAGAATGTGGACCTCGCGGGCCTTGAAACGGTCAAGCGCACCCTGACGCGTTGCCTGAGGTTTGTCGCCATGAATACCATCGGCGTTGATGCCCAGACCTTGCAAGCGCTCGACCAGTTGATCGACACCAATGCGGGTCTTGGCGAATACCAGCACCTGGCTCCAGTGCTGCTTTTTCAGCAGATGGACGAACAGTTCGGTCTTGCGCTTTTTGTCCACCGGCACCACCCACTGCTTGACCGAACTCGCCGCGACGTTGCGCGGGCTGACTTCGATGGTCAGTGGGTCATCGAGCATTTGCCCGGCCAGTTCGCGGATGGCGTCGGAAAAAGTCGCGGAGAACAGCAAGGTCTGACGACGCTTGGGCAACGCCGCATAGATGTTGCGCAGCTCTTCGGAAAACCCGAGATCGAGCATGCGATCAGCCTCGTCGAGGATCAGGGTTTGCAGCTGGGAAAATTTCAGCGCCTTCTGCCGGTACAGATCGAGCAGACGCCCAGGGGTAGCCACCAGCACGTCGACGCCTTTGCGCAGCTTCATCATCTGCGGATTGATGCTGACGCCGCCGTACACCGCGTAAGTGCTCAGCGGCAGGTGTTCAGCATACTGACGAATGCTTTCATGAACCTGCTCAGCCAGTTCGCGGGTCGGTACCAACACCAGTGCGCGCACCGAGTTAGAGGCCACTTTAGGGCCTTCCATCGTCAGGCGTTGCAGCAGCGGCAAGGCGAAACCGGCGGTTTTACCGGTGCCGGTCTGGGCGGCGGCCATCAAGTCGCGACCGGCCAGCACCGGGGGAATCGCCTGTGCCTGCACAGGTGTCGGAGTCTGGTAGCCGAGGGCCTCAAGGGCACGCAACAAGGGTTCGATCAGGCCGAGAGTGGCGAATGTCATGGGGATACCGTAGGGGGAATTCAGCGCAAGGCGCGCAGTTTACCCTGTCCGCACCGATCCAGCCTGTTCCTGTTCTGGTTCCTCGCCAGGACGCTTACGCCACTGTGGCAAACCGATCAGCACCACCGCGCTGATGATGACCGCCATCGCCAGGCACTCTTCGACGCCAATGTGCTCACCCGCGAACAGAATACCCAACAGCACCGCCACGGCCGGGTTGACGTAGGCATAGCTGGTCGCAGCCGCCGGGCGCACATTTTTCAGCAGGTACATGTACGCGCTGAACGCCACAATCGAGCCGAACACCACCAAATAGGCCAAGGCGCCCCAGCCCGCCGCGCTCGGCATGGTGTCCAGGTGTTCACCGCTCAACGCACTGCCGATCAACAGCACCACGCCGGCAACGATCATTTCCGCACCGCTGGCGATGGGACCGGCCGGCAATGGCAAGCTTTTGCTCCAGACCGAACCGAACGCCCAAGAGGCTGCCGCAAAAATCACCAGCGCCGCGCCATACGGGCTGGACTGCAGATTGGAGCCCATGTTGAGCAAGCCGATACCGATCAAGCCAAGGACTATCCCGGCCCATTCGAGACGGGTGTTGCGATGCCCCCATAACAGACCAAACAGCAGCGTAAACAAAGGCACAACGGCCACAGACAGGGCCGCGACACTGGACGCCACGCCCGCATGTTCGGCCACCGTGATCCCGCCGTTGCCGCAGGCAAGCAGCAGAAAGCCGATCATCCCGGCCGCCTTCCATTGCGTCCAGGTCGGTGCCGGTGTTCCGCGAAAGCGCATGAAGGCATAGAGCGCGCAACCGGCAATCAAAAATCGCACGCCGGCCATCATCAGCGGTGGCCAGGATTCGATGCCGATGCGAATCACCAGGTAGGTCGACCCCCAAATCACATACAGGGCAAAAAAAGCCCCTATCAGGAGCAACGGAAAGCGGCGTGAGTTCGACATACCAGGCTCTTGGGTCAGTTCTTATGGGTACTTATCTTATGAAAGCCCCAGCGTAAAAATAAGCAGTAAACCCTGTTTATTCGCACGTGATACTTTTCAAAGAACGGATGTTTTGCTTATAAACAATGCTTTCGAAAGTCGGCAGAAGGTGTGTGATGAACCTGGATAAATACGATCGAATATTGCTCGATGCGCTGCTGGAAAACGGTCGCGCTTCTTTTGCGCAATTGGCGCGCCTGGTCAACCTGTCGGCACCCGCAGTGGCCGAACGCGTGGCCAAACTGGAAGCCAGCGGCGTGATTACCGGCTACGAGGCAAAGGTGGACATGGCCAAGGTCGGCCTGCCGATTCAATGCGTGATCGAGTTGCGCCTGGCCAGCCACGGTAATCAGCAGACCTACGATGAATTGGTGCGAATTCCCGAACTGACCCAATGCCATCGGGTCACGGGCGACCCGTGCGTGATCATGCAGGCGGCTGTGGGCTCAATGCCGGAACTGGAGAACTTGATCAACCGGGTCGCGCAGTTCGGTTTCAGCAAAACGTCAATCGTACTGTCGACAGCCGTCGAGCGGCGCATGCCGCTGGGTCATCTGATCGGTCAAGGGAAATCCTAAAAGGCGACGCTTAAAAACCGCGCTGGCGCTTCAGCGCTTCGCTGATTTTCGCGGCGGGGACTTTTTGCAAGGTGCACAGAAATTGATGGGACACCCCGGCGATGCCATGGGTCTGGCGCAGCTCATTGGCCAGATGCACCGTCAGGTTGGCCGCCATTTCCGCATCGGCCATGGCCCTGTGCGCCTTGCCGGTGTTCGGCAGCCCGGCCCAGGTGGTCAGGGTGCCCAGTTTGTGATTCGGTGCGCCCGGCATCAACCGACGCGCCAACAGCATCGAACAGGCGAAGCTTTGCTGGCGGCTGCGTTGAATCCGCGACAGTTCGTAGTCCCAGAACTTCTGGTCGAAGGAGGCGTTGTGCGCCACCAATGGCGTGGTGCCGACAAAATCCGCCACTTCATTCATGACCTGGGTCGCCGACGGTGCCGTGCGTAGCATGCTGTTGCTGATGCCGGTCAGCCCTTCGATAAACGCAGGGATACGCACCCCGGCATTCATCAGGCTTTGGTAACGGTCGACAATGCGCCCCTGCTCCATGATCACCACGGCAATCTCGGTGGCCCGGCAGCTATTGTTGGGGGAAATGCCCGTGGTTTCAAAGTCGATGACTGCAATACGTTCCAAACGTGACCCAACCCGTGAAAAATGTCGAAAACAAAAAAAACAGCGCTTCAACCACTCAGCTTTTCAACAGCAGTGCGCCTTCGATCGGCACATAACGGCTGGCGGCGCGAATCAGTGAGTTGGCGGTCAACCCCGGCACGCCATACGCGATGGCCTCAACGCCATGTTTGCTGATGATACGCTCGAGCAGCAGATCGAAGTCGCCATCACCGGAAGCCAGCACCACCTCATCGACGTGCGGCGCGACGTCCATGATATCGATGGTGATACCCACATCCCAATCGCCCTTGGCCGAGCCATCACTGCGCTGGATATAAGGTTTGAGTTTCACGGTAAAACCGAGGTTGCGCAGAATCTGCTGGAACTGCTGTTGTTTGCTGTCACCACGATCGATGGCGTAGGCATACGCCTCGACAATCTGCCCGCGCTGGCTGATATCAGCCCACAGCGCGGCGTAATTGAAGTGGCAACCATAAGCCTGGCGCACGGTGTAATAGAGGTTCTGTACATCGGCGAACACAGCGATTTTTTTCACCGGATATCCTCATCGCGCAGGCGTGCGCAAGCTGGCAGCAGCGATCCAAACATTGAATCGGCACTCAGTATGCCAGCTTGGAAGACGGGATAAAGCCTTGCTGAAAATACTTACTCCAACAGAGACCGTATCGTACACAAATCCGCTGTAGGCGCTGCCGAAGGCTGCGATCTCTCCGGCCCTATCGCAGCCTTCGGCAGCTCCTACAAGTGATCAGCGTTTTTAAGCGTCCTGCGGCGACGAATCAGACGAAGGAATCGTCATCGTCGGAAAACGAGCCGCCATCATCGTTGTCATAGTCGGAATCAGCATCATTGTTGCCAAAGGAGTCGTTGCTGGTCACACGCTGGTTGTCGCTGCCCCAGTCGTTATTGTTGCTGTTGTCGCTGACTTGGCGTGGTTCTTCCTTGATCACCTCCACCACTTCCTGCGGTTGCTGCTGGTTGTGATGGAACATGCTGCTGATGCCTTCTGCCAGCATCACACCACCGGCGACGCCCGCTGCAGTCTTCAACGCACCACCGAGAAACCCACTGCCTATAGGGCCGGCAGGCGCTTGCGGCTGGAACTGGCCTTGAGGCGGCTGCGCGTAGTTTCCTTGGGCGGGGGGATAGTTGCCTTGCGCGGGGGGGTTGTAAGGCGGCGGGCTTGCTGAAGGTCCCGGTTCGCGCCAGCCACCGGAAGAAGGCGGTGCCGCTGCCGGACGAGGCTGCGAGAACGATTGTGGCTGAGCTTGAGGCTGAGAATCGCGCGAGCCACCGAAAATGCTCGACAGGAAGCTGCCGCCGCTTTGCGCAGGAGCCGGCGCTTGGGCCTGCGCTTGTTGCAGCTGGGCCTGGGTCTGTTGCAGCTGGGCTTGCAACTGTGCAACTTGCTCGGCGAGCTGCTTGCCTTGTGCATCGAGCTGCTTGATCGCTGCTTCTTGCACCAGAATCGTCTGCGTCATGTAGTACGGCACAGCCGGCTGCTGGATCAGATGCTCCTTGATCCGTGCTTCAGCCAAAGTGTCTCTGGGGGCTGAGTCCGTTTCGGCTTGTCTCAGTTTAGAGAACAGGCCATCGATCAGGGTTTGTTCTTCGCTGTTCATGGCGACCTCGTTAGATTGCCGTTAAAAAACATCACCCGGCGAAATTGACCGGGCGTAATCAAGGTAATGGGGTTGATCCGCTCCGTTTCAATAGAGGTTTCAAAATGTTGCCTCAGTGGTGGATAAGTCTTCGGGTAACGTGCACGGTTGGCCCGTCATCGGCCATACGCTAAAGTGTCGCACTGCTTTTTGCCTTGCGACCCCGATCGATGAATCCGCTAACCGTACTCCAAGACTCGCTGTATTTTTTCCGCAATAACCTGGCCAGTATCATGATGCTGTGCCTGCCGCTGGTCGTGGTCGAGGCCTTGAGCAAGCAAATGCTCAGCAATGCGCTGGCCGCCGACGCCTCGCCGGCTTATGAATTGCTCGTCGGGCTGTTGTTCTACCCGCTGTATACCGGCGCACTGATTCTGTTCCTGGACGCCCGCACCCGCAGCGAACAACCGCGTAAACGTGACTTGATCGCCATGGCGCTGCGGCTGTGGCCAACCTTTGCCGTGCTCTCGGCCTTGAGCACGCTGTTGATCATGTTCGGCCTGTCGATGTTCATCGTTCCCGGCATCTGGGTGATGGTCAAACTGGTGTTCTCCGAGTACCTGCTGGTCCTGCGCGGGATGACACCCCTGGCGGCCATGCGCGAAAGTATCAAAATGACCCAAGGCCATTTCCTGCGCATCCTGGCCTGCGTGTTGTGCGTCTACTTCCCGCTGTCGGTGCTTGAAGGGGCCAGCCTGTTCATCCTGCCGGAACCGCTGAGCATGCCGCTTTCCTTGACGATCGACAGCATCAGCAGCTTTTTGCAGCTGTTTACCAGCGTGGTGATGTTTCGCTTGTTTATGCTGATAGAGGACGCCCCGGAAACAACCTGACCCGCCCAGAACCTTTCAGGGCCACTGCCCCTTTGGCCCCCCCTCGGTTATGCTCAGGCTCATCTTGCACGCGATTCAGTCCTTGAACGCTCTGCGTTCTAAGTCGAGCCGATGACCCGTTTATTGCGCTACACCTTGATTGGCCTCGTGGCGATTGGCCTGATGTGCCTGCTGATCTACAACCTGACCTGGCATCCCGCCGCGCGCGAGTTACTGCCGGTCAGTTGTAAAGGCGCGGCACCGGTGTTGGTGCCCGGTCAAGCGCTGAAAGTCATGACCTGGAATATCCAATACCTGGCTGGCAAACGTTATGTGTTCTGGTACGACATGACCGACGGCAGCGGCCCGGACGAACGCCCCACGCCGGAAGACATCGCCTTCAACCTCGATGAAGTGGTCCGGGTGATCCGCGATGAACAACCGGATGTCGTCCTGCTGCAAGAAGTAAATGACGGCGCCAAGAACACCGATTACGACAACCAACTGGCCTTGCTGCAGGAGCGTGTCACCGACCTGTACCCCTGCAGCACGCAAGCGTTTTACTGGAAGGCCGACTTCGTTCCGAACCCGCATATCTTCGGCAGCGTGGGGATGAAACTGGCCACCCTGAGTCGCTACGAAATCGAACACGCTGAACGCATCCAGTTGCCGCCCCCCTCGACCAACCTGATTTATCGCCAGTTTCAGCCCAAACGCGCCCTGCTCGTGAGCTACCTGCCCCTGCGCGATGGCGGTCAACTGGCAGTGATCAATACACATCTGGATGCCTTCGCCCAGAACGACGACGCCTTGCAGCGTCAAGTGCAGGCAACCGCCAAGCTGCTGGATAATTTCGAGAGTCGCGGCACACCGTGGTTGATCGGCGGAGACTTCAATCTATTGCCGCTGGGCCAATATCAACGGCTGGCCCCGGATCTGCGCAGCGGGTACGCACCCGACAGTGAGTTGCATGTGCTGTGGGATAAATACCCGATGATCCCAAGCAATGCCGAAGCCGGCGGTGAGGATCGCGGGCAGTGGCTGACCCACTTCCCCAATGACCCCCACGTCGACGGCCCGGACCGAACACTCGATTACTTCTTCTACAGCCCGCGACTCAAACGCATCGATGCCAACGTGCGCGAAGAAGATACCCTGCTGATCTCCAATCACTTTCCGGTGATAGCGCGGTTCTTGTTGCCGGTACTGCCTTAAGACTGCATCGCCCTCTTCGCGGATAAATCCGCTCCCACAGTGGATTTGTGAGATTTATCCGCGAAGAACTCACCTCGGTTTTTCTGGCTCACTTACGGGGCTTTATCCGCGCGGTCGCTTCGGCCACCAATGGGTCATCTGGCCAATAATGCTTGGGATAACGGCCCTTCAGATCCTTTTTCACTTCGGCATAGGTGCTACGCCAGAAGTTGGCCAGGTCCTGAGTCACCTGGACCGGGCGGCGGGCGGGTGACAGCAGGTGCAGTTTGATAATTTGTCGGCCACCGGCAATTCGCGGCGTTTCGGCCAGGCCGAACAGCTCCTGCAAGCGCACTGCCAGAATCGGCGGATGCTCGCTGTAGTCCAGGCGCACTGAAGAACCTGATGGCACGCTCAGGTGATGCGGCGCCAACTCATCGAGACGCTGCGGTAACGGCCACGGCAAGACGTTGTGCAGGATCGATGGCAGGTCCAGGTTGGCGAAATGGCTAAGGCGCGACACCTTGCCCAGATACGGCTGCAACCAGTTCTCCAGACTCGCGAGCAACGCCGCATCACGCACATCGGGCCACTCGCTGTCGGCCTGTTTGTCCAGATCAAGCTGACGCAGCAGCGTAACTCGCGCCTGCCATTGGCGCAGCTCGGGGGTCCACGGCAACAGCTCCAACCCTTTGCGCCGGATCAGCGCCAATAACGCCTGGCTGCGGGCGGATTCGTCCAGACCGGTCAGTGGCTCGCGGCTGAGGATCAGCTCGCCCACCTTGCGCTGGCGCTCGGCACGGAAGACACCTTCACGCTCATCCCACTCCAGATGATCGAGCGCAATCACTTGTTCTGCGAGCACGGAATCGAAGAGCGCCGGATCGAACTCCGCCGCCAGATAAATACGTTCTTCACGCTGACCCTGGCGGCTTCCGAGGTCGGCGACCACCAGCCAGGGTTGCTTCATCAACGCATCGGCTTCAGCGAACAACGCTGCACGACCATTGGCCAGGCGATATTCAGCGCCACCGGCACGCCGCTGCTGTGCCACGCGATCCGGATAAGCCAGCGCCAGCAAGGCGCCCAGCCAGCGTGGATGATCGGGATCACTGACGGGTGCACTCACCGCACCGCGCCCCTGCCGCTGCAAAAGACTTCGGTACTGCCGGGCCAATTGTTTCGCCCGTTGCACGCCGCCTTGAGCGCCACGGGCCGCGCGCTCGGTGCCGGCCAGCAAGGTCAGGCGGCTGTGCACGTCTGCCCCGCCGCCACGCAAAATGTCGCGCTCGCCGAGCAAGGCCGCGACATCACAGGCGAGTTCGCCCAGACCCAGCGCCTGACCACGCAACAGCAAATGCGCGATGCGTGGATGCGCAGGCAGTTCAGCCATGGCCTGGCCATGCCCGGTGAGTTTCCTGTCTTCGCCGGGCTTCTGGCTCAACGCGCCCAATCGACCGAGCAAGTCTTGAGCCTGCGCATAGGCTGCGGCTGGTGGCAGGTCAAGCCACACCAATTGCGCGGGCGTAACCCCCCATCGCGCCAGTTGCAGAGCGAGGCCAGCCAGATCCGCCTGAAGAATTTCTGCCGTGCCATAGGCGGCCAATTGATCGTGCTGGGCTTCTGACCACAGTCGATAACACACGCCAGGCTCCAGCCGTCCCGCCCGACCGGCGCGCTGGATAGCACTGGCGCGGGAGATGCGCTGGGTGTCGAGTCGCGTCATGCCGCTGCCGGGATCGAAACGCGGCACCCGCGCCAATCCGGCATCGATCACCACCCGCACGCCGTCAATGGTCAGGCTGGTCTCAGCAATATTGGTAGCCAACACCACTTTACGCGTGCCACTCGGCGCTGGCTCGATGGCCGCGCGCTGGGCATTCAAATCCAGTTCGCCATGCAACGGGCACAATAAAATGTCGCGGCGCTCGCCCAGGGCTTCGGCCAATTGTTGATTGACCCGACGAATCTCGGCCTGCCCCGGGAGGAACACCAGCACGCTGCCCGACTCATCACTCAGCGCGTCGAGTACGGTCTGCACCACACGTGGCTCGATGAATTCACCAGACTGGAATGCCCGCCCCCAGCGCATCGCCACCGGGAACATACGCCCGTCACTGCGCACCACCGGCGCGTCGTCGAGCAGACTGGAGAGGCGCTCACCTTCCAGCGTGGCCGACATCAGCAGAATTTTCAGCGGTTGCTCGTCCCGAAACAGCGCTCGGCCATTCAGGCTTAGCGCCAGCGCCAGGTCGGCATCCAGGCTGCGTTCGTGGAACTCATCGAAGATCAGCAGACCAACGCCTTCCAGCGCCGGATCGTCCTGCAAGCGCCGGGTGAGGATGCCTTCCGTGACCACTTCGATTCGGGTAGTGGGACCGACTTTGCTTTCCAGTCGGATCCGGTAGCCTACCGTTTCACCGACTTTTTCGCCTAGCTCCCAAGCCAGCCGCTCAGCCGCTGCCCGCGCTGCCAGCCGTCGCGGCTCAAGCATCAGAATGGTCTGCCCGGCCAGCCACGATTCCTGCAACAAAGCCAACGGCACGCGCGTGGTTTTACCTGCGCCCGGTGGCGCTTCGAGCACCGCTTCGTGGCGCGCCGCCAAAGCATCGCGCAAGGCAGGCAGGACAGTATCGATTGGAAGAGAAATCATGGCAGCTCCAGAGCAAGCGCCCGATTATACGGGGGTAGCGTCATCGCACGAAGGGCGACTGCAATAGTCTTAGCTATGAGGCATTTGCCTTGTATAGTTACCCCATCATTCAGGAGATCTTTATGCGCATTCCTTCCCGCGTCATCGGTGGTGTTCTGGTCGCAGCCTTACTGACCCAAATGACCGCCTGCGGCAGTATTTTCTTCCCCGATCGCCGTGGACAAATCGATGGCAAGGTCGACCCTGTGGTGATAGGCCTTGATGCCATCGGCCTGCTGTTTTACATCATTCCCGGTTTGATCGCCTTTGGCGTCGACTTCGCAACAGGGGCTATTTATCTGCCTGGCGGCAGCACCGCGCAGGTCAACCCGGTAAAACTGCAACCGGCGATCAAGGCTGACGGCAGCATCGATAACAGCAAGCTGCAAGCAATACTCGAAAGCGAGTTGGGCCGCAGTCTGCCACTCAATGACCCACGCCTGATCCAGCACCGTGGCAGCGTGCAGCAATTGGCGATGTACGGCCTGCAACCGTCCGCCTGATCCAGGGAAGAACCATGACCAGCAACCTCGAACACGCCCGTCTGTTGCGTCTGGCGACCCGCGCGTCACTGGCCGTCGCAAGCATCCTGATCGTCGCCAAAGGCATCGCCTGGTGGCTGAGCGGCTCGGTCAGCCTGCTGGCCGGGTTGACCGACTCGGCGCTCGATGGCGTGACGTCGCTCCTCAATTTGCTGGCCGTGCATTACTCGTTGCGTCCGGCCGATGATGATCACCGTTACGGCCACGGCAAGGCAGAAGCGCTGTCAGGCATTGCTCAGTCGCTGTTCATCGCCACCAGTGCAGTGCTGATCGCCTATCAGGCAGTCGAACGGATCCTGCACCCTACACCCCTGGGGGCACCGGGTTTGGGGATTGCGGTGATGGTGTTGTCGATAGTGCTGACGGTGGCGCTGCTAATGCTGCAACACAAGGTCATCCGCGAAACCGGCTCGACCGCCATCCGCGCTGACTCGCTGCACTACCGCTCCGATCTGCTGCTCAACGCCAGTATCATGGTGGCGCTGATCCTCGCCCTGTTCGGCTGGCAGCAACTGGATGCGTATTTTGGTCTGGCAATCGCCGTGTATATTTTGTGGAGCGCAATCCAGATCGCCCGCGAAACCGTGTCGGTATTAATGGATGAAGAGTTACCGGTGGATGTCAGCCAGCGCATGCTGGAAATAGCGTGCAGCGTGCCTGGCGTAGTGGGGGCCCATGATCTGCGCACCCGGATATCCGGCGATCACTGGTTCGTTCAGTTGCACCTGGAGCTACCAGGGCATTTAACCCTGTCAGTCGCCCATGTCCTGTGTGACCAAGTCGCCGATGCCATCCAACAGGTATTCCCGAAAGCCGAAGTGCTGGTGCACGCCGACCCTCAGGAAGTGCTCGAACCCGTCGTCAGTTGACGCTGTAGCCACGCCCTGCGAGGCAAGCGCCCATCGAACGCCGGTAAATGTCCGCGACCGAGGGCGGTGGCGCGTAGGCCGCAGCTGCCGGATCAAAGCCGCTTTGGCTCACCGCCCACATATGGCAGTCGTACATATCCTGCTGTTGCTGCTCGGGACCTTGCCCGTTGACCGGGTAAGCCACGGGGTCATAACCGTTGCCTGGCGCCTGCTCCGGCGGCGGACCAGGGGTATAGACCGGCTCAACCCCCTGAGGCGGGGCCGCAACAACGTAATCCTGGGTGTCAGGTTGATACAGGTAGTACGTGCCTGCCGCGACGAAGAACAGTGTGCTGCCCAGCCATACTTCTTGCGAAAACGACGGCAAGCTGCGTACGCGAATCCCGCGCGGTGGCTCCACAATTATGTAGCGCGCGCCTTGGGGGCGATACCAGTAACCACTGGAATAAAAATAGTCCTGTCCGCGCCAGCCAATACGCGAATGGACCCCGGGCATGCGGTCGATCACATAACCAGGACGGCGTTGCGGGCCGGAGCCCCAACCGTTGCCATGCCCGTCGGGCCGGCCTTGCCAATGGTCATTGCCAGGGCGACCATCGCCACCACCGGGTCGTGGCGAATTGCCGCCCTGCCAGTGTTGATTCTGGCCTGCATTAACCTGACGCGGTTGCTGGGTTTGCCGCACCTCATCAGGACGACCCTGGATGGGTAGACGCGCGGGTTCCACGGCCCGCTGTTGTTGCTGATGCTGTTGTTGCACCTGCTGCTGACGTTGCTGGTCTTGCTGCTGACGCTGTTGTTGCTGCACCTGCTGCTGACGCTGCTGGTCTTGCTGCTGACGCTGTTGTTGCTGCACCTGCTGCTGACGTTGCTGATCTTGCTGCTGACGCTGTTGTTGCTGCACCTGCTGCTGACGTTGCTGATCTTGCTGCTGACGCTGTTGTTGCTGCACCTGCTGCTGACGCTGCTGATCTTGCTGCTGATGCTGTTGTTGCTGCACCTGCTGCTGACGTTGCTGGTCTTGCTGCTGATGCTGTTGTTGCTGCACCTGCTGCTGACGTTGCTGGTCTTGCTGCTGATGCTGTTGTTGCTGCACCTGCTGCTGACGTTGCTGATCTTGCTGCTGATGCTGTTCTTGACCACCTTGCGGACGGCCTTGCCCAGGCGGACGGGGGTGATTCTCACCGTTCTGCCCATCATTTCGTTCGTCCGCCAACACCTGAGTGCTGACACTCAAACACAGCAAACTTACACCTGCCAAACGCCAGATGCGCGATTTCATGCTTTCCTCACTGTGGTGCAAATGCCCATTGATAAGACTGCTTTTTGGATGCGCCATGATCAGCACTTTAACAGTCCATTTGACACTTGGTCGGGGCTTTTGGTTGAAGCGCACAATAAAAAAAGGGGAGCCTGTGATGGCCCCCCTTTTGGGAATTTCGTCCGTGCTCAACGCTTTTGACGTTGGCTCACCGCACGCCGTCTTCTGGACAGTGTGTAGCCCGGGGGCCTGCCCAACCCTGTGGGGTTGGCGGCCGCAGCTGACCTGATTCGGCGAGCTGCGCTGGACGCTATGTCCGGGCAGTGATTCTGGTGTTAAGAATAGGCCTGAGGCACCAGCAGGGGATTGCGAATATTGCTCAATAAAACATGACTTGCGCAATTTTTAACGCAAGATAGATAATTCAGCGCAATAGATATCAGAAAGGGGCACTTGGTGAGCAAACTCGACAGATATGACCTGAACATTTTGGCTGAACTGCAACGTGACGCACGCATCTCCAATCAGGAATTGGCCGAGCGCATCGGATTGTCGCCTTCACCGTGCTCAAGACGGGTCAAACAGCTGGAGGACGACGGTTATATCTCTCGTCAGGTCGCGCTACTGGACCGAAAAAAGCTGGGCCTGAGCCTGACCGCCTACGTATTGATCGGCATGGATCGACACACGCCTGAGCGTTTCGAGCATTTCGAACAGCAGATCCGCACCTTGCCCCAAGTGCTCGAATGCAGCCTGGTGACCGGGATGGACGCCGACTATCAGCTAAAAGTCGTAGTGCCAGACATGGACCATTATCAGAAACTGCTGCTGGGCCATTTGACCCGCATCGAAGGCGTCACCAGCGTGCGCTCGAGCTTTGTGCTCAATCAGGTGCTGGCCAGTACCGAACTACCGTTGACGCACCTGCGCGGTTAAGCCTCACGCGGGGTCATGGACTTTGCCGTATAATCGCCGCCCCATTACCATCTGATCGGAGATTAATGATGGATATCGATCCTGCGGTTTTTGAAGAGTGGATGATGACGATCCTCGTCACTATCCTGGTTGCTTTCATGGGTTTTATCGTTTGGGATCTGGCGAAGAAGTCCAAGGCAGGCAAATTCGGCACCATGATTCTGTTCTTCGTCCTGGGGCTGGGCATCTTCGCCTTTGTGGTCAAAAGCGTTGTGATTGCGTTTCTTGAAGCCTGATCGGGCAGGAAACTGCCCCATTCGCTCCCATCAAGCAACAGATAGTCATTTGAAATAGAACAGTATTTGTAGGAGCGTGGGGGACGGGGCGATACCTCCCACCAATCAGAGTGACGCGGGCACTTCCCGCCACTGCCCCTGATCCAGCCCTTCGATAGTCCAGTCGCCAATGCGTACGCGCACCAGGCGCAGGGTCGGTAAACCGACTGCAGCGGTCATGCGCCGAACCTGACGATTGCGGCCTTCCTTGATCACCAGCTCCAGCCAACTGGTCGGTATGCTCTGGCGAAAGCGCACCGGCGGATTGCGCGGCCATAGTTCAGGCTCGTCCAACTGACGCGCTTGCGCAGGCAAGGTCGGGCCATCGTTCAATTCGACGCCCTCACGCAGACGTTGCAACTGCTCAGCCGTCGGCACGCCTTCGACCTGGACCCAGTAAGTCTTGGCCAACTTGTGTTTGGGGTCGGCAATTCGCGCCTGTAGCTGGCCGTCGTTGGTCAGCAGCAACAACCCTTCACTGTCACGGTCCAGTCGCCCGGCCGGGTAGACGCCAGGGATCGCGATGAAATCCTTGAGCGTCGCCCGCCCTTCGCCATCGCTGAATTGCGTCAGGACATCAAACGGTTTGTTGAACAGAATCAGCTTGGGTTCGGCGGGCGGGGCTTTGGCCACGCGCCGGGTATTGCCTGAGCTGTTGGCGGCAGGACGGCGCGACACGGGACGTTGGGTGCGAGGCATGACGATTCAATATTCGAAAACAGAAAGGGCCACTTTAGTGGCCCTTTGCGTAAATGACTAACCCAACCGATCAATTAACGGAACGGTGGCTCATCAAAGCTGCGCAGTTTGCGCGAGTGCAGCGAGTTGAGTTGGGTACGCAGCAGGTCGACTGCGGCGATACCAATTTTCAGATGCTGACTGACCGCGCGCTCGTAGAACGCGTTGGCCGAGCCGGGCAGCTTGATTTCGCTGTGCAAGGGCTTGTCCGAAACGCAAAGCAACGTGCCGTACGGTACCCGCAAGCGATAACCCTGGGCGGCGATGGTGCCGCTTTCCATATCCACCGCGACGGCCCGCGACAGGTTGATCAGCGGCCGTTCCTGAGCCCAGCGCAATTCCCAGTTACGGTCGTCATAGGTCAGAACGGTGCCGGTGCGCAGCCGTTTTTTCAGTTCATCGCCGCGCTCGCCGGTGACTTGTGCTGCGGCTTCATGTAACGCGAGCTGCACTTCGGCCAAGGCCGGAATCGGAATATTCGGCGGCAAGACCCGGTCGAGAATGCCGTCGCGGCGCATATAGGCGTGAGCCAGCACGTAGTCGCCAATGGTCTGCGATTGGCGCAGACCACCACAGTGACCGATCATCAACCAGCAATGCGGGCGCAGTACCGCCAAATGGTCAGTGATGTTCTTGGCGTTGGACGGACCCACACCGATGTTGATCAGGGTTACGCCATGACCATCGGTCGCGATCAAGTGATAGGCCGGCATCTGGTAGCGGTGCCAGACCACGCTGGCAACGATGGCCTGCGCTTCGCCGTGATCCATGCCTTTGTCGACGACCACGTTGCCAGGCAGGACCATGCGCACGAAGCGCGGATCATCGCGCAGTTTTTCCAGGCCATGGACGATGAACTGATCAACATAGCGATGGTAGTTGGTCAGCAGAATCCACGGCTGCACATGACGCCAGTCGCTGCCGGTGTAATGCACCAGCCGGCGCAGGGAGAAGTCCACCCGCGCGGCATCGAACAGCGCCAACGGCAGCGGGTCGGTGTTGGCCCAATCGTACAAACCGTCGGCAATGCCATCGGTCGCAGCAGACAAGTCAGTGCTCGGGAATACTCGCGCCAACGCCGCAGCGGTGACGCCGGAGCCAGCCAGCTCATCGCCCTGCTCGACCACGTACGGGTAAGGAATGTTCTGTTCGCTGACGCCCACTTCCACCGTGATGGTGAAGTCGTTCATCAACGGCACCAATTGCTCGAGCAAGTAGTTACGAAACGCCGACGGGTGGGTCACGGTGACACTGTAGGTGCCGGGTAACTGGACTTTGGCGTAAGCCCGGGTCGTCAGGGGCACTTCACCCTGACAAAGATACGTCAGGCGCAATTCCGGGTAGCGGAACAATTTACGCTCAGCCGCATCCGGCTCGACACGGTCTTTGAGATAACGTTTGAGCGCCTGGCTCAAGGCACTCGTTGCGCGCTCATGCAAAACGGCAAGCCGGTCTACAGCTTGCTCGGCGGTTTCAACGACAATAAAAGCTTCGGTCACGGTATGCATCCTGTCTGATCGTGCAGACGTGTATCTTGCCTGCATCGCCGGACGAAGGCACTAGGGCTTTTATGGGCAACACGCAGAACGCCGACAGGGAGCTGCGCAAGATCACCCCACCTGCGGCGACGACCGCGCCACCAGCGCCGCGACATCGACACCTCGGGGTAACGTGCCATAGACCTGGCCAGACGAAGCCAGTCGGCTGGCGATAAACCCGTCGCTGACGCTGGCATTACCGGCTTCCAGCAGGAGCTTGGCTTGCAGCCCTATGGCGATGTCTTCAGTCAATTGTCGTGCGCGGTACTGAATGTCACTGGTGTCCTTGAACGCCGCTTTAAGGTGCACGATGTGCGCAGCCAACCGTTTGTCGCCGTGGCCATCGCCTAGCTCATCGAACAATGCCTCCAGTACGCCGGGCTCTTTGGACAGCGCGCGCAGTACGTCCAGGCATTGCACATTGCCAGAGCCTTCCCACGTCGAGTTGACCGGCGCCTCACGGTACAGGCGCGGCAAAATACTCTCTTCGACATAACCGGCACCGCCCATGCATTCGGCCGCTTCGTTGATCATTGCCGGGGCACGCTTGCAGATCCAATACTTGCCCACCGCCGTGACCAAACGGGCGAAGCGGCCTTCTTGCGAGTCTTGCAGATGGTCCAGGGCGCGGCCCATGCGCAGGGTCAGCGCCAGCGCCGCTTCGCTTTCCAGCGCCAGATCGGCCAGTACGTTTTGCATCAACGGCTGCTCGCTGAGCACGCGCCCGCCGACGCTACGGTGCGCGCAGTGATGCGACGCCTGGGTCAGGGCCTGACGCATCAAGGCGCTGGAGCCCACCATACAATCGAAACGGGTCATGCCCACCATTTCGATAATGGTGGGCACGCCGCGCCCTTCTTCACCGACCATCCAGGCAAGCGCGCCCCGAAACTCGACTTCGCTGGAGGCGTTGGACCAGTTGCCCAGCTTGTTCTTCAGGCGCTGGATGTAGAACTGATTACGGCTGTCGTCCGGACGATGGCGCGGCAGCAAAAAGCAGGTCAGTCCTTTATCCGTCTGCGCCAAGGTCAGAAACGCATCGCACATCGGCGCCGAGCAGAACCATTTATGCCCAACCAATTCATACGCCTGGCCCGGCCCCGTCGCACCCACCGGATAGGCCCGCGTGGTGTTGGCGCGCACGTCGGTGCCGCCCTGTTTCTCGGTCATCGCCATGCCAATGGTCACACCCGCCTTATGGCTGATGCCGACATTGCGCGGGTCGTATTCGGTAGCAAGGATTTTCGGCAACCAGATATCAGCCAGATCGGGCTGGATTTTCAGCGCGGGTACGCTGGCAAAAGTCATGGTCAACGGACAACCGCTGCCGGCCTCGGCCTGGCTGTGCAGGTAACTCATGGCAGCACGGGCGACGTGGGCGCCAGGCTGCGGATCGGTCCATGGCAAGGACGGCAGACCATGCTCGACCGCTGCGCGCATCAGTTCGTGATAGGCCGGATGAAACTCCACCACATCAATGCGATGCCCATAACGGTCATGGCTGACGAACACCGGCTTGTTCTGATTGGCGAGGAACCCCGCCGCCATCAGCGGACCACCGGCCAGCGCGCCGTAGGTGTCGATCCGCGACTGCGCCCAACCGGCGCCGTAACGCTGCGACCACTCCTGCAGGGGCAGGTCAATGCGGTACAAATTGACGCCGTCCAGCGAGGGCGGCTGGTTGGTGACTTCATGGGTCTCAGCGAACTGATGCAGGTTCATCAAGGGCGCTCCTGTCTTCTCGGACGCGCCGGAGGACACGCCCATAAAGCTCAGTGAATCACGCACGCCCCACGATACAAAGTGACATAACCGACTAAATACCGGCGCTTTCACCCCAGACATGCCCCATTCACTCACTCCACTCCGTCGATCTTCGCTGCGGCTCTTCTGTGCAGCGCTGAAGCTCGACGCGGAGCCTGAAACAACTGCCCCGCCCTGGCTCTGACTCATGGCTCAAGCTGCCGCCGATCAGCTCGATCAATTGACGGCAGATCGCCAGACCAATGCCCAAGCCACCGTATTCGCGGGTCATGGAGCCATCGACCTGAAAGAACGTCTGATACAAGGTCGCTTCATCCAGTCGATTGAAACCAATACCTGTGTCGATCACTTCGATCAACAGGCATAGCTGCTCCAACTTGGAAGACTGGCGTGTAACCCGAACCGTAATCGCGCCAACCTTGGTGAATTTGATCGCGTTATCCAGCAGGCAACCAACACACTGCCGCAGTTTGCAGGCATCGCCGAGCACGTTATCAGGCAGCCTTTCGTCAAGCTCAATGGAAAAGCCTAGGCCCTTGGCCTGAGCCGCGCGGGCGTACTGGCTACGTAAACTGACGAGTAGCTGACGCACACTGAAGGGTTCACTCGCGGCGTAAAGCTTGCCGGCCTGCAATTCAGTCAACATTAGAATGCCATCGATCATCCCCATCATGTCTTGGGCGGAGCTGGCGGCGGTCTCTTGATAAAGCGTCAGTTCGCTGTCCATTGGCACCGTTTGCATCAATTCCAGTGAACCGATAACCCCATTCATTGGCGTGCGCAACTCATGGGTCAGGGTCGCCAGGAACTCGTCCTTTAATCGGTTGCTGGCGGCCAGTTTCTGGTTCAAACGCTCGAAGGTTTTCCCCGCTTCGAGGAGGATGTGCGCCTGCTGATCTCGCACCACGTTGATCCGGTCAGCCAGGGCCAGCGACAGCAGTGCGACTTCCAGCACCGAGCCGATCTGGCTGGAATACATTGTCAGGAAGTTATGAGGTAAATAGCCGAGCAGCATGAACGCATTGATCAGCCCTCCCGTGAGAAACACTGACCAGGCAATGATGAAGTAGCGCGCCACGCGTAACCCATGCAGCCATGCAGCGATGCCAGTGGCAACCATCACCAACGTAAACAGCACCACCAATACCGTTGCCAGCCGCAGCGCTAAACCGTGACCGGTAGCCACCGCCAGGACCATCACTGCCACTGCAAAAGCCATCATCAACACGAGCAAGCGATCAGCCCAGCGGCCCCAGGCAGGCGTCTGTAAGAAGTGCCTAGAGAACTGACTGGCGAATAACACCGCCGCGCCCACCAGAAAGGGGGTTGCCGCGTTCGCCCACCACGGATTGTTCGGCCAGAGAAACTCGACGCCTGCGCCATTTACCGAGATCTGATAGAGCCCGAACGAGGCGATATAGAGGATGTAGTACAGGTAACTGGTGTCACGCACGCTGAGGTAAATAAACAGGTTGTAGATCAGCATCCCCAGCAACATGCCGTAAATCAGCCCCAACACATAAATGCGCGCAGGTTGTTCTTCGATATAGGCGTGGCTGGACCAGAGCGCGAGGGGCGCCTGGATCGAGCCTTGGCTGGCCAGGCGCAGGTATACCGTCTGCACCTGATTGGCCGGGAGATCGAGCGCGAAGAGGTAGTTGTTCTGTTCAATCTGGCGACTGGCGAAAGGCAGCATGTCCCCGGTCTGCCAGGCCACCCGAAAGCGGCCGGAGGGGTCGGCGGTGTAGAGATCGACGTGATCCATAGGTGGATAAGCCAACTCCAGCAACCAACTCCGCTGAACGTCTGGACGTTTTGGGCGAAATTGCAGGTCCAGTTTCAGCCAGAACGCCGAACGTGAATAGCCGGCGTTGAGGGTGTCGGCGTCCTGCTCGCGAAAGCCGGCAGCCATGGCAGGAGCACTGACCTGATCGATGGTTGCCTTGCCCGTTGTATCTTCGAACACCTGCACCGCCCGCCCTAGTGGCAAGGTACGGGTGTCCTCGTCAAACTCGATGGCGCTGGCCAAAAGAGGCACCCAGGCGACCAGCATTATCAGCAAATAGCGCATACAGCCCCAGCATTGCCTGTCCGTCGGTCGCGAAGCCCCCTTTCCCTATGAGACGACGTCAGCCTGCAGGCTCTGTTATTAGTATTGAGCGCGTCATGGCCCGGTTTCATACCGGCCGTCCATTGTGCGTGAGACCGTATCTTTTGCAAATGTGCTCAGTTGTCCGCAACTGAAGCGCTGGCCAGGCACTATTACTTCAGTGAGGCCAACGCGAGCATAGCGGTGAACGGCCATGCGACACCACTCTTTTAGCTCAACGGAAGGCTCTATTCCGGGCCTTTTAGAAGATTAAACGCATAACCATCGAAGGATCCAAGCCAATCAAACAAGCGACGACCCCGTTCAGCTGTATGAAAAATCCGACACCGGCCAGCGGCCCCGGAAAAAGTTTGGTGGTAAGCTCGCGCACCATGAATACCTATAGCTCCCGTCCCGTTGTCCTCTGTCTCTCCGGCCACGATCCTAGTGGTGGTGCCGGCCTGCAGGCAGATATCGAAGCCCTTCTCGCTCAAGGCTGTCATGCCGCACCGGCAATCACCGCCCTGACCGTACAAGACACCGTCAATGTCAGCGATTTCCGGGTCCTGGACCGCGAGTGGGTGCTGGCACAAGCCAATGCCGTGCTCAACGACTCGACCGTGGCCGCCGTCAAGCTGGGCATGCTTGGCTCGCTGGAAATGGTCGACACCGTCGTCGAACTGCTCCAGGCGCATCCGCATTTGCCCTTGGTCTGCGACCCGGTGCTACGTGCCGGCGGTGGTGGTCGTCTGGGCAAGGATGAAGTCGGTTACGCCATGCGCGAACGGCTGCTACCGCTGGCAACCATCGCCACGCCGAACTTGCCTGAAGCACGCATCCTTGCCGAACTGCCCGAAGGCACCGCTGATGAGTGCGCGGAAAAACTTCTGCCCTTTTGCCAGCACCTGCTGATCACTGGCGGCCACGGTGACGAAGAACTTATCCACAATCGCCTGTACATCCGCAACGGCGAACCCCATACGTTCACCTGCCAACGCCTGCCCGGCAGCTATCACGGCTCTGGCTGCACATTGGCCAGTGCACTGGCTGGACGCCTGGCATTGGGGGAGCATCTAGTCAGCGCTGTGCAAACGGCGCTCAACTATACTTGGCGTACGTTGCGCGACGCCGAGCAGTTGGGCAAAGGCCAATACGTGCCGCGCCGTCTGCCCCTTGATTTTTGCTCGTAAGGCCATTTTTGCTCGTAATGCCACGCCATGAGGCTTGACCGATGAAACTACGTGGCCTGTACGCCATTACCGACAGCCAACTGTTGGCTGGCAAGTTCCTGTCTTACGTCGAGGCCGCCCTTGAGGGCGGCGTCACCCTATTGCAATACCGCGACAAAAGCACCGACGAAGCCCGCCGCCTGCGCGAAGCCGACACCCTGCTCAGGCTGTGCGAACGCTACAACACACAACTGATCATCAACGATGATGCCGAACTGGCCGCGCGCCTCGGCGTCGGCGTGCACTTGGGCCAGACTGACGGTTCAATGCCGGCCGCCCGCGCCCTGTTGCGGCACAAGGCGATCATTGGTGCGACCTGCCATGCTCAACTGGAACTGGCCGAACAAGCCAAAGCCGATGGCGCCAGCTACGTCGCGTTCGGACGTTTCTTCAATTCCAACACCAAACCCGGCGCGCCCGCAGCGACCCTCGATCTGTTGGACCAGGCTCGCGCCCGCATCCATCTGCCGATTGCGGTCATTGGCGGGATTACCCTGGAAAATGCCGCGCCACTGGTGGCCCATGGTGCCGACCTGCTGGCTGTGGTCCATGGGCTGTTCGGCGCAGACAGCACCCAGGAAGTCACCCGACGCGCCCGCGCATTCAACGCACTGCTCAAAACGAACTGAGGTCTACCACAGGTTCGCTCCTTCCAACTCGAACTGAAGCCCAGCGGGCCTGCCCATCGCGTTTTCAAGTGATAACAGCGCCCGCTTTCGCTCGACCCCGCCCGCGTAGCCGGTCAGACCCCCACTCCCCCCAATCACCCTGTGGCAGGGAATGATGATCGATATCGGGTTTTTGCCGTTGGCGTTGCCCACTGCTCGCGAATAGCCGCTGCTCAAACCCATGTGTTGAGCCATGACGCCGTATGACAAGATTTCGCCATAAGGAATCGATGACAACGCCTGCCAGACCCGGCGCTGAAACGGCGTGCCGCGTAACTGCAACGGCACATCAAATACGCGACGTTCACCGCGAAAGAACTCGGCAAGCTGTTCTTCTGCCTGGCGGATGACACGTGGGACGTTACGTGCGTCAGTCCCGAGCAGCAGCGACGGGTAGTATTTTTGGCCGACAAAAAATACGCCGGTCAGCAGGTCATCCTCGGCACGCAAGGCAATATCTCCGAGCGGACTTGAAACCAGGTATCCAGGAATCATCGTTTTGCTTCCTCATGCTGACGCCACAGATGCACCGTGGCGTAGGCGCGCCAAGGTAAGGTATAGGCCAGATCAAAGGGTGCGCTTTCCATCGGTGGCCGGTGAAGAACCTGGGCACACGAGAAGCCCGTCACATCCAATAAGGACCTAGGTATAATCCGTCCCCTGCACCTTCTGGACAACCACCTACCCAAGAGCAGCAAAGCGCCTCTGCTGTGATCCACGTAGGGAATATTTTCTGGTTCAAACGCTGAGACCCCTATCATGTCCCGTTCTGAAACGCTGTTCGCCAACGCCCAAAAACACATCCCCGGCGGCGTCAATTCGCCTGTTCGCGCGTTCAAGAGCGTGGGCGGTACACCGCTGTTCTTCAAGCACGCCGCCGGCGCCTACGTCACAGACGAAGACGATAAGCGGTATGTTGATTACGTCGGTTCCTGGGGCCCGATGATCCTGGGTCACAGCCACCCGGAAGTACTCGACGCCGTTCGCAAGCAACTGGAACACGGTTTGTCCTATGGCGCGCCAACCGCCATGGAAACCGAAATGGCCGACCTTGTCTGCGCCATCGTGCCGTCGATGGAAATGGTGCGGATGGTCAGCTCCGGTACCGAAGCGACCATGAGCGCGATTCGCCTGGCCCGGGGTTTCACTGGCCGCGACAGCATCCTCAAATTTGAAGGCTGCTACCACGGTCACTCCGACAGCCTGCTGGTCAAAGCCGGCTCCGGCGCACTGACCCAAGGCGTTCCAAGCTCTGCGGGCGTACCTGCAGCGTTCGCCAAACACACATTGACCGCACCGTTCAATGATATCGACGCCGTCGAGCAACTGCTCAATGAAGTTGGCCAGGAAGTGGCGTGCATCATCGTCGAGCCGGTTGCTGGCAACATGAACTGCGTACCTCCAGCGCCGGGCTTCCTGGAAGGTTTGCGTACGCTCTGCGACAAACACGGTGTGGTGCTGATTTTCGACGAAGTGATGACCGGCTTCCGCGTTGCACTGGGCGGTGCTCAAGCGTATTACGGCGTTAAGCCGGACCTGAGCACCTTCGGCAAGATCATCGGTGGCGGCATGCCCGTCGGCTGTTTTGGCGGCAAGCGCGAAATCATGTCGCACATCGCGCCATTGGGCCCGGTCTATCAGGCGGGCACCCTGTCAGGCAACCCGCTGGCCATGGCTGCAGGTCTGGCGACGTTGCGCCTGATCAGCCGTCCTGGCTTCCATGACGAACTGAGCCACTTTACTGGCCGTCTGCTTGAAGGCTTGCAACAACGCGCCGACGCTGCTGGCATTCCGTTCGTGACCACCCAGGCGGGCGGTATGTTCGGCCTGTACTTCAGCGGTGCTGACGACATCGTTACCTTCAAGGACGTGATGACCAGTGATGCCGACCGCTTCAAGCGCTTCTTCCACCTGATGCTCGAAGGCGGCGTATACCTGGCACCGAGCGCATTCGAAGCCGGCTTCACCTCCATCGCCCACGGTGACATCGAACTGCAATTGACCCTCGATGCCGCTGAAAAGGCGTTTGCTGCGCTGAAATAAGCCACAGCCGATCTTTTGTAGGAGCTGCCGAAGGCTGCGATCGACCGCACAGCGGTCGCTGTGATCCAAGTCGTATGAAGTTCGTTCCGACCTCATTCGCAGCCTTCGGCAGCTCCTACAGGGGTAAATATGCAGTTTCAATTCGCGTTTTCCCCTGCAAAATCAGGTAAATCAAGTCCGCGCAGCAGAAAATCAGTAAAGACTTTGTAAGGTTGGCCCCGCTTATTTCATAATGTGCCGCCAGCACGTTCCGCTGGACGGGTACGCCCGCACCTTTTCAGAGGCAAGTCGATCCCCATGAACCGCACCGGCCGCACCCTTGCTTTGGGCTGCCTGTTGCTTCTTCATCCCCTGCTGGCCAATGCAGGCGGCAACTCGTTGTTAATCCCAGCGGTGGGTCGTTGCACGCTCAATACTCAGCCAGACAACCTGCCTGAGGCGTTGGCAGCATGCCAAAAAATGGCGAAAGCCGGGGATGCACAAGCACAATACGAGCTGGGCGAGTTTTACTACGACGGCAAAAACACACCGCGTGACCTCACCCAGGCACTGAACTACTTCGAACAGGCTTCGCTGCAAGGCCATGCCCAGGCGCAATATCGACTGGGCCTGATGTTTTATCGGGGCGAAGGGGTGCAGGCCAATAACATTCAGGCGTATATCGTGCTGAAGATGGCGGCGGTCAATGGTGCAGAGGACGCGCTGGATACGGCCGATGAAGTGTCTGCGAAAATGCAGCGCGATGAGCTGGAAGTAGCGACACAGGTACTGGGGCAAATTTTCCGCAATTACATGCTGGAGCTGCAATCGGCTGACGGCCGTACGCCGTTCGCGCCGCTGCCTTGACTCACCGGCTCACCCCGTGAGCCTGGAAAAGCCTCTTACTTGTCCGGCATCGGCATCGGGAACGGCATTACATTGCTGGTACCCCGTGCCTCGCTGATCTTTGGTGTACCCATGCGCTCGACTTCATCGATGCGCACAATCGAATGCATTGGCACAAAACTGCGCACCACACCTTCGAACTGGGCCTTGAGTTTTTCTTCGCTCGGGTCCACCACCACCGTCGTGCGCTCACCGAAGACGAATTCTTCCACCTCCAGAAAGCCCCACAAATCGCTTTGATAGATCTGCTTGGCGTACATTTCGAACACCTGGCCCTGGTTGAGAAAAATCACCTTGTAAATTGGAGCATCACGTTTGGTCATAACGGGCGGGTAACAATCGAGGATATAAAGAGGGCGCAAACTATAGCATGTCCACTGGACAGGCAACGCTAGGAACCGGAGGCCGGCACCACTATAATGTGCGGTTCTTCGAATCACCTGATGATCACGCATGGCCAAGAAGCTTTATATTGAAACCCACGGATGCCAAATGAACGAGTACGACAGCTCGCGCATGGTCGATCTGCTGGGCGAACATCAAGCCCTGGAAGTCACTGCTCGCGCAGAAGATGCCGACGTCATCCTGCTCAACACCTGCTCGATCCGCGAACGTGCCCAGGACCGGGTCTACTCCCAGCTAGGCCGTTGGCGCGAACTGAAACTGGCCAAACCGGACATGGTGATCGCCGTCGGCGGTTGCGTGGCCAGCCAGGAAGGCGCTGCGATTCGTGATCGCGCACCCTACGTGGATGTGGTCTTCGGCCCACAAACCCTGCACCGCTTGCCGGAAATGATCAACGCCGCACGCACCACACGCCTGCCGCAAGTTGATGTGTCGTTCCCTGAAATCGAAAAATTCGACCACCTGCCCGAGCCTCGCGTCGATGGACCCAGCGCTTATGTGTCAGTAATGGAAGGTTGCAGCAAGTACTGCACCTTCTGTGTGGTGCCCTACACCCGAGGCGAAGAAGTCAGTCGCCCGTTCGACAGTGTTGTTGCTGAAGTCATGCACCTGGCCGAAAACGGCGTGCGTGAAGTGACGCTTCTCGGGCAGAACGTCAACGGCTATCGCGGCGCCACGCATGACGGGCGCGTGGCCGATCTGGCCGAGTTGATCCGTGTGGTCGCGGCGGTCGACGGCATCGACCGTATTCGCTACACCACCTCGCACCCACTGGAGTTCTCCGACAGCCTGATCCTGGCCCATGCTGAAGTGCCGGAGCTGGTCAAACACCTGCACTTGCCGGTGCAATCGGGTTCCGACCGGATTCTGTCGGCGATGAAGCGCAATCACACCACCCTCGAATACAAATCCAAGCTGCGCAAACTGAGAGCCGCCGTACCGGGCATCAGCATCAGCTCGGACTTCATCGTTGGCTTCCCCGGTGAAACCGAGAAAGATTTCGAGCAAACCATGAAGCTGATCGAAGACGTAAATTTCGATTTCTCGTTCTCCTTCGTCTACAGCCCACGCCCCGGCACGCCGGCAGCCGACTTGAAAGATGAGACCCCTGAAGCGCTGAAAAAGCAGCGTCTGGCCGCTTTGCAGCATCGCCTGAACCAACAGGGTTTCGAGATCAGTCGGCAGATGGTGGGCAGCACCCAGCGGATCCTGGTCACCGATTACTCGAAAAAAGACCCTGGCGAGTTGCAGGGGCGTACCGAGAATAATCGAATCGTCAACTTCCGCTGTGATAATCCCAAACTGATCGGCCAGTTCGCCGACGTGCACATCGACGACGCGCAGCCGCATTCGCTGCGGGGCTCGTTGTTGCAATAGACCTGTACGCAGAGGCAAGCCCTCTCCCACAATAGCAATGCGATACCTGTGGGAGCAGGCTTGCCTGCGAATGGCCCGACGCGGCGTGTCCGACAGGACGCCTCGCCCCGTTAGCAGAACCATTAGTAAGTGAAGGCTTTCACACACAGATTTACAGGGTTATCCTTGATTTCATCTCAATTGCCATAGGGCGGCTGAAAACGACCTTGAACGCACCCATAGAACCACATCGTTTCATCCTCGAACCTTTTGAGGCCCATCGTTTCGCAAATCTGTGCGGGCCGCTCGACGAGCATTTGCGCTTGATCGAACAACGCCTGAACATCGAAATCCGCAATCGCGGCAATCAATTCGAATTGATTGGCGAACTTAAACACACCACATCGGCCGAAAACCTGCTGCGCCGCCTGTACCGGGAAACCCAGGGTACGGATCTGTCGCCAGACATGATTCACCTGTTCCTGCAGGAATCGGGCGTAGAAGAACTCGACAACCACCCTGCTGCCGAAGTCGGCGTAGCCCTGCGCACCAAAAAGGGCATGATTCGCCCGCGCGGTTTGAATCAGCAGCGCTATGTCAAAGAAATCCTCAGCAATGACATCAACTTCGGCATCGGCCCGGCAGGTACAGGCAAGACTTATCTTGCCGTCGCTTGCGCGGTGGACGCTCTGGAGCGCGAGCAGATTCGGCGCATCCTGTTGGTGCGCCCGGCAGTCGAAGCGGGCGAAAAGCTCGGCTTCCTGCCCGGTGATCTGGCACAAAAAATCGACCCGTATCTGCGCCCGCTGTATGACGCGCTGTACGAAATGCTCGGCTTTGAATACGTTGCCAAGCTGATCGAACGTCAGGTGATCGAACTTGCGCCATTGGCCTACATGCGCGGTCGCACGCTCAATAACTGCTTCATCATTCTCGACGAAAGCCAGAACACCACCGTCGAACAGATGAAGATGTTCCTGACGCGCATCGGTTTCGGTTCCACGGCCGTCATCACCGGTGACATTACTCAGATCGACCTGCCCAAGGGCACACGCTCGGGCCTGACTCACGTCATCGACGTGCTCAAGGATGTACCTGGCATCAGCTTCACCCACTTCAAACCCAAGGATGTGGTACGCCACCCGTTGGTGCAGCGCATTGTCGAGGCCTATGAGCGCTTCGAGGAGCGCTTCGACGACGAGCCGCCAGCCAGGTTCCATACCAACAGGGACAACCGCCGCGATGCTTGAGCTGGACCTGCAACTTGCCAGTGAAGCGCCTGCCCCCAGCGAAGTCCAGTTCCGCCAATGGTGCGAACTGGCATTACGTCAACGCAGCGCTGACTCGGAACTGACCATTCGCCTGGTCGATGAAGCCGAAGGCCACGAACTCAATCACACCTGGCGCCACAAGGACTACGCGACCAACGTGCTGTCCTTCCCCGCTGACGTGCCCGATGAGTTTCTGGACATTCCGCTGCTCGGCGATCTGGTGATCTGTGTACCTGTGGTGGTTCGCGAAGCCACCGAACAGGGCAAGGCGCTCGACGCCCACTGGGCACATCTCGTCATTCATGGCTGCCTGCATCTACTTGGTTACGACCATATAGACGATGCAGAAGCCGAAGAAATGGAAGCACTGGAACGAACGTTGCTTGAAGAACTGGGCTACCCCGATCCTTACGCCGACGACGAAACCACTGACCATCATCCAGAGACAACCAGCAAGGACCACGAGTAAGGGCTATGAGCGAAGACCGATCGAGCAACGGGCAAAAGTCATGGCTGGGAAAAATCACCCAAGCTTTTGCCCACGAGCCGAAAAACCGCCAGGAGCTGCTTGAACTCCTGCGCGAAGCCCACCAAAACAAGCTACTGGACAGCGAAGCGCTGGCCATCGTCGAAGGCGCCATTCAAGTGGCTGACCTGCAAGTGCGCGACATTATGGTGCCGCGTTCGCAGATGATCAGCATCAAGGCGACCCAGACCCCTCGCGAGTTTCTACCCGCCGTCATCGACGCTGCGCACTCGCGCTATCCGGTTATCGGCGAAAGCCACGATGACGTCCTCGGCGTCTTGCTGGCCAAAGACTTGCTGCCGCTGATCCTCAAGGAAAACGGCGAAAACGAAAGCATCAGGAACCTGCTGCGTCCGGCGACATTCGTGCCTGAGTCCAAGCGCCTGAACGTTCTGCTGCGCGAGTTCCGCGCCAACCATAACCACATGGCCATCGTCATTGACGAATACGGCGGCGTGGCCGGTCTGGTGACCATCGAAGACGTGCTGGAACAGATCGTCGGCGATATCGAGGACGAGCACGATGTCGAGGAAGACAGCTATATCAAACCGCTGCCCAGCGGCGACTTCCTGGTCAAGGCTCTGACCCCGATCGATAACTTCAACGAGTTCTTCGACAGCGAGTTCTCGGACGATGAGTTTGATACGGTTGGCGGCCTGGTGATGAGTGCGTTCGGGCACTTGCCAAAACGCAACGAAACTACCGAGATCGGTGCCTATCGTTTCCGGATTCTTAATGCTGACAGTCGTCGCATCCACTTGTTGCGCTTGAGCCCCATAGCTCGCTAAGGAAGATGACGTGTCATCAATGCGTTGGATCACCCGCCCCGGCTGGCCCGGTAACCTGCTGGCCATGGCGGCCGGCGCGCTTACCACCCTGGCCCTTGCACCTTTCGATATCTGGCCATTGGCGCTGGTGTCACTGGTCGTTTTCTATCTTGGCTTACGTGAACTGAGTGCCCGTCAGGCCTCGGGCCGTGGCTGGTGCTATGGCTTCGGCTTGTTCGGCGCGGGCACCAGCTGGATCTACGTCAGCATCCATACCTATGGCGGCGCTTCCGTGTTGCTGGCCGGCTTGCTGATGCTGGCATTCATCGCGGCCATCGCCCTGTTCTTCGCCCTGCCCGCCTGGATCTGGGCGCGCTGGATTCGGCGCAATGAAGCGCCGCTGGCCGATGCCTTGGCGTTTGCCGCGCTGTGGCTGGGACAGGAAGCGTTTCGCGGCTGGTTCCTGACTGGCTTCCCTTGGCTTTACTCCGGTTATAGCCAACTTGACGGTCCTCTGGCCGGCCTTGCCCCCATGGGTGGCATGTGGCTGATCTCCTTTACCCTGGCGTTGACTGCCGCCCTCCTGTGCAACCTGCCACGACTGCGAGCGCGAAAGGCGTTTTTCGGTGCTGGTGTGCTGCTGTTGCTGGCACCGTGGGGCCTGGGCCTTGCCCTGAAAAGCCACGAATGGACGTCCCCAGCCGGCCCGCCACTGAGTGTTTCCGCCATTCAGGGCAACGTCGAGCAAAGCATGAAGTGGGACCCTGCGCAGTTGAACGCACAACTGGCGCTGTATCGCGACATGACGTTCAGTTCCAGGCGTACTGACCTGATCATCTGGCCCGAAACTGCGATTCCGGTGCTCAAGGAGTCAGCGGAAGGCTTCCTGACGATGCTCGGCAAGTTTGCAACTGATCGAGACTCGGCACTGATCACCGGCGTGCCCCTTCGTCAGCGAGGCGGACACGGCGAAGACCATTATTACAATGGCATCACCGTGGTCGGTGAAGGTGACGGTACGTACCTGAAACAGAAACTGGTGCCGTTTGGTGAGTACGTGCCTTTGCAGGATCTGCTGCGCGGCCTGATCACCTTCTTCAACCTGCCGATGTCGGACTTTGCCCGTGGGCCAAGTGATCAGGCATTGCTGCAAGCCAAGGGTTATCACATTGCACCGTACATCTGCTACGAAGTGGTCTACCCCGAGTTCGCCGCTGGCCTGGCGGCCCAAAGCGAACTGCTCCTGACGGTCAGCAATGACACTTGGTTCGGCACGTCTATTGGCCCGCTACAGCATTTGCAGATGGCGCAGATGCGCGCGCTCGAAACGGGTCGCTGGATGATCCGCGCCACCAACAACGGCGTGAGTGCGCTGATCAACCCCTTCGGCAAGATCACCGCAACAATTCCGCAGTTCCAGCCTGGCGTGCTGTATGGCGAAGTGGTGCCGATGCACGAACTGACCCCTTACCTGCGCTGGCGCTCGTGGCCGTTGACGGTTTTCTGCGTGTTCCTGTTTGGCTGGGCCTTGTTGGCCGGTCGGATTGCCAAGACCGTCTAAAAATACATGGCACCTGAAACGCTCCCACGAACTGTAAATCACAGTCGGAGCGGATTCATCCGCGAAGGCGTCATCACTGCAACACCGAATTTGACGTACATGCCGCGCTACCGATACACCAACGGATACACCAACAACCCCGCCGCTTCATTGAGCAATTGCCCGCTCTGCCAGACCGTCTTGCTCTCCGGCAGCCACCCCTTGAACGGTCGGGCATTGTCTATACCCAGAAACCCCACCGGTGCCGCGATGACCGTAAAGCCGGTTTTTTCGAAACTCCAACGCGCCCGCGGCATATGCCAGGCCTGAGTCACCAGCACCACCCGTTTGAGACCTAATGGCTGCAACACCGCAGCGGTCATTTTGGCGTTTTCCCACGTGGTGCGGCTAAGCCCTTCCTGCCAACGCACCGTGACGCCAAAATCATTGTGCAATGAGTCTGCCATGATCGCTGCTTCACTCGGGGGCTCGTCGTAGTGCAAGCCGCCGGAGGTCAAAATAGGCAGACCCGACGCCTTGGACAAGCGCGCGGCAAAGCGCATGCGTTCAAGTGCCACGCCAGTGGGGATATCGCTGCCCCACGTGGGATCGCTGCGCTCACGCCCTGAACCCAGCACAACAATGACATCGGCCTGTTGCGCAAGGTTAGCCCATTGGTTTTGCGCCAACGGAGGCTCCTGCTCAAGCCCACGCGCTGCCCACTCCACGGCAATCGGCAGGCTCATCGCCCACAACCCGGCAAAACCCAGAACGAAGCAAAGCGCAGCTGCCCGCGGGCGAGAGCGACGCAACCACCATGCGAGCAAAAGCAGCAGCAGGAGGATGCCGGGGGGCAGGAGCAATTGTTTCAGTAAGTATCGAATAGGCATCGAGCATCTCCAAAGATGCCCGAAGCCTAGAAGGATTGACGCTAAGCAACAATGCTTATCAGGCAGGCCCGCAGCCTGCGGGGGATAACGTGTAGCGTTTGTTTGACGATTACAATCACCTGGAATACAACGACTTAACCTTTGCCGAAGCCTGGGCGCGCTTTTGATCCTTCAGCCAAATAACCTTGGCTGAACGTAGCGGCGTCGGTATCGACCCATCAAACTCCTGTGCAGCAGAAGGACTCCTCTTGACATCATCAGCCTTAAAACCAAAAGCGCCCGCGTCCAGATAGGCTTCGATCAACTCGAATTCGGCAAGACTCAAGCCGCGCAACTCCAGTTCGGTGGGGACTTCATCACGAAGCCGAACCGCTGTTTTTGCCACGTCCAGGGCAATCCCCAGACGGTTGATCAAGCGTTCGTACAACTCGGGTTTTATTGCTGTTTGCTGCAACTCTGCCATCCGCTCACCTCATTGAAGATAAAATACACTCTCCCACTAACCAGCTTAGCGTTGCTCCCCGATTCAGCCTGATGCCGCGACCAACGGCCTCGGACGCCCCTCGCCGAAGCAATCAGGGTTTCCCTCGATAGTCAGCGCTCATGTATGCTACGGCGCTTCCTGTAATTCCACTTCCCGCTCTACTGAGCCCGAACGCACCGCGTAGGCAGTATCATTCTTCCGGCAAGCGGTGCCGACCGATTCAGAGCTGCAGCGAAGAGGTTAAGGTCACCCATTTTCAGTAAAAAGTAGCCATGCACGAACTCTATCAGCCCCGCGAAATCGAAGCCGCCGCCCAAACTTTTTGGGACGAGCAAAAATCCTTTGAAGTCAGTGAACAGCCAGGCAAAGACACCTTCTATTGCCTGTCGATGTTCCCTTACCCCAGCGGCAAGCTGCACATGGGTCACGTGCGCAACTACACCATCGGTGACGTGATCGCCCGCTATCAGCGCATGCAGGGCAAGAACGTGTTGCAACCCATGGGTTGGGATGCGTTCGGCATGCCGGCGGAAAACGCCGCGATGAAGAACAACGTGGCGCCGGCCAAGTGGACCTACGAAAACATCGCCTACATGAAAACCCAGCTGCGAAGCCTGGGCCTGGGCGTCGACTGGTCGCGTGAAATCACCACCTGCAAACCCGATTACTACCGCTGGGAACAATGGCTGTTCACTCGCCTGTTCGAAAAAGGCGTGATCTACCGCAAGAACGGCACCGTCAACTGGGACCCGGTGGACCAGACCGTACTGGCCAACGAACAAGTGATCGATGGTCGCGGCTGGCGTTCCGGCGCGGTGATCGAGAAACGCGAAATCCCGATGTACTACTTCAAAATCACCGCTTACGCGGAAGAGTTGTTGGAGGGTCTCGACGAGCTGCCGGGCTGGCCTGAACAAGTCAAAACCATGCAGCGCAACTGGATTGGCAAATCCCGAGGCATGGAAGTGCAATTCCCGTATCACCAGGCTTCGATTGGGGAAGCGGGCGCACTGAAGGTGTTCACCACCCGTCCAGACACCCTGATGGGCGCGACCTATGTCGCCGTTGCCGCAGAACACCCATTGGCGACACTCGCGGCGCAAGGCAACCCTGAGCTGCAAGCATTCATCCACGAATGCAAAAGTGGCAGCGTCGCCGAAGCAGACATCGCCACCCAGGCGAAAAAAGGCCTGCCGACCTCGCTGTTCGTCGAGCACCCACTGACCGGCGAAAAACTGCCTGTGTGGGTCGCCAACTATGTATTGATGCATTACGGCGACGGCGCCGTAATGGCTGTCCCGGCTCACGACGAGCGCGATTTCGAGTTCGCCACCCAGTACAACCTGCCGATCAAGGCCGTCGTGCGCACCAGCGCTGGCGATGAATCGTCTGCACCTTGGCAGGATGCGTATGGCGAACACGGCGAACTGATCAACTCCGGTGTTTTCGACGGGCTGGATTTCGCAGGCGCCTTCGACGCCATTGAAGCCGCTCTGCTGGAAAAAAGCCTCGGTCAATCGCGCACACAGTTCCGCCTGCGCGACTGGGGCATCAGCCGTCAACGCTATTGGGGCTGCCCGATCCCGATCGTGCATTGCGACACCTGCGGTGACGTGCCGGTCCCTGAAGACCAATTGCCCGTTGTATTGCCAGAAGACGTCGTACCCGATGGCGCAGGTTCGCCGCTGGCGCGCATGCCCGAGTTCTACGAATGCGCCTGCCCTAAATGCGGCGCACCGGCAAAACGCGAAACCGACACCATGGACACCTTCGTCGAGTCCTCATGGTATTACGCCCGCTATGCCTCGCCGCACTATGAAGGCGGCATGGTCGACCTGGAAGCAGCCAACCACTGGTTGCCGGTTGATCAGTACATCGGCGGCATCGAACACGCGATCCTGCACCTGCTGTATGCGCGCTTCTTCCACAAGTTGATGCGCGACGAAGGCCTGGTCAGCTCCAACGAACCGTTCAAAAACCTGCTGACCCAGGGCATGGTCATCGCCGAAACCTACTATCGCCTTGAGGCCAACGGCAGCAAGACCTGGTTCAACCCGGCCGATGTCGAACTTGTGCGTGACAGCAAAGCCAAGATCACCGGCGCCACGCTGATCAGCGACGGCCTGCCGGTCGAAATCGGCGGCACAGAGAAGATGGCCAAGTCGAAAAACAATGGCGTCGACCCGCAGTCGATGATTGATCAGTACGGTGCCGATACCTGCCGTCTGTTCATGATGTTTGCCTCGCCACCCGATATGAGCCTGGAATGGTCCGACTCGGGCGTCGAAGGTTCGCACCGCTTCTTGCGTCGGGTCTGGCGTCTGGCTCAGGCACATGTCAGCCAAGGTCCAACGGCCAAACTCGCTGTTGCCACGCTGAACGACGAACAAAAAGTCATTCGCAGGGCGATCCACCTGGCCATTAAAAACGCCAGTCAGGACGTCGGCCAGCACCACAAATTCAACACCGCCATCGCCCAGGTGATGACCTTGATGAACGTGCTGGAAAAAGCCCCGAATAGCACCGCACAGGATCGTGCGCTGCTTCAGGAAGGTCTGGAAACCGTTGTTCTGCTGCTGGCGCCGATGACTCCACACATCAGCCATGAGCTGTGGGGCCATTTGGGCCATAGCGGCGCGATCATTGACGCTGGCTGGCCGATCCTGGATCAGACTGCGTTGGTGCAGGACAGCCTGCAACTGGTTATCCAGGTCAACGGTAAGCTGCGTGGCCACATCGAAATGCCAGCCAGTGCCACCCGCGAAGAAGTTGAAGCTGCGGCGCGAATCAATGAAAACGTGCTGCGTTTCACCGATGGCCTGACCATCCGCAAAGTGATCGTGGTACCTGGCAAGCTGGTCAATATCGTCGCAAGCTAATTGAATAAAGCGCCCGGTACAGATCGGGCGCCGCACAAAACTTCCAGGGGACGCAACGTCGGCCCAAACGGATTCAAGGGGAGCATCAATATGATCAAACGCAATCTGCTGGTGATGGGGCTCGCCGTGTTGCTGAGCGCCTGTGGTTTCCAGTTGCGTGGCACCGGGACCAATGAGATGACGATCAAAGACCTTGATCTGACTGCACGTGACGCTTACGGCGACATCGTGACTCAGTTGCGTCAGGTCCTGGAAAGCAGCGGCGTTAAGGTTCACTCCGGGGCGCCTTACACGCTGGATCTGGTCAACGAGGACGAATCAGAGCGCGCCCTAAGCTACTCAGGCGCTTCCGGTTCATCCGAATATGAAATGACAACCACGCTCAACTACCAAATCCGTGGTGATCGCCATCTGCCGTTGCTCGAAGACAAGCTGCGCGTGCAGAAAACCTACATCCATGACGGCAACAACTTGATGGGCTCCGACCAGGAGGTCCAGCAGGCTCGTAAAGAGATGCGCAGCCAGCTCGTCCAGAGCATGGTGATTCGTCTGCAACTGCTGACCCCAACCCAGTTGGCGAAACTGCAGCAGACCGCAGACAACAAGGCAAAAGCTGACGCCGATGCCCTGGAAGCTGCGCAGCGGATCGAAAACGAGACGCCTCGGCAGTCGCCTGTTGAACTACCGTCCCGATAAATGCCTTGGGGCCAGCCCGCTGGCCCCAGCATCCTCTGACCTATGAAGCTCACTCCAGCCCAACTCGGCAAGCACCTCCAGGGTAATCTCGCCCCCGTGTACGTGATCAGCGGCGATGACCCGTTGCTGTGCCAGGAAGCGGCAGACGCAATTCGCGCGGCCGCACGTCAGCAAGGTTTCGACGAACGCCAAGTATTCAGCGCCGACGCCAGTTTCGACTGGGGCACGCTGTTGCAGGCGGGCGCCAGCATGTCGTTGTTCGCGCAAAAACGTCTACTGGAGCTGCGTTTACCGTCGGGCAAACCTGGCGACAAAGGCGCTGCGGCACTGATCGAATATTGCTCGCGTCCAGCCGAAGATACGATTCTGCTGATCAGCCTGCCAAAACTCGACGGTAGTGCGCAGAAAACCAAGTGGGGCAAGGCGCTGGTTGAAGGCCCGCAGACACAATTTGTACAAATTTGGCCGGTGGATGCCAGCCAGTTGCCGCAGTGGATTCGCCAACGACTGTCACAAGCCGGCTTGACTGCCAGCCAGGATGCGATCGAACTGATTGCCGCCCGGGTCGAAGGCAACTTGTTGGCCGCGGCGCAGGAAATCGAAAAGCTCAAACTGATGGCCGAAGGTGGCCAGATCACCGTCGAGACCGTGCAAGGGGCTGTGGCCGATAGCGCACGTTTCGACGTTTTCGGTTTGACCGATGCCATTCTCAACGGTGAAGCCGCTCTCGCGTTGCGCATGCTCGAAGGCCTGCGTGGCGAAGGGGTAGAAACGCCGGTGATTCTTTGGGCGCTGTGTCGCGAACTGCGCGTGCTGGCGAACCTGGCATTGCAGTTCAGCCAAGGCATCCCGCTGGACAAGGCCTTCAGCCAGGCCCGTCCGCCGATCTGGGACAAGCGCAAACCCCTGATGAGCAAAGCCCTGCAACGCCACTCTGCGCAGCGCTGGAGCCAACTGCTGATGGATGCTCAGCGCATCGACGCACAAATCAAGGGTCAGGCCGCAGGCTCGGCCTGGAGCAGCTTGAGTCGTTTGGCGCTGCTGATGGCCGGACAACGGCTGAATCTGCCTGCTGAGTGACGGTTGCTTTCGCGAATGAATTCGCTCCCACAAAGTGACACTGAAATTCTTGTGGGAGCGAATTTATTCGCGAAGCCCCCACGCGATAGCAGACATCTATTAGACAGATCCTTCCGTCAGGCCGATGATTTGCACCGACTCAACACCTGCAACGAGAGAGGGTAATTGCCATGAGCAAACAATCCAGGCCCAACAAGGCCAAATCCATCATCGCCCAGCCATTGTTCCGCAGTCGTCAGGAACAACCCGGCAAGGGCAAAGGCAGCTACCGCCGCGAAGCCTTCCAGTCTAAAAGCTGGGAGGCTTCTTACCTTCTGGCCGCCTGAACCCTATGCCACTCCTGCCAAGGCCCCTTCGAACGTACAGTCATGATAAGGTTTGCGTCTGTTGGTAATACCCTGGACCCGAGCATGCCCTCTAGTTTTTCCCGTCGTTGGCACTTTCGCCAACTGATAACCGTCTCCAGCTTCATCCTGTTAGTTGCCTGCGCCGAAAAACCGACCGCAGCCGACGCCACGCCTCTTCAAGTCGCCAACGTCCCTGCGACGGCCGTGCCTGCGAGCCCGCCCGTCAATGCGGCTGGCGATAGCGAATTCGACATTCAGCCCACCATCAGCTTCAGTGACTGGGAAGCAGGTTTTCGAACCGAAGCGTTGAAGGCTGGCATCCGGGCCGATATCTTCGACGAGGCCTTCGCCGGCGTCGTCCCGGACATGAGCGTGGTCAAGTTTGATCGCAGCCAACCGGAGTTCACTCGCCCTGTCTGGGAGTATCTGGACGGCGCAATGTCTGCGGTGCGCGTACGTAAAGGCCAGGCCTTGCTCGCGCAATACGCTGATGTGCTGCAAAGCATCGAGCAACGCTATGGTGTCGACCGCCAGGCACTGGTCGCGATTTGGGGCATGGAAAGCAGCTTTGGGCAGTTCCAGGGCACACAATATGTAATTCGCTCGCTGGCGACGCTGGCCTACGAAGGCCGTCGCCCAGGCTTTGCACAAAGCCAATTGATCGCCGCACTGCAAATTCTTCAGCACGGTGATATCGAGCCCGGACAAATGCTCGGTTCGTGGGCGGGCGCCATGGGTCAGACGCAGTTCATCCCTACCACGTACAACACCTATGCCGTGGACTTCGATGGCGACGGTCGTCGCGATATATGGAACAACCCGGCAGACGCCTTGGCCTCGACCGCTCACTACCTGCAAAGCTCGGGCTGGCAGCAAGGTCAGCCCTGGGGTTTCGAAGTCCAACTGGCGCAGGGTTTTGATTATGCCCTGGCCGATGCTTCAACGCGCAAAACAGTTGCCGAATGGCTACAGATGGGGCTGAAGCTGCCGAACGGCAGTGCCCTGCCCGCCAACGTTGCCCAACTACAGGCGGCCCTGCTGCTGCCAGCGGGTTACCGAGGCCCGGCGTTCTTGGTGCTGGACAACTTCCGCACGATCCTCAAATACAACAACTCGTCGTCCTATGCCATGGCTATCGGCCTGCTGTCAGAACGCTTCAACGGTGGAGGCTATGTAATCGGCAATTGGCCACGCGATGACCTTCCTCTGAGCCGTACTGAGCGTATCGAACTGCAAACCCTACTGTCATCCCGGAACTATGATGCAGGCACGCCTGACGGCATCATCGGCGCTAATACGCGCAAAGCAATTCGTAGTGCGCAACTGTCATTCGGCCGGCCGGCTGATGGTTACCCGACACATGAGTTGCTGGATAGCCTGCGCAAGCCGTAGCGGTGTGTGGGAACGAATTTATTCGTGAAGGCATCAGCGCGACAACACAAAAAAACGGGCCGGACATCACTGTCCGGCCCGTTTTGCTTTCAGGTTAATGCATCAAAGGCTGTTCGCCTCAGATCATGGCCTTGATAGCGGCACCTGCCTGCTCGTCAGCATGATACGACGAACGTACCAGGGGGCCTGACGCAACGTTTTTGAAGCCCATTTTGTAACCTTCCTCAGCGAACCAGGCGAAGACGTCCGGGTGAACGAAACGCTCCACCGGCAAGTGGCTACGCGAAGGTTGCAGGTACTGGCCGAGCGTCAGCATGTCGATATTGTGTTCACGCATACGCTGCATGACTTCGATAACTTCCTCGTCGGTTTCGCCCAGCCCCAGCATCAAACCGGATTTGGTCGGCACGTGCGGGACCATCTCCTTGAAGCGTTGCAGCAGGGTCAGCGACCACTGGTAATCCGAGCCCGGACGCGCAG
This sequence comes from Pseudomonas sp. ASL9, assembly GCF_056680335.1. Lineage (NCBI taxonomy): Bacteria > Pseudomonadati > Pseudomonadota > Gammaproteobacteria > Pseudomonadales > Pseudomonadaceae > Pseudomonas > Pseudomonas sp. ASL9. Next base: position 3,690,051 of record NZ_CM155277.1, on the reverse strand, counting down.
CTTTGTAAAGGCGCGGTACGGTTTCCAGGTTGTGGTTGAACACATCCGGCGGCTCTGCGGCAGTGATTTCAAGCGCGATGTCCATGCGGCCGCGATAGTCCGGAACCAGGGTTTCGAGCTTGACGTTTGGCGACAACAGGCGAATTTCGCGAATGCAGTCGGCAAAGTGCTGAGCACCGCCATCACGCAGGTCGTCACGGTCCACCGAGGTGATCACCACGTACTTGAGGCGCAGATCGGCGATGGCAACGGCCAGGTTTTTTGGCTCGTCGGCGTCCAGGGCTTTTGGTCGGCCGTGGCCAACGTCGCAGAACGGGCAACGACGGGTGCAAATATCACCCATGATCATGAAGGTCGCAGTGCCGCCAGAGAAGCATTCACCCAGGTTCGGGCAGGACGCTTCTTCGCACACGCTGTGCAGCTTGTGCTTACGCAGCAATTGTTTGACGCGGTCTACTTCGGGGGAAACCGGTATGCGTACACGAATCCAGTCGGGCTTCTTCGGCAAGTCGACGGTCGGAATGATCTTTACCGGGATCCGCGCTACTTTTTCAGCGCCACGCAGCTTCACGCCGGCTTCAATTTTCGGTCGGGCCGCACGCTCGGCGATGTCCAGCGTAGGGATCAGGGTTGGCGCAGTGTCAGTCGCAGTAGTCATAGTCAGTCGATTCCGCCCGTTAGGGTCGTCTGCTCAGCATAGTCGAGGTGCTTGACGAGCTGCGCGCGCAGCCGGGCACTTACCTCGGCAAATTCAATCGGGCCTGCATGATCGCGGAGCTGGGTCATTGCCAGCCCTGCATACCCGCAGGGGTTAATCCGTCGAAACGGCTCAAGGTCCATGTCCACATTCAGCGCCAGGCCGTGAAATGAACAACCGTTGCGAATCCGCAGGCCGAGGGAAGCTATTTTCGCTCCATCGACATAGACTCCCGGCGCCTCCGCTTTCGCTACCGCCGTTACGCCGTAACTGGCCAGCAGCGCAATCAGGCTGCCCTCGATCCGGGTGACCAGATCACGGACACCGAAACCCAGGCGTCGCACGTCCAGCATCAGGTAGGCAACCAGTTGGCCGGGCCCATGATAGGTCACTTGACCACCGCGATCGACCTGTACCACTGGAATATTGCCCGGCAGCAACAGATGTTCAGCTTTGCCCGCTTGGCCCTGGGTAAACACAGGGGGGTGCTGCACCAGCCAGACCTCGTCTCCCACTTCGCGTCCACGCTCGTTGGTGAAACGCTGCATGGCGTGCCAAGCCGGCTCATAAGCAACCAGACCCAAGTCACGAAAGCCCAGGCTACCGGGCATCAGAGCACCATGTGCACGAAACCCGTAGCGCGCAACGCACTATTGATATCGCGCAATTGTTCTTCGCCAGTCGCGATGATGTGCAGCTGTACGGTGGTGTATTTGCCATTGCTGCTTTGACGCTCGGCGAGCGTGGCCATGTCGAGCGTGGCGTGTTTGGCCAGGGTCTCGATCACAAGGGCAGTGAAGCCTACGCCGGTGTCGCCGATCACTTTGATCGGATAGTCGGGGCAGGGAAATTCGATTTTATGCGACGTAACGTCGGTATCAGTCATGGCAGTAACGGCCTCGTAAGCCGTGACGAGCGGCATGCACCGCGCTCTGGATCAGAGCCGGTGCATGCCGATCGGCAATATCAGTTGAACAAACCGTAGAAGAACAGGCGAATGCTATCCCACACGCGACGGAAGATACCACCTTGGTCGACAGCGTCGAGGGCGATCAGGTCAGCGGTATGCACAACCTTGTCGTCCATCTTCACTTCAACTTTACCGATCACGTCGCCCTTGGCGATAGGCGCAACCAGTTGAGGGTTCATGGTCATGTTAGCCGCCAGTTTTTTCAACTGGCCTTTAGGCAACGTCATGGTCAGGTCATCAGCCAGACCGGCTTTGACCTGGTGCTCGGAGCCCTTCCAGACCGGGGCCTGAGCCAGTTCGGTGCCCTTCTGATAGAAGGTCTGGGTTTCGAAGAAGCGGAAACCGTAGGTCAGCAGCTTTTGAGTCTCGGCAGCACGAGCCTGTTCGCTGTTGGTGCCGAACACCACCGAGATCAGACGCATACCATCACGTACGGCCGAAGACACCATGCAGTATCCAGCTTCTTCGGTGTGACCCGTTTTCAGACCATCAACGGTCTTGTCACGCCACAGCAGCAGGTTGCGGTTCGGCTGTTTGATGCCGTTCCAGAAGAACTCTTTCTGCGAGTAGATCGCATAGTGAGCAGGGTCTTCGTGGATGATAGCGCGAGCCAGCAATGACATGTCATGGGCCGACGAGTAATGCTCTGGATTCGGCAGACCGGTCGGGTTCATGAAGTGGCTGTTGACCATGCCCAGGTCGCCGGCGGTTTTATTCATCATGTCGGCGAAAGCATCTTCGCTGCCGGCAATGTGCTCGGAGAGCGCAACGCTGGCGTCGTTGCCCGACTGAATGATGATGCCGTGCAGCAGATCGCTGACGGTAACCTGGCTACCCACTTTGATAAACATCCGCGAACCACCCGTGCGCCAGGCGTTTTCGCTGACAGTCACTGGATCGTTTTCGCCGATTTGGCCGCGACGGATTTCCAGGGTCGCAATGTAAGCCGTCATCAGTTTGGTCAGGCTCGCCGGCGCCAAACGCTGGTCGCCATTGTTTTCGACCAGGATGTTACCGCTGGAAGCGTCCATGAGCACATAGGCTTTGGCGGCTAATTGCGGCGGCGATGGCATCATCTGTTCGGCCGCCCAGGCGGCAGGGGCGATGACTAGCGGTACAAGCAGGCACAGGCGTTTTGCAAAGGTGGTGATGTTCATCCGTCTCTCGAAATTGCTAATGGGCAAACATGCCCTCGCGGGCAAAGCTAATCTGACTGGCGAAAAAATGACGCTTTCATCCGGTCTGCGACGCCAGGCATTACCCCTGGCTTACAAAACAGCCTGATTGATCAGGCTGCCCTGTGAACAGTTGCATGTATCGCTTGCTCTGTCGGCAAGTCACCGTCGGTCAAACAACTGCACATCAACCCTGAACCAACCAGGGTTGAATGATTAATCCGACGTCACCACGCTCGGCTGGCCAAGATTGGCCGACCGGACGCTGGCTTGTAATTGCTGGGCTTCACCCTGCGTGTCTATCGGCCCCATCCGCACCCGATACAGCGTTTGCTGACTGCGTACTGTCGAGCTGACGAACACTGGGGTTTGCACCATCCCGCTCAGTTTCGACCTCAGGAGTTCCGCAGCGTCCGGGTTGGCGAAAGCGCCCACCTGGAGATACAGCCCAGAGGCTTGTGCGGAAGCGTTTTTTTTTGCATCGATTTGCATGGCCGGAACTGCCGCGGCGTGCTGCTGGGGCGGCGGCGTGTATTGCTCGACCGTACCAGTGGAAGCCGTGAAGGCAGGCGGCGCAGCCTGGGCGATGACTTGCGGTTGATCAAGCATCAGCGGCGCTGGACGCCCGCGCTGTGCCCACCATTCCTGCGGGTCGATGCCTTCAACCTTGACCCGTGCAGTGCCGATTTCGGCGTAACCGAGTTTTTTCGCGGCCGCGTAGGACAGGTCGATAATCCGGTCGGAGTAGAACGGCCCACGGTCATTGACCCGCAGGATCACGCTTCTGTTGTTGTCCAGGTTGGTCACGCGGACATAGCTGGGCAGCGGCAAGGTCTTGTGTGCGGCACTCATGCCATACAGGTCGTACTTTTCACCGTTGGCAGTGTCCTGGCCGTGGAACTTGGTGCCGTACCAGGACGCGGTGCCGGACGCCACATAGCGCTTGGAGTCAGACAGCGGGAAATAGGTCTTGCCCAACACCGTGTAGGGGTTGGCCTTGTAAGGACCGTTATGCAGGGTCGGCACCGCATCCGGAATCCGCGAAACATCGACATCCCACCACGGCGCACCATCTTTATGCGCACGGTTGATGTCCAGACCGGGGGTCGAACGCACGGCCGTGCTCTGTGGCGAGCGGCTGGTCGAACAACTGGCCATCAGGATGGTCAAGGCTGCGAAGGCCAGGAACTTTAGTTGTTTGCGAAACGGCAATACCCGCATTACTTGACGCCCCGTGCTTGGACCAGCAGTTCAGACAGTTGATGCACGGCCAAGGCGTACATCACGCTGCGGTTATAGCGCGTGATTGCATAAAAATTCTTCAGGCCCATCCAGTACTCAGGGCCATTTTCGCCCTCCAGTCGGAAAGCGGTCACCGGCATATCATCGCGCAGCGCATCATGACTTGACCACCCCAACGCTCGCAACTCCCCAACATTTTTTACCGGATCAATTCCGGGACTCAAACCTTCGTCGGCATGCTCGCCACGTACCGTCGCGAGGCTCACGACCGGCTCGCCGGCAACCCAGCCGTGCCGTTTGAAATAGCTGGCAACACTGCCAATCGCATCATCCGGATCGGTCCAGATGTTGATATGGCCGTCACCGTCGAAATCTACGGCATACGCACGAAAACTGCTCGGCATGAACTGAGGCAAACCCATGGCACCGGCGTATGAGCCTTTGAGCGTCAGGGGGTCGACTTGCTCTTCACGCGCCAGCAACAAGAACTCGCGCAGCTCCTTACGGAAGAAGTCGGCACGTGGTGGATAGTCAAAGCTCAGCGTCGACAAGGCGTCTATTACGCGGTAGTTGCCGGTGTTGCGACCGTAAAAGGTCTCTACGCCGATGATCGAAACGATCACTTGCGCCGGCACGCCGTACTCCTGTTCGGCACGTGCAAGGGCGGCTTCGTGCTGACGCCAAAAGTCCACGCCACGCGCGATACGTGCATCAGTGATGAAGATCGGCCGGTACTCTTTCCACTGTTTGACCCGTTCGGCCGGGCGCGAAATGGCGTCGAGAATGGCCTGTTTACGTTCTGCTTCACGGAAAACATCCATGAGCTGTTCACCGGCGAATCCGTAGTCGCGGGTCATTTCACCGACAAATTCAGCCACTTGCGGCGAGCCTTCATAATCGCCAGCAACCGCCTCCTGCAACAAACCAAGGATGCCCACCAGGCCGACCAACGGAGCATATCGAGCAGCCCAGCTACGCACTACTTGCATTGAGTTGTTCACCTTAATCAAACCTGTGCGATCCACTTACGATGGGTATGGATCGACATCAAAACCCCAAACGCTGACAGCAGCGTCACCAGCGAAGTTCCGCCATAGCTAATGAAAGGCAATGGCACACCTACAACCGGCAGCAGGCCACTGACCATACCGATGTTGACGAAAACATAAACAAAAAACGTCATTGTCAGGCTACCGGCCAACAATTTGCCGAACAGGGTCTGCGCCTGAGCGGTGATCACCAGCCCTCGACCGATCAGCAAGACATAGATCAGCAACAAGGCGCAAATGCCTACCAGGCCGAACTCTTCGCCCAAAACGGCAATAATGAAGTCGGTGTGGCTTTCCGGTAAAAAGTCCAGGTGCGACTGCGTGCCGAGCAACCAGCCCTTGCCAAATACGCCGCCCGAACCGATCGCGGCCTTGGACTGAATGATGTTCCAGCCAGTGCCAAGCGGATCGCTTTCCGGGTCGAGAAAGGTCAGGATTCGTTGCTTCTGGTAGTCGTGCATGAAGAAAAACCACATGCCAACGGCCACCGGCACGGCGGCCGTAAATACGCTGATGATCCAGCGCCAGCGCAGGCCGGCCATGAACAGCACGAAGGTACCCGACGCCAGAATCAGCAAGGAGGTGCCCAAGTCCGGCTGGCGTACGATCAGAATGAACGGAAGACCGATCAACCCCAGGCTCAAGGCCACGTGCGTCAAGTGCGGCGGCAACGTGCGCTTGGACAGGTACCAGGCGATGGTAGCCGGCATGATGATTTTCATGAATTCCGAAGGCTGGAAGCGGATGACCCCCGGAATATTGATCCAGCGGGTCGCGCCCATGGCGTTGTGACCCATGACGTCCACTACCACCAGCAGCATGAGCCCCAGCACATAGAGCACCGGTACCCAGCGCGCCATGAAGCGCGGCTCGAGTTGCGCGATGACGAACATCGACACCAGACCGATACCGAACGAAGTGGTCTGCTTGATCAGCAGATCCCAGTTCTTGCCGCTGGCCGAATACAGCACGAACAAACTGCCGGCGGCCAGGGTCAGCAACAGGATCAACAACGGTCCATCGATATGAATGCGTTGCAGGAAACTGGCGCGACGGCGCATCACATCATCGCTGGAAAGGATGCGGTCGAAATTACTCTTCACGGGCCGAAGCCTCCGCATTTGAGGTGCTGGCGTACTCAGGTTTGAGCACGCCGTCCGGGCCGAGCAACCAGGCATCCATCACCTGGCGGACCACGGGAGCCGCGACGCCAGAACCGGACTCGCCGTTCTCCACCATCACCGCCACAACTATTTTCGGGTTGTCAGCAGGGGCAAAGCCGACAAACAAGGCGTGGTCACGGTGACGCTCCTGGAGCTTGGTGCGGTCGTACTTCTCACCCTGCTTGATCGCAACCACTTGAGCTGTACCGCTTTTGCCAGCAATCCGGTATTGCGAACCGACCGCTGCCTTGCGCGCTGTACCGCGTGCGCCATGCATCACTTGTTGCATGCCATGATTGACCTTGTTCCAGTCCGAGGCGTCACGCAGGACGATGTCCGGAATCGGGTTTTCGTCCACTGGCGGCACGCCCTCGATGGTTTTCGCCAGATGCGGACGGTTCCACTTGCCTTTGTTGGCCACCAGGGCGGTCGCTTGCGCCAACTGCAACGGAGTCGCCTGCATGTAGCCCTGACCGATACCGAGGATCAGCGTCTCGCCAGGGAACCAGGCCTGACGCCGGGTAATCCGCTTCCAGTCTCGCGACGGCATCAAGCCCGGCGACTCTTCGAACATATCCAGCGACACCTTCTGCCCGATCCCGAACTTGTTCAGGTACAACGACAGCCTATCAATGCCGATCTTATGCGCCAGGTCGTAAAAATAAGTGTCGTTGGAACGCATGATCGCCGTGTCCAGATCGACCCAGCCATCGCCGGTGCGGTTCCAGTTGCGGTATTTGTGGTCGTAGTTGGGCAACTGATAGAAGCCGGGGTCAAACACCCGGGTGGATGCCGTGACGACGCCACTGTCGAGCCCGGCGATAGCGACCGCCGGTTTGATCGTCGAACCCGGCGGGTACAAGCCACGCAGGATGCGGTTGAACAGTGGCCTGTCAATCGAGTCACGCAACTCGGCATAGGCCTTGAAGCTGATACCCGTGACAAACAGGTTCGGGTCGAAACTCGGCTGACTGACCATCGCCAGAACTTCGCCGGTACTCGGATCAAGCGCGACCACCGCACCACGGCGCCCGCCCAAAGCAATTTCGGCAGCTTCTTGCAGTTTGATGTCGAGGCTCAGGACGATGTCCTTGCCGGGAATTGGATCGGTGCGTTTGAGCACCCGCAATACCCGACCGCGCGCATTGGTTTCGACTTCTTCGTAGCCCACCTGACCATGCAGGTCCGGCTCGTAGAACCGCTCGATGCCGGTTTTGCCAATATGGTGTGTGCCACTGTAATTGACCGAATCGAGCACTTTGAGCTCTTTCTCGTTGATCCGCCCCATGTAACCCACCGAGTGCGCGAAGTGCGCACCCTGCGGATAGTGACGGACCAGTTGCGCAACCACTTCAACGCCGGGCAGACGGAACTGGTTGACGGCGATGCGGGCAATTTGTTCTTCATCGAGTTCGAACAGAATCGGCACCGGCTCGAATGGCCGGCGCCCCTGCTTCATGCGCTTCTCGAACAGCACCCGATCATCAGGCGTCAATTCCAGCACGCTGACGATGACGTCGAGCACCTGCCCCCAGTCGCCAGAACGTTCGCGGGTCATGCTCAAGCTGAAACTGGGGCGATTATCGGCGACCACCACCCCGTTGCGATCAAAGATCAACCCACGGGTCGGCGGGATCGGCTGTACATGAACCCGGTTGTTTTCCGACAAGGTCGAGTGATACTCGTACTGGATCACCTGCAGGAAATACAGCCGCGCTACCAGCACGCACACCAGCACCACGACCGCCACAGCACCGAACACGACCCGGCCGCGCACCAGACGTGCGTCTTTCTCATGGTCCTTGAGGCGAATCGGCTGGGACATTTTAGGGCGTGTTCACAAGACTATTTGTGATAAGGGTGCCCGGACAGGACAGTCCAGGCGCGATACATCTGCTCACCGATGAGAATACGCACGAGAGGATGCGGCAAGGTCAGCGGTGACAACGACCAGCGTTGTTCGCTGCGCGCGCAGACTTCCGGCGCCAGCCCTTCCGGGCCGCCGACCATGAGATTCACCGTGCGCGAATCCAGACGCCAGCGATCGAGTTCGACCGCCAGTTGCTCTGTGCTCCACGGTTTACCGTGCACCTCGAGGGTGACGATGCGCTCGCCCGGCTGCACTTTTGCCAGCATGGCTTCACCTTCCTGACGGATGAAGCGCGCCACGTCGGCATTCTTGCCCCGGGTATTGAGCGGGATTTCCACCAATTCGAGCGCCAGTTCGGATGGCATCCGCTTGGCATATTCATGCCAACCCTCTTCCACCCACTTGGGCATGCGCGAACCGACAGCGATCAAACGCAGACGCACAGCAACCCCTTACTCTTTGTCAGACGGCGTGTTGTCGAATGACATTTTGTCGGCTGCCATCGGGTCAAACGGGTTTGCGTCATGGTTTTCATGGCTTGCACGGCTTTGCTCGGCGCCATGCCACAGACGTTCGAGGTCGTAGAACTGACGGGCGCTGGCGGTCATCACGTGCACGATGATGTCGCCCAGGTCCAACAGAACCCAATCGCTGTCGCCCTTGCCTTCTTCACCCAGTGGCTTGAAGCCCTGAGCCTTGACCTTGTCGCGCACGTTCTCAACCATCGAGGCGATGTGGCGATTGGACGTACCGGTGGCGATGAGCATGTAATCGGTGATGCTGGTCTTGTTGCGCACGTCGATGGCCAGGATGTCCTGGGCCTTGATATCTTCCAGGGCTGCCGTTGCCAGCTTGATCAGGATTTCGCTATTTTGCTTCGTCATAAAAAACTCATTCAGCTCGTGTGTATGAGAACGCTAAACACTCGTGTAGGAACTGCCGAAGGCTGCAATAGGCCGGGGTCGCGGGCGACCGGAACGACCTTCATGCATCTTCAATCCAGCGACCGCTTCGCGGTCGATCGCAGCCTGCGGCAGCTCCTACATTCCGTTCTATCCAAACAGCACCTATGGCGGCTGTTCAGTCCGTCCTCTCAGTTTTAGGCGCATGGTACAGCCCGTGCGCGTCGATATAGGCCAGTACCGCGTCTGGCACCAGAAAACGTACCGACTTCCCGCTGGCCAGCAGTTGGCGGATCTGGGTGGCAGACACCGATAACGGCGTCTGCCAGACGAATGTAATGTGTCCACCCGGCCCTTTCAGGGCCTTCGGATCGCTGACTGCGCGCCCCGCCAGCAGGTTACGCATGGCGTCAGGCGACTCGCTGTCGGCGTCCGGGCGTTGCAGCACCACGATATGGCAGTGCTCCAGTAGCTCTTCCCAGCGGTGCCAGGTCGGTAGCCCGCAAAAGGCATCCCAGCCCAATAACAGGAATAACTGGTCATCTGCAGCCAACTCGGCCCGCATCAGTTCCAGGGTGTCGATGGTGTACGACGGCTTGTCCCGTTGCAGCTCACGGTCATCCACCGTCAACGGTGGCACACCGGCCACCGCGCACTTGACCATCGCCAGACGGTGCTGCGCGCTGACGCTCGGCATGTTGCGATGAGGCGGCCTGGCACTGGGTGTCAGGCGTAACTCATCAAGCCCAAGCAGCTCGGCGACTTCCAGTGCACTGCGCAAATGGCCAATATGCACGGGGTCGAACGTACCGCCCAGCATGCCGATACGTCTGGGCAGGCCTGGCGTTTGCTTCGCCTGCGCAGCGGGCTGGATAACTGCCTTCGCATCGGCGGCGGGCTTTTCGGGATCGGCCAAGTCAGGCAGGCTCCTGGCCACGCAACTGACCATCGCCGATCACGATGTACTTCTCGCAGGTCAAACCTTCCAGACCGACCGGACCGCGGGCGTGCAGCTTATCAGTAGAAATGCCGATCTCGGCACCCAATCCGTATTCAAAGCCATCGGCGAAGCAGGTCGGGGCGTTGATCATCACCGAACTGGAGTCTACTTCGGCCATGAAACGCCGAGCCTGGCCCTGATGATCAGTGACGATGGAGTCGGTATGGTGCGACCCATAATGGTTGATATGTTCGATGGCCTGATCCAGCCCCTTCACAACAAGGATCGACAAAATCGGCGCAAGGTACTCGGTGTGCCAGTCTTCTTCGGTCGCTGGCAAGGCATCGATCAACTCGCGGGTGCGTTCACAACCGCGCAGCTCGACACCTTTTTCGCGGTATTGCGCAGCCATTGGTGGCAAAAACTCGGCAGCGACAGCCTGATCCACCAGCAAGGTTTCCATCGCGCCACAGATGCCGTAGCGGTAGGTCTTGGCGTTGAAACAGATACGCTGAGCCTTGGGCAGGTCGGCATGAGCGCTGACATACACGTGGCAGATACCGTCCAGATGCTTGATCACCGGCACCCGCGCATCGCGACTGACCCGCTCGATCAGGCCTTTGCCACCGCGCGGAACGATCACGTCGACGTACTCGGGCATGGTGATCAATGCGCCAACCGCCTCTCGATCCGTCACTTCAACCACCTGCACCACGGCAGCCGGCAAATCGGCAGCCGCCAGACCGCGCTGAATACAGGCGGCGATGGCACGGTTGGAGTGAATGGCTTCGGAGCCGCCGCGCAAAATAGTGGCGTTGCCGGACTTCAGGCACAGGCTTGCAGCATCGATCGTCACGTTTGGACGCGACTCGTAAATAATCCCCACCACACCCAGCGGCACACGCATCTTGCCCACCTGAATACCCGACGGCCGGTAGCTCATGTCGCGAATCGCGCCAATCGGATCCGCCAGGCTGATCACCTGACGCAAACCTTCGATCATGCTGTCGATGCGTGCTGGGGTCAGGGTCAGACGCTCAAGCATGTACGGCGACAGGCCATTGGCCCGACCGGCGGACAGGTCCAGCTCATTGGCGGCAGACAATTCAGTGCGCGCCTCATCGAGAGCGTCAGCGGTGGCTTGCAGGGCGCGGTTTTTCTGCGCAGTGCTGGCACGGCCGATCACGCGCGAGGCTTCGCGGGCGGCGCGACCCAAACGGGTCATGTAGTCAAGAACGGACTCAGTCATGGTCTCAGAGGTCTTGGCAGAGAGGAAAGCGGCCGATTATAGCTGTCGGGCCCGAGTAACGACAGAGGTGACAGGCGGATGGTCAATAACCCGAGCAAAGTCGGGATAAAAAGCCCTCTGGAACATCCTGCATTTCAATACTGCGCCTGACACTCCGCCATTCAGCTTTGATTAAGACAGTTGTTGCTATCATCGCCACCCCGATTGCCGCTCGACGACCGTGAACACCGATGCCCAACCCCCTCCCCGACTCGTTTTTCCACCGCGATGCGCAAGTGCTCGCCCGGGCGTTGTTGGGCAAGGTGATTCGCCATCGGATCGGCTCAGGCCCTGATGCGCTATGGCTGTCGGCGCGGATCATCGAGACGGAAGCCTATTACTGTGCAGAAAAAGGCAGCCACGCCTCATTGGGCTACACCGAAAAGCGCAAGGCGCTGTTTCTCGATGGCGGGCATATCTATATGTACTATGCCCGCGGCGGCGATTCGCTGAACTTCAGCGCTGAAGGCCCGGGCAATGCCGTGCTGATCAAGTCCGCTTACCCGTGGGTCGACGAGCTTTCTGACGGCAACAGCCTTGCGCACATGCTCTTGAACAACCCTGATGCCAAGGGTGCGCTGCGGCCACCCGAGCGCCTTTGTGCGGGCCAGACACTGCTGTGCAAGGCGTTAGGGCTGAAAGTCCCGACCTGGGACGCCAAACGCTTCGATCTTGAGCAACTGTTCGTCGATGACGTCGGCGCAGTGCCCAAGCAGATTATCCAGACCACGCGCCTGGGCATTCCCGAGGGTCGCGACGGGCACTTGATGTACCGCTTCGTCGACGCCGCCTACGCCCGATTCTGCACGCTAAACCCGCTGCGACGTGGCCAGGTCGACGGCCGCGATTACTTTTTACTCGAGCAAGGAAACTGAGACATGGGCCCATGGCTCGACAGCATTACTGGCTGGCTGACAGCAAACCCTTCGTGGTTGGGTCTGGCGATTCTTTTGGTGGCGTTCGTCGAATGCCTGGCCATCGCCGGAATAATCGTGCCAGGCACCGTGCTTCTATTCGCCATCGCGGTGCTGGCCGGCAGCGGCGCCTTGTCACTGAGTGAAACACTTTTACTGGGCTTTTGTGGCGGTTTACTCGGCGATGGCCTGTCGTATTTCCTTGGCAGGCACTTCCACCAGAACATCCGCCGCCTGCCGGGGCTGCGTCATCACCCGGAATGGATAGGAGGTGCAGAGCTCTATTTTCAACGTTACGGCATAGCCAGTCTGCTGGTCGGGCGCTTTATCGGCCCACTGCGGCCCATGCTGCCGATGGTCGCAGGCATGTTCGACATGCCCTTCCCACGCTTTGCTGCGGTCAGCGTAATTGCCGGCGCCGGCTGGTCCCTGGTTTACCTGCTGCCGGGCTGGGCCACTGGCGCGGCCATGCGTTTGCCACTGCCCGAGGGTTTCTGGCCACAAGCCGGGATCATCGGTGGAGGGTTGGCGGTGTTGCTGGCCCTCAGTATCCACAGCAGCCTGGCGGGTAAACGGTATGCCACCCAACTGATTGCCCTGCTGAGCCTGGTGATGCTCGCTGGGTTGTTTATCGGCTGGCCGTACCTGACGCACTTCGATCAGGGTTTGATGACACTGGTGCAGGAACATCGCAGCCAAGCCGCCGATGAGTTCGTGGTGATGATCACCCAGCTCGGCGATTTCAAAACCCAGGTCGCCGTTGTCACCCTGCTGCTTGCTCTGTTACTGGCCACTCGGCAATGGAGGCAGGCGATATTTGCCGGCGCCGCGACCGTGGGCTCAGGGCTGGCCAACAGCGGGATGAAATGGTTCTTTGCCCGCACGCGCCCCGACGTACTGATCGACCCCATCACCAGCTACAGCATGCCCAGCGGGCACAGCTCGGGGTCATTCGCATTATTTATGGTGCTGGCGGTATTGGCCGGGCGCGGTCAACCGGTGCGTTTGCGCCTGACCTGGTTATTGCTGGGCTGCATTCCGGCGCTGTCGATTGCCATGTCGCGGGTTTATCTGGGAGTGCATTGGCCAACGGATGTGCTGGCCGGGGCAATGCTAGCGTTCTGCCTCTGCGCAGCCAGCCTGACCGTCATCCAGCGTAAAACGCCGCTGGAGCCAATGCCTGCGCGGGTGTGGTGGCTGATTCTGCCCGCGCTGATCACCTTGTATGGCTTCTTCGCCCTGCATTCACTGTCCCACGTGGCACTGCGCTATCAGTATCTATCCCCGACGGGGGCGATTAACTAGGTTCTGTACGAAAAGTGGCTGCGCTCGGTGATGCTGCGTTAAAAACAGGCTCGTGCGCGAGTCCGATCAGAATGCTCATTTAGAGGCCTAAACTCGCGTGCGAGCCCAGTCCGCTTCCTCGCCTGTTTTTGCCTTGCCTGACCTTCGCTCGCCGACTTTTCGTACAGACCCTAGTGCATCAGGTCTGCAGGTCGTTTTGCAGGTCATCGAGCAGGTCCTGGATCGCATCCAGCCGTTGCTGAGCATCGCTGAGCGCCAGCAACTCGACCTTCTCTGCTTCGGTGAAGGGCAGCAGATAGGCTAACTGGTTAGCCAATGACTGCTGCCCGCTGGCCGTGACCCCCATATTCAGTGCGGCGACCATGGGATGCTCGGCCAAGGCAGCGAGCAGGGCCAAGAGATCGGCGTCTCCGTCCCGCAACGGAGGGTCCTGCGGTTCATCCAGCCACTCGACTTCAGCCTGGACCAGTTGATCGCGCAGTACGTGGGAGCTGACTACGCGAAAACGTCGCCCACCTTCCACGCGAATCCCCAACAGGCCGTTTTCCTGCTGCTGGAAGTCCCGCACCAACGCTTCGCAACCGATCAGTGCATAACCGTCTGGCCCCTGCCCGACTTCTTCGCCCGCAAGAATGCATACCACGCCGAAGCCTTCACCCTGCTTCATGCATCGGCTAATCATGTCCAGATAGCGCGCCTCGAACAGCTGCAAATCGAGCATGCACCCGGGGAATAGCACGGCGTTGAGAGGAAATAACGGCAATACCATGGAATCCTCCTTATAAGACCAGCGTAACAGCCAGCGGCAGGAATACCGCCGTGCCGACGCCCATCAGACTCATTGCCAATGCGGCGAATGCACCGCACTCCTCGCTTTCCTGCAACGCTACCGAGGTGCCCACTGCATGAGCGGTCAAGCCCAGAGCCATGCCACGTGCAGCTTGATTCTCCACCCCCAGGATAGACAGCAGACCGGGGCCGAAAATCGCACCAATCACGCCAGTGATCAACACGAACACGGCCGCCAGTGGCGCAACGCCGCCGATCTGCTCAGCCACCAGCATGGCAATCGGCGACGTCACTGATTTGGGGGCCATGGTCATCAGGATCATGTGCTCGGCACCGAACAGCCAGCCCAGCGTCACGCCCAGGGATGTTGCCAGCACGCCGCCCACGACTAGCGTAGTAAAGGTCGGCCAGAACAGTTGGCGAATACGTCGCAGGTTCAGATAAAGCGGCACCGCCAGCGCCACGGTCGCAGGCCCCAGCAGAATACTGAGAATTTCCGTGCTTTTGCGGTATTCGACGTAGCTCAGACCACAACTGAGCAGAATGCCAATCACCATCAACATCGAGATCAGCACGGGCTGCAGAAATATCCAGCGGGTTTTCTCGTAGGCGGCCAGCATCAACTGGTACGCACCCAAGGTAACGGCAATGCCAAACAGGGGATGGTGGATCACCGCGTTCCAGGCACCCGTCCAGTCCATGCTCATGAGGATTCCCCACGCCGGGACTGGCGCACAATCAACGTCTGCATCAGCCAGCCGGCGAACGCCAGGGACAGCAACAACGACAGCACCAACGACCCGACAATGGCCCAGAAATCGGCAGCAATATCGGCAGCGTAGACCATCACACCCACGGCGGGCGGCACCAACAGCAGCGGCAGATAGCGCAACAGACTGCTGGCGGCCAGGCTCAGTGGCTCACTGACTTCACCGCGCGTCATGAGAAAAATCAGGAGCAATACCAGGCCGATGATCGGTCCGGGCAGTATCGGCAAGAACAAATGATTGAGTGCTGTACCCACCAATTGAAACAGCACCAGCCATGTCAGACCCCGTAACAACATAAGAAACCCCAGCAAATTCGCGGCGCCATTATAGGCACGCTGTCGTCATGACGAATAAATCGGCATTCGCCAAAGGCATACATCCTTGACCATCCCTACAACCCGTGCTGATCTTAGGCCTCGGCAAGGTGAAAAAATCCGACACCCGACACTACTGAACACGACAGCCATACCTACAAAAATCCGATGACAACAAGGAGAGTATCGATGCCCTTTGTACCCGTTGCAGAGCTCACAAACTATGAAGGCAAGGAACTGGGATGTTCCGAGTGGCTTACCATCGATCAAGAACGCATCAACCTGTTTGCTGAAGCCACCGGTGACTTCCAGTTCATTCACGTCGATACCGAGAAGGCGTCAAAAACTCCCTTCGGCAGCACCATCGCCCATGGTTTTCTGTCGCTATCGCTGATTCCAAAATTGATGGAAGACCTGCTGGTGGTGCCTGAAGGGCTGAAAATGGTGGTCAACTATGGGTTGGACAGCGTGCGTTTCATCCAGCCGGTAAAAGTGAATTCACGGGTTCGTCTCCACGTCACCATGACCCAAGTCATCGAAAAAAAACCCGGACAATGGCTGCTCAAAGCCACGGCCACGCTGGAAATAGAAGGCCAGGAAAAGCCGGCTTTCATCGCTGAACCGCTGTCCTTGTGCTTCATGTAAAACCGCCAAAACGCAAAACAGCTGTCACTGGCTGTTTCGTTGCCTCTATAAAGCAACCACATAGCTGCGGCATACTCCCCGCAGCTGTGTGAATGCGACTGCTCAGGGACGTCTTCAACACGCTTGGATTTTTATCTTCGGGATCTACCATGCGCGCGTTCGCCCCTCTTGCCCCACTGGCACTTATTCTTTTACTCGCTGCTTGCGGTGAGGGTGAACCCCTCACGCCCCCAGACGCACGCCTGCCCGACGGCGGCCGTTATCGCGGCGATGTGGTCAATGGGCTGCTGCAAGGCCAGGGCCGGGTGGACTACCCCAATGGCAGTTGGTATGCCGGCCAATTCCAGAATGGTCAGTGGCATGGCAACGGCGAATGGCACGCCAGCAACGGCGAAGTCTACCGTGGCCAGTTCCAGAACGGCCTGTTTCATGGCTTCGGCACGTTGACGACCAGCACCGGCAGTTATGTCGGCGGCTTCAAACTGGGCCGACGTGAGGGTGAAGGCACGCTCAAAGAGCCAGGCATGACCTATCGAGGCGAATTCAAGGCGGACCAATACGACGGTCTCGGCCACCTTGATCTTGATGACGGCAGCCAATATCAAGGTCTGTTCGCGCATGGCAAACCCAATGGCGAAGGCCAGCGCAGCGATGACAGCGGCAATCAATTCACCGGCAAATTCGTCAACGGTCAACTGGAGGGCAACGGCAACTTCAACAGTGCCGATGGCGATCAATACGTCGGCGGTTTTCACAACAATCAACTGCAAGGCAGAGGCCGCTACGAAAACAGCGACGGCGACGTCTGGACCGGGCAGTTCAAGGAAGGTGCGCTCAGCGGCCCAGGCGAACTGATCGGCGCCGATGGCAGCCATTATCAAGGTCAGTTCCGCAACTGGCGCTTCAACGGCGAGGGGTCTCTGCACCTGGTCGACGGCAGCACCTATCAAGGCCAGTTCGCCGACGATACCTATCAAGGCAAGGGCATCTTGACCCAAGCAGATGGCAGCGTTCAAGGCGGCACCTGGGTTAATGGTCAGCGGGTGCGTGACGCGCAAGGCAAGCTATTACCAGACTCGCTTGAAATCGGTTTGCTCGCCCAGGGCCCATTGCTGGAAAAAGCCTTGGCTGCGGTACCCGTCTCGACTCCCGCTATAGAGCTGTACAGCCTGGTCGTGGGCGGCGACGGCAAGCAGAGCGTGTTCATGCGCGAAGCGGATTACGTCAGTAACCTGCTGGCCACGCGCTTTGGCGCCTACGGGCAAATCAGCCTGGTCAATCATCGTGATCATATGACCGACCGTCCGCTGGCAACCCGCGAAAACATCAGCCGCGCGGTACAGACCCTGGCGCAACGCAGTGGTCCGGAAGATTTGATATTTATCTACCTGACCAGCCATGGCACCCATGAACATGAACTGGTGCTCGATCAACCGCGCATGGAACTGGCTGACCTCCCAGCTGATGAATTGGCCGCGGTCCTCGCTCCGTTGAAAGGCAGGGACAAAATCATCGTGATTTCTGCCTGTTATTCCGGCGGTTTCATTCCGGCACTCAAAGACGAAAAAACCCTGATAATCACCGCCTCGCGAGCGGACCGTGTGTCTTTTGGCTGCTCGGAAGAGGCTAACTTCACTTACTTTGGCGAAGCAATGTTCTCCAAAGCGCTGCTTGACACAGACAATCTGCAACAGGCGTTCAACGAAGCCAAATTGTCTATCGCAGCCCGCGAAGCCAGCGAAAACTTTGAGGCATCCGAGCCGCAGATATGGGCACCCAAAGGGGTTCTTGTGCACTGGCAGCAGTTGCGCAAAAGCCAAGCACAAAAGGCCCTCAGTACATCATTGGTCGGCAAGGAGGCAAAGACCACGAGCAGCCACTAGACTGCCTTGTAAAAAAGGAGAAACACTATGTATTTAACTCCTCAACATATCCTGCTTGCCGGAGCCACCGGCCTGACCGGTGAGCATCTGCTTGATCGCTTGCTCAACGAACCGACAGTCAGCCGCGTACTTGCACCCACCCGACGCCCGCTGGCCGAGCATTCTCATCTGGAAAACCCAGTGGGTGAGCTAGCTGCAATACTCCCGACCTTGAGCGGGCGCGTGGACATTGCCTTTTGCTGCCTCGGCACCACGATCAAAAAGGCGGGCTCGCAGGACGCTTTCCGCGCTATCGATGTTGATCTGGTGGCGGCCTTTGGCAAGAGGGCTCGCGAACTCGGGGCGCGGCATCTGGTGGTGATCAGCGCAGTCAACGCTGATCGGCGATCCAGCATTTTCTACAGCAAGATCAAAGGCGAAATGGAATATGCGCTCAAAGCTCAGGATTGGCCGCAACTGACCATCGCCCGGCCGTCGCTGTTGCTTGGCGAACGCACCGAACAGCGACTGGCCGAACAGCTGGCTGGGCCATTGGTAAAACTGATTCCCGGAAAATACCGTGGCATCGAAGCCTGCGGCCTGGCCCGGGCACTGTGGCGCCTGGCACTGGAAGAACAGAATGGGGTGCGGATCGTCGAAGCGGAAGAATTGAGCAAGCTCGGCAAGTAAACCCTGCAGCGCGGCACGTCCTTTCCGTCCCCTATAACCCGCCTGTTGCCTGAAACCCCACGCCCAACACGGTCAGCAGCGACAGCGGTAAAAACAGCGTGTCGAGCATCGCACTGGCAGGCAGGTCCACGCGTGGATAACTCGGCGCCTCGGCACCGAAATGATCCATTGCGCAGCAACCGCCCTGTATCGCATACCAATCCAGACGCGTACCCGAGTACACAACCGGTGCGCCAGGCTTGGCAGCGTCAAGCGTACTCACCGTGGCGCAGCCGGTCAGTTGGAGCATCAACAGGGTCAACAGCAGGCGCTTATTCATCGGCGCCCAGGTGGTGCTCGCCCCAGCGCGGCAACATGTCTTGAGGGATATTCAGCAGATTGAGAATCCGTGCGACAACGAAATCGATCAAATCATCGATGGTTTGCGGCTGATGATAGAAACCCGGTGAAGCCGGCAGAATCACGGCGCCCATATTCGACAGCTTGAGCATGTTTTCCAGGTGAATGCTGGAGAACGGCGCCTCACGCGGCACCAGAATCAATTGCCGGCGCTCCTTCAACGTCACGTCCGCCGCACGCTCGATCAGGTTGTTGCAGGCCCCGGTTGCAATCGCCGACAGGGTGCCCGTGGAACAGGGCACCACCACCATCGCGCTGGGCGAACCCGAGCCGGAAGCCACGGGCGACATCCAGTCTTCCTTGCCGTATACCCGAATCTGCCCCGCCGCTGCACCGGTGTATTCGGTCAGGAACGCTTGCATCATCAGTGGTTTTGGCGGCAGCAAGACATCAGTCTCGGTGGCCATCACCAACTGGGCCGCCTTGGAAATCAGGAAGTGCACCTCCCGATCTTCACGCACCAGACAATCGAGCAGGCGCAAACCGTACTGCGCGCCAGAGGCGCCGGTCATCGCCAGGGTTATGCGTTCCGGGCCGCTCATTTCAGCGCCTCAGCCAACTTGCCGTGCAGACCACCGAAGCCGCCGTTACTCATGATCACCACCTGCGTGCCCGGCTGAGCCTGGCTTTTCACCCGGGCGATGATCGCCTCAAGGGAATCGCAGACCACCGAAGGCACGGTACACAATGCCGCAGTGGCGGCCAGATCCCAGCCCAGATTGGCCGGCGCGTACCAGACCACCTGATCAGCCTGACGCACACTTTCCGGCAAGCCGTCGCGGTGTGCGCCGAGCTTCATGGAGTTGGAGCGCGGCTCGATAATCGCAATCACCGGCGCATCGCCAACGTGCTTGCGCAGGCCATCAAGGGTGGTGGCAATGGCGGTCGGATGATGCGCGAAGTCGTCGTAGATGGTGATGCCATTGACCTCGGCCACCTTTTCCATACGGCGCTTGACGCTTTTGAACACGCTCAGCGCTTCGACACCCTGCTTGGGCAGCACACCGACATGCCGTGCGGCTGCCAGGGTGGCCAAGGCATTGGCCACGTTGTGCTGACCGGTCATGTCCCACTCGACCACACCCTGCACTGCGCCTTCAAAGATGACTTCAAAACGCGAGCCGTCTTCGCTAAGCAAGCGCGCCTGCCATTGGCCGCCCTGCCCGGTGGTTTGCACCGGGGTCCAGCAGCCCATTTGAATCACCCGCAGCAACGCGGGCTCAGTGGTCGGATGGATCACCAGACCTTCGCTGGGGATAGTCCGCACCAAGTGGTGGAACTGTCGTTCGATGGCCGGCAGATCGGGGAAGATGTCGGCGTGATCGAATTCCAGGTTGTTCAGAATCGCCGTGCGCGGACGGTAGTGAACGAATTTTGAGCGTTTGTCGAAGAAGGCACTGTCGTATTCGTCAGCCTCGACAACAAAGAACGG
Organism: Pseudomonas sp. ASL9; assembly: GCF_056680335.1. Classification (NCBI taxonomy): domain Bacteria; kingdom Pseudomonadati; phylum Pseudomonadota; class Gammaproteobacteria; order Pseudomonadales; family Pseudomonadaceae; genus Pseudomonas; species Pseudomonas sp. ASL9. The sequence goes on along the minus strand of NZ_CM155277.1, from coordinate 3,669,635 downwards.
TGTCTCGCCCAAACGCGCCGACACGGCAAAATTCTGCGGCACACCGCCGATCAAGAAACCAGGGCTCATGCCTGCATGCTCCAGCACCCAGGCGAGCATGCTGCTGGTTGTCGTCTTGCCGTGCGTACCGGCGACGGCCAACACCCAGCGCCCTTGCAGCACGTGATCGGCCAGCCATTGCGGGCCAGAAACATAAGGCAGGCCCTTGTTCAGGACATACTCCACCGCTGGGTTGCCCCGCGACAGCGCGTTGCCAATGACCACCAGGTCCGGCGCAGGATCGAGCTGTGCCGCGTCATAGCCCTGGGTCAATTCAATGCCCTGAGCCTGCAATTGCGTACTCATGGGCGGGTAGACGTTGGCATCGGAGCCCGTCACCCGATGGCCCAACTCTTTGGCGAGCACCGCCAGCGAACCCATGAAAGTGCCGCAAATACCAAGAATGTGAATATGCATGATCGACCTCATAAACTATGGGCGCAGGTTAGCCTAGAGGGCGAAAAATCGCACCTCGAGTTTAAATTCGAAGTAGATTCAGAAAGATAGCGTTAAGCCATTCGCGAATGAATTCGCTCCCACCGGGGTCTTGATTTGCCTTTGATTTTCCTTTGATTTTCAAGTGAATTGACTCTCGAATTACGGCAAGGCCCCTTTTCCAGGAGGCCGAACGCAGGCGTTGCGCAGGGGGTGGCGAGGCAAGGATGCCGAGTAAGCCGCACGGGGCCAGGGACGGCCCCTTGCGGCGACCCCGGAGCAACGCCGGAGCGAGGGAAATCCGAGCCCAAGCGAGGATCCGTATGGAGGGGCAAGCCTTTTGGCGGGACCTTTTTGGCGTTTGAAAAAGGTTCCTCGCTGTAAGAGCGAAACCGTAATTCCAGCACACCAAAATGCCGGATATACACATCAAGACCAGCGCCAACACATTGTTTTTAAAAGATTAAAAATCAGTTTTATAGGGGCCAATTTATTCGCGAAGGCGGTATCACGATCAGCGCGCTATCCCATGCTTGCGCAATTTCCGATACAGCGTATTTCGGCTCACCCCCAGTTGCGTAGCCGTGTGGATCATGTGCCAGTGCTGGCCTTCCAGGGCTGACAGCAGAGCGATACGTTCGGCGTCGTCCAGCGGATGCTCACCCATCAATGAACTGTCTGGCGTCGATGCGCTTTGCCGTATGGCAATCGGTAATTCATCGAAGCCAATGCGCTGGTCATCGCACAGCGCCGCCAAGGTGCGCAGCACCGTACGCAATTGCCGGATGTTGCCTGGCCAGGCGAAGTCCAACAGTGCCTGACGGGCTTGCGCGTCGAGGATCACGGCCTGGCCGCCCGCCTCTTCTTCCAGGAGAAAATCCAGCAACTGGGATTTGTCGCTGCGCTCGCGCAACGGTGGCAAGGCGATCTCCAGGCCGTTCAAACGGTAGTAAAGGTCTTCGCGAAAACTGCCATCGGCCACCCGCTCCAGCAGGTTGCGGTGGGTCGCGCTGATGATCCGGACGTCCACTGCCAGCGGCTCGCCACCGAGGGGCACCACCAAGCGATCTTCCAGTACTCGCAACAAACGGGTTTGCAGCGCCAGCGGCATGTCGCCGATTTCATCGAGAAACAGCGTGCCGCCATCGGCCTGTTGCAGCTTGCCGCGCATACCTTCCTTGCGCGCACCGGTAAAGCTGCCACCGCGATAGCCGAACAGTTCACTTTCGATCAGGCTTTCCGGGATCGCCGCACAATTGAGCGCGATGAACGGTTTATCGCCGCGCTGGCTGGCCTGATGCACAGCCTTGGCAAAGGCTTCTTTACCCGAACCCGTTTCACCGTTGATCAGCAAGGGCACATCGCGCTCGAAAACCCGCAGTGCACGACGAAAATCATTCTGTAAAGCCGCATCGCCCAGGCAGATGCCACTCAAGCGCGGTGCCGCAACAGAGGGGCTGGCCGGCAACGCTGTCGGCACGCTACGAGGCTGCCCCCGCAATAACGCGAACAAACGGCGGCCATCACGGGTACGCAACGGCCAACGGGTACTGGCCTGAACACTGGCCCGGCCAAGCAATTCATCCAGCGAGCAGTCAAACACGGCCTCCACGGGCTGGCCGAGCAAACCGCCACGGCCGAGGCCCAGCAGGTTCAAGGCGCTCTGGTTGACCGCACTGATTCGCCCTTCACCGTCAAACGCCAACAAGCCTTCGCTGAACAAACCTATGGACTCGACCTGCAAGTGAAAGCGCAGCAACCACTGATTGTCGAAGTAGCGCAGGAAATAACAGCTCTCGATCATCTTCGCGGACAGATTGACCAGCGCCATGGTGTGGAACTGGCTTTGCCGGGACACGTCATGACGCGCGGACGAGACGTCCAGCACCGCCAGCAAGTCGCCGTGAGGATCGAAAACGGGGCTGGCCGAGCAGGTCAGTCCGGTGTGTCGACCCCGGAAATGCTCGTCCTGATGAATGGTCAGCGACTGCCGCTCGACCAGGCAGGTACCGATGCCGTTGGTGCCTTCGCAGGCTTCACTCCAGTCGGCACCCAGCCAAAGCCCGGCGCGCTCGAAAATCTTGCGTTCGGTGGGGGCGGTTACGCAGTTGAGGATCACCCCACGTGCATCGGTCAACAGGACCGCATGCCCGGCACCCGACAACTGCTGATGCAGGCTGGTCATTTCGCCACCGGCAATGGTCAGCACTTGCTGCATGCGCTCACGGCTTTCCAGCAACCGGTCATGTTCGAGGACGGTAGGTGCTATGGCCAATGCAGGGTCGAGATGATAGTCCTCAAGACAACGCAGCCAAGAGCGCGCAATGGAAGGATCACTGCCCGGCCCGCGCAAATGCGCTTTGCCTTGGGTGACCGTCAACACTTGCTGGGCGTGCCGAGTCAGGTGATTGCTGTGCACTTTTTATTATTCTCCTTTTTTGCAGCACTTTTGCGGAGGTGTCGCCCAGCATCCTCCTCGCGACACTGCATTGCAATGACAGCCAAACCCATACGTCATGCGCTGTATCGATAACGGTACAAAGTGTCACACCGGCCGTATCGAATGCGCGACAGCGCTGGCATTTTGCCCACGTAAAAACCGCTGAAAGCCTTATAAACCGTGCCATACAGGGCGCTGGCCCGACCTTTGCTCTACGCTTAAGGTAAGCGCTACAGCGCGTCTTCCCTTATAACCACAACGTCAGGAGACACTCATCATGCGTTACGCCCATCCCGGTACTGAAGGCTCCATCGTCACCTTCAAAACCCGTTACGGTAACTACATCGGTGGTGAGTTTGTGCCGCCGGTCAAAGGCCAATATTTCGAAAACACATCGCCGATCACCGGCAAGCTGATCGCTGAGTTCCCACGCTCCAGCGCCGAAGACATCGAAAAAGCCCTGGATGCCGCCCATGCCGCTGCCGATGCATGGGGCACAACCTCGGTGCAGGCACGCTCGCTGGTGCTGCTGAAGATCGCCGACCGCATCGAAGCAAACCTGGAACTGCTGGCCGTCACTGAAACCTGGGACAACGGCAAAGCGGTTCGTGAAACCCTGAATGCCGATATCCCGCTGGCAGCCGATCACTTCCGCTACTTCGCTGGCTGCCTGCGTGCTCAAGAAGGCAGCGCTGCCGAAATCGACGGCAACACCGTGGCTTATCACATCCATGAGCCGCTGGGCGTGGTCGGGCAAATCATCCCGTGGAACTTCCCACTGCTGATGGCGGCATGGAAACTCGCCCCCGCGTTGGCAGCAGGTAACTGCGTCGTGCTTAAACCTGCCGAACAAACCCCGCTAGGTATTAGCGTGCTGATGGAGCTGATCGGCGACCTGCTTCCGCCTGGCGTATTGAACGTGGTGCAAGGTTTTGGCCGCGAAGCCGGCGAAGCACTGGCCAGCAGCAAACGTATCGCCAAGATTGCCTTTACTGGCTCGACGCCAGTGGGCTCGCACATCATGAAACTGGCGGCGGAAAACATCATTCCGTCCACCGTGGAACTGGGTGGCAAGTCGCCGAACATCTTCTTCGAAGACATCATGCAAGCCGAACCTGAGTTCATCGACAAGGCTGCCGAAGGCCTGGTGCTGGCGTTCTTCAACCAGGGCGAAGTCTGCACCTGCCCTTCGCGAGCGCTGGTGCAAGAGTCGATTTACCCGGAATTCATCAAGGCGGTGATGAAAAAAGTCGAGCAGATCAAACGCGGCGACCCGCTGGACACCGACTGCATGGTCGGCGCTCAGGCGTCGGAGCAGCAATTCGACAAGATCCTGTCGTACCTGGAAATCGCCAAGGGCGAAGGGGCCGAGCTGCTGACCGGCGGTAATGTAGAAAAACTCAGTGGCGATCTGTCCACCGGTTACTACATCCAGCCGACCCTGCTCAAAGGCAATAACAAGATGCGGGTGTTCCAGGAAGAAATCTTCGGCCCAGTGGTCAGCATCACCACCTTCAAGGACGAAGCCGAAGCCGTGGCGATTGCCAACGACACCCAGTTCGGCCTGGGCGCCGGTCTGTGGACCCGTGACATCAACCGCGCTTACCGCGTCGGCCGCGCCCTCAAGGCCGGTCGTGTATGGACCAACTGCTACCACCTGTACCCAGCGCATGCTGCGTTCGGTGGCTACAAAAAGTCCGGCGTTGGCCGCGAAACTCACAAAGTCGCTCTTGAGCACTATCAACAGACGAAAAACCTGTTGGTGAGCTACGACACCAATCCACTGGGCTTCTTCTAAGCCCTTAGCCTCTCGTCATACCTTCTCCCCGGTCAGTTGCGGCGTTATCCGCAACTGGCACGGGGGTTGCGTGCGCGCTGTACCCATTATCGAAAGTCCATAACACCAAAAACAAAAACACAAGCGAGGACTTATGACGTCTACAACACAGCTCAAACCGACACTCGGCACCCTGCATTTATGGGGTATCGCTGTTGGCCTGGTGATTTCCGGCGAATACTTTGGCTGGAGTTACGGGTGGGGCGCGGCGGGAACGCTGGGTTTCCTGATTACCACGTTGATCGTGGCGACGATGTACACCTGTTTTATTTTCAGCTTTACCGAACTGACCACCGCCATTCCTCATGCTGGCGGCCCCTTCGCTTACAGTCGACGGGCCTTCGGTGAAAAAGCCGGGCTGATTGCGGGGATCGCCACACTGATCGAGTTCGTCTTCGCACCGCCCGCCATTGCCATGGCCATCGGCGCGTACCTGAACGTGCAGTTTCCGGAACTGGACCCGAAGCACGCGGCAGTGGGCGCTTATTTCGTGTTCATGGGCCTGAATATCCTCGGCGTCAGCATCGCGGCCACCTTCGAATTGGTGGTCACTGTCCTGGCCGTTGCCGAGCTGCTGGTCTTCATGGGCGTGGTTGCGCCGGGCTTCAGTTTCAGTAACTTCGCGCTCAATGGCTGGTCCGGCTCCGACACATTCACTATCGCGTCTGTGCCCGGAATCTTCGCCGCCATTCCTTTTGCCATCTGGTTTTTCCTGGCCATCGAAGGCGCAGCCATGGCCGCAGAAGAAGCCAAAGACCCGAAACGCACCATTCCAAAGGCGTATGTCAGCGGTATTCTGACCCTGGTATTCCTGGCCATCGGCGTGATGGTGATGGCTGGCGGTGTCGGTGACTGGCGACAACTGGCGAACATCAACGACCCGCTTCCACAGGCGATGAAAGCCGTGGTCGGCACTCACTCCAGCTGGATGCACATGCTGGTGTGGATCGGTCTGTTCGGTCTGGTGGCGAGCTTTCACGGGATCATCCTCGGTTACTCGCGACAGTTCTTCGCTCTGGCTCGCGCCGGCTATTTGCCCAAAGGTCTGGCCAAGCTTTCACGCTTCCAGACCCCGCACCGCGCCATTCTGGCGGGCGGCGTAGTCGGCATTGCCGCCATCTACAGCGACGGCCTGGTCAATCTGCAAGGCATGACCCTGACCGCCGCCATGATCACCATGTCGGTGTTCGGCGCCATCGTGATGTACATCATCAGCATGCTCAGCCTGTTCAAACTGCGTAAAACCGAACCGTTGCTGGAACGCACCTTCCGTGCGCCTGGTTACCCCATCGTGCCTGGTATTGCCCTGTTTCTGGCCCTGGTGTGCCTGGTAGCAATGGCCTGGTTCAACGCGCTGATCGGCTTGATCTTCCTTGGCTTCATGGTCGTAGGCTTCATCTACTTCCAACTGACTGCCAAACAGCGTGCCGATGCACCGGCTGACGCTATGCTCACAGGAATATAAGTTGCATAACCTGTGGGAGCAGGCTTGCCTGCGAAGAACGATGACGCGGTCATGCTGATAGACCGCGTCATGCTATTCGCAGGGGAACGCGCAGTTGCAAGCCTGCTCTCACAGGTTCAGAGCATTCATAGAATAAGGAGGACTCCGTCCATGGCTGCTTTTGCCCATACAGTCGGCGCCCAGACCCACCGTTTCAGCAGCCTCAAAGACGTCATGGCCAAGGCCAGCCCCGCGCGCTCAGGCGATTTTCTCGCGGGTGTTGCGGCGCTCAATGACGGCGAGCGCGTGGCCGCGCAGATGGCGCTGGCCGATATCCCACTCAAGCACTTCCTTGAAGAAGCCCTGATCCCTTATGAAGACGATGAAGTCACCCGACTGATCATCGATACCCACGACAAACAAGCATTTGCCGTCGTCAGCCACCTCACGGTCGGCGGTCTGCGCGATTGGCTGCTCAGTGATCAGGCCGATGAAGACAGCCTGCGCGCCCTCGCCCCCGGCCTGACCCCGGAAATGGCGGCGGCTGTGTCGAAGATCATGCGTGTACAGGATTTGGTGCTGGTGGCGCAGAAAATTCGGGTGGTCACCCGTTTTCGCGGCACGATGGGGCTGCGCGGACGTCTGTCGACGCGACTGCAACCCAATCACCCCACTGACGAACCGGCCGGGATCGCCGCGAGCATCCTCGACGGTCTGCTGTACGGCAATGGCGACGCCATGATTGGCATCAACCCGGCCACCGACAGCACGTCATCGATCTGCACCCTCCTGGAAATGCTCGACGCGATCATCCAGCGCTACGACATCCCGACCCAAGCCTGTGTGCTGACCCATGTCACGACCTCGATCGAGGTGATCAATCGCGGTGTGCCGCTGGACCTGGTGTTTCAATCCATCGCCGGCACCGAAGCGGCCAACGCCAGTTTTGGCATCAATCTGAATGTCCTGCAGGAGGGTTATGACGCCGGTCTGAGCCTCAAACGCGGGACCCTCGGGCACAACCTGATGTATTTCGAAACCGGCCAAGGTAGCGCCTTATCGGCCAACGCCCACCACGGCATCGATCAGCAGACCTGCGAAACCCGCGCCTATGCCGTGGCACGACACTTCAAGCCGTTTCTGGTGAACACCGTGGTCGGCTTTATCGGCCCCGAATACCTGTACAACGGTAAGCAGATCATCCGCGCAGGTCTTGAAGACCACTTCTGCGGCAAGCTGCTCGGCGTGCCGATGGGCTGCGATATCTGCTACACCAACCATGCCGAAGCCGATCAGGACGACATGGACACCCTGCTGACATTGCTGGGGGTGGCCGGGATCAACTTCATCATGGGCATCCCCGGCTCCGATGACATCATGCTCAATTACCAGACCACCTCGTTTCACGATGCCCTGTATGCGCGGCAGACCCTGGGCCTGAGGCCCGCCCCGGAATTCGAGGTTTGGCTGGCAAAAATGGGCATTTTTACCCAGACCGATGGCCGCGTGCGTTTCGGCGACAGCCTGCCGCCAGCCTTCCGCCACGCCCTGGCACATTTAGGATGAGTGAGCTGACCATGGCCCAGAAGCCCGTTTTGCCTATCGACAGCCAGAACCCGTGGCTAGAACTGCGCCGTCTCACACCGGCACGAATCGCCCTCGGGCGCACCGGCACCAGCCTGCCGACAAGCGCGCAGCTGGATTTCCAGTACGCACACGCCCAGGCCCGCGATGCGGTGCACCTGCCCTTCGACCACGCCGGGCTCAGCGCACAAATGGCCGAACGTGGGCGCGATACTTTATTGCTGCACAGCGCGGCGCTGGACCGTAACAGCTATCTACAACGTCCTGATCTGGGCCGGCGCTTAAACGAAGAATCCGCTCAGCAATTGCGCGACTATGCCCTGGCCCACCCCGGCGGCGTCGATCTGGCAGTGGTGATCGCCGACGGCTTGTCGTCGCTGGCCGTCCATCGACATGCCCTGCCGTTTCTGACGCGGATGGAAGAACAAACCACAACCGAGGGCTGGTCAATATCGCCGGTCATTCTGGTGGAGCAAGGCCGGGTTGCGGTGGCCGACGAAATCGGCGAGCTGCTCGGGGCGAAGATGGTGGTCATCCTGATCGGCGAGCGCCCCGGTCTCAGCTCACCGGACAGCCTGGGCCTGTATTTCACCTATGGCCCGAAAGTCGGCCTGACCGATGCTTATCGCAATTGCATCTCCAATGTCCGCTTAGAGGGTTTGAGCTACGGCATGGCCGCGCATCGCCTGCTTTACTTAATGCGTGAAGCCTGTAGGCGACAGCTCTCAGGGGTCAACTTGAAAGACGAAGCCCAGCTTCATACCCTGGAGTCGGAGGCACCAGCCACTGTAAACAGCAATTTCCTGCTGGCGACGCCCAAAGACTGAGTGTCATTGGATTGCGCTTTCTAAAGGCAATAGGCAGCATCGATAGCGACTGGTAGAGCAACCCGTTCACTGCCATCCCCTATTGTGAAGTTGAGGACCAACGTATGCGGATCATTCAAGCCACCCTGGAGCACCTTGACCTGTTGAGCCCGCTGTTCGTCAAATACCGCGAGTTTTACGGCGAACTGCCTTTTCCTGACTCATCCCGCGCCTTTCTGGAAAAGCGCCTGCGTCGCAAAGAATCAGTGATTTACCTGGCTCTGCACGATGACGACGACAGCAAACTGCTTGGCTTCTGCCAGCTCTACCCGAGTTTTTCGTCGCTGTCGCTCAAGCGCGTATGGATTCTTAACGACATTTACGTCGCCGAAGAAGCCCGTCGCCAGTTGGTCGCCGACCACTTGATCCAAAAAGCAAAAAAAATGGCCAAGGAAACCCACGCGGTGCGCATGCGCGTTTCCACCAGCAGCAACAATAAAGTGGCGCAGAAAGTCTACGAATCCATCGGCTTTAAAGAAGACACGCAGTTCAAGAACTACGTGTTGCCGATCAGCGAGGAGTGATGCAAGCCCATTCGCCGACAAATAATCGCCCATTCATCCTGCGGGCGATTGCCTACGAAGAAACGGAAGTGGCCTGACTGGCTAACGCCCGATCACCCCGCGCGCATAAAAAACATTCTATTGACATACTTCGCGACAAACTGACGGAGCACGGCAGGGCTTCCACCCTATAATGCAGCCGTTATCGCTTCTGCCCTTTCTTCAGCACACGACCCAGAATCAGGTCATCTACACAGGTGCCGCACATGGATTTCAACCCGATCGACATTATTCTGCATCTCGATGTTTACCTCGACATGCTCGTGGCCAACTATGGCCTCTGGATCTACGCGATCCTGTTTCTCGTCATATTCTGCGAAACAGGGTTAGTGGTAATGCCGTTCCTGCCCGGCGACTCGTTACTGTTCATCGCTGGCGCGGTTGCAGCTGGCGGCGGCATGGACCCAGTCCTGCTCGGCGGCCTGCTGATGCTGGCGGCGATTCTCGGCGACAGCACCAACTACTTGATCGGCCGAACAGCGGGCGAAAAACTGTTCAGTAATCCGAATTCAAAAATCTTCCGACGCGACTACCTGCAACAAACCCATGATTTTTATGATCGCCACGGCGGTAAAACCGTGACGCTGGCGCGCTTTCTGCCCATCATCCGCACCTTCGCCCCCTTTGTAGCAGGCGTGGGGAAGATGCCATACCCGCGGTTTTTCTGCTTCAGCGTACTGGGCACTGTTGCTTGGGTCGGTGGGCTGGTCACGCTGGGTTACTTCTTCGGCAACGTACCCTTTATCAAAAAGAACCTGTCGTTGTTAGTGGTCGCAATCATTCTGGTATCGTTGCTGCCGATGTTCATCAGCCTGGTGCGTGGACGCTTGTCCCGTTCAGCCAGCATACGCTGACGCTTGATGTGGTCACTTAGCGCATGGCACAGGAACCGGATTCTCGAACAGCATCCTGTGGATCAAAACGTATGGGATCGCGTCCGGCAACGGCTGGCGATTCTCGACGGGTTAACTGCTGAAGAGGATCAGCGCCTGCGCGAACGCAGCGTACTGTTCCTCCAGGACAAGCACTTGACCGCCCTGCCGGGTGTCGAACTGGACGACGAGCAACGTCTGTTTCTCGCCGCTCAGGCGCAATTGCCGCTGCTAAATCTTGGCGAGTTGAACTGGTATCACGGTTTTCATGAGCTGGTGCTGTACCCGGATGACTTCATCAGCCCGCAACGCCATCGCGACAGCAGCGGCGTCGAGCATGAGTGGAACGGCAAACACAGCGGCGAGGCCTGGTCCCAGGGGCCAGTGATCCTGGCTTGGCCGGGGGTGTTGTCCAGCGGCGGTTGGCACGCTTACAACCTGGTCATTCATGAACTGGCGCATAAGCTAGACATGCTCGATGGCTCGGCCAATGGGGTGCCCCCACTGCACAGCGACATGCGCAGCAGCGACTGGGCCAGCGTCATGCAGTCCGCTTACGACGACCTCAACCACCAACTTGACCAGCATCCACACGCCAAACCTCACATCGACCCGTACGCAGCGGAAAACCCCGCCGAGTTCTTCGCCGTCACCAGCGAATACTTCTTCAGCGCACCGGACCTGTTGAGCACTGCCTATCCAGCCGTCTACGAACAGATGAAGGCCTTCTACCGACAAGACCCACTGGCACGTTTGCGGCAACTTCGCCATGACCATGCCGCCTACAAGACCCACTACTAAGGTCTAGGGCCTATCGCCATACGTGGCAACGGCCATTGAATATGCCTATAATCGGGCCCACTTTTTGGTCGCTACGGCCAAAGCCTGACTGGTTAACTACGGGGGCAACGCCCAATGAGCTATAGCAAGATTCCGGCTGGTAAAGACCTGCCGAACGACATCTACGTCGCGATCGAAATTCCGGCCAACCACGCGCCGATCAAATACGAAATCGACAAAGAAACCGATTGCCTGTTCGTTGACCGTTTCATGGCCACCCCCATGTTCTACCCGGCCAACTACGGTTTTATCCCTAACACCCTGGCTGACGACGGCGACCCCCTCGACGTGCTGGTCGTGACCCCTTACCCGGTCGCGCCAGGCTCCGTGATCCGCGCCCGTCCGGTCGGCATCCTGCACATGACCGACGACGGCGGCGGCGATGCCAAAGTCATCGCAGTCCCGCACGACAAGCTGTCCCAGCTGTACGTTGATATCAAAGAATACACCGACCTGCCCCCACTGCTGCTTGAGCAAATCAAGCACTTTTTCCAGCACTACAAAGATCTCGAAAAAGGCAAATGGGTGAAAATCGAAGGTTGGGGCGATGCTGAAGCCGCCCGCACTGAAATTATGAAGTCGGTTGCTGCCTACAAGGGCTGATCGACGACGGTTGCTGCGTCAGTAGCACCGTGAAAGAGCCCCGGTTTTCTTGATGAGAAACCGGGGCTTTTTTTCGTCTCGACGTTTGTTGTTTGCCTGCCACGAAACATCCTCGGAAACCCCCTACACAGCAATGTCACTTCTGTAGTCCGTGCATTCATTACGTGACTTGATGCACCTCTCATTTGAACACCTCGTTTATGTAAACGGCCGCTCGACCTCCGTAAACTCGGTGTTTATGAATACATCAGGTGATCGCTTACGCGCCCTCCTTCGGGAGTGCCATCTCTCCGCCACAGACTTCGCCGCCAATCGCAAGGTGACGCCGCAACATGTGAATAACTGGTTCAAGCGCGGCATACCCATGGCCCGCCTGGTGGAAGTGGCTGAATTATTGACCGTCAACACGCAATGGCTGCGCTCGGGTGATGGACCCAAACACCCCAGCGAAAACAACAAGGACGACAACGACACGTCAGTCGCCAGCCGGGCCGACGTACTCCGGTCGACAGAGGATGTGCGAGTCCCTCTGTTCAAGGAAGTCGAATCCACCCACGGCGCGGGCCGAACCGTCGTCGCCGAAGTCCCCGACCGTAAAATCCGCCTGTCGCTGCACACCCTGCAAGCCATGAACATCGACCCCGCTAACGCGGCCTGTGCCGCGATGATCGGCAACAGCATGGCCGAGAAGATCCAGGACGGCTCGATCATCGGCATAGACCGCGGCACCACACAGGTCATCGACGGCGAAATGTACGCACTCGAACATGACGGCATGCTACGCGTGAAATACCTCTATCGCCTGCCAGCCGGAGCCCTGCGCCTACGCAGCCACAATAACGCCGAATACCCGGACGAGTTTTTTGATGCGGCACAAATTCAGCAACAAAATATTCGGGTCATGGGCTGGGTTTTTTGGTGGTCAACGTTAAACACCCGCCGACGAACGGCATCGTTTCGATAATCGTGCTAAACACCGTGTTCAAGGCAACGCAAATAAGCACCGCCTCGATCGCGCCTCAGGTGCCGAACGAGAATGATCAGCCCAAACGCTGGGCATCAGGTGCTAACCCACGTATGCTACGCGCCTCGTTTTAGACGCCTCGAACGATCCGTTCGCGTCGCCCCCATTCAGTCGCCCCCGTTGCGGGTCGCACATTTTGAAGGCGGTTGCGGTTTACCAAAAATAAACCAAAACCGTCCCCGAGAAGCCGGCCACAAGCCGGCTTTTTAATTGTCCGAAATAAACCTATCCCATCCAAAAACCCACCTTATAGCCTAGCTATTCCGGGCGTTTCAGGCTTGCCCTTGTCCGATGGTGTCCAACGCCATTTGACTTCATCCGACGATGAAGTGGGGGGACAGGTGGGGGGACAAAAGGGACGACAGGGGAAATCCAATGGGTAAGCTGAATCCGAAACAAGTCGAAAACCTGACCGAGCCGGGCACCTATGAAGATGGTGACGGGCTACGGTTGGTCGTCAAACCCACCGGGCGTAAATCCTGGTTACTTCGCTTTCAACTGGCGGGGCGCCGCAGGGAGATGGGTTTAGGCTCCTATCCAGACGTAAGCCTCAAAAACGCACACCGTGAGGCCAGCGCCAAACGTAGCCATTTAACCGACGGAATCGATCCGCTCGCTGCACGCGATATTGAGCGAGCTACCCAACGCGAGGCTCAACGCGCCAGCGAAGCCAAACAACTGAAGTTTGAAACACTGGCCACCGAGTACTGCGAGGCACACGGCGGCACCTGGTCGGAGAAATAGCGTAAGGGTTGGCTGCGTAAACTTGAGCTGTATGCGTTTGCTCATATTGGCAAGCTTTCAGCCGAGGAGATCGGTACTCCGCAAGTGCTCAAAGTGCTGCAACCGATCTGGGCCACTAAAACCAGAACCGCCGACGAGGTACGTGGGCAGATTGAACACATTCTGGACGCCGCCAAGGCACGCAACCTTAGGGAAGGAGAAAACCCGGCCCGCTGGCGTGGACACCTAGACAACCTGTTGAGTCGTGCTGAAAAGAAAAAGGCTCGAAAACGCGAGCACTTTGAAGCCTTGCGCTGGCAAGACCGTACCCACCCTGATGACTAAACTCAGCACAGACAACACGCCAGCGTCCTTCGCCGCTCAACTGCTGATCATGACCAGCGCACGTGCCCACATGGTGAGATTTGCACGTTGGAACGAATTTGATCTAGAAGCCGGAACTTGGTCTTTGCCTGACGAGCGCATGAAAATGCGAGTCGCCTTTGTCGTCCCGCTTGCCGATAAGGTCATACAGCTGGTGCAGAGCATTCCGCAAGCTGAAGGAAGCCCCTATCTATTCCCAGGCCAGGGCAACGCCATCCGCACGCTCCTGCATGACATGGGATACAAACACATCACTCGACACGGCTTTCGTTCTTCATTTCGTGACTGGGCAGGTGAATGCACAAACTACCCACGTGAGGTGTGCGAGATGGCACTCGCGCATGACGAACGCGACCAAACTGAAGGGGCATACTCTCGCTCCGATTTCCTCGACAAGCGTCGTGCGCTCATGACAGATTGGGCGGACTTCATCTGTAAGCCGATGACTGATAACACAAGAGTTACTAACCCAGCTTAAAAACGAAATGACAAAACTCGCAATAGCCGCAGTAGGAGCCGTGACGCTTTGGTCGAGCGCTCAACCTTACGCATTGTTCAATAACTGGACTCCGTGCTATTTGTCTGGACGCTCGAAGCTTGAATTGCATCTGCACTTCAAGAGCGGGGAAAATACGATGGCTACGGGGTGCGCCAACTCGCCAGCTAGATTGGGGGAGCTGCGCTGGTTCACGGCTCTATCAGCCGTGGTGATCTGTAGAAAAGTGCGTCGCGGCATCCAATCACGGATAGCAATAGAACAGAATGAGCTGACCTTTCGCATGAAAACCATTAACGACAACAACCGTAAAGTTCACCCTGCCGCACGGGTCGTCGATGAACTTGGCATCACCCAGAACAATGACGCGCCTGGAATAACCTGCGCTCCTCCTTACAAATTCTTCAGCGGATTACCCAAATTCTTGATGTACTCACTCCCCAGCGCCGCCGCCGCGATGGAGTTAAGGTAGGAGCCGTCGGTGGTGAACAGGATGTTCCCCGCCACGGTCGGCCGGCATTCCTTTGCGCACAACTCATCATTGGGATCAATCAGGACCACGGCAGGAAATTTCTGTTTGATCTTGTACTCGATCCGCTCGGCAAGAGCCTCGGCGGGTTTCAGCGTGACCACTTGCAGGTCTAGATGATGAAGCTTCATCAGCCTGAGTTCATTGACTTTGACCCGACCAATTTCTGCAAAGGGTTGGGCAATGACCACCACTTTCACGCCGGCATCCAACAGTTCCTTGACTGCCTTGAAATAGTACTGATCCATTTGATCCGTCAGGTCTTCACGCTTTGAATTTTGAATGCTGTAACGCTGATTCCAATGGTTGTAGGCGTTCCAGAAATTCGACAGGATCACGATTCTTTGTTTCTTGGCAAATTCGAAGCGGTCGGTCGAGTATTTGATGATCGCTTCAGCCTCCCCCGGAGAGGCTTTGCTCTGGATGTCCACGACAAAGATGCCGGGTATAGAGGGCGTCGAACTCATGGTCGTGTCGTGAATCATGAGGCCTGCATCGACGGCCAGCGCATTGATGAACGGCGCGTACGCGTTTGCGAACGAATCCCCGATCAGCACACCATCGATGGATTTCTTGGAGAGGCCCAGGTGGCATTCGTCTATGTTGCCCACCACCGCGGTTTCCATGCATTTGCTGCGGATGACGTGGGAGCTGTTCTGTTCCAGGAGCTCTGGCACGGCCATGTCGGCATCAGAACGGAAACCGCCACGCGTGACAATCAGCACGGCCATCCCGAGGACGCACATTGAAGGCAGTAGATAGAGTCTGGTAAATACCGTTCTGAATTGTCCGGCTTTGATGGACCGGAAAGGCTTTTCCACGAAGTGATAACTGATGGACGAGGCAGCAAAAGAGCCCGCCAGGAGAAGGCACGTATTGCTCGTCGTTAACGCTATCCCCTGATATGGGGCCAGGATGAGTACAGGCCAATGCCAGAGATACAACGAGTACGAGATTTTCCCTACATAGGTTACAGGCGGCAGGCCGAGCAAACGGGTGACCAAGCTTGGCTTCGTCGTCATCCCGGACGCGATGAGCAGCGCGGTGCCCACACACACAGGCAAGGCATTGATGCCCGGAAAAGTGGACAAGTCATTCAGCATGAAAGCACTGGCAAAAATCAGCACAACCCCGACCAGCGAGCAAGCCGCCGGGTACTTCATCACCCTCGCGACTTTGTCAGACGCAACGGCCAGGTAACTTCCGATGAGCAATTCAAAAAAACGGAACGGCAATAACAGATAGGCGGCATTTTGGTGCAGGCGTGAGTACACCTCTGACAGCGAAAGCGATATCAGAAAAATTATTGCTATCATGAGGGTCGGCGAAACCTTGTGCCTGATCTTGAATAAAATGATGAGGAGGATCGGCCAGACCATATAAAACTGCTCTTCTACCGAAAGGGACCAGGTGTGCAAGAGCGGTTCATAATAGGCCGTTCCTAAGTACTTCGTCCCGAACAAGAAGTAGACATTGCTCACCCCGATCAGGGAATACACCGAGCTTTTGGCAAACGAGACCAGCTCTTCTGCGAACATAAAGTGGCTGCAATAAATAAACAGCCAAAATAGCAGGAACAAGTAGGCAGGCAGTAACCGCTTGATTCTTCGCTCATAAAACCGACGAAACGTGAAATCCCCTGCCTGGATTTCCTTGGCAATAATCGATGTAATCAAGTACCCGGAAATCACGTAAAATATGTCGACGCCGACAAAACCACCCCGTACCGAAAACTTGGCGTGAAACAGCGTAACAAGGATTACGGCAATGGCACGCAGACCATCAATGTCCGGCCGATAGCTTGAAGTATTCCGTACATGTGTGGGTGGCTTCACGAAACAGACTCCTGTGTTATAGCGTTTTTTGTTATGACTTCACATTAATAGCAACGGATGAACGCAAGAGAAATTGAATTTCACTATGTGTCCAGCGTGCGGTACCTGCGGTTTGGCGCCAGATCGCTGGCTGGATCGAGCCTTGGTTCGCCCTTCCCTATCGGGCATTCCCGCAGCAATAAGCACGCCTGCCATCCTGCCTTGTGGATACAATCGTTCCCGAACATGACCCGCTATTTTTGAGGAGCAACTGAATGTTGTTTTTCAGCAAGAAAACCGTGGTGGTGGCCTTGAGCCTGGCGGCCATTTTGGTCAGCATCAATGGTTACACGGCCAATAAGCCCCAGACCAAGCCGGCAACGGCGTCAGTGAAAGTCTCGACACTGGGCGGGAAGTTTTCGTTCAGTCTGCCCAAAGGCTATGTCGCCAGCGCGATGTCCGCCGGGAATGAACTGCTGCAGAGCGTTCACCTGCACGGTGTGCTGCTCATTGATCACGGCGGCGACCGCTTGCCCTGGGCACCTGACGGCGACATCAACAATTTCGCCTCGCTGTCCAACCTGTGCTGGCAAATCCATGTGTATGGCGTTGCCAGCGACACACTCGTCGCATAGTGCGCCCAGCACGATGTACCGCTGTACGTCTTCGAATGGAAGCCCGTGCATGAGGTGGCAGGTCTTGCACGCGACGCGTTCTACCTGCGACCCGATACCTATGTGACGCTCGCTGAAGAGTCCGACAACGCGCAGGTCCCCGACCATTATTTCAGCGATCACAAGATCCAGGTGCGCAAACATTAATGCTGTCATGACCTAAATGGTGGTGCCCAGAGCGGCGTATTGGATACGCTGTGGAAAGAGGCCGGCCTATCACGCTCAGCAGTCGCCAAACAGTTCACATCGCGCTCTGCGAGTGCTGAAGACTACCTATGCTTTTCCGACATGGCTGCGCACCGGCAGATTGCGTGCGAACCAGGGTCGTTTTGGTGCCTTGGCTAGCGCATCTGCGATATGGTCTTTATCGTCGCACGCGATGTTCAGCGCCAGCTTCGCGCTGTCTATATCCATTTCCATTGTGCCCTCGGTCATAGGATCAAGGCTGGCGCCGCATCCGTGTGTCATCGGGCCCAGCCATGGCTCGTCGACTTCCACCCAAGGGCCCGCCGCGAACCATTCGGTACCCCTTAGCGAGCGACGCACAACTTGCCCGGGATGGACGCGTTCGTGAGCATCGAACCAATCCTCGATGCGGTCGTCGATCCAACCGTGGAATCCCCAGAACAACGGGTGTACATGGGATGAAAAAGGGTCCCCGAGGAAGTCGTTTTGTGGCCCGAACCAGCGTTCCGAGAAATCCGCAGGCCCTCGGGCGAGCGGGACTGGAACACTGTCGGCGGGATCACGCGGCACGGTGGCCCAACACATATGCAGCCAATCATGCAAGGTCAACTCCATCTCCGAGCCGAATTGGCCAAGGGTGACACGAGATAAGTACGAGGGATCCCGGAATCGCGACTCCCAAACCTGGAAGTTACTGTAAAAAGCGTCTCGGCTCTTTATCGCCTCCAATCCCTCGGTGTACCCATTGTCATCAGGCGCTACCCAGGTCGGTGGGACGGAGCAGCCGTCATGATTGTCAAAGTAGCGGGCGAAACCGAGCCGGTCCTGTTCCACAGCCGGTTGTGGCAAGGGAAAATGCGTCCAGGCAGGCGGTGCCTGCATGGAGCGAGCAAAACCCAGCATATGCCGGTGCATGAAAAAGAAATCCACGCCCGATCCATTACGATCCATATGCCGACCTCGTGCATGGCGCTCGCTGTCCAAGGGACCCGGTTGCCAGCCAAGGCCTCGTAATGCATTGCGACGCTCTTCGGAAAGCTCGTGCCATTTATCCCGTGAGGCGTGCCAAATCTGATGAGCCAGTCGGTGCTCGGGCTTCATCAGCCAGCTCAGAAATGTAGCATTGAGCGGTATGCGCTCTCGCGCCTCCGGAAACGGACGCTTGCGTGCAATAAAATCGAAAGCTTCTGCTCCAGCTGCAGCCGGTCGATCCAGGCGCTGAAAGCGGCCTTTCAAAATGTCGTTGTCGGCAACTCCGAACTTTGCCCAGATATTTTCGAGCGCGACAGTGACTTGGTAAATGGGCGAATAACGCACCGAATCCCTATCCAGCACTATCCAGTGAATCTGAGTAGCTGACGCATCCACCAGATCACCCATCACCTGATAACGTGGAGGCTGCGACGCGCGCAGGTTTTCTGGCGTGTCGATAAAGCCCCGTAAACTCCGCCCGCGGTCAGCCACGTCGAGAAACATTTCCAGACCTTCCGGCATCAGATCGCTCAAATCGGCAGCGCTACCCATGAATTGCAATTGCCATACACCACGCAGCTGAGAGGCCAGTCGCTGGATATCGACATTGGCCGGCTCGACGCGGGCCTGGGGAGGCGTCCCGTCATGTCTTTCCATGTAGGCTTTGACTTTGTGACTGCCCACATAGGCCACATAGGCCGAGGTAAGCAAAGCCCCGGACATCGCTAACCCCGCTATCATCTTTCGCCGAGATATCTCCATTGCGCCATCTTCCTTGGGAGGCCGATCTACGGTTCAAATTTATTGTAAATTTTCTGATAATGCCAGTTTATTGGCTTTTTTATTTAAAGCGAAAAAAAAGTCAACTATTTGACTTTCTGATTTTGCATATCGCTTTGGCGTGCCTGGGCAAGGCGATAGAAATCACTGCGGCCAACAGGGCGAAAACCGTTGAAACCCACAAACAGGCAACCAGGCCATAGGTCTGAAATATCCAGCCTGAAAGCAGAGTTCCGATCAACCGTCCCATGGCGTTGGACATGTAGGCGGATGCATTTTCGCGACAAGCTGTCGCTGCATCAGATAGCCAAGCGTACGGGGCTGTCGCGCAATACCATCCGGAAATGGGTCAAAGCGCCCGAAGCAACCCAGCCGGTGTACCAGCGGCGCACACCCTTCAACAAACTCAGTCCTTTCCACTAGACGCTGGAGTAGGCGCTCAAGGCCGATTCGTTTAGGGCAAAGCAAAAACGCAGGAGCGCCAAAGCACTTTTGGCGTTGATCAAGGCCGAGGGTTACGACAGCGGCTACAGCCAGCTCACGGCCTTCATACGCTCGTGGCGCGGTGAGCAAGGTAAATCTCTACGTTCCTTTATACCGTTGACGTTCGCACCTAGTGAGGCCTTTCAGTTCGACTAGAGCGAAGAAGGCTTGCTGATTGGCGGCCTGTTTCGACGTACCCAGGTCTCCCACATGAAGCTGTGCGCCAGTCGCGCGTTTAGGTTGGTCGCATACCCCAGCCAAGGGCACGAAACGTTGTTCGATGCCCATACTCGCTGGTTTGGCGCGCTAGGTGGGGTGCCACGTCGTGGCATCTACGACAACATGAAGACCGCTGTCGACAAGGGTAAAGGCCGGACGGTCATGCATGGCCCATGCGCGACGCAAGTTTTTCGAGCTACACGCGACCAACAAGAGCCAGCTTGCCGAGCAGGCCTTGCGCTACATCCGGCTGCTGTACGAAATCGAACGCGACGTCCGTGACCTGGAACCAGATTTACGCCGCCGAATACGCCAAGAAAAAGCCGTGCCGGTGATGGACGCCTTGCATGCCTAGATGGTCGCCCAGCGCCAACTTGTGCATGATGGCTCGGCCATTAGCAAAATTCTGAATTACAGCCTGAAACGCTGGACGGCGCTTTCGCGCTATCTCGATGATGGGGTCGTACCCATTGAAAATAATTGGGCGGAGAACCAGATCCGGCCGTGGGGGTTAGGTCGCAATTATCCGCAGTCAGAAATTATGTCGGGTATGCGGCGGTGGTGGCAGCGCGCCTGGTTGCCCACCACTGCCGACTTTGCATAATTTCAGAGCCTTTCCAGAAACTTCAGCAGGGCGTCAGTCAGACGACAGCGCGTCATCGGCAGTCCGCGTCGGCTGGGTACGAGGGGCTGCTCCGCCCGCAAACCAACGTACTGCAGCCAGTGACGGATCTCGACGGCCGTTTCCTTCCACAGCGGCACGGTTCGCTGCTTACGCCCCTTGCCGTGCAGGCACACCGAGGGCGTGGCTTCCAACGTCACGTCAGCCACGCGGATGCCGATCAACTCGGAGACGCGAGCCCCCGTGTTGTAGAGCAGCGCGATCAGGATACGATCGCGCCGGCCACACCATGTATTGGCATCGGGCGCGGCGAGCAGTGCCTGAACCTCGTCGCGAGAGAGGAATCCGAGCAGTGGTTTGTCGAACCGCTTCATCGGGATGGCCAAGATTTGCTGGGCCAACTGCAGAGCTGGCGGGCATTGCAAGGCCACGTAATTGGCAAAGGCTCGCACGGCTGCCAAGCGCGCGTTACGGCTACGCACCGAGTTGTGGCGCTCGGCTTCAAGATGGGCCAGGAAGTCGAGCACCAATGTCGCATCGAAGTCGTTCAATGTCAGCTTGGCGGGCGGTTTGCCCCTCTCGCTTTCGGCATAACGCAGCAGCAGACGGAACGTGTCACGGTAAGCGGTCACCGTTCTCGGGCTGACGTTCTTTTGTTGAATGAGGCGCTCGGCAAAGAAGCGCTGGAGCAATGCAGAAAATTCGGCAGAATCGGCCAGCAAGGGGTTCATTGCGATGCTCCCAGTGCATAACGGTGGAAGCGCTCAGCCGCAATCGTCATCAGTTCCGGCACACCGGTGAAGTACCAGTAGGTGTCACTTACCTTGGCATGCCCCACGTACGTCGATAGCGCCAGTACGGCGTGCTCGCAATCAATGCCCTGCTCATAGAAACGCAGCATACTGCCCACGATAAAGGTGTGTCTCAGATCGTGCAGACGGTGATGTGCATGGTCACCGCGCGGCTGCCAGTCGAGTTTCCGGCACAGCGCCTGCAGTGAGTACAGCATTGCGCGCTGATTGACCGGGAGGCCATCATCGCGCAAGAAGAACTGTGCGCAGGCGGGCTGAGGCACGAGTTGGTCGCGCCGCGAGGCATATGCGCGCAGCTGCTCGGTTACGCTCGGATGTAGTGGCACCAGACGACGTTTATGGAACTTGGCCTCCTGGACGTTGAGTACACCGACCTCAAAGTCGACGTCGGCACGGGTAAGCGCAAGCGCTTCGGCGATACGCAGCCCACTCGCGGCCAGCAATCCAAATACAGTCCGGCAGGTTACGGCGCGCAGCCCGTTGATTGGAATGAGATCATAGGTAGCCTTGAGGAGCGCAACCAGCTCCGCAGCCGTGTAGATGTGGGGAGTTAGCCGCCGGTGAGCAGAGCCGAAGAGACCGCGTGGCGGAATCTCGGTGGCCGGATTGAGACGCAGGCAGAAGCGAGCGAAACCACGTAGAACCTCAATGCGGCGCGCCCAGGTGAGTGGGTTTGGACGCTGCGAAGAGCGGGCCCATGCGACGGCAAGCGCCACCGTGCTGATCTTGTTAGCGAAACGGGCGAATGATCTGAGCTGCGTATCATCGATCGTCAGCTTGAATCCGAGGCCGCGCCGATGCGCCAAATACGCCTCGACGTGTGACATCCAGGAGATCGGCGTCTTCATGAGCGACTCCCAGGCCAGGGCAGTGCGACGGCGCGCAAACCTTCCAGGTCGACCCGGGCGTAGGCGCTTGCCGTGTCGATGCTTCGGTGGCGCAGCAGGTCGGCGATTTCCTTGACCGACGCCCCGGCGCGCTGCAGACGGGTTGCCATGGTACGACGCAGGACATGAGTATTGCAGAACTGATCACGCAAGCCGCAGCGGACAAAGGCGCGATTCATGGCGTTGCGGATGGCTGCCACGCTGAGCGGTGTGTCGGCGGGCGCACGGTGGCGCACGAACAAGTTGCGGTCGGTCGTCTGCGGTCGTCCGTGTCGCAGATAGCGGGCGATCGCCTCGTGGGAGGGGCAATTGCTGTACGCGTTTGCTCTTGCTTGTGTCGAGCGTAAGCGTGCCGTTGCGCCAGTCGACCGACTTCAGTGTCAGGTGGGCCACTTCATCGCCACGCAAGCCAAGGTCAAGCAGGCAGCGTGCAATGGCGTAGTCACGCAGTTCGACTGGATTTGAGCAATCGAACGCCTTGAGAAACGCCTCCAGTTGGGCGTCCGAAAGTGCCTTGGGCAAGGTGGCATGCCGCCAGTCCGCGACCCTCGGGAGCGTCGCCGAGAGTGCGTCCGTCGACTCCCCCAGCAAGGCACGGTAACGAAAATAGCTACGAAAATTGTTGCACACCACCCGCAGCGATGCCGGTCGCAAGCGCGGGATTAATGTAGCCAGAAACGTATCAATCTGGGCGCCAGACAATGGTGATAGGACGAGCGGTTCGGCTCCGGAGCAGTAAGCGAGAAGTGCCCTGACATCTTTGCATCGACGAGCATTCGTTTGGGGTGCCACGCCGCAGATGTTCTGAAAATAATCGCCAAACCGGCCAAGTTCGGCAGTGATCGGATCATCTCCGGGTGATTTCACTGGACGTTGGTGTGCCAATAGCTTCAGCAAATACCGGAGTGCCGCCCGGGTATCGGCCACACCAGAATGCAACGACATAGAACAGGTGCAGGCAGGTAAATGCTCGCGTACGAAGCGCTCGGTGAGCGCTGCATCGATGCTCTCCAGACGCAGCGTTTCGGCCTCCATCCAATGGCCGAAGTGGGCCAGAGCATGCAGATAGAGGCGGATCGTGGACTTAGCGTAGCGCTGGGTAAGCAGGCCTTCGACGTAAGGGGGGACGGTGGCGCCGAGCGGGCTGTTATTGAATTCTTGGCGGCAAGAAAGTCTCGCCAGGTATTGATCCGCAGGCATGGTGTACTCCTGTAGAGGGGGAGGTGTTCTATAGGAAACCACCGAAAATTATGGCGTGCCCGAAACGCGCCAGGAAACCCGGAAAGCAGGCGGGCTATGCGATCACGAAACCGGGTACGGGCGAACTGAGCATAATTTTCGACTGCGGATAATTGCGGTTATGCCAAGCTTGGCATAATCGCAAGAACTGGTTGTTCGCTGGATCACTGCGCAGCGGCAAACGGGCGGCTGCGATCATGAGTTTGATCCAGTCAGCGCGGCTCAACGGGCATGATCCGTATGCCTATTTGAAGGACGTCCTCACGCGCCTGCCGACGCAGCGCGCGAGTGAGATTTTCGAGTTGCTGCCGCATAGGTGGCAACCGGTTTAGTTGCGCAAGACGGGATGCCCGGACGCATACCTTCAATAGTCAGGGTCTCCTCGACAATTTTTTCCGATGACGGCTCAATGCAAAAACGTGAAGAAAAACCCGCTAAAAAGTTTCGGACTTCTGCAGGAAAAATCAGGAAAAATCAGGAAAAAGTGGAGAAACAAATGGGGCAACTTAAGGATTTATAAAAAACGATAACTTGTGTATTTTTTCAAATACTTATATTGATAAAAAGCTAACCACAAGCCGGCTTTTTAATGCCTGCGGCAAAACTATTTTCATTTACGAGAAACCGCGACGGTCTTGCTAAAGCACTCACGCGCCCGCTCGGCAGGTGCTAAAAAATTGAGGGGATGGTGCCCGGGCGGAGCTTGCGTATGCCAGATGGCAGAATTAATTGCCGAGGAGAGTTCTGCAGTACAACCCCCTGCATCGGTATCGGGTTAGCACATGCTTCCCCGATACCTGGTTTCCGTCATCGCTTTCTCGGCGCCAACAACTCAGAACGACCGATCTGCTCCCGAGTCTTTTCTGGCGTTCGAAGGCCTGAGAAACCCGCCTCGGTGATGGCGGTATCCAGCCCCCGAAAGTGCGGGGCCGCTCTTGGGCTGCGTAGCGTCTCCATCCCCTCGTTCCAGGCATGCACCATGTGTTTGGCCACATCGCGCCAAGCGGGCTCGTTCTTTGCGGCTTCGATCACTTCTTTGCCCACGGCGACAGCAGACTCGCATAGCTGCTCGACCATCGCAAGGTACTGGCGCGGGGCGATACCTAAGCGGCCATTAAAAAAGGTCTCGAGCGTACGCCCCGGCGCCCAGATTTGCCGACCACCGACGGACAAAGCTGGCGGATTCGCAGCGAAACGAGGATAGGCCTGAGTGGTCACCAAGTCATAGACCGGCGTAAACCCTACGTCCGCTCGCGAGGTGTAATACAACGCAATATTTTTGGCATGGCAGTCGGCGTTACGTACCACGTAGTTCGCCAAAATATGCCAACCGAAGTGCTCACGTTGCTCGCGCAGGCGCTCTCCAGGTATGTAGGCCCGCGTGGCGTTCCATACTCGTTCCGTGGTGGTCGCGTATTTCTCGTGGGGCGGCAAGCCCAAAAGTCCGCATGCATCCTCCAGCCCAAAGCACGGCAGGCCGTTTTCATCGACATCAAAACGATCCACCACCAGAACTCGGCCATCCTCTGACATGCGGCATGTGGCTACGGGCACGACCTGTAACCGCTCCAGCACACGCAGGGTGTAAAACTCGTTGAAGCCCAGGTAAGGCGTAGTGTCGTCCGAGCCTTTAATGATGTGAAAACCGGTGCGCAGCGTGGGCTTACCCAATGGCAAAGCGTCATGCGCAACATCCTGTGCGATGAACTTGGGCACAACGCCAGAGATAGCCGCACGTGCGTAACGGCGCACCAGCGTCGCAAAATGCTCGGTCGTGTTTTCAGCGGTCAGCAGATGGCCTATTTCCAACGGCTCCATTTCGATGCCCGGCATGACGCCTTCAGGCGTAACCGTCACTCGGCCAATTCCCGCGCCGCCAATTACGGCTAACAGTGATAAGTCGGTGCCATCAAGCAGCGCACCAAACTCTTCGCGGATGACCCCAAGCAAATACCCCTCAGGCAGGTTCTGCCGAAAAAACGGGAAAAGGTCGCGAGGCCAGCGCCAGGGGGCCTCACGAACCGGTAATGCCAAGCTGACAAAATCCTCCGCAGCTGTACCGGGAAGGTATTTCAAGACGTACTCATCACGCTCTCGGTAGAGCTTGGCGACCGTTTTTCCGCTGACATGGACGTCTAGAATCATGAATCAAAAGCTCCGGAACGCTGCTCGGCGAGGATGTCCTCGACCGTACGTTCATGACCGGCCTTTACCAGCTTTAAGTCATACCCAACCGCTTCCAATAAACGGACAAGGGCCGAGACGCTCATATCACCTTTAGCCATGGTTTCCATACGCGCTACCGTCGAACGTGATACGCCGGCACGGCTGGCTAAGGCATCCTGACTCAAGCGAGCCTCACCTCGCGCCTGCTTCAGCATTTCGGACACATCGAACAGGGTGGTCATTTGTAGCCCTCGAGCATCAAAAATCTATATTCTGTCGATTAATGTAGCCCCAGAGACACAGCTTCGCAAGATTCGTTTGTCTCTTCACTCAATCTTAGCCACGGGTTGATTCAGTATTTTTTTGTAGCTCACGAGCATCAAAATTAGTTTATCGGTTCAAATTTGTAGCTCACAAGCATCAACTCGTGTGCTTCCAATGAACGGATGCCATAACGTCATCAACCGGTTCTTCTACCCAGAGACAGTTACATTTCAGCAGTCACGAGTTGGAGCGCCCTACCGCTTCAAATGGATACCGCAAGCCTGCTCCTAGCCCAGTGCCTTCACAGGACCTACCGAAGCCAATGTAAACCTTGCTGGGATAGGCGGTAGTTGATATTCCCCAGCAGTCACGTCACACGCATTCTTGATCACACAGCTACCAGAGGTTTACACCTCGCGTATTTCCCGCGCCAACTTGATGTATATGCGCGCCGTTGCCGGGGCCTAGCCCCCGGTGTCGGGATGGTTGTCGCGTCAGCTGTGCTTTTATGCGGCTATTTTCAGTGTCGGCAACTCCCTTTCCGGATTGAGTGTGACAGCACGGATGGGCTACCAATTCTGCATGGCGCGCGCAGATGTTCACAGGAGTGGGGCCGCTGGCTATTTTTGCAGCGTCTCCCTCATGCTTCTGAAAAGTCAGCCGATGGCATTAGCTCAAATTGGTATTTCCTTGAGGGAATCAAAATGACATCTGCAATTGGTAGCTCGACTAGCGTACACGTGCCTCTTACCGCACAGATCAAACCACAGCAGGCACAAGCAAAACCGGTCGACAGTGATGGCGACCATGACGGCAGCAAGCCAGGCGAAGTGGAGCAGGCCAAGGCTACCTCAGGTAGTGTTGGTACGATTATTAACACCAAGGCTTAATCGATGATCTGAATTGGCCCGATGCCTCTGCCTGCTCGTTCAACCGCCTCAATAGCGGGCACGTTGAACAACAGGCGGGGCTGATTCACTCCCTCATTAGCCTTTTGGTGATGCGACATAGGTCACTGTAGTGGCCAACTGATCCCGATCCCAATGAGTACAAACACGATGACCAGCGTCGAACCCGTTCAATCCGATATGTAGTCCGAGTGGCTCCTGCATCGCCGCCACGCCGACGATGCTGACTACGATCTCGCGACCCGTTCAATGGTCGATCGCTACGCCGATCGCGTACTCGACGGCGCCAGACTGGCGTCGGGCATGACGCTCGTCGACGTGGGGACCGGCGAAGGTCTCGTTGCATTCCGCGCCATCGAACGCATTGGCCCATCGCTTGGCGTTACCCTCACGGACATCTCAGGCCCCATGCTCCGTTACGCCGAGTCGATTGCGATCCAGCGCGACGTTCGGCAGCAATGCTCTTTTCTGCAATGCAGCGTTGATAAGCTCGATGACATCGGCGATGCATCCGTCGACGCGGTCACAACTCGCTCTGTTCTCGCCTACGTTTTGGACAAGCAGGCTGCTATACGTGAGATTCACCGCGTTCTCAAACCCGGTGGCCGTATCTCGATTGCCGAGCCAATATTTCAGGATGAGGCGTTCAGCACCCGAGCGCTGAAGCAACTTGTCGATGCGCAAGAGTCGTCGTCGGCAGACAAGTTCCTGCCGCTTCTGCATCGGTGGAAGGCTGCACAGTTTCCCGATACGGAAGAGAAAGCCGCCAATAGTCCCATCGCTAACTATTCTGAACGCGATTTGCTTAACTTCCTACACGGCGCGGGCTTCGGCGAGATCCATTTGGAGCTCCACATTGATGTTTTTCCTACGGTCGTGAAGAGCTGGGATGCCTTCATCGGAAGCTCGCCACACCCCTGGGCACCGTCCCTCAGCGTCATCTTCGCGGAACAGTTCACGTCAGAAGAACAGCAACTCTTCGAGAAGGTCATGCGCCCGACCGTTGAAGCCGGTCAAGCCATAACCATCGATCGCATGGCCTACCTCAGCGCCACAAAGCTGCCCGTGTAATAACGATTCGACAGCTCCACACACTCACTGCTATAGGGCGATCATCTGAGAATCGCCCGTTTTTTTCCGCATAGAGACGGAGGAAAACTTCTGATTTCATCGCAATATTCAATAACTTCACCAGGCAAGTGCTCGCTTCAAGTGGCTTCGTAGTGCGTCGTCCTAGTCACCCAATCCAGTGGATCTCCGGCTCCTTGTGCTGAACGGGGACAGGCACGGATTTCGGATGGCCAACGATGATTGGCGCAACTGGCGCACATTCGGCGGGCAGTCCAAGTGCATTCTTGCCATCCGGAGTATTAAGAAAACTTTGGGCGAAACCAATCCAACAGGTGCCGAGTCCGTCAGCGTACGCGGCGAGCATCAGATTCTCGGCAGCCAATGCGCAGTCTTCGACGATCCACTGACCTTGCGTGCTCCCCGAGATCAAGATGAGTACCGGCGCATGGTAGAAGATCTGAAAATCGGGATCATTGAGCATCGAATGAAAGTGCTCGGACTGGGTCCTTACGGGCATCTTCGTGAGCATGTAGGCCTTCGCTTCGCGCGAGACTCGATCTAGCAGTCCTTGATCACGTATCACCGTGAACGTCCACGGCTGTTGGTTTACCGCGCTGGGCGCATGGACTGCGGCGTTGATCAATTGACGAATGATTTGTTCATCAACGGTTTCTGTCGTGTATTCCCGCGTCGAGCGGCGCCCGAAGATCGCCTCGTTGATATTCATGTTGGCAAGCCTTAACTATTATCGTTTCACAAAGTCGCCCGCCAACGACGACTCAATATTGATTTAGATCAAATTAAGGAGGGGGTTTCTTACCTAAATGGGTGTCCGGTTTCATTAGAGCGACGACAGTCGCAAGCGATCTTGATCACACAGCCAGCAGAGGTTTACACCTCGCGTATTTCCCGCGCCAACTTGATGTATATGCGCACCGTAGCCGGCAGGCTACAAACGCAAATCATTCAATACTTTCAGTTGCTTCAAAAAATCCACCGAGGCGCCCTCACCCGCGTATGAGTGACCCATAACACCTAACCCATTCGAATAAATGCTCGAAGGCCCGTGCCTTCTGCTATCTTCAGGGGACTTCATCTCCTCGTCGCCAGCATTTTTCGCGGCAATCTGTGAGCATGCTCTGTGGCGTAGCCTTTTGGTTCGCTGGTGTGATTGTTTACGGAAGAATCCAATGGACGAGAACGGTTCAGGCGATGGTGCACGACGGTTGCGCGCCGAAGGTATAGTCGAATCCCGTAGACAGGAGACCTTGCTCAAGACAGGCGCCCTGCAGGACGCTATTTTTAATAGCGCCTATTTCTCCAGTATCGCCACTGACGAAAAGGGTGTGATTCAGATTTTCAACGTCGGCGCTGAGCGCATGCTCGGCTATGAGGCGCTGGACGTCGTCAACCTGATCACCCCGGCCGATATCTCCGACCCTGCAGAGTTGATCGCGCGCGCGGCTGCGCTCAGCCTGGCGCTTGACACACCGATCACCCCGGGCTTCGAGGCCCTTGTATTCAAAGCGTCGCGGGGTATCGAGGACATTTACGAGCTGACCTACATCCGTAAGGATGGCAGTCGTTTCTCGGCCATCGTTTCGGTGACCGCTCTGCGCGATGCTCAAGACGACATCATTGGCTATCTATTGATTGGCACTGACAACACCGCACGCAAGCAGGAGGAGGCCGCCCAGGCATTGCTCGATCAGCGCTTGCGTGATCAGCAGTTCTACACGCGCTCCCTGATCGAATCCAATATCGATGCGCTGATGATGACCGATCCCCAAGGGATCATCTCCGACGTTAACCAACAGATGATGGCCCTCACTGGCCGCACCCGTGATGAACTGATCGGCGCGCCCTGCAAAAAATTCTTTACCGACCCGGTGCGCGCAGATGCAGCCATCCAGCGCGTACTCAGTGAGCACAAGGTCAGCGACTACGAACTGACCGTGCGTGCGCATAACGGCACGGAGACGGTGGTGTCTTACAACGCCGCCACGTTTCATGACCGCGACCGCAAGCTACAGGGGGTTTTCGCTGCCGCCCGCGACGTGACGGAGCGCAAACGCTTCGAGCGCACCCTGGAGGAAAAAAATATTGAGCTGGAACATGCCAGCCGCATGAAGTCCGAATTCCTGGCCACCATGTCGCACGAATTGCGCACGCCCTTGAACGCCATCATCGGATTTTCCGAGGCACTCAAGGATGGTCTGGGGGGCGAAATGAGCGAGACTCAGTTCGAATATGTCGGCGATATTTTCACCAGCGGCCAGCATTTGTTGTCGCTGATTAATGACATCCTCGACCTGTCAAAAGTTGAAGCGGGCATGATGGCTCTGGAATTGGAATCGGTTGATCTGCAGAGCCTGTTGGGCAATAGCTTGTCGATCGTCAGGGAAAAGGCCGCGGCCCAACGCATTCGCCTGGAACTGGAAACCGGCGAAGACTTTGGTGTGCTCGTGCTGGACCCGCGCAAGACCAAGCAAATCGTCTACAACTTGCTGGCCAATGCGGTCAAGTTCAGTGCCAACGGGGGCTGTGTAATCCTCTCCGCCCGCCGAGTCGATCGCGATGCCGTGGGGACGCTGGTTGGCGACTGGCCGGCGCACGGTTTCCCCCTCGCCGATAGCGAACATACGCAATTCCTTGAGCTCTGCGTGAGCGATACCGGCATCGGTATTTCCCAGGAGGACATGGCCAAGCTGTTCCAGGCATTCAGCCAGATCGACAGCAGCCTGGCACGAAAATTCGAGGGCACGGGACTGGGGCTGGCGATGGTCAAGCAGCTCGCCCAGCTACACGGCGGCAGCGTGGCGGTTGCCAGTCTGGTAGGGGCCGGCGCGCGCTTTGTGGTCTGGCTGCCATTACGTGGTTTGGGACAACCCCTGCGACAGCAGGACGCAAGGGTGAAAACTCCATGGCCCATGTACTAATCGTTGAAGACAATGCCGCCAACATGAAGCTGGCCAAGCTGCTACTCAGCAATGCGGGTCATACCGTGCTTTGCGCAGTCGACGCAGAAACGGGCCTGACACTCGCGCGCGACAAGCAGCCAGACTTGATCTTGATGGATATTCAGTTGCCCGGGATGGATGGGCTTGCCGCTACCGCCTTGCTAAAACAGGACCCTGCTACGGCCAAGATCCCCGTCATAGCACTGACGGCGATGGCCATGAAGGAGGACAAGGAAAAAAGCCAGATCGCCGGGTGCGACGGCTACATTGCCAAGCCTCTGCGCTACCGGGAACTGTACGCGGCGATCGACACGTTGTTGAGCAGCAGTGCGGGACTGAGCACCCCTCCCACGACTCAGCCCGGGCCAAACCCATGACCGGCTCGTCTGCAACTGTACTGATCGTCGACGACGACCCCCAGGTACGCAAACTGCTGGGACTGCTGTTGCAGCACGAGGGGTATCTGACCCGCACCGCCGTGAGTGGCGAAGAGGCGTTGGCCATGATCAAGCACGCCCCGCCAGACTTGATTCTGCTCGACGTCATGATGCCCGGAATGGATGGCTGTCAGGTCACCTGCCATCTCAAGGCCAACGCCGAGACCTCAGGTATTCCGATCATCATGCTCACTGCATTGAGCGACCGTAGTGCGCGTTTAGCTGCCCTGGAAGCGGGCGCCGAAGAATTCCTGAGCAAGCCCGTGGACCGATCTGAACTGTGGCTGCGGGTGCGTAATTTGCTGCGGCTCAAAACGTTCGGCGACTTGCTTCGCAGGCACAGCGCCAGGCTGGAAGATCAGGTACAGCAACGCACTGCAGACCTGCAGCAGTTTCGCACGGCGATGGACGTCACCGCGGACGCGATCACGCTCATCAATCGCAGCACCCTGCGCTTCGTCGAATTCAATGCCAGCGCCTGCGACATGCTCGGCTATAGCCGCGACGAACTGTTGCAGATGTGCCCCGGGGAATTGGACGGTTCCTCTACGGCGGATTTGCAGGTGCTGTATGACAGCATTATCGCTGGCCGGGATTCCAGCGAACTGACCGAAACCAAAATGCGGCGCAAAAACGGATCGCACGTGCAGGTCGAGATTCGCCGTCAAGCGTATCGATCGGGCGACGAATGGATCATCGTCGGGGTCGTGCGCGATATCACCGAGCGAAAAGAGGCCGATAAGCGCCTGCTACACATGGCCCATTACGATGCCCTCACCGGCCTGCCCAACCGCACCCTGTTTTATGCCACCCTGCAAATCATCCTCGCTCAAGCCGCAGATGAGGGGTGGCAAGTGGCGGTCCTGTTTATCGATCTGGACCGCTTCAAGAACGTCAACGACACCCTCGGGCACGCCATCGGCGACGAACTACTGCGCCAGCTCAGTAACCGTCTAGTGCAGTGCGTGCATATCCGGGACACCGTCGGACGGCTGGGAGGCGACGAGTTTGCGCTCATCCTGATGATGCAGGACGGCCAGAAAAGCGCGACCTCGGTGGTCAACAAAGTCCGCGAGGAACTGCGTGCGCCCTTCCATCTCAAGGGCCATGAAATCCTGGTGACGGCAAGCATCGGGATTGCCCTCTACCCAGATGATGACACCATCCCGGATACATTGATCAAATACGCCGACACCGCCATGTACCGGGCCAAGCAAGCCGGCCGCGACAGCTATAGATTCTTTACGGCCGAAATGAACACCGACGTATTGGCTCGCCTTGAGCTGGAAACAGCCCTGCGCAAAGCCGTGGAAAATGGAGAGTTCGTCCTGCACTATCAGCCCAAGGTCCGCCTGGGCGATGGACGTGTCTGCGGCCTGGAAGCATTGTTGCGCTGGCAGCGTCCCGGCCATGGTTTGATTTCACCCCTGGCCTTTATTTCGACACTGGAAGATACCGGGATGATCATCCGGGTCGGTAAATGGGTGATCGCCTCGGTTTGTCAGCAAATCGCTCAGTGGCAACGCTCGGGCATCGGCCCGATTCCAGTTTCAGTGAATGTTTCCGCCCGCCAATACCACGAAGACGAGCTGTGGACAGATGTCATCCGCGCACTCACGGACAACGGTGTTGCAGCGCACTTGCTGGAGCTGGAGTTGACCGAAAGCTCCCTTATGGTCAATACCGAACGCACCATCTCCAGCCTGCAGAAATTGCGCGATTTGGGCGTAAAGATATCGATCGATGACTTTGGCACCGGCTATTCGAGCCTGTCCTACCTGCGCCGGTTTCAAATCGACAAGCTGAAAATCGATATCTCCTTTATCCGTGAAGTAGCCGTCAATTCGGAAGACGCCGCCATTGTCCTGACCATCATCCACCTGGCCCATAGCCTGAAGCTGGACGTCATCGCCGAAGGCGTGGAAACCGACGAACAACTGGACTTTCTGCGGCGCCATGGCTGCGATCAGATTCAAGGCTACCTCTTCAGCCCACCGCTGGAACTGCATGCAATCGAGCAATTGCTGCGCAAGGAGAAACGCCTGACATTGCTGGACTCATGCACGTTGGGCCAGCCGTTGTAAGCAGGCTTTCGCGCGCTGTCAGAGGTTAGCGATAGCATTGCGAAAACGCCCCTCAAACAAACCTGTAACTAATTTAAAAATAAAGAATAAGTGTTATTTGGTTTTCAGCCAAACGCAGGTTCGTAGGAGCTGCCGAAGGCTGCGATCGCCCCGGGGTCGCGTCCGATGGAACCGGTCGCTCTCTTGAGACCGCTGAAGGTCGTGCCAACCTTATCGCAGCCTCCGGCAGCTCCTACATGACCCAGTTTGCTGTGCGACAGCCCCAGCCCTCAACTGTTGCTACGCAAACAGTCATCAAACACTTTACCCCCTACAGCAACAGCGCACCCTCTCCCCACAAAAACTAATCTTATATAAATCAGCAGGTTGAGATTCTGGCACACCACTTGCTATTTCTTGTCTGTCAGCCCGCTCCTCACAGACTTGCTCAAGCAAGCGCCCATAACAAAGCCGTACTCGCCCTGCGTTGCACGCCCCGTCGCCACTCACCTCGCCCGAGGCCAGTGACGCCTAACCCTGCAACGAGGATTGTGTTCATGAATCTCGATATTTTCTGGTTTCTACCCACCTCCGGCGACACCCGGTATTTGGGCAAGTCCGACAGCGGTCGCCCGGCCACCAACGAATACATGCGACAGATCGCTGTGGCCGCCGAGAACCTTGGCTATGACGGCCTATTGATCCCTACAGGCGCCAGCTGTCTGGATCCGTGGATCACCGCCGCCAGCCTGGTGCCTGTGACCCAGCGCATCAAACTGTTGGTGGCGCTGCGCACTTCGCTCGGCAACCCTACGGCATCTGCGCGCCAGGCCGCGACACTGGACCAGGCCTGCCACGGACGCTTGCTGCTCAACGTGGTACCCGGCGGTGACGCCACTGAATTAGCCGCTGACGGCATATTCCTCGATCACGACCAACGCTACGAAGCCGCCGACGAGTTCCTCACCGTCTGGCGCCAACTGCTCAGCGGCGACACCGTGGATTTCGCTGGCAAGCATGTGCGGGTGGAAGGTGCGCAGAACTTCTTCACGCCGGTCCAGCGCCCCCATCCGCCGTTGTATTTCGGCGGCTCCTCACCGGTAGCCCATGAACTGGCCGCCAAGCATGTCGATGCCTACCTGACCTGGGGCGAGCCGCCCGCCGCAGTGGCCGAAAAGATCGCCGACGTGCGTGCACGCGCAGAAAAATACGGCCGTACGGTGCACTTCGGCGTGCGCCTGCATGTGATCGTGCGCGAAACCAACGAGCAGGCGTGGGCCGCAGCCGAGGAACTGATCAGCCACCTCGACGACGACACCATCGCTGACGCGCAGCAGAACTACGCGAAGATGGACTCCGAAGGCCAACGGCGCATGGCCGCCCTGCATGGCGGGCAGCGTGACAAGCTGGAAGTGTCGCCTAACCTTTGGGCCGGTGTTGGCCTGGTACGCGGCGGCGCTGGCACCGCGCTGGTGGGTGATCCACAGACCGTCGCCGCACGCCTGCTGGAATACGCCGCCCTTGGCGTCGACCGTTTTGTCCTGTCCGGCTATCCCCATCTGGAAGAAGCCTTCCGCTTTGCTGAACTGGTGTTCCCGTTGCTGCCAGGCAAGCAGCCGGTCACCGTGAGCGATCAGGTATTGACCGGGGGAGCGTTCGACGTTCGCGCAGGCAAGAAACAAGCAAAAGATGAGGCAGCCGCATGAAAGTCATTGATATGCGCTGCCGGCCGGCGTACCTCCATGACTTCTTCGGCGCCACACCTGGCTCCCCGGAGTACGACACCGCGCGCTGGCTTAATCGCCGAGTGGGCACTCGCGGCAGCGATGAGCACTTCACCCGGTCGCATACGCCCGAGGGCTTCCTCGACGAAGTACGCGATGCGGGGCTGAGCAAGGCAGTGGTGGTCGGCCGCCACACCCCAAGCCAGCACCTGCCCAACGACTTGATTCACAGCATCGTTCATGGCCATGACGAGCTGCTCGGCATCGGGAGTATTGATCCCGCCCTGCAAGGTATTGGTGGCGCCATCACTGAAATCGACCGCGCGATCAATGTGCTCGGTCTGGCCGGCATCGACTTGGAGCCAGGCTTTGGTGCACCTGCTCGTCATCCCGACGATGCGCTTTATTGGCCGATCTACGAACATCTGCAACAGCGCGGTATTCCGCTGTTCCTGATGAGCGGCCCCACCACGCCAGACCCGGCTTTCAACAACCCCGGCCACTTGGCGAAAGTGGCCCAGGCGTTCCCGCAACTGTCCATCGTCTGCTACCACGGCTACTGGCCGAACGTGCAGCAGGCCATCGGCGTCGCCTTCCGCTACCCGAACATTTATCTGGTGCCGGACATGTACCTGTTCCAGCCCGGCAGCGAAGCCTATGTCCAGGCGGCCAACAGCTTCCTCGGCGACCAGTTGCTGTTTGGTTCGTCCTATCCGTTCCGGCCGATCCGCCAGTCCATCGACGACGCCCAGGCCCTCGGTTTCAACGGGGCAGTGCTGGATAAATTGCTCTATGGCAACGCGGCAAGGTTGTTCGGACTGTAACGTAATTTGGATGAACGCCGGGACAGGCACCCGCCTACACGCGGGACTGCCCGGCGCATAACCTCGGTGACGGCGTGCGCCCTAGCCAATCAAGGAGTCACCTGTGACCACCCCAAACGATCCCTTGCAGATCGCCCGTCGTCTGGCGGTCGGATTTGCCAAGACCGCTGCCGAACGCGACGAACGCGGCGGCACCCCCAAGGCCGAGCGCGACGCCCTGCGCGACAGCGGCTTGCTCGCCCTCAGTATTCCCCGCGAGTTCGGCGGCCTCGGTGCCAGTTGGAGCGAAGCCCTGAATATCGTTCGCGAGTTCGCCAAAGTCGACAGCTCCATCGCCCACGTCTTTGGCTTCCAGCACCTGATGCTGGCCACCGTGCGCCTGTTCGCCAGGCCAGATCAATGGCAACCCCTGCTGGAACAGACCGCCCGCAAGAACTGGTTCTGGGGTAACGCCCTCAATCCTCTGGACACCCGCACCGTGTCGACCCGTTTCGACGGCTGGCGCGAATTCTCGGGCACCAAGAGCTTCTGCTCTGGCTCCAGTGACTCCGACATGCTGATCGCCTCGGCGCTGGATGACGGCCTTGCTGGCAAGCTGCTGATTGCGGCCATTCCTACCAACCGTACCGGCATCACGCTGCACGGCGACTGGAACAACATGGGCCAACGTCAGACCGACAGCGGCAGCGCCAGCTTTGAACGCGTGCGAATCGAGGAGAACGAACTGCTCCTCGATCCAGGCCCGCTGAGCACTCACTTTTCCAGCCTGAGGCCGTTGCTGGCGCAACTGACCTTCGTCAACCTGTTCCTGGGGATCGCCGAAGGCGCCTTCGAACAGGCTCGAGATTATACGGTTAATGAGGCGCGGCCCTGGTTCAAGTCCGATGTCAGCAAAGCCGTTGACGACCCGTACGTGCTGGCCCACTACGGAGAGTTTTGGGCGGGGCTGGAAGCCGTTCGCGCACTGGCCGAACGGTCCAATACACGGTTCGACCACGCCTGGAATAAAGCCGAAAACCTGGAAGCAGAGGAACGCGCGCAGCTGGCCCTCGCCATCGGTAGCGCCAAAGTCTACGCCACGCGGATCGGCCTGGACGTGTGCAACCGCCTGTTCGAAGTCACCGGCGCCCGCGCGACCAACGCTTCGCGGCGCTTCGACCGCTACTGGCGCAACCTGCGCACTCAGACCCTGCACGACCCTGTGGACTATCGCATCCGCGAACTCGGCGAGTGGGCCTTGAAGCAGACACCGCCCACACCCAGTTTTTATTCCTGAGCCTTACCCCCCGCAGGGAATCAATGGCTTGGCCGGGCGTGCTGCCCGGCCTTCTCGCACAGTTAAGTTAATTCTTCCCCACCCCCATCAAACTGCTTTTTAATCTTTTAAAAACAATGTGTTGGCGCTGGTCTTGGTGTGTATATCCGGCATTTTTGTGTGCTGGAATTACGGTTTCGCTCTTACCGCGAGGAACCTTTTACAAACGCCGGAATGCCGGACCACAAAAAGGTACCCCAAAACGCTTGCCCCTCCATGCGGATCCTCGCTTAGGCGAGGATTTCCCTCGCTCCGGCGTTGCTCCGGGGGTCGCCGCAAGGGGCCTTGCCGTAATTCGATACTCAATTCACACAAAAACCCAAAGGCAGATCAAAATCCTGTGGGAGCAGGCTTGCCTGCGAAGGCGGCTCACCTGACACACCACCAACCACGACACACAAATCGCAACCCAGTTTGCTCCGCGACAGCGCAGCGTCGAAGACGCGGCGAGGCCTCTCAAGGCACTGTAAGCCCCCTCAACTCACCGCCCAAACAACCGGCGGACGCCACTGTTTAATATCGCTCAATCAAACAGCAAAGTGTTGCCAGGCAAACACTTGCTGACTCAACAAAACAGCCAGAGCCCTTGTATTACCTCGCTCTCCTGACTCGGCACGGACTGTGCAATCTCCCAGTAAACAATCGTTCAACGTGCCACGTGCGCTTAATGAACCTATCGAGTAAGGAGTTAACCGACTATGGCATCTCGCATTATCCTCAATGCATTCGAAATGACGTGTGTTAGCCACCAGGCCGCTGGCACATGGCGTCACCCGGAAAGCCAGGCGTGGAAATACAAAGACCTCGACTACTGGGTCGACCTGGCCAAGTTGCTCGAACGCGGTTATTTCGACGCCGTGTTTATCGCCGACGTTGTAGGTGTCTACGACGTCTATCGCGGCTCGGTGGAAACCTCGCTGATTGATGCCGATCAGGTGCCCGTGAACGACCCATTCTTTCAAGTGCCGGCCATGGCCACCGTGACCAAACACCTGGGTTTCGGTGTGACGTCCGCGCTGACCTATGAGCAACCGTATGCCTTGGCGCGCAAGTTCTCCACCCTCGACCACCTGACCAAAGGCCGCGTGGCCTGGAACGTGGTGACCTCCTACCTGAACAGCGCCGCAGTCAATCTCGGCCTCAAGCAGCAGATCTCCCACGACGAACGCTACGAAATTGCCGACGAGTTTCTCGATGTCACCTACAAATTGTGGGAGGGTTCCTGGGATGAAGACGCGGTACTGCGCGACCGTGAGAGAGGCATCTTCACCGACCCGACCAAGGTTCATCCCATCGATCACAAAGGTAAGTATTTCGACGTGCCCGGCATCCACCTGTCCGAGCCGTCGCCGCAACGCACGCCCGTGATTTTCCAGGCCGGCGCATCCACCCGTGGCCGTGCCTTTGCCGCCAAACATGCCGAAGGCGTGTTCATCAGCCCGGCCACTCCTGAACAAGCGCGTGAGGTCTCCGATGACATCCGTGACCGCGCCGTGGAGGCAGGTCGTACGCGCGACTCGGTGAAGGTATTTACGCTGCTCACGGTAATCACCGCCGAAAGTGATGAGGCTGCGCAGGCCAAGTACCAGGACTACCTGAGCTACAGCAATGGCGAAGGCATGCTGTCGTTCTACGGCGGCTGGACCGGCATCGACTTCTCCGAGTACGACCCAGACCAACCCCTGGAAGCCATCGACAACGACAGCATCCGCTCGGTATTGGAACTGCTCGCCACTGCCGACCCAGACCGCAAATGGACACCGCGCGACATCATCAAACACCGCAGCATTGGCGGCCTTGGCCCCGTGCTGGTGGGCGGCCCGAAAACCGTGGCCGATGAACTGGAGCGCTGGGTGGATGTCGGCGGTATCGACGGCTTCAACCTGGCCTACGCCATTACACCTGGGACGTTTGTGGACTTCGTCGAGTACATCGTCCCCGAATTGCAACGTCGGGGCCGTGTGCGTACCTCCTATGAAGGCAACACCCTGCGGGAAAACCTGCTCGACGGCGACTCGGCATACGCCGCAGCCGATCACCCTGCAGCTCAATATCGCGGTGCGTTCAAGGACAGGGCCAACGCCACCGACAAGACCAAACCATCCAAATTTTCCGACCTGAGCTGACGCGCAGTACCGTCCAAGAGGAGTTCAATCAATGTCTAGTCATCAACCTTTAACCCCCCTGTCCCTTGGCGCCGACTACGAGCAGCTCGCTGCGCGTTTCAGGCCGATTTTTGCGCGTATCGCCGAAGGTGCGGTGGAGCGCGAACGCAACCGCGTACTGCCCTTCGAGCAGGTCAAATGGCTGAAAGAGGCCGGTCTCGGCGCGGTCCGGATCCCGGTCGAATACGGTGGAGCCGGCGCCTCGCTGCCGCAACTGTTCCAGTTGCTGATCGAACTGGCCGAAGCCGACTCCAATCTGCCGCAGACGCTGCGTGGCCACTTGGCCTTTGTCGAGGATCGTCTCAACGCCCACGCCACTCACTCCCAGATCGTCTGGTTCAAACGCTTCGTCGCCGGTGAACTGGTCGGCAATGCCTGGACCGAGGTGGGCGGCGTGAAGATCGGCCAGGTCATTACTCGCGTCAGCCGCCAGGGTGAGCAGTGGGTGGTGAATGGCACCAAGTTCTACAGCACCGGCAGTCTTTTCGCCGACTGGATCGACGTGTATGCCCAGCGCGATGACAACGGCGCAGATGTGATCGCGGCTGTCAGGGTCCAGCAACCGGGCGTCCGTCAGAGCGACGACTGGGATGGCTTCGGTCAGCGCACGACCGGCAGCGGCACGTCGGTATTCGAGAACGCAGTGGTCGAAGAAGAGAACATCATCGATTTCTCTACCCGCTTCAAATACCAGACAGCGTTCTATCAATTGACGCTGCTGGCCGTACTGGTAGGGGCGGGGCGTGCCGCCGTGCGCGACATCGCCGAGGAAGTGCGCACGCGCACACGCATTTTCAGCACGGGCAACGCGTCGTCAGCCAGCGCAGATGCACAGGTCCAGCAGGTCGTGGGCAAGGCTTCGGCCCAGGTCTACGCCGCCGAAGCTGCCGCAATCCGTGCCGTGCACGCCTCACAGCGGGCCTACGTCGCACACTTCGGCAAGGACGAACACGCAGAGCGTGATGCCAACATCGCCGCAGAGCTGGAGTCTGCCCAGGCGCAAGTGGCAATCGCCGAACTGGTGCTACGCGCCACCAGCGACCTGTTCAACGCACTGGGCGCGTCGGCCACCAGCACCACCAAGCAACTCGACCGGCACTGGCGCAATGCCCGCACAGCGGCCTCGCACAATCCGCTGATCTACAAGGAGCGCATCATCGGCGACTGGGAAATCAACGGCACCGAGCCGCCCTACGTCTGGCAGATTGGGGGTGGCAGCAAGCAAACCGCCTGAAAAGTCTGATATCAACCCCCAAAAAGGCCAGCGCTTGCGTTGGCCTTTTTCTATTGTGCGCAGCAAAAAACCGACTGTCGGGCCAGCAACAGAACTTCATCAACACTGTCACTCGACAGACACTTGCGCTTAACCATATCCGAAATAAATCGTTTAAAAACAATATGTTAATACATGGCACGAAGCCTGCAAAAGGTCTTGTGCTGCCCTGCATACCGGATGTACGGACGTGGTGGAGCAAACCCTGTCGGCGTTCATAACACGCTGTCCGTTACACCTGGAAGCAAGGAAGTTCTTTATGCAGTATCGCAGGCTAAGACGTACAGCCCTTAGGGCCCTGTTATGTCTCGCGGCACCACTGGTCTACGCAGAAAGCCCATGGCAAGTGCGCGTAGGTATCAGCGACATTGTGCCGACCTCCGACCCCGGCAACATCTCGCCCGGCAAGATAAACATCGGCAGCTCTGTCGGCCCAACCTTCAACATCGATTACTACATTACCCCCCACTGGGCCGTCGACGTGCTGGGCGGTTTGCCGTTCAAGCACGACCTCAAGCTCAACGGAGACACTGTTGGAAGCACCCGCCACCTGCCACCGATTGTTTCGCTGCAGTACCACTTCCTGCCCGGCGCCAAAGTGCAGCCCTTCGTAGGCGTAGGCATCAATTACACCCACTTCCTCGACGAGCACCTGGACAGCGGCGCCAAACTTGAGCTCTCCGATTCATGGGGTCCAGCCTTCCAGGCGGGCGTGGATGTGGCCATCGACGAGCACTGGAGTGTGGGCACCGATGTGCGCTACGCGAAGATCAACAGCGACGTGAAAATCGCCGGCACCAAGGTCGGCAATGTCGATGTCGATCCCACTATCTACAGCCTCAACCTCGGCTACCGTTTCTAAAGGAAATCATCATGAGCGTACTACCCAACGCTGCGACTGACACTCAGAGCGATCCGTACCTGCAAATCCAGTCAAAAACACCCGCTACTCGCATCGGAAGCGAGGCCCAGGCCATCGATACCGCCAAGCGCCTGGCCGACCAGTTCGCCCAAGAAACCATC
The DNA here is from genome assembly GCF_056680335.1 of Pseudomonas sp. ASL9. Lineage (NCBI taxonomy): Bacteria > Pseudomonadati > Pseudomonadota > Gammaproteobacteria > Pseudomonadales > Pseudomonadaceae > Pseudomonas > Pseudomonas sp. ASL9. Next base: position 3,628,075 of record NZ_CM155277.1, on the reverse strand, counting down.
CAGCGCGACCGCGAACGCCGACTGCCATTCGCTGAACTGGACGCTTATTCGCAAAGCGGGCTGTGGAGCATCATCGTGCCCAAGCAGTACGGCGGCTTAGGGGCCAGTTACCGCACGGTGGCCGAAGTATTTAAACTAATCGCGGCCGCTGATGCCTCGCTCGGGCAGTTGCCTCAGAACCATTTCGCCATTCTCGTCCACATCGCACTGGACGGCACTGAGGAGCAGAAGCGCGTCTTCTTTGACCTCGCGCTGTCGGGTACTCGCTTCGGCAACGCCTTCTCCGAACGTGGCGGACGCAACGTTACAGAGTTCCAGACCAAAATCAGCGCAGAGAGCGACGACTTCATCGTCGAAGGGCAAAAGTTCTTCTCCACCGGGGCCTTGCTGGCGCACTGGATTCCTATTGTCGCGGTCAATGATGAAGGTTTGCCGCACCTGGCAATCGTCCCGCGCGATGCCTCAGGACTCAAGGTGGTCAATGACTGGTCCAGCTTCGGCCTGCGCACCACCGCAAGCGGCACGGTACTGATCGACAAGGTCCGCGTACCTGCCAGTCATGTGATCCCGATCTGGCGTGCATTTGCCAACCCCACCGCCGCCGGGCCGATCTCCCAGTTCCTCCAGGCAGCCATTGACGCCGGGCTGGCCCGCAGCGCCCTGGAAGACACCCTGAAATATGTGCGCAGCTTCACTCGGCCATGGATCGATTCCGGTCAGGAAAAGGCCACCGATGACCCGTATATCCTGCAACAAGTCGGCGATATCCAGGTTCGTCTGCACGCGGCAGAGGCGCTCCTCGATCTGGCTGCCGACGCCATCGACCATGCGCTGCTTGAACCGAGCGAAGACAGCGTCGCTTTAGCCTCGATCCGTACGGCGGAAGCCAAGATCCTCACCACCGAGGCCGCACTCCTGGCCAGCAACAAGTTGTTTGAACTGGCGGGCACCCGCGCCACGCTGGAGGAGTATGGCCTCGACCGTCATTGGCGCAACGCACGCACCCACACCCTGCACGACCCCGTACGCTGGAAGTTCCACGCGATCGGCAACTATGTACTGAATGACATCAAGCCGCCGCGTCATCCCTGGCTGTAAGCGTTACACCTCGTCGGCGCGATCGCGCTGGCGGGGTATCTCCCACGAAAAGGCCACCCCGAGCAGACGAGACGCGGCCCTTTGGCGTAGCGTTATGACCTCTGAGAAGCGTCCTTGATTTGCCCCAAAGCCCTCGCTCTGCTAGTGTCGCGCCGGTTAAACGTTACCGAGATAGCCGCCATGGCCCGCAAGAAAGCTGCACTGGATTTCGAACAGTCCCTCGCTGATCTGCAAACGCTGGTTGAGCGCCTGGAAAACGGCGAGCTGTCGCTGGAAGATTCGTTGACCGCCTTCGAACAAGGTATCCGCCTGACCCGCGACTGCCAGGGCGCGTTGGCGCAGGCCGAACAGAAGGTGCAGGTGCTGCTCGAGCGCGACGGCGAACTGGCTGAAGAGCCCTTCGACGCGGACCAGCCGGAATGATTGCCGCTTATCAGGCCCGCAGTCAGGCCCGCGTCAATGCGGCGCTCGACGGCCTGTTTCAGGCACCCAGCCCCGAATTGACCCGCCTCTATGCCGCCATGCGCTATAGCGTGATGAACGGCGGCAAACGCGTGCGCCCGCTGCTCGCCTATGCCGCCTGCGAAGCCTTGGGGGCCAACCCGGAGCGCGCCAATGGCGCGGCCTGCGCGGTGGAACTGATCCACGCGTACTCGCTGGTGCATGACGATTTGCCCGCGATGGACGATGACGACCTGCGCCGTGGCCAGCCCACCACCCATAAAGCCTTCGATGAAGCCTGCGCGATTCTGGCCGGTGACGGCCTGCAAAGCCTGGCGTTCAGTGTTTTGCTCGACCCCCTGTTGACCCCGCAAGATGCCGAAACCCGCTTGAGCATGGTCAGCGCGTTGGCCTTGGCCGCTGGCCCGGCGGGCATGGTGGGTGGTCAGGCCATCGATCTTGGCTCGGTGGGCCTCAAGCTCGATCAGGCTGCACTGGCCTTTATGCACCGGCATAAAACCGGTGCCTTGATCGAAGTCAGCGTCACACTCGGCGCCCTGGCCAGTGGCTACGCCAAAGAAGCCGAACTCAAAGCCCTGCAACACTATGCCCGGGCCATTGGTCTGGCTTTTCAGGTGCAGGACGACATTCTCGACGTCGAAAGCGATACCGCCACCCTAGGCAAACGCCAGGGCGCCGATATTGCCCGCGACAAGCCGACCTACCCGTCCCTGCTAGGCCTGGACTCTGCCAAAGGCTATGCCCTGGAACTGCGCGATCAGGCGCTGGATGCCCTGCGACCGTTCGACGCGGCGGCAGAGCCCTTGCGCGACCTTGCGCGTTATATCGTTGCACGCCGCAGCTAAAATACGCCGCAACAACGAGCTGACAGACAACGGTCAGGTCTGGAAAACGATGAGATTAACGCCACTGTCTGATCATCCTCTGCCGTGCTTCGTGGGCAGCTTGCGTTGCATCAGGTAAACTGCCGCCTCTTTTACTTATATCGATTCGCCTGATGCCCACGACGTTCAAAGAGATTCCCCGCGAGCGCCCGACTACGCCCCTGCTCGACCGCGCAGCAACGCCAGATGGCTTGCGTCGGTTGGCAGAGGCTGAGCTGGAAACCCTGGCCGATGAACTGCGCCAGGAGCTGCTCTACACCGTAGGTCAGACCGGCGGGCATTTCGGTGCTGGCTTGGGTGTCATCGAGCTGACGGTCGCGCTGCACTATGTCTTCGATACACCGGACGACCGCCTGGTCTGGGACGTGGGCCATCAGGCCTATCCACACAAAATCCTGACGGGCCGTCGGCACCGGATGGGCAGCCTGCGCCAAAAGGACGGCATCGCAGCCTTCCCGCGTCGCAGCGAGAGCGAGTACGACACCTTTGGCGTCGGCCACTCCAGCACCTCTATCAGCGCAGCGCTGGGCATGGCCCTGGCTTCCCGCCTGCAAGGCAGCTCGCGCAAGACCATCGCCGTGATCGGTGACGGCGCGCTGACCGCCGGTATGGCCTTCGAGGCGCTGAACCATGCGCCGGAAGTGGCCGCCGACATGCTGGTGATCCTCAACGACAACGACATGTCGATCTCGCGCAACGTCGGTGGGCTGTCGAATTACCTGGCGAAAATCCTCTCCAGTCGCACGTATGCAAGCATGCGTGAAGGCAGTAAAAAAGTACTGTCGCGCCTGCCTGGCGCCTGGGAAATCGCCCGCCGTACCGAAGAATACGCAAAAGGCATGCTGGTCCCCGGCACCTTGTTCGAAGAGCTGGGCTGGAATTATATCGGCCCGATCGACGGCCATGACCTGCCGACACTGATCGCGACCTTGCGCAACATGCGTGACCTTAAAGGCCCGCAGTTCCTGCACGTCGTGACCAAAAAAGGCAAAGGCTTCGCCCCGGCGGAGGCTGACCCGATCGGCTACCACGCGATCACAAAGCTGGAGCCGCTGGACGCCCCTGCCGTTGCGCCGAAAAAAGCCAGCGGGCCGAAGTATTCCGGTGTGTTTGGCCAATGGCTGTGCGATATGGCGCGAGCCGATTCACGCCTGGTCGGCATCACGCCAGCCATGAAAGAAGGCTCGGACCTGGTCGAGTTCAGCGAACGCTACCCGGCGCGCTACTTCGACGTCGCTATCGCCGAGCAGCACGCGGTCACGCTGGCTGCGGGCATGGCCTGCGAAGGCGCCAAGCCGGTGGTGGCTATCTACTCCACCTTCCTGCAACGCGGCTATGACCAGTTGATCCATGACGTGGCCGTGCAGAATCTCGACGTCCTGTTCGCCATCGACCGCGCAGGTCTGGTGGGCGAAGACGGCCCGACCCATGCAGGCAGCTTCGACCTGTCTTACCTGCGCTGCATTCCCGGCATGCTGGTCATGACCCCCAGCGACGAGAATGAACTGCGCAAAATGCTCAGCACCGGCTACCTGTATTCAGGCCCGGCGGCAGTGCGCTACCCACGCGGCACCGGCCCGAATGCAGTGATCGACAGCAGCCTTGAGCCGCTGGAAATCGGCAAGGGCGTGGTTCGTCGCACCGGTCAGAACGTCGCGATACTGGTGTTTGGCGTGCAACTGGCCGAAGCCCTCAAGGTCGCTGAAACGCTGAACGCCACGGTGGTCGACATGCGTTTCGTCAAACCCCTGGATGAAGCGTTGGTTCGAGAGATGGCGGCCAGCCATGAGCTGCTCGTGACGATCGAAGAAAACGCGATCATGGGTGGCGCTGGCTCTGCGGTCAGCGAATTTCTCGCCCGCGAAAACATCCTCAAGTCAGTGTTGCACCTGGGCTTGCCGGACAGCTATGTCGAACACGCCAAGCCCGCGCAAATGCTGGCTGAATGCGGGTTGGACACGACGGGTATCGAAGCATCGATCCAACAGCGTCTGCACCTGATCGAACAGGCTTCACGCTAAGCCTGCCCCTTTGAAACCGCGCACGACTCGTTAACCCGTGTCGTGCGTCGGCTTTGCTTTATGCGACCCCAATGACTCTGCGCAACCTTGCCCTGACCCTTTCGTTATTGCCTGCCGCTGAAGCACTGGCCGATACCCCTGAGCGCGACGCCGCGCTGAAATTGCCGGACATGCTGATCAGCGCCAACCGCCAGGTTGAAGAGCGCAGCGCCAGTAGCGCCGCGAGCAACGTGTTCACCCGCGACGACATTGAGCGCCTGCAACCCACCAGCGTCACCGACCTGCTCAGCCGCGTACCCGGCGTGCAGGTGGCGCCCAGCGGCGGTCGCGGCAGTCTTCCGGGAATTTACATTCGCGGCACCAAGTCGGCGCAAAGTCTGGTGTTGGTTGATGGACAACGCATCGCCAACGCCACCTCGGCTGACAGCAACCTGCAGTTTCTCAACGTCGATCAGATCGAGCGGGTGGAAGTGCTGCGCGGTTCACGCGCGGTGATCTATGGCGCGGACGCGATTGGCGGGGTGATTCAGATCTTTACCCGGCGGGGTGCTGAGCAGGGTCTGGAACCGCGCCTGAAGGTGGGTTACGGCAGCAACAACAGTTGGCAGCGCAGCATGGGACTGTCCGGTGGTGATCAGCAGACCCATTTCAATCTTGGCGCCAGCCTTGATGAAAGTGCCGGGATCAACCGAACCCAGCAGTCTTTCGCCAGCGACGGCGATAACGATGCCTATCGCAACAAGTCGCTGAGCCTGAACCTCAGCCATCAGCTCGACGAGGATGTCGAAATCGGCCTGAACCTGCTGGATAACCGGGGCAAGACCGAATTCGACAACAGCTTCGGCCGCTTCGACGCCACCACGCAGAGCAGTGTTGGGCAAAAACCGTACAGTGAGTTCGACCTGAGCAGCATCGGCACGTATGTCGACGTGAGACTCAGCGAGCACTGGAAATCCCGCCTGGAGCTGGGCCACAGCGAAAACCGCGAAAAGTCCCTCGACACCCTCAGCGATGAACGCAGCGTCTTCAACACCTACCGCGACTCGGCCAACTGGCAGAACACCCTGACGTTCACTGATCGGCACAGCCTGATACTGGGCGCCGACTGGTACGAAGACCGGGTCAACAGCAGCACGGCATTCGATGAGGACAGCCGTTGGAATCGTGCAGCGTTTATCCAGCATCGCTATCAGAGCGAACGTTTTTCAACGGAACTGGGATTGCGTCGCGATCAGAACCAGCAGTTCGGCGGGCAGAACACCTGGAGTGGCACGCTGACTGTGCCGGTTAATCCCGACAACGATGTGCTGCTTTCGTACAGCGAAGGGTTTCGTGCGCCAACCTTTAACGACCTGTATTACCCCGACTTCAGCAACCCCAACCTGAAGCCCGAGCACTCAAAAAGTTACGAACTGCAATGGCGCAGCCGCCTGACCGAGACCAGTCGCCTGGAAGCGTCGCTGTACCGCACCGACTTGCAGGACGCGATTGCGCTGGACAGCAACTACCGCCCGCAAAACCTCGGCTCGGCGCGAATCAACGGCGTCGAAGCCGCGCTGCACCAGGAGCTGTTCGGCTGGCAGAGCAGCCTGGGGTTATCCATTATCGACCCGCGTGACCGTGACACCGGCCACACCCTGAACCGCCGTGCTCGGCGGACGCTCAGTCTGGACGTGGATCGTCAGTTCGACCAACTGGGCCTCGGCGCCACGTGGCAAGCCTTCAGCCACAGCTACAACGACGAGAACAATCTGCAGCCCATCGGCGGCTACGCCCTGCTTGGCTTACGCAGCAGTTGGAGGGTGAGCAATGAAATCAAACTGGACCTGAAACTCGATAACGCCCTGGACAGACGCTACAGCCGAACGCTCTACAGCTTCGAAGGCAGCAACTACGGCTATCGCGAAGAAGGTCGCACCTGGATGCTGGGCCTGACCTGGACACCCGCGCTGTAAACACTGAAACGATCAGAGTCGCCAGACACCTCTCGCAACGCACCTATTCGCAGCGGGACGCGTAGTTGCAAGCCTGCTCCCACAGGATGCAGGAACACCGCAGCCCCACTGTGGGAGCAGGCTTGCCTGCGAAGAGGCCGGTCGTGTAAAGAAGAGCGTCATGACTTGCGGAATATTTGAGCCTGATCCAACGCTTTCGCAGCGGACGCGGTGCACCTGACAACCCGCCATCGTTACCGCTCCGGCGCCATCACCGCGCAGAGTTTTTCGAGGGCGCCGAGCATTTGTCCGCTGGGGCGCTCCAGGCCGTTATCCGGAACCTGCAACAGCTGGTGATGAGCAACGGCCGTGACCTGTGGCCACGCACGCCAGGCATCGAGCTGTGCGGTGCTGCTTGCCAGGATGATATCGGGATTACGTTGCAGCACCGACTCCAGGCTGACCTGCGGTGCCGGAAGCGGTAGGTCGGCAAACACATTTTCACCCCCACAGACCTTCAGCGCATCGCTGATGATCTGCCCGCCGCCAACGGTGTACAGCGGCCGGTCCCACACCTGATAGAACACCCGCAACGGTACATCGCGCCGGTAACGCTGGCGCAGTGTGTTCAACCGCGCACTAAACGCCTGAGCCATTCGTTGTCCGGCTTCCGCGCGCCCCAACTGCACCGCGACTTGCTCAAACTGAGCCGCCAACTGGTCGAGATTTTGCGGTTCGACAGTATAGGTCGGGATGCCCAGGTGCTTTAATTGCGTGCGCTGGGCAACCCCGACACTGCCGGGCCAGAGCAACAACAAATCGGGCTTGAGACTAAGCAGGCGCTCCATTTCCAACTGACCGTAGCGACCGACTGACGGCAACCCGGCCACCCTGGCCGGACGTTCGCCACCATCGAGCACGCCAACCAGCAGGTCGCTTGCGCCCAGTTCGACAACGATTTCAGTGAGGGATGGCGCAAGGCTGACCACCCGTTCGACAGCCTGTGTCGGACTGACGAACGCCAGCAGCAGGCATGCGAAGAGCCGGTTCATTAGCCCAATTGGCGGGGGATGCGATAGAGGTACAGCAGCACCACACTGGAAAACCCCAACAGAAACAGCGGCACCGCTTCCAGCCCGACGAATACCGCCAGAGCGGCGATCCATGCAGGCAGACCGGCAGCCAGAAAAGCGCTACGCCGACGCGCGGCCAATTCGATCCAGGCAGCGGGCTCTTCAGGGGTATTCAGGGCTTTTTCAGTGGCGATCAAGGCGCGCTTGTAGGCGCCAAAGAAGCGCAAGCTGACAAACATCGATGCGATGCCAGCAATGAACATCGGCATTGCCAGCACGGGAATAATGGGTTCACTGCTGCCGAAAAACCCATTGACGACAAGCAGCGGGGCCAGCGTCAGGAATAGTTGCCACCACCAGGCCAGCGCCAACCGACGACGTACATTGTTTCGCGTCACGCGTGATCAGCCTCGTCCAGGTGCTCGTTGCCCATCATGTGCCCGAGCTTGCCGGCCTTGGTCGCCAGATACACCTTGTTATGCGGGTTATGCCCGGTGTGCAGCGGCACGCGCTCGGTAACGGTAATCCCCATGTCGGTCAAGGCTTTGACCTTACGCGGGTTGTTGGTCATCAAGCGCAGGGATTTGACACCCATGTGCTGGAGCATTGGCAGGCAGATCGCGTAATCCCGCTGATCAGCAGCAAAGCCCAGACGTTCGTTGGCTTCAACGGTATCAGCCCCGCCGTCCTGCAATTCATAGGCGCGAATCTTGTTCAACAAGCCGATGCCGCGACCTTCCTGACGTAAATACAGCAACACACCACGGCCTTCGGCAGCGATGGCACGCAATGCAGCTTCAAGTTGCGAGCCACAATCGCAGCGCTGACTGAACAGGGCATCACCGGTCAGGCATTCGGAATGCAATCGGCCCAGGACTGGCTCGCCATCAGCCACGTCACCGAGACTGAGAACAATGTGCTCGCGCCCGGTTGCCGACTCGAGAAAGCCATGCATGGTGAATTGCGCAAAAGGGGTAGGCAGCTTGGAAGCGGCAACAAAGACGACGGGCACCGTTGTGCTCCTGATCATGATGGGACTGGAGATTCGCAGAGGCAGCATTGTAACAGCAGCGTCCTACAGACGCTTAGGCTGAATTATCACCTATCAAGATCGAGATGCTCGATCAATGGTCCGGAGACATCTATCACCGTTAAACAAATGCCCACACTAACGCCTGCAGGCACAACCAGGCAAAAACGCCGGCCAGCACATCATCGAGCATGATTCCCAGGCCGCCCTGTACGTGTTTATCGATCCAGCTAATCGGCCACGGCTTGAGGATGTCGAAGAAGCGGAACAGCAAAAAACCCGCCAGTAGCCAATACCACCCTTCAGGTACCAGCCAAAGGGTTATCCACATGCCGACCATTTCATCCCAGACGATGCCCTCGTGGTCGTGCACGCGCAGGTCATCGGCCACCTTGCCGCACAGCCAGAAGCCGAACAGTATGGTGATGCCCAGCATCAGCCAATAGCCCCAATCGGGCAGCATCTGCCACAGGGGAATGAACGGCAGTGCGACCAGCGAACCCCAGGTACCCGGAGCCTTGGGCAACGTACCGGAGCCGAAACCAAACGCCAGAAAATGCCAGGGATTGGTCCACACCGAAGGTGGGACGCGATCCGCCGGCTGTTGCTTAGAATGATCTGTCACGGAGTCTCCTGAAAGTGTTGATAGCCCCGAATCAACGGGGTGACATCCTGTCCATCGGCATCGACCACGGTCACACCCTGCCCTGCCACGACCCGGCCGACCACGTGCACCGACAACCCTGCGGCGAGTAACCCGGCCAGGTGCGCTGCTGGCAACGTAAACGCCAGCACATAATCATCACCACCGCTGAGTGCCGCGTTCCGAGCGGCTTCCAGCCCAAGAAATGCTGTCAGTGACGCCGACAGCGGCACTGCATCCCGCTCGACCACCAGACCCACGCCGGACGCCTGAGCGATATGCCCGCAATCGGCCAATAACCCATCGGAGATATCCAGTGCCGCCGTGGCCTTGCCGCGCAAGGCTATCCCCAGCGCCAACTGTGGCTGCGGCGACCAGTAGTGCGCCAGCAATACCTGAGCAACAGACGCCTCGGCACTGCGCTGGCTCAACACCAGCGGCAAAGCACCCGCCGCATCGCCCAGCGGACCACCGACACACAGCAGATCACCCGGCCGGGCACCCCTGCGGGTCAGCGCCTGACCCGCAGGCACGCGCCCGAACACGGTCAGCGTCAGGGTCAAGGGCCCACGCGTGGTGTCGCCGCCCACCAGGCGCAACGCGCAGTTCTGCGCCATCAGGTTCAGGCCGCGCGCGAAGGCTTGCAGCCAGTCAGGATCGACGTCGGGCAGGGTCAGGGCCAGGGTGAACGCCAGCGGGGTTGCGCCCATGGCGGCCAAATCACTGGCAGCCACCGCAAGGGCGCGCTGGCCAAGTAAAAAGGGATCGCAGGCATCGGGGAAGTGCACCCCGGCAACCAGGGTGTCAGTAGAAATCGCCAACTGTTCGCCAGCGGGAACAGTCAGCAAGGCGCAGTCGTCGCCAATGCCCAATGCAACGCCCTCGCCCGCTTGCGCACACGGCGCAGCGGCGAAGAAATTGCGGATCAGCTCGAACTCACCCATAGGATGCACACGCCTGGAATCTGGAGTGGAAAGGTGCCGAACGATGATCAGGCACCGCCCACCCAGCGCCTCAGCGCTTGTAAGCCTTCACTTCGGCTTCGCGCAAGCGAGGAGCCAGTTTGTCCAGCACGCCATTGACGAACTTGTGGCCGTCAGTGGAGCCGTAGACTTTCGCCAGCTCGATGCCTTCGTTGATCACAACGCGATACGGCACGTCGACGCGCTTGAGCAGCTCGTAGGTGGACAGGCGCAAAATCGCCAGTTCAACCGGGTCGAGCTCTTCGATGGTGATGTCCAGGCAAGGCGCGAGGGCAGTATCGATCTCGGTCTTGTTGGACGGTACACCGTGCAGCAATTCGCGGAAATAGGTGCTGTCGACGTTAGTGAAGTCATTATCGACGCGAAACTGCGCCTCGATTTCATTGATCGAATGACTTGCCATGTGCCACTGATACAACGCCTGAGTCGCAAGCTGACGCGCTTCGCGACGCTTGGCGCTTTTGCTCTTGGCGACTGCAGGATCTTTTTCGTCGCGCGGGTTGAACTGGTCGCTTTCGTCGGAAATCATTTGGCCTCCAACTGTGCCAGCAGGCTGACCATTTCGATAGCGCACAGTGCAGCTTCAGCGCCTTTGTTACCGGCCTTGGTGCCGGAACGCTCAATGGCTTGCTCGATGGTGTCAACCGTCAGCACGCCGAAAGATACCGGCACGCCGAACTCCATGGAAACCTGAGACAGGCCTTTGACGCATTCGCCCGCCACGTATTCGAAGTGCGGAGTACCGCCACGGATCACAGCGCCCAGGGCAATGATCGCGACGTATTCGCTGCGTTGAGCAACTTTTTGCACCACCAACGGAATTTCGAAGGCACCCGGCGCGCGGATGATGGTGATATTGCTTTCGCTCACGCCATGGCGAACCAGTGCATCAACGGCACCGCTCACCAGGCTTTCGACGACGAAGCTGTTGAAACGGCCAACCACCAGGGCGTAGCGGCCTTGGGGAGCGATGAAGGTACCTTCGATGGTCTTCAGGGTCATTCGGGTGAGTCTCGTCTTAAAGAGCAAGCACGCCCGATCGGCGCGCTTTGAGGGATTTTAGGCCACCAATTGCAGACTGTCGGGCAGAAAGCATGAACGCCATAAGGTGTTCACGCGCACCGCCCAACCGGTCTTTATTCGGAGGGCACGTATTCTACAACTTCCAGATCGAAACCGGATATCGCATTGAACTTCATTGGCGAACTCATCAGGCGCATTTTACGCACGCCCAGGTCACGAAGAATCTGCGAACCGGCACCGACGATGCTGTAAGTGGTCGGGGTTTTCACGGGCACATTTTCGGCTGTGTCACGAATATGCGCGAGCAAGACGTCACCATTGAGCGGATGGCCCAGCAACAACACCACGCCACTGCCCGCCTCGGCGACCGCGACCATCGCAGCCCGCAGGCTCCAGCGGCCGGGCTGCTTGACCATCAGCAAGTCGCGCAACGGGTCCATGTTGTGAACGCGAACCAGGGTCGGCTCTTCGGCGCAGATGTTGCCCAGGGTCAGCGCCATGTGCACGTCACCTTCGACCGAATCGCGGTAGGTCACCAGGTTGAATTGGCCCAGTTCGCTGTCCAAAGGCTGCTCGGCAATCCGCTGAACGGTACGTTCGTGGATCATCCGGTAGTGAATCAGGTCGGCGATGGTGCCGATCTTGATCCCGTGCTGCTCAGCAAAAGCTTCGAGTTCAGCGCGACGGGACATGGTGCCGTCATCATTCATCACTTCGCAGATTACACCGCTCGGTTCGAAACCGGCCATGCGCGCCAAGTCGCAGGCAGCCTCGGTATGACCAGCGCGTGCGAGGGTACCGCCGGCCTGAGCCATCAGCGGGAAAATATGCCCAGGGCTGACGATATCCTCGGCCGTGGCATCCTTGGCAGCAGCGGCCTGCACCGTGCGAGCGCGGTCGGCGGCGGAGATACCGGTGGTAACGCCGGTAGCGGCTTCGATGGAGACCGTGAACTTGGTGCCAAAGCCGGAGTTATTGCGCGGCGCCATCAACGGTAGCTTGAGGATTTCGCAGCGTTCACGGCTCATCGGCATACAGATAAGGCCACGGGCGTGCTTTGCCATGAAGTTGATGTGCTCGGCCTTGCAGCACTCGGCGGCCATGATCAGGTCGCCTTCATTCTCACGGTCTTCGTCATCCATGAGGATGACCATTTTGCCCAGGCGGATGTCTTCAACCAGTTCTTCAATGCTGTTGAGCGCCACAAGGCACCCCCTTTCGGTTCAGGATTTAAGGTAGCCATTGGTGGCTAGAAAACTTTCGGTGATACCGCCTGATGAGTGGCTTGGCTCTGCGGCCTTGTCCCCCAGCAACAGACGCTCCAGATAACGTGCCAGCAAGTCCACTTCAAGGTTGACCTTACGACCCGGCCGGTAATCGGCCATGATCGTTTCAGCCAGGGTGTGCGGGACGATTGTCAGTTCAAACTCAGCGCCATTGACCGCGTTCACCGTCAGGCTGGTGCCGTCGACAGTGATCGAGCCTTTGTGCGAAATGTACTTGGCTAGTTCACGCGGCGCGCGAATGCGGAACTGGATAGCACGCGCATTTTCTGCGCGGGACAGGACTTCGCCAACACCGTCCACATGCCCGCTGACCAGATGACCACCCAGACGCGTCGTCGGCGTCAGGGCTTTCTCCAGATTGACCGGGCTACCGGTTTTGAGATCGACGAAGGCCGTGCAGTCGAGGGTTTCACGGCTGACATCGGCCCAGAAACCGTCGCCTGGCAACTCGACGGCGGTCAGGCAGACGCCGTTCACCGCAATGCTGTCGCCGAGTTTGACGTCGCTGAGATCGAGTTTGCCCGTGGCCACATAAACGCGGACATCACCGCCTTTGGGGGTCAGAGCGCGGATACTGCCGATGGATTCGATAATGCCGGTAAACATGTGGTCCTCCACGAGAACAAAGCCAACGCTGGGCGATGGCCGGAAATTATACGCCGCCAGCGGTCGCAGGGATGGCAATCACTCGCCAATCATCACCTACCGCGCGCATTTCAACGATTTTCAGCGCTGGCGCTTCACTCATCTGCGCCAACGGCAGATCGAGCAGCGGCCGAGCCGTTGAACCGAGAAACTTGCCGGCGATGTAAATCTGATACTCATCGACCAGCCCTAGCCGAGTGAATGCGCCTGCCAGTCGCGGCCCGGCCTCAATCAACACGTCATTAACGCCACGGGCGGCCAGTTCGACCATCAGCTTGCGCAGGTCAACATGGCCTTCGCTGCTGGCCAATGCCAGCATTTCATGGCCTTGGGCGTGATAACGCTCACGCGCTTCAGCGGCCGCGCAGGTCACGACCAGCGTATTGCCAGCCTGAAAAAATGGCGCGTCGAGGGGCACGCGCAGGCGCCCGTCGATCAATACGCGCAGCGGTGGTCGGGTGACAGCCAGTGCGGTCATCTCGGCATCCAGGCCCAGCTCATCCGGGCGCACGGTCAGGCGCGCACCGTCTGCCAACACGGTGTCGGCGCCGGTCAGCACCACGCTCGATTGCGCACGCAAACGTTGCACCGCAGAACGCGCGGCAGGGCCGGTGATCCATTGGCTTTCGCCGCTGGCCATGGCCGTTCGCCCGTCGAGGCTCATCGCCAGCTTGACCCGCACATAAGGCAGGCCGTGCTCCATGCGCTTCAAGAAACCTTTGTTCAGTATTCGGGCTTCGCTTTCCAGCACGCCGCTCTGCACGGAGATCCCCGCGGCCATCAACCGCAGCAGGCCTTTTCCGGCAACATCGGGATTGGGGTCCTGCATGGCCGCAACTACTCGCGCGACACCGGCGTTGACCAACGCATCGGCACACGGCGGGGTACGGCCATGATGGCTGCAGGGCTCAAGGGTGACGTAGGCGGTGGCACCGCTGGCCTTGTCACCGGCCTGACGCAGCGCGTGCACTTCGGCATGCGGCTCGCCAGCGCGAACGTGCCAGCCTTCGCCAACGATGTGCCCATCACGCACGATCACGCAGCCGACCCGTGGGTTCGGGTGCGCGGTATAGATGCCCTTGCGCGCCAGTTCCAGCGCGCGCGCCATGTAATGGAGGTCGAGAGCGCTCTGCTCAGTCGAAGGCAGGCTCACTCTTTCACCGGCTCACGCGCCAGACGGTCAATTTCTTCGCGGAATTCATTGAGGTCCTGAAAGCGCCGGTAAACCGAGGCAAAGCGGATGTACGCCACTTCGTCGAGCTTCTGCAGCTCAGCCATCACAAGCTCACCGACCACCAAGGATTTAACCTCGCGCTCGCCGGTAGCCCGCAGCTTGTGCCTGATCCGCGCCAACGCGGCTTCCAGGAGTTCGACGCTGACCGGACGTTTTTCCAGCGCTCGCTGCATACCCGCGCGCAGTTTTTCTTCGTCAAAGGGCTGACGACTGCCGTCTTGCTTGATCAGACGAGGCAGCACCAGTTCGGCAGTTTCGAAGGTGGTGAAACGCTCACCGCAGGCCAGGCATTCTCGGCGGCGACGCACCTGTTCGCCCTCGGCGACGAGGCGCGAGTCGATGACCTTGGTGTCGTTGGCACCGCAAAAGGGACAGTGCATGGTGGCAGGCAACAAAAAAAGGGAGGGCCATGGTAGGGCGAGTCGTCATTTATTTCCAGCACCGCAATTAATTGCAGTGCTACCCCTGGCGCATCCCACCGGCGAGACAATACTTAGAGTTTGCGGTATATAGACGCGCGGCAGGCGGTATGAAATTTATACGGTTGGGCAATACTGCACGGCTTACCTCCGCCACCCCCTGATTTTTTTGTTTTGTTGGAGCCGTTCATGTCGCTACGACCGCTTTTTTTACTCAGTCTTGTCGGCCTGCTGGCCGCCTGTAGCAGTGGGACACCCAAACCTGTCGCGGCAAAACCACAACTGCCGCAGGTGGTTAAAGCCCCTGCTGGTCTCGGCCCGCTGATGCCCTATCAACGGGAACTGAGCGGCCAATTACTCGGCGTACCGGCCGGTGCGGAAGTCGAGCTGGCGCTGCTGGTGATTGATGACCGCAGTCGCCCGCAACGCCTGCTGGCCAGCACCACGCTGATTGGCAACAACAAAACCCTGCCGTTCCAGTTGCGCTTCAACCCTGACTCCTTCCCGGCCGGTGCGCGCGTCGAGCTGCGCGGTCGTGCCAGTCAGTCCGGCCAGTTGACACTGCACCTGCCGTCGGTGCGCATTAAAGAAGGCATCACTCAGGCGATGGGCTCGTTGCAATTCGTACCGGCGCCGTGACACTGCCGCATGACCTTCAACAGGCACTGAGCGAACTGCTCGGCGATGCGCAACTGGTCGCCACTGAGCTACCCGGCACCGCCCTGAAGCTATGGCTGATTGATGCCGACAACATGGATCGCGCCTTCAGCCCGGAAGAAACCCGGCGCATTCTTGAAGAACCCCCGTACTGGAGTTTCTGCTGGGCCAGCGGTCTGGCATTGGCGCGTTTTCTCGCCGAGCAACCACAGTGGGTGGCTGGCAAACGCGTGCTGGATTTCGGTTCAGGTTCTGGCGTAGCAGCGATTGCGGCGGTCAAAGCCGGCGCGCTGGAAGTGGTCGCCTGCGATCTGGACCCACTGGCCCTCGCCGCGTGCCAAGCGAATGCCCGGCTGAATGACGTGCAACTGAGTTACTCACCCGACTTTTTCGCCGAGACCGACCGCTTCGATCTGATCCTGGTGGCCGACGTACTGTATGACCGCGCCAACTTGCCGCTGCTGGATCATTTCCTCAGTCGCGGCCGCCAGGCATTGGTCGCCGACTCGCGGGTGCGCGACTTCCAGCATCCGGCTTATAAACGGTTGGCAATGCTTGAAGCCCATACCCTGCCCGATCTGGCCGAGCCTGCGGAGTTTCGCAACGTCAGCCTTTATCACGCTTGCCGCGACCCAGTCTGACGCGCCCCGCTTTCGACAAAGCGCCGGGACCTTTATAGTTGCCGACATTGAATGATTTCCGAGATGAGCGATGAGCCAGGACACCCCGTACATTTTCGACGCGACCACCGCCGACTTCGACCAACTGGTTATCCAGCAGTCATTCCTCACGCCGGTGCTGGTGGATTTCTGGGCTGAATGGTGCGCGCCGTGCAAAGCGATGATGCCGCTGCTCAAGCAAATCACCGAGGGCTACCAGGGCGAATTGCTGCTGGCCAAGGTCGATTGCGACGCCGAGCAGGACATCGTCGCCCGCTTCGGTATCCGCAGTCTGCCGACCGTGGTGCTGTTCAAGGACGGTCAGCCGGTAGACGGTTTTTCCGGTGCGCAACCGGAGTCGGCTATTCGTGCGATTCTGGAACCTCATGTGCAAATGCCGCCACCCGCCGCTGCCGATCCGCTGGAACAGGCGCAAGCGCTGTTCGCCGAAGGCCGGATCGCTGACGCTGAGGCGGTGCTGAAAGCATTGCTGGGCGAAGACAACACTAACGCGCTGGCGCTGATTCTGTACGCACGCTGCCTGGCTGAACGCGGCGAACTGGTGGAAGCGCAGAGCGTGCTCGATGCGGTCAGCGGTGACGCACACAAAGCCGCACTCGCCGGTGCGCGCGCGCAATTGACCTTTTTGCGCCAGGCTGCTGACCTGCCAGACGTCGCCGACCTGAAAACCCGCCTGGCGCAAAACCCTCAGGACGATGAAGCGGCTTATCAACTGGCGATTCAGCAACTGTCCCGCCAGCAATACGATGCTGCACTGGATGGCCTGCTGAAGCTGTTCATCCGCAACCGCAACTACGCCGAAGGCCTGGCGCACAAAACCTTGCTTCAGGTATTCGACCTGTTGGGCAACGATCACCCACTGGTGACCACTTACCGTCGCAAGCTGTTTGCCGCGCTGTATTAATTGACCCAGCGATAGAGCGGTGTGTCTGCGCCGCTCACGACGTTGACTTCAGTACTGTGGCGCAAGCGCACCAACAAGCGCTTTGCTGCGGCAGTGCTGCCCGTCAGGCCTTCCAATTGACTGAGCAAATCCGGCCCGCTCATTTGCCCGGCCTTGCGCAGCAATTCTTTGGCGATTTGCCAGACAGCGTCGTCTTGATTGACGGGCGCCACAGCGGCCTGCTCAGCCAAGGGTTTCGCCGCTTGCAATTGGGCACCCAACTGGGCCCAGTCGCCTTCATCCAATTCCAGGGTCAAGTCCACGGGCCAATCGCCGAGGGTTCCACGGATTCGCAACATGGTCTGTTTCCCTTATTCAGTGAACACCCAGTGTAGGAGTTGGCTTGCCTGCGATAAAGGCCGAAGGACTTTCCGACGGAGGTGAATCCAGCCTTTTTTGCGACCGCTGAGCGATCGATCGCGGGCAAGGACTGGGCGTCCCACGCGCCACATGGGAAACTCGGTGTATCATGCAGCAATAATTGTTATAAGATCACATAACAATTTTTCTCATCCATGCTGTACCCGGAGATTCTTTATGCGTCGTCTGTTGCTCGCCCTGCCCTTTGCCCTGCTTCCATTGGCCATTGCTCATGCCGCGGAAGAACAGGAGCATGCCAGTCTTGGCGCTCACGAACACGGGGTGGCACGGCTGGATGCAGTACTTGATGGCAAGACACTGGAGTTCGAACTGGACAGCCCGTCGATGAATATCGTCGGTTTCGAACACCTAGCCAGCACTGACGAAGACAAGGCCAAGGTCGCCGAAGCTCGTGAACTGCTGCTCAAGCCCCAGGCGCTGTTTAATCTGCCTACAGCGGCCAAGTGCTCGGTGGCAACGCAAAAGCTTAATAGCCCATTGTTTGGCGACAAACCCGATGCCGACGACCATGACGACGAAGATGAACATCACGATGATCACGCCAAGGGTGAGAGTGGGGAAGAACATCATCACGAGCACAGCGAGATTCATGCGCATTACCAGTTCGTGTGTGACACACCGTCCGCATTGAAAAAGCTCGACCTGGCGCAAATCTTCAAGACCTTTCCCGGCACTCATAAAATTCAGGTACAACTGATTGCCCCGAGCGGTCAGCAAGGTATTGAAGCAACGCCAGACAACGCCACGCTGAAGTTCTGATAACCACCTGTGAACATGCCTCAAATGACCCAAGCACTTATCGAACTGTCCGACCTGGGCTTTACCTGGCCCGGTCACGCGCCGTTGCTGGACATCCCGGAATTTCGCCTGGAACCGGGCGAAACTCTGTTTTTGAAAGGCCCCAGCGGCAGTGGCAAAACTACCTTGCTGGGGTTGTTGGGCGGCGTGCAGAAACCCAACAGAGGCAGCATTCGTCTGCTGGGTCAGGAGCTGACACAGCTGTCGGCTGGAGGCCGCGACCGTTTTCGGGTCGATCACACCGGTTATATTTTTCAACAGTTCAACCTGCTGCCGTTCCTGTCAGTGCGTGAAAACGTCGAGTTGCCCTGCCGCTTCTCCTCGCTGCGCACCGCGCGCGCGACCCAGCGGCATGGCAGTGTCGATCAGGCCGCCGCAACCCTGCTCGCGCACTTGGGCTTGAAGGACCCGGCGCTGCTGAGTCGCCGTGCAGACTCGTTGTCCATCGGCCAGCAACAACGGGTCGCAGCTGCCCGAGCACTGATCGGCCAGCCGGAACTGGTGATTGCCGACGAGCCGACGTCCGCACTGGACGCCGATGCCCGCGAGGCGTTTATTCGGCTGCTGTTCGCCGAGTGCCGCGAAGCCGGGGCCAGCCTGCTGTTCGTCAGCCATGACCAAAGCCTGGCGCCGCTGTTCGACCGTAACCTGTCGTTGTCCGAACTCAATCGCGCCGCCGTCGCCGCAGAGGTCTGAGATGTATTTGTTTCGCCTAGCCATGGCTAGTCTGGCTAACCGCCGCTTCACGGCCTTTCTCACCGCGTTCGCCATCGCCCTGTCGGTCTGCCTGTTGCTGGCCGTCGAGCGCGTGCGTACCGAGGCTCGTGCCAGTTTTGCCAGCACCATCAGCGGCACCGACCTGATCGTCGGCGCCCGGTCTGGCTCGATCAACCTGCTGCTGTATTCGGTGTTCCGCATCGGCAACGCCACCAATAACATCCGTTGGGACAGTTTCGAGCACTTCGCCAACGACCCTCATGTGAAGTGGGCGATCCCGATTTCCCTCGGTGACTCCCATCGCGGTTATCGGGTAATGGGTACCAACGAATCTTATTTCGAGCACTACCAGTTCGGCCGCCAGCAGCATCTGGAGTTGGCCGACGGTCGCCCATTCGCCACTGATCCCTTCGAAGTGGTGCTGGGCGCCGAAGTTGCCGACGCCTTGAAGTACAAGCTGGGAGATAAGCTGGTACTGGCTCACGGCGTCGCGGTCGTCAGCCTGGTCAAGCACGACGATAAGCCATTCACCGTGGTCGGGATTCTCAAACGCACCGGCACCCCAGTAGACCGCACGCTGCATATCAGCCTCGGCGGCATGGAGGCGATTCATATCGACTGGCACAACGGTGTGCCCGCCCATGGCGCCGGGCGCATCAGTGCCGATCAGGCACGCAACATGGACCTGACGCCAACGGCGATCACCGCGTTCATGCTCGGTCTGAACAGCAAAATCTCGACCTTCGCCGTGCAGCGCGATATCAATGAGTTCCGGGGCGAACCGATGCTGGCGATTCTGCCCGGCGTGGCCCTGCAGGAACTCTGGGGCCTGATGGGCACCGCCGAACAAGCGCTGTTCGTGATTTCGCTGTTCGTGGTGCTCACCGGATTGATCGGGATGCTCACGGCGATTCTGACCAGCCTCAATGAAAGAAGGCGTGAGATGGCAATCCTGCGCTCGGTGGGCGCTCGGCCTTGGCATATCGCCAGCTTACTGATACTCGAAGCTTTCGCCCTGGCCTTGGCCGGCGTGGTCAGCGGTCTGGTCCTGCTGTATGTCGGCATCGCAGGCGCGCAGGGTTACGTGCAATCCAATTACGGCCTGTTCTTGCCGCTGTCGCTGCCCACTGAATACGAGTGGACCCTACTCGGTGGTATTCTCTGCGCAGCGCTATTGATGGGTACTGTGCCGGCCTGGCGCGCCTATCGCCAATCGTTGGCGGACGGCCTGTCGATTCGTTTATAAGGACGTCCATCATGTCGCGCCCACTGCTTGCGCTGTTACTGCTGATCACCCCGCTGCTGGTCGCGACGCCACTGTGGGCGGCCCCGCCAAAAGACTTGACCTGGGCGCAGATGATCCCGCCGGATGCCCCGGTAATCGCCCCGCAAACGGCGCCGATCCACAACTTGTCCGGCATGGCCGATGCTTTGTCCGCCGAATCGGCGCCGGCCGCCAAGCAGCAGTCGCCGTCCGCGCCGGTGGTCAAATCACTGAACGGTCAGCAGATCAGGTTGCCAGGTTATATCGTGCCACTGGAAGTCACCGAAGAAGGCCGGGTGACCGAATTTTTGCTGGTACCGTACTTCGGCGCCTGCATCCACGTGCCGCCACCGCCCTCGAACCAGATCGTCTACGTCACCAGTAAGGTAGGGGTAAAGCTCGATGAGCTGTATCAGCCTTACTGGATCGAAGGCACCATGAAAGTCGAAGCTTCCACCAGCGAACTGGCCGATGCAGGCTACAAAATGCAAGCCGACAAGATTTACGTCTATGAGTTGCCTGAGTCCTGATGACTTTTTTGCGTCATGACAATTTCATTGAGCTGGGTCAAAAGGCCTAATCCAGACGCGCCCTACCATTAGCCATCGCCACAACTAATGTCTAATGGAGCCCACATGCATAAGTCACTGCTCAGCGCGTCCCTATTCGCGCTAGCGCTCAGCGCACCTCTCGTCGCAAATGCCCACGAAGCCGGCGATATCCTCGTCCGTGCCGGCGTGGCAAGAGTTTCCCCTGATGACTCTAGCGGAAATCTGAAACTCGACGGCACCAAAATTTCGGGCACGAAAGCGACCGTGGATGGCGATACTCAGCTCGGTCTCGCAGTGGCTTACATGCTCACAAACCACTTCGGCCTTGAGTTGCTGGCGGCTACGCCGTTCAAGCACACCGTCGCAGTTAAAGGCCTTGGCCCAGCATTGGATGGCAAGCTTGCAGACGTCAAACAATTGCCACCGACCTTGTCGTTGCAGTATTACCCGATGGAAACTACATCCAAGTTCCAGCCTTACGTTGGCGTCGGCTTGAACTACACCATGTTCTTCGGCTCAGACTTGACCAGCGAACGCAAGGCTGAAGGCTTCAGCAACCTGAAACTGAAGAATTCCGTCGGTTTGGCCGGTCAAATTGGCGCGGACTATATGCTGACAGACCACATCATGCTTAACGCCTCGGTCTGGTATGTCGATATCAACACCACCGCAACCGCAGACGGTCCGACCGCCCTGGGTGTTGGCCGCACCAAGGTCAATGTTGATATTGATCCATGGGTTTACATGGTCGGTGTTGGCTACAAGTTCTAACGTTCCCCACAAGGCACGTATAAAAAAAGGCACCTTCGCGGTGCCTTTTTTGTGTCGACGAATTAACGCCCGAGCAAGCGCGCCAGACCGACGCTGAGTGGCGTTGGCTCAGGAAAGTCGAAGCGTTCAAGCAAGCGCTGATTATTGGCCCGTGAATGGCGGATATCACCGGAACGCGCTGGCAAATAGCTGATCGCAGGCAAGTCGCCCAACACCTGCGACAAAGCCGTCAGCAGTTGATTCAAGGTGGTGGCCTGATTAAGGCCGACGTTGATTGCGCCAGCTTCAACGGCAGGCAGTTCCAGCGCTTGCACCAATATTGTCGCCAGATCACCGACGTAGACAAAATCCCGGGTTTGTTCACCATCGCCGAAAATCGCGATGGGCAGCCCTTTTTCAGCACGCTCACTGAAAATACTGATCACGCCCGAATACGGCGACGACGGGTCCTGACGCGGACCAAAGATATTGAAAAAACGGAACACTACCGGCTCCAGACCATGCTGGCGACGGTAGAAATCCAGGTAGTGCTCGCTCGACAATTTGTCTGAGGCGTAGGGCGTCAACGGTGACTTGGGCGTGTCTTCGAGGATCGATTCGCCTTCGCCATTATTGCCGTATACCGCCGCGCTGGAAGCAAACAGCACGCGCTTGATCCCCGCCTGACGCATGGCTTCGCACACGTTCAAGGTGCCGACGAAGTTACTTTGATGCGTACGCACCGGATCGTCCACCGAGGCTTGCACCGACGCCACCGCAGCCAAATGCGCCACGGCCTGGCAGCCGATGGCCGCGCAGGCGACCAATGCCGCATCGGCAACATCGCCTTCGATCAATTCGACACGCGGATTGTCTAGCGGCAGGTTACTGCGTTTGCCGGTGGACAGGTCGTCCAGAACACGTACCGCATAACCCTTGTCGAGCAAGGCATCAACCAGGTGCGAGCCAATGAAACCGGCGCCGCCGGTGACTAAAACAGGGGCATCAACCATGACGATAATAACGATCCAGTAGGCTTGGCAGGCCGGCACGCCAGGCGCGGGGCTTGATGCCAAAGGTATGGAGGATTTTCTTGCAGGCCAGCACCCCGTGTTGCGGCTCTTCGCTGGCATCGGGACTTGCGGCATGGGCTCGCGCCGTCGGCGCTTCAACGGCCAGTGGGTGCAGCAATCCAGCCTCGGTCAGGATCGCCTGACCCAACGCCAGTGGCGTCGTCGCTTCATGGCCTGCGTAGTGATAGGTGCCCCACAGCGGCGCCGCACAATCGAGTTGTTTGAGCACGGAAATGATCACCCGCGCCGCATCATCGACCGGTGTCGGGTTGCCGCGACGGTCATCGGCCATCAGTAATTCTTCGGCCAATTCAGCCCGGGCGAGGAAACGTCCGAGCACACCTTCGCGGCTGTCATCAAGCAGCCAACCGAAACGCAGGAGCACATGTTGCGGGCAGGTCGCGCGCACGCTTTGTTCGATCCGCCACAACGCCTGACCGCGCAGACCCAGCGGTACGGGTTCGTCTTTTTCACTGTAGGCAGTTGCCCGCGAGCCATCGAATACCCGATAGCTCGACGGTTGCAACAGCACGATGTTGTGGTGCTGGCACAGTTCGACGAGACGCTCGACAGCGCGTTCCTGACCAGCCAGACGTACCTCGCTTACTGTCTCCGCCTGAAACCAGTCGAAGTAATAGGCAAGATTAATCAAGGCATCAGGGCGGGTGTCGTCAAGCAGTTGCGTCAGGCTCGCAGGATCCCAACCGGCTTCCGGTGGACGCGGCGCAAGAAAGCCAATGTCTTCCTCGGCGCCGAGACGAATCAGCGCCTGCCCTAGGGCATTTCCGCCACCCAACAGCATAAGGCGCATTCGCATAAAGTCAGCATGCTCGGTATCAAAATGAGTTCAAAAAGCGTCAAAAAACGCCTGTAAACATAACACGTTGACGCTTATCCCCCAAGAGCCGGGCGGCCTGCGGTGGGGTTGCGGGGTTTCCTACCCCTACAGGAGACCCCGCCCCGTCTTCGACGCCGCGCTGTCGTGCAGCAAACCGGGTTGCGATTTGTGTGTCGTGATCGATAGTGGTGTGTCAGATAAGCCGCCTTCGCAGCGGGACGCGTAGTTCAGGATGCAGGAACACCGCAGTTCCACTGTGGGAGCAGGCTTGCCTGCGAAGAAGCTGACGCGGTGCACCTGACCTGCTCCCACAAGATTTCGATCTGCCTTTGGGATTTTGTGTGGATTGACTGCCGAATGACGGCAGTGGCTCCCCGTAGATCCGGGTGCCCTTGCATCTTTCCGACACAGCCCGCATAAATCACTGATGACTCTTCTCAGTCTTCCGGACCCGGTTCTGGGCGCGTTTCACCCCGCCGTCAGTGCCTGGTTTCACAGCACATTCCCAGCGGTGACGGCCGCTCAGGCGCAGGCGTGGCCGTTGATCAAGGCGCGGCGTTCGACCTTGGTCGCCGCACCCACCGGTTCTGGAAAAACCCTGACCGCCTTCCTCGCGGTACTTGATGACCTGGTTCATCTGGGCCTGGAGAATGGCGGCGAGTTGCCGGACCAGACGTTTGTGGTTTACGTGTCGCCGCTCAAGGCGCTGTCCAATGACATCCAGATCAACCTGCAAAATCCGCTGACCGGTATCACCGAGCAATTGGCGCGCATGGGCCTGCCCGAGCTGCGCATCAGCACGGCCGTACGCACGGGCGATACGCATCAAAAAGAACGCACTGCGATGCGCAAGACCGCGCCGCATATTCTGGTGACCACCCCTGAGTCGCTGTACGTGCTGCTCGGCTCGGACTCAGGCCGGCGCATGCTCGCCAGCACCCGTACAGTCATCGTCGATGAAATCCACGCGATTGCCTCGAGTAAACGCGGCAGTCATCTGGCGCTGAGCCTTGAGCGATTACAGGCGCTGTGCCCCGAGCCGTTGCTGCGCATCGGTCTGTCCGCCACGCAAAAACCCATCGAACGCGTCTCACGCTTTCTAGTGGGCAGCGATCCGGTTAAACGGCCCTGCGCGATTGTCGATATCGGCCACGCCCGCCCACGCGATTTGGGCATCGAAGTGCCGCCCGTGCCGCTGAGCGCGGTCATGGCCAATGATATCTGGGAATTAGTGTATGACCGCCTGGCGCAATTGGCCCGCGAGCATCGGACCACGCTGATTTTCGTCAACACCCGGCGCATGGCCGAACGCATGGCCCGGCATCTGAGTGAGCGCCTCAGCAAACACGCCGTGGCCGCGCATCACGGGAGCATGGCGAAAGAGCATCGACTGGACGCTGAACAACGCCTCAAACGTGGCGATTTGCAGGTACTGATCGCCACCGCATCGCTGGAGTTGGGCATCGATATCGGGGACGTCGATCTGGTCTGCCAGATCGCTTCGCCACGCTCCATTGCAGCTTTTTTGCAAAGGGTCGGACGCTCCGGGCACCAGGTCGGCGGCACGCCAAAAGGCCGTCTGTTCGCCACGTCACGCGACGACTTGATCGAATGCACCGCGCTGCTCGATTGCGTACTGCGAGGCGAACTCGACACCTTGATCATCCCCGACGCACCGCTGGACGTCCTGGCGCAGCAGATCATCGCCGAAGTCAGCTGCGAGGAATGGCAGGAGCAGGCACTGCTGGACATTATCCGCCAGGCCTCGCCCTACGCCACCCTCGATGACGCGCATTATCAGGCGCTGCTGCGCATGCTCGCCGAAGGCTACAGTGGCCGTCAGGGCGTGCGCAGTGCCTACCTGCATCGCGACGCGCTGACCCGCACCCTGCGCGGGCGACGTGGCAGCAAACTGACCGCCATCACCAGCGGCGGCACCATCCCGGACAATGCCGATTACAGCGTCATACTGGAACCGCAAGCCCTGAACATCGGCACGGTGAACGAAGACTTTGCCGTGGAAAGTATCGCCGGCGACATCTTCCAACTGGGCAACACCTCATACCGCATCCTGCGCATTGAAACCGGCCGGGTGCGGGTCGAGGATGCGCAGGGCCAGCCACCGAACATTCCGTTCTGGCTGGGTGAAGCGCCGGGGCGCAGCGCCGAGCTGTCGTTTGCCGTGGCACGTCTGCACGCGCAGATCGATGAACTGCTCAGCGCCAGCCCCGGTGATCTACAGCCCTGCATCGATTGGCTGATCGATACCCTCGGACTGGATTTGGCCAGCGCCGGGCAAGTGGTGGATTACCTGGCGCGAGCACGCTTGGCGTTGGGCGCCTTGCCGTCGCAAGACACCCTGATCATGGAGCGCTTCTTCGATGAGTCGGGTGGCACGCAACTGATCATCCACACCCCGTTTGGCAGCCGCGTGAATCGCGCCTGGGGCCTGGCGTTGCGCAAACGCTTTTGCCGCACCTTCAATTTCGAGCTGCAAGCCGCCGCCAGCGAAGACGCTATCGTGCTGTCGTTATCGACCAGTCACAGCTTCGAGCTGGACGAGGTCTGGCGTTATGTGAACGCCAACAGCGGCGAGCATCTGTTGATCCAGGCCGTACTCGATGCGCCATTGTTTGGCGTCCGTTGGCGCTGGAATGCCAGCGTTGCCCTGGCCCTGCCGCGCTACGTCGGCGGACGTAAGGTCGCGCCGCAAATCCAACGGATGAAAAGCGAAGACCTAATCGCAACCGTGTTCCCCGATCAGATCGCGTGCCTGGAGAACGTGATCGGCGAGCGAGAAATACCCGATCACCCATTGATCGAACAAACCCTCGACGATTGCCTGCATGAGGCCATGGACTGCGAAGGCTGGCTGGCGCTGCTGCGACGCATGGAAAGTGGCCAGGTGCGCTTGATCAGCCGCGATCTACCGGCGCCCTCGCCCCTCGCGGCGGAAATTCTCAGTGCGCGGCCTTACACCTTTCTCGACGACGCCCCCTTGGAGGAGCGCCGCACCCAGGCGGTACTCAATCGGCGCTGGAGCGACCCGCAATCCACTGATGGCTTGGGCGCACTGGACGCTGACGCGATTGTTGCAGTGTGCGAGGAGGCGTGGCCGCAGCCGCAAAATACCGATGAAATGCACGAGGCATTGATAAGTCTGAGTTGCATCAGTGGCGCCGAAGCCCGTCAACATCCGCACTGGCTGGCGTGGCTGGAAACCTTGGCAACCTCAGGCCGCGCGACACGCTTGCAGGTCAGTCCCGAGCACGCGTTGTGGGTGGCGCTGGAGCGCTTGACGTGTCTGCGCGCTGTTTATCCACAGGCCGAAATGCACCCGTTATTACAGGCGCTGCCCGATTTCGATGACCGCTGGAGCGAAGACGAAGCCGCCCTGGAGATTGTCCGCGCCCGCCTCGGTGGTTTCGGGCCATTACCGCTGCACGAGATCGCAGAACCACTGGCCTTGCCAACCGCCAGCGTGGTGCAAGCACTGGCTCGACTGGAAAGCGAGGGGTACGTACTGCGCGGGCGATTCAGCCCCGGCGCGACCGACGATCAATGGTGCGAACGCCATCTGCTGGCGCGCATCCATCGCTACACCCTCAAACGCTTGCGCCGGGAAATCGAACCGGTGTCATTGCAGGACTTCATGCGCTTTCTATTCGATTGGCAGCACCTGTCCAGCGCCACCCGCAGTCAGGGCAAAGCTGCGCTGCCCGAGGTCGTGAATCAGCTCGAAGGCTATTCGGCGGCCGCCAGCGCCTGGGACAGCGACATCCTTCCGGCCCGGCTCAAGGACTATTCACTGACCTGGCTTGACGAGCTGTGTCGCTCGGGCAAAGTGGTGTGGACGCGATTGGCGCCGCGCAATAAAACCGGCGCTGCAGCCTTGCGCAGCACGCCTATCGTGCTGCTGCCCCGAAGCCAAGTGAACCTGTGGAGTGAGCTGACCGAACAGCCGTCGCCTGCAGAGTTGTCCTTACGGGCGCAAAAAGTACACGCGGCATTGGTCAGTCATGGCGCATTGTTTTTCGATGAGTTGCTGCACGAAGCCCACCTCCTGCGCACCGAACTGGAAAACGCGTTACAGGAATTGGTCGGTGCCGGGTTGGTGAACGCCGACAGCTTTGCCGGCCTGCGCGCCTTGATCACTCCCGCCAGCAAACGCTCGGCACACACCAGTCGGCGCAACCGTGGCGCGTTTATTGGCGGCATGGATGACGCCGGTCGCTGGGCCTTGCTGCGCCGCTCACCTGCACCAGCGCCCAGTGAAAACACTCGACCGCAACAGACCGCCGCGCCGACCCTGGAACATATCGCCATGACGTTGCTGCGCCGATACGGCGTGGTGTTCTGGCGCTTACTGGAACGCGAGGCCGACTGGCTGCCCAGTTGGCGCGAACTATTACGCACGTTCCATCGACTGGAAGCGCGTGGAGAGATTCGAGGCGGGCGATTTGTCAGCGGCCTCGCGGGCGAGCAGTTCGCCTTGCCTGAAGCCATTCCGCTGCTAAGGGAAATCCGCAAACGCCCGCTCGACGGTAGCCTGATCAGCCTGTGCGGTGCCGACCCATTGAACTTGGTCGGCACACTGTTACCCGGCAGCAAAGTCCCGGCGCTAGCGGGGAATCGATTGGTGTATCGGGATGGCATTCCGGCGGCGGCGATCATTTCTGGCAAGCCGCAGTACTGGCTGGAGCTGGACTCGCTAGTCACCGCACAGGTGAGGGATAGGTTGTTGCACTGGCCTCTTCGCGAATGAATTCGCTCCTACACAGGGATCGCATATTTTCTGTGGGAGCGAATTTATTCGCGAAGCCGTCTAGGTCACCGCTGGGCTCTCCGACCCATCACTATTGGTCACTGTCGGTTTGCGTGGCGCAGGCGGCTCATCGGCATTAGTTTCTGCATGCGGGCTCATCACCACCTGTGGAAACGTCTGGGCGAAACGGACGTCTGGGGTTTTATCCACAAGCTTTTTCAGCCGTTCGTTGAAGGCGCGACTCACCCCATATTGGCCACCCGACACGGTGCGAAACTGCGCCGTCAGCACGATGCCGTTGAGGTCCATCCGGTCCAGGCCGAACACTTCCAGTGGCCCTTGCAGATTGCCCTTGAGCAACAGGTCATCGCTGATCGCCCCCCCCACCTCGCGAATCAGCGCGGTGGCAGAATCGATGTCGGTGTCGTAGGTGAACTGAATGGCAAAGAAGGCATACGCAAATTGCCGCGATTGGTTAGTCACGGCTTTGATCTGACCGAACGGCACCGAGTGTACGAAGCCTTTGCCGTCGCGCAGGCGCAAGGTACGGATGGTCAGGCTTTCCACCGTGCCGGAGTGGCCAGAATCGAGTACCACCCAATCGCCGATGGAGATGGTGTCCTCAATGATGATGAACAGCCCGGTGATCACGTCCTGCACCAACTGCTGCGAACCGAAACCGATGGCCAGACCCACGACCCCGGCACCCGCCAACAGCGGTGCAACGTTGATGCCCAGATTGGCCATCGTGGTGATCGCGCAAATCACCACCAGGATGATTTTTATCGCGTTGCGCAGCAGCGGCAGAATGGTTTTTATCCGGGTACTGGGCTGATGCGCAGAGCGGTTGTTGAGTGGCGGTTTCAATGCTTCCTGAATCGCCGTGTCGAGCACCACCCACAATAGCCAGGTGACCAGCAGGATCAGGCCGATGCTGCTGAGCGAATCGCTGATCACGCGGCCGAGGGTGTTGCGTTGGGCGAACTCGAACAGCGAAAAACCCCAGATCCGCCCAAGCACTTCGATGAACGTCACTGCGAGGACAATTCGCAACAAGGCATGACACAGACTCAGCAAGCGCTCTTTGTAGGCATGCCCGCCACGCTCGGCGGCAGCATCGACAGGCTTGAACAGGTGCTGGAACACCGTGCTCAAAAACACCGTAGTAATCAGCAATACCGTGGTGAGCAAGGCACAGCGCAGGGCCTTCTGGCTGTCTTCGCCAGCACCGATCAGATGGACTGCCGACACCAGAATCATCAACAGGATCGGCAGGTACCAGACACTGGAAAAAATCTTCAGCGATTCTTGCAGCGCTGGTTGGTGCAAGCGACCGTTCAAGGAACGATTGCGGATCAGATGCGCCACCGGCCTGCGCATTTTGATCACCAGTATGCAGAACACCACCGAGGCGAACAGTCCGGTAAATACCGCGATGCTGCTGGTGACGTTGCTGCCTAATTGCCGGGAAATCTGCGGGCTGGTCAACGCATCGCTCAGGGCCGCGAGAAAACCGATCAGAAACAAGGGCCGCGGACTGTATTGGCGAATGATGCGCACCGCCGCGCGCTTGTGTCCGGCATTGAACATCACAATCACGCACAGCAACACCGAGGTCGAAACAATGCCGCTGCTGGTCGCGTAGGCAAAGCACAGCGCCAACGCTCGCCCCACCGACGTCGACATAAAGTGGCTGACATACAAGGTCAGCGGCAGGCTGAGCACGGCCGGAAGGGTGTAAGGCAGCAAATAGTTCAACAGCGCCTGCAGACGGTAGCGCGTAATAAGAATCCGATGCCGATTGATGCGCATGGCCATAAACCGGCCCACTGAAAAAAGAACCGCGAACGCACTGATCCATACCGCCGACAGCACCAGGAAGTCACCGGCAATGCTGACGTTCGAGCGTGAGGAACGCTGATTGAGCAGATTGTCGATCTCGTCTTCGGCGCGGCCAGCCCGCAGCCGCCAGGAATCGACCAGATCGTTATTCAGGTCGAGTTGGCTCTGAACACCATCGATGCCCGAGCTGATGGCGCCGAGCAAGCCACCCTGCACCAAAATTTCCGGACGTGCCGGGGCAGCAGGCGCTGGCGCAGTGCTCGCGGGAGCTGCTGGCGCTGCTGGAGCCGAGATTGCCGCAGGTGCCGCCGACACGGGCGCAACGGCAGGCGCATCAGCGGCCTGGAGACTAAAGCTGCCCACGCATGACAGGATGCACAACAGCGTTAAGGTCTTGAACTTCAACACAGCGCTGTTCCCTCTTACGTATGATTGGCGGGTGAGTGTGACGCTTCTAGAAACTGATCAGTATTTGCCCGGCAAGTTCGTTTTTGCGCGCAACATGAACCCTGCGCACTCATCAATACTGTCGGCAAAGTAGACAATGCAGCTAACCGTGTCATGGAAGATACTGGTTCGGCACGCCACGCATGTGATGTAGCGCAACCCCTGTTGAATAGGTAACCCTTGTGACCGGCGGTTAGCCGCCCCTCTCTACTTTCTATCGCTTTAGTTGCTCCAGGTCCCTCAGTCCATGATCGTCAGACCCAAACCTAACCTGATCCAGATCCTGACTTCGCTCAAAGGATCCATCGCCAAACACATCGTTGTTCGCAGCCTGCTGGTCACCCTGCTGGCCTCGGTCATCGTATGGATCGAAACCCTGCACCCCGCCTACTTTTTTCGCGTCAGTGCCACACCCTTCACGCTGCTCGGGCTCTCGCTCTCGATCTTCATGAGCTTCCGCAACAACATGTGCTACGACCGCTGGTACGAGGGTCGCAAGTTGTGGGGGGAAATGATCATGGACATGCGCTCGATGATCCGCGAAACCCAAGTCATCAAGGACACCGCCGAACGCGGGAGCATTCTGCGCAATCTGTGTGGCTTCGCCCACGCACTGAACGCCCACCTGCGTGGGGAAGACGATTTGGGCCAGGCCCGTCCCTGGCTGGACTTTGCGCCCGCGCCCAGCACCCCGAACATCAGTGAACGCATCCTGCGTCATGTTGGCCAACAATGCTCCGATCTGGCCGTCGCCGGTGACATCAGCGAATGGCGCTATACCCTGATGGAAACCCGTCTGAGCAATATGACGCGCACGCTGACGGCTTGCGACCGGATCAAAACTACACCGTTGCCCTTTCCCTACACACTGCTGCTGCACCGAACGATTTATCTGTTTTGCATCCTGCTGCCCTTCGCCATGGCCGAGCCCCTGGGCTGGATGACACCTGTTTTCACCGCGATCGTCAGCTACACCTTCTTCGGACTTGACGCCATCGGAGATGAACTGGAGGACCCGTTTGGTCGTAACGAACACAACCTGCCCACCGACTTCATTGTGCGGACCATCGAGCGTGAAGTGCTGGACGCACTGGGTGAGACCGATCTTCCACCGGTGCTCGAACCTGTGGATTACGTGCTGAGCTGAGTAGCGCCCCGGCACTGTCCATGGGATCGTGGTCGTATCAACTTTTGGGTGCTGCGCATGAAACCTTCATCGAACGACCACCCCGGGCCAGGAGTGCCGTGCTCGATTCTGCTGCTGGCCGGCGGACGCGGTCAACGCATGGGCGGGCAGGATAAAGGGCTTATCCTCTGGAACGACCGGCCCTTGATCGCTTATGTGCACGACGTTGTCAGGCCGCTGACCGATGACCTGATCATCTCCTGCAACCGCAATCAGGATCGCTATCAGGCGTTTGCGGATCAGTTAGTAGGCGATGAACAGCAGGATTTTCCTGGGCCGTTGGCAGGCGTGTTAGCGGGGCTTTCGGTGGCGCGACATGCCTGGGTACTGGTGCTGGCGTGTGATGCGCCGAGGATTGATCGCCTACTGATTGAGCAACTGTTGCGCGGTGCAGGCCCCTCACCGTTGATGGTGCGGCAGGCTGGGCAATGGCAACCGATGTTCAGCGTGATCCCCACCGCCTTACTGCCTGAGCTGCGTAAGCGCTGGGACCAAGGGGAGCGCAGTTTGATGCGGGTGTTGTTAGCGCATGATTTACGGGCGCTTGACTGTGCGCCCGATGATCTGCGCCTGACCAATTTCAATACCCCGGATTTGCTGACCTGACAGCCTGCGGGCAGCGCAAATCAACGAAGCCCGGCCAGGCATTTTTCGAAGATATCCAACCCTTCATTGAGCACATCAAGTTCCGTGGTCAGCGGCGGCAACAGGCGAATGATGTTTCGGGCCTTGCCGCTGGGCATCAGCAGCAGTCCGTTGTTTCTGGCGGCTTCAAGGAGCGCGGCCAACTGGGCTGTTGCGGGGTTGCCTTCCGGTGTCATCAGCTCGATTCCGCGCATGGCGCCGACCCCGGTCAGACGTCCGAGGAAGGGGGACAGTTTGCTGTCGACCCACCCCTGATAACGACTCACGATGGCCTGTTCTTGTGCTTCGCCCCACGAGGACAGATGGGCGTCGGTCATCTGATCCAACGTGGCCAGACCCGCAGCACAGGCCATTGGATTGCCCGAATACGTGCCGCCCAATCCACCTTTGGGCAATGTATCCATCAAGGCTTTTTTGCCCACCACGGCACCGAGCGGCATACCGCCAGCGATGCTTTTTCCCAACAGAAGCAAATCTGGCTCGATGCCTAGCCGGGAGAATGCAAAGCGCTGGCCGGTGCGTCCAAACCCGGACTGGATTTCATCGATGACCAACAGAATGCCCTTGTCATCGCAAAACCTGCGCAGGGTTTTGGCGAACTCAACGTCCAGCGCAAGGAAGCCGGCTTCGCCCTGAACAGGCTCCAGAATGAAACAGGCGACCTCTTCAACGTCGATTTCAACGCTGAACAATCGATCCATGGCGCTCAACGCTTCTGCGGCAGTGACTCCGTTGTCCTTGCTCGGGTAAGGCAAGTGGTACACCGGACCCGGCAGCACGCCGACCTTTTGTTTGTAGGGGGCAACCTTGCCGTTGAGGTTCAACGTGGCCAGCGTTCGCCCATGAAATCCGCCATCGAAGGCGATAACCGCCGTGCGCCCGGTATGCCCACGAACGATCTTCAGGGCATTTTCTGCGGCCTCGGCACCGCTGTTGGTCAGCATGCCGACCACGGGGTAACTGACCGGAATGAACGCCGCGAGCCGCGCCATGAATTGCTTGTAAGGCGCATGCGGCACCGCGTTGAAGCAGTAATGCGTCAGTTTGGTCGCTTGCTCGCGAATGGCGTCGACGATGCCCGCGTTGCAATGCCCAAGGTTCAACACGCCAATGCCACCGACAAAGTCGATGTAGCGCTTGCCGTCCTCATCCCACACCTCGGCATTCTTGCCGTGATCCAGGGTGATGGGGTGGACCATGGATATCGAACCGCTGATTGATGCACTGCTCATACAGAAAATGTCCCGTAGAAAATTCCTCGACCATCTAAGCGAGGAATGCCTGGGTGTCACAAGCGAAATAAAATCGCGGGGTTATTCCGGAATTTCGGGATGTCTGTTGGCATCACTCAAACATCAAGCTGCTTTTTAATCCTTTAAAACAATGATTTGGCGCTTTTCTTCGTGTGAATATCCGGCATATGTGGTTGCTGGAATTACGGTTTCGCTCTTACAGCCAGCCCTTTCAAGGTCTTTGCTAAAATCCCCCAAAATCTCAGTCAGGGTGACTAAAGCGATGTGGGCAGAAGTTCTAGCGCGGTTTGAAAAAAAGACACCGGCCAGCGTCATGGTCAAGTTGGCACT
The DNA here is from genome assembly GCF_056680335.1 of Pseudomonas sp. ASL9. NCBI lineage: Bacteria > Pseudomonadati > Pseudomonadota > Gammaproteobacteria > Pseudomonadales > Pseudomonadaceae > Pseudomonas > Pseudomonas sp. ASL9. Next base: position 3,594,220 of record NZ_CM155277.1, on the reverse strand, counting down.
GGATCACGCCATTCCTGCTGAGTGGGTTGATCAGGTGTTCGAAGAACATCGTCAACGCCAGTACCCGCGGGAGCTTTTGTTTTCGACCATCGTTGAGCTGATGTCCCTTGTTTCATTGGGCTTACGGCCTTCGCTGCATGCCGCCGCACGGCAGATGGAGAATCTTCCTGTCAGCTTGGCGGCGCTCTATGACAAGGTCAGCCGCACCGAACCCGCCTTGCTGCGGGCCCTGGTCACCGGTAGCGCAGAACGCTTGGCTCCGACGATAGAAGAGTTGGGCTGTTCATCCATTTTGCCCGGCTGGCAACTGCGCGTCGTCGACGGCAACCATTTGCCTTCTACCGAAAAACGGTTGGGGGCTTTGCGGCGTGAACGAGGCGCGGCTCGGCCAGGATTTTCAGTCGTGGTCTACGATCCTGACCTGGATCTGGTTGTCGACTTGCAGCCTTGCGAGGACGCCTACGCGAGTGAGCGCGTCGGCGTGCTGCCGCTGTTGGCCCGCGCCCATGAGGGGCAGGTGTGGATGGCCGATCGGCTCTATTGCACGATGCCCGTCATGCAGGCCTGCGAGGAAGTAGGTGCTTCTTTCATTATTCGCCAGCCAAGCAAACATCCAAAACTGATTCAGGAAAGCGACTGGCAAGAACCGGTCCCTGTCGAAAGCGGAACGGTGCGTGAGCAAATTATCGAACTCAAGGGTGGCTACCGCTGGCGCCGAGTTGAACTGACCCTGCAAACACATACTGATTCAGGCGACTCCGTGATGTGGTTTTGGAGCAACTTGCCCGACACCATCAGCGCCGAGCAGATCGCCGATTTATACCGTCGTCGTTGGAGCATAGAAGGGATGTTCCAGCGCCTTGAATCGGTGCTGGACAGTGAAATCGAAAGCCTCGGCTCTCCCAGAGCGGCGTTGCTGGGTTTTGCTTCGGCGATCTTGGCCTACAACGTTTTGGCAGTCCTCAAACGCAGCGTGGAACAGGCTCACCGCGAGACGCAGCCAGAGGGATGGGAGGCCTCGACGTTTCACTTGGCAGTGCAAGTGCGCAGTGGTTATGAGGGCATGCAGATCGCGCTACCCTCAGACTACCTATCACTTCAAACGACCTCGGAAACCCTGGCACAGCGCCTGTTGGCGCTGGCCAGGAATATCAAACCCAAGCAGGTTGCCAAAAGCATACGCGGACCGAAAATCGCCAAACCCAAGGAGTGGCTGGAGGGCAGAGCTGCGAATGCGCATGTATCGACGGATCGGGTGCTCAAGGCCCATAAAAGGAAAACACCTTGAAAGGGCTGGCTCTTACAGCGAGGAACCTTTTACAAGCGCCTAAAAGGTACCCCAAAACGCTTGCCCCTCCATACGGATCCTCGCTTAGGCTCGGATTTCCCTCGCTCCAGCGTTGCTCCGGGGGCCGCCGCAAGGGGCCGTCCCTGGCCCCGTGCGGCTTACTCGGCATCCTTGCCTCGTTACCCCCTGCGCAACGCCTGCGCTCGGCCTCCTGGAAAAGGGGCCTTGCCGTAATTCGAGAGTCAATTCACACCAAATCCCAACGGCAGATCAAAATCTCTGTAGGAGCGAACTTGTTCGCGAAGGCGGCATATCTGACACACCGCCACCGATCACGACACACAAATCGCAACCCAGTTTTCTGCGCGACAGCGCAGCGTCTGAGACGCGGCTAGGTCCCCACAGAGACTATGAACCAAAGACCTGCGAAGGCCTGCGCAAGGTCGGGTCGAACGGGTTGATCTTTGGCCCGATGGCCGCCGCCTCGCGCTTGAGCAACTCCACGACAGTCGGCAGCCGGTCCGGGCCCAATCGTTCACTGAGCGTCGCCACGCTGAGCGCGGCCACGGCATGCCCGTCGCGGTTTAGAATCGGCACGGCCAGACCTGCCATGCCCGGCAACGCCCCGGTGTTGCGGGCGGCATAACCAAGGCGACGGACACTTTCCACCTCCGAACGCAGGAACACCTCGTCATACAGGTGGAAGTCCTTGAGCCTGGGCAGGTTGTAGCGGATCACGGTCTCGCGCTCTTCTTCAGGCAGAAACGCCAGAATCGCCAGGCTGCCCTGCCCCACACCCAAGGCCACGCGCCCACCGATGTCACCGGTAAACGTGCGGATCGGATACGGCCCCTCGCTACGGTCCAGACAGATCGCATCGAAACCGCTGCGCGCCAGCAGAAATAGCGAATCACCCAACGAGGCACTGAGCCGCAGCATGGCCGGCCTGACCAGATCACGCAGGTTGCCGGTATTGCCTGCGCGGGCGGCCAAGGCAAAGAACTCCAGGCTCAGCCGGTAGCGCTTGCTGCGCCCGTCCTGCTCGACCATGCCTTCTTCCATAAGGCTGCGCAGCAAGCGATGGGTGGTGGGTTGCGACAACCCAACCTGTTGCGCCAATTGGGTCACCCGCTCACCACCGTCGGGGGCCGTGCCGAGCATACGCAACACGGCGAAGAGCCTTGAGACGCCACCGACGCCCACTTCTTTTGTCTCTCCATTCCGCTCAGTGGAATTCATCGTACTAAATCCATCCTAGAAATTTGCTCACCGAATGAAAGTGAAAAAATACTCCTTTCAGTGAAATTCGTGCTTTCGCCCATCCTAGGCTTCGTCCTAATCTGAGTCCACAGGGGCGAATCGAACAATATTTGGCAGCCGACTCAGACCGAGCGCCAGCGCACCCGCAGCATCCCTTCGCATCTGCCCATTACAAAAAAAGCGTGTTTCGACGCGCCCAATAAATACAGGTGGAACGCAGACATGGCTTTTCTCCAGCTCGAAGGTCTCAGCAAACGCTACGGTGCAATCGACGCCGTCGTCGCCACACATCTGGCGGTGGAAAAAGGCGAGTTCGTTTCTCTGCTCGGCCCTTCCGGTTGCGGCAAGACCACCACCCTGCAAATGATCGCGGGCTTCGTCGACGCCACCGCCGGGCGCATCGTGCTGGACGGCCGCGACATCACCGACGCCAAACCGAGCAGCCGTGGCCTGGGGGTCGTGTTCCAGAGCTATGCGCTGTTCCCACACATGACCGTGCGCGACAACGTTGCGTTCGGCCTGCGCATGCGCAAGGTCCCGGCGGCCGATATCGCCCGGCGGGTGGCCACGGTGCTGGACTTGGTGCGCCTGGCCCCCCATACCGAACGCTATCCCCGAGAGCTGTCCGGTGGTCAGCGCCAGCGCGTGGCCCTGGCCCGCGCCCTGGTGATCGAGCCGCCGGTGTTGTTGCTCGATGAACCACTGTCCAACCTCGACGCCAATCTGCGCGAAGAAATGCAGTTCGAAATCCGCCGCATTCAGTGCGAAGTCGGGATCACCACCTTGATGGTGACCCATGATCAAGCCGAAGCGCTGTCAATCAGTGATCGCGTGGTGGTGATGCAGGCCGGGCGCGTGACCCAGATCGACGAGCCGTACAAGCTCTATGAACACCCCCGCACCCGCTTCATTTCCGGCTTTGTCGGCAAGGCCAACATGCTCGCAGGCGACTTCGATGACGCCGGTTGCCCGCAAGTACGCCATAGCAGCGGCGACGGCGCACTGACCCTGAGCCTGCGCCCGGAAAAAATCGACATGCTGGACGCCGGCAACGGTCGTCTGCAGGGGCGCATCCTGGTCCGCTATTTCCTGGGCAGCCAATGGCTGTACCGCATCGAAACCGCCTTGGGCGAATTGACCGTGGTGCGCCGCAACGACGGCAGCGCGCCACTGACCGAAGGCACCGCCGTCGGGCTCGACTGGCAGGCCGAGCTGTTGCGCGTGCTGGCTGCCGACGAGGTGCATGCATGAGCGCCCTCGCGGCCATGCGTCGGGGCGGACGCGGTTATTTTTTATCGATGCCGGCGATGCTGCTGTTCGTCAGCCTGTTGATCCTGCCGCTATGCCTGACACTGGTGCTGTCATTCAACGTCTTTGATTACCAGCTCGGCGTAAAGAACAACGCCTACACCCTCGCCCATTACATCGGCCTGTTCAGCGATTCGTACTTCTACGAGATCTTCTTTCGAACGTTCTGGATCAGCGCGCTGGTGACCCTGATCTGTGTGCTGATCGGCGTGCCCGAGGCCTACATTCTCAGCCGCATGGGCACACCGTGGCGCTCGATTTTTCTGATTCTGATCCTGACCCCGCTCCTGATTTCAGTGGTGGTCCGGGCTTTCGGCTGGAGCCTGTTGCTCGGTGCCGATGGCTTGGTCAATCAGGCCATTCAAGCGCTCGGCGGACGCCCGGTGAAACTGCTCTATACGCCCTTCGCGGTGGTCATCGCCCTGGTGCATGTGATGCTGCCCTTCATGATCATCCCGATCTGGACCTCGCTGCAAAAACTCGACCCGGCCGCCGAACAGGCCGCGCTGTCCCTCGGCGCCAGCCAGGCCAAGGTCATGCGTTTGGTGGTGTTACCCCAGGTGATGCCCGGCGTGCTTTCGGGGACCCTGATCGTGTTCGGCCTGTCGGCCAGTTCCTTCGCCATCCCCGGCCTGCTCGGCGGACGACGGCTGAAGATGGTTGCCACGGTGGTTTACGACCAATACCTCTCGGAGCTGAACTGGCCCATGGGCGCGACCATTGCCGTGGTGCTGCTGCTGGCCAATCTGCTGATCATGCTGAGCTGGAACCGCATGGTCGAAGGCCGCTATAAAAAAACGTTGGGGGAGTAAGGCATGTCTAAAAACGGTCCTCTGTCGCTGGGATTTCACACGCTGGTCGTGCTGTTCATGATGGCGCCGCTGGTGGTGGTCTGCCTGGTGGCCTTCACCCCGGAGAATACCCTGAGCCTGCCGACTTCCGGCTTCTCTCTGCGCTGGTTCAGGGCGGTGTTTGAACGTGCGGATTTTATCCATGCGTTCTATAACAGCTTGATCCTGGCCTTCGTCGCCGCGACCCTGGCGACCTTGATTGCAGTGCCTGCCGCGCTGGCAATCACCCGCTATAAATTCCCCGGCCGCGATTTTTTCAACGGCCTGTTCCTGTCGCCGATCATCATTCCGCACCTGGTACTGGGCGTGGCGATGTTGCGCCTGTTTGCGCTGATGGGGGTCAACGGCAGCTTTGTCGGGCTAATGCTGGCCCACGTTGTGATCATCACCCCGTACGTGTTGCGCCTGGTCATCGCCGCCGCCATCGGGATTGATCGCAGCGCCGAACAGGCCGCCGAGTCCCTTGGTGCCAGCCGCCTTACCCTGTTTCGCCAGATCACCTTGCCGATGATTCTGCCGGGGGTGGCCGGTGGCTGGCTGCTGGCGTTCATCAACAGTTTCGACGAGGTCACCCTGTCGATTTTCGTCAGTTCACCCTCGACCCAAACACTGCCGGTGCGCATGTACGTGTACGCCACCGAATCCATCGACCCCATGATGGCCGCCGTTTCGGCACTGGTCATCGCCCTGACTGCAGGCACCATGATTCTGCTCGACCGGGTCTATGGCCTGGACCGGGTTTTGGTCGGTAAACATTGAGAGGGATGCACTGAGATGGCGTTGTTCAAACGACTGGCCGAACTTGATCGTCCACGCCTGGCTTTTACCCTCGACGGTCAGCCGGCCAATGGCTTGCAGGGGGACACGCTGCTGACCGCCGTACTGACCTGCGCCGAGCACCTGCGCGGCAGCGATTTCAGCGCCGAGCCGCGTGCGGGCTTTTGCATGATGGGCGCGTGTCAGGATTGCTGGGTGCGCCTGGGTGATGGCCGTCGCGTACGCGCCTGTTCGACCCTGCTCGAAGCGGGACACGCCATCAGCCGTGAGCCGGGGCGCAGGCCATGAGCGAACAGAATGTGGTTATTGTCGGTGCCGGCCCGGCAGGGATTCGCGCCGCGCAAACCTTGCTGGCCCATGGTGTGAAGCCTTGCCTGGTGGATGAGGCTGCGCGTGGCGGCGGGCAGATCTATCGACGCCAGCCCACGAATTTTCACCGTTCGGCACAGCAGGTTTATGGCTTCGAGGCCTCGAAAGCCGACGCGGTCCATCGCACCCTGGATGAACTGGCAACGCAGATCGACTACCGCCCCGAAACACTGGTGTGGAATGCCGAAAACGGCCGCCTGGATACCCTGCACGATGGGCACGCCAGCGGATTGGAATACTCACGCATCATCGTAGCCACTGGCGCCACCGACCGCGTGCTGCCGGTGCCGGGCTGGACCTTGCCGGGGGTGTACAGCCTGGGCGCCGCGCAGATCGCCTTGAAATATCAGGGCTGCGCTATCGGCGAGCGAGTGGCCTTTTGTGGCAGCGGGCCCTTGCTGTATCTGGTCGCGTATCAATACGCCAAAGCGGGCGCCAAGGTTGTGGCCGTGCTCGACAGCGCGCCCTTCAGCGCCCAATGCCGAGCGTTGCCTGCCTTGATCGGTCAGCCCGGCACCTTGGCCAAGGGCCTGTATTACCGCAGTTGGTTGACCGCCCACGGCATCCCGGTGCATCAGGGCGCAACACTTGAACGCATCGAGGGCGAACAGAGGGTCAGCGCTGCGCTCTGGCGCAAAGGTCAGCCCACAGATCAGCGCCCACAACGGCTGGAATGTGATGCCATCGCGTTCGCCCACGCGTTGCGCAGTGAGACGCAACTGGCCGATCTATTGGCCTGCGAGTTCCACTGGAGCACATTGAACCGTGCCTGGTTGCCACGTCGCGACAGTGCTGGGCGCAGCAGTGTCGACGGCGTGTACCTGGCGGGCGACGGTGCCGGCATCATGGGCGCCGACGCTGCAGAAATGGCTGGCGAGCGTGCCGCCCTGGCGCTGCTCGAAGACAGCGGACACAACGTCGACAGCGCTCGCGGCACGCATCTGGAACACAAACTCGCCGCCATCGAACGCTTTCGGCATGGCCTGGAAACAGCGTTCCCCTTCCCCACCCATTGGGCCGCTGAAGCTCCCGATGAATTGATCCTGTGTCGCTGCGAAGAGGTCTCGGTCGGCGACGTGCGAGCGGTGGTCGATGAGGGTCACTGGGAACTCAACCGGGTCAAGGCCCAGTGCCGGGTCGGTATGGGCCGGTGTCAGGGCCGAATGTGCGGCGCAGCGGCGGCAGAGATCGTCGCCCAACGCAGCGGCCGCTCGCTGGACAGCATCGGTCGGTTACGCGGTCAGGCGCCGATCAAGCCGTTACCGTTCGGCGTGGAGATCGAGCCATGAGCGCAGTGATCGAAACCGATGTGGTGATTCTCGGCGGCGGCATTGTCGGCGCATCGGCAGCCTTGATGCTCGCCCGCATGGGCAAGCGTGTGGTGCTGCTGGAGCGCGATTTTTGTGGCTCGCACTCCAGTGGCGTGAACTACGGCGGCGTGCGCCGTCAGGGTCGACCGCTGAGCCAATTGCCCTTGTCCCAACGCGCCCACCAGATCTGGGGCAGCTTGCGAGAGCTGATCGGCATCGACGGGGAGTACGTGCGCTCGGGGCACCTCAAGCTGGCGCGCAGTCATGAAGACATGGCCGCGCTACAGGCCTACGCCAAGGACAGTGAAGATTTTGGCCTGGGGCTGAAACTGCTCGACCATGCCGAGTTGCGGGCTCGCTTCCCCTGGGTCGGTGATGTGGCCGTCGGTGCCTCGCTGTGCCCCGATGACGGCCACGCCAATCCACGACTGGTCTCTCCGGCCTTTGCCCGCGCCGCGCAGCGTTTGGGCGCGCAGGTGTTCGAGCAGACCCATGTCATCGACGTCGAGCACGACGGGCAGATGTTTCAGGTGCGCAGCACCAAGGGTCTGCAAGTCCGCGCACCGTGGCTGCTCAACTGTGCGGGTGCGTGGGCAGGCACCCTCGCCGCCAAGTTCGGCGAACCGGTGCCGATGCAGTCCGGGCACCCGGCGATGCTCGTCACAGAACCGCTGCCCATGGTCATGGATGTGAGTACCGGCGTGGAAGGCGGTGGTATTTATGCGCGCCAGGTCGCACGTGGGAATTGCGTACTGGGCGGCGGCCAAGGGTTCGCACTGGGCCCGGAATCTGCTCGCCCTGGACAGGCCGCCGTGCTCGAGATCCTGCGCAACGCCGCCGAACTGTATCCCTTTTTGACCGGTGCTCAGGCGATTCGTACCTGGAGTGGCACCGAAGGTTATCTGCCCGATCGCGAACCGGTGATCGGCGCCAGCACCACTCAACCCGGCTTGCTGCATGGCTTCGGCTTTGCCGGCGCCGGTTTCCAGATTGGCCCGGCGGTGGGTGAAGCCTTGGCCGAGCTGGTCTGTACCGGCAGCGCAACACAACCCATCGCAGCATTTTCCATCAGCCGCTTTCAACCCGCCGCGTTAACCCCAATCCGGCCGCCGCACACGGGGACCGTCGTTCAATTGCCTAGAGGAAGGTCACTTCAATGAAGAACGTCAAACGTATCGCCCTGTCTTGTCTACCCTTGGCCAGCCTGCTGTTGACGGCCCCGGCGCATGCCGAACCGACGCTGTATCTGGGCATGAACGGCGGGACCATGGAACGCGTCTATGCCGACAAGGTTTTGCCAGCGTTCGAAAAGGCCAACAACGTCAAGGTGGTGATCGTCCCCGGCACCTCGTCGGACATTCTGGCCAAGGTCCAGGCCAGCAAGGACAACCCGCAACTGCACGTTATGTTCCTCGATGACGGCATCATGTACCGCGCCATCTCCATGGGCCTGTGCGACAAGCTTCAGCCAAGTGCCGCGCTGGCGGACATCCCGGCCAAGGCCCGGATCAAGGAGGAAGCCGCCGCAGTAACCCTGGGCGTCACCGGCCTCGCCTACAACGCACGAATGTTCAAGGAAAAAGGCTGGAGTGCTCCCACCTCGTGGATGGACATGGCCGACAGTCGTTTCAAGGACAAAGTGGTGTTCCAGTCCCTGGCGTCGTCGACCTTTGGCCTGCATGGCTTCTTGATGTTCAACCGTATCCAGGGCGGCAGCGAAACCAACGTCGAACCGGGCTTCAAGGCCTGGCCGAAAACCGTCGGCCCCAACGTCTTGGAATACATCGCCAGCTCAGCGAAAATTTCCGAAATGGTGCAAACCGACGAGGCCGCCCTGTTCCCGCTGACACCGACCCAGGTCTCCACCCTGAAACTGCTCGGCGTACCGGTTGAATACGCGCAACCCAAAGAAGGTGCGGTGGTACTCAACGTCGCCGAATGCACCATCGCCCACAACGACCAGCCAGCGCTCGCGCAAAAACTCGCCGCCTACCTCCTGAGCCCAGAGGCACAGGCGCCAGCACTGGAAGACGGCGACCAAATCCCCTCCAACCCAAAAACCCCAACCACCGACAAAACCCGGAGCGAGGTTGAAGCGATGAACTCATACCTGGAAACGGCCATCTCGATTGATTGGGATCAGGTTAATCAGCAACGCCCGGAATGGAATGCGCGCTGGAGTCGGACGATCGAGCGGTAGATCTGAGTGGATTCAAGACACAATCGGCATAGGGGATGGCCTTCATAGGCCATTCCCCTGCCACACCAACCGGCATGCGGGTCCGCACCGGGCGGTTCGAGAGATTGAGGTTATGAGAGACGCACTAATCCCAACCTGTCGAACCATGCACTATTAAGTACACGGTTCAACTCAAAGCGGCCGTTACGCCACCAGCGACAGGCGTTTCCCGCCACTTTCTGCGCCACACGCTCATTCGCACCCGGTGCTCGCAACTCACGATAGATCGTCGAACTACGCTTCCACTGCTTGAGTTGGATCGCCCTCAGTCGGTGTCTTATCCATTCGTCCAGCTCGCGCCAGATTCCTGGTGTTTGCGACAACCCAAAGTAGGTTTTCCAACCCAGAAGATAGGGGCGCAGATTATCGACAATCTGTCGCAGGCTGCGACCACCTGAACGACGGGGGAGTTCGCGTATCCGCTGCTTGAACTGCTTACGTGCCTTGACTGCCACTGTCCGCTTGACTCCACCCGGAGAAGCCCAAAAGGCATACCCAGAAACTTGCGGCCAAACGCACTCGCCACTGCACTCTTGCTCTCGTTGACGCTCAAGTGCAGCTTTTCGTACAGACGCTTCAGTAGAGCCATTACCCGCTGCCCGGCCTTGCGACTGCGAACATAAACATTCGCGTCATCGGCATAGCGCCCAAAGCAATGACCCCTTCGTTCAAGCTCTCGACCCACTTCGTCCAGCAGCACATTCGCCAGTAACGGCGACAGCGGGCCGCCTTACCGCGGGACTTTCACCCACAAGATTGCGCCCATGCTGGGCGCACAACCAAAAGGCCCGTAGCGTTGGACGCTACGGGCCTTTTGTTTATAGCTGGGGAAGGTATTCCCTAGAACGGAAGAAGATACAAGAGATAATCAGTGTGAAAAAATTTACCCAACAGCCACAGGCTTTCAATGGAGATGACGATAATAAAATCCTTCAATATGTAAAATATACCTACCAAAAAATATTTTACATACCGAGCGTCGCCATCTAAGACTCGTCAAGACTCTGAATCGGCACCTAGGATAGCCGATAATCCCAGAGCTTAGCCACACCCCTCGTACAACAATTCCAAATGAAGCTCAATGGCAGCAAGCCCCCAAGCGCATCATCATCGGCACGCCTATAATGGCAAATCGCTCACGTCCACCACATTCGACAGTAGGCCCTACGTTTCGCTGTGATCTCCGTCAAGCAGCTGAAATAAGAGAAAGGCTTATTTCCAGCTGACCAAAAGGATTTACACATGACTGACGTCTACCAACCAACTCTAGACGCCCCAGCCCCGATCCCTCCGCTACCACCTTTGGCTCCACTTCCTCCGGCTTACGACGGTCAGCTAGCATTCCGTCGACCTCAAAATAACGAATGGATACCGGTCACAGAATCCGCGTTTAAAGTTTTTAATGGATTATCGGAGCTAGAAGAACATCATTTAGAGAAAATTCGATCAAACAACGCGTCGCTTGCTGACCTTTTATCCAACGTCCTTCAGCTTCCAAACCTAGGCTTTTTCGCGGGTAGTGGCACCTCTTTGGCAGAGGTTAAAGGTCCTAGTATGTGGGCGCTTTGGAGGGAGTCTATGGGTTACGACGAGCACACAAAAATGGTTTCTCCCTCAGCCGAGACTATATGTAAGGCAGTAAAATATGAGGAAAGAGAAAATCCGAACATCGAACACTTTCTATCCCAATGTGATGCCTACTTATCATTCAATGACGACCAACCAGTAAGAGATTTCGTCCTCAAAGTCAAAAGAGTCATTCTGGAAAAATGCTCAACTTTTTTAGATGACCCGAAAAGCGACATAACAAGTTATACGGGACTATTACAAAAGCTGGCAAGGAGACGTGTCAGAGATCCTCGATTAAAGATCTTCACTACAAACTATGATATGTGTTTCGAGACCGCAGCGTCGGATCTTGGAATGATGGTTGTCGACGGATTTTCTTATACCAGAAAAAGGCGCTTCGATGGTCAGCACTTTAATTATGATGTGGTTCGCCGAAACTCGGAAAACCATGAATTTGTAGAGGGTATTTTTCAGCTCTACAAGCTTCATGGATCAGTAAGCTGGCAGCGCGAACAAATGGACGTATTTGAATATTTGACGCCAACAGCTGAAAATGCGTGCCTAATATACCCAGCAAAAGGAAAATACCAGCAAGCGTTCCTACAGCCGCACCTTGAACTACTATCGAGGTTTTTAGAGTTTTTGCGACAGCCCAATAGCTGTCTAATTATTGCTGGCTTCGGTTTTAATGACGACCACCTATCAGAACCAATATATTCCGCGATCAAATCCAATCCAAGTCTGAAGTTGGTAATAACAGACTTTAAATGCACAAGGCATATCACCAACAAGGGCAACTTAGGCTCAAGTGAATACTGGGACAAACTCAGTGAGTTAGCCATGAGAGGTTACGACATACACTTCATCAACGGTACATTCAAAGACTTCACCGACAAAATACCTCATCTCAAAGCACTTAGCCCAGCTGAACAATTGGTGAATGCTGTTAAGCGTGCAGGAGCAGGAAGATGAGTTCCAATTTCACAGATTTTGGTATACTTCGCAGCACACTTAAAGTAGGCGTAGTTTCCAGTATAGCGGCGCAATATGTAAAAGTTAACCTAGCACATGCCGGTGACGTCAGCGCTCATTATTTTGATAGCAACCGATACGGCAAAGGCGAGGTCGGTGAGTTAGTATTAATTGAGGGTCAACAATCTATTTTATTGGGCAGAATAACTGAGGTTACCTTACCAGATCGAGACCGAACAGAAATAGCTCAGGACTTCGGCGGACTGAAAGTCGATGCTATTGGTTTTGTGCAACTCTTAGGATCGATAAATCCGATCACCTTACGGGTGCAAGCAGGTATTGCGACTTATCCAAGGCTTGGCGATCGTGTTTTCTCAGCCCCAGCAGAGTTTGTATCTAAAATCCCTCAACTTACGAGCGCGGGCCTTGATACCGCCCCTGAACCAGTAACCTTGAATCTCGGGACAATTTCCGGCGACCCAAATTGCACAATAAGCGTTACACCAGAGAAGCTATTTGGACGCCATTGCGCAATCCTAGGATCAACTGGCGGAGGTAAAAGCTGGACAACTGCCAAGCTAATTGAGGAATGTAAGCGGTATAAAGCAAAAATAGTTCTGCTCGACGCAACAAGTGAATATCGGTCTATTGAGGGACACAATGTTCAGCACCATCATTTAAGCAGCCCTTTGAACAAAGCACCAAATTCAGCAGAGTTATGCATACCGGCAACAGACTTTAATGAAAGCGATTTCCTGGCACTATTTCAGCCTTCAGGAAAGGTACAAGGCCCAAAATTACGTGAGGCCATGAAAAGTCTGCGACTAGCTAAACTCGAGCCCTCTGTGGCAACAAACGGAATTATAGTTAAGGCTGGAAAATCCAGAGAGGCTTATAGTAGAGCCCTGAACAAAAATGGAAATGCAAAAAAAGTCGAAAATCCAACTCAAGAATTCGATTTATCCTTGCTCGTTAGACAGGTCGCAGCAGAGTGCTGCTATCCAGACGACAACAACCGTCCTGGGTATTGGGGTGGAGTGTCACCAGACTTGACCTACTGCTCCTCTCTTTTCACACGAATATTGGGAGTGATTGGTGCACCATCTTTAAAATGTGTTTTCAATGCTGATCCAAATACACAAACGCTATCTGCGTCCCTAGAAGCCTTTCTAACGGGGGATAATGCGGTGTTTAGACTTTGTATGAGTGCCATTGGCTACGAATTTAATGCCAGAGAAGTGGTTGCAAATGCGATTGGCCGGTTGTTACTGCTCAAAGCAAGGAACGAAGACTTTCGGCATAAGCCCCTAGTAGTCATCCTTGATGAAGCCCACAACTTTCTGGGACGAAAGCTCGGGTCTGATGATCATGCTATGAATCTCGACGCATTTGAGTTGATCGCAAAAGAAGGCCGCAAGTACGGTCTCACGATCTGTTTAGCAACTCAACGCCCGAGAGATATCACCGAAGGAGTACTTAGCCAAATGGGTACGTTGATTGTTCATCGGTTTACTAATGATCGAGATCGAGAAGTAGTTGAAAGAGCGTGCGGTGAGATTGATCGCTCTGCGGCTGCGTTTCTCCCTAATCTTAAACAAGGCGAAGCGGCACTGGTTGGAGTAGACTTTCCAATCCCGGTGACTATTCAGATTACACCGCCTCAACAGCCCCCAAAATCCGACGGCCCAAGTTTCCAAAAACTGTGGAAATAAATATCGCTTATAACATAAAAATTTAAACGATAATGTGCAACTCACCTTAATCCTGGAGATTGTCAGTCATGGAAGTCCGTTTTGTGGTAGGAAAAAATGGAGTCGGGAAAAGCAAATATCTTTACGACCTTGCCACCAGTGCATTACACGCTAACTCAATTGTAATCTGCAACACGGTGCACGACAGATTCAAACCTAATCCCAATATAAAAAGACTCTCCACAAAAAATTTAAACTCACACCCTAACAACATAATAGAAAAAGCGATTACCAAGCTTCTTTCTCAAGGCTCACATCGTCTTGGAGAGATCACAAGAACCTTAGATTATTGCGGATATCAGTCTAAAATAACGATCACAATTCTCTCCCACCAATCTACTAGATACAAATTAAATGAAGAGTTTAACAGAACCTTAAGGAGCTTTAATATAAAACAAATTTCAGAGCTATTTTTAGATAAAGACAAATTAGAATTTGATATTGATTTCGACAACCCATACGAAAAAGTCAACTTCACCGAATTTGCAGCATTGCAAAACATTTTGCTTGCAGAAAGAGAACTGCGCCGACTTAAGTTAATCCACCCAATTGAAATTTCTCTACATCGAAAAGATCAAAGAAAAATATCTTTAACAGAGGCAAGCTCCGGCGAACTGAGTTTAATTTCATCATTCGTATTCATTCTTTGTGAAATTGATAAAGCTGACCAAATACTAATCGACGAACCAGAAAATAGTTTACATCCTCAATGGCAAAAAGAATATGTTCCGCGACTGCAGGGGCTAATCGGATATCACGGCATAAAAATTTATATAGCAACGCATTCACCTCTGATTGTTGCAGGCGCGCAAATAGATGAAAATATATCTTCGACGTTTTATCATCCAGACACTAAGACCTTATCTTACTCCAGCACGAGCAACATCGAAGCGACATTATGGGAACAGTTTGAAACAATTGGCCCGCAAAGCAAATATCTAAGCGAAGAAATTGTTTCAACCTTGGATAGGCTAAAATCTGGAAACATCACTTTACAACAAACAAAAACCTATTTAGAGGCAATCAGAGAAGGAACCTTTGATCAAGAGCAGGCGATAGTTTTTGATGCTGCCTTCGATCTAGCAACTCAGATATCTAAGGAGCCAAAAATTGATTGACGACCCCTTAGAGCCCAAACTTTCGACCTTCAGCTTAGAACCTTCAGAAGAAGCTGCAATCCAATTTGCAATGATGCAAAGCGACCCATGGAACCATGACAATGATGACATGAAGTCTGTCATAGAAGAAATCAAAAGTGTTAGGGCTAAAATTCGCTTCTTCCATATGCAGCGCCAATCAAGTCAATGTTGCTATTGCAGAAGCAACCTACACGGTGGCGGAGACTTCATCATAGATAGAGAGCATATTTTACCCAAGAAGAAGTACCGCTTTTTGACTTATCACATAGCCAACCTATCAGTCGCATGCAAAAGGTGCAACATGGGGATTAAGAAGAACGGCCTAGGTTTTATTGCCTCACTAACTGACATTGAAAAACTTCACGACGAAAAAAAGCAATATCTATTTATTCATCCAAACTTCGAACGATATTCAGACTTCATAGTTCGCCACGAGTCACAGCACGGCGATAAAATCATGGTCAAATACGATATCGTGAACAACTGTGAAAAATCACAATATACGTACAGTTACTTTGACTTAAAAGGACTTGAACTGGACTCTTTTAATGAGGCACAAGGAATTCATACAACACCAGAGAGAAAGACTATTGAAGCAAGATTAAAAGCCAAAATCAGCGAAAGAGAAGCGCTATTGAACAAACTGGCTGAGCTCAATAAGGAAATAATAAACTTTGACGAAACAATTGACATGACTGATGGATGGCCATTCACATTAGAACAAACCACGCCAGACCCCACACTTACGTTGCCCCTCCCCCCAAACTATAGCTTTATGGAGGAGCCTGAGACTACGTCTACACTCTTGTTGCCTCCACCAGATGCATAATCGCATCGATCAACATCAGAAGGATCGTGGCGTCGGGATGCATACGACCGCATCGCTGGGCGAACATCCCTCTCTGGCGATGATATCGTCCTGGATAAAACTCGGAGATGACTTTGCCAAACACATACAGCGACGGGACTCCTTGAACCATACGCACGGGCGAGCCTAGGCCTGGCCGCGAGGACTCCCAGATCGCACCTCGGGGCATGTCAGTGTTGGTTTGAGTTGAACTATTGCTGTCGCTTAAGCGACAATGATGAGAGAGCAGCTAACGACATTGGCGACATTTCTAATTAAGGAAAATTATGAGCTGGAAAGATCATCCTGTAATAGTAGCCGCTGGCACTTGCATAGCCACTATCGGTGCTTGTTACAAATTACTTATTCCAATATACACCACCACACTTGAAAACAGGGTACAGCAATATAGCAGCACAGTCGAGACACTTCAGACCCAAGTTCAGAAACTCACATTAAAATCCACAAGCATGGAAATAGAAAACAGAAAACTCATCGCAGACGGCGTACTAAAAACTTGCAACCCTTACCCCAAGGGACTCGACTCCATAAAAGTCGGGGACACTATCGAAAAGGCAATGAACTTTTATTCAGACCCTTCATACGACACAGACAAACAGCCTTACTATATAATGACGCAACTCCCAAACAACCCCGTGTTCCGTGCAGCCTCGTACATATTCTTCAAGTCCCCCTCAAGCATCACAAGCGTACTAATGTTTTATCGCGACGTACAGACTAGTAATAACAAGGAAAAGCTGCAGGAAAGCCCACAACAGCTCGCGATGCTAAAACAAGTCACGGATGCTTTCCCGAAGGCACAAATAGTGAAAAGAAATGATCCCGACGACCCAGGCTATGACGTATTGCTTGCAGGAAAGCTAATAATCCAAGTTGACCCTATCAACTACACAATCAAACCAAACTCAACCCTGAAAATACCCTGCGACAAGTAATCAAGATCTAGAATTTAACCACTCCTAAATCTGCGCGTCCTTGCGCGCATAGCCTGCAGTGATGAAAAGGCGGGCTAAGTCTTCAACAGTAAAAATACTGCAGTCCTCACTCGTCTCCTTGCGCTGCTTCACACGTATGCCATCGAGCGGACGCCAATCACACTACCTCAACAGTCCAATGTGCTAAACGTCCATCAGTAGACCTCCAACTAGGCTTACCCCATAAAACCTCTTCAAAGCCAAATACATTTAGCATTTGCGCCTGTTTGAGGAGTCAAAAAAAAGCCCTCTCACCTTTACGGTGCAGAGAGCTTCTTTCTAGACTGTAAGCCTTGGAATATCTACCTTATAGGATGAACATCCTTACAACAGCTTTACACTCTTCTCTTATGAGCCTTAGAACGGAATATCGTCATCAAAGCTGTCGAAATCCGGAGCCGGTTGCGGCGCGGCCTGCTGCTGGGGAGCAGGACGCGATTCGCGTTGTGGCTGGGATTGCGGTTGGGACTGCTGCGGACGCGACTGTTGAGGGCGCGGCGCGTTGTTGGACATGCCGCCTTGACCCTGTGGAGCGCCTTCGCCTTGTGGACGACCGCCCAGCAGTTGCATGGTGCCTTGCATGTCGACGACGATTTCAGTGGTGTAGCGCTTGATGCCGTCTTTTTCCCACTCGCGGGTTTGCAGCTTGCCTTCGATGTACACCTGCGAACCTTTGCGCAGGTATTCGCCGGCGATTTCAGCGACTTTGCCGAACATCGAAACGCGGTGCCATTCGGTCTTTTCGACCTTCTGACCGGTTTGTTTATCGGTCCACTGTTCGCTGGTCGCCAGACTCAGGTTGGTCACGGCGTTACCGTTAGGCAAGTAGCGAACTTCGGGATCCTGGCCGCATGTACCGACCAATATGACTTTGTTAACCCCACGGGCCATAACGTTCTCCTAGGCTTCGCACGCTGTCGGCACCGGGTCGTTGACCAGGCGCTCAAGGGTCGTGCGATCCAATAGTTCGGTGTCTAATTTGATATAGATGGCAGCTTCACTCGCCACCACCACTGCATCTGTTACTCCGGTGACGGCCATCAGACGCTCGATCAGGCCGGCTTCGCGCTGTGCTTCTGGCGTCAACGGCACACGCAGGCTCGTCACGTACGGAGGTTCACGCATAGTAACAGCAAAGGCGAGCCATATGGCACACAGGCCAGCCCCGCCGAGGAACACAATGCTCAATCCACCGTGCTGAAACAACCAGCCGCCAAGGATGCCGCCGGCCGCCGAACCGAGGAACTGGCTGGTGGAGTAAACCCCCATCGCCGTGCCTTTGCCGCCTGCCGGTGACACCTTACTGATCAACGAGGGCAGCGAAGCCTCAAGCAAGTTGAACGCGGTGAAGAACACCACCGTCCCGATTACCAAAGCTCGCAACGTATCGCCGAACGCCCAAAAGAATAGCTCAGTCAGCAGCAGCACGCTGACTGCCCCAAGCAATACACGCTTCATCTGGCGTTTCTTTTCGCCATAAATGATGAACGGGATCATGGCGAAGAACGAAATCAGCAACGCGGTCAGATAGACCCACCAGTGCTGTTCCTTGGGCAAACCGGCTTTTTCGACCAATGCCAGAGGCAAGGCAACGAAGCTGGACATGAGCATCGCGTGCAACACGAAGATACCTAAATCCAGGCGCAACAAGTCGGGATGGCGCAAGGTCGGGCCTAACGCCTGGCGCGCGACGCCCGATTCGCGATGCTGCAGTGGCCCGGTGGACTTCGGCACCATGAAGGCGACGATCAAAATTCCCACCAGCGCCATGCCGCCGGTGGCCAGAAACAGCCCCGACAAGCCGAACGCCCGGGTCAGCAAAGGTCCGACGACCATGGCAACCGCAAAGGAGAGACCGATGGTCATGCCGATCATCGCCATCGCTTTGGTCCGGTGCTGTTCGCGGGTAAGGTCCGAGAGCAACGCCATCACCGCCGCCGAGATAGCGCCAGCCCCTTGCAGGATCCGTCCTGCGATCACGCCCCAGATCGAGTCCGCATTGGCTGCCAGCAGGCTGCCAAGGGCGAAGATGATCAGACCAATATAAATTACAGGCCGCCTGCCAATCCGGTCGGAAATCATCCCGAACGGTATCTGCAGCGCCGCCTGGGTCAAGCCATAAGCACCGATAGCCAAGCCAATGAGCGCAGGAGACGCGCCCGCC
This sequence comes from Pseudomonas sp. ASL9, assembly GCF_056680335.1. NCBI lineage: Bacteria > Pseudomonadati > Pseudomonadota > Gammaproteobacteria > Pseudomonadales > Pseudomonadaceae > Pseudomonas > Pseudomonas sp. ASL9. The sequence continues at coordinate 3,575,381 of NZ_CM155277.1, read as the reverse complement.
AGGTCCATGCCGTAGGTGGCCAGCACCGGCAAAACCATAAACATGCCAAGCATTCGGAAGGCGAACACCAGGGCCAGACCGCTTGCTGCGCGGGTCTCGCTGCCACTCATGCGTTCGCTAAGGGGATCGTGCATGGAAAAACCTCGTGTGAACCGGCAGCGATTCTACCAGTCCCATCGATGTAGAGCACATACGCGACGCTTTGCCGCGTACTGGCATGGAGCCGTATACTCCCGGGTTTATGCCCGCCAAGCGAGGCCGCAGTGGACAAGATCCTGATACGTGGGGCGCGAACCCACAACCTGAAGAACATTGACCTGACCCTGCCACGCGACAAATTGATCGTTATTACCGGTCTTTCCGGCTCTGGTAAATCGTCGCTAGCCTTCGATACGCTGTATGCCGAAGGGCAGCGGCGCTATGTCGAGTCGCTTTCGGCGTACGCTCGGCAGTTCCTGTCAATCATGGAAAAGCCAGACGTCGACACGATCGAAGGGCTGTCGCCAGCGATTTCTATCGAACAGAAATCCACGTCGCACAACCCGCGCTCGACGGTGGGCACGATCACCGAAATCTACGATTACCTGCGCCTGCTCTATGCACGCGTCGGCCAGCCACGTTGCCCGGACCACGATATTCCGCTGGAAGCGCAGACGGTCAGCCAGATGGTCGACCTGGTGCTGGCGCAGCCTGAAGGCAGCAAGCTGATGCTGCTGGCGCCTGTGGTTCGCGAACGCAAGGGCGAGCACCTGGCGATTTTCGAAGAGCTGCGTGCTCAAGGCTTCGTCCGCGCACGGGTCAACGGCAGGCTGTGTGAGCTCGATGAACTGCCCAAGCTGGATAAACAGAAGAAGCATTCCATCGACGTGGTGGTTGACCGTTTCAAGGTTCGTGAAGACATGCAGCAGCGTCTGGCCGAGTCTTTCGAAACCGCGCTGAAGCTGGCTGACGGTATAGCCTGGGTCGCGCCGATGGATGACGAGCCGGGCGAAGAAATGATTTTCTCCGCACGCTTTGCCTGCCCGATTTGCGGGCACGCCATCAGTGAACTGGAACCCAAGCTGTTCTCCTTCAATAACCCTGCTGGCGCGTGTCCGACGTGCGATGGGCTGGGCGTGAAGCAGTTTTTCGACATCAAGCGCTTGGTCAATGGCGAGTTCACGCTGGCCGAAGGCGCGATTCGTGGCTGGGACCGGCGTAACGTCTATTACTTCCAGATGCTCGGTTCTCTGGCGAGCCATTATGGGTTCAGCCTGGAAGTACCGTTCAACGAGTTGCCCGCCGATCAGCAGAAAATTCTTCTGCATGGCAGTGGCACGCAGAACGTCGACTTCCGCTATCTCAATGACCGTGGCGACATCGTCAAGCGTGCACACCCGTTCGAAGGCATCGTGCCCAATCTCGAGCGGCGTTATCGCGAGACCGAGTCGGCCACCGTGCGTGAAGAGCTGGCCAAGTTCCTCAGCACTCAGCCTTGCCCGGATTGCCGTGGCACTCGTCTGCGTCGTGAGGCGCGGCATGTATGGGTCGGCGAAAAAACCCTGCCGGCCGTGACCAATCTGCCCATCGGCGATGCTGCCGAGTATTTCAGCACGCTGAAGCTGACCGGACGACGCGGTGAAATTGCCGACAAGATCCTCAAGGAAATTCGCGAGCGGTTGCAGTTTCTGGTCAACGTCGGCCTGGACTATCTGTCCCTGGACCGTAGCGCCGACACCTTGTCTGGCGGTGAAGCCCAGCGTATCCGCCTGGCCAGCCAGATCGGTGCAGGCCTCGTCGGGGTTTTGTACATTCTCGACGAACCGTCCATTGGCTTGCATCAACGGGACAACGACCGCCTGCTGGGCACGCTGAAACACCTGCGTGACATCGGTAATACGGTGATCGTGGTCGAGCATGACGAAGACGCTATTCGCCTGGCTGACTATGTGGTGGATATCGGCCCTGGTGCGGGTATTCATGGCGGACACATCGTTGCCCAGGGCACCCCGGCCGAAGTCATGGCTCACCCTGATTCGCTGACCGGTAAATACCTGTCAGGCCGGGTGAAGATCGAAGTGCCGGCCAAGCGCACGCCTCGCGACAAGAAGCTGAACCTGACCCTCAAGGGCGCGCGCGGCAACAACTTGCACAATGTCGATCTGGAAATCCCGATTGGCCTGCTGACCTGCGTAACCGGGGTTTCCGGCTCTGGCAAATCGACGCTGATCAACAACACCCTGTTTCCGCTCAGCGCCACGGCCCTCAATGGTGCAACCACGCTCGAAGCGGCGGCGCACGACAGCATCGACGGCCTTCAGCACCTGGATAAAGTCGTCGATATCGACCAAAGCCCTATCGGTCGCACTCCGCGCTCCAACCCGGCGACGTATACCGGGCTGTTCACACCGATCCGTGAATTGTTTTCCGGCGTACCAGAGTCGCGCTCCCGCGGTTACGGCCCGGGGCGCTTCTCGTTCAACGTGAAGGGCGGCCGTTGTGAAGCGTGCCAGGGTGATGGCCTGATCAAGGTGGAGATGCACTTTCTGCCGGACATCTACGTGCCTTGCGACGTGTGCAAGAGCAAGCGCTATAACCGCGAAACGCTGGAGATCAAATACAAGAGCAAGAACATCCACGAAGTGTTGGAAATGACCATCGAGGAAGCGCGGGTGTTCTTCGATGCCGTGCCGGCACTGGCGCGCAAACTGCAAACGCTGATGGATGTGGGGCTGTCGTATATCAAGCTGGGTCAGTCAGCGACCACGCTGTCGGGCGGCGAGGCGCAGCGGGTCAAACTGTCGCGCGAGCTGTCCAAGCGCGATACCGGCAAGACCCTGTACATCCTCGATGAGCCGACCACCGGTCTGCACTTCGCTGATATTCAGCAGTTGCTCGACGTGCTGCATCGTTTGCGCGATCACGGGAATACCGTGGTGGTGATCGAGCACAACCTGGATGTGATCAAGACCGCTGACTGGTTGGTGGACCTGGGCCCTGAGGGCGGCTCCAAGGGCGGCCAGATCATCGCCTGCGGTACCCCGGAGGAAGTCGCCGAGATGAAGCAGTCTTACACCGGCCACTACCTCAAACCGCTGCTGCTTCGGGATAAAGCCGAAGTGGCCTAGTCGACGCGGTAACGAAAAAGCCCTGTCACATTACTGTGGCAGGGCTTTTTTATGGGTGCGGTGCGGGAATCAGAACTGCGATTGCAGGTAATTCTCCAGGCCAATCAACTTGATCAGACCGAACTGTTTTTCCAGCCAGTACGTGTGGTCTTCTTCCGTATCGGCCAATTGGATGCGCAAGATTTCGCGGGTCACGTAATCCTTGTGCAGCTCGCAGAGCTCGATGCCCTTGCAAAGCGCGGCACGGACCTTGTACTCAAGGCGCAAATCGCTGGCGAGCATCTCAGGGACCGTAGTGCCTATGTCCAGATCATCGGGACGCATGCGCGGCGTGCCTTCGAGCATCAGGATCCGGCGCATCAAGGCATCTGCGTGCTGGGTCTCTTCTTCCATTTCGTGGTTGATACGCTCGTAGAGCTTGCTGAAGCCCCAGTCCTCGTACATCCGCGAATGAATAAAGTATTGATCGCGGGCTGACAGCTCCCCCGTCAACAGCGTGTTGAGGTAATCGATTACATCCGGGTGACCCTGCATCGCCCTCATCTCCCTGCTTGAAAGTCCGTAGTCTGAACCAACCCGTTGGGGAGGTCACTTCACAAAAAGCAATAAAGTGTGAAAAAGCAGCGAAAGTCGGCCAGTCAGTTGCGAAAAACCGCCCAAATGAGGGCGGTTCTGTTTATCGCTTAGACTTAGGCTTAGATCAGTTGCACGCCGAGCACTTTGGCGATGCCTTCGCCGTACGCTGGATCAGCTTTGTAGAAATATTGCAGCTGACGTTGCACGACATCAGCAGTCACGCCGGCCATCGCACCGGCGATGTTGTGGATCAAAAGCGCTTTCTGTGCATCGCTCATCAGATTGAACAGCGCACCCGCATGGCTGAAGTAATCACCGTCTTCACGATGATCGTAGCGGGTTGCCGCGCCAGTCAGTGCCAACGCTGGCTCGGCGTAACGCGGTGCTTCTTTCGGTGCGTCAGCGTAGCTGTTGGGTTCGTAGTTCGGGGTTGCACCACCATTACTTCCAAAACTCATGGCGCCATCACGCTGGCAACTATTAACAGGACTCTTAGGCGCATTTATCGGCAATTGCTGGTGGTTGGTACCCACGCGATAGCGGTGTGCATCAGCGTAGGCGAAAACACGCCCTTGCAGCATGCGATCAGGTGACAAACCGACGCCGGGCACCATGTTGCTTGGGCCAAACGCAACCTGCTCGACTTCAGCAAAGTAGTTCTGCGGGTTACGGTTCAATTCAATTTCACCAACCTCGATCAGCGGGTACTCCTTCTGCGACCAGGTTTTAGTCACGTCGAACGGGTTCTCGTGATGAGCAGCAGCCTGAGCCTCGGTCATGATCTGAATGCACACGCGCCATTTCGGGAAGTCACCCTTCTCGATCGCGGAGAACAGATCGCGCTGGGCGTAATCCGGGTCGGTACCCGCCAGCCGCGCGGCGTCAGCGGGGCTCAAATTCTTGATACCTTGTTGGGTCTTATAGTGCCATTTGACCCAATGGCGCTCACCGTTCGCACTAATCAGGCTGTAGGTGTGACTGCCGAAGCCGTGCATGTGACGGTAGCCGTCCGGGATGCCTCGGTCCGAGAACAGGATCGTGACCTGGTGCAGCGCCTCAGGCGAGTGCGACCAGAAGTCCCACATCATTTGCGCGCTTTTCAGGTTGGATTGGGGCTGACGCTTCTGGGTGTGAATGAAGTCCGGGAATTTAAGCGGGTCACGAATAAAGAAGACCGGCGTGTTGTTCCCGACAATGTCCCAGTTACCTTCTTCGGTATAGAACTTGATCGAAAAACCGCGTGGGTCGCGCTCGGTATCCGCCGAACCACGCTCACCACCAACGGTGGAGAACCGCATAAAAATTGGAGTCTGCTTGCCCACCGACTCAAACAATTTAGCGCCGGTGTACTGAGTGATATCGCGATTGACCGTGAACGTGCCGTGAGCCCCCGAACCTTTCGCGTGCACGCGGCGCTCCGGGATGTTCTCGCGATTGAAGTGTGCAAGTTTCTCGATCAGGTGAAAATCGTCGAGCAACAATGGGCCGCGCGGACCCGCAGACCGGGAATTCTGGTTATCAGCAACAGGAGCGCCGCTGGCAGTCGTAAGCGTTTTATTCTGGCTCATACGAAATCTTCCTCTCTAATGCGTTCCGCCGACTCAACGGCTTGGGAGGAGTATTAGCCAGCAAAGTGACGCCAGCAAACTTATTAAATTACTAATGCCGATAGCTTTTATTAATAACACAGACACAAAAAACCGGGCACTAGGCCCGGTTCTTTGTTCAGACTGACGTCTTATTCAGCAGCTTCTACAACACCACCAACCGGACGATCAACCAGCTCGACGTACGCCATAGGCGCGTTGTCGCCAGTGCGGAAACCGCACTTGAGGATGCGCAGGTAGCCACCCTCACGGGTTGCATAACGCTTGCCCAGGTCGTTGAACAGCTTACCAACGATGGCTTTCGAACGAGTACGGTCGAAGGCCAGACGGCGGTTAGCCAAGCTGTCTGTCTTGGCCAGGGTGATCAGCGGCTCAGCAACGCGGCGCAGTTCCTTGGCTTTCGGCAGTGTAGTTTTGATCAGCTCGTGCTCAAACAGCGACACCGCCATGTTTTGAAACATAGCCTTACGGTGCGAGCTGGTGCGGCTCAGGTGACGACCACTTTTACGATGACGCATGGTTCATTCCTTACCAAACACAACGTTCGGTGATTACGACGATCAGGCAGTCGCCTTGTCGTCCTTCTTAAGACTTGCAGGCGGCCAGTTGTCGAGGCGCATGCCGAGGGACAGACCACGGGAGGCCAGAACGTCCTTGATTTCGGTCAAGGATTTCTTACCCAGGTTCGGAGTCTTCAACAGTTCTACTTCGGTGCGCTGAATCAGGTCGCCGATGTAGTAAATGTTCTCCGCCTTAAGGCAGTTGGCCGAACGTACAGTCAGTTCCAGATCGTCAACCGGACGGAGCAGGATCGGATCGATCTCGTCTTCCTGTTCGATAACCACTGGCTCACTGTCACCTTTGAGATCGACGAATGCAGCCAACTGCTGTTGCAGGATGGTTGCAGCGCGGCGAATAGCCTCTTCAGGATCCAGCGTACCGTTGGTTTCCAGATCAATAACCAGCTTGTCCAGGTTAGTACGCTGTTCGACACGGGCGTTTTCCACCACGTATGCGATACGGCGAACCGGGCTGAACGAAGAGTCAAGCTGCAAGCGACCAATGCTGCGGCTTTCGTCTTCATCGCTCTGACGCGAATCGGCCGGTTCATAACCACGACCACGAGCTACGGTGAGCTTCATGTTCAAGGCGCCGTTAGACGCCAGGTTAGCGATTACGTGATCGGGATTAACGATCTCGACATCATGATCCAGCTGAATATCGGCAGCGGTAACCACCCCCGAACCCTTCTTCGACAAGGTCAGCGTAACTTCGTCTCGACCGTGCAGCTTGATAGCCAGACCTTTAAGGTTCAACAGGATTTCAATTACGTCTTCCTGTACACCTTCGATGGCGCTGTACTCATGGAGCACACCGTCAATCTCGGCCTCGACTACTGCACAGCCGGGCATTGAGGACAACAGGATGCGTCGCAGCGCGTTGCCCAGGGTGTGGCCGAAACCACGCTCGAGAGGCTCGAGAGTGATCTTGGCGCGGGTTGGACTGACAACCTGCACATCAATATGGCGGGGTGTCAGGAACTCATTTACCGAAATCTGCATGGATGCACCTATTTTCTAGCCCTTACTTGGAGTAGAGCTCGACAATCAGGCTTTCGTTGATGTCGGCGGACAGATCACTGCGAGCTGGAACGTTTTTGAAGACGCCAGATTTTTTCTCAGTGTCTACTTCTACCCATTCTACGCGGCCACGTTGGGCACACAGATCGAGAGCTTGGACAATGCGCAGTTGGTTCTTTGCCTTCTCGCGAATAGCGACCACGTCACCAGGGCGAACCTGATAGGACGGAACGTTAACGGTTTTGCCGTTAATGCTGATCGATTTGTGCGATACCAGCTGACGGGATTCGGCGCGAGTAGAGCCAAAACCCATACGGTATACAACGTTATCCAAACGGCATTCGAGCAATTGCAGCAGGTTCTCACCAGTAGCGCCTTTCTTGCCGGCTGCTTCTTTGTAATAACCGCTGAATTGACGTTCGAGAACGCCGTAAATACGACGGACCTTCTGCTTTTCACGCAGTTGGGTGCCGTAATCGGATTGGCGACCGCGGCGTTGGCCGTGGATACCTGGGGCAGCTTCGATGTTGCACTTGGATTCGATAGCGCGGACGCCGCTCTTCAAGAAGAGATCGGTGCCTTCACGACGTGCAAGTTTGCATTTTGGACCAATGTAACGAGCCATTTCTTACAGTCTCCTGGATTACACGCGGCGCTTCTTCGGCGGACGGCACCCGTTGTGCGGGATTGGCGTCACGTCGGTGATACTGGCGATCTTGTAGCCACAGCCGTTCAAAGCACGGACTGCGGATTCACGACCTGGACCTGGACCCTTGACGTTAACGTCGAGGTTCTTCAGGCCATATTCCAGCGCAGCTTGACCAGCACGTTCAGCAGCTACTTGAGCAGCGAACGGGGTGGACTTGCGAGAACCGCGGAAACCCGAGCCGCCTGAGGTAGCCCAAGAAAGCGCGTTACCTTGACGATCGGTAATGGTGACGATTGTGTTGTTAAAAGACGCGTGGATGTGGGCGATGCCATCAACCACTGTCTTTTTAACTTTTTTACGAGGACGAGCAGCAGGTTTTGCCATGACTAAATTCCTGTCGTTGCGCTGGTGCGATTACTTGCGGATCGGCTTACGCGGACCTTTGCGAGTACGCGCGTTGGTCTTGGTACGCTGACCGCGTACTGGAAGACCACGACGATGGCGTAGACCGCGGTAGCAGCCCAAATCCATCAAGCGCTTGATTTTCATGTTGATTTCGCGACGCAGATCACCTTCAGTGGTGAACTTTGCCACTTCGCCACGCAGCTGTTCAATCTGCTCGTCGCTCAGATCTTTGATCTTCACCGCTGGGTTAACCCCAGTGGTTGCACAAATTTTCTGTGCAGTGGTGCGACCAACACCATAGATGTAGGTCAACGAGATAACAGTATGCTTGTTATCTGGAATGTTAACGCCTGCAATACGGGCCATTCAGTGGGACTCCAATTGACAGCTACCTACGCCCCGGAAGCCAAGAAATAGGGCGCGAGATAATATCGCTGTAATAACAAATAATCAACCCAGCAGCGCACTAGCTGCCGGGCTTTTAGCACAAATCACACTCAGCCTTGGCGCTGTTTATGACGTGGTTCCGCGCTGCAAATTACTCGAACCACACCTTCGCGGCGAATAATCTTGCAGTTACGGCACAGCTTTTTAACCGATGCACGAACTTTCATGACCAACTCCTAAACCTTATGGGTGCTTCAGCGCAGCATGCCGCTGCCGTAGCCCTTCAGGTTGGCTTTCTTCATCAGGGATTCGTACTGGTGCGAAACGAGGTGCGATTGTACTTGGGACATGAAGTCCATCACAACCACTACGACGATCAGCAACGAAGTCCCGCCAAGGTAGAACGGTACGTTTGCCGCAACCACCAGGAACTGGGGAAGCAGACACACGGCCGTCATATAAAGAGCACCGAACATGGTCAAGCGGGTCAGAACGCCATCAATATAGCGCGCAGACTGCTCACCCGGACGGATGCCCGGAATAAAGGCACCGGACTTCTTCAGGTTTTCCGCTACGTCTTTCGGATTGAACATCAACGCCGTATAGAAGAAGCAGAAGAAAATAATCCCTGCACTAAACAGCAGAATATTCAACGGCTGACCAGGAGCGATCGACTGCGAGATGTCCTGCAACCAGCCCATACCTTCAGACTGACCGAACCAGGCACCCAACGAAGCCGGGAACAGCAAAATGCTGCTCGCGAAAATAGCTGGAATCACACCAGCCATATTCACTTTCAGCGGCAAGTGGCTAGTCTGCGCAGCGAAGACCTTGCGACCCTGCTGACGCTTGGCGTAGTGAACAGCAATACGACGCTGACCACGCTCAATGAACACCACAAAACCGATAATCGCTACTGCCAGCAAACCGATGGCGACCAAGGCGAAAATATTGATATCACCCTGACGCGCAGACTCGAAAGACTGCCCTATCGCTCTCGGAAGACCGGCGACGATACCCGAAAAAATCAACATCGAGATACCGTTACCAACACCGCGCTCGGTAATCTGCTCACCCAGCCACATCATGAACATTGCGCCAGCCACAAACGTGGATACCGCAACGAAATGGAAGCCAAAGTCACCAGTGAACGCAACGCCCTGCCCTGCCAGACCAATGGACATGCCAATAGCCTGAACAAGAGCGAGGACGACGGTGCCATAGCGGGTGTATTGACTGATCTTACGACGACCAGCCTCACCTTCCTTCTTCAACTGCTCCAACTGCGGGCTGACGGCGGTCATCAACTGCATGATGATCGATGCCGAGATGTACGGCATGATCCCCAGCGCGAAGATGCTCATCCGTTCCAGCGCGCCGCCGGAAAACATGTTGAACAAGCTAAGAATGGTCCCCTCATTCTGTCGAAACAGGTCCGCCAGCCGGTCCGGGTTGATACCAGGAACTGGGATGTGCGCGCCTATCCGATAGACGATAATCGCCAGGAGTAGAAAACGCAGTCGAGCCCAGAGCTCGGATAACCCGCCTTTGCTGAGCGCTGAGAGAGCACCTTGCTTAGCCATTTATTCCTCGAACTTGCCGCCAGCTGCTTCGATAGCCGCACGCGCACCTTTGGTGGCAGCGATACCTTTGATGGTGACAGCGCGAGTAACCTCACCGGACAACATGATTTTCACACGTAGTACGTTTTGGTTGATCACGTTGGCATCCTTCAGGGACTGCACGGTGACGATGTCGCCTTCCACTTTAGCCAGTTCGGAAAGACGCACTTCTGCGCGATCCATAGCTTTCAAGGAGACGAAACCGAATTTCGGCAGACGACGATGCAACGGCTGTTGGCCGCCTTCAAAGCCCGGAGCGATAGTGCCACCGGAGCGGGAGGATTGACCTTTGTGGCCACGGCCACCTGTCTTACCCAAACCACTACCGATACCACGGCCCGGACGATGCTTTTCGCGACGGGAACCCGGCGCTGGACTCAGATCATTGAGTTTCATCGATTAACCCTCGACTCGCAGCATGTAGTAAGCCTTGTTGATCATCCCGCGATTCTCGGGAGTATCCAACACTTCTACAGTGTGACCGATGCGACGCAGACCCAAACCCTTAACGCACAATCTGTGGTTAGGGATGCGACCGGTCATGCTTTTGATCAGCGTTACTTTAACGGTAGCCATGATCAGAAGATCTCCTTGACACTTTTGCCGCGCTTGGCAGCAATAGATTCAGGAGACTGCATAGCCTTCAAACCTTTAAAAGTGGCGTGAACCACGTTTACCGGGTTAGTCGAGCCATAGCACTTGGCCAGTACGTTCTGAACACCAGCAACTTCCAACACTGCGCGCATAGCGCCGCCAGCGATGATACCGGTACCTTCAGACGCAGGCTGCATGTACACCTTCGAAGCGCCATGGGCGGACTTCATAGCGTACTGCAGAGTGGTACCGTTAAGGTCCACCTGGATCATGTTGCGGCGAGCAGCTTCCATTGCTTTCTGGATCGCAGCAGGCACTTCACGTGACTTGCCACGACCGAAACCAACGCGCCCTTTACCATCACCAACCACGGTCAACGCGGTGAAAGTGAAGATACGGCCGCCTTTAACGGTTTTAGCAACGCGGTTCACTTGAACCAGCTTCTCAATGTAGCCTTCGTCGCGTTTTTGGTCGTTATTTGACATAACTTAGAACTCCAGCCCGCCTTCACGAGCAGCATCAGCCAGCGCCTTGACGCGGCCGTGGTACTTGAAGCCAGAACGGTCAAAAGCCACTTGCGAGACGCCTGCGGCTTTCGCACGCGCAGCGACCAGCTGGCCAACCTTAGTGGCCGCGTCGATGTTGCCAGTGGCTCCATCACGCAGTTCTTTGTCCAAAGTCGAGGCGCTCGCCAAGACTTTGCTGCCGTCGGCCGAGATGACCTGGGCATAAATGTGCTGCGAAGAGCGGAACACGCAGAGACGCACGACTTCTAATTCGTGCATTTTCAAGCGTGCTTTGCGAGCGCGACGCAGTCGGGTAACTTTTTTGACGGTCATTTGCTATGCCCTACTTCTTCTTGGCTTCTTTACGGCGGACGACTTCGTCCGCGTAACGCACACCTTTGCCTTTGTATGGCTCAGGACGGCGGAAGTCGCGGATCTCAGCGGCCACTTGACCAACCAACTGCTTATCGATACCTCGGATGAAGATATCGGTCTGGTTGGGAGTCTCAGCGGTGATGCCATTCGGCAGGTCGTATTCCACTGGATGCGAAAAGCCGAGAGCCAGGGACAGCACTTTGTCTTTTGCTTGCGCTTTATAACCAACACCGACCAGCTGGAGCTTACGCTCGAAGCCTTGGCTTACGCCTTGGACCATGTTGTTAACCAGTGCACGAGTGGTGCCGGCCATTGCGCGAGTTTGTTGATCGCCATTGCGAGCAGCGAAACGCAGCTCACCAGCTTCTTCAACAATCTCAACGGACGAATGGATGTTCAGATCTAGAGTGCCCTTGGCACCCTTCACCGAAAGCTGCTGGCCGACGAGTTTAACTTCGACGCCTGCTGGCAACTTAACGGGGTTCTTAGCTACGCGTGACATGCTTATCCCCCCTTAGAACACTGTGCAAAGAACTTCGCCGCCGACACCGGCAGCGCGCGCAGCACGATCCGTCATCACACCTTTGTTGGTGGAGACGATAGACACACCGAGACCGCCACGAACTTTTGGCAGATCATCGACGGACTTGTACTGACGCAGGCCTGGACGGCTAACGCGCTTCACTTCTTCGATGACTGGACGGCCCTCGAAGTATTTCAGCTCGATGGATAGCAGCGGTTTGATTTCGCTGCTGATCTGATAACCCGCAATATAACCTTCGTCCTTGAGAACTTTGGCTACAGCTACCTTCAACGTGGAAGATGGCATGCTTACGACGGGCTTTTCAGCCATCTGGGCATTACGGATACGAGTTAGCATGTCCGCTAACGGGTCCTGCATACTCATGGGCTAGACGCTCCTGTTACAAAAATAATTAGCCTTGCGGCTACAGCTTGTCGCCGAGAAACTCCGGGCAAATGAACACACGGGCTCAGGCGAGCCGATCATTCTAGACACACCCCGGAAATGAATCAAGCCCCAAAAGGGGCTTGATTCAAAATCACGCCTCACACCGGCCAATCTTTTACAAGATTAACCTGTGCGAGACGAGACGGACGCCTTACCAGCTAGCCTTGACCAGACCAGGAACGTCGCCACGCATTGCTGCTTCACGCAGCTTGTTACGGCCAAGGCCGAACTTGCGATAGACGCCGTGTGGACGGCCAGTGATGCGGCAGCGGTTACGCATGCGCGCAGCGCTTGCGTCACGTGGCTGCTTCTGCAGAGCTACCTGAGCTTCCCAACGCGCTTCTGGACTTGCGTTCAGATCAACGATGATAGCTTTCAGTTCTGCACGCTTCTTGGCGTACTTGGCAACCGTGAGCTGACGTTTCAGCTCGCGGTTTTTCATGCTCATCTTGGCCATTGTCCTACTCCAATCAGTTGCGGAACGGGAACTTGAAGGCACGCAGCAATGCGCGACCCTCGTCATCCGTACGAGCAGTGGTGGTCAGGGTAATGTCCAGACCGCGAAGAGCATCGATCTTGTCGTAATCGATTTCCGGGAAAATGATCTGCTCTTTAACGCCCATGCTGTAGTTACCACGACCATCGAAGGACTTGGCATTCAGGCCGCGAAAGTCGCGAACCCGAGGCAGGGAGATCGACAGCAGACGATCCAGGAATTCGTACATACGATCGCGACGCAGAGTAACTTTAACGCCGATCGGCCAACCTTCACGGACTTTAAAGCCAGCGATGGATTTCCGAGCGTAAGTCACAACGACTTTCTGACCGGTGATCTTTTCCAGGTCAGCAACAGCGTGCTCGATGACTTTTTTGTCACCGACCGCTTCGCCCAGACCCATGTTCAAGGTGATCTTTGTAACGCGCGGAACTTCCATCACGTTCGAGAGCTTAAGTTCTTCCTTAAGCTTCGGAGCGATTTCCTTCCGGTAAATCTCTTTTAGTCGTGCCATGGTCTTCTACCTAGCAGTGTTCAAGCATCAACCGCTTTTTGGGTCGACTTGAAGACACGAATTTTTTTGCCGTCTTCAACTTTGAAACCAACGCGATCTGCCTTGTTGGTTGCGCCGTTGAAAATGGCGACGTTAGAAGCGTGCAATGGCGCTTCTTTCTCGACGATACCGCCCTGAACGCCCGACGCCGGGTTTGGCTTGGTATGACGCTTAACCAGGTTGAGCCCACCAACGACCAGACGGTCGTCAACGAGAACCTTAAGCACCTTACCGCGCTTACCTTTGTCTTTGCCGGCGATCACGATGATCTCGTCGTCACGACGAATCTTTTGCATGTCGGATCTCCTTACAGCACTTCTGGGGCGAGCGAGACGATCTTCATGAACTTCTCAGTACGAAGTTCACGGGTCACTGGCCCAAAGATACGGGTGCCGATCGGCTCTTGCTTGTTGTTCAACAGAACAGCAGCGTTGCCATCAAAGCGGATGATGGAGCCGTCAGCGCGACGAACACCATGGCGAGTGCGGACTACTACTGCAGTCATCACTTGGCCTTTTTTCACCTTGCCGCGCGGAATTGCTTCCTTGACGGTCACTTTGATGATGTCACCGATACCCGCGTAACGACGATGGGAGCCACCCAGCACCTTGATGCACATAACGCGGCGTGCGCCGCTGTTATCGGCCACATCGAGCATGGATTGAGTCTGAATCATATAATTTCTCCGACCCCTAGTCCTTAGACTTCCACAGCGCGTTCGAGAATATCAACCAATGCCCAAGACTTGGTCTTGGCCAGCGGACGAGTTTCACGAATCGTGACTTTGTCGCCGATGTGGCACTGATTGGTTTCGTCGTGCGCGTGCAGCTTAGTCGAACGCTTAACATATTTACCGTAGATCGGGTGCTTTACGCGACGCTCGATCAGAACGGTGATGGTCTTGTCCATCTTGTCGCTGACAACACGGCCAGTCAGCGTACGGACGGTTTTTTCGGCTTCAGCCATGATCACTTACCTGCCTGCTGGTTAAGCACAGTCTTCACGCGAGCAATGTCACGTTTAACTTGCGAGAGCAGGTGAGACTGCCCCAACTGGCCAGTTGCTTTCTGCATACGCAGATTGAACTGGTCGCGCAGCAGGCCGAGCAATTGCTCGTTCAGCTGCTGTGCTGATTTTTCACGAAGTTCATTCGCTTTCATCACATCACCGTCCGTTTAACAAAGGAGGTGGCGAGTGGCAGCTTCGCAGCAGCCAGGGCGAAAGCCTCACGCGCCAGCTCTTCAGTAACACCCTCGATTTCATACAGGACTTTGCCTGGCTGAATCTGGGCAACCCAGTACTCCACGTTACCCTTACCTTTACCCATTCGAACTTCGAGTGGCTTTTTGGTGACAGGTTTGTCCGGGAATACACGGATCCAGATTTTGCCGCCACGTTTAACGTGACGGGTCAGTGCACGACGCGCTGACTCAATCTGACGAGCGGTGAGACGACCACGAGCAACAGACTTCAGCGCATATTCGCCGAAGCTGACTTTGCTACCGCGCTGTGCCAAGCCACGGTTGTGGCCTGTCATCTGCTTGCGGAACTTCGTACGCTTTGGTTGCAACATTTGGCGTACCCCTTACTTAGCAGCTTTTTTACGAGGCGCTGGTGCTTGTGGTTTTAGCTCTTCTTGGCGACCACCAATTACTTCGCCTTTGAAGATCCAAACCTTTACACCGATCACACCATAAGTGGTGTGAGCTTCGTAGTTGGCATAGTCGATGTCGGCACGCAGGGTGTGCAGTGGCACACGACCCTCGCGATACCATTCAGTACGTGCGATTTCAGCACCGCCGAGACGACCGCTCACTTGGATTTTGATGCCTTTGGCACCAATGCGCATGGCGTTCTGAACAGCGCGCTTCATAGCGCGACGGAACATTACGCGACGCTCCAGCTGCTGAGCTACGCTCTGCGCAACCAGCATACCGTCGAGCTCCGGCTTACGGATCTCTTCGATATTGATGTGCACAGGCACACCCATTTGCTTGGTCAGGTCCTGACGCAGTTTCTCAACATCTTCACCTTTCTTGCCGATCACGATGCCGGGACGAGCGGTGTGGATGGTGATACGTGCAGTCTGAGCCGGACGATGGATATCGATACGGCTTACGGACGCGCTTTTTAGTTTGTCTTGGAGATATTCACGCACCTTCAGATCAGCGAACAAATAGTCCGCATAAGTCCGACCGTCTGCGTACCAGACGGAGGTGTGCTCCTTGACGATTCCCAGGCGAATGCCAATGGGATGTACTTTCTGACCCATCTCTTCGACTCCGTTACTTGTCAGCAACCTTGACAGTGATATGGCAAGACCGCTTGACGATGCGATCAGCGCGGCCTTTGGCACGCGGCATGATTCGCTTCAGCGAACGCCCTTCGTTGACGAAAACGGTGGAGACCTTAAGGTCATCAACGTCTGCGCCTTCGTTATGCTCGGCGTTGGCTACGGCCGACTCCAGCACTTTCTTCAGGATCTCGGCGGCTTTCTTACTGCTGAAAGCCAACAGGTTGAGCGCTTCGCCCACCTTCTTCCCGCGGATCTGGTCGGCGACCAAGCGGGCTTTCTGGGCGGAGATTCGAGCGCCCGACAACTTAGCGGCTACTTCCATCGTTCCTTACCCCTTAACGCTTGGCTTTCTTGTCTGCCACGTGCCCACGATAAGTGCGGGTACCGGCAAACTCGCCTAGTTTATGGCCGACCATGTCTTCGTTCACAAGAACTGGGACATGTTGACGACCGTTATGCACAGCAATGGTCAAACCGACCATTTGTGGCAGGATCATTGAACGGCGCGACCAGGTCTTAACTGGTTTGCGATCGTTCTTTTCCGCCGCCACTTCGATCTTCTTCAGTAGGTGAAGATCAATAAAAGGACCTTTTTTCAGAGAACGTGGCACTGTCGTATCCCTCTATTTACTTGCGACGACGGACGATCATTTTATCGGTACGCTTATTACCACGAGTCTTCGCGCCCTTAGTCGGGAAGCCCCACGGCGATACCGGATGACGACCACCAGAGGTACGACCTTCACCACCACCATGTGGGTGGTCAACCGGGTTCATGGCAACACCACGAACGGTTGGGCGAACGCCACGCCAGCGTTTGGCACCAGCTTTACCCAGCGAACGCAGGCTGTGCTCGGAGTTCGAGACTTCGCCAAGCGTTGCACGGCATTCAGCCAGCACTTTACGCATCTCACCAGAGCGCAGACGCAGTGTCACGTAGACACCATCACGCGCGACCAGCTGAGCAGATGCACCAGCGGAACGAGCGATTTGCGCGCCTTTACCCGGCTTCAATTCGATGCCGTGTACGGTGCTACCAACTGGAATGTTACGCAGTTGAAGAGCGTTGCCCGGTTTGATCGGTGCCAAAGCACCTGCGATCAACTGGTCGCCAGCACTAACGCCTTTAGGGGCGATGATGTAGCGGCGCTCGCCGTCTGCGTACAGCAGCAGTGCGATGTGAGCAGTACGGTTTGGATCGTATTCGATACGCTCAACGGTGGCAGTGATGCCATCTTTGTCGTTACGACGGAAATCGACCAAACGATAATGCTGCTTATGACCACCACCGATGTGACGAGTGGTAATACGGCCATTGTTGTTACGACCACCGGTCTTCGATTTTTTCTCGAGCAGCGGTGCGTGAGGAGCGCCTTTATGCAGCTCCTGGTTGACCACCTTGACCACAAAACGGCGGCCAGGGGAAGTCGGTTTGCATTTAACGATTGCCATGATGCACCCCTTCCTTACTCAGCACTGCTGCTGAAATCGAGATCTTGGCCTGGTTGAAGGGAGATAACCGCCTTCTTCCAGTCATTACGCTTGCCCAGACCGCGAGCAGTGCGCTTGCTCTTACCCAGAACATTCAGGGTAGTAACACGCTCTACTTTCACGCTGAACAGGCTTTCGACGGCCTTCTTGATTTCCAGCTTGGTTGCATCGGTAGCAACCTTGAAAACGAACTGGCCTTTCTTGTCAGCCAGAACCGTAGCCTTCTCGGAAACGTGCGGGCCGAGTAGAACTTTAAATACGCGTTCCTGGTTCATCCCAGCAGCTCCTCGAATTTCTTCACGGCCGACACAGTGATCAACACTTTGTCGTATGCGATCAGACTAACTGGATCGGAACCCTGTACGTCACGAACATCAACGTGCGGCAGGTTACGAGCAGCCAGGTACAGGTTCTGATCAACAGCATCAGACACGATCAAGACATCAGTCAGACCCATGCCATTCAGCTTGTTCAGCAGGTCTTTGGTTTTTGGCGCTTCAACTACGAAGTCCTGAACCACGACCAGACGATCAGTACGTACCAGCTCAGCAAGGATGGAGCGCAATGCTGCGCGATACATCTTCTTGTTGAGTTTCTGGGAGTGATCCTGAGGACGAGCCGCGAAAGTGGTACCGCCGCCACGCCAGATTGGGCTACGGATAGTACCAGCACGAGCGCGACCAGTACCTTTCTGACGCCATGGGCGCTTACCGCCACCGGAAACGTCTGAACGGGTCTTCTGAGCCTTGCTACCTTGACGGCCGCCGGCCATGTAGGCCACGACTGCTTGGTGAACCAGCGTCTCGTTGAACTCGCCGCCGAACGTTAGTTCGGAAACTTCGATCGCTTGAGAATCATTTACATTTAATTGCATGTTCAGCTTCCCCTTAACCGCGAGCCTTGGCTGCCGGACGTACAACCAGGTTGCCGCCAGTAGCGCCAGGAACAGCACCCTTGACCAACAACAGATTGCGTTCAGCGTCCACGCGCACCACTTCCAGGGACTGCACGGTCACGCGCTCAGCGCCCATATGACCGGACATTTTTTTGCCCTTGAATACACGACCAGGAGTCTGGCACTGGCCGATTGAGCCTGGGACGCGGTGGGATACGGAGTTGCCGTGAGTATTGTCTTGGCCACGGAAATTGTGGCGTTTGATCGTACCCTGGAAACCTTTACCTTTGGACTGACCGGTCACATCGACCATCTGACCAGCGGTGAAGATTTCTGCATTGATTACGTCGCCAGCCTGGTAGTCGCCTTCTTCAAGACGGAACTCCCAAACACCGCGACCAGCAGCAACGTTCGCTTTTGCGAAGTGACCTGCTTGAGCAGCAGTCACACGCGAAGCACGACGCACACCGACAGTGACTTGCACTGCACGATAGCCATCGGTTTCTTCGGTTTTAAACTGGGTGACGCGATTCGGCTCGATCTCAATGACCGTAACCGGAATGGAGACACCTTCTTCGGTGAAAATACGGGTCATACCGCATTTACGACCGACTACACCAATAGTCATGTTGTAAACCTCATGAGTGTACGGGGCTTTCACCCGCTATGGCCGCCCATTTCAGAGCGTTACACGACTAAGACCCGAGTCTTAGCCGAGGCTGATCTGTACTTCCACACCGGCCGCAAGATCAAGCTTCATAAGTGCGTCAACGGTTTTATCCGTTGGCTGGACGATGTCCAGAACGCGCTTGTGAGTACGGATCTCATACTGGTCGCGCGCGTCTTTGTTGACGTGCGGAGAAACCAGAACAGTGAACCGTTCTTTACGGGTAGGAAGTGGAATCGGACCACGCACTTGTGCACCAGTACGTTTCGCGGTTTCCACGATTTCCTGGGTGGATTGGTCGATCAGGCGATGGTCAAAAGCCTTCAACCTGATACGGATTTGCTGATTTTGCATTGGATTTCAGACTCCCAGCTGCTATTCCCACCGGGCGCAATACGCCCGTTAAAAGGAGGCGCAATTCTATAGACGACCCAACCTAGTGTCAACCCAATAAAAAAGCCCCCGCAAGCGGAGGCCTTTTATCAATCAACGCTTACGCGATGATTTTGGCTACTACGCCAGCGCCGACGGTACGACCGCCTTCACGAATGGCGAAACGCAGACCTTCTTCCATCGCGATGGTTTTGATCAGGGTAACAGTCATTTGAATGTTATCACCTGGCATTACCATTTCAACGCCTTCTGGCAATTCGCAGTTACCGGTCACGTCAGTTGTACGGAAGTAGAACTGTGGACGGTAGCCTTTGAAGAACGGAGTATGACGGCCGCCTTCTTCTTTGCTCAGAACGTAAACTTCTGCGGTGAACGTAGTGTGCGGCTTAACCGAACCTGGCTTAACCAGAACCTGGCCACGCTCAACGTCTTCACGCTTGGTACCGCGCAACAGCACGCCGCAGTTCTCGCCAGCACGACCTTCGTCGAGCAGCTTACGGAACATTTCAACGCCGGTGCAGGTAGTGGTCACGGTATCACGCAGACCAACGATCTCGATCGTTTCCTGGATCTTGATGATGCCACGCTCAATACGACCAGTTACCACGGTGCCACGGCCAGAAATCGAGAACACGTCTTCGATTGGCATCAGGAACGGCTTGTCGATCGCGCGCACTGGGTCTGGAATGTAGCTGTCCAGAGTGTCGAGCAATTTACGAACCGAAGTGGTGCCCATTTCGTTATCGTCCAGACCTTCCAGCGCCATACGCGCGGAACCGATAATGATTGGAGTGTCGTCACCCGGGAAGTCGTAAGCGCTCAGCAGATCGCGCACTTCCATCTCAACCAGTTCCAGCAGCTCAGCGTCGTCTACCAGGTCAGCCTTGTTCAGGAAGACCACGATGTACGGAACGCCTACCTGACGGGACAACAGGATGTGCTCGCGAGTCTGAGGCATAGGACCATCAGCTGCCGAGCAAACCAGGATAGCGCCGTCCATCTGCGCAGCACCAGTGATCATGTTCTTCACATAGTCAGCGTGACCTGGGCAGTCAACGTGAGCGTAGTGACGAGCCTTGGTGTGATACTCAACGTGTGCAGTGTTGATGGTGATACCGCGAGCCTTTTCTTCCGGCGCGCTATCGATGCTGCCGAAATCAGCTGCTTTACCACCAAACGCTTCCGCAGCCACTCGAGTCAGAGCAGCAGTCAGCGTAGTTTTGCCATGGTCAACGTGACCAATGGTGCCAACGTTGACGTGCGGGAGGGTACGTTCAAATTTTTCTTTAGCCACGACAATTAACTCCTAGCCTAAAGGGGGCTGAATCAGCCTTGTTTTTTAGTGACAGCTTCGACGATATGCGACGGAGCTACATCGTATTTTTTGAATTCCATAGAGTAGCTCGCGCGACCCTGAGACATGGAACGGACGTCGGTCGCATAACCGAACATCTCACCCAACGGAACCTCGGCGCGAATCACTTTGCCGGAAACCGTATCTTCCATACCCAAGATCATGCCGCGACGACGATTCAAGTCGCCCATCACGTCACCCATATAGTCCTCAGGTGTAACAACCTCTACAGCCATGACCGGCTCAAGCAGCACACCACCACCTTTAGTGGCCAACTGCTTGGTCGCCATGGAGGCAGCCACCTTAAACGCCATCTCGTTGGAGTCGACGTCGTGGTAAGAACCATCGAACACGGTAGCCTTCAGGCCGATCAGCGGATAGCCGGCAACAACGCCGTTCTTCATCTGCTCTTCGATACCCTTCTGGATAGCCGGGATGAATTCCTTAGGAACCACACCACCGACTACTTCGTTCACGAATTGCAGACCTTCCTGACCTTCATCAGCAGGAGCAAAACGAATCCAGCAGTGGCCAAACTGACCACGGCCGCCGGACTGACGAACGAACTTGCCTTCGATCTCACAGGCTTTCGTGATTTTTTCACGATAAGAAACCTGAGGCTTACCGATGTTGGCTTCGACGTTGAACTCACGGCGCATCCGGTCTACCAGGATGTCCAGGTGCAACTCACCCATGCCAGAGATGATCGTTTGACCGGTCTCTTCATCAGTTTTGACGCGGAAAGATGGATCTTCCTGAGCAAGTTTGCCCAGAGCGATACCCATTTTTTCCTGGTCATCCTTGGTCTTTGGCTCAACGGCAACCGAAATAACGGGTTCCGGGAAGTCCATACGAACGAGGATGATCGGCTTGTCGCTCGAGCAAAGGGTGTCACCGGTGGTGACGTCCTTCATACCGATCAAGGCCGCGATGTCACCAGCGCGTACTTCCTTGATCTCTTCACGAGTGTTCGCATGCATTTGCACCATACGACCAACGCGCTCTTTCTTGCCCTTGACCGAGTTGATCACGCCGTCGCCGGAGCTCAACACGCCCGAATAAACGCGCACGAAAGTCAGAGTACCCACGAATGGGTCGGTAGCAATTTTGAAAGCCAGAGCCGAGAACGGTTCGTCGTCGTTTGCATGACGTTCCATCGCGACTTCTTCGTCATCCGGGTCAGAACCCTTGATGGCTGGAATGTCGGCTGGAGCCGGCAGGAAATCGATAACGGCGTCGAGAACCAAGGGAACACCCTTGTTCTTGAACGAAGAACCGCAGACAGCAAGAACGATCTCACCAGCGATAGTACGCTGACGCAGAGCAGACTTGATCTCTTCGATGGTGAGCTCTTCACCTTCGAGGTACTTGTTCATCAGCTCATCAGTAGCTTCGGCCGCAGCCTCTACCATGTTGCCGCGCCACTCTTCAGCCAACTCAAGCATGTCCGCCGGAATTGCTTCGCGGCGAGGAGCCATACCCTTGTCAGCGTCGTCCCAGTACACAGCTTCCATGTTGATCAGATCGATCTGACCCTGGAAGTTGTCTTCAGCGCCGATAGCGAGCTGAATAGGGACTGGAGTGTGACCCAGGCGCTTCTTGATCTGATCGATAACGCGCAGGAAGTTGGCACCCGCACGGTCCATCTTGTTTACGTAAACAAGACGCGGAACACCGTACTTGTTGGCTTGACGCCATACGGTTTCCGACTGAGGCTCAACACCCGACGTACCACAGAACACCACGACAGCACCGTCGAGCACACGCAGCGAACGCTCTACTTCAATAGTGAAGTCAACGTGGCCAGGGGTATCGATGATGTTGAAGCGATATTTGTCGAATTGCTTGTCAGAGCCCGACCAGAAGGCCGTGGTCGCAGCGGAGGTGATAGTGATACCACGCTCCTGCTCCTGCACCATCCAGTCCATGGTCGCGGCGCCATCATGCACCTCGCCCATTTTGTGGTTTACGCCGGTGTAAAAAAGGACGCGCTCAGTGGTGGTGGTTTTACCAGCATCCACGTGAGCTACGATACCAATGTTACGGTAGCGGTTAATCGGAGTAGTACGAGCCATAAAGCCCTCGCAAAATTAGTGACGCTGAAATTAGAAGCGGTAGTGCGAGAAAGCCTTGTTGGCTTCAGCCATACGGTGCACGTCTTCACGTTTCTTAACAGCAGCACCTTTACCTTCAGCAGCGTCCATCAATTCGCCAGCCAAACGCAGAGCCATAGACTTTTCGCCACGCTTGCGCGCGAAGTCTACCAACCAGCGCATTGCCAGGGCGTTACGGCGGGACGGACGAACTTCGACCGGAACCTGGTAAGTAGCACCGCCTACACGGCGCGACTTCACTTCGACCAGCGGAGCGATGGCGTCGAGAGCTTTCTCGAAGATTTCCAGGGGGTCGCTGTTCTTGCGTTCTTTAACCTTTTCCAGCGCGCCATAAACGATACGCTCGGCAACGGCTTTCTTGCCGCTTTCCATCACGTGGTTCATGAACTTGGCCAGAATCTGGCTGCCGTATTTTGGATCGTCAAGCACATCGCGCTTGGCTGCTACGCGTCTTCTTGGCATGGATAAGCCCTCAAACGGTCTTCAGGTTAGCTCGGGACCACAGCGCTCTTGCGAGGTGCGCCCGACCTTACTCTTATCGACTCAGAAAATTAGAAATCTGCATTTTTACAAGGAGCCAAATACTACTTAGGCTTCTTGGTACCGTATTTCGAACGACCTTGGTTACGACCTTTGACGCCGGAAGTATCCAGGGAGCCGCGAACGGTGTGGTAACGAACACCTGGCAAGTCTTTTACACGACCGCCGCGGATCAGTACCACGCTGTGCTCTTGCAGGTTGTGACCTTCACCACCGATGTACGAGGAAACCTCGAAACCGTTGGTCAGGCGCACACGGCATACTTTACGCAGTGCCGAGTTAGGTTTTTTCGGCGTAGTTGTGTACACACGAGTGCATACGCCACGACGTTGCGGGCAGTTCTGCAGCGCAGGTACGTCGGATTTCTCGACGATACGCTTACGCGGCTGACGTACCAGCTGGTTGATAGTTGCCATCTACTAGCTCCACTGTTGTCTTGCGACGCTATTGTCTTACAAGAAAAGCAAAATGGCAGGACACAAGTCCCGCCAAATTTAGGGGTACAAGAGTCTAAAGAGGATCCTGTCCCCAGTCAAGACAAAGCCCCAACCTCCCCGACCATGAAGACAGCAGCATGCGCTGCTGTCTTTTGGCCGGGAGGGCCAGGGCTTCAATCTTAATTACCGCTTGAGTTCAACGCTTCGGTCAGTGCAGCTTCCACTTCACTGGCGCTAACACGCAACGGTTTGTCTGCTTCACGGCGACGTTTGCGCTCGCTGTGATAAGCCAAACCGGTACCGGCCGGGATCAAACGACCCACGACCACGTTTTCTTTCAGGCCGCGCAAGTAATCGCGCTTGCCGGTCACGGCCGCTTCGGTCAGTACCCGCGTTGTCTCCTGGAAGGAGGCTGCGGAGATGAACGACTCGGTGGACAACGATGCTTTGGTGATACCCAGCAACACACGAGTGAACTTGGAAACGAATTTCTCGTCCGCGCTCAGGCGCTCGTTCTCGACCAATACGTGCGTCAGCTCCATCTGGTCGCCCTTGATGAAGGTCGAATCGCCAGACTCGGCGATCTCAACTTTACGCAGCATCTGACGAAGAATCGTTTCGATGTGCTTATCGTTGATCTTCACGCCTTGCAGACGATAAACGTCCTGGATCTCGTTGACGATGTACTTGGCCAGCGCACTCACACCCAGCAGACGCAGGATGTCGTGTGGATCGCTCGGACCGTCGGAGATAACTTCACCGCGGTTCACTTGTTCGCCTTCGAAGACGTTCAGGTGACGCCACTTTGGAATCAGCTCTTCGTACAGGTCGCTGCCATCGTTCGGGGTAATGACCAGACGGCGCTTGCCCTTGGTCTCTTTACCGAACGCGATGGTGCCGCTGACTTCAGCCAGAATGGAGGCTTCTTTCGGACGACGTGCCTCGAACAAGTCGGCAACACGCGGCAGACCACCGGTGATGTCACGGGTTTTCGAAGTCTCTTGCGGGATACGGGCGATAACATCACCGATCGCAACCTGCACGCCATCCGCAACACCGACCAAGGCGTTAGCTGGCAGGAAGTATTGAGCAGGTACGTCTGTACCTGGCAGCAACAGATCCTTGCCATCCACACCCACCATCTTAACGGCAGGACGGATATCTTTACCGGCTGCAGGACGGTCTTTGGCATCGAGTACTTCGATGTTGGTCATACCGGTCAATTCGTCTGTCTGACGCTTGATCGTGATGCCTTCTTCCATGCCCACGTAGGTCACGGTACCTTTCATCTCGGTGACGATTGGGTGAGTGTGCGGATCCCACTTGGCCACGATTGCGCCAGCGTCGACCTTGTCGCCTTCCTTCACCGAAATCACAGCACCGTACGGCAGCTTGTAACGCTCGCGCTCACGACCGTAGTCATCAGCGATAGCCAGCTCACCGGAACGAGACACTGCCACCAGGCAACCGTCGACTCGCTCAACGTGTTTCAGGTTATGCAGGCGGACAGTACCGCCATTCTTCACCTGAACGCTATCTGCAGCGGAGGTCCGGCTTGCCGCACCACCGATGTGGAACGTACGCATGGTCAGCTGAGTACCCGGTTCACCGATCGACTGAGCAGCGATTACGCCGACAGCTTCACCGATATTCACCTGATGCCCACGAGCCAGATCGCGACCGTAGCACTT
Source organism: Pseudomonas sp. ASL9 (assembly GCF_056680335.1). Taxonomy (NCBI): domain Bacteria; kingdom Pseudomonadati; phylum Pseudomonadota; class Gammaproteobacteria; order Pseudomonadales; family Pseudomonadaceae; genus Pseudomonas; species Pseudomonas sp. ASL9. Next base: position 3,550,076 of record NZ_CM155277.1, on the reverse strand, counting down.
GGCGCAGATACCGAAACGGGTTTCGCAACTGATCGGCGAACGCACGATCACTTCGTCGATGCTGTTCAGCTCGATGAACTCAACCCACTTCTCGTCAACGAGGGTGCCCGCAGGAACGATGACATCATCGGTACCCGGCTTGAACACGTCACGGGCGATAACTCGACCCAACACGCGCTCACCCAACGGCTCAACAACGTCGCCGCCTTCAATGTGCGGCGTCATCAGCAGACCGTGCTCGGTACCGCAGTCAACTTCTGTAACCACCAGATCCTGAGCCACGTCTACCAGACGACGAGTCAGATAACCGGAGTTCGCAGTTTTCAACGCGGTATCCGCCAAACCTTTACGAGCACCGTGAGTGGAGATGAAGTACTGAAGTACGCTCAAACCTTCACGGAAGTTCGCAGTGATCGGCGTTTCGATGATCGAGCCATCCGGCTTGGCCATCAAACCACGCATACCCGCCAGCTGACGAATCTGTGCAGCGGAACCCCGTGCGCCGGAGTCAGCCATCATGTACATCGAGTTGAAGGATTCCTGATCAACTTCGACGCCGTGACGGTCAATGACTCTCTCTTTCGAGAGGTTCGACATCATCGCCTTGGAGACTTCGTCGTTGGCCTTGGACCAAAGGTCGATCACCTTGTTGTACTTCTCGCCCTGGGTTACCAGGCCTGAGGCGTACTGACTTTCGATCTCTTTAACTTCTTCGGTAGCAGCGTCGATGATGCGAGCTTTTTCATCAGGGATAACGAAGTCGTTAACGCCAATGGAAACACCCGAAATAGTCGAGTAGGCAAAACCGGTGTACATCAATTGGTCAGCGAAAATAACGGTCTCTTTCAAACCAACCACGCGGTAGCACTGGTTGATCAGCTTGGAGATCGCCTTTTTCTTCATCGGCTGGTTGACCACGTCGTACGACAGGCCGGCCGGAACCACCTGGAACAACAGCGCACGGCCGACAGTAGTGTCGACGATACGGGTGTTCTTGACGCTGCCACCATCACGATCATTGACCGTTTCGTGGATGCGGACTTTGACTTTGGCATGCAGCGCGGCTTCGCCAGCGCGGAATACGCGGTCAACTTCCTGCAGATCCGCGAACACACGACCTTCGCCCTTGGCGTTGATCGCTTCACGCGTCATGTAGTACAGACCCAATACAACGTCCTGCGACGGAACGATGATTGGCTCACCGTTGGCTGGCGACAGAATGTTGTTGGTCGACATCATCAACGCACGCGCTTCGAGCTGGGCTTCCAGTGTCAGCGGTACGTGAACGGCCATTTGGTCGCCGTCGAAGTCGGCGTTGTACGCGGCACAGACCAACGGGTGAAGCTGAATGGCTTTACCTTCGATCAGAACCGGTTCAAACGCCTGGATACCCAGACGGTGAAGGGTCGGTGCACGGTTGAGGAGGACCGGGTGTTCGCGAATCACTTCAGCGAGAACGTCCCAAACCTCTGGCAGCTCGCGCTCAACCATTTTCTTGGCGGCTTTGATGGTGGTGGCGAGGCCACGCATTTCCAACTTGCCGAAAATGAACGGTTTGAACAGCTCGAGAGCCATTTTCTTCGGCAGACCGCACTGGTGCAGGCGCAAGGCCGGACCTACGGTAATTACCGAACGACCGGAGTAGTCAACACGCTTACCGAGCAAGTTCTGACGGAAACGACCCTGTTTACCCTTGATCATGTCAGCCAAGGATTTCAGAGGACGTTTGTTCGAACCCGTGATAGCACGGCCACGACGGCCGTTGTCGAGCAAGGCATCGACCGCTTCCTGCAACATACGTTTTTCGTTGCGCACGATGATGTCCGGAGCGGACAGATCAAGCAGACGCTTCAAACGGTTGTTACGGTTGATCACTCGACGATACAGATCGTTGAGGTCGGACGTTGCGAAACGACCACCATCAAGCGGAACCAATGGACGCAGATCTGGCGGCAGAACCGGCAGAACGGTCAGCACCATCCACTCAGGAAGGTTGCCGGAACCCTGGAAGGCTTCCATCAACTTCAAGCGCTTGGACAGTTTCTTGATTTTGGTTTCGGAGTTGGTTTGCGGAATTTCTTCGCGCAGACGGCCAATCTCGTGTTCCAGGTCGATTGCGTGCAGCAGTTCGCGGACAGCTTCAGCACCCATGCGGGCGTCGAAGTCATCACCGAATTCTTCGAGCGCTTCAAAGTACTGCTCGTCGTTGAGCAACTGACCCTTTTCAAGGGTGGTCATGCCTGGATCGATAACGACATAGCTCTCGAAGTAGAGAACGCGTTCGATATCACGCAGGGTCATGTCCATCAGCAAGCCGATACGGGACGGCAGGGACTTCAGGAACCAGATGTGGGCAACTGGCGAGGCCAGTTCGATGTGAGCCATACGCTCGCGACGAACTTTTGCCAGCGCGACTTCTACGCCGCACTTCTCGCAGATCACACCACGATGCTTCAGGCGCTTGTACTTACCGCACAGGCACTCGTAATCCTTTACCGGGCCAAAGATCTTGGCGCAGAACAGGCCATCACGCTCAGGCTTGAACGTACGGTAGTTGATGGTTTCCGGTTTTTTAACTTCACCGAACGACCACGAACGGATCATCTCAGGCGATGCCAATCCAATACGGATGGCGTCGAACTCTTCGACTTGACCCTGGTTTTTCAGCAAATTCAATAGGTCTTTCAAGGCCTTTCCTCCTGGCGGAGCAGGGAGCAGGCAATACAGCCCTGCCCCCAATTCGCGTCACGTGTTATTCGGTTTCCAGATCGATGTCGATACCGAGCGAACGAATTTCTTTGATCAACACGTTGAAGGACTCGGGCATGCCCGGCTCCATACGGTGATCGCCGTCCACGATGTTTTTGTACATCTTGGTCCGACCGTTCACATCGTCCGACTTCACTGTGAGCATTTCTTGCAGAGTGTAAGCCGCGCCGTATGCTTCCAGCGCCCACACTTCCATCTCCCCGAAACGCTGACCACCGAACTGAGCCTTACCACCCAGCGGCTGCTGGGTAACCAGGCTGTAAGAACCAGTGGAACGCGCGTGCATCTTGTCGTCCACCAAGTGGTTCAGCTTCAGCATGTACATGTAGCCAACTGTTACCGGGCGCTCGAATTTGTTGCCGGTACGACCGTCGAACAGCTGCATCTGGCCGCTTTCTGGCATATCAGCCAGTTTAAGCATGGCCTTGATTTCGCTTTCCTTGGCACCGTCGAACACCGGAGTGGCCATCGGCACGCCGCCGCGAAGGTTCTTCGCGAGATCCAGGATTTCCTGGTCGGTGAAGTCTTCCAGATTTTCCTGGCGACCACCGATTTCGTTGTAGATCTCGTTGAGGAACTTGCGCAAGTCTGCGACTTTACGCTGCTCTTCAAGCATGCGATTGATCTTCTCACCCAAGCCCTTGGCCGCGAGACCGAGGTGGGTTTCAAGGATCTGACCAACGTTCATCCGCGAAGGTACGCCCAACGGGTTGAGGACGATATCAACCGGTGTGCCATTGGCATCGTGCGGCATGTCTTCAACTGGCATGATCACCGAGACCACACCCTTGTTACCGTGACGACCGGCCATCTTGTCGCCCGGCTGAATGCGGCGACGGATTGCCAGGTAAACCTTGACGATTTTCAGAACGCCAGGTGCCAGGTCATCGCCCTGCTGCAGCTTGCGTTTCTTGTCTTCGAACTTGTCGTCCAGAAGACGGCGACGATCAACGATATAAGCCTGAGCTTTCTCGAGCTGCTCGTTCAGAGCATCTTCAACCATGCGCAGTTTGAACCACTGACCATGTTCAAGACCGTCGAGAATTTCGTCGGTGATGTCCTGACCTTTCTTCAGACCTGCGCCGCCTTCAGCCGTACGGCCTACCAACGCGGAACGCAGACGTTCGAACGTAGCGCCTTCGACGATACGGAACTCTTCGTTCAAGTCCTTACGGATTTCGTCGAGCTGGATCTTCTCGATGGACAGTGCACGAGCATCACGCTCAACGCCGTCGCGAGTGAAGACCTGAACGTCGATGACAGTGCCCTTGGTACCGGTAGGTACGCGCAGAGAAGTGTCCTTAACGTCGCTCGCTTTCTCACCGAAGATCGCACGCAACAGTTTTTCTTCTGGCGTCAGCTGGGTCTCGCCTTTCGGAGTGACCTTACCGACCAGAATGTCGCCAGCGCCGACTTCAGCACCCACATAAACGATACCGGCTTCATCAAGCTTGTTCAGTGCAGCTTCACCCACGTTCGGGATGTCTGCAGTGATTTCCTCAGGCCCAAGCTTGGTATCACGAGCCACACAGGTCAGTTCCTGAATGTGGATCGTGGTGAAACGGTCTTCTTGAACAACACGCTCCGAAAGGAGGATGGAGTCTTCGAAGTTGTAGCCGTTCCATGCCATGAATGCGATGCGCATGTTCTGACCCAACGCCAGCTCACCCATATCGGTGGACGGACCGTCAGCCATGATGTCGCTACGCTCAACCCGATCACCCTTGCTCACCAGCGGACGCTGGTTGATGCAGGTGTTCTGGTTGGAGCGGGTGTATTTGGTCAGGTTGTAGATGTCTACACCGGCTTCACCGGTTTCAACTTCATCATCAGCAACACGAACCACGATACGGCTGGCATCGACCGAGTCAATCACGCCGCCACGACGAGCCACGACGCAAACGCCGGAGTCACGGGCAACGTTACGCTCCATCCCGGTGCCGACCAGCGGCTTGTCGGAACGCAGGGTCGGTACCGCCTGACGCTGCATGTTCGAACCCATCAACGCACGGTTGGCGTCGTCGTGCTCGAGGAACGGGATCAGCGAGGCCGCGACCGAAACTACCTGTTTCGGCGAAACGTCCATCAGCGTCACGTCTTCAGGCGCCTTGACGGTGAATTCGTTGAGGTGACGTACCGCAACCAATTCGTCGATCAGGTGACCGGTGTCGTTCATCGTGGCCGAAGCCTGAGCGATAACGTGATCCGCTTCTTCGATAGCCGAGAGGAACACGATCTCGTTAGTCACCAGCGCGTCTTTAACCACACGGTACGGGCTTTCGAGGAAGCCGTACTGGTTGGTACGCGCATAGGCGGCCAAGGAGTTGATCAGACCGATGTTCGGACCTTCTGGCGTTTCAATCGGGCATACACGACCATAGTGAGTCGGGTGTACGTCACGAACTTCGAAGCCGGCACGCTCACGCGTCAAACCACCAGGGCCGAGTGCAGAGACACGACGTTTGTGGGTGATTTCGGACAACGGGTTGTTCTGGTCCATGAACTGCGAAAGCTGGCTGGAACCAAAGAACTCTTTAACCGCTGCCGCGACTGGCTTGGCATTGATCAGGTCTTGAGGCATCAGACCTTCGCTTTCTGCCATCGACAGACGCTCTTTGACCGCACGCTCTACACGTACCAGGCCAACACGGAACTGGTTTTCGGCCATTTCGCCAACACAACGAACACGACGGTTACCCAAGTGGTCGATGTCGTCGACGATGCCTTTGCCGTTACGGATATCGACCAGCGTCTTCAAGACGGCGACGATATCTTCTTTGCACAACACGCCCGAACCTTCGATCTCGGTACGACCGATACGACGGTTGAACTTCATCCGGCCGACCGCAGACAGGTCATAACGCTCAGGGCTGAAGAACAGGTTGTTGAACAGCGTTTCGGCTGCATCTTTGGTCGGTGGCTCACCAGGACGCATCATGCGATAGATCTCGACCAGCGCTTCCAATTGGTTGCTGGTGGAGTCGATCTTCAGCGTGTCAGAGACAAACGGACCGCAATCGATGTCGTTGGTGTACAACGTTTCGATACGGACAACCTGAGCCTTGGCGATTTTTGCCAGAATCTCGGTGTTCAGCTCTGTATTGCATTCGGCAATGATTTCGCCGGTCGCTGGATGCACGATGATCTTGGCGGTAGTGCGACCCAGGACATAGTCCAGAGGCACTTCCAGCTCTTTGATCCCGGCTTTTTCCATCTGGTTTACATGGCGAGCGGTAATCCGACGGCCTTGCTCGACAATGACCTTGCCTTTGTCGTCAAGAATATCAATAGCCGCAATTTCACCACGAAGACGCTGAGGAATCAGCTCCAGATTCAGGTTTTCACCCTGCACGTGGAAAATGTTGGTGGTATAGAACGCATCGAGCACTTGTTCAGTCGTGTAGCCGAGTGCGCGCAACAATACGGACGCAGGCAGCTTGCGACGACGGTCGATACGAACGAACACGCAGTCTTTCGGGTCGAACTCGAAGTCCAACCATGAGCCGCGGTAAGGAATGATACGCGCGGAATAAAGCAGCTTACCGGAGCTGTGCGTCTTGCCGCGGTCGTGGTCGAAGAACACGCCCGGGGAACGGTGCAACTGGGAAACGATTACGCGCTCGGTACCGTTGATTACGAAGGTACCGTTCTCAGTCATCAGGGGGATTTCACCCATGTAGACTTCTTGCTCTTTGATGTCCTTGATCGCTTTGTTCGACGATTCTTTGTCGAAAATGATCAAACGGACCTTGACCCGCAAAGGCACAGCGTAAGTCACACCGCGCAGCACGCACTCTTTGACATCAAATGCCGGTTCGCCCAAGCGATAACCCACATACTCCAGCGCAGCATTGCCGGAGTAGCTGATGATCGGGAAAACGGATTTGAAGGCTGCATGCAGACCGACGTCGCGGAACTGATCTTTGGTCGCTCCCGCTTGCAGGAATTCGCGATACGAATCCAGCTGGATGGCCAAGAGATATGGCACATCCATTACGTCCGGCAACTTGCTAAAGTCCTTGCGGATACGTTTTTTCTCAGTATATGAGTAAGCCATCAGCGTTCCCCAGCTTGGTCACCTGCTTGTTTGGCTCCTCCCGACGGGAGCAGCCAGAAAATCGTGCAAACCCCTTGGTTTGCACCACCCGCATCGGGTGGCTCTTACACGTTACAGATGCTGACCAGGCCAGCCATCTATAACGGAAAAAGGCCGGTGGCAAGAGCCACCAGCCATCAGCCTTTCGCTTAACGCTTGGGCTGGAGACGCAAAGTCGATGCTTACTTCAGCTCGACTTTAGCGCCTGCTTCTTCCAGAGCAGCTTTGGCTTTGTCAGCAGCATCTTTCGATACAGCTTCCAGAACCAGCGAACCAGCACCAGCGTCAACTACCGCTTTGGCTTCTTTCAGGCCCAGGCCTGTCAGTTCACGTACTGCCTTGATCACGTTAACTTTCTTCTCGCCAGTTTCGGTCAGAATGACGTTGAATTCAGTCTGTTCTTCCACTACTGCAGCAACAGCAGCTGGACCAGCAGAACCGGCAGCAGCAGTAACGCCGAATTTTTCTTCGAAAGCTTTGATCAGCTCAACAACCTGCAGAACAGACATTTCAGCTACGGCGTTGAGGATATCGTCTTGAGAAATGGACATGACTCTAATTCCTGAATTGGGGGACGGCCTACGCGGCCATCGAAATAAACAAAAATACGCGAGAGAAAGTGCTCAGCCTTAAGCTGCGGCAGCTTCTTTTTGTTCGCGAACAGCCGCCAGAGTACGAGCCAACTTGCTGGTAGCGCCTTGAATCACGCTCATCAGCTGAGAAATAGCTTCGTTACGGGTCGGCAGAGTTGCCAGTACGTCGATCTGATTAGCTGCGAGGAACTTGCCCTCGAACGCAGCTGCCTTGATCTCGAACTTATCCTGACCTTTGGCAAATTCCTTGAACAAACGGGCAGCAGCGCCAGGATGTTCGTTGGAGAATGCAACCAAGGTCGGGCCTGTGAACACGTCGTTGAGCACGTCATATTGAGTGCCTGCAACGGCGCGTCGCAGCAAGGTGTTACGTACAACACGTACGTACACGCCAGCTTCACGGGCCTCTTTACGGAGTCCGGTCATAGCGCTTACTGTCACACCGCGGGCATCAGCCACGACAGCGGACAGAGCTACTTTGGCAGCCTCGTTGACTTCAGCGACGATGGCCTTCTTGTCTTCGAGTTTAATTGCCACGGGTTAACTCCTGCTTGTTACCGTTTCATCCAACCGAGGTCGGATGTCGTTTTGGTGTCTGATTCGGTAAGGAACCGGGAGCACCATCTGCGTAGGCTTGAGGTTTAAGACTTTCGCCGCCTACGGTCTTGGATAGCCCCCGCCAGGCAGGGACCCCAATTTTTCATGTGTGCAGTCGCCTGCACCCATTTGTCTTACGCGTCCAGCGAGCCTTGGTCGATGACCAGACCTGGGCCCATAGTGGTGCTCAGGGTAACGCGCTTGACATAAATACCTTTCGAAGAAGCTGGCTTGATACGCTTCAAATCAGCGATCAGTGCTTCAACGTTTTCCTTCAGCTTGACAGCGTCGAAACCGACCTTGCCAACGGAAGTGTGGATGATGCCGTTTTTGTCGGTGCGATAACGAACCTGACCAGCCTTGGCGTTTTTAACCGCTGTGGCTACGTCTGGAGTAACGGTACCGACTTTAGGGTTAGGCATCAGGCCGCGTGGGCCGAGGATCTGACCCAACTGACCAACAACACGCATCGCGTCCGGGGAAGCGATAACCACGTCGAAGTTCAGGTTGCCGGCTTTCATTTCTGCAGCCAGGTCGTCCATACCAACGCGATCAGCGCCAGCAGCCAGAGCAGCTTCAGCAGCAGGACCCTGGGTGAACACAGCGACGCGAACAGTTTTGCCAGTGCCGTGCGGAAGCACGGTTGCACTGCGAACAACCTGGTCGGATTTACGCGGGTCAACACCAAGGTTAACCGCAACGTCAACAGATTCGCTGAACTTGACAGTCGACAGTTCGGTCAACAGAGCTGCTGCGTCTGTGAAGCTATAAGCTTTGCCCGGCTCGATTTTAGCCGCGATAGCTTTTTGGCGCTTAGTCAACTTAGCCATTACACACCCTCCACGTTAAGGCCCATGCTACGAGCAGAACCAGCGATGGTACGCACAGCGGCGTCCATATCACTTGCCGTCAGATCCGCATTTTTTGCTTTAGCGATATCTTCCAGCTGAGCACGGGTAACGGTGCCAACCTTAACGGTGTTTGGACGAGCGGAACCGCTAGTCAAACCAGCAGCCTTCTTCAGCAGAACCGAAGCAGGGGTGCTTTTAGTTTCGAAAGTGAAGCTGCGGTCACTGTAAACAGTGATGATCACAGGAGTCGGCAGACCTGGCTCAATACCCTGAGTACGGGCGTTGAAGGCTTTGCAGAATTCCATGATGTTCACGCCATGCTGACCCAGTGCAGGACCAACAGGTGGACTTGGGTTAGCCTGAGCGGCCTTCACTTGCAGCTTGATGTAAGCGGTAATTTTCTTGGCCATGAGGCACTCCAATTACGGGTTCAGACGCCTAAAAAGGCTCCCCGGTTACTTGCGCGTTTATCCCAGTGACGACAAAACCCCACAGCCTAAGGCTGCGGGGTATGGGATTTTCGTTCAGCTATGCCTTCTCGACCTGACTGAACTCTAACTCTACCGGAGTAGAGCGACCGAAAATAAGCACAGCCACTTGGATCCGGCTTTTTTCGTAGTTAACTTCTTCAACCGTGCCGTTAAAATCAGCGAACGGACCATCAGTGACACGAACAACCTCACCTGGCTCGAACAGTGTTTTTGGCTTCGGCTTGTCGCTACCATCAGCGACACGACGCAGAATTGCTTCCGCTTCTTTGTCAGTGATCGGAGCAGGCTTATCAGCGGTACCGCCGATAAAGCCCATCACACGAGGAGTATCCTTGACCAAGTGCCAAGTACCCTCGTTCATATCCATCTGTACCAGCACATAACCTGGAAAGAATTTGCGCTCGCTTTTGCGTTTCTGGCCATTACGCATTTCAACCACTTCTTCAGTGGGAACCAGAATTTCGCCGAAGCCTTCTTCCATGCCAGCCAGCTTCACACGCTCGAGCAGCGAGCGCATGACATGCTTCTCGTAACCCGAGTAAGCATGCACTACGTACCAACGCTTAGCCACGGGACACCCTTAGCCAACAATCAAAGAAACAAGCCAACCGAGCAGGGAATCTAAACCCCACAACAGCAGCGCCATAACCAACACAACAGCCACAACAATCAATGTGGTCTGCGTAGTTTCTTGGCGAGTAGGCCAAACGACTTTACGAATCTCGGTACGAGCTTCCTTTGCCAACACGAAGAAAGCTTTACCTTTTCCTGTCTGCAAACCAACGAAGGCAGCAGCAGCAGCAATAGCAAGCAATACAAGCACGCGGTACAGGATCGGTTCCGCGGAGTAGTACTGATTGCCGACAACGCCTACGACCACCAAAACGACTACAAGTAGCCATTTAAGCAGATCAAAGCGAGAGTCTTGGGCTTCAGCCTTGGGAGTCATCTACGAGGATCCTGTGAAAAGAAAGCCAGATTACACCGAGTGAATCTGGCAGGTCAGGAGGGAATCGAACCCCCAACCTACGGTTTTGGAGACCGTCGCTCTGCCAATTGAGCTACTGACCTAAAAGCAAAATTAGGCCGACCATTATGCCGGCCCAACAAGAGTTTTTCAACAACTTACTCGATGATTTTAGCTACGACACCCGCGCCGACGGTACGACCGCCCTCACGAATAGCGAAACGAAGACCATCTTCCATCGCAATCGGCTGAATCAGAGTGACAATCATTTTCACATTATCACCCGGCATTACCATATCAATGCCTTCTGGCAATTCGCAGTTACCGGTCACGTCAGTTGTACGAAAGTAAAACTGCGGACGGTAGCCCTTGAAGAATGGCGTATGACGACCACCCTCCTCCTTGCTCAGAATGTAAACTTCGCCTTCGAACCTTGTGTGCGGCCTGACCGAGCCCGGCTTGGCCAGAACCTGGCCACGCTGAACATCATCACGCTTGGTGCCACGCAACAGCACTCCGACGTTCTCACCTGCACGACCTTCGTCGAGCAGCTTGCGGAACATTTCAACACCTGTACACGTCGTCTTTGTGGTGGGAACGATACCGATAATTTCGATTTCTTCCTGCACTCTAACGATGCCACGTTCAACCCGACCAGTTACCACCGTACCACGACCCGAGATCGAGAACACATCCTCGATCGGCATCAGAAACGGCTTGTCGATTGCACGCTCAGGCTCTGGAATATAGCTATCCAACGTATCAACCAGCTTACGGACGGCAGTCGTGCCCATTCCGTTTTCATCCCGACCATTCAATGCCATCAAAGCAGAACCGATCACGATGGGGGTGTCATCACCCGGAAAATCGTAAACACTCAGCAGGTCACGCACCTCCATCTCAACCAGCTCAAGCAACTCCTCATCATCGACCATGTCAGCCTTATTCAGGAACACAACGATGTACGGAACGCCAACCTGACGAGACAGCAAAATATGTTCACGCGTCTGCGGCATAGGACCATCAGCTGCGGAACACACCAGAATCGCACCGTCCATCTGAGCAGCACCGGTAATCATGTTCTTCACATAATCAGCATGGCCTGGACAGTCAACGTGAGCGTAGTGCCGGATTGCAGAATCATATTCAACGTGTGACGTGTTGATTGTGATCCCGCGCGCTTTTTCTTCTGGAGCATTGTCGATCTGAGAAAAGTCACGAGCAGAACCACCGAATGCTTCAGCGCAAACCTTGGTCAAAGCAGCAGTCAAGGTTGTTTTTCCATGATCAACGTGACCAATGGTGCCAACATTCAAGTGCGGCTTCTTGCGTTCGAACCTTTCCTTAGCCATCGACACTGTCTCCCATAGAAGAATCAATCTTGACCGCTTAAAACAAAGGCAGATATTTTCATATCTGCCTTGATAATGGAGCTCTTGAGCAGATTCGAACTGCTGACCTCACCCTTACCAAGGGTGTGCTCTACCAACTGAGCTACAAGAGCGATACACGTCGCACAAACAACAAACCTGGAGCGGGTAGCGGGAATCGAACCCGCATCATCAGCTTGGAAGGCTGAGGTTCTACCGCTAAACTATACCCGCAGAGCTTGTTGCTTACGCTAAAATTTGGTGGAGGGGGAAGGATTCGAACCTTCGAAGTCGTAGACGTCAGATTTACAGTCTGATCCCTTTGGCCGCTCGGGAACCCCTCCTGAACGAGGCAGCATTTTCAACTCATGCTACCCTTCTGTCAACTAATTTCTCATTAAAAACCTGAGGTTACATTCGCTGACGACCGCTTTACAGATTACGCACTTAACATCGCACTGCGAAGCGGGCGCCATTCTATGCAAACTAGTCGGTAGTTGCAATGCCTTCACAAGACATAATTTTATTTTTTAGCTGCGCAAAATCCTGAGTAAGCTCACGAATCAAGCCATCATCCACAAGCCGCCGACTAGAAGGTGCAATCTTCAGCCAATATCCAGCCACAGGCCCCGCTGAAAGGGGCTGAAGCTGTGATTGTATATCAAGGCTAGTTAAACGCTGCTCAATCAGACGCGCATCCTCCTGACGAGCAAGACCACCCAGATAAAGGCACTTTTCGTCCCCCTCCTGCGGAGTCGAGGCGTTTTCGCGCGCAGCATCAGACTCACTTAGCAGATGAATATCTTGCTGCGAACCTCGATACAACGATAACGAAATGACCTCCTTGGCTCGCAGAGGCGCTTCCTGTTGATGCCATATGTAATAGAAGGAATTGAGCATCAATAGCAAAAGAAATAGCCAACGCATAGCAACCTCAAGGCAATGGACAGGCCAAGGCCAGCCCTACGAAAACCAGATCAGGCATCATTCGGGCGCCAGGCAATATTTCGCCAACCAAATCCGCATCGCCACCGGTAACAAAAACCGAGAAATCATCCTTCCAATACTCTCGGGCCATACTCAATTGCGTAAGCACAAAGCCTCGCGACATCAGCGAACATCCTCGCTCCACCGCCTCAACTGTCGAGCGCCCTGGAGTGAAGCTGATCAGTGCACGCTCCGCAGCGGCGTCGTCGTAGCGAATCCGTCGCGTATGCGTGCGCAGCAGATTGCGCATCAACGGCATACCTGGACAGATAAACCCACCCATGTGCTGCCCATCAGCCGACACAAAATCTGAAGTGATCGCAGTACCCAGATCCAGCACCAGGCATGCACCACGACTAATATGATACGCACCAACGATCGCCAGCCACCGATCCAAACCTAGAAGCTCGTATTCGTCATAGCCATTCGTTACACCGGCCATAAATTTTGCCGGACCTGCGCAAATGACGCTTATCGAAAAGGCCCTAGCCAGAACAGCGACTAACTGGACCGTCTCCTCATTGCTACGCACGCTGACCAATCTACAGTGGATCAAACTCAGACCTGGGATCTGATTAAGGGTCAGCAGCAATGCGTCATCGCAATCGACAACGCCTCCAGCCACGATCAAGGAGCTATCCTGGCGGACTACCCGCCATTTGATGAAGCTGTTGCCGCAATCAAGTTCAAGAATCATCACGCAGCCTCAAGCTAAGCTCGCCACCACTAAAAACCTTCTCTTCCGCGCCGACCTGCAGCCGCAATGCACCTTGCGCATCAACCCCCAACACAACACCCTCTACATTACTGGCGCCCGCCAGCAGCGTTACCGCTCGCCCGTGCCATAAGTGATTTTGCTCCCACTCAGCCTGAACGGCAGGAAAACCACTTTTCTGATGCACACTTAAATAATGATCGAGCGTACGATTCAACCTCGCGATCAGGTCATTACGATCTGATAAGACGCCGGTTTCAAGTCGAACGGAGGTCCAAAGCTGGTCGACTTCAGGCGCCGCTTGCATGTTCACGTTGATGCCAACGCCAATTACAACGTGACAGACGTCAGCAGGGTCTCCCACCAACTCCAACAAAACGCCCGCAATCTTACGCTGCCCGACCAGAATGTCATTTGGCCATTTAAGACCAGCATTCTTGACCCCCACTTCGCGCAGCGTTTGCATTACCGCCAGCCCCACAAGCAGACTCAAGCCTTCCAACTGGCGCATCCCACCCTCGACCCTCAAGACAAGGCTGTAGTAGACGTTCTCCGCAAATGGGCTTATCCATTTGCGCCCGCGTCGTCCTCTGCCGGCGGTTTGTCGCTCAGCCAGTACGAGCACAGGCATATCATGACCTCGCTCAATCGAGCGCAGCGCCTCTGCATTGGTTGAGTCGATTGAGTCGAAAATGAGTGTTGACCATTCTGGGGAGAAGCCAGCGCTTGAGATTTCATCCTTATCCAGAAGAGATATTGGATTGGCCAAGCGATAGCCTCGACCTCTAATCTTATGGATCTCGAGACTCAGCTCCGCTTCCAACTGCTGCAGCTGTTTCCATACAGCACTACGACTGACGCCAAGAGCATGGCCCAGGGCTTGCCCCGAATGAAAATTGCCATCCTTAAGAAGCTTTAATAACGTCAGCATGCGGATATCGCCTAACAATGAGGCACGCATAATAGCCATGCGCACTGTTAATGCATAGAAACGAAAATGTATTTATTGAGCGCACAAACAAAACCCCTGTCTGCGTAAGCAAACAGGGGTTTCGGAATTTAATCTTGACGATGACCTACTCTCACATGGGGAAACCCCACACTACCATCGGCGATGCATCGTTTCACTGCTGAGTTCGGGATGGGATCAGGTGGTACCAATGCTCTATGGTCGTCAAGAAATTCGGCTGCCGGCTCGTGGTGCTTGCGCGCAACGGGCCAACTAATGGGGATGTGATAGATTTGTGTGTTGGCTGCAAACTTTCGACTGTATCGTCTTCACACACATCAATCTGCTTTTCTCTCAGCAGATTGCTTGGGTGTTATATGGTCAAGCCTCACGGGCAATTAGTATTGGTTAGCTCAACGCCTCACAGCGCTTACACACCCAACCTATCAACGTCGTAGTCTTCGACGGCCCTTCAGGGGACTCAAGGTCCCAGTGAGATCTCATCTTGAGGCTAGTTTCCCGCTTAGATGCTTTCAGCGGTTATCTATTCCGAACGTAGCTACCCGGCAATGCCACTGGCGTGACAACCGGAACACCAGAGGTTCGTCCACTCCGGTCCTCTCGTACTAGGAGCAGCCCCTCTCAAATCTCAAACGTCCACGGCAGATAGGGACCGAACTGTCTCACGACGTTCTAAACCCAGCTCGCGTACCACTTTAAATGGCGAACAGCCATACCCTTGGGACCGGCTTCAGCCCCAGGATGTGATGAGCCGACATCGAGGTGCCAAACACCGCCGTCGATATGAACTCTTGGGCGGTATCAGCCTGTTATCCCCGGAGTACCTTTTATCCGTTGAGCGATGGCCCTTCCATACAGAACCACCGGATCACTAAGACCTACTTTCGTACCTGCTCGACGTGTCTGTCTCGCAGTCAAGCGCGCTTTTGCCTTTATACTCTACGACCGATTTCCGACCGGTCTGAGCGCACCTTCGTACTCCTCCGTTACTCTTTAGGAGGAGACCGCCCCAGTCAAACTACCCACCATACACTGTCCTCGATCCGGATAACGGACCTGAGTTAGAACCTCAAAGTTGCCAGGGTGGTATTTCAAGGTTGGCTCCACGCGAACTGGCGTCCACGCTTCAAAGCCTCCCACCTATCCTACACAAGCAAATTCAAAGTCCAGTGCAAAGCTATAGTAAAGGTTCACGGGGTCTTTCCGTCTAGCCGCGGATACACTGCATCTTCACAGCGATTTCAATTTCACTGAGTCTCGGGTGGAGACAGCGCCGCCATCGTTACGCCATTCGTGCAGGTCGGAACTTACCCGACAAGGAATTTCGCTACCTTAGGACCGTTATAGTTACGGCCGCCGTTTACCGGGGCTTCGATCAAGAGCTTCGCGTTAGCTAACCCCATCAATTAACCTTCCGGCACCGGGCAGGCGTCACACCCTATACGTCCACTTTCGTGTTTGCAGAGTGCTGTGTTTTTAATAAACAGTCGCAGCGGCCTGGTATCTTCGACCGGCATGGGCTTACGCAGTAAATGCTTCACCCTCACCGGCGCACCTTCTCCCGAAGTTACGGTGCCATTTTGCCTAGTTCCTTCACCCGAGTTCTCTCAAGCGCCTTGGTATTCTCTACCCAACCACCTGTGTCGGTTTGGGGTACGGTTCCTGGTTACCTGAAGCTTAGAAGCTTTTCTTGGAAGCATGGCATCAACCACTTCGTGTGCCTAAGCACACTCGTCATCAGCTCTCGGCCTTAGAATCCCGGATTTACCTAAGATTCCAGCCTACCACCTTAAACTTGGACAACCAACGCCAAGCTGGCCTAGCCTTCTCCGTCCCTCCATCGCAATAACCAGAAGTACAGGAATATTAACCTGTTTTCCATCGACTACGCTTTTCAGCCTCGCCTTAGGGACCGACTAACCCTGCGTCGATTAACGTTGCGCAGGAAACCTTGGTCTTTCGGCGTGGGTGTTTTTCACACCCATTATCGTTACTCATGTCAGCATTCGCACTTCTGATACCTCCAGCAAGCTTCTCAACTCACCTTCACAGGCTTACAGAACGCTCCTCTACCGCATCACCTAAGTGATACCCGTAGCTTCGGTGTATGGTTTGAGCCCCGTTACATCTTCCGCGCAGGCCGACTCGACTAGTGAGCTATTACGCTTTCTTTAAAGGGTGGCTGCTTCTAAGCCAACCTCCTAGCTGTCTAAGCCTTCCCACATCGTTTCCCACTTAACCATAACTTTGGGACCTTAGCTGACGGTCTGGGTTGTTTCCCTTTTCACGACGGACGTTAGCACCCGCCGTGTGTCTCCCATGCTCGGCACTTGTAGGTATTCGGAGTTTGCATCGGGTTGGTAAATCGGGATGATCCCCTAGCCGAAACAGTGCTCTACCCCCTACAGTGATACATGAGGCGCTACCTAAATAGCTTTCGAGGAGAACCAGCTATCTCCGAGCTTGATTAGCCTTTCACTCCGATCCACAGGTCATCCGCTAACTTTTCAACGGTAGTCGGTTCGGTCCTCCAGTTAGTGTTACCCAACCTTCAACCTGCCCATGGATAGATCGCCCGGTTTCGGGTCTATTCCCAGCGACTAGACGCCCTATTAAGACTCGCTTTCGCTACGCCTCCCCTATTCGGTTAAGCTCGCCACTGAAAATAAGTCGCTGACCCATTATACAAAAGGTACGCAGTCACCCAACAAAGTGGGCTCCCACTGCTTGTACGCATACGGTTTCAGGATCTATTTCACTCCCCTCTCCGGGGTTCTTTTCGCCTTTCCCTCACGGTACTAGTTCACTATCGGTCAGTCAGTAGTATTTAGCCTTGGAGGATGGTCCCCCCATATTCAGACAAAGTTTCTCGTGCTCCGTCCTACTCGATTTCACTGCAAAGAGATTTTCGCGTACAGGGCTATCACCCACTATGGCCGTCCTTTCCAGAACGTTCCGCTAATCTCAATACAGCTTAAGGGCTGGTCCCCGTTCGCTCGCCACTACTAAGGGAATCTCGGTTGATTTCTTTTCCTCAGGGTACTTAGATGTTTCAGTTCCCCTGGTTCGCTCCATACACCTATGTATTCAGTGTAAGGTAACGGTCTTATGACCGCTGGGTTCCCCCATTCAGACATCTCCGGATCAAAGTCTGTTTGCCGACTCCCCGAAGCTTTTCGCAGGCTACCACGTCTTTCATCGCCTCTGACTGCCAAGGCATCCACCGTATGCGCTTCTTCACTTGACCATATAACCCCAAGCAATCTGGTTATACTATGAAGACGACATTCGCCGAAAATTCGCAATTTAACTCACAAATTTTACCTTAGCCCGTAACACCACCAGTGAAAGTGCTGTCCGGTCTAACTTTCTATCACATACCCAAATTTTTAAAGAACGATCTAATCAAAGACTAGAAATCAACATTCACCATCGAACCGATGGAATGCTCATTTCTAAACTCTACAATACAGAAGCAGTAAGTGGTGGAGCCAAACGGGATCGAACCGTTGACCTCCTGCGTGCAAGGCAGGCGCTCTCCCAGCTGAGCTATGGCCCCGTATTTCTACAGGCGTTTCCCACACAAAATTGGTGGGTCTGGGCAGATTCGAACTGCCGACCTCACCCTTATCAGGGGTGCGCTCTAACCAACTGAGCTACAGACCCAATTTCGGGCTGCTTCTAAATCGTCTTTTTCAATGAATCAAGCAATTCGTGTGGGAGCTTATGATGAAGCTGATGTCTTCGATTAAGGAGGTGATCCAGCCGCAGGTTCCCCTACGGCTACCTTGTTACGACTTCACCCCAGTCATGAATCACACCGTGGTAACCGTCCTCCCGAAGGTTAGACTAGCTACTTCTGGTGCAACCCACTCCCATGGTGTGACGGGCGGTGTGTACAAGGCCCGGGAACGTATTCACCGCGACATTCTGATTCGCGATTACTAGCGATTCCGACTTCACGCAGTCGAGTTGCAGACTGCGATCCGGACTACGATCGGTTTTCTGGGATTAGCTCCACCTCGCGGCTTGGCGACCCTCTGTACCGACCATTGTAGCACGTGTGTAGCCCAGGCCGTAAGGGCCATGATGACTTGACGTCATCCCCACCTTCCTCCGGTTTGTCACCGGCAGTCTCCTTAGAGTGCCCACCATGACGTGCTGGTAACTAAGGACAAGGGTTGCGCTCGTTACGGGACTTAACCCAACATCTCACGACACGAGCTGACGACAGCCATGCAGCACCTGTCTCAATGCTCCCGAAGGCACTCCGCTATCTCTAGCAGATTCATTGGATGTCAAGGCCTGGTAAGGTTCTTCGCGTTGCTTCGAATTAAACCACATGCTCCACCGCTTGTGCGGGCCCCCGTCAATTCATTTGAGTTTTAACCTTGCGGCCGTACTCCCCAGGCGGTCAACTTAATGCGTTAGCTGCGCCACTAAGAGCTCAAGGCTCCCAACGGCTAGTTGACATCGTTTACGGCGTGGACTACCAGGGTATCTAATCCTGTTTGCTCCCCACGCTTTCGCACCTCAGTGTCAGTATCAGTCCAGGTGGTCGCCTTCGCCACTGGTGTTCCTTCCTATATCTACGCATTTCACCGCTACACAGGAAATTCCACCACCCTCTACCATACTCTAGCTCGACAGTTTTGAATGCAGTTCCCAGGTTGAGCCCGGGGATTTCACATCCAACTTAACGAACCACCTACGCGCGCTTTACGCCCAGTAATTCCGATTAACGCTTGCACCCTCTGTATTACCGCGGCTGCTGGCACAGAGTTAGCCGGTGCTTATTCTGTCGGTAACGTCAAAACAGATACGTATTAGGTAACTGCCCTTCCTCCCAACTTAAAGTGCTTTACAATCCGAAGACCTTCTTCACACACGCGGCATGGCTGGATCAGGCTTTCGCCCATTGTCCAATATTCCCCACTGCTGCCTCCCGTAGGAGTCTGGACCGTGTCTCAGTTCCAGTGTGACTGATCATCCTCTCAGACCAGTTACGGATCGTAGCCTTGGTGAGCCATTACCTCACCAACTAGCTAATCCGACCTAGGCTCATCTGATAGCGCAAGGCCCGAAGGTCCCCTGCTTTCTCCCGTAGGACGTATGCGGTATTAGCGTCCGTTTCCGAACGTTATCCCCCACTACCAGGCAGATTCCTAGGTATTACTCACCCGTCCGCCGCTCGCCACCAGGTACAAGTACCCGTGCTGCCGCTCGACTTGCATGTGTTAGGCCTGCCGCCAGCGTTCAATCTGAGCCATGATCAAACTCTTCAGTTCAAACATCTTTGGGTTTTGACAAAACCCTAAACTTAGCTCAGCAATCGTTGGTTACATCTTTGATTTCTCGCGGAGTAACTTGTGATGCTGATAATCAGTTGACTTCAGTCTTACAGCACAAGCACCCACACGAATTGCTTGATTCAGTTGTTAAAGAGCGGGTGGTTGAGATCTTTCGTCTCAGCCGAGGCGCGCATTCTACAGCAGCCTCTGTTGCTGTCAAGCGGTTATTTTAACAAGTTTCAAAGTTTCCTTTGCAACTTCAACCACTTGCGCTTCGATCAACTTCACGTCTCTCGTTAGCGGGAGGCGAATTCTACAGCGTTACACGCTGCTGTCAACACCTCTTTTCTACCGCTTTCGATCCAGAAGATCAAAACCCCTTCCTCGCCGCTTACTCTGGATAACTCTTTGATTTACAAGGAGTTTTCCGCTTCATCTGCTCCGGAAGAGGTGCGAATTATAGGCTCGGAAAAACTTACGTCAAGGGTTAAATCAGGCTTATTCCAAATTAAGCGTAATTCGCCCAAAAGCCTTCTTACCAGCCTGGCAGACATGGGTCGCGCCAACCTTGAACACAAAGGCGCGATCCACAACCTCGCCATCTATACGCACGCCGCCGGACGCCAGAAGATCCCGGGCAACGGCAGAGTTCTTGACCAGGCCTGCCTTATTAAGGACAGCGGCTATAGGCATGTCTTCGGCAGCAGTGATGCCGATCTCTGGCAAATCATCTGGCAGGTCGCCATCCTTCATGCGATTACCCGCCGAACGATGCGCAGTCGCCGCAGCCTCTTCGCCGTGGAATCGGGCAACGATCTCTTCAGCCAGTTTGATTTTGATATCACGCGGATTGGCGCCCGCCGCGACATCGACCTTGAAGCTGTTGATCTCTTCCATAGAGAGGAAGCTCAACAACTCGAAGTAGCGCCACATCAAGGCATCCGGGATCGAAACCAGCTTGCTGTACATAATGCCCGGCGCTTCCTGAATCCCCACATAGTTACCCAGGGATTTGGACATCTTCTTCACGCCATCCAGGCCCTCTAATAAAGGCATGGTAAGAATGCATTGAGCTTCTTGCCCGTAGGCACGCTGCAGCTCACGCCCCATCAGCAGGTTGAATTTCTGATCGGTGCCGCCCAGCTCGATATCCGCACGCAGCGCGACAGAGTCATAGCCCTGCACCAACGGGTACATGAACTCATGTATCGCTATCGACTGATTGGTCGAGTAGCGCTTATGGAAGTCATCACGCTCAAGCATCCGCGCCACCGTGTACTGCGAAGACAGGCGGATGAAGTCAGCCGAACTCATTTGATCCATCCAGGTGGAGTTGAACGCCACCTCGGTCTTTGCCGGATCAAGAATCTTGAAAACCTGGGTCTTGTAGGTTTCTGCGTTAGCCAGAACCTGTTCGCGCGTCAGCGGTGGCCGCGTCGCGCTTTTACCACTGGGATCACCGATCATGCCAGTGAAGTCCCCAATCAGGAAAATGACCTGATGACCAAGCTCCTGGAACTGACGCAGCTTATTAATCAGCACGGTATGACCCAAATGCAGATCCGGGGCTGTAGGGTCGAACCCAGCCTTTATACGCAATGGCTGGCCACGCTTAAGCTTTTCGACCAATTCGGACTCGACCAGGAGTTCATCCGCACCGCGCTTGATCAGCGCTAGCTGCTCTTCAACCGACTTCATAACAGCCCCGTAATGGCTCATCTTAAATGGGACCCAACCATACAAGATCAGGGCCCAATTACAAGTTTTTGCCCAGCACTCCCCGCCGAATCAGAGACTGATGCGTTCGTAGGGTTGCTTCGAGCATGGTTTGGTTATATTTTATACAGTTATTTCATCTTCACCCTGTCATTCATCTTTTCCAATTCATCTTTTCAAAGTCAAAATTACCTATGATCGACACACAGCCTAAGGCGCCTCCGCTTTATCCCAAGAGCCACCTGCTCGCTGCCAGCGGCATTGCCGCCCTGCTGAGCCTGGCGCTTCTGGTCTTCCCGTCCAGCGACGTTGAGGCCAAAAAAACCACACTAAACCTTGATCTGGAAACGTCTGCCGATCAACTGACACAACAACAAGACGCTCAAGATCCGATTCAAGCCACACCTGAAACCACTGCATCTCCCTTCGCACAAATTGAAAGCGGAGCTGAAGACACTCAGGAAACGGCCGCTGCGGAACCTGAGAAGACAGCGCCCGCCCCCACCGTTGCTGCCAAGAATCCGCATCACAAAGAGGTCGTCGTCTCCAAGGGCGATACCTTGTCGACTCTTTTTGAGAAAGTAGGACTTCCTGCTGCCACTGTGCATGAAGTGCTGGCCAGCGATAAGCAGGCCAAGCAGTTCAGCCAGCTGAAGCACGGGCAGATTCTGCAGTTTGAGCTCTCCCCCCAAAACCAGCTCAAACAGCTGCACAGCAAGGTCAGCGACCTGGAAAGCATCAGCCTGTCCAAGACTGACAAAGGCTATGCCTTCAGCCGAGAGATCACTAAACCAAACGTACGCACTGCGTACACTCATGGCGTCATCAATAGCTCGCTTTCGCTGTCGGCTCAACGCGCCGGCCTGTCCCACAGCATGACCATGGACATGGCCAGTGTCTTTGGCTACGACATCGACTTCGCTCAGGACATTCGCCAGGGCGACGAGTTTGATGTGGTCTATGAGCAGAAAGTCGTCAACGGCAAAACGGTCGGCACGGGCAACATCCTGTCCGCTCGCTTTACCAACCGCGGCAAAACGTTTACCGCCGTTCGCTACACCAACAAACAAGGCAACAGCAGCTACTACACCGCTGACGGCAATAGCATGCGCAAGGCCTTTATCCGCACGCCAGTGGACTTTGCCCGAATCAGCTCACTGTTCTCCATGGGCCGTAAACACCCAATCCTGAACAAGATCCGCGCTCACAAAGGCGTCGATTATGCGGCACCTCGCGGCACACCGATCAAAGCAACGGGTGATGGCAAGGTTCTGCTGGCCGGTCGTCGTGGTGGCTACGGCAACACCGTGATCATCCAACATGGCGAGACCTACCGCACCCTTTACGGGCACATGCAGGGTTTTGCCAAGGGCGTACAAACCGGAAGCAATGTCAGGCAGGGCCAAGTCATCGGCTATATCGGCACAACCGGACTGTCGACCGGTCCGCACTTGCACTATGAGTTTCAGGTCAATGGCGTCCACGTCGACCCGCTGGGCCAAAAATTGCCGATGGCTGACCCAATCGCCAAAGCTGAAAGACAACGTTTCTTGCAACAAAGCCAGCCACTGATGGCACGCATGGACAAGGAAAAAGCCACAATGCTGGCTTCGAGCAAGCGCTAAGTCATGGCCTTCTATTATATAGGTGTGATGTCCGGGACCAGTCTTGATGGGCTGGATATCGCCCTGATAGAACAGGACGATCGGCCAAGACTGCTGGCGACCCATTACATACCGATGCCGGACAATCTGCGCGCAGAGCTTCTCGACTTGTGTGCCAGTGGCATCGATGAACTTGCACGGGCCGCCATCGCCGAGCAGAAGTGGGTCCATCTCGCCGCTCAGGGCATTCTGGCGCTGCTGAGCCAGGAAAAACTGTCAGCGGGTGAAATACGGGCCATCGGCAGCCATGGACAGACTATTCGTCACGAGCCTGCACGCGGCTTCACCCTCCAGATTGGCAACCCCGCACTGCTCGCAGAGCTGACAGAGATCACCGTCGTCAGTGATTTTCGTCGTAGGGATGTAGCCGCAGGCGGACAAGGTGCACCGCTGGTGCCCGCATTTCATGAAGCCCTCTTCGACAATCCGCTAGGCGCCCCGCTGGATCATCGTGCTGTCCTTAATATTGGCGGCTTCAGCAACCTGAGCCTGCTCGAAGCCGACAAGCCTGTGTCTGGTTTCGACTGCGGCCCAGGAAATGTCTTACTTGATGCCTGGATACACATACAAAGCGGCCAAAGCTTTGACCGCGACGGTGCCTGGGCGGCCAGTGGAACGATCGAGCCAGCATTACTGAAATCGCTACTCAGCGACCCGTTCTTCCTGACCCAAGGCCCAAAAAGCACAGGCCGCGAGGTTTTCAATAGTGGCTGGCTCCAGCACCACCTGTTCCAACTGCCCACATTCGCCCCTGAAAATATTCAGGCGACCTTGCTTGAACTGACTGCGCTGACCATTACCCAGTCGCTGCAGACCGCACAGGCGCAAACTGACGAGCTGTTGGTCTGTGGTGGCGGCGCGCACAACTCGGCGTTGATGGCGAGGCTGGCCGCCCTACTGCCCAAGACCAAGGTCAGCAGCACAGCCATTTACGGCGTGGACCCCGACTGGGTCGAGGCAATGGCTTTCGCCTGGCTGGCACACTGCTGCCTTGAAGGCGTACCCGCTAACCGGCCTAGCGTTACCGGTGCTCGCGGTTTGCGCGTGCTCGGCGCTATCTACCCGGCCTGACTGACACGCACACAGCAAAACGCCGCACATAAGCGCGGCGTCTCTGACCAACACGCCCAATCAGACCGAGAACGACGAACCGCAGCCACACGTGGTGGACGCATTCGGGTTCTTGATCACAAAGCGCGATCCTTCCAGCCCTTCCTGATAATCCACTTCTGCGCCTGCCAAGTATTGGAAGCTCATTGGATCGACAACCAGGCTGACACCATCACGTTCAACGATGGTGTCGTCGTCAGCCACGTCTTCATCAAAGGTGAAGCCGTACTGGAAACCCGAACAGCCACCACCGGTCACGAATACGCGCAGTTTCAGGCGATCATTGCCCTCTTCATCGACCAGGGTCTTCACCTTGTGCGCTGCACCAGGGGTGAATTCCAATGCCGTAGGTGTGAAGGTTTCGACGCTCATGCTAACTATCTCCCGGCGCTATGCCGTCATAATGCGTAATGACCGGCATTATCCGCTTACCCCAGTAAACTGGTCAACTATTGCACACGGCTCATTTCCAGGATGACGTCAAGAGCCCCACTTGGCGGAGCTCTTGAACCGGAACTGCAGCCCCGGCAATGAATCAGGGCAGCATGCCCGCATGGGAAAGACCCAACCGCTCGTCCAGACCGAACAAGATGTTCATGTTCTGGACCGCCTGGCCTGACGCACCCTTGACCAGATTGTCGATGACCGACAACACCACCACCAGATCGCCGCCTTGCGGACGATGCACGGCAATTCGACAAACATTAGCGCCACGTACGCTACGCGTCTCAGGATGGCTACCGGCTGGCATCACATCGACGAACGGCTCATTGGCATAGCGCTTTTCAAAAAGCGTCTGCAAATCCACCGACTTATCCACCACCGTGGCGTAAAGCGTGGAGTGAATGCCACGAATCATTGGCGCGAGGTGTGGCACGAAGGTCAAGCCGACTTCACCGCCCGACGCACGCCGCAGACCCTGCCTGATTTCAGGCAGGTGACGATGCCCTTTGACGGCGTAAGCCTTAAAGCTTTCGCTGGTTTCAGAGTACAACGAGCCGACACTGGCACCGCGCCCGGCACCGCTGACGCCTGATTTACAGTCGGCGATCAACCGAGAGGCGTCAGCCAAGCCTGCTTCGAGCAACGGCAGAAAGCCCAGCTGTGTCGCGGTAGGGTAGCAACCGGGAACGGCAATCAGGCGTGCCTGCTTGATCTGCTCGCGATTGACTTCAGGCAGCCCGTAGACCGCCTCTTTAAGCAACTCAGGCGCGCCATGCGGCTGGCCGTACCATTTGGCCCACTCGTCCGCGTCCTGCAGGCGGAAGTCTGCCGACAGGTCGATGACCTTTGTGCCTGCATTCAGCAGTTCGCCCGCCAACGCGTGGGCAACACCGTGCGGAGTGGCAAAGAACACCACGTCGCAAGCACCCAGCGCTTCGATATCTGGCACGCTGAAGGCCAGGCTGTCGTAATGGCCTCGCAGATTCGGGTACAGATCGGCAACGGCCAGCCCTGCCTCAGAGCGAGAAGTGATGACCACTACCTCAGCTTGCGGATGCTGTGCCAACAGACGCAGCAGCTCGACCCCGGTGTAACCCGTGCCGCCGACGATACCGACCTTGACCATAAACCTGCCCCTTCAACGAACCTACTGGAAAGCCATCGATAATATGGGCGTATGGCCTGAGGAACAACCGCGAACGTGACGTATGGCCGTTCATACCACTACTATTTGGTCACCGTGAACTTGGGAAAAACCAAAAATGCTGTTTTTATGGCTTAAAGCCTTCCACATCGTCTCGATGGTCTGCTGGTTTGCAGGTCTGTTTTATTTACCGCGATTGTTCGTTTATCACTCAATGAGTGAGGACGACGCCAGCAGGGAACGTTTCTGCATCATGGAGCGCAAGCTGTACCGAGGCATCATGGGACCCGCAATGATCGCCACGCTGGTTTTCGGGATATGGCTGATCAGCCTCAATCCCAGTGGTTACTTCAGCCACGCCTGGATGCACGCCAAGCTGGCGCTGGTGATTCTGCTGATTGGCTACCACCATGTCTGCGGCGCGCAAGTCAAACGCTTCGCGCGCGGCGAAAAGGGTCGCAGTCATGTCTATTACCGCTGGTTCAATGAAATCCCCGTATTGATACTGCTGGCTATCGTCATTCTGGTTGTCGTCCAACCGTTCTAATCGATAGCTGAATGCCTGGAGTCATACTCATGTCACTGCCAGCCTTGCTTGAACAACGTTTGCGTTTGCCCATCGTGGCCGCGCCGATGTTTTTGATCTCCAATCCGCAACTGGTCCTGGCGTGCTGCCGCAATGGAGTGGTCGGGAGTTTTCCGGCGCTTAACCAGCGCGAAAGCAGTGGTTTCAAAGCCTGGCTGGAGGAAATCGAAGTCGGGCTGGCAGAGCTTGTGAATCCGGCGCCCTACGCGGTCAACCTGATCGTGCATAACAGCAACCCTCGTTTGCAGGCTGATCTGGAGATCTGCATCGAGCATAAAGTACCCATCGTGATCACCAGCCTCGGTGCCGTTAAAGAGTTGGTCGATGCGGTGCATGATTACGGTGGCTTGGTATTTCATGACGTGACCACTCGCCGTCATTCAGAAAAGGCAGCAGACGCTGGCGTAGACGGTCTGATCGCCGTCGCGGCCGGTGCCGGCGGACACGCCGGAACCTGGAGCCCATTTTCGTTAATCGCCGAGATCCGCCAGTTCTTCGATAAAACCCTGTTGCTGGCGGGCTGTTTGAATCACGGTCACGAAATTCTTGCCGCGCAGTTGCTTGGCGCGGACCTGGCCTACTTTGGCACGCGCTTTATCGCTACCCGCGAAAGCCATGCCCCGGACGCTTACAAAGAGATGTTGCTGGCCTCCAAAGCCGCCGACATCGTGCATACCCCTGCCGTCTCCGGCGTGCCCGCCAGCTTCATGCGCAAAAGTCTGGAGAATGCCGGTTTCGACCTCGCCGCTCTACAGGGCAAAGGTGAAGTCAACGTTGGCTCGAAGCTCAAACCCATCAACGATGAAGCAAAAGCCTGGAAAACCGTATGGTCCGCCGGGCAAGGTGTCGGTGAAATTGACGATTTACCCAGCGTTGACGAACTGATTGCGCGCCTGGATGCTGAATACCGTAAGGCGCAGATACACTCATCCGACCTGGCTCGACACTGGCCGCGCTGAATGCCCGCCCGCGGCCTCCTTCTTGGCAGACCGTGGACCTGAGCGCTTTAGCAAGACTCACTGTTTTACCCAGACAAGGAAGGCATGCATGGCCGCGACCCACTTCAAGATCGTCTTCGAAGGAAACCTGCGCAATGGCGTCGACATCGAGACAGCCAAACTGAATCTGGCAGGCCTGTTCAAAAGCGAACCATCAGCCGTTGAAAAGCTGTTCAGTGGCCGGCCCGTTGTGCTCAAACGCGGGCTGTCGCAAGAACACGCTCAGCACTACCTGAGCGCGCTGAATGATGCTGGCGTCGAAGCGCGGATCGAAGCTGATCCCCCCATCAATTTGAGCCTGGATGAAATCGACGAGCCAACACCTTATCGAGCGACTAAAGAGCCGCAGCAGGAAGCATCCCCTTATGCTCCGCCACGGGCCCACGTAGGCGAAACATTGCCGGAATTTTCTGAGCTCAAGGTGTTCAGCGCTCAAGGTCGGATCGGGCGGTTACGCTATCTGGCATGGACGCTGGTACTTATGGCCGCCATCGTTGCCGTCACCGCCGTATGCGCAGCGATCCTGACCCGCTCGCTGGTGGGCGGTGGATTGCTCATTGCCATTGCAGGGATCGGCTTTTTGATCGTCAGCGTGCAGATAGCTGTGCAGCGGTTGCACGATGTTGGCTGGTCCGGGTGGCTGTTGCTGATCAATATCGTGCCATTCGTGGGTAGCCTGTTTCCGTTCTTGATAATGGTCATACCGGGCAACTCAGGTGCCAACCAGTACGGAGCACCGCAACCACCGAACACTAAGGCGGTAAAAATACTGGCCTCTTTGTGGCTGGCGATTATCGCCATCCTGATGGTCAGCGCATTTTTCAACGGCATTGGCACGTTTGAGGACGAGGTGCAAACCACCGCCACCGAGTACGAAAATGTCCTGCCTTACGACGATGATAGCGACAGCAACACCTCGCAACCCGCCGATGCCGCTCCACCCTCTGTAGACTATAAAGACGAATAACGCGCCTGTTTGAGCCCGACGCACACTGTCGTGGCTCGCGGTCGCTGCCTGGAGAATTGCATGACCCGTTACGCTCTGATCACTGGCGCCTCCAGCGGCATCGGCCTGGCAATGGCCGAAGCCTTGGCGCGCCGTGGTCGTAGCCTGATTCTGGTAGCCCGCCAACGGGACCTGCTGGAAAGCATTGCCACTGAATTGAACCAACGTTTTGGTGTGGAAGTCCTGTTTCGAGGCTGCGACCTGGGGGAGCCCTTGCGTCTTTCTGGTTTCTTGCTGGAACTCGAAGAGGGCGAACGGCAGATCGACTTGCTGGTGAACTGCGCCGGCATCGGCACCTGCGGACCGTTTTTGGCTCAGGACTGGGGCCATGAACAAGACCTGATCGAGCTGAACATACTGGCCCTGACCCGCCTGTGCCATGCCCTCGGCAATGCCATGGCCGTCCAGGGTGGCGGGCAGATACTCAATGTTGCCTCGGTAGCCGCCTTCAAGCCTGGCCCATGGATGAGCAGCTATCACGCCAGCAAGGCTTATGTGCTGCATTTTTCCGAAGGGCTGCGTGAAGAGCTGAAAAAAACCGGCGTAAAGATTTCAGTCCTGTGCCCTGGCCCAACGCGCACGGAGTTTTTCCATCATGCCCACCTGGAAGTTGGCAAGCTTGAACACAACAAGCGAATGATGAGCCCTGAAGAAGTCGCGCTTCATACGGTGCGAGCACTGGCGAAAAATCGCGCCGTGATCATTCCCGGTTGGCGCAATAAGCTGTTGGCGCTCACCCCGCGCCTGGGCCCGCGCTGGTTGACACGGAAAATATCCGGCGCGATCAACAAGACGTATTGCCCACGCTAAAAAACTGGGCGTGGTCCCGGCCCCTCGGTACACTCAGTCACTTATCAAAACGGAGAAATAGCTGTGGAGACTCTGTTCACCAAGATCATCAACAGAGAGATACCGGCAAAGATCATCTATGAAGATGACCAAGTGCTGGCCTTTCACGATATTGCCCCGCAAGCACCGGTGCACTTTCTGGTCATCCCGAAAAAAGCGATCCGCACGCTCAACGATGTGACCGAAGATGACAAAGGGTTGCTCGGCCACATGCTGTTCACCGCGCAACGTTTGGCCAAAGAGCTGGGCTGCGAGGACGGTTTTCGTACGGTAATGAACTGCAATGAGCTGGGCGGACAGACCGTCTATCACATTCACATGCACGTGCTCGGTCAGCGTCAGATGCATTGGCCGCCGGGCTGATTCACCTTTCCAACGACTTATACCCGCCGAGGCTGTCCATGCAAACCCGGCGGGCTGATCCAGCTCAAGCCGCGCCCGACCGATTCGGGTAAACTGGCCGCCGTGGATTTATCCGGAGGTGCCCATGGCTACCGAACGTCACTACTCCCCTGTTGACCGTCTTTTATTGCAAGCCGATGCTGCGATGCGCACGTTGCTGCCTTTCAGCGGGCAACCGTATCGACCATCACCCGCTATTGTTCAGCCCGAAGCCAAGATGAGCGACGTCGATACCCGGCACGTTGCGGGCTTGATGCGCATCAACCATACCGGCGAAGTCTGCGCGCAAGCGCTGTATCAGGGCCAGGCGCTGACCGCAAAGTTACCGAAAGTGCGAGCGGCCATGGAGCATGCAGCCGAAGAAGAGATTGACCATCTGGTCTGGTGCGAACAGCGCATCCGCCAATTGGGCAGCCATACCAGCGTGCTCAACCCACTGTTCTACGGTATTTCTTTCGGGATCGGTGCCGCCGCCGGGATGATCAGTGACCGGGTCAGCCTAGGTTTCGTGGCCGCGACTGAAGATCAGGTCTGCAAGCACCTGAACGATCATTTGCAGCAGCTTCCCGCCGAAGACGAAAAGTCCCGGGCCATTCTCGAACAGATGCGTATCGATGAAGAGCACCATGCCGAAATTGCGCTCGACGCCGGTGGATTTCGCTTTCCGGCGCCTATCAAATTCGGCATGAGCCTGCTGGCCAAGGTCATGACCAAAAGCACTTACAGGATATAAAAGCCACGCCATGCCTGGCGCACTACAAGAAAGGCGCCTCGATGGGCGCCTTTCTTCTTTGTACTGACGAATTCGGTAAATCTTAAACGTTGACGTTACGTCCGTAAAAGATTTCCAGCATTTCGTGCTTCACGCGCTCGGTGA
Source organism: Pseudomonas sp. ASL9 (assembly GCF_056680335.1). NCBI lineage: Bacteria > Pseudomonadati > Pseudomonadota > Gammaproteobacteria > Pseudomonadales > Pseudomonadaceae > Pseudomonas > Pseudomonas sp. ASL9. The sequence continues at coordinate 3,519,583 of NZ_CM155277.1, read as the reverse complement.
CCTGATCACGCTGTTCGGTCGACAAGTTGCTGGTCGCATCACCGAACAGATAGTCATCCAGTTCGAAGTTTTTGAGCAGCATCTTGGTGTGGAACATGTTCTCTTGGTAAACGTTCACGTCGGTCATCTGGTAACCGGAGCGCGTGTCTACGGAGAGGTAATTCTGGATCGAGTTTATCTCGTGATCGATGAAGTGCTTTTTACCTTCAACATCACGGGTGAAGCCACGGACACGATAATCGACGGTGACGATGTCGGAATCGAATTGGTGGATCAGGTAGTTGAGCGCCTTAAGTGGTGAAATCACCCCACAGGTCGACACATCGATGTCCACACGGAATGTCGCGATGCCATCGACCGGGTGAATTTCCGGGTAGGTGTGCACCGTGATATGGCTCTTGTCGAGATGGGCCAGGATGGTCTCTGGCAGCGGGCCCGGCGACTCTTCGATCTGGCTGTCGGTAGGCGTCACCGGCTGCTCGGAGATCAGAATGGTCACGCTAGCGCCTTGTGGATCGTAATCCTGACGGGCGATGTTCAGGATGTTGGCGCCAATGATATCGACAACCTCAGTGAGGATCTGCGTCAGGCGTTCGGCGTCGTACTCGTGATTGATGTACTCGACGTAAGCCTGCTGGTCCTGCGGGGTTTCCGCATAGCAGATGTCATAGATGTTGAAGCTCAAGGTCTTGGTCAGGTTATTGAACCCGTGGAGCTTGAGTTTGCTTTTCACCGTTAAACACTCTCTATATATATGCGGCCCGGGCCGCGTGATCAAGCATGCCCGTCAGATGAGATCGGCTCAGCTGCGTAGGACGGTTAACACCTCTTCGCGGTGGCGATTTTGGTTGTCTGTTCGGGCGCAACTAATGCCTTGTTGAAACGGGCTACACCCTGAAAAAGTGGCGCATTATGCCGACGTCAGCGCCTGTCGGCTAGGGCGTGCGTCAAGTGTGCGCTGCTTTTATGAAAGTTGGGTGTCGATTCAGCCAAGTTCGATGATTTCGTAGTCGTGGGTAATCTCCACCCCTGCATTGCCGAGCATGATCGAAGCCGAGCAATACTTCTCTGCAGACAGCTCGATCGCACGCTTGACCTGGGCCTCTTTCAAGCCTCGGCCCTTGACCACAAAATGCAGATGGATCTTAGTGAACACCTTTGGATCTTCGCTCGCGCGTTCGGCTTCCAGAAACGCCTCGCAGCTTTCTATCGGCTGACGGGACTTTTTCAGGATACTGACCACGTCGAAGTTACTGCAACCGCCCAGGCCGAGCAGGAGCATTTCCATAGGACGCACCCCTAGGTTGCGACCGCCACTTTCTGGCGGGCCGTCCATTACCACCACATGACCGCTACCGGATTCACCGAGGAACATGGCTTCGCCAGCCCATTGGATGCGTGCCTTCATCGCCAAGACTCCACTGCTAAAAAAGTGGTCGCCAGCTTAGCACAAGGCCATGCTGTCACCGGATGTCCGGTTAAATGTCCAATCGAAATAAGCCGGTAGGAAATTTCCCAAATAGCGACAAATTCTCCTGATAAGCTGCGGTAAATCACCCGTACTGCCGATACTCATAAGGATGCCGTGTGGCGCAGTACTTTTTCGGGATACATGCATGGTTGCTATAACCCTTACACCCAAAATAAAAAACATCGACAAACTTCTTGGCCATTGCCAGCGGCGTCGCTATTCAGCCAAAAACAACATCATTTGCGCAGGCGACTCCTCTGAGTCGCTGTTCTTCATCATCAAAGGCTCCGTCACCATCCTGATCGAAAACGACGAAGGCCGGGAGATGATTGTCGCGTACCTGAATGCCGGAGATTTCTTTGGCGAGTTAGGCCTGTTTGACCCGATCGGGCACGAGGTAGAGCGCAGCGCTTGGGTCCGCGCCAAAACCGAGTGCGAAGTGGCGGAGATCAGCTACAGCAAATTCCGCGAAGTCACGCAGCAAGAGCCCGATATCCTTTACGTCATCAGTCGCCAGATGGCTGAACGGCTGCGCAATACCACGCGAAAAGTTGGCGATCTGGCGTTTCTCGACGTCACCGGAAGGGTCGCACGTAGCCTGATGGAGCTGTGTAAACAGCCCGATGCCATGACCCACCCCGATGGGATGCAGATCAAGATTACCCGTCAGGAAATCGGGCGCATTGTCGGATGCTCCCGGGAAATGGTCGGCCGCGTGCTCAAGGCACTGCAAGAGCAGAACCTGGTGCACGTCAAAGGCAAAACCATGGTGGTGTTCGGCACGCGCTAAGCGAATCGGGCAGATCAAAACCCGGTAAGGATCTTTCGATAGCGTTCGGCTAACTGGTCCAATATATCGGGAGCCGTGAAGGCTTCATGCAAGGCAATGTGGCTGTCAGCGCGTACACGCTGTTCTTGCTCGCATATCTGGTTGAAGCGGTTGACCGCCTCGACCATCTGCTCACGTTCGTTATCCAGCAGCAGCGCGCCATGGGCCAGCACTACAGGACGTTGCCCACCCTGACTTTGCCGCCAACGCTGGGCAGTACCGACCATCTTGCGACCGTCGAGATTGACGTTAAATCGCCCGTCACAGAAGGCCCCGTCCACTTCCCCTAGCGAGGCAGCGCCGCCCAGTTCGATCAACACATCGCAGATCGGTTGGCACAGGCGCTTATAGGCATTCTCGATCCGGTCGCGATCATTGTCTTTGCCTGGCTGGGCGTAGACCAATGCGATGTTCACCACAGCGGGTGATTGGGGGACAGGCTCACCGCCACTTTCACGCAGCAGTATTGGCCATCCGCTGGCCGCCAATGTTTCGGTGGCCTGTTCGAAACCTTCGAGACGGCTCATCCGGCGCGGCATCACCAAGGCTCGATCAAGCGGTCGCCATAACAGCAAACCGTACTCGGACTCGCCGGCACACACAGCGGCAAGCAAATCCTGCTCGGCCTGCAGGCCTGCCTCGACGGAGATATCGATGACTTTGTCTAACATGCTGGTTTCTCTGTAGGAGCTGCCGAAGGCTGCGATCGCCCCGGGGTCGCGTCCGACCGAAGCGGTCGCCATTCTGAATCGCATGAGGGTCGGAGCGACCTTATCGCAGCCTTCGGCAGCGCCTACATCCGATATGCGTCAGGGCTGTCCGTTAATTACTGATCAACGGCCCGCGCTCAGGGAAGAACAAGCGCTGCAGCTCAGCCCCTGGGTGTTGAGCACGCATGAACGCTTCGCCGACCAGGAATGAGTAGACATCGCTGATTTCCATCAGCTCGACATCCGCGCGATTAAAAATGCCGCTTTCGGTGATGACCAAACGATCACGGGGAACCTGCGGCAGCAGGTCCAACGTCGTTTCCAGGTTCACGTCAAAGGTGTGCAGGTTACGGTTGTTGATGCCAACCAACGGCGTATCCAGCGTTTTGAGGGCGCGCTCCAACTCAACAGCATCATGCACTTCGACCAACACATCGAGGCCCACGCTTTTGGCGACCGCAGCCAGCTCGGCCATCTTTGAATCTTCCAGCGCGGAAACAATCAGCAACACACAGTCGGCGCCCAATGCTCGGGCTTCGACGATCTGATACGGATCAATCATAAAGTCTTTACGAATAACCGGCAGACTGCAGGCGGCACGCGCCTGTTGCAGGTAGGCATCGGCACCTTGAAAGAAATCAATGTCGGTTAGAACGGACAGACAGGTTGCGCCACCCGCCTGATAACTCTTGGCGATTTCAGCAGGGAAAAAGTTTTCCCGGATCACGCCTTTGCTTGGCGACGCCTTTTTGATTTCGGCGATGACCGCAGGGTGCTTGCTCTTGGCCTGCTTGATCAACGCCTGGGCAAAACCGCGAGGGGCATCGGCCAACGCAGCTTGGCGCTCCAGTTCGGCAAGGCTCACTACGGCGCTGCGAGCAGCGACTTCCTCAACCTTACGGGCGAGAATTTTTTCCAGAACCGTTGGCACACTCATCCTTCATTCTCCTGCTTGAATACCGCGGTAAAGGCACCCAACTCTTCCAGTTTTTCCCGGGCAAGCCCGGTGTGCAACGCATCGTGGGCCAGTGCAACGCCCTCTTTCAACGTAGAGGCATGATCAGCAGCATAGAGCGCTGCGCCCGCATTGAGAACGATCATTTCGGCCGCTTTCTGCCCGTTTTCGGTCTTGCGCCGACCCAAGGCATCGCGGATCAACTCCAGCGATGCGGCTGGGCTTTCCACGGTCAAGCCGATCAGGCTCTGGCTTTTTATGCCCAAATCTTCCGGCTGTACCCAATATTCTGTCACTTCGCCATTTTTCAGCTCGGCAACAAAGGTCGGGGCGGCAAGGCTGAACTCGTCCAGACCGTCCTGGGAGTGCACCACCAACACGTGCTTGCTACCCAGACGAAGCAAAACTTCGGCCAACGGCCGGCACAATGCCTGGCTGAACACCCCAACCACCTGATGGCGGACACCAGCCGGATTCGTAAGCGGGCCGAGCATATTAAAAAGGGTGCGCAATCCGAGGTCGCGACGCGGGCCAGCGGCGTATTTCATCGCACTGTGATGGGACTGGGCAAACATGAAACCAATGCCCACGTTTTCGATACAGCGGGCGACTTGCACAGGCGTCAGGTTCAAATAGATGCCAGCCGCTTCGAGCAGATCGGCGCTGCCGCTTTTGCCGGACACAGCCCGGTTACCGTGCTTGGCAACGGTGCAACCGGCCGCCGCAACCACGAAGGACGATGCCGTAGAGACGTTAAAGATATTCGCGCCGTCGCCGCCGGTGCCAACCACGTCGACTACGCCGTCGAGGGTCTTGAGTTCAACTTTGTCGGCCAACTCACGCATGACCGACACCGCACCGACGATCTCATCGATGCTTTCGCTTTTCATGCGCATGGCCATCATGAAGGCGCCAATCTGCGCTTCAGTGCATTGACCCGTCATGATTTCACGCATGACGTCGCGCATTTCCTCGGTGCTCAAATCCAGCTGGTTGACGATACGAGCCAGCGCGCCTTTGATATCCATAGCCATAACTTTGCCCATAACCTTGAAAGCCCCTTAACCCTGACGGCTGCCGCCGGTTTGCTTGAGGAAGTTGGCGAACAGCTCATGCCCTTGCTCGGTAAGAATCGACTCAGGGTGAAATTGCACCCCTTCTATATTCAGCGTCTTGTGGCGCAGGCCCATGATTTCGTCGACCGTACCGTCTTCGAGTTCGGTCCAGGCGGTCAACTCCAGGCAGTCGGGCAGGGTTTCGCGCTTGACGACCAGGGAGTGATAACGGGTAACCGTCAATGGATGATTCAAGCCTTCGAACACGCCAAGGTCGTCATGCATTACCGGACTGGTCTTGCCATGCATCACTTGCCGCGCCCGCACCACGTCACCACCAAACGCCTGACCAATGGACTGATGACCCAGGCACACGCCCAGAATCGGCAGCTTGCCGGCGAAGTGCTTGATCACCTCTAGCGAGACGCCCGCTTCAGTCGGGGTACAAGGCCCGGGGGAAACCACAATGCGCTCGGGGTTCAGGGCTTCGATCTCGGCGACACTCAGCTCGTCGTTGCGGATCACTTTGACCTCGGCACCCAACTCACCCAAATATTGCACGACGTTATAAGTAAACGAGTCGTAGTTATCAATCATCAGCAACATGTGTTTAACCTCTTGAAATTACTGACTTTTAAAGCCGCCCCTGGATATTATTCGCTCGTCGGACGCACGCTGTCTGGTCACTGGGATTCATCCAGCTCAGGTGCTCTGGCAAGTCAATCGAAGGGCAATCGGTACAGGTCCGGCTGGCCGGAAGGGAGAACAGTCAGGCGCGCCAACGCCAACGGCCGAGGGCGTTGATAACGCGCATCAAAAGTTTGCTGATGATTAACACTGGGGAGGTCTCATTCATACATTTGGGCACAGTAGCCTACCCACGCACACGGTGCAATATGGAGCCCTCCCCAAGCTGCCATCTCATGCGCTGAACGTGTTACTGGCTGCCTTCGACATCTTCCAGGCTGAACGTTTCAGTGTTGTCGTTATAGGAGAAAATTTCAGCATATCGCCCCCAACTGATCACGCTCTCCAGTGCTTCCTCAACAAAGGACCCACTGAGTGAATCTTCCAGTTCCTGCTCGAAGCGTACACGCGGCGCCCAGTGCCCGTGCCGTTCCTGCAATACCTGCCGAATACGTGCAGCCAAAGGCACATGTTTGACCAGATGCTCGGCAAAAATGGCTTTGCGTTCCTGGGTGCCGTATTCAGCGAATAATTTGCCAGCCTCTGTGAGCGTGATTTCAGCGCCCTTGAGCTCAGCAAACCCCAGATGCTCCAGCATCTCTGCCACCGGGAACAAATCGTCGACTTCCAGCAACAACCGTTCTGAAACATTCGGCAAGCCGGCATGCCCATGATAGGGCTCGGCCGCCAGCGCTTCGATCAGGCCCGCCATAAGGTTGGTGGATACATCCGGCAGCGGACTGCCCATCTGCAGTTCAGCCTTGCCGGTGCTGGCATCAGCAGTGCGTCGGTTGGTCATCAACGCATAAATATCATCAACCATCTTGCGAAAGGCTGGGTCCAGCCGATTGCGCGGATGAGCGAACGGCACTTTGATTTCCGCCACAACCCGCCCAGGATTTGACGACAACACCAGAACGCGGTCGCACATCAATACTGCTTCTTCGATGTTGTGAGTCACGATCAAGATGGATTTTATCGGCAGTTGCTTCCCGCTCCACAAATCCAGCAAATCGCTTCGCAGTGTTTCTGCCGTCAATACATCCAGGGCAGAGAACGGCTCGTCCATCAATAACAAGGTCGGGTTGACCACCAGGCCTCGAGCAAAGCCCACGCGTTGACGCATCCCGCCAGACAACTCGCGCGGATAGGCGTTTTCGAATCCATCAAGACCGATCAGGTCGATTGCATCCAGCGCGCGCTTACGCGCCGCTTTTGGCTCTACCTGCAGCGCTTGAAGACCCGCCTCCACGTTTTCAAGTACGGTCAGCCATGGAAACAGCGCAAAGGTCTGAAAGACCATGGCCACGCCTTCGGCTGGCCCCGTCAACAAGGAGCCGTTGTACCGAACCTCGCCAGACGAGGGCTGTATCAGGCCGGCAATAATGCGCAGCAGCGTCGACTTGCCCGACCCAGAGCGGCCCAACATGCCCACAATTTCGCCCTCGCGTAGCGTCAGATCGACACCGCTGAGAACCTGCAACTCATCCTTGCCCTTGCCAAAACACCGGCTCACATCATTGAGCGAGTAAATTTCAGGTGCTGCGCTAGCCTGCTCGGTATAGGTATTCATGACATCGACTCCTGTTAATTCAGGCGGAGTTTGTTTTCGGCAATGGCGTACATCGGCCGCCATACCAAGCGATTGAAGGCCACGACAAAGAGCGACATCACTACCACGCCGAGCGTGATTTTCGGAAAGTCACCGGCAGCAGTCGTCTGGGCGATGTAGGCGCCCAATCCATGCGCCACTACCTTGTCTTGTCCCCATGAAACAAATTCGGAAACGATACTGGCATTCCATGCCCCGCCCGAAGCGGTGATCGCCCCGGTGACGTAATACGGGAAAATGCCTGGCAGCATTACCTTGCGCCACCACAACCAACCGCGGATGCGAAAGTTGGCCGCAGCCTCCTTAAAGTCATTTGGGAAGGCACTGGCACCCGCAATCACGTTGAACAGGATGTACCACTGTGTACCCAGCACGATCAGCGGACTCAGCCAGATATCAGGGTTTAGCTGATAGCGCAAAATGACGATGACAAACACTGGAAACAATAAGTTGGCAGGGAAGGCAGCCAGGAACTGGGCTAGCGGCTGGATTTTTTCCGCGAGGCGCGGACGCAAACCAATCATCACGCCAAGTGGCACCCAAATGACTGATGCGACCACAATGAGCAGAACGACCCGCAACAGAGTAATCAGACCCAACCCGAGCACATGCCCGACCTCTGCAAGTGTCACCTCGCTACTGACGTAGCCAGCGATCCGGTACAGGATGTACAGCGTGAACACCACAATCACTGCCCCCCACACCCCATCGATAATCCGTGAAATGGCGGGATCAGAGGGTGTCGCCACGGCTTTCGATCGCGGCAAGCTCAGGCGCATGTGGCCAATGCGGGTCATGGCCCGGGCAAAAGGTCGCAACAAGCGCTGAATAACCCGGGTCCGCTGAATCAGGTTCAACACCCAGGACTCAGGCGCGCCCGCTTGGGAGGCGGTGTCTTCCATGCGGAATTTATCGGCCCATGCCACCAGCGGCCGAAACAGGAACTGGTCATAGAGAAGAATGACCGCGATCATCGCCAGGATAACGTAGCCCACGGCATGCAGGTCGCGTTGCTCGATGGCAACCGCCAGGTAGGAACCTACGCCTGGCAGCGTGATGGTCTTGTCACCCACAGTGATGGCTTCCGAGGCAACCACAAAAAACCAGCCCCCAGACATGCTCATCATCATGTTCCAGACCAGCCCCGGTATGGCAAACGGAACGTCCAGCTTCCAGAATTTTTGCCAACCGGAAAGCTGTAAATTGCTGGACACCTCCACCAGGTCACGAGGCAGCATGCGCAGTGACTGATAGAAGCTGAACGTCATGTTCCAGGCCTGGCTGGTGAAGATGGCAAAAATGGCAGCGCATTCAGCGCCCAGCACACGCCCTGGAAACAGTAACAGGAAAAACGTCACCGTAAACGAGATGTACCCTAGAACGGGCACCGACTGCAGGATGTCCAGCACCGGCACCAGCAACGTCTCTGCCCGCCGACTTTTGGCCGCCAACGTACCGTAAACCAGCGTGAATATCAGGGACGCAACCATCGCCGCAAGCATGCGCAATGTGGTGCGTACCGCATATTCGGGCAGGTTACCCGGATCAAGCGAAATAACCTCGCTCTGCAAGGTTGAAATCGGTGCCCAGGTCTGTTGCGCGCCAATCGAAAAAAACAGCAAAAAACCGATAACCAACGGCATGGCTACCAGATCCCAGCGGTTGGGAAGCAGCCGCTTTGCGGTTGCCGGGATATAATCGCGGAATACCTTATTCATGTTCACTGATTCCAGCAGCTATCTGAGCATGGTTCCTGACCACAAGGTCAGTGTCTTGCAGAGCGCAGCACACGAAACTGCGCAACAAGCAGTCACAGCACACTCTAATGGGGGGTAACAAAATAACTGAGAGAGGCCACGCAAGCGAACGCTACACGGTAGATGCAGGGAAGGTGGCCGAGTTACTCAGTGATTCAGACCGCTGAATAATCCCGCGCACCCACTGCATTCCGTTTGGCGTCCCACTGCGTGACCCACCGAGAATGGGCAGGATCCATGGCTGGAGTCTCCTTGGGCGGGTTTGAAATTGGCATTCGGGTGGAATAGCGAAATGGCACCCTAGTGGTGATGCCTTCAATACATGGCTTTTCCGCGGCGGATTATACGCATCAAAATGTTACAGCTGTGCAGCGATCCTATGCCTTTGAGCGTTAAAAGCTACCGTTCGGCACAGCGCTCATCTTTTCGCCAGTCGCCGTGCCAACCGCATTGACGGTGAGGGCGGCGGCGCACGATGGCCAGTCCGATTGGACGGTGCGATATCACGTGCGCGAAACACCCTTTGGGCGGTTTACGGGGCAAGACTACGCAGGGGCGCCCAAGCTTTGCTACTGTCGTAAGAAGCATAAAAATAACAATCAGGGATATTCACAATGATGAAACAGGCGTTCTCTCTGCCGTTCGCGGCATGCATTCTTACGCTGGCCTGCTCTCACGCATTGGCGGCCCCCTCTCCTTATTCGACGATGGTGATATTTGGCGACAGCCTGAGTGACTCCGGGCAATACCCCGACACTGCCGGCCCCCTTGGTGCGACGTTACGCTTCACCAACCGAACGGGTCCGACGTTCAACGATGGCAGCGGTGAAATATTTGGCCCGGTCGCGCCGATGCTATTAGGCAGCAAGCTCGGTATCGCACCGGGCGATCTGGCGCCATCGACTTCGCCGGTCAATGCCGCCCTCGGCCTCAAGGATGGCAATGACTGGGCAGTAGGCGGTTACCGCACCGACCAAATCTTCAATTCGATCACGTCCACGTCGGTAGTCGCCATCCCCGATGGAGACCCAGGCGCGGGCACCGTGCTGCGCAGCCGGGCAGGGTATTTGCCAACGAATAATTTTCGCGCCGACCCCCATGCGCTTTATTACCTCACGGGCGGCGGCAATGACTTCTTTCAACAGCGGGTGTTCGACGTTGCGTCGGCACAAGGCTCCGCAGATCAGCTGGCGAACAGCGCCCAAGCGCTGCAACAGGCAGGCGCACGCTACATCATGGTCTGGCTGTTGCCCGATCTCGGCCTGACCCCGTCCGCCAACGGCACCCCGCTGCAAGGCCCCATCTCCCAACTCAGCGGCGTGTTCAACACCGAACTGGTCAGTCGCCTGGCGCAGATCAACGCCGAAATCATCCCGTTGAACATTCCCCTGCTGATTCAGGAAACCCTGGCCAACCCAACACGCTTTGGCCTTGCCGCCAATCAGAACCTGGTCGGCACCTGCTTCAACGGTAATGGCTGCACGGAAAACCCGGTGTTTGGGCTCCACAGCGCAACACCCGATCCGACCAAGTTGCTGTTCAACGACGACGTGCACCCGACCATTGCCGGGCAGCAACTCATCGCCGATTACGCCTACTCATTGTTGGCCGCGCCGTGGGAAATCACGTTGTTGCCAGAAATGGCCCTTGGCACATTGAACGCCCACCAGGATGAGCTACACAGTCAGTGGCAAGCCGATTGGGGCAATTGGCAAAACGTCGGCCAGTGGCGAGCAATTGTCGCGGGCGGCGGTCAGGACATGAGATTCGATGATCAACGTAGCGCCAGTAGCGCGGATGGTCATGGCTACAACCTGACCATTGGCGACAGCTACCGTTTTGCCGAAGACTGGCGCGCCGGAGTGGCGGCAGGTTTCTATCGCCAGACGCTGGAAGCCGGCGCCAACAATTCGGATTACACACTAAACAGTTACCTGGCTACCGCGCTCCTGCAGTACCAGGCTGATCGCTTGTGGGCTGACGCTGCATTGACTGTCGGGCGACTTGACTACGAAGACGCCAAACGGAAATTCGCCTTGGGCGTCGCGGAAGGTGGTGAAAACGGCGATACCCATGGCGATCTGTGGGCGTTCAGTGGACGTGTGGGTTACGACATCGCGCATGCAGGCAGCAGTTGGCATCTATCACCGTTCGTCAGCGCCGATTACGCGCATGTGAAGGTGGACGGCTACTCGGAACAAGGCTCACGCTCGACAGCCCTGACCTTCGACGATCAGACTCGCAATTCTCGACGCCTGGGCGTGGGTCTTCAGGGTAAATTCGACATCACCCCGCAGACGCAACTCTTCGGCGAGATTGCTCACGAGCACGAATATGAAAACAGCCAGCAAGACCTGACCATCGCCCTCAATAGCCTGCCCAACAACTCCTTCACTCTGGAAGGTTACCAACCGCAAGGCAGCCTCAATCGCGCCAGTATTGGCGTTAACCAGAAACTGACTCAGGACGTGTCACTCAGGGGCAATTACAACTGGCGCAAAAACGATGACGTGACCCAGCAAGGTGTCAGCCTGGCAGTCAGTCTGGATTTTTGACAGTGAACGTGTGAGCTGACGTGTCCGCGAATGGCATGGTGCGGTGTACTTGACACACCGCATCGCGCCATTCGCGAATGAATTCGCTCCCACCGGGTTTCAGGACAGCGGCTCTTGCTCAGCCAGCGCTACCGCGCGGAACATCGCGCGGCGCTTGTTCAGCGTCTCTTCCCATTCCAGCGCCGGCACCGAGTCCGCAACGATGCCGCCACCGGCTTGCACATGCAGCTCACCGTTCTTGATCACTGCGGTGCGGATCGCAATCGCAGTGTCCATGTTGCCGTTCCAGGCCAGATACCCCACGGCACCACCATAGACGCCACGCTTGACCGGTTCCAGCTCGTCAATGATTTCCATGGCGCGAATTTTCGATGCCCCGGACAAGGTGCCCGCCGGTAAAATCGCGCGCAGGGCGTCCATCGCCGTCAGGCCACTTTTCAACTGACCCGTGACGTTGGAGACGATGTGCATCACGTTTGAATAACGCTCGATGATCATCTTTTCCGTGAGCTTGACCGAGCCAATTTCAGACACTCGACCGGTGTCGTTGCGCCCCAGATCGATCAACATCAAGTGCTCGGCGACCTCCTTGTGATCGGAAAGCAGGTCTTTTTCCAGCGCCAGATCTTCTTCTTCATTTGCGCCGCGCGGACGGGTGCCGGCAATCGGGCGCACAGTGATCAGGTTGTCTTCGACCCGCACCAATACTTCCGGCGAGCTGCCAACCACATGGAAGTCGCCAAAGTTGAAGAAGTACATATAAGGCGTCGGGTTGAAACAACGCAGCGCACGGTACAGGTCGATGGGTGCGGCCTTGAAATCGATCGACATACGTTGCGACGGAACAACCTGCATCACATCACCGGCAAGGATGTACTCCTTGATGGTGTCCACTGCCCGCTCGTAATCGGCTTGAGTGAAACTGGAGCGGAATACCGGATCAGGCGCCTGTGGCCGAGTCAGGTCAAGACCGCGACGTGGGGTAATCGGCTGGCGAAGTTTTTCCATCAGCGCTTCCAGCCGCGCCAGGCCATTTTCATAGGCGCTTGTTTCAGCCGGGTCGACCAGCACGATTGCGTGCATCTTGCCTGCGAGGTTGTCGAACACCACCACCGCATCCGAAACCATCAGCAGGATATCCGGCACGCCCAACGGGTCCGGGTTCGGACATTTGCCCAGGCGCTTCTCGACATAACGGACGCAGTCGTAACCGAAGTAACCCACCAGCCCGCCATTGAAACGCGGTAAACCGGCAATGGTCGGGACGTTGTAGCGCGCCTTGAACTCTTCGACGAACGCCAATGGGTCTTCGGACTCCAGGCGCTCGATCTCGACGCCGTCCTGGGTCACGCTGATCTGCTCTTCGTGGACGCGCATCACGGTGCGGCACGGCAGGCCGATGATGGAATAACGGCCCCATTTCTCGCCACCCTGTACCGACTCCAGCAAATAGGAGTTCGGCTGGTCGGCCAGTTTCAGGTAGATCGACAGCGGCGTGTCGAAGTCGGCAAGGGTTTCGTAGGCAAGCGGGATACGGTTGTAACCGGCAGCAGCCAAACGCAGGAATTCTTCGCGGGTCATGATCAGCCTCGTGGCTTGAGGGTAAAACGGTCAGGTATGCAAACGCGCCGGTGGACCGGCCAGAATCGAGTCAGGCGCGCCAACGCCAGCGGGCCAGGGCCTTGATAACTTTCATCCAGAGCTTGCGGGTGACCACCACGATGGAATCTCTTTGAGGGGAGGATTTGACGTCGGCCAACGTTAGCTTAGCGGCAGGATCTAAGCAACCGGGGAGCAGCTTGCGCAGGTCATCGATTACCAACGACGGAGATTCCTCGGCAATGGGGCGGCCATGATTGTAGCCATAGCTGAGTGCCACGCAGGCAACCCCTGCTGCTTTTGCCGCCAGCACATCGTTGCGCGAATCACCCACGAACAGCGACTGGGATGCCGGAATACCCGCCATTTTCATCACAAAAAACAGCGCCGCAGGATCAGGCTTCTGCTGCGGCATCGTATCACCGCCGATGATCCAGCGAAAAAACCGTCCCAACTTCAACTCATCCAGCAGCGGCGCGACAAATCGCTCCGGCTTGTTGGTGATCAGGGCCATTTCAACGCCCTGTTTCTGCATCCACTTCAAGGTCTCGCGCACTCCGGGGTAAACCTTGGTCAGCGCGTGGCTGCTGGCGTACATCTCCATGAAAATCGCCAGGGCTTTCTCGGCCAACGCCTCATCAACGGCGCTGTGATCCATGTCATTGGCCAAGGCGCGACGCACCAGAGCGCGCACCCCATTGCCGACCCAGAGCCTTACAGCCTCGACACCCGCGAGCGGGCGCCCGAGTTCGAGCAGCATTTTGTCCACGGCCGCCGCCAGGTCCGGCACTGAATCGATCAACGTGCCATCCAGATCGAACATCACCAGCTTCGGCAGGCGGCCCGGGAACAGCTGCTCAAATCCGCTCATGGACGAGCCAACGCCAGTTCTGCGCGCATTTTCTGGATGACCTCTTGGTAGTCCGGCGCATTGAAGATAGCTGAGCCTGCAACAAAGGTGTCGGCACCGGCTGCGGCAATCTCACGAATGTTGTTCACGTTGACTCCGCCATCGATTTCCAGACGAATGTCGTAGCCAGACGCTTCTATCAGCGCCCGCGCTTCGCGCAGTTTGTTCAGGGTGCCAGGAATGAACTTCTGCCCACCGAAACCTGGGTTGACGCTCATCAGCAAGATCATGTCGACCTTGTCCATCACGTACTCAAGCAGGTTCAACGGTGTGGCCGGGTTGAACACCAGACCGGCCTTGCAGCCCCCTTCACGGATCAACTGCAGCGAGCGGTCAACGTGCTGCGTAGCTTCAGGGTGGAAGGTGATGTACGTGGCGCCGGCTTCAATAAAGTCGCCAATGATGCGGTCGACCGGGCTGACCATCAAATGAACGTCGATGGGCGCGGTGATGCCGTACTTGCGCAGGGCCGTGCAGACCATCGGGCCGATGGTCAGGTTCGGTACGTAATGATTGTCCATGACATCGAAGTGGACAGTGTCCGCGCCAGCGGCAAGAACATTGTCGACTTCCTGGCCCAAACGGGCGAAATCGGCAGAAAGAATCGACGGAGCAATAACGAAGGGCTGCATGACGCACCTTTGAGCAGAATCACGGTGGCGCGCATTGTACCTTAGTCAGGCCGAGTGCAACTCTCCGCAGATCCGAGCCAGATCCCGATCCCACAGAACCGGGTCAGTTGCAGATTCTTTTCTGCCAGATCGATCAAACCACCTGAGTACGCATCTTCTCGCTACGTCCACGCAACCACTCCAGTACCAGCAACAGCACCACCGAGAAGGCGATCAGCATAGTGGCGGCGGCAGCAATGGTCGGGCTGAGGTTCTCGCGGATGCCGCTGAACATCTGCCGGGGCAACGTGGCCTGTTGAGGGCCCGCGAGGAACAAGGTCACGACCACTTCATCGAATGAGGTAGCGAACGCAAACAGCGCACCCGAAATCACCCCCGGCGCGATCAGCGGCAAGGTCACCCGGCGGAACGCCGTCAGCGGCGAAGCCCCAAGGCTGGCAGCAGCACGAACCAGGTTGTGGTTGAAGCCTTGCAGGGTCGCCGACACCGTGATGATCACGAACGGCACGCCCAGCACCGCATGCACCAGAATCAGCGAAATGTAGCTGTTGCCCAACCCCAGAGGGGCGAAGAACAGATAGCTGGCGACACCGACAATCACCACGGGAACAACCATCGGCGAAATCACCAAGGCCATGACCAGCGCCTTGCCAGGGAAGTTGCCACGGGTCAGACCAATCGCTGCCAGCGTACCGAAGCCCATTGCCAATACCGTGGCGGCCGGTGCAACGATCATGCTGTTCTTCAGCGAGCGCATCCATTCAGCAGAGGCGAAAAAGTCCTGGTACCAGTGCATGGAAAACCCTTGCAACGGGTAGACCAGAAAACTCCCGGAGTTGAACGACAGCGGGATTATCACCAGCACCGGCAGGACCAGAAACAAAAGCACCAGCCCGCAGAGAATACGCAGGGCGTAATACCAGACCCGTTCAATAGGAGACGTATAAGGGCTCAGCATGTTTATTCTCCTCAGCTCAGGCGCATGCGGCTGGCGCCGACTAGCCAGTTATAAATCAGGTAAAGCACGATGGTCGCCATCAACAGCAAACCGCCCAAAGCCGTGGCCATGCCCCAGTTGATACTGGTGTTGGTATAGAAGGCGACGAAATAGCTGACCATCTGATCGTTCGGGCTGCCGAGCAGCGCGGGCGTGATGTAGTAGCCAATCGACAAAATGAAGACCAACAGGCAACCAGCACCGACACCGGCATAGGTCTGCGGGAAATACACACGCCAGAAGCTGGCGAATGGATGACAGCCTAGGGAAATCGCTGCGCGCATGTAGGTCGGGGAAATGCCTTTCATCACGCTGTAGATCGGCAAGATCATGAACGGCAGCATGATGTGCACCATCGAGATGTAAACCCCGACCCGGTTAAACACCAACTCCATCGGCTTATCGATAATGCCCATCGCCATCAATGCGCTGTTGATCAAGCCACTCGATTGCAGCAATACGATCCACGCGGCGACCCGCACCAGAATCGACGTCCAGAACGGTAGTAGCACCATAATCATCAGCAAGTTGCTTTGCCGCGAAGGCAGATTCGCCAGCAGGTACGCCAATGGGTAGGCCAGCACCAGGCAGATCGCCGTGATGACCAGCCCCATCCAGAACGTACGGGCAAAAATATCCACGTAAATCGCTTGATCGGGGGTCGCAGGCGCTACCTCACCGAGGTCATCGATGCGATGGTCCACTGCGGCCAGCAAGTAATAGGGGGTGATGCTGCTCGTGTTACGACGAATCGCTTGCCAATAAGCCGGATCGCCCCAGCGCTCATCGACAGCTTCGAGCGCTTCTTTATAAGAAGTCGGCTCAGTCTTGAACGGCAATGCGCGCGCGGTTTTTGTCAACAGGCTGCGATAACCGGCCAGTTCCATGTTCAGGCGCTTGGACAAATCGCCCAACGTCTGATTTTTGCGGGTTTCAGCCAGGTCCACGCTCAGTGCCTGGTACACAGACTCGGACGGAAGACTCTTGCCGTCCCATTGTGCAACCGCTGCGACCGTGCGCGGCAAGGCGCTGACCACTTCAGGGTTGCCGACGCTCTTGTACAGCAGCGCGATGATCGGCACCAGAAACACCAACAGCAAAAACAGCACCAGCGGAGCAATCAATGCCTGAGCCTTCCAGCGGTTGACCCGTTCAGCACGAGCCAGACGCTGTTTCAGGGTGGGGCTGGCGCCTTCGGTGAGGGGCACTGCGATGGCCATAGCGAACTCCGAAAATCTTTGAACGATGGATGCGCCCCTCTTCCCTATCCACAGCGGAAGAGGGAACGCACCTGGATCTAACTCAACGTAAAACGGTTACTTGGCAGCCCACGCGTTGAAGCGCTGCTCCAATGACTCACCGTTGTCAGCCCAGAAGCTCACGTCGATCTGCACTTGGTCTTTGATGTTTTCCGGGGTAGTCGGCATGTCTTTCAAGATGCCCTTGTCCAACAGCGGTACGGCCTGGATATTGGCTGGGCCATAAGCGATGTTTTCCGAGTAGATCTTTTGCTGTTCTGGCTTGACCGAGAAGGCGATGAATTTCTTCGCTGCTTCGGCGTTTTTCGAGCCTTTTGGGATGGCCCATGCGTCGAAATCGTAGATGCCGCCGTTCCAGACTACTTTCAGGTTGCTTTCTTTTTGCACTGCGGCGATACGACCGTTGTAGGCCGAGCTCATCACGACGTCACCAGAGGCCAGGAACTGTGGCGGTTGAGCGCCCGCTTCCCACCACTGAATGCTCGGCTTGAGTTCGTCGAGTTTCTTGAAGGCACGGTCTTGACCGTCTTTGCCCGCGAGCACTTTGTAAACATCTTTAGGGGCCACGCCGTCTGCCATCAAAGCGAATTCCAAGGTGTACTTGGCGCCTTTACGCAGACCACGCTTGCCTGGGAATTTTTTCACGTCCCAGAAATCAGCCCAGCTGGTAGGGGCTGTTTTCAGCTTGTCAGCGTTGTAGGCCAACACGGTGGACCATACGAAGAAGCCAACGCCACAGGTCTGGACAGCGCCTTTGACATAGTTTTCTGACTTGCCGAGCATTGCAGGGTCGATCTCTTCGAACATCCCTTCGTCACAACCGCGGGACAGCTCTGGTGATTCGACTTCTACCAGGTCCCAAGAAACGCTCTTGGTGTCGACCATGGTTTTGACTTTGGCCATTTCGCCGTTGTACTCACCCGCAATGATCTTGCCGTTGCCAGCTTTTTCCCACGGTGCATAGAACGCTTTTTCCTGAGCCGCCTTGTTGACGCCGCCGAAGGATATAACGGTCAGATCTGCCGCCGCCATGGCGTTTGCCGCACACATCATGCCGAGCGTAATAGCGGTGAACTTCAAAGATTTAAGCATTTATTGTTCTCTCCACAGTGCAGTGTTGGTTGTGCGTGGGGCGATTGATTCGCCTCTGACTGTTACTTAATTTGCTTCCAGCAAAGGATCGAGCGCGCGAACGTGTTCGACCTGCCATCCAATTGGCACAACATCGCCCACCGTCAACCCCGGATCCAGCTCGGCGATTGGCTGTTTGACGAAAAAGTCGGTTTTCCCTGCAACTTCCAGACGCACACGAACGTGGTCGCCCAGATAAATGAATTCAGCGACGCGGCCAGAGAAACGGTTCACGCAGCTTTCGCTGTGGCCGTTCACAAACACACGCTCAGGGCGGATCGACAAGGTCACCGGATCACCGACCCGGCCTACGTTAACCGCCAGCGCCTCGACCTTCTCGCCGCGGGCCAACGCCACGACACAACGATCGCCGGTGCGGCTGATCAGGTTGCCATTGAGACGGTTGTTTTCGCCGATGAAGTTGGCGACGAACGTATTTTTCGGTTCTTCATAAAGCGTGCGAGGAGGAGCAATCTGCTGAATCTCGCCCTGATGGAATACCGCCACCCGGTCGGACATGGTCAGGGCTTCACCCTGGTCATGGGTCACGTAGACCACCGTAACGCCGAGGCGCTCGTGCAGATGTTTGATTTCCATCTGCATGTGTTCGCGCAGTTGTTTGTCCAGCGCACCCAACGGTTCATCCATCAGCACCAACTGAGGTTCGAACACCAGTGCCCGAGCCAACGCCACACGCTGTTGTTGACCACCGGAGAGCTGCGCCGGGTACCGATGGGCGAAGGTATCGAGCTGAACCATGCTCAGTACACGCTTGACTCGCGCGCTGACGTCGGTCTTGTTCAGGCCACGTACCGTCAGTGGAAACGCCAGGTTTTCCGAGACAGTCATGTGCGGGAACAGTGCGTAGTTCTGGAACACCATGCCGATGTCACGTTTGTGCGGTGGCACGTTGTTGATCGAGCGGCCCGCCAGCAGAATTTCACCTGCGGTAGGCGTCTCGAAACCGGCCAGCATCATCAGACTGGTAGTCTTGCCCGAGCCAGAAGGCCCTAGCAGGGTGAGGAACTCGCCTTTGCGAATTTCCAGGTTGAGGTCTTTGACGATCAGTGCTTCGCCGTCGTAGCTCTTTTGCACACCACGGAAGCTGACCAGAACATCATTTGCCCCAGCGCTTGAATCGACGTCGCTCATTACCCACACCTTTGTTTGTCTGCCGTGGAGCAAGACTAGATCAGCGCATCGGCCGCGAAAATCGGGGGGCAAGAGAGATTTGGGTAGGGATTGCCCTACAGGGATGGCGCGATTAGGTATGTCGGTATGGGATCTCATGTAGGAGCTGCCGAAGGCTGCGATAAGGTCGGGACGACCTTCAATAGCAATGGCGTGGCCAATCGCAGCCTTCGGCAGCTCCTACAGGAAGGGCGCGATGGTTTTTTGGAGTGTCGCTTTCAGATACGTGCCTGGTTAAAGCAACTTGTGCTCCATCGCATATTTCACCAGATCGGCCAGCGAAGTGATGTGGAGCTTTTGCATCAGCCGCGCTTTGTGAGTGCTGATGGTTTTACTGCTCAAGGCCAGTTGCTGAGCGATGTCGTTGACGTTCGCACCCCGTGCCAAGCGCTCGAACACGGAGAACTCGCGCTCGGACAGCAATGAGTGCAAGGGTCGGTTATCGGTCAGGCCGACTTCGAACACCATGCGATCCGCCAGATCAGGGTCAATGTAACGCCCTCCCGCAGCGACACGACGAATCGCCGTCAGCAGCAATGCCGGATCGCTGTCCTTGGTGGCATAACCGGCAGCGCCAACCTTCAATGCACGGGCAGCCATCTGTGCCTCGTCGTGCATGGACAACACCAGAATCGCGGGGGGGTTGTTCAGGGCGCGAATTCTCGGGATCGCTTCCAGGCCGTTTACGCCAGGCATAGAAATATCCAGCAACACCACTTCGCACTCGACATGACGCAAGGTTTCCAACAGCTGTTCGCCGTTGCTGGCCTCCCCCACCACCGCCAGATCTTTCGCCAGCCCAATCAGCTGCTTGATGCCCTCACGGACGATCGCGTGGTCTTCAGCTACCAATACACGAATCACTTTTCACACTCCTGTCCAGCAGCTTTGAATGATTAATCGGCAAGTGGAATGTACACGCTCAAGGTTGTGCCCTCGCCGGACTCACTGTCCAGCAACAATCTACCGCCCAGCATCAACACCCGTTCACGCATGCCCACCAGACCGAACGACGTCGGCCTGCCTTGGTCGGGCACAAAACCGCAGCCGTCATCGGCGATGGTCATGCACAACATACCGTCATCCAGGGTCAGACTCAGCTCGACGGTATGCGCCTGGGCGTGACGCATCACGTTGGTCAGTGCCTCCTGAAGAATACGAAACAGGCCGATGGCCTTGGCGTCGCTGAGCATTGGCAGGTTATCCGGGACCTCAACCAGACACGGTATCTGCGTACGCGCTTCAAAACGCCGGGCCTGCCACTCGATGGCCGACGCAATCCCGGCATCGAGAATCGGCGGACGCAGCGCCGTGGCGACATCGCGCACTAGCTGGAACAACTGCGAGATCAGGCGTTTCATGCTGTTCAGCCGCTCACGCAAGCCAGGATCGAGGTCGGCATACGCCAGCTCGCACATAGACGTTTCCAGCTTGAGCACGGTCAACATCTGCCCCAGTTCGTCATGCACCTCGCGGGCGATGCGGGCTTTCTCTTCTTCACGCACACTTTCCAGGTGCGCCGACAGTTCGCGCAGTTGCTCGCGAGAGTTGGCCAGTTCGAACTCGATGCGTTTGCTTTCACTGATGTCCCAGACGATACCGTCCCAGACCACCCGATCATCCCCCAGGTGCCGGGCGATGGCCTTGATCTCTGCCCAGCGCTCCTGGCCATTGCGGGTCAAGATGCGCCCCTGCCATGACCAGTCACTGTCACTGTCCAGGGAGCGGTCCTGCATGACGTGATAGCCGGCGCGATCATCCGGATGCACCAGATTGCGCAGCCCCATCTCCCGATGACGCAAGGTGGCGGGCGAATAGCCGACCAGGCTTTCACTGCCCTCGCTGATATAAGCGAACTCGGGCGCATCGCCGGAATTCGCCCGCTCCAGACGAAACACCATCCCCGGCACGTTGGCCGCAATCCCCTGCAGACGCGCTTCGCTTTCTTGCAACGCTGCCAGCGCCCGACGGCGATCAGTGACATCGGTGAGATAAACCACCAGGTATTCAGCATCGCGAAATCGCAGAAAACTCAAGGACACATCGGTGGGCAACATACTGCCATCCGCACAGATACAGTTGGTCTCGAAACTTTGCGGGCTGTCCTCCGTGGAGCGGGCGCGCTTCCACAGGTTCAGCCAACGGTCCATGTGCAGGTTCGGCTCGAAGTCGATCAACGGCCGATCGACCACACCGCCCACGGCATACCCCAACATGGTCTCGGCGGCGTGATTGGCATAACGCACGTGACTGTCCCAATTGACCCAGAGAATGCCAACCGTGCTTTGATCGATAGAGAACTGCGTCAGCCGCAACGCCTCTTCACTGGCCTGACGCAAAGCAATGTCTTCGCGGGCGGCCAGCAGGCTGTGCTCCAGCACCTGCTGCTGACGGCGCTGCCAGATCACAATCGCAAAACACGCCAGCGCGATCACCGCAAACAGCAGGCTGAGATTTTGCCAAAAGCCCGGCGACTCAGTCAGCCGTGGGTACTTGGGCTGCAACCAACGGGCGTGCAACTGCTCAAAGTCTCTGGCGGGAATGGCATGCAGTGCGGCGCTGATAATGCCTGCCAGCTCCGGCAAGTCTTTTCGCGATGCCACGCGCAACAGCTGCGGCAAGCCGATATCGCCCACCACCGCCAACTCTGAAAACTCCGATTCAGTGGACAAACGGCTGAGCTGCGCCTCATCGATCACGGCGTATTTAGCCTGCTGACTCAACAACAACTGCAACGCCTGGCGGTCCAGCGGCACCCCTTGCAGGTTGAGATGAGTGTAGGTACTGCGCAAATAATCGGCGACCGCACTGGGCATGCGAACGGCAACCCGGACATGACTGTCGAGTTTTTCCAGATCAACTGCACCGCCGCCCTGACGCTCGCCGACCACCAGATTCGGCACGCGCATGTATGGATCGGAAAACAACCAGAGACGCAGACCAGCAGGCGTTTGCGTCAGCCCCGGCGCCAAATCGACAGCGCCTTCGCTCACTGCCTGATCCAACGCAGCCTGATCCGGATAGTTATGCCAGAGCAGCTCGACCTGCAGGGTTTTAGCCAGCGCATTCATCAGGTCGACGTTGGCCCCCGACAATTGCTGCAAGCGCCGGTCGAACTGCGCATAGGGGGCTTGCATGACCAGGCCAACCCTTAACTCGCCGCGCTGTTCGAGCCAGGCACGCTGCTCCACGCTCAGCGTCTCGGCGGAGGGCGTCGGAGCCGGCGCCGCCAGAACCATCAACGGCAGAGCAATCAAGGGTGCCCATACGCAGCCGATAACCCAAAGGCGCAGTGATCGAATCATAAGAATGTCATTCCGTGGCTTCCTGAATTGTTTCCCGCGTTGCATTACTACCCCGGCGCGCCTGACAAATGTTGATCAACCCATTAGGCTGCCATGATTGTTTCTGGCCTGGAATATCCGATGTCCTACACCTTTAGCGCAACGTTTCCCGCGTTATGCCTGTCGCTGATACTACCTTGTGCCTTGCCCGTGATGGCCGCTGATCCGGCACCGGACAAACCGGTCGTCGAAGCGGCACCTGCCCTGCTGGATCGCAGTCAGGAAGACACCATCGCCCTCCAACGACAATTGCCGCAGCAGGAACAACAGCAGTTGCAAGCCGACAGCGACAGCTTCCTCGCGCTGTGGAAGCCGGCCAACGTCAGCCAACCCAAAGGCGCCGTGATCATTATTCCGGGGGCGGACGAGTCTGCGGACTGGCCGCAAGCAATAGGCCCGCTGCGGCGTAAATTCCCCGATGTTGGCTGGGCCAGCTTGAGCCTGACCCTGCCCGACGTGCCCAACGACGGCAGCTTGCCACGCATCGAGGAAACGACCGCTGTCGTAGATCAGGCCGCAGCCGCCAAGAATACAAAACCCGACGACGCGTCAAAAAAAGCTGAACCCGCGAACACTGCCGAAGCCGATGCGGCTGCCAGCGTGGCACGTGCGGCGGCCGTCGAAGAGCGGACCAAGGCGGAGGCCGAGCGCATTTTCGCCCGTATTGAAAGCGCCATCGCTTATGCGCAACAGCAAAAAGCCCACAGCATTGTCTTACTCGGACATGGCAGCGGCGCGTATTGGGCGGCCCGCTACTTGAGCGAGCGACCTTCACCCCTGATCCAGAAACTGGTCATGGTCTCTGCCCAGGAGCCGTCCAATGCCAAACCACCGTTGGATGAGCTGACGACGACGTTAAAAGTCAAAACGGCTGACTTCGTTTACCAAGATCTACCGCAAAACCGTCAGGCCGCACTGCAACGCCTGCAAGCGAGCAAACGCACGAAAAACGTGGGTTATAAGCAAGTCACGCTCACCGCATTGCCGGGCGACGACGCCGGTGAGCAGGAGCAACTGTTTCGACGTATTCGTGGGTGGTTGGAGGCTAAGTAATCAACCAGGCCGCGATGGCAGTGTGTCAGGCTCTGATCCTTGTGGGCGTGATGGACTCTTCGCAAATAAATTCGCTCCAGCGAGGTTAGCGGTCAACAGTGGGAGTGAATTCATTCACGAAGGCGATCTACTTGACACAACCCATCAACGAAAATCCCGCCGCTCCTTGATCAAGGTATAAGCCTGATGCAGTTCGCGGGTTTTCTCGGTTGCTTCGCGCACCTGCGAAACATTGGCGCCCGTGCCCGCGACTTTATCCGGGTGATGACGACTGAGCAGACGTCGATAAGCGCGCTTGATCTGCGCCGGCTCAGCGTCCGCGGCTACGCCCAACAACTGCAGCGCTTCTTGATAGTCTCCGCCGCTCTTGGTCAATGGCTTCTTGTTCAGATCGTAGTCGCTGGCCAATGCCTGAACGGCAGGCGCGGACCAACCCAGCCATTTACCCCACACTACAATCAACTCACGCTCGACCCGTGAAGCCTTGCCGTCGGCCCAGGCCATACGCCAACACGCTCGCAATAACCCTTCGGCGGCATGCGGTTGGGTTTTCATGCGGCGCAGATGCCCGCGTAGCCGATCACGCCCGTCCTTGCCACGATTGAAGGCCAGAATCGCCCGTCGTTGAGCCGACTCACTCAGACCCAGACGACGCATTTCCATCTGCGCCTGCTGAATATGCCCATCAACCACCCGACCCTCGCACTTGGCCAAACGGCCGAGCAGAATGAACAGCAATTCATCGTCACGCGGTATCCTGCGGCCGCCCAGACGCTCACGCAGATGTGCCCAGCTGTGCAGCTCCAGACGCCGGTCAAGTGCTTGTCCGAGCAAAGCGCCCAACAGCGCCCCCGGAATGCTGGCGATGACAAAACCGGCACCGGCGCCAATCAGCGTCCCTGGCCAAAGCATTTAGCGACTCACCGCAAGCAAGCGCTCGACTTCAGCAAGACGTTCATGGGTGCCAACATCGACCCAGCGTCCCGTGAAGTGCTCGCCCGTGACCAGCCCTTGCGCCATGGCCTCACGCAATAGCGGCGCCAGTTTGAAGGCACCCGCCTCACAATCGTCAAACAGGTGTGGATGCAAGATGGCTACGCCGCTGTAGGTCAGGCGAGGCACGGCTTGACCGTCGACCTCATGGCTACTCAGGACGCGCCCCTCCACCAGTGCAAAATCGCCTGCCGGGTGGTGCTCCGGATTATCGACCAACACCAGATGCGCCAGTCCCGTGATAGGCCGATGCAAGCGAGTGAAATCGTAATCCGTCCAGATATCGCCGTTCACCACCAGAAACGATTCGTCACCCAACAACGGCAGCGCACGGAATATCCCGCCGCCGGTTTCCAGCGGCTCGCCTTCAGGGGAATAACGGATGCTCAACCCCAAACGCTGCCCATCACCGAGATAGTCCACAATCTGCTGACCCAGCCAGGCATGGTTGATCACCACCTCCGTGAATCCCGCCGCGAGCAGCGCCCGCAGGTGATACTCGATCAAAGGTACATCGCCCGCACGCACCAGCGGCTTGGGCGTGTGCAAGGTCAAAGGGCGCAGGCGCTCGCCTTTGCCTGCGGCGAGAATCATCGCCTTCATGCGTTCGTTACCTTCATCGTCATACAACAGCTCCATCAGGTTGGCGCAGGCTTGCCAACAACTCACCCAGCTCACCCAGCTCCGGTCGCCGCGCCACTACTGACGCTATATAGGCGAAGAACCGTGGCACGTCGGCCAAGTAGCGAGGTTTGCCGTCACGGTGGCAAATACGCGCAAAAATACCGATCACTTTCAGGTGTCGCTGCACGCCCATCAGATCACTGGCCCGCAGAAACTCTTCAAAATCCGTTTGCACCGGAATGCCAAGCTTGCCGGCTGCCTGCCAATAGTTCAGCAACCAGCCGTGTACACGGTCTTCAGGCCAGCTCAGGAATGCATCCTTGAACAGACACGTGACGTCATAGGTCACAGGCCCGTACACCGCATCCTGAAAATCCAGCACACCTGGATTCGGCTCGCTGTGCATCAAGTTGCGCGGCATGTAGTCCCGATGCACCAGCACTTTGGGCTGCTCCAGCGCACTGTTAATCAACAGATCGCTGACCCGCTGCCACATCGCCCGTTGCGTTTTACTCATTTCAACGCCCAGATGACGCTGTACATACCACTCAGGGAAGAGCTCAAGCTCGCGGCGCAGCAGCGCTACGTCATAACTGGGCAATGGCGCATCCATCGGCAACTGCTGATAAGCCAGCAACGCGTCAAACGCATCGGCGAACAGTGCATCCGCATTCTCGGCATTGATCACGTCGAGGTAGGTCTTGCGACCCAGGTCACTGAGCAGAAGGAAGCCTTGCGTCAGGTCTTCGGCATGAATTTTCGGAACATTAATCCCGGATTCAGTTAATAAATGTGCAATATCCACGAAGGGTTTGCAGTTTTCCTGAGGCGGCGGTGCATCCATCACAATAAAACTTCGGCCGTCCCCCTCCCAACGAAAATACCGCCGAAAACTGGCATCACTACTGGCCGCAGTCAACGTGGCCGGGGGTACAGGGCCCCAATCTTGAGCTTTGAACAGCGCTGGCAACTGCTCATCGAGCCAAACTTTCAGGTGTTGCAGGCGTACATCTTGATCTGGCATTGCAAGGGTCTCCGACGGCGCTAGCCGTCAAGCGGGTCATGCTTTATTATCCGACATCTTTTTCAGCCCATCGAGAGGCGTGCGGCCCCCCCGCGGGCAGATGGCGCGCAGGAAGCCCGGACTAATAAGATGGCATTGAAATCCCCCGCGTTTCGTAAAAAATTTCCGTTGCTCGTAACCGGCAGTTTGCTGGCGATGCAACCCCTAGCCACTCAATTCGTGGTTGCCGCGGAACAGTATGACTGCTCAGTCTCTGCTTCGGGCAACTGGGATTGCGCGCCGAAAGTCGACGCGACTCAACTGCCGCCGCGGCCCGTGCATAGCACGGACGCTGTCAGTTCGAATGGCCAAAGCGCTTCGGACAGCGGCTCCAATGGCGGCGAAAAAGCCCCCACACTGGTTACCGAGGCCAAAGGCCGAGTCCTGAAGTCGCGCAGTGCTGACTACAGTCACCTGGATTGGGTTCCGCGGGAGAAACTGACTGCGGCTCAATTGGCTGAAACCGGCCCTTATTGCTCGGGCACCTACGTCGAGCCGATCCGTCCTGGCATGGATGACAAGACGAAGATAGCCGACGCGCCGATGTTCGTCGGTGCCAAGGCCTCTCGTTACCAGCAGGAAGAACAGGTCGCAACCTTGGCCGGTGACGTTGTATTGCGTCAGGGCAGCATGCAGGTTGAGGCTGAAGAAGCCAGCCTGCATCAAGCAGAAAACCGTGGCGAGCTCAATGGCAACGTCCGTCTGCGCCAAAATGGCGCCTTGATCGTGGGCGATCACGCCGATCTGCAAATCGATACTGGCGAAGCCAAAGTCGACAACGCCGAATACGTGATGCAAAAGTCCCATATTCGCGGCAGCGCTCTGTACGCCAAGCGTGGCGAGAACGCGATCATTCGACTCAAGGACGGCACCTACACCACGTGCGAACCCAGCAGCAACGCATGGGAATTGAAGGGAAATAACATCACCCTTAACCCGGCCACCGGTTTCGGTACCGCGACCAACGCCACGCTACGGGTCAAAGACATACCGATTTTCTACACCCCGTACATCTATTTCCCGATCGACGATCGTCGCCAGTCAGGCTTCTTGCCACCGACTATCGCCAGCGGTAGCAAAACCGGCTTGATGCTGGTCACACCGTATTACTTCAACCTGGCACCGAACTACGATGCCACGTTGTACCCGCGTTACATGAGCAAACGCGGCTTGTTGATGGAAGGCGAGTTCCGCTACCTGACCCAAACATCCGAAGGCCAGTTCGGCGGCGCGTACCTCAACGACACCGACAACGAGCGCGCCCTGCAGACTGACGCCAAAGACACGCGCTGGATGATCAACTGGCAGCACAAGGGCGGTCTGGATTCGCGCCTGATGACTCAGGTCGACTACACCGACATCAGCGACCCCTATTACTTCCAGGATCTGGAATCCGATCAGATCGGTATTCAGAGACACGACTTTGTCAACCAGCAAGGTTCCCTGACCTGGCGCGGCGATAACTACACCGCACGTTTCAATATGCAGGCGTTCCAGCTGGCGACTGTTGCAGACATCACGCCGTACAATCGCCTGCCGCAAATCACCTTCAACGGTGCGCTGCCATATCATCCGGGCGGGTTGAAATTCTCTTACGAAACCGAGGCAGTGCGTTTTGATCGGGATCTGAAAACTGGCAATTTTGTTGACCAGTATGGCAATGCCACTCCACAGCTCGACACAAACGTTACGGGCCTTGCGCGCGCAAATGGCGATCGTCTCAATCTCGCACCGGCTATCAGTTTGCCGCTGAACTGGACGTATGGCTTTGTCAAGCCGACACTCAAATACGTTTACACCCAGTACGACCTGAGTCTTGATAACCAAGGCAAAGACGAACTCGTGTCGACGGCAAACTTAACCTCTCCGACTCGAGAGACGTTCAACAGTTCGCAGGAACGCGCGGTACCTATATTCAGTGTCGACAGCGGCCTGTACTTCGACAGAAATACCGAGTGGTTCGGCAAAAACTACCGTCAGACGTTAGAACCGCGCCTGTTTTACCTCTACGTGCCCGATAAAGATCAGAACGACATTCCGATTTTCGACTCCGGCGAATCCACGTTCAACTATGCCTCGCTGTTCCGCGACAACCGTTTCGTGGGCTCCGACCGCATTGGCGACGAGAACAAGCTGTCCTTGGGCATTACCAACCGCTGGATCGAAGACAACGGTTTCGAACGCCAACGCTTCAGCATTGGTCAGGCAATGTACTTCGCGGATCGCAAGGTGCAACTGCCAGGCATCGAGTACCAGACCCGTGCTGATGCAACGGC
Source organism: Pseudomonas sp. ASL9 (assembly GCF_056680335.1). Lineage (NCBI taxonomy): Bacteria > Pseudomonadati > Pseudomonadota > Gammaproteobacteria > Pseudomonadales > Pseudomonadaceae > Pseudomonas > Pseudomonas sp. ASL9. Next base: position 3,490,880 of record NZ_CM155277.1, on the reverse strand, counting down.
CAGCGTCTCGCCTTACGCACTGGAATACGAATACCACTTCAACCGCGACTGGCGCGCATCGTCCGACTTCAACTGGGATCCGGACAGCCGCAAAACCCGTTCTGGCAGCGCGATGATGCACTATCAGCCTGAAGACAGTCCCGGCACGATTATCAACGCCGGTTACCGCTACCGTAATGACCTGGTGCGCTATGACCAGACCACCGGTAAGTGGAGCGTTGGCGGTGGCGATTACGGCACACCAGGCACACCAGGCTTCGTGAAGGATTACTACAAAATCCAGCAACACGACTTCTCGATCATCTGGCCTATTGTGCCGCAGTGGAGCGCAATCAGCCGCTGGCAGTACGACTACAATCGCAACCGCACTCTCGAAGCCTTCGGTGGCTTTGAATATGACAACTGCTGCTGGAAGGTACGCCTGATTAGCCGCTACTGGGTGAACTATGACGAAGTCAGCCAACTAGCGCCTCAGAACGAACAGGGCGACCACGGCATTTTCTTACAAGTTGTGTTGAAGGGACTTGGTGGTGTTACTGGCGCCAAAGTTGACTCCTTCCTCAACAAAGGCATTCAGGGTTATCAAGAACGTGAAGACAAAGCTTTCTAACTGTCTGCGCCCGCTTATGTTGGGCGCGCTACTCCTGGGCACCGCAGCGCACGCTGAGGTGCGGCCCCTCGACAAGGTCGTGGCCATCGTCGATAGCGACGTGATCATGCAGAGCCAACTGGACCAGCGGGTTCACGAGGTGCAGCAGACCATCGCCAAGCGTGGCGCTGGTGTGCCGCCTACGAGCGTGCTGGACCAGCAAGTGCTCGAACGCCTGATCGTAGAAAATATTCAGCTGCAAATTGGTGATCGCTCCGGTATCCGGATCACCGACGAAGAGCTGAATCAGGCCATTGGCACCATTGCCCAGCGCAACAACATGAGCCTGGATCAGTTCCGCGCCGCGCTGGCCCATGACGGCTTGTCCTATACCGACGCCCGTGAACAGGTCCGCAGGGAAATGATCATCAGCCGGGTGCGTCAGCGCCGGGTTCAGGAGCGTATTCAGGTGTCGGAACAGGAAGTGAAGAACTTCCTCGCCTCCGACATGGGCAAGATGGAACTGTCCGAGGAATACCACCTGGCCAACATCTTGATCGCCACCCCCGACAGCTCGTCCTCAACGGCGATCCAGGCGGCGGCGACTCAGGCCAAGGAGATCTACGACCAGCTCAAGAAAGGCGCGGACTTTGGTCAGATGGCGATTGCCAAGTCCAAAAGCGAGAATGCGCTGGACGGCGGTGACATGGGCTGGCGTAAAGCCGCTCAGTTACCACCACTCTTCGCCGACATGCTCGGCGCCCTGCCCATCGGCGGCATAACTGCACCTGCCCGCACGCCCGGAGGCTTCGTTATTCTGAAGCTATTGGAAAAACGTGGCGGCCAGGCTCAAGCGCAGATGCGTGACGAAGTGCATGTGCGCCACATTCTGATCAAACCAAGCGAAATCCGCAGCGAAGATGAAACACATCGTCTGGCTCAGCGCTTGTATGAGCGAATCAAGGATGGCGAAGACTTCGGCGAACTGGCGAAAAGCTTCTCTGAGGATCCGGGTTCAGCACTCAACGGTGGCGACCTGAACTGGGTCGATCCGAACTCTCTGGTACCGGAGTTCCGCGAAGTCATGGCCAATACGCCTACTGGTGAACTGTCCAAACCGTTCAAAAGTCCTTACGGCTGGCATGTACTGGAAGTCCTTGGCCGTCGTGCCACTGACAGCACCGGTCAAGCCCGCGATCAGCAAGCGCTGACTGTGCTGCGCAACCGTAAATACGATGAAGAGCTGCAAACCTGGCTGCGTCAGATCCGCGACGAAGCCTACGTTGAGATCAAGCTCCCTGCCGCCGACCAGACCGGCCAAGCTGGTCAGGCTGTGCCGTGAAGCCACAGCGCTTTGCCCTGACACCCGGCGAGCCGGCCGGTATAGGTCCTGACCTGTGCCTGCTGCTCGCCTCGCAGCTTCAGCCGCACCCCCTGATTGCCATTACCAGCCGTGACCTGCTCGTCGAGCGGGCCGCACTGCTGGGCGTCGCCGTCAACCTGCTGCTGGTGACGCCCGATGCCTGGCCAGACCTGCCCGCCCCCGCTGGCAGCCTGTATGTCTGGGACACGCCCTTGCAAGCCGCCGTGACAGCCGGCCAGCTGGACAAGGCGAATGCCGCCTTTGTCCTGCAGACCCTGACACGTGCCGGACAGGGCTGTATCGATGGCGATTTTGCCGGGATGATTACTGCACCTGTACACAAGGGCGTGATCAACGAATCAGGCATCGCCTTTTCAGGTCATACCGAATTTCTCGCCGAGCTGACTCAGACCGAACAGGTCGTGATGATGCTTGCTACCGGCGACCTGCGCGTGGCACTGGTGACCACTCACCTGCCGCTGCGTCAGGTAGCCGATGCGATCACGCCAGAGCGGTTGGAGCGCGTCACGCGGATCCTGCATGCCGATCTGGTCAACAAGTTTGGCATTGCTCAGCCATGTATTCTGGTCTGCGGGCTTAACCCCCATGCCGGAGAGGGTGGACATCTGGGCCGCGAAGAAATCGACATCATTGAACCTACTCTGGAGCGCCTGCGCAGTGAGGGCCTGGATTTACGCGGCCCGCTGCCTGCCGACACTCTGTTTACCCCCAAATATCTGGAGCACTGCGATGCAGTGCTGGCGATGTACCACGACCAGGGCCTGCCTGTACTGAAGTACAAAGGTTTCGGCGCCGCCGTCAATGTGACGCTGGGCTTGCCAATCATCCGCACGTCCGTGGATCACGGCACCGCGCTGGATCTGGCTGGCAGCGGCAAGATCGACACCGGCAGCCTGCAGGTCGCCCTGGAAACCGCCTACCAGATGGCCGAGACGCATTCATGACCGAGCAATTCCAACACCGGGCGCGCAAGCGTTTCGGGCAAAACTTCCTGCACGACGCAGGCGTGATCGATAAAATCCTGCGCGCTATTCGGGCCCGTCCGGAAGATCGTTTGCTGGAAATCGGCCCGGGCCAAGGCGCCCTGACCGAAGGCCTGCTCAACAGCAACGCACAACTGGATGTGGTTGAGCTGGACAAGGACCTGATCCCGATTCTCATGCATCAGTTCGGCAGCAAGCCCAACTTCCATCTGCATCAGGGCGACGCACTGAAGTTCGACTTCACCAGCCTGAACCCGGCGCCGAACAGCCTGAGGGTGGTCGGCAACCTGCCTTACAACATCTCCACGCCGTTGATTTTCCATCTGTTGCAGAACGCCAATCTGATCCGCGACATGCACTTCATGCTGCAAAAGGAAGTGGTCCAGCGTCTCGCCGCCGGCCCTGGCGGTGGTGATTATGGTCGCCTGTCGATCATGGTTCAGTACCACTGCCGAGTTGAACACCTGTTCAACGTGGGGCCCGGTGCGTTCAACCCACCACCTAAAGTCGATTCGGCCATTGTCCGCCTGGTGCCACACGAAGTCTTGCCGCACCCGGCCAAGGATCATCGCCTGCTCGAACGCGTCGTACGCGAAGCATTCAATCAACGCCGCAAGACCCTGCGCAATACGCTCAAGGCCTTGCTTAGCAGCGAAGAGATTACTGCCGCCGGCGTCGATGGCAGTCTGCGCCCTGAACAACTGGACCTTGCAGCCTTTGTCCGCCTGGCGGACAAACTGAGCGAACAACCCAGCGCCGAGTAGAGATGCCGGGGCATCTCGGAGGTAAACACGCCATTGCAGCCACACAGACTGCAGAGCGTTGGTTTTTTACCTCCCAAATGCCCTAGACTGAATTCACCGGTATTGTCCGGCTTTCTCCGCTTTTGCTTTCAAGGCCTCTTGCATGTCCGATCCCCGTTATAAGGTCGACGTCAGCGTCGCCACGCGCTTTCTCGCAGAACAGTCGCTACCCGAGCAGAACCGTTTCGCTTTCGCGTACACCGTCACTGTGCACAACAGCGGCGAACTGCCAGCCAGACTGCTCTCCCGGCATTGGGTGATCACCGACGGTGACGGCCATGTCGAGGAAGTGCGAGGTGATGGCGTGGTGGGCCAGCAACCGCTGATCTTGGCCGGGCAAAGCCATACTTACAGCAGCGGCACGGTCATGACGACGAAAGTCGGCACCATGCAGGGTAGCTATCAAATGCTTGCCGAAGACGGCAAACGCTTTGACGCCGTGATTGTCCCCTTCCGTCTGGCAGTGCCCGGAGCCCTGCACTGATGGCGGTGTATGCCGTTGGCGACGTGCAAGGCTGCCTGGAGCCCTTGCAATGCCTGCTCGAACATGTCGCCTTCGATCCGAGCAAAGACCGTCTGTGGTTGGTAGGGGACCTGGTCAATCGTGGCCCGCAATCACTTGAAACCCTGCGTTTTTTGTATGGTATTCGTGATTCTCTGGTTTGCGTTTTGGGTAACCATGACCTGCATTTGCTCGCTGCATCACGCAATATCGAGCGCCTCAGGAAAAACGACACCCTTCGCGAAGTGCTTGATGCACCTGATTGCGGCGACCTACTTGAATGGCTACGCCAGCAAAAGCTCATGCATTACGACGAGGAACGCAATATCGCCATGGTGCATGCCGGCATTCCACCTCAGTGGACGCTGAAAAAAGCGCTCAAGTGCGCCAGCGAAGTCGAAGAAGCACTGCGTGACGACAACCTGATCGAGCCTTTCCTTGATGGCATGTACGGCAATGAACCTGCCCAGTGGGACAAAGACCTGCGCGGCGTGACGCGACTACGGGTGATCACCAACTATTTCACACGCATGCGTTTCTGCACCCGCGACGGCAAGCTCGACCTCAAAGGCAAGGAAGGCGTAGACACCGCCCTCCCCGGCTACGCCCCATGGTTCAGTTATAGCGAGCGCAAGACCAAAGGCCTGAAAATCATCTTCGGCCACTGGGCGGCCCTTGAGGGCAAATGCAACGAACCCGATATGTTCGCCCTCGACACCGGCTGTGTCTGGGGTGGCGCAATGGTTCTGCTCAACGTTGACAGCGGCGAACTGCACCGTTGTGATTGCGATAAAAAGGGCTTGGCCCGCACCAACCCCGTTTCAATTGCGCGTGCCGGGTCGCAAGCTGCCACCAAGCATTAGCATCCATTTTTCAACCCAACCAGGAGCCCAGTCCATGACCGAGTTCAAACGCATCCCACCCGTGCAAGCACACTCCCTGCGCGAACAAGGCGCCGTGCTGGTCGACGTACGCGACCCACAGACATTCGCGGCACAGCATATCCCTGGCTCGCACCATCTGGACAACCACTCCATCGTCGATTTCATTGCCAAGGCTGATCTGGACAAACCGCTGGTGGTGGTCTGCTATCACGGTAACTCCAGCCAAAGCGCCGCAGCCTACCTTGTGAGCCAAGGTTTCTCGGACGTTTACAGCCTGGATGGCGGGTTCGAGCTATGGCGCAACACCTATCCGGAAGAAACCGCACAAGGCACCCCAGAATAATTTTTTCACACAGGCCGATCCCGCGTCCTGCGCGGGCTTGAGCCCAAAACTGACGAACGGTCAGACAGACTTATTGCTCATCCCTTCTTTCTCTTTCCGATTCCGAACTATCCTTAGCCCTAGGCCATCCAAATCAGGGGAGAGCCGGTACACCGGCGCGCGGGTCATCGGAAGTAACTTTATGGTGTTCTGGGGGGTAAACAGCAGTTGGATTTCAGCTGCATGCCAGCATCGACTGACGATCCGTCGCCGGCTCCACGTATCGAGCGAGGTGACGTCATGAGTATTTTTAGCCACTTCCAACAACGCTTTGAATCGACACGCCAGGAAGAGTTCTCGCTACAGGAGTACCTGGATCTCTGCAAAAGTGACCGTAGCGCCTATGCCTCTGCCGCAGAACGTCTTCTGCTGGCCATTGGTGAGCCCGAGCTGCTCGATACGTCGGCCAACTCACGGTTATCCCGAATTTTCTCCAACAAGGTGATCCGCCGTTACCCGGCGTTCGAAGACTTCCATGGCATGGAAGAATGCATCGATCAGATCGTTTCCTACTTCCGGCATGCCGCTCAGGGCCTGGAGGAGAAGAAACAAATCCTCTATCTGCTGGGCCCTGTAGGTGGCGGTAAATCGTCGCTGGCTGAAAAGCTCAAACAGCTGATCGAAAAAGTGCCCTTCTACGCCATCAAAGGCTCACCCGTTTTCGAATCGCCACTCGGCCTGTTCAATGCGACTGAGGACGGTGCGATTCTCGAGGAAGACTTCGGCATCCCGAGGCGCTACCTCAACACCATCATGTCGCCTTGGGCGACCAAACGTCTGGCTGAATTCGGGGGTGACATCAGTCAGTTCCGCGTGGTCAAGCTGTACCCATCGGTCCTCAACCAGATCGCCGTGGCGAAAACCGAACCAGGGGACGAGAACAACCAGGACATTTCAGCGCTGGTGGGCAAGGTCGATATCCGCAAGCTGGAAGAATTCCCACAGAACGACGCTGATGCCTATAGCTACTCCGGGGCACTCTGCCGGGCCAACCAAGGCCTGATGGAGTTCGTCGAAATGTTCAAGGCGCCCATCAAGGTCTTGCACCCATTGCTCACCGCCACTCAGGAAGGTAACTACAACAGTACCGAGGGTTTGGGCTCGATCCCGTTCACCGGCATCCTGCTGGCTCACTCCAACGAATCGGAATGGCACAGCTTCCGCAACAACAAAAACAACGAAGCCTTCATCGACCGAATCTACATTGTCAAAGTGCCGTACTGCTTGCGGGTCAGCGATGAGATCAAAATCTACGACAAGCTGCTCTTCAATAGTTCCTTGGCCAAGGCTCACTGCGCGCCTGACACCATGAAAATGCTGGCTCAGTTCACCGTGCTGTCACGCCTCAAAGAGCCCGAAAACTCGAATATCTACTCGAAGATGCGGGTGTATGACGGCGAAAACCTCAAAGACACCGACCCTAAAGCCAAATCCATTCAAGAGTACCGTGACAACGCGGGTGTAGATGAGGGCATGAACGGCCTGTCCACACGTTTCGCGTTCAAGATCCTGTCGAAAGTCTTCAACTTCGACCCGCATGAAATCGCCGCCAACCCGGTTCACCTGCTGTACGTGCTCGAACAACAGATCGAGCAGGAGCAATTTCCGGCGGAAACCCGCGAACGTTATCTGCGCTTCATCAAGGAGTATCTGGCGCCGCGTTACATCGAGTTCATCGGCAAGGAAATCCAGACCGCCTACCTTGAGTCCTACAGCGAATATGGCCAGAACATCTTCGACCGTTATGTGCTTTACGCAGACTTCTGGATTCAGGATCAGGAATACCGCGATCCCGAAACAGGCGAAATCCTCAACCGTGTCGCGCTGAATGAGGAACTGGAAAAAATCGAAAAACCGGCTGGCATCAGTAATCCAAAGGATTTCCGCAACGAAATCGTCAACTTCGTATTACGTGCACGGGCCAACAATAACGGCAAAAACCCAACCTGGCTCAGCTACGAGAAGCTGCGGGTGGTTATCGAGAAGAAAATGTTCTCGAACACTGAGGACCTGCTGCCGGTCATCAGTTTCAACGCCAAAGCCAGTAAAGAGGATCAGCAAAAACACAACGACTTCGTCACACGGATGGTCGAGCGTGGTTACACCGACAAACAGGTACGACTGCTGTCCGAGTGGTATCTGCGGGTCAGAAAATCACAGTAACCCGCTGCCGGGTACACCGGTTGTCGTTAGCAGAGAGCCTGTGCCAGCATTTTCTGCTACACAGGCTCCAAGAGGTTGTTTTAGAAATCGACAGCGAGGCTCAGACAGAGCAAAGGTGGCGTTCACCTGTCACATTGCTCTAACCGTCATGCCAGCCCGCCATTTTTCAAGACAGCTTCGAAGGAGCAGTCATGAGTTATGTGATCGACCGACGTCTCAATGGCAAGAACAAGAGCACGGTAAACCGCCAGCGTTTCCTGCGGCGTTACCGTGACCACATCAAAAAAGCAGTAGAAGAGGCTGTCAGCCGCCGATCCATTACCGATATGGAGCATGGCGAGCAGATCAGTATTCCCGGTCGCGATATCGATGAACCGGTACTTCATCATGGTCGCGGCGGCAAACAGACCGTCGTTCATCCTGGCAATAAGGAATTCACCACCGGCGAACATATCGCCCGCCCACAAGGAGGGGGGGGCGGAAAAGGCCCGGGCAAGGCCAGTAATTCCGGCGAGGGTATGGATGAGTTCGTCTTCCAGATTACCCAGGAAGAATTTCTGGAGTTCATGTTCGAAGACCTCGAGTTGCCCAACCTGGTCAAACGCAACCTGACGGGCACCGACACCTACAAGACCGTACGCGCGGGAATCAGCAACGAGGGCAATCCTTCACGGATCAATATCATCCGTACCCTGCGTTCAGCCCACGCACGACGCATTGCGCTGTCCGGCAGCAGTCGGGCAAAACTGCGCGAAGCTATCAGCGAACTTGAGCGCATGAAGCGCGAAGAACCTGACAATTTCGGCGATATTCAGGCGCTGGAGACCGAAATTGAACGACTCAACGCCCGCATTCATCGGGTGCCCTACCTGGACACCTTCGACCTCAAATACAACCTGTTGGTCAAGCAACCCAACCCCAGCTCCAAAGCGGTGATGTTTTGCCTGATGGACGTCTCCGGCTCTATGACCCAGGCGACCAAGGACATCGCCAAGCGCTTTTTCATCCTGCTGTATCTGTTCCTCAAGCGTAACTACGACAAAATCGACGTCGTGTTCATTCGACATCACACCAGCGCCCGCGAAGTCGACGAGGAGGAATTCTTCTACTCCCGGGAAACTGGCGGCACCATCGTTTCCAGCGCGCTGAAACTGATGCAGGAGATCATGGCCGAGCGTTACCCAACCAACGAGTGGAACATTTACGCGGCGCAGGCTTCGGACGGCGATAACTGGAACGATGACTCACCGATCTGCCGCGACATCCTGATCAAGCAGATCATGCCTTTCGTGCAGTACTACACTTATGTGGAAATCACCCCACGCGAACATCAAGCATTGTGGTTTGAATACGAGCGCATCCGCGAAGCGTTCGCCGATACGTTTGCCCAGCAACAGCTGGTCTCTGCCGGTGATATCTATCCGGTATTCCGTGAACTCTTCCAGCGCAGGTTAGCCACATGACCGCTAGAGAGCAGAAGCGCCAACCCCTGTCCACGGGTTCAGAGTGGACCTTCGAACTGATCCAGGCCTATGACCGGGAAATCGGCCGTATCGCCAAGCGTTACGCCCTGGATACCTACCCCAACCAGATCGAGGTGATCACCGCCGAGCAGATGATGGACGCCTATGCATCCGTCGGCATGCCGCTGGGTTATCACCATTGGTCCTACGGCAAACACTTCCTCAGCACTGAAAAATCCTACAGCCGCGGCCAGATGGGCCTGGCCTATGAAATCGTCATCAACTCCGACCCCTGCATTGCTTACCTGATGGAAGAAAACACCATCTGTATGCAGGCGCTGGTGGTGGCGCATGCCTGCTACGGGCACAACAGCTTCTTCAAAGGCAATTACCTGTTCCGTACCTGGACGGATGCCAGCTCGATCATCGATTACCTTGTGTTCGCCAAGCAGTACATCATGCAGTGCGAAGAACGCCATGGCATCGACGCGGTGGAGGATCTGCTCGACTCTTGCCACGCGCTAATGAACTATGGCGTCGACCGCTACAAACGTCCCTACCCGATTTCTGCCGAAGAAGAACGCCGCCGGCAGAAAGACCGTGAAGAACACCTGCAGAAGCAGATCAACGATCTGTGGCGGACCATTCCAAAAGGCGCGGATAAAAACAGCGACAAGGACAACGCTCGCTTTCCCTCCGAGCCACAGGAAAACATCCTGTACTTCATCGAAAAACATGCGCCGCTGCTGGAGCCCTGGCAGCGAGAAGTGGTGCGGATTGTGCGCAAGATTGCGCAGTACTTTTACCCGCAACGCCAGACGCAGGTGATGAATGAAGGCTGGGCGACCTTCTGGCACTACACCTTGATGAACGATCTCTACGATGAAGGCCTGGTGACAGAGGGCTTCATGATGGAGTTCCTGACATCGCACACCAGCGTCATCTACCAGCCGGGGTTTGACAGCCCGTATTACAGCGGCATCAACCCCTACACCCTGGGGTTCGCCATGTACCGGGATATCCGGCGGATTTGCGAGCACCCCACCGACGAAGACCGCCACTGGTTCCCGGACATCGCAGGCAGCGACTGGCTGGCCACTATCAAGTTCGCCATGAGCAGCTTCAAGGACGAGAGTTTCATCCTGCAGTACCTGTCGCCCAAGGTGATTCGCGACCTGAAACTGTTCAGCATCATGGACGACGATCAAAAGGACGATCTGCTCGTACCCGCCATCCATGACGAACCGGGGTACAAGACCATTCGGGAAACACTGGCTGCGCAGTACAACCTGGGCAACCGCGAGCCTAACGTTCAGATCTACAGCATCGACCGCCGTGGCGACCGCTCCCTGACCCTGCGCCACCAACAGCACGATCGCAAACCGCTGGGAGAGTCCACTGACGAAGTACTCAAGCACCTGCACCGCCTATGGGGCTTCGATATTCATCTGGAGACGCTGCAAGGCGATCAGATCATGAAAACCCACCACGTCCCCCCGAAAGGAGATCATGCCGACAGTGAATATCCCCGGCTCGATTTGGCGGTCATTCACCTCTAAGTGGTAGCAGCCGTTTTTGGTTTTAACCTCCGTGAGCACGACGCAAAGGTTATTCTGTCGGGCTTACGGAGGTTTTTTATGCAGATTTATAAAGTGGGTGGTGCAGTACGTGATCGCCTCTTGGGCAAGCGCGTCGCCGATATCGATTGGGTGGTAGTGGGCGCGACCACCGACGAAATGCTCAGCCAGGGTTTTCGCCCGGTGGGCATTGATTTCCCCGTGTTCCTGCACCCGAAAACCGGTGAGGAATATGCCCTCGCCCGGACTGAACGCAAGAGCGGCAGAGGCTATGGCGGCTTCACCTTCCACGCCAGCCCCGAGGTCACGCTCGAAGAGGATTTGATTCGCCGCGACCTTACGATCAATGCGATTGCCGAGGATAAGCAGGGTCAGTTGACCGACCCCTTTCATGGCCAAGAAGACCTTAAATCACGAATTTTACGGCATGTTTCCCCGGCGTTTGCCGAAGATCCTTTGCGCGTACTGCGTGTCGCTCGCTTCGCCGCACGTTATGCACCGGACGGTTTCAGCATCGCGCCAGAGACGATGACACTGATGCAACAGCTCAGCGAGTCCGGCGAGTTGGAGGCGCTGACCCCAGAGCGCAGCTGGAAAGAAATCTCCCGCGCACTGATGGAAAACCAGCCGCAGGTATTCATTCAGGTCCTGCGCGAGTGCGGCGCACTCAAGGTGTTGTTTCCGGAAGTGGATGCGCTGTTCGGCGTGCCGCAGCCCGCAGCGCACCATCCGGAAATCGACACCGGCCTGCACGTACTCAGCGTCCTTGAGCAGGCTGCCATCCATCAACAGCCGCTGAGCGTGCGCTGGGCGTGCCTGCTGCATGATTTGGGCAAAGGCCTGACCCCAGAGAGCGAATGGCCGCAACACATCGCACACGAGCACACAGGCCTGCGCCTGATCAAAGCAGTGAATGCACGTTTCAAGGTTCCTCGGGATTGTCAGGAGCTGGCAATGCTGGTCGGCCAGTACCACACCCACGGGCATCGGGCGCTGGAGCTAAAAGCATCCACGTTGTTTGATCTGCTGCAAAACTTCGATATTTACCGTCGACCACAACGTTTCGAAGAGTTTATCGCGGCGTGCGAGATGGATGCCCGAGGTCGCTTGGGCCTGGAGCAGCGCGATTACCCGCAGGCCGATTACTTGCGAGGCGCCGCCAACGCAGCACGAACCGTGGCGGTACAGCCGTTACGGGATCAGGGCTTCGAAGGGCCGGAGCTGGGCGAAGCGTTGAAGCGTGAGCGCCTGAAGGCGGTGCACGTTTACAAGGCAACGTATAGCGATTGAGACCTGCGGTGGCAGGGCCAAGGCCTTCGCGGATTTATCCGCGAAGGCGGCCTGTCAGACGCCATAACCTATTGCCGGGGATGAGTGCTTAACAGGGCCTCAGAGGTCAACTGCCTGCCTCGCCACTCAAACGCCACAGGCGCCAGGACCTGATCGATCTGCGCGTCTTGCCACAAATCCTTGAAGGTTCTGTTCACGCCAGGATGCAGCCGCTCCAGCGCAATCAACGACAGCGGCCACAATACGAACGCATTCTTCAGGATTTCCGCACGCGGCAGAATCAAACCATCGAAATTACCAACCTGCTCGCCATAGAGCAGTACGTCGATGTCCAACGGCAAACCCCGACGCTCCGGAGCATAGCGACCGTTGTCCGCTTCGATGAATTTCAATCGACGGTCCAGCTCCATCAGCGGCAGATCGGTATACCCCGTCACCACCAGATTAAAAAACGGTCCGCTTTTGATGCCCACCGGCTGGCTTTCGAATACCGGCGAACAGGTCATTTCCTGCAAGAATCCATCGAGCGCTTCAAGCCCTGCATGCAGGTGCGTTTCGCGCTCGATATTGCTGCCGAGGCCTAGATATATCTGGGTTAGCGACATCCGCGCTCGATCTCCACGCCTACACCAGCCGCCGCCGCAACGGCGCCTGGCTTGGTCAGTTTGAGGTGCAGCCAGGGGATCTGGAATTCACTCATCAACACCTCAGCCAAACGCTCGGCAAACGTTTCGACCAACTGGAATTCAGCTTGTTCGGCAAATGCCTGAATCCGTGTCGAAACGCTAGCGTAGTCGAGTGCCTTGCTCAGGTCATCGCCCGCCGCGGCGGGTCGATTGTCCCAGGCAAAGCTCAGGTCAAGACGCAAGCACTGGCGAATGCCACGCTCCCAGTCATAGGCGCCGATAACGGTATCGACTTCCAGACCCTCGATAAAAACTCTGTCCAAGCACTTTTCTCCGCTGCACGACAAGGGCGCGATGCGCCGTTAGAATCAGGGCGTCCTCACCCGGAATGGTTAGCATGTTTTGGTTACTGGCGATCCTCGCCTACCTGCTCGGCTCGCTGTCCTTTGCGATTCTACTCAGCCGCCTCACTGGCAGCCCTGACCCGCGAGCCAGCGGTTCCGGCAACGCTGGCGCGACAAACATGTTGCGCCTGGCGGGCAAGAAGCTCGCCGTTCTAACCCTGATCGGCGACGTTTGCAAAAGCCTGCTGCCGGTTCTGACCGCCAATCTGCTTGGCCTCGATCCTCAACAGCAAGCCTGGGTAGGGCTTTGCGCGGTCCTGGGTCATTTGTTTCCGGTGTACTTTCGCTTCCGTGGCGGCAAGGGTGTTGCCACAGCGGCAGGCATGCTGTTGGGCCTGTTCCCGCCCGCTGCCGCGCTGGCTATCTGCGCCTGGCTGCTGGTGTTCTACCTGACCCGCACCAGCTCGCTCGCGGCGCTGATCGCCACCCCTCTGACCCTGCCATTACTGGCGTGGCAGGAGCCTCAAGCGCTACTGCCAATGAGCATCCTCACCCTATTGATCGTGTGGCGCCATCGCGGCAATTTACGCGACCTGTTTGCCGGGCGCGAACGGCATTTTTGAATCATCGTCATGAACGTGACTCAAGCAGACGCCGTTACAGACCCGTCAACTGCTCCATCGGCCAGCGCGCACGCACGCTGATACTCAAATCCTCTTTCTGCCCCGCCTGCAAACGCTGACAGCCGGCAAACGCGATCATCGCGCCGTTATCCGTACAGAACTCGGGGCGCGCATAAAAAACGCTGCCATGCAGTTCGCCAAGCATTTTTTCCAGCGACAGGCGCAACGCCTTATTGGCACTGACGCCACCCGCAATGACCAGACGCTTGAGGCCGGTCTGTTTGAGGGCGCGCTTGCACTTGATGGTCAAAGTCTCTACCACCGCATGCTGGAAGGCCAGAGAGATGTCGCAACGGGTTTGCTCACCGTCGTCTCCAGCACGCTGGCACTGATGCCACGTGTTCAAGGCAGAGGTTTTCAAGCCACTGAAACTGAATGCCAGACCAGGTCGGTCGGTCATCGGCCGCGGAAAAACGAAACGGCCTGCAACGCCTTGGCTGGCCAGATGCGCAATCTCCGGACCACCCGGATAATTCAGGCCCATCATTTTCGCAGTCTTGTCGAACGCCTCACCCGCCGCGTCATCGAGCGTCTCGCCCAGCAGTTGATAAAGACCGATCCCATCGACCCTAACCAACTGCGTATGGCCGCCGGAAACCAACAAAGCGACGAACGGGAATTCCGGAGGATTTTCTTCGAGCATCGGCGCCAAAAGATGCCCTTCCATGTGGTGCACGCCCAAGGCCGGAATGCCCCAGGCAAAGGCCAGCGCCTGAGCACAGGACGCGCCTACCAGCAACGCCCCGACCAAACCAGGGCCTGCGGTGTAGGCAATGGCGTCGATGTCGGTCGCAACACAGTGCGCTTGCGCCAGCACCTCGCGGATCAACGGCAGCATACGCTTGACGTGATCACGCGAAGCCAACTCGGGCACAACGCCGCCGTACGCGCGATGCAGGTCGATTTGACTGAACAATGCATCGGCCAGCAGGCCCCGTTCACTGTCGTAAAGTGCGACGCCGGTTTCGTCGCAGGAGGTTTCTAATCCCAGTACTAGCATGGGTTTGCGCCTTATTCGAAGGCGCGCATAATAGTCGTCACTCCAGCCCCCGACTAGCGGTTTTCGATCAGAGGCTTTGCATTCCTCTCAATGAGGGGTTAACATCCGCAACCCTTAAAAACCGACGAACTTATGTGCAGTTTTTGCACGAGTCGTTGACCCCGGTAATGAATGAAGGTAGCTCTGGATGCCAGCCGTCAAAGTTAAAGAGAACGAACCCTTCGACGTAGCTCTGCGTCGTTTCAAGCGCTCCTGCGAAAAAGCCGGTGTTTTGGCTGAAGTTCGTAGCCGCGAATTTTACGAGAAACCGACTTCGGAGCGTAAGCGTAAAGCAGCAGCTGCTGTTAAGCGTCACGCCAAGAAAGTTCAGCGCGAACAGCGCCGCGCCGTTCGTCTGTATTAATTTACAGACGTCTGTCGCAAGCTTCTGCCACGCCCGGCCCAAAAGCCGGGCTGCCGGCAGTTGTTGCACCTAAAGCCTCACGCTCCACTGACAGAGGCTGTCTAAGCCGCAGGTGCACGTCAACTGCGTCTCAGACAAACCCCATCCAAGCACGTCTAGTCTGATTCAGTTCAGGCTGCATTGATCACGTCTACACTGACGCATGAATCAACGCGCATGACGAGCACGCCTCGCTGATCTTCGAAAGAAGCTCAATCAAGGCAGCGTCTCCCAATGTCAGCTTAGTGAACGCAGTGGCCCGCGAAGGTTAATCGCGCCGGTCAATGTAGCTACGTTTCAGTTTCGCCACGATGTTGCTGGCGGGCCGCCTGATGATGAGAACGCCATGGCCGGGCTAATTCCCCAGAGCTTTATTGACGACCTTCTGAACCGCACCGACATCGTCGATGTTGTCAGCTCACGTCTGCAATTGAAGAAAACCGGGAAAAATTACAGCGCCTGCTGTCCGTTCCACAAAGAAAAAACCCCGTCGTTCAGCGTCAGCCCAGACAAACAGTTCTATTACTGTTTCGGCTGTGGCGCAGGCGGCAATGCCCTCGGCTTCATCATGGACCATGACAACCTGGATTTCCCTCTGGCTGTCGAGGAACTGGCCAAAGCCGCTGGCATGGAAGTCCCGCACGAACAAGGCGTCAAGGGCCAAAAACCCCGACAGCCGACTGACTCACCGCTGTACCCGCTGCTAACGGCAGCTGCCGAGTTTTATCGTCAAGCCCTGAAAAATCATCCGACGCGCAAATCGGCGGTGGACTATTTGAAAGGCCGAGGCCTGTCCGGCGAAATCGCCCGCGATTTCGGCCTGGGCTTTGCTCCGCCCGGCTGGGACAACCTGTATAAACACTTGAGCAGCGATACCCTGCAGCAGAAAGCCATGATCGACGCTGGCTTACTGATTGAAAACGCCGAAACCGGCAAGCGCTATGACCGTTTTCGTGACCGCGTGATGTTTCCGATCCACGACAGTCGCGGCCGGGTCATTGCATTTGGCGGTCGAGTATTGGGCGATGACAAACCCAAATACCTGAACTCGCCGGAAACACCGGTATTTCACAAAGGGCAGGAGCTCTACGGCCTTTTCGAAGCGCGCAAGCACAACCGCAACCTCGATGAAATCATCGTGGTCGAGGGCTATATGGACGTCATCGCCCTCGCCCAGCAAGGCTTGCGCAACGCCGTCGCCACGCTAGGGACCGCCACCAGCGAAGAGCACCTCAAGCGACTCTTTCGAGTAGTCCCCAACGTACTGTTTTGTTTCGACGGCGATCAGGCCGGCCGCAATGCCGCCTGGCGCGCACTGGAAGCGGCTCTGCCGAGCCTTCAGGATGGGCGACGAGCGCGCTTCCTGTTCCTGCCTGAAGGCGAAGACCCGGATACGCTGGTCCGCTCAGAAGGGACCGATGCATTCAAGGCACGGATCAACCAGCACGCACAGCCGCTGGCCGATTACTTTTTCGAGCAGCTGACCAAAGAAGCCGACCCGCGCTCGCTGGAGGGCAAGGCCCACATGGCGACCCTGGCCGCGCCGCTGATCGACAAAGTGCCGGGCGCTAATTTGCGCACCCTCATGCGTCAGCGCTTGAGCGAAATTACCGGGCTCAACAGTGAGGCCGTTCATCAGTTGGTGCAGAGCGCGCCGACCGAAGCACCACCCAGTTATGACCCGAACATAGATTACGACGCCATTCCCGACTACGCTGATTATCAGCCTCACAATGCCTATGAAGCGCAGCCGGAATGGACGCCAAAGAAAGCCGGCGGTCAAAAGAAGTGGGATAAAAAGCCCTGGGACAAGAAAGGCAAACGGCCTGACTTCGAACCGCGAGGGCCACGCACGCCGGCGACGGTTGAACCACCGACGCTGACTGCCCTACGAACACTTTTGCATCACCCGCAACTGGCCGCAAAAGTCGAAGACGCGAGCCAATTGGCTGCGGAAGATCATATTTACGCGCAGCTACTGGTTTCTCTGCTCGAAGCACTGCAGAAAAACCCCACGCTACGTTCACTTCAATTGATTGCGCGTTGGCACGGCACCGAACAAGGCCGATTGTTGCGCGCATTGGCAGAGAAAGAATGGCTGATTGAGGCCGATAACCTTGAACAACAGTTTTTCGACACTATATCTAGCTTATCCGCCCGCCAACGCGAGCGCAGTCTAGATCATCTGATCAGGAAAGAACGTCAAACAGGGTTGAGTGCGGAAGAGAAAGTCCAGCTACTCAGCCTGTTAAAACGCAAAGTTCCTGCACAAACCCCGACCTCAACTGGCGCGTGAGGTCATAGCTCGGGTATAATCCTCGGCTTGTTTTTTGCCCGCCAAGACCTTCAGTGGATAGGGTGTTATGTCCGGAAAAGCGCAACAGCAGTCTCGTATCAAAGAGTTGATCACCCTGGGTCGTGAGCAGAAGTATCTGACTTACGCAGAGGTCAACGACCACCTGCCGGAGGATATTTCAGATCCGGAACAGGTGGAAGACATCATCCGCATGATTAATGACATGGGGATTCCCGTACACGAGAGCGCCCCGGATGCGGACGCCCTTATGTTGGCCGACTCCGACACCGATGAGGCAGCCGCTGAAGAAGCGGCTGCAGCGTTGGCTGCGGTCGAAACCGACATTGGTCGCACGACTGACCCTGTGCGCATGTATATGCGCGAAATGGGCACGGTCGAGCTTCTGACCCGTGAAGGCGAAATTGAAATCGCCAAGCGTATCGAAGAGGGCATCCGTGAAGTGATGGGCGCAATTGCGCACTTCCCTGGCACGGTTGACCATATTCTCTCCGAATACACACGAGTCACGACCGAAGGCGGACGTCTTTCCGATGTTCTGAGCGGTTACATCGACCCGGATGACGGCATTGCGCCGCCAGCCGAAGTGCCGCCGCCTGTCGATCCGAAAACAGCGAAAGCTGCTGAAGGTGACGACGACGAGGAAGAGAAGGACGAAACCGCAACCGACGACGAAGAAGAAGTCGAAAGCGGCCCGGATCCGATCATTGCTCAGCAGCGCTTCGGTGCAGTTTCCGATCAAATGGAAATTGCCCGCAAGGCATTGAAAAAGCATGGTCGCGGCAGCAAGCAGGCAACTGCCGAGCTGATTGCACTGGCCGTGCTGTTCATGCCGATCAAACTGGTTCCTAAACAGTTTGAAGGCCTGGTCGAGCGTGTTCGCAGCGCACTTGAGCGCTTGCGTGCTCAGGAACGCGCCATCATGCAGCTATGCGTACGTGATGCACGTATGCCGCGCACCGATTTCCTTCGCCTGTTCCCAGGCAACGAAGTCGACGAGAGCTGGACTGATGCGCTGGCTAAAGGCAAAGGCAAATATGCTGAAGCCATTGGCCGCCTGCAACCGGATATCCAGCGCTGCCAGCAAAAGCTGATCGCGCTCGAAACCGAAACAGGTTTGAAGATTTCCGAGATCAAGGACATCAACCGTCGCATGTCGATCGGTGAGGCCAAGGCCCGCCGCGCGAAGAAAGAGATGGTTGAAGCCAACTTGCGTCTGGTGATCTCCATCGCCAAAAAGTACACCAACCGTGGCCTGCAGTTCCTCGATCTGATCCAGGAAGGCAACATCGGCTTGATGAAAGCGGTGGACAAGTTCGAATACCGTCGTGGTTACAAGTTCTCGACTTATGCCACCTGGTGGATCCGTCAAGCGATTACCCGCTCGATCGCCGACCAGGCCCGCACCATCCGTATTCCGGTGCACATGATCGAGACGATCAACAAGCTCAACCGTATTTCCCGGCAGATGTTGCAGGAAATGGGTCGCGAACCGACCCCGGAAGAGTTGGGCGAACGCATGGAAATGCCTGAGGATAAAATCCGTAAGGTATTGAAGATCGCTAAAGAGCCGATCTCCATGGAAACCCCGATCGGCGACGACGAAGATTCGCACCTGGGTGACTTCATCGAAGACTCGACTATGCAGTCGCCAATCGATGTCGCCACGGTCGAAAGCCTCAAGGAAGCCACGCGCGAAGTGCTCTCGGGCCTGACCGCTCGGGAAGCCAAGGTTCTGCGTATGCGCTTCGGCATCGACATGAATACCGACCACACGCTTGAAGAAGTCGGTAAGCAGTTTGACGTAACCCGCGAGCGGATTCGTCAGATCGAAGCCAAGGCGCTCCGCAAGTTGCGCCACCCGACGAGAAGCGAACATCTGCGTTCGTTCCTCGACGAGTAAGTAAGCACGAAACAACAAAACCCCCAGCCCTGCTGGGGGTTTTGCATTGTGCAGCATTAAGTTTTCCCACCCTTTTCGACGCCCGTCTACACTCGTATCATTTCCTTTCTGTCGAACCGAGGCTGCCATGCCACGACTGTCGGTCATTATTTTCTTTTGCATGATCGGCACGACACTAACGGCCAACGCCTTGACCCTTTCGGATGAAGAAACTACCTGGCTTAGTTCACATAAAGAACTTCGCCTGGGCATCGATGCCTCGTGGCCTCCTTTTGAATTTCTCGATGAAAACGGGCTCTATCAGGGGCTTGCGATGGAGTACGTCGCACTGATCGAAAAGCGTCTCGCTGTCACATTGCATCCGATTGAGCCGGTCGGCTGGAGTGACGTTTTAAACCAAGCCAAACGTGGCGATATAGATTTACTGCCCGCAATAATGTCGACACCAGAGCGCCAGAAATATCTGTCGTTCACCCGCCCTTACCTGGATTTTCCGATTGTTATTCTTGCCCATGACGGCGGCGCACATCCCAATAGCCTGAAAGAGCTTTACGGCCTTAGAGTTGCCGTCGTTGATGGCTATGCGCCTCATGAGCTCCTGCGCACCCACCACCCAGACCTAAATCTAGTCGCCCTGCCCAACGTCAGTTCCGCCCTGCAGGCCTTGGCCACCGACCAGGTGGATGCCGTCGTGGGTGATCTGGCGTCCAGCGTCTGGAGCTTGCGCCACCTCAAGCTTGAGGGCATCTATGTTAGCGGTGAAACGCCGTATCGCTATCAACTGGCGATGGCCGTCCCGCGCGATCAAACCATGCTGATCGGCATCATGGATAAAGTCCTGGCCGACCTGAGCCCATCAGAAATCAGCAGCATTCGGGAACGCTGGGTGAGCGGCGCGCTCGATCACTCCACGTTCTGGCGGGACTTCCTGCTCTACGGGCTTCCAGGTTTGCTGTTGCTGTCCACCGTGCTCATCGTAGTCATTCGCATCAATCGCCGGCTTAGCTCGGAGATCTCACGACGGGTTGCTCTGGAGCAGGAACTACGCAGCAGCGAATACCACTATCGCGGGCTGGTCGAAAGCCTCTCTGCCATCGCCTGGGAAGCGAGCATGAGCGATTGCACCTACAGCTATGTCTCCCCCCACGCAGAAAACCTGCTCGGTTATCCATTGACTCATTGGCTCAAACCCGGATTCTGGCGCAGCATCGTGCACCCGGCAGACATCGAAGAGGCCGAGCAGTTTTCCAGGCAGGAAACCCAACTCGGCAAGGACCACAGCCTCGACTACCGGGTCATCAGAGCCGACGGCAAGAGCCTGTGGGTGCGCAATATTGTCAGCCTGATCGAGCATGGCCACAAACCGGTGATGCGCGGGCTGATGATCGACATCAGCGAAACCAAGCAAACAGAAAATGCTCTGCGCCTGTCTGAGGAGAAGTTCGCCTCGGTGTTCAGGCAGTGCCCAGACATCCTGGTGATCGCTCGTCTGTCCGATGGCTGCCTGCTCGAGGCCAACAAAGCGTTTGAAGAGCAGGTCGGCATCACTGCCGTGGAGGCCATCGGTAAAACCGCAACCGAGCTCAATATCTGGGGCGTTCCGGGCATTGGCCCAAGCCTGCTGATGCGCGTACAAGGCGGCAGCATCCGCAACCTGGAAATGCCCTTTCGCCGCCAGGACGGACGCATGTTCACTGGTCTGATTTCAGCAGAACCATTCGACCTCGACTCGACACCGGCGCTCGTGGTGGTGGTGCGCGACATCAGCCCACTCAAAGAGGCTCAACAGCAACTGCAAATATCCGAAGAGAAGTTCGCCAAGGCCTTCCACTCATCCCCGGACGGCCTGCTCATCACCCGCCAAAGTGATGGCCTGCTGGTTGAAGTCAATGAAGGTTTCAGCCGGATCACCGGTTACAACAGCACGCTGTCCCTCGATCACTCGACCCTCGATCTAGGCATCTGGGCCGATCTGAACGAGCGCAACCAAATGATCGAGCAGATGAGGCGCGATGGCTTTGTTCGCGATTTCAGCAGCCATATTCGTCGTAGGGATGGTCAGATCAGGCTGTGTGAAATGTCCGCGAGGCCGCTGCCAATCGGCGGTGAAGACTGCATGCTGACCATCGCCCGCGACATCACTGAACGCCATCAAATGCAGGAAAAACTGCAACTGGCCGCCACGGTGTTCGAGAGCACAGCCGAGGGCGTATTGATCACCGACACCCAACAGAGGATCAACGCCGTAAACCGCGCGTTCACCGAAATTACCGGCTACAGCGAGCACGAAGCCCTCGGTCAGACCCCTCGCCTGCTCGCGTCAGGCCAGCATGACAGCGCCTTCTATGCCGCCATGTGGTACCAGTTGACGGCCAAAGGGCATTGGCAAGGTGAAATCAGCAATCGGCGCAAGAACGGAGAGTTTTACCCAAGCTGGCTGACGATCAGCGCGGTACGTAACCCGGAGCAGGTGATTACCCATTTTGTCGCAGTGTTCGCCGATATTTCCAGCCTCAAACAAGCGCAGGCACGCCTCGACTATCAGGCCCACCACGATCCACTGACCGGCCTGCCCAATCGCACCTTGTTCGAAAATCGCCTGCAAGCAGCACTCAACCACAGTCAGGAAGTATGCGGCCATGGCGCCGTGCTATTTCTCGACCTGGACCGTTTCAAGCACATCAACGACAGCCTCGGTCACCCCGTGGGTGATCTGCTGCTCAAAGGCATCGCGCTGCGTCTTAAAGAGCAGTTACGCGATGTCGACACCGTCGCACGCCTGGGTGGCGATGAATTCATCATCCTGCTGCCCGGCCTGCTACACCCAAGCGACGCCGAAGCCGTCGCGAATAAACTGCTGGTGTGCTTCAACGCGCCCTTTCAAGCGGGCGAGCATGAGTTCTTTATCAGCGCGAGCATTGGTACCAGCCTGTTTCCCAACGATGGCAGCGATGTCGCCACACTGGTCAAAAATGCCGATGCCGCGATGTATCGATCCAAAGCCAAAGGGCGCAATCGGGTCGAACGCTACACCCGCGACCTCACCGCACAGGCCAGCGAACGAATTGCACTCGAGCATGAACTCCGGCGCGCCATCGAGCGCAACGAACTGAGCCTTTTCTATCAGCCAAAATTTTGCCTGCTGTCACAACGGCTGGTGGGTGCAGAAGCCCTGCTTCGTTGGCGCCACCCCACTTTCGGCGACGTGCCACCCGAACACTTCATTCCCCTCGCTGAAGAAAACGGCATGATCCTGCAGATCGGCGATTGGGTCCTCGAAAACGCCTGTCGCCAGATGTTCGAGTGGAACAAGATCTACAGACCGTTCGGTCCGCTCTCGGTGAACCTGGCCGGCATGCAGCTGCGCCAACCCAACCTGCTCCACCGCATCGAGCATCTGCTCAGAGCGTTCGATCTCCAGCCCGGCTGCCTGCAACTGGAAATCACAGAAAATTTCATCATGAGCCAGGCCGAAGAAGCCTTGGTCGTACTGCATAAACTGAAAGCACTTGGCGTCCTGCTCGCCATCGACGACTTTGGCACCGGCTACTCATCCCTCAGCTACCTCAAGCGACTGCCGCTGGACACCCTCAAAATCGACCAATCCTTCGTCTACGGCCTACCCGACGACCCCCACGACGCCGCCATCGTGCGTGCAATCATCGCGCTGGGGCGCAGCATGCAACTTACCGTCATCGCCGAAGGCGTGGAAACCCCGGAACAGCAGGAATTCCTCGCCCTGGAAGGCTGCGAACAGATCCAGGGCTTCATCGTCAGCCCCCCCCTAAGAGCCGAAGAATTCAGCGCGAGGTTTCTTCGTATGAACGTTTCGGATTTTTCGGATAGCACAGCCAGCAAACCATCGCTATAATCCGCGACCTACTGAGGGCCTATAGCTCAGTTGGTTAGAGCAGGGGACTCATAATCCCTTGGTCGTAGGTTCGAGTCCTACTGGGCCCACCACCTTAAAAGCCGCGCACTGCGCGGCTTTCGTGTTTTTGGGTTGGTCCCTGTCGTTACAGTCCTACGCTCCACGGGTACAAATTAGGTACAGTGCTGGCTCGCCAGCCGCCTAGGAGCACCCTCTCATGGCAACACTCGTCAAAACTCCTTCCGGCACCTGGAAGGCTCTGATTCGCAAAACTGGCTGGCCAACCGTGGCTAAAACCTTTCGCACCAAGCGTGATGCGGAGGACTGGTCTCGACGTACCGAAGACGAAATGGTCAGAGGTGTGTACATCCAGCGAAGCGGCTCCGAGCGCATGACGCTTGAGGCTGCACTCAAGCGCTACCTGAACGACATCACCCCCACCAAGAAGCCCAGCACCCAACGCGGTGAAATCACCAAAGCCAAGAAGCTCATCGAGCACCTGGGCAAATATTCTCTCGCTGCCCTTTCCGCTGAAATCATCGCCGGCTATCGCGACAAGCGACTGAGTGAGCCCGGCCGCGATGGAAACATCAGCAACAACACTGTTCGACTTGAGCTGGCTCTGTTGAGCCACCTGTACACCGTCGCTATTCAGGAATGGGGATTGGGTCTGACGTTCAACCCGGTACTGAACATTCGCAAGCCAAGCCCGGGAGACGGTCGTGACCGACGACTATCGCCGGACGAAGAACGCCATTTGCTCGCGGCCGTGAATCGACACAGCAACCCTATGCTGGGTTGGATTGTGCGCATCGCCCTGGAAACGGGTATGCGCTCCTCTGAGATCTCATCCCTGCGACGACCTCAGGTAGATCTGGCAAAGCGCGTCATACGCCTCTCAGACACAAAGAACGACGCTTCCCGGACCGTTCCACTGAGCAAGCGCGCTACTGAAGTTTTTAAAGCTGCTATGGACAACCCGGTGCGACCAATCGACTGCAACCTGGTGTTTTTCGGTGAGCCTGGAAAGGACAAAAAACGTCGCCCGTATACCTTCACGAAAATTTGGGGGCAGTTGAAGAAGAAGCTCGATCTGCCTGACTTCAGGTTTCACGACCTGCGCCATGAAGCAGTGAGTCGGCTTGTCGAAGGAGGGCTATCTGACCAGGAGGTATCAGCTATCAGCGGGCATAAATCGATGCAGATGCTTAAACGTTATACACATCTACGCGCAGAAGACTTAGTTGCCAAGCTTGATAAAATCAATGACTCCCCAAGTAAAAAAGTATAGCTAAATCAAGACCCGCACAATCCGAATCAACGTAAATATCGAAACAAAGGGAAAGCCGCTATAAATTTTAGCGGCTAAAATCTCGCTAAAACATTCGACCTAGCGTCAATGACCAACAACTCAAAATACAAACTTTAGCTACATAAACACCCGGCAAGTTTAGCTAAACTAACTTAGGCTTCAAAAATACATTCAAAAACACTTCCAACTTACAAATAAACAGTCTTATCATCGCTAAAATCTCATGACCGAGCGATCAAAATGACAACAGAAGAAACGTTGCTGGCACGATACGCTGGCGCCACCTTACTTTCGATTGAGCAGTTAGCGGAGATCCTTCATAGGAGCAAGGACGGTCTTAGAATCAGTCTGGGCGGCGACAATGACCTATCTCGAAAGATACTTCCCTGCCGAGTAAAGCTGGGACGAAGGGTGTACTTTCGTACCGCTGACATTGCAAAAGTCATCGACCAAGGATAATCGCAATGTCCGAAACAGTAATTTTTGAAAGAAACGTCACTAACAATTTCACAATGCTGCCCAACCATATAATCCGTGACAAGCG
Source organism: Pseudomonas sp. ASL9 (assembly GCF_056680335.1). NCBI lineage: Bacteria > Pseudomonadati > Pseudomonadota > Gammaproteobacteria > Pseudomonadales > Pseudomonadaceae > Pseudomonas > Pseudomonas sp. ASL9. The sequence goes on along the minus strand of NZ_CM155277.1, from coordinate 3,465,821 downwards.
GCTTAGCTGGAAAGCAGTAGGGTTGATCTCATTTCTATGGTCTCTTCCTCCCAACTTTAAGTGGCTAAGCATCACATACCTGGCCAACCAAAAAGATACAGGAGAGACCGCTACAAGAACCGGCCTGAGAGAGCTAGAGAGAGCCGGATATCTGCTGATCGAAAGGCAGCAGGATGCGAGTGGAAGGTTCACCAAAACGCTCTGGCAGATCAGGGAAAATCGACCGAATGGTGACCGCGTTTCACCACATGGCGAAAATCCAAGAATGGATAACCCACACGCGTCGCAACGGGGAGTGGAAAATCAACCACTAATAAATACTAGTAATACAAAAACCAAAAAGAAAAATAATACTACTACGTCAGTGAATGCTGAGGATCGGGATCTTGTTGCACAGGAGCTTCACTTTTCGAGTGACCAGCCCCACAGCGCCAGAGCCAAGATCGCATCGGCCCTGGAGGGAGTTGAGGCTGCTGACCGCCAAAGAATGCTGGATGATCTGATGGCTGTGTTGAAGGCCGGAGCAATCAGGACCACGCCACTGCAATGGCTCCATGGGGCCATCAAAAAATACCGTGCTGGCACCTACAACTTCACGTCTCAAACGCCCAGCCGTAGACCGGGGCCGAGATCTGCAAGCGTCACAGCAACACCGGCACATCAGGGCCGTCACCCTGAAAATGGCCCCCCAAGTGTCAAGACTGCGATGCGGTCAATAGTAGGAGTCGAACACTTAAATAAGTTAAGAGTAAATAGAAGTAAAAACGCCCCCGCACCCGACCTCTGATCGACAAATGAGGGGCCAAGCAAAGCTAACCATTTTTAGCATCAGGGAGGTTTATGAAGCCTTTATCCTTGAGAGTCGCAGAACGCTTAGTTAACAAGAGTGACGCACCGAAATCAGACAGGAATCGAGCAGCATTCATAATCCACAGAGCAGACATCCAGCATGCAGTTGATAACGGCTGTTCAATTTTGCAAATCTGGCAAACCCTCCGGGAAGAAAAATTGATCAATTACGGCTATCAGGCATTCCGGCGCCACGCCCATCAGCTCTGTACAAAACCTGACTAGAAAACTTATCACGTAGATCATCAAGCTTTGCTATATCGAACATTTGCCGTTGCGGAATCGATCAACCGCTCACAGCATGATCAATAACTGTTCAACAGCGTTGTTATGGTAATTGTTCGACATAACAAACGCAGTAGTCCATTAGAAAAATGGTTCGCTGTCCTCGGCGGACTCGCTGAAATGCAGGGCAAGACAGGTGAAGTTAGCTAACCGGCAAGCCGGCCAGCCAATTTCACTATCACTTATTCGCGCCTATCGGCACTCAACGTGGACTTGCTCTGCGAGGCCATTCGCATCCGCGAACTAAATTTCTTCGCAAAGATAGGAGAAACACACCATGCATAAAAACAGCTCTGGTACTGACACTAGAAAACATGGCAAGCACTTGAGAGTGCCTGTCTTACCTGACGAGGAAACTTTGATTAAAGAAAATGCAGCCCAAGCAAGCCTGACGGTTGCGGAGTATCTGAGACGCCTAAGCCTCGGCCATGTAATTACTGGAACTATCGATTCGCAGAACGTGATGAAACTCGTGAAGATCAACGCAGATCAAGGACGCCTGGGGGGACTTCTAAAGCTTTGGCTGACTGACGACCCCAAGCTTGCACTGGCCGGTATTGCTATGACTCCAGACGTAGTGAGGGCACTGCTAAAGCGCATAGAAGCTAACCAAGACGAAATGCTGCGACTGGTGCAGTCACTCAAATTTTAGCCGCTAAAAAATCAATTTTTCAGAAACGTGCTTCCCTTTGGAGTTTCCATGAACAAAACCGAAGGTTTTATCGCAGGTTGCTTGCTGACCCTCTCGACGATGCATGTACAGCAAGCGGTTGCCGGCATCCCGGTAGTCGACGGATTAAATGTTCGTCAGTCCACCATCAGCGCTATTCAAAACGTAGCTGCCGTCACTAAGCAGATCGAGCAATACAAGACCCAGCTAGAACAGTACGAGAATATGCTGCAGAACACCGCCGCTCCGGCAGCCTACATATGGGATGAGGCTGATCGGACCATCTCTAAATTGCTGGCAGCTCAAGACACGCTCACCTACTACAAGAACCAGGCAGGCAGCCTAGAAAGCTATCTCTCCAAGTACCAGGATGTTTCGCATTACTCAGCATCTCCATGCTTTGGCGTCCAAGGATGCACAAGCGAGGATCAGCAAGCCATTTCAAAGGCCCGAGCCGATGCCAGCACCGCCCGCAAACAGGCCAGTGACGCATTACTCAAAAACGTCGATAGCCAACAAGACACCCTACAAACAGACGCCGATAACTTAGCCGCAATGCAACATCACGCTGTTACGGCCAACGGCCAGATGCAGGCGATCCAATCGGCTAATCAGTTAGCCAGCGCTCAAGCCAACCAGCTTCTTCAAATCCGAAGCCTACTCGTCGCACAGCAAAACGCAGTGGCGACCGAAGCCCAGATCAACGGTGACAGAGACTCTCAACAGCTCGCTGCTGATCACCACGCACTGTCCGGACAAAACAGCCCAAGCGTCGAAAAGTCTTGGTAAGGGGGAAGGTATGCACCGGCGATTTTCAGTCTGCATAGCACTGTCACTAGCTCTCACGGGCGGTTGTGATACGTCGAACACCTCGAAGAAGCTCACTTGCAATGACGATCCCACTGGTCGCCCAAAACACGATCAGGAGCAAATTCGGGACGCATGCGCGCTGGGCCACAACAACACCCCTAGCAACGATAGGAAATGGTGACCCTATGAAAAAGCTCATTTCAATTCATTTGCTAATCGCCACGCTCTGCATCGCGCAAAGCGTTCAAGCCGCAGGCCTGGACAGCGGCAACATGCTCAACAAAATACTCGAGAGCTTTTCCACAATAGCCATCACCTGGCAATCCAAGATACTGAGCGCAGCCAACTGGCTGTTCTGGAGTCTGGCACTCGTAAGCATGGTTTGGACTTACGGGCTGATGCTTTTGCGTAACGCAGGTCTTCAAGACTTCTTTGCAGAAACGATCAGATTCTTTGGGACACTGGGATTTTTCTGGTGGCTGCTGATAAACGGCCCGGCCATATCCCTATCCATCATCGACACCATGCGCAAGATTAGCGCTGACGCGTCAGGCCTGGGCAATGGTCTATCCCCATCCGGTATCGTTGATATCGGCTTCAACATACTCACGAAAGTAGGCGACTCTGCCTCGTTACTGTCCCCAGTCCTCTCTGCCGTCATGCTCGTTGCTGCAATCGTCGTGTTAGTGGTTCTAGCCCTCATTGCCGTCAACATGCTGCTACTACTCGTCTCAGCATGGCTTCTCGCCTATGCCGGCGTTTTCTTGCTGGGCTTCGGCGGTAGCCGCTGGACGTCAGACATTGCAATCAGCTTCTACAAAGCAGTACTCGGTATAGGGATCCAGCTCTTCACCATGATCCTGCTAATCGGTATCGGAAAATCCTTCATCGACCAATACTACAAGGCCTTCCAGGAAGGGACGCCGGACCTGAACAGCTTATGCGTCCTTCTAGTGGCATCCGTAGTGCTGCTCACCATGGTCAATAAGCTACCTCCGATGTTAGCTGGCTTAGTTGGTTCTGGAGGACAGTCAGGAGGAATAGGCAGCTTTGGAGCAGGGGCAGCGATAGGTGCTGCGACCATGGCCGCATCTGCTGCGGCCTCAGCCGGTGCCTCAGTCATGGCAGGGGCTACGCAGACTGCTGGAGGTATGTCAGCGCTCTCAGCCGCGTTTAAATCTGCCCAGGCAAGTATGGGAGACGTTGGTAGTGGTGAACTCTCGATGGATACCCCAGACCCATCTGCTAGCGGTGGGAGCGGCCGTTCGAGCTTCTCAGAAGCCATGGGCAATGGGGCAGGCTTTTCTAGCAGTCAGGACGGAAGGCACAACGCCCCTGCCCCGGCATCAGACCAAAGCTCACTTGGTAAGGCCGGCAAAATCGCCATGGAGGCAGGAGCGCAGCTTGCGCGCCACGCGGCTGGAGGCATCAGCTTCGCTGCGAGCGAGAGGATCGAGCAGTCGCTCGGAGGAAAAATCGCTACGGCTATTGAATCAGAGCAAGGTCAGTCGGGATCTGCGCTTGAAAGCCCTACCTTTGACGGCAATCACGTTGCTGCTGGGAATGATGAGATAGCCAACTTCGTAAACCCGAAACCGCCGAAACCTTGAGCTAGCCAGCATGGAAAATTCGATAGTGGCTTGAAATCATCGTGTAGGTCTTCCCATTGCTAACACTTGGGGGGCCAAAAACTGACGAGAACTAATACCTGGGAGGCTTTGCTTCCCTTTTTTTCGTTCCTACCATCTTCATTACCGGCGTTTCGCTAAAAAAGGAGGCTTTTTCAACGCGATGAGCCGCTGATCATTTCCTTACCACTACCTTGGGGCAAATCGTGGGGCAATCGCAATTTTTTACTAACATTTGGGGGGCGACCTACTAACACTTGAGGGGCAATCACATTGGACAATAACTATAAATATCAATGAGATACCTATATTTTAAACAGCCTCTAACCCTTTCTTTTAACCGCGCTGTTAACCAGCTGTGCAGCCCCCTTCCCGACTCTATTAACGACCGCAAGCGCTTTCGCTCTAGGGCGGTCAACGTCGCTCCGCGCCGCTATAACCGCTACGCTACGCAAAGGGAAATTCCCTTTGCATCAGGGCGGCCTAGTTCTCATGAGGCTAGAAGCCTGGTAGAGCGACACACGACTGTGATGGTTACGCCAAAAGGACGGTGGTCTAGTTGTGCCTACGAGGAGCTCTACAATCATTCCGACCTCACTGACTGATTCGGATCAAAACCGAACGCGACCTGTGAGTGACGAACCGTCGTTTGATACCGATTCGATTGCCACGAGACGCAAAAAAGGAGATGAAATTCCTGCTTCAGAAGCCCTGACCCGTCGCAATATCGATAACAAATCGCGGCACTCCTCCAATCACTGGATAGCCCCCTGAGGACATCGAAATGATCAATATTGATAGCTGGCAAGAGCCCGTCTTCCTTGATGGGGATGATGAAGTCCCGCAAGAGCTACCGTTGATGGTCACTCGCCATAAGTTGAGGTCTATGAGGCTTTCAAAAGACTTGCTCGAACAGTTGTGTATTGGCTCGACCTCGGATGATCAAATGGGAACCAGCAAACAGGCCAATACATCTCCGGGAGTGCAGGTCGCCCCGCAGTGAAGCGCAGCTACTGCTTCATGAGACTGGCTCAGCACTACAAACGCGCCTAGCCCTGGAGGACCTTGCATTCACTGAGGGCAGATTAGACGCTATGACAGAGCGCGTTTGCAGAACTTCCATGAACGGTAGACCATCCAATCATTCTGGGGACGCCACGAATTCTATCTGCCAGAGGCCAGGAGATTACTGGCAGAGGTCGGTGATATCGACCGAGGCGCAGGAAGCAGAGGAAACCAAAAGGGTCAAAGCCGAGGGTGGTAACCCACTCCAACCGACCTACCACGGACGGTCGACAGCCGCAGCGACCCTGTAAAAGGCGGTCGAATTCTGTTGACTCCAGCTCAAATGCTGTCCCTTGAAGCCGTCTAGGGACAATTGCGATTTGCTGGCCAATCTAAATCTCTATAGATTCGGCGAACAGGGAAAAACCAAAAGATCAACCAATCAACTGGGCCCACTGTTTCCTAAAAACCTCGAAAACATTATTTCGATCAAGATTATATATAGCAACTAAACTTTCAATATCCTTATCTTCCAGAACAAGCATATATCCTCGATTATCTTTTGCAGTATCCTTGCATCGTGCCAACAGCAAGGGTCTATCTTCAACAGAGCGGCAGACCAGAATCCCAACTTGCCCTCTACTTGGGCCAAATCTAGACGATAATTGATCAACCTCTGGATTTCCCACTTCCTTTCCGTAATTTTTACACTCAACAAATATCAACGGCGCACAATAATGGAGGGATAGCCACGCAAAAAAACCGGACTTGGCCTCATTGCTATACGTAATATCTACTCGTTTCCTCCCCCCATGTAACGCCGACTGCTTTTTAGGGTTGCAAAGTGAAGGGTAGAAGATTACAGAAAATATTTTCTCAACAATCTTTTCGTAGGCGTCAGCGTCTTTCCTACCTGGTGCCAACGATTTCATCTCTAAAATTAATGCATCTAAATCTGGAGGTTCCACTCCCTCCACTTCCGAAAATTGTTCATGAGTCAACGGTAAGGAAACATTATTAGCTTTATATTCTCTATACTCGTCTAGCACCCTAGGCCGTAGCTGAGTTTGCGTCACAGCCGCCAATTTGTCTCGACCATACTTCTCCATCAACGCTTTTTTTGTAACACGCTCAGTGCCGTTACTAAGAACCTCTACCAAACTAGATCCTTGACTCAAGTGCTCCTGCTGCATTTGAGGCAAAAGGTAATGACGATAGTACTCATCGAATCGATAGCTAAGGCGCTGCCGAACAAGAAGCTTAGGAACCAATATCACCTTGCCGTAAGGCGTCACAGGCAACGGAACTAGTGCTGTTTCCCAAAGGTTTTTGTCAGCATTCCAAATAGGACCAGAATCAACATCAGGAGTAAGTGGCACACTGTAAAACAAACACATATCCTGAGTATAACGAATTAGAGGACCGCGTAAGATATTGCAGACGGCATCAGATATCATATCCGTCCCTATGCCCGGAATTAGCAGAGCAGTGTCCTCAAGATCTTTTAGCAACCCGGTTTTCACAGCGGTACTTTGACTTAGTGCCCCCCATACGCTCGTAGCAGCCCCACTTCCAAATCCATGGCCTCGCGACTCACCTGATGAGTACCCCAGATGAAACTCATTCCGTTCATTGAGTGAAGAAAGCAGCTTTTGTGCCTTATCATTATGTCCGGCGCGAATCAGCGTTAGCACCTCTTCAAAAAAAACCTGGAGGAGGGAGGCAAGTTCATTACCCCATGGACTACTTAAGGACTTTATCGCATTGGGCTCCAAAAAAACTGGAATATCCGTATCCAGTCGGATGTCGACAAAATCTAAATAGGGTTGTGTCAATCCAAGTTTAAAGTACTCAGAAAATCTCATCGTCCCCTCGATATCAGTCAGATTAAAGCTCAACTATAGCTGGACGCCAAGCATTTTGCCATCATCCGAGCTAACTTCACTTATTCTCTGCCAACATACTATTTTTTGCTCTCTTAGGCTTCGTAATGCTGACAATACAACCTGTTGATAAATATGATAAATCTAATTACTGACCTAAGCATAAGTAATGTAACAGCGGAAGGGCGACCGCTCAACATCGCATCGCCCACAAAAGCCAGGCTGGGCTGTGCCGGGAAAACATGCATGGAACAACTATGTGTCCGCTCCCTTTCAGACTCGGGGCATGATTAGTCTTTTGTGACAATTATTTTTTACAGCAAGCATTGTAGTTTGATCACTCCAATATATCAGCATTAATATTTAGATGCTTTGCCACATCTCCATTGCGCTTATTGCTAAATTGCCATACTCGACCGACACCAGCCATTGTTACAAACTGACCATAAAGATTTGGAGACCACTCAAAGTTAGCATCCGGCCCCCCCTCAACATAAAAGGACTTTTCCGTACATTTTCTCAGAGTATACGCCTTCGCCTTGAGAGGCTCACGAGGTAGAGTATTTTTTTCAGCTCTACGACGAATTACATTTTCCGCTCTAATCAATCTGTTAACTTCTTTAGGAGCCACAGTCGGAGCTGTGTTGATATTCCCCATGACGATTGTAAGGTGCCGGATAAGCTTCATGGAAAGATCGGACTCTCCGTCGAAATCTTCCTGAACTCCACCACCTCTAATTTCTTTTTTGAAATCGCACAACCTAGACCATTGCGTAGTATCGTGCTCTTGTGGCAATGGCCGCTTAGAAAAATATATCAGCGTCGGGCGCTTTTCTCTGATGAAATATTTGATTTCCTCAACTGTTCCGGACTTCTCTACGCCCGTATCACTACCAAGCCTTGACCAAAAAAGCGATACGATAATGTCGCAATCTTTTACAATAAGATCATTCAGTATACCTTGCGGACGATCCCCCTGAAGCGGAGCACTGTCTAGTTCCCACATGACAGGAAGGAGAATCGTTTCAGTCCTAATACTATTCATAGAGTTCCATGTATGAATAGCATTTTCAATAATTTTCCGCTCAGAACTTACGTCCGATGGCGAACCAATTAAGACCCGATAAGCTGTGACAGGAACAGGCATATAATCCACCGCGCAAAATACTGAATATAAAATACCGGATGAAAGCTCTCATCCAACATTACCTGAGAGTACTAAATAAGTCCCATGCCGTGAGGGGAACCCTGTCTATTTGACCGGCCTCCAGTATTCTAACAATTGAGTGAGCCTCATCACCCTCCACTCGACCATAAAACAAATAATAGCGATCCCTTTCAAAAGTCTTCCAACCTCGATTTTCAAAAATCCCTAACTCACAATGGCCGCTTAGCTGATGTTGAGGAGATTGAAAATTGAAGAAAATCCGACTATATCGCCCCTTTGCTATAGAAGTAGGCTGTCCAAAAAATAGAAAACTTTTTCCCAAATATTGCTTTATGTTTCGCTGAGCTTTTTCGATAGACACTATGAGATCACGAAGCCTAATGGCATCTTCATCATCAAATTGAATAGCGATATCTAGGCTTATCTGAGCTAAACGTACCAATCTTCTTACAGTGCGGAAGTGCCCTGGATTGAGCAAATTTCCATCGGCATCGTAGAAATTTTCAAACCCTCGACCATTCACTGAGGAACCGGCCTGAACTTCTTTCCGTTTTGTCTCGATCAGGTCGTCGTCATCGTCCCCTTCGTCCTCATTTTCCCCCAAACTCTTCCATCCTGCGAAGGTAACGAGGTTAATGGCACGCTTCTCTTTGCCCGCCCCCTCTTCACCCCCCCCCGTCCCCCCCTTCTTCCTGTGAGGACATTCGACCCCATCAAAGCCGGGGAGATGGAAGTAAAAGGCAGAGACCCCATCTTTCCGTCTCGGGGTCTTGCGAGGCCGTCTACTGCACATGACACCGCAGTCAGGACAGTAAATTAGCCCATGGTGCTCATCATCGATATAAAACTCCGGAGCAAGCCGGGGAGCGTCAATGAGGTTTGCGGGTGGCACAGTCTGTGGCTGAGGCACTAGCGGATAAAAAGCAACATTCGGGATTGAGACCTGTGACATACATTCCTTTGTTTTATCCAGATACTGATCGTCAAAAATCGAGTGCCTATTCTGTTCCAGATAGTAGCAATAAGCCATTCATCGTCGCAATCGACTGCGTTACTGAATTCCCCGGCCCTCCTAGAACCGCTGCAAACCTCAGGTCACTAGGTATGACTCCGTGCAATGCGTTCTTCAGTAGCGAAACTGAGATCACCTGCAGGGAGAGACCCTGAGTTGGCTGAGATCTGCTCCGTTCATTGCTGGTCTCGAGGCAGAGCTTCTGAGACCATAGCGGCCTATAGCTATAACTGTCGGAGAAGTCCATGAATGTCGAGGAGATTCAGAAGAGACTGCGTGTCTTCGCGCAAGAGCGCGATTGGGAACAGTTCCATACGCCGAAAAATCTTGCTGCTGCTTTAGCTGTAGAAGCATCAGAGCTACTCGAAGTTTTCCAGTGGCTGAACGATTCGCAGGCCATAAACGTTAAGAGTGATGTGGCGCGTATGCGCAAGGTTGAAGAGGAAGTAGCCGACGTCACCTTGTATCTGCTGCGTCTCGCGGATGTTCTTTCTATCGATCTGCAGAAGGCGGTAGATCGCAAGCTTCGCATAAATGCGGAAAAATACCCGGTCGAAAAAGCCCGTGGGAACGCCAAGAAATACACTGAATTGTGAGTAGTTTAGATATGGATGTCATTTCCCACATTATTGCTGCTGTTTCCCGTGGCGAGGCCGTAAAGGCCAACGGCCCTATTGAGCATTGGTTGACCACCCTAGCGACGGGTTTTTGGGGGTTTGACGATAGCAAGGAAGGTATGTGGTCTGGCATCCAGAAAGGGGATGTTCTGATTTTCCAAGCAGGCCCGCCCAACTGGGACTTCGTCGATATGTACAAACCGAAGCCAAAGGTCAGTGGCTTTATTGGTGCTGGTATTGTTGAGCGAACATCTAAGAAGGATGGGCCGCGCTGGCTTTCGGAGGTGATCGAGAGCCAAGATCATGGGAACGCGGCACCGAAGCTCTGGCCCAATCTTGTTCACTTTTCCAATGTAGTGTGGTTCGGAAACGTTGACGGTATTCCTGCGCCCGCAGTGCAGGAGCTCATTGAAGGGTGTAATACCAAAACCCTGAATATTCGTGTGCACATCGAGTGCTTGGCTCAAAACAACCTGACCTTCAAGGCAATGACGAGTGCAGGATTCACCTGTGCCCCAATGGGAACTGGTGGGCGCCTTATCAAGAACTCTGGAATCCTTGCTCGCCTATTACTGTCTCAGGCGTCAGCTGCAACCCATCGGATGTACTCGGACAGAGTAGACACGATATCCGCTGACCTCCAGATGCCGGAAGTGTCAGACGTCTCCCATTACAAGTGCCTGGGTATTGTGGCACCTACCACGCACCCAGCGAGGACCCCGGCCAAAGCCACCCGCCGAAAAGGAAGTGTGAAAAATAGGGACTACCTCCAAGAAGCTACCAACAATCAGCAGCTCGGTGCCGTCGGGGAGCTCATCGTTATGGCGAAGGAGCGTCAGCGGGTCCTAGCTGAGCTGGGGGAGGAATATGTGTCCCGAGTTATCCACGTCTCGCTCGAAGAGGGAGATGGAGCTGGCTACGACATTCGCACATTAAGGCAAGGAGACAAAGGAATAACCGAGCACTACCTGGAGGTCAAAACCACTTCCGGTGGCGCCAATGCTGCCTTCTTCATCTCGGAGAATGAGATGACATGTGCTGCCGCAGAGTTGGAGCGCTATGAGGTCGTGCGGCTCCACTCACTGGACCAAGTCGAGGGTGTGTATTTGGAGTATCGGCTTACAGCATGTCAGCTCCTAAAGATGGATATGACCCCGGTGAGCTATCGAGTGAACGTAGGCCTCGAGGCAGATCAGTGATAGCAAGCCCTGATTTCCGACACGCATCCTACTACTTTTGACCGGTTTTCGCCTGTCGCGCGGGACGTTTTGCGGCCAAAAGCCCCCATCCGACATGGCTCCGTTGATCGGCGATAGCTTCATTATGGCACTTCGAAAGACGATCAGAGTTCACTGAAATTATTGATATCGTAGCGCCACCATGCTATTTATTTCTTAGCCGGATAACAGCATTCACCCGGCAGCGTATTAAGGACTCCGAAATACCTCCCTGTCGTTAGATAATGTTTCGCTTTAAGGACTATGTATTGTGAAAGATGTTGAAGAGCAAATTATTGAACTCAAGAAAGCTGTCGCTTACGACAGTAAAGATTTTACGATAGAGATCCTGGTCAAAAAATACTGCGACGGGCTGGATGATGATGAAAATGAAATGTACGTTCCAGACTATCAACGAGACTTTGTATGGGACGAATCGCGCCAGTCCCGACTTATTGAATCAATAGTTCTAGGGTTACCGATACCACCAATATTCGTAGCGGAAAATACAGATGGCCGCTTGGAAATAGTCGATGGTTCTCAGCGAGTTCGCACTTTGAGCGCCTTTTTGAACAATGAATTAAAACTGGATGGTCTTGAAAAAATAACCATGCTGAACGGCATGGTTTTTGATGGCTTCGATGTCTCTCGAAAGCGAAAATTCAATAATACTACATTCACAGTTGTTGTCCTTTCTGAGAGTGCCACAGATGAGGTCAAGAACGACCTTTTTGAAAGAATCAACAAAGGCAGTGATATTTTGCGAAACATGGAGACTCGCAAAGGTATCTATAGAGGGCGGTTTACCGACTTTATTTATAACGAATGCGCTGTTCATATTGGTTTTAGGCAGTCAATCAAGCTTTCTAAAACAGTTCAGAAACGCCAGGAATATGAAGAGCTCGTGCTAAGATTTTTTGCTCTTATCGACACTTACCCGAAATATTCAGAGTTTTCTCGTAGTGTGAGCAAAACCCTTGATCGCTACATGGTTGAGAAACTCGAAAATTTTAGCGATGAGGAAAAATTTAAAAAGCTATCTGCTTTCAACTTGATGATCGACTTTGTTATAAAGAATTTCGAGTACGGATTTCTAAAAGGTCCAAACAAAGACGCTTCCCGAATTTTCTTTGAGGCGATTGCCGTAGGAACCCATCTAGCACTTGAAAGATCTCCTAACCTTATTTTAAAGAGGAAAATAGATGTGCAATACTGGCTACGAGATCGAGAGTTCGGGAGATCGGTAAGTGGGGGAAATAGAACCCATGCGGCTGATAGCTTGCAGAATAGAATTCATTATGTTAGAGACCATATTTTGTCGTTGAGCGCCTAATCATGCGGGCGGTTATTGCAGATCTTGACGACAGAGAATACTCCATTCGCCGCCTCCTTGATCATGTCGATGAGGTTTCAGACACTCGAGGAAAAATTGACGTTATAGTAGTTCTTAAATCGAGTGTATTTATTGCCCTGTACAATAACGTCGAGGCCACTGTATATGCAGTTATTGAAAAAATTCATGATTCTGCATCAGTGCTAGAGTACGATGATCTTACCGAACCCCTAAAAGCAAAAATGCTTCGGTATTCTTTTGGAAAATCGTCAGGCGCTTTCATACGGGATTCTCAAAAAATCCTACTTGAAGAAGTAAATTTAAGAACTTCGCGCCTGACTTTCCCAGGGCTGTCAGCTTACCTTCGTAGGCAATCACTGTTCTCTGGAAATATCGACGCGAGAAAATTGAATGTGATTGGGATCTCTTATGGTATGCCAAAGCTATTCTTTTCAAAGCTTGATGCGGAAAGCATGCTATGGGTTAAAAACAAGAGGAATAAAATTGCGCATGGAGAGCAATCTATGTCTGATGGGGGGCAAGGGTTAAAAACCTCAGATCTAAGACGCGCATCTAATTCTGTGAGTTTAATACTTCGCGATTTCATCTCGGCGGCGGACTCCTATATGCATGTTAGAGGATACTATAAAGACTCATCTGTTCATCAGGCATAAGCGTGTCGGAGATTAGCAGCCAGCGCGAGGAGCCCCCCATAGGTTCGTAGTCAGCATAACAGGCTGATGCAAGGGGACGACTTCTAATACCAATCCCGATTTTCAGGTAAATTGAATCACCCAGGATTTCCTAGACACCTCCAAACCGTGAGCAGCCATTGACTGACCGTCCGCTATTGGCGATCGCTGCCTGAGGTGAAGGTCAATTTGGTTAGATGTACACCACTGTAGAGTGTACGTCTTGTCGGTGAATTGCGTTTTGGAAGTGTCCATGTCAGTTCCGACCCATGAATTTGAAAGCTGGTTTATCAAAGACCACCTCACGCCGAGAAACGCATACGCTGCAAAATCAGTACAACCACGGTACAGTACTCAGCTTGAGCAACCTTCTCAAAACTACGCTCAACACCGGTAACTACGGGGCCTCTAGCTATGCCAACCTACGTTCACTTACGAACGCTTTCTCTAGGCATATCAGATCGCCCAGCAACTCATAATCCCTTGGTCGTAGGTTCGAGTCCTACTGGGCCCACCATATTGAAAGCCGCGCATTGCGCGGCTTTCGTCGTTTTTGGCCTTTAAAAAATAGGGGCTGGGGAATTGCAAAAAAAGGCAAGCGTCCACAAACCGTCCACAGCTAAAAATTTCTTACTCGGAAACGACCTTGGATTTCTTCGGCGCAGGTGCCATGGACGGCCTTCTGACCCTGTTCGCTTTCGCTCCCAACTTAGTCAGTAGGTTCAAGCTAATCACCTCAGCCACCCGACTAGTCATACACGCGGCGCTTCACGCCAACAGCGGCAAAAAGCCGGTATTTAACCGTTTTGAAGAACCTTTAACGCCGCCGCAGCGAGAAAACCGGATCTGCTTTTCTGGTCAGGATGATTTTTTGCATAATCATCAATCCGGTTCAGCAGATGCCCTGGCAAAGTGATATTAAGCTTCTCAGCCTTTCCCAGATATTTGGTCACGTCGATATCGACAACGGCCCACCTGCAGCCAGCAAACTCAGGATCCGTCGCATGTACCGTCACCTTCTTGAGACCCATCTCTGCCAAGATTTCCAGATGACCTTCTACGGTTTCGCGGGCCATGGCATGGCGTCATCAAGGTCATCGCCTGCTGAGAAGCAACCAGGAATGTCTGGAACCTCAACGCCCCAGGCGTGTTGCTCATCACCAGAAAAAATCGCGATTGGATAAAGCATTTTCTCGTGTCCTCCACGGACGGTAGAAAACCCCCGGCTCGTCAGAGCGGGGCTTGTCTCAGAATGCTGCTTGCTGTCTTGGCCCACTGCCGACACTCAAGTTTCGAAATGAACCCGATAAGTGGTTTAGCAGCGGCATAAATAGTCCTCCATGCGGATTGCACGTGGCGTCAGAATGACAGTCCAGTAGCGCTATAAATGATGCCGACATACATATATTACCCATGACACAAACTTGTACATATTTGTATCAAATGATACATGAGCATGATATGGAACATAAGCTGGACAATCTGCCGTGAGGTTTACCGCTAGTTTCAGCCTAAGCATGATTGGGTCGCTCACTAACGATCGATGGGATCTACTCTCGCTTTAATACCGAGAACAATTACGACCTTATGAGCGTACCGCGATAGCCTTTTTTACACCGGCCAACACCTGACAGGTGGTGGCCGATGGTCAAGCGCATGGTCACGAGCACATTCTGCGATACTTATACCTTGTGCATATAATCAGCATATCGCGTCCTGAGGCGATTTCAGGGTGCTCATGCTGCGATCCGAAAAGAGCTGCTCCAGATAAATCGTTATTGTTCCCTGCATCTGCCGGACAGTGTCACTTCGAACAACAACTGTTATCGCACACTTTTTAGCGCTGCTTACCTCAAAGCTTGAAGTTGCCCACCAGGGTGTTAAAGGAAATGGCCAGCCGCGACAGTTCCTGACTCGAAGCATTCGTCTGGTTGGCCCCGGCCGCCGTTTGGGTGGACAGATCCTGAATATTAACCAGGTTGCGGTCTACTTCACGCGCCACGTTCGCTTGCTCTTCGGAGGCGGTGGCAATGACCACGTTGCGGTCGTTGATCTGCGCGATGCCTTGGGCGATATGCTCCAACGCCTTGCCGGTTGCCTGCGCCAATTGCTGCGAATCGGTGGCCAGAGCACGGCTGTTATCCATAGAGAGCACCGCTTGGTCCGCACTGGTTTGTACGGAGTTAATCATGCCCTCAATCTCGCCGGTGGACGCTTGGGTACGCGCCGCCAACGCTCTGACTTCGTCGGCCACCACCGCAAAGCCACGGCCCTGCTCTCCTGCACGGGCAGCTTCAATCGCCGCATTGAGTGCCAGTAGGTTGGTCTGATCGGCAATCCCCCTGATGACGTCCAAGACCTTACCGATGTCTCGGACTTGGTTGGCCAGTTCCACCACCCGGGTGGTGGACGTGGCCATTTCGGCGCTCACACTGTTAATTGCAGTGACCGCTTCACGGGCTTGGTCACGGCCGCTTTCGGCTTCGCTACTCACCATTTTAGAGGCTTCTGATGTCGACACTGCGTTGCGTGCCACTTCTTCAACTGCCGAGGTCATTTCCGTCACGGCGGTAGCGGCTTGCTGAATTTCATCGTTTTGGCGAACGAGACCGCGACTGCTTTCTTCCGTCACGGCGTTCAGTTCTTCTGCCGCTGAAGCCAGTTGATCGGCGGCACCGGCAATCTGCTGGATCGTCATTTTCAGGCTGCTCTGCATGTCGGCCAGGGCGGTCAGCAGTTGGCCTGTTTCATCGCGGCTGGTACTGATGATCGGTTGAGTCAGATCGCCTGCTGCCACACGGCGGGCGCTGGCAACGGCCACCGCGATGGGACGGCTGATCCCGTGGCTGATGAACAGGCCCAGTGCCATGGCAGCAATAAAGGCCAAGGCTACGCCCACATACAGCGTGGTAGTGGCCGAGGACTCTTGTTGCTCGGCCTTTACGGAACTTTCGGCGGCTTGTCGATTATTGGACTCAATAATTATGGATAGATCGCTCAGCACAGCGTTGTGGGCACTCTGCAGATCGTTACGAAGCATGGCGCGAGCACCCGCGAGGTCACCGCTGTTGAGTAATGCGATGGTTTTGTCGATCAGCGCTTGATAAGACGGCCATACCGTATTGATCCTGTCCCCTGCAACCTTCTCGTCATCGGCCAACGGCGTCATACGGTATTCGGCAAACGCCTTTTCAGTGGCGATCCGGTTGGCTTGCAAAGAGCTCAGAATCTTATCTTTCTGGCTCTGCGGCTCATTGTCGGCATATGCGTTCACCAGTTGATACAAGTCGCGGTGCTGGGCAACGGCGTCGACTTTAGCTTCGGCAGTCTTGGCGACCGAGAAGAGGCTGTTCGAAAAAACATCCTTGAGGCTTGAACCCAGCTCGTTCACCCCTCGACTACCAAGCAAGCCAACGATCAAGGTGATGAACGCGCAGAGTGCAAAAGCGGCAAGAAGTTTTGTGGACAACTTAGCGTCACGAAACACGTTCATGAGTTGGATCCTATGTAAGAGAACGAGGGAACGGCAAGACAACGATATCGATTGCCGTCGTGGTGTATCGGCGACTCAGGATATAACTTAAGGCCCGTCAGTTGTCGTGCTTTGATACTTCCCCATGTCTGCGACTTGGAGAGCGAGTATTAGGGATCAACTGATAGCCACCCCGAACGACAGTATCGACAAAGGCAGCGGAGGTAAAGGCCATCATTATGGAATCATTCGCGAAGCGAAGTTGTCTGACCACATTGTGCGACAGCGTCGGCGTAACTCGTGGCGGGTGATGGGGAGCAGGAATGTGGATAACGGGATGAGTGGGAGTTCAGTTATCCTACGAGGGCTACCGGCCCAAACATAGTTTCAGACTGCCTGATAAAATAGGCGAGCCAGAAAGACGTGGGCTTTAACCTTCTGATACTTGCTTAGCACACTATTCAATATGTTCAGCAGTATCTCAACATGCCAAAGTTTGTTCGGACCTTAAAATAGTCCAACCTGCATATTGAGGATCAGAAGCGCGTGCAGAGTGCTTCTCTTTGGGTGGCCAGCACAACCAAGGTAAAGAAAAGACCCCGCCCATTGCGAACTGAGCCCTAAAACTGGACACCCACCCTGACTTTTGGGGTGTCTTTTATAACGAATGCATACAAAAATGACACTTAAGGTGACATTTCTGTATACAAAAATTCGCGTAGAGCGGCGCTTTTCAAGGTGAAAAGCGCCCCCTCCCCCGCAGGCGATATCTCATCACCGGGAATGGTGCAGTCGCACGTTTAGAAGCCTTTCGTTATCTCAACCCAACCCCGGACAGATGAGGTGCTCGCTACGACTGAAGGCGCCGAGCCGATGGGCGCGGCAACATAGGTTTTGGCGCTCCACAAGCCAGGTCCCGCCCAGTTGAGGCCCAAACCAGCACCGCTCAGCGTCGCGCTGTTCGCACCTGTCACGCCAGACCAGGTGTTCTTGTTGACCGTCACATGGGCACTGTCTACGAAGGCTATCGCCTGTGATTGACCACCCCAGACCAGGCCCAGGCTGTGCCGGAACTCGATGCTGCCCAGAACCCCGGTATCGCCCGACACGGCGCCAGTATCATAGGCGCGTACGGTGTAAGGCCCGCCCGCGGTCATTTTCTGTGACGAGTCCAGATTGGTATTTGCCCATTGTCCGGATAAAGCCAGGAACAGGCCGTTGTTAGGACTCAGGCTTTGCAGGCGAGCCAGGGACGCATTCCATTTCGAGAAGCTGCCCCGTGTTTTGGCGCTGTCCGCATCAACCAGCTGCGCGGCTGTGTCATCAAAGCCGGTATGCCCTTCGGTCCAGGCCAGGTTCCAGGTGTTGATGGCACCGGACAGGAGCGCATCGCGCGCATCTCCGGTCAGGCTTAGCGTCCAGTTATCCAGGTGCCGGTCCGTATGGATGTCGCCCGCATCAATTTCATCACGCAGTTGCAGCCGGTCATACTGGAACTGCGTATAGAGGTTGCTATCCCGAGTGCGCATCAGCGGGTACACATTAGTGACGCCGATGGATCCAGAACTGTTGCGCCAGCACCTGCATGCCCTCCGCAAGCTGGGCCACATCCGAGGCGCTTTGCCGACTGTGCAGTCCACTCGCCACATGATGCTCGGTGCTGACGCGGATGCTGACGATGCTTTGGTTGATGCTCTCGCTCACCGCGCTCTGCTGCTCGACAGCGGCGGCTATCTGCATGCTCATTACGCTGATTTCGTTAACCCGGTCATTGATGCCTTGCAGCGACTGCGCGGCTTGTTCCGCTTGGGTAACGCTTTGCTTGGCCTGTTCGCGGCTTTGTTGCATCACTTGCACGGCCTCATGCGCGCCACCTTGCAGCGCAGCAATCATTGCGTGGACCTCTTGGGTGGACAGTTGCGTGCGAGACGCCAGGCTGCGCACTTCGTCAGCCACGACCGCAAAACCACGACCTTGCTCGCCCGCCCGAGCGGCTTCGATGGCCGCATTGAGCGCCAGCAGGTTGGTCTGCTCGGCGATCCCGCGAATCACGTCGAGCACCTTGCTGATGTCCTGGCTGTGCGTTTCCAGCTCATGAATAACGTCCGCCGCCTGCTGGATATCCTCGGCCAGGCGGGTTATCGCGCTGCTGGTCTCGGCAACCACCTTGCCGCCGGCTGCAACTTCTACCTCTACGCGGGCGGCGGCTTCAGCAGTACGTTGAGCGTTCGTGGCGACATCCTGGACGCTCGCTGTCATCTGGTTTATCGCCGTTGCGACTTGTTCGGTCTCACGCTGCTGGCGCTCCGCGCCCAACGAATTGCTGTCCATTACCGAAAGCAGCTCGCGGGCATGGCCACTGAGTTGGTGCGAAGCATCGGCAATACGTCCGACCGTTGCGCCGGCATCAGCTTCGAGCATTCTGAGTGCGAAGCTGATTTCACCGAACTCATCACGCCGCCCGGTATAAACCAATTGACCGACAGGGTCGTCCGACAGCTGACGCGCCTGCTCCGCCAGTACGCGTAACGGTGCAACCGCGAAGAAGACCAGGCTGGCCGAACACAGACTGGCGATGCCACTGCTGATCAGCCCACTGAATAGACTCGCGCCCCCAAGCCAAGCCCCGAGCCCACAGCCGAATGTCGTGCCCACGACCGTTAGAAGAGCGAGCTTGGTGGTAATGGCCAAGGGCTTTTTGCGCAGCGCCCATGGAGAGCGCCCATTGCTTATCTGAGCGTACAAGGTTTCCGCTGCACGCACCTGTTCAGCCGTGGGTTTGGTACGAACGGACTGATACTCAGTCACCTTGCCGTCGCGCGAAACCGGCGTGACGTAGGCGTTAACCCAGTAATGATCGCCATTCTTGCAACGATTTTTTACTATTCCCATCCAGGAGCGGCCCGCCCGAAGGCGTCCCCAGAGGTCCGCAAAGGCGGCTGAAGGCATGTCTGGATGGCGCACAGTGTTGTGGGGCTGGCCCAAGAGCTCTTCGCGGGAAAATCCGCTGATTCTGGAGAAGGCTGAGTTTACGTAAGTAATGTCACCTTTCAGATCGGTCGTGGACAGAATGATATCGCTGTCTGCGAATGTGACATTAACGCCAGTGACCGGCAGGTTGGTGCGCATTTCGATGCTCACTGAGGAGTGTTCAGAGGGGGATCAGTCAGCCCCCGACGCTAACCCACGGCACATGACAACAGATAGTGGCCCTTGGCTATTTTGGTTTTTATTTCGATATTGATTGATCCGCCTCAATAGTCTGGGGCAACCACTCATACCGCAGCCCCATCCCCTCCCCCTGTCAAACCAGATAATTCTGATAAACCAGCAGGCTGCCTATGACGATAGTTGTCAGGCTAACCGAGGCTTGCAGACCGTTGTTCAGCCATGTGACGTTGCGCACGCGGTGCAGGGGTACGCTGATGATCAGTGACAACAGAGCCATGCCGCCGATGGAGCCGAGGCCGAACAGGCCTACGTAGACCAAGCCGGTCATCGGCGAACCCACACGGCCCAAGGTCAGTAAAATCAGGGCCGCCGAACCCGCCAGGCCACGCATCAGGCCCACGCAGAGGGCGCGCATCGGGAAAGACCGTGGGTGCGGGTGCTCGTGATGCAGGGTGTGCGCAGCGGTGTCTCCCGCATGGGAGTGGGCGTGAAAATGCAGGATCTTGTCACCGTGCTGATGGACATGAAAATGTACCCGCTCACGCAGCATGCGTCGTATCAGGTCCAGGCCCAGCAGGATCAGCATCACCCCCACTACGCCTTCCAGCCCCTGGGTCAGATGCTCGGGAATAATGCCATCCATGGACAACACCAGGCAGAAAACCCCGAGCAGGGTAATGGTGTGGCCCAGCCCCCAGACCATACCCAGCACAATCGCCTCGCGGGTACCACGGCTGCGCGAGGTGAGGGTCGCAACGGCAGCGACATGGTCGGCCTCCATGGAGTGCCGCATCCCCAACAGAAAGCCCAGAATAAGAAGTTCGCCCATGATGTTCTCTCAGTCCTCGCGAAACAGTTGCCTGCGCAACCAGGCATACCAGTGGGTCAGCCCCTCGCCGCAGGTGGCGGAGAGCTGCAGTACTTCGATGTCGGGATTGATGCGGCGGGCGAAGGCGATGCAGGCGTCCACGTCGAAATCCACATAGGGCAGCAGGTCGATTTTGCTGATGATCATCAAGCTCGACGCCCTGAACATGTGGGGGGTACTTGAGCGGTTTGTCCGCGCCTTCGGTGACCGAGAGGATGACCACCTTGGCCTGTTCGCCAAGATCGAACAACGCAGGGCAGACCAGGTTGCCGACGTTTTCCACCATGACCAAAGAGTGGGGCGATGGGTCGAGTTGCGTGAGTGCGCCCGCCAGCATCTCGGCTTCCAGATGGCAGCCCGTGCCGGTATTAATCTGTACCGCCCGGCATCCGGTGGCGCGGATGCGCTCGGCGTCGAACAGTGTTTCCTGATCACCCTCGACCACACTGATCGGAATGGATCCGGCAAGGTCGCGCAGGGTGTGCTCCAGCAGGGTGGTTTTACCGGCACCCAGTGAACTCATCAAGTTCAGGGCCAGAATGTTGCGAGCCTTTAGCCAAGCGCGATTACCCTCGGCCAGACGGTTGTTCTTGGCCAGAATTTCCTGCTCGATATCGACGGTGGCGCCATGCGCCTGGGCATGTGAGTGCGCAGGACTGTGTTCATGATCGTGCGGCTGCAGGCGCACATAAGCGCCGTGCAGCTCGTGCTCGCCTACACGTTGCATTTTGCGGGTCGTCAGGTCGGTGATTCTGGCCTTGGCGCCATTCGAGCAACCACAGGTGGTACACATCAGGCGGCCTCCTCTATCTCCATCGATTTGATCCGCAACTGGTCGCCGCCAAGCGGGGGCTCCAGGTTGACCGACCCACACGTGCAGCTTGAAAGCAGGTCGTCCATCTGCAGTGTGACGCGCAGCACCCGCGTACCGGTGGCACGTTCGCAGCAGGCCTCGACAATGCTCTGAGTGATGGACAGCTCATGCATTAGCAGATCCTCGGAAGTTGCTCGCCGATCAACATGTCAACGATGCGTTCCCCGCCGAAGGCGGTGTGCATGATTACGCAGCCAACCGGGCTCTCCCCTATTTCACCGATGATCGCGCTGTCAGCTCCCGCCGAGTGTGCGCGCATCGCGGCCAGCGCCACCTCGGCATACTGAGGTGGGACTACCGCCACCAGCTTGCCCTCGTTGGCGAAATACAGCGGGTCGAGACCGAGGATTTCCGCCACGCCCTTGACGGCTTCGCGCACCGGGATCGTGGGTTCATCGAGGTTGACGCAGACATTGGCCACTTGGGCGAACTCGTTTAGCACCGTCGCGATTCCGCCGCGAGTGGCATCACGCAGGCATCCAGCAGCACATAGCCGATGGGCGCACGCTCGAACAAGTCGTGGTAGTCAAACGTCAGGGAGGGCGGTTTGTTCTGCATAACCCGGACCGGTCAGTGCTACGAGTGTCTGGATGCGAAGGCCGTCGCAGTTCGGCTGCCCTCACCAGTGTAGACGCCCGGCCAGGCACGCCGGCTCCGACGTTATCGAATCCCGTCACTGCAGCGCTTTTTTTTTCGTCTTGACGGTGCTCGACTAGCCTGCTGGGTAGCTTTATACAGACTGAGGGTTGCACCATGCGCTGGCCCCGACACCGGCCAGGTTTTAATCCTGATCTGTTTGCTGGTCGACGTGCTGGCAGGTGGGTTATTGCTGCAAGGGGCTTTTTTCGGCACCAAAATAACGTATGGCGGGTACAAACGCTGAGGAGCCTAATATTCATGATTATTCCTGTCAGCCAAACAGACACATATCCTTTTAGGCTTGAAAGTCCACACTAATGAATCGCGGGTCTTTATTGACTCACGATGATTTTCCCAACCATTTGCGGGTGCAAAACACAGAAGTACTCGAATGTCCCCGGCGTCATGAACGTATACGAAAATTGATCAGCGGTATCCAATGCACCCGAGCGAAATACTTTATGTGTTTCCACAACAGTATGTGGCTCCTGATCATCGTTTACCCACGTCACTTTCGTACCCACGGCCACGGTTAGATCTTTCGGCGAGTACATAAACTCTTTTATATTGATTTGTATGTCTTGCGCCCACGTCGACATTGACGATATCAAGCAACTCAGGGCAAGCATCAACGCGTATTTTTTCATGTTAACACTCTCATTAAATCAACGTGGAATTGATCAGTGCCAATGGATGATCGCCCTGTGTCGCCACCACCTCGGTAATACCCAGATAATTGCGTAACTGATCGGCAGCCACTGTCATTGGACCAGGTGCGGGCGCAGCGCCAGGCGCCGGTTGGGGATAAGCCGTACCGCGCGCGGTGTGGAACGTGATGTTGCCTTCTACCTTCTGAATAACTTGGTGAATGTGTCCATTGAGAACCGTCACCGAGCCATATTTTCGAAGCATGGCGATGGCTTGATCACCGTCCTCGGTTCCCCAGCCCCAAGGCTTATAGATAGTCCACAGGGGGATATGGGTGAACACCACGACAGGCGTGCTGGTGGCGACGGCGCGTAAATCATCGGCCAACCATTTCAACTGATCGGCACCGAGCGTCGCTTCACGGCCCGCCTGGAAGTTAAAGACATTCACCAGGCCTATGAAATGCACGCCATGGTCATCAAAGCTGTACCAACCGTTGCCTTTTGTACCTTTGCCGTAACGGTCCAGATACGCTTTGCCACCCCCTTCATCAAGGGTATCGTGCTCACCGGGCACATAGTGCACCGTTGACGGCAAGCGCCTGAGCGCCTGATCGGCTGTATCGAACTCTTCCGCTTTAGAAAGATGGGTAATATCGCCCGTGTGCAAAATGAGTGACGGTTTTTTCGGCAACGCGATGACCTTGTCGATTGCCAGCTGCAATGTTTTAAGCGGTTCGGGATTCGCTTCTTTGTTGAACCCGATGTGCGAATCGCTTATCTGCACGAAGTGAAAATCGCTGGCCAGTATATTTCCGTTCAATACCGCCCCCGCATCATCTAATGCAAACGCACGCGGAATACCGCCGCTCATCACCCATATCACCCCTGCGCCTGCCCACGCGGAGCATTTCAAGAGTTCTCTTCGGCTAAGACCGGCGCTATCGTCGGTTACCCCATCAGGTATGTTCGGACCCGTTTTCATAAAAACTCCTCCGGTGGTGGTGTGCTTGTGAAGGTGCTGTCAGGGTCTATAACTAGCCAACGGGCATCTTTATTCCACGGTAAAAAATATTTCTGCACGAGGGAATAAATCGGTCGAATCGGGGTTTATATGGAGATGGAATGGAGTCACGAAGTCGACATGAAGCGTTTTGATGAGCTATTAGCGCCGCACATGGATGCGGCTTACAACCTCGCGCGATGGCTCACCGCCAATGAAAGCGCTGCGCATGATGTGGTGCAGGAGAGCGCCCTGAAGGCGTTTAAATTTCTCCATCGCTTCGAGGGCGAAAATGCCAAAGCGTGGTTGCTGACCATTGTCCGCAATGAAAGTTATAACTGGCTCAGGGCCTCGGCGGGCCACCGATGGATCTCGATAGGCGAAGACATATCGGAAAATGACAGTGCGCTTGCCCACACGCGGACGCCGGAAATTGACGCCATACGTACAGAAGATGCCGCACTCCTTCAGCAGGCACTCAAAGCCCTGCCGCCTGTGTTCCGTGAGGTGATTATTTTAAAGGAGTTGGAAGACATGCCTTACAAGGATATTGCGAAGGTGACTGACGTACCGCTGGGCACGGTCATGTCGAGGCTGGCACGTGCGAGAGCCATGCTCAAAAATGAATTTATGAAGTTGTACCGCCATGAATGAGATGAACTGTGGTCTGTGCCACGAGCTGATGCACGGCTATCTGGACAACGAGCTGGACACGCCAACGCTGGAGCGGTTTACCGAACACTTGGTGAATTGCCCCAACTGTAAGCAACAGCTCGATGAATTGAAAATGCTCACCGTTGCTGTCAAGGCGCATGCCCCTTACTACACAGCCCCTGCATCGCTGACCGACAGCCTACGCGCCAGCCTTCAATCGCCGCCTTCTCCCAGAACCCATGCCTGGGAAGCGCTGCAACATGCGTTGCGCAATTGGCTCGCCCCGGTCTTGTCGGCCGCGATGCTTGCGGCAGCGTTATTCCTCTATATAGGCACGCCATCCAGTGATGACATCTGGACGGATGAAGCCGTCTCAAGCC
The DNA here is from genome assembly GCF_056680335.1 of Pseudomonas sp. ASL9. Taxonomy (NCBI): domain Bacteria; kingdom Pseudomonadati; phylum Pseudomonadota; class Gammaproteobacteria; order Pseudomonadales; family Pseudomonadaceae; genus Pseudomonas; species Pseudomonas sp. ASL9. The sequence goes on along the minus strand of NZ_CM155277.1, from coordinate 3,440,944 downwards.
ATGTACGCTCACTCATGGGCGAGCATTTAATGGATATCGCTTCCTCCGACAAACACACCGTCAAGCCCTGGTTTACTGGCAAACTTGATTTTTCACCCCCCGTGTATGACTTCTCCGCCCAGGGTTTCCCTCTGCTGGGTGGACGCCTGGATTACCTGCAGCATCAGACCGCAGCCGCACTCTCCTACCGCCATAACAAACACATCATCAATACGTTTGTTGTGCCGACGACCCAAGCCGACAGCGAGCCGCAAAGCCAATCCAAACGCGGCTATAACATCGTGTCCTGGCGACAAAACCACATGCGCTTCATCATCGTTTCCGATCTGGACAAACAAGAACTGGAAACCTTAGGCCAACTGACTCGAAAGGGCCTGTAGGTTTAGCGGCGGGGAATCAGCTACGTGACGGTTTGCTGAGCGGGATATGGCCTGTCACGTAGTTCACCAGCTTCTCCAGGCTCACCGCGATTGACTCATTGCCGGTGTCGAGGATCAGTTCAGGATGTTCCGGCGCTTCGTATGGCGCGCTGACACCCGTAAATTCCAGCAGCTCGCCAGCGTGCGCTTTCTTGTACAACCCTTTGGGGTCGCGGGCCTCGCACGTGGCCAGATCGGCTGCGACATGAACTTCGTGAAACATCTGCCCGATCGAATCACGTGCGCGGGCGCGGTCCTCGCGGTAGGGGGAAATGAACGCGGTGATGCAGATCAGGCCGGCGTCGGCAAACAAACCAGCAGCCTCCCCCACTCGCCGTATGTTCTCGGTTCTGTCTTGCGCACTGAAACCGAGATTTGCATTCAGGCCTCTGCGCACGTTGTCGCCGTCAAGCACGTAGCAGGAATAGCCCCTCTCCGTCAGGGCGAACTCCAGCGCCATGGACAATGAGGATTTACCCGAAGCGGAGAGCCCGGTCAGCCACAATACCGCGCCACTATGGCCATAGTGCGCTTTACGGTCCGACGCAGTCAGTGAGTGCGGTACGGCTGTCAGGTTGTTATTCATCGTCAATGTCCTGTGGAGCATACGGGTAAGATCCCGAGCAGGTCCGGCCAGCGGCGAGCCCAGTCGCCTTCATGACTCATGCCCGGCACACTCTGAGTGCGTGCACATCGACCGCCAGTGGCCGTGACGAAACGTTGCGCGATGACAGGCGCAACGACGGTGTCGTCGGCGCCGCTGAAGTGAATCTGAGGGATGGACGCGACCTGGGGTGCAACGTCGATAGCATTGAGCGATTCAGGCATTGCCGTCACATGATGCAGGCGATTGACCTCAACATGATCCAGGTTGCCGGCCACGGTGCGCAGTGATGCAACATCGTTGCGCCTTGCCGCAATCAACACCGCCAGCGCCCCGCCGCCCGAATACCCAACCAGATGAATGCGCTGCCCGGGAACCTGAACGGCGTAGTGGGTCACCGCCTGATTCATGGCAACGACCACTTCATCGGCAAAACGCTTGTTGGTCCAGTAAGCCTTATCACAGCGTGGATTGGCCGCCATCGGCGTGAACTGGCAGGGACGTGCCAGATAAACAACATTGGCCGCAGGGTCCGCCGCCGCCAACGCCAGGCCCAGCGCCTGATGCGGCGTCGGATCGGCGGACGGCTCGGTGCGCGAGCGCCACGCCAGGCCATCGCCTTCGATGTAGACGGTCAATGGCAAGTCAGGACGGGTTATCCGGTAAAAACTGGTCAGCATGAAGCTGTCGGTAGTGACCTGAGCGCGACGCAAGTGGGCGGTCTGCGCCATGGCGTCAGCGTGCAGGTTCGGATCGGCGCAGCCAGCGAGCGTCCCCAGCATCACACACAAGCACGCGAACGACCTCAATAGACGGAACGCCGGCGCCCCCGGTGCCTGGCAAGCCTGGCGCATGTACGTCACGGCCAGATCCAGCCGGCCAAACGTGTGTGCAATCAGCCCAAGCAGATGCAAGGCGTCGGGCTGCCGAGGCCATTTGGCCAATATGCGCTGGCACAGCTGCTCGGCCTGCGGTGCCCGACCTGAGTTCCAATGCGTATGAACCAGCATCACGGCTTCAGACTTCGTGAGTTGCGGGCCTTCGGAAGACATTGGTGTACCGCTCATACAGAACCTTCTAAAAGAGGTGGGTACTATGGCGTAGCACGCTTACAGTCGCCATCGCCCAGAACCTAAAACGCCCACTTTCCATGACTGCAAAGTGGGCGTTAACCGCTAAACGAACGTTACCGGATCAGAAGTCCCAACGCACCTGCACATCGCCGGTGTTGGCCGCGTAACCACTGGCAGCTTCCAGGGTGTACTTCGCGCCGATGCTCAGGTTCTGGCTGCGCATCAACGTGACGCCGAGGGCCATTACGCCGGTGTCGGCGATGGCTTTCGCACCCGTGGTGGTGAAGCTGGTGGCACCCGAGGTATCGGCCGCATAGTTGGCAACAGACTGCAGGCCATTGTCACGGTACTCATGACGCCAGGTCAGTTGCGCCGACGGTACTACGTTGCCGTACGGCGTACCGAAGGAACGCTCCAGCTTGGCGCCCAGATCGCTTTTGAGTGAACCGATAGTGTCGGCGCTGACGTGCAACGCTGCACCGCCGCCATCTTTCTCGGTGTAGCTGTCCTGACGCAGGGTGCTGTAGGTCAAGCCAGCAATCGGCGTCAGAACCGTGTTGGCCATCTTCGATCCGAGGTCAATCGGGTAACCGGCCAGTACCGAGGCGATGTACTGCATGCCATCGTGTTGGCCTTTGGCCGTGCCGCTAAAGCCAGTGAAATCGACCTCACGCGTGGTGTCGTATTGGTGCTGAACCGCACCCAGCGACAGGTCCACATACCATGGGCTACCCTTGTAGGTGGCGTAGCCGAACAGGCCGTAGGACTTCACATCGGCAGAACTGCCGGCGTTGCTGCCATCGTTGTTCACCGTGGTATCGGTGTAGCTGAACAGACCACCGGCACGCCAGCTGTCGTTCAGTGCAGCGTCCGCACCGAGCAGCATGCCGCTGTAATGGGCGTGGTAGCCCGCAACATCATCACGCTCGCCCAGCCGGGAACTGCCGCCGAAGCCCTGGCCCCACAGTCCGGTGCTGCTGGCGCTTTCGCCAGTGGCGATACCGCTGCCATTGTTGCCGTTCTGCGCGGTGCGCAGAACATCCATGTGCGCGGCGGTCACATCCAGCACTTGCACGGTGGAGGCGGTAGACGCCTGAGTGGCCGCCGTCAGGTTCGATGTCGGGCTCAACTGTGCCCCGGCGTGGTTACCGGCTGCCGAGGAATCCAGCGCGGCTGCGGCGTTGAACAGGTTCATCACACCGGCATTGTAACCGCCATAATTGAACAGTCCGGCCAGAGTCGCGTGCTCATCGGTGCTGGTCGCGCGATTGATCGGCCCGGTGCTCGTCGGCGTCGGCGTCGGCGTGACAGGTATTATGACCGGTATCACACTGCCCAGAGTCAGCAGCAAGTCAGTATTCTTGCCAACGACCACGCTGCTACCCGCCACGTTATAACCCGCGGCCGTGTAATGAAGGTCCTTGGCGTTGTAGTTGGTGACGGTAGAGAGAGCACCCTTAGAGCTGGCCTGAATCACGACGTAACGCTGGCCTTGAGCAAAGCCATACGTGCCCAGCGTCTTCAAATCGATCGAGGAACCCTTAGCAACGTTCGCGATACCGGATACCAGCAGACGACCATAGCCGTCGTGGGCACCGACAACACCGGTGGTGGTTACTGGGTTGCTGCCCACCCCTAGGATCAGACTGGCGTTGGCGCCCTGGCTGTAATTGCCGGTGATAGCGATCGAGTTGTTAACTTGCAGCGTGGATCCCGTGTTGGATACGGTAAATGTACCGACATTAATAGTGTCGTTGAGCAATTGATTGCCGGACGCAAAGATCAGGTTAGAGCTACTATTGCTGATCTGGCCAATATTATCTGCCCCGGCGCCATAACTTTTTGTTTTGGTGTCAAGCAGTGAACCGGTAAGCAGACCAAAGGTGGAGCCGCTTCCGCCGTTGATTGTCAGCTTTTGCTGGGAGTAATTCCAGATCTGGCCCGCGATGGTCCCGGAGTTGGTGACCGTACCCAGGTTGCTTGAAAGGTTGTCTGGAATATTGAAAATGGCAGCGTTAATGCCAGTGATGGTACCGCTATTGTTCAGGGCACCGATGGTGCCTTCGTTGACAATGCCATACACGCCACTGATGGTGCCGCTATTGTTCAGTGTACCGATGCTGCTATTGTGACCAACGACATTGCTCGAGTAGTAGGTATTGAAAACGCCAACGACGCCACCCTTGATAGTTCCGCGGTTACTCAACGTACCGATGCTGCCTTGATTGTAAAGGCCATAATAGCTTTCATAATTGTTGCTACTACTGGTAGTACCGCTGATGGTGCCGCTATTGCTCAGCGTACCGATGCTGCCTTGATTGTAAATGCCAAAGCTTTCATATTCATAATTGTTGTTACTACTGATGGTGCCGACGGTGCCGCTGATGGTGCCGCTGTTGCTCAGCGTACCGATGCTGCCTTGATTGTAAATGCCAAAGCTTTCATAATTGTTATTACTGCTGATGGTGGTGGTGCCGTTGATGGTGCCGCTGTTGCTCAGCTTATAAATGTTGCCTTGGTTGTTAATACCCGCTTTGGCATTGCTGTAATTATTGACAGTGGTAGTGATACCGTTAATGGTGCCACTATTGTTCAGCGTATTGCCGCTATTTGTGTTTGTATTTTGAAAGCCATCTACAGTGGTGCCCAGTGGATTGTCAAGCAAAGAGACCGAGCTCGGGCCGGCGTAAGCAATGTTGACTTGGCCAGCGGTTAGCGCCGAAGCGATGGCAACCGCCAGGATCGTCAATCGACCTGGCGTTCGTGATGAATGCTGTTTGAACGCGTGCATGTGATGCTCCCCGAAAAATTTTTGTTGTAGCAAGAAGGTCGTTGCGATTTTGGGGATCAGCCATGCAGGATGGCCCCCACCCCTGAATCACAACGGGGTTGGCAGTTATTTTTTTGGATTATCTATGTATTTTTTATGAGCACTAGACAGTGTGTCTCAGTTTTTAAACTTTTTTTCTAAATATTTCAAATAATTCGCCAAAGCCGCCGCTCTTCACTCTTTATGACAAACCAATGACGCCACAATAATGGCACATCGCCGGCACCCATCAATATAAGTTTAAATGTAATGTGAATATTAGATACTCATTGTTGTAACAAGAGAGTCGTGGTGATTCTTGGGATCAGCCATGCAGGACAGTACTTCTTCTTGAATCAAAGCTTGGTTAGCTGCGGTTTTTGTGGGATTGTGGGATTGTGCAGAAACTTGACCGCGCGTCTCAGGCTTGGAACTGTTTTTGCGGATCCCGCGGATTACCCGCTCAAACTTTGTAAAGACTGACACCTTGGCGGGAATGATCTAATGGTCAGTGCAATAACTAAAAACCTGCAACTAAGTCTTTCGCCCGCGAGTGAAGTTACCCACAACTACTTCAGTGTGAAGGAGGAGCCACCGCAACGGCAGTTGCTGGCCTGGCGAGAACGGGTCAGCCATGTCATCGATGTAGTGCCCTCATTGAAGCAAGTCGAAGCCCCCTTCAATGCATGCATAGACCGTTACGACATTGGCGCTCGACGGTTCACCGTCTGCCTCTCCGACGCCTTGTTGCTTGAACGTTCAGTGGCGCGCATTTCCACGGACAACCGTCGCGACTATGTTTTTCAAGTCTTCACGAGTGGCGCTAACGAGTCCATCGAAGGGGTCAGCCTGCCTCGCCGCAATGGGCATTTCTCGGCCAGTATTCTCGCGTTGGACCTCAATCAACCCGTGCGCATGCAACGGGGCGCTTGCAGAGTGCTAACGTTGTTCGTGCCCCGGGCAATTGTGGACGCCGCTTTTCCCCATGCGGAATCGATTCATGGCCGGATGTTTGAAAACACATCACCTTTGGCCCGACTACTCATCCAGCACGTAGAGGCGCTTTCCAAAAGCCTGCACCGTATGAGTGCGATAGAAGCGGCCAGCGCCTTCGACATCAGCGTCCACCTTCTGCTTGGCGCCTTTGGTAAACAGACAAAACTCAGTGGCAATGCACGCGCGGCGGTGCTCGCCGCCATGTTTGACAAGGCGCGTCGCTATGTTCAGGCCAACCTCCATAGAGGGGAGCTGTCTCCTGAAACGCTAATCCATGCACTTCAACTGCCCCGCTCGACGCTCTATCGTTTGTTCGAGCAGGAGGGCGGGCTTGGCGCCTATATCCGCAATTGCAGGCTGCGCGAGGCCGTCGATGATTTGGTCAAGTTTCCGAACCTGCCCGTGGTAGGGATTGCTTACGGGCTGGGCTTCAAGAGCGCTTCGGATTTTACCCGAGCCTTCCGTCGAACCTACGGGATGACACCCCAGGATCTACGGGTCATGGCGTTATAACGCCGGCGCAATGAAGCACCGGCCGAATTGACCGTAATCGGTCCTGATTGTCTGGAAACCGGATCAATGCAAACAGGCTGATGCACAAAGCCAGCAGCAAGTACCACGCGGGGGCCATCGGATTACCGGTGACGCCAATCAGCCAGGTCACGATAAAGGGACAAAACCCGCCAAAAATCGTCGAGCCCAAGCTGTAGATCATCGAGACACCGGTCGCTCGATGATGGCGGGGAAAGGCCTCCAACATCATCACTGTCGTTACAGCATTGCTGCATAACAACAACGCCGAATAGCAGCCTATAACCAGCAATGAAAACGGCGCCCCTATCCCTCTCGTCAAGAGAATGAAAGCCGGATAAGCCAGTACGATGCTGCTGATCATCGTCACGTATTGCATCGGCTTGCGCAGGCGTTGCCGGTCGGCGACGCGGGCTAGCAGGGGTACGCCGATAAAAATCAGCGTACTTGAAAAACAGGCCGAGAGCAGACTGACCATCGGTGGCATATGTAACGTACCGACCAGATAGATGGGCATGTAATACACCATGAGATAGATGCCAGCCGAGGGTGCTGCCATCAACAGTACTCCTAACCACAACGTTCGAGCGTGTTGTACCAGCATTGCCTTGATCGACGGCCGATGAGAACTTTTCATGGGGATGTTTTCCATGTGGCAGCGGATATACCACCCGACTGGCCCGATCAGCATTCCCAGGATGAAAGGGATACGCCACCCCCATTGATGCAACGCCTCAGGTGTCATCATCGCCGTTGTGCATGCCCCGACCAACGCACCCGCCAGTGCCGCTGCCGCCTGGCTGGCAGGGCGCCAACTGACCACATAGCAGCGGTGCCCCTTGGTAGCCAGCTCCATCAGCACAACGGAGGAGACGCCAATCTCGCCTCCGGCTGCGAATCCTTGTAACAACCGCCCGAACACAATAAGCAGCATTGACGCCACACCGATGGAATCATAAGTCGGTGTAAACGCGATGATGCCTGTGGCCAGCGTCATCAACACAATGGACAAGGTCAAGCCCGTCTTACGTCCTTTGCGATCAGCCAGGTTACCGATGACTAACGCGCCAACAGGCCGCATCGCGAACCCGGCACCAAAGGTGAGCAGTGCCATCAGTAGCGATGCCAGAGCGCTGTCAGAAGGGAAGAACAACTTGCCAATGATCATCGCGGAAAAACTGTAGACCGTGAAGTCATAGGTCACCAGACCATTACCGATGACAGCCGCCCATACGATGCGTTTTTTTTGCGCACGAACAGGCTCCAGCAACTGACCCGTTAGTGAGGGAGCAGATAATAGTGGGGTGGAGCGTTGCATTTACTCTGAACCTCGGGCGGTACTGAGAATCAGGACTGACTCATTTCGGCGCCTCGACACAAGAGAACACAAAATAATATCAAATTGCTATACCGCAGGATCTTAGCCAGGTATCGCTGCGGCGGCTAATTGCGCTCGGAGCAGGTAACATGCTCGCCCCCTGCTGCACCGAAGGAGATGACCTTGTCCGACAGTCGCCCGCCCGCCCTTGACGAAATCGACCGTCAATTGATCGCCGCCTTGCAGATCAACGCCCGCGAGAGCGTGGCGATGCTTGCCCGGCATTTGGGAATCGCCAGAACCACGGTGACGTCACGCCTGGCCCGCCTGGAAAAAGCCAAGGCCATCACCGGCTATGGCGTACGCCTGAGTCAGCGAGTGGTCGATGGCGGATTGCAGGCGTATGTCGGCATTACCGTGCAGCCGCGTTCGGGCAAAGAAGTCGTGCGGCGACTCAGCGCCATGGCTCAGGTGCAACAACTGTGTGCGGTGAGCGGCGAATTCGATTACGTGGCGTGGCTGCGCACAGAGTCCCCCGAGCAACTGGATCAGTTGCTGGATTTGATCGGCAGCGTCGATGGGGTGGAGAAGACCACGACCTCGATCATCCTCAGCAGCAAGGTTGATCGCGGGCAGCCGGTGTAATTCTTTTAGGCCCCGTTCGCAGGCAAGCCTGCTCCCACAGAATCAGCAGTACGCCTCGAACCGGTGGGAGCAGGGGCGGACGCCTAGTTCTTGCCTGCGAAGAGAGCGACTCGATCTAACAGAATGCCTACGACTATCGTCACAATGCAGCGCAAACCTGCAAAACGACGACACTTTGCGTCTTATTAACGTGCTGACTCTTATCTAGACTGTTTCTTTTGCGTCATAGCCGAGCAAGGTCAGTCATGAATAATAATCGCCATCCTGCAGACGGTAAGAAACCGATCACTATTTTCGGTCCGGATTTTCCTTTCGCCTTCGACGACTGGATCGAGCACCCGGCCGGGCTAGGCAGTATTCCGGCCGAGAACCACGGCACGGAAGTGGCGATTGTCGGCGCAGGCATCGCAGGCCTGGTCGCTGCCTATGAGCTGATGAAGCTCGGCCTCAAACCCGTGGTGTACGAAGCCTCGAAGATGGGCGGCCGCTTGCGCTCGCAGGCGTTCGAAGGCACCGAAGGGATCATCGCCGAGTTGGGCGGGATGCGCTTCCCGGTGTCGTCCACAGCGTTCTATCACTATGTCGACAAGCTCGGCCTCGAGTCCAAGCCCTTCCCTAACCCGCTGACCCCCGCATCCGGCAGCACGGTGATCGACCTGGAAGGCACCACCTATTACGCACAGCAATTGTCGGATCTTCCGGCGCTGTTTCAGGAAGTGGCCGACGCCTGGGCCGACGCGCTGGAAGCGGGCTCGCAATTCGCCGACATCCAGCAAGCCATCCGAGACCGCGATGTACCGCGCCTGAAAGAGCTGTGGAACACCCTCGTGCCCCTGTGGGATGACCGCACCTTTTACGATTTCGTCGCCACCTCCAAGGCCTTCGCCAAACTGTCCTTCACTCATCGCGAAGTGTTCGGCCAAGTGGGCTTCGGGACCGGCGGCTGGGACTCTGATTTCCCCAACTCGATGCTGGAAATCTTCCGCGTCGTGATGACCAACTGCGACGATCACCAACACCTGATCGTCGGCGGCGTAGAACAAGTGCCGCTGGGTATCTGGCGCCACGTGCCTGAACGCTGTGCCCATTGGCCAGAAGGCACCAGCCTCTCGTCGCTGCACCACGGAGCAGCACGTACCGGGGTCAAACGGATTGCCCGCGCTGACGATGGCCGCTTTGCAGTCACCGATAACTGGGGCGACACCCGCCACTACGCAGCGGTGCTGACCACCTGCCAAAGCTGGCTGCTGACCACCCAGATCGAATGCGAAGAGTCGTTGTTCTCGCAGAAGATGTGGATGGCACTCGACCGCACACGCTATATGCAATCGTCAAAAACGTTCGTCATGGTCGACCGCCCGTTCTGGAAAGACAAAGACCCTGAAACCGGTCGTGACCTGATGAGCATGACCCTCACCGACCGCCTCACGCGCGGCACGTATCTGTTCGATAACGGCGACGACAAACCAGGAGTGATTTGCCTGTCCTACTCATGGATGAGCGACGCGCTGAAGATGCTGCCCCAGCCCATCGAGAAGCGAGTAAAACTGGCCCTGGACGCACTGAAGAAGATCTATCCGAAGGTGGACATCGCAGCGCGCATTATTGGCGACCCTATCACCGTGTCATGGGAAGCGGACCCGCACTTCCTGGGTGCTTTCAAAGGCGCATTGCCAGGGCACTACCGCTACAACCAGCGCATGTACGCGCACTTCATGCAACAGGACATGCCCAGCGAACAACGCGGGATTTTCATCGCTGGCGACGACGTGTCGTGGACGCCTGCCTGGGTTGAAGGCGCGGTGCAGACTTCGTTGAATGCGGTGTGGGGCATCATGAATCACTTCGGGGGCAGCACCCACCCAGAGAACCCGGGCCCAGGCGATGTGTTCGACGAAATCGGGCCTATCGCGCTCGCTGATTGAGGGGGACACCTGCATGCGCATCGCCCTGTATCAATGCCCGCCGATGCCGCTGAATGTCAGCGGCAACCTGCAACGCCTGGCGCAACAGGCGGCTGACGCAGCCGCACAAGGGGCAGACCTGTTGGTCTGCCCGGAGATGTTCCTGACCGGTTACAACATCGGCGCTGCCGCTGCGTTTTCGCTGGCCGAAGCCCGTGACGGTCACTCGGCCGGGCAGGTGGCGGCCATCGCTCAGGCAGAGGGAATTGCCATTTTGTACGGCTACCCCGAACGCGCCAGCGATGCGCAGATTTACAACGCTGTGCAACTGATTGACGCCCAGGGCACAAGTGCCTGTCATTACCGTAAGACCCATCTTTACGGTGAGCTGGATAAGTCGATGTTCTCCGTAGGAGGCGATGATTTCCCGGTGGTCGAATTGAACGGTTGGCGCCTCGGCCTGCTGATTTGCTACGACCTGGAGTTCCCGGAAAATGCCCGTCGCCTGGCCTTGGCCGGCGCTGATCTGATTCTGGTGCCGACCGCTAACATGGCGCCCTATGACTTCATCGCCGAAGTTACCGTTCGTGCACGTGCTTTCGAAAACCAGTGCTACGTGGCCTACGCCAATTACTGCGGCAGCGAAGGTGACATCCACTACTGCGGCCTGAGCAGCATCGCCGCGCCCGATGGCAGCCGAATCGCTCAAGCTGCGCAGGATGAAACGTTGATCATTGGCACGCTGGATCGACAGCTGCTGGACGACTCGCGCGCGATCAACAGCTACTTCAAGGACCGACGTCCGGCGTTATATACCGGGCTGAGTAAAAGCTGAACCGTTCCCCCGATAGACCATGTCGCGTTCTTCGCGAATGAATTCGCTCCCACTGAGGGGTACAGCCTGTGTGGGCGAATTCATTGGCGAAAGCGATACCGACCCAAACCCCGTCATATCCGCTAGCATGACAATCCTCTCGCTGAAACGCCGGAAGCTGGCATGCCTGCGCTGAATTCCCACGTCATCGAACACCTCACCCTGCCAAACGGGTTGCAGGTTGTACTGTGCCACGCCCCGCGTCTGAAACGCTGCGCAGCGGCCTTGCGCGTGGCGGCTGGCAGCCATGACGTTCCGGTGATGTGGCCAGGTTTGGCGCATTTCCTTGAGCATCTGTTTTTTCTCGGCACCGAGCGTTTTCCGGCTGAAGAGAATCTGATGGCCTTCGTCCAGCGTCATGGCGGACAGGTCAATGCCAGTACCCGCGAGCGCACCACGGACTTCTTCTTCGAGCTGCCGCAACCCGTGTTCGCCCAAGGGCTGGAACGCTTGTGTGAAATGCTGGCTCATCCACGCATGGCCCTGGCCGATCAACTCCGTGAGCGTGAAGTGCTGCATGCCGAGTTCATCGCGTGGTCGCGGGATGCCGAAGCGTGTTATCAAACTGGCTTGATCCAGCCCCTGTCTGCGCGACACCCACTGCGCGCGTTTCATGCGGGTAATCGCTACAGCCTGCCGGTCCCGCGTCAGGCTTTTCAGCAGGCTTTGCACGATTTTTATCAGCGTTTCTATCAGGCCGGGCAGATGACCTTGAGCCTGACGGGCCCGCAATCATTGGCTGAACTGAAAGCGCTGGCCACGGTTTATGGCGGCTACTTTGCCGCAGGGGAAAAGACCGAACAGTCCAGGCCACCTCCCTTGCTGGACGAAGCGCCCCGCCCACAACCCATCGCCGATCCGCGTCGGCTGCATCTGGTTTTTGCGTGCGAAGACTTACCCGAGTCCAGCCCCGAAGCCGTGGCATTCCTCTGTACCTGGCTGACCGCCGCACACCCCGGCGGCTTGCTGTTCGAACTGAGTGAACGCGGCTTGATCGAATCACTGAGTGCCGCACCGCTGTATCAGTTTGATCAACAGCTGTTGCTCACTGTCGAGTGTGCATTGAGCATCAATGGCGTCGAACAGCGCAGGCAGATCACCCAACTATTCTTTGACTGGCTAGCATTCTTCAACGCCCAGCAAGGCTGGCCGACCCTGCGCGAGGAGTACGCCCTGCTGCAACAACGGCGCTTGGCGACCTGCGGCGCCCTCGATCTGGCACGGCATTTCAGTGAGCGCATTGAGCGTGGGGATTTTCTTTTGTCCCTGAACGCGGTGCTCGCACAATTGCAGCCCTCGCGGGTTTTGCATCCGCTGGCCAACGCCGCTGTGGATAACGTGAACACAGAACAGATCGCATGGCGCTTACCTGAACCCAATCCGTTCCTGCGCCCCTCCCTACCGCCAGCCTTGAACGTGCCAGCGGCGTCGTCCATGCAGTTCAGTGACGCCCTGCCCTGCGACGCCGACGACGGCGCTGTTTTCCTGCGTTGGCGGCTGGACTCGGCGTATCCGGCCCTGTGGCAGATGCTCAACGACAGCCTGAAAACCCTCAGCGATAGGGCACAACATGCGGGTGTCAGTCTCGTTTTCAGCACGTACGGCCATTTTTGGCAGCTCAAGCTGAGCGGCGTACAGGCACCGATGCCTGCCATCATCCACCACGCCTTGCATCTACTGACGACGCCCGACAGCACCACCCTGGCCCGATACGGTCAAGCCAGCACCGAGCCCCCGCCGATTCCGATCCGTCAGTTGCTCAAGTGCTTGCCAGATGTTTGCCAAGGCAACGTGTTGTCCGTTCGCTCCGACGATTTACCGGCCCTTTGGTCAACCGCGCAGTGGATGGGTTTTGCTGTCGGCCTGTCAGACGAGCATCGCGCCGCGCTAAATGCCGAGTTGAGACAAATGCCCGGCACGCCCGATGATCAGCCCCTGAAAGCACCGACCCTACAGCCAGGAAAACGTTGGCACACAGAGCCGTCGGAATCCTCTGAAAATGCAGTGCTACTGTTCTGCCCCGCGCCGAGCCAAAGCCTGTTTGACGAAGCTGCCTGGCGCTTGCTGGCGCACCTGGGTCAAGCGCCCTTCTATCAACGCCTGCGGGTCGAATTGCAACTGGGCTATGCCGTGTTCAGCGGCTTTCGGCAGATAGCCGGGCAAGCGGGATGGCTGCTGGGGGTGCAATCGCCCAGCGCCTCGGCAGAACAAATCGTCAACCATCTGCAGGCTTTTATCGGCAGTTTGCCGACGTTGATCGCCGACGTGGATCTGCCGGTGCAGCAGCACGCACTGGCCGCGCAATTCGAGATAGCCGCCATGGACCCTGTGCACGCCAGCGAATGGCTCTGGCAAGCCCACCTCGCCGGGCATGACGAACAGTCTCCGCACCCACTGCAAGCCGCTCTTTCAGGCATGGATAAGCGACGGTTGCTGAGCGCCGCGGATCAGTTGCTGAAGGCGAGCGGCGGCTGGCTATGCCTTGCCAACCGGTGCAGTCCGGGACTTCCCTGGCTCGCGGCAGAGTGATCACCCCCCCGTCGGCAACTGGCGTTGTTGCAAATTGTGGCGTAAATAAACAGTAGGGCTCAGTAACATAGCTACCTAAGCATTTGAACGTCTGATTGCGAAGGTGGACTAAAGATGTAGTTACCCCCTGCTGTACCTACCCTAAAGGAGTCTTTTATGTGGACTAAACCTGCTTACACTGATCTGCGAATCGGCTTTGAAGTCACCATGTACTTCGCAAGCCGTTAATGCTGACGCGGTGTAACGCCTCGGCTCGCCGGGGCGTTTTTATGTGTAGAGCCCTTTAAATCCAGATTTCGGACCTCGCATGGTGGAGCTGATATGTACATCCAGATTCTAGGTTCCGCCGCTGGCGGTGGTTTTCCCCAGTGGAACTGCAACTGCGCCAACTGCGCGGGTTTTCGCGACGGTAGCCTGCGGGCTGTGGCGCGCACTCAATCCTCCATCGCCCTGTCGGACGATGGCGTGCACTGGGTGTTGTGCAACGCCTCGCCCGACATTCGCGCACAACTGCAAAGCTTCGCGCCCATGCAGCCGGGCCGGGCCCTGCGCGACACCGGCATCAGTGCCATTATTTTGATAGACAGCCAGATCGACCACACCACTGGCCTGCTCAGCCTGCGCGAAGGCTGCCCGCATGAGGTCTGGTGCACAGACATGGTTCACGAAGACCTGAGCAGCGGCTTCCCGCTGTTCCCCATGCTGACCCATTGGAACGGCGGCCTTAACTGGAACCGCATCGAGCTTGAGGGCAGCTTCGTCATCCCCGCCTGCCCAAACCTGCGCTTCACCCCGTTCCCGCTGCGCAGTGCCGCCCCACCCTACTCGCCGCACCGCTTCGACCCGCATCCAGGCGACAACATTGGCCTGATCGTCGAAGACCTGAAAACTGGCGGCAAGCTGTTCTATGCGCCAGGCCTGGGCAAAATCGATGACTCATTGATGCAGAAAATGCGCACTGCCGACTGCCTGCTGGTGGACGGGACGATGTGGGACGACGACGAAATGCTGCGCCGTGGCGTCGGCACGCGCAGGGGTCTTGAAATGGGCCATCTGCCGCAGAACGGCCCTGGCGGCATGCTCGAAATCCTGGAGCAACTGCCAGACCAGCGCAAAGTGCTTATCCACATCAACAACACCAATCCGATCCTTGACGAGGATTCCCCCGAGCGCGCCGAGCTGACCTGGCGCAATGTCGAAGTTTCTTACGACGGCATGAGTATCGAGCTTTAGGAGCGCTATCGCGCAGCAAACTGGGTCCTGTAGGAGCTGCCGAAGGCTGCGATAAGGTCGGTACGACCTTCAGCGGTGTCAAGAAAGCGACCGGTTCCGTCGGACGCGACCCCGGGGCGATCGCAGCCTTCGGCAGCTCCTACAGGGGATCAGCGTTTGGCTGAAAATTTAATAACATTTATATTTTATTTTTCAATCACTTACAGGTTGTTTGATAGGAGCCAACATGAGCGACGCCACTGTGCTGTCCCCCGCTGAATTCGAAAAGGCCCTGCGCGCCAAGGGTGCGTATTACCACATCCATCACCCGTTCCACGTGGCGATGTACGAAGGCCGTTCGACCCGTGAGCAGATTCAGGGTTGGGTAGCCAACCGCTTCTATTATCAGGTGAATATACCGATCAAAGATGCCGCGATTCTGGCCAACTGCCCGGACCGTGAAGTGCGCCGCGAGTGGATTCAGCGCTTGCTCGATCACGACGGTGCGCCGGGTGAAGACGGCGGCATCGAAGCCTGGCTGCGTCTGGGTCAGGCGGTGGGGCTGGACCCTGATCAGTTGCGTTCGCAGGAATTGGTCCTGCCCGGCGTAAGATTTGCCGTCGACGCCTACGTCAACTTCGCTCGTCGCGCCAATTGGCAGGAAGCAGCCAGCAGTTCGTTGACCGAACTGTTCGCGCCGCAGATCCACCAGTCGCGTCTGGACAGCTGGCCGCAGCACTATCCGTGGATCGATCCAACCGGTTACGGGTATTTCCGTACCCGCCTAAGCCAGGCCCGGCGCGACGTGGAACACGGGATGGCGATCACCCTGAAGCACTACACCACCGCTGAAGGCCAGCAGCGCATGCTGGAAATTTTGCAGTTCAAACTGGACATACTTTGGAGCATGCTCGATGCCATGAGCATGGCCTACGAGCTGAATCGGCCGCCGTACCATAGCGTGACCGACCAACGCGTCTGGCATAAGGGAATAGCGCTATGAGCTTCGATCAACAACTGACGCCACGCTGGCGCCAGGGTTATCGCTTTCAGTTTGAGCCTGCGCAACACGGTCATGTGCTGCTGTACCCGGAAGGCATGATCAAACTCAATGAAAGCGCCAGCGCCATCGGAGGCCTGATCGATGGCGAGCGCAGCGTCGCGGTGATTATCGAGACGCTTGCTCAACAGTTCCCAGGCTTTCCCGAACTCGGCGCCGACGTCGAGCAGTTTATGGAGGTCGCTCGTGCCGAACACTGGATCGAACTCGTCTGAATTGACGCAGCAACTACCACCTAAACCTGAAACCGGTTTGCCTTTATGGTTACTGGCCGAGCTGACCTACCGTTGCCCGCTGCAATGCCCTTACTGCTCCAACCCGCTGGATTTCGCCGCGCAAGGGCAGGAGCTGACCACTGAAGAGTGGTTTAAGGTGTTCCGTGAAGCGCGGGAGATGGGCGCGGCGCAGCTCGGTTTTTCCGGCGGCGAACCGCTGGTGCGTCAGGACTTGGCAGAGCTGATCGCCGAAGCGCGTCGGCTGGGTTTTTACACCAACCTGATTACGTCCGGCATCGGCCTGACCGAGCAGAAAATTGCTGACTTCAAGAAAGCCGGGCTGGACCATATCCAGATCAGCTTCCAGGCCAGCGACGAGCAAGTGAACAACCTGCTGGCCGGCTCGAAAAAAGCCTTTGCGCAGAAGCTGGAGATGGCCCGCGCGGTGAAAGCCCACGGCTACCCGATGGTGCTCAACTTTGTCACCCACCGGCACAACATCGACAAGATCGATCGCATCATCGAGCTGTGCATTGCCCTGGAAGCAGACTTCGTCGAGCTCGCCACCTGCCAGTTCTATGGCTGGGCGCTGCTCAACCGCGCCGGCCTGTTGCCGACCCGTGAGCAACTGGTGCGTGCCGAGCGCGTTACCAACGAATACCGGGCCAAACTGGCGGCAGAAAATCATCCGTGCAAACTGATTTTCGTCACCCCGGATTACTACGAAGAGCGCCCGAAAGCCTGCATGAATGGCTGGGGCAGTATCTTCCTCACTGTGACCCCGGACGGCACCGCCCTGCCGTGTCATGGCGCGCGGCAGATGCCGGTGCAGTTCCCCAATGTGCGCGATCACAGCATGCAGCACATCTGGTACGACTCGTTCGGCTTCAATCGCTTCCGTGGTTATGACTGGATGCCTGAGCCCTGCCGCTCTTGCGATGAGAAGGAAAAAGACTTCGGTGGGTGCCGTTGTCAGGCCTTCATGCTCACCGGCGATGCCAGCAATGCCGACCCGGTCTGTAGCAAATCGGAGCATCACGGGATGATTATTCAGGCCCGCGAAGAAGCCGAGTATGCTACCCAGACCATTGAGCAGTTGGCTTTCCGCAATGAACGCAATTCACGCCTTATCATCAAATCCTGAGCCCTTCAGTGCCGCGCAGGCCGTAGCCGCAGGGGTTGATTTCGCAGAACTGGCGGTCAGCCCCGCCGGTTTGTTCTGGAACGAATACCGACCTGAAGATACCGCCTGCCGCATCTGGCGCTGGCATCAGGGCCAGACACACTGCCTGACGCCAGACGGTTTCAGCGTGCTCAGTCGGGTCTATGAATATGGCGGTGGTTCGTTCTGCCTGACCGACGATGCCGTGGTGTTCGTCAACGAGGCCGATCAGCAACTCTACCGCCAGCGGTTCGACGCCAGCGTCCCTGAGCGGCTGAGCCGTGGCAACAAGCGTTACGGCGATGTGCGCTTTGCCAACGGCCAGATTCTGGCCGTGGAAGAAGATCACGACACCCATCGTTTGGTCGCCCTCGATATCGCGGGCGGCCAACGCCATCTGCTGGCTGAAGGCGCGGATTTTTATGCCGCACCGACCCTTAGCCCGAACGGTCAGCGCCTGGCCTGGATCGAGTGGCAACGCCCGCATCAACCCTGGACCTCGACCCGACTGATGTGCGCTGAACGCCAGGCCGATGGCAACTGGGGTCCGGCGCGTTGTGTCGCCGGCAATACCACCGAGGAATCACTGCAACAACCGCGCTTCGACGCCCACGACCGCCTGTTTTGCCTGACCGATCACAATGGGTTCTGGCAACCGTGGGGCGAGACTTCTACGGGTCTGGCGGCGCTGCCCGCCGCGAAAGCCGATCATTCACCCGCACCTTGGCAATTGGGGGGTAGCACTTGGTTGCCGCTGAGTAAAAGCGACTATCTGGCGAGCTGGTCCGAAGAGGGTTTTGGCAAGCTGGGTCTGTGTCATGCCGACGGCACGGTGGAGGATTTCACCGGCGATTACAGCCGTTTCCGTAGCCTGGCCGTGGATGAGCACTTTATTTACTGCATTGCGGCCTCTGCGATCAGCCCTGCAGCAGTTCTGGCCATCCGGCGCAAAGACCATCACGTTCAGGTCGTCGCCGGTGGCGTTGCGCCGCTGCCCGCCGAACGTATCAGCCGCCCGCAAGCGCTGCGTTACCCCAGTGGCTCCGGCGAGGCCCATGGCTTTTTCTACCCGGCCATGACGGGTGCGCAAAAACCGCCATTGGTGGTGTTCATTCATGGCGGCCCGACCTCTGCCTGCTATCCGGTCCTCGATCCACGTATCCAATACTGGAGTCAGCGTGGATTTGCCGTCGCCGACATTAACTATCGTGGCAGTACCGGTTATGGCCGTGCCTATCGGCAGAGCCTGCATTTGAACTGGGGCGAAGTAGACGTCGAAGATGCCTGCGCCGTGGTCGCACACCTCGCCGAGCGAGCGCTGATCAACCCGGATCAGGCCTTCATTCGAGGCGGCAGTGCCGGCGGTTACACCACCCTGTGTGCGCTGGCGTTCCGTAGGGTCTTCCGCGCAGGCGCGAGTTTGTATGGCGTCAGCGATCCGGCTGCTCTGGGCCGTATGACGCACAAGTTCGAGGGCGATTACCTGGATTGGCTACTGGGCGACCCAGAGAAAGACATCGAGCGCTACCGGGCCCGTACGCCGCTGTTGCACGCCAGCGAGATCAAGGTGCCAGTGATCTTCTTTCAGGGAGAAATGGACGCCGTGGTGGTGCCCGCGCAAACCCGCGACATGCTTAACGCCCTGCTGGACAACGGCATCCCCGCCGAAGCCCACTTCTACCTCGACGAGCGCCATGGTTTCCGCAATGCCGCAAACCTGGCCCATGCACTGGAAGAGGAATGGCGGTTTTATCGGAAAGTGATGGAAGGCTAAAATCACATTCCCAGGGGAGACTTGCTTGCCGAAGGCCGCACCACGGTTTCGGATCAATCAAGCCGCAACGACATCCCGGCACTCAGGGTTTGCGGCGGTCGAGCGCGCCAATACCGCAGCCAAGGGCCTGTTGCCTTCCACACCACTGCCCAGGACGAGGATGTCGGCGCGAATCCCGCAACGTTCTTCACACAGCAGCGTTTCGCGACGACCCATGCCCGTTCGGGTTTCATCAAGAATCAACAGGATCTTCAACTCGCGACACAGCTGGGCAACGCCCTGAAAGTACGCGCAGGTCGAGGTCAGGCTTTCATGGCTGTCGCGAATCGGCTCCAGAATGATCGCAACAGTTTGCGCATCGACAGCCGCATGTAACGCCGCCAGATCATTGAATGGAACGTTGACGGCATTCGGTCTGCTGCTGCCCGACGAAATGATCCCAAGGGCACCATGGCGATGCTGTCGGCCCCAGGTACTCGTCAGCCTGATCGCTACCTCGCGGGCCTCAGTGGCGGTATCGACGATGTGTACCTGATCACTGGCGGTACTGCAGCGCAGACGATCGCACAGGCTTAGCCCCGCGTACGCATCAGCGGTTTCAAGTTCCAGTTCGTCACCAACGTCCGTCGGCTCCCGACGGCCAAACAACAGCTTGAACACGCTCATGCCCGTAGCCCTTCCGGCGGCAACCCCAGCAGGCGGTCAGACCAATCTTCGACGCGCCCGGTGCGCAAGCGCTTGAGCGCGACATCGCGCCAGCGTGACGAGAGCGCCGTGCAATCCACCAGTTTTTTCAGACCCGCATGCTCCAGCGGCTCCATGTAAAAACTGCGCAACGCCCAGGCCACGGTCAAGCCGGGACACGTGCGCTGGACCAGCTCGAACGGATCGTTTTCACTGACAAAACCGGGCTTCAGCACTCGGTAAAACCAGCCACAGCGACCACTGTCCTGCGCCTCTTGTGGCATATCTTCCAGACCCCAGCGCTGGCTCAAGCGATAACACGGCGAGCGTGGCTGACTGATCTGCAGCAACGCCCCGCCCCAGCGGAACATGTCGCCCAGACAGGCGTGCTCCTCGGTCAAGCCAAGGGTGGAGAGGTTTTCGCCGAACGCAGGGGCACTCCAGTCGATATGCGGGTAAAGCTTACGCCAGTAGGCATAGTGTTCGGCGGGATAGTGATGCAGGGCACGTTCGGGCCCGGTATGAAAGCGCGGGTCACCATGCTCATCACATCCCAGGCCTTGTGGCCAGAGCCAAGTTCGGCGTTCGAGCCGTTGCTTGTCGATATCAATGACCAATCCATGACCAAGGTTTTTTGCTTTCCCTATGTAAACACCTTCGACATATACGCTATTCATCGAAATTTCTGGCCCTGCAAGCCTTATGGAATGCGGGTAGACTAGGCTTCCTCGGGGCTCACAGCCATTTCGATTTCCCAGCACTTTCGATAAGATTTACTTATGGATTTTCGGCAGCTGCGGTATTTTGTCGCTGTATATGAGGAAGGCCACGTCGGACGTGCTGCCGAGCGACTTTCGCTGTCGCAACCGGCGCTTTCGCAGCAGATTCGTCAGCTCGAACACACGCTGGATGTGAGCCTGTTCGAACGCACTAGCAAGCGCCTGGTGCCGACCCTGGCCGCACACACGCTGTACAACCACGCCCTGCCTTTGCTCGACGGCATGCAACGTGCGCGCGATGCGATGCGCAATTTCAAAGGGCAGTCGGTAAACACCTTGGCAATCGGTGTGCTGCAAACCGTGCTCAGTGTAGTGCCACAGTTGCTGGAGCGCCTGCGCAAGGCTCAGCCACAGCTCGTGGTGCAAATCTATGAGTTGTCAGGACTGGAAATCGAACGGCGGCTACTCAATGGCGCACTGGATATCGGCATCAGTTTTTTGCCCGTCCATCAAGCGGGCCTGCATAGCCTGCTGCTCTATGAAGATGAGTTACAGCTGGTCATCCCCGCCGACCACCCCTTGCGCGAATTCAAGAAAGTGTCTGTAAGTCAGGCGGCAGAGCTGCCGATGCTGTTGTTGGGCGAGGAATATCAGGTTCGGCAAATCTGGCAGGCACAACTGGCCAACCTGGGACGCAGGCCGCATGTACAGGCAGAACTCAATAGCATGACGGGCATACTCGATAGCCTGCTCAATACCACACTGGCAACGGTATTACCGGGACGGGTACAACGGATTCAGGAGAACGCTGCCCTGCTGTGGAAACCTCTCGCCGAGCCACGGGTGCCGCTCAAGGTCGGGCTGGTCTATCGCGATGTGCACCGGCAGCAACCCACGTTGGAACTGCTGCGGTCATTGTTGGAGGAAACGGTGAATGGACCTCCCGGCATACCGGCGCAGCGGGATGTATTGAACTGACATCGCGCAGGCGTGCAACGTCAAATCGCGCACACAAAGAAAACCCCGCCGAAGCGGGGCTTTGCAGACTGTTTCCCTGACATCCTTTTCGCCCCGCCATCCTGGCAGGAATCCCTACGTGTCCGTGTTGTGTTTTATGCGCTTCCTGCGCTACGTCCATGTGAAGTAGATTAGCTTTGGATCCACATAAGCGATAGGGGGCAAATAGCAGCACGTCATGTAAGCAAATGCTTACACGACGTCAGACCTGTCCGACCCAAAATCAAAACTGCGAAGCGTCCAGCAGGAACAACGTTTCGCTGCCGGCCTTGACCGACGCGCTCAAGGAATGAATACGCGGCAGCAGACGGGCAAAGTAGAAACGCGCAGTCCCCAGTTTGCTGGCGTAGAAATCTTCCTGGGTTTCTTTACCCAACGCCGCCTTGGCCATCAAGGCCCACATATAGGCGTAGGCGGTATAGCCGAAAGCGTGCAGGTACTCGACCGACGCGGCGCCGATTTCGTTGGGGTTGTCTTTGGACCGGTCCAGTACCCAGTGGGTAAGTTCGTCGAGGGTATCGAGTGCCGCGTTCAACGGTTTGGTGAACTCAGCCAGCTCGCTACCAGCGCTGGCGGTGAACTGGCGAATTTCGTCCGCGAACAACGTGTAGTACACACCCCCGTTGCCTACGATTTTGCGCCCAACCAGGTCCAGCGCCTGAATACCATTGGTGCCCTCGTAGATCTGGGTGATTCGCACGTCACGCACCAGTTGCTCCTGACCCCACTCACGAATGAAGCCATGGCCGCCGAATACTTGCTGGCCATGCACGGTGGTTTCCAGCCCAAGGTCGGTCAAAAAGGCCTTGGCCACCGGGGTCAGCAGCGCCACCAGATCATCAGCACGCTTACGCGCGGTAGCGTCTTCGCTGAATTTGGCGATGTCCAGCTGCATGGCCACGTAAGTGGAGAACGCACGACCGCCTTCGTTGGAGGCTTTCATGGTCAACAGCATGCGGCGTACATCAGGGTGGACAATGATCGGGTCGGCGATTTTGTCCTTGGACTGCGCACCGGTCGGCGAGCGGCTTTGCAGGCGGTCGCGAGCATACTCGATAGCGTTCTGGTAGGAACGCTCACCGGAGGCCAGGCCCTGGATACCCACACCCAGACGCTCGTAGTTCATCATGGTGAACATGGCCGCCAGGCCTTTGTTGGGCTCACCAACGAGATAGCCTATCGCCTCATCGAAGTTCATCACGCAGGTAGCGGACGCCTGAATGCCCATCTTGTGCTCGATGGAGCCACAGTTGACCGGGTTACGCTCACCCAGACTGCCGTCGGCATTGACCATGAACTTGGGCACCAGAAACAGCGAAATGCCTTTCGGGCCGGCCGGTGCATCTGGCAGTTTGGCCAGCACCAAATGAATGATGTTTTCAGTCAGGTCGTGCTCGCCACCGGTGATGAAAATCTTGGTGCCGCTAATTTTGTAAGAGCCATCTGCCTGGGGGTCGGCCTTGGTGCGGATGATCCCCAGATCTGTGCCGGCATGAGACTCGGTCAGGCACATGGAGCCTGCCCAGACGCCAGCGTACATATTGGGCAGATAAGTAGCCTTGAGCGCTTCGCTGGCATGGGTGTTGATCGAGACACACGCACCTGATGTCAGCATCGGATACAAACCGAACGCCAGGCTTGAGGAGTTGATCATTTCTTCGACCTGAGCCGACACCACTTTGGGCATGCCCATACCGCCGAACGCCGGGTCACCGCCTACACCCACCCAGCCACCGTCGGCATAAGTCTGATAGGCCTGCAGGAACCCGGCAGGTGTGGTCACGACGCCGTCGTTCCAGCGGCAACCCTCTTCATCGCCGCTACGGCTGAGCGGCGCGATGCTTTTGCTGGTGACTTTGCCCGCCTCTTCGAGAATGGCTTCTACCGTGTCGGCATCCACTGTTTCAGCCAATGCCGGCAGCTGAGCCCAGAGCGTGGCAACGTCGAAAACTTCATTAAGGACGAAACGCATATCGCGCAAGGGCGCTTTATAGTCAGCCATGGCAAACCTCGCAAAAATTGAGTCGGTGTAACGAAGACCTCGAGTGTACCCGAACACCATTTGCGACACATAGGGTCACAGCATGACCGATTTGTAATTTTTGGTCACTTGTAAATGCGCCGCCGTAACTCAACCGGCAGCGTTGGCCATCTGCGCCACGACTCGGCGGTTTTGGCCGTGGGACATCACGCAATTGCGCCCCGCACCTTTGGCACTGTAGAGCGCCTGGTCGGAGGACTTGAGGACTTCCTCTGCGGTTCGGTGCTCCACTTGCCGTTCGGCGACGCCGATGCTGACCGTCACCGAAACGCTGGTCGCCTGAGCCCCGCTTCTGCGTTGACGCCCTTGAGTGTCGTCCTGTGGGCGATCCTGATTGCGTAAATGGATGCCGTAGGTGGCGATGGATTCGCGGACCGCTTCCAGATGCGGCAGGCATTCTTCCAGCGTCTTGCCCGCGAACACCAGTACAAACTCTTCACCGCCAAAGCGGTAGGCACGCCCGCCCCCAGTGACTTTCGCCAACTTGCTGGCCACTAGGCGCAGCACCTGATCGCCAACGTCATGACCGTGCGTGTCGTTGAATTTCTTGAAGTGATCGACGTCGGCCATCGCCAGCACATAATTGCGCCCCAGTCGCTGCGTGCGCTCGTTGAGCGCACGGCGTCCGGGTAGCCCGGTAAGCTCGTCACGAAAGGCCATTTGATACGCCTCGTGCGCCACAGCGGCGGCAATCATCAGCATCACCTGACTGCACATGATGTTCAGGGTGAAGGGCAAGATGAATGTTTTCGGCAGCGCCCAGAACAGCCCCACCAAACCCACTATCTGCGCTGCGTGCAAAGGACGGGGTTTGCGCAGGTATTGCACCGTCAACAAGACGAAGCACGCGAAAAATACCGGGTACGCCAGCTGAATCAAGCTCATCCAGTTGCCATGCAGGGCCGGCCAGCGAATCTCCGCCAGCCAGTTCAGCAGCGCCTGTGGATAACTTTGCTCCAGCGCCAGGGCGATGCTACCGAAGGCGACCAACACTGCAAAACGCGCAACCAGATCGCGAAACAGATGGGTGCGCTCCTCCCACGCGGCGAACACGCCGAACAGCAGCGGCAGCAACAGGCAGCACAGATGAAAGACCACGGCAGCGTCTGCCCGCACCTTGCCATTGTCGCGGTAGTAGTCGGTCTGGGTGTCGAGCAGGAAGTAGGCAATGTACACGGTGATCATCAAAAACAGCTCGCGCTGGCGTCGATAAACCCCGCAATACGCACCGCCCAGAAGCAGTATCAACGTAGGTAGAACGTTGAACAGCGAGGTGAAAAAGATGCTGAGATCCTTCACATACGCAGCTGAAAGCCCCGCAAGCAGCAACAGCAGCGATGGCAGGAAATGGCTGAAACGTACAGCAGAAAAACGCGGCAAGGGTGATGACTCCTACCCGGCGTGACAATAGAAATATCGACAGATGGCATTGTGCCTGTAGCGCCTGAGTTAATCACTCACATGGCCAAAATACCTGACTCCCCCTCTATTAACGGCAGCAAGCGGGAGAAGTTGATGGCAATAAGCCTTAATCCCTGTGGGAGCAGGCTTGCCTGCGAAGAAATCAACGCGATGTGTCAGGCACTCTGCGTGATGCCATTCGCAGCGGGACGCGTAGTTGCAAGCCTGCGCCCACAGAACCTTCACGTATTACCAGCCAAAAAAAAGCCGCTTCCCCGAATGGAGAAGCGGCTTTTCAGAAACTGCGCGGGGGTTTAGTAACCCAGAGCGAAGTTCTCTTCTTTCATGTCCATCAGGTTGTTTGCACCCGACAGCATGGTGGCAACGTGTGTACGGGTACGCGGCAGGATGCGCTGGAAGTAGAAACGCGCAGTCTGCAGTTTGGCGGTGTAGAACGCTTCTTCGGTCGTACCGGCAGCGATTTTTTCCGCAGCCAGACGTGCCATGTCAGCCCAGAAGTAAGCCAGGCACGCGTAGCCGGAATACATCAGGTAATCCACCGAAGCGGCGCCCACTTCTTCGCGATCTTTCATGGCGGCCATGCCGACCTTCATGGTCAGCTCGCCCCACTCTTTGTTCAGCGCAGCCAATGGCTCGACGAACTCTTTGACCGCTTCGTTGCCTTCGTTGGTCTGGCAGAACTTGTGGACGATCTTGGTGAAGCCCTTGAGCGCCTCGCCTTGAGTCATCAACACTTTACGGCCGAGCAGGTCCAGCGCCTGAATGCCAGTGGTGCCTTCGTACAGCATGGAAATACGGCTGTCGCGAACGTTCTGCTCCATGCCCCACTCGGCGATGAAACCGTGGCCGCCATAGATCTGTACGCCATGGTTAGCGGACTCGAAGCCCACTTCAGTCATGAAGGCCTTGGCAATCGGGGTCATGAACGCCAACAGTGCGTCAGCTTGTTTCTTCTGCTCAGCGTCCTGCCCGTACTTGACGATGTCGACCAGCTTGGCAGTGAAGTACACCATCGCGCGGTTGCCTTCGGCGAAGGCTTTCATGGTCAACAGCATGCGACGTACATCAGGGTGGACGATGATCGGATCAGCGGCTTTATCCGGTGCTTTAGGGCCCGTCAACGAGCGCATCTGCAAGCGATCACGGGCATATTTCAGGCCGCCCTGGAAGCCGATCTCGGCGTGAGACAGACCTTGCAATGCGGTGCCCAAACGCGCGGTGTTCATAAAGGTGAACATGCAGTTCAGGCCTTTGTTCGCCTGGCCGATCAGGAAACCGGTGGCCGCGTCAAAGTTCATCACGCAGGTCGCGTTACCGTGGATACCCATCTTGTGTTCGATGGAGCCACAGGTCACGGCGTTGCGAGCGCCGACGCTGCCGTCAGCGTTTGGCAGAAACTTCGGCACGATGAACAGCGAGATGCCTTTGGTGCCTGCCGGTGCGTCCGGCAGACGCGCCAGTACGATATGGACGATGTTGTCGGCCATGTCGTGTTCGCCGGCAGAAATGAAAATCTTGGTACCGGACACTTTGTAAGAACCGTCAGCCTGAGGCTCGGCTTTGGTACGCAACATGCCCAAATCAGTCCCGCAGTGCGATTCGGTCAGGCACATAGTGCCGGTCCACTCGCCGGAGACCAGCTTGGTCAGGTAAGCCTGCTGCTGTTCTTCGGTACCGTGCTCGGAAATAGTGTTCATCGCGCCATGAGACAGGCCCGGGTACATGCCCCACGACCAGTTGGCTTCGCCAACCATCTCACTGACTGCCAGACCCAGCGACTCAGGCAGGCCTTGGCCGCCATGCGCAACGTCATGGGCCAGACTCGGCCAGCCGCCTTCCACGAATTGTTGATAAGCCTGTTTGAAACCCGATGGGGTTTTCACGCCAGACTCGCTCCAGGTGCAACCTTCAGAGTCGCCGATACGATTCAGCGGAGCCAGCACCTGCTCACAAAACTTGGCGCCTTCCTCAAGAATGGCGTCAACCATGTCTGGAGTAGCGTCCTGGCAAGCCGGCAGGCTTTGATAATGAGCTTCGTAGCCGAGCAGTTCGTCACGAACGAAGCGAATATCACGCAAGGGGGCCTTGTAGTCAGGCATAGCAATGAACCTCTGCTGATGAATTCTGGAATGAATGACCGATCGGTCGCTGTGGGGGTTCCCCCAACCACCGGACAATCTCAAGATGCCTAGCGGTCAAACAGTTGTTTGAAACATACGTTTACCGCCAAACCTTGTCAAGCGCAGTAAACGCGCCATTCATCGCCGAAGGGCTATACGCCACGCACACAAAGGCCCATAGCCAAGGACATACAGGCCGCAAGCCGTGCAATGCCGAGCTGTTCTGAAAAAGAAAGTTTAGTTGAGCATAAAAGAGGTAGAGGTGTATCGCGGTGCGCGAGCGCGCACCGAAAGGGCTGGATTCAAGCGTGGGTATCAATCAGCGTGCCAAGCATTTCATCGGAAGCCTTGGCAACCTTGACCCCGAGTTCTGCCTGGATCTTGCCTGCGGACAGCTCCACCGCACTGGTGGCCAAGTCAGGCTGTCGACTGCGATCAACCGAATTCAGGCGGTCAGCCTGGAAGTTGGAAGACTGGTTATTTGCGGAGGTTTCGACCCCATTTTGGGCGATCTGGCTGGCCGCTTGATCGACACGCGCCTGCCCGCCCTGAATGCTGCTCAGGCCAGAATAAAAAGCAGTGTTTCCGGAGATTTCCATACGTCGAACCCTCAGTTCATAGAGCGAACAGCGGTCATTGAAGCAGACTGAAACCTAAAAGGCCCGACAAAAAGACTAATGGCAATTGGCCGCACGATAGTCAAAGCTCTGCCGTCCATAAAATGGCACACGGCCTTTGCAGAAAATCCCGCGCGGGCCCCTAGCAACCACGGTTTATGTAGGAGATGCCGAAGGCTGCGATAGGCGGCGTGCCCCCCTCAGATCGCAACTTAATCCAGCAACTCCAGATGAAGAAACTCCGCCACCGCTTCAGCCGTCGGCTTTTTCAGCCGAGGCACTCTGCCCAAACACGGCGCCGGCAAGCGCTCGGCCAGGGTGGCGAGGTTTTCCTCTAGGCGTGAGGTCTTGCCATCGATGATATTGGCGACCCAGCCCACCAACTGCAGACCATCCTGAGCGATGGCTTCGGCGGTCAGTAGCGCATGGTTGATGCAACCCAGACGCACACCGACCACCAAAATAACGGGCAATTGCAATGCTTTTGCCAGATCGGACAGGTTGGCCTGGTCCGCCAGCGGTACCCGCCAACCACCCGCCCCTTCAATCAGGGTGAAGTCTGCGCCTTTGCTCAACAAGTAGTGCATGGGTTCCAGCAGTGATTGCACGGTCAATGCCACTCCCGCCTCACGCGCCGCCAAATGAGGAGCGATGGCCGGCTCGAATGCCATTGGGTTTACCTCTTCATACGTCAGCGCCACGGAGCACTCTGCCAGCAACGCCTGTGCATCGGCGTTGCGCAGCCCCTCGGGGCCAACAACGCAGCCCGACGCCACGGGTTTACCCGCCGCCGTGCTCAAGCCTGCCTGGCGGGCGGCATATAGCAGCCCAGCGGCAATGGTGGTTTTGCCGATGTCCGTGTCGGTGCCCGCGATGAAGTACGAACTGCTCATCTCAGTGCCTTCTGTTCAAGGTTTTTCCAACACCGCGTAGACCACTTGGTAAGTGGCCGGCAGCCCTTCGCTCTGGCGAAAATGCTCATACGCGTCGATTAAACCCATTATGCGCGCACGCCCGGTCAAGCCACCGGGGCGGCCAGGGTTTAGATTGTGCGCACCGAGGGCTTTCAGTTCATGAGTCAGGCTGCGCACGTCCGGGTAATGCAAGACATGGGGCTGCACTTCAAGGCTTCGCACCCGCAAGTCGCTGGCCGCGCACAGTTGTTGATAGTCGTCGAACTGGCGGAAGCGATTGACGTGCACCAGCCCGTCCACCGCCT
The DNA here is from genome assembly GCF_056680335.1 of Pseudomonas sp. ASL9. Taxonomy (NCBI): domain Bacteria; kingdom Pseudomonadati; phylum Pseudomonadota; class Gammaproteobacteria; order Pseudomonadales; family Pseudomonadaceae; genus Pseudomonas; species Pseudomonas sp. ASL9. Next base: position 3,411,980 of record NZ_CM155277.1, on the reverse strand, counting down.
GCCAGCTTTCGCGCAGCTCATATAAGGTGCCCACGCACAGACTGGCAAACGCCAACACGCCACCGGGCCGCAACACTCGATGCGCTTCGCTGAGTACCGCCGCGAAATCCGCGCACCATTGTACCGCGAGGCTGGAGAAAATCAGCCCGCAGCTTTGATCCGCCAGTGGCATGCGCTCCGCATCGCCAGCAATAAAGTAGTGTGCCCCACCCAATGGCTGCGCGTGTCGCAGCATGCCTTCGGCGATGTCCAGCGCGACACCTTCGCTCGGGGCAAAATCTTCGGCCAGGATTCTGCTGAAATAACCGGTGCCGCAGCCCAAGTCCAGCCAGCGCCGCGGATTCAGCTGCGCCGGCAGACGCGCGAGCAATTCGCAGCCCACGGCGCGCTGCAATTCAGCGACGCTGTCGTAACTGGCCGCAGCACGGGAAAAGGAAGCGGCCACCTGACGCTTGTCGGGCAAGGCGCCCGGCAACGTCAAGTGCGGCGTCTCGGGATGCGGCTGTTTGAAAGGAGAGAAATCAGTCATCACCCGACTCATGTAAAAAGGCCTGGATCGCCGCAGCCACTCCGTGGGGGTTTTCCAGTATGAACGCGTGACTGGCCTGTTCGATCAGGCCAACCTCAACATCAGGCAACAAGGTCAGCAAGTCGCTGGCAGCTTCCGCTGGCACCAGCGCATCAAGGCCGCCGAACAGGTGCAATTGTGGTCCGCGATAAGCTTGCAACGCATTCCGTGTATCGAGCTGTGCCAGCAATTTCAAACCATTGAGCAGCGCATCGGGCGGGGTGTGGGGTGCACCGACATACAGCAGACGCGCCAGACCGCGAGGGTCTTCGGCACCTTGCACGCACAACAGGCTAAAGCGCTTGAGCGTGCCCAGAGGATCCCGCCGGCAACCCACAATGAACGCATCGAAGGCCTCCGGTGACATCGCGCTGGGCCAGGCGTCACGCGACACAAAACAGGTATTGCTGGCAAACGTCATCAAGCCGCAGCAACGATCACCGCGCCGCGCCGCCAGTTCCGCCGCCAACATGCCACCCAGCGACCAGCCACCGAGCCAAGCGTTATCCGGAAGGATGGCATCCAGCTCATCGAGCAACTCACTGAGCTCGATGTGGCCAAACGCAGACACATCAAACTCGGGCAGTGGCTCTACTTCGACCCGTAAATGCTCATCCAGACCGCGTAAAGCAGCGGCCAACGGCTCCAGCGGCGAGATCCCAAGCCCCCAACCCGATAGCAATATCAGACGATCACGCATGGCCTGCTTCCACCGATTCGCTTGTGTCGAGCAGCGGGTAACACTGCGCCAGTGCCGTTAACAATAGCTGCACTTGAGCTTGGCTGTGGGCAGCGGACAAGGTCACGCGCAAGCGGGCAGTGCCAGCGGGCACGGTAGGCGGGCGAATTGCGGTCACCAGCAGGCCGCGCTCACGCAGCATCTGCGACAGGCGCAAGGCGCGGCCACTGTCGCCAATCAGAATCGGCTGGATCGGGGTGAAGCTGTCTACCAGTTGCAGACCGATCTGCTCGGCACCGCTACGGAACTGTTGAATCAACCGCGTCAGATGCTCCCGACGCCAATGCTCAGTACGCAGCAGCTCAAGGCTTTTCAGTGTGGCGCAGGCCAGCGCAGGCGGTTGGCTGGTGGTGTAAATGTAGGGCCGGGCGAACTGAATCAAGGTTTCGATCAAATCGTCACTGCCCGCGACAAACGCCCCGGCCGTGCCGAACGCCTTGCCGAGGGTGCCGACCAACACCGGCACGTCCTCCAGGCTCAAGCCGAAATGCTCGACGATCCCGCCCCCGTTGGCGCCCAACGGGCCGAAACCGTGAGCATCATCAACCATCAACCAGGCGCCTTTGGCCTTCGCCGCTTGCGCCAGCGCTGGCAGGTCGGCCAGATCGCCGTCCATGCTGAACACGCCGTCGGTGACCACCAACGTATTGCCGCTGGTTTTCTCCAGGCGCGTGGCGAGGCTGCTCGCGTCGTTGTGCAGGTAACGTGAAAACCGTGCCCCGCTGAGCAAACCGGCATCAAGCAAAGAGGCATGGTTAAGGCGATCTTCCAACACGCTATCGCCCTGCCCGACAAGCGCCGTCACGGCACCCAGGTTGGCCATGTAGCCGTTGGAAAACAGCAAGGCACGAGGACGCCCGGTCAGGTCGGCAAGGGCTTCCTCGAGTTCGTGATGCGGGCTGCTGTGGCCGATCACCAAATGTGAAGCGCCACCGCCCACGCCCCAGCGTTCAGCACCTGCTCGCCAGGCGGCGACCACTTCAGGGTGATTGGCCAGGCCCAGATAATCGTTGCTGCAAAAGGCCAACAAAGGCTGACCGTCGACCACCACTTCAGGGCCTTGCGGGCTTTGTAACAAAGGGCGATGGCGATACAGCTGTTCAGCGCGACGAGCAGCCAGACGCGTGCGGAGATCGAAAGACATGCAGGCTCCGGCATTTAGGGGGAAGAGTCAGGCCGAGCCAGTGAAACCGGCTCGGCGACGTTGATCAGACCGAAGCGGCGTCGTAGAACAGCTCGCTGCTCTTTTGCTCGACCAGCGCTTGCTCGATGGCCGCCTGATGCACTTCGTCAGCGTGCCCTTCGCGCGCTTCGGGAAGGATGCCCAGACGTGCGAACAGCTGCATGTCCTTGTCCGCCTGTGGGTTGGAAGTGGTCAGCAGTTTGTCGCCGTAAAAAATCGAGTTGGCGCCCGCGAAGAAGGCCAGGGCCTGCATTTGTTCGTTCATCGCTTCGCGGCCAGCGGACAGACGCACGTGGGATTGCGGCATGAGGATGCGCGCCACAGCCAACATGCGAATGAAGTCGAACGGGTCGATATCTTCGGCGTTTTCCAGCGGCGTGCCCGCGACTTTGACCAGCATGTTGATCGGCACCGATTCCGGATGCTCAGGCAGGTTAGCCAGCTGAATCAGCAGCCCAGCACGGTCGTCCAGCGTCTCGCCCATACCGAGAATCCCGCCGGAGCAGATTTTCATCCCCGACTCACGGACGAAGGCCAGCGTCTGCAGACGCTCGCCGTAAGTACGGGTGGTGATGATGCTGCCGTAGAACTCCGGCGAGGTGTCCAGGTTGTGGTTGTAGTAATCCAGACCGGCGGTGGCCAGCGCTTGCGTCTGGTCCTGATCGAGACGACCCAGGGTCATGCAGGTTTCCAGGCCCATGGCCTTCACGCCTTTAACCATCTCCAGCACGTAGGGCATGTCTTTGGCCGATGGATGCTTCCAGGCCGCGCCCATGCAAAAGCGTGTCGAGCCAATGGCTTTGGCACGAGCGGCCTCTTCCAGGACTTTCTGCACTTCCATCAACTTTTCTTTTTCCAGCCCGGTGTTGTAGTGGCCGGACTGCGGGCAGTATTTGCAATCTTCCGGGCAGGCGCCCGTCTTGATCGAGAGCAGGGTCGACACCTGCACGCGGTTGGCGTCGAAATGAGCGCGGTGCACGGTCTGCGCCTGAAACAACAGGTCATTGAAAGGCTGTACAAACAGCGCTTTGACCTCGGCTAAAGTCCAGTCGTGACGCAGATTGGCGGTGATGCTGGCGCTCATTGGGCGGCTCCTTGTTTATTCTTTGGCTATTTGCCTGGGCGGTGGGTCAAAACCGAAAGCCCACAGGCGCGACACGGATGTTCGGCATATTTAAGGAAGAGCCATGCGCTGTCAACCACCGAGCACGTTTCAGGTTTACATCTGGTTAAAAAACAAACAATCGTGTTTGTTATGCGACGAAACCACGGACGCGATTTTTCCCATCTGCACCGGCTGTGAAACCGATTTACCCTGGCTTGGCGATCACTGCGAGCGCTGCGCCCTGCCCATGCCGATGGCCGGCTTGACGTGCGGCCAATGCCTGAGGCACCCGCCAGCGTTCAGTGAAGTGGTGGTGCCCTGGCGTTATGACTTCCCCGTCGACAGCCTGGTCACACGGTTCAAGCATCAGGGCAAATGGCCCATGGGTCGCTTGCTCGCTGAATTGCTTGGGCAATCGCTGCACTATCGCTTCGCTGAAGGCCTGCCACGCCCGGATTGCCTGTTGCCGGTGCCGTTGGCCAGCAAACGTCTGCGCCAACGTGGCTACAATCAAGCCGCGATGCTGGCGCGCTGGCTCGGCGCTCAGGTAGACATTCCGACGGACGAGGGCCTGTTGCTCCGGGTACTGGAGACGCCGACTCAGCAAGGACTCGACGCTAAAGCCCGCAAACAAAATCTGCGCAAGGCGTTTGCATTGGCCGACGATGCTCAGATAAAGGGCCGTCATTTCGCAGTGGTCGATGACGTACTGACCACCGGCGCTACCGCCAATGCACTGGCCCGGCTATTGATTGATGCCGGCGCGTGCAGGGTCGATGTCTATTGCCTGGCACGTACGCCAAAGCCTGAGGATTGAGTAGACCGGGCTCTCATCAAACAAAAAATAACGCATTGAAAAATAAAGAATAAATCTTATTAAATTTTCAACCAAACGCTGATCCCCTGTAGGAGCTGCCGAAGGCTGCGATCGACCGGGAACCGGTCGCTTTCTTGAGACCGCTGAAGGTCGTGCCGACCTTATCGCAGCCTTCGGCAGCTCCTACATCGTTTGCTGCGCGACAGCACAGCGTCGAAAACAGGGCGGCGTCTCCTGCATGGGACGACGCCATGAATTGCCTTACACTCCACACCTCACACTAAAGTCCGCCACCATGTCCCTACCCCTCCTTCTGACCCAGCACATGGTCCGCCGCCCGCAGCGTATTGCCCTGCTTCAGCACATTGCCGAACAAGGCTCGATCACGCGCGCTGCGAAAAGCGCAGGCATGAGTTACAAGGCGGCGTGGGACGCCATTGACGAGCTGAACAACCTGGCGAAAGAACCCTTGGTTGTGCGCAGCGTCGGCGGACGTGGCGGTGGTGGCGCGCAGTTGTCGGCAGAGGGCGAGCGCGTGCTACGGCTTTATCAACGTTTGCAAGCGTTGCAGGCGCAAGTGCTCGACACCACCGAACATAACGGTGATCTGGACCTGCTCAGCCGCTTGATGCTGCGTACCAGCGCCCGCAATCAGTTACATGGCCGTGTCGAAACCATCACCCGCCAAGGGCACAACGATCTCATCCGCCTGCAACTGGCTGGCGGCTTGTTCATCGATGCACACATCACCCATGACAGCAGCCTCCGGCTGGAGCTGGAAATCGGCACTGACGTAGTGGCGCTGATCAAGGCCGGCTGGTTGGAGCTGCTCGGTGACGGACAGCCCGTAACATCAGGGCACAATTGCCTGAGCGGTCAGATAGAGGCCATTCTCGACGCAAAAGACAGCCCCAGCGAAGTACGCATTACCCTGTCCAGCGGCCAGACACTTTGCGCTCAGGCAGAACCCGCGCAGCTATTGGCGTTGCAACTGCAAGCCGGAAGCCCGGTACAGGTGCAATTCGCACCCTCCTACGTGTTGCTGGGCACACCTTTGTAGTCAGGGGTTGAGGCTGGCGCCGTCACTGTCCCGACACAATACCTTCATAAGCGCTCATTAAGGTGACTCCCAAACCACGCAGGGAGCCCGTCATGAGCCTATTAGAAGAAAACCAGCCCACTGACCTCGAACAGTTGATCGGTCTGAGTCGACGTCGCTTCATCGGTGCGGGCGCCCTGTGTGGCGCGGCGATGTTTTTGGGCGGCAACCTGCTGAGCCGCAGTGCATTGGCCGCCAGCGTCAGCGCAGCATCGAGCACGCTCCTCGGCTTCGCCAGTATCCCCGCCTCCACCCAAGACAGCATCAGCCTGCCGCCCGGTTATAAAGCTTCGGTCCTGATCAGTTGGGGCCAGCCGCTGCACACCGATGGCCCCGCGTTCGACCCCAGCGGCAAAGGCAGCGCCAATGCACAGGAAGCCCAGTTCGGCGACAACAACGATGGTATGAGTCTGTTTCCGTTTCCCGGTAAGGAAAACGGTCATCGCGCGTTGATGGCGATCAACAACGAATACACCCACTATCGCTACCTGTTCGATCATGGCCAAGACCCGCAATCTGCCGACGACGTGCATAAGGCCCTGGCCAGCGAAGGCGTGTCGGTCATCGAAGTCCAGCGCGAGGACGATCAATGGCGATTCGTTCAGGGCTCGCCTTATAACCGACGCATTCACGGTAACTCGCCGATCCGCCTGAGCGGCCCCGCAGCGGGTCATGCCTGGCTGAAAACCGCGACTGACAGCAGCGGCGAACACGTGCTTGGCACCTTTCAGAACTGCGCCAACGGCAAAACACCGTGGGGCACGTACCTGACCTGTGAAGAAAACTTCACCGATTGTTTCGGCAGCAGCAATCCCGAACAGACGTTCGATGCTGGGCTCAAACGCTACGGTGCCGTGGTCGCCAGCAAAGACATCAACTGGCACCCACACGACCCGCGCTTCGACCTGGCAAAGAACCCCAACGAGATCAACCGGCATGGCTGGGTGGTGGAGATCGACCCGTTCGATCCGGCATCGACCCCCATCAAACGCACAGCGCTGGGCCGCTTCAAGCATGAAAACACCGCATTAACCGAAACCAGGGATGGCCGTGCAGTGGTGTACATGGGCGACGATGAGCGTGGCGAGTTCATTTACAAGCTCATCAGCCGCGACAGGATCGACCACCAGAACCCCAACGCCAATCGTGACCTGCTCGACCACGGCACCTTATACGTGGCACGCTTCGATGGCGGCGACAGCAACCCCGACCACCCTAAAGGACAGGGTCAGTGGATCGAACTGACTCACGGCAAGAACGGCATTGATGCGGCCAGTGGTTTCGCCAACCAGGCTGAAGTGCTGATCCATGCACGCCTGGCAGCCAGCGTGGTGAACGCCACGCGCATGGACCGGCCGGAGTGGATCGTGGTCAGCCCCAAGGATGGCCAGGTGTATTGCACGCTGACCAATAATGCTAAACGCGGCGATGACGGCCAGCCAGTCGGCGGCCCGAACCCGAGGGCAAAAAATCAGTATGGGCAAATCCTGCGCTGGCATGAAAGCGGCGGCGATCCGGCGGCGATGGCATTCGCCTGGGACTTGTTCCTGATCGCTGGCAACCCGGACGTCCATGCCGATACACCGCAAGGCGGCTCAAGCAATATCACCCCGGCAAACATGTTCAACAGCCCGGATGGGCTTGGGTTCGATGACGCCGGGCGGCTGTGGATTCTGACCGATGGCGATGCGAGCAACACCGGCGACTTTGCCGGGATGGGCAACAACCAGATGCTGTGCGCCGACCCGGACAGCGGTGAGATCCGCCGTTTCATGGTCGGGCCGGTGGGCTGCGAAGTCACCGGCATCAGCTTCGCCCCGGACCAGCGGGCCTTGTTCGTCGGCATCCAGCACCCCGGTGAAAACGGCGGCTCGACCTTCCCGGAACACCTGCCCAACGGGAAACCGCGCTCCTCGGTGATGGTCATCACGCGGGACGACGGCGGGATCGTCGGCGCCTGAAACGCGGACAAGGCCGTGCCCGCACAATCGCGGTCGCCGCAAACCACCCGCGTTGCGCTACCATGACTGGCCCGACGCGGCAGCCTGCTGCGCGCAGGAGTAAGCATGGCCCACCCGTTTGCAACACTCACACCTGATCTGGTACTCGACGCTGTTGAAAGCATCGGTTTTCTCAGCGATGCCCGTATTCTCGCGCTCAACAGTTATGAAAACCGCGTTTATCAGGTCGGTATCGAAGACGGCCAGCCACTGATCGCCAAGTTCTATCGACCACACCGCTGGACCAACGAAGCCATCCTCGAAGAGCACAGCTTTACCTTCGAACTGTCCGCAGTCGATATACCCGTGGTGGCGCCAATGGTGCACAACGGTGAAACCCTGCACGAACACGCCGGTTTTCGTTTCACCCTGTTTCCGCGTCGGGGCGGCCGGGCACCGGAGCCAGGCAATCTCGATCAGCTCTATCGTCTGGGCCAACTGCTCGGCCGCATCCATGCCGTAGGTGCAACCAAACCCTTCGAGCACCGCGAAGCCTTGGCCGTGAAGAACTTCGGCCAGGATTCGCTGACGTACCTGCTGGAAAACAACTGCATCCCGCGCAGCCTGTTACCGGCCTACGAATCGGTCGCGCGTGATTTGCTCAAGCGCGTCGAAGACGTGTACGCCGCCACGCCGCACACCAACATCCGCATGCACGGCGACTGTCACCCCGGCAACATGATGTGCCGCGATGAAATGTTCCACATCGTCGATCTCGATGACTGCCGCATGGGCCCCGCCGCGCAAGACATCTGGATGATGCTGGCCGGTGATCGTCAGGAATGCCTGAGCCAACTGTCAGAGTTGATGGACGGCTACAGCGAGTTCCATGACTTCAATCCTCGCGAGCTGGCGTTGATCGAACCGCTGCGTGCGCTGCGTCTGATGCACTACAGCGCATGGCTGGCGCGGCGCTGGGACGATCCGGCCTTCCCGCATAGCTTCCCGTGGTTTGGGACCGAACGTTATTGGGGCGATCAGGTGCTCGCCTTGCGCGAACAACTGTCAGCGCTCAATGAAGAGCCGTTAAAGTTGTTCTGACTCGCGGGATCCTCAACCTGAAGTTCAGGCGCCGCATCCTCCTGGCAGCGGCGCGTATTCACAACACACAGAATAATAATTAGCGTCCTAAGGAACATCCATGCAAACCGCCAACCCGCGTCGCGGGTATATCCTGGGCCTTATCGCCTATATCACCTGGGGTCTGTTTCCGCTTTATTTCAAAGCCATCGCTGCCGTCCCTTCCGTTGAAATCATTGTCCACCGCGTGCTGTGGTCCGCACTGTGCGGCTCACTGTTACTACTGGTCTGGAAGCATCCGGGCTGGTGGCGCGAGTTGCGTAACAACCCGCGCCGTCTGGCGGTTCTGGCACTCAGTGGTTCCCTGATCGCGGCCAACTGGCTGACGTATGTATGGGCGGTGAATAACGGGCGCATGGTTGAAGCCAGCCTCGGCTATTACATCAATCCGCTGGTGAACGTGTTGCTGGGCATGCTGCTCTTGGGCGAACGTCTGCGGCCCCTGCAATGGCTGGCAGTCGGCCTGGCCGCCGTCGGGGTCGCGCAGCAGGTCTGGCAGGTCGGCAGCCTGCCATGGGTTTCACTGGCGCTGGCGCTGAGCTTCGGTTTCTATGGGCTGATCCGCAAGCAGGCGCCCGTGGCGGCGTTGCCGGGCCTGGTGGTGGAAACCTGGTTACTGGTGCCGCTGGCGATTGGTTGGTTGTTGCTCAATCCAATGGCGGTCAGCGCTCAGGCCAGTTTCTGGACGACCTCTCAGGCGTGGTGGCTGGCGGCCGCAGGCCCGATCACGGTCATGCCGCTGATCTGCTTCAACGCAGCGGCGCGTCATTTGCCGTACACCACACTGGGCTTCCTGCAATACATCGCGCCCACCCTGGTCTTGTCGCTGGCGGTTCTGGTGTATGGCGAGCACCTGGCGGCCAGCACGCTGCTGGCGTTTGCGTTTATCTGGACTGGATTGGCGGTGTACAGCGTGGATATCTGGCTGCGCTCACGCCGCCGAAACTGATCAAAAAACGCACAAAGCCCTGCAAGCCACGACACCTGTGGCTTGCAGGGATCTCTCCAGAGGTTATCCACAGCCTCGTTCACCTTATTTGTGCACAAGCCGTTGAAACTGTTGGTTTTTTGATCAACTTCAGCAAAGCCTTGATGAGCATGGGCCGCAGCGCTGTCTCCCCAGGTTATCCACAGGCAGGCGAACGAATAACGTGGATAACCTTTTTCACGCCAGCGTGAGTCAGGCCTCGGCTCGAAGCACCAACTCGACCATCAAGTCATCTGCCAGATTCTCCAGACGTTTCTGCAGCACCTCCAACGACAAGGTCAGCGGCACAGCGAGAATCGCCTCGGCGTGAAACAGTGGCTCGCTGCTCATCGGCGCTGGCCTGACATCTGTTATCAGCCGTTCCAGGTTGACACCCTGCTCCGCGAGCAGGCGGGTGATGTCACGCACGATGCCGGGACGATCATTACCGACCAACTCCATCGCGATCGGCTTCCAGGTGCAGGACTGCTCTATTCCACCTTGTGCAATCAATACCTGAATGCCGTGCGCCGACAGGCCCTGTAAGGCACCCACCAGCTCATCGTAGCCTTCTGCAGACACGGCCACCCTTAATATGCCGGCAAATTGCCCGGCCATCCGGGACATACGGCTTTCCAACCAGTTGCCGCCATGCTCAGCGATACATTGGGCGATCCGCTCGACCTGGCCAGGTTGATCAGGAGCAATAACAGTAAGTACGAGATGATCCACGGTCCATTCCTCTTTTGCATGGGCCCAGGCGCCAATAAATCAGGGTTTGCCGGGCTGTCGGGCAAGTATAGGCAACGCCTGCCAATACGCTTTTGCAGCGCCAGGCTCAGTGGTCTAAAAAGCAAATCGTGTACTGGTTTTATATTTATCTGGAACAATCCTCCTCTTTTTTGAGAACATCCTGCCCCCCCGAGTGACCGTCACATGGATATGGGTCGCTCAATGACGTATTTAGTCTGATTTTCACAACCGCAACTCATCATGTAGTATGCCGCAGCGAGCACTACATAACGTTGGATTGATGTCTGCCAAGGCGCCTCTACAAACCTGTAAGTCCTTTGCTGCACGCGTTTTGCGAGCAGTGTTGGCCACGCCCAGCCGCCAGTAATGGCATGTTCTGGCACACAGGTTTGATAAGCATGCCAAGGACTTTATTAAAAAGCTGAATAGCTGAGCAGAGTGAGGCAAGCAATGTCTGAACACGTTCAAGTCGGTGGCCTGCAGGTCGCCAAAGTCCTGTTCGACTTCGTGAATAACGAAGCCATCCCTGGAACCGGCCTCGACGCCGAGAAGTTCTGGGTCGGTGCAGAAAAGATCATCAATGAACTCGCGCCGAAGAACAAAGCCCTACTCGCCAAACGTGATGATTTCCAGGCGCAGATCGATGCCTGGCACCAGGCCCGTGTGGGCGTTGCGCACGACGCTGCGGCGTATAAAGCCTTCCTGCAAGAAATAGGTTATCTGCTGCCAGAAGCGGCGGACTTCCAGATAACGACGCAAAACGTCGACGATGAAATTGCCCACATGGCCGGCCCGCAACTCGTCGTGCCCGTCATGAACGCACGCTTTGCCCTCAACGCCTCGAATGCGCGCTGGGGTTCGCTGTACGACGCCTTGTACGGCACCGATGCCATCAGCGAAGCGGACGGCGCGGAAAAAGGCAAAGGCTACAACAAGGTCCGTGGCGACAAGGTCATCGCCTTCGCCCGTGCCTTCCTCGACGAAGCCGCGCCCTTGGCTGCTGGCTCGCACGTCGATTCCACCGGCTATAAAATCGTTGACGGCAAACTGGTCATCGCCCTCAAAGGTGGCAGCAACACGGGCCTCAATGACGACGCGCAACTGATCGGTTTCCACGGTCAGGCCGAGGCACCGACCGCCCTTCTGCTCAAGCACAACGGTCTGCATTTCGAAATCCAGTTCGACGCCACCAGCCCTGTCGGCCAAACCGACGCAGCCGGCATCAAAGATGTGCTGATGGAAGCCGCACTGACCACCATCATGGACTGCGAAGACTCGATCGCCGCCGTCGATGCTGACGACAAAGTGGTGGTGTACCGCAATTGGCTGGGCCTGATGAAAGGCGACCTGTCCGAGCAAGTGTCCAAGGGCGGCGAGACTTTCACCCGCACCATGAACGCCGACCGGACCTACACCGCGCCCAATGGCGGCGAAGTGAGCCTGCACGGCCGCTCGCTGTTGTTCGTGCGTAACGTAGGTCACCTGATGACCATCGACGCGATTCTTGATAAAGACGGCAACGAAGTCCCGGAAGGTATTCTCGACGGCCTGATGACCAGCCTTGCTGCTATCCACAGCCTCAATGGCACCAGCCAGCGCAAGAACAGCCGCACCGGCTCGGTCTATATCGTCAAACCGAAAATGCACGGCCCTGAAGAAGCGGCGTTCACCAACGAACTGTTCGGTCGTATCGAAGAGGTCCTGAACCTGCCGCGCAACACGGTTAAAGTCGGGATCATGGACGAAGAACGTCGGACCACAGTCAACCTCAAGGCCTGTATCAAGGCCGCCAGTGAACGCGTAGTGTTCATCAACACTGGTTTCCTTGACCGTACCGGCGACGAAATCCATACCTCCATGGAAGCGGGCCCTGTCGTGCGTAAAGCACAGATGAAAGCCGAGAAATGGATTGGCGCCTATGAAAACTGGAACGTCGATATCGGTTTGAGCTGCGGCCTGCAAGGTCGTGCACAAATCGGTAAAGGCATGTGGGCCATGCCTGACCTGATGGCGGCGATGCTCGAACAGAAAATCGCTCACCCGCTGGCAGGCGCCAACACCGCTTGGGTACCTTCGCCGACCGCTGCTGCGCTGCACGCCTTGCATTACCACAAGGTTGACGTGTTCGCCCGTCAGGCCGAGTTGGCCAAACGCGGTCGCGCCTCGATCGATGACATCCTGACCATTCCGCTGGCGCCGAACACAGATTGGACGGCTGACGAGATCCAGAACGAACTGGATAACAACGCCCAGGGCATCCTCGGCTATGTCGTGCGCTGGATCGATCAGGGCGTCGGTTGCTCGAAAGTGCCGGACATCAACGATATCGGCCTGATGGAAGACCGCGCCACGTTGCGCATCTCCAGCCAACACATCGCCAACTGGTTGCGCCATGGCGTGGTCAACGAAGCGCAGGTGCTGGAAACCCTCAAGCGTATGGCACCCGTGGTCGACCGGCAGAATGCCAACGACCCGCTGTATCGCCCGCTGGCCCCGGATTTCGATAGCAATATCGCGTTCCAGGCGGCAGTAGAACTGGTGATCGAAGGGACTAAACAACCCAACGGCTACACCGAGCCGGTGTTGCATCGTCGTCGTCGTGAGTTCAAGGCTAAAAACGGGCTGTAAGCTGCAAAAGGCGGTGTATCTGATACACCGCCTTCGCACCCACAGGGAGTCGCGATTTTCTGTGGGAGCAGGCTTGCCTGCGAATGGCTGGATGCGGTGTACCTGACACACCGCACCGCATCACCCCATCCCCAACTCACGCTTGACCAACGCCAACAAATGCTTGGTATTGATCGGTTTGAGCAAAAAATCCACCACACTCAAGTGCATCGCCGCAATGGCGTCCTTCACGTTGGCATCGCCGGAAACAATGATGATCGGCAGCGCCGCACGTTCGGACTCACGCACCTGACGAATCAAGTCCAGTCCACTGCAGGGCACCATGTTCAGGTCAGTGATCAGCAAACCAATGGACTGACGCGTGTTAAGCAGGTTCAACGCCGTGCTGCCACTGGCCGCCGTGAGACACCTGATACCATTGAGGCTAAGAATTTCGGCCAATACCTCGCGCGCGTCTTTATTATCATCGACGATCAGCACCCGCTGTTGCGCAGGCTTATCAGGCGCTTGCATCACCTGATTGAGGGCTTCGCGTTCTTCATCACTCAAGATATCGAGGTCAGGCATACACGTCTCATTCCTTTCCCTGGCCTTACTCAGACAGCGGATTACGCTGAATTCACCGCGCACTTCGTCGGCTTTGCGCGCCAACGGCCACCGGCTATATCTACGATAGCCACCGCGCCAACTTCTGCACAAACCGTTACATTCAGTTAAGCATTTTTCCGCGACCCTAGACTTACGTCCAATGGGCACTGCCCTGCAAGCGGCCGACCATGAACGTCTAAAACCTATTCGATAAAAACAGTCGATAAAAAAGTGCGGTCGTGGTTATGAGCAAAGCGGATGCTTTCACCCAAGCAGGAAAAACAGCGGTGCTGCAAAATATTCAGGGCACCATGCAATTCTTGCAAAAATTCCCACCGTTCAATCAGATGGAAAACGCCCACCTCGCGTACCTGGTCGAACAGTGCCAACTGCGTTTTTACACGACTGGCGAAAGCATCATCAAGCCCAGTGACGGACAGGTAGAGCATTTTTACATCGTCAAGCAAGGCCGTGTGATCGGCGAACGCCCTCATTCAGCCAAGAGCGGCAAAGAAACCACCTTTGAAATTACCACCGGGGAATGCTTCCCGCTGGCGGCGCTGCTGGGCGAGCGGGCCACCCGCACCGAGCATCTGGCGGCCGAAGACACCTTTTGCCTGCAACTGAACAAGCAAGCGTTCGTCAAACTGTTTGCCCTCTCCAGCATCTTCCGTGATTTCGCCTTGCGCGGGGTCAGCAGCCTGCTCGACCAGATCAATCAACAGGTTCAGCAGCGCGCCGTAGAAACCCTCGGCATGCAGTATTCGCTGAACATGCGACTCGGCGAGTTGGCGATGCGTCATCCTGTGACGTGCAGCCAGGACACACCGCTGCGGGCTGCGGTCAAACTGATGCACGATCAGCAAGTTGGCAGCATCGTGATCGTTGACGAGCATAAAGCACCGTTAGGCATCTTCACCCTGCGCGATTTGCGCCAAGTGGTGGCTGACGGCGTCGAAGACCTGGGCCTGCCCATCAAACAGCGAATGACTCAGGCGCCGTTTTTTCTCAGCCCCGACGCCACCGCCTTCGATGCGGCCATCGCCATGACCGAGCGGCATATCGCCCACGTCTGCCTGGTCAAGGATCAGCGCTTGTGCGGTGTAGTGTCCGAGCGTGACCTGTTCTCTTTGCAGCGCGTGGACCTGGTGCATTTGGCACGGACCATCCGCACGGCCCCACGTATTGAAAGCCTGGCCAACCTGCGCGGGGAAATCGTGCAATTGGTCGACCGCATGCTCGCCCATGGCGCCTCATCGACCCAGATTACCCAGATCATCACCTTGCTCAACGATCACACGGTGTCCAGGGTCATTGAGCTGACGCTGGAAGAAAAAGGCGACCCCGGCATTGCGTTCAGCTGGCTGTGCTTCGGCAGTGAAGGCCGCCGCGAACAGACGCTGTACACCGATCAGGACAACGGCATTCTGTTCGAAGCCCGCGATGCGGCCCACGCGGCGGAAATCCGTGGGAAGCTGTTGCCCCTGGCGCAGCAGATCAATCAAAGCCTGGCGCAGTGCGGATTTACCCTGTGCAAGGGCAATATCATGGCCGGCAACCCGGACCTGTGCCTGTCCCGCGCGGAATGGTCGCGGCGGTTCAGCGCGTTCATTCGCGAGGCGACACCTGAGAACTTGCTGGCCTCGACCATTTATTTCGACTTGCGGGTGGTGTGGGGTGATGAGCACGGCACCGATCAACTGCGGCACGAGATTCTCGATCAAGTCGCCGACAACCGCCTGTTCCAGCGCATGATGGCCGAGAATGCTCTTCGTCATCAGCCCCCCGTCGGGCGCTTCCGTGAATTCGTGCTGGCGCGCAAAGGCAGCGAAAAAGCCACCCTGGACCTTAAAATCCAGGGCCTGACCCCTTTCGTCGATGGCGCCCGCTTGCTGGCCCTGTCCCATGGCGTCGAAGCCAGCAATACCCTGGAACGCTTTCGCCAATTGGTCGCCAAACACGTCATCGAACCGCTCGATGGTGCGGCCTATGAAGAGGCCTATCACTTCATTCAACAGACCCGCATGCAGCAACATCAACTGCAATGTCGGGAAAATCTGCCGTATTCCAACCGGGTCGACCCGGACATCCTCAACCATCTTGACAGACGCATTCTGCGCGAGTCGCTACGCCAGGCCCAACGCCTGCAAAGCAGCATGACGCTCCGCTACCAGCTATGAATTTATTTGCCTGGCTACGCCCGCACGCGCCTCATTTGAATGCACGCCAACAACAACGGCTGGAGCAGCTAGCACCCGGTGCTGCGCTCAACAAGAACCCGCTCCGCGAACAGCGCTGGGTGGTTCTAGACTTGGAAACCACCGGTTTGAACCTGAACCGTGATCAAGTGCTGTCGATTGGCGCGGTGGTGATCGAGGACGGCGCCATAGACTTTTCTCAACAGTTCGAGCGCACCTTGCTGCGCCCGGATCACAAGCTCAGCCCCAGCGTGTTGCTTCATGGTCTCGGTCCCAGCGCCATTGCCGCCGGCAGCGAACCGGTCGACGCCCTTCTGGACCTGATGGAGTTCGTCGGCAGTAGTCCGCTGATGGCGTTTCATGCAGCGTTTGACCGGCACATGCTCGGCCGCGCCCTGAAAGACAGCCTCGGTTATCGCTTGCAGCACAGCTTTTTCGATGTTGCCGAAATGGCACCGATGCTTTGCCCACAGGCGCACATTCGTCGAGGTGGGCTGGACGCCTGGACCGCGTTTTTCGGCCTGCAAGCCGGCGAACGCCATCACGCCAGCGCCGACGCCCTTGTCACCGCCGAGTTGGCGCTTATTCTGTTCAGCTACGCCCGCCGCCAAGAGATCGACAACCCGGCAAACCTCGACCAACAACTGGGTCATTGGCGCAGACGCCAGCAAATTCATTCGTTTTAAGTGCAGCCGATGTCCGGCCCAAAAACGGTGCAGGCCATTTACCATCACCCGATGAGCGTCAATTGCGTACAGCATTCGGCCCTGACATAATCGCGAATAATTCTCATTAATCAAAGATTATCATTCGGGGCCGTTCGTGTCGTCAGTCCAAAGCACCCAAAGTGAGCTCGTTGGCGCGTTATACCGTGACCATCGAGGCTGGCTGCTGTCTTGGTTGAGGCGCAACGTTGCCTGCCCCTATCGCGCAGAAGACTTGAGCCAAGACACCTTTATGCGCCTGCTCGGCCGTGAGGAGCTGAAAGCGCCCCATGAGCCCCGGGCTTTTTTGGTCGCGATTGCCAAGGGACTGCTGTTCGATTATTTCCGGCGCGCGGCGCTGGAGCAGGCTTACCTGACCGAACTGATGCTGATTCCCGAGGCCGAACACCCGTCGCCGGAAGAACAACAACTGATCCTCGAAGACCTCAAAGCCATTGACCGGCTGTTGACCAAATTGTCCAGTAAAGCACGGGCGGCCTTCCTCTATAACCGCCTGGAAGGCATGACCCACGGCGAAATCGCTGAGCGTCTTGGCGTGTCGGTGCCCCGTGTGCGGCAATACCTGGCGCAGGGCATTCGTCAGTGTTACGTCGCGCTGTACGGCGAACCGCTATGAGCGGTTTCAGCCCCGTGTCGTCGAGGGTTCTGGACGCGGCGATTGCCTGGCAGCTATGCCTGGATTCGGCCAGTGAAGCAGATCGCGCCGAATTCGCCACATGGTATGCAGCGGATAAAGAACACGCCCGCGCCTGGACGCAACTGGGCATGCTCGATCAGCGCTTTGCTATCGCCTCGGGTCCGGCGCGCACGGCGTTGCTGCAATCGCGCGCCGGTATTCGTCAGCGAGTACGCACCCTGGGGGGTGGTCTGGCCAGCGTGGCGTTGGCCTGTGGACTGGCGCTGTTTGTCGGCAATCGTTATCTGCCGCTCGATTACTGGCTGGCCGATCAACGCACAGCCACGGGTGAGCAACGGACCTTGCGCCTGTCGGACAACACCCTGATCCGCCTTAATACCCACAGCGCCGTGGACGTGCGATTCGACGCTAACCAACGTCGGATCGTTCTTCAAGAAGGCGAAATCCTGGTCGAGACCGGTAGCCACGACGATCCGCGTCCTTTTATCGTAGAGACCGGTGAAGGCCGCATGCGCGCGCTGGGCACACGCTTTCTGGTCCGGCGCGAGGACGACAGCACCTTGTTGAGCGTGCTGCAATCGGCAGTCGCCGCTCACCCGCAGACCAGCGAGAGCGAGCACGTCCTGCAGGAGGGCCAGCAAGTGCTGATGCGTCGCGATGGCCTGGGGCCAATGCTCAGCCTGCGCCCCGGCACGGACGCCTGGACACGCGGCATGCTGGTGGTGGACAACGTTCGGTTGGGGGATCTGATCACCGAACTGGGACGTTATCGCCAAGGCCATCTGGGCGTAGCCCCGGAAATCGCCGACCTGCGGATAACCGGCAGCTTTCCGCTGACCAATACCGATCTGGCGCTTAAAGCCCTGCTGCCAACCCTGCCGGTGCAGATTGAACAGCACACACCGTGGTGGGTGACGGTGATCGCCCAAGAAGAAACACCAGACACCGTATCGCCCACAAAGCCATGATCAATTGGAAAACGCATTCTTAATCTAAATAATTTTCAATTAGATCTATCACTTTTTGATTCTCGTTCGGCACATAGGCATTGAGAACAATTTCCATTCAGGAATCGCCTAATGCCCCGCCCGCTTAATACGCTTATGCACCCCAGCCTTTTGGCCTTGGCCATCACTCTGACCGTTCCCCTCGCCAGCACACAGTTGATGGCAGCCGAGCAGGTTTCCAGCGTGCGCACCTACGACCTGCCGGCCGGATCCCTGGCGACCACCCTGAACCAGATCGCCAGCCAGGCAGGCCTCGCCCTGTCGCTCGATCCGGCGCTGGCCGCCGGCCGCACATCGGCACCGGTTCAGGGCCAGTTCGATGCGACCGGTGCCCTGCGCCAGGCCCTGCGCGGTACGGGTGTGCAACTGGTGCAAAGCACTGTCGGCACCTACAGCCTGATGGCCGCGCCAGACGGGGTTGTGGCATTGCCGGAAACCCGCATTCAAGGCCAGATCAGCGATGAAACGGCGTGGGGCCCGGTAGAGGGGTACACAGCGACCCGCAGTGCCGCTGGCACCAAAACCGATACGCCGATAGTTGAGGCGCCGCGCTCGATTTCGGTCGTTACCCGCGAGCAAATGGAAGATCGTGCGGTCCAGAACCTCGACGACGCGCTGCGTTACTCCCCAGGCGTAGTAGCCAGCAGCTACGGCAGTGACAACCGTGCCGACTGGCTGCGCGTACGTGGTTTCGAACCGACCCAATTCCTCGATGGTCTGCCGTTGCCAAAAGGCTCCTACGCCAACCCGAAAATCGAAACCTGGGACCTGGAGCGCATCGCCTTGCTGCGCGGCCCGTCTTCCTCGGTCTACGGCCAAACCCCGCCAGGCGGCATGCTCGACATGGTTAGTCGTCGCCCGGACGCCGAGTCCAGCCATGAAGTGCAGGCGCAAATCGGCAGCAACAATCGCAAGCAGATCAGCTTTGACAGCACCGGCAAGATCGACGACGAAGGCCAGTTCCTCTACCGCATCGATGGCGTCGTGCGTGACAGCGGTTCGCCCATCGACCATGTGGACGACAAGCGTTACAACATCGCGCCGAGCCTGACATGGAACGTCGATCCCGATACGCACCTGACCTTACTGACCCAGTTTACCCATGACGATACCGGTGTCAGTGGGCAGTTCCTGCCGTTGCAAGGCACCAAACTACCGTCGGCAGCGGGCGACATTTCCCATCACAAGGACCTGGGTGAGCCAGACGCGGATTACTACGACCGCACGTACTACGCCCTGGGTTACGCGTTCGATCACCGCTTCAATGATGTGTGGCAGTTCCGTCAAAACCTGCGTTATACCAAAAGCGACCTGGCGTTCCACACCACGTACCCAAGCTACGTCGCTGACGCGGTCAGCCCGGACGGCACGCTTAAGCGGATCTACGACAAAGTTAACGAAGACATCAGCCAGATCGCTCTGGACAACAACTTCCAGGCTGACTTCCAGACCGGTCCGTTCAGCCACACCGTGTTGCTGGGTGCGGACCTCCAGCACTCCAACACCAACTACCACTGGGTTGAAGGGGATGCGCCCGACTCCAACGTGATCAACCCGATCTACGGTCAGCCTTACCCAGGCACTACCCCGTACACGCTTTACAACTACAACCAGAAAACCACGCAGACCGGTCTCTACGCACAGGACCAGATCGCACTGGACAAATGGCGCCTGACCCTGGGCGGTCGTGAAGACTGGGTTCACACGGGTACCACGTTCTACAACAATAACGACGCAACCCATACCGAGCGTGACAGCAAGTTCAGCGGCAACGCGGGCCTGAGCTACGTCTTCGATTCCGGCATCACCCCGTATATCTCGTACACCGAATCGTTCCAGCCAACATCCGGTGCGGCGGTCAATGCCACTGACTCCCTCAAGCCCACCGAAGGCAGGCAGTACGAAGCCGGCGTGAAATACCAGCCACCGGGCACCAAAGCACTACTGACCGCCGCTGTATTCGATCTGCGCCAGAAGAACGTTTCGGTCACGCAGGCCAACATCACCACCCAGATCGGCGAAGTAAAAGTACGCGGACTGGAGCTCGAAGCCACTTCCGATGTCACCCACAACCTCAAGCTGGTGGGTTCCTATACCTACACCGATACAGAGACGCTCAAGGGCGACACCGATGGCAATCGCCTGAAGTTGATTCCGCGCAACGCAGCCTCTGGATGGGCTGACTACACCTGGCACCGCGGCCTCTTCGACGGCTTCGGTATGGGCGCTGGCGTACGTTATGTCGGCGACACCTACGGCAACGTCCCTAACACCGCCAATGGCCATGTCGGGTCTTACACCGTGTACGACGCTGCCGTGCATTACGACCTCGGGCGTCTGAGCAACAGCCTGGCAGGCGCATCGGTCGCGGTGAACGCGAACAACCTGTTCAACAAGGATTACCTGT
Organism: Pseudomonas sp. ASL9; assembly: GCF_056680335.1. NCBI lineage: Bacteria > Pseudomonadati > Pseudomonadota > Gammaproteobacteria > Pseudomonadales > Pseudomonadaceae > Pseudomonas > Pseudomonas sp. ASL9. Next base: position 3,391,479 of record NZ_CM155277.1, on the reverse strand, counting down.
CGACCTGTGACGGCACCTGGTGCTACTACGGTGACCAGCGCAACGTACTCGCCAGCATCAACTACAAGTGGTAACTCACGGGCTTATAAAACAGACCGTGTGAAACAGGGCCACTTAGTGCAAGTGGCCCTTCGCTTTTGGATAAAACATGAACAGCAAAACCATCCGCCGCTGGTCCTTTGTCCACACGTGGACCAGCCTGATCTGCACCCTGTTTCTTCTGATGCTGGCGGTCACCGGGCTGCCACTGATTTTTCATCATGAAATCGATCACCTGCTGGGCCATTCACCTGAATTCAAACAGATGCCCGCCGACACTGCGCCTCTGGACCTGCAACAGCTTGTCACCTTCGCCGAGGCCCATCGTCCGGGTGACGTGATGCAATATTTTGGCTGGGACGATGACGATCCCAATGGCGTGATGGCGATCATGGCGCCCACGGCCGGGACCGAACCGAACGCCTCCCACACCTTCATGCTCGATGCCCGTACCGGCGAAGCCTTTGAGCGACCGTCGGCCAACGGCGGTTTCATGATGGTCATGCTGCGCCTGCACACCGATATGTATGCCGGGCCGTGGGGCATGTTGTTTCTTGGGGCAATGGGGCTGCTGTTTGTGGCAGCCATCATTTCTGGCGCAGTGCTGTACGCGCCGTTCATGCGTCGGCTCAACTTCGCTACCGTGCGATCAGACAAATCAACGCGGGTGCGCTGGCTGGACCTGCACAACCTGATCGGCGTGGTGACGCTGACCTGGACGATGGTGGTCGGCGTGACCGGGGTGATCAACGCCTGCGCTGATCTGGTGATCGCCGCGTGGCGCAACGACAGCCTGGCGACGATGGTCGCACCCTACCGCGATGCGCCACCCCTGCTGCAACGGGCGCCTGCGACGCGTTTGCTCGAGATTGCCGAAGCGGCCGCGCCGGGCATGGCGCCAGACTTTATCGCGTTTCCCGGTACACGCTTTTCCAGCGAGCATCACTACGCCGTGTTCTTGAAAGGCGCTACGCACCTTACGGCGCATCTGCTGACGCCGGTACTGATCGACGCCAACAACCTGCACGTCACCGCCATCGGTGAACGCCCGTGGTACATGAATGCGCTGGGCCTGTCGCAACCGCTGCACTTCGGGGATTACGGCGGCATGCCGATGAAAGTGTTGTGGGGGCTGCTCGATGTGCTGACCATTATCGTCCTTGGCAGCGGCCTGTACCTGTGGTGGGTGCGGCGCAGAGCAACGGTGTCGGTGAATCGGGCGCGGGCAGAGGTCGCACGATGAAGGGCCGGCGTTCAAACACCTGGCGCGTGTTCGCTCAACCGCTCTGGATCGGCCTGCTGACGGCGGCAGGACTGTTCGCCGCGCTAGTGGGCGACGGGAGGTGGGACATGGTGTCCTGGATCGGGATGGGGGTGCCGGTAATCCTCAGTGCGCGGGGATTGTTGACGCGTTGACGGATCGGCATTGCGGACAACCAACACGCTGATTAGTCTAGGGTCTATCTCGTTCGAGGAATTCCCATGTCCGTTCCCAGCATGACCTTGTTCTACAACCCGGCATCGCCTTTTGCGCGCAAAGTGTTGATCCTGCTGCACGAGACCGGGCAATGTGATCGGGTGGAGTTGCTGCCGACTCAGGTCAGCCCCGTCAGCCCGGACGCCGCGCTCAATCATGACAATCCCGCCGGCAAGTTGCCGGCGCTGCGTTTGGCTGACGGTAATGTGATCCATGACAGCCGAGTGATTCTCGAATACCTCGATGCCCAGCATGTCGGCAATCCGCTGATCCCGCGCGAAGGCTCGGCGCGCTGGAGACGTTTGACCCTGGCATCTCTGGCCGACGCGCTGCTCGATGCGGCGCTGCTGATTCGGTATGAAACCGCCCTGCGGCCGCCGGAGAAACACTGGGATCTGTGGCTGGACAATCAAGCCGAAAAAATCCAGCGCTCCCTGGCGTATTTCGAACAGGACGCCATCGCCGAACTCAGCTCGCATTTCGATATCGCCGCCATCAGCGTTGCTGCTGCGCTGGGCTATCTGGATTTCCGCCAACCTGATCTGGGCTGGCGCAAGCGCTGCCCACACCTGGCCAACTGGTTCGCCGACGTCAGCCAGCGGCCGTCGATGCAGAGCACTCAGCCGCCGGTATAAGGTTTTAGGATTTCGAAAATCCTGTGCAGCCTGTGTGGGAGCGAATTCATTCGCGAAGGGGGTATCAGCCGCAGATCAGCAATCAGGTTTATCCGCGGTGTAACGACGGGCTGGATTGACTGCCGCACCGAACTCACGAAGGGCTTTGGCACCGATCAGCAGCGGATAATTGAAGCTGCTGCGGTCGGTCAGATTGACCTCGACGGTGCGTTTGGTGTTACCCAGGCACATTTCCAGATCGACCACCGGACGCTTGGTGGGGTCGGCGTTTTGATCGTCATCTTCTTCGGAGCGGGTCTTGATCTTGCTGATCCGTGCGACCTTGTGTTCGTAGACCTTGTCGCTGGCACCTTTGGTCCCGAGGCGGAAACGCACCCAATCCTCACCATCACGCTTGAACAACTCGATGTCCTTGGCTGATAGCGATGCGGTCAACGCGCCGGTGTCCATTTTCGCCTTGAGGGTCTCGCCGATTTCCGGCAACGCAATGAATTCATAGCGGCCATACAACGTTGGCTCGGCGGCCATCACAGGGAGGGCCAGCAGGGACAACAGGGCAAGGATTGATTTCACGTAGGTGATACCTCTAGAGGAATGAAGCCGGTAGGACGCGCCCGATTTTAGACCATCACAGTTGATTGGGTTCGCCGATACAACGTGCCGCCAGCATAAACACTGCTACGTGAAACATTCGTAAACAGCGGCGGCTGGGGAGAGCGTACGCACCGCCGCCTTGCGCGACGATGCGTCAGACCGGTGAATCAGCTGCCGACATTCCACAGGCTGCCGAGGCTTTTCAGCGCTGAACCGCCAGCGCCTTGTTGACCCAGGTATTGCAGGATCAGCGGGGCGAACTGGCCCACCATGCTGCTGTTCATGCCCAACGCGCTGAACGCCGAGTTGACGTCCGCCATGCTCTTGACGTTGCCCAGCGCACTGCTCACTGCCGAACCACCCGAGTTGCCCGTCAGGCCGCCCAAACTGCCCAAACTGCCCAGCGCGCCGGCACCGGAAAGTTGATCAAGGCCCGGAACTGACTTGGTCAGCTGTGAATAGTCATTGCCAGTCAATTTATTCTTGGCCAGCCCCAGCAACGCGCCGGTACCGCCGACTGCTTGTTCCGGGGTGACGTTGAGCTTGGTACCCAAGGTATTCAACAAACCGGCCGCTTGCGGCGTAGTCGCGGCGTTCTGGTTGCCGCCAGTCGCGCCGGAAACCGCGTTGGCCGCGTCGCTCAAATTGAAAGCGAAAACCGGGCTCACTGCCAGGGTCATGAGCGTAGCCAGTGCAAAACCGCGTGAAATTCTCATCAAAACATCCTCGTCAGCCATGGGGTTCGGCGAGTGCCGGTATAAAAGTGAAAATAGGACCACAACAGCAGCCTGAACGTTCCCCATCACAACCCGGTAATGTTGCCGACATCAGTACTTATGACGTCACTCAGTCCAATGGCGTGATTCACGCGATCGACAACGTACTGATGCCCAAAAGCTGAAGACATTGCCGGTCTGCCTGATCAGGCAGGCCGACGTCTCCTTCTATAAGCGAGCACCTGGAAAGAGAGCACCGAGGTGAATGGAACAGCGGCTCAATCTGGACTACCCTGCCATGGAGTTGGCAAACCACACAGTCAACCTCTTCCCACACAGTCAACCTCTTCACCTTGTCTGGAGAACCACTATTTCCTCTGACGACGCCGATGAACTCAGGCAACTGCTGGCTGAATGCACGCTCGGTAACCGGCGGGCTTTTGAAAATCTCTATCAAAGGGTTTCAAAACGCCTGTTCGCGGTCGCCCTGCGTTGCATGAACCGTAGTGATCTGGCCGAAGAAGTGTTGCAGGAAAGTTTTGTGCGAATCTGGCACAACGCCTCGCGTTACGACAGCAACCTGTCGGCCCCCATGACGTGGATGGTCAACGTTACCCGTAATCAGGCCATCGACCAGTTGCGCAAACACCGCGAAGTGCCGCTCACCGATGAACAGGCAGACACCCTGCTCGACGACAGCCCGAATGCCCAGGAACAACTCGACAGCCAACGTGAGGGACACGCGTTGCAGCGCTGCCTGGATACGCTTGAAGGCATGCAGCGCACCTCAATCGTCACGGCATATTTCCAGGGGGTGTCCTATGCCGACTTGGCCGCGCAATTAGCCGCACCGCTCGGCTCGGTCAAATCGTGGATTCGCCGGGGCATGGAGCGCCTGCGCAGGTGCCTTGAATCATGAACTACCAACAACCCTCACTGCGCCGCGCCCTCGCCGCCGACTATGCCATTGGCCTGATGCCCGTTACCGCACGCCGCCGATTCGAACAGCTGCTGTTGGATGACCCTGTGTTACGCGCCGAACTGGCGCAGTGGCAGACCACCCTTGTCACGCTTGCCGAACACTTGCCTGAACAAGCGGTGCCCGAACACGTCTGGCACGCCATCGCGGCGCGTATCGATCCGCAAGAGCTGCACGTCCCGGCCAAACGTCCGTTCTGGAATTGGCTGCGCATCGCCGCCGTCGCCTGCACATTGGTCGTCGTGATCATCGCGGGCCTCCTCTACAACCGCGACACCCTCAACTACAGCGCCATACTGATGGCTGCCAATCAGCAGCCAGCGATCAGTGTTCAGGCGTACAGCCACTACCTGAACGTCGCGCCACTGACCCTGCCTTCCGTCGAAACGGGGCGCAGCCTGGAGCTGTGGGCCATCCCCGCAGACGGCAAACCAGTCTCCCTTGGCCTGCTGCCCGCACACGGCAAAGGCCGAATCATCCTGAGCGAAAGCCAACAAAAACTGCTCGGCGCACCTGTCACCCTGGCCGTCAGCCTGGAACCCGAAGGCGGCTCACCCACCGGACAACCGACCGGACCGGTGTTGTACCAAGGGGCATTGGCGGGGCGTTGATCAGGGTGATCTGTGACCTAGCATTTCTGCTAGCTATGCAGGCGCCTCTCATGGGTTGAACGTAATACGTCCCCATGACCAGAGCGCGAACGCCATGACCTCCCCGCTCGAAACAACCCTGCTACTCACCGATCAGCAGGGTTCGGTACTGCACACCGTCAATGCCCAAACGCACAAGCCCATGGCGTATACCGCCTATGGCCATCGCCCGGCAGAAAGCGGCATGACGTGTTTACTCGGCTTCAATGGCGAACCGCCTGATCCGGTGACGGGGCATTATTTGTTGGGGAATGGTTATCGCGCATTTAATCCGGTGTTGATGCGCTTTAACAACCCGGACAGTTTGAGTCCGTTTGGGGAGGGGGGATTGAATGGGTATGCGTATTGTTTGGGAGATCCGGTTAATCGGGTGGATCCGACCGGGCATACGCCGGCTTTTTTAAAACCATTACTAAGGGGCTTACGGCTGATGAAAAAGCCAACGCCTGCAACGAATATAAAAAAAATAGCAGACGGCATACACAGCTTTGAGACAACTAGCAAAAATAAATTAAGCCTTACGTTTTTTGGGCATGGAAATAGAACCTCTAAGAATGGGGGGCACTCCCTACTGTCAGCGGGGAAGAACTGGACGCCTGAACAGCTATATAATGCCAGCACGAAAGCCGGGATTAATTTCGAAAAATATAAAGATATAAATATGGTGATGTGTTACTCAGCAAACGGAGGCCCTAATTCATTTATCCGAAGCTTTTCTGCTCTCACTGAAAAACCGGTAACCGGATATATCAATACGGTACGCGTCAGCCCCACACCCGATATCTTTCAGAACCTCATCTCCAGTGAGTCAGCACGTATTCGTCGTCTTGGCAATGGAACATACAGCTTTGACCAAGGCGTTAAAATCTATAAAAAAAACCCGTTCAACGTTAAAGACAATGGATACCATACATTCGAATATAGCCCGGTGACGTATAAAAGCACTCGACTTTGATACCCCACACATCATCACCTAAAGACTCAGCCATGTAAGACTTCTGACTCATTAAATGGGCGACTTAATGTCGCCCATTCTGTAATCCCTTACGCCACACTAAACAACTTATGCGGATCAATCACAAACTTCTTCGGTACGCCGGCATCGAATTCGCCGTAACCGCGTGGTGCTTCGTCGAGGCTGATGACTTCGACGCCGACGATGTCTGCGATTTTGATGCGGTCCCACATGATGGCTTGCATCAGTTGGCGGTTGTATTTCATGACCGGGGTTTGGCCAGTGTGGAAGCTGTGGGATTTAGCCCAGCCCAGACCCAGGCGGATGCTCAGGCTGCCCATTTTCGCGGCAGCATCGGCTGCGCCTGGATCTTCGGTGACGTACAGGCCGGGAATACCGATTTTGCCTGCGACGCGAACAACACCCATCAATGAGTTCAGAACCGTGGCCGGTGCTTCGTGTTTCACGCCGTCATGACCGTGACCACGGGCTTCGAAGCCCACGGCGTCAATGGCGCAGTCCACTTCTGGCTCGCCCAGCAGCGCAGCGATTTGCTCATGCAGTGGGGTGTCCAGCGACAGGTCGGCGACTTCGAAGCCTTGAGCCTTGGCGTGAATCAAGCGAACCGGGTTGACGTCGCCAATGATCACCACCGCAGCGCCAAGCAAGCGTGCCGAAGCAGCAGCAGCCAGACCCACAGGGCCCGCGCCCGCAACATACACGGTGCTGCCTGGGCCAACACCTGCCGTCACTGCGCCGTGGTAACCGGTCGGCAGGATGTCGGAGAGGCAGGTCAGGTCGCGGATTTTTTCCATCGCCGCGTCGCGGTCCGGGAGTTTCAGCAGGTTGAAGTCAGCGTATGGCACCAACACGTATTCCGCCTGGCCACCGACCCAGTCACCCATGTCGACATAACCGTAAGCACCGCCCGGACGCGCCGGGTTGACGGTCAGGCACACGCCGGTGTTCTGCTCTTTACAGCTGCGGCAACGGCCACACGCCACGTTGAACGGCACGGAAACCAGATCGCCTACCTTAAGGTTTTCCACATCGCGACCGGCTTCGATTACTTCGCCGGTGATTTCATGACCCAGCACCAGACCAGTCTGAGCTGTAGTACGGCCACGCACCATGTGTTGGTCCGAGCCGCAGATGTTGGTCGATACCACACGCAGGATGACGCCGTGATCGATGCGTTTACCTTGTGGGTTCTGCATTTTCGGGAAAGGAATTGTTTGTACTTCGACCTTGCCGCCGCCGAGATACACCACACCACGATTACCAGACATGCTTTCACCTCGCTTTATTGTTTTATAAGTAGCGTTGAATTTTTGTTGTCTATGACGCCGCCATCGTCCGGATGCGGCCCAGACCAAGCCTGCTCCCACAGTGATCGCATTCCCCTGTGGGAGCAGGCTTGCCTGCGAATGGCAGCACCTCGGTACTAAAGAACCACCGTGCGATTCGCGTTCAAGAACACGCGCCGCTCGATGTGATACCCCACTGCCCTCGCCAACGTCTGGCCCTCGATATCCCGGCCTTTGGCGATCAGGTCTTCGGGGTAGTGGCTGTGATCGACTGCTTCGACGCCCTGGGCAATGATCGGGCCTTCGTCGAGGTCGTTGTTGATGTAATGCGCTGTTGCACCGACCAGTTTCACGCCCTTGTTGTAGGCCTGATGGTAGGGTTTTGCGCCCTTGAAGCCGGGTAGCAACGAGTGGTGAATGTTGATCGCCCAACCGTCGAGACGGCGGCACAGCTCTGGCGACAACACCTGCATGTAGCGAGCAAGAATCACCAACTCGGCACCGGACTCCTGAATCACTTGCCAGACCTGACGCTCTTGCGATGACTTGTCATTGGGGTCAAGGGCGAAGTGGTAATAAGGAACCTCATGCCAACGCGCCAGCGGTTCCAGGTCCGGGTGGTTGGAGATCACCGCCACCACGTCCATAGACAATTGGCCAATGCGCTGGCGATAGAGCAGATCGTTCAGGCAGTGATCGGCCTTGGAGACCATGATCACCACTTTGGGCCGATAGTTGGGCGCGGTCAGCTCGAAGACCATGCCGAAGGCTGCACCGCGTGCGGCCAGGCCCACACGGAAAGCTTGTTCATCGAAGCCCTCCGGCTGACGAAACTCGACGCGGATAAAGAACCGGCTCGACAGCCGGTCATCGAAGGAATGGTGCTCGGTAACGTAGCAGCCCTGCTCAAACAAATAGCGAGTCACCGCGTCCACCGTACCTAAAACACTCGGACAGTCGGCAGTCAGAATCCATGTATCGGGGGCGCGGCTCATTGTCTATTCCTTGTCTGCAAATTGACCTGTGGGACCGAATTCATTCGGGAAGGCGTCCGTACAGACAACAGGCGCCCGACAGCCTGTATTCCCGAATGAATTCGGTCCCACGGTGATTAGCTTTGAATACTCAAACCATACTCAGCACTGGCATCCTGCAACCACAGCCACCAGTAGTCGGAGAACGAGCGGCGGATCAGCAGTTCCCAGGTCTCTTCACCCGTGCGGCGAATCACCAATTGCGACTTGGCGAACACCGTGCCGACGGCTTTACCCACCGGAAAATTGTTCGGGTGCACGTCGTAGCTGGTGGATTTCATCAGCAGTTCGCGAACCTTAGGCCCGGTCAGCTCCAGCAGGGTTTGCCCGCCGCTGACGTTGACCACGGCGATGTGCAGCCCGGCCAGTGCTTCACGCAGACGCTGTTCGGCAGCCAGCTCTTCGCCACTCGGGACGATCAGCAGCCATTCATCCGGGCCCAGCCATTGCAGTGAGCTTTCACCCTTGACGACGACGGTCAGGGCAACCGGCAATTCCATGCCCAGCGCCTTGGCGACACCGGCTGCGAATGCAGGGTCTTTGCCATCGCCACGCAGGGTCAGATGGCCCAGCAGTTTTTTCTCGCGCAGGGTCACGCCGGGATTGTTGCGGCCTTTGCCAACCAGGCTATTGAGGTCGGCATGAAACAGCGGCGACTCGGCTTTTTCGCCGGTCGTTGGCCGCTGTTGGTAAACGTTGGCTGTGGTCATAGAGCACCTGTCCTGAATTCTGTTTGTTTCACTGTGCACAACATAAAGGGTGCGGCTGCTGGCGCCTTCGCGGATAAATCCGCTCCCACAGTGGTACGCATTTCATTGTGGGAGCGGATTCATCCGCGAATAGATCAGGCGACACATCGCGCCTGATACGCCTCAAACGTTCTGCTGCTCACCCTTCGGATCGAAGAACACCGAAGACACAATTTCGGCTTCGATCACGGTGCCATCGACCAACGGTGCGAACACACGTTCGCCCATGCGTTTCAGGCCGCCTTTGACCACGCCCAGCGCGAACGAATAACCCAGCGAGCCGTTGGTGTAGCTGGAGGTCACGTGACCGACCATGCTCATCGGGATCGACTGTTTGGTGTCGAACACCAATTGCGCACCTTCGGGCAGCCATTTGGTCGGGTCGATCGGCTTCAGACCGACCAACTGTTTACGCTGATCACGCACGCAGTCTTCGCGGTTCATGCCACGCCAGCCGAGCCACGAAAACGGTTTGGTCCGGCCAACACACCAGCCCATGTTCAGGTCGTCAGGGGTCATCGAGCCATCGGTGTCCTGACCGACAATGATGAAACCCTTCTCGGCCCGCAGGACGTGCATGGTTTCAGTGCCGTACGGCGTCAGGTTGTACTTCTTGCCCGCTGCGACGATTTTTTCCAGCACACCCATGGCGTAGTCGGCCTGGACGTTGACCTCGTACGACAGCTCACCGGTAAAGGAGATACGGAACACCCGCGCCGGCACACCGCCCACCAGGCCTTCTTTCCAAGTCATGAACGGGAAAGCGTCCTTGCCCAGGTCGATGTCGGTGACTTCGCTGAGCAGCTTGCGGCTGTTCGGCCCGGACAGAGTCATGGTCGCCCAGTGGTCAGTCACGGAGGTGAAGTACACCTTCAGGTCTGGCCATTCGGTCTGTTGATAGATTTCCAGCCATTGCAGCACGCGTGCAGCGCCGCCGGTGGTGGTGGTCATCAGGAAGTGGTTATCGGCGATACAGGCGGTCACGCCGTCGTCGAAGACCATCCCGTCTTCTTTACACATCAGGCCATAACGCGCCTTGCCCACATCGAGCTTGGTCCAGGCGTTGCTGTAGATGCGGTTGAGAAACTCACGCGCATCCGGGCCTTGAATGTCGATTTTGCCCAGTGTGGAGGCATCGAGCAGGCCAACGCTGGCGCGCACGGCTTTGCATTCACGGCTGACGGCGGCGTGCAGGTCTTCGCCTTTTTTCGGGAAGTACCACGGGCGCTTCCACTGGCCGACATCTTCAAACTCGGCACCGTTTTTAACGTGCCAGGCGTGCAGCGCGGTGAAGCGCACAGGCTCGAAAATGTGCCCTGCGTGACGACCGGCTATCGCGCCGAAGGTCACCGGCGTGTAGTTCGGGCGGAACATCGTGGTGCCCATTTCGGTGATCGACATATTCAGCGAACGGGCGGCAATCGCCAGACCGTTGACGTTGCCGAGCTTGCCTTGATCGGTACCGAAACCCAGCGCGGTGTAGCGTTTAACGTGCTCGACCGACTCGAAACCCTCGCGGGTCGCCAGTTCGATGGCGGCAGCGGTGACGTCGTTCTGCAGGTCGACGAATTGCTTCGGCGCCCGTGCGGTGGCTTTGTCATGGGGCACCTGGAACAGTGCCAGGGTCGGTTCTTCCAGGCGGCTCAGGGCTTTTGGCAAGATGCCTGCGACTATCTTGAAGCCGGCTTCGTTGGCTGCGCGAGCACCGCCCTCGAAACCATCAGCCAAGGCATCAGCGAGGCCGTACACACCGTTTATGCCACCGACGCAAACGCGTTTTTGCGGTGCTTCACCCGGTACGAAACCGAGGATGTCTTCACGCCAGATCGGCTTGCCGCCCAGGTGGGACGCCAAATGCACGATAGGGCTGTAGCCACCGGAACTGCCGACCAGGTCGCAATCAAGCCATTCGCCTGGGCTGGTGACGCGATGGCCTTTGACGTCGATGGCCGTGATACGGGCAGCGGTCACGTGTTTGCTGCCGCGCGCTTCGACAACGGCGCTGGAGGTCAGGATACGAATCCCTTTGGCCCGTGCTTCTTCAACCAGTGCGCCACGCGGATTGCTGCGGGCATCAGCGATTGCCACCACTTGCAGGCCTGCATCGAACCAGTCCAGCGCGACGCGGTAGGCATGATCGTTGTTGGTCGACAGCACCAGTTTTTTGCCCGGCGCCACACCATAACGGCGGACGTAGGTAGAAATAGCGCCAGCGAGCATGTTGCCCGGCACATCGTTGTTGCCGTACACCAGCGGACGTTCGTGAGTACCCGTCGCCAACACCACGCGCTTGGCGCGAACCCGGTGCATGCGCTGACGCACTTGACCCAACGGCGCGCGGTCACCGAGGTGATCGGCCAGACGCTCGTGAATGGTCAGGAAATTATGGTCGTGGTAGCCGTTCACGGTCGCCCGTGGCAGCAAGGTCACTTCCGGCATTTTTTTCAGCTCGGCCAGCACGGTGGCAACCCACTCGGCCGCCGGTTTGCCATCCAGGCTTTCACGGCTGTCCAGCAGACTGCCGCCGAACTCTTCCTGCTCATCCGCCAGAATCACCCGCGCACCGCTGCGACCGGCCGCCAGGGCTGCGGCCAGGCCAGCAGGGCCGGCGCCGACGATCAGCACGTCGCAGTGCCGGTTCATCGCGTCATAGGTGTCCGGGTCGTTCTCGGTAGGCGAACGACCAAGGCCCGCCGCCTTACGGATGTACTTCTCGTAGGTCATCCAAAACGATTGCGGGTACATGAAGGTTTTGTAATAGAAGCCCGGCGGCATCAGTTTGCCGCCGACCTTGCCAAGAATCCCCATCACGTCGGTATTGACGCTCGGCCAGCCGTTGGTGCTGGTGGCGACCAAACCTTGATACAGCGCTTGTTGCGTAGCGCGCACGTTAGGGATCTGGGTCGCTTCGGTAGCGCCGATCTGCAACACCGCGTTCGGCTCTTCGGAACCTGCCGCGAAAATCCCGCGAGGACGCGAATACTTGAAGCTGCGGCCAATGATGTCGACGCCATTGGCCAGCAGGGCTGCGGCCAGGCTGTCGCCTTCAAACCCTTGGTACTGCTGACCGTTGAAGGTGAAGTTCAGCACCTTGCTGCGGTCGATACGGCCGCCGTTGGGCAGTCGATTGTTCTGGCTCATACCTTCTCTCCCAGGCCAGTGTTGGCCAACTGAGGGCTGGCCGGTTTGCTGGTGAACTGCGGCTTGGTGCCGATCAGGTAAGTCTCGAAAATCTCGTACGTCACGGTGTCACGCGTGGCGTTGAAGTACTGACGGCAGCCGGCCACGTGATTCCACAGTTCATGGTGCAGACCGCGCGGGTTGTCGCGGAAGAACATGTAATCGCCCCACTGCTCATCGGTGCAGGCATTCGGGTCCAGCGGACGCGGGATATGAGCCTGGCCCGAAGCGTGAAACTCCTCTTCGGAGCGCAGTTCGCCACAGTGAGGACAGAAGATGTGCAACATAGGGATTTCTCCTGTTAGTGGGCGACAGCAGCGGCGCCGTGTTCATCGATCAGCGCACCGTTGTGGAAACGGTCGATGGAGAATGGCTTGGCCAAGGGGTGCATTTCACCTTTGGCGAGGCTGGCGGCAAATACGTTGCCCGAGCCCGGCGTTGCCTTGAAGCCACCGGTGCCCCAACCGCAGTTGAAGAACATGTTGGCGACCGGCGTTTTGGAAATGATCGGGCACGCGTCCGGCGTGGTGTCGACGATGCCGCCCCACTGACGGTTCATGCGCACTCGGGACAGGACCGGGAACATCTCGACGATGGCTTGAATGGTGTGTTCGATCACCGGGTACGAACCACGCTGGCCGTAGCCGTTGTAGCCGTCGATACCGGCACCGATCACCAGGTCGCCTTTGTCGGACTGGCTGATGTAACCGTGAACTGCGTTGGACATGATCACGCTGTCGATAATCGGCTTGATCGGCTCGGACACCAGCGCTTGCAGCGGATGGGATTCGATCGGCAAGCGGAAGCCGGCCAGTTTCGCCATGTGCCCTGAGTTACCAGCCGTCACCACGCCGACGCGCTTGGCGCCGATAAAACCTTTGTTGGTCTCGACGCCGATGCACACGCCGTTTTCCTTACGGAAGCCGATCACTTCGGTCTGTTGAATCAGGTCGACGCCCAAGGCGTCGGCGGCGCGGGCAAAGCCCCAGGCCACGGCATCGTGACGGGCAACGCCGCCACGGCGTTGAACGGTGGCGCCGATGATCGGGTAACGGGTGTTCTTCGAGCAATCCAGGTACGGAATCTCTTCCGCGACCTGTTTAGCGTTAAGCAACTCGCCATCCACGCCGTTCAGGCGGTTGGCGCTGACCCGACGTTCCGAGTCACGGATGTCTTGCAGGGTATGGCACAGGTTGTACACGCCGCGTTGAGAGAACATCACGTTGTAGTTGATGTCCTGCGACAGGCCTTCCCACAGTTTCATCGCGTGTTCGTACAGGTGCGCCGACTCATCCCACAGGTAGTTGGAACGCACGATGGTGGTGTTGCGTGCGGTATTACCGCCGCCCAACCAGCCTTTCTCGACCACGGCCACGTTAGTGATGCCGTGCTCCTTGGCCAGGTAATACGCAGTCGCCAAACCATGACCGCCGCCGCCGACGATGACCACGTCGTAGACTTTTTTCGGGGTCGGCGTGCGCCACATGCGCTGCCAGTTTTCGTGGTGGCTGAGAGAGTGCTTGAAGAGGCCGAAGCCTGAGTAATGCTGCATGGGGCTACTCCTGACTCAGCGATAAACCGGGAAATCGGCGCACAGTGCCGCAACCTGGCTGGCGACATTGGCCTCGACATCTGCATCGCCGAGGTTGTCGAGAATGTCACACACCCAGCCAGCCAACTCAACACACTGTGGGACTTTGAAACCACGAGTGGTGACGGCCGGGGTGCCGATACGCAGGCCCGAGGTGACAAACGGTGATTGTGGATCGTTCGGCACGGAGTTTTTGTTCACGGTGATATGCGCCCGGCCCAAGGCAGCATCGGCTTCTTTGCCGGTAAGGCCCTGACGGATCAGGCTGACCAGGAACAGGTGGCAGTCGGTACCGCCGGACACTACGTCGTACCCACGGTCGATGAACACCTTTGCCATGGCCTGGGCGTTATCGATCACTTGTTGCTGATAGACCTTGAAGCCCGGCTCCAGCGCTTCCTTGAAGCACACGGCCTTGGCCGCAATAACGTGCATCAACGGGCCGCCCTGACCGCCAGGGAAGACGGCGGAATTGAGTTTTTTCTCGATTTCTTCGTTGGCCTTGGCCAGGATCAGACCACCACGTGGACCGCGCAGGGTTTTGTGGGTGGTGGTGGTGACGACGTCAGCGTACGGCAGCGGGTTTGGGTACAGACCAGCGGCGACCAGACCGGCAACGTGGGCCATATCAACAAACAGATAAGCCCCCACTTTGTCGGCGATGGCGCGGAAGCGTGGGAAATCCAGGGTTTTCGAGTAGGCCGAGAAACCGGCGATGATCATTTTTGGCTTGCATTCAACGGCGATGCGCTCGACTTCGTCGTAATCGATCAAGCCGGTGGCGGTATCGATGCCATATTGCACAGCGTTATACAGTTTGCCGGAGAAGCTGACTTTGGCGCCGTGGGTCAGGTGACCGCCGTGGGCCAGGCTCATGCCCAGCACGGTGTCGCCCGCTTGCAGCAGGGCCAGATAGACCGCGGCGTTGGCCTGGCTGCCGGAGTGCGGCTGGACGTTGGCGTAATCAGCACCGAACAGTTGCTTGGCGCGATCGATGGCCAATTGCTCGACCTTGTCCACGTGCTCGCAACCACCGTAGTAGCGCTTGCCCGGATAGCCTTCTGCGTATTTGTTGGTCAGGCCGCTGCCCTGGGCTTCCATCACGCGCTTGCTGGTGTAGTTTTCCGAAGCGATCAGCTCGATGTGGTCTTCCTGACGTTGCTCTTCAGCATTCATCGCCGCCAACAGTACATCGTCATAGCCTTGGATTTTATCTTGCTTGCTGAACATCGCGGTTCTCCCAGCGGCGGCGCTGCGCCTGGCTTATCGATAGGGCGTGTAGAGTGCCCTTTGGATGCGATGTTAGGTCCGACGCAGAGAGGCCAAATGCCTATGGACGCCACGCAAAGGTGCGTTTACGACATGGCTTGGCGCGTAGAGATAATTGGTGGCTGAGAATGGCCATGTTAAGGGGCTTGGCGGGGGATTTATGCTGCCTGAACTGGCGCCTTCGCGAATGAATTCCCACGGAGGTACACAGTTTTCTGTAGGAGCTGCCGAAGGCTGCGATAGGCCGGGGTCGCGGGCGACCGGCACGACCTTCAGCGGTATCAAGAAAGCGACCGGTTCCGTCGGACGCGACCCCGGGGCGATCGCAGCCTTCGGCAGCTCCTACAGGGGATCAGCGTTTTGCTGAAAATTTAATAAAATTTATATTTTATTTTTCAATCACTTACAGGTTGTTGATAGGAGCGAATTTATTCGCGAAAGGAGCCGACGCGGTCTGACAGGTAGGACGCATTCACCCTGCCACCAAAAACCTCGCCCCCAACAGCAACAAAAAATGCACGGGATAGATCGCATACGCCCAGCGCCGCATCGGCCAGACCGCGAACGTCAGCCGGGTTCGCAGCACTGCCAAACCGACCAGCGGCGCCATCAGGCACACCGCGATGCCCAGTATCGACACGCCATCACCCCCGCGCGCCCCCGCGAACATCTCCGGCCAGGCATTACTCGCCAGGCACACCAGCCCCGGCAACAGTGCGCCGTACCAGGGTCCGCGCAGCACCCACAGGAACGCCAACGGCAGCGCGACGCCAAAAAAGCCGAACATCAACTGCGCCTGGAAAACTGCCGCCACCAGCAACGCCACGCCCGCCAGACACAACGCCCAAGGCGTACGATCGCGCCAGCCCTGCGCCAGCAACAGCCCCAATGCCAAGGTCGGTAGCACGTTCAGCGTGTCGGCGTGCGGCATGAACAACCGGTAAGGCAGCTCCGTCAGCCCGGCAAACATCAGCAACCAGCCCAAATAGCGCCATTGCACACACCGACGGGCCTCACTGCGTGCCAGGTTGGCGGCAATCGCCAGGCAAAACCACGGAAACGCAAAGCGCCCCGGTACATACAGAAAATCCACCGGCCAGCCGACGTAACGCAAGTGGTCGAGCACCATGCTCAGCATCGCCAGCCACTTGAGCAGGTCCAGTGCAGCGTCTCGCCCGGTAGCCATCGGATTTTTCTGCAACGACCTCATAACGCTCCATGCACTCGATGAAAAAAAGCGGGAAACAGAACAACGCATGACCAGAGCCAACAATCTTGGTTAAAGTGCGATCCTATTCGATCACAGAGATCCGGCCATGACCGACAAAAGCCAGCAGTTTGCCAGCGACAACTATTCCGGGATCTGCCCCGAGGCCTGGGCCGCCATGGAACAGGCAAATCATGGTCATCAGCGCGCCTATGGTGACGATGAATGGACCGCTCGCGCCTCTGATCATTTCCGCAAATTATTCGAAACCGACTGCGAAGTATTTTTCGCCTTCAACGGTACCGCAGCCAACTCTCTGGCGCTGTCGTCGTTGTGCCAGAGCTACCACAGCGTTATCTGCTCGGAAACCGCCCACGTCGAAACCGACGAATGCGGCGCACCGGAGTTTTTCTCCAACGGTTCCAAGCTGCTGACCGCCCGCAGTGAAAACGGCAAGCTGACGCCGCAATCTATTCGTGAAGTCGCACTCAAACGTCAGGACATTCACTACCCAAAACCTCGGGTCGTGACCCTGACCCAAGCGACTGAAGTCGGCAGTGTCTATCAGCCCGAAGAGCTCAAGGCCATCAGCGCCACCTGCAAGGAACTGGGCCTCAATCTGCACATGGACGGCGCGCGTTTCGCCAATGCCTGTGCTTATCTTGGGTGCTCCCCGGCAGAACTGACCTGGAAAGCAGGCGTCGACGTGCTGTGCTTCGGCGGCACAAAAAACGGCATGGCCGTTGGCGAGGCGATTCTGTTTTTCAATCACAAACTGGCTGAAGACTTCGATTACCGCTGCAAACAAGCCGGGCAACTGGCCTCGAAAATGCGCTTTCTCTCTGCGCCATGGGTTGGGCTTCTGGAGAACGATGCCTGGCTCAAACACGCACGCCACGCCAACCACTGTGCGCAATTACTCAGCGAACTGGTGAAAGACATTCCCGGCGTAACCCTGATGTTCCCGGTACAGGCCAACGGCGTGTTCCTGCAACTGTCGGAACCGGCGATCAAAGCGCTGACCCAAAAAGGCTGGCGTTTCTATACCTTTATCGGCGACGGCGGTGCGCGCTTCATGTGCTCGTGGGACACCGAGGAAGACCGCGTACGCGAATTGGCAGCGGATATCCGAACGGTGATGCAGGCGGGATAAAGCTGGTCTTCTGTAGGAGCGAACTTGTTCGCGAAGGGTTGGATGCGGTGTGTCAGGTACGCCGCCTTCGCGAATGAATTCGCTCCCACAATAAAGGGGGTGCTTACCCCCGAGCAAGGGTCTTGGAGATCACTTCAACCGTGGCGCTGACCTGCTCTTGATAACGGTTGAGATCCACTTTGTGCCGCTGTTTAAGCTCGATCTGCTGCGAACACAGATTCAACGCCGCCAATACCAGCAGTTTGTCGCCGATCAGGCTCGGGTACTTCTTTTTGGTGTCAGCCAAGGCCGCCTTGAGCATGACTGCCGCGTCAAGCAAGGTCTGCTCTTCCCCGGCAGGTGCCTTGATCGAATAGTCATTACCCAGAATCGAGATGACCTTCACCGCATGACTATCGCTACTCATGCGCTGACAGGGTTGGCGCTAGTGGCACGCTGAACCAATGCCTGAATACGGGCAGCGGCAGCGCCCTGCTTTTCTTCCTGCTCCAGCAGGCTCAGTTGCAGACTGTCGTTATCATCCTTTACTTGCGCCAACTCGGCAGTCAATTGCGCGTTAGTGTTTTGCAGGGTCTGATTCTGTTGCACCAGATCACCGACCAGTTGTTCCAATTGACTCAGGGATGCTTCCAACATTTTGATTTCTCGGGCAAATTTCAAAGGGGCACACGATAAAGAAAAGTCACTGCACACGCCAGGCTTATCAGGGTGTTGAGGCCTTTGATTCCTGGCCGATCCGCTTCTTTTCAAGCGTTGCCGATGTAAACGCATAGGAAGTGTTACTGACTGCATTTTCCTTATCGGGTTCCTGCTGCTCGTCGGACCACACCGCCTGCGACAAATACAGGCAAGTTCGCCAGTAACGCTCAAGACTTTAGTCTTATGTCCGATAGGTGATGCAAGCCACGCTTTTTTTGCCTTACGCCGCATGGAACGCGCCCTATTCGGAAAATCCTATGTCCCTTCGCAACATGAACATCGCTCC
Organism: Pseudomonas sp. ASL9; assembly: GCF_056680335.1. Taxonomy (NCBI): domain Bacteria; kingdom Pseudomonadati; phylum Pseudomonadota; class Gammaproteobacteria; order Pseudomonadales; family Pseudomonadaceae; genus Pseudomonas; species Pseudomonas sp. ASL9. The sequence continues at coordinate 3,372,959 of NZ_CM155277.1, read as the reverse complement.
CCGCGCGTTTCTCGGGTTTGCCCTGATTGGCAGCCTGATGCTGATCCTCGGCATCTTTGCGTTAACGCAGATGAGCAAGATCCGTGCGGCCGGCATGGAGATTGAGCAGAACAGCCTTCCCAGCATCAAGACCCTTGATGAGTTCACCCAACTGACACTGCGCCTGCGCGTCCTGTCTTACCGCTTGCTGACCAATCGCGAGCCCGACGTTCAACAGAAAACCATCGAGTTGTTTCAGCTAAGAAACGAGCAGATTCGGGCCGCACAAAGCATCTACGAGAAGCTGATCGTCGGCTCGGAGGAGCACGCAGCGTATGACCAATACGTACAGAGGCTGGCCGAGTACCGCCAGCTTGAAGAAAAAATCAAGGCGATGTCGCGCAACAACCAGGTTGATGAACTGCGCTCAATGCTCAACACGGACCTGCTGAGCAACTCAGAACAAATGAATACCGTGCTGAGCACGCTGGTGGATATCAATACCCGTCAGCTTAGCGACAGCAATAAAGAGGCGAGCGACCAGTACGACATGGCGTTTGATCTTCTGGTCGGGATCCTGATTGCCTCCACCCTCCTCACCATCATCTTCGCCTGGCTCCTGACCAGCAGCATCACCCTGCCCATCGCCCAGGCATTGGCCGCCGCAGAAGAGATTGCCGAAGGCAACCTGACACACCCGATCACAGTCGACGGCAATGACGAAGCCGGCCGCTTGCTGGCGGCCATGAAAAAAATGCAGGAAAAACTGCGCGACACCCTGCAACGGATTTCCGGCTCGGCCACGCAGCTCGCCTCGGCAGCCGAAGAGCTGAACACCGTCACCGACGAAAGCGCACGGGGACTCTCGCAGCAGAATAAAGAAATCGAGCAAGCCGCGACCGCCGTCAATCAAATGACCAGCGCCGTGGAAGAAGTCGCGCGCAATGCCGTGAGCACTTCCGATGCCTCGAAAAGCGCCACCACCTCAGCGAGCGATGGTCGGGAACTGGTGATGGAAACGGTCGGCGCTATCGAGCGTATGAGCGGTGACGTGCAAAGCACCGCCGAACTGGTCGGCAACCTGGCCAATGAATCACGGGATATCGGCAAGGTGCTGGACGTAATTCGTGGTCTGGCGGATCAGACCAACCTGCTGGCCCTCAATGCTGCCATCGAAGCGGCGCGGGCGGGCGAAGCCGGTCGCGGCTTTGCTGTGGTTGCCGACGAAGTTCGTGCCCTTGCGCATCGCACCCAGCAGTCGACCAGCGAAATCGAGCGGATGGTAGGCAGCATTCAGGGTGGCACCGAAAAAGCTGTAGATTCGATGCGTAACAGCACCGAACGGGCTGAATCGACGCTGAGCATCGCCAAAGGTGCCGGCATGGCGCTGGACACCATTAATCAGGCCATCGTGCAGATCAACGAACGCAACCTGGTGATCGCCAGCGCCGCCAAAGAGCAGGCACACGTCGCGCGCGAAGTGGACCGTAACCTGGTGAACATCCGAGACCTGTCGGTGCAATCGGCGACTGGCGCCAGTCAGACCAGCGCCGCCAGCAACGAACTGTCTCGCCTGGCTGTCGACCTCAACAGCATGGTTTCGCGGTTTAGGGTGTAACCCAGTCGGCCCTTTCGCAGGCAAGAACTAGGCGCCCCCCCTGCTCCCACAGAAGAACGCAATCCACTGTGGGAGCAGGCTTGCCTGCGAAGCTTTTTAGATCACGCTCAGTAGTCGATCCGCACATCCCCTTTAGGCACGCTACAGCACGACAGGATGTAACCCTCGGCCACGTCTTCATCGGTAATGCCGCCGTTGTGCTCCATCTCCACCTCCCCGCCCAGCTTCATCACCTTGCAGGTCCCGCAGATACCCATGCCGCAGGCTTTGGGGATCATCAGGCCGAGCTTGGCGGCGGCGGCGTGTACGGTTTCGCCCGGACCGACGCGAATGCTCTTGCCGGTCGAAATGAACTCCACCTGATGCAGGTCCGCCAGATCGATTTCCGGGGCGTCGGCCGCTTGTTCGGCTTGTTCCACCGCATCGGCACGGGCTTCAGGTGGCGTCGCGCCGAACGATTCTTCGTGGTACTGAGCCATGTTGAAACCGTTGGCCTCCAGCAGACGCTTGACCGCGCTCATGTACGGCGTTGGCCCGCAGCAGAACACTTCGCGCTCAAGGAAGTCCGGCACCATCAATTCCAGCATTTTTTGGTTCAGATAGCCGCGATACCCGGCCCAGGGTTCGCCGAGACCATGTTTTTCGCAGATCAGGTGCAGGCTGAAGTTGTCGATCCGCGACGCCATGTGCTCCAGCTCGCGGTGGTAAATGATGTCTTTGGGCGAGCGAGCGCTGTGGACAAAGGTCATGTCGACATTGCCATTGGTGTCGTAGAACCAGCGTGCCATGGACATCACCGGGGTGATCCCGACACCGCCGCTGAGGTAGAGGATTTTCGGGTTGGGGAAGTCGATGGCGTTGAACAACCCTACCGGCCCGTGCACGGCCAGCTCCTGGCCTTCATGCAGGGTGTCATGCAGCCAGTTGGACACTTTGCCGCCGGGTACGCGCTTGATGGTGATGGAGAAGCTGTACGGCACCGAAGGCGAGCTGGAGATGGTGTACGACCGCATCACCGGCACGCCGTCGATTTCCAGCTCCAGGGTGACGAACTGCCCAGGCTTGAAGAAGAACAGAATCGGCTGATCGGCCATGAAACAGAAGGTGCGCACGTCCCAGGTTTCCTGGATCACCTTGACGACACGCACCAGGTGGCGGCCATTGGCCCAAGTCTGGGTATTTACCGGGCTGAGGAAACTGTTAGACATGCTCATCTCCACGGCCGACTGTCGGCCTTATGATGCGGATTCTGCGTAAGGCGCAGACTGCCCACTTACCTATCAGCGACATTGACGTACTTATCGCGACCAGCCCCTAACGACTGGGGTTCGCGCGTCGGGAACGGATTCGGCCATGTCGCCCATGGATAAGGTTCGGTCAGCGCCGGACCCCACACTCGCCATTAAATATTTGCGGGCTTTTTTCTTGAAAAGCTATTCGTAAACATAAACGGCAAAAGAACCGTCGCCTTGCGTGCAACTGACCATAAAGAACCGTATTAGCCATTCGCCGACCGTTGAAAACGGTCATGAGGACTTGAAAGATGGACGTCACCGCAACCTTGAGCTTGGGCGATCCGCTGGAACCTGCACGTAAGGCCACCGCCGAAATGCTGCAGAACCGCGAACGCACGTTTTCGCTGCCGCAGCCTTTCTACAGTGACGAGCGGCTGTTTGAAATCGACATGCAGGAAATCTTTCAAAAAGAGTGGCTGATCGCAGGCATGACCTGCGAGATCCCGGCCAAGGGCAATTACCTGACCCTGCAAATCGGCAAAAACCCGATCATTGTGATTCGCGGTGCCGAAGGCCAGGTCCATGCGTTCCACAACGTCTGCCGCCACCGCGGTTCGCGCCTGTGCACCAGTGAGAAGGGCAAAGTCGCCAAGCTGGTCTGCAACTACCACCAGTGGACTTACGAGCTGGACGGCCGTCTGTTGTTCGCCGGCACCGAAATGGGCGCCGACTTCGACATGAAACAATACGGTCTCAAGCCGGTAAACGTAAAGACAGCGGGCGGTTACATCTTTATCAGCCTGGCGGAAAACCCGCCGGCCATCGATGATTTCCTGCAGACGCTGAATCACTACATGGAACCGTACGACATGGAGAACACCAAGGTGGCGGTGCAAACCACCTTGCTGGAGAAAGCCAACTGGAAGCTGGTGCTGGAAAACAACCGCGAGTGCTACCACTGCAACGCGTCGCACCCGGAACTGCTGAAAACCCTGCTGGAATGGGACGACGTCACCGACCCGCGTGCCGACCAGGCCTTCAAGGACCATGTCGCCGCCTCTGCCGCTGCCTGGGAAGCCGAGAAAATTCCTTACGCTCACGCCAGCTTCGGTCTGCGTAACCGTATCGTGCGCATGCCGCTGCTCAAGGGCACCGTGTCGATGACCATCGATGGCAAAGTCGGCAGCAAGAAACTCATGGGCCGGATCAAAAACCCAGACCTGGGCTCAATGCGTATCCTGCACCTGCCGCACTCGTGGAACCACTGCATGGGCGATCACATCATCGTCTTTACCGTGTGGCCATTGGGCGCACAGGAAACCATGGTCACCACCAAATGGCTGGTGCACAGGGATGCGGTCGAAGGTGTCGATTACGACGTCGAGCGTATGCGCAAAGTATGGGACGCCACCAACGACCAGGACCGTCGTCTGGCTGAAGAGAACCAGCGCGGGATCAACTCCACCGCTTACCAGCCAGGTCCGTACTCCAAGACGTACGAGTTCGGCGTGGTCAACTTCGTCGATTGGTACAGCGAACGCCTGCTGAGCAACCTCGGCGCAGAGCCGGCAGCCTATCTGAAGGGTGTGCCAGTCAGTCACGAGTAAAGGACAAGCGCGGTGTGCCCGACACACCGCGCCGCGTTCTTCGCGAATGAATTCGCTCCTACCAAATAAACTGCGCCCCTCTGTAGGAGCGAATTTATTCGCGAAGCTTCACCTGATTAAAATCCGACCAATCCTCGCCAACACCAACACCAACCCCGCAGCAGCTCTCAGCTTTCGACAAACACCTGCCAGCAGGCTGCATCTTCGTAGGCAAGCCTGCTCTCACGGATGCATCAATCGATCACGCGGCTTCAGGCTCCGGCGCTGGTGCCCGACGTGGATCGGGTTGTTTCCAGGAGTCAGCAGCAGCTTCGTCAATAGCGAGCTGGATGGCACGCTTGCGCTGATCTTCGGCACGACGGCTGAAGAACCAGACCATGAAGGTCGCTATCGATACGGCCAACAGGATCAAGCTGGCGATGGCGTTGATTTCCGGCTTAACGCCCAGGCGCACAGCAGAGAACACTTCCATCGGCAACGTTGTCGAGCCAGGGCCGGACACGAAGCTTGCAAGCACCAGATCGTCCAGCGACAGGGCGAAAGACATCATCGCGCCTGCCGCCAGCGACGGCGCAATCATCGGGATGGTGATCTGAAAGAACACCTTCCACGGCCGTGCGCCAAGGTCCATGGCAGCCTCTTCGATGGACAGGTCCAACTCACGCAAGCGAGCCGAGACCACCACTGACACATACGCGGCACAGAATGTAGTGTGAGCGATCCAGATGGTGATGATGCCGCGTTCCTGTGGCCAGCCAATCATTTGCGCCATGGCGACAAACAGCAGCAACAGCGACAGACCCGTAATCACTTCCGGCATCACCAGAGGGGCCGTCGCCAGCCCACCAAACAGCGTGCGACCTTTAAAGTGAGCGATGCGCGTCAGAACAAACGCCGCCATCGTGCCCAGCGCCACAGCGGCGATCGACGTGTAGCAAGCGATCTCCAGCGAGCGCATGACTGAGCCCATCAGTTGGGTGTTATCCAGCAGGCCGACGTACCACTTGATCGACCAGCCACCCCAGACCGTCACCAGTTTGGAGGCGTTGAACGAGTAGATGACCAGGATGAGCATCGGGGCATAGATAAATAGCAGGCCCAACACCAGCATCATGTTCGAGAATCTGAAGCGCTTCATGCTTTGGCCTCCAGCTCTTTAGCCTGGCTACGGTTGAAAAGGATGATGGGCACGATCAGGATCGCCAGCATCACCACCGCCAGAGCAGACGCTACCGGCCAGTCACGGTTGTTGAAGAATTCTTGCCACAGCACTTTACCAATCATCAGCGTTTCGGGACCGCCCAGCAGTTCCGGGATCACGAACTCGCCCACCACCGGAATGAAGACCAGCATGCAGCCTGCGATGATGCCGTTCCTGGACAGCGGCACCGTGATTTTCCAGAAGCTGTTGAAGGTGCTCGAACCCAGGTCCGAGGCGGCTTCAAGCAGGCTGTGATCATGCTTCACCAGGTTGGCGTACAGCGGCAGGATCATGAACGGCAGGTATGAATACACAACGCCGATATAGACCGCCAGGTTGGTATTGAGGATATGCAACGGCTCGTCGATCACCCCCAGCCACATGAGGAAGGCGTTGAGCAGACCGTTGTTGCTAAGGATGCCCATCCACGCATAAACGCGGATCAGGATCGCGGTCCAGGTCGGCATCATGATCAGCAGTAGCAAGACTGTCTGCCGCTCTTTGCGCGCAGAGGCAATGCCGTAGGCCATCGGATAACCGATCAGCAGGCACATGACCGTGCTGAAAAACGCCATCTTAAGCGAGCCCAGATAGGCCGCGATATACAGTTCATCGTCGCCGAGCATCGCGTAGTTGCCGAGGTTGAGAATCACCTGCAGCTTCTGCTCGACGAAGCTGAGGATCTCGGTATACGGCGGAATCGCGACGTCTGCCTCAGCAAAGCTGATCTTCAGAACAATGATGAACGGCAGCAAGAAGAACAGGAACATCCAGAGGAAAGGAACCCCTATGACCAACTGCCGGCCGCCGGGCGTTATTCGATCAAGCACACGTTTTATTTTTCGTATGTTCATGAGCGCAGTACCACGCCGCTGTCGTCTTCCCACCATACATAGACTTCATCGTCCCAGGTCGGACGCGCACCACGGCGTTCAGCATTGGCGACGAACGACTGGACCAACTTGCCACACGGCAACTCGACATAGAACACCGAGTGACCGCCCAGGTAAGCAATGTCATGCACCTTGCCGCGCGACCAATTGTATTTGCAGGTTGGCATCTCGGTGGTGACCAGAAGTTTTTCCGGGCGAATCGCGTAGGTGATGTGTTTGTCTTCAACCGACGTACTAATACCGTGGCCGACGAAGATATTGCGTTCCAGTTCCGGGCTTTCGATCAGCGCGTGACCTTCGGCGTCATCGACTACTACACCTTCGAACAGGTTGACGTTACCAATGAATTCGCAGACCAGACGACTGGTCGGGGTTTCATAGATATCGATTGGGCTGCCAATCTGCGCAATCCAGCCCAAGTGCATGATTGCAATGCGTTGGGCCATGGTCATGGCCTCTTCCTGGTCGTGAGTCACCATGATGCAGGTCACGCCGACCCGCTCGATGATCTCCACCAACTCCAGCTGCATGTGCGAGCGCAGCTTTTTGTCCAGTGCGCCCATGGGTTCGTCGAGCAGCAACAGCTTCGGTTTTTTCGCCAGCGAGCGTGCCAGGGCGACCCGTTGACGTTGACCGCCGGACAACTGATGCGGCTTGCGCTTGGCGTACTGGCTCATCTGCACCAGCTTGAGCATCTCAGCCACGCGGGCATCGATCTCCTGAGCAGAAATCTTGTCTTGCTTCAAACCGAAGGCGATGTTCTGCGCCACGGTCATGTGCGGGAACAGCGCGTAGGACTGGAACATCATGTTGATCGGCCGCTCGTAGGGCGGCATATCAGTGATGTCCACACCATCGAGGTAGATACGTCCCTCGGTCGGCCGCTCGAAGCCTGCGAGCATGCGCAGAAGCGTGGACTTTCCTGAACCAGAGCCGCCGAGCAGGGCGAAAATCTCGCCTTTGTTGATTTGCAGGGACACATCGTCCACGGCAATCGTCTCGTCGAACTTCTTCGTGACCCGGTCGATTTTGACCAGCACCTGTTTAGGTTGCTGATCACCTTCTAGGGCTTTCTTATAGGCGCCGGAGGCAACTGCCATTTGGTGAAACTCCCAACAAAATTTGCAGCCCGACCAGTACAGCCGGGCCTGGATTTTTTTTATTTACCCGATCTGACCGTGGTCCAGCGGCGGGTATTAAACGTTGATTATAAATATGCACGGTAGAAGCAGCTTGAACGCTGACTGCCGGAGTCAAGCTCGCTCCCGCCAGCAAGGCTTTGCAAAATAAAAAATAGACAATGAGGCGGTCCTCTTCCGATCCCTGCAGGAGCCAACGGGTTGGCGAAGGCGCGTGTCAGACACACCGCGTTGAGTTCTTCGCGAACACGTTCGCTCCTACAGAAGATTTCTTACAGTCGGATTATTTACCCGATTTGATCGTGGTCCAGCTGCGCGTCAGAAGTCGCAGCGTTGCAGCAGGCTCGTCGCTGATGGCGTACAGTTTTGCTTGCACGTCGGCTGACGGATAAACGCCCGGGTCACTGCTGATTTCTTTGTCGACCAACGCGGTCGCCGCCTCGTTACCGTTCGGGAAGTGCACGCTGTTGGTGATTTCAGCCATAATTTCCGGCTTCTGCAGGAAGGTCATGAACTTGTAAGCACCTTCGACGTTCTCGGCATCTTTGGGAATCGCGACCATGTCGTAGAAGCTGCCAGCACCTTCTTTAGGGATGCTATAGGCGACTTTAACCTTGTCACCGGCTTCTGCAGCACGTGCTTTGGCTTGGTAAACGTCACCCGAATAACCAACTGCTACGCAGATGTTGCCGTTGGCCAGGTCGGAGATGTACTTGGACGAGTGGAAGTAAGACACCGACGGACGGATCTTCAGGAACAGGTCTTCGGCTTCTTTCAGCTGTTTCTTGTCCTGGGAATCCGTTGGGTAACCCAGATAATGCAGGGCCACCGGAATCATCTCGGTCGGCGAATCGAGGAAGCTGATGCCACAGCTTTTCAGCTTGGCCGCGTTCTCAGGCTTGAACACCAAATCCCAAGAGTTGACCGGGGCGTCTTCGCCCAGTACGGCTTTTACTTTTTCCGGGTTGTAACCAATACCGATCGAGCCCCACATGTACGGGAAGGCATGTTTGTTACCTGGGTCACTGGCTTTGCCAACGGTACTGAGCAGTTTCTCGTTGAGGTTTTTCCAGTTAGGCAGTTTGGATTTGTCCAGTTCCAGATAAACGCCCGCTTTGATTTGCTTGGCCAGGAAGTTGTTGGACGGCACCACGATGTCATAACCGGACTTGCCAGCCAGCAACTTGGCTTCGAGGGTTTCGTTACTGTCAAAGACGTCGTAAACGACCTTGATCCCCGACTCTTTTTCAAATTTTGCAATGGTGTCCGGTGCGATGTAGTCGGACCAGTTATAGACGTGAAGAACTTTGTCATCGGCCTGAGCAGCAGCGGCCACTACACCCATAAGGGACAAGGCGAGGAGGGTCTTGCCAAATATTTTCATGCGTACAGCTCCGTTGTTTGAATACTAACCGTTGGGTAGCGGCGACTGAATAAGTCATACATTTGGCAAGAGTCTGGGCGGGCTACACGACCATGTGCCCCCCGTCTTACCTGTTACTGCATACATCAGAATCAACCTGTTTAAAGTGAATGAAACCGCATAACTGACTACCGTTCCACTCACCTCAATCAAGTACTTTCTCACTTGATCCTGGCACTTAGCCTTGTATTGCACGCAAGGTCAGGTCCAGGCACGTACGCGCCTTGGTCACCAGTTCATCAATCTCGGCAAAACTTATCACCAGCGGTGGCGCAATAATCATGGTATCGCCGACGGCGCGCATGATCAGGCCGTTATCGAAGCAGAACTGTCGGCAAATCATTCCAACGCCCTTACCGGTATAACGCTCGCGAGTGGTTTTATCTTTCACCAGTTCGATAGCACCCAGCAGCCCTACGCCCCGCACTTCACCCACCAACGGGTGATCATTCAGCTCACGTAAGCGCTTTTGCAAATAGGGTGCCGTTTCTTCCCGAACATGGTCGATGATTTTTTCATCACGCAGAATGCGGATGTTTTCCAAGGCCACGGCGGCGGCAACCGGGTGACCTGAATAAGTGAAACCGTGGTTGAAATCACCGCCTTCGTTCAGCACCCTAACCACTTTATCGCGCACGATCAGGCCACCCATAGGGATGTAACCCGAGGTCAGGCCTTTGGCGATGGTCATCATGTCCGGTTTCAGGTCATAGAAATCGCTGCCGAACCATTCGCCTGTGCGACCGAACCCACAAATCACTTCGTCAGCGATAAACAGGATGTCGTACTTGGCGAGGATTTTTTTGATCTTCGGCCAGTACGTGTCAGGCGGAATAATCACACCGCCAGCGCCCTGGATCGGCTCGGCAATAAAGGCACCCACATGGTCGACGCCCAGCTCGAGAATTTTCTTCTCCAGTTGCTCCGCAGCCCAGACCCCGAACTCATCCGGGCTCATGTCGCCACCTTCGCCGAACCAATACGGCTGCGCGATATGGACAATGCCGGGGATCGGCAAGTCGCCCTGCTCATGCATCCCGACCATGCCGCCCAGGCTCGCGCCCGCAACGGTCGAGCCGTGGTAGCCGTTGATCCGGCTGATGATTATTTTCTTCTGCGGCTGGCCTTTGATTGCCCAGTAGTGACGCACCATACGCAGCACGGTGTCATTGCCTTCGGAACCGGAACCTGTGAAAAACACATGGTTCATGCCTTCTGGCGCGATATCGGAAATGACTTTGGCCAGCTCCAACACCGGCGGGTGAGCCGTCTGGAAAAACAGGTTGTAATACGGCAGCTCGCGCATTTGCTTGCTGGCGGCATCCGCCAGTTCGTCACGGCCGTAACCGATGGCAACGCACCAGAGACCGGCCATGCCATCGAGAATCTTGTTGCCTTCGCTGTCCCACAGATACACGCCCTTGGCGCGGGTAATGATGCGCGGGCCTTTTTCTTTCAATTGTTTGAAGTCGCTGAACGGCGCCAGGTGATGATCGTTGCTCAAGGCCTGCCATACACGTGTTTGTGGATTCTTGTTACTCATACCGCTCTCTCCGTATTAAAAGAGGCGCCGCCGACCATAGCCGCGCCCGTCACAATCAGACCGCGAACAGCAGGAACTCACGTTCCCAAGAGCTGATCACGCGCTTGAAATTCTCATGTTCGGCACGCTTGACCGCGACGTAACCGACGATGAACTTCTTGCCGAGGTATTTCTCGATGGTCTTACTATTTTCCATTCGCTCCAGCGCATCTTCGATGGTCAATGGCAGGCGCAAATTGCGGCGCTCATAGCCACGACCAACGACCGGCGCACTGGGGTTGATCGCCTCGACCATGCCGATATAGCCGCACAGCAGGCTGGCCGCGATGGCCAGATACGGGTTGGCGTCGGCACCCGGCAGGCGGTTTTCCACCCGACGGTTTTGCGGACCGGCATCCGGTACCCGAAGGCCCACGGTGCGGTTCTCTTCGCCCCACTCCACGTTCACCGGCGCCGAGGTATCCGGCAGGAAACGGCGGAACGAATTGACGTTCGGCGCAAACAACGGCAACAGCTCGGGGATAAATTTTTGCAGGCCACCGATGTGGCACAGAAACAGCTCGCTCATCGAGCCATCTTCGTTGGAGAAGATGCTCTTGCCGGTAGCGATATCGATCACGCTCTGGTGCAAGTGCATGGCACTGCCCGGCTCGCCCGTCATCGGCTTGGCCATGAACGTTGCCGCTACATTATGTTTGAGCGCCGCTTCACGCATGGTCCGCTTGAACACCAGAATCTGGTCGGCCAGTGACAAAGCATCACCGTGACGGAAGTTGATTTCCATCTGCGCCGTGCCGTCTTCGTGGATCAGTGTATCCAGGTCCAGATTCTGTAGTTCGCACCAGTCGTAAACATCCTCGAACAACGGATCGAATTCGTTGGCCGCTTCTATAGAGAACGATTGACGACCGGTTTCCGGGCGACCGGAGCGACCAACCGGCGGCTGCAACGGGAAGTCCGGGTCTTCGCAGCGTTTGGTCAGGTAAAACTCCATTTCTGGCGCCACGATCGGCTGCCAGCCTCTCTCGGTATAGAGTTTCAGCACTTTCTTCAATACGTTGCGCGGCGACAGTTCGATCGGGTTGCCTTGCTTGTCGTAGGTGTCGTGAATCACCTGAGCCGTAGGCTCGATGGCCCATGGCACCAAGAACACCGCGTTCTGGTCGGGGCGACAGATCATGTCGATGTCCGCCGGATCGAGCAGTTCGTAATAGATGTCATCTTCGACATAGTCGCCGGTGACCGTTTGCAGCAACACACTCTCGGGCAAGCGCATGCCTTTTTCGGCAATGAACTTGTTGGTCGGTGAGATCTTTCCGCGAGTAATCCCGGTGAGGTCGGCAATCATGCATTCGACCTCAGTGATCTTGTGCTCTTTCAACCAATCAGTGAGCTGGTCGAGGTTGGTACTCATAAACACCTCAGGACAAAAAAAACCGGGCCCGAAAGGGCTCAGGCACTTTTTGACGCGGCTGCGTCGCGTTGTAGTGCGCGCGCTCTACAGGCATCGCCAAATGCCTGGAAAATCGCAAGGTAATGCGGATTCGAGATCACTTGCCATTCGGGATGCCATTGCACACCTAAAGCAAAACCCGAGCCCGCCTCGACCGAGATCGCCTCAATCAACCCGTCAGGTGCCAGAGCCTCGACGCGCAGGCCTGGCGCCAGACGGTCAACGCCCTGACCATGAATCGAATTGACGTGGATTTCGCTCGGCAGGCCAAGGCCCGCGAGCACGCCGCCTGGCTGGATATGCAGGGTATGGCTGGGCCCGTACTGGACGTCGAGCGGCTCGTTGTCCTGTTCACGATGGTCCATGAATGTTCCAACTTCATGAACACGCTGATGCAGGCTGCCCCCGAACGCTACATTCATCTCCTGAAACCCACGACAAATCCCCAACACCGGAACACCCGCTGCCACAGCAGCACGAATCAGGGGTAAAGTGGTGCGATCACGATCAGGGTCATGAGCGGTGCCCGGCGCACTGGCTGGGCCGTCGTAGTAAGAGGGGTCTACATTGGAGGGCGAGCCGGTGAACAGGAGTCCATCGACGCTGGCAAGTAGCTGGGCCGTGTCAAATAATTCAGCCAGTGACGGCAGTATCAGCGGCAGGCCCTTGGCAGCGATTGCGACTGCGCGGACGTACTTGTCGCCACTGATGTGATAACTGTGCAGACCGATCTGCTTGGTGCAGGCGGTCACGCCGATTAACGGCAGGCGAGACATGGAACCCCCGAATTTTATTGCTGTTATGGGTTGCAATCGAGCTTAGCCTTGTTCATTTTTTTTCACAACACCCCCGTAAAAAATAGAACACAGCCTGCTCAAGCCCGCAGGCCCCAAGGCTTAAAAAACGCAATACTTGCCCTGAATTGCGGCAAAAACGGCCTCTAAGTGCTTTTTGAGTGCAAAAAAGAGCTCTATTGACTTCATGATGGCTTTCGGATTGACTGAATCCCACGAAGCTCGATGATTGATATTTTTAACAACAAAGGTGTTGCATCATGTCGGTACCCCCGCGTGCCGTTCAGCTTAACGAAGCGAACGCGTTCCTTAAGGAACATCCTGAGGTTCTGTACGTTGACCTTCTGATTGCAGATATGAATGGTGTGGTGCGCGGTAAGCGCATAGAACGCACCAGCCTCCATAAGGTTTACGAGAAAGGCATCAACTTGCCGGCCTCTTTATTTGCCTTGGATATCAATGGCTCAACGGTGGAAAGCACCGGTCTGGGTCTGGATATCGGTGATGCTGACCGTATCTGTTATCCGATCCCTGGCACCCTGTGCAATGAACCTTGGCAAAAACGCCCAACCGCGCAATTGCTGATGACCATGCACGAAATCGAAGGCGAACCCTTCTTTGCCGATCCCCGCGAAGTACTGCGTCAGGTCGTCAGCAAGTTCGATGAAATGGGCCTGACTATCTGCGCCGCATTCGAACTTGAGTTCTACCTGATCGATCAGGAGAACGTGAACGGTCGTCCACAACCTCCGCGCTCGCCGATTTCCGGCAAACGCCCTCACTCGACTCAGGTCTACCTGATCGACGATCTCGACGAATACGTCGACTGCCTCCAGGACGTTCTGGAAGGTGCCAAGGAACAAGGCATCCCGGCTGACGCCATCGTCAAAGAAAGTGCCCCGGCGCAGTTCGAAGTGAACCTGCACCACGTCGCCGACCCGATCAAGGCATGCGACTACGCGGTACTGCTCAAGCGTCTGATCAAGAACATCGCCTACGACCACGAAATGGATTCGACCTTTATGGCCAAACCCTATCCGGGTCAGGCAGGTAACGGTCTTCACGTCCACATCTCGATTCTTGATCGCGATGGCAAAAACATCTTCACCAGTGAGGATCCCGAGCAGAACGCCGCATTACGTCATGCGATCGGCGGTGTGCTCGAGACCCTACCGGCATCAATGGCGTTCTTGTGCCCGAACGTTAACTCCTATCGTCGTTTCGGTGCACAGTTCTACGTGCCGAACTCGCCGTGCTGGGGCCTGGACAACCGGACGGTCGCACTGCGCGTTCCGACCGCCGCACCCGATGCCGTACGTATCGAACACCGCGTAGCCGGTGCCGACGCCAACCCGTACTTGCTCCTGGCCTCTGTGCTGGCTGGCGTGCACCACGGCTTGACCAACAAGATCGAGCCAGGTGCCCCGGTAGAAGGCAACTCCTACGAGCAAAACGAACAAAGCCTGCCCAACAACTTGCGTGATGCCCTGCGCGAGCTGGACGACAGTGAAATCATGGCGCGCTATATCGACCCGAAATACATCGATATTTTCGTCGCCTGTAAGGAAAGTGAGCTGGAAGAGTTCGAACACTCCATCTCCGACCTCGAATACAACTGGTACCTGCACACCGTCTAACGCTGTGCAGTAAAAAGAACGCCGTTGGCCTTATGGGCTGACGGCGTTTTTTTGTGGTCGCTGCGCGACCAATCGCGGGCAAGCGCGCTCCTACATGGGTTTGCATTCCTCTGTGGAGCGCGCTTACCCGCGATGACGGCCTGACAGGCAACCCGTACAATGCCCGCTGCCCAAAACAGGAAACCACCCATGACGCGACCCGCCGCGCCCCGTAAACCCCGCGCACGCAGCCAGGCCCGGATCGACTCGATTCTCGACGCCGCCCGCACGCTGCTTGCCGCTGAGGGGGTGGCCAGTCTGTCGATCTACAGCGTTGCCGAACGCGCGCACATTCCACCGTCTTCGGTCTATCACTTCTTCGCCAGCGTCCCTGCCCTGCTCGAAGCCTTGACCGCAGACGTCCACGCCGCCTTCCGCGCCTGCCTGCAAGCCCCTATAGCGCACGAGCAGCTAACAACCTGGCGTGACCTGTCGCGACTGGTCGAACAGCGGATGCTAAGCATCTACAGCGACGATGCCGCCGCCCGCCAACTGATCCTGGCCCAGCACGGCCTGACCGAAGTCACCCAGGCCGACCGCCAACACGACATTGAACTCGGCCACCAGATGCATACGCTGTTCGCCCGGCACTTCCAGCTGCCTGCCCTGCCGGATGATGTCGACGTGTTTGCATTGGCGATGGAACTCGGCGACCGGGTTTACGCACGCTCGGTGCAACTGCACAACCAAATCACCCCGCGCATGGCCGAAGAAGGCATGCGGGTGTTCGATGCGTACCTGGGATTGTATTTGCCCCCGTATTTGCCAAAACGTGTCATCTGATAGACACGATCCACTGTGGGAGCAGGCGTGCCTGCGAATAGCTTCACATAAAAAAACCCCGGAGGGCTTTGGCCGTCCGGGGTTGTTTGCAGCGCACCGATCACAGCTTGGCGATCGAAACCTCTGTGGATTTGACGAAGGCGATCACTTCGCTGCCAACCACCAGTTCCAACTCTTTGACCGAACGGGTAGTGATCACGGAAGTGACAACACCCGAAGCCGTTTGTACGTCGATTTCCGACAGAACCGGGCCTTCGAGGATTTCTTTGATGGTGCCTTTGAACTGGTTACGGACGTTGATAGCTTTAATAGTCATGATGTTTTTCCTATAAGGGTTAGGGTTTCAAACGGTATCGGTGCGGATCAGTTATTGGGCCCAACGCAGTTGCGTGGGCAACGGTGAAACAGGTTCGGGTTCAGGCGGCGAGCCGGGTATTTGCAGCACTCGGTTCAGTACCTGGGTTTCCAGCGCAGCCAGACGATGGGAGCCACGCGCCCTTGGGCGCGGCAGTTCTACCATCACGTCGAGGCCAACCTGGCCCTCTTCGATCAGAATCACCCGATCAGCAATCGCGACTGCCTCGCTGACGTCGTGGGTGACCAGCAGCACGGTGAAACCATGCTTTTGCCAAAGCCGTTCGATCAGTTGTTGCATCTCGATGCGGGTCAGCGCGTCCAGTGCACCGAGCGGTTCATCGAGCAGCAGCAGACGCGGCTGGTGAATCAATGCCCGAGCCAGGGCCACGCGCTGTTTTTGTCCACCAGACAAGGCTGCCGGCCATTCATTGGCGCGTTCCGCCAGGCCTACAGATTCCAATGCCTCCAAAGCGCGTGGGCGCCAGTTGCCCTGCAGGCCAAGGCCGACGTTATCAATGACTTTTTTCCAGGGCAGCAAGCGTGCTTCCTGAAACATCAAACGGGTATCTTCCAACGCGTCACTGAGCGGTGCCGACCCAGCCAGCAGTTCGCCGCCCGTTGGCTTATCCAGACCGGCCAACAAGCGAAGCAAGGTGCTTTTGCCACAACCGCTGCGACCGACCACCGCGACGAATTGCCCCGCCGGGATATGCAGATCGACGTCGCGCAGTACCGCGCGCTGACCGAAGGTTTTGCGCAGCTTGTGTACCGCCAGCGGAATACCGCGCAGCAGGTGGGGCGGCTGTTGCTGTTTAAGACTGCTCATACCGCACCGCCTTTTACCGTTTGATACGCTGGATGCCAGCGCAGCCAGACACGTTCCAAACCACGAGCTGCAACGTCCGCCAGCTTGCCGAGTACGGCGTACAGAAGAATCGCCACGACCACCACATCGGTTTGCAGAAACTCCCGGGCATTCATTGCCAGGTAACCGATTCCTGAACTGGCGGAGATGGTTTCGGCCACGATCAGGGTCAACCACATAAAGCCAAGAGCGAAGCGCACCCCCACCAGAATCGAGGGCAATGCGCCCGGCAAAATCACCTGCCTGAACAACGCGAAACCGGACAGGCCATAACTGCGCGCCATTTCCACCAACGCCGGATCAACGTTGCGAATACCGTGATAAGTGTTCAGGTAAATCGGAAACACAGTGCCCAACGCCACCAGAAAAATCTTCGCCGACTCGTCGATGCCAAACCACAGGATCACCAGTGGAATCAGCGCCAGATGCGGCACGTTACGGATCATCTGCACCGAACTGTCGAGCAGGCGTTCGCCCCATTTCGACAGCCCCGTGATAAACCCCAACGCCAGACCAATGCTGCCACCGATGGCGAAACCGATCCCGGCGCGCCAGCCACTGATTGCCAAATGCGTCCAGATTTCGCCGCTGCGCACCAGGCTCACGGCGGCTTCGATGACCGCGCTTGGCGCCGGCAGGATGCGGGTCGAAAGCCAGCCCGCGCTGACCGAGAGCTGCCAGACCGCCAACAACAAGACTGGAAGTGCCCAAGGCGCCAGCCTGTGAATGATTTTTTGCGAAGCACTGAGGCTCATGGAGTTGTCTCCTCTAGGGGCCTGTTAATTACTGAGCCGTGGCCACTTTGGCCGGGGGCGTCCAGATCACGTCTTTGATACTCAACGGCTTAGGAATCAGCTTGAGCTGGTAGAAGGTGTCAGCGATTTTCTGTTGCGTCGCGACGACGTCAGGGCTGATGAACTGCGCACCGTAGCCTTGGCGTTTGACGGCGGTTCGGGTGATGTCCGGCGACAGGCCGAGCAGTGGAGCGACCTGTTGGGTCACTTCATCGGGGTTGGCCTTGGACCAGTCGCCGACTGCGCGAATTTCCTCGATCAATGCCTGAATCACTTGCGGATGCTTTTCAGCGTACGGCTTGGTCGCCAGATAGAACTGATGGTTGTCGACGATGCCAGTGCCGTCACGCAGCGTGCGCGCTTGCAACTGTTGCTCGGCGGCCGCCTGATAGGGGTCCCAGATGACCCAGGCATCAACACTGCCGCGCTCGAAAGCGGCACGCGCATCGGCGGGCGGCAAGAATACTGTCTGGATATCGCTGTACTTCAAGCCGGCATCTTCAAGCGCACGTACCAACAGGTAATGCACGTTGGAGCCTTTGTTCAGTACGACTTTTTTGCCTTTGAGATCTTTTACCGACGTGATCGGCGAATCCTTGGGGACCAGGATCGCTTCACTGGTCGGGGAAGGCGGTTCGTATGCGACATAGAGCAGGTCGGCACCCGCCGCTTGGGCGAACACAGGCGGCGTCTCGCCGGTCACGCCAAAATCGATGGAGCCAACGTTCAGCCCCTCAAGCAACTGCGGGCCGCCGGGAAACTCAGTCCATTGCACGTGCACGTTTTGCTCGGCGAGGCGCTTTTCCAGCGTGCCTTTGGCCCTCAACAAAACCAACGTGCCGTACTTCTGATAACCAATGCGCAGGGTTTCTGCCTGAGCTTGAGTAATGGCGCCGAAGGTGACAGCCGCAGCAAACAGAGCGACCAAGCCTCGACGCAAAATGACAGTGCGCATGGCGCTCTCCTTTGCTGTAGCTATGAAGGTGCACCTGCTTGCCCGTTGGCGGGTGAGTAAGGTGGGTTAGCGATTTCGCTAAGTGGACAGACCTTAACAGGTGTCTTTTATATCTATAAATCATATTTATTCATTTGTTTATTCCTTAAATGCATATATGTTTTTGAGCGTGAAATGCCGAATCGCGGACGAAAAAAAAGGGCCGAATCAACGGCCCTTTTTTGGTACATCACCTGTAGGAGCGCGGCGGATCCAGATGTTCAGCGATTAGGTTGCGGCGTCAGACGCAGGTAAGGCGTGACGGCCTTATACCCTTTTGGGAAGCGTTTTTTGATTTCGTCTTCATCCTTGATTGACGGCACGATGACCACGTCGTCGCCATCCTGCCAATTGGCCGGTGTTGCGACTTTGTAGTTATCGGTCAATTGCAGCGAGTCGATGACCCGCAGAATTTCATGGAAGTTGCGCCCGGTGCTGGCTGGATAGGTGATGGTCAGGCGAATTTTTTTGTTCGGATCGATCACGAACAACGAGCGCACCGTCAGGGTATCGCTGGCATTGGGGTGAATCAGGTCATACAAGTCCGAGACCTTGCGATCAGCATCGGCCAGAATGGGGAAATTAACGATCGTGTTCTGAGTGGTGTTGATGTCTTCGATCCACTTGATGTGGGAATCGACCGGGTCCACCGACAGCGCAATCGCTTTAACGCCGCGTTTGGCAAATTCATCCTTGAGCTTGGCAGTAAAACCGAGCTCAGTGGTGCACACCGGTGTGAAGTCGGCCGGGTGGGAAAACAAGACACCCCAACTGTCCCCAAGCCATTCGTGAAAACGGATTCTCCCCTCGCTTGATTCCTGCTCGAAGTCGGGGGCGATGTCGCCAAGTCGTAGGCTCATGGTGCGGCTCCTGGTTGACTATGAAGCCCTCTACTTTGCACCTCTCCAAAAAAAATAAAAAAGAATGAATTTTAATTTGTTTATTCTTTTTGGATCTATAAAGCCGCCCTTAACCTTCCAGCCCTCCTCTGCGGGCCCTCAATTCAGCAAGGCTCTCACCCTGGACGCCCGGAACAGTTAAATTTTCACGCCTATTTCACCGTTCATTGACTTATGGACCTGCACACTGACCTTCTACTGGTGCTATTGGGTGTCGGGGCCATGAACCCTCACCCGCTGAAACGTTTTTTTATTTTGTCCACTTGAACGCGCGCTACAACGCTGAATTGCCGTGGGAGCGGTTTAAACGACATGGAGCACAGACTTTGCTGAGCGGAACCCGACGCTTGTTCCATCCAAGTATTTTCGCAAAAAACAAAACAAAACTGGCCGCGTTAGCCTGCGCCGTCGCGTTGGCGGGCGTGGCATTTTTGCTGTTGAGACCCGCTGCGACGCCTGACCTTTCAAAAGGCAGCAACGTCACGATCACCGACTTCAAATCGCGCTGGGCTCAAGGTGACGTAATCGTGCTGGTGCGCCACGCCGAGCGTTGCGATCACTCCTCAGCCCCTTGCCTGGGCCCCGCAGATGGCATCACGCTACCAGGCAAAAGTGTCGCCGAAGCCGTGGGGCAACATTTTCAAACGCTCGGACTGGGAAAGGCCGACATCTATAGCAGCCCGATGACCCGAGCGGCACAAACCGCGACCTTCATGTTCAACTACACGGGCGCGGGTCAAGAGTGGTTGTCCAATTGTCGGCAAAATATGCTCAGCGACTCGCTTCAACACAAAGTGAAAAACCGCAACCTTATTCTGGTTACCCACAGCGAATGCATGAGCGCATTGGAAAAAACCATGAAGCTTCGTGACTCATCGACGCCCGACTACGGATCGTCGCTGTTCATCTCGGTGGATGATCACCAGCAACCCCATGTGCTCGGTTTTATCAACGCGAACGACTGGCCCAAAGTCCTGGCCAATTGAATTCAGCTGACAACTGGCATTGCACCGTCCGGACCCTGAAAACGCAGGCAACAAAAAGCCCCGCAAGCGGGGCTTCTTGTACTCAATACACTTACAGGAAGCTGTAGGTGTAGTTGAAGATCAGACGAGTCTGGTCTTGGGAAGCAATAGCGGTGCCGTCACCACGGTAAGAACCGTTGCTGAGCGTGGTGCCGAAGCCTTTGAGGTAACCGGTCTGGACCACGTAATCCAGACGCACGTCACGTTCCCACTCGGAGTGATCTACACCGCGGAGTTTCGCATCCTTGATGTCATCACCACGCAGGTAAGCCATCGAGGCTTTCAGGCCTGGGACGCCAAGCCCTGCGAAGTCATAGGTGTACTTACCGAACGTAGTGTTCTCACCGGCACGAACGAAACCATTGATCATGGAGTCGGTGAACAGGTAGAAACTTGGGCCGCCGTTGCCTTCGTTTACACCTGATGCCTTACCATTTGTCGTGACATTACCCTGGTTCAGGTAGACAAAACCGCCGCTGTCGCTAACACGCTGGTGACCCAGCAAGAACGAGTTGCCGCCCAGCTGGTAGGTGAACATCGCACTCCAGGTGGTGTTGTCGACTTGACCTGGTTTGCTGGCGAAACCACCGTTGTTGTTGAACGCGTAGCCAGCATCACCGGCGCTGCTCTTGCCATCGGAACTGCTGTTGAAATAGCGCAGGTCAGTCTTGAACGACTGATCGTCGCCGATTGGCAGAACGTGTACCAAACCAAGGAAGTTCTGTTTGTAGAAGTCTTCCAGGTTCGCGTAGTAGTACTGCAACGTCAGGTCTTTAGTGACCTTCCAGTCAGTACCGGCGAAACGGAACTGGTTGCTGTCCCTTGTGGCGCCGTTAACCGACAGGCCAGTGCTGTTGGTCGTTGCACGCCCAGTGGAGTGCTCCAGTTGACCCGCAACAAATGTAAAGTTGTTGAGGTCTTTGGAGGTGATGATGCCGCCGTCATAGTTTGCAGGCATTGCACGGCTGTCGTTAGCCGTCAGAACCGGCACTTGTGGAGCCAAGGCGCCACCGATGTGCAATTCGGTTTTGGAGTAACGGAACTTGACGTTCGCATCGCCACGGGCCAGATCGCGTTCAGCAGAACCGTCGTGGGCGCTTGGCCAGAAGGTGTTGCCTGGTTTGTTGGTATCTGGGTGATTGCCAGCGCCGCCATCAAGGTGCAGCCCGTAGATCATCTGTGCGTCAACACCGACGCCAATGATGCCCTGCGTGAAGCCGGAGATGTAATCGAGTTTCAGAACTTCTGCAGTTTCGCGCTGATCAACACCCTTAGCGATATGGCTGTCATTGTCGAAGAAAAACGTGCGGGAACTCAGGTTAAGTTTGCTGTCTTCCAGGAAGCCAGCAGCACCGGCTTGTTGGGCCAAAACCCCTACTGCGATGGCCAAAGCCAATGTGGACTTATTCATTGTTTCGCTCCTCGTGAATCTAATTTTTGTAGTTCTACGGGTCCTGAGACGGACGGCTCAAGCCCGAAGATGCGCGATTAGCGCCAGACCCGACCTATTGAGTCAATGGTTTCTGGTCGCATCGAGACTAATTGATTAGACCGCTTGTGCGGCTGGCTGCAAGGTAATCAAAAATTCATCAATCTAAAAGGGATATCTGCGTATTTTTTTAGATCATCGAGCTATAAGTGACGAACTGTTTCAGTTCGCCGGCACGGAGTGTATCGGCCTCATAACGTAATTCCCAAAAATTTTTTTGTGCTTTTTGTCAGCAGCCATCGGATTTTCGCCATCCGATGGCCATCATTCAGACCGATCAGTCACGCAATCCCCTGATAAGACTAAAGGATAAGAAGTTTTAGCTTCTCGCGCCGATGCCTGAATCGGCCACACATAAAGTCATACTTTTGTGACTGATTGATGACAACTCGCCACTTTGCCCCCCATTTGGAGACAATTCATTTCATAAGCTAATGCTAAAAAGTTATTTATTTAAAGTTTTTTAGATCATTTAATCTTCATTTCAGCCGGACCTCGGCCGCCTGATCTGGAGCTTTTCAAATGAAACTACACACCCCTTTGCGCTTGTTGGCGGCCTTATCCCTGGCCACCGCAACGTTTCTTGCTCATGCAGCAGATTTTACCGTCGCGTACCAAACCACGGTTGACCCGGCCAAGGTCGCGCAGGCCGATGGTGCTTATGAAAAGGCCACCCACGCCAAGATCGACTGGCGCAAATTCGACAGCGGTGCCGACGTCATCACCGCCATCGCCTCGGGCGACGTTCAGATCGGCTACCTCGGTTCAAGCCCACTGACCGCTGCCGCGACGCGCAAATTGCCGGTTGAAACCTTTTTGATCGCCACCCAGATTGGCGCCGCCGAAGCCCTCGTCGTACGCAACGGTTCGGGCATCAATTCGCCCCAGGACCTGATCGGCAAAAAAATCGCCGTACCGTTCGTTTCCACCGGCCACTACAGCCTGCTGGCCGCGTTGAAACACTGGAACATCGACCCGTCCAAGGTTCAGATTCTTAACCTCGCTCCCCCCGCGATTGCTGCAGCCTGGAAGCGCGGTGACATCGACGCCACCTACGTTTGGGACCCAGCACTGGGTGTTGCCAAAGAGACTGGCAAGGTGCTGATCACTTCCGGCGACCTGGCCAAGCTTGGCGCCCCGACCTTCGATGCGTGGATCGTGCGCAAAGACTTCGCCGCCAAGCACCCGGAAATCGTTAGCGCCTTTGCCAAGGTCACCCTCGACGCCTACGCCAACTACCGCAAAGACCCGGCCGCATGGCTCGCCAACACCGGCAATGTCGACAAGTTGGTGAAACTGTCGGGTGCAAAACCGGCCGATATTCCGGTGCTGTTGCAAGGCAACGTGTACCCACTGGCGGCTGATCAGGTTGTCGCGCTGGGCGCACCGACCATCGACGCAGTGACCAAAACCGCTGCGTTCCTCAAGGAGCAAGGCAAGGTCGATGCAGTACTGGCCGACTATTCCCCGTACGTAAGCGCCAAGTTCATCACTCAATAAACTGTCAAGGATTCTTGTCATGGCCTTATTACAGCTGGAGCGCATCAGTGCACAGTACCCCGGCGCGCCCGAGCCGGTACTGGCGGATATTTCCCTGAGTCTCGGCCCGCAGCAGTTGCTGGTCGCACTCGGTCCGTCTGGCAGTGGCAAGACTTCGCTGTTGAATTTAATTGCCGGTTTCGTCGAGCCCAGCGCCGGGCGCATCACCCTGGATGGCGTTGCCGTCAAAGGCCCGAGCGCCGAGCGCGGCGTGGTGTTTCAAGACGATGTACTGCTGCCCTGGCAGGATGTCTTGACCAACGTTGCCTTCGGCCTGCAACTGGCGGGCGTACCGCGCACGCAACGTGAAACAAGGGCGCGGGAAATGCTCGCGCTGGTGGACCTCGCCGGTTTCGACCAGCGACGTATCTGGCAACTGTCCGGTGGTCAAAAGCAACGCGTCGGTCTGGCCCGGGCCTTGGCCGCCGACCCTCGGGTGTTACTGATGGACGAGCCCTTCGGCGCCCTTGATGCATTTACCCGCGAGCAGATGCAAGAACTGCTGCTGCAAGTTTGGGGGCGTACCGCCAAGCCCGTATTCCTGATTACTCATGACATTGAAGAAGCGGTATTTCTCGCCACTGACTTGATCCTGTTGGCACCCAATCCGGGGCAAATCGTCGAGCGCCTCCATCTGGACTTCGGTCAGCGCTACGCTGCGGGCGAATCGGCGCGGGCAATCAAATCCGATCCACGGTTTATCGAGACCCGCGAGCACGTCCTGTCCAAGGTCTTTTCTCAACGCAGTGCCTCGACGTGGGAGCAGCGCGCATGAGCAGCTACGAATTACCGGCCATCGCGCAGGCAAGCCATCGTTCGCCCAACCGCGTGCCACTGCGCCGCAGCCTGAGTACGCGGTGGATCAGCGTTCTGACCCTGGTGACCTTGCTGGCAATCTGGTGGGCTGTCACGGCAGCCGAATGGATTGAACCCCTGTTCCTGCCGCCACCGTCGGCGGTGCTGGAAAAAGGCTGGCTGCTGGCGACCAAGGGCTACATGGATTCCACACTATGGCAGCACCTGGGCGCCAGCCTGCAACGTATCGGTTTGGGATTGGGTTTCGCGGTGCTGACGGCCATTCCCATCGGTATCGCGATAGGTCATAACCGGATGGCCAGAGGGATCTTCGATCCGCTTATCGAGCTCTATCGCCCTATTCCGCCACTGGCTTATCTGCCATTGATCGTAATTTGGTGCGGCATTGGCGAGCTGTCCAAGGTGTTGTTGATCTATCTGGCGATCTTTGCACCGATTGCGATTTCCACCGCTACCGGCGTGCGCACCGTGGACCCGGCGAAAATCCGCGCCGCGCAATCTCTGGGTGCTACGCGCTGGCAACTGATTCGCCATGTAATTCTGCCCAGCGCCTTGCCTGACATCCTGACCGGTGTACGCATTGGTCTAGGGGTCGGTTGGTCGACGCTGGTTGCTGCGGAACTGATCGCGGCCACCAGTGGTCTTGGCTTTATGGTCCAGTCGGCGGCGCAGTTTTTGGTCACTGACGTGGTGGTCCTGGGCATTCTGGTGATCGCGCTGATCGCGTTCGCCATGGAAATGGGCCTGCGCGCCCTGCAACGCAGGTGGGTGCCTTGGCACGGTCAGGTCCACTGACAGCCCTAAAGACGGAGAAAATGCATCACTTTGGGAACTTGCGCTGTCTGGATGCTCAAATTACGTGCAGGAATACTGATAAAGAAACCGACCGAAACGTTTCGCACCCACGTTCGAAATAATTCGAACACCGCGAAAAACCCCGTTTCTAAAGGCCGGCACAATGAAAATAAGCCTTTTCAGAAAAACTGGCACGCGCCCTGCAATAGCTTTAGTAACACCAGTTTTGGGGACCTTGGTACAGGCAGGCCGGGGATTCCCCTCTTTTATTCCAACCGAAGACTGATCTCCAGTCTCCAGCGCCCGTCCACCTTTGCACCGCGCCAGTCGCCGTGCAATGGACGGGCCGCCAGCAGGTTCAGCAACAAACCCTTGTCACTGCGCTGCACCCTCCAGCGAACATCCTTCCCGTCAAGCTTGAACTCACCTCGCTGCGGCATGCCCTGCACGTTGAACAGCAATGCCACAGTCCCCTCGACCTCTTCGCCATGCACTTGCGGTTCGTCGTTGAACCATAGCGCCAAGCCATTGGGCAGTGGCTCTATATGTTGCAGCACCAGGGGGTCAGGAGCGGTCAAGCGGCCGATCATCAGGCCCACCATTAGCCCGACAATTGCCATAGAGCCAAGAACTCGCAGCCAGGGCTTCGGTCGCGGGTCCTCTTCAGGGGTAGAATGCAGCCCGTCTTTCAGTTCGGAGCCGTGCATGTTTCACGTCATCCTTTTTCAACCAGAAATTCCGCCGAATACCGGCAATATCATCAGGCTGTGCGCCAATAGCGGCTGCACCCTGCATTTGATCGAGCCGTTGGGCTTCGAACTCGACGACAAGCGCCTGCGTCGGGCCGGGCTCGATTATCACGAGTACGCCACCCTGCATCGCCATGCCGACCTGCCCAGCTGCCTGGAAAGCCTCGGCCAGCCGCGGCTGTTCGCTTTTACCACAAAAGGCTCACGCCCTTTCCACGAAGCCGCCTTCGAAAAAGGCGATGCCTTTCTTTTCGGCCCGGAAAGCCGTGGCCTGCCAGCGGACATACTTGACGCCCTACAAAGCGATCAACGTCTGCGCCTGCCGATGCGTGAAGGCTGCCGCAGCCTGAACCTGTCCAACACCGTGGCCATTGCTGTGTATGAAGCCTGGCGGCAACTGGATTTCGCCTGAATACGGTCCATAAAAAAGCGCCCCGAAAGGCGCTTTTTTAATTCCAGCGCGTTCGCTTACTGCACAGTCTGGCTTACAGCAGGCTCTTGGATACGGGCCAGCTCTTGCGCGTACAACGCGTCGAAGTTGACCGGCGCCAGCATCAGCGCAGGGAACGAACCACGCACGACAAGGCTGTCGATCGTTTCGCGAGCGTACGGGAACAGAATGTTCGGGCAGAACGCGCCGAGCGTGTGGCTCATGGCCGCAGCGTCCAGACCCTTGATCAGGAAGATACCGGCCTGTTGCACTTCAACGATGAAAGCGACTTCGTCGCCGTTAGTGACCGTGACCGACAGCGTCAGGACTACTTCATGGAAGTCGCCTTCCAGAGATTTTTGACGGGTGTTCAGATCCAGGCTGACGCTTGGAGTCCATTCCTGGCGAAAGATCGCCGGGCTTTTCGGGGCTTCGAACGATAAGTCACGAACGTAGATGCGCTGCAGGGAAAACTGCGGGGCTTCAGCGTCTTCGTTTGCAACACCGCCGTTGGTCGGTTGGTCAGTCATCGTAGATCCTTCTTACTTTTAAGGTCTTGTAGGGTTTCGGATTCAAGCCTGAAGCAGCGCATCCAGCTTACCGGCGCGCTCCAGGGCAAACAGGTCATCGCAACCGCCGACATGAGCGGCGCCAATCCAGATTTGCGGGACTGACGTACGCCCGGCTTTTTTGGTCATTTCGGCACGAACGTGTGGCTGGCCATCGACTCTGATCTCTTCGAAGGCAACGCCTTTGCTCTGTAGCAACTGCTTGGCGCGCATGCAGTAAGGGCACCAGTCGCTTGAATAGACGACGACGTCAGCCATTTTATTTCACCAAAGGGAGATTATCGGCGCGCCAGGAGGAAATGCCGCCCGACAGCTTGGCTGCGGTGAAACCTGACTTGAGCAGTTCACGAGCAATGGTGCCAGCGTGCTGACCCATGGCATCGACGATGATCAGGGTCTTGGCCTTGTGCTTGTTCAGCTCGGCGATACGCGCGATCACTTTGTCTTGCGGAAAGCTCAGTGCGCCAACGATATGACCTGCCGAGAAATCCTTGGCTGGACGCACATCGACTACCACGCCCTGATCACTGTTGACCAGCGACGTCAGCTCACGGGTACTGAGGCTGCGGCCGCCTTTACTCAGCTCGTATGCAATCAACAGAGCCAACAGAACGACGAAAGCGCCAGCGAGCAAATAGTGGTTAGTGGCAAATTCAATCAGGTGAGCAACCATCAGTAGGTTCCAGGGCGTTAAAATGTCGGCCAGTATACACAGCCCCCAAGATCGGCCAAAGCCCGTACGGCAGTGACACCGTTTGAACTTGTCCTTAAAATGCCGATCTTTTTTCAACTTACTTCAATTAGCCATGCAGCCTGCACGCGAGGGATCTATGACCGCCACACCTAAACCGCTGGTCCTGATCATCCTGGACGGCTTCGGCCATAGCGAGAGCCACGAGGGCAACGCCATCTATGCGGCGAAGATGCCGGTTCTGGACCACTTGTACGCAACCCAGCCCCACGGCCTGATTTCGGGCTCTGGGATGGATGTCGGCCTGCCAGACGGCCAGATGGGTAACTCCGAGGTCGGTCACATGAACCTCGGCGCCGGCCGCGTGGTGTATCAGGACTTCACCCGCGTGACCAAATCGATCCGCGACGGTGAGTTCTTTGAGAACCCAACCCTCTGCGGCGCCGTGGACAAAGCCGTCAGCGCGGGCAAAGCCGTGCATATCCTGGGGCTGTTGTCCGACGGTGGTGTACACAGCCATCAGGACCACCTGGTCGCCATGGCCGAACTAGCCGCCCAGCGTGGCGCAGAAAAAATCTACCTGCACGCCTTTCTCGACGGCCGCGATACACCGCCGCGCAGCGCCAAGTCATCACTGGAGCTGCTGGACTCGACGTTCGCCCGCCTCGGAAAAGGTCGCATCGCGACGATCATTGGCCGCTACTTCGCCATGGACCGCGACAATCGCTGGGACCGCGTAGCCTGCGCCTACAACCTGATCGTCGACGGCCAATCCGAATTCCAGGCCGCCAGCAGCCAGGCCGGGCTTGAAGCCGCTTACGAGCGGGGCGAGAACGATGAATTCGTCAAAGCCACCCGTATCGGCGAACAGGTCAAGGTCGAAGATGGCGACGCGGTGATCTTCATGAACTTCCGCGCCGACCGTGCCCGCGAGCTGACCCGCGTCTTCGTCGAAGATGACTTCAAGGACTTCGAGCGCGCCCGCCAACCGAAACTGGCTGGCTTCGTCATGCTGACCCAATACGCTGCAAGCATCCCGGCGCCGTCGGCCTTTGCCGCCGGCAGCCTGAAAAACGTGCTGGGTGAGTACCTGGCAAACAATGGCAAAACCCAGTTACGGATTGCCGAAACCGAGAAGTACGCCCACGTCACGTTCTTCTTCTCTGGCGGTCGTGAAGAACCGTTCCCGGGCGAAGAACGCATCCTGATCCCATCGCCACACGTTGCCACGTATGACTTGCAGCCTGAAATGAGTGCGCCGGAAGTCACCGACAGGATTGTCGACGCCATTGAAAACCAGCGCTTCGACGTCATCGTAGTCAACTACGCCAACGGCGACATGGTGGGCCACAGCGGGATCATGGCCGCGGCCATCAAGGCGGTGGAATGCCTGGACGTGTGCGTTGGCCGGATTGTGACGGCGCTGGAGAAAGTCGGTGGTGAAGCGCTGATTACTGCAGACCACGGTAACGTCGAACAAATGTCGGACGCGTCCACAGGCCAGGCGCACACCGCCCACACCACCGAACCCGTGCCGTTCATTTATGTGGGCAAACGTGATCTTAAAGTCCGTGAAGGCGGGGTTTTGGCCGATGTTGCCCCGACCATGTTGAAGTTGATGGGCCTGAAAAAACCGGAAGAGATGACCGGTCATTCGATCCTCGTGGCTAAATAAACCGCATTAAAGGCTCTAAACCGGCACGTTCAAAAACGACAGTGCCGGTTAATTATCCGATTCGCCCCAAAGCAGTCGCCTTGGGGCGTTTTTTTTGCAGCTCGCGGCGGGCATACTAGTCGCTGCTCATTCTCTTTCCTTGGTGTCGCCCGCCCCATGCTCCGCGCCCTGATCGCCCTTGCTTTGACTTGCTTGCTCAATCCGGCGTTTGCCGATGAGCACGCACAAACCCAACAACAGTTGGATGCTGCGCGTAAGGACATTACCGAGCTGAAAAAACGCCTCGGTGAATTGCAGCAGGAAAAAACCGGCGTGCAGAAAGACCTGCGCGGCACAGAAACCGAAATGGGCACGCTGGAGAAGCAGGTGGAGGCCCTGCAAAAAGAACAAAAAAAGACTGAAAGCGAGCTGCAAAGGCTCGACCAAGAGAAAAAAAAACTCCAAAGCGCACGCGTTGAACAACAAGAATTGATCGCGATCCAGGCCCGAGCCGCTTATCAAGGTGGCCGCGAGGAATACCTCAAGCTGCTGCTCAATCAGCAGAACCCGGAAAAATTCGCTCGCACCCTGACGTATTACGATTACCTGAGCCAGGCTCGCCTGGCCCAACTGCACGGCTTCAATGAAACCCTGCGCCAACTGGCCAACGTCGAAAAAGACATCGATCTGCAACAGGCACAGTTGTTGGTGCAAAAAAGCATACTCGACAGTCAACGTGACGCGCTGGACAAGGTTCGCCAGGAGCGCCAAGAGGCGCTGGCCAAGCTCAACCTGGACGTGAAAGCCCGCGATGACAAGCTGCAGACACGCCAGCAGGAACAGGCCGATCTAACCAACGTACTGAAAACGATCGAAGAAACCCTGGCCCGACAGGCGCGCGAGGCTGAAGAAGCCCGGCAAAAAGCCTTGATCGCCCAGCAGGAAGCGGAAAAACAGCACCAGCGTGAAGAGCAGGCCCGCGCCCTGGCGAAAAACAGCAGCCACAAAAGAAGCACCTATGACGATGACGAAGCCCCGCCAAAACGCCCGGTCAAAGCGCTTGGCGTGCTGGTTTCCAGTGCCGGCGTATCCTATGGTGGAGCTTTTGCTGAAGCACGCGGCAAACTTCCATGGCCTGTCGATGGTCGATTGTTAGCGCGCTTCGGTGAAACCCGCGGCGATGACGCTCGCACCAAGTGGGATGGCGTGATGATCAGCGCCCCTGCGGGCAGCCAGGTGCATGCTGTGCATGGCGGCCGCGTGGTGTTCGCAGACTGGTTGCGCGGCGCCGGGCTTCTGGTCATTCTCGACCATGGCAACGGCTTTTTGAGTTTGTATGGCCACAACCAGAGTCTGCTCAAAGACGCTGGCGATATTGTTAAAGCCGGCGAAGCGATTTCCACTGTAGGCAACAGTGGTGGTCAGGAAACACCGGCGTTGTATTTCGCTATTCGTCAGCAGGGTCGCCCAAGTGATCCAGCGCAATGGTGCCATGCTCAAGGGTAAGCACTACTTTAGGTTTAGGAGTTCGTTAGACATGCTGCATTTGTCCCGCCTCACCTCGCTGGCCTTGGCTATTGCCATTGTTATCGGTGCTCCTCTGGCGCAAGCCGCCGAAACCGTCAAGCCTGCCGTGCCCGCAGCAGCCGCAACTGCCGCAGCCGCGTCGACCAACGCCAAAGCACCGTTGCCGCTTGAAGAGCTGCGCACCTTCGCTGAGGTCATGGATCGGATCAAAGCCGCCTATGTCGAACCTGTAGACGATAAGACCCTGCTGGAGAACGCCATTAAAGGCATGCTCAGCAACCTCGACCCGCACTCTGCTTACCTTGGCCCGGAAGACTTCCAGGAGCTGCAGGAAAGCACCAGCGGTGAGTTCGGCGGTCTGGGTATCGAAGTCGGCATCGACGACGGCTTCATCAAGGTAGTCTCGCCCATCGACGACACACCCGCCTCCAAAGCCGGTGTCGAGGCTGGC
Source organism: Pseudomonas sp. ASL9 (assembly GCF_056680335.1). NCBI lineage: Bacteria > Pseudomonadati > Pseudomonadota > Gammaproteobacteria > Pseudomonadales > Pseudomonadaceae > Pseudomonas > Pseudomonas sp. ASL9. The sequence continues at coordinate 3,341,971 of NZ_CM155277.1, read as the reverse complement.
GACCTGATCGTCAAGATCAACGGCGCGCCAACCCATGGTCAGAGCATGCAGGAAGCAGTCGACAAAATGCGCGGCAAAATTGGCGAGAAAATCACGCTGACCCTGGTGCGCGACGGCGGCGCACCGTTCGACGTGACACTGGCGCGGGCAACCATCCAGGTCAAGAGCGTCAAGTCGCAGATGCTGGAAAATGGCTATGGCTATCTCCGCATCACTCAGTTCCAGGTCAAGACCGGCGAAGAAGTCGGCAAGGCATTGGCCAAGCTGCGCAAAGACAACGGCAAGAAGATGAACGGGCTTGTCCTCGACTTGCGTAACAACCCCGGCGGCGTGCTGCAAGCGGCCGTGGAAACGGCAGACCACTTCCTGACCAAGGGCCTGATCGTTTACACCAAAGGCCGTATCGCCAACTCCGAAATGCGCTTCTACGCCGACGGGGCCGATGCCAGTGAAGGTGTACCGCTGGTGGTATTGATCAACGGTGGCAGTGCTTCAGCCGCTGAAATTGTTGCCGGCGCTTTGCAGGATCAGAAACGCGCCGTGCTGATGGGTACCGAAAGCTTCGGCAAAGGCTCGGTGCAAACCGTATTGCCGCTGGCCAATGACCGCGCGATTAAAATCACCACGGCCCTGTACTACACGCCTAACGGCCGTTCGATTCAGGCTCAGGGCATCGCGCCGGACATTGAAGTGCGTCGTGGCAAAGTGACCAGCGAAGTGGATGCCGAGAACTACAAGGAAGCCGATTTGTCGGGTCACCTGGGTAACGGCAATGGCGGCGCGGATAAACCAACCACCAAGGCACCGGCCGGGCAAAAAGCTCGTCTACAGGACAGTGACTTCCAGCTGAGCCAAGCCTTGAGCCTGCTTAAGGGCTTGAGTGTCACCCGCGGCAACTAGTGTCATGCGCTTCCGGCTACTGCAGCTGCTACTGACGCTTTCATGCAGCCTGACCGGCGTTGCTCACGCAGCGCCGGTAGAGCCCGCCAAGATAGACAGCGCCCCTGGCGCTGTCTATCTCAGCCTGGTCATCGATGACCTTGGGCAGAGCCCGACTGGCGACAGTCGTGCCTTGGCACTTCCCGGGCCGGTCACGCTGGCCATCATGCCAGACACGCCCCACGCGACCGAATTTGCCCGCGAGGCGCATCGCGCCGGCAAGACCGTCATTTTGCACATGCCCATGGACCCGGCGACGGGGCCATTCGCCTGGCATCCCGAACTCCCTCTCGACGAACTAGCAAAGCGCCTGAACGCTGCGCTGCTTGCCGTGCCTTACGCCGTGGGTATCAACAACCATATGGGCAGCCGCATGACCGCCGAACCGCAGGCCATGACCTGGCTGGTGGCTGAATTGCAACGCCGCCATCTGTTTTTACTCGACAGCCGCACCAGCGCCAGAACCGTGGCCGCCGCCGAAGCGCAACGCATCGGCCTGGCCAGTCTCTCGCGGGATATTTTTCTCGATGATGACCGCACAACCGAGGCCATTACGGCTCAGTTCGAGGCGGCGATCAAACTGGCGCACAAACAGGGTTCAGTGGTGATGATCGGCCATCCCTACCCCGTGACCCTCGACGTCCTGGAACGCGAACTGCCACGCTTGAAGGCGCAAGGCATCCAATGGATCGACCTACGGAGGATGATCAGCGTGCGCGGTAATCAGGCAACGGCCGCGCATGGCAAGAATGGGGTTTATCGCTAATACCGCGCCAATACCTTCGCGAATGAATTCGCTCCCACAAAGTTGATCCAGACACCGACCCATTGTGCGAATTTATTCGCGAAAGCGATATTGGCTGTTACAAATAACGCCCGAGAATCTCGTCAATCACCCCTTCGGCGCGCATCTGATCCAGGGCCTTCTGCAACTTGGCGACGATTTCATCGGGGACGTCTTTGTTCAGCGCCAGGAACAACTCGGCACTGTTGAAGCGCAGTACGGTTTTGAAACCGGTAACGCCTTCCTGCCGGGCCAGATAACGACCCGCAGGATCGCCAGTGGCCCAAAGGTCGATCTGCCCGTTGACCAGCTTCCTTGCGTTGTCCTGATCACGCAACACCACTATCGGGGTCATGCCATCAGTGATTAGCTGCTGGGCAATCGCGTCGCCCTTGTAGGCGCCGATCCGATACTTCTTTGCCTGCTGCAACGTCGTCAGCTTGATCGGGCTATCAGCGCGGGCAAGCATGATCCAGTCATCCGCGCCAATGGGGCCGACCCACTTGAAGAGCTTTTCACGCTCAGGCAGCCGCGCGGTAGCAAACACACCGTAACCGGGCGTTGCCATCGCAAGCTTGTAGATGCGGTCCCACGGGAAGCGCAGGGTCATGCTGTAGCCGACCCCCGCACGCTTGAAGGTCTCGCGCAGAATCTCTACGGCGATCCCATTGATCTTGTCTTCTGGAGCGAAGTTCTTGCCGTCGACCGCCATGTTGTAGGGCGGAAAGTTTTCCGTCAGCAATACCACTGAATAGGCCGCAGGATCGCCACCCGCCGCGCCCTCACCGTGGGCGACACCCGCCAGCAGGACACCAGCGCTTACGAGCACAACAAGAAGACGTTTGAACATGTGCGGTCACCCTCCAGTCCATGGCAGTGCCCAGAGTGCAGGGGGTGGAAGCCGATGTCCAGTGGACATCAGCCGACTGACTTAGCGAACCACGATGCCGCGTTTGGCCATATAGGCTTTGGCTTCTGGAATAGTGTATTCACCGAAGTGAAAGATACTCGCCGCCAACACCGCACTGGCGTGCCCTTCCAATACGCCAGCGGCCAGATGCTCCAGATTGCCGACACCGCCAGACGCAATCACTGGAATGCCCAGCGCATCGCTGATCGCCCGCGTCACACCCAGGTCGAAGCCGTTTTTCATGCCGTCCTGATCCATGCTGGTCAGCAGGATCTCGCCAGCACCGAGGTCTTCCATCTTTTTCGCCCACAGCACGGCATCCAGACCCGTTGGCTTGCGCCCGCCGTGGGTGAAGATTTCCCAGCGCGGCGTCTCACCGGGCAGGGAGACTTTTTTCGCGTCGATGGCGACCACGATGCATTGAGAACCGAAGTGCGCAGCCGCTTCGCCGACGAAATCCGGGTTGAACACCGCAGCGGTGTTGATCGAGACCTTATCTGCACCGGCATTGAGCAGGTTGCGGATGTCCTGCACGGTACGCACGCCACCGCCAACGGTCAGCGGAATAAACACCTGACTGGCCATGCGCTCAACGGTGTGCAACGTGGTATCACGGCCATCGACGCTGGCGGTGATATCGAGAAAGGTGATTTCGTCCGCGCCCTGCTCATCATAAAGACGGGCAATTTCCACCGGGTCACCGGCATCGCGGATGTTTTCGAATTTGACGCCTTTGACCACTCGACCGTTGTCGACGTCGAGGCAAGGGATGATGCGTTTCGCCAGCGCCATGAGTCGCTCCTTAACCTTGGTAGCTGTCGCAGAAGGCTTGCGCCTCTGCTACATCGAGTGTGCCTTCGTAGATCGCCCGCCCGGTGATTGCACCGATGATGCCGGGCGCTCTGGCATTGAGCAGCGCCTTGATATCGCCCAGATTATGGATGCCGCCCGAAGCGATCACCGGAATCCGCGTCGCCGCAGCCAACGCTGCCGTGAAGACGACGTTGCAGCCCTGCATCATGCCGTCTTTGGCGATGTCGGTATAAACGATGGCCGCCACGCCGTCCGCTTCAAAGCGCTTGGCCAGATCAATCACCTGAACGGTGCTGATTTCAGCCCAGCCGTCGGTGGCCACGAAGCCGTCTTTGGCATCCAGACCGACGATGACTTTACCGGGGAACGCGCGGCAGGCCTCAGCAACGAACTCAGGCTCTTTGACCGCCTTGGTGCCGATGATCACGTAGCTGACGCCGGCCTTGATGTAATGCTCGATGGTTTCCAGCGAGCGAATACCGCCACCAATCTGGATGGGCAACTGCGGATAGCGCTTGGCAATTGCCGTCACGACCTCGCCGTTGACTGGCTGACCTTCGAACGCACCATTCAGATCGACCAGGTGCAGACGACGGCAACCGCCCTCCACCCATTTGGCAGCCATGCTCACCGGGTCATCGGAGAACACGGTGGAATCTTCCATGCGGCCTTGGCGCAGACGCACACAGGCACCGTCTTTAAGATCGATAGCGGGGATAATCAGCATCTGGCAAACCTTCAAATTCAGTAGTTCAGCATTGCTCGGAAATCAGTTTTTCTCGAGCGCCCACACGTCGCTTTCGATGCTCTCGAACCTCTCTTTGAGGTGCGTCTGCACGTCGAAAATCGCCCTGTTGTAATAATGCGGAGCAATTTCGCGGGTAAACAGTTCGAGGATTTCACCCGCCTCGAACGAACCAAGATCCAGCTCGAAGCGCTCCTCCATGAAGCGCTTGATCTTGTGATTCGCCTCACGTTCCTGTTCAGGCGTGAGGGTCAAGATCGGCGGTTTGGTCTTCTTGCTCATTACCAGCGACCATCCCAGGCGGCGAAGTTCTGCAACAGTTGCAGGCCATGGGTATGGCTCTTCTCCGGGTGGAACTGCACGGCAAATCGCGAACCGTCGGCCAGCGCTGCTGCGAAATCGACGCCGTAGTGCCCACGCCCCACGACTTGCCGCTGGTTGGCGGCATCGATGTAGTAGCTGTGCACAAAATAGAAACGCGCCAGGTCCGGGATGTTGTGCCACAGCGGATGATCGACCGACTGAGCCACTTCATTCCAGCCCATGTGCGGCACTTTCAAGTGCTCGCCGTCTTCATGCAGATCCTTGCCGAAGAAACGCACCTGGCCTGGAAACACACCGATGCAATCAACGCCGCCGTTCTCTTCACTGCGATCGAGCAAGGCTTGCATGCCGACGCAGATACCGAGGAATGGCCGATCCTGGCTGACTTCGCGCACCAGCTCATCGAAGCCCAGGCGACGAATTTCCGCCATGCAATCGCGGATCGCGCCGACGCCGGGGAATACCACCCGGTCGGCTTCGCGAATCACCGTGGCATCGCTGGTGATCAGCACCCGACCAGCGCCAACGTGCTCCAGTGCCTTGGCAACCGAGTGCAGGTTACCCATGCCGTAATCGATAACCGCGACCGTCTGCATCAGAGCACGCCCTTGGTCGAAGGCATTTGCCCGGCCATACGGTCATCAAGCTCTACCGCCATGCGCAGGGCACGGCCGAAGGCTTTGAACACGGTCTCGATCTGGTGGTGGGTGTTGTGCCCACGCAGATTGTCGATGTGCAGGGTGACGTTGGCGTGGTTGACGAAGCCCTGGAAGAACTCCTGGAACAAGTCCACATCGAAGCCGCCCACGGTGGCGCGGGTATACGGCACATGCATCTGCAAGCCAGGGCGGCCGGAGAAGTCGATGACCACACGCGACAGTGCTTCATCGAGCGGCACGTAAGCGTGGCCGTAACGACGAATGCCTTTCTTGTCGCCTATCGCCTTGCTAAAGGCCTGACCCAAGGTGATACCGACGTCTTCCACCGTGTGGTGGTCGTCGATAGCGAGGTCGCCTTTGCATTCGATATCCAGGTCGATCAGCCCGTGTCGGGCAATCTGGTCGAGCATGTGTTCAAGGAAGGGAACACCGATATCGAATCGGGCCTTTCCGGTGCCATCCAGGTTGATCGAGGCTTTGATCTGGGTTTCCAGAGTGTCGCGCTCGACGGACGCCTTACGTTCGGCCATCACCAGCTCCGCAAAATCATTGGGCGAAAAAGGTGAGCATTATAGGCCCAGAACCGGCTGGCATGAAGCAAACAGAAGAAGGGAAAGGAATATCACGGGTGCAACCGGTCGGATGCACCCGATCAGAGCGCATTCACAGGGGATATTCACCCGTATGAACACGCTTTTACAGCGGGTTTTAATGAAACAACACGGCCGTTTTTTGCAGGGTGATCCACACGCCCCACGCCAGCGGAATGCCTACCGCCAGCCAGGCCGCGACGACCAGAGGCTTGCTGGCAGGCGAAGCTTTCCATTCCAGCACGGTGGTGTGATCCGCGCCGGCGTCGTGACCGTAGGATTGCTCGACGGCCAATTCCTTGTCACTCATGAAGTACTTGTCAGCCACCGGACGAATCAGCAGGTTGCAGATAAAGCCCAGCACCAGCAGGCCCGCGAGGATGTACAGGGTGATGTCGTAGGCGTCAGCGCGTGCAACGCCGATGCTCAACTGATACTCACGCAAGTAAGTGACCAACACCGGCCCCAGTACGCCCGCCGCAGCCCAGGCAGTCAGCAGACGACCATGGATTGCGCCGACCATTTGCGTACCAAACAGATCCGCCAGGTAAGCCGGGACAGTGGCAAAACCACCACCGTACATCGACAGAACCACACAGAACGCTGCCACAAACAGCGCAATGCTGCCCAAGTGACTCAACGAGGGCACCGACGCGTAGAGCAAAAAGCCCAGCGTGAAAAACACGAAGTACGTGGCTTTACGGCCGATGTAATCGGAGAAGGTCGCCCAGAAGAAGCGTCCACCGATGTTGAACAGGCTCAGTAAACCGGTAAAACCAGCAGCGATGGCGGCGATCTGACCCAGTTGAATGACGTCCAGTTGGCCATACGCCAACCCATTGCCGAGCAACTTACCGGCAAACACTTCCTGCAGCAGGGGCGAAGCCATGCCGAGGATGCCGATGCCCGCCGACACGTTCAGGCACAGCACCAGCCACACCAGAACGAACTGAGGGGTTTTCCACGCCACGCTAACGTGCACATGGCGGTGAGTAATCATCGCGTTGCCGGCTTTTTTCTCCGGAGCGGTCCAACCCTCAGGCTTCCAGCCTGTCGGTGGCACGCGGTAGCCCAAAGCGCCACCCATCATGAAGACGAAATAGATCGCCGCCATCACCAGGAAGCTCTGCCACACGCCAGCACCTGCGGGTGAAGCAAAATGGCCCATCAAGGCCGCTGCCAACGGTGCACCGACCATCGCCCCGCCACCGAAACCCATGATTGCCATGCCGGTCGCCATGCCGCGTTTGTCCGGGAACCACTTGATCAGCGTCGAGACGGGCGAGATATAGCCCAACCCCAGGCCGATACCGCCGATCACACCGGAGCCCAGCCACATCAGCCAAATCTGGTGGGTGTAAATGCCCAACGCAGAAACCACCAGCCCACCGCACCAGCACAACGCCGAAACGACGCCCGCCTTACGCGGACCGGAATGCTCCAGCCAGCCGCCCCAAATGGCCGCCGAACAGCCCAGGAAGATGAAGAACAGGGTGAAGATCCAGCTCAGCATCGAGATGGGCCAGTCGCAATCAGATGCAAACACTTGGGCAAAGAAACTCATACCCGGTGCGCAAACCACCGGAGCGGTCATGCCAATGGCTTTGGACAGCGGCAACCAAAACACCGAAAATCCGTACGCCATGCCAATGCACAAATGGATGGCCAATGCCGCAGGAGGTACCAGCCAACGGTTGAAACCGGGCTTGGCGATGATGCGTTCTTTGGACAAGAACGCAGGCTGCGCGACAATGCCGCTCAGCGTAGCGTGTGTGTTCATTATTATTTCCCCGAGTTGGATGTAGCTCGCAAGGCAATTACGTGTTTCGCCTACAACCTTCCATGCACGCAGGCAACGCTAACTTTATCGGCAGAGATCCCCCAGGCGTGACAAAAGGACGCAGGAGGAGTGGGAGGTTACCATCGCAGTCACCGCTGAAAGCTATACGCCATCATCTTTATTCGCGCTGTCTGGCCCTGATGCCACTACGCTCTACACCACGCACTGTTGATCGAGGAAACGTAATGCCCATCGTTGTCGAGTCCATACATTCAGCCACTTATCAGGATCAGGAGGATCTGCAAAAAATTTACCGCGACGCACCGGAGTGGCTGTTTGCGCCGTTCGGCAACAGTCAGGCATTGATCGAGGCAGGCCTGAGCGATGGCACTCTGTTGGCTGCACGTTTCAATGACCGACTGTTGGGGGCGGCGCACGTGCAACGAGAGGCAAACGTCTGGCGCGTGTCACACCTGTGCGTGCGCAAACTCACCCGTCGCCGCGGGGTGGCCGAACGCTTGCTGGTCGAGGCGCAAAGAATGGCGCATGAAGCTGGTTGTGAACTGCGGCTGCTAACGCCGGTCGGACACCTGGAGGCTCAGGCGCTGGCAGCTAAACTTGGCTTGCAATTAGACGCCCAGCAGCCCCTGAACCAAGGGTAAGTCACACCTGAAGGCATCGGCAGCCCGGTCCATGTGTGTGGACGCTATACTCGCGGGCTAAATTTTGAATGATTAAATTACAAGGACTCGCCCATGAAAGCGTTCGGCAAAATCCTGGGCCTGGTTGTTCTCGGGCTGTTGCTGATCATCGTGGCTCTAGGCTTTGCCCTGACCCATCTGTTTGATCCCAACGACTATAAAGACGAGATTCGCCAACTGGCGCGCGACAAGGCCCATCTGGAGCTGACCCTCAACGGCGATATCGGCTGGAGCCTGTTCCCTTGGCTTGGATTGGAGTTGCACGATGCCAGCGTGGCGACGCTGAGCGCCCCGACCAAACCCTTTGCCGATCTGCAGATGCTAGGGCTCTCCGTTCGCGTTCTGCCCTTATTGCGCCGCGAAGTACAAATGAGTGATGTTCGGGTCGAAGGCCTCAACCTGACACTGACCCGCGACGAAAATGGTCATGGCAACTGGGAGGACATCGGCCGCCCCGTGCCGCCCACGACCCCCACTGCGGTGGACCAAAGCGCAGCCACTCAACCTGCCCAGAGCATACCTGCAACGCCTGCAAAAACCTGGCAGCCGATCAAGCTGGACATCGACAGCCTGACCATTAATAACGCGCGTATCGACTATAACGATGCCAAAAATGGTCAGCAATTCAGCGCTGAAAGCATTCAGCTGAGTGCCGGCGCGGTGCATGAAGCGAGCAACATACCGATCAAATTCACCGCTTTCCTCACCACCAATCAGCCGGCAGTACGCGCCAAGACTGAACTGATCGGGCAACTGCGCTTTGATCGTGCGCTCAAACGCTACCAGTTCGAAGACATGCGACTGTCGGGCGAAGCATCCGGCGAGCCGCTGGATGGAAAAACCCTGACCTTCGCAGCACAAGGGCAACTGCTGGTGGACCTGGCAGCCAACGTCGCAGAGTGGAACGGCATGAAGCTCTCGGCCAACCAACTGCGCGCCTTGGGTGAACTGCACATTCGTGACCTGGACAAAACACCGCAACTCAGTGGCGGTCTGTCCATCGCGCAGTTCAACCTGCACGACTTCCTGGAAGGCATCGGTAAGCCAGTACCCGAGATGCTCGCTGGCAGCCTGAACAAGTTCGAAATGGTCAGCCGCATCACCGGCAGCCCAACCAGCATGGCCTTCGAAGACCTTAACCTAAAGGTCGACGACAGCATCTTCACCGGGCGCCTGGCCGTCGACGACTTCGCCAAGCAGGCGCTGCGCGTACAGCTCAAGGGCGACACCTTCGACGCCGATCGCTATCGCCCAGGCAAATCCGAGGCCGCCCAAAGTGCCGGCGCCGCGCGTAAATCCGAAGTGGAAAGCACCGAAACCCAAGCCTTCGCAGCGACTGGCGGCACGACCCCTCTGCCTAGCGCGCCGACGCAAGGCGCATGGAGCAACACCAAACTGCTGCCGCTGGAGCGCCTGCGCAAACTCGATGTCCAGGCCGATCTCAGCTTCGGCACGCTGACTATCGACAAGCTGCCGATCCAGAATGCCGTGCTCAAAACCCAGGGCCTCGCGGGGCAGATCACCCTTGAGAGCCTGCGTGGCGACCTCTACACCGGCAATTTCGAAGTCAAAGGCAACCTCGACGCCCGCCCCGACATCCCGCTGATGAGGGTGCAGACCCGCATTGCCAAAGTACCGGTTGAACGCTTCATCCAGAGCCAGGACCAAACACCACCGGTCAAAGGCCTGCTGACCTTGCACAGCGACCTGAGCAGTAAAGGCAACAGCGAAAAAGACCTGATCGACGGGCTCAACGGCACCGCCAGTTTCATGCTCAACGACGGTGTGCTGGTCAACGCCAACCTGGAACAACAGCTGTGCCAAGGCATCGCCAAACTCAACCGCAAAACCCTGGGCAGCGCACCTCGCGGCAAAGACACGCCCTTCCAGCAACTCGATGGCAACCTGGTGTTTCATAACGGCGTCGCCAGCAACCCGGACCTCAAAGTGCGCATTCCGGGGCTCACGGTCAAAGGCGATGGTGACGTAGACCTGCGCGTCCTCGGCATGGATTACCGCCTCGGCATCGTTATCGAAGGCGACAAGAGCGAAATGCCCGACCCGGCGTGTCAGGTCAATGAGCGCTACGCCGGTATCGAATGGCCTGTGCGCTGCCGTGGCCCACTGGAACTCGGGGCCAAGGCCTGCCGTGTGGACAACGACGGGCTGGGCCAGGTCGCCACCAAACTGGCAGGCGATAAGATCGAGCAGAAAATCGACGAGAAGCTTGGCGACAAAGTCAGCCCACAGCTCAAAGACGCCCTTAAAGGTTTGTTCAAACGATGAAACCCGAGCAATTTTCAGCGGCCGTGCTGGAGTGGTATGACGATCACGGTCGGCATGACTTGCCCTGGCAACAGGGCATCACGCCGTACCGGGTGTGGGTGTCGGAAATCATGCTGCAACAGACCCAGGTCAGCACCGTACTGAATTACTTTGACCGGTTCATGGAGGCACTGCCGACGGTCCAGGCGCTTGCCGAGGCGCCGGAAGATGAAATGCTGCACCTGTGGACCGGGCTGGGCTATTACACCCGCGCACGCAACCTGCAGAAGACCGCAAAAATCGTCGTGGCCGAACATCACGGCGAGTTTCCTCGTGATGTCGAAAAGCTCACCGAACTGCCTGGCATCGGCCTCTCTACCGCCGGCGCCATCGCCAGCCTGAGCATGGGCTTGCGGGCGCCGATCCTGGACGGCAACGTCAAACGCGTTCTGGCGCGCTTCACCGCCCAGGAGGGCTATCCCGGCGAGCCGAAGGTCGCCAAACAGCTGTGGGCCAATGCCGAGCGCTTCACCCCACAAACCCGGGTCAACCACTACACCCAGGCGATGATGGACCTGGGCGCAACCCTGTGCACCCGCAGCAAGCCGAGCTGCCTGCTCTGCCCGCTGGAAAAAAACTGTGAAGCGCACCTGCTGGGGCTGGAAACTCGCTACCCGATTCCCAAGCCGCGCAAAACCGTCCCACAGAAGCGCACGCTGATGCCGATGCTGGCCAACCGCGACGGAGCCATCTTGCTTTACCGGCGCCCCTCCACAGGGCTCTGGGGCGGCTTGTGGAGCCTGCCGGAGCTGGATCACTTCAGTGATATGGAGCATCTGGCGAATCAACATGCGCTGGAACTGGGCAAACACCACGAAATGCCCAGCCTGATTCACACCTTTAGCCACTTCCAACTGACCATCGAGCCCTGGCTGGTCCAGGTCGAAGAGTCCAGCCACCACGTGGCCGAGGCCGACTGGCTCTGGTATAACCTCGCCACCCCGCCGCGCCTGGGCCTTGCTGCCCCGGTGAAGAAGCTGTTGAAACGCGCAGCCGACGTATTGAACGCAGGAGAGTTGTCATGACCCGCACCGTGATGTGCCGCAAGTACAAAGAAGAACTGCCAGGCCTTGAACGCGCCCCTTACCCAGGCGCCAAAGGCGAAGACATCTTCAACCACGTTTCACAAAAAGCCTGGGGCGACTGGCAGAAACACCAGACCCTGCTGATCAACGAACGTCGCCTGAATATGATGAACGTCGACGACCGTAAATTCATCCAGGGCGAGATGGACAAGTTCCTGTCCGGCGAAGAATACGCCCAGGCCGAAGGTTACGTTCCCCCCGAGAAATAAGCGTTTCCAACAGGTAAGGGTCGTAAGCGACGGTAATAACTGAAATTTTTTTAACAACACGCTTGACGACCCCCCGAAAAACAAGTCTAATGCGCCCCGTTGCCCAGATAGCTCAGTCGGTAGAGCAGGGGATTGAAAATCCCCGTGTCGGCGGTTCGATTCCGTCTCTGGGCACCATAAATACCGAAAAACCCCTGCATCGAAAGATTCAGGGGTTTTTTATTGGGCGCTATTTATAGGTCAATAGCACAGGGGCTGACCCCGCCCCTTGGCTATTCAAAACGTATGCGCTTCAATAGCGCCCCAACGTCACCCCTGCCTGCAAAAGGACCCAAGCCCATGGCCTCGTCAGACAAACAGCAGAAACGCGCCAAACGGGCGAAGACGAAGGCCAGGCAGAACCGCGCGGGCAAGCCTGCGCAGAGCGTCGTCCATCCGGTTCTCGCGTCACCGCTAGTCAATCAGCCTTTCGATGACGTCGACATTGACCTGAGCACGTTCGACTTCAAGGACATCCTTGAAAACGGCTTCGATCCGGCCGACTTCGACGACCTGTTCCAAACCATGAAAGCCGCCGAAGCCATCAGCCAACTGGCAATGTGTGTGGTCTTTCTTCAATACCCGGTACTGGAACTGGTCATTGCAGAAGAGGAAGAAGAGAACGCCACCGATTTCTTGATGAGCCTGCTCATCATGTACCGGGCAATGTTCTACGACGAAGACGAAGACGCTGCCGTTGTATGGATGGAAGGCCCGACATTCCAGGCCGACTACAACGAGGCGTCACGGATTCTGCAGGAAAAGAACAAAACCTCGTTTCACTGAGATTGATCTACCGGACAGGCTCCAGGAGCCTGTCCTCCCCCACCCTTGCACCACCCTTTTCCTTTGAGGTTCGCAACATGCGTACAACACTTTCTGCCCTTACCCTTGCCCTCGGACTTCTGGTTGCCCAAAGCGCCATGGCCGGTGGCGATCTCAACGCCGCGCTCGGCGGTGGTATCGGCGGCGCGCTGGGTAACGTCGTCGGCCAGAAAATGGGCGGCAGCACTGGTGCAGCATTGGGTGCAGGTGTCGGCGGCGCAGCAGGCGGCGCGATCTCCGCGCCCAAAGGTCACAAGACCTCCGCAGCGCTCGGTGCCGGCCTCGGATCGGCAGGTGGCTCGCTGATCGGCGCCAAACTGGGCGGTACTGCCGGCTCAACCGTTGGCGCAGGCCTGGGCGGCGCAGCAGGCGGCGCCATCGCCAATGACATGGCCAGCGGTAGCAGCGGCAAGCACAAACGCAAGCATAAACACGACTGATCAGTTTGCCGTCAGGCGATGTTTTGCTAGGCTTTAGCTTTCGATCACACCCGAGGAGTGCAGTCATGGCATCCCTGAACAAGCAGCAAAAACGGGCTAATCGAGCAAAAGCAAAGGCCAAGCAGCAGCGAGTGGCGCGCAGCGTACGACCTGCCTTTACACCTGACGACACTCCACTCGATATTGATTATTTTTCATCCGGGTTTGACGACGATTTGCTGGACGATGAAGACGACCTGTTCGGACCCGATGAAGAAGCGCTTCTTACCGACTTGATGTATCAGCATTTCGAGGCGCTGAAGAAAGCAGAGTCGGTCAGCCAGTTCGAAATGCTTCTGACCTTTTTTCGAGGACCGTTAGCGCTTGCTGCGTTGGCGACTGACGAAACCGAACCCTTGTCGACAACGCTTGCGCTCATGCTCGCACGCTACTGGGAATGGGCGCACGGTACCGATACTGCCATCTCCTTCGAACGGATGGAACAGCCCGACTTTATAGACGATTTCGACAGAGCATTTGAAATCGTGGCCAAGGAAGGAGAGGCGCTAATTGCTGCCGAAGGCGACCCGTTCGACCCATTCAAATAAAACCCACTCCAAACAAAAACGGCCGCGATCATCACTGATCGCGGCCGCTTTGTTTTACAGAGACCTACAACAGCCTTACCTCATTAACTCAGTACAGCCTTGCCCTGGCGTATCGCGATGTTGCGGCGTCTTGCGACCAACAATCCCGCCACGATGACCAACACACTCAACACGCCGGTAGCGAGGATTTCGACGCGGTGTTCTTCCTGGAACAACATGATGGTCAGCACGCCGACGATGAAGACGATAACGGCCCATGTCAGACCAGGGAACAACCACATGCGGAAGGCGATGGTCTCGCCATTGGCGGTGCGTTTGTGGCGCAGGCGCAGTTGGGAGATGGCAATGACCAGGTACACCAGCAGTGCGATGGCACCGGAGCTGGCGAGCAGGAAGTCGAAGACCGCAGCCGGTGCGACATAGTTGGCGAATACAGCGAGGAAGGCCGCTGCGGTGGACAGCATGACCGCCCAGTAAGGCGTGCCGCTGCCGGTGGTGCGGCTGGCGACAGCAGGTGCGTCGCCGCGCTTGCTCAGAGAGAAGAGCATCCGCGAGGCCGTGTACAGCGCCGAGTTCAAGCAGCTGGTCACGGCGACCAACACCACCAGATCGACGATCAGTTTGGCGTTAGGGATGCCCATCATGTCGAGCACGGTCTGATAAGAACCCAGCGACGGCAGGCGGCTGTCATTCCAAGGCACCAACGCGACAACGAGGAAAATCGACACCAGATAGAACAGACAAATCCGCCAGATCACCGAGTTGGTGGCCTTGGTGATCTGCTCACTCGGGTTCTTCGATTCAGCCGCAGCGATCGTAACAATCTCGGTGCCCATGAACGAAAACATAGTGGTCAGCATGGCCGCCAGCACAGCGCCCATCCCGTTGGGCATGAAACCGTGGGTATCGACCAGATGACCAACGCCGCTGACCTGGCTGCCAGGCAACAAACCGAAGATCGCCAGAACACCCAAGATGACGAAACCGATAATGGCCAGCACCTTGATCAGGGCGAACCAGAATTCGAACTCGCCGTAATGCTTCACGCTGAACAGGTTGGTCGCCGTAAGCAGCAACGTGATGACGAGCGTAAATGCCCAAATGGCCATGCCGGGAAACCAGGCATGCAGAATCGTCGCGGCGGCGTTTGCTTCAAGCGGGATAACCAACACCCAGAACCACCAGTACAGCCAACCGATAGTAAAACCGGCCCAGTGCCCGATGGCACGGTCCGCATACGTAGAGAACGAACCCGTATCAGGTGAGGACACTGCCATCTCGGCCAGCATGCGCATCACCAAAACCACCAGCGTACCCGCCGCCAAATAGGCCAACAGCACAGCCGGGCCTGCTTCGGCAATGGCATGCCCCGAGCCGACAAACAAGCCGGCGCCGATCACACCCGCGATAGAAAGCATGGTGATGTGTCGCGACTTGAGACCCTGATCAAGGTCATTAGAGTTTTGCGCGCTGCTCATTAAAACTACCTTTGCATAGAAGCGATATTCAGTTCGTCGTACACGTCGTGCGCTTCGTAAAAAGAAAGCAACGACGCTGTTCCTTATTTTTTACGCAAGATTTACGCCAAAATGTGTCAATAGCGACGTCGCCCATAGATAGACGCCCTCGCGCCATGTTCCATAAGCGCTTGATAGAGATGGCATTTTGCCATTTTGTAGGATTTGTTACTGAACGCCCCATCAACTTAACAACGGTGTGCATGACAAGTACACACTGCGCCTGGCGTGCGCTCCTATGTGGTGCAGACGTGGAATGGCCGAGGAAATGCGCAAAGGACAATAAACATTCCAACGGTCCCTCCAAACTGGCACCATCGCGGCCCTTTTTTACCCATCTGCCCCTCGACGAATGCGCCAATCGGGTATCCGGCTTGTGTCCGCGCGACAGTCTGCGTTAGCGATGCGACAACCCGTCAACGACTGGCAGCTTGCTTTCAAACGCTATGCTAGCTTTGCGCTCGCCAGGAAGGCCGCCAATAGCAGGAGCACACAGAACACAATGAGGACCGCACATGGCTGAGGCCACGCCCGCGCTGGAAATCCGTAATTTGCACAAACGCTACGGTTCGCTTGAAGTACTCAAAGGTATTTCGCTGACCGCCCGCGATGGCGATGTGATCTCAATCCTGGGATCTTCCGGTTCAGGCAAATCAACGCTGCTGCGCTGCATCAATCTGCTGGAAAACCCGCACCAAGGGCAAATTCTGGTGGCTGGCGAAGAGCTGAAACTCAAGGCCGCCAAAAACGGCGATCTGGTCGCCGCCGACAACAAGCAGATCAATCGCATGCGCAGCGAGATCGGCTTCGTGTTCCAGAACTTCAATCTGTGGCCGCACATGACCGTACTCGACAACATCATCGAGGCGCCGCGTCGCGTGCTGGGCCAAAGCAAGGCCGAAGCCACCGAAGTCGCCGAGGCACTGCTGGCCAAAGTCGGCATCGGCGACAAACGCCATGTGTACCCGGCCCAACTGTCCGGCGGTCAGCAACAGCGCGCAGCCATCGCCCGTACCCTGGCGATGCAGCCTAAAGTGATCCTGTTCGATGAGCCAACCTCGGCCCTCGATCCGGAAATGGTCCAGGAAGTCCTCAACGTGATCCGCGCGCTCGCCGAAGAAGGCAGGACCATGCTACTCGTGACCCACGAAATGAGCTTCGCCCGCCAGGTGTCCAGCGAGGTAGTGTTCCTGCATCAGGGCCTCGTCGAAGAACAAGGGTCGCCGCAACAAGTGTTTGAAAGCCCCCTGTCGGCACGCTGTAAACAATTCATGTCAAGCAACCGTTAACGGAGTAACACGAATGCAGGTGTATAAAAAATTTCTCCTGGCCGCCGCCGTTACCATGGCTTTCGCGACCAGTGCCTTTGCCGCAGACAAACTGAAAATGGGCATCGAAGCCGCCTACCCACCGTTCAATAACAAAGACGCCAGCGGCCAGGTCGTCGGTTTCGACGTCGACATTGGCAACGCCCTTTGCGCCAAGATGAAAGTTGAATGCGAGATCGTCACGTCCGACTGGGACGGCATCATCCCGGCCTTGAACGCGAACAAATTCAATTTCCTGATTTCCTCAATGTCGATCACCGAAGAACGCAATCAGGCCGTCGACTTCACTGACCCGTACTATTCCAACAAGCTGCAGTTCGTCGCGCCCAAGGCCACTGATTTGGTCATCGACAAGGCCACCCTCAAGGAAACCTTGAAAGGCAAAATCATTGGTGCCCAGCGTGCAACGTTGGCCGGTAGCTGGCTCGAAGACAACCTGGGCGACACCGTCACCATCAAACTCTATGACACCCAGGAAAACGCCTACCTCGACCTGACCTCCGGACGTGTCGATGCACTCCTGGCAGACAAGTTCGTCAACTACGAATGGCTCAAAAGCGAGGCCGGCAGCGGCTTTGAATTCAAAGGCGACCCCGTGTTCGACAACGACAAGATCGGCATCGCCATACGCAAAGGCGATCCGCTGCGTGAGGCGCTGAACAAAGCGCTGAAAGAAATCATCGCCGACGGCACCTACAAGAAAATCAACGACAAATATTTCCCGTTCAGTATTCTCTGACCTGCCCGACGGGCACCGCACGCCTTGTTTCAGCAAGCGCGTCGCGGTGCCAGTCCCCTAGCAAAGCCTACCCATGAACATTGATATCTACGGATTCGGCCCGGCCCTTGCGGCTGGCGCGCTGATGACCGTCAAACTCGCCCTCTCGGCTTTATGCCTGGGGCTGGTGCTCGGTCTGCTCGGCGCCTTGGCAAAAACCTCACCCTACAAGTCGCTGCAATGGCTTGGCGGCACCTACTCAACCCTGGTGCGCGGCATCCCGGAATTGCTCTGGGTCCTGCTGATCTACTTTGGCACGGTCAACCTGATGCGCAGCCTCGGCGAAGTGTTCGGCAACCCCGACCTCGAGCTGAACGCCTTCGCGGCTGGCGTGATCGCGCTCGGCTTGTGCTTTGGCGCGTATTCGACCGAAGTGTTCCGGGGGGCCATCCTCGCCATCCCCAAAGGTCATCGCGAAGCCGGTCAGGCACTCGGCATGTCCACATCACGGATCTTCATCAAGCTGATCATGCCGCAAATGTGGCGCATCGCCCTGCCCGGCCTGGGCAACCTGTTCATGATCCTGATGAAGGACACGGCGCTGGTATCCGTGATCGGCCTTGAGGAAATCATGCGTCATTCGCAGATCGCCGTGAGCTTCACCAAACAGGCGTTCACCTTCTATATGGTCGCCGCTTTCATGTACCTGGGGCTGACAGTGCTGGCGATGATCGGCATGTACCTGCTGGAAAAACGCGCCGCACGCGGTTTCGCGAGGAGTTCGTCATGAACTGGGAAGTCATCATCAAATGGCTGCCAAGGCTGGCCCAGGGCGCAACCCTGACGCTGGAGCTGGTCGCCATCGCCGTCGTCGCCGGGCTGATTCTGGCGATACCACTGGGCATCGCACGCTCGTCACGGCACCTGGCCGTACGCGCCCTACCCTACGCCTACATCTTCTTCTTTCGCGGCACGCCGCTGCTGGTGCAATTGTTTCTGGTCTATTACGGGCTGGCACAATTCGACGCGGTACGAGCGAGCGCGCTATGGCCGTACCTGCGCGACCCGTTCTGGTGTGCGACCGTCACCATGACCCTGCACACGGCAGCCTATATCGCCGAGATTCTGCGCGGCGCGATCCAAGCTATTCCTCCGGGCGAAATTGAAGCAGCGCGGGCGCTGGGCATGTCCAAGTGGAAGGCCTTGTTCTACATCATCCTGCCGCGTGCCACGCGCATCGGCTTGCCGGCCTACAGCAACGAAGTAATCCTGATGCTCAAAGCCAGCGCGCTGGCCAGCACCGTCACCCTGCTGGAACTGACCGGTATGGCCCGAACCATCATCGCCAGGACCTACCTGCCGGTCGAAATCTTCTTCGCCGCCGGGATGTTCTACCTGCTGATGGCCTACGTGCTGGTACGCGGTTTCAAACTGCTGGAACGCGTACTGCGCGTGGAAGACTGCCAAGGCCGCTGATGCAACGGCGCGGGGGAATGGAGCAGCATAAAGACTCCACTCATCCGCGCCCTGCCTGTGGATAAGTCTGTTGATGAAAATCCAAACAGTGCACAGAAACCTGAGCGTGTTAGCCAAATCAGCCATTGATCATTTTTTGTCCATGTCTTAAAAAGTCGAAAAAACAGCAAGTTGCGACGGTTGAGAACGGCGCCACAAAATCAGCCTTTGATGCGCCACTTCTAACGTCAATTGTGCATAAGCATTCCAGCGGAACAGAATGCGACCCACAAAAACCTCGCTTCGCAGGCAACGTACAGGCTGGCGAACCGCGCACACATCATGACCAAAACAAGAGAAAACACCCCGCTAGCGGCAGCCGCCTGAGGATGTCTGCAAGACAGAGCCAGCGAAAAAGCCCCTCGAAAAAATTTTGCAATCGAATCAGTCAGCTAGGGGTTTACATCCCAAAAAATCTATATATAATCTGCGCCCATCACGCCGGTATAGCTCAGTTGGTAGAGCAACTGACTTGTAATCAGTAGGTCCCGAGTTCGACTCTTGGTGCCGGCACCAGATACAGAAAAAAGGCTCACCGAAAGGTGGGCCTTTTTTGTTTCCGCCATCCAGAAAACCCATCGCCCAAAAACACCCCACAACCCCCGCCCCCCCCGCACCCCCGTAGGAGATCCCGCCCCGTCTCCGACGCCGCGCTGTCGCGCAGCAAACTAGGAGCGCGCTTGCAACTACGCGTCCCGCCGCGATCGGCCCGGGGTCGCGTCCGACCGCAGCAGTCGTAAATCAGCGCGCCCGACGCTACCAGAGAGAACCGTATTCAGCATTTTGGGACCGCTTCGGTCGAGCGCGACCCCGGCTCCATCGCGGGCAAGGACTGGGCGTCCCCCACGCTCCTACAAATTTTGATAAGAGGCCCTGCCCCGTCTCCGACGCCGTGCTGTCGCGCAGCAAACGGGGGTCCCCGTAGGAGCTGCCGAAGGCTGCGATCTTTTGATCTTAAAATCTTCAACCCCAACGCGAATCCGGCTGTTTCCTAGAAAAGATCGCAGGCTACGCTGAGTACCAGGACTACGTGCAGCGCTATCGCGAATCCGACGAGCAATCCGTTAAGGCCATAACGACCATTCAGGGACGACGCCTCAGCCCACCCTCTTCTAGACTTAACGGGTGGTCGTAGAGAGAACTGAACACGTCGCTTTGGTGCGTTTGAATAAAAGGCTGCGTGGCAAGCTGCCTTTTATGCCCTGAAGAGGTGCGGCAAAGACCGCACCGGGCCCAACAAGATGCCCGTCAAGGGTGCCTGGCCAACGGCCTGAAAATGCCACGATACCGTGACGTGGTGTGAGTGCCGCAGCCGACACTTTCGGACAACCGACAACCGCCTGGTTTGCCCGTGACCGTGAGGAATGCTGTATGCCTGATGAGATGCTGTACCTGCCTATGGTCAACAGCCTGCTGGAGCGCCACAAGGGCTCCCCCGGCGCACTGTTGCCGATCCTTCATGAGATTCAGGAGGGCATCGGTTACATCCCCGATGCCGCCATCCCCGAGATTGCCCACGCCCTCAACCAGAGTCAGGCCGAGATTCGCGGGGTGATTAGCTTCTACCATGACTTCCGTACCGCGCCCCCGGCCCGGCATATCCTGCGTCTGTGCCGGGCCGAGTCCTGCCAGAGCCGCGGTGCCGAGCAGCTCGCAGCGCAGTTGCGCGAGCGCCTGCAACTGGACGACCACGGCAGCAGCGCCGACGGCAACATCAGTCTGCGCCCGGTGTATTGCCTCGGCGCCTGCGCCTGCTCGCCAGCCTTGGAGCTGGATGGCCAGGTGCATGCGCGGCTCAGCGCCGAACGTCTGGATGCCCTGCTCGATGCTTGCCAGGAGAACGCATAATGCCGTGCCTCTATCTGCCCGGTGATTCTCTTGCCCGTGCCGTGGGTGCCGATGAGGTGGCCGTGGCCCTTGCCGCTCAGGCCCGGGAACGCAATCTGCCGCTGGACCTGCAACGCACCAGTTCTCGCGGCCTGTACTGGCTGGAACCGATGCTGGAAATGGACAGCCCGCAAGGCCGTATCGGCTTCGGCCCGCTGACCGCTGCCGATGTGCCGTCCCTGCTCGATGCGCTGCAAGGCGAGCCGTCCGCCCATCCACTGGCCTTGGGCCCGGTGGAGCAGTTGCCTTATCTAAAGACTCAACAACGCCTGCTGTTCGCCCGCGCTGGCATTACCCGGCCGCTGTCCCTGGAAGATTACCAAGCCCATGGCGGTTTCGAGGGCTTGACCCAGGCCATCGCCCTGGGCGGCGAGCAGACCGCGACCGCCGTGTTCGATTCGGGCCTGCGTGGCCGTGGCGGCGCGGCCTTCCCGGCCGGGATCAAATGGCGCACGGTGCGCGGCACCCAGGCGGCGCAGAAATACATTGTGTGCAACGCCGACGAAGGCGACTCGGGCACCTTCGCCGATCGCATGTTGATGGAAGGCGACCCCTTCCTGCTGATCGAAGGCATGGCCATTGCAGGCATCACCGTCGGGGCCAGCTACGGCTACATCTATGTGCGCTCGGAATACCCACAGGCCGTGGCCACACTGCGCGAGGCGCTGGAAATCGCCCGGTCCGCCGGTTACCTCGGCGCCAATGTCGGCGGCAGCGGCCAGGCTTTCGATATGGAAGTGCGCGTCGGTGCCGGCGCTTACATCTGCGGTGAAGAAACCGCGCTGCTGGACTCTCTCGAAGGCAAGCGCGGGATCGTCCGCGCCAAGCCGCCCATCCCCGCCTTGCAGGGCCTGTTCGGCCTGCCGACCCTGGTGCACAACGTGCTGACCCTGGCCTCGGTGCCGCTGATTCTGGCCAAGGGCGCGCAGTTCTATCGCGATTACGGCATGGGCCGCTCCCTGGGCACCATGCCCTTCCAACTGGCGGGCAATGTTCGTCACGGCGGGCTGGTGGAACGGGCCTTTGGCCTGACCCTGCGGGAACTGGTGGAAGACTACGGCGGTGGTACCGCCAGTGGCCGGCCGCTGAAGGCCGCCCAGGTTGGCGGCCCCCTCGGCGCCTGGGTTCCGCCAGGGCAATTCGACACTCCGCTGGATTACGAAGCTTTCGCCGCCATCGGCGCCATGCTCGGTCACGGTGGTGTGGTGGTGGCTGACGACAGCCTGGACATGGCCCGCATGGCGCGCTTTGCGATGCAGTTCTGTGCCGAGGAATCCTGTGGCAAATGCACCCCCTGCCGCATCGGCTCGACCCGGGGCGTGGAGGTGATCGACCGCCTGCTGGCCGCGCCTGACCAGAGCGGTCGTGATGAGCAGGCGATCATCCTCAAGGACCTGTGCGACACCATGCAATACGGTTCGCTGTGCGCGTTGGGCGGCATGACCTCCTATCCGGTGGCCAGCGCCCTCAAGCACTTCCCCGCCGACTTCGGTCTGCAGCCCTCGGAGGCCGACCAATGATCACTCTCTTTGACCCTGCCACAGATATCGACCTTGGAACCCCGGCCCGCGACAGCCAGGTGCAGATCACCGTGAACATCGACGGCCGCAGCATCAGTGTCCCTGAAGGGACCTCGGTGATGCGCGCCGCCGCGCTGCTGGGCACCACCATTCCCAAACTGTGTGCCACCGACAGCCTGGAAGCCTTCGGCTCCTGCCGCATGTGCCTGGTGGAGATCGATGGCATGCGCGGCTACCCGGCGTCCTGCACCACGCCGGTCAGCGAAGGCATGAGCGTGCACACCCAGACGCCGAAGCTCGCAACCCTGCGCCGCAATGTCATGGAGCTGTACATCTCCGATCACCCGCTGGACTGCCTGACCTGCTCGGCCAACGGCAACTGCGAGCTGCAAACCGTCGCCGGCCAGGTCGGCCTGCGGGAGGTGCGTTACGGCTATGAAGGCGACAACCATCTCGCCGACGTCAAGGACACCTCCAACCCCTACTTCGACTACGACCCGAGCAAGTGCATCGTCTGCAACCGCTGCGTGCGCGCCTGCGAAGAAACCCAGGGCACCTTTGCCCTGACCATCACCGGGCGCGGTTTCGAATCCCGGGTCGCGGCTGCCGGTGGCGATAACTTCCTCGACTCGGAATGCGTGTCCTGCGGCGCCTGTGTGCAAGCCTGCCCCACCGCGACCCTGATGGAAAAAAGCGTGGTCGAACTGGGTCAGCCCGAACGCAGCGTGATCACCACCTGTGCCTATTGCGGCGTGGGCTGCTCGTTCCGCGCCGAGATGAAAGGCGACAAGCTGGTGCGGATGGTTCCAGACAAAAACGGCCACGCCAACCACGGCCACTCCTGCGTCAAAGGGCGCTTTGCCTGGGGCTACGCCACCCACCCGGATCGCATCACCACGCCGATGATCCGCAAGCACATCAACGACCCTTGGCAGGAAGTCAGCTGGGATGAAGCGGTGACCTACGCCGCCAGCGAATTCCGCCGACTGCAGCAAAAATACGGCCGCGACTCCATTGGTGGCATCACCTCCAGCCGCTGCACCAACGAAGAAACCTACCTGGTGCAAAAACTGGTGCGCGCCGCCTTTGGCAACAACAACGTCGACACCTGTGCGCGGGTCTGTCACTCGCCTACCGGCTATGGCCTGAAACAAACCCTTGGCGAGTCCGCCGGCACCCAGAGTTTCGACTCGGTTATGCAGGCCGACGTGATTCTGGTGATGGGCGCCAACCCCAGCGACGCCCACCCAGTGTTCGCCTCCCAGCTCAAACGCCGCCTGCGTGAAGGCGCGCGGCTGATCGTCATCGACCCGCGACGCATTGATCTGGTGGACTCGGTGCATGCCCGCGCCGAACTGCACTTGGCCCTGCGCCCAGGCACCAACGTCGCCATGCTCAACGCCCTGGCCCACGTCATCGTCACCGAAGGCCTGCTCAACCAGGCCTTTATCGACGCCCGTTGCGAGGGCAGCGATTTCGCCCACTGGCGCGAGTTCGTCAGCCGCGCGGAAAATTCACCGGAAGTCCTTGGTGACATCTGCGGTGTAGCCGCTGCCGACATCCGTGCCGCCGCCCGTCTGTATGCCACCGGCGGCAATGCCGCGATCTACTACGGCCTGGGCGTTACCGAGCACAGCCAGGGCAGCACCGCCGTCATGGGCATCGCCAACCTGGCCATGGTCACTGGCAACATCGGCCGCGAAGGCGTGGGCGTGAACCCGCTGCGTGGGCAGAACAACGTTCAGGGCTCCTGCGACATGGGCTCCTTCCCTCACGAGCTGCCCGGCTACCGGCACATCTCCAACGAGGTGGTACGGGCGCAGTTCGAACAGGCCTGGAACGTCACCCTGCAACCCGACCCGGGCCTGCGCATCCCCAACATGTTCGAGGCAGCCCTGGGCGGCAGCTTTAAGGGCCTGTATTGCCAGGGCGAAGACATCGCCCAGAGCGACCCCAATACCCAGCACGTCACCGCAGCGCTGTCGGCTATGGAATGCATCGTCGTGCAGGACATTTTCCTCAACGAAACCGCCAAGTTCGCCCACGTGTTCCTGCCGGGCAGCTCGTTCCTGGAAAAAGACGGCACCTTCACCAACGCCGAGCGGCGCATCTCCCGGGTGCGCAAAGTCATGGAGCCTCTGGGCGGCAAGGCCGACTGGGAAGGCACCGTGGCCCTGGCCAATGCACTGGGTTACCCCATGAACTACCAGCACCCGTCAGAAATCATGGATGAAATCGCCAGCCTGACGCCGACCTTCAGCAAGGTCAGCTATACCGCACTGGACAGCCACGGCAGCCTGCAATGGCCGTGCAACGACGCGGCACCGGACGGTACGCCGACCATGCACATCGAGGAATTCGTGCGCGGCAAGGGGCGCTTCATGCTCACCGGCTACGTGCCCACCGAGGAAAAGGTCAACAATCGCTATCCCCTTCTGCTGACCACCGGGCGCATCCTCAGCCAGTATAACGTTGGCGCCCAGACCCGGCGCACCGACAACGTCGCCTGGCACGACGAAGACCGCCTGGAAATCCACCCGACCGACGCCGAGAGCCGTGGCATCAACGAAGGTGACTGGGTCGGCATCGGCAGCCGCGCCGGACAGACCGTACTGCGTGCGCGGGTCACCGAACGGGTAGCCCCGGGCGTGGTGTACACCACCTTCCACTTCCCTGAATCGGGGGCCAACGTCATCACCACCGACAACTCCGACTGGGCCACCAACTGTCCGGAGTACAAGGTCACCGCCGTGGAAGTCAGCCGCGTCTACCACCCTTCCGAGTGGCAAAAACGCTACCAGGAATTCAGCGACAAACAACAAAGCCTGCTCGACGAACGCCGCCAGGCACGCACCGCCGGAACAAAAGCAGAGGTACGCCGATGAGCACTGCCAACCTGATCAAAATGGCCAACCAAATCGCCCAGTACTTCGCCGGCGAACCGGACCAGCAACAGGCCGTGCTCGGCGTGCGTAATCATCTGCAGATGTTCTGGACGCCTGGCATGCGCAAGGAATTGCTGGCCTGGCAGACGGAGCATCAAGGGGCAGACTTGCACCCACTGGCGCAGGCAGCGATCAGTGGGGCGGGCTGGGAGGCTTAGGTTTAGACGAATCCCTTGGGATTGCCCCTTGCGCTATAAAGACAGGCTGAGGGGTAATCCAGAGGTATTTAAAGTCGACCATTCAAGGGCGCGGAGCGCCTTCCTTCGTTACAACCCGTCCACAACTTTTCCAAAAAGCCCCACCTATGGAGCAATGCCGTTTTTCTTGGCTTTCGCCGTAGATTGAGCAATCAAAAACTGCTGACCTTCGGCTTAAGTGAACAGCATTGCTGCAGATGCGGGGCTTTTCTTTGTCTGGTGGGTCAGCGATATCGAGTCGCATCATTCGCAGGCAAGCCTGCTCACAGGCTGCACAGCAGATCACATATCTCTGTGGGAGCAGGCTTGCCTGCGAATGGCATAACGTGGTCCGCCGAGAAGCCAGTCCAGTGAATCGTAATGCTGCGAGTAAGACGCCATCGGCGGGATAAAAGCGCTGTTGCTTTCTATCCCGCCAGCTCACACATTTAAGCAAGCGCCAACTGGACTACCTTGTAAATTGCCATGCCCATTGCCACCACCAGATAGCCGCGCAGCACGCCCATCCAGATGCGGTTGCGTTGCGACATTATCATCGGCTTCAACTGATCAAGTGGAGGCATCCTCCAGTTGTGTAGCATTTTCGTGGTGATCTTAACGGGGTCGAGCGACCTGCCATTATTAGCCGCCTCGCGGGCATGCAGCACATTCACCGCAATTGCGATGACGAGTCCCACCATGCCACCGCCGATGAGGATGTTGGTGATGGTTTCACCGGACATGTCCGGGAACGCTACCGCAGCGGTCAGGATGACCGACAGCAGCACCAGCACCGTCACAATGAAGGCGGTAATCACATTGGTGAAACGGTTGTTTACCCATGGGCCGAGCACCTCTTTATCATTGCAAAGCAACAACAGGAAGACGGTGGCACTTGGCAATAACACACCCGCCAGCGTTTGCACCGCGTTTGTCAGCAGTCCGAGCGGCACACCGGGAATCAACACCAGCGCCGCAGCGAGCGCGATCAGGCCGCAGTACATGACATAGAAGCCCTTGGCATCACCTGGTTTGCGGTGCAGGGAATGCTTCAAGCTAAGTACGTCGCCGAGTGCATAGGCGGTCGACAGCGATACCGCCATTGCGCCAATGATGCTGGCGTCGATCAGCCCGATCGCGAACAGCACGCCCGGCAGGTGACCGTGGTATTTGGCAATACCTGTCGCGATGGCACCCGCATCGGTGAAGTTGCCGAATTCTGGGTGACCGACGAAAACTTGCGCGGTAAAGGCAATCATTGCTACAGCGCCAATCACCACAAGCGCGATGCCCAGCCAGAGGTCGGCGCGCTCGTAGTTAATGAAACGCGGCGTGATGCGCTTGTCGATTATGTAGCTTTGCTGGAAGAACAGCTGCCACGGCGCCACGGTGGTGCCAACAATGCCGATGATCAGCAGCATCACATCCGACAGCTTGCCGTCAGCAGGCAGTTGCGGGACGAAAAAGTCGTGAGCCACTTGCGCCATGGGCGGATGGATCATCACGAAAATGGGCACGAGAATCAGGCTGCCAACCACAAGTATCAAAGAGAAGCGTTCGAAACGCCGGAAGTCGCCAGTGCACGCCGCGAGCATGATGAATACTGCGGCCAGGCACACCCCAGCCACTTTAGGCACGCCGAGAAAGTCCATCCCGAGGCTGATGCCGATGAACTCGGTGACAATGGTCAGTGCATTAAGAACTAGTAGATCGATGGCGCTGAACGCCCCCCAAAACTTGCCGAAGCGCTCAATGATAAGCCGGGCATGGCCGACACCCGTCACGACGCCCAGACGCAGCACCATTTCCTGGTTTACATAAAGCACCGGGACCAGCAGTGCCATTGTCCATAACAGTAAAGTCCCGTAGTTCTGGCCGGCCTGGCCATAGGTGCTGAACGCGCCAGCATCATTGTCTCCCACCATCACAATCACCCCCGGACCGAGAATGGCCAGGAGCGTTTTGAAGCGCTGCCACCAGGTATTGCGTGGGGCGGTATCGCTTTGACGGATGGTACCGAGGGCTCCTCGGATGTCTCCGCTATGGGCGCTGTCCAGGACAGCGGCGTTTGTGTTCATGCTGGTCATTGTGAAATCTCTCAAAAGCGTAACAGTGAGGTGCCTTCACTTCCCCCAGACAGGCGCATACATTTGCCCTCTTCGAGCCATAGCCTATTGGCCGGCATCAGAGGAAAAATCAGGCATCCTGGCGCTGTGAAAAGCAAAATAAACGGGCACTAAACCACCGACCGGAAGAGGTCAGGGCTCTGAGGAGGTCACGCTGAGAGAAATGCGGGGGAAAACGCGGAGAGAGATCAGCCAGTAATGGTTGTACTACTGCCCGCTAGGCGCCGCCATTTCAGTCAGAGTGACCGAGCTACTACTACTGGGGTCCATAGACGGTTTCTCCTTCATGTTTTGCGTGGCGGCACAGCTTCAAATATCGAGATGGCATGACGCCCTCCTTTCCGCACCTGGCGGTACGATCACGTTAAAACAACCGCCACTGCGCAAATGGACGCAGACGACGGGTACAAAAACCTACGACCGCAGCGAACGTAAGACGCGCGCGGCAATCTGGGAGCGCAGGTAAAAATCTGTGCGCTTAGGTTTACTGTTTTAGTTACGCGAAGGAGTTTGATACTGATGCGCGCAACGTCCTGCACTGGGCAAGACGTTGGCTAAGGGAATCTAGCTGAGGTCGTGCCAAGCATGTACGGAAAATTTTTCCGATTTACTACAATGACTGTCCAAGGCGATGCGATCTCAGTTGTTACAAGATGTGAAGCTTAGGCGTGCCTGGCTAGGCAAGTCAACAGACAGTCCCGGCCTCTCGGGCGATAGCAGCGTCGACGCCAACCGACCAGCTTGCGCTTACGCGCACCGCGCCCTAACGCGCGCGCAACAAAAAGCCCCCTCTCAGGAGGGGGCTTGGGTCACATCTCTGCTTGAAACGTGAGGCTTAGCCGTTTGAGCAGCCGTTACCCATCACGCTGTATTGGAGGGTGTGACGCTGACCTTGATGGTCTTCGTAGGTCATTTGCATTGGAGCGACACCACATGTATCCGGAACCGAGTCCATGCTAATGACTTTAGCGACATCAAGTTCCGTGGCGGACGCGTTAACAGCTTGAACTTCGCCAGCCGCTGCGAATGTAGAGAAACCGGCAAATGCAAGTACGATTAAGCTTTTCATTTTATTGACAGGCCTTTAAATCAATCACAGCTGACTGACTTCATTTGCCAACGCGGCGGAAGAAGTTGTTAAACCATTAAGAGTTAGGTCTAACACGAAGTACCACGCCCTGCTTAGTTCGTTTGCTAGGGCATGTGTGTAGTTTACAAGGGTGGGTATTTAGTTAAACCCAAAAGAACCATAATATTCTTTACCGAAACGGTAACAATGTCTGAGAGGGTGTTTTCCCAGGCGTTGCGCCGATCAGTCAGCGGCCCGGTCTACGCGCTGCACGATGACCAGCAGCCGTTGCCGAGGGCGTGCGCCCTAACGCGCGCACAACAAAAAGCCCCCTCATAGGAGGGGGCTTGGGTCACAGCTCTGCTTGAAGCGTGAGGCTTAGCCGTTTGAGCAGCCGTTACCCATCACGCTGTATTCGAGTGTGTGACGCTGACCTTGATGGTCTTCGTAGGTCATGTGCACTGGAACAACACCACATGTATCTGGAACTGAATCCATGCTAATAACTTTAGCAATATCGAGTTTCATGGCGTATGTGTATTGTTCAACAGCTGGATTACTAACAGCTTGCACTTCGTCAGCAGCGGCGATTGTAGAGAAACCGACCAACGCAAGTACGATTAAACTTTTCATTTTATTTACAGGCCTTTAAATCAATCACAACTGACTGACTTCACTTGCCGGGGAGGCGGATGAAGTTGTTAAACCGTTTAGAGTGGGGTCTAACACGAAGTACCATGCCCTGCGTGATTCGCTTGCTAGGGAATGTGCGTAGTTTACAAGGATGGTTATATAGTTATACCCAAAAGAAGCATAATGTTCTTTACCGAAACGGTAACAATCCCTGGCGCGACGTCCTGGAGGCCAGCAAACCGGCCTCCGGCCCCCCGTTTTAAGGCAGCAAAACCACCTTATCCCCGCTCCCCTTGTTCACCTCGTCATACCGCGCCAGCCCCTCACTCAACGGCGACTCAAACAAGCCGGTTGGCAACGGTAATAATCCTTCATCAAAAAACCGCCCAAATTGGTCCAGCATTCCAGCACACGCTTCTGTCCCGTAGAGCAATGAGTTGATCCCCACAACAGACCCGCCTTTGCGATACAGCGCCAACGCAGGCAGTTGCACATACCCATCGATGGGCGCTGCGATGATAGCGATGCGGCCGAAGGGGGCCAGGGCGGTGACGGCGGCAGGGAGCCAGAAACCGGTGGTGTCGAAGATGACGTCGGCGCCGCCGGTGAAGACTGCGTTGACGCTGGCGGCGAGGTCTTCGGGGGTGTCGAGTTGAATGGCGTTGAAGCCTTGGTCGTTGAGCGCTTTGACCTGTTCGGGCCGACGCACTGCACCGAGGACGTGGGCACCGCGGATTTTTGCCAGGGCCAGGGCTGCACTGCCGACTGCACCGTTGGCGCCGATCACCAGCAGGCGGGTGTTGGCAGTTACCAGGCTACGTTCCAGGGCATCCCATGCGGTGGTGAACGGTACGCCAAGGCTGGCGGCCTGGGCGAAGCTCAAGGCTTTGGGTTTGAGGGCGACGCCTTTGGCGGGCAGGGTCAAATACTCGGCATGCGAGCCGTCGCGGAAGAAGCCCGGCTCTTTACCGGTACCCCAGACTTCTTGACCGATCAATGCCTGCGGACCTTCCACGACGATACCGGCGAAGTCCCGACCGGGGATGCGCGGCAGGGTGGTGTAGGGAAAGCGCCCGAGTACGTTTTTCACGTCACTGGGGTTGAGGCCGGCGGCCTTCACCTGGATCAATACTTCGCCCTCGGCAGGTATGGGCTTGGGCACATCGATGTATTGCAGGGCAGCGAGGTCGCCGGTTTTGGAAAATTGCAGTGCGTTCATGATGGGCTCCATCTCAGGACATCGCGTCGCGCCATGGGGCTGAGCGACAGCATTTAAGGTGACCAGAGTGTAAGAGCGGGTGAGAAAGGCTGTCGGTCAACTGCTTCTGCCTCTCTGCCAAAAAAGCGCCGGGCAAAAAAGCAGGTCATCGTCAGGCGATGCGTTCGCCGACCGGGTACTGCGAAGGGCTCACGCCCAGTTCGCGGCGAAACATATCGCTGAAGCTGCTGGGCGAATAGCCGAGGTCGCGCGCGATGGTGCTGACCGGCACGCCCTGAATCAGCTCGGCAACCGCCGTCGCCAATTGCACCTGTCGCCGCCATTCAGCAAAGCCCATGCCCAACGCAGTTTGAAATAGGCGGGCCAAGGTCCGCACGCTGGCGCCCGCATTTTCCGCGTGTTGCTCGAAGGACACCGCCAGCGAGGGCGACGCCATAACCGCCTGACACAGGTTGATCAGGCGACGGTCGGAGTCGTCCGGCAGGGGGATTTTTAGCACGGTTCGCTTGGCTCGCTTCAGTTCAAGCAGCGCAAGGCCGACGACCGCCTCGTAGTAATCCAGACCTTGTTGGTCCTGCCCCGCCGGGTCCTGAGCTTGTCCCACCAGATTAAGGATCAGCTCACGCAGCAGGCGCCCGACCTCAATGACCTGCACGGTACCTTCCAACGTCGCGGCAATCGCCGGGCGCAGGTAGATGTTGCGCATTTCCAGGTCCGACACCACCCGAATCCCATGCACCACACCCGGCGGCAACCACACTGCACGGTGCGGCGGGATGACCAGTGCTTCGTGTGGGGTTTCGAGCCACATGACGCCGGACATGGCGTACAGCACCTGCCCCCAGACATGTTCGTGCGGCTCGATATACAGACCACGCGGATACGTCCGCGCCAAGGGCTGCACGGGAACGGTGGTGTCACTGAAGTCGGGCGGTGCAGCGAGGGCCATTGCGGTGACCGGGTGCGAGGGGGTTTGTGCATGGTAACGAGCGCCGTGGGTTGTCGCCATCAATGCGTGATGGCTGCCGCCGTACGCGAAGGTGGTCACGGCCGCGTGTTTGACACCCCAAAAAAACAAAAACGCCTCGATCAACCCGAGGCGTTTCTTATCAGCACTTCACACGTTCAAGCATCAGAAGATGCTGATCGGATAGTCCACGAAGATCCGGGTTTCGTTGCCTTCGTCGTTGTAGGCGCTGGCGTTGTCGGAGACGCGCAGGAAGGAGTTGCGCAGGCGCACGGACAGGTTTTTCGCTGGTCCGTTTTGCACGACGTATTGCAGTTGGCTGAAGATTTCACGCTCTTCGCCATTGCCACGGCCGGTGCCGTCGTCGATGTGGTCGCCGCGTACGTAGGCGACTTTGTAGGTCAGGCCTGGCACCACGAGCGTGCCCAGGTTGATGCCGTAACCTAGCTGCCAGGAACGTTCGTCCTTGGCGTTGAAGTCAGACCAGTAGGAGTTGGCGAGGTAGATGGTGTTGCCACCGTCACCGGTGCCGCCATTGTTGCGGTAGCCGCCGTAGCTGTAGCCGGTATCGCCCGTGCTGCGCTGGTGCGCGACGGTGAAGGAGTGGATACCCAACGCATAGGTCGCCGCCAGGCTCCAGATTTTGTTGTCGCGTGCATCGTTGACAGCGAAATCTTTGTCCAGCGTGGTCTTGTACTCGTTGAAGTCGAACGTCAGCGACTCATCCTTCTGGAGTGCAACCACGTAGTTAAGGTTGAGGTATTGCTTCTTCAGCACGTCTTCGTCGTTGGAGGCGTAAAACGCCGCGCTGAAGCTGTCAGTGAATTTGTAGCTACCACCGTAGACGTCGATCCTCTTCAGATCGCCGCTATCACGGCCTTCGGCGCTTTTGCGCGATTCGGCGGTGAAACGGCCCAGGTTCAGTTCAAGGCCTTCGATTTCCTTGGACGTAATCAGGGTGCCGGTGAAGCTTTCCGGCAGCAGACGCACGTTGTCGTAGCTCAGTACTGGCAGCGACGGCATTTGATCGCCGTACTTGATCACGGTATTGGAGAAACGCGCCTTGATTGCAGCGCCGCCTTTGGAGAGGTCGTCAGCCGCTTCGCCGCTGTCGCCTTGCTTGAAGAAGTCGATACCGGCTCTGCCGCTTTTGCCCTTGCCGCCGTCCAGACGAACGCCGTACAGCGCGAATGCATCGACGCCCACGCCGACGGTGCCCTGAGTGAAGCCCGATGCGAAGTCGGCGGTAATGCCCTGGCCCCACTCGGCTTTGTCCTGGACGCCGTTTTTGTAATCACGGCTGATGTAAGCGTTGCGCAGGAGCAGGTTGAGGCTGCTGTCTTCGACAAAACCCTTGGAATCCGTTTGCCCACCGGCCATCGCTTGAGTCGCGCACATCACGCCCAGGGCGATCACGCCACTACGTACATTCAACATCTTGTTTTCCTTAATACGAGTTGATCACGCGCTGTGGCCTTGGCCGAACAGGGGTTTGCGGCCTTTGAATCAGGTCTAGGGGACCGACTCGAAAGGCCCGCACGAAATCATCGCAGTGGACTACTGATGCTACGTACATGGCGGGTAGCCACAGGCGGGGGCGGATCCTAGCCGTGGGTCACCAGGGGTGTCAATTGTAGACACTCAACGATACAAAATACGGATCAATACATCTATCTCGGTATCGCTGATCAATCCGACCGGGTAGCGGGCCTGAAGCAGCTGTCGCGAGTCTGGCGCTTGGGATGTTTTGGTTGTCCTTAACCAGTCCGCCATTAGCTGGCGTGCTTCGCTACTTGCAGACAAATCACGAGCAACGGTGTGCTCAATACCTGCGTTCATGTGGGACAACCTCTTGAGTCCTGAGCCGCTAAATGTACCTGTGCTTTATGACAGCACCGCGAAAGGCAGTATAGGTCGGTTATTTGACGTCAACGAAAAAAAGCCCATCGATTGATGGGCTTTTGAGTAGCAAGAACGAGACCAAATCAGCCCTTGTGCGGGGCCGGTTGTTGTTGCGTCAGGCAATGAATATTTCCGCCACCGAGCAACAATTCACGGCCTGGCACCATGACAACTTCATGTTCCGGGAACAGGCGCTGCAGAATCTCACGCGCCGTTTCATCGAGTGGGTCGTCAAAGCTCGGCGCAATAAGGCCGCCATTGACGATCAGGAAGTTGACGTAGGAACCGGCCAGACGCACAAAAGGGTTGCGCTCCTGACTGCCGTGCACCTGATCGACGCCTGCGCACTCTTCTTCGGTGGCAAACAGCGGGTCGGGGATCGGCATTTTATGCACGATCAATGTACGACCTTTGGCATCGCGAGCGTTTTTCAGGACGGCCATCGCCGCCTGGCAGCGCGGATAGTTGGGGTCTTTTGGATCATCGGTCCAGGCCAGTAACACTTCGCCAGGGCGCACGTAGCAACAAAAGTTATCAACATGGCCGTCGGTTTCGTCGTTGTACAGACCGTCCGGCAACCAAATAACCTTCTCTACCGCCAGATGATCATGCAGCACCGCTTCGATTTCTTCGCGAGACAGATGCGCGTTGCGGTTGCGATTGAGCAGGCATTCTTCAGTGGTAATCAGCGTGCCTTCGCCGTCGACGTGAATCGAGCCGCCCTCAAGCACAAAGCCTTCGGTCACGTAACGTGGGCAACGTTCGATTTCCAGCACCTTGCTGGCCACCTGCTCGTCGAGGTTCCACGGCGAATACAGACCGCCGTCGAAACCACCCCAGGCGTTGAAGCCCCAGTCGACGCCGCGCACTGCGCCCTTGTCATTAATGACAAAGGTCGGACCGGTGTCCCGTATCCAGGCATCGTTGCTGCTGATTTCCACGACACGAATGTTCGGCACGTCGAGGCGCGCACGGGCGTTATCGTATTGCGCGGCTGAAACGCCGACGGTCACGGGTTCGAAACGCGCGATGGCTTTGGCCAACGCGACGTGTGCGCTCTGGACCGGCTTGCCGCCCAGACGCCAGTTGTCCGGGCGCTCGGGCCAGATCATCCAAGTCTGGGTTTGCGGCGCCCATTCGGCTGGCATGTGGAAGCCGTCAGCGCGCGGTGTGCTTTTCAGCGTGGTCATGGCGATCAGGACTCCAGGGAACCGTCGAGCGTTTTGATCGCGCCGTACAGGTTTGGACGACGGTCACGGAAAGAACCCCAGGCGCTGCGGGTGTGCTCAAGTTCGTCGAGGTCGAAGCTGTGAACCAGCACACCTTCTTCGGTTTCGTTGAGCTCTGCGACTTTTTCGCCGAACTGGTTAGCGATGAACGACGAGCCGTAGAACGTGATGTCGTAGCCGTCCTGCTCTTCGTTACCGATGCGGTTGCTGGCAATCAGCGGCATCAAGTTAGCGCCGGCATGGCCTTGTTGCACACGCTGCCAGTGGTCGCGGGAGCTGATGGTCTTGTCATGCGGCTCGCTGCCGATGGCCGTCGGGTAGAACAGGATTTCCGCACCCAGCAACGCCATGCTGCGGGCGCACTCCGGGAACCACTGATCCCAGCAGATGCCCACGCCGATTTTCGCGTACCGGGTTTGCCAGACTTTGAAGCCAGTGTCGCCCGGGTTGAAGTAGTACTTCTCGTGATAGCCAGGGCCATCCGGGATATGGCTTTTACGATAAATCCCGAGGTTGGTGCCGTCAGCGTCGATGATCACGATGCTGTTGAAACGTGCCCGGCCCGCCAGTTCGAAGAAGCTGATCGGCAGCACAACTTTCAATTCTTTGGCGATTTTCTGGAAGTGCTTGATGGCAACGTTTTCTTCCATGGTCGTGGCCAACTGCAGATAGTCCGGGTTCGGCTTCTGGCAGAAATACGGGGTCTCGAACAGTTCCTGAATCAGGATGATCTGCGCGCCTTTGGCAGCGGCTTCGCGTACCAGCTTTTCAGCGGTTTCAATGTTCGCTTCAAGGTCCCAGGAACAGGCCATCTGGGTGGCGGCGACGGTAACGATACGGCTCATGGAAAACTCCTCCTGGGCAAATACGGTGGGGCCATCACCTTAGCAGACGACCCATGACAATCTTGACGACTTTATAGCCGATAAAAATCGGCTTTGGAAGGATGATTTTATGGCCGCAATAAGTAATTAGGATTTTAAGCCGATAACAATCGATTATAAGGCTGACTTTCCTTGTCTCCCCCTTCGCGAATGAATTCGCTCCCACAGGGGTTCTGTGTATACCGTGGGAGCGAATTCATTCGCGAAGAGGCCCGCACGATCACTGCATCATTCGGGTCAACCCAGTTCGTCCAACACCTTCGACACCGTATCCACAAAGAAATCCACACTCTGCCGGGTGGTGCACATCGGCGGTTTGATCTTGAGGATGTTCAGGTAGTCGCCTGTGGGTTGCATGAAGATCCCCAGTTCACGCAGACGATCACACAGGTAGGCGGTTTCTTCAGTGGCCGGCTCCAGGGTTTCCCGGTCGCGGATCAATTCCACGCCCAGATAGAAGCCTGATCCATGCACTGCGCCGACCAATGGATGTTTATCGATCAAGGCGTCGAGGCGTGCCTTGAAATGGCCGCCCACCACTCGGGCGTTTTCCCACAGCTGCTCCTTATCCATCACATCGAGCACGGCCAGGCCGATGCGGCAACTGACCGGACTACCGCCCGCAGATGAGAAGAAATAGCCCTCGGCCTCCAGCGCTTCGGCGATTTCCCGACGGGTGATGACCGCGCCCAATGGCTGGCCGTTGCCCATGCCCTTGGCCATGGTGATGATGTCCGGCACCACGCCCTGCTCTTCGAAGCCCCAGAAGTAATGACCCAAACGCCCGTAACCGACCTGCACTTCGTCGGCGATGCACACCCCGCCTTGGGCGCGGACCTTGGCGTACACCTGTTGCAGATAGCCCGGTGGCAACGAGATTCCGCCCGCGTTGCCGTACACCGGCTCGCAGATGAACCCGGCAACCTGGCGCTTCTGCTCGGCCAGTTTCGCCAACGTGTGTTCGACACTGCGCACGTAATCCGGCGCGCTGTCGCTGCCACGGAATTCGCCACGGTAGGTATTCGGCGCCGTCACCGGGTGTACCCAATCAGGCCGGGTGCTCAGGGCTTTCGGGTTGTCGGCAATCGAAGTGGAAATGGCATCGGTCGCCACCGACCAGCCGTGATACGCCTCCAACACGCTGAGCATGTCGCGCCCGCCGCTGTAGGCCCAGGCCAGACGAATCGCTAGGTCATTGGCTTCGGTGCCGCTGTTGACCAGAAACACCCGGTCCATTGAGTCCGGCGCCAGTTCCAGCAAGCGCTCGGAGAATTCGGCGATGGCCGCGTAATGAAAGCGCGAGTTGGTGTTGAGCAACGACCACTGCCGTGCAGACTCTTCAGCCATGCGCGGGTGCCCATGCCCCAGCACCGCGACGTTGTTGAGCATGTCCAGGTAAGACCGGCCCTGCATGTCAATCAGGTGATTGCGCCAGCCCCGCTCGATCTGCGGCGGGTCCTGGTAATAGTGCTTCTGCGACCGGGCGAAGCTGGCATCGCGACGCGCCAGCAATTTCGCTGAGTCTTCAATTGGCGGTGCATCGCAATCGAATCCCAATAGCGCGGCAGGCGAAGGGCACACCACTTGCCAGGCCGACGCCCACGAAGGCGTGCTGAACAGCGGCGGACTGATATCGGTTACCCGACAGAGCTGGACCATCAACGAACCGCTGCTCTGGCCAATTTCCTGACCTGCACTTACATGGCTGCCTGAGTCCAGCGACGAGGTCACGCCCCACAAACGCAGGTTCATCTGCTCGCCGATCAGCCACAGCGCAGCATCAGCGGTCAGGCGCACTGTACCGGCGAACGGTGCGTGCAGCGCAGTGCCCGACGGCACGTGCAGTTCGACATGCAGCGCGCAGGTGTCAGGCTCTTCGGCGCTGTCGGGCACGGTGCGCGACAAGCGGTATTCGCCGTACCGGGTGGAGGCCAGGCCGTTTTTGATGCCTGCATCAAGCAACAACTGTTCATCGATACCGCGCTGTTCCCAATTGCCAGCGTCGAAATGAGTGCTGAGTACACCCAAGTCGACCAGGCTGAATTCGCGGCCACTCAGGCTGGGCAGCAAGGGCAAGAAAGACTCGGCGCGGGTCTCGGGTTGGGCAAGCCCGACGCTGGCCAGAATCGCCGCTTCCATCAAGTCGAAAGGCACCGAAGTGGCGACATCGAAAATGCCCCACTCACTCTGCAAATTGGCCTGAATATAGGTGTTGCCCGGTTCGATACTGGCCTGCTGTTCGCTGCTGAGCACCAGAATCGCCGCCCGTGCCACGATCAATGGCCACAGTGCCTGCAATTCTTCTGGGTGCAACGGATTGATGGCCTGATACGCCTGAATCGCGGGGAGGATGTACAGCGGATCGCCATCGGCATGGTGCAACAGCGCCGCGCACGTCACCGACAGATCGGCGACTCGCCAGGTGATGACCAAATCGCCGAAATCAATCAAGCCCTGCAACTGCCATTGACGCTGCTGATCGCGTTGCCAGACGACGTTGTATTCGGTGATGTCCAAGTGAATCGCTTGCACTGGTAGCTTCGCCACTAACGGGCGTAGACGACGCTGCGCCTGCTCGGCAGCGTGTGCGAGCAAGGCGCGCTCTTCGGGGGTTTTGATGACCGGTAATAGATGTTTGATCAACGCATCGGCATGCCGAGGGTCCCACTGCAGCGTTCGCTCCAGCCCCGCGTGCTGAAAGCTCGCCAGCGCCAGATCGACCTGGGCACACAGTTCGCCCAAGCCCACCACCACGTCGCGACTCAGGTGGGGCAAATGGGCCAATGACTGACCGTCGATAAACTCAAGCAACCGCGCCTGCACAGCCCGCCCACCGATCTCCAGCGAGAGCAACTCCTCACCGTTGCTGGCCGCCATCACCCGAGGCACACGCACCCCTGGCTCCGCCCCTAAATGCCCCAGCGCCGCGTGCTGTGCCTGAAGCTCGCGCAGCGAATAATCACCGTGGCAAATCTTCAAGACATAGCGCCCTTGAGCGCTGTCGAGCAGGTAGTTACGGTCCTGCTGACTGCCCAGCTCCTTGAGCGTCCCGCTCAACCCGTAATGCTGCTCAAGCAACAGCAACGCCTGCTCGGCGCTGACTTCGGGGCACGGCAGACTGGAACGGCGAATCAACGTGGCGAGCGGCATAACGACCTCAACGGTTCTTGTTAGCCGCTTATATCGCCCGTTGGGTGAGCGATGCGCAACCCCCGTGTTCAGAAAAAATTACAACGAGGGGTGGGTGGACGGCTTCTATCCTTACGGCCAAGACCTGAACACCGCATTGCTTCATTCGCAGCCAAACAGTTGATAGCGGCCACCCGCGCTGGCGGTTTTCTGACGTTATCCCCACCCCCCATGCGTTTTTTTCATCACTTCTTGCCCCCATTCTTGATCAATCGCACTTGCACCCACCCTCTCCTGCCGACAAGCTATGCCTCATCTGCTTAATATCCATCCAGGGAAGAAGGCAAACCCATGCGAATACTCGTTACAGGCGGTGCCGGCTTTATCGGTTCGGCGCTGATCCGCCACTTGATCCAGAACACTGATCACGAAGTGCTCAATTTCGACAAACTGACCTACGCCGGCAATTTGGAGTCGCTGCACAGCATTGCGACCAACACCCGCTATGAGTTTGTGCAGGCCGATATCGTTGATCAGGCTGCTGTCAGTGCTGTGCTGGCACGCTTCCAACCGCACGCGATCATGCATTTGGCGGCTGAGTCCCACGTCGACCGTTCTATTGATGGTCCGGCGGAGTTCATCCAGACCAACATCGTGGGCACCTACAGCCTGCTCGAGGCCACGCGCGCCTACTGGAGCAAGCTGCCTGAAGCCGAACGTGCGGCGTTCCGCTTCCACCATATTTCCACCGATGAGGTGTATGGCGACCTGCACGGCGTCGACGACCTGTTCACCGAAACCACGCCTTACGCGCCAAGCTCGCCTTACTCGGCCAGTAAAGCGGCGTCGGATCACCTGGTTCGGGCCTGGCATCGCACCTACGGCCTGCCGGTCGTTGTCACCAACTGTTCCAATAACTACGGGCCGTTCCACTTCCCGGAAAAGCTGATCCCGCTGGTGATCCTCAATGCCTTGGCGGGCAAGCCGCTGCCGGTGTATGGCAATGGCCTGCAAGTGCGTGACTGGCTGTATGTCGAAGACCATGCCCGCGCGCTGCTTAAAGTGGTGACCGAAGGTGTTGTCGGCGAGACCTACAACATTGGCGGACACAACGAACAGAAGAACATCGACGTGGTCCGTGGCATCTGCGCGCTGCTTGAAGAGCTGGCACCGGAGCACCCGCCGGGCGTGGCGAATTTCGCTGATTTGATCACTTACGTAACCGATCGCCCAGGCCACGACATGCGCTATGCCATCGATGCCAGCAAGATCGAACGCGAATTGGGCTGGACCCCTGAAGAAACTTTCGAATCGGGTCTACGCAAAACCGTGCAGTGGTATTTGGATAATCTAGACTGGTGCCATCGGGTTCAGGACGGCAGCTACCAAGGCCAACGACTGGGCTTCACTGACCTCAAGGATTTGATCGCATGATGAAAGGCATCGTTTTGGCAGGAGGCTCGGGTACGCGCCTGCACCCCATCACGCTGGGTGTTTCCAAACAACTGCTGCCGGTCTATGACAAACCGATGATCTATTACCCGATCTCGGTGCTGATGCTGGCGGGCATCCGTGAAATCCTGGTCATTTCCACCCCACAGGACTTGCCGCAGTATCGCAACCTGCTGGGCGATGGCAGCCAGTTCGGCGTGCATTTCCACTATGCCGAACAGCCCACGCCAGACGGTCTGGCCCAGGCGTTTCTGATTGGCGAGGAATTCATCGGGGATGACCCGGTGTGCCTGATTCTAGGCGACAACATTTTCCACGGACAGCATTTCAGCGAACAGCTGCAAAGCGCCTCTGAGCACCCTAAAGGCGCAACGGTCTTCGGTTATTGGGTCAAGGATCCAGAGCGTTTCGGCGTGATTGATTTCGATGAGAGTGGCCGTGCGCTGTCCATCGAAGAAAAACCGAAAAATCCGAAATCCAGCTACGCCGTGACGGGGCTGTATTTCTACGACAACGATGTCATCCAGATCGCCAAAGCGGTCAAGCCTTCGCCTCGTGGCGAGCTGGAGATTACCGACGTCAACAATGCCTACCTGGAACGCGGCGATCTGCGGGTCGAGCGCTTCGGTCGGGGTTTTGCGTGGCTGGATACCGGCACCCACGATAGCCTGCTGGAAGCCTCGCAGTACGTTCAGACCATCGAACATCGCCAAGGTCTGAAAGTGGCGTGCCTGGAAGAAATCTCATTCCAGAACGGCTGGATTGATCGCGAGCAACTGCTCAAACGTGCCGATGCATTCGGCAAGACCGGCTATGGCCAATACCTGTTCAAGCTGGCTGGGGAATATCAATGAAGGTTGTACCCACTGAACTGCCTGGCGTCCTGATCCTTGAACCCAAGGTGTTCGGCGACGAGCGTGGGTTTTTTTATGAAAGCTTCAATGCGCGCGAATTCGAACACGCGACCGGGATAGAAGCCCAGTTCGTTCAGGACAACCACTCACGCTCACAAAAGGACGTGTTGCGGGGCCTGCATTACCAACTGGAACAAGCCCAAGGCAAATTGGTTCGGGTCACGGCCGGTGAAGTGCTCGATGTCGCGGTGGATATTCGCCGCCACTCACCGAACTTCGGCCGCTGGACCAGCGTCCTGCTTTCCGCCGAGAACAATCGCCAGATGTGGATTCCGCAAGGCTTTGCCCATGGGTTCCTGGTGCTCAGCGACTATGCCGAATTCCTCTACAAAACCACCGATTACTATCAACCCCGTGCCGAGCGCTGCATTCGCTGGGACGACCCTGATCTGGCAATCGACTGGCAGCTCACCGACACCCCAAAACTGTCGGAGAAAGATCAAAACGGCAAGCGTCTGAACGAGGCTGAACTGTTTCCATGAAACCGTCCTCCACACCCCCACTGAAAATACTGATCAGCGGCCAGCACGGGCAAGTTTCACGCGAGTTACAGAAAAGCCTCGCGGACATCGGCGAACTGCACGTGCTAAGTCGCGAGCAGTTGGACCTGAGCCAGCCCGAGGCCATTCGCGACCATGTCCGGGCACTGCGTCCGGACTTGATCATCAATGCCGCAGCGCACACAGCGGTTGATCAGGCGGAAAACGAGCCCGAACTGGCGTTCGCGATCAATGCCACGGCACCGGGTATTTTCGCTGAAGAGGCTGATCGGCTGGGCATCCCGTTGATTCACTACTCCACCGACTACGTGTTCAACGGCAAAAAAGCCTCGGCCTATACCGAGCAGGACGTGCCTGATCCGCTGGGTGTGTATGGCCGTAGCAAGCTGGCAGGCGAACAGGCGATTGCTGCTGTGGGGGGCAAACACCTGATCCTGCGCACCAGTTGGGTTTATTCCCTGCACGGGCGCAACTTCCTGCTGACCATGCAACGCTTGCTGCAAGAGCGCGCCGAACTGAGCATCGTCTCGGACCAGATTGGCGCACCCACCTGGGCCGGCACTATCGCCCACAGCACGCGCCTGCTGATCGAACGCTGGCGCGATGGACAGGCCAGCGCTTGGGGGACTTATCACCTGACCGCCAGTGGCGAGACATCGTGGTTCGGTTTTGCCCAGGCCATTGGTGAGCAACTGATCAAGCAAGGCAAGCCCTGCGCGACGCTGAAAGCTATTCCGTCCAGTGCCTACCCGACACCGGCGGAACGCCCACTGAACTCGCGCCTCGATTGCAGTCTTTTGCACCGGGAATGGCAGGTTCAACAGCCCGACTGGCATCAAGCGTTGCTGGAGTGCTTAGCCGGTCAGCAGTAGGCATAATGTGCCGAAGTGAAGCGGGGTTAACAGCGATGACGGTGTGATGACCTCTTCGCGAATAAATTCGCTCCCACCATCAAGGTTCGTCGCAGCTCAACTGTGGGAGCGAATTTATTCGCGAAGGCGGTCTGTCAGCCCCCACAGTTCTACGCGGACATACCGGCGCATGTTCACGATGATCACGACCTCCACCGTTGCCCGACGCCCACGCTGGCGCAGCCTTGCTCTGCTGGCGCTTTGTCTTGCGCCGCTATTGTGGCCGCTGCAGCGTCTGGCCGAGCGTTACTATGGCAATGAGCTGGTCAGCCAGAATCGCCAGACGCTGGATCTCTACGTCGCCAACCTGCTCGGCACCCTGCATCGCTATGAGGTACTGCCGCAAATCCTGGGGGATCTGCCTGCCCTGCGTGCGGTGCTGGCGAACCCGGAGCAAACGCTCGCCCTGGAAAATGCCAACCGGTTACTCAAAGACATCCGCGAGCAGACCGGCGCCGAGGTGATGTACCTGATGGATCCCAGAGGCAAGACACTGGCGGCGTCCAACTGGGACAAACACGACAGTTTCGTGGGGAGCAACTTTGCCTTCCGTCCTTATTTCAGCGAAGCCATGGCCGGGCGCTTGGGGCGCTTTTTCGGCTTGGGCACGACGTCTGGCAAACGGGGCTATTTCTTTGCCGGTGCCGTACACGATGGCGATAAGGTGATCGGTGTGCTGGTGGTCAAGGTCAACCTGGACGACACCGAAACCTTGTGGGGCAAGACACCGGAGCAGTTGCTGCTGACCGATCACAACGGTGTGGTGATCCTGACCTCGAACCCGGAATGGCGCTTCCGCGCAACCCGCCCATTGAACGAGGCCCAACAGAACGCCATTACCGCCATCCAACCCTATCCAACCCGAAATCCAAAACCGCTGACCCTCAATGAGAACGCGTGGCTGACGCAAACCCAACATATCGACGAGACGGGCTGGACCGTGAATATCCTCGCCCCACGCACACTGGTCGACCGGCCAGTGCGGACCGTGGTGGCTGTCGGCGCTGCGACCCTGTTGGTGCTGATGCTGTTACTGGGTCTGATCATGCAACGACGACGACACTACCTGGACCGCATTGCCTTCGAAGCCAAGGGCCGCCACCAGCTCGAGATGCGCGTGATTGAACGTACCGCCGACCTCGAAGGCCTGAACAGCCGACTCAAGCAAGAAGTGCTGGAACGCGAGCAAGCGCAGCAGGAATTAGTCCGCGCACAGGACGAACTGGTGCAGGCCGGCAAACTCTCCGCACTGGGGACCATGTCCGCGAGCATTAGCCACGAACTCAATCAACCGCTGGCGGCAATCCGTAGCTATGCGGAAAACGCCGAAGTGCTGCTCGACCATGAACGCACCGAAGACGCCCGGAGCAACCTCAAACTGATCAGCGAACTGACCGGGCGCATGGCCTCGATCATCGCCCATCTGCGCGCTTTCGCCCGCCGGGATCGGCATGCGCCGGAAAGCGTCGCCCTGCAACCGGCGCTCGATGATGCCCTGGCGTTGCTGGCCAAACGTCGTCGGGCGATGGAGGTCGAGCTGATACGCGACCTGCCGGACGCGACGTTATGGGTTCAAGCCGGCGAAACCCGCTTGCGTCAGGTATTGGGTAATTTGCTGGCCAACGCCCTTGATGCGCTCACCGAAAAAGGCCCGCCACGCAAACTCTGGTTGAGCGCCGAACAGACTGCTGAAGGCGTCAATCTGCACATTCGCGACAATGGCCCGGGGTTTTCCAAAGAGGCACTGGCCCGCGCCCGCGAACCGTTCTTCACCACCAAGACCCGTACTCAGGGTTTGGGCCTGGGCCTGGCGATTTGCGACACTCTGATGCGTGCGCTAGGCGGTGAGCTGCTGTTTGCCAACCATCCCGACGGCGGCGCCCTACTAACGCTGCGCTTGCGGGCCGGGGCGTCCGGGGTCAGTCTTCAACCGCCAGAGGATCTATCTGCATGAGTACGGACTACGCCATCGACAGCCGAATTCAGGTCGTGCTGATCGACGACGACCCGCATTTGCGAGGCGCTCTCGGTCAGACCCTAGACCTCGCGGGCCTGAAAGTTCTGCCCCTGGCCGAAGCCAAGGGTGTGGCCAGCCGGATTGAGCGCGACTGGCCAGGTGTGGTCGTCAGCGATATCCGCATGCAAGGCATGGATGGGCTCGAACTGCTCGCGCAACTGCACACCCAAGACCCAGACCTGCCCGTGCTGCTGAT
The DNA here is from genome assembly GCF_056680335.1 of Pseudomonas sp. ASL9. Classification (NCBI taxonomy): domain Bacteria; kingdom Pseudomonadati; phylum Pseudomonadota; class Gammaproteobacteria; order Pseudomonadales; family Pseudomonadaceae; genus Pseudomonas; species Pseudomonas sp. ASL9. The sequence continues at coordinate 3,297,462 of NZ_CM155277.1, read as the reverse complement.
TACCGGTCACGGCGACGTGCCGCTGGCGGTGCAGGCCATGCGTGCTGGCGCTTATGACTTCCTGGAGAAACCCTTCGCCAGCGACGCCCTGCTCGACAGCGTGCGCCGTGCGCTCGATCTGCGCCGTCTGGTGCTGGACAACCGCAGCCTGCGCCTGGCGTTGAGTGATCGTCAGCAATTGAGCACACGCCTGGTCGGCCAGTCCGCGCCGATGTTGCGTTTACGCGAACAGATCGGCGCCCTTGCCGCGACCAAGGCCGACGTGCTGATCCTCGGCGAAACCGGTGCCGGCAAAGAGGTGGTCGCGCGCGCCTTGCACGACCTGTCGAACCGCCGCGCCGGGCCTTTTGTCGCGATCAACGCGGGCGCGCTGGCCGAGTCCGTTGTCGAAAGTGAGCTGTTCGGGCATGAACCGGGCGCGTTCACCGGGGCGCAAAAACGCCGGATTGGCAAGTTCGAATTCGCCAACGGCGGCACGCTGTTTCTCGATGAAATTGAAAGCATGAGCCTGGATGTGCAGGTCAAATTGCTGCGCTTGCTGCAAGAGCGTGTGGTCGAGCGCTTGGGCGGTAATCAGCAGATCCCATTGGATATCCGGGTGATCGCCGCGACCAAGGAAGACCTGCGTCAATCTGCCGATCAGGGACGGTTCCGCGCCGATTTGTATTACCGACTGAATGTCGCCTCACTAAAAATCCCACCGTTGCGCGAGCGTGGCGAAGATGCGTTGATGCTGTTCCAGCACTTCGCCGACTCCGCCAGCACGCGCCACGGATTGCCCAGACATGAGCTGCAACCGGGGCAACGCGCCCTACTGTTGCGTCACACTTGGCCAGGCAATGTGCGCGAACTGCAAAACGCCGCGGAACGCTTTGCCCTTGGCCTGGACCTGGCACTCGAAGGCAGTGAAGTACCGAACATGCCAGCCACCGGGGGCGGGCTCAGCGAACAGGTTGAAAGCTTTGAACGCGCCTTGATCGCTGCGGAACTGACCCGACCTCACAACTCGGTACGCAGCCTCGCCGAAGCCCTCGGGCTGCCACGCAAAACCCTGCACGACAAGTTGCGCAAACACGGTCTGAGCTTTGGTGACAGCAGTGGCAGCACTGCCGATGAACTTGATTGATCGAAAGGATCCTGCATGAAGAACAACAGCCGCTATTTGGAACAGGTGCTGCATCATGACATCCCGCTGACCCGCGAGATGGGCCTCAAGGTGCTGAGCTGGCAAGGGCAGCAACTGCGTCTGGAGTTACCGCTGGACCCGAATATCAATCACAAAAGCACGATGTTCGGCGGCAGCTTGTACTGCGCCGCCGTGCTGGCTGGCTGGGGCTGGCTGCATTTGCGCCTGCGCGAAGCGGGGATCGAAGACGGGCACATCGTGATTCAGGAAGGGCAGATCAGTTATCCGCTACCGGTCACCGCTGACGCCATCGCCATTTGCGAGGCCCCGGAGGATGCCGTCTGGGAAAAATTCCTGCGCACGTATCACCGCCACGGGCGTGCCCGCGTGACCCTGCCGACGAACATTTTCAATCAGGGCAGCGACGAGGCAGCCGTGCGCTTCAGTGGGCAGTTTGTGCTGCACCGTTAGAGCGAATATCTATGCCTGACATAAAGCCTTCGCGAATGAATTCCCACAGAGCCTGTACAGGAAATAGGCAATCCCTTGTGGGCAGGTTTTATAGCCCGGACTTGGCCAGTTCCAGCAGTTTGCTGCGCCACGCGGCTTTGGCGGGAAGCGCCAGGAAGAACGGATTGAGCAGCGACTCACGCGACGGGTAGCGGAACGTCTCGCCTGCCAGGTCGAGCACTTCGCCGCCTGCGCCTTCAAGGACGCCTTGAGCGGCGGCGGTGTCCCATTGCGAGGTCGGCGCCAGGCGCGGGTAACAGTCGGCGGCGCCTTCGGCCAGCAGGCAGAACTTCAGTGAGCTGCCGACGCTGGTCAACTGCAAGTCGCCCAGGCTGTCAGACAGCCCCGCCAATAAGCGATCCTGTTCAGGGCTGGTGTGTCGACGGCTGGCCACCACGGTAAACGCTTCGCCTACTGCCGGTGCGGTGCGCACGCTGATCGGCGCAGCATGGGTTTCATCATCACTGCGCCACGCGCCCAGACCTGCACCGCCGAAGTAACAGCGATTGTTAGTGGGCATCGAGACCACACCAAACACCACGCGCCCCTCCTCGATCAAGGCGATGTTGACGGTGAACTCTTCGCTACCGGAAATGAATTCCTTGGTGCCATCCAGCGGATCGACCAGCCACCAGCGCTGCCACGTGGCGCGCTCACTCAGGGGGATGTCGGCATCTTCTTCGGACAGCACATGAATGTCAGGCGCCAGCGCCTGCAAACCCGCGACCAATAGATGATGGGCCGCTAGGTCAGCGGCCGTTACCGGCGACGCATCAGCCTTGGCGACCACCGCCACGTCCGCGCGCCAATAGGGCAGGATTACTTCACCGGCACGCCTGGCCAGCTCGATTACGGGTGCCAACAACGGATGCGGGAGTTGCGAGAACGTCTGCGTCATAGTTGAAACTCTCCGCGCTGGGTCAACAAGTCGCGGACCAGATACAGCGCGGCCAACGCGCGGCCCTCGCTGAACTGGGGGTGCTGAATCAGGCTGGACAGTTCGCGCAGATTGACCTTATCGACACGCATCGGCTCTGGCTCATCGCCCGGCAGGGTCTCTTCATACAAATCTGTCGCCAGCACCACCTGGATCTTCTGGCTCATGTAACCGGGCGACAGCGACAGTTCGGTCAAATGCTCAAGCTGACGGGCGCCATACCCGGCCTCCTCCTTGAGCTCACGATTGGCTGCGGCCAAAATATCTTCGCCCGGCTCGATCAGGCCCTTGGGCAAGGACAATTCGTACTCATCGGTCCCGCCGCAGTACTCCTCGATCAACACCGCATGGTCGGCATCAAGCATCGCAACGATCATCACGGCGCCATAACCGACGCTTCGGCCCACCAGACGTTCGTAAGTGCGCTCTACGCCGTTGGCGAAGCGCAATTGCAGCTCTTCGACACGGAACAGACGACTACTGGCGACGATTTCGCGGGCGAGAATGGTGGGTTTTTGGCGCATGGCAAGCTCCTTGGCGTGGACGGAGTACTATACCGTGGCTTTTCCGATTGTCTGTGTCGGATATGCCAACGTGACTCATTCATCGCCTGAGAGACCTGAATGCCTTCTTTACCCTGGCACGATATCGATACCGTTCTGCTCGATATGGACGGTACCTTGCTCGACTTGCATTACGACAACCACTTCTGGATGGAGCACCTGCCACAGCGCTACGCCGACCTGCATGGGGTCAGCCGGGCCATGGCCGAACTGGAAATGGCACCGCTGTTCGAGAAGAACGCCGGCACACTCAACTGGTATTGCCTGGACTTCTGGAGCGCGGAGCTGAAACTGCCGTTGCGCGAGCTGAAACTGGAAACCGCGCACCTGATCTCCCTGCGCCCGGATGCCGAAACGTTTCTAGCGGCGATCAAGCAGGCCGGCAAACGCGTGATCATGATCACCAACGCCCACCGCGACTCGCTGTCATTAAAGATGGAGCGGGTGCAACTGGCGCCCTATTTCGAACGCATGATCAGCTCCCATGACTATGGATTCGCCAAAGAGAACGCGCAGTTCTGGGATGCGTTGCACGCCGACATTGCCTTCGAACCGGGTCGCAGTCTGTTTATCGATGACACGCTGCCTATCCTGCGCAGCGCCCGGACATTCGGGATCGCCCATCTACTGGCCGTCAGCGAACCCGACAGCCGCAAAGGCCCGAAGAACACCGAAGAGTTTGCGGCGGTCGGGGATTATCGGGAATTGATTGTCGGGCTTTGATCAGACAAACCGCGTCGACTTCTTCGCAGCGGGACGCGTAGTTGCAAGCCTGCTCCCACAGAGAATCGCGTGCCTCTGTGGGAGCAGGCTTGCCTGCGAAGACTGAAGTGCTACAACACAAAAACATGGAGTGCATATGGACATCAAACAGCTGAAATTCCTCATCGCCCTCGACGAGACCCGGCACTTCGGCCAGGCAGCGGCGCGCTGTCATATCACCCAGCCAACCCTGTCGATGCGCCTGCGCAGCCTGGAACAAGAGCTGGAGCTGCCACTGGTCAATCGGGGTCAGCGCTTCGAAAGTTTTACCGCACCGGGTGAACGGGTGTTGGCCTGGGCGCGCACGGTACTCGCAGCCTATGACGGCTTGCAGGCCGAAGCCGCTGCGTGTCGGGGGCATCTGGTGGGCACCTTGCGCCTAGGCGTGGTGCCACTGTCGAGTTTCGACCCACTGCCGCTGATGCAACGCCTGCATCAGTTGCACCCCACGCTGCGTTTCGAACTGTCGGCGCTCAGTTCCGAGCAGGTGCTGGAACAGTTGGCGAGCAATCAGCTGGATCTGGGCGTGTCGTACCTGGAGCGACTCGACGGTGAGCGCTTTGACTCCCTGGCCCTGGAGCAAACACGCATGGGCCTGCTTTACGATCACCGTCACTTTAGCTTCGGTGCAGAGCCGCTCAGTTGGGAAAGCCTGATCGAACTGCCCCTTGGCCTGCTGACCAGCGGCATGCACTTTCGTCAGTCCATCGACCACAATTTCCACAGTCGCGGCCTGACCCCCTTGCCGTTGTTGCAGACCGACGCAGTCCATCAGTTGCTGCAGGCCGTGAATGGCGGTTTCTGCTGCGCGATCATGCCGCTCGACGGCGGGCTGGAAACCTTGGCCGAACACCTGCGCCTGCACCCCATCGCCGGTGCCCATACCCTGGCTCGTCTGGGTTTGATCATGCGTCGTAGCGCGCCACGTTCAGCGCTGGCCGAGGCGTGCTTTGCCGTCTACCAGAAAATCATCGAGGCATCTTGATCGACGTCATCTATCAAGGGATCAGTACTAGCGATTAGACGTTATCCGACGACAGGCCTAGGCTAAAGGCTAATAATCTGCCGGTACTTTCCCATGCCCGATAAGCGCACGGTCAGCACGGCGCCCGCCTTACATTCGCCCGCGCCTGCCGCAAGCCAGTCCTACAGCTACTCAAACCTTGAGCACGACGAGTCGGCGCGCACAGCACTTGCCGAGGAAGTGGCGCTGGCCATCGCCTACAACGGCATCAGCCAGGCAGTGATGCTGGTCAGCCCTACCGACCTGGAAGACTTCATCGTCGGCTTCAGTCTGGGCAGCGGCATCATTGCCTCTCCCGACGAAATCTACGACCTGAAGCTGAGTGGTTCAGGCGCTGCGCAGCACGCACAGGTAGAGATCGCCAGCCGTGCATTCTGGAACCTCAAGCAGCAGCGTCGCCAGTTGGCGGGCACCAGTGGTTGTGGACTGTGTGGCGTGGAAGCAGTCGAACAAGCGCTACCCGAACTCAATGTATTGCCAGGCGCGCCGTTGCCGCCGGCGATCTGGCTGGAAGGGCTGCGCCAACGCATCGGTGCATTCCAGCCGCTGGGCCAGCATTGCGGCGCGGTACATGCTGCGCTGTTCATGGACAGCACCGGGGAGTTGCTGCTGGGCCGCGAAGACATTGGTCGGCACAACGCCCTCGACAAACTGATCGGTGCCTTGATCCGCCAGCAAATCCCTTTAGCGGGCGGGATCGCCATTGTCACCAGCCGTTGCAGCCTGGAGCTGATCCAGAAAGTACTGCGCGCGGGCATCCAAACCCTGGTCAGCCTGTCCTCGCCCACCGGCCTTGCCTTGCAATGGGCACGCCGGCACAACCTCAATTTAATCCACCTGCCGCAACACAGTGCGCCGCGGGTCTATAGCCCTGCGATGGAGAATCAAGCGTGAGCAGTCGTCACCAAGCCGATAAAACCCCGACGCCCCGCTACAAGCCCTATAAAGGCTCGGCGGGTGGCTGGGGCGCACTGATCAGTGTGACGCAGGCCTGGCTGAGCAGTGATAACGCGCTGAAAAACCTGCGCATGATGCTCAAGACCAACCAGAACGGCGGTTTCGACTGCCCTGGCTGCGCCTGGGGTGATTCGCCGGAAAGCGGCGTCGTGAAGTTCTGTGAGAACGGCGCCAAAGCGGTCAACTGGGAAGCCACCAAACGCCGTGTCGATGCCTCGTTCTTCGCCCGCTACAGCGTCAGCGCCCTGCGCGAGCAAAGCGACTACTGGCTCGAATACCAAGGCCGCCTGACCGAGCCCATGAGCTACGACGCTGAGACTGATCGTTACAAGCCGATCAGTTGGGATGATGCGTTCGCCCTGATCGGCAAGCATCTGCGCAATCTGCCAAGCCCGGACATGGCCGAGTTCTACACCTCAGGTCGTGCCAGCAACGAAGCGGCGTACCTGTACCAACTGTTCGTACGCGCCTACGGCACCAACAATTTCCCCGACTGCTCGAACATGTGCCACGAGGCCAGCGGTGTTGCCATGGCGCAAAGTGTTGGCGTCGGCAAAGGCACGGTAACGTTCGATGACTTCGAACACGCCGATGCGATTTTCGTCCTCGGTCAGAACCCTGGCACCAACCATCCGCGCATGCTTGAACCCTTGCGCGAAGCGGTCAAACGTGGCGCGCAAGTGGTGTGCATCAACCCGCTCAAAGAGCGCGGCCTGGAACGCTTCCAGCATCCGCAGCACCCGCTGGAAATGCTCACCAACGGCTCGGAACCGACCAACACCGCATACTTTCGCCCGGCATTGGGGGGCGACATGGCGCTGTTACGCGGCATCGCCAAATACCTGCTGCAATGGGAGCGCGAGGCGCAGGCAAACCATGCGCCGTCGGTGTTCGATCATGCCTTCCTCAATGAGCACACCCACGGCGTGCTCGATTACCTGGCGACTATCGATGACACCTCGTGGGAGGCGATCGTTGAGCAGTCCGGCTTGCCCCTTGCCGATATCGAACACGCGGCGACGATCTACTGCAAAAGCCAGAAAGTCATCATGTGCTGGGCGATGGGCATCACCCAACACCGCCATTCGGTGCCGACGATCCAGGAAATCGCCAACCTTATGCTGCTGCGCGGCAACATCGGCAAGCCAGGCGCAGGCCTGTGCCCCGTGCGTGGTCACAGTAACGTGCAGGGCGACCGGACCATGGGCATAAACGAGCGCCCGCCCGCGTTCTTCCTTGATGCACTGGAAAAGCGCTTCCAGTTCAAAGTCCCGCGCGCGTCGGGTCATAACGTGATCGAAGCCATCCATTCGATGCTGGCCGGAAAATCCAAGGTCTTTATCGGTCTGGGCGGCAACTTCGCCCAAGCCACCCCCGACAGCACACGCACGGCCGAAGCCTTGAGCAACTGCGACCTGACCGTACAAATCAGCACCAAGCTCAACCGCAGCCACCTGACTCATGGCGCACACGCGCTGATCCTGCCGTGCTTCGGTCGTACCGATATCGATATTCAGGCCGAAGGCCCGCAAGCGGTGACGGTGGAAGATTCGTTCAGCATGGTCCACGCGTCCAACGGACAGTTGCAGCCATTGTCCAAACAGATGCGCTCGGAGCCGGCTATCATCGCGGGCATCGCTGCCGCCACCTTGGGCACGCAGCCTGTGGATTGGTTGTGGCTGACCTCGGATTACAGCCGTATTCGTGACCTGATTGCCGACACCATCCCCGGTTTCAAGGACTTCAATACGCGCCTGAAAAATCCTGGGGGCTTCTACCTCGGCAACGCGGCCGGTGAGCGTCGCTGGAATACGCCCACCGCCCGAGCCAACTTCAAGGCCAACGTCCTGCCACTGGATCTGGTGCATGAAAACGTACGCTCGACCGGCCAGATTCCTGACCTGATCATGCAGTCAATGCGTTCGCACGATCAGTACAACACCACTATTTATGGGCTGGACGACCGCTATCGCGGGGTCAAAGGTCAGCGGGATGTGCTGTTCGTCAACGAAGCCGACATTATCCGTCTGGGCTTCAAACCGGGGCAAAAAGCGGACCTGGTGTCGATCTGGAACGATGGCCGCGAGCGCCGCGTCAAAGGCTTCACCCTGCTGGCGTTCGACATCCCCGCCGGGCAAGCCGCCGCGTACTACCCGGAAGTGAACCCGCTAGTGCCGCTGGAAAGCGTCGGCGATGGCAGCGATACACCCACGTCCAAGTTCGTCGCCATTCGCCTGGAGCACGCCAGCGCAAGTACACGCATCGTTTAACGTCAACAATGACCTGATGAGTCAACACTCATCAGGTCCAGCCACTCCTTATCAGGTATGCCCCCCGACCTGAAGCACTTTGATTATCCGTGTCGTGTCGTCCACCGTAAACGTGGCCCGATCACTGTAGTCCAAGCGAATCTGGTGCTGCCCACATTTAGTGTTTTTGAACGCCTTGTAGTCTGAATCACTGCCCTGGGCGGCCACTGAGGGGTGCACCCCTTGGTGTTGAATAGCATTCTGGAACTCGTCCCACTTCTTTTGAGCGGCTGCGCCCAAGTGGCCGAATTTCGCCGTACTCTTGTCAATTTTCCAGCCCATACCTTCTCCATCTTTCGTTACGTCACGATGTGCTGGGGACTGCCCGCATCAACAGATGCCTCCAGCGACGAAAGGTATGCAATATAGAAAGAAAGGTAGGAGAACGATGTCAAGACAATCGGATTTATCCGACAGAAAATACCGCACGTAGAGTAAGCGGTCTTAGAAAAGAACCTAGGACGTCGCCCGGCAATCATGTAGGAATACGCCACTACAGCATCGTTAGTGCTGGCCGACCGAATAACTTACGACCTGCAAATTTAGAAAAAGTTCATACAAAAACAATATGTTAGCCAACTAATACACAACTAGTGTTACTCGTCGGATTTAGATTGTGACAAGTCTTGCACAGCCTCAGGATCGCGCCGTCATCCCTATGAGGTTCCTACATGAAGTATTCCTCGATTCTGTTGTTGTCTCTCACCCTGGCCAGTGGTTTTGCCTCAGCTGGCGGTACTGCTGAAGCCGGCGTGGGTGGTGCATTGGGTGGGGTACTCGGTTCGGCTGTCGGCCAACAATTGGGCGGCAGCACAGGTTCAGCCATTGGTGCTGGCCTAGGCGGTGCGGCAGGCGGCGCAGTGGGCGCGGATCGTCGCAACCGTGGTCAAGCAGCCATTGGTGGCGGGCTGGGCGCGGCAGGCGGCAACGTGCTGGGCCGTAGCGTCGGCGGTACTAACGGCAGCCTGCTCGGCGCAGCACTCGGCGGCGGTGCAGGCGGCGCCTTGGGTAACTACATGGGCAACGAAAGCCGCGACGATGGCCGTGGTGATGGCCGCTACCGTGGTCGCGATGATCGTCGTGATTACCGAGGCCATCACGGTCGTGGTCATGCCTATGGTCATCGCAAACACCGGGATGACGATCACCGCCGCTGAGTAATCTCGTTTGTCGCTATCTCTGTCGCTGGCTGCATTCCGATGCAGCCAGCGCTGCTTTTAAATCCGCTCAATCACCAATCGCCCCATCGCCTCGCGTAACCGCTCTGGAATCGACACCGGCCGATTCGAAGCCCGATCGACGAATACATGGACAAAACGTCCCGCTGCGCAGGCCTCATCCTCACCCTCCTTGAACACCGCTAACTCATACTGCACTGAACTGTTACCCAACTTGCCCACGCGTACGCCGATCTCAATCAGGTCCGGGTACGCAATCGAGGCGAAGTAATCGCACGACGAACTCACCACAAAGCCCACCACTTCCCCACCGTGAATATCCAGTCCGCCCTGCTCGATCAGATAGCTATTCACCGCACTGTCGAAAAAGCTGTAGTACGTAACGTTGTTCACATGCCCGTAGATGTCGTTGTCGTGCCAACGGGTGGTGATCGGCTGGAAATGACGATAGTCAGCGCGATGGGGAGTTTGGTCAGTCATAAGCGGGCCTCTGGCGTTCAAGTGGGTAGTATTGGTGGCGGGCTTATTCAGCTATCGCTCGTTGCGCCCATTCCCGCACGTGCGCGTAGGGGTAATTCTCCAGCGCGGCAAAACCATGGATGCCACGCGCCTTGAGTTTGGTGAACAATGGCACGCTGACCCCACACAGGAATCGGGTCAGGCATTCGGTACTGGGGGCGCAGCCACTGTAGTCCTGATGCTTACGCATGAACTCGCCGCACAGCTCATGAACGCGTTCCTCAGACAAGGCTGGCAATGCCGGCGGTTCAGGCAGGCGGGCGACGTGGCCGTGGCACACAGAACAGTGCCCGCACTGTTCGGGCGCCTGATGATCGCCAAAATAAAGCGCAAGGCGATAACTCAGGCACTGCTCGGTAGCAAACAGGTCGAGCATGGCGTGGATACGGGCGATTTCCGTGATTTCGTGCTGTTTGAAATAGTCGTGCAGCTCAAGGCTCAGCGCTTGATGATCAAAGTCCGAAATGAGCAGGTTATACACCTCGGTCATTTGCTTGCTTTCCAGCTCGATCCAGCCTTTCTCCTGGAAATAATCCAGCGCCGTGACCACCCGGCTGCGCTCGGCCTGATACTGCTGATACAGCGCCTCGAAGTTCACCGTAGCCCACGTCCGCGCCCGGTTTGAGGTCTCGATGATCGCCTCGACGAACTGCTTCCGCTCGCCTTCGAAGCGTTGCAAAAGCACCTGCGGCTCGATCAGAAATTTGAAACGGTATTCGGCAAAATAGGAAAACCTTGGGGTGATAATTCCGCGCAGCTCCAGCTGCACCAGCAAGGTTTTCAGCGGCAGTTGGCGGATATTGCTTTGATCGGCCAAGGACCCCAGCAGCAACTCCCACTGCCCGTCCTCGGTCGCCGTGAGCAATTCATCAAGCACGTTATAAATACCTGCGTACTCTGGCGTATCGCCGTAAACAAAGTTCTCCAGCACGTTAAGGCTGTCGCGGTTGGCCAACACCAGGCAGTCAGACGGCTCGCCATCGCGCCCTGCCCGACCAATCTCCTGGCTGTAATTCTCGATGGATTTGGGCAGATCGAAATGCACGACATTGCGGATATCGCTCTTGTCGATCCCCATCCCGAAGGCAATTGTTGCCACGATGCAGTTCAGCCGCCCGCCCATGAATTGCCGCTGGATCGACTCACGCTGATCGTGGGGCAAACCTGCATGGTAAGCGCTGGCCGCAATGCCATTCTGGCTCAGGTGCACGGCGATCTGTTCGGCGGTTTTTTGCAGGGTGACGTAAACGATGGTTGGCTGACCACCCCGCTCGCCTAGCCACTCCACCAACCGACGACGTTTGTCGCGGCCACTCACCGGTTCGACCAGCAGGTTGAGATTGGGACGATAGAACCCGGTGGTCACCACATCGTCCGGCGCGATGGCGAACCTGGCCTGCATATCGGCGATGACCTGAGGCGTGGCTGTCGCCGTCAGTAACAGCGCCTGCGGAATCTTGAACTGATGCTGGTAGTCCGGCAATTTGAGGTAGTCCGGACGAAAGTTATGGCCCCACTCGGAAATACAGTGAGCCTCGTCCACTACCAACAATGAAATCGGCACCTGCGCGATGAAATGGCGAAAGCGTTCATTCTTCAACCGCTCCACGGAAATCATCAGAATTTTCAATTCACCTGATCGAGCACGCGCCATCACCTGCGCTACCTCATCACGACTCTGCGCCGAATCAATACTCGCGGCCGCAATGCCATGGCGCTGCAAAAACGCCAGCTGATCCTGAATCAACGCCAACAACGGCGACACCACCAACGTCAGGTGCGGCAACAACAGCGCTGGCAACTGATAACACAACGACTTGCCCGAGCCTGTCGGAAAAATAGCCGCCGCCGAACGCCCCGCCAATACCGCCCCGATCGCCGCCTCCTGCCCAGGCCGAAACTGTGGATAACCAAAAACCTGTTCAAGACTTTTATACATGAGCCGCCACTCCATTGACCGCCGGGAAGGTGCTAGACCATAACGCGAAGCGATTGATTGCACACGCATGAGGGGGCACGGAGATCGTCTCGGGAAGTTTCATTCTATTCTCTTGGCAAGCAGTAATAGCAAACTGACATCGGCCGGTTTAACCTTACTGAACAACATTACAGGGAGTCAGGCTGTCGTCGACGATCAGGGCACACCTTGCTCGATGGCTCGCCCAAGAAGCGAAATGGAAATTATGAAACAGCCAGACGATGACGGCCTTACTCGTATTCAACGTTTAAGCCCCGAGCATTTCGATGTCGTACTGGGTGCCCACCCCGGCAAGCGTAAAGCCGTACGCCCACCCACGACCAGATCTTACGGTCGCCTGGCTGTTTACCTCGCCGTGCTGGGGATCATCGCCTACCTGCTCGCCACCCAACTTCACACCCGCAAACCAACTGTTAACAGCCTTATTGAGACACCATCAGCCACTGACGTGTCCAGCGAGCCGGTAGCGGTGACTGTCGCACCTGCACAAGTACCATCGCCTGTTGCTCCTGAGCCCGTCCTTGGAGTTGCGAGCACTAGCCCGTCCCCGTCCCCGCACGCCAGCCAAGCCCCGGCGCCGCAAGGCATGGTATCGGCCAACTACCTGGCCGACTTCAAATCTGACAGCCAGCACAGCAACACCCCACAGCGAAAATCGCGAGTAACCGTCGTCACCGCCTCCATCCGCGAATGGGACGGCCGCAACCGCTACCGCGCCCAATGGCGCCTCTTCAATAACCGTATCGAAGACAACAGCGTCTGCTTCAATTTCCCCAGTGCGTCCATCGAACACCGCGAATGCCGAAAGGCCGCGCAAGTATTCTTCAAAGAAGAATGTCAGGAATGGACAAAACGCTGGAATAACGACCGGGAAGAACAGAGCAAATCGACGGAACAGCGGTACTGCGAAGCGGCGCAAAGTTTTAATCCGGCGGGTTGAAGGACTACCCTCGGAACCACTGCGCACCACCAAAGTGCAGACCATCAAGGACGAACGGATTCCATGAAGCACCAGGATCAGGACGACTTCATTACACACGACGAAGTCAGTGCCGACTACAACGACGCCCCGCTTGGGCTCCGTCGTAAAAAAAGCCTCACCGCCTCAACGTTGTACCGTAACGTCTTCGCCCTGCTCGTCTTCTTTACGGTTGTTATCTATCTTCTGACACAAAGCTCCCACTTCAGTCTACCGCTCACTGCCAGACCCTACGACGTTCAGGCCCCTATTGCGCAGCCCCCGACACGCCCCACTGGCGACAATATCGCGTCAGTAACCCCCATGACTCAAACCATCAACGCCCCGGCCCCCACCCCGCAAGCCCTCGCCGACTGCATCAAACCCGGCAACGTCATCGATTCCAGCGTTGTCACTTGCCGCTACGGCGAATTCCCACAACCCAACCAGAAACAGCACGCGCAAGGCATGGTCTCTGCTGAGTACCTGGCGCAATACGAGATCGACAAAACCAACCGCCAAAACCGCCCACGTCACAACGTCGATCAAGGCATCAACCAGGCATGGGTCCGCCAATGGGACGGAGGCGGCAGCTACCTCGCCCAATGGACAACCTACGGCAACCGCATAGACGGCAGCAGCGTCTGCGGCAACCACCGAAGCGGTTCAATCGAATATCGAGAATGTCGCAAGGGCGCGAAGGTGTACTTCAAAGAGGAGTGCCGAGCGTGGGGCAAGCGTTGGGAGAGTGGTCGCGCGGACTTGAGTAAGGCAATGGAACAACGGTATTGCAGTGCGGCTAATGGGTTTAGCCCGATGGGATGAAAGGGGATTGGCAAAAAAACTGAACGCTCTAAAAACTGGATTGAACCAGAGTCGTTCTGCTTCGCCGCAGCGCCGAAGACGGGGCGGCATCTCTCATCAAACAACCTATAACCAGTTGAAAAATAAAAAATAAATGTTATTGAATTTTCAGCCAAACGCTGACCCCCTGTAGGAGCTGCCGAAGGCTGCGAATCGGTCCGGGGTCGCGGCCGACCATAGCAGTCGTAAACTCTGGATTGCTGAAGGTCGTGCCGACCTTTTCGCAGCCTTCGGCAGCTCCTACATCTATGGTTACCCCCTTTTCCAGAAGGCCGAGCGCAGGCGTTACCGAGTAAGCCGTACGGGGCGCCGGAGCAAGGACCCGTATGGAGGAGCAGCGCGCGCCATGGCCCACACAACAACCAGATACATATATAGGTCACAACGCCTGGACAAAACATCGAAGCTGGCAGCTCTATCCCAGTGATCATCCTCAAGCCGGAGGCCTGCGGAAAACACCCAAGGAGCTGCACATGCATAAGGCAACCCACAATACCCCCTCGCCCTCAGACAAGTCTCACGCCATACGGGGCCTGCGCCTGAGTGTCGTGCCGCTTGCATTCATGCTCAGCGGTTGCATTACACCCATGAAATCAAACGTAACCCAAATAGACGCCGCAGCAAGCGCTGCATTTGAAACCGAGGAGTATCAGGCACAAAAAGGCCTGGCGATCATTAACGCATCCTCACTCTATGCGCGCGGCGGCACCGGCAAAGGCGTCACAGTGGCGGTGATCGACTCAGGTCTCAATACCGCGCTGCCGGATTTCGAAGGGCGCGTAGCCGACCCCGGTTACGACTTCACGCGTAACGTGCCCGGCACCCTCGACCGCAAGGGTCACGGCACACAGATGGCCGGCATCATCGCCGCGAATAAGGATGATCGTGGCATACACGGTGTGGCCTACGACGCTCAATTGATCCCCATGCGCTTTGGCGACGATAACGAACCGTTCTTCTTCGACAGCGAGATTGCCCAATCCTGGAAGCTCAGCTTTGACGCGGGTGCACGCATCCTCAACAACTCCTGGGCAAACTCGATTCCCGCTACAGAAATAACCGAAGCACGATACAACCAGGTCATGCCCGACTCCCTCGCGATGGCCAGGCAACTGGTGCGAGACGGTGCGGTATTCGTCTTCCCCACCGGCAATGAACTCAAGCGCCAGCCGCTGGCCGAGCCGGGTTTACCTCACGCATTGCCGGAACTGGAAAAAGGTTGGCTGGCGGTTATTGCACTGAAGAATGACGGAACCGTCGTTAACGATAAATCCAACTATTGCGCCGTTGCCGCGCAATGGTGCATTGCCGTACCGGGCGGTGACGGCGGAGCGGGACGCGGCTTGCTGACAACGGGCAAAGACGGAGCCTACATTGAAACCGCCGGGACCTCACCTGCTGCGGCCTTGGTCAGTGGCGCGCTTGCAGCCCTGCAAAGCCTTTACCCCGAATTAAGCCCCCAGCAATTGCGCGACATCATGCTGCAGACCGCCACCCGGACCGGCATCTACGCCAACACCGAAGCCTATGGTCGAGGCCTGCTGAACCTGGAGGCCGCAGCCGCCGAGGCGCATGCACAAGTGGCAAAACAGTGATTTGATAACCGCGCTCTCGCCGCGAACATCTGCCCCAACCCCACGGAAGAACGGTATTGCAGTGGGGCCAGTGGATTTAGCCCGATGGGGTGAACGCGGCTATAGGAGGCCAAATCGTAGAAATTCAGCCGCAAAAAAACCGCCCCTAAAGGCGGTTTTTTCATTCATCCAACAACCATCACATCACAGTTGAGGACCGGCATTTTTGATCGCGTCTGAAACATCAAACTTCTTGAAGTTCTCAACGAACAAACCAGCCAGTGCTTTAGCCGATTCGTCGTAGGCCGCTTTGTCTGCCCAGGTGTTGCGTGGGTTGAGCAGTGCAGTGTCTACGCCTGGGACCAACGTCGGTACGTCGAGGTTGATGATGCCCAGGTGTTCGGTTTCTGCGCCGATCAATGCGCCGCTTTGGATCGCGGCAATGACACCACGAGTGGTCGGGATGTTGAAGCGTTTGCCTACGCCGTAGCCGCCGCCGGTCCAGCCGGTGTTGACCAGGTAGACCTTGGAGCCGAAGCCGCGGATGCGTTTGATCAGCAATTCAGCGTATTCGCCAGCTGGACGCGGGAAGAACGGCGCGCCGAAGCAGGTGGAGAAGGTCGACTTGATGCCGCCGCCCGAGCCCATTTCGGTGGAGCCAACCAGTGCGGTGTAACCCGACAGGAAGTGGTAGGCCGCTTGTTCTTCGCTGAGGATCGACACCGGCGGCAGAACGCCAGTCAGGTCGCACGTCAGGAAGATCACTGCGTTCGGCTCGCCACCGAGGTTTTTCGGTGCGCGTTTTTCGATCAGTTCACGCGGGTAAGCGGCGCGGCTGTTCTGGGTCAGGCTGTCGTCGGCGTAATCGGCTTTTTTGGTGACCGGGTCCAGTACGACGTTTTCCAGTACGGCGCCGTGCTGGATGGCTTTCCAGATGACGGGCTCGTTCTTCTCGGACAGGTCGATGCACTTGGCATAGCAACCGCCTTCGATGTTGAACACTACGCCCACGCCCCAGCCGTGTTCGTCGTCACCGATCAGGTAACGGCTTTCATCAGCGGACAGGGTGGTTTTGCCGGTGCCGGACAGGCCGAAGAACAAGGTTACATCGCCCTCTTCGCCCATGTTGGCCGCGCAGTGCATTGGCAGCACGTCGACCGCTGGCAGCAGGAAGTTCTGTACCGAGAACAGGGCTTTTTTCATTTCGCCAGCGTAAAGCATGCCAGCGATCAGCACTTTTTTGGCCGCGAAGTTGATGATCACGGTGCCGTCGGAGTGGGTGCCGTCACGCTCAGGCTCGCACACGAAGGCCGGGGCATTGATGACCTGCCATTCGGTGTGGCCCGACGGGTTGTACTGTTCAGGGTTTATGAACAGGCAACGGCCGAACAGATTGTGCCATGCGGTCTCGGTGGTCATCTTGACCGCGAGGTAGTGCGCAGGATCAGAACCTACATGGACGTGGGATACAAAACGGTCGCGCTCGCCCAGATAGGCTTCAACGCGGTCCCATAGGGCGTCGAACTTGTCGGCCGGGAACTTGCGATTGATCGGGCCCCAGGCGATAGCAGCCTGAGTAGTCGGCTCTTCAACGATGTAACGGTCAATCGGCGAACGACCCGTACGGTGACCGGTTTTCACGACCAGCGCGCCAGTATCGGCAAGTTCGCCTTCACCGCGATTCAGGGCTTCTTTAACCAGATCATCGATGCCGAGATTCGTGTACACGGCAGTATTAGCTTGCGTCATGAGGTTCCCCGTCGGCCACAGGCCGAGTGCTCCAAACGTTTTGTAGTAGAAATTCCCACACTACTACAGCGGAAAAAGTGGGCCGGATTATGCCAGAAACGCCCAAAATAAGGTAGGACCCTCCTGTCAGAACAGCTGCGAAGCGGTCCCTACGGCGTTTCAAGGCGTATTAGCCTGTGTTTAATGGCGCGTATCAGATGGCGAATCCACACCGCCGCCAGAGAACAACTGCGCTACATCAGTGGCATCGAACAAATAGCGCTGATTGCAGAACTGGCAGTCAATTTCGATACTGCCGTTGTGCTCAATCACCAGTTGCTGCGCGTCTTCCAAGCCCAGACTGACCAAGGCATTGCCCGAGCGCTCTCGCGAGCAACTGCAGCGGAACTGTAGCGGCTGAATATCGAACATGCGTACCGCCTCTTCATTAAAAAGGCGATGCAGCACAGTTTCATTGTCCAGGCTGAGCAATTCTTCGGCGGTCAGCGTGCTGGCCAGCGTCGTGACATGCTGCCAACTGGCGGCACGGTCTTCCGGGTCGGTCAGGCGGTCGGCGGGCAATTGCTGCAACAGCAGGCCACGGGCGCGAATGCCGTCGGCGTTGAGCCAGAAGCGCGTCTGCAATTGTTCGGACAGGGCGAAGTACGAGGTCAGGCTTTCCGACAGGTCAACGCCATCCAAGGCAACGACGCCTTGATAACGCTTCCCCTTACGCGGGTCGACGGTCAGCGTCAGGGTGCCGTCGGGCATCAAGTCTCGCAGTCCGGCATCGGGAGTGATCTGTTCAGCGTCGTAACGCGCAATGCCACGTATTTCACGATCACTGGAACATTCGACCATCAACAATGACACCGGCCCGGTAGAGTTTGCTTGAAGCACCAGCAGCCCGTCGAATTTGAGAGTGCCTACCAGCAAAGCCGCAGCCGCGAGGAGTTCACCCAGCAACTGCGCGACTGGCTCAGGATAGGTATGTTTGGCCAACACTTCGGCGTAACTACGCTCCAGCGCTACCAGCTCACCGCGCACGTCGCTTTCGTCGAAAATGAAGCGCTGGGTGTAATCGATGTCCGGAAAATCATGCATAAGAAAAGGTATCTGAAGTGATGACAAGATGAGATAAATTGCTTACGAAACGCCATTTAGCACCTGATAACCGGTCGTTGTAAGCCATGCCGACGAAGGGCATTTTATGAACAATCCCGAATTCTTCCAAGACAGATCGAACATCATCGGGAGGACAGCGTTTTAAATCTGACGCCAGGCTCAATCGTCACTGCCCGCGTCGCGAAACTGATGAAGCTGTCGGCGCTGTTTCTTGGTCGGGCGCCCTTCAGTCATGACACCCAGACCGCCCGCTTTACGCATGGCCGCAGCATTTTCGCGCTTGGCGATACTTTCGGCTGTCTCGGCGTACAGCGCCTGCGCCTCTGGCGCGCCACGGCGCACGGTCGACAATGCCTGAACGACCACGGTGCGCTCGTCGAAACCGGCACGAACCAGAAACTCGTCACCGATGCGCGGCTCCTTGCCGGGCTTGCAGCGCTCTCCCCGCCAATGGACCTTGCCACTCTCTATGGCAGCCTTGGCCAAGGCGCGGGTTTTGAAGAACCTAGCCGCCCACAGCCATTTGTCCAGTCGAACTTTGTCGTCCTCTTCCGGTTTTTGTGCCATTAGAATTTCTCAATCGTGCAATAGTCGGAACTGTACTACGACACGTCGAGCAGGCGGCAAACCAATCCCCGGATTAAAATGCCGAGCATGTTGCAGGTCCCTTCCGCACTGGAGTACTACGTGACTGATTTCCCAACCTCATTGACCTCGCCTAAATCCGGCTGCAAAGGGTGCCAAGACAGCCCCCCGCTGGATTTTTCCTTCGCGTTTGCCTATCAACCGATTGTCGACCTACGTGACCGCTCGATCTTCGCCCATGAAGCGCTGGTACGCGGCACCAACGGTGAAGGAGCGCTGTCGATCCTGAGCCAGGTCAACGAGCAGAATCGCTACCGCTTCGACCAGCGCTGCCGCACACAGGCGATCCAGGGGGCCGCGCAGCTTGGCATGAAAGAAAATCTATCGATCAACTTTATGCCCAGTGCTGTCTATCGCCCTGAGCTGTGTATCCGCAGCACGCTGGAGGCGGCCAAGGAGCACAATTTCCAGCTGAATCGACTGATTTTCGAGACATTGGAAAGCGATCATTTAGATAACAATCGCCATTTGACCAATATTCTGCGTGAATACCGCGAATTCGGCTTCAAGACGGCCATTGACGATTTCGGCGCGGGGTATTCCGGGCTTAATCTGCTGGCCGACTTTCAGCCCGATCTGATCAAGCTCGACATGGCGTTGATCCGCGATATCGACCACGATCGCGTTCGTCAGATTATCGTTCGCGGGGTTGTCACAATGTGTGCCGAGTTAGGCGTTACAGTCATTGCCGAAGGCATCGAAAGTCCTGGGGAGCGAGACTTTCTCACCGACTGCGGAATTTTTCTTATGCAAGGCTTCTGGTTCGCCAAACCTGCATTTAAAGCGTTGGCCCAGGTTGATCCTGGTGCTTGGCGGACTGTTTGAGGCGTACGGAATCGTATTGAAAACATTTGATCATTTAACGGTCATTGGCCTTCGCGAGTGGGTGGCGCTGCCCGATCTAGGGGTGGCTGGCCTGCGGGCGAAAATAGATACCGGGGCGAGCACGTCAAGCCTGCACGCGACCGAGATTGAACCTTTCGAACGTGACGGCGAAAAATGGGTACGCTTCAACGCGCACCTCGGCACGGTGGTGCAATTGCGCCATCGCCGTTGCGAAGCGCAACTGGTCGCGATGAAAACCATAAAAAGCTCCAACGGCCAAGCGCAAGTCCGCTACGTCATCCGCACCACCCTGGCTTTGGGTGATCGGGTCTGGCCGGTGGAGTTCACGCTGGCCTGCCGTAAAGCCATGCGCTATCGCCTGCTGCTCGGCTCAAACGCTTTGATCGACGGCCAATTGGTGGTCAATCCAGGCATTACATACGTTCAGGACAAGCCGGCATTCCCGGCCTCTACTACCTCTTCCAAAGGTGTTGCATGAAGATCGCTGTGCTGTCGCGTAACCCGCGTCTGTATTCCACCCGTCGCCTGGTCGAAGCGGGCATCGAGCGTGGCCATGAGATGGTGGTGATCGATACCCTGCGCGCCTATATGAATATCGCCAGCCATAAGCCGCAGATTCACTATCGCGGCAAACCACTGGAAGGTTTTGATGCGGTGATCCCGCGGATTGGCGCTTCAGTGACGTTTTATGGCTGTGCGGTGTTGCGCCAGTTTGAAATGATGGACGTCTTTCCGCTCAACGAGTCGGTCGCTATTGCTCGCTCGCGGGATAAATTGCGCTCACTGCAATTGCTTTCTCGGCGAGGTATCGGCCTGCCGGTCACTGGCTTCGCGCACTCCCCGGACGACATTCCCGATTTGATCCAGATGGTCAACGGCGCACCCTTGGTGATCAAGGTGCTGGAAGGCACTCAAGGTATCGGCGTGGTGCTGTGTGAAACGGCCACCGCAGCCGAGTCGGTGATCGAAGCCTTTATGGGCCTTAAGCAGGACATCATGGTTCAGGAGTACATCAAGGAGGCTGGCGGTGCGGATATTCGCTGCTTCGTGGTCGGCGACAAGGTGATCGCCTCGATGAAGCGTCAGGCCAAGCCTGGGGAGTTTCGTTCGAACCTGCACCGTGGCGGCAGCGCCAGCCTGATCAAGATCACGCCTGAAGAACGCATGACGGCTCTCCGCGCTGCCAAGGTCATGGGGCTGAGCGTGGCCGGTGTGGATATCCTGCGTTCAAATCATGGCCCGCTGGTGATGGAAGTGAACTCCTCACCGGGCCTGGAAGGTATCGAAACCACCACCAACAAAGACGTTGCCGGGATGATCATTGAATACCTGGAGAAAAACAGCGGTCCGAACATGACACGGACGAAGGGCAAGGGCTAATAAAGCCAGGCTGCCCAACACAAAACTGTGGGAGCAGGCTTGCTTGCTCTCATCTAGCAACCTGTAAGTAATTGAAAAATAAAGTATAAATCACAAAAATTTTTCAGCCAAACACTGCCCCTGTAGGAGCTGACTTGTCTGCGAATCGGCTGCGAAGCAGTCGCAAAATGGCTAGATTCACTATCGCTGGAAGGCCCTTCGGTCCTTATCGCGGGCAAGCGCGCTCCTATGCCCTCCGGACAGAATCGCAACCCAGTTTGCTCCGCGACAGCGCGGCGTCGAAGACACGGCGGCCCTCCCAAAGAACTCTAGCCAGCTCTCAAACCGCATCCCTTGGCAACATCAGTCCCAACGGCAAGCGCACTCGTGCTTCCAGGCCGCCTCCAGAACGATTTCGCAGTTCGACATTGCCGCCATGCATGGCCGCGATGCGCTTGACGATCGCCAGCCCCAGCCCGGTGCCTTTGCCGCTGCGCGCTCGGTCGCCACGGATGAAGGGGTTGAAGATGATCTCCAGCTCCGATGGATCGATCCCGGCACCCCGGTCGAGCACACTCAGTACCACATAGGGCGCATTGGCATCGCCTGACACGTAAACGGCGACTTCAACACCGTTGCCAGCATGGTGCATGGCGTTTCCGATCAGATTGTTTAGCAGGCGCTTCATGGAAACGCGGCGCAACGGAAACGGTGGGATAGGTTCCAGACACAATCGAATCTGCTCGGTCGGGTGATTGAACGGCGCGACCACTTCACGCACCAGATCGCTCAGGTCGACGTCCTCGATCTCTTCATCGCGCCCGTCGCGAATAAACGCCAGGAATTGATCGAGGATTGCGTCCATGTCTTCGATATCACGGACCATACCTTCGGTCAGCTCGTTTTCGTCGGTCATCAACTCAAGGGACAAGCGCAAGCGGGTCAAGGGGGTTCGCAGGTCGTGGGACACGCCTGCCAGCATCAGTTCGCGCTCCTGCCCGGCTTGCTCGACGTCCTCGGCCATCTGGTTGAAGGCGCGGTACACTTCGGTCATTTCGCTGGGCGTATCGCTGATCGGCAACCGCACGCTGCGCCCTTGCCCCAACTGACGGGCAGCAAAGACCAGACGTTTAAGCGGCTGATTAAGCTGTCGGACGAAGATCCACGCAGAGGCTGTGGATAACAAACCAATGGCAAGGAACCAGCCCAGCACGCTCCAGATTTTTTGACCGCGCAGTGGATGCGGGTACAAGGGCACTTTCAGCCAGCCGTCACCCAGGCTTGGAGCCCGCACCCACAGGGCCGGAGGCGCATGCACCCGCAGGCGTACTTCTGTGTCCGCACCCAGCTCGGCCTGCATTTGACGTTGATAAATTTCGCTGTACGGCCAATGTTGCTCGCCTTCAGGCACACCGCCGCCCACCACCCGAATCAACCCGGCAGCCTCGGAAATCGCCTCGCGATCATGCTCATCCGCTGCCCAATAGGCGCGCAAGGTCAGCGCAACGCCATGACTGTATTGCCGGTCGACCAGCACGTCCTCGTTCATCAATAGATAAACCAGGGTGAGTGCTTTGGAAAACAGTACGACAATCAACACCAGCCACAGGGTGCGAGCGAAGAAGCTTTGTGGGAACCAGAGCGGGGTTTTCATAGCAGCAGCTACACACTTTGCAGGCGCGAGCGAGGCTCGCAAAAATGGCGGGTCACAAACGGTATCAGTCGCATAAACACCCCAGCCCGAACCGTCGATAGCCCTGAACAGGGCTATCGAGTGTGTCAGCCAGGACTCAGCTGTTCTGGCTCGCGCCTACATAGCACCGATCACTTGGTTCCGGCACCGTCAGGAACGAACACATAACCTACGCCCCAGACGGTCTGAATGTAGCGCGGCTTGGAAGGGTCCTGCTCGATCAGGCGACGCAGGCGCGAGATCTGCACGTCGATGGAGCGCTCAAGCGCATCCCACTCGCGTCCACGGGCCAGGTTCATCAGCTTGTCGCGGGTCAATGGCTCGCGGGCATGCATGACCAACGCCTTGAGCACCGCGAATTCGCCAGTGGTCAGCATGTGTACTTCATCGCCACGCTTGAGCTCGCGGGTCGCCAGCGACAGTTCGTAGTCGCCGAACGTCACGGACTCGTCTTCACTGCCAGGCGCACCGGGAACAGGCACAGCCTGACGGCGCAATACCGCTTTGACCCGCGCCATCAGTTCATCGGGGTTGAAAGGCTTGGACAGGTAATCGTCAGCACCCAACTCCAGACCACGGATTCGGCTCAGCTCATCGCCTTTGGCGGTGAGCATGATGATGGGCACTTGATTGTTGGCAGCACGCAAGCGGCGGCAGGCGGATAGCCCGTCTTCACCCGGCAGCATCAAATCCAGGACCACGAGGTGAAAAACCTCGCGTGCCAGCAGGCGATCCATTTGTTCGACGTTGGCCACAGCCCGCGCGCGATAGCCTTTGCTGGTGAAAAAACGCTCTAACAGGCTGCTTAACCCTGGGTCGTCGTCAACGATGAGGATTTTTTCGCCTTCAGCAGGTTGTGCAGTACTGCTCATTAGATGCTCCTTTGGTCTCGGCGCGTAGTATGGCGTAGCCACCGAATTACGTACTAAGAGCATTGTTAGCAGATTTTTCCTGGGTCGCCAGTAATGGTTCTTCATAGCCCTTGTTAGAGGGCCCAATCCCCCTAATCGGAGATCGCTGGGTATAATGCGCCGCCTTGAAGTCAGGTAGCGCCTGACAATGGCCAATCGCGTTTTATTTGCTCACAATTTGCCAGGTGGTTTTATGGACAGCATCAACAGCCGCATCGCCGAGGAACTCGGTGTCCGCCCACAGCAGGTCGCAGCGGCCGTCGCTCTGCTTGATGAAGGCTCAACCGTGCCTTTCATCTCCCGCTACCGTAAAGAAGTGACCGGCAGCCTCGATGACACCCAATTACGCCATCTGGAAGAGCGTCTGCGCTACCTGCGCGAACTCGACGAGCGGCGCATCAGCATCCTTGCCAGCATTGAAGAGCAAGGCAAGCTGACCCCAGAGTTGGCGCGCGACATCAAACTCGCCGACACCAAAACCCGCCTCGAAGATTTGTACCTGCCCTACAAACAGAAGCGCCGCACCAAAGGTCAGATTGCCCTGGAAGCCGGTCTTGGCGAGTTGGCCGATGGTCTGTTCAACGACCCGACCCTGAGTCCGGAAAGCGAAGCCGCGCGGTTTGTCGACGCTGAAAAAGGCGTGGCCGATGTGAAAGCCGCCCTCGAAGGCGCCAAATACATCCTGATGGAGCGCTTCGCCGAAGACGCCAACCTGCTGGAAAAACTGCGCAACTTCCTCAAACACGAGGCTGTACTCAGCGCCCGTGTGGTGGCTGGCAAGGAAGAAGCCGGCGCCAAGTTCCGCGATTACTTCGAACACGACGAACCGCTGAAAAGCATGCCGTCGCACCGCGCCCTAGCGATTTTTCGCGGTCGCAACGAAGGTTTTCTCAGCTCATCCCTGAAGATTGGCGAAGAGTTGCCGGGCGCCATGCACCCGTGTGAAATGATGATCAGCGAGCGTTTCGGCCTGCAGAATCAGAACCGTCCCGCCGATAAATGGCTGGCCGAAGTGGTGCGCTGGACCTGGAAGGTCAAGCTTTACACCCATCTGGAAACCGACTTGCTGGGCGAACTGCGCGATGGCGCGGAAACCGAAGCGATCAACGTGTTCGCGCACAACCTGCATGACCTGCTGCTGGCTGCACCGGCTGGCCCGCGCGCCACACTGGGCCTGGACCCTGGCCTGCGTACCGGGTGCAAGGTGGCCGTGGTCGATGCCACGGGCAAATTGCTCGATTACGCGACGGTTTATCCGCACGTGCCCAAAAATCAGTGGGACCAGACCATCGCCGTGCTGGCCGCACTGTGCGCCAAACATTCGGTGGACCTGATCGCTATCGGCAACGGTACTGCCAGCCGCGAGACCGATAAACTGGCCGCCGAGCTGATCAAAAAATACCCAGGTCTGAAAATGACCAAAGTGATGGTGTCCGAAGCCGGTGCCTCTGTGTATTCCGCTTCCGAGTTGGCTGCCAAGGAATTCCCGGAGCTGGACGTGACCATCCGTGGTGCGGTGTCGATTGCCCGTCGCCTGCAAGATCCACTGGCCGAGCTGGTAAAAATCGATCCGAAATCCATTGGTGTCGGTCAGTATCAGCATGATGTTTCGCAGCTGAAACTGGCGCGCGGCCTGGATGCTGTGGTCGAGGACTGTGTGAACGCTGTCGGCGTCGATGTGAATACCGCATCGGCGGCCTTGCTCGCCCGCATTTCCGGTCTGAACACCACGCTGGCGCAAAATATCGTCGCTCACCGCGATGAAAACGGTGCGTTCAAGACCCGTGCCGCGTTGAAGAAAGTCAGCCGCCTCGGCGAAAAGACTTACGAACAAGCTGCCGGCTTCCTGCGAGTAATGAATGGCGACAACCCATTGGACTCCTCGGCGGTTCACCCGGAAGCCTATCCGCTTGTACAGCGCATCGCCGCTGAAACAGACCGCGACATCCGTTCGTTGATCGGCGACGCGAGCTTCCTCAAGCGCCTCGATCCGAAAAAATACACCGATGAAACCTTCGGCCTGCCAACCGTCACCGACATTCTGCAAGAGTTGGAAAAGCCGGGCCGTGACCCTCGCCCCGAATTCAAGACGGCCGAGTTCCAGGACGGCGTCGAAGAGCTCAAGGACCTGGAGCTGGGAATGATCCTCGAAGGCGTGGTCACCAACGTGACCAACTTCGGCGCCTTCGTCGATATCGGCGTGCATCAGGACGGTCTGGTGCACATCTCCGCGCTGTCCGAGAAGTTCATCAAAGACCCGCGTGAAGCGGTCAAGGCCGGCGATGTGGTCAAGGTCAAGGTCATGGAAATCGACATCCCGCGCAAACGCGTTGGCTTGTCGATGCGGATGAGCGACACCCCTGGCGAGAAAATCGATGGCGCTCGCGGCGCGCGTCCGGGCTCTGCTCCCCGCTCGCAACAGCAAAGCACCCCCCGCAAGGAAACGCCGGCAGCCGCAGCCCCGGCCAATAACGCCATGGCTTCGTTGTTCGCCAACGCCAAACAGTTGAAGAAGCGTTGATGGACATACCTGAAGGGCTGACCGAGAGCGCTTATTTCAAGATGCTCGGCTGTCAGTTGCAGCGTCTGGACAACGGCGTTGCCGAAGTCAGCCTGGCGCTGGAGCCGCACCTGCGCAATCGCGGCAACGTGATGCACGGTGGGGCGATCTTCAGCCTGGTCGATATCGCCATGGGGCTGGCCTGTTCAAGCTCCCACGGCTTCTATCAGCAGAGCGTGACCATCGAGTGCAAGATCAACTATGTCCGTGGAGTGCCTGAAGGCGAGGTGCTGTGCATCGCCAAGGTGCTGCATGCCGGACGGCGCACGTTGGTCGTCGAAGCAGAAGTGCTACAGGGCGATAAACTGGTCGCTAAAGCACAAGGGACGTTCGCAGTCATCTAGCTGTCGTACGTCGATTTGAGTTAGTTTCGGCACTGCGAAAACAGTGTCGGAATTTTCTGTTTGCGTTGCAGCCAAATCAAGCAACGGGCATCGGCGTTTCAACCCAAAACCAGGCGACAACGCCAGTTCCTCTCTTCACCCTTGTAGACCATCATTTCCACCCCCATATTGGGGCGACTGATGCGTGAAGGAATCCAACTTGAGCGAACTTCTCAACCGCCGCCTGGCTCTGCTTAGCGAGCGCACCAATCTCTCCCTGCTGGAGCAGTGCCTGCACGGTATTGAGCGTGAATGCCTGCGCGTGACGGGCGAAGCACGCCTGGCGCAGACGCCGCACCCCGACGAACTGGGCGCTGCGCTGACTAACGAGCAAATCACCACCGATTACTCCGAATCGCTATTGGAGTTCATTACTCCCGCGCTGCCGCACACGGCCGATACCCTGTCCAGCCTGGACAAGATCCATCGCTTCGCCTACAGCAAGCTCGGCAACGAGTTCCTGTGGAGCCCGTCGATGCCGTGCCCGCTGCCGGCCGAAGAAGATATCCCGATCGCCTACTACGGCACGTCGAATATCGGCCAGCTCAAGTACGTCTATCGCAAAGGCCTGGCCTTGCGATACGGCAAGACCATGCAGTGCATCGCTGGCATTCACTACAACTTCTCGTTGCCCGAAAAAGTCTGGCCGCTGCTCAAGCAGGCCGAAGGTTTTGTCGGCACCGACCGTGATTTCCAGTCTTCGTCCTATATCGCATTGATTCGCAACTTCCGCCGCTACAGCTGGCTACTGATGTACCTGTTCGGCGCCTCACCGGCACTGGATGCAGGCTTCTTGCGCGGCCGCTCGCATCAATTGGAACAGTGGGACGCCGACACGCTTTATCTGCCCTACGCCACCAGCCTGCGCATGAGCGACCTGGGTTACCAAAGCAACGCCCAGGCCGGTTTGACGCCGTGCTACAACGATTTGGCCAGCTACACCGACAGCCTGCGAAAAGCGGTGGCGACGCCGTATGCGCCGTATGTCGAGATTGGCACTCACAAGGATGGCGAGTGGATTCAGCTCAACACCAACATCCTGCAGATCGAAAACGAGTACTACTCCAACATCCGTCCTAAACGCGTGACCTATTCCGGCGAACGTCCGATTCAGGCGCTGGTGGCCCGGGGTGTGCAATACGTTGAGGTCCGCTGCCTGGACATCAACCCGTTCCTGCCGATGGGTATCGATTTGCAGCAAGCGCGCTTCCTTGACGCATTCGTGCTGTATTGCGCCCTGCAGGACAGTCCAGAATTGGCGAACAACGAATGCACCAACGCGGCCTCGAATTTCCTGACAGTGGTCAAGGAAGGTCGTCGCCCGGGTCTGGAATTGCGACGCAATGACACCACGATCGAATTGAAAGCCTGGGCGACCGAGCTGCTGGAAAAAATCGCTCCGTTGTCGCAATTACTTGACCAGAGCAACGGCGGCGAAGAACACGCCAAAGCCATGGCCGCGCAATTGGCCAAGGTCAACAACGCGTCACTGACGCCTTCTGCACAAGTGCTGGCAAGCATGACTGAACACAAGGAAGGCTTTACCGCGTTCTCGTTCCGCCAAAGCCAGGCGCACGCTGAGTACTTCCGCAGCGAACCGTTGAGCACTGAAGACCAGTTGCACTTCGAAACCCTGGCCCGCGACTCAATTGCCCAACAGGTAGAGTTGGAAAGAACCGAGGAGATTGTCGATTTCGATACGTTTGTCGGTTCGTATCAAGCGAGCATTTTGTCGATCAGTAACTGACACCCATCACGGCGGGATGCTACGCGTCCCGCCGTGATGGGCGCAGCCCTTACAACGCCTTCTCGAAGATCTTCGAGTTACGCTGATAGTTGTACAGCGACGCTCGTGCGCTTGGCAGGCGGTCGACACTGCTCGGCTCAAACCCGCGTTCACGGAACCAATGCGCGGTGCGGGTGGTGAGGACGAACAGCGTCTTCAACCCCTGCTCCCGTGCTCGGGCTTCGATCCGCTCCAACAGCTCATCACCGCGCCTGCCGTGGCGGTACTCCGGGTTGACGGCCAGGCAGGCCAGCTCACCGGCGTCAGAATCCGCGATCCGATACAGCGCCGCACACGCAATGATCAGCCCTTCGCGCTCGACCACGCTGAATTGCTCGATCTCACGCTCCAGCACTTCGCGCGAACGACGCACCAGAATCCCCTGTTCTTCCAGCGGACTGATCAAATCCAGCAAACCGCCGACGTCTTCAATCGCCGCTTCACGCACCAGTTCGAACTGCTCTTGCGCGACCAACGTACCCCCACCATCACGGGTGAACAGCTCGGTCAGTAGCGCACCGTCTTCGGCGTAGCTGACGATATGGCTGCGACCGACACCGCCGCGACACGCTTCAGCTGCCGCGTCCAGCAATTCAGCCTGATAGTTGCTGCCCAGCCTTAAGATGTGCGCCGGGACTTGCTGCGGACGTAACTCGCGCACCAACTTGCCTTGGTCATCAAGCAAACCGCGCTCGGCACCGAACAGCAGCAATTTATCGGCACCCAGGTCGATGGCGGCGCGGGTGGCGACGTCTTCGCAGGCGATGTTGAACGTCTCACCCGTCGGCGAATACCCCAGCGGCGACAAAAGCACGATGGAGCGTTCATCGAGCAGGCGGTTGATGCCTTTGCGGTCGACCCGGCGCACTTCGCCGGTATGGTGATAGTCCACGCCTTCAACCACCCCAATCGGCCGTGCCGTGACCAGATTGCCGCCTGCCACGCGGAGGCGCGAGCCCTGCATCGGCGAAGCGGCCATGTCCATGGACAGGCGCGCTTCAATGGCGATGCGCAGGGAGCCGACAGCGTCGATGACGCATTCAAGGGTCGCAGCATCGGTGACGCGCAGGTTACGGTGGAATTGCGGCGTCAGGCCGCGTGCCGCCAGACGACTTTCAATCTGCGGGCGAGAGCCATACACCAGCACCAGTCGCACGCCGAGGCTGTGCAACAGCACCAGGTCGTGGACGATATTGCCGAAATTCGGATGCTCTATGCCATCGCCGGGCAGCATGACGACAAAGGTGCAATCGCGGTGAGCGTTGATGTACGGCGAAGCGTGGCGAAGCCAGTTAACGTAGTCGGGCATGACTTGAAGAGCCTGTAAAAAATTGGACGAACGCGTAAGAACACACACAGCACTGTGGTGGTTATCGTCGGAACAGGCTTGGCAACACGCGCATTCTCCTTCCTTTTAAGAGCCCAACGGCTTTGAGATCACTTGAGCTGACCCGACTCATGCGGGGGTCAAGCAATAATGTTCAACCAACTGACGTAGTAGACGCACCGTAGGCTGCAAGCGTGACATTTCCAGGTATTCGCCCGGCTGGTGAGCACAGGCAATGTCGCCAGGGCCGAGCACCAGCGTCTCGCAGCCCAGGCGCTGAAGATAAGGCGCTTCGGTGCCAAACGCTACTGCCTCGGCCCGATGCCCGGTCAGACGTTCGGCGACGCGCACCAATTCAGAGTCGGCAGCCTGTTCGAACGGCGGGACTTCGGGAAACAGTGGCGCATAGTCTATTTGCACCTGATGCAGCTCTGCCAGTGGTTGCAGCTTGAGCCTAATCGCTGCGCGCAATACCTGCGGGTCCATGCCCGGCAGGGGCCGCATATCGAACTCCAGCGAGCATTGCCCGCAAATCCGGTTCGGGTTGTCACCGCCGTGAATACAGCCAAAGTTGAGGGTCGGCTGCGGCACGCTGAACTGCGGATTGCGGTATTCACGTTGCCATTGCTGACGCAGGCCCTTCAGTTCGCTGATCGCGTCGTGCATCGCCTCAAGCGCGCTGTGGCCCAGACTCGGGTCGGACGAGTGGCCGCTACGCCCCAGAATATTGATGCGCTCCATCATCACGCCCTTGTGCAGACGAATCGGCTTGAGCCCGGTCGGCTCGCCAATCACCGCCGCACGACCCAGCGGGCGACCGGCTGCGGCCAAGGCCCGAGCACCCGCCATGGAGCTTTCTTCATCACAGGTGGCGAGGATCAGCAGCGGCTGCTTGAACGGTTGATCGAGCAGCGGTTGCACGGCTTCAATGACCAAGGCAAAGAAGCCTTTCATGTCGCAGCTGCCCAGCCCTATCCAGCGTCCGTCGACCTCGGTCAGCTTGAGCGGATCGGTTTGCCACAACGCGCCATCGAACGGCACCGTGTCGCTGTGCCCGGCCAGTACCAGACCGCCTGGGCCGCTGCCAAAACTCGCCAGCAGGTTGAACTTGCCGGGCAATACTTGCTGGATGTCACAGGCGAACCCCAGATCGCCCAGCCAGGTTGCCAGCAGATCGATCACCGCACGGTTGGACTGATCCAGCGCGGGCTGGGTGCAACTCACCGACGGCGCCGCAATCAAAGCGGCGAACTGGTCTTTCATGGACGGCAGGGGCATGTGCGATCTCCTCGTTTGAGGACCATCATAGGGCTATCGGCCCCCATGAATAAACATGTCCTGTACACTGTTCGGCCTCAGCAGCCACGTATTTGCAGGCTGCGCTCCCGTTATTAGCGATTAGCGCTTGGATTCCCCGGCCATGCAGAAAGAAACCGAAATCAAACTCCGCGTCAGCCGCGAAACCCTCGCCGCCCTGCGCGACCATCCACTGCTGAAAAAACGCAACAAAAGTGGCTGGGAACGCCTCGAGCTGTCCAATCAGTATTTCGACACGCCTGAGCGCGACTTGGCGAACGCCAAAGTGGCCCTGCGCGTACGCCGTGATGGCGATGCGATCATCCAGACGTTGAAGACTCGCGGGCAAAGCGTTGCCGGCCTGTCCGAGCGCAATGAATACAATTGGGATCTGCCCAAAGCCAAGCTTGACCTTAAAAAACTCGACGGCGAATGCTGGCCGGAGCAGTTGGCCGAGCTGGACAAGAAGACCATCAAACCGGCGTTCACCACCGATTTCGTTCGTGAGCGTGCAGAAATCGCTTGGGGTCGCGGCAAGGCTAAAGTCGTGATCGAAGCGGCATTGGACCTGGGCCGGGTAATTGCCGGTAAGCAGGAAGAAGAGATCTGCGAGCTTGAGCTGGAACTGCGCGAAGGCGATCCCTCCGCGCTGTTGGAGCTGGCCGCTGAACTGGCTGCCGATTTGCCCTTGATGCCGTGCGACATCAGCAAAGCCGAACGCGGTTATCGCCTGTTCGACGCCAACAGCTACTCACTGAGCCTGCCGGCACCGGAACTGACCGCAGAAATGCCGCTGGACGACGCCTTTGCTGCGCTGGCCTGGCATATATTGGCCAGCAGCCAGCGTCTGGCCGAGCAGTATCGTTTCAACGGCCACTGGCGTTTGTTGCAGGATTGGGTGGCGTTGCTGTCCGAACTGCGCGCATTGGTTGGCAGCCTGGGTCAGGCCGCGCCACGCACCTCGACCCACGAGTTGCGTGCATCGCTGGACGCCTTGCTCGAAGACTGGCGCCCGCTGGTTCAGGCCGGTCAAGACGACGCCGACGTCCGCACTGAAGCGCCCGCCCAGTTCACCGAAGAGCTTACAGACACCCGTTGGGGCCTGTTCTCGCTGAACACCTCGCGCTGGCTGTTGGCTCGCACCTGGACGGCTGACCGCAACACCCGCGGCAATCGCCAGGGCGCCGCGCAATTGGCGAACTGGGTACCGCGTCTGCTGGCTGAAGAAGCGACTTCGCTGCAATTGGGCCGCTATCAGCAGCAACCGGAAGACCTGGCGGAACAACTGCCACGCATCGAACGCATTCAGGCTTGGCTGCACCTGGCCCGTGACGTACTGGACTTGCCAGAGCTGGATCGCCTGTATGGCGAACTGAACAAACTTGAGCAATTGGCGCTTGAGCCCATCAGCGACGAAGTCCTCGACGCGCGTGTGCAACAGACCGTTGTGGTGTTCCAGAGCCGAGCTTGGAAGACCTTGTTGCGCTTGTAATATCGCCTTCACAAATGAATTCGCTCACAGGGGACTCCATGTTTTCTGTGTAAGCGAATTCATTCGCGAATAGCCTGACGCGTTCCGTCTGACAGCCCGTCAACCCAAAATCGGCAGGCTGGTCGTGAATTTGATCTCTGACAACGCCACCGTCGAGTTAACCTCCTGAATCCCCGGCACCAGCGATAACTTCTCAAAGAAGAACCGTTCATAGGCCTCTATATCTGGGGTCACAATCCGCAGCAAAAAATCCACCGCCCCCATCAGCACATAACACTCCAGCACCTCCGGGAAACCGCGAATAGCTTCGGTGAATTCCGTGAAGTTGGTGCGACCGTGGGCGTTGAGTTTTATCTCGGCGAAAATTTGCGTATTGAGACCGATTTTTTTGCGGTCCAGTAGCGTGACCTGACGTCGGATTACCCCCTCCTCCTTGAGACGCTGAATGCGTCGCCAGCACGGCGATTGTGACAAGCCAACCTGTTCGGCAATTTGCGCACTGGAAAGCGAAGCGTCTTCCTGCAGCAAGGCCAAAATCTTCCGATCATAGAGATCCAAATCGATTTGCATAAAAATTCCTTTTTCATAGATAAATACGCATTAACAAGTCGCTAATAGGCGAATTCAATCCATTATGGATAAGAAATTTCAGTTTTCGCATGCAAAAATATCCCTCTGTCGAAACAGGAGAGGCCCGCATGCCCAACCTCAAAGTCGTAAGTCCCTCGCCACTACGCCCTGACGTCTGGTCCGCCAGTAATACCCATATCCGTGCGCACTATCAGATCCTAGCTGAGGCTGAGCCTGACCTGTTGTGCCGGGTGCTGAACCTGTTTGCAATGCAGTATTTGATTCCGCAACAGGTCAGCGTCTTGCAGCAGGATCAGATGCTGATGATCGACGTTCAGCTAGACGGGTTGAGCGCGCACCGGGCGCAGGTCATTGGCGAAAAAATGCGCAACTTGATCCATATTTGTTCAGTCGCACTGGAACCCCATGAGGTTCACAGCGCCTTGTCCCAGCAGGCAGCTCTGTCTGTCGGTTAACGTTTCGGCAAAATTTCGCAACCCTTCCCCTCGCTCCGGGTAACACATGCGACGCGCTGGGGACTATTCTTGTCTTGCCATTAGCCGGCCAGAGCAGAACTGTCCCAAGGAGCCCGCATGTCCGTCCTCGCCTCAGTTACCCAAGACCGTTGGCTGGATCTCAACGATCTGCTGCACGACTTGGTTGCTCAAGGTTTTACCGATCAAGAAAGTGCCGAATACGCACTGACCTTGCGCCGCACTGCACTCAATATTCAATTGCACCCGCTGGAGTTCATCGCCGCCCAACAGCTCGATGATTTAAAGCGGCCGGGCAAGAAGCTCGACCTGGAAAGCCTCACCCTCTGGCTCGCGCAGCAGGTCGGCCAACCTTACATGCGTATCGATCCTCTGAAGATCAACGTCGCGGCCATCACGCCGCTGATGTCGTATGCCTTTGCCCAACGCCACAAGATCCTAGCCGTGGCCGTGGACCGCGAATCGGTGACCATCGCCAGTGCCCAGCCCTTTGTCAGAGGCTGGGAAGCGGACCTGACTCACGTACTGAAATTACCGATCAAGCGCGTCGTCGCCAATCCGGCAGACATCCAGCGTTTGGCCGTGGAGTTTTTCCGGCTGGCGAAGTCGGTCAGCGGTGCCAACGCCGCTGATCTGAAGATGACCAATCTGGGCAATTTTGAACAATTGCTCAAGCTCGGCGCCAGCGACCAGGAACCCGACGCCAACGACGCGCACATCGTCAATATCGTCGATTGGCTGTTCCAATATGCGTTCCAGCAGCGTGCCAGCGATATCCATATCGAGCCACGTCGCGAACAGGGCACTGTGCGTTTCCGCATCGACGGCGTGCTGCACAACGTCTATCAATTTCCGCCGCAAGTGACCATGGCCATCGTCAGCCGCCTGAAAAGCCTGGGCCGAATGAACGTTGCGGAGAAGCGCAAACCGCAGGATGGCCGGGTCAAGACCACCACCCCTGAAGGCGGCGAAGTCGAGCTACGTTTGTCGACCTTGCCCACCGCGTTCGGCGAAAAGATGGTGATGCGGATTTTCGACCCGGAAGTGTTACTGAAAAACTTCGATCAGTTGGGTTTTTCCAGCGATGACCTGCGCCGCTGGCAGGACATGACACAGCAACCCAATGGCATCATTCTGGTCACGGGGCCTACCGGTTCGGGCAAGACCACGACGCTTTATACAACGCTTAAAAAGCTGGCAACCTCGGAGGTCAATCTCTGCACCATTGAAGACCCTATCGAGATGGTCGAACCGGCGTTCAACCAGATGCAGGTCCAGCACAACATCGACCTGACGTTTGCCAGCGGCGTGCGGGCATTGATGCGCCAGGACCCTGACATCATCATGATCGGCGAGATTCGTGATCTGGAGACCGCAGAAATGGCGATCCAGGCTGCGCTCACCGGCCACCTCGTGCTGTCCACCCTGCACACCAACGACGCACCGAGCGCCATTAGCCGCCTGCTGGAACTGGGTGTGCCCCATTACCTGCTCAAGGCCACCATTCTGGGCGTCATGGCTCAACGTCTGGTGCGTACGCTCTGCCCACACTGCAAAGCCCCGATTGAGCTGGAAGAAAGCGATTGGCAAACCCTGACGCGCCCCTGGCAAGCGCCTGTCCCAACCGGCGCCCATCGTGCGGTGGGCTGCGGGGAGTGTCGTGACACCGGCTATCGCGGCCGCGCCGGGGTGTACGAAATCATGCTGATGTCCGACAGCGTCAAAGCCCTGATCACCGCCGACCTCGACCTCACCGCCATGCGCCGCCAGGCCTTCAAGGAAGGCATGCGCAGCCTGCGCCTGTCCGGGGCGCAAAAAGTATCCGCCGGGCTGACCACGCTTGAAGAGGTGTTACGGGTAACGCCGCAGAGTGAGCAGCGGTGAAGGTTGTCTTTTTCTGGCACACCGTATTCGCGAATAAATTCGCTCCCACACTGGATCGCACATTTTCTGTGGGAGTGAATTTATTCGCGAAGAACCCTCGCAGATCAAAGCCACCCTCGGCACATCTTGAATAAATCTATTCTGAGTTTTATCTCCGCTGCCGGTGTATTTCTGGGCTAAATGAGCCATCCATAACTAGACAATCAACCACTAGACAATCAAAAACCAAAACAGGGAACCGTTATGCAAATCGGTAGTGTGCTTTTACTTTTCGTCGGGCTGGCGATTGCCATTGTGTTTATGGGTTTCAAGGTGGTGCCGCAAGGCTATCAATGGACGGTGGAACGCTTTGGCCGTTATACCAACACCCTGAAACCAGGCCTCAATATCATCGTGCCGGTGATGGACCGTATCGGGCGCAAGATCAATGTGATGGAAAGCGTGCTGGATATTCCGCCGCAGGAAGTCATCACCGCAGACAACGCCACGGTGCAGATTGATGCGGTGTGCTTCTTTCAGGTGGTCAACACCGCGCAGGCCGCTTATGAGGTGAACAACCTTGAGCACGCCATCCGCAACCTGCTGCAAACCAATATCCGTACGGTGCTCGGCTCCATGGAGCTGGATGCCATGCTCAGCCAGCGCGACGGCATCAATGAAAAGCTGCTGCGTACTGTCGACGAAGCCACCGCGCCCTGGGGGATCAAGATCACCCGGATCGAGATCAAGGACATCAGCCCGCCCGCTGACCTGATGGCCGCAATGTCTGGGCAGATGAAAGCAGAACGAATCAAGCGCGCACAGATTCTGGAAGCGGAAGGCCTTCGGGCGTCGGCAATCCTCACCGCCGAGGGCAAGAAACAAGCGCAGATCCTCGAAGCTGAAGGCGGTCGTCAGGCTGCCTTCCTTGAGTCCGAGGCACGGGAGCGTCAAGCCGAAGCAGAAGCGCGGGCCACCCAAGTGGTGTCCGAGGCGATTGCCAACGGCAACGTGCAGGCGATCAACTATTTTGTCGCGCAGAAATACATCGATGCGCTGGGCAAACTGGCGTCGGCGAACAACAGCAAAGTGATCTTGATGCCACTCGAAGCCAGTCAGGTGATTGGTGCAGTGGGCGGTATCGGCGAGATCGTCAAAGCCACTTTCGATAACAAAAAGGGCTGAGGCACAACCCATGATAGGGGACTACCTGCAACACCTGTCGTTCTGGGATTGGCTGGGGCTGGGCACGGTGTTGCTGATTCTTGAAGTGTTCGGTGCTGGCGGCTATTTGCTGTGGATCGGCGTCGCAGCGGCCGGCGTCGGGGTTATCAGCTTTTTGATTCCGGCCTTGCCGTGGACCCTGCAATTTCTGCTATTCGCCCTGTTTTCGGTGCTGACAGCCGTGTATTGGTGGCGGCGTCAACGCAGCGTGGTCAGGCCTTCGGATCAACCGGGGCTGAACATGCGCGGACAAGAGCTGATCGGGCGCACCTTTGTGGTCCACAGTGCAATTGTCGGCGGGCGCGGCAAGATCAAAGTGAATGATGGCGTGTGGATGGTAGTCGGCCCCGATTTGCCGGTGGGCAGTCAGGTGCGAGTGGTCAGTCAGGAGGGGGCCATTCTGAAGGTTGAAGCAACATCCTGAATCCTGTACGGAACTCCGACGAGGCTTCGGTAATCAAAACCTACAGAACAACCACTGCCGGAGTCACCCATCATGCGTCTTAAGCTTGCTGTAGCTACATTAGCTTTGCTCTCACTTCCCGTCGGTTCAGCGATGGCCGACAGTTTCTGGCGAGACGTGCTTTCATCAGGCGCCACCACCGGTTCCACTTACCTGACCTTCAGGCATGACCGCAAGTTGATCGTTGCCGCCCAGGATGATGCGGGCAGCTTCGTCGCCAGCGATGGCGGGATTCGTGGTCCATTCCTGGAAGCGGCAATGGAACAGGTGCGTACCGATAACCCAGGGCTCAAAGCCACGGACATGGAACTGGCCAACGCGATTCTGACGAAGAATCTGGTTGCCGAGGAGTGATCCACCTTTAATTCGCGAATGGGTCTGTCAGGTATATCGCGTCAGGCCCTTCGCGAATAAATTCGCTCCCACAAAAACATGCGATTTTCTAGTGGTATTCATCCACCGGCACACAGGCGCAAAACAGATTCCTGTCCCCGTAAACGTTATCTACCCGGTTCACGGTGGGCCAATATTTGTGCTGCCGCGTATGCAGGGTGGGCGTTACTGCCTGGGCGATGCTGTACGGACGCTCCCAGATTCCGGTGACGTCGGCCAAGGTGTGCGGCGCGCCCTTCAACGGGTTGTCTTCGCTTGACCAACTGCCGTTTTGCACTTGGGCGATTTCTGCACGAATGCTGAGCATTGCCTCGATAAAACGATCCAGTTCGGCCTTGGACTCACTTTCGGTGGGCTCGATCATCAGGGTGCCCGGCACCGGGAATGACATGGTCGGTGCGTGAAAACCATAATCCATCAGGCGCTTGGCGACGTCCTCTTCGCTGATGCCTGTTTGCGCCTTGAGCGGGCGTAAATCGATGATGCACTCATGCGCGACGCGATCATTGCGGCCGCTGTAGAGCAGCGGGAACGCGCCCCCCAATTGCTGAGCCAGATAGTTCGCGCTGAGGATTGCCACTTCGCTGGCATCCGCCAATTGCGGCCCCATCATCGCGATGTACATCCAACTGATCGGCAAAATACTTGCACTGCCCCAGGGCGCAGCGCTGACCGCAGTGTTCTGCGCATTGGGCCCCTCCAACGGGACCACCGGGTGGTTGGCCACGAACGGCGCCAGATGTGCGCGCACACCAATCGGCCCCATACCCGGACCGCCACCGCCATGGGGGATACAGAAGGTTTTGTGCAGGTTCATGTGTGACACGTCAGCGCCGATGTCCGCAGGCCGGGCCAGACCGACCTGCGCATTGAGGTTGGCGCCGTCCATGTAGACCTGGCCGCCATGGTGGTGGATAAGTTCGCAGATATCGCGGATAGCTTCCTCATACACACCATGGGTCGAGGGATAGGTGATCATCAAGCAGGACAACCTGTCCCCCGCCGCTTGCGCCTTGGCTTTCAAGTCATCGAGGTCAACGTTACCCGACTCATCGCATTCAACGATCACCACCTGCATGCCAGCCATCTGCGCCGACGCCGGGTTGGTGCCATGGGCCGAAGAAGGGATAAGACACACCTCGCGCTTACCCTCATGACGGCTCTGGTGATATTTGTGGATCGCCAACAACCCAGCATATTCGCCTTGTGCGCCGGAGTTGGGTTGCATGCACACAGCGTCGAAACCGGTGATCGCGCACAGCCAGGTCTCCAGCTCATTGATCATGGCGGTGTAACCCAACGCCTGCTCACGCGGAACGAAGGGATGCAGATGGGCGAATTCCGGCCAGGTGATGGGGATCATTTCGCTGCTGGCGTTGAGTTTCATGGTGCAGGAGCCGAGGGGGATCATTGACTGGTTCAGCGCCAGATCCTTGTTCTCCAGTTGCTTGAGGTAACGCAGCATCTCGGTTTCGCTGTGATGCGCGCTGAACACCGGATGCGTCAGGTAGGCGGAGGTGCGCAGCAACGCTTCGGGAATGCCTGGCGTCAGGGTCTCTGCGTCCAGATCGGCAATGTTCAGCCCATGATCGGTCCCCAGAAACACATCGAACAGGCGCTCTACGGTCGCCTCGCTGCAACTTTCATCCAGACTCAGCCCCAGCTTGCCGTCCCCAAGGATGCGCAGGTTGATCCGTGCAGCCCTGGCGCTGTCGATAATCGCGCTTTGGCTGCCGCCGACCTCCAGCGTCAGGGTGTCGAAGAAGCACCTGTTGATGCGCTCCAGCCCCTTACGCGCCAAACCCTCAGCCAGAATGGTCGTCAGCCGATGAACACGCTGGGCGATGCGTTTGAGCCCTTCAGCGCCGTGATACACCGCATAGAAGCTGGCCATATTGGCCAGCAAGACTTGCGAGGTGCAGATGTTGGAGTTGGCCTTCTCGCGGCGGATATGCTGCTCGCGGGTTTGCAGGGCCATACGCAGGGCAACGTTGCCGCGCGCGTCTTTGGACACACCAATAATCCGCCCCGGCATGGCGCGTTTGAACTCATCGCGACACGCAAAATACGCCGCATGCGGGCCGCCATAGCCCATCGGTACGCCAAAGCGTTGCGACGAACCAAACACCACGTCGGCGCCCATTTCTCCCGGAGGGGTCAGCAACAACAGGCTGAGCAGGTCGGCCGAGACACAGGCCAGCGCTTGCTGGACATGCAGTTGCTCGATCAACGGCCGCAGGTCGCGAATCTCACCGTGGGTGTCAGGGTATTGCAGCAGCGCCCCAAACACCTTGTGATTAGCGAGGTTATCCACAGCGTCGATGATCAGCTCGAAGCCAAAACCTTGCGCCCGCGTCTGGACCACGGAAATAGTTTGCGGATGACAATTTTCGTCGACGAAAAACAGGTTGCTCCTGGATTTGGCGACGCGCTTGGCCAGTGCCATGGCCTCGGCGGCAGCAGTGGCTTCGTCGAGCAAGGAGGCGTTGGCCAATTCCAGACCGGTCAGGTCGATGGTCATCTGCTGAAAATTCAACAATGCTTCGAGGCGACCTTGAGCAATCTCGGGCTGATAAGGCGTGTAAGCGGTGTACCAGCCAGGGTTTTCCAGCACGTTGCGCACAATCACGGTCGGCGTAAGGGTGCCGTGGTAGCCCATGCCGATCAGGCTGGTCCACACCTGATTTTGCTCGGCGTAGCCTTTGAGCTTGGCCAGCGCAGCGTCCTCATCAAGCGCGGCCGGCAATTCCAGCGCCCGATTGAGACGGATGGCCGGCGGCACGGTCTGCTCGATCAATTCCGTTCGACTGGTCACGCCGAGGGTATCGAGCATGGCTTGCTGCTCGCTGGCATCCGGGCCGAGGTGGCGCCGCAGGAAGACATTCGGGTCTTGCAACTGGCTCAAGGATGGCAACTGGGGCATGACGGCTCTCTCTTATAAGACAAAGCCTCGACAGGTCGAGGCTTACTTGAGTCTAGGAAGAGATTGCCGTTTGTGTAGAGAAACTACGAATAGCAGCCTAAAACCATTACTCGCCGATAAAGCTTTTATACGCCGCCGCGTCGAGCAGTTTTTCCAGCTCAGCGATGTTGCCTGGCTTGACCTTGAAGATCCACGCGCTGTACGGCTCGGTGTTCAACAGCTCTGGGGAGCCGCTCAAGTCTTCGTTGATCGCTATCACTTCGCCAGACACTGGCGAGTAAATGTCCGATGCCGCCTTGACGGACTCGACCACGCCTGCTGTATCACCGGCGGCAAAGACTTTGCCGATTTCAGTCAGTTCGACGTACACCACGTCACCCAACGCTTCTTGCGCATGGTCGGAGATACCCACGGTCACAGAACCGTCGGCTTCAAGGCGAACCCATTCGTGGCTTTCAGCAAAACGCAGATCAGCGGGGATATTGCTCATATAGTCATCCTCTACATCAGGTCAGCGGAAAACCCGCCAGAGAAAGTTAAATCAAGGCTTTGCCATGACGTACGAAAGTAGGTTGTACCACGCGAACCGGATACCACTTGCCACGGATTTCTACCTCGGCCCGGTCAGCCGTTGCCATTGGCACGCGCGCCAAGGCAATCGATTTGCTTAGCGTAGGCGAGAAACTACCACTGGTGATCTCTCCTTCGCCAACTTCTGCGATTCTGACGACCTGATGGGCGCGCAAAACCCCGCGCTCCTCCAGCACCAGCCCGACCAGTTTGAGCTTCACACCTGTCGCCCGCTCATTTTCAAGCGCGGCACGGCCGATGAAATTGCGCTCGGCAGGCTCCCAGGCGATGGTCCAGGCCATGTTGGCCGCCAAGGGTGACACGTGTTCGTCGATATCCTGACCGTAAAGATTCATGCCGGCTTCAAGACGCAACGTATCACGCGCGCCCAGGCCGATAGGCGAAATCCCGGCGCCCACCAGGTCATTGAAAAAACCGGGGGCTTGATCGGCGGGAAGAATGATTTCCAGGCCGTCTTCACCGGTGTAACCGGTGCGGGCGATAAACCAGTCGCCTTCGCTGCGCCCTTCGAAGGGCTGCAGGTGCTGGATCAATGCACCACGGGCGCTGGTCACCAGTTCAGCAATTTTGCGACGCGCGTGCGGGCCTTGAATCGCCAGCATGGCCAGCTCGGTGCGCTCGACCAGCTGGACGTCGAAGTCAGCCAAATGCGTGCGCATCCAGGCCAGGTCCTTGGCGCCGGTCGCGGCATTCACCACCAGACGATAACCGTTGCCGGTGAGGTAGACGATCATGTCGTCAATCACTCCGCCATCGGTGTTGAGCATTGCACTGTACAGCGCTCGACCGGGCTCACGCAGACGGCCGACGTCATTGGCCAGTAAATGCTGGAGCCAAGCCTTGGCCTGACTGCCGACAATGTCGATGATGGTCATATGAGAGACATCGAAAACCCCACAATCGCGGCGCACTTGATGGTGCTCCTCGACTTGTGAGCCATAATGCAACGGCATATCCCAACCACCAAAATCGACCATTTTCGCGCCAAGAGCGAGGTGCAGGTCAAAGAGGGGCGTACGCTGTCCCATGGGTTTCTCCTTCCGGGCGTGGCGAAGGTGCGGAGAGGCGCGACACTGGGCAAAGCCCCTGAAACAAGGGCCTTCAACAGCTTTCAACGACCCGAATGGTCTGACGGACCGCACCGATTGCGGCGCATTGTATCCGTATGGAGAGGGACCCGCACCTAGCCGATCTGACGGGCCGAACGCCGGATCAAACCGATGACCGGAAGCAACCCCACCAAAACAAGTGTCAGTGCCGGCAATGCTGCCCTCGCCCACTCGCCCTCACTGGTCATTTCGAATATTCGTACGGCCAGGGTGTCCCATCCAAATGGATGCATTAGCAAGGTGGCAGGCATTTCTTTGAGTACGTCGACGAAGACCAACAGCGCCGCGCTCAGGGCGCCGGGCACCAGCAATGGCAGGTAAACCTTGAAAAACAGCCGTGGCCCGCCAACCCCCAGGCTGCGTGCAGCCTCAGGAAGCGAAGGCCGGATGCGTGCCAGGCTGTTTTCCAGCGGCCCATAGGCCACCGCGATGAAACGCACCAAATACGCCAACAGCAACGCCGCCAGACTGCCCAGCAGTAGCGGTTTACCTGCGCCGCCAAGCCAGGTGGACAGCGGGATGACCAGCTCGCGATCCAGATAGCTGAACGCCAACATGATCGACACGGCCAACACCGAACCGGGCAATGCATACCCTAGATTGGCCAGGCTCACCCCTGAGCGAATTGCCCGGGTCGGTGCCAAACGCCGGGCGAAGGCCAGGATCATTGCCACACTGACCGTGATCAACGCCGCCATGCCGCCCAGATACAGGGTGTGCAGGATCAGCCCGGTGTAACGCTCATCCAAATCGAAGCGGCCGCGCTGCCAGACCCACACGATCAATTGCAGCATCGGAATCACGAACGCGCAGGCAAACACCAAGCCGCACCAGCCACTGGCGGCCAGTGCTTTCACGCCGCGCAGGTGGTACAACGCCTTGACCCGTGGACGCTCATTGCTTGGACGACTCGCGCCCCGCGCACGGCGCTCGCCATACAGCACGACCATGACTGCCAGCAGCAACAGGCTGGCCAACTGTGTCGCGCTGGAAAGGCTGAAGAAGCCGTACCAGGTTTTGTAGATGACGGTGGTGAAGGTGTCGAAGTTGAACACAGCCACGGCGCCGAAGTCCGCCAGCGTCTCCATCAGCGCCAGCGCGACACCTGCACCTATCGCCGGCCGCGCCATGGGCAGGGCAACGTGCCAGAAGGCCTGCCAGGGCGACTGGCCGAGCACCCGCGCCGCTTCCATCAAGCCCTTGCCCTGCGCGAGGAAGGCCGTGCGCGCCAGCAGATACACATAGGGGTAGAACACCAGGACCAGCACGATGATCACCCCGCCGGTGGACCGCACACGCGGCAGGCGCAGGCCGCTGCCGAACACTTCGCGCAGCAGGGTTTGCACCGGCCCGGCAAAATCCAGCAAACCGACGAAGACGAACGCCAGCACGTAGGCCGGAATCGCGAACGGCAACATCAACGCCCAATCCAGCCAGCGACGGCCAGGGAATTCACACAAGCTGGTCAACCACGCGAGGCTGACACCGAGCACGGTCACCCCGATACCGACGCCCACGATGAGCTGCAAGGTGTTGCCCAGCAGGCGCGGCATCTGGGTTTCCCACAAATGCGCCCAGATTTGAGGGTCGATGGTTTGCCAGGACAGCAGCAACACGCTAAGTGGCAACAACACCAACGCCGCGATAGCAAAGACCAGCGGGTACCAACGGCGTTGGACGGGATGGGCCACTTAAGAGTTCTCGGGGAAGTGCGGAGTATGTGGAGATTTTCTGTGTTTGCTCGGGAGTCTTCGCGAATAAATTCGCTCCCACAGGGAATTGCATGTTTTCTGTGGGAGCGAATTCATTCGCGAATTGGGTCACGCGAAATACCTGAAACACCGGCATCCAACATCAATTCCAACCGACTCGATCCATCATGCGGATCGCTTCAGCCTGGCGCTTGCCTGCTACTTCGACCGGGAGGGTATCTGCCTTGAACGCGCCCCAACTGGCGACTTCTTCGGAGGGCGCA
The DNA here is from genome assembly GCF_056680335.1 of Pseudomonas sp. ASL9. NCBI lineage: Bacteria > Pseudomonadati > Pseudomonadota > Gammaproteobacteria > Pseudomonadales > Pseudomonadaceae > Pseudomonas > Pseudomonas sp. ASL9. Next base: position 3,253,447 of record NZ_CM155277.1, on the reverse strand, counting down.
ACGGCCGGGTTGGCCGGGAATTCCTGGTTGACGCCCGCGAAGATTTTCTGCGCTTGCGGTTCAGTCATCCACTCGACCAATGCCTTGGCCGCCTCAGGGTGCGGCGCGTAGCGGGTCAAACCGATGCCTGAAAGATTGACGTGAACACCACGGTCCGACTGATTTGGCCAGAACAACTTCACCGCCAGTTTCGGGTTCTGCTTGTGCAGACGACCGTAGTAGTAGGTGTTGACGATGCCGACATCACACTGACCGGCATTGATCGCTTCCAGCACCGCGATGTCATCGGAGAACACATCGGTGGACAGGTTGTTGACCCAACCCTTGAGGATCTTTTCGGACTGCTCGGCGCCATGGGTTTCGATCAGGGTCGCCGTCAGCGATTGGTTGTAGACCTTCTTAGCGGTACGCAGGCACAGCCGTCCTTCCCAGTTTTTGTCCGCCAGCGCTTCGTAGGTGGACAAGTCAGCCGGTTTGACTCGGTCGGTGGAGTAGGCGATGGTCCGCGCACGCAGGCTCAACCCGGTCCAGCTGTGGGTGGACGAGCGATATTGTTTGGGAATGTTGGCGTCGATCACTGGCGAGGTAAACGGCTGGAGAATGCCCATTTGCTCGGCTTGCCACAGGTTGCCGGCGTCGACAGTCAGCAGCAGGTCAGCCGTGGCGTTCTGGCCCTCGGCCTTGATCCGCTGCATCAGCGGTGCTTCCTTGTCCGTGATGAATTTGATCTTGACCCCGGTTTCAGCCGTGTAAGCGTCGAATACCGGTTTGATCAGTTCATCGATGCGCGATGAGTACACCACTACCTCGTCGGCAGCCTGGGCGGCGCTGCCGAGCACTGTCAGTGTCAGGGCAGTCAGAAGACGCTTGCTTACCTGCATGGAGTGGACTCGTGTCAGAAAATTGAGACGAAATGGTAGTGAATCCCATTTAGCATCTCAACCAAACTAACCGCAGAGCAGTTACCGGATGTTGCACCGACTTATGGAGGCGGTCGCTGAAATTCTGTAGGCGATGCCGCCGCTTCTTCGACGCCGCGCTGTCGCGCAGCAAACTGGGTCCCTGTAGGAGCTGCCGAAGGCTGCGATAGGCCGGGGTCGCGGGCGACCGGCACGACCTTCAGCGGTCTCAAGAAAGCGACCGGTTCCGTCGGACGCGACCCCGGGGCGATCGCAGCCTTCGGCAGCTCCTACGAATCTGCGTTTAGCTGAAAATATAACGACATTTATGCTTTATTTTTCAATAACTTATCTGTTTTTTGATAGGAGCGAATTCATTCACGAAGAAGGCAACTCGGTCTGCCTGAAACACCGCGTCGTTTTTTTCGCGAATGAATTTGCTCCCACGAGGTAAGTGGCGATGCCTACAACCGAGCCAGTTCAGGCAAATCCCCCGACAATCCCAGCGCCTGACGCACGAACATCGCTTTGGCTTCAGGCAACTTATCGACCCACTTGAGGCCGGTGTTGCGCAACCAGCGCAAGGGCAGCGGATCGGCCTGAAACAGGCGCTCCAGACCTTCCATTGCCGCCATCATCGACAAGTTATGCGGCATGCGTCGGCGCTCAAAACGGCTGAGGACACGAACATCGGCCAGACGCTCGCCTCGGCTGGCGGCATGCAGCAACACTTCGGCCAATACGGCCGCGTCCAGAAAGCCCAGATTGACGCCCTGCCCGGCCAGCGGGTGAATGGTGTGTGCTGCATCGCCAATCAGTGCCAGGCCATCGGCCACATAGCGCTTGGCATGCCGCTGACGCAATGGCACGCACACACGCGGGTCAGCACTGAGCACGGTACCGAGACGGCCTTCGAAGGCTTTTTCCAGGTCGCGACAGAACTCATCATCGCCCAGCGCCATTAAGCGCTCAGCTTCGGTCGGGGTCACAGACCAGACGATCGAGGACCAATGCTCGCCTTCACGCTCCAACGGCAGGAACGCCAACGGTCCCTCCTCGGTAAAGCGCTGCCAGGCAGCGTGCTGATGCGATTCGGTGGTGCGCACACTGGTAACAATAGCGTGGTGCAGGTAGTCCCATTCCCGGGTAGCGCACCCTGTGAGGCGACGTACCGCCGAGTTGGCCCCATCGGCGGCGATCACCAGCGGCGCACGCAACGTGCGACCGTCGGCCAGCGTCAGCAGCCAATCGTCCCCGGAACGACGCATCTGTTCGAGGCGCGCGTTGGCCAACAGGCCGATGTCGCTGTCATGCAGGCGCTCAAGCAGGGCGTCTTGCACCACGCGGTTCTCGACGATATGCCCAAGCACGTCGGCATGCACACTGGAGGCCGAGAAATGGATCTGCCCCGTCCCGCAGCCGTCCCACACCTGCATCTCGCGATACGGGCTGATGCGGCGGGCGGCAATGCCGTCCCACACGTTCAAACGATCAAGAATACGCTGGCTCGCCGCGGACAAGGCACTGACCCGCGGCTCGAACGCTGACTGCGGATCGAAGGGCTTGATGCTCAGCGGACCGCCATCAAGCACCAGAATATCCAGACCACTGTCCTGTAACGCCAGCGCAAGTGCGCTACCGACCATTCCAGCCCCGACAATCAGCAGATCTGCGCGCGTTTCCATGCTTTAAATCATTCTCGCTTGAGGCATAAGCCGTGTTTTAAGGGTCCGGGCGTCAGACATCGGATCGAGTCCCCAACCCCATGGCCTGACGGGCGAACCAGCGTTTGGCCGGTGGTAACAGGTCCAGGCCCAGCAGGCCCAGATTACGTCCGACGCCGACCAAAGGGTTGGCGCTGCCGAACAGCCGCGTGACTTGATCGGAGAAGCCCACGGTCAATTGCTGATCCAGACGCTGACGCTCACGGTAGGCCTGCAACGTGGCGAAATCACCGGGCAGGCTTTTGCTTGCGAGCAGAGCCTCGGCCAGCGCATCGGCATCACGCAACGACAAGTTGAAGCCCTGGCCGGCAATCGGGTGCAGGCTGTGAGCGGCGTTGCCCAGGACCGCCAGATGCGGCCGCACTTGCTCTTCGGCCTCAACCAGCGTCAGCGGGTAAAGATGCCGTACTCCAACCTGACGCAAAGTGCCCAGGCGGTAGCCGAAAACGCCCTGCAGCTCGCTGAGAAAACTACGGTCATCCAAATCAGCCAAGCGCTGGGCGTCCATCCCCGCACGGGTCCAGACCAGCGCACAGCGGTTTTCCGGCAACGGCAATAGCGCCATCGGGCCTTCGTCGGTGAAGCGTTCGAACGCCTGACCACAGTGGGCTTCGCTCGGGGTTATGTTGGCGATCAGCGCGCTCTGGTTGTAAGGGCGCTGCCGAACGCCAATCCCCAACTGCTCACGCAGGCCCGAACGGCCGCCATCGGCGAGAATCGCCAGATCGCACTCCAGCTCGGTTTCATCATTCAGGGTCAGCCGATAGCCATCCGGCAAGGGCTGCATGCGCGTGACTTCGGCCGGGCAGCGCCAGCTGATCACGTCTTTGTCCAGGCCTTGCCACAAGCATTGGCCAAGCCAGGCGTTCTCCACGACATAACCCAGTGCCGGAACGCCTTCTTCCAGCGCCGACAACTGCGCCGCGCCGAAACGCCCACGGTCGGAGACCTGGATCTGCAAAATCGGTTCGGCCCGTCGGCTGATCTGCTGCCACACGCCAAGGCGCTCGTAGATTCGTCGGGCGCCGAACGACAGCGCTGACGAGCGTGCGTCATAGCTCGGCTGATAGGCATCGCCGGGCGCAAAGGGCTCGATCATTACAATTTTCCAGCCGCGCGCCTTGGCCCCGGCCTGGAGGGCCAACGCCAGACTGGCACCGACCAGACCGCCACCGACAATGGCAAGATTGACCCGGCTCATGCTGCTTGAGCACGTGCAGCAGCCATCAAGGCCTCGATGTCGGCGACGGTTTTTGGCGCGCCGCCAGAAAGAACTTCACAGCCTTGTTTGGTCACCACAACGTCATCCTCGATCCGCACACCAATTCCACGCCATTTTTTCGCTACGGCCTGATTATCCGGAGCGATATAAATCCCGGGTTCCACGGTCAGCGTCATACCGACTTCCAGCACGCGCCATTCTCCGCCGACTTTGTATTCGCCGACATCGTGCACGTCCATGCCCAGCCAATGACCGGCGCGGTGCATGTAAAAAGCTTTGTAGGCCTCGCTGACGATCAAATCGCCAACGTCGCCCTCCAGCAGCCCCAGCGCGACCAACCCGGCAGTAATCACCTGCACCGTGGCTTCATGCGCCTGGTTCCAGTGTTTACCTGGGCCGATGGCGGCAAAGGCGGCGTCCTGCGCTTTAAGCACCAACTCGTAGATCGCTTTCTGTTCAGGTGAAAATTTACCGCTGACCGGAAACGTCCGCGTGATGTCGCTGGCGTAGCAGTCGATCTCACAGGCGGCGTCGATCAGCACCAGATCCCCGTCCTTGAGCAGCGCATCGTTCTCCTGATAGTGCAGGATGCAGGCATTGCGGCCCGAAGCGACGATAGAGCCATAAGCAGGCATCTTCGCCCCCGCCTTGCGGAACTCGTAATCCAGCTCGGCCTCAAGGCTGAACTCATGCAAGCCAGCGCGACTCGCCTGCATCGCCCGTACATGGCCACGAGCGGAAATCTCGGCGGCGCAACGCATGACCTTGATTTCCGCTGCTGACTTATACAGACGCATGTCGTGCAGCAGATGATCCAGCGCAACAAATTCGTTCGGCGGCTGAGCGCCCAGATGCGCTTTGGAACGGATCACATTGATCCAGTCCATCACGTGACGATCGAACTCGGCGTTGCTGCCCATAGCCGAATATACCCGCTCACGCCCTTCGATCAGGCCTGGCAGGATGTCGTCGATATCATTGATCGGGAACGCGTCGTCGGCACCAAAATCACGCACAGCACCTTCCTGCCCTGCACGCAGACCGTCCCACAGCTCGCGCGTGGGGTTGCGTTCGCGGCAGAAGAGCACGTACTCACCGTACTCACGACCCGGGATCAGCACAATCACGGCTTCTGGCTCCGGGAAGCCGCTGAGGTACTGGAAATCGCTGTCCTGCCGGTAGACGTGCTCAACGTCGCGATTGCGGATAGCCACCGCAGAGGCTGGCAAAATGGCGATGCTGTTGGGCACCATCTGCGACATCAGGGCTTTACGTCGACGGGCGTATTCCGACTTCGGGATATGGATCATAAGGCAGGTGAAGTCCCCTTTTGGGCGCCGCCGGCGATGCGCCTGTATGACAGGCTCAACGCCGGGAGCGCCAATGATGAGTAATCAATGCAAAGAAGGTTTTGGCTCGGGTGCGGCGGGCTTGTTGCATTCAGTGAACAGTAACAGGGGGGCAACTCGCAGGTATTCCATCACTTCCATGTAGTCGCTCTCTCCGTCTTCGGACTCTTCCAGCGCGTCCTGCACTTGAGCGATAGCGGCCAAATCCTGCAATACTTCCATGGCTTCAGTGCTGATCGCATTTTCGCGGGCGGTCAGCCCGAAACCGGCGAGGAAGCCCTGGCACCATTGACCCAGGGCGATGGCACGCTCCCCAAGGGGAGCGTCATCACTGGGCAGCAACAGCACAACCGTCATGTCGTCACTGGTCAGTTCACCCTTGACCATTTCTTGCAGGCCAACCAGCGCCTGACGGACGTTATCTTCAGGCGCAGCGCCGAGCACTTCGGTTGCGTCGACCATCCAGCCATCGACATCGAAGCCTGCGCCAGCACAACTGCGCCCTAGCAGAAGGCCATGCAACTCAGCCGGAGAGACGGGATGACCGCTGCTGATAAGCAGGGTGGCGAAAGCTTTGTACGGGGAATTCTGAATAGGCATGGGTAACTAGGCGCCAAGCGGCGCAATGTCTAGAATGGAGGTCTTGTATCCTAGGGCGTGCGGTCATTTATTTCCAGCAATTGCACCCGCAGACTCGCCAAGACTGTCGAGGCGGCTGTTTTGAGCATGTCAAAACGCCAGCTACTGTGCCATTCATCAGAAAGAATTCAGTGGGAAACAATGGAAGACACCGATTTGCAAGCGCTGATGGCTCGACTGGAGTTGCTGATCAAGCGTGTCGAGCAACTTAAAGGCCAAAACGGACTCTTATTAGCTCAGGAAAAGACCTGGCGCGAGGAACGCGCTCACCTCATTGAAAAAAACGAAATCGCCCGGCACAAGGTCGAATCGATGATTTCGCGCCTTAAAGCCCTGGAGCAAGACTCATGAGTTCAAATAACAGCGTTACCGTTCAGATTCTCGACAAAGAATACTCGATCATCTGCCCCCAGGAAGAGCGCACCAACCTGGTCAGCGCGGCGCGTTATCTGGATGGCAAAATGCGCGAAATCCGCAGCAGCGGCAAAGTCATCGGTGCCGACCGCATCGCCGTGATGGCCGCACTGAACATCACTCACGACTTGCTGCACAAGCAGGCGTTGCCCGATGTTCAAGTCGGCGGTTCGACCCGCGAGCAAGTACGCGATCTGCTTGAAAGAGTTGATCTAGTGCTGGCCACTGATCCAGCCCCCAGCCAAAAGTGATTCTTGCGCATTGTTTCGGGTATACTTGCGACCGCTCCCTGGAGTGCTTGCCAGTCGGTCATGTCCCTGAGCCGATACGCACAACCACGGGGGTTGCACGTTGGGGACGGTGTGCATGTCCGCTTGACGGAAAGCCTTAAGTCCTCCTGCAATCTCCACCTTGAACTTTCGGGTTCAAGGGCTACACCGACAGCGGTTCGTCGGGGAGTCTTTTATTTCTACCCATTGCCCGTCTTGCTGTCGGGCAATGGTTATCACGAGTACGCCACCCTGTCGTACTCGACTCTGGATCCGCGCAGATGACCAATCCCGCGCCTCTATCGCGTCAGCAGTTGCGCACTCAGTTGCGCAAGGCCCGTTGCGCCTTGAACCCCAGCCAGCAACGTCAGGCTGCTCGCGGTTTGTACCGGCAACTGGCACAGCACCCTCTTTTTCGCCGCGCCAGACACATCGCACTTTATCTCCCCAATGACGGTGAAATCGATCCACGACTGTTATTGCGTGCCGCTCAACGACGCGGCAAAAAAACATATCTGCCCGTGCTAAGCGCCTGGCCGCGAACCAAGATGGTTTTCCAGCAAGTGCGCCACGGCGAAAAATTCAGACCCAATCGCTTTCGCATCCCTGAGCCCCACATCAATGCGGCAAAGCAGCGCACGATCTGGGCACTGGATCTGATTCTTTTACCCTTGGTGGGCTTTGATGATGCAGGCGGTCGACTGGGCATGGGTGGCGGCTTTTATGACCGCAGCCTGGCCTATCAAGCGCGCAGAAAGGCCTGGCAGAAACCCGTATTGCTTGGGCTGGCTCATGAGTGCCAGAAGGTAGAGCGATTGGCGCAAGCCAGTTGGGATGTGCCACTACAGGGCACGGTGACGGATAAGTGCTGGTATCAGGTCATTTAGACGTTCCCACGCTCGGCGTGGTAACGATCAGTGGCGCAGCGTTGGTTTTTGCTGCTGCTGCACAATGGCGACAGGGGCATCAACATTGTTCGCCCACAGGCTTTGTGCGTAGCCCGTAGTGACTACACCCAAACCGAACAAAAAAGTCAAAATCCATAGTACATCCGGTTTGCGTTTCATCGACTGCCACCCCTTAGGCAAATCAATGCGATGTCCGCAACGGTTTTTATAGGCCGTGCAGCAGCGCGATGCTTAAAATCCCGGGCATTCTCCGACAACGCGAACCGACACGCAAATGATGGCATTAACCAACCGTCGGTTTGTCATGAAATAGTTGAACTACTTGACCATTACCGATTCAGGAGCGAAACCCATGGCCTGTTGGCTGATGAAATCCGAGCCGGAAGAGCTCTCGATCAAAGACCTTCAACGCCTGGGTGAAACCCGCTGGGATGGCGTGCGCAATTATCAGGCGCGTAACTTCCTGCGGGCCATGGCACCGGATGATACGTTCTTTTTCTATCACTCCAGCTGTGCGGAGCCGGGCATCGTCGGCATCGGACGCATCGTCAGTGCCGCCTACCCCGACCCCACAGCGCTGGACCCGGGCGGCGTTTATTTCGACGCCAAATCCAGCCCTGCCAAAAATCGCTGGAGCGCGGTGGATGTCGGCTTCGTCGAAGCGTTCCCGAATGTCCTTAAAATCAGCTACCTCAAACAGCAGAGTGCACTGGAACACATGCCACTGGTGCAAAAAGGCACGCGACTCTCCGTCATGCCTGTGACTGCCGAACAATGGAACGCGATTCTGGCGTTGCGCTGATCAACCAGAACCCACCAGTCACGGCCAAGCGATATGCAGCCTGCGTTTAAACGGCGTACGCTTTGCCGACTGTTTGACAGACATCAAGGGAGTAAGCCTCCTGCCTGTCAGAATTGGATGTACTAAGCGCAGGATGCACACATGTCGACGAACCGCCGCCGCTCCCGTTTTTTTGCTATTGCCCTGATCGTGTTGTTGCTCATTGCCGGTGGCTTTGGTTACTGGAAATCCACCCATGATCGCCTGCCCGAAGGGCTGTACATGGGCAATGGCCGACTGGAAGCGACTGAAGTGCAGATCGCCAGCAAGACGCCGGGGCGTCTGGCCGAAGTCCGCGTGGATGAAGGCGACAAGGTGATCAAAGGCCAACTCCTGGCGCGCATGGACACCCGCACCTTGGAAGCACAGCGCACTCAGGCCGAAGCCGAAGTGGTGCGTGCGCGGGAAAACTACGCCGCCGCCCAGGCCAATGTGCAATTGCGCCAGAGCGAACAACTGCTGGCCAGCCAGGAAATCAAGCGCGCCCAAACCATGTTCGAGCGTGGATACGCCAGCCGCCAGCAGATTGACCAATTGCAGGCTCGGCTGGACACCTCCAGTTCGGCAGTCGTCGCCGCCCGCGCTCAAGTAGGTGCAGTAGCCGCCGCCATTGGTGCCGCCCAGGCGCAGGTTGCTCAATTGACCAGCGAGATTGACGACAGCAGCTTGCGCGCGCCTCTGGACGGCATCATCCAGCTACGCCTGGCTGAACCGGGTGAAGTATTGGCCGCCGGTGGACGGGTTTTGCTGCTGATCGACCCCAATGATCGATACATGAATCTGTACCTGCCGGCCTCGGTCACCGGCAAGCTGACCGTCGGCGACGACGCACGCATTTTGCTCGATGCATTACCCCTCCAACCATTGCCGGCCCGTATCAGTTTTGTCGCGGACAAGTCGCAATTCACCCCTAAAGAAGTTGAAACCAGGGATGAGCGACAAAAACTGGTGTTTCGGGTCAAGTTGCGACTGACCGACGTCAGCGCCATCCCGCAAGCCAAGTCGGGCATGCCAGGTGCCGGTTACGTCCGCACCGCCACAGTGGACTGGCCGGCTAACCTGCAATGAGCGATATGGCGCTGCAAGCCAAGGGGGTCAGCCACCGCTATGGTAAACGGCAAGCCCTGAGCGACATCAGCTTTAGCCTGCCCAGCGGCACCCGATGTGGGCTGATCGGTCCCGATGGCGCGGGCAAGTCCAGTTTGCTGGCGCTGATTGCCGGGGTGAAAAAACTTCAGCAAGGCGAGTTACAGGTGCTCGGCGGCCCCATCGAGAAACGCAGCCATCGCGCCAGCCTCTATCCCCGTATTGCGTTCATGCCCCAAGGCTTGGGCAATAACCTGTACCCAGAGCTGTCCATCAGGGAAAACATTCGTTTCTTTGCCACGCTGTTTGGCCTGTCCCGTGCCGAGAGCGATCAACGCATGCTTAACCTGCTGGCCGCGACAGACCTGACGCGTTTCGCTGACCGCCCGGCAGGCAAGCTGTCCGGCGGCATGAAACAGAAGCTGGGGCTGTGCTGCGCGCTGATCCATGAACCGGACCTGCTGATCCTCGACGAACCCACCACCGGCGTTGATCCGTTGTCGCGTCGGCATTTCTGGGAACTGATCGAACAGGTACGCAGTCAGCGTCCGCAACTGACGCTGCTGGTGGCCACCGCGTACATGGAAGAGGCCGAGCAGTTCGAGCAGTGCCTGATGCTGGATCGCGGCAAGCTGATCGCCCAAGGCTTGAGCCGCGAACTGGCGAGCGCCACACCCAGCGGCAAACTCGATGAGGCGTTCACTCACTTCCAGAGCGACAAGCGTCACAGCAACCAGCCGCTGGTGATTGCGCCGCGCTTGGGCGACAACAGCGAAATCGCGATTGAGGCCCATGAGCTGACATTGCGTTTCGGTGACTTTACCGCCGTGGACAAGGTCAGCTTTGCCATCGGCCGTGGTGAAATCTTTGGCTTCCTCGGCTCCAATGGTTGTGGCAAAACCACGACCATGAAGGTCCTTACCGGTTTGATTCCAGCCACTGAAGGCAGCGCCACGCTGCTGGGCAAGGCCGTGGACGCCAAGGATCTGGAGACCCGTAAGCAGGTCGGCTTCATGTCGCAGAGCTTCTCGCTGTATGGCGAACTCAGCGTGCAGCAAAACCTGGAATTGCATGCGCGGTTGTTCGACTTACCCAAAGACCAAAGCCGCGAACGGATCGCCGAGCTCATCCAGCGCTTCGACCTCGGCGACGTCGCCACTCAGCAGTCCGGCGACTTGCCTCTGGGCTTGCGTCAGCGTCTGTCATTGGCCGTTGCGGTGCTGCATCGCCCGCAAGTATTGATCCTCGACGAACCCACCTCAGGCGTCGACCCGGCGGCACGGGATGATTTTTGGCGCTTACTGATCGAACTGTCCCGCGAACAAGGGGTGACGATCTTTCTGTCCACTCACTTCATGAATGAAGCCCAACGCTGCGACCGTATCTCGCTGATGCACGCTGGCAAGGTGCTGGCGTGCGACACACCCGCTGCGCTGCAGAAGCAGTTCGGCGGCGAAACGCTGGAAGCCGCCTTTGTCACCTGTCTGGAGCACGCCCAGGGCGACGCCGAAAAAGCACCGTCCGACAGTGAAGCCATCCACGGGATTGAACCCTCGATACCCAAGGTGACAACACAAGGTTTCACGTTCGCGCGGCTGATCGCCGTGGCCAGTCGGGAAGGCAAAGAATTACTGCGCGACAAGGTTCGCCTCGGGTTTGCGCTACTGGGCGCGATGTTCATGATGGTGATCTTCGGCTACGGCATTTCCCTGGATGTCGAGAACCTGGCCTTCGCGGTGTATGACCAAGACCAAACACCACAGAGCCGCGCCTACCTGGAAGCGTTCCGCAGCTCGCGGTATTTTTCCGAGCAAGCACCCATCACCGATTCGGCCCAGTCCCCCGGTGTCAGGATAGTTGTCGCCTTTGCGGATTGTCCTGAAAAGTCATATCGGGGGCGGAAAGAGATCGACCGTGGCGTATTATTCAAACGAACGCAGAGCCGCATTACTCAAGATGTTGCTACCTCCGCTTAACCTGTCGATGGCCGAGGTTTCCCGGCGCGAAGGTGTGAGCGAAATGTCTTTGTACAACTGGCGCAAGCAGGTCAGTTCAAAAGGAAGCGCAGTGCCCGAAAACAAGCAATTGGCCCAGAACTGGTCAGCCGAAAAGAAGTTTGCTGTTGTCCTTGAGGCCGCCGGTTTGTCCGAGATCGACCTGGGAGAGTATTGCCGACGCAAAGGCCTTTACCCAGAGCAAATCCTCGCCTGGCGACAAGCCTTCATCAGCGGTCAGAAGACGGACAAAATCCAGCAGGCAGGTGAGCGTGAAGAGGCTCGCAAAGACAAGAAACGGATCAAGGAGCTTGAGCGAGAGCTGCTGCGTAAAGACAGGGCATTGGCCGAAACAGCGGCGTTGTTAGTACTGCGAAAAAAGCTCAATGCCTACTGGGGGCTCGACAACGAGGACAACTAACATCCTTGCCAGACCGGCACTTGCTTGTGGCTTGGCTGGGTGATGCCGTTGCCGAGGGAGCCAGAAAAGTCAGGGCCTGCAACGAAATAGGTCTGTCGCTGCGCACGCTGCAACGATGGACGTTTGGGGAGCACGTTCAAGCCGATGCTCGAACAACCAGCTTACGGCCTGTACCGCGTAACGCCCTGAGCGACCTTGAGCGGCGAGCCATTTTGGCGCTGTGCAGCAGCCCTGAATACGCTCATCTGCCACCTAGCCAGATCGTTCCGCGCTTGGCTGATCAGGATCGTTATCTGGCGTCGGAGGCGACCTTTTACCGGGTGCTGCGCGCGGCCGGTCAACAGCAACACCGGGGGCGCAGCCAACGGCCCAAGCGACATGCCGCGCCCACGACCCATGCTGCCAAGGCCGCGAATCAGGTCTGGTCATGGGACATCACGTACTTGCCGTCGCCGATCCGAGGCAAGTATTACTACCTTTACCTGATCGAGGATATTTACAGCCGCAAGGCCGTGGGCTGGGAAGTTTACGAGGAAGAAAGTGGTGAGAAAGCGGCTGCTCTGCTGCAACGCAGCGTCATCGGCGAGCGGTGTTTGGACGAGCCGCTGGTGTTGCACTCGGACAACGGCGCCCCGATGAAGTCGGTGACGCTGTTGAGCAAGATGTATGACTTGGGCATCACGCCTTCGCGCGGTCGTCCACGGGTGAGCAACGACAACCCTTACTCGGAGTCGCTGTTTCGAACGTTGAAATACTGTCCGCAATGGCCGCAGAACGGCTTTGCCAGTTTGGACGCCGCACGGGTGTGGGTGAGAGACTTTATACGGTGGTACAACAACGAACACCGCCACAGCCGAATCCGCTTCGTCACGCCGGCGCAACGGCATCAAGGACAGGATCACCAGATCCTGGCCAGGCGACATGAGCTGTACGAGCGAGCCAAGAATAAAACACCGGAGCGCTGGTCGGGTCAGACACGCAACTGGGAGCCGATAGGTACTGTGATGTTGAACCCGGATCGAGAGGAAGCGTTAGAGAAACAAGCGGCATAGTTAGACGCTGGCGCGACAACTACCTTGAAAAACGCCGCAGTTGCACAAACGCCTGCAGCGCTCGGAAATAAAACTGGCACTGGAAATCCCGGCCGGCTTTGGTCGTGATCTTTATGCCGGACGACAACCCGCTGTCGCCGCCTGGCTCGATGGCGGCATGCCGTTTCGCGCCGAAACCAGCCGCAATTATGTGGAGCAAGTGCATGAGGAAAACATGGCGCAAATGGCGGCGCTGAGCAGCCATCCGCAAGGCCCCGAAGCGGCGGCGAAACTGGAAACGCGCTTTCGCTATAACCAGGATGTGGTCAGCGTCAATGCCATCGGCCCAGGTGTAATGGCGCTGATCCTGGCGTTTATCCCGGCAATGCTCACGGCGCTAGGCATCGTCCGCGAAAAGGAACTGGGCTCGATCACCAACTTCTACGCCACCCCGCTGACTCGCCTGGAGTTTCTGCTGGGCAAGCAGGCGCCCTATCTGGTGGTCAGCCTGATCAATCTGGCCTTGCTGGTGGCGATGAACCGCTGGCTGTTCGGCGTGCCGTTCAAGGGCAGCGGCCTGACCCTGGCATTCGGTGGGTTGCTGTATGTGCTGGCGACCACCAGCCTCGGCCTGCTCATCTCGGCTTTCACGCGCACACAAATTGCCGCGATCCTCGGCACCATGATTCTGACGAGCCTGCCAACTATTCAGTTTTCCGGGCTGATCGTGCCGCGCTCATCCCTGGACGGTGCCGCAGCGCTCTCTGGCATGTTGTTCCCGGCGGGGTATTTCCTCGATATCGCCGTGGGCACCTTCACCAAAGCGTTGGACCTGCGCGAACTCTGGCCACAGTGTCTGGCGCTGTTCGGTTTCTTTGTTGCGTTCACCGGGCTGAGCCTGGCCATGTTGAAAAAGCAGGAGGCCTGATGAACAAGCTCGCGCACATCTGGCGTCTGGGCCTCAAGGAACTGACCAGTTTGAGGCATGACAGCGTATTGCTGCTGTTTCTGCTGTACGCCTTCACGGTAGCGATTTACATGCCGGCTGCGGGCTCGGTCATCGGCGTCCACAATGCCAGCGTAGCAATCGTGGACGAAGATCACAGCTATGTGTCCCGGCAACTCGGTGAGGCGCTATTGCCGCCAGAATTCCAGATTCCGATGCCGCTGGTCTACAACCAACTCGATCAGGCCATGGACAGCGGTCAATACACCTTCGTCATCAACGTACCGGCCAATTTTCAGGCGGATCTCTTGGCCGGCCGCCAGCCCAGCGTGCAGGTCAACGTCGATGCGACGGCCATGAGCCAGGCATTCATGGGCGCGGGTTACATCGCGCGTATCTTCCAGCGCGTGCTCCTTGAGTACGGCGGTCAGAGCGCTACGGCCAGCAACCTGCCCGCCACCTTGACCACGCGGGCGCTGTTCAACTCGAACCTGGAGGGCGGCTGGTTTCTGGCAGTGATTCAGATCGTCAACAACATCACCATTCTGGCGATTATCCTGACCGGCACCGCGTTGCTGCGTGAACGCGAGCACGGAACCCTCGATCACTTGCTGGTGCTGCCGCTGACCGCGCTGGAAATCATGCTGGCAAAAATCGGCAGTAATGCGTTGGTCGTGGTGGTGTGCACCTGGCTATCGCTGGAATTGATCGTCAAGGGCGCGTTGGGCGTGCCGCTGGCAGGGTCTATGGCGTTGTTCCTGCTGGTCACGGCGTTCTATCTGTTCGCCAGTACCGCACTGGGGATATTCCTCGCCACCCTCGCCCGCTCGACACCGCAGTTCGGCTTGCTGGCGATTCCGGTGATCATCCCCATGCTCCTGCTTTCAGGCGGCAGCACACCGCTGGACAGCATGCCGCAGTGGCTGCAATGGGTCATGCAGGCCTCGCCTTCCACCCACTTCGTCAGCCTCAGCGCCGCGATTCTGTTCCGCGACGCAGGGCTTGCCGTGATCTGGCCGGATCTATTGGCACTGATTGCCATCGGCTTGCTGTTCTTTGGAGTCGCCCTGATGCGCTTCCGCAAAAGCCTGACCTCGTAGAGGCCGGCACAGCACGGTTACTGGATGATCAGGTTGTTGAAGAGTAAATCTTCAATAATGGGTTTGCCTTCTTCATCGTTCATGATTTGCTGGGCCTCCTTGAGCGCTTCCTGCCGCAGCTTTTCCTTGGCTTCGACACTGCTCATGGCCTCCACTGTTTGCTGAGAGAACAGCGCGACCAGCTTATTGCGAATCAGCGGTTCGTTGCGTTTCACCGCCTTCTCGGCTTCGCCACCGGTAACCCGTAGCGCAATATCGGCTTTATAGACCCTGAGCTTCGGCCCACCATCAAGCGCGTAATTACCGACAAAAGCAGGCGTCATCGTGACATAAGCCACTTTCGTGGCATCGCCCTCTTTACCCTCTTTGCCTTCTTCGGATGCCGCCACGGGCAATGACAACGCCAACAACATGATGATCCACGCTTTCACAGTTCACTCCTTATCCGATTTGCTGCGTAGCTTACTTCAGCTTGAGCCTGCTTATGCCTGCTTATCAGGCCAGGGCATGCTGATTGACCCATAAACCCACCTATCTACACTTATCGGCCATAACTCCAAAAGGAATAGACCGATGAAAGCCGTGCTGTGCAAAGCCTTCGGCCCTGCGGAAACGCTGGTGCTGGAAGAAATCCCCAGTCCTGAAGCGAAGCAAAACGAAATCGTATTGGACGTGCATGCTGCGGGGGTCAATTTCCCGGACACGTTGATCATCGAGGGCAAATACCAGTTCAAGCCACCCTTCCCCTTCTCCCCGGGTGGCGAAGCATCGGGAATGATTTCAGCAGTCGGCGAAAAGGTCAGCCACCTGAAGGTCGGCGACCGGGTCATGGCCCTGACCGGCTGGGGCAGCTTCGCCGAACAGATCGCCGTAGCCGGCTACAATGTCCTGCCAATTCCTGATGCAATGGACTACACCACCGCCGCTGGATTCAGCATGACCTACGGCACCTCGATGCACGCGCTCAAACAACGCGCCAACCTCCAACCCGGCGAAACCCTGCTGGTACTCGGCGCCTCAGGCGGCGTCGGCCTCGCCGCCGTCGAAATCGGCAAAGCCATGGGTGCCAGAGTTATCGCCGCCGCCAGCAGCGCCGACAAACTCGCCGTGGCCAAAGCCGCCGGTGCCGATGAACTGATCAACTACAGCGAAACCAACCTCAAAGACGAAATCAAACGCCTCACCAACGGTCTTGGCGTTGATGTCATCTATGACCCGGTCGGCGGCGACCTGTTCGACCAAGCCATCCGCGCCATCGCCTGGAACGGCCGGTTGCTGGTGGTGGGGTTTGCCAGTGGCCGGATTCCTGAGCTGCCGGTGAACCTGGCATTGCTGAAAGGCGCTTCGGTGGTTGGGGTGTTCTGGGGGTCATTTGCGCAAAGACAACCTCAGGATAATGCGGCTAACTTTCAGCAGTTGTTTACTTGGTATGCGGAAGGAAAGTTGAAACCGCTGATATCGCAAGTCTATCCACTGGATAAAGCGGCGGATGCAATTAATGCGCTGGGGCAGAGGAAGGCGGTTGGTAAGGTTGTTGTTAGCGTTCGGTAACGGGCATGACTTATTGCTTGAGTACAGGCCCCATCCTAAAGACGTGTTAACTCAGATAAACCGCGCCATGCCCTTCGCGAATGAATTCGCTCCCACGGATTTATCGCAAATTGGTGTAGGCGCTGGCTTCCCCGCGACAAACCGCCTGTCCAGTTTGCCCAAAAATCTGCCTGTACCTGTCATTTGTGCCAGTAGTGTCGGCCTTGGCCGGCGCGTATAAAGTGAACTCACGCTCTGTTTACAACTCGCCCAGGTGCCTCATGACCAGAGACGAAATTCGAGCTTTTTTATCACATTTCCTGGCGGCAGAATTCAACCTTGTGATCAGTCAGTCATACCTTATGCATGATGACGATACGCTTCAGGCCGACTGGGTGATGTATGACTATCCAGTGGAGGGCGGTGTTTCGCGCTTAAAGGGGGCTTACGCGAATATGGGAACTGCCCTGGAAGCGAAGTTAAAAGAAGATAACGTCATCCTGAAGGGACGCATCATGTTTCCAGAGGACAGCGCTAATCGCTTTATTAAGGCGCGCGATTTAGTCGATTACATTGCAGAACTTACTCAGTGAATGACTCACTGCAAGGCATCAGGTCGGACACGTGTCCGACCCGCGTCGTCACCTGATCTCCCCAGCAGCGCTTGAGCCGCGCTTCCAGGTTCAGGTCCGGCATGGCATGGCTGCGCAGGGCGCTGGCGGTTTTTTCGACGTAATCGCGGGTGGTGCCCGAGCGGCCGCATGCGCTGGCGAGCACTTGACTGAGCACCGCATCGGACAGGTTGCCCGCGTAGCTGGGTAGATGTCGCTCCAGGACGAAGCCCAGTGCCCGGACCCGAGTGCCATCTTCAAGGCGGCAGCTGAGCCAGCGGGGCCGATAGGAGGGATAAGGCATCTCGCGTTGCCAGAGCGCCAGTAGCGACTCTTGCAGGCAGTCTTCAGGCAGGCGGTAGGCAAACCCGCTGCATGAACCGCCGCGATCCAGGCCAAATACCAGGCCGGGAAGTTCGGGCGTACCACGATGTTCGTGGGACCAAAGGTACAAACCGCGATGATAACCATGCACCCGGCCGCGCTTCCGCTCCACGGCGGAGCATTCAGGGCGCCAGATCAAGGAACCATAGGCGAACAACCAGACAGGACCACCCTGATGCTGCTTCATGGTTTTTAGCATGGAGCTCATCAGTTGTTCACGCGTCAATTGCGGCCCAAGGTCAATCACGGGCGGGTAACTGAGTTCCAGACTGACATGGGCAGCCGTCATCAAGCTATTGAATTGATTCCCCATTTGGTTTCCCCCTGGCACTGCTACTGCCAGTTGTAGCTGACCTTTTCGCTGCAGAACACCCCCGCTGCCATCTGGCGAGGAAACGCATCGACAACGACTTCGCCGTCAAATGCCTAAGTATCAGACTTTGCCAGAGGCTTCCCAGTCACGTTGCAGTGTTAGCAAGCTGAAAACATCATGCAATTAATAATCCACCGTCCAGGCCCGCCGGCCTTAACCCACAGAAAAAATAGACAAAAAACCTGCATTTACACCCCTTCTGAGGAAAAAAATGAATATTCCAACTCAAATGAGGGATATTTTATCCTTTCAACCTATACGACACCCGCGTATAAAGCCGTTCCATGGCAATACCGGCTGAGAGAGTTAGCAATAATGAACACGTCAGTTAAGAGCACGGTCTTGGCCGCGCTTTTGTTAGTTTCGGCGACCTGCGCGCAGGGTGCGGAAGAGTCACAAGATAAAGACGACGGCTTCTGGCTTGTTCAGACCAGCGTCTACACCCGGCACTTTTCCTCGGACTCGGAGCACAACGACGATCAAAACCTGATCGGGCTGGAGCGCAACGAAGCCTCAGGCCTGGTCTATGGCGCGGCAAGCTTTCGCAATTCGTTCGACCAACAGTCAGCCTACGCCTATGTCGGCAAGCGCTATGAGAGCGCCAACTATCCGGTCTATGTGAAGATCTCGGGCGGGCTGCTTTATGGCTACCGTGGCGAATACCGCGACAAGATCCCTTTGAATCGTTTTGGCGTAGCGCCAGCGATCATCCCATCGGTGGGCATGCACCTCGGCCCTATCACGACCGAGCTGGTTCTACTCGGCACCTCGGCGACCATGATCAACGTCGGCGTACGGTTCTAGAGCCGACGCATAAATCCGCCTAGGCCCTTGGCGCGTAAGCGAACACATCGGCGCGCATCTGATGCGCATCCATGCCTGCGGATACCAGGGCGTCGAGGGTGGCGTAAATCATTGCCGGAGAGCCGCTGCCGTAAACGTAGACCGATGACAAATCGCTGATGTCGTCGCACACGGCCTCATGGAGCATGCCGCAACGACCTTCCCAACCGCACACATCGCTGACGACTTTGTGCAGGTGCAGGTTAGGCAATTGCTTCCACTCGTCCCAATGGGGCAGCTCGTAGAAATCTTCCGGGCGCCGCACACCCCAATACAAGTGCACCGGGTGCTTGAAGCCCTTGGCGCGGCAATGTTCGATCAGGCTGTGCATCTGCGCCATGCCCGTACCCGCAGCAATCAGCACCAGCGGACCTTCCGGTAGCTCGGCGAGATGGGCATCACCGTAGGGCATTTCGATGTGCACGATGCGATTGCGCTGCAATTGTTCGATCAGGCTTTGGGCACTGGCTTCGCGCACCAGCACATGCAGCTCAAGATCGCGCCCACTGTGGGGGGCCGAGGCCATGGAAAAGGCGGATTTCTCGCCATTCTCGCGCTCGATCATCATGTACTGCCCGGCGTGATAGCGCGGCGGCTTGCCAGCAGGAGCCCGTAAGCCAACCCGCCACACATCCCCACCGACTTCAATGCACTCGCTCACCTGACAGGCCAATTTGCGCAATGGCAGCTCCCCACGAGCCAGCACGCCATCCCACATCACGAGGCAGTCTTCCAGAGGCTCGGCCAGACAAGTGTAGAACTCGCCATGGCTGAGCGCCTGTCCCGCTTGCAGCACCCGGCCTTCTACCAACAAAGCGGCACAAATATGGCAATTGCCATTCCGGCAGCTTTGCGGACAGTCATAGCCAAGGCGTTGGGCGGCGTCGAGTATCCGTTCGCCGGGCAACATCTCCAATACCGCACCAGACGGCTGCAAGGTTACGCGCATCAATCTATTCCCAACTGATTCCAGATTTCGTCGATCCGACGTGTCACAGCCTCATCCTTGACGATAACCCGACCCCACTCACGCGTGGTCTCACCCGGCCATTTATGCGTTGCGTCCAGGCCCATCTTCGAACCCAGCCCGGAAACCGGCGAGGCGAAGTCCAGATAGTCGATGGGCGTGTTATCGATCATCACCGTGTCACGCTTGGGGTCCATGCGTGTGGTGATGGCCCAGACCACGTCGTTCCAGTCGCGGGCATTGATATCGTCATCCGTGACGATAACGAATTTGGTGTACATGAACTGTCGCAGAAACGACCAGACGCCGAGCATTACGCGCTTGGCATGACCGGGGTACTGCTTCTTGATGGTCACAATGGCCATGCGGTAAGAGCAGCCTTCTGGCGGCAGGTAGAAGTCCGTGATCTCCGGGAACTGCTTTTGCAGAATCGGGACGAAAACTTCGTTCAATGCCACGCCGAGAATCGCCGGCTCATCAGGCGGCCGGCCGGTGTAGGTACTGTGATAGATCGGTTTTATCCGATGGGTAATGCGCTCGACCGTAAACACTGGGAAGCTGTCGACTTCGTTGTAGTAACCGGTGTGGTCGCCGTAAGGGCCTTCGGCAGCCATTTCGCCGGGATGGATGACGCCTTCCAGGACGATTTCCGCGCTCGCCGGCACTTGCAGGTCATTACCGCGGCACTTGATCAGCTCAGTGCGATTGCCTCGCAGCAATCCGGCGAAGGCATATTCGGACAAGCTGTCAGGCACCGGCGTGACCGCGCCGAGAATGGTCGCGGGGTCAGCACCCAGCGCCACCGAAACCGGGAACGGCTGGCCTGGGTGTTTCTCGCACCACTCCCTGAAGTCCAATGCGCCGCCACGGTGACTGAGCCAGCGCATGATGACTTTGTTGCGACCGATCACTTGCTGGCGATAGATACCGAGGTTCTGCCGGTCCTTGTTCGGGCCCTTGGTGACGGTCAGACCCCAGGTGATCAACGGGCCGACATCGCCCGGCCAGCAGGTTTGTACCGGCAGCATGCCGAGATCGACATCGTCACCTTCGATGACCACTTCCTGACAGGGCGCGTCCTTGACCACCTTGGGCGCCATGGCAATGATTTTTCGGAAGATCGGCAGCTTCGACCAAGCGTCTTTCAGGCCTTTGGGCGGCTCTGGCTCCTTGAGGAACGCCAGCAGCTTGCCAATTTCGCGCAGTTCACTGACCGCTTCTGCGCCCATGCCCATGGCCACGCGCTGAGGCGTGCCGAACAGGTTACCGAGCACAGGAATGTCATAGCCAATGGGCTTTTCGAAGAGCAGGGCCGGGCCTTTGTTGCGCAAGGTCCGGTCGCAAATTTCAGTCATTTCAAGCACTGGCGAGACGGGCACCTGAATGCGTTTCAACTCTCCGCGCTGCTCAAGCTGCTGCACGAAATCCCGAAGATCCTTGAATTTCATTAACCAGGCCACTCATAAAATAGATGCACATCCTACCTGCTCTGAGGATCGACGGCAGCTCATCAACGCGTAATAACGGTTCTCAACGGGGATTTTCACTCAAAAAAAATGGCGCCCCGAAGGACACCATTCTTTTCACACGGCTCAGCCTGTTATTTACGTTTCATCGACAGGAAGAACTCATCGTTGGTCTTGGTCTGCTTCAGCTTGTCGATCAGGAACTCGATAGCAGCGACTTCGTCCATCGGGTGCAGCAGTTTGCGCAGAATCCACATCCGTTGCAGCTCGTCATCAGCGGTCAGCAACTCTTCGCGGCGGGTACCGGAACGGTTGATGTTGATCGCCGGGAACACACGCTTTTCAGCGATCTTGCGATCCAGAGGCAGTTCCATGTTGCCCGTGCCTTTGAATTCTTCGTAGATCACTTCATCCATCTTCGAGCCGGTTTCAACCAGCGCGGTAGCGATGATGGTCAGCGAGCCGCCTTCTTCGATGTTCCGTGCAGCACCGAAGAAACGTTTCGGTTTCTCCAGGGCGTGAGCATCGACACCACCGGTGAGGACCTTGCCGGAGCTTGGGATCACGGTGTTGTAGGCGCGAGCCAGACGGGTAATGGAGTCAAGCAGGATGACCACATCCTTTTTGTGCTCGACCAGGCGCTTGGCCTTCTCGATCACCATTTCGGCGACCTGGACGTGCCGGGTTGGCGGCTCGTCGAACGTCGAGGCAACCACTTCGCCGCGCACGGTGCGCTGCATTTCGGTTACTTCTTCCGGACGCTCATCGATCAGCAGAACGATCAGATGCACTTCCGGGTTGTTGCGTGTGATGTTCGCCGCGATGTTCTGCAGCATGATGGTCTTGCCAGCCTTGGGCGGCGCAACGATCAGGCCACGCTGACCTTTACCGATCGGGGCACAAAGATCGATCACCCGGCCAGTAAGGTCTTCAGTGGAACCGTTACCGATTTCCATCTTCATGCGGATGGTCGGGAACAACGGCGTCAGGTTTTCGAAAAGAATCTTGTTCTTCGCGTTTTCCGGACGGTCGTAGTTGATCGTGTCGACCTTGAGCAGTGCGAAATAACGCTCGCCCTCTTTAGGCGGACGGATCTTGCCGACGATGGTATCGCCTGTGCGCAGGTTGAAACGGCGGATCTGGCTGGGCGAGACGTAAATATCGTCTGGGCCGGCGAGATAGGAGGCGTCTGCAGAGCGGAGAAAACCGAAGCCGTCCTGGAGAATCTCCAGCACGCCATCACCGGAAATTTCCTCGCCGCTTTTGGCATGCTTTTTCAGCAGGGAGAAAATCACATCCTGCTTGCGCGAACGGGCCATATTTTCTATGCCCATCTGTTCGGCCATTTCGAGCAGATCGGTAATCGGCTTTTGCTTGAGTTCAGTCAGGTTCATATAGGAATGACGTAATCATGTATGGGAGGGGGAAATTAAGCTTTTGGCTCAATGAGGCCGCGCCGCGGAGAAAGCGACAGGATCGCGTACAAATTCGAAAGGAGAGCGTCGGCGACGGCTAGCAGGGGGCAACAGAGAAACTGTTGCGGTGCCGAATGTACCACCTGATTTTCAGGGAGTCTAGTCCCGCATCTTGAAAAAACCCCGCGATCTGCGGGGTTTTAGGTGTCTCAAATATTGGCGTCAAGAAACGCCATCAATTGCGACTTCGACAGAGCGCCCACCTTGGTGGCCTCGACGTTGCCGTTCTTGAACAACATCAGGGTCGGAATACCACGCACGCCATGCTTGGCTGGCGTTTCCTGATTTTCGTCGATGTTCAGTTTGGCGATAGTCAACTTACCCTTGTAGGTCTCGGCGATCTCGTCCAAAACCGGGGCAATCATCTTGCACGGGCCACACCACTCTGCCCAGTAATCAACAAGTACAGGACCGGCAGCCTGGAGGACATCGGCGTCGAAACTGGCGTCGCTGACGTGTTTGATAAGGTCGCTACTCATTGAAAGTCTCCGAGGTCGTAGGCTAAAAAACGTCGCTCATCATAGCGGGACTGGCTGCGTTCAGGAAGCCGGGGTTGATTGAGTCTAGCTATGGCGGTGCATGAGACAGGTTATGAACGCCCCCGTTAAAGGGACGGCGAAACAAAAGCGATGCCTGTGCGCAGTGCAGCGCCACGGATGTGCGCCTGCATGGCTTTCTGCGCCGGGCCCGAGGCGTGCCGGGCCAACGCCCGGAGAATCTTGCGATGCTCCTGCCAGGTTTCCATGGCCCGCCCCGCCCGGATAAACGGCAGCTTCTGGCTTTCCAGAAAGATATCGGCGCTGGCGGTGACGATTCTCAGCATGGCCTGGTTACCGCTGGCGACCAGAATATGTCGATGAAAATCGAAATCCAGCCGGGCGGCGGCGTCAAAATCGCCTGCCCGCAACTCGAGACGCATGGACTCGACGTTGTCCTCCAGCACATCACGCTCGTCGGCAGTCAACGTCACTGCCGCCAAACCTGCCGCAAACCCCTCCAGAGCGTAGCGCAGTTGAAAGGTGTCGGACGGTGAAACATGTGCCGCGAAAGGCCAGGAAAATCCACCTCTGCTCTGTTCTGGGTCAGAAACGGCCTGGACGAAAACCCCTTTGCCCGGCAGCACGCTGACGACGCCCAAAGCACTCAGCGACGATAGCGCCTCACGCAGTGAAGCGCGGCTGACACCAAGGCGCACGGCCAGATCCCGCTGGGAAGGCAGGCTGTCACCAGGGGCATAGCCCTGCTCGGCAATTAATTTACGGATTGCCTGGAGGGCCGCTTCGGGTACTGCGAGAGGGCTAGAGTGCATAACTGTTCAGGCCGGTCAGTCCAGTAAAACTCCCTTGTATCGTCATCCAGCCTATCCGGCAAGCAATGCCCGCCCCCAGAGCAGCACGGGGTATAAGCGCGCCAAAGCGGGGCGCGACAGCACTCAACTGTTCAGACCAGTAAGACCGCGCGCCGTACTGGCGCCCGCTTTACGGCGAATCAAAAGCAAATGGCATGGGCTGTGCACTGCTCATTCCAAGAAATGCCTTTCGTTCGATTCGGAGACTTCCTATGACCAAGCGTTACAGCGCCCTGCTCACCGCCCTGTTTGCCAGCCTCATCCTGAGTCAGGCACCCGCCCACGCCAACGGGCTGGACGATCTGATGGCGCGCGGGACATTGAAAGTCGCTGTGCCGCAGGACTTCCCGCCTTTTGGCTCGGCGGGCCCGGACATGAAGCCGCGTGGCCTGGACATCGATACCGCACAACTGCTGGCGGACCGTTTGAAGGTCAAGCTGGAACTGACACCGGTCAACAGCACTAACCGCATCCCTTTCCTGACCACCGGCAAGGTCGATCTGGTGATTTCCAGCCTGGGTAAAAGCCCGGAGCGCGAAAAGGTCATCGACTTCTCCCGCGCCTACGCACCCTTCTATCTCGCGGTGTTCGGCCCACCTGACGCAGCGATCACCAGCCTGAACGATCTGGTCGGCAAGCGTATCAGCGTGACGCGTGGCGCCATTGAAGACATCGAACTGAGCGCTGTCGCCCCACAAGGCGCCATCATCAAACGCTTCGAAGACAACAACTCGACTATCGCGGCCTACCTTGCAGGCCAAACGGACCTGATCGCCAGCGGCAACGTGGTGATGGTGACCATCAGCGAGCGCAACCCGAAACGCATCCCGGCGCTAAAAGTGAAACTCAAGGATTCCCCGGTCTACGTCGGTGTGAACAAGGACCAGCCGGAGCTGCTGGGCAAGGTCAATGAAATTCTTAACGCTGCGCGCTCAGACGGCGCCCTGGAAAAGAACGCCCAAACCTGGCTCAAACAACCCCTGCCAGCCGACCTCTGATCGCTGATTCCGAGGAACCGTCATGGCTTATCACCTTAACTTTATACCGGTCCTGCAAAACGCGGATTTGTTGCTGCGCGGGGCCTTGTTCACCCTGGAACTGACTGCCATCGGCACGCTGCTCGGGATCAGCCTGGGCATCGTCGGCGCCGTGGTCAGGGCCTGGAAGATCCAGCCGTTCTCGGCCATTTTCGGGGTGTACGTCGAACTGATCCGCAACACACCGTTTCTGGTGCAGCTATTTTTCATCTTCTTCGGTTTGCCATCGCTGGGTATCCATATCTCAGAATGGCAGGCCGCAGTGCTCGCGATGGTGGTCAACCTCGGTGCTTATTCGACGGAGATCATTCGCGCGGGTATTCAGGCCATCCCGCGCGGCCAACTGGAAGCGGCAGCGGCCCTCGCGATGAGTCGCTTTGAAGCGTTCCGTTACATAGTTCTGATTCCGGCACTGGGCAAGGTTTGGCCGGCCCTGACCAGCCAGATCATCATCGTCATGCTCGGGTCGGCGGTGTGTTCTCAGATCGCCGCTGAAGAATTGAGCTTCGCGGCCAACTTCATTCAGTCCCGCAACTTCCGCTCATTCGAGACCTACATCATCACCACCCTGATTTACCTGTGCATGGCCTTGCTGATCCGGCAACTGCTGGCGTGGATTGGACGTCGCTACATAACGAGGAACGCGTGATGGATTTCACCCTTTGGGACGTCGTGCGCAATCTACTGACGGGACTGCAATGGACACTGGCCTTGTCACTGGTGGCGTTCATCGGCGGCGGGCTGATCGGCCTGCTGGTCATGACGCTGCGCATCTCGGACAAGCGTGCGCCGCGCTGGATCGCAAAAATCTATATCGAACTGTTTCAGGGTACGCCGCTGCTGATGCAGCTGTTTCTGGTGTTCTTCGGTGTGGCATTGTTGGGCATCGACATTTCGCCCTGGCTGGCCGCCGCGCTGGCACTGACGTTATTCACCAGCGCGTACCTGGCTGAAATCTGGCGTGGCTGCGTCGAGTCAATAGCTCATGGTCAATGGGAAGCATCCGCCAGCCTCGCGCTGTCGCCTTTCGAGCAACTGCGTTACGTGATCCTGCCGCAGGCCCTGCGCATTGCCGTGGCACCGACCGTCGGATTCTCGGTGCAGGTGGTCAAGGGCACCGCCGTAACGTCGATCATCGGCTTCACCGAGCTGACCAAGACCGGCGGCATGCTCGCCAATGCCACCTTCGAGCCGTTCATGGTCTACGGCTTTGTCGCCCTGGGCTACTTCATCCTCTGCTACCCCTTGTCCCTCAGTGCCCGCTATCTGGAAAGGAGACTGCATGCCCCTGCTTAGAATTTCTGCCCTGCATAAATATTACGGCGATCACCATGTACTCAAGGGCATCGACCTTACTGTCGAGGAAGGCCAGGTCGTGGCGATCATCGGCCGCAGCGGCTCAGGCAAAAGCACGCTGCTACGCACGCTGAACGGGCTGGAGTCGATCAACGACGGCGTGATTGAAGTCGATGGCGAATACCTCGACGCCGCGCGCGCCGACCTGCGCACATTGCGCCAGAAAGTCGGGATGGTTTTTCAGCAGTTCAATTTGTTTCCGCACCTGAGCGTCGGCGAAAACGTGATGCTGGCGCCACAAGTGGTACAGAAAGTACCCAAAGCCGACGCCGTCAGGCTCGCGAGGAAGATGCTGGAGCGCGTGGGCCTCGGGGAAAAGTTCGATGCGTTCCCGGACCGTCTGTCCGGCGGCCAGCAGCAGCGCGTGGCCATTGCTCGCGCCCTGGCGATGTCGCCTAAAGTGCTGCTGTGCGATGAAATCACCTCGGCGCTCGACCCTGAACTGGTCAACGAAGTGCTCAGCGTGGTGCGCCAATTGGCCAGCGATGGCATGACCCTGATCATGGTGACCCACGAAATGCGCTTTGCCCGTGAAGTCGGTGACAAGCTGGTGTTCATGCACGAAGGCAAGGTGCATGAGGTCGGCGACCCGAAGATCCTCTTCGCCAACCCGCGCACGCCGGAACTGGCGAATTTCATCGGTTCGGTGGAGCAAGGCGCCTGACAGGACTTCTTCGCGAATGAGACTCCGCGTCCCGATTGCTCCCACATCAATGTGTGCGGAAGTTTCCATTCAGCGTGTGTGGCCGCCAATTTATTCGCATATGACCTGACGCGGACGGCTTGACGCGACGCTTCGCGTTGGCGGCAGAGGTGGATCGTGGCAGGATGGCTGGGTTATCGACCGAGACCCAATGATCATGCCGCCATCCCCACCCAAGAATCTTTCCTTGATCGCCGCCATCGACCTAGGCTCGAACAGCTTTCATATGGTCGTGGCCAAAGCCAATCTTGGCGAAATCCGGATATTAGAGCGGCTGGGCGAGAAGGTTCAGCTGGCGGCCGGGATCACTGAAGAGCGCCAGCTCACCGAAGAATCCATGCAGCGCGGGCTCGATTGCCTCAAGCGCTTTGCCCAACTGATCAACGGCATGGAGCCTGGCTCGGTACGAATCGTGGGCACCAATGCCCTGCGTGAAGCACGCAACCGTATAGAGTTCATTCGCCGTGCCGAAGAGATCCTTGGCCATCCGGTAGAAGTGATCTCTGGCCGTGAAGAAGCCCGCCTGATCTACCTCGGCGTGTCCCATACGCTGGCCGATGCACCCGGCAAACGCCTGGTGGCCGACATCGGTGGCGGCAGTACCGAATTCATCATCGGCCAGCGTTTCGAACCGCTGCTCCGCGAAAGCCTGCAGATGGGCTGCGTCAGCTATACCCAGCGCTATTTCCGAGACGGCAAGATCAGCCCGGCCCGCTATGCCCAGGCTTATACGGCAGCGCGCCTGGAAATCATGAGCATCGAACATGCACTGCATCGCCTGAGCTGGGATGAAGCCATCGGTTCGTCCGGAACCATCCGCGCCATAGGCCTGGCACTCAAGGCGGGCGGACACGGCACGGGCGAAGTCAACGCCGAGGGTCTGGCGTGGCTCAAGCGTAAGCTGTTCAAACTCGGTGATGTCGAGAAAATCGACTTTGACGGCATCAAGCCTGACCGTCGGGCGATTTTCCCGGCAGGCCTGGCGATTCTCGAGGCGATTTTCGATGCATTGGAACTCAGCCGCATGGATCACTGTGAAGGCGCACTGCGTGAAGGTGTGCTCTATGACCTGATGGGCCGCTATCACCACGAAGACGTCCGCGAACGCACCCTGAGCTCGCTGATGGAGCGTTACCACGTCGACCTTGAACAGGCTGCCCGTGTCGAACGCAAAGCCCTGCACGCCCTTGAGCAAGTCGCAGGGGCCTGGGGCCTGGAAGACGATCTGTATCGCGAGCTGTTGACTTGGGCCGCCAAGGTGCATGAAGTGGGGCTGGACATCGCGCACTATCACTACCACAAGCACGGCGCATACCTGATCGAACACTCGGACCTGGCCGGTTTCTCCCGCGAAGATCAACTAATGCTGGCCCTGCTGGTGCGTGGCCACCGCCGCAATATTCCCAAGGACAAGTTTGCCGAGTTCGGCGATGAAGGCATCAAGCTGATTCGCCTGTGCGTGCTGCTGCGCTTTGCGATCCTGTTCCATCACATTCGTGGCACCCAAGAGATGCCGCAAGTGACCCTGCACGCAAACGGTCAGAACCTGGACGCACTGTTCCCGGACAACTGGCTGGAAAACAACCAACTGACTCAGGCCGACTTCGCGCAGGAAGCGGAGTGGTTGGCCCGAGTCGGCATCGTCTTCAGCGTACGCTGAGGACCGGGTTGCTCAGGCGCTCAAGCAGGGTTGCCTGGGCGCTGCGCGGGTTCTGGTTGCCGGTTGGCGTGCTGCGGACGTAACGACCGTCCGAGTGCAGGATCCAGGCATGGGTGTTGTCCGTCAGGTAACTTTCCAGCTCCTTCTTGACCCGCAGAATCAACTTTTTGCCCTCGACCGGGAAGCAAGTCTCGACGCGCTTGTCGAGGTTGCGCTCCATCCAGTCAGCGCTGGACAGGAACATCTGCTCTTCGCCGCCATTGAGGAAGTAGAAGACCCGCGTGTGCTCCAGGAAGCGCCCGATGATCGAGCGCACATAGATGTTGTGCGAAACGCCAGCAATTCCCGGACGCAGGCAGCACATGCCCCGCACCACCAAATCGATACGCACGCCAGACTGGCTGGCCTTGTACAACGCGCGAATGATCTTCGGATCAGTCAGTGAGTTGAACTTGGCAATGATGTGGGCAGGCTTGCCATCGAGCGCGAACTGCGTTTCGCGGGCAATCATGTCGAGCATGCCTTTTTTCAGGGTGAACGGCGCATGCAGCAGCTTCTTCATGCGCAACGTCTTACCCATGCCGATCAACTGGCTGAACAGCTTGCCGACGTCCTCGCACAACGCATCGTCGGAAGTCAGCAAGCTGTAGTCGGTATACAGACGGGCGTTGCCGGCGTGGTAGTTACCGGTGCCCAAGTGGGCGTAACGCACGATTTCCCCGGCCTCACGGCGCAGGATCAGCATCATTTTGGCGTGGGTCTTGAAGCCGACCACACCATAGATCACCACCGCACCGGCCGCTTGCAGACGGCTGGCCAGTTGCAGGTTGGATTCTTCATCGAAACGCGCACGCAACTCGATCACTGCCGTGACTTCTTTGCCGTTACGCGCCGCATCGACCAGCGCATCGACGATTTCCGAGTTGGCGCCGCTGCGGTACAGGGTCTGCCGGACCGCCAACACGTGCGGATCTTTCGCTGCCTGACGCAGCAGGTCCACCACGGGCGTGAAGGACTCGAACGGGTGCAGCAGCAGAATGTCCTGCTTGCTGATCACGTTGAAAATGTTCTCGCTGTTCTGCAACAGCTTGGGGATCGCCGGGGTGAACGGCGTGTACTGAAGCTCAGGGTGGCTGTCCAGGCTGGTGATACTGAACAGACGCGTGAGGTTGACCGGACCGTTGACGCGATACAGCTCGGTGTCGCTCAGGTTGAACTGTTTGAGCAAGTAGTCGGACAGGTGTTTCGGGCACGTATCAGCGACTTCCAGACGCACCGCATCGCCATAGCGACGCGAGAATAGCTCGCCGCGCAGGGCACGGGCCAAGTCTTCGACGTCCTCGGTATCGACCGCCAAGTCAGCGTTTCGGGTCAGACGGAACTGATAGCAGCCCTTGACCTTCATGCCTTGGAACAGGTCATCGGCGTGAGCGTGGATCATCGACGACAGGAAGACATAGTTATCCCCTGCCCCACCGACCTCTTCTGGAACCTTGATGACGCGCGGCAACAGACGCGGTGCCGGGATGATAGCCAGCCCGGAATCACGACCAAAGGCGTCAATGCCTTCCAGCTCGACGATAAAGTTAAGGCTCTTGTTCACCAGCAACGGGAACGGGTGCGTTGGGTCAAGCCCAATCGGGGTAATGATCGGTGCGATCTCGTCACGGAAATAGCGACGAACCCAGGCCTTGAGCTTCGCCGTCCAGTAACGACGACGAATGAAGCGAACCTGATGTTTTTCCAGCTCTGGCAACAGAATGTCGTTGAGGATCGCGTATTGGCGATCAACGTGACCATGTACCAGCTCGCTGATCCTTGCCAGCGCCTGATGCGGCTGCAGACCGTCTGCGCCCGCCTGTTCGCGAGCAAAGGTGATCTGTTTTTTCAGACCGGCGACACGAATCTCGAAGAACTCATCGAGGTTACTGGAGAAAATCAGCAGAAACTTCAGCCGCTCCAATAACGGATAAGACTCATCCAGTGCCTGTTCCAGTACACGAATGTTGAACTGCAGTTGCGACAGTTCGCGATGAATGTACAGGCTGATGTCGTCCAGATTCGGGACGACGATGGCCTGCGCCACCGGCGCGGGTGGCACTTCAGGAGCGGGCAGCACTTCAATGCTTGGCTCAACCACCGGCTGAGCGTCCTGGACGGCGATCTGAACAGCTGCTTCGGTGAGTCCTTCGGTATTCATGGGTGTTCCTGATAGGGACTATTGCCCTTTTAACAGTTGAGCAGCACGAACGGCGAAATAAGTAAGAATGCCGTCAGCACCTGCACGTTTAAAAGCGGTGAGGGATTCGAGAATCACAGCCTCACTCAGCCAACCATTCTGGATCGCGGCCATGTGCATCGCGTATTCACCGCTGACCTGATAGACGAAGGTCGGTACTTTGAATTCGTCTTTGACCCGGTAAAGGATGTCCAGGTAAGGCATACCTGGCTTGACCATCACCATATCAGCCCCTTCAGACAAGTCGGCCGCCACTTCGTGCAGCGCCTCGTTGCTGTTGGCAGGGTCCATTTGATAGGACGCCTTGTTCGCTTTACCCAGGTTCAGCGCCGACCCCACCGCATCGCGGAACGGACCGTAGTAGGCGCTGGCGTATTTCGCCGAGTACGCCATGATCCGCACATTGACGTGATCGGCAAGCTCCAAGGCTTCGCGGATCGCCTGAATGCGACCGTCCATCATGTCAGAAGGCGCAACCACTTGCGCGCCGGCAGCGGCATGGGACAACGCTTGCTTGACCAGCGCATCGACGGTGATGTCGTTTTGTACATAGCCGTCTTCGTCGAGGATGCCATCTTGACCGTGCGTGGTAAACGGATCGAGGGCAACATCGGTGATCACACCCAGCTCAGGGAAGCGATCACGGAGCGCACGAGTGGCACGCTGAGCGATCCCCTCAGGGTTCCAGGCTTCAGCGCCATCAAGGGATTTTTTCTCAGGCGCGGTCACGGGAAACAACGCCAACGCCGGAATGCCCAACGCCACCCACTGCTCCGCTTCCTGCAACAGCAAATCAATGCTCAGTCGCTCAACGCCCGGCATCGACGAAATCGTTTCACGACGGTTCTCACCATCGAGGACAAAAACCGGAAGGATCAGATCGTCGACGGTCAGTACGTTTTCACGGACCAGTCGGCGGGAAAAATCGTCGCGACGATTGCGACGCAAACGGGTAAGAGGAAACAAGCGGTTGGCGGGGGTAAAGCTCACGGCAAGACTCCTGAGCCCGCGCAGGCGGGCAAGCGTGACAGTTATAAGCCACCATTATGACCAATGTATGACCGCTATGGCTAACCTGCGACGGTAGGACGCAACCATTGTCTCCGTAGGAATTCTTCACGTCGAGACACATATCCACACTTTCCTGAATGTCTTCTAGGCGTTAGGCTGCGCGTTCATTTCGCCAGCACCCAGACAATGCTCCAACATTTTTTGCAGGAATTTGGCTACTTCGCCCTCTTTCTTGGAACCTTTTTTGAAGGTGAGACGATCCTTGTTCTCGCCGGCTTTCTTGCGTTCCGGGGTTACATGGATATCAACCTGGTCGTGGTTGTGGCTTTCTTGGGAAGCTACGCCGGTGATCAGCTCTGGTACTTCCTGGGGCGTAAGCACGGCCGCAAGTTACTGGCACGCAAGCCGCGCTGGCAGTTGCTGGGTGACAAAGCCCTGGAGCACATTCGCAAACACCCGGATATCTGGGTGCTGAGCTTTCGCTTCGTCTACGGGTTGCGCACGGTCATGCCGGTGGCGATCGGCCTGTCAGGTTATCCGCCAGGGCGCTACTTGCTGCTGAACGGTCTGGGTGCCGGCGTCTGGGCGGCGGCACTGGGTGCGGCCGCTTATCACTTCGGCGCGTTACTCGAAGGACTGCTGGGCAACGTCAAGAAATACGAGCTTTGGGTGCTTGGCGCCCTGCTCATCCTCGGTGGTGTTCTGTGGCTGCGACGACGGATCAAAGCCGCGCGTATCGCCAAAGAGCTGGAATCGATTTCTTGCAAAGTTGCCACCGTCGACGTCAAGAACCAGCCAAGCGACTGAAATGTCCGCGAGCGCAATACAGCCCCATTGCGCTCAGCAGCACGTACGTCAGCAGCGCCACCCAACCCAGCGAACTCACCGTCCAAAGCCCCACCGACTGCGCCAGCCCCATCAGCGGCAGGTTCAGCCCCAGCCGGGCACACTCAAGCTTGATCGCCCAAGGCCGGTTCTCCAGTGCCACGCCGAGCACAAACAACCCAAACGTCACCCAGACCCAGCCGAGTATCAGTGCCGGCATAGGCAAGCTGTCGCCCATCCCCAACAGGTAGCTGCCCAGCGCGGCATGGAGGGCGAACTGCACGGTGACATAGACCTGCTGCGACAGACTTAATGACACCTCGAATTTACGGAACTGGCTCAGGTCGGCCTTGGCCTGCGGGTACTTCGCCGCGACATCGGCCGGGCGCCAACCGGTGCGCATGAACCAGATCCGCAGCGAGTCCCACCGGCTCTCGGCACGCCGTGCGTCGGCAGCCAGCTGGGCATAAAACTGCACATTCGCCCACAACGGATTCCAGCTCGCGAGGGGCGTGGTCACGCCAAAAACCGTCGGATCACTGTCCAGCTCTTCCTGGAAAGAACCCAACAATCTGTCCCAGACAATGAACACCCCGCCATAGTTACGATCCATGTAAACAGGGTTCTGCGCATGGTGGACGCGATGATTGGACGGGGTAACGAACACCCATTCGAACCCGCCCAGCTTCGGGATGTGACGGGTATGCACCCAAAATTGATACAGCAGATTGAGCGCCGCGACGCTGACAAAAACCAGCAACGGCACGCCCAGCACCGCTAGCGGCAAGTAGAAAATCCAGCTGAACAGAAAGCCGGTACTGGTCTGGCGCAGGGCCGTGGAGAGGTTGTAATCCTCGCTCTGGTGATGCACCGAATGCGCCGCCCACAACACGTTGCGCTCGTGTCCCATACGGTGGAGCCAGTAATAGCAGAAGTCGTACAGCACGAAGGCAAACACCCAAACCCACGGACTGTCGGGCGAAAGCTGCCACAGCGACAGATGTTCAAGGGCAAACGCGTAGGTCAGCAGGCCGACGCCCTTGGTCAGCAAGCCGCTGGTAGTCGACAACACACCTGTACTCAGGCTGTTGATCGCGTCGGACAGGCGATAGGTGCTGACCTTGCGCCATCGGTCAGCCAGCAACTCCACGGCGATCAGCACGAAGAAGAACGGTACGGCGTACAGAATGAGATTCATGGGGTTGCCACTTAAGAGACCTATTGCCAAAGATTAGGCGCGGCTCGGCCAAAACCCTATGGCAGCGAGTGACAAATTAGTGGACATTTAACGACATTCTCGTCGCAGTTTTTTCAGGAAACGGCAGGCGTACGGATCACCCGACCGGCGCCATGAACAGGAGCAAACGCTATGCAAAAGAAAGTGGCAGTGATTCTTTCCGGCTGTGGCGTCCAGGATGGAGCGGAGATCCATGAGAGCGTCCTCACACTCCTGCGCCTGGACCAGCGCGGCGTCGAGGTTCAATGTTTTGCCCCCGACATTGCGCAATACCATGTGATCAACCACCTGACGGGCGAAGAAATGCCTGAATCGCGCAACGTCCTGATCGAGTCCGCACGCATTGCCCGTGGCGCGATCAAGGACAT
Organism: Pseudomonas sp. ASL9; assembly: GCF_056680335.1. Lineage (NCBI taxonomy): Bacteria > Pseudomonadati > Pseudomonadota > Gammaproteobacteria > Pseudomonadales > Pseudomonadaceae > Pseudomonas > Pseudomonas sp. ASL9. The sequence goes on along the minus strand of NZ_CM155277.1, from coordinate 3,219,171 downwards.
CCGCGAGGCCAATGCAGAGGATTTTGATGCGCTGATCATGCCGGGCGGATTTGGCGTGGCAAAAAACCTGTCTAATTTCGCCTTCGAAGGCGTCCATTGCAGCCTGCAGCCTGAGCTTCTGACGCTGGCCGAAGCCTTTGCCGAATCAGGGAAGCCCATAGGGTTGATCTGCATCTCCCCCGCGCTGGCCGCAAAAATTTATGGGCCAGGCGTGACCTGCACCATCGGCAACGACCCGGACACCGCCAAGGCCATCTGCAAAATGGGCGGCACCCACAAAGAGTGCGCAGTCGACGAGATTGTCGAGGACACCGCACGCAAGCTGGTCAGCACCCCCGCCTACATGACCGCCCAGTCAATCAGCGAAGCAGCGGCCGGGATCAACAAGCTGGTGGATCGAGTGATTGAGTTGACGCAGGAAAACGAAGATTAACGCTGAGAGCTGCCCAATCCCGTCCCCCTGTAGGAACGAATTTATTCGCGAAGAGGCCGGCACATCCAACATCATCGGCGCCTGACCCAACGCACTCGCGAATGAATTCGCACACAAGGGCTCCGAGGCTGAGATTGGCTGTCAGGGTCCAACCACAAGACTTAAGGGTATTCCCGCACCAACCGCGTCAGAATCCGGTCCAGCGCATTGGCGAATGCTTGTTTTTCGCGATCACCATGGGGCGCTGGGCCACCGCTCATCTGCCCCTGATCGCGCAGGTCAGTGAACAGGTTTCGCACCGCCAGACGATCACCCATGTTCTGCGGATCAAACTCGCGGCCCCGGGGGTCGAGTGCCGCGACGCCTTTTTTGATCAGCCGGTCCGCCAACGGCACATCGCTGCAAATCACCAGCTCACCGGGCACCGCATGCTCGACCAGATAATCGTCCGCCGCGTCTGGCCCGCTGGGCACCACAATCAATTTGACGCACGCATACGTCGGCTTGATCTGGCTTTGCCCGGCCACCAACAACACCTCGAAATGACGCTTCAAAGCGAACTTGATGATTTGGTCTTTAGCCGCCCGAGGGCAAGCGTCAGCATCGATCCAGACGCGCATATCGTGGTTTTCCTAACTAAATACCTGAAGGTCGTTTCGATCTTATCGCAGGCAAGGACTAGGCGTCCCCCCCGCCCCTACAAGGGATTGCGATGACGTGCGGTGGCCGTGCGCTGATTAGTCGCTTTAATTAATATCAATAAGCCATTGTTTGGCCACCCATCCGCCCTATAATCGCCACCACTTCACGCCCGGCAGCTATGCGCTGCTTCGCCAAAAGGACTTGCCCAGCCGGAGCCTATTGCCCGGTTGTCGACTTTCAGGGATAGAGAGAATTCTGTATGTCATCTCGTGCATCGATCACTCTGGTGCTGCTTGCCGCTGTGCAATTGGCTGGCTGTGCAGCCTTCCGCAGCTACGACACCGAACTTAAAGAAACCAGTCAGCAAATGTCCGTGGGCAACATTGACGGCTCGCTGGCGCTCCTGGAAAAGAACAACACGGGCGAAGACAAAGACCTGCTGTACTACTTTGAAAAGGGCGAGTTGCTGCGTTCAAAAGGCGATATCGCTGGTAGCCAGACCGCCTGGCGGGCAGCCGACCATGTGGTATTCACGTGGGAAGAGTCGGTCAAGTTCGACTCTGATAAATACCTGAGCCAATTCGGCAGTTTTCTGGTCAATGACAAGGTTCGTCGTTACGAAGGCTATGACTACGAAAAGGTCATGCTGACCACGGAGATGGCCCTTAACCTGCTGGCCCTGAACGACTTCGAAGGGGCGCGCACCGAGATCAAGAAGACCCACGAACGTGAGGCCGTGATCGCTGAGTTGCGCGACAAGGAATACCTCAAGAGTGAGCAGGAAGCCCAAAACCGTGGTGTCAAAACCGAGTACAAAGACCTTAAGGGTTACCCGGTAGAAAGCCTTAACGCCCCAGAAGTCGTCGGCTTGAAAAACAGCTATCAGAGTGCGTTCAGTCATTACCTTTCCGGTTTCGTATACGAAGCCTTGGGTGAACGTGGCCTGGCAGCACCGGGCTATCGCAAGGCAGCAGAACTTCGTCCCAACACCCCGCTGCTCGACCAGGCGCTGCTGAATCTGGATAGCGCCGCCAGCACCAACACAGACAGCGACGTACTCATCGTCGTGCAAAGCGGATTCGCCCCGGCCCGTGATTCGATCCGCATCCCGTTGCCCTTGCCTATCAACAACAACCTGGTGATCACGCCGTTGTCATTCCCGGTGATCAAACCGGACACCTCGACCGCCGCGTTCACCCAGATCGGGCTTGATGGCCAGCCACTGAATCTGACCCTGTTGAGCAGCACCACGGATATGTCGCGCCGCGCCCTGCGTGACGACATGCCCGGCATCATCCTGCGCACCTCTGTTCGTGCGATCACCCGTGCCGTAGCGCAAGAGCAGTTGAACAAAGCAAATCCACTGGCCGGGCTGGCGGTAGGTATCGCTTCAGCGATTACCGAAGGCGCCGACACCCGTACCTGGCGCACCCTGCCCAACAGCACCCAAGTGGTCCGGATGCGCCTGAAACAGGGCGAGCACCAACTGAGCCTGCCATCCATTCAGGGTGGCCGTCAGGTGCAGATCAAGGTCGATCAGCGCTATCAGGTCGTCGCAGTGCGCGTCATTGGCAATCAGGTGTACGCCAGCGGTCTTGCTTCATACGTAGTCCCGACGAACGCGCCGCAAGTCGTGGCTGTCATCAAACAACCTTAAGCCAGACAACCTTAAGCGGAGACCGTGTATGCGTATCAAAATCCTCAGCCTGATGGCCTTGGCCCTGCTCGTCGGGTGCGCCACACCCCCTGCGCCGGCACCCGGTAGCGCCGCCAGCAAAATCGCGTCAATGGGCAGCCTGAAGAACACCGAAATCGGGCCTATGCGTGTCGCGCGCGAAAACGGTTTCCTGACCGTGAAGGCTGCGCTGAGCAACACCAGCAGCAGCAATCAAACGCTGTATTACCGCTTCGCCTGGCTCGGCAACGACGGTTTCCCCGTGGCCGATGAGGAAAGCTGGAAGAGCCTGACCCTGTATGGCTCGCAAACCAGTTACCTGACCGCCATCGCACCCGTCCCCAAGGCCACGGACTTCCGGATCGAAGTCAAAACGCCTTGAGTGCTGACACGCGTTGAACCCTGTTTCGCCCCTTTAGCTTCGTCACTAATAGCTTCGTTCAATTCAAGAGAGCCTTCAGATGCCGTTTGCACGCTTTTCACTGGTCGCCGTCATTGCCCTGCTGGTTGGCGGTTGCGCCTCTAATTCACCCGTTCTAGGCGGGAAAAACACCAGCTACGGCGACACAAAAGCCGTTGAACTGGTGACCAACGAATTCGGTTCCACCGATCTGCAAATGATCGCCGAAACCATGACCCGCTCTTTGGCCCAGTCCGGCATTCTCCAGGGTCGCCCGGTGGTGCAAGTCTACGACGTGAAGAACAAGACCAGCGAGTACATCGATACCCGCGAGATCACTACCTCGATCAAGACCCAGTTGATGAAGTCCGGCACCGCCCGCTTTGCCAGCGATAACACCGACCTCCAAAGCCAGGTCGATCAACTCAAGCTGCAGAATCAGAGCGGCCTGTACAAACAATCGACTGTCAGCAAGACCGGCAACATGGTCGCCGCCAAATACCGTTTGGAAGGCTCCATCAGCTCGATCGTCAAGCGCAGCAGTGACGTGAAAGACGTTTTTTACAAATTCAGCCTGCAACTGATCGACGTCGAAAGCGGTCTGGCCGAATGGATGGATGAGAAAGAAATCCGCAAAACCACGGAGCGTTAAGTCATGCGAGCATGGATTGGCATTCTCAGCCTGGTGTGCGCCGTTGGTGCCCAGGCTGCGCCGAAAATCGCAGTCACTGATCTGGCATTCGAGCAACGTGTGGAGCAGTACATCCACACGATTTCCGCGCAGAGTAATATCCAGGCAAACGCCTATCAGGCCAGCGGTTCGGCGAGCTACAACGAATACGAAAGCCGTACCAGCTACATCGAACAGGGTGAGCTGCGTAAATTCAGTGGCGACATCAAGGGCGAGATTCTCAAATCCGGGATGTTCCAGCTAGTCCAGGGCTCGCCCTACACGGCCAACGCCACTGAAAACGTGTATGACGTGATCAAGCGGATCAAAAGCGGTAATTTCAAGGGTGCTGATTTCGTGTTGTTCGGCACCGTGTCGGATATCGACTTCCGCCAGGACATGACCGCGCTGGCCAACACCGACACTCACTCTGCGATTCTGGGCCTGACCCTGGTCGGCGATTTCAGCCTGATCAACACCCGGACCTTCGAGATCACCTCAGCGTTCACCGCGATGGGCGAAGGTCAAGACACCAAACTGGTCAATGGCAATGACCTGCACGTGACCCTCAATCGCGGGCGGGTGGTACGCGACGTGTCCAAATCGATTGGCGAAGATGTTACCCGCCAGTTGAAAGAACAGTTGATTGGCTTTAGTGGCAATGGCGGACCCGCGCTGCCGCGCAACAATTTGCCAAGGGACGAAGCGCCGACGATTTTGCGCTAAGACCTGTAAACGATCGATGTGTAGTAGTCGGCCATGAAGTCCACAAAGGCGCGCACCTTGGGAGCAAGGTGCTTCGCATGGGGGTAAAGCGCGTAGTAGTGAAGCGGCCCCAACGTGTACTGCGGCAGGATTCGCACAAGGTGCCCCCGGTCGATGTCGCTCTGGACAGTCGCCTGCGTAAACGCTGCGATACCCGCCCCCGCCAGTGCAGCCGCATACAACGCACTGACCGTGTCAACTTTGAAGCTACCGGCTGGCATCACACGAACAGGGGCGCCACGCGCAGTGCCGAGCTGCCACGCGGAGGCAGCACCGCCGTGGCCCGAGTAAGCCAATAGCCGATGCCCCTCAAGTGTCTGCACCGTACGAGGCAAACCCCATTCCCGTACATAGGCCGGTGATGCCACCAGCACCTGCTCCGAAACAGCCAGTGTCCGGGCAACCATTGTCGTGTCGGCAAGCGGCCCGGTAATGCGCAGGGCCACATCGAAACGACCCGCGACAAGGTCGACAAACTGGTCATCGCACGACAGATCAAGCTGAATATCAGGGTACCGATGCTGGAAGCCTGGTAACCAACCGCCCAACTCCAATGTCCCAATGACCAGCGGCACGCTGACCCGCAATATGCCGGCGGGCCGTTGATGCTCCCCTGCCATGGCCTGCGCCGCAGCGTCGACACGCTCCAGAATATCGACACAGGACGCGTAGTATTGCTCGCCCGCACTGGTCAGGCTGAATCGCCGGGTGTTTCGGTTGATGAGCTGAACACCCAATTCGACTTCCAACTGCTGCAACTGACGCGAGACCGTCGAGTGCGTGGTGTCCAGGCGCTCAGCTGCGGCCGAAAAACCCTTGGCTTCGACGATGCAACGAAAAGCACGCATGGCAAGCAATTGATTCATGGGGTGAGCCACTCAAAGGTGCCGCTCAAAAACGGGCAATGGACATCAATGCAGCGGTAAATCGATGATTTGCGCAGTGGTCAACACATCACCGAAGGTGTCCTCGATCTCGGCAAGCGCTGCGCGATGCAACGCATCTGCACTGACAGCGTCACCATTGGCTCGCGTGATAGTGCGCGTGGCCGAGGCATCGGATGCTACCACGACCCGATAACCCAGCGGCACCGCATCCCGTGCAGCGCCCGCCACACAGGCATGCGTCATAAGGCCTGAGATAATCACGGTCTTGATACCGGCTTTTTTCAACTGGCTGTCCAGATCAGTGCTGGCAAATACGCTGACCGTGTTTTTTTGCACCTGTTTATCCTGAGCGCGCGGCTTCATGAGCGGGTGGAACTCAACGCCCTCACTCCCTAGCGCAAAGACAGCGGAGTCCTTCGGTGCAACGTGCTGGACATGGATCACCGGCAGCTTGGCCTTGTCGGCGAATTGAATCAGGCGGCGGGTATTTTCCAATGCGTGCATACCGTCGGGTATGGGCATTTTCCCGGTGAAGTATTCGTTCTGGAAATCGATAACGAGCAGCGCCGTAGTCCGCGAATCCAGACGGTCGATCGGCGTCGCACCTGACAGTGCACGAATGGTTGGCTGCGCGTTCACGGCTGGGGTCGCAGCGACGCTCCACTGCGCGGCCGACAAGCTGAACGTCGCCAAAAGCGTTTTCAGTAGCGAAGGAAAAAAGCGGGAGGCTTGAACACGGTTCAGAGAGAGGCTCGACATGGTGGATTCCTGAGTGGGAGTGATTTCACTCCGACCAGTCTATGAGCCCACCGACACCCCAACAACGCACCTATCAAGACATGTCCTGTGCAAAAACTGCACAGGACATGCCGCAGGGAATCAAGCCGTGCCGCGATGGATCGTCGCTAGGAATGCCGCTGCGCCGATGAACAAGCCGGCGAACGTGCGGTTCATCCGGCGCTGCTGCTTAGGCGTGCGCAGCAGGCGCAACACTCGCGAAGCCAACCCGGTATAACCGGCCATCACCGTCAGGTCGACGGCGACCATGGTGGCGCAGATGATAAGGTATTGGGCGAGCAGCGGCTGATGTGGGTCGATGAACTGCGGCAGGATCGCCAGCATGAACACCAGCGCCTTGGGGTTGCTGATATTCACCAGAAAGCCGCGCATGACCAGACTCAAGGGCCGACCAATCGGGCGTACGGCAGAGTCATCGGCCATATCGCTGGGCAGCGCACGCCATTGCTTGATGGCCAGATAGACCAGGTAAAGCACGCCAAACCATTTGATCAGGCTGAAGGCCAGTGCGGACGTCGCAAGGATTGCACCCAAGCCCGCCGCGACAATCGCGATCTGCAACACCAGCGCTAATTGCAGCCCCAGAACGTTCCAGTAGCCGCGCCAGAAACCGTATTGCAAACCGCACGACATGGACGCGATCGCGCCAGCGCCAGGCGACAGGCTGATAACCCAGCAGGCGGCAAAAAATGCCAGCCACGTTTCAAGCAACATCACACACCTCAGGCAAGACCGGAATGCCTTCTAAGCTAATGTTTGCGCCGGAAAATGACTATTCATTTTTTAAGGCCTGCGGGCAAACGCCCAGCAGGCCCATGCGTTGATCAGGACAGGGCTTCCAGCTCGGCCTGCATGCCTTCCAGTAACTCGAGGGCTTCCATCCAGGTTTCTTCCAGATCGGCTTCACGCACCTTCAGCTTGGCTTGATCCGCCAGCAGGTCACGCAGCTTGTCTTTGTTCGCCGCCTCGTAGTTCGCACTGTCGGCCAACGCGGCTTCGACCGTGCTCAGCTTTTCATGCAGCGTGCCGAGGTCGCGTTCGAGCTTGTCGGCCTCGCGCTTGTGCGGTGCCAGCTGTTGGCGCAGCGCCGCAGCCTGTTGGCGCTGGGCTTTCTTATCGGTTTTATCGACATTGACCGGGGTGTTGCTGACCGGCGCATTGCGCAGACGATAGTCCACCAGCCAGCGCGCGTAGTCTTCCAAGTCACCGTCGAAGGTTTGCACCAGACCGTCTGCCACCAACAAAAAATCATCGGTGGTGCTTTTAAGCAGATGCCGATCGTGGGAAACCACCAATACCGCGCCACTGAATTCCTGGAGGGCCATGGTCAGGGCCAGACGCATTTCCAGATCCAGGTGGTTGGTAGGTTCGTCGAGCAGCAACAGGTTCGGCTTGCCCCAGGCGATCAAGGCCAATGCCAGACGCGCTTTTTCGCCGCCGGAGAAGTTCAGCACAGGCTCGTCCAGACGCGGCCCGCGGAAGTCGAAACCACCCAGGAAGTCGCGCAAGGTTTGTTCGCGCTCAGTCGGCGCAATACGTTGCAGGTGCAACAACGGGCTGGCTTTGGAGTCCAGAGAGTCCAACTGGTGCTGAGCGAAGTAGCCAACGATCAGGTTTTCGCCACGCACCAATCGACCGCTCAACGGCTCAAGCTCGCCCGCGAGGTTTTTGATCAGCGTCGATTTACCCGCCCCGTTGGGACCAAGTAAACCGATCCGCGCACCCGGTGTGAGCTGTAATTTGACCTTTTCCAGTACGGCTCTTTCGCCGTAGCCCAGACGCGCATCAGAAAGATCGAGCAGCGGGCTGGAAATTTTATCGGACTCACGGAAGGTGAAGTCGAACGGCGAATCGACATGCGCTGCCGACAACTCTTCCATGCGCTCAAGGGCTTTGATTCGGCTTTGAGCTTGACGGGCCTTGGTCGCCTGAGCCTTGAAGCGCGCAATGAATTTCTCCATATGCGCGCGCTGCACCTGTTGCTTATCGTAGGCTTGCTGCTGCTGGGCCAGACGCTCGGCACGGGCGCGCTCGAAGGCGCTGTAGCCTCCGCGGTAGAGAATGATTTTTTTCTGCTCGACGTGAGCGATGTGATCCACCACCGCATCGAGGAAATCCCTGTCGTGGGAGATCAGCAACAGTGTGCCGGTATAACTTTTAAGCCAGTCTTCGAGCCATAGAATGGCGTCGAGGTCCAAGTGGTTGGTCGGCTCATCGAGCAGCAACAGGTCCGACGGGCACATCAGTGCCTGCGCCAGGTTCAGACGCATCCGCCAGCCACCGGAGAAATCTCCGACCTGACGTTCTGTCTGTTCATTGGTAAAGCCCAACCCGGCGAGCAACTTTCGCGCTCGCGCATCGGCCGTGTAGCCGTCGGCACTGTCCAGCTCGGCATGCAAGCGCGCTTGCGCGGCACCATCATGCGCGGCCTCGGCCGCGGCCAGATCGCCCTGTACCTGGCGCAAGCGCAGGTCGCCGTCGAGAACATAGTCCACGGCCAGCCGATCGAGCGTGTCGACCTCCTGGCGCATGTGGGCAATGCGCCAATCGGCGGGCACGAGGCAGTCGCCGCCATCGGGAGTCAGTTCACCCCGCAGCAAAGCAAACAGGCTCGATTTGCCGGCGCCATTGGCGCCGATCAGGCCGGCTTTATGGCCGGGGTGCAGGGTCAGCTCAGCGTCTTCTAGCAGACGTTGTGGGCCACGCTGTAAAGTCAGGTCTTGAAGTCGAATCATAATGGCGGCGGAGTCTACCAGCTTCGTCCGAAACAAGTAGATGACTATGCCTTCTGATCTGTGGAGTTTCACCCTTATTCTTTATGCCCGCCCGGGTGTGGAAGAGGCATGCTTGCGCCTGCAAGCCAGCGGGGCCAACGTTTGTACGCTGCTGTGTGGTGCCTGGTTGGGGCAACGCGGCGTGGTTTGCACCGCCGACCATTTACGGGAAATCAGACAATTGGCCACACCCTGGCACGATGAAGTGGTGCAACCACTCAGGGTATTGCGCACACGTTGGCGAGCAGCGGCGGCCAATGACGTCGAATGGGGGAAATTGCGCGAGCAGGTAAAGGGGCTGGAACTGGAGGCTGAGCGCGAATTGCTTTCGCGGCTCGAAGCACTGACGCAGGGCTGGTCAGCAGGGACGACGAACGATCTGATGGTGTGGCTGGAAGGTCTTGCAGGCGACGCCGCCCCCCAGAACCGTGACGCGCTGCAGGTGCTGCGCGTCGCGGCGAACCCGCCTTAGGAAGCGCTGGTTGGTGTGGCAGTAGCAGTAGCAGTAGCAGGGGCCGAGGCTGGCGCTGCAGAGGCGCTTGCAACCGGCGCGATGGACGCTGACGGCGCTGCAGGTTTTGCAACGGGCTTGGCAGCCGCTGGTTTTGCAACAATAGGTTTGGCGGCTGGCTTCACTGCGGGCTTGGCAGCCGCTTTGACTGGCGCCTTGGCAACAGGGGCTTTTGCCACAACAGGCTTGGCTGCTGGCTTGGCTGCTGCCGCTTTAGCCGGAGCCTTGACCGCAGGTTTTACGGCTGGCTTGGCAGCAGGTTTAGCGACGCTTGCCGCAACCGCTTTTTTCGCAACAGGTTTAGCTGCAGTTTTGGCGGCCGCAACAGGTGCTTTCGCTGCCGGTTTGGCCGGTGCTTTTGCAGGTGCTTTTGCAGCAGTTTTTACGGGTGCTTTGACGGCCGCTGGTTTAGCCGGAGCTTTGGCGGAGGCTGCAGGTGCAGGAGCTTTTACAGCTACTGGCTTCGCGGCACGCAGACCCAGAGTTTTACTCACGGCCTCTTTGACACGACCCACGCCCTGAGCCAGCTTCAGGCTCTCTTGCGCATCGCGCTTGAGCTGCAGAATGTAGGTGCGGGTTTCAGTCTGACGAGACTTGAGGGCATCAAGCAGTTCTTCAAGTTCAGACACGCCCTGCTTGGCTTTGGCTTGCGCCTTGGCTTTGCCGGCGGTAGCGGCTTCTTGCAATTTGATACGAGTCTTGTGCAGTTTTTCCTGCGCTTTACCGCGTTGCTTTTCCAATTTGGCGAGCATTTTTTCAGCATCAGCCATTGCTTGGGAGCAGGCGTTTTCAAGATGTTCAAGCAGGCTGCTCGAGAGCTGCTGGAGCAAATGCAATGGGGTGTTTACGGGTGTCTTTTTGGCCGACATGACTGACCTCCTGGCTGGCTTGATTGCGGCTCATACTAGACCTCTGCCTGCACCGCCGCTAGGTCATGTTGACAGTAACAACGGCCGTGCGTTTCACGACTGTGTGAAAGTCGAGAGCGAAGGTTGTGACAGCCTCATGAAATTCCCTTTCATACCAGGCAGCACCTTAGCGATTGCACAGGCATAATTGCCCTCTTCCCTGGCTGGAGAGCACCATGTCGCGTTACGTATTAATGTCTCTATTTCTCTTGCTTCCACTCGCTCAAGCTGACGAAACCACTGACCCCGCCAATAAACATGACCTTGCCTACAGTCTGGGGGCGAGTCTTGGCGAACGGCTGCGCCAGGAAGTTCCGGACATGGAGCTACCCGCGCTGATTGAAGGTTTGCAGCAGGCCTATCAAGGCAAGCCGCTCGCACTCAAGGATGAGCGCATCGAACAGATCCTCAGAGAGCATGATGCCTCTATGGCCCAAGCGGAGGACGCCCCGCCACCAGAACCGCAAAGCGAAGTCGCAATGAGTACCGAGCAGCGCTTTCTGAACAGCGAAAAGGCCAAGCCGGGGGTTCGTGTATTGGACGACGGGATTCTGGTGACTGAACTGACCCCGGGTAACGGTCCAAAACCGACAGCTTCGGACAGGGTACAAGTGCGTTACGTGGGTCGATTGCCTGACGGGACCATCTTCGATCAAAACAGCCAGCCGCAATGGTTCCGTCTTGATAGCGTGATCGCCGGCTGGACCAGCGCGCTGCAAGGGATGCAGGTGGGTGCGAAATGGCGCCTGGTGATTCCTTCCGCTCAAGCCTATGGCGCAGAAGGCGCAGGGGATCTGATTGATCCTTACACACCGCTGGTGTTCGAGATTGAGCTATTGGGTGTCGCTCAGTAAGAGCGGGACCTCAGAAACCGGGGCGCAAGGCGGCGCCCGGTAAGGTCAAAACGTCAGGCCTGGGCCGCGTCTTTTGTTTCATGGGATGTGTGCAGCACTTCGATCAGACAGTCTTCGAGCTCGAAGCGCTCGTGCAGCAGACCGCCCAACTTCTTGAGTTCAGTGGCAACGACTTCGCCATCGGAACAATCGCCCTTGTCGCAGCGATCATTGAACGACAATGCCACTTCAGTGATGACATCCAGGCGCGGATAAATCTGTTTGGCTAACTCAAGGCCACCCTCATCGCCGAAGGCCTTGGCCTCATTGGTCAGCTGTTCGTAGACCTCGAAATGTCCGGCCGAAACGTAATCGACCAAAATTTCGCAAAATTTCTGCAGTGACACGCGATCAGCAACCAGCGCCTCAGGCGTTTCGCCGAGAGCATCGTAGGCTCGAATCAGCTCGTGACGCTCCTGCAGCCAGCGATCGATCAGCTGATTGACCCCGCCCCAACGCTCCTGAGCATTCTGACAACTTTCCAACATGATGATCTCTCTTCCCTTCAGGGTCATGCTGCTCTGTACCCGCCTCCAGACTTTCTAATAAATCTCTATCGAGAGACGGGTCTGATAAGGCCACAGAGTCAGCATATTTCCAATAACACGTGCGGCTCAGATTATGCCCGCACGCTAACCCCTTCAAGGTACGCAGGAGATAAAGTTCATACAAGTGTTTAATCCTTGCCGATATTGCCGACCTGTTTCATCGCCCAATCCGACTCAGTCGCGCTGGAACAAATGGTAGGCCGCGAACAAAATCATGCCGGAGAAAGCCAGCAGGCTCCATTCAGCAATGCTCATACCGAAAAGCGACCAGTTGATTTCAGTGCAGCCGACGATGCCGTTGAACACCTGGGCAAGGATCTGGGTCAAGGGCATCGCCGCCAACACAGAGCCAGGCGTGTGCATGCATGAAGTAAAGTCATCCATCGGGGCGCTTTGCAGCCAAACCTGACGCCCCGCAGCCGCCGCTCCCGCAAGCGCGCAGAGCAGGGTCAGCAGCGAGTAGACCCGCCACCCGGTCTTGCCGGGCGCGTGAAAAAACGCGATCAGACAGATGACACCGAATGCAATCACGAAGGCGCGCTGCACGATGCACAACGGGCAAGGGGCAAGCCCCACGCCATACTCGAGATATAACGCCGCGCAAATGACAAACGCACAGGCAATAGATGCCAGAAGGAACAGAGAGCGCGAGCGAGCCAGGGACATGGCAAATCCGTAACAGAATGCGAAGGCCATTACGGTAGAGGAAAGCCCCTAACCCTTTCAAGACAGGCGAGTGAAGATACTTCCGCAATGTTGTAGGCATATACCGCCGCAATCTAGCGGATTAAATACGACCCTCTGCAAGATCGTTCATTTGCCCTACAGATCGGTAGGCAGCATCCTACAAATCAGGCTCAAGCAGGCAGACCGTACGCCCCCGTTCACAGGCGCCCGCGCCCACAGACCCGGGCAAACCGAAGGATTTCCGCCGGGCACAAATCTATAGGAGCAAGCCTGCCTGCGAAGACGAAACGTCTGACACGCCGCGTCAGCCGATCCGCTTACACCTTGGCCAGCACCGGAAGCGGCCGCGCCAGCAAACGCTCGTCAAGCATGCCCAGACCTTCTTGAAACAACTGATTACTGCGTTCGGTCTCCCCCAATTGTGCCAACAGACGAGCCAGTTCGGCGCACGCCTCCGGGTTACGTTGCTGACGGAGGCTGCTTTCCAGATAGTCCCGCGCCTTGCCCCACAGGCTGCTTTGCAGACACAGACGACCCAGCGTCAACAATAGGCTTGGGTCATCCGGGTGATTCTTGAGCCAACCTTCAGCCGTTTGCAGTTGCCGCGCAGGGTCGCGACCCCGCAACAAGCCGTAAAGACGAGCCAGATGACTGTTGTAGTCACGCTTGAGCGCTGTACGCAGGACTTCTTCCGCCTCGCCATCGGCACCCAACTGACGCAGTTGCTCGGCATAGGCCAGGACCAACGGCAGCTCCTGGCGTTGTGCCGAGGTGAGCTGCTGCCAGGCATTATTGAGCGATTGCAAACCCGCCTCACCTTCCTGACCGCGTTGCGCGGCAAGCGTGAGATTTTCACCCCAGGCACGGCGCTCCAGCTCAGCCAGTTCAGACGGCGGCAGCACTTTGTCCTTGCGCAGCTCGGGCATCAGTCGAATCAGGGCCGACCAATCTCCACGCTGCTGATGCAAGCGTTGCAACTGGCGCAACACCTGGGCGTTATGCGGATGACGGTCATGCATGACTTGCAACGTCACCAACGCACCCTCGACATCACTGCGGTCCAGTTGCAGTTGCGCGTGACTCAACGCAATCGCCAACTCGGCTTGCGGCTGGCGCTCCAGCGCCCTCTCAAGCAGGTTGTCACTCTCCTCGTAACGACCCAGTTCATTTGCGGCGCGTGCAGCGCCGAGGTAATACAACAGCGGCTGACGCTCAGCTTCGGCGGCACGCTGGAGATGGCGCTGGGCACTGGCCCAGCGGCCCTCGGCGAGGTCCATCTGACCGTGTTCGATCGCCTGTTGCACGCGACGGCTGCGATTGCGCCGCGACCATGGATTGACCACGCCACCCGACGTTGTCAGCAGATCGAACAAAACCCGTAGCAAGAAGACCACCAGCCCAATCACGATCAACAGCCCAAGCGTTGCCCACAAGCTCGATTCGTAACGGAAGTTCTGGTACGCGATCAACACGTAGCCTGAGTGCTCGGAAATAGCGACGCCCATCAGCGCCGCGACCACAATCACCGCAATCAGGATCAGGTAGACACGCTTCATGGGCTGGTCTCCTGCTGTGCTTGCGCGGCAGGCTGCTCGATAGACGCATGACGGCGCTCAAGGTAGGCCTGCACCGCGCTCAAGCTTTGGGCCAGGTCAGGAGTCATTACCGACACCGGCTGAGTGATCAGCGCTTGAAGGCGCTCGTCGAGTACTTTGCTTTGCGGGTTGCCCTGATTGAAATTACTTTGCAGCACGCTGCGAGCTTCCGTCAGGGCTTTGGTGTACACCTGAGGCTCGCCGTTGAGCGCGGCCCACTGAGCCTGCTCCAGCGTCAGGGTCAAGGCCAGTCGAACCTGCGTCAGGCTCTGCCCTGCCAGCAGCGGACGAATATTTCTATCCGCATTGAAGTCGATACGAATGTAGCGCGAGATCGTGTCCCACCACTGCACCCAACGACTGCTGTGGTCACTGTCGGAGGTCAAGCCCAGCAGCGACTCACCCCTGTCTTGATAGTCAGGGGCCAGCTCATTGAGTTGTGTCGCCTGATCACGCAGGGCCGCCAATTGCAGGAACAGGCCGGTACGATCCGGTTGCTTGACACTACGCAACGCCGCCAGACTTTTGGCCAATTGCTCGCGCGCCGCGAAGGAGCCGGGATCGTCCTGCTCACGCAGAATTTCATCAGCCCCCTGCACCAGCGCCTGAGCACTGTTGATATCTTGCAGTGCCGACAAGCGCAGGCTAGCCAGACGCAGCAGATGCTCGGCCTCGGCCAGTCGCCAGTCTTTGCGGCTGGCACCCAGCACGGTTTCCAGGCGCTGGCTCAGGCGCTGCTGATCGCCCTGCAACTGCGCGACCAGACGCTGACGACTTTCCAGTTCATCCGCTGCCGGTAACTGCGCCAGACGCGTCGCCAACTGTTGCTCGTTCTCTTTGAGCGTTTGAGTCTGTGCGCCAATATCCTGCAATTGCCCCGACTGTTGCTGATGGCCAGCCAACAGAATACGCACCTGCCAGATACCCCATCCGCCCGCCGCAACGCCAGCGACACCCAGCAGTAACGCTAAAATCACCAGACTATTGCCACGACGTTTTGAAGACTCGGTCGGGGTTGGCGCAGGTGCTTCGAACATCGGCTCACGATTTTCTTTGGGCAAGGCTGTTTCGCTCACGTATCCATCCTTTGCATTAGGGCGCAGTCATATCGATGACGACTCTATTCTGAATGAGCCCATCTCTGCTACGCCTAGAGGGCAGGCACGGGATGTTCCCGTAACGCCGCCAGCAAAGCCGCAGCATTAGCGCCACGGCAATCCACAACTGTCCGGGCTCCGGCAGCATGAGCCAGCTCGGCAACCCGGGGGCTCGGTACGAACAGCGGTAATCGGGCAAGGTCCTGCCACGCATCGCCCGCCAGTTCACGCAGGTGTTCAAAACCCTGTCCACTGCTGACCACCAGGCCGTTCAAGCGTTCCACTTCGATGCGCCGTGGCAACTCTGAAACGGCGTAGTGCGGCAAGTTACGTCGGTACAGCGGTAGATAATCGACACTAGCACCTAGCGCACGCAGGCGCTCGGCCAGCAGCTCTCGGCCGCCTTCGCCACGCAGAATCAACACGCGGGCTCCCGGCAGTGCCAACGCTTGCTGCAACTGCGGCAGATCGAGCAAGGCTTCGCTGTCGTTACCGCACGCCGGGTAAGTGACGTCCAGGCCGTAGTCTTCAAGAATCTGCGCAGTCGCTGCACCCACGCTGAACCATTGCTGGATTGGCGGTTGCGGCCACAGCTCGTCGATCAACGCCAGGCCCAGACGTGCGGCCGGTTTGCTGACAACGATCACCACGCGATAAAGGTCCAGGTCGAAAATGATCGAGCGCTGCGCGGGCGTGATGGGCAACGGCTCGATATCCAGTAGCGGCAGGCTGCTGCTGTAGATGCCCGCCTCGGCCAGGGCTGTCGCCAGCGCTGCGGACTCCTGCTCAGGCCGGGTCAACAGCAGACGCCAACCGGTCACTCTTCGCCCGCCTCGCCATACACTGCTTGCAGGATGGCTTGCGCGCCTTGTGCCAGCAACGCTTCAGCCACCTGCACACCTAGCGCCTGAGCGTCAGATTGCGGGCCTCGCGCCTCGGCATTGAGCAACAGGCCGCCCGCAGGGTCGCCCACCAAACCACGCAACCAGACCTGCTCGCCTTCAAGCACGGCGTAACAGGCAATCGGGACTTGGCAGCCGCCATTCAGGTGTTTGTTCAATGCGCGCTCGGCAGTAACCCGCACGGCCGTGTCGGCATGATGCAGCGGTGCGAGCAGGGCATGGATTTCAGTGTCAGCACTGCGGCATTCGATACCCACCGCGCCTTGGCCACCGGCTGGCAAGCTGTCCTCGACGCTGATCGCCGAGGTGATCCGGCTTTCAAAACCGAGACGAATCAAACCAGCGGCAGCAAGGATGATCGCGTCATATTCACCGGCATCCAGCTTCGCCAGTCGGGTGTTGACGTTACCCCGCAAGAAACGGATTTCAAGATCAGGTCGACGCGTCAGCAATTGGGCTTGGCGACGCAGGCTAGAAGTGCCAACGACGCTGCCGGCAGGCAACTGTTCCAGGCTGGCGAATGTGTTGGACACAAAAGCATCACGCGGGTCTTCACGCTCGCAAATGCAGAACAAACCAAGGCTTGGGGGGAAGTCCATTGGCACGTCTTTCATCGAGTGCACAGCGATGTCGGCTTCCTGCTCAAGCAGGGCCGTTTCCAGCTCCTTGACGAACAAACCCTTGCCACCAATTTTGGACAACGGCGAGTCGAGCAGCTTGTCGCCACGACTGACCATGGGCACCAGCGTCACGACCAACCCTGGATGAAACTGCTCCAGACGGGCCTTAACGTATTCGGCCTGCCACAGGGCCAACGCACTTTTGCGGGTAGCAATGCGGATTTCGCGAGAGGACATGGGTAAATCCGTACTTGAATAGATACGACGGATAATAACAGCTCGGCCATGACCTCTGTAGGAGATGCCGCCCCGTCTTCGACGCCGCGCTGTCGCGCAGCAAACTGGGTTGCGATTTGGGTGTCGTCATTGGTGGCAGCGTGTCAGGTACGCCGCCTTCGCGAATGAATTCGCTCCTACATTAGAGATTTTGATCTGCCTTTGGGATTTGGAGTGAATTGACTACCAAATTACGGCAAGGCCCCGTTTCCAGGAGGCCGAGCACAGGCGTTGCGCAGGGGGTAACGAGGCAAGGACGCCGAGTAAGGGAAATCCGAGCCTAGGCGAGGATCCGTATGGCGGGGCAAGCGTTTTGGGGTACCTTTTTGCGGTTCGGCGTCCCGACGTCTGAAAAAGGTCCCTCGCTGTAAGAGCGAAACCGTAATTCCAGCACACTCAAATGCCGGATATACACATCAAGATCAGCGCCAACACATTGTTTTTAAAAGATTAAAAAAAGCTTTATAGGAGGCCCCGCCGCGTCTTCGACGCTGCGCTGTCGCGCAGCAAACGGGGCCCCTGTAGGAGCTGCCGAAGGCTGCGAAAAGGTCGGCACGACCTTCAGCAATCCAGAGTTTACGACTGCTACGCAGCCGATCGCAGCCGATCGCAGCCTCCGGCAGCTCCTTGGGATCAGTGTTTTGCTGGAAATTTAATAACACTTATTCTTTATTTTCCAATGAGTTATCTGTTGTCTGATAGGAGCGTTTGCCCGCGATGGCATTTGCAGGATCAACATTTCGGCATTAGACAAACCGCTATCGCGGGCAAGGACTGGGCGTCCCCCGCGCTCCTACAAGGGCTTGCCCGGGCCGTTTTTACAACTGCTGCATCATCTTGCGCACCCCGGCCACATGCCGACGGCTGACGATCAAGGCATCACCATTGAGGCCTTTCAGGAACAGCTGAAAATGGCCCAAAGGCGTGCGCTGCAAGCGCTCGATGCGGTCACGGGCGACCAGTGCGTTACGGTGGATGCGCACAAAACGATCACCGAACTCATCTTCCAGCGCCTTGAGTGGCTCGTCCAGCAGCACCTCTCCGCCGCCATGGCGCAAGGTCACGTACTTGTGATCCGCGATGAAATAAATCACTTGGTTAAGCGGAATAAGTTCGATGCCTTTGCGGGTTCGCGCACTGATGTGACTGCGCGGGCCGTTACCGCTTTCAGCCGCAGGCCGGGTCATCGCCGCCAACTGCACCCGATTAGGGCGCTCGGCTTTTTTCAAGGCTTCGAGCAAATGCTCGGCACGAACCGGTTTGACCAGATAACCCACGTCGCTACCCTGAAATGCCTCTAGGGCGAACTCGTCATGGGCAGTACAAAACACCACGGCAGGCGGCGACTCGCGCTCGCACAATCGAGCGGCGACTTGCAGGCCATCCAGGCCCGGCATACGGATGTCGAGTAACACGACATCCGGTTTAAGGCTATCGATCAACGCCAAGGCTTCTTCGCCGTTGGTGGCGCTGGGTTCCAGTACTCGATAACCCTCGAGTTCGCTGACCAGGCGGCTTAGACGCTCGCGGGCCAGAGGTTCGTCATCAACGATCAGGACATTCATATTGCTTTGGCTTCCTGCGTGAGTCTCGCACAAGGATAGCGTAGACAGGTGAAGTGACGACCGTCACGGCGCTCCACGCTCAGACTCGCGCGGGGACCAAAAAGTGCCGCAATGCGTGCACCAATGTTCACCAAGGCCTGATGAGTACCGTTGGAAGCCTGCCTTTCGGCAACTTCGTCATAGGGATTGCTGATACACAATATGAACTCTCCCTTTTTATAGGTTGCTTCGACCCTTACTACGCCGCCTTCAACCCGAGGGGCAATACCGTAGACGAAGGCGTTTTCAAGCAGTGGTTGTAAGGTTAGCTGTGGAATCGGCAAGTCGTCTGGAATTGCACTCACTCTCTACTCCAACTGTAGACGCTCGCCAAGGCGATATTGCTCAATCAATAAATAACGTTTCGCCAACGCAACCTCGTCATGCCACATCACCAAGCTCTTCGGGCAAAAAAATTCTTTACCGGGTTCAGACACTGCGCCGGCATTCAAACGGTTATTTCGCATCGGGCCAGTGTCTCTGTCGCCAGACCCTGCCGCAAGCCGGTCAAGGATAAAAAAACAGCAACCCTGTTATTATCCCTGCGCCCATTTCAAAATCGGCCACGCCATTTTTTTAAACAGCAGCCAGCAAACTAACGAGCGAACCCATGAGCACCGACAAGACCAATCAGTCCTGGGGCGGCCGCTTCAGTGAACCCGTCGACGCGTTCGTCGCCCGCTTCACCGCCTCCGTCACCTTCGATCAACGCCTCTATCGCCATGACATCCTGGGCTCCATCGCCCACGCGACCATGTTGGCCCACGTTGGTGTTTTGACCGACGTCGAGCGCGATACCATCATCGACGGCCTGAAAACCATTCAGACCGAGATCGAAGCCGGCAACTTTGACTGGCGTATCGATCTGGAAGATGTGCACATGAACATCGAAGCGCGTCTGACCGACCGCATCGGTATCACCGGCAAAAAACTGCACACCGGGCGTAGCCGTAACGACCAGGTCGCAACCGATATCCGCCTGTGGTTGCGCGACGAAATCGACGTGATCCTGGCGGAAATCACCCGCCTGCAAGAAGGCCTGCTGGGGCAAGCCGAGCGCGAAGCCGAGACCATCATGCCCGGTTTCACTCACCTGCAAACCGCGCAGCCGGTAACCTTCGGCCACCACATGTTGGCCTGGTTCGAGATGCTCAGCCGTGATTACGAGCGCCTGGTAGACTGCCGCAAGCGCCTCAATCGTTTGCCATTGGGCAGCGCGGCACTGGCTGGCACCACCTACCCGATTGACCGCGAACTGACCTGCAGGCTGCTGGGCTTCGATGCCGTAGGCGGCAACTCGCTGGACAGCGTGTCTGATCGCGACTTCGCCATCGAATTCTGCGCCGCAGCCAGCGTGGCGATGATGCACTTGTCGCGCTTCTCCGAAGAGTTGGTGCTGTGGACCAGTGCGCAGTTCCAATTCATTGATCTGCCTGATCGCTTCTGCACCGGCAGCTCGATCATGCCGCAAAAGAAAAACCCCGACGTGCCTGAACTGGTACGCGGCAAAAGCGGCCGGGTCTTTGGGGCGTTGATGGGCCTGCTAACCTTGATGAAGGGCCAGCCACTGGCCTACAACAAGGACAACCAGGAAGACAAAGAACCGTTGTTCGACGCCGCCGACACCCTGCGCGATTCACTGCGTGCATTTGCCGACATGATTCCGGCGATCAAACCCAAGCACGCGATCATGCGTGAAGCCGCCTTGCGTGGCTTCTCCACCGCTACCGACCTCGCTGATTATCTGGTTCGTCGCGGCCTGCCATTCCGTGATTGCCACGAAATCGTTGGGCATGCGGTGAAGTACGGCGTGGAAAGCGGCAAGGACCTGGCCGAGATGAGCCTGGAAGAACTGCGTCGGTTCAGCGACCAGATCGATCAGGACGTGTTTGCGGTGCTGACCCTCGAAGGCTCGGTCAACGCTCGCAACCACATCGGCGGCACTGCGCCGGTGCAGGTCAAAGCGGCTGTGATTCGTGGTCAGGTGCTGCTGGCAACCCGCTAAATCAAAAACCTGTAGGCGCGCGTGGTTGCAAGCGCGCGCCTATAGCGCCTTCTTTTTTCAGGAACATCCATGAACGATCAAATCAACAACGACGATGACGAAGAATTCGCTGAATCGACCCTGACTCAGGCTATCGAAAATCAGATCGAAAGCGACAATCCGCCCGCCGCCAAAGCCACGCTCAACAAACTCACCCTCGTGGGTTACGAGCGTGAAGAAATCCTCCAACTGATGGCCCACGTGCTAGCGGTTGAAATTGATGCGTTGCTTGAGGAAGACCGCCCGTTCAATACCGAGTGGTACGAACAGGCCCTTCGCGCTTTGCCGGAGCTGCCGCCCGAAGTCAAATGACGACTGGCCAGAGATACCGCTGCAAAAAAGCTGCAGCATGGCTACACTCCTAAGGCCCCGCTGCCACATGACCTCCGGGGCTGTCACGCCAAGCCGGCTTTATGGGTCCTCAAGAGCTCAATAAGCGCAGAACAGCTCGTTCCTGTGCCTTGACTCTAGACACTCTCACAGGGCTGCTGCGGCGTATTACTGGAAATGTCTGGAGTGCCTATGTCGTATACCCCTGATTTGGTTGCCGAACTGGAAATCCTCGCACTGTTCAATCTGGGCAATAACCTTGAGGGCTTGAAAGTCCATCACGTAGCCGCTCCAACCGCGATCGCAGCCGCACAACGACTCTTCGAAAAAGGGCTGATCACCCAACCCGATGGTGGCTATCTGACCAGTCTTGGGCTCGAAGCTGCCGAGCATACCCAATCGCTATTAACCATTCTGGATGTAACCGAAACGGCCTGAAACGCTGCTTGGCTCGCGGGAGGCTCGACGTCCCTCAAAAGCGAACTCGCGAGCCATTCCTTCAGCGCTCTCATTTCCGGGAATATCACCGATAAAAATTTGACGCCAAAATAAAAAATCAGCTTAAAACTGCCTGGTCATAGGTTGTAAACTGCCCGTTGTCTTGAATCCTTCTTTCGAGCCTCGCCCGCCGGTTGTTTGCGATGACGCGTACTTATGAAATTCGCCCCAACCTGGATGAGGGGATCGACCGCAAGGTTCTCAGCCAGTTACGCGCCCGCTTTCTAACCCTCAACAGTGAGCGGCTGAGCCGTGCCATGGAGGGGTTGTCAACGCGTCAACAGGCGGTGTTGACGCTTCTGCCGCTGTTCTTTCACGTCAATCACCCGCTCCTGCCTGGCTATATTTCCGGCAGTACCCCGGCCGGGGTGTCGAGCTATGAGCCTGACACTCAGGCCCTGGCCGAAGCCCAACGACTGACCCGCTCGTTCTCCTACAAGCCGCGCCACGGCAATCCGCCGCAGCCGATTCACGGCCTGTTCTTGATGGGCAGCCTCGGCACACTGGCCCAGGCCGAGCAGAGTGATATGGATGTGTGGGTCTGTCACGCGCCCGAGCTTGGGCAGGACGCCATCACCGAGCTGCGCAAAAAATGCCAGGCGCTGGAGGCCTGGGCCGCAAGCCAGGGCGCTGAAGCGCACTTCTTTCTGATCGACCCAACACGTTTCGTGCTCGGCGAGCGCGACGCCCAACTCAGCTCCGAAGATTGCGGCACCACCCAGCACTATCTGCTGCTGGATGAGTTCTATCGCACCGCCATCTGGTTGGCCGGCCGCACACCCTTGTGGTGGCTGGTGCCGGTCTACGACGAGCAGCGGTACGACGAGTACACCCACACGCTGCTGTCCAAGCGATTCATTCGGGCTGACGAGATGCTCGATCTCGGCCACCTGGCGCATATCCCACCCGGCGAATTCATTGGTGCGGGCCTGTGGCAGCTGTTTAAAGGCATCGAGTCGCCTTACAAGTCAGTGCTTAAACTGTTGCTGATTGAGGTCTACGCCAGCGAACACCCTCAGGTGCAATGCCTGAGCCTGCGCTTCAAACAGGCGGTCTTCGCCAACAAGCTCGACCTCGACGAACTGGACCCCTACATGGTTGTGTATCGGCGCATAGAGGAATACCTCAACGCCCGAGGCGAACCGGAACGCTTGGAGCTGGTGCGGCGCAGCCTGTATTTGAAGGTCAACAAAAAACTCACCGGCTCCACCCGCCAGCGCACCACGCGTTGGCAGCGTTTACTGCTGGAGCGACTGGCCCAGGAGTGGGGTTGGGATGAACGCCAACTGGCGCTGCTCGACAGTCGTAGTCAGTGGAAAGTCCGACAAGTCACCACTGAACGCCGCGCGCTAGTCAATGAACTCAACTACAGCTATCGCTTTCTGACGCAGTTTGCACGCACCCAACAGGTGGCCAGCTTGATCAATAAGCGCGACCTCAACGTGTTGGGACGTCGTTTGTATGCTGCCTTCGAGCGCAAGGCCGGCAAAGTCGAGTTCATCAATCCGGGGATCGCCCCGGACCTGGCCGAAGACACGCTGACGCTGGTGCAGTCACCCAGTCGTCGCGAACCGGGAAAAAGCCAATGGGGCCTGTACAACGGGAACCTTGGTGCGCATGAGTGGGAGCATTTTTCACCGATCAAGCGCAGCAGGGAATTGCTCGAACTGCTGGCATGGTGTCATCGCAACAACGTGATCGACACCACCACGCGCCTGGCGCTGCACCCCGGCAGCAGCGATTTGACCGAGTTTGAACTGTTCAACCTGATCGGCAGCCTGCAGCAGGCCATGGCACTGCCCCTCGTCAGCGTCAGCGATGAGCAACTGTTGCGCCCTAGCGTGCCCAGCGAGGTGCTAATGCTGATCAACGTCGGCATCGATCCGCTCAAACATCACCGGGATCTGAATATCCTGATGACCACCGAGCGCACCGACTCGCTGAGTTATGCCGGGGTTCGGGAGAATCTGGTGCTTACCCTCGACCAGATCACGCTCAACAGCTGGAATGAAATGCGGGTCAACCGTTACGACGGGCCTCATGCGTTACTTAGCTGCCTGAGCGATTTCCTCAGTAATCTGCCCGAAGGCCCTGAGCAACCGCATGTACGCGTGCGTTGCTTCTGCCACAACCGCGCGCCGGCCATTGCCCAGCGCGTCGAAGAGTTGGTGAACACCGCCCAATTGCTGCTCACCCGACGGCTCAATCACCGTTACCTGATCCAGGTTCAGCAGCACTACCACGTCCTGGAAATGGTGCCCGGACAGGTCAATCACGTGGCACTGGCCAGTTTGCCGGCGCTGCTTGATTACTTGGGCGAGGAGTTACCCAGCTACAGCCCGCTGCACGTGGACACAAACGCGCTGGACGAACATGATCTGGCGCTGATCCTGCCCCACGGCCAGCCGGAATGCATACAGGTTTTTTACCGTATCAACGAACCCCACGCCGACCTCTATGTGCTTGATGAGCACAACGCGCTATGGCATCAGCGTTTGCCGTACCACGATGAATCAAGCTTGCTGGTGCCGCTGCAACGCTTCTTCCAGTCACTGGTGTATCGACGTGGCGCCCTGTTGCCGCTGGACAATCCACTGGAACCGTCCGCGCTGGAAATCCTGTACTACCAGGTGCTGCCCAACGGCGCAGGCCGCGCTCGGCGGATCGAGCCTCGCGTGACACCCGCCACCCCGCTCGAAAAGCGGTTCTATGACGTGCAGGCGATCATCGAGGAAGCAGCACCGGGGCAGGTGAGCGTCACCTTGTACTGCAACCATCAAGAGTTTTCCGAACTGGAATATGGCGAGCAACTGTTTGCAGTAGTGGCCCAACAGATTCTCGAACAGCGAAGCGAAACCCAGCGCTACCGCTGCTACATCACCGACCTCGACCTGTCCGGTTTATTGGGCGATGTTCGCGGGCAAAGCATTCTGTTTCTGCGCTACAAGGCAGACCTGGAAAGAGCGCTGAACAACGCCATGGGGCAAGCGCTCTATGTGTAGGAGCGTGCTTGCCCGCGATCAGGGACCTTACTGGTCGTACTCACCCGCCGCTTCCGGCTGATATTCCACGGCCAGCAACGTGAGTTTCAGCGTCTTGCCGCCGGGCGCTGGCCAGTCGATGTGCTGGCCAACCTGCAGGCCGAGCAGCGCACACCCCACCGGCGCCAGCACCGAAACAGTGCCCTCGGCACCTGCATCCTGCGGGTAGACCAGCTTCAGGTGGTAATCCTTGCCGCTGCTTTCTTCGCGGCAATGCACGCGCGAGTTCATGGTCACGACACCGGCAGGCACTTCATCGTGGCCAACCACTTGTTCAGCGCGGTCCAGTTCGGCCTGAAGCGCGGCAACGCCCGGCGTCGTTTCATCCAGGCTGTCGAGGAGACGCTCAAGACGCTGCACGTCGAGTCGGGTGAGGATGATTGAAGGTGCGGTGCTCATGATCCAGGCAGACTCCTTTATTCTGCGCGATAAAAGCAAAACCCCGCCGATTCAGGCGGGGTTTTGACGAGCCTCAAGCAAATGAGGCATGCCCGGACACTATCACAGCCGAATAAATACACAAGCCGACGAGGCTTCAGCGGACATCCACTAACGTTGCGAGAGGTCCAGCCTGCGCTGCTCGGCATCCGCGCAAATCTGACGGCGCCGGTTATCGTCCGCCGAGCGCCATTCGCGAATGTCTTCCACGGGACGCCAGCAGCCCTGACAAACCTTTTGTTCATCGAGCCGGCACACGCTGATGCAGGGCGATGGCACTGCCGGACTGACATTACTGAACAAGGGCTTCGCCGGTTTGACTGGCGCTGGAGCAATGCTATCGGTCACGGTCAGATCTCGTCGAACTCAAGCTCGACGCCTGCCTGTTCCAGGGTAATGCGCGCAAGCATTTCGCTGAGCAACTCGTCGCTGGAGTCGCAGACCCAACGCTTATGCTCTTCGTCATAGTCGAAATGGAAGCCACCGGAACGCGCGGCCAGCCACAGCTGACGCAATGGCTCCTGGCGGCTGAAAATCACCTGGGTGCCATTTTCGAACTTGACGGTCAGCACGCCAGCCGAGTTTTCCAGGTCCAGATCCAGACCACTCTCGTCGAAAATATCCTCCAGCGCTTGCTGGGTGGCATCGACCAGATCGTGAAAGCGGGCTTCAGTCAAACTCATTACGGGAACCTCAAAAAAGTGTCTACCGGTGACGCAGCGCCGCAAGATACGGTCGCTTCCAGACAAATGCAAAGCATACCCGCCCAACAACAGGCGGCAATGCCGATAATGCTTCATCGCGCCAGGACAAATCATCAGGGACTTGTCCGAAGCCCTGCCGGACGGGTAGGCGGCCGCATAGGCAAGGCGCTGGGTGGCCGGTATACTCGTGCGCAATTAACGCTTTTACAAAGGATTTCGCCATGAAGCGCCTGATCTCTTCACTTGCTGCGCTCGTCGCGGTCGCTTGTCTCGTGTCGGCCTGTGGTCAAAAAGGGCCGTTGTATATGCCCGATGACAGCAAATCCCCTGAAGACCAAGCGAAATCATCGCAATCGCAACCGCAATCGCATAAGCACTCTACTTACTAGGGAACACCCATGGACGCCTTCAACTACCGCGATGGCGAACTGTTCGCGGAGGCTGTAGCGTTGTCTGCCATTGCCGAGCGTTTCGGCACGCCGACCTACGTCTACTCCCGCGCGCATATCGAAGCGCAATACCGTGCCTATGCCGATGCGCTGGACGGTATGCCGCACCTTGTGTGCTTCGCGGTAAAAGCCAACTCCAACCTGGCTGTACTCAATGTCCTGGCGCGCTTGGGCGCTGGTTTCGACATCGTGTCCCGGGGTGAACTGGAGCGCGTGCTGGCCGCTGGCGGCGAGCCTGACAAAATCGTGTTCTCCGGCGTCGGCAAGACCCGCGAAGACATGCGTCGCGCACTGGAAGTCGGCGTGCACTGCTTCAACGTCGAATCCACCGACGAACTGGAACGCCTGCAAGTGGTTGCCGCAGAACTGGGCGTACGCGCGCCGATCTCGCTGCGCGTCAACCCGGACGTCGATGCCGGCACCCACCCGTATATCTCCACCGGCCTGAAAGAAAACAAGTTCGGCATTGCCATTGCCGACGCCGAAGACGTGTACATCCGGGCCGCGCAATTGCCGAACCTGGATGTGGTTGGCGTCGATTGCCATATCGGGTCGCAACTGACCAGCCTGCCGCCGTTCCTTGATGCACTGGATCGCTTGCTGGCGCTGGTCGACCGCCTCGGCGATTGCGGCATTCACTTGCGCCATCTGGATCTGGGCGGCGGTTTGGGCGTGCGTTATCGCGACGAACAGCCACCGCTGGCCAGCGACTACATCAAGGCTGTGCGTGAACGCCTTGACGGTCGCGATCTGGCACTGGTGTTCGAACCCGGTCGCTTCATCGTGGCCAATGCGGGGGTGCTGCTGACCCAGGTTGAATACCTCAAGCACACCGAACACAAGGATTTCGCCATCGTCGATGCGGCGATGAACGACCTGATTCGTCCGGCGCTGTATCAGGCCTGGATGGACGTAACCGCCGTTCGTCCACGCGACGGCCAGCCACGCACTTACGACATCGTCGGACCGATCTGCGAAACCGGTGACTTCCTGGCCAAGGAGCGCGAACTGGTGCTGGCCGAAGGTGACTTGCTGGCTGTGCATTCGGCAGGGGCGTATGGTTTCGTCATGAGTTCCAACTACAACACCCGTGGCCGCGCCGCCGAAGTGTTGGTCGATGGCACCGAAGCTTTCGAAGTGCGCCGCCGCGAGACTGTGGCAGAGCTGTTTGCTGGCGAAAGCCTGCTGCCGGAGTAACCCCATGCTGCTGCGTTTTACCAAGATGCATGGTTTAGGCAACGACTTCATGGTCCTGGACCTGGTCAGCCAGCACGCACACATTTTGCCCAAGCATGCCAAACAATGGGGTGATCGCCACACCGGGATAGGCTTCGACCAACTGCTGCTGGTCGAAGCGCCGAGCAACCCGGAAGTTGATTTCCGTTACCGGATTTTCAACGCCGATGGTTCCGAGGTCGAGCAGTGTGGCAACGGCGCACGTTGTTTTGCCCGCTTCGTGCTGGACAAACGCCTGACCGCCAAACGCCAGATCCGCGTGGAAACTAAAAGCGGCATCATCGAACTGGACATCCGCAGCGACGGTCAGATAAGTGTCGACATGGGCCCTCCTCGGCTGATTCCAGAAGAGATTCCGTTTCAGGCCGACGAGCAGGCGCTGAGCTATCCCGTCGAAGTCGATGGCCAAATTATTGAGCTTGCCGCAGTATCGATGGGCAATCCACACGCTGTTTTGCGTGTCGATGACATCAATAATGCACCCGTGCATGAGCTTGGGCCGAAGCTGGAACATCACCCGCGCTTCCCGGCCCGGGTCAATGT
Organism: Pseudomonas sp. ASL9; assembly: GCF_056680335.1. Lineage (NCBI taxonomy): Bacteria > Pseudomonadati > Pseudomonadota > Gammaproteobacteria > Pseudomonadales > Pseudomonadaceae > Pseudomonas > Pseudomonas sp. ASL9. Next base: position 3,191,203 of record NZ_CM155277.1, on the reverse strand, counting down.
CGGCTTCTTGCATGTGGTTGATCGCCAACGCGCGCAACTCCGCGTCTGGGAGCGCGGTGCCGGGGAAACCCAGGCCTGCGGTACCGGCGCTTGCGCGGCTGCGGTGGCCGCCATCAGTCAGGGCTGGATGGATTCGCCCCTGTTGATTGACCTGCCCGGGGGGCGTTTGTCCATTGAATGGGAGGGCCCTGGCCATTCCGTGATGATGACAGGCCCCGCGGTGCGGGTTTTCGAAGGACAGGTTCGTCTATGAGTGAGCAAATCCGATGACCGATCAGCCTCAGATTTCAGCCGAAAAGCCTAGCGAAGCACCTGCCAGCCACGCAGCGCCCGCCCTTGAGGCAGAGGCTATCGCCGCTTACTTACGTGATCATCCGGAGTTCTTCGTTGAACATGAAGAACTCCTGCCAGCCCTGCGCATCCCGCATCAGCGCGGCGATACCGTGTCGCTGGTCGAGCGCCAGCTCAAACTCTTGCGTGACCGCAATATCGAGATGCGCCACCGTCTTTCGCAACTGATGGACGTGGCTCGCGACAATGATCGGCTGTTCGACAAGACGCGCCGCCTGATCCTCACGCTGATGGATGCTGGCAGTCTGGAAGAGGTCGTCATCGCCGTGGAGGACAGCCTGCGTGAGGATTTCCAGGTGCCTTTCGTCAGCCTCATCCTGTTCAGCGACAACCCTATGCCAGTGGGTCGCTGGGTCAGCAGTGCCAACGCGCAAAAAGCCATCGGCAGCCTGATCTCGGGCAACAAGACCGTCTGCGGCGCACTGCGCGAGCATGAACTGACCTTTTTGTTCGGCAGCGAACAAGGTCAGCAAGTCGGCTCAACCGCCGTCGTGGCCCTGACGCATCAAGGCCTGCAGGGTGTCTTGGCCATTGGCAACCATGATCCGCAGTACTACAAGAGCTCCGTCGGTACGCTGTTCCTTAGCTACATTGCTGAAGTGCTGGGTCGGGTGTTGCCGCGCTTCACTCACTCGTTACGCGCGGTTCGCTGACCATGGAAAGGCAACTGGACGCTTACTGCACGCACCTGCGCAGTGAGCGCCAAGTGTCATCCCATACCCTGGAAGCCTACCGCCGCGACCTGAACAAAGTCCTCGCATTTTGTGAGAAGCAGCAACTAAGCAGTTGGTCGGCGCTGGATATTCAGCACTTGCGCAGCCTGATTGCCCGCTTGCATCAGCAAGGCCAGTCCTCGCGCAGCCTGGCGCGCCTGTTGTCCGCTGTTCGTGGTCTATATCGCTACTTGAACCGCGAAGGCCTGTGCGATCACGACCCGGCCAATGGCTTGTCGCCGCCTAAAGGCGAGCGCCGCCTGCCGAAGACCCTCGATGCCGATCGCGCCCTGCAATTGCTCGACGGCGCGGTCGAGGACGACTTTCTGGCCCGTCGCGATCAAGCAATCCTGGAACTGTTCTACTCCTCAGGCCTGCGCCTGTCAGAACTGACCGGGCTCAATCTCGAACAACTTGATTTGAGTGACGGACTGGTTCAAGTCCTCGGCAAAGGCAGCAAGACCCGCGTGTTGCCAGTAGGCAAAAAGGCCCGTGAAGCCCTGGAAATCTGGTTACCGTTGCGCGCACTGGCCAACCCGGAGGACGATGCAGTATTCATCGGCCAGCAAGGGCGCCGTCTGGGCCCCAGGGCAATTCAGCTGCGCGTGAAGGCAGCGGGCGAACGCGAGCTGGGACAGAACCTGCATCCGCACATGCTCCGCCATTCGTTTGCCAGCCACCTGCTTGAATCTTCGCAAGATCTACGCGCGGTTCAAGAGCTGCTCGGTCACGCAGACATTGCCACCACGCAGATATACACGCATCTGGACTTCCAGCATCTGGCCACGGTGTACGACAGCGCCCATCCCAGGGCCAAACGCAGCAAGAGCACTGATCATGATTAAACTGATTACCTTCGACCTCGATGACACCCTGTGGGACACCGCCCCGGTCATTGTCAGCGCCGAAGCCGTGCTGCGAGACTGGCTGGCCGAACACGCGCCGAATCTTGGCCCGGTTCCGGTAGAGCATCTGTGGGCGATCCGCACACGGTTGGTGGAAGCCGATCCCACGTTCAAGCACCGAATCAGTGCGCTGCGCCGACGCGTGCTGTTTCACGCGCTGGAAGATGCTGGCTACGCTCACGATCAAGCACAGGCATTGGCTGACAAGGGCTTCGAAGTCTTCTTGCATGCCCGGCATCAAATCGACATTTTTCCCGAGGTTCAGCCGACACTGGAGATCCTCGCCAAAACCTACACCTTGGGGGTTGTAACTAACGGCAACGCCGACGTCCGCCGCTTGGGGTTGGCGGATTATTTCGCGTTCGCCCTGTGTGCCGAAGATTTAGGCATCGGCAAACCTGACCCGGCGCCCTTCCTTGAAGCGCTGAAGCGCGGCAAGGTCGACGCCAGCGTAGCCGTGCACATCGGCGACCATCCCGGCGACGATATCGCAGGGGCACAGCAGGCGGGCTTTCGCGCCATCTGGTTCAATCCTGCGGGCAAGGCCTGGGAAGCGGATAAACGTCCGGATGCCGAGATTCAAAGCCTGATGCAATTGCCTGAACTGCTGGCCAGTTGGGGCTGAGGCACTCGGGTGCCTGACGGGGACTCTTCGCGAATAAATTGGTGCCCACACAGCCAGCACAGGTAGGTCACTTAGCAGTCTCTGCACAATTTTCAGACAAAAAAAGCCCGCGGGCGATAGCGGGCTTTTCCTTGTTCGATAATCAGCCGCTTAGATAGGCCGGCTACCGTACTTGTTGTCAGGCTTCTTCGGCGGATCGGCAACCACGTTGGGCTCCACCTCCACAACCTTGCCGCCTTTGGAGAGGAACTCTTCCATCGCACGGGCCAGAGCATCACGCTCTTTGTTCTTGGCTTCTATGCTAGGCAGCTCATCCACCGAGACCGCAGCCTTGGCTTTGCCCTTGGCAGGCGTGGGCGAGGCTTCACTGCTGTCATCAGTGTCGGCACCATCGTCTTCGGCGACAGCCGCAAGCTCCTCGCCGTCCTCTTCACCTTCCAGACCGTCTTCCAGATCGTCGTTGTCGTCGTCGCTCATGTTCTACCTCATGACTTGCGAAAGCAGATTAGTTATAGCCCAGCTACGCCAACTTTCGCAGGCTGCCGGAAAAATTCAACATCCGCTGAGAATCAGCGGTCATGCCCCGTCACCGTATAGCGTGGCAAGGACACTGCGAGCACCGCCGGCATCACGATGCTCACCCAGATAAACACCTTGCCAGATACCCAACGCCAATCGCCCTGCCGTGACCGGCAAACTCAACTGGCAGCCAAGCAAACTGGCCTTGAAGTGCGCCGGCAGATCATCGGGGCCTTCGTCGTCATGTTCATATCCGTCCATACCCTGGGGCACCAGACGATTGAAAAAACGCTCGAAGTCACGACGCACAGCCGGGTCGGCATTCTCGTTGATGGTCAACGAGGCCGAGGTATGTTGTAGCCACAAATGCAATAGACCGACCCGACAAGTGCGCAGCTCAGGCAAGCCTGCCAGTATTTCGTCGGTTACCAGATGAAACCCGCGAGGCCTTGCTCGCAGGGTAATCAGCGTCTGTTGCCACATACAGTTCTCCACGCTTCGGCGCGCATTCTAACGCGCTGGAGGAAAAAACAAAGCGCGCAATAGACCACCTTTTGTGTAAGCCACCCTCCAAAAGCAGACAACCCTCGTTATCGTGCTTGTATCGACAAACACCAGACAAAAAAATGCCCGGTTACCCGGGCATTTTTTATACGTTGGCTTACAAGGCGTAGCCACGCTCGTCGTGTAGCGCAAGGTCGAGGCCGACAGCTTCTTCCTCGTCAGTGACACGCAGACCCATGACCATGTCCAGTACCTTGAGAATGACGTAGGTCACAATCGCGGTGTAGATGATCGTGAAGCCTACGCCTTTGCACTGGATCCAGACTTGTGCAGCGATGTCGGTGGTTGCCGCGTTGAAGCCGCCCATCGAAGGCGCAGCGAATACACCGGTCAGGATCGCGCCGAGGATACCGCCGATACCGTGCACACCGAATGCGTCCAGGGAGTCGTCGTAGCGCAGTTTGCGTTTCAGGGTGGTAGCGCAGAAGAAGCAGACCACGCCAGCAGCCAGGCCGATCACCATGGAGCCCATCGGGCCGACAGTACCAGCGGCAGGGGTGATGGCAACCAGACCGGCAACCACACCCGAAGCGATACCCAGAGCACTTGGCTTACCGTGGGTCAGCCATTCGGCGAACATCCAGCCCAGTGCAGCAGCAGCAGTCGCGATCTGGGTCACGAGCATTGCCATACCGGCAGTACCGTTGGCCGCAGAAGCGGAGCCGGCGTTGAAGCCGAACCAGCCTACCCAAAGCATTGCCGCGCCGATCAGGGTATAGCCCAGGTTGTGCGGGGCCATAGGTGTGGTTGGAAAGCCTTTACGTTTGCCCAGTACCAGGCAAGCAACCAGACCCGCAACACCGGCGTTGATGTGAACCACCGTGCCGCCAGCGAAGTCGAGGACGCCCCAATCACCCAACAGTGCGCCCGGACCGCCCCAGACCATGTGCGCGATTGGCGCATAGACCAGCGTGAACCAGATGCCCATGAAGATCAGCATCGCGGAGAACTTCATGCGCTCAGCGAACGCACCGACGATCAACGCGGGAGTGATGATGGCGAATGTCATCTGGTAGGTGACGAACACCGCTTCAGGGAACAACGCGGTCGGGCCAGTGATGCTCGATGGCGTCACACCAGCAAGGAATGCCTTAGCCAGGCTGCCGAAGATAGAGTTGAAGTTAACAACGCCCACCTCCATCCCAGTTGTGTCGAATGCAATGCTGTAGCCGTAGATAACCCACAGAATGCTGATCACACCCGTAATGGCGAAGCACTGCATCATGACCGAAAGAATATTTTTCGAGCGAACCATACCGCCGTAGAACAGGGCCAGGCCAGGAATGGTCATGAACAGCACCAGCGCTGTCGATGTCATCATCCACGACGTGTCGCCAGAATTGAGGACGGGGGCAACCACCGGATCAGCCGCCAGGGCCAAACCAGGGATGAAAAGGGACAACAGGGCTCCTAGCCCTGCGAATTGACGCAGAGTCATATTGTTTTACTCCTGGGGCGTGGGGGTTGGCGGCTTAGATTGCGTCGGTATCGGTTTCGCCGGTACGGATGCGAATGGCCTGTTCCAGATTCACTACGAAGATTTTGCCGTCACCGATCTTGCCAGTGTTAGCTGCCTTGGTTATCGCTTCGATAACCCGATCCAGATCCTTGTCATCGATCGCAACATCGATTTTCACCTTGGGCAGGAAGTCGACTACGTATTCCGCACCGCGATACAACTCGGTGTGACCCTTTTGCCGACCGAAGCCTTTGACTTCAGTGACGGTGATGCCCTGCACGCCGATCTCCGACAACGATTCGCGCACGTCATCCAATTTAAATGGCTTGATGATGGCAGTGACTAGCTTCATGAAACTTTTCTCCCGAATTGGTGGACTTGCCCCAGGAAAACAAACCCGACTCAAGTCTAAGCGCAGTGCCTGGCTTTGTAACGTGTCGGTCGCTTTAAACAGCCCCGATCAATTCCAGAGAACCGCTTCTGACGAAACACTTCCCCGCTCCGCCTGCCGCACTGCAATCGTCACAGCGACTGCATCAGTGCATGGGTCATATGCCACTAAGCAGAAAGCTTGCCATCTCCTGAAAAACCATTAAATACAAGGCCTTGGATAACACTTCCTTTTCCGGTCTGCGTTTGTGGCCATCAAGTCGCACAACAACAGTGCGTATGCACTCGCCCCTGTGCGCGAAAAGCGTGCAGGCTGGGTGAGCCGAATGGACTATAGACGCTCCGTGATATACTGCCGCCCATCTGTTTTCGGAACCCTGACCATGCTCGCGCCCAAAGCTTTCCTAGACGCCCTGAGCGGCCACGCCTCTCGCTTGTTCAATGGCGAAACGCCCATCCCGCGCAACGAATTCGAAACCCAATTCAAAGCCCTGCTGCAAAGCGGCTTCAGCAAGCTTGATTTAGTGACTCGCGAAGAATTCGACAGCCAGATGAGCGTCCTCGCCCGCACCCGCGCCCGTCTTGAAGCGCTGGAAGCAAAAGTGGCCGAGATGGAAACGAAACTGACGCCACCGGCGGAGTAACAACCGCACGACTTCTGGACGTCCACCGCTCAATCCCGCTGGGAGCGAATTCATTCGCGAAAGGCTTAACGGGGAGCAATAGGACTACCGTATCAGCCCATTCGCGAATAAGACTGCGTGTCCAGAGTGCTCCCACACCGGGCTATCCATTCACACCCTGTATCGATTCCCCTCCCCAGCTTCCCCTCGAATTCCTGCAGGATGCGGTTCTTCAGACATCAAGGAATGATCATGTCTCTCGCCATCGTGCTCAGCCGCGCTCAGGTGGGTGTGGAAGCGCCCGCCGTCACCGTCGAGTGCCATCTGGCCAACGGCCTTCCTGCGCTGACGCTGGTGGGCTTGCCTGAAGGCGCGGTCAGGGAAAGCAAGGATCGGGTCCGCAGTGCCATCCTCAATTCCGGCCTCGAATACCCTGCCCGCAGAATCACCCTCAACCTCGCCCCGGCCGACTTGCCGAAAGACGGCGGGCGTTTCGATCTGGCAATTGCGCTGGGTTTGCTCGCCGCCAGCGGGCAACTGCCTGCTCACGCGTTGCAGGATGTCGAATGCCTCGGTGAATTGGCGCTCTCGGGTGCTATAAGGCCGATACAGGGCGTTTTGCCCGCCGCGCTGGCCGCTCGTGCCGAGGGCCATACGTTGATCGTGCCTGCGGCCAATGCCGAGGAGGCGTGCCTGGCGTCCGGGTTACGGGTGATTGCCGTCAATCATCTGCTGGAACTGGTGGCGCACTTCAATGGCCGGACGCCTATTGTCCCCTACGTGTCCAGCGGTCTACTGCACCTGAGCAAACCCTATCCAGACCTGAGCGAGGTGCAAGGCCAGACTGCCGCCAAACGCGCACTGCTGGTAGCGGCGGCGGGCGCGCACAATCTGCTGTTTAGTGGACCTCCCGGCACCGGCAAGACACTCCTCGCCAGTCGCCTGCCGGGCCTGTTGCCGCCACTGGATGAGCACGAAGCGTTGGAGGTGGCTGCGATTCAATCGGTCGCCAGCCAGAGCCCTCTGACCAGTTGGCCACAGCGGCCCTTTCGGCAACCGCACCACTCCGCCTCAGGTGCGGCGCTGGTGGGTGGCGGCAGTCGTCCGCAACCGGGCGAAATCACCCTCGCCCACCATGGTGTGCTGTTTCTCGATGAACTCCCGGAGTTTGATCGCAAGGTGCTGGAAGTGTTGCGAGAGCCGCTGGACAAGGGTTGTATATATCTCACATAATTTTCTAATTCATTTTTACTGTATATTTGTACAGCCTTAGCAGATTTTGAGTCAATACCGATGCCCTAGAGCTGTCCAGAGAAAATCTTGCAACCCAGTATGTATACGGTCCGAATGGGGCACTCGCCTTACGTAAATTGACTGAGTCAAAAAATATTAATTGCATTTTGGCGAAACAGTTTAGATTGCCCCTTTATGGTGGTAATATTCACTTAGTACTTGCCCTGTTTCTTCTACAGAAGTTTTCCTTGTTTCTTCGGAACCTAAATTCATTCGAGCTTATACACGCCGCGCGTTGCCCGCGTGTGGGCGATTGCTTTTAGTAATATCCAATAGAACCCATAGAGCAAGAAAGGTAATCAACCATACGGATAAAAGAAATTGAAAAAGACAAAGAATCAGAAACACAAAAAGAATGTAACCTGTAAACCAACCTACCAAGGTCTATCAATCAATACGGGGAAATTCAAGAATCTTCCGGTGTACACAACCATGCTCAAACCAATGCTTGATCAGATCAATGCATTGCTAACGCACCACTCAAGAATTCAGCTGTTACGGTTCGATCTTCACTTGCCCGTTACAGATATTATGGACGCCTCATCAGGCAACCTAGTGGTCTCCAATTTTTTCAAACAGGTCAAGCAAGACCTTGCAAGTGCGAATTGGAATCGTCAAAAGAATGTCATACAGGGTTGGGCAAGAGAGGTAGGCGAGTCCGACAATGCTCATTATCACTGCTACATCGGTGTAAGCTCTACAGTGCAATTAGGGACGTTTTACAACGACACCCCGACCATGTTATGGAAATTGCTTTATAACCGCTGGACGGAGCCCTCAGGCGGCTCTGTGAGGCCGTCTGGCTATCACACAGTCAATAGAAACAACCACGAACAACTTAGCACAGCTTTTTACCATCTGAGTTATCTCTGTAAAGTTAGAAGCAAAGATTTCGGATCAGGTGAACCACATAAACGGTATTCAAATTCCAGACTGAAATGCAAAGAGGTGGCAAATCAGCAAATAATCACCGATTGCCACCCGGAATTATTGGAGCTATTTTTTGTGCCTACCACTTCACCAGATATGGTTACATCGAACCAGCTTTAACAAGAATCAGAAGTGACACACCCGTTACAATCACCGACGCAAAGGTCCACTTTACCGAACTAAGGAATGTGGACTTTCTTGCCATGCCGAATTTAAATCCGAGCCACCACAACCTCCACTTGTTTGCCGTATAAACCACCACCGGCAACACGACAGTACCAAGTATAAGAAGCAAGGTGCTCGGATCGTTCGGATTTTGATGAGCTTTAGTTCCAGCAAAAACAAATGGCACATACCCCGCAACACCAACGAAAAATGTAACAACGCTTTTTTTCATAATCACACCCCACGACTCGAATCTTGGATTCCTTGCCACTTCAGCCAACCCACAATGGGGCTGGTCGTTAGGACGAAGACAAAATATCTGAAATTCGGATACCTGAAAACCAGATATAGCGTGGAAGGCAGCTCTACTCTGGACAGCCCATGCCAAAAGCCATTTACCGAACCGAATATGAAACGTTTCTGACCCTGCTGAAGGCCCGTCGGATCAATGCCGGACTAACCCAGGTGGAATGCTCAAACGCGTTAGGACGCCCACAATCCTTCATGAGTGATGTCGAACGAGGCGTTCGCCGACTAGATATCATCCAAATGTATGACCTATGCAAGGTACTCAGATGTGATCTTGTTGAGCTGATTCGCGATTTCATGGACGGCATTGAAACGCCTCAGTAACGGATATCAGAACATTGGATTTTCGTGCGGTGACTCCTTTTGGTCGGAGAGCCGGGTCGCCACCACAGAAATTCGCTTACCCTTCGCAACCAACGAAAGGTTGACTGCTACCCTTGTTAAAATTACTGTGTATTCACCCAGTATTTCGCATCGATTTGATTTTCCAGAAGCGAACAAGGTCGTAGGCAAAGACAAGAAAATTTCTGCCTCCTTTCACTACGATTGGGTTGGTCTCGATGGTTTTGCGCGAGACGTGTGTCCTTTACTCCGGCGATGAAAAAAATCTCAGTTATGCATATCAAGATGCCACCAAACAAATTTCGTGTAATCGACCTTTTCTCGGGTGCTGGCGGCATGACACTCGGCTTCACAGATGATCGGTTCTGTGGGGGATTTGAGTGCGTCCTGTCCGTCGATAATGATGCGGCAGCGATGAGGACGCATGAACGGGCATATTCTGCGCCAGCGGTGGTAGGCAATATTGAACATTGGCTACAAACGTCTCCCAAAATCCCTCCTGCCGATGTGGTCATCGGAGGGCCACCCTGCCAAGGCTTCAGCCTTCTCAACAAAAATAGGACGGGAGACGGTCGTCGGGCTTTGTGGGAACCATACATGGATGTTGTGCAGCAAAGCGGTGCCAGAATGTTCGTCATGGAAAACGTTTCGGAATTACTACGTTCAAGCGAGTTTTCAGATATCCAGGCTCGGGCCACATCAATGGGCTTTGAGACAATATTTGAGGTCGTGAACACAGCTGACTATGGAGTTGCGCAAACCCGAAAACGATTAATCATTATTGGATGGAAAAAAGGGCTGATCGAAACCCCGGAATTACCGGTTAAGACCCATTCCAAAAATCTGGATGACCGATTTCTTCCACCATGGCGATCAGTCAAGGACGTGATAGGGGATTTGCCAGAACCAGTCGGTATTCAAATTCGAGAGTGCGAGCCGCCTTTGAATTTGCATTTCGGTCGCACCCCTACCGAGAAAAGTCTTGCTCGATACAAGTCTGTGCCACCCGGTGGCAATCGCTTCGACTTGCAACGAAATGCACCAGAAATCACTCCAGCATGCTGGATTCGTAAAACCTCGGGCGGTACTGATCTATTTGGTCGCCTTTGGTGGGATCGACCGAGTGTGACCATCAGGACCGAGTTTTTCAAACCGGAAAAAGGACGGTATTTGCATCCAGAAAAACACCGCCCAATTACTCACCGCGAAGCTGCACGCATTATGGGATTTCCTGACGATTTCCCGTTCCAAGGTACAAAAATTGAGATTGCTCGTCAGATTGGAAATGCTGTTCCACCGCTACTAGCAGGGGCCATCGCCAAAGTCGTACTAAAGGTGCTAGATGCCAAGGCGCAAACCAAAGCCGCGTAGGCTCAGAGTTCATCCAGTTTCAATGTGACGGTTGGTCTGATAAAGGAGATGGGTAGTTGGCAAGGCGGTCAGGTAAATTGAAGGATGATTCAGAAAGCTTGCGAGTTCGCTTGCTGGAACTGATCAAAAATTTCGGTCACGAACTGAATCATGGGGACCTACGTGCCCGCGTTATATCGTTGGTGCCAACCTTTCACGCCCTCCGAGATTTGGGCAGCTCTCTTATTCCTAAATCAAGTGCCGCGTCTGCACGAGACCGTATAATTCTTTACCTTGTTACTTATCCACGCAAAGTCATCAAGGGTGATGAACTGATGGTCGTGTCAGGTATCGGCGAATGGGCCAGACGTGTAAGAGAACTACGCGTAGAGCAAGGCTGGAGCATTGTTACTGGCGTCACAGCAGCAGAGATGGTCAAAGCGGGAGACCTCGACTTGAAATTGCTGGGTGTCGATTCATTGATGGTTGATGACTACATGCTGCTCGATGAAAATCAGGATAGAGATGCTGCACACCGCTGGAACATTGCAAACACCATTCGCAAAAAGAAATTTGCTGTAAAAGACAAGCTTCTAGAGTTTCTGCAAAAAAACGTGGGACGACCTGTTACAGGCGAAGAGCTTCGGTATGTCGCCGATGGCTCAACTGAATGGGCCCGAAGAGTTCGAGAGCTACGAACCGAAGAAGGCTGGTCAATTGCAACTCGGACGACAGGCCGCCCGGATTTGCCCATTGGTGCTTATGTCTTGGAAGACATGAACCAGACACCACCTCATGACCGGAAAATTCCCGATGATGTTAGGGGGAAGGTACTGATTCGAGACAACTACACTTGTCGGCACTGTCCATGGAACCATTCAATGTGGAACGCTTCTGACCCAAGACATCTTGAACTACATCACGTTGTTCATCATGCCAAAGGTGGGCAGAACTCAGTAGACAACCTAATCACCCTTTGCACCGTATGCCATCACAAGGCGCATAGAAAAGAAAAAATCGAGTAAACAATACCCTTCCTATTTTTGACATAGCTGTTGAAGTAGTTGATTAAGTGTGTCCGGCCCTTTTTTTAGCTGGCATTCCCATATGATCAAAACTCGCCAGCCCAAGAGCTCCAAGGCTTTTACGTTTTCAGTGTCCCTCGCCACGTTACGTAGAAGTTTCTCATTCCAGAACTCGAACCTGGTCTTGGGCATTGTCGCGTAGCGACATCCTGAATGGTGATGCCAAAAGCAACCATGGACAAATATACAAGTCCGGAATTTTGGCATCACAATGTCCGGCTTTCCGGGTAGCATTTTCTGATGTATTCGAAATCGATAGCCATGAGCGTGTAAGAACTTCCTGACTATCATCTCAGGTCGGGTGTTTGCACTCCGAATGGTCGCCATCATTCTTGATCGAGTCGCTTGGTCTACGAAATCCACTCTGGCTACCTTTCTTTGGCTATTCAGTACATGAAATGTATATCGCCCTCTTCATTGCTCGCAACGACCACCGAAGGGCTATGACTGGGCTGTTCGTTTGGTGGGGTAGCCATCATTGATAATCCGCAGGGGAATGTCGTTAGACGATATGAGAAACAATCGTAGCAATACTCAACAACCGGCGAGGTTGCGTTCATTTGGGTACACCCATGTGACAACAAATCGATGAATACGGAATGCATCATAAAATCGTATTCAATAGGGTTGATTTTATCAATGAACACATACACACTCAAAACATCTAGAAGCTAATGAATACAAAAGGTAAAGAAAATGGCAAATGTAGGTTACGTCAGGGTTTCATCGGTTGATCAGAATACAGCTCGCCAGTTGGATGGCCTGACACTGGATCGCTTGTTTGAGGACAAGGTGTCGGGTGCGACCACAGACCGCCCCCAGCTACAAGAAATGCTGAAGTTCATCCGTGATGGCGATATCGTCCACGTCCATTCCATCGACAGGCTCGCGCGGTCATTGGAAGATTTGTTGAAGCTTGTAAAAGATTTGAACGCTCGGAAGATCGGCGTCCACTTCCACAAGGAACAATTGCTGTTCACTGGCGAAGCCAACCCCATGCAAGACTTTATGCTGTCGTTGCTGGGTAGTGTTGCCCAGTTCGAACGAGCAATGATCAAGGAACGTCAGCGGGAAGGCATAGCCAAGGCTAAGGAAGCGGGCATGTACAAAGGTCGTGTAAAGTCAGTTGATGACGCTGCGATCAGGGCTGCAATGCAAGCTGAGGGTGCATCGTTCCGCAAGGTTGCTAGGGCTTTGGATGTGAGTCTGAGCACCGTGCAACGGGCAATGAAAGCCTAGGCGCAAGGCGTCTTGACTAGCCAGAAATCGAAGCTGAGAGACTCATAACGACCATATGCAGCCATTCCGATGTATCTATGAAATTTATCAAGAAGATGCTCTGCGGGAGGGCAAAAAATATCATAGCAACGGTCGTTGTTTCAGATCAGAAGAGTGGCCTTGCTTGAAAGAATCAGAGGCAACCATTGCAATAAAATCGCCCTGAGATCTCAAGGCGTCATCTAAGGCGTTGAGTTTAATCAGGGAAACCAAAAGCGCGCAGGTTCTTGCTTGGCAGTTAATGGAGCGCTGAGGATTAAATTCTATATCTGTAAAGCCCTTGAAGCTATCAAGGCGCTTTAAGAAGTCTTGATGCGGCTGAAGCGCAGAAAGGTACAGCCAATCATAGAAGGCGGTTTTAGGTATAAGCGGCCATATTTGTCCGAAGAAATCAAAACCAATAAGCACGCCAGAGGTTTTCAATCGCTCATCTTTTTTGGCTGCCCAAGCATCTTTTGCATATATATCAATGTACGGACCTCCATCCTTGAAAACCTTACTGCCTTGGAAGGCCGATTCAAGACTGATCTCACCCATCTCGGTGTCTATCTTAAGGCTGAATGCGCTTAGGCGACGACCAAGTTCAAGCTCAGACTTTGTTGAGACTTCTAAGAGAGGGTAAAGCCCTTGGGCTATAGCCGCTTCATGAAGAGCCGTGACATTTTTCTTCTTCTGGACGGGAGCGAACCCAGGACTCCATGAAAAACTGACCATTGTTTCAGAAACCAGATGATCAGGGGTTCCAAGGGCAGAGAACACTGGACGGCTAGCCATTTTTTTTTCCAAGTATCATATCAATTGGGATTGATCGGGGGATTAGAATTTCACTTCTAAGCGCAAGGCTTCTACGTTGGCGTATTTCTGGGTCTTTCCAGTCCGTGTAGGTGAACATAACTTCCAGATCAATTTCGTCCCGAGCCGCCTCAGGTGAAAGCAGGGAAATGCCAGCCTTGTTTGAAACGTCACTCGTATAATGCACTCCTGGCATATCTAAAATATTAATACTGACTTTCAACCAAATAGGGTTTGGAGTTCTACCATCATTCCTCGTGTGAAAAAGCATTGGGTGATCATCGAGGAAAGCAAGGTGTACATAATTATCTACGCCATTAATCCTGTCAGCCTTATGGCTCCATTCATTCCCACCTGGAGCGGGAATTTTTATATCGCGACTTCTTGCCTCAGCCAATGAAAGTAGTCCTTTGTTGTCGATAATGCTCTGAAGGTTAGATTGGTCAGTGAAATGCCAAACCCCATCAATTCCATATTTAACTAACAGTTCTTTCATAAACGCCATCCGATAGCCAATTTTTGAGAGGTTAGCATTATATTGTTCACGCTCAGAGGCACCTCAATAGAAGCGAAGCAGTAGGTTTAGATTAGCTCAAGACCGTATGGCAGACAACTATTGACCAACAATGTGTCGAAATCACGAGGCACCACGGGCAGGAGCGCGAGACAGAATGCCGCAAGAACAATCGGGTACAGATCAAAGTATTCACGGTGCTGACCGGCCGCAATGGGTCTGTTTCGGCCTGTCATGGCTACGATGCGTCCTGGTCAAGTTCAACGCAAATGCCTAGTCAGTTCGACTGATCACCCAGATCTCTGGCCTAGCCAAGAACTCTACCCATTTATAGACCCAGCGGCACCTACCCCCCCGTCGATCCAACACGTGCACATCCCGCACAGCCTGCTCACTGAGTTTGTTACCGCCATCGTTTGGTTTTGGGACAACATAGAATACGTCCACTCGGAAAACATCGTTAGCAAACACTGGACGCTTGAGAATAGGCTCGCTGCTATGCGTGGAGCCAAGACCAAGAGGTTGAAGCAAGCCCCGATCAATACTCCGGTTTAAACGCTTCATGCTGACGAACCAGCTTGGACGGGGCTATCGAAGGGGTGCCACCGGGGACTGACTACGGGCTCTCAGAAAGGACTAAAGGGGCAAAATCGATCCATTTTAGCGGTATAGTCAATTTAAAAATTCGCCGCTATATTTTTTTTCATTCCAGAGGTTTACTGGTTACGCAGTCATCCATACCAATTAGTAATGTAGCTTCCTATTACATTTGCTCATACAGATCGGCCAGTCTTGGAATCCCAAAATGAGCAAGTGGCTTATGGAGCGGAAACTTCCTAGAAATACTAAGAATTTCTTGCTCGTTGCGACTGACCCACACATGAAGGTTTCTAGTAGGCTTATCGTATCGGAATTTAAACACCATCTTCGAAGCCTTGAAGAACTGATTCAACTTCAAACGACCTTCTTCGGTACTAAAACGCTCGATGATATCTTCGAATCTGGTTAACTTAATATCTGTTACACTTGAATTGAACTTGCCGCTAAGCTCATCTACTAATACGGCTTGCTCATCAATCGCTATCTCTAACCTTTCCAACCTTTTAATTATTGGCATTGGGATTTTCCCATCATAGCCGTCAAGCGATCGCTCAGTATTTTCATATTTTTCTTTTAAACTAGCCAATACTTCAGACGCTTCGGCCAATTTACTTCCTACCAGTTCCTGTGAACTTTTGTCATCAGATAGAAAAGAGCTAAATTCGCCCCCAAAATCGGACATACCGGTCCGACGCTCTAAAAGTTCAACCGGGTCCATGTGAAGTTTTTTAACGACAACTCCACTAAAACTTCCAGAAGGTTTCGGATCATTCCACCTTATTTGCGGCTTTCCATTTGTCTCGAAGTCATAACGTATAACGCCGGGTGAAACTTTTGACTGTATGACTTGCATAGCATGTAGAAGCATACCGAAGGCCAAATCGAATCTGAACCGTTGATCACATTGCCCCTTCAATTCTTTCCGGGTAAAACAATGAAAATAAGGGTACATTATACCTTTCTGGTTTTTCTGCTTTTCAAACAGCATTGTCTCACCACATTCAGCACACTTTATTACATGCCTGAAGATATTCGTACTGCCAATTGTTGTATTTCCGTAAAATTTTCTATCTTGGCGGTTTCTCATAGAAAAAACAGCTTCATTGAATGCCGTCTGGCTAACTATCCTCGGATAATATTCCTCTATGTATTCAATAAATACTTTTTCCCCTTTCTCATTACGTTTCTGCGACATCAAAACGCCCAAAGGGTATTTATTTTCTATCATCAAAGCAACTTGACGACCAGTCCATTTTCTGTTTGAACTTACATTCACACATCTCGTTGCGTTAGAAACACCCATTGTTTTCAACAATTCGAATATCATGCGTATTTCTGATGCTTCATCTTCATTAATGACAAAATCCTCAGTTACCGTATCATATCGATAGCCGTACGGCGGATTATGGCCGTTGAACTTCTTTCCTTCGGATGCAGCCAACTTTGCTTTGTTCCAAGCAAATTTTCGTCGTTTTGACTTGATCTCCGACTCTTCGTTCGCCCTTTTAGCGATCAAACTAATCATGATCAAATTTTCAAAATCACGATCTGGATCATCATAAGAATAGCATCGAGAATCAGTGGTCGTATAAATCTTAACACCCGCTTTTAGGATGTTTTGCAGTAACTCCACACCATCAAGTACCCGCTGGCGAGTGATCCTATCAATTGATTCCACAACTAAGTAATCACCACGCCTGATAACCCCCCGCTCGATCCTAGCCAATACCTCTTTAAACTTTCCTTTGTTCGCATTATCTCCACGGAACGATGAAACGCCTTCATCAATGATCGTTTCAACAATATCTACGCCGGTGTCCTTTTCGAATGTTTTCAACGGACTGATTTGCCGATCCACCGTATCCCCCGAGGACTGGACGGTAGAGGAATAACGAACGTATGCGTAGGCGTTTGGCATGATGACAACTCGGATCTCAAATTTATGTGAGTATTATAACGCCTTTGGAGTCGGGCCATATCGTCATCGCCCGTGCCCGCGACCGGGTGCGTTTCCCGGCGCGCTTTCAGTTGGTGGCCGCCATGAACCCCTGCCCGTGTGGCTATCTGGGCGAACCCAGCGGTCGCTGTCGTTGTTCCACGGAGCAGATTCAGCGCTACCGCAACAAACTCTCCGGCCCGCTGCTGGACCGCATCGACCTGCACCTGACCGTCGCCCGCGAAGCCACGGCGCTCAATCCAGCCCCCCAAATCGGCGAAGACACCGCCAGCGCTGCCCTCCTCGTGGCCCAGGCCCGAGACCGGCAACAGCGGCGCCAAGGCTGCGCAAACGCCTTTCTCGACCTGCCGGGCCTGCGCAAACATTGCTCGCTGTCCAGCGCCGACGAAAACTGGCTGGAAACCGCCTGCGAACGTTTGACCCTGTCACTCAGGGCCGCACACCGATTGTTGAAAGTGGCCAGAACGCTGGCTGATCTGGAACAGGTCGATGCGATTGGACGCAGTCATCTGGCCGAGGCGTTGCAGTATCGGCCGTCGAGCAATTGATACACGCCCACACAGCATTCTTGCCTGTATCTGTTTTGAAATACGCAGTGAAGGCCCGCCAAAGGAGAACCGAGATGGCTGCACAGACCTCAATACTGCATGTCCGAAAAGGCGCGCTACCCGCTGGCCTTGCTACCGATCCGGACGCCTACGATAAGTGGTTCCGCGCCAAAGTCCTGGAAGCAATGACTGATCCGCGCCCAGCTGTTCCCCACGAGCACGTCATGGATGAAGCTCAAACGTTGATAGATAAAAAAGCGTCATTGCAAATGACAACTTCCTGCGCTGGAGGACACCATGAATGTCAGGAAACAATTAGAGCAGTTTGAAAAGAGGCTACTGGAGCATGACGTACGACTTAACGAAGATGAGTTATCCACGCTGCTAGCCGACGACTTCGTTGAGTTTGGTGCCAGTGGCATCGCATGGACTAAGGCAGAGGTTATTACAGGATTGCAAAACGAGGCCTTTGTGCCGCGTTTAATCAGCAATTTCGTCGTGAAACCGCTGTCTGGCGAGGTCATGCTCGTTACCTACCTATGTCGTAGTGCCCCTACGGATCAAGACCGCGAAGTTAATTCTTTGCGCAGCTCGATTTGGCGTATGTATGGAAATGAATGGCAGATGGTTTTCCATAAGGGAACCCGATGCCCGTGAGGACCGAACAACTACTTTCTGCAGGAGATGCCGCGCGGAGTACCTGACCGACCAGGTTGTCTGGTCTTCGCAGACAAGTCAGCCCCTCAAACAACCTGTAAGTTATTGAAGAGGAAAGCATAAATGTCATTACATTTTCAGCAAAACACAGATTCGTAGGAGCTGCCGAAGGCTGCGATAGGCCGGGGTCGCGGGCGACCGGCATGACCTTCAGCGGTATCAGGAAAGCGACCGGTTCCCGGTCGATCGCAGCCTTCGGCAGCTCCTACAGAACCTTGTTTGCTGCGCGACAGCGCGGCGTCGCAGGCGGGGTGGCATCTCCTACAGGGGATCAGCGTTTGGCTGCGAAGCAGTCGCAAAATGCCCGAATCACTGTCGCAGGAAAGCCGTTGCCAGAGCTGTTTTCACGCCAATATCTCAACCTTTGGCAGGTCCATCGCCTGCACTTCGCCTTGAAGAAATTCGCCGAGCCGACGTAGGCGTTCACCGCCTGGCCGGGTCTTCGGCCATACCAGGTAATAGCTTTCGCCACTGACCACGGCCGTGCGCCAAGGCAAGCTTAGACGCCCCTGCGCCACGTCCTCGGCGACCATCAGCAAATCACCCATGGACACGCCATAGCCACGCGCCGCTGCGATCATGCCCAGTTCCAGGGTGTCGAATACCTGACCGCCCTTGAGCGAGACCTGCTCAGACAGGCCCATCCGCTCTAGCCAGCTACGCCAATCACGACGGTCGGGGGTTGGGTGCAACAGTTCGGCGCGGGCCAGTCGCTTGGCATCCCAAGGCTGGTCCTGGAGCAACGTCGGTGCGCCCACGGGAATCAGCAACTCCGGGAACAGGTACGTGGCTTCCCAATCCGGCGGAAAATGCCCGCGACTGAGCAACACCGCGCAGTCAAACGGCTCCTGGGTGAAGTCCACACTGTCGATATCCATCCAGGCGCTGGTCAATTGCACGTCGTTGCCGACCTGAAGATGACGGAAGCGACTCAGGCGCGCCAGCAACCAACGCATGGTCAGGGTCGAGGGCGCCTTCATGCGCAAAATACCTTCTTCTGCGCGCAAGATGCTGCACGCACGCTCCAGTGCCGAAAAGCCTTCACGCACACCGGGCAGCAGCAGGCGCGCCGCCTCAGTCAATCGCAGGTTGCGGCCATTGCGCTGAAACAAGCGGCAGGAAAAATGATCTTCAAGCGTGCGGATATGGCGGCTAACGGCACTTTGGGTGATCGACAGCTCCTCCGCAGCCCGAGTGAACGAGCTATGCCGAGCAGCCGCTTCAAATGCGCGCAGCGCATAAAGGGGAGGAAGACTACGGGACATACACAACTTTCCTACGCGAATGTTGCGTTACTTTACCCCAGCGACTGCACCCGACTCAGATGAGTTTTACTCATGCCAAGGATCAGGTTTATCGCTTTGTGCCGACGCCTATAAGTGTCGAGAATCAGTTGCTCACAAAACCCTGTAAACCGAGCGCCACGCCCATGCAATCCGTCGCCACTCAAGCACCCTGGATCAAAGAGCTCAGGACCATCCTGCGCCTGGCCGGGCCGCTGATTGCCTCGCAGATGGCGCACATGCTCATGGTGTTCACCGACACCGTGATGATGGGCCATCTGGGACCGGAAGCCCTGGCCGGTGGCGGGTTGGGTGCGGCCAGTTACAACCTGATTTCATTCTTTTGCGTGGGCGTTATCGCCGCAGTCGGCACGCTGGTCTCGATCCGTCACGGTGCCGGCGACAATGTAGGCGCTACGCGGCTGACTCAGGCGGGACTCTGGCTGGCGTGGGGCATGGCGCTGATCGCCGCCTTGGTGCTGTGGAACCTTGAGCCGGTTTTGCTCAGGCTTGGCCAGGAGGAGGCGAACGTACACATGGCAGGGCAATTCTTGATCACCCTGCCCTTCGCCCTGCCCGGCTTCCTGTCCTTTATGGCCTTGCGCGGTTTCACAAGCGCGTTGGGGCGCGCCGGCCCGGTGATGGTCATCAGCCTGGGCGGCGTAGCACTGAATTTCGGCCTTAACTATGCACTTATCCATGGCCTGTTCGGCCTGCCACATCTGGGCCTGATGGGCATCGGCCTGGTCACTGCAGTGGTTGCCAACGGCATGGCATTGTTCCTGGCCCTGCATATCCGCCAGCACCCGGCCTATGCGCCGTATCCCATTCGCCAGGGCCTGATGCGCCCCTCGCTGACTTATTTGAAAGAGCTGTGGCGCCTCGGCTTGCCGATTGGGGGCACCTATGCGGTCGAGATTGGCCTGTTCACGTTCGCAGCGTTCTGCATGGGCGCGATGGGCAGTACGCAAATGGCCGCGCACCAGATCGCCCTGCAGTCGGTGTCGATGGCGTTCATGGTGCCCGTGGGGATTTCCTACGCAATGACCATGCGTATCGGTCAGCACTATGGCGCGGGTAATCTGCTCCAGGCGCGACTGGCCGGGCGTGTGGGCATTGCCTTCGGGGCGTTGATCATGCTCGGCTTCGCGCTGTTGTTCTGGCTGGCACCGCATCAAGTCGTCAGCCTGTTCCTCGACACCGACAATCCGGCCTACCGCGACGTGGTCGATCTAGCGGTAAAGCTGCTGGCGATCGCAGCATGGTTCGAACTGTTCGACGGCACACAGACGCTGGCCATGGGCGCAATTCGGGGGTTCAAGGACGCCAAGACCACGTTCGTCATCGGCCTCGCCTGTTATTGGCTGATTGGCGCGCCTGCAGCCTGGCTCTTCGGTTTTTATGCGCAGGGCGGTGCGATTGGGGTCTGGTGGGGGTTGGCTCTGGGGCTGGCCTGCGCAGCGCTGGCACTGACGGTGGCGTTTGAAAGGAAGACTGCACGGTTGTTGGGTGTCAGACACACCGCCTTCGCAGGCAAGCCTGCTCCCACAGAGTGAGGCTTGCCTGCGAAGGGCTCGACACGATTTTAGAGAGTCTGCGCCTGCCCCAAATTTTCATGCCGGCCGAACATCAAATAATCCACCAACTCTGGCAACGGCAACGGCTTGCTAATCAGGTAGCCCTGAACCTGATCGCACCCAAAATCACGCAGCAGCGCCAACTGCTCCGGGGTTTCGACACCTTCGGCGACCACTTCCAGGCTAAGGTTGTGCGCCAGGTTGATCATGGCGTGTACCAGTTTGCGGTTTTCTTCGCGCAGCTCCATGCCACCGACGAAGCTTTTGTCGACCTTGAGCAACGCAATCGGCAGGCTGTTGAGGTGCACGAACGACGAGAAACCGGTGCCAAAATCATCCAGCGAAAAACGTATGCCCAGCCGACCCAGTGCATCCATGGTCTGCTTGACCAGATCGCTGCGACGCATGACGGCGGTTTCGGTCAGCTCGAATTCCAGCCAGCGGGCATCGACGCCACGTTCGGCGATCAAACGGCTCAGGGTCGACAGCAATTGACTGTCCTGAAACTGGCGGAACGACAGATTGATCGCCATGTGCAGCGCAGGTAGCCCGCGTTCACGCAGCGCTTGCATGTCGCGCAAGGCCCGCGAGATGACCCAGTACCCCAAAGGTACGATCAAACCGCTTTGCTCGGCCAAGGGTACAAACTCGCTGGGCGGTAGCAATCCTCGTTCGGCGTGGCGCCAGCGCACCAGCGCTTCGATACCCACGATACGCCCATCGCCCAGTGACAGGCGTGGCTGGTAATGCAGCTCCAGCTCATCACGGCGCAAGGCCCTGCGCAGCTCGCCTTCCAGATCGACCAGGCCGCGGGCATTGCGGTTAATGCGTTCGTTAAAGACATGAAAGGTGCAGCCTTGAGTGCTTTTGGCCTGCTGCATCGCGATATGCGCGTGCCACATCAACGGATCGGCACCGGCCTGGGCCCGAGCATAGGCAATGCCCAGGCTGCAACCGATCAGCAGGCTTTCGCCATCGACCCAATAAGGCTCGGACAAGGCTTCAGTGATGCGCTCGGCCATCCATTCAGCGCGTTGCGGTGCGCGACGAGTGTCGATCAACAACGCAAATTCGTCACTGCCCAGTCGCGCCAATTGATCGCCGGCTTCTAACTGGCTTCTGAGCCGCGAGACCACTTGCAGGATCAATCGGTCACCCGCCTGATGGCCCAGCGCGTCGTTGGCGTGGCGGAAGTTATCCAGATCAAGATGCCCAAGCGCGAGGCCGCGGCCTTCGTTTTCAGCCAGGCGTGCCGCCAATAAAGTCTGGAAACCCTGGCGGTTGGCGATGCCGGTTAGCGGGTCTTGCTCGGCCAGACGTTGCAGGGTGTTTTCCAACACGCCGCGTTCGCGTACATGACGCAGGCAACGGCGTACGGTGTCGATGCTCAACGCATCGAGCACTAGCCAATCGCTGGCGCCCACCGGAGGTTCGAGCGGTTCGTGCTCAAGCAGCATCACCACCGGCAACTTGCAGCGCCCCGGCGCCGGTTGAAGCAGTGGCGTCGTCAGGAGCAAAGCGCTTCGTTCGTCGTCGAACAGGCTACTAACGTCCTCCCAGCTCGACGCGCAGACCAGCACCACCGCATCTCCCAAAGGAGCCAAGCACTCTTGCAATAACGCCGTCCATTCCGGCTCTTGGGCCAGAAGCAGCAAACGCAAAGGATCGACAGGCGTAGACAAACTAGCTCCCTACTTACAAAAAACCGTTGGTGATTCCGCTTTATTTCAGACATTGCACACAATCCACTGCGCATCCTGCGCGAAAGTAACAAAACCGGCAAATATAGATCGCGAGGTACGTCACAGTGTCGGACGATGACTGCACAAATGCGTGAGCCTGTTAAAATGCCCGCCCATTTCGCAAGCGACCCTTTTTCTGTCATGTCCCGACTCAATCCTCGGCAACAAGAAGCCGTGAACTACGTCGGCGGCCCTCTTTTGGTGCTCGCCGGTGCTGGCTCCGGCAAGACCAGCGTGATCACCCGCAAGATCGCGCACCTGATCCAGAACTGCGGTTTTCGGGCGCAGCACATTGTCGCCATGACCTTTACCAACAAGGCCGCGCGGGAAATGAAAGAGCGGGTCGGCACCCTGCTCAAGGGCGGCGAAGGGCGTGGCTTGACGGTGTGTACCTTCCACAACCTGGGCCTGAATATCATCCGCAAAGAGCATGCGCGGCTGGGCTATAAACCCGGTTTCTCGATTTTCGACGAGACCGACGTTAAAGCCCTGATGACCGACATCATGCAAAAAGAATACTCCGGCGACGACGGCGTCGACGAAATCAAAAACATGATCGGCTCGTGGAAAAACGATCTGATCTTGCCGCCCGAGGCCCTGGAAAACTCGCGCAACCCCAAGGAACAGACGGCAGCCATTGTCTACACCCACTACCAGCGCACGCTCAAAGCCTACAACGCAGTGGATTTCGATGACCTGATCCTGATGCCCGTGAAGCTGTTCCAGGAACACGCCGACATTCTGGAGAAGTGGCAAAACAAGGTTCGGTATCTGTTGGTGGATGAATATCAGGACACCAACGCCAGTCAGTACCTGCTGGTGAAACTGCTGATCGGCATGCGCAATCAGTTCACCGTGGTAGGCGACGATGATCAGTCGATTTATGCCTGGCGTGGCGCGCGCCCGGAAAACCTGATGCTGCTCAAGGATGATTACCCGTCGCTCAAGGTGGTGATGCTCGAGCAGAATTACCGCTCCACCAGCCGAATCCTGCGCTGCGCCAACGTGCTGATTTCGAACAACCCGCACGCCTTCGAGAAGCAGTTGTGGAGCGACATGGGTCACGGCGATGAAGTCCGTGTGATCCGCTGCCGCAACGAAGACGCCGAAGCCGAACGCGTCGCGGTGGAACTGCTCACCCTGCACTTGCGCACCGACCGGCCCTACAGCGACTTCGCGATTCTCTATCGCGGTAACTATCAGGCCAAGCTGATCGAGCTGAAGCTGCAACACCACCAGATTCCGTATCGCCTGTCGGGTGGCAACAGCTTCTTCGGGCGTCAGGAAGTGAAAGACCTGATGGCCTACTTCCGCCTGCTGGTGAACCCGGACGACGACAACGCCTTCTTGCGCGTGATCAACGTGCCGCGCCGTGAAATCGGCTCGACCACCCTCGAAAAGCTCGGCAATTATTCCACCGAGCGCAAGATATCGATGTACGCCGCCACCGATGAAATCGGCTTGGGCGAGCACTTGGACAGTCGCTACACCGACCGCCTGCAACGTTTCAAACGCTGGATGGATGGCGTGCGCCAGCAATGCTCGCAAGACGACCCCATCGCTGCGCTACGCAGCATGGTCATGGACATCGATTACGAAAACTGGCTGCGGCAGAACAGCTCCAGTGAAAAAGCCGCCGAGTACCGGATGGCAAACGTCTGGTTCTTGATCGAAGCGCTGAAGAACACGCTAGAGAAAGACGACGACGGCAAAATGACCATCGAAGAGGCCATCGGCAAGCTGGTCTTGCGCGACATGCTCGAGCGTCAGCAGGAAGAGGAAGACGGTGCCGAAGGCGTGCAAATGATGACCCTGCATGCGTCCAAAGGACTGGAGTTCCCCTACGTGTTCATCATGGGCATGGAGGAAGAAATCCTTCCGCACCGCTCCAGTATCGAAGCCGATACGATCGAGGAAGAGCGCCGCCTTGCCTACGTTGGTATCACCCGAGCACGGGAAACACTGGCCTTCACCTTTGCCGCCAAGCGCAAGCAATATGGCGAGATCATTGATTGCGCACCTAGCCGCTTTCTCGATGAACTGCCGCCGGACGACCTTGCCTGGGAAGGCAACGACGACACACCGGTAGAAGTGAAAGCCGTTCGCGGCAATACAGCATTGGCCGATATTCGCGCCATGCTCAAACGCTAAATTGATCATTTATTGCGCACATGTGCGCTGCCTGAGGAACCACCGTGGAAGCACTGCATAAGAAAATTCGCGAAGAAGGCATCGTCCTTTCTGACCAGGTGCTGAAGGTCGACGCGTTTCTTAACCACCAGATCGACCCGGCACTGATGCAGCTGATTGGCAACGAATTCGCCACGCTGTTCGCTGATTCGGGCATCACCAAGATTGTCACCATTGAAGCTTCGGGCATTGCGCCTGCGATCATGACCGGCCTGAAACTGGGCGTGCCGGTGATCTTTGCGCGCAAACAGCACTCGCTGACCCTGACCGAAAACCTGCTGTCGGCGACGGTGCATTCGTTCACCAAGCAAGTCGACAGCACGGTCGCCATCTCGCCTCGGCACCTGACCAGCAGCGACCGCGTGTTGATCATCGATGACTTTTTGGCCAACGGCAGGGCTTCGCAGGCGCTGATTTCGATCATCAAACAAGCCGGCGCCAGCGTTGCCGGACTCGGCATTGTGATCGAGAAATCGTTCCAGGGCGGCCGTGCCGAACTCGACGCCCAGGGCTACCGCGTCGAATCCCTCGCCCGCGTGAAATCGCTGGCGGGTGGGATGGTGACGTTTCTGGATTGATTGCGGTGCCCCCTTCGCCAATGTAGGAGCCAACTTGTTGGCGAAGGCGGTAGTTCAGACGCCAGAGATTGCCGTGGCCTGCAACCCCGCCAACACCAACCGCTGATACAGCTCTTCAAGCAGTCCCTGCGGCTGCAGAAGTCGCATGCGCTCAAGGTGCGCCGGGAAGGCTGTCGGCTCCGGCGCGTCGAGGGTGGCTTTGCCCAATTGCAGAATCTCGGTGAGCTTGAGTTTGCTTTTCAGCCAGTTCAACGCTCGCAGCAGGTCCCGCTCTTCCGCGCTGAAATCACAGCCCAGTGGATATTCCGGGAACAACTGCGCGTACCGCGCTTGTAGCGCCTGCAAACGTTCAGGGGTGTTTTCACTAAAACGCGGATCGAGGCGAAAGTCCCGGGGCAGTTTGCCGATCTTTTGCGCCTGCTCGATCAAGCCTTCCTGGAAGCGTGAGTCGCTGATGTTCAGCAGCGCCTCAATCACCTTGGCGTCGGTCTTGCCACGCAGATCAGCAATCCCATACTCAGTGACAATAATGTCCCGCAGGTGCCTGGGAATCGTGGTGTGACCGTATTCCCAGACGACATTGGAACTGACCTCCCCGCCCGACTCACGCCAGCTGCGCAGCATCAACAGTGAGCGTGCGCCTTCCAATGCATGGGCCTGAGCGACGAAATTGTACTGGCCGCCTACCCCGCTCAACACCCGCCCGTCTTCCAGCTGATCGGCCACTGCGGCACCCATCAGCGTCACTTTAAAGGCGCTGTTGATGAATCGTGCGTCGCGCCGTTGCAGGCGCTTGAGTACTTCATCGCCGTACAGTTCGTTGGTGTAGCTGATGGCGGTCATGTTGAAGCGCTCACGCTGAGCCAGTGAAAACTCGCGCAAACGCTGGTAAAAACTGCGAGGCCCCAGGAAAAATCCCGCGTGGACCATGACGCCATCGGGATGGACCGATTCGTCCAGCGTGCCATCGTTGGCCTGCCGTTGCAGGGCCGCGTCGGGGTAAACCTTGCGCCGCACGATGCCGGCGTCCACCAGCACCAGCAAACCGTTAACGAACATTTCGCTGCAACCATACAGCCCGTGAGCAAACGGTTGCACACCACCTTCGCGCTCGATCAACGCCTGCCAGGAGGTGGTCGCGTCCAGCTCCGAGAGCAGTGCGCAATACGTGGCGTTATCCGCTTGCCGCGCCAAAAGCGCCGCTGTCAGCGCATCGCCCATCGAGCCAATGCCAATCTGCAAGGTGCCACCGTCGCGCACCAGGGTACTGGTGTGCAAGCCAATGAAATGGTCCTGAAACCCCACCGGCATGTTCGGGGTAGAGAACAAGGTGCTGTCCTCTTCCTCTTCAAGCAGCAGATCAAACGCATCCGTACTGAGCTCCGAGTCACCGGGCATGTACGGTAAGTCAGCGTGGATCTGCGCAAGCAACAGGATGGTTTCGCCGGCCGCCCGGCGTTTGGCAATCATCGGCAGCAAGTCGAGGGTGATGTCCGAGTTGCAACTCAGGCTCACGCGGCCAGGGCGTTGCGGATCATGAGCGACCAACTGCGCCACCAGATTCAGGCCATTGGCGTTGATATCTCGCGCCGCATGACTGTAGTTGCTGCTGACGTAATCCTGCTGCGCCGCGTGACTGTTGAGCAGGCTGCCGGGCTGCATGAAGAACTGTTCGACACGGATATTCGGCGGCAGGCTGTCGCGGCGCAGGTCCTCAAGGAAGTCCAGTTCCGGGTAATCGCCGAACACCCGCGCAACGAAGGGCTCAAGAAAACGGCCCTGCAGCCCCTCGCCAAGCTCCGGCCGCCCGAGACACAGGGCGGTGTAGATCGTCAGCTGTCGGTGCGGCAGGCCTTTGACCCGTGCGTACAACGCGTTGACGAAGCGATTGGGTTTGCCCAGCCCCAACTGCAGGCCCATGTGAATATGCGCAGGCAGCTGCGCGAGCACCTGATCGACTGCTTGTTCGATGGAACACGACTGCGGCATCCGGTCTCTCCAGATTTATTATCGGATGAAAGTTGGACCTGGCATGAGGGAGATTTTCTCCATGCGAAGCTAAATATGCCAGTCGAGTAACGACCATATGGCCTATAGGTGCGTCTGAACAGGAATCAATTCCTGCTCGTCTCGATTGCTATCAGTTTGTCGTCTATAAACCGGAGATATCGATAGGCACCTCCATAAGGTCCATAAACCAAAATGCTGATTTTGGCCGCATTCATCTTTGGAACGCCGTTGCCTCTTATTGCCGGAATTTGACTTGTCTTCTTGGCGGGTTCACCGCACTTATTTAGAATCGCTTGAGCCGAATCACCTTCACTAATCAGCGAAGTTCCACACCGCATCGTTGCGCTCACGCCGCAAGCAAATGTAAGTAATGAAAGAGCTAGGACTCTCGCAACTCCATTGCAAACTAGCATACACATAATCACCTTATTCGCAAGACGCACCATTGTAATGGTATGCCTCCCTGCAATGGAAACATTAACGCTTGGCCCGCCGCCCTTACTATATCAAAATATTTAGAGACATCTAGGTAAAGCGCAAGTTGCCCCGTGTGCCATCTTGAAAAATATCTACCGCACCCACCAGATACCGTACGTTAAGCTATGCGGCCAGGGAGCCTATCTTCAAGCAGCACATAAATAATTATCATGTAAGAAACTTTACAGCCACCAGAAGGAAACGGCCTCAGAAAAAGGCTACAACCTTTTCGGAAATAACACAGTTGACTCAGCAACAGAGAACATGAAAAATAATCTCATGCACAAACATATCCCCTTAAAAGTCCTCTCCCCAAAAAAACAACACTAGGAGGAACTCCAATGAATAGCTCTTGAGCTAAATATACACAGTCATCGATAATCACGACTTATCCTGGCTAATACATGCTGCATTCACGACAAGAATGCTACGACTTATCGAGTCAGTATTTTAGCCATTACTTAGTGAGGAAAACCATGCAAGTCGACCTTAATGTAATCAAAAATGGCAGAAGTATAATGCTTGACACAATTGCGCCGATTTCAGCGCTCGTGATTCAGGCATATAGTAATCTTACGGCAGCAAGTAGTGGAACTCGACCGTGCACAAGTTGTTGCACTCAGTGTTGGAGTCGCTGCTGCAACGCGACTTACGCGTAAGATTAAATCTACGTGTAAGATCAAAATGGCGGCTGCTACACAGCCGCCATTTATGCAAGGAGATTAACATGCAAGACGCCATCGAAATACTAAAACTTCAGCCTTGTGAAATAGAAAACCTGACCACTGATTGTCCAGTCTGGCCGTACCTTGCTTACTACACTCAAGAAACGGCTAAGCTCCTAGAAAACGTAGAGAATCTTACAAGTAATGAAAGAAAAGTTATCATTAACGGTTACTTGCAAAACCTCTCTACCCGCCTCACAAATGCGGCTACAAATGTGCTGTCCGTCGAAAAGGATATTCTGAATCAAACGATTAAACCTCACAAATTAAGCACGTCAGAGCATTATCGACTACTAAGGGGAAATACTGAGTATCTACTCAACATTCTTGAAGCGTACCCAGAGTTGACTAGGGTACTTCAGGAGGTAACTGATAATTTTGTTAGCCAAACCCGTTTTCTCGCAATGCGCTTCACAGAGGATCGAGCAGTCTTCGAAACGCTAACAAAGGTAAATTCTTCCTGCTCTCTTCTCGAATGTGCTCCGTCGGAAGGTGAAACCCATAACGGCTCCCTTACAGTATGTATTTTAACTTTTTCTAATGGAAGCAAGGTAGTTTATAAACCTAGAAATCTTGCTCTTGAACATCATGCATCCGAACTTCTAGAATATTTATGCAAAGAAGCCGGAGATGACTATACAACTTGGGAGGTTCCATTATATATAGTCAGATCCAATTACGGATGGGCAAAATACACTCCCCACGCGCCAGCCAATAACATTTCGGACGTACGTACCTATTATAAGCGCGCAGGCTTTCTCTTAGGGTATTGTACCGCGCTCACAACATCTGATATAACCTCAGATAATTTAATCTGTAATGGGTGTAATCCTACCCCCATAGACCTAGAGACAATGTTTTATTGCGTACTAAACATTAGCAGTATCCCAAAAGAAGTCCGCTGGAATAGCGCGCAGACCAGTATTCTCCCCAATTGGACTTGGAAGGGAACAGATGGCATTGGGGTAGATTTGAGTGCGTTAGGCGGTCTAAAAGAGCAATACGTTAGCTTGAACTTGTACCAGCACTTAGAGGACGATAATGGCGATGGCAAATTCGGTACGGATGGGGTAAAAATTTTCCCTGGTGAAAATGTACTTTACTTAGACGACCAAGCCGTCAATCCTTGGGATTATGGAAGCGAGCTACGGGAAGGATTTAATTGCTTTTTCTCCACACTAAAAAAACATCAACGTTACGTGATTGAAAAAATTAGATCATTCGAGGGGCTTCCATGCCGTTATGTTCCACGCCCCACCGCGACCTACCACTATGCACTTCAATGTTCACTGCACGCTTCTCTAATGCGCTCAACCGAAGAAAGAAAAACCTTTTTAACTAAAATCCTCGATAATGACAATGCCCCGGCAATAGGTTTCTTATCGGCAGAGGTCAAGGCACTTTTAAACCTAGATATTCCTTATGCAAAAAGCAGTGTTGGCGCACTATCTTTTTCCGAACCTCATTACTCAGGTGAAGGCCACCTTTCCCCAGACACTTATTTGGATGGACTTTCAAATAGCATTGATTATATTGAAAGCTTCACGGAAAGCAGATGCAGTTTTGAACTCACGCAAATAAATAATACTTTGACTGCAATGCGTTTTATGTACGACCACGGGAAAAAACTAACAACCTACAGTTTTAGAGACTCTGATTCTACTGATTGTATCTCGGCCTCCCTCCCGGAAACACTCAAAAATATAAAAAATTCTCAACAAGCAAATCTGACGTTTTTGACGAAAAAAATTGCGCTTGAGCTTTCCAATAACGGCCTATGGTACGGATTTCACGCATCGCCAGGTGGATACATCGAATATTCAGAACTTGGAGAGGACCTATACTACGGACTTTCAGGCATCGTTTACGGCTTAGTGATGATTCACAATATCACCCCTCTCCCAACAGAGGGTATAAAAAAATTATTAGATGAAACATACGTACGAGTTAACACAAAATTAGACAACACGGGATCGCACTTAGGGGGTTCCCATTTCGGCATTTCGTCTTCAATTTTGCCTCTCGCAATCAGTCTCAAATATTTCAAAGACTGTCGGCACGATGAATTATTGCTAAAATACCAAAGCTATCTTGACACAGCAATGTCGGAAGACTGGTGGCAAAAATATTACTGGGGCGCAGATCTTCTCTCGGGTATGTTTGGGACGCTTAGTGTCCTGACTAAACTTTTTGAGCTCACAAAAGATATAGAATTTAGTAGACTAGCAAATAAATTATACGGAAAAATTGACTCTGAGTTGATACTGCTGAATGGAAGACGAATTGTTCAATTTGACAGATCCATTACAACTCGTGATGACTCCCTTCTCTCCGGAATTTCTCATGGCGTTATGGGGTGTGCATATTCAATATTTTATTTTTACAAAACTATTAATCACGCCCCTGAAACTTATAATACCTTCATAAATTTTCTAGATTGGGAGTTAGAGCAATATGATGAAAGCATTAAAAACTGGCCCGACTATCGTAGAAGATCTGAATCAAAAAATGGTGAGTTTTCTTGGAGCCACGGGTTACCGGGAAATTATCTTGCCCTTCACTACTTTGCAGAGCATAACGTACAACAGGCATTGTCCTTCACAACAGAGAACCCACCATCATCATTTTTTAGTTATGAAAATCTGACTCAACGGAAACGACCTACAAATGACTCTATGTGTCATGGCGCATATGGCTTACTGAATATTATAAAAAAACTTTATCCCGCATCGCTATCCGATATAAGGGTTTATAAGTGGTTGAATTTACCTTTATTGGCAGAGCACGATGTACGTGAATTGAGATCTAGGGCTGCAGATCCATTAGGTCTATGGGTAGGTAAAACCGGGGCCATTCTAGGGGCATCTGGAATTTTAAACGAGTCGTTTAATTTCCCCTTTCTCATCCATCAAATGAACTATCTATAATAATGATTCATAATTTTGGCTTTATCGCCCTCGGGGTAGCTTCAGCTAGTGTAAACTTGAGCTCCCCATTTTTCCTGGGACAAGCAATCGATTACTATCAAAAAAATCATGAACTACCGATCTTATATCTTTTGGCAACCTGCAGCGCCTTCATTCTAGCTCCGTGCATAAGATTCGGCGCCAAAATTTACTTAGCCCGGTCCAACGCCTCCACCCGATTGGAGTTGAAACAAAGATCCGTGAACTTCCTCATACAGCATGACAAAGAATCACTATCTGAGGGTGACATAATAGAGTTCATTGATAATGATATAGACGGATCAATATACTTGCATCACAACATATACTATGACATCAGTACAAGTATTGCGGCGATACTCATGGCTTTCATAACCATATTCAATTATCACTATCTACTTTCAATTGCGCCAATCGCGGCGATAGCATTTTCGTCAGCCATATATATCCTCACTCGAAAAATTTTGAACAACGCTTACGGAAAATATATTGAAGAAAATACCGCTCTGACCAGCAAAATACTTTCCGCTACACACACGAAAACCAGCCGTCCTTTTATAGAGTTTGAAACTTTAAAGACCTCAGTACTTGATACGCTATGGCGGACACAGCTGAAAATATCGTCCTTAGAAGCAATTTCAGGGCTATCTTTTCTCATCGGAATATCCCTATTGCTATACATCGGTAGTGAACTGCTAGCTATAAACGCCTTAACAACAGGTGAGTTCATAGCATCGACGATGTACGTTGAACGGATATTAATACCTCTCGGATTTCTGATCGGAATTTATTTTTCAACGGCAGAAGCACTTTACAGGAGATCAAGAGTGCACGCATTACATGGCAGAGAAAAAGCACATGAATAAAATAATAAAAAACTGCCGAATAATTATCATTATAAGTATAACCGTATCGTTGCTGGCGGCATCACTGCAGATTACAGTGCCCTACTTAATCAGCAGTGGTATTAAGGCGACAATACAATCGGATCCAAATCCTTTTATAATACCCATACTGGCTTTGACTTTTTTTTGTAAAGCGGCAATGCAGGGTTGCTCCGAGACCCTAAACCAATTTCTAGAAGCAAAAATAAGACTATCAATAATAGAGCATATATCTACCAACGATCTATCAAATGATAAAGGCAAACTAGCCACGCTTATAAAGGAAGAATCTGGGCGTGTTGCCTCAAGTGTAATACAGGTTTTAGAGCTGACCGCTTCGGGTTGCTTGACACTGGCTACCTTTATTTTACTAACTTTTGAAAACTACTTCATGGCAGGGCCTCTACTGGTATTTTTTGCGCTCTCATATTTCTATATAACTTTTTCTGCGAATAAGGTTAGTAATGCGTACAAGCTTGAAATTGAGCAGGAGCAAAAATATAAATCTTCAATAATCCATCTTAAACATGCATCGTCGGCCCCCCTCCCTCATTTCATTCTGAAGGCCAAAATAAACAACTACCATCTAAAAAAATCTATAAAAACTCGATATAGATATGAATGGCTTAGCATTTCCCTTACCAGTGGGCCCGAAATCTTTGTAGCCGTAATTATCGCAATGTCTCTACTGCTCATCGCATTTTTATCTCCAATGACACTCGGCCCCGACCTGATCTACTATTTAGGTTATATCGGCATGTTTGCTTTGGGTGCAAACCACTCCATACACATTTCGCTATCGTTGATCGGGACAAAGAATTCAATAACCAGGATATTTAAGGGGGTCTGATGACCGCTGCATTCATTAAAGAAATAAGACTGAAGGCTGGAGCCCTGCCCGCGAGCCCAATTGATAACATTTTCCCTTTAACATTGAACAGCGCTATAACGGTTATTGTTGGCGACAACGGAGCAGGTAAGTCAACACTGCTTGAGTCCATTGCCGTCAAATTGGGATGCAATCCTGAGGGCGGTGGCAAAAACTTTAGATTCAACACCGAGCAGACCCATTCAGATTTACATGAGCACATTATAATTTCTAAAGGGTATAAAAAAGAAAAAGATCTCTTCTTTTATCGAGCAGAGACTTTTTATAATTTGAGCACAGAGATTAGACGACTGGACGATGAGGGAAGTTTTGACCCTGAAATAAAAACTTATTATGGAGGGAGAGATCTCCACTTCATGTCTCATGGAGAGGCAATGGAAGCGCTATATAAAAATAGATTCAAACCAAATGGCATTTATATTTTGGACGAACCAGAAGTTTCACTTCATCCGACTCGCCAACTTAGCTTTATCATTAGGATTGTCGAACTAGCGAAGCAAAATTCACAATTCATAATTCATAATTCATAATTGCGACACACTCTCCGATCATCATGTCAATTCCCAACTGTGACCTGAGGCATTTGCATGATGGCGTTTTGGAGGCCGCTATAGCCTGCGATATGGAGTCTTATAGCGTTTATAAAGCCGTTATAAATTCCAATGGTCAGTATTTAAAAAAATTGCTTTCTGACCAGGACTAATTCCCTCGTGGCCGTCCATCTGCAGGGACTAAGACCTCGTGTTGTGCAGGCCTTAGAGCGCGGTTTAACTGAAAGACCCGGGACTTCTGGTTTTGCGACTGCTGCGGTCGAGCGCGACTCCGAAGCGATCGCGGGCAAGCGCGCTCATACAGGTTTTTTGCGCGACGCGGGAAGTCAAATATGCTGCCAGGAAGTGTCAACCTGTTTCAGGCCTAGACACCGCCCACAAAAAAGCCGACACGAAGTCGGCGTTTTTGCATCCGGCTGAATTACTTCAGGCCGGACATTTTCTGAATTGCGCTTTTCAGCTCTGGATCAGAGCAATCTGCGCAGGTGCCTTTTGGCGGCATCGAGTTGATGCCGGTAATGGCTTTAGCCAACAGGCCGTCAAGACCGCCTTGTTCTTTAGCGCGCTTGCCCCAGTCAGCAGCGTCGCCGATTTTCGGCGAACCCAGCAAACCGGTGCCATGGCACGCGTTGCAATGGCCCGCGATGATGTCATCTGCGGACTTGGCACCACCTGCACCACCCGCCGCTGCTGCGACGTCCATGCCGGCGCACTCTTTACCCTGCACACAGACTTGACCCACCGGCTCCAGCCGCTTGGCCAAATCGTCGTTTGTCGTAGCCTGAGCACCGACTGCCCAAAAGACCAATACGGCAGCTTGTACTGCCAGCATTTTTTTAATCAGGTTCACGCGTACACCCTCATGGTGGCTAGTCACGCCCGCGGCCACGGTTTTGCGGGCGGGCGCAAGTATAACGGTTAGCCCGCCACTCTGAAACAACCCTATAGTCGCAGGGGTATTTATCCAGTGTCAGGCCCTGAAAATGGGCACTTGGTGCTTTCATCACTGAGAAGCAGCGCCTGTGAATGAAGCTTTCAATCAAAAATTCGCGGGGGTTGCTGCGCTGATCAGGTGCGCCGCTACGTCGAAAGGATTACGAAACCTGTGTGGCTTGGTGCTTTCAAAGTAGTAACTGTCGCCCGCTTCGAGAATGAACGTCTCGACGCCAACCACCAGTTCCAACCGACCTTCTAGCAGAATTCCGGTTTCTTCGCCTTCATGAACGAGCATCGCATCCCCTGTATCGGCGCCAGGCGGGTAAATCTCGTTGAGGAAAGTGATGGCCCGACCCGGATGGGCCTTGCCGACCAACTTCATGGTGACGGCGCCGTCCGAAATATCGATCAGCTCGCTGGCTTTATAAACCACTTGAGTCGGATTTTCTTGCTCCTGCTCTTCCGAAAAGAACTCAACCATGGACATCGGAATGCCGCCCAGCACCTTTCTCAGAGAGCTGATCGAGGGGCTGACGCTGTTTTTCTCGATCATGGAAATAGTGCTGTTGGTCACGCCCGCTCGCTTGGCGAGTTCACGCTGGGAGAGACCTTTGAGCTTTCGAATGGATTGCAGTCGTTCACCGACGTCCAATGCGCGAGTCCTCCTATTGATCAGTTATGGTCGTTATGAACGGTATGATGGCAACAGCGTTCAGTATTTACAACACTTCGACCCGTAACGTATTCGTAAAAGGACTAGCGGCTTATCAGTGTGGGATGAAATTTTGCCAACAGCGACCGACGACCGCCTGTCAGGCTCCGGAATAGAGCCTTGGTACGCGGCGCAGGTTGCAAAATATTTGATACGGGATAGTTCCGGCGTGAGCGGCGACATCGCTGGCCAACACGTTCTTGCCCCATAACTCGACCTGGCTGCCCAGCCCGGCGTGTGGCAAGTCGGTCAAATCCACGCACAACATGTCCATCGACACCCGACCCAGCAACCGGCTCGGCTGGCCATCAATCGATACCGGGGTGCCGGTTGGCGCCTGACGGGGATAGCCATCGGCGTAACCCATGGCCACGACCCCGACGCGCATCGAGCGATCCGTAATGAAACCACCGCCATAACCAATCGGTTCGCCAGCCGGCAGTTCGCGCACGCAAATCACTTTCGATTCCAGGGTCATCACCGGCTGCAAACGCTCAGCCAGGCTCTGTGGTTTATCGAACGGCGAGGCGCCGTAGAGCATGATGCCGGGGCGGACCCAGTCACTGGGTACCTTTGGCCAACCCATGACGGCGGGCGAATTGCGCAGACTGACTTCTGCGGACAAACCCTGACGGGCCGCATTGAATACCGCCACTTGCTCGTCGCTGCGCGAACAATCCAGTTCGTCGGCGCGGGCGAAATGGCTCATCAAGACGATTTTCGCCACTTTGCCGCTGCTCAACAGGCGCTGGTAAGCCGCGTGATAATCGGCGGGATGCAAGCCGACCCGGTGCATGCCCGAATCCAGCTTGAGCCAGACGTTCAGCGGCTTGCCGATACTCGCCTGCTCAATGGCGTCGAGTTGCCAGAGCGAATGCACCACGAACCAGAGGTCATGCTCGACGATCAGCGCCAGCTCGCTGGCTTCGAAAAAACCTTCAAGCAGCAAGATCGGCGCACCAATCCCTGCCTGACGAAGCTCCAGCGCTTCTTCGATGCAGGCCACGGCGAACCCATCAGCCTGAGCTTCCAGAGCTTGCGCGCAACGCACCGCTCCGTGACCGTAGGCATCGGCCTTGACCACTGCAAGCGCTTTGGCGCCAGCGGTTTCACGGGCCAATTGATAGTTGTGACGCAGGGCTTGGAGATCGATCAGGGCGCGGGCAGGACGCATGGCGGCAGGCTTCTGAGGCAAATGAGAATAAAAAAGCCTGACACCCATAAACAGGCATCAGGCGAAGGTTCTTGCGGATTATGGCAGTGCAGCGACGACCGACAGCTCGACCAGGATTTCCGGTTCGCACAGCTTCGATTCGACCGTTGCCCGGGCTGGCGCAACGCCTTTTGGCAGCCATTTATCCCAGACACTGTTCATGCCGGCGAAATCCGCGTCGATGTCTTTCAGGTAGATAGTCACCGACAGAATCCGGGTTTTATCGGTACCGGCCAAGTCCAGCAGACGCTCGATGTTGGCCAGCGTCTCGCGGGTTTGCTGCTCGATCCCGGCAGCCATATCGTCACCCACTTGCCCGGACAGGTACACGGTGCTGTTGTGGACAACGAGCTGACTCATACGATCATTGGTGAGCTGGCGCAGGATTGCCATGTTTTACGATCTCCTTGGTTTTACCATAACGAGAAATATCAAGGCCTTCGGCGCTGATCTGTGGTGCTTTATGGGCCATCAAATCGGCCAGCAAACGGCCAGAGCCGCAGGCCATAGTCCAGCCAAGTGTACCGTGGCCAGTATTGAGGAACAGATTACGGAATGGCGTGGCACCCACAATCGGGGTGCCGTCCGGCGTGGTTGGGCGCAGGCCGGTCCAGAAAGTGGCCTCAGTCAAATCACCACCCTGAGGATAGAGGTCGCCGACGATCATCTCCAGTGTTTCGCGCCGACGCGGGTTGAGCGACAGGTCGAACCCAGCGATTTCCGCCATGCCGCCAACGCGGATGCGGTTGTCGAAACGGGTAATGGCCACCTTGTAGGTCTCGTCGAGAATGGTCGACGTCGGGGCCATGGCCGGGTTGGTGATCGGCACAGTCAGGGAGTAACCCTTGAGCGGGTAAATCGGCGCGCGGATGCCTAACGGCTTGAGCAGTTGCGGTGAATAGCTGCCCAGCGCCAGCACGTAGCGATCAGCGGTTTCCAACTTGCCGTCGATCCACACACCATTGATGCGGTCGCCTGCGAAGTCGAGGCGCTCGATGGACTGATCAAAACGGAACTCGACACCTAATTTGACCGCCATTTCCGCCAAGCGGGTGGTGAACAACTGGCAATCACCGGTCTGATCGTTCGGCAAACGCAATGCGCCGGCCAAAATACCCGTCACGTTGGCCAACGCGGGCTCGACCCGGGCGATGCCGGCGCGGTCGAGCAGTTCGTAAGGCACGCCGGATTGTTGCAGCACCGAAATGTCTTTGGCGGCGTTGTCCAACTGTGCCTGAGTACGGAACAACTGAGTGGTGCCCAGGCTGCGGCCTTCGTAAGCAATACCGGTTTCGGCACGCAGCTCATCGAGGCAATCGCGGCTGTACTCGGACAGGCGCACCATGCGCTCTTTGTTCACTGCATAACGGCTGGCGGTGCAGTTGCGCAGCATCTGCGCCATCCACAGGTACTGATCAATGTCTGCCGTCGCCTTGATCGCCAAGGGTGCATGACGTTGCAGCAACCATTTGATCGCCTTGAGCGGCACGCCAGGCGCAGCCCACGGTGACGCATAGCCTGGCGAAACCTGGCCGGCGTTGGCGAAACTGGTTTCCATGGCCGCCGCAGGCTGACGGTCGACCACAGTCACCTCAAATCCGGCGCGGGCCAGATAATAGGCGCTGGCCGTACCAATCACGCCACTGCCAAGGACCAGAACTCGCATGTTAAATACCTCAATCGCGGATATCCGCTGACGTTTGTTGTTCAGAGCGAAGATGTACGCAGTATAAAAAGCATTGGCCAGTGCTTTTCACTATATAAACACCTATATTTGGCGAGAATTCTCGGCAATAACGGCTTTAGTAGAGGAGGTTTACCCATGCGCACCCAGCACCAGTCAAAACGTGAGCTGGACAAGATCGACCGCAACATCCTGCGCATCCTTCAGGCGGACGGGCGGATTTCATTTACCGAGCTGGGGGAACGGGTGGGATTGTCGACCACGCCCTGTACAGAGCGGGTACGCAGGCTTGAGCGCGAAGGCATCATCATGGGCTACAACGCCCGGCTCAATCCGCAGAACCTCAAGGCCAGCCTGCTGGTGTTCGTCGAGATTAGCCTGGACTACAAGTCCGGCGACACGTTCGAGGAGTTCCGCCGCGCAGTCCTGAAACTGCCCCATGTGCTGGAGTGCCACCTGGTGTCCGGCGACTTCGATTACCTGGTGAAAGCGCGGATTTCAGAGATGGCGTCCTATCGCAAACTGCTCGGCGACATCCTGCTCAAGTTGCCGCACGTGCGCGAATCCAAAAGCTACATCGTCATGGAAGAAGTGAAAGAGAGTCTTAACCTGCCGATTCCGGAGTGACACGGGAGATCTTCGTCGACTGGGCTGACGAAATTGGAGGCGTGAAGACAGTTGCTCCTACAGTCCGGCTTTGTACTTGTAGGAGCGCGATCGGCCGCGAAGCGGTCGTGCTTTCTACACCAACACCTGCCGCGTGGTCGCGATGTATTCGTGGACCTGCTTTTCTGCCTTGGGATGAATCATCTCGACCGGCCGACGGCCATTGGGGCATGGCAGGGTTGGGGTGGTGCCGAACAGCCGACAGATCAGCGGACGCTCTTCATACACCGTGCAACCATTTGGCCCCAGGTGCACACAGTTCAGCTCATCCATGGCCGCCTCTTGTTCAGCGGCAGTTTTGCGCGGCAAGCGCGCCATCTCTTCGGATGAGGTGGTGACCGGACCGCAGCAGTCGTGGCAGCCAGGCACGCACTCGAAAGACGGGATCTGCTGCCGAAGAAAGCGGATTTTCTGGCTGTTGCAGCTCATCGAGACGTTTACCGAAAGAAAGACTAGAGCGTGATTTTGCCTCACTTGAGCCCCACGCAACAGCGCCGCCCGACCGAACCTTGCTCGGCGGCCAGGCATCGGCGCTGATCGCAAGGCGTCGTTCAACCTCTCCAGAACGGCTTCAGGCCCTCCGCCCGGGCCTGCTCAAGGCTGATGCCAACGTCGCACAGCTGCTTGGCATCCAGGTCGAGCAGCGCTTTGCGGGTCACCCAGCGATGGCGGAACACACCCCAACGGCTGAAGCCCGGCGGGGTGCTTTTTTGCACGCGAGGCGCTTGCCCCTCATGCAGTTCCTGGCTATGCAGCATCAGCCGTACATCGCTCAACCCGTTCATGTCCCGAACCCTCCATCAGCGCCTTCGTGTGATTTCATGATGACGGGCCGAGCAAATCCATTACAGATTCAAAAAAATATTATTACTTCCATACAGACAACCCCATCTCGACGCTGAATCCTGTATTTTAGTGGCATCTGTACTGGTCAACTGAATCGATCGCCATCGAGAGTACGTAATGACGCTCTATGTCAACCTCGCCGCCCTGCTCGGCACCCGCATTGAAAACGGTTTTTATCGCCCCGGAGACCGACTGCCCTCGGTCCGTGCGCTGAGCATGGAACACGGGGTCAGCTTGAGTACCGTGCAGCAGGCGTATCGCTTACTGGAAGACAACGGGCTGGCGCTACCGAAACCTAAGTCAGGGTATTTCGTCCCGTCCGGGCGTACGATTCCTGCCCTGCCGGTGGTGGGACGACCGGCGCAACGACCCGTCGAAATTTCCCAATGGGAGCAAGTCCTCGAGCTGATCCGCAGCGTGCCCAATGCTAATGTGATCCAGCTCGGGCGCGGCATGCCGGACGTCAGCAGCCCGACCCTCAAACCCCTGCTGCGCGCCTTAGCCAAGATCAGTCGACGTCAGGACATGCCGGGGCTGTATTACGACAACATCTACGGCACCCAAAGCCTGCGCGATCAGGTGACGCGCCTGCTTCTGGATTCCGGGTGCCATCTCTCGGCCAACGACCTGGTGATCACCACCGGCTGCCATGAGGCGCTGTCCACCAGCATCCGCGCCATTTGTGAGCCGGGCGACATCGTGGCAGTGGACTCCCCGAGTTTTCATGGCGCCATGCAGACACTCAAGGGCCTGGGCATGAAAGCCCTGGAAATCCCCACCGATCCCATCACCGGCATCAGCCTCGATGCGCTGGAGCTGGCACTGGAACAATGGCCGATCAAAGCCATTCAACTGACGCCCAACTGCAACAACCCGCTGGGCTACATCATGCCCGAGGCACGCAAACGAGCACTGCTGACCCTCGCTCAACGCTTTGATGTGGCGATCATCGAAGACGATGTGTATGGCGACCTGGCCTACAACTATCCGCGACCGCGAACCATCAAATCCTTCGACGAAGACGGTCGCGTCCTGCTGTGCAGCTCGTTCTCGAAAACCCTGGCGCCAGGGCTGCGCATTGGCTGGGTCGCGCCGGGGCGCTATCTGGAGCGGGTGCTGCACATGAAGTACATCAGCACGGGTTCTACCGCCACCCAACCGCAACTGGCGATTGCCGAGTTTCTTCAAGCCGGGCACTACGAACCGCATTTACGGCGGATGCGCGGGCAGTATCAGCGCGGGCGCGATCAGATGACCGATTGGGTCATGCGCTACTTTCCGGCCGGCACCCGCGTCAGTCGGCCCCAAGGCGGGTTTATGTTGTGGGTCGAGCTGGCGGAAGATTTCGACACCTTGCGCCTGAACCGTGCCTTGCTCGACCAAGGGGTGCAGATCGCGGTGGGCAGCATTTTCTCGGCGTCCGGCAAGTACCGCAATTGCCTGCGGATGAACTACGCGGCCAAACCGACCGCGCAGGTCGAAGACGCCGTACGCAAGGTGGGCTCGACCATCCTGCGCCTGCTCGCCGAGTCAGAGCCGACCGCCAGCTGACGGTTGCCCCGCAATTCGGGGCTGCGTCGTGGGCCAGGAGCAAGGGCGTTAAGCCACAGCAGGCTGCACACCGAATGCACCTCGACGCAGAGACAAAATTACCAGGCCGAAGGCCCCCGCCGCCATGAGCAACGGCAAGGCATGCCCACTGACCCATTGGCTACCCGCACCCGCCGCCAGTGGCCCGAGCAAGCAGCCTATCCCCCACAACTGAGCGATATGCGCGTTGGCACGAACCAGTGCGTCGTCGCGATATCGCTCGCCGATCAGAATCAGCGACAAGGTGAATAACCCACCGGCGCTGGCGCCAAACAACACCCAGACCGGCCAGATCAGCACGGTATCAAGCAACAGCGGAATCGCCAGACTCGACAGCATGAGTAACAGCGCACAGCCCGAAAACAGCGTGCGTCGAGAAACCCTGTCGGCCAGCGCACCAATCGGCAATTGCAGCAGCGCATCACCGACCACTACCGTGCTGACCATGAACAAGGCGACTTCCGGGGTGAAGCCCTGGCGCAGGCAGTAAATCGGTAGCAAGGTCAGAATCATTGCCTCGAACGCAGCGAACAGTGCCACCGCCCAGGCAATCGCTGGCAGGCCTCGACAGAAGCCAAACAGATCGTTGAAGGTCACGTTGCAGGCTTCGGCGCTGGGTGCGCCGGTACGTCCCAGCAACAACAGCGGCGAACCGAGCAACAGCACAACGCCGACCCAGAATCCGTAATCCGCTTCGGCGCCGATAATGCCCAGCAGCAAGGGGCCGGCCAGTTGGCTCAGGGCATAACTGCTGCCATACAGCGCCACCAGTCGGCCGCGCCAACGCTCGACCACCAGTTGATTGATCCAGCTTTCGCCGAGGATGAACACAATGGTCAGGATGACCCCGATCAGCAGGCGCAATACCACCCACACCCAGTAGTTGGGTAACAAGGCCAGCAAACCGATGGACAACGCCCCGGCCCATAAGCACAAACGCATCAGCAGTGGCGTTCCGAAGCGCGCCGCCAGCCGGCTGGTGAAACTCGCCCCGACCAGCACGCCAATCGCTGGCATCGCCGCCATCACCCCGATGGCAAAAGAGCCGTAGCCCCAGCTTTCCAGACGCAAGGACACCAACGGCATGCTCACGCCCAAGGCCAATCCGACACTCAGGACTGAGGCCAGAACAGCAAAATAAGCACCCCAACGCATTGCCCACGCTCCTGTGGATAACGTGTACCGACGGTCAAAACAAAACAGCCGGACTTCCTGATGTGGAGAGCCCGGCTGGTTTTCAGCTATCTTGCACACCTCGAATAAATTCGTGCCTACAGTGGGTCACTGTCCTGCAGGCACGAATGTATCAACGAGGTCTCCCTGGGTTACAACTTGATCCAGGTCGCCTTCAGCTCGGTGTACTTGTCGAACGCGTGCAGCGATTTATCGCGGCCATTGCCCGATTGCTTGAAACCACCGAACGGTGCGGTCATGTCGCCGCCATCGTACTGGTTGATCCACACACTACCGGCACGCAGCGCCTTGGCCGTCAGGTGAGCTTTGGACAGGTTGGCGGTCCAGACAGCAGCAGCCAAGCCATAAAGCGTGTCGTTGGCGATCTGAATGGCTTCCTCCACGGTATCGAAGGCAATCACCGACAGCACTGGGCCGAAGATTTCTTCCTGAGCAATTTTCATCGCGTTACTGACGCCATCAAAAATCGTCGGTTCAACATACGTGCCGCCTGTTTCCTGCAGCGTGCGCTTGCCCCCTGCAACCAACGTGGCGCCATCGGCGTGACCCGACTCGATGTAGGACAACACGGTGTTCAACTGCTGGGTATCGACCACCGCACCCACGTTGGTTTGCGGATCCAGCGGATTACCTGGTTTCCAGGCCTTGAGCGCTTCGATCACCAGCGGCAGGAACGTGTCCTTGATCGACCGTTCGACCAGCAGACGCGAACCCGCGGTGCACACTTCGCCCTGGTTGAAGGCGATGGCGCCAGCAGCCGATTCGGCGGCGGCCTTCAGGTCTGGGGCGTCAGCAAATACGATATTCGGGCTCTTGCCTCCGGCTTCCAGCCAGATGCGCTTCATGTTCGATTCGCCGGAATAGATCAGCAACTGCTTGGCGGTTCTGGTCGAGCCGGTGAAGACCAGCGTGTCGACATCCATGTGCAAGGCCAGTGCCTTGCCGACGGTGTGACCATAGCCGGGCAGCACGT
The DNA here is from genome assembly GCF_056680335.1 of Pseudomonas sp. ASL9. Classification (NCBI taxonomy): domain Bacteria; kingdom Pseudomonadati; phylum Pseudomonadota; class Gammaproteobacteria; order Pseudomonadales; family Pseudomonadaceae; genus Pseudomonas; species Pseudomonas sp. ASL9. Next base: position 3,147,509 of record NZ_CM155277.1, on the reverse strand, counting down.
TGAGCACGCCCGCCGGGATACCGGCTTCAACCGCCAGTTGGGCGATGCGAATAGCGGTCAACGGAGACTTTTCCGACGGCTTCAGGATCACCGAGTTGCCGGTGGACAGCGCTGGACCGAGTTTCCAGCAAGCCATCATCAGCGGGAAGTTCCACGGCACGATGGCCGCCACGACACCGATGGGCTCGCGCGTCACCAGACCCAGTTGGTCGTGGGGCGTGGCGGCCACTTCGTCGTAAATTTTGTCGATTGCTTCACCGCTCCAACTCAGCGCCTGGGCGGCACCGGGGACATCGATGTTCAGCGAGTCACTGATCGGCTTGCCCATGTCGAGGGTTTCGAGCAGGGCCAATTCTTCAGCGTTCTTCTTCAGCAGACCCGCAAAACGGATCATCGCCGCCTTGCGTTTGACAGGGGCCAGACGTGACCACACGCCAGAATTGAACGTAGCGCGGGCGCTATCGACAGCACGCTGGGCGTCGGCGGCATCGCAGCTGGCAACCTGCGCCAGGACGCGTCCATCGACCGGGCTGATGCATTCGAAGGTGGCGCCAGACGCCGCAGCGGTGTATTCACCGTTGATGTAAGCACGGCCCTCGATCTTCAGATCTTTGGCACGTTGTTCCCAGTCAGCACGAGTCAGGGTGGTCATACGAGTGTCCTCCTGTTGTTTTTTGAATACGGATGGCATGAGCCAAAGGCAACCATCACCCTAAACCAAGTGACCGGGAAATTTCCAATATATTTGACACTTCGAGCCAAACGGCGTTTTGTTGTTCATTTTATTCAACATAAAACGCGTTAGCGGGGAGAACACACGATGAACATCGAAAATATTGTCGATTTCAGCCAGGCCAATACCACGCCAGAGCACTACCTGCCCGCGCCAGAAAAAATCCTCAAGGGCAGTCCGGAGCAAACCCTCTACAACCATTACAACAGTCCCTGCGGCCAGCTCAGCGCAGGCGTTTGGGAAGGGGCCGTCGGTCAATGGGCGGTGAATTACACCGAACATGAGTATTGCGAGATCGTGCAGGGCGTATCGGTGCTGCGCGACGAGGACGGCAACGCGAAAACCCTGCGCGCGGGTGATCGGTTTGTGATTCCTGCGGGCTTCAAAGGTACCTGGGAAGTTCTCGAAGCCTGTCGCAAGGTGTATGTGGCGTTCGAACAGAAGGTCTGAGTAGCGGCTGCTTTCACTGAAATTCAGACACAAAAAAACCCGCCTTCGCAGGCGGGTTTTTTCGTAAGAAGAAAATCAATTACTTGATTTTGGCTTCTTTGTAGATCACGTGCTTACGAGCAACCGGATCGAATTTTTTAATTTCGATTTTGTCCGGAGTGGTGCGCTTGTTCTTATCGGTGGTGTAGAAATGGCCTGTGTTAGCGCTCGACACCAAACGGATCAATTCACGCATGATTATCTCCCTTAGACCTTAGCGCCATTGGCGCGAATTTCGAGAAGAATGACATCAATGCCACGCTTGTCGATGATACGCATGCCTTTGGCAGATACGCGCAGACGCACAAAACGATTCTCGGACTCGACCCAGAAGCGGTGATGCTGCAGGTTCGGCAGGAAACGACGACGGGTTTTGTTGTTTGCGTGGGAAATGTTATTCCCAGTTACCGGACCCTTACCGGTAACTTGACATACTCTCGACATGCCTCAGCCCTCTAAAACCACATGCCCAACCCGGCATGGGTTGGCCGCTTAATCTCTCAGTCATTTGGCGCCAGGCGCCGCGTTTCTTTAGGGGTCTTACCGGCTACGCCTACAAACGAAGGAACCGGGCCCCTAGAAAAGAGCGCTGCTTTATATCAGAAACCCTGCGATGCAACAACAACGCATGCACATTACCTTGTTTTGACAGACCGTGCTTTGCCCGCCGGATCAACCAATGCGGGGCACGGCAGGAAATCGACCATTCGTCGCTCCAGATAGATTGTCCTGTGCCTATGCATAGTCTAGGGTAAGTCGCTCACCAGACTGCGCCCGCAGATGGGGCCCTCTCTGACAGGACTATCGCCATGCGTCTTATACGTTTCGCAGCCCTACCCTTCCTGCTCGCGCCCTTGTTCAGCCCGCTGTTGGCTCAGGCTGCGACCACCCTCAGCGTCTGCACGGAAGCCAGCCCCGAAGGGTTTGACGTGGTGCAGTACAACTCGCTCACGACGACCAATGCCTCGGCCGACGTGCTGATGAACCGCCTGGTGGAGTTCGACGCGCAAAGCGGCAAACTAGTGCCCAGTCTGGCTGAGAGCTGGAGTATCTCGGCTGATGGGCTGACCTATGACTTCAAACTGCGCGCCGGGGTGAAGTTTCACCGTACCGATTATTTCAATCCGACCCGCGACCTGACCGCAGAAGATGTGCAGTTCAGCTTCCAGCGCATGCTCGACCCTGCCAACCCGTGGCACAAGGTCGCCCAAAGTGGCTTTCCACATGCACAATCGATGCAGTTACCTGCGCTGATCAAGAACATAGAAGCACCTGACGCTCACACCGTCCGGTTCACCCTCGACCACCCGGATTCGACCTTCCTGGCAACGCTGAGCATGGGTTTTGCGTCGATTTATTCGGCCGAATACACCGCACAGCTGCTCAAGGCGGGCACCCCGGAAAAACTCAACAGCCAGCCCATCGGCACCGGCCCGTTCGTGTTCAAGCGTTTTCAGAAGGACGCGGTGGTGCGGTACGCCGCCAACCCGGATTACTTCGGTGGCAAGCCCGCCGTCGATGCACTGGTGTATGCGATCACGCCGGACGCCAACGTGCGCCTGCAGAAAATCCGTCAGAACGAGTGCCAGATCGCCCTTTCACCCAAGCCTCTGGACATTCAGGCCGCCAGCAAAGACCCTAAGCTGACTATCGAAAAGACAGCTGCGTTCATGACCGCCTTTGTCGCGATCAACAGCCAGCATCCACCGCTGGACAAACCTGAGGTACGCCAGGCAATCAACCTCGCTTTCGATAAAAACAGCTACCTCAAAGCGGTATTCGAAGACACCGCCGAAAAAGCGACCGGCGTTTATCCACCCAACACTTGGAGCTACGCCAAAGACCTTCCCGGCTATCCGTATAATCCGGCCAAAGCCCGTGAGTTGCTGGCCAAAGCAGGGCTGAAGGATGGCTTCAAAACCACGATCTGGACGCGCCCGTCCGGCAGCCTCCTCAACCCGAATCCGAGTCTCGGCGCGCAACTGTTGCAGGCGGATTTGGCTAAAGTCGGGATCAAGGCCGAGATCAAAATCATCGAATGGGGCGAGCTGATTCGGCGCGCCAAGGCCGGCGAGCATGACCTGCTGTTCATGGGTTGGGCAGGCGATAACGGCGATCCGGACAACTTCCTGACACCGCAATTCTCCTGTGCCGCCGTGACCCCAGGGACCAATTTCGCCCGTTATTGCGACCAAGGCCTGGACAAGCTGATCAGCGCAGGCAAAGCCACCAGCGATCAAGCCGAGCGCAGTACGCTGTACATCAAGGCTCAGACGCAAATCCAGCAACAAGCGTTGTGGCTGCCACTGGCTCATCCGACTGCCGCCGCTTTGACGCGCAAAAACGTACAGGGTTATCAGGTGAGTCCGTTCGGTCGTCAGGACTTTTCCCACGTCACGCTGGAGTAGACGTAGGACGAAAATAACGCGCTGTACATTTTTCGTACGATCAACAGGCCGCGCACCCGCTGCGCACGGCCTGTGCTTCTCACATCAAACCGGCTTCCACCATCGACAACGGGTCACCGTCGCCGATGATGAAATGATCGAGCACCTGCACGTCGATCATTTTCAGGGCGTCCTTGAGCAGTTGGGTCAGGTGGTGATCGGCCTCGCTGGGCTCGGGCACGCCGGACGGATGGTTGTGGCACAGGATCAACGCCGCCGCATTGTGAGCCAGGGCGCGCTTGACCACTTGCCGGGGATGGACCTGGGCGCAACTGATCGAGCCTCGAAACAACGCCTCAAACGCCAAAACACGATGCTTGGTGTCCAGAAACAGACAACCAAAAACCTCGTGCGGCTCATGCCTGAGCAACGCCTTGAGGTAATCGCGTACGCCTTGTGGGTTTTCCAGGCTTGAATCACGCTTCAAGCGTTCGGCCATGTGCCGACGGGATATTTCCATCACCGCCTGCAACTGCGCGAACTTCGCTGGGCCCAACCCCAACTCCAGACAGAAGGTTTGCAGGTCCGCCTCCAGCAAGGATCTGAGGCTGCCAAATTGCTTCAGCAGATGTCGCGCCAGGTCCACCGCGCTTTTTCCAGCGACACCTGTACGCAAAAAAATCGCCAACAATTCGGCATCGGAAAGACTCGCCGACCCCAGTTCAAGAAGCTTCTCCCGCGGACGTTCCGCCGCAGGCCAGTCACGAATACTCATAGCACCTCCCTGTGTGTGGGCGCCGCTGTTCCCGTGCGGTCGCTGTGCTATCTTAGCCCATCTTTTAGCGCGGCGATCTGGCCTGGGGAGGCGTCATCGCCGTCGCGTTCACTCGATTAAAAGGCAGGCCTATGCAGCGGCTGTATCGGAAACGCATCGTTCTCGGCGTCGGCGGCGGCATCGCGGCCTACAAGAGCGCAGAACTGGTCCGTCGGTTGCTCGACCAAGGCGCAGAAGTACGTGTTGTCATGACCCGTGGTGGCAGTGAGTTCATCACCCCACTGACCATGCAAGCCCTGTCCGGTAACCCGGTACACATGGATTTGCTCGATCCAGCCGCAGAAGCCGCAATGGGTCATATCGAACTGGCCAAGTGGGCCGACCTGGTGCTGATCGCCCCGGCCACCGCCGACCTGATCGCGCGCCTGGCCCATGGCATTGCCAATGACCTGTTGACCACCGTCGTGCTGGCCACTGATGCCCCCGTAGCGCTGGCGCCGGCAATGAACCAGGCGATGTGGCGCGATCCGGCGACTCAGGCCAACACCCGTTTGCTCGAAGAGCGCGGCATGTGCATGTTCGGCCCCGCTTCGGGCAGCCAGGCCTGCGGCGATGTCGGCTTTGGCCGCATGCTCGAAGCCAATGACCTGGCGCAATGTGCTGCCGATTGTTTTCGGCGCGAGTCGCTGACCGGCAAGCACGTACTGATCACCGCTGGCCCGACGCAAGAAAACATCGACCCGGTGCGCTACATCACCAACCACAGCTCGGGAAAAATGGGTTTTGCCTTGGCCGAAGCGGCGGTTGAAGCGGGCGCACGGGTGACCTTGATCACCGGCCCGGTCAATCTGCAAACCCCGGACCGCGTCACCCGGATCGACGTGGTCAGCGCGCGTGACATGCTTGCCGCCTGCGAAGCCGCTATCCCTTGCGATCTGTTTATCGCCTCCGCTGCGGTGGCCGATTACCGTCCCGAAGTGGTCGCACCGCACAAACTCAAAAAAGACCCCAGCAACGGTGACGGTCTTCTATTGCAGATGGTCCGCAACCCGGACATTCTCGCAACCATCGCTCGCCGCCCGGACCGTCCATTCAGTGTCGGCTTCGCTGCCGAAACCGAACACTTGCTCGACTACGCTGCACGCAAGCTCAAGGACAAGAACCTTGACCTGATCGTCGCCAACGATGTGGCTAACCCCAGCATCGGTTTCAACAGCGAAGAGAACGCGTGCAGCGTGATCGACAGAACGCTGCACGAAACAGTTTTTGCCCAGACCAGCAAAGGCAAGATTGCCCGCCAGCTGATCACTTTTATCGCCGACCGTCTGAACCAGGTTTAATCACGTATGCATGCTTTACAAGCCAAGATCCTCGACCCCCGCATTGGTAGCGACTTCCCTCTTCCGGCGTACGCCACCGTGGGCTCCGCCGGGCTAGACCTGCGCGCCATGTTGCAAGAGGACACGGTCATCGAACCGGGCCAGACCTTGCTGATCCCCACCGGGCTGTCGATTTACATTGGCGACCCCGGCCTTGCCGCGCTGATCCTGCCGCGCTCGGGCCTTGGCCATAAACACGGCATCGTGTTGGGCAATCTGGTCGGCCTGATCGACTCCGATTACCAAGGCGAGCTGATGGTGTCTTGCTGGAATCGCGGTCAGACCTCGTTCAAGATTTCAATCGGCGAACGCCTTGCTCAACTGATATTGGTGCCGGTCGTGCAGGCCCATTTCGAGCTGGTCGAAGAATTCGACGAAAGCCAGCGCGGTGCTGGCGGCTTTGGTCACTCAGGCAGTCACTGAGACGGCTCCCAAGTAGCCACTTGAACCCTAACCCAGCCGTTTGGGCCCACAACGGGTATCCAACGGTCCAGGAAAGACCCTTTGCGATTCAGGATGAATACCGGGGAGAGGTTATGTGAAAGGCTTCAACCGCACGGCCACAGCAAGCAATCACTCGCTAACCCCGGACAGCCAGCCATCAGCTGCGCGTCAACCCATCCTTTCGCCCGGCCTTGCATCGGCTGTCGTCGGGCTGCTCGCGGCCAGCGTGTTGCTGTGGCTGGCGCTCTTCAGCAATCCGCAACAGCACGCCCGGCTCAGCCAGGCCTGGGGCTCTAGCCAGGCCGGCGCATTGGGCCTGGCACTCAAGCAACTGAACGCCGAGACGCAAGCTGCCGCACTCGATGGGGCACTGGATCAAGCACTGCAAAGCAACGATCCCGCCTTGATCGGTCGCGCCGAAGACCAACTGCGTTATCACAACAGCGTGGTGGGTGCCCGACTCCATCATCTGGGCCAGACAGACGTCGATGCGCAAGGCCCATTGCCGGTGAATTTCTCCACGCTGGAGATGCTCAACAAGGCAGCACAAGGTCAGCCCCCTTCCCCCGAGGCGCGCAAAGTCGGTGAGCGCTGGCTGGTCTATAGCGCTGCGCCGCTGCGGGCGAGCCCGAGCGCGCCGATCACCGGCACGCTGCTGCTGGCGTTCGACCTGCAAGGAGTGCTGAGTGCACTGCCGGTATTGCCCGCTGACATCGGCCAGGTACAAGTAACCCAGCAATTCGGCGCCAGTCCCGGACAAATTTTGCTGCAACGCGGTCAGCCGGCGGCAGGCTCCCCACAAGCGTTCGATACCGGCCAGCCAAACTGGAAACTCGACTTCACGCCGGGCCCCGCACTCGATTCATCAGTGCCCTGGCTATTTTTAGCGCTGGCGGCGCTGGTCGCTCTGGCCGGTGTTGTGCTTGGGCTATACCTAAATGACAGCGCTTTGCAGCGACGTATTTCGGCAGACGCCCGACAGCTAGACCAACTGCTTCAAGAACTCTCAGGCGGAAAAGCCGTCAAAGCTTTCGGTTTAAGCCTGCCGGCCCTGAATGGGCTAGCGCAGAGTCTGGCGCGATTTTCACTGCGTAACGCGCCGTCATCTGCGGTACACGGCGCCTCAAGTGACAAGAACAGCTTCAATAACGACTTAGCGACAAGCAGTGCCCCAGCGTCGACTCAGCCCAACGCCCCGCGTACTGAGTGGGTCGATCCGCTGTTTCAAGATACCGATATTCTCGATATCGACATCCTCGACGAAAACCAGGATTTCCTGAGATTGGAGCACCCCCACGTCATGAGCAGCACAGCATTGGTCGCACCCAAATTTCCTGACAACATCTTCCGCGCCTACGACATCCGTGGCGTCGTCGGTGACACCCTTTTCGCAGAAACGGCTTACTGGATCGGTCGCGCCATCGGCTCCGAGAGCCTGGCCCAGAATGAACCTAACGTCTCGGTAGGCCGCGACGGCCGCCTGTCTGGCCCGGAACTGGTACAGCAACTGATTCAGGGCCTGCACGACAGCGGCTGCCACGTCAGCGACGTGGGCTTGGTGCCGACCCCAGCGCTCTATTACGCCGCCAACGTACTGGCTGGCAAAACCGGTGTGATGCTGACCGGCAGCCACAACCCACGAGACTACAACGGTTTCAAGATCGTTATCGCCGGCGACACCCTGGCCAATGAGCAGATCCAGGCCCTGCACACTCGCCTGAAAACCAACGACCTGACCACCGGCAAAGGCAGCATCAAGAAAGTCGAAATCCTTGATCTCTACTTCAAGCAGATCACCTCAGACGTGGTCCTCGCCCGGCGCATGAAAGTCGTGGTCGACTGCGGCAACGGCGCGGCTGGCGTGATCGCCCCGCAACTGCTCGAAGCCCTGAATTGCGAAGTCATCCCGCTGTTCTGCGACGTCGACGGCAACTTCCCGAATCACCATCCTGATCCAGGCAAACCGGAAAACCTCGTCGACCTGATCGCCAAGGTCAAGGAAACCGGTGCCGACCTGGGCCTGGCCTTCGACGGTGACGGTGACCGCGTAGGCGTCGTCACGAACACCGGCAACATCGTGTTCCCGGATCGCCTGTTGATGCTGTTCGCCAAAGATGTGGTGTCGCGCAATCCCGGTGCCGATATCATTTTCGACGTCAAATGCACCCGCCGCCTGACCCCGCTGATTCGCGAATACGGCGGTCGTCCGGTGATGTGGAAGACCGGTCATTCGCTGATCAAAAAGAAAATGCGAGAAAGCGGTGCGCTGCTGGCGGGCGAAATGAGCGGGCACATCTTCTTCAAGGAGCGCTGGTTCGGTTTCGACGACGGCATCTACAGCGCTGCGCGCCTGCTGGAAATTCTCAGCCAGGAGAAGGGCACTGCTGAAGAAGTGTTCGCGACCTTCCCGAATGATATTTCCACACCGGAAATCAATATCGATGTGACGGATGTGACCAAGTTCAGCATCATTGAAGCGCTGCAACGCGACGCCCAATGGGGTGACGCTCAGTTGACCAGCATCGATGGCGTGCGAGTGGACTACCCCGAAGGCTGGGGTCTGGTTCGCGCTTCCAATACCACGCCTGTGCTGGTATTACGCTTCGAAGCCGACACTGAAGCCGAATTGCAGCGAATCAAGGACGTGTTCCACGCTCAACTGAAGAACGTTGCGCCCGACCTCCCATTACCGTTTTGAATGAACCCCTGTTTTCACTGGAGCCCTGAATGACCCTCGAACGTGATGCCGCTGCCAATGTAGCCAAAGTTTTGTCCGAAGCGCTGCCCTACATTCGCCGATTTGTCGGCAAGACGCTGGTGATCAAATACGGCGGCAACGCTATGGAGAGCGACGAGCTGAAAACGGGCTTTGCGCGCGATATCGTGCTGATGAAAGCAGTCGGTATCCACCCGGTAGTGGTTCACGGCGGCGGCCCACAGATCGGCGACCTGCTCAAGCGTCTGTCCATCGAAAGCCACTTCATCGATGGCATGCGCGTGACTGACGCGCAAACCATGGACGTGGTGGAAATGGTCCTGGGCGGCCAGGTCAACAAGGACATCGTCAACCTGATCAACCGCCATGGCGGCAGCGCTATTGGTCTGACAGGCAAGGACGCGGAGCTGATTCGTGCGCGAAAGCTCACCGTCACTCGGCAAACACCGGAAATGACCAAGCCGGAAATCATTGATATCGGCCAGGTCGGCGAAGTGGTCGGGGTCAACACTGACCTGCTGAACATGCTGGTCAAAGGCGATTTCATTCCAGTCATCGCGCCCATCGGCGTCGGCCCCAATGGTGAGTCGTACAACATCAACGCCGACCTGGTTGCAGGCAAAGTCGCTGAAGCCCTCAAGGCCGAAAAGCTGATTTTGCTGACCAACATCGCCGGCTTGATGAATAAACAAGGCGAAGTCCTGACCGGACTGACCACCGAACAAGTCGACGGCCTGATCGCTGACGGCACCATCTACGGCGGCATGCTGCCCAAGATCCGGTGCGCGCTGGAAGCGGTTCAGGGTGGCGTCCACAGCTCGCACATCATAGACGGCCGTGTGCCCAATGCCGTGCTGCTGGAGATCTTCACCGACAGCGGCGTAGGCACTCAGATCACCAACCGCAAGCGGCATTGATGGTTCGGTAACCGTCAAAAACTGAAAGGCCCCGTCCGGTTCACACCGGACGGGGCCTTTTTTTCAGCAGCCTATCAATGCACTAACTGCTGAACCCGCACCCGATCAACCGCAAAATCGGCTTCAGCCTGTTTGCGTGACGTTTGATAACGGACGATTTCAGCCTTGAGGCTCTGCTGGTCGTCACGCAGGCCGTTCATCTGATCCAGTAACGGCTGAGGCACGACATGCCCGCCCCGCTCCTGGTCGGCTGCCTGGCCCTGAAGCGTGTTCTGCTGGGAGCTCAAGCCTTGCAAGTTGCCTTGTGCCACGCCAATCAGCGCATCCAGCTCGGCGAGCTTGCGGGTTTTAGCGCGATCGACATCGTCGACGCTGCTGTACAAATGCAGCAACTGCGCATTGGCGTCGGCCTTGACCTTGTCGGCCTGCTGACGCTGGATTTCCTCAACCGTGGGCGCTGGCGGCACGACCTGTATCACCCGCCCCCGCTCATTGAGCACCTGGTAGCCTTTACCGACGTACTCCGGCGGTACGCCTTGACGATCAAGGACCATCCCGCCCTTGTTGTCGACATAGCGATAGAGCAACACAGGCGCTTTATCCGCAGCCTGTACAGTCATCACATTCAATGCCAACAACAGCCCCACGGCGCTCAGTTTGAGCATAAACACAGCATCCTCAAATTCCGTACTGCGCCCGATAAGCCTCGACCGCAGGCAAATGTTGCTTGAGTTGCGGATCGTCGGCCAAGAATTGCAGCACCTGATTCAAGGACACGATGCTGATCACCGGGATGCCGAAGTCACGCTCGACCTCCTGAATCGCCGACAGCTCACCGTTGCCACGTTCCTGACGATTCAGCGCGATCAACACACCGGCCGCTGTCGCGCCCTGGTCCTTGATGATCTGCATGACCTCACGAATGGCCGTACCGGCAGTGATCACGTCGTCGATGATCAACACATTGCCTTGCAGTGGCGCACCGACCAGGCTTCCGCCTTCGCCGTGAGCTTTGACTTCTTTGCGATTGAAGCACCAAGGCAGATCCCGCTGATGATGTTCAGCCAACGCCACGGCCGTCGTGGCCGCCAGAGGAATGCCTTTGTAGGCTGGCCCGAACAGGACATCAAAAGAAATACCGCTCTCGACCACCGCAGTGGCATAGAAACGACCGAGCTGAGCCAGGGCAGAACCACTGTTGAACAGACCGGCATTGAAGAAATATGGACTGGTCCGTCCAGACTTCAAAGTGAACTCACCGAAGCGTAAAACACCACGATCGATGGCAAAACGAATGAATTCGCGCTGATACGCTTGCATGAAAAAAGCCCCAAATACCACGGATTTAGCTAATTAGGTAGAGCTCGGGTATCATACACGCACGCGATTTTTGGGGCCATTTATGCGGATCATCAGTGTGAACGTAAATGGCATTCAGGCTGCAGTCGAGCGTGGTTTGCTCAGTTGGCTACAAGCCCAGAATGCTGACGTCATCTGCCTACAGGACACACGCGCATCCGCCTTTGAACTGGACGACCCAGCCTTCCAACTGGATGGTTACTTCCTTTATGCCTGCGATGCTGAAGTCCCTGCCCAAGGCGGTGTGGCGCTCTATTCGCGGTTGCAGCCAAAGGCGGTTATCACCGGTCTTGGCTTCGAAACGGCCGACCGTTACGGGCGCTACCTGCAAGCGGACTTCGACAAGGTCAGTATTGCGACCTTGCTGCTTCCTTCGGGGATGAACGGCGACGAAGACTTGAACCAGAAGTTCAAGCTCATGGACGATTTCGCGCGCTACCTGGACAAACAACGGCGCAAGCGTCGTGAGTACATCTATTGCGGCTCGCTGTATGTTGCGCAACAGAAGCTCGACATCAAAAACTGGCGTGACAGCCAGCAATCACCGGGTTTCCTGGCGCCAGAGCGCGCCTGGATGGACGAGATTGTCGGCACCATGGGTTATGTCGATGCCCTGCGTGAAGTCAGCCGCGAAGGCGATCAATACAGCTGGTGGCCAGATAACGAACAAGCCGAAATGCTCAACCTCGGTTGGCGCTTCGACTATCAGCTGCTGACTCCAGGCCTGCGCCGCTTTGTACGAAGCGCTCGCCTGCCACGTCAGCCGCGCTTCTCGCAGCACGCTCCATTGATCGTGGATTACGACTGGACGTTGACCATCTGACGTCCCGCCGCCCACAAAAAAGCCGACTTCGTGTCGGCTTTTTTGTGGCTGTTGACGCAAAAAACTGTAGGAGCAGGCTTGCCTGCGATGAAAGGCCCGGCATTTCGCACCGGATCGCAGACAAGCCAGGCCAATCAGTCGGCCAGTGCGGCACGTTGCAGTTCGAACAGCTCAGCAATGCCTTTATTGGCCAGTGCCAACATCGCGGTCAGCTCTTCTGGCTGGAACGGTGCGCCTTCAGCGGTGCCTTGAATTTCGATAAAGCCACCAGCACTGGTCACCACCACGTTGAGGTCGGTCTCGGCAGCGGAGTCTTCCAGGTAGTCGAGGTCAAGCACAGGCTCACCCTGATACATACCCACCGACACCGCAGCGATCATTTGCTTGAGTGGATCGCCGCCTTTGAGGCCGCCACGCTTCTTAATCACTTTCAAGGCATCGACCAACGCAACCATAGCGCCGGTGATGGACGCGGTACGTGTGCCGCCATCAGCCTGGATGACATCGCAATCGACATACAGCGTCACTTCGCCCAGCTTCGACATATCCAACGCTGCACGCAGGGAGCGACCGATCAAACGTTGAATTTCCAATGTGCGACCGCCTTGCTTGCCACGGCTCGCTTCACGCTGGTTGCGCTCGCCAGTAGCGCGCGGCAGCATGCCGTATTCAGCCGTCAGCCAGCCTTGGCCCTGACCTTTCAGGAAACGCGGTACGCCGCTCTCGACGCTGACCGTACAAATCACTTTGGTGTCACCAAACTCGACCAGTACAGAACCCTCGGCGTGTTTGGTGTAGTTGCGGGTGATGCGGATCGAGCGGAGCTGATCGGCTGCGCGGCCACTTGGACGTTTCATTTGGGGATACCTGTACTGAGACGGAAAATCTGCCGAGCATTATAGTGTTCACAGCCCGGCCTGGGCACCTCTAAAAATTTACCGGGCGGATTCAGACCCACCAACGGTCGCAGGACCGACGTTCGGCAGCACCTAGTCGCATCGCCAGTTTGGGAGCATCCACTGCACTGCGCTACAATCCTGCGCCTTCGCAGCCTGTCGGCTATTGATAACATTTATAGGGGCAGTTCAACGCCCACGACAGCCTCCTCACTCCTGAACCTACGAGGTATTTCCCATGGTGCACAGCATGACTGCCTTCGCCCGAGTCGAACGGGCCGGCACCCAAGGCACCCTGAGTTGGGAACTGCGCTCGGTCAATCATCGTTATCTCGAGCCCCATCTGCGCTTGCCAGAGTCCTTTCGCGACCTGGAAAGCGCAGTCCGCGAAGCTCTGCGTCAAGGGTTGTCACGCGGCAAGGTGGAATGCACCTTGCGCTTCGTCGAGGAGACCGCCGGCAAACCGCTGCAGGTTGATCGTGAACGCGCGGCGCAATTGGTCGCTGCTGCGGAGACCGTCGCCAGCCTGATCAAACAGCCTGCCCCTCTGAATCCGCTGGAAGTACTCGCGTGGCCGGGCGTGCTGGTGGCCGACGCCAGCGATCCGCAGGCACTCAATAACGACGCACTGGCCCTGTTCAATGAAGCATTGAGCGAGCTCAAAGCCGGTCGTGGCCGTGAAGGCGCCGATCTGGCCAAACTTCTCGACGAACGGTTGACCTCGATAAACGAAGAAGTCGCGACCCTGCGAACGTTGGTGCCGCAGATGCTCGCGAACCAGCGCCAAAAGGTAATGGATCGCTTTGCCGACATGAAGGCTGAGCTTGATCCTCAGCGTCTGGAACAGGAAATGGTCCTGCTCGCGCAGAAAAGCGACGTCGCCGAAGAACTGGACCGCCTCAGCACCCACGTCACCGAAGTGAAACGCGTCCTCAAGAGCGGTGGGCAAGCCGGGCGGCGCCTGGACTTCCTGATGCAGGAACTCAACCGCGAAGCCAATACATTGGGCTCCAAAGCTTTCGACCCGCGCAGCACTCAGGCAGCGGTCAACCTCAAGGTGTTGATCGAGCAGATGCGTGAACAAGTGCAGAATATTGAGTAAGGCTACCCCGACATGACCCACAGCACCGGCACCCTGTATATCGTTTCTGCACCCTCTGGCGCGGGCAAAACCAGCCTGGTCAAAGCCCTGATCGACGCCCAGCCGCTGATCCGCGTCTCGGTCTCGCACACCACGCGGGCCATGCGTCCCGGTGAAATCGACGGGGTGAACTATCACTTCGTCGACCGCGCCCAGTTTGTGCGGATGGTCGAGCACGGCGATTTTCTTGAACAGGCAGAAGTCTTCGGCAATCTGTACGGCACCTCGCAGAGCCGCCTGCAACAAACCCTTGATGAAGGCCATGACCTGATCCTGGAAATCGACTGGCAAGGCGCCGAACAAGTGCGCAAATTGCTGCCCGATGCGCGCTCGATTTTCATCCTGCCGCCCACCCAGCAGGCGTTGCGTCAGCGCCTGACCAACCGTGGCCAGGACAGCGATGAGATCATCGAAGGGCGCATGCGTGAAGCGGTCAACGAGATGAGCCATTACGTGGAATATGACTTCATTGTGATCAACGATGACTTCGCCACGGCCCTGGAAGACCTCAAAGCCATCTTCCGTGCCAACCAGTTGAAGCAGAAACCGCAACAGCAGCGTTTCAGCGATTTGCTCCGCCGACTGCTGGCCTGAAAAGCACTTTTCGGACACTTTAAGCGTGCATAAGCGGCGTATTGGGGTGCCCTTGAGAAATCAGCGCTTCCCTAAACGCTGGTGATTTTTTAAACTGTTCAGTCCGCTCGCCCATCCGGGCACCGCGCATACTGCATTTGCTACGAGGAATACCCATGGCCCGCGTGACCGTTGAAGACTGCCTAGACCACGTCGTTAATCGCTTTGAGCTGGTCATGCTCTCTACCAAGCGTGCCCGTCAATTGGCTACCGGCGGTAAAGAGCCAAAACTGCCGTGGGAAAACGACAAGCCTACCGTTATGGCACTGCGTGAAATCGCAGCAGGCCTGATGAGTTACGCTGTTATTGCAGAGGCTGAGATTGTTGAAGATGAGCCGTTGTTCGCAAACTTCGACGACGAGTCCCACGAGGCCGGCTAAGCCTATGCCTGGTCGACGTAGTACGGCACAGGGCAAAAGCCATCGGCAGGGGGTAACGCCTTGCCGAGCATAGACGCCCTCGCCGATCGTCTGTCGACCTACCTCGGTAAAGACCAGGTCAATCTGGTCCGCCGAGCGTATTTCTATGCCGAACAAGCCCACGACGGCCAACGCCGTCGCAGCGGTGAAGCCTACGTCACGCACCCTCTAGCGGTCGCGAACATTCTTGCCAGCATGCACATGGACCATCAAAGCCTGATGGCGGCCATGCTGCATGACGTGATCGAAGACACCGGAATCGCCAAGGAAGCACTCTGTGCGCAGTTCGGCGAAACCGTGGCCGAACTGGTCGATGGAGTCAGCAAGCTGACTCAGATGAACTTCGAGACCAAGGCCGAGGCGCAAGCTGAAAACTTCCAGAAGATGGCCATGGCCATGGCCCGCGATATTCGCGTGATCCTGGTCAAGCTGGCTGACCGGCTGCACAACATGCGCACGCTGGAAGTCCTGTCCGGGGAAAAACGTCGGCGGATCGCCAAGGAAACCCTGGAAATCTATGCGCCCATCGCCAATCGCCTGGGCATGCACAGCATTCGCATCGAGTTCGAAGACCTCGGGTTCAAAGCCATGTACCCGATGCGCTCCTCACGCATTGGCCAAGCGGTCAAACGCGCACGGGGCAATCGCAAAGAGCTGGTCAACAAGATCGAAGAGTCCCTGAGCCATTGTCTGGCCGTGGATGGTATCGAAGGCGAAGTCAGCGGTCGGCAGAAACACCTGTACGGCATCTACAAGAAGATGCGCGGCAAACGCCGGGCCTTCAACGAAATCATGGACGTTTACGCGTTCCGCGTCATCGTCGACAAGGTTGATACTTGCTACCGCGTGCTGGGCGCTGTGCATAATTTGTACAAACCCCTACCCGGTCGCTTCAAGGATTACATCGCGATTCCCAAGGCCAACGGCTACCAGTCGCTGCATACGACGCTGTTCGGCATGCATGGTGTACCCATCGAAATCCAAATTCGCACCCGCGAAATGGAAGAGATGGCGAACAACGGGATCGCTGCGCACTGGCTGTATAAATCCAGCGGCGATGAGCAGCAAAAAGGCACGCATGCCCGCGCTCGCCAGTGGGTCAAAGGCGTGCTGGAAATGCAGCAGCGCGCCGGCAACTCGCTGGAGTTCATCGAAAGCGTGAAAATCGACCTGTTCCCGGACGAGGTCTACGTGTTCACGCCCAAAGGCCGGATCATGGAGCTACCCAAAGGCTCCACGGCTGTCGATTTCGCTTATGCGGTGCACACCGATGTCGGCAACAGCTGCATCGCCTGTCGGATCAATCGTCGCCTGGCACCGCTCTCCGAGCCGTTGCAAAGTGGCTCGACGGTCGAGATCGTCAGCGCACCCGGCGCACGTCCGAACCCGGCGTGGCTGAATTTCGTGGTCACCGGCAAAGCCCGGACCCATATCCGCCATGCCCTCAAGCTACAACGCCGCTCTGAATCCATCAGCCTGGGCGAACGCCTGCTGAACAAGGTACTCAACGGGTTCGATACCACCCTGGAGAAAATTCCAGACGAACGCGTGCAAATGATTCTGGACGAGTACCGCGTAGAGGTCATCGAAGACCTGCTCGAAGACATTGGCTTGGGCAATCGCATGGCCTACGTCGTTGCCCGTCGTTTGCTGACCAGCGACGCCGAGCAGCTGCCAAGCTCCGAAGGCCCGCTGGCGATTCGCGGCACCGAAGGCCTGGTGCTCAGCTACGCCAAGTGTTGCACGCCGATCCCGGGCGATCCGATTGTCGGCCATTTGTCTGCGGGCAAGGGCATGGTTGTGCACCTGGACAACTGCCGCAATATCAGTGAAATCCGCCACAATCCGGAAAAATGCATCCAGCTGTCCTGGGCCAAGGATGTTACCGGCGAATTCAACGTCGAGTTGCGAGTCGAGCTGGAACATCAGCGCGGCCTGATTGCCCTGCTGGCCAGCAGTGTGAATGCCGCCGACGGCAATATCGAAAAAATCAGCATGGATGAGCGCGATGGTCGCATCAGCGTGGTCCAACTGGTGGTCAGCGTGCACGACCGTGTGCATCTGGCCCGCGTGATCAGAAAACTGCGCACCCTGACCGGGGTCATCCGCATCACCCGAATGCGCGCGTAGCCACCCACTTCATCAGGAGTTCTTCATGACCAAGACCGTTATCACCAGCGACAAAGCACCTGCAGCCATCGGCACTTACTCTCAGGCGATCAAAGCTGGCAATACCGTCTATATGTCCGGGCAGATCCCGCTGGACCCGAAAACCATGGAACTGGTCGAAGGCTTCGAAGCCCAAACCGTTCAGGTGTTCGAAAACCTGAAGGCCGTTGCTGAAGCAGCGGGCGGATCGTTCAAGGACATCGTCAAACTGAACATCTTCCTGACCGACCTGAGCCACTTCGCCAAGGTCAACGAGATCATGGGCAAATACTTCGACCAGCCTTACCCGGCCCGCGCTGCCATCGGCGTTGCCGCGCTGCCAAAAGGCTCGCAGGTCGAAATGGACGCCATCCTCGTTATTGAATAAATCTCTCGGCGGAGCGCTAGCCGTTCCGCCTCTGCAAAGGAAGGACTCCGCTATGCGCTTCGCGCTTGCCCTCTCGCTGCTCGCCACACTTTTGAGCGGCTGTGCCAGCCACGCCGACCGTAACCCTGACGGCATCTGGATCAATCAAACCGCTATCGACGCTGCCTCCAAGGGTGGAAATCTGCGCCAGGCGCTGCTCGCTAACGGGCCTAACCTGGAATGGCACGTTGACACCAAAGCCAATCAGGCTGCCTTCTCCAACGGCTTCGAGCTGAGTGAGGGCAAAATCGTCAGCGCCGCTGACGGTAAATTTCATGTCGATTTTTACGGTAATTTCTTTGAGGACCTGACCCTCAAGGACGACGAACTGGTTCAAGCTGCCAGCGAGTCAGGCCCAGAACAACGTTTCGTGCAGCCCAAAGAGCCCAGCCCTGCCGATGCTCCACCGGGCAGCAGTTTCGAGAAAGCCCTGTATAGCGCCTATATGGGCGGCAAATGGAAAATTGTCGACGGTGAGGGTGCAGGTGGCGTCGTCCAGTTCCAGCCTGATGGCAGCGTTATCGGCTTGCCAGGCAATGATCGTTACGCGCTTTGCCTAGCCGGTGATTGTGCAGCCATGAGCGGTGAAAACGACAGCCTATGGCTGGAAAAAGCCCAGCAAGGCAATGCCTGGATCTTCGTCCGCAAGGACAAGCAGATGGAAATACTCAAGGCCGTCAACCAGGCCAAGTCCGACGAAATGCCGGACCTGCGCCCCGGCGCACGTCGCTGGTTGCTTGAGCGGGACTGAAACTAACGCGCTATACCCTTCGTTCCCACACCCCTATGCAGGCTGTGTGGGAGCGAATTTATTCGCGAAGGCCGCCTATTTAAACTCTTATTTCTGCCCCTCAAGTATCGCTGCATACCCCTCACGATAGCTGACATAGCGCGGCACCCAACCCAAGGCCCGGGCCCGGGCATTGCTGCAACGCTTGCTGCCGGCGCGACGCACGCTGGCCTCTGCAGACCACTGGGTAACACCCAGGTACTCACGCAGCCACGCAACCACCTCGGCCAATGGCGCGGGCGCATCATCGACGCCGATATAGCAATCATCCAGTTCGGCACCACGGGCATTCGCCTGTAGCAAGTGGGCCAATAACCCTGCGGCATCATCGGCATGAATGCGATTGCCATATAAAGGCGGCTCGACCACTACGCGATAACCCTGGCGAACTTGCGTCAGCAGCCATTCGCGGCCCGGTCCATAGATACCGGTCAAGCGCACCACACTGGCGGGGATGCCACTGCGCAAGGCCACTTGCTCGGCCTCGAGCATCAGCCGACTGGAATAACCTGTCGCCTGGGTCGCCGATGACTCATCGACCCACTCTCCCTGCTGTTGCCCGTACACACTGCTGCTGGACACAAACAATAGGTGTTTGGGCGTCTGCCCGTGCTCCTTGAGCCAGCTCAATACATTGCGCAGGCCATCTACATACGCGGCCCGGTAACCGGCTTCGTCATGATCGGTCGCCGCAGCGCTGTAGACCAGATACTCGATAGGCGAAGTCGGCCAATCGCGTGGGCAGTTGGCATCGAACAGGTCTCCTGCAATGCCTCGCACCCCGGCAGGCAAGCGCGCAACAGACCGGCGCAAACCGGACACAGTCCATCCCTGAATAAGTAGTTGGCTGGCAAGACGGCTTCCAACATCACCACAACCAGCAATCAGAACAGAAGGGGCAGACATCTTGGAACTCCACAATAAACGTGCGATAACAGCGCCGTAAAAGGTCGAAAATGACGTCTGAATTTAATCAGAAACGTGTGGCTGACAGGGAAAAGATGCAGCGTCACTTGTTGTTAACGAGAATTATTTGCAATAATGCGGGCCCGTTTGTTCTCCTTCCCTGCTCACACGCCGGGTGCCAAGTAGCAGAACGAAGCCCTTTTTCCTCTCAGGTCAGGCCAGCATGACACGCATTCAGTCCCCCGCTTCGCCAACCAAGCTTGCCAGCCTGCCGCGTGCATGGCGCGGCATTACTGCCCTGATGTTCAGCTTGATGCTGGCCCCCGGCGCTTTCGCCAATGAGCCGGTTACTCCGCCTGCGGCCCATGCTGCCGCTGCCGTAGCCGCCAACGGTACTGCCGCCCCTGTTGCTATCCCCATCGCCGACGCAGTGCCTGTCGAGCAAGGTGAAGTTGCAGCAGCAGCCGTCGACAACAGCCTCGGCATGGCCAACGACCTGTCGCCATGGGGCATGTACCAGCACGCCGACATCATCGTGAAAATTGTCCTGATCGGTCTGGCTATCGCCTCGGTCATCACCTGGACAATCTGGATCGCCAAAGGCTTTGAACTCGTGGGCGCCAAACGTCGTCTACGCGGTGAAATCGTCAACCTGAAAAAGGCCCGCACCCTCAAGGAAGCCAGCGACAGTGCCAGCACAGAAGGCACGCTGACCCACCTGTTGGTGCATGACGCCCTCGAAGAGATGCGTCTGTCGGCCAACAGCCGTGAACGCGAGGGCATCAAGGAGCGGGTCAGCTTCCGCCTGGAGCGTCTGGTTGCAGCCTGTGGCCGCAACATGAGCAATGGCACTGGCGTGCTCGCGACCATCGGCTCCACCGCGCCCTTCGTCGGCCTGTTCGGCACCGTATGGGGGATCATGAACAGCTTCATCGGCATCGCCAAAACCCAGACCACCAACCTGGCCGTTGTGGCCCCCGGCATCGCCGAAGCCCTGCTGGCTACCGCACTGGGGTTGGTTGCAGCGATTCCGGCCGTCGTGATCTACAACGTTTTCGCCCGCTCCATCGCGGGTTACAAAGCACAGGTATCCGATGCGTCGGCACACGTCCTGCTGCTGGTCAGCCGTGACCTCGATCATCTGCCGGCCGAGCGCAGCCCGCAGCCGCACGTGGTTAAAGTGGGGTAAACCATGGGCCTGCATCTGAACGAAAACAGCGGCGATGATCTCGTCGAGAACCACGAAATCAACGTCACGCCGTTTATCGACGTCATGTTGGTATTGCTGATCATCTTCATGGTGGCAGCCCCGCTGGCAACGGTCGATATCAAGGTCGACCTGCCCGCCTCCACCGCCAAGCCTGTTGCGCGGCCCGAAAAGCCGCTGTTCCTCAGCGTCAAGGCTGATCAGAGCCTGTTCCTGGGTGATGACAAGGTGAGCCGCGAACAGCTCGGGCAAGTGCTCGACGCCAAGACCAAGGGCAAAAAAGACACCACGATTTTCTTCCAGGCCGACAAGGGCGTGGACTATGGCGACCTGATGGAAGTGATGAACGCCTTGCGCGGCGCTGGCTACCTGAAAGTTGGCCTTGTGGGTCTCGAGACGGTTGGTAAGAAATGATAACCCCGCGCCAAAAACTGACGCGCTATAGCGGTAGTCTGTTGTTGGTGCTTGCCGTTCACGCTATCGCGATTATCGTCGCGCTGCGCTGGTCGGCGCCCGAAGCAATCGAGCTACCTCCCAGTGCGATGATGGTCGAACTGGCGCCATTGCCAGAGTCCGCACCGCCACCGCCGCCCGAGGTCGTACCGCCGCCGCAACCACCGACGCCGGTGGAAGAATTGCCGTTGCCGAAACTGGCTGAAGCGCCGACGCCGGAAATCGCTATTCCCAAGCCAGTGATCAAACCCAAAGCCAAGCCACAGTCGCCCAAACCACAGAAAAAACCGGAGCCACCGAAGGAAAAGCCTGTCGAGGAAAAACCTGTAGATACGCCACCCTCGACTGAGCAAGCGGCGAAGCCTGCTCCAACGCCGCAGCCAGCGAGTATGCCGTCGATCAGCAACGCCGTACCCAACTGGAAAAGCGAATTGCAGCAGCATCTGGCCAAGTACAAGCGATACCCCGAAGATGCTCGTCGACGTGGTGCACAAGGCACCGTCCGCTTGCGCTTTGTCGTCGAGGCCAATGGCAACGTGCGGTCATTCTCGCTTGAGGGCACCTCCGGCAATGCCGCACTGGATCGGGCGACCCTTGAAATGATCCGCCGGGCACAGCCGTTGCCCAAACCGCCAGCCGAAGCACTGACTAACGGCACAGTGGAAATACTCGCACCTTTCGATTATTCGCTGACAAAACGCTGAAATCATACTTTTGATTGGCAAGGGTACAGCTGATAACGTGCGTCTATCGATTGCAGCCGCTATGCTGGGTCTGCAGCTTAATGGACGCACGTTATGACCCTTACAGAATTGCGCTATATCGTTACGCTCGCCCAAGAGCAGCACTTCGGCCACGCCGCCGAGCGCTGTCATGTCAGCCAGCCGACGCTCTCGGTGGGCGTGAAAAAGCTTGAAGATGAACTCGGCGTGCTGATTTTCGAGCGCAGCAAGAGTGCCGTACGCCTGACGCCCGTTGGCGAAGGTATTGTCGCTCAAGCGCAAAAAGTACTCGAACAGGCTCAAGGCATCCGTGAACTGGCTCAAGCTGGCAAAAACCAGCTGACCGCGCCGCTCAAGGTCGGCGCGATCTACACCGTCGGCCCGTACCTGTTCCCGCACCTGATCCCGCAACTGCATCGGGTCGCCCCGCAAATGCCGTTGTACATCGAAGAAAACTTCACCCATATCCTGCGCGACAAACTGCGCAACGGTGAGTTGGACGCGATTATCATTGCGCTGCCGTTCAATGAAGCCGACGTACTGACCCTGCCACTGTACGACGAACCGTTTTACGTACTGATGCCAGCGGACCATCCATGGACCCAGAAAAAGTCCATCGATGCCGCAGCACTGAACGACAAGAGCCTGTTGCTGCTCGGCGAAGGACATTGCTTCCGGGATCAGGTGCTCGAAGCGTGCCCGACACTGGCCAAAGGCAGCGAAGGTGCAAGGCACACCACGGTCGAATCCAGTTCACTGGAAACCATTCGGCACATGGTTGCCTCAGGGCTGGGCATCTCGATCCTGCCGATGTCGGCAGTCGACAGTCATCACTACGCACCCGGCGTGATCGAAGTGCGTCCGCTGACCCCGCCCGTGCCGTTTCGCACCGTCGCCATTGCCTGGCGTGCGAGCTTCCCACGGCCAAAAGCAATCGAAATCCTCGCCGACTCCGTGCGCCTGTGCTCGGTGGCCCGGCCTAAAGCGGAAGCGAGCCAAGTCGCGACATGAGTGAGCTGTCCCACGTCTCCGTTACGGCGCTTAAAGGCGTCGGCGCGGCCATGGCCGAGAAGCTGGCCAAAGTTGGCCTCGAGAACCTTCAGGACGTCCTGTTCCACTTGCCGTTGCGCTATCAGGACCGCACCCGTGTCGTGCCCATTGGCGCATTGCGTCCCGGGCAGGATGCGGTGATTGAAGGGGTGGTCAGCGGTGCCGATGTGGTCATGGGTAAACGACGCAGCCTGCTGGTGCGCCTGGGCGATGGCACGGGCACGCTCAGCCTGCGGTTTTATCACTTCAGCAACGCGCAAAAAGACGGGATGAAGCGTGGGACCCACTTGCGCTGCTACGGTGAAGCCAGGCCCGGCGCCTCTGGACTGGAAATCTATCACCCGGAATACCGTTCGCTGACCGGCGATGAGCACATCGCGGTAGAGCAGACCCTTACACCCATTTATCCGACCACCGAAGGCCTGACTCAGCAGCGCTTGCGCCAGCTGTGCCAGCAGAGTCTGGCGCTGCTCGGTCCAAAAAGCCTTCCCGACTGGCTCCCTGAAGAGCTGGCGCGCGACTATCAACTGGCGCCACTGGATGAAGCCATTCGTTACTTGCACCATCCACCAGCGGACGCAGACGTCGAAGAACTCGCCCTGGGCCATCATTGGGCCCAGCATCGCCTGGCGTTCGAGGAGTTGCTGACCCATCAACTGTCGCAACAACGCCTGCGTGAAAGCCTGCGCTCGCAGCGCGCCCCGGCGTTGCCGAAGGCGACAAGGCTGCCAGCGCAGTTCCTCGCCAATCTTGGTTTTGTACCCACTGGGGCGCAGCAACGGGTCGGCAATGAAGTCGCTTATGACCTGTGTCAGCCGGAACCCATGCTGCGCCTGATTCAGGGCGATGTCGGCGCGGGCAAGACCGTGGTCGCCGCCCTGGCCGCCTTGCAGGCACTGGAAGCGGGTTATCAGGTGGCGCTGATGGCACCGACCGAGATTCTGGCTGAACAGCACTACGTCAATTTCAAGCGCTGGCTTGAACCCTTGGGCACTGACGTCGCGTGGCTGGCAGGCAAGCTCAAGGGCAAGGCACGGGCCGCCTCGCTGGAACAGATCGCGGGGGGGACGCCCATGGTGGTGGGCACCCACGCGCTGTTTCAGGATGAAGTGCAGTTCAAGAATCTGGCGCTGGTGATCATCGATGAACAACATCGTTTCGGCGTGCAACAGCGCCTGGCTCTGCGCAAAAAAGGCGTCGGCGGCCTGATGTGTCCGCATCAACTGATCATGACGGCAACGCCGATCCCGCGCACCCTGGCCATGAGCGCCTACGCCGACCTCGACACCTCGATCCTCGACGAACTCCCACCGGGCCGAACACCGGTCAATACCGTGCTGGTGGTCGACAGTCGCCGTGTCGAAGTGGTCGAGCGGGTTCGCGCTGCCTGCGCCGAAGGGCGTCAGGCCTATTGGGTATGCACCCTGATCGAAGAGTCCGAAGAACTCACCTGTCAGGCCGCCGAGACTTCATTCGAAGAGTTGACCAGTGCCCTCGGCGAACTGCGTGTGGGCTTGATCCACGGACGCATGAAGCCCGCAGAAAAAGCCGCCGTCATGGCCGAGTTCAAGCAAGGGGCGTTACAGCTATTGGTGGCAACCACGGTGATTGAGGTCGGCGTCGACGTGCCCAATGCCAGCCTGATGATTATCGAAAACCCGGAGCGTCTTGGCCTGGCGCAGTTGCACCAGTTGCGCGGGCGCGTCGGTCGGGGTAGCGCCGCGAGTCATTGTGTGTTGCTCTATCATCCGCCCCTGTCGCAGATTGGTCGCCAACGCCTGGGCATCATGCGCGAGACTAATGATGGTTTTGTTATCGCTGAAAAAGATTTAGAGCTGCGCGGTCCTGGTGAAATGCTCGGTACCCGGCAGACTGGCTTGCTGCAATTCAAGGTCGCCGACCTGATGCGTGACGCAGACCTGTTGCCAGCCGTTCGTGACGCCGCGCAAGCCTTGCTCGAACGTTGGCCCCAACATGTAAGCCCACTGCTGGAACGCTGGCTGCGCCATGGCCAGCAATATGGGCAGGTGTAAAGAGTATGGGCCCATAACGACGCCGCATAACTAAGCTGGTTATACTCCTTCGACTGTAACAACCTGGATACATACCATGACAGAAGTTGCCTTCGCCGATGCAACCCCGCCTACCTCGTCTGTCATCCGGGCGCTGTTTGGCAAATTAGCCATCAGCTACCGGGAGGTCAAGGATGACACGAGCCTGCCTGCCTCACAGAAAGTCCAAGCCATATTGGTCGAAGATACCGTCGGCGTGCTGATGGTCTTGTTTCCACAGAGCCATCTGCTGGACCTCAATCGTCTCGCCGAGTTGACCGGACGCAAGCTGACCGGAGTCCCTCAGGAACGCCTTGAGCGCATGCTCGGCAAACACCACCTGAGCATATTGCCCGGCATACCCGCGTTGACCAGCTCACCGTGCCTGTACGAAGAACGCTTGCTGCAAGAGCCGACGCTGCTGGTCTGCTCGGGCGAGCCAGGCGTGTTGCTGGAAATCTCCAGCGAAGCCTTCAAAGGCATGATGAGCAACGCCAGCGCTGCGATTTTCGGCGAGCCGCTGAATGCGATCCGACCCAACCTTGACCGCCCGGACGATGACAGCGAGGAAATCATCCAGGCGATACAGACCTTCACTGCCCGTCGCATTCAGCAACGTCTGGAAGCGACCCTGGAAATTCCACCGCTGGCCGAGACCGCGCAAAAAATCATCAAGCTGCGGGTCGACCCCAACGCGACCATCGATGACATCACCGGCGTAGTTGAAACCGACCCAGCGTTGGCGGCACAAGTGGTCAGCTGGGCCGCGTCGCCCTACTACGCATCGCCCAGCAAAATCCGCTCGGTGGAAGACGCCATCGTCCGCGTGCTTGGCTTTGATCTGGTGATCAATCTGGCCTTGGGCCTGGCACTGGGTAAAACCCTGAGCTTGCCCAAGGATCGCCCGCAACACTCCACACCTTACTGGCAGCAGTCTATCTACACGGCCGCCGTGATCGAAGGCCTGACCCGCGCCATGCCTCGGGCACAGCGCCCAGAAGCCGGCCTGACGTACCTCTCCGGTCTGCTGCATAACTTCGGTTACCTGCTGCTGGCCCACGTCTTCCCACCGCACTTCTCGCTGATCTGCCGCCATCTGGAGGTCAATCCGCACCTGTGCCACAGCTATGTCGAACAACATCTACTGGGCATCAGCCGCGAACAGATCGGTGGCTGGTTGATGCGCAACTGGGATATGCCCGAGGAGCTATCCACGGCGCTGCGCTTCCAGCACGATCCGTCCTACGCGGGCGCTCATTGCGAGTACGCGAACCTGGTCTGCCTGTCGGTGCGCCTGCTGCGTAAAAACGGCATTGGTTCAGGCCCGGAAGAGAATATCCCGGATGACTTATTCGAACGCCTGGGTCTGTCGCGCGAAAAAGCCGAAGAGGCCGTGAAGAAAGTGCTAGAGGCCGAAGTGATCCTGCGAGAACTGGCATCGCAGTTCCCGACGTAGTAAGGGGCCTGCTGCAATCTTCGCTCGGAGGCCCCGCCCCGTCTCCGACGCCGCGCTGTCGCGCAGCAAACGGGGTCTCGATTCTGCCCGGAGGGCGCAGGAGCGCGCTTGCCCGCGATCGGCCCGGGGTCGCGTCCGACCGAAGCAGTCGCAAATGGGTTGACGCCGATGTCGCAGGAAAGCCCTTCGGGTCGAGCGCGACCCCGGCTTATCGCGGGCAAGCGCGCTCCTACAAAGGGTCAGCGTTTGGCTGAAAATCACTTGCAATTTATATTCTATTTTTCAATAACTTACAGGTTGTTTGATGGAGCAAGCCTGCAACTACGCATCCCGCTGCGAAGGCGTTGGATCAGGTTAAAATATTCCGCAAGTCATGACGTTTTTCTTTACACAACAGCCCTCTTCGCAGCGGGATGCGTAGTTGCAAGCCTGCTCCCACAGTTGATCTACTACGTCAGAAAATAATCATTTAAAACCAATGATTTAAAAACTGTTTGATCGGAACCCCCGGCGGCAACCACCGCCAGGCGGAAGACTGGTGATGCCGGTCGGTGTTCAGGTCATTGAGGGAAGACAACCCATGCCCTCCAGCGTGGCCTCCACCGCCTCGTCCAGCGGAGTGTGCGGTTCTTGGCCGAGTGTGGCTTGCAGGTGCGCGTTGCTCATCCGAACCGGCGTGTACCACAGGTATCGCATCTCAAGTAGTTCGCGAAACGTCGCCACAAAAGGT
Source organism: Pseudomonas sp. ASL9 (assembly GCF_056680335.1). Lineage (NCBI taxonomy): Bacteria > Pseudomonadati > Pseudomonadota > Gammaproteobacteria > Pseudomonadales > Pseudomonadaceae > Pseudomonas > Pseudomonas sp. ASL9. The sequence continues at coordinate 3,120,458 of NZ_CM155277.1, read as the reverse complement.
GAAGCCAGCTTAACCAGCCACCAAGGAAAAGCACGTAGCTTCGGCTGCCTACCACCACGCCCTGTTACGACGCGGCAGATCGCCTCAGCCATTTGCATTCCGTTGGCGTCCCAATGGCCAGCCATGTGAAATACCGCAAACGGCGCCAAGGCGTCGCGACGCTCTAGCAATTGCACCATCGTGCGTGCCGCATCGGGAATATAGGACCATTGATGACCCACGCCGGCCAGGTTGGGAAGATTTATGGTCGCCACCGGCTGGCCCGGCTTAACCAAACCTTGCGAAAACCAACTACTGCCCGACTTCGACCCGAAGAAGTCGCCAGCCCGTACGATAATCACCCGGCATCCCTGAGTCGTTGCAGACTCCAGGCGACGCTCCAGCTCCACACGAATGGCACCCTTGCGGGTTTTCGGTTGCTGCGGTGAATCTTCATGGAGCACTGGAAAGGCGCTCGGACCAAAGTTGTACACGGTGCCGGGCAGTACGACAGTGGCGCCTTGCGCGCTCGCCGCTGCAAGGGTGTTGTCGAGCATAGGCAGCACAAGCTCGGCCCAGCGGCGATATCCCGGCGGGTTCACTGCATGCACAATCACCGAGCAGCCGAGCGCTGCTGCCATGACATCGTTGCGATTCATCGCATCACCGACGATCCAGGTAATGCCGTCCCGTTTCTCTGCGGCGTGCTGCTCTCCTCGCTGGAGTGCGCGCACATCCCACCCGCTATCGCACAGCTGCCGCGCCATTTCGCCACCAATGCCACCGGTGGCGCCGAGAACCAGCACCGTGTTGTTGCCCGCCATGTTAAATCTCCGCTGCGTTGGAATGGAGAAAGTCTGGGCCGGATTACACCCGAATAGAATTGTTCAAGATGAGGCAGCTGCTATACATTTATGTATGGACTACGACATTAGCTGGGAACTTTACCGCTCCTATTTGAGCGTGCTGCAAGAAGGATCATTGTCCGGTGCGGCACGTGCAATGAGTGTGGCGCAACCGACGGTAGGCCGGCACATTGCGGCGCTCGAAAAGCAGCTCGGCGTGACCCTCTTCACCCGCTCTCAACGAGGCCTATTGCCTACCGAAGCAGCGTTAGCGCTGAAGCCCTATGCCGATTCGATGAGGACACATGCCACCGCCTTGAAACGAGCGGCTGAAAGTCTTGGGGACGGTGTCAAGGGAACGGTGCGCATCACTGCGAGCGAAGTCATCGGTGCAGAAGTCCTGCCACCCGTCATAGCGCGACTGCAGAGCAATTACCCAGCGTTGAAAGTCGAACTCGTTTTGACCAACCGGGTGCAAGACCTGCTTCATCGAGAGGCCGATATTGCAGTTCGTATGGCACAGCCTAAGCAAGACTCGCTCATTGCGCGACGCGTTGGAGAGATCGAGATCGGTTTGCATGCACATGAGCGCTATCTGCAAGCTCGTGGCACGCCCAGCACCTTGGTCGACCTCTCGCGGCACGCGCTGATCGGTTTCGACGAGGAAACACCGTTTTTGCGCGCAGCTAGACAAGCGCTACCAGAATGGCAACGAGACAATTTCACACTGAGAAGCGATAGCGATCTCGCGCAACTGGCGATGATCCGCGCGGGCGCGGGTATTGGTGTGTGCCAAGTAGCGCTAGCCAAGCGCGACCCGGCATTGGTCCGCGTGCTTGCGCAACAGTTTGGGGTCAGGCTGGAAACATGGCTGACCATGCACGAGGACTTACGCAACAGCCCACGCTGCAAGGTTACGTTTGATGCGCTTCTGCAGGGGCTTCAGCAACACGTGTCCTAGGGAAACCCTTATACGGCGCCAGGCTTTCAGCACGATCCGCCGCTTGCCTGCAGGGGGTTTCTGATCAGGCCGCTTTCTTCTTCGGTTTGAGAAACCTGGTCAAGCCCTGAAACCAGATCACCAGGCCCGGATTACCGGTGATCTGGATGTCCTTGTCCTGAATCCCTTGCATGAACGCCAATTGCTTGTTTTTGGCCTGCATCGTGGCGAAACCGAACGCGGCATCCTTGAAGGAAATCGAGAACGCGGGCTCGGCGATCACGCCGGGATGGCTGGTGAGGCGCTGGCCGCTGACGATGAAATGGCGCGCCACCTTGCCGTCGAAGGTCTGCAACTGGAACTTCAGCTCTTTACCGGCCAATTGGTTCTGGAAAGCGGGATTATTGCGGCTGGCTTTGGCCATCAGCAGGCCGAGCATCCACAGAAGAAAACGAAATTTCATGCACACAGCCTCAGCGGGAAAGCCGGTCAGGTCAACGCGGCTGGCGGCGCAGTGTAGCGGTTTGTAGCCGTAGCGACAGTAGCGAAATGTTACTTGATCGGCGAGGTTCGCTGCATCAGGCCGATTGTTCGACAATTTTAAACCCACAGACCGTACATTCTTCGATGCAAAAAAAAGGGCATCCAACCCAGTCGGCATGCCCATTTTTACGGCTGTTCGCCTCCCGCCGAGGCGTCGAGCAGATTAAGGATTGACGCTGTCTTTCAAAAATTTCCCGGGTTTGAACGCCACGGTGTTGCTTGCCTTGATTTTGACTGGCTCACCGGTTTGCGGGTTTTTGCCGGTGCGGGCACCACGGTGACGCTGCAAGAAAGTGCCGAATCCCACCAGGGTGACGCTGTCTTTGCGATGCAGTGCGCCGGTGATCTCTTCAAGCACTGCGTTGAGTACCTTGTTGGCTTGTTCTTTGGTGAGATCTGCTTTTTCAGCAATGGCGGCTGCGAGTTCTGGTTTACGCATATAAAGCCTCTTTTACGGTTTTTTGTTGTTATGTCCGTGCTGTTCTTCCCGAACAGCGACCAAGGCGCCGCAACAGCTCTACAGTGCGGCAGACGAGAATGAGGATGGCATGCCGCCGGGGCCCGCGCCAGCCTGTGCGCGACGTTTGTAGAAACAAAAACGTGGCTTATCCGACAGAACGACCAGTATTTACGCCAACAGGGGCGGGAGGCCTTTATTCAAGGCCAGTTTTTCCATGACGGCGGTGCCGGTCAAGGCGTACCCCAGCAGGTTGCCGTTGGCATCGTGGCACAGGGCTTTGATATCGGCGCCCTGCCCTTCGACGGTCCACACCCCTTTCATCCCTCGTGGCAGCGGCGAAACGACCACCGGACACACGGGGGTTTTTATGGTGACAGGCATAGGACCGTAACTGACTGCAGTCGGGTTGCCGGCAAGGGTTTGCGCCAGCGCGCGGGCGCAGCTCATCAATGGCATGACGTAGAGCAAATTCAAGCCATCGACTTCCGCACAGTCACCCAACGCAAAAATATTGGCGTGGGATGTCTTCAAATGACGATCAACCACAATCCCGCGACCGGTCTGCAAGCCCGCTGCAGCGGCCAGATCGACACGTGGACGTAAGCCAACGGCCGAGACCACCACGTCACACGGCAGCACTTCACCATCGGACAGATGAGCCTCAAGCCCCTGCTCGGTGCGTAGCAGACGCGTCAGCACCGGCCCCAAGTGGAAACGCGCGCCCAGCCCTTCCAGGCCTGCTTGCACCGCAGCAGCGGCTGCCGGGTGAAGTAACGTCGGCATGACTTGCTCACACGGCGCGACCAGGTCCACTTCATAGCCACCGAGGATCAGGTCGTTGGCGAACTCGCAACCAATCAAACCGGCGCCCAGCAGCAACACCCGATGTTTGCCTGCGGCCGCCGCACGAAACCGTGCGTAATCTTCCAGATCGTTGATCGGGAATATCGCGTCGCTGGCATCGCCTTCTACGGGGACATGCACGGTTTCGGCACCCCAGGCGAGGATCAGGTCGCGGTAGTACACGGCCTCCTCGCCAATCCACAGACGTTTATGCCCTGGATCGATGCCACTGATACGCGTATGGGTGCGCACTTCGGCTTTCAATTGCACAGCCATCGCGCCGGGTTCGGCCATGCTCAGGCCATCGGCTTCCTTGTTTTTGCCAAAGCCGGTGGAGAGCATCGGTTTGGAGTAGGAGCGCCCGTCATCTGCGGTAATCAGCAGCAGCGGCGTTTCGCCATCGAGCTTGCGAAATTCCCGGGCGAGGTTGTAGCCCGCCAGGCCGGTGCCCACGATTACGACAGGTGCGTTCATTCGATTCTCCTGATTACGGTGTAAAAGGTCGAAAGGCAGATCAGCCGATTTCGATCATTTCAAAATCCATTTTGCCCACACCGCAGTCCGGGCACAGCCAGTCTGCTGGCACATCTTCCCAACGGGTTCCCGGTGCGATGTCGTCGTCCGGCCAGCCGTCAGCCTCGTTATAGATCAAGCCACACACAATGCACTGCCACTTCTTCATCGGTAAATACTCTCGGTTCTCAGGCTGTCTTGGCCCAGGCGGTCGATGGATTGAGCGGTTGCCGCCAGGCTCAGGGCGTTTTGTACTGATCGGGGCGTTCAGATGCAAGCATGATCGACGCAAGAGGCTTGCGCTCAGGCGCCTGACCCCCTAATTAAACATGCTAAGCTCATCGCCTCAAATGTTGCCAATAATTGCCCACCGTGCCCGACCAAAGCCGTACTCCCATTACCCCTGACTGGCGCCAGCAAAATCAGCTGATGGCGTTGCCCGAGCCTGTAACGCTCGATTGGCTATTCAATCAGGACTCCCTGACCCGTCGCCTCACACGCCTGTCTGCCAATGGTTTCAGCGTGACGCCACTGTTCGAGGGCTGGCAAGCCCTGCGCATGGATGAATGTGCCGCGCTGGATCTACCCGATCACAGCTGCGGCTGGGTGCGCGAAGTGTACTTACGCGGCCAGGGCCAGAAGTGGGTCTTTGCCCGCAGCGTCGCGGCACAAAGCGCCCTGCAGGATGGTGGGCTGAATATGGATGAGCTGGGCTCGCGCTCCCTGGGCGAGTTGCTGTTTTGCGACGCGGCATTCGAGCGGGGCGCCCTCGAAGTGTGCCGTTACCCCGGCGCGTGGCTGCCCCGCGATGACGCTGTCGAAGGCTTATGGGGCCGGCGCTCACGCTTCAGCCGTGGCGCCTTGAGCTTGTTGGTGGCTGAAGTCTTTCTGCCGAATCTGTGGCACGCAATCGAAGTCGCCGAGCCCGCCGTTACGGAGCGCCATTGATGTACCTGAGCTTGCTTAAATCGCTGAATCGCCTGAATCCAAGGGCCTGGGACTTTATCCAACTGACACGCATCGACAAGCCCATCGGCATTTACCTGCTGCTGTGGCCGACCCTGTGGGCGCTATGGATTGCGTCCAAGGGCATGCCGTCGCTCAGTAATCTGCTGATTTTCGTGATCGGCGTGTTTCTGATGCGTGCCGCCGGTTGCGTGATCAATGACTTCGCCGACCGTAAAGTCGACGGTCACGTCAAACGCACCGAGCAGCGCCCGTTGATCAGCGGCAAGGTCAGCTCGCGTGAAGCATTGGTGTTGTTCGCTGTGCTGGTCGGCTTGAGTTTTCTGCTGGTATTGCTCACTAACTCATTGACCATCTGGCTGTCGTTCGGCGGCTTGGCCCTCGCAGCGTGCTACCCCTTCATGAAGCGCTACACCTACTACCCGCAAGTGGTGCTGGGTGCGGCGTTTTCGTGGGGCATGCCGATGGCATTCACCGCCGAGACGGGCGACCTGCCTGCTGCGGCCTGGTTGCTGTATATCGCCAATCTGCTGTGGACCGTGGGCTACGACACGTATTACGCGATGACCGATCGTGAAGACGATCTGAAAATCGGGGTCAAATCCACGGCGGTGCTGTTCGGCGACGCCGACCGCGTGATCATTCTGAGCTTGCAGGGCCTGGCGCTGGGCTGTCTGTTGCTGGCCGGGGCACGCTTCGAGCTGGGCACCTGTTTCCACATAGGCCTGCTGGTGGCCGCCGGGTGCTTTGTCTGGGAATTTTGGTACACGCGCAATCGTGAGCCGCAGGTCTGTTTCAAGGCCTTTCTGCACAATCATTGGGCCGGACTGGCCATTTTTATCGGCATCGTCGCCGATTACGCACTGCGCTAACCGTCAGGGCTGAAGCTGACGGCTAACGCTACAGCTACAGCCTGGCGCTTAATGCCTGTAGGCGTGCCACATGTCCATTTTGCCGTCACCCATCATGTCTCCGGCTTTTTTGTCCATTTTGAAGGTGTAAAGCGGTTTGCCGTCGTAGGCCCATTGCATCTTGCCGTCGTCGCGCTTGATCATTGTCCACTGGCCCATGGCCTTGTCTTTGGGTGTCGCCATCAACGGGTGCCAGTTTTCAGCGCACTTGTCATTGCACATTGATTTACCGCCGGCGTCCTTGTCGAAGGTGTAAAGCGTCATGCCCTTCTGATCAACCATCATTCCGCCCTTCATCATGCCCGGGTCAGCAGACGCCATACCGGACGAAGCCAGTGCAGCCGCAGTGAGCAAGCCAAGCAAGGTTGTCGAGATTTTGGTCATTGGATGGATCCTCTGTTTGTTTTCAGTCGGAACCCTAAGCGTAGACGCAGAATGCACAGGCATACTGTCTGTGCCCTGACTGTCACACGACTGCAATAATTCCGTTATCTAATGCGCTCCAAGACAGTTAAATGACAAGAGGATCGAGCATGGCTGGCAGGAGCATTCTGATAGTTGACGACGAAGCGCCTATTCGCGAAATGATCGCCGTTGCGTTGGAAATGGCTGGCTACGATTGCATGGAAGCCGAAAACTCCCAGCAAGCCCACGCCATCATCGTCGACCGCAAGCCGGACCTGATCCTGCTCGACTGGATGCTTCCTGGCACCTCGGGCATTGAATTGGCCCGTCGCCTCAAGCGAGATGAGTTGACCGGCGACATCCCTATCATCATGCTCACAGCCAAGGGTGAAGAGGACAACAAGATCCAGGGCCTGGAAGTCGGCGCCGACGACTACATCACCAAACCGTTCTCCCCCCGTGAACTGGTCGCACGCCTCAAGGCTGTGTTACGCCGTGCCGGGCCGAGCGATGGCGAAGCGCCGATTGAGGTGGGCGGTCTGTTGCTTGACCCCATCAGCCATCGCGTGACCATTGACGGAAAACCAGCTGAAATGGGCCCGACCGAATACCGCCTGCTGCAATTTTTCATGACGCACCAAGAGCGCGCCTACACCCGCGGCCAACTGCTCGATCAGGTCTGGGGCGGCAATGTGTACGTTGAAGAGCGTACGGTAGACGTGCATATCCGACGCCTGCGCAAAGCCCTCGGCGATGTTTATGAGAATCTGGTGCAAACCGTACGCGGCACCGGCTACCGTTTTTCCACCAAGAGCTGATTGCGCTGCACCGGCTGACTTGCTTTGTTGGCAGTATCTACTCGACAAGGATGCGTTTGAATTGAACCAAAACTGGCATGGCACCCTGATCCGTCACATGCTGCTATTGGTTACCGCCTGCCTGGTGGTCGGCTTGATCAGCGGTTACTACGGCTGGAGCCTGGCGGCCGGGCTGGGGGTTTACCTGGCCTGGACGCTCAAGCAGCTGCTGCGCCTGCACGAGTGGCTGCGCCTGCATAAATCCGATGAGCCACCGCCTGACGGTTATGGCTTGTGGGGCGAAGTATTCGACAGCATTTACAACCTGCAACGCCGCGATCAGCGCGTGCGTGGTCGGCTGCAAGCCGTGATCGACCGTGTTCAGGAGTCCACCGCCGCGCTCAAAGATGCGGTGATCATGCTCGACAGCGACGGCAACCTGGAGTGGTGGAACCGTGCGGCAGAAACGCTGCTCGGCCTGAAAACCCCACAGGACAGCGGTCAGCCCGTGACCAACTTGGTGCGCCATCCGCGCTTCAAGGAATACTTCGAGCAAGACAACTACCTTGAGCCGCTGGAGATCCCCTCGCCGATCAATGATCGCGTGCGCGTGCAACTGCTCATCACCCGCTATGGCAACAACGAACACCTGATGCTGGTCCGCGATGTGACCCGCATTCATCAGCTTGAACAGATGCGCAAAGACTTCGTCGCCAACGTGTCTCATGAACTGCGCACACCGCTAACGGTGATTTGCGGCTATCTGGAAACCTTGCTTGATAACGTGGAAGGCGTGAACCCGCGCTGGGTTCGTGCCTTGCAACAGATGAGTCAGCAGGGCGCACGCATGCAAACCCTGCTCAATGATTTGCTGCTGCTGGCCAAGCTCGAAGCCACCGACTATCCGTCGGATAACCAACCGGTGGTCGTGCCCACGCTGCTGCAAACCATCAAAAATGACGCTCAAGCCTTGTCCGGGCAACGCAACCAGCACATCACCCTGCAAATCGACAGCGAAGCGCGGCTCAAGGGCAGCGAGCATGAGTTGCGCAGTGCGTTTTCCAACCTGGTGTTCAATGCAGTGAAATACACCCCGGCCGAAGGCACAATCCACCTCCGCTGGTGGAGCGACGAGCAAGGCGCACACTTGCGTGTACAGGACTCAGGCCCCGGCATCGAGACCAAGCATTTGCCGCGTCTGACCGAACGCTTCTACCGCGTCGATTCCAGCCGGGCCTCCAATACCGGCGGCACCGGGCTTGGGCTGGCTATCGTCAAACATGTGTTATTACGCCATCGCGGTACACTGGAGATCAGCAGCGTGCTGGGCAAAGGCAGCAGTTTTACCTGCCATTTTGCCCCCACCCAAGTGATCATGCCCTGAGCAACCCTCTAGGCAAGCTGGCGTGTAGCCGCTACATTGCCCCTCTTATGCCCGCCACTTTGGCTGCGGCAACACCCCCAGATAATACGGAACCTTTAAAACTCCACCATGGACCCTTCCCCTAGTTATACCCTCGCCTCACTTTTCGCCGATTTCGGCATGATTCTTTTTGCAATGATCCTGGTTATGCTCAACGGCTTTTTTGTTGCCGCCGAATTCGCCATGGTCAAGCTACGCTCGACCCGGGTCGAATCCATCGCCGTGAAGAACGGCTGGCGCGGTCATATCCTGCGCACCGTCCACAGCCAGCTAGACGCCTACCTGTCAGCTTGCCAATTGGGTATCACCCTCGCCTCTCTGGGCCTCGGCTGGGTCGGTGAACCGGCGTTCGCCCACCTGCTGCAACCGCTGCTGGGCGCGGTGGGTGTGGAGTCGGCGGAACTGATCAAGGGCATCTCCTTCTTCAGCGCGTTTTTCATCATTTCTTACCTGCACATCGTCATCGGCGAGCTGGCCCCCAAATCCTGGGCGATCCGCAAACCCGAGCTGCTGTCGCTATGGACTGCGGTACCGTTGTACATGTTCTATTGGGCCATGTACCCGGCGATCTATCTGCTCAATGCCAGCGCCAACGGCATCCTGCGCATTGCCGGCCAGGGCGAGCCCGGCCCACATCACGAGCATCAATACAGCCGTGAAGAACTGAAGTTGATCCTGCATTCGAGCCGGGGCCAGGACCCCAGCGATCAGGGCATGCGCGTGCTGGCCTCAGCCGTCGAGATGGGCGAACTGGAGGTGGTCGATTGGGCCAACTCCCGCGAAGACCTGGTGACCCTGGACTGCAATGCACCGCTCAAGGAAATCATGGCGCTGTTTCGCCGCCATAAATTCAGTCGCTACCCGGTCTACGATGCCAAGCGCGGCGAATTCGTCGGCCTGCTGCACATCAAGGATTTGCTCCTGGAGCTGGCAGCGCTGGACCATATCCCCGCGTCATTCAACCTTGCAGAACTGACTCGACCGCTGGAGCGCGTCTCCAAGCACATGCCGTTGTCACGCCTGCTGGAGCAATTCCGCCAGGGCGGCGCGCACTTCGCTCTGGTTGAGGAGGCCGATGGCAAAGTCATCGGTTACCTGACCATGGAAGACGTGCTGGAAGTGCTGGTCGGTGATATCCAGGACGAACACCGCAAGGCCGAGCGCGGTATTCTCGCCTATCAACCCGGCAAGTTGCTGGTGCGGGGCGATACGCCGCTGTTCAAGATCGAGCGCCTGCTTGGTATCGATCTGGATCACATCGAAGCAGAGACACTCGCCGGGTTGATCTACGAAACCCTGAAGCGGGTGCCCGGAGAGGAAGAAGTGCTGGAAGTCGAAGGCCTGCGCATCATCATCAAGAAGATGAAAGGGCCGAAAATCGTCCTGGCCAAGGTGCTCAAGCTCGATTGACCTGGAAAGGCCGTGATAGTGCCATCTACTGTAGGAGCCAATTCATTCGCGGTAGATCAGGCGCACACGGTGGGTGGCGGCATGTATCCCAACGTCGAGTACAGCTGCTCGCGGCTGTAGAGCCCGACACTGTAGTCGGTGATATCTATGCTGCCAAAATCCTTGGTAGCCTGAAAAACGGCCAGGCCTTGGTCCTTAATCATTTTCACGACGTCCAACTTGAAGCTGTCGTCAAAAGTGCGGCGCTGCCTGGTCATTGCTGACTTCTCGATGAGTGCATATTTCACTTATCGAGAATCCCGGCGAAATTAAGCCAATACCAATATCAAGGTCGACTCTTTCTGAATATTGTAATCCGACAAAGTCGCCCCATCTTCGAGTGTTTTTCCCGCAAAAATCAGTCGTTGTTTGTCAGGCGAAATACCGTTCTGAAGCTGTATTTTATATTTAACATTCTCTACCGTGTCGCTCGGTTCCACGTCAATAAAAAGCACGGACCCCGTTAAGCCTTTAATAGTAATTTACACGGAGACACCCTCGTTCGTTCGAATAATTTCCTGGCAAGTTTAAAGCTTGAACCGTTAGGCGCTAACTTCCTGAACATGAGTTTGGCTGGAGATAAATCACCTGTCTACTGTCACAAATAACAGGGGGCATTACTTATCGTGGAGTAAACGTCGGCGCGGTGAGATCCATGCCTAGGCTCTGTACGAAACCCCTTGAAATGCCTTGTGGCGTACTGGGTCCTTGGGGCCGCCCCCTCCTTATACATACCCGATAAGCGGTAGTGCAACAGGTCAATACCTATCATTTCTGCTAGTGGTAAATTTTTCAGTCGCGCCCATCATTGTTTATGGCTCCACTCAAAAATGAAGACAGGTCTAAGAACGGTTGTAATCAGCGTTTTATAATCGCAGAGTGAGGAAAAACATGGGGAAAGTTAATCGGTTTCGTATCGGCCTGGTGCCTTTAATTTATTCAGCGTTCAGTTTTTCGGTCGCAACTGCTTCGTCAGTTGAGCAGTGTGTTGATCAGCTTAGAGACGCCCCTTCCACAACCTCGCCCAGTATTAATGCGTAGCCAGGGTGCTAGTGCAAAAATCAGTTAACCAATGAAGAAGGAAATTATTATGCCAGCGATTACAATACTGTTCAGATCGGAGTGGTCTGATGCCACCTTCGAAGGCGTGGTAGAGCCCTCGGGTAGTTCAGGCTACGCATTCTTCGGTTCACTCAAAGCTCGTTGCAGGTTAGGCAGGCTAAATGCTTATACCCCTTATATCGTGCGGTTCGGACACGGCGGCACTTCAGGTGATTATACGTATTTGAAGTTTGATCTAGAAGACAGCAAAGAAAGTACGATTCGCGTGGAGGGCAAAGGAACAAGAGCTCCCAATGAAACGGTAGATTTTCGCCTAGGCGTCAACGAACAAGGAGATGACCGTTTCAAGGATGGAGACAAAATCACCGTTACCGCCGGTGGGCCTTCGCAGGTCATTAAGCCGTTTTATATCGCAATAGACGGTAATAATAACACGACATATGACGTCCGTTTCGATGGTATAGCCAGAGCCGATGGCCCTACCGGTTTTGTTATTGAGGGTACCTTGTCGGCGTATTTTATGGACGGAGCACTCACCACCCAGTACGCCCGTTTTGGCTATAAAAGCTCCAGTGGGCTTTGGAAGTACAAAACCTATGGCGGCGATGACGCTGATTGGAGTTTTAAAGTTTCTGGTACACGCAAGGCGGGTGAGAAAATTCAAGTTGTAGTGGGGGCTACCAGTCAGGTTTTTAATCTTTACGCTTATGGAAATGAAGTAAATATCCAACTGGCTGAGCTGTTCTGACCTTTTTGCAATACCGGGTTCCAGTGCCTCGGTGTCATCGCGGGCGCCCGCCGCTAGGGAAGGTCTGAAATAAGCAGCAGTTTTTAACGGCCTGGCTGTTTGAGGTTCAAAAAACACCGACTTAATCGAAAATCAGACCTTTCCTCCTTTCAGTTCAGTGTTTCTTTGCTGAACAGCACCTTTTCAAGGCTCATTGTCCGCTTCACAGGCGCACCTCGCCTGCATCCAACAGCCGTTTTCGCGTCATCCACAGGTTCGATAAGGCAAACAGTGTGGTCTGCTGCGCAGTGTTTTTAACCAAACCTCGGAAGCGGACTTTCGTATAACCAAACTGGCGCTTGATCATCCGAAATGGATGCTCAACCTTGGCCCGGATTTGAGCTTTCGCGTATTCGATTTTGCGGCGCATACGACCGATCAGGCTCTTTTTTGTATGCTTCTTATAGCTGCTTGGGCGCGCGGCAATCGACCAGATCATCTCGCGATCCTGGTGCTCGGGACGCTTGTCCACGCCTGTGTAACCGGCATCGCCAGAGACGTAAGTTTCCTCGCCATGCAGCAACTGATCGACCTGAGTCACGTCCGCCACATTCGCCGCCGTACCCACTACGCTATGCACCAAACCGGATTCAGTATCGACACCGATGTGCGATTTCATCCCAAAAAAAGTACTGATTTCCTTTCTTGGTTTGGTGCATTTCGGGGTCACGTTTACCGTCTTTGTTCTTGGTCGAACTGGGCGCATGAATGATCGTCGCATCGACCACAGTACCCTGACGTAGCAGCAAACCTCGGTCGCCCAGATAGCCGTTGATAACCTGCAAAATGCCACCGGCCAGCTCATGTTTTTCTAGCAGCCGGCGGAAGTTGAGGATTGTCGTTTCATCCGGAATTCGATCCAAATGCAGCCCGGCAAACTGGCGCAGAATCGTGGTTTCGTAGAGGGACTCTTCCATCGCGGGGTCGCTGTAACCGAACCAGTTTTGCATTAGATGAACCCGCAGCATGGCCATCAACGGATACGCCGGACGACCGCCTTCGCCCTTCGGATAATGCGGCTCGATCAACGCAATCAGGCCTCTCCAGGGCACGACCGTTCAGTTCGTGGGACAGGCGTATTTCACCAGATTTGGAAGTCTTTTCCAGAGTTTCCTTAAGCGTATATCGCAGGATTTGGGCGTGGTCATTGTCATGCTCCTGCGTACCAGAAAAGGCGAAAGGAGGAAGTGCTGGAAGTCGAAGGCCTGCGCATCATCATCAAGAAGATGAAAGGGCCGAAAATCGTGCTGGCCAAGGTGCTCAAGCTCGATTGAGCTGGAAAGGCCGTGATAGCGCCATCTGCTGAGCGAATTCATTCGCAATAGCGGCAGGTCAGGCGCACACGGCTTTTCAGACCGCCTCAGTTCCCGCCCACCGCAAAATTAGGCAGGCTGTCGACGCGCTGCGAGAACTGGTACGGAATCGACTCCAGCCCCAGCCCGCTGTTGCGCTGTATCACGAAATGCAGGTGCGGCCCGGTGCTGTTGCCCGTATTGCCGGAAAGCGCCAGCGCGCTGCCCACAACGACCTGCTGACCTTCCTTGACGCCCACTGAGCCACGCATCAGGTGCAAATAGACAGCCATGGTGCCATCGCCATGCAGCACCCGAACAAAGTTGCCTGAAGGGTCCGAGCCGTGACCCGATTGACCATTTTCGACCTTGATCACTGTACCGGCCCGGGCAGCGATGATCTGCGTGCCTTCGGGCATAGCGATGTCCATTGCATAGCGGCTTTTGATACCAAAGTGGCTGAATGTGCTATTCGGCCCCTGGCTCAGACGAAACGGCCCACCTCGCCAAGGCAGCGGATAACTGTAACCCTGTGGCTGACGCTGCGGATCGCCCAGCGAGTAGCGCAACTTGGGCGTGTAGCTAAGCGCTTTGCCCGCTTGCCTGGGGCTGAGCACGGCCAGACGCAAGGCGCTGCGGGCGGGAATGACACGGTGGATCGGCTGCTCCGTGACGCCCAGCACGTTCTTCAGCGCCGTGACCTGCAGCTCCACCTCGACCGGCGCATACGAGTCGTTGCGCACAAACAGGCTGTGCACGCCCTTGTCCTTTTTGATCGTCAGATGCACCTGTTTTTCAAGGTGCTCGACGATGCGCTCGCGAGGTACGACTACCGTTGCACCCGCCGTTGGCCTGTCGGTAAACGAGACCACGCCATTGGCATCGGTAAATTTATAGATGGTCACCGCCGCCGACGATTGCGCGGTCAGCAACAGAGCACACAGGAGTAACAAGCGCTCGAGCATCGTGATTAATCTGGGTGGTAGTAGTCAGGGCAAGCGTAGCAGCGATTTGCCGCCATTTGGGGGTGGCGGCATCAATCAGTAGCAAAGACGGCAAGGAATCAGACAGGCTGCGTCAGCCCCTGTGTCGCAGGCAAACCGCCCATAGATGTAGGAGCTGCCGAAGGCTGCGATAGGCCGGGGTCGCGGGCGACCGGCACGACCGTCAGCGGTCTCAAGAAAGCGACCGGCTCCCGGGCGGACGCGACCCCGGGGCGATCGCAGCCTTCGGCAGCTCCTACAGGGATCCGCGCTTGTCTTAAAATTTTATTTATTTTTCAATTAGTTACAGGTTGTTTGATGGGAGCAGGCGTCCCGCTGCAAAAGCCGCGCAGCGGGTACACAGCTTCTGGATCAAGCCCCCGGTGAGAAGTGCTTCTGCGCCGTGCCACGGGCGATCAGGCGGGACACGTAGTCGAGCTTCTGCGCGTCCTGGTCGACGAAACGGAAGGTCAGTTGCAGCCAGTCGCTGTCGGGTTTTGGTTCGTAGGCAGCGACGGCGTGCAGGTAGCCGTTGAGACGAGCGACTTCGGCGTTCTCGCCTTGTTCAAGGTCGAGTACGGCGCTGTCGAGTACCTGGGGCAAGACGTCACCGCGACGCACCACCAGCGAGGCTTCTTTAAGGCTCAACGCCTTGATCACGCACTGCTGGATGCCACTGGGCAACCGCAATTGACCTTGACCGCGACTGCCAAGGGCTGACGCAGGCGCATGGGCGGCCGGGTTGATCAAAGGTGCCGCTTTAGGCCCGGTAGCTGGCGCAGCAGCCGGTCTGACCACTTCCGTCTTGCTGCCGGTAAGGGCGCTGAGGGAATCGTTGCCAAATGCCGAGTTCATCTTGGTTGGCGCGCTGGCCAACAGGGTGTCGAGCTTGCCCACTCTGGCCAAGGCTTTCTTGACCTTGGTCAGCAACTGCTCATTGGTAAACGGCTTGCCGATAAAGTCGGTGACGCCGGCCTGAATCGCCTGGACCACGTTCTCCTTGTCGCCACGGCTGGTGACCATGATGAACGGCAGGGTCTTGAGCTTGGGCTGTTCACGACACCAGGTCAGCAGTTCCAGCCCGGACATCTCTGGCATTTCCCAGTCGCACAACACCAGATCGAACGTCTCGCGCTCCAGCCAGACCTGAGCCTTGCGACCGTTGACCGCATCTTCGATGTGGATGCCTGGGAAGTAATTGCGCAAACCCTTTTTTACCAGATCGCGAATAAACGGCGCGTCATCCACCACCAGCACACTGACTTTAGTCATTGATCTTTCCCTTTAAAATCCCGACAAGCATAGCGCTGACTGATGGCCAACTGCCAAGCTGATTAACGACGCCAGGACTTTTCGTTCGCGGGCGGCTTGAATTCAAAGCCCGTAACGAAAACGCCCGGCAATGTGCCGGGCGTTTTTTTGCAGGCAATCTTATTTATCGTCAGATTTACCCAGAACATTAGCGTTATCGCTGCCAATGCCCTGCACTTCTTCCTTCATGCGCTTGAGGCCGATATGACGGACATCAGTACCGCGCACCAGATATATAACCAGCTCCGAAATATTGCGTGCATGGTCGCCAATACGCTCCAGCGAGCGCAGCACCCAGATCACGCTCAGAACCCTTGAGATAGAGCGCGGGTCTTCCATCATGTAGGTGACGAGCTCGCGCAGCGCCGTCTTGTACTCGCGGTCGATGATCTTGTCGTACTGGGCCACGGACAGCGCCAGATCAGCGTCGAAGCGGGCGAACGCATCGAGTGCATCACGGACCATGTTGCGCACCTGATCGCCGATATGCCGCACTTCGACGTAACCACGCGGCGATTCGCCTTCTTCGCACAGCTGAATGGCACGCTTGGCGATTTTGGTGGACTCATCACCGATGCGCTCCAGGTCGATCACCGACTTGGAAATACTGATAATCAAGCGCAGGTCGGAGGCCGCAGGCTGACGACGCGCAAGAATGCGCAGGCATTCTTCGTCGATGTTGCGTTCCATCTGATTGATCTGGTCGTCCATCTCACGAACCTGCTGGGCCAGGCCCGAGTCAGCTTCGATCAACGCGGTTACCGCGTCGTTGACCTGTTTTTCGACCAGGCCTCCCATCGCCAGGAGGTGGCTGCGCACTTCTTCGAGTTCGGCGTTGAACTGCTGGGAGATGTGATGAGTAAGGCTGTCTTTATTGATCATGCTCATTATCCTTCGAACGTCCGGTTAACTACGAGACCGCAGTGGTACTTCAGGGCCAACGAACCCCGTTCTAGCCGTAACGACCGGTGATGTAGTCTTCTGTCTGTTTTTTCGCCGGATTGGTGAACAGCGTGTCGGTATCACCAAACTCGACCAGTTTGCCCATGTACATAAAGGCGGTGTAGTCGGAGACCCGCGCCGCCTGTTGCATGTTGTGGGTCACGATGACAATGGTGTATTTAGCTTTCAGTTCGTAGATCAGCTCTTCGACTTTCAGCGTCGAGATCGGATCGAGGGCCGAGCATGGTTCGTCGAGCAACAGCACTTCCGGCTCCACGGCGATAGTCCGTGCGATCACCAGACGTTGCTGCTGGCCACCGGACAAGCCCAGTGCCGACTCGTGCAGGCGGTCTTTGACCTCGTCCCACAGTGCCGCACCCTTGAGTGCCCACTCGACTGCTTCATCAAGCACACGTTTTTTGTTGATGCCCTGAATACGCAGCCCGTACACCACGTTTTCGTAGATGGTCTTCGGGAACGGGTTGGGCTTCTGGAACACCATGCCGACACGACGACGCAGCTCAGCGACGTCTTCACCCTTGCTATAGATGTCGTGCCCGTACAGATTGATGGCGCCTTCCACACGGCAACCGTCGACCAGATCGTTCATACGGTTGAAGGTGCGCAGCAGGGTCGACTTGCCACAGCCAGACGGGCCGATAAAGGCCGTCACGCGCTGCTTGGGGATGTTCATGCTGACGTTGAACAGCGCCTGCTTACCACTATAGAACAGACTCAGACTGGGCACTTCCAGGGCGACGGTTTCATTCGCCAGGTTCAGGCCTTGCTTGTCGCGTCCCAGGGCCGACATGTTGATGCCGTGGGTATGGGTTTCATGCTGCATGGGGTACTCCATACGCTATCAATTCGTTTCATCGAACCGCCCTCCTCGCGTGAGTGGGCGGCGCTTTTCAAATCAGCTGTCCAGCGCTTTGTACTTCTCGCGCAAGTGGTTACGAATGGCCACTGCAGACAGGTTGAGCAAGGCAATCACCAGCACCAGCAGCAGCGCCGTGGCATACACCAGCGGCCGCGCAGCTTCGACGTTCGGGCTCTGGAAGCCGACGTCATAAATATGGAAGCCCAAGTGCATGATTTTCTGGTCAAGGTGCAGGTACGGGTAGTTGCCGTCCACCGGCAGCGACGGCGCCAGTTTCACCACGCCGACCAGCATCAGCGGCGCCACTTCACCGGCTGCACGGGCGACGGCCAGAATCATGCCGGTCATCATGGCCGGGCTGGCCATGGGCAGCACGATCTTCCATAAGGTTTCAGCCTTGGTTGCACCGAGTGCCAGCGAACCTTCGCGAACCGTGCGCGGAATACGCGCCAGACCTTCCTCGGTGGCAACGATCACCACCGGTACGGCCAGCAAAGCGAGGGTCAGCGAGGCCCAAAGCAAGCCCGGCGTACCAAAGGTCGGCGCCGGTAAGGCTTCGGGGAAGAACAGCCGATCCACAGAGCCACCCAGCACATACACAAAGAAGCCCAGGCCAAATACCCCATACACAATCGCCGGTACCCCGGCGAGGTTGTTCACCGCGATACGGATCAATCGGGTGACCGGGCCTTGTCGGGCATATTCACGCAGATACACCGCCGCCAATACGCCGAACGGGGTGACGATGACGGCCATGATCAGGGTCATGATCACGGTGCCGAAAATCGCCGGGAAGATCCCGCCTTCGGTGTTGGCTTCACGCGGGTCTTCGCTGAGGAATTCCCACAATTTCTTGAAGTAGAAACCGAGCTTGGTGAAGGTGCCCATGGCATTGGGTTGGTAGGCATGAACCACTTTGCCGACGCTGATCACGACTTCTTTGCCGTTGGCATCGCGTGCCGTCAGGCTGTCGCGATTGAACGCCTGGTGCAGCGAATCCAGTCGACCTTCAATCGCCTGGTAACGCGCATCCAGTTCAGCGCGTTCACTGTCCATGTCCGCTTGAGCGGCGGCATTGAGCTTGCCGTCGAGTTCCAGCTTGCGCTTGTGCAGACGCAGACGCTCGATGCCGTGGTTGATGGCGCCAATGTCTTTTTTCTCGAGCCCGCTCAGTTCATCGGCCAGTTTTTCAACGCGCTTGATCCGCTCCTGAAGAATCGGCCACGCCGCTTCACCTTCAGCGATCACCTTACCGTCTTCTTTAACGTTGATCAGGTAGCCGTAGAAGTTGCCCCACTCACGACGCTCCAGCGTCATCAACTCGGCAGGGCGGCTCTGCTCAGTCAGCCACTCGCCGACAACCCAGGTGAAATCGCTCGGGTTGGTGTCACGGTTACCGACCTTGAACAGCTCGCGGGTCATGAACTCCGGGCCCACATCGGGCACCGGCAAGCCAGCGCCCTTGAGGCGAGCGCGAGGCACTTCCTCGGCCTGCACCACTTCACCGATCAATACATGGTTGGCCTGATCGGGCACGTTGTACTGCGCACGCACTACGTCAGCCGGCCAGAAGTGGCCCAGACCACGGACGGCGATCACCGTGAGCAAGCCCAAGGTCATGATCACCGCGATGGAGACAGCGCCCGCGCTCATCCAGACGCCGGGGGCGCCGCTTTTGAACCAGCTCTTGAGGGAGTTCTGTTTCACAGACTTCTACCTTCCTTAGAGAGACGAATATTTCTTGCGCAAACGCTGACGAATCAGCTCCGCAAGCGTGTTCATCACGAAGGTGAACATCAGCAGCACCAACGCTGCGAGGAACAGCACTCGGTAATGACTGCCGCCGACTTCAGATTCCGGCATCTCTACCGCAACGTTCGCCGCCAGGGTGCGCATGCCTTCGAACAGGTTCATGTCCATGATCGGTGTGTTACCGGTGGCCATGAGCACGATCATGGTCTCGCCGACCGCGCGGCCCATGCCAATCATCAACGCCGAGAAGATGCCGGGGCTGGCGGTCAGGATCACCACCCGCGTCATGGTCTGCCACGGCGTCGCACCGAGGGCCAGCGAGCCCAGGGTCAAACCGCGTGGCACACTGAACACGGCGTCTTCGGCGATGGAGTAGATGTTCGGAATCACCGCAAAGCCCATGGCCAACCCGACCACCAGCGCGTTGCGCTGATCGTAGGTGATGCCCAGGTCATTGGTGATCCACATGCGCATGTCGCCGCCGAAGAACCAGGCTTCCATGTACGGACTCATGCCCAGCGACAACCAGCCCACCAGCAACACCACCGGTATCAGGATCGCGGCTTCCCAACCATCAGGCACCCGCAGGCGGAATGACTCAGGCAAGCGGCTCCAGATAAAGCCCGCCAGCAGAATACCGAGCGGCGTCAGCAGCAACAGGCTGAAAATCCCCGGCAAGTGTCCTTCCAGATACGGCGCCAGAAACAGACCGGCGAAAAAGCCGAGAATCACCGTCGGCATCGCTTCCATCAGTTCGATCACCGGCTTGACCTTGCGGCGCATGCCCGGTGCCATGAAGTAAGCGGTGTAGATCGCTGCGGCAATCGCCAATGGCGCCGCCAGCAGCATGGCGTAGAACGCCGCCTTCAAGGTGCCGTATGTCAGTGGTGCAAGGCTCAGCTTGGGTTCGAAGTCACTGCTTGATGCCGTGGACTGCCAAACGTATTTCGGTTCGTCGTAGTTTTCATACCAGACTTTGCCCCACAGCGAACTCCACGAAACTTCCGGGTGCGGGTTGCGCAGGGTCATCGGCAGCAACTTGCCGCCCTCTTCGACGATGACCTCGTTGGCACGCGGCGACAACGCGAGAATACCTGGGCCCTCTGCTACCTGATCGACCAACAGCGTGCGATGCGCGGTGCTGTGGAACACCCCAAGCTTGCCGGAGGCGTCCAGGGCGACGAAGCCTTTACGACGTTCTTCGCCGATGATCTGCACAATCGGCGTGGTGCCCATCTGGAAATCGCGAATGTGCTCCAGGCGCAGCTCGCCGTCGGTATCACGGGCCATGAACCACTGGGCCAGACCGCCCTTGGAACTGCCGATAATCAGCGAGACACCACCAACCAATTGCGTACTGGCGGTGACTTCCGCGTTACCGTCTTCGAGCAGCTTGTAGCGGCCATTGAGGCTGCGATCACGCAAGCTGAACACGTCAGCTTGTGCGCGACCGTTGATGACGTACAGCCACTGCTGGCGCGGATCGATAAAAATCGCTTTGACCCCTTCGGTCATCTGCGGCAGTTCGATGCGGGTCTGCTCGCTGGTGGTTTCCCCGGTCATCATGTTTTCTTCCTGGGACAGGGAGAGCACATGCAATTGCGCGCCGGTGGAACCTGCTACCACCAGTGCTTTGTCGCTGGCGTTGAGGCTGACATGCTCCAACGGCTGACCTTGCTCGTCCAGACTCAGCGCAGCTTCGCCGAAGGGGTACGTGATGGTCGGGCTGATGGTCTTGACGTTGTCCGGGTAGGTGATCAGGTAGTTGTGCTTGAACACCAGCGCCTGGCCGTTGGACAGGCCCAGCACCATCAATGGGTTGCCCGGCTGATCCTTACCGATGGAGGTCACCGTCGTACCCGCCGGAATCGGCAGGGCGACACGCTTGAGCTCGGCACCGTCTTCAATGCGGAAGAACAGCGCTTCGCCCTTGTCGGAAACCCGCAGCCCGACCTGGTTCTGCTCTTCGATGGCAATCATCAACGGCTTGCCCGCATCCTGCATCCAGGCCGGATTGATCGCCTTCTCGGTGGTCAGTTTGGCGCCCTGGAACAAGGGCGCGACCACGTAGGCGAGGTAGAAAAAAATCAGCGTAATGGCGGCCAGCACCGCCAAACCACCGACCAGCACATACCACCGGGTCAGACGGTCTTTCAGGGCGCGTATACGGCGCTTGCGCTTAAGTGCGGGCGTATTGAAGTCAATCCGCTCGGGGGGGGATTTTTGAGTCATGGTGGAGTCGGCCAGATCATTCATGCGCTCACCCTAGCGGTCCTTTATGACAAAAACATGACAGTGCAGAGACACAAAAAATCCGCCGCCCAAAACGACTGGCAGCGGACTACAAAATGAGTAGCGGGACCCCGTTAAATCGGGTCCTGCTGAGGTATCGAGAGCGGGGCAAACAAACCAGCGCTTGCCCCACGTCAATCTTTACTTGGCAGCGCCTTCTTGCAAGCCCAGGTCAGCCAGTGCTTTTGCAGCAACCTTGGCTGGCAACGGGATGTAACCATCTTTGATCACGACTTCCTGACCCTGTTTGGACAGGACCATTTTCACGAACTCGGCTTCCAGCGGTGCCAGAGGCTTGTTCGGTGCTTTGTTCACGTAGATGAACAGGAAGCGCGACAGTGGGTATTTGCCGTTCAGTGCGTTTTCTTCGCTGTCTTCGATGAATTCAGTGCCGCCTTTCTTGGACAGAGCAACGGTTTTCACGCTTGACGTTTTGTAGCCAATGCCCGAGTAACCAATGCCGTTCAGCGAGCTGCTGATTGAACTCACAACCGAAGCGGAACCTGGCTGTTCGTTAACGTTAGCGCGGAAATCGCCTTTGCACAGGGCTTCTTCTTTGAAGTAACCGTAAGTGCCGGACACCGAGTTACGACCGAACAGTTGAATCGGTTTGCCCGCCAGGTCGCCAGTCACGCCGACATCACCCCAGGTTTTGGCTTCGGCTTTGGCGCCACACAGGCGGGTCGCGGAGAAAATCGCGTCCACTTGTTCCATGGTCAGGTGCTGAATCGGGTTGTCTTTGTGCACGAAAATAGCCAAGGCATCGACCGCGACCGGGATTGCAGTTGGCTTGTAACCATACTTCTGTTCGAAAGCCGCCAATTCGGTGTCTTTCATTTTACGGCTCATCGGGCCCAGATTCGAGGTGCCCTCAGTCAGCGCAGGTGGCGCGGTAGCCGAGCCGGCTGCTTGAATCTGAATATTTACGCTTGGGTATTCTTTTTTGTAAGCCTCAGCCCACAAGGTCATCAAGTTAGCCAGGGTGTCGGAGCCAACACTAGACAGGTTACCCGAGACACCCGTGGTTTTGGTGTAGCTCGCAATAGCAGGGTCAACAGCAGCAACCGCATTGGCTGTAGCAACGCCTGCGGCGACGAACGTCAGAGCCGCCATCAATCGCTTAAATGTCATGTCTTGCTCCTAGCAGAATGAGTATGTGTCAGATCGGGGCCAAGTATCTGAGTGCCGTATGAACACTCTATGAAAGTAATGTGACAATTAGATGAAAGGCCATCATCGGTTTTCAACCATGGCCTTTCTATTAAGGAGGGGGAATGCAGCGGGGCTCGCTCTGCGAGCTGTTCGGTTTAAAACTCAGCGTTGTTTCAGTAACAAGTGGATACCAATCAACATACCCATGACGCAGAGAATCGCCACATACCAAGCCGGGCCCATAGGGCTGGTCTTGAGCATGAGGGTCACCACCATCGGCGTCAGACCGCCGAATATCGCGTACGCCAGGTTGTACGAGAACGACAGCCCCGAGAACCGCACCACCGCCGGGAATGCCTGGACCATCACAAACGGCACTGCACCGATGACGCCGACAAACAGCCCGGTCACGGCGTACAACGGAAAAAGCCAATCCGGGTGCGCCAACAGGCTGTGATAGAACGTCCACGAACTGATCAACAACGCCAGGCAACCGAGGATGAACACCCAGCCCGCGCCAAAGCGATCCGCCAAAGACCCCGCACCGACACAGCCCAGACTCAGGCAGACAATGGCCAGACTATTGGCCTTGAGTGCCGTCGCGGGAGAAAAGCCGTAAACCGTCTGCAACACCGTCGGGGTCATCAGGATAACGACGATGACGCCAGCCGATAGCAGCCAGGTCAGCAGCATCGACAACAGGATTGCCCCACGGTGGTCACGCAACACGGCCTTGAGCGGCACCTCTTCGGCCAGCGCCTTGCGCAACTGCAGTTCAGCGAAAACCGGCGTCTCATGCAGCCAGCGGCGCAGGTAAACAGACAGCAGACCAAATACGCCCCCGAGCAGGAACGGAATCCGCCAGGCGTAATCAAGCACTTCCTCGGCGCTATAAAGGCTGCTTATCAGGGTGGCAACCAGCGAGCCCAGAAGGATGCCCGCGGTCAGGCCGGCGGTCAGAGTGCCGCAGGCGTAGCCGATGTTGCGCGGCGGGACGTGTTCGGACACAAATACCCAGGCGCCCGGCACCTCACCGCCAATCGCCGCCCCTTGAATCACCCGCATCACCAACAACAGGATCGGCGCCCACAGACCAATCTGCGCGTAGGTCGGCAACAGGCCCATGATCAGGGTCGGTACGGCCATCATGAAAATGCTCAGGGTGAACATTTTCTTGCGCCCCAAAAGGTCGCCGAAGTGTGCCATAACGATGCCGCCCAGCGGCCGAGCCAGGTAACCCGCAGCAAAGATGCCGAACGTCTGCATCAATCGCAGCCACTCGGGCATATCGGCGGGGAAGAACAGCTTGCCAACCACGGTGGCGAAAAACACGAAAATGATGAAGTCGTAGAATTCCAGCGCGCCGCCCAAGGCAGACAGCGACAAGGTTTTATAGTCATTACGGGTCAACGGTCGCGAGGGCTGCGCAATACTTGAGGTCACACCAGACATGGCAAGGGCTTCTCTTGGGAGTAATGAGCCTCAGCAACGCTGGCTGAAGCTTGACGACTTGCTCACCATCAATAACGACGCTCTGACATGGGCATCAAAACGGCCCTATAGGCGGCAGTACAGAGCGAATCGGGCCACGCACGATAGCAAATTCTCTAAAAAGCACCCAGCCAGAAGCTTCGCGTGGTCAAAATCAGAACCCGATGGTCGTCGTGTGACGCATCCCCCGATATACTCGCAGACCGTGAGAGACAAATAGACGCACGCCGGGGTTGCTGTGCGAAATCGCCGCTGAGCCCAATGCAGCCGCTTTCGCAGAGTTTCCCCTTAAGGCCCAGTTGAGAACGCATGAACGCCATGTATTCATGGACATCGTTTTTACTAAGGCCTGTTAACCGCATCAAAACATTAAAGAGTCATGGGTCGAGGCACCCTAGGCATGATTGAACTCGAACAAGAAGATCCGATTCCGCAGGGCGACCTTGCGTTGCAAATTACCGCACTGCCCCGTGAAACCAATGGTTTCAGCGATATATTCGGCGGCTGGCTGGTCTCGCAAATGGACTTGGCAGGCACGGCAATGGCCAGCAAAATTGCCGGCGGCCGCGTCGCGACCGTGGCCATTGATCGCATGGCGTTCCTGGTGCCTGTAGCGGTCGGTGCGCAGTTGTCCTTTTATACTCAGGCCCTGGACATCGGCCGCAGCTCGATCCAGATGATGGTCGAAGTGTGGAGCGATGACCCATTGTCCAGCGAATGGCGCAAAGTCACCGAAGCAGTATTTGTGTTCGTCGCCATTGATGGCAGCGGCCGTACTCGCTCGGTACCGGCACGGCGTTAAATCAGGGCGCTGGTCTATTGGGGTAAACTCGTTGACCGCCGCACGGTCTACTTTTTATCACTGTCCTTGAGTGAGAACCCCCGAATGCCAACGCCCCATGTCGAATCCGTCAAACTCGATGAGCTCAACTGCTGGCGCATCAGCCACGGTCAGGCCGAGTTGCTCGTCGCCCAACAAGGCGCGCACATTCTCAGCTATCAAGTGGCCGGCGAGCAGCCACTGATCTGGCTCAATGAACAGGCCGTCTTCAAGCAAGGCAAACCGATTCGTGCCGGGATGCCAGTGTGCTGGCCTTGGTTCGGTAATCTGCAACGCAACCCCGCCAGCGTGCAGGCGATGCGCCAAAGCAGCGAGCCGGCCAAGGCCCATGGCGAAGTCCGGGCGCTGGACTGGCAACTGCTGGGCATCGGCAATGATGGCGATGCGTTACTGGCCGAGTTCGTATTGCCAGAGGCCGAAGGTCATTTGCCCGGCTGGCCACATAACGTCGCCCTCAAGTTGAGCATTCGCCTGGACGAGCAGTTGCACGTCAGCCTGCTCAGCTACAACGCGGGCACCGAAGCCGTCACCTTCAGCCAGGCATTGCACAGCTATTTCGCGGTCAGCGATGTGCGACAGATACACGTCGAAGGCCTCGACGGTTTGCGCTATCTAGACACGCTGCAAAGCTGGGACGATGAACATGAGCAGGTAGGCGACCTGCATTTCACGGCCGAAACGGACCGCATTTACCTGAACACGCCGCACCACTTGAGCATTGTTGATCCGGGTTGGCAGCGACGGATTCAGATCATGACCAGCGGCTCGAAGTCGGCGGTGCTGTGGAATCCGTGGATCGACAAGACCAAGACCCTCAGCGACATGGCAGAAGACGGCTGGCAGGGCATGGTCTGCGTTGAAACCGCTAACGTTCTGTCGGATGTCGTCACGTTGGCGCCAGATGCCATGCACACGCTAAGTGTCAGCATCTGGGCCGAGCCACTGGCGGCGTTGCCGGAAGAGTAACCGTTACAGGTCCGCTTCGACCACGGCGCGGACCTTCGAAGCATCCAGCGCGTAGGCCGCATCGGCCTTGTCATTGCTGACCGTCTCTACCTTCAGCGTGCCCATCACCCACAGCGGCGTATAGATATCGTCCAGTTTCAGCCCTTTGGGATAACGCACCAGCACCAATTGATTGGGTGGCGGTGGCGGCACATGGATGCACGCGCCCGGATAAGGGACGAGGAAGAACAAGGTACTGCGGCCTTTGGCGTCCGTTTCCAGGGGCACTGGATAACCACCGATACGAATATTTTTGCCGTTCATGGCGGGCACGGTCTTGGCCGAATACATCACGGCAGGCAAGCCTTTGCTCTGCTTCAAACCGCCCTTGGCGTCAAACGTCCCCTGCGCTTCCGGGGAGTTGTGATCGATTTCGGGCATGGCTTCGAGGGCTTTCTGATCCGACTTGGGCATCAGTTCGAGCCAATCGGTTTCTGGCAACTCGGCGCGAACCAATCCGGAGGTCAACAGCAGCGCAATAAAGAGAAGACGACGCATGGGGAGCTCGGCAATTTGAAGAGGGAGTAAGTGCCGACATTCTAGCCCTCTGTGCAAAATAACGCAGAGGGCCAATGAACAACTGTCAGTCTCTTTTGATCATGCTGTAAAGCACCAATAGCACCACCGCACCCACCAGCGCACCGAGGAAACCAGCACCCTGGCCTGCCTGATAAATACCCAGCGCCTGACCGCCGTAGGTCGCAACCAACGAGCCGCCGATACCCAGCAGGATGGTCATGATCCATCCCATGCTGTCATCGCCCGGCTTGATGAATCGCGCCAGCAAGCCAACGATCAAGCCGATAAAGATGGTTCCGATAATGCCCATGCCATTTCCTCTGTATGAATTAAATACGCCAAGCCTAGTCATGGTATTGGCATGCCTGCCATCAGAGGAGCAGAGGCAAGATTGGTTCCCGTACGTCAGCTGCAGCCTGATCACACACCCTGTGCAGCCTGTGTGGAGCGAATTCAGTCGCGAAGGCGATGTGTCAGGCGCAGGAATGCTTACAGCTTGATCAGCGCTTCAACCTTTTGGATCTGCTGATCCAGCGTCGCACGATCCGCACAGCGCAATGTGGCATGACCCACTTTGCGCCCGACCTTGAACGCCTTGCCGTAATGATGCAGATGGCAGTCATCTATGGCGATGACCTTACCCACAGCCGGCACCTCGCCAATGAAGTTGAGCATGGCGCTTTCGCCAATCTTGGCGGTAGAGCCCAATGGCAAACCAGCCACCGCCCGCAGGTGGTTTTCGAACTGGCTGCACTCAGCGCCTTCGGTGGTCCAATGCCCCGAGTTGTGCACACGAGGTGCAATCTCGTTGGCCTTCAAACCGCCGTCGACTTCGAAGAACTCGAACGCCAGCACGCCGACGTAATCGAGCTGCTTGAGTACGCGGCCGGCGTAATCCTCGGCCAGCGTTTGCAGCGGATGCTCGGTGCTGGCAATCGACAGGCGCAAAATACCGTTGTCGTGAGTGTTGTGCACCAACGGATAGAAGCGCGTTTCGCCATCGCGGCCGCGCACGGCGATCAGCGACACTTCGCCAGTGAACGGTACGAAACCTTCCAGCAAGCAGGCAACACTGCCCAGCTCCGCGAAGGTGCCGACCACGTCTGCCGGGGTACGCAGCACTTTCTGACCCTTGCCGTCATAGCCAAGGGTGCGGGTTTTCAGCACAGCGGGCAGGCCAATGCTGGCCACTGCAGCCTCAAGATCGGCTTGCGAGTGGATGTCGGCGAACGCAGGCGTTGGAATCTCAAGGTCCTTGAACATGCTCTTTTCGAACCAGCGATCACGGGCAATCCGCAGCGCTTCGGCGCTTGGGTACACCGGTACGAACTGCGACAGGAACGCCACGGTTTCTGCTGGAACACTTTCGAATTCGAAGGTCACCAGATCGACTTCATCGGCCAACTGGCGCAGGTGATCCTGATCGCCGTAATCAGCACGCAGATGCTCGCCCAACGCGGCAGCACAAGCGTCCGGCGCGGGGTCGAGAAAAGCGAAGTTCATGCCCAGCGGAGTACCTGCCAGAGCCAACATGCGACCCAACTGGCCGCCACCGATTACACCGATCTTCATGGAAAAACCTCAGGCGTCGCGTGGGTCTGGATTGTCCAGGACGCTGTCTGTCTGCTCAGTGCGGAATTTTTTCAGCACTGCATGGAATTGCGGGTGCTTGCCGCCGAGGATGCTGGCCGACAACAACGCGGCATTGATTGCGCCCGCTTTGCCGATGGCCAGGGTAGCAACAGGAATCCCGGCAGGCATCTGCACGATCGACAGCAGGGAATCCACGCCCGACAGCATCGACGACTGCACGGGCACGCCCAGCACCGGTAGATGCGTCTTGGCGGCGCACATGCCCGGCAAATGAGCAGCGCCGCCAGCACCGGCAATGATTACTTCAATGCCACGGGCCTCGGCCTGTTCGGCGTACTGGAACAGCAAATCCGGCGTCCGGTGGGCTGACACCACTTTGACTTCATAAGGGATGCCTAGCTTGTCCAGCATATCGGCGGTGTGGCTAAGGGTGGACCAATCGGACTTGGAGCCCATGATCACGCCAACCAGTGCGCTCATCGTCGTGCCTCTTCCATTGGGCGCCCGCAGGCGCGTCAAAAAACAAACAAGCCACGCGGGAGAACCGGCGGGGCTTGCTGGATGAATTATGGCCGGTCGAACCGGCCAAAGGCCGCGCAGTATACCTTAAAGCGCATGAAGAGAAGCACCTTCGACGACCTTCTGTCAGCAGGGCCTTGGCGAGGTCTGCGCACGGTACCCACGACCGAAATCCTCATGGCAAAACGTCCTACATCATCTGTACACAACTTACTACTTTATGTGGCGCCAACAGAAACTAACAAACCATGACGGTTTCGGCTTAGCTATTTTTATGCCTGACGTAAACAGACTTCTGGGTGTACACCCCGTCATTCAGCACGGACCTTAATCAACGAAACCTATTTTTATCGAGACGCCCATGCTTGTTCGCTTAAGAACACTCGCTTTCACACTAAGCACCCTGCTCTTCATCATCATTTCGCCCGCTTCTGCTGATGAAAAATTCACGAAGATGCCGCTAAATTTCTACGTATTCCTACACGATGATATTCCACAGGCCGAACGCGAAAACATCTCCAGGGACTACTTCTCCTGGCTACGAAAGGACCTTGAAAGCTTCACCAATCGCCGGGTATACGTGAACTTTGTACAAAACGTCGCGCCCATAACCCAGTACCCCTATCAAGGTGAAAACCTGACAAACATACTGGCCGGCTGGAGCGACGAAGTTAAGGGCTACGCCGACAAAAATAATCTACCCATTAACCGCAAAACCAAATACCTGCTGTTAACGAACGAAAAAATAAACGACCAAACGTTGGGTTTCGCCGGACATAAGCATTATGCCGGCATTGCATCACTGGGTAGTTACCCTGCCGCCGCACATGAACTGGGTCATATGCTCGGCGGCACCCATGACCACTCAGAGGTGTTGTACAAAGACGGTTGGTGGTGTGAAACAAATATATTCCCAACCCGCGTCAATGTAAGAGCTAACTGTTACCACTACAGCGACAAGAACAAAGAGGCCATCGTTGCCTATTTGAGCGAGTCGCCTTAAGCACTCAAGACGCGCCCTGTGCCGCACCGCCTTCAAGCTTGCGCCACAACAACCGCACGTTGGCCTTGCGCACCAGGGCGCAGCGGTACAAACGAATTTCCAGCGGTACATGCCATTGCGGGCCGCCACACACCACCAACTCACCCCGCGCCAGTTCAGCACGCACGCTGAGCTGGGGTACCCAAGCGATGCCCAGGCCTTCGAGCGCCATGCTCTTCAGGCTGTCAGCCATGGCTGTCTCGTAGACCGTGGTGAAGCGCAGGCTGCGCTGACGCAGCAGCAGGTTCACCGAACGCCCCAGAAATGCTCCGGCGCTGTAGGCCAGCAACGGCACGCTTGCCTCGCCTTCAAGGTCGAATAAAGGCTGACCGTTGGCGTCTGCCGCGCAGATGGGCAGCATCTCAGTGTGCCCAAGGTGCAGCGAGGGGAAGATTTCAGCGTCCATCTGCAGCGCCGCATCCGGGTCGTAGAAGGCCAGCATCAGATCGCAACCACCCTCACGCAGGGCGTGCACCGCATCGCCAACGTTGGTCGCCACCAGCCGGGTGGCAATGTTCAGTCCTTCGTTGCGCAGTTGGGCGATCCAACGTGGAAAAAAACCCAACGCCAAGGAGTGTGCCGCCGCGACTTGCATGACTTCGCCCTGCCCGCCTTCCAGGTGATGCAGATGGCGCAGCACCTCACCCAGCTGTTCGACGACCGTACGCGCGGTCACCAGAAACAATTGCCCGGCAGCCGTCAGTTCGATGGGCGTGCGCGAGCGATTGACCAGCGTCAGGCCCAGCGCCGATTCAAGACTGCGGATCCGGCGGCTGAAAGCAGGTTGCGTCACAAAACGGCGCTCGGCCGCCTGGGAAAAACTGCGGGTGGCGGCCAAGGCACTGAAGTCTTCCAGCCATTTACTTTCCAGGTTCATCATGTCCTCCGATCACTGCAAGCCCGCGCCTGCAAAAAAGCATCCGCACCGTGTTCATACGCTCGTCACAATCGTAACGTCACATCGACATTATGCCGTTTGTGCATAGGGCAGCGCTTAACAGCATTAGCCCAAAACTGTCTACAAGCCTAGCATCATAGGCGTTCCGGCATTGTCCGTGCCTTTTTTGAGACTATCTCTATCATGTCCTCCGCTGCATCATTGCGCATCGAAAAAGACCTGCTTGGCGTCCTCGAAGTACCCGCTGAAGCGTACTACGGCATCCAGACCCTGAGGGCGGTGAGCAACTTCCGTCTCTCCGGCGTTCCGATTTCGCATTACCCGAAGCTGGTCGTGGCCTTGGCCATGGTCAAGCAAGCCGCCGCTGACGCCAACCGCGAGCTCGGCCACCTCAGCGAAGCCAAGCACGCCGCCATCAGCGAAGCCTGTGCCCGTTTGGTTCGCGGCGATTTCCACGAGCAGTTCGTGGTGGACATGATTCAAGGCGGCGCTGGCACTTCAACCAACATGAATGCCAACGAAGTCATCGCCAACATCGCGCTGGAGGCCATGGGCCACAGCAAAGGCGAATACCAGTACCTGCACCCGAACAATGACGTAAACATGGCGCAATCGACCAACGACGCTTACCCGACGGCGATCCGTCTGGGCCTGCTGCTGGGTCATGACGCCTTGCTCGCCAGCCTCGACAGCCTGATCCAGGCGTTCGCCGCCAAGGGCCAGGAATTCAACCACGTTCTGAAAATGGGCCGTACCCAATTGCAGGACGCCGTGCCGATGACCCTCGGCCAGGAATTCCGCGCCTTCGCCACCACCCTGAATGAAGACCTCAACCGCCTGCGCAGCCTCGCTCCGGAACTGCTGACCGAAGTGAACCTGGGCGGCACCGCCATCGGCACCGGCATCAACGCCGACCCGCGTTATCAGCATCTGGCCGTATCGCGTCTGGCAATCATCAGCGGTCAACCGCTGGTGCCGGCCGCTGACCTGATCGAAGCCACGTCCGACATGGGCGCCTTCGTCCTGTTCTCGGGCATGCTCAAGCGCACCGCAGTCAAACTGTCGAAGATCTGCAACGACCTGCGCCTGCTGTCCAGCGGCCCACGTACCGGCATCAACGAAATCAACCTGCCAGCGCGTCAGCCAGGCAGCTCGATCATGCCCGGCAAGGTCAACCCGGTAATCCCGGAAGCGGTCAACCAGGTGGCATTCGAAATCATCGGCAACGACCTGACGCTGACCATGGCCGCTGAAGGCGGTCAATTGCAGCTGAACGTGATGGAGCCGCTGATCGCTTACAAGATTTTCGACTCGATCCGCCTGCTGCAACGCGCCATGGACATGCTGCGCGAGCATTGCATCGTCGGCATCACCGCCAACGAAGCGCGCTGCCGCGAACTGGTCGAGCACTCGATTGGTCTGGTCACCGCCCTGAACCCGTACATTGGCTATGAAAACGCCACCCGTATCGCCCGCATCGCGCTGGAAAGCGGCCGAGGCGTACTGGAACTGGTGCGTGAAGAAGGCTTGCTCGACGATGCCATGCTCGCCGACATCCTGCGCCCGGAAAACATGATTGCTCCACGCTTGGTGCCGTTGAAGGCCTGACCTTCAGCGCCCACGGCGCAACCCGCAATACGCTCACCAGGCGGAGGGATTAGACACCCCTCTCCCTTTTGAGGGCCCGAAGATCACTCTTCAGGCCCTTTTTTTTTGCCAGCTTGTTTTTACTTTTCACCAGACACGCCATAGCCTTGGCTCGATCAATCAAAGGAGAAGTGCCATGAATCGCGAAACCCCGCCACCCGCTCAGCAAGTCATGGTGCTGTACACCGGCGGCACCATCGGCATGCAAGCCAGCGCCAATGGCCTGGCGCCGGCTTCGGGATTCGAGGCGCGGATGGCCGAGCAACTGGCTGCCCACCCGGAGTTGAAGGTACCGAACTGGCGGTTTCGCGAGTTGTTGCCGCTGATCGACAGCGCCAACATGACCCCCGCCTACTGGCAGCGCCTGCGTGAAGCGGTGATCGAGGCCGTGGATGTCGATGGCTGCGACGCGGTATTGATCCTGCACGGCACTGACACCCTGGCCTACAGCGCGGCGGCGATGAGCTTTCAGTTGCTCGGCCTGAGCGCACCGGTGTTGTTTACCGGTTCGATGCTGCCCGCTGGCGTCGAGAACAGCGATGCCTGGGAAAACCTCAACGGCGCCCTGCTCGCTCTCGGTAAAGGCCTGAAATCCGGCGTGCAGCTGTACTTCCATGGGGAGTTGCTGGCACCGACCCGCTGCGCAAAAATCCGCAGTTTCGGCCGTCATCCCTTCGCGACGTTGCAGCGTAACGCAGGAGGACTACCGCTGGCCAAGCTGCCCGACCACTTGAAATATACACAACCAAAATCACTCGCCAAGGTAGCAGTGCTTCCGTTAGTGCCAGGATTTGCAGTGCAGTTGCTGACTACCGCCATCGACAGTGGCATCCAAGGCATAATTTTGGAGTGTTTTGGCAACGGCACAGGTCCTAGCAACGATCTTGAGTTTCTCAACGGTCTACAGCGGGCCTACGAACAAAATATCGTGGTTGTCGCAATTACCCAGTGTCAGGAAGGCGGTATTTTGCTGGACATATATGAAGCGGGTAACGAGCTACGTCGCGCCGG
The DNA here is from genome assembly GCF_056680335.1 of Pseudomonas sp. ASL9. Classification (NCBI taxonomy): domain Bacteria; kingdom Pseudomonadati; phylum Pseudomonadota; class Gammaproteobacteria; order Pseudomonadales; family Pseudomonadaceae; genus Pseudomonas; species Pseudomonas sp. ASL9. The sequence continues at coordinate 3,087,365 of NZ_CM155277.1, read as the reverse complement.
TGTCCTGTCTGGAGGCGGCATGACCCGCGAAGCCGCGTTCGGCAAGCTGCATGCGTTATTGGGTGCGGGCCTTACGTTCGACGAAGTCCGACGACTGGTAGAACGAGATCTATGTGGTGAATTGAGCTAACAGCGCCTATCTACGGAGAACTTCGATCTTTTAGGCGTATCGCTACACGCTCGGAGCGCTCCTAACCCAGCACCTGTATATTGGTCAGTCGACCGACCTGGCGGCGGGTCTGGTTTCAAGAAAATGGACCCCGGACAGCTTTGACGGGTGGGTTAGGGCAAATTCCCCGGCTCGCTGGATCATGCCCTGATATCGCGCCCCCTGAATCGTGGCGCGTTCTTCAATGCTGGGTTCTGTATATGACATGGCAGCACCTTACCGGAGGTAATGTGTTGCACTCAGTTTTTTTCAGCCGCCCTCCTACCTCTATCTACGAAAAAATTCTCACCCAAACCAAACCTACCCCCTACAGTTGTCGGGATTGTGGAAAGGCTATAAGACTAGTAGCTTAATATGCAACAGCAGCGCTACGACGCAAGTACACTCTCCGCCGAGTATTGACACTGCGGCAGCTTGTCCACAACTCGATCAAAGAGCAGTTGATTCGCCCGCGACAAAACAACACCTTGCCCATGTATATCCAATCAGCTATTTACACACTTATAGCTTATCCATGATAAAAAAGGCACCCGCTATGCAAGATATAACGAGAACCTTGAGCAGGTATTTTACGGAAAAAGATATACAGTCCGCCGAACGTTGTGCCGCGCGGCTTATCAATTGCTTGCCGACAAAAAAACGTTTGAGCGATAACTGTATCTTCCTCGCCTACGGTGGTGGCAAAGACAGCAGCTATATGGTCGCCTACGTTCGGTACATTCAAGGACTGGTATTGCAAAGGTACGGCGATACTTTTTCATTACGTATTAGTACCAATCGCCACGCGGGTATGAACACCGCAGTAATTGAAAATATTGACCGTGTCTATCAAGCGCTAGCGAAATCGGACTGATATTCTAATGAGCGGGCATCGCTTCCGCGCGGACGCGCGTTCTACATTTTGCAATGCTTGCAACCTAAGTATGGTGAACTCATTCGGCCTTGCCGCCCATTATAAATCAGGTGTGGACATCATCATTACGGGGGATTCGACTGAAGAGCAAACGGCGTACTTCGCCTGGGCCAGGCACCTTTCCCGCATTTTTGGTGCACCTACAGTTGATAAGGCCAAAGGGTTTGGAAACTTTTTAAAAACGCTAGACGGTGTTGCTGAACGCTATTTCTGCAATCTTTATGGGGAGGATGGGATATTACCGGAACACCGGATAACTTACGATCTCCCACGCGACCCGATATTTTTCAATATTTATCAAGATACTTCTTACCAGTCAGGTCACCATTGGAAACTACTGACGGATTTTTTAGGCTTCCGATTTGATGAATTAATGTTCAGCTTCTCCGAATCCGATTGTGGAAATCCTACGTTGATGGCGCACCTTCGCGGTTTGCGTTCTGAGTCGCTGCTGGGGCTAAACTATGAAGAAGGCGTAAGGCAATATTCAGATTTTGCGATCAGCCTGATGAAAAAGAAGGCGTTTCCTCCTAGGCTTATAGAGATGATGTCGGACCGCTATGCCACTACTTCGGCAATAATCCACCAACGGGAACTGGCTGAAAAATATGCACTGGATGCGTTTGAACTAAATGCCACCAACCTGATATGCATGATCTATTCACCATTCACCCAAGGGGGGAAATATTTAAATATATACCTTGAACAACAACAAATAAATTGCCTATCGCGCAACATCCATCTAACACTAATAAATAGCGACGATTCGATCGACGAAACCGGCTTACTGCTAGAAAGACTATCTGGTTTATCGCTAAAGCATCTTCGTCAATGCTACCGCAGCAATCTGGTTCCGTCCCTACTTGAAAGCCAAGACGTCAAAGACCCGATGTCTCTTATATTGCGTCACGATCCGCATAAGGCCGTAATCCAGGTCAAAAATAGCACATCGCAAGAAATCATTTCTGGACGCTGATAGTAGAATAAAAATGATGAAGAAAATATTTTTGCAAATTGGCGCTACACGTGACGGATTAAATCCTTACGAAAACGTCGCCCAAAGATTAAATTACTACACTGTACTTGTTGAGTCGTCAGAATTCATAGATTATCAATCAGCTTTCAATGAATATAACTTTAATTACATTTTACGTGTGAACGATCCCGCCGACCCGCAGGAAATAATAGATGCCTATCAGTGTATTGGCCTATCCAATATGCCGACCATTGTCCTCCCCGGATTCGAAGCTTACAATAAAAGCGCTTACCAGCTACGCAACTTATTACCTGGAAACCCGATCACCAAATTTTTCCCATTGGATAAACGTGCCCAACGCTTAGCACTTTCCCGCAGTAAACATCCGCAGCCATGGTTTAATTACTTTAAGTCTTTAGACATCATCCCCAGAACCATGCCCACCGCGCTTTACCCTTTCATTATTAAACCCGTAGACAGCGGGGGAGGACTCGGCGTTTGGTTAATTTCCTCGGATCACGAATTGGAAAACGCACTCCAAGAGTTTGAAAAAATCGCTAACTACGGTGGTAGGGATTTTTCAGGTTTCTTAATTGAGCAATACCTGGACGGTCAAGAGTATTCATTGCAAGGAGTAGTCAGTGAAAATAAACCGTATGCTTTAGCTTGTTGCAGAAAAATAATCGAACGCGAGGTGAAACAAGGGAAACCCATAGGATTTCGCGAGTCAGGCCACGTAGCATTTTCTTCCAATTGCGTACCCGAATCATTTAAACAGTTGATGGATTGTTGCTGTGAGTGCTTTGGCTATGCAGAAGGTGCCTTTCACATTGATTTTATCGTTTTCAACGACGTACCTTATTTTATCGAAATGGGGTTCCGTATGTCGGGAATGGGAGTAAGTACCCTAGTCGACAATGTTTCAGGAATGAACTGGGCCGACATTAGCTTCCAGATTGAAGAAGGAAAACATTTTTCGAGTTTCAAATACGATGTTGGTAATAGGGCTGTGGGCCAGCTACGTATACGCAACCCTCATCAATTGAAGGCAGCTGAGTATCTCATTCGACGATATAAAAACGGCACTATCAAGTATTCAGATCCGATTTCTGAAACGGCTCATCACTCTTCATTGCTTTTCGCGGACTTATCACGTCATTCAGGAGTCTTGGGCACGCTCGAACTGCACGAAAAGCACCATGACCGGGTAATCGAACAATTCACCTCGATCATCCATTGTACGGTCCCCGCTCCTCAGGAACACCTCCCATGTGCAGAATGATTCTGGCTCAAGGTAACTTTTCTACTTCTGCCGTTTTTGAAGCCGCGGTAGCCATGAGTCGCGGCGTTACAGCGACGCACGAATGTCCTATAAAACAACATTCGGATGGGTGGGGGTGCTTATGGTTTGAGGACGGCGAAATTCGGACGATGCACAGTGATGAATGGCTTGCTGAGGAAGCTCACAGTATAAACTTAAATCATATTAACAGTTCATTTTTAGCAATTCATGTTCGTCATGCAACCTTAGCGACGAACCAAGGGAAGACGTTTTCCCATCCAGTGATGAAGTCAACTGACGCAATGACTTGGTATATGATGCACAACGGGTTTCTACCAACTGTCCATAAAAATCTATGTATGGAGCAATCTACATTCGACTCAGCAGAATACCTAGAATATATAATTAGCGATAACCCACAACCCTGTCTGTCAAGCGAATGGCTGAATAGGAAAATAGCCTGTCTAGAACCAGGAGGTTCCGCCGCAAATGCTTTTTTTGTAAACAAAATCGCAGCCTATGCGTATCAACGCTATCCGGAATGTTCGCCTTTTTCAAAATATTTTACAATGAGTGTCTGTGAGTATAAAAAAGCCACATACGTCGCGTCCGAAATGATCTCGACGCTAGCCACGAAATCAAACTGGCGACAGTTAAATAATGGTGAGCTGATCAAATTTAAACTATAAGGTCGACGTAATGGAAAGCTTTAGCGAAATACTAATCTTGACACCTACGGATATACCCGATTTTGATTTGCTAGAAAAATTAACAAAAACGATCATCCCCATTATCGTTTTACGGGGCTTTATTCAGGAGCCCGTCAGAACCGAAGCTGTCAATGACCTGATAGGTTGTCGTGACCATCACCAGACCACGCGCTATGTAAATGCCTCATTAACTACGCTAGGACCCTATATTGCAAAGCATATTTTTCAACCCAGGAAGTATTTTTCTTTAACCCGAGAAATTGATGGGTGCTTGCCAATTTCAATCCCCCTATTAAGACGACAGGTCTACGATCTTATAAAAACCCACATGAAGCTCGATAGATTGGATACTGCCATTGATACTATACATGGTAAGTATTCAGGTTCGATCGTACGCTTCCATGCAGACGGTATCGCTAATCCGTTGCACAATGACAACATCGCACGTGACGCCAATGCGATAACTTTAACCATTAAAGGAATTGAACATCAGTTGAGTTGCGTCGTGTGCTTACAAGAGTGTACTGGTGGTGGAGCGTTACGCCTTTATAAGAAAAAATGGTGCTCCGAGGACGAACAATTTAAAACCACCGGGGCACTGGGCTATCAGCCTACTGTTGTTGCACAAGCGCAAACCTGCGTCTTCAAACCTCAAAATGGGGATATCTATATTTTCGATCCGGGATTTTATCATGAAATAGACAGGGTCGAAGGTGATGAAAGAATTACTATGGGCTTTTTTTTTGGCGTCCTCAAACATACACGCAGTGAAGCAATCGCATGGAGTTAACAGGGAATCACAATGAAGATTTTTGAAAAATTAGCAGACATGTTCAAGGCATTAGATATTCAGTGCAGCTTAATTGAACACCCTCCTGAAGGCCGCACAAATCTGGCTAGCAAGATCCGCGGGCACGCACTGGATCAAGCGGCTAAAGCTATGGTGGTGCAAGTGGTATCCATCTCTGCGCCCGCGCAATACATCTTGGCGGTCGTTGCGGGTGATAGCAAAGTTGATTTTAAAGCCATCGCTAAATTATTCAATGCAAAGAAAGCGCGACTTGCAACGGCAGACACTGCGAGGGAACTGACTGGTTGTGAAATGGGAGCCATTCCCCCACTATCGTTCGATGCCCGCCTGTCTTTATTAGTCGACAGTAAAATAAAATCGGCTGGCACACTTTTCTTCAATGCTGGAAGGCTGGACAAATCATTTTCAATTTCTGTAGAGGATTATTTTCACATCGTAGGGGATGTCTACATTGGAAAAATTGCAACCTTGGACATTACCCATAAACTCCCTACTTACAGCGATGATCAAGAGATCACTGGGGTGTCGACGTGATAATTAGAGACGTTGCATTAGCATTTCTCGTTGTCTTCATATGGGGTATTAACTTTGTCATTATAAAACTGGGACTGGACGGTATGCCTCCCTTCCTATTGGCTACTCTTAGATTTTCAGCAGTCGCCATACCAGCAGTGTTTTTTATTCCCCCTCCTAAAGTTCCCCTGACGTGGATGGTACTGTACGGGATGACGATGAGTTTCGGACAGTTTGCCTTCCTTTTTTGCGCGATCAATTTAGGAATGCCTGCTGGCGCGGCATCACTGGTCATACAATCCCAAGTGTTTTTTACGGTTTTGCTTAGTGTTCTATTTCTGCGTGAAAAGCTGGTAGCCAGGCAGACAGCAGGCATTCTGATCGCTGTCGCGGGCATGGGAGTATTATTTCGCAGCGGCGTGTCCAGCGGTACTGGCTTACCTGTAACCGGCTTTATGTTGACAGTCGGGGCTGCCTTATCGTGGGCCATCGGAAATATTAGCACTAAATTTATTATGCGCAGAAACCCTAGCGTCAAGATTATGTCATTAGTCATTTGGGGCGCTTCGGTTCCAATTATTCCTTTTTTTGTATGCTCTTGGTTGTTTGAAGGCAGGTCTATCATTGAGGACAGCTTAGTTTATATCCAGTGGGGGACTGTGCTCGCGATTTTATATCTCGCTATTTTTGCGACCCTTATTGGTTATGCCATTTGGGGTAATTTACTGGCGCGCTATGAGAGCTGGCGCGTTGTGCCATTCGCGCTGCTTGTACCTATTATCGGGCTAATTAGCGCATCGATTATTTTGCACGAAGAACTTTCAGCCATGCAGATTGTTGGCGGGAGTATTACGTTGGCAGGGCTTATGGTCAATGTTTTCGGGCTGGATGCTTTCAAACGACTCAACGCTTTACGTATCAAGTAAATGGATAACTCGATTCTTTCGCACTGCGCGGGCAGTGCTCGCGCCCAAGAGAATCGATCATCGAGATCTTACGCTCCAGGTAAAGCATAAAATCGATCGTGACAATGACATTCCAAACCAAGAGCCAGACCAGCGACCAACCTACACAGGACAGGGTTTTGATTAAAAATCGGTACTTCTCGATGATTGCACGCGGCAAGTGACTACCTCATTCGAAGACAACACGGGCACCACGCCCAAGGGTTCGAATGAGTTTTGTTCAGAGGATTCGGCGGCCCATCGTCAGCGCTGGATTATCGTCAGCCGAAAAGCATCGCCAACGTCGCCGTGCTGCCCTTGTTTCCCGGCATCAGCGCGCAACACCTGGATGCTTTACTCGACAGCGGGATTCAGGCGCTGGTTCTGGAATGCTACGGCAGCGGCACCGGCCCCAGTGATAACCCGGCATTCCTTGCCAGCCTGCAACGCGCCCGGCAACGCGGCATCTGCGTGGTCGCGATTACCCAGTGCCATGAAGGCGGCGTCGAACTGGACATCTACGAAGCCGGCAGCCGACTGCGCGGCGTCGGCGTGTTGTCGGGTGGCGGCATGACCCGCGAAGCGGCGTTTGGCAAACTCCACGCCCTGCTCGGCGCGGGGCTTGCGCAGGCCGAAGTGCGACGCCTGGTTGAGCTGGATGTGTGTGGGGAATTAGGGGACTGATTTATTTTTCGCGCGCTTTGAAAAATCAGGTTTCCATCCAGCACAAAACTGGAGGAGGAGGCTTGCCCGCGAACAGATCATGAAATCCACTGCAAAAAATACCTGACCAGTAAATATCGGGAAATTTCCTACCTATCTAAAAGAAGCTCCTGATAGTCAGCGATGCAGTTAAGAGCCAAATTCTCACAACTTCCGTGAGAGGCTAAATTCCGATGCGTAAATCTTTAGTCGCTATAACTGTTTCATGCCTGACCTCTCCTGCCTGGGCCGACAGCTGTTCACTCCCACCCTTGCAATCAAAAACGCTGTCCTATGAGCAGGGTAACGACGTGCCCGTTATTACGGGCCCCTACCAATTTAATTTACCTGAAAAACCGACTGCGCTTTTGGCGTTTGAAGGCGTGATGGCTGTCTATCCGGAAAAAGAATATGTCAGCTACCAGTTTGTCTCGGATATAAGCGTCGCTCAAATGCTGCCCCAGCTCACCACTCGCAAGCTTTCAACCGCCGCACTTGATCGATATTTATACGGCGTTGATACCCTCGACGATCTAAACGCAAGCGATCAGAAACTCATTAAAGGAATGCGCTCTGACCTGAACCTTGACTGTCATGCCCAATTGACGCTTTACAGCGTGGGCAAAGGCGTTGACGTCATATTTCAGGACGCCTCCCGTTCCGATGCCGAATACCGAATGCTGTATTTTTCAAACAATTCGACCCACCTCATTAGCGTGAAAGGAACGAGAGAAAGAGCGTTAACCGTTCTACAAAGCATCAAGAAAAGGAATTTGTAAAAAATGGACGAAAGTGAAAAGCAGGAGCTGCGAGAGGTGCTAGTGGCTTGGTATGGCCTACAAGCAAATAATTGGGACATGACCGACGAGCTGCTGAATCTGGTCATGGAAATGATGAGGGAGATGCGAAGTTGTACTGCGGCCATGGTTTTAGTGCCTGAGCCTATAACGTTTGGAAGTGCGTTAACGCAATTGGCGAAGTCAGCAATAAAGCGGTTCGTGAAACAGCTGAAGGATGATACTCATATTTACAAGGCGTGCGGGACTAGGGTTTTGTTGAACTACAAAAGCAGAATAGCAATGGCTGGACTGGGCATTTAGTCGCCATCTGTAGAAGCTAACTCGCCTGCGAAGGCCGTACGGCGCAGTCCATCCGTTACACCGCAGCGCGGCCTTCGCAGGCAAGCCTCCCACAATGGATCGCATATCTCTGAGGAAGCAGGCCTGCCTGCTCCCTCAGGTGTGGGGAGTTGCGGTAACCGCTGGGCCGCCTTCGCGAATAAATTCGCTTGTATGGTAGGACTTGAAGGGGTGGTGGGACGAACAATTCGCTTCTGACTGCTGACACAGTACAGACCGTGGGAGACCTCGCCCCACCCCTTCCACCAAAGCGCCGATAAAGAATGCATCGTGTAAGAGCGACGATAGAAACAAGCCTGCGCCTCTTGGTGAAACCCCAACAAGTCCTGAAACCTTATCGCGGAGCGCCGTCCATGGCAAACCCAGTCGTGAAGTCTGTCGTGGGCATAGATACTGCCAAATTAGAGCTCGTCACTTATCAAGCAGACCTTGATTTGCTTGAGGCGATTGTTAATCAAAGACCTGCGATCAAGCGCTGGCTTAAAACGTTGTCAGCCGCTACCGCGATCGCGATTGAGGCGACCAATATTTATCACCACGATGTAGTGGAGCTGGCTTATGAAGCGGGCTTTGATATCTACATCGTCGACGGCTACCAGCTCAGTAACTATCGAAAAGGCGTGGGCGGCCGAAGCAAAACCGATGCTTCCGACGCTCGCTTGCTGGCCCGCTTCCTCACCAACGAAGGCAAGGATTTACGTCCCTGGACACCGCCACCAGCGGTCTATGGCAAGCTGCAAAGCCTTCTGCGGCGCCGAGCTGCGTTGGTTCAGGCCAAGACGAGTCTGACGCAAAGCTGGTCAAATGATGCCCTGTTGAAAACAGCGTTTGCCGAATTCACTAAGTCGATGGAGCGCCTGGATCTGATTGTGCAGAAAATGCTCAAGGAGGTCTTGCGCGAGGCCGGTTTGCTTGAGCAAGTGACTCGGTGTCAGGCCGTAGAGGGCATTGGTTTTCTAACCGCTACTGCGCTGGTTATGGCATTTGTCCGAGGCAAATTTTCCAGTGCCGACAGCTACATCGCTTTTTTGGGATTAGATTTAAGGGTCTCAGACTCAGGACAAAAGAATGGTCGGCGACGACTGACAAAACGAGGATGCTCTGAAATTCGCCGACTGCTGCACAACGCAGCCATGTCGGCGAGTCGATCTGCGGCCTGGAAAGGTTTCTACGAAGAACACCGGAGTGGGGGCAAAGCGACAACCCAAGTACTGGTTATGCTTGCCCGAAAACTCGCACGAGTAGCGTTCTCCCTGTTGAAAAACCAGAGCACATATCAAACCAAAAGCGCGATTATGGCTTGATCACCACCATAGAATCTCCCACACAGCCTGCACAAGATTAATGTTCACCGTAGGTCTTGTGGAAAACACAACCTCACAGTGGGAGCGAATTCATTCGCGAAGACGACCTGCCAGGCTGTCTGCATTTTCAAGGAACAAACCTACCCTCCCCGTGCTCCCATTTATCTGGATGTCTGGCAGCACGTCACCGAGGGTTAATTCAAATGGGATCGTCTTCAACGTCTTCCACCACCGACCAACTGTGCATCAACACCATCCGCACGCTTGCCATGGACGCTGTGCAGAAGGCCAATTCCGGCCACCCCGGTACGCCCATGGCGCTGGCACCGGTGGGCTACACGGTCTGGAACCAATTTCTTCGCTATCACCCTGAGCACCCCGACTGGCCTAATCGCGACCGCTTCGTGCTCTCCGTCGGCCACGCGTCGATGCTTTTGTATTCGCTGCTGCACCTGGCAGGCGTGATTGAGATCGACGAACACGGCAAGCCGTCAGGCAAACCGGCGGTCAGCCTGGAAGACATCAAACAGTTTCGCCAACTCGACTCCAAGACCCCCGGCCATCCGGAATACCGCATGACCACGGGTGTCGAAACCACCACCGGGCCACTCGGCCAGGGCTGCGCCAATAGCGTCGGCATGGCGATGGCCGAGCGATGGCTGGGGACACGTTTCAATCGCCCCGACTCGACGCTGTTCGACTACAGCGTTTATGCCGTGTGTGGCGATGGCGACATGATGGAAGGCGTGACCGGGGAAGCGGCCTCGATTGCCGGACACCTCAAACTCGCCAACCTGTGTTGGATCTACGACAACAACACCATCACCATCGAAGGCCATACCGAACTGGCGTTCGACGAAGACATTCAGACTCGCTTCAAAGGCTACGGCTGGAACACGCTGCATGTCACCGACGCCAATGACACGGTTGCGCTCGCCAAGGCCTTGGAGATATTCAAAAGAACTCAAGACGCCCCAACCTTGATCGTGGTCGACAGCGTGATCGGCTATGGCTCTCCCCATAAGCACAACACGTCGGCCGCCCACGGCGAACCCTTGGGTGTCGAAGAGATTCGCCTGACTAAAAAATTCTATGGCTGGGATGAGAACGCTAGCTTCCTCGTCCCGGACGACGCACGCGATTATCTGCGCGACTCGCTGATCGAGCGCAACGCCCCTGACTACGAGGCGTGGCAAAAGACCCTCGCCGACCTGGGCCGTGACGACCCGGCACTGGCCGATCAATTGCGGCGCATGCGTGCCGGTGAGATGCCTGATCAGTGGCAGGACGAACTTGAAAAATTCGAGACCGATGCCAAGGGGATCGCCTCCCGCGCCTCGGGTGGCAAAGTACTCAATGCCTTCGCCGCGAAAATCCCGTGGCTGATCGGCGGCTCGGCTGACCTGTCGCCATCGACCAAAACCAATCTCACGTTCGACGGCGCTGGCAGCTATTCAGCGCAAAACTACGGCGGCCGCAACCTGCACTTCGGCATCCGCGAACACGCCATGGGCTCCATCGCCAATGGCCTGGCGCTGTCTTACATTCGCCCTTACACCTCAACGTTTCTGGTGTTCAGCGACTACATGAAACCGCCGATTCGCCTGGCGTCGATCATGGAGCTGCCGGTGATTTTTGTCTTTACCCACGACTCCATTGGTGTGGGCGAAGACGGCCCGACTCACCAGCCCATCGAACAGCTGACCCAGCTCCGGGCCACACCCGGCCTGCTGACCCTGCGCCCCGGCGATGCCAACGAAACCACCCAAGCCTGGAAAGTGGCACTGGCGCAAACCCATCGGCCTTCGTGCATTGTGCTGTCGCGCCAACCGCTGCCGACCCTGGACCGTACGCGCTATGCCTCGGCTGAAGGCACCGCGCGCGGCGCCTATGTGCTGGGTGATGCTGGCAAAGGGCGGCCTTCGATAATCCTGATCGCCACCGGTAGCGAAGTGGGCATGACCGTGGAAGCGTACGAAAGACTCACGTCCGAAGGCGTGGCGGTGCGGGTGGTTTCAATGCCCAGTTGGGAGCTGTTCGAAGACCAGGACCAGGCTTATCGCGACAGCGTACTGCCGCCGAGCGTCAGTGCCCGAGTGGTGGTCGAGCAGGCAGGCCCCGTGGGCTGGGATCGGTACGTTGGCAACACCGGCGCCAAGGTGGTCATGAACTCCTTCGGGGCCTCGGCGCCGATTGAGAAGCTGCAAGCCAAGTTTGGTTTCACGGTGGATAACATCGTGAAGGTGGCTAAGGAGCAATTGGCCAAGTAACGTGCGTGAGCGCCGATGATCCTCACCGGTCATGTAGACGGCGCCACGTATAAAGCCCTTACTCTTTCCAGACCCTGTGCAGCTTGACCAACGCCTCACCAATACGAGGCTCCGGCACGGCAGCAAAACCCAGCACCAGGCCTGCGCGGCTGTCCTCGGGCTCACTCGACTCTGGCAGCCAATAGCTGCTCAGCGGGTTGATCTCGACGCCGACGCTTTCGGCCTTGGCCACCAGCTCGCGCTCGCGAGCCAGGCTGTCCACGGTCACGGCGACGTGCAGCCCCGCCACTACTTTGGGCATCGCGCCACAACCAGGCACGTCTTCAGGCCAGCCTGCCAACAGCGCATCGCGACGACTCAAGGCCGCACGGCGCATGCGGCGGATGTGTCGCTGGAAATGCCCGGCAGCAATGAACTCAGCCATCACCGCCTGAGTGCTGACTTCGGAGTGCCGCATGTCCAGCGCTCGCCGCTGACCGAACGCACTCACCAGCGCCAATGGCAGCACCAGATACCCCAGACGCAACGCTGGAAAGGCGATCTTGCCGAAGGTGCCGACATATAACACGCGCCCATGCCGATCCAGTGCCGCCAAGGGAGCCAAAGGCGCGCCGCTGTAGCGGTACTCGCCGTCGTAATCGTCCTCGACGATCCAGCCTTGGGTGCGCTCGGCCCAGGCCAGCAACTCCAGGCGCCGTGCCAGGCTCATGGTCACGCCCGTGGGGTATTGGTGTGATGGCGTGACGTAGGCCAGCGTGCAATCGCTGTGCAGCAGTTGCGCGCAACACATCCCCTCGTTATCCACCGCGATACCGTGCAGGCGCGCACCGGCGATGGCGAACGCATGACCGGCCGCGCGATAGCCGGGATTCTCCACCGCGACAGCATCACCCGGCTCCAACAACAGCTGTGCACAAAGGCTAATTGCTTGCTGCGCCCCGCTGGTGATCACTATTTGCTCAGCGCTGCAATGAAGGCCCCGCGAGCTGCGCAAATACGCTGAAATCAATTCACGCAGGCGCCAATCCCCGGCGGGCTCTCCATACCCCAACTTCCCCAGGTCCGGTTTTCGCCAAAATGCCGCCTGTAACTTGCCCCAAACACTAAAAGGGAACAGGTCAAACGCTGGCACACCCACCCGAAAAGCCCGTGGCGCATCGCCCCGGGGCTTGGGTAAATGATGTTGTTCAAGGAGATTCAGCGCCGAACTGTGGATAACTTTACTGGATAAAACGTCAGCCATTTCGGGCAAAATTGTGGATAAACCTGTGGGTAAGCCTGTTGATAACCCTGTGGACAGTTTGGTGGATAAATAATTGGAGGAGCGCTTCGTCGCGCTCGGTTTTGTCGGCAACTGCGCAACGTAAGTGCCATCCCCTATACGGCCTTCGATGAAACCCTCGGCATAGAGCTGGTCGTAGGCGCGCATCACGCTGTTGCGCGAAATGGACAGTGACGTCGCCAAATCACGGGTGGCCGGCAGGCGCGTGCCGCTGCTCAAACCACCGTCGAGGATGCGCTGGCGCAGGAGTTGATACAGCTGCCGGCTGAGTCCACGACGTCGATCAAGTTCGATGCCCGCAAGATTGAACGGAAAAGACAGCGCACTGGCGGACATGACATTGGCCCTATGAAATTGATTGGGAATGGCTCTTACAACCAACCAATAGCCTGCCTAGGATTTAGCCATCAGCCAAGGAAAAGCTTTATGTACATACCCCGCGCATTCAACGAAGACGACCTTTCCACCCTTCATCGGCAAATCGAAGGCACGCGCTTGGGCATTCTTGTGACCCATGGCGCCCAAGGCCTCCTGGCCAATCACATCCCCCTGCTGCTCAGTCCTGAGCAAGGGCCTTACGGAACGCTGCATGGGCACCTGGCCAAAGCCAATCCGCAATGGCAGGAACTGGCGGCCGGCGCCGAGGCCTTGCTCATCTTTGCGGGGCCGGACGCTTACGTCAGCCCGTCGTTTTACCCGAGCAAGGCTGAACACGGCCAAGCGGTCCCGACCTGGAACTACCTCGCGGTCCATGCCTACGGCGTGGCGGAGGTGTTCCACGACCCCCATCGCCTGCGCGACCTGGTCCGCGCGCTGACTGAGAAGCATGAAACGGGTCGCGCCAAGCCCTGGACACTGGAGGACGCGCCCGCCGACTATATCGACAAGATGCTCGGCGCCATCGTCGGCTTTGCAGTGCCTATCAGCCGACTGGAAGGCAAACGCAAACTCACCCAGAACCGCAGCGCGGCAGATATTGCTGGCGTGCGTGACGGATTGGCTGCCAGCACTGAACCCAATGATCACGAAATCGCCAACTTGATGCGCTAAGGAACCCACGATGACCGATGTCCAGATACGCCCCGTCACCCAGGAAGACCACGCTGCATGGCTGCCGCTATGGAAGTCGTACCTGACGTTCTACAACACTGAACTGGCAGACAGCGTCATTGAAAGCACCTGGCAGCGCATTCTCGACCCCAGCGAGCCGACCAACGCCGCGCTGGCCTGGGAAGACGGCAAAGCCATTGGCATGGTTCATTTCATCTACCACCGCTCCAACTGGAGCATCAAGAACGCGTGTTACCTGCAAGACCTGATTGTGGTGCCCGAGCAACGCGGCACCGGCGTCGGGCGGCAGTTGATCGAGTTCGTCTACGCCACGGCGCATGATGCCGGCTGCGACAAAGTGCATTGGTTGACCCACGAAACCAACGCCACGGCCATTCAGCTGTACGAACGCATCGCCGAACGCCCAGGCTTCATCCAATTTCGTAAAGCAATCTAGGACGGAGACCTGCGCATGGCCACCACTGAACTGCACTGGCAACCCGCGACGCTGCCGGATAACAGGACGCTTGAAGGTCGCTTCATCCGCCTGGAAAAACTCGACCCGGTGCGTCACGGCGACGATCTATGGACAGCACTTCAAGGCCCAGCCTCGGACCCAGTGCTGTGGGACTATTTGCCCTATGGGCCGTTTTTCGAGCGAAGTGAATTCGATGCGTGGCTGAATCGTCACGCCGCCGACACTGATCCGTGGTTCTACAGCGTGGTCGATCAGCAGACAAACGTTGTCGATGGCTACCTGAGCCTGATGTCCATCGTCCCCGCCCATGGCCGGATAGAGATTGGTCATGTCATGTTTGGCGCTGCCATGCAGCGCACGCCCAAGGGCACCGAGACGATTTACTTGCTGGCCAAGACAGCGTTTGCCTTGGGCAATCGGCGTCTGGAGTGGAAATGTGACGACGCTAATCAGCGCTCCAAACGCGCCGCCGAGCGCTTCGGCTTCACTTTTGAAGGCACGTTCCGTCAGCACATGGTCATCAAAGACCGGAACCGCGACACCACGTGGTACTCGATCACCGATAAAGAATGGCCTGCACTCCAGGCAGCGTTTGAAGGCTGGCTGGCGCTGGATAACTTCCGGGATGGGCAGCAAGTGAGAGCGCTGGAGAGCTTCCGGGACGCGTAGTCTTGCCTGCGAAGGCCATGCGGCGTGGAGTACCTGACCCATCAGGTTGCCTGGTCTTCGCAGACAAGTCAGCTCCACAGGGGCTCAGCGTTGGCTGAAAATTGAACCTTTTTCAGGACGAGTCAGTGCCTGAAAAAAAGACAAAAAAAAGGGGAGCCACATGTGCTCCCCCCAGAGTAAACCGTTAAACGCGTATCGAATTAGCCCTCGATTTCCACGAGGATTTCACCGGGATTGACCCGATCACCTTTGGCGACGTGAATCGCGGTGACCTTGCCGGCGATGGGGGCCTGCACTTCGGTCTCCATCTTCATCGCTTCGCTGATCAGCACTGCCTGACCGGCCTTGACCCTGTCCCCGACCTTGACCAGTACGTCGACGATATTGCCCGGCATGGTGGTGCTGATGTGACCCGGCAAGGTTGCTTGAGCACGCTTGCTGGCGCCGCCGCTGACAAACTCGTTGAGGGGCTCGAACACCACCTCTTCCGGCATGCCGTCGATGGTCAGGTAGAAATGACGCTTGCCCTCGGCCTTGACGCCGACGCCGGTAATGTCGACGCGGTAGCTTTCGCCGTGCACATCGATTACGAATTCGGTCGGTACACCTTCGCCGCCTGCTTTGCTTATGCCGCCCGCTTCCGGAATTGGCAGCAGCACTTCAGGGGTTAAGGTGCCGGCTTCGCGTTCTTCGAGGAACTTGCGCCCAATGTCCGGGAACATCGCGTAAGTCAGGACATCTTCTTCGGACTTGGCCACCGCGCCGATCTCCAGGCGCAGCTTGACCATCTCAGGCTTGAGCAAGTCAGCTGGGCGCACGTCGATCAGTTCTTCGTTGCCAATGGCCTGACGGCGCAGCTTTTCATCGACCAAACCTGGCGCCTTGCCGTAGCCGCCTTGCAGGTAGAGCTTCACTTCGTTGGTGATGGTTTTGTAACGTTCGCCAGCCAGCACGTTGAAAAACGCTTGGGTGCCGACGATCTGCGACGTCGGGGTGACCAGCGGCGGGTAGCCAAGGTCTTTGCGGACTCGCGGGATCTCGGCGAGCACTTCGCTCATACGGTTCAACGCGCCCTGCTCTTTGAGCTGGTTGGCGAGGTTGGAGATCATCCCGCCCGGCACCTGATTGACCTGCACGCGGGTATCGACCGCAGTGAATTCACTTTCGAACTGGTGATACTTCTTACGTACGGCATAGAAGTACAAGCCGATTTCCTGCAACAACTCCAGGTTCAAACCGGTATCGAATTCGCTGCCCTTGAGCGCGGCGACCATCGACTCAGTGCCAGGATGGCTGGTGCCCCACGCGAAGCTGGAGATCGCGGTGTCGATATGATCCGCGCCGTTTTCAATGGCCTTGAGCTGACACATGGCGGCCAGGCCGGCCGTGTCGTGGGAATGGATGAACACTGGCAGCGATTGCTCGGCTTTAAGCGCCTTGACCAACTCACCCGTGGCAAACGGCGTCAGCAAGCCGGCCATGTCCTTGATGGCCACCGAGTCGCAGCCCATGGCTTCCATTTGCTTGGCCTGAGCCACGAAAGCGTCAATGGTGTGAACTGGGCTGGTGGTGTAAGCGATCGTGCCCTGAGCGTGCTTACCGGCCGCCTTGACCGCTTCGATGGACACACGCAGGTTACGAACGTCGTTCATCGCATCAAAAATGCGGAACACGTCGATACCATTGACCGCCGCCTTGGCGACAAATGCACGGACCACGTCGTCGCTGTAGTGGCGGTAGCCCAGCAGGTTCTGCCCGCGCAGGAGCATTTGCAGACGCGTGTTAGGCAACGCCGCGCGAAGCTTGCGCAGACGCTCCCACGGGTCTTCCTTCAAAAAGCGTACGCAGGCGTCGAACGTGGCGCCGCCCCAGACTTCCAGCGACCAATAGCCGACTTGGTCAAGCTTGTCGCAGATTGGCAGCATGTCTTCGGTGCGCATGCGGGTGGCGAGCAGCGACTGGTGGGCGTCACGCAGGATAGTGTCAGTTACATGGATCTTTTTAGACATGGGTGTATTCCTCACAGGCCTGCGTGGGCGGCAATGGCGGCGGCGATGGCCAAAGCCAGCTCTTCGGGTTTGCGCTTGATCGAGTAGTTGGTCAGTTCGGGGTGGCTTTCGACGAAACTGGTATTGAACTGACCACTACGGAATTCCGGGTTACGCAGGATTTCCTGGTAGTACGCGGCGGTGGTCTTGACCCCCTGCAGACGCATGTCGTCCAAGGCGCGCAAGCCACGGTCCATGGCCTCTTCCCACGTCAGCGCCCAAACGATCAGCTTCAGGCACATCGAGTCGTAGTACGGCGGAATCGTGTAGCCGGTGTAGATCGCCGTGTCGGTACGCACACCAGGGCCGCCGGGCGCGTAGTAACGGGTGATCTTGCCAAAGCTGGGCAGGAAGTTGTTTTTCGGGTCTTCAGCGTTGATCCGAAATTGCAGGGCGAAGCCACGGTGAATGATGTCTTCCTGCTTGACCGAGAGCGGCAGGCCAGAGGCGATGCGGATCTGCTCACGGACAATATCGATGCCGGTGATTTCTTCGGTGATGGTGTGTTCCACCTGCACCCGAGTGTTCATCTCCATGAAATACACCTCGCCCTCGGCGAGCAGGAACTCCACAGTGCCAGCGTTCTCGTAGCCCACGGCCTTGGCCGCACGCACCGACAGGTCGCCGATATAAGCGCGCTGTTCCGGGGTCAGTTGCGGGCTGGGGGCTATTTCGATCAGCTTCTGGTTACGACGCTGGATCGAGCAATCGCGCTCGAACAGGTGCACGACATTGCCAAAGCTGTCGCCGAGGATCTGCGCTTCGATGTGCTTGGGGTTGACGATGCATTTTTCGAGGAAGACTTCCGCCGAGCCAAACGCTTTGGTCGCTTCCGAGATCACCCGAGGGAACGCCTGCTCCAGCTCTTCAGGGCTGTTACAGCGCCGGATACCCCGGCCGCCGCCACCTGACGTCGCCTTGAGCATCACCGGATAACCCAGGCGTTCGCCTTCGACCAGCGCTTCAGCGATATCGGCAACGTTGCCTTCAGTACCGGGCGTCACCGGCACGCCGGCCTTGATCATGCTGCGGCGTGCTTCGGTCTTGTCGCCCATGCGGCGAATGACTTCTGCCGACGGACCGATGAATTTGATTCCGCGCTCGACGCAGATATCTGCCAGTTCGGCGTTTTCCGAGAGAAAACCATAACCGGGATGCAAGGCATCACAACCGGTTTCCACTGCCAGGTTGACCAGCTTGCGCGGGTTCAGATAACCCGCAAGCGGTTCAGCACCAATGCTGTGGGCTTCGTCGGCCCGTTTGACATGCAGCGCATGGCGGTCGGCGTCGGAATAGACCGCAACCGAGCGAATGCCCATCTCGGCGCAGGCGCGCACGATCCGGACAGCAATTTCACCGCGGTTGGCGATCAGGATTTTTGTTATCACTGGCGTTTCCTCGACCGTTAGAACAGACGAACCGGCTGGGCCGGTCGGCGTGTAGCCGCGTGTTGCATACGGTTACATTGCGATAGCCACCCTATGCCTGCAGAGGGATTAACAAAAATCAATAAAAGTTGGGATATACATAAGTAAAACCTTATAGTTAGCTTTTTCAGCCATCTCCAGAGGTGTCTATTATGCGTAAGTCATTGATGCGTATGACATTGCGTCAATTACGGACGTTCAATGAGGTCTGTGACCTAAGGTCTTACAGCCGCGCCGCCGATGAAATGTCCCTCACACAACCAGCTGTTAGCCTACAGATTCGTCAACTGGAAGAGCTGATTGGCCAGCCGCTGTTCGAATACGTCAGCAAAAAGCTGTACCTGACGGAGGCCGCCGAAGCGTTACAAGCCGCCAGTCGCGACATTTTCGGGCGCCTGGAAAGCCTGGATATGCAGTTGTCGGACATGCAAGGCTCACTGCAAGGGCAACTCAAACTGGCCATCGAATCCAGCGCTAAATACTTTGTGCCGCATCTGTTTGCCGCGTTCAAGCGCCAACACCCCGAAGTGATGCTGAACCTGACCGTGGTCAATCGTGCACAGGTGATCAAACGCCTGTCGGACAACCGTGATGATCTGGCGATTATGTCGATGGTGCCGCAGGACATGGGCCTGGAATTCATGCCCTTCCTCAATAACCCTATCGTCGCGGTGGCGCCGTCGGATCATCCGCTGTGTCAGGCAGAACAGTTGACGCTGAAAGACCTTGAGCCCTACCCCCTGTTGATCCGCGAAACCGGTTCAGGCACGCGCAGAGCCTGTGAGGAGTATTTCAAGGAGAAGCGTGTGCACTTCACGCAAACCCTTGAGGTTTCCTCGGCGGAAGCCCAACGCGAATGCGTGGTGGCGGGTTTGGGCGTGGCGCTGTTGACTCGCCATGCGCTGAACCTGGAGCTGGCCACCGGCACGCTGCGCGAGCTTCCGGTGGCCGAATTGCCGCTGTACCGCAGCTGGTGCGTGGTGCAAGCCAAGGCCAAACGGTTGTCGCCGGTCGCGCATGCCTTTCTTGCGTTCATCCGCACCGAACGTGCGCAGATCAGCCGGCTTGCTGAGCGTTTCGACGGGAGCCTTCCTAGGCCGCCTGCCACACATTAAGTGAGCCAAACTCGCCAACATCACCCAACTCAAAATAGTCGGAAAGCTTCTTCGCCAGTTGGCGCTGCTCAGAGTAACTTTCAATCGCGCGACGGAATTCCATGCGCCGCTGATCTTCCTGCTGTCGCCGGGTGTGCTTGGACGTATTAACGGAGGTAGCGCTGGTGGTGCGCTGCTGCGAGTCATCGTAGTGCCGAGGCATATCCTGTCTCCCATTGCGTTTTGCGGGAGCTTAAGCATGATCGCCAGCAATGACGGTTGCGCGGCGATTAGATGACAGGACGATGAAAGCTTTGCGACGTTGCGAAGACGGGGTATCCAGAAATCAGTCGTCGAGCGCCTTGACTGATTTGGGCGACAGACGAAGGCTGCGCAAGCTACGTTTTACGCTTTTAAGGTGGTTGACCAGGCTCGGCCCCCGCGCCATGGCAACGCCCATCGCCAGCACATCGATCACCACAAGGTGGGCGATACGCGAGGTCAATGGCGTATAGATCTCTGTGTCTTCGTGAACATCGATGGCCAGATTGATCGTCGCCAATTCTGCCAATGGGGTCTGGCTCGGACACAAGGTCACCAGCGTGGCGCCGCTTTCACGGACCAGATTCGCGGTGATCAACAGGTCTTTCGAGCGCCCTGATTGAGAGATGCAGATCGCGACATCACTGGGCTTGAGCGTCACCGCCGACATGGCCTGCATGTGCGGGTCGGAGTACGCGGCGGCCGTCAACAGCAGGCGGAAGAACTTGTGCTGCGCATCCGCTGCCACCGCGCCGGAAGCCCCAAAACCATAAAACTCCACACGCTGAGCCGACGCCATCGCCGTCACCGCCAACTGCAACGCGTGGGGATCGAGATGTTCACGAACCTCCATCAACGTGTGCAGCGTGGTGTCGAAAATTTTAAGACTGTAGTCAGCGACCGAGTCATCTTCGTGGATCGCGAACTGACCGAAGCTGGCGCCAGCGGCCAGGCTTTGTGCCAGCTTGAGCTTAAGATCCTGAAAGCCGGTACAGCCAATGGCGCGGCAAAACCGCACGATGGTGGGCTCGCTGATACCAACGTTATGTGCCAGGTCAGCCATGGAGCTGTGCATCACAGCCGCAGGGTCAAGCAGCACGTGGTCGGCAACCTTGAGTTCCGACTTACGCAACAGATGGCGTGACTGGGCAATGTGGTGCAACAGGTTCAAAGGGCAGGACTCAGTTATGAAGACTCGGACGGGATGTAGCTGCCTTGTAGTTATACTACATGCCCTGCGGCCCGCCCAGCTAAACGAGCGGGGTTTGGCTATCGACAGGCTTTGCGCCGACCTCCTACAGGGGTAACCACGTGTCCGGCCCATGCTCGCGCAACAACTGCGTCACAGCCTCGGCCTCCAGTGGGCGGCTGATTAGGTAGCCCTGCACTTCGTCGCAATCGTGAGCTCTGAGGAAGTCCAGTTGCGCCTCGTTTTCCACACCTTCAGCGACAACTTTCAGCTCCAGGCCGTGGGCCATGGCAATGATTGCGCGGGTAATGGCGGCGTCTTCGGTGCCTTCGCCCAGGCCGCGAATGAACGTCTGGTCGATCTTCACGTAATCCACCGGGAAGCGTTTCAGATAACTCAGCGATGAATAGCCAGTGCCGAAGTCGTCAATGGCCAGCTTTACGCCCAGATCATGCAGTTGATGAAAGGTCGCGATGATGTGTTCTACGCTGTCGAGCAACTGGCTTTCCGTCAACTCCAGCTCCAGGCAGTGCGGTTCCAGCCCGGTTTCTTCGAGCACTTGGCGGACCAGGCTGATCAATTTGCCATGGCGCAATTGATGGACAGAAAGGTTGACCGACACCCTGATCGGCTCCAGCCCCTGACGCTGCCATTCACACGCTTGCCAACACGCCTGACGCAACACGAATTCACCGATTGCCCCAATCAGCCCCGTCTCTTCGGCCAGCCCGATAAAGTCCCCCGGCGGCACCATGCCCATCGTCGGGTGCCGCCAGCGCACCAGCGCCTCGGCGGCGTTCAGGCGGCCGGTCGCCAGACACAGCTTGGGCTGGTAGAACACTTGCAATTGTTTCTCGTCGATGGCCTTGCGCAGCTGATTTTCCAGCTGCAGTCGCTCCAGCGTGCTGGCTTGCAGGCTTTCGGTGTAGAACTGAAAATTATTGCCGCCCAGATGCTTGGCATGTTGCATGGCGATGGTCGACTGACTGACCAGTGCCGAAATATCCCGGGCCGAGTCAGGCAACAGGCTGATCCCGACCGACGCACTGATCACCAATTCTTGCCCAGCGACCGACAGCGGCAGGCGCAACTTGGCCAACAGCCGGCTGGTGACCCGAGCCAGACTGGACAGGTTACCGTAGGCATCAAACAGCACGGCAAACTCGTCGCCAGACAGTCGCGCGATGGTGTCGGCCTCTGGCAGCGCACTGGTCATGCGCCTCGCCACTTGCCGCAGAAGTTGATCGGCAACTTCATGGCCCAAGCTGGCATTGAGCAGCTTGAAGCGATCCAGATTGATGTGCAGCAATGCCAGACTTCTGCTGCCCTGACGCACGCGCTGGCTGGCGTCGTGCAACCGCTCCTTGAATAACGAGCGGTTGGCCAGGCCCGTCAAGTCATCGTAGTGAGTCAAATAGCGCATACGCTCTTCGGATTCGCGCCGCGCCGACAGATCGGCGAAAAAGCCCACAATATGGCTCACATTTCCCCGCGCATCGCGCACTACGCTCAATTGGAGCCATTGCGGGTACAACTCACCACTTTTCCGGGTTTCAACCAGCTCGCCCTGCCAGCTGTCGGTTTGCTCCAGCGACCGATGGATAGTCTGAAAGTGGCGCTTGGCATCTCGACTGCACGCCAGGTCAGCGACCTTGCGGCCCTTTATGTCTTCCTGCGGGTAACCGGTCACTCGGCTGAACGCTCGATTGACCGCCAGCAGGGTGTATTTCGGATCAAGAATGACAATGCCTTCGCTCGCAGCTTCAAAGACCGTGGCGGCCAGGCGACGCTGCTCTTCCAGTTGTTTACTGGCGCTGATGTCGCGGCGGGTACCCAGCATGCGGATCACCCGGCCATCGCTGCTGCGCTCCACGGCGCGGCCACGGTCCTCTATCCAGACCCAGCGCCCGGAACCATGACGGAAGCGATAGGCAACTTTATAGTCATCCGTACGCCCCTTCAGGTGCTCGACCATTGCGCGTTGCATCAACAGCAAGTCTTCGCGATGAATACGCGGTTTGAGGTGGCTGAGCATGGCAGTCACGTATTCGGGCTCCAGGCCGAACAACTCTTTGATCTGCGTGTGATGGACTTCATCGGTCTGCAAATTCCAGTCCCACAGACCCAGCTCACTGGCCTCAAGCGCCAATGCCAGGCGCGCCTCGCTCTTGCTCAGCGCTTGATTCGCCTCGTCCAGCTCAAGACTGCGCTGGACGACTCTGGCTTCGAGCCCGATCTGGGCTTCGCGCAACTCCCGCTCAGCCTTGCGTCGCTGTTCGATTTCCCGCGCCAGCTCATGGTTGAGCTGCTCATCGTGGGCCTGCGCCTGCTGCAGATGCTCTATCAGCGCCTGATTCTGAAAACGCTGAATCAACCCCTGGCGGATCAAGCGATTAACCTGCAGGGCCACGACAATCAGCGCCACCAGCAACATCAGGCCAAGCCAGCCCCAGCCATGTTGCTGCTCATCGCCATGCAAAAAAAGAAAGGTGATCGGGGGCAGCAGGCACGACAGGGTAAAGGTCAGAAACGCCGAGATACTCACCGCGTAAGCGATACTGGCCGACAGCGTCGCGGCGCCAATCAGGCCAAACACCCAGGCTTGCTGCTGGAAGCTCTCTACCGGGACCAAGGCGATTGCCGCACTGGCGAGGGTCAGGCCGCTGACACAGGCGCCGAGCAGAAACATGCGACGCCAGATGGGTTGCGCCTGGCGCAACAATGGCGCGGCATTAAACGCCGCAACCTGGACGACGCGCAAACCCACCAGCGTCGTCAGCCAACCCAGCCAAATGCCGACCAACAGATACCGCTGCGGGCTCCAGAGCAACCAGGCGCAGACCAGACCGTTGAGTAACATGAACAGGGTTGGCAGCAGCGAGCCCTGGTAAAGCAAACGTGTGCGTTCAACCGCGAGCTGGGTGGCAAATTGCTCGCGAATAACTCGACGTGATGCGGTTGAGGCACCCGAGGAGGAGAGACTAGAGGTCATAGGCGATATTCTTATAATGGTCGAGCCCTAAACGTCGGCGGAGCATACACAAGCCATCTGGCAGACCAAACTGTCATGAATCATTAAAATCGTAAAGGCGTCTACCCGCAGGCCCCCTTTCAATGCGTCCGGGCACGGCTGGCAACGCTTGCAGCCCTGACTTACCAGTCATCCTGAACAGGGTATTTATCGGCTTAAGTAAAGCGGGGTTTGCCCGGTTTAGTCCAGCACCCTAGAATGCGCCGATGCGCGATGATCTCTCCCTTCTGCTGAATTCCCTCAACGATGCCCAACGTCAGGCCGTAGCTGCCTCCGTGGGTCGTCAGTTGGTCCTCGCCGGCGCTGGTTCCGGCAAAACCCGTGTGCTGGTGCATCGCATCGCCTGGTTAATCCAGGTCGAGCAAGCCTCGCCACACTCGATCCTGTCGGTGACCTTCACCAACAAGGCTGCGGCCGAGATGCGTCACCGCATCGAGCAGTTGATGGGCATCAACCCGGCCGGCATGTGGGTCGGTACCTTCCACGGCCTTGCGCACCGCTTGCTGCGGGCGCATTGGCAGGAAGCCGGACTGAACCAGAGTTTCCAGATCCTCGACAGTGACGACCAGCAACGCTTGGTCAAACGAGTGATCCGTGAACTGGGGCTGGACGAACAGCGCTGGCCGGTACGCCAGGCGCAGTGGTTCATCAACGGGCAGAAAGACGAAGGCCTGCGTCCTAAACATATTCAGGCCAGCGGCGACCTGTTCCTGGCCACCATGAAATCGATCTACGAAGCCTACGAGGCCGCTTGCCAGCGCGCAGGGGTCATCGACTTCTCCGAGTTGCTGCTGCGCGCCCTGGACCTGTGGCGCGACAATCCCGGCCTGCTGGCGCACTACCAGCGCCGCTTCCGGCATGTGCTGGTCGACGAGTTCCAGGACACCAACGCCGTTCAGTACGCCTGGCTGCGGTTGCTGGCCCAGGGCGGCGACAGCTTGATGGTGGTCGGCGATGACGATCAGTCGATTTACGGCTGGCGCGGCGCCAAGATCGAGAACATTCATCAGTACTCGGCTGACTTCCCCGACGCTGAAACTATCCGTCTGGAGCAGAACTACCGCTCCACCGCCAGTATCCTCAAGGCCGCCAACGCGCTAATCGTCAACAACAGCGGGCGCCTGGGTAAAGAGCTGTGGACCGATGGCGATGATGGCGAACTGATCAACCTGTTCGCCGCGTTCAACGAACACGACGAAGCGCGCTATGTGGTCCAAACCATCGAAAGCGCGTTAAAGACCGGCCTGATGCGCAGCGACATCGCGATCCTCTACCGCTCCAACGCCCAATCGCGGGTACTTGAAGAAGCGTTATTGCGTGAGCGGATTCCTTACCGGATCTATGGCGGCCAGCGCTTCTTCGAGCGCGCCGAAATCAAGAACGCCATGGCCTACCTGCGCTTGCTCGACGGTCGCGGCAACGACTCCGCACTGGAGCGGGTGATCAACGTCCCGGCCCGCGGCATCGGCGAAAAAACCGTCGAAGCCATTCGCGAACATGCCCGTCATGCCGACGTGTCCATGTGGGAGGCCATGCGCCAACTGATCGCCAATAAAGGCCTGACCGGCCGCGCAGCCGGAGCGCTGGGTGGGTTTGTCGAGCTGATCGAGAATCTGACGGCAAAAGTCATGGAGATGCCGCTGCATCTGATGACCCAAACCGTGATCGAGCAGTCCGGGCTGATCAACTACCACAAGGAAGAAAAAGGCGAAAAAGGCCAGGCTCGGGTAGAAAACCTTGAGGAATTGGTCAGTGCCGCGCGCAACTTCGAAAATGCCGAAGAAGACGCCGAACTGACACCATTGGCGGCGTTTCTCGGCCACGCGTCACTGGAATCGGGCGATACTCAGGCCGATGAACATGAAGACAGCGTGCAATTGATGACGCTGCACAGCGCCAAGGGCCTGGAGTTCCCGTATGTGTTCCTGGTGGGCATGGAAGAGGGGCTGTTCCCGCACAAAATGAGCCTGGAAGAACCTGGGCGTCTGGAAGAGGAACGCCGGCTGGCCTACGTCGGCATCACCCGTGCCATGCAACAATTGGTGATGACGTATGCTGAAACCCGCCGTTTATATGGCAGCGAGACGCGCAATAAGGTCTCGCGCTTCGTCCGGGAGATTCCGCCCCTATTGATTCAAGAGGTGCGCCTGTCTAACAGCGTCAGCCGTCCGTTCGGCGGCACGCAGAACATGGGCACAAGCAGCCTGTTCAACGGCGTCGGCATCCCGGAAACCGAGTTCAGTCTCGGTCAGCGGGTTCAGCATTCGGTGTTTGGCGAAGGGGTCATCCTCAACTTCGAAGGTGCGGGTGCTCAGGCACGGGTCCAAGTGAACTTCTCTGAAGGCAGTAAATGGTTGATGATGGGCTATGCCAAGCTGGAAGCGATCTGAGAGCTGCCGAAGGCGGCGATAGACCCTACAGCCCCATCTCTGTAGGGTTGTTATAAGTTTGCAAAAACCAGAAACATTTAGGTGCTAGCCATAGTCATATCTCCTGTGCAACATGGCGCGCGTGCAATCCACAACTGAGAATTCCCTTATGCAACGTTTTCTAAGCATCGCTCTGGTGCTGTGCATCGGGCTCACAATGAGCCTCGACGCCAATGCGCGCTTCGGTGGCGGCAAGTCTTTCGGTTCGGCGCCAAGCCATCAAACGCGTCAAGCTGCGCCGTCTTCTCCTTCTCCTTCGGCTGCGCCTAACGCCGCTGGGGCTGCTGCGGGTGCCGCAAAGGCTGGCGGTGCTTCTCGCTGGCTCGGCCCATTGGCTGGCCTCGCAGCGGGCGGCCTGCTCGCCTCGATGTTCATGGGCGGCGGCTTCCACGGCATGCAGTTCTTCGACATCCTGATCATGCTGGTCATTGGCTTCGTGATCTTCCGGTTCATCGCCGCGCGTCGCCGCAAGCAACAAGAGCACATGTCCCCTGTCGGGCATGCGCCATTCCAGCGCGAAACCATCGAGCAACCGGCTCAGCCATCGGTTTTCGGCGGCTCGTCCGCAGCACCGGTCGCACCTCCGGTGATCAAAGCACCGGCCTGGTTCAATGAACAACGCTTCCTCGAAGCCGCTCGCAGCCACTTCCAGTCGCTGCAACAGCACTGGGATGCCAACGAAATGGACAAGATTGCCGAGTTCGTTACCCCACAAATGTTCCAGTTCCTCAAGAAGGAACGTGCAGACCTGGGTGACGGCTACCAATCGACCTATATCGACAACTTGACCGTGCAGCTCGATGGCCTGGATGATCGCTCGGATAAAACCGTGGCGACCTTGACCTTCTCCGGCGTGTCCAAGACTTCGCGCTTCGACCAAGGTGAAGTGTTCAGCGAAAGCTGGAACATGGAACGTCCGCAGGGTGACAACCAGCCTTGGCTGGTCGCCGGTATCCGCCAGAACGGCTGACGCTCGGCAGTACAAACAACCGTAGTGCACCGATAAACAAAACCCCGGACAACCCGGGGTTTTGTTTTTTTGTGGGCCAACGTTGTTTTGAGAAAACCTTACGCTACTGTATAACCCGCGCCATCAAGTTAGAGGATCCAGGCCGTGGAAGAAGTCATTGAAGAACTGCGTGAAAAGAACGAACGGGTACCGGTACCCCTTGAGTTGCCTGAAGACGATGATCTGGTAGAGATCGAAGAACAGTTGTTCATCAACATACCCTTCGTCTTCAAAGAGTTTCTGCTGACTGTCAGCGACGTGGTGTATGGCAGCCTGGAACCTGTGACCGTCATGGACCCACAGTCCCATACCTACCTGCCCGAAGTTGCCGCAACGGCGTGGGATCTGGGCGTGCCTCGCGAGTTGATCCCGATCTGTCAAAACGGCGATGACTATTACTGCGTCGAAGAAGACGGCACTGTCGTGCTGTGGTCCGCAGAAGAAGAACTGGTGACAGAAGAAAGCTGGGAGTCAGTCTGGCACTGGGCCCGGGATGTCTGGCTGGAAAGCTGAGACACGCAACCTATTCTTCAGCGCCGCACATAGCGGCGCTGAAGCGCTGTACAGGTTCCAGCAACGCTATCTCATCTGCGTATTCACGCGGATGCACCAATGCCACCGCAATCACTCGCAATAACGCGTCAGTTGGCAAGATCCTCGCCGATAACGCACACCATTGCATAAAAATCAGCCACAGCAACAGCGACAGCAACGTAGGAAATACCCCACGACAGACGCTTTTTGCAGATCGACACCGCACCTCTACAGAGAAAGTCGGTGCAATATAGGGAAACAGATGGGCGCTTCGGCGTGACGACCGCAGGCTAACCAGCGTCCGGATAACTGATCCACAAGAACGTGAGCACCACCATAGGTGCACTTCTGACACACCCACCCTGCGAGTACGCTATGGAACCCGGAAACACTCAGCTATCGATGACTGTATTGATGACCCCGGACATGGCCAACTTTTCTGGCAACGTGCACGGGGGCACTCTGCTCAAGTACCTTGATGAAGTCGCCTACGCCTGCGCCAGCCGTTATGCCGGGCGTTATGTAGTAACCCTGTCAGTGGACCAAGTGATTTTTCGTGAGCCGATCCACGTTGGCGAGTTAGTCACCTTCCTTGCGTCGGTCAACTACACCGGCAATACCTCGATGGAAGTGGGGATCAAAGTCGTCACCGAGAACATCCGCGAACGCTCGGTGCGCCACACCAACAGCTGCTTTTTTACCATGGTGGCGATAGACGATCAGCGCAAACCCGCTGTCGTACCTCCACTGGAACCGGCCACCAGTGAGGACAAACGGCGCTTCCTCCAGGCCAAGCAACGGCGGCAGATTCGTCAGGAGCTGGAAAAACGCTATCAGAACATCAAGGACGAAGCGCCTTAACGCCAACCTGGGCCGCTCGACGCACATGCATTGAGCGGCTCTGAAGCAAAAAAAGACAACGGGGATAAAATTTAAGTCGTGCGGTATGACGTAAATCGTCAGACCCAGTTAAGCTGGACGCTCTTCGTTGGAGCACCTTTTCATGCTGACCCTGGGAAACCTTTTTGTACTGATGCTCTTGGCCACCGGCGGCGCCTGGCTGTGGCATTCCCATGGGTTGCGTGAGCGAGCGCTGGAGCGCGTCAAGCAACACTGCGCCAAACTCGACATCGAGCTGCTCGACGGCAATGTCGCCCTGCGCCGCCTCACGTTCACCCGCGATGCCAACGGTAGAAAGCGTCTGGCCCGAGTGTATAACTTCGAGTTCACCGTCACCGGCGAGCAGCGCCACCCCGGCACCATCACCATGTTCGGCGCGTATTCCGCCCAAATCGAGCTGGCACCCTACCCGTTCGAAATCAAAACCCCGCCACCCAGCGCCAATGTGATCGAGATGAGCCAATGGCGTCAGGAACACAACAAGTCGAAGCAGTGAGCCTAGCCTGTTTATAAACTGATCCGAGCGGTGGACAACTCCCCTAGAGCAAGCAAGCAGCCAGTCCCGCTTGCAGCGCGGCTTCGTCCTGAGGCGCGGTGAATATCAGTTCCAGGCGTGAATCGCGGCGCCATTCGCTGTTTTGCCAATGAATGGCCGCCCCATCAAGCGCATTGCCAGACAGCCAACCCGCATTGCTGTGGATAACCAGCTTGGCCCGCCGCCAACCAAGGCTATTAAGCCACTGCTGTACACGCATCAGTTCCAATTGCTGGCTCGGATGCCAGCGCCAACCAATGCTCCAGCCCTCGGGTTGACCCTGACTCAAGCAAATCGGCTGGCGTGGGTCGGTCCAGATCGCGGGCAATTGCGCCAAGCCCTTGGGGGCAGCGAACTTATCCACAGCCGCAGAGGCTTGCGCATCAATGCCCGGTAACTCAGCCAACGGTAAAGCCGCTTGTTCGGTCCAGTACAACGGACGGTCCGGTAAGCGCTGGGTCAGTGCGTCGCGGGCCACAACGTTGAGCAACGCGGACTTGTTCATCACCAATAAACCCGCATCGCCCAAAGCTGCTTGCTGGCTGTCAGGCAAAGGCTGACCGGCCGCCATCGCAGTCGCATCAAGCACTACCACACATGGCTGGACGGCCAGTACCCCTTCCCAGGGCGGCTCACGCAGCTGTTCCATCAATTGCGCCGGGTGACCCAACCCGGAGGGCTCAATCAACAGTCTGTCCGGCTGCGCCTTGCGCAGCAGCCGCCCCAAGCCGACTTGAAACGGCGCACCATTGACGCAACACAGACAGCCACCGGCCACTTCGCCAAGTGCGATACCATCGTCAGCCGTGGTCAACAGCGCAGCATCCAGACCGATCTGCCCGAACTCATTGATCAAGATCGCCCAACGCTCGTTGGCCGGTTTTTGCGCCAACAATTGCTTGATCAGGCTGGTCTTGCCCGCGCCCAAAGGGCCGGCGATGACATGGGTGGGGATGTTCTGCAGCATGGGGGCCAATTCTTGAGAGTAACGGTTACGGGGACAATCAATGCGAGCGATCTGGCTGGCAACACTGTTATTGATGACATCGAGCGAGGCGTGGGCCGAGGCCTGCGTGGTGCTCAGTCACGCCGAACGGCTCGACGTCAAAGTCTGCCAGGAAAACCGAACTATCCCAGCGAAGCTGTTTCACGACGGGTTTTGCCAACCACAACTGGCCGGACAGAAAACCGAAGTGACGTACGTCGATCAATGCCCCGCTGGCGCGTTCGGCGTGTGCAGCAACGCTCAAGTCGCCAATATGCCCTATCACCAGAACATTCACTATTACGGCGTCGCCAGCGATGCGCATTACCTTAAGCCGTTTTGTGAAGGTCAGAGTCAGGGTCAGTGGCTCGCCCCTTAGGCTGCCGCCTCGTCATGCCATGGCCCGAACGGATCCGCCAGCAGGCGCCAGCTTTCAACGCCACCCGCCATTTCCATATCGGTCAGCAGGCAGCTGTCCAACTCATCGGTGAGCCGAGCGAACTTGATGTGCTGCCCGATGAATATCAGTTCCTGGCGGCAATCACCGGTCTCAGCGGTCCAGTTCTCCATGATGGCTGCGGTGCTGTCCTGATCCTGCGGCCATTCTTGTTTGGGCACGAAGCGCCACCAGCGACCGGCAAAGCCGTAACGCATCAAGCCACCCGCCTGCGACCAACTGCCCGCATCCTGGTGCTTGCTCGCCAGCCAGAAAAAGCCTTTGGAGCGCAACAATTTGCCATTGATCCACTCGCGGTTGATGAAGTCGAAAAAGCGCTGCGGATGAAAGGGCCGGCGGGCACGGTAAGCCGTCGAAGCGATGCCGTACTCTTCGGTTTCCGGGGGATGTTCGCCCCGCAAC
Source organism: Pseudomonas sp. ASL9 (assembly GCF_056680335.1). Taxonomy (NCBI): domain Bacteria; kingdom Pseudomonadati; phylum Pseudomonadota; class Gammaproteobacteria; order Pseudomonadales; family Pseudomonadaceae; genus Pseudomonas; species Pseudomonas sp. ASL9. The sequence goes on along the minus strand of NZ_CM155277.1, from coordinate 3,056,071 downwards.
TCCTTGAGCCAGCCCGGCGCCTGCGAGGCGCGTTCAAAGTCGAAACGACCGGTGTTCAGCACTTTTTTCAACGGAATTTGCCCCATCACCATGGGGATGATTTCCGCCTGGGGATTGAGCCGCTCCAGTATCGCGACCAGCTCCAGACGCTCACTGGAGCTGATCAGGTCGATTTTGCTGATCAAAATGACATCGGCAAATTCGACCTGCTCGATCAGCAAGTCAGTGATCGAACGCTCGTCATCCTCCCCCAGGGTTTCGCCACGGGTCGCCAGACTCTCGGCGGCCTGATAGTCGATCAGAAAGTTGATGCCGTCGACCACCGTGACCATGGTGTCCAGACGTGCCATGTCGGCCAGGCTTTTGCCCTGCTCATCACGGAAGGTGAAGGTTTCAGCCACGGGCAACGGCTCGGAAATCCCGGTGGACTCGATCAATAAATAATCAAAGCGGCCGTCCTGCGCCAGACGGCTGACTTCTTCGAGCAGGTCCTCGCGCAAGGTGCAGCAAATGCAGCCGTTGCTCATCTCGATCAGTTTTTCTTCGGCACGGTTCAGGCTGACATCGCGCTGAACCTCGCTGCCATCGATGTTGATCTCGCTCATGTCATTGACGATCACGGCCACGCGCATATGTTCGCGATTGCGCAGCACATAATTGAGCAACGTGCTTTTGCCAGCCCCGAGAAATCCGGACAAAACAGTAACGGGTAGACGGTCAGGCATCAGGGGTTCCTTTTCGGGTACGGGCTGGCGATTACCTTTGATGCTATATTATAACAATGCAAAATAGCCAGTCCGTCAGCTCACACCTGCCCCTGCTTCTTCTCTTGTTGCCAGGCCATGTAGGAATTGGTCGGCGGATTACGCTGGAAATAGCGCTGCAAACCTTCGAATAAACCGTCGGCCACGGCCTGCTGATGACGCGCAGTGACCAACCGTTGGCTGTCGCGGAAGTTGGACATAAACCCTGTTTCAACGAGGATTGACGGTACATCCGGTGACTTGAGTACCGCGAAACCCGCCTGTTCGACGCGTTTCTGGTGCAGCGAGGTAATGTCAGCCAGGCTGCCGAGCACGGTGTTGCCCAATTGCAGGCTGGCGGCGATGGTGGCGTTCATCGACATGTCGAGGATCACCCCGGCGAGCATCGGGTCTTTGTCCTTGAGATTGAGGAGACTCGTCGCACCCAACAGGTCGGTCCCGTTTTCGCGCTGAGCCATGAAGCGCGCCGTGGCGGACGTCGCACCGCCCTCAGACAGCGCGTAAACCGAGGCACCCGACGCTGTCAGGCGGGGTGCAGCATCGGCGTGAACAGAGATGAACATATCCGCGTTGTACTTGTGGGCGATCTCGACCCGTTTGCGCAGCGGTACAAAGAAGTCATCGTTGCGCACCAAGCGTACGTCGAAGCCCTTTTCGCGCTTCAGGCGTTTCGCCAACAGTTGGGCAATGGACAGCACCACGTCTTTTTCGCGCTCGCCCCTGGAGCTGACGGCGCCCGGGTCTTTACCGCCATGACCGGGGTCCACCACCACAATGATGTCGCGCTTGGGGTGGGCCTTGTCCAGCAGCGGCGCGGGCTGGCTAGGGGCGGCGGCGCCCAAGGCCGCCAATTGCACTGGCACATGCACGGTATGCCCAAGGTCCAGAACCAGACGATGACCCTGCGCGCCTTCCGGACCGAGAAGGAAACTGCTGAGCTGCACCGGGCCATTCAAGTCCAGCACGATGCGCGTATCGCCTTGACCGAAGTGCCCGGAGCGAATCGATCGGATTGGCGTGTTTGCCAGCGCCAATTGACTGAAGTCGCCGGTGAGTTGAGCGCCGCTCAGGTCGATGATCAAACGCTCAGGGGCGCTCAAGGTAAAGGTCTTGTACTGCACCGGCCCACTGAGGTCGAACACCAGGCGCAGCTTATCGTCAGTTCGCCACAGGCGGGCATTGCGGATTTGTGTAGCGGATGCGCCCAACGGTAAAGCAAAAGCCGCGCTGGCCAGAAGCAGGTTGAGCAGCATTTGACGTCTGTGCATGACAAGTACCAATGAATGAGGGAGCGTCCGAGCTCAAAAAGGCAGTATCGATCTATTGGTTATAATATAACATGCCTTTTTTGCCCCGACGATGGACCTCCAATGACTCGGCATTGGTCAGTCCGTTGGCAGGTTGGACGTCTTATCCAGTAGGGATTTTTGCTCGGTTGGCGCGTGGAGTGTTCCACGTGGAACTAACATTCGACGTCAGCTATTCCTCAACTTGCCCTTGCTCTGCCGCCCTTGCCAGGCAATTGATTCAAGAGCAATTCATCACGGACTTCGCTAATAAACCCTGGACCACACCGATGTGCTGGCATGGCTCGGCCAAGCCGATGCTGTCGCCCAGAGCCGCTGGCAGCGAGGAAGTTGAAGGGAGCCACCAGCAGCATGTACTTCGAGGGCGACTTACCCTCTAGAGGGTAAGATCAACCCCCTGTTCATGGACCGCTTCAAGTACGCGGTTTGACCGCCCCGCACTGCTGACCCAGCCAGACGGCGCGTGTGTCCATGCTGCCATTTTGCTGCGTACCGGTGGCGTTGAACGTGCCGATGACTTTAGTGCTGAACTCGCGATCACTGGCAAACTGGGCGACCCCTGTGCCTTGCGCTTTGGGACAGCTAAAGCGGAACTTCCACGTCTTACCATTGCGATCCGTGATCTGTTGATTGCAGCCGGACTTAGGGTCCGTTAGCGGGATATTGTCCGTCTTGACCTGATCCTGAGTCAGGCAGACTCGCACCCCCTTCCCGCCCAGCGTCATGCCCTGTTTCTGCATCATCTGCTCCATCATCGCTCGCTGCTCGGGCGCCAGGTTGTTCAACTGGCCAAGCATCATTTGCATGTCGGGTAACGGCTGACCGTCTACCAGCATATTGCTCGTCGTGAGCTCCCACAAACCAGGCTGCAGCATCTGTGCCTGGGCGATCGGTGCGGCCAAACAAAACAGCAAAGCCAAAACGCGTTTGTTCATCTGAAAAATTCCTGAGTGTGAAAACGACCGGATTGGCTCCAGCCTGACGATGAGCCTTAGACGACGCAAGCGTCTGTCAGTTGCACGCAGAATAAAATAGCGACATTCCTGACATGCTGTGGTCTGTTATAGACCTAAAAAGACTAAAGCAAGGTTGCACATGGATTTCCACATCCCGTATTTTTTTGGCTACTTGATTGCGTTCGCTCATCTGCTGGGGGTCATCGCTGCCATCCACGCACTGCTCACCGTGCGCACAGCCCAAGGCTCGATTGCCTGGGCCATGTCGCTGGTATTCATCCCCTATGTGACACTGATTCCGTATCTGGTCTTCGGCCGTAGCTCATTTGACGCCTACATCAAAGCCCGTCGCCAGGCCAACCAGGAAATGCGCAAGGCCATCGGCGAGTTGAATTGGCGACCTTGGATCGAAGAGGCCGTCACCGCCCGGCGCTCTGATGCTTATGCCTCGCTTCGAGCCATGCCCAAGCTGGGACGCATGCCGTGTCTGGCAAACAACGAAGTGAGGCTGCTGATCAATGGTGAGGCCACCTTCGCCGCAATTTTCGACGCTATTCGCAATGCCAAACGCGCGATTCTGATTCAGTTTTTCATCATCCACGACGACGATCTGGGTCGGCGCCTGCAAGCGCTGCTGCTGGCAAAAGCCGCCGAAGGTGTGGCGGTTCATGTCCTGTACGACGGGATCGGTAGCCACGCGTTGCCCAACAGCTACAGCACAATCCTGCGCAACGGTGGTGTACAGATCAAAGCCTTCGCCACCCGCAGCGGCTGGCTCAATCGCTTTCAGGTGAACTTCCGCAACCACCGCAAAATCGTGGTGGTGGATGGCCTGCGGGGCTTTGTTGGCGGGCACAACGTGGGCGATGAATACCTGGGCAAACAACCGCCGCTGGCCCCGTGGCGCGACACCCATGTCGAGGTGGTCGGTCCGGTGGTTGCCTGCTTGCAGGAATCGTTCGCCGAGGACTGGTTCTGGGCCACTCGACAGTTGCCACCCCTGATCCTGCCGGACACCTACCCCGAAAATGGCGTGCTCTGCCAACTATTGGCCACTGGCCCGGCGGACGCCCAGGAAACCTGTTCGCTGTTTTTCGTCGAAGCGATTCATTCCGCGATGGAAAGGGTGTGGATCACCAGCCCCTACTTCATCCCCGATGAGGCCGTGTCTGCCGCGTTGCGCCTGGCGGTAATGCGCGGTGTCGATGTGCGAATTTTGTTGCCATCACGTCCAGACCATTACGTGGTCTACGCCGCCTCCAGCCTGTTCGCGTTTGACGCCATACGCGCTGGGGTGCGCATCTTCCGCTATGAGCCAGGCTTCTTGCATCAGAAGGTGGTGTTGATAGACAGCGAGATCAGCGCCATTGGCAGCGCCAATCTGGATAACCGCTCCTTCCGTTTGAATTTCGAGCTGATGCTGCTGACAGTCGACTGTGATTTCGCCAGCGAAGTGGAAAAAATGCTGACCGACGATTTCGCCCTCGCCCATGAAATCGCCCTTGAGGAAAGAAAACAAACTCATCGCCTGCAGCAGCTCGGCATGCGCATCGCACGCCTGATTTCACCGATTCTTTGAGTACAGGTTTCGCTACGGGGTCTGAAAACCCCGTACCGATTATCCCTGAAACTGTCCCTTATCGACTGGCTCGATCAGCTGTAGATATCAGCCCGCGTCATCGGCAAACCAATACTACCGTCGGCATAAGGCTTAACGGCCAGTATCTGATGCAGATTGATCCAACCCTTGGAAAACGCATACGCACAACCGGCCAGGTACAAGCGCCAGATGCGCAAGGTTTGCTCCGGCACCATGGTCGCGGCCTGATCCAGCTTGGCTTCCAGACGCTCACTCCAGTGTTCCAGGGTCCGTGCGTAATGCAGGCGAAGGCTTTCGACGTCGACGATTTCCAGACCCGCTTCACTGAGGTACGCGCTGATCATCGACAGGTGCGGCAGCTCGCCATTCGGAAAGACATAGCGCTCGATAAAGCTACCCGCGCCACGCCCAACCGGACGACCGTCAGTATGCTTGGCAGTAATGCCGTGGTTCATGACCACGCCGCCTTCACGGACGGCGCCAAACAGACGTTTGGCGTACAGCTCCAGATTCGCATGCCCTACGTGCTCGAACATACCCACGCTGACAACTTTGTCGAAGCGTCCGTCCTGAGGCAGATCGCGGTAATCAAGCAACTGCAACTCCACCTGATCCTGTAAACCTTCCGCGTCGACCCGCTCACGGGCCAAGGCCAATTGCTCGCGACTCAGGGTGATACCCAATACTTTTACGCCATACTCGCGCGCGGCAAACCGCGACAACCCGCCCCAGCCACACCCGACATCCAGCAGGTATTCACCCGGCTGCAAACGCAACTTACGGCACAGGTGATGAAACTTGTCCTGCTGCGCTTGTTCGAGGGTCTCTGTGCCCGTCTTGAAATAGGCGCAGGAATAGACCATCTCGCGGTCAAGCCAGAGCTGGTAGAACGCGTTGGACAGGTCGTAGTGGTAAGAAATCGACGCCGCGTCGGTGGCCTTGTCGTGCTCTGAGCGCACGGGCAGGTCGTCGTCAGCCTCATCCAGCAGCAATTGGCTCAACTCGTCGCAGACGCGGATAACTTCTCGAATTGAACCGACCAGCTCCAGTCGGCCCTCGACAAAGGCGCTACCGAGCAGGTCCAGGCTGGGATGAGTGAAGTGCGATACCAGTTGTGGGTCATTCACCACGATGGTGACGCTAGGGGTCGGGCCAAGATCCAGCTCATGGCCGTCCCACAGTTTCAGCCGTAGTGGCAGGTGCAAATTCTGCAAGACTGATGGAAGTTGCGCGAGCATGTAGTAAACCCCCTTATCCAGAAGCTCAGGAAAAGGGTAGTCCATAAGCAGCCCCAGCGTTGGAACTGTCCAGCTATTGGCTTTATGGCTTCTGACTACGCCATGAAGCGTTGGGCTAACCACCTTTCACCCGATACTTCGAACCAAACTGCAGCCGTCAATGGATCACCCACGTTTAAGATGACCACTAATTTGTAACAGAGTTCTTCGCGGCTCAAGCTGATTTTTATACTTAACCGAGAGGTCTAGCCCGGTACTCTCGGCCAAAGGGGCGGATTTTCAGGCCTGTGGCTTGATTTCAAGTTTCAACAGCGGCTCCTGAAAACGCAGCAAACGACCTGCATTGCCCAGGACTAAAAGCGTGCTGAGGTTATGCAACACGGCTGCAATCATCGCCCCTTCCGCGCCCAACAAACCGAAGGCGGCAAAGGCCACGATGGCCAGCGTCCACCCCAGACCGATGATGACGTTGACCTGCAGTGTCTGCCGGCATTGGCGGCTCAAGCGCACGCAGGTGCCCAGTCGGCGCAGGTCACTGCCGATCAACACGATATCGGCTGAAGCCAGCGCGATGTCCGCGCCACCCGCCCCCATCGCAACGCCCACTACGCCGGCTTTGAGCGCCAGCGAATCATTGATGCCATCGCCCACCACCATGGGCCGAAAGCCGCTACTGATTTCGCCCATGACTCGATTGAGTTTGTCTTCGGGCAACGCCTGGGCCTCGATATCACTGATACCGACTTCGCGGGCCAGGCTGTCGGCCACGCTTTGACGGTCGCCGGTCAACAGCAGTTGTCGACCCAGACCCAACTCACGCAACTCGGCGAGCGCTTGGCGGGCTTCTGGCTTGAGGCTGTCGGCCAGCAACAGCCAGGCGAGGAACACGCCATCGACCGCCAGCCCGGCAATCGGTCCGTCATGCGTCGGTACCGGCGACGTGCTTATACCCAGTTTCTCGAACAACTCAGGGCGGCCCAATGCGGCTTCGCCATGCTCGGTTCGCGCCACCACGCCCAAGCCCTGACGTTCATGAATGTCGGTCAGCAACAACAACTGATCCTTGTCCACCAACCCGGCCAACGCGCGGCTGACCGGATGACTGCTGGCCGAACCAAGGCTGGCGGCCAATGCCAGCACATTGTTCTGCTGCGCCGACACCGCTTCAATCGACTGCAAGCGCAAGCTGCCATAGGTCAGCGTGCCGGTCTTATCCACCACCAGTGAGGTCAGGTCCGCCAACTCTTCGAGAAAGGCGGAGCTACGAATCAAAATCCCGTGCCGGGCGGCCACCGCGATCCCGGCAATCGCCGTCGCTGGGGCCGACAACACCAACGCGCAAGGGCACGCGGCGACCAGCACCGCGAGCATCGCTTGCGCGTCGTTGGTCATGAACCAGGTCACGGCCGCGATCATCAATACCAACACCATGTAACTGCCGGCATAGCGCTCCAACAGGCGGGTAATCGGTGGCTTGGAGCGCTCGGCGCTTTGCATCAGTGCGATCACTTTGCCCAACGTCGATTCGTTGCCAATACGTGTGACCTCGATCCGCAACAGGCCATCGAGGTTGATCGCTCCGCCGAACACGTCCATGCCGACCTTGGCCTCCAGCGGCACCGACTCGCCGGTGATCGGCGCGGTATCAAGGCTGGCCTGCCCGGAACGCACCACGCCATCCGCCGGGACTCGATCGCCGGCCCGCACCTCAACCAGATCGCCTGCAACCAAGGTCGAGTTATCCACTTCACGAACTGCACCACCGGCCTCGATCAGCCGCGCATGGCTGCGGGTCAGCAGGCCCAAGGATTGAATCGCTTCCTGGGAACCGATGACGCTGCGCTCTTCCAGCACATGGCCAAAGATCATGATGATCGGCAGCAAGGCGGCGGTCATCAGATCGCCGGTGGCCCAGGCACCGAGCATCGCCAGCGCAATCAACTGATCGGTGATGCCGTGCAGGCTCGGGTAACGCAAGCTGTGCCAACCGGCACTGACCACCGGCACCGCGACCAACAGCGATGCCACGCCCAGCAACACCTGGCTGACACCGATCTGTTCGGGCGCAACAAACCGCCAGACCAGGCCCAGGCCCAGCAAGCCCAGGGCGAGCATCGCCAGGCTCAATTGTCGGGCCGCGCTGCGTTGCTCGGAACCGGTCAGCATGCTGACCGCAGGCTCAGTCGACGCGGGCTCAGTGTGGGTTGCGTGGGCACTCATTGTTCTGCTCCCTGAATGATCAGGCGGGAATCGTCACGAGGATCGACGGCGGTCACCGAGCCTGCCTGACCGAGAATTTTTGGCAGACGCTCGCGGTAGATGCGTAATAGCAAACCCGGGTCGCTTTTGTCATGAATCGACTGCGTCAGGCGGGTGACCGTCGCGGTGTCGGTCTGTGCTTTGGCCAAGCGTTCGGACGCTTGGGCATGGGCCACTTGCACGATGCGATCAGATTGCTGCGTCGCGGTTTGGGTGAGTTTTTCCGCGTCGGTGCGTGCATTGGCCACCGCCTGATCCGCTTTTTGACTGGCTGTCAGGACCGCGTTAAAGGCGGCGACCGCAGTCGTGGGCAGACTTGATTGCACATCGACCCGAGCGACTTCGATACCCAGCCCGACGCCAGTAGCCGCCAGATCAGCCAGGCGTTGATTGATGCCACGCACCAGATCGCCTCGCAAGCGCTCACGGCGTTCAGCGGCCTTGCTGTCGGGGCTGACCATCTCTGGCCGCGCCACCAGAATCGTGTCCAGGTCCCGTGCCGCCGTCAGCGCCACAGCACTGCGGTTAACCAGACGGTCCAGCGCAGGCAAGACATGTTCACCCTGCAACACAAAGGCATATGGGTCGGTCACCTTGTAGTACGCCGTCACGTCAAGCTGTACGACACCAGCATCACCGGTCAACAAAAAGCCCGAGCCGGCCAGCGCATCGCTCATCGGTGTGGCGAAACTGGCGACCCGTTCGGCATTCAGGGCAAGCCTGGATCGCAGCAGCGTTTCGACCCGACGCTCGATCACCCGGTCCGCCGACGGTAGCAGCACGACTCGCTCGAAAGGTTGTGGCCATGCCGTGAGCAGCCCGGCGTTCTGGACGCGTTCCAACGCCCCGAAACGCAAGACCACGGCGCGGTTCTGCGGATCGATCTGGCGCACATTGGACAGCGCCCAGCCTAGCGCGGCCAGCAAAGTGACGGCATACAACCCGAGAAACGCCAGACGACTCGCCTGCAACCAGGAGCTGTTGACGGGGGGGCGTTGAGGGGTGACTCCACTCATGGTTGCGATCCGCTTTTGCCATCCAGCGTCGGCGGACCATCGACCAGCACGCGGAACGGCACAGCGTCGGTGCGCAGGATCAGCTTGGTGCCCGACGTCACTACCGTGCCCAAGGTGTCCAGCGAACGCAGCAGGTTGTACAGCTGCGGCGAACCCGCATAAGCCCGACCATAGATTTGCGCCGCTTCGACCCGCGACTGCGCTTCGATATCGGCGGCCTTGACCGTCGCATCTGCTTCGACGATGCGCGCATCACGTTCGGCTGCCGAACGGATCTGCGCCGCCTCACGCTTGCCCACGGCCGTACGCTCGGTGGCGATGGTTTCACGTTCGGCGCGCATGCGATCCACCGTCGCGTTCAAGGTCACGGAGGGCAAGGTCAGACGCTCGATACCCACCTGCAACACGCGAACGCCGTAAGTGGTGAGCAATTGCTGATCAATCTGTTGGCGCAACTGGTTTTCAAAGTCGGCGATCCGCACCTGGCTGGCGTCGGTATTGACCAGGTTGGCCAGGTCGAAGCTGCTGGCAGTGGTCTCCAGTGCCGAGCCGACAAACGTGCGGATCTGCCGTGCGGCTTCGTCCGGCTGGTTCTGCACGGCGCGCATGAAGCGCTGCACGTTATCGGGGTCGCCCTGAACCTGCCAGGCCACATAGGCCTGGACGATGATGCGCAGGCCATCGCGGGTGCCGACGTCCTGCAAGCCACTGGACGTGGTGCGCAGACGCAGGTCCACCGGAATGGTCGCCTCGAACGGTGCCGGCCAGCGCCAGCTCAGGCCCGGCTCAAGCAACACGCGGGAGGGGTTGCCGAAGCGGGTGATGACGGTGGCCTCGCCCGAGCGCACTTGCACCAGGCTGGCTGCCGCCACGGCAAACGCTATAAGCAACGCCGCCAGTGCGGTTCGACGCCACGGGAACCCGGCAGCCGCCGAGGTATCGTCATGATGATGACCGTGGTGATGTCCGGCGTGGCCATGGTCGTGACCGGCGTGATCGTGGGAGTGAAACAGACTCAAGGGATGACTCCTTAATGAACGGCTTTACGCGGCGCCGTTGGGTCTGCCGGTAGCGTGAACGTGCGTAAATCGATGGTCGGCGCAGTGTCGCCGCCCAGTCGATGATCGATTACCAGCAACTTGGCTTGGGACAGGCCCTGGCTCAGATGGGTCAGGTATTGCTCCAGCAAAAATGCCTGACCCGCATGAGCATAGGCCTGGCGTTCAGCACTGAAACGCAAATCCGCACCCTGCGCCGTGGCCAACACCTCGTGCGCACCAGCGGTGGCCTGATTCCGCGCCACACTGGCATTGAGCTCCGCCATGTTGGATTGCTCGCTGGCAGCACCGCGCTCTCGGGAGATCAACGCCTGAGCGCTGATCTGCGCGGCTTGTACCGCATGGTAGGCATTGGCGGCGCCTGCTGGCGGGTGAATCGACTCGACCACGGTCGCGAGGATTTCCACGCCGCTGTCCAGCGCCTTCAGATCGGCTTGCACTGCATTACCGATATCGGCAGACAGCGCAGCGCGTTGCTCGCCGAGCAACTCATCAAGGGTTCGCGAGGCAAAATCATGCACCAACACCCGGCTCGCCGTGCTGCGAATCAGCGTCGGCACGTCGGCGCTGTTATAGGTGGCGGCCATCGCCGCCTGATCGGTCAGGCCAATGCGGTAAACGAAACGCACGTCCATGTTGACGATCTGGAAGCTCTGCTTCTGACCAGCAGATGGGGTGCCGGGTCTATCCCCCGCACTGCTGGCGATCACTTGAGACTTTTCATTCACATGGCTCGCGTCCCACAAACGGTTGGCGCTCAGCGGTGCCGGGCCTTCGGCGGGCTCACGGACCTGCTCGATAACATTGTCGTCAGAGACGCTGGTCGCCAGCTCATGCACTACACCGTTTTCCACCGCCAGCACCCGACCGAACGGCCATGGCAACCCCGCGTGCAATCCAGGGCCGAACACCTCCACAGGCTTGCCAAAACGCTCATAGATGCCGCGCTCCTGCATGGGGATTTCGTGCACCCCCGTGAGCAGCCAACCCAGCGCCAGCACCACCCCCATGACCGGCAGAAACGCCCGGCGCATATAGGTAAACGCCCATATTTGACGCAGATCGATGCCGAATCGATTGTGCAGTTCATGCTGCATGGCCAGCAACGGCTGCGGCGGCCAGCGCAACAGGCCCGCCATAAAACTGTGAGCCAACAGGCGTGGCTCGATACGCTCACTGCGCGGGCTGAACAACGACAACACGGCGCGTAGCAGGAACTCCAGCGCCACCATGCCTGGCAACACCCCCATCAGCACGGCAAGCCGCGCTGGCCAGATGCGATCGGGTGTCGAGAAGAACAGACACAGCGCACTGAGCAGCAGGCACGCAATCGCCACCCGCGTCAGTTGCGCCAACTGTTCGGCCTCAGGCCACTCCGCACTGAGTTCAAGGGTCAGCTGGCGCTCCAGCACCAGCAGCCCGAAAGCCAGCAACAAGGTCAGCCCGCCCGCCACACTGCCCGTCTGTCCCAGGCTCGAACCCACAAGGTTCAAGTTCCAGACCATCTTTACGGCAAACATCGCCAGCAACGCCCACCCGCCGAGCCACAACGTAGGCACACCGACCTGGGTCAGCAGCGACGACCCACTGCCGCTGATCCGACCCAGCAAGCGCTCGTACCAGCCCGGCGCGTGTGCAGGCTCCGGTTCCTCCTCTGCGGGTGGCGGCTCGATCACCGCCACCACCTGCGTGGCACTCAAGGTGCGCGCACGCCAACGGGCAATCCAGTACGCCGACTGCAAACCGGCGACCACCAGCCACAGCGCGGCGGCGTTGTTGACCAGCACAACCGACCACAATGAAGTGGACGAAAAAAGCATGACAAACAACGCCAGGACAAAGGCCAACAGCCCCAAGCCTGCCAGGCCATAAGCCAGCCGCAACAACCGTCGGGCGTGGAACGCGGCTCTTTGAAAGCGCGGCAAGCCATCAAGGCCTGCACTTTCAACATCAAGATCAACCCGCATCGACACCCCAGACCTTGCTCAATTGTGAAGACAATCTACCCATCAAAAACCGCCTCTTGAATCAACCCTGGCGCAGATCGCTGGGCAAAGCCCGACGAGCGTTACAAGGTAACAGAGGTCGCGAAACTTTTGCTTAGTCGATTGCGCCTCAGCGGGTAACGGCCCTGACCTGCCATCCGCATCCGACCCGCTCCGAAGCCCTGCGTCAGGCTGCGATGAGTGTCGCCGGATGGGCAATGCAGGCCTGAAACCTTGGGTTTACGATCAGGCCGCTGCCACTCAATCGGGCAATGATTGAGTGGCGGTGGCTATGCCCTTGGCGCCTGGACAGCGACTCTCTCAGGAAATATCCATCCATTAGTTCTTCCCCACATAAGCCAATATCGATATTTTTACCCAGTTTTGCGAACCAGCGGCCAACTTTGTTATCTAGTGCTGGGTAGTTATATGCGGCCGAGGGCTTGATCGGGCGCATTTCACACGCGTTTGTGCAGGGCAGCACAGCATCACCTGAGAGGCTTCACCTTTATGAATCGCAGGAATCTTCTGAAAGCATCGCTGGCCCTGGCCGCCTACACCGGCTTGCCCGCTGCCGGGCTGTTTGCCGCCCGAGCCATGGCTGCCACGGCCGACGGCGAAATTGGGCATTTCGATTTCGAGGCCCTGCAAGCCCATGCCAAGCAACTGGCCGGCAACCCCTTCGTCGATACCAACCAGCAATTGCCGCCGACCCTGGCGAAGATGACCCCGCAGCAGTTCAACGCCATCCAGTACGATCCCGCGCACTCCCTGTGGAACGACATCAAGGGTCAGCTGGACGTGCAGTTTTTCCATGTCGGCATGGGCTTCAAACAGCCCGTGCGCATGTACAGCGTCGACCCTCAAACCAAGGAAACACGCGAGGTGCACTTCCAGCCGTCGCTGTTCAACTATGAAAGCAGCGGCGTGGATAAAACCCAGCTCAAGGGCGACCTCGGCTTTGCCGGGTTCAAGTTATTCAAGGCCCCCGAAATCGCGACTCACGACATCTTGTCGTTCCTCGGCGCCAGCTACTTCCGCGCAGTCGACAGCTCTGGGCAGTACGGCCTCTCCGCACGCGGCCTGGCCATCGACACCTACGCCAAGCGCAAGGAAGAGTTCCCCAACTTCACCAAGTTTTGGTTTGAAACACCGACCAAGGACAACACCCGCTTCGTCGTCTATGCCCAGCTGGACTCCCCCAGCGCGACAGGGGCCTACCGCTTCGACATCGATTGCCAGGCCAATCAAGTGGTCATGGCCATCGATGCGCACATCAATGCGCGGCAAGCCATCGAGCAACTGGGGATCGCGGCGATGACCAGCATGTTCACTTGCGGCACCGATGAGCGGCGGATGTGCGACACCATCCATCCCGAAATTCACGACTCCGACCGCCTGGCCATGTGGCGTGGCAACGGTGAGTGGATCTGCCGCCCGCTGAACAACCCGGTCTCCCTGCAATTCAACGCCTTCGCCGACAAAGACCCAAAAGGGTTCGGTTTGGTACAGACCGATCACGACTTCGCCACGTATCAAGACACCGTCGACTGGTACAGCCGCCGGCCAAGCCTGTGGGTCGAACCGACCACGGCCTGGGGCGAGGGCTCCATCAATTTGCTGGAAATCCCCACCACGGGCGAAACACTGGACAACATCGTGGCCTTCTGGACCCCCAAAGTCCCCGTCACCGCCGGGACTTCGCTCAACTTCGGCTACAAACTCTATTGGAGCGCCCTGCCGCCCGTCGGCACCCCTCTGGCCCACGTACACGCCACCCGCTCTGGCATGGGTGGCTTCATCGAAGGCTGGGCACCCGGCGAGCATTACCCGGAAGTCTGGGCCCGACGCTTTGCCGTCGACTTCACCGGCGGCGGCCTGGATCGTTTGCCCGAAGGTACGGCCATCGAGCCGGTGGTCACGGTATCGAGTGGCGAGGTGAAGGACTTCAACGTCCTGGTGATCCCGGACATCAAAGGCTACCGGGTTACGTTCGACTGGTACCCCAATAGCGACTCGGTCACGCCGGTCGAGCTGCGCCTGTTCATTCGTACCCATGACCGAACGTTGAGTGAAACCTGGCTTTATCAATATTTTCCGCCTGCACCCGACAAACGCCGCTATACCTAAGTAGCAAGGGCGGGGGACTTGAAGGCTGGCGCTTGCGAAAGCGTCAGCTTTTTTACATGCGTTAAAATTTTTAAACCATAGAGACGGTCCATTCAGCGTTTATTTTTGCACTAAAAAACAACGTCAATTTTATATCACCTATATATTTCAAGGACTTGTGAGAACCAATCTCCACACCCTGACACCCACTGTTAAAAAATTGACGAATTGATTTGACAGCGTTCACAAGGGGCGTTGATATACCGCTAATTGCACGTTACATCACGCTAACTGTCCTCGATTGAACCCCATCAACGGCTGTTCATGGGCAGTAGTTTTGCAGTGCGCGAGCACGAACACACCCTTCTATCTACACGCGTCAGAGGGCAGCAAAACATGATGTCGACCTCCCCTTCCGCTCCAGTTGAAACCCCATCGATTCTTTCATTCAACAAATCGACGTTGGTCGTCTGGGTGGCCATCAGCCTGATCGTGATCGAAACCTTCTCCGGCGCCTTACGCTTTTACTTTGATAAAGGGGGCGTTTCCGGGCTGTTGTACCTGCCCAAAGTGGCGTGCGTCGTGTTCTTCGCGCTAGAGCTACTGACCTTCAAGACCTCGCGCCTATTCTGGGTCGGGTTGTTGCTGCTGCTGTTGTCCAGCCAACTGGCCATCCTCCACGGCGCAAGCCCCAGCAATGTGGGCTTCAGCCTGTTTGGGATCAGCCCGTTGTTGTTCGCGATGGTCTGCAGCGAGCACTTGATCCACCAGAAAAAGCTGTTAGGCAAGTGGATCGCTATTTGCCTGATAGCCTCAGTGCTGGGGGTTCTTTTGGATAAATACACCTCGGTGCCCTGGAAAGGCTACAGCTACCAGCTCGGTGCAGTTGAGCTGAGCGGCAACCGAGCCTGGAGCGCGGACGACGTCGATCGACTCGCCGGGTTCGCTCGAGTGTCCAACTTGTTGTCGATCATGATTGCGATCTTCAGCCTGTATCTGCTGATGTTCATCCGCTCATGGACCTTGTTCGCCGCACTGTGTGTCGTCGCGCTTTTAGGCATCATCCTGACCACCAGCAAAACCCCGACCGTGGCGTTTATTTTCACTCTGGTGCTGCTGGCCATCATTCGCTATCGCTGGACCAGCGCCTGCATATTCGTTATCGCCGTCTCGATAGGG
Organism: Pseudomonas sp. ASL9; assembly: GCF_056680335.1. NCBI lineage: Bacteria > Pseudomonadati > Pseudomonadota > Gammaproteobacteria > Pseudomonadales > Pseudomonadaceae > Pseudomonas > Pseudomonas sp. ASL9. The sequence goes on along the minus strand of NZ_CM155277.1, from coordinate 3,040,600 downwards.
GTGATGTTGCCCGCCATAGGGCTGATACATAGCTTTGATCCCAATGCAGCCAGCGGTGACGGAGGCACGGCCTCGCTTTATGATCGCCTGATCAATACCTGGCCAAATCTGGTCGAGTTGGTCGTCAAACAGGGCTGGAACTGGCTGGGGGTGGGCTTCGGCATGTTCGGCAGCTCTGTTTCCCTGTTCCCGGTGCCCCATGGCGACATGCTCACCACTGCAGACAGCACCGTCGTTTACTTGTGGGCCATTTTCGGTATCGCGGGGGTGTTCCTGTACATGTTGCAACTGCCGCTGCTCTTCCTGCTGCGCGATCACTCGACAACCCGTATGGACCGCGCCCTGTTGGCCGTCACCTTTTGCATCTGCCTGATCAGTTGGACCACGGACATGTTCGAGGTCGCCGTTTCCAACCTGTTTCTGGGATTGGCTATCGGCCACACGCTCAACCGCAAACTCAGCCCCCAGGACAACGTCAGCCCCACATTGGCTTTAACACCCCCTCTGGACACTGTGTCAGCCCTGCCCGATCAGCGTTGAGTCCCCCCAATGCAAGCAAGCATTCGCGCCAGCATTTTTGTAGGACTCATGGGCCTGCTGCTCTCCTGCACGGCCCGCGCTGAAGACCTGTTCATCGTGGGGGTCGGTACCCACTTGATGGAGTCCTCAACCCTACAGAAACGCGCCCTGCAATCAGCCGCAGACGCGGGCATCACCTCCGTGCGCAACGACGCCTTCTGGTCCACCGCCGAACCTGCTCGCAATCAGCTGCGTATTCTTCCATCGTGGGAAACCTACCTCGACAGCGCCAAAAACCTTCGGCTGAGTACCCTGATTATTCTTGGCTACGGTGCCACTCCCTATGCCGGTGCCAAGCCTCGTACGCCCAACGTCAAAACTGCCTACCTTAACTACGTCGATTTCGTGAGTCGCAGGTTTGGGAATAAGGTCGACTTTTACGAGGTCTGGAATGAGTGGGACATGGAAGGCCCGAAAGATCCCACGCTGAGCGCCGACTATGCCGCGCTGGCCAAAAGCGTCGGCCCATGGGTTCACAAAAACAATCCACAAGCAAAAATACTCGCTGGCGCCGTCACCTCCCTAGGCATGCTCAATGGCTTCGTCGACCGCCTGATCGATGCCGGGACGTTGAACGAGGTAGACGGCCTATCCCTGCACCCCTATGTGCATTGCATGAGCATGGGACGCAACACCCCCGAAAGCTGGGCCAACTGGTTACGAGGCTACGAAGCCCAGGTGCGCGACCGTGCAAAAAAAGCGGTCCCTATTTACCTGACCGAAATGAGCTGGCCCAGCCACCAAGGCAAATGCGGGGTTAGCGAAGCCAAACAATCGGCCTACCTCGCACGCAGCTATTTCCTGGCGCGGACCATCCCCAATATCAAAGGGATGTGGTGGTATGACCTGATCAACGACGGCGAGGACAAAAGCGAACAAGAACATAACTTCGGCCTGCTAAGACCCAACCTCCAGCCAAAGCCCGCCTACAACGTCCTCAAGTCCATCAGCCCGATACTGCGCGAATACACCTACGACGCCGACCCCAGCATCCAGGCCGATGACGTCTACATGCTCTACTTCCACAAAGGCATCGAGCGCATCGTCGTCGCCTGGACAGGCAGCCGATCACGGGAGAAGAGCGTGCTCGCCAGCGCCCTGCTCAAAGGCAACGTTCAACTCATCGACACCGCCGAACCCGGCAAAGGCCTGCATGACAACAGCGTGCCTTGGGCGTGCAATAAGTCTGGGTGCAGCGCGTCAGTGACCCTGAGCGACTTTCCGAAAATCATTAGTTTGTCGCGGTGAGCCTGGGGACAAAGCGTTGAGTTTTAGAATTTCGATTTGAGTGGATTCATATTCCCCTGCCATCCTTCAGCAACACCCTCCGCAACCTGCCAGACAAATTATTGATCGTTCGCCAAAGCGTCAGCGCCGAAGAAGCCCTGAGCACCGCCTGCGAAATCCTCGACTGCGCCGCCGCCTACGAATCCGCAGAAGGCCTTGATGGCCCACGCCGCAAACTGGCCCTGGCCGCCGTGCACTTGCTGGAAACCGCACAGGCTTTGGTCGAGTCAGCGCTGATCAGGAATCAACCGGCTTCGGGCAGGAAGGGCTGAAGGGCGGCGAGTTAGAGCGTTGTGTCTGCCGGGTTCCACTGCATCGCTATCGAATGCCAGCGCCCACTTTATTGTTTCCATTCCATTCAAATATCCCCCCCAACACCCCCAAACCGCCGTTCTCACGAACGACGGTTTTTTTATGGGTCCGCATTTCAGACCTTTCCTGCAACACGGCACGGATTTGGCCTACAGACGATAAAAAACCTTTAGCCGAGCATGCCCTGGAAAACCCTCCTTACAAAATCCAGGACAGCGGAATGCCGACATTAGCTAATCAGCCAGACTTTAGCCTGACCATCGCCAGGCTAAAGCGGGATTACAACCTGCAGGTTCTTCAATTCACGGGGCAGGAAGGGTTAAACCAGCCATTTTGTTTCGATATTGAACTGGTCGGTGATCGCCCGGCGCTGGACCTGCATGACTATCTGCATAAGCCGGCGTTTCTCTCCCTTGGTAGTAAAAAGGGCTATGGCTTTCATGGCCTGATCCACGAGTTTGTTCAGGGGCAAACCCACTGGAAAGCCACCCATTACCACCTGAAACTGGTGCCGCAGCTGCTCTACCTTGAGCACCGGACCAACCAGCGCATCTTTCAAAAACAGACGGTGAAACAAATCATCGCCCAGGTGCTGGAAGAGCACGGCATTCTCTCGGATCGCTATCGCTTCGAGCTGGATGCCCGACACTATGAGCCCCGGGACTATTGCACCCAGTACAAAGAGAGCGACTTGTATTTCGTACAACGCTTGTGCGAGGAAGAAGGCCTCAGTTATCGCTTCGAACACAGTCAAAATAGCCACACCCTGGTCTTCGCTGACCACCAGGACCGGTTCAATCGTCTGCCTGAGTCCACGGTGTATGTACCCGGCAACGGCATGAACGCCGAGACCGTGGCCGTCAAGTCGTTCAGCGTGGGGATCAAAGGCAGAACCTCACGGGTCACCCGCCATCACTACGATTTTGAAACCTCGAGCCGTCCTCTGGAATCAGCCTCCAGAGGCGATGATCGCGAGGCGTGGGATCATTTTCAGGAGCTGGAAAACTTCGCCTACCCCGCGTACTTCAAAACCGCAGACCACGGCCGGCAGGTTGCGCGTAAATCGCTGGAAAGACTCCAATTGAACGCGTGCGTGGTGCGCGGGACGAGTGACCAGCCGATGCTCCTCAGCGGCCACCTGTTTGCCCTTGAGGACCATCCACGCAAGGACTGGAACGCTCACTGGCTGCTCAATCACGTCACCCACCGTGGCCGAGCCCCGCAAGCGATGGAAGCCCTTAACAGCACGGCCCCCGAGGCGGAGGACGGCTTTGTCCAGGGCTATCAGAACACCTTCACCGCTACCCCTCAGCACGTCATTTATCGACCGCCACTGGATCACCCCAAGCCCGTGGTACTGGTCAGCCAGACCGCCACGGTCTGCGGCCCCAAGGGTGAAGAGATTTACTGCGACGAGTACGGCCGGGTCAAAGTTCGTTTCCGGTGGGACCGGTCCGGCTCAGCCGACGAACTCAGTAGCTGCTGGGTGCGTGTGGTCACTGGCTGGGCGGGAGACGGTTACGGCAGCAGCGTCATCCCACGGGTCGGCATGGAAGTAGTGATCGGCTATGACGAAGGCGATCCGGATTCGCCGATGCTCACCGGTTACTTGTTCAACAAGGCCAACACCGTGCCTTACCCGCTGCCCGAACATAAAACGCGCAGCGTTTTTAAATCATTAACGTCTCCCGGAGGGGGAGGCTCAAATGAAGTTCACATTGAGGATCGCAAGGGCCAGGAACGCATCTACCTGCATGCCCAACGCGACTTCCTGACCCACGCCCGCAATGACCACACCCTTGAGGTGGGTAACGAACAGCGCACCGCCATCAAAGCCAACGCCTACAGCGAATACCACGCCGAAGAACACCACACCACCCATGGCCTGCGCAAAACCCAGCTCAACGGCGACGACTCGCTGAACATCGCGGGCAGCAGCTACACCCAGGTCGGGCAAGCCGCCGTCATACGCGCCGGGCAGGATCTGCACCTGCAATCGGGTATCAACGTGGCCATTGATGCCCAGGGTTTTCTCACGCTCAAGGGCGCAGGCCAGCACCTGGTGTTCACCCCGGCCGGGATTTTCAGCAGCAGCCTGATCACCGTCGGCGGCGCACCCATCCCCGGCACCCCACCCGCGATTCAACTGCCGCAACTGCCCGGCGAAAGCGCACAAGAAGCCGCCGGCCGATTGATGGCGCTGTCGCCGTCGTTGCCGGAATTTTCCTGGGAGCACGAACCGCAGCTAGTGGAAGTGCTGCCGGACCCCGTGGTGTGTGAAGCGTGTTTCCAGGCGGCTCAAAACGAACTCAAGGGATTTGCGACCCGCTAATGCATAGGTTCTTTTTCCTACTACCTTCGGGACCCCACCATGGACTTTGAAATCCCCGCTTGTCTGCGCGACCTGAAACAACACGCCGACGCAGCAGGCCTCGACTACCTCGACATGATCATCAACGCCACGTTGCTGGATTACCCCTTGCTGCAACGGCTGGCCGAACTCGACCCGCCGCCCTTGCACTCACCGCTGCTTGAGGGCACGCCTGAACACGCACTGGCCGCACAAGGCCCTGTGCATGTTCGCGTGTTCTGGGCACACGCTGCCCATGTGAACTGGCTGGGGGCGTTTGTCAGGGCGTTCGATAGCGAGTCCCGCGTGCTGTCGCTGTTAAGCCCCTGGCCGTTCGACGCGTTGAGTGAGCACCTGCGTTATTACACCCAGGCGCATTGGGACAAAGGCGCCAAGAGCGGCATCCTGCGTTACTACGACAACCGGTTGTTCAAGCACATCAGTGGCGTGTTTATCGAAGACGCTGCTCGCGACTTCCATGCCCCCGTCATCAGTTGGCACTGGACCGATCGCGATCACAAAGCCCAGATCATCGGCGGCTACAACCTCCCCCTCCACGAATTTACCCGCCCCAGCACGCCCTTGATCCTGGACGCGTTTCAGGTCGAGTCCGTGTGCGTCTGGAGTGCTGCCGAGCAATGGGAAGAAACCCACGGTCTGTCCAAACGAAACTACCGGGTCGGCAAGGAACAACTGGTCTCCCAGCTTTATTTGGGGCACCTCGCCGCCAGTGACAGCCACCTTGAGGGCGGGGAACACCGGACATTTATGATCGAGTGGCTGGCCCAATACCTGCCCGAAAATCTGCCGCAGAACGGTGGTTTGGCATGAGGCGCCCGCGCGCGCTTTGCCTGCTGACCTGCCTTGCGCTGCAAGCCTGCAGCAAATCATTGCCCGACCGACTGGGCGCGCCCATTGAGGGGTACAGCCATACCTCGGCGGCGATCAATTACTTCATGGTCAACGGCAACGGCGGCCCGAACATCGGGCCTTACGGCGGGGGCGGCAAGCAGAACTGCTGCGTGAGCATGCCGCGCCAGTGGCATCCCGGCCTGACCGTGGTGGTGGAGTGGGAGAAGGATCCTGCGCCCTTTGATTCCGCCACATGGTCCGAACCGCGATATTCCGATGCATGGCGCGCACGGATGAAAGAGCAGAAATCTAAAAATACCCGCCATCGCGCCGTCGTGGAGGTTGCGCCGTATGAGCAACTTGGCCTGGTCAATGTGCACTTTCTGCCTTGCGATCAAGTCAAGGTCGCCGCCAGCCCTAGCTACCACGGGCGCCCCAATCATCCCTACAACTACCCTATGAAAATGGAAGTCCCTGCCGTATGTCCCGCACCATAAACCTTGGCGCCCCACGCCGAAGGCCAGCGCTTTGGGCGGTGGCTGCGCTCGCCTGCCTTGCGCTGCAAGCGTGCAGCAAATCACTGCCCGACCGACTCGGCGCGCCTATCGAGGGGTACAGCCATACCTCGGCGGCGATCAACTACTTCATGGTCAACGGCAATGGCGGCCCGAACATCGGGCCTTACGGCGGGGGCGGCAAGCAGAACTGCTGCGTGAGCATGCCGCGCCAGTGGCATCCCGGCCTGACCGTGGTGGTGGAGTGGGAGAAGGATCCGAAACCACACGATTACGGCAATTGGCCTGAGCGCCCGTTCAGCGATGCTTGGAACAAGCGAATGCAGGAACACGAGTCTAAAAACACCCGCCATCGCGCCGTCGTGAAGGTGGCGCCGTATGAGCAACTCGGGTTGGTAAATGTGCATTTTCTGCCTTGCGACAAAGTTAAGGTTGCCGCCAGCCCTAGCTACCACGGTCGCCCCAATCATCCCTACAACTACCCTATGAAAATGGAAGAGCCTGCCGTATGTCCCGCACCCTAAAACCTGGCGCCCCACGCCGAAGGCCAGCGCTTTGGGGGGCGGCTGCGCTCGCCTGCCTTGCGCTGCAAGCCTGCAGCAAATCTCTGCCCGACCGACTCGGCGCGCCCATTGAGGGCTACAGCCACACCTCGGCGGCGATCAATTACTTCATGGTCAACGGCAACGGCGGTCCGAACATCGGGCCTTACGGCGGGGGCGGCAGTCAGAACTGCTGCGTGAGCATGCCGCGCCAGTGGCATCCCGGCCTGACCGTGGTGGTGGAGTGGGAGAAGGATCCGACGCCGCACGCCTACGGCAAATGGCCTGAACCCCCGTTTACTGATGCGTGGCGCGCCCGAATGAAGAAAGAGAAGCTCAACAACACCCGCCATCGCGCCGTCGTGGAGGTGGCGCCGTATGAAGAACTCGGCGTCATCGATGTTCATTTCTTGCCCTGCAACCAGGTTGCCGTTTCGGCTGTCGCGGTTACTCCCGGCCAAGCCGGTTATCCCTTCAACTACCCGTCCAAAATGGAAGAGCCTGCCGTATGTCCCGCACCCTAAAACCTGGCGCCCCACGCCGAAGGCCAGCGCTTTGGGTGGCGGCTGCGCTGACCTGCCTTGCGCTGCAAGCCTGTAGCAAATCATTGCCCGACCGACTCGGCGCGCCTATCGAGGGGTACAGCCATACCTCGGCGGCGATCAACTACTTCATGGTCAACGGCAACGGCGGTCCGAACATCGGGCCTTACGGCGGGGGCGGCAAGCAGAACTGCTGCGTGAGCATGCCGCGCAAGTGGCATCCCGGCCTGACCGTGGTGGTGGAGTGGGAGAAGGATCCGACGCCGCACGCCTACGGCAAATGGCCTGAACCCATGTTTTCTGATGCATGGCACGCCCGAATGAAGAAAGAGAAGCTCAACAACACCCGCCATCGCGCCGTCGTGGAGGTTGCGCCGTATGAGCAACTTGGCCTGGTCAATGTGCACTTTCTGCCTTGCGATCAAGTCAAGGTCGCCGCCAGCCCTAGCTACCACGGGCGCCCCAACCATCCCTACAACTACCCTATGAAAATGGAAGTCCCTGCCGTATGTCCATTACCTTGAATTCAGGTTCTCAACGCCCTGCCCCGGCGCCTTTAACGCCGATCCAGCCGTTCCCAAAAGAAGGGCTGCTGCCGCGCACGTCCGAGGATGTGGCGCTTAACTACCGCACACAGTTTCGGCCCAAGCTGCTCGCCGGCTATGCCGCTCAACGGGCCGCCAAGGCGGCGGGTGAAACCTATACCGGCCCGCCGTGCATCAATGTGCTGAACATCACCCTGTGTTTCGACGGCACCAACAACCACGAACCCTCGGACAAGCTCGGTCAACCCCCAAGCACTAGCAACGTGGCGCGGCTTTACCACGCCAGCGTCGGTGCCGACTCAGGCACAGAGCAAAGCTGGGCGAACACAAACGGGTTTTACGCCTACTACATGCAAGGGGTCGGCACCGAGTTCAAGGAGATCGGCGAGTTCGAACCCCTGGATTCCGGGTTGATCGGCGCAGTCGGCGGCGAGAAGCGGATCAATTGGGGCATTACCCGTCTGCTGGATGCAGTGGGCCGGGCTTGCGGCGAAGATCCGCTGACCGTGGATGCTGCCTACGAACTGGTGCAAAAAATGGGCACCTCGTTCACTGAAGAGATGCTCGGCGCGACGCTGCTCAAGAGTGGCGACAGCCGTCGGCGCGAGGCCTTGCAAGCGCCGTTGCTGGCGCTGCAAAAGAAGGTCGATTTCGTGCACGCGCGCAAGACCCAACCGCGGATCATCGGCCTGCGCCTGTACGTGTACGGCTTTTCCCGGGGCGCTGCCGAAGCCCGGGCCTTTGCCACCTGGCTGGAAAGTTTGACCCAGGTCGAGGTCGAGGGTGAAACCTGTTATCTGTTTGCCGGCCTGCCGATCTGCATTGCCTTCCTGGGCCTCTTCGACACCGTGGCCTCCACCGGCATGGCCTACGCGATGCCCTTCGCCGAGGGCCATATGGGGTGGGCCGATGACACCATGCGCCTGCCAGCGTCGGAGACGTTTCTGGAGCGCTGCGTGCATCTGGTCGCGGCCCATGAGCAACGGGTCTGTTTCCCGGTGGACTCGATTCGACGCAAGAACAACCCCGACGACCCGAATTGCCCCTCGACCTACCGCGCCAATACGGTCGAATACCTGTACCCCGGCATGCACTCCGATGTCGGTGGTGGGTATCCGCCGGGCGATCAGGGCAAGTCGCTGGGCGGTCCTCAGGACGTGATGTCGCAGATTCCATTGCAGCATATGTACGCTGAAGCCTACGCAGTCGGCGCTCCGTTGCAGGCGCCATCGATTGCACTCAGCGACGAGCAAAAAGCGAAATGGCCTTGGCTGGAAATGGACAGAGGAACCGCTGAAGCCTTCGCCATCTCCGAAACCCTCACCCACCGCTTCAACACCTGGCTCGCTCACCACAAAACCGGCCCGCTGGAAGACGCTATGGAACACCAGGCCGCAATGATTACCGCCTGGCGGATCAATCGCTATGCGTTTTTCCGCCTGAGAGAGACGTCGGCCTATGGTCATGTTGTGGGCAAGGACATGGCCGAGGAAGAGTCGGACGCTCTCAACGCGTTGCACAAGCGGCAACTGGCCGAGGAAAAAGCCAACCATGCGGGCCAGCCGCTACCCGAGTTGTCCGGCACTGCGCTGGAAACCCATGAGGAACATCTGGCAATCAAGCAAGGCTACGAACAACGCGTCGGCGCTACACACCCCATGGCCCTCAATACCAAAAAAGCCTTTGAGCCGATGCTCGACCAGCATCAACTGGAAAAGGCCATGCGTGAGTTTCGCCGTGATTATTTGGCCGAGTGGGGTTTGTCCGATATTGATGAAATTGTTTCGGCAAGCGCCATCGTCAACGTGCTGTTCGGCGGTCTGATTTACCTGATGAACGAACAGGACGAAGCCGAGGAGTACGCCAAACTACGCAGAGCGGCCCATCACGCCTTCGACGTGCTGTACGGCGACGTCAGCTTCAATCCACTGAACGACAACGCCCAAACCATCACCGACTTCTTCGACGAGCAGGTCCACGATTCCCGCGCCTGGTTCATGAACGCGAGCCTGGGCGAACGCGAAATGTTCAGCGACTACTTCCGCTATCGCTGCGTTTTCTTCGACAACGAATCCAACAAATCTCTGTCGCTGGTGGCAAGGACCGGGCAAGTGATTGGCGTCGCTATCGCGGTTGCCAGCGTTGGCTTGAGCATCAAGCGCAATGACCCGCGTTATCTGATCGGTCTGATCATTCCATCGCTGGGGATTCCGGCATTTCGCGGCAAGCTTAATCCGCTCGGCACACCGGAGATACGCGCCTTCGACCCTGCCACCGGCATCGCCCTGCCCATGCTGGACAACCTCGACAACATTCGGGCGTTTACCAAAGACACCGGCAGTGTGCTGAAGCTGGCGAAAGCCTTGCCCACACCGCCAGCCCTCAGCGAGGAAACTGCGACCACGCCCGAGCTGCAAAAACTGCTCAAGGCCACGGAAGCGGCGAAGGCGTTGGCGAAGGTTAAGGACCTGCTCGACACGTTGCCTGACGAATCGAAGATGGGGTTGTTGGATCAGGTGAAGGGGGCGTTGGGTAGCGGGGTGAGTTGATGACCGCTTCGCAGCGGGACGCGTAGTAGCAAGCCTGCTCCCACAATGGAATGCAATGGTCCGTAGAGCAGGCTTATCGGGTTTAGAACCAGCGCCAGGATTTGGCGGGGGGTGCGGCTCGGAAAGAATCGCATAATGCTGCGGCATCTATCGTGCGTTTTTTCGGGTTCAGCGCCAGCGCGGTTTGCAGGGCTGACCAGCAGGTTTTGGGCAGGTGTTTGGGCTTTTTCAGTTTTCGGTCCAGTTTTTTCTCTCGGGCTTCGATGCCCGTCAGTCTCTGGAAAGGATGCTTACCGCTCGCCAGTTCGAACACCACACAAGCGACAGCGTAAACATCGGTGCTCATCGACAAGGGTCCGCCTTCGAGTAACTCGGGGGCCGCGTAGTTAGGTGTCCAGGCCTTGATGCGCTCTCGGCTCAGGGTCGGCAGCCCTGGAAGGACGCCGTCCATTGCCTGCCCGAGGCCAAAGTCGAACAGGCGTACACCCTGCTCGGTGAGCATGACGTTGCTGGGTTTAAGGTCGCCGTGCAGCACGCCTCGGCCATGGGCATGCGCCAGGGCGTCCAGCAATTCGATGGCGATATCGCGCAGTTCGATCCAGGGTACGCCGAGTGGCCGTTCGCACAGCAAGCGGTCCAGCGGCAGACCTTGCATCAGCTCCATGGTGATAAAGGCGCGCCCACAGGCCGAGTCCACTTCAAAATCAAACATCTGCATCACGCCGGGGTGCCGCAGGTGTCGGGTCAAGGCGAACTCGCTGTACAGCAGCGCATTGGCATCGGGAGAACCTTCGAAGGCTTCGCCGAGGATTTTCACCGCTATCTCGGCGCCAGTTTCACCGAACTGCTCATGCAATAAATCCCGCGCCCGGTACACCGTGCCCATGCCACCGGCACCCAGCAGACGCTCGATGCGATAACGGCCAGCCAGCACGTCGGGCAGCGGTGGCAGGGGCTCGGTCATTGGCTGATCACCACTGCGGTCAGGTTGTCCCGAGCGCTGCCACACCGTACCTCGTCGAACAGCGTGTGCATCGATTCAAGACTCAAGGCTTCGCGTAACATTTCGTTGTCGAGGCCCTGATAAAACCCATCACTGCACAGCAAAAACACATCGCCCGGACACACCTCCAACTCCAGCACTTCCAGTTTCAGCTGCTCGGTGGCGCCAATGGCGCGGGTCAGTGCGCGGGCGTTGGGGTACTGACTGGCTTGTTCGGGCGTCATGTTTTGCTCATCGATCAGTTGCTCCCGCAACGAGTGGTCACGGGTTAATTGATGCAGACGACCTTCGCGCAACAGGTAGCAACGACTGTCACCTGCCCAGACACACGCGCCACGTGTGCCGTCGATCAACAGTGCCACCACCGTGCTGCCCATGATGCTGTCACGGCGATCCGGGGTGATGGTCAGCTCCTGGCTCATTCGTCGATTGAGCCAGTGCAGGCACTGACGTATGGCAATCACCCGCTCGTCGAAACTGCCCTCCTCGGGCAGTTCGGCGAGCTGGGTGACAATCATCTGGCTGGCGACATCGCCGCACTGATAGCCGCCCATGCCATCGGCGACCGCCCACAGCCCGCGCTGTGGACAGTCGAGAAACGCGTCCTCATTGCGCGCCCGCACCTTGCCGGTGTCGGTGCGCGCCACACTGCGCCAAGGGTTTTCCGGCCCCATCAGAGCTGCGCCGGCAGACGGAAGCTGCGCAACGCGTCCACATCAAACGGGTTCGGCGAGCGTTGGGCGAGCAACAGGTAGTTGGCGCGCAGGCCACCCACGTCGGCCTTGAGCACCATCACATCGCGACCTTTCAGGTACTCGGTCTGCATCAGGTCGAACAGGCGGAACAACGACCAAGGGCCGGTGTTTTTCTCGATGCCCACCGGACGACCGACCATTTTTTCCAGCACCAGACTCGTGCGGCCGTCTTCGGCGTCGGTGGGCCAACTAAACGACATCGGCACGATAGGCCCGTGGCGGTAGTCCATCTGCTGATTGCCGAAACGGAATTCAGCACGGCTCACGGTTGGGTCCAGGGTGTAGGGCTCAAGCTTGAATTGCACCTGCGGCTCGTTCGAATTCTGCGCGAAGAAGCTTTGCCGGATGACCTGCACGTGACCCATTTGCGTCAGGTACAGACGCGACATCGGCAAGCTGCGGCCGTCGATGCTGCGCAAGCGGTAGTTGCCTGCAGTGCCACTGACAAAGGGCCGCATGTAGGTGTCGAAGAAACGATCCGCCACGCCCTGCGCCTTAAAGAACTCGCGGAAATCGCTGATAGCGACATCGCTGCTGCTATGGGCATTGAACGGATACCGCTGGTGCAGCGCCTTGCTGTAGAACGCGTGCAGTTCACTCTGATAACGCTGATTCAGGTACTGATAGGCATCGTTAAGCACCAGCATCCAGGTGTCTTCGGCCAACACGTCCAGCCAGCCACTGATGGGACGGGGCAAGCGGCTGGTTGTACCGCGCAGGCTGTTCAGCGCATCACGCTGGCCGTTCATGCGCAGCTTCGCCATTTCGTAAGCCGCCTGTTCCGGCTGACTGGAGCGCGCCAGGCTCGCGATCTGCAATTGCAAATCGTTGAGCGCTTGCAAGGTAGGCATCAGCGCTGCCGCCGGGCCGTTGTTGGCGTCCAGCAACTGGTGCAGGGGTTCGAAACGACGCTGCATGGATTTTTTCGCGGTGTCCGGCAAGCTCTTGGCAAGTGCGCCTTGCGCCTGACCCGCTGCCGCAGCGGCGACTTTAGCCAATGCCCCTAGCTTGCCGCCCGCCTCACCGGCCGCATCGGCCAACTGCTCGGCGCTTTCGGTAAGATCTGGGAAACGGGTGTTGTCGCGCACTTCGACCAACAGTTGCAGCAACGGTGAATTGGCGGCGGTCAGGCCGGCGAGCTGGCTCGCGCCCTCACCCGCGCTGCTGAATGGCTGCACGCGCATTTGGCCGATGGCTTCGCCCCAATGGTTGGCGTAGTCGCGGAAATACAACTGCTCCAGTTCGACCATCAAGCGGCGCAAGTCCATGCCGCTGATGCCGGTGCTTTCACCCAGCACCCAGTTATCACGCAAGATTTCGTTCACCAGACTTGCACCCTGAGTGGTGAAAAATTGCTGGTAACCGCGTTGGGTATAGAAGCCAGGAATCAGGTAATCAGTGCCGCTGAACAACGCGCCTTGTGGGCCGAGGTGCTGGCTGAGGCGGTACTCCGGCAAGCTGCGGGCTTGTTCACGCAGGGCGCGATACACCACGGCAGATTGCGATTCGGCCCGCAGGACCTGACGTGCCTGGGCCACCAACCCATCGTTAAGTGGATAGACAAATCCGTGTGTGAGCAGACGACTGAAATGCTCGTTCAAGCCGTTCTGCACCGGGGTGTTGCCGATGTAGCGCAACGACCAATCGGCTGCGACCCACTCCTTGAGCCAGGTCGAATCCCGGCGCTCGGTGAGGTTGAGCATCAGGTAGGCGCGCAGGCTGCCGAGCAATCGTTCGCGGTCGTTCATGTTGGCGCGCACGTGTGCTTCGAGGGTGCGGGCGACGCGTGGCAACAGTTGTTCTTTCAATTCACGCTGATAGGCATCGTCGAGCACCGGGTAACTCGGCTCGCCTTGATAAAGCCCACTGCGTTCATGCAGCTGCACGTCGCTGAGTGCAGGAAATACGCGGCTTGCGGCGTAGCCCGTGTCCAACAGCTGAAGCGCCGCCATGGCGTCATCTTGAGGCGCCAACTCGGCGTGCTGCTTGGTCAGGTTTTGCGCGAACTCACGCAGTTGTTCAAGACGGCTGTGGTTGGCAGAAAAGCCAAGGGCCCAGAGCAGACCGAACGCTCCCAGCGCAGAAAATGCCGTCACGTACAACGCACGCTGCCCCCAGTGAATGCGGCGGCGCTCGCGTTTGTTGAGGCCCGCAAGTTCAGCTTCGGGGAAGATCACGCGGCTTAGCAGGTGATTGATGAAGCGGGCTGAGCCGGTGAATAGCGGAAGTGCTGCTTCGCTTTTTTCTGCGCCCTTGAGCGGGACGCCTGACTGAGTGGCGCTGGTCAGGTAGAAGCCGCGAAGTCGGCTGGCGCTTTGGTAGCGATTGCCGCCCAATGTATCCTTCACGAACTCGCACAGGCCTGGGCCAATCGCGCCCAATTTATGCGGAAAATCGAGAATAACGGCACTTCTCTCCGGCATGCGCTCCTGATGCATGCGCGGGATCACCTGGCTGTTGAGGCGTTGCAGCAGCACTTCAAATTCCTGGCGCAATACCCTGAGATCATTGCCGTTCTGATCATTGGCAAAGCTTGCACCCAATACCTGATCGCTCTCCTGTTTTGTGAGCTGATCGAAAAACACTTCGAAGCCCGCAATCTCATCAGCTTTGCTCAGTACCAGGTACACCGGCAGATCGACGCGTAACTGCTGACGAATATCCTTCAGGCGGTTGCGCAATATCGTTGATAAAAGTTTTAGTTCATCCGGCCCGTCGCTTTTTTTGCTACGCAACAGCTCGGCTGGAACCGTAATGATGACCCCATTGAGCGGTCGGTTTCGACGACGCGTGCGCAACAGGCTAAGGAAGGTTTTCCAGGTGTGTTGGTCAGCATCGTTTTTCGAATCCAGAACGGACCCACCGGTATCAATCAACACACCCTGTTCACCGAAGTACCATTCGTAGAACGTTGGGCTCGGCTCTGCCTTGGTGTCGACTTCGTTGAGTGGAAATGCCAGACCCGAGTGTTTTAGCAGGCTGCTCTTGCCGCTTTTCTCCGGGCCGATCAACAAATACCACGGCAACTCGTTGCGCCAACGTTCGCTGCGGCCGCGATACAGGCTGGCGCTTTTCAGGGTGCGGAGCGCTTTTTTGAACAATTTGCGCAGGCGCTTATTTTTATCCGCGATCTCCTGCTCAAGCTTCTGACGGGCTTTGCCGTTCTCGCTGCCTTCGGCTTCCTGTTTACGCTGCGTGCTCCGCCAGCTTTCATAAACGACGAACAAACCCCACGCCAAAAATAGCGCGCTGATGCTCAGTAAACGAGCGCTCGCGTCTTCCCAGAACTTGTAATCGTCAACGGCCAGCAGCGGCCCCAAAAACCACACCGCAAGCGCGCCCAACAGCACCAGCAGCAGCGTCCAGACCCAGGTCTTTCCGAGGAAGGTCGCCAGTTTTTTAAAGAGTATTTTCATCGTGCATCCCTGTCCTGCAACGGCGTTTGAGTCATTGCCGCATCAAGCTGACGGTAAGGTTCAAGAACGGTCTCGCGTTGTTCGCTCAATACCCAGGCGAACCCGGAATACATAACCGCCAGGCACATCAGGGTGAACAGGACGACCAACCACCACGGGACGATGCGCACCAGATTCCGGCGCTTGTCCTGAAGGCCATGCCAATGGGGTGACAGCTCACGCGGGACGTCGCCGCGCAGGTGGCGAATGGTTCGGTAGAGGCCGTCGCGGATGTCCTCCAATTCGGCCTTTTCTTGCTCTTTGACGCCGTGCTTGCCCCTGAACCCCAACGCCAGGCAGAGGTACATCAGCTCAAGCAGGTGCAGGTGCTTGACCGGATTCACGCTGTAACGGGTCAAGATTTCAAAGAACGCTTCACCCCCAGAGGTTTTCTGGTGAAGCTCGTTCAACAGGGTCATCTTGGACCATGTACTGCCCTCACCTGCCTTGGTTTGCAGCACCGCCTCATCGACAAAGGTACAGAGCACATAGGACGCGTCATTCAGTAAATGACTCTCGGCGCCGAGCTTTGCAGCATGTGCTTGATACCCCTTTAGGTCCTTCAACAACGTGCTGTGCAGGGTTTCGAGGTTGGCCTTCTTGTCCAGGTTTTTGAGCCCCGCAACGGCCGACAGCACATGAGCGGCGGCGGCGACCAGCGGGTTAATACTCGCGCTGTAGGTGTCGAGCGAATGGCTTTGGGCGGATTGGTTTTTTTTGGCTTCCAGATCCTGGGTCTGGACCGAGCCCGGAGCATCGGTCATTGAACTGGACCCAATGGACTGGCTGTCAGCAGGCCAGTACTTGGTTTTATCCTCGTCGATCCTTTCATTCATGCCATTCATTTCTTGATCGCCCAAAAATCAAGTTCAAGGGCGGCGATTTCGCTGGACACATGGAACGCAAAACCACCGGACTTCTTCAGTTGTGCCAATTCCTCGGTGTCCAGATCAAGAATGAAATAGGCCTTGTCGGCGTGAAACGCGAGTTCACGGGGGGCGACGGGCAGCGGTCTGAGCTTGAAACCCGGCAGGTGTAAATTGACCAGATTGCGGATGGTTTCAACCGTGCCGATCTTGAGCTGGGCAGGCAGGCGATTACGCAGTTCTTCAGCCGTGCAATGGGCACCGGCTACCAGCACAAAGGACGAGCTGTCGAAATGTTGATGGTCGGCGACTATCGCGACCTGGACACCGTAATCGCGGGCGCTGATCGGCAGCGGCGTCGCATGTTCTTCCAGCACCATCGCCATCAACTGGCGGAAAACATTCAACAGCGCTTCAAAGCTCAGGCTCAGATCGCTGTGTCTATAGTTGAGCGTCACGGGTACGCGCCTGTTGGCGCTGGAGAAAGTCGATAACTCACCCACTACCGTCAGTAGCGTGCGGTACAACTCCTCGGGGTGAACGTGTTGCAGGTCTTTGTAATGAAGCAGGATCAACTGCGTGCGATTCATCATCTGCATGAGCATAAAATCACCCACCTCAGACCCGCCCGCCTTGCCGTTGGAGCTCAGGCGCTCGGCCAAAGCCGCACAACGGGTGTCCACCAAGCGGATCACTTCGTTCAAACGCTTCAGCAAATACTTCGAGGCCTTGGAATGAATGACAGTCGGCGAGTAATTGTCATTCATCGTGACCCCACCATCCGCCGTGCAATCTAAAATCTCGCCCAGCTTGAGCGTTACAAACACTTGATCACTCTGTTGTTCGCCGAGCAGCAGGCGGAAATCCGGCAGACCGCACGACACCGGACTTTCAATGCCCTCCCCGGCATTTGAATTGGCAATCGGCATGTCATAGATGGTGTAGCGCGCCAGCACGTCCTCGTCTTTGGCCTCTCTGGCTTCGATGTAATTACCGGTTATCAGCGGCAACGCCAGATAAACCGAGGTCTTACCGATGTTTGGCGGTACCTGGACCATCAATGGCTTGATGCGGCCGTCAAGGTTAAACAAGCTACCGTCGGGGAGAATGCCGCTCGCACGACTGAGTACCACCTTGCCGATTTTTAAAGGTTCCGTCTCGATCTCCAGCTCAAGAAACCCCCACATGTAACGCCCCAGCAACTGGGTGCGGGTTTTCATCTGGTGGTCGTAATAACGGTCGTTGTGCTGGAAGTGTTGCGGGCGCAGAAGCATGCCTTCGCGCCAAATCACTTTATGGGCGTTCATGGTCAGTCTCCTGCCGTGGCGAGTGGGTTAAGCGCGTTGTGAATACCGGCCTGATCGAGGCGCAGCTCGGCGTAGGTCCGCTCGGTCGGCGTCAGCTGGATCACATAGCGCCACTTGGTTTCCGGCAGGTCACGGTAGGCCGCCAGCACGCCGACATAGCGGCTGCCACTGTCGACGCTGAGCTTGAGGTCGATGCTTTCGCCCGGCCGTAACTCCAGCTCTTCACTGGCCACCCAATCGGGCGCCAACGATTCCTTGGGCCGTTCATACAAGCTGAAAAAATCGCCATTTTCGAACGCCACTGGGTTCTTCAACTCCAGCAAGCGCAGCACAATCGGCGAGGGTCGACCGTGGAGGTCGGGGTTGAGTCGGTCGCTGGCGGTCAGTTTCAAATCCAGCTTGGTCAGTCTGGAATACGGCGACAGCGTCGAGCACCCCGCCAGCAGCAACAGGGTTGCCAGGGCGGCCAAGGTTTTGAAACGAGAAATATTCAAGCCGGACATACGCATCATCCTGGGTAATCGGTGTGAAGGCTGTCGACCAGCCGGACCTGTTCTTCGTAGGCCTGGGCAAAGTCGCGCGCCAGCAGGCGTTCGCTCCAGTCATCGTCCTGACTCAATGCCTGGTGATAACGGCCAAACGCACGCCACTGACTGCCGGCGGTAGCAAACAGCGGCTTGTGTCCATCACGCTCGAAACGCAGGGTCAGGTGTTGCGGCGCGAAATGCTCAAGGGTGCTGCGCAGCGCTGCGCGACTGGCGCTGAGCAAGGCCACCTGGTGCGCTTGCAGGTCATGAAAGGCCCGCGTGATCGCCTGTTCCGCGCTCAACTGCGGTTTGCTGGCGAGCAGCAAACTGTTCACAGCTTCGCTGGTACTTGCGGCGTGCTTGAGCGGGTTTTTGTAGGTGTACTGCGCAGTGGTCAGTGCCAGGCGCAGTTCGTTTTTCAACTCGCTGCGGGTGCGTAAGCTCTGCTGCAAGCCGCCCACACACTGCTTGAACAGTCGCGCAGTATTGACCGCGAGAGCTTCTCGGCTGGACGGGTCGAGATCATCGATGTCGATGCCTAGCGCCTGGGCAAATCGTTGCCAGAACTCTTCACCCTGATGCACTGGCGGCGGCGGTGTCGGCTCAGGGATGGGCTCAGCGGCCTGCGCCACCAACGTAGGAGTCCGCACGTGCTCCCTCTCGATGGGCGCGTAATCTGCGCACTGCTGCGGTTCTAGCGCAGGCATGCTCGAAGCAAAGGGTTGATCCACAGAGGCCATTGGCGGCGGCCCGAAATAGGCGTCCTCGGGAATGGTCATCCCGCTGCCCGAAGGTGTTGTCCGAGGGCTGACCTCGACGGCAGGCTCGACGGAATCGCGCAGCACCTGCGCCCGGACTTCAAAGCGGCCCATCTGATACACGCCACCGTCTACGATGCGCAGCTCATCCCCGCGCGTCATCCGCTCGCCACGGGTGTTGTCCCAGGTGCCGTTGGTGCTGAGGTCGGTCAGGCAGAAATGGCTGCCGCAATAGCTGACCAGCGCATGTCGGCGAGACACTTGGCTAGTGGTGTCGATAATCAGCCAGTCGGCGTTCCCTCTGCGGCCAATCGATCCGCCCGCCAACGTGAACACTTTGCGGTTCACCTGCGAAGGATCCGACTGTTCGCTGTTCAGTATTTCCAGAACCAGTTCCATCGTGCTGCTCTCCTTGCGGTCACTTGCCGCGATTGACCACATGCGGGTCACCCAGGGGGCGATAGGTGTCGTCGTTGAATTTGTAGTTGCCGCTACAGCCGCCAAGAGCGCTTGCAACGAGCAGCGCCAGCAAGACAGCGGGCCAGGGACGAACGAGCATCAGAGGGTCTCCATGAATGAGTGCAGGCAGTGCTGCAAGGAATGGGATGGGTGTGAAAACAGGATCGACATACGCGGTTCAACTCGGCACATCGCAGGCGTGGATATTCAGGCGCGCCATGCGGTACAGCAGGGTGCGGCGTGGCAGGCCCAGTTGGCGGGCGGCGACAGTTTGATTGCCGCCGGTCTTGCGCAGGCAATCGAGCAACAGACCGCGTTCGATCTGATCCAGGCGCGCACGCAGGTTCAGTTCGCTGTCGGCGGGCTCTAACGCGCGCCGCAGGGCAAAGTGTTCGGGCAGTAACTCGTCGCCTTCACACAGCAAAATGGCGCGTTCGACAAGCCCTTTCAGCTCGCGGACATTGCCGGGGAAGGCGTAGCGACACAGATGGTCAAACGCGGCGTTGGACCAGGCCACCGGATCAAGCTTAAGGAAGGTGCAGGCCTGATTAGCAAAATGCCGCGCCAGGTCCAACGCGTCTCCGCCACGGTCCCGAAGCGCCGGCAGCTCGATGGGGAACTGCGCCAGGCGGTAGTACAGGTCTTCGCGAAAGCGACCATCAGCCACCAGCGCAATAAGGTCGCGGTGCGTCGCGGCGATGATGCGCACGTCGATTTTGTGTGTGTCGTTGGAGCCCAGTGGGCGGATCTCGCCTTCTTGCAGCACGCGCAAAAGTTTGGCTTGCAGCGACAGGGGCATGTCGCCGATTTCGTCGAGCAACAGGGTTCCGCCATCAGCGGCATCGAACAGGCCCGCGCGGTCGCGGTCAGCACCGGTGAAGGCCCCTTTGCGGTAACCGAACAGCTCGCTTTCCAGCAGGCTTTCAGGGAACGCCGCACAATTTTGCACAATGAATGCTTTTGAACTCCGCGACCCGTGGTCATGAATGGCGCGTGCCACGACTTCCTTTCCGGTACCGGTTTCGCCCATGAGCAGCACGGTATAAGGGTTGTTCAGCACCTTGCTGATCAGCTTGCAGGTCTGGCGCATGGCCGGACTTTTACCGATGAGTCCGTAGCCACTGGCGACCGGCACCACGTTGACCGATGAAGGAGGCGCGCTTGGTGAACGGCGCAAGCGATGCAGCAGGTGCATCTGCCCGAGGACGAACGAACCCAACTGCCCCAGCGAATCGGCGAACCCCGCAAGTTCACGATGGTCACGGCTGGCACACACCAGCAAGCCGCTGACGGCCTTGTGTTGATCGAGCAATGGCACGCACAGCAGCGATTTCCAGGGCTTTGCGTTTGGCGGTAGAAACCCGATTTCATGCAGGCCGGCATTCAACTCGCACAGGCTGACCACTTTGTTTTGGCACAACGCGTATTGCAGCAATTGCTCGCCATCGTAATCGGCAGGCAGGCTTGTGGCGGCTCTCGGCTGTAAAAGTCCCTGCCAATACTCGGCATTCAAAATGAGACGGGTATGCGTGGCATCCAGCAGGTACAACTGGCTGAGTTCACAGGCGCTGAGTTCGGCTGACGCCTGCACGAAATCGCCGAGCAACGTTGCCCCATCGTCGGCTCGGGACAGGCTGGCAAACTGCGCCAACAACGCCTGAGCGAAACGCAAGGGTTGCGGCACGTGTGTGAACATCACGCCCACCTCACGCGAACTCGCACACGACAGCGCCGTGAGCATCGAGGGTAGCGTGCACCCGCTTGAGTGTTTCCCCTGTGGCCATGGCGTCGAGCAGCCGGTCGGCAATCAATGGCAGCACATGGGAATCGAGCAAGTAATCGATCAGACGCGCCCCACTGTCGCTCTGGGTACAGCGCTCTGCCAGGTGATCGACCAGCGCTTGGCAGTGGCTGAACTCCAGTCGGCGTCGCGTCAGGCGTTCGGCCAGACGTTGCAGCTTGATCTCGATCAGCTCGCGCAATACCGGGCCACTGACCGGGTAGTAAGGCACCACGCGCATCCGCGCCAGCAGCGCCGGTTTGAAGTGCTGGCTGAGCACCGGGCGGATGGCGTCTTCCAGCGCTTCGGCAGTGGGGCGATTGCCGTTGCTGCAGAGCGCATTGATACGCTCGCTGGCCAGGTTCGAGGTCATCAGGATCAGCGTGTTGCGGAAGTCGATTTCACGCCCTTCGCCGTCATTGGCGATGCCTTTGTCGAAGATTTGGTAGAACAGGTTCAACACGTCGGGATCGGCTTTTTCGACCTCGTCGAGCAGCACCACCGAGTAAGGCTTCTGCCGAACGGCCTCGGTGAGCATGCCGCCTTCGCCATAACCAACATACCCAGGCGGCGCACCAATCAATCGGGAAACGGTGTGCTTTTCCTGAAACTCAGACATGTTGATGGTAGTGAGAAAACGCTCGCCGCCGTACAGCAGGTCCGCCAGCACCAGCGCGGTTTCGGTTTTGCCCACGCCACTAGGGCCGACCAGCAGAAAGACCCCGACCGGCGCGTCCGGTTTGTTCAGCCCTGCAGCGGTGGCGCGCATCGATCGATCCAGAGCATGCACCGCCTGCTCCTGCCCCCGAATCCGCGCGCGCAAATCGGTGGCAAAGCTGGCAACCCTGGCATTGTGCTCGCGCGCCAATTGCGCCAAAGGCACGCCCGTCCAGGCGCTGATCACTTCGGCAACCTGGCGCGGGCACACTTCAAAACTCACCAGACGCGCCACCGCTTGCGCCTCAATCAGCGTGCGGTGGGTTGCCTGCAACTCGGCTTCGAGGGCCAACAGACCGGAGGCTGCATCCTCAGTGGTTGCGCCAGCATCATCGCTTTCAACGGAACGCGCCTGGGCCAATTGCTGACGCAGTTCAAGCAGGCGTTCAGCGAGCTGTCGTTGTTCGCCCCAACTTTTTTCCAGTGTTTGTTGTTCACACTCAGCCCCTTCAAGGCGTTCTTCCAACACGCGCAGTGCGTCTTGATCGATCAGCAGTCCAGCCTCGGCATCCCGACGCAACGCCAGACGTTGGCGCCCTCCTTCAGCCAACTCGCTACGCACCCGCTCCAGACATTCTGGCGCGGCAGCAAGACTGATGCGCACCCTGGCACACGCGGTGTCGAGCACATCCACGGCCTTGTCCGGCAGCAGTCGGCCAGAGAGATACCGCGCCGACAATTCGGCCGACGCCACGACGGCATCGTCACGCAGGTAAATGCCGTGGCTCTTTTCATAAATCGGCGCCAGACCACGCAGAATGGTGATCGCCTCACTGACCGTCGGCTCATGCAATTGCACCGGCTGAAAACGCCGCGCCAAGGCCGGGTCTTTTTCGAAATACTTTTTGTATTCGGCCCAGGTGGTCGCAGCAATGGTGCGTAACTCACCCCGAGCCAGCGCTGGTTTGAGCAGGTTGGCGGCGTCCGAGCCTCCCGCCTGGCCTCCCGCGCCGATCAAGGTGTGGGCCTCATCGATAAACAGGGTGATGGGGTTTGGCGATGCTTTGACTTCGTCGATCACGCCTTTCAAGCGCCGTTCGAACTCACCTTTGACGCTGGCGCCGGCTTGCAGCAAGCCCATGTCCAGCGACAGCAACTCAACCCCCTTGAGCGCCTGCGGCACTTCGCCCCGCGCAATGCGCAAGGCCAGCCCTTCAACGATGGCGGTTTTGCCGACCCCCGCCTCACCCACCACAATGGGATTGTTTTTCCGCCGACGGGCCAGGATGTCGATCATCTGCCGGATAGCCCCATCGCGGCACAACACCGGATCGAGCTTGCCGTCGCGGGCTTGTTGAGTCAGGTTGTGAGTGAAGCGTGCGAGCATCGACTCACCTGTTGCGGCGGGTTTACCGGCGGCGTCCGGCTCGGCTTTTTCAGACAACGCAAAGTCCCGCAGGCGATCACTGTCCAACGTAGCCAGCAGTGCCTGATAACGACTGCCGGCATAACGCATCGGGTTGCGCAGCAGCGCCAGAATCAACGCCGCCTGTTCCACCTGGCTCTGGCCCAGTTCCAGATTGGCAACCAGTAAAGCGTCCTGCAGCCACTGGACCAGCTCGGGTGCAAACACCGGATTACGCGAGGCGCTGTGCTCGACTCGCGGTTGCAATGCAGCGGCCAGCTCACCAGCATCGACCTGTGCATCCAACAGTGCCCGCGCCAACAACCCTTGCGGCCGTTCAAGCAGCGCCAGCAGCAGGTCTTCGACCAGAATTTTGCTGCCGCCACGGGCTACACAGCGCTCGGCAGAACCTTCCAGGTCACGACGGGTTTCGGCGTCCAGCGCCTGGATAAGTTGTTGCAGGTCTACGTTGATCATAATCAGGCGTCCTTAATGAATTTTGCTGCCGAGGGTGACGATGCCGTCGGCGCGTTCGCGTCCTAGCCAACTGGTCCAGCCAAGACGGCAGTCGTTCTGCGGGTCGAGGCGCAGCTCACGAATTTCTTCATGACGCAGCACCAGTCGAATGTCGTAATCAAGCGGGTCGCGCAGGGTGAACCGCACCAGCGCGCATAACGGCTGGTAACCGGTGCCAATGGGGAGAAAATCGTGAAAGCTCTGCCAGTCGAGTTCGCGGATGTGAACGCGAAACTTGCCGCTGCAATCGCGCACGTGCTCGCCCAGCACAAGGTCCTCGCCCAGCCGGTTATTGGCGGTTCCAAGACGATTGCGTTGCTCTTCACGAATCCGCACGGTGCGCTCGACGCACTGTTCAATGACCAGTTCGGCGTGCTTGAAGTAGTAACGCAGCACGGACTCAATCAGCGCCGCCGAATGAGCACGCAGGCTGAGCAGGCCCAAGTAAGGCAATAACCGATTCCAGTTCAGCTCCTCGGCCTCGCGAATGGCCTCACCACCCAGCCCGATCAAGGCGAACAGCTGTGCCGAAAACGGGTCCTGCGCCTTGCTTTCGAAGCGCGCGTAATAGCGATATTTGCGCCAGATCGGCAGCAGCAGACGTTGCAAGCGATGGTGAAAAAGGTCGAGGAAATCGCGAGTTGAATTGCCCTCTTCGCTGTCGCCCAAGGCCTGCTCGCCATAAAAGGCAGGCAGCGGCGAACCCGACCCCATCAGGCTAACCAGGTTAAGACGCAGGCGCGCCCGCATCACCCCGTGCTCTTCGAAGAACTGCACGCGGTCGATGTCGCTGCCAGGAAAGCCGAAGCTTGGGCTGGCCTGAAATTCCAGCAGGTCATACAGCTGCTCGTCATTCATCGGGGCGTTGGATTGACGCAGCCGCTCCATGATCTGCGGCACCGCCTGGAAGATCGAATACTCGCGTATGGCCTTGCTCAACCCGCTTAAAGCAGGGGCTGCAGGCCCATTCGTGGTGTCCATTGGTACACCTCCCCCTGTGTGCTTTTCACGTGTAGTTCGTGATACGAATTGAGGCTGGCGTAGAGCGCGAAGAACTCGTTGAGCACCGATGCGAAGAGAAACAGATCGCCTTCGCCGACGTAGCCCTGAGGATCGATGATCAGTTCCGTGCGCAAACCGCGCAGCGGCAAGCCGCGGTGTAGGCGGTCAACGGCTTGATGGCTGATGGACTTCAGGGCGTTAAGACGGATTTTGCTGGCATTACGAGCCTGTTGGTCGTAATAGCGCGGCAGGTCGTAGGTTTCGAGAATCACCTTGAGCGCGTTGACGTTGACGAGGGACACGTAGTTCAGCGACATGTTGCTGATCAACTTCCACAAAAAGTCGCTATCCAGTGGCGGTGCATAACTCGACGTCGGGCTGAGAATATTGCGAAAAGTCAGGGACTCACCCGCGCCAGGAGCCGCCACGCAGATATCCCCGGCTTTAAGCCGACGCGGCAAATTCTGATTGGTGCAGGTCAGCTCGATGGACACCGCGTCAGTACCGTCAGGGTCGTGAAGACCAAAGCGCAGGAACGTGTCCAATCCCTCGTGCTGCAATGATTGACGCTGCCGAACGCTGTAATGCGGACGGGCCTGTCGCACGTCGAAACTGGGGTCGTGTTCAAAGGATTCGAAGGGCACGAAGTCCTGCGCAGCAGCTTCGCCTTTTTGGCTGGCGCTCACGCTATCGACGGAAAACACACCGTGGTTCCCCCGATTTTTTTCATCGGGTAGCAACAGGTACTCGTCCTGCCTGCCATCAAGCCTGATCGGCGACGCATGGTGCTTGAACAGGTTAGCGATGGGTGTGCAATACAGCTTCACGTTATTCAACGTCGGGCGCTGGCGCTGCATGCCGTTTTTATTGATGGTGAAACGCAGCAAGACACTCCGCGCTTGCTTGAGTGTGGCTTCCGGCAAACCTCCGAGAACATCCAGCCCGGACAGGTCAACGAATAGAAACTTGTCCTGGAACGCGAAGTACTCCTGCAAATAGCGATAGCCACGGAAGGTGTTCAGCGGGTAAGGAATCAATGCCTCATCTTCGGCAAACCCGACGGACTGGACGTTTTCGCTCGGCAATAGGAATGAAAACGTGTTGGGTTGATCCACGCCTTCCACTTGCTCATGTTTAGCGTCCAGCGGAATCACTTCGATACTGTCGAGGTGGCGCAGCAGGCTGAGATGAAGCGTTTGGCTGATGTAGCGGTCGCCCGCAAAATGCAGACGCAGACGGCTTAGCTCAAGCTCGCCAAGATGCCCGTCACAGGTCATGTCCAGCCGCAGCGTCAGCAGGGCGCCATCGCCATTTTCCGAATAGTTCAAAGCCCCCAATTCCAGGGCCATTACCTCGGTGGCGTAGCAGGTGCTGAAACCACACGCCACGCCGTCAAGCGGCTGGCTTTCAACATGCATATTGCGTTCAGCCAACAGCGCCGGACCGGGCTGCTTCAACGGGTCGAACTGCAAAATGCTGAACGCTGGCAACGGCCGCATGTAGTTCGGCCACAACAGATACATCAACGATTGGGTCAGCTCGGGCAGCTCATCATCGAGCTTCTGTCGTAGACGTCCGGTGAGAAACGCAAACCCTTCAAGCAGACGCTCCACATCGGGATCACGTCCGCTCTGCCCAAGAAAGGGCGCCAACGCAGGGTTACGCTCAGCGAAAGCACCGCCCAATTGACGCAGTGCGTTCAGTTCGCTTTGGTAGTACTGATTAAACGACACGGGCGATAACCTTCCTGCACGCACACTGCGTGGTTGAGTTTTGCGGGTGCGACAGTGCCGCTTCAGATAAAAAATGTTCCACGTGGAACACGCGCTTGCGCTGATAAGAAAGAGAAGATTTGCTACTTGACCGTGACCTGTCCGTTGCCGCTGAGGCGCGCTGAAAAACTCACCCGGCGCTTGATGCCATTCACTTCAAGTAAACCCTCGATGGTGAATGCCAGTCTTAAGGGGTCGTTCTCGTTCGGGAGAGAATGGACTTTCACATCGGCCAGGCGCGGCTCATACGCGTTCACGAAGTCCTCTATGGCCGTGCCGGCCTGGGTCAAGGATTCATGCAGGCTCAAGCTCATATTGTTCAGGTCCGGCAGCCCGTAGTCGGGCAGCGTCTGCACGCTGCCCGCACGGGTACTGAGCATTTTTGCCAAATGGGCAGCCACCGAGTCCATGGCGCAGTCTTCGCGACTTAATTTTTCTCGCGCGAGGGTTTTGCCGCCAAGGCGCTCGAAAAGGCTGCCGTATACCGTCATGACGTCGCTCCGCTTACTCTTTGTCCAGCTTGCCAACCAGCGACAAGGTGAAATCCGCCCCCATGTATTTGAAGTGCGGGCGCACGTTCAAGCTGACGCGATACCAGCCAGGCTCGCCTTCAACGTCGCTCACGACGATTTTTGCGGCACGCAGCGGGCGGCGGCCACGAACTTCAGAGCTAGGGTTTTCCTGGTCAGCGACGTACTGGCGAATCCATTTGTTCAACTCTTGCTCAAGGTCGGTACGTTCCTTCCAAGAGCCCAGTTGTTCGCGTTGCAGCACTTTGAGGTAGTGCGCCAGACGATTGATGATGAACATGTAAGGCAGCTGGGTGCCCAGTTTGTAATTCAGCTCAGCAGTTTTGTCTTCTTCGCTGTTGCCGAAGAATTTTGGCTTCTGCACCGAACTGGCCGAGAAGAACGCAGCGTTGTCGCTGCCCTTGCGCATGGTCAGGGAAATAAAGCCCTCTTCCGCCAACTCGTATTCGCGACGGTCAGAGACCAATACTTCCGTTGGAATCTTGGTTTCGATCTCGCCCATGCTGTGGAAGTGATGCAGCGGCAAATCTTCAACCGCCCCTCCGCTCTGTGGGCCGATAATGTTCGGGCACCAGCGGAACTTGGCGAAGCTGTCAGTCAACTTGGTCGCAAACGTGTAGGCCGTGTTGCCCCACAGGTAATGCTCGTGACTGGTGGCGACATTTTCTTTGTAGACAAAGGTCTTCACCGGATTTTCTTCAGGGTCGTACGGATTGCGCAGCAGGAAACGCGGCACCGTCAGGCCGACATAACGCGCGTCTTCCTGTTGACGGAAACTTTGCCATTTGGCGAATTGCGGACCGCCGAAGTGATCTTTCAGGTCTTTCAAGTCAGGCAAGCCGGTAAAACTTTCCAGGCCGAAAAACTTCGGACCCGCCGCCGCAATAAACGGCGCGTGGGCCATGCACGCAATGCTGGAAACGTACTGCATGGTTTTGACGTCGGGCGAACTCGGCGAGAAGAAGTAATTGGCGATGATTGCGCCAACGGGCTCGCCACCGAACTGACCGTATTCAGCGGTGTAAACATGCTTGTAAAGACCGGACTGCATGACTTCCGGCGAGTCTTCAAAGTCGTCCAGCAGGTCTTGCTTGGAAACGTTAAGCACCTGGATCTTGATATTTTCACGGAAGTTGGTGCGTTCAACCAACAGCTGCAGACCACGCCATGAAGCTTCCAGCGCCTGGAATTCAGCGTGGTGCAGGATCTCGTCCATCTGGCAGCTGAGCTTGGCATCGATCTCGGCGATCATGCGGTCAACCATGGCTTTCTTTACAGGCTCGCCATTGTTCTGCGGCTTGAGCAGCTCTTCGATGAAGGCCGATACACCGCGCTTGGCGATTAAGTAGGCATCGTCTGTGGGGGTGAGTCGAGTCTCGGCAATGATGCGGTCGAGAATGCCGCCTTCGAGTGTTTCAGTACTTTTTTGCTGTGCAGCTTTAGTGCTCATAGAGGTGGCTTCCTTTGCTGATGAGGTCTCAAGCGTCCGGCGATGCGGCGGCATTCATGTTCAGTTCACCCAGAACACGGGCTCGCGCTTCATCGTCGGCGAGTACACCTTCGATAGCCTTTCGGAAAGCTGGCGCATTTCCCAGCGGACCTTTGAGGGCCGTAAGCGCATTCCGCAGCTCCATCAGCTTTTTCAACTCTGGAATCTGCTCGATCAGGTTGGCCGGGCCGAAATCTTTCATCGAGTCGACCTCGAGGTTGATCGCCAGCTCATCGGGGCCGCCCTCCTCCTGAAGACGATTGGGTACGCTCAGCGTCAGGCGCAGTTTTTGGTTGGCCAGCACATCGTCAAAGTTGTCTTTGTCTATGCTGATCGGCTTGCGATCCTCAACGTTGCGTTCATCCGCTTGCTGGGTGAAATCACCCAATACCAGCAGCTTCAGCGGCAGCTCGATTTCTTCCTGAGCATTGCCTAGCGCGGGTTTGAAGGTGACGTTGATGCGTTCTTTAGGGGCTACCGAGCCTTCTTTGGCCATGGCGTTTCTCCTTGCGGTTATGACCCGAGGGCCTAGGGGAGTACTACTTCAAGATCGAGGTGGCACAACCGGTGGTAAACATCTTCCTTGCGCTCACGCACCGCGTGGTTTTGCGGCAACAGTTCGCAGCAGCTGTGCAGGAGGTGCAGCACTTGCAGCGCAAGGTCGGGCTCCCAGGCATCAAGGCCTGCGTCCCGTAATTGCTGATCGAGGGTCTCTAACTGGGTCTTAGCCAGTTCGTACTTCTTGGCCTGGTAACACAGCCGGGCGAGGCTCAATTGCCAGAAAAACCGCACCCTTCCACCTTGGGCGCTCTGCAAGCCCTGCTTGAGAATCTGCACAGCAGCCTTGAGGCCATCCCGGCGCAAAACGGGCAAAACCTCTTGCAATGCGTCTTCCCAGACGGCTTGACCGCTATCGCTTTGCACCGTGCTGGGCGCATTGACTGCTTGCAGATGCACCAACACATGGGCGCTGATCCAGCTCCGCGTAGCGTCATCCGCAAACGGCACACCGTCGTGAAAGCGCAGGTCGACTATTCCCGGCAGACGCTGCAGCAGCAGTGAGAGCTGCACTTCAACCTCACGCATGGCCAACTCGGCATTGAGCCGCTGCTGGCACTCCCACACCATCCGTTGACCGTCGAACCAGAACGGCGAAACGGCAAGGCTGGCCTCCAGATCCACCAGCAAATCGGCGTACTGCCCTTGATCCAGGCGCTCTTGATAGTTTTTCAGCCTGTCCGCCGGCAGCCCGCGCAAGACGGTGATGTGTTCGGCGTTACGCTCGGGGAGCGCCTCAATCGTCAGCCACAACAGGGTCCGATTAAGGCGCAAGGCACGCAGGTCGGTGGCTTTCTGGCGTAGCCACCAGGAGCACAAAGGCTGCGCATTTTCCTGCTGCACGCGCAGGGCTTTTTGCGCGTCTTTTTCATTGTCGATGGGCGAACCCGGGGTGAAGAGTTGAGCGGCCGCCTGCTTAACCTGAGCGAGCACCGCGCCCATCGCCCCTGGCTCAGGCTGGTTGTTCGCTGCGCGCTGCACCATGGCTGCCAGCCGTCGTTGGATAGGCAACAACAACGGGGCGTCATCGCCCAAGTGCAGCGTCAGCACCGCATCCAGGCCCTCAAGGTGTTCAACCAGACGCCTGAACAGGGATAACTGCTCTTTGATCGGCACGCTCTCTGCCAATACCTGCTCAAGGCGCGGCAGCAACCAATTGAAGGCCGCTACGCGAGTACGCGGTTTGAGCGGGTGCAGGAGCTCCCAGTGCTCTTTGCAAAGGTGATGAAGCACACCGAACCCTGCCAACAAGCCTGCAAACGAATCTTTTTGGTACAGGGCCCACGCCAGCCAAACCGCTACACGCAGGTCTTTGGAGTGATCACGCAAGATCAACTCGCTGTCCTCGAGGACCTTTTGCCAGTCGATCTGGCTGTTCTCATGCAGTGAGTGGGCCTTGCCCAACTCGCTTTCCAGCGCCTCGTATTCATTGGAAAAGCGAATATCGTCTCCCGCGAACCGCTCCTTGGAGACAGGCACTTTCGCGAGATCGAGATAACGAGCAGACAACTCGCGTGAGTACGTCATCCGAGGTACGCCTCGTCTGCACAACACGGAACGCGCATCGGTGCATGAATACCTACTAATGCAGATGCGCTAAAACAACTCCCTGTAGGCGTGCTAGGCACACTCCTTTTATCGCACACCATAATCAGTTACCTCGGACAAGGGGGCGATTTTAAATTGGCG
Source organism: Pseudomonas sp. ASL9 (assembly GCF_056680335.1). Lineage (NCBI taxonomy): Bacteria > Pseudomonadati > Pseudomonadota > Gammaproteobacteria > Pseudomonadales > Pseudomonadaceae > Pseudomonas > Pseudomonas sp. ASL9. The sequence continues at coordinate 3,009,999 of NZ_CM155277.1, read as the reverse complement.
ACAGTCTTTAAATATGTAGGAAAAGGCCACAGCGTTAGTACGGAAACGTCTGAGAGGATCGTGGCCAACTTCTTACCTCCAACTTCACACATCTATGCTTGCAAAAGTCTGTAGGAAATGTCCCTCATGCAAATAGGAAACTAGAGATTATTAAATAGCCTAAATGGACTTTAACAGTATGTTCTGGCCCTGTATTTTCTGACCGCAGCCATGACTTTTATCACAGATACAAAGTGACGCTATTAAACTGATCAATATCACGATGCACTTTCGGTTGATGCTTTGCGCTGTGCCGAGATCATTCGGTTGTAAACATTTTTTGCGTCAATCCTTGGGATCAGACCTCGGCAAATCAAACGGGCATTACTTCCGAAAAACCAAAGACTCGAAGCTTTACGTCGAAAAATTCGGCATCCCTTATGGCAGTTGGTAATTCGTGGTAACCCTCAAAACGCTAGGGGCTTTATTGTGCGCGCTGCTGCACACTGGATACCTAACCGCAGACCCATTGTCCGGCGCAAAAGGCCCACTACTTTTACATGACGGCCTGAGGCCACAATGCAACGACTGTGCTTTGGATGCAGGTAGCAACTCATTATTTAAATGGATATTGGCTAATGGATGACAACAGACGACCCATCAAGACGCGCTCTGCGGGCTGGGCGAAACACATCACTGAAATCTTGGTGAAAAGAGATATTTCCCCCAATCAGATATCCGTCGCAAGCATAGCCTTTGCGCTTGCTGGCGCTGTGGCGCTCAATATTGATAACGGTGTCATTGGATCAATTTGCTGTGCTGTCGGCATTCAGTTGCGCCTGCTGTGCAATCTCTTCGATGGAATGGTTGCTATAGAAGGCGGAAAGAAATCCGACATCGGCAGTCTCTACAACGAGTTCCCTGACCGGGTTGCAGACAGCCTGCTGATCATTGGGCTTGGGTATGCCATCGGGTACTCGGACCTTGGGTGGTTTGCTGCCTTGGCCGCTGCGCTTACGGCTTATGTCCGAGTGTTTGGCGGTTCTATTGGCCTCAAGCAGCACTTCATGGGCCCTATGGCCAAACAGCATCGGATGGCAGTAATGACCGCAGGACTTGTGGTGAATGCCATCGAGGCCAGCGCTTATGGCACTCACTACGTGCTGTTGATTTCGCTAATTATCATTGCCATTGGATCAGTCGCCACGTGTGGCACGCGGACGCTGGCGATATCCAGGCAGTTAAAGGATGCCATCCATGTGGATCAGTAGTGCGCTGATTTCTGTTCTGCGACTCGTTATTGGAGTCACCGCCAGGTGGGAGAGTCCACCCGATCTCACGCGCCAGCGAATCTATTTCGCCAATCACACCAGTCATATGGACACCTTGGCCATTATTGCGGCCCTGCCGCCTGATGCACGGGTGAATGTGAAGCCGGTAGCCGCTGCTGATTACTGGGGAAAGAACAGATTTTTGTCGTACATCTCTCAGAAAGGGCTCAATGCCGTTCTTATTGAGCGTACGCCTGCTTCCGGTAAAAACGTTCTGGAACCCATCTTTGATGTTGTGCGGGCCGGCCATTCGATCATTTTCTTCCCGGAAGGCACTCGATCATGCCAAGCACTGCCTGGGGAATTCAAATCGGGTCTGTACCGACTGGGCGAAGCCTTCCCCGATGTGGATCTGGTGCCCATCTACCTGGAAAACCTTTATCGCTCTATGCCAAAAGGCAAACACGTCCCCCTGCCAATTATCTGCACGATCCGGATTGGCAACCCACTTGAAAGGATTGTTGGCGAGGAAAAGCAGGTGTTTCTCGAGCGGACGCGTGAAGCAATAGTGAGGTTGTCGAAATGAGTGTTGAAACGAAGTTTTTATGGTTCTTTTGCGCACTGGCAGGCTTGCTGGCAGTGGCTTCAATCACCGGTCGAATACTGGCTAAGTTGGCCAAAAAAGAAGCTGCTGTTTCGACAATCGAAAACCTGAATCAGAGAGTTAATGCGTGGTGGGGGATGGTTATCATCTTCTTCATTTCCTACCAACTTGGCGGTAACGCAACAGTCGTTCTGTTCAGTTTTATTTCACTGTTCGCGCTTAGGGAGTTCATTACCCTGACACCTACAAGGCGGGGTGACTATAACGCACTGTTTGTGGCGTTTTTCATCCTGATCCCGCTGCAATATATTCTGATCGGAACTCACTGGTATTCGATGTTCACCCTCCTGATTCCGGTGTATGCATTCCTACTGTTACCGGCGATTGCAGTGCTGAGTCAGGACACTGAAGGCTTCCTGGAAAGAACGTCAAAGATCCAGTGGGGCGTGATGATTTGCATCTATTGCATCAGCCATGCGCCAGCGCTTTTGCTGCTGGATCTGGAAGGATTCAAGGGACAAAACGCGCTTCTGCTGTTCTACCTGATGTTTGTCGTTCAGTTGAGTGATGTATTGCAGTACGTATTTGGGAAGATCTTCGGCAAGCACAAGGTAGCGCCGATGGTGAGTCCGTCAAAAACGGTGGAGGGGCTGGTGGGTGGCGGGCTGGCTGCAACGCTGATTGGCGGGTGCATGTTCTGGATGACCCCCTTTAGCTTTTGGCAGTCACTGCTGATGTCGTTCGTTATCGTGGTGATGGGTTTTCTGGGCGGTCTGGTGATGTCGGCCATCAAGCGCAGCTTGAGCGCCAAGGACTGGGGAACCATGATCAAAGGTCACGGCGGAATGCTCGATAGGATGGACTCGGTGTGCTTCGCGGCGCCGATCTTCTTTCACCTGACGCGATTCTTCTTTTCCGCCTGATTCGGGCGCAATAAAAAATCGGCAGGGCGTGCCTGGCAACCGTCGGAAAAATGCAATCTAACCGTGGGAGCAGGCTTGCCTGCGAATAGCTTGCCCGCATTTAGCGGGCTTTTGATTCTGATTAATCAAACGCTGGCAGATTTTATGTAGCAACGCAGACTTCAAAGCGATACCCGCGTTTTTACACACTCTGGGCCAGGAGCTGACGGCCTCTGAACTTCAAGTCCAGCTGCCATGCGGCAATTCGGATCAACCCCTTAACAGGAAAATGAACATTGCGTTTACTTTTTCAGTATTTGTGCGTGTTTATTGTTATTCATGGTTGTTACTCGGATGGAGTAAGAGGGCGGCGGCCGTACGAGCGCCCGGCCGCCAAGGGTTTAGAAATAAACCAGCGCTTCAACCAGCCCGGTCAGCTGCGTGCGGTCGCGACCGGCACCGAACGGGTGATCGTCGGCATTGCCATCGAACATGTCGTAACGCACTTCAGGGCGCAGCGAGATGTACTTGTTCAGGTCGTAACGTAGGCCGGCGGTAACCGCGTTGAAGTTGCCGCGAGCGGTAGATACCGGCAGCAGGATGAATCCGTCGGGATCGGCAAAATGTTCGGCTCGCACCGAGTAGGAGAGGTCCGGGCGTTGCTGGTAGGTGAGCACCGCATTGGCACCCCACCAATGGGCTCCATCGAAACCAGGGCCGTTGATGATGTCGACGGTTGTAGCCTTGCCGTCACCGTCCTGACGGCCATAAACCAGCTCGGCGCCCATCGACCAGTTTGAGTCGAAACGATGCCAGCCGTTGAGCGAGTGTTGTTGCTTGAACTGACCATCTGGCGACACCAAGCGCGACGTTGGAGCCTGCACATCGCTGAAGCTGTCGTTCTGTTCATCGCCGACGATGAACTCATAGTCCACCCAGGTCTGCATGTCCGCAGTACGCCAACGCAAGGCCCCCATCATCGACTTCTGGTGGTTGTTATCGCTCAGGTTGTTCCAACCCTGGACAACGCCCAATTCGGCGCCAAGGATCGACGATTCACCGTTGTACAACCGTGTCCCCAGCAGCACGCCGCTGACGGTGCCCGGCTCGCTAACGAAGGCGTAGGTCTTGCTGGCAAATTGATTGCGCGCAGCACGGATGTTGGGCGGTATCTCATAGCCCATGGCCGGGCCGAATACCCCGGCCATGGCAGTGATACCGGGGCCGTAAGGCAGGTAGGCGGTGGCGGCGATGTTGGGGATGGCAAGGAACTTCTGCTTGTCGCGCTGGGCCTTGGCCAGGTCGTTATCCCCCGGTGAATTGACGTCCCAGTGCATGTCCCATCCTTGAGTGCGGCCGAATTGAGCGTTGCGCCCGTAGAGCATTTCAAACGTAAAGCCGAAGGAGGCTTCGCTCGGCGCAGGACCTGGCAACGGAGTGATACGTGGCACCATGGTGCCCTTCAGTGGCTTGTCGACGAACAGATGCAAGCTACCCCATTCCAGGCCCTCGTCCGCAAAACCAACCACTGGGAGATTGCTCAAGCCGTCTTGGCGCTCATCGTGTGTCGAGCGATTATTGCGAGAGTAAGCGACGTCAAAAAGGCCAGAGACCTGAATCCCGTAATCCTTTTCCAGGGTGTATCCAAACAAACTACGAAATAGCGTGCCTTCACCCGTATCAGGGGGTTCGGCGGCATGTGTGTTGAGTGTTGCGAAGGCGGCCAAAACCGCACCAAGCGTTTTCACCTTGATGTTCTTCATCTTCTGTCTCTTGTTTTTATTTTCAGAAACCCACCTCTGCAGGTGGGTTGGCGCTTCGTTGGCGTTAGAGGTTGGTGGCCTGGAAACTGATCTGGCGCCAGGTGTTATCACGACGCAACCAGATCTGAGTGGTGATCACATCCATCTCGCGAAGCTCGCCAGTGCCGCGAAATTCAATGCTCTGCAACAGGCGCCCGGTGGCGACCGCCACGTCGGCGTGAACGCACACCTGAAGGTCTTGCCGTTCGACACGTAGGAATCGGATGGCAGTCTCGACCATCCGCAGATAGCCGTGCTTGTCGTCGACCTGGCCGGTGGCGTGGATGTGCACCAACTGGTCATCGACCAGCTCGCCCAACGCGCCGAGTTCGCCTTCCACCAGCGCCCGGCAGCGCAAATTTTCCAACTCCTTAATGGTGTTAACGATCGCTTGCTCATTCATACGTGTTTCCCTAGCTGGAAAATCGAAGGGCCGCCAGGCGTATGCCCGCGGCCCATGCCCCGCACACCTCAGACTTCAGCGCGCACCACGTTTTCGATTGCGCCGAGCCCGTCGATTTCGACGCGGATCCGATCGCCCTTGCGAAGCCAGCGCGCAGGCTTAAACCCACCGCCGATGCCACCTGGAGTACCGGTGAAAATTACGTCGCCAGGCTCCAGGGTCATGACCTTGGAGAGGTGCTCGATTTGCTGAAAGCAGTCGAAAATCAGCTGATTGGTGTTCGAGTCCTGCCGCTTCTCATCATTGACGAAGCATTTAATATCTATCTGGTGCGGATCGTCGACGTCATCAGCGGTGACAATCCACGGGCCGAATGGCGCGTGAGTATCGAACGACTTGCCCAAAGTAAATTGCGATGTACGCAGCTGCCAATCCCGCACGCTGACGTCATTACCGACGCAATAGCCGAAGATCGCCTCTTTCGCGGTCTCCGGTGTCAGGTGGCGACAGCGCTTGCCGACGATGAAGACCATTTCGGCTTCGTAATCGAGGGTCTCGGACACTTTCGGCAAATCGACAGGGGCGAACGGACCGTTGGCCGCAGTGGTCATCTTGGCGAACCACAATTGGTCAGCCGGCATGTCCATGCCCGACTCCTCGACATGGTCGGCGTAGTTGAGGCCTATACCGAGGATCTTGCCCGGTCGCGGCACGGGTGCCAGCAGGGTGATCTGATCCAGCGCAACGCCGGTCGCGCCGCTTGCAGCCAGTTGTTGCAGGGGCTCGCGCCAATCGGCCCACGCGGTAATCAAGTCAATCATGCTGCACGGTGCAGCACTGAGATGGTCAGTGATGCGAATGACCCTCTCACCCACAACCAACCCGACAGCAGGGGCCCCATCCTGAATCTGGAACGTACAAAGTTTCATGCTGTTTACCTGTATTGAGGACCAAGGTTTACGCCTGTAGCCGCGGCGCCTAATGTGCAAAGCTGTTCGTCGCTAGCGCCTGCGCGCCACATCGCGACCAGTTCATCAGCATTGAATTCGGTGCCTATTGGGTTGTTGGCAAATGTCTTGGAATGAAAGAAGGCGGCGGCATCAGCGGCATCGACGAAATTGTCGACCTGCAACTCGATGTCGTTGCCCTCAGGATCCCGGTAATAAAGCGAAGTGGTCGGTCCGTGGTTGATCGCCCAGACCGGCAACATATTTATGCCCTTGAGCCGCTCGTACGTACCGAGCAATTCCCCAATGGTCCGATAGCTGTAAGCGATATGGTGAACACCGACCATGTTGTCGGTTTTTTCCGGTAACTCCGGCATGTTGAAAAAGGCCAGGCGGTGGTGCTCATCGTCGTAGGTGATAAAGGTCAGCATGTCGTCCTCGAACACCAGGTCGGCCTGGAACAGTTTGCGATACCAATCGACCATGGATTGTCGATTGGCGCAGCGGTAGACCAGGTGAGCCATCTTGAAGGGCGCGATGCGTTGGGTGCCGGTATCGAGGCTTGTTGATTGCAGAGCAGTCATGTTCGTTCGCCTTTTTTTGTTGTTATGAGTCAGATCGAGACACGGCGGAAGTCCGCCAGCAGGGTTGCCAGGTAGGCTAAGAAACGTCCGGCTTCAGCGCCGTCGACCGCGCGGTGATCCCACGACAGTGACAATGGCAATTGCAGCCGCGGCTGGAACGCCGAACCGTCCCACGAGGGCTGCATAAAAGCCTTGCCGACGCCGAGTATCGCTACTTCGGGTGCGTTGATGATCGGGGTGAAATGGCCACCGCCAATGCCGCCCAATGACGAAATCGTGAAGCAACCGCCGCGCATTTGTTCTCCAGAAAGTTTGCCATTTCGGGCCAATTGCGACAGTTCAGCCATTTCCACGGCAAGCGCAGCGATACCTTTGCGATCCGCATCGCGAATCACCGGGACTACCAGGCCATTGGGCGTGTCAGCGGCGAAACCAATGTGGAAGTACTGCTTGTGCACGACTTCCTCGCCTTCAAGGCTGACGTTGAACTGCGGGAACCGCTGCAACGCCGCCACACACGCCTTGATCAGAAACGCCAGCAAGGTGATCTTGGCCTGCCCTTCCTTCGCCTCCTGATTTAGCTGGACGCGCAGCGTTTCAAGATCACTGATATCGGTTTGACTGTGATTGGTGACGTGCGGAATGCTCACCCAATTGCGATGCAGGTTGGCCGCCGAGAGGCGTTTAAGACGCGACACCGAACGGCGCTCAATCGGACCAAATTTCGCGAAGTCGATATCCGGCCACGGCAGCACATTAAGGCCAGAGCCCGTGCCAGCTATCGGTGTGGGATTGGCTCGCTGGGCTTTGACGAAAGCCTTAACGTCGTCACGCTGAATTCGACCGCTGGGATCGCTGGCCTTTACTTCATCCAGATCAACACCCAGTTCACGGGCCAGCTTGCGCGCAGCAGGACCAGCCAGGGCCTTCGACACAATGCGCGGCTTGTCGGTGTTTGGTACGACCTCTTCCGTCGGTGTAGCTGGCGTCGGCACCGGAGCGGGCATCTGTGCGAGCGCCGGTACTGCCGCTATGGCCGGTTGGACCGCAGCAGTATCGGCGAAATCGACATGAGCAATTACACTGCCCTTGGAAACGATATCGCCGGGTTTGATCAACACCTCACGAATCGTGCAATCAATCGTGCTTGGTACATCCATCACCGCTTTATCGGATTCAAGGGTGATCAGCGCCTGCTCGACCGAGATCTTGTCGCCGGGCTTGATCAGCACCTCGATCACTGGCAGGTCCTGAAAGTCGCCAATATCGGGAACCATGAGTTGTTGCATAATCAGTCTCCTTGTTCTCGGATTCAGCGGTTCCACGGGGCGTCGAGGGCGACGTCAATGCCGTAGCGCTCACGGGCTTGCGCAGCTTTTTGTGGATCAATGGCAGCTAATGCGGCGACCGCGATGTGCTGACGATCCATCTCGAAGAAACGGCGCAGTGCAGGGCGGGTGTCACTGCGGCCGAAGCCATCGGTGCCCAGGACGATGTAGGGCGCATGGATGTATGGGGCGATCAGTTGCGCATAGCCGCGCACATAATCGGTGGCGGCCACGACCGGCATGTCGCCGGACAGGCATTGCTGTACATAGCTCTGTGACTGAAGTTCGCCACCAAACAGCGCGCTGCGCTCTACTTCACGGGCTTCACGCGCCAGCTCGGAGAAACTGGTCACGCTCCAGATTTCGCTGGTTACACCCCAATCCTCGGCGAGGAGCTCGGCAGCAGCGATCACCTCGCGCAGTATCGAACCCGAGCCGAGCAGTCGCACTGCGGGTGCAACGCCCTCGTCGCCCCGACCACCGAAACGGCGCATGCCTTTGATCACTGCGTCGTACTCAACTTCGGTCAGTGGCGCCTGGGCGTAGTTCTCGTTGGTTACCGTCAGGTAGTAGAACTCGTCATGCTGCTCTTCGAGCATGCGCCGGCTTCCGTGATCGATGATGACCGCGACCTCACTGGCGAACGCCGGGTCGTAGGCGCGGCAGTTCGGAACAGTGGAAGCAATCAGCTGGCTGGTGCCGTCTTGGTGCTGCAATCCTTCACCGGACAACGTGGTGCGGCCGGCCGTAGCGCCGATCAGGAAACCGCGGGCACGCTGATCGGCGGCAGCCCAGATCAGGTCGCCGATGCGCTGAAAGCCAAACATCGAGTAGTAGATGTAAAACGGCAACATGGTGATGCCGTTCACGCTGTAGGACGTGGCCGCCGCCACCCAGGATGAGATAGCACCGGCTTCGGTAATGCCCTCTTCCAACAGCTGACCGTCCTTGGACTCTTTGTAGTAGAGCATCGCCCCGGCATCTTCCGGTTCGTAGAGCTGCCCAACCGGCGAGTAGATTCCAATCTGACGAAACAAGTTCGCCATGCCAAAGGTGCGAGCCTCATCAGCGACGATGGGCACGATGCGCGGGCCCAGTTGCTTGTCTTTGAGCAGGTTGGTGAACAACCGGACGACCGCTGTCGTCGTCGACGTTTCGCGGTCGTCGGGTGTCAGCGCGAACTGCGCATAACTGGACAGCGCCGGCACCGACAGAGCGTCAGCCTGGGTCTTGCGACGCGGCATATAGCCACCCAGCTCAGAGCGCCGGGCATGCAGGTAGCGCATTTCCGCACTGTCTTCAGCGGGTTTGTAGAAGCGCATTTCCTCCAGCGCTTCGTCGTCCATCGGAAGCGCAAAGCGGTCACGGAACGCCTTGAGCGCCTCGACGTCGAGCTTTTTCTGCATGTGCGAAGTGTTACGCGATTCGCCAGCCAGCCCCATGCCATAGCCTTTTTTCGTCTTGGCGAGGATCACCGTGGGCTGACCGTTATGCTGTTTGGCTGCCGCAAACGCGGCGTAAAGCTTGCGGAAATCGTGACCACCACGGCGCAGTCCGTCGATTTCTTGCGGCGTCATGTGCGACACCAACGCCTGCAACTCTGGATCGAGATCGAAGAAATGCTCCAGGTTGTAAGCGCCGTCATTGGCACCCAGAGTTTGATACTGGCCATCGACGGTGTGGGCGAAGCGGCGTAACAAAACGTTGTTGCGATCACGCGCGAACAACGCATCCCAATCCGAGCCCCAGACCACCTTGATCACGTTCCAGCCGGCGCCACTGAACAGCGACTCAAGCTCTTGGATAATCTGACCGTTGCCGCGCACTGGCCCGTCCAGACGTTGCAGGTTGCAGTTGACGATAAACGTCAGGTTGTCGAGGTTCTCTCGCGCCGCGAGGGAGAGCGCAGCAATGGATTCCGGCTCGTCCATCTCACCATCGCCGAATACACCCCAGACATGACGCTTCGAGGTGTCAGCGATACCGCGATGTTCCAGGTAGCGCAGAAAGCGCGCCTGATAGATCGAGCTGATTGGGCCGATGCCCATTGACCCGGTCGGAAATTGCCAAAAGTCCGGCATCAGCCAAGGATGTGGGTAAGAGCATAAACCGCCTCCATCCACTTCCTGGCGATATCGCGCCAGTTGCGCCTCATCAAGGTGCCCTTCGAGAAATGCGCGCGCATAAACTCCAGGCGCCGAGTGCGGCTGAAAGTAGACCAAGTCTCCCTTTGATTCGGCATTGTCGGCGCGAAAAAAATGGTTGAAACCGACTTCGAAAATCTCCGCGGCCGATGCGTAGCTGGCGATGTGACCGCCTAACTCGCCATAAGCCTTGTTGGCCCGAGCCACCATGGCCAGAGCGTTCCAGCGGATGATCGAGGTGATGCGTTCTTCCATCGCCAGATCGCCCGGATAGGCTGGCTGCTTTTCCAGAGAGATGCTGTTTTGATACTGCGAATAGGGGTGAGCGGAGCGCCGCACACCCAAGTGGCTGGCATGTTCATCGAGACGTTGCAGAAGGAAATCCACACGTTCGGAACCTACATTGAGGGCGATGCTTTCCAGCGCGTCGAGCCACTCAAGAGTTTCCTGCTTATCGATGTCGTTGTCTGTTTGCACAGGCAATTCTCGGATGTTAGCGGTCATGGCAAATCACTCGGTTTACATTTAATCGGCATGAGCTGCCCCCTGGGCACTCCTCGCGGAATACCCCATTGGGCTGTTTCAGGCGCCTATCTATTGCTACGGACGGACGTCACCAGACGTCGACGCAACCGCTCCACTCGGCGCTTGGCGCGCGGGCGTGCATCTGGTGGTAGCGGCCACTATAAAAAAGCAGCGGCTTGCGTTGTGCGCCGATGCGCACATGTTCGATCTCGCCGATGTAGAGCAAATGGTCCCCGGCCGGGTGTACGTCGACCGTACGTGCGACGAGGTGCACGAGACTGCCGTCCAGCAATGGCGTGTCCTCGTGGTAGGTGAAAGGCAGCACAGCCCCCTCCTCCGGCCGCCCACCGAAATGACCGCTCAGCCAACGCTGACTTTCGGCAAGAAAATTGACCCCAAAACGCACACCCTCACCAACAAACTGGTTGAAGCTCGAGGCATTGCGGATTGAAATCAGGATTAGCGGGGGTTCCAGTGAGACCGACATGAAGGCATTGGCGGTCATGCCGGCCGGTTGGCCGTCGGCGACAAAGGTCACCACGGTCACCCCGGTGGCGAACTGGCCCATTACCGAGCGCAGAAGTTTGGCGTCCATAGAAGAATCCTCAGGTTCGTGGCGGCGCTTAGATCAACGGCGTGACGGTGTTTTCCACGCCGAGTAGCGCCTTGCCATATAGCTCGTTACCGACTGCGGGCAGCGCCACGGCATGCCGAGCCGCCGTGTTGGAGTCACGCCACCAGCGTTGCATCGGACTTGCTTCGGAAAAACTGCCAGCGCCATGTGCGGACAACAAAATGTTGATTGCATCGGTGATCAGGGTGTTGATCAGGCCAACGTCAGCGCGAATTCGCGCTCGCGTCAAAGCATCCAGCTTGATGCCCTGGCGTGAAGCTTCGTCCATCTCATCGGTGGAGCGGAAAGCACGCAGGTGAGCAGTGTCAATCTTCAGGGCTGCCTCTGCGATCTGAGTCTGGAACACCACCGAATCAGTCTGCTTTTCAAAGGAGGTGTAAGCCACGGCCCGGCGCGGTGCATTGTCGATCACGTACTTCAACGCCGCGCGACCCAGGCCGAGTTGCGGGCCGTTGAGAATCAACGAAGCAAACGGGACGAACAACGCGCGGTAAGCCACTTCGTCTTTGAATTCGGTGGCGTATTTGCCCTCGATCGCATCGCCGAGGTTCAGCAGACGATGATCGGGCACGAATATTTCATCGGCAACAATGCAGTTGCTGCCTGACGCGCGCATGCCGGCGGTGAACCAAGTGTCTTCGATGCTGTAGTCCGATTTAGGCATCAGCGCGAGATACTGTGCGACGACAGCGCCGTTGCTATCGCGCTCTTCGGCACCGACAGCGGCCCAATCGGAGTGAAGGCTACCCGACGACGAATACCACTTTCCAGAGACGATCAGTCCGCCGTCTACCCGCCGAGTCGTCGGCGAAGCGTTAAATACCCCGGCGACCCGAGCGTCCGGATTAGCGCCGAATACTTCGTTTTGCGCTTGTTCTGAAAACAAACTGGTGAACCACGCACACACGTTGGTCAATGCAACAACCCACGCGGTACCGCCACAAGCTTCGCCCAGCGCCGCGGACACCTCGAGGTGCGAACGCAGCGTGCCTTCGTAGCCGCCATAACGCTTGGGCACCATCAACCGGAACAGCCCTGCTTCACGAATGGCGTCAATGTTCTCGTCACACGTGCAGCGGTTTTTTTCGGATTCAACGGTGTTCTTGCGCAGTAACGGCTGCAGCGCTTCAGCACGTTTGATCAGCTCTGGCAGGCTTGGTACCGACGCGATTGCAGTGAGGGTACTGACGTCCTGGAAAATCACTTCTGTTCTCATACCGACCTCGAATGTCATAATGAACTAAAATGTCATTTGTAAATTCTGGGTAAGCTAATCCCTCGGCGAGCAGTAGCTACAGTGCCGAAAGCGGATCACACAACCAGGTTTGGGTCTCGTTACACGGTCAAAACATCGATGCTAGCGAAGGGCCGTGCCTCGATGACTTTTGAAAACTGTGACGTGCCAATTCGAACGAGCACCAGGGGACGTTGGATGAGGTCGGGCGGCGGGAAGTGAGGGGTCGAACATTTTCGTCTCCTATTATTTTTATGACGATATTGTCATTACGACAATGGTATTCAATGTAGGGCAAGATTTTGCACCACGCAAGTATTTTTAGACATATTTGTCATTCTGAAAAATAAGTTATAAATTGTCACTCTGACGCTATGTCATTGTTTGAGGCCATACAGTGCAAACACTAGAAACAGCCAAAACCGTGTCCGATCACCGTCCGAAAGTCGCCAGGAAAAAGCGTCAAGTCATGCGCAGTAAATTGCTTGATGCGGCGATGCGTGTTTTCGCAGCAACGGGCGGGTCGACCCCCGTCATTGATGATGTGATCCGTGAAGCGGATGTATCGCGAGGTACGTTCTACAACTATTTCGATTCGCTGGATCAGGTGCTCGTGGCTATCGGCCAAGAGCTTAACAATCAGATGACCACCGATATCCTTCCGGTCTATGACATCCTGACCGAGCCCTGGCAGCGCGCGGCCGTTGCGTCCAGGCTTTTCCTGTTGCGTGCCCTGCTCGATCCAAAATGGGCGGGTTTTGTTACGCGTGTTGATGCGTGGCAGCACAACACGCTCGTCGCGGAGTACATGGCCAAGGACCTTGAGAACGGTAAGGCCTCAGGTGACTTTACGTTCGACCGCATCGACGCTGCGACGGACTTCCTCATGGGCGCTTCAGCGCATGGCATACAGGCCATTCAACAAGGCGTGGACCGTCCCAATAACTACATGGACTCCTGCGTGCGCCTGACCCTGGCAAGCCTGGGTTGCAGTACTGAATTGTGCGAAGCAGGCGTGGCATTTTCCGTATCATATTTGAAGTCATGGGTGAGCGGAGAGTTGACTGCCACCAAGCCTGAATGGGCACTCAATATGGATTCCGAAGCGGTCCAGCTATTTCTCGCCTACTCACCAAGTTAAACCGCAGCTTGACTTCAGCGGCGCCTGTGCGCTCGAACGTCTTGCACCCACCGCTTTAGGAACTGCCTCCCCAATGATGTGGATGATGTAACAGCGGCGGCAATTGGTAACCCCGGCATGTCGTCATGGGCCGCCCTCTTGAACCGGGCAAAATTTCTTCCCGGCGAGAACGTATTGATCAATGGTGCAACCGGCGCTTCTGGACGGTTGGCAATTCAGATTGCAAAATACCTTGGTGCGGCAAAGGGTGAAGACTGCCAGGGACAGCGCTCATCTACTATCCCCGACAGTCTTTATTCCTTAACACCAAAAGTTATCCACCTGTGGATAACTTATTCCACTGTTACCGACTTCGCGAGGTTGCGCGGTTGGTCGACGTCTGTGCCTTTGAGCACGGCGACGTAGTAAGACAGCAGTTGCAGCGGGATGGTGTAGAGAATCGGCGCCAGGGTGTCGATGATGTGCGGCATGGCGATGACGTGGGTGCCTACGCCGTTGCTCATACCCGCGTGCTCGTCAGCGAAGACGATCAATTCACCGCCGCGTGCGCGGACTTCTTGCAGGTTGGATTTGAGTTTTTCCAGCAGCTCGTTGTTGGGTGCAACGGTCACGACGGGCATGTCGCTGTCGACCAGTGCCAATGGGCCGTGTTTGAGTTCGCCGGCCGGGTAGGCTTCCGCGTGGATGTAAGAGATCTCTTTGAGCTTGAGCGCACCTTCCATGGCCACCGGGAATTGCGCGCCACGACCCAGGAACAGAGTGTGGTGCTTGTCGGCGAACAGCTCTGCGACTTTTTCGACGGTGCTGTCCATGGCCAGCGCTTCGCCCAGACGGGTCGGCAGGCGGCGCAGTTCTTCAACCAGTTCAGCTTCCACGCCGTCTGCCAGGGTGCCTTTGATTTGTCCAAGCGCCAGGGTCAGCAGCAGCAGGGCAACCAGCTGCGTGGTGAAGGCTTTGGTGGAAGCTACACCGATTTCCGGACCGGCTTGGGTCAGCAGGGTCAGGTCGGACTCACGCACCAGCGAGCTGATGCTGACGTTGCAGATGGCAAGGCTGGCGAGGAAGCCCAGTTCTTTGGCGTTACGCAAGGCTGCGAGGGTGTCCGCTGTTTCGCCCGACTGCGAGATCGACACGAACAGCGTGTCCGGTTGCACGACGACTTTACGGTAGCGGAACTCGCTGGCAACTTCGACCTGACACGGGACGCCAGCCAAACCTTCTAACCAATAACGCGCCACCATACCGGCGTGGTAGCTGGTGCCACAGGCGACGATTTGCACATTGCGTACTTTGGCGAACAACTCAGCCGCTTGCGGGCCAAACGCTTGCACCAACACTTGCTGTTGGCCGAGTCGGCCTTCCAGGGTGCGCTGCACGACTTTAGGTTGTTCGTGGATTTCCTTGAGCATGAAGTGACGAAATTTGCCCTTGTCTGCGGCTTCCGCGCCTTCGTGGTATTGCACGACTTCACGCTCGACCGGCAGACCATCCAGGGTCCAGATCTGCACGCTGTCGCGACGGATTTCGGCGATATCGCCTTCTTCCAGGTACATGAAGCGGTCAGTTACCTGCCGTAGAGCAAGCTGGTCGGATGCCAGAAAATTCTCGCCCAGGCCCAGACCGATCACCAGCGGGCTGCCACTGCGGGCGGCCAACAAACGATCTGGCTGTTTGGCGCTGATCACGGCCAAACCGTAAGCACCGTGCAACTCCTTGACGGTGGCTTTCAGTGCGACGGCCAGGTCGCCACTGTCTTTGAACTTATGGTGCAGCAGGTGGACGATGACTTCGGTGTCGGTGTCCGATGTGAAAACGTAACCTAGCCCTTTCAACCGCTCACGCAGCTCTTCGTGGTTCTCGATGATGCCGTTGTGCACAACCGCCAACTCATCAGCCGAGAAATGCGGGTGGGCATTGCGCTCGCACGGGGCGCCATGGGTCGCCCAGCGGGTATGAGCGATACCCAGACGGCCAACCAGCGGCTCGCCGGCAAGGGCCTGCTCCAACTCAACGACTTTGCCCGAACGACGGCAACGTTCCAGCTTGCCGGCGTTACTGAAAATAGCGACGCCTGCACTGTCGTAGCCACGGTATTCAAGGCGCTTCAGGCCTTCGAGCAAAATGGCAGTGATATTGCGCTCAGCAACGGCGCCGACGATTCCACACATGGTTTTCTCCTAGCAAACAGCGGCGCAAATCAGGGTTATGCCGCGGGCTTGAATCTGCTCGCGAGCCTCAATGGGCAAGCGATCATCGGTAATAAGGGTATGGATGCTGCTCCAGGGCAGCTCCAGGTTAGGAATCTTGCGACCTACTTTATCGGCCTCGATCATCACCACGACTTCGCGTGCAACGTCGGCCATGACTCGGCTCAAACCCAACAGTTCGTTGAACGTCGTGGTCCCACGACTCAAATCGATTCCATCGGCACCAATAAATAGCTGATCAAAATCGTATGAGCGCAACACCTGCTCAGCAACCTGTCCCTGGAACGATTCGGAATGAGGATCCCACGTGCCACCCGTCATGAGCAGCACCGGTTCATGTTCAAGTTCGCTCAAGACTCTCGCAACGTGCAGCGAGTTGGTCATCACCACCAGGCCGGGTTGTCGGCCCAACTCAGGAATCAACGCGGCGGTAGTACTGCCACTGTCGACGATGATGCGCGCATGTTCGCGAATGCATGATGCCGCAGCGCGAGCGATGGCTTGCTTGTACTTGGAAACAGGCTGGCTGCTCTCGCCAATCAACTCCTGCGGCATAGTGACGGCACCGCCGTAACGACGCAACAGCAAGCCATTGCTTTCAAGCGCGGCGAGATCCTTTCGAATCGTCACCTCCGAGGTTTCGAAGCGTTTCGCCAGTTCGTCGACACTGACTTCGCCCTGCTCGTTGAGCAAGGCCAGAATATTGTGACGACGTTGTGGTGTATTACGTTTCGACATGGCGCTTTAAGTTTCGATTCGGAAGATAACGAAAGCAATCAAAACCTATTAGCGTATTTCCGTCAAGCTGAAAAAAACTGTGGATAACTCTACAGGAGCTGCCGAAGGCTGCGATCGCACGGAAACCGGACGTCGCGTTTAATTTTTTAAGGTTGTTCCAACCTTATCGCAGCCTTCGGCAGCTCCTACAACGATATGCGTACTCCAACACATGTGGATAACTTCAGTCTTTTTTTGTTTTTACCGGCCGTTTCCAGCCGTCGATATTGCGCTGGCGCGCGCGGCCGATGGCCAACTGCTCGGCAGCGACGTCTTGGGTAATGGTCGAGCCTGCGGCCGTGGTGGCGCCGGATGAGATATCCACAGGCGCGACAAGGGAGTTATTGGAGCCGATGAACACGTCTTCGCCCAGCACGGTCTTGAATTTGTTCGCGCCGTCGTAGTTACAGGTAATGGTGCCGGCGCCGATATTGGTTCGCGCCCCGACTTCGGCGTCGCCAAGGTAGGTCAAATGTCCGACCTTCGCGGCTTCACCCAAATGCGCGTTCTTCAGCTCGACAAAGTTACCCACATGCGCGCGCGCGTCCAGCACGCTGCCAGGGCGAAGACGAGCAAAAGGGCCGACATCGCTGCCCTCCCCCAAGATCGCCCCGTCAATATGGCTATTGGCTTTGATCACCGAGCCTTTGCGCAGGGTGCTGTTTTTGATCACGCAGTTCGGGCCAATGACCACATCGTCTTCGATGACCACGCGGCCCTCAAGGATCACGTTGATATCAATCAGAACGTCGTGACCCACGCTGACCTCGCCTCGAACGTCGAAACGCGCGGGATCACGCAACGTGACCCCCAGTGCCATCAAGCGACGGGCCTCACGTTGCTGGTAATGACGCTCCAGCTCGGCCAGTTGCTTGCGATCATTGGCACCCTGGACTTCCATGGCATCAAGCGGCTGCTCAGTGGCGACCACCAGACCATCATTCACCGCCATGGCAATCACATCGGTCAGGTAATACTCGCCCTGCACGTTGTTGTTCGACAGACGGCCCAGCCACTCTGCCAGGCGCTTGCCAGGCACGGCGAGAATACCGGTATTGCCCTCAGTGATGGCTTTCTGCGCCTCGGTCGCATCCTTATGCTCGACGATTGCACTGACGCGATTTTGCTCATCGCGCACGATGCGACCATAACCGGTGGGGTCGGCAAGATTGACCGTCAGCAGCCCCAATTGCTCGGCGCTGACTTTTTTCAGCAGGCGTTGCAGGGTTTCAACTTGGATTAAAGGCACGTCGCCATACAGGATCAGTACGTTCTCGGCGGTCAACTCAGGCAGCGCCTGCGCGACAGCGTGGCCGGTGCCCAGTTGTTTGTCCTGCAAAACGAAATTCAGGTCATCCGCAGCCAGACGCTCACGAACGATATCGGCACCGTGACCAATCACCACATGAATCCGCTGTGGATTAAGTTGGCGGGCACTGTGGATAACATGGCCGAGCATGGAATCCCCGGCCACGGGATGAAGAACCTTGGGCAGAGCGGAACGCATGCGGGTGCCCTGACCTGCGGCGAGAATAACGATATCGAGTGACATGACTGGCTACCAATCCTGGGGAGGTCAGCGGCTGTGACCGGGGGGTAATTTTCAAAAAAGAAAAAGGGTAGCCGAGGCTACCCTTTTTCTCAATCGTGCAGAGAGCTGACGGGGTTAGCCGCCAAACTTTTTGCGAATCTGCCGAATGGTGCGCAGCTGAGCTGCAGCCTCGGCCAGACGTGCAGCCGCAGCGCCATAATCGAAATCTGCGCCTCTTTCATTCAGCGCCTTCTCAGCAGCCTTAACGGCTAACTGAGCGGAGGCTTCGTCCAGGTCGGCAGCACGTTGCACGGTGTCGGCAAGTACCTTGACCATGTTCGGCTGAACCTCGAGGAAACCGCCTGAGATGTAAAACACCTCAGCTTCCCCGCCCTGTTTGATCAGGCGGATCGGACCCGGCTTCAGATCAGTGATCAGCGGCGCGTGGCCTGGAGCGATACCAATATCACCCAGGTTGCCGTGCGCAATCACCATCTCGACCAGACCGGAGAATATTTCCCCTTCCGCGCTGACGATATCGCAATGGACTGTCATAGCCATTCGCTTGCCTCAACCTAATTAGCGCCCGTTGCCGGGCGCCGGGATTACAGTTTTTTGGCTTTCTCGATCGCTTCTTCGATGCCGCCGACCATGTAGAACGCTTGTTCTGGCAGGTGGTCGTAGTCGCCGTTGAGGATGCCTTTGAAGCCAGCAATGGTGTCTTTCAGGGAAACGTATTTACCCGAGGCACCGGTGAAGACTTCAGCCACGAAGAACGGCTGCGACAAGAAGCGCTGGATCTTACGAGCACGGTTTACCAACTGCTTGTCGACTTCCGACAGCTCGTCCATACCGAGGATCGCAATGATGTCCTTCAGTTCTTTGTAACGCTGCAACACGTACTGAACGCCGCGAGCGGTGTCGTAGTGATCCTGGCCGATTACGTTCGGGTCCAGCTGGCGCGAAGTCGAATCCAGTGGATCGACCGCTGGGTAGATACCCAGGGAGGCGATGTCACGGGACAGTACGACAGTGGCGTCCAAGTGGGCGAAAGTGGTCGCAGGCGACGGGTCAGTCAAGTCATCCGCAGGTACGTATACCGCTTGGATCGATGTGATCGAACCGTTTTTGGTCGAAGTGATGCGCTCTTGCAGCGTGCCCATCTCTTCAGCCAGGGTCGGTTGGTAACCTACTGCAGAAGGCATACGGCCCAGCAGTGCGGATACTTCAGTACCGGCCAGGGTGTAACGATAGATGTTGTCGACGAACAGCAGAACGTCGTTACCTTCGTCACGGAACTTCTCGGCCATGGTCAGGCCGGTCAGTGCTACGCGCAGACGGTTACCCGGCGGCTCGTTCATCTGACCGTAAACCAGCGCCACTTTGTCGAGAACGCTCGAATCCTTCATCTCGTGGTAGAAGTCGTTACCCTCACGGGTACGCTCGCCCACACCAGCGAACACGGAATAACCGCTGTGTTCCATGGCGATGTTACGGATCAGTTCCATCATGTTTACGGTTTTGCCTACACCGGCACCACCGAACAAACCGACTTTACCGCCTTTGGCGAACGGGCAGATCAGGTCGATAACCTTGATGCCTGTTTCCAGCAGGTCGTTGCCGCCTGCCTGTTCCGCGAAGGTTGGCGCAGGACGGTGAATGCCCCAGCGCTCTTCGGTTTCGATCGGGCCAGCTTCGTCGATCGGGTTGCCCAGAACGTCCATGATCCGGCCCAGGGTCGCTTTACCGACCGGTACGGAGATGGCTGCGCCAGTGTCTTTGACTTCCAGACCGCGCTTCAAGCCCTCGGTGGAACCCATCGCAATGGTGCGGACCACGCCGTCGCCCAGCTGTTGCTGAACTTCCAGGGTGGTCCCGGCAGCGCTTTGTACCAACAGCGCGTTGTAGATGCTCGGTACGTTTTCGCGTGGGAATTCCACGTCGATCACGGCGCCGATGATTTGAACGATACGTCCGCTACTCATTAGCTGGATCCTCTGAATATTTGAACCGTTAAACCGCGGCAGCGCCGCCGACGATTTCCGAGATCTCTTGGGTGATCGCAGCCTGACGCGCCTTGTTGTAGACCAGTTGCAAATCGCTGATCAAATCACCGGCGTTATCAGTGGCGTTCTTCATTGCGATCATCCGCGCGGCTTGTTCAGCTGCACTGTTCTCGACCACCGCCTGGTACACCTGCGACTCCACGTAGCGCACCATCAGGCCGTCAAGCAGCTCTTTGGCGTCGGGTTCGTAGAGATAGTCCCAGTGGTGCTTGAGTCCTTGATCCGGGGTTGCCACCAGCGGAATCAACTGCTCCACCGTTGGCTGTTGCGTCATGGTGTTGATGAATTTGTTGGATACCACGGACAGGCGATCAATACGGCCATCCAGATAGGCATCCAGCATCACCTTGACGCTGCCGATCAAGTCATTGATCGACGGCTCTTCGCCCAGGTGGCTGATCGCAGCGACGACGTTACCGCCGAAGTTGCGGAAAAATGCCGCACCTTTGCTGCCGACCACGCACAGATCGATCTCTGCACCGTTTTCACGGTTTACCGCCATGTCCTTGACCAAAGCCTTGAACAGGTTGGTATTCAAGCCACCACACAGACCACGGTCACTGCTCACGACGACATAACCGATACGCTTTATTTCGCGATCGATCATGAACGGGTGGCGGTATTCCGGGTTGGCGTTGGCCAGATGTCCGATTACCTGGCGGATGCGCTCCGCGTAAGGACGGCTAGCGGCCATACGCATTTGAGCCTTGCGCATTTTGCTGACCGCCACTTTTTCCATGGCGCTGGTGATCTTTTGCGTGCTTTTGATGCTCGCAATCTTACTGCGAATCTCTTTTGCGCCTGCCATGTAACACCTATCAGGTTAGCAAGCGGGAGCCTCTCGGCCCCCGCTGCGGCTTACCAGGTTTGGGTGGCCTTGAACTTCTCGATACCGGCTTTGAGGCCAGCGTCGATTTCGTCATTGAAGTCACCCTTCACGTTGATCTTCGCCATCAAATCGGCGTGATCGCGGTTGAAGTAAGCAATCAGAGCCTGCTCGAAGCTGCCGATTTTTGGAATCTCGATGTCCACCAGGAAGCCACGTTCAGCGGCATACAGGGACAACGACATATCAGCGATAGACATCGGCGCGTATTGCTTCTGCTTCATCAGCTCGGTAACGCGCTGACCATGCTCAAGCTGCTTGCGAGTGGCTTCGTCCAAGTCAGAAGCGAACTGGGCGAATGCCGCCAGTTCACGGTACTGAGCCAGAGCGGTACGGATACCACCGGAAAGCTTCTTGATGATCTTGGTCTGAGCGGCACCACCCACACGGGATACCGAAACACCGGCGTTCACTGCAGGACGAATCCCGGAGTTGAACATGGCCGATTCCAGGAAGATCTGACCGTCGGTGATCGAAATCACGTTGGTCGGAACGAACGCGGAAACGTCGCCAGCCTGGGTTTCGATGATCGGCAGTGCGGTCAGGGAACCGGTTTTGCCGGTCACTGCACCGTTAGTGAACTTCTCTACGTACTCTACGGAAACACGCGATGCGCGCTCCAATAGACGGGAGTGGAGATAGAACACGTCGCCTGGGTAAGCTTCACGGCCTGGCGGACGGCGCAGCAGCAGGGAAATCTGGCGGTAAGCCACTGCTTGCTTGGACAGATCGTCATAAACGATCAGCGCGTCTTCACCGCGGTCGCGGAAGTATTCGCCCATGGTGCAGCCGGAGTACGGTGCAAGGAACTGCAACGCAGCAGATTCGGAAGCACTGGCAGCAACGACGATGGTGTTAGCCAACGCGCCGTTTTCTTCAAGTTTGCGAACCACGTTGGCGATGGTCGATTGTTTCTGACCGATTGCCACGTAGACGCAGAAGATGCCGCTGTTTTTCTGATTGATGATCGCATCGATAGCCAGAGCGGTTTTACCGATCTGACGGTCGCCGATGATCAGCTCACGCTGGCCGCGGCCGACAGGGATCATGGCATCTACAGCCTTGTAGCCAGTCTGTACAGGCTGGTCTACCGACTTACGCCAGATCACACCCGGAGCAACCTTCTCGACAGCGTCGGTGAGGACGTTGTTCAGAGGGCCTTTGCCGTCAACTGGGTTACCCAGTGCGTCGACTACGCGACCCAGCAGTTCCGGACCAACCGGAACTTCGAGGATGCGGCCAGTGCACTTGGCGCTCATGCCTTCAGCCAGCATCGTGTAAGCGCCCAGTACCACAGCGCCTACAGAGTCTTGCTCAAGGTTAAGCGCCATACCGAAGACGCCGCCCGGAAACTCGATCATCTCGCCGTACATTACGTCGGCCAGACCGTGAATCCGCACGATGCCGTCAGATACGCTGACGACTGTGCCTTCGTTACGGGCTTGGGAGGTTACATCGAGCTTGTCGATGCGACCCTTGATAATTTCACTTATTTCGGACGGATTGAGTTGCTGCATTGCTCTGCTGCCCCTTCAAACTCAAGATTTCAATGCTTCGGCCAGTTGCGCGAGTTTGCCACGCACTGAGCCATCGATAACCAGGTCGCCGGCGCGGATGATGACACCACCTATGAGGGTGGCATCCTCCGCAGCGTGCAGTCGCACTTCCCGGCCGAGCCGTGCACTGAGAACCTTGGCGAGTTTGTCTTGCTGTTCTTCGTTCAATGCAAAAGCACTGGTAACGTCCACATCAACCGATTTTTCCTGCTCAGCCTTGTACAGGTCGAACAGTGCGGCGATCTCCGGCAATAGCGGGAGACGGTCGTTTTCAGCAACGACGTGGATGAAATTCTGTGCCTTGACATCAAACTTATCGCCACACACTTCAATAAAAGTGGTGGCCTTCTCTGCGCTCGTCAGTCGCGGGGCCTTGAGTACGCGCTGCATTGTGTCGTCTTGCGACACAACTGCAGCCAAGCCGAGCATGGCTGACCAATTGGCCAGTTGCTGGTGGGCCTGGGCGTGCTCAAAGGCTGCCTTAGCGTAAGGTCGGGCCAACGTGGTCAGTTCTGCCATGATCGCCCTCGCTTAAATTTCAGCAGCCAGTTTATTAACCAGCTCCGCGTGCGCGTTTTGATCGATTGTGGCACCCAGGATCTTCTCGGCACCGTTGACTGCCAGGCGACCCAATTGGGTGCGCAGCGCGTCTTTGACGCCGTTCAGTTCCAGCTCAATCTCGGTTCGAGCCTGAGCCTTCACACGGTCAGCTTCGACAACAGCCGTTTCACGGGCCTCGTCGACAATCTGCGTACCGCGTTTCTTGGCTTGCTCAATGATTTCAGCTGCCTGAGCTTTAGCTTCGCGCAGTTGATGACCCACTTTATCTTGGGCCAACTCCAGGTCGCGAGTTGCTCGGCTAGCAGCGTCCAATCCATCAGCGATCTTCTTCTGACGTTCGTGCAAAGCCGCGATGACCGGAGGCCATACGAACTTCATGCAGAACATTACAAAAATGAAGAACGCAACGGATTGGCCAATCAGGGTTGCATTAATGTTCACGCCAACACCTCGCTCGTTCGTTGTCCATCACACCAATCCACTCGAAAATTCGAGAGATTAGCCAGCGAGTTGACCAACGAAGGGGTTCGCAAAGGTGAAGAACAGAGCGATACCAACACCAATCATGGTCACGGCGTCGAGCAGACCGGCGACGATGAACATTTTAACTTGAAGCATTGGGACCATCTCTGGTTGGCGAGCTGCGCCTTCCAGGAACTTACCGCCCAACAGGCCGAAACCAATTGCGGTACCCAGTGCGCCCAGGCCGATCAACAGTGCAACAGCGATAGCAGTTAGACCAACTACAGTTTCCATCTTTCCTCCCGACTTTACGTCGTATTGGTTAGGTTTTTAGATTAAAGCGGTAAAGCAAAACCGTTTTTACATCAACCCTTGCGGGCTCTCGCTTGCGACACCCTCTCACCGAAGCGAGAGGGTCATCAGACGCGCCAGGCGAGTCTTAATGGTTTTCTTCGTGAGCCATCGAAAGGTAAACGATGGTCAGCATCATGAAGATGAACGCTTGCAGGGTGATGATCAGGATGTGGAAGACAGCCCACGCCCATTGCAGCACAACACCAAGGCCACTCAGCCAGAGCAGGCCACTGCCGAACATGACCGCGATCAGGATGAACACCAGCTCGCCAGCGTACATGTTGCCGAACAGCCGCAGTGCCAACGAAATAGGTTTGGCAATCAGCGTCACGAATTCAAGCAGGAAGTTCACCGGAATCAACAGCGCCTGGAGCAGAATGTTCTTGCTGCCAAACGGGTGCAGGGTCATTTCGCCGACGAAACCGCCGATGCCCTTGATCTTGATGCTGTAGAAAATGATCAGCGCAAACACCGACAGGGCCATGCCCAGGGTGGCGTTAGGATCAGTCGTCGATACCGCACGGAACGGAATGTGCGAGTCGCCGGTAATCAGGACGGCCAGTTTCGGAATCCAGTCGACCGGTACAAGGTCGACGGCGTTCATCATGAACACCCAAACGAAAATGGTCAGTGCCAATGGCGCAATGACAGGGCTACGACCGTGGAAACTGTCTTTCACGCTGCCATCGACGAATTCCACCAGGACTTCGACGAAGTTCTGCAGGGCGCCCGGCTGACCAGAGGTCGCCTTTTTTGCCGCCATGCGGAAAATCAATACGAAGATCAAACCCAATGCTACCGACCAGCCGAGAGTATCGACGTGGAAAGCCCAAAAGCCCATTTCCTTGGCTTGAGCTGCGGTGTGGGCAAAGCCCCAACCGCCGGTTGGCAATTGACCAAAGGTCAGGTTCATCAAGTGGTGTTGGATATAGCCCGAAGCGGATTCTGCTGCCATGGTTGCCTCAAACGCCCTAAGGTCTCGAAAGTCTTGTTCTCATAAGCAGGGGAGCAAACCAGCTGACCAACTGGGTCAACATGAACACGCCGAATACAGCCAGCGGCGCCAGTGGCTTCACACCTACAAAGGTCAGCGTAAAAAACGCTGCCGTCAAAATCAGTTTGCCAGCCTCACCGGCATAAAAAGACCGGATAATGGCTTGCGCTGCTCTGGCCCCGGAAAATCGGAAAGCCTTATGAGCAAAATACAAATTGGGCAGCCAAGCTATCAAACCTCCGCAAAGGCCTGAGTACCCAGCTACGACTCCGTGCCACTGCCACAGCGCCAAAGCTGCCAACAGCAGGACTACACATTGAGCCAGCAGTACGGGAAAAACCGCCAAACGATGGAACGGGAGGCGGTTTTGCGTGCGATTTTCCATCACAACTGCCCTCCAATATCGGCCGCCAAAATCAATAACTTGGCATAATTTGTGCCGACAAAATGCGCGCAGAGTATAGGGGCGGTTTAGCCCCTATTCAACTGTTAGGTAGTGATATTTGACTACCCGCTACAAAGCAATTGTTTCAACGAATGTGAGCAAGGACACCCTGCAACTCGTCCAGCGAGTTATAGCGGATGACCAACTGACCCTTACCTTTCTGACCGTGGCGAATCTGCACCGCAGAGCCTAGGCGCTCGGCCAGGCGCTGTTCCAGGCGACTGATGTCCGGGTCGGATTTAGCAGGTTCAGCGGATCCGGCAGCGGTTGGTTTGCCACTCAACCACTGGCGAACCAGTGCTTCAGTCTGGCGCACAGTCAGCCCGCGTGCGACAACATGTCGCGCCCCTTCAACCTGCTGTTCTTCGGGCAAACCGAGTAATGCACGTGCATGACCCATTTCCAGATCGCCGTGAGACAGCATGGTTTTGATGACCTCAGGCAACGCGATCAATCGCAGGAGGTTGGCCACAGTAACCCGCGACTTGCCCACCGCATCGGCGACTTGCTGCTGAGTTAATTGAAATTCCTGCTGGAGACGCTGTAACGCGACCGCCTCTTCAACAGGATTAAGGTCTTCGCGCTGTATGTTCTCGATCAGCGCCATGGCGATGGCGGTTTCATCGGGCACATCGCGAACCATGGCCGGAATGGTTTCCAGCCCTGCCTGTTGGGCGGCACGCCAGCGGCGTTCACCTGCGATGATTTCAAAGCGCTTGCCAGCGACCGGGCGCACCACGATCGGCTGCATCACACCCTGGGCCTTGATCGACAGAGCAAGCTCTTCGAGTGCCTGGGGGTCCATGTCACGCCGTGGCTGGTATTTGCCGCGCTGGATCAGGTCCAGCGGCAAATGCTGCAGTTCGCGTTGATCGGCCTGAACGGCCTGCTCTTCCAACGCACTGACGGTCGGACTGCTCAGAAGTGCATCCAGCCCACGTCCGAGACCTCGTTTCTTAACGGCCATGCGGATTCCTTAAGTTGCCTGTGCGGTGCGCGAGTTGCGACGTTGACGACGAACCATCTCGCCAGCCAAGGCAAGGTAGGCCAAGGCGCCACGCGATGTTTTGTCATACGCCAGCGCCGGCATGCCGAAACTCGGTGCTTCAGCCAGACGGATATTGCGTGGGATGACCGTATCGTAGAGCTGTTCACCGAAATGCTCTTTGAGCTGATCGGAAACATCGTTGATCAAGCTCAGTCGCGGGTCATACATGGTGCGCAGCAAGCCTTCGATTTTTAGCTGCGGGTTGAGCAGCTCGGCGATGCGCTTGATGTTATCCACAAGGTCGCTCAGCCCTTCGAGCGCAAAGTACTCACACTGCATGGGGATAATGACCCCATCAGCGGCAACCAAGGCGTTCAAGGTGAGCATCGACAACGACGGTGGGCAGTCGATGAGGATGTAATCGTAATTCTCGCGAATCGGCGCCAGAGCGTTGCGCAGCCGACTTTCCTTCAGCTGCATGTCCAACAGGACCACTTCGGCTGCCGTCAGGTCGCGGTTGGCTGGCAATAGCTGATACCCGCCGTGTTCGGAGAACTGCATGGCCTGGGCCAGATCGCATTCGCCGATCAGGAGGTCATAAACCGAATATTCCAGCGCGTGCTTATCCACACCGCTGCCCATCGTGGCGTTGCCCTGCGGGTCGAGATCGATCAACAACACACGGCGTTTGGTCGCGACCAGTGACGCTGCGAGGTTGATACAGGTGGTGGTTTTACCCACACCACCTTTTTGGTTCGCTATCGCGAATACCTTAGCCATTCTTGCTTGTGTTCCCAATCATGCCGTGCGGCGCAATATCAGCAGATGGCGTTGGCCTTGGCAACCTGGAACGGTCAAGGCTTGTGCGCTATCGAGGTGAAAATCTGTCGGTAATGCTACCAGCTCATCAGCGGGATGCAGCCCTTTCATCGCCAACCATCGCGTATCCGTATCGCCCAGGTGCCGGGTCCACTCCGTAAAGTCTTCCAGACTGCTGAACGCTCGGGAAACAATTCCGGTGAAGGGTAGCTCAGGTTTGAACGCTTCAACCCGGCTGTGGATAACTTCAAGGTTATCCAGTTTCAGTTCGAGCTTTACCTGAGTCAGAAAACGGGTCTTCTTGCCGTTGCTATCGAGCACTGTCACTTTCATTTCAGGAAACAGGATAGCCAATGGAATACCGGGCATTCCGCCACCACTGCCGACATCGATCCAGCGATCACCGGCGATGAAGGGCACGACGCTCAGGCTATCGAGCAAATGCCGCGAAACCATTTCATCCGGATCGCGCACAGCCGTGAGGTTGTAAGCCTTGTTCCACTTGATCAATAGGGCCAGGTAAGCCAGCAACTGGCTGTGTTGGCTTTCGCTCAAATCAACGCCGAGTTGCTGGGCGCCACGGGATAACTCTTGGGCAT
Organism: Pseudomonas sp. ASL9; assembly: GCF_056680335.1. NCBI lineage: Bacteria > Pseudomonadati > Pseudomonadota > Gammaproteobacteria > Pseudomonadales > Pseudomonadaceae > Pseudomonas > Pseudomonas sp. ASL9. The sequence goes on along the minus strand of NZ_CM155277.1, from coordinate 2,982,256 downwards.
GTTGCGGGGTAACCATAGAACTCAAGCGCTTTGCTCCAACTGACGGCCCGCGCCGCGTTTTTTCAAATGAATCATCAACAGCGAAATCGCCGCAGGCGTGACACCGGGAATCCGCGATGCCTGGCCGAGTGTTTCAGGACGAGTTATCCCCAGCTTGCTCTGGATTTCTTTCGACAGGCCGGAGATACCGACGTAATCGATGTCTTCTGGCAATTTGATATCTTCGCTGGCGCGCAGCCGCGCGATTTCATCCTGCTGGCGGTCAATGTAACCGGCGTATTTGGTCTTGATTTCGACCTGCTCGGCGACCTGTGGATCGCTGCAGCCTTCGCCAGTGATGGCTATCAGGCTGGCGTAATCGATTTCCGGGCGTGTGAGCAGGTTGAGCAAATTGTATTCATGAGTCAGCGGCGTGCCGAAATGCGCGGAGATAGCATCACCCTGCTCGGTACCGGGACGCACCCAGGTGCTTTTCAGGCGTTGCTCTTCGAGTTCGATGCTTTCGCGTTTGGTGCAGAAAGCCGCCCAGCGCGCATCATCGACCAGCCCTAGCTCGCGGCCTTTCTCGGTCAGACGCAAATCGGCATTGTCCTCTCGCAGGATCAACCGGTATTCAGCCCGTGAGGTGAACATCCGGTAAGGCTCTTGCGTCCCCAAGGTAATCAGGTCATCGACCAACACCCCGATGTAGGCCTCGTCGCGACGCGGACACCAGCTGTCTCTGCCCTGTGCGCGCAGTGCCGCATTGGCCCCAGCGAGCAAACCCTGGGCCGCGGCTTCTTCGTAACCGGTTGTACCGTTGATTTGCCCCGCGAAAAACAGGCCGGCAATGACTTTCGTTTCCAGACTGTATTTCAAATCGCGAGGATCGAAATAATCGTACTCGATGGCATAGCCAGGACGAATGATGTGAGCGTTTTCCATCCCGCGAATCGACCGCACGATCTGCAACTGAACATCGAAAGGCAGTGAGGTGGAGATGCCATTCGGGTAGAGCTCGTGGGTCGTCAGCCCTTCGGGTTCGATGAAAACCTGATGGCTTTCCTTGTCTGCGAAGCGATGGATCTTGTCTTCGATCGATGGGCAATAGCGTGGACCAATACCTTCGATCACCCCGGAATACATGGGTGAGCGATCAAGGTTGGCCGCAATAATTTCGTGAGTTCTGGCGTTGGTATGGGTAATCCAGCAGCTGACTTGCGCAGGATGTTGCTCTTTGGAGCCCATGAACGACATGACGGGAATGGGTGTATCGCCCGGTTGCTCGGTCATCACCGAGAAATCCACTGAACGGCCGTCGATGCGTGGTGGTGTGCCGGTTTTCAAGCGACCCACTCGTAGCGGTAACTCACGTAGTCGCTGAGCGAGAGCAATCGACGGCGGATCGCCCGCACGTCCACCGGAATAGTTCTGCATGCCTATGTGGATAAGTCCACCGAGGAAAGTGCCGGTGGTTAAAACCACCGAATCAGCCAGGAAACGCAGACCCATCTGTGTAACAACGCCGCGGACCTGGTCTTGTTCAACGATCAGGTCATCGCAGGCTTGTTGAAATATCCACAGGTTGGGCTGGTTCTCGATGATTTCGCGAACAGCCGCTTTGTACAGCACGCGGTCAGCCTGAGCGCGAGTAGCGCGCACCGCTGGGCCTTTGCGGCTGTTCAACACGCGGAACTGGATGCCGCCTTTGTCGGTGGCTATTGCCATAGCACCGCCAAGGGCGTCGATTTCCTTGACCAAATGGCTTTTGCCGATGCCACCAATGGCAGGGTTGCAGCTCATCTGCCCGAGGGTTTCCACGTTATGCGTCAGCAGCAGGGTTTTTGCACCCATGCGTGCCGACGCCAGTGCTGCCTCGGTACCGGCATGACCGCCGCCGATGACGATCACTTCAAAACGGGAAGGGAAATCCACCACGCACCTCGTGCCTGCTTCTTGGGGTAAATAGGAATGAAAATTAGGACAGTCGACAAGTATAGGGACTTACCCATCTTGAAGGAACCTTTGTGCACAAAATTTAACCAGCTGTGGATGACTGCCAGATATAGAAATTAAAAAGAGAGAAATTTATAAATCTTTGTTTTTATGTTTATTATTACTGAACCACCTTTCTGTGGATAAAGAGCTACAGGCCCTTATCTACGGTATGTACAGCGATTCAAAAGTCTGTGGCCATGTGCCAATGAGGCCCTTGGATAAGTGCTTTAAGCCTGTGGATTAAACAGGTACTTGTCCACAGGGTGCTTTATCCTCAGTTTTAAGACCCACTTATCAACCGAGCTGATGGGCAGTTACTCACAGGGCTTAATCCACAGAAAAGTGTGCCGCTCGGTGGAAAAAAGGCAAAGGCGGGCAGCCAAGGTCAGAATAATTCTGCTCGGTTGGGTGAATACGCTGCGAGGTGGGTTGTTGGAACGGGCTTGTCTGCGATCCGCTTGATGCGCTGTGTCAGTACACAGCGCACTTCTACAGAGAAGGGGGGTGCTATTTACCTATACAGAAGCTGGAAAAAATGCGTCCCAGCAAGTCATCTGAGCTGAAAACGCCGGTAATCTCGCCCAGAGATTGCTGTGCCTGACGCAAATCTTCTGCGAGGAGCTCACCGGCACCGGCAAGGGTCAATTGAGCGCGACCGTGCTCAAGCGATGTGCTGGCATGACGCAATGCTTCCAGATGACGCCTGCGAGCGCTGAAGCTGCTTTCAGAGGTCTGTTCATAACCCATGCACGCTTTCAAATGATCACGTAGCAGCTCCAGACCTGCTCCCCCAGCCATTGCACTCAGACTGATCGTCACGTGGCCATCGGCGCTGCGCTCCAGGGCGATGGGATCTCCACTCAAATCAGCCTTGTTACGAATCAGTGTGACCTTGGCCGGATCAGGCCGTTGTTCAAGAAACTCAGGCCACAAGGCAAATGGATCATTTGCTTCAGGTGCCGTTGCATCCACCACCAGCAAGACTCTATCCGCCTCGCCAATCGCTTTGAGCGCACGTTCTACACCGATTTTCTCGACCTTATCGTCGGTATCACGCAGCCCGGCGGTATCAACCACATGCAACGGCATGCCGTCGATGTGGATATGTTCCCGCAAGATATCCCGGGTAGTCCCCGCAATCTCGGTAACGATGGCTGCTTCCCTGCCAGCGAGGGCATTCAACAAACTCGATTTACCCGCGTTTGGTCGGCCGGCAATGACGACAGTCATGCCGTCGCGCAGCAACGCGCCTTGCCCTGCTTCGCGCAGGACTGTGGATAACTCTTCGCGCACCGCATCGAGCATGTTTAACACATGGCCATCGGCAAGAAAGTCGATTTCCTCTTCGGGGAAGTCGATAGCGGCTTCCACATAGATCCGCAGGTTGATCAGCTTTTCCGTCAAGTTATCCACACGCAGGGAAAAAGCACCTTGCAGAGAACGCAGGGCATTGCGTGCTGCTTGAGCGGAACTGGCTTCAATCAAATCAGCGATCGCTTCAGCCTGCGCCAGGTCGAGCTTGTCATTGAGAAACGCACGCTCGCTGAATTCACCGGGTCGAGCCAGCCGGCTGCCCAATTGCAGACAGCGCTGCAGCAACATATCCAGCACGATTGGGCCGCCGTGCCCCTGAAGTTCAAGCACGTCTTCACCGGTAAATGAGTTCGGTCCCGGGAAATACAACGCGATGCCTTCATCGATGACCTGCCCCGTCTCATCGCTGAAGGGGCCGTAATGTGCATAACGCGGTGTCGGCTCGCGGCCGATGATTGCCTGCGCTGCGCTACTGGCCAGCGGGCCGGATATGCGCACGATGCCCACACCGCCTCGGCCTTGGGCGGTTGCAATCGCGGCGATAGTTTCACGAGGGACGTTCATGACCAGGCTCTCTAGACAAATGGCGGATAGCAAAACGCCCCACGAGGGGGCGCTTTGCATTGCTTACTCACAGGTTAGATCAAGCAGCTGCGCTCTTGGTAGCCGCTTCGATTTTACGAGTGATGTACCACTGCTGCGAGATGGACAGGCAGTTGTTGACCACCCAGTACAGCACCAGACCAGCAGGGAACCAGAGGAAGAAGAAGGTGAAGATGATCGGCATCAACTTCATGACCTTCGCTTGCATCGGGTCCGGCGGAGTCGGGTTCAACCGCTGCTGGATAAACATGGTCGCGCCCATGACGATCGGCAGGATGAAGAACGGATCCTTGATAGAAAGGTCAGTGATCCACAGGATAAATGGAGCCTGACGCATCTCTACGCTTTCCAGGAGAACCCAGTACAGCGACAGGAAGACTGGCATTTGCACAAGAATCGGTAAGCAACCACCCAACGGGTTGATCTTCTCTTTCTTGTACAGCTCCATCATCGACTGCGACATTTTCTGCCGGTCATCACCATGCTGTTCTTTCAACGCAGCCAGTTTCGGTGCGACGGCACGCATGCGGGCCATGGATTTGTAGCTGGCTGCCGACAGAGGGAAGAAAATCCCTTTGATCAGCATGGTCAGGAAGATAATTGAAAAGCCCCAGTTCCCGATAAGGCTGTGGATATGTTGCAGCAGCCAGAAAATGGGTTGGGCAATGAACCAGAGAATGCCGTAATCGACAGTCAGTTCCAGACCTGGGGATAACTCTTTGAGCACCGCTTGGCTTTTCGGACCTGCGTACAACGTAGCGCTGGTTTGCGCGGTTGCGCCTGGCGCAACAGTCAAAACCGGGCCAGTGAAGCCGATGATGTAGTTGCCTTGGCTGTCTTTCCGCGTTTGCACGACGTTGTTGTCGTTCTTGTTCGGAATCCAGGCCGTCACGAAGTAGTGCTGCAACCAGGCGACCCAGCCACCTTGGACGGTTTCTTTAAGCGCAGCCTTGTCGATGTCTTTCATCGACACTTTTTTGTAGGGTTCGGCAGGTGTACCCAGCGCCGCGCCCAAATAAGTTGCCGTGCCAGTCGCAGTGGTCGAAGACGGATCGCCACTCGAATCACGTTTGAGTTGTGCGAACAGATTACCAGCCCATGGCTGACCACTCTGGTTGTCGATCAGGTAAGTAACGCCCAGATCATACAGACCGCGCTTGAAGGTAAAGCGCTTGATGTAGTTGACGCCACTGTCAGTGAACTTCAGGTCAACGACCAATTCATTCTGACCATCAGCCAGTTGATAAGTCTTTTGTGCACTGGTGTAAACAGGCCGACCTGATGCACGAGCATCCGGGCCATTGACACCTGTCAGCCCACTTTGGGCCAGATAAGTGCGCTCGCCGCCGTTATCAAACAGCTGGAACGGAATCTCTGGATGATCCTGACGACGTGGATAAAGGGGCAACCGCAGCTGCGCGACATCACCACCAATAGGATCGATCTCCAGATTGAGCACATCCGTTTTTACCTGGATGAGATCTTTGCTGACGACGACCGGTGTTTCAGTCGGAGCAGTGGTGACTGCGTTGGCGCTCGGAACATCGGCACTTGCAGAAGTATTCGAACCAGTTGCCGTATCCGGTATAGCCGGTGCGGTGTTGCTGGCAGCCACATTCTGAGTCGGCAGGGCAGTCTGACCATAGTCCTGGTTCCATTTCAGGACCCCGACATAAGTCACGATTGCCAGGGCGACGATCAGGATCGTGCGTTTAATATCCATGATTACTCGGCCATCGAAGAGGAACGGGAGGTAGGGACAGGTGGAACCGGGTCAAAACCACCGGCATTCCACGGATGACAGCGACCTAAACGACGAAAGGCCAGCCAGCCACCGCGTAGAAGGCCATGATTTTCGATGGCTTCATACGCGTAGCAGGAGCAACTGGGGTAGAAACGACAGTGACTGGCCATCAGCGGGCTAATGGCATAGCGATAGAACTGGATCGGAACGAGCGCCAGCTTACGCATCTGTACTGTCTACCCCTACAGTTTCGGTTTTAACGTCTGGAACCGGCCGGCTGCGTGCCAAGCGTTTCCAGAGTTTGCCGAAATGCTGAATCAATTCGGGGTTTTCTATCTCACCCAAACCTTTGCGCGCGACAATTACGATATCCCAGCCAACCAAATCATCCTGGTGCTGGCGAAATGATTCGCGCATTAGGCGTTTCAAGCGATTGCGCTCAACGGAGAGCTTGACGCTCTTTTTACCGATCACTAACCCCAAACGGGGATGATCCAGGTCGTTGTTACGCGCAAGGAGCAAGAGATTTTTCCCCGGAACCTTGCCGGTAGGGGAGTCAAAGACTGCCTTGAAGTGTCGGGGTGTCAGCAGACGCTTTTCCCGACTGAAGTCTCGACTCACCACCTGTGCCGAGTTATCAAACTGCCAAACGCTTACGGCCCTTGGCGCGACGACGCGACAGGACTGCACGGCCGTTTTTGGTAGCCATGCGAGCACGGAAACCGTGGGTGCGGGCGCGCTTGATGGTGCTGGGTTGGAAAGTACGTTTCATGGCGTGTTACCTGGTTCGTCCACAACGGGCCGGAATGGCCCCCGTTTTAAGAGACCGGGGATTCTAGAGAAAGCAAGCCTCTAGGTCAATTTCCAACCAGCGTTTCCTTCATTTACTTATCAATTCCCTTTTGGACGTCCTTTTTCCAATCTAGCCTTTTTGACCAGGAAGGAACCCTGTGAGCGCTGTGATCAGATATAGAATTAAAGAAGGAAAGTATTTAAAGCTCTTTTGTAATGCTTATAAAAGCTAAGGGAGCCATTTTGTGTGGATAAGTGACTTGAGGCCTTTAAAGTCAACGTGTACAGAGGATGACAACTTGGTTAAGAAACGGTGGCCTAGCTGTGCTGCGCTGTCGGATAAGCTGTGGATGGAATGGCACCTTATCCACAGGCCGGTTATCCACAGAGTTCAGACCCGACTTATGCAATGGGCTGAAGGACGCTTATCCACAGAGCTTATCCACATGCCATTGGTCGCATAATTTCTGGATAAAGCCTTGATTCTTCGTGATCCCAGAGCAACCTACATGTGGATAAGTCGGGCGCTGATCGTTACAATGGCTGCTGTTTTTGCCTCACCGGCTTTCAACTTAGGGGATATCCGTGTCAGTGGAACTTTGGCAGCAGTGCGTGGAGCTTTTGCGCGATGAGCTGCCTGCCCAGCAATTCAACACTTGGATCCGTCCGCTACAGGTCGAAGCCGAAGGCGACGAGTTGCGCGTCTACGCACCGAACCGTTTTGTTCTCGATTGGGTCAATGAAAAATACCTGGGTCGTTTACTTGAGCTTCTAGGCGAGCACGGGCAAGGGCTCGCGCCTGCGCTTTCCCTATTGATAGGCAGCAAACGTAGCTCCGCTCCGCGAGCGGCACCGAACGCACCGTTGGCTGCTGCTGCGTCCCACGCAGTGACTATCAATCAGGTTGCTGCGTTGCCTATTCAGCAAATGGTGTCTTCACACGCTTCTGGCCAAACGATTGCGGTCAGTAATGAGCCTTCGCGTGCCAGCTTTGATCCAATGGCGGGTGCGAGCTCTCAGCAAGCGCCTGCGCGTTCAGAGCAGCGTACTGTTCAGGTTGAAGGCGCACTCAAGCACACCAGTTATTTGAACCGGACGTTTACGTTCGAGAATTTTGTCGAGGGTAAATCCAACCAGCTGGCTCGCGCAGCGGCCTGGCAGGTTGCTGATAACCCTAAGCACGGTTACAACCCGCTGTTTCTTTATGGTGGGGTTGGTCTGGGTAAAACCCACTTGATGCACGCTGTGGGTAACCATCTATTAAAGAAGAATCCGAATGCCAAGGTCGTGTACCTGCATTCGGAGCGTTTCGTGGCCGACATGGTCAAAGCGTTGCAGCTCAATGCCATCAACGAGTTCAAACGCTTCTACAGGTCAGTTGATGCTTTGCTGATCGATGACATTCAATTTTTCGCGCGCAAAGAGCGTTCCCAGGAAGAGTTCTTCCACACGTTCAACGCCCTGCTTGAAGGTGGTCAGCAGGTCATCTTGACCAGCGACCGTTACCCGAAAGAAATTGAAGGTTTGGAAGAGCGATTGAAATCCCGTTTTGGCTGGGGATTAACGGTGGCCGTTGAGCCGCCGGAGCTTGAAACCCGGGTGGCGATCTTGATGAAAAAGGCGGATCAGGCGAAAGTTGATTTGCCTCATGACGCAGCCTTCTTCATAGCGCAACGTATTCGCTCTAACGTACGTGAACTCGAAGGCGCCCTGAAGCGAGTGATTGCTCACTCGCACTTCATGGGGCGTGATATCACGATTGAATTGATTCGTGAATCGCTGAAAGATTTGTTGGCGTTGCAGGACAAGCTGGTCAGTGTGGATAACATTCAGCGCACTGTGGCTGAGTACTACAAGATCAAGATTTCTGATCTGTTGTCCAAACGCCGCTCACGTTCAGTGGCACGTCCGCGACAAGTTGCGATGGCGTTGTCCAAAGAACTGACCAACCACAGCTTGCCTGAGATTGGCGATGTGTTTGGCGGGCGCGACCATACGACCGTTTTGCATGCGTGCCGAAAAATCAACGAGCTTAAGGAATCCGACGCGGATATTCGCGAGGACTATAAGAACCTGCTGCGGACACTCACGACCTGATGACACCAGCGCAGCTTATTAAGGCAAGGGACTAGACCATGCATTTCACCATTCAACGCGAAGCTTTGTTGAAACCGCTGCAACTGGTCGCCGGCGTCGTTGAACGCCGCCAGACCTTGCCAGTGCTATCCAACGTGCTCCTGGTCGTCGAAGGCCAACAGCTATCGCTGACGGGTACCGACCTGGAAGTCGAACTGGTCGGCCGTGTTCAGTTGGAAGAGCCTGCTGAACCGGGGGAAATTACCGTTCCTGCGCGCAAGCTGATGGATATCTGCAAAAGCCTGCCCAATGACGCGTTGATCGATATCAAGGTTGATGAGCAGAAGCTGGTGGTAAAGGCGGGACGTAGCCGTTTTACCTTGTCCACGTTGCCGGCCAATGATTTCCCTACGGTGGAAGAAGGCCCTGGCTCGCTGACGTTCGATCTGGTGCAGAGCAAGTTGCGCCGCTTGATTGAGCGCACGAGCTTTGCCATGGCACAGCAGGACGTTCGTTACTACCTCAACGGCATGCTGCTTGAAGTGCATGCGGGGGTGCTGCGTGCTGTCGCCACCGACGGTCACCGTCTGGCAATGTGTTCCATGACTGCCGACATCGAGCAAGCCGATCGTCATCAAGTGATCGTGCCGCGCAAGGGCATCCTTGAACTGGCGCGTCTGCTGACTGAACAAGACGGCATTGTGAGTATCGTGCTGGGGCAGCATCACATCCGTGCGACCACAGGCGAATTCACCTTCACCTCCAAGCTGGTTGATGGCAAATTCCCTGATTACGAACGTGTTCTGCCCAAAGGCGGTGACAAGTTGGTATTGGGTGATCGTCAGGCACTGCGTGAAGCTTTCAGTCGCACAGCAATTCTTTCCAACGAAAAATATCGCGGTATCCGTTTGCAGTTGGCCAATGGTCAATTGAAAATTCAGGCGAACAACCCTGAGCAGGAAGAGGCAGAAGAAGAAGTCGGCGTTGATTACAACGGCGGTCCGCTGGAAATTGGCTTTAACGTGAGCTATCTGCTCGACGTGTTGGGCGTGATGACCACTGAGCAGGTGCGCCTGATTCTGTCGGACTCCAACAGCAGCGCGCTGGTGCAGGAATCTGATAATGATGATTCCGCTTACGTCGTTATGCCGATGCGCCTGTAACTGTCAATGTCCAGCAGAACCTAGATGTCCCTTAGCCGCGTCTCTGTTACCGGGGTGCGCAATTTGCACCCGGTGACCCTGTCTCCCTCCCCTCGCATAAATATTCTTCACGGCGCGAATGGCAGTGGCAAAACCAGCGTCCTGGAAGCCATTTATCTGCTTGGCCTTGCGCGCTCATTTCGTAGTGTGCGGTTGCTGCCTGTCATTCAGTATGAACAACCCGCGTGTACAGTTTTTGGTCAGGTTGAATTGGCCGGAGGTGGGCACAGCAGTTTGGGCGTATCACGGGATCGCCAAGGGGAATTTCAGATCCGCATAGACGGGCAAAATGCTCGAAGCGCAGCGCAGTTGGCTGAAGCTTTGCCTTTGCAACTGATTAACCCCGACAGCTTTCGCCTGCTTGAAGGCGCTCCCAAGATCCGCCGTCAGTTTCTCGATTGGGGAGTGTTCCACGTGGAACCTCGCTTTATGTCGACGTGGCAACGCTTGCAGAAGGCCTTGCGGCAGCGGAACTCATGGCTGCGGCATGGTACACTTGACGTCGCTTCGCAAGCAGCTTGGGACAGGGAGTTATGCCTGGCCAGCGCTGAAATCGATGAATATCGTCGAGCTTACATCAAGGCTCTTAAACCGGTTTTTGAACAGACCTTAGGCGAGTTGGTTGCGCTTGAAGGTTTGACCCTGAGCTATTACCGCGGTTGGGACAAGGATAAAGAGCTGAGTGCAGTACTCGCTTCTTCCTTGCACCGCGATCAGCAAATGGGTCATACGCAGGCTGGACCACAACGTGCTGATTTGCGCCTTAGATTAGGCGCTCATAATGCCGCAGAGATTTTATCTCGTGGCCAGCAGAAGTTAGTGGTCTGCGCTCTGCGCATTGCTCAAGGACATTTGGTCAGCCAGGCTCGACGCGGCCAATGTATTTATTTGGTGGATGATTTGCCGTCTGAACTGGACGAGCATCACCGTCGAGCGCTTTGCCGCTTGTTAGAAGACTTACGCTGCCAAGTGTTTATCACCTGTGTAGACCATGAATTATTGAGGGAAGGCTGGCAGACGGAAACGCCAGTTGCTTTGTTCCACGTGGAACAAGGCCGTATCACCCAGACCCACGACCACCGGGAGTGAAGGCATGAGCGAAAATCAAACGTACGACTCCTCCAGCATTAAAGTGCTGAAAGGGCTAGATGCCGTACGCAAGCGTCCCGGTATGTATATCGGTGACACCGACGATGGCAGCGGTCTACACCACATGGTGTTCGAGGTGGTCGATAACTCGATCGACGAAGCTTTGGCCGGCCATTGCGACGAAATCAGCATTGTTATCCATCCCGATGAATCGATCACCGTCCGCGACAACGGTCGCGGTATTCCGGTAGACGTGCACAAAGAAGAAGGCATTTCGGCAGCTGAGGTCATCATGACCGTGCTGCATGCTGGCGGTAAGTTCGATGACAACTCCTACAAAGTATCCGGTGGGCTGCACGGTGTAGGCGTCTCAGTGGTTAACGCCCTTTCCGAATTGTTGCTGCTGACCGTGCGTCGTAGCGGCAAGGTTTGGGAACAGACCTATATCCATGGTGTTCCACAGGAATCCATGCGTATCGTTGGCGAAAGTGATTCCACGGGTACCGAGATTCACTTCAAGCCGTCCGACCTGACCTTCAAGAATATTCACTTCAGCTGGGACATCCTGGCCAAGCGTATTCGCGAACTCTCATTCCTCAACTCCGGTGTGGGTATCGTCCTTAAAGACGAGCGCAGCGGCAAGGAAGAGCTGTTCAAATACGAAGGCGGTTTGCGCGCGTTCGTTGAATACCTGAACACCAACAAGACACCGGTGAACCAGGTCTTCCACTTCAACATCCAGCGCGACGATGGCATTGCTGTCGAGATCGCTTTGCAGTGGAACGACAGCTTCAACGAGAACCTGTTGTGCTTTACCAACAACATTCCTCAGCGTGACGGCGGTACTCACCTGGTGGGTTTCCGCTCGGCTCTGACGCGGAACCTGAACACCTACATCGAACAGGAAGGTCTGGCCAAGAAGCATAAAGTCGCCACCACGGGTGACGATGCGCGCGAAGGTTTGACCGCAATCATTTCGGTCAAAGTGCCAGATCCAAAGTTCAGTTCGCAAACCAAAGACAAGCTGGTTTCGTCCGAAGTGAAAACCGCGGTCGAACAGGAAATGGGTAAACACTTTTCCGACTTCCTGTTGGAAAACCCGGCCGAAGCGAGAGCAGTAGTCGGCAAAATGATTGATGCTGCGCGCGCCCGTGAAGCGGCTCGTAAAGCCCGTGAGATGACTCGCCGTAAAGGTGCGTTGGATATCGCCGGTCTGCCAGGCAAGCTCGCTGACTGTCAGGAGAAAGACCCTGCCCTTTCCGAACTGTATCTTGTGGAAGGTGACTCTGCTGGCGGCTCCGCCAAGCAGGGACGCAACCGTAAGACGCAGGCAATCCTGCCGCTTAAAGGCAAGATCCTGAACGTAGAGAAAGCGCGTTTTGACAAGATGATCTCTTCGCAAGAAGTAGGCACCTTGATCACTGCACTGGGTTGCGGTATTGGCCGTGATGAGTACAACATCGCCAAGCTGCGCTATCACAACATCATCATCATGACCGATGCTGACGTCGACGGTTCGCATATCCGTACGTTGCTGCTGACCTTCTTCTTCCGTCAACTGCCTGAACTGATCGAGCGTGGCTATATCTACATCGCTCAGCCGCCGTTGTACAAAGTGAAGAAAGGCAAGCAAGAGCAATACATCAAAGACGACGAGGCCATGGAAGAGTACATGACCCAGTCGGCTCTGGAAGATGCCAGTCTGCACCTCAATGAATCGGCTCCGGGCATCTCGGGTGAGGCGCTGGAGCGTCTGGTTAACGATTTCCGCATGGTCATGAAGACCCTCAAGCGCTTGTCGCGTTTGTATCCTCAGGAACTGACTGAGCATTTCGTTTACCTGCCACCGATTTCGCTTGAGCAGCTTTCCGACCATGCCGGCATGCAGGCGTGGTTGGCGCTGTTTGACGCGCGCTTGCGCGTCGGTGAGAAGTCAGGCCTGGTCTATAAAGCCAGCCTGCGTGAAGATCGCGAACGTAACGTCTGGCTGCCAGAGGTCGAGTTGATCTCCCACGGCTTGTCCAACTACGTGACATTCAACCGCGACTTCTTCGGCAGTAACGACTACAAAACCGTGACTGCCCTAGGCGAACAAATAAGCACCCTGCTCGAAGAAGGCGCTTACGTGCAACGCGGCGAACGCAAGAAGCCGGTTACCGAGTTCAAGGACGCCCTTGCCTGGTTGATGGCGGAAAGCACCAAGCGCCATACCATCCAGCGCTACAAAGGTCTGGGTGAAATGAACCCGGATCAGCTGTGGGAAACCACCATGGACCCAAGCGTGCGCCGGATGCTCAAGGTCACGATTGAAGACGCTATTGGCGCTGACCAGATCTTCAACACCTTGATGGGTGACGCGGTAGAACCTCGCCGTGATTTCATCGAAAGAAATGCCTTGGCGGTGTCAAACCTCGATTTCTAAGAGGTTGTCGGTTCACAGAATAGATGAATCAAGCGGGTCGCTCTGACCTGCTGATTTTCAAGGCCAGCGCTCTCGCGTTGGCCTTTTTTTTTGTACGCAAAATGTCGGCCACTTTTTAAATTATGTGCGTCGCTGATGGCGGCGTAGGCTTTTGCCATACGTAAGGCCAATCTCCAAGCCGCTGGATACCTGTTCGTCGAGCGAGGGCAATCCAAGTCTGGATAACTCTGCAGATCAATGCAGGTTGCTCATCAGAAAGAGAACCCGCTTTGATTGCGACGCAAATCAGCTTCGACCATCATTTGGCACAGCGCCTCCAAGCGGGTTTTGGACTCCCAGCCTAATTCACGCCTGGCTTTTTCGGGGTTACCGATCAGAAGATTCACTTCTGTTGGACGATAGAATCTGGGGTTAACCACCACCAACACGCGGCCACTGCTAGCGTCCAGCGCCTGCTCGTTCTCTGCGTCACCGCGCCACTCCAGCTCAGTGCCAACGGCCTTGAACGCCATGCGGACAAAGTCTCGAACCGTCTCGGTACGGTGTGTTGCCAGCACGTAGGTATCTGGGCGCTCCGCCTGAAGCATCAGCCACATGCCTTCCACATACTCCTTGGCAAAACCCCAGTCTCGCCTAGCGTCCATGTTGCCGAGTTCCAATCTGTCCTGCTTGCCCAGCGTGATGCAGGCGACCGCGTCGGTGATCTTGCGCGTTACGAACTCTTTACCGCGCAGTGGTGACTCGTGGTTGAAAAGGATCCCGCTACTGCCAAAGATGCCGTAGGACTCCCGGTAGTTGATGGTCATCCAGTGTGCATAGAGCTTGGCCACGCCGTAGGGGCTACGCGGATAGAAAGGCGTGCTTTCGATCTGGGGAACGGCCTGCGCCTTGCCAAACATCTCCGACGTGGACGCCTGGTAGTAGCGGATCTTCGGATTGACGATGCGAATCGCCTCGAGCAGGTTAACTGCACCAAGGCCAGTGATCTTGGCAGTAGTAATTGGCTGATCGAACGACACACCTACAAAACTCTGCGCGGCGAGGTTGTAGACCTCCGACGGCTGAGCCTTTTCCATCAGACGGATGCTGGCACTCAAGTCAGTAAGGTCATGTTCGACCAGGTGAAGGTTAGGATGGTTCTTGATGCCGAGCTCTTCAATACGCCAGAAGTTGACTGAACTGGTACGACGGAAAGCACCATAAACGCTATAGCCTTTTTCCAGAAGCAGTTGGGCAAGGTAAGCACCATCTTGGCCGGTGATACCCGTAATAATGGCTGATCGGGAGTTCATGTTTAGCCCATCCACTCTTTGAATACTTTTATATTGATTGCCCGGCAGGCCGTTTTTTGCCATCCGCATGAAAACCGCCACGACGCCTGAGCGTCAGACACGACCTTGATGGATGAAGTGAGTAATGTCGCCTTCGCCCACATAGCACTGGACTGCACTTCAATGACCAAGTCAATAACACCGGCGGCTCTTGAGGCGGTGCTTGTGTCCTGCCGGAATGAATGTCGACTTCATTGCTTTGAGTGTTAGCACACTACCCCATTTGCCACCCTTGCAAGCGGGTCGCCCTGACCTACTGATTTTCAAGGCCAACGCTCTCGCGTTGGCCTTTTTTTTCACGCTATTGGTTCATTGGGGTGCCGTTCATGTTGATGAGCACCATGTCTTGGCTTCGCACGGCGAACCAGATGCCTTTGCCCGGCGCTACAAACTCACTGCCAGTGTTCGATAATTTGCACAGTTCTTGCAGAATAATTAACAAACAGCCCAGCCTGTAACCCTTCTACCCACGGAGTCGTTGAGCATGCCGTTACGCCTGAAGTTGGCCCTAAGCTACCTGATGATCGGCTTGATCCCGGTTTTGGGCATGGCCTTTACGGTCTATCAACAAGCCAGTACCGCCCTGCGCGAACAGACTCTGAATGGCCTCGAGGCTGTTGCGTATATCAAACAGCAGCAATTGCTGGATAACTGGCAGGAGCGGCGTAACCAGATAAGCACCCTGGCCAGCAACTTGAGCAACAGCTACCAGGGCCTGAACGACACCGCGCTGATCAGTACCACTCATTACGACCGCCCGGTGTTTCAAAACTTCATCAGCACCTTTGGTTACCGCGAACTGAAACTGATCATGCCCGACGGCACCATTATGCTCAGTCTGCAGCGCGGCAGTGACGACCAGCACACGCTCAGTGAAGAGGGACTGCGCGACACTCCGCTGGCGCGTCTAGTCAAGCAAAGCCGCGAGAGCGGCAAACTGTTGATCAGCGACCAGCAATACAACCCACAGAGCAAGGAGCCGACCCAGTATCTGGCCGCCCCGGTCATGTCGGACGGCGCGCTGCAAATGACCCTGGTCCTGGAGTTGCCCATCGCCCCACTCAATAGCGTGATGCAAACCCGCCAGGGCATGGGTGAAAAAGGCGAAACTTACCTGGTCGGCAGCGATGGCAACCTGCGCTCGGACTCGGCCCGCTTCCCCGAACGCCAGGTCAATCGTAGCCTCGATGCGCAAAGCGGCCTCACTGGCCGCGCGGTCAGTAATGCCCTCGCGGGCCAACAGGGGCGCATCGCAGAACCGGGACTGGACGGTAATAGCGCGCTGAAAGTATTTGTCCCCATCGCCTTCGATGACAACCACTGGGCCCTGATTGCTGAAATGGATCAGGCCCAGGCATTTGCTCCGGTGCATCAGCTGATGTGGCAAGTCTTGCTGCTCGGCCTGCTGACCGTCGCCGCCGTGGCGCTCGCCACATTGCTGGTCAGCCGCAGTGTGATGCGCCCACTGGGCGGCGAACCGAGCAACATGACCGCACTGGCCAGTCGCCTGGCCGCAGGCGAGTTGAACCTGCCGACAGAACAACGACAACAGGCTGGCTTGATGCTGGCCTTGCATGAAATGGCCTTGGCCTGGCGAGATGTAATTGAGCGTCTGCGCCAATCCAGCCAGGACGTCGGCCATGCCAGCAGCGAAATTCTAAGCGCTGCTGGGGAAACCAGCGAACGCCTCGACCTGCAGCAAGAATCGCTGGAAATGGTGGTCAGCGCCGTCGAACAAATGTCCAGCACCGTGCAAGAGATCGCCCGCAACGCCGCCGACAGTGCGCAAAGCAGCACCGCCGCACGCGTTGCCTTTGGTGAGATGCAATACACCCTGCAACAGATGATTGGCCAGCAGGGACGCTTGCTGAATGATATCGGTCGTGCTGGCAGCGTGGTCGACACGTTGGCCAACGATGCTCTGCAAATCGGCACCGTGCTCGCGGTGATCCGCGGCATTGCCGAACAAACCAACCTACTGGCACTCAACGCCGCGATCGAAGCCGCACGCGCTGGCGAACAAGGCCGTGGTTTTGCTGTGGTCGCCGACGAGGTGCGCAACCTTGCTCAGCGCACCAGCAGTGCCACCGAAGAGATCGTCGCCATCACCAACACCTTGCAAGGCTCCTCCACCGAAGCCCTGCAGGCGATGCAGGCCTCAACCGAACAAGCACATACGCTGGAGCGTGAAACCCAGGTGGTGCTGACCTCGCTCGGCCAGTTGGACAATTCCCTGCAAGGCGTGCACGCCCTCGCGATGCAGATCGCCGTCGCCGCGGACGAACAGGCCGGAACCACGGAGGAAGTAAATCAGCACATGCACCGCCTGCACGACATGACCCGCGACAACCGGCAGACTGCGGCGCATACCCGCAGGAGCGGCGAGCACCTGCAGCAAGTGGCCAACAACCAGCAAGCCTTGGTGCTGCGCTTCCGCCTGTAATGCGGGCCTGCCAGGACGCCAGCCATGTCAGCAGCGAAATGCTAAGCGCCGCAGGGGAAGCCAGCGAACGCCTCAACCTGCAGCAAGAATCGCTGGAAAGGGTGGCTAGTCATTCGCTGATCGTATCTTGCGCAGAGGGCGTCTGGTTCTGAAACAGGTGCAATCGTATTTCAGGACTAGGCGCAGTAATTTAAGCAGGGATGAACATCACCACGGCTGCCGCGCCCATCACCGCCGTCGCGATCCAGCCCAGGATGATCATCGGTCGACTTGCTGTAAAAGCGCCCATTACAGACTTTTTCGAAACCAGAATGATGATCACAACCATCAGGGGAACGGCGACCAGTCCGTTGATCACTGCGCTCCAGAATAGAGCTTTCATCGGACTGATTGGCGAATACTGAATGCCAAGTCCGGCAAGTACGCTGACAGTTATGATGGTGTAGAACCCACGTGCATCATTCACTTTTCGTTCGAGACCCTTCCTCCAACCCATGGCCTCGGAAAAGGCATAGGCCCCAGAGCCCGCCAGCACAGGTACGCCGATCAGGCCCACACCTAGAATGCCAAGCGCGAAGAGGAGGTACGCAAAGTTACCGGCGAGCGGCCGCAGAGCACTGGCTGCCTGCGCCGCCGTATTGATATCGGTGACGTCAGCCACATGGAGGGTAACGGCGGTCGCAAGAATGATGAAGTAAGCGGTGATGTTGGAGTAGAGCATGCCGCTCCAGGTATCCCACCGAATGCGTCGAAGCTCCGGTCCAGCAGCATGTACATCGCGGACGAGTGGTTTACAGTTCCAGTTAGCCTCCATGTCCTCTACCTCTTCGGAGGCCTGCCAGAAAAAAAGGTAGGGGCTGATAGTCGTGCCGAAAACCCCGACGACCACGGCGGCAGTACTGGAGTCCAGCGTGATACTGGGCCAGAAAGTATGCAAGACGACCTGTCCCCAGGGAACATGAACCGTAAACAATACGGCGGCATAGGCCAGTAGTGAGACCGTCAGCCACTTCAGGATGAACACATAACGATGATAAGGAATGAACACCTGTAGCAGAATCGTCCCGAACACAAAGAGCGCAGTCATGAGATGTCGATTAACGCCAGAGACAAGCTCTGCGACTTCTCCCATCGCGGCGACATCCGCAGCAATATTCAGGGTATTGGCCAGGAGAAGAAGAAATAATACGCACGGAAGTACTATGGGTGGAAACGCATCCTTGATATTGGCGGCGAGTCCTTTCCCGGTGACCCGGCCGATGTTTGCGCACATTGATTGAATGGCAGACATCAAAGGAAAGGCCAGCGGCATCGTCCATAACATGTCGAGGCCAAATTGCGCGCCTGCCTGGGAGTACGTGGCGATACCACTAGGGTCATCGTCCGCCACACCGGTAATGAGTCCGGGGCCGACTCGAGACAGCGGGTGTTCCTTCAGCCGCTCCCAAAGCACTCCAAGGGCCTTCGCCCGCAGTGGTCTATCCACATCCATTAGGCAGTTGCCCCTACTTACTAAACGCCTGCCCAGTGCAATAGGCTTTCAATAGCATCAGTGACGAACTGATATGTGTTGCCAGCGTGTGTCTCATCGACATACACGGCTTTTCGAGCAGATGCCACGACAGGACAGCCGCTATGAGCACCACTGGAAATGCTAACGCGATCATGACCAGTGGGTCTATCCCTTTGAACTGATGAGCCAGAATTTCCTGCACAGGGAATGCGTAGATATAAACGCCGTAAGAATAGTCACCCAGTTTGTTATAGCGATCAAAAAATGAATGGGTTGAAAAACCGAGATAGAAAATCAGGTAAGTCCAGGCGAGAACAAAACACTCAAAAAAATACGCGGTGTGCAATGTCCCCCCTGCCAGTACTAACAACGGCACCAACCAGACAGGCCGGAGTTTTATGTTGTGCCGGTAACGATAAAGGGCCATCCCTATGACGAAAGGGAAACTCCAGCTAAAAAAGAACTGAGCCCTGTGCAACTCTGTCACCAGCGAGGTGTGTATACCCAGCAGTTTGAACCCTAGATACACCGCGATGTAGACCGTCAGAAACCAGAAGAACCGCTTGCCCGCGCCAAAAAAAGACAAGGCGCCCAGCGCCCCAACCAACACATACAGCATGACCTCGTAAAACAATGTCCATAACGAGCCATTGATGCCGGGGTAAGGGTTGTTTTGAAACAGGCCAGGTAGCTGGAATTTCATGTTGAACAGCAGGAGATTATTATCGATGTAGCGATAGATTTTCCCGTCGCTAAGGTACTCCGATGTACCCAGCGTAGTAAAAAGGGTACCGATAACAAAGACAGCGAGCAGCAAGGCCATGGTAAGGCCAGGGTAGATCCGCAGAAAGCGAGCCGAGAAAAAATCAATGTTGCTGGGCGCCCTTTCACGGCTCATCGAAATAAAGAAACCGGACACGCAAAAAAATGTAATCACTGCCAATTCGCCCAGGCTAATGCCCAGCACGTTATTCAAAGGTTCTACTGCAGTTTCACCCAATGACAGTGGATAACTGTGAGACACCAACACCGCCGTCGCGGCCAGCATGCGTATAAGATTGAAATTATTATTTCGCCTGGAGGCCAGATCACCTAACGTACTCATATTTTCTCCCCCTGCAGCCAAGGTGAAATATGTCGATCGGGCTCCAGCGGCCGCGATGGCCCCTCAGTCAGCACCCGGTATGAGCAGCTGCAAAATCGCGATTTTGTTGACAGTATTTATAGCGCTCAAAGAAACCATACACCAAGCCATGAGCTTGTCAAATTACCGGCAAGATCGAAAATTAAAATAAAAAATGTCAATAAATTGGCTTGTCGTGTCGGTTAATCGATATTTTTTTGAAGAACCATTATCGGCCTGGAGGTAATGATGACCCCTGAACCTAAGTCAAACACGTTCCTTGAAACAGTCGAAGGACAGCGTTTGTCGGGTGATAACGCCGAGTATTGGCGTGAGTGGGGGCCGTACATCAGCGACCGTCAGTGGGGGACGGTACGTGAGGATTACAGTGCTGATGGCGATGCCTGGCTCTATTTCCCACATGACCATGCTCGCAGCCGTGCGTATCGCTGGGGTGAGGATGGTCTGGCGGGCTTCTCTGACAAAGCGCAGCGGTGGTGTCTGGGCCTGGCGCTGTGGAATGAACGCGATCCGATTATCAAGGAGCGCTTGTTTGGTCTGAGCAACGCTGAAGGTAATCACGGGGAGGACGTCAAAGAGCTGTATTTCTACGTGGATGGGGTTCCGAGTCATGCCTACATGCGCATGCTCTATAAGTACCCGCACGCCGCTTTTCCCTACAGCGATCTGGTTGATGAAAATGCTCGTCGGGGCCTGAACGATGCGGAGTACGAAATCCTCGACACCGGCGTGTTCGATGACAATAACTATTTTGACGTCACGATTGAATATGCCAAGCACACGCCTGACGACATCTTTATGCGAGTCACCCTGGAGAACCGCTCAGATCAGGCTGCACGCCTGCATGTACTGCCGCACCTGTGGGCGCGCAATACGTGGAGCTGGGGCGATACGACGGAACGCCCTGCCCTCGTGTTACAGGAGCAGCAGGTGCTGGCACACCATCCCGAGCACGCGGACAGGCTGGCCAGTGCCTGGGGGCCTCAACCGTGTGAGTGGTTGTTTTGCGATAACGAGACCAACACACCAAAGCTCGACGGTCAGCAGGCGAATGGTCCGTTCAAGGATGGAATCAATGACTACCTGGTAGACGGACACGCTGATGCCATTCGCCGCGACACGGGGACACGCGCCGCAGCACATTTCACGCTGGAGCTGAAAGGTCGAGAGACCCAAATCGTCTACCTGCGCTTTGCTCCCCGTGATGCTGAAACGGTGAATGCAAGAACGCTGTTTGCAACCTGCCGCGCACAAGCAGATGACTACTATGCGGCGCTGCAACATGGCCTCGAAGACGCCGACGCGTGCAATGTGCAACGTCAGGCCTTGGCAAGTCTGTTGTGGTCCAAGCAGCTCTACTATTTCGACGTCAATCGCTGGCTTGACGGCGACCTGACGCAAGCGCCGCTGTCGCCCGAGAGGGTCCGGATTCGTAACGCCCATTGGCGACATCTTTCCAACTTCGACATCGTGTCCATGCCGGACAAATGGGAATACCCGTGGTACGCCTCTTGGGATCTGGCGTTTCAGGCGGTGGCTTTTGCCTTGATCGACCCGGCCTTTGCTAAACAGCAGTTGTTGTTATTGGTAAAGGATCGCTTCATGCACCCCAACGGGCAGCTGCCGGCCTACGAGTGGCGCTTCGACGACGCCAACCCGCCTGTGCATGCCTGGGCTTCGTGGCGGGTTTATCAGCGGGAAAAAGAGCTGACCGGGAAAGGCGATCTCGATTTCCTCGAGCGAATCTTTCACAAACTGCTGTTGAATTTTTCCTGGTGGGTCAATCGCAAGGATGCAGAAGGCCGCAACGTGTTTCAGGGGGGATTTTTAGGGCTGGATAATATTGCGCTGTTTGATCGATCTGCCGCGATGGAGCCGGGTTATCAGCTGGATCAGGCCGATGGTACGGCGTGGGTAGCCGCTTATGCGCTGGATCTGATGCGCATCGCTTTGGAGTTGGCCAAGCGCAACTCAGTGTACGTCGATATTGCGGTTAAATTCTTCGAGCACTTTCTGTATATCGCCGGAGCGATAAATTGCGTCGAGGACAGTTCTGAAGGTCTTTGGGACAACCAGGACGCGTTTTTTTATGATGTTTTGCATCGTCCCGATGGTAGCCGTGAGCCGGTACGACTGCGCTCTATCTTGGGGTTGATGCCGCTGTTTGCCGTGCAGGTACTGGAACAGCACGAGCATGAAGGTTTGCCAGGGTTACGCGAGCGACTGCTAGGTTTTTTGCGGCACCGCCCGGATCTCGCCCGACTGGTCTCGCGTTGGACCGAACCCGGCAAGGGCAACCGGGCGTTGCTGGCTCTGCTGCGTGGTCAGCGGACCAAAGACCTGCTGTCGCGCATGCTCGACGAAAGCGAGTTTTTGTCTGCGTTTGGCGTTCGTTCTTTGTCCAAGGCCTATGCTCAGAAACCATTCAGCATGCAAATAGACGGCAATACACTGTGCGCCGATTATCAGCCGGCAGAGTCCAATTCGCGGCTGTATGGCGGAAACTCCAACTGGCGCGGCCCGGTGTGGATGCCGGTCAACTACATGCTGATCGAATCCCTGCGGGAGTTTCATCGGTACTACGATGACAATTTTTTGGTCGAATACCCGACAGGCTCTGGTTTCCTGGCGTCCCTGGAGGAAGTCACCGATGGGCTCAGTCAGCGCCTGACGCGCTTGTTTTTACTCGACGAAAACGGCTGCCGACCCAGCATGGCGGCTTACCCACAGTTGCAGGCTGATCCCGCCAGTCGCGACCTGGTGCTGTTCCACGAGTATTTCAATGGCGATACCGGGCGTGGATTGGGCGCATCCCATCAGACTGGATGGAGTGCGCTGGTCGCGTTGTTATTGCAGAAGTGACGGCCGTTCTTGGGCACGCAATTAGCGGTAGGTTTTAGCTGCTGATAAAAACTTATGCACGTTTTTGGTTCATTAATCGTCTTAAGAAATAAGTCTATAAATTAATGGGTTAGCGCTGTTTTTTTGCTGAATTTCAAAAATGATACACAGCTTATCCACAGATGCTAAACAATCGCATTTTCTTCGCTCGATGCGGGTGCAACCATCGAACCCATAGTGCGTTGCGTTGCTTCATTCCAGGCCGCGACGCGGTCGTTGAGCGCCGCAATGGCGCGTGGGCCGGTGCCCTCGGCATACATCGGTTCGCCAATGACCACCTCAATGGTGCCCGGTGTTTTCGCCCAGCCTTCTTTTGGCCAGTATTTGCCCGCGTTATGCGCAATTGGCAGAACCGGCAGGTTCGCATTCACGGCCAACGCGGTGCCGCCTCGGGAAAACTTGCCGATCTGCCCAAAAGGAACGCGAGTGCCTTCCGGAAAGATCAACACCCAGACGCCATCCTTGAGCAGCTCGTTGCCCCGTTTGGCGACGTGCTTGAGTGCGGCTTTCGGGTTGTCACGGTTGATCGCAATCGGCCGCAGCATGGCCATGGCCCAACCGAAAAACGGGACATACAGCAGTTCACGCTTGAGCACTTGGCTCAGAGGTTCGAAGTGCGCTGAGAGGAAGAAGGTTTCCCACGTGCTCTGGTGATTGGACAGAATCACACAGGGCTGTTGCGGGACATTTTCTTGACCCTTTACCTCAACATGAATATTCAGAAACACCCGCGTCAGCCACAACGCACAGCGGCACCAGTAAACGTTGATAAAACGATAGCGGGCGCGGAAGGGCAAAAAGGGGGCGATAAAGAAACTCAGTGTGCACCACAGAAGAGAAGTGGTGCCCAACAGCAGGTAAAAGGAGAAGAGTCTGATTGCCTGCATGATCGACATAGCTGCTTTTACCGTTTGCGGGCATTGCCCGTCTATTTACGAGTGTGGATAAGTTCTGTGGCAACCGCCGCCAGATCGTCAAAAATCAAAGTGCCTGCAGGCAAAGGGTTGCCCATCGTTTTGAGACCTTTGCCGGTCTTTACCAACACAGGCTGAGAGTCGACGGCCAGTGCTGCCTCCAAGTCACCCTTACTGTCGCCAACAAACCAGATACCCGCCAGATCTACCGCGTAATGATCGGCAATGGTTTTGAGCATGCCCGGTTTTGGCTTGCGGCAATCGCAGCCTTCCTCCGGGCCGTGTGGGCAAAAAACAATCAGACCTACTTCACCACCCTGCTCTGCCACCAGAGCGCGCAAGCGCGCATGCATGGCATCGAGTGTGGCAACATCGTAAAACCCGCGGGCAATGCCGGACTGGTTGGTGGCGACGGCCACCGTCCAGCCAGCCTTGCTCAGTCGCGCGATGGCCTCGACCGAACCCGGGATGGGAATCCACTCCTCCACCGACTTGATGTAAGCGTCGGAGTCATGATTGATCACCCCGTCCCGGTCCAGAATCAGCAGCTTCAAGCCTCGCTCCTTCAACATCATCCCAGCAGCGAAATGTCGGCAACGCCCAGGAACAAGCCACGCAAGCGAGCCAGCAGTGCATAACGGTTGGCACGCACGCTGGCGTCTTCAGCATTGACCATCACCGCTTCGAAGAACGCATCGACCGGCTCACGCAATGCAGCCAAGCGTGCCAGTGCTTCATTGTACTGACGCGTTGCCGCCATTGGCTGTACCGCCTGATCCGCTTGCTGGATCGCCGAGTACAGCGAGAACTCGTTGGCGTTGTCGAAGTACTTGGGTTCGACAGTGGCGGAGATCCCGCCCTGCGCTTTGCTCAACAGGTTCGATACACGCTTGTTCACTGCCGCCAGCGCCGATGCTTCCGGCAGCTTGCGGAAGGCCTGAACTGCTTGAACCCGTTGATCGAAATCGAGCGCGGAAGCGGGTTTCAGCGCCCGTACCGACAGGTAGGTGGCGACATCGACACCTTCGTCTTCATAGCGCGCACGCAGGCGGTCGAAGATGAATTCCAGCACTTGCTCGGCCAGGCCTGCAGGTTTGATCTTCGCGCCGAATTGCGTCACAGCGAAGGTCACGGTCTGCACCAGATCGAGGTCCAGCTTCTTGTCGATCAGGATCCGCAGCACGCCCAATGCAGCGCGACGCAGTGCATACGGGTCTTTACTGCCGGTGGGCAACATACCGATGCCGAAGATGCCGACCAGCGTATCAAGCTTGTCGGCGATGGCTACCGCAGCACCGGTCAGCGTGCCTGGCAGTTCGGCGCCAGCGCCACGTGGCATGTATTGCTCGTTCAGTGCCCGTGCGACGTCTTCAGGCTCGCCATCGGCCACGGCGTAGTAATAACCGGCAATACCCTGCATTTCCGGGAATTCGCCGACCATTTCGGTCGCCAGGTCGCATTTGGACAGCAGCCCTGCACGCGCTGCACGCTGAGCGTCACCACCGATGCGTGGCGCGATGAAGGCCGCCAGTTTCGATACGCGTTCGGCTTTATCGAAAACACTGCCCAACTGGGCCTGGAACACTACGTTTTGCAGGCGCAGGTTGAAGGTTTCCAGCTTCTGCTTCTTGTCCTGCTTGAAGAAGAACTCGGCGTCGGTCAACCGTGGACGAACCACTTTTTCGTTGCCGGAAACGATCTGTGCCGGGTCTTTGCTTTCGATGTTGGCCACAGTAATGAAGCGTGGCAGCAACTTACCGTCGGCATCCAGCAGGCAGAAATACTTCTGGTTGTCCTGCATGGTGATGATCAGTGCTTCTTGCGGCACGTCGAGGAAGCGTTCTTCAAACGAGCACACCAGCGGTACCGGCCATTCGACCAGCGCGGTCACTTCGTCGAGTAGGCTCGGCGGCACTATCGCAGTGCCTTCGTGCAACGTTGCCAACTCGGCGACACGTTTGCTGATCAGCTCACGACGCTCGGCGAAGTCAGCCAATACATGGGCGTCGCGCAGGTCTTGCAAGTAGTTGGCCGGTGCGGTGATGCGCACGCTTTCCGGGTGATGGAAGCGGTGACCACGGGAATCACGGCCTGCGCTCTGAGCGAGGATGGTGCAGTCGACCACTTGATCGCCGAACAGCATCACCAGCCATTGGGTTGGACGCACGAACTCTTCTTTGCGCGCACCCCAGCGCATGCGCTTGGGGATCGGCAGGTCGTTCAACGAGTCCTCAACGATGGTCGGCAACAGGCTCATCGTCGGCTTGCCAACGATGTTCTGACTGAACCGCAACTTTGGTCCGCTCTGATCTATTTCGCTCAACTCGACGCCGCACTTCTTGGCGAAACCCAGCGCAGCTTGAGTCGGATTGCCGTCAGCATCGAAAGCGGCCTGACGCGGCGGACCGTCGAGGTTCACGCTACGATCCGCTTGTTGCGTCGCCAATTGCGTGATCAGTACGGCCAGACGGCGCGGCGCGGCATAGACCTGCTTGGCGCTGTAGCTGAGACCGGCGGCTTGCAAGCCTTTTTCGATGCCCGCGAGGAACGCGTCACCCAGGGTGCCAAGGGCTTTGGGTGGCAGTTCTTCGGTGCCCAATTCAACCAGGAAATCTTGAGCACTCATTGTGCAGCCTCCAGCTTAGCCAACACTTCATCACGTAGATCGGGGGGTGCCATCGGGAAGCCAAGCTTGGCTCGGGCTTGCAGATAGCTCTGCGCTACCGAACGGGCCAACGTTCGTACACGCAGGATGTACTGCTGACGTGCGGTGACCGAGATCGCCCGACGCGCATCCAGCAGGTTGAAGGTGTGCGAGGCCTTGAGGACCATTTCATAGCTCGGCAATGGCAGCTCGAGCTCGATCAGGCGACTGGCTTCGCTTTCATAGAAATCAAACAGTTCAAACAGTTTTTCGACGTTGGCGTGTTCGAAGTTGTACGTCGATTGCTCGACTTCGTTCTGGTGGAATACGTCGCCGTAGGTCACTTTGCCGAACGGGCCGTCGGTCCAGACCAGGTCGTACACCGAATCCACGCCTTGCAGGTACATGGCCAGGCGTTCCAGGCCGTAGGTGATTTCACCGGTCACCGGGTAGCACTCAATGCCGCCTGCTTGCTGGAAGTAGGTGAACTGAGTGACTTCCATGCCGTTGAGCCAGACTTCCCAGCCCAGACCCCAGGCGCCAAGTGTTGGCGATTCCCAGTTGTCTTCGACGAAACGAATGTCATGCACGAGCGGGTCGAGGCCGACGTGCTTCAGGGAGCCGAGGTACAGCTCCTGGAAGTTGTCCGGGTTCGGCTTCAACACCACCTGGAATTGGTAGTAGTGCTGCAAACGGTTTGGGTTTTCGCCGTAGCGGCCATCAGTCGGGCGTCGGCTGGGCTGCACATAAGCGGCGTTCCAGGTTTCCGGGCCGATGGCGCGCAGAAACGTAGCGGTGTGGAAAGTGCCGGCGCCGACTTCCATATCGTAGGGCTGAAGCACCACACAACCTTGTTCGGCCCAATATTGTTGAAGGGCGAGGATCAAGTCTTGGAAGGTACGCACGGCTGGCGTAGGCTGGCTCACGAAATTCACCTGTGCTGGGGATGCGATTTAAAGAGCAGGAGTATACCCGATTCGGCCGCACCTCCACCCTTGGAGCCTTATGCCACGCTGCTTTTGGTGCAACGAAGATCCGCTGTACATCGCTTATCACGATCAAGAGTGGGGGGTGCCGTTGCGCGATGCGCAGAAGCTCTTCGAGTTGTTATTGCTCGAAGGGTTCCAGGCCGGCCTTTCCTGGATCACGATTTTAAAGAAACGCGCGCGCTATCGTGAAGTGCTGTTCGGCTTCGATGTGCAGCGTGTGGCGCAAATGAGCGATGCTGAAATCGATGAGTTGATGCTCGACGCCGGCATCATTCGCAACCGCCTCAAACTCAATGCCGCACGGCGCAATGCCCAGGCCTGGCAGGCCCTGGAAGACCCGGTGGAATGGCTCTGGTCCTTTGTCGACGGGCAGCCGCTGATCAATCACTTCAAGGATCGCAGCCAGGTCCCGGCGGTCACCCCTGAAGCCGAAGCGATGAGCAAAGCCCTGAAAAAAGCAGGTTTTACGTTCGTCGGACCGACGATCTGCTACGCCTTTATGCAGGCCGCAGGCATGGTCATGGATCACACCCTCGAGTGTGATCGATACGCCGTCCTGAGCCGCTGATGGTTACAATGGCGGCCTTGCGAATTCAGGAGTGATCTGTGGATAAGTTCAAAGGCGCCCTTTTAGTCGGGCTTTTGCGGCTATTTGCCCTGTTGCCATGGCGAGTCGTGCAGTGGGTCGGTACGTCCATCGGCTGGCTGATGTGGAAATTGCCCAATCGCTCGCGCGAAATAGCGCGTATCAACCTGGCCAAATGTTTTCCCGAGCTGGACGCTGCCGAACGTGAGCGCCTGGTAGGCCGCAGTCTCATGGACATCGGCAAGACCTTCACCGAAAGCGCCTGCGCCTGGATCTGGCCTGCTCAGAAATCAATCGATCTGGTGCGTGAGGTCGAAGGGCTTGAGGTGCTGGAAGCCGCACTGGCCTCGGGTAAAGGCGTAGTCGGCATCACCAGCCACTTGGGTAACTGGGAAGTGCTTAACCACTTCTATTGCAGCCAGTGCAAACCGATCATTTTTTATCGGCCGCCGAAACTCAAGGCGGTGGACGATCTGCTGCGCAAACAGCGTGTGCAACTGGGCAATCGCGTGGCGGCCTCCACCAAAGAAGGCATCCTCAGCGTTATCAAGGAAGTGCGCAAAGGCGGTTCGGTGGGTATTCCGGCCGATCCAGAGCCCGCTGAGTCTGCAGGCGTGTTCGTGCCCTTCTGCGCCACACAAGCGCTGACCAGCAAATTCGTGCCCAACATGTTGGCCGGTGGCAAAGCGGTGGGGGTGTTCCTGCATGCCATCCGCCTGGCCGATGGTTCAGGTTACAAGGTGATCCTTGAAGCTGCGCCCGAGGCCATGTACAGCACCGATACGCAAACGTCGGCGGCGGCCATGAGTCAGGTGGTCGAGAAATACGTGCGGGCTTATCCCAGCCAATACATGTGGACAATGAAGCGTTTCAAAAAGCGTCCACAGGGTGAAACGCGCTGGTACTGAAGGTTGTCAGCTGTGGATAACTACTGCGCGTTAAGTTATCCACAGCTGCATTACGACTTGTTAGCCTGACGTTCCAGCTTCTTCAGGAACACCACCATTTCTTTTTCGGCCTGTTTGTCGCCATGCCCCTGCGCCGCCTGAACGCCCTGCTCCCAGGCAAGTTTTGCCGCCGCCACGTCACCTGACCCGAGAAGTGCCTTGCCCAGCAGCTTCCAGGCCGCTGAATACTTAGGGTCGAACGCAACGCAGCATTGCAGATGTTCGGCAGCCTTGGCGTAATCCGCCGCGTCCAGATAACCCTTGCCCAGACCGAAACGCAGCAATGAGTTATCCACACCCTTGGCGAGCATTTTTTCCAGCGATTCAATCATGGTGTTCTCCTGTACCGGGAGCGCCTTGTGGATAAGTAGCTGGTTGTCAGAAAAAGCTCAAGCCAACCTGGAACAACCGCTCGACGTCACGGATATATTTTTTATCCACAAGGAACAGAATCACATGGTCGCCAGATTCGATCACCGTGATGTCATGAGCGATCAGTACGTGTTCCGCGCGAATGATTGCGCCGATGGTGGTGCCCGGCGGCAGCGTGATGTCGCGGATGGCGCGACCGATGACCTTGCTCGACCTGGCATCACCATGGGCGACCGCCTCAATGGCTTCGGCTGCCCCACGGCGTAGTGAATGCACGCTGACAATGTCGCCACGGCGCACGTGAGTCAGCAACGTGCCGATGGTTGCCAGTTGCGGGCTGATCGCGATATCGATCTCGCCGCCCTGCACCAGGTCAACATACGCCGGGTTGTTGATGATGGTCATCACCTTGCGCGCGCCGAGACGTTTGGCCAGCAGCGAGGACATAATATTAGCCTCGTCATCGTTGGTCAGCGCCAGGAACAGATCGACATCGGCGATGTTTTCTTCCAACAGCAAATCCCGGTCCGACGCACTGCCCAGCAGGACCACGGTGTTATTCAGGGTTTCCGAGAGATAACGACAACGCGCCGGGTTCATCTCGATGATCTTGACCTGATAGCGACTTTCGATGGCTTCGGCCAGCCGCTCACCAATATGCCCGCCGCCCGCGATGACGATACGTTTGTAACTTTCATCCAGGCGGCGCATCTCGCTCATCACGGCGCGGATGTGCGTTTTGGCCGCAATAAAGAACACCTCGTCATCCACTTCAATGACGGTATCGCCTTGGGGGGATATCGGCCGGTCACGCCGGAAAATCGCGGCAATCCGGGTGTCGACATTGGGCATGTGCTCGCGCAACTGACGCAGCTGCTGACCGACCAACGGGCCACCGTAGTACGCCTTGACCGCCACCAACTGAGCCTTGCCATTGGCAAAGTCGATCACTTGCAGCGCGCCGGGGTACTCGATCAGGCGCTTGATGTAGTTGGTCACCACCTGTTCCGGGCTGATCAGCACGTCCACGGGGATCGCGTCGTTATTGAACAGACCGGCACGGGTCAGGTAGGCGGCTTCGCGCACGCGGGCGATTTTGGTTGGGGTCTTGAACAGGGTGTAAGCGACCTGACAGGCGATCATGTTGGTCTCGTCGCTGTTGGTCACCGCCACCAGCATGTCAGCATCATCGGCGCCGGCCTGGCGCAACACTGTGGGGAACGAGCCGCGGCCTTGAACGGTGCGGATATCAAGGCGATCCCCCAGACCGCGCAAGCGATCGGCATCGGTGTCGACCACGGTGATGTCATTGGCTTCCCCGGCCAAATGTTCAGCCAGCGTACCGCCAACCTGCCCTGCGCCGAGGATGATGATTTTCATCCGGTTGCTCCTTGGGTTTAGCGTTACACAGCGGCGATCTTGATCAGCTTGGCATAGTAGAAGCCATCGTGACCGCCTTCCTGGGCCAGCAGCTGGCGACCGTGCGGTTGTTTCAGGCCGGGCGGTTGTTGCCCGAGCTGACCGGCGATGTCCAGTTCCCGTGCGCCAGGTGTTCGAGTCATGAACGCCTCGATCACGTCGGTGTTTTCCATCGGCAGCGTCGAGCACGTTGCGTACAGCAGGATGCCGCCGACTTCCAGCGTAGGCCATAGCGCATCGAGCAATTCACCCTGGAGCGCGGCGAGCGCTGGAATATCGTCAGCCTGACGGGTGAGCTTGATATCCGGGTGACGACGGATCACGCCCGTGGCCGAACACGGGGCATCCAGCAGGATGCGTTGGAACGGTTTGCCGTCCCACCACTGAGCTGTGTCACGGGCATCGGCAGCGATCAGCTCGGCGCTGAGGCCCAGGCGGTCCAGGTTTTCCCGCACGCGGACCAGACGTTTGGCCTCCAGATCCACCGCGACCACGCCCGCCAGCAGCGGTTGTACTTCCAGCAGATGGCAGGTCTTGCCGCCGGGGGCGCAGCACGCGTCAAGTACGCGTTGGCCGGGGACCAATTCCAGCAGGTCGGCAGCCAGTTGCGCGGCTTCGTCCTGCACGCTGATCCAGCCTTCGGCGAAACCGGGCAGGGTGCGGACATCGCACGGTTCGTTCAGCACAATACCGTCCTGGCTGAAGACGCAGGGGCGGGCTTCGATCCCGATGTTTTGCAGCATTTGCAGGTACGTATCACGGCCGTGGTGACGGCGATTGACCCGTAAAATCATCGGCGGATGAGCATTGTTGGCGGCGCAAATGGCTTCCCACTGCGCTGGCCAATAAGCTTTCAAGGCTTTTTGCAGCCAGCGCGGGTGTGCAGTACGGACCACCGGGTCGTGTTCCAGCTCGGCCAGCAAGGCTTCGCTGTCCCGTTGCGCGCTGCGCAGTACGGCATTGAGCAACGCTTTGGCCCACGGCTTTTTCAGTTTATCGGCGCAACCCACGGTTTCACCGATGGCGGCGTGGGCCGGTATGCGGGTGTAGAGCAACTGATAGAGGCCGACCAACAACAACGCCTCGACATCGGCATCGACGCTTTTGAAGGGCTTTTGCAGGAGCTTTGCCGCCAGTGCGGACAGCCGTGGCTGCCAGCGGGCGGTGCCAAAGGCCAGGTCTTGAGTCAAACCACGATCTCGGGCGTCGACTTTGTCCAACTGAGTGGGCAGCGAACTGTTCAGCGAGGCTTTGCCATTGAGGACGGCGGCCAAAGCCTTGGCGGCGGCTAGACGCGGGTTCATTGGCCGTGCACCGTCTGGTCGGGCGCAATAGCACCCAGCACCGTACCGACAGCGAATTTCTCACGACGGCTGTTGAACAGGTCAGCGAAGTTCAGTGCTTTGCCGCCTGGCAATTGCAGGCGGGTCAGGCGCAAGGCCTGTTGCCCACAGGCGACAATCAAGCCGTCCTTGCTGGCGCTGAGAATTTCACCCGGCGCGCCCTGCCCCTCATCGAGGCTGGCGGCCAGCACTTTCAGTGCTTCGCCATTGAGCGTGCTGTGGCAGATTGGCCAAGGATTGAACGCACGCACCAGACGCTCCAGCTCAATGGCCGGGCGACTCCAGTCGATGCGCGCCTCGTCCTTGTTCAGCTTATGGGCATAGGTCGCCAGGGTGTCGTCCTGGACTTCACCCTGCAACGTGCCGCTGACCAGCCCGGCGATGGCTTGAAGTACCGCAGGCGGGCCCAGCTCGGCGAGCCGGTCATGCAGGCTGCCACCGGTGTCTGCGGCAGTGATTGGGGTCGTGACTTTGAGCAGCATTGGCCCGGTGTCCAGGCCTGCTTCCATACGCATTACGGTCACGCCACTTTCGGCATCACCGGCCTCTATCGCACGCTGAATCGGTGCGGCACCGCGCCAGCGCGGCAGCAGCGAGGCGTGGCTGTTGATGCAGCCCAGGCGCGGGATGTCGAGCACCACTTGCGGCAGGATCAGGCCGTAGGCGACCACCACCAGCACGTCGGGCTTGAGCGCGGCCAGTTCAGCTTGAGCGTCCGCATCACGCAGGGTTGGCGGTTGCAATACGGCAATACCGTGCTGTTCAGCCAGCTGTTTGACCGGGCTAGGCATGAGCTTTTGTCCACGGCCAGCCGGGCGATCAGGCTGGGTGTAGACCGCAATCACTTGATAGGGGCTGGCGAGCAAAGCCTTGAGGTGTTCGGCGGCAAACTCTGGGGTGCCGGCGAAGACGATGCGCAGTGGCTCAGTCATGGGCTTCTCGATAAAGGGGGGAAATGCGTACCTGTAGGAACTGCCGGAGGCTGCGATCGCCCCGGGGTCGCGTCCGACCGAAGCGGTCGTAATGGCTGATATCGCTGAAGGCCGTGCCGGCCTTATCGCAGCCTTCGGCAGCTCCTACAGTTTGAGTCGGATCAAGCGTTCTGTTTATGCAGCTTTTCCAGCTTCTTCTTGATCCGGTCGCGCTTGAGGCTGGACAGGTAATCGACGAACAATTTGCCGTTCAGGTGGTCGCACTCGTGCTGGATACACACCGCCAGCAAACCCTCCGCGATCAGCTCGTACGGCTGACCGTCGCGGCCCAGGGCGTTGACCCTGATCTTTTGCGGACGGTCGACGTTCTCATAGAAGCCTGGCACCGAGAGGCAGCCTTCTTGATACTGGTCCACCTCATCGGTCAGGATTTCGAGCGTGGGGTTGATGAGCACCCGTGGATCGCTGCGATCTTCGCTCAGGTCCATGACCACGACGCGCTTGTGTATGTTGACCTGGGTGGCAGCCAAGCCAATGCCTGGCGCTTCGTACATGGTTTCAAACATGTCGTCGACCAACTGGCGAATACCGTCGTCTACCACGGCCACAGGTTTGGCGATGGTACGCAGGCGCGAATCGGGAAATTCGAGGATGTTTAAAATAGCCATATACGTTAGAGCTGCACTTGTAGGGTAAAGTCCAAAATCGGCTGCTAGGCTTCGTCAGTCAAAGTTAGCAACCTTGCAAAACCTGAGCCTTGTGGGCTCTTAGTGTTTCACGCGAAGCCATATGATAAAGGGATTCACCGCATGAGGAAATCACTACTCGCCCTGCTGCTGTTGGCCTCTACCGGCCTTTGTCAGGCGCAAGTGCAACTCAGGGAAGGACATCCACAGAATTACACCGTCGTTCAAGGCGACACGCTTTGGGGGATTTCCGGCAAATTTCTACGTGAACCATGGAAATGGAAGGAGATCTGGAAGGCTAATCCGCAAATTGCCAACCCTGATCTGATCTACCCAGGCGACTCATTGTCCCTGGTGTATGTCGATGGTCAGCCGCAGGTGGTGCTCAATCGTGGCGTATCACGCGGCACTATCAAGCTGTCGCCCCGGGTCCGCACCACGCCGATGGCCGATGCGATCCCCAGTATTCCGCTGGGAGCGATCAACAGTTTTCTGCTCAACAACCGCATCATGGATGACGCCGCCGACTTTCAGAACGCACCCTACATCGTCGCAGGCAATGCTGAACGCGTGCTCAGTGGCATGGGTGACCGGATTTATGCGCGAGGCACATTCGACCCTGTGCACACGGCCTATAACATCTTCCGTCAGGGCAAAACCTACACGGACCCTGTGACGGGAACGTTTCTCGGGGTTAACGCTGACGACATTGGCGGCGGTGAAATCGTTGCTCACGAAGGTGATGTAGGAACCATGACACTGCAGCGTTCGACCCAGGAAGTGCGTCTGGGCGACCGGTTATTCATCAGTGAAGAACGGCCGATCAACTCAACCTTTTTTCCCAGCGCGCCTCAAAGCAAGATTGAAGGCCTGATCATTGATGTGCCGCGAGGGGTGACCCAGATTGGTGAGATGGACGTGGTGACGCTGGATCGAGGCAAACGTGATGGGCTGGCCGAGGGCAACGTGCTGGCTATTTACAAGACCGGCGAAACAGTCCGCGACCAAGTAACGGGTGAGAACGTAAAAATCCCGGATGAGCGCTCGGGGTTGCTGATGATTTTTCGCACTTATGAAAAGCTCAGCTATGGTTTGGTACTCAATGCCTCGCGTTCTTTGACGGTCATGGACAAGGTGCGAAACCCGTAGAGCTATGTATCGGAACAGGGTCATGTTTTGTCCACCGGACATGACCTGTTCCAAATAGTTACTAACAGAGTTATCCACAGGTTGTTCATGCCGCTGACGGGCGCTACAGATCAAGGAAGATCTATGCCGCTGTTTGATACTGCTGTTTCCTCACCTGCCGAACTCGAAGCGCGCCTGCGCGTGCATCGTCTACCCGAGGTCGGGCCAAAACGCTTTCATAAGCTGATCAATGCCTTTGGTTCTGCGTCGGCCGCGCTTAGCGCACCGGCCAGTGCCTGGCGTGCTTTGGGCTTGCCAAGCGCCAGCGCCGAAGCCCGGCGCAGCCCACACGTCCGCGATGGCGCCAGTGCCGCGCTGGCCTGGCTGGAGCGTCCCGGCCAGCATTTACTGATGTGGGATGATCCCACCTACCCTGCACTGCTGGCTGAAATTGCCGATGCACCGCCGTTGCTGTTTGTGGCCGGTGACCCGAGCATTCTCGAGCGTCCGCAGTTAGGAATGGTCGGCAGCCGACGCGCTTCCAAGCCTGGATTGGACACCGCCACAGCGTTTGCCCGAAGTTTGGCCAGCGCCGGTTTTGTTATCACCAGCGGCCTCGCATTGGGCATTGATGGTGCCGCGCACCAAGGTGCTTTGGACGTTGGCGGCCAGACAATCGGCGTCTTGGGCACGGGCATCGAAAATTTTTATCCACAGCGCCATCGTCAGCTTGCGGCCACCATGAGTGCCCAGGGCAGCGCCGTCGTTTCCGAGTTTCCCCTGGACGCCGGGCCGCAGGCGAGCAACTTCCCGAGACGCAATCGAATCATCAGCGGCCTGTCCCTGGGTGTGCTGGTGGTCGAGGCCAGCGTTGCCAGCGGTTCGTTGATCACAGCACGCCTGGCAGCGGAACAGGGCCGTGAGGTGTACGCGATTCCCGGCTCCATTCATCACCCTGGCGCACGCGGGTGCCATCAACTGATTCGCGACGGTGCGGTGCTGGTTGAAACCATCGAACACATTCTTGAAGCCCTGCGCGGTTGGCAGAACGTAGCCAGCCCTGCGACGGCCTCTGTGGCACCGGTACCGGCAACACCTGCTGCCAGCCATCCCCTGCTGGATTTACTGCATGCGGCGCCGCACACCAGCGAAGGGTTGGCACTCTCCAGCGGCTGGCCGTTGCCCAAAGTGTTGGCGGCGCTGACCGAGCTGGAGCTGGATGGGCGCATAAGCAGTGAGGCAGGACGGTGGTTTGGCCGTGCTCGCTAAGGTTAAACTGCTCGCAGCGGTTACCCGGGGAGAGAACGATGGTCAACAGTTGGCGTGTGCAGCAAGCCGCACGAGAGATTCGAGCCGGTGCGGTGATTGCCTACCCAACCGAGGCGGTATGGGGGCTGGGTTGCGATCCATGGAATGAAGAGGCGGTGTATCGGTTGTTGGCGATCAAATCCCGGCCTGTGGACAAAGGCCTGATTCTGGTGGCCGACACCATTCGCCAGTTCGACTTTCTTCTTGAGGACTTCCCCGAAATCTGGATCGATCGCATGGCCAGCACCTGGCCCGGCCCCAATACCTGGCTGGTGCCGCATCAGAATCTGCTGCCCGAATGGATCACCGGCATCCACGACACCGTGGCACTGCGCGTCAGCGATCACCCGCAGGTGCGTGAGTTATGTTCGTTGGTCGGACCGCTGATCTCGACGTCAGCCAACCCGCTCGGGCGTCCGGCTGCCCGGACGCGTATTCGGGTTGAGCAATATTTTCGTGGGGAAATCGACTGGGTGCTTGGCGGCCTGCTGGGCGGGCGCAAGCACCCCAGTCTGATCCGTGACTTGGTAACTGGCGAGATCGTTCGCCCGGGCTAGGTTTTTGGGCTTATGGGATCAGAATCGTTGAGCCTGTGGTGCGCCGGGCGCTGAGTTCGGTTTGCGCCTTGGCTGCGTCTTTCAGGGCGTAGCGCTGGACATCACCCACCTTGATCTTGCCGCTGGTCAGCATCGCGAACAACTCGTCGGCCATGGTTTGCAGGTTTTCGGCAGTGTTGGCGTAAGTACCCAGTGTCGGGCGAGTGACGTACAAAGAGCCTTTCTGCGCGAGGATCCCCAGATTGACCCCGGCCACCGGCCCTGACGCGTTGCCAAAGCTGACCAACAACCCGCGTGGCGCTACGCAATCGAGTGAAGTCAGCCACGTGTCTTGCCCCACGCCGTCGTACACCACCGGGCATTTCTTGCCATCGGTCAGTGCAAGAACCCGCTTGGCCACGTCTTCCTTGCTGTAATCGATGGTTTCCCAAGCACCGAGTGCCTTGGCATGAGCGGCTTTTTCCGGCGAACTGACGGTACCGATCAGCTTCGCACCCAGTGCCTTGGCCCATTGGCAGGCCAGCGAACCCACACCGCCGGCGGCTGCATGGAACAGCACCGTTTCACCACTCTTCAGCGCATACGTCTGACGCAACAGATACTGCACGGTCAGGCCCTTGAGCATGACGGCCGCAGCGTCTTCGAAGCTGATCGATTCCGGCAACTTCACCAGGTTGGCGGCAGGAAGCACGTGCACGTCACTGTAGGCGCCCAGCGGACCGGTGCCATACGCCACGCGATCACCGACCTTGAACAGGCTGACCTCGCTGCCGACCGCTTCGACCACGCCCGCGCCCTCAGCGCCCAGGCCCGACGGCATGGATGGCGCCGGGTACAGCCCGCTACGGAAGTAAGTGTCGATGAAATTGAGGCCAATCGCCTTGTTGCGCAGACGCACCTGCTGTGGGCCCGGTTCGGCAGGTTCGAAGTCTACATACTCAAGGACTTCGGGGCCGCCCACGGTGCTGAATTGGATACGCTTTGCCATCTGTTCATCTCCGATGATGAGTGGAAACAAAAAATACGGAAAAAGACTACTACGAAAAGAGCTATCGGGCTCTTTCCCTTGATCCTCGTCAACTGCGGCGGCCATAACGCCGGTGGTATGCTACGCGCCAATTTGCCACCCCCCGTAACCCCAGTGGCTCAGTAATGTTTCAAGGTGACCCGATGACTACCCGCACCGAGGCCGTTAAAGCCTACCTGCTTGACCTGCAAGACCGGATTTGCAACGCGCTGGAAGGCGAAGATGGCAGCGCTCGCTTCATCGAAGACGCCTGGAGTCGCCCGGCTGGCGGTGGCGGACGCACCCGAGTCATCGAGAATGGCGGCGTGATCGAAAAAGGTGGGGTCAACTTCTCCCATGTGTTCGGCAGCGGCCTGCCGCCTTCGGCCAGCGCCCATCGGCCTGAGCTTGCCGGGCGTGGTTTTGAGGCGCTGGGTGTGTCGTTGGTGATTCATCCGCACAACCCGCATGTACCGACTTCACACGCCAATGTGCGGTTTTTCATCGCCGAAAAAGAAGGCGAGGAGCCCGTTTGGTGGTTCGGCGGCGGTTTCGACCTGACGCCTTATTACGGTGTAGAAGAAGACTGCGTGCATTGGCACCGTGTTGCCGAGCAGGCCTGTGCGCCGTTTGGCGCCGATGTTTATCCGCGCTACAAGGCCTGGTGCGACACCTACTTCCACATCAAGCATCGCAATGAGCCACGCGGCATTGGCGGCTTGTTTTTCGATGACCTGAACGAGTGGGACTTCGACACCAGCTTCGCCTTCGTGCGCGCCATTGGTGATGCATACATCGAGGCTTACCTGCCCATCATCCAGCGGCGCAAGGCTGCCGCTTACACGGCACAACAGCGCGAGTTTCAGGAATTCCGTCGCGGCCGCTACGTCGAGTTCAATCTGGTGTATGACCGTGGCACACTGTTCGGCCTGCAATCGGGTGGGCGTACCGAATCGATCCTCATGTCACTGCCACCGCACGTGCGTTGGGGTTACGACTGGAAAGCCGAACCGGGCACCGAAGAAGCCCGTCTGACCGAGTATTTTTTGCAGGATCGTGATTGGTTGGCGCAGGCCTGATACCGGGTCAAACGCTTCGCAGGCAAGCCTGCTCCCACAGTTGTTCTGCATACCCCTGTGGGAGCAGGCTTGCAACTACGCGTCCCGCTGCGAAGGCACAACAAAAAGAATCAGGAACCCGCAATGGACCACTACGTCGTTTTCGGTAACCCCATCGGCCACAGCAAATCGCCGCTGATCCATCGCCTGTTCGCCGAACAGACCGGTCAGCAGCTCGATTACAGCACCCTGCTGGCGCCGCTGGAGGATTTCATCGGCTGCGCCCAGGCGTTCTTTGAGCAAGGGCTGGGTGCCAACATCACCGTGCCCTTCAAGGAACAGGCCTTTCGTTTGGCCGACAGCCTGACCGAGCGCGCACAACGTGCGGGTGCCGTGAACACGTTGCGCAAGGGGACCGATGGCCGTCTGTTGGGCGATAACACCGATGGTGCCGGGCTGGTGCGGGATCTGACGGTGAATGCCGGGTTCAGCCTGCTGGGCAAGCGCATCCTGCTACTCGGCGCAGGTGGCGCAGTGCGTGGCGCACTGGAACCGTTGTTGGCTGAAAAACCGCTCGCCCTGGTGATCGCCAATCGCACCGTGGAAAAAGCCGAGTTGCTGGCCCATCAATTCGCCGACCTGGGCCCCGTGTCCGCCGCCGGCTTCAGTTGGCTGGCAGAGCCGGTAGACCTGATCATCAATGCCACTTCCGCCAGCCTTGCCGGTGAACTGCCGCCGATTTCGCCAAGCCTGATCCAGCCTGGCCACACCGTTTGCTACGACATGATGTACGGCAAAGAGCCGACGCCATTCTGCCGTTGGGCCACTGAGCACGGCGCCGCCCAAGTACTGGACGGTCTGGGTATGCTCGCCGAACAGGCTGCTGAAGCGTTCTATCTGTGGCGCGGCGTTCGCCCGGATACGGCGCCCGTGTTGGCTGAGTTACGACGGCAGCTGGCCAGCGCCTGAGGTGTGGGCGCTCGCCCCCCACCCCTAATCCTCGAACAGGATTGGGCATTTCTCTGGCCCTTCCAGTTTAAGCAGCTCCTCGACCACTTGGGGCCGGGCGCGCCTGAGCGTCAGGCTGTGGCCTTGCGCGCGCAGGCGGCGGGCTTCCTGGTGGAGCATTTCAACGCCTGAATAGTCGATGAAGTTAATGTGTTGTGCATCGATCACTACGCGCGGTCCCTTGCTGCGTTGCAGAATGACTTGCAGGTAATGACTGGCGCCAAAGAAAATCGAGCCGCCGACGCGCAGAATGTCATCGTCGCCATCGCGCCACTGCTGAACCCGTGGTTGTGAGGTGCGTTTGAGGTAGAAGAACAGCGACGCCAGCACGCCCGCATAAATGGCTGTTTGCAACTCCAGCAACAGCGTTGCCAGGCAGGTCAGCGCCATCACCAGAAACTCCGGATGGCTGAC
Organism: Pseudomonas sp. ASL9; assembly: GCF_056680335.1. Classification (NCBI taxonomy): domain Bacteria; kingdom Pseudomonadati; phylum Pseudomonadota; class Gammaproteobacteria; order Pseudomonadales; family Pseudomonadaceae; genus Pseudomonas; species Pseudomonas sp. ASL9. The sequence goes on along the minus strand of NZ_CM155277.1, from coordinate 2,942,394 downwards.
GCGGAACAACGAGCGAATGCCGCGACGGTCAATCAACCCCCAACTGATCAGCAAGATCGACGCGGCCATGCTCGGGATCGGGATATGGGCGATCAACGACGCCCCAATCATGGCGAACAGCGCCACCCACAGCGCCGAAAACACCCCGGCCAGCGGCGAGTGGGCGCCCGCTTCATAGTTCAGCGCCGCACGGGTAAACGAACCGGCTGACAAATAGCCCGAAAACAACGCGCCGATCATGTTGGAGAGACCTTGGGCGCGAAGTTCCTGGTTAGCGTTGAGCAATTGTTGCGAGCGTGCGGACAACGAGCGGGCAATCGACAAGCTGGTGACCAACCCGAGCATGCCCACCGCCACCGCGCTGGGCAGGAGTTTCAGCACCAATTCCAGATCCAGCGGCAATGCACTGAACGGCGGTAGATGCCCAACGAAGGCGCTGACCAATTTAACGTGGCCGAACATCGAGGGCCATAGCCAGACCAACGAGCTCCCGGCCACCAAGGTGATCAACAGCGTCGGCAAACGGGGCACCAGGTATTTCAGGGCTGCGCCCAGGGCAAGGGTGACGGCACCTAGAATCAACGATGCAGGATCGATTTCGCCTCGATGTTCGAGCAGCGCCATCAGGCTCTTGAACGCCGTGGCCTGGCCGCCCACATCGAGGCCGAGAAAATTCGGCAATTGCCCCAACGCAATCACCACAGCGGCGCCCAAGGTAAAGCCCAGCACCACTGAATGCGAAACGAAGTTCACGACCGCGCCGAAGCGCACCAACCCCAGCAGCCATTGAAAGATCCCGGCGAGAAAGGTCAGCAGCAGAATCAGGGTGATGTAGTCCTGACTGGCCGGCACGGCCATCGGGCTGATGCTGGCATACAGCACGATGGATATCGCCGCGGTGGGCCCGCAGATCAAATGCCACGATGAGCCCCACAGAGAGGCGATCAGCACCGGGACGATGGCCGCGTACAGACCGTATTCAGGCGGTAACCCTGCGATCAGGGCGTAAGCAATGGATTGTGGCAGCGCCAGAATCGCCCCGCTCAGCCCAACTATTGCATCACGACCGACGCTGGCGCGGGTCTGCCGTGGGAGCCATTCGAGGAACGGCAAGAATTTGTGGCGATTGAGCCAACCCATGAATCTCTCGGTAGTTTTGTAGAGGGGTAAGGGTGAGGTTTCAGTGGTTTTGGTGCAAGGCCAATGGCTCTAGATTAACCAGGCTGCCCTCTTCGCAGCGGGACGCGTAGTTGCAAGCCTGCTCCCACAGAATGTGTGCATACCGCTAATCCTGTGGGAGCAGGCTTGCCTGCGATGCTTCTCAACCCTTACAGCGTGGCTTTTACGGCCGGCAGAGCCGCTTTCTCGTCGATGGTTTTCACCCCGTCGAGCCATTTATCCAGCACCGCCGGGTTAGCCTTGATCCATGCCTTGGCCGCTTCGGTGTTGGTAATTTTTTTGTTCACCACCTCGGACATGATGCTGTTTTCCATTTCCTGCGTGAAGCTCAGGTTGGTCAGTAGCTTGCCAACGTTCGGGCAGGCCTGGCTGTAGCCTTTGCGGGTCAGGGTATAAACGCTGCCCGTGTCACCGAAATAAGCCTCGCCACCTTTGAGGTAGTGCATTTTCAACTGCACGTTCATGGGGTGCGGGGTCCAGCCGAGGAACACCACGAAGCTTTGTTTCTTCACGTTGCGCCCGACTTCAGCCAGCATCGCTTGTTCGCTGGACTCGACCAGTTTCCACTGGCCCAGGTCGAACTCGTTCTTTTTGATGATCGATTGCAGCGACAGGTTAGCTGGTGCGCCAGAACCGATGCCGTAGATCTTCTTGCCGAACTTGTCGGCGAATTTGCTCAGGTCGGCAAAGGTATGCACACCCGCGTCCCAGACATAGTCCGGCACGGCGAGGGTGAACTCGGTCCCGTCCAGGTTCTTGGCGAATTGGGTGACATCGCCATTGGCCATGAACTTGTCGTAAAAGCCCTGCTGAGCGGGCATCCAGTTGCCGAGGAAAACATCCACCTGGCCATCCTTGAGCCCACCGTATGCAATCGGTACCGCCAGCGTGTCGACCTTGGGCTTGTAGCCCATGCCTTCCAGCAAGACACCGGTAATGGCATTGGTCGCGGCGATATCGCTCCAGCCTGGATCAGCCATCTTCACCGTGCTGCAACTCTGCTCGGCATAAGCGGAAACGCTGCCAAGTGCCATGAAACCGACCGCAAGTGTTGTGGATAACTTCATCATGAGTGTGCCCCTTTGGTTTTTTTAGTCTTGGCAGGGTTAGGGTTGTGGATAACGCGCTTTGCGTTCCAGATCATCGAGGTCGATGTGGTTGCGCATGTATTGCTGACTGGCGTCTACCAGCGGCTGGTGATCCCAGCTCTTCAGCTTGCCGATGGCCAGCGACTGCGCGACAAAACGCCGCCGACGCTGGCTGGCGAGCACCTGGTGGTGTATCGCCGGTATATCCCACTTGGCCCGTGCTTCGGCCAGAAAGTCAGTGAACAGTTGCTGATGAGCGGGTGACTGGCTCAATTCTTCGCGTTCTTGCGGGTCATTGTTCACATCGAACAGCAGGCACGGGTCCTGCTCCGAATAGATGAATTTATAGGCGCCACGTCGAATCATCATCAACGGGCTGGTCGTGCCTTCGGCCATATACTCGCCAAACACTTCGTCGTGCCCAGGTTCGCCCCGCAAATGCGGTAGCAGTGAACGACCGTCTAACGGTAAGCCGGCTTCCAGCTCACCCTCGGCCAGCGCAACAAAGGTCGGCAGTAAATCGGCGGTGGACACCGCAGCGCTGACCCGCCCCGCCTTGAACTGCCCCGGAGCGTAGACCAGCATCGGCACACGGGCCGACATCTCGAACCAGTGCATTTTGTACCAGAGGCCGCGCTCGCCCAGCATGTCGCCGTGATCGCCCGAAAACACGATGATGGTGTCGTCGGCCAGGCCGGTGTCTTCGAGGGTTTGCAGCAACTTGCCGACGTTGCTGTCGATGTAGCTGCACGCCCCGAAATAGGCGCGGCGCGCATCGCGAATCTTATCCACAGGTAACGGTTTGTCCCACAGGTCGTAGACCTTGAGCAGGCGTTGCGAATGCGGGTCTTGCCCGGCTTGATCGGCATGGGGACGCGGCAGCGGAATATCTTCGTCGCGGTACATGTCCCAGAAGGGTTTCGGGATGGTGTACGGGTCATGAGGGTGAGTCATGGACACGGTCAGGCAGAATGGCTGATCACCCTCTTCGCGGATGTGATCGAACAGGTATTGCTGGGCCTTGAACACCACCTCTTCGTCGAAATCCAGCTGATTGGTGCGCACGCAAGGGCCGGCTTGCAACACCGACGCCATGTTGTGATACCAACTGGGCCGCACATCCGGCTCGTCCCAATTCACGGCCCAACCGTAATCGGCGGGGTAAATGTCACTGGTCAGGCGTTCTTCGTAGCCGTGCAATTGGTCCGGGCCGCAAAAGTGCATCTTGCCGGACAGGGCGGTCTTGTAGCCGAGACGGCGCAGGTAATGGGCATACGTCGGTACATCAGCAGGGAAATCGGCCGCATTGTCGTAGGCGCCGATCTTGCTCGGCAGTTGGCCGCTGACCAGGGTGAAACGCGATGGCGCGCACAGCGGACTGTTGCAATAGGCGGCATCGAACACCACGCCTTCGGCGGCGAGGCGGCTGAGATTGGGCATTTTGATAGGAGATGAAGCGTAAAACGGCAACATCGGCGCGGCCATTTGATCGGCCATGATGAAAAGAATGTTCTTGCGCTTCATGTATTCGCGGCATTCCATAGTGGATATTTATGCGAGAGTGCTGCGCTTGAGGATGAGACCCATAGGTTCTGTGGTAAAGCCCATGCAAAACAATACCTAGGATAAGGCCAGCTTATGTATGACGCTCTTGGTGATCTTTCACTGGATTTGCTGCGTACTTTTGAGTCTGCGGCGAGACAGCACAGCTTTACGGCTGCAGCCGTCGAGTTGGGCACCACGCAGCCTGCGGTCAGCCAGCAAATAAAACGTCTGGAAGAACAGCTTGCTACACGGTTGTTCGACCGGATCTACCGGGGCATCGAGCTGACCGAGGCGGGCGAGGTGCTGTTCGGTTATGTGCAAGCAGGGTTGCAGTCCATCGAGGGCGGACTCAATGCCGTCACCGCCCAGCGCCAACATGAGGTACTGCAGGTCGCCACCGATTTTGCCTTCGCTGCCTATTGGCTAATGCCTCGCCTGCATCGGTTTCACGAGGCCAACCCGGATGTGGACGTCAGCCTGGTCACCAGTGAGCGCAGTTACAACATGCTGCGCGCCGATGTCGATGTCGCAGTGCTGTTCGGTGACGGGCGTTTCAAGCAGGGTGAAAGCCGTTGGTTGTTCAGCGAAGAAGTGTTTCCGGTGTGCAGCCCGCAATTGCTCGCCGGCCGCCCGCGGCCCTTGCCTGTTGAAGCGCTGCTGGAGCTTCCGCTCCTGCATTTGCGCGGCGAAAGCAGCAGCAACTGGTTCAACTGGAGCGGCGTGTTCCGTGCGCTGAATATTCACCAGGCACCCGCGCCCGGTCAGTTGCGCTTCGACAATTACACCCTGCTGATCCAGGCGGCCATTGCCGGTCAAGGCGTCGCCATCGGTTGGCGGCATCTGGTCGATGCGCTGTTGGACCAAGGGCTGCTGTGTCGCCCCATCGCCGCCACTGCCATTTCGGCTTATGGTTATTACGTCGTCCTGCCGCAGCGCAAGCGGCGGGTGCAACTGGTGCAGCAGTTCGTCGACTGGTTGGCGACCGAACAGGCGCAGAGCGGGGATTTACTCGCAGGCAGGCCGCTGCCGTCGATTGCGGTTTAAACACCTCTTCCTTTCGAGAAAGCACGCAATCCAACTGTAGGAGCGGACTTGCTCGCGATCGACTGCAAAGCAGTCGTAAACCGTCAAACGTTACTCCTCCAGCTGGACTTTAGTGCTGCAATATAGGACCGCATCGCGATCCATCGCGAGCAAGTCCGCTCCTACATTTCCGATATTTAGGCCAGCTGTAGATGAGCAACGAAAAATCCTACAACTAAGTCAGAAGATGTAGGGGTTGTTTTGGAATGATAAATATATTTACCTGATAGCATATGTTGAGCAGCACGGGCAGCTTGTGCGAACAGAGAGTATTGAACGTTTATTAAATTGAAAAAAGTAAGGGGTGGTATACCTAAGTGGCAAATCGGTAAGTGACAGTTAACGTTTTATAGAACTAAAATAACTGCGACTACTGCGGGGCGATAGGCGTAGTTTAGAAAATCGAGTGGAAGTAAAAATGAAAGGTTTTGCAGTTATGGTAACTATCTGTACTCTGTTGCTTGCTTGGTATGTTGTAATTCCTACTTTGGAACTTCTCGATAAATTTAGCTTAACTCCTAAGGTTAACCCGGCGCCAGTGTGCGGTCGATTATCAGGTGCCGTAATTGAGGTTCCCAGCCAGTATTTATTTTTTTGGGCAGAGTACGAAGGGAAGAGTTCTTGGGAAATTGGATTTACGGAGAATAAAAAAGGATGTGATGCGAATTTGGTATCACTTACTTTAGATATGCTTTGGCCATCCATGAAACCTTATCCCAAGCTAGAGTATGGGCCAGATAGAACTCACGGGCACGTGACCGTTCATCTCGGGAGCGCCGATAGAATATATTTCAAATGGTACTTGAGTCATTTGCTCTCAGGTGAAAAATCACTTTCTCGGAATGCGAAAGAATTTGATAAGGTTTTGAATCTCCACTATGTACTAAATACGAGATTGCATGAAGCCTCTGAAAGTAAGAATGTATATTGGGCAAAAGAGGATGGAGAAATTTCTACGATAATAGAATGCACCACATTCGATACAGTAGGCGTATATGGATGTGAGCAAACTTGGTTTCTCTCCCAATACAAAGCATCAGTTAGGCTGTCTTATGCCACAGATTTTTTGACGCACTGGGCAGCCATGCAAATAGATGTAAATAATTTTATTGTGTCACATTTTAAAAATAAGGAAGTTAAGTATGCCGAATAAAATGAGCAACGTGAGTGCCAACGAGATTCTTTTGAGAGAGGGGGGACCTTGGCTAGCGTATATGTCTCTCACAAGTAGTGGGTACAATTATGCAAAACTTGCCGGCGGAGTCGCGGATAAAAATTCTCTAGCGGGAGCCGCTGCGGTGGGTTTTATGCAGGCTACCGCAAATAGAATGGGCACACCGTTGAGTGATGCTCAGGTCGACGATATTTTGTATAAAATGTGTAGTGAGTACCTTGCCGCTTTACTAAGTCAATGTCGCACTAGTCATTACATTACCAGAGATGTAAATCACGAAGAAGCCTGGGGTTTTCATAACCGTGTTTTTCGTCAAGCTGGTCTTGGTGAAGACGCCTGGACCTTAAACTCGGTATTTAAAGTAATTGAAAATCCCGCAGACCGTGAAGCCTATTGGCAACAAGCGCTGGCTGCAGCGGGCGACACATCGGCGGAACTATCACTTTCGGCTCGGACTTATGCCATTATGCGTAAAGCCTATTACACCGGGAGCGCAGAGCAACAGATGTATGCGAAAGGATGGCTCGATCGAATTGAGAGCCTCGAAACTGCGACGGAAGTCGTTCAAGTCGGCAGCCAAATGATTAATAGCAGTGTGGACGAGTTGTTCAAGGGAATGTCTCTGAGGTTGTCTGGGGCAGAAGCGCCCGCACCTGCATTGGTTCCATCTCCCACTCCAACTCCCGCCATTGCAGTGACACCTGCTCCGCCTCAGCCGCTTCCGCCTGCACCGCCAATTCCAGCACCCCCAGTCAGCAATAGGCGCCGTGGTTCTGGAGGGCGAGGACGTCCATCCTCTACTACCCGGCTAGGTCATCCCGATAGCGGGCATCATGGCGGTGGCCGCAGTGGTTCTGGTGGAGGTCACCGGTTAACAATTCTTCCCTAATCGGATAATTGATGTGCGGCGCGCAGGTTGCGCTGCACATCGGGTAATACGGCTGACAAATCTTACCGTAGCACTCACTCAGACGACCGTCCGATGAGAGCCTTCATAATCCAAATGACCGCTTTTTTGACGGCCTGCGATTAAGCTAACCAAACCTCGGCCGATAGCGCTATGCGAACAGATTTTGCTGGTGCCACAAAAACAATCCTCCAGCCGACTGATTTAAAAAACACTGTGCCTAGAGGATACAATGAATAAATGGTTTGCGAACATCAGCGTCAATATGAAACTGGTGCAGCAGTTCGTCGACTGGTTGGCGACCGAACAGGCCCAGAGCGGGGATTTACTGACGGGCAGGCCATTGCCGTCGATTGCGGTGTGATCGCAAAGCCCCTGTGGGCGCAACCGGGACGCGCAGTCTTGTTGGCGAAGGGTTAGACGCGGTGTGCCTGAAACACCGCTTCGCGAATAAATTCGCTCCTACAGTGTGACTGATTCAGAACACAAAATTCACATGCTCGCGAATATGCAGATTCAGGCGCAGTTCATCGGCGATGCCCGCCGCTACTCGCTCCATTCGCTGCAACGGCTCGGCGAGACCCGGTTCCAGGGTGTCGCTGATCTGATTGAAGTGCTCGATGCTCAGTCCGAGCGCGCTTTGTGGTGTGTTGACCAAGGTCCAGTCCAGTTCGCTGCTGTGCAATAACTCGACGATTTTCTCGGCTGCACTTCGCTGTTGTACGTCCATTTCAGATGCCTCATCGAGCACCGCAAAATCGCCGACCAACACCAGCCGCTTGATGCCCATGCGCTGCATGCCGGCAATCAAGGTTTGAGTCGCCATGACCTGATCGACAGGTGCCGGGCTGGCATCGGGTCGCGAGGCGTCACTGCCGACTGGCAATACACGGGCATTCAGTAGGCAAGCCACCGCCGAGCAACCGGCCACGCTTTGGCTGACCCGCTCGGCGTCGAACAGGTTGCCGACTTTGGTTCGCAGACCAGGACGCGACGCCAAGGCGTTAAGATCGTCGAGAATGGCGATGACCTCGTGCTGACGACGTAGGAGTTCTGCCATCAAGGCGCTGCCCAAACTGCTGATGGCGCCGTACAGAACCAGCTTCAGAACCGGAGTTTCGGCAATCTTCATGGCAAATAATCCTTGTCTGTGGATAACCTCACTCTACAGTTCTGTCCTGTTTTTTCCAGCGGCGGTTCGCGACCGCGCAGGCGTTTTCCGGAGATTGAGCAATGCAAGGTGTTGAGGGCTATCACGCCCACGTGTATTTCGACGCACAGACCATCGATCAGGCCCGCGCGTTGTGCGAAGAGGCTACGCAGCGTTTTGGGTTGAAGATGGGGCGGGTGCATGAAAAGCCGGTAGGCCCGCACCCGGACTGGAGTTGCCAGTTGGCGTTTGAACACGCTCAGTTGGCTGATGTTGTGCTGTGGTTGGCGCTTAATCGCAAGGGGTTGGGGGTGTTGCTACACCCGCTGACGGGCGATGACCTGGCTGACCACACGGAGCATGCAATCTGGATGGGGGCGGTGCGGGATCTGGACGTTTCGATGTTCAGGGGTTGAGAAGGTTAGTTAGCACGACGAATCTGTAGGAGCCAACAAGTTGGCTCCTACAGAGAATCAATCAGTTCAGCACGCCGTCGAGGATGGTGTAGATCACCCCGGTGGTCAACGCGATCAGTACCACATCGGGGCCAACCCGACGCCATTCATAACCGTCGTAGCGCGGCAGTTGTTCCAGCGCGCGCGGGTCCAGGGGTTCGCCGTAGCCGTAGGGCAGTGGCCGGCCGCGTTCGATATGGATGTTCGGTGGCAGAGGTCGGCCACGACCGATGAATTCGCGGTGGTCATGGAAGGACCGACGCGCTTCGTCAAAATTTTCTGGCGGGCGACGTGGGCCATGATCGTCACGACGATCATTGTGCTCATCGTGGCCGCGATTATCCTGGTTGCCATTACCTTGGTGATTTTCGCCCTGACGGCCTCCATCCTGGCCGCCACGCTGATCGCGTTCATCGGCATGCAACAACGGGCTGGCACTGATCATCAAGATGCCCAGGCCTGCAATCAAACGGGTTGGCAGTTTCATTTCTCGTTCCTCGAAATTCGGTCAGCAAAAAGGGGTTTAAGCCAATGGCTCTAAACCCCTTTCGCTTGTTACTTAGTGTGTCAGCCGAGATTTAAATTCCTCACACTCCAAATCTTTACTCTAAATTGACACGGGCCTTGCGCACGCCCTCGGCCAACGCTGCACACAAGCTCAAAACGCCGTCTATTGCCTGCTCCGGTGACGCTGCAGTGGCGATCTTGTCCACCAGTGCCGAGCCCACTACAACACCGTCAGCCAACCTGGCAATCGCGGCCGCCTGCTCTGGGGTCCGGATGCCGAAACCGACGCTGATCGGCAGATCGGTATGGCGACGCAAACGCTCGATGGCACCTTTGACCTGTTCGGTGGTGGCAGAGCCCGCACCGGTGACACCTGCGACCGACACGTAGTAAACGAAGCCGGAGCTGCGTTCCAGTACGCGTGGCAGGCGCACGTCATCGGTGGTCGGTGTGGTCAGGCGAATGAAGTCGATGCCCGCGGCCTGGGCCGGGGTTGCCAGTTCGGTGTCATGTTCTGGCGGCAGGTCGACGATGATCAAACCGTCGACGCCGACTTCTTTAGCCTGAGCGACGAACGCTTCGACGCCAAAGCGGTGAATCGGGTTGTAGTAACCCATCAGCACGATCGGTGTGGTCTGGTCATCGACGCGGAATTCGCGAACCATTTTCAGGGTTTTCACCAGCGTCTGCCCGGCGTCCAACGCACGCAGGGTAGCCAACTGGATCGCCACGCCATCAGCCATTGGATCGGTGAAGGGCATGCCCAGCTCGATCACATCGGCGCCAGCGGCCGGCAAACCTTTCAGGATCGCCAGCGAGGCCTCGTAGCCAGGGTCGCCGGCGGTAACGAAGGTCACTAAGGCTGCGCGGCCTTCGGTTTTTAGCTCGGCAAAACGTTGTTCCAGGCGGCTCATACCAGTTGCTCCTGAGTTTTGTCGTCGGCGGCCATGTGGCTCATCACGGTTTGCATGTCTTTGTCGCCACGGCCCGAGAGGCAGACCACCATCAAGTGGTCATCGCGCAGGTTGCTTGCACGTTTCATGGCTTCGGCCAGGGCGTGGGCGGTCTCCAAGGCGGGGATGATGCCTTCCAGGAGGCAGCAGTGGTGGAAGGCTTCGAGGGCTTCGTCATCCGTGATGCTGACGTATTCAACGCGCTTCACTTCGTGCAGGTAAGCATGCTCAGGGCCGATGCCAGGGTAATCCAGACCCGCTGAAATCGAGTGCGCATCAGCGATCTGGCCGTCGGCATCTTGCAGCAGATAGGTGCGATTGCCGTGCAAAACGCCGGGAACACCGCCGTTCAGGCTGGCGGCGTGCTTGCCAGTATGAATCCCGTGACCACCGGCTTCGACGCCGATGAGCTGGACGCTGGCGTCATTGAGGAACGAGTGGAACAGGCCCATGGCGTTGGAACCGCCACCCACACAGGCGATAAGGCTGTCTGGCAGGCGGCCCTCTTTTTCCTGCAGTTGTACTTTGGTTTCTTTGCCGATGATCGACTGAAAGTCGCGGACCATCGCCGGGTATGGGTGTGGGCCAGCCACGGTACCGATCATGTAGAAGGTATCGTCGACATTGGTCACCCAGTCGCGAAGGGCTTCGTTCATGGCGTCTTTCAGGGTGCCGGTGCCGGAGGTGACCGGGACGATTTCCGCGCCCAGCAGCCTCATGCGGAACACGTTGGCCTGTTGACGCTCGATGTCGGTGGCGCCCATATAGATCACGCACGGCAGACCGAAGCGGGCTGCGACGGTGGCGGTGGCCACGCCATGCATGCCCGCGCCAGTTTCAGCGATCAGGCGCTTCTTGCCCATGCGCTTGGCCAGCAACACCTGGCCGATGCAGTTGTTGATCTTGTGCGCGCCGGTGTGGTTCAGCTCTTCGCGCTTGAAGTAGATTTTCGCGCCGCCGCAATACTCGGTCAGGCGTTCAGCGAAATACAGCGGGTTCGGACGACCGATGTAGTCACGTTGGAAATAGGCCAGTTGCTCGATGAATTCGGGATCGATCTTGGCGGCTTCGTACTCGCGGTTCAGGTCGAGTACCAGTGGCATCAGGGTTTCAGCCACGTAGCGGCCACCGAATGAGCCAAACAGGCCGTTGGCATCAGGGCCGCTGCTGAAGTTAGTCTGGGTCATGGGACCTCCAGGTGGTTTGACGAAAAGGATTAGCCAGTCAGGCAATGAGTCCACTTTAACCAGCGCCAGCGTTGTTGAAAACCGATAAGATCGGCGCAACCTGTCAGGAAAACTCACATATACCATGCGCCGAGATCTCCCTCCCCTCAACGCCCTGCGCGCCTTCGAAGCCGCGGCGCGCTTGAACAGTGTCAGTCAGGCTGCCGAGCAACTGCACGTCACCCATGGTGCCGTCAGCCGCCAGCTCAAAGTGCTCGAAGAGCACTTGGGTTTGCCTTTGTTTGTCAAAGACGGGCGCGGCCTTAAACTCACAGATGCCGGCATTCGTTTACGCGACGCCAGTGGCGAGGCGTTCGAGCGTTTGCGTAACGTTTGCGCCGAGCTGACCCAAAGCGGCGCCGACGCCCCTTTCGTTCTGGGGTGTTCGGGCAGCCTGCTGGCACGCTGGTTTATTCCACGTCTGGGGCGACTGAATGCCGAGCTGCCGGATTTGCGTCTGCACTTATCGGCAGGCGAAGGCGATCTCGACCCTCGCCGACCGGGGCTGGACGCCTTGCTGATCTTCGCCGAGCCGCCATGGCCTGGGGACATGCAGGTCTATGAACTGGCCAGCGAACGTATCGGTCCGGTCCTCAGCCCACGGTTTGCGCGTTTCGAGCAACTGCGCCAGGCGCCGGCGCAGGCGCTGCTGGGTGAAGCATTGCTGCAAACGACGTCACGACCGCAAGCGTGGCCTAGTTGGGCGCAACAAAACGGCATCGAGCCTGATGCGTTGCATTACGGGCAGGGTTTCGAGCATTTGTATTATTTGCTGGAGGCTGCCGTCGCCGGATTGGGCATCGCTATTGCCCCGGAACCGTTGGTTGCCGATGACCTGCGCGCCGGACGCCTGGCTGCGCCATGGGGCTTCAGTGAAACCCCGGCGCAACTAGCGCTGTGGGTGCCTAAGCGCGCCGCAGACGGGCGTGCCCAGCAGTTGGCGCAGTGGCTCAAGACCGAGCTAAAGCGTGCTGCCAGAGACTGAGATCAGTTAGCCCGTTTGCACAACAGATAGGCGGCCAGCAGGCCGACTGCGCCGAGTGCAACACCGGCGGTTGTCCAGGGGTGTTCTTGGGCGTAATCGCGGGTAGCGACACTGGTTTCGCGGGTCTTTTCTTTGACGTCTTCGTACACATCGCTGAGCAGGTGGCGTGAATGGCTCAGTGCGCTTTCGGCGTTGGCTTTCAGGGCTTTCAGGGTTTTGTGCGACTCTTCCGAGGCGTCGGCTTTAAGGCTCTCAAGGGACTTGAGAAGACTTTCAATTTCGGCTTCCATGCTTTGCAACGAGGCTTTACGTAAGGAGGTGTTGGCCATGGTGGATCTCCTGCATTGATGAGAGGCATGTGTTGTTTCCGACTGCAATGTTGCAGGAAAGTGCAGTACGTATGAGCGTTTCAAAAGATTTTGCCCACAAAGCAGTGAGCAATTTCACTGCTACGCTCTTACCGACACCTTCAGGAGAACTGCCATGACTGATCACCATACGTACAAGAAAGTCGAGCTGGTCGGCTCGTCGTCCACCTCCATCGAAGACGCGATCAATAACGCAATCACTGAAGCCGCCAAAAGCATCAAGCTCTTGGAGTGGTTCGAGGTGCTGGATACCCGTGGTCACATCAGAGATGGCAAAGTTGCGCACTATCAGGTCACGTTGAACGTCGGTTTCCGAATTGCGAATAGCTGATTGCTGAACTTTTACGCTGGCCGATTGCCATAATTTCTGCTGCACGCAAAGAACCCGCTGTCGAGAAACCGTTGGCGTGGCTAAGGACTTGGGTTGTTTTTCAACCTGGTTAACCTAACGAGGGAGTGTGACCAATGAAGATGTTTCTATTGGCGGTTGGTTTGTTGAGCATCGCTGGAACGGCGATGGCTGCTGGCAAATCCTGTGATGATTTGAAGTCGGAAATCGACGCAAAGATTAAGGCGAAAGGGGCATCGTCCTACACATTGGAGGTCGTCGCCAAAGGCAGCGCGGCCGGCGGCAAAGTCGTCGGCACCTGTGAAGGCGGCGCCAAGAAAATCGTGTACAAGCGCGGCTGATGGGTTACAGGCTCATAAAAAACCGACGCACATGGCGTCGGTTTTTTTTGCCTGGATTTAGCCCTGCACCGTTTGCGCCAGAACTTCATACGAGTGCAGCCGGTCCGCGTGCTCATACAGGTCGCAGGTGAAGATCAATTCATCGGCTTGGGTTTGCTCCAGCAGCACGTCCAGTTTGGCGCGGATTTTCTGTGGACCACCGACCATCGCCAGGCCGAGGAAACTCGCGACCGCTTCGCGCTCATGGGGCAACCACAGGCCGTCCATGGTTTTGACGGGTGGGCGTTGCATCAGGCTTTGGCCGCGCATCAATGCCAAAATCCGCTGATAGACCGACGTCGCCAGGTAATCCGCGTGTTCATCGGTATCGGCAGCCACCAATGGCACGCCGAGCATGACATACGGCTTTTCCAAAAAGGCCGAAGGCTTGAAATGATTGCGGTAGACGCGGATGGCTTCGTGCATATAACCCGGTGCGAAGTGTGAGGCGAAGGCGTAGGGCAGGCCACGTTCCCCTGCTAGCTGCGCGCTGAACAAGCTGGAACCCAACAACCAGACCGGGACATTAGTGCCCGAACCGGGCACGGCGATCACTTTTTGATCAGGTGTGCGCGGGCCGAGATAACGCAGCAGTTCGGTAACGTCTTCAGGGAAATCGTCGGCACTGCCGGAACGCTCGCGACGCAGGGCACGAGCGGTCATTTGATCGGAGCCTGGTGCGCGGCCCAAGCCCAAATCGATCCGGTTCGGGTACAGGCTGGCGAGGGTGCCGAATTGTTCTGCGATGATGAGGGGGGCATGGTTAGGCAGCATGACACCGCCCGCCCCGACGCGAATCGTCGAGGTGCCGCCGGCCAGGTAGCCGAGCAACACCGCAGTCGCCGAACTGGCGATGCCGTCCATGTTGTGGTGCTCGGCGACCCAGAAGCGGTTGTAACCGAGTTTTTCAACATGCTGTGCCAGATCCAGCGAATTACGCAGAGACTGCGCCGGGCCGGCATCCTGACGCACGGGCACCAGATCGAGGGTTGAGATTTTGATATCCGCTAAACGTTTCATAAGCCGCTAAATAGCCTCTGGAGTATTTTGTGCAGGCTTGGTCCATGACGTCCGATGATGACCAAAACCCACCCTGATCTCTAAAAAGTGTGGGCAGATCTCTGAGTTTCAATGGCAGGCTCGGAAAAGACCTACTGAAATACTAGGTTTTTCCGACAGTTGAACTTTATCGAGACGACGATCCTCAGAACCTTATCCCCTGTGCGAACCCCTCGCACACTGTCATGAGGAGATACTATGAGCATCATCAAAAAAGCATCGGCACATTGGGAAGGCGATCTGAAAAGCGGTATTGGCAGCCTCTCTACCGAAACCAATGTCCTTAATAAAGCCCCCTATGGCTTCAAGGCGCGCTTTGAAGGCGGCAAGGGCACCAACCCGGAAGAGCTGATCGGCGCGGCCCACGCGGGCTGCTTCTCCATGGCGTTGTCGATGATTCTCGGCGAAGCCAATCTGAAAGCCGACAGCATCGACACCGAAGCCGCTGTGACGCTGGAGCAATCGGCAGGTGGTTTTGATATCACCGCCGTGCACTTGATTCTCAAAGCGAAAATTCCCGGCGCCACGCAGGCGCAGTTCGACGAACTGACGAAGAAAGCCAAAGAAGGCTGCCCGGTGTCCAAAGTGCTGAAGGCTAAAATCACCCTGGATGCGACGTTGGTCAGCTAATTGATCTCGTTGCCACGACCACGCTCGCACAGCTCAGCCTGTGCGGGCTGTTCACTCGCCCTCCACTCCAGTCTCCAGAACATCTATTTGCGTTGCACGTGGCCGACCTGATGAAAGACGAATGGATCGTCGCAGCTTTAGCACAGTACTCTGTACGTTGTATCGAAGGAGTCGAGCATGAAACGTTTCGTTTTAGCTGTTATCTGTACCCTGTCAGCTACCAGCACGTTGGCGGCAGTCAAACCCTGCGAAGAACTCAAGGCCGAGATAGAGGCTAGAGTTCAGGCCAATAAAGTAAACTCCTACACCCTGGAAATCGTCAGCAATGACGAGGTGCATGACCAGAATATGGTCGTCGGCACCTGCGACGGCGGTACAAAAAAAATCATCTACCAAAAGAACGACAAATGATCACAGGCAGGTGACCTCGCGGTCTTCGGCGACGATCTGGCGCTGGGCGTCATACAGACGGCCGCTGATGGTGATGCCGGCCGAACGTCCTTCAAGACGATAATGTTGCCCTGGGGCGAAGTGGTCGTAGCGCAGGACGATGTAGCACGTCCGCGACGTGCTTTCCATGAGCCCACCAAACCCACCGCCGTAGATCTCATAGTCATAGCGCATCTGCAATTCGTGGCTGCCGGGTGTCACCTGAAAGTAACGCCCGTCGTCCAGGCGCTTGCCGTCGAGTTTGTCGGCCATCACCAGGTCCCCGGTGTAGGTGAACATATCGACCCATGCCTGCTGTGGATCAACCGGCGGCAAAGGGCTGGCGCAACCGGCAAGGGCAATCAGGGCGGTTATCAACAGTGGCTGACGCATGACAGGCTCCGCGATCGAACAGGTGTCGGTGATAGTTGCGTCAGGGCCGGGCTGTCCGGCATAAACGCATACTGAATAAGACATTAAGGGTGGGGCATGATTCGACGCGACGCATTGTTTTTCTGCCGTGGTTTTACCCTGCTGACGTTGCTGCTGCTTGGCGGCTGCTCCAGCATCAATTACTACGGCCAATTGGCCAGCGGCCAATGGCGCTTGCTGCACGCCCGCGAGCCGGTGGCCGAGATCATCGCCGACCCAAGCCGCGACCCGACGTTACGCGAGCATCTGGTTAAGTCGCAGCAGGCCCGGGTTTTCGCCAGCCGCCAGTTGCACCTGCCGGATAACCTGAGCTATCGCTTGTATGTCGATGTCGGCCGGCCTTATGTGGTGTGGAATGTGTTCTCTACCGCAGAGTTCTCGCTGGACCCGGTTACCCATTGCTTTCCCATCGCGGGGTGCATCGCCTATCGCGGTTATTACAGCCAAAGCGGGGCCAGAGGAGAGGCTGCGTTGCAGCGTCAGGCCGGCATGGACGTCTACCTGAGCGGGGTCGAAACCTATTCCACTTTGGGCTGGTTTGACGATCCAATCCTGAGCTCAATGCTGAGTCGTGGCGATGAGCGCATGGCGGTGCTGATTTTCCATGAGTTGGCGCATCAGCGCTTCTATGTGAAGGACGACACCGAGTTCAACGAATCCTACGCCAACTTCGTCGAGCAGGAAGGCGGCCGTCAATGGCGCGTCGCGCGGGGGTTAGCCCCGCAAAGCCTGTCGGCGTTGAAACAAAACGATCAATTTATTCAACTGGTGCTGGATACGCGGGAACGGTTGAAAAAACTCTACGCTCAGCCACTCTCGGCCGACGTCATGCGAGCGCGCAAAGCGGCCGAGTTCGAGCAACTGCGCAGTGCTTATCGTCAGATGCGCGATACGCAGTGGGGCGGCGATAGACGTTTCGATCCCTGGATCAATGCCCCCATGAACAACGCCAAGCTGCTGCCGTTCGGGCTGTATGACCAATTTTTGCCGGCATTTGCCGCGCTGTACAAGCAGGTCAACGGTGACTGGCCCGCGTTCTACACTGCAGTGGAAAAGCTGGGCGGGCTGCCGGTGCAACAGCGCAAGCTGGCGCTGCGGAGGCTGGCAGGATCAGACACATGACTGTAGGAGCTGCCGAAGGCTGCGATAAGCCGGGGTCGCGGGCGACCGGAACGGCCTTCAGAAGATCAAATACAACGGCCGGTTCCCGACCGATCGCAGCCTTCGGCAGCTCCTACATTTGCGATCGACACACTTCCCGGCACTCATTCATGTCACCGCAGGTTTTGCGGCAATTACGCCATCTTCAAAAACGCCGCATGCAACTCGGCCAACGTCGCGAAGTGGTAGGTCGGCGACTCCGCCATCAACTCTTCATGACTGCCAAACCCATAACCCACGGCCACCACGTCGAGGCCATTACGCTGGGCCCCGATCAAGTCGTGTTTGCGATCACCGATCATCAACGTCTGCTTCGGGTCGAGACCCTCTTCAGCCAGCAGATGGCGGATCAGCTCGACTTTGTCGGTGCGGGCGCCGTCCAGCTCGCTGCCGTAGATCACCTTGAAATGCTTGGCAAAGTCGAAATGCCGGGCGATTTCACGGGCGAAGACCCACGGTTTGGAGGTCGCGATATACAGAGCACGGTCCTGGCTGGCGAGGGTTTCCAATAGCCCGAATACACCGTCGAATACCTCGTTCTCATACAGCCCGGTGACCTTGAAGCGCTCGCGATAAAACCCCACCGCTTCCCAGGCTTTGGCTTCGTCGAAGTCGTAGAACTGCATGAACGCCTGCAACAAGGGTGGACCGATAAAGTGTTCGAGCCTGGTCAGGTCAGGCTCATCGATACCCAGGCGGCTCAACGCGAACTGGATCGAGCGAGTTATCCCCAGGCGTGGGTCGGTCAGGGTGCCATCGAGGTCGAACAGAATATTCTGGTAATGCATGAGAATCCTAAAGAGGGCCTGTGGATAACGTATCTGTCAGAACGGCTGATCATAACCTTCGGCCAAGTGCTGATCCTTGAGCTTCACGTAATTGCTGGCGCTGTAACTGAAGAAGGCCCGCTCTTTGTCTGTCAGCGCCCGCACCTGTTTCACCGGGCTGCCGACATACAGGAACCCGCTCTCCAAGCGCTTGCCCGGTGGCACCAGACTCCCGGCACCGATGATTACCTCGTCCTCGACCACCGCACCGTCCATAACGATGCTGCCCATGCCGATCAAGATGCGATTACCGACCGTGCAGCCATGCAGCATGACTTTATGGGCTATGGTCACTTCATCGCCGATCAGCAGGGGGAAGCCGTCCGGGTTGAACGGGCCCGCATGGGAAATGTGCAGCACGCAGCCGTCCTGGATGCTGGTGCGCGCGCCTATGCGGATGTGGTGCATGTCGCCGCGAATTACGGTTAGCGGCCAGATCGAACTGTCAGCGCCGATCTCGACATCGCCGATCACCACCGCCGAATGATCGATAAACGCACGCTCGGCGAGCACTGGAATGTGGTTCTGGTATTTGCGAATAGTCACGATAGGTTACTTCTCTAAGACTTATAGATGGGTCTAAGTGCTGCGGTCAGCGCCGATTGTAATTAAGATGTGCCAGTGATTCTTCCAGCCAAGGTGCCAAACCGTGAGCGCGAACAACCCTCTTTTGCAGCCGTATGACCTGCCACCGTTCTCGGCGATCCGTGCCGAGCACGTCAAACCGGCGATTGAACAGATCCTTGCCGACAACCGCAGCGCGATTGCCGAGATCCTCATCACCGAGGGTAAACAGCCGACCTGGGCCGGGCTGATCCTGGCCATGGACGAGCTCAATGACCGCCTGGGTGCTGCCTGGAGCCCGGTCAGTCATCTGAATGCCGTGTGCAACAGCGCCGAATTGCGTGAGGCCTATGAGTCTTGCCTGCCAGCGTTGAGCGCCTACTCTACCGAGATGGGCCAAAATCGCGAACTGTTCCAGGCCTTCGAGGCATTGGCCAACAGCCCGGAAGCCGCAGGCTTCGATGTGGCGCAAAAAACCATTATCGAGCACTCGTTGCGTGATTTCCGCCTGTCGGGTATCGATTTGCCGCCTGCACAGCAACAGCGTTATGCCGAGGTGCAGAGCAAATTGTCTGAGCTGGGCAGCCGCTTCTCCAACCAACTGCTCGACGCGACACAGGCGTGGACCAAGCTCGTCACCGACGAAGCCGCCCTCGCCGGCCTGACGGACTCAGCCAAAGCGCAAATGGCCGCTGCCGCCAAGGCCAAGGATCTCGAGGGTTGGTTGATCAGCCTGGAATTCCCGAGCTACTACGCGGTGATGACTTACGCCGAAGACCGTGCCCTGCGTGAAGAAATTTACGCGGCGTACTGTACCCGAGCTTCCGATCAAGGCCCGAATGCCGGTCAGAATGACAACGGTCCGGTCATGGAAGACATCCTCGACCTGCGCCGTGAACTGGCCCAGTTGCTCGGGTTCGCCAGCTTCTCCGAGCTGAGCCTGGCGACCAAGATGGCTGAGACCAGCGATCACGTGTTGAGTTTCCTGCGCGATCTGGCCAAGCGCAGCAAGCCGTTCGCCGTTCAAGACCTGCAACAGCTCAAGGCTTATGCCGCCGAGCAGGGTTGCGCCGATCTGCAAAGCTGGGACAGTGGTTTCTACGGAGAAAAACTCCGCGAGCAACGCTACAGCGTCTCCCAGGAAACCCTGCGCGCCTACTTCCCTATCGATAAAGTGCTGAGCGGCCTGTTCGCTATCGTGCAGCGCCTGTATGGCATCGAAATCGCCGAGCAAACAGGCTTCGACACCTGGCACCCGGATGTTCGCCTGTTCGAAATCAAAGAGAACGGCCAGCACATCGGGCGCTTCTTCTTCGACCTCTATGCGCGTGCCAACAAACGTGGCGGCGCCTGGATGGACGGTGCGCGGGATCGTCGTCGTACCGCTAAAGGTCAGCTGCAAAACCCGGTGGCGAACCTGGTGTGCAACTTCACCCCGGCCGTTAGCGGCAAGCCTGCGCTATTGACCCACGATGAAGTCACCACCCTGTTCCACGAATTCGGTCATGGCCTGCATCACCTGCTGACTCGCGTTGAACACGCGGGCGTTTCCGGGATCAACGGCGTGGCGTGGGATGCGGTCGAGTTGCCAAGCCAGTTCATGGAGAACTGGTGCTGGGAGCCTGAAGGTCTGGCGCTAATTTCGGCTCATTACGAAACCGGCGATGCGCTGCCACAAGACTTGCTGGAAAAAATGCTGGCCGCAAAGAACTTCCAGTCCGGGCTGATGATGGTTCGCCAATTGGAATTTTCGCTGTTCGATTTCGAACTGCACGCCACCCATGGCGACGGTCGCAGTGTGCTGCAAGTGCTTGAGGGCATCCGCGATGAAGTGTCGGTGATGCGTCCGCCGGCCTATAACCGCTTCCCCAACAGCTTCGCGCACATCTTTGCCGGCGGTTATGCCGCGGGTTACTACAGCTACAAGTGGGCTGAAGTATTGTCGGCCGATGCCTTCTCGAAGTTCGAGGAAGAAGGTGTGTTCAACGCCGACACCGGTCGTGCCTTCCGCGAAGCGATTCTGGCGCGTGGTGGCTCTCAGGAGCCGATGGTGCTGTTCGTCGACTTTCGCGGACGTGAGCCCTCGATTGACGCACTCTTGCGCCATTCAGGCTTGAGCGAGGGCGTGGCACTATGACCGAGGCATCGGTAACGATCACTAAAAGACGCTTTATCGCCGGGGCTGTCTGCCCGGCGTGCAGCGAGCCCGACAAGTTGATGATGTGGAACGAGAATGACGTCCCTCACCGCGAATGCGTGAGCTGCGGTTACTCCGACACCCTCAACGAGCAGGGGCTGTCCGTGCCCAAAGAACTCGGCACGCGGGTCAACAAACCCGTAGTGAAACCGGCAGATCCAAAGGTGCAGGGCGTGCAGTTTTTTCCTAATCCGAAGCTGAAAAAGCCGGTCGATCCGAGTTAGATCGCGCCACGATATTCGTAGGCAAGCCTGCTCCCACAGAAAATAACAGACTGTGTGGGAGCAGGCTTGCGACTACGCGTCCCGCTGCGAATCCTCTCTGCCACACATCCTTTCTCAAAACATGACCTAGTCTCTCAGGGGGACAGTCATGGCCTTTTTTCGCCTAAAAGAACGGTTATTTTGAAGCTGATACCGGTTTCATTTGTCGGAATAATCTGATTTTTGACGCTGAAACGATTTTTCTTATTGTTAGCCTGCTACCATTTGTAACTTAAGTTTGCCGGCGTGTTCTGTAATTCAAGTCGTGACACCTTGTCTGTGCGACCCAACAGCCCCGAAAAGACTGGCCGCCCAAGAGCGGCTCCTTAACCGTGATCGCAAGATGAGGTCTCCCATGTCTGAGCAAGACAACCCGCGGCGTGAGTTTCTGCGCAAAACCCTGACGCTGATCCCCGTGGTGACGGTCGCCAGTGCCGGTTTCGGTCTGGGCAGTAGCGTCGTATTGGCCCAGCCATCGATTGTGACCACCGCCACGCCGCCACCCGAAGCCCCGGCCCGTAACGCGGTGTACGAGCCAAGTTACTTCACGGCGCAAGAATGGGCCTTCATCAAGGCGGCGGTCGCGCGCCTGATTCCGGCTGACGAGCAAGGCCCTGGCGCCCTTGAAGCCGGCGCGCCGGAATATATTGATCGGCAGATGAACACGCCGTATGCCAGCGGTGCGCTGTGGTTCATGCAAGGGCCTTTCGTGGCTGATGCCCCGCCGGAAATGGGCTGGCAGAGCAAGCTGGTGCCCAAGGAAATCTACCGTCTGGGCATCGCCGCCTGCGACGTTTGGTGCAAACAGCAACACGGCAAAGTCTTCGCCGAGTTGAGCCCGTCTGCGCAGGACGAGGCACTCAAGCAGCTGGAAGCTGACGAGGCGACGCTCGATAGCGTGCCGCCGAGCCTGTTTTTCAATCTGCTGCTGCAAAACACCAAGGAGGGGTTTTTCTGCGACCCGATCCACGGTGGCAATAAGGGCCTGGTCGGCTGGACTATGGTCGGTTTCCCAGGCGCTCGCGCCGACTTCATGGATTGGGTCGAACGCAACGAACCCTACCCATTCCCGGCAGTGTCCATTCGCGGCGAGAGGGCTTGAGTATGGCAACCGTCATGAAGAAGGTTGATGCAGTGATCATCGGCTTTGGCTGGACCGGCGCAATCATGGCCAAAGAGCTCACCGAAGCCGGGCTCAATGTGCTTGCCCTTGAACGCGGGCCGATGCAAGACACCTACCCGGACGGCAACTACCCACAGGTGATCGACGAACTGACCTACAGCGTGCGCAAAAAGCTGTTTCAGGACATCTCCAAGGAAACCGTGACCATCCGGCACAGCGTCAATGACGTAGCCCTGCCCAACCGCCAGCTCGGTGCGTTTTTGCCCGGCAACGGTGTGGGCGGCGCTGGTTTGCATTGGTCTGGCGTGCACTTTCGTGTCGACCCGATCGAGCTTCGCATGCGCAGTCATTACGAAGAACGTTACGGCAAAAGCTTCATTCCCAAGGACATGACTATTCAGGATTTCGGCGTCAGCTACGAAGAGCTGGAGCCGCACTTCGACTTCGCCGAAAAAGTTTTCGGCACCTCCGGTCAGGCGTGGACGGTCAAGGGCGAAAATGTCGGCCAGGGCAAAGGTGGCAATCCATATGCGCCTGATCGCTCCGATCATTTCCCACTGGTGCCGCAGAAAAGAACCTACTCCGCGCAGCTGTTTCACACAGCCGCAGGCGTAGCGGGCTACAAACCGTATGACCTGCCCTCGGCCAACACCTCCGGGCCCTACACCAACCCTTATGGCGCGCAGATGGGGCCGTGCAACTTCTGCGGATTTTGCAGCGGGTACGTGTGCTACATGTATTCCAAAGCCTCGCCCAACGTGAATATCCTGCCCGCGCTCAAACAGACCCCGACGTTCGAGCTACGGCCCAACTCCCATGTGCTGCGGATCAACCTCGACAGCAGCAAAACCAAGGCCACGGGTGTGACCTACGTCGATGCGCAGGGCCGCGAAATCGAGCAGCCGGCCGATCTGGTGATCCTCGGTTCTTTCCAGTTCAACAACGTGCGGATGCTGCTGCTTTCCGGTATCGGCAAACCGTACGACCCCAAGACTGGCGAAGGTGTGGTCGGCAAAAACTTTGCGTACCAGAACATGGCCACTATCAAGGCGTTTTTCGACAAAGACGTGTACACCAACAACTTCATCGGCGCGGGTGGTGCGGGTGTTGCGATCGATGACTTCAATGCGGACAACTTCGACCACGGGCCGCACGGCTTTGTGGGGGGCTCACCGATGTGGGTCAATCAGGCCGGTAGCCGACCGATTGCCGGTACGTCCAACCCGCCGGGAACGCCAGCCTGGGGTAGCGCCTGGAAGCGCACCACCGCCGATTTTTATTCGCACCAAGTGTCGATGGACGCCCACGGCGCGCATCAATCCTACCGGGGTAACTACCTGGATCTCGACCCGACCTACCGTGATGTCTACGGGCAGCCCTTGTTGCGCATGACCTTCGATTGGCAGGAAAACGACATCAAAATGAACCAATTCATGGTCTCGAAATTGAGCAAAATTGCCGAAGCCATGAACCCCAAAGCCATCGCGTTGCTGGGCAAAAAAGTGGGCGACCACTTCAACACGGCCGCCTACCAGACCACCCACCTTAACGGTGGCGCGATCATGGGCACCGACCCGAAAACCAGTGTGATCAATCGCTACCTGCAAAGCTGGGACGTGCATAACGTTTTCGTCCCAGGGGCTTCCGCTTTCCCACAGGGCCTTGGTTATAACCCGACAGGTCTGGTGGCTGCGTTGACCTACTGGTCGGCCAAGGCGATTCGCGAGCAGTACCTGAAAAACCCAGGCCCGCTGGTTCAGGCATAAGGAGCGATGATCATGAAAAACCTGCTTATCGCGACCCTGGCCCTGTGTTTTGGCGTCCCTGCGCTCGCTGCTGATAACCCGGATTCGGCGTTGATCAAACAGGGCGAATACCTGGCGCGTGCCGGTGACTGCGTGGCGTGCCACACCGCTAAGGATGGCAAGCCATTCGCCGGTGGGCTGCCTATGGACACGCCGATTGGCACGATTTACTCGACCAACATTACCCCGGATAAAACCGGCATAGCCGTCTATAGCTTCGAAGACTTCGACAAAGCTGTGCGTCAGGGGGTCTCAAAAAGTGGCAGTACCTTGTACCCCGCCATGCCGTATCCGTCGTATGCGCGTGTGACCGAAGCCGACATGCACGCGTTGTATGCCTACTTCATGAAAGGCGTTGCGCCTGTCGTGCAGGACAACAAGGACGTCGACATCCCTTGGCCATTGAGCATGCGCTGGCCGTTGGCAGGCTGGCGCTGGGTATTCGCGCCGAAGGTCGAGGCCTACCAGGCGCCGGCCGCGCAGGATGCAGTGGTCAGTCGCGGCGCGTACCTGGTTGAAGGCCTTGGCCACTGTGGCGCGTGCCATACACCACGGGCCATCACCATGCAGGAAAAAGCCCTCAGCGCGAATGAAGGCAATAAATTCCTGTCCGGCAGCGCACCGCTTGAGGGCTGGATCGCCAAAAACCTGCGCGGCGATCATAAAGATGGCTTGGGCAGTTGGTCCGAGGCGCAACTGGTGCAGTTCCTTAAAACCGGTCGCAGTGAACGCAGCGCAGTGTTCGGTGGCATGACTGACGTGGTCGTACACAGCATGCAATACATGAGCGATGAAGATTTGACCGCCATCGCCCGCTACCTGAAGACCCTGCCCGCCAACGACCCTAACGATCAGCCTCATCAATACAATGAGCAGGTCGCAAAAGCGCTGTGGAAAGGCGATGACAGCAAAGCCGGCGCTGCGGTGTATATCGACAACTGCTCAGCCTGTCACCGCACTGACGGGCATGGTTATGCCCGTGTGTTCCCGGCGCTTGCAGGCAACCCGGTGTTACAGTCCGAAGACGCGACCTCGTTGATTCACATCGTCCTCAAAGGCGGCACATTGGCGGCGACCCATACGGCGCCCTCGACCTTTACCATGCCCGCCTACGCCTGGCGCTTGTCGGATCAACAGGTGGCTGATGTGGTCAATTTCATCCGCAGCAGTTGGGGTAATCAGGCGGGCGTGGTGACGGCGGGGGATGTCGCAAGCATTCGTAAGGCGGGTTGATTAATGTGTGGGGGACCGCTCGCCCGGCGGTGCTAGGCAAACGGGCTGATCGCGGATACTGTACGCATAGACAGTATCCGGAGAGCCATCATGTCCACTGCTCTGCCCCCGCGCGGACGCGGAACCGCCAGCAATCCACACAATCGTTTCGCGCCCAACCGCTCGGTCGCGGAGGATGATGGCTGGTATCAGGAAGTGCCCCTGACCCAAGGCACCGAGGTGCGCAGCGAGACGGCGAAAACCATTATTACGCGCAACACCTCGCCGGACATTCCTTTCGACCGCTCCATCAATCCTTATCGCGGCTGTGAGCACGGTTGCATTTATTGCTATGCGCGGCCCAGCCACGCTTATTGGGACCTGTCGCCTGGGCTGGATTTCGAAACCAAATTGATCGCCAAGACCAACGCTGCTGCGGTGTTGGAGCAACAGTTGTCCAAGCCGGGATACCGCTGCGCGCCGATCACGCTGGGGTCCAACACCGATCCTTATCAGCCGATTGAGCGTGAATACAAAATCACCCGCGCGACCTTGGAAGTGTTGCTGCGCTATCGTCATCCAGTAACGATCATCACCAAGGGTTCGCTTATTCTGCGTGACCTCGATTTACTCGCCGAGTTGGCGAAGCAGCGGCTGGTGTCGGTGTTTATCAGCCTGACAACGCTCGATGATGAACTCAAACGCATCCTTGAGCCTCGTGCGGCTGCGCCCAAGGCGCGCTTGAGGGCGATTCGGGTGATGCGCCAGGCAGGCATTCCCGTTGGCGTGTTGTGCGCGCCCATGATCCCGATGATCAACGACAGCGAGCTGGAACGCTTGCTGACCGAAGCTAAAGCGGCTGGCGCATTGAGTGCAGGCTACGTAATGCTGCGTTTGCCGTTGGAGGTCGCCCCGTTGTTCGAGGAGTGGCTTCAGGCGCACTATCCACAGCGAGCGGCGCATGTCATGAGCCTGATTCGGCAGAGTCGTGGTGGCGAGGTGTATGACAGCCGCTTTGGCGTGCGGATGCGCGGTGAAGGACCGTTCGCCGATTTGCTGGCCCAGCGCTACAGTGTCGCGATTAAACGGCTGGGCTTGAACCGGCGCGAAGGCTTTGATCTGGATTGCGAGGCGTTTTGTCCACCAGGAGGGCAGATGTCGTTGTTGTAGCGTGGGGCTCTCCATTGATCTCGGGAACCGCGGGCTAGAGCGTTATATTAAGTTTCAATTAAGCTTGGACGGCTACTGTCGACCCTGGAGTGACTGATCAGTCGCGCTCCAGAAGCAGCAGGAAAATCCACATCAATCCGTCAGAGAGAACCAGACATGAGTGACATGGATAAACAGCCTTCGGCTGCGTCGGCCAGTGCCTTGCCAGAGGCGGAAAGTGCCGAGGCAGCGCTTCAGCATATCGTTGACGGCTTTTTGCATTTTCGTCATGAGATTTTTCCGCAGCAGGAAGAGCTCTTCAAGAAACTCGCCACGGCCCAGCGTCCTCGGGCCATGTTCATCGCCTGCGCCGATTCACGCATCGTCCCTGAGCTGATCACCCAAAGCGCCCCTGGCGACTTGTTCGTTACCCGCAACGTCGGGAATGTCGTGCCACCTTACGGCCAGATGAATGGCGGCGTTTCCACCGCCATTGAATACGCAGTCATTGCCTTGGGCGTGCAGCACATCATCATCTGTGGGCATTCCGATTGCGGCGCCATGCGCGCTGTCCTCAATCCTCAAACCCTGGAAAAAATGCCTACGGTCAAGGCATGGCTGCGGCACGCCGAAGTCGCGAAGACGGTGGTTGAAGACAACTGCCATTGCGCCGACGAACAGGAAAGCATGCACGTGTTGACCCAGGAAAACGTCATCGCCCAGTTGCAGCATTTGCGCACGCACCCTTCGGTGGCGTCGAAGATGGCCAGCGGTCACTTGTTCATCCACGGTTGGGTTTACAGCATCGAGACCAGCGAAATCCTGGCTTACGATGCCGCGCAAGACCGATTCCTGCCGCTCGATGGCACCCATCCGATACCGGTTGCGACGCCCAGGGCACGGTTTTAGGCGCTCGTATCTGATTAACGGCTGACTTTAACCCCCCCCCGATTGGGCCTCTAGCGGCAGCGCTTCCTATGCGCTGGCGGGCCTAGTCACGTCTGAAGAATCCCGGAGAGTCGTCATGGGTACTGCAGAACTGAAATCCGTTTTGCCTCGGGAGCTATTGGCTTCCGTGGTGGTGTTCCTGGTCGCCCTGCCGTTGTGCATGGGTATTGCCATTGCCTCGGGCATGCCGCCCTCCAAAGGGCTGATCACCGGCATCATCGGTGGTCTGGTGGTGGGTTGGCTGGCTGGCTCGCCGTTGCAGGTCAGCGGTCCGGCAGCCGGTTTGGCGGTCCTGGTATTCGAAGTGGTTCGCGAGCACGGGATGGGGATGTTGGGACCCATCTTGCTTCTGGCGGGACTACTGCAAGTTTTAGCGGGACGCTTCAAGCTGGGCTGCTGGTTTCGGGTCACAGCACCTGCGGTGGTCTACGGCATGCTCGCCGGGATTGGCGTGTTGATCGTCCTGTCGCAAGTGCATGTGATGTTTGACGGCGGACCCAAACCGTCTGGGCTGGATAACCTCATCGGGTTCCCGGCGACCCTGGCCCAGGCTATCGGGCCGGGCACCGGCTTGCAGGCCGGGATGCTCGGGTTGGGTACGATTGTGGTGATGTGGTTGTGGGACAAATGGCGACCAAAGGCGTTGCGCTTTGTACCCGGCGCTTTACTGGGTGTCGGTCTCGCCACCGTTACCAGTCTGGTGTTTGCCTTGCAGATCAAGCGCGTCGAGGTGCCCGCCAATCTCGCTGAAGCCATTGACTGGTTGCGCCCCGCCGACCTGCTGAGTCTGGCGGATCCGGGCATTCTGATCGCGGCCTTCGCAGTGGCCTTTATCGCCAGTGCCGAGACGTTGCTGTCCGCCGCTGCGGTTGATCGCATGCATAACGGTCCTCGTTCGGATTTCGATCGGGAACTGACCGCCCAAGGGGTTGGCAACATGCTTTGCGGTTTGCTCGGCGCACTGCCGATGACCGGGGTGATTGTGCGCAGCTCGGCCAACGTACAGGCAGGCGCTCGCACTCGGCTGTCGGCGGTTTTCCACGGTGTCTGGTTATTGGCCTTCGTGTTGCTGCTGTCCAGCGTGCTGCAAAGCATTCCGGTCGCCAGCCTGGCGGGCGTGCTGGTTTACACCGGGTTGAAACTGGTCGACCTCAAGGCCTTTCGCGGGCTGGGTCGCTACGGGCGGATGCCGATGTTTACCTATGCGGCAACCGCAGTGGCGATCATCTTTACGGATCTGTTGACCGGGGTGTTGATCGGTTTCGGTCTGACCTTGGCCAAACTGGCCTGGAAAGCCTCTCGTTTGAAGGTCAGCCTGATTGATCTTGATGCCGAGGGGCAGATGGAGCTGCGTCTGATGGGGGCTGCGACCTTCCTTAAAGTTCCGATGCTGACTCGGGTTCTGGGGACGATCCCGCACGGCAGCACCGTGCATGTACCGCTCAGTAACCTGAGTTATATCGATCACTCGTGTCTTGAGCTGCTTGAAGAGTGGGGGCGCGCCAATGCGGCCACAGGCTCGCGTTTGGTCATCGAACCTCATGGCCTTAAGCGTCGACTGGAAGGGCGATTGCGCACGACGGCGGGCCTCGGTTCGGCCTGAGTCGTGCGCGGTATGGCAGTGCGCTGCAAGCAATGGTGTCAGTGGGTGTGGTTTTGCTCTAAACCCAGCCCAACGCCCAATTGGCGCGACAGGCACGGCCAACGCTTCCAAGCAGCTTCGGTGTTCGGGCTGCTCAAGCGCTCGCGATAGGCTTCGACGGACTCGAGCGCAAAGCTTTCATCGTTGAGCATTTCGTCCACGGCAAGATGGACGGCCTCATCCAGTTGGTTGGCGAAATCTTCGCCGATCAACCGATGGGCGATTACGCTGGCCACCGTGGTATTGGAGGGGATCAGCGGCTGGCCAAAATGCTTGATATAGAGGTCATTCACCTCTTCGACCAGGCGATGCGCCAGATAGGCTTCGTCCAACAGACTGTCCAGACCTGCATGGCCCTCCATGATCGCCGGTGGCTTAAGGAAAAAATGTTCGGCGATCTTCAATACCGGTTTGATTTGATCCTCGATACCGGCCTCGAGTGCAACCTCATGGGCGGCGTCAAGCAGGTCCGGAACCAGATCGATATAAGCGGCAACAAAACGTGTCAAAACTCCCTTTGCGTCCAATTCAGGTAGGTGAATGGCAGGGTGAAGGTGCGGCAATTGAGTTTCCAGCTGGCGCGACAATTGGCCGGTTTTGGCCTCATGTTGATGCGCACGTTGAATCTGCTCGCGCAAAGCGGCGGTGTTCATGACGGCTCCTGAAGACAGTGAAACAAGGTTGAAAAGAAAACGAAGTCATACGTTAGCTTGCTTGTAAAATTTGTTAAGACGCATTTGTCATAACAAATTCATATTTATGTGAATCAGATATATAAAGCGTCCAGTTTCGTTACATTTATCGCGCCCGATATAGCCCCGAATTGACAATTTAGCCAGCTAACTAGTTTTCCCTGATCGCATGGCGAGGTTTGAGTCGCTGTCTATACTCGGGTCTGAAGGAAGTTTAGCTGGTGACGCCCGACTGCATTTGCAGCCCTGGCCCCGGCCGTCAAGCGACCATTCTTGACAGCCGCTCCCTTGGCCGCAGGTGAAAGCCGGCGGGATAATAAGAACGATAAGGGGAACCCGCAATGATGCGACATCCACATGTCTGGATGGGCCTCCTGTTGTGGTCGATATTCAACCAGGCGCAAGCCGCCTGGACCACGAATATGGCGCCTGGAGCGACTGAAGTCAGTCACGAAGTATTCGACCTGCACATGACCATCTTCTGGATATGTGTAGTTATTGGCGTTGTGGTATTTGGCGCCATGTTCTGGTCGATGATTGTTCACCGTCGCTCCACCGGTCAGGTGGCGGCTAAGTTCCACGAGAGTACGACAGTCGAGATTCTCTGGACGGTTGTGCCACTTATCATCTTGATAGTAATGGCTATTCCGGCAACCAAGACGATGATCAGGATGTACGACACCAGTGAGTCGGCGCTTGATATCCAGATCACCGGTTATCAGTGGAAATGGCATTACAAGTACCTGGGACAGGATGTTGAGTTCTTCAGCAACTTGGCGACCCCGGCTGATCAGATTCATAACAAAGAAGCCAAGGGCGAAAATTACCTGCTGGAAGTCGACGAACCATTGGTGCTGCCAGTGGGCGTGAAGATACGCTTTTTGGTGACCGCCGCCGACGTGATCCATTCCTGGTGGGTACCGGCCTTTGCGGTCAAACGCGACGCCATTCCGGGGTTCATCAACGAAGCCTGGACCCGTATCGACAAGCCCGGCATCTACCGCGGCCAATGTTCTGAGCTGTGCGGCAAGGACCACGGCTTTATGCCAATTGTGGTCGAGGCCAAATCCCAGGCCGATTTCGACACCTGGCTGGCCGGACGCAAGGCAGAGACCCTGAAACTTAAAGAGCTGACCAGCAAGGACTGGACCCTGGACGAGTTGGCTGCCCGTGGCGACAAGGTTTACCACACCACCTGCGTGGCCTGTCACCAGGCTGAAGGTCAGGGTTTACCACCGATGTTCCCCGCGCTGAAAGGCTCGAAAACAGTCACCGGTCCCAAGGAAGGCCACTTGAGTACGGTCTTCCATGGTCGCCCAGGTACTGCGATGGCAGCGTTTGGCAAACAGCTTTCCGAGGTGGACATTGCGGCGGTGGTTACCTATGAGCGTAACGCTTGGGGTAACAACAAAGGCGACATGGTCACCCCGAAAGACGTGCTGGCTCTGAAACAGGCGGACAGCAAATGACCCCTTCAATTGCCTATTCCTCACGTTTCGCCCTGGTGCATTTGGCTCCCCGTTTTGCAGGAGACAGGACATGAGTGCAGTGATCGATGACCATGGCCACGCCGGCCATGACGACCACGCTCACGGCCCCGCAAAAGGCCTGATGCGTTGGGTGCTGACGACCAACCACAAAGACATTGGCACGCTGTACCTGTGGTTCAGCTTCTGCATGTTTTTGCTGGGTGGCTCTTTCGCCATGGTGATCCGCGCCGAGCTGTTTCAGCCGGGCCTGCAAATCGTCGAGCCGGCGTTCTTCAACCAGATGACCACCATGCACGGGCTGGTGATGGTGTTCGGTGCCGTGATGCCAGCGTTCGTTGGTCTCGCCAACTGGATGATCCCGTTGATGATCGGTGCGCCGGACATGGCCTTGCCGAGGATGAACAACTTCAGCTTCTGGTTGCTCCCGGCCGCTTTCCTCTTGCTGGTGTCGACGCTGTTCATGCCCGGTGGCGGCCCGAACTTCGGCTGGACCTTCTACGCACCGCTCTCGACGACCTATGCGCCGCCGAGCGTGACATTTTTCATCTTCGCCATCCACATGATGGGCATCAGTTCGATCATGGGCGCCATCAACGTGATCGCGACCATTCTCAACCTGCGCGCGCCCGGCATGACCTTGATGAAAATGCCGCTGTTCGTCTGGACCTGGCTGATCACGGCCTTCCTGCTGATCGCGGTGATGCCGGTGCTGGCGGGTTGCGTGACCATGATGTTGATGGACATCCACTTCGGCACAAGCTTCTTCAGTGCCGCGGGTGGTGGTGATCCGGTGTTGTTCCAGCATGTTTTCTGGTTCTTCGGGCACCCTGAGGTATACATCATGATCCTGCCGGCATTCGGCGCGGTCAGTTCGATCATCCCGACTTTTTCGCGCAAACCACTGTTTGGCTACACCTCGATGGTCTACGCCACGGCGAGCATCGCCTTTCTGTCGTTCATCGTCTGGGCGCACCACATGTTTGTGGTCGGTATCCCGCTGGTGGGCGAGTTGTTCTTCATGTACGCCACCTTGCTGATCGCCGTGCCCACCGGGGTCAAGGTGTTCAACTGGGTCAGTACCATGTGGCAGGGCTCGCTGACCTTCGAGACCCCGATGCTGTTTGCGGTGGCGTTCGTGATCCTGTTCACGATTGGTGGCTTCTCCGGGCTGATGCTGGCGATTGCCCCGGCAGACTTCCAGTATCAGGACACCTACTTCGTGGTCGCGCATTTTCACTATGTACTGGTGCCGGGCGCGATCTTCGGGATCTTCGCGTCAGCCTACTACTGGCTGCCGAAATGGACCGGGCACATGTACGACGAGACCCTTGGCAAGCTGCATTTCTGGCTGTCATTCGTGGGCATGAACATGGCCTTCTTCCCGATGCACTTCCTTGGGCTGGCCGGTATGCCGCGCCGGATTCCGGATTACAACCTGCAGTTCGCCAACTTCAACATGGTGTCGTCCATCGGTGCGTTCACCTTTGGCGCGACGCAGATTTTCTTCCTGTTCATCGTGATCAAGACCATTCGTGGGGGGCCGCCTGCCCCGGCCAAGCCGTGGGAGGGAGCGGATGGGCTGGAGTGGAGTATTCCTTCACCGGCGCCGTATCACACCTTCACCACCCCTCCAGAAGTGAAATGAGATGAACGAAGCGCGCTCGATCAAGCGCTTGGTGATCCGCCTTCTGGTGTTGGTGGCGGTGATGTTCGCGTTCGGCTTTGCCTTGGTGCCTATGTATGACGTGATGTGCAAAGCGCTCGGCATCAATGGCAAGACGGGCGACAAATATGAAGGGTCGCAGGTCGTTGATTTGAGCCGTCAGGTGGAGGTGCAGTTTGTCTCGAGCAACAACGCGGACATGTCCTGGGACTTCTATCCCAAGGGTGATGAGCTGGTGATACATCCCGGTGCAGTCAACGAGATGCTGTTCGTGGCCCATAACCCGACCAATAAGGTCATGAAAGCGCAGGCCATTCCGAGCATTTCACCGGGCGAGGTCGCGGTGTACTTCCACAAAACCGAATGCTTTTGCTTCACCCAGCAAACGCTACAGCCAGGGGAGCGAATTGAAATGCCAGTGCGCTTCATCGTCGACCGCGACCTGCCCCAGGACGTGAAAAAATTGACGCTTGCTTACACGCTTTTCGATATCACCGCTCGCTCGCCGCCGGTTGCCCATGTTGCAAGCAACGGTGGTTAGGCTCAATGGCGAGCAGTCGTCATCCAGGGCGCCCGATAAGGAGAACAATAAGATGGCAATTCACGAGCACTACTACGTTCCCGCGCAAAGCAAATGGCCGATCATTGCCACGGTGGGCATGTTTATTACTATGTTCGGCCTGGGCACCTGGTTCAACGATATGAAGGCAGGCCACCCCGAATCCCACGGGCCGCTGATCTTTTTCGTCGGCGGACTGCTGTTGGCCTACATGCTGTTCGGCTGGTTCGGCACCGTGATCAAGGAAAGCCACGCCGGTTTGTTCAGTGCGCAGATGGACCGCACGTTCCGCTGGGGCATGACCTGGTTCATCTTTTCCGAAGTGATGTTCTTTATCGCCTTCTTTGGTGCCCTGTTCTACGTGCGCAACATGTCCGCCCCATGGCTCGGAGGGGAAGGCTCCAAGGGGATCGCGCATATGCTCTGGCCTAATTTCCAGTACGCCTGGCCGCTGCTGAATACCCCTGACCCAAAACTCTTCCCGGGCCCCAGGGAGATCATCAATCCGTGGCACCTGCCGCTGATCAATACCATCTTGTTGGTCAGCTCCAGTGTCACGGTCACCATTGCCCACCACGCGCTGAAAAAAGGTCATCGCGGCGCCCTGAAAATCTGGCTGGCGCTGACGGTCTTGCTCGGGTTGAGCTTTCTGACGTTGCAGGCTTCGGAATATATCGAGGCTTACCACGAGCTGGGCCTGACCTTGGGTTCAGGTGTCTATGGCGCGACCTTTTTCATGCTTACCGGGTTTCACGGGGCCCACGTCACCATCGGCACCATCATTCTGTTTGTGATGCTGATGCGGGTGATGCGCGGGCATTTTGATGCCGAGCATCAATTCGGTTTCGAGGCGGCCAGTTGGTATTGGCACTTTGTCGACGTGGTGTGGATCGGACTGTTTGTCTTCGTGTATGTGCTTTAGAGGCAAGGCTTACCAGTTGACGTGAGAAACCAGCTGACCGCTGTAGAAGCCCCACGCGATCAGGATGACCGTGATGGCGGCCAAGCTGACGCGCACGGTTAGGGCCTTCAATACTCGAGTGGAGCTGCTGTCGTCTTTGACCAGAAAGAACAGGCCGCTGAACAGGCTGATCATCGTGGCAATGAGCATTAGAACAATCGCCGCTTTGAGCATGATGAAACTCCATGGCACGTGATTAAAGAATGGGCGGGAGAGGTATAGGCGATGTATTGCAGTATAGCTACCCGCAATTGGGGGGCGCCATGAAGCGCTTCCGACCCGGCCTCGCACCCACGGTGGTGGTGTTCCTGTTGCTGCCACTGCTGATTTTTCTCGGCTTTTGGCAGCTTGATCGGGGCGAGGAAAAGCGCGTGCTGCTGGCCAATTATGCCGATCACCGTGCGGCGGAGCCGATGGTCAGTTCCCATCTTGAACAAACCGCCGATCCCGCCTATCGCCGCGTGCAGTTGCGAGGTCAGTTCGATGCCGAACACAGCTTGCTCCTGGATAACAGCACCCGTGGTGGCAGAGGCGGTGTCGAGCTGATTCAACCGTTTCACGATCAGGCCAGCGGGTTGTGGCTGCTGGTCAATCGTGGCTGGCTACCCTGGCCGGATCGCCGCACGCCGCCGGTATTCACCACCCCCAATCAAGTACTGAACCTCAATGCCTGGGTGTATGTGCCTTCTGGCGCCACCTTCCAATTGAGCCCTGACCCTGCTGGCGCGGCCTGGCCGCGCCTGGTCACTGCCGTGGTCCCGACAAAACTCTGGACCGAACTGGGACGCGAAGGGTTTGCCGATGAATTGCGGCTTGAGCCTGGCGTCGCGGCTTATCAGCTCGATTGGCCGGTGGTGGCGATGGGCCCGGAGAAACACCTCGGTTATGCCGTTCAGTGGTTCGCCATGGCGGCGGCGCTGTTCGGCCTTTATCTGTATCTCGGATTGCACAACGCCAAGGAGAAAGAACATGGGAGCGGCCATGAATCCACTCAGCATGTCTGAAACACGCCCACCGCAGCAGCGCCGTAGGGGGCGCTTGCAGCTGATTCTTGTGCTGCTGGTGGCAATCGGCCCCATGATCCTCGCCACCGGCATGTACAAATTGCAGTTCTGGGTGCCGGACAGCCGCAACTATCACGGCGAGATGATTGGTAATGGTCAAAGTCGCGCCGATCTTGGCGTGCAGGCCGACGAGTCACACTGGCAACTCTTGGTCAGCGCGCCGCAGGACTGTGCGGCAGAGTGTCAGCGGTTGGTCTATCTGGCGAGGCAGATTCAGGTCGGCCTGGGCCAGGACTCGTCTCGCGCCACCCACGCCCTGGCGGTGGCACAACCGCTCAATGCCGATTACGCGGCGAAGCTGACGCGTGAATACCCGAAGTTGCAGCGCTACTCGCTGGATCTATCGCTCTACAACAAAGCCGCACCCGGCATTGAAACGCCACAGCTCTGGATCGTCGATCCCCACGGCAACCTGGTGCTGCGTTACGACGCCAAGGTCGACGGCAAGGACCTGCTCAACGATCTACGCCAACTGTTGAAACTGTCGAACATCGGATAGGGCATCGTCATGGCCAGACCTGGATTTCGCCTCGCTTTGCTTGCCACGCTGCTTGCGCTGGTCGTGGTGTTACTCGGTGCCTATACCCGCCTGACCCACGCGGGCCTCGGTTGCCCTGACTGGCCGGGCTGTTACGGCTTTATCAGTGTGCCCAACAGCGAGGCGCAACTGGCGCACGCCGAACTGCATTTTCCCGAGGCGCCCGTCGAAGCCCACAAGGGCTGGAATGAGATGGTCCACCGTTACTTTGCGGGCACGCTGGCGCTGATGATCATGCTGCTGGCGGCACAGGCCGTGCAGCGTCGCTATCTGGCCAGTCAGCCGTTGAAATTGCCGCTGCTGATGCTCTGTGTGGTCATTGCCCAAGCCGCGTTCGGTATGTGGACGGTGACCCTCAAGCTTTGGCCGCAGGTGGTCACAGCGCATTTACTGGGTGGCGTCGCGACCCTGAGCCTGTTGTTTTTGCTGACGCTGCGTTTGTCCGGGGCCTTCGCACCTTTGCCGCAGTTACCCTCACGGTTGCGCCGTCTGGCGGCGCTGGGGTTGGTGCTGGTGATTGCGCAAATCGCCCTGGGTGGCTGGGTCAGTTCCAACTATGCGGCAGTGGCGTGTATCGATTTGCCGACCTGTCATGGCGAATGGTGGCCCAAAGCAGATTTCGCTAATGGTTTTCACCTCACACAACACATCGGCCCGAACTATCTGGGCGGGCAACTGGACAGCGATGCCCGCACCGCGATCCACATGACGCATCGCGTCGGTGCGGTTGTGGTGACCTTGGTATTGCTGGCGTTGGCCTGGCAACTCAAGCGTGTCGGCCTCAAAGGCATGACCACCCTGGTGCTGTTGGCGTTGGCGGCTCAGGTAGGCTTGGGTATCAGCAACGTGATTTTTCATCTGCCGCTGCCGATTGCAGTGGCCCATAACGCCGGTGGTGCGGCCTTGATGTTGACCATGACACTGGTGAATTACCGCACACGCTCAGCCCTTGGTTGGGCGCCCAAGGCGAAAAGCCGACACCGCATTAACGGGCAGAGTGCTGCTCACGGTCAGCTTCAACCTGGCAAATAACAATAACGAGAAGGAGAGATGCCATGGCTACTCTAATCAGCGAGCGACACAGCCAGGCTATTTGGCGTGACTACCTCGAACTGACCAAACCCAAAGTGCTGGTGCTGATGCTGATCACCTCACTGGTCGGCATGTTCCTGGCCACGCGCGCGGGGGTGCCGTGGACGATACTGGTGTTTGGCAACATGGGGATCGCCTTTTGCGCGGGCGGCGCGGCAGTGGTCAATCATGTGGTGGATCGACGCATTGATGCACTAATGGCGCGCACCCACAAGCGGCCGATTGCCGAGGGGCGCGTGTCACCTGCGTCGGCCATGACCTTTGCCTTGTTGCTGGCGGTGACGGGGCAGGCCTTGCTGTTGGCGTTCACCAACCCGCTCACGGCCTGGCTGACGCTCGCTTCGTTGCTCGGCTACGCAGTGATTTACACCGGTTTTTTGAAGCGCGCTACGCCACAGAATATTGTGATCGGTGGCTTGGCCGGGGCCGCGCCACCGCTGCTGGGTTGGGTCGCCATCACCGGGCATGTCAGCGCCGAACCGCTGCTGCTGGTACTGATCATCTTCGCCTGGACCCCGCCGCACTTTTGGGCGCTGGCGATCCATCGTAAAGAGGAATACGCCAAGGCTGACATCCCTATGCTGCCCGTCACCCACGGCGAGCATTACACCAAGGTGCATATTCTGCTGTACACCTTTGTCCTGCTTGCGGTCAGTCTCATGCCCTATGTGATTCACATGAGCGGCATGCTGTACCTGCTGTGTGCCCTGGGGCTGGGCGCGCGCTTTCTGCAATGGGCCTGGGTGCTGTACCGTGGCACCAAGCCGCACGCGGCGATCAACACCTTCAAGTACTCTATCTACTACTTGTTCCTGCTGTTTATCGCGCTGCTTGTCGACCACTACTTAGTGTTGAATCTATGACTCGAATTCAAAAAACCGTTTTTATTCTGGTCGCCCTGGTGGCGTTGGTCCTGGGCCTTACCGTCAACAAGGTGCTGTCTGGCAGAGGACAGGGCGATCCGACTGCGCTGATTGATGCGGGCATCATCCTGCTGCCCATCAGCCGCAACCTGCCCGACGTGAAGATGATCAATCAGGACGGCAAGCCGGTCGCGATAAACGAGTTGAAGGGTAAATGGACGATGCTGTTTTTCGGCTACACCTTCTGCCCGGACATTTGCCCAACCACCCTCGCCCAGCTGCGCCAGATCAAAAGCGAATTACCCAAGGACGTCGTGGGCAAGCTGCAAATCGTATTGGTCAGCGTCGACCCCAATCGCGATACGCCGCAGCAGCTCAAACAATACCTGGGCTACTTCGATCCTGAGTTTCAAGGCCTGACTGCGCCGGTCGATGACATCCAGAAACTCGCCAACGCCGTGAGCATCCCGTTCATTCCTGCCGACACCAGCAAGCCCAACTACACCGTCGATCACAGCGGCAACCTCGCCCTGCTAGGCCCGGACGGCACCCAGCGCGGGTTTATCCGGTCGCCATTGAATAATCAGAAAATGCTCGCGCAATTGCCAGGGTTGTTGGTGCGGGAGTAACCCGGCGCTGGCGGCCTATTCGCGAATGAATTCGCTTCTATCAAACCTATAAGTGATTGAAAAATAAAGTATAAATGTCATTGTATTTTCAGCAAAACGCAGATTCGTAGGCGCTGCCGAAGGCTGCGATCGACCGGGAACCGGTCGCCTTCCTGATACCGCTGAAGGTCGTGCCGACCTTATCGCAGCCTTCGGCAGCTCCTACATTAGGACCCAGTTTGCTGCGCGACAGCGCGGCGTCGAAGACGGGGCGAGGACTCCTATCAAACTGATTTTTAATCCTTTAAAAACAATGTGTTGGCATTTGTTGTGATGTGTATATCCGGCATTGGCGTGTGCTGAAATTACGGTTCCGCTCTCACAGCGTGTCACTTTTTCAAGCGCCGGAATGCCGGACCATCAAAAAGTAACCAAAACGCTTTGCCCCTCCATACGGATCCTCGCCTAGGCTCGGATTTCCCTCGCTCCGGCGTTGCTCCGGGGGCCTGCGCTCGGCCTTCTGGAAACGGGGCCTTACTGTAATTCGACAGTCAATTCACACAAAATCCCAAAGGCAAATCAAAACCTCAAGGAGCAACCGGGACGCGCAGTCTTGTTCGCGAAGGCGGTATTACTTGGCAAACAACTGCCCGATGTCTTTGAAGGCTTTGAACTCCAGCGCATTGCCACACGGATCGAGCAGGAACATGGTCGCCTGCTCGCCCACCTGGCCCTTGAAGCGAATGTATGGCTCGATGACGAACGCGGTTTCCCTGGATTTCAGTCGATCGGCCAGCGCTTCCCATTGATCCCATTCCAGCACCACGCCGAAATGCGGCACGGGCACATCATGGCCGTCCACCGGATTGCTCAGGGCTTGCTCCTGCGACGTGCTTTTGGCTTGGTGGTGAATCACCAACTGGTGGCCGAAGAAATTGAAGTCGACCCAGTGCTCGCTGCTGCGGCCTTCGCTGCAACCGAATACATCGCCGTAGAAATGCCGGGCAGCCGCCAGATCATAGACCGGTACCGCCAGGTGGAAGGGGGTCAGCGCCATGACAAACATCCTCGTTCAGGGAGTGAAAGTGTCCTGAGTTTAGGCCAATGGTGCGTGGCAGTGTTTGATCAGAACGCAGGAACGATTGCGCCCTGGTATTTCTCCAGAATGAATTGCTTCAGTTCCGGGCTGTGCAAGGCGACGACCAGTTTTTGCATGGCAATCGAGTCCCTGTTCTCTTGGCGTGCAACCAGGATGTTCACGTAAGGCGAATCGCTGCCTTCGATGAACAGCGCGTCTTTGGTGGGGTCCAGTTTGACGCTCATCGCGTAGTTGGTGTTGAGCAGTGTCAGGTCCACCTGAGTCACCACGCGCGGCAGTGTGGCCGCTTCCAGCGCGCGGAATTTCAGATTTTTCGGGTTCTCGACGATATCTTGCGGCTTCGACAAGATGTTGTTTGGATCTTTAAGCGTGATCAGCCCGTTTTTCGCCAGTAGCAGTAAGGCTCGACCTTCGTTGGCCGGCTCGTTGGGCAAGGCAACGTTGGCGCCCTCGGGCAAGTCGTCGATATTTTTAAGTATGCCGTTCGAGTAAGCGCCCACGGGTTCGACATGAACCTTGGTCACGGCAATCAGGTCGGTGCTGTTGCTCTTGTTGAACTCATTCAGGGCTGGCTGATGCTGAAAGAAGTTAGCGTCGAGGGTTTTATCCGCGAGTTGCACATTGGGCTGGATGTAATCGCTGAATACCTTGATTTGCAGATCGACCCCTTCCTTGGCCAACATGGGTTTGACGAACTCAAGGATCTCCGCGTGGGGCACCGCTGAGGCACCGACGGTCAACACTTCATCGGCGTGCACACCCAA
Source organism: Pseudomonas sp. ASL9 (assembly GCF_056680335.1). Classification (NCBI taxonomy): domain Bacteria; kingdom Pseudomonadati; phylum Pseudomonadota; class Gammaproteobacteria; order Pseudomonadales; family Pseudomonadaceae; genus Pseudomonas; species Pseudomonas sp. ASL9. The sequence continues at coordinate 2,902,211 of NZ_CM155277.1, read as the reverse complement.
GGCAACAACTGCAGCCAATGCGGCAAGAAGCTTTTTCATGCACCAACTCCGTTGAAGCGGTCACTTCCTGACGAGGTGGCCGTGGCCGGTCGGGCCTTGGCGGATCGGCGACCCGCCACTGTGTTTATCGATTGTTTCTATCGGTGGGTGAAATGCGCCACCAGCTTGTCGCCAATGGTTTGCAGGATCTGTACCAGCACCAATAACAATACGACCGTGACAAACATCACATCGTTCTGGAAGCGCTGATAACCATAGCGAATAGCCAGGTCACCCAGACCGCCGGCACCGACTGCACCGGCCATCGCGGTAAACGATACCAGGGCGATGGCGGTGACGGTGATGGCCGCCAGGATGCCGGGCCGCGCTTCGGGCAACAGCGCCTTGATGATGATCTGCCGGGTGGTCGCGCCCATGGCCTGGGTCGCTTCGATAATACCGCGGTCCACTTCACGCAGGGCCGTCTCGACCAGGCGGGCGAAGAAGGGCGTGGCGCCCGCGACCAAAGGTGGCAAGGTGCCGAGGACGCCGAGCGACGTGCCGGTGATGATTTCTGTCAGCGGCATCATTACGATCAGCAAGATGATGAACGGTAACGCTCGTAGCAGGTTGACGATCAACGCTACGCCGGAATACAGGCGATCATTCTCCAGTAACTGACGTGGCGAGGTCAGAAACATCAGCACGCCCAGCGGCAGCCCCAGGAGCACAGTAAAGGCCAGGGAAACGCCGAGCATGACTAGGGTATCGCCGGTGGCGACCCAGATTTCGTACCAGTCGACGTTGGAAAACAGGTGGGTCAGGGCATCCATCAGCGCAGCACCTCCATGTGAACATCTGCAGCGGTGAAGCGGGCGAAGGCTGCTTCCATGTCGCCACCGGTAATGGCCAGGGTCAGCTGCCCATAGGGTGTGTCTTTAATTCGGTCGATGCGCCCGGCGAGGATGCTGTAATCGACCCCGGTTTCCCGGGCGACGGTGCCCAGTAGCGGTGCGTAGGTGGCGTCACCCTGGAACGTCAGGCGCACGATGCGGCCTTGCACATGGGCGAAGTCATCGCGCAGTTCACCTTCGTCGATTTGCTCGTCTTCCTGCACGAAACGCTTGGTGGTCGGGTGCTTGGGGTGCAGGAACACATCCGTCACGGAGCCCTGCTCGACGATCCTGCCGGCATCCATGACGGCAACGTGGTCGCAGACGCGGCGGATCACGTCCATCTCATGGGTGATCAGGACGATGGTCAGATTAAGCTCGCGATTGATCTCGGCCAGCAATTGCAGGACCGATGCCGTGGTTTGCGGGTCAAGGGCGCTGGTGGCTTCGTCGCACAGCAAAATTTTCGGTTTGGTCGCCAGCGCACGGGCAATACCCACTCGCTGCTTTTGCCCGCCAGACAATTGGGTCGGGTACTTCTTCGCCTGGTCGGAGAGGCCTACGCGCTCCAGCAATTCGGCCACGCGCCGATCGATCTGGCTGCGTGACATATCACCGGCCAGGGTCAACGGCATGGCGACGTTATCGGCCACGGTCTTGGAGGACAGCAGATTGAAGTGCTGGAAGATCATCCCGACCTGTTGGCGAAAACCCCGCAGAGCGTTGGCGTCGAACGCGGTGACATCTTCGCCGTCGACGATGATCTGACCGCCGCTTGGGGTTTCCAGGCGATTGATCAGGCGCAGCAGTGTGCTTTTGCCTGCGCCGGAATGACCAATCAGGCCGAATACCTGGCCATCTTCAACGCGCAGGCTAGTGGGGTGCAGGGCAGGAATTTCCCGGTCTGCAACCCGGTAGGTTTTATGGACGTTATGAAACTCGATCACGTAGCGAACCTTGTGGGGGCGCGGTAAGAAAGGGTGGTGGAAGTGGCCGGATGTTCAGGCGTTCTTACTACCAGCGGACACCGGCTGGATAAGCCGGGCGCGCATTTTAGCCTGTCTGGCTAGAGGTTCTTAGCATTTATTTGATGACGAACCTATGAAACGGCAATAACGCGATTGATGGCGGCGAGTCACGGTGTTCGCTCGTTGGGTAGACCAAAGGTCATGAAAAAAACGGAACGGCTGTTTTAAGCCTCAGTCAGTAATTAAGCGTCTCGAATTTCCTGAATGCAGTGACAGGAGCGTTTTTTGCCGATCATGCCCATGCCGACTCAACCGGCGTCAGGGCTGCCCGCAACCGAGGAGTTTCAGTCTGATGGCTACCAAAAAAACCATAACCAACACCACGACCGGCACCGGTTCTAAAGCCAGCAACAGCCAGCTGGCGGGTACTGACACCCTGGACCGTGGCAATACCAACGCCAAACTGGACAGTCTGGAACCGTTCCGTTCAGACGCCACCGAGCAGGCGCTGCGCACCAATCAGGGCGTAAAAATTGCTGATAACCAGAACACGCTCAAGGTCGGTGATCGCGGTCCGTCTTTGCTTGAAGATTTCATCATGCGTGAAAAAATTACGCACTTTGACCATGAGCGTATTCCTGAGCGCATCGTTCATGCGCGGGGCACGGCCGCACACGGTTACTTCCAGACCTATGAAAACCATGCCGCCCTGACCAAGGCTGGCTTTCTGCAAGACCCTGGGAAAAAGACCCCGGTGTTCGTGCGCTTTTCCACCGTCCAAGGGCCGCGCGGCTCGGGTGATACGGTGCGTGACGTGCGTGGATTCGCGGTGAAGTTTTACACGGATGAAGGCAACTTCGATCTGGTCGGCAACAACATGCCGGTGTTCTTCATTCAGGACGCCATCAAGTTTCCGGACTTCGTTCACGCAGTAAAGCCCGAACCGCATAACGAAATGCCCACGGGCGGCTCCGCTCACGATACGTTCTGGGATTTCGTTTCGCTGGTGCCAGAGTCGGCACACATGGTGATGTGGACGATGTCCGACCGGGCCATCCCGAAAAGCCTGCGGACCATGCAGGGTTTCGGCATCCACACCTTTCGTTTGATCAACGCGGAAGGTAAATCGAGCTTCGTCAAATTCCACTGGAAGCCCAAATTTGGCGTGTGCTCGCTGCTCTGGGACGAGGCGCAGAAATTGGCTGGCAAGGACACGGACTTCCACCGTCGAGATTTATGGGAGTCTATTGAAACCGGCGATTACCCCGAATGGGAATTCGGTGTGCAGATTGTTGCGGAAGAGGATGAACATTCATTCGATTTCGACCTGCTCGACCCGACCAAGCTCATCCCCGAGGAGTTAGTGCCGGTGACGCCGTTGGGCAAAATGGTGCTTAACCGCAACCCGGACAATTTCTTCGCCGAGACCGAGCAGGTTGCGTTCTGCCCTGGGCACATTGTGCCGGGCATCGATTTCTCCAACGATCCGCTGCTGCAAGGTCGACTGTTTTCCTACACCGACACTCAGATCAGCCGTCTTGGTGGACCGAACTTCCACGAGATTCCGATCAACCGCCCTCTTGCACCCAATCACAATGGGCAACGTGACGCGCAACATCGCACCACCCTCGACAAGGGGCGCGCCTCTTATGAGCCTAACTCCATCGATGGCGGCTGGCCTAAAGAGACGCCGCCTGCGGCCAAGGAAGGTGGTTTCGAGACCTATCCAGAGCGCCTCGAAGCGCACAAGGTTCGTCGCCGCAGTGAATCGTTTTCCGATCACTTTTCACAAGCGACCCTGTTCTTCCAAAGCATGAGCCACCACGAGAAAGAGCACATCATCGCGGCCTACAGCTTTGAGTTGGGCAAGGTAGAGCGCCTCTGGATTCGTGAACGTCAGGTTAATGGGATTCTGGCCAACATCGATCTGGAGCTGGCTGCGCGTGTGGCGAAAAACCTTGGTTTACCTGCACCTGTTGCCGGGACCCTGCCCGGAAAGGCGACGGCCATCACCTCGTCACCCGCGCTGAGCCAGGCGAACCTGCTGTCGGGCAACATCGTTTCGCGCAAAGTAGCCATTCTTGCGGCCAACGGCGTCGATGGTGCTGCCATCACTGCGCTGAAGAAGGCCTTGGAAGCCGAAGGCGCGCACGCCAAGCTGCTAGGCCCTACATCGGCGCCAGTCACAACCGCAGAGGGCAAGAGCCTCGCTGTGGATGCCTCCATGGAGGGTATGCCGTCGGTTGCTTTCGACGCGGTGTTTGTGGCGGGCGGGATCGAGTCGGTGAAAGCGCTGAGTACCAATGGCGTGGCATTGCACTTCGTGCTTGAGGCCTACAAGCACCTCAAGGCTATTGCGTTGAACGGGGAAGCCAAGCAATTGCTGGACGTGCTGCATCTGCAGGCCGATGAAGGCTTGTTTGTCGGTGGCAGCGACAGCAAGGCCTTCAAGGTGTTTTTTGCCGCGATTGCCCAGCATCGGGTCTGGGCGCGGGAGCCTAAGGTCAAGGCTGTTCCGGCGTGAGGACGCCATCGCGCTCCCTGGAGTGCGATGGGCGGTTACAGTTTCGCGGGTTTGAGAACGATCTGTGCAGGTTGGCTGCGATCGATCTGCCGTTCCAGCTGCAACTCAAAATCAGGATTGATTTTGATGACGCGTTTGGTCAGCAGGGTTGCCAGCCACGGGTAGTCGTCGGTGCGTGGCACTTGCAGGGTGACTTGGCAATCGAAAGCCGTCACATCGGCGGCAATCGCGTCAAATTGGCGACGCAGCTGCACCATATCGCCGATTTTCAGCGCGATGGTCGTGCTCTCGGCGGTTGGATCAATGACCTTCGCAATGCGCTTGGCTTCAGCGGCTTTCAGCTCGGCTTCGACTTTTTCCAGCTCGGCTTTGCGTGCCTGGGCAATTGCGCCGTTAACACCGCTGGTCAGCGCCGGGGCCTTGGGCATCAACGCCCGGGCGCGGCTCAACGCGGTGGCGGCTGCATTCACATCGCCTTTTTGCAGGACGATCTGGCTGCGCTTCAAGTACGCCTCGGCCAACTGCCGTTGGTGCTGCTCAATGCGCGGGTCGTCCGGCATCTGCGTTTGTAGGGCGAGCAGTTGGTCTTCGGCGGTGGCCAGTTCGTTGCTGGCGATAGATTGCTCAAGCTGCTCAAAGCCCGTGGGCTCGGCGGCAGGTGCAGGCGTCTCTACTGTCGGCGCACTTTGACAGGCACCCAGCAGGATGGAAAATGCGGCAAGGAGCAGATAACGGGAGGCGGGCAGCTTCATTCCTGCGATTCTCTAATTGCGCAAAAAACGAGCAAGTCTACACCGCTCGCCGGGGGAGGACAAAACTCAACAAAAACAACATTGCTGCACATACCACGATAGACGGTCCAGCCGGAGTGTCCTTGAACCACGATAAGGCCAGTCCGCCACAGACCGCAACTATGCCCAGCAGGCTTGCGCCCAAGGCCATTTGCTCTGGCGAACGCGAATGGCGTTGCGCAGCAGCGGCGGGGATGATCAGCAGTGAGGTGATCAACAGTACGCCGACGATTTTCATGGCCACTGCAATCACGATCGCGATCAGCAGCATCAAGGTCATGCGCAAGGCCGCAACGGGCAGGCCTTCGACGGTCGCCAGCTCTTCATGCACGGTGATGGCCAGCAATGGGCGCCACAGGGCAACGATCAGCACCAGTACGGCCGCGCTGCCGCCCAGAATCCAGGCCAGATCGGTAGGACTGATCGCCAGCAGGTCACCGAACAGATAACCCATCAGGTCGATACGGACGTTGTGCATGAAGCTGAGCACTACCAGCCCCAAGGACAACGTACTGGGCGCGAGAATCCCCAGCAACGTGTCTGATGCCAGTGGTTGTCGCTGTTGCAGGGTCACCAGCGTGATCGCCAGCAGCAGACAGCCGACGGTGACCGCCAGTGCCGGGCTGATATCCAGCACAAAGCCCAGCGCCACGCCGAGCAATGCTGCGTGGGACAGGGTGTCGCCGAAATAAGCCATGCGCCGCCAGACCACGAACGAGCCCAGCGGGCCTGCGACCACCGCCAGCGCCAGACCCGCGAGCAAGGCATACAGTAGAAAATCAGCCATGCTTGCAGTTGTCTCCGTGGACATGGGTGGGGGGCGTGACCGACGCTGACGCTGCCTCTTCGACCACGGCGCCGTGCAAGTCATGGGCGTGATCATGGTGGTGGTGATAAATCGCCAGGCTTTGTGCGTTCTTGCCGAACAACTCGACAAACGCCGGATCGTTGCTGACTTGCTCCGGGTGGCCTGAGCAGCACACGTGCCGATTCAGACAAACCACCTGGTCAGTGGTGCTCATCACCAGATGCAGGTCGTGGGACACCATCAGCACACCGCAGCCATGGCGGTCGCGCAGGCGGGTGATCAAACTATACAGCTCGGCCTGCCCCGCCACGTCGACGCCTTGCACCGGCTCATCAAGGACCAGTAATTCAGGTTCACGCAGCAACGCACGGGCCAGCAGCACGCGCTGCATCTCGCCCCCGGATATCCCTTGCAGCGGGCTGTCGATGACTCTCTCGGCGCCTACTTCGTTCAACGCCGCCAGCGCTCGTGGCCGGTCAACGCCAGGGACCAGTCGCAGAAAACGCAGTACCGATAGCGGTAACGTGGGGTCGACATGCAGCTTTTGGGGCATATAGCCCACACGCAATTTCGGCTTGCGCCAGACGCTGCCTGAATTCGGCTTGAGCAGGCCCAGAACAGCCCGCACCAATGTGGTCTTGCCTGCGCCGTTGGGGCCGATCAGGGTCACGATTTCGCCCGGTTTGACGCTGAGCTGAATGTTTTGCAGCACGTTTTGCCCGGCAAATGTCACGTTGACCTGATCGAGACGGATCAATGCAGTGCTCATCAGGCGGCCTTGCAACCCGAACACAGGCCAAGGATCTCGACTGTTTGCCCTTCTACAGTGAACCCGACCTCGGCCGCAGCGCTGATGATGGCCTGGCTGATGGCTGGGTGTTGCAACTCGATGGCGGCACGGCACTCCCGGCAGATCAAGAACTGACCTTGATGTGCGTGCGTCGGGTGGTTACAGCCGGTGAAGGCGTTGAGCGAGGCAATGCGGTGGACGAGGCCATTTTCCAGAAGGAAATCCAGCGCGCGGTACACGGTGGGCGGTGCGGCGCGACGGCCGTCCTCTTCACTGAGAACCGCGAGAATGTCGTAGGCGCCCAGCGGCTTATGACTCTGCCAGACCAGTTCCAGCACGCGACGACGCAGAGCGGTCAGGCGCAGACCTTGGCGTGCGCACAGCGCATCAGCCTCGGAGAGTGCGGTGTGCACGCAATGGGAATGATCATGGGGACGACTGGCCAGCGGTGTTTTAGGCATGAGCGGCGACGGTTTTTGTGAGAGACGTTATTATGTTACCTGTTCCTGCCTCCTTGAGTGGTCATCGTGTCCCGTTTTTTTGCCTTCTTTGTTGCGTTAAGTGCCAGTTTTCTGGTGATCACTCCCGCTCATGCTGAGGTTCGCGTGCTGACCAGCATTAAGCCGCTGCAGCTGATTGCCGCTGCCGTGCAGGACGGAATGGGCACGCCTGAGGTGCTGTTGCCGCCGGGCGCGTCGCCGCATAACTACGCCCTGCGCCCGTCCGACGTGCGGCGGGTGCGTGAAGTCGACTTGCTCTACTGGATCGGCCCGGACATGGAGAGCTTCCTGCCGCGTGTGTTGCAAGGCCGTACCCTGCCTACTGTGAGCGTGCAGTCGTTGCCGGGCTTGCGTCTGCGTCACTTCGAGGCGGACAGCCAGTCTCATGAGGCTGCTGATCCCGCCGAGCATGATCATGATCATAGCCCCGGCAGTCTGGATGCTCATCTATGGTTGTCATCGGTCAATGCGCGGGTGATTGCGGCGCGTATGGCCGCGGATTTGAGCGCGGCGGATCCCGCCAACGCAGCGCATTATCAGCGCAATGTGACGGTGTTCGACGAGCGCCTCGATGTCATGGATGTGCGGGTGAAAGCACGGGTAGCGGGGGTCGTTGGCAAACCGTTCTTCGTTTTCCATGAAGCATTCGATTATTTTGAGGATGCCTACGGTCTTAAGCATGCCGGCGTGTTCAGCGTCGCGGCTGAAGTGCAGCCCGGCGCGCAGCACGTTGCCGCGATGCGCGCGCGGTTGGTCGAAGTCGGCAAGACCTGTGTGTTCAGCGAGCCGCCGATGCGCCCTCGCCTGGCCGAAACCCTGACAGCAGGGCTGCCGGTCAAACTGGCGGAACTCGATGGATTGGGCGGCTACACCCCCGCCACTGCTCAGGGGTATGAGCAGATGATGGAGAAGCTGGGCAATGATTTGGCGGGGTGTCTGGAGTCGTTGTGAACGGCTGTGCGACTGTTCGCAGCGGGACGCGTAGTTGCAAGCCTGCTCCCACAGATGACCGCATACCCTGTGGGAGCAGGCTTGCCTGCCAAGAATGCAACGCGGTACGTCAGATATTTCGACTAAAGCGCAAACGGTAGCGGCGTCTGCACCTGTTGGCGCTGGGCCAAGCGTTGCTGAAACTCCATCGGGTCATGGATCAGCACGTCCTGCCCAGCAAAGGATTCTGCCGCGATCAGGCGCGATAGCCAGAACCGTACGCAGGCCACGCGCAGCAGGGTCGGCCACAGCTCGGCTTCGCTGGCGGTGAACGGACGCAAATGGGCGTAGGCACCGAGCAAGGCACGTGCGCGCGGCCCATCGATCTGGCCATCCTCCTGCGAACACCAGTCATTGAGCGCAATGGCCAGGTCGTAGAGCATTGGCCCGGAGCAGGCGTTGTAGAAGTCGATCAGCCCGGTCAAGTGCGTGCCTTCGAACAAGGCGTTGTCGCGAAACAGGTCTGCGTGCAGGTTGGCGCGTGGCAAGGCCATGATTCTCGGCTTGAGCCGTTCAATCTCCTCAAGTGCCGCCTGCAACAGTGCGCTTTGCGTCGCGTCCAGGTGCGACATCAACGTCGCGCCTTCGGTCAGCATCCAGTCCAGCCCTCGATCAGTCTTGCGTTCTAATACGTGCTCGCGCGTGGCCAGATGCAGATGCCCCAGCAGCTCGCCGATCTGCACGCAGTGTTGATTATTAGGTTCACTGATGTGTTTGCCTGGGAGGCGCGGTTGCAGGAGCGCCGGCTTGCCCGCCAGCTCTCGCAATGCATCGCCGTCGGTGGTGCGCAAGGCGTAAGGCACCGGCAGATTGGCGTCGTGCAGTACATCGAGCAGCTCGATGAAAAACGGCAAGTCCTGAATCGGGCCGCGTTCAACCAGGGTCAGGACGAACTCGCCTTGCTCCAGGTTGACGAAGAAATTGCTGTTTTCGCTACCGGCTGCAATCCCCTGAAAGTCATGCAGACGGCCAAGCCCATAAGGCGCGAGAAATGTTTCCAGCTCGGGCCGAGCCAGGGGGGTAAACACGGACATGGTTAAGACTGCCAGCAAATAAGGTGAATGTTAGGCGCTACCACTCGAAGATTTTCCATTCAGGAATCAGCATGTCCGGTTGGTCCGAGCGAATGAAGTTGGCTTGTGTGCCATCGGCGCGTACCAGAAAATAGGGTACGCCGCCTTTTGGTGTGATCTTGATTGCATAAAGAAACCCGTTTTGGCGGTATTCCTGAATGGTTTTGTCGCCTTCAGTACGGATGGTGACATCTGGATCCGCCGAAGGAGCGCTCTCGGCAGCGACTGCGACCAGTGGGCAGAATGCCAACAGGCTGGCCAGCAACAGGCGATTTGTTGTGCGCATGATAACCTTGTCCCTTTGTCGTCATTGGTCCTCGCATTCTAGCGCCGACCCCGTCGAAAAGGTTGATCTTGCTCATGAGCCAAGCCCCCCTCGTCCTGGTGGACGGTTCTTCTTATCTTTACCGTGCCTTTCACGCGCTACCGCCACTTGCTACCTCCAAAGGATTGCCAACGGGCGCCGTAAAGGGCGTGCTGAACATGCTCAAAAGCCTGCGTCGGCAATACCCGGAAAGCCCGTTTGCCGTGGTTTTCGACGCCAAAGGCGGCACGTTCCGCGATGAATTGTTTTCCGAATACAAAGCCAATCGTCCAAGCATGCCCGACGATCTGCGGGTGCAGGTCGATTTGCTTCACGCCTGCGTCAAGGGTCTTGGCTATCCGTTGCTCTGCGTCGAAGGCGTCGAGGCCGATGACGTGATCGGTACGCTGGCCCGCAGCAGCGCGGCTGCCGACCGCCCGGTGATTATCTCCACCGGCGACAAGGACATGGCACAACTGGTCGATGGGCACATTACCTTGGTCAATACGATGACCGGTAGTGTGCTGGATGTGCCTGGCGTGAAAGAGAAGTTTGGCGTCGGTCCTGAACACATCATCGATTATCTGGCGCTGATGGGTGACAAGGTCGACAACATACCGGGCGTTCCCGGTGTGGGCGAAAAAACCGCAGTCGGCCTGTTGGTCGGCATCGGCGGTGGTCTTGTCGAGCTGTACGCAAACCTGGACAAGGTTGCGGCGCTGCCGATTCGCGGGGCTAAAACCCTGTCGGCCAAGCTCGAAGAACACAAGGACATGGCGTTTCTTTCCTACGAGCTGGCGACGATCAAGATCGACGTGCCACTCGACGTCGAGCTGGACGCTCTGCATTGCGGCGAGCCTGATCGCGAGAAGCTGGTCGAGTTGTACACCGAACTGGAATTCAAAAGCTGGATCGAGGATTTGCAGCGCGACGCCAAGCGCGCCGGCGAGGAAATCGTTGTTGCTGAAGAACCGGTGGTCACGGAAACGCGCTACGAAACTATTCTTGAGCAGAAGCAGTTCGAGGTCTGGCTGAAGAAATTGAGCGATGCCAAGCTGTTTGCGTTTGTCACCCAAAGAGACGGCCCGGACGCGCAACGGGCCCAGTTGGTTGGTATGTCGTTTTCGGTCAAGACCAACGAAGCGGCGTATATCCCGCTGACTCACTCTTACATGGGCGTGCCGCAACAACTGGATCGAGACGCGGTGCTTAGGGCGCTTCAGCCGCTGCTTGAAGACCCTAACAAGGTCAAGGTCGGACAACACGCCAAGTTCGACATCAACATCCTCGCTAATTGCGCCATTGGCGGTGATCAAAGCCAAGGTATTACCGTGCGGGGGCTGGCATTCGACACCATGCTTGAGTCCTATGTGCTCGATTCCACGGCGACCCGACACGATATGGGCAGCTTGGCCCTCAAATACCTGGGTCATACGACCACCAGCTTGCAGGACATCGCCGGCAAGGGCATGAAGCAACTGAGCTTCGACCAGATTGCGTTGGAGCAGGCTGCGCCCTTCGCCGCTGAAGAAGCTGATGTGACCCTGCGCTTGCATGAAGCCTTGATGGAAAAGCTCGCCGTTACGCCAAGTTTGGTGTCGGTGCTCAGCGATATTGAAATGCCATTGGTGCCGGTGTTGGCGCAAATCGAACGTCAGGGTGCGTTGGTCGATGCCAAGCTGCTGGGCATTCAGAGCGTCGAACTGGGCGATAAGATGATCGCCCTGGAGCGAGAGGCGTTTGCTATCGCCGGCGAAGAGTTCAACTTGGGTTCACCCAAGCAACTCGGCGTCATTTTGTACGAAAAGCTCGGTCTGCCGATTCTCAATAAAACCGCCAAGGGCCAGGCGTCTACCGCAGAAGCCGTGTTGGCCGAGCTGGCAGAGTTGGATTACCCGCTGCCCAAAGTGCTGATGCAGTACCGCTCCATGAGCAAACTGAAGAGCACCTATACCGACCGTTTGCCGGAGCAGATCAACCCGCGTACAGGGCGTATTCATACGTCCTATCATCAGGCGGTCGCGGCCACTGGGCGCTTGTCCTCTAGTGATCCCAACCTGCAGAACATCCCGATTCGCACGGCCGAAGGGCGTCGGATCCGTCAAGCATTCGTGGCGCCCAAGGGCTACAAATTGTTGGCAGCCGACTATTCGCAGATAGAACTGAGAATCATGGCGCATCTGGCCAAGGACGAAGGTTTGCTGCATGCCTTCCGCAACGATCTGGACGTACACCGTGCGACGGCCGCCGAAGTGTTTGGCGTCGAACTTGAGGATGTCAGCACCGATATGCGCCGCAAGGCCAAGGCGATCAATTTCGGTTTGATCTACGGCATGAGCGCATTTGGTCTGGCGAAACAGATCGGTGTCGACCGCAAACAGTCGCAGGCATATATCGACCGTTATTTTGCTCGTTACCCGGGTGTGCTCGATTACATGGAGCGCACGAGGGCGCAGGCGGCCGAACAAGGCTTTGTGGAAACCCTCTTTGGTCGTCGACTGTATTTGCCGGAGATCAACGCCAAGAACCAGGCACTGCGTAAAGGCGCTGAACGTACTGCGATCAACGCGCCGATGCAGGGCTCTGCGGCCGACATCATCAAGAAGGCCATGGTGGCGGTAGACGGGTGGCTGACTGACTCCGGCGTTGATGCCCGGGTCATTCTGCAGGTACACGATGAATTGGTGCTGGAAGTGCGCGAGGACCTGGTCGAGCAGGTGCGTGAGGAGATTCGGCCCTACATGAGTGGGGTCGCGGAGCTCGATGTGCCGCTACTTGTCGAGGTAGGGGCCGGCAATAACTGGGACGAGGCTCACTAATTCGCTAAAAACACCGGTCGAGGCTGCGACTTAAGGTCGCAGTCAGGCGGGCGTTGATTTCGATTTTCGTTCCTGCTTCCTAACTTATTCCCGGACGGAGACGTCCTTATCGCAAACAGCTTTAAACGCCCCGGAACTAAATCAGTAAATTGCCAGTCAGAGATTGGGAATGGGTGTGAAGCCCTTCGATGCTCCTAATGTTGTGTTAAGTGTTGGCAGATATCTAAACCCCGCCCTAGTGGTTTAGAACTTGAACCCCGAACTTCCCCTCCCCATACGAAGTCCGGGGTTTTTTTTGCCTGTGATTTTACGTTGCAGACGGCTCGGCACCCTTGTCTGCCAGCTCCATCCAGCCCGCCAAAACAGTGTAGGCGTCTTCCAGGCCCATGCGTTTTGGGGCCGAAAAAAGCTGGATGCTCACCGCATTGCCCCAACCTTTATGAATCTCGGCCTGCACTTTGAGCAGGGCGTTTTTTGCTGCGCCATAGGTCAGCTTGTCGGCTTTGGTCAGCAGGATATGCATGGGCATGTGGCTGGCGACGGACCAATCGAGCATTAACAGGTCGAAATCTGTCATTGGATGACGGATATCCATCATCAAAATTAAGCCTTTCAGGCTTTCGCGGCTGCCCAAATAGGCTTCCAGGTGACGCTGCCAGTGCAATTTAAGCGGGATTGGCACCTTGGCGTAGCCATAACCGGGCAAGTCCACCAGGCGACGATGATCATCGAGACTAAAGAAGTTCAGCAGTTGGGTACGCCCAGGTGTCTTCGATGTGCGCGCCAGGCTGGCGTGAGTAAGGGTGTTCAACGCGCTCGACTTACCCGCATTGGAACGCCCGGCGAAGGCGACTTCAAAGCCTTCGTCGTCGGGACATTGATCGACTTTGGCTGCGCTGAGCATGAAAGTTGCCTGTTGGCACAGGCCGAGGATGGGGTTCTTGAGTTGCATGGGATTTCCGATGAGGGCGGTGCCGGCAGGAGCGCGGCAAGCAGTGTCGTTTCCGTTTCAGTAGCGCCAGTATATAATGCCGCAGATTTTGTGTGCGCTTTGTCCCATCGTAGGATGAAGTTCACGGGAACGAGTGGTTTGAATTGCGCACTAGAACGCAGCACGTTCCCAACCCTGAAAAGGTCGTTTTATGAAGAAATGGCTGCTAGCTGCCGGTGTCTTGATGCCGTTTTTCAGCGCTCAGGCTACACAGGATCCGGAAGCTATGTACAACCGTGCTTGTGTGGCTTGTCATGCCGGTCAATTGCCAATGGCGCCGAAGTTGGGCGACCGGGCAGCTTGGGCGCCGAGACTGTCGCAAGGTATGGAGACGCTGGTGCAACACGTCACCCAGGGTTTCAAGGCAATGCCGCCGCGTGGATTGTGCATGGACTGCAGTAGCGAGGATTACCGCTCAATCATCCAGTGGATGAGTAGTAACCCCGATACATAACTCTTTCACCCTTAGCCGTAGTTGGATTAGCTGATGAACAAATTACTCGTGAGTCTGCTGTTGACCTTGGGCATATCTGGTATGGCCCAGGCCGCCGGTGCTGTTACCGGTGTTGTTGGCGACGCTGCTGCCGGTCAGGCAAAAGCGGCTGTGTGTGGCGCTTGTCATGGCCCGGACGGCAATAGTATGGCACCTAACTTTCCGAAATTGGCGGGTCAGGGGCAACGCTATCTGCTCAAGCAAATGCATGACATCAAGGATGGTAGACGCACGGTCCTGGAAATGACCGGTCTGCTGACCAACCTGCAAGATCAGGACCTGGCGGACATCGCCGCTTACTTCTCCAGCCAGAAAGGCAGCGTTGGTGCTGCTGATCCTAAATTGGTTGCGGCAGGTGAAGCGTTGTTCCGTGGCGGCAAACTGGATCAGGGCATGCCTGCCTGCACCGGTTGCCATTCACCCAATGGCGCAGGTAACCCGGCTGCCGGCTTCCCGCACCTGGGTGGCCAGAACGCTACTTATGTGACAAAACAGCTGACTGCTTTCCGTGAAGGTGACCGCACCAACGACGGTGATACCGTGGTGATGCGTACTATCGCTTCGAAGCTGAGCAACAAGGACATCGCGGCACTGTCGTCCTACATTCAAGGTCTGCATTGATAGTGCTCTGATCGTTTAGCGAATGACTTACATCTTTCGCAACGATTTTCGGGCTTCCCTGCACGGATGCAGGCTTAAAAAGGGTGGCTCAGGCCACCCTTTTTAATGGCTGCCAGCGTTACACTAGCAAACTCAAGCCTGCCCGCCCGGTCGAACACTGGTCGCGCCAAGGCGACTTTATTTGCCCAGGAGTAAAGCATGCGTAATCTGATTCTCAGCGCCGCTCTCGTTACCGCCAGCCTGTTCGGGATGACCGCCCACGCTGCCGAGCCGATCGAAGCCGGTAAACAGTATGTCGAGCTGAGCAGCGCCGTCCCTATTTCCGAACCTGGCAAGATCGAAGTAGTTGAGATGTTCTGGTACGGCTGCCCCCACTGCTATGCCTTTGAACCGACCCTCACCCCATGGGTAGAAAAACTGCCTGCCGATGTGCATTTCGTGCGCATTCCTGCCATGTTTGGCGGCCCGTGGGATGCTCACGGTCAACTGTTTTTGACGCTGCAAGCCATGGGTGTTGAAAACAAGGTTCACGCTGCCGTGTTCAATGCCATCCAGAAAGAACACAAAAAGCTGACCGACCCAGAAGAAATGGCTGAATTCGTTGCGACTCAAGGCGTTGACAAGGACAAGTTCCTGGCGACGTTTAACTCCTTCGCGATCAAAGGCCAAATCGCTACAGCCAAAGATCTGGCCAAGAAATACGGGATTTCTGGCGTTCCGACCATGATCGTCAATGGCAAATATCGCTTTGACCTGGGTTCTGCTGGCGGTCCTGAGCAAACGTTGCAAGTGGCTGACCAGTTGATTGCCAAAGAACGCGCTTCTGTCGTTGCCAAGTAAGCGGCCCCGCCATGCGACGCTGGGGAACAGAGCGCGTCGTTGTCCGGCCTGACGCGCAGGTCAACGAAGACCACCTGCAAGCAAGCGGTTTGCCGGTTGATGGCCGGCTGCGCTTGCTCAGCTTCAATATTCAGGTCGGCATCAGTACCGAGCGTTATCGGCACTACCTGACGCGCGGTTGGCAGCATTTGCTGCCGCACACCGGACGAGCTGGCAATCTGCAGAAGATTGGCGATCTGCTGGGTGACTTTGATCTGGTCGCCTTGCAGGAAGCCGATGGCGGCAGCCTGCGGTCGGGCTATATCAATCAAGTCGAACACCTTGCCCAGCTAGGGGCTTTCCCGTACTGGTATCAGCAACTCAATCGTAACCTCGGGCGTTTTGGCCAGCACAGCAACGGTGTACTCAGCCGTTTGCGGCCTTGGGCGATAGAAGATCACCCATTGCCCGGTCCTGCCGGGCGCGGGGCCATTCTGGTTCGTTTTGGCGAAGGACCCGAGGCGCTGGTCGTGGTGATGATGCACCTGGCATTGGGCGCACGCGCACGCACCCGGCAGTTGGCCTACATTCGCGATCTGATCAGTGATTATCGCCATCAGGTGTTGATGGGCGACATGAACACCCATGCCGTCGACTTGCTGGAAAACTCACCGCTGCGCGATTTGGGCCTGTTGGCGCCGCAGATCGAAGCGACGTTTCCCAGTTGGCGCCCTCAGCGCTGTCTTGATCATATTTTGCTCAGCCCCAGTCTGACGTTGGTGCGGGTAGAGGTCCTGGCCCAACCTATTTCGGATCATCTGCCCGTTGCCGTGGAGATTCGCTTGCCTGCCTCGTTATGTGGGGATTCTCTGCCCGTCCCCAGCCAGCGTCCTTGCGGTAACCTTACATGAGCGAAGAAGCAGAGCGCTGGAAAGAAAAGTACCTGAAAAGTATCGAGCGACAGGAAGAGCTTGAACATCGCTGGGACGCTCGACTCGACCTGCTGCGTCGTGGCTTGGTACGTAGCAGTCTGGCGGCGGAAGGCAGTGATCGCGCCGTCGATCAGTGCATGAAAGAAATGCGTGAAGTCGTCCGTAGTGATGACATGGATGTGGCCCTCGCGGCACTTCTCCCCCGGCTGGAAAAAGCCGTACTCGATTCCGAGCAACGCCATGAAACCCGTGTGGGGCAGATGGGTACGGCCTTGAACTCGTTGGTCAGCCAGTTGCAGAGCCTGCCCTTGCCTCGAGACGTGAGCCGTCCGCTCAAGCGTTTTGCCAAGCAATTGGACGCACGCGTTTCTCAGGCGCGTGAGCTGCCACTCTTGCTCGCCGAGTTGAGCGGGTTGCAGGGCAAAGCGCTGACCCTTCTGGAAAACTCTGAAGAAACAATCTCTCGCCCAGGGCTCTTGCAGCGGCTGTTTGGTGGTCGTGAGGCTGCCAATATCGGAACGGAACCGCTGCTCGAAGCGGCTGAAGCGGTATTGACGCCCGTCGAGGCGTTGGTGTCGCCGGTCGAAACGCGCACTGAAAGCGCAGTGGTCCCTGCGCAACCCCCAGCGGCGCAGGTTACCTCTCCCGCGTCCGTGGTGCCCGCAGCTGTTGTGCCTGTTGTGCCTGTTGAGGCCCAGACAGAAGATACGCCTGCGGCGGTGCATGGGCCGGTGCCCGCGCCTGGAATCGACATCCCGCTCGTGGCGCCTTCCGCAGCCCTTGAGGTCCTGACGCCAGCTGAGGCGCCTGTTGTCGCAGAGGTTGAGGTTGCGTCCGTTATCGAAGCGTCACTGGCCACACCAGAGCTGATTGAACAACAGCCAGTAGGTCAGCCAGAGGCAATCGGTACCCAGGCACTGGTCGTCGATCCGATGGTTGAGGAGGCGGCGCAGCTTGATCAAGAGAGCGTCGAGCAAGACATTGCCTATGACTTGCCCGCCACTCCAGAGCCAACCTACAGCTCTGTGGCGACGCATATCGAAGAAACGCTGCTGGGCCTGCTTGACGACCTGACCTTGCCAGAGCGTCACCAGCCTCAAGCACAGTCGATGCGGGAGCGCTTGGCCAATGGCTTGAACTGGTACGAGCTGCTGCCGCTTCTCGATGACTTGGCCGTGCTGATGTTGGCGATCACCGACAGCGGTCAGCATGAGTTCGAGGTGTACCTCAAGCAACTCAATGAACGACTTGAGTCATTTCAGAGCAGCCTGCAGGCCGCCAGTGAAGGCCAGGCTGATAGCCGCTCTGTTGCGCGCGATATGCAAAGTGAGCTGCGTGAACAGGTCGATGGCTTGCAAAGCAGCGTGCAGGACGCTGCCGACCTGAGCAGCCTCAAGCAAGTCCTGGAAAATCGTCTGGAAGGCCTGCAGGGCACTATGGACCACCATCAACAGCAACGTGACGAGCGTGAGCAGGAAGTGGCTGCGCGGCTGCAAGGCCTGGCAAACCGGGTCGCGACCATGGAGCAAGAGGCCCAGGGCTTTCGCGTGCACCTCGAGGAGCAGCGACAGAAGGCCTTGGTCGATCCGCTTACCGGTCTGCCTAATCGTGCGGCCTGGAGCGAACGACTGGAGCAGGAGGTCGGCCTTTGGCAAAAGAACGGGGATGAACTGCTGCTGGGAATGCTTGATCTCGATTACTTCAAAAGAATCAATGACAACTACGGCCACCTGGCGGGCGACAAGGTGCTGAAGATCATCGCCACTCAACTGCGCAAGCGTCTGCGCCCGAGCGATTTTATTGCCCGTTTTGGAGGTGAAGAGTTTGTTCTGTTGATCTCCCACACCTCCATGGCTGAAGGTCTGGCCTTGATGGAAAGATTGCGCAGGGCCATCGAAGCCTGTCCGTTTCACTTTAAAGGCGAGCCAGTGACCGTCACTGTGTCCATGGGTATTGCTGCTTTTGGGCCGGGTGAGCGTAGCGAGTTTGTGTTGGAAAGAGCGGACCAGGCGCTGTACCGCGCCAAAGACAAAGGCAGAAACCGTATAGAACAAGGCTGACAGACTGCTGCTGATGGGTGAGTAGATGTTGCAAAACTCAGCTTTACTGAAGCGCCTCTCCAGCATTACGTTATGCTATTGCATTACTTGCCTATGTGTACGCTGATCCTCCATGAAATTGCTCATCTCGCTGGTACTGCTGACTCTCCTGACTGCTTGCAGCAGCAGCATCCCAAAGCTCGACACCAGCCACCCCTCAGCCAACCATGACAGTCGGGTCCAGTTCGTCATCGTGCACTACACCAATGCGTCGTTGGAGCGCTCTCTGGCGCTTTTGACCCATGGCGACGTCAGCAGTCATTACCTGATCGGCGATCAGCAGCGCCCCACGGTCTACAAACTGGTCGATGAAAATCTTCGCGCCTGGCACGCCGGTGAAAGCGAGTGGCAGGGCCGAACCTGGCTCAACTCCAGCTCCATCGGAATCGAAATCGTTAACCCCGGTTTTCGCGATACGCCCACTGGCAGGCTTTGGTACCCTTATACCGAGGGCCAGGTACAGGCGTTGATCGTATTGCTCAAGGACATCGTCAAACGCAATAACATCGATCCTCGACACATCATTGGTCACAGCGACATCGCGCCTCTGCGCAAGCTCGATCCGGGCCCCTTGTTTCCATGGAAGCGTCTGGCGGACGAAGGGCTGGGTCTCTGGCCAGATGCCCAAGCGGTGGCTCAGCGCCAGTCGCTGATGATGGATAATCTGCCGAGCGTCACCTGGTTTCAGCAGCAGCTGACTCAGTTGGGTTACGGGACACCACAGACAGGTGAACTTGATGTCGCCACACGCCATGTGTTGGCTGCATTCCAGATGCATTATCGACCGGAGCGTTTCGACGGCCAGCCAGATCTACAGAGTGCAGCTATCCTGCAAGTGCTCAACCATCAAAACTAAATACGTTCGCCTCGTCTGATAAGGCAGGCGATTTTCTGAGTTGTTGCTATACCTCAGTGGTATTCATTTGGATAGATATTGATGTCCATGACTGCTGCACGCAATGTGCTCTATCGTCCCTGGCTGCTGGCGTTACTGGCGGCATTACTCAGTGCTGCCTTGTTATTATGTGGCAGCTTTGGTTTGGCCATGCATCAAGCCAGGCAGGGTGAAAGTGAGCAAATGAATGCTCAGGGCGAGCGTTTTCTGGCGCGACTGGAGCAATTGTTCGGCCAATTGCGCGAAGGTCTCGATCAACTGGAAGCCCAGCCGTTACGCAGCTGTGGCCCGGAGATGGAGGCGCTGCTGCGGCAGGTCAGTCTAAGCTACCGATTTATTTATGAGGCGTCCTTTGTCGGCGGCTCGCAGCCGTGTTCGAGTTGGGCGCGGCAAAACCTGGGTGATCACCCACGCGCTCCGGATATTCGTGGGCCGACCTATGACTATTGGCTCAACACCTCTGCCCAGCCAGATGACAACCTGGCTGCGCTGATGCTGGGGCGGGGCGATTTCCGGGTGTCGACCTCGCGGGGACATCTGACCGATGTGGTTGATTTGCCCGCTGGTGGCAGTCTTCTGGTGGTATTGGATAACGGCACCAGGGCCGTACCGGTGTTGGGGCCTGCGCAGATATGGCCGCCGACACCTGACTGGTCTCCCGCGACTGTCCAGACACTGGTCACCACCCCTACTCAGCGTATTTACCGGATGCCCACGCAGAGCCCCGAATACCAGCTTGTTCTTATTACGCCGCGCGCAGGCTTACAACAGCAAATGTATGGTGCCTGGTGGTTGCTGATCCCGGCCAGTTTTCTGGTGGCGTTATGCATCGGTGGGCTGGTATTGCAATTGGTGCGTCAGCGCCAGTCGTTGGGCGGAGAGCTTCAGGGCGCATTGCGTCGGGGCGAGTTGCAGGTGTTGTACCAGCCAATATTCGACCTCAACAGCCGCCGATGTGTCGGTGCTGAAGCCTTGGTGCGCTGGCTTCGGCCGGACGGCAGTTTGACCAGTCCTGATCTGTTCATTCCGCTGGCGGAGAACACCGGACAGATTCGGCAGATCACCGACTTCGTCCTTCAGCGGCTTTTGGAGCAATTGGGCCAGTTATTGCGGGCCAATCCGCAGTTGTATATTTCGGTGAACCTGGCTGCATGTGATGTCATGGAGTCACGTATCGGCCGGGTGACCGCCAAATTGCTGGCTCTGCATCGGGTGGCCGCGCGACAGATTGCGTTCGAGGTGACCGAGCGCGGCTTGATCGATGTCGTGGTGGCGCGCAATCATCTGCAAGCCTTGCGCGATGTCGGCCATCAGGTATTGATCGACGATTTTGGCACCGGTTATTGCAGCCTTGCGTATCTGCAAACACTGCCTGTGGATTGCCTGAAAATCGACAAGGCGTTCATCGACGCGCTGGGTCACGATGCGGCAAGCAGCGGCGTGGCGCCGCACATTATCCGTATGGCTCATGCTCTGCAGTTACGCGTGATTGCCGAGGGGATCGAGCTTGAAGCGCAGGCACTGCTGCTCAGTAGTGAAGGCGTGAACTATGGCCAGGGTTGGCTGTTTGCGCGGCCATTGAGCGCCGCCAAGCTTACCGAACTGGTCACTGGCGGTCGGCGAATGCTCTCCCGCCGCAACGATGATGAGGCCTGAAGCGCCAGCCTCTAGATTGGTAACGCCATGTAGAACTGGGTGCCCTGCCCCGGTCGCGAATAGACGCCCATCCGGCCACCGTGCAATTGCACGATTTCTTTGCACAGTGCGAGGCCCAGCCCCGCCCCGCCTTTCTTGCGCCCGACCTGAACGAAGGGTTCGAAGATCCGCCCTTGTTGCCCATAAGCGATGCCTTCACCGTTGTCTTCGACGCTGACGATGACACGCTCACCGTGGCGCCGGGCCTCCAGGCGAATCAGCCCGTTCTGCGGGGTATGGCGCAGGGCGTTATCCAATAGGTTATCCAGCACGCGCTCAAGCTGCGCATGGTCGGCGTGCAGGAGCGGCAGCAGTTCCTGGATCTCTACCAGCAAGACAATGTTCTGCTCATCGGCTTTTACGACGAAGCGCTGGCGCGTTTGCTTGAGTAGATCCTCAATGGCGCAGGGGGCGAGGCTGAGTTTTTGCAGACCATTTTGGTAGCGCGAGAAGTTCAGCAGGTCGTTGATCAGCTGCATCAAACGCTGCATTTCTTCGTTGACGGTATTGAGCAAGTCGGCTTCACGCGAATCCACGGCAAAGTGCACGCGTTCTTGAAGCAGGCCGAACGCCATGTGCATGCCGGTCACGGGGGTCCGCAATTCGTGCGAGGCACGCAGCACGAACTCGCTACGTACTCGCTCGAACGTGCGTTGTTCGGTCACGTCGTGCAACACCATCACTGCGCCAAGGATATGGCCCTTGGTGTGGCTGACGGGGGTCAAGCTGTAGGTCAGCAGCCGTGATTCGCCATCGACCTCAACAGCCAAGTCTTCGGGTGCTCGGTCCAGGGTGCCGCCGCGCAGCGTCAGGTACAGCTGTTCATCCAGCTCAGGGCGCTGCAAGGCCTCGCCCAGCCCTTGGCCAAGCCGATCCTCGTCCCAGCCTAGCTGGCGCTGGGCCACCGGATTGAGATGCTCCAGACGCCCTTGCCGGTCAATCATCAACAACCCGTCATCGATGCTGTCGAGCACCGCTTGCAGGCGTTGTTGGCCAGCGAGCAGCTCATCAACATTTGTCGCCTGATGCTGACGCAAGGCTTCGGCCATGATCCCGAAGCGTCGAGTCAGCAGATTCATTTCCGCCGCCGAAGAAATGGGCAGCGTGACCTCGAAATTGCCTTGGCCGATATTGTCGGCGGCTTTGGCCAGCGCTTCGATGGGTGCGCCGAAGCGCCGAGCGATGCCATGTGCCGTAATGAAACCAATACACAGGACGGCAAGCCCCACTAACCCCAGCAGAGCAGCGACCCAAAGCGCTCTGTCGCGGGCCTTGTTCTGCGTTTGATTGATGTTTTCAAGCGCTTGTTTGTGGGCGTCGATCAGTCCGTTGCGCAGGACGTTGAAACTGTCAGTCAGCGCGACATTGTCTCGCTTCTCGATGGGCTGACTGAGTGATTGCTCGACGACCTGAACAAAACGCTGATAATCGATGCGCGCCTTGGTAAAGCCGTTTTGCCCCGTGTTTTGCGCATCGTTTTCGACACCTTGGGTCAACAGATCTTGAAATTGTTGCTGCGCTTGCCGGGTGTCGGCTTGGTTGGGCTGTCCTTTGAGCAGCATGGCCAGTTGATCGCCAAGGTTCTGACGCAACTTCAGGTCCAGGTCGAGGGTGATGAAGTTGTGCTGGATCAGCGACTCCTGATTTTTTGCCAACTCCACCACACTGACGAGCCCGAGTAGCAGCCCCAGCAGCGCGACCGTGATCAATGCCGAAATGCTCAGGAACAACCGGGTACGCAACTTCATGGTCAGCTTCATGAATTGAGATTCATAGATTGTATTGTTTGCGTTTGCGGTACAGCGTCGAGGCATCGATGCCCAAGGTTTTAGCGGCCTGATCAAGCGTGTCGCTGGTGGCCAGAACGGCGCCGATGTGCGCTTTCTCCAGCTCATCCAGACTCAGCGCAGCACCGACACGCGGCGCATTGTTGGTCTGCTGTTCGGCCATCCCCAGATGACTAATCTCTACACGGTCCTGAGGGCAAATGATGCTGGCCCGTTCGATCACGTTACGCAGCTCCCGAATGTTGCCCGGCCAACGATAATTCAGCAGGGCCGCTCGCGCGTCGTCGCTGAAGCCGCGTGCGGGGCGGGCATATTCCTTGACGAAGCGCGCAAGAAACTGGTCCGCGAGGGTGAGAATATCTTCGCTACGCTCACGCAGCGGCGGCAAATGCAGGGTAATGACGTTCAAGCGATACAGCAGGTCCTCGCGAAAACGGCCCTCGCGCACCATGTCTTCAAGGTTGAGGTTGGTCGCCGCCAGAATTCGCACATCGGCTCGACGCGTGACGGGATCGCCGATGCGCTCGTATTCCTTGTCCTGGATGAAGCGCAGCAGTTTAGGTTGCAGCGTGAGAGGGAAATCGCCGATCTCGTCGAGGAACAGGGTGCCGCCATCGGCTTGATTGACCCGGCCCAACGTGCTTTCGCTGGCCCCGGTAAATGCGCCTCGGCTATGACCGAACAACTCGCTTTCCATCAGTTCAGCGGTCAGTGAGGGGCAGTTGATGGTGACGCAGGATTTCCTCGCACGTTTGCTCCAGCCGTGAATTGCACGCGCCAGTTCGCCCTTGCCGGTGCCGGACTCACCGAGAATCAGGATGTTCGCATCCGTATTGGCGACCTGACGCGCAGTCTCCAATACCGCCATCATCGACGGGCTGTGAGAGTCCAGGCCTTCCTTGCGCTTGCGCACTTGGCCTTCCAGCACTTCGAGCCGCGCGGACAGCTGGCGGATTTCAAGCTGCTTGGCCGCCGCCAGTCGCAATTGATCCGGGCTGCAAGGTTTTACCAGATAGTCGGCAGCGCCAGCCTGAATCGCATCAACGGCGGTATCAATGGCTGAGTGCGCCGTGACGATCACCACGCGCATCCATGGCGCCTGGATACGCATTTGCGCGAGTACCTCCAAGCCATTGTCTTCACCCAGACGCAGGTCCAGAAAGCACAGGTCGAACACTTGGCGCTGCAGCAACGCGTCTGCCTGGGCTGCGCTGTTGGCGGTGGAGACGGTGTAGCCCTCATCTTCCAGGCAATAACGGAAGGTGCGAAGGATCGCGGATTCGTCATCCACTAAGAGAATACGGCCTTGATGCTCACTGGCTATGTCCATCTTCCTACGCTCCTTTCTGAATTATCTTGGTTAGTCCCGGAAAAATCGGGCAAGTTGCATGGTCAATTCTGGTTCATTCGGCGCTCTGCATGGTAGTTATCTACTGATTAAGTGCTTATCTAACTGATTTATATGTGTTTTATCTTCTGAAATCGGCTGGCACGGGGCTTGCGATATTCTTTCGATTGTCGTCACAAACCCCCTGCGCAGGATTGATGGAGAATCGTATGCACCCGCTGAAGAAAATGGCCCTGGCCACCGCTACCGTGGCAGTGCTGGGCTTGAGCCCCTTGCTGGCACAAGCAGCCCAGGAAGATCTGGCCAGTCAACTGACTCAAGCCCGGCAGGAAGGTTCTATCTGGACTGCTTTTGCGCTTAACCGACATTTGAGCCCGTTCAAGATCGACGTTAACGTCCAGAAAGGCACCGCTGTGCTCAAGGGTAAAGTCGAAAATCAGGTTGATCGTGAGTTGGCTGAGCAGATAGCGCTCGACACCAACGGCATCGACAAGGTCGATAACCAGTTGGAGGTGGACCCGAACGTCGCCGCTGAACCCGGGACCAAAGCCAGGATCGCCCAGCGTTTCGAAGACGCAACACTCACCGCGACGGTGAAATCCAAGCTGCTATGGAACAGCGTGACCGAAGCGCTGGATATTCAGGTGGATAGCAAAGCAGGGGTCGTCACGCTTAAAGGCAAGGCGCAAAGCGCGCAGGCCAAGGAATTGGCAGGAAGCCTGGCGAGTAATACCGATGGCGTGACAGAGGTTAATAACCTGATCAGCCTGAGCGCCAGTGATCCGTCGGCGCCAAAGGTTCAGCCCGGCGCCACTAACGCTGGCGAAGTGATCAGCGATCTGTGGATCACCAGCAAGGTCAAATCCAGTTTGATCTATAGCCGCAACCTCGACGGCTTGAACATCAAAGTCGATACCAAAGACGGCATGGTCAGCCTGAACGGTGTCGTCGCCAATTACGCCGAAAAACAACTGGCGGTTGAAATAGCGCGAAATATTCGTGGTGTACGCGGCGTCGATGCGGATGCGTTGAAAGTCATCACTCGCACGGCGGGTTAGTCCCATCGTGCAGAACGCACGATGCCAATAGGCTCGTCGTGCAGGATGCTCGTAGCCAAGCGTGCTATTTTTTATTAACTCATTGATTTAAATAATATTTTTATAGGTTAAGAAGCTGGCATGCAGGCTGCAATAGGTTAAGTAACAAAGGCTCAGCAGTGAGCTTGCCCAATAAGACCGAGCAACCACCCAGGTGGAGGAGTTTCAGGATGAACAGCCCGCGTATCCCTCAATTGCGTATTTCGCCTTTGCATATACAGCAGGGTTTGTTTGCCAGCCTGGTACTGCTCGTCACCTTGATTGTCGGGCAACAATTTGGGCGCTGGGACAGTAGCCACCAAGGCGACTCTCAGACCACGCAGCAGTTCATCGCCAGCAACGCCTACACCACTGTGAGCGCACCGGTATCGAAAGACGCCGCCCGGGGCTTGCGACCGGTTGAAGATACGGCACCTGTAGGTGAACGACGTCATCCACGAGGTTGGGTGTTCTAGGACGATTGTTCTGGGATGTTAAATAAAACGTAAGAAAATCGAAGGTAAGGAGAATCATCATGTTGAGTTGGGCAATCACATTCCTGATCATTGCCATTGTCGCAGCCGTATTGGGCTTCGGTGGTATCGCCGGCACTGCCACAGGCATCGCGAAGATTCTCTTCATCGTATTCCTGGTGCTTTTCGTAGCCTCGTTCTTCTTCGGCCGTCGTGGTCGGGGTTGAAAGTTTTCCGCGCACTGCTATACATCTTTATAGCTGCCGTGTTGTTAAGCGGCAGCGCTTGAAAGGGCACGTTAAAACAGATCCAACGTAGTATCGAGAGTCAGTCACTCGGTGCTGGTTAGAGGCTGAAGCTGATGAAGCTCCGCCTCTGGATGATTGCGCTACCCGAAGATGGCAAGCGCATGAGCATGACCAAGGGGTCGGGATGCTTTGATTGTAGGTGGATCGGAGCGACCTAGGGATACAGTGAGTATTCCCATTAAGCTGGGCCGGGTCAGGAAGAAGCTGCAACGCAAGTCCGTGTTTTTTATTCGGAAATGCAACCGTCGGACTTGCGAAGCGCTAAATTATTCGACCACCGATCTAGAATTTTCCACCAAGGAATGCCCCCGCTTTCGATTATGAAACGCCCTCTGATGTGTTCGCGTCCCCGCTTAAATCCCTGAATCACTTTTCGCTACAGGCGGCGTTTTAGCCAGTCTCGCGCCGAAAAGCGGTGTTGTCCCCTCCTGCATAATTGCCCCGTGTCGGTCTGAAACCTGTGTTTCATTTTATGTCCATCATGCCGATTCGGCATGAGGTAGGCGTTTACGGCATTAGACGTCTGGTCTTCGCGGCGGAATAGTTGCGCCCTTTTTCGCCTACTGAAGAGCTGGGACGCCCAACTGCGGCAACCTTCTACTGGACAGCCCTCAAGCCATCTTTGCCCTCGATGCGGCCTTCAAAAAAAGCCAAGTCAAATGCCTTGATGGGGGATGACCAGGCCACTTGATATAAGGGTAACAATATGAAGAAGGCAAAACTAAGCCTCGCCTGGCAGATCCTCATCGGTTTGGTTCTGGGGATTGCAATCGGAGCACTGCTCAACCATTTCAGCGCAGAAAAGGCCTGGTGGATCAGCAACGTTCTACAACCGGCGGGCGACATCTTTATCCGCCTGATCAAGATGATCGTGATCCCGATTGTGGTGTCTTCACTGATTGTCGGTATCGCCGGTGTCGGCGATGCTAAAAAACTGGGACGCATCGGCCTCAAAACCATCCTCTATTTCGAAGTCGTCACCACCATTGCCATTCTGGTCGGTCTGGTGTTGGCCAATGTGTTCCATCCGGGCACGGGCATCGACATGAGTACCCTGGGCACCGTTGATATCTCTAAGTATCAGCAGACGGCCTCCGAGGTGCAGCACGAGCATGCGTTCATTGAGACCATCCTTAACCTGATCCCGTCAAACATCTTCGCCGCCATCGCGCGCGGTGACATGCTGCCGATCATCTTCTTCTCGGTACTGTTCGGCCTCGGGCTGTCCAGTCTGCAAGCGGACCTGCGTGAGCCGCTGGTGAAGATGTTTCAGGGCGTCTCGGAAAGCATGTTCAAAGTCACCCACATGATCATGGGCTATGCCCCGATTGGTGTCTTTGCGCTGATCGCGGTGACGGTCGCCAACTTCGGCTTCGCGTCCCTGCTGCCACTGGCCAAACTGGTGATCCTGGTTTACTTCGCCATCGCCTTTTTTGCCTTCGTGGTGCTGGGCCTGATTGCCCGCCTGTTTGGTTTCTCGGTGATCAAGCTGATGCGCATCTTTAAGGATGAGCTGGTGCTGGCCTATTCCACCGCGAGCTCCGAGACCGTGTTGCCGCGGGTGATCGAGAAGATGGAAGCCTACGGCGCACCTAAGGCTATTTGCAGCTTCGTGGTGCCGACCGGTTACTCGTTCAACCTTGACGGCTCGACCCTGTATCAGAGCATTGCGGCGCTCTTCATTGCCCAGCTTTATGGCATCGACCTGTCGATCGGGCAGCAATTGATGCTGGTCTTGACCCTGATGGTCACGTCCAAAGGTATTGCGGGCGTGCCGGGCGTGTCTTTCGTGGTGTTGCTGGCAACGCTGGGCAGCGTCGGCATCCCGCTGGAAGGCCTGGCCTTCATCGCCGGTGTTGACCGGATCATGGACATGGCTCGGACAGCGCTTAACGTGATTGGCAATGCCTTGGCAGTCTTGGTGATCTCGCGCTGGGAAGGCATGTACGACGATGCGAAGGGCGAGCGCTACTGGAATTCCCTTCCGCACTGGCGCAGCAAAGAGCCGCTGCCAGCGGGTGAAGCCGTCATTGACTGATCGCTGACGCGCCGTACTGACAAACCCCGGATTTCCGGGGTTTTGTTTTTTTGGAGCATCCCCCGGCTGATCACCGCCTTCGGCAGCTCTTTCTATCAAGCGGATGTTAAAAACAATATGTTGGCGCTGGGCTTCGTGTGAATATCCGGCATGTGTGGTTGCTGGGCTTATGGTTTCGCTTTTACAGCGAGGAACCTTTTACAAACGCCGGAATGCCGGACCACAAAAAGGTACCCGAAAACGCTTGCCCCTCCATACGGATCCTCGCCTAGGCTCGGACTTCCCTCGCTCCGGCGTTGCTCCGGGGGTCGCCGCAAGGGGCCATCCATGGCCCCGTGCGGCTAACTCGGCGTCCTGCCTCGTTACCCCCTGCGCAACGCCTGCGCTCGGCCTTCTGGAAAAGGGGCCTTGCCGTAATTCGAGAGTCAATTCACTTAAAAACAAAAGGTAAATCAAGACCCCGGTGGGAGCGAATTTATTCGCGAAGGCGTCTTATCTGACACACCACCACCGATCACGACACGCAAATCGCAATCCAGTTTGCTGCGAGACAGCGCGGCCCCTTCTACCGTTATGCGGCCAGCCCCATTTGTTGTTGCCCCCCTTCGCCGCTATCATCGCCGCATCTTCTGAGGGACTTACTGATGCTCAATGGCCTATGGCTTGGCTTTTTTGTGGTGGCGGCGGTGTCGGCGCTGGCGCAATGGCTGATCGGCGGGAACGCCGGGATTTTTGCCGCGATGGTGGAAAGCATCTTCGCCATGGCCAAGTTGTCGGTTGATGTGATGATTCTGCTGTTCGGCACCCTCACCTTATGGCTAGGGTTTCTGCGCATTGCCGAGAAGGCCGGGATCGTCGATTGGCTGGCCAAAGTCCTGGGGCCTTTGTTCCGCCATCTGATGCCTGACGTCCCGCCCGGTCATCCGGCGCTGGGGCTGATTACCCTGAACTTCGCTGCCAATGCTCTGGGCCTGGACAACGCGGCCACACCTATCGGCCTCAAGGCCATGCGTGCGCTGCAAGAGTTGAACCCCAGCCAGACCACGGCCAGTAACGCGCAGATTCTGTTTCTGGTACTCAATGCTTCGTCCCTGACCCTGATGCCCGTGACGATTTTTATGTACCGGGCTCAGCAAGGTGCCGTGGACCCGACGCTGGTGTTCCTGCCGATTTTGCTGGCGACCAGCGCCTCCAGCCTGGTCGGATTGCTGTCGGTAGCGTTCATGCAACGCTTGCGGTTGTGGGACCCGGTGGTACTGGCGTATCTGATTCCCGGTGCACTGCTGCTGGGCGGTTTCATGACGCTGCTCGCCGGGCTATCGGCTACCGCGTTGGCAAGCCTGTCGTCGATCCTCGGTAATTTGACGTTGTTTGGCCTGATCATGGTGTTTCTGATCATTGCCGCGTTCAAGAAAGTGAAGGTGTACGAGGCCTTTGTCGAGGGCGCGAAAGAAGGCTTCGATGTCGCCAAGAACCTACTGCCGTATCTGGTAGCGATGCTCTGCGCGGTCGGCGTATTGCGTGCCTCGGGTGCGCTGGATTTCGGCCTTGATGGCATTCGACATCTGGTGCAATGGGCGGGGGTGGACCCCCGCTTCGTCGATGCCCTGCCCACTGCAATGGTCAAACCGTTTTCTGGCAGCGCCGCACGGGCGATGCTGATCGAGACCATGCAGACCCAAGGCGTCGACAGCTTCCCGGCGCTGGTGGCCGCGACGATTCAGGGCAGCACTGAAACCACCTTCTACGTGCTGGCGGTCTACTTCGGGTCTGTCGGCATCCAGCGTGCGCGGCATGCGGTGGGTTGCGCACTGCTGGCGGAACTGGCCGGTGTCGTTGCGGCCATCCTCGTCTGTTACTGGTTCTTCGGCGCCATGGCGTAATGCTTTTGGCCCTGCTCGAGGGTCCATTGCACCAGTTGCGCCGCTAGCGTATCGCTGGCCTGACT
This sequence comes from Pseudomonas sp. ASL9, assembly GCF_056680335.1. Taxonomy (NCBI): domain Bacteria; kingdom Pseudomonadati; phylum Pseudomonadota; class Gammaproteobacteria; order Pseudomonadales; family Pseudomonadaceae; genus Pseudomonas; species Pseudomonas sp. ASL9. The sequence continues at coordinate 2,872,249 of NZ_CM155277.1, read as the reverse complement.
GAAACCAGCCACCACCGAAGTCACCTGTTTGTCACTGACGGGTTGGTGCACTTCGAAACGGCGGCTGGCGACGATGCGCTGGGTCTCTCCGACCAATCGTGCATCCAGACGGACCACCACTTCGATGGCCTGGCCGTGGTATTCGCTCTGGAATGCCTGCAACTCCCCGCCCAGCTCAAAATCAGCCTGCAGGTTGCTGTCATCGGTGCTCAGCGACTGCACCCGGCCGTCACGATAGAACGCGTCGAGCAGTCGGTTGCGCAGCGCCACGGGGGCAGGATCGCTCCAGCGCGCACCTTTGTAATTGCTGATCAGATCCCCCTGAGGCACCACGGCAATTCGCGGGCTGTCCAGCGCCTCGCTGGCCTTGGGTCGGGCAACTCGTAGCGACCAGGCCACCGGCGTTTCATGCGTCGTTTGCGCTGCCGTTTGCGCCGTCGTCAACCGGAACACATCGGACGGTTCAGCTTGCGGCAGAATCGAGCAGGCGCTCGACAGGAGCAGCGCTCCAACAACGGCGAATCGATTGAGTGAGTAATGGGCAAGCCTCATGGCTCGAACTCCTTATTCTTGTCGCGGCCCAGAAGGTAGCCGCTGGGATTGGCTTCCAGACGGCGGGAAATTGACCGGAAGGAGGTCAGTGTGTCGCGCAACTCACGAACGGCAGGGCCCAGCTCGCTGAGGCCTTGCATGCCGCCGTTGAGTGACTCATGGTTATCCGTAAGCAGGCGGCTGATAGTCTCGCTGCTTTGCTCGATGGATTTCATGGCCTGTTCGGCGCTGTTGAACATCTGTTTCCCGTCACTGTTGAGCAGGCCGTTAGCGTTGCGCATCAACAATGTGGTTTGCTCCAGCGTCGCGTTCGCCTGTTTACCCACCAGCGCCAGTTGTTTGAGGCTCTGGCGAATATCGTCGCGCTGCTCGGCGATGACGCTGGTGGTTTGTTCCAGATGGTCGAGGATGCGGGTCAGGCTCAGTACGTTATCGGCGGAGAACATCTGATTGGCGTTGTGCAGCAACTGATTGACGCCGCTCATCAGATCCCCTGTGTCGTTGAGCAACCGGGCGATAGGCGACGGCGAGGCAATAATGACCGGCAGCTTGTCCTCCAGCCCCCTCAACTCAGGGCTGTCTGGCGTGCCACCACTGAGCTGGATGATCGAGGTACCTGTGATGCCGGTCAGGGCCAGCTTGGCTTGAGTGTCCTCTTTGATCGGTGTCTCGCCAGCGATGCGGATTTGCGCCAGCACCCGGCGCGGGTCCCGTGGGTCAAGGCGCAATTGCACCACATCGCCGACCTTGATCCCGCTGTACTGCACGGCACTGCCGCGCGATAGCCCCGTCACGGCTTCGTTGAATACGATCTCGTAATCTTTGAACGCAGTGTCAATATTGGATTTGGCCAGCCACAAACCGAACAGTAGCGCCGCAGCGACGACGATTACGGTAAATAAGCCGATCAGTACATGATGGGCACGGGTTTCCATCGTCAGACCTCTTTTTGCTGTGTGGCGGCAGAACATGCCGCTCGGCCGCGTGGGCCATGGAAATATTCACGGATCCAGGCGTCGTTTGTGGCAGCGACTTTTTTGATGGGGTCCGCCACCAGTATGCGTTTTTGTGCCAATACCGCGACCCTGTCGGTGATGGTGTAAAGCGTGTCCAGGTCGTGTGTGATCAGCAGTACGCTCAGGCCCAAGGCTGCGCGCAGGGTCAGGATCAATTGATCGAACGCAGCGGCGCCAATCGGATCGAGGCCCGCGGTCGGTTCATCGAGAAACAGAATGTCTGGGTCCAAGGCCAGCGCCCTGGCCAGTGCGGCGCGTTTGATCATGCCGCCAGACAGTGCCGACGGGTATTTGTACGCCGCCGACAATGGCAGCCCGGCCAGCGCGAGCTTTACGCCCGCCAAGTGTTCCGCTTCATCGCGGCTCAGCCCAGCGTGCTCGATCAACGGCAGCGCGACGTTCTCGATCACCGTCAGCGAGGAGAACAATGCGCCCCTCTGAAACAGCACGCCGAAACGTCGCTCGGCCAGGGAGCGAGCCTTGCCCGACAGGTGTTGCAGGTCTTGGCCAAATACTCTGGTCGTGCCTTCGTCCGGCCGACGTAGCCCAATGATGCTGCGCAGTAATACTGACTTGCCGCTGCCAGAGCCGCCGACCACGGCCAGGATTTCGCCCCGGTACAGGTCCAAATCGAGATGCTCATGCACGGTCTGGCTACCGAACCGGTTGCACAGGCCACGCACTTCAATCACCGCTTCGCGCGGCGGTTTCGGGATCGGGCTTGCAATAGGGTTTGTCATAGGGGTCACCAGCCCATCTCCATAAAGAACAAGGCGGCCACGGCATCTACCACGATGACCACAAAGATTGATTGCACCACGCTGGACGTGGTGCGGGCGCCCACTGATTCTGCACTGCCAGTGACCTTGAAGCCTTCCAGGCAACCAATGGATGCGATCAGGAAGGCGAAGGCCGGCGCCTTGACCATGCCCACCAGAAAGTGCCGAGCGCCAATGTCCGATTGCAGCAGCGAGAGAAACATCGCCGGTGAAATATCCAGTGACAACGCGCAAACCACACCGCCGCCGATGATTCCGGAGAGCATCGCGACAAAGGTCAGGATCGGCAGTGAAATCAGCACTGCCAATACTCGTGGCACTACCAATAATTCCATAGGGCTCAGGCCCAGAGTGCGGATGGCGTCGATTTCTTCATTGGCTTTCATCGAACCGATTTGCGCGGTGAAGGCACTGGCCGTGCGCCCGGCCATCAGGATAGCGGTCAACAACACGCCGAACTCACGCAGGAACGAAAACGCCACTAGATCCACCGTATAGATGCTGGCGCCGAACTTTTGCAGCACCGTCGCGCCGAGGAACGCTACAACGGCGCCGACCAGGAAGGTGAGTAGCGCCACGATAGGGGCGGCATCGAGCCCGGTCTGTTCGATGTGCGAGATCACCGAGGTCGTTCGCCAGCGGCTGGGGCGCAAAACGGTGAGCGCCAGCGTCTCCAGAATCAGGCCAACAAAACCCAGCAGTTGCAGAGTGTCCTGCCAGATGGTGTCCACCGCCCTGCCGATGCGCATGAGCAATTGGACGCTAACTGTTTCTTCCGGGTCTTTGATCGGCGTGCAGTAATCATGCAGTGCCGACTGAATGGTTTGCAGCAAGGCGCGGCTGGCGGTTGGCAGGTCTGGCGCGCCCACGGCCAGTCGCCCCAGTCGGTCTGCGCCCAACAGCTCTACCAGCAGCGAAGCGCCTGCGGTGTCGAGCGTGCGCAGGCATGTCAGGTCAACGGGGGTACTGGCGTCGTACTTCCCGAACAGCGCACTCGTCTGCTGCCTGAGGTCGTGGTAATGCGCAAGCGTCCAGTCACCCGAGACCCGCAGGCTAGCGGGGCTGGTGGAGGTGTCCACCAAGGCGCTGCCAGCCGGAGACGGCGCGTTGTCAGCCAGAGAAGATGTGGTCATAGGCTCCGAGCTTAATAGGTTGGCCCTGGATTGGATTGTGCTGGATCATCGGCCGACGGTTTTACACCCACGGGATCGCCAGCCGAATGGGTGACAGGTGCCGGGTCTGTAGCGGTGACGAGAAACCGCAGTATGCCGATCATCTGACCATCTTCGGTCAGCACCCTCACCTCCCAGCGACCCACTGAGTCGGCCGGGAAATTCTGTTTGTGGGTCCAGGCGCGATAGCCTTCTTTGCGCCCGCCATGAATATCCAGAGCGATGTGGTCGACCTCTTGGCCGTTGTGTCGCCAGACGTGGTAAATCCGCTCATCCAGCCCGCGCGGTGCGTTGATCGCGGTGTAGGCGTACAGGCCGCCATTGCGCACCTGATTGGCGCTGACTTCTATCAGACTTTCGCCCGGGGTACGGTTCTGGTTGTCAAAGTTTGCGCTGACCGCGACGTCGGTCAGCCACAAGGTTGCCGGTGGCACCCATGAGCGCAACAACCAACCTGCACCGCCGATGGCCAATGTCACCACCAGCAGCAATACACCGCGCCGCCAATGGTTGATCGGAAAACTCGACGCCAGGCTGGGGAATGACAAGAGCATGGAGATGCCCAGCGACAGCTTGTAACTCTCGGCAGTGGTCAGGTGCAAAATGATCGGCAGCGCTGTCAGCAATGCTGCAAACAAGGTCAACGTGTGCAGTGCCAGAAACAACCAACGCTTGGGTGCCAGCCACTTGTAGTACAGCGGATCAATGATCGAAATCAGTGCTGCCGCGCCCAGAAAGCTGGTGAAAATCAGTTGGCCGCTGTTCCAGGTGGTGGTGATAAAGAAGAACGGCAGTACGAAAAACAGACTTTCCTGGTGGATCATCTGCGTGCCATAGCGCAGCAGCGGTGGCGGAAATTCGCGTTTGAATATTTTGGTGAAGAGCCTCATCACGCTGTTCTCGAACATCAGCCACAGCCAGCTGACCAGCATGATGACCGCGATCCAGGTGGCCAGGCCTTCTTGACGATCCACCAGAATGAAGCTGCCAATACCCGAGGCGAAACCGAAGAACGCAATCAATCCCGGATAGCGCTTCATCAAATCCAGCACGCGGGTTACGCAACGATTCCAGTCAGGCATTTCGGCATTTCACTGTGGTTGTAGGAAAAATCCTCGACAGGATACCAATGCTGTTCGGTTAGCGGTCAGGCGATAAAGGCAAATGGCCGCTTTTGAATGAATTAGCGCCCACAGAAAGGTGCGGTCTTAGGGAGACTCCAGGTTCCCAGGCCACACACAAATCCCTGTGTGCCCATTCATTTGCGAAGGCGGCGCGCCTGATATAGCCATAACAATAGAGCAAATAACACGACGATCCCCGCAACCAGCGCATACAAGCCGTCGTAACTGAGCAACGGTTTCTCGACGCGCAGGTAACCCGATTGCGCGAGTAGCTGACGCATGGCCTGGTTGGCGGTGTCGAGGCTGACGGCTTTGATCTGCCGCGCGGGATCAGTGAAGTGCCCATCATCGTAGTCGCTCAACGCTCCCCAATAGTAATCGGCCAGGGCGCTATTACCCTGGGCCGCCCACGCCTGCTTGTCGATGGCGGCTTGTTGCAGGCGGGCGAAGGTCGCTGGGTCGAGCCCGTCTTTTTGCAGGCGTTGGCTCAGATCACGCATCACGTGTGCTGCCTGATCGATATCATCACGGCCAAGGTCCGCGTTGAGGCTGAGAAAACCGGTGTCGCCAAATACCTCACGTTCGCTCCAGGGTCCATAAGACAGACCGTGTTCCAGGCGCAATTCGCTGTAAAACGACCAATCTAGATAGTCTTTGACCAACTGCCAGGTTTCATCGTGCTGCTGTTCCAGCTCCGGCTCGGGAAAAAACCAGTGCAGACGCGCGCCCTCGCCTACCCAGCCTTTGATCAGGCTGCGGTCGGTGTCTGCTGTGTGGCTGATGTGCGCGAGCGGGCGGTGTTCAATCGGTTCGGCAGCGATGAGTTGGCCGTAAGTACGTTCCAGATACGCTGGCAAGAGCCGGTCGAGATCGCCGACGACAATCAGCGTCATGTTGTTCGCGGCGTACCAATTGTTACGCACTTTTTCGATCTGCTGGAGGGTCAGCGCCTCGACGTCGGGTCGTTCGTCGCACTTGAGGCCCAATTCGACCGCCAGTTGTTTGCTGGCGGTATGACCGAGGTCTTGATGATCGAGCCAGCGTTGCAGGTGTGAATAGTGACCGCCATCTTCGCGTTCGACGATACGTTTTGCGGTGTTTAGGGCGTTTTCATCAATGCGACTGCGGGTCAACACGGCCAACAACAGATCAAGCACCTGGCGCTGGTTTCTGGCGGGCGCTTCGATGACGAAGGTAGTGTCGGCGCTGCTGGTGAAAGCATTCCATTCACCGCCCAAGGCCTGCATGCGCTCCTCAAGCCCGCCTTCCCCGCGATCATCGATACCGCTGAACAACAGATGCTCAAGCAGGTGCGGCAATTCCTTGTTGGCACAATTGAAGTCATCGAAACCAATGCCGACCACCAACCGAATGGCCACATGGCCTTTTTCAGTACCGGGTTTGAGCAGCAATTGCAGGCCATTGGGCAGGTCATGGCCTTCGACCTGATAACGGTCGAAGGCCATCGATTGGCTGGCAGTCAGAAGTAGACAAATGAACAGCAGACAACGCATAAAACAAGCTTCTTTGGGGCCGGTATGTTTAACAGACTTCAAGGAGTCTGGGTCGTTCACACCGGTTGATCAGGCAAGGTCTCGCTGGACAGGCCTCCAGTTTCCGTGGTTTCGAGTACGGCATAAGCGCTGATGCAGAACAGCGAGTTGAGCCGTTTCATGTCAGCGATGAGTTCCAGATGCAGCGAACTGGTTTCGAGACTTTGCACCACTTTGCGCTGCAAGCGACTGACGTGCGCATGGGCCAGGCGCCGTTCCTGAGCGCGGAAACGACGCTTTTCGCGCAGCAGTTGGCGGGCGCTTTCAGGGTCGGCGCTGACGAATACCGATAGGCCCAGACGCAGATTCAACAGCAATTGGCTGTGCAGCCCGGTCAGCTCCTCCAGGCCAACGTCGGAGAACGAGCGACGCTGCGCGGTCTTCTGTTGCTGGACCTTGCGCAGCATACGTTCGATCAGATCGCTGGCCAGCTTGAGGTTGATCGCCAGCTCGATAATCTCTGCCCAGCGTCGGCTGTCCTGCTCGCCGAGGTCTTCCCGGGGCATTTGCGCCAGGTAGAGTTTGATCGCGTTATACAGCGCTTCGGCGTCGTCATTGAGACGCCGCATTTCCACGTTAACCGCCGTTTGCGTACCGCTCAGCACCTCTTGCATGACCATGAGCATGCTTTCGATCAGATCGCCCAGACGCAGGGTCTCGCGCACGGCATTGGCCAGTGCCAGACTTGGGGTCGCCAGTGCCGTGGCGTCCAGATGCCGGGGTTTTGCGACACCGTTGGTTTCGGGGCGCTCAGGCAGCAGCCACGTACACAGACGGGCCATGGGGCTGACGCTGGGTAGCATCAGCAGACAGCGCAGGGTGTTGTAGGTCAGGTGGAAGCTGATCACCAGGCTTTGGGGGCTGAAGTCCAGCGTATCCATCCACTTCACCAGCGGGTCCAGCACGGGAATGATCAGCAGCAGACCGATCAGCTTGTACAGCAAGCTGCCGAGCGCAACCTGACGCCCGGCGACGTTTTGCATGTTGGTGCTGAGAAACGCCAGCAGGCCGCTGCCGATATTCGCCCCGATCACCAAACCGATGGCGACCGGCAAACTGATGATTTCCGAGCCCGCCAAGGTCGCGGTCAACAGCACTGCGGCAAGGCTGGAGTAAGAAATCAGGGCGAACATCGCGCCCACCAACGCGTCGAGCATGAGGTCGCCGGTCAGCGACGCAAACAGCACCTTAACGCCCGCGGCATGAGTGATGGGCGCCGCTGCCGTGACAATCAGTTGCAGGGCCAGAACGATCAAACCCAGGCCGATCCCTACCCGTCCGAGCTGGCCGGCGGGCGTTTGCTTGCGCGACAGGAAGAAGATCACCCCGAGGAAGATCAGCAGCGGCGACAGCCAGGACAGGTCGAACGTCAGCACCCGCGCCATCAGGGCTGTGCCGACATCCGCGCCAAGCATGATCGCCAACGCGGGGGTCAACATCATCAGTCTCTGGCCAACGAATGAAGTGACCAGCATTGCCGTGGCATTGCTGCTCTGCACCAATGCGGTGACGACAATCCCGGCGATGAAGGCCAAGGGGCGTTTAGACATATTTTGGCTGAGCACGTGGCGCAGCTGGGAGCCGTACACGCGGAGGATGCCGGTACGAACGATGTGCGTGCCCCAGATCAGCAAGGCAACAGCAGAAAGCAAATCGAGCAGGGTTAGCATAAAAAGGCCCCCTGTAGGTCACCCAAACCGGGTGAGGATTAAAAGTGCAGCATGCAGCGAGCGAAGCGATGTAACGGAAGAGTTTTAGCGCTCACCTAAGCTTTAGTCGGCTTCTGGCCTTGGCGCCAGCATCGCATAGGCAATAGCGGCATTGAAACAAAACTGTCATAAATCAGCAGATTGAACATTCATCAAAAAACGGGGCAGGCAATGGCCCCGTTGTCTTTCAAGCGGTTCAGTTACTGGCCAGGGATATCCTTGCGCAGTTTGACCGGTTCGCTTTGCTTCTTCTTTTTCGCCATTGCGGTTCGCATCTTGATGTTGATGGCTTCGACCGCCAGCGAGAACGCCATGGCGAAATATACATAGCCTTTGGGCACATGCACACCGAACGAATCAGCGATCAGCACGGTACCGACCACGATCAGGAAGGACAGCGCCAGCATCTTCAGTGAAGGATGCTTGTCGATGAAATTACTGATAGCGCCTGCGCACGCCATCATCACCAGCACGGCGACGACGATGGCGGCAATCATGACCGGTACGTGAGCGACCATGCCGACCGCAGTGATCACGGAGTCCAGCGAGAAAACAATATCGATGATCGCGATCTGGATGATGGTGTAGAAGAACTGGCCGCCCTTCCCTTTGGGCACGTCGTCGACCTCGACCTCGTCCTCACCTTCCAGGCCGTGGTAGATCTCCTGGGAGCTTTTCCACAGCAGGAAAAGACCACCAAAGAACAGGATCAGGTCACGGCCAGAAAAACCCTTGCCGAAGACCTCGAACAGGTCTGCGGTGAGGCGCATGACCCAGGTGATCGATAGCAACAGCAGAATCCGCGTGATCATGGCCAGCGCCAGGCCGAAAATCCGGGTCCGCGGCTGCATGGCCTTGGGCATGCGGCTGACCAGGATCGAGATCATGATGATGTTGTCGATGCCCAGGACGATCTCCAGGGCCGTCAGTGTGAAAAAGGCAACCCAGATTTCCGGGTTGGTCAGCCATTCCATAGGTATTCCTTTAAGCGGTTAATACCCCAGAGTCATCCCTCTCAAGGGGCGCGCCCGATGAGAGGGATGACACTGGGATGAATCGTCTGCGTTATAGACTGCTGAAAAACGGGAAAATCCCCATCAGTAAAGCGGCAAACATGATGCATAGGCAGACCAGCACTGCCCACTTCAGGGTAAATCGCTGATGGTCGCCGAATTCGATGCCGGCCAGCGCCACCAACAAGTAGGTCGAAGGCACCAGGGGGCTGAGCAAATGCACGGGCTGGCCAACGATAGACGCCCGCGCCATTTCCACCGGGCTGATCCCGTAATGGCTGGCCGCTTCGGCCAGAATCGGTAACACGCCATAATAGAAAGCATCATTGGACATGAAGAATGTGAACGGCATGCTGACCAGTGCAGTGATGACTGCCAGGTAGGGGCCCAGCGCATCGGGGATCACTGCCAGCAGGCTTTTGGACATGGCGTTGACCATGCCGGTGCCCGACAGGATGCCGGTAAAAATACCCGCCGCAAAAATCAGCCCAACCACCGCCAGAACGCTACCGGCATGTGCCGCGATGCGGTCTTTCTGCGCTTGCAGGCAGGGGTAATTGACGATCATGGCAATACTGAACGCGATCATGAACAGCACTGGCAGCGGCAACAGGCCAGCGATCAAGGCCGCCATCAGGGTCAGGGTCAGGGCGCCGTTAAACCAGATCAACTTGGGCCTGCGTGCTTCCGGGAACTGCGAAACGCTGATTTCGCTGTGATCGACATCATCGCCCGACAGGTGCAGTTCACCCAGGCGAGCGCGCTCGCGTTTACCGTAAGCATAAGCAATCAGCAGAATTACCACGACGCCCACCAGCATGGCCGGGATCATCGGCACGAAGATATCCGAAGGGTCGACATGCAGCGCACTGGCGGCACGCGCGGTCGGACCGCCCCACGGGGTCATGTTCATCACGCCCCCGGCCAGAATGATCAAGCCCGCCATGATGCGCGGGCTCATGCCGACGCGGCTGTATAACGGCAGCATGGCGGCCACGCAGATCATGTAGGTGGTCGCCCCATCACCATCAAGGGAAACCACCAGCGCCAGTACGGCGGTGCCCACCGAGACTTTGACCGGGTCGCCCTTGACCAGCTTGAGAATCAGGCGCACCGCCGGGTCGAACAGGCCCGAGTCGATCATCAGGGCGAAATACAGGATGGCAAACATCAGCATCACGCCGGTCGGCGCCAGTTTGGTGATGCCTTCGAGCATCATTGGGCCGATACCGGCAGCGAAACCGCCGAACAGGGAAAAAGCGATCGGTACCAGAATCAGGGCAATCAGCGCTGACAGACGTTTGCTCATGATCAGGTACATGAACGTGACGACCATGGCGAAGCCGAGGAAGGTCAACATAGAGATACTCCAGGTGTAGCGCGACGTGAGGAAGGCGAACCGAGCGGATCAGCGCTGGGCGGACGGCGCGTGGAGTACGGGCGGGAATTGAGCGGAAAAGCAGGCACTAGCGGACATCAGAATCACCATGGTCATTAACTCTTGTTGTTTGCTGGGCCGGGCGACGCTGACAACGCGCGCCTTGGCTGACCGGTCTGGTGCCGGTGGTGGGGCGATCCTAAAGGGGTAAGCTTTCAGCCAGCTTTCGCAGGACAAACGACGGGTCATTTTTTGTATTAATAAAGACGCCGCGGTCGGTTGTCGCGAGAGCCTGGGCTGAAAGCCCTAAGGCAACTCCAGCCCACCCGCTGCCTTATGCAGTGCGCGCAGGTGTTCGCCGATCTGTTTGAGGTTGTCTTCGTTGGCGGCGATTTCTGCGGCGCGTCTGGGTTCAAGCAGCGCGCGGACTTCTTTGTCCAGGTCGCCAGTCAAACGCTGCAGTTGTTTCTGGCGCTGACTGCTTTCATCCTCCAGGCGCTGCCATTCGCTGGCTTGAGGTAAACCGTAGCCGCCGCTGCCGAGCAATTCTGCCGGGCGACTGAGGAAGCCGCTGCTGGCGAGAATTTCCCGTAAGGTGCCGGTCGCCTTGGAGACGCTGCCGTCCTGCTGCTCCTTGGCACTGAGATAGCGCTGCTTGACCTCCTCCTGGGCCAGCAACAGCTCCCGACGTAAACTGGCTTGCTCAAGCAACAGCATGGCCGCGCTGGTGCGCAAGTTGGCGTTGGCAAACCACTCGCGCCGTTCCTTGGCGGGCAGCCCCAACCAGTCTTCGACCGTGGTCTGTTTGATCGGCAGCTGCTTCTTGAGCACCTCGAACATGGCCTGATAGCGGTCGCGGTAGGAATCGAAACGGTAACCCAGGCGCAACGCCTCACGCGGGTCTTTCAGCACGCTGGTATCGGCCAGGCCACGTGCGTTGAGTACTTGCAGCAAACCATTGGGAATGATGCTGTCCAGGCCTTTGAGGCGTGGATCATCGGTGCCACTGCGCAGTAGTTTCAGGGTTTCCACCGCGCAGTTGTTCGATATGAAGTAGTAGTTACCGTCGTAACTCCAGTGCATCTCGGCTGCGTGTTCTACCACGTCGTTGATTTGTAGCCGAGACAAATTCATCGGCACCGAGGCCAGGCTGCGCAGTTCAGTCTTGGTGTATTCGTCGATCACCTGCGCCAGCGGCAGCACGAACAACCGTGACGGGTACACCCCGGTCAGGCCATCCCAACTGGAAAGCTGCACGTCGCCGACGAAGGCGCGGTAAGACAGCACCAGGTGTTGATCCAGGTCCAAACGGCAATCCGGGCCACGGGGGCGTCCTGGCTTGCAGATCACCAGCCGCAACATGCTGTGGCCCCAGCGGCTGACCCAGTTCTGGTTGGCTTCGGCCAACAGATAATCGACGGCGTACACGCGCTCCGGGTCGATTTTGCCCAACGGTTGACGGCCGAAGTCGCTGCCGGCGTTAAGGAACGGGAAGGATGTCGGGCACTCGTTCTTGGCTGCGGGGGCCCAGCCGAAATGTTCTTTGTAGTACGCATAGAGCGCAGGACGACGGCAAGGGTAGTCCGGATCAAGCAGGAAATACTCCATGTTCACCGCGACGAACTCACGCGGGTTGGTGATTTCGTAGATGTCCGGGCTGCGGGCGATCTGGCGATTGTGCTCTTCACGTTCGCCCCTGCGGCCGACGTATTGCTGCCAGCCGGCAAGGTCGAGCAATCGGGGATCGTCGCTGAGGGTGAAGCGCCGGGCTATTTCGCCGCGGCAGCGGTCTGGCAGACCGATCTTGCCCATGCTGTTGGCCTGACGCTGACAACTGAGTATCAGCGAGCGCTCGGCGTCCGGCCACCGCATGGCGCGATCATAAATGTGGGTGAGTTCATGCAGCACCGTGGCGAGCATTTCCCGGCGTACGGTACCGTGGGGTCGATTGGTTTTCTGGGTGGCGGCTGAGCCATCGGTCAGGCCCGCCAGCAGATTGCGGTTCAAGGCGAGCCAATTTGGGCCGGACGCCTCTCCGTATGCGTTGTTGGGCAGGTCTGTGGACCAGCGAACTTCGATGCGGCGGTCCAGTTGCTCGATAAAGCGCGGCGGTAAGGCCTGCATAGCCTCATTCAGCAGTGTCTGGCTGGCGTGTCGCTGTTCTGGGGTGAGGCTGTCAGCGTCAAGCGACAGACTTAAACCGGCTACGGCACTGTTGCCAGCCAGCAACAGAATCGACGTCAGTAACCAGCCAGTGAGGTGTCTCACAGCGCAAGAATAGCTTCGGCGAGGGTTTGGTCACTGGCGTTTCGTGCCTCGGGCAGGCGGGTGCGCAAGGTATCGAAGGCGGCTTCAAGCTGAACCCCGCGAATATCCCCTTGGCTGGCAACGTAGCTGGCGGCGTCATCCTTGGCTTGGATCACGATTTTTGCATCGCGTGTCGAGGTGGTGCTGTCGGAGGTGAAATCAATACTGCGGCCGAAGGCGCGGACGACAATGTTGCTGGTGGCTTTTACGGTTTGAGCCTGAGCCACACCCGTCAGTAACAACAGGCCAAGGGCGGCGGCAAAAAGCGGGGTACGCATGGAACGTCTCCAAAGTGAAGATACAACATGGTTATAGGACGAGAATTGCCTGCGCCAGTTCAAGATCATTGGCACGAAGTTTTGGCTGGGTTTGACCCAGCTCTTCACGTAAAAAAGCCAACGCCGACTCCAGCTGTGCTCCTCGCAGTTGGCCATTACTGGCGATGAACGCTGCGGCATCATCCTGGGCGGCAAGTATTAGCTTATTGTCGAAGGGGGCGGAGGTCACTTTGCTGGTAACAAATCCGCTGACGACCAGATTTTGCGTGGTCAGGTCAAACGCCTGCGCTTGAGCACTCAAGACCAAGGCAATAATGAGACGACACAGAAAACGCATGAGGCTGAATAACCGATGATTCGAGCGGTCAAGGCTATCGCAATGCCTGGACCAGAGCTAGCCCGGCAGTTGCGGGCTAGCTGACGAGCCTGTAACGACAGTTGTCAGAGCGCCAGAATCGCTTGAGCCAACTGTGTGTCGGTGGCGTTTAGTTGTGGAGCCTGTTGGCGGATGTGTTGCAGGGCACCCTCCAATTGCACACCACGGATTTCGCCTTGGCTGGCGACAAAACTGGCCGCATCGTCACGCGCCGCGAGAACGATTTTGTCATCCTTGAGCGATGAAGAAACTTTGGACGTCGCGTTGCTGGACGCATCGGCGGCACGAACCACTGCATCGGTGGTGACGACAAAACTCGAAGCACTCGCGCCGGTGGCAACAGCCAGCAGGGCTACAGCGCTAAGCAGGCATAGGCGGGACATGGTGAACTCCAGTGGTTAAAAGAGCTGAACTCAGTATGCGCCAGCCTATCGCAGCGGCGCTGTGCGTACCATCTTGTGTCAGCTCAAGCGCATAGTTGGCGACAAGAGGTGGGTGTGCAGACGCTATCTGATTAGGAAATAAGCAAAAAACAACTGTATTGGTAAATTCTTTATTTATTAAAACTGTACTTGTGTGGCGGTTTTTGTTGGGTTCTTCGGTTCAAATGCGTTTCTCTGAAATGACAAAACCCGTCGGCAGTTGCCTGCGACGGGTCTTGTATGGAGCAATTCGGGGTGCTGGAGGGAGACCTGGGGTCTGAGACCAGCGAGCGCTAAATTAGCGCCAGAACGGCTTGCTCAACTCTTCGTAACGTTGCGATTCGCTAATCCCGGCATCAGCCAGCAAACGTGCGTCCAGACGAGCCAATTGGTGGCGGCTGGAGATGCGACGCTGCCAGAGCATCAGGTTGGCGAAAGCGCGAAGAGGCCATGCGGCTTTTTCGGATGAAGCGGTGTTTTCGTAGAACATGTCGGAACTGAGTGTACGTTCCATGATGACTTCCTTCCGCTTGTGGCGGGTTTAGATAGTGGCTTGACTGGTGCCAATCTTCCTCTCTCTTGGCTAGCCTCTCCAGACACAGTTCACTTCAATTGTGCTGGTTCAGTTAACTGTTTATAGGGACTGTTTTGTTCCTATTTGGGGCAACTGTACTGGTCGGCACTTTAATGGTGCATTTTCGTGTCGATCGGGCTGTATTTCCGATTTCCAAGGGGGTAAATGACCAGTACAGCAGTACAGTTTTCCCAATGAAAGGCTCTGGTGAGGTAGCTGACAGTACGAAAAGTAGTTGTCAGCTATCTGCTCCAGGGGTCAGAGTGGTTGCATCCGCCCTGTTTCTTCCAAATTGATGTGCCAGCTGAGCGCTTCGCGCAATACATGCGGGGTGTGGCCGCCTATTTTGCAGGCTGCGGTGAAGTAGTCATTGAGTGCTTCGCGGAAATCCGGGTGCACACAGTTGTCGATAACCACGCGTGCACGCTCCCGCGGTGCCAGGCCGCGCAAGTCAGCCAGGCCTACCTCGGTCACCAGGATGTCCACGTCATGTTCGGTGTGATCGACATGGCTGACCATTGGTACAACGCTGGAGATAGCGCCGCCCTTGGCGATGGACTTGGTCACAAAGATCGCCAGGTGCGCGTTACGCGCGAAGTCACCCGAGCCGCCAATACCATTCATCATCCGCGTGCCGCAGACGTGAGTGGAGTTGACGTTGCCGTACAGATCGAACTCCAGGGCGGTGTTGATGCCGATGATCCCCAGGCGGCGAATGACCTCAGGATGGTTGGAGATCTCTTGTGGACGCAGAACCAGCTGTGGTTTGTAGTGTTCCAGCTTGTTGAACACTTCGTCGTGCTTGGCGGCAGACAAGGTGATGGAGCTGCCAGAGGCGAAGACCAGCTTCCCGGAATCGAACAAGTCGAATGTCGAATCCTGAAGCACTTCGGAGTACATGGTCAGGTCATGGAACGGTGAGTCCAGCAGACCGTGCATCACTGCGTTGGCGATAGTGCCAATGCCCGCCTGAAGTGGCATCAGGCTGTTGGTCAGCCGATCTTCGCGCACTTCGTTTTTGAAAAACTCGACCAGGTGGTTCGCGATGGCCTGGGTTTCAGGGTCTGGCGGCAGGATCGTCGAATGCGAGTCAGGCTGATTGCTGATGACAATGCCGATGATCTTCGCTGGGTCGATCTGCACGGCATGGCTGCCGATGCGGCTGTCAGACTTCAGTACCGGGATCGGCAGGCGGGTTGGACGGTAGCTAGGGATATAGATATCGTGCAGGCCTTCCAGCTCCAGTGGCTGAGCAAGGTTGATCTCGACGATTACCTCCTTGGCCAGAATGGCGAAGCTGGCGGAGTTGCCCACCGAGGTGCTCAGGATCAGATGCCCTTCTTCGGTAATGGCCACGCACTCGATGACAGCCAGGTCAACGGCCTTGATCTGGCGGTTACGCAACTGCTCGACGGTGTCGGACAGATGCTGATCGATAAACATCACAGAGCCATCGTTGATCGCTTTGCGCAGGGTGCTGTCGACCTGAAACGGCATACGACGGGACAGCACGCCTGCTTCGGTCAATTGTTTATCGAGGTCATTGCCCAGGCTTGCGCCGGTCATCAGGCTGATTTTCAGCGGCGACACTTTGGCGCGCTCGGCCAGTGCCTTGGGCACAGCCTTGGCTTCGCCTGCGCGGGTAAAGCCGCTCATGCCGACGGTCATGCCGTCTTGGATCAGGGCTGCGGCATCTGCAGCGCTCATCACCTTACTGAGCAGAGAAGGCAAGCGAATACGATCACGGTACATGGATAGTTATCTCGGGCGGGTGGAAGCAAAGCGTTCAGTCTAGAGAGTTGAACATTTTTCGTCCCGCTACCATGGTCGCATGAAAGGGCGCTAATTATGCCCGTTCATGTAAAACACTGTTGCATAAAACGTAACAATCCCTGGCCGATGAAGGTGCCAGGGATTGATTTGATCCGTGTCAGTAAAGGGTCTGCGCCAGCGTGCTACTCCACGGCTTTAACCATGTCTTCGATGACCTTCTTAGCGTCGCCGAACACCATCATGGTTTTGTCCAGGTAGAACAGTTCGTTGTCCAGACCGGCATAGCCGCTGGCCATCGAGCGCTTGTTGACGATCACGGTTTTGGCTCTGTAAGCCTCAAGAATGGGCATGCCAGCGATCGGCGACTTAGGATCGTTCTTCGCTGCCGGGTTGACCACATCGTTGGCGCCGAGCACCAGCACCACGTCGGTCTGACCGAACTCGGAGTTGATGTCCTCCATCTCGAACACTTGCTCGTAAGGCACTTCGGCCTCGGCCAGCAGCACGTTCATATGCCCTGGCATCCGACCCGCCACCGGGTGGATCGCAAATTTTACCGTGACTCCCCGGTGAGTCAGCTTCTCCGCCAGTTCCATCAGTGAGTGCTGGGCGCGAGCCACCGCGAGGCCATAGCCTGGAACGATGATCACGGTGTCGGCGTTGGTCAGCAGGAACGCGGCGTCGTCGGACGAGCCGGATTTGACTGGCCGCGCTTCTTTGTCACCCGCGGGGCCTGCAACGTCCGCGTGACCGCCGAAGCCGCCCCCGATCACGTTGAAGAACGAACGGTTCATCGCCTTGCACATGATGTACGAGAGGATGGCACCGGACGAACCCACCAGGGAGCCTGCAATGATCAGCATCGAGTTGTTCAGCGAAAAGCCGATCCCCGCAGCTGCCCAGCCTGAATAGCTATTAAGCATCGACACCACGACCGGCATGTCTGCGCCGCCAATCGGGATGATCAGCAGCACACCGAGAACGAACGCCAAGGCGAGCATCAGGGCGAAGGCATTCAGATTACCGCTCACTATAAAGGTGATGCCCAGCGCCAGTGTTGCCAGGCCAATGGCCAGATTCAATTTATGCTGACCGGCAAACTGTACGGGTGCGCCTTGGAATAGGCGGAATTTGTACTTGCCAGAGAGTTTGCCAAAAGCGATCACCGAACCCGAGAAGGTGATGGCGCCGATGGCGGCCCCCAGGAAAAGCTCCAGACGGTTACCCGCAGGGATAGCGTCACCCAGTTGCTTGACGATACCCAGCGATTGCGGCTCGACGACTGCGGCGATGGCAATGAACACGGCGGCCAGACCGATCATGCTGTGCATGAAGGCAACCAGTTCCGGCATCTTGGTCATTTCAACGCGCTTGGCCATGATTGAGCCGGCGGTGCCGCCCACCAACAAGCCAAAGATGACGTAGCCGATACCGGGGGCGGTAATCTCGGAACCCAGTTTATAGACCAGGCCCACGGTGGTAATGATCGCCAGGCCCATGCCGAGCATGCCGAACAGGTTGCCGCGTCGCGAACTGGTGGGGTGAGACAGGCCCTTGAGCGCCTGAATGAAGCAGATCGAGGCGATCAGGTACAGCATGGTGACCAGATTCATGCTCATTACTTCTGCGCCCCTTCTTGTACCGGCAGAGCCTTGGCTTTGGGGGCTTTTTTCTTGAACATTTCCAGCATGCGTCGAGTGACCAAGAAGCCACCGAACACATTCACGGCAGCCAGCGCTACCGCCAGGGTGCCCATGGTCTTGCCCAGCGGCGTTACGGTCAGCGCGGCGGCCAGCATGGCGCCGACGATAACAATGGCCGAGATGGCGTTAGTCACCGCCATCAGCGGCGTGTGCAGTGCAGGCGTTACGTTCCAGACCACGTGATAACCGACATAAATCGCCAGCACGAAGATAATCAGGTTGTAGATACCCGGGGAGATCAGCTCTTCCATTATTTTTATCCTTATCCGTTCTTGCGGATGACTTGGCCGTCGCGGCACATCAGGCACGCGGCGACGATGTCGTCTTCGAGATTGATCTGCAGCTGCCCTTCAGGGGTAAATAGCAGCTTCATGAAGTCCAGCAGGTTGCGGGCATACAGCGCAGAGGCATCGGCCGCGACCATTGCAGGCAGGTTGGTATAACCGATGATGGTTACACCATGCACGCTGACCACTTGATCGGCCACGGTCAGCGGGCAATTGCCGCCCTGAGCTGCTGCCAGATCGATGACGACCGACCCTGGTTTCATCTGCGCGACGGTTTCAGCGCTCAGCAACACCGGCGCCTTGCGACCCGGAATCAACGCGGTGGTGATCACGATGTCGGCCAGCTTGGCGCGCTCGTGGACCGCGATTGCCTGGCGCTGCATCCAACTGGCAGGCATTGGACGGGCGTAACCGCCGACGCCGACCGCGCATTCACGCTCCTCATCCGTCTCGTAAGGGACGTCGACGAACTTGGCACCGAGAGATTCGATTTGTTCCTTCACCGCAGGACGCACGTCGGACGCTTCGATCACGGCGCCCAGACGCTTGGCGGTGGCAATCGCCTGCAAGCCGGCAACGCCCGCCCCCAGGATCAGCACGCGGGCTGCCTTCACGGTACCCGCAGCGGTCATCAGCATCGGCATGAAGCGCGGATAGTGATGCGCGGCCATCAGCACGGCTTTATAGCCGGCAATATTGGCTTGCGAGGACAGCACATCAAGGCTCTGCGCGCGTGAGGTGCGCGGCGCGGCTTCAAGGGCAAAGGCGGTGATGCCGCACTCGGCCATCTTGGCAATGGTCTCGTTGTTGAACGGATTGAGCATGCCAACGACGATCGTGCCGCTCTTGATATGAGTCAGCTCGCTGTCGCTGGGCGCAACAACCTTGAGAATCAGCTCGGTACCGAAGGCCTCCGTGGCGCTGCCAATAGTGGCGCCCGCCACTTCATAGGCACTGTCCGGAACACTGGCAGTAACGCCTGCGCCGCTTTGCACAGTGACCCGATGGCCTTGGCCGATCAGTTTCTTAATGGTTTCCGGGGTTGCGGCAACCCGCGTTTCACCCTGGTGGGTTTCGAGAGGAACACCAATGTGCACGTAATATCTCCTGCGTAATATTCTTATAGTGTTATCTATTTTAAATAGGCCAGTGCACTACGGATGGTGCTGCTGGGGCGTCCGATCAGTATTGGCCACCGCAAAAAAATGCGAGGCGAAGCATTCTGCAGGCGAAGTTTCATCCCTTCAACAAGTTCTGAATTGTGACCGAATATTAACTGCAAGTCACGCTGTGACCGAATGTCGCAGTATTGGGTCAAAAGTACTGATTACATGGTCTATAAGGATGATTGATGAAATTGACTAAATTTGAGGATTCGTTTTGTGAATAACCTAAGGTTGTTCCAGCCCAGGCTACATGCCTCAATTTCAGGCCGCTTGGTTCCCTTTTTGCGACATCAGTACAATTAACATAAAAGCGACATATTCGTATATATATAGGTATCGAAGGTTACCGACTACACGATCAGCTAATGCCTGTGGACCGCTCGGTGATTAGCGCGTAGCTGTGCGCCTGCCCCACAAGCCAGTCACGAAATGCGCGTAAAGAAGCTGATTCGACCTTTCGCTCAGGAATCATCAAGTAATAGGCCTTGATGCTCGACAGTGCGTGGGGGTTGGCTATCACTAAGCGTTTCTCGGCCAGTTCGCGCTGGATCAGGAAGGGTGGAATCAAGGCAATGCCCATCTCATGCATGGCGGCTTGGGCAAGCATGGAGAATAGCTCGTAACGCGGTCCTGTCATGTCACGGGGAATATTCAGGTTCAGAGAGCCGAACCACTGGCGCCAGGCATAGGGGCGTGTGGTTTGTTGCAGCAGAGGTAATTCGGCAATGGCCTCTGGACTTAGCATGTCGACATTGCCCAGGACGGTTGGGCTGCACACCGGCATGGGGTTTTCTCCCATCAGCCGATGTGATTCGGTACCGGACCAATCGGCGTCACCAAAATAGATTGCTGCATCGAAGTCGGTGTCTGCGAACAGAAAGGGCCGCGTACGGTTGGTGAGATTGACCGTTACGTCGGGGTGGCATTGCTGGAAATCCTTGAGTCGCGGCAGCAACCACTGAGTGCCAAAGGTCGGCACAACCGCCAGTTCAATCACGTTAGCGCCCTGCTGGCCCATGACCGACAGCGTGTCACGTTCGACCGCATCCAGTTGGGTTGCAACGCGACGACTATAAGAAAGCCCGGCTTCGGTGAGTTTGACCCCACGACGCGAGCGTCGGAACAGCTCGACATTAAGGAACTCCTCCAGGCCGGCGATCTGTCGGCAAATAGCGCCTTGAGTGAGGGAGAGCTCTTGCGCTGCCTTGGTAAAGCTTTCATGTCGAGCTGCCGCCTCGAAGCTGATAAGTGCGGTTGTGCTGGGGATCTTTCTTCGCATGTACCTCTACCTCACTAGCCAGATCGGGAAAAGCCTTTTTTGATCATTACAGAGTGAGAAATTAGCACAACAGCATGCGAAATCCTCGTTTGCCGTATTCCTGAAGCGGGCCTACGATCAGGTCACGACTTTTGACCCATCTTCACGAGGACTCGCTCATGGGCGGCAAAGCAAGCTTCAACTGGATCGATCCGCTGTTGCTGGATCAACAACTCACTGAAGAAGAGCGCATGGTGCGTGACAGCGCTGAGCAGTTTGCCCGTGACAAGCTGGCCCCGCGTGTTCTTGAAGCCTTTCGCCATGAGCACACTGATCCTGCCATTTTTCGCGAAATGGGTGAAATCGGTTTGCTGGGTGCAACCATCCCCGAGCAATACGGTGGCAGCGGCCTGAATTACGTGTGCTACGGCCTGATCGCTCGCGAAGTTGAGCGCGTCGACTCTGGCTATCGCTCCATGATGAGTGTTCAGTCCTCTCTGGTGATGGTGCCGATTAACGAATTCGGTACTGAAGCACAGAAACAGAAATACCTGCCCAAGCTGGCCACCGGCGAATGGATTGGTTGTTTCGGTCTTACCGAGCCCAACCACGGCTCCGATCCAGGCGCAATGATTACGCGTGCCAAGAAGGTTGAAGGCGGCTATCGCCTGTCAGGCAGCAAAATGTGGATCACCAACAGCCCGATCGCGGATGTATTCGTGGTCTGGGGAAAAGACGATGCGGGCGACATTCGCGGCTTCGTTCTGGAGAAAGGCTGGGCGGGTCTGACTGCGCCAGCTATCCACGGCAAGGTGGGTCTGCGTGCCTCGATCACTGGCGAAATCGTGATGGACAACGTGTTCGTGCCCGAAGAAAACATCTTCCCGGACGTCCGTGGGTTGAAAGGCCCGTTCACTTGCCTTAACTCGGCGCGTTATGGGATTTCGTGGGGCGCGTTGGGAGCTGCCGAGTTCTGCTGGCACACCGCACGTCAATACACCCTGGATCGTCATCAGTTCGGGCGTCCGTTGGCGGCGACTCAGCTCATCCAGAAAAAGCTGGCTGATATGCAGACTGAAATCACATTGGCCCTGCAAGGATGCTTGCGCTTGGGTCGGATGAAGGATGAAGGCACCGCTGCGGTCGAAATCACCTCGATGATGAAGCGCAACTCGTGCGGCAAGTCCCTGGACATCGCACGGATGGCGCGGGACATGCTCGGCGGTAATGGCATCTCCGACGAGTTCGGTGTCGCCAGGCATTTGGTCAACCTTGAAGTCGTGAATACCTATGAAGGTACCCATGACGTCCATGCGTTGATCCTGGGTCGTGCACAGACTGGCATCCAAGCCTTCTATTAAGTAACGCCTTCTAGCTTTCTATCTATAAGGCTATAAGGAAAAGGAGTCAGCCGATGGGCGCGCTTTCACATCTACGGGTCCTGGACCTGTCGCGGGTTCTTGCCGGGCCTTGGGCCGGACAGATTCTCGCTGACCTCGGTGCCGAGGTGATCAAAGTCGAGCGCCCGAGTAATGGCGATGACACTCGCGCGTGGGGCCCTCCCTTCCTTAAGGATGCCGAGGGCGAGAACACCAGTGAGGCGGCGTATTACCTGTCGGCCAACAGGAACAAGCAGTCAGTCACCATCGACTTCACCCGACCTGAGGGTCAGCTGTTGGTGCGGGAACTGGCTGCCAAGTCCGACATCGTCATCGAGAACTTCAAGGTCGGCGGGTTGGCGGCATATGGCTTGGACTATGAGGCGCTAAAAGCCATCAATCCCAAGCTTATCTATTGCTCGATCACCGG
>NZ_CM155277.1:2127500-2845000 GCF_056680335.1 Pseudomonas sp. ASL9 | reverse complement strand
AAGAAAAGCTTCTAAGCTTCAGGTAACCAGGAACCGTACCCCAAACCGACACAGGTGGTTGGGTAGAGAATGCCAAGGCGCTTGAGAGAACTCGGGTGAAGGAACTAGGCAAAATGGCACCGTAACTTCGGGAGAAGGTGCGCCGGTGAGGGTGAAGCATTTACTGCGTAAGCCCATGCCGGTCGAAGATACCAGGCCGCTGCGACTGTTTATTAAAAACACAGCACTCTGCAAACACGAAAGTGGACGTATAGGGTGTGACGCCTGCCCGGTGCCGGAAGGTTAATTGATGGGGTTAGCTAACGCGAAGCTCTTGATCGAAGCCCCGGTAAACGGCGGCCGTAACTATAACGGTCCTAAGGTAGCGAAATTCCTTGTCGGGTAAGTTCCGACCTGCACGAATGGCGTAACGATGGCGGCGCTGTCTCCACCCGAGACTCAGTGAAATTGAAATCGCTGTGAAGATGCAGTGTATCCGCGGCTAGACGGAAAGACCCCGTGAACCTTTACTATAGCTTTGCACTGGACTTTGAATTTGCTTGTGTAGGATAGGTGGGAGGCTTTGAAGCGTGGACGCCAGTTCGCGTGGAGCCAACCTTGAAATACCACCCTGGCAACTTTGAGGTTCTAACTCAGGTCCGTTATCCGGATCGAGGACAGTGTATGGTGGGTAGTTTGACTGGGGCGGTCTCCTCCTAAAGAGTAACGGAGGAGTACGAAGGTGCGCTCAGACCGGTCGGAAATCGGTCGTAGAGTATAAAGGCAAAAGCGCGCTTGACTGCGAGACAGACACGTCGAGCAGGTACGAAAGTAGGTCTTAGTGATCCGGTGGTTCTGTATGGAAGGGCCATCGCTCAACGGATAAAAGGTACTCCGGGGATAACAGGCTGATACCGCCCAAGAGTTCATATCGACGGCGGTGTTTGGCACCTCGATGTCGGCTCATCACATCCTGGGGCTGAAGCCGGTCCCAAGGGTATGGCTGTTCGCCATTTAAAGTGGTACGCGAGCTGGGTTTAGAACGTCGTGAGACAGTTCGGTCCCTATCTGCCGTGGACGTTTGAGATTTGAGAGGGGCTGCTCCTAGTACGAGAGGACCGGAGTGGACGAACCTCTGGTGTTCCGGTTGTCACGCCAGTGGCATTGCCGGGTAGCTACGTTCGGAATAGATAACCGCTGAAAGCATCTAAGCGGGAAACTAGCCTCAAGATGAGATCTCACTGGGACCTTGAGTCCCCTGAAGGGCCGTCGAAGACTACGACGTTGATAGGTTGGGTGTGTAAGCGCTGTGAGGCGTTGAGCTAACCAATACTAATTGCCCGTGAGGCTTGACCATATAACACCCAAGCAATCTGCTGAGAGAAAAGCAGATTGATGTGTGTGAAGACGATACAGTCGAAAGTTTGCAGCCAACACACAAATCTATCACATCCCCATTAGTTGGCCCGTTGCGCGCAAGCACCACGAGCCGGCAGCCGAATTTCTTGACGACCATAGAGCATTGGTACCACCTGATCCCATCCCGAACTCAGCAGTGAAACGATGCATCGCCGATGGTAGTGTGGGGTTTCCCCATGTGAGAGTAGGTCATCGTCAAGATTAAATTCCGAAACCCCTGTTTGCGTATGCAGACAGGGTTTTCGTTTAGTGAAAGTTATCGAAATTAGCTGACACGTTACCTCTGTAACGGATCGGCATCAGAATTTCTTGACGACCATAGAGCATTGGTACCACCTGATCCCATCCCGAACTCAGCAGTGAAACGATGCATCGCCGATGGTAGTGTGGGGTTTCCCCATGTGAGAGTAGGTCATCGTCAAGATTGAATTCCAAAACCCCTGTTTGCTCACGCAGACAGGGGTTTTGTTTTTGGGGCTGACTAACGCACGACGTACGGCTCGCACGTTATAGCCAGACATCAGGTGAACAGATTGCGCACGTTGTTCATTGCATCGTCGGCAAAACCCTGCAGGAATGCTTGAAACGCTGGCAGAGAGTCCGCCCAGTCTGCAGACGGCTCGCCGACGATGGTCCACGTCGCGATGCACTGATCATCACCCTGCGCTGTCACGGTCATGGATGCCCATAGATTGCCTATAGGCAGGGTGGTGTATATCAGCGACCACGTCATGTAACGCGCATGATCGTCGCGCGAGTTAAGCTGCTCGACCACTACATTGCCATCCTTGAACAGCTTTTTGCGTATCGAACGCACGCCGTTTCCGGTCATCTCGCAGGTGTCCAGCGCCGGAATGAACTCCGGAAAACCAGCGAAATTACCGACGATATCCCATACGTGTTGCGAACGGCTCGGCACCTCTACCGCCGAGACCACGCGACAACTGTCCGGGTTCTTGATCAGTGTGTCCGGTTGTAGATTTTCCAGGGTATTGAGGGTGTTCATAGTGTTCTCCAGCGGGTTGGTTTAGATAAAGTCGATTTCTTTCAAGTAGTCGCAACCTTTGTGCAGCAGTGCATCTGTTTTTAGCGGATAGCATTCACCCATACGCCGTACACCGGCCCTGGCGTTGTCGTGCTGGATCATTGAGATGTCGCCGATGTCTTCTTCAAAGCCATCGAGATAAAACCCCAGCACCCCGAATAGCGCGTTTTGACTGTCGACTCGGCTGAGCTGTTTTTGCCAATGCGCGACGCTGACCATCTCGAACTGGCGCCCCGCATCACGGAACGCGGCAACGTACCCTCCCCAACTCAGCGGTTCGGGGTTGTGCAGGTTGAATACCGCATGGTTGGCCTGGTAGCGGCTGGCATGAAATCCAATGAAACGGGCGAGGAAATCCACCGGCATCAAATCGAAGTTCATGGCGAACTCCGGCACTTGGCCCAATTGCATTGAGCCCTTGAGCATCAGCATCAATCGGTTCTTGTGGGGTTGGCAGACGCCGGTGACGCTGTTGAATGCGATGTTGCCGGGCCGGTAGATGTTCACCCACACGCCCTGGTCCCTGGCGCGTTGCAGGATGCGCTCGGCAACCCATTTGGAGAGGTTGTAACCATTTTTTATGTAGATGGGTGGGGTTGCGGCGGCCGGTTGTTCCAGCACGTTACCGGCTGTGTCGATGGTGCTGCAGGCCGATAGCGTCGAGACGAAATTAAAGATTTTCTTGCTACGGCCCTCACACAAACGCAGGCATTCGAAAATGGGCTCGACGTTATCGTTGATCAGCGTTTCGTAGTCCTGAACGTGATTAACATTGGCTGCGTTGTGCACGAGTACGCCGAACTCACGATCGATGCGTTCGTATACGTCGGCGCTGAGGCCCAGTTGCGGCTGAGTGATGTCAGCGGGGTAGACCGTCACCCTGCTCAGGTCCAGATGCTCAAGGCGGTTTTCCCGCAGTGATTGAGCGAAGCGCGCGTGTGCGCTTTGCCCGCCACCTTCACGAACGAGGCAGGCGATCTCACTGGCGCCCCCATCAAGAAGGGCTTCGACAATATGCACGCCAAGAAAGCCATTGGCGCCGGTGACAACCACCTTGTGCACATCCCCCAACTGACTGATAGGTAATACCGCCATATCCAACTCAGGATTGGCATCGAGCAGTGCTTGCGCGCTGACGGTGTACGTGGACGATTGTGCGCCGTCGTTATCGATCAGTGCCGCAAGCGTGCGCAGTGTCGGGGCCTCGATGAAACGGTTGATCGGGATGCTGCGCCCGAACTGTTCACGAATCCCCAATAGCATCTGTGAGAGCAGAATTGAGTGACCACCGAGATTGAAGAAGCTTTCCTCCGTGGAGATATCGCTAGACGGCATCTCAAGTAACTCAGCCCAGAGATCAAGTAACTGCAGCTCCACAGCCGTTTCTGGCAGGCGCCTCGGTTGCGCGTCAAGGAAGGAGGCAGGCAGCGCCAGTAACGCCTTACGATCGATCTTGCCATTGCTGGCGAAGGGCATGCTCATCAGTTCGGTGTACGCGGCGGGGCGCATGTAATCGGGCAATGCTCGCTCGGCATGAGCCCTCAGTGCCTGGCGAGCGACGTTGGGTTGGTCCTGCAGTGGCTGGGCAACAAACACCATAATCCGCCGTTGCGCATCGACGACCACCGCCACCTGCCGATACAACTGGCTGCCACGCAGGCAATGTTCGATTTCTTCTGGCTCGACGCGAAAGCCGCGAATCTTCACCTGATTATCGCGCCGGCCACAGATCTCGATGCCGCTGTCGGTCCATTTACCGATGTCGCCCGTGCGATAGACCCGTAGGCTCCGGCCTCCAGGCAGTTGCAGGTTCAGGTAACGCTCAGCAGTCTGTGTTGGATTATTCAGGTAACCCAGGCATACGCCCGGCCCGGCGATATACAGCTCGCCGGGCGTCTGCTCGGGCACGGGTTGAAATTGCTCGTCGAGGATCAGCACCTGGCTGTTGGCGATGGGCAGACCCAGGTTGCGATTGCTACTGTCCGCATGGAACAACCCACAGGTGATCAGTACCGTCGCCTCGGTCGGACCATAGAGGTTGTAGAAACGGCATTGCCCGGCCAGCTGTTCGATGACGCACGGCTCGCAGACGTCGCCGCCGGTCATCAGATGCTCAAGTCCCAGGGGGCGTTCCAGCGGCAGGATGCTCAACATCGCCGGCGGGAGAAACGCATGGCTGATGTCTTGGCCAATCAACTCGACCAGCAGCCGCGGATCGCGGCGCTGCTCATCACTGGGCACCACCAGTTCCGCGCCGCTGAGTAACGTCGGGAAGATGTCGATCACTGAGGAGTCGAAGCTAAGCGTCGAGAACTGAAGTACGCGGCTGTACTCGGACAGGCTCACATGCTCGGCGTACCAGGCCGTGAAATGACTGAGGTTGCGCTGACTGAGTAACACGCCTTTAGGGTGGCCGGTGGTGCCCGAGGTGTAAAACGCCATGCACGGCGCCTCGCAGGCGGGGCGCCGGTGCATCAGTGAGCGGGTGGGGTCGCTGTCATCCGTGCCCAGTTGGCTGATGTCCAACGCAGCCCATTGATCACCGAGCGGATGTTGTCCGTCATAGAGTAACAGCACTGCGCCAGCGTTCTCCAGAATGTACTGCTGACGCTGGATCGGCTGACTCGGGTCCAGCGGCAAATACACCGCACCGCAGCCAAGGACGGCGAGGATCCCGGCAAACAACGCAGCTGATTTCGGCAGGCAGATGCCGATCACGGGCGGGCCATCATCCGACTCGACTCCACGCTCTGCCAGCAAGGTCAGCAACCGTTGTTGAATCGCCAGGCTTTGCGCATGCAGAGCGCTATAGCTGATCTGCTTGCCCCCGATGTTCAGCGCCGTTCGAGCGGCGAACCGCAACAGGCTCTGATCCAGACGCTCAATCATCGGTAGCTCGGCGATCGCTAGCAGATGAGGCTGAGCGGTGCGGTTGAAGCGGTGTTCGAACGCCAGTTGTTCCAGAACGCGTAGCCCTTTTTGCTGCACCGCTTCAGGTGGCTCGACAGTGGGTGCTTGAAGAAAATACTCGGCATCGCGAGAGAGGCGGCTGACGTGCAGCGCGACGGTTTCAACCAGTGCCGTAATCGCGGTATCACGCAACGCCCGACCATTGCCCGAGGTCTCGATGGCCAGTGATTGGCGCGATATCAGACGTTGTCCGGTGGCTTTACCTAACCAATAGAGCAACTCCAAGTGCGGCAAGCCGTTCTCAGTAATGGGGCCGAGCCCGACGCGTAAACTCAACTGAGCGAGGGCACTAACGGTTTTTTCCTGCTGTGGGGTCAGTGTCAGGCTGCCATCTTCGATCAGCATGCAGGCACCGGTCAGCGGGCGCAGGTCCAACGTCTGCTGATCTGCCAAACGATGCACTTGATGCCCATGCTCCTCCAGTTCTGCAGTCAACGCGTTCAAGACCAGGCTCTGGCCAATCAGCACAATCTCAAGACGTTTCATAGCGAAGGTCCTTGGCTGGCCATAGCGCCAGGCAGATACTCCGCCAGCGCCCGCTGCACATAGGGCGACTCGAGCATCGAGCTGCTTTTGAAGAAGCGCACGATGTTGCCCACCAGCGGGTGATGGCGATTGATCGGAAAGGCCACGGCCAAGGCTTCATCCCTGAGCGCTTGTTTGATCGGCTCGGCGACCGTCAGGTGATCGATGAGCGTGAAGTCGAAACCCTTCTGGATGTCGTTGGTCAGGTAGTGGCGGATGAACACCGGCATGATCTGCGCAATGTATTCGCGGTCTGACGCCGACGCGGTATGCCAATAGATACGCACCAGTCGCGCCCAAAAGCCGGAGTGCCGTCCCTCATCCAGGAGGTGGTCGGCCATCATGCCCTTGATCGATTGCTTGACCGTATCGTCCTTGGCAAACGCGGCGACGTCGCTGGTCACCGTGTTCTCTGCAATGGCCACGCAAATCAACTCAACAGCACTGCGCAGATGATCGGGGGCCAAGGCGAGGGCGGCAGGTATCGCTTGGCTCAGCTCGATTTTCCCGGGTAGCTCGATGGGTTCGATGCCCGTCAGGGCGATGGTTTGCTGCATGAAATCCATGGCGACCAAGGCGTGGTAATCCTCATCCACGACGATGGTCATGGCGTCGTAACGACAGGCGAACGGGAAGCGAATCGCGAAGTGATTCTTGGCAATACTGCGTGCGGTCTTGTCGACGATTTCAGTTTCGAAAATCACCACGTCGTTGATGAATTTGTAGAGGCTTTGCACCAGGGTGAAATCGCGCAGGTGCGCGCATTCTCGGGTGAACGTTTCACTGAGGACCAGCGGTTGGCGGCTGAGCGGGTAGATCAGCTTTTCGTCGTTTTCGATGATCCGGCGAGGGCGTGTACGAATCGTTGCACGGCCTTCCCAGGCATCAGCGATGGACTGATAGTCTTCGGCGTTCATGTGTTTGCCTCCATCAGTTCGGCACGCATGCCCACACGCAGTTTGTCCCAGAGGCTCATCCGGCTTTCCACTGCGGCGATGGCCGCTTCATAAACGTCGTGTTGACGTTGTTCATCGCCATTGACCAGCTGTGCCAGCAGCTCTTCAGCCGCGGGCCCGTGATCTTCAGAGTCGACTTCGATGTGGCGTTGCAGGTAATAGCGAAAGGTGGGCGCTTGCTCAACGGTGATGCCCCAATCGTCGAGGATGCGCTGGAACATTAGCGGGATGACGCTTTCTCGCCCATGCAGAAACGCCGCCGCCACACTGTGAGCCGGTGCATACAAGGCGGTGTCGAGAGTGTGTTTGACGAAGCAGCAGGCGGCCTGGCCAGCACCGACGCTTTGCAGTGCGGTTTCGTAGCTAACGCCTTCTTTTTGCAGCGCCACGAAGCGCTCGATGTGCAAGGTATTAGCGCCGACTTCGCGCATGGCATCCAGGTAGAGCTCGAAATGGCTGTAATGGCCGTGGCTCAATTTGTCGTCCGACTCTTCGCCCAACACGATTTCATTGATCAGGCGCGCGGCCTTGGGGTTCTTGGGTGGTAGCCACGGAAGTTGGGTGCAGGTCAATTCCTGCTGTAGGCGCTTGGTCAGGGACATGAAATCCCATACGGCGAATACGTGCGTCTCCATGAAACGTCGCAGCACATGAATTGAATCGATTTCAGCAAAAATGGGGTGGTTGCTGAGTGCTAGTTTTTTGCGATCGAGAATAAGTTTCAGGCCATTCATGGGGATACCTTAGTTGTGATTGGTCACAATGGTTAGTTGCATGATTCGTCTCGCTATACAGGGTGCTTCTATTTAGTTCAGGCGAGTAAATGCCTCGAGGTTGAAGTTGTGAATAAACAACTGTCTACCGTGGGTGCCTGTCTCTAATCGTGCTGCAGGTGCATGCCCGGTCCGCTATCTCAATGGGTACATTGAGTTGTCGGTGTCGACGAGAGAAAAGTTAAAGCACTTCAAAAGCATCAGGCAAGTTGTTTCTATATTATTTATTGTGTTGTCTTTTTTAAGCAATAAGGTCCCTGATAAAACCTGTTGGTTAGGTTTTATTTGGCTGTCAGTAACCCTTCCAACTTATTAATGTCAGAATATTTATTAATGAGTGAATGCCTCACTCAGAGTTACTAAATAATTGAGAAATTATATTTTCGTATTTTCGGGCGACCCTGGTGCTCCTTCCGGTCGGTCCTTGCCCGTTCGACAAACTCCTTGGATAGCGCCCTGTGGTTTTAAGATTTCAGCCCTGGTTTCGGTGGGAGTTCGGGTTGTAGGCGATCATCCCATCAGCCTATCGGTAGCACTCAACGCCATGGTCCGAGTTTGCCTGATTCCTGAGGGGAGCTTGCCTGTGTGCTTTGCAAAGTTTGCGATAGATGAGGACGTGAAACCGAATAGGGCTGGCTTTAACCAAGACGAGCTTGTCGGACGAGAACGTCAGAGATGGGGGGAGGCAGAGAGGGCGTCGCAAGAAAGGCGCATGGGCTGCGCCCGGGGAGGGACTGAGCGACTTGATTTAAGCTTGAGTCGACACGATCAGGCTTTTTTTCCAACGGTTGTACGAGGTACTTTGGCTTGATTGGGTGGGTCGGCAATTGCTCGACCTGGTGGGGTACTGTGTGGCGCAGCTGAACGGCTCCCCAAATATCGGGTGACCGCTTCAACACCTCGGTTAAGGTGGTGTTCGAGCAGTGCCACGGCCGTATCGATGGCTTTGTCGCGTGCGGCATTGAGCAATGCGCGGTGATCGTCCTGCGATAATTTGCCCAGGCCCATTTCTGAGAGATTGAAGCGCAGGAAACGCTCTTCTTCATTGAGCCCCTCTTCAACCAGGCGCAGCAACCTTTGGTTGGGCGCCTTGGCGTAAAGCGTCATATGAAACAGGCGGTTGAGAGTGCCAATCTCGGCGTAATCGGTTTCGATTTCGAGCCTTTCGATATAGCTATTGGCTGCCGCTATATCGTTTTCATCCAGATGAGGAATCGATAGGCGCAGCGCCTCCGACTCCAGCAGGATGCGCAGCGCGTAGGCATCGACCGCGTCTTCACTAATCAGGGGCGCAACCACCGCACCTTTGTGTGTTTCGACCCTCAGCAGCGATTGAGCTTCCAGTTGACGTAATGCTTCACGCACCGGCATACGACTGACGCCGAACAGGGTTGCCAGTTCTTGCTGACGCAGCGCCGTGCCACTGGGTAGACGCCCGTCGAGGATGGCATTGCGCAGCTTTTCTTCGATGACAGCTCTGGCCACGTGGGAAGGCAGTTGTTCACGTCCCAGAATGCTGCTCAAAAAGCTTTGTTTGTCGGTTTTTTGCATGCCCATACTTCTATAAATTCAAATTTTATTTTTTGGATCCAGCCCACACTAGAGACAGTCATAGTGCTTGTCAAACCTTGCAAAAAAAGTAATCAGACCGCTCTGAAATGCCTGTTTTACTTGGTTTTTCATAGTTTAGACCAGAACTATACCCACTGCTTTTCAGGTTGCTGAGCACGGCGCTGGCATGTTGGGATAGACACCTTATAGATCATTGTTCAGTGCGGCAGTATGAGCAGACGCTCTTCTGCACATGATTGCAGGATGCCATTGTTTTTTCCTGATCGAACCCGCACCATCGACCGGTTCTCGGATGACCGCACGGATTAACTTCAATTGGCGGCACGTTTTGCTTTTTATTGGCCAGAGCACGTTCATCGACTAGGGCGTTGGCTCTTTATTGCGTTGCTGTTGGCCAGTGTGCTGCTGGTGGGCAGTCTGCATGCCGATTGGGACTTTTCCTTGATCAGCCGCCGGGCTGAGGCCTTGTATGGTCCGCTGGGCGAGGGTCGCCATCGGATCGACGCTTGGCAGCGCCTGTTATCGACCGAGAAGCAAATCAGTGAGAGAGAGAAACTTGAGGTGGTCAATCAGTTCTTCAACCACCAAATTCGTTATGAAGAAGACATCGATAACTGGCATGAGATCGACTATTGGGCTACCCCCATTGAGTCGCTCGGGAAGGGGGCTGGCAATTGCAAGGATTACGCCATTGCCAAGTACTTCAGCCTCAGGCACTTGGGCGTGCCGAACGAAAAACTACTGATCACCTATGTCAAAGCCTTGCGTCTGAACCGTGCACATATGGTCTTGACGTATTACCCAAGCCCGAATGCCGAACCTCTGGTACTCGATAGCCTGATTGATGCAATCAAACCCGCCAGCCAACGAACTGACCTGTTGCCGGTCTACGCCTTCAATGGTGAAGGGTTGTGGTTACCGGGCGCCAAAGGCAATAAGAGAGTGGGCGACACAAAACG
This sequence comes from Pseudomonas sp. ASL9, assembly GCF_056680335.1. NCBI lineage: Bacteria > Pseudomonadati > Pseudomonadota > Gammaproteobacteria > Pseudomonadales > Pseudomonadaceae > Pseudomonas > Pseudomonas sp. ASL9. The sequence continues at coordinate 2,834,802 of NZ_CM155277.1, read as the reverse complement.
ATTGTCCCGCTGGCAGGATGTGTTGAGAAAAATGCAGGCCGAAGGCTTCCCGGCCGAGCCCGAGTTCTAGGAGTTCCGATGTCTCTGTTCAAACAGTTGTTGATCGCTATTTGTGTGTTCCTGGTGATTGCCTTTAGCGGCAGTTTCATGGTCGGCCTGGAAAGTTCGCGCGCACAATACGTCAATCAATTGCGTTCCCATGCGCAAGATGCGGCGACGTCCCTGGCGTTGTCATTGACGCCGAATATCGACGACCCGACGATGGTCGAGTTAATGGTCAGTTCGATCTTCGACAGTGGCTATTATTCGAGCATCCGCGTCATCGATCTGGCCACTGATAAGCCCATTGTCGAGCGCATGGGCGCACCCGACAGCAGCTCAGTGCCGGCCTGGTTCGTCAAACTGATCGGCCTGGAAGCTGCGGGTGGCGATGCAATCGTCAGCCGTGGCTGGCAGCAGGCGGCACGCGTTGAAGTGGTCAGCCATCCGATGTTCGCGTTGGCCAAACTCTGGGATAGCGCGCTGGGCAGTCTTGGCTGGTTGCTGATTTGTGGTCTGGTCAGCGCTATTCTTGGCGCTTTGCTGCTGCGTAGGCAGTTGCGACCCCTTGACTATATGGTGGCGCAATCCCACGCCATCGCCCGCCGCGAATTCCTCAGCCTGCCTGAGCTGCCGCGCACCCCGGAACTGCGTCGCGTGGTCCAGGCCATGAACCAGATGGTGGAAAAGCTCAAAGCTCTGTTTCAGGAAAGCACTGAGCGCAGTGAAAAGCTGCGGATAGAGTCCTATCAGGACAGCCTTACTGGCCTGGCCAACCGTCGCTATTTCGACATGCAGCTCAACGCACGGGTCAGCAATCAGGAAGAGACCAGCTCTGGTTACCTGCTGTTGCTGCGGGTCAAGGATCTGGTGGGTTTGAACCAGCGTCTAGGTGGAAAACACACGGACCAGCTGCTTCAGGCGGTGGCTGAACAATTGGTTCGACAATGCGCCCGCTACCCGGAGACCAGTAACCTCATCAGCCGCAGCCGTGGCGGTGAATTTGCCGTGCTGGCGCCCAAAATGATGCGCGCCGAAGCGTTGCAGCTTGCCCAAAACCTCGAAAGCACGTTGCTCAGCCTGCAAGCCACTGGGGCGTCGGATGTTACACCCGTGGCTTACATCGGCCTGGCGCCTTACAGCCCGGGCGATTCGCCGCAAGCGTTGCTCGGTCTTGCCGACCAGGCGTTGTCTCAGGCTGAAAGTGAGGGCGATCGTAGCTGGAGCTGCATTGAGTACGGCGCTGCCATCAGCCTCGGCGACGATCACCACGCCTGGAACAACCTGCTGGATCAGGCGCTGACCCAGCGCCGCTTCCAGCTGTTCTTCCAGCCCGTAGTGGACAGTCGTAATCCCCAGCGGGTGCTGCATTACAAGGTGCTATCACGCTTGCTTGATGAGCAGGGGCAGACTATTCCAGCGGGGCGTTTTCTGCCTTGGCTCGAACGATTCGGTTGGTCAACGCGGCTGGACCAACTGATGCTCGAATTGGTCCTGCAACAGATGGCTCAGCATGATCAAGCCCTGGCCTTGAACCTCTCTGCTGCTACGCTTGCTGATTCAAGAGCCTTGAATCAGGCTTTTGAGACCCTTAGGCAGCATGCTCGCTTCGGGCCTCGATTGACCCTGGAAATTGGCGAAGAACAGTTGCCGGAACAGAGTGTCCTGGAGCAACTGACCCGACGTCTGCACGAGCTGGGGTTTGCCTTGGCGGTGCAACGCTTCGGTGGCCGGTTCAGCATGATAGGCAACCTGGCCCACTTGGGATTGGCGTACTTGAAAATCGATGGCAGTTATATTCGAGCAATCGATAAGGAAAGCCACAAACGCCTATTCATCGAAGCCATCCAACGCGCTGCGCACAGTATCGACTTGCCGTTGATTGCCGAGCGTGTGGAAACCGACGGCGAGCTGCAGGTCATTTGCGAGATGGGGATTGAAGGCGTGCAAGGTCAGCTGTTTGGTGACCCGGCGCCCTGGAAGTAAGGATGGTCAATCGGGCCTGATCGCGCGTCGGCGACAGGCCCTCTAGCCATAAACAGAATCAGATCAATCCCGTCTCATCATCATTGATCAAATGATTCAACCCGCCCAGCGTTTCTCGTGCCTGGGTACGGTCCATTAACTTGGCCTGCGCCGCAGACGGCAGATCGGTTACCCGGATCGCGCCCTTGCTGATCAGCACCTGAATCAGATCGTCAAGCACCCGAATCATCTCAAAGTCGCTGTGCTTGAGCTGTTTGAGGCTGTTTTCGATCACATCGTTCGCATACCAGGCTTGAATCTCATGGTGGTCAGCGGGAAGCGTCTCCGTCGCCTCCGCATAAGGAACTCCCTCCACGCGGATCAGCAGCCCCTGTTGATCACGTTGCACGTAGAACATGGGTAAAACCTCGAAATGTGAGTCCTGCCCGAAACAGAAGGAGGGCGCTGCCCGCGATGATGTTAGTTCAGACTCTACATCATCGCGGGCGGGCTTTATCAGGTGTGGTCAACCTTGATGGTTGGATCGGTGCCGCCCACCAGCGACTTGATCATATCGTTGTTCCAGATCACGCCTTCAACGGAGATATGAACGTCGGCGTTGGCGGCCACACCGCCAGTAGCATTCAACTTGCCAGTGCTACTGATGTCGAGCGTGGTATTGGTACCGTCGTTGGAGATTTTCAGGTAGTTCGTCAGGTTAGTGTCGTTCTCACCCTGTAGCAGATCTCGCAGGTCGATCTTGTCGCCGGCGGTGGTGCTGAAGTCCTTGATCACGTCAGTGCCGAGACCGGTACCGGTAGTGTTAGCGGTATTGGTATCGCCCTTGAGCCAGATGAAGGTATCTGTGCCCCCGCCACCAATCAGGATGTCATTGCCCTTGCCACCAATCAGCATGTCGTTACCCAGGCCGCCGTTGAGGGTGTCGTTGCCGGCCTGGCCGAACAAGATGTCATTACCGCCACCGCCGAGTAGCGTGTCATCACCGCCTGAAGTGCCGCCGACGTTGAACGTGGTGATGTTCTGAGTGATGTACGCATGCAGGTCGGCGTCGCTGATCAAGCTGTTCCCTGTCAGTGCCTTGAGCGCCGCAGTCCCCTCCACAACTACGCCGCTAGCGGTTGTCGCGGTGACCAGATCACCGAACAAAATGTCGTTACCGTCCCCCCCGTTGATAACGTCATTACCTGGCGCGATAGTTGAGATAGACGCCTGGATCTTGGCGGACAGGTCTACCGCATTAATCGAGGTATGCGAGGTGTGGTCGGAGTCATAGTTGTTGAGTGAGTCAGTGATGCTGCTGGTCACACCAATGGCCTCGACCACCGAAACCTTGGCTAACGCGTTATAGGCGGCCATTGAGTCGGTTGTGGTTGTGCTGTCGGTTGAGTAGCCAGTGCCGGCGATGGCTTCGTATATCAAGTTACCAGCGCTATCGGTGCTGTGCAGCACACCTATGGTGTTGGAATACCAGACATTGTGATTGTCTTTCGACCAGGTGGACACTTCGCCTGTGGCGCTGATCAGCGTGAGATCCGCGCTGCCGCTGCTATTGCCGCTACCGCTGATGCTGCCGGCGACGGATAGGGTGACGGCAGTGCCGGGGTGGGCCTGGTACTGCGTCATTGCGGTGGCAAGGTTTTCGTATACGCCGGTGTCGGACACCAGGACGGTTTTGGCGACGTCACCAGGTACAAGGTAATAGGTAGGCTGGCCGTCGGTGATGAAGAAGGTCAGGTTCTGAGCATTGGCATTATTTTTCGCCATATCGCTGGCGAACCACTGGGTGGTCAGATGGAACACGTCTTCGTAGTTAGTGCCGCCGCCATTGCTGATGGAATCGATTACAGTTTGTAGCTGCTGGAGGGCATTTTTGTCGGCAAGGTTCACCGAGACGTACTCGTGGACGGTGGTGTCAAAGTCGGCCAGGAAGATGTTGACCACCCCGCTGTTGCCACCGACCTTGCTTTGCAAATCAGTGAACAGGGTAGTCAGGGCGGTCTTCGCGGTGGCGAGTGTACCGTTCATGCTGCCCGAGCTGTCGAGCATGATGGCAATGTTGTAGTTCTGCCCGACGACGATTTGGGTGCCAGAGACGTCGCCGACGATAATATCGCTGTTGTTTGTGCCATTAAGCGCGGTATCGGTCCCCGCGTGACCATCGATCAACGTGATCGCATTGACCGTCACGTTGATGGTTGCGCTGCTCGACGCCGTCAATCCGGTGGACGCTTCTTTGGACGTTGCGGTGATGGTCAGCGCGAAGTCGGTACCGTCATTGGGCGCTGGCGTCACGCGGAGAGCGGTCAAGTCCCAGCCGCTGATGTCGACATTGGCTTGGCCGCTGGAGTGAGTCCCATCAGTCAATACCGCACCGACCGGAATACCGGAAACGGTGGTGCTCAGGGTTTCCGAACCGTCGGTGTCGACCAGTGTCGACTTGACCACCAAGCTGATGGCCGTGTTTTCATCGCCAGCCGCCGCTGGAGCAACTACCAACGTGGGTGCATCGGCCACGGCCGTTACGTTGATCGTGACAGTCGCGTGGGTGCCGAGCAGGGCAGTGCCGTCGCTTGGCTGGAAGCCAATGGTCGCGTAATCGCTGCCCGACGCATTGGCCACGGGTACGAACGTCAGTTTGCCGCTGTCGATGTCGGCGTAGCTGATGGTTTGGCCGGGCGAAGTGATGCTTACGCCGTTCAGTAGCAAGGAGCCATGGGTAGGCAACTGTGTCAGGACGATGCCCAGGTTGGCGGACGCAGAGTCGACATCAGTGACGCCAAAGTCAGACCAGTGCAGGGTTTTAGGGGTGTCCTCGGTACCGGTAACGTTGCTACCGGTCGCTACCGGTGCGTCATTGACGGCAATGACCTTGACCGGGATGGTTATCGTCTGGCTGACAGGGGCTGCTGCCCCGTCTTGCGCAGTGGCGGTAACGGTCAGCGGCATGAGGCCGTTTGCGTTCGCCGGAGGGGTGAACATCAGCGTGCTCAGTTTCCAGCCCGTGATATCCAGGACCGTGTTGCCAACGGTAGAGGTGAACGTATGCGTCCCGGTACCGTCAGTGATTGTAGAGCCCACGGGCAGGTTGCTTATCTGCAGGGTGAGCGATTCCGAATGATCGATATCGGTCGCATAAGCGTCGATGGTCGACAGCAGAATGGCGTGATCTTCCAGGCCCGTGTTCAGCGTCTCGGTAACGGAAATGTTATCCAGTACACCGCCGAGGGAGTTGCTGTCCCCTGCGTGGAATTCGAGCTTGGCTGCCCCGTCGGTAGTCACCGGTACCTGGAAGGTATAGGTCTGCATGCCGGTCGCAGCGGCGTTGAGCGTACCGATTTGCGTAGTGCCCCAGAACACATTGATCACCGAGTTATCCAGCGCGTCGGCGCGCGGTGAATAGTCGACTGAGAGGGTGTAGGTCGCACCCGCACGGGCCTCAATAGTGGTGTAGAGATTGGAGGGCTCGCCGGTGTTGCTCTCCAGTTCTATGACTTGGCTATTAGTGCCTGCGCCGTAAACGGTGCCCTTGCCGATCTCGACCAGGCCGCCGCTGTTATCGGTATGCCATGCCCCGTTGCTGAAATCGCTGATGGCGAGGTCGGTCCACGCGCTGGTTAGCTTCACGTCTTCAAAGTTGATCGCTGCCATGCCGTTGTCGGCGACCAACGCCAGATACGGGGTATCTGTCACCGGTGCGACCACAATGCTGCCGGTGGCAACCGCTGCGCTCGGCATGCCCTGATTGTCGATTGAGTTGAAGGTGAAGTTGGTGCTGCCGCTCCAGTCATGCGTCGGCATGAAATAAACAGCGGCCTTGCCATCAAGGGTGGAGTCGACCATGTCCCCGGCCTTTAGCGCATGGGTCATGGCGGTGTCGCTGTACAACGTGCCATTGCTCGGCAAACTATCAATCAGGAAGTGGGCAACGTTGCCGTCCACATCGCTGCCGCTCAGATTCACTGTGACGAGGTGGTCCTCGTCATTGCTGCCTGTGGCGTTGGCGACTGTTGGCGCATCATTGACTGCTGTCACGGTGATGGTGCTGGTGGCGACGTTCGACAGGTTGTGCAAGGTCTGGCCGTCATCCACCACCACGTTGATCGTGCGGGGCACCGTGCTTGGGTTGTCGCTGGTGCTCTGGTAGGTGATCGACTGGATCATGTTCTGGTACGAAGCCAGGTCCGCCGAGCCAGTCAGGGTGACCACGATCTTGCCGTCAACGATGCCGCCGACGACGGCATGAATACCGAACTGGTCGTTGGCCGCCAGCACGTCGCCGACTTGCGCGTTGGTCAGGGTGACCGTTGCGCCTTGCAGGGTCGTGTTGTCGACATCGGAGATGCTGACGTTGTGGCCGGCGATGCTGATCGGTGCGCCATTTTCAACGTAGCCGACGGTGTAGCCGGTGGTGCTGGTATCGGTGGCGCTGAGATCCAGGACTGGAGCGTCGTTGACTGCCGTCACGTTGATCGGGACCGTGGCCGGTGCGCCCAGCAAGGTAGTGCCGTCACTCGGCTGGAAGCCGATGGCCGCGTAGTTGATGCCCGACGCATCGGCTGCCGGTACGAAGGTCAGCTTGCCGCCATCGATGTCCGCTTTGCTGATCACCAGATGGTCGATCGAGGTAAGCGTCACGCCGTTCAGCTGCAAGGTGCCGTTGGCAGGCAACTGTGTCAGTACGATGCCCAGGCTGGTGATCGCAGAATCGACATCAATGACGCCAAAGTCAGACCAGTGCAGGGTTTGCGGGGTGTCTTCGGTGCCGGTCACGACGCTGCCGGTGGCGACCGGGGCATCGTTGACCGGAATCACGGCGATGGTGGTGTTGACCACGGTCGAGCTGTCGGTGCCGTCGGTCACGCTGATGGTGATCTCGCGCGGCAGCGCGCTGGGGTCCTGGCTGTTGTTGCTGAAGGTGATCTGCTTGATGTAATCCGCGTATTCAGCGGGTGTCGCGGTGCCGGTCAGGGTCAGGACCAACACGCCGTTGACGGTGGATTGCGTGGCAGTGATCGCGCTGTTTTCCGGGGCCTGGAAGCTGTCGCCCAGTTGCGGGTTGTCCAGCTTGATCGTCGCACCGGCCAGCGTCGTGTTGTCGACATCGGAGATGGTCAGATCGCTGCTGACAATCGCTGCGCCGGTGGCATCGCCTTCGGTGAAGTGGTTGCTAAAGGCGACATCGCCATTTTGATGAACAACCGGTGCATCGTTGACCGGGGCCACGGTGACGGTGAGCGTTTCAGCGGTAGAAGCGCTGCCGCCCGCGTGTTCCGTCGAGGTCGACGTAACGGTCAGGGTGATCGGGCCGTTGAAGTTCAGCGGCGGGGTAATGGTCAGTTTGCTCAGGTCCCAGGTGCTGATGTCGACCGCACTTTGGCTGCTGGTGTGCGTGCCGTCGGTCAATACCGCCCCGACCGGGATCCCGGACACGGTGGTGCTCAGGGTTTCTGAACCGTCGGTGTCGACCAGTGCCGGTTTGATCACCAGGCTGATGGCCGTGTCTTCATTACCGGCCGCCGGAGCGACGTTCAGCGTGGGTGCATCGGCCACGGCCGTCACGTTGATCGTGACCGTCGCGGCAGTGCCCAGGGCAGAACCGTCGCTTGGCTGGAAGCCAATGGTCGCGTAATCGTTGCCCGAGGCATTGGCCACGGGCACGAAGGTCAGTTTGCCGCTGTCGATATCAGCGTGGCTGATGGTTTGGCCGGAAGCGATGCTTATGCCGTTCAGCAGCAAGGTGCCGTTGGTTGGCAACTGTGTCAGCACGATGCCCAGGCTGGTGATCGCCGAGTCGACATCAGTGACGCCAAAGTCAGACCAGTGCAGGGTTTGCGGTGTGTCTTCGGTGCCGGTCACGGTGCTGCCGGTGGCGACCGGGGCGTCGTTGACCGGAATCACGGCGATGGTGGTGTTGACCACGGTCGAGCTGTCGGTGCCGTCGGTCACGCTGATGGTGATCTCGCGCGGCAGCGCGCTTGGGTCCTGGCTGCTGTTGCTGAAGGTGATCTGCTTGATGTAATCCGCGTATTCAGCGGGTGTCGCGGTGCCGGTCAGGGTCAGCACCAACACGCCATTGACGGTGGATTGCGTGGCAGTGATCGCGCTGTTGTCCGGGGCCTGGAAGCTGTCGCCCAGCTGCGGGTTGTCCAGCTTGATCGTCGCACCGGCCAGCGTCGTGTTGTCGACATCGGAGATGGTCAGATCGCTGCTGACAATCGCTGCGCCGGTGGCATCGCCTTCGGTGAAGTGGTTGCTAAAGGCGACATCGCCATTTTGATGAACAACCGGTGCATCGTTGACCGGGGCCACGGTGACGGTGAGCGTTTCAGCGGTAGAAGCGCTGCCGCCCGCGTGTTCCGTCGAGGTCGACGTAACGGTCAGGGTGATCGGGCCGTTGAAGTTCAGCGGCGGGGTAATGGTCAGTTTGCTCAGGTCCCAGGTGCTGATGTCGACCGCACTTTGGCTGCTGGTGTGCGTGCCGTCGGTCAATACCGCCCCGACCGGGATCCCGGACACGGTGGTGCTCAGGGTTTCTGAACCGTCGGTGTCGACCAGTGCCGGTTTGATCACCAGGCTGATGGCCGTGTCTTCATTACCGGCCGCCGGAGCGACGTTCAGCGTGGGTGCATCGGCCACGGCCGTCACGTTGATCGTGACCGTCGCGGCAGTGCCCAGGGCAGAACCGTCGCTTGGCTGGAAGCCAATGGTCGCGTAATCGTTGCCCGAGGCATTGGCCACGGGCACGAAGGTCAGTTTGCCGCTGTCGATATCAGCGTGGCTGATGGTTTGGCCGGAAGCGATGCTTATGCCGTTCAGCAGCAAGGTGCCGTTGGTTGGCAACTGTGTCAGCACGATGCCCAGGCTGGTGATCGCCGAGTCGACATCAGTGACGCCAAAGTCAGACCAGTGCAGGGTTTGCGGTGTGTCTTCGGTGCCGGTCACGGTGCTGCCGGTGGCGACCGGGGCGTCGTTGACCGGAATCACGGCGATGGTGGTGTTGACCACGGTCGAGCTGTCGGTGCCGTCGGTCACGCTGATGGTGATCTCGCGCGGCAGCGCGCTTGGGTCCTGGCTGCTGTTGCTGAAGGTGATCTGCTTGATGTAATCCGCGTATTCAGCGGGTGTCGCGGTGCCGGTCAGGGTCAGCACCAACACGCCATTGACGGTGGATTGCGTGGCAGTGATCGCGCTGTTGTCCGGGGCCTGGAAGCTGTCGCCCAGCTGCGGGTTGTCCAGCTTGATCGTCGCACCGGCCAGCGTCGTGTTGTCGACATCGGAGATGGTCAGATCGCTGCTGACAATCGCCGCGCCGGTGGCATCGCCTTCGGTGAAGTGGTTGCTAAAGGCGGCGTCGCCATTCTGATGAACGACCGGTGCGTCGTTGACCGGGGCCACAGTGACGGTGAGGGTGTCCACGGTGGAAGCGCTGCCGCCGGCGTGTTCGGTCGAGGTCGACGTAACCGTCAGGGTAATCGGGCCGTTGAAGTTCAGCGGCGGGGTAATGGTCAGTTTGCTCAGGTCCCAGGTGCTGATGTCGACCGCACTTTGGCTGCTGGTGTGCGTGCCGTCGGTCAATACCGCACCGGCCGGGATCCCGGACACGGTGGTGCTCAGGGTTTCTGAACCGTCGGTGTCGACCAGTGCCGGTTTGATCACCAGGCTGATGGCCGTGTCTTCGTTACCGGCCGCCGGGGCGACGTCCAGCGTGGGCGCATCGGCCACAGCCGTCACGTTGATCGTGACCGTCGCGGCGGTGCCCAGAGCAGAGCCGTCGCTTGGCTGGAAACCAATAGTCGCGTAATCGCTGCCCGAGGCATTGGCCACGGGGACGAAGGTCAGTTTGCCGCTGTCGATGTCGGCGTGGCTGATGGTTTGGCCGGAAGCGATGCTTATGCCGTTCAGCAGCAAGGTGCCATTGGCAGGCAACTGTGTCAGCACGATGCCCAGGCTGGTGATCGCCGAGTCGACATCAGTGACGCCAAATTCAGACCAGTGCAGGGTTTGCGGGGTGTCTTCGGTGCCGGTCACGGTGCTGCCGGTGGCTACCGGGGCGTCGTTGACTGCAGTCACGATGATGGTGCTGGTGGCGACGTTCGACAGGTTGTGCAAGGTCTGGCCGTCATCCACCACCACGCTAATCGTGCGGGTAGCCGTGCTTGGGTTGTCGCTGGTGCTCTGATAGGTGATTGACTGGATCATGTTCTGGTACGAAGCCAGGTCCGCCGAACCGCTCAGGGTGACCACGATCTTGCCGTCAACGATGCCGCCAACGACGGCATGGATACCGAACTGGTCGTTGGCAGCCAGTACGTCGCCGACCTGCGCGTTGGTCAGGGTGACGGTCGCGCCTTGCATCTGCGTGTTATCGACATCGGAGATGCTGACGTTGTGGCCGGCGATGCTGATCGGTGCGCCATTCTCAACGTAGCCGACGGTGTAGCCGGTGGTGCTGGTATCGGTGGAACTGAGGTCCAGTACCGGCGCGTCATTGACCGGGGCCACGGTGACGGTGAGGGTGTCCACGGTGGACGCGCTGCCGCCGGCGTGTTCCGTCGAGGTCGACGTAACGGTCAGGGTGATCGGGCCGTTGAAGTTCAGCGGCGGGGTAATGGTCAGTTTGCTCAGGTCCCAGGTGCTGATGTCGACCGCACTTTGGCTGCTGGTGTGCGTGCCGTCGGTCAATACCGCCCCGACCGGAATCCCGGACACGGTGGTGCTCAGGGTTTCTGAACCGTCGGTGTCGACCAGTGCCGGTTTGATCACCAGGCTGATGGCCGTGTCTTCATTACCGGCCGCCGGAGCGACGTTCAGCGTGGGTGCATCGGCCACGGCCGTCACGTTGATCGTGACCGTCGCGGCAGTGCCCAGGGCAGAACCGTCGCTTGGCTGGAAGCCAATGGTCGCGTAATCGTTGCCCGAGGCATTGGCCACGGGCACGAAGGTCAGTTTGCCGCTGTCGATATCAGCGTGGCTGATGGTTTGGCCGGAAGCGATGCTTATGCCGTTCAGCAGCAAGGTGCCGTTGGTTGGCAACTGTGTCAGCACGATGCCCAGGCTGGTGATCGCCGAGTCGACATCAGTGACGCCAAAGTCAGACCAGTGCAGGGTTTGCGGTGTGTCTTCGGTGCCGGTCACGGTGCTGCCGGTGGCGACCGGGGCGTCGTTGACCGGAATCACGGCGATGGTGGTGTTGACCACGGTCGAGCTGTCGGTGCCGTCGGTCACGCTGATGGTGATCTCGCGCGGCAGCGCGCTTGGGTCCTGGCTGCTGTTGCTGAAGGTGATCTGCTTGATGTAATCCGCGTATTCAGCCGGTGTCGCGGTGCCGGTCAGGGTCAGCACCAACACGCCATTGACGGTGGATTGCGTGGCAGTGATCGCGCTGTTGTCCGGGGCCTGGAAGCTGTCGCCCAGCTGCGGGTTGTCCAGCTTGATCGTCGCACCGGCCAGCGTCGTGTTGTCGACATCGGTGATGGTCAAATCGCTGCTGACAATCGCCGCGCCGGTGGCATCGCCTTCGGTGAAGTGGTTGCTAAAGGCAGCGTCGCCATTTTGATGAACGACTGGCGGATCGTTGACCGGAATCACGGCGATGGTGGTGTTGACCACGGTCGAGCTGTCAGTACCGTCGGTGACGCTGATGGTGATGTCGCGCGGCAGCGCGCTGGGGTCCTGGCTGCTGTTGCTGAAAGTAATCTGCTTGATGTAATCAGCGTATTCAGTCGGTGTCGCGGTGCCGGTCAGGGTCAGGACCAACACGCCGTTGACGGTGGATTGCGTGGCAGTGATTGCGCTGTTGTCCGGGGCCTGGAAGCTGTCGCCCAGCTGTGGGTTGTCGAGCTTGATCGTCGCACCGGCCAGCGTCGTGTTGTCGACATCGGTGATGGTCAAATCGCTGCTGACAATCGCCGCGCCGGTGGCATCGCCTTCGGTGAAGTGGTTGCTAAAGGCAGCGTCGCCATTTTGATGAACGACTGGCGGATCGTTGACCGGAATCACGGCGATGGTGGTGTTGACCACGGTCGAGCTGTCGGTGCCGTCGGTGACGCTGATGGTGATGTCTCGCGGCAGCGCGCTGGGGTCCTGGCTGTTGTTGCTGAAGGTAATCTGCTTGATGTAATCAGCGTATTCAGCCGGTGTCGCGGTGCCGGTCAGGGTCAGGACCAGCACGCCATTGACGGTGGTTTGTGTGGCGCTGATCGCGCTGTTGTCCGGGGCCTGGAAGCTGTCGCCCAGCTGTGGGTTGTCCAGCTTGATCGTTGCCCCGGCCAGCGTCGTGTTGTCGACATCGGTGATGGTCAAATCGCTGCTGACAATCGCCGCGCCGGTGGCATCGCCTTCGGTGAAGTGGTTGCTGAAGCTGGCATCGCCATTCTGATGAACAACCGGCGGATCGTTGACTGGAATCATGGCGATGGTGGTGTTGACCACGGTCGAGCTGTCAGTACCGTCGGTGACGCTGATGGTGATGTCACGCGGCAGCGCGCTGGGGTCATGGCTGCTGTTGCTGAAAGTAATCTGCTTGATGTAATCAGCGTATTCAGCCGGTGTCGCGGTGCCGGTCAGGGTCAGGACCAACACGCCGTTGACGGTGGATTGCGTGGCAGTGATTGCGCTGTTGTCCGGGGCCTGGAAGCTGTCGCCCAGCTGTGGGTTGTCGAGCTTGATCGTCGCACCGGCCAGCGTCGTGTTGTCGACATCGGTGATGGTCAGGTCGCTGCTGACAATCGCCGCGCCGGTGGCATCGCCTTCGGTGAAGTGGTTGCTAAAGGCGGCGTCGCCATTCTGATGAACGACCGGTGCGTCGTTGACCGGGGCCACAGTGACGGTGAGGGTGTCCACGGTGGAAGCGCTGCCGCCGGCGTGTTCGGTCGAGGTCGACGTAACCGTCAGGGTAATCGGGCCGTTGAAGTTCAGCGGCGGGGTAATGGTCAGTTTGCTCAGGTCCCAGGTGCTGATGTCGACCGCACTTTGGCTGCTGGTGTGCGTGCCGTCGGTCAATACCGCACCGGCCGGGATCCCGGACACGGTGGTGCTCAGGGTTTCTGAACCGTCGGTGTCGACCAGTGCCGGTTTGATCACCAGGCTGATGGCCGTGTCTTCGTTACCGGCCGCCGGGGCGACGTCCAGCGTGGGCGCATCGGCCACAGCCGTCACGTTGATCGTGACCGTCGCGGCGGTGCCCAGAGCAGAACCGTCGCTTGGCTGGAAGCCAATAGTCGCGTAATCGCTGCCCGAGGCATTGGCCACGGGGACGAAGGTCAGTTTGCCGCTGTCGATGTCGGCGTGGCTGATGGTTTGGCCGGAAGCGATGCTTATGCCGTTCAGCCGCAAGGTGCCATTGGCAGGCAACTGTGTCAGCACGATGCCCAGGCTGGTGATCGCCGAATCGACATCAGTGACGCCAAAGTCAGACCAGTGCAGGGTTTGCGGGGTGTCTTCGGTACCGGTCACGATGCTGCCGGTGGCTACCGGGGCGTCGTTGACCGCCGTGAAGTTCAGGGGGGTGGTGGCGACATTCGAGTCCAGCTTGCCGTCGTTGACGACCACGGAAATCTCGCGTGGCAGTACACCCGGATCCTGGCTGGTGTTGCTGTACGTGATCGATTCGATCAACGCCTGGTATTCGGCTTTTGTGGCGTCACCCGACAAGGTCAAGACGATGCTGCCGTCGTGCTCGGTGGTGGTCACGGTGATCTTGTCGTTCGGGCGGCCGACGGTCAGGGTGTCAGTGTCCTGAGCGCCGCTCAGGGTGACCTTGCCACTTTGTAGATTGTCGTTGTCGACGTCGCTGAGGCTGACGTTTTTAGCCACGGCCACGCCGTCCTGGCCTTCGGTGAACGCAGGTGCGCCCTCAAGCACAACAGCGGGTGCGTCGTTGACCGGAATCACGGCGATCACAGCGCTGCTGGCCACCGAGTCGTGCTCGCCGTCGTTTACGGTGATGGTGACAGTGCGGTCAACGGCGCTCGGGTTTTCGCTGCTGTTGCTGAAGGTGATCGACTGGATCACCGCCTGATATTCGGCCGGGGTTGCTGCGCCGGTCAGGGTCAGTACCAACACGCCGTTGACGGTCTCGGTGGTGACCGTGATCGCCGGGTTATTGCTACCCACTACGAGGGTGTCGTCGGCCTGAGCATTGGTCAGGGTGACTGTCGCGCCTTGCAAATGGGGACTGTCGACATCGCTGATGCTCAGTTGACCGACAATGGCCACGCCGCTGCCGCCTTCGGTAAAGGAGGTCGCGTAGTTGGAACCGTTAGAGGCGGTATCCAGGTCAACCATAGGCAATGCATCGTTATCGATGATTGAGGTGGTAACGCTGCCATGGGTCTCGCTGACAACCAACTGTTCGAAGTTGCCGCCAGTGACCGAGTCGATTTTGACGGTGAAGTTTTCGGTGGCTTCGGTGAGCGTGTCGTCGATTGTATGGATATCAAACGTGACGCTGCTGGCATTGGCTGGCACCTTGATGCTCGCCACGCCTGTGAAATCGCTGCCATCAGTCGCGGTGCCGCTGTACGTCAGGTTCACGGTGACGTCGGTTTGCGGCGGATGGGCCAGGCTGACGGTATAGCTGGCCGTTTCGCCTTCGGTCACCGACGTGCTGCCGCTGATGCTGGCCACGGTAGTGGTCTGCACGTCGGTGACCGGCGTGGTGATCACCGAGGTATCCGCTACCAGGTTTTCATAGTTGCCGCCGCTGACGGTCTTGATCGAGTTGGTCACATCCGCATGGCCGACCAGCGCGTCGTTCGTCACGGCCTGGGTTGCCGTGCCGCTGCTGTCCTTGACCGGGATGGTGATGACCTGGCCGTTCGCCAGGGTGATCACCACCGGGGTATCGGTAACCGGAGCCGACAAGGTGGCGGTGTAGGTAATCACGCCGCCTTCCGCCACGGTGGTGACATCGGCGGTCAGGGTCACGGTGGACGTGTCGATGGTGTCGGTCACGTGGGTGACGACGGGTGTGGTGTTCGGCACCAGGTTTTCGAAGTTGCCGCCGGTGGCGCTGACGATGTGCTGGCTCACGGTGCCGGCGTCGGTGTAGACGTCGTTGGCCGGGGCATCGAGGGTGATCGAACCGGTGGTGGTGCCTTGCTTGATCACGAACGACTGGTTGTTTTCCAGGGTGACGGTCACGTCAGAACCGGCCGCATTGTCCAGGGTCGCGGTGTAGGTGATCGTGCCGCCTTCGGGAACCGAGTCGGTGGCAGCGGAGAGGGTCAGGTGGGTAGTGGTCTGCACGTCGGTGACCGGCGTGGTGATCACCGAGGTATCCGCTACCAGGTTTTCATAGTTGCCGCCGCTGACGGTCTTGATCGAGTTGGTCACATCCGCATGGCCGACCAGCGCGTCGTTCGTCACGGCCTGGGTTGCCGTGCCGCTGCTGTCCTTGACCGGGATGGTGATGACCTGGCCGTTCGCCAGGGTGATCACCACCGGGGTATCGGTAACCGGAGCCGACAAGGTGGCGGTGTAGGTAATCACGCCGCCTTCCGCCACGGTGGTGACATCGGCGGTCAGGGTCACGGTGGACGTGTCGATGGTGTCGGTCACGTGGGTGACGACGGGTGTGGTGTTCGGCACCAGGTTTTCGAAGTTGCCGCCGGTGGCGCTGACGATGTGCTGGCTCACGGTGCCGGCGTCGGTGTAGACGTCGTTGGCCGGGGCATCGAGGGTGATCGAACCGGTGGTGGTGCCTTGCTTGATCACGAACGACTGGTTGTTTTCCAGGGTGACGGTCACGTCAGAACCGGCCGCATTGTCCAGGGTCGCGGTGTAGGTGATCGTGCCGCCTTCGGGCACCGAATCGGTGGCAGAAAGGGTCAAGTGGGTGGTGTCAATAGAATCGGTTACGGTCACCACCGCTGGCGCGGGGTTCGGTGCCAGATTCTCGAAGTTGCCGCCGGTGGCGCCAGTGATAGTGGTGCTGATAGTGGTATGGGTGTTGTAGACGTCGTTGGCCGGGGCGGGAACATTGATGCTGCCGGTTGAATGGCCTGCCTCAATGGAAATGGTCGAGCCGTCCGACAGCGTCACGGTCACCGGTGTTTGTGCCGGGTTGGTCAGCGTGGCAGTGTAAGTGATTGACGTGCCTTCGGTGGCCGTGTCGCTGCCTGCCGTCAGGGTTACCGTCGTGGAGTCGATGGTGTCGGTGATCTGCGTGACCGCAGGCGTCGGGTCGATGGTCAGTACCACGCCTGCGCCGCCGGTGGTGCCGGTCACGGTGGTCGATAGGTGGCTCGGATCTATATAGGGCGTGTTGTTGTCCGGAAGCTGGAGGGTGATGCTGCCAGTGGTCTGGCCGCCAGCAATCACAATGCTCTGGCCATTGGACAAGGTCACGGTCAGGTCGGTCAGCGGTGCCTGAGTGACGGTTGCGGTATACACCAGAGCCCCGCCAGCCTCGGTCAACGTCGGTGTGGCGGTCACGGTCAAGGTCGAGGCGTGCAGGGGTGTGCTGGTATCCGCTAAGGCGCCAGTGTTCTGGGTGGCTGCCAGCGTAGAGAGGCCAAGGCCTGCAGTGGGAAAACCGATTGTAGGGTTGACCACGCCCGCCGTAGCATCAAGCACGACGAAACTGTGGCCACCACCGGCAGCCCCGCCAACGCCTGCTGGGGTCGGCCCGGCAGCAGCCGCTTCAAAGTCTTGCGTCGGGTCAGCGCCGGCGACGATGGCCTGTTGCAACTCTGCAACCGAAGGCGCGGCTTGCGCGGTGGCTTCGGCCAGGTTGGTGGCGGAGTCCGGAGCATCGGCACTCCACTCCGTGTCGCGGCCCAAGTCAATGCTGCGGCCATCCGCAAGTTCAAGTGTCACGGCACCTTCAGGGCCTGTCAGTGCTTGTTCCCCGGCAAACAGCCGATCCCCTTCGATGAGCACACGACAAATCCCCTCAGGGGAAACTGCGATTACTTGGCCAACAATGCTTTTGACGATGGCAACAACACTGCTCATTTAGGGGGACTCTCCGGGTTTACCGTCAGTGGGTATCCATTATGCCGACCGGCTTTTTACATGCCGCTTCGTAACGTGGAGTACTTAAAAAGTGCAATAGCGTTCAATAGCGTTCAATGGTTTCTGATATGCATTCAATAGCGTGCAATCGTACTCAATGAATATTTGGCGTCAAATTATTATCTTTCATTGTTGCGAAAATTAACTTTGTGCCAAACTATTGACCTATTCGGCGCCATCCTAAACAATCCGCCTCCTAAAGTCACATTGATATTTAGATGGCGTCGCGGCTTTCTGTTGTGTGATCCAACTCCCTTCAGAACCTCCCAACAACGCTCCATTCGATTGCCATTTTTCCGATGCAGCGGTCGGTTTTTGCTGTGTTTTAAAACCAGAAAGTCCTCGGGATACAACCCCCATGCGTGCGTACTTCTTTAAGGCTCTTCCTTTCGTTCTGACCGCCAGTTTCGTCCAAGCACAAAGTCTGCCGGAGGCCATGCAGAAAGCGTTGGACGTGCACCCGGAAGTTCAGGCTGGGGTTAACAGCCGAATTGCCGCTGACTACAACTTGCGGGCCGCGAAAGGTGGCTATTTGCCGCGTGTGGACGTGTTGGCGGGTTACGGAAAGGAAGGTTCGGACACCCCCACTTCGCGTACCGTCGTGAACGGCTGGGACACCTTGAATCGAGGGGAGTCCAGCGTACGCTTACAGCAGATGCTGTTTGATGGTTTTGCGACGAGCAACGAAGTAGGCCGTCAACAAGCCACTGTTAACTCTCGCGCCTATTCGTTGTTGAATACCTCTGAGCGTACAGCACTGACCGTTGCACAAGTTTATCTGGACGTTCTGATGCGTCGCGAGATGGTTCACTTGGCGGAAGATAACCTTAAAAACCACGAGCGGATCTTCGATCAGATTAAATTGCGCACAAACCGTGGCGTCGGACGAATGGCGGACATGGACCAGGCCGACGCGCGACTGGCTCAGGCACAAAACAACCTGCTGACAGAACAGGCCAACTTGGCCGATGCCCAGACCAACTACCTGAGTGCCGTCGGCGAAATGCCTGATGAACTTACGCTGCCACAAGGTTTCATGGCCTTGATGCCGGCCACTCTGAACGAAGCGCGCCAGCAAATGATTGAGAACAGCCCTGTTCTGCGCTCTGCTGAGTCGGACATTGCCGCAGCCGAGAAGCAATACGAGTCCGCGAAGTCGAGTTTCTACCCACGCTTTGATGCAGAGCTTGGTCGCAATGCCGACAATAATGTTGGCGGCGAAGTAGGCCATAGCGATGGCTGGGAGGCGATGGTCCGCATGCGGTTCAACCTGTACTCGGGTGGCAGCAATAAAGCCGACCTCGAATCCAAGTCCTATCAGACCACTCAGGCGCTGGACATCCGCAACAACGCCCTGCGCCAGTTGAATGAAGAAGTGGGCCTGGCCTGGAACGCCTACAACAACGCCAACGCGCAGTTGCCGATTGCCCAGCAATATGTTGACCGCAGCAACAGTGTGCGCATCTCGTACCAGCAGCAGTTCACGTTGGGTGAGCGTACCTTACTTGACTTGCTCGACAGCGAAAACGAGTTATTTACCGCTCAGCAGCGTTTGGTGCAAATCAAAAACCAGCAGCTTTACACTCAGTACCGCATCAAAGCCGATATGGGCCAGTTGCTCAGAAGTCAGGGTGTCGTAGCGCCCATGGCGTCGGTTGTGCAAAACGATATAAAACCATCGATAAACCTGCCAGGCATGAACTGATTCTTGACTGAGTCAGGTTATTCCATTGCTTAAAAGAGAGTGTCAGCTTGGATTCGGAATTAAGTTCAGTTCAACTCAGCCATGATCCCCGTAGCCAGCATGATGACCCGTTGCTGGACGGCCTGCTGACACTTTGCTCTCTGCACCACAAGCCTGCCAGCCGTGCGATGTTGACCACCGGCCTGCCATTGCCGTCGCAGCGGCTGAGTGTCGACTTGCTACCCCGCGCAGCCGCTCGAGCCGGTTTGCAGGGGCGCGTGCTGCAGCGCAAACTTGAGCAGATTCCGTCTATTGCCTTGCCTGCCATGCTGTTGCTCAAGGATGCGCGCTGCGCGGTCCTGGTGGGCTGGGAAGGCGATATTGCGCGCCTGCTGCTGAGCGAAAGCGACGGCGGCGAGGTGCGCGTCAGCCGTGATGTACTGGCTGACGATTACAGTGGCCGGGTGTTCTTTGCCCAACCGCAGCATAAGTTCGACGTGACCAATGGCTCGCTCATTCCTCGGGCGCGCTCCTGGTTTCGCGACACACTCAAGCGTTCGCGCTGGCTGTATGCCGACGCGATTGCCGCCAGCCTGGTGATCAACTTGATCGCCTTGGCCGCGCCCTTGTTCGTGATGAACGTCTACGACCGCGTTGTGCCCAATCAGGCAACCACGACCTTGTGGGTGCTGGCCGCCGGTATCTGCGGCGCCTACCTGTTCGACCTGTTGCTCAAGGGGCTGCGCAGCCTGTGCCTGGACCTGGCAGGCAAGAAGACTGACCTGATCATTTCGGCAACGCTGTTCGAGCGCATTGTCGGCATGTCCATGAAGTTTCGCCCAGCCCGTGTGGGCAGCTTTGCCCAGAATATTCATGAGTTTCAGGGCATGCGTGACTTCCTGACCTCACTGACCCTGACCAGCCTGATCGACTTGCCGTTCACCCTCATTATCCTGCTGGTGATCGCGCTGCTGGGCGGGAATCTTGTGTGGATCCCCATCGTCGCGTTTCCGCTGGCGTTGGGTATCGGTCACTTTTTGCAGAAGCCGTTAACGGCAACCCTGGAACGCACTATGGCGCTGGGCGCCGAGCGCCAGTCGAGCCTGATCGAGACCCTTGCTGGCCTGGATGCGGTGAAGGTCAACAATGCCGAAAGCGAGCGCCAGTATCAGTGGGAGCAAACCATCGGCACCCTCAGCCGCCTGGAGCTGCGGGTCAAGGTTCTGTCGGGTCTGGCCATGAACATCACCTTGTTGATCCAGCAACTCGCTGGCGTGGCGATGATCATTTTCGGCGTTTACCAGATCATTGACGGCCACCTCAGCATGGGTGGTCTGGTGGCCTGTTACATGCTCAGTGGCCGCGCATTGGGCCCCTTGGCGCAGCTGTCGGGATTATTGACCCGCTATCAGCAGGCCAAGGTCACCATGGTTTCCGTGGACCAGATGATGGAGCTGCCGCAAGAGCGCAACTTCGACGAGCGCCCGTTCAGCCGTCAGGTCTTGCAGGGTGCCATCGAGTTTCGCAACCTGGACTTCACGTACCCCAACCAGCAAACGCTTGCCTTGCGCGGCATCAACCTGGTGGTTCGCCCTGGCGAAAAAATCGGCATCATTGGCCGCAGCGGCTCGGGCAAAAGCTCACTGGCAAAACTGCTGGTCGGGTTGTATCAGCCTGACGCTGGCTCCTTGCTGGTAGACGGCGTGGACATTCGCCAGATTGACGTGAGCGAACTGCGCCACAACATTGGCTATGTCGCGCAGGACATTCAGTTGTTGGCAGGTACCTTGCGCGACAACCTGGTGTCGGGCGCTCGCTATGTCGACGATGAAATGGTGCTGCAAGCCGCAGAGCTGGCAGGCGTGCATGAGTTCGCCCGATTGCACCCGCAAGGCTATGAGCTTCAAGTCGGCGAGCGCGGTCAGAACCTTTCCGGTGGCCAGCGGCAGAACGTTGCGTTGGCCCGCGCATTGCTGCTCAATCCACCGATTCTATTGCTGGACGAACCGACCAGCGCTATGGACAACACCGGCGAGGAACGCTTGAAACAGCGCCTGCAAGCCGTCATCGAGACCAAGACCGTGATTCTTGTCACACACCGTGCCTCACTGCTCAGCCTGGTTGATCGACTGCTGGTCATCGATCGTGGCCAGATTCTCGCGGATGGCCCTAAAAACGCGGTCATGGAAGCGTTGAAAAAGGGGCAGATCAGTGTTGCTTAAGTCCGGTCCAAGCCGCTTCAAAGACGCCATTTTTCGTTACTTCAAGGGGACTGACTCTCTTGACGGACAACTGTTGCCAGAGGTCGAAAAGGCCCTGATCGATGATGCCCCGCGCATCGTTCGGCTGACCATTTGGGGGATCATCGCGTTTTTCGTCTTTCTTCTTCTATGGGCGCACTTCGCGATCATTGATGAAGTGACCAAGGGCGAGGGCAAGGCGATTCCATCCTCCAGGATCCAGAAAATCCAGAACCTTGAGGGCGGTATCGTCGCGCAGATCTATGTTCACGAAGGCCAGATCGTCGAAGCAGGTGCGCCGCTTGTACGTTTGGACGACACACGCTTTGCCTCCAACGTGGGCGAAACCGAGGCTGATCGGGTCTCGATGGAGCTGCGCGTAGAGCGCTTGAGCGCGGTAGTGGATGACCGACCGTTGAACATCACCCCTGCGGCGCGCAAGGCAGTACCCAATCAGGCCGCTAACGAAGAGTCGCTGTACATGAGCCGTCGTCAGCAACTGGCTGACGAGGTGGGTGGCTTGCAGCAACAACTCATCCAGCGCCAGCAAGAGTTGCGCGAGTACAGCGCCAAGCAAGAGCAGTACCGCAGCAGCCTGAGCCTGCTGCGCGAAGAGATCGGCATGTCCGAACCGCTGGTCAAGCAGGGCGCTATTTCGCCTGTGGAAGTCTTGCGCCTCAAGCGCTCGGAAGTGGAAACCCGTGGCCAGCTCGACGGCACCACGTTGGCTATCCCTCGGGCGCAAGCGGCGATCAATGAGGTGCAGCGCAAAATCGACGAAACCCGCGGCAAGTTCCGCAGCGAAGCATTGACTGAACTGAACGAGGCCCGCACCGACCTGAGCAAGACTCAGTCCACCGCCAAGGGCCTCGAAGACCGGGTCAACCGCACCATGGTGACCTCGCCGGTTCGCGGTATCGTCAAGCAAATGATGGTCAATACCGTGGGCGGCGTCATCCAGCCGGGCAGCGATCTGGCTGAAATCGTCCCGCTGGACGACACCCTGCTGGTTGAAGCCCGCATTCGCCCGCAAGACATTGCCTTCTTGCACCCGGGTCAAGAGGCAATGATCAAGTTCTCTGCCTATGACTACACCATCTACGGGGGGATGAAAGGCACGCTTGAGCAGATCGGTGCCGACACCATCCAGGATGAAGAGAAGAAAAATACCTTCTATGTCATCAAGCTGCGCACTGATCGCAGCCACTTGGGCAGCGATGAGCACCCGCTGCTGATCATTCCCGGCATGGTTGCTTCAGTCGATATCATCACCGGCAAGAAAAGCGTCCTCAGCTACTTGCTAAAGCCCGTCCTTAAAGCACGCGCTGAAGCAATGCACGAACGGTAGCGTTTCTGCTGACCTATCAAGATCCCGGTGGGAGCGAATTCATTCGCGAATGCGTTGGGTCAGGCACCCATGATGTTGGATGTGCTGGCCTCTTCGCGAATAAATTCACTCCTACATGGGCCCAGTTTGCTGTGCGTCAGCGCACCACCCGCCCTGAAACAAAATGCGCGATATCGTTGTAACCCGGTGTGGATGAGTGCCCCGGTGTTACCAATGAATCAATAAACGCTTCGTCTTCGGCGGTGATGTTCACGTCCATGGCTTTGATGTAGCCGTCCCACTGTTGCTCGGTGCGCGGCCCGACGATTGCGGAAGTGACAGCCTGGTTGTTCAGCACCCACGCGATAGCGAACTCGACGATGCCCACGCCTTTGGCTTGGGTGTACTCCTGAATCTTCTGCGCGATACGCAGGGACTCGACTCGCCATTCGGTTTCCAGAATACGTTTGTCCTGGCGCCCGGCGCGGCTGTTGCTGTCGGGGGTAACGTCGGGTGCGTATTTGCCGCTGAGCACGCCGCGCGCCAGAGGGCTGTAAGGCACCACGCCCAAACCATGGAAGGCGGCGGCGGTGATTTGTTCGACTTCCGCCGTACGGTTGGTGATGTTGTACAGAGGCTGACTGATCACGGGTTTATCCACCCCCAGACGCCGGGCGACATTCACCACTTCAGCGATGCGCCAACCGCGATAGTTCGACAGGCCCCAATAGCGAATCTTGCCTTGGCGCAGCAGGTCGCCAATGGCCGATACGGTCACTTCCAGCGGCGTATCGTGATCTTCGCGGTGCAGGTAATAGATGTCCACGTAATCGGTACCGAGGCGGTTCAGGCTGGCCTCAATGCCGTTGAAAATATGTTTGCGACTCAGCCCGCTGGAGTTGGGCGCACCCTTGGCGGGACCATAGCCCACTTTGGTCGCCAGCACCCAGTCACTGCGCCGTGACGCGATGGCTTCCCCGACGATTTCCTCGGAGCGCCCACCGCTGTAAACATCCGCCGTGTCGATGAAATTGACACCCTGATCCCAAGCCTTGTCGATGATGCGCAGGGACTCTTCTGTACTCGTCTGCTCGCCGAACATCATGGTGCCGAGAGTCAACGTAGAAACCCGCAGGCCGGATTGGCCAAGAATGCGATAAGTCATGCTCGATATCCTTTTCAATGAGAGGAAGGGGAAAACAGAACGTTTCCAAACATAGAACCTCCCCACGTCGAGGTCCATTACAAATGCAGGGTATTTTGAGTAGCGCTGGGCCATTCGACACTCTTGACGGCCAGCCCCGCTACCGTAGACTGCCGACTTCAGTCGGGAGTAAAGGCTATGCGCCACTTGCGTTGTTGGGCTTACGGATTTGCCTGTCTTGCTGGCTTGGCACAGGCGGACACTTCCCAATCGAATGATCCATTATTGGACAGTGTTCCCCCAAGCGCGCAGGCCGCGACCAACGGCGAAGCCCGTGGCGTGTTGCGGGCCCGTGATCAGGCAATGCTCGCGAGCGAGTTGTCTGGACGAATCGTCGACATGCCGTTCAGCGAAGGCGAGTCCTTTAACAAGGGCGATACCCTGGCGCGTTTCGACTGTTCCGCGTATCAGGCTCAACTGAATGCGGCCCAGGCAGGCAGCCGTGGCGCCAGCGAAGAGTTGGCGCACAACAAACAGCTGGAGTCGCTCAACTCCGTCGGCCGTTTTGAAGTGGCGCGTGCTGAAGCCAAGCTGGCTGAGGCGCAGGCTCAAGCGCAGGTGTATCAGGTTCAGGTCAAGCGCTGCAGCGTGTTCGCGCCGTATGACGGCCAGGTCGTGCTCCGTAAGGCTCAGCGCTATGAAAGCGTTTCGGCTGGCGCGCCGCTGATGGAAATTGTCGACAACCGCACCCTGGAAATTCACCTGTTGGTGCCGTCGCGCTGGATGTCGCGTCTCAAGCCCGGGCAAACCTTTAGCTTTACCCCCGATGAAACCGGCCAGCCGCTGACAGCGACGGTCAAACGCCTGGGTGCCCGTATCGATGAAGGCAGCCAAACGCTGCTGCTGGTCGCCTCGCTGACCGATGCCAAGGGATTACTGGCAGGCATGAGCGGTACTGCGCACTTGGCGTCGGCCAAGTGACTGCGGCAGCGTCTGGCGTCGCCGAACGGGTTTTTGCGCAATTTCTTGATCTGGAGCGTCAAACCCGCGCCGCCAACGATATTGATCAACTGGCGTACAGCCTGGTCAATGACAGCCAGGCGTTGTTCGGTTTTCGCCACGCGGCGCTGCTGATCGCCGGCAAAGTGCGGTCGGTGACCGGCGTCAGCATGGTCGAACCCAATGCGCCCTTTGTCGCCTTCGTCGAGCACGCCGTGGCCGACATGTTCAAAAAAAACCAACTGAACCAGCCGGGCACAGTCGCCATCGAGCAATTGGGCGGGCAGGATCAAGCGGATGTGCACGCATTGTCGGCGACCCAAGTGTTCTGGCTTCCCTTGCTTGATCGCAAAGGCTTGGTGTTTGGTGGGTTGTGGTTGGCCCGCGAACACCCCTGGACGCAGCCTGAGCAAATGCTTCTGGCGCGGCTGAGCGACACGTTCAGTCATGCCTGGCTGGCCTTGCAACCGCGCAAACCGTGGCGCTTGCACTGGTCAGGGAAAAAACCACTGGTACTGGTCGGCGCGTTATTGCTGTGCCTGCTGATACCGGTGCGCCAATCAGTGCTGGCGCCCGCCGAAGTGGTGCCGCTGGGTGGCCGAGTGGTCGCTGCGCCGCTGGATGGCGTGATCGCCGAGTTTTTGGTCAAGCCCAATCAGCCCGTAAAAACCGGCGACCTGCTGCTGCGCTTCGAAAGCACCACGCTCAAAGCGCAGGCGGATGTCGCTGAGCGAGCACTGGGTGTGGCTGAAGCTGAGCTCAAGGCCAACGCACAGCGGGCCTTCGCCGACGCCGAATCCAGTTCGCGTATTGACCTGCTGGCAGCGCGTGCCGAACAAAAGCGCGCCGAACGTGACTACGCCCGTGAGTTGCTCAAACGTAGCGAGGTGCGTGCCGAGCGCGACGGTATTGCGGTGTTTGCCGACGCTGAGCGCTGGACCGGCAAACCGGTACAGACGGGCGAGCGCCTCCTGGATATCGCCGATCCGACCCAGGCGGAGCTGCGTATCGAACTGGCGGTTGGCGATGCCATTGAGCTTGAGCCTGGCGCAAAGGTGGCACTCTTTCTCGACAGCGATCCGTTGCACCGCTATGAGGCAACCCTGGAACGCGCTGCCTACGAGGCGCAACCTACCCCAGCGGGGCAATTGGCCTACCGGCTGGACGCGAGCTTCAGCGAAGCGCCGCCGCGTATTGGCTTGCGCGGCACTGCCAAGCTCTTCGGTGAGCGCGCGCCCGTGGGGCTCTACCTGTTACGCCGGCCGTTGGCGGCGTTGCGTCAAAGCGTAGGCCTGTAGATGGCCTTGCCCGCCCTGCGAACCGATTTGCAACTGTCGGCGGCCGCCCCGGCGCTCGACGGTTCGCCGCGCTGGACCCTGGCTGACCCCGTGCGCGGGCGTTACTTCAAGCTTGGTGCTGCGGCGATTCGCTTGCTGCGTCATTGGCCATTGGGCGACGCTGAAAAAGTCCTGGCTGCAGCCAATCAGGAACCTGGTCTTGCGCTGGCCGGGCATGAGCTTGACGAGCTGCTGAGCTTTCTGCGCGCCCATGATCTGATCGCCGCGCTGGATCAGGAGCAGCGTGACAGTTACATGCGCAAGGCTGCGGCCCAGCGTCAGGGCGTGTGGCAAATGCTGCTGCATCAATACCTGTTTTTCCGCATTCCGCTGTGGCGTCCTGATGCGTTCCTCAATCGTGTCTGGCCGTGGCTCGAGCGTTATGGCTCGCGCCTGTTGCGCTATGGCTTACCGCTGACGCTGGGAACCGGCGTGTTTCTGGTGGCGCGTGATTGGGATCGATTTCTGTCGACGTTTCCGCACCTGTTCAGCCTCGGTGGCGCGATGTCGTTCGGCATCGCGCTGTTTTTCGCCAAGCTGTGCCATGAGTTTGGTCACGCGTTCATGGCCAAGCGCGCCGGTTGCCGGGTGCAAAGCATGGGCGTGGCGTTCATGGTCATGCTGCCGTTGTTTTATACCGACGTCAGCGACGCCTGGCGGGTCAATGATCGGCGCTCGCGGTTATTGATCGGCGCGGGTGGCGTGCTGGCTGAATTGGTGCTGGCCTGCATCGCGTTGCTGGTCTGGTCGCTGCTGCCCGACGGCCCGGCGCGCACCGCTGCATTCATGCTCGCCAGCGCGACCTGGTTGACCACCCTGGCGGTGAACCTCAACCCGTTCATGCGCTTTGATGGATATTTTCTGCTCAGCGATTTGTGGCAGGTGGACAACCTGCAAGGCCGGGCCTTTGCCCTGTGTCGCTGGCGCCTGCGTGAAGCCCTGTTCGGTTATGGGCAACCGGCGCCGGAGCCGTGGTCGCCAGCCATGCAGCGGCGGCTGTTGTGGTGGGGTTATTTCTCCTGGTTGTGGCGTGCGGCGTTGTTCTTTGGCATTGCGCTGGCGGTCTATCACCTGTTTTTCAAGCTGCTCGGCATCTTCCTGATGATGGTTGAGCTGGTGTGGTTCATCTTCCTGCCAATTTGGAAAGAAATGTGCATTTGGTGGAAAAATCGCGAACAAGCCCATAGCGCTCGGGCCCTGTTCAGTTTGCTGGGTTTGCTGGCGGTTATTGCCGTGCTGGTGGTGCCATGGCGCAGCAGTGTCGAGCTGCCGGCGATGCTCGAAGCCGGGCGCGTCAGCGCCCTGCACACCCCCATTGCAGCACGGGTCAAACAGGTGAACGTGCAGGACGGCCAGCGCGTCGACGCTGGGGCGATTCTGATCGAACTGGAGTCACCGGACCTGGACTCACGCCAGCTCATCGTGCGCCGGGAGATAGACATCCTTCAGCTGCAATTGCGGCGTCAGGCCGGGCGCAGCGAAACGGTGGCCGACGTCGGCATCCTGGAGCAGCGACTGGCCGAAGCCGTGGCTGAGTATCGTGGGCTGGCGGCGCAGCGTGAGCGTCTGCTGGTGCGTGCGCCACAGGCCGGACAAGTGCGTGATCTGTTGCCAGAACTGAGCGTCGGGCGCTGGGTCTCGACCAAGCTGCCATTGGCACGAGTGGTGGAGGACGGCGTCCGGCTGCGAGGCTATCTGGCTGAGGATGCGTTGTGGCGCGTAGCACCGGGTGCGGACGGACTTTTTATTGCCGACGATCCCATGCGCCGGGCCATCCCTGTAGAGCTGCTGGAAGTGGACGTTAACGGCGTGAGTTATCTGGACCTGGAGGCCCTGGCCTCCGATCACCATGGGCCGATTGCCGTGCGCCGCGATGAAAATCACCGAGCCGAACCGGTGCAGGCGCAATACGGGGCCCGCTTGAAAATTCTTCAACCCACGCCCACCCCCAGCCAGCCTCTGCGCGGCCTGGTGGTGTTGCAGGGTCATAGTGAGTCGCTGCTGGGCAATGCCTGGCGCCGACTGGCGGCCTTGGGTGTGCGGGAAAGCGGTTTCTAAAAACAACGAAACACTCATCGAGAGACGCCGATGCTCAATAACAGCTCAGCCCTGGCAGACGGCCTGACGGTACGTCCATCACGCCCTAGCGACAGTCCGTTTCTGGAGACGCTTTATCATTCGGCCCGCGCCGACCTGCAATGGATCGACGGCGATGAAGAGCTGGTCGAAAGCATCGCCGCGCAACAATTCCAGGTTCAGCAACAGGGCGCCGGTGAGACGTATCCCGATGCCATGCATTACGTCATCGAAAAGCTCGACACGCCCATTGGCGCGCTGATCACCGACTTCGGCCATAACGAGATTCGCGTGGTGTACCTGGCCTTCATCCCCGCCGCGCGAGGCCGAGGGTTGGGCAGAAGCGTGCTACAAGGCGTACAGAAAGCCGCTGAGCAGATCCACTGCCCGGTGGCTGCCGTGGTCTGGTCCAACAACCCCCATGCGCGCCGACATTATCTGGCGCTGGGTTTTCAGGTCGAGGAACGCAACCCGGCAGCCGAGCGGTTGGTTTGGTATCCGGGGCAGGTTCAGTTGAACGCGATGTTGAAATAACCCAGTGTTGCGTCGCGGCCCATCGCAGGCTCACGAGACACAAACATACCGTCCAGACGTCCCAGGTCAGGCAGCTCAATGCTGCACGGCCCATCCACGAATAGCGTTGGTTCCAGTGTGCGCAACGCCACGGTGAAAGGCATGCGCTCGCTTTCTGGTAGTCGGCTTTTGGGGTGCAATCGGCTGGACTCAATGATCACCGACAGTGCGCTGCCATCGGGCAGGTACAGCTGGCTGAGATTACCCACCAGGGGTTGAAAGTGTTCGTGCTCGACACGCCGCAGCATGGTGTTACTCCGAATAGTTGGGCGAGACGGGGGCGTTGGCCGCCCCCGCATTAATCAGCCTCGCGACGGATAAAGACCGACCAGCGCGATGCTGAAGTTGATCGCCAGAAAGGGGTTCATCAAGCTCGTGGGTACGCCTTTGCCAGTGATGGCGGCCGTGCTCGTGTTGGTGACGTTACTGGTAACGCCTTTGAGCGGTACTGGCGAGGCGCCCTGTTGATCGGAGTAGATACTTGCGCTGCCCGAACCGGTGCCTGACGCACCCAGGAAGGCGTTGTTGGTGGTCGGTGTCGTGACAGGATTGCTGGCCGTAGCGGCCAGGCTGATAGCGGTAGTCACCGTCACGGCTGAAGTGATCGCATGAGTGTGCGCCGGAATGTTGTCAATGATCAGTGTCGCGCTCTCGGCTCCTCCGGTGTTGCCTATGACCCGGGTCGTGAGGTTCGTGGCGGTGCCTTGACCGATCATCGTTCTGCATTGCAGGTTGGGGAGCGGGAAGTTTGTTGTGCCACTGCCCCCATATTTCAGGCCAATCAACGCGTAAAGGGCTTGGTATTGATTGACTGTCAGGGACTGCCCGTTACACAGCATCCAGTCTCTAGGGGCATAGTCGAACGCAAAGCTCTGGATCGTACCGACAAAAACTTCCATAAATCCTCATCCTTTCATGTTGTTACGAGGGGGGCTACGCGTCAGTAATCAGTCTCGCGACGGAAAAAGACCGGTGATGGCAATACTGAAGTTGATCGCCAGAAAGGGGTTCATCACGCTCACGGGTGCGCCTTCGCCGGTGATGGCGGCCGTGCTCGTGTTAGTGACGTTGCTGGTAACGCCTTTGAGCGTTACTGGCGAGGTGCCCTGTTGATCGGAGTAGATGCTTGCGCTGCCCGAACCGGTGCCTGACGCGCCCAGGAAGGCGTTGTTGGTGGTCGGTGTTGTGACAGGATTGCTGGCCGTAGCGGCCAGGCTGATGGCGGTCGTGACCGTCGCGGCCGAAGTGATCGCATGAGTGTGCGCCGGAAGGTTGTCAATGATCAGTGTCGCGCTCTCGGCTCCCAGGGCTTGGCCTATGACCCGGGGCGTGAAGTTCATAGCGCTGCCTTGACCTATCATCGTCCTGCAT
Source organism: Pseudomonas sp. ASL9 (assembly GCF_056680335.1). Taxonomy (NCBI): domain Bacteria; kingdom Pseudomonadati; phylum Pseudomonadota; class Gammaproteobacteria; order Pseudomonadales; family Pseudomonadaceae; genus Pseudomonas; species Pseudomonas sp. ASL9. The sequence goes on along the minus strand of NZ_CM155277.1, from coordinate 2,805,008 downwards.
TGCAGGTTAGGGAGCATGAAGTTTGTTGAGCCATTGCCCCCGTATCTCACGCCAATCAGCGCGTAAAGGAGTTCGTATTGATTTAAAGGGAGGGTCTGTCCATTACACAGCAGCCACTCGTAAGGGGCATAGTCGAACGCAAAGCTCTGAATCGTACCGACAAAAACATCCATAAATCCTCATCCTTTCATGTTGTTACGAGGGGGCTACGAGTGAGCTATTTGAGGTGCCAGTAAATTGCCGTAGGGGCTTGTATTGACTGGTTTTTTATCCTAAAGCAGTGCTCGGTGATATCAAAACAATACTATGCCGCCGGGTGTCGATGCCGTAGTCTTGCCCTACAAAAATGGACTTCAGCAGTGGGTGAACGGATTGCCACATTTTCATTTCATCTCGGGTTTGCCGCGCTCAGGGTCCACTCTGCTCTCCGCTATCCTTCTACAAAACCCGAAATTTCATGCCGGCATGACCAGCCCACTCGGCTCGCTGTTTTCCGGTGTGCTCGAGCAGTGCAGCGCGGGCAGTGAATTCGGTTCGGTGATTGACACCTCCATGCGCAGGCGTCTGCTGCGCGGCTTGTTCGATTCCTACTACGCCGACAAAGCCGACAAGCCGGTGATCTTCGACACCAATCGTCAATGGTGCGCGCGCTTGCCTGCCCTCAAAGAACTGTTCCCTCAGGCCAAGACCATTGCTTGTGTGCGCAACGTCGCCTGGGTCATGGACAGCATCGAGCGGCTGTACCGCGCCAACCCGTTCGAGAACACCAAGCTGTTTTCCGATGCCACCGAGCGCAATACCGTCGAGAGCCGCGTCGAGACTCTGGCCCAGCGCAATCGCCTGGTGGGTTATGCTTGGGCTGCGCTCAAAGAAGCCTATTACGGTGAACAGGCCGACTCGCTGTTGATTGTCGATTACGACCTGCTGAGCCAAGCGCCAGAGCGGGTCATGCGCCTGGTCTACGACTTTATCGGCGAGCCCTGGTTCGAGCATGACTTCGACAACCTGATCTATGACGCGCCTGAGTTCGATCAAGATTTAGGCGTGAGGGGCCTGCACACAGTCAGGTCCAAGGTTGAGCTGACACCACGGCGTACGATCCTGCCGCCGGATATTTTCGAGAAGTACGCAGAGTTGTCCTTTTGGAACGATGGTCGGTCCAGCGCCGCCAACGTCATCCGTATAAAAAACTGAAGTCGCTATCAACAGATAGCGGTCATTCGTTTGAGAGTCTGAGTGTCGAGCGCAGGTGAGTATCATGTGGTGGAACAAAGCTAAGTCGTCGAGTGCAAGACAGGTAGCCCCGCGAGCGAAAGCTTTGGCTGCGCCATTGATCATCTCGCTTGAACCGCGAATGCTGTTCGACGGCGCGGTCGCCGCGACCGTGGCGGACACCGCGCACGCCGACAGCCATGCCACCACGGACACCGCCAAGCCAGCGGCGGCGACCGACCATGCCGCCAGCAACGACAGCCATCCGCAGAGCGATATTGCCGCCACGCCAACCCCGACGCCGCCTGCGATCCCTGGGCAGACCGTGGTGTTCATCGACTCGCGGGTCAAGGATTCCGACAGCCTGCTCAAAGGCATCGCGGCCGGCACCCAGGTGGTTGCCCTGGACGCGAGCAAAGACGGCTTGCAACAAATTGCCGCTTACCTGGATCAGCACCATGGCGTGAGCTCGGTGGAGATTCTGGCTCACGGCAACGAGGGCGAGCTGTGGCTGGGCAACACCTACCTTTCCGCCGATAACGTGGCCGCACGCAGCGCGGTGTTGGCCGAAATCGGCAAGGACATGAACACCGGCGGCGATATTTCGATCTATGCCTGCAACACCGCCGAGGGCGCACGCGGTATGGCCTTCGTCGACTCGCTGGCGCAGTTGACCGGGCGTGATATTGCCGCGTCGACCAACCGCACGGGTGTGGGCGGCGACTGGACCCTGGAAATTGCCACCGGGGTGATCGAGAGCCACAACGTGCTGTCGCAACAGGCCATGGCGGATTATCAGTGGGGCTTGGCGACCTGGACGGTCACCAACGGCTTCGACTCTGTCAACCCGGCGACCCCCCCCGTGGGCTCATTGCGCGCGGAGCTGGCCCTGGCCCAGAACGGCGACATTGTCATGTTCAGCGCCCCGGTAACCGTCCTGCTCGATTCAGTGCTGGTAATCAGCAAAAACGTCACCATTGACGGCCACCTGAACGGCAGCGGTGTCCCGGATGTAATTCTGGACGGGCAATACAAGTCCCAGGTGCTCCAGGTCAATGCGGGGGTCACCGCGACCCTTGAAAGCCTGACGATTACCCATGGGCTGGTGGCTGGAAACGGTGGCAATGGTGGAGATGTCAACAGCGTCAACGATGTCGGGGCGAACGCCGCCGCCGCCATGGGGGGTGGTATTTCCAACCAAGGCAATCTGACCTTGATGAACGTCACGGTCACCGCCAACGCCGCCTCCGGTGGCGGCGGTGGCGGCGGTATCAGCACTGTCTATTCAGGCGGTGGTGGTGGCGGTGGCGGTGGTATAGGCGGAGGCAGGGGAGGGCATGGCGGTAGCGTTCCTAATGGTGTTGGAACATATGCCACTTCTGCGGGCGGGGCCGGAAGCGCCAACCACGGCGGCTATGGTGGCTCTTATGACGGTATTAATATGGGCGGCCGCGGCGGCTCGGCCACCGGCGGGGCGGGAGGCACAGGTGGCGGTTACCACATTGGCTCAGCAGGCGGCACGGCGACCAGCGGCAGTCTGTCCATCGGTGGCGGTGGTGGTGGTGCTGGCGAAGATCTCAAAGGCGGGAATGGCGGCAATGCAGCAGGGGGTATTTATAACGGCAGCTCCGGGACGCTGACGATTATTGGCACCTCGGTCATTTCCAATAACCTTGGGGCAGGTGGCGGTGGTGGTGGCGGCACTATTCATGGCAACGGTGCTGGATACACCCCTGCCAAGGGTGGTGATGCCGGCAAAGGCGTTGGCGCAATCTGGAACAAAGGCACGGTGCAGATAACCACCGCCAACTATGCAGTTGCAGCCTTCTTCGGCAACGTAGGGGGCAGCGGGATTGCCGGGACCGGCACCGGTGGTACCGGCGCCAGTGCGGCATTGAAAAATAACATCTTCAATGACGGCACCGGCACAACTGTTTACAACTACGCGCCCGACGTGACCCCGCCGACCGTGTCCAGCATCGTGGTGGCCACGTCGTCGCTGAACTCCGGCGGCACTTCGCTGGTGACCATCACCTTCAGTGAAGCCGTAACGGGATTCACCAATGCTGACCTGACCGTGGCCCACGGCACGCTCAGCGCAGTCAGCAGCAGCGATGGCGGTACCACCTGGACAGCCACCCTGACGGCGGCGGGCAATATCAATGCCCCCACCAACGCCATTACGCTTAACACCACTGGGGTACAAGACCTGGCGGGTAACGTCGGCACGGGGTCCGGCACCTCCAACAACTACGTGATCCACGACACCGTGGCGCCAACGGCGACCATCGTGGTGGCGGCCAATGCACTCAAAATCGGCGTCACGTCACCCGTGACCATCACCTTTTCCGAGGCCGTGACCGGGTTCACCAACGCTGACCTGACGATTGCCAACGGTACGCTGAGCGCTGTCAGCACTGCGGACGGCGGCACCACCTGGACCGCCACTCTGACCCCGAACGCCAGCACCACCAATGCCAGCAACCTGATTACCCTGGACAACACCGGGGTCCAGGATCTGTCAGGGAATGCGGGGGTGGGCAGTACCCATTCCAACAGCTACGCCATCGACACCGTGCGCCCGACCGCGACCATCGTGGTGGCGAACAACACGATGAAGATCGGCGACACCTCGCTGGTGACCATCACCTTCAGCGAAGCGGTGACCGGTTTCACCAACGCCGACCTGACCATCGCCGACGGTACGTTGAGCGCGGTCAGCTCCAGTGACAGTGGCGTCACCTGGACCGCGACCTTTACCCCGACCGCCAGTATTACCCACACCAGCAACCTGATTACCCTGGACAACACCGGCGTCTCGGATACGGCGGGTAATGCGGGCAGTGGCAGCACCAACTCCAACAACTACAGCATCGACACCCAGCGCCCGACCGCCACGATTGCGCTGGCTGACACAGCACTGACCGCAGGCGAAACCTCGCTGGTGACCATCACCTTCTCTGAGGCCGTCACCGGCTTCACCAACGCCGACCTGACCATCGGCAATGGCACGTTGAGCACGGTCAGCACCAGCGATGGTGGTACTACCTGGACCGCGACCTTCACGCCGACGGCAGGGATCGTCAGTGCGACCAACCTTGTCAGCCTGGCCAACACCGGCGTAGCCGACCTGGTGGGCAATGCGGGCTCTGGCACCACCAACAGCGCCAACTTCAGCATCGACACCGTGCTGCCGACCGCGACCATAGCGGTGGCCAATAACGCACTGAAGATCGGCGACACCTCGCTGGTGACCATTACCTTCGCTCAGGCGGTGACCGGTTTCACCAACGCTGATCTGACGATTGCCAACGGTACGTTGAGCGCGGTCAGCTCTAGCGATGGCGGCATTACCTGGACAGCGAACCTTACGCCGACAACGAATATCGCCAGCGCCGCCAGCCACATCACTCTGGACAACACCGGGGTCCAGGCCGTGCGCTCGGGTAACGTCGGCACCGGCAGTACCCTCTCCAACACCTACGCCATCGACACCCAGCGTCCGACCGCGACCATCGTGGTGGCGAAAAGCGCGATGAAGATCGGCGACACCTCGCTGGTGACCATCACCTTCAGCGAAGCGGTGACCGGTTTCACCAACGCTGACCTGACCATCGCCGACGGTACGTTGAGCGCGGTCAGCACCAGTAACAGTGGCGTCACCTGGACCGCGACCTTTACCCCGACTGCGAATATCACCCACACCAGCAACCTGATTACTCTGGACAACACCGGCGTCGCGGACACGGTGGGTAACGCGGGCAGCGGCAGTACCAATTCCAACAACTACGCCATCGACACCCAGCGTCCGACCGCCACCATTGCGCTCAGCAACTCGGCGTTGACCGGGAGCGAAACGTCGCTGGTGACCATTACCTTCAGCGAAGCGGTGAGCGGTTTCACCAACAGCGATTTGACCATCGCCAATGGCACGCTCAGCGCAGTCAGCTCCAGCGATGCCGGCATCACCTGGACCGCGACCTTCACGCCAACGGCGAACATTGCCAGCGCGACCAACCTGATCAGCCTGGCCAACACCGGCGTGGCCGATCTGGCCGGCAATGCGGGCTCTGGCACCACCAACAGCGCCAACTTCAGCATCGACACCACAGGCCCGACCGCGACCATCGTGGTGGCGGACAGCGCGATGAAAATCGGTGACACCTCGCTGGTGACCATCACCTTCAGCGAAGCGGTGACCGGTTTCAGCAACAGCGATTTGACGATTGCCAATGGCACGCTCAGCACCGTCAGCTCCAGTGACAGCGGGATCACCTGGACCGCTACCCTGACCCCGACCGCCGCGATCACCCACGCCGGCAACTTGATCACCCTCGACAATACCGGCGTGCAGAACACCACCGGCACTGCGGGCAACGGCACCAGCGTCTCCAACACCTACGCCATCGACACCGTGCGTCCGACCGCGACCATCGTGGTGGCGAACAGCGCGATGAAGATCGGCGACACCTCGCTGGTGACCATCACCTTCAGCGAAGCGGTGACCGGTTTCACCAACGCTGACCTGACCATCGCCGACGGTACGTTGAGCGCGGTCAGCACCAGTGACAGTGGCGTCACCTGGACGGCGACCTTTACCCCGACAGCCAATATCACCCACACCAGCGACCTGATTACCCTGGACAACACCGGCGTCTCGGATACGGCGGGTAACGCGGGCAGTGGCAGCACCGATTCCAACAGCTACAACATCGACACCGTGCGCCCGACCGCCACCATTGCGCTAGCTGACTCAGCCCTGACCGCAGGTGAAACCTCGCTGGTGACGATTACCTTCAGCGAAGCGGTGGGCGGTTTCACTAACAGCGATTTGACCATCGCCAACGGCACACTCAGCGCGGTGAGCAGCAGCGACGGCGGTATCACCTTTACCGCAATGTTCACGCCGACGGCCGGGGTCGCCAGCGCGACCAACCTGATCAGCCTGGCCAACACCGGGGTGGCCGACCTGGCCGGCAATACCGGCAGCGGCAGCACCGTCTCCAACAACTACGCCATCGATACCGTGCGGCCGAGCGCGACCATCGTGGTGGCCGACACTGCGCTGAACATTGGCGCCACCTCGCAGGTGACCATCACCTTCAACGAAGCCGTGACCGGTTTCACCAGCATCGATATGACCGTGACCAACGGCGCCCTGAGCAACCTCAGTACCAGTGACAACATCACCTGGACCGCCACCCTGACCCCGGCCGTCGGCACCACCAACGCCAGCAACCTGATCAGCCTGGACAACAGCGGGGTCCAGGCCGTCAGCTCGGGCAACGTCGGCATCGGCAGCAGCCTTTCCAACAACTACGCCATCGACACCCAGCGCCCGACCGCGAGCATTGTGGTGGCCGAGAATGCGCTGAACATTGGCGCCACCTCGCTGGTGACCATCACCTTCTCGGAAGCCGTGACCGGTTTCACCAGCGCCGATATGACCGTGGCCAGTGGCGCCCTGAGCAACCTTAGCACCAGCGATGGCGGTATCACCTGGACCGCCACCCTGACCCCTGCCGTCGGCACCACCAACGCCAGCAACCTGATTACCCTGGACAACACCAGGGTGCAGGACACGGCGGGCAATAGCGGCAGCGGCAGCACCGACTCCAATAACTACGCCATCGACACCCAGCGTCCAACCGCGACCATTGTGGTCGCCGATAACGCGCTGAACATCGGTGGAACCTCACTGGTGACCATCACCTTCTCTGAAGCAGTGAACGGTTTTACCAACGCCGACCTGAGCGTGGCCCACGGTACGCTCAGTGCGGTCAGCTCCAGTGATGGCGGTCTCACCTGGACCGCCACCCTGACGCCGACCGCCGGCACCACTAACGCCAGCAACCTGATTACCCTGGATAACACCGGGGTGCAGGACACGGCAGGCAATAGCGGCAGCGGCAGCACCGACTCCAACAACTACGCCATCGACACCCAGCGCCCGACCGCGACCATTGTCGTCGCCGATAACGCGCTGGCCATCGGTCAGACCTCGTTGGTGACTATTACCTTCAGCGAAGCGGTGAGCGGTTTTACCAACGCGGACCTGAGCGTGGCCCACGGCACGCTCAGTGCGGTCAGCTCCAGCGATGGCGGCATCACCTGGACCGCCACCCTGACACCAACTGCCGGTACCACAAACGCCAGCAACCTGATTACTCTGGACAACACTGGGGTGCAGGACGCGGCGGGTAATGCGGGCAGCGGCAGCACCGACTCCAACAACTACGCCATCGACACCCAGCGCCCGACCGCGACGATTGTGGTCGCTGAAAATGCCTTGGCTATCGGCCAGACCTCGTTGGTCACGATCACCTTCAGCGAAGCCGTGACCGGTTTCACCAACGCCGACCTGCTCATCGATAACGGCACCCTCAGCGCCGTCAGCAGCGACGACGGCGGCGTGACCTGGACCGCAACGTTGACCCCGGCCGCCGGTATCACTAATACCAGCAACCTCATCCACCTGGACAATACCGGTGTCTCGGATACGGCAGGTAACGCCGGCACGGGCACCACTGACTCCAATAACTACGCCATCGACACCCAGCGTCCGACGGCGACCATCGCGCTCAGCGCCTCAGCGTTGAAGGCGGGCGAAACCTCAGTGGTGACCATCACCTTCTCTGAAGCAGTGAACGGTTTCGACAACAGCGATTTGAGCGTGGCCAACGGCACCCTCAGCGCCGTCAGTTCCAGCGACGGCGGTATCACCTGGACCGCCACCCTGACGCCAACGGCGGCGGTGACTGACACCACCAACATCATCACCCTGCACAACAGCGGCGTGACTGACCTGGCGGGCAATACGAGTAGCGGCAGCACCAATTCGGGCAACTACGCCATCGACACCCAGCCACCGACGGCCACTATCACCCTGGCCGACACAGCGCTGAAAATTGGCGACACCTCGCAGGTCACGATTGCCTTCTCCGAAGCGGTAAGCGGGCTTGACCTCAATAGTTTGAACGTCAGCAACGGCACCCTGTCGGGCCTCGCCACCCTCGATGGCGGCCTGACCTGGACCGCGACCTTCACCCCGGCGGCCGACATCACCAACAGCGCCAATCTCATCACCCTGCACAACGCCGGGGTGCAGGATGCGGCGGGCAATAGCGGCATCGGCAGCACCGTCTCCAACACCTACGCCATCGATACCCAGCGCCCGACCGCGACCATTGTCGTCGCCGATAACGCGCTGGCCATCGGCCAAACTTCGTTGGTCACGATCACTTTCAGCGAAGCAGTGACGGGCTTCGACAATACCGACCTCAGTGTTGCCAACGGCACCCTCAGCGCCGTCAGCTCCACCGACGGCGGCGTGACCTGGACTGCGACGCTGACCCCGACAGCCGGTATCACCAACACCAGCAACCTCATCCATCTGGACAACAGCGGCGTGTCTGATGCGGCGGGTAACGCTGGCACGGGCATCACCGATTCCAATAATTATGCAATCGACAGTCAGGCCCCTACGGCGACCATTGTCATGGCTCAGCCTGCCTTGGCGGCCGGGCAGTCCTCGTTGGTGACCATCACCTTCTCCGAGGCAGTGAACGGTTTCGACAACAGCGACTTGAGCGTGGCCAACGGCACCCTCAGTACCGTCAGCACCCACGACGGTGGCGTCACCTGGACCGCCACCTTCACGCCAACGACCGAGCTCAGCAACAGCGTCAATGTCATCACCCTGAACAACAGCGGCGTGGCCGATCTGGCGGGCAACGCCGGCAGTGGCAGCACCGATTCGGGTAACTACGCCATCGACACCGTGCGGCCTACAGCGAGTATCGTGCTGTCTGACACCGCGCTGAAAATCGGCGAAACGTCGCAGGTGACGATCACTTTCTCGCAAGCCGTGCAAGGTTTCGACCTCCGCGACTTGAGCGTCAGCAACGGCACCTTGTCGAACCTCGGTACCCGCGATGGCGGCGTGACCTGGACCGCGACGTTCACCCCGAGCACCCACATCAGCGACAGCAGCAACCTGATCACGCTGAACAATTCAGGCGTACAGACCGCAGCGGGCAGCGCAGGTACCGGCACCACCGACTCGCACAACTATGTGATCGACACCGTCGCGCCCACCGTGACCAGCGTGGTCAAGGTCGATACGCCCTCCGCGCCGACGGGGACCAGCACCTTTGACCTGACCTTCAGCGAAGCCGTGTCGGGCGCCCATGCCAGCGATTTTGCCGTGCTGACCAGTGGCAGCGCGGTCGGTACGGTGCAGTCGGTGGTACAGCTCGATGCACAGACCTATCAAGTCGTCGTCACGGGCGTCTCGGGCACCGGTACGATCGGTTTGAGCCTCAAGGCGACGGGTGTCAGCGATAGCGCAGGCAATACCTTGGCGAGTAATTTCAACAGCGATGCCTTCGTGGTCGCGCCTGCAAACATCAGTGTCGGAGACCCGCAATTCCGCGTGTCAACGCCGCCTACTGTGACGTCGGTTGTTGCGGGTGTACCGACTCAACTGTTGGCCACTGTTGCGCCGACGTCTGTGTTCAGTTCGCCGCTCATCACACCGTCATTGTTTGAACAACCCACATTGGGCAACGGCGTGCCGCCTGTGGGCAACATCTTCATCAACAATCAGGCGCTGGCGTCGAGCTTCATCGCGCAGGTGTTCAGCAGCAGTGACAGCGTCGGCAGCGCCAGCACCAGTAGCGGTCGCTTTGGTTTCGTCGGCGGGGACACGGGCGTATTCGGAAGCAGTACGTTCGCCGCTGCGTTTGGTCATGCATCAGTGCCTGATGTTTCGCCGCTGAACGTGTTCGACGGCAAACAATGGCACGGCAGTAGTCAAGATGCAGGTGACGGGGCGCGTGGAGTCTTCGGCGCGCCGACACTGAGCCAGCAATTGCATCAACTTAAAGAAAATGAGCGACGCCAGATCCATGAATTGGCGCTGGCACTTGAGCAGATCGGCGCGAGTGAAGCGCAGGCCTAACAAAAAAGCTGTTTGCCGTACTAGGGGTTAGGATGAAGAAGGCTCAGAAGTTGTTCAGCGTCAGCCTGCTGGCGTTGATTGTGAGTGGATGCGCGGTCACCAGCAAACCGATTGATCGGAGTGAAAGCGAGCAGCGCGCCAAGAGCGATCTGGTCGGCATGTATAAGGATCAGGAGCCCCTCAGCGGCCCGTTGACCCTGCATGAAGCCATGGCGCGCGCGGTGAAATACAACCTCGAAGCTCGCCTTAAAATCATGGAAGAGGCCATGGCTCAGCGCCAGGTCGACCTGGCCAGCTTTGACATGCTGCCACGCATGGCGATGAGTGCCGGTTACGCCGGGCGTAATAACGTCGGGGCCTCCAGTAGCCAAAGTGTCCAGAGCGGTACCCAGTCGTTGGAGCCCTCGACCTCCCAGGACCGCGACCGCCGGGTTGCTGACCTGACCATGGTCTGGAACGTGCTCGATTTTGGCGTCAGCTACATCAGTGCCAAACAGCAGGGCGACCAGCGCCTGATCGTGCAGGAGCGTCGACGCAAGGTGGTTAACACCATCGTCCAGGACGTGCGTTCTGCTTACTGGCGTGCCTTGGCTGCTGAACGCTTGCTCACGCAAATCGACAGCCTGATGGCGCGGGTAGAAAAGGCCCAGACCGACAGCGAGACCATGAGCAACCTGCGCGTCGGCGATCCGGTTCAGGCCCTGAGCTATCAGCGTGCCTTGATCGAAGCGACCCGGCAATTGGAAGATCAGCGCCGCGCCTTGTCTCTGGCTAAAACCGAACTCGCCACCCTGATCAACCTGCCGTTGGGTTCCGACCTGAAGCTGGCCCCGCAAAGCGATTACGACGTTCCGGTATTGAAAGTCGATTTCGCTCGTTTGGAAGACGAGGCGTTGGCCAGCCGTCCGGAACTGCGCGAACAGGATTATCAGACCCGCATCAGCGCCGCAGAAACCCGCAAAGCCATGCTACGCATGTTACCGGGGCTTGAGTTCTCTGCTGGCGGGCATTACGACAGTAACTCCTTTCTGGTCAACCAGACCTGGGCCGATTATGGCGTGAAAGTCACCTGGAACCTGTTCAACGTGATTTCGGCACCCGCCACCATCAACGTTGCCAAGGCGGGTGAAGCCGTGGCCACCGCTCGTCGTCAGGCCATGTCGATCGCGATTCTGGCGCAGTTGTATGTCGCCAATGCTAACTACCAAGAGGCCCTGCGCCAGTTCAAGACCAGCCAGCAATTGTCGAATCTCGACGGGCAAATCGTCGGCGAACTGCGCAATCGCTATAAGGCCAACAGCATTGGCGAACTCGACTTGATCCAGGGTGAACTCAACACCCTGCAAGCCGATTTGCGCCGTGATTTGTCCTATGCCGACCTGCGCAATGCCTATGGGCAGATTTTCGCCAGTGCCGGTCTTGACCCGCTGCCGGTCACGTTGAAGTCGACTGAAATCAATGCCATTGCCAGCGCCTTGGCCGTCCGTGAAGACGACTGGGCACAGGGTAATATCTCGACGCCATAAGTGGGGTACGTTCGACCCCTGCACTTTCCTGTCGCCCAAAATTAAGCCCGGCCAAAGCCGGGCTGAAAGGAACAGTCGTAAGGTGTTAGCTGACGCGGTTTGCACCGACGTGGTCAGCACCATCAGCGGCTACACGGTTTGCACCAACGTGGTCAGCGCCATCAGCGGCTACGCGGTTTGCACCAACGTGGTCAGCACCATCAGCGGCTACACGGTTTGCACCAACGTGGTCAGCGCCATCAGCGGCTACGCGGTTTGCACCAACGTGGTCAGCACCATCAGCGGCTACACGGTTTGCACCAACGTGGTCAGCGCCATCAGCGGCTAGGCGGTTTGCACCAACGTGATCAGCACCATCAGCGGCTACATGAGTAGCGCTGGTGTGAGCCGAACCGTTTTCTGCATAAGCAGGAAGGGCGAAAGCGCTGCTGGCCAGTACCGAGAATGCCAGGCCGAAGATCAGTTTTGAAGTTTTCATGATGTTTGCTCCACAAGGCTTATTAGGTTGTCTGTTGCTGTGGAGTGAATTTTACGCGGCTCTCTTTTATTAAGAAGTTAATTAGGCTGCTAACGATTATCGCTGAAATTAATAGTATGAAAAAATAATACAGATCAAATAGTTAATGGATTTTTAGGGTCGCTGGGCGCAGTTTTACTCGCAAAAAAGGCCCTCGCAGACGCAGCAATCAACGGTCAAAACGCTGGCAAACCCCACGCCTCAAGCGGGAAATCCACCAGCGATTCAAGGCGCAGATCGGCGTGACTGTATTGCTCGATGGGCATATGAGCATCCGGCACGGCCACGGCGTACATACCTGCAACTTTGGCCGCCGTTACGCCGAAGGGGGAGTCTTCGAACACCAGGCAGTCCCTTGGCTCAACGCCTAGGCGGCGAGCTGCGACCAGGAAGATATCCGGTGCGGGCTTGGCGGCCCCCACCTCTGGGTCGTCAGCGGTTACCACGGTATCAAACAACTCGAACCATGCCCGATGCAGGGTGGTTTTGGCCTTGAAGTAGTGGATCGAAGAACTGGTGCCCACGGCGATGGGAATATTGTGCGCGGCCAAATGCCGGACCAATGCCTCGGCGCCCGGCATCGCTGGCGAACGCGGAAAACGCTCATTCAGCAAAGGTTCGCGAGTGGCCAGAAACTCATCGACAGACAGCGGCAACTCCAGCGCGCCGATCACGTAACTAGCAAAGTCCGGTGCCCCACGGCCAATAGTGTTCTGCTTGACCTCCCAGTCAAACGTCCGACCGTAACGACTGGCAATCATATGAGTGACCTCGGTGTAGATACCCTCGGTATCCAACAACAAGCCATCCATATCGAAAATAACGGCCTTGATCGGGCCCAAGTCGTTGCGCTGCTTAGCCATCTCGTTTGATCCCGCTTTCAAATTCGAACATCAGCCTACCGTCTGAGGGAAGACCGTGGCTAGTCGCTGGTGATAACCTTTGCCGCTTATGGACAGCGAAGTAGGGCGACAGATGAAAAAGTCAGCAAATGTTGCAATGGGAGTCATCATTGCAGTGGCGGCACTGAGTACCGCCGGGGCGTGGTACACCGGCACCCAACTGGAAGGTGTTTTGCACGAGTCGATTGAGAACACCAACCGGCAAATCAAATCGTCTTTGGGTGGAACCGACGACCACGTGACCGTCGAACTGGTGTCGCTCGAACGCCATCTGTTCACCAGCACCGCGCACTATCGTGTGAACATTCAAAGCAAAAAGCTGGGCAAAGATAACGAAAATATCGAATTGCTGTTCGTTGATAACATCGAGCATGGCCCACTGCCGTGGTCGCGATTGAAATCGTTGAAACTGCTGCCCGTCATGGCCACCAGCAACTATGAAATCGAGAAAAACGCCTTCTCCGAAAAATGGTTTACCCTGACCAATGGCGCCGCGCCGCTCAAAGGACAGGGGAGCCTCGGCTACGATCGCGCTACTGCGGGCTCGCTGCAATTGTTACCGCTGGACGTCAATGAGAAGGACGGCACGTTCAAGTTCTCCGGCCTTAACCTCGACATGGAGGCCAGTGCCGATGCAGAGAAGCTCAAGGTCACCGGTAACCTGGACAATCTGCAACTCAGAGCATCTTCAGATCAAGGCCCCGTGAGCGTTGAAGTCCACGGCATGACTTTCGACACTGGCGGCACCAAAGGCGCCTCTGGTTTATACCTCGGGCATAGCACCGTTAAAATGGCCCGCGCGATGCTCCAGATCGGGGACAAACCGCCGGTGCTGCTCAAGGACTTTGTAACCACCAGCATGACGCAAGAGGCGGAGGGTAACCTTTCGGTTCAAGCGACCTACGACATTGGCATGATCAACTACAACGGCAAGGACGTTGGCGCTGCGCAGATGCTGTGGAAGTTCGGCAATTTCGACGTCGTGTCTACCCAAGCACTCGTCAAGTTTTTCCAGGAAAAAATCCAACCGCAACAACAGGCAGCCCTGCGGGCTGGTCAACCGTTCAAGCTGCAACTGAGCGACGTTGATCAGGCGCAGATGAACGCCGACCTGGCGAAACTGCTGACCGCCAAGCCTCACATCGAACTGGAAAAAATCTCGCTCAAGACCGCCAACGGCGAAAGTCACTTCAGCTTCGCTGTGGACCTGAACAACCCAGGCCCATTCGACCAGCCTCCTGCCGAGGTGGGCAGGAAAATGATCGGCGAACTAGATGCCAAGCTGTTGCTGTCTCAACCGATGATCAAGGACGTCGCCACCCTGCAGGCCGGCCTCAATGGTCTGACCGACCCCAAAGCCATTGCTGAACAGGCACAAGGCGCGAGCGATATGGTCAGTGGTATGGCGGTGATGACCCAATTGGCCAAGGTCGAAGGCGAAAACGTCGTCTCGGGCCTTCACTACGCCAACGACATCGTCGATTTCAACGGCCAGAAAATGACCGTGCCTCAGTTCTTCAACATGGTAACGAGCAAGCTTGGCGGGTTGGGCGGCGCACGCCAGTAGGTCCTCAAGCACAAAGGGGGGCGAGTTTATTTATCGACAATAAACTCGCCCTTTTTTTGCGTTTTTACTGTCAGCGATGCCGACGAAATCAGCGATCCGATGTATGCCATTCCATAGGGTTAAACGAAGGGCTGACCATGAAACCCACGTGGGAGTCGCTGCGGTCCGGGCATATCCGTGAGCCGCTGTTGCCAGGAGGCACGCCAGTCGTTCGATACATGAGCACTCTTCGCCTTCCTCGCGGCTCTGCGTGCTGCATTTCGCGCGGTTTTCCTCGCCTCCTTGAAGGCATCGGTGTTACGGCAGTTGCGACACTTCACGCGTCCAAGTTCAGTGGTGGAGGTGATGTTGTCGCCATGGCGGCCGCAGGCGAGGTGCCCGGCGAGCCTGTAGTGAATAACCATCGGTAAATCTCCTTCGCAGTGGTTGCGGTGCAGGAGTAAAACAAGACGGGTTTACCTATTGAAAATAGATCCGTCTTCTTCTATTTGCAACGTACCGTTGAAGTTAACAATCTGTGCAACCCGCTCCAATGCGATTTTCAGCTGCGTCCGATTACTGGCTGCACACAGGCTGATGCGTATGGCATGGGTACCGTGGTCCTTGACCGCGAAAACCTCCGCAGGCACTACATCGACCTGTGCCGCACGACACGCCTGAGCCAGCGCCATGGAAGGCTGCGAGCTGGTGACCCAGATGTGAGGCGACGGGTTTTGTGTCTGGTACAACGCCGCGCCGAGCATCTTCTTTGACAAGCGCCAGCGCTGGGTAGTTTCTTCGGTCTGCCACGCCAGGCGGCGTTGTGCGGTACCGTCGTTTATCCACTGGCAGGCGATAGTCAGGCACAGCGGTGAAACGCCCCAATGCGTGGCCTGAGCGTGTGGGTCGATACGTTCGAGCACGGATGGATCGGCGGTGATCCAGCCGACCCGTAGACCGGGGGCGACCGTTTTCGACAGGCTGGTCACCAACAGGCCATGCTTGCCCAGCAGTCGCGTCAGTGGAGGTGAGGAGGTCAGCGCGCCATAGACGTCATCTTCGATAATCAACAGGTCATGCTGTCTTGCGACTTCAGCGATCTCGAGTTGCCGTTGGGGCGACATGATGGTCGATGTCGGGTTTTGCAGGGTAGGCGTCAGCACGACGATTTTTGCCCCCGTGGCTCGTGCCATCCTGTCGAGTTCGTCGGGGAGGATGCCGTAACGATCAAGCGCAACGCCATGCAGGGGCAAGCGCAACTGGCGGCAAGCCGCTTTGATCCCCGGCGCGGTGAAGGCTTCCACGATGACCGGCTCGCCGGGCTGACACAGGGACAGTAGCGCAGCGAACAGCCCCTGCTGGGCGCCGGTGCACAGCATGATATTTTCCGTGGGCACGTTCAGGCCTCGGGCTTGCAGCCAGGCTGCACCCTGAGCCCGGCCAGCCGCCAGGTCGTCAGCCGTGAGGTAGCGTTGCAGTCGCTGTGCTTGTCCGTTATTGATCAGCGTGGCGAGTGCCGAGACTTCGTCCTGACTGTCCTCATCGGTGACCGGCACATTCGTGGAAAGATCAATCAGGGCGGGGCGCTCACTTGGCTGCTTGAGCCGGAACAGCGTCGCTTCTTTGCTCCCGGCCAATACGTAAGTGCCCCGTCCCACTTCACCTGAAACCAGATGCCGGCGTGCCGCCTCGCGGTAGGCCTGCATCGTCGTACTCGGGTTCAGGCCCAGGTTCCAGGCGAGACGTCGCTGCGGTGGCAACCGTTCGCCGACTTTTAGCTCGCCGCTTTCAATCGCGTGAGTGATCGCATCCACCAGGGCCAGGTACTTTGGCTGTGCAGTATCTTTGAGCGTCGGCGTCCACATTTATTGTTGCTCATGCAATATAAGGTTTAACCCATACAATGCTCCGGCCCTAAGATCAGGTCAAACCCACCCACAGCCCGGTGCCCTGATGTTTGACCTCGCTTCGTTGCGCCACGCCGCGCAAACCATTCGCCCACTGATTCCGCCTACCCCGCAATATGGCTGGCCACGTTTGGCCGAGCGCCTGGGTTGCGAGGTCTGGGTCAAACACGAAAACCATGCACCGACCGGCGCCTTCAAGGTTCGTGGGGGCCTGCTGTACGTACAGGGTTTACTCAAGCGCAAGCCGCAGGTGACCGGACTGGTGACCGCCACCCGAGGCAATCATGGGCAGAGCCTTGCGACGGCCGCACGCAACGCTGGGCTGCCGATTATCATCGTCGTGCCCCTCGGTAATTCGCAGGAAAAAAATGCCGCGATGCGGGCCATGGGTGCGCAACTGATCGAGTGCGGTCAAGACTTCGACGAGGCCCGCACCGAAGCCGCACGCCAGGCCGAAATACTGGGCTACGAGAGTGTCCCGGCGTTTCATCCTGACCTGATTTTAGGCGTCGCGACCTACGCGCTGGAATTGCTGGAAGCGGTGCAGGGTCTGCAGACTGTCTACGTCCCCATCGGCATGGGTACTGGCATTTGCGGCCTGATCCAGACCCGCGACTTGCTGGGGCTGAAAACAGACATCGTCGGCGTCGTATCCGAACACGCCGACGCCTTCGCCCAGAGCTTCGAGCAAGGTCGAATCATCACCACCGAAACCGCCAACACCTTTGCCGACGGCATGGCCTGCCGCATGCCGTTGCCCCAAGCCTTCGACATCATCCGCCACGGCGCGGCGCGAATCGTCCGGGTCAACGACGACGAAATCGCCAGCGCGATCCGCATCTTCCACGAAGACACCCACAACACCGCCGAAGGCGCCGGCGCTGCTGGCCTGGCGGCACTGATCAAAGAGCGTGAGCGGCAGCAAGGTAAGAAAGTGGCGGTGATTTTGAGCGGGGCGAATATTGATCGGCAGGTTTATGGGCGAGTGCTTGGGGGGTGAGTTTTCAGTCAGAAACTCCTTCTTCTTGCTCCGATCAAACAACCGATAACCATTTGAAATAGAACATTATTTGTAGGCGCTGACTTGTCTGCGAATAAGCCCGGCACGGGCTTCCGACAGATTTGGGTTTGACCTATAGCCATGATCTGGATCGAGGGGCGGCAGGTAGACCGCGCCGTATGGTCTTCGCAGCAGGACGCGCAGTTACAAGTCAGCTCTTATCAAACAGAAGATAACTCATTGAAAAATAAAATATAAATGTCATTATATTTTCAGCAAAACGTAGATTTGTAGGCGCTGCCGAAGGCTGCGATCGCCCCGGGGTCGCGTCCGACGGAACCGGTCGCTTTCTTGATACCGCTGAAGGTCGTGCCGACCTTATCGCAGCCTTCGGCAGCTCCTACAAGGACCGAGTTTGCTGCGCGACAGCGCAGCGTCGAAGACGCGGCGAGGCCTCCCATCAAACAACAGATAGCTATTTGAAATAGAACGGTATTTGTAGGAGCGTGGGGGACGCCCAGTCCTTGCCCGCGATGGAGCGCAAAGCGGTCCCAAAACGCTGAATACAGTTCTCACTGGTAGAGTCGAGCGAGCTGATTTACGACTGCTGCGGTCGAGCGCGACTCCGAAGCGATCGCGGGCAAGCGCGCTTACAGTTTGCTGCGCGACAGCGCGGCGTCGAAGGCGATGTGAAATCTCCTACAGGGGATCAGCGTTCAACCGAACGAATCATAAAGAGGACGTGCTTCTGTCCTAATACACCCACATCACCGCATAGCCCAAGGTCATCAGACCCCAGGCCACCAGCGGATGAAACACCACTTGCCACACGCGTGCACGCGGGTCGAAGCCCACGCCGTGCACATACCCCGCAGCCACGCCCCACATGACCAGCATCAGCAGGTTGTGGTTGTAGTGACCTTGGGCGTTGAGGATGGTGATGGGGTGGATCAGTAGAATCAGGCTCAACGGAATGGCCAGCAGCAGGGACAAGGCCCTGCTGCTGGCGCGTCGCAACCGTGGTGTGGCTTCAGAGGTCACCCGCTGGCTCCTTATCCAGCGTGTCGGTGGCTTCGAGCCACATGACGTTGATGATGCCGAAGCTACAGGCCAACAAGACGCCGAGGATCCAGGCGAAATACCACATAGTGTGTGCTCCTCAGTAAAGGCTGTGGGGGTTGGCGTCGATGTGCTGGGTGGTCACTTTGCCCCACATTTTGGCGTAGCACCAAAGGGTGTAGCAGAGGATCAGCGGCACGAATATCGCTGCGGCAACCAGCATGATGTTGAGTGTCATGCGGCTGGAAACAGCATCCCACACGGTCAGGCTGGAAGCCGGGTCGATACTCGACGGCATGACAAAAGGGAACAGCGCAAAGCCGGCGGTGCAGAGGGTGCCAACGATGGCCAGGCTGCTGCCCAGGAATGCGCAGCGACTGTGACTGCCAGTGGCCGAGAACAGGGCCAATAGCGCCCCGAATATCCCCAATACAGGGGCGATGATGGTCAGCGGGTATTTCCCGTAGTTCGCCATCCAGCCAGGGTTGCTCATGGCCACGGTCTTGCTCAGCGGATTCAGGGCGATACCGGGTTCGAAGGTTGACGTGATGGTTTGTCCTTCGATGCTGCCCAGCAAGAGCCACGCACCGGCACCGATGAAGGCCAGCAGGTAAACCGCCGCGAACAGTTGAGCCGCGTTGCGTGAACGCCGGGCGATGTCACCCTCCGTACGCATCATCAACCACGTGCCGCCGTGCAGGCAGAGCATGCTCAAGCTGACGACGCCAGCGAGCAACCCGAATGGGCTGAGCAGTTGCCAGAAACTACCGTGGTAGCTGGAGCGCAGTGTGTCATCAAACTGGAAGGGCACGCCCAGGAGCAGGTTGCCGAACGCCACACCGAAGACCAGCGAAGGCACCACACCGCCAACAAACAGGCCCCAGTCCCAGCTTTGCCGCCAGCGGGTGTTGCTCAGTTTGCTCCGATAATCGAAGCCCACGGGGCGAACAAACAAGGCAAACAGCACCAGCAGCAGGGCCCAGTAGAAGCCCGAAAACGCGGCGGCATACACCAGTGGCCAGGCGGCGAACAACGCACCGCCAGCGGTAATCAGCCAGACCTGGTTGCCATCCCAGTGCGGCGCGATGGTGTTGATCACCACGCGTCGTTCGTTGTCGCTGCGGCCAACGAAGGGCATCAGCGCGGCGGCGCCGAGGTCGAAACCATCGGTCAGGGCGAAGCCGATCAGCAAGACGCCAACCAGTACCCACCAGATCAGTTTGAGGCTTTCATAGTCGAACATCATTGTGCTCCTCAGACCAGGGTCGGCTGTGTGGCGTGGGCGGATGTTGCCTCGTGTTCCAGGTGATAGCGCCCGGTGTGCAAACTGCTCGGGCCAAGCCGGGCGAACTTGATCATCAGGTACATCTCGATCACCAACAGCACGCTATAGAACGCTATCAGCGCCAGCAGAGAACCCCAGACATCACCGGTCGAAACGCTTGAAGCGGACAGATGGGTCGGGAGTATTTCACCGACGGACCAGGGCTGACGACCATGCTCCGCGACAAACCAGCCGGTCTGCGTGGCAACCCACGGCAGCGGCAGGCTGAACAGGGCCCACTTGAGCAGCCAGGGTTTGCTCATTTCATTCTTGCGGGTAGACGCCCAGAACGCACAGACGAACAAGGCCAGCATCAGGAAGCCGCTGAGCACCATCAGGCGGAAGGTCCAGAAAATCGAAGCCACACCGGGGATGGAGTCCAGCGCAGCCTGTTTGACTTGTTGGTCGCTGGCATCGACCACTTTGTCCGTGTATTTCTTGAGCAGCAGACCGTAGCCCAGATCCTTTTTCACCGCGTTGAAGGCAGCGACTGTCTGTTCGCTTTTATCCCCTGCGCGCAGTTGCCGAAGCAGGTCATAAGCAACCATGCCATTGCGGATCCGCACCTGATGTTGGGCGATCAGATCCTTGATGCCTGTCACCTTGGTATCCAGCGAGCGCGTGGCAATAATCCCCATGACATAAGGGATTTTCACGGCGTAATCAGTACGTTGCTCGGCCTGATTCGGCAGCCCGAACAACGTAAAGGCTGCAGGTGCGGCCTCGGTATCCCACTCGGCCTCTATCGCCGCGAGCTTGGTTTTTTGAACATCGCCGATCTCATAGCCAGACTCATCGCCCAGAATGACCACCGAAAGAATCGACGCCATGCCGAACGCCGACGCGATGGCAAAAGAGCGCCGCGCGAACCCGATATCGCGGCCCTTGAGCAGGTACCAACTCGAAATAGCCAGGACAAAAATCGCGCCGGTCACGTAACCGGACGCAACGGTGTGCACGAACTTGACCTGTGCCACGGGGTTGAACAGCAAGGCGCTGAAACTGGTCAGCTCCATGCGCATGGTGATGAAATTGAACTCTGCGCCGACAGGGTTCTGCATCCAGCCGTTGGCGATCAAGATCCACAATGCCGACATGTTCGAGCCGATCGCGACCAGCCAGGTAACCCCCAGATGCTGGACTTTGGTCAGGCGATCCCAGCCAAAAAAGAACAGGCCGATGAAGGTCGATTCCAGGAAGAACGCCATCAAGCCTTCAATCGCCAACGGAGCACCAAAAATGTCACCGACGTAATGGCTGTAGTACGCCCAATTGGTGCCGAACTGGAACTCCATGGTCAGGCCGGTGGTGACACCCAAGGCAAAGTTGATGCCGAACAGTTTGCCCCAGAACCGGGTCATGTCCTTATAGACCTGCTTGCCGGTCATCACATAGACCGACTCCATGATGGCGAGCAGGAAGGTCAAACCGAGGGTTAAAGGCACGAATAAAAAGTGATACAAGGCGGTCATTGCGAATTGCAGTCGAGATAAGTCGACGACTGATTCCGAGATCATGGGGGGCTCTTCTCAGGAAGTGCGGGAGGGGGGCCAAGCATGTGTTGGCCTACTTTGAGACCGTCATCCATGACCTCAAGCGGAGCGCTGAACCAGATGCTGCGGATCCCCAACAACAAGACGAGCTTGATAAGCAATATCAGGCCAATTTCCTTCATTAATGGTTTTTTTAGAAAATCGAAGGGGCCTGGCATGACGGGTACTCGCAGGGATGGCGGAATTGTCCCGACGGTAAAGACGACTAACGTTGATCCAGATCAATACTCTCAACTGCGATGGGAGTGACGGAACGTCACACCCAGACGGCGGCAGTGTTCACTCATGCCAGGCGCGAAGACGGCGATAGAGCGTTCGCTCACTCAACCCCAGCGCCTGGGCCAGTTCACTGCGAGAACCTTGAAAGGCGCTGGCCACCTGCGCCAGCCGTTCCAGGTCCGCATGCCCACGGCGGCGCATGACGGGTACTGTTTTCTCGTCAGGGTTGCGCAGTTCCGCTGGCAAGTCTTTAGCCCGTATCACACCGTCATCGGTGAACAGTCGCGCCCGCTCGAGAATATTGCGCAACTCCCGAATGTTGCCCGGATAGTCGTAGCGGCTCAGCAGTTGCATCGCCTGATCATCGACAGTGGGCGCCGCCACCCCGGCCAGTCGCTGCAACAGAGTGTTGATCAACAGCGGCAAATCTTCGCGGCGCTCTCGCAACGACGGTAAGTGAATCGGAAAGGCACTGATCCGGTAGTAGAGGTCCTGCCGAAAGCTGCCTGCCGCGACCATTTCCTTGAGCGGTTTATGGGTGGCCGAGACCAGCCGAAAATCAGAATGCACGGTTCTTAAACTACCGACCGGACGAAAACTGCCGGACTCAATCAATCGTAGAAGTTTGACCTGCATCGCCAACGGTACTTCACCGATTTCGTCGAGGAAGAGCGTGCCGCCATGGGCTGTTTCCGCCAAGCCAATCTTGCGTTGCGTGGCTCCGGTAAACGCACCTTTCTCATAACCGAACAGCTCGCTTTCGAGGAGTGACTCGGTAAGCCCGGTGCAATCGACCACCACCAGCGGGCCGTTGGCGCGTGGACTGCCAGCGTGCAGCGCGCGGGCAAAAAGCTCCTTGCCCGTGCCCGATTCCCCTTGGAGCAATACCGGGATTTGCGACGGGGCTGCACGTTGCAATGCAGTCAACGCTTCCTTGAACGCACCCGAACTGCCGACAAGACCGTTCTGTTGCGGCTGGACTGAGGCTGCAGCGACAGTACTGAGGCGCTCGACATAAGCAACCACATCGCCCTGCTCGTCACTAATGGGGCGCAGTTCGACATCGACATGTTCCGGGCCGCGCGGCGTGTGGTGGATGTGCAACATGCGCTCCGGGGCGCGAGACGCATGGGCTTTGCGCATCGGACAATGTTCGCCGGCCTGATCGCAGGGAACCGAGAACTGATGGGAGACGCGATAGCACTTGGCGCCAATGTGAGGCCTGCCCTGGACGCCGAACTGGCGCTGATAAGCCGGGTTGGCGGCTATGATGTTGTAGTCGGTATCCAGAACAATGGTCGGCTGTTTTTCGTGTTCAAGGTACGACACCAGCGCTTGCACTTGCGGGCTGGAAATATCAGTGCGGGATGTGGACATGTCAGCCCCTTCAGTCGAGCGCAGGATCGGCGTACTGCGCAAGATACTGCCATAAGCTGCCACTGACTGCCAAAAGACTGCCATAGGCACTGCCAGTTCGTGCCATTCCTAGGCTGGCGTATAAATAAAATTCAATAAAAACAGTCTGTTGTAAGTCGCTTCAGGTAAAAGAAGATTGGCATGCTTATTGAGATGAATACAGGTGGCCAGTCATGTGTCACCCCATCATCAGGAGCGCAACAGTGATCATCGGTGCCCAGCTACAGGTGGAAGCGTTTTTTGATCGTCATACGTGGACGGTCAGTTACCTGCTGCTGGATCGTGCGACGAATCACTGTGCGCTGATCGACAGCGTGCTCGACTACGACCCCGCGTCAGGACGCACCCGTACCGATTCGGCCGATCAATTGGTCGCACGGGTTCGTGAGCTGGGTGCATCGGTAGAGTGGATACTGGAAACCCATGTGCACGCCGATCATATTTCCGCCGGGGCCTACCTGAAGGAAACGCTCGGGGGGAAAGTCGCCATTGGTAGCCGGATTACCGTCGTCCAGGACGTGTTTGGCAAACTCTTCAATCAGGGCGGCGATTTTGCCCGCGATGGAAGCCAGTTCGACGTTCTGCTCGAGGATTGCGCGCACTTCAGCATTGGCTCGCTGCAGGCTCGGGCGATGCACACGCCGGGGCATACACCGGCGTGCATGACCTATGTCGTCGAAGTCGAGGGCGAAACCGTCGCTTTCGTGGGCGATACCCTGTTCATGCCGGACTACGGTACCGCGCGGTGTGACTTTCCTGGCGCCGACGCACGAACGATGTACCGCTCGATAAAAAAGATCCTGAGTTTACCTCCACAAACACATCTGTTTATGTGCCATGACTACCTACCCAATGGCCGCGAACTTAAGTACCTGACGACCGTCGCTGAGCAACGCGCCAGCAATATCCACATACACGAGGGCATCGATGAAGACGCCTTTGTGAAGATGCGCGAAGCACGCGACGCCACCCTGGAAATGCCCGTCCTTCTCTTGCCGTCAGTACAGATCAATATGCGCGGCGGCCATCTGCCGGAGCCAGAAGACAACGGCGTCCGCTACCTGAAAATTCCGCTCAACGCGCTTTGAATACGTACTAAGGCAGAACAATGAATGATCACACGCTGCTAGAGATTGGGCTGGGCGCAATCATCGGGGCGATTTTGGCGTTGACCGGGGCCGGTGGCGGCATTCTGGCTGTACCCCTTCTGGTCTTCGGCCTCGGCCTGTCGATGGTGCAAGCCGCGCCGGTCGGCTTGCTGGCCGTAGGTCTGGCCGCTGGGGTAGGTGCATTGCTGGGCTTGCGCCAAGGTTTGGTTCGGTACCGAGCCGCCGCGTTTATCGCGGGCATCGGTATTGTTGTGGCGCCGTTAGGCCTATGGCTGGCGCATCGTCTGCCAAACCTGCCGCTGACCTTGGCTTTTTCTGCGCTGCTGCTCTATGTCAGCGCACGCATATTCACTACCGCCCTACGCCAGCTACGTCATGGTTATGCCGCACCGCGAGCCGATGTCCTGCCGTGCGTGCTCAACCCTCTGCAAGGTCGCCTGCGCTGGACCTTGCCGTGCGCCCGCGCATTGGCGTTTACCGGAATCCTCTCGGGGCTGCTGTCAGGTTTGCTGGGCGTGGGCGGGGGGTTTGTGATCATCCCGGCGTTGACGCGTTACACCGATCTGGACATGAAAAGCGTCATCGCCACCTCCCTGGCCGTTATCGCACTGGTCTCGGCGGGCAGCGTAGCAACGGCCACGTTGGCTGGCGTGATGTACTGGTCCGTCGGGGCACCTTTCGCGGGTGGCGCGGTGCTCGGCCTGATGGGCGGTCGCCAGATCGCCGGTTACCTTGCCGGGCCGCGGCTGCAGCAGATGTTTGCAATCGTTGGGGGGATCGCCGCACTGATGCTGGCGCTCACTGCAGTGGGGATTTTTCATTGAGACCATTCAGAGTAATGGGCAGTAGCAACACGGCTTATACAGCCTGCTGCATCGGGGAGGCGCAATGATGATCGACTGGTTACATTTCACGCCCTGGGCTTCGTTGGCGGGCGGTGCATTGATCGGGCTGGCCGCCAGCCTGTTTGTTCTGGCCAATGGACGGGTTGCCGGGATCAGCGGTCTGCTCGGCAGCCTTCTACAGCTCGGCAGTGAAGGTCGAAGCGAAAAGGCGCTCTTCCTGCTCGGCCTATTGATTGCGCCGCTGGTGTGGGGGCTGTTTGCCGCCTTGCCGTTAATACAGTTCAAAAGCGGTTGGTTTGGCCTGGCAGTGGCCGGTCTGCTGGTAGGCATAGGCACCCGCTACGGTTCGGGCTGCACCAGTGGGCATGGGGTGTGTGGGATTTCTCGACGCTCCCCGCGCTCCATCGCGGCCACCGTTACGTTCATGTTTGCGGGATTTATTACCGTCTTTGTCCTGCGCCATCTTCTCGGAAGCTAACCATGCGCAAACTGACTGCATTCATTGCTGGCCTGCTATTTGGTCTCGGCCTCTTGCTCGCCGGTATGGCCAACCCAGCCAAAGTACTGGGCTTTCTCGATCTGGCTGGCGTGTGGGATCCGTCGCTGGCGTTTGTAATGGTCGGCGCCATCGCCGTGGCCAGCGTGCCGTTCAACTGGGCCGGCAAACAATCGAAATCGTTGCTGGGTGCCCCGATGCAACTGCCCGTCAAACGCGACCTGGATGTGCGCTTGATCGGCGGGAGCCTGCTGTTTGGCATTGGTTGGGGCATCGCCGGGATATGCCCGGGACCGGCAGTCGTCCTTCTGCTGACGGCCCACTGGCAAGCGTTTGTTTTCGTGTTGGCCATGCTGGTCGGCATGTTTTTATTCACCGCGCTGGAAGCTCGGCGCGCACATTGATCGGGAGATCACCATGAACGCAAACGTTGGAACCCTCGACCGTGCCTTGCGCATCGCACTGGGCGTTATTCTCATCGGACTGGCAGTGTTCGGCATCATTGGCGCATGGGGCTGGATTGGCATCGTGCCTCTGGCGACCGGCGTCTTCCGCTTCTGCCCAGCCTATTCACTGCTGGGCATCAAAACCTGCAAGCGTGATTGATGCTTCGTCCGCTGAGACAGGAATCCCATCAGGCCTTGAACGACTCAAGCTGCCTTGATGGGATTTATTCGATTTTGAGCTCCGGGACTTACGCTAAACATCAGTCTTCAGCTTGAAACGGTTACCGGAGAACCGCGGCCTCCAGGGCCTGGGAGATGTCGCTGAGGATGTCATCGCAATGCTCGATGCCGATCGAGAGTCGGACCATATCCCTGGGTACGCCGGCTTTTTCCAGCTCTTCGTCGTTCAACTGGCGATGAGTGGTGGAAGCAGGATGGCAGGCCAGGGATTTGGCATCACCGATGTTGACCAGACGCACGATCAGTTTCAAGGCGTCGATAAAGCGTGCGCCGGCTTCCTGTCCGCCCTTGATGCCAAACGAGAGGATCGATGCGGGCTTGCCGCCGGTATAACGCAAGGCAAGTGCATGCTCTGGATGGTCGGGTAACCCGGCGTATTTCACCCAGGCTACTTGGTCATGAGCATTGAGATAGTGCGCGACTTTAAGTGCATTCTCTGTATGGCGCTCCATGCGCAGCGCAAGCGTTTCCAGGCCTTGCAGGATCAGGAAAGCGTTGAATGGCGACAATGCCGCTCCTGTATTGCGCAGTGGCACTACCCGGCAGCGCCCGATGAAAGCTGCTGGGCCGAAGGCTTCGGTGTAGGTCACGCCGTGGTAGGACGGGTCGGGCGTGTTCAGCAGGGGGAAACGTTCCTTGTTGTCCGCCCATGGGAATTTGCCGGAGTCGACGACGATCCCGCCGATGCTGGTGCCGTGTCCGCCGATGTACTTGGTCAGCGAGTGCACGATGATGTCGGCACCGTGCTCGAAGGGGCGGCAAAGGATGGGCGTGGCAACGGTGTTATCGACGATCAGCGGCACACCATGCCGGTGGGCGGCATCGGCCAGTGCTTGGATGTCGATAATATTGCCAGCCGGGTTGCCAATGGACTCGCAGAAGACCGCCTTGGTCTTGTCGTCGATCAGCGCCTCAAGCGCCGCGATGTCGTCATGGGCTGCGAAACGCGTCTGGATACCAAAGCGTGGCAGGGTATGCGCCAACAGGTTGTAAGTCCCGCCATAAAGCTTGGCCACCGAGACGATATTGTCACCCACTTCGGCCACGGTCTGGATCGCATAGGTAATAGCCGCCATACCCGAGGCGACCGCCAAGGCACTGACACCCCCTTCCAGGGCTGCAACGCGCTTTTCGAGCACGTCGTTGGTAGGGTTCATGATGCGCGAGTAAATATTGCCTGCGACTTTCAGGTCAAACAGATCGGCACCATGCTGGGTATCATCGAATGCGTAGGACGCGGTTTGGTAGATCGGTACCGCTACTGCCTTTGTTGTCGGGTCGGGGCTATAGCCAGCGTGGATAGCCATGGTTTCCAGTTTCATGCTCTCTCGTTCCTTCAGGAGTCGTAGGTGGACCCGGAGAATGTGTTGAGCTAGAGCGGTAGTCAAGCTGAGGGGAGAACGGACAGCGTAGGTCTGGAAGGTATTGGCAAGCGTGCCGAAGCCTGCCCGGGTATGCTCAAGCGTGCACGGGAATCTGTGACTGTTATTGATGAACTATCGCACTTTGCTAGAAACTCCCGGAAGGTTGTTTTTAGAAGGCTGCGTCTATCCAGGAGCGGTAAGGTGGGTAACGGACATAATCTGGCTTTCATGATCGGCGCGGGACTTAGCGCGGCCGCAGCGGCGCTGCATATCGGCGTCATCATTGCAGGCCCGCGATGGTACCGGTTGTTTGGTGCAGGCAATCGTTTCGTGCGTGCAGCTCAAGCTGGGCGAATTTATCCGGCCGTGGTCACGGCAGCCATCTCTCTCGTACTGTTCTGTTGGGCCGCCTATGCCTTGTCCGGCGCTGGCGTGATCGACCAATTGCCGTTACTGCGCCCGGCGTTATGTGCCATTACTCTGGTGTATTTACTGCGCGGGATTGTGGGGCCGCTCGCGTTGGCAGGCACGGGCCGCAGCACCCGGTTCATTGTGGTCAGCTCTGCGGTTTGTTTGGCCTTTGGCCTGATTCATCTGCTCGGCCTCATTCAGACGTGGGACGCGTTGGCGTCGTCCAGCGTTTGATTTCCGAATAAATCTCCTCGCGAGGCGAACTCAATGCTACTCCCACCCTAAATGGTAGGAGCTGCCGAAGGCTGCGATAAGGTCGGAACGACCTTCGCGATATCGACTGATCGCAGCCTTCGGCAGCTCCTACAGTCAATCGGTGGCAAGGCAAAAACAAGAAAGCCCGCACAAGGCGGGCTTCTCGGGGTGTTTCGTAGGCTGTCAATGACAGGTCGAAACATCAATTTGGTGCACCAGGCGGGATTCGAACCCACGACCACTGCCTTCGGAGGGCAGTACTCTATCCAGCTGAGCTACTGGTGCAATGCGGGCGCCATGATACTCATCTGGCTGCCGGGCGTCCATGCTGGTGAGCGCTGTTGTTGATTTTGCACGTAACCGGGTGTGAACGTGACGTTGATCTGAAATTAATCACCTAAACTCCGTTTTCGTTCTTTTTTTCGAACAGACTATTGTCCTTTACCCCCGCAGACCCTAGGATTCGTTTGAGATTTCAAACGCTTTTGGCTGAGTGCTCAACCGCACGTTCTACGATCAGTGCGCTATTTGTGCTTGAGTACGGTGAATGATTTCCTGACGGCAGCCTTATATAGGCGCCTTTGAACAAACAAAAAAATTCGCTCCGCGCGTGCGCGGTGCTGTTTAGGAGACCGACATGCAGCTTAAAGACACCCAATTGTTCCGTCAGCAAGCCTTTATCGATGGCGTTTGGCTGGATTCGGACAATGGTCAGACGATCAAAGTGAACAACCCGGCTACCAATGAGATCCTCGGGACTGTTCCGAAGATGGGCGCAGTTGAAACCCGTCGTGCGATCGAAGCTGCTAACAAGGCGCTGCCGGCCTGGCGTGCGTTGACCGCCAAGGATCGTGCGAACAAGCTGCGTCGCTGGTTTGAGCTGATTATTGAAAACCAGGACGACCTCGCTCGCCTGATGACCCTGGAACAGGGTAAGCCGCTGGCTGAAGCCAAGGGTGAGATCGTTTACGCGGCTTCCTTTATCGAGTGGTTCGCTGAAGAAGCCAAGCGCATCTACGGCGATGTGATTCCTGGTCACCAGCCAGACAAGCGTCTGATTGTGATCAAACAGCCAATCGGCGTGACCGCCGCGATTACGCCGTGGAACTTCCCGGCAGCGATGATTACCCGTAAAGCGGGTCCAGCGTTGGCTGCTGGCTGCACCATGGTTCTGAAACCGGCTTCGCAAACTCCGTTCTCGGCCTTGGCGTTGGCTGAACTGGCACACCGTGCGGGCATCCCGAATGGTGTGTTCAGCGTTGTCACCGGCAGTGCTGGCGACATCGGCGGCGAACTGACCAGCAACCCGATTGTGCGTAAATTGTCCTTCACTGGCTCGACTGAAGTCGGTCGCCAACTGATGGCTGAATGCGCCAAGGACATCAAGAAAGTGTCCCTGGAATTGGGCGGCAACGCGCCGTTCATCGTGTTCGACGACGCC
This sequence comes from Pseudomonas sp. ASL9, assembly GCF_056680335.1. Classification (NCBI taxonomy): domain Bacteria; kingdom Pseudomonadati; phylum Pseudomonadota; class Gammaproteobacteria; order Pseudomonadales; family Pseudomonadaceae; genus Pseudomonas; species Pseudomonas sp. ASL9. The sequence continues at coordinate 2,775,258 of NZ_CM155277.1, read as the reverse complement.
GACCTGGATAAGGCCGTCGAAGGCGCGATCATCTCCAAGTACCGCAACAACGGCCAGACCTGCGTCTGCGCCAACCGCCTGTACGTGCAGGACGCCGTCTATGACGTGTTCGCCGAGAAGCTGAAAGTCGCGGTGTCCAAGCTCAAGATCGGTAACGGTCTGGAAGAGGGCACCACTACGGGTCCGCTGATCGACGAAAAAGCCGTGGCCAAGGTCAAGGAACACATTGCTGACGCCATCAGCAAAGGCGCAACCGTGCTGGCTGGCGGCAACAGCCTGGAAGGCAACTTCTTCGAGCCGACCATTCTGGTCAACGTGTCTAAAGATGCGGCTGTCTCCAAGGAAGAAACCTTCGGCCCGTTGGCTCCACTGTTCCGCTTCAAAGATGAAGCTGAAGTGATTGCGATGGCCAACGACACCGAATTCGGTCTGGCGTCGTACTTCTACGCCCGTGACCTTAGCCGCGTGTTCCGTGTTTCTGAAGCGCTGGAATACGGCATGGTCGGCGTCAACACGGGCCTGATCTCCAACGAAGTCGCTCCGTTTGGCGGCATCAAGGCGTCGGGTCTGGGTCGTGAAGGCTCCAAGTACGGCATCGAAGATTATCTGGAAATTAAGTACCTGTGCCTGGGCATCTAATTCTGTCAGCACAGTAGCGACACGTAATTCCACCTGTAGTTGGAACGTTGCAGCAGTCGATCATCGTATGCTGCTGCAACTGCCACCCGACTGCTTAATCCTTGAACTGCGCCGCCCGATGAGCGGTGAATGAGGAAATCATGAGCCAGACCAACGAATCCTTGATGAAACGCCGCAATGCCGCTGTTCCGCGCGGCGTGGGCCAGATCCACCCGATCTTCGCGGCTTCCGCGAAGAACGCTACTGTTACCGACGTTGAAGGTCGTGAGTTCATCGACTTCGCTGGCGGTATCGCGGTACTGAACACCGGTCACCTGCACCCGAAAATTATCGCGGCCGTGCAAGAGCAACTGACCAAGCTGACTCACACCTGCTTCCAGGTATTGGCCTACGAACCGTACGTTGAGCTGTGCGAAAAGATCAACGCCAAGGTGCCAGGTGATTTCGAGAAGAAAACCCTGCTGGTGACCACCGGTTCCGAAGCGGTAGAAAACGCTGTAAAAATCGCCCGTGCCGCCACTGGCCGTGCCGGCGTCATCGCATTCACGGGCGCTTACCACGGCCGTACCATGATGACCTTGGGTCTGACCGGTAAAGTCGTGCCTTACTCGGCCGGTATGGGCCTGATGCCAGGCGGTATCTTCCGCGCACTGTACCCGTGTGCACTGCATGACGTGACCGTTGACGATTCCATCGCCAGCATCGAACGCATCTTCAAGAACGATGCCGAGCCACGTGATATCGCTGCAATCATCATCGAACCCGTTCAGGGCGAAGGCGGTTTCTACGTCGCGCCGAAAGAGTTCATGGTTCGTTTGCGTGCCCTGTGCGACAAGCACGGCATTCTGCTGATCGCGGACGAAGTGCAGACTGGCGCTGGCCGTACCGGTACGTTCTTCGCGATGGAACAGATGGGCGTTTCTGCCGACCTGACCACCTTCGCCAAGTCCATCGCCGGCGGTTTCCCACTGGCTGGCGTATGCGGCAAAGCCGAATACATGGATGCCATCATTCCAGGTGGCCTGGGCGGCACTTACGCTGGCAGCCCGATTGCTTGCGCAGCGGCGCTGGCCGTGTTGGAAGTGTTTGAAGAAGAGCACCTGCTGGACCGTTGCAAAGCGGTTGGCGAGCATCTGGTGACTGGCCTGCGTGCGATTCAAGCCAAGTATCCGGTGATCGGTGAAGTTCGTGCCCTGGGTGCGATGATTGCGGTCGAGCTGTTCGAAGGCGGCGACCCGCACAAGCCGAACGCTGCGGCGGTGGCTCAGGTTGTAGCCAAAGCGCGCGACAAGGGTCTGATCTTGCTGTCGTGCGGTACTTACGGCAACGTATTGCGCGTTCTGGTACCGCTGACGGCTCCTGATGAGCTGTTGGACAAGGGTCTGGCGATCATCGAAGAGTGCTTCGCCGAACTCGCATAGAATGTGAGTAAGTAGACAGAAAAAACCCGCTTCGGCGGGTTTTTTTCGTTTTAGGACAAGCATTTGCGCTTAGCGCCTATATCCCCACGGATTGTTTGGATAAAGTGCGGGTATCGCTGTCGGAGAGCTCGGAATGAGCGTTGTTGAATTACCTGTTGCACCCCGCGTTTTGATCGCCGAGGCGGACCCCTGGGTGCGCGACATGCTGACCGACTTAGTCCTGAGCGTGCGCTGTGATGCTGATCTGAAAGTGTGCAGTGACGGGCAGCAGGCGCAGGACTGGTTGAATCAACAGCAACCCGATCTGGTGATCGCCGCTTGGGAGCTGCCGGGTACAGATGGCTTGAGCCTGTTGTGGGGCGTGCGCCAACAACGGCAGCAGCCTGCCTTGCCATTTTTTCTACTCAGCAGCCGCAGTGACAGTGCAAGCGTGCGCGAGGCATTGCCGCTGGCGCCTACTGCTTACTTGACCAAGCCCCTGAACATGGACAGCCTGCGCCAGCGCCTGGAGGATTTGTTGCTTAGCGCGAGCGGGCCAATCGTCTATAAAGTTCCTGCGCTGGCACCTGGCTTGAGCCTGTCGAGTTTTCTCGACAGTCGCCGGGAAATCGCGGAAGGCGCACCCTTGCTGGTGGATGTGCATCAAGCGCTGAGTCGCAGTCAGGGGCCTACGGGCGTGGATTTGAAACTGCTGGAGCAGGAGCTGCGTTTTGACCCACACGTCACCGCAGTCTTGATCGCTGCCGCCAACAGTGCGGCGCAGCACTTGGGTACAACCGTGCAGACCTTGCCGCAGGCGCTGCAGGCGTTAGGCCCTACGCAGAGCGTCAATCTGCTCCTCGGTCTGGTCATGAAGCGTAATGCGGGGCTGACGGACGAAAGGCTGATCACCCACGCTCAACACTTTTGGGCGCTGTCGCGCAGCACCGCTGAATACGCCCGCTCTATTGCGCGCTCGCTGGGGCTGGACCAGGAGCGCTGCTTTTGTGCGGGTTTGCTCTACAGTCTGGGCGATTTGACAGTGTTGCGTTGTTTGCAGGACTGGATGCTGGCTGGCGGTGAACTGGATGAGCCGGCGGTGAGCGAGTCGCTGAAGCAGTTCGGTGCTGGATTCGGCTCGGCACTGCGCACGCGTTGGCGCTTGCCGCTGGAACTGCGGGAGTTGATTGCGGCGGCCTATCACTTCGGCGGCGGTGTGTACTCGCGCGAGGCACTGGCGATGAACGTGGCCGCGCAATTGGCACTGCTCGGGTCGGAAGAGGGCGTCGAGGCGCTGGCCAACAGTAAAGCGTCCCGGCTATTGAAAATCGGGACGCCGGAGCTGGTGCGGTTGCGCAAGATATAAGTCTTCGTTGGCCGACAGACCGTTTTCGGCAATAAATTCGCTCACACAGGGTTTGCAGGTTTTCTGTGGGGGCTGCTCAGACCCAAACAATCTGATTCTTGCCCTGACGCTTGGCTTGGTACATCGCGGCATCGGCCCGTGCGTAGAGGACTTCCAGGCCGAGGTCGTCGTCGCGCAGGTTGGTCAGGCCCTGACTTATGGTGATGCCGAATGCCTGATTGTTGCACTGAAAGCTCAATCGCTGGATTTCCCGTTGCAGCCGCTCGGCGATTTGCTTGGCCATGTCCGGTGTGCAGCCAGGGAGCACGGCGGCAAACTCTTCCCCTCCGATACGTCCGAACACATCGCCCCGACGAAGGGCCGAACGTCCACTCTCGGCGATACGTTGCAGCACCTGATCGCCTTCCTGATGGCCGTATGTATCGTTGACCCGCTTGAAATCATCAATATCCAGCAGCAAAAACGCCAAGGGCAAGTCCTGCAAACGCGCCTGTTCGAACTCACGCTGGGCGCATTCGAAGAAGTGGCGGCGGTTGCTGCTCTGGGTGAGCACGTCGGTGGTGGCGAGACGTTGGAGTTCGCCTTCAAGCTGCTTTTTCTCGGTGATGTCTTCGGCGATGCCCACGACGATCAGGCGCTGCCCGACCTCTTGGCGACTGATAAAACACTTGTCGCTCAGCCAGCGAACCTGCCCGTCGGAACGGATAATCCGGTATTCGCGGTCTTCGATGGAGCCCTTGTCCAGCACTTGAGTCAGGCTGCGTTCGGCATAGTCGAGGTCATCGGGGTAGATGCTGTCGCGCCATTCGTTGTAGTCGGCCAGCAACAAACCTGCCGAACGACCGAAAATCCGCTCATAGGCCGGGCTGACGTAAATCATCTGCTGGGTTTCCCAATCGAACGCCCATAGCACCGCATTGACACTGACCAGCAGAGCGCTGAAAAGCTTTTCGCGCTCGCTCAGGCGTGCGACTTCGGCTTGGGCATGCATCAGCGCGAGGAGAATTTCCGCAGAGGGCGGCAGATTGGCAGGGGGTGTCTGGCTAAGGGGCGTCTGTTTGTCCATGGGCACTGCATCTCAAGAAGATGTGCGGCGCACAGCCACAACTGCACCCACCACCATAGTGAGCTGCTTATACAGAGAGCAAAGAAGGGGATGAAGTTCCGGCTGGCGCGCTCCCGGACGGGGCGCGCCGATCAACGGTGTCAGACGGCGGCAGGTCGCAACGAGTAGGTTTTCAATTGGTTGGCGAACTCGCGCAGGGACTGGATGCCGCTGGCTTCGGCCTCGTGAACCCACTCCTTGATTGCCGCGAGCATGTCGTGACCGTTGCTGCTGGTTTTTAGCCAGATCTGTTGCAACGCCAAACGCTTCTCGTAGATCACTCTCAATGCCTGGCTGTGTTCGAGCATGGTTTGAATGTGCAGATGATGCTTGTCATCAAGCAGGCTGGTTTCTCGGGAAAGCAGACGCTTGGCGCGGTGGAACTGATGGCGTACCGACGCATCGGCCTTGGACAGCTCTTGCTTGACCAGTGGCGCGATTACCAGCTTGCGGTACTGGGCCATGATCTGGAAACGATTGTTGAGAATAGCCATGGCAGTATCCATGTCCACATGACCCTTGCCCTCGACCCGGTGGGCGATAGGCGCCACCCGCTGAACTTTGGCCAGACGGAAGAAGCTGAAGACCTTGATCCAGGCCCAGCCCATGTCGAATTCCCACTTCTTGACCGACAGCTTGGCGGAGTTCGGGTAGGTGTGATGGTTGTTATGCAGTTCTTCACCGCCGATCAGGATGCCCCACGGCACCAGATTGGTCGCCGCATCACGGCATTCGAAATTGCGATAGCCCACGGCATGGCCAAGACCATTGACGACGCCGGCGGCCCAGAAGGGAATCCACATCATCTGGATCGCCCATACGGTGATACCGATCACGCCGAACAATGCGAGGTCGATCACCGCCATGATGGAGACCCCCAAGGTCGGGAAGCGGCTGTACAGGTTGCGTTCGATCCAGTCCTCGGGACAGTTTTTGCCGTAGATGCGAAGTGTGTCCGGATTTTGCGCTTCGGCGCGATACAACTCAGCGCCTTTGCGCAGTACAGTAGACAGACCTTTGATCACAGGGCTGTGCGGATCGTCGACGGTCTCGCATTTCGCGTGATGCTTGCGATGAATGGCGGTCCACTCACGCGTATTCTGGGCCGTGGTGAGCCACAGCCAGAAGCGGAAAAAATGTTTGAGCCCCGCGTTGAGTTCTAGCGCACGGTGGGCGGAGTAGCGGTGTAGATAGACCGTGACGCCGACAATGGTCACATGGGTCATCAACAAAGTGGTTGCTACCAGTTGCCACACTGATAGATCAAGTAGACCGTTGTTCCACATAAAATGTGTTGCCCTCGATAAAAAATGCTCGATGAATATAAAAGCAGCAGCGCATTATCACCGACCCAGCCGATAAAACCAGTCGCGCTTTTAGATAAGAGTCGCTGAATGTTTCTACTCTATAATCCGCGCATTTAGTAAGGTTTTTCTATTTTTATGTCAGTTTCTTCTCGCAATGCGTTGCGCACGGCCCTGCTTTACGCGCTGGTGTCGGCTTTGTGGCTTGAGATCAGCAATGCCTCGCTCCGGCATCTGATTCAGGATCAGGCTCGTTTCGACCAATGGCAGTTGGTAAATGGCTATGTATGGCTGATTTTCAGCGCTGTGCTGATTTTTTTCGCCCGCACCCGGCTCCTCGGCTGTATGGCCGCAGCTGCTCGAGCAGGGCTGAAAAAGCAGGACCAGGAGCGCTTGAGCCAGGCAGCAGCGGTATTTGATTGCACGCGCGAAGGTGTCGTGGTCACTGACAGTCACGGTTCGATCGTCCATGTGAATCGGGCCTTCATGGAGATTACCGGTTACAAGGAAGAAGAAGTGCTCGGGATTAACCCGAAAAAATTCAAGTCTGGCCGCCACGGGCCAGAGTTCTACCAGACTATGTTTCAGGCGCTGCACGCCAGCGGCCAATGGAGCGGTGAAATCTGGAACCGTCGTAAAAACGGCGAAATTTTTCCGCAATGGCAAAGCATCCGCGCCATCAAGGATGAGAACAGCGAAATCAGCCATTACGTGGCCGTGTTTTCAGACATCACCGCCATCAAGCGTTCGCAGCGCGAATTGGTGCATCTGGCGCACTACGATCCCTTGACCGGTTTGCCAAATCGCCTGTTGTTTACCGACCGTACCGAGCAGGCTTTGGCGCACGCCCAGGCCAGCAAGCGCGGCTGTGCGTTATTGCTGATCGATCTGGATCACTTCAAGAACATCAACGACAGCCTTGGGCATGGTATCGGCGATCAGGTGCTCAAAATTGTTGCTGAGCGGCTGACTACGTTGTTCAGCAGTGGCATTACCCTGGCTCGACTGGGGGGAGATGAGTTCGCCGTGTTGGCAGAGAACTGTCAGCAGGTGGCGCAGGCCGCAGCATTGGCTCAGAGCGTGATCGAGGGTTTGAAAAAGCCGTTCGTGTTTGAGGGGCATCAGCTGTTTATCAGCGCCAGCGTGGGTATCAGCCTGTTTCCCAATGACGCATTGAATGCCGAACAGCTGTTGCGTAACGCAGATTCGGCACTCTTCAAGGCCAAAAGCGCAGGTAGGGAAGGTTATGCCTTATATACCGAAGAGCTGACAGCGCATGCGCAGCAGCGGGTCGAGTTGGCCAGCGAACTCCGTCGTGCCATCGACCACGACGAGCTGCGGGTATTTTATCAGCCGATACATGACCTCCACAGCGGCGGTATGGTGGGGGTCGAAGCGTTGGTACGCTGGGAGCATCCCGAGCGTGGGTTGGTGTCGCCCGGGGAGTTTATTCCGATTGCCGAACAGAGCGGATTGATCGGCGATATTGACGCGTGGGTGTTGACGCATGCCTGCGAGCAGATGAGTCAGTGGCGCACAGCAGGGGTCGGCCTCGACTTCATCGCGGTGAATGTTTCCAGCCGGTTGTTTGGTCGTGCGGATCTATACCAGCACGTCGCGCAGGTGCTGCATGATACGGGGCTTGATCCGAGCTGCCTGGAACTGGAAGTCACTGAAAGCGCGGTAATGGAAGACCCGGACTCAGCCATCGAACAGCTACATCGCCTGCGTGAGTTGGGCCTGCGACTGGCCATCGATGATTTCGGTACGGGCTATTCATCGCTACTTCGGCTCAAACGCATGCCGGTTCAAATGCTGAAAATCGATCAGGGTTTTGTCGCCGGGTTACCCCATGACGAAGATGACGTGGCCATTGTTCGGGCGATCATTGCACTCGCAAATACCTTGGGTATGCGCGTGTTGGCTGAAGGTATCGAGCGCGCCGAGCAGGCGAGTTTTTTGCTGGAAAACCATTGTGAACTGGGGCAGGGCTACTGGTTTGGCCGTCCGCAGTCGGCGGAACAGCTGGATTTGCAACACGTATTGACGTTGTCCTGAACCCCCGGGTTTCAGGCTACTGGAACCGCGCAATGCGCTCCAGTGCAGGGAAAAGCCCATTAATGCCTTTTTGTTATATCTGCATTCTTAAATAGTATTTTTAAGAATAACCGCGCCTCTTTAAGATTGCCTCCACGCCACACGCAGTCGCCCGCGACTTGCCACTGCAGGCACCTCTTATCTAGGAGCAGGACCATGAGCGCATCTCTACGTAGCGTTGACGGCCAGGACGAAGCAAGCATCCTGCGCGAAATTCAGAGTGCATTGCGCGATCTGCGCTTCGGTGCAGTGGAAATCACTGTGCACAACGCACAAGTGGTACAGATCGAGCGCAAAGAAAAATTCCGCCTGCAGACCCCGAGCAACAAGACCAGTTGATCTGCGGATGTAAGAGCAGGGAGATGAGCTCGACCCATAAAAAAGCCAATACAAAAAATTGTCCAGGAGCTTCATCATGCGTATCCGTCGTTTTGCCTTGGTCGCGCTCGCCAGTGCTGTTTTTGCAGGTTCTGCCGTTGCCAAGGACATTGAGCTACTCAACGTGTCCTACGACCCGACGCGTGAGCTGTACCAGGATTACAACGCTGAGTTCATCAGCTTCTGGAAGAAAACCCATGCAGATGACACCGTGAAGATCCAGCAATCCCATGGCGGCTCGGGCAAGCAGGGACGTGCGGTGATCGATGGTCTGCGTGCTGACGTAGTGACCCTGGCCTTGGCCGGGGATATCGACGAAATAGCCAGGATCGGCAAGAGCCTGCCCGAAAACTGGCAAACCCGCCTGCCAGATGCCAGCACGCCCTACACGTCGACCATCGTGTTTCTGGTACGCAAGGGCAACCCCAAAGGCATCAAGGACTGGGGCGACCTGATCAAGACGGACGTCTCGGTGATCACCCCGAACCCGAAAACCTCTGGTGGCGCTCGCTGGAATTTTCTGGCCGCGTGGGCTTATGGCCTAAAGGCCGGTGGTAGCGAAGCCAAGGCGCAGGAATACGTACAGACCTTGTTCAAACACGTACCGATTCTGGACACTGGCGCTCGTGGCTCGACCATTACCTTCGTCAACAACGGTCAGGGTGACGTGTTGCTGGCCTGGGAAAACGAAGCCTTCCTGGCCCTGAAGGAAGATGGCGGCGCGGACAAGTTCGACATTGTCGTACCTTCGCTGTCGATTCTGGCCGAACCGCCCGTATCGATTGTCGACAAAAACGTAGACAAGAAAGGCACCCGCGAAATCGCCACCGCTTACCTGGAGCATCTCTACAGCCCGGCCGGTCAGGAAATTGCCGCAAAAAATTTCTATCGTCCACGTAACGCTGAGGTTGCGGCCAAATACGCCAAGCAGTTCCCGAAACTGGACTTGGTGACTATCGACAAAGACTTCGGTGGCTGGAAAACTGCGCAACCGAAATTTTTCAATGATGGTGGCGTGTTCGACCAAATTTACCAGGCGCAATAACCTGTGCAGCGATGCGTTGAAAAGCGTGTCGCCGAGTTTGGCCTTTAGCCCGGATTCGTTTCCGGGCTTCGTGCGTTAACCAAGGACTTCTATGTCGCGTCGTATTTCCCCCGTCATACCCGGCTTCGGGCTGACACTGGGCTACACCTTGGTGTACCTCAGCTTGATTGTGCTAATCCCGTTGTCGGCCATGTTCATCCATGCCGCCCAACTGACATGGGATCAATTCTGGGCCATCGTCACCGCACCGCGGGTGATTGCGGCCCTGAAGCTGAGTTTTGGTACCGCGCTCTACGCCGCCATTATTAATGGCGTGATCGGCACACTGCTGGCCTGGGTGCTGGTGCGTTACACCTTCCCTGGCCGCAAGATCATCGACGCGATGATCGACCTCCCATTCGCGCTGCCTACTGCTGTCGCCGGTATCGCCCTGACTGCGCTGTATGCGCCGACGGGGCTGATAGGGCAGTTCGCCACAGACTTGGGCTTCAAGATCGCTTACACCCCGATAGGCATCACATTGGCCCTGACCTTTGTCACGCTGCCGTTCGTGGTGCGCACGGTGCAGCCGGTGTTGGCCGATTTCCCGCGTGAAGTCGAAGAGGCCGCCGCCTGCCTGGGCGCGAGGCCGTTGCAGGTGTTCCGTTATATTCTGGTGCCGGTCCTGCTCCCCGCATGGCTGACCGGGTTCGCCCTGGCCTTTGCCCGGGGTGTCGGCGAGTACGGATCGGTAATTTTCATTGCCGGCAACATGCCGATGAAAACCGAGATCCTGCCGCTGTTGATCATGGTCAAGCTTGATCAATACGACTACACCGGCGCCACGGCCATCGGCGTGATGATGCTGGTGGTTTCTTTCGTCCTGCTGCTGTTGGTCAACCTGCTGCAGCGCCGCATCGAAACCCCTTAAAGGAGGCACAGCATGTCCTACTCAACTGTTTCTGCCGCCGCCTCCGCTAACGCTGCCCGTCGTGGCAATGCCGTGTCGCGGCGGATTCTGATCGGCCTCGGTTGGCTGGTTTTTATCCTGTTTCTAGGGCTGCCGCTGTTTATCGTGGTGTCCCAAGGGCTGAAAAACGGACTGGGCGCGTTCTTCTCTGCGATCTTTGAGCCGGACGCGTTGTCGGCGCTCAAGCTCACCGTGATCGCCGTGCTGATTTCGGTACCGCTCAACGTCGTGTTCGGCGTCAGCGCGGCCTGGTGCGTGAGTAAGTACTCGTTCCGCGGCAAAAGTATGCTGGTCACCCTGATCGACCTGCCGTTCTCGGTGTCGCCCGTGATTGCAGGTCTGGTCTACGTCCTGATGTTTGGCGCTCAAGGCTTTTTCGGGCCGTGGTTGCAGGACCATGACATCCAGATCGTGTTCGCCTTGCCAGGCATCGTGCTGGCGACGATTTTCGTCACCGTGCCGTTCGTTGCTCGCGAGCTGATCCCGTTGATGCAGGAACAAGGCACGCAGGAAGAAGAGGCGGCGCGGTTGTTGGGCGCAAACGGCTGGCAGATGTTCTGGCATGTCACGATCCCGAACATCAAGTGGGGTTTGATCTATGGCGTGGTGCTGTGTACCGCCCGGGCCATGGGTGAGTTCGGCGCGGTCTCGGTGGTTTCCGGGCACATCCGCGGGGTCACCAATACCCTGCCGCTGCACGTCGAGATCCTCTACAACGAATACAACCACGTCGCAGCGTTTGCCGTGGCGAGCCTGTTGCTGATCCTGGCGCTGTTCATCCTGCTGCTCAAGCAGTGGAGCGAATCGCGCATTACCCGTCTGCGCCAAAGTGCGGCGGAGGAATAATTCATGTCGATCGAAGTCCGTAATGTCAGCAAGCGTTTCAACGCCTTCCAGGCTCTGAACTCAATCAATCTGGACATTCAAAGCGGTGAACTGGTGGCCCTGCTGGGTCCGTCAGGCTGTGGCAAAACCACCTTGCTGCGCATTATTGCCGGCCTGGAAACCCCCGATCAGGGCACCATCGCTTTCCACGGAGAAGACGTCTCCGGGCACGATGTGCGTCATCGCAATGTCGGGTTCGTGTTCCAGCATTACGCACTGTTTCGCCATATGACGGTGTTCGACAACGTCGCGTTCGGTCTACGCATGAAACCGAAAAACCAGCGCCCGACTGAAAGTCAGATCGCGGTCAAAGTTCACGAACTGCTGAACATGGTGCAGCTCGATTGGTTGTCGGACCGTTATCCGGAGCAGTTGTCCGGCGGTCAGCGTCAGCGTATCGCGCTGGCCCGTGCGTTGGCGGTCGAGCCTAAAGTGCTGCTGCTCGATGAACCGTTCGGCGCGCTGGATGCCAAGGTTCGTAAAGAGCTGCGCCGCTGGCTGGCGCGCCTGCACGAAGACATCAACTTGACCTCGGTCTTCGTGACCCACGACCAGGAAGAAGCCATGGAAGTGGCAGACCGCATCGTGGTGATGAACAAGGGCGTGATCGAGCAAATCGGCTCACCGGGCGAGGTGTATGAAAACCCGGCCAGCGATTTCGTCTACCACTTCCTGGGCGACTCGAACCGCTTGCACCTGGGCGACGATAACCACGTGCTGTTCCGTCCGCATGAGGTGTCGTTGTCGCGGCATGAGCTGGAAGACCATCACGCGGCCGAAGTCCGAGATATACGTCCATTGGGCGCCACCACTCGCGTGACCTTGAAGGTCGAAGGCCAAAACGAGTTGATCGAAGCCGAGGTGGTAAAAGACCACGACAGCCTGATCGGTCTGGCCCGTGGCGAGACTGTATTCTTCAAGCCTAAGGTCTGACAGCGACGGAGGGTGGGCGGAACGATCACCGTCAACCCTGCGTCATACCTCTATGTGAGCGAGCGGCAGTTGGCCTGCGGATTAGTCCTCGCAAGACCATTCATGTTTAACTTGACCGTTCGTTCAAGTTAAAACTGGTGGTTCGCTGCCCGCTCACAACAGGAGGCTTACCCCTTGAGTTCGTTTTCCCCCGTTACTTCCCTCCCTCATGAGGCGCAGTCCCTATGAGTGCGCCTACCCCGCAAGCCAGCGGCCAAGTCCGGATGAATCCGCCCGTTTTTTACTTCGCGGCGAGTTTCATTTTGCTGTTTGGGGTGTTGGTGATTGCTTTCCCGCAGCGCTCCGGCGAGTGGTTGCTGGCGGCGCAAAACTGGGCGGCCAACACGGTCGGCTGGTACTACATGCTGGCGATGACCCTGTATCTGGTCTTCGTGGTGGTTACCGCCTTGTCTGGCTACGGCAAGATCAAGCTCGGTGCCGACCACGACGAGCCCGAGTTCAGTTATTTGTCCTGGGCGGGCATGTTGTTCGCTGCCGGGATCAGCATCACCCTGTTCTTCTTCTGCGTTTCAGAACCGCTGACCCACATGCTGCAACCGCCGCAGGGCGAGGGCGGCACCACGGAGTCGGCGCGGCAGGCCATGCAACTGCTGTTTCTGCATTGGGGTTTGCATGGTTGGGGCGTATTCGCGTTCGTTGGCATGGCGCTGGCGTATTTCGCCTATAGGCACAACCTGCCGCTGGCCTTGCGCTCTGCGCTGTATCCGCTGATCGGTAAACGTATCAACGGCCCGATTGGCTATGCGGTGGATGGCTTCGGCATCATTGCCACGGTGTTCGGGCTGGGCGCCGACATGGGCTTCGGCGTATTACACCTTAATTCAGGCCTCGACTACCTGTTCGGTGTGCCGCATACCCAATGGATTCAGGTGGGTTTGATCACCCTGATGATGGGCGCTGCGATTCTGGTGGCCATCGCGGGCGTGGACAAAGGCGTGCGCGTCATGTCTGACATCAACATGTTGCTGGCCTGCGCGCTGCTGCTGTTTGTGTTGTTTGCCGGCCCCACCCAGCACTTGCTAAACACTCTGGTGCAGAACATCGGCGATTACCTGGGCGCGTTGCCCGCCAAGAGTTTCGATGTTTACGCCTACGACAAAACCGGCGACTGGCTGGGTAACTGGACGGTATTTTATTGGGCGTGGTGGATTGCATGGTCGCCCTTTGTCGGGCTGTTTATTGCGCGTATTTCCCGTGGCCGCACCATCCGCGAATTCGTTTGCGGCGTGCTCCTGATTCCGCTGGGTTTCACCTTGGCCTGGATGTCGATTTTCGGTAACAGCGCCATCGACCAGGTGCTCAATCACGGCATGGTCGCACTTGGGCAATCTGCCATCGACGACCCTTCGATGACCCTCTACCTGCTGCTGGAAAACTACCCGTGGAGTAAAACCGTTATTGCCGTGACGGTGTTCATCAGTTTTGTGTTCTTCGTGACCTCGGCGGATTCCGGCACCGTGGTGCTGTCGACCCTGTCCGCGCGTGGCGGTAATGCCGACGAGGATGGGCCGAAATGGCTGCGGGTATTCTGGGGCGTGGCGACGGCGTTGATTACCAGCGGGTTATTATTTGCCGGCAGTATCGACTCGCTGAAATCGGCGGTGGTGCTGACGTCGCTGCCGTTTTCGCTGATTCTGCTGCTGATGATGTGGGGGCTGCACAAGGCTTTCTATCTGGAGTCGCAGCGGCAAATCGCCCAGTTGCACTCCCTGGCGCCGGTGTCCGGTTCGCGCCTCGGGCGTGGTGGATGGCGACAGCGTTTGAGCCAGGCGGTGCACTTTCCGTCACGCGATGAGGTCTATCGTTTCCTTGAACAGACGGTGCGCCCGGCTATCGAAGAGGTGACGGCGGTGTTCGTCGAGAAGGGCCTGAAGGTAATGGCTCAACCCGATCCGAGCAACGACAGCGTCAGCCTGGAGATCGGCCATGGCGAAGAGCACCCTTTCATCTATCAAGTGATGATGCGCGGCTATTTCACGCCGTCGTTCGCCCGAGCGGGCATGGGCTCGAAGAACTCGAATAACCGGCGCTACTACCGCGCCGAGGTTCACTTGAGTGAGGGCAGCCAGGATTACGATCTGGTGGGCTACACCAAGGAGCAAGTGATCAACGACATTCTCGACCAGTACGAGCGACACATGCAGTTCCTGCATTTGGTGCGTTGAGGCAGAAAACGCCTGCGCCCCCCTTGCACCTTTAACGAGAGAGGATTCCATGACTTATATCGCTGCCGAAAACCGTTATGACGCTATTCCGTATCGCCGCGTTGGCCGCAGCGGGCTGGTTCTGCCTGCCTTATCCCTTGGGTTGTGGCACAACTTCGGCGACAGCACGCCGATGGACATTCAACGCTCACTGCTGCGCACTGCGTTCGATCTGGGCATCAACCACTTCGACCTGGCCAACAACTACGGGCCGCCCTACGGCAGCGCCGAGATCAACTTCGGGCGCCTGCTGCGCGAAGACTTCAAGCACTACCGTGATGAGCTGATCATCTCCAGCAAAGCCGGCTGGGACATGTGGCCAGGGCCTTACGGACAGGGCGGTGGCTCGCGTAAATACGTGCTGGCCAGCCTCGATCAGAGCTTGCAGCGCTTGGGGCTCGAATACGTCGATATCTTTTACTCGCACCGTTTCGACCCGCTGACCCCGCTGGAAGAAACTGCCAGCGCACTGGCCACCGCGGTGCAGCAAGGCAAGGCGCTGTATATCGGCATATCGTCTTATTCCGGAGCGAAAACCCGCGAAATGGCGGCGTTACTCAACGAGTGGAAAGTACCGCTGTTGATTCATCAGCCGTCCTACAACCTGCTCAACCGTTGGGTAGAAAAGGATCTGCTGGACGCCACCGAAGAACTCGGTGCTGGCGTCATCGCCTTTACGGCACTGGCGCAAGGTTTGTTAACCGACAAATACCTGAATGGCGTGCCGAAGGATTCGCGGGTCAACCGCCCGGGCGGTGGATCATTGCAGGCATCGCACCTGTCCGAGAGCAATATCGCTCACGTGCGTGCCCTCAATGAAATCGCCCAGCGTCGTGGCCAGAGTCTGGCGCAGATGGCGCTGGCCTGGACGTTGCGTGATCCACGCGTGACCTCGGCGCTGATCGGCGCCAGTCACCCAGAGCAAATCATCGAAAACGTCGGGGCCTTGAAAAACCTGACGTTCAGCAGCGAAGAGCTGGCCGAAATCGACCGCTTCGCTGTTGAAGGCGGAATCAATCTTTGGGAAAAGCCGTCGACTGATCAGTGACGGGGATTGTGAAGCGGTGTGTCTGACACACCGCGTCGCCTGTTTCCTGAATGAATTCGGTCCCACACAGGCTAAGAACCTTCTGTAGGAGCAACCGGGACGCGCAGTCTTGTTGGCGAGACGTTGATTGCCTCGCCAACAAGTTGGCTCCTATCAAACAACCTGTAACTCATTGAAAAATAAAGCATAAATGTTATTTAATTTTCAGCCAAACGCTAACCCCCTGTAGGAGCTGCCGAAGGTTGCGAATCGGTCCGGGGTCGCGTCCGACCATAGCAGTCGTAAACTCTGGATTGCTGAAGGTCGTGCCGACCTTTTCGCAGCCTTCGGCAGCTCCTACATCTATGGTTACCCCCTTTTCTGCGCGACAGCGCAGCGTCGAAGACGCGGCGAGGCCTCCCACAGGTAGGCACGATTTACTGTGGGAGCAGGCTTGCCTGCGAAGCAATTTAGGCGTCGTCGCCTTCGTCGTCGTCACCACCGTCGATCTTCATGCCCAATTCCTTGATTTTGCGCGTCAAGGTATTGCGGCCCCAGCCCAGCAGCACAGCGGCATCGCGACGGCGACCGGCGGTGTGCTTCAGGGCGGTTTCGATCATGATCCGTTCGAACGTCGGAACCGCGCTGTCTAGCAGGCTTGACTGCCCGCGTGCCAGCGCCTGATCGGCCCATTGGCGCAGCGCCTGTTCCCAGTTGGTAACCGGTGCGGCGTCATGCGGCAGGCTCAGCAGTTCCGGCGGCAGGTCGCTGACATGCACCTCGCGTCCGGACGCCATCACGGTGATCCAGCGGCAGGTGTTTTCCAACTGACGGACGTTGCCCGGCCATGGCAGGTGCTTGAGGTATTCCTCGGTTTCGGCTTTGAGCAGTTTCGGCTCGACCGATAATTCTTGCGCGGCACTGGCGAGGAAGTGCTTGGCCAGGGTCGGGATGTCTTCGCGACGGTCGGACATCCGTGGAATGTGAATGCGGATTACGTTGAGACGGTGGAACAAGTCCTCACGGAATTTACCCGCTTGCACCAGGATCTCCAGATTCTGGTGAGTCGCGGCGATGATCCGTACGTCGACCTTGACCGGGGTATGCCCACCGACACGGTAGAACTCGCCATCAGCCAGTACCCGCAGCAAGCGCGTCTGGGTGTCTGCGGGCATATCGCCGATTTCATCGAGGAACAGGGTGCCGCCGTCCGCCTGTTCGAAACGGCCGCGACGCAGGTTGGCCGCGCCGGTGAAGGCGCCTTTTTCGTGGCCGAACAGCTCGGACTCCATCAAATCCTTAGGGATCGCTGCCATGTTCAACGCAATGAACGGCGATGCGGCGCGCGGGCTGTGGCGGTGCAACGCATGGGCGACCAGTTCTTTGCCGGTGCCGGACTCGCCGTTGATCAGCACGGTGATGTTGGAATGGCTCAGACGCCCAATGGCGCGAAACACTTCCTGCATCGCCGGGGCTTCGCCGATGATTTCCGGGGTGCGGGTCAAGGTGGGCGCGACCTGCATCATGCCTTGTTGTTCCTGGGCATGCTGATTGGCGCGTTTGACCAGCGATACGGCTTCATCGACATCGAACGGCTTGGGCAGGTATTCGAACGCACCGCCTTGATACGACGCCACCGCGCTGTCGAGGTCCGAATGCGCGGTCATGATGATCACCGGCAAGCGCGGATGCAGCTCGCGGATCTTGGCCAGTAACTCCAGGCCACTGGCGCCAGGCATGCGAATGTCCGAAATGATCACATCCGGCTGCTGGCGGGCCAGGCGGCTCATTACCCCATCGGCGCTGTCGAAGCTTTGGGTGGTCATGCCTTCTTGTTGCAAGGCTTTTTCCAGCACCCAGCGGATAGAGCGGTCGTCATCGACGATCCATACAGTTTCACTACGGCTCATGTCGAAGCGGCTCCTTGTTCTAGCGGCAGGAAGATCGAGAAGGTGGTGTGGCCAGTATGGCTGTCACACTCGATCAGTCCCTGATGCTGACTGATGATGTTCTGGGTAATCGCGAGGCCGAGCCCGGTGCCATCTGGGCGGCCGCTGACCATGGGGTAAAAAATGGTTTCCTGAAGCTCGGCCGGAATGCCGGGGCCGTTGTCGATGATTTCAATCTTGCACACCAGACGGTGGCGGACGTGGCCGATGGTGAATTGGCGCAAGGCGCGGGTGCGCAGGCTGATCCGGCCCAGGCGCAACTCGTTCTGACCGCTGATGGCCTGCATGGCGTTGCGCACGATATTGAGGACGGCCTGAATCATTTGCTCGCGGTCGATCAACACGTCCGGGATGCTCGGGTCGTAGTCGCGCACCAACGTGATGCAGCCTTGGCTTTCGGCATCCACCAGGCTGCACACGCGTTCGAGCACTTCGTGCACGTTGGTCATTGCCAGCGAAGGCAGCTTGTTGGAGCCCAGCATGCGATCGACCAGGTTACGCAGGCGGTCGGCCTCTTCAATGATGACGTTGGTGTAGTCCTTGAGGCTTTCTTCGGGCAGCTCTCGCGCCAGCAGTTGGGCGGCGCCGCGAATCCCGCCGAGGGGGTTCTTGATTTCGTGGGCCAGGCCGCGCACCAGCATTTTGGTGGTTTCCTGCTTGGACAGCTGGGCCTCTTCCTTGGTAATCCGCAGCAGGCGATCACGCGGGTGGACTTCCAGCAGCAGCATGGTTTCGCCATTGCAGAGGATCGGCGTGACGGCGTAGTCGACGGTCAAGGTTTGCCCGGTCAACGCGGTGAGCATCGCTTCGCGCTTGGTGAACGGGTGGGCTTTCTCGACTGCCTGGCGCAGCGAATTCAACGCTTCAACCGACTCGGTAAACAGCTCGCTGATAAATTGTCCGTGACTGCGCTGACCACTGATGGCCAGCAGCATTTCGGCTGCCGGGTTCATGTACTCAAGACGTAAGTTCGCGTTGAGTAAAATGGTGGCAGTGGTCAGGTTATCGAGTAAAAGCCGGTGCAGCGCATCACTGATAGTCATAAGTCGTCGTTGACCTTTTTGGCACATTGCAACCCTGACAGGCCCCGAATCGCAGCGCTGATAGGGCATCGCGAGCATTTTTTTACGCCGCAGATACGGTGCTGATAGTGCAAATCTGCAAAAACCAAACCAAGGCTCCGAAAAGAAGCGCTAAACCTGCAAAATGGGGCTTTTTTCGGACAGCGGGTCGCCGTGAAGCACAACCTGCGGGTATTTTTGAACCAAAATAGGTGAGTTCGTCGAGCAACGCTCAGGTTGTCGCACCAATATAGTGCCTTGTGCGGCCGGGCGTTCAGAAGAAAGGCAGGAAGCTGCTTTTTTTCTCTGCAGGCTTATCAGCAAGGGCGCATTCGGGGCGTACACCGTAATCCGTTTCCGTGCAGGGCTGGGCCAGACGTT
Organism: Pseudomonas sp. ASL9; assembly: GCF_056680335.1. Taxonomy (NCBI): domain Bacteria; kingdom Pseudomonadati; phylum Pseudomonadota; class Gammaproteobacteria; order Pseudomonadales; family Pseudomonadaceae; genus Pseudomonas; species Pseudomonas sp. ASL9. The sequence continues at coordinate 2,756,475 of NZ_CM155277.1, read as the reverse complement.
TTTGCGCCAGGCTGATGCGCAGCATGTGGAAGGGCTGGTTGGGCGTTCGCTCCAGGATCCGCCCCGTCTCATCCAGAATCTCGACGGCCAGTTGGTGCGTGCCGCGATCAATGTTGATCAGTGGGAATACCGGGCTGCGACCGGCTTGACCATACGGTTGGTCGTCGACCAGTAGGCGATAAGTGTGACCGTTCTGCAGGACGGGGTCGTTGCTGACACTGACGATCAGTTCACCCGTCATGCTGCGCACCGTTGCATCTGGCTCGGGCACCAGGATCCGCAGCAGTTGATAACGGAACATGGCCTTGGGCTTTGCGGGGGCAGGATTTTTCTGCACCACGTGCTTGGGCGGTTGGGAGCTTATATTGCTGGGCGGGATATCGACGCGACGCGCGTTGCCAGGGTGCGGTTGGTCTGTGAATACCCGATTGCCCTGTGGGTCGACGTAGGTATAAACGTCGGCCGCTGCGGGCCACGTGATCAATAGCAGGCACAGCAGTAGCAGGCTGCGTACAGGGGTTGGCCAGGAGGGCATTTTAAGGTTTACCGAGATGGACGCGCTGCACGGTAATCGTGACTGTCGGGCTCTGCTGGATGATCTGCTGATCGTTTACTACGCGGACCGCCAGGCTGTGTTCCCCGCGGTCGAGGTTTACGGCCTGTAGCCGTGGCACGTTGCTGGGCTGCCCGTAAGGGTTGCCATCGACCACGAGTTGCAAGAGGTGTCCGGGTTGCAAGCGCGGTTGCAGCTGGACGCCAATCGTGAAGGTGCCGTTGTTGGCGCGCAGCGCCTCGCCGGTGGGTAGATCGGCCAACGCCAGCACGCTATAGGCGGCTGCTGCCACATCCTGTTTGGTGGCCGCGGGCCCGTTGTTTTGCAGTATCGCCGGTTTATGGGCGTCGACACTGTTCAGCGGTGGTAACTGTATGGTTTCACTGGGCGTGCCGTTGGGTGGCTGATTGCTGTACGCGGGATTGCCATTGGCGTCAGTGTATTTATAAATCTGCGCTGCGGCGGGCAAGGCGATCACCAGCAGCAGAAAAATAAGGCTTCGATGCATGGCGTATTCCAATGGCATAACGCGATAGAACGCAACGGCGTCTAGAGCCGCCAGCATAGCCGTCTTGTGGTCTGTGATGCAGGTGCTATGTGACAAAACTTTAATCTCGGGCATAAAAAAAGGCCTCCAGAAGGAGGCCTCTATTACGTCGATGCTGCTGACGTAACTGGATTAGCAGCTGTAGTACAGCTCGTATTCCAGTGGGTGTACGAAGGTGCGTACTTTGATTTCTTCTTCGCTTTTCAGGGTGATGTAAGCGTCGATGAAGTCATCGCTGAATACGCCGCCTTTGGTCAGGAACGCGCGACCTTTGTCCAGCTCTTCCAGGGCTTCTTTCAAGCTACCGCAAACTTGTGGGATCTCTTTCGCCTCTTCAGGCGGCAGGTCGTACAGGTTTTTGTCAGCAGCGTCGCCTGGGTGGATCTTGTTCTGGATGCCGTCCAGGCCAGCCATCAACAGTGCAGCGAAGCCCAGGTACGGGTTAGCTGCTGGATCCGGGAAGCGAGCTTCGATACGGCGAGCTTTAGGGCTGGACACGTAAGGAATACGGATCGAAGCGGAACGGTTGCGAGCCGAGTAGGCCAGCATTACTGGTGCTTCGAAACCTGGGACCAGACGTTTGTACGAGTTTGTCGACGGGTTGGTGAAGCCGTTCAGTGCTTTACCGTGCTTGATGATGCCGCCGATGAAGTACAGGGCAGTATCGGACAGGCCGGCATAGCCTTCGCCTGCGAAGGTGTTCTTGCCATCTTTGGAGATGGACATGTGTACGTGCATACCTGAACCGTTGTCGCCATACAGAGGCTTAGGCATGAAGGTAGCGGTACGGCCGTAGGCATCGGCTACGTTGTGTACGCAGTATTTCAGGGTCTGAACTTCATCAGCCTTGGCAACCAAGGTGTTGAATTTCACGCCGATTTCGTTCTGGCCAGCAGTCGCCACTTCATGGTGGTGAACTTCGATCACCAGGCCCATTTCTTCCATGGCATTACACATGGAGGTACGGATTTCGTGGTCGTGGTCGAACGGTGGAACAGGGAAGTAGCCGCCTTTGATACCTGGACGGTGGCCACGGTTGCCGCCTTCCACGTCCTGGTCAGACATCCAGGAGCCTTGTTCGGAGAAGATCTTGAACATGGAACCGGAGATGTCGGACTTGAACTTCACTTCGTCGAAGATGAAGAATTCTGGTTCTGGACCAACGAAAACGGTGTCGCCGATGCCCGTGGACTTCAGGTATTCCTCGGCGCGGCGGGCAATGGCGCGTGGGTCGCGGTCATAGCCTTGCATGGTCGAAGGTTCGATGATGTCGCAAACCAGGATGATGGTTGGCTCTTCGGTGAACGGGTCGAGCACGGCAGTGCTATCGTCAGGCATCAGGATCATGTCGGACGCTTCGATGCCTTTCCAGCCAGCAATAGAGGAGCCGTCGAACATTTTGCCGATTTCAAAGAAATCTTCATCCAGCGCGTCGCGAGCCGGCATGGTCACGTGGTGCTGAGTGCCTTTGGTGTCAGTGAAGCGCAGATCAATCCATTTAACGTCATGATCTTTGATGAGTTGAACCGACTTCGACATGGTGTCCTCCGGGTGGCTTCGGGCCACGTAGTGGTTTGGCCCTTAGAATTTTGGTGATGCCGGCGCGAATACTCTGCCAAGGCAACCTGCCTCACAAGGGAGCAAATTGCATGCCAGTGCCCCGAGTTGGGTTTTGCGCGCCAAACGCAAGCGTCGCGGGCATTAAAGCTGATAATTCGAAAATTTGATGCACCGATATGATGCTTATTGTCGGGATGGCGGTCTTTTTTGGTGCGTGCAATAAGAGCTATACGATAACTGGTTAAACCTTGAACAATTTCCGCTATAATCCTGCCCCCTATTTTTCGGCTGGCACCTCGCGCGTTTTTACATGAAACTAATCGTAAAAGTCTTCCCCGAAATCACTATCAAAAGCCGGCCGGTGCGTAAGCGTTTCATCCGCCAGTTGGCCAAAAACATCCGTACCGTGCTCCGTGATCTGGACCCGGCATTGGTGGTGGGCGGCGTGTGGGACAATCTTGAGGTCGAGACCCAGGTTAGCGAGCCGAAAGCCTTGCAGGAGATGATTGCGCGCCTGAGCTGCATGCCGGGCATTGCACATTTTTTGCAGGTAAATGAATACCCGCTGGGCGATATGGACGACATCCTCGCCAAGTGTAAAGAACACGTCGGCGCATCGCTGGCCGGCAAAATGTTTTCGGTGCGTTGCAAGCGTGCCGGCAAGCACAGTTTCAGTTCCATGGATGTCGAAAGATACGTCGGTAGCCAGCTTCGCCAACAGTGCGGCGCTGCCGGAATTTCCCTGAAAGCACCCGAAATCGAAGTGCGCATGGAAATTCGCGACCAACGGTTGTTTGTGATCCACGGTCAGCACAACAGCATCGGCGGTTATCCGCTGGGCGCGCTTGAGCAGACGCTGGTGCTGATGTCCGGTGGTTTCGATTCCACTGTCGCGGCCTACCAGATCATGCGCCGTGGGCTGATGAGCCATTTCTGCTTCTTTAATCTCGGTGGCCGCGCCCACGAATTAGGGGTGATGGAAGTCGCTCATTTCGTGTGGAAGAAGTACGGTAGCTCGCAACGGGTGCTATTTGTCAGTGTCCCGTTTGAAGAAGTACTGGGAGAAATTCTCGGTAAAGTCGATAACAGTCATATGGGCGTGGTGTTGAAGCGTATGATGTTGCGCGCAGCGACCCGTATCGCTGATCGGCTCGAGATCGATGTGCTGGTAACCGGCGAGGCGATCTCTCAGGTCTCCAGCCAGACACTGCCCAATCTGTCGCTGATTGATTCGGTCACGGAAAAGCTGGTATTGCGTCCACTGATCGCCAGCCACAAGCAGGACATCATCGATCAGGCTTACCATATAGGCACTGCCGACTTCGCCAAGCATATGCCCGAGTATTGTGGGGTGATTTCGGTCAACCCCAAGACCCACGCCAAGCGCAACCGCGTGGAGTATGAAGAACAACAGTTTGATATGGCGGTACTCGAGCGTGCGCTTGAGCGAGCCAAACTGGTACCGATCGATCGCGTTATCGACGAGTTGGGCCAGGACATTGAAATCGAGGAAGTCAGTGAAGCACTGGCTGGTCAGGTCATCGTCGACATCCGTCATCCGGATGTTCAGCATGACGAACCGCTGGAGTTGCCTGGCATTGAAATACAGACGCTGCCGTTCTATGCATTGAACAGCCGCTTCAAGGAACTGGATGAGACTCGCCAGTACCTGTTGTATTGCGACAAAGGCGTGATGAGTCGCCTGCATGCCCACCATTTGCTCAGTGAGGGGCATGCCAATGTGCGCGTTTATCGACCGAGCTAAGTGCCCGGGGCTGTTTGCCTGTGGCTTGCGTCACCGGCCCCCCGACGCCAGTCGTCAAGCCGTCATGGCTTTCGCCGACTCTATGTAAATAGCTGCCTACAATTAGTCAGCTGACCGAATCCTCTGATCGAGATACACAAGTGATCGAAAATCTACGTAACATCGCCATCATTGCTCACGTTGACCATGGTAAAACCACCCTGGTAGACAAACTCTTGCGTCAATCCGGTACCCTGGAGCGCAACGAGCTCAACGACGAACGCGTGATGGACTCCAACGACCAGGAGAAAGAACGCGGTATTACCATTCTTGCCAAGAACACCGCTATCAACTGGAACGGCTACCACATCAACATCGTGGACACCCCGGGCCACGCCGACTTCGGCGGCGAAGTTGAACGCGTAATGTCGATGGTTGACTCCGTTCTGCTGCTGGTTGACGCTCAAGACGGCCCTATGCCGCAAACCCGTTTCGTGACCAAAAAGGCTTTCGAAGCTGGCCTGTGTCCGATCGTCGTGATCAACAAGGTTGACCGTCCAGGCGCACGTCCGGACTGGGTTCTGGAGCAGATCTTCGACCTGTTCGACAACTTGGGCGCGACTGAAAAACAACTGGACTTCCAGGTTGTTTACGCCTCTGCATTGAACGGTATCGCCGGTCTTGAACACACCGACATGGCTGAAGACATGACGCCGTTGTACCAGGCCATTGTTGACCACGTTCCAGCACCAAAGGTTGACCGTGACGGTCCGTTCCAGATGCAAATCTCGGCACTGGACTACAACAGCTTCCTGGGCGTCATCGGTGTTGGCCGTATCGCTCGCGGTCGCGTCAAGCCGAACACCCAGGTTGTAGCGATCGACGTTGACGGCAAGCGCCGTAACGGCCGTATCCTCAAGCTGATGGGTCACCACGGCCTGCACCGTATCGACGTTGAAGAAGCAGCTGCCGGCGACATCGTCTGCATCAGCGGCTTCGATCAGCTGTTCATCTCCGACACTCTGTGCGACCCACAGAACGTCGAAGCGATGAAGCCGCTGACCGTTGACGAACCAACCGTTTCCATGACTTTCCAGGTAAACGACTCGCCTTTCTGCGGTAAAGAAGGCAAGTTCGTCACCAGCCGTAACATCAAGGAACGTCTGGACAAAGAATTGCTGTTCAACGTTGCACTGCGCGTTGAAGAAGGCGACACGGCTGACAAGTTCAAAGTATCTGGCCGTGGTGAGCTGCACCTCTCGGTACTGATCGAAACCATGCGTCGCGAAGGCTTCGAAATGGGTGTTGGTCGTCCAGAAGTGATCATCCGTCTGGTTGACGGCGTGAAGCACGAACCGTACGAAAACGTCACCATCGACCTGCCGGAAGCCGCCCAAGGCGCGATCATGGAACAGATCGGTATCCGTAAAGGCGACCTGACCAACATGGTTCCGGATGGCAAAGGGCGCGTTCGCCTTGAGTACAACATCCCGGCGCGTGGCTTGATCGGTTTCCGTAACGAGTTCCTGACCCTGACGTCCGGTGCCGGCATCCTGACCAGCATCTTCGACCGTTACGACGTAATGAAGTCCGGCGACATGTCCGGTCGTCAACAAGGCGTACTGGTTTCGGTTGCTACCGGTAAGGCTCTGACCTACTCGCTGGAAACTCTGCAGGCGCGTGGCAAGCTGTTCCTGGGTCACGGTGAAGACGTGTACGAAGGCCAAATCGTCGGCATCAACAGCCGCGACAACGACCTGGGCGTTAACCCAACCAAAGGCAAGAAGCTCGACAACATGCGTGCTTCCGGTAAAGACGAAACCATTGCTCTGGTTCCGCCTATCCGTTTCACTCTGGAACAAGCGCTGGAATTCGTTCAAGAAGACGAACTCTGCGAAGTGACTCCAAAGTCGATCCGCCTGCGTAAGAAAATTCTTGGCGAAAGCGAGCGTACTCGCGCTGCCAAGAAAAGCGGCAACTGATTTATTAGTTAGCTGTTAAAAAAACGCCCCCGACAGCGATGTCGGGGGCGTTTTTGTTTGTGTGGTGCCGAGATATCTGTGGGACCGAATTCATTCGGGAATCGGTTTCACATCCGCAAAATATTTATCTGTTCCGACGCTTTCCCGAATGAATTCGGTCCCACAGCTACTCGATGATTCAGATCAAAAAATGTACAGAGTGTTGTCGATCGCCTTGCGCTCAGGGGTTTTCGGCACGTAGGCGCAATACCCAGGCCGCGGGCCGATTTTCGGGTGGTTGCGGCAGGTGTCGGGGCGTTTTTCGTAGATGGTGCACAACCGGCTTTTGCGATCCAGGTACAGGCAGTCGTTGTTGCTCATGCGCTGCAGCGTGAAGATTTCCGACTTCTGGTTATAGCGCTCGACGATCCCTTCCTTTTGCAGGCGCTTGGCAATGTTCTTCGCCGGTTCGCCGCGCTCGAATTCGTCGACGATGCCGATGCGGATCAAATCCTTGATCTTCACTTCCACCGGCAAGGTGCAACAGCTGGATACGCAGCCACCGCACATGGTGCTGGAGTATTTGGCCCAGGTATCGATTCGGTCGATTTCTGCGGCGGCGATCAGGTTGGGCTTCATGTGCTCAAGTTCCGGGTGTATCGGGCGCGGGATGATACCGGGGCTGGCCGAATTCGCGTAAGTAAAAATTACCTATACGACTGTCGGCACCGTTTGAGTGGTTGTTATCAGGCCTCAGTCAGCAACGTGGCCAGCACTTCAATCTGCTCCTGCCGCTCGGCCTGGCTCAGGCGCGGGTGGGGGTTGAGGGATGACCATTGGGGGTGGGCGCGGGCTTTGTGCAGGGCGTCGGGGAGTTTGCCTGCGCGCCAGGCTTTGTCTTGTGGCGTACTCACGGTGATGCTGTCCATGGCCGCATGGCCGCGTACGGCAAGCGCTTGCAACAATTGCCTCTGACGCAGGGCGAGCAGGCGCAACACCGCGTCGTCGACCGTCAGCTCGCGCTGACCCTTGAGCTTGCCGAGCAGGCGTGAGCCATAGCTACGGGCCGTTTGCAGCGCGCCACCGGCAATGGCCCCGACCAACGCCGCCGCCCCCAAAGTAATACCGCCCACCAACAAATCAACGCCTGCCCCGGCTGCGGCCCCTGCAGCTATCCCTCCGCCCAGGCGTACGCCCAGTAGCTTGAGGGTTTCCGGGTTGAACAAGTCGTCACCCCAGCGCCCATCCAGCAGCGGCAAGTCGGTGGCAGCCGCATCCTGCGGGCGAAAGGCATACAGCTTGAGCAGGGCCTCGACACAGCGTTGCTCGCGTTGTCGAACGGCCTTACGCAGCGTATCGACGGCGACTTGCTGTTGGCCCGAGCCAGTGGGCACGCTACGACGGCAGGCGGCGCAATCCATCAACAACTCCGCGATCAGGCGGGCTGCACTTTGCTGGCGCGCCAGGCGTTGCGCGTGTTGATCGAGAATCAGCCGCTCCAATTGCGCGCGGGAATTTTCCAGCAGCAGGGCTAGGCTCTCATACAAGCGCCGCTCGCCATCTTCCGGCGGCGCGACACTGTCAAATCGCACCAGCGCGTGCAGACCCAGGCGCGCCAGGGCTTCGCGCCAGTCTGCTTCGCGATGCTCGGCGCTGCTGACAAAATTCAGCACCGGCAGCAGAGGTTTGCCGCAACTGGCCAGCACCGCCAACTCGTCACGGTATTTGGCCAGCACCGGTTCGCGTGCGTCGATCACATACAGCCCGGCATCCGAGGCGAGCAACTGGCGCAGCACCTTGGCTTCCTGCTCGAAGCGCTGGCGAGCTTCGCTGCCATCGAGAAAACGCGCCAAACGTGCCGGTCCGTCAAGCCGTTCACCGGGACGGTCCAGGCGCTCGAGATAGTCGAGCAGGGCGATGGCATCTTCCAGGCCTGGCGTGTCGTAAAGCTCCATCAAGGCTTCGCCGTCCACCGAAAGCCGAGCACCTTCTACATGCCGGGTGGTGCTGGGCCGGTGCGAGACTTCACCAAAGCCGACGTCGCGGGTCAGGGTGCGCAGTAACGAGGTTTTACCGACGTTGGTATGACCCACCACGGCGAGCTTGAGCGCTTTAGTCATGACCGGTCTCCAGCCACTTGAGCGGGGCGCTGTCAGCGTAGGTTATTTCCAGCTGTTGCAGCGCGCAATGCCAGTCACCCAAACGCTCTGCGTCCAGTGCCTGGCCGGGTGGCGCTTGCAGCAGCCAGATCCGTGTCGCTCCGGCACAACGGGCGAGTTCTGCAATCAGTGCCAGGCTGCCACGGTCTGGCGAACGGCGCGGGTCGCAGGCGATGGCCAGGCGGCCCGGGGGAAAACGGGTCAGTTGATCGAGCAGCTTTTGTCGGGATACGCGGCTGTCGAGAATCCCCGCGTCTATTACGTTCTTTGGCAGATTGGGCGGCCATGGGCGTTGATCGTCCAGCTCGATGGCGACCAGCAGCGCGCCTTGGCTGTCGAGCACGGGGGTGCCTGATTGCACGCTATGCAGTTGCTCGGTCGCGGCATCGCTGATACCCAGGCGCTCGCTGCTGGGCATCAAGCGTTCGCGGAGCTGGCTGTAACCGGGCAGGCTCAGGTCGAGACTGAGGGCGGCACGCCCACGTCGCCAATGCCACAGGCAGACCAGCGCCAGCAGCAAGCGCGGGACGATACCGTAGACCAGTAATACGCCGACCAACCACGCCGCCCAGGCCTGGCGCGCGCTTTCGATGCTCAATGCCGTATCGCCGCTGGCGCGGATCATGGCCTCAGTCGGCACGCTAAACCCCAGCAACGCGGGCAGTGCGCCTAGGGTTTGGGTGACGCTGACGAACGTATCACCACGCAAAATAGTGGTTTCCCAGACAAAACCGTAACGCCGGGTCGCCATTAGCATCAGCAGGATCACCAATGCGCTGAACAACGTCAGAACCCACGCACCGTTGACCACCATACCCAACGCCCAGCGGTTCAGCCGTTGGCGTTGCAGCAACAAGATCAGCGCGGGGGCCAGTTGCGCGGCCTGGGCGTCGCGGGCGAGCTTTTCACTCAGCCACAACCACAGCCGGCCAAGGCTGGCCGTGCTTTCCCCTGCGAACAGCATACCCATTGCCCAACTGAGCAGCAGAATCAAATTGAGCCCCAGCAGGCTGCCCAACGCCCAGAACACATTGACCGGCGCTTGCCCGTTGCCCAACGCAGCAAACGCCAGGCCTGCACCCGTGATCACCAGCACAATGGCCAGGACAACCAGCGCCAGTCGTGCGCCTTGTTTCCAGTGATGCAGGGCGCTGAGCAAGCCGTCGCGCTCGGCCAGCCACAGGGCACGGTTCTTGATCCGTGTCGGCAGGTCGCCTGCGGTGGCGCGGGCGCGGCGATTGGCCTCCAGGTCTTCCAGAGGGCCCGCGTGTTCTTCACGCAGGCGCACGGTTTCAGTCAGCCAGAGGCTATCCAGAGGGGTCAGAGCAGTCACGCGTCGTCTCGTCGATAAAGTCAGCCGTGAGCATAACCTCTGTGGCCGGGCTCGGGGCAAACACTCGCTTCTGCTATCCTCGCGCCCATGAAAACTCATCTCCCTCTCAGCCTGATTGCCGCCCTTGGTGAAAACCGAGTGATCGGCGTCGACAATTCCATGCCCTGGCATTTGCCGGGGGACTTCAAATACTTCAAGGCGACGACCCTCGGCAAGCCGATCATCATGGGCCGCAAGACCTGGGATTCGCTGGGCCGGCCCTTACCGGGACGGTTGAATCTGGTGGTCAGTCGCCAGGCCGATCTGCAGCTCGACGGCGCGGAGGTGTTTACCTCGCTCGATGCCGCCGTGGTTCGTGCCGAGCAATGGGCGCGGGAGCAGGGGGTCGATGAAGTGATGCTGATTGGCGGGGCGCAGTTGTATGTGCAAGGTTTGGCACAGGCGGACCGTCTGTACCTGACCCGCGTGGCGCTCAGCCCCGAAGGCGACGCCTGGTTCCCCGAGTTCGATACCGCGCAGTGGACGCTGGTGTCCAACACCCCTAATCCGGCGCAGGACGACAAGCCGGCTTACAGCTTTGAGGTGTGGGAACGGATCTGAGGCCTGGCCGTGACGGCGTACAAGAATTGGGTGATGGTGAAACCGGAAGAGATTCAGTAAGGCTGCAAAAGCTTCGCAGGCAAGCCTGCTCCCACAGATTCAGTGTCAGGCACAGATTGTGTGTCTGGCACAGATCCCTGTGGGAGCAGGCTTGCCTGCGAATAGGTCCTGCTTAAGGCATCAACTTATCCAGCATCGCCTTGTCACGCACAGCACCTTTGTCGGCGCTGGTCGCCAGCAGGGCATAGGCTTTCAGAGCCGTGGTCACTTTACGTGGACGCTTCTCGACCGGCTTCCAGCCTTTGGCGTCTTGCTCGGCGCGACGTCCGGCCATTTCTTCATCGCTGATCAACAGGTTGATTGAGCGGTTCGGAATGTCGATCAGCACTTTGTCGCCATCGCGCACCAGACCAATCGCACCGCCCGCCGCCGCTTCCGGTGACGCATGGCCGATGGACAGGCCCGAGGTACCACCCGAGAAACGACCGTCGGTGAGCAAGGCGCAGGCTTTGCCCAGACCTTTGGATTTCAGGTACGACGTTGGGTAGAGCATTTCTTGCATGCCCGGTCCGCCTTTCGGGCCTTCGTAACGGATGATCACGATATCGCCGGCCTTCACTTCGTCGGCAAGGATGCCGCGTACGGCGCTGTCCTGGCTTTCGAAGATCTTCGCGTTGCCTTCAAAGACATGGATCGACTCATCGACGCCCGCGGTTTTCACCACGCAGCCGTCCAGCGCGATGTTGCCGTACAGCACGGCCAGGCCGCCTTCTTGCGAATACGCGTGCTCGACGCTGCGGATACAGCCGTTTTCACGGTCGTCATCCAGGGTTTCCCAACGGGTCGACTGGCTGAATGCGGTCTGGGTCGGAATACCGGCAGGGCCTGCCTTGAAGAAGGTGTGTACGGCTTCGTCGTCAGTCTGGGTGATGTCCCATTTGGCGATGCCTTCGGCCAGGGTCTTGCTGTGGACGGTCGGCAGGTCGGTGTGCAGCAAGCCACCGCGAGCCAGCTCGCCGAGGATGCTGAAAATCCCGCCTGCGCGGTGCACGTCTTCCATGTGGTACTTCTGGATATTCGGCGCGACCTTGCACAGCTGGGGCACTTTGCGCGACAGGCGGTCGATGTCCTTCAAGTCGAAATCGATTTCGCCTTCCTGTGCCGACGCGAGCAAATGCAGGATGGTATTGGTTGAGCCACCCATGGCGATGTCCAGGGTCATGGCGTTTTCGAAGGCTTTGAAGTTGGCAATGTTACGTGGCAGCACCGACTCATCGTTCTCGGTGTAGTACTGGCGACACAGATCGACGATGGTGCGGCCAGCCTGCAGGAACAGCTGTTCGCGGTCGCTGTGGGTCGCCAGTTGCGTACCGTTGCCCGGCAGCGCAAGGCCCAGGGCTTCGGTCAGGCAGTTCATCGAGTTGGCGGTGAACATGCCGGAGCAAGAGCCGCATGTCGGGCACGCACTGCGCTCGTATTCGGCGACTTTTTCATCGCTGGCTTCGGAGTCGGCGGCGATGACCATCGCGTCGACCAAGTCCAGGCCATGGCTGGCCAGTTTGGTCTTGCCAGCTTCCATCGGGCCACCGGACACGAAGATCACCGGGATATTCAGGCGCAAGGCGGCCATCAACATGCCTGGGGTGATTTTGTCGCAGTTGGAAATGCAAACGATGGCGTCGGCGCAGTGGGCGTTGACCATATATTCCACGGAGTCGGCGATGATCTCGCGGCTCGGCAGTGAATACAGCATGCCGTCGTGGCCCATGGCGATGCCGTCATCCACGGCAATGGTATTGAATTCCTTGGCCACGCCACCGGCGCGCTCGATTTCACGAGCAACCAATTGGCCCATGTCTTTGAGGTGCACATGGCCGGGCACGAACTGGGTGAACGAGTTGGCGATGGCGATGATCGGTTTTTTGAAATCGGCGTCTTTCATCCCGGTGGCACGCCACAAAGCGCGAGCGCCGGCCATATTGCGGCCGTGGGTGGACGTTTTCGAGCGGTAATCAGGCATGGGGCACTCCTGGCGGCAATCAGGTATCAGGAAAGGGGGGAGAGCTTCTATTAACGACACAAACACCCGGCAGTGACCGGATGCTGCGGTGAACCGATAACGTCACGGGATCGCCGCGCGCTCGGCCTGAGCTCATAAACCCGCCGGGGATGACTGGCGATGAATAGAGGCGATTCTACACCTGCAGCGCCAGGAAGGAATGCCGAAGGTCGTTCCGACCTTTATCGCGGGCAAGCTTGCTCCTTGGTCATGTGCAATCTCACGTGGCCCCCTGTGGGACGTTTCTGTAATTCATGAAGGATCAGCGTTTTGGCTTGTTTTCACGCCCGTCTTCTTTCTAAAATTCCCCCGCCGCATGTGCGGCTCACGAGATATCCCCTTCATGGACCTTCCCAGTTTTAGTTCCCCACGAACTTTCACACGGGTATTTACCGCGTCGTCGGTGGATTCGTCTGTGAGCCGGATCAGCTAACGCTTTTTTGTGCTCCAGCCATCCGCCGTGATAGCTGGAGCAAAAAATGACTGAACTCAACTTCGCGCAGTCTCTGCGTGTCTCCCTGGAAAATAACGTCACCAATAGCGAGCTGGTCGAGCGGATTGGAGCGATGTCCACCGAAGAGCGGGCGCATCTGCTTCGTCGTCTGCCAACCCTGGCTCAGGCCGAACGCGACGAAGCGACCGAAGACTTCCACAAGGGTGCCTTGATCGGTACGCCTATTGGCAGTCTTAAAAACGCGACCATCAGTCTGTTGTACCGCAAACGGGTACTCTGGCTGGTGCTACTGGTCTTTGGCAACCTGTTCTCAGGCGCTGGGATCGCTGCGTTCGAAGACACTATTGCCGCGAATATCGTGCTCGTCTTTTTTCTTCCATTACTGGTCGATAGCGGCGGCAATGCCGGTGCTCAGTCGGCCACGTTGATGGTCCGTGCATTGGCCACGGGCGATGTGGTGATGAGCGACTGGTTGCGCTTGTTGGGTCGTGAATGCGGTGTGGCGCTGGGGTTGGGAGTGACGATGTCGGTCGCGGTTGCTGCGCTGGGGATGATGCGGGGAGGTCAGGATATTGCACTGGTGGTCGCCAGCAGCATGCTGATCATCGTATTGATCGGCAGTCTGATCGGCATGAGCCTTCCGTTCCTGCTCAGCCGCATGCGTTTGGACCCCGCTACCGCCAGCGGCCCCCTGATCACATCTATCGCAGATGCGGCCGGGGTCCTGGTGTATTTCGGTATCGCGACGCACGTGCTGGAGCTCTGAACCGAGCAGTGCCCCGCAGGTGTTTACCCGCGGGGCAATCAGGATCAGCTGTTCGGCAGCAACCGGCAGGTCATGCTCTTGATGTACCGCGTTTCGGCAATCGCCGGGTGCACCGGGTGGTCCGGGCCTTGGCCGCCGCGTTCCAGCAACTGCATGTTGCGATCCAGGTGGCGGGCGCTGGTCAGGAGGATGTTTTGCAGGTCGTCCTCCGGCAGGTGCATCGAGCAGGAGGCGCTGATCAGAATCCCGTCTTTGCTGAGCAGGCGCATGGCCTGTTCGTTGAGACGGCGGTAAGCGCCTTCGCCGTTTTTCAGGTCTTTTTTGCGTTTGATGAAGGCCGGTGGGTCAGCGACGATGACGTCGAAACGCTCTTCGCCGTTTTTCAGTTCCTTCAATGCTTCAAACACGTCGCCTTCGATGCACGCCACTTTGTCGGTGAAACCGTTGAGTGCTGCGTTACGTTCGACGCCGTCCAGCGCGAAAGAGGATGCGTCGACGCAGGTCACATCGCTGGCGCCGAATGCGGCCGCTTGCACGCCCCAACCGCCGATGTAGCTGAACAGATCCAGGACGCGTTTGCCTTTGACGTACGGTGCCATGCGCGCACGGTTCATGCGGTGGTCATAGAACCAGCCGGTTTTCTGTCCGGCCATGACTGGCGCTTCGAACTTCACCCCGTTCTCTTCCAGCGCAACCCACTCAGGTACCAGGCCGAAGGCGGTCTCGACGTAACGGTTGAGGCCTTCGGCATCGCGCGCGGCGGAGTCATTCTTGAACAGGACACCGCTCGGCTTGATCACTTGAATCAAGGCCGCGAGCAGGTCTTCCTTGTGGTTTTCCATGGTGGCGGAAGCCAGTTGCACCACCAGGATGTCGCCAAAACGATCGACCACCAGACCTGGCAGCAGGTCGGAGTCGCCGAAGACCAGGCGGTAGTAAGGTTTGTCGAACAGGCGTTCACGCAACGACAGCGCCACGTTCAAGCGATGCACCAGCAACGATTTGTCCAACGGCACCTTGATGTCGCGGGACAGCAGGCGAGCACAGATCAGGTTGTTGGGGCTCATGGCCACAATACCCAATGGTTTGCCGCCGGCCGCTTCCAGAATGGCTTGATCGCCCGCAGCAAAGCCGTTGAGTGGGGTGGCGGCTACATCGATTTCGTTGCTGTAGACCCACAAGTGGCCGGCGCGCAAGCGACGGTCGGCATTGGCTTTGAGGCGCAAGCTAGGCAGGGACATGACGTCGCTCCTGAAAAAAGAGCGAGATTATAACGCGTCATCCAGGCTCGGGGCCCCGATCACTCGAATAAACCACGGGTTGAGTCCATGGCATTGTTCTGAGGATTGTCGGATGCACCTGCGCAGAGGTTAGAATCGCCGCCTAGTCCAGAGTATGTCCTTATGCCACAAGAGTTAACCTCCGAGCAGTTTCAGCAGGCCCTGCAAGGCATCAGCGTACCGCCTCAGCCGCAAATCATGGTGGATTTGCAGATGGAGCAATACATGCCTGATCCAGATCTGGAGGTAATCGCCCGGTTGATTGCGCAGGATCCAGGCTTGTCCGGCGCATTGTTGAAAATCGTCAACTCGCCGTATTACGGGCTGACCAATAAAATTGCCTCGATTCAGCGCGCGGTGCACCTGTTGGGCAGTCGTTCGATCATCAACCTGATCAACGCGCAGTCGATCAAGGGCGAAATGACCGACGAAACCATTGTTACCCTCAACCGTTTCTGGGACACGGCGCAGGATGTGGCGATGACCTGCCTGACGCTGGCCAAGCGCACTGGCTCGCAGGCGGTGGACGAGGCGTATGCGCTGGGGTTGTTCCATGATTGCGGCGTTCCGCTGATGCTCAAGCGGTTCCCCAACTACATGAGTGTGCTCGAAGACGGTTACGCCAAGGCCAGCCCAACCTGCCGTGTGGTTGACACAGAGAACCATGCCTTCAATACCAATCATGCCGTGGTCGGCTATTTCACTGCCAAGTCCTGGCGTTTGCCGGAGTATGTCAGCAACGCCATTGCCAACCATCACAATGCCCTGGCGATTTTCCAGAACGAGTCAGGTCACCACAGCCAACTGAAAAACCTGCTGGCGATCCTGAAAATGGCAGAACATGTGTGTGGGTCCTATCGGGTGCTGGGCAATCAGGGTGAAGACCATGAGTGGGACAGCATCGGCCACCTGATTCTGGATTACGTCGGGCTGTCCGATTACGATTTCGAGAACCTCAAAGAATCCATTCACGAGTTGGGCGCCCGCTAGCTCGCTCCGCTCCTTTGCCTGGGTCGTCCATGCCTGAATTACCTGAAGTCGAAACCACTCGCCGAGGCATCGCGCCGCATCTGGAAGGTCAACGCGTCAGTCGAGTGATCGTTCGTGACCGGCGTTTGCGCTGGCCAATCCCCGAAGACCTCGATGTGCGCCTGTCCGGGCAGCGGATCGTATCGGTGGAGCGTCGCGCCAAGTACCTGTTGATCAATGCCGAAGTCGGGACGTTGATTAGCCATTTGGGCATGTCGGGTAATTTACGTCTGGTCGAAGCCGGATTGCCTGTGGCCAAGCATGAACACGTGGATATCGAACTGGAGTCGGGCATGGCCCTGCGCTACACCGATCCACGCCGTTTTGGCGCGATGCTCTGGAGCCTCGACCCGCTCAATCACGAATTGCTGGTTCGTCTCGGGCCGGAGCCGTTGACCGATTTGTTCGATGGCGAGCGTTTGTTCGAACGCTCTCGCGGGCGCTCCATGGCGGTAAAACCCTTCATCATGGACAACGCGGTGGTGGTCGGGGTCGGCAATATTTATGCGACTGAAGCCTTGTTTGCCGCCGGTATCGACCCGCGTCGCGAGGCCAAAGGCATCTCCCGGGCGCGCTATGTGAAGTTGGCGATCGAGATCAAGCGGATTCTGATCCACGCCATCGAGCGCGGCGGCACGACGCTCAAGGACTTTATTGGCGGCGATGGCCAACCGGGCTACTTTCAGCAGGAGTTGTTCGTCTACGGTCGCGGCCATCAGCCGTGCAAGGTCTGCGGCACTGAGTTGCGCGAAATAAAGCTCGGTCAACGTACCAGCGTGTACTGCCCGCGTTGCCAGACGTAGAGGTCACGTAGGCGCGGCAAGTCTGTGCGTGCATGAAGTTGTATCTAATAGCTGCAAACCTTGCGAAACCGGCGTTGCTGTTTATAGTGACGAGCATTACTACCTTTGAGCTTGAAGGATCACGCCATGAGTCCGTTCCGTACCCTTGCTGTTGCGTTGGCCATGCTGTTCGGCTTGCAGGTGCTGCCTGCACAGGCTGAAGCAGAGTCACACGGGAGCGGAGATCCAACTTACTCCCTCGAAGCGCCCCCGGCCTACGCCATGATCGCCGACCTGTTGATTGCCCGCCCTTTGCTGATTGCGGCAACAGCGGTGGGTGCCGTGGTGTTCGTGGTGGCGCTACCGTTTGCCGCAGCTGGCGGTGGCATTGGCGACGCGGGCAAGGCGCTGGTGGTGGACCCTGGCAAAGCAGCGTTCGTGCGCTGCCTGGGTTGCACGGGTAATGGCTACAACAAACGCGAATAAGCGGTGTGGCGATGAGCGCTAAGGCGCTGCTTGCCTGACCTTCGGATCAAAGACCGCTGGAACCCCCAGCCCGCGAGGATCACTGGCGGCTTCGACCTTGGCAGTGTCCTTGTTCCAGAGCAGTACCTGCTGATTACCATAGGCGCGCTGGGTGTCCTTGAGGCTGTAGCCGCGGGTTTGCAGCTCAGTCAGTTGCTCCGGGGTGAAGGCGTCGGGCTCGTACTCGATAACGTCCGGTAGGTACTGATGGTGATAGCGCGGCACGGCGGGCCACGTCGCCACGGGCTGGCCGTCCAGGTATTGCAGCATCGACAACAGCACCATGCTCGGAATACGGCTGCCGCCCGGCGTGCCGAATGCGCTGAACTCCGTCGGACTTTCAATAAAACTTGGGCTCATGCTCGACAGCGGCCGTTTGCCCGCCGCGATTGAATTTGCCTGGCTGCCAGCCAGGCCATAGGCATTGCTGCCCTGAGGGTCTGCGGCAAAGTCGTCCATTTCGTTATTAAGTATCACACCGGTGCCGGGCACGCTAAACGCTGAACCAAACGGCAGATTCACCGAAAGCGTCGCAGCGACCGCATTGCCATCGCTGTCGAGAATGGCGAAATGAGTGGTGTGATCGCCCTCTCGCCACTTGGGCGCAGGCGGCAGGCTGGCGCTGGGCGTTGCCTTGCGCGGGTCGATGCTGCTGGCCAGGTGTTTCAAATAGTCGCTATCCAGCACATGGGCCAACGGGTTGTGGACAAAATCCGGGTCGCCCAGCAAACCCCGGTCGCGGTAAGCCCTGCGTAGCACTTCCACCACGTAGTGGGCACGCTGCACCTTGTCGGCCTCACGCCACGGCAACTGCTGCAGCATCGTCAGGCTTTGGGCCAGTGCGACGCCACCTGCGGACGGTGGCGGGGCGCTGATCAGCTCGCGGTTATCCGCTAATTGAAAGCGTAGCGGCTCGCGGGCGATGATTCGATAGCGCTCCAGATCGTCGGCTACCCAGATTCCCCCAGCGGACCTGACCCCGTTGACCAGCGTTTGGCCGATCAGGCCTTCGTAGAAACCGGCGCGTCCCTTGTCGGCGAGGCGATCAAGGGTCAACCCCAGTTCCGGTTGCTTGATGATCTCGCCCAGCGCCGGGACTTCCCCGTGGCGCAGGAACAGCCGGGCGCTCTCCGGGTTGTCGCGCAAGGCGGACAAGCGCCAGCCAGCGCGCTCCTGATACACCGGGTCGACCGCAAAACCCTGATACGCCAAGCGGATGGCCGGCGCCAGCGAGGTCTTCAGCGGCAGTTTGCCGTAGTGCTCGGCCAACTCGACCAACGCTGCGGGTAAGCCTGGAATGGCGGCAGCCAATGGCCCGTTGAGCGACAGTGCGGGTTGCACTTTGCCATCGCGGCGATACATGTTCTGGCTGGCGTTGAGCGGCGCACGTTCGCGGGCATCAAGGAACTGATAGCGAGTCGGTTCACCGTTTTGCCGTAGCAGGAAGAATCCACCACCGCCCAGCCCGGAAGCGTAAGGCTCAACAACGGCCAACGCGGCACTGACCGCCACGGCAGCGTCGAACGCGTTGCCACCCACGAACAATATTTCTCGACCCGCGGCGGTTGCCTGCGGATGGGGACTGGCGATGGCGGCGTATTGCGGCGCCTTGGCCTGAGCGACGAGGGCGCACAGCAGAAGCAGGGCGCCGAGCAGGGACGAGAGGCGATTCAGCTTGCGGGGCATCCAGAACTCGCTTTTATCGACAGGCAGTGCAGCCCGGCTGGCGAGTGCAGGAGTGTCGAGGGGTTAGGTTTTGCTGGTCAGAACCAGGTATTTGGCCATCAGCTCATCTTTGCTCTCGACGTGGGTTTCATCCAGCGGGATGCAATCCACGGGGCAGACTTGCTGGCACTGCGGTTCGTCGTAATGGCCAACGCATTCGGTGCACAGGTTTGGATTGATCACGTAGATCTCCTCACCTTGAGAAATCGCCTCGTTCGGGCACTCGGGTTCGCAGACGTCGCAATTGATGCAATCGTCGGTGATGATTAGGGACATGGAACACTCCTGCCGCGGTCAGCGCCGGGGCATATGAAAACTAATGCGGTGAATTGTGCCGCATTAGTGTTCGGGATGCACCTTAGCGTTTGAACCGTTCGTTCAATGCCGCAGCCACTGAAGGGTGTACAAACTTGGTGATATCACCGCCCAGCGCTGCAATTTCACGGACCAGTGTCGAGGAAATGTACGAATAACGCTCGGAGGGTGTAAGGAACAGGCTCTCCACGTCCGGCGCCAATTGGCGGTTCATGTTGGCCAGCTGGAACTCGTATTCGAAGTCCGATACCGCCCGCAGCCCACGCAGGAACACATTGGCGTTCTGCTCTTTGGCGAAGTGTGCCAGTAAGCTGGAAAAACCTACCACTTCAACATTGGGCAGATGTTTGGTGACCTCGCGGGCCATCTCGACGCGCTGTTCCAGGGAAAACAGCGGGTTTTTCTTCGGGCTGGCGGCGACAGCGATGACCACTTGGTCGAACAGGCGCGAGGCACGTTCGACCAGGTCGCCATGGCCCTTGGTGATAGGGTCGAAGGTGCCTGGGTACAACACTCGGTTCATCGCGTCGTCCTTGTCGGAGTCCGTTGGGGACTCGGATGGTATCGCAGCAATCCCGGCGGGCCAAGTCGCCTTATGGATGGTGGGGGCACTATTATTTATGCGAAGGGCCGGTTGCGTCGGTTGTTGTAGGAGCTGCCGAAGGCTGCGATCGGGCGCGAAGCGGCCGTTTTCTTGGTCTTTCTGAGGTAGTGCCGGTCGCCCGCGACCCCGACCTATCGCAGCCTTTGGCAGCTCCTACGGTGGTCCGTGCATGACGCAAATTTTAAGCTGATTTCAGCCTTTCGCCCAGTAAAGTCGCCAGTTGCGCGGTCAGGCCGTAGACCGACAGCTGCGGGTTGGCACCGATGCTGGTGGGAAATAAAGAGCCGTCATGGATCGACAGATTACTCAGCTGATGATGCCGGCCGAGGCTGTCGCACACCGCTGTTTTCTGCTCTTCGCCCATGGCACAACCACCCATCACGTGAGCGCTCCCCAGTCGAGTGCGGTACGTTTCCAGGCTCAAACCGTCGATGACCGATCGCGCCTCGGCCAGGGTTTTCACGTAACCAGTGTCTTCATGTACCGGCATCACCGCCTTGGCCCCGCCAGCAAACTGGATCTCGGCCATGCTGTGATAGGCCCGGCGAATGCCGTCCCAGGCGTAAGACGACACCTGATAGTCAAGCACCGGCGTGCCGTCGCCGCGCAGTTGTACGCTACCGCCAGGGCTGTCCGGGTGGAAACCGTCGCGCATCAGGGCCAACATCATGTGGGTGTTAGGCAGCTGCGCCATGCGTTCCGCGTTTTCCTGGCCGAAGCCGCCGAGCAGGGTGCTGGCCAGCGCCGGTTGTAGCGGTGGCACTTCGAGTTTGTAAGACATCTGCCCGGTGGTGCCGTCGGTCCATTGGAAATGGTCGGAATAGATTGACTGCGGCGCGCCATAAAACGGATTGATCACTCGATCGAACCGCGCGGCAGAAAAGCTCGTCAGGTGCAGGAACGTGCGCTTGCCCACGCGTTTGTGAGGATCGGGGGCTTCGGAACGCATCAGCAAGGCGGGGCTATTGATGCCGCCACCGGCCACTATGTAATGCCGGGCGTTGACCGTGATACGGCGGCCGTTGGGCGCCACGCAGCGCTCATCCATACCCAGGCATTGCAGGCCGACGACCTTATCGCCCTTGATCATCAAGCGTTCGGCGCGGGCCAGATACAGTAATTCACCGCCCTTATCCAAGGTCGCGGGGATGGTCGTGACCAGCATCGATTGTTTTGCATTGGTCGGGCAGCCCATGCCGCAATACCCCAGGTTCCAGCAGCCGCGCACATTGCGCGGGATGACTTTCCAGCTGTAACCCAAGTGTTCGCAACCGCGGCGGATCACGTCGTTGTTGGCGTTGGGTGGCATGGCCCACGGGGCAACGCCCAGACGTTGCTCCATTTTGGCGAACCACGGTGCCATTTCGGCTGCACTGTGGCCTTTGACCGCGTGTTCTTTGGCCCAGTGTTCCAGGGTCGGTTCGGGGGTGCGAAAGCTCGACGTCCAGTTGATCAATGTGGTGCCGCCGACCGCGCGGCCTTGCAGGATGGTAATCGCGCCGTCCTTGCTCATGCGGCCTATGCCTTCCTGATAAAGGCTGGAATAAGCCTGATCTTCGAGCATTTTGAAGTCGCTGCTGGTTTTCAGCGGGCCTTCTTCGATCAGCAATACCTTGTAGCCGGCCGCACTGAGAATTTCCGCCGTGGTACCGCCACCGGCACCGCTGCCAATGATCGCGACATCCGCCTCCAGCGTCAGGTCTTGGGTCAATTGCGCGCCGTTGTAGGTTTTCCAGCCACGGGCAAGGCCTTCTCGAAACACATCAGGAACGGGCATAGGACCTCGATCTATTTATTTTTATTTGCTGGGGGCGTGTGCGATTCAAACAGTCGGCGGGCCGGGATAACCGCAATGTGCCCAAGATTCCGGGCGGCTGTACCACGCCATCGTCACCAGTTGCAGCAGGGCGCTATGGCCCATGCGCAACAGGCTCAACGCGCTGTTTTCCCAGCGATCGAGAAAGGCTGTCATCTGTAGTGGGCTGGCGTTTTCCCAGCCGCCCCAGACGCCGGTCAACGGACCTCGGGTGACCGGCAGTGCCAGCACATCGAATAATTGCTGCGTCAGTTTGAGCATTTCCGGTGACAGTCGATCAAGGCTGGCGTCAATGCTTTGCAGGGTGCCGGCAATGGCATTCGGTAGCGCAACATCACCCATGCCGCCCTTGAGCATCACCGGAATCAGCGCGCGCAAGAAGGGCAGATCACAGCTGCGCAATACGGCGAAACCGCTGGCAGACGTGCTGGCCGAACAACCGGTCAGGCTCGCCGTGAGCCCGACAGTGGACAGAAAGGCGCCAGCACACAGGCCGACTTTCAGTAAGCCCCGACGTGACAGGCGAGGGTTTTCAGACAGGCTGTTGTTCATTGTTCTTATGGACCTGTTTTTATAGACCAGCTTTTATGGACCTGTTTTATGGAGGCTGTCAGGGCTAGCGAATGAACAGCTTGTACACCAGCCTCTGGATCGCTTTGCCATACGGCGGGTAAATCAACCGGGCCGCATTGAAACGCTGTTTGATGAAGACGCCCTTGGCTTTGCTGAAGGTCAGGAAGCCTTCATGGCCATGGTAGTGGCCCATACCGGACGGGCCGACGCCGCCGAAGGGCATGTCATCCTGGGCGACATGCATCAGCGTGTCGTTCAGGCACACGCCGCCGGAGTGAGTCTGTTCCAGTACGCGCTGCTGCTCGGCCTTGTTGTAGCCAAAGTAGTACAACGCCAACGGGCGCGGGCGCTGATTGATGTAGGCAAACGCCTGATCAATACGGCTGTACGGAACAATGGGCAGCAACGGGCCGAAAATTTCGTCCTGCATCACGGTCATGTCATCGCTGACGTTGAGCAGCAGACTGAACGGCATCCGTCGTCCCTGGCCTTGGCCGAACAGCGGAATCACCCGCGCGCCTTTACTGCTGGCGTCGTCGAGGTAACGGTTGAGCCGGGCCAACTGTCGGTCGTTGATGATCGCGGTGTAGTCCGGGTTGTCGGCCAGCGTCGGATAAAACTTCTGCACCGCGTTTCGATAGGCGTCGACAAACCCGTCGACCCGATCTTCAGGCACCAGCACATAGTCGGGTGCGACGCAGGTTTGTCCGGCATTCAGGGTTTTGCCAAAAGCGATGCGTTCGGCGGCATCCTTGAGCGGCACATCGTTGGACACGATGGCCGGAGATTTCCCACCCAACTCCAGGGTAACCGGGGTCAGGTTTTCGGCAGCGGCACGCATCACGTGCTTACCGATGCTGCTAGAGCCGGTGAACAATAAATGATCAAAAGGCAATGTCGAGAAGGCCATGCCGACGTCGGCCTCGCCCAGCACCACCGCGACCAGATCTTCCGGGAACACTTGGGCCAACAGGCGCTTGAGCAACTGGCCGGTGGTTGGCGTCGACTCGCTGAGCTTGAGCATCACCCGATTACCCGCACACAGCGCGCCGACCAGTGGGCCGATGGCGAGGAATAACGGGTAATTCCACGGCACGATCACCCCGACCACACCCAGCGGTTGATAGATCACTTTGGCCGACGCCGGTTGAAACGCCACGCCGACGTGTCGCCGCGAAGGCTTCATCCATTTTTTCAGGTGCTTGCTGGCGTACTGGATGCCTAACAGGCTAGGCATTAACTCTGCCAGCAAGGTTTCATCGGCGCTGCGGTGGCTGAAATCACTGTTGATGGCGTCGATCAATGCTTGCCGCTCATCGCTCAGTAGCGTGCGCAAGGCCTTGAGCCATTGCAGGCGCTGCCCGGCGGGCGGCATCGGATTGGCCGCGAAAGCCTTGCGCTGGCGGTTGAACAGTTGCTCAAGCTCATTGAAGGCGTGCTCGGACTCTTGCTGATAGGCGATTTCGGCAGGCATGGTCGTGGCTCTTATTGGCGTTATGCTATATTTTTAGAGTTATTGCTCTATAAAGTCAAATCCAGAACCGTGCTGATCTCTTCGCGAATGAATTCGCTCCCACAGATTCCTCGCAATTCTGTGGGATATACCCGACACCGCCTGCGCTAAGATGCTGCACATTCTCCACACGTTTAAGCCGTCGAGTTGAACATGGCCCCACGCATCAAAACCCGCGAGCGCATCGTGCATAACAGCCTGGAGCTGTTCAACGAGCAGGGCGAACGCAGTGTCAGCACCAACCACATTGCTGCGCACATGGACATTTCGCCGGGCAATCTGTACTACCACTTCCCCAATAAGCAGGCGATCATCGCCGAACTGTTCACCGAGTACGAAACCTTGGTAGACAGCTTTTTGCGTCCGCCCAAGGGGCGTCTGCCGGGCGTTGAGGACAAGCGTTTCTATTTGATGGAGCTGCTCGACGGCATGTGGCGCTACCGTTTTCTGCATCGCGATCTGGAGCATCTGCTCGACGCCGATCCAGAATTGGCCGCGCGCTATCGACGGTTTTCCCTGCACTGCCTGATTCAGGGCATGGCCATCTACAGCGGCTTCGTCGAGGCGGGTATCTTGTGTATGGACAAGGTGCAGATCGAGTCATTGACCCTCAATGTCTGGATTATCCTTACGTCATGGGTGCGGTTCTTGTGCACCACGCGCGAAGACGCCACGCGACTCAGTGAAGACGCCATGCGCCGAGGTGTGTATCAGGTGCTGATGCTGGAGTTGGGCTACGTCACGCCAGAAGCCCGTGACGCAGTGAATGTACTGTGCGACGAATTTTATGTGCCACTGGGTCGAGCGTTGGAGGAAACGCCCTGACGTCTGCTTTGTCATAAGAACGATCCGAATTTTTCTCACAGGAGCCTGCCATGTCCATCGCGCAACTGATCAGTCCGGAACAACTGGCTGCTCGTCAACAGCAATCGGGGTGGGTGATTCTCGATTGTCGCTTCACTCTGGAAGACCCCGACTATGGCCAGCGCAGTTATGCCGAAGGGCATATCGCCGGGGCCAGGTTCGCTGATCTGGAGCGTGATTTCAGCGGCAAGGTGATTAAGGGCGTGACAGGGCGCCATCCTTTGCCAAAACCGGACGTGCTGATCCAGCGATTGCAGGAGTGGGGTATCAGTCAGGACAGCAATGTTGTGCTGTACGACGACGGCCCCGGCGCGTTTGCGGCCCGTGGCTGGTGGTTGCTGGCGTGGCTGGGCAAGCGCGAGGGCGTATATCTGCTCGATGGCGGTCTCAAGGCTTGGCACGCGGCGGGTTTGCCGTTGAGCCTGGATGCGCCGGAAAACAAGAAAGGGACGCTCACCGGTGAGCCGGATGATTCGATGCTGCTCAGCGCCCAAGCGCTGCAAGCGCGTCTTGGTCAGCCGGAAATGACGCTGCTCGATGCCCGCGCCGCACCGCGCTTCCGTGGCGAGGTGGAGCCGATCGATCCGGTCGCCGGGCATATCCCGGGTGCGCAATGTGCTGCGTTCAACGAAAACCTGGGTGCCGATGGACGCTTTCTGCCCGCGGATCAGCTCAAGCAACGCTTTGCGACAACGTTGGGTGATCGTTCGCCGAATGATGTGGTGGCCTATTGCGGCTCAGGCGTCACAGCCTGCCATAACCTGTTTGCGCTGTGTCTGGCGGGGTATCCACTGGGTTCGCTGTACGCCGGATCGTGGAGCGAATGGATTACCGATCCGAAGCGCGCTATTGCCACAGGCCCCTGACGTTGAGCCTCAGCGCTAAATCTGCCCCAGCGCCCAGCGCAGCAGAAAGAACACCAGCAAGCCGCCGCCGATGGTCGCCAGCAAGTTGCGACTGAAGGCGGCGATGGCGATGGCTGCGAGGCCCGCCAGCAAGTAGGCGTTAGTTGGACTCAATTGCCAATGTTCGCCATCGGGCAGCAGCATGCCGGGTACCACAATCGCGGTCAGCACCGCCGTCGGCACATAGTGCAGCCCTTGGCGCACCACGGACGGAAAGCGCAAATGCGGCCAGGCGAACAGGCTGTAGCGCATCAGAAACGTAATAACGGCCATGCCGAGAATCAGCCACCAGTAATTCATGAGTGCACCTCGTTGCTCGACGCTTCGTTGCGGGCACCCGAGCGTAGGCGCTCAAGCAAGACACCCACGGCGATCCCGCTGAAGGCCGCCGCCATCAGACCGAGTTTGTAGGGCCAGGTAAACGTCAGCAACGCGACCGCGCCAGCCGCCAGTGCCGCCGCTATTTGCGGTTGATTGCGCAATAAAGGCACGACGATGCCAATAAAGGTCGCGAGCATGGCGAACTCCAACCCCCAGCCAGCCAGATCCGGCACCGCCTGACCAAACAGCACACCCACCACCGAGCTGCTCACCCAGCAGGCATACAACGCGCTGGCGACACCGAGCCAATACCAATGCGCCAGCGGCGTACGTCCGTGCACGATATAAAAGCGCTGAACCACGGCGAATGTCTCATCGGTCAGCCAGAACGCCAGCAACACCCGCCAGCGTTGCGGCAACTCGTTCACCTGGGGTTGCAGCGTGGCGCTGTACAGCACGTGACGCAGATTGACGATAAAAGTGGTCAGCAGAATCACCACCGCGCTGGCACCGGTGCCCATTAGGCTGACGACGATAAATTGCGCGGAACCGGCGTACACGAACATCGACATCCCGAGCGCTTGCCATAACGATAAACCGCCCGCGCCCGCCAAGGTGCCGAAAATAATGCCGAACGGCGCGATGCCGACCAACATAGGCACGCTGTCGCGTATGCCACGGGTATAAAGCTGATAGCGGGACATGAGTCTCTCCTTTGTGCCCGCATCTTAAATAGTCAGGGAGAGACTGTCTTGAAGGATTGTGCAACGACGCTGAAGTCGTCACCCACTCAGGGCGAAGGTCAAGCGATGGGCAGTATTCAGCCAATGGGGGATGCGCCGTTCGAGGTAATAACTCGGGTTTTTCAGCGACCCCTCAACGAATCCGACGTGACCGCCATGGGCTTGCAGCTCGAAGTGGGTACTGGACGACAGTTCGTCCGCTTCGGGCAGGCTGTGAGGGAATACGAACGGATCGTCGGCGGCGTGGATGATCAGTGTCGGCGTACGAATTTCGCCCAGAAAATACCGGCTGGAGGCGCGACGGTAATAGTCCTTGGCGTCGGCAAAGCCATTCAAGGGGGCCGTGACCCGGCCATCGAAATCCCAGAATGTGCGCATGTTCTCCAGCGAACCGAGTGCCGCCAGTTCCGCCAGGCCTTCGCTGAGGCCTTCATGCTGGAAACGCTGTTGTTTATCTTTGATATACGCCAGCATTTCGCGCATGAAATGCGCCTGATACACCTTGGAAAAGCCTTGGCCAATGCGATCAGCGCACTGATCCAGCCGGAACGGCACCGACACCGCGACGGCCCCCAGCAGCGAACTGCTGCTGCCCACTTCGCCCAGATGCTTGAGCAACACATTGCCACCCAGCGAATAGCCCACCGCATACAGCGGCGCCAAAGGTCGCTGGGTACGCAGATGGGCCACCACACTGGCGAGGTCTTCACTCGCGCCGGAGTGGTAGCTGCGCGGCAAAAGATTGGGTTCGCCCGAGCAACCACGCCAGTTCAATGCCACGCTGGCCCAACCCTGCTTCGCCAACGCCTGTTGCAAACCCACCACGTAAGGCGAGTTCGACGAACCGGTCAGACCGTGCAATACCAGGACCAAGGGCGTGTCGGCCTCATGTGGGCCGTGCCAGTCCAGATCAAGAAAGTCGCCATCGTCCAACCAAATCCGTTCACGCTGTCGCTCAAGCCGGGCTTTCTTGCGCCACAGGGGGCCCCACAACGTTTGCAGGTGCGGGTTACCCAATCCTAAAGCGGGAATAAACGGCTCTGGAAGCGTGGGCGTAACAGGTTGGCTAGGCACGTTCGAACTCGTCTGCAATTCATGTTTACTGCATAAGCGTTACGTTGCCACAACTGGGGAGCGACGTGCCGGGGTTTTTCTTCAGCGGTAGGGGTTGAAGCTCCACGGGGACTGCGCGAACCCCGTGGGAGCGAATTTATTCGCGAAGGGTTGATGCTTCTATCAGCCCTCTATCTCGGCACTCCGCTGCCACAGCGCGTAATACACCTGCCCGGCTTTTTTCTCCCGGTGCAGGCGCCAGTTGCCTGGCAAGCCGATAGATGACGGCGGGGTTTCGCTTTCAGTGTAGATCCACGCGCTGTCGGCCAGCCACTGGCGCTCTTCGAGCAGGGCGCAGGCTGCCGGCAGCAGGCTTTGGTGGAAGGGTGGGTCGAGAAAGACCAGGTCAAACTGAACCGGCGTCTGGGTTTCCAGATAACGCAGGCTGTCGGTGTGTGAGACCTGGCCGACTGCACACCCGAGCATGTCCAGATTCCGCCGCAGGCTGGCGAGGGCCTCGGCGTTGTTGTCCAGGGCCAGGGCCATGCTCGCGCCGCGTGACAGGGCTTCCAGATAAAGCGCGCCGCTGCCAGTGAACACATCGAGCACGCGTGCGCCTTCGATGTGCGTCGCCAGCCAGTTAAACAGCGTTTCGCGCACGCGGTCCGGTGTTGGGCGCAGGCCTGGTGCGTCGGGAAAGGTCAGGCGACGGCTACCCCATTCTCCACCGATGATGCGTAGTTGACCCAGGCCGTTGTGGCCCTTTGGTCTTGGATTAGCCATTAGTGCTCCGGGACCCCGAGAGGTTGTTCAGTGGGTTTGTCAGTGGGTGGCGGCAACGGGTTTTGCGGCACCGTAGGGCCAGCAGTGACGATCACCATCTTGTCCACGTTCAGGTGTTTGTTCATGGCGGCTTTGACTTGCTCGACGGTCACATTTTGCGCCTGTTGCATGAAGTCTTCGAGGTACGTCAGTGGCAGGTCATAGAAGCCAATAGCGCCCAACTCGCCAACGATACTCGCGTTGCTGGCCGTGGACAGCGGGAAGCTGCCGGACAACTCACGCTTGACGTCGTCCAGTTCTTTCTGGGTGGGGCCTGTGATGAGGAAGTCACGCGTGATGTCCTCAACCAGTTTCAGGGTGTTTTCGCTGAGTTCCGCGCGGGTCTGCAGGGCAATCATGAACGGACCTTGCACCTGCATCGGGGTGAAGCCCGAAGAGACACCGTAGGTCAGGCCGCGTTTTTCCCGCACTTCCGTCATCAAGCGACTGCCGAAGCCACCACCGCCGAGTACCGAGTTGCCCAGTGTCAGCGCGACGTAGTCCGGATCATTGCGGTCGATCCCCAGTTCAGCGAGCATCAAGTGCGTCTGCTTGGACGCGAACTCGATGTGGGTTTTACCGGGTTTTGGTTCAGCCGGCTGTTCGATTTTCGGCAGCGCCGGGCCTTTCGGCAGGGCAGCGGAAACCTGAGCGGCAATCGCCTCTGCTTCTGATTGGGACAGGTCGCCCACCAATGCGATCACCGCATTGCCTGCGGCATACGCCTTGGCATGGAACGCCTTGAGCTGGGCGATGGTAATCGGTGCAATGCTTTTGGCTGTCCCTTCGCTAGGGTGTGCGTAAGGGTGGTCGCCATAGAGGCGCTTGAACAGCTCATTGCCGGCCAGTTTGCCGGGGTTTTGTTTCTGGTATTCGAAGCCAGCCAGCAACTGGTTTTTGATCCGCATCAGCGAGTCGGCGGGGAATGTCGGTTTCCCTACCACGTCGGAAAACAACTTCAGCGCGGGTTCGCGTTTATCCACTGCACTGAGGCTGCGCAGGGACGTCACGGCCATGTCGCGATAAGCACCATTGCCAAACTCGGCGCCCAAGCCTTCGAAACCTTCAGCGATGGCGCTCACATTTTTGCCCGCCACACCTTCATTGAGCATGGCGTTGGTCAGCACAGCGATGCCGGGTGTACCTTGATCCTGGCTGCTACCCGCAGCGTAGGTCAGGCGCATGTCGAACATCGGTAATTCACGCGATTCGACGAACATCACCTTGGCGCCTTCGGCGGTTTTCCAGGTCTTGATATTCAATGTACGCCTTGCTGGCGGCTTGCCGTCGAGCTCTTTCAGGGATTGCAGGTTGTTGGTGGGTTTGCCTGACTCAGGCTGCGCTGGGGGGGTATTCGTCAGCGTGGTGGTGTCCGTGGCGCTGCTATCAGGCTCGGCCGGGCGAGCGATAAAGACGCCGAGCACGATCACCAGGACCAGGGCTCCCAAGCCGAGCAGGGCGTAACGTGGACCCTTTGGCTCACTCATGTGCAGTCTCCTCGGGCAAAACGTACGCAATGCTGAGACGTTCGCGGATGAAATAGGTGCGTGCGGCTTTCTGGATATCTGCCGGTGTCACGCTTTGCAGCGCATTGAGTTCTTCGTCGATCAGCTTCCACGACAGGCCGACGGTTTCCAGTTGGCCGATCGTGTTGGCCTGGCTGGTAATCGAATCACGCTCGTAGACCAGGCTCGCAATCACCTGCGCTCGAACCCGTTCCAGCTCTTCATTGGAGGGTGGCGTGGTTTTCAGCTCATTCAACAGGCGCCAAATACCGGCTTCAACATCCGCGAGGGTTTTTTTCTTCTGCGTGTTGGGGGTTGCGCTGATCATGAACAGGCTATCGCCACGACTGAAGGCGTCGTAACTCGACGAGGCGCCAGACACCAGTTCTTCACCTTGCTCCAGGCGGGTCGGAATGCGTGCGCTGTAGCCGCCATCGAGCAGGGCGGAAATCAGGCGCAGGGCATTGATCGAGCTTGGGTCTTTGGCGGTGGCCAGGCTTGGCACGTTAAAGCCATACATCAGGCTGGGCAATTGAGTCTGCACATGCAGGATGATTTTTCGTTCACCGGGTTCGGCCAACTCCAGCGGGGTCTTCGACGGCGGCACTTCGCGCCGAGGGATCGGACCGAAATAGCGTTGCGCGAGGGCTTTCACTTCATCGGGCTGCACATCGCCGACCACCACCAATGTGGCGTTGTTCGGCACATACCAGGCGTTGTACCAATGGCGCAGCTCTTCAATGTTCATCCGGTCCAGGTCGGCCATCCAGCCAATGGTCGGCGTGTGGTAGCCGCTGGCGGGGTAAGCCATGGCCTTGAAGCGTTCATAGGCCTTGGCGCTGGGCTTGTCGTCGGTGCGCAGGCGGCGCTCTTCCTTGATCACTTCAATTTCGCGGCTGAACTCGTCAGCGGGCAGGAGCAGGCTGGCCATCCGGTCGGCTTCCAGCTCGAACGCTACGCCCAGGCGATCACGGGCCAAGACCTGGTAATACGCGGTGTAGTCGTCACTGGTGAACGCGTTTTCTTCAGCGCCCAGATCACGCAGGATCAGCGAGGCCTGGCCCGTGCCTACGTTTTTGCTGCCTTTGAACATCATGTGTTCCAGGGCGTGGGACAACCCGGTCTGGCCAGGGGTTTCATAGCTGGAGCCGACTTTGTACCAAACCTGCGAAACCACCACGGGGGCGCGATGGTCTTCGCGGACAATGACTTTCAGGCCATTGTCCAGGGTGAACTCATGAGTAGGCTGCGGGTCTGCAGCCAATGCTGACAGTGGCAGACATACGGTGCTGAGTAGCAGGCCTACGGCACGGCGGGCTAGAGCATTCATTCGTTTTGAACCTGTAAGGCGGCCTGCTTGAACTTAGCGTCGGCGGGCGCGGGGGTGTTAGGATACGGGGCCGTTTGACCGGCGGCCACGGTTAGAACTGTAACGTGAACTATCGGTTCTGCTCTGACGTGGTCGAAACGGATTGAAATGACGTTTGTGTACCGGTAAATACCTACAATTTCTGGGCCGCGGATGAACAAGCCGGGTCAAAAGCAGTCTGTTTCGCATTGACAGATTTTTTCAGAGGCGCCGCTCTGGCGCGTCGCTACCTTGAGATAGCCGTCCTCCATGTTTGGTTCCAACGACGACAAGAAGACCCCAGCTCCGGCTGTAGAGAAAAAAGGCCTGTTCGGATGGCTGCGCAAGAAGCCGCAGGAAACCGTTGCCGAGCCGCCACAAAACTTATCCACAGCAGCGCCCGAGGTGGTCATCGACCCTGCTCCGGCAGCTGTTGAGCCATCATTCGTGCCGCAATTGGCACCAGAGCCTCGGCCTGAGACAGTGGCCGCGTCTGTGCCCCAGCCAGCCTTTGAGTCATCGCCGTTGGTCAGTCCGGTGTCCGAGCCTTGGCTGATCTTGCCGGTGGCCGAAGAGTCCGTGGCGCTGATCGATGAGCTCGAACTACACGTTACGCCGACGATCCCCGTGCTCAGCGCGCCGATCATGCCGCCGGCACCTGCCGAGCTGCCGCCTATTGTCGTGCCTGTAGCGGTTGTTGTGGCTGAGCCGGTTGTAGTCCCTGAGCCAATGGCCGCGCCGGCACCCGTTTTAGTGCCTGCATCCCAGCCGGTCGCGCCAGTGGTTCCAGTGGTTGAAGTCGCTCCCGCTCCGGTCAGCCCCGCGCCGACAGAAGCCAGTAAAGCCGGCTTCTTCGCTCGTCTCAAGCAAGGCCTGTCGAAAACCAGCGCCAGCCTGGGCGAGGGTATGGCGAGTCTGTTTCTTGGCAAAAAGGCCATCGACGATGACCTGCTCGAAGAAATAGAAACCCGACTGCTGACGGCCGATGTAGGCGTCGAAGCAACGTCGGTGATCATCCAGAGCCTGACTCAGAAGGTCGCGCGCAAGCAGTTGACCGACAGCGATGCACTCTATAAGTCGTTGCAGGCGGAACTGGCGGCTATGCTCAAGCCGGTCGAACAGCCATTGGTCATCACGGCACAGCACAAGCCGTTCGTGATTCTGGTGGTGGGCGTCAACGGCGCAGGCAAAACGACGACCATCGGCAAGCTGGCGAAGAAGCTGCAACTCGAAGGTAAAAAGGTCATGCTCGCGGCGGGCGACACCTTCCGTGCGGCGGCGGTGGAGCAGTTACAGGTCTGGGGTGAGCGCAATCACATTCCGGTCATCGCCCAACATACCGGTGCAGATTCGGCTTCGGTAATCTTTGATGCGGTACAGGCGGCCAAGGCGCGTGGTATCGATGTGCTGATCGCGGACACCGCCGGTCGGTTGCACACCAAAGACAACCTGATGGAAGAACTGAAAAAAGTTCGCCGGGTCATTGGCAAGCTCGATGCCGACGCGCCGCACGAAGTGCTGTTGGTGCTGGACGCGGGCACGGGGCAGAACGCAATCAATCAGACCAAGCAGTTCAATCAGACCGTGACCCTGACCGGTCTGGCCCTGACCAAGCTCGACGGTACTGCCAAAGGCGGCGTGATCTTCGCCCTGGCCAAGCAGTTTGGCCTGCCGATCCGTTATATCGGCGTGGGTGAAGGCATCGATGATTTGCGTACCTTTGAAGCAGAACCCTTTGTTCAAGCTCTGTTCGCCGAGCGGGAGCGCACATGATTCGTTTCGAACAGGTTGGTAAACGCTATCCGAACGGACACGTCGGCTTGCATGAGCTGAGCTTTCGAGTGCGTCGTGGTGAGTTTTTGTTTGTCACTGGCCACTCCGGCGCCGGTAAAAGCACGCTGTTGCGGCTGCTGCTGGCCATGGAGCGACCGACCACTGGCAAATTGTTGTTGGCCGGTCAGGATCTGGGACAGATCAGTACCTCGCAAATCCCGTTCCTGCGGCGCCAGATAGGCGTGGTGTTCCAGAATCACCAGTTGCTGTTCGATCGCACGGTATTCAACAACATCGCCTTGCCCCTGCAAATCCTCGGGTTGTCCAAGGCGGAAATCACCAAGCGCGTCGACTCGGCCCTGGAACGCGTGGCGCTCTCGGACAAGACCGATCTGTACCCGGGTGACTTGTCCACAGGCCAGCAACAGCGTGTGGGCATCGCTCGGGCCATCGTCCACCGTCCGGCGTTACTGCTGGCGGATGAACCGACCGGTAACCTCGACCCACGTCTGGCAGCGGAAATCATGGGTGTGTTCGAAGACATCAACCGTTTGGGCACCAGCGTGCTGATCGCCAGCCATGACCTGGCGCTGATTGCGCGCATGCGCCATCGCATGCTGACCTTGCAACGCGGCCGCTTGATCGGCGACGGGGAGGCTGTATGAGCGCCACCCGTAGCCCCAAAGTCTCGGAGCGCGTCGCGCCCAAAGCCGCCGAGCCGACGCCGCAGAAAAAGAAAAAGCCACGGGACGACGATGACGGCCCGGATTTCAGCACCTTGCTGAATGCTTGGCTGGAAGCCCATCGCTCCAGCGTATTCGACAGCTTGCGTCGTTTGGGCAAACAACCCATTGGCAGCTTTTTCACCTGTCTGGTGATGGCCATCGCCTTGAGCTTGCCCATGGGCCTGTCGTTGTTGCTGAACAACGTCGAGCGTTTGGGCGGTTCGTGGCAGCGTGCGGCGCAGATTTCGCTTTACCTGGAGTTGGACGCCAGCGCCACCGAGGGCGACGCTCTGCGTGAGCAGATCAAGCAGATGCCCGGCGTGGCAGATGCCGAATACATCAGCAAAAATCAGGCTCTGGCAGAGTTTCAGCAGCAATCCGGGCTCGGCGACGCGTTAAAGGAGCTGCCGCAGAACCCACTTCCAGGCGTTGTGCTGGTGACACCGAATGAAGTGGACAAGCCTGCCCTGGAAGCCTTGCGCATGCGTCTGGCAGAGCTGCCTAAGGTGCAACTGGCTCAGCTCGATCTGGTATGGGTCGAACGTCTGGCTGCGATCCTCAAGCTGGGTGACCGTTTTGTCTTCGGCCTGACCGTCCTGCTGGTGCTGGCGTTGCTGCTGGTAATTGGTAACACGATACGTCTGCACATCGAGAACCGTCGCACCGAGATTGAAGTGATCAAACTGGTGGGCGGCACTGATGCTTATGTGCGCAGGCCTTTTCTGTATATGGGCGCCCTGTATGGCCTGGGGGCCGGTTTTCTGTCCTGGGGCGTGCTCGCCTTTGGTCTGGACTGGCTCAACGATGCGGTGGTTGAGCTGGCTGGCTTGTACGGGAGCGACTTCTCGTTGGCTGGCGTGCCGCTTGCCGACGGTCTTTCGCTCTTGCTTGGAGCGGTCTTGTTAGGGTATATCGGTGCTTGGATTGCGGTCGCACGCCACTTGAGAGAGCTGGCACCTCGTTAAAATCAATTTTTTCCATTGGCACTTTCAGCGGTTTAGGGAACTTGTCTATCGGTTTCCGGTCAATTTCGCAGTGCTGAACTGCACGAGTCATGTGAGTCGGAGGTTTTTGTCGTATGACCACTTCTTTGCAACCTGTTTATGCATTAGCCCCAGGCGCAAACCTGGAGGCCTATGTGCACACGGTCAACAGCATTCCTTTGCTGACGCCCGAGCAGGAGCGTGAACTGGCCGAGAGTCTCTATTATGAGCAGGATCTAGGGGCGGCTCGGCAGATGGTGCTCGCCCACCTGCGTTTTGTTGTGCATATCGCACGCAGCTATTCCGGTTATGGCCTCGCACAGGCTGACCTGATTCAGGAAGGTAACGTTGGCCTGATGAAAGCCGTCAAACGCTTCAACCCGGAAATGGGTGTGCGTCTGGTGTCGTTCGCTGTGCACTGGATCAAAGCTGAAATTCACGAATTCATTCTGCGCAACTGGCGCATCGTCAAAGTCGCCACGACCAAGGCGCAGCGCAAACTGTTCTTCAACCTGCGCAGCCAGAAAAAACGTCTGGCCTGGCTGAACAATGAAGAAGTTCATCGTGTGGCGGAAAGCCTCGGCGTAGAGCCGCGCGAAGTGCGTGAAATGGAAAGCCGGCTGACCGGCCATGACATGGCGTTTGATCCGGCTGCCGAAGCGGATGACGACAGTGCCTTCCAGTCGCCCGCCAATTATCTGGAAGACCACCGTTACGACCCGGCCCGTCAGTTGGAAGATTCCGACTGGACCGATAACTCCACTGCCAATCTGCACCAGGCGCTGGATGTCCTCGACGAGCGTAGCCGCGACATTCTCTATCAGCGCTGGTTATCTGAAGAGAAAGCCACGTTGCACGACCTGGCGCAGAAGTACAACGTCTCCGCCGAGCGTATTCGTCAGCTTGAAAAAAGCGCGATGAACAAGCTGAAATTGTCGATCGCCGCTTAAAAAAAACGCCCCGATGATCGGGGCGTTTTTCATTGTGTCAGGTGAACCGCGTCAGGCCATTCGATCCAGCTGTGGGAGCAGGCTTGCCTGCGAAGAGGCCAGTCCAGACACCAACGATCCTGAATCAAAACTTCCGGCTATGGTTCAACCCCACCAGGTACTCATCCCCACCCAACTGACGCATCTGCTGGCGAATCCAGCCGGCACGGCGCGCCACATAGCTGCTGGGATGGCTGGCGCTCCATTGGCGAGGGTTGGGCAGCACGGCCGCCAGGTAGCTGGCCTGCTGCGTCGAGAGCCCGCCCGCGCTCACACCGAAGTGATGCCGCGCTGCCGCTTCGGCACCGAACACGCCGTCGTCCCACTCGGCGCTGTTGAGGTACACCTCAAGAATCCGCTGCTTGGACCAAAACACCTCGATCAAACCGGTAAACCAGACTTCCAGCCCTTTGCGCACCCAGCTGCGGCCAGACCACAAGAACAGGTTCTTGGACACCTGTTGGCTTAGCGTACTGGCGCCGCGTACCGAACCGCCAAGCTCGTTATGGGCCAGAGCTGCCTGAATAGCGTCGACATCAAAACCCCAATGCTCGGCGAATTTCTGGTCTTCACCCGCGATCACCGCGACTTTTAGATCGTTGGAGATTTTATCCCAAGGCTGCCAAGTGCGTTGCAGGTCGATAGGCTGGCCTTCCGTCCAGGATTCGATCTTGCGCTCGACCATCAGCGCGGTGCCTGGTGGCGGCACCCAACGAAAGATCAACACCAGCACAACGCTGGCCGCTGCGAACCAGAACAGGGCTTTGAGGACACGGTTGAAGAGGAAACGCAGCATAAGAGATGGCTTGGCCGGAGCAGTCGAGCGGGCCATTATACAGACCATGGGCAATTGAATGATCGTTGACTGGAGTTTGAAATGTTTCGTGGCTTCTTGATGCTGGCTGCTTTTTTTGGTTTTACCGGTGTAGGCCTCGGCGCATTTGCCGCTCATGGCCTGAAAAACCGCCTTAGCGCAGAGTATCTGGCTATTTTTCATACCGGCGTGATGTACCAACTGGTCCACACCCTGGCCCTGCTGGCCGTCGCCTTGCTCGCCGTGCAGATCCCTGGCCGTTTAATGACCTGGGCAGGTATCTCGTTTGTTATCGGCATTCTGTTGTTTTCCGGCAGCCTGTACCTGTTGACCCTGACCGGTGTCACCCAACTGGGGATCATCACCCCTTTCGGCGGGCTGGCGTTCCTGATTGGTTGGCTGATGCTGGGTCTGGCGGCATGGCGCCTGGGCGCGGCCTGACGCGTTACAGTTCTGACTCCAGGGTCCAACTTGAGACGAATGGCGTGGCTTTGCCTTGGTCATACGTACTGATCGGGCTAGAATGCTGACCCCTAAAAATGATGGCTGCTTATCGCATGCACATTCAGTTGAACGGTGACTCATTTGAACTGCCCGACGGTGAAACCGTCGCGGCGTTGCTGATCCGTCTGGACCTGACCGGGCGTCGAGTGGCGGTTGAACTCAACCTGGATATTGTTCCGCGCAGCCAGCACGTCTCCACGGCCCTGCGCGAAGGCGATCAGGTTGAAGTGGTGCACGCCATCGGTGGCGGCTAAGCCGCTTCGGTCGATCCCGTGGCCGGACAGTACTTCGATTCAAATCTGCAAGAACCTCAACCTTAAAGAGGATTTCCGATGAGCAACGTTCGCACCGACAAGCCTTTCATCCTGGCCGGTCGTACTTTCCAGTCGCGCCTGCTGGTCGGCACTGGCAAGTACCCGGATATGGAATCCACCCGCCTGGCCATCGAAGCCTCGGGCGCCGAGATTGTCACAGTCGCCGTGCGTCGGACCAACCTTGGGCAGAACCCGGGTGAGCCGAACCTGCTCGACATCCTGCCGCCGGATCGTTACACCATTCTGCCCAACACCGCCGGTTGTTTCGACGCCATCGAAGCCGTGCGCACCTGCCGCCTGGCCCGTGAGCTGCTCGACGGTAAAAATCTGGTCAAGCTGGAAGTACTGGCCGACCAGAAAACCCTGTTCCCCAATGTGATCGAAACCCTCAAGGCCGCTGAAATCCTGGTCAAAGATGGCTTCGACGTCATGGTCTACACCAGCGATGACCCGATTATTGCGCGCCAACTGGCAGAAATCGGTTGCATCGCGGTCATGCCGCTGGCGGGCCTGATCGGCACCGGTCTGGGTATCTGCAATCCCTACAACCTGCAGATCATCCTCGAAGAAGCCAAAGTGCCAGTTTTGGTCGATGCGGGAGTCGGTACTGCGTCCGACGCCACCATCGCGATGGAGCTGGGCTGTGAAGCGGTGCTGATGAACTCGGCCATTGCCCACGCGCAAAACCCGGTGATGATGGCTGAAGCCATGAAGCACGCGATTGTCGCCGGCCGTCTGGCGTACCTCGCCGGCCGTATGCCGAAGAAACTCTATGCCAGCGCCTCCTCGCCGCTGGATGGTCTGATCAAGTAAGAGCCCGTTGATGACTGATTCGCACGTTTCCAACCAAGAGCCGTCTGTTCCTGAAGAGGGCGAAGAGCGCCAGCACCGCCGCATCAAGAGTTTCGTGATGCGCGCCGGGCGTATGACCGAAGGCCAGCAGCGCGGCCTCGATCAAGGCCGGCCACTGTTCGTCCTGCCGCTGGCTGATGCGCCCGTGGACTTCGATCAGGTGTTCGGTCGCTCTGCGCCGCGGACCCTGGAAATCGGCTTTGGCATGGGCCATTCGCTGCTGGAAATGGCGGCTGCCTCGCCTGAGCACGATTTCATTGGCGTCGAAGTGCATTATCCGGGGGTCGGCGCGCTGCTCAACGGCATGCTGACCCAAGGGCTGAGCAACGTGCGCGTCTACGATTGCGATGCTATCGAAGTGCTTAACCGTTGCATCGCCGACAACAGCCTCGACCGTTTGATGCTGTTCTTCCCGGACCCGTGGCACAAAAGCCGTCACCATAAGCGCCGCATCGTCCAGCCGGAATTCGCCGAGTTGGTGCGCAGCAAGCTCAAGGTTGGCGGTATTCTGCACATGGCCACCGATTGGGAACCCTATGCCGAGTACATGCTGGAAGTGATGAGCGTCGCGCCGGGCTATCGCAATCAGGCCGAAGACGGCAAATGCGTGCCTCGTCCGACCGAACGCCCGATCACCAAGTTCGAACGCCGCGGTGAGCGGCTTGGGCATGGCGTGTGGGATTTGAAGTTCGAGAAGCTGGCCTGATACAGGCTTCAAGACTGACTGAAACTCTGTGCAGCCTGTGTGGGAGCGAATTCATTCGCGAAGGCGGTGTGTCAGGCACACCTCGTTAAGCCCTTCGCGAATGAATTCGCTCCCACAGAGTCTGCACGGAAACCCGGGTGACTTCAGTTCAGCGCCTATCCGCTACAACCCCGATCAAGATCAACACCACCAACAACACGGGCGCCAGGCTGTAGTTGTTGAACTGGCTCAGTCCGCGGATGACCCACGGGGTGGCATAGATCAGTGCAGCGCCGCTGCCGATTGTGCACAGCAGGGCCATGACCGGTATGCGCAAGGCACCCGCAAGGCCGCCGATGCGTCCTTCCAGCCAGCCTTTGATATCGGCGCCAAACAACACCAATAGACAGCCGACCAACGCCAGGGCGATTTCGGAAAGGTTGCTGCGGCTCCAGCGCGAGACGGTGGCGAGCAGGTCGAGTACAAGGTCCATGCAAAATCCTTAGATCAAAAAATAGTGCAGCAAGTCGTTAAGGAACAACTGACCCCGGGCGCTGGCGACCAGCCGTGTTGGGTCTGTGTCCAAAAGGCCGCGCTTTTCGGCCTGTTGCCGGGCGCTGGCCAGCGTGTCGAGGCTTAGACCTGTGCGCTGGCAAAATAGCTCCGCGTCGACTCCATTTGTCAGGCGCAAGGCATTCATCAGGAAATCAAAGGGCATTTCTTCGTTACTGATCAGCTTCTCGCCAGCCTTGAACGCCTTGTTTGGATTCAGGTAGTCCTTGGGCAAGCGCGTCTTCCAGGTGCGCACGATGCGCCCGTCTGGATGGCTGAGCTTGCCATGCGCGCCGGCACCGATGCCGATAAAATCGCCGAAGCCCCAATAATTGAGGTTATGCCGCGCGGGCCTGCCGGGTTGAGAGTAGGCCGATACTTCGTATTGCGCATAGCCGTGTTCGGCGAGCAGAAGTTGCCCCGCTTCTTGAATATCCCACAGGATATCGTCCTCTGGCAGGGTCGGCGGCTGATTCCAGAACACGGTGTTCGGTTCCAGCGTCAGTTGATACCACGACAGATGCGTCGGCGCTAACGCGATGGCTTGGCGCAAATCGCCCAGTGCGTCTTCCTGCGACTGGTCCGGTAAACCGTGCATCAAGTCCAGATTGAAGTTGTCAAAGCCAGCCTGGCGCGCCATGTCGGCTGCGCGAATCGCTTCGTCGCCATTGTGGATGCGGCCCAGCGCCTTGAGTTTCTCTTCTTGAAAACTCTGAATGCCAATCGACAGCCGATTGATGCCAAGTCCGCGATAAGCGCTGAATTTGGCTTGTTCAAAGGTGCCGGGGTTGGCCTCCAGGGTGATTTCGATGTCACTGGCAAAACGGATGCGCTGTTCCACGCCCTTGAGCAAGCGACCCAACGCCTCGGCGCTGAACAGGCTGGGCGTGCCACCGCCGAAGAAAATCGAGCTCAGCTCGCGGCCATAAACGTGCGGCAGGTCCTGATCAAGGTCCGCCAGCAGCGCATCGACGTATTCCTGCTCCGGCAAGACCGGGCTGGCTGTGTGCGAGTTGAAGTCGCAGTACGGGCATTTGCGCACGCACCACGGGATATGGATGTACAGCGCCAAGGGCGGCAGGTGTGGCAGGCCTGCCCTAGGGCTTTGTGCGGAAGGGTCGGCCGAGGAAAAACCGGTCTCACCCAGAAACAGCGGTTGTACGGGCGTGTCCGGTGTCATTGCAGGCTCAAGCGCTGACGCAGCAACACCATGGCGCGGGCGCGATGGCTAAGCTGGTTCTTTTCTACGGGGCTGAGTTCTGCACTCGAACAGTCGCGCTCGGGCACCCAGAACAGCGGATCGTAGCCAAAACCGTGTTCACCGCTTGCGGCGCTCAGAATGCGCCCGTGCCACAGTCCTTCGCAGAGGATCGGCAGCGGGTCATCGGCATGCCGCACCAGTGCCAGAACACAAACAAATTGCGCGCCACGCTGCTCTGGAGGCACATCTTTCAACACCTCCAGCAGTTTGGCGTTGTTCGCCGTGTCACCTTGGCCGTCGGCGTACCGGGCCGAGTAAATGCCTGGCGCCCCCCCCAAAAAGTCCACCGCCAGCCCGGAGTCGTCGGCCAGCGCCGGCAGCCCGGAAATCCGGGCGGCATTGCGTGCCTTGAGGATCGCGTTCTCGACGAATGACAGGCCAGTCTCTTCCGGCTCGACGCTGCTGAACTCACCGATGGAGCGCAGGTGCACGGAATCGCCAAGCATGGCCTGGAGTTCTTTCAGTTTGCCGGCGTTATGGCTGGCCAGTACAAGTTGCGTGAACGTCATCATTCGCCTGGGAAGAGTTCCTGGTTGAAGCTGAAGCTGTTGGTGTCGCCACCAGCTTGAACGTTAATGGTGAAGGTAAAGGTTTCTTGCTGGTCGATCGGGAATTGCGCGATGTAATACACCGCACCTTGATCGCTGATCTGCTTGAAGGTCAGGGTGTTCTCGCGGCCGGTCAGGTCTTTCACCGTGCCGGTGACGCTGGCTGCGCTGGGTTTATCGGCCTTGAGCACGGCGATGTTCATGACGCCCTGGTTCTTACTGCGGACAAGGCCGGTTGCTTTGGCAATGTCAGGTTGCAGATAACTGGACGTGAACGCGCTGTAATGCACCGTCGTATCGCCGAACACTTCTTTGCGGTCGGGCTTGGCGTAATCAGCTGCGATGGCCGGTATGGCCAGGCATAGAGCACATAGAAACAGAGCTAAGCGACGCATGATCTTCTCCTTGGGCAGTGATTCAAATCGCGATCTGGTGATCTTGCAGGCCAGGGCTGCTGACACGATAGATCCCGATCTCACCTAACAGATTAGGCCATAGCTTGCTGGCCCAGCCATGCCGATGTTGTTGATCGACGGCCAGCCGGTTGATGACCCGTGCTTCGCGGCCACGGCACAGCTCTTCGAAGTCGCCGAATGTACAGAAATGGATGTTCGGCGTGTTGTACCAGGTATACGGCAGAAAGTCGGAAACCGGCATCCGGCCCTTGCTGGCCAGGTACCAGCGACAGCGCCAGTGGCCAAAGTTAGGGAAGGTGATAATGCACTGACGACCGACCCGCAGCATCTCGTCGAGAATCCGGTCAGGGTAATGCACGGCTTGCAGGGCCTGCGTCATGACCACGACATCGAAGCTGTTGCTGGCGAAGTTGCCCAGGCCTTTGTCCAAATCCTGCTCAATGACGTTAACGCCCTTGGCGATGCAGTGAGCGATGTTGTCGGCGTCGTTTTCCAGGCCGTAACCCGTGACTTGCTTGTGATCGCGCAGCCAGGCAAGCAGTTCGCCATCGCCGCAGCCGAGGTCGAGCACCCGGCTGCCGGCGGGGATCCAGTCTTGGATGATTTCCAGGTCGGCTCTCATGGTGTCCTCACAATACAATTCGGTTCATGTAGCTGGTGAAGGCCTGCAAGTAGCGCGGGATCGGAATCAGAAAGGCGTCATGGCCTTGCGGCGCATCGATCTCCAGGTAGCAGACGTTCTTTTTCGCCGCCATCAGCGCATCCACCAGCTCCCGCGAGCGGGCCGGCGAGAAGCGCCAGTCGGTGGTGAAGGAAATCACACAAAAATGGGCCTTGGCCCCGGCGAAGGTCAACGCCAGGTTGTCGCCGTGATTGGCGGCCGGGTCGAAGTAGTCCAGAGCCTTGGTCATCAGCAGGTAGGTATTGGCATCGAAGCGGCCAGAGAACTCTTCGCCCTGATAGCGCAGATAGCTTTCGACTTGGAACTCGACGCTGTGGAAGTCATAGTTGAGCTTTTCGCTCTTCAGGCCCCGGCCGAATTTTTCGCCCATGG
The DNA here is from genome assembly GCF_056680335.1 of Pseudomonas sp. ASL9. Lineage (NCBI taxonomy): Bacteria > Pseudomonadati > Pseudomonadota > Gammaproteobacteria > Pseudomonadales > Pseudomonadaceae > Pseudomonas > Pseudomonas sp. ASL9. The sequence continues at coordinate 2,713,546 of NZ_CM155277.1, read as the reverse complement.
AGTCATCGGACAGGTACGTGATGTGCCCGACCATGCGCGCCAGCATCAGGCCGCGCTTGGGGATCACGCCGTATTCCTGGAAATCGCCGCCATGGAACTCCGGGTCGGACAGGATGGCCTGCCGCGCCACTTCGTTGAAGGCGATGTTCTGCGCCGACAGCTTGGGCGCCGAGGCGATCGCCAGGCAGTGGCGGACCCGATCCGGGTAGCTGATGGTCCACTGCAACGCCTGCATGCCGCCCAGGCTGCCACCGACCACGGCAGCCCATTGCTGGATGCCGAGGGTGTCGGCCAGGCGTGCCTGACTGTTGACCCAGTCTTCGACGGTCAGCACCGGAAAATCGGCGCCGAAAGGCTTGCCGGTCTCGGGGTTGATGCTGCTGGGGCCCGTCGAGCCATTGCAGCCGCCAAGGTTGTTCAGGCTGACGACAAAGAACTTGCTCGTATCGATAGGCTTGCCGGGACCGATACAGCTGTCCCACCAACCGGGCTTGCGCTCATCGGCACTGTGGAAACCTGCCGCGTGATGGTGCCCGGAAAGCGCATGGCAGATCAGCACGGCGTTGCTACCGGCGGCATTGAGCTGGCCGTAGGTTTCGTAAATCAGGTCGTAGGCAGGTAGCGAACGACCGCAGGCCAAGGCCAGCGGTTCGCTGAAGTGCACCCGTTGTGGCGTGACCAGACCGACAGAATCGTGGGGAAAGACCGTGGGCATCGACCCTGCTCTCGCATAAATGAGGCGTAAGTCTAAAGACCGCCGCCCCTAGCGGCAAGCAAACACCGGACCCGCCAGTGTCTGCCTGTGGCGGAGTAAGGCTTAGATCAGCAAACGCAGGGCTTCAGGCATGTGGGTCATGGCGGCGAGGTTGTTGATCACCAGCATGTCCAGCAGCTTGAGCACCATGAACGCGAGGATCGGCGAGATATCCAGGCCGCCGAGGTTTGGCAGGATCTTGCGGAATGGCGCCAGGGCGGGCTCGCAGATTTGATTGACCAGTTCTGCGCCAGGATTGTGGCTGCCCGGTGCGACCCAGGACAGGATCACACTGATGATCAACGCATAGAAGAAAATCTTCAGGAACAGTGAAGTGATTGCAATCACCGACCAAACCAGCAGAAGCAGCGGGTTGCTGACAGACCCCACCGCCAGCAGGAAGATCAGGGCGAATAACAAAAACTGCACGAGGATCGCCAGCACCAGCGAAGACATGTCTAGCCCGAACAGGCTTGGAATGATCCGCCGCAGCGGCTTGAGCAGCGGCTGGGTGGCGCGCACGGCGAATTGGCTCAGGGGGTTGTAGAAATCCGCACGAACCAGTTGCAGCACGAAGCGCAGCAGAATGATCAGCAGGTACAAGCTGCCGATGGTTTGCAGAACATAAATTGCAGCGGTGTTCAGTCCGATCATCGGTCTGCTCCTCAATGGCCTAAAAGATTACTGGCCCAGCTGTTCGGCCATCTCTGCCGAACGATGCGCGGCAGCAGTGAGTGCTGTTTCGACCAGGGCTTCGAAGCCACCAGCCTGGAAAGATTTGATGGCAGCTTCTGTGGTGCCCGCAGGGGAGGTTACGCGGCGGCGCAGCTCAGCAGCGTCAACATCGCTGCCAGTGGCCATTAGCGCGGCACCCAAGGCGGTCTGCAGTGTCAGTTGAGCGGCAGTCTCCCGTGGCAGGCCGAGTTTTTCGCCGGCGGCGGTCATGGCTTCGATCAACAGGAAGAAATACGCCGGGCCACTGCCGGACACTGCGGTGACTGCGTCCAGCTGCTTTTCATCGTCCAGCCACAGCGCGATACCGACGGCCGACAGCAGTTGCTCGGCCTGCTCGCGTTGTGCGCTGGAAACCCTTGCGGTGGCGTACAGGCCGCTGACGCCCTTGCGCAGCAATGCTGGCGTGTTGGGCATGCAACGCACGATCGGGTGTTCACCCAACCATGTGTTCATGCTAGCGCACGTGATACCGGCGGCAATGGACACAACCAGTTGATGAGGCTTGAGGCTCGGGCGCAATGCTACACATACGGCCTTCATCATTTGTGGCTTGACCGCGATCAGCACGACGTCCGCGCCTTCGATGGCCTGGGCGTTGTCGGCGAACAGCTCGATGCCATGCTCGGCGGCGACTTTGGCACGTTGCTTCTCGCCCGGATCGCTGGCACGAATCAGTGCCGCGTCCACCCCTTGGGCGCGCAGCCCGCCGATCAGGCTGGTGGCCATGTTTCCGGCACCGATAAAGGCAATACGAGTCTTGCTCATGACTGAGTTCCTGTTAGCAAAATGGGTTTATGGCTGGCCGTAATCGCGGGCACCAAAAAGAGCCGTTCCGATCCGGACCCACGTCGCGCCTTGCGCGATGGCGGCTTCCAGGTCGTGGCTCATGCCCATGGAGAGGGTGTCCAGTGGCAGGTTCAGGCTGTCTTGCAGGCTGCGCACCGCCGCAAAAGCAGCGTTTTGTTCGGCTGGGTCTTCGGTGGGTTCGGGAATCGCCATCAGCCCGCGTAACTTCAGGCGCGGCAAAGCGCTGATGGCGGCTGCCAAGGCGGGCAAGTCGGCGGGGGTGCAGCCAGATTTGCTCGCCTCGCCACTGACATTGACCTGAATGCAGATGTTGAGTGGCGGCAGCTCGGCGGGGCGTTGTTCGGACAGGCGTTGAGCGATTTTCAAACGATCCACTGAGTGCACCCAGGCAAAGTGCTCGGCGATAGCACGAGTCTTGTTTGACTGAATGGGGCCGATGAAATGCCAACACAAGGCCAGGTCGGTTAATTCGAGCTGTTTGCTCAAGGCCTCTTGCAGGTAGTTTTCGCCGAAGTCGCGCAGTCCGGCGGCAAACGCCTCGCGCAACGCAGTGGCAGGTTTGGTCTTGCTTACGGCCAGCAAGCCGATGGTCGATGGATCGCGTTGCGCCGCAAGGGCTGCTGCGCGAATTCGCTCATCAACTTGGGAAACGTTGTCTGCTATCGTGGACATTGATTTGCGCCAGCAGGGCTAAAGTCTGCGGCATTCTATGTGATTGGGGAGCCCTATGGATATTACCGAGCTGCTGGCCTTCAGTGCCAAGCAAGGCGCGTCGGACTTGCATCTCTCCGCCGGACTGCCACCGATGATTCGAGTCGATGGCGATGTGCGGCGGATCAACTTGCCGGCGCTGGACCACAAACAGGTCCAGGAACTGATCTACGACATCATGAACGACAAGCAGCGCAAGGACTTCGAGGAGTTTCTGGAAACTGACTTCTCCTTCGAAGTACCGGGCGTTGCGCGGTTCAGGGTTAACGCATTCAACCAGAATCGGGGCGCCGGTGCGGTCTTTCGGACCATTCCGTCGAAAGTCATGAGCATGGACGATCTCGGTATGGGAGAAGTGTTTCGTAAGATTGCCGACGTGCCGCGCGGCCTGGTATTGGTCACCGGCCCGACCGGTTCAGGGAAGTCTACGACCCTGGCTGCGATGATTGATTACCTGAACAGTAACAAGCATGACCACATCCTCACGATTGAAGACCCGATCGAGTTCGTCCACGAATCGAAGAAATGCCTGGTCAACCAGCGTGAAGTCCATCGTGACACACTGGGCTTCGCCGAGGCCTTGCGTTCGGCTCTGCGTGAAGACCCGGACATCATTCTGGTGGGTGAAATGCGCGACCTCGAAACCATCCGCCTGGCGCTGACCGCTGCTGAAACCGGGCATTTGGTGTTTGGCACGCTGCACACCACGTCTGCAGCGAAAACCATCGACCGGATAGTCGATGTGTTCCCTGCACAAGACAAATCGATGGTGCGCTCCATGCTGTCCGAGTCGTTGCAAGCCGTTATTTCACAGACGCTGATCAAGAAGGTGGGCGGCGGACGGGTTGCTGCGCACGAAATAATGATTGGTACGCCGGCGATCCGTAACCTGATCCGCGAGGACAAGGTCGCGCAGATGTACTCATCGATCCAGACAGGTGGCTCGTTGGGCATGCAGACATTGGACATGAGTTTGAAGGCGCTGGTGACCAGAGGCCTGATCACCCGCGAAGGCGCTCGGGAGAAGGCCAAGACGCCAGAAAATTTCTAAGCATGTGAGGTGTGCGAGGGGGAAGATCGATGCGCCGAAGGAGACTCCGGCGTATCGCCTGCGCGAACGCAGGCTATGCCATTAGCGCTGAGAGATGCGCAGGGTGGGGTCGTTCTTTGGCAGGACCCGTTTGGCGAGCACGTAATGGTCGTCCCAATAAGGCTTCTTCAGCGTGTCGATCGACACTGCTTTACCGCGGCGCGGGGCATGGATGAAGCGGTCATTGCCCAGGTAAATGGCAACATGATTGACCTTGCTGCTCTTTATCGTGAAGAACAGCAAATCGCCCGGCTTCAAATCCTTGCGTTCTACCCTTTGCCCGTGACCTTCAGCCATGGCATTGGACGTACGCGGCAAATCGGCTTGGTTCACATCGCGGAATGCATATTTGACCAGACCGCTGCAATCGAACCCTTTGCTTGGGCTACTGCCGCCCCAACGATAAGGGGTGCCAAGGACGTTTACGGCCCGGCTTAATACAGCGCTGCTCTGCTTGACCGGCATTTGTGCGACGGTGCCGGTTTTGCTTTTGTTCTTGGTTTTGCTTTTAACGGTGGCTTTGCTCGACGATTTTCCGTGAGCGGGACGGTGGGTTGTCCGGGTAGGCGCCGTTGGCTCTTTGGACGCGGTGACTATCGGTGCTGGCGAAGAATGGGATTTCGCAGTGCCATTATGGAAGCTTGGCGGTAAATGTTGCTCACGGTTGGTGGCGTGGGCGGCCAGGGGCATAAATAGGCAAATGGTTAGCCATGTCTTGAAAAATAAACGCATATAGGCAGGGCTCTTATGGGACAGCGCGCAACTTTATAACAGCTTTTTGCGTGTTTCTAACCCCGTTTGTCGAAACAATTACGGAACGATCGTCCTCATTATTGCGGTAATGTGTCGCATGGATTTCGGCAAAGCCGTTAATTACAAGGGCTTGCGGCGAGCTTGAAGTCACCGGCCATACGTCGGAGCGTCACCTTAAAGTCACAATATTTACGGATATTTTTTTCTATCAGCTTAAAAGAGGCAGTGAATGAACAGCTATCGTCATGATGTCCAACCACAGGACACCCACAGCAAAATTCTCGGCTACCTGCTATGGATTGTCGGTTTTACCGGATCGCATCGCTTTTATTACGGCAAGCCCGTGACCGGAACTATCTGGTTTTTCACGTTGGGTCTGTTGGGTATCGGCTGGCTGATCGACGTGTTTTTGATCCCGAGCATGGATCGCGAGGCAGATTTGCGTTTCAACGCCGGTTCCATTGATTACAGCGTCGCCTGGATCCTGCTGACATTCCTTGGCGTGTTCGGCGTGCACCGGATGTATCAAGGCAAATGGATCACCGGGATCATCTATCTATTCACCGGCGGGTTTTTTCTGCTGGGCGTGTTGTATGACTTCTGGACACTGAATGACCAGATTTCTATCGAGAATGCACGGCAGGGGTAGGGTCAGGGAATCCTCGCCAACAAGTTCACTCTGTAGAGCCAACTTGTTGGCGAGCGATTAATCAGGCGCTGTAGCTGATCCGTCCATCCACCACGGTGTAGCGCACGGCTCCCGGCAGGCAATGGCCGAGGAACGGGCAGTTTTCGCCTTTGGACAGCCACTTCTCGCCAGCAACCGTTGACGCGGCCGGGTCGAACAGCACCAGATCCGCCGCCGCACCGACACTCAATTGACCGGCAGGCAGGCGCAAGGCCGCCGCAGGACCGGCGCTGAGGCGCGCCAGCAGGGTCGGCAGGTCGAGCAAGCCGTCGGCTACCAGTGTCATCGCCAGCGGCAGTAGCAGCTCAACGCTGCTGATGCCCGGTTCGGTTGCACCAAACGGCGCCAGCTTGGCGTCGCGTTCATGGGGTTGGTGATGGCTGGAGATCGCTTGAACCACGCCAGACTTCACCGCTTCACGCAGGCCATCGCGGTCGGCGCGGGTGCGCAGCGGCGGCTGGACGTGGTACAGGCTGGAGAAATCAATCAATGCTTCGTCGGTGAGGATCAGTTGATACATCGCCACATCGGCGGTTACCGGCAGCCCGCGGGCCTGCGCCTGAGCGATCAGGGCCACGCCACGTGCGCTGGTCAGTTGGCTGAAGTGTGCGCGTACACCGCTTTGTTCCACCAACAGCAGATCACGGGCCAAAGCGACGGTTTCGGCGGTCTCGGGAATGCCCGGCAAACCGAGGAAACTGGCGGTAGCGCCTTCATGGGCCAGGCCCCCTTCAGCCAGATCACGGTCTTGAGAGTGAAAAATCACCGTCAGATCGAAGGTCGCGGCGTACTCCAGTGCCCGGCATAGGGTCCGGGTGTTACGAAAGCTGTCCAGACCGTTACTGAAGGCAATACAGCCTGCATCGCGCAGGGCGATCAGTTCGGCCAGTTGCTCGCCTTCCAGGCCCTTGCTGAAGGCGCCGATAGGGAACACTTTGCAATTGCCTGCTTCACGGGCGCGGTCGATGATCAACTCGGCCACTGCCGGGGTGTCGAGCACCGGTTTGGTCCGTGGCGGGCAGCACAGGCTGGTGACGCCCCCGGCTACTGCTGCTTGGGTTTCGCTGGCGATGTTGCCTTTACGGCTGTAACCGGGCTCGCGCAGGGCTACGTTGAGGTCGACCAGGCCAGGTGCGGCGACCAGGCCCTTGGCCTCGATCGTCTGGCTGGCGACGAAGCCGGCGGGTGCTGCGCCGAGGGCGATAATCTTCCCGGCTTCCAAGTGCAGATCAATGACTTTATCCAGACCGCTGGTGGGGTCGATGACGCGCGCGCCAAGGATGCTGAGCTTCACTGGGCGTTCTCCTGCTCGAATTGACGTTGCGCGGTTTGTCCGCTCATGGCCATGGACAGCACCGCCATGCGGACGGCGATGCCGTAGGTGACTTGATTGAGGATCACCGAGTGGGCGCCATCGGCCACTGCCGACTCTATCTCCACGCCGCGGTTGATCGGGCCTGGGTGCATGACGATGGCGTCCGGTTTGGCGCCGGCCAGGCGCGCAGTGGTCAGGCCGAACAGGCGGTAGAACTCACCTTCGCTGGGCAAAAGGCCGCCCTGCATGCGTTCGCGCTGCAGGCGCAGCATGATCACCACGTCGACGTCTTTGAGGCCGGCAGCCAGGTCGGTGTAGACCTTGACCCCGTATTGCTCGATGCCAACCGGCAGCAAGGTTTTCGGCGCGACCACGCGGATGTCCGGGCAGCCGAGGGCTTTGAGCGCAATCATGTTCGAGCGTGCCACCCGCGAGTGCAGGATGTCGCCCACGATGGCCACTGACAGGTTTTCGAAGCCGCCCTTGTGCCGACGGATGGTCAGCATGTCGAGCATGCCCTGGGTCGGGTGTGCATGGCGGCCGTCGCCACCATTGATGATCGCGACTTCCGGACAGACATGTTCAGCGATGAAGTGCGCGGCGCCCGAGTCGCCATGGCGCACGACGAACATGTCGGCGGCCATTGCTTCGAGGTTGCGCAGGGTGTCGAACAACGTTTCGCCCTTGCTGGTGGACGAGGTCGAGACGTTCAGGGTGATCACGTCGGCCGACAGCCGTTGGGCCGCCAGTTCGAATGTGGTGCGGGTGCGGGTCGAATTTTCGAAGAACACATTGCACACGGTCTTGCCGCGCAGCAGCGGGACTTTCTTGACCGCCCGGGCACCGACTTCGAGAAAGGAGTCGGCGGTGTCGAGAATTTCAGTGAGCAGCTCGCGGGGCAAGCCGTCGAGTGAAAGGAAGTGGCGCAGCTGGCCCTGATGATTGAGCTGCAGCGGGCGCTTAACGTCGAGAGGCGTCATTGCAAGGACTCTTTATAAAAGGGCTAGAGGGCGGCGTCGGAAAGATTTTGGTACTCAAGCGCGAGCGGCGTGGGGCCGAGCAGTTTTACCCGTACATCGGGCGCCAGCGACAAGGTGGCGCCGACCACGTTGGGGTGAATCGGCAGTTCCCCTGCGTTGAGGTCGAGCAGGCAAACCAGGGTCACACTGGCTGGGCGGCCGTAATCGAACAGTTCGTTGAGGGCGGCGCGGATCGTCCGACCGCTCATCAGCACGTCATCGATCAGGACCAGGTGCTGGCCTTCAATTTCGAACGGCAGGGCCGAGGGGCGAACTTGCGGGTGCAAGCCGTTCTGGCTGAAGTCATCGCGGTAGAAGGACACGTCCAGCGTACCCAGCGGCGACTGGCTGCCCAGCGCGTCGAGCAATGCCTGCGCGACCCAGATGCCGCCTGTACGGATGCCGATAAAGCGCGGCTCAGTGATGTTGCGCTGGCTCAGGTGGGCCGTGAGATCAATGGCCATCTGGCTGATCAGTACGGCGGGATTGGGCAGGCTCATGGTTGCTCCTTCAGGGGCCTGAGCGTCGTTCACGCGGGTTGCTCAGGCTGAAACTTGGATTCCGGTTCTTTCGATAAAGAGATCAATCAAGCCATCACGTGTTGAACAGGGCGCCGTTGGCATCCAGCCAGCCCTGTAATAACAGCGCGGCGGCAATGGCATCTACCGGGTTGTCGCGATAGCTGCCTTTCTGGCCGCCACGGGACAGGCGTTCGCCCTTGGCTTCAAAGGTGGTCAGGCGTTCATCGTGGGTATACACCGGCAGGTTATAGCGACCGTTGAGTCGCCGCGAAAACTTTTCAGCACGGGCGCTCATGTCGCTCGGCGTGCCGTCCATGTTCAGCGGCAGACCGACGACAATCGCATCGGGCTTCCATTCGCGGATCAACGCTTCAACCTTGTCCCAGTCCGGGATGCCATTCTGTGCTTTCAGAATGCACAGCTCGCGGGCCTGGCCGGTAATCACCTGGCCGACGGCCACGCCGATCTGTTTGGTGCCGTAATCGAAACCCAGCAAAAGACGTAAAGCCATCAGGCGTGGCCCGCCTGACTGGTCAACAAGCTGAGATTGACACCCAGACGTGCCGCCGCCGCATTAAGGCGATGTTCACTCGGTATCTCGAACAGGATGGCCGGATCGAACGGGCAGGTCAGCCAGACGTTGGCGGCCAGTTCGGCGTCCAGTTGCCCGGCTTCCCAGCCCGCGTACCCGAGGGTGATCACATGTTGGTCCGGGCCGTGGCCGTCGGCGATAGAGAACAGCACATCCTGAGACGTCGACAGCGCGAGGCCGCCGAGTTCGGCCGTCGCCTGGAACACCTGTCCGCTGGGGTGCAGGACAAAACCGCGATCGGTCTGCACCGGACCACCGACATGAATCGGAATCTGCTGGCAGCGCAATGACGGTTCGGTTTCGGGGCGCAGTTGCTCAAGAATGTCTGCCAGCGTCAGGCCCTGCGGACGGTTGATCACCAGGCCCATGGCGCCATTTGCGTTGTGCTCGACGATGTAGGTCAAGGTTTGCACAAAATTCGGATCGGCCATGTGCGGCATGGCAATCAGGAAGTGATGCTTGAGGTAGCTTGCGGGGACGTTTTTCATGAGCCCTAGTGTGGCGCCGGCCGGCGGACCTGACAACTGGCTAATGTGATAGGTTTTCAGGTCTATTAGTTACTGGACAGCTTGTCGCCACGAGCGAAACGCCAGGTGCGAATAATCTCCAGGCGGTCGATGTCAGCCAGATCGCCGGTGAACGGCGCAAAAGGCGCCGCTAATCGCACAATACGCTGCGCCGCTTCATCCAGCAGTGGCTGACCGGAGGACTCCAGCACCAATATTTCGTACAGCGAACCGTCGCGGTTAATCGACACCATCATCCGCAAATTGCCGTACACCTGGTTGCGTCGTGCTTCTTCCGGATAGTTGAGATTGCCTACCCGTTCGATTTTTTTACGCCAGTCTTCTTTATACCAGGCGCCTTTGTCGCGCATGGTCGACGCAGCGCTGAGTCGATGGATCTTCGGTCGCTTGGCGTACAGCTGTTGCTCGTTGGAGAGTTCGGCTTCCAGGCTGGAGATTTCGCTGGTCAGCTGCGAGCTGTCGAAGGTGGGCGCCGCTTTGGTGGCGGGCGCCTGCTTGACCTCTTCGCGTTTGGTCACGGTTTTCTGGGTCTTCTGCGCTTTGGTCGCGACGGCTGTTTTCGGTGCTACCTGCTTTTCCACCGGCTTGGCGGCGGGTGGAGGCGTCACTTTATTGATCGTGGTGTCCTGAAAAGGCGCCAGTTCGGTGGTCTTGGGGATCGCCTTCTTGTCCAGTGTGCCGCTGCCCTGCTGATTGTCCTGGGCGAGGAAGTCAGCTTTTTTCGGCACAGCTTCGCTTTTGAAGGTAGCGAGGGTGATTTCCAGGGTTTTGCTGATTTCTTGCGGTTTGACGTAGGCGAAGCCCACACCCAGGATCAGCGCTACGTGGATCAGCGCGGCAATCATCAGGGTAAACCCGAGCCGATCAGCCGGGCGCACGCCGGTACGGGTGAATTCAGGGGGCAGGTCGTCGGCCAAAGCGTTCATCAACAGTCCAACATTTTCACAAGCCGCGCATGATAGCGCACTGTTGCAAATACTGCGGCGTGCTCTGGTCTGGAGCGGGCTGGATCGGCCTGGCTCATGCGGGAAAACCTCCACACAGGTGAACCGCACTTTGTGGGAGCGAATTTATTCGCGAATGAATTCGCTCCCACGGAATTGAGCCAGGGCTAACGCTTACCTGGCCTTGAGCTTCACCTCGATCGCATCCATCAGCAGCGAGCCGATGTTGGTGCCGAACGCGTTGTCGATTTCGCGGATGCAGGTGGGGCTGGTGACGTTGATTTCGGTCAGGTGCTCGCCGATGACGTCGAGGCCTACGAACAGCAGGCCTTTTTCACGCAGTGTCGGGCCGACTTCGGCCGCGATCCAGCGGTCATGCGCGGTCAAGGGACGGGCTTCGCCACGACCACCCGCAGCAAGGTTGCCACGGGTTTCGCCCATCGCCGGGATGCGCGCCAGGCAGTAAGGCACGGGCTCGCCGTCGATCATCAGGATACGTTTGTCGCCGTCCTTGATCGCGGGCAAATAGCCTTGGGCCATGATTTGCTGCGAGCCGTTGGCCGTCAGGGTTTCGAGGATCACCGACAGGTTGGGATCGCCTTCGCGATGGCGGAAGATTGAAGTGCCGCCCATACCGTCCAGAGGCTTGAGAATCACATCGCCGTGCAGCTCGGCAAATTCACGCAGGATGTCCATGCGACGGCTGACCAGGGTCGGCGGTGTGCATTGCGGGAACAGCGTGGCGAACAGTTTCTCGTTGCAGTCGCGCAGGCTCTGCGGACGGTTGACCACCAGCACCCCGGCGCGCTCGGCCTGTTCGAGCAGGTACGTGGAGTAAACGAACTCCATGTTGAACGGCGGATCCTTGCGCATCAGGATCACGTCCAGGTCATCCAGGCCGCTGTCGATTTCGGCTTCCAGTTCGAACCAGTGCGCAGGGTCGGCGAAAACTTTCAGCGGTTTCATCCGGGCGCGTGCCTGGCCGGCGTTCTGGTACAAATCGTGCTGTTCCATGTAGAACAGCGACCAGCCGCGGTCTTGGGCGGCAAGGAGCATGGCCAGCGAGCTGTCCTTTTTATAGGCGATGTCCTCGATGGGGTCCATGACAATCCCTAGGCGAACGCTCATGGGCAATATCCTCTGGTCGGTAAGGGCCGCTATGGCCTGAAAATAGGCGTCAGGGTGGCGCCGTGTATGCTTTGGGTCAAGGGGTAAGCGCGTAGCATCGGGCTTTATGGATTGCGTCTGGAGAGTGTGCTAAAAAGGCTCGGCACTTGGCTTTAAGCCCTGATATTAAGGGGGCTGGGGGCACGCAGTAGCTCCATGTCAGCCTGAAGGCGCCGGGCACAACGCAGCAAATCGACTCGCCGCGGCGATGGTAGAGCAAACATGGAACAGCATCCCATAGCTTTAAAAGTAATGGTTATCGACGATTCGAAGACAATTCGCCGTACCGCAGAGACGCTGCTGAAGAACGTCGGTTGCGACGTTATCACGGCAATAGATGGATTCGATGCGCTGGCAAAAATCGCCGATAACCACCCGCGAATCATTTTCGTCGACATCATGATGCCGCGCCTGGATGGCTATCAGACCTGCGCACTGATCAAGAATAACCGGGCCTTCAAGTCTACGCCGGTGATCATGCTGTCCTCCAAGGATGGCCTGTTCGACAAGGCCAAGGGCCGGATCGTCGGCTCGGATCAGTTTCTGACCAAGCCTTTTAGCAAGGAAGAGCTACTGAGCGCGATCAAGGCCCATGTGCCGGAGTTCGTTGCAGTAGAACAACAAGTATCTTGATGCCCTATGACCCTGGCGGGTCGAGAGCATCCATTGCGTATGGAGAACACCATGGCTCGAATTTTGATCGTCGATGATTCGCCGACTGAGATGTACAAGTTGACCGGCATGCTTGAAAAACATGGTCATCAAGTCTTGAAAGCCGAAAATGGCGCTGATGGCGTTGCCCTGGCTCGCCAGGAGAAACCCGATGCGGTGTTGATGGATATCGTGATGCCCGGTCTCAATGGTTTTCAGGCGACACGCCAACTGACCAAAGACGCTGATACCAATATGATCCCGGTGATTATCATCACCACCAAGGATCAGGAAACCGACAAAGTCTGGGGCAAGCGCCAGGGCGCACGTGACTACCTGACCAAGCCGGTGGACGAAGAGACCCTGATGAAGACCTTGAATTCGGTGCTGGCTGGCTGAGGGGCCGCAGTCATGGCTGAGCCGCAAACCGCCTTCCAGTTGCTGCTTGAAATCGATCAACGTTGTCGCTCGCTCGCGGCGGGCCTGCCTTCGCAGGAAACCCGCCTGCAAGACTGGAGCGGGATCGGCTTTCGCATGGGCGAGCAGTGTTACGTTGCGCCCTTGGGTGAAATCAGCGAAATCCTGCATGAGCCGCGTTATGCCGTACTGCCAGGGGTAAAGCCCTGGGTCAAGGGCGTGGCAAATCTGCGGGGGCGGTTGCTGCCGATCATGGATTTGTGTGCGTTTTTTGGTCATGAGCTGTCGCCTTTGCGCAAGCAGCGGCGGGTACTGGTAGTCGACCATCAAGACGTGTTCGCCGGATTGATGATTGATGAAGTGCTGGGTATGCAGCATTTCAATCAACGCAGTTTGATGCCTGAGCCACTGGTAGCGTTCGAAGCCGGTGTCGCTCCGTTCATTCAGGGACAGTTTTTGCGCGAGCAGGCGTGGTTGGTATTCAGCCCGCGCGCGCTGGCGTTATCTCCGGGTTTCATGGAGGTAGCGCAGTAGTTATCACGCGGCCTTAGGGCCTTTTTTAATCAGGGATGAACGCACACAGTGAGTCCGGGCGGGGGCCTGATAATGAGTGAGACAGGTAGGTCATTGGAGGGTGCACGCAGTCGGTCGCAGATCGTTGTGCTGTTTGTCGCCCTGATCATTTTCATCATGTTGTTGTTCGGTAACTTCGCCTATATCAACACTCAGTCGAATTACGACAAACAGTACATCGGCCACGCGGGTGAGCTGCGTGTCTTGTCTCAGCGAATCGCCAAAAACGCCTCCGAAGCCGCTGCGGGCAAAGCGCTTGCGTTCAAGTTGCTGGCGGATGCACGCAACGATTTTGAGCTGCGTTGGGGCTTCCTGAAAAAAGGTGACAAGGCCACCGGGTTGCCGTCGGCCCCCTCAACGGTGAGCAAAGAAATGCAGGCAGTGCAGGACGACTGGGAGAGTCTGCGCAAGAGCACAGACGTCATTGTCGCCAGCGAACAGACTGTACTGTCCCTTCACCAGGTGGCTGCGACGCTGTCCGAAACCATCCCGCAGTTGCAGGTCGAGTATGAAAAAGTCGTCGACAGCCTCCTGCGAAATCACGCGCCGGCCAACCAGGTTGCCGTTGCCCAGCGTCAATCGCTGTTGGCTGAGCGGATTCTCGGTTCAGTCAAGACCGTGCTGTCCGGGGATGACACCGCTGTGCAGGCCGCCGACGCATTCCGTCGCGATGCGAACCTGTTTGGCCAAGTGCTCAACGGCATGATTGAAGGCAATGCGGCGATGAAAATCACCCAGGTTCAGGATCACGATACCCGTGCGCGCCTGACCGAAATTGCCGAGCTGTTCCAGTTTGTATCCGGCTCCGTGGATGAAATACTTGAAACCTCGCCCGAGCTGTTTCAGGTGCGCGAATCAGCAGGCAATATCTTTACCACGTCGCAGACCTTGCTCGATGAAGCGTCGGTGTTGGCCAACCGTTTCGAGCACCTGGCCGGTGGGCGTTCGATGTACAGCATCGGCGGCTACCTGCTGGGCCTGCTGGCGTTGATGTCGATCATCCTGATCAGCATCGTGATGGTGCGTGAGACCAACCGCCAGTTGCGTGAAACCGCCGAGAAAAATGTGCGTAATCAGAATGCAATCATGCGTCTGCTCGATGAGATCGAAAACCTCGCCGATGGTGATCTGAGGGTCGCCGCGTCCGTGACCGAAGACTTCACCGGGGCGATTGCCGACTCGATCAATTACTCCATCGACCAGTTGCGCGATCTGGTGGGCACGATCAACCTGACGGCGGAGCAGGTTGCATCAGCCGTCGAAGACACTCAGACCACGGCCATGCAACTGGCGGCGGCGTCCGAGCATCAGGCGTTGCAAATTGCTGCAGCGTCGACCGCGATCAATAACATGGCGACGTCCATCGATCAGGTCTCGGCCAATGCATCGGAGTCGTCGGCGGTGGCGGAGCGGTCGGTGGCCATTGCCAACAAAGGCAACGAAGTGGTGCATAACACCATCACCGGCATGGACAACATCCGTGAGCAAATTCAGGACACCTCCAAGCGGATCAAACGTTTGGGCGAGTCTTCCCAGGAGATCGGTGACATTGTCAGCTTGATCGATGATATTGCCGATCAGACCAACATCCTGGCGCTCAATGCGGCGATCCAGGCCTCCATGGCAGGGGATGCCGGGCGCGGGTTTGCTGTGGTTGCCGATGAAGTGCAGCGGCTGGCAGAGCGCTCGTCGTCGGCGACCAAGCAGATTGAAACCCTGGTTCGGGCGATTCAGAACGACACCAATGAGGCCGTTATTTCCATGGAACAGACCACCAGCGAAGTAGTGCGCGGCGCCCGACTGGCGCAGGATGCAGGGGTGGCCTTGGAGGAAATCGAGGGTGTTTCGAAAACCCTGGCGGCATTGATCGAGAGCATCACCAACGCCGCGCAACAACAGGCTTCATCTGCAGGGCAGATTTCCCGGACAATGACCGTGATTCAGCAGACCACCACGCAAACGACGTCTGGCACGGCAGCCACTGCGGAAAGCATCGGCAATCTGGCGAAAATGGCCAGCGAGATGCGCCGCTCGGTGTCTGGTTTTACGTTGCCTCCGTCGCAAGACCTTGGTTGAACGCCTGGGTTAATAATAAGCAATGACTGGAGTTGTTATGGCTGATCGGCACGACTACGTGGCCCTCGAATGGGTCAAGGGCGAAATTGCCGAAACGCTCAAACAGGCTCGCCAAGCCCTCGAAGCGTTTGTTGCGCACCCCCAGTACCCGACCTCGATGGTTGAGTGCCTGAACTGCGTGCATCAGGTGCATGGCAGCCTGCAGATGATTGAATTCTATGGCGCCGCCTTGCTCGCCGAAGAGATCGAGCAGCTTGCTCTGGCGTTGCAACAAGGGCGCGTGGCGCAACAGTCCGAAGCGATCTATTTGCTGATGCAGGCCATGGTGCAATTGCCGGTTTACCTGGACCGCATCCATACCGCCAGACGTGATTTGCCGCTTGTGGTACTGCCGCTGCTCAATGATCTGCGCAGCGCCCGAGGCGAAAGCCTGCTGTCGGAAACCAGCCTGTTCGCCCCGCAACTGCTCTCCATTCCCGAACTCGACGCCCAGGCATTGGCCAGGCTCGACAGCCCTGACTTGATGGTTTTGCTGCGCAAATTGCGGCAGATGCTGCAAGCGGCGTTGATCGGTTTGCTGCGTGAGCAGGAGGTGCAGACCAACCTCGGTTATATGGCCAAAGTGTTTACCCGCCTTGAGGCGTTGTGCAGAGGCGCACCGCTCGGTCTGCTGTGGCAGGTCGCGTCGGCGCTGGTCGAGACCATGGCTGACGGCCAGTTCACCAATAGCCCAGCGTTGCGCGGTCTGCTCAAGGAGTCCGACAAAGAGCTCAAGCGCATGCTCGAGGAGGGCATCAGCGCAATCAATCAGCCCGCGCCCGATGAGCTGCTCAAGAGCTTGTTGTTCTATATCGCCAAGTCCGACAGTCAGGCGCCACCTATGCTATTGCTCAAAGATCAGTACGGCCTCGCCGAATCCCTGCCCGATACTGCGCTTGTCGATGAAGAACGTGCGCGGCTGGCGGGCCCGGATCGTGATGCGATGCGTTCGGTGGTGGTCGCGTTATGCGAGGAGCTGGTCAGGGTTAAAGAGCGCCTGGATGTATTCGTGCGCAGCGACCGCAAGCACGTTGGCGAACTCAACAGCCTGCTGCCGCCACTGCGGCAGATTGCCGATACGCTGGCCGTCCTTGGCTTTGGTCAGCCGCGCAAAGTCATCATCGACCAGTTGGCGGTGGTCCTGGGCCTGGCCCAGGGTCAACGTGAAGCGGATGACTCGGCGTTGATGGATGTCGCCGGCGCGCTGCTGTACGTCGAAGCGACCCTGGCCGGGATGGTCGGCACAGTGGAGCAGGCCCGCCGCGAAGATAGCCGACTGCCGACGACGGACCTGACCCAGATCCACCAACTGGTGATTAAAGAGGCGCGCATCGGTTTGCAGCAGGCCAAGGACATGATCATCGAGTACATCGACGGTCCCTGGGATCAACTGCGGCTGGAACCTTTGCCGGCGCTACTGGTGCAGATTCGCGGAGCGTTGGCTATGATTCCGCTGGCGCGCGCCGCCAGCCTGCTCGCGGCTTGCAACGATTACATTCAGGCGCATTTGTTGGCGGGCAACACACCGCCAGCGTGGCCCCAGCTCGATAGCCTGGCGGACGCTCTCACCAGCATCGAGTATTACCTGGAGCGTTTGGGCCAGGATCACGAAGCGCCAGGTGAGCAGGTGTTGGACAAGGCTCAGGCCAGCCTGGCGAGCCTGGGGTATTCGCCGACGCCGGACGCCTCTGTCGAGGTGCCGCTGCTCGAAGAAGTGGTCAGTCAGGACGAGTTGCTTGAGCTACAGGCCCGTCAGGAACTGGTCAGCCCGACGCAGACCATCGCCCAAGTACTTGCCAGCCCGGTTTCAGCGGTGAATCCGCCTGCCCGCCACGTACCTGACAGCCTGCTGCCCCCGCCAGCCGATGAAGCGCTGGTGGATGACGAGCTGCTTGAGGTCTTTCTTGAAGAGACCGATGAAGTCTTGGTGGCGCTGCACGAGTACTTGCCACAATGGTTCGAGGCCCCTCAGGACACGGCCGCGTTGACCGAAGTGCGTCGGGCGTTTCACACCCTCAAGGGCAGCGGGCGGATGGTCCGCGCGTTGATCCTCGGTGAGTTGGCCTGGTCAGCGGAGAACCTGCTCAATCGGATCATGGAGAACAGCGTCAAATTCGATCAGCGCGTTCAGCAATTACTGGTTGAAGTGCTGGCGTTGTTGCCTGAGGTTATTCACGAGTTCGCCGACAATACCCAGCGTCAGCGTGATGATGTCGACCTGTTGGCCGGGCGTGCCCACGCGCTGGCCAAGGATGAGGAGATGCCGAGCACTGCGGTCATGCTTTATGCGGTTGACGAAAATGAAGCGCTGGACCCGCAACTGCTGGAGATTTTCCGTCAGGAAGCGCAAAGCCATCTCGACGCGCTCAACCGTTTTCTCGACAGCGCCAACGAAGCTGTGTCGCCGCCGATCAGTGATGACCTGCAGCGCGCTCTGCACACACTCAAAGGCAGCGCTTATATGGCCGGCGTGTTGCCGATTGCCGAGTTGGCCAGCCCGCTGGATCAGCTGATCCGGGAGTTCAAATCCAACCTGATCCCGCTGGGGCAGGCAGAAATTCAGCTGCTGAAGGCCGCAGAACCCCTGTTTCGTGGGGGGTTGGTACAGCTCGACAGCGACCCGCTGGCAACCATCAAGGGCGCTGCGGCGCTGATCGAAGAGGCGCATTCGTTGCTGGACGTACGTTTGACGTCTGCACTGAGTGCGCCGAGAAATGGCCTGCGAATCAAGCGCAACCCGGAATTGATCGCGACCTTTCTGGCCGAGGGCATGGACATCTTGCTCGATGCTGAAAGCCTGTTGGAGCGCTGGCGGCAGCGTCCCGGAGATCGCCAGGAATTAAGTGCCCTGCTGGACGAGTTGACCACCCTGGGTCATGGCGCGCACATGGCCGATCTGCCGCAGGTGGATGAGCTGTGCGAGGCGTTGCTGGACCTGTATGGCGCTGTTGAAGAAAGCAGCCTGGCGGTCAGCGAGCGGTTCTTTGATGAGGCTGAAAGCGCACACGAAGCGCTGATCAACATGCTCGACCAAGTGGCGGCGGGGCAAGAGGTCGATGCCTGTCCCGAACGCATCAAGGCGTTGCGTGAATTGCTTGATCAAGCCCTCGACCCAAGGGCTACGGGCCTGATCAAAAGTGACGGTAGCCGTTCGTTGAGTATTACTGAGTTAAATGCAGCGACCGATCAGCTTGCCACTCAGCTTCCTATTGAGGCGCACGGCAAAACCTCAGCACCGTTGAGCGGCCTCGATGACGAGATCGTGGAAATCTTCCTCGAAGAGGCGGTGGACATCCTCGACAGCGCCGGGCAGGCCTTGCACCGTTGGCTGGACGATCCGGAAAATCCGTTGCCGTTGTCCTCACTGCAACGCGATCTTCACACCCTCAAAGGGGGCGCGCGCATGGCGGGTATCGACCCCGTGGGCAATGTGGGCCATGAGCTGGAATCCCTTTATGAAGGCTTGATCGACCGCCGCTACAGTCACTCGCCCGTATTGGCCGATCTGCTGCTGCAAAGCCATGATCATCTGGCGGCCCTGCTGGAGCAATTGCAAGACCATCAGCCGCTCAGCGATCCTGCTGAGCTGATCGAGGCCATTCGTGATTTTCGGCAGGGCAGCGGTCAAGTATCAAACCCTGACATCGAGCTGAAACCCGGCAAGTCAGCGGTTGAAGTCCTCGAAGAACGCGACCCTGAATTGCTGGAGATCTTCCTCGAAGAAGGCTTCGATATTGTCGAAAGCTCCGGCGGTGCCTTGACCCGTTGGCAGGATGAGCCGCAAAACACGGTTGAAGTGGAAAACCTGCTGCGTGATCTGCACACCCTCAAGGGCGGCGCACGCATGGTGGAAATCACCCCGATCGGCGACCTCGCCCATGAGTTGGAGTTTCTCTACGAAGGCCTGGCGGCTGGGCTGCTGCACAGTAATCCACTGCTGATCAGCCTGCTGCAAAGCGGGCACGATCTTTTGGCGGGCATGCTCGACGCCGTGCGTGCGGAGCGGCCGTTGCCCTGCGCCACGTTGTTGATCGAGAGTATCCGTCGTTTCAGCAGCCCTGGCAGTGTGAGTGACCTCGCCGCCAATGCGACGCTGGGCGATACGTCCCTTCAGTCAACGCCGGCCAGTCTAACGGCACTGCCTTCGGCGACTGAAGCCGAGGCCGAGCGCACCCCGCCGGAAATGGTCAAGGTGGCGGCCGAACAGCTAGAAAGTCTGGTCAACCTGGCAGGCGAAACCTCGATCTTCCGGGGGCGTATCGAACAGCAAGTCAGCGACGCCCAAGTCACGCTGATTGAGATGGAAACCACCATCGAACGCATGCGCGATCAGTTGCGGCGTCTGGACAGTGAAACTCAAGGGCGAATCCTGAGTCGCGAACAGGTGCAAGCCGAGCGATTGGGCTACGAAGATTTCGATCCGCTGGAAATGGACCATCATTCGCAGTTGCAGCAGTTGTCCCGGGCATTGTTCGAATCCGCGTCCGACTTGCTCGACCTCAAAGAAACCCTCGACACTCGCTACCACGACGCGCAAGCGCTGTTGTCGCAGCAGGCGCGAGTCAACACCGAGTTGCAAGAAAACCTGATGCGTACGCGTATGGTGCCGTTCGAGCGCCTGCTCCCGCGTTTGCGGCGGATCGTGCGCCAGGTCTCCGGTGAGCTGGATAAACAGGTGCGCTTTGAAGTGGGCAGCGCCAACGGCGAAATGGACCGTAGCGTGTTGGAACGCATGGTCGCGCCGTTGGAACATATGATGCGTAACGCCATCGACCATGGTCTGGAAAGTACCGAAGAGCGCCGCGCCGCAGGTAAGCCGCAAGAGGGTAAGATCAGCCTGAGCATGATTCACGAAGGCGGCGATATCGTCATAGAAATGCGCGATGACGGTGGCGGTATCGACCTCGGGGCCGTGCGCCGCAAAGCGATAACGCGTGGCTTGATGGACGCGGACGCCGAACTGACGGATTACGAGCTGCTCCAGTTTATCCTCCAGGCCGGGTTTTCCACCGCCGAGAAAGTCACCCAGATCTCAGGTCGCGGGGTTGGCATGGACGTGGTGCACGCCGAAGTCAAACAGCTCGGTGGCACGATGGTCATTGATTCAACGCCGGGGCAGGGCACGTGCTTTCAAATCCGTTTGCCGTTTACCGTATCGGTCAACCGGGCGCTGATGGTGCAGTGCGGCGAAGAACAATACGCCGTCCCGCTCAATACGGTCGAAGGCATCGTGCGGGTTATGCCCAACGAACTGGAAGCCTGTTACCAGTCAAGCCCGCCACGCTACGAGTTCGCCGAGCGGAGCTACGAGTTGCGCTACCTCGGCGAGCTGCTCAATAACGGCCTGCCCCCCAAACTGCTCGGCCAGACCCAACCGTTGCCCGTACTGTTGGTGCATGTGCACGATCATTGGGTAGCTGTGCAAGTAGATGCGCTGGCAGGCTCGCGGGAAATCGTGGTGAAAAGCCTCGGCGCGCAATTCGCCGGGGTGCAGGGGATCTCCGGCGCGACCATTCTTGGCGATGGTCGCGTGGTGTTCATTCTTGATTTGCCGGCGCATATCCGCGCCTTGCATGGTCGTCTCCAGGCGCAGCAAGCCGCCGGCCAAAACGCACCGAAGTTCATCGAGGTCGAACAAGCCCGTCCGTTGTTGGTGATGGTGGTGGACGACTCGGTGACGGTGCGCAAGGTCACCAGCCGCCTGCTTGAGCGCAACGGCATGAACGTGCTGACGGCCAAAGACGGGATCGATGCCATGGCGCTGTTGCAGGAAAACACCCCAGACATCCTGCTGCTGGACATCGAAATGCCACGCATGGACGGCTTCGAAGTCGCCAGCAAGATCCGCAATGACGACCGGCTCAAAGACCTGCCCATCATCATGATCACGTCCCGCTCCGGGCAAAAACACCGCGACCATGCCATGGCTATTGGCGTTAACGACTACCTGAGCAAGCCCTATCAGGAATCAGTATTGCTGGAAAGCATCGCCCAATGGAGTCCGGTTCATGTCTAGCGCCCCCCCCAGCCACCTGACCACCCTGACAGGGTTGCTGCTGCCCTTGGGCGACCGCAGCCTGCTTGTGCCCAACGTCGCCGTTGCGGAGTTGATCGACTACCAGGACAGCAAAGCCGAACCCGATGCGCCCAACTGGTACCTGGGGCCGATCTACTGGCGCAATCGCACCTTACCGCTGCTCAGTTTCGAAGCCACCTGCGGCAGCCGCACCCGCGTCGGTGGCCGTGCTCGTATCGTCGTCCTCAACGCCCTTGGCGGCCGTGCCGACCTCAAATTCATCGCCCTGCTGACCCAAGGCATTCCCCGTTCCTGCAAGCTCGACAGCCAACTCAGCTACGTCGACGTCCCCTTGGCCGAACTGGAACTGGCGGCGGTGCAAGTCGGAGACACCCTCGCGAAAATCCCGGACCTGGTGGGCCTGGAAGACTTGCTGGTGGAGGCAGGGCTGGTTTGATCGATCTACGTTTTACAGTGCACATCTCCAGCGCCGACATAGACGATGAGCCTAATAAATCGCACAATCGGCTCACCTAATGAGCCGAATAGCGCTTTTATTCGGCTCACACGTTTCAGGACGCCCATGAACGAACCCACCGACTGGATCTGGCAGCAATCCGACTGGCCGCATTTCACGTGGCAGGTTGATCGGCTGGCGCCGTTGTTGCGGAGTTGTTCTCAGGCTCAGGGGCGGTTGCTGGGGATGATCGGTGCCGCGGGAGTAGATGCCAGCGCGCAGACCGAACTGGATACGTTGCTGCAGAACATCATTACCTCATCGGCCATTGAAGGTGAGCAGTTGAACGCAGGATCGGTACGCTCTTCTCTGGCGCGGCGTCTGGGTTTGGTGGGGGATCAGCGGGTCAGTCAACGCAGCGAGGGGCTGGCTGAGCTGATGCTCGATGCCACCCGGCAACATCTGCTGCCCTTGACTCTGGAGCGTGTATTGCATTGGCATACGCTGCTCTTTCCTGAGGGAGAAACGGTGCTGGGGCATGGCATCCGCGTCGGCACCTTGCGCGGCGAAGAGGCGATGCAAGTGGTGTCTGGAAGGCTGGATCGGCCGACCGTGCATTTTGAGGCGCCACCGCGAACCGGGCTGGACGCGCAGCTCACCCGTTTTTTCGAGTGGTTCAACAGCAGCCGCGCAGACGCCAGTCTTGACCCTTTGTTGCGAGCGGGCATCGCGCATTTCTGGTTCGTAACCTTGCACCCGTTTGATGATGGAAATGGTCGCCTGACGCGCGCGATTACTGACCTCGCTTTAGCTCAAGACGAAGATCAGGCCATCCGCTTTTATGCGATGTCGGCAAGCATCCTCGGTGCGCGGCAATCCTACTACCGCATTCTCGAAGACAGTCAGAAGGCCACGCTGGATATCACGCCATGGCTGGAATGGTTTCTGCAGATTCTGCTGCATACGCTGGAGCAGGCGATAAAACGCATTGATCGAGTGTTGGCCAAAGCCCGCTATTGGCAGCAACATCGCGAGGACGGGCTTTCTGCGGAGCAAATTAAAGTGCTCAACCGTTTACTCGACGGGGATGTATTGGTTGATAAACCTGGCGCGGGTTTCGACGCGGGCATTAGCGCTGCGCAGTATCAGGCCGTTGCGAAAGTGAGTAAGGCCACCGCCACCCGGCATCTCAGTGATCTGTTGGAAAAAGGCTGTCTGGAGAAACTCCCGGGCGGCGGGCGTAGCACTCGGTATCAGATCAACTGGGCGGGATCCCTGTAGGAGCGAATTTATTCGCGAAGAGGCCAGCACATTCAACATTATCGGTGCCTGAGCCGATGCCTTCGCGAATGAATTCGCTCCCACGGTACGAGGCAAGGAAGAGATCAGCGTTTGGCTGAAATCATTACTCCAGCCGTAACGATTTCGTCCGTTGCTTGATTGATGCGCTTCACCATTCGCTCATAAGGTGGCTCACGACAGCGAAAACGCGTGGAGTGAGCATGACAACAATAAATACACCCGATCCGCGCTGGTCGCGTCGGCGCAGCGAAAAGCAGCGGCGACTCGAGCAGGTGCGGTCTCTCGCCGATGGCGTGGTATTGCCGACTGATAACATCGTCGCCGCGCTGGAAGCCTTGTTGGCCCCCGGTGACCGTGTGGTGCTGGAAGGCAACAACCAGAAGCAGGCGGATTTTCTTTCCCGTTCCCTGGCCAAAGTCGATCCAGCCAAGCTGCATGACCTGCACATGATCATGCCCAGCGTCGGCCGGTCCGAGCACCTGGATCTGTTCGAACGCGGCATCGCCCGCAAGCTGGATTTTTCCTTCGCGGGCACGCAAAGCCTGCGCATCAGCCAGTTGCTGGAAGATGGCTTGCTGGAAATCGGCGCCATCCATACCTATATCGAGCTTTACTCACGCCTGGTGGTCGATCTGATCCCCAACGTAGTGTTGGCGGCCGGCTTCATGGCGGATCGTGCCGGTAACATTTACACCGGCCCCAGCACCGAAGACACGCCCGCACTGGTCGAACCGGCAGCGTTCAGCGATGGCATCGTGATCTTCCAGGTCAATCAGTTGGTGGACGATGTCAGCGACCTGCCGCGGGTCGACATTCCAGCGTCCTGGGTCGACTTCGTGGTGGTGGCTGATCAGCCGTTTTACATCGAGCCACTGTTCACCCGCGACCCGCGCCACATCAAGCCGGTACATGTGTTGATGGCGATGATGGCGATTCGCGGCATTTATGAAAAACACAATGTGCAGTCGCTGAACCACGGCATCGGTTTCAACACGGCCGCCATTGAGCTGATTTTGCCCACCTACGGCGAGTCCCTGGGGCTGAAAGGCAAAATCTGCCGCAACTGGACCCTCAACCCGCACCCAACGCTGATTCCGGCCATCGAAAGTGGCTGGGTCGAAAGCATCCATTGCTTCGGCACTGAGTTGGGCATGGAAAACTACATCGCGGCGCGCCCGGACGTGTTCTTTACCGGGCGTGACGGCTCGCTGCGCTCCAACCGGATGATCTGCCAATTGGCTGGTCAGTACGCGGTGGACCTGTTTATCGGCGCGACGTTGCAAGTGGATGGCGATGGCCATTCCTCGACCGTTACCCGTGGGCGCCTGGCCGGTTTCGGCGGCGCACCGAACATGGGCCACGACCCGCACGGCCGCCGCCATGCGACCCCGGCCTGGCTGGACATGCGTCAGCAGACCGGCGATGGCCCGGCCGCCTACCTTGAACGCGGCAAGAAGCTGGTGGTGCAGATGGTCGAAACCTTCCAGGAAGGCGGCAAACCGACCTTCGTCGAGACCTTGGACGCGATCGACGTGGCGAAAAAAAGCGGCATGCCACTGGCGCCGATCATGATTTACGGCGATGACGTCACACACTTGCTCACTGAAGAGGGCATTGCTTACCTGTACAAGGCGCGGACCCTGGAAGAGCGCCAGGCGATGATCGCGGCGGTAGCGGGCGTCACTGCCATTGGCATGCGTCACAACCCCAAAGACACCGCGCGGATGCGTCGCGAAGGCTTGATCGCCTTGCCTGAAGATTTGGGCATCCGCCGCACCGATGCCAGCCGCGAATTGCTGGCCGCGAAAAGCGTTGCCGATCTGGTCGAGTGGTCCGGCGGCCTCTACAACCCGCCCGCCCAATTCAGGAGCTGGTGATGCGCGCACTCAACCTGCAACCTGTCGTTGTTTCGTTGGCCGACCGCTTGGCTGACCTGGCCGTGGATGCGCTGATCGATGAAGCAGAGCTGTCGCCGAAACCGGCGTTGGTCGACCGTCGCGGCAGCGGCGCGCATCAGGATCTGCACTTGGGCTTAATGCACGCTTCAGCGCTGTCATTGTGGCCTGCGTTCAAGCACATGGCCGAAGCCGCCCTTGAGTTTGGCGTCGTAGGTCAGCCACTGCGCGAAGCCGTGGGCCGTATCGGTCGTGAAGGTGAAGTGGCGATGCTGCACACCACCGGAGGCGTGAACACCCATCGCGGGGCGATCTGGGCTTTGGGCCTGCTGGTGGCGGCAGTGGCGCTGGAACCGGGCCATTGCACGGCGGCGGGTGTGAGCCTGCGGGCAGCGAAACTGGCGTTGATCGATGACCGCCACTCGCCGTTGCAGAACAGCCACGGCGCCAAAGTCGCCCAGCGTTATGGCGCACGCGGCGCTCGGGAGCAGGCGCAGCTAGGCTTCCCGGCAGTGACGCAACACGGTTTGCCCCAGTTGCAACGCAGTCGCGCCGCTGGGCACGGCGAACAGAACGCTCGACTCGATGCGCTGCTGGCGATCATGACCACCCTGGCCGACACCTGCGTGCTGTACCGCGCCGGTCAACCCGGTCTTGAAGCCATGCAACTCGGCGCGCAGAAGGTTCTGGATGCCGGTGGCAGTGCCAGCCTCGGCGGTCGGCGTTGCCTGCATGAACTGGATCAACAGCTGTTGAGCCTGAACGCATCGCCCGGTGGCGCTGCGGACTTGCTCGCTGCTTGCCTGTTTATCGATAGCCTTGAGCCTGGGCTCGGCGATCAATCGAGGAATTTTTGATCATGGAAACCCTGTCTTTTGAATTCCCTGCCGGGCAACCGCCCCTGAGGCGCGCGTTGGTGGGTTGTGTCGGTTCGGGTGATCTGGAAGCCCTGCTTGAGCCGGGTCAGCCGGGCAAGCTATCGATACAGGTCGTGACGTCAGTCAACGGCAGTGCCGCCCGTTGGCAGCACTTGTTCGAGCGCATGTTCGACGGGCAATTGCCGCCAGCGCTGTCCATCGATATTCATGATTTCGGCGCGACACCGGGTGTGGTGCGGTTGCGTCTGGAGCAAGGTTTCGAGGAGATCGGCCATGACTGACAACGCCCGTTTATTGAGTCAGCACAGCTTTGTCGAACTCAATGCTCGCCAGCGTGCCCGTGCGCTACTGGATGCCGGCAGCTTTCGTGAGTTGCTCGACCCCTTCGCTCGCATGATGTCGCCCTGGTTGGCCAAGCAAGGCGTTGTGCCGCAGGCCGACGATGGCGTAGTGATTGCCAAGGGCTCTATCGGCGGTTTGCCCGTGGTCATCGCAGCCATTGAAGGCGCGTTTCAGGGTGGCAGCCTCGGCGAAGTCGGCGGCGCCAAGATTGCAGGGGCGCTGGAGCTGGCAGCTGAAGACAACCGAAACGGCATTCCAACCGCCGCCGTGTTGCTTCTGGAAACCGGCGGTGTGCGCCTGCAAGAAGCCAACCTGGGGCTGGCGGCGATTGCCGATATCCATGCGGCGATTGTCGATCTGCGCCGGTACCAGCCCGTGATCGGTGTGATTGCCGGCAGCGTTGGCTGCTTCGGCGGGATGTCCATCGCGGCGGGTTTGTGCAGCTATTTGTTAGTGACTCGCGAGGCGCGTCTGGGTTTGAACGGACCACAGGTGATTGAGCAGGAAGCGGGCATCGAAGAGTACGACTCGCGCAACCGGCCTTTTATCTGGAGCCTGACCGGAGGTGAGCAACGTTTCGCCAGCGGCTTGGCGGACGGTTTTGCGATCGACGATGTGACGAGCATTCAGCGCCAGGTCGATACCTGGCTTATGCAGGGTTTGCCTGAACAGCAACGCAGCGGTCAATACACGCTGTTTCTGCAGCGCCTGGCGCAGCTGGATACAACGCCACAAATCGATCCACAGACGGTGCGTACCCTTTATCAAGGAGAACAGCCATGAGCGAGTACTCGAAACGTGGCTTAAATTGGTTTTTGGCCCTGAGTGGCGCAGCGTCTGAGATCGCGGGTTTACCGGCCTCGCTCAAAGTGGCCGACGGCGTGCTGGGCGATCAACCGGTGCGTTTTCTGGCGGTGGTCGCTGATCCTGAAAACCGTTTCCCTCGGGCGCGCAACGGCGAAGTCGGGTTGCTCGAAGGCTGGGGTTTGGCCAAGGCGGTGGACGACGCCATAACGCTGGATCAGCGCAGTGAGCACAAACGCGCCTTGATCGTCATCGTTGATGTGCCGAGCCAGGCGTACGGTCGACGCGAAGAAGCGTTGGGCATTCATCAAGCCCTCGCCGGTGCGGTGGACAGCTATGCGCGTGCGCGTCTGGCGGGGCATCCGGTGATAGCTCTGCTGGTGGGCAAGGCCATGTCCGGTGCATTTCTGGCCCACGGTTATCAGGCCAACCGCCTGATTGCCCTGCGCGATCCCGGCGTGATGGTGCATGCGATGGGCAAGGCTTCAGCCGCTCGCGTCACCCTGCGTACGGTTGAAGAGCTGGAAAAACTGGCCGCCAACGTGCCGCCGATGGCCTACGACATCGACAGTTACGCGACCCTCGGCCTGCTGTGGGAGAGCCTGTCCGTCAGCCAGATCGAGCAACCGACCGCGCAAGACATCGATCATGTTCAGGCGTGCCTGGCGCGGGCGATCAAGGACGTGCAGGCGACCGGCACTGACCTGAGCAGTCGCCTGGGTGCGAGCAATCGTGCGGCGTCTGCCAAGGTGCGTGAATTGCTGCGGGCGCAGTGGTAAATGAACGCCCTTGTCGCTGTGCGGCCCCACGACTTGCTCTGGGGTTTGCCTGTGTATGCGCTGGCTGACGATGCGCCGAGTTGGGTCGCCGAGGTGTTGAGCCTTGGCCATCCGGTGGTGGTGCGTCGCGCGGTGTGCGCGGCGGATCAGATCGCGGTCGGTGTTCGCGGTCAGCAGCGTGAGCAGCGCTACGCCACGCTGATCAAGTGCACTGATGTTCAGCGGCAGGTGCAGCCGGAGCAACTCATTCATGGGGAGAACAAAGGCGGTCGCGACTGGCCGGCACTGCGAGCATTGCGTCAGATTCGGCCGCTGATGGAGGACCTGGGGCTGGTGTGGGGCATTAGCGGCAGCGCTGGTTTTGAACTGGCCAGTGGGTTTGCTGCGCTGCATCGTGACAGCGACCTTGATTTGATTCTGCGCACGCCACAGTTTTTCAGTCGCGAGCAGGCGGCCGATCTGGTCCGCGTATTGGATGCGGCAACGGTGCGGACGGGCTGCCGGATCGATCTGCAATTACAAACCCCTCGCGGTGGCGTGGCCTTGCGCGAGTGGGCCGGTGCGGCGCGGCAAGTACTGCTCAAAACCTCTGAGGGCGCGTGCCTGCTCAGCGATCCTTGGCGGTTGACCGAGTACGCCGCATGAGCAGCCTCATGGTGTTTCCTGGCCAGGGCGCGCAACAGCCGCAGATGCTGCATCGCTTGCCGGATGAAGCGCTGGTCCGCGATTGCCTGCGCCAAGCCAGCGACGAACTGGGTGAAGAGGTACTGGCACTCGATTCGGTCGAAGCCCTGGCCGATAGCCGTGCCGTGCAGTTGTGTTTATTGATTGCCGGCGTGGCCTGTGCCCGCGTGCTGATCGAACGCGCAAGTGCCCCCGACTATGTGGCGGGTCTGTCTATCGGCGCCTATCCAGCGGCGGTGATCGCAGGGTCGTTGGCGTTTGGCGATGCGGTGCGTCTGGTGGCCTTGCGCGGCGAACTGATGCAGAGCGCTTATCCTCATGGTTACGGCATGACCGCAATCATGGGGCTGGATCAGGCCGCCGTCGAAGCGCTGATCGAGCAGGTTCACAGCCCTGTCACGCCGGTTTATCTGGCCAACATCAATGCTGATAACCAGTTGGTGATCGCGGGCAGCGAGGGTGCGATGGCAGCGGTCGCCGAGCGTGCGAAAAACAACGGTGCTTCGGCGGTCAAGCGCTTGGCGGTCAGCGTGCCATCCCATTGTGCTTTGCTGGAGCAACCTGCCGCAGCGTTGGCCGAGGCCTTTGCCAAGGTGTCGATGCAGGCACCGACCCTGCGCTATCTCAGCGGCAGTACTGCGCGGTTGGTGCTGACCGCCGACAAAGTGCGCGACGACCTGGCGTTCAACATGTGCCGGGTGATCGATTGGCGCGGCACCGTGCAAAGTGCGTATGAGCGCGGCGTACGCCTACAGATCGAGTTACCGCCAGGCACCGTGTTGACGGGCCTGGCCAGAAAAGTGTTCGAACAAGGAGCGGCAGTCGCCTTTCAAGGGGCTCGCCTGGATACGCTGAGTGCGCTGCTGCGAGAGGAGGACACCCGCAACCCTTAGACCGAGTGGCTGCTGCGAAGGATAAAAACAACAACTTCGGCAACGCAATTTGAGGATAAAAATAATGATTATTTATGGTGTGGCCTTACTGGCCATCTGTACCCTGGCAGGCGTCATTCTCGGCGATATGTTCGGCGTGCTGCTGGGCGTTAAATCCAATGTGGGCGGGGTCGGTATTGCAATGATTCTGTTGATCTGTGCCCGCTTGTGGATGCAGAAACGCGGCGGCATGACCAAGGATTGCGAATTGGGCGTGGGTTTTTGGGGCGCCATGTACATCCCTGTGGTGGTCGCCATGGCCGCGCAACAGAACGTAGTCGCCGCCTTGCATGGCGGACCGGTTGCCATATTGGCGGCCATTGGCTCGGTGGTGGTTTGTGCGTGTGCTATTGCGCTGATCAGCCGAATCAACAGAGGTGAACCGTTGCCCAAGGAAGAAGAGCCTTCGGGCATCCTGCCTGTTGCGACATCGACTACGACCCCTGTAGGGGGGCGATGATATGTGGCCTCTACTTGCGAAAGACCTCGGCCAATATGGTCTGGTAACCGCGTTCGCCTTCGTTGGCATCGTGATGTGGATTTCCGTTGTTATCTCAAAGCGCCTGACGTTTGGTCGCATTCACGGTTCGGCGATCGCCATTGTGATCGGTCTGGTTCTGGCGTGGGTCGGTGGCACCATGACCGGCGGCGAGAAAGGTCTGGCGGACATCACGTTATTTTCAGGGGTCGGGCTGATGGGCGGCGCCATGTTGCGTGACTTCGCCATCGTCGCTACGGCGTTCGAAGTGCAAGCCAGTGAAGCGCGCAAGGCCGGATTGATAGGGATCGTTGCCTTGCTGTTAGGCACCACACTGCCGTTCATTGTTGGCGCGAGCATCGCCTGGATGTTCGGTTATCGCGACGCGATCAGCATGACCACCATCGGCGCAGGTGCGGTGACTTACATCGTCGGGCCGGTCACTGGGGCTGCCATTGGCGCCAGCTCCGATGTGATGGCGTTGTCTATTGCCACCGGCTTGATCAAAGCGATTCTGGTGATGGTGGGCACACCGATGGCCGCACGCTGGATGGGCCTGGATAATCCTCGCTCGGCGATGGTGTTCGGCGGCCTGGCTGGCACGGTCAGCGGTGTGACCGCAGGCCTGGCCGCGACGGACCGTCGGCTGGTGCCTTACGGCGCCCTGACCGCCACCTTCCATACCGGGCTCGGCTGCCTATTGGGGCCGTCGGTGTTGTACTTCATCGTGCGCGGGATTATGGGGTAGTCGATCAAGCCATTCGCAGCGGAACTGTTCCCACAGATTGCATATCACCTGTGGGAGCAGGCTTGCAACTACGCGTCCCGCTGCGAAGCTTTTCAGGATTCAGGATTCAGGCTGTGAATGCCGATTCGCGTACATCCGGCATTCGGCCACCAATGCCAGCAGGTTGGGGTCGCGTTCCTTCGATTTGAGGAACACGACACCAATGTGCTGCTGCATTCGATAGCGCGCTTGCAACGGGATCAGGCGCACCCGGTTTTCGTAGACCGCAGCCACTCGCCCTGGCAGCAATGCATAGCCGACCCCGGAGCTGACCATGCTCAGCAGGGTAAATATGTCGTTGACCTGCATCGCCACCTTTGGCTCGAAGCCCGCCTGCTGAAACACCCGAACCCCGTCCTGATGGGTCGCGAAACCCTGTGTCAGGGTAATGAACGTCGCTTCGCGCAGGTCGCTCAAGTCCACCTCGCTTTGTTTTGAAAACGGCGACTCTGCGGGCACTGCGAGGAAAATATCGTCGGAAAACAGCGGCAGCTGTTCGCAGTCCGGATCGCTGACGCTTTCATTGAGCGACACCAGAATCGCGTCCACTTCCATGTTCTTCAGTTTGTAGAACAGGTCGATATTGGAGCCCAGAATCAAATCGATGTTCAGCTCGCTGCGACGCAGTTTCAGCCCCATGATCAGCTGCGGGACCGTCTTGATCGTCAGCGAGTACAGTGAGCCCAACTTGAATCGTGCCGCTGAAAACCCTGCGGCCTGGCGAGTCAACTCCACGGTGGCGACCACGTCCTGAATCAGCTTCTGCGCGCGCTCTTCCAGTACGTAAGCGCTTTCCAGTGGCGTCAGGTTGCGTCCTTCATGCTTGAACAGCGGACAGCGCAGGGCACTTTCCAGTGAATGGATGGCCCGATGCACACTGACATTGCTGGTCTGCAACTCCACCGCCGCCCGCGCCAGGTTGCCGGTACGCATAAACGCCAGAAAAATTTCCAGCTTCTTGAGGGTCAGTTCTTCGTCGATCAGCATGGTGGGCACTCTTATTCGAACAGAAAATTAAAACCAGTCGGCGCCGAGCAAGCCGCTGGTTAATCCTAGTGCCGTGCCGATCAGGATCAGCCAGATTGCGTTGATTCGGGAGAAATAGATGATCGCGGCACTCAAGAGGGTCAACGATACCTGCGCCCAGCCGTTTTTCATGCTTTTGATCAGCACGAACGAGGCCGCCAGAATCAGGCCGATGGTCACCGGCAATAGCGAGCGCTTGACCCGCTGTACCCATTGCCGATGCGCCTGACGCTCCAGCCAGGCGGCGCCGTAGTAAGTGATCATTGAGCAGGGCAGCAACTGGGAAACCATCACCGTCATCGCCCCCGGAATACCTGCCGCCTGTTGCCCGATAAATACCAGAAACATGCCGTTAGGCCCTGGTAACGCCTGGGCCATGGCAAAGAAGGCCACGAACTGCGCATCGGTCACCCAATGCGCTTGCATCACCGTATAGCGGTGAATATCGCTGATCGCCACGCTATTGCCGCCAATCGCCATCAGCGACCACAGCGCGCAGTTGAACATCAGTTGCAGGAGCACGGTCTGCATGGTGCCTCAGTTTCCGTCTTGATGGGCGCGCATGCTCGGCGTGAGAAAACTGAGCATCAGTGACAGCGGAATGCAGATCAGCAGCACCGTCCACAACGGCAAGACCAACAGCCCGGTCAGCACGAATGTGATGACGAACACCGCCACGGTGTGCACGTTGCGCGGCATGCCTTTCAACAACCGCAGGGTGGTGCCCAGCATCAACCCCGTGGCGATAGGCATCACCGCGCCGAAGACCTGCTGCACCGCGTACACATGCCACCACTTGGTGTAGGCAAAACCGGCCAGGATGGTGACGAATGTCGGGAACAGGTAAAGCCCGATGATAGAGACCCAGGCGCCTGCGAGCCCCTGTTGCCGGCTGCCGAAGATGATGCAGATGTTGCCGATGTTCGGTCCGGGGAAAAACTGGCCCGTGGTCAGTAATTCGGAAAACTCGGCGTCATCGACCCATTGGCGACGGTCTACCATCATCTGCCGTGCCCAAGGCATCACACCGCCAAAACCAAACAACCCAACCATGGCGAAGTTGAAAAACAACTGCCACAGCGTGGGGCGTATGCGGTTGGGTACTTCCATGGCGACTCCTGGAAAAAACGGGTGCGGCTCAAGCGTGGGTAGTGTGAGCGGTGGGTGGGCGATTGCTCCAGCGCTCATCGCACTTTTTTATGGGGCGGCGCTGTGCTGGATCTACGTTCCAGGCATTGCGCTTTTCGCGCATAACCCTGAGCCTTGCAGTCGTTGTGGGATTTTGAGGTGTGCGAATATGTATCACGGAGAGCGATTCAACGCCTGGACTCACCTGGTTGGGGCGGTGCTGGCATTTATCGGTGCGGTCTGGATGCTGGTGCTGGCGAGCATGGACGGCAACGTGTGGAAGATCGTCAGCATGGCAATTTACGGCGTGACATTGCTGCTGCTGTACAGCGTATCGACGGTCTATCACAGCGTCCGGGGGCGGGCGAAGGTGATTATGCAAAAGGTCGATCATCTGTCGATCTATCTGCTGATCGCGGGCAGCTATACACCGTTCTGCCTGGTGACGTTGCGCGGCCCGTGGGGCTGGACATTGTTTGGGATTGTCTGGGGGCTGGCAGTGATCGGTATGTTGCAGGAGATCAAGCCACGCTCCGAGGCGCGCGTGATGTCCATTGTGATATACGCGGTGATGGGCTGGATCGTGTTGGTGGCAGTCAAGCCGCTGATGGCCGCACTGGGAACGGTGGGCTTTACCTGGCTGGCCGCGGGCGGTGTGCTATATACCGTGGGGATTATCTTCTTCGCCTTCGATACCCGTTTTCGGCATTGGCATGGCATCTGGCACTTGTTCGTGATCGCCGGCAGCTTGATGCACTTTGTAGCGATCATGTTTTATGTGCTTTGAGGTCAGCTGCAGGAGCCAAGACTGATACGAAACCTGTAGGACCCAGTTTGCTGCACGACAGCGCGGCGTCGCAGACGGGGCGACATCTCCTACAGGATGGCGTGGTACGACGGTTTAGAAATCTCCCCACAATTGCTGGGCCACGCTCAGCGCCACCACGGGTGCGGTTTCTGTGCGCAGTACCCGCGGGCCGAGGCGGGCGGCGTGGAAGCCGGCGTCCTGGGCTTGATCAACCTCGGCATCATTAAGCCCGCCTTCCGGGCCTATCAAAAAGGCCAGGGTGCCGGGTTTGTCGTGGCTGGTCAGCGGTTCTGCAACCGGGTGCAGAACCAGTTTCAAGTCGGCTTCGGTCTTTTTGATCCAGTCAGCCAGGGCCGTGGGTGGGTGGATCACCGGCACCACTGAGCGACCACACTGCTCGCACGCGCTGACTGCAATCTGTTGCCAATGGGCCTGGCGTTTTTCGGCACGCTCATCTTTGAGGCGAACTTCACAACGCTCACTGACAATGGGTGTGATTTCGCTGACACCCAGCTCGGTCGCCTTTTGAATCGCCCAGTCCATGCGTTCGCCGCGTGACAGCCCCTGACCCAAATGAATCCGCAACGGCGATTCGATTTGCCCGGCGAATTGTTCATCCAGCTGCACGCGTACGCGCTTCTTGCCCACTTCGAGCAATCTGCCGCGAAACTCACTGCCCGAACCGTCGAATACTTGCAGCGCGTCACCTTCGGCCATACGCAGTACGCGCCCGATGTAGTGCGCCTGGGCTTCTGGCAGTTCGTGTTCGCCGAGGCTCAAGGGCGCGTCGATAAAAAAGCGGGACAGTCTCATGTGGCATCTCTGAAATCAGTAGGTTTGTCGGCGCCTGTCATGGCGCCTTCGCGAATGAATTCGCTCCCACGGGATACGGGATCTTCAGTGGGAGCGAATTTATTCGCGAATGGCTTTATGCGGTCTATCAGCCGGGATCTCGAAAGTCTGGATGAAAGTTTTCATGCACCGCAACGCTGACGCTGGTGCGGGTCGCAATATCGATGCCTTCTGTTGCCACTTCGGCGAGAAAATCAATCTCTTCCGGGGTGATGACATACGGCGGCAGGAAATACACCACGCTGCCGAGTGGTCGCAATAGGGCACCCCGTTCGAGGGCATGCTGGAACACCTTCAAACCACGTCGTTCTTGCCACGGATAAGCGGCTTTAGTGGCTTTGTCCTGCACCATCTCGATGGCCAGCGCCATGCCGGTCTGACGCACTTCGGCGACATGAGGGTGGTCGACCAGGTGCGCAGTCGCGCTGGCCATGCGTTGCGCCAGGGCCTTGTTGTTCTCGATGACGTTGTCTTGCTCGAAGATATCCAACGTCGCCAGCGCTGCCGCACACGCCAGCGGATTGCCGGTGTAGCTGTGCGAATGGAGGAAGGCGCGCAGGGTCGAGTAGTCATCGTAGAACGCGTTGTACACGTCATCGGTGGTGATGCACGCCGCCAATGGCAGATAACCACCGGTCAGGGCTTTGGACAGGCAGAGGAAGTCCGGACGAATGCCCGCCTGTTCGCAGGCGAACATCGTCCCGGTGCGCCCGAAGCCGACGGCGATTTCGTCGTGAATCAAATGCACGCCATAACGATCACAGGCCTCGCGCAACAGCGTGAGGTACACCGGGTGGTACATGCGCATGCCGCCCGCGCCCTGAATCAGCGGCTCGACAATCACGGCCGCGACAGTCTCGTGGTTCTCGGCCAGGGTCTGTTCCATGGAGGCGAACATATTGCGCGAGTGTTCTTCCCAGCTCATGCCTTCCGGGCGGTGGTAGCAGTCCGGGCTCGGCACCTTGATGGTGTCGAGCAGCAGCGCCTTGTATGTCTCGGTGAACAGCGGCACGTCGCCCACTGACATCGCCGCCATGGTTTCGCCGTGGTAGCTGTTGGTCAGGGTAACGAAGCGCTTTTTATTCGGCTGGCCGCGGTTGAGCCAGTAGTGAAAGCTCATTTTCAGCGCGACTTCGATGCAGGACGAACCATTATCGGCGTAGAAGCAGCGGGTCAGGCCTTCGGGCGTCATTTTGATCAGACGCTCGGACAGTTCGATCACCGGTTGGTGGCTGAAGCCGGCAAGGATCACGTGTTCCAGCTGGTCGACTTGGTCCTTGATCCGTTGATTGATGCGCGGGTTCGAGTGGCCGAACACGTTTACCCACCAGGAACTCACGGCATCCAGGTAACGCTTGCCTTCGAAATCTTCGAGCCAGACGCCTTTACCGCTCTTGATCGGGATCAACGGCAGGCTTTCGTGGTCTTTCATTTGGGTGCAGGGATGCCATAGCACCGCTAGGTCGCGTTGCATCCACTGGTTATTAAGGCCCATTGGCTATCTCCGGGTGGCGACTCGCATGGCGCGAGGGCAAACAATCGCGCAAGCCTATGCAATGCGTGGCTGCGGAACAACCTCTTGTGACGCAGAATGACAATGCGGTGCCACTCATCGGGATCGAATGTCCGATTATTACGGTGCAGTATTGTCGGTCAGACATTAGCGGGATGCTGGCATCCGGCTGAAAGGAATCAGCCTATGATCGTGTTTCTCGATATTTCAAAGCGAAATTTTGCGCTTTCATTCGATAGATAAAAAGTTAGTCTGAGTCCCACTCTTGAAGGTAACGGTAATGCAGCTACGCAACTCCTCCTCTCGTTACGGTCTGGTCAGCATCGTGCTGCACTGGGGTGTGGCGCTTGTTGTCTTTGGTTTGTTCGCACTGGGCTTGTGGATGGTAGGGCTTGATTACTACGATACCTGGCGCAAAGCGGCGCCGGACCTGCACAAGAGCATCGGTCTTACCTTGTTCGCGGTGATGACGGTCAGGCTGGTCTGGCGTTTCATCAGCCCGCCACCTCCAGCACTGTCCACTCAGAGTCGGCTCGTCCAATGGGGTGCGAAGTTCGGTCATTTGTTTCTTTATGTCAGTTTGTTTGCCGTGATGTTTGCCGGTTACCTCATTTCCACCGCTGACGGTGTGGGGATTCCGGTGTTTGATCTGTTCGAGGTGCCGGCGTTGATTTCCAGCATTCCCGATCAGGCAGACGTCGCGGGCGCTGTTCATTTGTACCTGGCCTGGATACTGGTGATTTTCGCTGGACTTCATGCCTTGGCAGCATTGAAACACCACTTTATTAATCGCGATGCGACCCTTACGCGCATGTTGGGTCGCGACTAATGTTCAACCTAAACAGGAATGAAAGCATGTTGAAGAAGACACTCGCCGCTCTGGCCCTGGGTACTGCCCTGTTGTCCGCCGGACAGGCGATGGCCGCTGATTACACAGTCGACAAGGAAGGCAATCACGCCTTTGTAAACTTCAAGATCAGTCATTTGGGCTTCAGCTACATCTACGGCACGTTCAAAGACTGGGACGGCACCTTCAGCTTCGACGCCAAGAACCCGGAAGCCAGCAAGATTAATGTCACGCTGAAAACTGCCAGCGTCGACACCAACCACGCTGAACGTGACAAGCACATCCGTACCCCTGATTTCCTGGACGTAGCGAAGTTTCCGGAAGCCAAGTTCGTGTCGACCTCGGTCAAATCGACTGGCACCGACACGGCTGACGTGACCGGTAACCTGACACTGCACGGCGTCACCAAACCGGTTGTGGTCGCTGCGCACTTCCTGGGTGAAGGCAAAGACCCATGGGGCGGCTACCGTGCAGGCTTTGAAGGCACCACCACTATCAAGCTGAAAGACTTCGCTATTCAGAAAGATCTTGGCCCTAAAACCCAAGAACTTGAATTGATCATTTCGTTTGAAGGCGTTCAAGCCAAGTAAGGTTTGCTCGCAACATCAGACGCCGGCCTCAGGGTCGGCGTTTTTTTGTCTGAAATCGCTTTATTGCCACACAAAAAAAACGCCCCGAACCAGTCGGGGCGTTTTTTATGCCGCGTGCTTAACCTTCGCGGTTGCGGGTCAGCAACGCGGGTTTTTCACCACGTGGACGGCTTGGCAGTTGGTCGAGTTGATCGGCCGACGGAAAGCGATCGCTTTTTGACTCTTTGTGCACGATCTTCGGCTGAGGTGCTCCCTCGCGAGGGCCTCTGACCGCAGGTTCCTGACGAGCTGGCTGGTCATCGCGAGCGGCCGCAGGGCGACGATTGCGCGGTGCGTCGTCACGACGGGCCGCGCCGTCGCGTGGTGCGCCGTTACGTGGGCCGGAGCGGGCAGCGGGTGGTGTGCCGGTGGTTGAACCGGAGCCGGCGCGAGAACCGCTTGGGCGGCCTGGGTTTGGCGCGCGAGCAGCCGGCGCTGCACCGCCGGCGGCGGCCGCAGGTGCCGGAGCGCCTGGACGACGACCACGGCTCTGGCCTTTATTCGGGTACGGGCTCACGTAATCATCGCGGTTGCCGAAGTTATCCACTTCGTCATCCAGGAACTCATCCGGGGCACGGTCGGCACGCGGTGTTGCCTGACGCTGCTCGCGGGCAGGTGTGCCCTCGCGCGGCTTCTGGGCTGGACGCTCAGGACGTGCGGCGGCTGCCGGCTTTTCCTGACCCTTGTCCTTACCTTTATCCTTACGGCCACCACCACCGCCACTGCCGGTCGGACCATCGCCGCGAGGGCCACGGGGTGCGCGTGGGTTACGCACATCCGGACGCTCACGTACTTCTGGCTTCTCGGCTTCAACCGTTGTGATATCGAAGCCCATCAGGTCGCCATCGGCGATTTTCTGTTTGGTCATGCGCTCGATGCTTTTGAGCAGCTTTTCTTCGTCCGGCGCGACCAGTGAAATCGCTTCGCCGCTACGGCCCGCACGGCCGGTACGGCCAATACGGTGTACGTAGTCTTCGTCGACGTTCGGCAGTTCGAAGTTGACGACGTGGGGCAGTTGATCGATATCGAGACCGCGAGCGGCGATATCTGTCGCAACCATGATCCGTACCTGACCAGCCTTGAAGTCAGCCAGGGCTTTGGTTCGGGCGTTCTGGCTCTTGTTACCGTGGATAGCCACAGCGGCGAGGCCGTGTTTGTCCAGGTACTCGGCCAAACGGTTGGCACCGTGCTTGGTCCGGGTGAAAACCAGTACCTGTTCCCAGGCGCCTGCGGTAATCAAATGCGCCAGCAACGAGCGTTTATGGCTCGAAGACAGACGGAATACGCGCTGTTCGATACGCTCGACCGTGGTGTTCGGCGGCGTGACTTCGATGCGTTCCGGGTTGTGCAGCAGCTTGCCGGCCAAGGACGTGATGTCGTTGGAAAAGGTCGCCGAGAACAGCAGGTTCTGGCGTTTGGCTGGCAGACGAGCCAAGACCTTCTTCACGTCATGCACGAAGCCCATGTCGAGCATCCGGTCGGCTTCATCAAGCACCAGGATTTCAACGCGGGACAGATCGACGCTGCCCTGGCCGGCCAGATCGAGCAGGCGACCTGGGCAGGCCACCAACACGTCAACGCCTCTAGCCATGGCCTGGACTTGCGGGTTCGTACCGACACCGCCAAAAATAACGGCGCTGACGAACTTCAGATCCCGGGCATACACCTTGAAGCTTTCGTGTACTTGCGCCGCGAGTTCGCGGGTTGGGGTCAGGACCAAAACGCGCGGTTGGCGCGGGCCGTGACGCTGGGATTTGTCCGGGTGACCGTTGGGGAACAACCGCTCCAGAATCGGAAGGGCGAAGCCGCCGGTTTTACCAGTACCTGTCTGAGCCGCGACCATCAGGTCGCGACCTTGCAACACGGCGGGAATAGCCCGCTGTTGCACCGGAGTAGGCTCGGTATAGCCCGCTGCCTCGATGGCGCGGACTAAAGCCTCGGAGAGACCGAGGGAAGCAAAGGACATGAGTAATCCTGTTTTAGTTAGGGCTTCGCCCAATGGGATGATCTTGCCTGGCGTGAATGGCGTTTAGAAGACGCAATCCCGTCCGGTCCTGCTGGGTCTTAAAGTACGTCTCGGCATATCGGCGCGGGAAAGAAATGGCGCGACTGACGTGATCGAGATGCCTTTTGCAAGGCCGAGCGTCCGGGCGTGAGCCTGGCGGGAAGGTCGGAGTATAACAGAGCAATCACCGCGCGCTGCTTTCCTGCTGCTCAACGGTTTTTAAAAGCACAGACGCCGGTTGCACGGGGCTGGCGGGCAAGGGGGCGGTCTGTTGCGGCGTTTCGTTGGCGTAACGGGCACTCAGCGCTGCGTACGCTGGCTCACGCTTGAAGCGTTTTAGCTCGGCGCTAAAGCGCTGCACCAGCAGGTCCATGCCTACGTTTTTGCGCAGCGCGAGGTATTGCGGCTCATGGCTGATGACGGTTGGCAACTGGCTGATCTGCTCGCGAACCTTTAATTGATCGAGCAAATACTGGCCGACACGGCGGTCGGTAATCACCAGATCGATTCGCCCGCGCAGGAGTTTGCCGAAGTTGGCTTCATGGCTGGGCGCCGCTTCGCGGGTAAATAGCGGTGAGGCCATGAAGTCCGGGCTGTACAGATAGCCGGGCGAAACCCCTACGGTCAGGCCCCTCAGGTCTTCGAAGGTCTGAAACGGATGAGGATGGGCGTTGGCGTAGAACAGCACGAATTCGACGGTGGATAGGGGCTCGCTGGGGTACAGCAACGAATTGTCGCGCTCGGCGTTCTGGAAAATATCCAGTGCACCGTCCGCCTGGCCTTGCTCAAGCATTGACAGGCAACGCTTCCAGGGCAGGAAATGCCACTCAACGTCGATGCCCAGGCGCTGGAAGATAATGGCCGTGGTTTCGTAGTCGAGCCCACGCGGCTGGCCATTTTCGGTATACACGTAAGGTGCCCAAGGCTCGGTGACAATACGCAGTTTTTCGGCCAAAGCAGTAGCGCTCAGGCACGTGAGTAGGACGGTAGTCAGAAATCGGATAATGACAGGCATGACCTGAGGTTACGACGGGCGAGGCCTAAATAGAAGCTCTGGATCAGGCTTCTTCGGCTAATGGATGATTTGGGTCGATGTCCGCACGAAAATCAGACAGGCACCCGATACACCATGGTGTCGGCAGGTTCTCGCTTGCGCGAAAACCTGCCAGGACGACAGTGTGTGTTGAATGTGATTAACGTGGAAGCTTGAGGTTATTCCAGATGGCCAGGCTGGGTTCTGCCTGGTTAAGGGTATAGAAGTGCAGCCCCGGAGCGCCGCCTTGCAGCAGACGTTCACACATTTGGGTGATGACCTGTTCGCCAAACGCCTGGATGCTTTGCACATCATCACCGTAGGCTTCCAGCTGCTTGCGAATCCAGCGGGGGATTTCAGCACCGCAGGCGTCGGAGAACCGCGCCAGCTTGCTGTAGTTGGTGATCGGCATGATGCCTGGCACGATCGGGATGTTGATACCCATCTTCCTCACGCGGTCGACGAAGTAGAAGTAGCTGTCGGCGTTAAAGAAATATTGGGTGATGGCGCTGTCGGCACCGGCTTGGGCCTTGCGGACGAAGTTCTGCACGTCGTCTTCGAAATTGCGTGCCTGCGGATGCATCTCCGGGTACGCGGCAACTTCGATATGGAAGTGGCTGCCGGTTTCTTCACGAATGAAGCTCACCAGGTCATTGGCGTGGCGCAATTCACCGCTGGCCATGCCCATGCCCGAGGGCAGGTCACCGCGCAGGGCGACAATACGTTTGATCCCGGCGTCCTTGTACTGCGTGAGCAGGGCGCGCAGGTCAGCCTTGCTGTCACCCACGCAGGACAAATGCGGAGCAGCAGGGACTTTGACTTCGCTTTCGAGCTGCAGCACGGTGTTGATCGTGCGGTCGCGGGTCGAGCCACCGGCACCGTAGGTGCAGGAGAAAAAATCAGGGTTGTAGCTGGCCAACTGACGGGCCGTGTTGAGCAGTTTTTCATGCCCTGCATCGGTCTTGGTCGGGAAAAATTCGAAGCTGAAGCGACGGTCGTTAGACATGGACGCCGATCTCATTGTAGGAGCGGGCTTGCCCGCGATAAGGTCGGAACGACCTTCAAAATGCTGAAACCACATCGGTTCACGTGTCTGATCACGACGACCGCTGCGCGGCCGATCGTCCGAATGCGGCCCAGACCAAACCCGCTCCTGCAGGGGAGCGGGCTGCCTGATCAATCAGTAGCGGTAGGCGTGCGGCTTGAACGGGCCTTCAACGGTCACACCGATGTAGTCGGCTTGCTGCTTGGTCAACTGAGTGACCACGCCACCGAAACCACGGACCATTTCCAGCGCCACTTCTTCGTCGAGTTTTTTCGGCAACACTTCAACCGTCAGACGTTCGGCTTTCTGGGCAGGTGCCAAGTTGGCGTACTTCTGGTCGAACAGGAAGATCTGCGCCAGTACCTGGTTGGCGAACGAACCGTCCATGATCCGGCTCGGGTGACCAGTGGCGTTGCCAAGGTTCACCAGACGGCCTTCGGCCAGCAGGATCAGGTAGTCATCGTTGTGCGGATCGAAAGTGCCAGCGCCGGTGCGGTGAACTTTATGCACCTGTGGCTTCACTTCTTCCCATGCCCAGTGTTTGCGCATGAAAGCGGTGTCGATCTCATTGTCGAAGTGACCGATGTTGCACACGACCGCGCGTTTCTTCAGGGCCTTGAGCATGTTCGAGTCGCAGACATTGACGTTACCAGTGGTGGTCACGATCAGGTCGATCTTGCCCAGCAGTGCAGTGTCGATGCTGGCGGCAGTGCCGTCGTTGATCCCGTCGATGAACGGCGAAACCAGTTCGAAACCGTCCATGCACGCTTGCATCGCGCAGATGGGGTCGACTTCGGAAACCTTGACGATCATGCCTTCCTGACGCAGCGACTGCGAAGAGCCCTTGCCCACGTCGCCGTAGCCGATGACCAGCGCTTGCTTGCCGGACAGCAGGTGGTCGGTACCGCGCTTGATCGCATCGTTCAGGCTATGACGGCAGCCGTACTTGTTGTCGTTCTTGCTCTTGGTCACCGAATCATTGACGTTGATGGCCGGGATTTTCAGTTCGCCCTTGGCCAGCATGTCCAGCAGGCGGTGTACGCCGGTGGTGGTTTCTTCGGTGACGCCATGGATCTTGCTCAGCATCGCCGGGTATTTCTTGTGGATGATCTCGGTCAGGTCGCCGCCGTCGTCGAGGATCATGTTGGCGTCCCAAGGCTGGCCATCTTTAAGGATGGTTTGCTCGATGCACCACTCGTACTCTGCTTCGGTCTCGCCTTTCCAGGCGTAAACCGCGATGCCGGCAGCAGCGACAGCAGCAGCAGCCTGGTCTTGAGTCGAGAAAATGTTGCAAGACGACCAACGTACTTCGGCACCCAGGGCAACCAGGGTTTCGATCAGCACGGCAGTCTGGATGGTCATGTGGATGCAGCCGAGAATCTTCGCGCCCTTGAGCGGTTGCTCGCCAGCGTATTTGCGGCGCAGGCCCATCAGGGCAGGCATTTCGGATTCAGCGATGATGGTTTCGCGACGACCCCAGGCAGCCAGGGACATGTCGGCGACTTTGTAGTCGTTAAAATCTGCAGGCGTGATTACAGCACTCATTTAGAGTCTCCATTCGTAGTGTGCGAATGGGCGCCGTTGTGCGTTTAAGGCTTATCCGGGCTGATTCAGTAAATCAGCCGATCAAGCAACGCCCCATCCGAGCCTGACAGGACAAGCCTGCTGCAGCGCCCCTCGGACAGGTGGCGGGAACGGTCATGGGCTGTTTAGACAATCGAGCCGACGGTGACCGTTTTTGAAGCTGGGCGATTATAGCCGTGCTTGAGGCGTTGCCCAAGACCTTTCCATCGCATAGATGCCCAAAAACTAATCATCACCCTGGCCGATGCCCGATAGAGGTAACGCGCCGGGTCTGCCATGATTAGAGCCATCAATTGGCAAAACGGTCAGGAGTGAGCATGAATTTCCACACCCGCAAGTGGGTTAAGCCCGAAGACCTCAACCCCAACGGCACCCTGTTCGGCGGCAGCCTGTTGCGCTGGATCGATGAAGAAGCCGCAATCTACGCCATCGTTCAGTTGGGAAACCAACGGGTGGTGACCAAGTACATTTCCGAGATCAACTTCGTCAGCGCCTCGCGTCAGGGTGACATCATCGAGCTGGGCATTACCGCCACCGAGTTTGGTCGTACCTCGATCAGCCTGACCTGTCAGGTGCGCAACAAAATCACGCGCAAAAGCATTCTGACGGTGGAGAAGATGGTCTTCGTCAACCTCGGTGAAGACGGCCTGCCAGCCCCGCACGGCAAGACCGAAATCACTTACGTGAAGGACCAGTTCAAGGCCGATGTGATTGACTGAGGGCAGGGGGTAGGGGGCAGGGATCAGGCAGGTGGACAATGTGGGAGCGAATTTATTCGCGAAGAGGCCAGCACATCCAACATCATCGGTGCCTGACCCAACGCCTTCGCGAATAAATTCGCTCCCACTGGGGGTGTGCTAACTCACTCTTTCGCCACCTCAAGCACCGCCAACTGATAACCCACCGCACCCACGGTATGGATCAGTTTGGGCAGGTAACGCTCATCGATCTTCGAGCGCAGGCGATGGATGGCAATTTCGACCTTGTCGGTGTCATTGTTGAACACCTGCGAAGCGATCAGCGTGCGTGAAATCACGTCGCCCTGACGGCTGACCAGCAATTGCAGCAGTTCGAATTCCTGATCGCTCAAGGATATCCGTTGCCCTCCGCGACTCACCCGCTGGCGTGGCACGTCCATTTCCAGATCGGCGATGGCGTAGCTGTCGGCGGTGCCGGTTGGCCCACGGCGCAGCAAGGTACGCACCCGCACCAACAGCTCCTCTAAGGTAAAGGGCTTGAGCAGGTAATCATCGGCGCCCAGTTCCAACCCGCGCAGCCGGTCTTCG
Source organism: Pseudomonas sp. ASL9 (assembly GCF_056680335.1). NCBI lineage: Bacteria > Pseudomonadati > Pseudomonadota > Gammaproteobacteria > Pseudomonadales > Pseudomonadaceae > Pseudomonas > Pseudomonas sp. ASL9. The sequence continues at coordinate 2,669,057 of NZ_CM155277.1, read as the reverse complement.
ATAGCATCGCGGGCGGTCAGGAACAATACGGGCGTGTTGCCGCGCTGACGGATCAGTTGCAGCAGTTGCCAGCCATTCAGGCCCGGCAACATGACATCGAGGATGATCAGGTCGTAAGCCTTCTCTTCAACGAAGTGGCGGCCAGCCAGGCCGTTATCCGCAACGTCTACCATAAACCCCGACTCGCCAAGCCCCTTGGCCAGTAGATTGGCAGTACTGAGATCGTATTCCACTAACAGCAAACGCATGGTGCACCTCATTTATCGTGCCGCTAGGCTAGGCTGATTATGTTGCCGCCGCACGCAGTTTATCCAGATCGAGAATCCTGATCTCGCACTCACTCACGCTCAACACACCCTTTGCCTGTAAATTCAGAAGGACGCTGTGCATGGTTGGCCTGGAGATCGATAACCACCGGGCCAACTGCGTCGCGGGCAACCCAATCAGCCGTGGCGAGAAATTGATCGCGCCATAGCCCTGGGCGATCAGCAGCAAACAAAAGGCCACGCGAGCGGCGGTGGATAGCTGGCTGTGCTGTTCCAGTTGTTCGTTGCTCAAGAGCAGCTTCTGCTTCAGCAATGAGGCGAATTGGCGCCGATACGTCGGCTGCTTTTCCAGCAAATGCGCCAGTTCGGTTTGTGGCACGTGCAGCACAATGCTGTGCGCGCGGGAAAAAGCATTCTGGGTACGCGGCAAGCCGTCGAACAGGGACACCTCGCCAAACCAGTAAGGCAACTCAATAGACGAAGGCAACGTCGGCTTGACCTGTTCGTCGCTCTCACCTATCCGAATCACCCCTTCAACCACCACATACAACCCACACGGTGCATCGCCGCGTCGGAACAGATTTCTACCCGGCGTCAGCCTCCGCAGCTTCACGGCATCGAGCAGGCCATCTTGTAAACCCGCAGGTAGACCGCTGAACCAATGCCCCGAGAGCAGCCGCGAACGCCATACAGCTCCATTCATGTGAACTCCTTGATTGCTGGCTTTGTCGTCTGTCTGACACCGCCTGTGCAGATAAGGGATCTACCCTATTTCTGACACCCATCATCTTGTTGCAACAGGTTGGCCTGGGTCAGGTTGCAGCCGGCCGGTACGCTGCGGGTCAGCCAGACGTTGCCGCCAATGGTCGAGCCTTTGCCAATGATGATTCGCCCAAGAATCGTCGCGCCGGCATAGATCACCACGTCGTCTTCGACTATCGGGTGACGGGCGTGGCCTTTCTGCAATTGGCCGTCTTCGTCTGCCGGGAAGCGTTTCGCGCCCAGGGTCACGGCCTGATAGATGCGCACACGTTCGCCGATGATCGCGGTTTCGCCGATGACCACACCTGTCCCGTGATCGATAAAGAAGCTCTGGCCAATCTGCGCACCGGGGTGAATGTCGATGCCCGTGGCCGAATGCGCGATCTCCGAACTGATCCGTGCCAGCAGGGGTAGACCGGCGCGATACAGATGGTGCGCCAAGCGGTGATGAATGACCGCCAGAATGCCGGGATAACACAGCAACACTTCATCGACGCTGCGTGCCGCCGGGTCGCCGTGGTAGGCGGCCAGTACGTCGGTGTCCAGCATGCGACGAATCGCGGGCAAGGCGCTGGCGAAGTCCTGAACCAGCTGCACCGCGTGCGTGTCTGCCGCGCTAACGTTCTCGCCGTGCTGACGCGCCACGTAACGCAACTCTAGACGAGCCTGGGTCAGCAACGCATTGAGGGATACGTCGAGGGTATGGCCGACGTAGAAATCTTCGCTCTCTTCGCGTAAGTCCACCGGGCCCAGGCGCATCGGGAACAACGCCCCACACAGTGCTTCGAGAATGTCGCGCATGGCCGCTCGTGAAGGCAGTTCACGACCGCCATGCTCACCACTCACACGCCCGTTACGTGTACGCCAGTCATCACGGGCTGTGCGCAATTGGTTGACGATTTGCTGCAACTGCCAGTTATCGGCCGATGCCTCTGGAATATCGCTCACGCTCACTACTCCTTCTGCTTTCAAGGTAAGAGCCAGGATCGCGGTCAAGATGACGGCCGCTGATGCGTCTACTCTACGGCAAACATTTACGACGAAAAATTAACAATTTCCGTAGGGCCTTTGCCGAGCAGCGTCCATTCCTGCAAATGTTGCACAGGGTTCAGCGGGTTGCCTATAGTCCATCGACTCACTTCCCGGCTTATTAACCATCATGATCAAACAACAGCTCACTCGTTTTAACCGTCTGGAATTACTCGGCGCCCCCACCGCACTGGAGAAACTGGAGCGTCTGTCCGCCTGGGTCGGCCGGGACATTTATGTCAAACGCGACGACACCACAACACTGGCGCTGGGCGGCAACAAGGTCCGCAAGCTCGAATACCTGGCCGCCGATGCGTTGGCGCAAGGCGCTGATACGTTGATTACCGCTGGGGGCATCCAGTCCAACCACGTCCGCCAAACGGCCGCGCTGGCTGCACGCCTGGGCCTGGGTTGCGTCGCGCTGCTGGAAAATCCGATCGCAAGCACCGACACCAGTTACCTGAGCAACGGCAATCGTCTGTTGCTGGACCTGTTCGACGCCAAGGTCGAGCTGGTCGAGAACCTGGATAACGCCGATGAGCAACTGCATGCCCTCGCCGCCCGTCTGCGCGCTGGCGGTAAAAAGCCTTATTCGGTGCCGATTGGGGGCTCCAATGCGTTGGGCGCGCTAGGGTACGTGCGTGCAGGGCTGGAATTGGCCGAGCAAATCGAACAGACCAGACTGACGTTCGCTGCCGTGGTCCTTGCGTCGGGCAGTGCTGGCACCCAAAGCGGCCTGGCCTTGGGGCTCAGCGAAACGTTGCCTCATTTGCCGGTGGTGGGCATCACCGTGTCACGCAGCGAAGAAGCCCAGCGGCCGAAAGTCGAGGGGCTGGCTGAGAGAACCGCCGAGTTGTTGGGCATTACCCTGCCGAGCAGCTTCAAGGTCGAGCTGTGGGATGAATATTTCGCGCCAGGTTACGGCGCCCCCAACGCGGGTACCTTGGCCGCGATCAAGCTTGTCGCCAGCCAGGAAGGTCTGTTGCTCGATCCGGTGTACACCGGCAAGGCCATGGCGGGCCTGCTCGACGGCATCGGTCGCCAGCGTTTCAATGAGGGCCCGATCATCTTCCTGCACACGGGTGGCGCCCCGGCATTGTTCGCGTACCCCGGTGTCTTTTCGAGCTGAGTTTCCAGTCAGTCGATATATATTAATTAGAAATATATAAATCGTTTCTAATTATTTTAATTCATATGCGGCAGCCTCTATAGTCACGCGGCGTGAAGGATTAGCCACGCCACGTGAAGGTTTACAAAAGGAATATCGCCGCCTGAAATAGCTGGATTTAGTTTCAAGGCCGCAGTAGCTTTCGTTGGGTCTGATTCTTGCCTGACGTTTAAAAACAACATAAGGGGCTCGTCATGAACATTGCTGCTATCCGCCGGACATTTCTGCTCTCCACGTTGAGCCTTGTGCTCGGCTCCAGCCTGATCGGGCAAGCCGTCGCCGGAGATCAACTGCAAAAAATAAAAAGTAGCGGCACGATCAATGTCGGCCTTGAAGGCACCTATCCACCGTTCAGCTTCGTGAGTGAAGACGGCAAACTCAGCGGTTTTGAAGTCGAATTCTCCGAAGCCCTGGCCAAAGAACTGGGGGTGAAAGCCAAACTTCAGCCGACCAAATGGGACGGTATCCTCGCGGCACTGGAATCCAAACGTCTCGACGTGGTGATCAACCAGGTGACCATCTCCGAAGAGCGCAAGAAGAAGTACGACTTTTCCGAGCCCTACACGATCTCCGGGATTCAGGCACTGACCCAGAAAAAAGACGCGGGCAAGTTTCCGACGCCCGATTCCCTTGCAGACAAGAAAGTTGGTGTCGGCCTGGGCACCAACTACGAGCAGTGGCTCAAGGAAAACGTGCCTAAAGCCATCGTCAAAACCTATGACGATGACCCTACCAAATTCCAGGATCTGCTCGCTGGCCGCACTGACGCCATTCTTGTCGATCGTCTTGCCGCTCTCGAAATGGTCAAAAAAACCAATGACAAGCTAGCCGTGTCCGGCGCGCCTTTTTCCCGCCAGGAAGCCGGTATCGCGATACGCAAAGGTGAGCCTGAGCTGGTCGCTGCAATCAACAAAGCCATCGACAAACTGCGTGCCGACGGGACCCTCGCCAAGTTGTCGCAGAAGTACTTCGGCTCTGACGTGACCCAATGATTTCAGAGAGTCTGAAGCTCGCGCTGGACTCTGCGCCCTTTCTGCTCAAGGGCGCGTATTTCACGGTCATCCTCAGTCTGGGCGGGATGTTTTTCGGCTTGCTGCTGGGCTTCGGCCTGGCGTTGATGCGTTTGTCGCACCTCAAATTGCTGAGCGGCATTGCGCGGGTGTATGTGTCGTTCTTTCGCGGCACACCCTTGCTCGTCCAGTTGTTCATGATCTATTACGGCCTGCCGCAGTTGGGGATTGAGTTGGACCCATTGCCGGCAGCGCTGATCGGTTTCTCCCTGAACATGGGCGCTTATGCCTGCGAGATTTTGCGTTCAGCCATTGGTGCAGTGGATCGCGGCCAATGGGAAGCGGCGGCCAGCATCGGCATGACCCGTGCGCAAACCATGCGGCGGGCGATTCTGCCGCAAGCCGCGAGAACCGCCTTGCCGCCGTTGGGCAACAGCTTCATTTCGCTGGTCAAGGACACCGCGTTGGCGGCGACCATTCAGGTGCCAGAGCTGTTTCGTCAGGCGCAGTTGATCACCGCGCGAACCTTTGAAATTTTCACCATGTACCTTGCCGCCGCACTGATCTACTGGATACTCGCCAGCCTGCTCGCGCACCTGCAGCACCGTTTGGAAGCGAGGGTCAACCGACATGATCTGGAGTCTTGAAGCATGATCGTGGTTGAAAAACTGACCAAACAATTCAAAGGGCAAACGGTGCTCAATGGCATCGATTTGAAGGTCGAAGCCGGTGAGGTCGTGGCCATCATTGGTCCCAGCGGTTCCGGCAAAACCACTTTACTGCGTTGCCTCAATTTTCTTGAAGAGCCCACCAGCGGCAAGATCATCGTGGGTGATATCGAGATCGATGGCAGTCGCCCGCTGAGTCAGCAGCAAGGCTTGATTCGGCAACTGCGCCAGCACGTCGGTTTTGTCTTTCAGAACTTCAATCTGTTCCCCCATCGCACCGCGCTGGAAAACGTGATGGAAGGCCCGCTGGTGGTGAAAAAAATGCCACGAGCGCAAGCCGAGGCGCTGGCGCGCAAGCTGCTGGCCAAGGTCGGCCTGGCCGGTAAGGAAGACGCGTATCCGCGACGACTGTCCGGCGGCCAGCAACAGCGGGTGGCGATTGCCCGCGCCTTGGCCATGGAGCCTGAGGTGATTCTGTTCGATGAGCCCACCTCTGCGCTGGACCCGGAATTGGTGGGTGAAGTGTTGACGGCCATCCGGGCGCTGGCGGAAGAGAAGCGCACGATGGTCATCGTCACTCATGAGATGAGCTTTGCGCGGGATGTGGCCAACCGGGTGATCTTTATCGACAAGGGCGTGATCGTTGAGCAAGGAGAAGCCAAGGCGCTGTTTGCCAATCCTCGGGAAGAGCGTACTCGCCAATTTCTGGAGCGAAGCCGGCACTGAATAACGCTATAGATAACAAAAAAACAGCGCTCACCCGGCGCTGTTTTTTTTCGCCTCTGACATTTCATATTGTTGCTGAGTAGGACGCAATGCTGAGGTTCAGGTAACCCCCTGGCCTTATAAATGTAGGAACTCTCTGATTCCGTCCGAGGCTTGCACTTCACCCCACCCGCTGGCTTGACACCCGTTCCTATCCTCTCTTAGCTGGCTATCAGGATTCATCAACACCCATTCATTGAGGTATCCGCGGCACCGCTTATTAGCCGCTGATCATAAGGAGTACGGAACATGGCTTATGCGACCCCGGCGCCCCATCAAAGCAAACTGCGTGCGCCTTATTTGCCCCAGGCAAACAAGCACGGTATCGGCGTGAGTGCCGCCGCGCATCTGTTGGTCACCATCGAGCCTTATGCCGCCATGGATGAAGGCGATCTGATCGAGCTGTTTTGGGGCGGCCGTTACGTTGTATCAAAGTTGCTGACGGCTGCGGATGTCGGCCAGACCCTGGCCTTGCGTGTTCCGGAAAGCTTTTTACAGAGCGGCACGGTCAAAACCTGGTACCAAATCCAGAAGGTGGGCAGTACACCGTCGCTCTCCGCGAGCAAGGATGTATGGGTCAAACTCGATTGCCCCGGCGGACACCCCTCGCCGCTGAGCGCGGAAGAAAACCAGAGCCTTGCGCCCTTGGCTGTACCTGACGCGCTACTGCATCAGGGATTGACCGCAAAACAGTGGCGTTGTGGCGTTGAACTGACCATTGAGGCGTACCAGAACATGGCCGCCAAAGATGAAATCACGCTACGTTGGGGGGATATGCGCATGGATCTGCCGGCCATCAATGCCACGGATGTTGGCAAGCCCATTACATTGAATGTTCCGCCCGCATTGATTCAGGAAGGCGGCGAAGACCAACAACTGGAAGTCACTTACTGCATTATCGACCAGGTGGGCAACACCTCACGCTGGGCTCCGCCGCGTGCACTTAACGTCAGTACCGTCACCGATTAGCTAAACCGCGTGAGCCTTAAATGCCGATCTGCAATCCTCCCTTCTATGCTTATTCCTAAAAGGATGTTTATTTAATTTTTATACGCGCTTAGGGTATATAGACCGGACCACCGGACCACCGTCAGTTTGTTTTCGCCGCAGAGACGCGGCTTATGTCGATGTGAGGTTTGGAATGGTCATTTTCACAATCACCCCCGTGCAGATCGCCAGGGCATTGCGTACCGCCACGGAGCGGTGCTGATGTCGGATCTCTCGGCGGCACCCCTCCAGAGCGATCTGGACATCGCCCCGCTGCTATTGCCAGCGAAGGTTCTGAGTAACGACGCCCAAGCCCTCGCCGCTGCCCATGAATTGGCACAGCTCGCGCGCTTGCAGGCGGCACAGCGTGATCGTCAGCGCAAACTGCCGTGGGCCCAAATCGAACACTTTACCCGCAGCGGGCTGGGCAGCATTTCCGTCCCCCGGGAATACGGTGGCCCGCAGGTTTCGTTCGTCACCTTGGCCGAAGTGTTCAAGATTATTTCCGCTGCGGACCCGGCGCTGGGGCAGATCCCGCAGAACCAGGTCGGTATCCTCAATTCGTTGCTGGGCAGCGCCAACGAAACGCAAAAGAAGCAATTATTTCAAAGCGTGCTAGACGGCTGGCGCATCGGCAATGCCGGGCCTGAGCGGGGCACCAAAAACACCCTGGATATCAAAGCGAGGCTCACCGCCCAAGGCGACCAGTTTGTCCTCAACGGCCAGAAGTTCTACTCCACTGGCGCACTGTTCGCGCATTGGATCGCAGTCAAGGCGCTGAACGATGACGGGCAGCAAGTGCTGGCATTCGTCCAGCGCGGCACGCCAGGTTTGCGCATCGTCGATGACTGGTCCGGCTTTGGTCAACGCACCACCGCCAGTGGCACTGTGCTGCTCAATAACGTGCAGGTCGAAGCCGAGCACATCATTGATAACTGGCGCCTGGCGCTAGCGCCCAATATTCAGGGCGCAGTGTCGCAATTGATCCAGGCGGCCATCGATGTCGGGATCGCCCGCGAAGCGATTGACGACAGCATTGGTTTTGTTCGCGAACGTTCGCGTCCGTGGATCGATGCCAACGTCGAACGCGCCAGCGATGATCTGTACGTGATCGCCGACATCGGCAAGCTGAAACTCGAACTGCATGCCGCTGAAGCACTGCTGCGCAAGGCCGGCCAAGTGCTTGATGAAGTCAATGCCGCGCCTGTGGATGCCGCTTCGGCAGCTCGCGCCTCGATTGCGGTGGCTGAAGCCAAAGTACTGACCACTGAAATCTCTCTGCTCGCCAGCGAAAAGCTGTTCGAGCTGGCGGGCAGCCGCGCCACCTTGGCCGAGTTCAACCTCGACCGCCATTGGCGCAACGCACGCGTTCACACCCTCCACGACCCGGTGCGCTGGAAATACCACGCCGTGGGCGCCTATCACCTGAACGGCACCCTGCCTGCCCGGCATTCCTGGATCTGACCAGACCACTGGAGAACGTATGACTTCTATAGCTTCCCTGCCGCAAACGGCGGCAGTGATTCACAGCGACGCCCAGGCCCTGCAAGTGGCCGCCAAGCTGGCTGAATATTTCAAACGTGACAGCGCCCTGCGTGATCAGGAGCGACGCCTGCCCCACGCTGAACTTGAGCTGTTTTCCGCCTCGGGTCTATGGGGTATCAGCGTGCCCAAGGCGTATGGTGGCGCGGGTGTTTCCAGCGTCACCCTGGCCAAGGTCACAACACTGATCGCCGAGGCCGATTCGTCTCTGGGGCAAATTCCGCAGAACCATTTTTACGCCCTTGAAGTGCTGCGCGTGAATGGCAGCGTCCAACAGCAGAAACGACTGTACGCAGAGGTTCTGGCCGGGCAACGCTTCGGCAATGCGTTGGCTGAGCTAGGCAACAAAACCGCTCACGACCGCACCACGCGCCTGAGCCCGGAGGGTGATGGCTATCGCATCAATGGTCGCAAGTTTTACGCGACCGGTGCGCTGTATGCGCAGCGCGTACCGACGTCGGTGGTGGACGAACACAGTGTGCAACACCTGGTCTTCGTCCCGCGTGACAGCGTAGGCCTGACGGTGATTGACGACTGGAGCGGTTTTGGTCAACGCACCACCGGCAGCGGCTCTGTGGTGTTCGATAACGTGTTTGTCAGCGCCGATGACGTGGTGCCGTTTCAAACCGCCTTCGAACGCCCGACTACCGTGGGCCCTCTGGCGCAGATTCTTCATGCGTCCATCGACACCGGCATCGCCCGCGCGGCTTATCAGGACGCCCTGCATTTCGTCCGCACTCGCACCCGGCCATGGATTGACTCCGGTATCGAAAAAGCCGTGGACGATCCATTGACCCTGCACAGTTTCGGCAAGCTCGGCGTTCGCCTGCACGCTGCCGAAGCCCTGTTGGAACGCGCCGGTGAGTTCCTTGACCGCGCCCAGGCCGACAGCACTGCCGCAAGCGTCGCCGCCGCATCCATTGCCGTGGCCGAAGCGCGAGCGATCAGTACCGAGATCTCTCTTGCAGCGGGCAGCACCCTGTTCGAACTGGCCGGCAGCCAGGCGACCCTGGCCGAACATGGTCTGGACCGTCACTGGCGCAACGCCCGCGTGCATACCGTGCACGACCCGGTGCGCTGGAAGTACCACGCCATCGGCAATTACTACCTCAACGATGAAAATCCGCCGTTGCGGGGGACGATCTGATGACCCAGAAAAAAATCCTGTTCAATGCGTTCAACATGAACTGCATTGGCCATATCAACCATGGCCTCTGGACGCACCCGCGAGACAATTCCACCGAGTACAAAACCCTCGAGTACTGGACTGAACTGGCGCAACTGCTGGAGCGGGGCTTGTTTGATGGTTTGTTCATCGCCGATATCACCGGCGTGTACGACGTGTATCAGAACTCGGTGGATGTAACGCTCAAAGAGTCGATCCAGTTGCCGGTCAATGACCCGCTTATGCTGTTGTCGGCCATGGCAGCGGTCACCAAAAACCTGGGGTTCGGCCTGACCGCCAACCTCACGTATGAGGCGCCCTATCTGTTCGCCCGACGCATGTCGACCCTCGACCACCTGAGCCGTGGCCGAGTGGGCTGGAACATCGTTACCGGTTATCTGGACAGTGCGGCCAAGGCCATTGGCTTGACCGAACAGGTCGAACACGACCGTCGCTATGATCAGGCCGATGAATACCTGGAGGTGCTGTACAAACTCTGGGAAGGCAGCTGGGAAGATGACGCGGTGATCAATGATCGCCAGCAACGGATCTATGCCCAGCCCGAAAAAGTGCACAAGGTTCGGCACAAAGGCGAGTTCTATCAAGTCGAGGGTTATCACCTCTGTGAACCGTCGCCGCAACGCACCCCGGTGTTGTTTCAGGCAGGTACTTCTGATCGCGGCGTGGAGTTCGCCGGGCGCCATGCCGAGTGCGTGTTCATCAGCGGACAAAACAAGGTCGCGACCCGCGAGCAAGTGGACAAGGTTCGCGCCAGCGCCAAGGCCGCCGGGCGTAACCCCGAGGACATCAAGGTGTTCATGGGCTTGAACGTGATCGTCGGCGCCACCGAGGAACTGGCCCGCGCCAAACAGCGGGAGTATCTGGAATACGCCAGCGCCGAAGCCGGTGTCGCGCACTTTGCAGCCTCGACCGGGATCGACTTCGCGGAATACAAACTGGACGAGCCGATCCAGTACGTCAAAAGCAACGCGATCCAGTCGGCGACCAAGAACCTGAAAAACAATGATTGGACTCGCCGCAAACTGCTCGATCAACACGCACTGGGCGGGCGCTATGTCACTCTGATCGGCTCGCCTGAACAGGTTGCCGATGAACTGGAATCCTGGATCGCCGAAACCGGCCTCGACGGCTTCAACCTGACCCGCACCGTGACCCCGGAAAGCTATGCCGACTTCATCGATCTGGTGGTCCCGGAGCTGCAACGCCGTGGCTCGTATAAAACGGCATACGACAGCGGCACCCTGCGGGAGAAGTTGTTCCGCGAAGGCCCGCGCTTGCCAGAAACGCATGCGGGGGCGGGGTATCGGCACGTATCAGATTGAAGCTGCTGGCCTCTTCGCAGGCAAGCCTGCTCCCACAGGGAATTGCGGCGCTCACAAAATCTGTGGGAGCAGGCTTGCCCGCGAAGACTGCCTGACAAACAACATCAACTTTTCTGGAACATACCCATGACCAAAACAATAATCACCCTGGCCCTTGCGCTCCTCACCCTCAACGCCCACGCTGCCGACAAACCACTCAAAGTCGGCACCACGGCAGCCTTTGCCATCCCGCTGGAAGCGGCGGTCGAAGAAGCCGGCAAGCAAGGCCTGAAAGTCGAGCTGGTGGAATTCAGCGACTGGATCGCCCCGAACGTCAGCCTCGCGGCTGGCGATATCGACGTGAATTACTTCCAGCACATTCCGTTCCTGGAAAACGCCAACGCTGCAGCGGGCTTCCATCTGGTGCCTTACGCGTCCGGGATCATCAACAACGTCGGGCTGTATTCGAAGAAGTACAAAAGCTTCGATGAACTCCCTACCGGCGCCACCGTGGCCATCGCCAACGACCCGATCAACGGCGGACGCGGTCTGCAACTGCTGGCCAAGGCCGGGCTGATCACCCTCAAACCTGGCGTTGGCTACAAGGCCACCGAAGAAGACATCATTGCCAACCCGAAAAAAATAAAACTGATTCAGGTCGAGGCCGTGCAACTGGTGCGCGCCTACGATGACGCCGATCTGGTGCAGGGCTACCCGGCCTACATTCGCCTGTCGAAAACCTTCGATGCCGGTTCTGCGTTGCTGTTCGACGGTCTGGATCATAAGGAATACGTGATCCAGTTCGTGATCAAGCCCGAGAACAAAGACGACCCACGTTTGGCCAAATTCGTCGGCATCTACCAGCACTCGCCTGTGGTGCGCGCCGCCCTGGATAAAGCCCACGGCAAGCTTTATCAGGCCGGTTGGGAAAATTGAATATGAGCGCAACCGCCCAACGCCAATGGTCGCCTGAATCCCCGGGCACGGCCCATGCAGCAGAGCTGCACCCGGAGCTGAATCGTGCCCACGTGCGTTTCATCAACCTGGGCAAAACCTACGACAGCCAGCACGGGCCGGTGGATGCGCTGCAGAACATCGATCTGGCGATTCAACGCGGCGAAGTGTTCGGCATCATCGGCCGCAGTGGCGCGGGAAAATCGTCTCTGATTCGTACCATCAACCGACTGGAGCGCCCGAGCAGCGGCCGTGTGCTAATCGATCAGGTGGACATCAGCGAGTTCGACGAAGACCATCTGGTGCAGCTGCGGCGACGCATCGGCATGATCTTTCAGCACTTCAACCTGATGTCGGCCAAGACCGTGTGGCAGAACGTCGAACTACCGCTCAAAGTCGCTGGCGTGCCACGTGAACAGCGCCAGCGCAAAGTCACCGAACTGCTGGAACTGGTTGGCTTGCAAGACAAACACAAGGCTTACCCGGCGCAACTGTCCGGTGGACAAAAACAGCGTGTCGGGATTGCCCGCGCGCTGGTCCATGATCCGGCGATTCTGCTGTGCGACGAGGCCACCTCGGCGCTGGACCCGGAGACCACGCAGTCGATCCTCGGTCTGCTGCGTGAGATCAATAAACGGTTGGGCCTGACCATCATTTTGATCACCCATGAAATGGCCGTCATCCGCGATATCTGCGACCGGGTGGTGGTGCTTGAACACGGTCAAGTCGTCGAGCAAGGTCCCGTGTGGCAAGTGTTCGGCAACCCCCAGCACGAGGTCAGCAAAACCTTGCTCGCGCCGCTGCAACACGGGTTGCCCGAGGATGTGCAAGCGCGCTTGACGCCCCAGCCACAACAACCGACTGCTGCTGTGGTGCTGGACCTGCATTTCACTGGCGTTAGCGGCGAAGAACCGGACCTGGCAGCGCTGTTCAGCTCCCTCGGCGGGCGGGTCAGCCTGTTGCAGGGCGGGGTTGAGCGCATCCAGGGCCGCGCACAGGGTCATCTGGTGATCGCGGTCGCCCACTCGCCCCACGACCGGGACGAATTACTCAGTCGCGCCCGCAGGCTGGCGCAACGCGCGGAGGTATTGGGTTATGTGGTTTGATCGACTGCTTCAAGGCGTCATCGATACGTTTTTGATGGTCGGTGTCTCGTCATTAATTGCCTTGCTGCTGGGCATTCCGCTGGCGGTGATTCTGGTCACCAGCGCCAAAGGCGGGATCTATGAAGCGCCCACTCTGAATCGCGTGTTGGGCGGCTTCGTCAATCTGTTCCGCTCGATTCCGTTCCTGATCCTGATGGTCGCGCTGATTCCGTTCACCCGCCTGATCGTCGGCACCACCTACGGAGTCTGGGCCGCCGTGGTGCCACTGACCATCGCGGCGACGCCGTTCTTTGCGCGCATCGCTGAAGTCAGCCTGCGCGAGGTCGACCAAGGCCTGATCGAAGCCGCGCAAGCCATGGGCTGTCGCCGGTGGCACATCATCTGGCATGTGCTGCTGCCCGAAGCCCTGCCGGGCATCGTCGGCGGCTTCACCATCACGCTGGTGACGATGATCAACTCGTCAGCCATGGCCGGTGCCATCGGCGCAGGTGGATTGGGCGACATCGCCTACCGCTACGGTTATCAGCGCTTCGACAGCCAGGTGATGCTCACCGTGATTGCGTTGTTAGTGGTGCTGGTCGCAGTGATTCAGTTTGGCGGCGACCGGCTGGCTCAGGTGCTGAACAAACGTTGAGTGATTGAACAACGGCTGGGCGGGGGTATATTCGTCACTTACCCCCGGCCAAATAGACCCGCAATGAAACTCGACCCGCAGGACCTCGCTCAGATCACCGCCACCACGGTCGGCCACTACAACGAAGTGGCTGACGACTTCCGCGAAGGCACCCGTGACCACGACGTGAGCCAGAACATTGCCGCGCTGCTGCGGCATATCGAAGGTGCAGCACCGTGGCAGATTCTGGATTTCGGCTGCGGGCCGGGACGCGACCTGAAAACCTTTAGCGCCATGGGTCATGTTGCAGTGGGCCTGGACGGCGCCGAGCGTTTCGCCGACATGGCCCGCGCCGAGACCGGCTGCGAAGTCTTGCAGCAGAACTTTCTCGAACTCGACCTGCCGGCCGAGCGCTTCGACGGCATCTTCGCCAATGCGGTGTTGTTCCACGTCCCCCGCCAGGAACTGCCACGGGTCTTGCGCGAACTGCACGCAACGCTGAAACCGGGCGGGGTGTTATTCAGCTCGAATCCAAGGGGCGAGAACCAGGAAGGCTGGAACGGCAGCCGCTATGGCGCTTATCACGACCTGGAAACATGGCGCGTGTTGCTCACTGACGCAGGCTTCACCGAACTCGAACACTACTACCGCCCCGAGGGCCTACCCCGTGAGAAGCAGCCCTGGTTGGCGAGTGTGTGGCGTAAGGTATGAGGTATTGCGGCGCTTGAGTGGACGCTTTCGCGAATAAATTCGCTCCCACACAGAGTTTTTGTCGCGCGTGAGTTTCATGTCGAGGGCACAAGACACTAGCGGGACTCGGATGCAGCACAGGGTGCAGGCTTAAGTACGAGCCCTTGTCATCAATTTGCCAATGTAATCCATCAGCTTCTGATGCTCGCCGCTAGGATCTCCTTCGAGTGGTCTTGCGGAAGCAAAACCTTTTAAATTTTCGTACCCAAGCACCTGAAAGGATGAATACCCGGGCGCCTCTCCAACTGCAATGGCGCGTAATTTATAAATCGTGGCGCTGGATAACTCGTCGAACGTTTCAGTGACAACTAAGGGTTTGAAGTTAGCAGCCACAAGATTTTTTGTGGAGCGGGAAACCAGTGAAAACCTAATGAGATCATCACTGGGTAAATTGGACACAATACGATCGAGAACATGAGGTGTTCCTGCAAACTTATTAAGATTCCCAAGGCCTCCTAAGTCCATATTGTCAGCCCTTTGCCTGCCCACACTCACGAGGGCCTCGGTATCGGAAAGTTGGGCGGGACGTAACGTTACCTCTGGTATTGAAAGCTGGCGATTTACGGGTATACGCGCTCCTCTGCTGGCCACCGAAGGGCGCATTCTTGGCCTGGTTTTGAGAACCTGTATGGTTCTAAAAATATGCCCATTCGGATCACTCCGATTAACCGGATCGCCCGCACAGTAGGCATACGGATTCAGGCCGCCCTTGCCGAACGGACTCAAACTGTCCGGGCTGTTGAAGCGCATCAGCACCGGGTTATACGCCCGATAGCCGTTGCCCAGCAGATAATGCCCGGTCACCGGATCGGGTTGTTTACCGTTGAAACCGAGCAAGCCGGACAGCGCATTGAATAGTTTACGGTGGCCGTAAGGGGAATAAACGATTGGGTGGTGTTGCTCCGGAGAGATCGCGTGCAACACGGTATTCTGCTGATCCGTGGCGATTAACGCGTTGCTGACCACGGCCTTTGTCTGCTTTTTTTGCGCCAGCAACTGATCGCCCGCCTGCAGGAATCTGCGCTGCTCATCGCCTTGAACTTCCGCAGCCAGTTGGGTGCCGTTATAGAACTGTCGGGAAAGCGCTTGCGCCAAAGGCGTGCGAGCCGCAAGGCGATCCAACGGGTCGTATTGGTAACGACACAGCAAAACTTGATCTGCCATGACTGCACTCACCTATCGTTGAAGAACTATCGTGTTAGCCTGAACCGCTTAGCAGGCATGAGGGGAAAGCCTTAAAGTCGGGATATCTCGATTCCTCTGATGTTGTGGGCGTGTCCTGCGGCATCGCCAGCAGAGCTTCTAGATTTCACCAGCCCTTGGGCCATGTTCGACATCCGTTCAAATGCCCGCCGTGCACTTTCGTCCATTACCTTCCTTGTCGCGATCCTGGCCTGCGCTGCTGCTGCCCTTTGCGCTACTTTGGTGACCACCTGCGCTGAAGTACGCAATCCCAAGGACGGAATGCCTGCAGCTACCGCGACCCACATGAGCGGCTCCAGCGCAGGAGAGTCAGGGTTCACCGCAGCAATAATCTGGCGCGTCGTAAACGCAGTGCTGGCCACCACCTGTGCCGTCGCCCCCACAGCGGTCAGCATCGGCGCAGTAGGGATGGCAGCCCCGCTTTTTAGTGTTTTCGTGACTGCTTTCATGGCGGGCACCGCCGAATAAAGACCGAGCGCTGCCCCCGCGAATCCCAGACCAAGCCAGACAAACCCCAGGATTTGGTTCCTGTCGGCCTTATGCCCGGTCGGATCGCGGTTATTGATCGGATCTCCAATGCAGTAAGCATAAGGATTCAATCCACCTTCTCCAAACGGACTCAAACTGTCCGGGCTATTGAAACGCATCAGCACCGGGTTGTAGGCGCGATAGCCATTGCCCAGCAAATAGTGCCCCGTCATGGGATCGGGTTGTTCGCCGTTGAAGCCGGGCAGGCCTGGCACTGCGTCGACAACGTCGCGATGGCCGTAAGGGGTATAGACCATGCCCAGGTGTTGTTCTGTTGTCACCGTGTTCAGCACAGAGCTCTGCTGATCAGTGGCCGTCAATACGCTGCTGACCCGATCCCCCGCCTGGTTTATCTGCGCCAACCCGTGGCCGCCAGCGTGCAGAAGCGTGTGCTGCTCGGCGCCCTGAATCTCGGTGACCTGTTGAGCGCCCTTATAAAAACGCTGCGCGATTGCCTGCGCCAATGGCGCACGAGCCGCCAGGCGATCCAGCGGATCGTAGTGATAGCGACAGTGTTCGATCGGGTCGGCCATGACAATCTGCTTTCGCCACCGGAGAAACATGGCATTAGCGTGCCCGGCCCTTGATAAGCTGTCTAGCTAGCAGAACTGCTAGGTTTTTCAGCTCCCCGATGCGCCCTGTGCCTCTTCGAAGAAGAAGTCTTTCCAGCTGTCAGCTTTGTTTTTCAGCACGCCCAGTTCCTGCAATTTGCTGGCATAGATAAAGGTGCGCTGAGGGGTGATGGTGAATTCGATTTCCGGGGCTTCGACGATTTTTTCGACGAAGGCCAGGGGCAGTTTCGATTGTTCTAGGCGGATGTAAGTTTGGGCAGCGGCGGGCTTGTCGGCCTTGATGATTTGCTCGGCTTCAGCCAATGCGTCATAGAAAGCCTTGTAGGTCTTGGGGTTTTCGTCGTGGAATTTTTCGGTGGTGTAGAGCACGTTGAACGTGGCCTGGCCGCCGAGCACGTCATAGGAGCTGAGCACCTTGTGGACGTTCGGGTTTTCCAGCTCCTGATACTGGAACGGCGGGCTGGAGAAGTGCGAATTGATCTCCGATCCACCGGCGATCAACGCCGAGGTGGCTTCCGGGTGCGGCAAGCTGACGGAAATGGTATCGAAGCGTTTGAAATCAGCATCGCCAAACACTTTGGCGGTCTCGATCTGCAACGTGCGCGACTGGAAGCCGACACCTGCGGCGGGCACCGCAATGCGATCCTTGTCAGTGAAGTCTTTCAACGACTTCACGTTCGGATTGTTGCTGAGCAGGTAGTTAGGCATCGAGCCCAGCGAAGCGATGGCCTTGACGTTCTGTTTGCCCTTGGTGCGGTCCCAGAGGGTCAACATCGGAGGAACCCCGGCCGATACCACGTCCAGCGCGCCGGCCAGCAATGCTTCGTTCATGGCCGTAGACCCCGAGATGCTGTTCCAGTCGACCTTGATGTCCAGGCCCTGCTGTTTGCCGTGTTTCTCGATCAACTGCTGATCGCGCACCACATCGAGAATCAGGTAACCAATACCGAATTGTTGGGCGATGCTGATGCTGCCTTCTGCTTGCGCGCCGCTGCTCAGCAACGCACCGAGTAAGCCGAACGCTGCAGCGAGCGTTGTCAGCGCCGGACGTTTGAAAGAAGGGGTCATGAAATGCTCACAATGAAGAGGGACGTGATGAAAAGGGCGACACGTGTCAGCCTCAGCGCTGCATGCCCCAGCGCTTTACGGTCAGGCGTTCGATGTTGTTGAACAGCAGGTTTTCCACCAGCAAGCCGATCAAAATCACCGCTGCCAACCCGGCGAATACTTTGTCGGTGTACAGCTCGTTGCGGTTCTGAAAGATGTACCAGCCCAAGCCGCCTTTACCCGACGAGGCGCCAAACACCAGCTCTGCCGCGATCAACGTGCGCCAGGCGAAGGCCCAGCCAATTTTCAGCCCGGCCAGAATCGACGGCAGCGCGGCGGGGATCAGAATGAACCAGACGAAGCGCAGGCCCTTGAGACCGTAATTGCGCCCAGCCATGCGCTGGGTTTCCGAGACACCGAGAAAACCCGCGTACGTATTCAGCGCCAACGCCCACAGCACTGAGTGCACCAGCACGAAAATCAGGCTCTTCTCACCCAGGCCGAACCACAGCAGCGACAACGGCAGCAAGGCAATCGCAGGCAGCGGGTTGAGCATTGCGGTCAGCGTGCTGAGCAGGTCGCGGCCCAATTGCGTCGACACCGCCAGCGTCGTCAAGCCGAACGCAAGGACGATGCCGATCAGGTAGCCCTTGATCAACACGGTCAGGGAAATCCACACCTTGCTCAGCAGTTCACCGGTGATGATGCCGTCGTAGAAAGCGGCGGCGGTCTGCAAAAAGCTCGGCAGCAGCAGGTCATTATTTTGCACTCGCGCAGCCAGTTCCCAGATCACCGCCAGGGCGATCATGATCACGCTTTTGCGCACCCAGCTCAGTTGCCAGACGCGTTGCGCCAGCGGGATATCACGTACCAGAGCTGCCTGTGTGAAAGGCGCCAGCGTGACCTCATATTCCTGTCGGATACTCATGCTCGAATTCTCTTGGGTTCAGTGCCCTGTGGCGATCATGTGTAGGAGCTGCCGAAGGGGTTCGGCGTTTCAGTACGCGATACGCACATCCTGGAAGGCCAGTTTGCGGTCCACCGGCTCGGTCCCAGCCTCATCGAACAGCAGGCGATGAATGCGTTGCGCGGTGTTCTGAAAACCCACACCGCCGAGACTTTTCAGGTCGTACTGATGGCTATTGATTTCAGCGCGTACCCGGCCCGGGTGGGGCGACAACAGCAAAATCCGATTACCGACCACCAGCGCTTCTTCGATGGAGTGGGTGACAAACAACAGGGTGAAGCGCACCTCGTCCCACAGCTCCAGGAGCTCTTCCTGCATCTTGCGTCGGGTCAGCGCATCGAGGGCGGCGAAGGGTTCGTCCATCAATAGGATTTTTGGCTGCATGGCCAAGGCGCGAGCAATCGCCACCCGCGCTTTCATCCCACCAGACAAGGTGTGCGGGTACGCATCGGCAAAGGCACTCAGGCCGACTTTGTCCAGGTAATAACGCGCCCGCTCTTCGGCCTCGCGACGCTTGAGGGTGCGGGAAGCCACCAGCGGGAAAATCACGTTCTGGATCACGGTTTTCCACGGCGGCAGTTGGTCGAACTCCTGGAACACCACGATCCGGTCCGGGCCGGGCTCTTTGATCTGCACGCCCGCCAGACGGATCTGCCCTTCGCTGGGCTGAATGAAGCCAGCCACCGCCTTGAGCAAGGTGGATTTGCCGCAGCCCGAGGGGCCGAGCAACACGAAACGATCCGCCGGGTCGATTTCAAAACTCACTTGATGGGTCGCCCGCACCACCCGCTCGGGGGTGCGGTATTCCAGGCTCACACCCTGGACTTGCAACAAGGGCTCAGCGGTCAGCTGATTGACCTGTTGCGCGATTGAGCTATCGCTGGCCGTGTGGCCCTGCAAAAGAGCATTCATGAAACAGCTACCTCGATCAGAGCGGCGCATCACCTTGAATGGTGGTGCGGAATAACTTGCGGCGCAGTTCAGTGGGGCAACCTGCAGCCAAATGGATCAGCGAGCGGTTGTCCCAGAACACCAGATCATGGGGCTGCCATTGGTGACGATAGACATGCTCTGGACGCACGCTGTGGGCGTAGAGCTCATCCAGCAACCGGCGACTTTCGTCTTCCGGCAGGCCGACGATGCGTGTGGTAAATCCTTCGCTGACGAACAACGCCTTGCGCCCGGTTTCTGGATGGGTGCGCACAATCGGGTGAGTCACTTCGGCCACTTGTGCAAGCTGCTCGGACGTCAGCGCCGGGCGCCAGTTGACGGCGTTTTTGCCTTCGCTGTAGCGCGAGGTGTAGGAATGCACCGCCGAGCGGCCTTCGACCGCATCGCGCAATGCTTGCGGCAAGGTGTCCCAGGCAAGGTGCAGATTGGCGAACAACGTGTCACCGCCTTCGTCAGGCAGCTCCTGGGCGTGCAGCATCGAACCGAGGCTCGGCAGTTCCTTGTAGGACAGGTCCGAGTGCCAATACTTGCCGGCATCGCCCAGGCCAATCGGCTGACCGTCCTCGACGATGTTCGAAACGATAAGAATTTCCGGGTGATTTTTTAGCAGGAACTGCTTGAGCACATGGATTTGCAGGACGCCGAAACGCCGACTGAAATCAATCTGCTGTTGCGGGGTGATGTGCTGATCGCGGAACACGACAACGTGGTAGTCCAGATGTGCCTGATGAACGCGAGCGAAGTCCGTGTCATTGAGTGGCCGGGATAAATCCAGCCCTACGATCTCCACGCCCACGTTTCCGGGCAAAGGCCGTATATCGAAGAGTTGATCGGCGATGTGAGCGAATGAGGACGTTTGGGAGACTGCTGGCATGAGAACTCCGACTCCAGGTGTGCTGGGAAATAAGAGCCATGACTTTATAGGTATAAGAAACTTAATTTAAATATCGTTAAAGAATATAGATAGTGCTGATTACGCTAGCGGCCAGGATGGCCGTCAGGCCTTGGCGTTTGATACCCCTGCAGACGAAAACCCTGCAGATGCAAAAACGCCGACGCAAATGAAAGCCGCCGGCGTAAAAAAACGTTAACGCTTGAATTCAGATCAGAACGCCGGCAGCACCGCGCCGTCGTACTTCTTGGCAATGAACGCTTTGACTTCAGGGCTGGTCAGCGCCTTGGCCAGTTTCTGGATCGCGTCGCTGTGGGCGTTGTCTGGACGCGCCACCAGGAAGTTCACATAAGGCGAATCAGCGCCTTCGAGAATCAGTGCGTCCTTCTTCGGATTGAGCTTGGCTTCCAACGCGTAGTTGGTGTTGATCATGTCCAGATCAACCTGGTTGTAAGCGCGCGCCAACATGGCCGACTCCAGCTCCTTGAACTTCAGGTTCTTGGGGTTGGTCTTGATGTCTTTAGGCGTTGCCAGTGCGTCAGTCGGGTTGTTCAGGGTGATCAGACCGGCTTTTTGCAACAGCAGCAGTGCACGGCCGGCGTTGCTGCCTTCGTTTGGAATGGCAACGGTCGCGCCGTCTGGCAGGTCAGCCAGGGATTTGTATTTGGACGAGTAGCCGCCGAACGGTTCGACGTGAACGCCAACGACGGTGACCAGATTAGCATTCTTGCCTTTGTTGAAGCCTTCCAGGTACGGCTTGGTCTGGAAGTAGTTGGCATCGAGCTTCTTCTGGAAAACCTGCAGGTTCGGCTGCACGTAGTCGTTGAAGACTTTGATTTCCAGGTCCACGCCTTCTTTAGCCAACTCAGGCTTGATCAGCTCAAGAATCTCGGCGTGTGGAACAGGTGTAGCGCCGACGACCAGTTTTTCACCGGCATGGGCCAAGCCAACCGAAAGTGCAGCGGCGAGGGCGGTCAACAACAACGTCTTTTTCATGCGGTGTCCTTAGCGAAAATCGCGATCGTCACAAACGACGGCTTATCAGTGAGTTGCCGCTGATCATTGGTTAAACCTTATGAATTCAGCGGCGTGAAGCGGACATTACCGACATTTCTTATTCCATGACAATATTTTTTATGCGATTGCTTATGCTTTTTTGTGCTGAGTGCGGCTAAGCGCCAGTAGCCGCACGCGACACAGGCGTCTAACGCTGGGTTTGCGACAGACGTTGGCTCAGGCGCTCCAGCAATCGTTGCAATTCAGACAGCTGACCGGGTTGTGCTGAAGTGAGCAATTGTTCCGCCTGTTGCTCGATCTGCGTCAGGGGGCTCACGCTGTCGGGCAGGTTGAGATGCTCGGGGAGAATTTCATCACCACTGCTGACCAACAGCGCGAAGTGGATAACGTTCTCTAGCTCGCGGGTATTGCCCGGCCAACTGTGCCGCTCCAATACCTGTTGCGCGGCTTCACTGATCAGTGGCACCGGCAAACTCAAACGCTGGCTGTAGATGCCGATGAAATACTCGGCCAATGACAAGATGTCACCCACTCGCTCGCGTAACGCGGGCAGGTCCAGTCGACCTTCGCTGAGGTAGTGATAAAGCCGCTCGTTAAATTTACCGACGGCCACCGCCTGTGCCAGATCGATGCTGGTGGCGGCGACTAGGCGCACGTCCACCGGGCTGGGTTGATGGGCGCCAACGCGGGTCACTTCATGGGTTTCCAGTGCCGCTAACAATTTGACCTGTATCGGCAATGGCAAATCGCCGATTTCATCCAGGTACAAGGTGCCGCCGTTGGCCGAGCCAAACCATCCCGCACGACTGCTGGCGGAGCTGTTGTGGGCGCCAGCGGCATAACCGAACAACTCGGCATCGGCGTACGTCGGGCTGATCGCCCCGCAGTTCACTGACACGAATAAGCCGCCACGGTCGCTGGCACGATGGATATGCCGGGCCAGCAACTCCTTCCCGCTGCCGGTCTCGCCACGGATCAGCACCGGTAATGATCGCGGCGCCAGTTGCTCGAGCGCTTCGCGCAACTGACGCGAGCGTGGGTCGACGAACACCAGCGCCTTGGCGCGAATGCTCAGCGGGCTTTTTTCCGCATCGGGGAAGGTCAACAACGGCAGACCAAAGGTTTCGTGAAAGCTCATGGCAAACTCCCGCCTGAGCCCTTGCGGCGACTCATGCGTTAAAAATAGACAATAGGGCCCTGGGGCTGGCGTAAAAATGATTGAGATCGATGGATGAGTGAAGCGCGACACTTGCCGCGCCAATTGAATTTAAGCGCGACGCCGAGCGTGTTGTTCCATACGGTTTTGCAAACGGTACAGATAGGCGAATCCCTGCTCCCAACGCTGATGGCCAGACTTCACATTGATATGCCCCGCGCCACTGAGAATGCCTGCTTCAGCGCCCCAGTGACGGGCCAGTTCCAGCGCACGCTGAGTACTGACCGCTGCGTCGTTATCCGAACTGACCACCTGGGTCGGGAATGGCAGCAGGTGCGCCGGAATCGGCGCGAAATTGCGTAACGCTGGCGAGCAGTTCGGCCGTTCAACGTCTGCCGGCGCCACCAGCAAGGCACCGCGTACCTGACGCAGCGACTGCAACGGCGCAAGTTCGGCCCAATGCGCAACGGTGATGCACCCCAGGCTGTGAGCGATCAGGATCACCGGCGTACTGTCAGCGGCAATCGAACGCTGCAATTCACCTACCCAATCCTCGCGCCGTGGTTTAAGCCAGTCGGCCTGCTCCACGCGCGCGCTGTTGGGCAAACTGTTCTGCCAATGCGACTGCCAATGGTCGTCGGGCGACCCTTGCCAGCCTGGCACGATCAGATAGCGGATCGACTCGTTACTCATGGGATGCGCCCCCTGCCTGTTTGCGTTCATGGGCAAAGTATAAGGACGCGGCATATATTCGTTAAGGAATAAGAAGCTATTTATTAAGCTCTAAAAAGAATAACAAGGTCGGCCTGCGTACAAGCTATCGCTCAGGCGTTGACTGTTTGGGTCTGGCGCCGTTGCAAATAGATATAGAACAACGCCGTCAGCACGGTCAGAACCCCGACCGCAGCGCCGGTCCAGGGCAGGTCGGCGAGGTCGGCGCCGCTGGCAACCACCAGGCCGCCGATCCAGGCACCGGCCGCGTTGCCGAGGTTGAAGGCGCTTTGATTGAGGGTTGAACCCAAATTCGGCGCATCGCTGGCTTGGTCGATGATCAGCAGTTGCAGAATCGGGCACAGCGCGAACGCCACCACGCCCCACAGCAGCAGGGTAATAGCGGCGGGAATGACTGAGTGGCTGGTCTGGCTAAACAGCGCCACGATCAGTACGACGGCGATCGACATACCCACCAGCGCGGGCAGCAGACGACTGTCAGCCAGTCGGCCTCCGAGCATGCTGCCGCCGGTCAAGCCCAGGCCGAACAACAGCAACATAATGGTCACGCCATGTGGGCTGACGCCGGTGACGTCGCGCAGAATCGGCGCGATGTACGTGAACACGCTGAACAGGCTGGTGGACGCCAGTACGCTCATGGCCAGTGCCAGCAACACATTGGGTTTGCCCAGTACGCGGAATTCGCTGACCAGATTGCTCTTTTCCATGGGGATTTCCTTGGGCAGCCAGACCATTTGTGCAATCACCGCGACCACACCAATCACGGCCACTGCCCAGAAGGTCGAACGCCAGCCCGCGTATTGCCCGAGCGCCGTGCCCAATGGCACGCCCAAGACATTCGCCAGGGTCAGGCCGGTAAACATCAGCGCGATGGCCTGCGCGCGTTTGTTCGGCGCCACCAGGCCTGCCGCAACCACCGAACCGATACCAAAGAAGGCACCGTGGCACAGGGCGGTAATCACCCGTGCGGCCATCAGTGCGGCATAGGTCGGTGCCAGTGCACAGAGAATATTGCCGAGGATGAACATCAGCGTCATGCCCAGCAACGTGGCTTTTCGCGGCATGTTCGCGGTAGCAATGGCGAGGATCGGCGCACCGAACACCACGCCCAGCGCGTAGCCGGTGATCAGTAACCCTGCATGGGGAATGCTGACGCTCAGATCATTGGCAACCTCAGGCAGTAACCCCATGATCACGAATTCGGTGGTGCCGATGCCGAAAGCGGCAACGGCGAGTGCAAGCAAGGCGAGTGGCATGCGTAGAGGCTCCTTCTTTAGGGATAGGGTCTTGACGTCCCGATCAGGCATGCGCAGGCGAACGACAGAACTCGATCCGGTGAAGGCCGGGTTCGGTAGCAGCAAAAATTATTGGAATAGTTAGGGTGCGCAACTGGGTGTGACGTAATCGGTGTCAGTATATCCAGCTGCTGATAGATGGCGAATCAATTGTCCCCAGCGGTAACCTTCCCGATAGCGACCCTTTTGAGCAAGGAAGTGCCCCGTGCTGGCGACGGCTTTGGTGTTGATTGCAGCCCTCTTGCATGCGACCTGGAATACCCTGATCAAATTCAGTGGCGAACGGCTGTTGGTCATCGCCAGCATGGATGGGGTGGCGCTGGTTTTCGCCGTATTGGCGTTTGGCTTCGTGACGCCGCTGCCCATTGAAGTCTGGCCATGGATGCTGGCCTCGGCCGCTTTCGAACTGCTCTATCGTGTCCTGCTGATCAGGGCGTACCGAGTGGGCGATCTGGGCCTGGTCTATCCGTTGATGCGCGGGCTTTCACCCGTGGTGGTGTTGGGGCTGACGCTCATGTTTGCCGGCGAGTCATTGAGCGCGCAACAAATCCTCGGCATTTTGTTAATCCCGTGTGGCATGGCCTGCCTGCTGTGGCAGGGCGGTGGTGGAGAGCGTTTGCCCTGGTCGATGCTGCCGGTGGTTGGGCTGATAGGCCTGTGCATCGGTTGCTACACGTGGATCGACGGCCAGGCACTGAGGCTCGGCGTGCAGCCATGGGACTATCTGGTATGGCTGACGTTGATCAGTGCCTGGCCGTTTCCGTTGCTGGCGATGTGCAACAAGCGTCAGGCATTTACCTTGTTTTGGCGTGAACAATGGCGGCTTGGGCTGAGCGTCGGGCTGTGTGTGTTGTTCAGCTACGCTCTGGTGCTATGGGCCATGCAACTGGGGTCGGTGGCAGAGGCCGCGGCCTTGCGTGAAATCAGTGTGGTGTTGGTGGTGCTGTTCGGCATGCGCTATCTGAAAGAACCTTTCGGTCGGCCCAGGCTCTTAGTGTGTGGGCTAGTGTTGCTCGGGATGTTTCTGATGAAGCTGAAACTATAAGGATCTGCTTATGACTCCTGCTTTCTGGTGCGTATTGATCGCGATATTCCTGCCTTACCTGTGTACCGGTGTGGCCAAGTTCAGCGGCGGCAAGTTCGGTCTGCGGGAGAACCATGACCCACGCGCCTTTCTCGATAACCTCGAAGGCGTTGCCAAGCGCGCCCATTCGGCGCAACTCAACAGCTTTGAAGTGACGCCCGCATTTGCCGCAGCCGTGATCATTGCCGATATCGTGGGCAATGCCCAAGCGGTCACCATCGACGTGCTGGCTGTGGTGTTCATTACCAGTCGTCTGTTGTACATCATTTGTTATCTGGCGGACTGGGCCGCTCTGCGCTCGCTGGCCTGGGCCATTGGCATGGGGATCATTGCGGCGTTGTTCATCGTTTCGGCGTGAATGCAGCACTGACTGCGGCAACGGTGCGCTTGGCCTTTTGCGATGAGCCGAGGATACTGACCGCCGTTTTCCCCAGCCTGTAGCCATCATGACCTTGAAAAGACTTTCCGTTGTATTGTTGGCCTGCCTGACTCTAAGCGCCTGCGGCGGCGTCGACCCGAATTCACCGTTGGGTCAACGCAAGGCGATTTTCAAACAGATGCTCAAGATCAATGAAGACCTGGGTGGCATGCTGCGTGGGCGCGTGACGTTTGATGGTCAGCGCTTTACCGACGGCGCGATCAAACTCGACAGCCTGGCTCATGAGCCATGGAAGCATTTCCCTGCGGTCAAGGAAGCCGACCATAGCAGCGCCAAGGATGACGTCTGGCAACAGCAGGCACATTTCCAGGACCTGGCTCGCTCGCTTGAGTCAGCAACCGGGGGCCTGGTTCTCGCCACCAATGCCAAGCCCTTCAAGGCCAGCACCCTCAACCCGGCGGCGCAAAAAGTCGACGATGCGTGCGAGGCTTGCCATAAAGCGTTTCGCGATCATTGATTGAGCCCAGCACGCGCTATTCACTCAAAAACCAAAGATAAATCAAGACCTCAGTGGGAGCGAATTCATTCGCGAATGCGTTGGGTCAGGCACCCATGATGTTGGATGTGCTGGCCTCTTCGCGAATAAATTCACTCCTACAGACCCAGTTTGTTGGTCGACATCTCTTATCAAGCTAGATGTAACTGATTGAAATATAAGGGTGGGTTTTCTACAGTCTGTAGGAGCTGACTTGTCTGCGAAGACGCTACAACACGGTCTACCAGACACACCGCGCCGCATGGCCTTCGCAGCGGGACGCGTAGTTACGAGACTGCGCGTCCCGGTCGCTCCTACGCCCTGCGGGCAGAAGCTGGACCGAGTTTGCTGCGCGACAGCGCGGCGTCGCAGACGCGGCGAGGCCTCCTATCAATCATCGCTCGGCTCAACCTTCTCCAATTCCAGTTGCGCGTCTTGCAGGTCTTTGCGCGACTGGGCGAGTTTGTCTTTGCGCTTGTTGACCTTGTCCGGATCGCCTTTGCTCATCGCCTTGGTCAGGTCCGATTGGCGACGGCTGACGTCGTGCTTGCCATCCAGCACTTTCTGTTCGAGTTGTTTGAGCAAGGAGGCATCGGTGCAGTTGGCCGTCACTTCGCTCAAGGCTTTTTCCAGACCGGCTTGCTGGTCGCTGTTACCGTTGGCCTTGGCGAGTTCGATCTGGGTGCTGATGTCCTGACGCTTGGCGGCACACCCTGTCAATTGAGGGACCTCTTCGGCGGCGAACAGCGGTGCGGCCAACAGGCTGCACGCCGTGAACAGGATCAGCGGTGACAAGCACTTCATAGGGGCTCCTTTGAAAATAGTGACGCGATAAGCGAACGAAGACTCGCTTGTCCCTGAAAAATAACGTTGACCTAAAACCCTTCTATCCCGTGCATCCGCAATTGCTCACTCAATGCCTGAACCTGCGGATCTTGAAAAAACGCATTGAGCTGTACGGCCCTTCCCGGACCGATCCCCGGCTGACTTCGCCACTGTTCGACGCTTTTGGTCGCCAGTTCACTCCACTGGTGACCCAGGTCGACCTCCGCGGTCGGTGGTAATCCGAGCGCTTTAACCCAGCGATGAAACGGTTGTTGTCGGGCGTTTTGAAAGCTGCTGAGCAGTTTAGCGCTGTTGCGCTCGGCAAGACCGGGAATGTTAGCAAGTTGCGCTGCGTCAAGGTTCATCCAGTCGAGCAGACCGTTAATACGCTCGGCCCTGAGCAATTTATCCCACGTGCCGGGGCCCACGCCGGGTAACGCCAACCCTTGCTTGCCACTGAGCCAGACCAGTCGCGCCTGAAACTGGCTTTCGCATCCAGGGCTCCGTTGCCAGCAACTGAGGGGGTGGTAGTCGCTCGCCAGTGGCACGTTGAGCTCAGCCCGTTCAACGTTGCGTGACACCACACTGTCCAGGCGCGGGATGGTCAGTCCTGCGAGGCTGACTGCAATGTGGTCGCCGGGGCGAATGTCCAACTGTCGCCAGCGTGGCAAGGAGCCGACGCTGACGCGTTTGACGTGCCGATCATCCAGACGCACCGGGTCGAGGTCCAGTACCGGTGTGATTCGACCGCTACGCCCGATATTGAAATTGACTTTGCGCACCTGAGCAACCACTTGGGCATAGGGGTATTTCCAGGCGGCAATCCAATAAGGCGCCTTGGCTTGCCAGCGCTGTGCAGAAGGACGCTGGCTCTGGCGCATGACCACGCCATCGGTGGCGAAGGGCAGGGCGTTGCGGTACCAGTACTCGCGCCATTTTTGTGCTTGAGCGAAGCTGTGCAGAGGTTTGCTATACAGCGCGCTGTCGGTAAACCCCATGGCGCTCAACCCGGCGAGGCGTTCGCTCAGGTGTTCCGGTCCATTGGGCCAGTCCCAGACGAACAGGCCTACGTTTGCGGCTTCGTCTGCGCTGATTGCCTTGCGCGCGAGCAGCCCGGCGACCTTGCTGCGAGCGCTCAGGCTGCCGGCAGTGGCTTGCACGTGATCTTGCAACCGCCAGTACAACTCACCTTGCAGCACCAAACTTTCCGGCCAGGGCAACTGCTGCGCGATGGCGGGTAACTGGAGCGCGTTATGGGTCCAATCCTGCCCCTTGAGCCCGTCGCCACGGCTGATGACCTGCTGCAGTTGGCCATTTTCATACACCAGCGTGACCGCGACCCCGTCGACCTTGGGCTGAATCCACACCTCCTCGCGGTCCTTGAGCCAGGCGTGCACGGCGCGTTCGTCGCGCAGTTTGTTCAGCCCTGTATGGGGGATGGGATGCGCGAGCGGACCGGCCGCTGTTTTCAGCGGATTATCTTCAGGCGTCTTCTGCGCAACACAACCACGCCACAGCGTTAAACGTGCGCGAGACTGGTCATAAAGCTCATCCGCGACCTGGGAAATCCCCAAGCGGTGATAGCTATCGTCCCACTGAGTGATTTGCTGTTGCAGGGCGACTGTTTCGGTTCGGACCTTGGTGGGAGGCCAGTCCGGGCAGGTATCGGCGTTGACGGTTAACGAGGCGAGGGCGAAAACAGCGCTGGTCAATACACGCAAAAAGGGCAGCATCGAAGCATCCTTGCTTGGAGGGATGCCTTGAGGCTAGCTGCTGCGTTGGGTGGAAGAGCATTGACTGGTTACAGGACTTTGCAGTACCCGTGATGGCGGAGAGATTTCCAGCAGACATAAAAAAGCCCCCGCCGACCGAAGTCGATGGGGGCTGTTTCTAGCCTGAAAACTGACGCTATTACAAACCGGCAGCAGCGCGCAGGGCGTCGGCGCGGTCGGTGCGTTCCCAGGTGAAGGCGGTGAAGGTGTCATCGCCAACGGTCATTTCTACTGGCGTGCGACCGAAGTGGCCGTAGGCAGCAGTGGCCTGGTACATCGGGTGCAGCAGGTCGAGCATGGTGGTGATTGCGTAAGGGCGCAGGTCGAAAAGCTCACGCACCAGGGCGATGATTTTCGAGTCTGGCAGCTTGCCGGTGCCGAACGTGTTCAACGAAATCGAGGTAGGTTGTGCAACGCCGATGGCGTAGGACACCTGGATCTCGCAACGCTCAGCCAAGCCTGCGGCAACGATGTTTTTCGCCACGTAACGACCGGCGTACGCTGCGGAACGGTCAACCTTCGATGGATCCTTGCCGGAGAACGCGCCACCGCCATGACGGGCCATGCCGCCGTAGGTGTCGACGATGATCTTGCGACCGGTCAGGCCGCAGTCGCCCACGGGGCCACCGATAATGAAGTTGCCGGTAGGGTTGATGTGGAACTGAGTGTCTTTGTGCAGCAGCTCGGCTGGCAGTACGTGTTTGACGATCAGCTCCATCACGCCTTCGCGCAGGTCTTTGTAGGACACTTCCGGGTTGTGCTGGGTGGACAGCACGATCGCGTCGATACCCACGACCTTGCCGTTTTCATAGCGGCAAGTGACCTGGGATTTGGCATCCGGACGCAACCACGGCAACAGGCCGGATTTACGGGCTTCGGCCTGACGCTTGACCAGCGCGTGGGAGAAGGTGATCGGTGCAGGCATCAACACGTCGGTTTCGTTGCTGGCGTAGCCGAACATTAGGCCCTGATCGCCAGCGCCCTGATCTTCAGGCTTGCTGCGGTCAACGCCTTGGGCGATGTCCACCGACTGCTTGCCAATGATGTTCATCACGCCGCACGTCGCGCCGTCAAAGCCGACGTCGGAGCTGTTGTAGCCGATGTCGAGAATAACGTTACGGACGATGTCTTCCAGGTCGACCCAGGCCGACGTGGTCACTTCACCCGCGATGATCGCTACGCCGGTTTTGACCAGTGTTTCGCAGGCGACGCGGGCAAACTTGTCTTCGGCAATAATGGCGTCCAGAACCGCATCGGAAATCTGGTCGGCGATTTTGTCCGGATGCCCTTCGGACACGGATTCGGAGGTGAAAAGTGAGTATTCGCTCATATCGACGGGTTTCCTGAATTTACCGATGGTGAGTGTTGCCAGCCGGTCGCTGAAAGTGGCGAACCTGGATCTGGAAACCATTACGTAGCCCTACATAAAGGCTTTCCCCGGGAACGAGTCCCGCAGCAGTGGCCCAACGGGCCAGATCATCCTGTTCAAAACCCAACCAGAGATCGCCGCAGGCCTCCTTGGCCCAACTCTGGTCGTGGCTACACAACTCTGTCACCAACAGGCTACCGCCTGGTTGCACCAGGTGGGCCAGCTGTTTAAGTGCTTCGGCCGGTGCAGCAAAATGGTGAAGCACCATATTCAATACAACGCAGTCGGCGCGCACAGTGGCGTCGCTCAAGGCGTCGGCCAGTTGCAGCTCGACATTGCCCAGCGCTTCGCGCTCGCAGACCTGGCGGGCCAGTTCCAGCATCGCCGGGCTGTTGTCCAGCGCGGTGACGTGGCGAAAACGCCGTGCCAGTTCCGGTAGAAAACCACCATCGCCCGGGCCGACTTCCACCGCAGTGGCGTCGCTGCCAAAGCTCAGTTTGTCCAGAAGCGACAGCAGGCTTTCTCGATACTGCGCCAGACCTGCGATCAAGTCCTGCTGAGCGCGAAATTTTTCCGCGACCCGCGCGAAGAAGTCCTGACTGGCCGTCGCCCGTTGCCGGTGCACCAGGCCAATACGCGCCTGGACATCGCCGGGTAACCTCAGGTTATCCACTTCATCGAGCAACGCCGCGTGCAGCCTGCCGCCCAGCTGTTTCGTGTGGGGCAGGGCGCGGCGATAAAAAATCGCATTGCCTTCGCGGCGCGTTGCGACCAACTCGGCCTGAGACAGCACCTTTAAATGGTGGCTCATGCCGGATTGACCTATAGCGAAAATCTGCGCCAGCTCCAAAACCCCGAACGAATCGTTGGCCAGCGCGCGCAGCACATTGAGTCGCAGCGGATCGCCTCCGGCTTTGCACAAGGCAGCCAGATCGTCGCTGTCATCATGGCGGATTGCAGGCATGCGAAGGTTCATAGGGCTGGCAGTCTAGAGAGCGCCCGATCGTCTCGCAAGAGCAATATCAAAAAGTTTTGATATTGCTCGATGGGTGGCGCTCGTCAGGCGCATTCGGTGCCGCGTGAGTACGCCAGACAGATCTGTGTCTGAGGAATATCTGGTTTGACCCTGCAATAACGTGGGCAACGCAGGAAAAACGCCCTCCAACGACTATCTATCATTGCCCCGAAGCAGTGCCTGAGGGAAAATGCTCACCTTTTTTCCGATCCCATCCTTTCAGTTCCAGGAGATCAGCGATGCCCAGCCGTCGTGAGCGTGCCAACGCCATTCGTGCCCTCAGCATGGATGCTGTGCAAAAAGCCAACAGCGGCCATCCCGGTGCCCCTATGGGCATGGCGGATATCGCCGAAGTTCTTTGGCGTGACTACCTCAAGCACAACCCGAGCAACCCATCGTTCGCCGACCGTGACCGCTTCATCATGTCCAACGGCCACGGCTCGATGCTGGTTTACTCGCTGCTGCACCTGACCGGTTACGACCTGTCCATCGACGACCTGAAAAATTTCCGCCAGTCGCACAGCCGTACGCCGGGTCACCCTGAATATGGCTACACCCCAGGCGTCGAGACCACCACTGGTCCCCTGGGTCAGGGTTTGGCCAATGCCGTGGGTTTTGCCATCGCTGAAAAAGTGCTGGCCGAGCAGTTCAACCGTCCGGGCCACAACATCGTCGATCACCACACCTACGTGTTTCTGGGTGATGGCTGCATGATGGAAGGCATTTCCCACGAAGTCGGCTCGCTGGCCGGTACGCTGGGTCTAGGTAAACTGATCGCGTTCTACGATGACAACGGCATTTCCATCGATGGCGAAGTCGAAGGCTGGTTCACTGACGACACGCCGAAGCGTTTCGAAGCCTACAACTGGCAAGTGATCCGTAACGTTGACGGCCACGATGCCGAAGAAATCAAGATCGCCATCGACACCGCACGTAAAAGCGCACAGCCCACGCTGATCTGCTGCAAGACCACCATTGGTTTCGGTTCGCCGAACAAGCAAGGCAAGGAAGACTGCCACGGCGCCCCACTGGGCGACGCAGAAATCGCGCTGACCCGCGCTGCGCTGAAATGGAATTACGGCCCTTTCGAAATTCCGGCAGATATCTACGCCGAATGGGACGCCAAGGAAGCGGGTCTTGCTGTAGAAGCCGAGTGGGATCAGCGTTTTGCTGCCTACTCCGCCGAACACACGGAACTGGCCAACGAATTGATCCGTCGCATGAGTGGCGAGCTGCCGGCTGATTTTGCCGAAAAAGCCGAAGCCTACATCGCCGAAGTCGATGCCAAGGGCGAAACCATCGCCAGCCGTAAAGCCAGCCAAAACGCATTGAATGCCTTCGGTCCGCTGCTGCCTGAGTTCCTCGGCGGTTCGGCTGACCTGGCAGGCTCCAACCTGACCATATGGAAAGGCTGCAAGAGCATCACGGCTGAAGATTTTGGCGGCAACTACCTGCATTACGGTGTTCGCGAATTCGGCATGAGCGCGATCATGAACGGTATTGCCCTGCACGGCGGTTTTGTACCGTACGGCGCGACCTTCCTGATCTTCATGGAATACGCACGCAACGCAGTACGCATGGCCTCGCTGATGAAAAAACGCGTGCTGTTCGTCTACACCCACGACTCCATCGGTCTGGGCGAAGACGGCCCGACGCACCAGCCGATCGAGCAACTGGCCAGCCTGCGTGGCACGCCGAACCTTGATACCTGGCGCCCGGCAGATGCCGTGGAATCGGCAGTGGCCTGGAAGTATGCGATCGAGCGCAACGACGGTCCATCGGCACTGGTGTTCTCTCGGCAGAACCTGACCCATCAATCGCGCAACGCCATACAATTGGCGGAAATCGCCCGTGGCGGTTACGTGCTGCGCGACTGTGCGGGCGAGCCTGAGCTGATCCTGATTTCCACCGGTTCCGAGGTGGGTCTGGCCGTACTGGCTTATGACAAACTGACCGAGCAAGGCCGCAAGGTGCGCGTGGTTTCCATGCCGTGCACCAGTGTGTTCGACGCTCAGGACGCGATGTACAAGCAAACGGTTCTGCCGTTGCAAGTCAGCGCGCGTATCGCCATCGAAGCCGCTCACGCGGACTACTGGTACAAATACGTTGGCCTGGAAGGTCGAATCATCGGCATGACCACCTTTGGCGAGTCGGCACCTGCGCCGGCCTTGTTCGAAGAGTTCGGCTTCACCCTGGAAAACATCCTGGGTACAGCTGACGAGCTGCTTGAAGACTAAGAAGTAACGCGTCCCCTGTAGGAGCTGCCGAAGGCTGCGATCGACCGAGAATCGGTCGTGGCTTTTGGTGCACAGAAGGTCCTTCGGACCTTATCGCAGCCTTCGGCAGCTCCTACAGGTTCTCTGCAATCCTTCACGCGAGAACCCCATGCCTCAGCCACGCCTCTATAAAGTTGCTCTCAACGGCTACGGCCGAATCGGTCGTTGCGTCTTGCGCGCGCTCTGTGAACGAGGGGCGAAGGCCGGGTTCGAAGTGGTTGCATTGAACGATCTGGCGGACATCGCCAGTCTCGAATACCTCACGCGCTTCGATTCCACCCACGGTCGCTTTCCTGGCGAAGTGCGGGTCGAAGGCGAATACCTGTACCTCAACGAGCACGGCATCAAGGTGCTGCGCAGCGCAACCCCTGAAGGGATCGATTGGGCCGGGCTAGGCGTTGATCTGGTGCTTGAGTGCTCGGGCGCCTACAACACCCGGGAAGATGGCCAGCGCTTTCTCGATGCGGGCGCACCCCGGGTGCTGTTCTCGCAGCCGATGGCCAGCGAAGCGGATGTCGACGCCACCATCGTGTATGGCATCAATCAGCAAAAGCTGACAGGCGCCGAGTTACTGGTGTCCAATGCGTCCTGCACCACCAATTGCAGCGTGCCGCTGTTGCGCTTGCTCGATCAGGCCATCGGTCTGGAATACATTTCGATCACCACCATCCACTCGGCGATGAACGATCAACCGGTGATCGACGCCTATCATCATGAAGACTTGCGTCGCACACGGTCGGCCTTTCAGTCGATCATTCCGGTGTCCACTGGTCTGGCGCGTGGTATCGAACGGCTTTTGCCGGAACTTGCCGGGCGAATTCAGGCCAAAGCAGTGCGTGTCCCAACCGTTAACGTCTCGTGTCTCGATATCACGATGCAAACAGCGCGTGATACCGATGCTGCCGAGGTCAACCGGATACTTCGCGAGGCTGCCACCAGCGGCCCGTTGAAAGGGTTATTGGCGTACACCGAACTGCCGCATGCCAGCTGTGACTTCAATCATGACCCTCATTCGGCAATTGTCGATGCCAGTCAGACACGCGTTTCCGGCCCTCGGCTGGTGAACCTGCTGGCCTGGTTCGACAACGAATGGGGTTTTGCCAATCGAATGCTCGACGTCGCCGATCACTATCTGCGCGTTGCTCACAAACAACAGTAAACCAGGGACAGCCTCATGACCGTGTTGAAGATGACCGACCTCGATTTGCAAGGTAAGCGTGTATTGATCCGTGAAGACCTCAACGTCCCGATCAAGGACGGTGTGGTGACCAGCGATGCGCGGATT
The DNA here is from genome assembly GCF_056680335.1 of Pseudomonas sp. ASL9. Lineage (NCBI taxonomy): Bacteria > Pseudomonadati > Pseudomonadota > Gammaproteobacteria > Pseudomonadales > Pseudomonadaceae > Pseudomonas > Pseudomonas sp. ASL9. Next base: position 2,634,050 of record NZ_CM155277.1, on the reverse strand, counting down.
CTTGCTTCGCTGCCGACCATCAAGCTGGCGCTGGAAAAGGGCGCAGCCGTCATGGTTTGCTCGCATTTGGGCCGTCCGACCGAGGGCGAGTTCTCCGCCGAAAACAGCCTCAAACCGGTTGCCGACTACCTGAGCAAAGCGTTGGGGCGTGACGTACCGCTGGTCGCTGACTACCTGGACGGTGTCGAGGTCAAGGCTGGCGACATCGTGCTGTTCGAGAACGTGCGCTTCAACAAGGGCGAGAAGAAAAACGCTGACGAACTGGCGCAAAAGTATGCCGCCCTGTGCGACGTATTCGTGATGGACGCCTTCGGCACGGCTCACCGCGCCGAGGGCTCGACCCACGGCGTCAGCAAGTTCGCCAAAGTGGCTTGCGCTGGCCCGTTGCTGGCTGCCGAGCTGGATGCGCTGGGCAAAGCCCTTAGCGCTCCGGCCCAGCCAATGGCGGCTATCGTCGCGGGCTCCAAGGTGTCCACCAAGCTGGATGTGCTTAACAGCCTGAGCCAGATCTGCAACCAGTTGATCGTCGGTGGCGGCATCGCCAACACCTTCCTCGCGGCGGCCGGGCACAATGTCGGCAAATCGCTGTATGAGCCTGATCTGCTGGACACCGCCCGCGCCATCGCCGCCAAAGTCAGCGTGCCGTTGCCGGTGGATGTCGTTGTGGCCAAGGAATTCGCCGAAAGCGCTGTGGCGACGGTCAAACTGATCGCCGATGTGGCTGATGACGACATGATTCTGGATATCGGCCCGCAAACTGCGGCACATTTCGCCGACTTGTTGAAATCTTCGAAGACTATTCTGTGGAACGGTCCGGTTGGCGTGTTCGAGTTCGATCAATTCGGCGAAGGCACCAAGACCTTGGCCAAGGCCATCGCGGCCAGCTCTGCATTTTCCATCGCGGGCGGCGGCGATACGCTGGCGGCCATCGATAAATATGGCGTAGCGGATAAAATCTCCTACATTTCTACCGGTGGCGGTGCGTTTCTTGAGTTCGTCGAAGGCAAAGTGCTGCCAGCCGTTGAAGTGCTGGAACAAAGGGCCAAGGCCTGAATATCCGGTGTCGGTGAAGGGGATGTACATGGGCAAGCGGTTACCACTGTTTATCATCGCCGGTCTGATGGCCGGGTGTGCCAGTGAACCGGAAGCCGACGAGGTGCAAGCCGCGCCTCAGGTACTTCGGGTGAGCTGTTACCAGGCTGACTGGCAGGCGGAAACGGTTCCAATCATCTACAGCCGCGGCGGCCCGGGTGCGCTGGACAAGTACGAGTTCATGCCTGCTGTGGTGAAGGCTGGCTGTCCTTGATACCTGGGGTACGGCTGAGCTGACGATGATCACGATCAGGAACAAAACTGCCCCTGATCGACCGAAGTGATTGGCATCTGCCGAGCTTCATGGGGGCCAGGAGACGTAATGAAAGGCTTAATCGCCCTTGTGACACTTGTAATGCTTGGCGGATGCGCCAGCATGAAGGCACCGGAACAACAGAGCGCCTGGACCCGGTGGGTCTGCGACAGTCAGGCTGAAGTGCTGTGGCATTTCACTGATAGCACCAAGGCAGAGGTCGATGTACGCCTGGGCGGCAAAGACCAGGTCTATCGTTTGAAGCCTGAGCCTGGCGCTTCCGGCGAGTTGTACAGCGACGGTGTATTGGCGTTTCACATAAAAGGTGACGAAGGCCTGGTTTACTGGGTCGCCACCAATGATTTGATCGGTCGCGCGTGCAAGGCTCCCTAGAGGGGGCTGAGCCGCTGGATCGAGTAAGTTGCGACTGTCTATTACACGCGCTTGGCTCTAATGCAATGCGCAAAATTTGAATAGCAGCCGCCGTTAAGGCAGGCTTGCACGATTAACGACCCTACCGGGAGAGAGACCTAAAATGGCACTTATCAGCATGCGCCAGCTGTTGGACCACGCAGCCGAATTCGGCTACGGCGTCCCTGCTTTCAACGTCAACAACCTGGAACAGATGCGCGCCATTATGGAAGCGGCCGACAAGACCGATTCCCCGGTGATCGTTCAGGCTTCGGCCGGTGCGCGCAAATACGCAGGTGCCCCGTTCCTGCGTCACTTGATCCTCGCCGCTATCGAAGAATTCCCGCACATCCCTGTGGTCATGCACCAGGATCACGGCACCAGCCCTGATATCTGCCAGCGCTCGATCCAGTTGGGCTTCAGTTCGGTGATGATGGACGGCTCCCTTGCCGAAGACGGCAAGACCCCGACTGATTACGAGTACAACGTGCGCGTAACTCAGCAAACCGTGGCCATGGCTCATGCCTGCGGCGTGTCGGTTGAGGGTGAGTTGGGTTGCCTGGGTTCCCTGGAAACCGGTATGGCCGGCGAAGAAGACGGCGTGGGTGCAGAAGGCGTGCTGGATCACAGCCAACTGTTGACCGACCCGGAAGAAGCCGCTGACTTCGTCAAGAAAACTCAGGTCGATGCCCTGGCCATCGCCATTGGTACCAGCCACGGTGCTTACAAGTTCACCAAGCCGCCTACCGGCGACACCTTGGCGATTGAACGCATCAAAGAAATCCACAAGCGCATCCCCAACACCCACTTGGTGATGCACGGTTCGTCTTCGGTTCCGCAAGAATGGTTGAAAATCATCAACCAATACGGCGGCGACATTAAAGAGACCTACGGCGTGCCTGTCGAAGAGATCGTCGAAGGCATCAAATATGGCGTACGCAAGGTCAACATCGACACCGACCTGCGTCTGGCGTCCACCGGTGCGATGCGTCGCCTGATGGCCACCAACCCGAGCGAATTTGACCCACGTAAATTCTTCGGCGAAACCATCGTTGCCATGCGTGACATCTGTATCGCGCGTTACGAAGCGTTCGGCACTGCCGGCCAGGCATCCAAAATCAAACCGATGTCGCTGGAAAAAATGTACCTGCGCTATGCCAAAGGCGAGTTGAACGCCAAGGTCAACTGAGTTTGAGTTGATCAAAAAAACCCGCAGCGATGCGGGTTTTTTTGTGGTTGATGATTTTGCTGTGTTTGGTCTGATGCCTTCGCGAATGAATTCGCTCCCACAGTGGATCAGGGTTTAACTGTGCAGCCTGTGTGGGAGCGAATTCATTCGCGAAGGCCGCGCTGCGGTCTACCGTTGCAACACCAATATCCGCGACAGCAGTTCATCCCGGTCGATGTAGCAACCCTGGAAGTGCCGCGCACCGGTTGCCGGGTCGAACGCATTGCGGGCGTGAAGGGTGCGGCGGTTGTCAAAGCACCACATGTCGCCGGGGCTCAGCCGCGAACTCACCCGAAACCGCGCTTCGCGGGTCATGGCGATAAAGCGTCGATAGGCTCGATACAGCGCAGGCATCTCCTCTGCGGGTGCATCGAACGGGCCGCGCAGAAAGTTGGCCATGCGGATTTCACGGACTCGACCCAAAGTATCCAGCGCAATGATAGGTGCGAGGCAGCGGTAGTCGCTGTGGCGATCCTTGTTGCGAAACTCCACCGGAATCTCGCACAAACTCCGAAACGCCTCTGGGTCTTCATGGCGCAGGGCATTGGCAATCGCAAAACCATCGACAAAAATACTTTCGCCGCCCACCGCTTCATTGACCAGGCAATGCAGAAACTGCAGCCCCGGTTGCAGCTCGCGGGTCGGCAGGTCGCTGTGCAACGGCAAGTTGAAAGCGGTGTAGGCGTTGCTGTCGGCATCAGCTTTTGATTGCACATTGAACAACACGCCGAAATTACTCTCGCGGATAAACGAAATCCGCTTGGCGATCTGGGTCAACGAGCCCGGTTCCGTCGGCACGCCGCGCACCTGCGTCAGGCCGATGTCACGCAGCGTCAGCAACCACTGGAGCAGTGTCTGCGGATCTTCCATGACCGCTTGATACTCGAACACCGGCAGTTGCAGGTCAGCGGTCCACAGTTGGTTTTTTGGCTTGGCTTCCAGCCGCTCGACCCGCGACGCTTCGTCATAGGCATGGGCGCGCAGCCAGCCAGGATCAAAACGGCTTTGATGGCCGTCCTGCCATTCCACACGCAGGCAACCCTGGACGTCGATCAGACTGTTGTTGGGCACCAGGTCTTCAGCGACATCGACGATTTCCAGCACCTGCTCACGGGTCACGCTGTACACGCACTCAGGGCACGGGCAGTTATCCCGCAGCCATTGATGATGAAACGGGCTGAGCCGCCCATCGGCCCATTGCACGTGCAGCCTGTCCGCCAATGGTTGTACGGAGGTCAACGCACTGATTAACGGGTAGCTGCGAAAGTCAGCGACGGCTGGAGTATTAATGGTGATCTCCTTTTCAGTGTGGAATCAGGCGGGCAAGCCAATTACGCGGCCGATGTAGGCAGGCAACGGCAGGTCTTTTTGGGCTTCGACCAAGGCCAGTAGGGTGTTCAATACCGGCTCGCTGAACGGCGCCGAGCGCGGGCCTGCCAGGTCGACGTGCAGCAGCATTTGTTCGTTGGCGGCCAAGGGTTCGTCGCTGCCGGGTTTGTGCAGGCTGTGGTAGAGGTGCACGCGCTTGCGGTCGTGGCCGACGACTTGAGTGCGCACTTCGACGTCTTCGCCCAGCTTCACTTCATGCAAGTAATTGAGATGGCATTCGAGGGTGAACAGCGAATGACCACTGGCTTCGCGGTTGTCGCTGTCCAGGCCCAAATGGTCCATGAAGGCGTCCGTGGCGTAACTGAAAATCAGCAGATAGAACGCATCGCGCAGATGCCCGTTGTAATCGACCCAGTCCGCGAGGACCGGGGTTTTGTAGGTGGTGAGTGTTGGCATGAGTAGGGCTCTATCTCAACGTGGTCTGGCAAACTTTCTGCGCCTGACATTCAGCCTTCGCGAATTCTGTGGGAGCGAATTTATTCGCGAAGAGGACAGCACCGTCAGCACAGCAATATCAGGCATCGGGTTATTCGTTAAACGCCATTCCATGCTGGGCTTTGGTGGTTTTCACCGCTTCGAGCACGGCCAACAGGCAGTCATCGCGATAGCGTTCCAGGGCCTGGATGCTGTGGTTGCCTAGCTGGTCGGTGGTGCCGTCGACCACATCGTCGATCAGCTTGTCGGTCAACTCCGGTGCCGGTAAATAAGTCCACGGCAGTTGCAGTGCCGGGCCGAATTGCGCCATGAAGTGGCGCATGCCCGCATCGCCACCTGCCAGGGTGTAGGTCAGGAAGGTGCCCATGAACGCCCAGCGCAGGCCAGCGCCAAAGCGGATCGCATCGTCGATTTCGCCGGTGGTAGCTACCCCGTCATTGACCAGGTGCAAGGCTTCGCGCCACAGCGCTTCGAGCAAGCGGTCGGCGATAAAACCCGGCACTTCCTTGCGCACATGCAACGGACGCATGCCCAGAGATTCATACACCTTGATCGCTGCTTGTACGGCCTCAGGTGCGGTGTTCTTGCCGCCGACCACTTCGACCAGTGGCAACAGGTAAACCGGGTTGAACGGGTGACCGACCACGCAGCGTTCCGGGTGGATGGCGCTTTCGTAGAATTCGCTGGGCAACAGGCCGGAGGTGCTGGAGCCGATCAGGGCATTGGGCTTGGCCGCTGCGCTGATTTTGCTGTGCAGGTCCAGCTTCAGGTCCAGACGCTCCGGGGCGCTTTCTTGAATAAAGTCAGCATCACGTACGCATTCTTCAATCGTCGCGACAAAGCGCAGGCGACTTTGCGACGCACCGGGTGCCAGGCCCTGTTTTTCCAGGGCGGACCAGGCATTGGCCACGCGTTTGCGCAAGGCGGCTTCAGCGCCGGGTGCCGGGTCCCAGGCGATCACGTCCAGGCCGTGGGCCAGCGCGCGGGAAACCCAACCGCTGCCGATAACACCGCTGCCGAGTGCGGCGAAGATTTTGATGTCAGTGATAAAAGTCATCGTTACTTCCTGAATAGAAATCTGTAGGTGATTCTGTGGGAGCGAATTCATTCGCGAAGGCGGTGTATCAGGCACTGACGATGTTGGATGTGCCGACGTCTTCGCGGATAAATCCGCTCCCACAATGGATATCAGCCGCGTTTCTTGAGGCCCATCTTGATCCGGCCTTCGGCAGGGGTCAGAACACGGGCGCCCAGGCGGCTGAGGATTTCCGAGGCGCGTTCGACCAGTGCGCCATTGCTGGCCAACACGCCGCGATCAAGCCAGATGTTGTCTTCCAGACCCACGCGCACGTTGCCGCCGAGCAGCACCGCCTGAGCCGCCATCGGCATCTGCATGCGGCCGATACCAAAGGCTGCCCACACAGCGTTTTCCGGCAGGTTGTCGACCATGGCTTTCATGGTGGTGGTGTCAGCAGGCGCGCCCCATGGGATGCCCATGCACAGCTGGAACAGTGGGTCGTCGAGCAGGCCTTCCTTAATCATCTGTTTGGCGAACCACAGGTGACCGGTGTCGAAAATTTCCAGCTCGGCTTTCACGCCCAGCTCTTGAATGCGTTTGGCGCCAGCGCGCAGTTGGGCCGGGGTGGACACGTAGATGGTGTCGCCATCGCCAAAGTTCAGGGTGCCGCAATCGAGGGTGCAGATTTCCGGCAGCAGTGCTTCGACGTGGGCCAGGCGGCTCAGCGGGCCGATCAGGTCGGTGTTCGGACCAAACTCCATGGGGTTCTCGCCCGCACCAATCTCCAGGTCGCCACCCATGCCGGCGGTGAGGTTGACGATGATGTCGACGTCGGCTTCGCGAATGCGCTCCATCACTTCGCGGTACAGGGCCACGTCGCGGCTGAACTTGCCGGTTTCCGGGTTGCGTACGTGGCAATGAACCACGGTCGCGCCCGCCTTGGCGGCTTCAACGGCGGCAGCGGCGATTTGTTTGGGAGTGACCGGGACCAGATGGCTCTTCCCGGTAGTGTCGCCAGCACCGGTCAGTGCGCAGGTGATGATGACGTCATGATTCATTTCAGGTTCCTTACAGGCGGTTTTTAGAGTGTGGTCATCCCGTCCGCAGCCCGATCAGGCTGCGGGCAGGTGATTCGGGTCGACTAAGGGTTGCTGCTCAGTTGCAGGTTTTCAGCGGCGTCTTTGCCGTCAAAGGTTTTTACCCCCGCGAGCCAGCGCTTCAGGTCTTGCGGATGGTCTTTGAGCCACTGTTTGGCGGATGTCAGTGCGTCTTTGTGCTCAAGCAGCGGCTGCATCATCCGGCTCTCGTCTTCAGCGGTGAAACTCAGGTTGCTCAGCAGCTTGTCGACGTTCGGGCAACGCTGGGCGTAATCCGGTGCGGTCACCGTCCAGACTTTGGCTGCGCCTTCATTCGGGCCGAGGGCGTCAGCGCTGCCGGTGAGGTAGGTCATTTTCTGATTGACGTTCATGGGGTGCGGCGCCCAACCGAAGAACACAATCGCTTCGTTGCGATTGACCGCACGGGTGACGGCCGACAGCATTCCGGCTTCGCCTGACTCCACCAACTGGAAGTCGCCGAGGCCAAACTGGTTCTTGGCAATCATTTCCTTGATCTGGGTATTGGCACCTGAGCCTGGCTCGATGCCATAGATTTTGCCGCCCAGCTCTTTCTTGAATTTGGCGATGTCAGCGAACGTTTTCAGGCCCTTGTCAGCAAGGTAAGTCGGGACGGCGAGGGTCGCGCGAGCGTCTTTGAGGCTGGGCTCAGGCAGGATGCGCACCTGATTTTGCTTCACGAACGGGGTGATGGTCTGGGTCATCAACGGGTCCCAGTAGCCGAGGAACATGTCCAGACGCTGGTCGCGGATACCGGCGAAGATGATTTGCTGTGAGGCGCTGGTCTGTTTGGTCTTGTAGCCCAGGCCATCGAGCAAGACTTGGGTCATGGCGCTGGTGGCCATAACGTCGGTCCAGTTGACCACGCCCAAGCGCACGTTCTGACAAGTTGCCGGTTCAGCTGCACTGGCGCTGTTGGCGATGAAGGTGGTTCCGGTAAGTGCCAGCAAACAACAGCTGATCAGTCGTTTCATGGTGGATTCCCTCGGCAGTCGTTATTGTGGGGTTCCGACGTCTGCGCGCCGTGATGCAACGTTACGCAGCCGCAGCCCCCGGAAAACGCACAGCGGCGACTAGCTCTTGCACAGCAGCGACCTGTTCTCTTGCTGTCCTCATTCAACTGGCGTATGTGGTGAGTGATGCTGACCCTGCGAGTACCGCCGATGTCCCAGGACTATTACTTTTTGCTCATGCCCGGGTTCTCGGTGATGGGCTTCGTCTCGGCCGTCGAGCCGCTGCGCGTCGCCAATCGCTTCGGCGGCGAGCTGTATCGTTGGCATGTGCTGAGTGTCGATGGCGGGGCGGTGGTCGCCAGCAATGGCATGTCGGTCAACGCCGATGCCGCGCTGGAGCCGTTGAAGAAAGGCACGACGCTGTGGGTGGTGGCGGGTTTTGAGCCCTTGAAGTTCTGTACCCCAGCGCTGGAGCACTGGTTGCGTCGACTCGACCACGAAGGCGTGACCCTTGGCGGCATCGACACCGGCAGCTTCGTGCTGGCGCAGGCAGGCCTGCTCGACGGCCATCGCCTGACCCTGCATTGGGAGGCATTGGGGGCGTTCAAGGAGTCTTATCCACAGCTGGCAGTGACTCAGGAGTTGTTCGAAATCGACCGCCGCCGGATCACTTCCGCAGGCGGCACGGCGTCCATCGACATGATGCTCGACCTGATCGGCCAGGCCCACGGGTCGGAGCTGGCGATTCAGGTGTCGGAACAGTTCGTGCTCGGCCGGATTCGCCCGCGCAAAGACCACCAACGCATGCAGATCGCCACGCGTTATGGCATCAACAACAAAAAACTGGTGCAGGTCATCGGCGAAATGGAACAACACACCGAACCACCGCTCAGCACCCTGGACCTGGCCGACGGGATTCAAGTGACCCGCCGTCAGCTAGAGCGACTGTTTCGCCTGCATTTGAAAGACACCCCGAGCAATTTCTATCTCGGGCTGCGTCTGGAGAAGGCGCGGCAACTGCTGCGCCAGACCGACATGAGTGTGCTGGAAGTCAGCCTGGCCTGCGGCTTTGAATCACCGTCGTACTTCACGCGCAGTTACCGCGCACGGTTTGCGCGCTGTCCGAGAGAGGATCGGCAGCGGTCGGATGCGTGAGGGCTACTGGCCTCTTCGCAGGCAAGCCTGCTCCCACAGGGATCGCGGGTGTCAAGGCGCGCGAATCACTCAATCCCGATCGATTGCAAATACTCCGATCGTTCATCGCTCATCTGCGAGAAGCAATCGTTTTGCCCGATTTCGAGGGTCTGGCTGCCTTTTTCGCTCAGGAACGTTTGCACCGAGCAGTCGGCTTCGCGCAGTTTGGTCCAGATCTGTTGGGCATCTTTTATTTTGGCGATGTAGTCGCTCAGTTGCGCCGGGTGGTTGCCGTACTGTGAGCTGATGCGATCGATCAGGTCTTTATAAGCGTTATCCAACTCGTGCTCGGAGGTGGTTTTGTTGAAGGCGGAGCACTCGAAACTTTGTTGGGTGGTTTCCACGTTGTCGCAGGGAGTGCTTTCGTCCGCTTGAGCGCTGGCTGCCAGCACTGCCAAAACCAATAACATTGACCTCATTTACGACATCCTCGTCGGTTGTTCATAACAATCGCCGGGATTTTCCCCCAGCCGACGGCTAAAGAACAGGGGCCACGCGGTCTATCTGGGCGGGCGTCGCTTACCCTTTGTCGCTTCTTGACGCTTTCGGCAAACCCCCTGTCGTTTTTGCACCCGGCTCGCTCAACCCTCAGGCATATGCTGGCCCCAAAGCGCCGGCAGACGATTCGGCGCATGAATCACCCAGAGGGGACAGCCTGATGAGCCCAGCCGAATTGCACGCCGACAGCATCGTTATTGACGGGCTGATCATTGCCAAGTGGAACCGTGAGCTGTTCGAAGACATGCGCAAAGGCGGCTTGACTGCAGCCAACTGCACCGTGTCGGTGTGGGAGGGTTTCCAGGCGACCATCAATAGCATCTGCACCAGCCAGAAGCTGATGCGTGAAAACAGTGACCTGGTCATCCCCGTGCGCACCACGGCGGATATCCGCAAGGCCAAAGAACAAGGCAAGACCGGCATTCTCTTCGGTTTCCAGAACGCCCACGCTTATGAAGACCAGATCGGCTACGTCGAGATCTTCAAGCAGCTCGGCGTTGGCATCGTGCAGATGTGCTACAACACGCAAAACCTGGTCGGTACCGGCTGTTACGAACGTGACGGCGGCCTGTCGGGCTTCGGTCGCGAGATCGTTGCCGAAATGAACCGCGTCGGTGTCATGTGCGACCTGTCTCACGTGGGTTCGAAAACCTCCGAAGAAGTCATCCTCGAATCGAAAAAACCGGTTTGCTACTCGCACTGCCTGCCGTCCGGCTTGAAAGAACATCCGCGCAACAAGTCCGATGAAGAGCTGAAGTTCATCGCTGACCACGGCGGTTTTGTCGGCGTGACCATGTTTGCGCCATTCCTCGCCAAGGGCATCGATTCGACCATCGACGATTACGCCGAGGCCATCGAGTACGTGATGAACATTGCCGGTGAAGACGCCATCGGTATCGGCACTGACTTCACACAGGGTCACGGTCAGGACTTCTTCGAATACCTAACCCACGACAAGGGCTACGCGCGTCGTCTGACCAGCTTCGGCAAGATCATCAACCCGCTGGGTATTCGTACCGTGGGTGAGTTCCCCAACCTGACTGAAACCCTGCTCAAACGCGGCCACCCCGAGCGCGTGGTACGCAAAATCATGGGCGAGAACTGGGTCAACGTGTTGAAGGATGTTTGGGGCGAGTAACGCTCACGCCGTATCTACATTGAACAGCTAACCCCACTGCCATTCGCGCAGTGGGCGTAACCCGAATTTCTGGAGTGTTACCCCATGGCTAAAATCGCCCCGCAACTGCCTATCGAAGTCGACAGCGAAACCGGTGTCTGGACCTCTGATGCGCTGCCGATGCTCTACGTGCCACGTCACTTTTTCGTCAATAACCACATGGGCATCGAAGAAGTGTTGGGCGCTGACGCCTACGCCGAAATCCTCTACAAGGCCGGCTACAAATCCGCTTGGCACTGGTGCGAGAAGGAAGCTGAATGCCACGGCCTGGAAGGCGTCGCGGTATTCGAGCACTACATGAAGCGCCTGTCGCAACGAGGCTGGGGTCTGTTCAAGATCGAAGCCATCGACCTGGAAAATGGCACCGCCAGCATCCGCCTGGAACACTCTTGCTTCGTCTATGTGTACGGCAAGGTCGGGCGCAAGGTCGATTACATGTTCACCGGCTGGTTCGCCGGTGCCATGGATCAAATCCTGGCCGCCAAAGGCAGTCCGATCCGCACTGTGGCCGAGCAGGTTTACGGTGGTTCTGAAGAAGGCCACGACGACGGCCTGTTCATCGTCAAGCCGTTGTAAGTCGAGGTATCCGTCATGGCTTTCGAATCACTGTTCCAGCCGATCCAGCTCGGCAAATTGACTGTCCGCAACCGCATCCTCAGTACTGCGCACGCCGAAATTTATGCCACCGATGGCGGCATGACCACCGAGCGTTATGTGAAGTACTACGAGGAGAAAGCCAAGGGCGGTATCGGCCTGGCTATCTGCGGCGGCTCCTCCAGCGTGGCCATCGACAGCCCGCAAGGCCCGTGGAAGTCGGTCAACCTGGCGACGGACAGAATCATCCCGCACTTCCAGAATCTGGCCGACGCCATGCACAAGCATGGCGCCAAGATCATGATTCAAATTACTCACATGGGCCGTCGTTCTCGTTGGGACGGCGATAACTGGCCGGTGCTGTTGTCACCGTCGGGCATCCGTGAACCGGTACACCGTGCGACCTGCAAAACCATCGAGCCGGAAGAAATCTGGCGGGTGATCGGCAACTACGCCAGCGCTGCCGGGCGGGCCAAGGCCGGTGGTCTGGATGGCATTGAGCTGTCTGCCGTGCACCAGCACATGATCGACCAGTTCTGGAGCCCTCGGGTTAACAAACGCACCGATGAATGGGGCGGCAGCTTCGAAAACCGCATGCGTTTTGGCATGGAAGTGATCAAGGCTGTGCGCAAGGAAGTAGGGCCTGATTTCTGTGTCGGCCTGCGTATCTGTGGTGATGAATTCCACCCCGATGGCTTGAGCCACGAGGACATGAAGGAAATCGCCAAGTATTACGACTCCACCGACATGATCGACTTCATCAGCGTCATCGGCTCGGGGTGTGACACCCACAACACCCTGGCCAACGTTATCCCGAACATGAGCTATCCACCGGAGCCCTTCCTGCACCTGGCGGCCGGTATCAAGGAAGTGGTCAAGGCGCCGGTGATGCACGCGCAGAACATCAAGGACCCGAACCAGGCCGCACGGATTCTGGACGGTGGTTACGTCGACATGGTCGGCATGACCCGTGCTCACATCGCTGACCCGCACCTGATCGCCAAGATCAAGATGGGCCAGATCGACCAGATCAAGCAGTGCGTCGGCGCCAACTATTGCATCGACCGCCAGTACCAAGGGCAGGACGTGCTGTGCATCCAGAACGCCGCGACGTCTCGTGAGTACATGGGCGTGCCGCATATCATCGAAAAAACCACCGGCGTGAAACGCAAAGTGGTGGTCGTCGGTGCCGGTCCTGCGGGCATGGAGGCCGCTCGGGTTTCCGCCGAGCGGGGGCATGACGTGACCCTGTTCGAGAAAAAAGAATTCATCGGCGGGCAAATCACCACCGCCTCGAAAGCACCGCAGCGCGACCAGATTGCCGGGATTACGCGCTGGTTCCAGCTGGAACTGGCGCGCTTGAAAGTCGATCTGCGCCTTGGCACGGCTGCCGATGCAGCGACCATCCTCGACCTGCGCCCCGATGTGGTGGTGCTGGCAGTGGGCGGACACCCCTTCATTGAGCAGAACGAGCACTGGGGCGCGGCCGAAGGGTTGGTCGTCAGTAGCTGGGATATTCTTGACGGCAAGGTTGCGCCGGGCAAGAACGTGTTGGTCTACGACACCATCTGTGAATTCACCGGGATGTCGACCGCTGACTTCCTCGCGGACAAAGGCAGCCAGGTCGAGATCGTTACTGACGACATCAAGCCAGGCGTGGCCATCGGCGGAACGTCGTTCCCGACGTACTACCGCAGCATGTACCCCAAAGAAGTGATCATGACCGGCGACCTGATGCTGGAGAAGGTCTATCGCGAGGGCGACAAGCTGGTCGCGGTGCTGGAGAACGAATACACCGGCGCCAAAGAGGAGCGGGTGGTCGATCAAGTGGTGGTCGAGAACGGCGTGCGCCCAGATGAAGAAATCTACTACGCGCTGAAAGAAGCCTCACGCAACAAGGGCCAGATCGACATCGAAGCGTTGTTCGCTATCCAGCCGCAACCTTCGCTGAGCCAGACGGGCGAGGGTTACCTGCTGTTCCGCATCGGCGACTGTGTGGCCCAGCGCAACACCCATGCGGCGATCTACGACGCATTGCGGTTGTGTAAGGATTTTTAAGCCGCTGACTGATCCTTGGATTGTTGCATCCCTTGTGGGAGCAGGCTTGCCTGCGAAGATGGCGACGCGGTGTGTCAGCCAAGCCCCCTTCGCAGGCAAGCCTGCTCCCACAGAGATCGGGCAAGGCATCCAGGTATGTCCCCTTGCAAGACCTGAAGTGTCTTTTGGGAGCTCCACATGTTGAACACCCTTCTTCCCATCCTGTTGTTTGTCGCCCTGGCCTTGGCTGTGTTGGGCGCAGTGCGGCGGATGATGCTGTGGCGCCAGGGCCGGGCGGCCAAGGTCGACCTGATCGGTGGCCTGCTGGCCATGCCCAAGCGTTATATGGTCGACCTGCACCACGTCGTGGCGCGGGACAAATACATCGCCAACACCCACGTCGCCACCGCTGGCGGCTTTGTGCTGGCAGCCGTGTTGGCGATTCTGGTACACGGCTTCGGCCTGCATAACCGCATCCTCGGCTACGCCTTGCTGTTGGCGTCGGCGATCATGTTTGTCGGCGCGATTTTCATGGCATTGCGTCGGCGCAACCCACCTGCGCGCTTGTCGAAAGGCCCATGGATGCGCTTGCCGAAAAGCTTGATGGCATTTTCCGTCAGCTTCTTTCTGGTGACCCTGCCAGTGGCGGGCATCCTGCCGGAGCACTTTGGCGGTTGGGTTCTCGTCGTACTGCTGGGCCTGGGCGCGGCGTGGGGCGTGTCGGAAATGTTCTTCGGCATGACCTGGGGCGGGCCGATGAAGCACGCCTTTGCGGGCGCCTTGCACCTGGCCTGGCACCGTCGCGCCGAGCGCTTTGGTGGCGGTCGTTCCACCGGTTTGAAACCGCTGGACCTAAGTGACACCAGCGCGCCTCTGGGCGTGGAAAAACCCGAGGATTTCACCTGGAACCAACTGCTGGGCTTCGACGCCTGTGTGCAGTGCGGCAAGTGCGAAGTTGCCTGCCCGGCCTTCGCTGCCGGCCAGCCGCTGAACCCGAAAAAACTGATTCAAGACATGGTGGTCGGCTTGGCCGGTGGCACCGACGCCAAGTTCGCCGGCAGCCCCTACCCATCCCCTGACGGCAGGGGCAAGCCTATCGGCGAACACGGCGGCAATGCCCATCAGCCGATCGTCAACGGTTTGGTAGACGCCGAAACCCTGTGGTCCTGCACCACCTGCCGCGCCTGCGTGGAAGAGTGCCCGATGATGATCGAGCACGTTGATGCCATCGTCGACATGCGCCGCTTCCTGACCCTGGAGAAAGGTGCGACGCCGAACAAGGGCGCCGAAGTCCTGGACAACCTGATCGCCACCGACAACCCCGGCGGTTTTGCACCGGGCGGGCGGATGAACTGGGCGGCGGACCTGAACCTCAATCTGTTCAGCGAGCTCCATAGTCAAAAGAAGACCGCCGACGTGCTGTTCTGGGTGGGTGATGGCGCCTTCGACATGCGTAACCAGCGGACCTTGCGCGCGTTCGTCAAAGTCCTGAAAGCCGCCAATGTTGATTTTGCGGTGTTGGGCCTCGAAGAGCGTGACAGTGGCGATGTGGCGCGCCGCTTGGGTGATGAAGCGACGTTTCAGATGCTTGCCAAGCGCAATATCCAGACCCTGTCCAAGTACGCCTTCAAGCGTATCGTCACTTGCGACCCGCACAGCTTCCATGTGTTGAAAAACGAATACGGTGCTTTTGACGGCAACTATCAGGTGCAGCACCACAGCACCTACATGGCTGAGCTGATCCAGGCGGGCGCGTTGAACCTTGGTCAGCACAAAGGCTCCAGCGTGACCTATCACGACCCGTGCTACCTCGGTCGCTACAACGGCGAATACGAGGCGCCGCGTGAGGTATTGCGCGCACTGGGTATCGAGATCAAGGAAATGCAGCGCTCCGGCTTCCGTTCCCGTTGCTGCGGCGGTGGTGGCGGTGCACCGATCACCGACATTCCTGGCAAGCAGCGGATTCCCGACATGCGTATGGAAGACATCCGCGAAACCGGTGCCGAGCTGGTGGCCGTGGGTTGCCCGCAGTGCACTGCGATGCTTGAAGGCGTGGTCGAACCTCGGCCACTGATCAAAGACATTGCCGAACTGGTCGCCGATGCGTTGCTGGAAGACGTCGTCGCCAGCAAACCAGTACCCGTTAAGCGCCAACCTGCGGAGGTGCATTGATGAGCGACATTATCCGCCGCGACCCACGCGCCGAATGGATCGCCCGTAACCGCCTGCACCCGCTGCACGCAGCCATGCAGCCAGCGCAAACCAGCTGGATGGGGCCCAACGGCATCGTGCGCAAAGATGTGCACAACGTCGGCTTTATCGGTCCCAACGGGATCAAGCGTATTGACCGCAGCGGCGCGCAACAGGGTGGGGTGGTCAAACGCTCCGCCGTTGCCGCAGTGCAACTGCCGCTGCATGTCATCGCGCAACCGGCGTTCTACATTTGTGTGGCGCCGGACATGGTCGGCGGCCGCTTGAGCAGCCACGACCGCGACGTGTTGGGCCTGGCTCATCAATTGGCCGGCAAAGATGGCGCAGTGCTGGCCGTGGTATTCGGCGAGCATAAGGAAACGACGTTTGCCACCGCGGGCGTCGACCGTCTGTTGCTGCTTGAGGGCCGCGAGTTCAGCGGTTATTCACCGGAACAGCGTGTTCAGGGTCTACGGGCTGTGGATAACCAGTTCAATCCGCGCCATTGGCTGCTGCCTGACAGCCGCAGCGGTGGCGGCGAGCTGGGTCGACGCTTTGCCGCAAGCCTGGGCGAACGTCCTGCAACGCGTGTCTGGCAGGTGACTGACGATCAGTGCATCGGCCGCGCGGGTGCGGGTCGTGAAGACTTGGCGCGTCCATTGGCGCGCTTGATTCTGGCCGCCGTCGAATGTGCGGAACCGGTCAGCGAAACCCGTCACGAAGCATTGCCCGTAGAGTTATCCACAGCCGTCGCTCGCAGTCTGTCGCGTATCGAAGACCTTGGCGCGGTGGCCGTGGACCCGGCAGCCGTTCCCATGGCCGAAGCGGAGTTCATCTTCTCGGGTGGCAATGGGGTGAAGGACTGGGACTTGTTCCACCGCACCGCCGCAGCGCTGGGCGCCACCGAAGGTGCCTCGCGTGTGGCGGTGGACGATGGCTACATGGCGCGTGGTCGCCAGGTCGGTGCCAGTGGTACCTGGGTCACGGCCCGGGTCTATGTGGCCGTCGGTATTTCTGGCGCGATCCAGCATCTGCAAGGCATTGGTGCCTGCGACAAGGTGGTGGCGATCAACCTTGATCCGGGGTGCGACATGATCAAACGTGCCGACCTGTCGGTGATCGGTGAAAGCGCGGACATACTCAAGGCGCTGATTGCTGCCATTGAGGTTTACCGCAATGAGGCGAAACGTGATGCCGCTTAATCTTGAGAGTCCCCCGGTAAACAAACCCCATGTGATCAGCCTGGTGTCCATCGGCGCGCACCCGACTTCCGGTCGGCCACGTCGCGCCGAGCAGGACGCGCGCGCCGTCGAACTGGGCCTGCAACTGGCTGGGGATAACTTGCAGGTGCTGCACGCCGGCAATGTCGACGAGCCTGCGCTGCGGGCTTATCTGGGCATGGGCCTGGAGGAACTGCATGTATTGGAACAGCCCCAAGGCGCCGATGCCTTGCCAGCGCTGGCTGACTACCTGCGTGAAGCCAATGTGCAGGTGGTGCTGACCGGGAGTCAGGCGGAAACCGGCGAAGGCTCGGGCATGTTGCCGTTTCTGTTGGCGGAAAAGCTGGGTTGGCCGCTGGTGGTCGGACTGGCGCAGGTCGAATCGCTGGACAACGGCGTGGCCCATGTTCTGCAAGCGCTGCCACGCGGTCAGCGTCGTCGGCTGAAGGTCCGCCTGCCGTTTCTCGCCACAGTGGATAACGCCGCGCCCAAGTCCCGGCAGAGCGCCTATGGTCCGGCACAACGCGGAATGCTCGCGGTGGAGGAGGTCGACGTGGTGGTGGATGAGCTGTTGGCACGTTCCGCGCTGCAACCGGCCAAGCCCCGGCCCAAGCGTTTGAAAGTGATCAAGGGCAAAAGCGGCGCCGACCGCATGAAAGCCGCAACGGCCAAGGCCAGCGGCGGCGGTGGGCAAGTGCTCAAGGGCCTCGGCGCCAAAGAAGGCGCCGAGGCGATTTTGAAGCTATTGATTGAGGAAGGCGTGGTGCGTTAACGCGCAGACACCCCTTAAACGTTGGTGAATATCCCCGTGACCGGACTGACGTTGCCGCCGTAGGGCACGGTGGTTCCGGCGGCGGCGGCGATGGTTGCCCAGATGCGTTGCATCCCAACGAATTTTTTACCGATGACCGGGTTCCCTGAGTGGTGGTTTTCATCGAACTGGGACGCGATATTAAGGTAACGGCCTTTGTCTGTGCCCGTCCTCAACAGGCCCCCGGCGCCGCCCATCAGCAGTAACGGCATGTCAATCGTGTGCTCGGGAGCACCGTCGGCCATCTCGCTGGTGACGACGACCAGCGTGTGTTTCAGCAGGCTGTCGGTGGGTACATCGGGGTCGGAGAACTTGGCCAGTTCATCCATGAACTCCTTGGCCTTTCTCGCGTACCACTGGCGTGATCCTCGCCACACCTCTTCGGTGGAGCGGTGCGCGCAATCGTGTGGGTTTGTCGTGCTGCTGACGTCCAGGATATTCAGCGATTCAGCGGATCGCCCCACCTGAATCGTTGCAACGCGGGTGATGCCGCAACTCAATACGGTTGCAACAACCTGGCTGTGCGCGTGTTGCACTTCATTGCGGAACATTGCCGATGTGATGGGGTGGTTTTCCAGGCTCAGCGTCTGGCATTCAGTAATGGGGGGCAATGAGTCATCCAGGTCGGCGATGACCTGTTCGACTGAGTCCAGGTGTGTGTCGAGTTTTTGTCGTTGTGCGCCCGCCAGCTGCCCTTTGATTTCCTGAATATCGGTCAGGATGGGGTCGAAGGCATGTTTGTTGCGCACCTGTTGCTCGCGCACCGCGCTGCTGGTGATGCCAAACAGCGACTCGTAAAGCAGCACCGGGTTTTGTTGGGGGGTTCTGATACTGGCGTCTTTCCAGGAGACGTACCAGTGGGAGCCATCGATTCCAGCATGGGGACCGGCAAACACGGCTCGCTGTGAAGTACCCGGCATATGGTCTCCCAGCAAGACATCGATAGAACTCATGCTCTGACCCTTGTCCCGCAAGATATTCATCCACCCGGCATGGCCTCCGTTTCCCACCCCGCTCATCGTCCCCCGAATGTACAGAGACTGATCGCGATAGGCTGTCAGTTCCTGGCTGACGGCACCCAAGTGGAATTCGGCGGTGTCTACGAGGCCTGCTGTCACCGCAGGGTGCCAAAGCCCTCGTCCATCCCCGAAACCTCCCCCGGTAAAGGAGTCGACCGCCAGACCGTCGGGAACCACGAAGAATACGACCTTCAACTTGGCTTGCTGCTTTTCGCCAGCCAGTGCCATGCGCACCAGGCCGCTGCTGCTCAGGGGCAGTACGACGCCAGCGGCGGCCAACCCCATTAAAAAACGGCGACGACTTGTGAGTAAGTTCATGGCTGTTTCCTTGCGTCCGGGGACTGCTTGTAGAGGAAGGCGTGCGATGTCGCCACGGTGCGCATCATGTCGCGCAGGGAACCTGTCTCTGCGAGACCTTTACTCAGCGCATTGATGATGCCCGCGGTGTGCGCCTGGGCCGGGCTGCCAAAGGTAAAGCGGAAATAACTGTCGGCCATGCACCGCTGGGCGTCCGGGTTATGCGGAATCAATGCAGCGATATCCCGCACGTTATGTACGTCCGCGAGTTTGTGCGAGCCGGTGTTATCAATGAACGGACCGCCTGCGTAGATCGGCAGCACCTGTGGGAAGGCCGCGTAGTTATAGGCATTCTCCTGTTGGCGATAACGGCCGGAAGCGTCGTAGTTTTCCATGGAACCACCGGTGTCGTTCATGTACTGGTGACATTTCCAGCAGTTTCCGTTGGAGGCATGTTCGCCGTTTACCAGGTCCCAACGTTCGCGGGTGGTAATGGCCCTGTCAGGGAAGTGAGGCTCGGTCGGATCGGCCTCGACCGGCGCGCCGAATTCCTTACAGAACAGCTGCTCCCGAACCATTATTCCGCGCTTGACCAGTGACGTCGCT
Source organism: Pseudomonas sp. ASL9 (assembly GCF_056680335.1). Taxonomy (NCBI): domain Bacteria; kingdom Pseudomonadati; phylum Pseudomonadota; class Gammaproteobacteria; order Pseudomonadales; family Pseudomonadaceae; genus Pseudomonas; species Pseudomonas sp. ASL9. Next base: position 2,614,513 of record NZ_CM155277.1, on the reverse strand, counting down.
TGATAGTCAGAGGTGGCAACCTGAGTGACGCCCTGATGCAGTAAGCCCCCGCGCGTGGCATCGACCGCTACCTTGACCATGTTCGCGCCGTTAACCCCGGTGATGCCGTATTGCTCGGCGAGTGGTTGATTGAGGAACGTGAATCCTGGGTTGAACAGCTGATCCAGCGTGCCATTCCCTTCCTTGATCACGTACTCGACAAACAAGCGCTGCTCCTTCCTCATGTCCTCGATGAGGGCTGGGGTCAGTCCCGGTTTCTCCTGCAGGTCACGCGCGGTTTTGGTGTAGTACTGAATGAAACGATTGAATTGCTCAAGTCCTTGAGGCGTTAGCATCATGGCGTCGACTTCAGCACCGATTTGCGCTGGCGTACTCAGCAATCCCGCCTCGGCTTTGGCCATCAGTGCCTGATTGGGCGTAGTGCCCAGGAAGGCATAGGAAAGCGCCGTGGCGAGCTCATTGGCCGTCAGTCGGTAAACGCCTGGCTCGCCCGCCACTTCGGCGCCCAGTTCCGAGCGATAGAGAAAATACGGCGAGAGCAGCATGCCGGTGATAAGTCCCTGCGTTCCGTGTTCATTCAGCAGTAGGGTATAACGTTCTGTTTCAGGCGCCGTCATCGGGCGCCGGAACAGTTGGTGCCCCAGGGTAATCACCGCCGTTTTCGCGTTGGCTTTCTTGAAAGGTTCCAACCGTTGAGGGGGCGCCTGGTCAGCGATAGAAATGGCCATGTCGTAGAAAAGTTTGGCGTCTTCAGCTTCGACAATCCCGAGGTCGGCTTCACCGGGGTATTTAAATTTGCTATCGGATTTATCCGCGGGCAACTTACCTGGGTTGATGTCCAGCGTGAAGATGTCTTTAATCGTGTTGACGTATTCCGAGCGCGTCAGCAATCGCAGTTGCCGGGTACCGACCGATTCTGCCGGGTTCAGATACGGTGCCCACACGGTATTGATCAAATGATCGGCCACCTGTTCGCCGCAACGCTGATCGCAATGCCCGGTGATTTTCATGCTTCTGATCCACTGAACAAAACTGTCGTGGGTGGCATTGCTCCAGCTATTGGCCATGCTCGCATTCTGAAAATACTCAGCGCTATGGCACTTGCTGCATTTTTCTTCGATGACGGTACTGCCAAGGTTCTCTACTGCCCGATAGGTCACGGGGGGCATGGCGAAATCGGTACTGCTCTCGTTGATATCAATGGCACCTACCGTGGGCTCTGGTAGTTCCTGGGTAAAGTAAGGATAGCGAGCCTCGTACTGACCATACTTCAGCGTTTCGGTGACGCGGCCGCCCCACGGTACCTGAATGACCCGAGAAGCTATGTGGCCTGCCAAATCAACTAACTCGACAGCCCAGTTTGGGGCGCTGACAGAGACTGGTTTTGCCGGGGCGATGAAGGTGACCTGAGCCGTCACATTCTCATCCCGCTCTTTGTAGCTCATGTCGATCACTTGATTGGGCGTCTGCTCAGAAAGCACATACGTGGCTGTTCGTTTCGTGGGCAGCCAGTTGTCGACGTCATTCAGCCTCACTTCATAACTGCCGTAGTCCAGGCCTTCAAGTGTCATGACTGCGGAGCCCCAGCCGACATTAAACGCCCGCGAGTTACCGTGAGTGTCAATCAGGTAGCCACTGATCATCTCGTCGGCCAGCGCCACTGGCGGGGTGGTGCTGGCGTGAAACACCAGATTGGTTTTCTTCAGGGCGCTGGCATCAAAGGTGACGCGATAGATCACGCCTGCCACATCGTCCGAGATCAATAAACTGTTATCGGGTAACGTGAGAAAGTCCGTCGGACGGCCGATGCAATGGTCACTTAAACAATAAGCATCTAACTGTTCCGGGTTTTGTACCCAACCGTTGATCAACGGAAGTTGATAAACGATTTTGCCATTCTTGATCGACATCCGCCGCACATCCAGGCCCGGTGTTAAGTGAGAGCTGGCGCCATGGGTCGCAACGAGCAGTTCCTGGCTGCCATCGGTGGCAGGACGCGGACTCCAGAATTTAACCCCTAACGGGGCCAGGCCATTGCCTAAATCAAACGCCGCAGGCACGTACTTCTTCGGGTCGATCTGATCGATTGATAAATCAGAAACGATCGCGCCGGTCACCAATGTAGGTGTTACGTATTCGTTGGGGTTATCGAACTCTTGCTGGGTAAAACCCGGTATCTGTTTGCCGAATATATACGGCACACCAAAATGCTGACCCGGCGCTGAAATACGGTTGATTTCATCAGGGTTCGTAATGCCCTGGCGGTTGTTGTCACTGAACCAGATCTCCTTAGACACAGGGTTCCAGTCGAATCCGACGGAGTTGCGTATGCCCTTGGCGATAATAGTCGACGTCCCGGTGTCGATGTCATACCGCAAAATCGAGCCATAACGAGGGTCTGCCGGGATCATGCAAATATTGCAAGGTATCCCGACGGCGGTATACAGGCCTTTATCGTTCGGGTCGGTCGGGTTGAAATGCAGCGGATGCTTCTGGTGCCAAATGCGTGTCATGGAACCTGTTTCCAGGGACGGTAAAGGGAACAGATAGTCGTCGGCAGGAAACTTGGCGATCAACTCTGGTTTGGCATCTTTGAAGGTCGTGTCGACGTTGCGGATGCGGTAGAGCCCACCTGTCGTCGAGTAAAACAGGTCGCCGTCGCGGTAAGCGACGCCATGGGGTTCCTCAAGTCCCGATGCCACCACGTAGAGGCCCGTCGGCTTGCCGGCGGCGTCAAGGGGCAGTGCATAGATGAAATCGGCAATGGCGCCTTGATAACCATAGGTCGGGAGGGCACTGGACCCGACATACAGTACGTTATTGCCCATGGCCATCTGCCTGGGTTGAATCAAGCCCTCGGCAAACAGTTCGATTTTATAACCCGGCAAGGTACTTAACTTGCTCACATCGACCTTATGACGGTAGACGACATCGACGTCCTGATGTTCTCCGTCATCACCTGAAAACTTGATGATTTGAGGCGTGGACAACGGTGAATAATGTTCGGAAGCCTCCATGATCAATTGATAATCGCAACGTTTGAGGCCTTCGATACGAATAGGCATGCCTACAGAACTGATAGGGTGCGATTCGTCCTTGCAACGCAATACGCCAGAGAGGGGGGCGGGCACTTCTTTACCCGCACCCGGGGTCAGGGGTGTTAGCTTTCTGGCGGCGTCAAGGACAGCGAAGTTCAGGCTGAGGCTATTACCTTTTGGCTCTGGCGCGGTGGCGCCGCACTCGCTCAGTTCGACCCAGGCATCTTTCCAGGTGTTTGTGGATAAGCCGGGCTCATACGCTGCCTGTGAGCACCACTGCCAACTGCCTATGCCGCCCTCGGCGTCGTTTTTACACTTGTATTCCCACCCCTTGTTTTGCACGACAAAGTCTGCGGTATAAGGCGTATTCGCTGTGTATTGGGGCGAAGTGCACGCCGCTTTTCCTTGAGATGAGGTGTTAACAGTGCGCGGGTAAAGGGTGTCTTGCGCAGTGCTGTTTGCATAAGCAATCGACGGGAACATGCAATACAGTATTGCAATGAATAGCAGGAGAATTATAAAAGGCAATAGACGCAGTATCGGATATGGGGACATGGTGCGGGCCTCCCTCGCGGAGTGAAAAGCTCCTGTGCATCGGCGCTGGTGCGAACAGCAACTTTACGGTTGCTAACTCGTTCGTTCACTCACCCTAACAAACCTTTAATACCTCCCGTCACTAGCAGTTCTACTAGGTTTTTAACCTTGACAAATACTTCAGGCATGCACTTGCAGCGCGGTTTGTAAACGCCTTTATCACTGGATAACTTGCCCACAATCCCTGTTAGCGCTCCTGTGGATAAGGTGTTCGTCATCCGTTGCAGGCCCCGGCCTGCTTACGTTTGTGGCATATGATCAAAAACTGATCAATGGCGTCGAAAAAGATGGTTTTTGCATAAGCAGCGGTTTTTTTGAGTTTTCCACAGGGCATTGGCTGACTTGCCCACAATTGCTGTGGGTGGCCCTGTGGGTAAGTTGTTGGTCGAAGGCTGTGAGGTGTTGCGGGATTGGTGTTGGCAGAGGTTGATCAGATTTTGATCTGCTGGAGGTGTTGCACGTCTCAAGACGTCTTCGCAGGCACGCGTGCGAAGACGTCGGCAGCGCCAGCTAAATCTATCTGGCTGGCACCAATCTCAACGTTCCCCGCGTATTCGTCGCGACATCCGCCTCGTCGAAATGCTCCGGTACATAGCCGCCTTCGATGTAGGTTTTGGCTTGGTCCGAATAATGTTCATCAAACAGCACGCCACTTTGCCCAACCGGGTTGATGCCCAGGCTGTGGGCCGGGTCGGCGAAGTCGATCAAGCGTCGGGTTGATGGGCCATAGGTCACTGGCCAAGGCGCTGAACTGATGCGTGCGGACTGGTTGTTCGGCACCTCATGGGTGCCGGGCGCGGGGAACGGGCCGACGTTGAACAGCCTGTCCAACGGCTTCTGCATGCCCAGCGGGTGACCATGGGTCAAGGTATGCGCCTTGCCCCAGCGCCATTCATCCGGGTTGCTGCCATACAGGGATTTGAGGTGCGAGACGCTGGCGTGCCACGCAACATTGACCACCTCCGCGCGGTTCTTTTCGAAGGGTGGGTTGCGGTTTTTCCACCACGGTGAATCAGCATCGGCGGCCAGTCGCGGCAGGGCAGCGTCGATCACGCGGGTCGAGAGCAGCGTGTCGAAAAAGCCATCGCCGAGTTCATCGTGCATCGCTTCCTGGATCAGGTCCGACACAAACTGATTGAACAGCGTCGCCCCGACTGAGTCCAGCGAGTAGTCGCCGTTCCAGTTGGCCAGGCGCTCGACCAGTGCCCGTTCTTCCGGGTCTTTCACGGCGCTGCGCAATACCGGAATCAGCGGCTTCAACACCCGTGCTGCGTAGCCGGTCTGCGTGTCCAGTTGCAGCTTTTTGCTGCTCTCCAGGTCCCACTTCACGGCCGGGTCGCTCAGCTGCTTGTTCAGTTGCTGGCCACGATCGGCGAGGTTGTAGTAACCGGGAATTTCCATGCCCGTTGGCGACACCGGCTGGAAGTTGGCCGAGACGATGTAGCCGCGTGCCGGGTTCTCTTCCTGTGGGTTGGCGCTGAAGGGGTAAAAGCCTTCCTTGTCCGCCTGCGCGGTGCTGCCGTCGAGGATGAAGGTGGGGTTCACGCCTGCAGGCCTTATGGGCAATTGCGCGGCGGCCCACCAGCCGATGTCGCCTTTGGCGTTGGCCCAGACCACATTCAGTCCTGGCGATTGAATTTTCTCTGCCGCCGCACGCATTTTGCTCAAGGTGTCGGCGCGATTGGCTTCATAAAAGCCTTGCAGAATCGGGTTCTCGGACTCCAGAAATGACCACCACATCGCAATGGGCGCTGTAGCTGCGGTCGTGCCCAACGCATCGTTGATGATCGGGCCGTGAGGCGACTGACGCAGGCTCAGGGTCACGGCCGGTGCGCCTTTGACCAGAATCTGCTGCTCGCTGTGGGTCATGTCGACCCAGGCCCCGTGGTACCAGACCTGATCGGGGTTGTCCGGGTTGGTCTTCTCGGCGATCAGGTCCACATCGTCGTTCTGGAACATGGTCAGGCTCCAGCCGAAGTCGCGATTGTGCCCCAGCGATGCGAACGGGTTGAGTGCCTGGTGATGGCCGTACAGCTCGAACCCCGGCGCCGACAATTGCGCTTCGTACCACACTGATGGCACGGCAAAACGAATGTGCGGATCACCGGCCAGCAGCGGCTTGCCACTTTGGGTGCGGCTGCCGGAGATCACCCAGGCGTTACTGCCTTCGAACTGCGGCAAGCCAGCCTCTTCCAGTGCGTGTTGGCTCAGCCAAGCCAGGTCGTTCAAGCCTTTCCAGTCGGCACTGGCGAGTGCTGGCGCCTGGCCCAGTGCACCTTGCGGCTGCCAGGCGAGGTCGAAGACTTTCAGGTAGTCGGGGCCCAACTGGTCGCGCACATAGGTCAGCAGCGGCTCGGTACGAAAGGCGGCGGCAAAGCTGTACGCCATGTAGCCGCCGACGCTCAGGGTGTCTTCGGCGGTGAACGGTCGCTTCTGGATGCCCAGCAGGTCGAACTCGATAGGTTTCGCGTGGGTGTTCTGATACTGATTGATGCCGTCCAGATACGCTTCCAGGGCCATCCAGGTGGGTGTTTGTTTATCCTGGCGGGCAACGTAGGCGTCGGCGTGCTCACGAATCCTCAGGCTGCGGAACAGTTTGTCGGTGTCCACCAGCTTGGGGCCCAGCACCTCGGCCAGTTCGCCACGCGCCAGACGCCGCAGCATTTCCATCTGGAACAGCCGATCTTGAGCGTGGACATAGCCCAGGGTGCGATACAGATCAGCCTCATTCTCGGCCCGGATATGCGGCACGCCGCGCTCGTCGTAACGCACGGTGACCGGCGCTTGCAGGTGGGCAAGGGGCATCTCGCCCTGACGCACGGGCTGCTTGCTGTGGATATACCAAAATCCCCCGCCCGCCAGGATGAAAATGACAACCGCGAGAAGGATGGCGAGAACGGTTAGGCCGCGTTTCATCTGAAGTCCTGTCATTGATTCAGTCCGGGCTAGCAGGCTACAGATTTTTACGCCGCCAGCGTGTAGTCGTCTGCACCATCGACGCCACTGAACGGGGTGTGAATGGTGAGTAATAACATCGAGTAACACTTGCCCATGAACCGGCGGACCGCTGTGGGCGCGAGCCCGTTAGCGATTGTGAATTTTCTTGTAATAAAACCCCAGCCAATAGAAATGGTTCTGACTTTTTCGCTCATCAGGATGCACCCCTCAAATGGAAGGCTTTAGGCAAGACGCTCGAAGCCGTTTTTCAAAGGGGATACACCGATGTTCAGCAAGTACCACGCCGGCTTCACTGTGGGCGCGCTGATGCTAGCGATTTCCGCTGAAACAGTGGCCGGAACCGTTACGACCGACGGCACCGATATTGTCGTTAAAACCAAAGGCGGATTGGAACTCGCCACCGCTGACGATCAATTCAGTTTTCGTATTGGCGGACGCATACAGGCGGATTTCGACCAGTTCGATGGCGTCTATTCACAGAATGGCAAGACCGCTGACAGTGCTTATCTGCGCCGCGCCCGCCTGGAATTATCTGGCAAGGCGTATGGCGTTTGGGGCTATGACCTGGCAATGGATTTGAATGATGCCAACTCACTCCTCAAAGAGGCGTCGGTCAGCTACGTGGGCTTCCAGCCAGTGACGCTTAAATTTGGCCGCTTCGATCCGGATTTCGGTCTGGAAAATGCCACCAGTTCGAAATGGATCACCGCCATCGAACGCAGCATGCTGACGGACCTGGCACCGTGGGTGAACGACCGCGATAAGGGCATGGGTGTGCAGCTACGCGGTACGACCGACATGTTCTATGGCTCGGCAGGTATCCTCCGGCCGTCTTCGAACGAAAACGAAAACGGCAGGACGCGGAATAACTACAACCTGCGCGGTGTCTTTGCGCCATTCGCCGAGTCGGGGAATGTCCTGCATTTCGGCATCAACTATGCGCTCAGCGGAGCTGATCAGGCGAACGGGCAAGTGCGTACGCGTCTTGATGTGCGTGGTACCACTGAGGTTGGCGAAAACGGCAATCGTCCGGACCTCGCGCCGAAGGTCGCTGGCGCATTTGACGGGGACGCCGCGTTGGGCCTTGAGTTCGCCTACGCGACTGGCCCGTTCTCGCTGCAAAGCGAATACCTGCGTCGTACTGTCGACGCCAAGTCTGAGTCGGTGCGCAATAATCGCGACGTCACCGGTTATTACGGACAAGTCGCCTACACCCTGACGGGCGAGTCCCGTGGCTACAAACTCAACGGTGGCAAATTCGATCAAATCAAGCCTGAGAACAAGCAGTTGGGCGCATGGGAGGTGTTCTATCGTTTTGATCACGCCAACGTCGAGGAGAGCGGTTTTCTCGACAACACCGCTAAGGTGCAAAGCGTGGGGGTGAACTGGTACGCCAACCAAGCGGTTAAAGTTTCCGCCAATTATTTGAAGGCCAAAACGGTCAACGTCTCGAACGGCAATGGCGATGAACAAGGCGATGCACTGAGTTTGCGCCTGCAATACGTTTTCTAACGGGGGCTGTCAGAAGCTGATTCGGCCCCTGCTACAGGCGGGGGCCTCACTGTTTGAAAGGGTTCGACGATGCGTATGAGTTCATGGCTGCTCGTCATATTGTTGGGTGTATTCACGCTTCAGGTCCACGCGCCGTCTACGCACAAACCGGGCAATCTGGTCGAAGTCAGTCTCGATCAATTGCACCCGACCCAGGCGGTGGTCGGGTTTGATCAGATCTACTACAAGCTCGAGCGTTTCGCAGGTCAGCGCTCTAAGTTGTTCGATGAATACTGTGAGGCCAATGGCCAAGGCGAGTCGAGTCGGGTGCCTGATGATGCGGACGTGCTTCGCCCCGCGACCTTCGACTGCCAGAGCCCCGTGGGCACCCGCCTCAACGACATGAAAACAGTCGTGAGGGGCCCTGAGGGGACGTTATACCTCACCGATGGTCATCACACGTTCACTGCGCTGTGGGATCAGCCGGGCGCCGGCTCGCAGTTGAAGATGTGGGTCAAGGTGACCGATGACTTCAGCGACAGTGCCGACAGCATTACGTTTTGGACGCGCATGCAGAAGGCACACAAAACCTGGCTGAAGGACGGCACCGGTCAATCGATCAACCCTTCGCAGCTGCCTGAGCAGCTCGGCCTGACGAATATGCAGAACGACCCGTTTCGCAGCCTCGTCTATTTCACTCGCAGGGCGGCGTTCGGCAAGCCGGGTGCAGCGGGTATTGCGCCGGAGTTTCTTGAGTTTTATTGGGGCAACTGGCTGCGCGGGCAGTTGGATATCGAGTCTTTCGACTTGGGTGAGCGCAGCGGCTATCGCAAGGCGCTAGAGGCTGCGAGCGATTTGATGGTGGCGCTGCCGGGCACTGCGTTGGTTGGCGACAGCGGGTTCACTGCTCGACAGTTGGGCGGCTTTTCGTCAGTAAACAGCAAAGAGCTGCGCAAGACCGTCCGTAACAAACTGCCTTACGTCATCGACTACAAGGCGGCTCATCACTGACTGGACGGCGTTGTTAGCCAAGGACAATAACAACCGACCGCCATGGTGTGTGTGGCATTGACGGCGCGACCGGCGCCGAGGGCCTGGAGAATCGGCTCGATAAAACTGTTGCCGGAATTGCAGGTGGCGCCTTCGCTGTAGGGGCCGAAATAGGCCAGGTGGCCCTCACGGTCCCAGATCGCTACAGCGGGACTGGCGGTGATGCGCTCGGCGCCGGGGAGGCTGACCAGTGGTTTGATCGCGTTGAGTGTGCTGGGTAATTGGCCGTGGGTGCCAGGTTTCTGCACCGAGTAGAAGTCCACGCCCTGGCCACCGCCGTAGTGTTCGACCAATTCGGCCAGGTGCTGCTGATTGGCGACGTTGCATGGGCAGGCCGGGTCCCAGAAATGCACCAGGCGGATTCGCCCCGGTCCGGCCAGGTCGGTGGGCAGGCTCAGCATGTCACCGGCGAACAGCGCCGTCTGATCGCTGAACGGACGGATATAGCGCCCCTGGAACCAATCGTAAGCCACCCACAGCCCGGCCGCGCAAACGAGGGCAAGCAGGCACGCGAGGAGGGTAGGGCGATTGAGTGAGTTCATGCCGATGGGTTCTGTTTTGGGGAGCGTAGCTTGCCATGCCTGACGAGACAGATGAATATCGCAGCCCAACTCATTGTCATGTTCGGATGAAAATGACCTCCGTTTTTGCCTGGAAGCCCTATGTCTGCCGCGTTTGACCCTGACTCTTTACGATCCAGCCTGCTACCTTTGCTCGCCGCACAGCCGATGTCCGGCGAAGGGCTGGCGTATCAGCGCTTCTATGGTCTTGAGTTTGTCGGGCGTGCTGCGTCGGTCCGCAGTGGATTGGGGCGCTTCGATGTCGGTGGTTATGAAGTGGTCAGTCAGGTCTGGCTGCCTGAACAGCCAGTCGCGACCTTATTTTTGATCCACGGTTTCTACGACCATATGGGTCTGTATCGGCATGTCATCGAGTGGGCGCTGGATCAGAATTTTGCAGTGATTGCCTGTGATCTGCCGGGGCATGGCTTGTCCAGCGGGGTTCGCGCGAGCATCCATGACTTCGACGAGTACCAGGTTGTGCTGCAAGGGTTGTTCGCCGAAGCGCTGGGGCTGCAACTGCCGCAACCCTGGCATCTGTGCGGACAAAGTACGGGCGGGGCGATTGTGATCGATCATCTGCTCAACCATGGCATCGACAGCCCTGCACAAGGGCAGGCCATCCTGCTGGCGCCGTTGATTCGACCGCAGGCCTGGGGCTGGTCGAAGTTAAGCTATTACCTGCTCAGCCCCTTCGTCAAAGGCATCGCCCGGCGCTTCAGCGAAAACTCCAATGACCCGGCTTTCCTGCCGTTTCTGTTAGCGGATCCGCTCCAGCCGCAACGCTTGCCGACCGCCTGGGTCGGTGCCTTGGCCAAGTGGATCACACGGATCGAGGCCGCGCCACGCAGCACGCGCAGCCCGTTGATCGTTCAGGGTGAGGCGGATATGACCGTCGACTGGGGCCACAACCTTGAAGTGCTCAAGGATAAATTCGCCCAGCCGCAGATATTGATGCTGAGCGAGGCACGACATCACCTGGCCAATGAACTGCCCGCGCTACGTCAGCGTTATTTTGCGTTTTTGAACACGAAGTTTGATGAGACTCTGTAGGAGATTCCGCCCCCGTCTCTCATCAAACAAAAAATAACGCATTGAAAAATAAAGAATAAATCTTATTAAATTTTCAACCAAACGCTGATCCCCTGTAGGAGCTGCCGAAGGCTGCGATCGACCGGGAACCGGTCGCTTTCTTGAGACCGCTGAAGGTCGTGCCGACCTTTTCGCAGCCTTCGGCAGCTCCTACAGGGACCCGTTTGCTGCGCGACAGCGCAGCGTCGAAGACGCGGCGAGGCCTCCTATCAAACAGACTTTTAATTTTTTAAAAACAATGTGTTGGCGCTGTGTATTGGGTGTATATCCGGCATGTGTGGTTGCCGGAATTATGGTTTCACCTTTACAGCGAGGAACCTTTTACAAACGTCGGGACGCCGAACCGCAAAAAGGTCCCGCCAAAACGCTTGCCCCTCCATACGGATCCTCGCCTAGGCTCGGATTTCCCTCGCTCCGGTGTTGCTCCGGGGGGCGCCGCAAGGGGCCGTCCCTGGCCCCGTGCGGCTTACTCGGCATCCTTGCCTCGTACTCCCCTGCGCAACGCCTGCGCTCGGCCTCCTGGAAAAGGGGCCTTGCCGTAATTCGATACTCAATTCACTCCAAATCCCAACGGCAGATCAAAATCTTTGTAGGAGCGAACTTGTTCGCGAAGGCGGCTTATCTGACACACCACTAAACCATCACACCACGCAAATCAAAACCAGTTTGCTGCGCGACAGCGCGGCATCCTGCAGGTTAATTCCCCGGCTGCCCTGCGGGCGCCAGGCTCGATGGGCTTTGTCCAACCGCCAGCCCGGCGCGAATCGCTGCCAGTGCTGCCTGGTAATACGCCTTGCCCTCAGGGGACTCGGCGAAGGTGACGAACTCGTCCAGTTCCGGGTCTGAAAGGTCACGGTAGACGTAGAGCAGAGTGTTGTTCATGTCGTTGCCAATCTGCGCCATCAAGCGCTCGCGTTGGCCATCGAGCATGCCTTGGGCCTGACCACCGCCCAGAAGGCCGGGGATCATCTGACTGAGGCTGTCGGCTGCAACGCCAGCGATGGCGAGGCTGACCTCGGCCCCCGCTTCACGGACCGGCAGGTCTTGGGCCAGATGGCCGATCAACAATTGACGGGTCGCGCTGGCTTCAATATGCGGCAAGCCCTGAGCGTTTTTTGCCAGTTGATCCGGACGGGTCGCGGTCAGCTCGGCGGTGACGATTTTGCGCCCCAGCGGCGATTGGAAAAATTGCAGTGCAGGCGCCGGGTCTTTCAGGGTCTGGCGCAAGTGTTGCTTGGCACGCTGATCCATGGCCTGCGGGGCGAAGCGCTGGTTGCTGTTATCGACCAACGCTTGATACACCGCTGGCGGCAGGTTGTTGCGATAGCGTTGTTGAGCAGCGGTCAAGGCGGCGGTGAAATGCGCGCGTTGTTCTGGCCAACCGGCGACCGTGTACAACTGGTCGTGGCCGTCTGCCCAAGCGGGCATCGTGCAGAACATCAACAGCAAAACAAACAAACGGCGCATAGGGACTCCTGTCAGCAGGCCGCTATTCTCAGTGCGGTGGCGTGGATTTGTCGAGTTAACACTTCGGTCGCTCGGTGGTGCTGTCGGTTTTCAAGCCGTATGGATACTATGCGCAGCATGCAAATACCCTCTGATCACCCGCTGCTATTACGAATTGTCGATGATCTGGCCGCTCACGGTTGGTCACAGCAAAATATTTTCCTGCCAGAAACTCTGACCCTCGAGTTGGCCGCAGAGTGCCGTCGGCGTGCGGCCGAGGGCGAACTGTCGCCAGCGGCTGTGGGGCGGGGCTCGGCCCAGGAAGTGCGAGAAGGGGTTCGCGGTGACCATATTCAGTGGCTAGAAGCGGGTGAGGTCGCGGCCTGTGATCGTTATCTGGCGCTGATGGACAGCCTGCGACTGGCACTCAATCGCGGGTTGTTTCTTGGGTTGGAAGATTACGAGAGCCATTTCGCGCTCTACCCCCCAGGCGCGTTTTACCAAAAGCACGTCGACCGCTTTCGCGACGATGACCGACGCACGATCTCGGCAGTGCTTTACCTGAATCAGGCCTGGTTGCCCGAACACGGTGGTCAGCTGCGGATGTTTCTAAAAGAGGGCGTCGAACATGACGTACAGCCTACGGGCGGCTGTCTGCTGGTGTTTCTCTCTGGCGAAATGCCCCATGAGGTATTGCCTTCTACTCGCGAACGCCTGTCCCTGACGGGCTGGTTTCGGCGGCGGGGGAATGAGCCGTTCTGATGCTGTCTCAGGCTCTTGGGTGCCTGATCTGACGTCTTCGCGAATGAAGTCGCCCCCACAGATACCGCCATATAATCTGTAGGAGCGAATAGCCCTGGTCACGGCCTAGGCGGCTTGCTCGCGTCGATGCCGAACCATTTTTCAGACAGCGCGCTTAACCGGCCATCGCCTTTGATTCGCTGCAATGCCCCGTCCAGTACGCCCTGAAATGCCGGATTACCTTTCTGAAACGGGATTGCCAGGGGCAATAGCGGTCCGACGTCATTGCCGGGTTTGACCGGCAGATGGCTGTCACGAATCGCAAAAGGCACCAGCAGGCGATCACTGATGGTTGCGTCGAGCTGCTTGTCGGCCAGCGCCTTCAATGGCTGCTGCGCGTCAGGATAGCTGTGCAGGTCGATCCCTTCACTGGTGCGAGCCTCTTCGGCGAACTGGCTGGTCTGGGCGACGCCCAGCGAAAGGCCTTTGAGCGCGCCCAAGGTTTGCAGCGGACGCTTTTCCTTATTACGCAAAATCAGTTGCGCACTGGAATAGCTGTAGGGCTCGCTGAAATCGAAGCGCTCTTTGAGTTCTGGGGTTACCGCGATGTGGTTCAAGGCGATGTCATATTTGTCACCTTCGACACCCTGTAGGAGGGTGGTCGCATCCGTGGTGATAAACGAAGCGCGCAGGTCCAGCTCATCAGCCAGCAGTTGCCCTAGCTCGATTTCGAAGCCCGTCAGTTTGCCGTCTTGCATGAAGTTGAACGGTGCAAAATTTGCCTCCAGGGCAATACGCAACTCGCCACGATCATTCACTTCGTCGATTAAGTCGGCATGAGCCAAGGGGCTTAAAAAGGCAGATAAAAGTAACAGGCCAGGCACAAAACGCATGGGCGCTCCTAAGATAAAAGAAATCACAACCGCTATGCTCTATGGTGTTTAGCGTAGTCGGTCACAGCTTTGGACACTCAAATGATTCAAAGTTGTTGTTTCATATCCGATTTTTTTGCAAAAAAACCTGGAGAAAACATGAAGACTTTATTTTCAAGAGCGGCTATCGCTGGGTTGTTGTTAGGGGGCTCTTTGTTGGGCGCTTCTGTATTGGCTAACGCTGCCGATGTTCCACGCACCGCCTCGCCTGCGGGCGCCGAGGTGTACATTATTTCGCCCAAAGATGGCGCCACCGTGGGCAAGACCTTCAAGGTTCAGTTTGGTCTCAAAGGCATGGGTGTTGCGCCGGCAGGTGTCGATATGCCTGATACCGGCCACCACCACCTGCTGATTGACGTGAAAGACCAGCCTGCGATGGATGCACCGCTGCCGGTGACCGATAACATCAAGCACTTCGGCAAAGGCCAGACCGAAACCGAACTGACCCTGACGCCGGGCAAGCACACTCTGCAATTGCTGGTGGGCGACAAGAGCCACATCCCGCTGAACCCGCCGGTCGAGTCGAAGAAAATCACCGTGACCGTCAAGTAACACTTAATCAAGACCAAAAAAAGGAGACCAGAAGGTCTCCTTTTTTGTACGTCAGAAAAACCTAGAACAGCACGCGGCTACGGATAGTGCCGTTGATGGTCTGCAGTTTTTCTTGCGCCAGATCGGAATACTCGGCGTCGACATCGATCACCACGTAACCGACTTTCTCGTTGGTCTGCAGGAACTGACCGGAGATGTTGATACCGTTTTCGGCGAAGACCTTGTTGATCTCGCTCATCACACCCGGGATGTTCTGGTGGATGTGCAGCAAACGGTGCTTGCCAGGGTGAGCCGGCAACGCCACTTCCGGGAAGTTGACCGAGGACACCGACGTACCGTTGTCGCTGTACTTGACCAGCTTTTCTGCCACTTCCAGACCGATGTTGGCTTGGGCTTCAGCAGTCGAGCCGCCGATGTGCGGGGTCAGGATCACGTTATCCAGGCCACGCAGCGGGCTTTCGAACTCTTCGTCGTTCGAGCGAGGCTCGACCGGGAAAACGTCGATGGCCGCGCCGATCAAGTGCTTGTCTTTGATGGCGTCTGCCAAAGCATCGAGTTCGACCACGGTGCCACGAGCGGCGTTGATCAGGATGCTGCCCTTTTTCATCGAGCGAATTTCTTTTTCGCCGATCATCCACTGGGTCGCAGCGGTTTCCGGAACGTGCAGGGTGACGATATCAGCCAGACCCAGCAGTTCGTTCAGGCTGGAAACCTGAGTCGAGTTGCCCAACGGCAGCTTGGTCAGGGTGTCGTAGAAAAACACCTGCATGCCCAGGCCTTCAGCCAGCACCGAAAGCTGAGTGCCGATCGAGCCGTAGCCGACGATGCCCAGTTTCTTGCCGCGAATTTCGAAGGAGTTGGCCGCGCTTTTGATCCAGCCACCACGGTGGCAGGAAGCGTTTTTCTCCGGAATGCCGCGCAGCAACAGGATCGCTTCAGCCAGTACCAGCTCTGCCACCGAACGGGTGTTGGAGTAGGGGGCATTGAAAACAGCGATGCCGCGTTCGCGGGCAGCATTGAGATCGACCTGATTGGTACCGATGCAGAAACAGCCGACAGCGACCAGTTTCTTGGCGCAATCGAATACTTCTTCAGTCAGTTGGGTGCGAGAGCGGATGCCAACGAAATGTGCATCGGCGATCTTTTCCTTCAGTTCGGCTTCCGGCAAAGAGCCGGTGAGGTACTCAATAGTTGTGTACCCGGCGGCCTTGAGGACGTCCACAGCGGATTGGTGGACGCCTTCGAGAAGAAGGAACTTGATCTTGCTCTTATCGAGAGAAGTCTTGCTCATCTGCGTAAACCTGTGTCCCGGAGAAAATGGCAGGGGTCGCAAAATCGGCCGTAGGCACGATTAGCGGGGGGCGTATGCTAGCATATGCACCCCGCGAAACCCCCATTCCTGGACGTGAAGCGTTCTCAGGATGACCATGAATTGTTCGAGAGTTCCGTCGATGACCCATCCTGCTTTGATAGATGAGCTGAAGACCCTGGTTGAGCCTGGCAAGGTGCTGACCGATGCCGACTCCCTCAACGTTTACGGCAAGGATTGGACCAAGCACTTCGCGCCCGCGCCGCTGGCCATTGTTTTTCCCAAGAGCACCGAGCAGGTGCAAGCCATCGTCCGTTGGGCCAATGAGCGCCACGTCGCGCTGGTACCGTCCGGCGGACGGACCGGGCTGTCCGCTGCTGCCGTGGCGGCCAATGGCGAAGTGGTCGTTGCGTTCGACTACATGAACCAGGTGCTGGAATTCAACATCACCGACCGTACGGCGACCTGCCAGCCAGGTGTTGTTACTGCACAGTTGCAAACACTTGCCGAAGAAAAGGGCTTGTATTACCCGGTCGACTTCGCTTCCGCCGGCTCCAGCCAGATTGGCGGCAATATCGGCACCAATGCCGGCGGGATCAAGGTCATTCGCTACGGCATGACGCGCAATTGGGTGGCGGGCATCAAAGTCGTCACCGGCAAAGGCGATCTCCTCGAACTCAACAAAGACTTGATCAAGAACGCCACCGGCTATGACTTGCGTCAGCTGTTCATCGGCGCTGAAGGCACGCTCGGTTTTGTCGTCGAAGCCACCATGCGCCTTGATCGTGCGCCGAAAAACCTGACCGCCATGGTCCTGGGTACCAGTGATTTCGATGCGATCATGCCGGTGCTGCATGCCTTCCAGAACAAGCTCGACCTGACGGCTTTCGAGTTTTTCTCCGACAAAGCGCTGGCCAAAGTGCTGGCGCGTGGTGATGTGCCAGCGCCTTTCGAGACCGATTGCCCGTTTTACGCGTTGCTGGAATTCGAAGCGACTTCCGAAGAAGTGGCCAATGATGCATTGGCAACCTTCGAGCATTGCGTTGAGGAAGGCTGGGTACTCGATGGCGTGATGAGCCAGAGTGACCAGCAGTTGCAAAACCTGTGGAAGTTGCGCGAATACATCTCCGAGACCATCTCACACTGGACACCGTACAAAAACGACATCTCGGTTACTGTGTCGAAAGTGCCAGGCTTTCTCAAGGAAATCGACGCCATCGTCGGCGAACACTACCCGGACTTCGAAATCGTCTGGTTCGGCCACATTGGCGACGGCAACCTGCACTTGAACATCCTCAAGCCAGACGACCTGAGCAAGGATGAGTTTTTCGCCAAATGCGCTACGGTCAACAAATGGGTGTTCGAGATCGTGCAGAAGTACAACGGCTCGATTTCCGCCGAACACGGCGTGGGCATGACCAAGCGTGACTACCTGACGTACAGCCGTTCGCCGGTAGAAATCGAATACATGAAAGCGGTCAAGGCAGTGTTCGACCCGAACGGGATCATGAACCCTGGCAAGATTTTCGCTGTTTGATCCGTTGGCCTGAATGGGCCGTATAGAGACCCAGGAGTCGTCCATGAGCTATCAGCACCAGTATGTAGACGGTACGCGGATTCACTTTCCAGTGGGCAAAGTGGTGTGTATCGGTCGTAACTACGCCGAACATGCCAAGGAACTGGATAACCCCGTGCCGACCGAGCCGCTGTTGTTTATCAAGCCCGGCAGTTGCGTGGTCGCTCTGGAAGGCGGTTTCACTATTCCGGCTGACCGTGGCTCGGTGCACTACGAAGCCGAAATCGTGGTGTTGATCGGCAAGCCGCTGACCAAGAACCCGTCGCGCGAAGAAGTGCTGGATGCGATTACCGGTTTCGCTCCGGGTCTGGACCTGACCTTGCGTGACGTTCAGTCCAAGCTCAAGGAAAAGGGCCTGCCATGGGAAATCGCCAAGTCATTCGACGGTGCCGCAGTGTTGGCGCCTTTCGTATCGGCTGACGCCTATGAAGACCTGACTGATATCGGCATTCGCCTGACCATCAACGGTGAAGTACGCCAGGACGGCAACAGCAGCGCGATGCTCAACCCTATCGTGCCGATGATTCAGCACATGGCGTCGCACTTTTCCTTGCAAGCCGGTGACGTGATCATGACCGGAACCCCTGCTGGCGTCGGTCCGCTTAACGCGGGCGATGAAATCGTCCTGGAGTTAACCGGTCAGAGTCGTTTCGAAAGCAGCGTGCGTTAAACCATTCGCAGCGGGACGCGTCCCGCTGCGAATGCAGTCTCAACGTTTAAGTGTCTTCACGCCTTCAGCAGTACCCAGGAACAGCAGATCAGCCGGACGCGCCGCGAACAGGCCATTGGTGACCACGCCGACGATGGCATTGATCTGGCTTTCCAGTTCCACCGGGTGGGTGATGTTCATGTTGTATACGTCGAGGATGATATTGCCGTTATCGGTCAACACGCCCTCGCGATACACCGGATCACCGCCCAGTTTCACCAACTGACGGGCCACATGGCTGCGCGCCATAGGGATCACTTCGACGGGCAGCGGAAAGGCGCCCAGCACGGACACCAGCTTGCTGCCGTCGGCGATGCAGATGAAAGTCTGGGCCACGGCGGCAACGATTTTTTCCCGGGTCAACGCAGCGCCGCCGCCTTTGATCAGGTGCAGGTGGTCATCGGCTTCGTCAGCACCATCGACGTAAAACTCCAGATCACTGACGGTGTTGAGTTCATACACCGGAATACCATGGCCCTTGAGGCGTGCCGCAGTGGCTTCGGAACTGGCGACAGCACCGTCGAACGCGCCCTTGTGTTTGGCCAGCGCATCGATGAAGCAGTTGGCCGTGGAGCCTGTACCCACACCCACAACGCTCTTGTCATCGAGTTTCGGAAGGATAAAGTCGACAGCGGCTTGGGCCACGGCCTGTTTGAGTTGATCCTGGGTCATGCGCGCTCCACGGTGTGAAATGTGCTCAATTCATGTAGGAGCTACCGAAAGTTGCGATCGACCGCAAAGCGGACGTGATCTTCTGATCCTATGAAGGTCGTGCCGGTCGCCCGCGACTCCGGCCTATCGCAGCCTTCGGCAGCTCCTACAGTTGAGGCAGGGTATGCAAAAGGACGCGCATTATAGCGGCATGGCAGACGTAAAACCCTGTCATTCGTGTGGGCGTGCATCTGAGCGCTGGGTTAAACTTCGCGACCTCGTCCTCATTCGCCAGTGATGCTTTCCCGATGCTCGAACAGTACGTCAAGAAAATCCTCACCTCGCGCGTTTACGACGTGGCCGTTGAAACCCCCTTGCAGCGGGCCCGCCAGCTATCCGAACGCCTCGGCAATCAGGTGTTGCTCAAGCGCGAAGACTTGCAGCCGGTGTTCTCGTTCAAGATTCGCGGCGCCTACAACAAGCTGACGCAGCTGAGCGAAGCCGAACGGGCCAAGGGCGTGGTCACCGCGTCGGCCGGCAATCACGCGCAGGGTCTGGCGCTGGCGGCCAAAGTGTTGGGGGTCAAAGCCACCATCGTCATGCCCAAAACCACCCCCGAGATCAAGGTCGAAGGTGTGCGTTCGCGCGGCGGCAAAGTGGTGCTGCACGGCGACTCGTTCCCCGAAGCCCTGGCGTTTTCCCTGAAGCTGGTCGAAGAAAAAGGCTACGTCTACGTCCACCCCTATGACGACCCCGACACCATTGCTGGGCAAGGCACTGTGGCGATGGAAATCCTGCGTCAGCATCCGGGGCGGCTGGACGCGATTTTTGTCCCGGTGGGCGGCGGCGGCTTGATTGCTGGCATCGCGGCGTACGTCAAATACCTGCGCCCGGAGATCAAGGTGATCGGCGTCGAGCCGGACGATTCCAACTGCCTGCAAGCGGCCATGGCCGCAGGCGAGCGTGTGGTATTGAGCCAGGTCGGGCTGTTCGCCGATGGCGTGGCGGTGGCTCAGATCGGCCAGCACACCTTTGATATCTGCAAGGACTATGTCGACGAAGTGATCACCGTCAGCACCGATGAAATCTGTGCGGCGATCAAGGACATCTACGACGACACCCGCTCGATCACTGAGCCTGCCGGCGCGCTGGGCGTGGCCGGGATCAAGAAATACATTGAGCTGTACGGCGTCAGCGGTCAGACCCTGGTGGCCATCGACTCGGGCGCCAACGTCAACTTCGACCGCCTGCGCCACGTCGCCGAACGCGCCGAGCTGGGCGAAGGCCGCGAAGCGATCATCGCGGTGACCATTCCCGAGAAGCCGGGCAGCTTCAAAGCTTTCTGCAAAGCCATCGGCAAGCGCCAGATCACCGAATTCAACTACCGCTACCACACCGATCGCGAAGCGCACATCTTCGTCGGGGTGCAGACCCACCCGGAAAACGACCCGCGCGCCGTGCTGCTTAGCAGCCTGGCCGAGCAGGGTTTTCCGGTGCTGGACTTGACCGATAACGAGCTGGCGAAGCTGCATATCCGTCACATGGTCGGTGGCCATGCGGCGCGGGTCAGCGATGAAGTGGTGTTCCGCTTCGAGTTCCCCGAACGCCCCGGTGCGCTGTTCAACTTCCTCAACAAGCTCGGCGGCCAGTGGAATATCTCGATGTTCCACTACCGCAACCATGGCGCGGCGGATGGCCGGGTCATGGCCGGGTGGGTGGTGCCAGAAGACGAGCGCCACCTGATCCCAGCCGCGCTGGCCGAGATTGGCTATCCGTATTGGGATGAAAGCGACAACCCGGCGTACAAGCTCTTCCTGGGATAAAGGGCTGGGCTAATGGGCCCGCTGCTACGCTGATGAACATCGACTGACAGGGATTCGAAAAATATGGGAATTTTCACCGCCCTAAAAATCGTACACAGCGTGGCAACAGTGCTGTTTGTACTCAGTGCCTTGGGGCTTGCGGGCTGGGTCATTCGCGGTCGTCTTGCGGGTGACACGCTGGTCCAGAACCGTACGCTGCAACTGCCTGGGGCGCTCGTTTGGGTCTTGATGGGCTTGTGTCTGTTGACCCTGCCAATCAGCGGTTGGTGGCTGGTGCATTACGGCGGCTGGCCGCTGAGCCAGACCTGGCTGCTCGCGGCGGAGGTGCTGTACCTGTTCGGTAGCCTGAGCTGGTTGTGGCTGTTGGTGAGACTCAACCGCCTGCGTGTGCCAACGGCCATGGGCAGTCCAAAGTTTACCTTGGCCCTCGCGGTGTTCAGCGGTGTGTGTTTCATTGCGATAGCTGGGTTGATGGGCGCCAAACCGGTCTGACCCTCGGCATCGCTTATCGCGCCTCACTGTGGGAGCGAATTCATTCGCGAATGAATTCGCTCCCACAGTGAAACTGCGGCGCGTTTTACTTACGCAACGTAATCACCGGCCAGCCACGCTTTTCCGCTTCGGCGCGTAATTTCGGATCGGGGTCGACGGCCACCGGATTGGCGACTTGCTCCAGCAATGGCAGGTCGTTCAGCGAGTCGCTGTAGAAATAGCTGTCGTCGAGGTTTAAGCCGGTTTCGTCCAGCCATAGGTTAAGGCGCGTCACTTTGCCTTCACGAAAGCAGGGTATATCGGTGGTACGGCCGCTGTAGCGACCGTCGATGATTTCGCACTCGGTGGCAAGCAGGGTATCCACACCGAGGCGCGTCACTATCGGCGCCGTAACAAAACGGTTGGTGGCGGTGATAATCACCAGTTTGTCGCCCGCTTCACGGTGTTTGGCCAGCAAGGCTTCGCCTTTGGGCAGAATGATCGGCTCGATGCAGTCGCGCATGAAGTCGCGGTGCCACTCGTTCAACTGGGCCATCTCGGTGCGGCCGAGGATTTCCAGGCTGAAGTTCAGGTAATCGGTCAGGTTCAGGGTGCCGGCCAGGTAATCCTGGTAAAACGCATCGTTGCGCGCTTTGTAGGCGATGGCGTCAAGAATGCCGCGCTCGCACAGGTAATCGCCCCACGCGTGATCGCTGTCGCCACCCAGAAGTGTGTTATCAAGGTCGAATAAAGCCAGGCGCATGGAGTTACTCACTGAATTAGCTGAAAAAAGGCCACCAGAATACGGCGTTTTCACAAGAGTGCACATAAGCTGTGCAGCCTCGTTGCTGCTTTCATAATCTTTGTGGAACAATGCGGCAACATGCGTTTACGAGGTTGTTGCCGTGATCGACCCCGATGGTTTCCGCCCTAATGTCGGGATTATTCTGACAAATGATGCTGGCCAGGTCTTATGGGCTCGGCGAATCAACCAAGATGCATGGCAGTTTCCTCAAGGTGGAATCAACCCTCAGGAGACGCCGGAAGACGCTTTGTACCGCGAATTGAATGAAGAAGTCGGGCTGGAACGGCAAGATGTGCAAATTCTCGCCTGCACCCGGGGCTGGTTGCGTTATCGTTTGCCGCAACGTTTGGTCAGAACGCACAGCCAACCGCTGTGCATCGGCCAGAAACAGAAGTGGTTTCTCCTGCGCCTGATCTCCAACGAGCAGCGGGTGCGGATGGATTTGACCGGTAAACCGGAATTCGATGGCTGGCGTTGGGTCAGTTATTGGTATCCGTTGGGCCAGGTTGTGACATTCAAGCGCGAAGTGTATCGACGCGCCCTTAAAGAACTTGCCCCGCGCCTGCTAGCGCGCGACTGACCACGGAGTTCGACCCCGAGCCATGCTCAATACGCTGCGCAAGATCGTCCAGGAAGTTAACTCCGCCAAGGATCTCAAGGCGGCGTTGGGGATTATTGTGTTACGCGTCAAGGAGGCCATGGGCAGCCAGGTATGCTCGGTCTATTTGCTCGACCCTGAATCCAACCGCTTCGTACTGATGGCTACCGAAGGCCTGAACAAGCGCTCTATCGGCAAGGTCAGCATGGCGCCGAACGAAGGCCTGGTGGGTCTCGTGGGCACCCGCGAAGAGCCGCTGAACCTCGAAAACGCTGCCGATCACCCGCGTTATCGCTACTTTGCCGAGACCGGCGAAGAGCGTTACGCGTCGTTCCTGGGCGCACCGATCATCCACCACCGTCGTGTGGTCGGCGTATTGGTGATCCAGCAAAAGGAGCGGCGTCAGTTTGACGAGGGCGAAGAGGCCTTCCTGGTGACCATGAGCGCCCAATTGGCGGGTGTTATTGCCCACGCTGAGGCCACTGGCTCGATCCGTGGGTTGGGCCGTCAGGGCAAAGGTATTCAGGAAGCCAGGTTTGTCGGTGTCGCAGGTTCTCCGGGCGCTGCGGTCGGAACGGCCGTGGTCATGTTGCCTCCGGCCGATCTTGAAGTGGTGCCGGACAAAAGTGTCAGCGATATCACCGCTGAACTGGCGTTGTTCCAGAATGCGCTGGAAGGTGTGCGAGGCGACATGCGCTCGCTGTCGGCCAAGCTTGCCACCCAATTGCGCCCCGAAGAGCGGGCGCTGTTCGACGTTTACCTGATGATGCTCGATGACGCTTCGCTGGGCAGCGAAGTGACCAACGTGATCAAGACCGGGCAGTGGGCACAAGGCGCGTTGCGGCAAGTGGTCGGCGAACACGTCAAACGTTTCGAGTTGATGGACGACGATTACCTGCGTGAGCGCGCGTCCGATGT
This sequence comes from Pseudomonas sp. ASL9, assembly GCF_056680335.1. Taxonomy (NCBI): domain Bacteria; kingdom Pseudomonadati; phylum Pseudomonadota; class Gammaproteobacteria; order Pseudomonadales; family Pseudomonadaceae; genus Pseudomonas; species Pseudomonas sp. ASL9. Next base: position 2,591,199 of record NZ_CM155277.1, on the reverse strand, counting down.
CAAAGACTTGGGTCGCCGTCTGTTGGCCTATCTGCAGGAAGCGCGTCAACAGACCCTGGTTTACCCTGACAACACCATTCTGGTCAGCGAGGAACTGTCGCCGGTCATGCTCGGTGAAGTACCCGAAGGCAAGCTGGTCGGCCTGATCTCGGTACTGGGCTCCGGTAACTCCCACGTTGCGATTCTGGCGCGGGCCATGGGTATTCCTACGGTCATGGGCGTGGTCGACCTGCCGTATTCCAAGGTCGACGGCATTCAGTTGATCGTCGACGGCTACCACGGCGAAGTCTTCACCAACCCCAGCGAGATCCTGCGCAAGCAGTACGCTGAGGTGGTTGAAGAAGAGCGGCAACTGTCCCAGGGCCTTGATTCCCTGCGTGAGCTGCCGTGTGTGACCCTGGACGGGTATCGCATGCCGCTGTGGGTCAACACCGGCCTGTTGGCTGATGTCGCCCGCGCTCAACAGCGTGGCGCCGAGGGCGTTGGCCTGTACCGCACCGAAGTGCCGTTCATGATCAATGAGCGCTTCCCGAGCGAAAAAGAACAACTGGCGATTTATCGCGAACAACTGGCAGCCTTCCACCCGCTACCGGTCACCATGCGCAGCCTGGACATCGGCGGCGATAAATCGCTCTCGTACTTCCCGATCAAGGAAGACAACCCGTTTCTCGGCTGGCGCGGGATTCGCGTCACCCTAGACCACCCGGAAATCTTCCTGGTGCAGACCCGTGCGATGCTCAAGGCCAGCGAAGGCTTGAACAACCTGAAAATCCTGCTACCGATGATTTCGGGCACCCATGAGCTGGAAGAGGCACTGCACCTGATCCACCGTGCCTGGGGTGAAGTGCGCGACGAAGGCACCGACGTGCCGATGCCGCCCATTGGCGTGATGATCGAAATCCCGGCAGCGGTTTATCAGACGCGCGAACTGGCGCGCCAGGTGGACTTTCTGTCCGTGGGCTCCAACGACTTGACTCAATACCTGCTGGCAGTCGACCGTAACAACCCGCGGGTTGCCGACCTGTATGACTACCTGCACCCAGCCGTGCTGCAAGCCCTGCAAAACGTGGTGCGTGATGCCCACGCCGAAGGCAAGCCGGTCAGCATTTGCGGTGAAATGGCCGGCGACCCGGCTGCAGCCGTACTGTTGATGGCGATGGGCTTCGACAGCCTGTCGATGAACGCCACCAACTTGCCGAAAGTGAAGTGGATGTTGCGTCAGATCAACCTGAGCAAAGCCAAGGAATTGCTCGCGCAGTTGATGACCATCGACAACCCGCAAGTGATCCACAGCTCCCTGCAACTGGCCCTGAAAAACCTGGGCCTGTCGCGGATGATCAACCCGGCTTCGGTGAAAGGGCACTAGTATTCATCGCGTTGCTCCCACGGGGTATGAGATCTTCTGTGGGAGCAGGCTTGCCTGCGAATAGGGCGTCACCGCCTTCACAGCTAAATCACACCCGCAACTCAACCTCACCCAAGTGCCCGCCATAGGGCCCGAAGCTGTGCTCGATGAAATGGCGGGTGCCGTCGGCGTTGACAATCAGTGCGCTGCTGGCGCGGGTGCCGTAGCTGGGGCTGGCGATGAATATGCTCGACAGCAAACGCTCGGTGGCCAGGCCCACGCCGGTATCGGGCAGTTCTGCGAGCGGCGCTGTCGCGGGATCCCGCAGCAACGTCAGAAGCCCCGACGGCTGAGGGTCATCCAGCTGCGCGGCGAGGGCGGCCTTGGCTTTTAGCAGTTTCGGCCACGGCGTATCCAGGCCTGCGTTCGACACGCCATAGAGGCCTTCTTCCAGGCGCTGCGGGTGCGGGTTCACGGCGCTCAGGTAATACAGCGCTTCGGCGTTTCCGAGCAACAGATTGAAGCCTGCGTATTCATCGGAGCGGCCCGCCACGTCGGCCAGATAGTCCTCGGGCGATTGCTCGCCACACAAAAATTGCGCCACCAGTTCGCCTCGGGAGCGACGCCCCAGCGGCTGATTCGGGTTGCGGATATTGGTCAAGGCGGCAAAGCGACCGTGGGCACCGATGCCCAGCCAGGTCCCGCCAGCCTCAAGGTCGCGTCCTGCATACACGTCGGGTGCCTCGGGCCATTGAGCCAACGGCAGGGTCGGGCGTGGGTAGAACTCGTCGCGATTAGCGGCGACGATCAATGGCTGGCGGTGGGCAGGGCGCCAGGCGAAGACAATCAGGCACATGCGGGACTCCTTTTTCCTTACTCTACCCATAGATCAATCGGACATCCATCGCTCACCGGTAGAGCTGAGTGCTGTGCTTCCGTTACCATGCCGGACTGATTTGAGGAGCACCCATGGAATTCCTGCTCTATTTGCTATTGGGCGCGTGCGCCGGCGTGTTGGCGGGACTGTTTGGTGTGGGTGGCGGGATTATCATTGTTCCGGTACTGGTCTACAGTTTCACACTGCAAGGCTTTGATCCGTTGATATTGACGCACCTGGCGGTCGGGACATCGCTGGCGAGCATCATTTTTACCTCAATCAATGCGGTGCGAGAGCATCACCGTCTTGGGGCGGTGCGTTGGGCGATTTTCATCTGGATGACCGTGGGTATTCTCGTGGGCGCCGGTTTTGGTGCGTTGACGGCAAAAGCCATCGCCGGCCCGCACCTGCAAAAGATCATTGGCGTGTTCGCCGTGTTGGTGGCCTTGCAGCTGCTTACCGAGTTCAAGCCCAAGGCCAGTCGCGGCGTACCGGGCAAGGTGGGTCTGACACTGGCGGGTACTTTTCTTGGCTGGGCTTCGGCCATCTTTGGTATCGGTGGCGGATCGCTGACTGTGCCGTTCCTGGTCTGGCGCAGCGTGCCGATGCGGCAGGCGGTGGCGACGTCGTCGGCCTGTGGATTCCCTATCGCATTGGCCAGCGCCCTGAGCTTCATGGTGCTGGGCTGGCATGATCCGCTGTTGCCAGCGCACAGTCTGGGCTTTATCTATTTGCCGGCGCTGCTGGGCATTGCCCTGACCAGTATGATTTTTGCGCGCTTCGGCGCGCGACTGGCGCATAAAGTGTCGCCACGCTTGTTGAAACGAATGTTCGCCGCGCTGCTGCTGTGCGTGGGTATAAGCTTTCTGGTTCAGTAGCTCTAGTGACTAGAGCGTTATATTTGAGGAGTCGCAATGCTGCCTTACCCGCAGATTGATCCGGTTGCATTGGCCATTGGCCCGTTGAAAATCCATTGGTACGGTTTGATGTACCTGGTCGGTATTGGCGGTGCATGGTTACTCGCTTCGCGCCGAATGAACCGTTTCGACCCGACCTGGACCAAGGAAAAGCTCTCCGATCTGATCTTCTGGCTCGCCATGGGCGTGATCGTCGGCGGTCGACTGGGTTACGTGCTGTTCTATGATTTGAGCGCGTATATCGCCAATCCACTGTTGATTTTCGAAGTCTGGAAAGGCGGCATGGCGTTCCACGGCGGCTTTATCGGTGTGATGCTCGCGGCCTGGTGGTTCGGCAAACGCAACGGTAAGTCGTTCTTCGAGCTGATGGATTTCATCGCACCCATGGTGCCGATTGGATTGGGCGCCGGGCGGATTGGCAACTTCATCAACGCCGAGTTGTGGGGCAAACCGACCGATTTGCCATGGGCGATGATCTTCCCTCCGTTCAGCGATCCATCGCAGTTGCCACGTCACCCGTCGCAGTTGTATCAGTTCGCCCTGGAAGGCGTGGCGCTGTTCCTGATTCTCTGGCTGTTCTCGCGCAAACCACGCCCGACCATGGCCGTTTCGGGGATGTTCGCTCTGTTTTACGGGATTTTCCGCTTTGTCGTCGAATTCGTCCGCGTGCCGGATGTGCAGCTGGGCTATCTGGCCTGGGGCTGGGTCACCATGGGTCAGATCCTGAGCCTGCCGATGATTATCGGTGGTCTGTTTTTGATCTGGCTGGCTTATCACCGCGCACCCGCTGCCAAAAACGCTGCGATTTAATACTGAAACGCCGGGGGCTACTGCCCGGCGAGTTCACCGATGCAGGTAATTTATGAAGCAATATCTGGATTTAGTCGCCCATGTGATCAAGAACGGGACCTTGCAGGCCAACCGTACCGGGGTGAAAACCATCAGTTTTCCCGGCGCGATGTTGCGTTATGACCTCAAGGAAGGTTTCCCGGCGATCACCACTCGGCGCATGGCCTTCAAATCGGCCATCGGCGAAATGGTCGGTTTCCTGCGTGGCGTGAACAACGCCGCCGAATTCCGCGCGCTGGGCTGCAAGGTCTGGGACCAGAACGCCAACGAAAACGCGCAGTGGCTGGACAACCCGTTCCGTAAGGGCGAAGACGACCTGGGCGAAATCTACGGTGTGCAGTGGCGCAAGTGGCCGGCCTACAAAAGGATTGAGACTAACAACCCTGCGGCCATCGAACTGGCTCTCGGCCAAGGCTACCGGCAGATTGCCCAGTCCGAAGAAGACGGCCAGGCCTACGTCGTGCTGTACAAGGCCATCGACCAGATTCGCCAGTGCGTCGACACCATCATCAAAGACCCCGGCAGCCGACGGATTCTGTTCCACGGCTGGAACTGCGCGCAGCTCGATGAAATGGCGTTGCCGCCGTGCCATCTGCTCTATCAGTTCCACCCGAACCAGGAGACCCGTGAGATCTCCCTGACGCTGTACATTCGCTCCAACGATCTAGGGCTGGGCACGCCGTTCAACCTGACCGAAGGCGCGGCATTGCTGTCGTTGATCGGTCGCCTGACCGGCTACACGCCGCGCTGGTTCACCTATTTCATCGGTGATGCCCACGTCTATGAAAACCACCTGGACATGCTCAACGAACAGCTCAAGCGCGAGCCATTCCCGGCGCCGCAATTGGTGATTTCAGAGCGTGTACCCGCGTTCGCTCAGACCGGTGTGTATCAGCCCGAGTGGCTGGAGCTGATCGAGCCAGGCGACTTTACGCTGGAGGGGTATGAGCATCACCCTGCAATGACGGCGCCGATGGCGGTGTGATGCGTTGTGCTTGACCCGAAGCCTTCGCGAATAAATTCGCTCCCACAGGATTTTCGAGACCTTTGTGGGAGCGAATTCATTCGCGAATGTCCCGACGCGGTGCGTTTTGAAGCAACGCCATCAATGCCCATGACTCCTTCCCACATGAGAGTGTTCACTCTCTGGCGCTACTACCCCTCCGCTGGCCTCCAACTGCTGCAAGATCCCGCAATGCTCCAAGGTGCCATCGATGCAGCGCTGACGCAGCTCCAGTAGCTGCGTTTGCAACGCTTGCAGGCTCGCCACCCGGGCGTTGACGTGCTGGATGTGTTCGTCGATCAACGCATTGACGTTCTCGCACTGGTCTTGCGGGCTGTCGCGCAAGCTCAACAGGCTGCGGATTTCTTCGAGGGTCATGTCCAGGCTGCGGCAGTTGCGGATGAACGTCAGCCGTTCGACATGCGCCTGGGTGTAGACCCGGTAGTTGCCGTCGCTGCGTGCGGGCGGTGGCAGCAGGCCTTCGCGTTCGTAATAGCGGACGGTTTCTACCTGGCAATCCGTCAGTTTCGCCAGCTCTCCAATCTTCATGAGGATTAATCTCGTTTACGTGCTTGACCCTATAGTGGCTACAGGGTGTTCACTTGGCAACAAGCACCTTCAAGGACTCGATGATGAGCCACTCTGAACCTACGCATTCCGAACACAGCCACTCCGAACACGACCATTCTGAACATCATCACGCCAAGCCCCAGACGGCTGATGATCGTGCGCACACCTGCTGCTCGTCAGACAGCGCGCCTGCGGTCGTCCAGTTCAGCGAATCGACCTCGTCCTCAGCGCAGTTCAGCAGCTTTCGCATCGAACAAATGGATTGCCCGACCGAGCAAACGCTGATCCAGAACAAGCTGGGCAAACTCGTAGGCGTGCACAAACTTGAGTTCAATTTGATCAATCGCCTGTTGGGCGTCTGGCATGAATTGCCGTCTACCGATCCGATCTGCGAAGCGATCAGCTCACTGGGCATGCACGCCGAGCCCGTCGAGAAAGGCGCCCGTGCTGATGCAACTGCACCTGCGCCGGTGAAAAAACCGTGGTGGCCGCTGGCGTTGTCGGGTGTGGCGGCGTTGACGTCAGAAGTGATCCATTTTGCCCAGTTGGCACCCAGCTGGCTGGTAGCGCTGGTGGCGTTGGTCGCGATTTTGAGTGGCGGCCTAGGCACCTACAAAAGGGGCTGGATTGCCCTGAAGAACTTCAATCTGAACATCAATGCACTGATGAGCATTGCCGTGACCGGTGCAGTGTTGATCGGTCAATGGCCGGAAGCGGCCATGGTGATGTTCCTGTTTACCGTGGCTGAGTTGATCGAAGCCAAGTCTCTGGATCGGGCACGCAACGCCATCGGCGGCTTGATGCAGCTGACTCCAGAGTCGGTTACGGTGCAGCAAGCCGACGGCACGTGGGTCAAGCAAGAGGTGAAAAGCGTCGAGTTGGGCGCGCTGTTGCGTGTGCGGCCGGGCGAACGGATCGGGCTGGACGGTGAGGTGGTCTCGGGCAACTCGACCATCGACCAGGCGCCGATTACCGGGGAAAGCCTGCCGGTGGAAAAGGCCGCAGGGGACAAAGTCTTTGCAGGCACCATCAATCAGGCGGGCTCGCTGGAATATCGGGTTACGGCGGCGGCGAACGACTCGACGCTGGCGCGGATCATTCACGCGGTCGAAGCGGCTCAAGGCTCGCGAGCACCGACTCAGCGGTTTGTCGACAGCTTCGCCCGAATCTACACGCCAGCGGTCTTTCTGCTGGCCTTGGCCGTGGCGCTGATTCCGCCGCTGTTGATGGGCGCTGTCTGGTTCGACTGGATCTACCGCGCGCTGGTGTTGTTGGTCGTGGCTTGCCCCTGTGCGCTGGTGATTTCCACCCCGGTGACCATCGTCAGTGGGCTGGCGGCCGCAGCGCGCAAGGGCATTCTGGTGAAAGGCGGGGTGTACCTGGAAAACGGGTACAAGCTCGATTACCTGGCGCTGGATAAAACCGGGACCATTACCCACGGCAAGCCAGTGCAGACGGACTACCTGGCGTTGGGCACCGATGACCCAGGCATCAGCGACATCACGCGGAGCATCGCTGCCAGTCTGGCCAGCCGTTCCGACCACCCCGTGTCCCAGGCCATTGCCAAAGCATCGGCCGAGCAGCAACTGACGCGGCATGATGTCCAGGCGTTCGAAGCCCTGGCCGGACGTGGCGTGCGGGGTGAGGTGGGCGGTCAGCTTTATCACTTGGGCAACCACCGGTTGGTGGAGGAGCTTGGCCTGTGTTCGCCGGTGCTGGAGCTAAAGCTCGACGCATTGGAAATCCAAGGGAAAACCGTGGTCCTGCTGTGTGATTCACTGGGCCCGATAGCGCTGTTCGCAGTCGCCGATACGGTCAAGGAAAGCAGCCGTGAGGCGATTCGTGAATTGCACGCACTGGGCATCAAAACCATGATGCTGACCGGCGACAACCCGCATACCGCGAAGGCGATTGCTGATGTGGTCGGTATTGATCAGGCGCAGGGCAACCTGTTGCCGGCTGACAAACTGCAGGCCATCGAAGCGCTTTACGCTCAGGGTCATCGTGTGGGCATGGTCGGTGATGGCATCAACGATGCGCCAGCCCTGGCCCGCGCCGAGATTGGTTTTGCGATGGCTGCGGCGGGGACTGACACTGCAATCGAAACCGCCGATGTCGCCTTGATGGACGACGACCTGCGCAAGATCCCGGCCTTTATTCGCCTGTCACGTCAGACGTCGGCGATTCTCAAACAGAATATTATTCTGGCGCTGGTGATCAAGGCAGTGTTCCTGATCGTCACCTTCGCTGGCATGGCAACCATGTGGATGGCAGTGTTTGCCGACATGGGCGTCAGTTTGCTGGTGGTGTTCAACGGGTTGCGGTTATTGAGGAAGTAGCGGTCGCCTGACATGATGCCTTCGCGAATAAATTCGCTCCTACAGAATGAACTGCGTGGGAGCGAATTTATTCGCGAAGAAGTTGACGCGGTGTCAGCCTGGATACCGCTCCTGCCCCCACGCAATCACCGCTTGCAGCAGATTTTTCAGCACCTTCTGCGTTGGCTGGGCCAGGTCTTCGCGGTACTTGAAGGGCTCGAACTCTTCCATGTAGGTGCTTTGCACCAGTTCCAGTTGCACGGCATGGATGTTGTTCGCGGGGTCGCCGTAATGGCGGGTGATGTGGCCGCCCTTGAAGCGTCCGTTCAGGACGTGGGTGTAATCGGTGGCTGACGCGCAGATCGCTTCCAGCTCGTTAGCCAGTGTTGTGTCGCAGCTGGCACCGTTGAACGTCCCGAGGTTGAAGTCAGGCAGGCGGCCTTCGAACAGATGCGCAATTTGACCGCGAATGGAATGTGCATCGAACAACAGCGCATAGCCGAATTCGTCACGCAGCCGTGCCAGTTCCTGCTGCAACGTCTGGTGATAGGGCGTCCAGATCTGCGCCAGATAGCGGGCGCGCTCTTCTGCGCTAGGCACCAGGCCTTCGCGGAACAGCGGTGCGCCGTCGAACAGTGTCGCCGGGAACAGCCCAGTGGTTGCGCCGACGTACAGTGGCGTGTCATCGGACGGACGATTGAGGTCGATGACGAAACGCGAATACTCGGCCGCCAAGGTGCTGGCTCCCAGTTCGCTGGCGAAGTCATACAGCTGCGGGATGTGCCAGTCGGTGTCTGGCAGGCTTTGCGCTGCGTCCACCAGGCCCGCCTCGACCACTGGGGTCAGGCGCAATCCGGCATGGGGCATGCTGACCAGTAACGGCAGCCGGCCACGTTTGAAATTCAGAACCTTATTCACCTAGACCTCCTGTGTATCAAATCTGTGATTCAACGCCGTGACGCACGATCCGCTTGTCCAGATCACCGCCCAGCCAGTAAGCCAGATCCGCTGGCCGTTCAATTTTCCACGCCACGAAGTCGGCTACTTTACCCACTTCCAGCGAGCCATGTGTATCGCCCAGCCCCAGCGCTTTGGCGGCGTTGAGGGTGACGCCCGCCAGCGCTTCTTCCGGGGTCATGCGGAACAGCGTGCACGCCATATTCAGCATCAAGCGTAGCGACAGGGCAGGCGACGTGCCAGGGTTCAGGTCGGTGGCGATGGCGATGTTCACCCCCTGCCTGCGCAGTGCATCCATGGGGGGCAACTGGGTTTCGCGCAGAAAATAGAACGCACCCGGCAGCAGCACCGCGACGGTGCCAGCGGCGCCCATGGCGATGGCATCGTCTTCGGTCATGAACTCCAGATGATCCGCCGACAAGGCGTGATAGCGCGCCGCGAGGCTGGAGCCGCCCAGTGATGACAGTTGTTCTGCATGCAGTTTCACCGGCAGGCCCAATTGGCCGGCGGTGATAAACACCTGCTCGACCTGCGCGGGCGAGAACGCCAGGTATTCACAGAACGCGTCCACCGCATCCACCAGACCTTCCGCCGCCAGTGCGGGCAGCATCTCGTGGCAGATGTGGTCGATGTAGTCGTCAGCGCGATTGGCGTATTCCGGCGGCAGGGCGTGGGCGGCCAGGCAGGTGCTGCGTACTGTGACCGGGAGTACCGCACCCAGCCGTCGGATCACCCGCAGAATCTTGCGTTCACTGGCCAGGTCCAGGCCATAGCCGGATTTGATTTCCACCGTGGTCACACCGTCGCTGAGCAACCGCTTGAGACGCTGCTCGGCGCTGGCGAAGAGTTCATCTTCGCTGGCGGCACGGGTGGCGCGCACGGTGCTGGCGATGCCGCCGCCGGCCGCCGCAATCTCTGCGTAGCTCACACCCTGCAAGCGCTGCTCGAACTCGCCGCTGCGGTTGCCGCCAAAGACGGTGTGCGTGTGGCAGTCGATCAGGCCTGGCGTGACCCAGGTGCCGCCCAGGTCCACGATGCTGGCATAGTCGTATACCGGTCGTTTAGCCTTCGGACCAATCCACTCGATGTACTCGCCTGACGTCACGATCGCGGCATCCTCGATGATCGAGTACTTACCTTGCGCCATGGTCGCAACGTGACAGTGTTGCCAGAGCGTTTTCATCTACGGCCTCCGAGGTTATTGAGCTGAGAAAGAAGAGGGTTCGGACACTGATTGCGGTGTCGGTGTACCCGGTTTGACCCAGATCCGGTAGGCAATCACCAGCAGCACGATCCATACCGCGCCAACGACCAATGCCACCCGGCTGTCCGGGAAGTAACCCAGCACGCCAAAAATGAACAGCATGAACACGATCGCTGCTGCCGGTGCATAGGGCCAGAACGGCACCGGGAATTTCAGTTGCGCGATGTGTTTGCTGTCCATCGAACGGCGCATGGCGACCTGCGTAAACAGGATCATCAGCCACACCCAGACCGTGGCGAAGGTCGCGATGGACGCGATCACCAAGAACACATTTTCCGGGATCACATAGTTGAGGACCACGCCGCCGAGCAGGGCTGCGCCCATGACCAGCACGCTCATCCATGGCACGCCCTGCCGGGACAGTCGGGCAAAGCTTTTCGGCGCCTGGCCTTGCTCGGCGAGGCCGTACATCATGCGTCCAGCACCGAAAATGTCGCTGTTAATCGCCGATATTGCGGCTGAAATCACCACGATATTGAGGATGGTCGCGGCCGAGGAAATGCCCAGTTTGTCAAAAATCTGCACGAACGGGCTGCCTTGGGTGCCGATCTGTGGCCAAGGGTAAATCGACATCAGCACGAACAGTGTCAGCACGTAGAACAACAGAATGCGCAATGGCACGGCATTGATCGCTCGGGGGATCACGTGCTGTGGGTCTTTGGCTTCGCCTGCCGTGATGCCGATGATTTCGATGCCGCCGAAGGCGAACATCACCACCGTGAACGAGGCGATCAGGCCGCCGATCCCGTTGGGCATGAAGCCGCCATGGGCCCAAAGATTACTGATGCCTGCGACTGTCTCAGGCGAGGAGGCGCCGGACGAGCTGATGCCAAACAGCATGATGCCCAGACCGCCGAGGATCATCGCGACAATGGCGCTGACCTTGAGCAGCGACAGCCAGAACTCCGTTTCACCGAAGACTTTGACGCTGCACAGATTGAGCGCGCCGATCAGGAACACGATGCTCAGCACCCAGATCCAGCGCGGTACATCGGGGAACCAGAACCCCATATAAATACCGAATGCGGTCACGTCGGCGAGGCAGACGATGATCATTTCAAAGGCGTAGGTCCAGCCCAGGACAAAGCCTGCCATAGGACCAAGATAAGTGCTGGCGTATTGGCCGAATGAGCCAGACACAGGGTTGTGCACGGCCATTTCGCCGAGGGCGCGCATCACCATGAACACCGCAGCGCCGCCGATCAGATAGGCCAGCAACACGGCTGGACCCGCCATCTGGATCGCCGACGCGGAACCATAGAACAAACCGGTACCGATGGCTGAGCCAAGGGCCATGAATCGAATGTGCCGAGCGGAGAGTCCTCGCTTCAGGCCTGTAGGGCGTTGCTTCATCTCGCATCCCTTATTGTTTTTGTATGGCGAAAAGCGGTGCGAATCCCGGCCTCCGGGTTCGCACGACTTTTCCCATACCGAACCAGACTAGGTTCGGCAGTGATTTACAGACTTGGCAACAGATTGGCGGGGACCAGCGTGTTCAAGCAGTTGGATGCCAGCAATTGGCTGGCGGCTTCGATGTCCGGCGCAAAGAAGCGGTCCTTGTCGTAGAACGGCACTTTGCTGCGCAGAGCGGTGCGGGCTTGTTCGAGTTTAGGCGAGGTTTTCAGGCCATCGCGGAAATCCAGACCCTGACAGGCCGCCAGCCATTCTACGGCGAGAATGCCACGAACGTTCTCAGCCATTTCCCACAGACGCTTGCCAGCAGCAGGGGCCATGGACACATGGTCTTCCTGGTTGGCAGAGGTCGGGATGCTGTCGACGCTGTGCGGGTGGGCCAACGCCTTGTTCTCGCTGGCCAATGCGGCAGCGGTCACCTGCGCGATCATGAAACCGGAGTTCACGCCGCCATTGGCCACCAGGAACGGCGGCAATTGCGACATGTGCTTGTCCATCATCAACGAGATACGACGCTCGCTGAGGGCGCCGATTTCCGCCAGGGCCAGGGCCAGGTTATCCGCCGCCATGGCGACCGGTTCGGCGTGGAAGTTACCGCCCGAGATGACTTCGCCTTCAGCGGCGAACACCAGTGGGTTGTCGGAAACAGCGTTGGATTCAACCGCCAACACTTCGGCGGCCTGACGCAGTTGGGTCAGGCATGCGCCCATGACTTGCGGTTGGCAGCGCAGCGAGTACGGGTCTTGAACCTTGTCGCAGTCGATGTGTGAGTTGGAGATCTGGCTGCTTTCACCCAGCAGGTCGCGGTAGCAGGCGGCGGCGTCGATCTGCCCGCGTTGACCGCGAGCGGCATGAATCCGGGCATCGAACGGTGCGCGCGAACCCAGCACCGCTTCAACCGTCAACGAGCCACAAGACAGCGCAGCGGCGAACAGGTCTTCGCCTTCGAACAAGCCACGCAGGGCAAACGCGGTGGAGACCTGAGTGCCGTTGAGCAGTGCCAGACCTTCCTTGGCCGCCAGTGTCAGCGGTTTCAGACCGGCGATGGCCAGGGCGTCAGTCGCTTGCAGCCATTCGCCTTTATGACGGGCTTTGCCTTCGCCGAGCAATACCAGGGACATGTGCGCCAACGGTGCAAGGTCGCCAGACGCGCCGACTGAGCCTTTGAGCGGAATGTGTGGGTAAACCTCGGCATTGATCAGCGCGATCAAAGCGTCGATCACCTGACGGCGAATGCCGGAGAAACCACGGCTCAGGCTGTTGACCTTGAGCACCATGATCAAACGCACCAGCTCATCACTAATCGGCTGACCGACCCCGGCTGCGTGGGACAGCACCAGCGAGCGCTGGAGGTTTTCCAGGTCTTCGCTGGCAATGCGTGTCGACGCCAAAAGGCCGAAACCGGTATTGATGCCGTAGGCGGTACGGTTCTCGGCGAGGATCTGCTCGACGCAGGCCACGCTGTTTTCAATCTGTTGTGAGGCACTTTCATGCAGGCGAAGGGTTACCGGATGGTGGTAAATCGCTCGCAGTTGCGCCAGGGACAGTTGACCGGGGGTCAGGTTTAACTCAGTCACATTCATACTCCCTTGTGGGTGTTGATTAATGCCGGTTGCTTGAAGCCAACGCTTGTCGGCTGGGCCTTGTGGGCGTGTGCATCGGCTATTTTAGAAAGGCGGTGTTCACAATAAGTTCGCGAACATCGGCTGTAGGTGTTCATTGTTCTTGAGGATCGCCGCGCTTCAGTTTTCACGGTATCTCCCACTAACGAGTGCATTGGCGACCGTCAGTTCAGTGCGGCCTGGGATTGCAAATCCGATGGCATCCCTTCGGCCGTGTCGTTGTCTACCGGCAAAATCAGGCGATCTGGAATTGCGCTGTGCCATTTTTTTGCGATCAAGTAGTACGCGACGGCAGGCACCACCAGACCGATGATCCAGGAGATATCGGTATCGCCCAAGCGCTCGACCAAGGGGCCGGTGTAGAAGTGGGTGGAAATGAACGGCATTTGAATCAATACGCCGAACACATAGACGCTGATACCGATCCAGTTCCAGCGACCGTAGCGGCCATCCGGGTTCGACAGCGCCGGGATGTCGTAACGCTCTTTGGTGATGCAGTAGAAGTCCACCAGGTTGATCGCGCTCCAGGGCGTGAAAAACGCCAGCAGGAACAGGATGAACGCCGAGAAGTCCTTGAGGAACGTGTCCTTGCCCAGCAAGGCCAGCAACGTTGCTACGCCGACCATGGCGAAGATGTACGTCAGTCGCAGACCGCTGGAGATATGCCGGTTGCCACGAAAGCCACTGACGATGGTCGCGATCGACATGAAGCTGCCGTAGGCGTTGAGGGTCGTGATGGTGACTTTGCCGAATGCCACGCTAAAATACAGCAGGGCTGCGACAACGCCAGTGCCGCCGAGGCTGACGATGAACGACACCTCGTGGTGGGCGAATTGCTTACCCGCCAATGCGGCTGCGAACACACCGAACACCATCGATGCTTGCGCACCAATGATCGAACCCAGGCCGACTGCCCAGAACGTTTTGACCGCCGAGATGCTGCGCGGCAAGTACCTGGAGTAGTCCGCCACGTATGGGCCGAACGCGATCTGCCAGGAGGCCGACAGCGAAATCGCCAACAGAAAGCTGCTCAATGAGAAGTGCTTGTTGCCCAGCAGCGCGCCGACATCATTGCCTTCCAGCAAGGCGCCAAACAGGTAGATGAACGCGATCACCCCGATCACGCTCGCCACGCGGCCAATCGCGTGAATGGCCCGGTAACCGAAGATAGTCGCCACTACGATCAGCCCCGCGAAGATCACGATGCCTTGCCAGTCCTGCACATGAAGCAACTGCGCCAGCGCCTGCCCCGCCAGTAACGAACCACTGGCTGAGAAACCGATGTACATCAGGCACACCAACACCAGTGGGATCACCGCGCCATACACGCCGAACTGCACGCGGCTGGAGATCATTTGTGGCAGGCCCAGCTTCGGACCTTGCGCAGCGTGCAGCGCCATGACGACGCCGCCCAGCAGTTGCCCGACCAGCAAGCCAATCAACGACCAGAACACATCACCGCCCAACACCACGGCCAATGCCCCGGTGACAATCGCCGTGATTTGCAGGTTGGCACCCAACCACAACGTAAATTGACTGAACAGACGACCATGTCTTTCCCCGTCGGGGATGTAATCGATCGAACGCCTTTCGATCATTGATTTGTTTGCAACACGATCATTTGGAACAGCCATGCGACCACCTTCTATGGGGGAATGCGAAGATCTCTGTGGGAGCAGGCTTGCCTGCGAATGGGTTGGCTCGGTGTATCAGGCCAGACGCCTTCGCAGCGGGACGCTTAGTTGCACGCCTGCTCCCACAGGTTTATGCGATCAGCGGTTAACCATCGGCAGGTTCAAACCCTGCTCCTTGGCACAATCAATCGCAATCTGATAGCCCGCATCCGCGTGACGCATGACGCCGGTGGCCGGGTCGTTGTGCAGTACGCGGGCGATGCGTTCGGCCGCTTCATCGGTGCCGTCGCAAACAATCACCATGCCCGAATGTTGAGAGAAGCCCATGCCGACGCCGCCGCCGTGGTGCAAGGACACCCAGGTCGCGCCGCTGGCGGTGTTGAGCAAGGCATTGAGCAATGGCCAGTCAGACACGGCATCGGAGCCATCCTGCATGGATTCGGTTTCACGGTTCGGGCTGGCGACCGAGCCGGAGTCCAGGTGGTCGCGACCAATCACGATCGGTGCCGACAGCTCGCCGCTGCGGACCATTTCGTTGAACGCCAGACCCAGCTTGGCGCGCTGGCCCAGACCGACCCAGCAGATACGTGCCGGCAGACCCTGGAACGCGATGCGCTCACGGGCCATTTCCAGCCAGTTGTGCAGGTGGGCATCGTCCGGGATCAGTTCCTTGACCTTGGCGTCAGTCTTGTAGATGTCTTGCGGATCGCCCGACAGCGCCGCCCAACGGAACGGACCGATGCCACGGCAGAACAGCGGACGGATATAGGCCGGTACGAAACCCGGGAAGTCGAATGCGTTTTCTACGCCTTCTTCTTGAGCCATCTGACGGATGTTGTTGCCGTAGTCGAAGGTCGGAATGCCCATCTTCTGGAAGTCGAGCATGGCTTTAACGTGTACAGCCATCGATTGCTTGGCAGCTTTCACGACGGCAGCAGGCTCGGTCTTGGCGCGAGCGCGGTACTCGTCCCAGGTCCAGCCTATTGGAAGGTAGCCGTTGAGCGGATCGTGGGCGCTGGTCTGGTCGGTGACCATGTCCGGGCGCACGCCGCGCTTGACCAGTTCTGGAAGGATTTCAGCCGCGTTGCCGAGCAGGGCAATGGAAATCGCCTTGCCTTCCTTGGTGTATTTGGCGATGCGGGCCAGAGCGTCGTCGAGGTTGGTGGCTTGTTCATCGACATAACGGCTGTTCAAGCGGAAATCGATGCTGACCTGCTGGCATTCGATGTTCAGCGAGCAGGCACCGGCCAGCGTCGCCGCCAGTGGTTGAGCGCCACCCATGCCGCCCAGACCAGCGGTCAGTACCCAACGACCGGTAAGGTTGTCGTTGTAGTGCTGGCGACCGGCTTCGACGAAGGTTTCATAGGTGCCTTGCACGATGCCCTGGCTGCCGATGTAGATCCAGCTGCCGGCGGTCATCTGGCCATACATGGCCAGGCCCTTGGCATCCAGTTCGTTGAAGTGTTCCCAGCTGGCCCAGTGCGGTACCAGATTGGAGTTGGCGATCAGGACGCGCGGGGCGTTGCTGTGGGTCTTGAACACGCCGACTGGTTTGCCGGATTGAATCAGCAGGGTTTCGTCGTCATTCAGGTTGGTCAGGCTTTCGACGATCTTGTCGTAGCACTCCCAATTGCGCGCTGCGCGACCGATGCCACCGTAAACCACGAGTTCTTTCGGGTTCTCGGCGACTTCGGGGTCGAGGTTGTTCATCAACATCCGCAGCGGTGCTTCGGTCATCCAGCTTTTAGCCGTCAGCTTGGTGCCACGGGCAGCGCGGACTTCGACGTCACGGTGTTTGGTCCAGTTTTCCGGGGTCCAGTGTTGGGTATTCTCAGTCACGAAAAAACTCCTCAGCGATCAATCCAAACCAGCCCAGGCAGTGGGCAAGCAGGTCTGTATCGAGCATCTCGAAACAGACGAAACAGGTTTAGCAGGTAAGTGGGGCAAGTCGGGTGCAAGGGGCTGGGGATGGTTACCGATGCTCTCCTATGCACACACCTTTACTTGTACATACAAGCATATGCAAGCAAAGGACCAGTTTGCTTTGCGGGTCGGCAATAAATTTATAAAAGCGCTGTGAGCCCTGAAATAGAGGGGGTTTGTGGATACGAAAAGTGATGAGTGGTTTTTTTGTCAGGACGTGGGGCTGCTGTCGCGAGGCGTTTTTGCGCGGTAGTGGGGCGTTCGGTAACAACGTGCGAGAGAAAGGTGCGCGAAGAGAAACGGTTTGAAAGGAGTTGCTCTACAGGTCGATTGCAGTGTTTTCGCCTTGTCTTCGCCGTTGCGCTGCTGGGGAGGACCTTGCGTCCTCCACTGCGTGTTTGCGACGTTTAATCACAGCGACTGGCGGTGTTCTTCACGTCGGCCAGCTCTGGGTGAGCGACCAGTTTGTCGATGTGCAGTTCGTCGTTGTTCAGCCAGGTCTCGGTGAGTATGCGGTAGTGCTCCATGTCCCTGCAGCGCATGCGCAAGCTGTAGTCGAACGGGCCGCTGATGAGTTGGCATTCGAACACTTGCGGGCACTTTTTGACGCACGCTTCGAAGGCTTTTTGGGCGGCCCGCCCGCTCTGGTTGGACAGGGCGACCAGCACCAGCAGTGACAGGCCCGGCGAAACGACTTTGACATCGATGATGGCGCTGTAGCCACGAATCACACCGCGTCGTTCAAGCTTGCGCACCCGCTCCAGACAAGGCCTGGGGGTCAGGTGAACCAGCGATGAAAGCTTCTCGTAGGTGATCCGTCCGTTATGCCGCAGGACCTCGAGAATGGCTTCGTCGATGCGATCCAGAGGGGCTGCGCCAAGAGGTTCGTTATCTTTCGTAGCCATTGGTTTTTCTTTTCACTTCAATCGGTTGGACAGAAACTGCGTAAGTCGTTCGCTGCTCGGGTGATCCAGGATTTCAGCCCCGCCCTGTTCTTCTATCCGGCCTTGATGGAGGAACAGCACCTGACTTGAGACTTGCCGCGCAAATCCCATTTCATGGGTGACCATCACCATGGTACGACCTTCCTCCGCCAGCGTCTGTATGACCTTGAGGACTTCACCCACCAGTTCTGGGTCGAGGGCGGAAGTCGGTTCGTCGAGCAAAATGATCTCCGGTTCCATGGCCAGAGCGCGGGCGATGGCGACGCGTTGCTGTTGGCCTCCCGAGAGAAACGCCGGGTACTGATCGGCGACCCGCAACGGCAACCCTACCTTGTCCAGGTAGGCACGTGCGCGTGCTTCAGCCACTTGTTGGCTGACCCCTAGCACGCGACGTGGCGCCATGCAGACGTTTTCCAACACGGTCATGTGGCTCCACAAGTTGAAGTGCTGAAAGACCATCGCCAGGCGCGTGCGCAAATTCTGCAATTGAGCCTGGTGCGGGGACCGGGTTCCACCCCTGCCTTGGCGCATCTCAATGGTCTGGCCATCAAGGGTGATGCTGCCAGCATCGGGTTGCTCAAGAAAGTTGATGCAGCGCAGCAGGGTGCTTTTCCCGGAACCGCTGGCGCCGATCATGCTGATGACATCACCGCTTCTGGCCTGCAACGAGACGCCCTTAAGCACCTCATGGTCGCCATAGTGTTTGTACAGCGCGTCGACCTTGAGCTTGACCGTCTCGCTGGCCGCGTGACCTTTGGTTGTCGGGAGAGGGCTGAGTGTGGCGCCTATCTGAGGCAAGAGGGTCTGGACAGCATTATTCATGGGTTAGCCTCGGCTAGGGATCAGGAAGCGCATCCAGCGACGTTCGGCCAGGCGAAACAGGCCAACCAGTACGAAGGACAGCACCATGTACAGCAGGGCGGCGATCCCGAATGACTGGAAGGTCAAGAAGGTCGCTGCGTTGGCGTCCCGGGCCACCTTGAGAATGTCGGCGATGGTCGCGGTAAAGGCCAGTGAGGTGGCATGCAGCATCAGGATCAGTTCATTGCCATAGGCGGGCAACGCACGGCGTAAAGCGGCCGGGATCAGCACGAAGAGGTACAGTTGCCAGCCATAGAGTCCATAAGCCCGAGCGGCTTCGATCTCGCCATGGGAAAGATTGCGAATGGCCCCGGCGAAAATCTCCACGGTGTACGCGCAGGTGTTGAGGACGAACGCCAGCAGCGTGCAATTGAGGGCATCGCGAAAGAAACTGTCGAGCAACGCGTTTTCGCGCACGGCCTCCAGGCCATAAATGCCGGTGTAGCAGATGAGTAATTGGATATACAGCGGCGTGCCGCGAAACAGCCAGGTATAGAACTCCACTGGCCAGCGTAGCCAGACGTGTTCTGAAACCCGTGCGACGGCTAACGGGATAGAGATGAAAAATCCGAGCACGATGGTGATGATGAACAGCCAGAGCGTCATGGCCAGGCCTGACAAGCCGTTGCCATCGTTCCAGAGAAACGCCTGCCCATATTGCTGAAGTAATTCGATCATCGTGTCAGCCCCTTGATGCCAAGGTTGTAGCGTCGCTCCAGGCGCTTGAAGATCCGGGTGGAGAAGGTCGTGATCAGCAAATAGACCAGCGCTGCAATGATCAGGAAGTACAGGGTGTTGTTGGTGGACTTGCCGGCGTTTTGCGCGGCCTTGACCAGGTCCGACAGGCCGATGATCGAGACCAATGCGGTGGACTTGAGCAGCACCAGCCAGTTATTGCCCAGCCCCGGCAGGGCAAAGCGCATCATTTGCGGGAACATCACCAGGCTGAAGCGTTGCGCCTTGCTCAGGCCGTAAGCCGTTGCGGCCTCAAGTTGACCATTGGGCACACTGAGAATCGCCCCACGAAAGTTCTCGGCGAAATAGGCGCCATAGATAAAGCCCAAGGTGATAACCCCGGCGCTGAACGGATCGATTTCAAGGTAACCCCAGCCGAGTGCTTCGGTCAGGTCGTTGAGCCACAGTTGCAGGCTGTAGAAGATCAGCAGGATCAGCACCAGATCCGGAACGCTGCGCACCAGTGTGGTGTACATCGTCGCGGGCACCCGCAACAGGCGCACCGACGACAGTTTGGCGCTGGCACCGATCAGCCCGAGCGTCAGGCTCAGCAACAGAGAGATCAAGGCCAGCTTGATCGTCATCCAGGTCCCTTGGGCGAGCATGGGGCCGAAGCCCTGCAGGCTGAAGGCGTGCAGGCCTGTCCAGTTGAGGAAGTCATTCACGGGAGAAATCTCGGTAAGACGTGAGTCGAAAACCTGCATGGGCCCGACCCTGCTGTAGGGAACGGGCCAGTGGCAAGAGGATCACTCGTTGTAGATGTTCAGGTCGCCGACGTATTTTTTCTGGATCTTCAAATAGGTGCCGTCAGCATGCAGAGCGGCGATGCCCTTGTTGATCAGTGCCTTTAGCTCGCTGTCATCTTTGCGCAGTCCCACGGCGATGACGGAGGGTAGGCCAGGGTCTTGAATGCCCCGGCCACTCTTGAAGTCGGCACCTTTGGCGGAGGACAGGAAGTTAAGTTCGGCTTCCAGTTTGTCGGTGACGATGGCATCGAGCCGTCCGTTGGTCAGGTCAGCGTAGTTCTGGTCCTGGGATTGATAAGCCTTCACCTGGACGCCCAGCGGGGCCAGCTTGGTGCGGGCGTAGACCTCTTGCAGAGAACCTTGCAGCACACCGACGTGTTTGCCTTTGAGGGACTCTGGCGTATCGCCGAACGTCGCGTTCTTGCGGGTCACCACGGAGGTCGGACTGAGGATCAGTTTGTCGCTGAAGTCGATCTGCTTTTCCCGGGCGGGGGTGGCCGTCATGGACGATATGATCGCGTCGAATTTGCGTGCACGCAGCGCCGGAATCATGCCGTCGAAGTCGTTGGTGACCCATGTGCATTTGACGTCGAGTTTGGTGCAAATCGCGTTGCCCAGCTCGATGTCGAAACCTTGCAGGCTGCCGTCGGCCGCTACGCTTTCGAAGGGCGGGTAATCGGGGAAAACGCCCAAGCGGATTTCTTTCCATTCCTGGGCCTGGGCCGCGCTCGCGCAAAGAGGAAGAAGCAGCACGGTTAACAGCTTACGAATCGGAGTCATATGAAGTGTCCCTGTGTCTTGTTGTTGAATTAAGGGCAGCAAAGGTTTCGCCACGCCGCTGCGTGGCAGGTGGAGCAAGGATCAGGCGCGTTTTTTCTGGGCGATTCGTGTTGGCGGTTGAAGCCTGGCGAACAGGTCTTTCGGATTTTTGAGGTCGGGAACAAGCTCGATCACGCTGCCTAGGTCGAGTGCGGTGGCGACGTCGAGGACATAGCGCAAGGCCGAGTAGTCCTCCAGGGCAAAGCCCACCGAATCGAACAGGGTGACTTCCTGATCATTGTCACGGCCCGCGACTTCGCCGTTGACCACACGCCAGAACTCAGTGACTGGTGAGTCGGCTGGCATCTGCTGGATTTCGCCTTCGATGCGGCTTTGCGGTTCGTACTCGACGATCACCCGTGCGCGCTCGACGATGTCGCGATGCAGTTCGGTTTTGCCCGGGCAATCGCCGCCCACGGCATTGAGGTGCATGCCGGGTTCAATCATCTCCGGGGTCAGGATGGTGGCGTTGGTTTTGTCGGCGGTTACGGTGGTGACGATATCAGCGCCGCGTACTGCCTCGGCGACCGAACGGGCAATGATGACCTTGATCGCGGGGAAGTTGGCCAGGTTGGCGGCGAGCTTTTGCGTGGCCATCGAGTCGACGTCAAACAAGCGCACTTCATTGATGCCCAGTACGGTATGGAACGCCAGCGCCTGGAACTCACTCTGCGAACCGTTACCGATCAGTGCCATGCTTCGCGCAGTGCGTCGCGCCATATAGCGCGCAGCCAGGGCCGAGGTGGCGGCGGTGCGGATTGCAGTGGTCAGGGTCATTTCGCTGAGCAGCAGCGGTTTACCGCTGTCCACGTCAGCCAAGGCGCCGAATGCCATGACGGTGAGCATGCCGCTCTGGGTGTTCTTCGGGTGACCATTGACGTATTTGAAGGCATACAGCGACGCGTCAGACACCGGCATCAACTCGATCACACCTTCGGGCGAGTGGTTGGCCAGGCGAGGGCACTTTTCAAAGGCTGGCCAGCGCAGGTAATCCTCGCGAATGTACTCGACCATTTCGGTCAGGCACTGGGCCAGACCTTTACGCGCAACCAGATGGCTCAAATCGTTGACGTCGATATAACGGGTCATGGGGACCTCCTTTTTTTTGGATTAGTTGCGGGTCGGCAGATGAATTTCGGCGAGCATGCAGCGAGCGCTGCCGCCACCAATGCTTTCGATATGGTCGATGTTCACCACCACGGGCTGGGTGTGTCGCTCGATGTGCTGTTGCTGGGCGGGTTCGAGCGATTGCCAGGCACTGCGGGACATCACCAGCAACGCTTGACCGTGCTTGTCGTGCAGTTCAAGCATGTTGCCGGCGAAGGACTCCAACTGATCCCAGTTCAACGTGAGGATCTCTTTGTCGGTGTCATGCAGGGAGTTTTGCAGCGCTGTGCGCTCATCGAGGTCGGGCAGTGCTTGCAGGCAGACCACCGAAAGGTGGCGGCCGACACTCATCATCACGTTGCTGTGGTAGATCGGTGATTGATGGCGGTCGACGGCATGGAACAGGCACAGCGTGTAGTTCAGGCGCTCGGCGAATTGGCGCAGGGCATCCGCATGTGTCCGTCCAGAATGGCAGGCATAACTAATCCGATGCTCGCGATCAAGCACCATGCTGCCGGTGCCCTCAAGGAAGATGTTTTGCTGCTCCAGCGGGCTGAAGTCGATGGTTTCGCGAATGGCGTAATGTTGGTCGAGCGCATTCAATACCCCTTTTTGCCGCTCCAGACGTCGATTCTGGCCTTCCATGGGATAGAGCACGAGGCTGCCATCGGCATGGCTGCTCCACCAGTTGTTCGGGAAGATCGAGTCCGGGGTGTGCGGCGCGGGTGTGTCTTGCACCACCAACACCTCGACACCGTATTGACGCAAGGTCTCGACATAACCGTCGAACTCTTCCAGCGCTTTATGCTGTGCCTGTTCAGGGTCGAGCGGTGCCCGCTGAAAGCGGTTGTTGAGGGCGGTGTCCGGGTTGAAGGCGAACCGCGCCGGGCGGATCATCAAGACGCTATTGGTAGTTTGCATGGAGCGCGCATCCAAGGGTTGGCTATGCGTCCATCTTGTGCGCGGCAGCGTTGTAATTCTTGCTGACCTGGCTGGGTTGCCCAGCGGGGATGGCCGAAAAAGGCGGTGCTACAGCCGATTCGGCTGCGTCGACCTTTTCGCGAATAAATTCGCTCCCACCGGTTATGCATGCAGCCTGTGCGGGAGTGAATTTATTCGCGAAGAAGGCGACGCAGATTTAAATCAGATCGCTGTCAGTTCAATCAAACAGCACGAACCGCTGACGGAGATTTCCAGCAATTCGGGATTGTCGTTCAGTTGCAGGCAGTCATGTTTGCCGAGCGTTTCGGTGGTAGTTCCTACGCTGACGCTCAAACCGTCAACCCCACTGAACACCAACAGGGTACCTGCCGAACTGAAAAGCCGCTGCTGGCCGTCGATCCATTGCAAGCGGGCGGTGTAGCGGTCCGGCGCATAGATCAGGTTGAAGTCACGAATGGCGCCACCGAGCAGGGTGCAGGCCACTTGGCTTTCGCCGCTGAACGCGAAGGGGTCGAAGGGCAGCAGGGGCCGAGTGGTTTGACCGTCCACGTGCAGGGTCATGCCCGGGCCTTGGAGCACGGTGATGATGCGTTGATAGCCGGCGAAGCTGGAAAAGCCGCCGGACTCGGCGATGTCGGCAATCGACAGGCGCCAGCCGAAGCCGTCCAGGCCGACACCTGCATCGCGGGTGATTTCCTCAGTGCTGCCGCCGCCATTTTTCCACGGCATGCGCGGGTAGTGGGCGGCCCGTAAAACAGTGAGCTGACTCATTTGCTGAAGCGTCCTTCCAGTCGATGCCTGGAGCCTGGGTGAATAAGGCGTGCCGCAGTGACTGGCTGGCGCCCGGACCAGGTCCGACGGCGAATCAGCAGGCAGGGCTCGCCGGGTTCTATTTGCAGCAGTTTGCATTCCAGTGGCTCGGCCAGAATCGCTTCGACGACGTGCTCGCCTTCGGTCAGCGGTGCGACTTGCGACAGGTAGGCGTAGGGCGTTTGCAGGGTGAAGTCCTGCTTGAGGTAGTCAGGCGCGACCAAGGCGTTGACGAAGCGGTCTTCGATTTGCACGGGAATATCATTTTCGAAGTGCACGATCAGCGAATGAAACACCCGCTGACCTTCACGCATGTCCAGCGCCAGTGCGCGCTCGGAGCCTGCGGCCTCTTCATTGAGGGTGATGACCTTGCAGGTGTGGCGATGGCCGCGTGAGGCGATCTCATCGGCAATGTTGTGCACTTCGAACAGCGCCGACTGGCTTTTGGGCTCGGCGACGAATGTGCCCACGCCCTGCATGCGTACCAACAGCCCTTCGGCGGTCAGTTCGCGCAAGGCACGGTTGATGGTCATGCGACTGAAACCCAGCTGGGTTACCAGTTCGCTTTCTGACGGCACACGATGGTGTGGCGCCCAGGTTCCGCTCTGTATCTGCTGGGCGATCATGTGTTTCACGCGGGCGTACAGAGGCGCCGGACTGTCGCCCATTTGGGCAGCCAGCAACGAGATGGCAGGCGGAGTCGGCACAGTGAAATCCTTGTTCGATAGGTGATGATTCGGGAGTGGGTCGATGGCGCAGATGCGCTCAAGCTAACCATTGATCCGACCGACGACAAGCTTGCCGCAGTTTACCGAGCGGGCAAACGTCTGTATATGTATATACAAATAAACACGATGGGGTGTGGAACCATGTCTGCCTTTTTTGCCGAACGCGCATTACTGCCCAGTGGCTGGGCCAACAATGTTCGTTTCGACGTCAGCGCCGATGGCCTGCTGACCCATGTCCAGGCCGATGCTGACGCGCAGGGTGCCGAGTTTATCAAGGGGCCGTTGTTGCCGGGTATGCCTAATCTGCATTCCCACGCCTTTCAGCGCGCCATGGCCGGTCTGGCCGAGGTGGCCGGTAATCCGAACGACAGTTTCTGGACCTGGCGCGACCTGATGTACCGTCTGGTCGGGCAGATCAGCCCGGAGCAGCTCGGCGTCATTGCTCGTCAGCTGTACATCGAAATGCTCAAAGGCGGTTTTACGTCCGTCGCTGAATTCCACTATGTACACCAGGACACGTCCGGTAAACCTTACGCTGACCCCGCTGAACTGGCCCTGCAAATCAGCCAGGCGGCCAGCGCTGCAGGTATTGGCCTGACGCTGCTGCCGGTGCTGTACAGCCATTCCGGGTTCGGTGGCCAGGCGCCTAACGAAGGTCAGCGCCGGTTTATCCATAGCACCGACAGTTATCTGGATCTACAGGCGCGCTTGAGCCCAGTTCTGGCTCGGCAGCCCGCGCAGGCATTGGGGTTGTGTTTTCACTCGCTGCGCGCCGTCACCCCGCAACAGATCAGTGATGTGTTGGCGGCCAGCGACAAGCAGTGTCCCGTGCACATCCATATCGCCGAACAGCAGAAAGAAGTCGAAGACTGCCTGCGGTGGAGCGGGCTTCGTCCGCTGCAATGGCTGTACGAAAATGTCACGGTGGACCCGCGTTGGTGCCTGGTACACGCCACCCATGCGGACCCGGATGAAGTTGCGCTGATGGCTGAAAGCGGCTCAGTGGCTGGTTTGTGCCTGACCACTGAAGCAAATTTGGGCGACGGGATTTTCCCTGCGGTGGACTTCATCGCGCAGGGTGGGCGCTGGGGCATTGGTTCGGACAGCCATGTGTCACTGAGCGTGGTCGAGGAATTGCGTTGGCTGGAATATGGCCAGCGTCTGCGCGATCAGCGGCGTAATCGGCTGTATCGCAGCGATCAGCCGATGGTTGGGCGGACCTTGTACGATGCGGCGCTTGGCGGCGGTGCCCAGGCCTTGGGGCAGGCGATTGGCTCGCTGCAGGTTGGCCAGCGTGCGGACTGGCTGGTGTTGGACGGCAACGATCCCTACCTGGCAACGGCCAGTGGCGACGCGATTCTCAATCGTTGGCTGTTCGCGGGCGGTGATCGGCAGATCCGCGATGTGATGGTCAATGGTCGCTGGGTGGTGCGTGACGGTCATCATGCGGGTGAAGAAGAAAGCAGCAGGGCGTTTGCGCAGGTGTTGCGCGAATTGTTGGGGTAGTCAGGCGGATCTTATTCGTCTGATATGTCGCCTTCGCCAACAAGTTGGCTCCTACAGAAAATCACACTGCTTTTGCGCGATCCACTGTGGGAGCAGGCTTGCCTGCGAAGAAATGCACGCAGTTTAGTTGACGACAGGTTTGGCGATTTTCGAATCATCCACGCGCCAGATCAGCTTGGTGGTGTCGTAACCCTGCTGACGGGCCTTGGCCAGCAACTCCTCGCGGGTCGCATCAGACACCCGCGTGGTACGCGACAGTAGCCACAGGTATTTACGATTCGGGTTACCCACTAGCGCGGTTTTATAGCCGTCGCCGATGTACAGCACCCAGTAATTGCCCTTGGCAACGCCCGGCAGTAGTCGGGATAACCCGTTATCGAACTCCACCCACAGTTTGTCGGTTTTGTCCGGGATTTGCGGCGCTGCCGTGCCCGTGACTTCTTCCCACTTGCCCTCAGTCGTCCGGCAGCGGTTGGTCACACCGACTTTGCCGTTGTCTTTAAGGATATAGCGGGCTTCGGACTGCGCACAATCGCGCTGGAAAAACATCGGCATCCGCGCCAGTTCGTACCAGGTTCCCTGGTAACGCTTGAGGTCAACAGTGTCGACCGTCTTGGGTTCGATCAGCTCGCTCGAAGAGTTGGCACACCCTGCCAGCAACAAAATTGCCAACGTCCCTATCAATAAACGCATAACGCTCTCCCGTCCAGGCTGTGTGAAAACTACTGCGCTCGACAATACTGCGTTAAAAACAGGCTCAAAATGCTCATTTACAACCCGTAGACTCGAGTGCGAGCCCAGTCCGCTTTCTCGCCTGTTTTTGCCTTGTCTTGCCTTCGCTCGCTACGTTTTCACGCAGCCTGTATCAAACTTACTTCAGGCCCTGGCCCGAAAATATCAACACCTTGTCACCGGCATACTGCACGCTGATAAAGCTCTTCTGATCGCCCCAGGTACAGCTGGACATGCCCATTGCACCGGAACAGTCGGTCGGGTTGCCCAGCAGTCTCTCGACTTCGGCCTTGGACATTCCCGTCGAAATTTTCGAATAATTCTCCTGCGTGACCTTACTGCAAGCGGCCAACAGCACACAAAACGACAATAACGCGAGGGTACGCAGAGACATGAATGAAGCTCCTGAACAGTAGGGTGCGGCGCCACAGCGTGTAGGACGCTGGCGAATTGCCAATAGGTTAGAAGAGAAATAGGCGATCTGGTTCCCGCAGGACGCAAGGATTTATGCCGCGCTTAAAACCGCGACCCAGGCGTTTTCAAAAACGCGAGTTCTTCAGCGGTGGATGTGCGGCCAAGGATTTCATTGCGATGGGGGAAGCGTGAGAAACGAGTGATGACGCGTTGATGTTTTTTGGCGTAATCGAGTTGGTCGGCAAAGACTTCGCGATCAGTGGCGGGGTGTAGATTGAGCAGTTCGGTAAAGTGGACAACGGCTTGATCCTGCATCTCAACCTGTTCGGCGTGTTCGAGCACCAGGTAGATGAACGCTCGCTGGATCGGTAGCAAATGCTGGTCGCGGCCCAGTTTCAGGCCATGCTCGACCCATGTTTGGGCGCGTTGATCACCCGCAAACGCCTTGGGCGTATCGCGATAAATCATACGGGGCAGTTGATCGAGTAGCAGCACCAACGCAAGCCAGCCTTGTGGGTTTTCGGCCCAGTCGGACAACCCTCCCGCCAGTGCCTGCTCGACCTGACCCGCGAAACGCTCGCGCGCGTCGCGGTCCTGGCTTTTTTTCTTGCCGAACCAGAGCGTGCCCTTGGCTTTCGCTACCTCGGACGGTGACTCGGCTGAACCGAACCACCATTCAAGCAACGGCTGCCAGGGCGCGTACATGGTTTTAGGCCTTGTGGTACGACGTTGCGCGCTCGACTTCTTCCTTGGAACCCAGGAATACCGCTACACGCTGGTGCAGGCCTTCGGGCTGGATGTCGAGGATGCGCTGATGGCCGTCGGTGGACATGCCGCCCGCCTGTTCGACGATGAACGACATCGGGTTGGCTTCGTACATCAGGCGCAGCTTGCCTGGCCGGGCTGGGTCACGGCTGTCACGCGGGTACATGAACATACCGCCACGGGTCAGGATGCGATGCACGTCTGCAACCATGGCTGCGATCCAGCGCATGTTGTAGTTCTTTTTCAGCGGGCCGTCTTCGCCAGCCAGCAGCTCGTCGACGTAGCGTTTGACCGGTGCTTCCCAGTGACGCGAGTTGGACATGTTGATCGCAAATTCCTGAGTGGTCTCAGGGATACGCATGTCTTCGTGGGTCAACACGAAGCTGCCCAGTTCCCGATCGAGGGTGAAGCCTTTGACGCCGTCGCCCAGGGTCAGCACCAGCATGGTTTGCGGGCCGTAGATCGCGTAACCGGCAGCGACCTGCTTGGTGCCTGGCTGCAGGAAAGCCTGCTCACTCAGGTTGTCGTTCTGGCTCAGGTGGCCTTCCGGGCAACGCAGTACCGAGAAAATGGTGCCGACCGATACGTTGACGTCGATGTTCGACGAGCCGTCCAGCGGGTCGAATACCAGCAGGTACGCGCCTTTTGGGTACTTGCCGGGGATCTGGTAAGCATTGTCCATTTCTTCGGACGCCATGCCAGCCAGGTGGCCGCCCCATTCGTTGGCTTCAAGCAGGATTTCGTTGGAGATTACGTCGAGTTTTTTCTGGACTTCGCCCTGTACGTTTTCAGTGTCCATGCTGCCAAGCACACCGCCCAGCGCGCCTTTGGATACGGCGTGGCTGATTTCTTTGCATGCGCGTGCTACCACTTCGATAAGGAAGCGCAGATCGGCAGGAGTGTTGTTGCTGCGGGTCTGCTCAATCAAATAGCGACTTAAGGTAACGCGGGACATGGAGAGCTCCGAAGATGGGGGATAAAGACCCGCGCAGTTTAGCGCGAGTGGCCACGTAATACTCCAGTCAGACCGGGTTCTGGCCGATAGAGTTCATATGCCTGTTGAGCGTAGCCTCAAAACGGCGAGGAGCAGGTAACCCTGCTCAAGATTTTGCCGAGGGTGTGCGCAACAGGCTTACTGCCATCCAGCCAAGGAAAGCCACGCCTAGCAGTAACATGGCCCATAAGCCGATGCGCTTCCAGTCCGGGCCTGTCGAGGTAGGTGTTGGTGGACTTGCGATGACCACGGGGGTGGTCGCCAATTGTGCAGTGCCCATTGAGGTAAGCACCTGAGGGCGATAATCGGGGATCAGGGTGGACAGCGGCAAGTCCGCCGCTTTCGCCGCTGAGCTGCCGATAGCAAGGGTATACGGCCCCGCACCTTTGGCAAGGAACACTAACTGTGTGGCGCGAACCGCGAAACGCAGTTGCGGCGCGGCAGTGCCCAAGCCACCGCCACGCTCATCCACATCGAGTTTGAGTTGCTGCACGGTACGGCCGGGCAGTTGCAACTCATCTTGCAGAACGTCCTGACCGTTCTGGTTCAGCCGATACAGCAGGCCGCCACCCATGGTTTGCCACGGGGCGTTGGTGTCGAGACGACCCGACAAAGTGACCGGTGCCAGGCTGTTAGGCTGGCTGATATCCACTTTTATCTTTTCCACGGCCAGGCCGTTGGGCAATTGCCAGCTGTATTCGCCCGGCTTCACGGTGCTGCCAGCCAGCGGTTGTGACCAGACCAGGGGCAACGGCAGGCTGTCGGGGCTGGCGCTGATCAGTTGCGCCGAGGTCAATGTCGGGGCGGAATGTGGGGTGTTCCAGAGCAGACGCAGGTAGCGCGCGGTTTGCCTGGGCAGGGCGATTTCGCGTTGCTCGACTACTTCGTCGGCAAATGAAAGCCGTGCGACCTGGCCCTCGCCCCAGGATTGCCAGTGCTGCAGGTCGTCACTGGCCTCGATACTGAAGCGTTGAAAACCTTCGCGTTCGGTACTCCAGTCAAGGATCAATTGCTCCAACGGGGTCTTGATCGCGCTGGTGTCGAGCAGCCAGCCGCGCAGCACTTCTTCGCCCGCTTCGATTTCGCCTTGCGGTTGCACCTCGACCAGCGTGCCGCTGGCGGTGCGCTCGACCCGAATCTTCGGCACGGCATCGCGAGTATCGACGGTGTTGTAGAGGGCAAACCACTTCACCGGAATCGGCGTCTGGTTTTCCCTGCGCGGAGCCTCACCCTGGGTCAGGGCGTAGGCTTGCGCCTGGCCCTCGGCGTTGAATACGCGCACGTCGCCCAGACCGGTCTGGCGCGCACCCAGTTGCACCGCCAGCGGCAGCTCGATGCGATACCAGGGGCCTTCGCCGCTTAGGGTCAACGGCACCTGGGTGGCGAAATCGGCCGGTTTGTCCTGCGCATTGGCGGACATCGTGGTGAAGAGGGCTGCGCATAACGCCGCACCGAATACGGCGCGGGTGAAGGTCAACTGACAGCTCAAGAACGTGTTCCTCATACGATGGTCGTGGTCGGATCGGGCGTCGATTTTTTGGAGGGCGGAGGCAGTGGCGGCGAACACTTGGGCGGCAAGGGAGAGAAATATCCCACTATCAACAGCAGCACGCCAACCCCGATGAACGACACGATCCGCGCCAGTCCGCCCCGGTTACTCAATTCGATGAAGAACAGCTTGGCGACCACCACGCCGATCAGCGTGGCACCGACGATCCAGACTTCGCGCCGCTGCCGCAGGTGTCCACCGACCATCAACGCCAGGGCCATCAAGGTCCAGACGATGGACAGACCGGCTTGGACCTTCATCGAGTCCAGCAAGTCGTTCAGTTGATAGGGCACACCACTCCAGTGATGGGCGGTGCGCATGACCATGGCGGTGAGCAGGGCGAACAGGCCAACCCCGGCCACTGATTGCGCCACCCGTTGTGCGTGATCATGGGCGATACCGAGCTGGGATAATCGGCTACGCGCCCAGACGAACACCCCGGCCAGTGCGAACAGCAAGCCCAACTCCAGCGGGTTGAGCAGCGGCAGGTAGGACAACGGTGCTGCGGCGCCATCGCTGACAATGTTCGCCAGCCAGAACCAGATCAACATCAGCAGCGCCAAGGGGGCGGCGGCCCAGACCCGGTATTCTCGAGAATAGGCCTCGATTGGCCAGGGCAACGCACGGGGCGCGGCCATCACCAGTAAATAGGCACTCGGCAGCAACGCCCAGCCCAGCCAGCGCCACGCGTTGTAATGTTCGGACAAGGTCATCAAGCCGAAGCGCAACTCCAGCGCCAACACGCTGATGATCAGCCAGCAACCCAGTACATGCGCCGCGCTGAGCGCCCAGCCTGGCAGCGTGCGGTCCAGGTGCCGCAGCGACAGGAGATGCACCACGAATACTGTACCCCACGCCAGCCAACCCCACTGGGCTGCCGGGTGATAGTTTTCGTTCAGCGCAGCCAGCAATAGCACGGTGCAGGCCGGGGTCAGCAGTGTGCACAGCACCGCCAGCGCCGACCAGCGCAGGCGCTGGGCCAGGACCGTCCACAGTACGACGCTGACAGCCGCAAGCAATAGCAACGACGGTATCTGCAATTCGGCCGTAGCGAATCGTTGCACGCCATTGACCAGCGCCATGGCCCACCAACCTGTGCCCCATGCCAGCAGTAATGCGCCCAGGCGCCGCATGGTTACGGCCCTCATGGGACTCACATCGACAGGACTCAAGCGCAGTTGGAGCCACGCGCTGAGCATCGCGGCCAGCGCGACGACCATCGGCGTCCAGACATCGCGATGAGCCAGCAAGGTGGTGTCGGTTCTATACAGGTCGTCTTGCAGGTCGCCGAACAACGCAATGCCCGCAGCCGTCTGCAACAGCAGGCCGAAAGCACGCGCCAGGGGTCGTTGCTGACGCAAGCCCAGCCAAAACACGGCCGCGCCTTCCACCGCCCACGCGGCCGAGGTCCAGCGTGCATCCAGCCCGAGGGGGATCGCCAGCGAAGCGAATACCATGCCCAAGGCCAGGCAGGTTTCCACTAACAGCAAGGCGCGCCCTGGCGCTCGACCGGACAACAGGCGTGCCAGGCCCATGTAGAGCATTCCCAATGCCAGCGCGCTGTAGGCGGGCGCGAACTCGATGTGCTGAACCAGCGCGAACTGTAGGCCGAAACCGGCAATCGGTGGGCCAAACAGTATGCTGCCGTCGACGTAGTCACCCTGGCGGGCCGACCAGCGCAACATCGCTTCGCGGCTGTCATCGTCGGGGGCGGTGCTCAGTTCCAGCAGTTTGCGTCGGGCGAACAGCAGGCCAATCGCCAGATACATCAGGAAAAACACAATCAGAAACGGCTCGGTGCTCCAGAACAACGCGGGGGTGTAGGCCTGTAGGCCCCAGGTGAAACCGATGCCGAAGGTGCCGACAAACCCGATCAGGTTCAGCAGGCGCCAAGCCTTGAACCAGGCGATGGCAAAAATCCCTGTATTGAGCAGTGCGAAGTAACTGAACAGGACAACATGGCTGCCTGCGCCGGAGGAGGTCAGCAGCGGGGCGGCAAATCCGCCGAGTGCCGCCGCCGCAGCCAGCCCCAGGGCGTCCTGTTTTACCGCCAGGATCGCTGAGAACAGCGTCACCGCTACCAGCAGGCCGAACGCCACACTCGGGTCGAGCAACGCATTCAAGCGCATCGCGGCAAATACCGTCAGGTACAGCACGCCGATTCCTGCGCCTTGCAGCATCAGTGCGTAATTGCGGTTACGCCATCGCAGCCACCAGCCTAACGCCAGCAATGCCAGGGCGCTGGCGGCAACAGCGGCGTAGCGGGCTTCCAGCGAAATAACCACGCCTTCAGTGGCGTAGCGCAGCAAAAAGGCCAGCCCGAGGAACAGCAGCAGCACGCCGACCCGTAGCACGGTATTACCGCCCAGTAGGCAGTCGCGGGCGCTAGCCAGTGCGCGCTCGATCATGGTTGGGGAGGCGGGTGAGAAAACCGGGGTTGGCGGTGCGGCCGGCGCGGCCCGTTCGTCGTCGACGGGTAGATCCCACGTCAATTCGGGAGCGGGTTCGACGGCGGGCGCGGCGGGCTCATGAATGTCGGCAGCAGGTTCGAGCAACGTCAGGCGTTGCTGAATGGCGTCAAGCGATCGCTGAGTGGTGTCGAGGCGGCGGCTGAGCAGCGACAAGCGAATAGCCTGCCCCAGCCCGAGGCCCACGAGCACACCGACGAGGGCGCCCCGCAAAGACTCGTCCAGCAAACCGCCCAGCACGAGCCCGACCAGCAGAAGAATCCATTGCACGCGTTGTCATCCCTTGAAACGACCCGATGGGGTGTCAGGTATATCGCGGCACTTCCTTCGCAGGCAAGCACTGGGCGCGCGCCCTGCTCCCACAGTTGATCTGCTACGTCAGAAAATAATCATTTAAAAACAATTGGTTATCTTCTGTTTGATGGAGAAGGAGGGCGCCTGGTTCTTCTCTGCGAAGCTGGTTATTCCTCCAACGCTTTCCAGATGTCGTTCGAGTATTCCCGAATGGTTCGGTCTGATGAGAACCAGCCCATCCGTGAGGTATTGAGTACCGCCGAGCGCCACCATTGTTTAGGGTCGTGCCACAGTGCCTGGACCTTGCCTTGAGCCTCCCAATAGGATTCGAAGTCGGCGCACACCAAAAAGCGATCGTAAGCGATCAATTGGTCGATCAAACCGGCATAGCGGTTTGGATCATCCGGTGAAAACACGCCGCCCCGGATCGCTTCCAGCACGTCATTGAGTCGCGGTGAGTTGGCGATATCTCCTGTGGCGCTGTAGTCGCCGATGCGTTTGCGCGCTTCGACCTGTTGCGACGTCAGACCGAAGATGAACATGTGCTCAAGACCGACCTGCTCGCTCATTTCTACGTTGGCACCATCAAGGGTGCCGATAGTCAGGGCGCCGTTAAGGCCGAATTTCATGTTGCTGGTGCCTGAGGCTTCCAGGCCTGCGGTGGAAATCTGCTCCGACAGGTCGGCGGCCGGGATGATGCTTTCTGCCAGGCTGACGTTGTAGTTGGGCAGGAACACCACTTTGAGCATGCCACGCACGGTTGGGTCGTTGTTCACGGTACGGGCGATGTCATTGGTCAGTTTGATGATCAACTTGGCCGTGTGATAACTGGCGGCCGCCTTGCCCGCAAAAATTTTGACCCGGGGCACCCAGTCAGTACTCGGGTCAGCGCGCATCGCTTGATACAGGGCGATGGTGTGGAACAGGTTCAACAATTGGCGTTTGTATTCGTGGATGCGTTTGACCTGAACGTCGAACATCGCTTCCGGATTGACCAGAATTCCCAGACGTTCGTGAATGATGGTTGCCAAGGCCTTTTTGCTTTTCAGGCGTTGCTCGGCGAACTGTGTGCGGAACTCGGGACGCTCGGCGAATGGCTCAAGCTCGATCAGGCGTGATTCGGCGTTGTCCAGAATGTCTACGCCCAAGGCTTCGACCAACATGCGGGTCAGTGGCGGGTTTGCCTGATGCAGCCAGCGCCGGAAGGTGATGCCGTTGGTTTTGTTGTTGATTCGCTCGGGGTACAGCTTGTGCAATTCGGAAAATACGGTCTTGCGCATCAGTTGGGTGTGCAATGCCGACACGCCGTTGACACTGTGTGAACCCAGAAATGCCAGGTTACCCATGCGCACGCGGCGGCCGTTGTCTTCTTCGATCAGCGAAACCGCACGCAGTACATCAAAGTCATGGACACCTTTGGCGCGCAATTCATCGATGTGCAGGGCATTGATCAGGTAAATGATCTGCATGTGTCGCGGCAGCATCCGCTCCATAAGACCCACCGACCAAGTCTCCAGCGCCTCGGGGAGCAAGGTGTGGTTGGTGTAGGCCAGGGTGTCGACGGTGATTTGCCAGGCAGTGTCCCACGGGATGCCGTGGGTATCGATCAGCAATCGCATCAACTCGGCGACGGCGATCGAGGGATGTGTGTCGTTCATCTGGATCGCGGCGTGATCGGCCAGCGAGAGCAGGGATTGGTGCATGTTCAGGTGGCGTCGCAGTAAATCCTGCAACGACGCGGAAACGAAGAAGTATTCCTGGCGCAGACGTAGTTCCTGACCGGCTTCGGTGCTGTCGTTGGGGTACAGCACACGGGAAATACTTTCTGCACGGACGACTTCGGCCACGGCACCAAAGTGGTCGCCAGCATTGAAGCGCTCAAGGTGCAGGTCTTCGACCGCCCGTGCCCGCCACAAACGCAGGGTATTGACGCTTGATCCGCGCCAGCCGACCACGGGGGTGTCGTAAGCAACCGCGCGCACAACTTCCGCCGGACGCCAGACCTGGTGTTGTTCGCCG
Organism: Pseudomonas sp. ASL9; assembly: GCF_056680335.1. Lineage (NCBI taxonomy): Bacteria > Pseudomonadati > Pseudomonadota > Gammaproteobacteria > Pseudomonadales > Pseudomonadaceae > Pseudomonas > Pseudomonas sp. ASL9. Next base: position 2,556,074 of record NZ_CM155277.1, on the reverse strand, counting down.
GCTTCATTGACCAGGGTCTCGACGCTGCCGCTGAAGCCGATCGGGTAGATCACCTCCGCACGTTCGAATTCCCAAGGGTTGCCGAAGTCCAGCCAGTTCTCGGTCTGTTCTTGTTGCCAGCCATCGACCACCGCCTGACGGAACAAGCCATGCTCGTAACGAATACCGTAACCATGGGCGGCGACACCGAGGGTCGACATGCTTTCCATGAAGCAGGCGGCCAGACGACCGAGGCCACCATTGCCCAGCGCGGCGTCAGGTTCGAGCAAGCGAATGCGCTCCATGTCCACACCCAGCTCGGTCATGGCTTCACGGGCGATGTCCAGCAGCCCAAGGTTACTCAGGCTGTCGTAGAGCAGTCGGCCGATCAGAAACTCGAGAGAAAGGTAGTAAACCCGTTTCTGGCCTTTGCGGTAGATCTGCCGGGTATGGTCCATCCAATGCTCGACCATATGGTCGCGGGCGGCCAAGGCAATGGCTTCGAACCAGTCATGGTCAAACGCATGATCTGGATCTTTACCCACCGCATAAGTGAGTTTTTCGAGTACAGCGGCACGGAAAGCGGCCACCTCGGCGTCACGAACAAGCGGTTCCTCTGACATCAAATACGACCTCTAAACGAGCAGATGGATAAGGAGCGGGGATGTTTCACTCTAAACGCTTCGACACAGGTCCGGCTATCTGGTTCGCGAGTAATTGCAATGGGTAAAATACTTGCATCGATCGTTCCATTGCGAACCACCCTTCTATCTAAGGGCATGATCATTCCCCGATTCGGGTTTATGATGCCCCACGGCAAAATAAATAGAAGCCCCTGAACACGCCCCTATGGAGCACCTATGCAGACTTTGTACCCGCAGATCAAACCTTACGCCCGGCACGATCTGGCCGTGGAAAAGCCTCATGTGCTGTACGTTGATGAAAGTGGTTCGCCCGAAGGCTTGCCAGTGGTTTTCATTCACGGCGGGCCCGGTGCGGGATGCGATATCCAGAGTCGTCGTTTTTTTGACCCGAATATGTACCGCATCATTACCTTTGATCAGCGCGGCTGTGGGCGCTCCACTCCGCACGCCAGCCTGGAAAATAATACGACCTGGCATTTGGTCGAAGACCTGGAGCGGATTCGTCTGCACCTGGGGATCGAAAAATGGGTGCTGTTCGGCGGCTCCTGGGGTTCGACCCTGGCGCTGGCTTACGCTCAGACCCATCCCGAGCGTGTCCATGCATTGATCCTGCGGGGCATATTTTTGTGCCGGCCGCAGGAAATCAACTGGTTCTACCAGGCCGGTGCCAGCCGTCTTTTTCCTGATTATTGGCAAGACTATCTGGCGCCGATCCCGCTGGATGAGCGCCACGACTTGCTGGGCGCTTTCCACAAACGCCTGACTGGCGCGGACCAGATCGCTCAGATGCATGCGGCCAAAGCCTGGTCCACGTGGGAAGGGCGCACCGCGACGCTGCGGCCCAATCCGATGGTGGTCGATCGCTTCTCTGAACCGCAGCGCGCATTGTCTATCGCCCGCATCGAGTGCCATTACTTCACCAACAATGCGTTCCTTGAAGAGAATCAGCTCATTCGGGATATGCCCAAGATTGCCCATCTGCCAGGCATCATCGTGCATGGCCGCTATGACGTGATCTGCCCGCTGGACAACGCGTGGGAGCTGCATCAAGCCTGGCCCAACAGCGAACTGCAGGTGATCCGCGATGCTGGACATGCGGCGTCTGAACCGGGCATCACTGATGCGCTGGTGCGTGCGGCGAGCCAGATTGCCCGTCGTTTGCTCGATTTGCCGCCCGAAGAAGCGTGAAAGGCCCGGTATGAAGGGTTTGCTCCAGCGCGTGAGTGGCGCACGGGTCGAAGTGGCGGGCGAGATTGTGGGTGCCATTGATCAGGGCTTGTTGGTATTGATTGGCGTCGAGCCGCAAGATACGCGCGCCAGTGCCGATAAGTTGCTGAACAAACTATTGAACTACAGGGTGTTCAGCGACGCCGAAGACAAAATGAACCTGTCGCTCAAGGATGTCGGGGGTGGTTTGCTGCTAGTGTCGCAATTCACGTTGGTTGCTGACACCAAAAGCGGCTTGCGCCCGAGTTTTTCCAAAGCCGCACCGCCCGCGCTCGGTGCTGAATTGTTCAGCTATCTATTAGAGCAGGCGAGACGCGTGCACGATAATGTGGCGGCGGGCCAATTTGGTGCGGATATGCAAGTTCATTTGGTCAATGATGGCCCTGTGACATTTTTGCTTGAGAGCTAAACGGTCGTTTGCCATGGGTCGCCCGGATTTATTAGGTGAAAAAGCAATAAATACTTCATCGGACCTGATGCGTTGTAACGCTGCCTGCTAGATAATCGCGCGCTACGGGGATCAGCGTTCGTTGATCCAATTGATATGGCCAGAGGCCGGTCCGTCGCCGTTTAGGGAATCATTAGACCCTTTCGGAGTCGGAACAATGCTCGCCAACCCGGCACTTGATAGCTGGCCGTTGGTTTTATGATCTGTTTTTCGGCGAGGGTTGCTCGTGATTGTTAGTCCCTGTATTACTCCAATAACACCTTCTAAACGGTTACGTAACGCCCTGTTGGCGGGCTCGGCGCTGATCTGTCTGTTCAGTGCAAGCCAGCTCTGGGCGTTCAGTCTTGACGATGTTGCGACCAAGGCTAAAGACCTGGCCGGGCAGAAGTACGAAGCGCCGAAGAGCAACCTGCCGAACGAATTTCGCGACATGAAGTTCGCGGATTATCAAAAAATCCGGTTTCTTCAAGACAAGGGCGTTTGGGCTGGGGAAAAGACGCCCTTCAAGTTGTCCTTTTATCACCAGGGCATGCACTTCGATACCCCGGTCAAAATCAATGAAGTCACGGCTAATGACGTGCAGGAATTCAAGTACGACCCTAGCCGTTTCGATTTTGGCGACTTGAAGTTCGACCCGAAATCCACCGAAAAGCTCGGTTACGCAGGCTTTCGCGTGCTTTATCCGATCAACAGCGATGATAAAAGCGACGAGATCATGACGATGCTGGGCGCGAGTTACTTCCGCGTGATCGGCAAAGGTCAGGTCTACGGTCTGTCTGCGCGCGGTATGGCGATCGACACCGCGATGCCATCGGGTGAAGAGTTTCCGCGGTTTACCGAGTTCTGGATCGAGCGTCCTCAGCCGGACGACAACCATCTGGTGATCTTTGCGCTGCTGGACTCTCCACGTGCGACAGGCGCCTATCAACTGACCTTGCGTCCGGGCACCAACACCCTCGTCGACGTCAAGTCGCGTATGTTCCTGCGCGATAAGGTCGGCAAGCTGGGCGTCGCTCCACTGACCAGCATGTATTTGTTCGGCGCCAACCAGCCTTCCAAAGTACTGAACTATCGCCGCGAACTGCATGACTCTAGTGGTCTGTCGATTCAGGCCGCCAATGGCGAGTGGATCTGGCGTCCGTTGAACAACCCGAAACACCTCGCGGTCAGCAGCTTCTCGGTGGAAAACCCGCGTGGCTTTGGTCTGCTTCAGCGTGGCCGCAACTTCAGCCACTACGAAGACCTGGATGATCGCTACGACAAACGCCCAAGTGCCTGGATCGAACCGAAAGGCGACTGGGGCAAAGGCACCGTTGATCTGGTAGAAATCCCGACTGCCGACGAAACCAACGACAATATCGTTGCGTTCTGGAAGCCCGCGGTCATTCCTGAACCAGGCCAGCCGATGGAGTTCAACTATCGTCTGCACTGGACCATGGACGAAAACTCCATCCATTCACCTGATCTGGGCTGGGTCAAACAGACCCTGCGCTCCACAGGTGACGTCAAACAGTCCAATCTGATCCGTCAGCCTGACGGCAGCGTGGCGTTCCTGGTCGACTTTGAAGGCCCGGTGCTCGCAAAATTGGGTGAAGACCCGGCGATCCGCAGCCAAGTGACCACTGACGACAACACCGAGTTGGTAGAAAATAACCTGCGCTACAACCCGGTGACCAAAGGCTGGCGTCTGACGTTGCGCCTGAAAGCCAAGGATGCGAGCAAGTCGATTGACATGCGCGCTTACCTGCTTCGTGAAGTCCCTGCTGAGCCTGGCAAGGAACCTGCGGCGATTGTTGCTGACAAAGCAGATAAGAAGGTAGAAAAGAAAGCCGAGAGCAAAGTGGCTCCGAAAGAAGAGAACACCATCATAGTCAAGGCTGACACGGCTAAGCCAACCGATGCGGCTAAACCCGCTGACGCGAAAGGCGACTCGACAAAAGCAGACGCTGCAAAAGCAGAAGTAGCGAAGGCCGATGTCGCGAAAGACAAAGATGGCAAACAGACCCCGCAGCCTGACGCCGAGACTGCCCCTACTAATCCGGAACCGGCCAAGAATGTACAAGTCTTGACCGAGACCTGGAGCTATCAGTTGCCTGCCGATGAGTAATTCCCAGTCCGTGCCAGAGTCTCTGACCGAGTACCTGGCACATTTGCCGATGAGCGATGAGCAGCGGGCGGAACTCGCCAGCTGCACCTCGTTCACCGAGCTGCACCAGCGTCTTTCTACGCAGCCGTTCACCGACAGCGCCGAGGCCGCTCAGGCTTCGGTTGGCCGTCGCCTGACATTGACAACCGCTGACGAGCTAGAAGAAGCTGAAATGCTCGTCCTCGACGCCAATGGTCGGGTCTGCCTGAAAGCCACGCCGCCTATTCGTCGTACCAAAGTCATCCCTGAGCCATGGCGCACCAATATCCTGGTGCGTGGCTGGCGCCGCCTGATGGGACGCAAGACCCTTCCTGCACCGCCCCAGCGCGAGCTGCCCTCGGCACGCTGGCGTTTTGTCGGCTCATTGCGCCGTTACATCTTGCTGGTGCTGATGCTGGGTCAAACCGTCGTTGCCACCTGGTACATGAAAGGGATCATGCCTTATCAAGGCTGGTCCTTCGTTTCACTGGATGAAATCACTCACCAGACGTTGTTCCAGACTGCGGTGCAAGTGCTGCCCTATGCCTTGCAGACCAGCATTTTGCTGCTGTTCGGGATTCTGTTCTGTTGGGTCTCGGCGGGTTTCTGGACCGCGCTGATGGGCTTTCTCGAGTTGCTCACCGGGCACGACAAATACCGTATCTCCGGTGCCAGCGCAGGTAACGAGCCGATCGAAGCCGGTGCTCGCACCGCCATCGTGATGCCGATCTGCAACGAAGACGTCCCTCGTGTGTTTGCCGGTCTGCGCGCCACCTTCGAGTCGGTAGCCGCCACGGGTGATCTGGATCGCTTTGACTTTTTTGTCCTTAGCGACACCAACGAAACGGATATCGCCGTCGCCGAACAGCAGGCCTGGCTTGAGGTTTGTCGTGAGAGCAAAGGCTTCGGCAAGATTTTCTATCGCCGCCGTCGCCGTCGGGTAAAACGCAAAAGCGGCAACCTCGACGACTTCTGCCGTCGCTGGGGCGGCGAATACCGTTACATGGTCGTGCTTGATGCCGACAGCGTTATGAGCGGTGAATGCCTGACCAGTCTGGTGCGCTTGATGGAAGCCACACCGGACGCCGGCATTATCCAGACTGCGCCACGCGCATCGGGCATGGACACGCTGTATGCGCGCATGCAGCAATTTGCCACCCGTGTATACGGGCCGCTGTTTACCGCTGGTCTGCACTTCTGGCAGTTGGGCGAATCCCATTATTGGGGGCACAACGCGATCATTCGCATGAAACCGTTCATCGAGCACTGCGCCTTGGCGCCGTTGCCCGGGAAAGGTGCTTTCGCCGGTGCGATCCTGTCCCACGACTTCGTTGAAGCCGCGTTGATGCGCCGTGCCGGTTGGGGCGTGTGGATTGCTTATGATCTGCCAGGCAGCTATGAAGAGTTGCCACCTAACCTGTTGGACGAACTCAAACGTGACCGCCGCTGGTGCCACGGCAACCTGATGAACTTCCGGCTGTTTCTGGTCAAGGGCATGCACCCGGTTCACCGTGCGGTGTTCCTGACCGGGGTGATGTCGTACCTGTCGGCACCGTTATGGTTCTTCTTCCTGGTGCTGTCGACCGCATTGTTGGCGGTTAACACACTGATGGAACCGCAGTACTTCATGGAGCCACGCCAGCTGTATCCGTTGTGGCCGCAATGGCATCCGGATAAGGCGGTCGCGCTGTTCTCGACCACCATCGTGTTGCTGTTCCTGCCCAAACTGCTCAGCATCATTCTGATCTGGGCCAAGGGTTCAGTAGGCTTTGGCGGACGCATCAAAGTAACCCTGTCGATGCTGATGGAAATGCTGTTCTCGGTGCTGTTGGCGCCGGTACGCATGCTGTTCCACACGCGCTTCGTACTGGCCGCGTTCCTCGGCTGGGCCGCGACCTGGAACTCGCCGCAACGTGACGACGACTCCACGTCATGGGGTGAAGCGGTCAAACGCCACGGTCCGCAAACGCTTCTGGGTTTGTGCTGGGGCCTGTTGGTCGCCTCGTTGAACCCGAGCTTTCTCTGGTGGCTGGCGCCGATTGTCGGTTCGTTGATGCTGTCGATTCCGGTTTCGGTGATTTCCAGCCGCGTCGGTTTGGGCCTCAAGGCGCGGGACGAGAAACTCTTCCTGATCCCTGAAGAGTACGCGCCGCCAAAAGAGCTGGTCGCAACCGATCACTACACCCATGAAAACCGTTGGCATGCATTGAAACAGGGCTTCATTCGGGCCGTGGTCGATCCGCAGCAGAATGCCTTGGCATGCGCCTTGGCCACCTCGCGGCACATGCAATCCGAGCCGATTGAATGGACGCGTGTCGAGCGGGTTCGTCAGGCGATGAGCGTCGGACCGGAAAAACTCAGTAACCAGGAACGTCTGATGCTGCTGAGTGACCCGGTAGCGCTGGCGCGTCTGCATGAGCAAGTCTGGAGCGAAGGGCATCCCGAGTGGCTTGCCGCTTGGCGCCAGTCGGTCGACGCCGATCCGCATGCGCCTCTGCTGCCGTTGCAACCTGCCACTCACGTTGCCCCGCACCAACTGGCTAGCGCCTTATAGTTGTTCGCGTAGTGAGATAAGAAAGCGCCCTTGAGGATTAACTCAGGGGCGTTTTTGCATGGGATGTAGTGGCCCCTTCGCGAATAAATTCGCTCCCACGTACACAGTTTTTTGTGGGAGCGAATTTATTCGCGAAGGATTCAGTGTGGTCTCACTGACTACACCCGAAACCGCCCCACCAATCCCTGCAAATGACTCCCCAACCGCGCCAGTTCGATACTCGAGGCTGCCGTTTCCTCGCTGGCCGCCGCCGTCTGCTCGGCGATATCGCGTACGTTCAGTACGCTGCGGGTAATTTCCTCGGCAACGGCGCTTTGTTCTTCTCCGGCGGTCGCGATTTGCTGGTTCATGCTCTGGATGCTCGAGACGGTGAGCGTGATGTGTTCCAGCGCCCTGCCGGCCCGACGGCTCAATTCGACGCTGTTGTCCGACAGGGTGCGGCTGTTGTCGAGGGTGGTGACAACCTGCTGGGTCCCGTTCTGCAAGGCGGCGATCAGTTCTTCGATTTCTTCTGTGGATTGCTGGGTGCGTTGCGCCAGGCTACGCACCTCATCGGCAACCACCGCAAAACCGCGCCCGGCTTCACCGGCTCGGGCCGCTTCGATGGCGGCGTTCAAGGCTAGTAGATTGGTTTGCTGCGACACTGATTTGATCACATCGAGCACGCTGCCAATCTTGTCGCTTTCCAGTTTGAGCTGATTCATCGCCTGGGTTGAATTGCCGACCTCAACCGCCAGACGCTCAATCTGGGCGATAGCCTCAGCCACGACTTTATCGCCCTCGCGCGCCTGCAGGTCGGCCTGGACTGCTGCGTTCGACGCTTCCTCGGCATTGCGCGCAACCTCCATGACGGTGGCGGTCATCTGGTTCATGGCCGTGGCGACCTGATCGGTTTCATCTTTTTGGCTGTTCACGCCGATGCTGGTCTGCTCCGTCACCGCAGACAACTGTTCTGCCGCGCTGGCGATCTGCGTAACGCCGTCGCCAATCCCACCGATCAGCTCGCGAAGGCTCAGGGTCATTTGCTGCATGCTGGTTTGCAGTTGGCCCATTTCATCGCGGCGCTCAACAATCAGGTCTTTGCTCAAGTCGCCTTGAGCGATGCGTCCGGCGGCTATCAGTGTTTGCTGCAGGGGGACGATGATCTGCCGGGTGATTATCCAGGCAGCCGAGAGTCCAAGAAGCAGCGCAAGAGCGGCAACACTGGTCAAGGTGGTGCGCGCCCGCGCCGCCTCGGTATCGCGCTGGGCGGTCTGGAGGTTACTCAACTCGGCGCTTGAGGCGAGCAAATGGTTACCCAGCGCTTCCATGGTCTCTTGCGCGGCTTCGGCCTTGATCTGAGTGTCTTTGAACTGACCTAGTTTTTCGCGATAGTTCTGTAAAGTCTGATTTGCCTGTTGCAGCCCGGAGATATTGGCGTCGGCCTGATCCTCGGCTATCTGGCTGACCTCTTTGAGTGCCTCATCAATGGCTGCAATCGCCGCCAGTTCGTACTGCTCCTGACCGCTGAAGGTATAAGCCTGCACGTGATAGCGGGCAGTCTCGATCTGCTGACGCAGCTGCGAAATGTTGGTGAATTCACCCAGCCGTTCGCTGCTGTCCTGCTCCTGACTGACCGCCTTCAGCACCTCGGTTTCCACCTGTGCTACGGTTTTCATGGCCTGCTCGGACTGCTGCTCAAGCTGTTCACGGGTTTTGTCGCGAGCCTTCAATGTTTGCCCGAGTTCGGTGAACGTTCTTTCAAGCGTGCGTACCGTTTCACTCTGATCTGATAGCTGCGTGAGGTTGTTTGGGTCACTCATGGTGCTGCGTAGCGCATTGAGCTGCGCTTCGAGTTCGTTAAGGCGCTTAACCACTGCTGCGGCGTTTTCCGGCGTATTTTCCACGCGAAACGTGATCCGCTCGATACGTAGATCCTTGCTCGCGTTGCTCAACTGGCCGATTGCCGTCAGCTTTTCGGAGCGCTCGATCATCGTGTCCAGTGCATGCCAGCCTGTCAGAGTGATCGCCAGAGTTAGCAGTAAGACCAGGCCGAAGCCCAGTGCAAGTTTAAGTTTCACGCTTGTATTGCCCAGAGCCTGGGTCAGGGATCGGAACATGAGAGTTCTCCTGCAAGGGATACGAAAAGTGGGCAAAACATCGTTGTGCCTGGTTAACGCATCGGCAGGGGAAGGGCTCGCTGGACCTGAATAGGTCGTAGGAAAAGTCTGAAAATCGAGGGGGAGGGGCAATTACAAAACTAATGTAGGAGCTGCCGCAGGCTGCGATAAGGCCGGAACGGCCTTCAGCGATCTCAAGAGAACGTCCGCTTTGCGGTCGATCGCAGCCTGCGGCAGCTTCTACAGGGATGTGCGGTTCTACACTCTGAACTTGGCCACCAGCGTTTGCAGATGGCTACCCAGGCGTGCCAGTTCGACACTGGATGCTGCGGTTTCTTCACTGGACGCTGCGGTTTGCTCGGAGACGTCGCGGACGTTCAACACGCTGCGGTTGATCTCTTCGGCGGTGGCGCTTTGTTGCTCGGCAGCGGCGGCGATTTGCTGGTTCATGCCCTGGATCGCCGAGACGGTGCGAGCAATATTCTCCAGCGAGCTGCCGGCGCTGCGCGTCAGTTCTACACTGCTGACGGTCAGGCTGCGGCTGCTGTCCATGATCGTCGCGACTTGCTGGGTGCCTTTTTGCAGGCCTGCGATCAGCTCCTCGATCTCTTCGGTGGATTTTTGTGTGCGCTGGGCCAGGCTGCGCACTTCATCGGCAACCACGGCGAAACCACGACCAGCTTCCCCTGCACGCGCGGCTTCAATGGCCGCGTTGAGCGCCAGCAGGTTGGTCTGTTGGGCAACGGATTTGATTACGTCGAGCACGCTGCCGATCTTGTCGCTTTCACGCTGGAGTTCAGTCATCGCGTCGGTGGAGTTGCCCACTTCACGGGCCAGACGTTCGATCTGGGCGATGGCTTCCTTGACCACGCGGTCGCCTTCCCGCGCCTGTTGATCGGCGGCGACAGCGGCTTCGGACGCCTCTTCGGCATTGCGCGCGACTTCCTGAACGGTGGCCGTCATTTCGTGCATGGCAGTGGCCACCTGATCGGTTTCGACTTTCTGGCTGTTAACCCCGGCGCTGGTTTGTTCGGTCACGGCGGACAGTTCTTCAGCCGCGCTGGCGATTTGCGTTACACCGTCGCTGATGCCACCAATCAAGGTGCGCAGGCTGCTGGTCATGCGTTGAATGCTGCGCTGCAACTGCCCCAGCTCATCCTTGCGCTCGACGTGTAAATCCTGGCTCAAGTCACCGGAGGCGACGCGCTCCACGACTTTGAGTGTTTGTAGCAGCGGGATGACGATTTGGCGGGTGATAGCCCAGGCGGCAATGGCACCCAGGAGCAGTGCCAGGACAGTGGCGATGCTGAGCGTGGAGCGGGCTTCAGCGCTGTCGGCATCACGCATTTGGTTTTGCGATGCAGACAGTTGGACACTGAGGGCCCGCAAGCGATCACCCAGGCTAGACATTTTAGCCGTCGCTTGCTGGCTCAGCAGTTGGGCGTCGCGGTATTGGCCCACGGCACTGCGATAGGCCTTGAGGGCATCGCTGGCGTCTTTGAGCTTGCCCAGATACTCGGACGGTATCGAACCGGGCAGGGTGTTAAGCCCGGTCAGCGCTGCGTCGATAGCAGCGTTGGCGTTCTGTTCGTATTCAGGCTTGCCGCTGTAGGTGTAGCCCGCCACCTGAAAGCGTGCCTGCTGGATCAGTTTGCTCAGTTCCACAACATTGTTGAACGCCAGAATGCTATCGCCCTTAAGCAGTGATTCCTCGATGCCGGAAACTTGCTCCACGGCGCGGTCGGCGGTAGCACCCAGGTTCACGCGACTCGCTTCGCGGGTTTGAATGGCTTGAGTCATGTCGGCGAAAGCGCGGCGGTAACTGTCGTTGGCCTGGATCTGCTCGTCGAGCATATCTTTGTTCGCTTTGTCCTGGACCTTGCTGCTTGCGGTGCGCAGGCTCTGCTCGATTTTGTCGATAACACTGCTGACTCCCGCTGCTGAGTCAGCGTTGAGTTGCACCTCGTAAAGTTGCCGAGCGACACGCAGGTCTTTGGTCAGGTCATTGATTTGCGTGATCGATGCCAGCTTGTCACCCCGATCAATCAGCGACGTGATGCTCAGCCAGCCGGTAAGGGTGATCAGCAGCGTCATCAATAGCACCAGACCGAAACCGAAGCCCAGTTTCAGGCTGACGCTTACATTTCCGAGGCATCGGACTAACCAGCTGTACATGGCGGCTCCTTGGGGTGAATTTATTATTTATAGAGAGTACCCATACATCGGCGGCACGGCTTGGAACTGAAGTGTGCTGGCTGATAAAGTCGGACGGGTCTCGTAGGAAATTTCAGCCATTGTTCGACTCGGCGTTGCCCATTCAGTCGCGCGGATTGATACGGCTGCTGCGTTAGAAAAGCCGGGCGAGCAGGGCCGTTACAGCAGTTTCGACCCGCAGGATGCGTTCGCCGAGCTGGACAGGTTGTAGGCCCGCCTTGCCCAGCAGGTCGATTTCGTAGGGGATCCAGCCGCCTTCCGGCCCGATGGCCAGCGTCACTGGCTGTTCTATGCCACGCGGGCAGGCAGGGTAGTCACCGGGATGACCGACAAGACCGAGGCTGCCTTCAACCCACTGAGGCAGACGGTCTTCGACGAAGGGTTTGAAGCGCTTTTCGATCAGGATCTCCGGCAGTACGCAGTCGCGCGCCTGTTCCAGGCCCAATATAAGTTGTTCGCGGATCGCTTCGGGCTCGAGGAAGGGTGTTTGCCAGAAGCTTTTTTCCACCCGATAGCTGTTGAGCAGAATCACCCTGGGCACGCCCATGGTTGCCACTGTCTGGAATACCCGGCGCAGCATCTTCGGCCTGGGCAAGGCTAACAACAGGGTCAGGGGCAGTTTGGCCGGTGGGGCGCGATCAAGGCTGATCTGCAATTCGGCTTCGTGGCTTTCCAGGCGCAGGAGCTCGGCAGTACCGAGCAAGCCACCGATGCGGCCCACACGCAGGGTGTCACCCACCACGGCGCGATGCACCTCTTGCATGTGCTTGAGGCGGCGGTCGCGCAGGATGACTCGGTCAGCCGCGATAAAGTCGGCATCTTCGAGCAACAGCAGATTCACGGCTGGGTCGCAGGTGGTTGATCGTGTTTGTCGGTGTCATCGTTTGGCTGGTCATCCGGGTGATCGCCACGCTTGACGATCATGCCGCTGCACAACACGCCAATCTCAAACAGCAGCCACATCGGCACCGCGAGCAATGTCTGCGAAAAGATGTCCGGTGGGGTCAGAATCATGCCGACCACGAAGCAGCCAATGATCACGTACGGGCGCATTTTTTTCAGGTATTTGACGTCGACGATGCCGATCCACACCAGCAACACCACTGCCACCGGGATCTCGAAAGCGACACCGAAGGCGAAGAACAGGGTCATGACAAAGTCCAGATAACTGGTGATGTCGGTCATCATTGAAACGCCTTCCGGGGTCACGCTGGCGAAGAAGTGGAAAATCAGCGGGAACACCAAAAAGTACGCGAAGGCCATGCCTGAATAGAACAGGATGATGCTCGACACCAGCAGCGGTACGGCGACACGTTTTTCATGCTTGTACAGGCCCGGTGCAATAAAGCCCCAGATCTGATGCAGGATCACCGGCATCGCCAGAAACAGCGAGCACATCATGGTCAGCTTGAAGGGCGTCAGGAACGGCGAGGCCACATCGGTCGCGATCATCGTCGCGCCTTCGGGCAAGTACACCCGCAATGGCGCGGAGACCAGGGTGTAGATCTTCTGGGTGAAGTAAAACAACCCGGCAAAGATCAAAAATATCGCCACAACGCAACGCAACAGGCGTGTGCGCAGCTCGGTGAGGTGCGAGATCAGCGGCATTTGCTGATCGTTTTCCGGGATATCAGCGCTCATGGGGCTCGCGGTGGCAAAGATGAATCGTTGACGGACGGTGCATTCGGCACCGCAGTGACGTGTGCGACCGGTGCAGTCTCAGTTGGTGCTGGTGCTGGTGCTGGTGCTGGTGCTGCCGGAACGACGGGGTCCGAGACAACGGCAGCGGGCTCAGTCGAGGTGACGGGCGTTGCGGGTACAGGTGCAGGTGGCGCGATGGATTGCGCTTCCACAGGCGGGCTGACCGTAGCGACGGGTTCGACCGGTGCCTCTTGCGGGGCGAAGATCTTTTTGGCTTCCTGCTCCAGCGACATAATGTGCTCGTTGTGCAGCTGCCGACGAATTTCGTCGGCGCCGATTTCTCGCTCAACTTCCTGTTTGATCGCATTGAAACTGCGTTTCAGCCGCCCGACCCAAAGGCCAGCGGTGCGCGCCGCACCGGGCAGGCGCTCGGGCCCAAGCACCAGCAGGGCGACGAGACCGACGAGCATTAGTTCAGAGAAGCTGATACCAAACATTCAACACGACCTAGTCTTTGCGGATTGGCTCTTCGACTTTATGTGCTTGCGCGTCGATGGTGTGTGGCTCGTGCAACGTCGAGCCCGGAGTCGCTTGTGGCGGCTGCATCGGCGGCTGTTGTTCGGCAGGTTTTTCCTCATCGTTCATGGCTTTGCGAAAACCCTTGATCGACTCACCGACATCAGTGCCAAGACCTTTGAGTTTCTTGGTGCCGAACACCAGGACAACGACAACCAAAATGATGAGCCAGTGTTTCCAGTCAAAAATACCCATGAAGCGTTCCTCCTAGAAGTTCGTGTTTAGTCGGCTGAGCGTGAGGCTTTTTCAGTATGCCCTGACAGCCCGAAGCGACGATCCAGTTCATCGAGCACAGCCTGCGGATGCTGACCCAATGCTGCAAGCATTACCAGACTGTGAAACCACAGGTCGGCAGTCTCGTAGATAACATCGCTGCAGTCACCGCTGATAGCGGCATCCTTGGCGGCAATGATGGTTTCGACCGATTCTTCACCGACCTTTTCCAGAATCTTGTTCAAACCTTTGTGATACAGGCTGGCGACATAAGAGCTGTCAGCAGCGGCGCCCTTGCGTGCTTCGAGCACTTCGGCCAGGCGGGTCAGGGTGTCAGTCATGTGTGTGTCCTGCCTGATAGATAGCGTGCGGGTCCTTGAGTACGGGGTCGACGACCTTCCAGCCAGCGTCGTCATACACCCGGTAGAAGCAGCTCTCACGACCGGTGTGGCAGGCAATCCCGCCGATCTGTTCGACCTTCAGGATAATCACGTCAGCGTCGCAGTCGAGGCGCAATTCATGGAGCTTTTGCACATGCCCTGATTCTTCACCTTTACGCCAAAGTTTGCCACGGGAACGCGACCAATAAATGGCCCGGTTCTCGGTCGCGGTCAAGCTCAGGGCTTCGCGATTCATCCAGGCCATCATCAACACGCGCCCGGTTATATGGTCCTGAGCAATCGCAGGTACCAAACCATCGCTGTTCCAGTGAATCTCGTCCAGCCAGTCTTTCATCGTCGACTCCGGCAGCCAGGCGTGTAGCTCTGGCGGATTGAATAGTGTGCCAGCGGCCCAGGCTGCTGGCTATCGGCGCACGACAAGATACAAACCTGCCGCCAGCATGATCCACGCCGGCCACGCTGTCAGCGTGACCAATGCTGTGCTGCCGGCGGCCAGGGTCGAGGCCAATACCGCGCCACCGGCCAGCAAGCCTGCGCCGATCAGACGCAGCGCCCAGCCGTCGCTACGCTCACGCCAGGGGGGTGGCGAGTCGGCGGTTTGGGACTGGGACGCACGCTCCAGCAGGTCGCGGGTCATGCTGGCCAGGTGGGGTATCTGTTCGACCTGCGTTTGCAGGTTGTGCAGCAGGGTTTTCGGGCTGACGCGCTCGCGCATCCAGCGCTCCAAAAACGGCTGTGCGGTGCTCCACAAATCCAGCTCCGGGTACAGTTGACGCCCCAGTCCCTCGATGTTGAGCAGGGTTTTCTGCAACAGCACCAGTTGCGGCTGGACTTCCATATTGAAGCGGCGCGCGGTCTGGAACAGGCGCATCAGCACTTGGCCGAAGGAAATGTCCTTGAGCGGTTTCTCGAAAATCGGTTCGCAAACGGTACGGATCGCCGCTTCGAATTCGTGGAGTTTGGTGTGCGCCGGTACCCAGCCCGAATCGATATGTAGCTGTGCCACGCGGCGATAGTCGCGTTTGAAGAATGCAAACAGGTTGCGCGCCAGATAATCCTGATCTTCGGGTGTCAGGCTGCCGACAATGCCGCAGTCGATGGCAATGTATTGCGGGCTCCAGGGCTGCACGGTGCTGACGAAAATGTTGCCTGGGTGCATGTCGGCATGGAAAAAGCTGTCACGAAACACCTGGGTGAAGAAAATCTCCACGCCGCGTTCGGCGAGCATTTTCATGTCGGTGCGCTGATCGGCCAGGGTCGCCAGGTCGGTGACCTGAATGCCGTAGATACGCTCCATCACCAGCACGCTTGGGCGGCACCAGTCCCAATAGACTTGCGGTACGTAAAGCAGCGGCGAGCCTTCGAAGTTGCGTCGCAGCTGGCTGGAGTTGGCCGCTTCGCGCAACAAGTCGAGTTCGTCGTAGATGGTCTTTTCGTAATCGATGACCACCTCCACCGGGTGCAGCAGGCGTGCATCGGCCGAGAGCCGTTCGGCTATGCGGGCCAGAATAAACAGCCATGCCAGATCCTGTTTGATGATCGGCTTGAGGCCTGGGCGCACGACCTTGACCACCACCTCTTCGCCACTTTTGAGCTGCGCGGCGTGTACTTGCGCCACGGAGGCGGAGGCCAGCGGGGCGACATCGAAGCGGCGGAACACGTCGCTGATCTTTGCGCCGAGCTGCGCTTCGATCAGGTCAATGGCCAACTGCGAGTCGAACGGTGGCACGCGATCCTGCAAGTGCATCAACTCGTCGGCGATGTCCTCGGGAAGCAGGTCGCGGCGGGTGGAGAGCAACTGGCCGAACTTGATGAAAATCGGACCCAGGTCTTGCAAGGCCAGGCGTAATCGTGCGCCACGGCTCAGCGCCAGGGTTTTGCGCGGAAACCAGCGCCACGGCATGGCATAACGCAGGGCGAGCATCCACCAAGGCAGCGGCAGGGCAAACAACAGGTCATCGAGACGGTAGCGGATCACGACGCGTTGGATACGAAACAGACGGCGGACGGCAAGCAGCTTCATGCGTTATCGCTGGGTTTGAGGGCGAGGGCAAGGCGCTCGAAGCGCGCCTCGAGACGTTCAAGGTCAAGCTTGGTCTGGTCCAGTTCGGCGAAGCGGGCTTCGGCCTCACGCTGACCGACCAGTGCGCGCGACTCCTCACTGAGGTAGTCGGCGAGGTTGTGCGTGAGCTGGGCAAGACTGTCGCGGGTCCAGCGGGCACTGCTGCGCAGATGACCTCCGAGCAACGGGCTGGCAACCGGACCGAGCCAGCGTGAGAGTTCGTACTCCCAATCCAGCTCAAGGTCTTGCAGCACGCCGACCAGCTCCAGCAATACGCCACTGTCGCCTTCAAGCTCGACTTCAGGGCCATGCAGCACGGCGGTTTTGTCCTGACTCAAGGCCAGGCGCAGCAAGCTCGACGCCGGCGCACGCAACGTGCAGTCGGCTTCAGCAGCCCAGTGGGCCGCCAACAGCAAGCCTTCGTCGCTGGGCATAATGAACAGCTGCAAGGCAGGATTACGGCAATCGACCGCAATCACCTTGCCTGCCAGACGCTCCAGGCGTGGCAGGGCGGTGCTGTCCATGCGCAGCACACGGTTGATGCCAAGCTCGATGCTGGCGAGCAAGCCGCTGAGTAGCATCAGGGTTTAATGCCGCGATGCAGGGCAACGATGCCTGCGGTCATGTTGTGATAAGTCACACGGTCGAAACCGGCTTCTACCATCATCGACTTGAGGGTTTCCTGATTCGGGTGCATGCGGATCGACTCCGCCAGATAGCGGTAGCTTTCCGAGTCATTGGTAATCAGTTTGCCCATCAGCGGCATGAACGCGAACGAGTAAGCGTCATAGGCCTTGGACATCAGCGCGTTGGTCGGTTTGGAGAACTCCAGGACCAACAGGCGACCGCCGGGCTTGAGTACGCGCAGCATCGAACGCAGGGCGTCTTCTTTATGCGTCACGTTGCGCAGGCCAAAGGCAATGGTCACACAGTCGAAATGGTTGTCCGGGAACGGCAGCTTTTCCGCGTCGGCCTGGACGAACTTGACGTTGCCCGCCACACCCAGGTCCAGCAGACGGTCGCGGCCGACTTTCAACATCGACGCGTTGATATCCGCCAGCACCACTTCGCCGGTCGGGCCGACCAGATGCGAAAACTTTCTCGCCAGGTCCCCAGTACCGCCGGCAATGTCCAGCACGCGGTTGCCCGTGCGTACGCCGGACAGCTCAATGGCAAAACGCTTCCACAGTCGGTGCATACCACCGGACAGCAGGTCGTTCATCAAGTCGTACTTGGCCGCAACGGAGTGGAAAACCTCAGCGACTTTCTCGGCTTTCTGGCTTTCCGGCACGTTTTTGTAGCCGAAATGAGTGGTGGGTTCGGCATCGCTGCCTTTGCGCGGATCGTTCATATCGCTGTCACCGGAATAAAGTGCGGCCATTCTAATCGTCGGGGGAGCCTTTGTCTTGACAAGGCTCACGGTTGACGTTTCCTCTTGGCCTCGCTGCTATAGTGGCGCGCTATAGAATGTGGCTTGAAACCGACCAGGGAATCCTTGCATGGCCCATATAACTGTTGAACGTGAACACACCCTTGGCCGCGAAGCTGCGCGGGAAAAGGCAGAACATTTGGTGCTGAAGCTGGCTGAGAAATTTTCGCTGAAACCGACATGGTCAGGCGATGTGGTCGAACTCGAGGGCAAGGGCGCCAAAGGGAAAATCGAGGTCGAAGACACGCTGATTAGGGTCAGTATCGAGCTTAACTTCTTCCTGTCGGCCATGAGCGGCACCATCAAGTCAGAGGTTGAAAGGGTCCTGGACAAAGAACTGCAGGCTTGAGTGGCCTGCGTCCTCTCGCGGCGGTGTGATGTTTATGGATTAAACACGTCGCCCATCCCACAGCCCGATGCTGTTCAACATTGTCACCAACCTAGGGTGATCATTCTAATTTTTCTGATTACTTTGTGCTCATGCCCATAAACACAGTGGGCAGTTCCTCCTACCTTTTTGAGCGTGAGGTGCACCATGGCCAAAGTAGCCTTGAAGAAGAAAGTTGAAGTCGAGCAAACCACGGCTCTTTCTGAAGTAAAAGTTTATGCCCGCAAGATCTGGCTGGCTGGCCTGGGTGCCTACGCCAAGGCCGGTCAAGAAGGCGCCGAGTACGTCAAAGACCTGATCAAGACCGGCGAAGAAGCTGAAAAGAAGGGCAAGAAAGTCGTCGATAAACAGATCGAAGCTGCCAACAGTGAGATCGACACGATCAAAAAAGAAGTGACAGGCGTCAAGGGCAAATTCGAAGTGCAACTCATCAAAGTCGAGAAGGCTTTTGATCGCCGTGTTGCCAGCGCCTTGAATCGCTTTGGCATTGCGTCTAAACAGGATGTTGAGACACTCTCTGCTAAGCTCGATGGGCTGACGACATTGCTTGAACGTGTCGCGCGTAAACAATAAGGAGAGCGGGATGGCTGGCAAAAAGAAAATCGAAAAAGAAGGCAGCTCCTGGATTGGCGAGGTTGAAAAATACTCCCGTCAAATCTGGCTGGCTGGTTTAGGCGCTTACTCCAAGATCAGCAATGACGGCAGTAAGCTTTTCGAAAACTTGGTCAAAGACGGCGAGAAAGCCGAAAAACAAACCAAGAGCGACGTCGGCAAACAAGTCGATGCAGCGAAGGAAAAGGCGCAATCGGCAAAATCCCGAGTGGGCGACGTCAAGGACCTTGCACTGGGTAAGTGGAGCGAACTCGAAGGTGCTTTCGACAAGCGCCTGAACAGCGCCATCTCGCGCCTTGGTGTCCCGAGCCGCAATGAAGTCAAAGCGCTGCACAGCAAGGTCGATCTCCTGACCAAGCAAATCGAGAAACTGACCGGTGCGTCGGTGACCCCTGTATCGGCCAAAGCCGCTGCAAAACCATTGGCTAAGGCCGCGGTAAAACCTGCGGTTAAAGCACCGGCCAAAACGGCGGCGGCCAAGCCTGCTGCTAAACCTGCGGCCAAACCCGTTGCAGCTAAAGCACCGGCCAAGCCAGCTGCGAAACCAGCAGCAGCAGCAGCCAAGCCAGCCGCAGCCACTAAAAAGCCTGCGACGCCAAAAGCCGCAGCGCCCAAACCGGCAATGCCGGCAGTAGCCGCTGCTCCGAGCGCTACACCTGCTCCGGCAGCAACCCCTGCGCCAGCAACGACGCCTGCGTCGACGCCAGCCAGCCAGTCCTGACTTTTACGGACTGCCAAAAGCCCGGCCGCAAGGTCGGGCTTTTTTTTGTTTGTGCTTTACCGATGAGGGGGACGGCGTGGTCGGATTCGACTACTCCTCCAGATAATGCATCGCTAATTTCTCTACCCCCTGCCGAGATTCGGGGATCAGGTGGGGCGCGACCAGCATCATGATCTGGTAGACGACGACGCGGACTTCGCCTTCTTTGCCGAGGATGCGTTGGTAGTCCAGGGAAAACAGCAGGGTCATGCTGATCTGTTCTACCAGTTGCCCCAGTGCTTGTGTTTCGCTGACCAGTTGCCCCTGTGCTTTCAACTGCGCCAGTAACGATGCCAGGGTGCGTTTTAGTGCGTTGAGCAGGTTGCGGATACCGCGTGCCAGTTTTGGCAGGCGGCCAGCGAGGTTGGACAGGTCCTGGAACAGAAAACGGTAATGGGACAGGCGCTCGACAATCAAGTGCATGAACACCCAGTAGTCTTCCGGCGCCAGTTGCGCGTCGGCGGGTGGGTTGAGCAGCGGCGACAGTTCTGTTTGAAAGCGCTCGAACAAGCCCATTACCAGCGGTTCCTTGCCGTGGAAGTGGTAGTAAAGGTTGCCGGGGCTGATCCCCAGTTCGTTAGCGATGCCCAGTGTCGAGACGTTGGGTTCGCCCTGTTGGTTGAACAAGTGCAGGGCACATTCAAGGATGCGGTCGCGGGTTTTCATCCAGTCTTCTTGTTTGGGGTTTCAGGAATACACGTCAACTTGTAGGAGCAGGCAAGCCTGCTCTCATAAAACTGCTTTTTAATCCTTTAAAAACAATGAGTTGGTGCTTGTATTTGTGTGAATATCCGGCATTGGCGTGTGCTGGAATTACGGTTTCGCTCTTACAGCGAGGAACCTTTTTCAAACGCCAAAAAGGTACTCCAAAACGCTTGCCCCTCCATGCGGATCCTCGCCTAGGCTCGGATTTCCCTCGCTCCGGCGTTGCTCCGGGGGTCGCCGCAAGGGGCCGTCCCTGGCCCCGTGCGGCTTACTCGGCATCCTTGCCTCGTTACCCCCTGCGCAACGCCTGCGCTCGGCCTCCTGGAAAAGGGGCCTTGCCGTAATTTGATACTCAATTCACACAACACTTTAGAAACAAATCAAGATCCCGGTGCAGGCTGTGTGAAAACCCTCGCCAGAAAATGAACTGCGCGCTCTCACGTGAATTCTGAAAAAGCTCGTCTGGTATACAGACCTAGAATTCACGTAGGGGCGCGATTTTTAGTACGTTTTTTAGCCGGCCACTCGGTCTCCAAGGTTTTCACACAGCCTGCGGTGGGAGCGAATTTATTCGCGAAGGCGGCTCATCTGACACACCACCACCGATAACAACCCACAAATCACAACCCAGTTTACTGCGCGACAGCGTAGCGTCGAAGACGCGGCGAAGCCTCCCACAGGTTCGGGTGAAGACAAGACGTTAACGAACGTGCACATAGGTTCCAGGCGCGGCCTCCATCGGTGGGTAGTTCTGGTTGCCGAGGGCCACGAGGGTTTCTCGTTGCGCGCCGGAGCGCTGTTGAATCCAGTTCAGCCAGTTCGGCCACCAGCTGCCTTCGACGGTTTTTCCATCGTAGTACCAGGCCCGGGGGTCGCTGGTGAGTTTGCTGTTTTCGATGTAGTTCGATTTGGTGTTGCCAGGTGGGTTAAGGATGCTTTGCACATGGCCACTGTTGGCCAGCAAGAAGCGCCGGTCGCCACCGAGCAGCAAGGTCGAGCGATAGACCGTGTCCCACGGTGTGATGTGGTCGTTGATCCCGGCCACGCTGAAGCTGTCCACCGTGACTTTCTGCATATCGATCGGTGTGCCGCAGACTTCCAGGCCGCCGGGGTGGCTGAGCGGATTGTGTTTGAAGAAGTCCAGCAGGTCGCCATGTAGCGCGGCGGGCAGGCGAGTGTTGTCGTTGTTCCAGTAGAGAATGTCGAACGGCGGTGGCGCCTTGCCCAGCAGGTAGTTGTTGACCCAGTAATTCCAGATCAAGTCGTTGGGGCGCATCCAGGCGAAGACTTTGGCCATGTCGCGGCCATCCAGCACGCCTTGCTGGTAAGAGCGGCGCTTGGCAGTTTCCAGGGTCTGTTCATCGATGAACAGGGTCGCCGCGCTGTCGATCTGACTGTCCAGCAGGCTGACCAGATAGGTCGCACTGGAGACTCGGCGCAGTTGCCGCTTGGCCTGGAGATGGCCTTGCAGCGCGCCCATGGTCAGGCCACCGGCGCAGGCGCCCAACAGGTTTACTTCGCGGCTGCCGGTAATGGCGCGGCATACGTTCATCGCTTCTTCAAGGGCTTCGACGTAGCTGGATAACCCCCACTCGCGATGACGCACATCCGGGTTGCGCCAACTGAGCATGAACACTTGCAGGCCGTTTTTCAGCGCGTACTGGACGAAGCTGTTGGCCGGGCTGAGGTCGAAAATGTAGTACTTGTTGATTTGCGGCGGGACGATCAGCAGTGGCCGTGCGTACTGCTTTTCGCTCATCGGCTTGTACTGGATCAGCTCCAGCAGTTCGTTGCGGAACACCACCGCTCCAGGGGTGGTTGCGACAGTCCTGCCGACCTCGAACGCATCTTTGGTGATCTGGCTGGGCAGGCCGTTGTTGTGCATCAGGTCATCGACCATGTGGCTGATGCCCTTGAACACGCTGCTGCCGCCGGAGTTGAACAGCTCCTTGACCGCCAGCGGATTGAGCAGGGTGTTGGAGGGTGACAGGGCATCGCTGAGCAAGGAGAGGATAAAGTGTGCACGGGCGCGATCGTCCTTGGACATGTCGCTGTCATCGATCCAGCTTTTGAGTTGATGCTGACAGCTCAGGTAGGCCTGCAAGCCGCGTCGATAGAGGGGGTTTTGCAGCCACGTAGGATCAGCGAAGCGGCCGTCACGGGGGTTGGGCGTGTGGAGGTTGTCACCCAGTAATACGCGACCCAATTGCCCGCCGAGTGCCAGCGCATGGCGGGCGCTGTGGATCGGGTGGCGCAGGCTTTGGGCGGCCACGCTGCGCAGCGTGGAGAACACATCTCGCCCGCGCAAACCGGCTATGGGGCTTTGCGCATTGATGAACGTGGCCGGGGTGGGCGCAGAGCCTTTCACTGGCTTGTCTTGCATGGGGGCAACACTCCTTCGTCAGGCCATGACTAAAACCTATTACCATCGGTGAGCCGGAGCGGGATGTGGGTGCATGACCGCGCGCTGCCGCTCTTCCAGTAAAAACTTCATGATGATGGGCGCCACCGCTTCGGCGCGGGTGATCAAAAATAAATGACCATCGTCGATTATGTGTAGCTGGGCATTGGGTATCCGCCAAGCCAGCAGGCGCATATTTATCAAAGGAATGAGCGGATCGTCGTCGCCCGCGAGGATCAATGTCGGCTGACAAATCTTGTGCAGCCAATGGATGCTGGTCCAGCCCACCCCGGCAAACAGCTGCCAGTAATAGCCTAGCTTGCCCGATGACCGGACCTTGGCGGCATGGCTGGCGGCCAAGTGAGGGTCCCGACGAAAGGCGCCCCCATAGATTTCTGGGGCGATGCGAATGACATGGGACGGCTGAATATAACGCCGTGGGCTGGCCATCAGCCATAGCACGCGAGGCTTGCCCGGCACCATGACTGCACCGGCGGCTGTCGCGGCGAGCACCAGTTTTTTGCAGCGCTCGGGATAGTCGTAGGCGAACTGTTGCGCTAGTGCGCCGCCCCACGACACGCCGATCACATTGACCTGGCCGTAATCCAGGTAATCAAGCATCCGCGCCGTCAGTTTGGCCAACCCGGGAAAGCGAAAGGGGCGACTGGGCGTGGAAGAGCCGCCGACCCCCGGCACATCAAAGGCGATCACTTCCATGTCCGGATCAAGCGCGTCGACGAACGGAAAGACCAGCTCCAGGTTGGCGCCGATACCATTGAAAATCAGCAGCGGTGTCATATCACCCTTGCCTGGGCGGACGGCCGTGCGGATGGTGTGGCCATCCAGGTCGATGGTACGAAAAACAAACGGTTGCGACATGCGCGGGCCCTATGGGTTAAACCGCTGGCGAAAGCCGTCCTGAGCTTTTCCAGACAGGTCGAGGTCATCCTCATGTTGCTTGCTCGTCACGTGATCGCGCGTCGGAGGCTGATGGCATTTCCAGATATCCATCAGCACCCTGTTTTGTTATCTAGCGTTCGTGTACGTAAGTGCCGGGTGCCGCTTCACCGGCCGGGTAGGCTTTGTTACCGAGAACGCTCGGCGCCTTTTTCAATTTCCCTGAGCGTTCGGCCTGCCAGGTTTGCCAGTGCAGCCACCAGGAGTCGGTGTGTTTGGTCGCGTTCTCTTGCCACTCTTTGGCATCGATCGGCATCTCGGGGTTGGTCATGTAGCGTGATTTTGGGTTGCCAGGCGGGTTGAGAATGCTTTGGATATGACCGCTGCTGGAAAGTACGAATTCAGTCTTGCCGCCGAACAGTCGTGCCGACTTGTAGCACGAGCCCCATGGCGTGATGTGGTCGTTGGTCCCCGCCAGGCAAAACACATCGCTGGTGACCTGCTTCAGGTCGATCGGCGTGCCGCTCACTTCCAGGGCGTTGGCGCGGATCAGCGGGTTGCTCTTGAACATCTCGATCAGGTCGCCATGGAACGCGGCCGGCAGACGGGTGGTGTCGTTGTTCCAGAACAGGATGTCGAACACCGGTGGTTCGTTGCCCAACAGGTAATTGTTGACCCAGTAGTTCCAGATCAGATCGTTGGGGCGCATCCAGGCGAAAATCTTGGCCATGTCACGGCCTTCCAGCACGCCCGCCTGATAGGAGTGACGCTTGGCCGACTCCAGGGTCTTTTCGTCGACGAACAGCGCGACCTCGCTGTCGAGGGTGGTGTCCAGCACGCTGACCAGCAAGGTCAGGGCATGGACCTTCTGCTCGCCCAGCGCGGCGTAGTGGCCCAGCAGGGCGGTGCAGGTGATGCCGCCGGAGCAGGCGCCCAGCATGTTGATGTCTTTGCTGCCCGTGATAGCGCGGACGACGTCCACCGCTTCCTTGAGCGCGTCGATATAGGTCGACAGTCCCCACTCGCGCTGCGCCTTGGTCGGGTTGCGCCAACTGACGATAAAGGTCTGCACGCCACCGCGCAGGCAGAAGCGCGCCAGGCTTTTCTCCGGGCTCAGGTCGAACACATAGAACTTGTTGATCTGCGGTGGAACGACCAGTAACGGCCGCTCAAGCACCTGTTCGGTAATCGGTTTGTACTGGATCAGTTCCAGCACGTCGTTGCGAAAGATCACTGAGCCTTCGGTGGTGCCGAGGCTTTTGCCGACTTCGAAGGCGTCCATATTGACCTGGCTCGGCATGCCGCCGTTATGCACGATGTCCTTGGCCAGGTGTGACAGGCCGTCGAGAACGCTTTTGCCGCCGGTTTCGAAAAAACGTTTGACCGCAGCGGGGTTGGCGGCGCTGTTGGTCGGCGACATGGCTTCGGTCATCAGATTGATCACGAAATGACCACGATTTATGTTTTGTTCAGACAGGTTGCTGTCACCGATCCAGTCGTGCAGTTCCTTGCGCCAGGCCAGGTACGTCTGCAAATAACGGCGATACAGCGGGTTTTGACTCCAGGCAGGGTCAGCGAATCGACGGTCGTCGCTTGCAGGTTGCAGGCTGGATTTTCCCAGCAAGACATTCTTCAGTTCGATACCGAAATGAGCGACATGCTTGACGCTGTTGAAGGGTTGCCTGATGGCTTGTCTTAGAACCATGCGAGCGGTGGTCAGTAAATCTTTACCTCGCAAACCCACGACCGGGTTTAGCCCCAGTGTATTTTCAGAGGCCTGACGCTGCAGGTCATCGCTTTTCGGGTTACTCATCTATGACGCTCCATTGTCCTGAGACGACCACTGACATCCCTGTGAATCAGTAACACAGGCGGTTGGCAGTACTGTCGCTCGGGTGACCGATGATGGCTAAACCACATGTTCCCGGCGGTGTTTACGCAACGGTGAGTCCTACCTTTTCTGGCAGCGGGATCTCATCTGTTACGTAATCGCATGCGTCGACGCTGCATGAATTAAATGCAGGGAACTTGCCAGATCTATTGGTTACCCGAGATTTCAAAAAATCGCAAGCAGGGCCAGCCGTTGGCCTCTGCGAGGGATATTGAAACAAACAGAATTAGAAAGGTCGCCCTAAAAGGCCAGACGGCTGTGCTAGAGCATCAGCTTGATGATTTGCTCGGAGGGGTCTCGGGACTTGCCAGCGATTTTCAGCTCGGCGAGATAATCGGCCCATAGCTGTTCCTGGCGTTGCCCCAATTGGTACAGGTAGTCCCAGGTGAACAATCCGCTGTCATGGCCGTCGTCGAAGGTCAATTTTAGTGCGTACTGCCCGGCCGGTTCGATTTTGCTCAAGCCCACGCCCAGCTTGCCGAATTGCAGGATCGGCTTGCCGTGACCCTGAACCTCTGCGGAGGGCGAATGCACCCGCAGAAACTCGGCGCTCAGGTGGTACTCCTCACCGGGCGCGTATTTCAGCGTCAGGGTTTTCGAAGCTTTGTGCAGATTGATTGCGCTGGGGAGCTTGGTATTCGCCATGAGGTTCAGGGCCACGAACGGCCCTGCCGGTTCCAGTTGAGTGCGTGTTAAAGAATATACCGCGAGAGGTCTTCATCCTTGGCCAGTTCGCCCAAGTGACTGTTGACGTAGTCGGCGTTGATCAGGATGGTCTCTGCATCTTGCGCGCTGGCCAGGTCAGCAGCACTGAATGACACCTCTTCGAGCAGGCGCTCGAGCAGGGTGTGCAAACGACGCGCACCGATGTTCTCGGTCTTCTCGTTGACCTGCCAGGCAATCTCGGCGATGCGTTTGATGCCGTCGGGCAAGAACTCGATGTTCAGGCCTTCGGTCTTGAGCAGTTCGCGGTATTGCTCGGTCAGCGAAGCGTGCGGCTCGCTGAGGATGCGTTCGAAGTCCTGCGGTGTCAGGGCCTTGAGTTCAACGCGGATCGGCAGACGACCTTGCAGCTCAGGCACCAGATCGCTCGGCTTGCTCAGGTGGAACGCGCCGGAAGCAATGAACAGGATGTGGTCGGTCTTGACCATGCCCAGTTTGGTGTTCACGGTGCAGCCTTCGATCAGGGGCAGCAGGTCACGTTGCACGCCTTCGCGGGACACGTCGACGCCGCCGGAGTTACCACGCCTGGCGACCTTGTCGATCTCATCGATAAACACAATGCCGTGCTGTTCAACCGCTTCCAGCGCCTTGGCTTTCAGTTCTTCTTCGTTGACCAGGCGCCCGGCCTCTTCGTCGCGGACCAGCTTCAGTGCGTCCTTGACCTTGAGCTTGCGGCTTTTCTTTTTGCCCTTGCCCATGTTGGCGAACAAGCTTTGCAGCTGGTTGGTCATCTCTTCCATGCCCGGTGGGGCGGAAATATCGACACCGACTGAGTCGGAGACTTCGATCTCGATCTCCTTGTCATCCAGTTGACCTTCACGCAGGCGCTTGCGAAACAGCTGACGGGTATTGGAGTCTGTGCTCGGTGCCGCGTCTTCGTTGAAGCCCACGCGTGCGGGCGGCAGCAGGGCATCGAGGATGCGCTCTTCGGCAGCGTCTTCAGCGCGATGGCGGACCTTGGTTATTTCCTGTTCGCGCAGCAGCTTGATCGCCGCGTCGGCCAGATCACGAATGATCGACTCGACGTCACGACCCACATAGCCGACTTCGGTGAATTTGGTCGCTTCGACCTTGATGAAAGGCGCATTGGCCAGTTTGGCCAGGCGACGGGCGATTTCGGTTTTACCGACACCGGTCGGGCCGATCATCAGAATGTTTTTTGGTGTGACTTCGACGCGCAGCTCTTCAGGCAACTGCATCCGGCGCCAGCGGTTACGCAAGGCGATGGCGACGGCGCGTTTGGCATCGTCCTGGCCAATGATGTGGCGATTGAGTTCGTGGACGATTTCACGGGGAGTCATAGACATGATAGTGGCGGTCCTCTAGCTGAAAAAAAGCGCGCATGGCTGTTTATTTATGCAAACGGCATGGGGAGCGGCTTATTCGGCGAGGTCCTGCTCCTCAATAGTGATGGTGTGGTTGGTGAATACGCAAATGTCGGCGGCGATGCCCAATGCGGTTTCGGCAATTTCACGGGCCGAGAGTTCGGTTTTCATCAGCAAGGCGCGGGCGGCAGCTTGAGCGTAGGGGCCACCGGAACCCATGGCAATCAGGCCGTCTTCAGGTTCAACGACATCGCCGTTACCCGTGATGATCAGCGATGCATCCTTGTTGGCGACCGCCAGCATGGCTTCGAGGCGGCTCAGGGATCGGTCGGTGCGCCACTCTTTAGCCAGTTCAACGGCCGCGCGAACCAGATGACCCTGGTGTTTTTCAAGTTGGCCTTCGAAACGCTCGAAAAGGGTGAAGGCATCGGCGGTGGCCCCGGCGAAACCGGCGATCACTTCGCCGTGATACAGCCGACGCACTTTTTTCGCGTTGCCTTTCATGACGGTATTGCCGAGAGAAACCTGGCCGTCGCCGGCCATGACGACTTTGCCGTTACGGCGCACTGAAACGATGGTGGTCAAGGGAGCGTCTCCACGCAGCGGGGCGAAAATGCCCTAATGGAAACTCATATGGGGGTGGTGGCTGACATTTCAACCATGGGGGATGAATGATGGACCGACGCCGATGATGATCGTGTAGGAGCAGCTTGCCTGCGAACGGTACGACGCGGTATGTCAGTGGCGCCGTGTCACGCTATTCGCAGGCAAGCCTGACTCCCACAGGACGTGTGTCAGGCGGAAGTCACTTACCCTGGCGCTGTTGTAACAGCAAATTGCTGAAGCCGCTGCCCGCCAGTTGTTTCTGCGCGATGGTCAATTGTTCGCGGTTGCTGTACGGGCCGACGAGCACCCGATACCAGATTTCATCCTTCACAGTGCCGGACTCAACCTGCACTGCTTGCCCCAGCAGAATAATCTGCGCCCGGACCTTGTCCGCGTCGACTTGCTTGCGGAACGAACCGGCCTGCAAGAAGAACTTTGTCACCGCAGCCGGCGCAGGTTTGGCCACGGGCGGCGCGGGCGGAGGTGTTACCCCGCTGAGCGCCGCTTGAGCACGCGCCGTGTCGATCTTCGCCGCTTGCTCGGGCGTGACAGGTGCAACGACTGGCGCGACAACGGGCGGCGTTTTCTCGGGCACGGCTTCATTAGGCACAATGACTTCGGACTCCGGCAGCAAGGTATAGAAGTCGTATTTCGGTTTCGCTGGCGCCTGCGGGCTGGGCGCCGTCTTGTTCGCTTCGGCGACTTTTGCGGCCTTGGCGTCCTCTTTGACCCGCTTGACGTCAGCGCCGCCCGGTTCGAGCTTCATCAAAAATACGACGAAGGCACCCACCGACAGACCAATCGCCAGCCACAACCATCCTGGAATCGGCTTCTTTGCGGGTGCCTGATAACGGCTGGCGCCGCGCTTGGGAGCAGGTTTTTTCTTTACGGCCAACTTACATACGCTCCAGAGTTTCCAGACCCAAGAGTTCCAGGCCTTGCTTGAGGGTGCGGCCGGTCAGTGCGGCGAGGCGCAGACGGCTTTGCTGTTGTTCCGGGCTGTCGGCGCCGAGGATCGGGCAGTTCTCGTAGAAGCTGGAGAACAGGCCCGACAGGTCGTAGACGTAGGCGCACAGCACATGCGGCGTGCCTTTTTCCGCGACGTTGTTCAGGGTTTCGCCAAACTGTGCCAGCCGGGCTGCCAATTCTTGCTCTTGCGGCGTCTCAAGCACAATGTGCCCCTGGGTGACGTCGAACGGTTTGCCCAACTTGCGGAACACACCGGCCACACGGGTATAGGCGTAGAGCAGGTACGGCGCGGTATTGCCTTCGAAGCTGAGCATCTGATCGAAGTTGAAGCTGTAGTCGCTGGTGCGATGTTTTGACAGGTCGGCGTATTTCACCGCGCTGATGCCCACGGCCTTGGCAATGCTGCGCAGTTCGGCTTCGGCGACTTCCGGGTTCTTTTCTTTCACCAGGGTGTAGGCGCGCTCCTGGGCTTCGTCGAGCAGGTCAACCAACTTGACGGTGCCGCCATCGCGGGTCTTGAACGGGCGGCCATCAGCGCCGTTCATGGTGCCGAAGCCCATGTGTTCCATGTGCATGCCGTTGGTCACGAAACCGGCACGGCGAGCGACTTCGAACACCTGCTGGAAGTGCAGGGCCTGACGTTGATCGACAAAGTACAGCGCGCGGTCGGCTTTCAACACATTGCTGCGGTAGCGGATGGCAGCCAGATCGGTGGTGGCGTACAGATAACCGCCGCCCGCCTTTTGCACGATCACCGGCAGAGGCGTGTCTTCAGCAGTTCTGAATTCTTCGAGGAACACGCACTGGGCGCCGTTGCTCTCGACCAGCAGGCCTGCGGTCTTGAGGTCGCTGACCACCGTGGCCAGGTCATCGTTATAGGCGCTTTCGCCTCTGACGTCGGCCGGGGTCAGGTTGACGTTCAGGCGGTCGTAGATCGTTTGGCAGTGGGACAGGGAGATGTTTTTGAAATGCTCCCACAACGCCAGGCATTCCGGGTCACCGGCTTGCAGTTTGACCACCAGGCCTCGGGCGCGCTCAGCGAACTCTTCGGATTCGTCGAAGCGCTGCTTGGCTGCACGGTAGAAATTCTCCAGGTCCGACAACTCATCGCTGGTCGTCGGCTTTTCCTGCAGGTACGCGAGGAGCATGCCGAATTGGGTGCCCCAGTCGCCCACATGGTTCTGACGAATCACGGTGTCGCCAAGGAACGTCAGCACATTGGCCACGCCGTCGCCAATGACGGTCGAGCGCAGGTGGCCGACGTGCATCTCTTTGGCCAGGTTGGGCGCGGACAGGTCGACCACCACGCGCTGTACAGGACCGACCTTGCGGACCGACAGCTGCGGGTCGATCAGCGCGGCATCAAGGCGCGCCGCCAGGGCCTGGGTGTTCTGGAAGAAGTTGAGAAAGCCGGGGCCGGCGATTTCGACTTTGCTGACCTGAGCATCGGCGGGCATCGCAGCGACCAGTTTTTCC
The DNA here is from genome assembly GCF_056680335.1 of Pseudomonas sp. ASL9. Taxonomy (NCBI): domain Bacteria; kingdom Pseudomonadati; phylum Pseudomonadota; class Gammaproteobacteria; order Pseudomonadales; family Pseudomonadaceae; genus Pseudomonas; species Pseudomonas sp. ASL9. Next base: position 2,525,709 of record NZ_CM155277.1, on the reverse strand, counting down.
GCCAGATCACGGGGTTTCAGGCCAGCAGGCTTGGCCAGCATCATCGCGATATTACTGGCGAAGTCGCCGTGGGTTTTGTCCCGCACGTTTTCCACCTGAATCGCCGGCGTCAGCCCTTCAGGCAAGACGCCTTCGTTGACGAGTTGGGTCAGGGCTTGTTGGATCAGCTGGCGAATGGTGTCTTTCATGGTCTTCTCTTTCGACCGCAAACGCGGCGGCGCCTGGGTGCGCTGGTGGAAAAACTGGGCATTATCCGTTGCGATGGCAGGCTTGCCAACCATGATGGACATGCGGTCTCGCAGATGCCGGCGTTTTAATCATTCGCGAATGAATTCGCTCCCACATTGAAATACGCGATTTTTCTGTGGGAGCGAATTCATTCGTGAAGGGGCCAGCATAGATTCATCGGCATCCGTCAATACAAATCCACCGGGTCCACATCCAGCGACCAGCGTACCTGGCGTCCGCTGGGCATGTTTTCAAGCACCTGCAACCAGGCACTGAGCAACCGGTGCAGAGGTGCTCGGGCACTGGCTTGCAGCAACAACTGCGCACGGTAACGACCGGCTCGCCGTTCCATCGGAGCCGGAACCGGGCCCAGTAGTTCAATCGCGCCCAGATTCATTTCAGCCAGCAAGCGTTCGGCCTCGGCACAGGCGTTGTCGAGAAAGCCTTCGGCCTGCCCCGGTTTGTGCGCTTCGGCGCGCAGGAGTGCTAGATGGGAGAACGGTGGCAGGCCGGCCGCACGGCGTTCGCTCAGCGCTTGTTCGGCGAAGGCGAAGTAGCCCTGTTCGGTCAGCTGGATCAACAGGGGGTGGTCGGCCAGATGGGTCTGGATGATCACTTTTCCTGGCTCTTCGGCCCGTCCTGCACGCCCTGCGACCTGAACGATCAACTGCGCCATGCGCTCGCTGGCGCGGAAGTCGCCGGAAAACAAACCACCGTCGGCATCCAGAATCGAAACCAGGGTCACGCGCGGGAAGTGGTGCCCTTTGGCGAGCATTTGTGTGCCGACCAGAATGCACGGCTGGCCGCGCTGAATGGTGGTAAACAGTTGGTTCATCGCGTCTTTGCGTGAGGTGCTGTCGCGGTCGACCCGCAGCACGGGGAAGTCGGGGAACAAAATGCCCAGCCGCTCTTCAGCGCGTTCTGTGCCTGCACCCACTGGGCGCAGATCGACCTTGCCGCACGCCGGGCAATGGCGCGGGACACGCTCGACATGGCCGCAATGGTGGCAGCGCAGTTCGCCGGAACGCTGGTGCACGGTCATGCGCGCATCGCAGCGCGGGCATTCCGAGAGCCAGCCGCAGTCGTGACAGAGCAAGGTTGGCGCAAAGCCGCGGCGGTTAAGAAACACCAAGACCTGTTGGCCTGCGGCAAGGGTCTGAGCGATGGCTTGCTGCATCGGCCCGGAAATGCCGCTGTCCAATGGCCGGCTTTTTACGTCCAGCCGCAGGAAGCGCGGTTGTTGCGCACTACCTGCGCGCTGGTTCAGGCGTAGCAAGCCATAGCGACCGGTGTAGGCGTTGTGCAGGCTTTCCAGCGACGGCGTGGCCGAGCCGAGCACAATCGGAATGTTTTCCTGCCGGGCACGTACCAGCGCCAGATCTCGGGCGTGATAGCGCAGACCTTCCTGCTGTTTATAGGAGCCGTCGTGCTCTTCATCAATGATGATCAGGCCGGGATTTTTCATCGGCGTGAACAGCGCGGAGCGGGTGCCGATAATAATGTCAGCCTCGCCATCGCGCGCGGCCAGCCAGGTATCCAGGCGGTCGCGGTCATTGACCGCCGAGTGCACCAGCGCGATGCGCGCATTGAATCGCTGTTCGAAACGCGCCAGGGTTTGCGGGCCGAGGTTGATCTCCGGGATCAGCACCAGCGCCTGTTTGCCGGCTTCGAGGGTTTCGCGGATCAGCTGTAAATAGACTTCGGTCTTGCCGCTGCCGGTGACACCTGCCAGCAGAAACGCATGAAAGGTGTCGAAGCCGGCACGAATGGCTTCGTATGCGGCGCGTTGTTCGGGGTTGAGTGGCAACTCCGGTTGCGCCAGCCAACGTTCATGGCGTTCGCTGGGCGCGTGGCGGCGGACTTCGACCTGAACCATGTCCTTGGCCAGCAGCAGGTTCAGGCTTTCCCGGTTCAGCATCAGTTTGCTGAGCAACTGATTTGCCACGCCATGCGGATGCTGGGCGAGCGTGGTCAGGGCCTCGCGCTGTTTCGGCGCGCGGGCGATGCGTGGGTCATCGAGTTTTGCGCCGGGGGCCACTTGCCAGAAACGCTCCTGGCGCGCTTCGGCGGGCTCGCCCTGGCGCAGGAGTACCGGCAAGGCCCAGCTCAAGGTGTCGCCGAGGCTGTGCTGGTAATACTGCGACGTCCACAGGCACAGCTTGAACAGCGAAGGCGGTAGCGGCGGATGCTCGTCGAGGATGGCCACGGCCGGTTTGAGTTTTTCGGCCGGGACTTCACTGTGATCAGTGATTTCCACCAAAATCCCAATCATCTCGCGGCGACCGAACGGCACGCGCACGCGCATGCCTGGCTGCAACGCACTGCGCAGCACCCCAGCGGGAGCGCGATAGTCGAATAAGCGTCTGAGCGGCGAGGGCAGAGCGAGGCGCAAAATGGCGTCGGGCACGCGGAGGGTTCTCTGTAACGGTCTGTGACGAAGCGGCGATCTTAGCAGACGACCGGTTTGAACGTTCGCTTGCGTCATTGGCGATGTCTGGTAGTATCCGCAGCCTTATTACGTGCGGTGTTCAACAATAGTGTTGCGCGGCGGCACGCTAGCCCGGAGAAATACCCATGAAAGCTGATATTCATCCAGTTTACGAAGCCATTGTCGCCACTTGCAGCTGCGGCAACGTGATCCACACTCGTTCCAACCTCGCCAAGCCATTGAGCCTTGACGTGTGCAACGAGTGCCACCCGTTCTACACCGGCAAGCAGAAGACTCTTGATATCGGCGGCCGTGTCGACAAGTTCAAATCGCGTTTCGGCGCTTTCGGCGCAGCTAAAGCTCCTGAAGCTGCTGCTGAGTAAGATTGGCCGTTCTGGAAGGTCCGATGGACTGCTCCAGGCTGCTTAAAAGGGCGTCCCTCGTGGGCGCTTTTTTTATGTCCGCGATTTGGCTGACTGCGGCACAGGCCTTATGCCCGGCACCCGACTCCCTGCCTGTTTTCGCGGTACAGCGCGTCGTGGATGGTGACACCCTGCGCCTGAGCGATGGTCGCAGTGTGCGGCTGATTGGCCTGAATGCGCCGGAGACCGGCAAAAAAGCTCGTTCAGCCGAGCCCTTCGCCGAAGCCGCCAAACGCCGCCTGCAACGTCTGGTCGACGAGAATGACGGTCGGGTCAGTCTGCTGGTGGGTCAAGCGCCAAAAGATCATTACGGCCGTACGCTGGCCAATGTCTATGGTCGTCAGGGTGCAAATCTTGAGGCGCAGCTGTTGGTCGAGGGCTTGGCCTATCACGTGGCAATTGCGCCCAATGTCGCCTTGCTCGACTGTCAGCAGGCGGCGGAACGCAGCGCCCGACAGGCCGGCCTCGGGGTGTGGCGTACGTCGCCGGTACAGCCTGTCGGGCACATCAATAGCGGCGGTTTCGCCCTGGTCTCCGGGCAGGTCAGCGACGTGCAGCGCAATGCTGGCGGCGTGTGGATCGAGCTGCAGGGCTCGCTGGTGTTGCGGATTGCACCGAATCTTGTGAGCCAGTTCGACGTCTCTCGACTGGAGCGCCTTAAAGGCCGGTCCATCGAAGCCCGTGGTTGGGTGATTGATCGTTCGCGTCGTGGCGGATTGAAGTCCGGGCAGGCGCGCTGGATGTTACCCATCACTCATCCTGCGATGCTGAACCTTCCTGATCGATAAAAACTGTAGACAGTTTATTTGTTAATTGTGGACAGACATGGCCTTGTGTTCCACACCCCTTGGCGTAAAGTCGTAGTGGCCGGCCCTTGACACAAGTGACTGGACAGTCTTGTTAGGACTTTCCTTCTTGCGTATCCTCGGCGGTCCGTCAGTCCAACAGTAAAAAGCGGAATGCCCACATGTCAGATTTGAAAACTGCCGCTCTCGAATATCATGCCAAGCCTCGCCCAGGGAAACTGAGCGTCGAGATAACCAAGCCTACCGCCACTGCTCGCGATCTAGCCTTGGCTTACAGCCCTGGCGTTGCCGAGCCGGTGCGTGAAATTGCCCGTGATCCTGAACTTGCCTATAAGTACACCGGCAAGGGTAATCTGGTCGCGGTCATTTCCAACGGCACCGCCATTCTTGGTCTCGGTGACCTTGGTCCATTGGCTTCCAAGCCCGTGATGGAAGGTAAAGGCTTACTGTTCAAGCGTTTCGCGGGGATCGACGTTTTCGATATCGAAGTCGATGCAGAAAGCCCACAAGCGTTCATCGACACCGTTAAACGCATCTCCATCACCTTTGGCGGCATCAACCTTGAAGACATCAAGGCGCCAGAGTGCTTCGAGATCGAGAAAGCACTGATCGAGCAATGTGACATTCCGGTGTTCCACGATGACCAGCACGGCACGGCGATTGTTACCGCGGCCGGCATGATCAACGCGTTGGAAATTGTTGGTAAAAGCCTGGACAGCGCCCAAATCGTTTGCCTGGGCGCAGGCGCAGCAGCCGTCTCCTGCATGAAGTTGCTGGTGAGCATGGGTGCGAAGATCGAAAACATCTTCATGGTCGACCGTACCGGCGTGATTCACTCCGGCCGTAACGATCTGAACCAGTACAAGGCCGTGTTCGCCCACGCGACTGAAAAACGCACGCTGACTGATGCCCTGCACGGCGCTGACGTGTTCGTTGGCCTGTCGGGTCCAAACCTGCTGAGCGCTGATAACCTGAAGCTGATGGCCAAGGATCCGATTGTGTTCGCGTGCTCGAACCCGGACCCGGAAATCGCACCAGAACTGGCTCATGCCACTCGCGATGACGTGATCATGGCCACTGGCCGTTCGGACTACCCGAACCAGGTCAACAACGTATTGGGCTTCCCGTTCATCTTCCGTGGCGCACTGGATGTTCGTGCAAAGCGTATCAACGAAGAGATGAAAATCGCTGCCGCCCACGCCCTGCGTAAACTGGCCAAGCTGCCGGTTCCTCAGGAAGTCTGCGACGCGTACGGTGGTATCAAACTGGAATTCGGTCGTGAGTACATCATTCCGAAACCAATGGATGCGCGCCTGCTGGGTGTGATCTCCGATGCCGTGGCTAAAGCCGCCATCGAGACCGGCGTCGCCACCCTGCCGTATCCAAAGAACTACCCGCTCAAAAGCGTCGATGACGTTTTCAACGGCTAAGTCCTGATCGCGATACACAAAAAACCCTGCAGCGATGCAGGGTTTTTTTGTGGGTGAGAATCCTGACGATCATCTGTGGGAATGTGTCAATTGCCGTCCCCTGTAGGAGGCCCCGCCGCGTCTTCGACGCTGCGCTGTCGCGTAGCAAGCTGGGTTACGATTTGTGTGTCGTGATCGGTGGTGGTGTGTCAGATAAGACGCCTTCGCGAATAAATTCGCTCCCACCGGGGTCTTGATTTGCCATTGATTTTTAAGTGAATTGAGTATCGAATTACGGCAAGGCCCCTTTTCCAGGAGGCCGAGCGCAGGCGTTGCGCAGGGGGTGACGAGGCAAGGATGCCGAGTAAGCCGCACGGGGCCAGGGACGGCCCCTTGCGGCGACCCCCGGAGCAACGCCGGAGCGAGGGCAGTCCTCGCCCCAGCGAGGACCCGTATGGAGGGGCAAGCGTTTTGGGTTACCTTTTAGGCGTTTGTAAAAGGTAACCCGCTGTAAGAGCGGAACCATAATTCCAGCAACCATATATGCCGGATATACACCCAAGATAAAGCGCCAACACATTGTTTTTAAAAGGATTAAAAATCAGTTTGAGAGCAGGCTTGCCCGCGATCAGCTTGACTCGGTGTGTCAGGCGGGCCGCCATCGCGGGCCCGCTCCTAGAGTGATGGGGTCATCAGAACAAATCGATTGGCGCCGATTCGTCCGCAGGTAGTGGGCTGTTGGGTGCATTACCACCACCACCCACTTCGTTCACGCTGGGCGGCGTATCTTCACTTTTGAACAGCTCGAAGTACGCGTTGGGCGTGCTCGGCGTCGCGGCGCGGCCGCTGATCGGGTCGACTCGCAGGCTGAGGATGCCCTCCGGTTCGGCTTGAACGTGCGGCGGTTTGTCTTTCAGCGCAGCGCTCATGTAGTTCATCCAGATCGGCAGGGCGACTGTGCCGCCGAATTCCTGACGACCCAGGCTTTCTGGCTGATCGAAGCCCGTCCAGACAGTGGTGATGTAATCCGCGTTGTAGCCGGTGAACCAGGCGTCCTTAGAGTCGTTGGTCGTACCGGTCTTGCCCGCGATGTCGGGACGATTCATCGACAGGGCGCGGCGGCCGGTACCGCGCTTGATCACGTCCTGCAGCATGCTGTTGAGGATGTAGGTGGTGCGACCATCGACGATGCGCTCGGCGACTGCTGGAGCCGGCGGCTCAGTGGTCACGGGTGCCGAGGCGGGCACCACGCTTGGGCTGTCATTGATAGCAAAGGTCGTGGCGTTGGTGTTGGCTGCGGGTTTGGCGTCATTGGCCGGTACACTCGGCGGATTGGCGACGAATATTGTGGCGCCGTCACGGTTCTCGATGCGCTGGATCAGGTACGGGCTGACCTTGTAGCCGCCGTTGGCAAAGGTACTCCAGCCGGTGGCGATTTCCATCGGCGTCAGGGTCGCGGTGCCTAGGGCCAGTGACAGGTTGCGTGGCAGGTCCTGTTTATTGAAGCCGAAGCGGGTGATGTAGTTGATCGCGGTATCGATGCCCAGGCTTTGTAGCAGGCGGATGGACACCAGGTTGCGCGACTTGTACAAGGCCTCGCGTAAGCGGATCGGACCGAGGAAGGTATTGGTGTCGTTTTTCGGACGCCAGACCTTGTCCAGGTACTCATCGACGAACACGATAGGTGCGTCATTGACCAGGCTGGCGGCCGTGAAGCCGTTATCCAGCGCGGCGCTGTACAGGAACGGTTTGAAGCTTGAGCCCGGTTGACGCTTGGCCTGCAGGGCGCGGTTGTAATTGCTCTGTTCAAACGCGAAACCACCGACCAGTGCACGAATTGCACCGTTTTGCGGGTCCAGCGATACGAGCGCGCTTTGTGCGGCCGGAAGCTGACTGAACTTCAGCGAGCCGTTCGCTTGACGCTGCACCCGAATCAGATCGCCGACTTGTGCAACATCGGACGGCTGTGCCGGAACTTTGCCCAGGCTGTTGGTATTGAGGTACGGCCGACCCCACTTCATGCTGTCCCAAGCCACGGTTTCTTCTTTTTCGCCATTGCGGGTCAACACGTGCAGGCCGGTTTTCTCGACCTGAGTGACGATGGCCGGCTCAAGGCCGCTGATTGGGCGCTGCTTGGTCAGCTCCAGTGCCCATGCTTCGCGGGTCTTGCCGGGCAGGCGGCTTTCTGGGCCACGGTAGCCGTGACGCTGGTCATAGCTGATCAAGCCTTCCTGTACGGCGGTATTTGCATCGTCTTGAAGATTGCTTGGCACTGTAGTGGTGACGCGGAAACCTTCCGTGTACGCTTCGCTGCCATAACGGCCGACCATTTCGGCACGGGCCATTTCAGCGATATATGGCGCGTTCACTTCTGGGCTTTGTACGTGATAGCTGGCGTTGATCGGTTCAGCCAAAGCGGTTTGATAGGCGTTCTGATCGATCTTGCCCAATTTGTACATGCGGCCCAGAATCCAGTCGCGACGCTCTTTGGCGCGCACCGGGTTGGCCAGTGGGTTGAAGCGCGAAGGCGCCTTGGGCAGGCCGGCGATCATCGCCATCTGCGCAATACTCAGGTCGCGGATCGATTTACCGTAATAGACTTGTGCCGCGGCTTCGATACCATACGCGCGGTTGCCCAGATAGATCTTGTTGACGTACAGCTCAAGGATTTCGTCCTTGCTCAGTTCGCGCTCGATCTGCAGGGCTAGAAGGATTTCATTGGTTTTACGGGAAAAGCTTCTTTCGCTGGTCAAAAAGAAGTTTTTCGCGACTTGCATGGTGATCGTGCTGCCGCCGGACTGGATATGGCCGCTTTTCACCAACTGGGACGCAGCGCGCATCAGGCTGCTGGGGTCGACGCCATAGTGGTTGGCGAAGTTGTCGTCTTCGGCCGATAACAGGGCGTTAATGAAGCTGGGTGGAATGTCGGCGAAGCGAATAGGTGAGCGGCGCATCTCGCCGAACTCCGCAATCAACTTGCCGTCGCTGCTGAAAACCCGCAGGGGAATTTGCAATTGGATGCTTCTCAGCGAGTCGACGGAGGGTAGCCCCGGGCTGAGATACAGGAACGCACCGCTCAAAACGAGCAGCAGCCCGCAGAACACAGCGACGAAAGACCACCAGAAAAACTTCAGCAGGCGTATCAAGGCTTTTGGATTTCCAGATAAAAGAATGAGTTAAGCGCAGGCATCTACAAATGAACACGGCTTGAAGCTTGGCTTTACGAAAAAACGCTCGGCATTATAAGCATTTTTCGTGTCCGAGCGTTATTTGAGCTACTGTCAAGACGGCTGGTACTGGCTTTGGACATTAAATAATCCGTAAGTGACGGAAACTCATAGGGAAACGGATGTGTTCGAACTCTTCGGTAAGAAGGCTCATGCCCTTCTAGGGATCGATATTAGCTCCACCTCGGTAAAGCTTCTTGAATTGAGTCGCTCCGGCACCCGCTACAAAGTTGAGTCCTATGCGGTCGAGCCGCTGCCAGCCAACGCTGTAGTCGAAAAAAACATCGCTGATCTCGAGGGCGTGGGTCATGCGTTGTCACGCGTGCTGATCAAGGCCAAGACTAACGTCAAGAGCGTCGCTGTGGCGGTGGCCGGTTCCGCCGTGATCACCAAGACCATCGAGATGGACGCCGGCCTGTCAGACGACGATATGGAAAGCCAGCTCAAGATTGAAGCTGACCAGTACATTCCGTACCCCCTCGAAGAAGTCGCCATCGATTTTGAAGTGCAGGGTTATTCCGCGCGCAACCCAGAGCGTGTCGATGTCCTGCTCGCCGCCTGCCGCAAGGAAAACGTAGAGGTTCGCGAAGCCGCCCTGGCGCTGGCGGGCCTCACTGCCAAGGTCGTGGATGTCGAAGCGTATGCGCTGGAACGTGCTTTCGGCTTGCTCTCTGCGCAGTTGGGCAACGACCACGAGCAGTTGACCGTGGCGGTGGTCGACATCGGTGCCACCATGACCACCCTGAGCGTGCTGCACAACGGCCGGATTATCTACACCCGGGAGCAATTGTTCGGCGGCCGGCAATTGACCGAAGAAATTCAGCGCCGTTATGGCCTGGCGGTAGAAGAGGCGGGCCTGGCGAAGAAGCAGGGCGGTTTGCCGGATGACTATGTCAGCGAGGTGCTCCAACCGTTCAAGGACGCTGTGGTTCAGCAAGTAACGCGCTCACTGCAGTTCTTCTTTGCGGCGGGGCAGTACAACGCCGTGGACTACATCATGCTGGCGGGCGGTACCTCCTCCATCGCAGGTCTGGACCATTTGATTCAGCAACGCCTTGGTACGCCCACGCTCGTGGCCAACCCGTTCGCCGACATGGCACTGGGCAACAAGGTCAATGCGGGGGCGCTGGCAAGCGATGCACCGGCCTTGATGATTGCCTGCGGTCTGGCGCTAAGGAGCTTTGACTGATGGCGCGGATCAACCTGCTACCGTGGCGCGAACAACTGCGCGAAGAGCGCAAGAAGCAGTTCCTGACGGCGCTCGCCGGGGTATTGGTCATTGCCGTTGGCGTGATCTTCCTCGGCGATCAATACATCAGCAATGCCGTCGATCACCAAGTATCGCGCAATGCCTATGTGCAAAAAGAAATTGCCCAGCTCGATGACCGGATAAAAGAAATCAGCGAGCTCAAGGCGCGGCGCAAGCAATTGCTGGAACGGATGAAAATCATCCAGGACCTGCAAGGCAATCGCCCGATCATCGGGCGGATTTTCGATCAGTTGGCGCGTACTTTGCCTGATGGCGTGTATTTCACGGACGTAAAAATGGCTGGCAAGCTTATTAGCATTGGCGGCGTTGCTGAATCGAACAACCGTGTTTCGGACCTGATGCGTAACTTCGAGGCCTCCGATTGGCTGGAGGCGCCGAGCCTTACCGAGGTCAAAGCCACCACGGCGGGGACGGTGGATCAAGCAAACACCTTCAAGTTAACGGTGCGTCAGACCCAACCGGTGGTTGAAGGGGCCAAACCATGAATCCAAGGGAGTGGCTGGAGAGCCTTCGCAAGATCGACTTCAACGACCTGGACGTGCACAACCTTGGCTCATGGCCAGCAACGGTCAAATTCATGTCCGGGGCGCTGTTGCTGATCGTCGTGCTGGCGCTGGGCTACAACTTTTACCTTAAAGACCTGCAGGATCAGCTTGATCAATCGCGGGCGAACGAAGTCACGCTCAAAGAGCAATTTGCTACGAAGGCGTTCAAGGCGGCGAATCTGAACGCCTACAAAGCGCAGATGACCGAGATGGAAACTTCCTTTGGCGCGTTGTTGCGGCAATTGCCCAGCGACACTGAAGTCCCGGGGTTGCTCGAAGACATCACCCGCACCGGACTGGGCAGTGGTCTTGAGTTCGAAGAGATCAAGTTGCTGCCGGAAGCGGCCCAGCAGTTCTATATCGAATTGCCGATCCAGATCACCGTGGTCGGTGCCTATCACGACCTGGCGACCTTCGTCAGTGGTGTGGCCAGTCTGCCGCGCATCGTGACCCTGCATGATTTCGAGATCAAACCAGTGGACCCCGGCAGTACGCAAAAGCTGCGCATGACCATTCTGGCCAAGACCTACCGCTACAACGATAAAGGGCTGCAGCCATGAGGGCCACTCGACTGCTGTGCATGAGTTTGGCCTTGATCAGTCTGGCCGGTTGCGATAATGGCAACCCGTTTGGCGACTTGCAGGGCTATATGGATGAAGTTCGCCTACGGCCCACCGGCGTGATCGAGCCATTACCTAAGTTCCGCGCTTACGAGGCGTTCACATACAGCGCTGCGTCGTTGCGCAGCCCGTTTCAGCCGCCGATCAAGGTTAGTTTGGTCAGCCGGCAGAAGGGCTCGCAGCAGGTCAAGCCAGATGAAACACGGGTCAAGCAATTCCTCGAAGGATTCAATATCGAGCAATTCGAAATGGTCGGCACCATGGCCAACGCTTCGGGGACGTTTGCCCTGATGCGCGGTGGCGGTGGTGTGTACCGAATGAAAGTCGGCGATTATCTGGGACGCAATCATGGGCGCATCGTTTCAATCAGCGATTCGCAGGTCGATGTCGTCGAAATAGTTCCTGATGGAGAGGGTGCCTGGCTCGAACGGCCACGCAGTATTTCCCTCAAAGAACGCTCTTAAACGGGCAGGGTCAAGCATGTACAACACCCTCGGCTCAGCACAACGGAAATTGATAATGACTAGGATTTTCTCGGTTATCGGTGTTTCGCTATGGATAGCGATGGCTTCGCCGATGCTCCAGGCAGCTAATTTGAAAGCGCTGGATGTCGCCGCTTTGCCAGGAGATCGGGTCGAGTTGAAGCTGACCTTCGACGGCCCTATCGCCGCACCGCACGGCTATACCACCGAGCAGCCGGCACGAATTGCCCTGGATTTGCCCGGTGTGACCAGTCAACTGGCGACCAAAAGTCGCGACCTGGGCATGGGTAATGCGCGTAGCGTGGTAGTGGTCGAGGCCAAAGACCGTACGCGCGTGATTATTAATATGACGGTATTGGCGCCTTACAGCTCGCGGGTCGAGGGTAACAACCTGTTCGTCGTCGTGGGCAAGGGGGCGGCGTCTGCTCAGGGTTCCCAGCCAGTCGCTGCGAAGGGCGCTGCACGGGTTTCAGTTCCGGCTTCAGCGCCTGCCAAGCCCTACGTGTCCATGGGTAAGGCGATCAGGAACATCGATTTCCAGCGCGGTGCGTTGGGCGAGGGTAATGTCGTCATCGAGCTGAGCGACCCGGGCATCGCTCCGGACATTCAGGAGCAGGGCGGCAAGATTCGCGTGGATTTCGCCAAAACCCAGTTGCCGGAGCCTTTGCGCGTTCGACTGGACGTCAAGGATTTCGCCACACCTGTGCAGTTCGTCAATTCCAGCACAGTGGGGGACAAAGCCAGTATCAGCATCGAGCCGACAGGGGCATTTGATTATTCTGCCTATCAAACGGACAACAAATTGACCATCAGTGTGCGGCCGCTGACGACTGAGGACCTGGACCGACGCAACGCAGACAAGCCCGTCTACACCGGGGAAAAACTGTCGCTGAACTTCCAGGAAATCGACGTTCGCTCGGTCCTGCAATTGATTGCCGATTTCACCAACCTCAACCTGGTTGCCAGTGACACGGTGCAGGGCGGGATTACCTTGCGCTTGCAGAATGTGCCGTGGGATCAGGCGCTGGATCTGGTGCTGAAAACCAAAGGCTTGGATAAACGTAAAATTGGTAATGTCCTGTTGGTTGCGCCAGCGGATGAAATCGCCGCCCGCGAACGTCAGGAGCTGGAGTCAATGAAGCAGATTGCCGAGTTGGCGCCGTTGCGTCGCGAGCTGCTGCAAGTGAACTACGCCAAGGCTGCAGACATCGCCAAGCTGTTCCAGTCGGTCACCAACGCCGATGCGAAAACCGATGAGCGCGGCTCGATCACCGTTGATGATCGCACTAACAACATCATTGCCTACCAGACTCAGGACCGTCTCGATGAGCTGCGCCGGATCGTCTCGCAGCTGGATATACCGGTGCGTCAGGTGATGATCGAAGCCCGCATCGTCGAAGCTAACGTCGGTTACGACAAAGCGTTGGGCGTGCAATGGGGTGGCTCGACGAATGCTAGCGGTAACGGCAAGTTCACTGCCGGCGGGCGTGGGTTGGTGACTACGGCTACGGGCACGACACCTAACCTCAACTCCCCGTATGTCGACATGGGGGCGGCCAATGCAACCTCGGCGATCGGTATCTCATTCTTGACCGATAACACGCTGCTGGACCTTCAGCTCAGTGCCATGGAAAAAACCGGCAACGGTGAAGTCGTCTCCCAGCCCAAGGTTGTGACCTCCGACAAAGAGACCGCGAAAATTCTCAAAGGTACTGAAATTCCGTATCAGCAAGCCAGCTCCAGCGGCGCGACGAGCATTGAATTTAAACTGGCGGTCCTCTCGCTGGAAGTGACTCCGCAGATTACCCCGGACAACCGTATCATCATGGAGGTCAAGGTCACCAAGGATCAGCCGGATTACGCCAATGCTGTCCTCGGCCAGCCGCCTATCAACAAAAACGAGGTCAATGCGAAGGTGCTTGTTTCCGACGGTGAGACCATCGTCATCGGCGGAGTATTTTCCAATACGCAAACTAAAACCGTCGACAAGGTGCCATTTCTCGGCGATGTCCCGTATGTTGGCCGGCTTTTCCGGCGTGACGTGGTTTCAGAGGCAAAATCCGAGCTGCTGGTATTCCTGACTCCGCGTATCATGAACAACCAGGCGATTGCTGTGAGTCGTTGATTCTGTGCGAAATTTGATACTTGTTGGACCGATGGGGGCAGGCAAAAGCACCATCGGTCGTTTGCTGGCCAAAGAGCTGCGATTGCCGTTCAAAGATTCCGACAAGGAAATTGAACTGCGTACCGGCGCCAATATCCCGTGGATTTTCGATAAGGAAGGCGAGCCGGGCTTTCGCGACCGCGAGCAGGCGATGATCGCTGAGCTGTGCGCATCCGACGGTATCGTGCTGGCGACTGGCGGTGGCGCTGTGATGCGCAGTGAAAACCGTCAGGCTCTGCATGCTGGTGGGCGTGTGGTGTATTTGCATGCCTCGGTGGAGCAGCAGGTCGGACGTACCGCCCGTGATCGCAACCGGCCCTTGCTGCGTAACGCCGACCCTGCGCGCGTGTTGCGCGAACTACTGGCAATCCGTGATCCGCTCTACCGGGAAATCGCCGATCTGGTGGTGGAAACCGATGAGCGACCGCCGCGGATGGTCGTTCTGGACATTCTCATCCGCCTGGCCGAGCTTGCTCCCCGTTAATGTGCGTGCGGAAATGCGTTATCCTCCGGCGCATTACTGCCGCGTCGACAAGTGGCGTAAGGCCATGATTTTTATCACCACCATGATTTTATAACCTGAATTCAGCGATGGCGCGGCATGCGCATTTGTTAATCAACGTGGGGACACATGCAGACACTTAAGGTCGATCTGGGCGAGCGAAGCTACCCGATTTACATTGGCGAAGGCTTGTTGGATCGGCCTGATCTCCTGGCGCCGCACATCGCCGGACGGCAGGTGGCGATTGTTTCCAATGCGACCGTTGCGCCTCTCTACCTTGAACGATTGACCCGCACGCTGAGCGCTTACAACGTGCTGCCAGTGATACTTCCCGATGGTGAAGCCTTCAAAAACTGGGAAACGTTGCAAACTATTTTCGACGCCTTGCTCACGGCTCGGCATGATCGCCGCACCACCGTTATCGCCTTGGGCGGCGGGGTTATTGGTGACATGGCCGGTTTTGCTGCGGCCTGTTATCAGCGCGGCGTGGACTTCATCCAGGTGCCGACCACCTTGCTGTCCCAGGTGGACTCGTCGGTGGGTGGCAAGACCGGGATCAACCATCCGCTGGGCAAGAACATGGTGGGCGCTTTCTATCAGCCCAATGTGGTGCTGATCGACACCGCCACGCTCAATACCTTGCCTGCGCGCGAGTTGTCGGCGGGTCTGGCTGAGGTCATCAAATACGGCCTGATCTGCGATGAGCCGTTCCTGGTTTGGCTGGAAGAAAACGTCGATCAGTTGCGGGCCCTTGATCAAGCGGCCCTGACGGTTGCCATTGAGCGCTCTTGTGCGGCCAAGGCTGCGGTGGTCGGTGCCGATGAGCGTGAGACGGGTGTGCGTGCGACCCTGAACCTGGGCCATACCTTTGGTCATGCTATCGAAACCCACATGGGTTATGGCGTCTGGCTGCATGGTGAAGCCGTGGCGGCGGGCACCGTGATGGCGCTTGAAATGTCTGCGCGTCTGGGGTGGATCACCTCGCAGGAGCGTGATCGCGGGATTCGTCTGTTTCAGCGCGCAGGGCTGCCGGTCGTGCCGCCAGAAGAGATGACCGAGGATGACTTCCTTGAGCACATGGCAATCGACAAGAAGGTGATCGATGGTCGCTTGCGTCTGGTCCTGCTACGGCGGATCGGCGAGGCCGTTGTGACTGCCGATTATCCAAAAGAAGTATTACAGGCCACGCTGGGAGCGGACTACCGCGCCTTGGTGGATCAGCTTAGAGGTTAATGAGAATCCATGACTAGTTTGCACGCCGACGAGGCCTTTCTCGGCCATTTCCAGTTGAGTCATGACCCCTTTGCTGCGCGGGTACCTGGCTTCAAGTTCTTCCCGGCTCAGCGTAAACCGGTGCTCGGTCAGCTTCATCATTTGGCACGCTATAGCCAATTGCTGTTAGTGGTCACGGGCCCCCAAGGCAGCGGTAAAACGTTGCTGCGTCAGGCGTTGGTCGCCAGCACCAACAAGCAATCAGTGCAGAGTGTGGTGGTTTCTGCGCGTGGCGCCAGCGACGCTGCGGGCGTCATGCGCCAGGTGGCTCAGGCGCTGAATGTGGCTCAGGCGGAAATGCGCGCCATCTTGTCTCAGGTCGTGCAATTGGCGCTGACCGGACAGGAGGTCTACTTATTGGTGGACGACGCCGAACAACTTGGCGAATCCGCACTCGAAGCTTTGCTCGGATTGGCAGCAGGCACGCCGGAAGGTCGCCCGCATGTGTTCCTGTTCGGCGAGTCGTCATTGATCGACCGTCTGGATCAGCTCAGCGCCGAGGAAGAACGTTTCCACGTCATTGAGCTGCAACCGTACACCGAAGAAGAAACCCGCGAGTACCTGGCTCAGCGCCTGGACGGTGCAGGTCAAGGCATCGAGTTGTTCACGGCTGATCAGATCACCGAGATACATGAGCACTCCGATGGTTGGCCGGGCGCGATCAACCAGGTCGCCCGCGATGCAATGATCGAAGCGATGATCGCCAGCCGCACAGCGGTCAAGCGTCCAAGTATGGGGTTCAAAATGCCGAAGAAACATGTGTTGGCTTTGGGTGCAGTAGTCGTGGTCGGGATAATGGCCGCATGGCTGATGCCAGGCCGCAGCAGCAATAACAGCGCCACCGCGCCTGCTACGCCACCGGCGAATGCGCAAGCACAACTGCCGCTGGGTCAGGGGCAGCCAAGTGCTCAACAATCGAATAATCAGGGTGGCCCGGCCATTGAGTTTGCCGGTAACTCGCAGCCGATGCCTTTGCCTCTGGTCGGCAAGTCGCAACCTGTCATGCGTGGCCCTCTGGCCGAAGCTGGAGGCGATGGCGATAGCGATGAGGGTGGTCCCGTAAGCGGCCTCCAGCCGCCGACTGTTACGACCACTTCTCCGCCGGTGGGCGTGCCAGCAGGCCCGGTACCGACGCCTGCACCGACGCCAGCCCCCCGTCCTGTTGTCGCCGCCAAGCCTCTAGCGCCAGCGATCAAACCGGCGCCAGTCCAGGTCGCGACGGCCAAGCCAGCGCCCAAGGCTGTGGAGAAACCAGCTGTTGCCGCTGCCAAGCCGGCTTCGACCGGTAGCTGGTATGCCGGCCAGGCACCTGCCCACTATGTCGTGCAAATCCTAGGTACCAGCTCGGAAGCCACTGCCCAGACGTTCGTAAAAGAGCAAGGTGGCGAGTACCGGTACTTCAAGAAAACCCTGCAGGGCAAACCCCTGTATGTCGTGACCTACGGCAGTTTTCCTGACCGCGCTGCTGCTCTTGCAGCCATCCAGGTATTGCCAGCCAAGGTTCAGGCTGGTAAACCTTGGCCTCGTACTGTCGCCAGCGTCCAACAGGATCTGGCTGCAACGCACTGAAGTCGCAGCGGCCTTATCCAGGCCGCTGGCACTGCACTCCCGGAATATCGCATGTGCGTGCTGCTTTCGAGCAGCGCGCCTTGTGGTGTCTGCGTCCCAGACGTCATAAATGTTTTGGGGCGCGCAGGCTGGGCTCGTAAAAATGCTTGAGCTAGCACATTATCTGGCTTTAAACCTTTCATTAATGCGACATAGATTTACGGCTGTTGGTCGTTAAATTTGTGAGCCTTTGTGTCGGTGTGTACAATGACCTCCCATTTGCCCCCGCAAAGCTGGCACACGTCCGGCGCGGATGGTAAGTGTTTGAATTGAAGAGAAATTTGCCTCGACAAGAGGCAGCCTGGTGAGAAAGTGTCTATGAAAGCAGGTCTGTACCATCCAGATGAATTCAAGGATAACTGTGGTTTCGGCCTGATTGCGCATATGCAGGGCGAACCCAGTCATAACCTGTTGCAAACGGCTATCGAAGCCCTGACCTGCATGACCCACCGCGGTGGGATCAACGCCGACGGCAAGACCGGCGACGGCTGTGGCCTGTTGATACAGAAACCGGATCTGTTCCTGCGCGCAATCGCCAGCGAACACTTCGGCAGCGATTTGCCCAAGCAGTACGCCGTCGGGATGGTGTTCTTCAATCAGGACACCGCCAAGGCAGAAGCAGCGCGCGAGAACATGAATCGCGAAATCCTGGCCGCAGGCCTGCAACTGATCGGTTGGCGCAAAGTACCCATCGACACCAGCGTGCTCGGCCGCCTGGCCCTGGAGCGTCTGCCGCAAATCGAGCAGGTGTTCATTGGTGGCGAAGGTTTGAGCGATCAGCAGTTCGCGATCAAGCTGTTCAGCTCCCGTCGCCGGTCATCGGTAGCTAACGCCGCGGACACCGATCACTACATCTGCAGCTTTTCGCACAAGACCATCATCTATAAAGGCTTGATGATGCCGGCGGACCTGACGGCCTTCTACCCGGACCTCAGTGACAAACGCCTGCAAACTGCGATTTGCGTGTTCCACCAGCGCTTTTCCACCAACACCCTGCCGAAATGGCCGCTGGCTCAGCCGTTCCGTTTCCTTGCCCATAACGGCGAGATCAACACCATCACGGGCAACCGCAACTGGGCACAGGCCCGTCGCACCAAGTTCGCCAATGAGTTGATCCCCGATCTGGAAGAACTGGGCCCGCTGGTTAACAGCGTGGGCTCCGACTCTTCGAGCATGGACAACATGCTTGAGCTGATGGTCACTGGTGGTATCGACCTGTTCCGTGGCGTGCGCATGCTCATTCCGCCTGCGTGGCAGAACGCCGAGACCATGGACGCCGAACTGCGCGCGTTCTACGAATACAACTCCATGCACATGGAACCGTGGGATGGCCCGGCCGGCGTGGTCATGACCGATGGTCGCCATGCGGTCTGCCTGCTCGACCGTAACGGTCTGCGCCCGGCACGCTGGGTCACCACCAAGAATGGCTACATCACCTTGGCGTCAGAGATTGGCGTGTGGAACTACCAGCCTGAAGACGTCATCGCCAAGGGCCGTGTCGGCCCAGGGCAGATCTTCGCGGTAGACACCGAGACCGGTCAGATCCTTGACACCGACGCCATCGACAACCGCTTGAAGTCGCGTCATCCGTACAAGCAGTGGCTGCGCAAGAACGCCTTGCGTATCCAGGCGACGCTGGCCGACGACCAAGGCGTGGCCAGCTACGACACTGACCAGCTCAAGCAATACATGAAAATGTTCCAGGTCACCTTCGAAGAGCGTGATCAGGTGCTGCGTCCGTTGGCCGAACAGGGTCAGGAAGCCGTTGGTTCGATGGGTGATGACACGCCAATGGCCGTGTTGTCCCAGCGTGTACGTACGCCTTACGATTATTTCCGTCAGCAGTTCGCGCAGGTGACCAACCCGCCCATCGACCCGCTGCGTGAAGCGATCGTCATGTCGCTTGAGATCTGCCTGGGTGCCGAGCGCAACATCTTCCAGGAATCGGCTGAGCACGCTTCACGCGTGATCCTCAGCACGCCGGTCATCTCTCCTGCGAAATGGCGCGCGTTGATGACCCTGGATCGTCCAGGTTTCGAGCGTCACTTCATCGACCTCAACTATGACGAGAGCCTCGGGCTCGAAGCCGCAGTGCGCAACATCGCCGATCAGGCCGAAGAAGCCGTGCGTGCCGGCAAGACCCAACTGGTGCTGAGTGACCGTAACATCGCGCCAGGCAGGTTGCCTGCTCACGCCTCGTTGGCGGTGGGTGCCGTGCATCACCGTCTGACCGCGTGTGGCCTGCGTTGCGACAGCAACATCCTAGTTGAAACGGCCACCGCTCGTGACCCGCACCACTTTGCAGTGTTGATGGGCTTCGGCGCGTCGGCGATCTACCCGTACCTCGCTTATGAAGTGCTGGCCGACTTGATCCGTACCGGCGAAGTGCTTGCGGACCTGGACGAAGCGTTCAAGTACTACCGCAAAGGCATCTCCAAAGGGCTGCTGAAAATCCTGTCGAAGATGGGTATTTCGACCGTCGCGTCTTACCGTGGTGCGCAGTTGTTCGAAGCTATTGGCTTGGCCGATGAAATCGTCAACCTGAGCTTCCGTGGCGTGCCAAGCCGGATCAAGGGTGCGCGTTTCGTCGACCTCGAAGCCGAACAGAAGCTGTTGGCCCTCGAAGCCTGGAGCCCGCGCAAGCCGATCCAGCAGGGCGGTCTGCTCAAGTTTGTGTATGGCGGTGAATACCACGCGTACAACCCGGACGTTGTCAGCACCTTGCAAGCCGCCGTGCAGCAAGGTGATTACAGCAAGTTCAAGGAATACACGGCGTTAGTGGACAACCGTCCGGTGTCGATGCTTCGCGACCTGCTCAAGGTCACGACCCTCGATCAGCCGTTGGCGATTGAAGAAATCGAACCGCTGGAGAAAATCCTCAAGCGCTTCGACTCCGCGGGGATTTCCCTCGGCGCGCTGTCACCCGAGGCGCACGAAGCCTTGGCCGAAGCGATGAACCGCTTGGGCGCACGCTCTAACTCCGGTGAGGGCGGCGAAGACCCTGTGCGTTACGGCACGGCGAAAAGCTCGAAGATCAAGCAAGTAGCGACCGGCCGTTTTGGTGTTACCGCTGAATACCTGGTCAACGCCGAAGTGCTGCAGATCAAAGTCGCGCAGGGCGCCAAGCCCGGCGAAGGCGGGCAGTTGCCCGGTGGCAAGGTCAACGGTTTGATCGCCAAGCTGCGTTATGCGGTGCCTGGCGTGACCCTGATTTCACCACCGCCGCATCACGACATCTACTCCATCGAAGACTTGTCGCAGCTGATTTTTGACCTGAAACAGGTCAACCCTGCTGCGTTGGTTTCGGTCAAGTTGGTGGCAGAGGCGGGCGTTGGCACCATCGCGGCCGGTGTGGCCAAGGCTTACGCCGACCTGATCACCATCTCCGGTTACGACGGTGGCACCGGTGCTTCGCCGCTGACCTCGATCAAATACGCGGGCGCTCCGTGGGAACTCGGCTTGGCCGAAACGCACCAGACTCTGCGCGGCAACGACCTGCGCGGCAAAGTCCGGGTGCAGACCGATGGGGGTCTGAAAACCGGTCTGGACGTGATCAAGGCGGCCATTCTTGGCGCTGAAAGCTTCGGCTTCGGCACCGCGCCAATGATCGCCCTGGGCTGCAAATACCTGCGCATCTGCCACCTGAACAACTGCGCCACCGGCGTGGCGACGCAGAACGAGAAGCTGCGCAAAGATCACTACATCGGCACCGTCGACATGGTGGTGAACTTCTTCACCTTCGTCGCCGAAGAGACCCGTGAGTGGTTGGCCAAACTGGGCGTTCGCACCCTCGAAGAACTGATCGGGCGTACCGACCTGCTGGAAATCCTGCCAGGCGAAACCGCCAAGCAGCAGCACTTGGATTTGACGCCGCTGTTGGGTAGCGATTACATCCCGGCGGACAAGCCCCAATTCTGCAAAGTGGAGCGCAACCCGCCGTTTGATAAAGGCTTGCTGGCCGAGGAAATGGTCGAGATGGCCAAACCTGCAATCGTTGGCCTCAGCGGTGCGGACTTCTCGATGAATATTTGCAACTGCGACCGGTCCATCGGCGCGCGGATTTCCGGCGAAGTCGCCAAGCTGCACGGCAACCAGGGCATGGCCAAGGCGCCGATCACGTTCCGCTTCAAAGGCACGGCCGGGCAAAGTTTCGGCGTGTGGAACGTCGGTGGCTTGAACATGTACCTGGAAGGCGACGCCAACGACTACGTCGGCAAAGGCATGACCGGCGGCAAGCTGGTCATCGTTCCGCCCATTGGCAGCGCGTACAAGTCCCAGGACAGCGCCATCATCGGCAACACCTGTTTGTATGGCGCAACCGGCGGCAAACTGTTCGCGGCCGGTACGGCTGGCGAGCGTTTTGGCGTGCGAAACTCCGGTGCCCACACCGTCGTGGAAGGCACGGGCGATCACTGCTGTGAATACATGACAGGCGGTTTCGTCTGTGTACTGGGTAAAACGGGCTACAACTTCGGTTCCGGTATGACCGGTGGTTTCGCCTACGTGCTGGACCAGGACAACACCTTCGTTGACAAGGTCAACCACGAACTGGTGGAAATCCAACGGATCAGCGGCGAAACGATGGAGGCTTATCGCAGTCACCTGCAACGCGTGCTGGCCGAATACGTCGAGGAAACCAATAGTGAGTGGGGTCGCCACCTCACCGAAAACCTCGACGACTACCTGCGTCGGTTCTGGTTGGTCAAGCCTAAGGCTGCCAGCTTGAAATCGTTGCTTTCCAGCACCCGTGCCAACCCGCAGTGATATGCGCCTGAAGTGTTTGATGAGGTTTTAACATGGCTGAACGTCTGAATAATGACTTCCAGTTCATCGAGGTCGGGCGCAAAGATCCGAAGAAGAAACTGTTGCGTCAACGCAAGAAAGAGTTCGTAGAGATCTACGAACCGTTCAAACCCCAGCAGTCGGCCGATCAGGCCCACCGCTGCCTGGGTTGCGGTAACCCGTATTGCGAATGGAAGTGCCCGGTGCACAACTTCATTCCCAACTGGCTCAAGCTGGTGGCCGAAGGCAATATCCTGGCGGCCGCAGAGCTGTCGCACCAGACCAACACCCTGCCGGAAGTCTGCGGCCGGGTTTGCCCTCAGGATCGTCTGTGCGAGGGTGCCTGCACCCTTAACGACGGTTTTGGCGCGGTCACCATCGGTTCGGTGGAGAAATACATCACCGACACCGCCTTTGCCATGGGCTGGCGTCCAGACATGTCCAAGGTCAAATCGACCGGCAAACGTGTTGCGGTGATCGGTGCCGGGCCTGCGGGCCTGGGGTGTGCCGACGTGCTGGTGCGCGGTGGCGTGACCCCGGTGGTGTTCGACAAGAACCCGGAAATCGGCGGTCTGCTGACCTTCGGCATCCCGGAGTTCAAGCTGGAAAAAAGCGTGCTGAGCAATCGCCGCGAAGTCTTCACCGGCATGGGTATCGAGTTTCGCCTCAATACCGAAGTCGGCAAAGACGTCACCATCGATCAACTGCTTGAAGAATACGATGCCGTGTTCATGGGCATGGGCACCTACACCTACATGAAGGGTGGCTTTGCCGGTGAAGACCTGCCAGGCGTGCACGATGCGCTGGATTACCTGATTGCCAACGTCAACCGCAATCTGGGCTTCGAAAAGTCGCCGGAAGATTTCGTCGACATGAAGGGCAAGAAGATTGTGGTGCTCGGCGGTGGTGACACCGCGATGGACTGCAACCGCACCGCGATCCGCCAGGGCGCCAAATCGGTGACCTGTGCTTATCGTCGCGACGAAGCGAACATGCCCGGCTCGCGCAAAGAAGTGAAGAACGCCAAGGAAGAAGGGGTGAGATTCCTCTATAACCGTCAGCCCATCGCTATCGTTGGCGAAGATCGGGTCGAAGGCGTTAAGGTGGTCGAGACCCGTCTCGGCGAACCAGACGCCCGCGGCCGCCGCAGCCCCGAGCCAATCCCGGGCTCCGAAGAAATCATCCCGGCTGATGCCGTGGTCATCGCATTCGGTTTCCGTCCAAGCCCGTCGTTGTGGTTTGAGGAGTTCAGCATCCAGACTGACAGCCAGGGTCGCGTCATTGCCCCGGAACAGGCGCAGTTCAAGCACCAGACCAGCAACCCGAAAATCTTCGCCGGTGGCGACATGGTTCGCGGGTCTGACCTGGTGGTGACAGCGATCTTCGAGGGCCGCAACGCTGCCGAAGGGATTCTGGATTACCTGGGGCTGTGATCACCCCGACAGGGTGGCGTGGCCTCTGATTTCTGCGACAAATTGCCTCAATATATAAAAGGCACGGCTCATGCCGTGCCTTTTGCGTTGCGCTCTGAGAAAATACCCGCACTTTTTAACCGGATGCCGACATGACTGCCCTGAAGAACGACCGTTTCCTTCGTGCCCTGCTCAAGCAACCCGTCGATGTCACCCCGGTGTGGATGATGCGTCAGGCCGGTCGCTACCTGCCGGAATACCGCGCCAGTCGGGCCAAGGCCGGTGATTTCATGAGCTTGTGCATGAACCCGGAGTTCGCGTGCGAAGTCACTCTGCAACCGCTGGATCGCTACCCGCAACTGGACGCGGCGATCCTGTTTTCTGACATTCTGACCATCCCCGACGCCATGGGCCTGGGCCTGTACTTCGAAACCGGGGAAGGTCCGCGCTTCAAAAAAACCGTCTCCACCCTGGCCGATATCGAAGCCCTGCCGATTCCTGATCCGCAGAAAGACCTGGGTTATGTGATGGACGCGGTCAGCACCATCCGCCGTGAACTCAACGGCCGTGTACCGCTGATCGGCTTCTCCGGCAGCCCATGGACCCTGGCGACCTACATGGTCGAAGGCGGCTCGTCGAAAGACTTCCGCAAGTCTAAGGCTATGCTCTACGACAACCCACAAGCCATGCACCTGCTGCTGGATAAACTGGCGCAGTCGGTGACCTCGTACCTCAACGGCCAGATTCTCGCGGGCGCGCAAGCGGTGCAGATCTTCGACAGTTGGGGTGGCAGCCTGTCGGACGCCGCGTATCAGGAGTTCTCCCTGGCCTACATGCGTAAAATTGTCAGCGGCCTGATCCGTGAACACGACGGGCGCAAAGTGCCGGTCATCCTGTTCACCAAAGGCGGCGGGCTGTGGCTTGAAAGCATCGCCGACGCCGGTGCTGATGCCTTGGGCCTGGACTGGACCTGCGACATCGGAGAAGCACGTCGACGCGTCGGCAACAAAGTCGCGTTGCAAGGCAACATGGACCCTACCGTGCTTTACGCTAACCCTACCGCCATCCGCACCGAAGTCGCCCGCATCCTCGCCCGCTATGGCAGCGGCACGGGCCACGTCTTCAACCTCGGTCATGGCATCACCCCAGAAGTCGACCCAGCCAACGCAGGCGTCTTCATGGAAGCTGTGCACGAACTGTCGGCGCAATATCACCAGTAAGCTGTCTGCGGCCGCTTAGCGACCCATCGCGGGCAAGCGTGCGTAGGCGCGCGCTTGCCCGCGACGCTTTCAGTAGGGAGTCACCAGTGGCGCCAACCTGGCTAAACGAACAGCCACCGCCAGGGCGATCAGCAGCAATACGCCGATGAACAGGCCAATGCCATTCCAGCCCGCGTAGTGCCAGAACATCCCACCTGCGGTACCGGCCACGCTGGAGCCTGCGTAGTAGCAGAACAAATAGAGCGATGAAGCCTGGCCTTTGGCCTTGAGCGCACGGCGGCCGATCCAGCTGCTGGCGACCGAGTGGGCGCCGAAAAAGCCGAACGTGAACAGCAGTACGCCGACGATCACCAACGACAGCGGGGTGAACATCGTCAGGGCTATACCCGCCAGCATCAGCACAATCACCGACCACAAGACTTTACGCCGACCGAGTTTGTCGGCCAGCGCACCGATTTTCGCCGAACTGTAGATACCGGATAGGTACACCACGGAGAACAGTCCAACCAGCGATTGGCTCAGGTGGTAGGGCTCAGCCAGCAAGCGATAGCCGATGTAGTTGAACAACGTGACGAAAGAGCCCATCAGCAGGAAGGCTTCGAGAAACAGCCACGGCAGAGCGGCATCGCGAAACTGCAGGATGAAGCCATCCAGCAGGCTGCGAGGGTGCAGCGAGCGAGGACGGAAGTTGCGTGATTCCGGGAGGATCTTCCAGAACACTGTCGCGGCGATCATTGCCAAACCGCCAATGATCAGCATCGCCGTATGCCAGCTAATAAAGTCGACCAGGACCCCTGTGATAAGACGGCCGCTCATGCCGCCAATGGCGTTGCCGCCGATGTACAGGCCCATGGCCAGGCCGATGTGCTGCGGATGAATTTCTTCGCTGAGGTAGGTCATCGCTACCGCTGCCAGGCCGCTGAGCGACAGGCCGACTAAGGCGCGTGTCAACAGGATGCCCTCCCACGTCGGCATCAGTGCGCTGATCATGGTGAACAGCGCCGCGCAAAACAGTGCCGTCACCATCACAGGTTTACGCCCAAGCCGATCCGAAATGGGCCCGGTGATCAGTAAACCGATGGCGAGCATGCCAGTGGCCACCGAAAGAATCAGGCTGCTTTGCGCCGCGTTGATCGAAAACTCATGGGACAGGACTGGCATCATCGGCTGCACGCAATACAGCAGGGCAAAGGTTGCAAAGCCGCCAGAGAACAATGCCAGCACCGTGCGCATGAACATCGGCGTGCCTTTTTCGATGAAGATATCGCTCAACGCCATCGCGACATCGCTGGTGGGCGATGGCTCGATATGTTTAGAGAACGGGGCAGCAGCAGTTTTCACAATGGACCTCAGTGGGGCGGCGGGTCGGACAATGTGAAAAAGAATATAGCTTGCTAATGATCCTTTCCAATATATTGTTCGACCTGTTTAATATCTAAAACGACCTAATGGTGAATTCATGGAATTGCGTCATCTTCGGTATTTCATCGCGGTGGCCGAAGAACTGCATTTCGGCCGGGCCGCGCAGGCACTGGGTATCTCCCAGCCGCCGCTGAGCCAGCAAATTCAGGCTCTGGAGCATGAGGTAGGGGCGCGTTTGTTCGAACGCACCAATCGTCGGGTTGAGCTTAGCCAAGCCGGTAGGCTGTTTCTGGACGAGGCTCGTCTGGTGCTGGCCCAAGTCGACAAAGCCGCCGACGTGGCGCGGCGTGCGCAGTTGGGGCAGTTAGGTGAGCTGAAAATCGGTTTCACCTCATCGGCGCCCTTCAACTCAAGCATTCCACAGGCGATTTTTGCGTTCCGTCAGGCTTTCCCTGCGGTTCACCTGGCGTTGCAGGAAATGAGCAGCAAGGAAGTGGCCGAGTCACTGGTGGATGAATCGGTGCAGGTCGGCATCATGCGTCCGCTGCCCTTGCCGGAATCGTTGGTCGCCGTGGAGTTGTTCCGCGAGCCTCTGGTGGCGATTATCCGGGCTGACCATCCGTTGGCCGTGGGCAGTGAGAAAGGCCTGCAGCTGTCGGCGCTGGCGGCTGAGCCTTTCGTATTCTTCCCGCGCTCATACGGCAGCGGTTTGTACGCGCAACTATTGAACCTGGCGCGCGAGGCCGGCTTCAGTCCGCTGATCACTCAAGAGGCGGGCGAGGCGATGACGATTATCGGGTTGGTCGCAGCGGGGCTGGGCGTGACGGTGTTGCCTGCGTCTTACCAGCGCATGCGCATCGATGGCGTGGTTTACCGCACCTTGCTCGATGCCGACGCCAATACCGCAGTGTGGCTGGTGCAGCGCCGGGACCAGCACTCACCGATGGCCAAGGCATTTGTCGAGTTGTTGACCAAGCAGGCGGTAGCGCTGTAAGAGGCCCCGCCTTGTCTCCGACGCCGCGCTGTCGCGCAGAAAACTGGTTTTGATTTGTGTGTCGTGATCGGTGGCGGTGTGTCAGATAAGCCGCCTTCGCGAACAAGACTGCGCGTCCCGGTTACTCCTACAGAGATTTTGATCTGCCTGTAAGCGCGCGCCGGAATTGGCACCGCTTAACGCGATATTTGGCACAGATACGCACGATGAATGTCCTTGGTAATTAGCGCGGTGCTTGGCACTACCCACGCTTATCATCACCTCCTCAAAAAGCGCAGGCCGTGGGCGGCCCGATTTCCAAAATCGTGCTCAACTCAATTGTCACGTGAAGCGGCTACCGCACCAACAAGAAAACCGCCCGAAGGCGGCGCTGAATTCCTCGAATCACTCGGGTGCGCTAGGCCAGGCGGGAGCAAGTGGCATCAGGTCGATGCGATTGACCGCCACCCGGTATTGCTTCCATTTTTTCAGCAGCGCCGCTTCGTCCGGGGTGGCGTCATCCAGATCCACGGCATCTTGAAGCGGGGCAATGGCCAGCGCCGCCCGCGAAAGCAGCGAATCACGGGTGACCGTGTTGGCCAGCAGAATGTCTTCGGGGGCGGGAGGAACAATCGCAGGCGCGACAAACACGTCATCCACATAGCTCCAGCCGATACTCGCGGCCTCTGTCGCGACCGCACTATAGCCGTCCGCTGGTGACCAGTCGGACACGCCGTCCCAAATGATGGTGTTTTCGACCAGGCCCGTCGCGCTATTGATCAGTGCGTAAGTTCCCATTTATGCATACTCCTCGATAACTAAAACGCCTTGGGTTCCAACGATCCCAACTCTGGCAGCGGAAGAAATACTATTGGGCGACCCTCCTGAGCCTGCGCCATAGCCCGAACCCGGTGTCGATGCTGGCCCTCCTGCACCAAAGGGTGAACTGCCCCCCGTACCGGATATTGTCGACCCATTAGCCATGATGCCAACGGTTCCAGGGCTTCCCGTTGCATTAATAATATTTCCGCCTGTAGCTATACTTCCCGGTTGACCAGCGGAGCATAAGCCAGATACAGCTGTGGATACTGCTGGGCACCCCACCCCGCCGTTGCTGCCAGGCGCAGTAAGTAACGCACCAAAGGTGGTTGCGCCTCCAGCCCCACCAGCACCACCAGCAACGCCAGCAATGCCAGCGGAACCAATAGTCACCGCTTGGCTTGCGCCAATTGTTGCAGCCGATAACCATGCATCGAAGTTGCTGCCTGCAGCGGTTCCGCCTGGTGCCGATGACTGTGTTGACGTGGTAGCACTCGCGCTACCAGTGCCGCCGCTGCCTCCTGCGCCTCGCACACGAGCGTTATTCATACCGGGCGTGGGTACGTAGGTTCCGCTCGCCGTAATCACCTGGATATTCAGCAGGCGGCCGACGGCCTGGCCGAGCTGCATCGCGTGCTGGCTTTTCGTTCCGGGACCGATTTGCTCGGACGCCCCCGTGCAAAACAGCAGGATGTAAGCGCCGCCACCGATTGAGGTGTTCCATTGCACCCAGCAATCACCATTGGCAACGATCTCGCTGCCCTGTAGCGCCGAATGAGCACCGCCAACCAGTGCTACGACGCCCAGCCCGTCATTGAGTGTCGATGCGCCAGTGTTGGCGGTCTTGGCCTTGAATCGGATTGGTAGGCCTTCGGTGCGAGCAATGATTGCGGGCAGAAAGGCGCAGACGTAGGTGTTGGCCGTTCCGGTGTCCAGGGCGAACGATGAGGCACCAGACTGAAGCTGGGCCATTGTCGCCGCATGCTGGCTTTTCGTACCAGCGGTAACCTGAGTGGCACCACCAGAACTGTCGATCATCACCCACGAGCCAGTCCCGACAGTGCTGTTCCATTGCACCCATACCTCACCCGTAGGGACTATCTCTCCGCCCTGAAGAGCAGAATTCGCTCCACCAACGATTGGTCCTGCTGGCAAGCCGTTAGGACTAAAGGTGCTAGCCCCAGTATTCGCGGTTTTGGCCTTGAATTTCAGGGTCAGGCCGTCGGTCAAGGCTGCTATTGCTGGCGCATAAGCGACAACGTAAGCGTTCGCAACCCCGGTGTCTGCCGCATAAGCGCTAGCACTTTGCCGACCAAGAATTTGCAAAGCACTCAATAACTGGTCGTCGTGGGTAGGATCTAAAACAAGGCCAGCCCCTTCGACAACAGCAACCAGCTCGCGCTGAATGCTGTTTAACCAGACCGCTTTGAGTAGCGTGGGACTGACGCCCGCCCCCGGATTACCTTCGGTGTACTCACCCGCAGCGGTCGCCGAGGTGGTACTGCTCCCGATCTTTTGCATTAGTTGTCTCCGTAACCGAACAGCAAGATGGATTCAGCCGGTTTCATTTGGCTAAGCCGACATTCAAGGGATTTATTGCCCCACGCAGCCAGCGGGTCTCCAGCTCCGGTAATTCCAGCAACGGCATGGCTGATGGTCGTCGTCGGGGCGTTGACGCGCCAGGTGAACGCCCAATCGCCGCCGTAGATAGGGTCGCCAGCCCGCGCTATACCGGCGCGGGCTGGCCGGAAAGTGGTGATGGTGATGTCGTAGCCCAGGGTCTTGGCCACGGCGATAAAGAAGGCTTTGCTCTGGCCTCCACGTCCTGGCAGCTTGCTGACAATCGCTTGGACTCTCTGGCCAACGGACTGGGGAACACCGGTCAAACAGGGGTCGGGCAATGCCAGAACACGCTCCCAGTCAATCAGCCCATCGCCCGAGTCTGGGAATATGGCGCTGTAGACCGCATCCGCTTGTGTATCCGAAAAGGTCAAAGCGTTTGCTTCGGCCTCGATGGTAGCGGAGAGATTCGGCGCAGTGCCGTCGTAGGAACCGGGTGGCAATAGCAACCTGAGCTGATCGGCGAGCGTGGTCATCACAGCAGGCTCAAGGTGATGACACCTGGACGAATCCAACCAACCAGGGCCACGTCGTCGGAGGCGTTTACATTGCCAACCGGCGTAGTGACGGAGCGATCTGTGACGCCCGCCAGGTTGTTGATCATGGCCTCGATCTGCGAACGTTTTAGAGTGTCACGAGGTTTTAATGCTCCTAGCAAAGCGTTGTAAGCGGTCTGTGCGGTTGCCTGTACATCGACCATCAGGTAACCAGTGGCGAGTTCGACCTTAGCGGTAGAGTCGACAAGCCTGACGGTTGGCGCATAGACCCAAACGTCGGCGAAGACCGAACACTGACCCAGGATGTGCGCGAGGCAGTTGGCAATCACTTCTACCGAGGGAATGCCTGTGCTGGCGGTGATAACCACATCGACAGTCCCACCGCCTCGGCGATTGGGTAATGCCAGGGCGTCGGTTACGCCGTCCACTTCCTTGGCCCAGCGCTCGAAGTCATATGAGGCACCGCCTGCGGGTGGCTTTTGGATGATGTCGAGAAGACGAGCCAACAAGGACTCAATCTTTTCCAGGTCTTCACCCCCAGTGGTGCTGCCAATAAAGGTGGCTGCTGGATCCATTCCCAGAGGCGGACTGGTGAGTACCAGGTCGCCAGTCAGGTTGTTAAGTGTGATACCAACGCTTTGCGCTTCGACCAATACCGAAGCGGTGCCATCGGTGCCAAGTGTCGTGCTAGCCATTACATTGAATAGCTCACCAGAGGTGACATGCGTCAAGGTGGAACCTTGCAGCAGTCCGACGTCCGCGACACCGGTCAGCCCCACTGTGCCAGTGGCTGAAACGGGGTTTTTTCGAGGTACGCCACGAATCGCGGCGGCATGGACCACTTCGTCATCGTCGGCGGTGTCCGGGAAGATCTGACGGTACAGCCAGGCCAGCTTCTGATAAAGGCCTTCAATGGCAGCAGCAACAGCCGACGAACGAATGTAGTGGTCGCTGTCGATGCCGATATCGGCTTCGCTCTGGACGTTGCGAATATCCCTCAGGATGCCCGCGAGGATGATTTCCAATGATGGGGAGGAGAAGGCCATGTCAGATCACCCTTACAGGTTGGCGAAACACCTGCGGATTGCCGGTGGCGTCGATAATGTCGATAAGCAGGTTGAGCCAGCCGTTGTGCGGCTGCTCGGCGGTGACGGTGATCTTTTTGGCGCGGCCATCGTCGAGCAATGGCTTGAGTGCTTGCTCTGCATATTGCCTGGCAAGGACGCCCACTCGGGGAAGGTCTTTTTCGCGACGAAGTTCGTGCAGTCGGGAGCCCAGCGTGGGGTCACGCCACCAGCTACCGAGGGGAGTCATGAGGCGGATGTAGACGGCGTTTGCCAGCGTATTAATACGCTGGCCCGTCAAGTCGCCAGTGGTTGGGTTTATGCCTGCGTCCATGGGATACATGGTGCAGAGGTACACGCGGAGAGTGTATTTCAGGATGGTTTAAGGCTTGACCAGTCTGGGATGGAACAGAAAATCAATGCTTTTGGCTGAAAATCATGTGCTTGTTGACGTCTGCTTTGCGGCAATTGAGTGCAACGTCCGACAGGTCGCCAATATTAATTGCGCGGTAGTCTTCACCTGAAGTTCCGTTGTAGACAAAAACTCTGTATTCGCTCTGATGACTAAAGCAGTTCTTTTTCCGCATTATCGCTTGGTCCTCATCAAACGAACCGCTGAAGGTTTCAGGATCAAAATACTCAACCAAACCGCGCCCGACGGTGTTACCTGCCTGCACCTCCATCTTCAGCACTTTGTCCAGACGTTCGATGAAAACACGAGCCTCAATTATTGAGCAATAGTCACCCAAATCTCCCTTCTCGACGTCCAGCATCATGCTGGACTTCAGATCCTCAAACGTCTCAAACTTTAAGTCGTCATCACCGTAAATAGCTGACATACAGTAGACGTGATAGTCATCGTGGCGTGTTTGAGCAAACAAAACAGGTCCTGCGAAGCCTTGTATCAGATGGTCCTTACCGGTAACCGGATCTTGAATAGTCATACTTATCTGATCAGGCTGATACCAGCCAGACGTCCCCTCGTGCTTGTCACCAACATTGCATGCGTCCTGTTCCTCATACTCCTTAAAAAACTTCAAGCGGTTCATGTACAAATCACCGCGCAAGAAAGAATTACGATGTGCTTCCGTTTTAAAGAAGCGGACGAAGACATAAAGGCTTTTCGCCATGATTGTTTATCCATAAATTCGAGAGAGGGAATCGCTTCAGAGCAATACCAGAAACTCATTGGTTTTGCGATGGCGGCGGGCCGCTGCCATGGTTGTGCCCGTTATAAATATCCCGATCCGCCTGCATGCTCCGCGCATGGTCGGCGATTTCTGCTTCTGCCTTAATGTTTCCATCAATGTGCTGATCCCCCGTCATTTCAAACAGCGGCGTTTCAAAGCGCACCTTGATCCCGGCCTTGACCACCAGCGTATCGGTCACGACCTCAACCACCCGACCACGTTTCATATGCACGTAGTCACCTTCGTCGGTGTACAACGAAACTTCACCGTCCTGGAGCGTGAGCCGATATCGGCCGTCTTCGCTGGCCACCACGACGGTGTGCTTGCTATTACCGCCTACGGGAATGGCGAGATATTCGGCCCCAGGTAATGGCGCCGAGCTGAAGCCGTAATGCTGGAAAAGTTCGCCTGATACAGACTCGCCCGCCAAACCTTCCATCTCGGCGCCGATCAATTTGCCGTGGGTGTTGCGCGCAGCAGTTGCACGGAACGCCTGCCGGAAGTTGCTCATTACCCGCGTGACCTGTTCGCGGACCAGACGCGCCATAGTACTCATCAAAGCCCCTTGATCTGTTCTATAAAAGCCGCGTCCGGGTTGGACTTGCCTTTGTGTTTTTTCAGTTTGTTGCCATCCAATATCCACATCTTGTCTTCCCGCAAACGCAACTCGGTGATCTCACCTTCTCCACGGGAAAGTCTTAATGTACGGGCCATTAGGAAATAGATGCCGTCGAGTTCGTGCGGCTCACTGCGGACGATGACGCGTTGCCCTGGATTCCAGACTTGGCCATTGTTTGCACGGTGACCCTGAACGATGGCGCGGATCTCGAAACCTTCCAAGCGGCTATCGGCCAGCAGCTTACGGGCTCGGGTTGTGGCCATGTCCTGGTTCTCACTGGAACTATCGACCACCACCTTTGGGCGAAAGATTCCTCTGCGAGCCAGCGTGTCGTCATGAATGACCGAACGTAGGTGGGCGCGCTTGGTGTCGAGCCCATCATTGTCATACTGACCGTGCTGGCCGAGCACGGTGATTTGGCTAAAGCGGTTGGCGATAGAACGGCGCACGCTCAGGCGCTGAACGTTGTTGCCCACACCGTCCTGACGCAGGATCAGCGTGCCTACCGGGGCGGCGGTGTAGTCAGGCCCGCCAATGATCAAGCGACCGTCCGGCTCGATCCATGGCCATAAGCCGTTTGCCTCGGCCACTTGCAACAATGCTTCCCAGGCACTTTGGCCTGGCTCGACCTGGACACGTCGACGGGTCTTGGCTTTGTCAGCGCGGATCTCGACTTGGAAGATGCCCAAAGGTTTTACGACCTGGTCAAGTATCTGAGCCAAGGTGGCTTCACGCATCGACACGAAGGGAGCCGAACAGTCAACCAAGGGCGCCGCCCGGTCACGGCCGGTGATACGCATGGAAATGCCCTGGCGCGAGATGTCGTGTTCAAACTCATCAATCTGCCCGGTCAGCACCCGGTCACGGCCTAAGGTCAGAGAACACGGCGCGCCTTCTTTAAGTACGCTGGGCAGGCGAGTGGCGTCCTTGGTATACAGCTCCAGTTCGAAGCCGTCGGAGGGGGTTAACAGATCGGATTCAATGGACCAGCCATCCCAGGCGTCGTGGACCAAACCACCAATTGACAGCCGTATGGGTTCACTCTGCGTAGGCACGAAGCACCTCACCGGCCGGGATGTTGTGCGGCGTCTTTAAGTCGGGATTCAGACGAATTAGCTCCAGGGCGCGGGCGTGGTCTCCGTACCAGCGGTGGGCTAAAAGACGCAGGCTGGCAGGGGTTTCCACTACGCGGTCAATCATTGGAGGGCTCTGCAAGATGACCTGTCGGGCACCGGCCTGGATCAGTGCTGCGGTATTGCGCAACGCTTCGATGATCGGCCGCGAGGTTTCCACGTCATACAGCCGACGATGCAGCAGGATGGCTGCCTGCACGAGCGAGCGAACCAAATTAACCAGGCCCTCCAGCTCTATCGGACTTAGCGTCGGCGCTTTTCCTTCGTCCTCTATGACGATGGCCACCGCCTGCGCGTGAGCCAGAGCCAACTCAGTGATGACCAGGACCACCAATGCAAAGCCGCTGGCTGCGACAGGATCATCTGGCATGCCATTTGGCAGCAGATCGGAGTTAGGCGCGAGACCCTGTCGAGCACTGATTAAAAAGGCATTGCCTGCGCGGACTGCATCAGCGGTCAAACTTGCGCCGCCCGGCATACTGCTCGGAACGCCGGACCTGGACAGTAGATTGGTGGACGAACTGGGTGTGCTGCCTTGGATAGCACTGCGAATTTCCGTTGGGGTGCGGAACAAATCAATCAACGGATCAAACGCCGCTGATGGATTCCTCAGCATGGATGCTACGCCGGAGATTACTCCCAGGATCTGCGAGCGCAGCTGCTGTACGCGTAGAAAAATACCCGGCAAGCCCAGTGCCTTTTCTATAAGGCCGACCCAGCCGCCGCCGATCCACGACTGTATCTCGCTGACTAGCGAGTCGACCCTACCCAATAGATCGAAGACCCCGTCTTGCCAGGTGTATTCGTCCTCCGATTCAAGGACTCCGATATCGACGAACTCAAACTGTCGGACGAAGAATGGTAGGTCCGGGGTATTTTCCAGGAACAACAAGCTGACCTGGGCAGAGTCGGGGTTTTCGGCGCTGTGCTTAATATCCCAGGTATGACATACAACGCTGAGACTGCCATAGATCGGATGGATCAGTTCGCCGGGACCCATGGTGTCCAGAGCGCCCAGGATGTTCTGTAGCTCGATCTCGTAGTTAACGCCGAATACCACGACCTGCATCGGGAAACGTCGGGCACCACGACCGAGGTCAACGACTCTATCGCCATCCTTGAAAGGCGTGCCGTGTTCGGCCAGAGCGCGTTGC
Source organism: Pseudomonas sp. ASL9 (assembly GCF_056680335.1). NCBI lineage: Bacteria > Pseudomonadati > Pseudomonadota > Gammaproteobacteria > Pseudomonadales > Pseudomonadaceae > Pseudomonas > Pseudomonas sp. ASL9. Next base: position 2,490,881 of record NZ_CM155277.1, on the reverse strand, counting down.
CCCTGATGGTTCTCTTCTACGACCTGGAGAGGCACGCCACGGAAGGACGCATCCAGTAGGGTTTCAGACCAACTCATTGGCCGCGCCTCATTTGAATGTCAGTTCGACGTTCGACCTCGGCCGTGATCATGCGTGAATCCGTGCGTACTTCGATGATCAACGGTTTGGCCAGTAGTGCTTGCAAACGCGCCGCTGCCGCCTGGGTTTCTGCACCCGCCCCGACAGCACGATTAGCCACACCCGCAGCCCAATCGTTCGCACCATCAACGGATTTACCAGATGCGGTTAATCCCGTGTCCTGGTGCGCCAGGCGTTGCGCTTGCGATGACAACCAATCAGATGTTTGGCCGGGGTTCTGTTCAGCTAGGGCAATACGGTTTCTATAGAACGCCGTCTGATAGGTGCGCTGACCATCGTCCAGCAGCTTATTGCGGGACAGCAGTTCCATCCGGTCTGTGTCTGTATTCTGACCCGTGGAACCACTTATTTGAGCGGTGCTGGCCGCCAGTGCCAGAGGGGCGAACCACGGAGCAAGAAAGCCTCCCGGTTTGCCCTTGGAGGGTGGCCCGGACGGTAAGTCTTGGAGACCGCCGCCACCACCGAGATTGCCGGGCCAGTTGGTAACGAACACCGATGTCACGCCTGTGGCTTCTTGCAGAACCTTGCCCACGGCGATGTTTTTTAGGGTTTCAGGTCCACCCATAAACTTGTTCAATAAGGCACCCGCACCTGCCTTGGCACCACGGCCTGCGTAGTACCCACCCACGCCGATGGCTGCACCACCGGCCAGCATCTGTTCACCGGACAAGTTCAGGTCATCGAGCAGATAACTACCCAAGTCCGCAAAGCCTTTATTGAGAGGAGTGGCCATGCGATCAATAGCCTGGCTGAGAGTAGCCTTAACACGCGAAGCGGTGCCGCTGGCACTTTCGGTGTTTTCCTTTAAGTCACGACCGAGGACAGGACCTGAATCTTTGATTTCCTTCGACTGTTTGGCGAACGTATTCAGGTGGTCGCCGCCCAACATGATTCGCATACCGCGCACGGTGTCCTGGTCCATACCTTTAAAGACGACGCCCATGAACTTGGCACGCTTCTCATCGGTGTCCATCTTGTCGTACTTACGCTTTAAATCACCGAATACGTCCTGGGGATTTCTTGAACTTCCGTCTTTATTGAAGAACTTCACTCCGCTGGATTTTTTTATCTGATCTCGATACTGCTTGTTGCTGAATACACGCAATGTAGATTCGGCAAGAGTGCCCAGGCGATCAGGTTGCATCTCGACCGTAGACAGCGTCTCGGTAAAGGCCAAGGCTTGAGCAATGGACATGCCCGCAGCGGCTGCCGCACCGCCGATTTTGGGGAAAAGGTCGGCTAGGTTTTCCAGTTCAGCATTGCCCAGCCGACCGGCAACGGTCATTTTTTGCAGCAGTTCCAGAGCTGCGCCATCTTTGTTCAAGTCGATGTTAAATGCACTGGCGCCTGCTACCACCGCTTTACCAAGGACTGCCGAGTCCGCGCCCGTCACAGCTGTCGCCTGGCCAATAGCATCGGCTGTCTTCTTGGCCGGTTCGTACTTCACACCAGATGCGATCAGCGTGTTGAAACCACTGTCTACGTCTTCACGACTTACACCGTAAGTTTTTGCGATCCGCCACCCTTCGTCCCGCCACTCGTCTTTCTGCGCTGGGGTCATATCTGCTGTTTGCTTAGTTCGGATCAACTGACGATCCAGCCGAGCATTACCGGACAATCCAGCCACCACTCCGAGACCTACGCCTAAACCAGCAAGCTGACCTTGTGCGCTCGATCCAAGCCCCTTGATACGGTCGAACTCCTGACGGACACCTGTGGCAATCGTTTTAAGGGTGCGTAGATGACGGCCGCTGTTCTGAGCCATACGGCGAAAGGATGATTCGGTTTTCTCAACGCTTTGTCGTAGTGGTTGAACACCTTGGCGGTCGGTGTTGGCCAGCTCTGCTTTCGCATCACGTGCAGCTTTTCGACCCGCCTCGGCCAACGCCTTGAATTCAGCTTCGGTCTTGCTCAATTCGATTCGCGTGTCAGCGCCAGCTTTGGCCGTCTCGCGCATTGCGTTACGGATTACCTTATAGCTGGTTGCACCGACTTGACCCACCTTGGAGATCGCCGTGCCAGCCTTCCAGCTTTCATCGGCCAAGGACTTGGCGCCTTCCTTACCGGCCTTGCGCAGGTCGCGGTTGATCTGCTCGATCTCGCGGCGGCTGTTGCCCGCATGTGCCTGGAAGCGAAGCGCGACGCGCAGATCGGAACTCATCAGATACTCCAGAAGGTCTTGCAGCTAAAAGAAAGGCCCTGCGTCGGGCCTGGAGTTATGCGGTTTTTTGCCCTTTCTTACGCTGGCGGTTGCTGACGTAACGTGTGCCTTTAGGCTTGCCGATGATCAGCCCGATTCGGGCATCGACCTCGGCCTTGGTCATCCGACCTATTTCGTCGAGTCGGTAGCCGTGTCGGACGAAGGCGTGCTCGATACGGCGCCAGTCAATGATGCCGCGCTCTGCGGCATGAGCTTTTTTTCCAACGACTCATCGGCTGTAGCGATGAAGCCCAGGTCGGTTTCGGTCAGCGCGTCACGGAGCAGTTCAGTAGTCAGCGACTCGGCTGGGATATCGCCCAAGGACAACAACTGGCGGCGGTACACTTCCAGTGTGACCAGTTGCAACGGACCCTCAGGGTGTTGTTCCTGGGCAGCGATCAAGTCGCCCGCCAAACCGACCCGCAAGGTGAAGCACTTGTGACGAATACCTGCGAAATACACGCCGATGGGCAGTTCACGGGTGATGGTCAGACCATCCCATTTTTTATTATCTTGCGCGGTCATTGCATCACTCCGTGTAGTAGTTCAAGGCGGCGACGGTTAGATCGCGGGTAGCCTCACCCTCGACTTGGTATTTGCTACCCATCTCCATCAGCGAGCAGCCCGTCCAGGTCTGGCGCTTGCTACCGCCGTCCTGGGGATAAATAGTCAGCTTGGCATCCATCAAGGCACGCCAGTCCGGCTCGCCTGTTTTCGGGATTGGTACTGCGATTTTGAGTTCATGTTCCTCAATGCCTTTCGCCGTCCCTGTTGCACGACCCGTACGGTTCATGGTTTTCACGACCTTGCGACCGGTTTTCAGACTCGGCTCGACACTGGTCACCTCGTAATCGGTGCCGTTGATTTCCAGAACGATCTGGCCTACGTAGCTATCGGACATTTAAGGTCACCTCTTACAAGAGCAGATCGATGCGGCCTGCGAACACATGCAGGCCGTTGACGACGTCGGCTGGGATGCTGGCGTTCAGGCCGCTTGCGTTCTGGAGCGAAACCTCGACCACCAAACCATCCGCGTTGGCGTCTACGGACTGGACGATTTCCAACTCTTCCAGTTTTTTGAGCACGTCGAGCAATTCGCCACGCACCGCAGCAGGGGTTTTGGTGGCAAGTTTCGAACGAGGGAAGCGCAGACGGATTCGCTCGCGACAAGCATTTCGTACGTAGTACAGAGTGCGCATGGTCGTCAGATCAAGCAGGGATATGTCCGGGGAACCTGCGGCTGATTTGGTGTAGGTCGAGATGGCACGGACAATCTGGATAACATCACCGGCTCCAACTTCCAGTGGGGTGACGCCGTTGGCCAGGGCGGCCTCCTGTTCGGTTCGCCCCATGCGCTGGGTGATGGCTGGAACCTGAATGCCGGAAAGCACTAACGTGTTAAGAGGTCGTGCCGGGTCTTCTTCGGAGGCGATCATGCCCGCGTAGGCAGCGGCAACCTGGCGGTCCGTCGATGGGGTGCCGGGCAATACTGCCAAGCTGATGGCGCCTGAGTTAAGCGTTGCGGCCAATGTGGTCGCTGCCGCCGAGGTAGTAATTACCGCGCCAACGCCGATGATGCCCTGTTGCTCAATTGAACTGGTGTAGGTCTGGATGTGGGTGCGCAGGGCTGTCAACGCCACCGTGCTGAACCATGCAGGCACAAGGATGGTAAAGCCGCCCAGGGCGGTCGAGTCCAGTGCGGAAGCTATGACGGGTTCAGTTGAACCGACCACCACCACGCCTACGGCCGAGATGTCCGCATAGCGATTGGTTGCAATGATGGCGGCAACCATCTCGGCGGCAATGGTGCCGCCGAATAGCGTGGTGGCCTGGACCGCACTGTAAATTGAAGTCGGTATGTTTGCTACGACAGTGGACCCTGCGCCCAAGGGAACAATCAGGCAGATTTTCTGCTTGTTGGTGGGCAGTGTCCGCACAGCTAGGCTGGTGTTGAACTCAAAGTAAGCGCCCGGCTTACGGATCGAGGCCGGAATGGTGTCAAAGGCGATGGTCATTCGACGGGTTCCTGTGCGGGTTGATTGGCACTGCCGCGCTTGTTCGTGGTGAGCGACTCATCATTTATGAGTAGCAGTTCACCGGCCGCGATCCGGCGACGGTAGTAGGAGGTGTCAGGCACCTCGACCGAGCCGTCGGGCTCGGCTTCGATGTACTGATGCAGATCTTCTTCCATAGGCACCCGAAGGTCGGGGGCGGCGATAACACGCATTACACGTTCCTCAGTTCAATATTATCGGTGACCACCGGTTCGGCGTTATCAGCCGGAAGGTGGTAGTCCAGGCCAATGCTGGTCAGCTCTGGCCAATCCGGTTCGGGTACACGCCACTCCAGTTCAATGGCGAAGGACTGACCCAGCACCGAGAGGTGCTGAGACTGGAACTTGCCGCTGACCAGGTTGGCAAACTCGGTGGGCTTGACCTGTGCGCCGTCCGGTTTGTGTCCCCAGTCGGTGAGCAAGGCCATGCATGACTCCCAAAGCCAGTAGCTGCCAGGGTCGCTAGCTTTGGGCGTCGGTCTCCGCTCGCTGCCCGATGCGATGACTAGGCGAAACACCAAGGCCGCGCCGTAACGTCGAGTAGAGCGTCTGATAAAAGTGATTTTGGGAGTGGTGATCAAGATTGAAGGACCGCCCGAAAGCAGACCTACCAGCAAGTCAGGGTCACTCAACTCACCGCCATAGGTGTCGAGGCGCAAACGCGGAACGGTCACTTGCAGAGCCTTCAGCCTGGCCAACACAGCATCTTCCAGATCACCTAACATCACAGTTGGCCCAAAGTTTTACGGTTGAATAGCCGAGGCGCGTGCTGAATCTGCAAGCCCGAGTCACCCGCCTCGGAAGCGCCTCTTGCCTCATCTTCGGTCGCCAGTTTTTCCAGGCGCTTGATGATGTCGCGATACCGCAGACGCATCGTCGACTCTTCTACGGCCGTGCCTTGCAGGTGGTAACGCGCTAATTCGGGGAGGTCATCCGTGACCCAATCCGGCGCATCCTCACCGGTCTTGCGAAAACGCAGGTAAAACGATACTTCGCTGCGAGCGCGGCTGATGGCGTCGGCGATCCTGGCCAATGCGTCCACGGCGGTGGCCAGATCCTCCGGGGACCAGTCGTCAAGCGGTTCCCCTTTGGCAGCCGCCATCAGCAAATCCGATTCGATAGGCACACGTGGCGACTTAACGGCCAACTGGGTGATTTCTTCTTCACCAAAGCGGCTCATCAACTGCACGGCACTCGGCAGCGAGATATTCATTTGTTCGAACCCCTTGGCTTGTCGGCCTTAGCCTTCTGCGGTTCGGCAGATGCCTTGGCACGGTCCAGCTCACCATCGTCCTGGTCTTGTTGCTGACCCGTCAGTTGATGGGTGTCACCCTTCGACTGTGCAAGGCCTGCTCCCAAGTCAGGTCCGGCCAGATCCACCCCGAAGAACTCTGGTTGGCCGCTGGGCAGCGCATCAACCACAAGCGCAGGGATTGTTTCAGCCTCTTGCGGCTGGGCAACTGACAGGGAGCCGGGCGCTTCCGATAGCGCTGTTTCCGACTGGTGTGCATGCGACAGCTCCTGTTCCGAATCCAGCTTGTTGGCCGCATAAGAGAGGATCAATTGAGGCTCTACGAGCAGAGCCGCCAACTCTTTTTCCGTGAAGTGATCGTCCGCATAGGGCTTTGGAGTACTGGAGTGTGCGATGCCACACCGTCGAAAGCCGTCGCGTTTTGCCGCAATAATGATGGTCATAGCGCCCCCTTAGCCCAACCAGCTCGGCGCCAGAACTTCGGCGGTGCCAGCCCATTCGTTGCCGTTGTAGGCGTCTTTGACCAGGATCTTGCGAGCGGCGCCTTCCAGTTGAGATGGCACGACCAGCAAACCTGGCTGGATACCCAGTGGACGGCCACCGTCTGCGGCGAATGCCTTCATTGCGGCACGGGCCAACCCATAGTTTTCGGCAGTCAGCGGGGCTTTCGAGCAGTAAGCGAACTGCCAGAAGCCGAAACCGGCACTTACCCGAGCGTCGACGCCATAGCGGTATTCGTCGCGCATGAAGACGTTTTCGTCATCCATGCTGACCATTGCCTTGAGCGCGTAAGCACGACGGCTCTGGAAGATGATTGGCTTAATCGCGCGGCTGACATCGAGCAAGTACCAGGCCGGGCCAGTGCCGTCCTGATAGTTACTGACCGAGACGGCTGTGCCGGTGGCATCGGTACTCGGGTAAACAGGGTGGTCGGTATCGAAGAAGTTCTGGCCGTCGTAGCAGAGGCTGGTCAGGCCCGCTTTGAGCAGGTTGAACACCAACTCATCAGGGTGGGCGCTGGAAGCACGGCCCATTTCAGCGAACAACGGTTTATAGACGCCGATTTCGTCGTCTTCGATGGCGTCACGTGGAATGCCGACCGACGATTCAAACTTCTTGTTTGTGATCGAGTAACCATGGGCGGCCATGTTCTTCAGGACGCGGTCACCGATCCACTCACGGAAGGTCGGGAACTGGCCCAGCCAGCCGTAAGTGTTGCTGGCCGAAGAGGATGGCACCAAGGTAGCAAGGCGCTGCCAATCGGTAGGCGTCGCGCCCTGGGCATTCTGGAACTCGGCCCTGAACGCGGTAAACAGCGCGGTCAGGGAGGCGTGAGTGATGATCATGAGAGCTTCCTATATAGAGAGGCGGGCTTACGCCTTGCCCTTGATGAATTCGTCCTGGCTCATACCGAGCAGCTTGGCGACCTGTTGTTCTTCAGTGTTCAGAGCCGTACCGGTGTTATCCTGCTTACGCTCGCCGAGGTTGGTGGGGTCGGCCACGGTTGGCGCCGCTGCCACAAAAGCCTTGAAGCGGATCAACCCTTCTTCGTCCTGGCAGGCTGCGCGGTGGTAATCGACCGTCGCCGGGGTGATCTTCCCGGCCTGCGTTGCCAACGTAATAAGTGCATCGACTTCCTTGTTGTGCTCCGTCTTCTTCTGCGTGGCCAGCCCCTGCTCGGCGTTGGTCGCACGTGTATGAAGAGCGTCGTAGTCACCCCGTGGCACGTAGCGATCCAGGCTGGGTTGCTGCTCAGCATTGGTCGCCTGAGCGGTGGCCTTGAGTTGATTGGTGGCCGCAATGGCCTGGTCTTCAGTGGCGGTGTCGGGCAGGCCGAGCAGTGCCAAAAGCGCAGCAGAAAGCTTCACTGGCGTGTTCTCCGGGTTTTCTTGGTTGAGGGCGGTCAGCAGGAAATTCGGCTTGTTGGTCAGGCCCGCGCTAACCAGGCGCGCAATGCGGCCGGTCTCGGGGTCGAAGTCGAATACAGGGGAAAGGAAGCGGTACTCGCGATTGATCACTTGGACGGCGGCACGGGGTGTCCAGTCCACGCGGCCCCAGAGCGCGTTATCGCGAATCTCCAAGGCTTTGATCCAGCCTGCGGCGGGAGCGTCTTCGCCGTTGATGGCGCGATGCTGGGTCGCATGCTCCCAATCAATCGGCAGATCAATGGAGCGAGCGACAAAGGTGGACTGCACCATAGACTCTGCGGGCTGATCGAAAAGCCACTGACGGCCATCACGACCGGTTACGGTGGGACCGGCAGGGATCAGTTCGACCCACTCAGGCGCCTGACCGTCGGAAACGGTGGCGGACAGGTCAGTGTTGAGTGCGAGTTGAGTTTTCATGCCGCAATGATGGCGGCATGTCACGCGAGGGGAGTTTCAGTGGGGTTTAAGGTTTATGTAGACAAGTCATTATTAACAACAGCTTGTTGAATAAGTCCAAGCATATGTTTATACGTTTTTCTTGATCAATGACTTATTGACAGGAAAGGGAAAAACCGCTTATCGAGACTCATAAAATGTGTGTTGAGATCAGACGTAATGGACGATTGCTTTTTAGATTTTGAGTTTGCTTTTTCCGCTTCTTCCCCGTACACCATCGATTGGTTAGTCACTCGCTCGGAGAGTAGCTCCCATAGCTCATCATGTAGATATGTCGCCATTTCTTCATTGAAAAGCCACCTTGACCCCGCGATACCAATTAGATAATCCCTGTTGAGATCTTGATCGGTTTTGCCGTAGATCAAAAAATCACCTATTGCATGCCTCGCTGCTTCGTAAACAACTATCCGCTTATCATAAAGATCGAGCTTCAATTTATTCTTAGCGGTTTGCCACTGCATGAAAGCTACCCAGACAGCAATCAAAGCGATCACAGGTGTCATTAGGCTTGTGACATAAGCTGTCCAGTGAATGGGTATCGCTGCGGTTGTGGGGGTAAAAACCTGAAGGGTGTAGAGATCCATAAAACATCATCCATTTATTGATTCGACGATTACGGTGGGCAGATCTTTGCTGCGGAACCAACCTAGACATCTTGGCGTAATATGCGCGGGAAGCCAATCTAACGCAGGTCTAACGGTGTCAGATCAGAGTGCGGGTGACGGATGTATCAATCGCCGTCTAACACGCCGTCAGCAGCATTTTACAAGGTCAACGATTCAACTGCGCCATAAGATAATGCTGAACGATAGACACGATCTCGGTTTCGTCCTCTGATGACAGTCCAAGGTATGGCCGCGCTGGCATTTCCAATGAGTGCGCACCATGGGTAACCCACTGTGCAAAGTTCGAGTGGCGTTTCTTTACGAAGCGATTGCCCACCGAGCCGTTTTTGCCCTGGCGAAAGTAAACCTGCTGTGACCTGACGGCATGTTCGACCTTGCCACCGAACTGGTGGATAGCGCCGTAGGGGCGATCAGTACCGAAGACCAACTCGTTACCGCTAACGCTGTGGCGCATCGTGTCCTGGAGTGTTCCCTTGTCGCGCAGGATACGTCCACCTTTCTTACGAGCCAGCGTTGAGGCAGCTAGTGGCGCCCACGGCGAGCCATCCGGTGCAACCTGCCGAATAAACCGGTCATTTGTGGATTGATGCAGATACTCGGCAATGTCGTTGAGCGGCGTGTGCAGGTTGCCCAGGTGCTCGATAAGATCGTCCAGGGCTTTGCCAACCTGGCTTTGATCTAGGGTTACGTCCAGCATTGCACCGGCCATCATCATCTCCTATTATTGAATTCCCCCATCGGATGAGCAGCCCCTGTCAGGGCCTCCATGCCTACATCCGGGGCAGCCCCGGTGTGACAGCGTCGGAGCTTTTTTATTTCTGACGCTGGTACAGCCTTACACCAAGGCGTAAATCGTCCAGATAGTCTTCGCTGTCGGCGACAAATCCCGTCACACCATCCCAACCATCGCTTCCCACCTCAAACACAGCCAATGCTGGCGCGGCCTTACCCTCGACTTCGAAGCGTGCTAAGTAGCGGCGGCGCACTACCGCCTTTTGCTGCGCATAGATCCACTCCAGCCTTACCCATACTTCGTCCGGTTCACGTAACGCCTGTGCGACCAGGAGCAAGGTTTGTTCACGCCCGCGCTTTTGCACCTTGAGCTGGCCGCTATGTTTGACCGTGAACATGTCCCGGCCAATCACCACGGCATCGCCCGTTACATCTTTGAACACGGCCGGAGCTGTCTGATTGGCACCGAACTCGCTCAGGAATCGATTTACGTAGGCATCATCAGATAAACCAGCTGGTAATAGTTGGCTGGCCGGAACCGTGCGGGGTGGTGGTAAAGGAGTGCTTGGTCGCCGGTTGGGCAACCCTGCGCCGTGGGCGCTGGAAGGTTTGGTGCCCACCTTGGGAAGCGGGTCATGAGCACGTAAGGGTGGAACCGCATCGGTCAACCTGGAACGACCAGGTGCGCATTCGAAGCCAGGGTCGATACCTTTGGGTACGCGCACTGTGGTCGGACCGTTGGGACTGTTCTGGCCAATGACTCGGTCCTCCCATTCAATGGGTGGAGCATCGCCGACCTTCAAACCTTGGCGGTCTACGTCGTGTTGGCTGAGCATGAACTTCTTGCACTTGCAGCCCCAGCCGTTTTGCGGGGTGTGGGTTACCCACCATGCGTCATCAAGCGGCAGGGTGGTGCCGTTCCAGGAAAAATGTTCGGGCCTAGGATGCGCGCTATCGCCATGCCGATACAGACCGTAAGGACGTTGCTTACGCAGCTCCGGGTCTGCCATCTGTGCTTCACGGCCAGCATTGTACGACTGCCGCAGGTTGGTTTCCCAAATGACATTGGTACGCCAGCCACGTTCGCCCTGGTACTGCCAGCCATGTTTACCGACGACTTGGTCGAAGTCTTTGCGGAACTGTTCCAGGGTGGTGCCGTTGGTGATGGACTTCTCAACAGCACCGCGCAGATCGGCCAGCAGATCCCGCTTGACCGCGCCAGCCACGACGAACGCATAGTCATGCTCGGCGTTGTAGATGTCTGTCCAGGAACGGGTCGGTAGATTGACCTTGCCACGGAAGTAGTCGATTTGTTCTGGGAACGGCAGCGAGCCATGGGACGTAGCCATTATTGATATGCCCAGTTGATGATGTGTAACCCCGATGCGGGCCTAAACATTTTTCTCCAGCTGCCGATCATGTGTTCTTAATCCCGTAGCTTTTGAGGAAGTAGGTTTCAGATGATTAATGAGTTTGTGTTTTATTCGTTTCTTCTCGGTGCAGCATTGTTTTTTGGGACTTGGCTTCTGGCGAAGAAAGACAAAGGTATTGCCTGGGTGGTCACCGCCATCGTTGGCTTTTTGATCGTGTCCTTCGTGTTTCCATCGCCCCAAGCCGCGCCGGACCTCGCAGGGATAGCAAATAACTTCACTCTGCTTATTTCCAAAGCGCTTTACGTTCTCGCTTGGGGAGGTGCTGCGGCTGTACTGCACAAGGTTCTTCCTTGAGTTCGGACGTATTACAGCCCCCGCAAAATGTCATCGCGTCCCGCTAAGCTGGCAGCCGCCAGCCCATCGGCAATAGCATCCGCCAACTGATTGGTAGTCATCGCCGGATAGGTTTCAATCAACCGATCCCGGAATTCCTCAAGGCTGTTGACTGAGTCGAGCATCTCTTTGATCTGCTCGACCATGTCATCCAGGTGAACCCCAACCGTCCTCTCCATTGTCTGCACCTGGTTATCCACGATGTCCGGCTGCACTACCGGTTTCGCACGTACCTGCTCGCTGTTGGTCGCCTGTGCCAGTGCTGGAGTGGCAACGGGCACAGGAATGCCCAGCAGCTCGGCACCCTCGGCGGGAGCGGGAATATTGAGCTTGTCGCGAATCACTGACTGTTCGACTTTCAACCCGAGCGGCACCAGCTTTTCCAGAGCATCGACTAGGATCTTGATGTCTTCCGGCTGCGGCACGTCGATGATCAGCTTTGGGTAAGGCCGACCCGGTGCAAAGTTCAGATCGCACCAGGGCCGGACAAAGTAGCGGTTCAGGGTGTTGGATTCGGCTTTGGCATCGGCCTGCAACAGGTCGATACGGACCTCGTTATGAATCGTCGCCTGTGCCTGGCTAGAACCGTCGTCGGTGGACATGGTTTGCCCGACAACGGCCTTGCTGACTTGCTTATCCCACCACTCGGCCAAGCCCCTAAAGAACTCACCCGCGCCGCTGACGTTGGCTGCCTGAGTAAAGTCGATGCGCATGCTATCGGGTATAACGGCTGCTGCATCGCTACCCAGATTGGCCACAGCCGACATCAGCGTGGAAATATCATCCTTGCTGGCGCCCGGCCCATAACGGCCCACACGCATGGGCATGCCGAAGATGTCAGCAAAGCCCATCCAGTCCTTCCACGTCCATGCTTTGCACATATAACCCACGGCCGCGAGCCGAGCCAGACCGCCCCGGATAGGCAGGCCCGACCGGATGCGCGGTAAGTGGATGATGAACTTGTAAGGCGCCAAAGCAACGCCGAACACCGGGTCAGCCTCATCAAGTAGACGCAGTTCGCGGCCGGTGTCGCGGTCGAATTGGAAGAAGCGCTGGTCGCGAGGTTCGAAGCGCAACGGATTCCAAGTCTTGCCACTGCGGTCCCACATGATTTCGGAGACGGCATAGCCCTTGCCCATGGCATCGGTCAGATCGGCTTGCAGTTCGCCAAACTCGGGTGAGTCCACCACTTCCTTGAGTTGGGCCGCCCGGCGTACGTCTTCTGGATCGTCAGTGGCAGCTTCGACACGAATGGCAAGACCAGATATCGCCAGCTTACGGGTGCCAAGTACTGAAGCGTAATGCAGGTCGCGTTCTTCCATTTCCTCAGCAAGGGTCAGGTAGTCATGCGCCGAACCATCGGCGGCGGCTTGCAGGATGTTGGCTAGACGCCCTGGTGTAAGCCCACTGGCCACAGACTGGTGCCAGACCTGGCGAATGCCGGTCGTGCGGGCAGCGGCTAGTTCTTCAGTGAGTTTGTCGTATTGGATCGGCCGACCGTACTGGTCGACGATTTTAGACTGAGCCATTACCAGATGCCTTTCGTGGAGCGCCAACCAGCACCTAGCTTGATCTCACGATCATGCTGAGCCATGGGTTGAACTCGGTGGTATTCGAATATTTCGGTTTCTTGTCGAGAGGCGTAATCGGCCAGCACGGCCGCAATACCGGCATCGCCGTGGCGCTTGCCTCCTGTCTTCTCGCCTTTTTCGGTGGTGCGCTTTTCCGGGATGCGGGCCACGCCCTTGATTAGGCGGAAGGCGCGCACGTCGCTGACCACGTCCTTGTCGGCTGGGATGTTGTAGAAGGTGTCATCTTCCAGTGCCGCCTTGAACGGCGGCATGTTGTCGCGATACCAACCCTCGGTCAGCATCACGCGCTCGATGCGGTTGAAGCCGAACTCGACGGCGGTATCTTCGGCGAGCTGCGAGCCGTTGCCCCTGGCGTCGTTCGCGCCTTTGAGGAAGTTCGGCAGGCGGCGCAGGATGTAGAACAGGATCTGAAGCTGCTGCTTGAACGGTACGTTGCGCAGTTCGACCACGAAGGGGGTGCGTCTGCGCAGGTTCTGTTCTTTGAGCAAGGGCCAGATCACAGACAGGTCACCGCTGCGACCAAAGTCCATGCCGTAGAAGCTCTGCACATCGAGTGGGATGGCCTCTAGCAGCGGCTTCAAATGCTCTTCGCACCACTCCAGCGATTCGGCAAGTCGCATGTGCTCGGCGATGGTTTCATAGCCTTGAGGGTACGCCAGGCGCAGCACGGGCACATCGCGGCTGCTGCGTTGCTCGACCAGGGCCAGGCTGAGAAAGGCGCCGCCGCCTTGGGAAGGCACGCAATCTAGTTCCTCGTCCGCCGCATCACCGTAGAAGTCGTAAACGTCCTGGACCCAAGCGGCCTCCGCGTCGGGCTCATAGGCAATGCCTTTGCGCAAACATACCCGGTGGTACAGACCGTCCTCCACCGCCTCGCGGAACGGGCAACGGAACAGCGCGCCCTTGCGCTTACCCGCACGAATGTCGTTGATCAGCTCGTTGAAAGCATTTTCGGTGCCGTCGTGGGTGCTGATCACATGGACTTCACCGCCCCAGATCAGCAAGGCGAGTGCCGCTTTCAACAGTTCGGCCAAGTCCTGGTGAAACGCGGCTTCGTCGATGACGACCACGCCTTGACGTCCCCGCAGGTTGGACGGTCGGCTGGTAAGCGCAACGATGCGGTGACCGCTGGGAAAGCCGATGGTGTAGGTCTTGATGTGCTTGTCAGGATCGCTGTCCGGCCAGATTCCTTCCTCGATTTCCTCCGCAGCATAGTTGTAGACCCGAGCCCACATGGCGCAGGCCTGAATGTACTCAACCGTCATGTCCTGGTTGTAGCCCAGGTAATACACGGTCTGGCCGCCCGCTGGCTTTTCGGCAGCGGCGACCAGGACGTTGTCCGCAGCCTCCGCCCAGGTGAGGCCAATTCGTCTGGATTTCTCGCCGACCTTGAGTGGGGCGCGAATGCCGATCCATTCTTTCTGATAGTCGAGCAGGACCGCTGGAGCGCTGAAAGTGGCGGAGTTTTCCAAGATGACAGGCAGGCTCATGCTTGTCTCCAAATCTTATATTCAACCCAGCCATGGAATAGAGCTGTTATCGCAACGCAGACCCAGTTACCCATCGATATCCAGATTAGTGCCGTGCTAAGGCTCATTGCGCGCATCGCCCAGCCAATACTCACGATGCCATCCCCAATATTTCACGGCGAATTTCGTCTACGGTCGCCGCATTCAATCCGCCTTTCTTGGCGATTTTCTCGACACGGGAAGCAGCCGCCTCGGCCTTGTCGCGGAACTCGGCCTGCCATTTCTTCTGCACTACCGATGCCCGCCCGAGTTCAGCCACTGCCTTGGCCACCTTGGGAAGGTCTATCGGTTTGTCGTCAGCCATCAGCAGCTTGAACAAGTGTTCCTGGACCAGACGCATCAGCGCCTCATTGACTGCGCCTTCCTCATCTGGAGCAGCGGCCACAACGGCACGGGCCTGCTCACTGGCCATCTTGAGGGCAGACAGCTTGGACTCGAAGTCCTGGCCATAGCGATGCAGCGCTGACTTGCTGATCGAAAAGCCTTGGCCTGATAGCTCGGTGGCCAGCGCTTCGTAGTCACTGAAGTTGTTCTCAGCCAGGGCCTTGTCTAGCCAGGTCTTGACCGCTTTGGGCAGGCTGGCGACTTTGCTACGCGGGGGCATGGCTCAGCTCCAGTATTTTTCTGGGCGGGCGATACCAGGATTGCAATCGATGGTGTACTCGGCAATATCGACGCCGTAGTGGGTCAGGCCGCAGATCCATACACCGGTCGGTTGTTTCTTGAGGGTGACCAAACTGCGATCAGACAGGTAGTCAAGTTCGCGCCGGACCTCCATCACGGTTGAGTCTGGATAGATGCCCTGAATGGTCGAAAGCACCACAGCCTCATGTGGGTCTACCGGCCGCGAGGTGTTGAGGGTGAGAAGGATGTACCAGCGCAGGGATTCCCGGCGCACCTTGGCAGGATCTATGTGCATTAGCGTATTCCTTTGAGCTGAACATTTTCTAATTTGAGGGCCAGGGCATCGAGCTTGGCCTCAATAACGGTTTGGTTGCGCACATAGTCCTCACGCCAGACATAGTGCAAAGGCATTTCACCGCGTAGTCGCTCCAGCCCTAACTCGACTTGGCGCAGGCGATCGCTGTCTCTGGCGACGGCAGCGAAGCGCTCATCCATCACCGCAAAGCGTTGATCCAGACGGCCTTCTGTCTGATGCAGCAACAGCTTGAGCAAACCGGCGAAGCCACCCAGGATGGTTATGGCAATGCTCAACAATTGCCACGCAGGCATTTCGATCATCGTCATCGGCCACCCCGTTTTTCGCGTCGTGTTTGGCACTGAGAGCAGAACTGCACGCCTGGTACGGCTCGGCGCCGTGTTTCAGGGATAGCCACTTCACAATCGGCGGTTTGGCAAAACTCGGCCGAAGGACCAAGTGGAGTCTTTCGTTGTGCCAAATGTTCCGCTAAAGCGCTGGCGTGATGCATGGCTTCCTGCACGCTGGCGTAATCACTGTCGTCCATTGAGAGTCCAATCAATTAAGCGGTTGAGCTGAGCCCTGCAGGTTCCATGCAGCTCTCCGTTTCGTACCTGGTTAGTCAGGAGTTGATCCTGGGAAAGGCCGGAGTCGAGGTCATCAGCGGCTCCGGCTCCGCTGGACGGCGCAGCAGATCCGCTGGTGCTGTAGTGGGCTGGCACTGTGGAGCTGATGCCATTGGCGGTGTTCCACACGCGGACAAAGCCAGCAGTGAACACAGCAACAGGTAACGGTTCGGCTTGCGCATCGAGGGAGCGCCGGTAAAGGGTGGTGACATGAACAATCTCCCCGGTGAGTGTGTCGGTGGTTTTGCGTAGCTGCTCTTTGGCATCGGCAAGCTGGCTGGCAAGCTGGTTGCCTTTGGCCTGCTCTTCGCGCAAATCGGCTATGGACTTGTTCGCGCTGGCAGTCGCGGCCATAGCAGCGTCCAGTTTTTCCTGGGTGTACGTCTCGCGCAGCGCGGAAACAGCTAGATCTCCACTGGTAGTTGCGGCGCTGAAGCCTTCGTCATAGCCGTCCTGGTGGTTCAAATGAAGACCAAACACGACCGCTGCAACTACGGCGACGTACCAAACTATCGGGCTGATCTGGTCAAGTAGGCGACTCATTGGCAGACTCCAGAACCCCAACCATCGGTGGCATACAGGGCCTCCCACTGGCGAAGGATCACCCGTGGGTATTGGCGGTTTTCCGTAAAGGCAGCGGTGGAGCGGCCAGCGTTGTACCGCTCGACAGAACCGAACCAGGTCAGCGGATCGGCCCCCTTAGCCGATGCCAACTTGAGGTCACGGATGACCCAGCCCAAGCCGCCGTTATAGGCAGAAAGGATCAACGCCCCTTGTTCGCAGGGGCTGCGGGCCTGGATACGATCCGCCAGCCAGCGGTCATAGCTGACCAGCGCTTGCATGGACCAAACCGGGTTATAGGGCTCGACCTTGCCGAGGGCTTTGGGAAAGAGTTCGGCGAGCCAAGCGGCGGTCGAGGGCATCACTTGACCCAAGCCTTGCGCACCGACGGATGATTTCGCATTGAACTGCCAACGGCTTTCCTGATGGATCTGTGCGGCGAAGGTTGCCACCGGAGCATCCAGCCCCCACTCAGCCTGGGCAATCCGCGTCAGGTCACGACGGTAATGGTCGGCCTGTGCTGGGATTTCTGCCATTGCTGGCATGCAGGCAGCGAGACCCAAGACCAGGGCACCTATATATAGAAGAGTTCGCCGCATCGTCAGAGCCCCAGAGTGAGGCCGAGGACACAGGCCAATACGACCAGCGCACGACGGATACCGGCCATTGGACGTTCTGCACTGGCGACCTTATCAGGGCGGGCGTAGGGGAACAGCGCCCGGTCGATCCAGTAACCGAGTACACCGCCCAGGGTGACCAAGCCGCTTTTGTACAACACGACCGGCAATTTAGTCGGAGCGACGATGGCCAGGCACAACAGCAATGCGATGGTGATCAAGGTCCAGTCGGTCATACGTGGCGCATGGGGGCGCCGCTTCGGAACATGAGGGGTCATTGGGATACTCGCGGTGATTGGATGGAGGCGCGTAAGGCGGCCAGGTGTCGGGCTGCGACCACAGCGTTGCCAGGCACATAGGTTGGCGCACGGTATTCGGCAAAGGCTAAAGCTGGGGCGGCTACAGGCGGGCGAAGCTTTTCCCGTTGACAGACATGCTGGTGGCTGCGCTCTTCGCCTTGGGAGACATGCGCCTGCACCATGGCCAGCCAGTCGGCTGGAACCTTGGCCAGTAAGACACTACGGGCAAGGTCATCCCCAGCGGCAAGAATGAGCCGCGCATGTTGGCGTGGCCATTGGGGCCTGGAGACTTTCGAAGGAGCGGGATCTGAGCGCATGGTGCGAACCTGCCGTTGGGGAGAACGGAACAAGCTTCGCGCGTAGAGGGGGATGCCAGAGTTTCAGGGGAGCGTAAGAAAAAAGCCCCGCTCGGCGGGGCTTGGGATTATTCAGCGACTAATTGCAAAGCCTCTGTAGCTGGGATGGGCAGGAATGTTGGTCCTTTGCTCGACACGTCTAAATCACAAATTTTCTTGCAGGACGCTTTAGCCGTGACAACACCACCGTGGCCGACATCGTACTGGCAGGTTTGGCCTGATGCATAGAAGTCATGGGGCAGGCTCTTTACTGGAGATGTCAGCTTAACCATTACCTGGACGATTTCCTGCCAACCCATATTTTGCTCATCCAGGCTTTCGGCCGGTTTACGGGTTGCTACCAGGCTGGATATCTCAGATGCGGCTTTAACCTGTGCCAATCGCGGGCAGGCATTTAGCAGTATCTGTGTTGCCTGCCTCTCTATGGTTTCATTCGCATAACCGCTGCTAAACGCACTCAACCCAACCAAAAGCATGAGCGCCGAGCAAACCGCTTTTCCTTTCATCAGTGAACCGTCCCTTGATCAAAACCGAATAGGTCGGGCTCACTCTGACGGTGCAGCGCCCGTTGTCTGGCGATGATCTCATAAATGGTTTGGTTGGCAAGGCGGTACTTACGCACCAGGTCGGCAGGTTGCACCCCTTTTTCCCGCCACTCATGGAAAATTGCGGCGTCGCGCATAGCCCTTTTCAACGTTTCACCACGGGGGAGGTAAACAACACTTCCGCCTAAGGTGTCGCAAATCGCAAAGACTACGTGCCTGGCCAATTCGGGCACTCGCGGGTCATCCGCCATTTCGGCTAATAGTTTGGCTTCGGCGATTTCGACCATCTCCCGAATTGTGCCCTCCCAACGGGCCAGTACAGTAGGATCTGCCATGTGGGCCAAAACCTTGGCCGGGTCAAGGTGGTCGCTGTCGTCCGGGAACAAAGTATTTGTCATCACTCAGGCCTCCCATGGCGACGTGCATCATAGGTCAGCGCTGCGACCATCTTCCGAAGTTGCTCCGGGTCCAACCATTCCACACGCTCGACCTCGAACATGCGAGAAGCCATGCTGTCGGCATACTCCCATGGGCGCTTGGCCTCGGAGAGAAAGGCCTCGATCTTGCCCACCAGTTTCTCCCGGTCCAATGCCGGGCTCGGCGCCATGCGACCAACCTTCTTTGCGGTTGTTGAAGTCCAACCCAGTCGCTCAAATTCGGCCAAAACGGTGCCGATCTGACGCGGGTTCAAATCCTTGGCCGAACGCACACCTGATACTCGGGCCAGCAGGGCACGATAGGTGTCGTCGTCCATGCGGAGGTCTTTCTTCGCTATGTGGATCTTGCTCAGTTGCAGGTTCCGTCTATTCATCACTTTCTCGCTTTTACCAGGGCGCGGAATGCTACCGGGTCACGTCGGGACAGCTCGGCTACACCGTGAATTATCATGGTCAGCGCATGGGCTGATTCATCGAAATTCCCGGCGGTGCGTATTTGCTCCAACTCGTTTTGGGTGCCGCTGTACATTTCCATCTTGAGTTTGCTGGCACCCATGGCCAGGCGCTTGTCACTGTCGCGCTTGCGCTGGGCACGTTTACGCTCGCGTGCCAGGCGGGTTTTGCGCTGTTTGGGTGTTTCGTCTGTCATGGGTGGCTGCTCATCAGTACCGGACAACCATGTCCGGCAGATCGCCCCAGCACGCCGGGGCGGTTTCGCTTAATGCAGGGCGAGTTGTTCTTGGCCGTTCACACCGTGATTCAAGCGCACATCACCCGCCGCGATAAATCCGTGCATAGCGTCGGTCATGGCTCGCATGCCCGTGCCTTTGTTCGCGTTACGGTTGCGACAGTCGAGCTTTTCCGTGTCAGCGTGGTGTTTGAGCATGTACGCGGCTGTAGCTGGAGATGGTTCATCGTTGCCTGCAAAGACCGCGACTTGTTTAAGTACAGCCGACACCCAGGCCGAGCAGAAAACGTCGGCTCTGAAGGTCTTGGTGGAGGTCTTACAGCGCTTCAGTTTGGTGCTGATATAGTCGCGCCGAGACTGACGCACCTGACGCAGTAGCAAGGTCATGGTGTAGCTGGCCAGCTCCGCCATTTCGCCGATGAAGCGCCACTCACCAATGCCAGACATGAACAGAACCTTGCAGGCATAAGCCTTGCTCACGACCCCAACCATGTTGGCTTCCCATTGCGGCGGAGTCATCTTTGAACCACTGCGGGCGGCGCATTCGAATACCTCGGAAAGCTGAATGTCCGATTCTTCCAGGCGGTACTTTTCCATCAGGGCGCGTGCCTGGCGCATGGCTGCGGCAGCTTCGTAGGGGTTATCGCTCGCTGCCAGGCGCAGTAGCTTCTTGATTTTGTCTAGGGCTTTGCTGTGGTCCATAAGGTCAGTTCTCAATGATGCGGGTGATGTTGGTGCTGTTCGTCAGTCTTCTGTCTTCGGTTGCTCATCAGTTAGGCGATAACGGCAGTTGATACAGCTTCCCGAAAGCGCGAAGGGCTCCAGTCGCAAGCCTCATCAGTTGGGATGTGGCCAAACATCAACGTGCATCGGCGGCAGTGAACGCAGTCGCCGCAAGTCTTGCCCTCGGGTAAATTCATTTGGTCTTCGTCGCTTACCGACCGCCGTAACGGATCTCGTTGCTCGCTCATGACTCTCTCCATCTTTTCCTCGGCTGCTCATCAGTACCAGGCAACCACGCCTGGCAGACCACCCCGGAATTCCGGGGTGGTTTCGCTCAGTGGATCGTCAGGCTGCACGGCTGCTTACGGTGGGCAGGCAGGGAACCCACTCGCTCATCCATTGAGGCAAACCCGAACAAGGTTTGGGACATACACACAGCCGGGGTCTGGTGTGGGTGACCGAATGCGTTGACGGGTGCGCCGCCGATGTCGAGTGAAACAGTTATGTTGTCGCTACCGTCGCGGCGGTCTTCGAGGGTGATGATGACCTTGGCCATGGGGGTTCCTATCGTTGTTTGTGAAAGGTGATTCGATAATCGCGGCCGCTCTGCCGCACTTCTTTTTCGGTCATATGGAGCTTTCGGGCGATCCACTTGGGGGAATCGCCCAGGGCCGCCGCTGCCATGACCAAGGCGGCATTTCTTTGATTCGGACGCTCGATGACCACAGGGGTGATAACAGGCGCTTCGGGTGTCTCTACTGATGGTTGAAACAGATGGGCATACACGGGCGAGCGCTCAGGATTGATAGCGAACGTCGCGGGTGCGGTACTCATCTGAAAACCGATCTGCTCGATCTGGCCTCCGTTAGCCAGAAACTCGACGGTCTGTTGATCCATGGCGGCGCGAGCGGCGTCATGCAGAGGTGAATTCATCGGCAGCGGGTCTGTACTGATGTCGTGATAGCGCTGCATGGTCAGACTCCCAATGCCCGGAAGCCTGGTTGGTTGCGTTGGCCCAATCCTTGGATATAGCGAGCCAGCGCGGTCAGGCCTTCACGCTGATTGATCGCGTCCAGCACACCAGGAACGAACAACGTTTCGTTGTCCTGCCGGGACAACTGAGCGGTAACGCCGATGATCTCCCTCACTTTTTCCCCATTGCCAATCGCCAGAGCGATAGCACCCTCGGGAACTGTGACGCCAAACTGAATATGCCCAGAGCCAAAGCAATAGGCGGTCGTCTGTGGTTGCGCATTTTCAAGGGACTTCAGGTGATATCGGACAACGGTGGCCTCTGGGTATGCGCCTGGTTTGAGCAGCTCGGTATGATCCAGCAGGACGCCAGGGGCGAGCTTTTTCAGTAGCCGCGCCCCGGCCTCTTCGCCGCTCATAGCAGACGAAGCCGCACCTTTATGACCTGAGGCTGAGGCATGGTAAGCCCCGGTGCTGTAACGAATTTTGATGTCGATATATGCCATGTCACACCCCCGCGATATCAAGACTGATTGGTTTGTATTGGTCGGTGTCGCCCACGCGTTCATAGACGCGGATATAGGACTTGGAGCTAACCACCTGGCACGCATCGCCAATGGCCTGCATGGCGCGC
Source organism: Pseudomonas sp. ASL9 (assembly GCF_056680335.1). NCBI lineage: Bacteria > Pseudomonadati > Pseudomonadota > Gammaproteobacteria > Pseudomonadales > Pseudomonadaceae > Pseudomonas > Pseudomonas sp. ASL9. The sequence goes on along the minus strand of NZ_CM155277.1, from coordinate 2,469,232 downwards.
TGCCAACGCTCGTCGACGATATCCAGACGGCGCAACGCCAAAACGCGAGCGGTACGGATGTCCCCTTTGGTGTCAGTGCGGAAGGCATCATTGACCAAGGTCATCAGTTCTGGACGGGCGCCGGTGGTCCAGTCCTGGAGGCATTCATCAATCAGCGCTCGGGCGGCCTGTAGGCGCTCATCGAAAGCAATGTTTTCCTGTACTGCGCGTTGGATCTTGTAGCGACCGTCGAAGCTGATAAGGCTGACATTTCCTTTCTTGCCGCCCAGCTGCGCCCCATATTGCTCGGCGCTGAGTTCGACAAACGCTTCTATGTCGCCAAATGCAGCGGCCTTGAACTTGGCCAGCACTACGCTGGCAGAGCGGGCTTTTTCAACCAGTTCGAGAACCAGCGCGTCCCGTGCCAGATCAATGGGTTTGATCAAAACCTCAGGAATCAGTCGCTGCTGAGCGTCGATCCGGTAGCCTTCGGGGATCTGTTGTTGTGTGTTCATTGCAGGTTCCTTAGTGAAACGTTGAGAGTGCCCAGTCCTCAGGACGGGCCGAACTGATGGGAGTACGCCATTCCAGAGTCACGCCCTGAAACTGCACGAGAAAACGCGTGCTGCCTGCGCTTGCATGGCGCTGGTAGCCAATGACTTGGCGACTGGAGAGCAGTTGCGCCCCGACCTCTGGCGAGACGGTCAGGCGGTTTTCAGTCGGTTCGAACCGCAGTAGGCGGATGCCCTGTTGCTGCAACGCACGAGCGGCCTGATTGAACACTCGTAGGCGCTCGGCCAGGGTCGGGGTCAATATTTTCAACGTGGTGCTATTAGTGGAGGCGAACAATGGCGTTCTCCTGGTTGCAGCAGTTGGGGTTGATCGGGCAGTGCTGGCAGGCGCGCCAGTGCTGCATGGCTTGTGGCTTGTGAGTTGGTGCAGGTTTTTCGCGGTAGCTTTGGCATTGGTCGCTTGTGATCTCTTCGTCCAGAGCAACGCACTCGATACGGCCGAGGGTTTCCATAACTCGACGCTCTACCCCGGCAGTGCTGGGTGAGCTGTAGCGGTTGTCGAGAATCAGGCTGACGGCGGTACGGCTCATCCCTATGCGCTGACTGGCTTTGGTTTTGTTGCTGACGGCGACTTCGGCAGCCAGCAGACGCACGAACAGCGGTGGCTCGGAGCCCCACGCGGACAGGTTGATCTGACTCATTCGATCACCGCCTGTCTTGGTATCGCCAAGCTGTCAGCCTTGCGCCAAACCACTTCGTCAAGGTTTGCGTCATACACCTGCGCGAAATTGTTGCGCTGGTAGATCGGGTGTTTTGGGCCGGTGTACCGGGTAGGGATCAAGCAGAAACGGGCTCTGTTTCCCGGCGTGCCGCCGCTACGTGTCACATACCCGGCAAGAAAGAGGCCGTTCAAATACACGCGGGCGCCATGCTCGCTGATCGTTACACCATTCACACTGGCACTGGCTGAAGCCTCCGCAGCAGTGACTGCGCCTAGGATGCGCAAGGTACGCCAGATGTTTTCGGCTCCCGCCGCGTGCGTGGAAAGTTGTCCGTTTCTGGTGATCCGAGGTGCCTCGACGCCTTGGTCTTTGATCAAGTCCCACTCAGCATCACGGCGATCCAAGTTGCGGACTTTACTGACAATGCCAGCCTTGGCTAGGGCCATAAAATAAGAGCGAACAGCTTGATCGTCTTGACCGGAGCGGCGAGCCACCAGGTAGGTTGTGAGTGCTTTCGGACCGACACTGATTGCCCGAATGGCCTCCCAAATGTGCTGTCGTGAGGACTTGCCGCCAACCATGGCCAAGTGCGCAGCTTTAGATGCAATCATCTTCAAGCTCTCCGTGTTGGAGCTTCGCCGGTAAACCAGCCGCGCTTTCCCCATCCAGCAAGGTCGATGCTGTCCATGGCCATCGCTTGGGCTTCGCCATAAACCTTATAGAGGTTGACCGCTACGCGGCGCAGGCAGCCACGGACCTGCCGCCGAAGGTCATCAAGCAGGTCATCAGCAATGTGCAGATTTGGATAGCTGGCCTTAGCCAGATTGCGCAGATCGTCGAGGGTGGCGGGTTGCGCTGGCACCCACTCCAGCACGCGGTTATGCAGGCGTTCCAGCTTGGCAAGGCTGCTTGGCACACGCTCTTCACCGATCAGGACGATGGTGCCTTGGCTTGCGTTGTAGATGTCGGTCAGTACGTTGGCTACCGCCTTTTCCAACAGATATTGGACATCGTCGATCAGCAACGGACGACCGCTGCGGGACAGTTGTTCAGCGATCTGGTCAACCATCTGCGACAGCGTGCGATCAGGGACGATGCTCATTTCACGCAAAATAGCCTGTAGGAAAGCCTTTTTGCTCCAGGTGTCGCGGCATTCCACGTAGTAGGCGCGGTGCAGGTTGGCGGCGAAGGCAGCACCAACGCTCTTACCCAATCCGCTTGCGCCGTACATGACGACCAAACCTGGCAGGCCTAGAGGGCGCGAATGGGCGCGCTCGATGGCGGCGGACAACAGGCCGACGTTAGTTAGGGGAACGATCTTGGTTACGCTCATTTACTGCTCCTAAAGGTCATTTTTTACGCGCTTGCTTGTTCGGCGAATTCGAACATCCGGCGAATGGAGGCGAAGTCCGGGTGTTTCGGATATCGGGAGTGCCATTGGGTTTCTTCTTTCGCCAAGGCTTCCCCGTTGTTCATACGTGCATCTAGCAGATGCCAGAAGTGATAACGGGCAGTGGGATCGGACGGCAGTTCAAAGGTTGGAACCTGCGGGGCTGCGAGTTGGGCGAAGCGCTGGGCTTCGGCTAGTTGGTCGGCGCTAAGATGAGCAGAAGGTGCGCGGCTTGGGGCGTTCAGTTCCACACGCTTACCGGTCAGAGTCTCCAACTTGTCCACGGCCCGTTTCATCTGGCCTTGTTCGCGCTTCTCATAGGCCTGCTCGATCATGGTTTTAGGCATGTAATCGCATGCGTTGCCGTCGAGCAGTGCTTCGCCCAGGAACTCGCCTTCCAGGGTGCGCACCCATACACGGGACGCGTCGCGTACGTCGTAGGCCAAGCTGATGTCGTTGCCCTGAAAGTCGCGCAAGGCGTTGAGGAAGTAGCGCTCACCAGCCCAAGTGACTTCGCCACGCCGGGTTGGGCGGATCACTTGCGGACGCATCAGGTCGTTCAGCAATTCCGCCGAGGCCACTATCGGCTCCCAGCCTTCAACGATTGCGGCATCCCATGCCTCGTTGGGGCTCAGATGGCGCAGCTTGCCGGTCAATGGATCACGAATCTTTTCCAGGCCGCGATGTGGACTGTTGTTGTAGGTCTCGATTTCGTACTCAACGCCCGCCATAAACTCGGCGAAGGTAGGAATCAGGCGAGTAGTGCCGGTCTCGCGCAGTTGTTTACGGCTGATGCGGTGGACTTTGGTGCCTGCATGTTTATCCATGTCGGCGCCGATGTAGCTCGGCAGCTTTTTCGCCGCATTGACCCAGATAGTCTGGTGGGAACGCTCGATCAGCCCACGCGCTTGGCTGTTGTAAGGCAGCGCATGGGTCATGGTGCCGCCTATGCGGTCAACCACTTCACGCACGGTGTCGTTGGCAAAGCCCGATCCGTTATCCACATAGAACATCGCGAACATGCCGTGCTGCACCGCATCACGCAGGGCGTCCAATACGCCGATGGTGGACTCGGCTTCGCCGATGGAAATGCCCACAGCTTTACGGGTGGCTACATCGAGGACGGTGGTGGTCTCTGGCCGGTAGGGTTTACCGGTGCGAGGGTTGAGTACTTCGGCGTCGAATTTGTGACCGTCAGCAGTGAAGACATCGCATGGATACAGATTTTTGGTGGTGCGGCGCTTAAACGGTTGCAGGGCTTTGAGTTCCTGCGGGGTACGACGGCCGCGTTCGCGGGCTTCGGCGCTCAGCTTATTAAGGAAGCGGCGGACCACGTGAATGCTCGGGCGCTCTGCGGGATGCTTTAGAGCGAACTCAGCATAGGACGCTTCGACGCTGGGCTTGGTAGGGCGCTGGTAGCAGGTGAGAAACGACACCGACCAGGCAGGCAAGCTCATGTCTTTCTGACGACGAGCTGGCGCCAGACCCGTTTCGCCTTGCTGGCGATAGTCGGCCAGCCAGCGCTTGAGCGTGCGCACGCTCAGGGAACGGTCGCCGGTCTTGCGGTCATTCGCCCGCATGACTCGGTCGGTCAAATAGGGGCTGAGCTGGTCAGCCCTGGCGAGGGCGACCAGTGAGTCGATGGCGCGTTGTTGGCTTACCGCCTGGCTCATGCGCTCGATTTCCCGCACAAAGGCCAGTCGAGCGGTCATGACTGAACGCTGATCTTCGCTCAAGCGTGACGAAGAAATAGTGTCACGCTCTGCATTAATTAGCAGGACTTCAGCAAGAGGTTCGGGCTGCGTGACGCTCACAGACGCGTCAATCAGTGCCGCTTGAGTTTCTTTAGGGAGGATGGCAAACGCGTATTCGATGGCTTTGCTACCGAGGCGGCTTTGACCTTCCCAGCTTTCGCGTTTGGCCTTGATCTGGATGGCACGCTCGGTTCCCGGCATGCCAGGCAAACCTGCTAGCTCGCGGGCGGAATACCAACTACGCATTACGGTCACCCAGCACGCGCTTAAGTTCGCGAGCCCTACGTCCGGCGTCGTCGCGCAGACGCTCAAGTCTTCCCAATTCGGCATTAAGAGCGTCACGACCGTAAGCCACACGCCCGCCGCGTTGCTCCACCAGCCAATTGGTCAAGGCATGACAACTGCAAACCTCTTCCAGCAACGCGGCCCTATAGAACGGTAGGTTGTGATCAGCGCGAGCTGGGCTCGACCAGGCATCAAGCATGTGCTTGCTAACGTCATCACCTGAAAGGCGGGACATGCGGGCGGCGATCTCGTTGCGGTCCAGATCGGAGCCTTTCAGAATTTCGCTGACCAGTTCGCTTACTTGGGCGGCGTTGTTGCCGTTACCAGGGATAGTCAGAACTGGCTGGGGAACGCAGAAGATGTCTAACGTCCGGTCGTCATTTACCTTGCGCATGTTTAGCCCTCTGTACCGGTTTTACGGTGCCGAAGGGCATAAGCTGAGTTATGCTCTTGGCTATAAGTTGCGTTCTTTTCTGCCCGTTGTGACCGAATACGGTGAGGGGTGCCGTTTGAGTTCCAGCGCTCTGGCCAAAGATCAATAGGTTTGAGGTCGAGCGCTTTTGCGATAGCCCTTTCCATACGGGGATAAGCGGTTCGCTTGGCGTTCTTCACGGCGGTGTCAGAGACTTCCAGCTCGCGTGCTAACTGGGCGAGCGACGTGCCTTTAGTGCGGAGCTGATACTTGATCCATTCCCATCGCAGGGTTGGGTCAAGCGGGATTTCGGTTTTGTTCATGCCTAACGTCCATTCCTAACCACCTGACGGGGTGGTTTTTTCGGGGTGTCTAACGTCACTTACGGCATAAACATAGCCGCTTTGTTCTTTGCGGTAAAGCGAAAAGCGGCGTTTCGCTTTGCCAGAACCGGCTAATTTTCAAGGAGTGGTCTTATGTCATTGTTTTTAAAGGATTTTTATGAAAAGCGAAATTTCGCTTTCTCGGTGAATAGCATTTCGTTTTCTCAAGTGGAGAAAGCGAAATGAGTGAAGCGCTGGCTGCAAGGATCAGGGCATGCGCGGACATAGCCGGAAGCGGCGATGAGCTTTCGCGCCTAACGGCTATTCCACGCCGCACGTTGGAGTACTACCTGACAGGGCAGCGAGAGCCCAAAGTCGCGCGCTGTGTAGACATAGCTAAAGCCGTTGGGGTCGATATCGGCTGGCTGGCATCGGGAGAGGGCGACATGCGCCGGGGCACAGCCATGCAGCCCCTAGAAGAGGATAAGTACGCCTACGTGCCGTTGTACGATGCTCGTTGCAGTGCTGGCCATGGGGCTTTGAACGAAAGTGCCAAGATCCTCACAATGCTTGCGTTCACTGCGTACTCCCTCCGCAAGCAGGGCTTAGATCCGGTGAAACTGTCTGCAATCCGCGTGGACGGCGATTCCATGGAAGGATTATTGAGTGATAGCGACACGGTCATGATCGACCACAGCCGCAATGCGCTTGAGGGTGAGGCTGTCTATGTTATCCGCCTAGATGACCACCTCTACGCCAAGCGGCTACAGCGCCAGTTCGATGGCTCGATTCACATCATCAGCGAGAACAAGGTCTACCGAGACATGATCGTCCCCAGGGAAAGTCTGAACGACCTGCATATCATTGGGCGAGTGGTTTGGGCTGGCGGCTGGATGTAAGTCAGGACCGTGCCGTGCCGCAGTGTCATTGGTGATCGGTGCCAAAGGTTTCGCTTAATTGGCGCCACCCGAACTTCAAAGCGTGATTTGGGCTGTTTATTTCTTCGCGACGCTTTGGCACTGGTTTCTGTCCAAGGATTTCTCTGGAAAGCTTATCGGGCGTGGCCTGTCGCTATTCCTCCCGCTTTGTCCCGGCTCATCCCACTGACTTCCTACCAGTGCCATACCTAGAACCTCCTCACACTGCCTTTGGGATTTGGAGTGAATTGACTGCCGAATTACGGCCAGGCCCCTTTTCCAGAAGGCCGAGCGCAGGCGTTGCGCAGGGGGTAACGAGGCAAGGACGCCGAGTAAGCCGCACGGGGCCAGGGACGGCCCCTTGCGGCACCCCCCGGAGCAATGCCGGAGCGAGGGCAGTCCTCGCCCCAGCGAGGACCCGTATGGAGGGGCAAGCGTTTTGGCGGGACCTTTTTGCGGTTCGGCGTTCCGACGTTTGTAAAAGGTTCCTCGCTGTAAGAGCGAAACCATATTTCCAGCACACCAAAATGCCGGATATACACATCAAGATCAGCGCCAACACATTGTTTTTAAAAGATTAAAAATCAGTTTGATAGGAGCTGCCGAAGGGTGTTTTGGGGGTTCTACCAACGGCGGAAGATCAGCGACGTGTTCACGCCACCAAACGCGAAGTTGTTGTTCATCACGAATTGGTGGCTCATCTGGCGCGATTCCCCACGCAAATAATCCAGTTCGCCACAACGCGGGTCGACGGCGTCGAGGTTGAGGGTGTGGATGTAGCGGTCGCGGTTCATCATCTCAATGCAGAACCATGACTCCAGCGCACCGCAGGCGCCCAAGGTATGGCCGAGAAAGCTCTTTTGAGAACTGATGGGCATCCGTGCGCCGAACAGGCTGCTGGTGGCCAGGGTCTCGGCGATGTCGCCTTGTTCCGTGGCAGTACCGTGACCGTTGACGTAGCCGATGGCCTCGGGTGCCAGTCCGGCGTCCTCCAGAGCCAGTTCCATAGCGCGGCGCATGGTGACCTGCTCCGGGCGGGTGGCGTGTGCGCCATCGGCGTTGCAGCCGAAGCCGACGATCTCGGCGTGGATATGTGCACCCCGGGCCAGGGCGTGTTCCAATTCTTCGAGGACCAGAATGCCGCCGCCTTCACCAATCACCAGGCCGTCGCGGTCGCTGTCGTAGGGGCGAGGGGTGGTGTGCGGCGCGTCGTTTTTCAGGCTGGTGGCGTACAGCGCATCGAAGACCATGGCTTCGGTCGGGCACAGTTCTTCAGCGCCACCGGCCAGCATCAGCGGCAGGCGCCCGAACTTGATCGATTCGTAGGCATAACCGATGCCTTGGCTGCCGCTGGTGCAGGCGCTGGACGTAGGAATCAAGCGCCCGGTCAGGCCGAAGAAGATGCTGATATTCGCGGCCGTCGTGTGCGGCATCATCCGCACATAGGAGTTGGCGTTCAGGCCTTCGGCGACCGAATTGATCAGCATGTTGCCAAACGCTTTGATCTCATCCGTGCTGCCGGTGGATGAGCCACAGGATACGCCCATGCGCCCGTCGCGAATGATCGGATCGTTCAGCAGGCCGGCGTCGAGCAATGCTTGCTCGGCGGCGCTCACTGCCAGTCGAGACACGCGTCCCATGCTGCGCAACTGCTTGCGGGTCCAGTGTGCGGGCGCCGCGAAATCGTCGATGGGGCCGGCGAGGCGGGTGTTGAGTTCGGTGAAACGGTCCCACTCATCCATCCGCCGAATGCCGCTGCGGTTGGCGTTGAAGTTGGCTTCGATACTGGTCCAGTCACTGCCCAGCGAGGTAATACCGGCCATGCCGGTAACCACTACGCGCTTCATTAGCACAGGCCTCCGTTAACCGCCAGAACCTGACGGGTGATGTAGGACGCTTCGGCCGACATCAGGAAATTCACGGCACCGGCGACTTCTTCGGGGGTGCCCATACGTTGTGCCGGGATCATCTTCATCAGCTCATCCACCGGCACGTTGTCGTCAAGCATTGCCGTATCGATCAAACCAGGCGCGACGCAGTTGACCGTAATCTTGCGTTTGCCCAGTTCGATGGCCAGGGCTTTGGCGGCGCCAATGATCCCCGCCTTGGACGCGCTGTAATTGACCTGGCCGCGATTGCCGATCAAGCCCGAGACCGAGGTAATGCACACGATTCGCCCGGCGGCGCGACGTCGAATCATCGGCATCATGACCGGGTGCAGGACGTTGTAGAAGCCATCGAGGTTGGTGCGCATGACCACATCCCAATCTTCATCGGTCAGCGCCGGGAATGCACCATCTCGGGTCAAGCCAGCATTGCAGACTACGCCGTAATAAGCGCCGTGTGTTTCCACGTCTGCTTCGAGAATCGCTTTGCAGGCGGCGCGGTTGGCCACGTCAAATTGCAGAATGCGCGCCTGTCGGCCGAGGGTCTGGATCTCACGTTGCACGGCTTCGGCTTCGGTGCGACCGTTGCGGCAATGCAAAATAAGGTCATAGCCAGCCTGGGCCAGGCGCAGGGCGATGGCGCGACCGATGCCACGGCTGGAGCCGGTGACCAGTATGGATTCAGTCATGCGTGGAGTCCTTTGCGAGATAGTCGGCGACCTTGGGCGGGCAGTATACGTTCAGCCGTGCCATGACTTGAATGCCGGGGCCGGTCAGGTTGCATTCGAAAACACCCATGCCATTGTCATCCTGAAACGAGCGCAGGGCGTGGATAGTCAACTCGCTGCCAACGGGGAAGTGCTCGACGTTAGATTCGAACTTGCGCGAGCCCAGCAAAAATCCGAGCTGGACCTGATTGCCTTTTAAACGCGCTTGGCAACCCGCGTAAGCGGCAATGCTCTGGGCCATAAGTTCGATTGCGACCCAGGCTGGCAGGCTGCCGTCGGCACGGTTGAACAGGCCGCCGGGGCGTACGTTCAAACGGGTATAAACGTGCTCTTCATCGAACGCCAGGATTTGATCGATGAGGATCATGTTTCCTGCGTGCGGCAGCAGTTCGGCGAGCGGCCAGTCGATCATGGGGCGTCTCCGATAATCAAGCTGACGTTGTTGCCACCGAAGGCGAAGGAATTGCTCATCAGTCGGCGTGGCCGGGTTTGTAACAGGCGCTCGCCCGGCTTGACCCAGTTCAGGGCGGGCAATTGTGCGTCCGCTTGACCGTCCCACCTGTGCGGCGGCAGCGCCTGTCCGGTATTTTCTGGCGCCAGGCTCAGCCAGCAGAATGCAGCTTCCAGCGCTCCGGCTGCACCGAGGGTGTGGCCGCTCAATGGCTTGGTCGACGAGCAGGGCACGCCATTCGGGAAGACGGCTTGCACGGCGAAACTTTCCATCGCGTCATTCAGTTGTGTGGCGGTGCCGTGCAGGTTCACGTAGCTGATATCCGGCGCTTGCAGGTTGGCGTTGTTCAGCGCTTTCTGCATGGCCTCGCGTGCGCCTCGGCCGCTGGGCTCGGGTGCGGAAATGTGGTGGGCGTCGGAGCTGGCACCGGCGCCGAGCAGGGCAATCGAGGTAGTGCCGCTGGCTTCGCGGGTCATCAAAAACAGCACCGCGGCTTCGCCGATATTGATGCCATTGCGATTGTGCGAAAACGGATTGCAGCGCTGCTCAGAGACCGCTTCCAGCGCGGAAAACCCGTTCAACGTCAGCTTGCATAAACTGTCCACGCCGCCGCACAGCACCGCATCGCACACCCCCATATCGAGCAAGCGTCGCGCACTGAGCAACGCTCGGGCGCTTGAGGTACAGGCGGTGGAAATCACGTAAGCCGGGCCGGTGAGGTTCAGCCACGCGGCAAGGAAATTAGCCGGGGCGCTGAGCTCCTGTTGCTGATAGTCGTAGTCGTCGGGGAATTGCTTGTCGCGTAGGTAGGTTGCAAGGCCACGGCTGGCTTCATCGATCCCTGAGGTGCTGGTACCCAGAATCACGCCGACCCGTGCGGGGCCATAGCGATTGATGGCCTGCTGGATATCACCTTCTATTTGCAGTGCGGCGGCCAGCAGCAGCTGATTATTGCGGCTGCTGTGCTCACTCAGTTCGACCGGAATGGGGGGCAACTTGCCTTGCACGGCAGCGACGGGAAAACGTCGTTCCGCAACCTGGCCACCGTCTTCGATCATGCCCGAGCAATCGCCCGCAAACAGCGTGCGTGCGACGTCGGTTTTGTCATTGCCCAGGGCGCAGATCACTCCCAGCGCGTTGAGGTAAGCGGTCATGGGGTGATCTCATCATTCAAGGGGCTGACGTGATAGCTCAGGCCTTGTTCGAGCCGCACGCTGAAGACCTGGGGCTGGCGGTACTCGACGCGCCAGCGTGTGCCGAGCGTGCGTTGTCCGGATTGAACCTGCGCCGCAGGATAATTGCCGGGCAGCTCATTTGCGGGCGTCAGGGCGAACAGCAGCGCGGCGAACAATTCTCGGGCTTGCGGGTTAGGTGGCAGAAAGCCGTCTGCCTGCCATGTTCCGCCACTCAAGCGCTGGCGGGCAACGGGAATGCCCAGCGGGTCCATCAGCGACCAACGCAAGCTGGCGTCTTCCTGCTGAATGACCAGCAACCAGTCCTGACGCTGTTCGCCTTGTTCGCGCTGGATATGCAGTTGCAGCGGCAACGGCAGATGGGGCGAGCCTTCCGGTAACGGTGCCCGGCTGGCGCAGGCGCACAGCAATAGAAGGCAGGCGCTCAGCAGCAGGCCGCGAATCATAGCGCGCCACCGTGTACAGGTTTGCGTGCGACAACGTTGACCTGGGTTTCCTCGACGTAGCTGTCGCTCAGGTACTCAGCATTCATTCGGCAGAACTCGCGCAGACTTCAGCGAGCACCCGCAAACGGCGCTTGGCCTCGCTGGCAAAGGGGTTGCGCTCATCCCAGGCATAACCGGCGAGGATAGAGCTGATCATGCGACGGATCTCCGGCGAGCTGCCGGAATGGTAGATCACGTCCTGAAAACCGCCTTCGTACCAACCTTCGACGTAAGCACGGAACGTGTCCACGCCACGTTTTAGCGGCACGGCGAACTCGGTTTGCCAGTCGACGGTTTCGCCCTGGAGCTGACGATGCAGCAGGCCCGCGGCCATGCTCGCAGAGCGCATGGCGATGGTGACGCCGGAAGAGAATACAGGGTCGAGGAATTCTGCCGCGTTACCCAGCAGTGCGAAGCCTGGGCCGTGCAGGGTTTTTACGTTAGCCGAATAACCGCCGATGGTCCGCGCCGGGGTGTCCCACACTGCGCTGTGCAGCACATTTTTGAGGTTCGGCGTTTCGTCGATGAATGCACGCAGGCAAGCATCAAGGTCATGCGGTTTGTCCTTGAAACGCTCAACCGAGGCGACGACCCCCAGTGAACAGCGGCCGTTGCTGAAGGGGATCAGCCAGAACCAGATGTCGCGGTGTTCGGGGTGAGTGGTAATGAGGATCTTGTTGCGGTCGAAGCGCGGATCATCGATGTGGTCTTCGACGTGGGTGAACACCGCTTGGCGAATCGGGAAATTCGAGGGTGCTTCGAGGTCCAGCAATCGCGGGAGTACACGGCCATAACCACTGGCGTCGAGGACGAAATCCGCTTCCAGGGTGTACTCGCTGCCATCTTCACGGCTTACGCGTAGCTGTGGCTGCGGGCCATCGAAGTCGGCGGCGGTGATGGTTTCCTGATAACGGATTTCCACGCCTTGCAGTTCGGCTTGATCGGCGAGCAATTTATCGAAACTGGCGCGCTCCACCTGAAAGGTGGTCGGCTTGCCATTGCTGAAGGTGTCGCCAAAATCGAAATCGGTGTAACGCTCGCGCCAGGCGAAGGCCGCACCGTTTTTTACTTGAAAACCTGCGGCCTCCACTGCTTCAAGCATGCCGGCCTCTTCGACGAAATCCAGGCAGTGCGAGAGCAGGCTTTCGCCGATGGAAAATCGTGGGAAAAGCTGGCGCTCAATGATCAGCACGTCGTGCCCTTGACGCTTGAGCAAAGCCGCGGCGATGGAGCCGGAAGGGCCTGCGCCAATCACCACCACTTGGCGTCGTTCCATGTTAGCTATTGGCACAAGGGCTCCTTGCCTGTTCGGCAGGTTTAACAATCATTCTGTTCATGCCCGCGAGTGCCGGCATCAGGGTTGCGATCAAGCCCATCAGCATCAGCGCGAAGTACAGCGCCGGGCTGATCAGCTGTTGTTGCAGCAGCAGGTTGAGGAAAACGATCTCACTCAAACCGCGAATATTGAGCAGCAGGCTTTCACGCCAGCGACCGGCGCCTGTAAACGAAGGCGTGGCCCAGCGCAGACCGAGCCAGTTACCGAGTACTTTGCTGGCGATTGGCAGCGCCAGCAGTGCACCCAGTTGTGGCCAGCTAAGGCTGCTCACGGCGCTGTGTACGTCGATCTGTACGATGCCGAACGTCATGATCAGAGGGATCGCCAGGTAGTTTTGCAAGCGTTTGAACAGTTCGGGGTTTAACGGTAATACAAAGGATTGCTTGAGCCACGCCATGCAAAACAGGTAGCCAATGCCCAGGATCAGGGCGTTGAGCTTGTAGTGTTCGGCGACCACCAGCAGTGCAAAAAAAGTCAGGCTGTACACCAGGGGTTGGCGCAGGCGAAGAGCCCTGAAGAGTAACGGCACGCAGGCGCCGAGCATTGGCAGCAACAGACTGCTCAGGTGCAGGCTGCCTTGCGCGATGGCGAATAGGCTCCAGCAGGTCAGGTCGATCAGGATTGCGGTCTGCACCAGTCGCCGGGTGGCCGCAGGCGGGTAGTCGATGTGGCGCAGATAGAGATACAGCACAGGAATCGCGGTGATGGCAAACACCAGCCCCACCGCCAGTGAACTCAGCCACGCTTGCTCCGGCAGCAGCCAGAGTGCGCAAGCCAGCCCGCAGCAAAACGGTACACAAAAGCTGGGTATGGCGATTTTCAGGCTTTGTCGGTCCATGCGCAGGTCGATCACGTCGCTCAGGATATGCCCGAGCAACAGGGCGAAACTCAGGCCATACAGGGTCTTGAGCCACACGGGCGCCACCAGTTGCGCCCCGCTAAGCTGCCATTGCGGCTCAATCCAGAACAGCATCAGCAACGGCAGGCCGAACGTCGCCAGCAGCAACTGGCTGACGATGGGGATCAGGCCAACGTAACGCCCCAGGCGTGTCGCAAGCGCAAACAGCAGCAGGGCGAGCAACCAGAACAGAGCGACCATCATGCCGCCGACTCGGTGAGGGGGTGCGCCTGCGGGTGGCGACCGGCCCAGGGCGCGAGCATGAAGCTGAAGGCCAGACCGAGGCTCACGGACAGGCCGAAATTGCTCACTGCAGGCGTGCTGGAAACCGCCAGCAGTCCAAATGACAGCCAGGTAGTGATAGCCGCAAGCAAGGTGCCGAGCAGGCTGACCGCCGCACCGCCGACCTGCTCGCGCATCAAAATCGCGTAATCGACGCTGATGGCCGTGACCAACAGTAGCCCGAACAGGCTGAACAAGGTCAGCGGCTGGCCCAGCCACCCGAGACTTGCCAGGCTGCACAGTGCCGCCAGCAGCGGCAGGGCGACGATCCGCACTGCGCCACTCAGGCCGAAGGGCAGAATCAACAACACCACGATCAGGCCACAGGACAGCAGCTTGAGCTCTGCAGCGCTGATTTGGGTGGCGGCGAATACAGTGTTCAAGTCGCCGAGGCGATCGACCAGTTGCACGCCCGCAAGGTCCAGTGTCTGTACGCGTAATAACGCCGCATTGTTCAATCCCTGGAGGCTGACCATGCCTGCCACGCCGTCAGCGGTAGGGCCCAGCCACAGTCCGCGCCACGGTTCGCCCAAGGGGCCGGCCAAGGCCATGTCGATGTCCTCAATGGGCAATGCCTGCAAGCTTGCCAGCTCTGCTTGCAATGCAGTGGCCGGTACACCCAGCTCGATCAACGGCTGCCAATACGACGGCAGCTTGTTCAGCGCATCACGCACGCGGCGTTGTTCGACGGGGGGGCTGAGCAATTGGTTGAGCGCCAGGTAACCCTGCAGTTTGTCGAGGCTGATCAGTTGGTCGAGACGCTGGCTCAGTGCGGTCTGTCGTTCCAGCAATTGTTGTTGATCGGCGGCGCGCACCAGGAAAAATTGACTGGTTGGCTGATAACCGGTGATGCGGGCAACGGCTTGGGCTTCGGCCATCAATTGCGGTGGCGCACTGATCCATTGGCGAATGTCATTTTTGCTGGTCAGTTGCCACAGCCCGGCGGCGCAGAATATGAGCAACGCCCCCAGCAACACGGGTGTGCCCACGCGCCCGATCAGGGCTTCACGCCAGCTCACCATGCGCGCGGCGATACGCAGCGGCCATTGGGCCGGGCGCAGCGTCATGGTGTTGAGCATCGCCGGCAGCAGGCACACGGCGGTCAAATAGGCGCCGACCAGACCGGCTGCGGAGAACACCGCAATCTGGGTCAAGGCCGGAAAAGGCGTCCAGGCCAAGGCCAGATAGCCGATGCAACTGGTGGCCAGGCTCAGGCTCAAGCCGGCAAAGGTCAGGCGCAAGGCTGGCCAACTGCGCCAGGATTTCATGCTCCAGCTTTTTGACAGGTAATGCAGCGGGTAATCCACCGCCACACCGATCAGGCTGGAGCCGAGCACCAGTGTCATTACATGCAGACGGCCGAACAGGGCCACGCAGGTCACCGCGCCGAACAACATGCCCACTACCACTGGCACGAACGCCAGCAGCACGCGCCAACGCCGGAACGCCAGCAACAGCAACAACAGAATGCCCAGCGTGGCCCCGCCGCCGACCCATGTGATCTCTTGGGAGGCCTGGCGTTGAGCGCTGGCGGCGTACAGCAAGCCGCTGGCGGCCAGTAATTGCGCGTCTGCCTGATGGGCTTGTTCGCGCGCACCACTGAGCAGGTCTGCCACCTGCGTTGGCAGGTGCATGTCGAACGCATTGCCTTTGGTCCGGGCGCGCAGCAGTACCCAGCTTTTGTCATCGGCGGTGGCAATCAATGCGCCGCTGCCTATATCCAGCTGCACCGAGCCATGCTGCGGTTGGCTGTTTTGAATACGCCCTGTCAGGCCGAGCCAGTCATCCTGGCTGGACACCAGACTGAAACCGGCGAAGGGGTCGAACAGGCTTTGCACGCGTTGTTGAATGAACGCTTGAGGCTGCTCGATCAACTGGCTGCGATCCGCCACCGACAACATCGACAGACGACCCTGCAGCAGTTGCTGGCGCAGACCGGGGATGTCGGCTTGCAGGTTCCACTGGACCTTCTCGAATAACCCGCTGGCTTGCCATTGTTCGCCCAGTTGCCGGGCCAGATCGATGGCGTGCTGGCGATCCGCGTGGCCAACCAACACCAGCATCTCGCGGTTGAGGGGTTCCTGCATGCGCTCTTCGGCGCGCAGCTCCAGCGCATCCGGGGTTGAGCCGGGCACCAGTTCCATCAAGTTGGCCGACAGCGGTGGACCGTTGCGCCATTGCCAGCCCGCCAAGGCCAGCATGGCCAGCAGCAGAAGCAAAAACAGGCGCGGCGCCCAGCGTTCAATCGACTGGCGTCTAGTCAACAAAGTCATGGCGCTCCGCATCGCTCAACGTACCGGCGGCGCTGCTGTTGATCATGCGTAACAGGGTGCTGTCACCCTGGGTTTCAAGCAGCTCGATACGTTGAACCAGCTCGCCGCCGTTGATATTGATGTGCTTGAACACCTGTTGCAGCATCAACGAGCGCGGGGTCAGGGTCAGTTGCCACGCCTGTGCATCGCCTGTCAGTTGCAGGTCGAAATCACGTTGCAGGCCGCTGCTGTCGCCTTGCAGTACGGCGAGGAACAACCGGTTTTGCTCGGCACCTGCGCTCTTGTTCGGCAGCATTTGCCAGCCGCTTGGGTCACGTCGGGCGATGCCGGCAGTGTTGATCCGGTAGTCCTGTTTCAGCGGCGTCGCCAGCAGCCAAAGCAGGCCATAGTCTTTGGCAAGGATGAACGTGCCTTTGCTGGTCAGTGGCCGGGGCAGGGCACGCAGGTGTTTTTCCTGAATGAAATCGCCATGGATCACCGAGGGCTTCGCGAGCTGCGCGCTCAGTTGTTGCAGATCGAAGGCGTTGGCGAGCGATGAGAGGCCAATCAGCGCAAAGGCGCACAACATTCTAGAAAGGCGGCTCATGGTAAGGCACTCTGTACCGCATCGATGAACACGCTAGGCGACACCAGTTGCATCTCGCGGCTGGCGAGGGTCACGGCCACCTGAATGGTGGTGGCACGGGTCATGCGTTCGCCCGTGACAGCGTCACTGATCAGGTAATTGATCTTCAGGCGGTTCTCCCATTCGACCAGACTGGCGCGTACATTCAGCCGCTGACCGAACACTGCGCCGCGCACATAACGCAGTTGCAGGTCGATCACCGGCCACGCGTAACCGGCCTCACGCATCTGCGTGTAGTTGTGGCCCAGCTGATCGAGCAATGCACAGCGGGCGATTTCCAGGTACTTGATGTAATGGCCGTGCCAGACCACGTTCATCATGTCGATGTCGAAAAACGGTACCAGCACTTCAGTGTCCGCGTGGATCAGGCCTTTACTGCGCATGCAGCCTCCAGTGGCGATCGGCGATGCGTTGCAGACACAGACGCAGTTCGCCGTCCAATGCGCGGTCTTCGATCACGGGCGGGAAGTCCTCGCTCAGCAGTTCGTGCATGGCGGCCAGCGCAGGCGGCAGTGGTCGCGCATCTTCTGCCTGACTGCGCAGCCACACGCCCTGATTGGCGGCGAGCAAGGTGGCAGCGGCGACTTGTTCCGTCAGCTCCAGTACGCGGATCGCGTCACGGGCGGCGATGGTGCCCATGCTGACCTTGTCCTGGTTGTGGCATTCGGTGGAGCGTGAGAACACGCTGGCAGGCATGGTGTTTTTCAAGGCTTCGGCGGTCCAGGCACTGGTGCCTATCTGCACCGCCTTGAAGCCATGATTGAGCATCGCCCGCTCGGCGCTGGCGCCTGACAGGTTGCTGGGCAGACCGTGGTTGTAGCGCACGTCTACCAGCAACGCGAGTTGCCGATCCAGCAGGTCGGCGACGTTGGCCACCAGGGTCTTGAGGCTATCCATGGCGAACGCGATGTGGCCGCCATAGAAGTGGCCGCCATGCAGCACGCGCTCGGCTTCAGCGTCGATGATCGGATTGTCGTTGGCGCTGTTCAGCTCGATTTCTATGAACGAACGCAGCCAGTTCAGGCTGTCGGCCAATACGCCCAGCACATGCGGTGCGCAGCGCAGCGAGTAACGATCCTGCAGGCGGTGCAACGGCGCGGTAGGTGCGTCGATGGCCAGGTCCTGGCGTAACCAGGCGGCGACTTGCATCTGACCCGGGTGGGGTTTGGTGGCGAACAGACGCTCATCGAAATGCTCGGGATTTCCCTGCAAGGCGACCACGTTCATCGCGGTGATGCGGGTTGCCAATTGCAGCAGGTAATCGGCGCGGGCGAACGCCAGGCACGCGAGGCCGGTCATCACGGCGGTGCCGTTCATCAAGGCTAGCGCTTCTTTCGGGCGCAGGACCAGCGGGTCCCAACCCAACTCACGATGCACGTCGCAGGCTTCGCGACGTTCGCCCCGGAACATGACTTCGCGCTCGCCGGACAAGGTTGCGGCAACGTACGACAGCGGCGTCAGATCACCGCTGGCGCCCACCGAGCCTTCTTCCGGGATCAGCGGCAGGATGTCCTGATCGAGAAAGGCCTGGAGGCGTTCCAGCAACTCCACGCGGACCCCGGAAACGCCTTGGCACAGGGACTGCAAACGTGCCGCTAGTACCGCGCGAGTAGCCTGCGCATCGAGCATTTTGCCGAGGCCGCAGCCGTGGAAGGTGTACAAATGACGCGGCAGCGCTTCGACGTGCTGCAACGGCACCGCGACCACGCAGGAGTCGCCATAACCCGTGGTTACGCCATAGATCACGCCTTCCTTGTCCAGCAGGGAATCAAGAAATTGCGCGCCTTTGGCGATGCGTTGGCGAAACGTGGCGTCGCTCTGTAGCTGCGTCGGCACTTGGCGATTGGCCAGTGCCAACACCTCTTCAATCTGCAACGGCCGTTCGCCGAAGGTTATCGGTTCAAGCGCTTGGGTCGTCATTGGTTTTCCAGAATGGGTAGAAGTTGAACCATTGCTGCGGCGCCTCCAGGCAATAGTGGGCGAGGCGTGTGGCATAGCGCTGAGTGTGTTCGGCGACCACCTGTTGGCGATCGCTGCGGCGCCATTGAATGGCTTCGGCAAAGGGCTCGAGAATGACGCGATAACCGCTCGCGCCTTTCAGACAGAAAATCAGGTTTACCGGGCATTTCAGCAAGCCGGCCAGTAGCCATGGGCCTTGTGGGAAGGCGGCTGGGTGGCCAAGGAAGTCCACTTCCACGTTGCGCCCGCCATGCAGCGCGACGCGGTCGCCAGCGATGGCCAGCCATTCGCCGCGATCCAGGCGTTGGCTTAATTGCAGCATGACGACGGGGTCCAGCTCGCTGACCTGAATCAAACGCAGATTGGTCGCGCCAGCCTCGCCCAACAGGCGATTGAACCGTTCGGCATGCTTGGTGTGCACCAGCACGTTCATGACGACTCTTTCACCCAGCTCGGCCAGCGCGCGGCAGACCTCCAGATTGCCGAGGTGCGTGCCCACCAGCATTTGCCCGCGCGTGCTGCGTAATTGCGGGCGTAGCCGGGCGTGATCGACGATATCGATCTGCTCCAGTCGCAGCTTGCCGTTCCATACGTCGAGCTTGTCCAGCAGTGCGTCGGCAAAGGCCATGAACTGCTTGAACACGCGCCAGCGCGTGGGGCGTAGCATCGATTGCCCGCTCCAGTCGGCCAGGCGCTGCTGATACTGCCAGGCGCTCCGCCTGGCGCCACGGCCAGACACAAAGAAGTACAGGACGATGCCGTACAGCACCGGAGTCAGCAGCCGTCGCCCGAGATGACGCACGCCCCAGGCCATCAGTTTCATCAGCAGAAAACTGCCTCGCTCCTGATGGGCTGCCCAATGCTTTTTTGAGTCGTTGGTTGGTTTACTCATGCCGCCACCGTCGCCACAGGATCAGCGGCAGGCGCGCCAACATGCCGAAAAACAGCTTGGCGTGCATTTTCGTGATCAGTACGTTGTCCTGGAACAGCCGGAAGTGCGACACGCCGTCTTGCGGGTAGTGAACCCGAATCGGCAACCAGAGCATTGGCTGATTGCGCCAGGACAGGCGCACGATGATGTCCGAGTCGAAGTCCATTCGTTTGCCCACCTGTACAGCGTCGATCAGCTTGAGGGTCGGTGCCAGGGGGTAGAGCCGGAAGCCACACATTGAATCGCGTATCTGTAACGACAGGCTGTTGATCCAGACCCAGACGTGGGTCAGGTAGCGTGCATACAGGCGGAGCTTGGGCACGCTGGCGTCGTATTGCGGATAGGCGCAAATCAAGGCGTGCGGGTGACTGCGCGAGGCGTCGACAAAGAGGGTGACGTCCTTCAGGTCATGCTGACCGTCGGCATCCACTTGCAGCGCATGACTGAAACCCAGACGCACGGCTTCGCGGAAACCGACCATTACCGCGCCACCTTTGCCCTGGTTGTTCGGCAGGCGCACCAAATAAACGTTCTCTTGCCCAGCCAGTGCTTGCAGTACAGCGGCGCAACTCGGGCTGCTGCCGTCGTCCACCAACAGACAGGGCAGGCCCGCCTTCAGCAGTTCATGCACCACCGCAGGCACCGCCCGTTCGTGGTCATAGACCGGGATCACAGCGCAGGGCTTATGCATGGGCGGCCTTTTCGCAGGCAAGCCTGCTCCCACAGAAGAAGACCGTATACCCGAGCCCCTGCGAAAGCGTCGTGTCAGGCGCAAGAAATAGGTCATGCATGCGCAGCCTCCAACAAAATCCGGCCACTGGAGCAGGCGGCTTCGGCGTTGCGGTAGGCGAAATGCAGTTTGCTGCGTTCGGCATCGAAACGCAGGGTCAGCGTAACCTGATCGCCAGGGCGCACCAGTTGCTGGAACTTCAGCACTTCCATGCCTGCAAACCTCGGTGGCAGATCCAGCAAACGTTGGCCCAGGCTCAACGCCCAGTCGACCTGCACCACGCCCGGCAGTACCGGGGCTTGTGGGAAGTGTCCGCTGAAATAAGCCAGATCCGGCGGAACGATCAACTCAAGGCGCCACTCACCATCGACGTGCTGCTGGCTGAGCAGTTCCGGTTCTTGAGTGCGAGGGGCGAGCAACAGGGCTTCGACCTCGGCCTGCGGCAGTTTGCCTTGGGCGTTGAGTGGCAGCTGACGCAACAACCGCCAGCGCCGTGGCAGGGCGATGGCCTCGCAATGCGGGCGCAAATACTCGCGCAGTTGGTGGGTCAGCGCGCGCCGACCTTGATTGAGCAGGGTGTCCAGGCCGCTGTCACTGAGTACCACCAAGGCCCCCAGGGATGCCCGGTTTTCCTGAACCACGCCCAGGCGCACTTCGTTGACCCAGTCATGAGTCTCCAGCGCGCGTTCCAGCTGCGGCAGGGAAATGCGTTTTTCTTCTAGTTTGACGATGCGGTCCAGGCGTCCCAGCAATTCGAAACGACCCTCGGTGCCGAAACGGGCAGCATCGGCGGTGTGTTCGACATGGCCGGGGGGCAGGTAAGGCGATTCGATGCACAACGCGCCGTTGCTGTCCTGGCTCAGTTGCACCCCCTCAAAACCCTGCCACAGGCTGTCGCCCTGGCGCCAGGCGATGCCGCCGGTTTCCGAGCTGCCGAGGATTTCGGTCGGCCATTGGCCCAGACGCTGCTGCAGGCTTTGTGCAGCCTCAGCGGGCAGCACGCCGCCCGAGGAGAACACGCGCCGCACACGGCTCAATGCTGGCCAATCCAGGTTGTCGCTCATGCGTTTGAGCAGCGCCGGGCTGGCGACCCAGGCAAAGATCGGCTGTTCGCGACTGGCTCGCTGCAGTTCTTCGGGAAATGGCAGCTGTTTGCGGACAAAGCTGCGTCCCGCACACAGCGGCCACAGCACCCGGAACAGCAAGCCGTAGATATGTTGGGTGGCAACACTGCCGATGATGCAGGCTGTGCCGAGGTCAGCGCCCCACAGGCGCTCCAGCGTATCGACTTCATTGGCCAGTTGCCGCAGGCGCTTTTCGATCAGCTTCGGCTCGCCACTGGAGCCGGACGTGCACAGGCTCAGTCGGCAGGTGTCGAGATCGAGTGCGGCGGGCGACAGCGGCGCGGCCTGCACGTCATCCAGTTGGAGGTCGCCGGGCTGATCGCTGAGCCACAGGTCGACTTCGCTCGACCAGCGCTCACGGGTTTGTGCTTGCAGGTCGGCGGGCAACAACACGCTGACTCCGGCGCGCCATGCGCCAAACAAGGCCACGGCCAGCTCGCTGGCATCCTCCAGATGCACCGCCAGGCGCTTGATGCCTCGGGCCTGCAGGCCTGCGGCGACGCTTAGGGCCTGCTCGCAAAATTGGGCGTGATCAAGGGAGGGGGCCATCGTCAGTTCGCGGGCCGGCAAAGCCTCGAGCAACAGATGCTCAAGTGGTATCCAATTCATGCGCGACCTCGTACACGTTGGCGCAACAGCCATTCACCGGCAAACAGCAGGCCCATCAGGCCATAAGCGATCAAGCCGTTGTACAGCGTCCACCAACTCAACGGCGCCCACAGGGTCAAAGCCGCTGCGAGCAGGCCGTTGCACAGAAAAAACAGGCACCAGACCTGGGTCACCTGTCGGGTGTAGCGGATGGCGACCTCGGGCAAGTCGGGCTCACTCAAGCGCGCCAATCGCTCGGCGATCGGTGGGCCATAGACCAGGCTGAAGCCGAACAGGCTCAACATGAAGCCGCTGACCAGCACCGGGTACCAGCGCAGTAGCAGCGGGCTGTCGAGCAGCCCCAGCAACAGGCAGAAACCAATGGCGGAAATGGCGATCCACAGGCTGCCGGGTCGCCTTTCGGCGGTCAGTGCCCGACCCACCCACAGGCCTCCGAGTAACAGGGCAAACTGCCAGGGGGCCAAGTGTCCGGTGCCGAAATACACGGCAAAGGGGTACAGCGCACCCGCCAGCAACAGGCCCAGGCCGATCAGCCGACTCATGCGACCGGGGTGACCAGGCGGTAGACCGCATCGACCACGTCGTTGACAGTGCGTACGGACTTGAAGTCCTCAGCGGCAATTTTTTTGCCGGTCTTGCGCTTGATGTGGTCGATCAGGTCCACGGCATCGATGCTGTCGATTTCGAGGTCCTGATACAGGTTGGATTGCAGGCTGATACGCTCGGGTTCAAGTTCGAACAACTCAACCAGCGCACTGCGCAGGGTGTCGAAGATGTCTTCGCGGGTTTGTACCGTACCGTCTTGCATGGTCACTCCTCAGGCCGCTCGTCTGGCGCTGACGAATGCCACAAGGCTGTCCACGCTGGTGAAGTCATTGCGGGTGTCGTTGGTTTCGGCGTCGATCTTGATGCCATAGCGTTTCTGGATGGCCAGACCCAGCTCCAGGGCGTCCACCGAGTCCAGGCCCAGGCCTTCGCCGAATAGTATCTGGTCGTTGCCGATGTCATGGGTGCTGATGTCTTCGAGACCCAGGGAGTCGATGATCAGTTGCTTAATTTCCTGGTGCAGATCGCTCATCTTTGGCGAGCTCCTTAATAAAGTAGTGGTGTAGATAATCGTTGAGCTTTCGCGAGGCCATAGGGGCAGGGCCAAGTGCAGCAAAGGCTTGTGGGTCTATATCGGCGCCCACGCGCAAACTGAAATGCACGCGGCGCTGAGGGATGCGATACCAGGGTTCAGCCTTGGTCAGGGTGCTGGGCCTGACTTGGATCGTGACCGGGGTAACAAGTTTCGCACCCCGAAGAGCAATTGCGGCGGCGCCACGATGAAAGGCAGGCACCTGCCCAGGCGAGGTGCGTGTGCCTTCGGGGAAGATGATCAGCGTCTGTCCCGATTGTAGAGCGGCTGCGGCGGTATCGAGCATGTCCATGCTGCCGTCATTGCTGATGTAGTCAGCGGAGCGTACCGGCCCTCGGGTAAACGTGTTCTGCCAGAGGCTTTGTTTGACCACGCAGTTGGCATCGCGCACCAGCCCGATCAGAAACACCACGTCGATCAGCGACGGATGGTTGGCGATGATCATCTGCCCCGGGCGGCCGAGCTTTTCCGCGCCCTGGATTTCGTAGGTCAGGACGCCGGTGCGCGCCATGATGCGGATAAACAGCCAGAACAGTTGGCCGATGGTGCGTCGAGCCCGCAGCCTATGGCTGTGCGCATCACCGGGCAGGCAGCTTAACAACGGGAAAATCACCAGTCGCAGGCACAGTCCGGCAACCCCGAAGAGGGCAAAGCTCAGTGCGGTAGCCAGCAGGCGCCAGTAATAGGCGTCGCGGCGTTTGTTTAGGGAAGTCGTCGCCAACTCCACAACCGGTTCTTCCATGAATGTTGGCAGGTGGTCTGCTCGCTCAATAACGTGAGCAACAGGTCGAGGGCATGTGGCCATTTCGCGCGGGGCAAACCTTCGCTATCAGGGCCAAGGGACAATTGCCAGTCCGTGCCAGGGGTCAGTAACAGGCCGACGGCATAAGGGAAGGGCACATCGTCGATCCAGTTGGCATAAGCGTCCGGTGGCTGCTCCTCGGAAACGATCAGCAGTACGGCTGGCGCACCCTCGGCGAGCAGGGCACAGGCCTCGAAGACGCCATGTTCCAAGCCATCACCGGCGGCGGCCAGCGCAGTCATTTCACTGGTTTCTCCGCGCATGATGGACCACAAGCCAATGACCGCGTTGTGCACCGACAGGCTGAACTGGGTGGGTGACAGCGGTTGATCGGTGGCGAGGTCACTGAGGATGTCGAAGGTGCGCGGCGTTTCGCCATGACGCGAGACGAACACCAGCGGCAACTGCTCACGACCTTCGGCCAATGGCCAGCCGACGCTAAAGGCCATCCGTGCCAGGCGGCTCAGGCGTCTGCGCTGCATTGCCGGCAAAAACGAGACATCGGGCGCTGCATCGCCATTAGCCACTGGCGACGGGCTCAGGCTCCACTGCCGCCAGTCCTCGACCGTTTCCAGGCCGGGAGCCCAGGCGCGCCATTGTGCAATATTGAACGTAATCACGAGTTTTCTTCCCGCCCCTGCGGGCTTACCTTTCGCTGCGGTCTCCCGCACGACACCCACCATGGTGCGACACTTTAGATCGAGAGGTGCGCATTATCCCGATGGGGCTGACGAGTAGCAAATGCTGTTATAAATAGTCTAGTTATAGAAGAAAGTTCCTACGATGGGTGTTTTTAATTTTGACTTTGCCATGTAAGAAAGCGGCTGTTACTGGTGTAAGCCTGGATCCGCTATCAGTGAAGTCTTTAGATGAAGCCCTCGCCCTCGTCACGCGCTTTGCTTAGACTCGGGGCCATTCATCAGGGTCATTTACAGAACCAAGGAGGTTTTTTCATGCGGCGCGTGGTGTTTAATCAGAAAGGTGGGGTGGGCAAATCGAGCATCGCCTGCAACTTGGCGGCTGTCAGCGCTCACGAAGGGTATCGGACGCTTTTGATCGATCTGGATGCACAGGCCAACTCTACGCAGTACCTCACCGGTTTGACCGGCGACGACATCCCTATGGGGATTGCCGACTTCTTCAAACAAACCCTGTCGTCTGGCCCTTTCGCCAAGAAAAACAAGGTCGATATCTACGAAACGCCATTCGACAATCTGCATGTAGTGACGGCCACGGCTGAGCTGGCCGATTTGCAGCCAAAACTTGAGGCCAAGCACAAAATCAATAAGCTGCGAAAACTCCTCGACGAGCTGGATGAGGACTACGACCGGATCTACCTGGATACACCTCCCGCACTGAATTTTTACGCGGTTTCGGCGCTGATCGCCGCCGATAAAGTATTGATCCCTTTTGACTGCGATAGCTTTTCGCGTCAGGCACTGTATGGCCTGCTCAAGGAAATCGAAGAGCTGAAGGAAGACCACAACGAGGGACTGGAAGTGGAAGGCATTATCGTCAATCAGTTTCAGTCTCGCGCCAGTCTGCCGCAGCAAATCCTTGATGAGCTGATTGCTGAAGGCTTGCCCGTATTGCCGGTTTACCTCAATAGTTCGGTGAAAATGCGTGAGTCGCATCAGGTCAACATCCCGCTGATCCATCTTGAGCCACGGCACAAGTTGACGCTGCAGTTCGTCGAACTGCATGACCTGCTGGAGTCTGGTGCCCAGCACTGACCCCCGCAGCAATGCACGTGAGCCCATCCATGGTGGGTTAGCAGGTCTGTTCGGCACGATGTGGCCGCAGTGGTGAAAACAGTTTCTCGCGCAATGAGCCTTCGTGGATGGCGTGGGACAACTGTTCGGCTTTGCCCCGTGCGGTGTCGGCGAGGTCCGACGGGATAGAAATCGTCGCCTCCATATCGGCCTGAATGCTGTCTTGCGTCGCCAACAATCGATGGCTGCCGAGCGGGCAACTGCATTGCACGACCTGGCCGTGGGTCGCAACGGCGACATACTCATCGACAAATGTCGGATTGCCCTGCGCGATGTAGCCGACGCTTTCACATGCCGGACACCACACGGGATCGCCCATCCTCGCCAGTTTGCGAAGCAATACGGTGGCCTTGGCGGAAGCGGCTATGACAAAACCGTCCGTGGTTGTGAGATCACCTTCCCTGATGACAAACGTCATAGATAGTCCTTACCCGTCGTTCAAGTGGAGTAAGGAAGGCTAGTAGTAAAACGTGGCAGCAGGAGCACGAAAACCCTGTTTCGGAATCGCCCTACAGAAAAGTCAGCGCGTGCGCCGTTGTTGAAAAGCCTCTAAATCCCTTGGCTTTGCAACCAGGCCAGTAGCTGCGGCAGTGGAAAGGCACCGCTTTGACGCGCGACTTCCTGGCCATTCTTGAACAGGATCAGGCTGGGGATCGAACGAATGCCCAGCTGTGCCGACAGCTGTTGATTGGCTTCACTGTCCAGCTTGGCGAGCCTGCAGCGCCCCGACAACTGGCTGGCCGCTTGCTCGAAGATCGGCGCAAAAGATTTGCACGGCCCACACCACGCGGCCCAAACGTCCACCAGCAGCGGCAGATCGCCTTTGATCTGGCTGGTGTAGTCGCCCTGAGTCAGTTCGAAAGGTTTGGTGAGCAACACCTGCGCCTTGCAACGCCCACATTTTGGCTGATCGCCAAGCCGATCGGCAGGGATGCGATTGAGCCCGTTGCAGTGCGGGCAAGGGATCATGAGGGGGTCGGACATGGGGGGCTCCGTTGGGCTGAGTGTGCGTATTAGATAGATGGTGATGCGGGAGTCAAGAATCAAGTCGGCTGTTGTTAGACACCTGCCCCTGTGGGATTGTCAACTACCCGTTCAGAGAGTGGTGCTCGGCAATCGAGCCCGATAGTCTCTGGTAACAGCAATCAATCAGTTGTCCCTTTCGAATTAAAGTATGTCCATAAGTGTTGAGGTTCGATATCTGCCCAGATCAGTTAATGAATCAGAGGTGCTCAGTTGTTCGATATAAAAATAATACGCTCGACTCAATATGGAATATCACTGTGCACATTATTAACCCAATGGTTTTCTCGGTCATGCTGGCGGCTGTCACTGCTTCAGCGATAGCGCAGGCCGGGCCTGCAGTAAACGTTACTTTTAAAAATAACGGCACAGCGGTGGCGATATACAGTGCTGTGGGTAAGAATGGGGCGGGTACCAAAGCTAATGCTTCGCCCACCCCCGGCGATAAGGTAGAGAAGGGAAGTTTCGATAGTTATAAAGTACACAGTAATCTTTCGCCGGATGTGAATTATGCCGTTGTGCATTACCAGATAGGTTCCAAGTCTTGTCAGTTTACAACGACGTATCTCAAGTCGCGCGTGCGCGGCGTTGAGCTGCCAAAATGGAATAAAAGCGCAGTCGCCAGTGGGGGCGCACGGTGTGACGTAAAGATCACGTCCGTTGACTTTGCTACTCACGCATGGGCTGTCGAATTCGTAATGAAATAACACGTTGGTTATCAGGTTTGCAGGATGTGCTCTGCAGGTATATCTGCGTGCAGAGCAGAGTCTGTTAAGGCGTGTTTTTTATCGATTAATAGGGGTGGTATATGATTGGTAATATACAGGCTTCGCCGGTAAGTTCATCCAGTACGACAACGCTCACCCAGCCGATATCAATGAGTGACAGCAAACCGACCAAGTCTGCAATCGCTTCAAACGACACGGTGAAGGTATCAACGTTGTCTCGCCAGTTGAGCGAAAGCGCCGCGCGAGCAGAGGTGCGTGATAAAAATACGAGCCGTCGCGAGCTTGGTGATATGGCCCGCAAACTGAAAGATGATTTTTTGGGGGATAGCTACAATGCGCAAAGAGCCAAGCATGACAGCGAAAAACCTAAAACCGATGATTCTGATTTATTGGCGAGGGCTCAGCACGCTACGAAGTATGTGGACCTTGCTTCGACGGGGGATAGAAGTGCGAAAAGTCCTTTTGCTGGTCTGTCAGCCGAACAGCTCACCCTGATCATTTACGATGACAGCGGTTCGTATACCGTGAATGAGAGACGAGCCGCTTCGTATGACGCTAATGATATAGAACAAAAATGGCGAGTCGAGGTGATTGCCCGATCGTCGCAGGAAAGTGAAAGCAATATTAATACACCTCAGTTCTATACCGATGTTCTGGCCCACTACAAATCATTACCCCCTATCGAGCAGGCCCAATATCCGGTCGATTACGAGACCCGTCTACTGGGCAGGATCAGTCAGGGTGGGGGTGTTCAACGACCTAAGGACGACCGGCTCCTCACGCTGTTCGAAGTGTTGGCAAATATGCAGAAGCCTGGAAAAGAGTCTGATCCAACCGCCCCGGCCCTCAAGACGAACAACTTATCTCCAAATGCTTCCCCCACTCCGGCGGCCGTTCCGCGTAGTTAGCCATGCCAGGCTGTTCTTTGAACGGGTTGCACAGCACGGTGTGCAAACGGCGCACCTCTTCGTAGTTGCCGTCTTCGGCGGCGTCGATGGCTTTTTGTGCCAGGTAGTTGCGCAGGATGTAGAGCGGGTTGACCGCGTGCATGCGGGTTTGGCGTTGTTGCTCGGTGCCGTTGTCTTCGCGGGCAATTCGCGCCTGATAGTCAGTGGCCCAAGCGTCGAAGCCTTTGATGTCGATAAAGTCATCGCGTAGGCGGGGGGCGGCGAGGGCAGCAGGCTCGTCGCCCAGTCGACGGAAGAACAGGGTGTAGTCGACGCCGCTGTTCTGCATCAGTTTGAGCAAGCGTTCGATCAGTTTGGCGTCATCCTCTTCGGCGCTGGTCAGGCCTAGTCTGCGGCGCATGAGGTCTAGGTAATGAGCCTGGTACAACGGCAGGAACAGGCCGAGGGCTTCACGCAGGGCTTCGACGCTGATGAACGGCGTCAAGGCTTGAGCCAGGGCGCTGAGGTTCCATTGGCCGATGGGCACCTGATTGCTGAACGAGTAACGACCTTCGTTATCGGAGTGGTTGCAGATGAAGTTCTGGTCGAAATCATCGAGGAAGGCAAACGGGCCGAAGTCGAAAGTAATGCCCAGAATCGACATGTTGTCGGTGTTCATGACGCCATGGCAGAAGCCGTACGCTTGCCATTTGGCGATCAGCTCGGCGTTGCGCTCGACGATTTCCCGGAACATTGCCAGGTACGGCTCAGGCTGTTCCAGGCATTCGGGAAAGTGCATCGCCAGCACATGCTCACCCAGCTCTTTCAGGTTTTCCGGCTGCTTGGTGTAGTAGAAGTACTCGAAGCTGCCGAAGCGGACATGGCTCGGCGCCAGACGCAGGACCATCGCTGCACGCTCCTGCTTCTCCCTCCACACCGGCGTGCTTGAGCCGATGACGCAGGCGGCCCGGCTGCTGGGTATGCCCAATGCGTGCAGGGCTTCAGAGGCCAGAAACTCACGGATCGATGAGCGCAATACCGCCCGGCCATCGCCCATGCGTGAGTAGGGTGTCTGGCCGGCGCCTTTGAGGTGCAAGTCCCAATGTTCGCCGGCGTCGTTGTAAACCTCGCCCAACAGCAAGCCGCGACCATCGCCCAGGCGTGGGTTATAGGAGCCGAATTGGTGACCTGAATACACCATGGCCCGCGCATCGGCGTCGGCCCAGAGTGTGTGCCCACTGAAAATTTCGGCGAAGACCGGCAGTTCGGCCTGTGCCGGATCGAGATCGAGCAACGCCAAGGCGGCAGTACTGGCGACCACCAGGCGTGGATCAGCGATGGGCTCGGGCAGCACCGAAGTGGAGAACGCGTCCCCCAGGCGGGCGAAACGGTTGTCGAAGGTCAGTTCGTCGAGGGCTTTCAAAGGCCACCTCCAGCAGAATGTCCGACCATTCTGCTGGGATTAAGCGTGTCAGTCGAGCCTGATGTCCGGTGGCTCGGGCACGTCCTGGGCTACCGGGGGCGTTGCCGGGACCGGAGCACCGGTTTTGTCTACGGCTTCGATGGGCACCATTTTGTATTCCTGGCCCTGCATGTTCTTGAGGTAAACCTCCATCTGCCGGAACGAGATGTTGATGTGCTGCTTCTTGAACTCGCGGTTGATGAAGCGGTTGATCTCGTCGACTACGGGGTTACGGTCACCGAGGTCTCGCACGTGCATGCGCAGTTCGTGGTCAAGGGTACTTTCGCCGAAATTCAGGAAGTACACGATAGGCGCTGGTTCTTTGAGTACTCGCGGGTTGTCGTGGGCGGCCTTGAGCAGCAGGCTGCGCACCAACTCCAGGTCCGAGCCGTAATCGACACCCAGTTTCAGGGTGACGCGGGTGATGGTGTCGGTCAGCGACCAGTTGATCAGTTGCCCGGTGATGAACGTTTTGTTCGGGACAATGATGTCTTTGCGGTCGAAGTCGGTGATGGTCGTGGCGCGGATACGGA
The DNA here is from genome assembly GCF_056680335.1 of Pseudomonas sp. ASL9. NCBI lineage: Bacteria > Pseudomonadati > Pseudomonadota > Gammaproteobacteria > Pseudomonadales > Pseudomonadaceae > Pseudomonas > Pseudomonas sp. ASL9. The sequence goes on along the minus strand of NZ_CM155277.1, from coordinate 2,439,083 downwards.
TCTTGCTGACCGTGCCCGACAGGTTGCCGATGGTCACCGTATCGCCGATTCGCACCGGACGTTCGAACAGGATCATGATGCCCGAGATGAAGTTGGCAAAGATTTCCTGCATCCCGAAGCCCAAACCTACCGACAGCGCCGCCACCAGCCATTGCAGCTTGTCCCAACTCACGCCCAGCGCCGAAAGGGTGGAAACGAATCCGATTCCGGCAATCGCGTAAGACAACAGAGTAGTGGTCGCGTAGGCACTGCCTTGGGCCAGACTCAAGCGTGACAGCACAAGCACTTCGAGTAGGCCTGGCAGGTTACTGGCCAGCACGAAAGTGATGCAGATGATGATCAGCGCGCCAATCATGTCACCGAGGCTGATCGGCACCATGCTCATGGCTGCGCCGGTGCCGCTGGTGTATTCGTAGAGGGTAATGTTGTCCAGATACGAGAATACCGTGATCAGGTCGGACCAGACCCAATACAGCGCGCCGATAAAGCCGCCGAGCAGGGCCAGGCGAATCAGGCGCAGGGATTGTTCGTTGACCTGTTCGATATCCAGTGTTGGCTCTTCGACCACCGCATCGCCATCAATACTTTCCTTGGCCATCTGACGTTTGCTCAGGGCGCGATGGTAGGCCAGGCGCCGTGCCGCTACGCTCAGGCCGCGGACGAAGGTGGCTTCGATGACCAGCCACAGCATCAGTAGATACAAGGTGTTGATCAAGCGATCACTGAGTTTCAGTGCGGTGTAGTAGTAGCCGAAGCACACGGCGATGAACAGGGCGATTGGCAATGCGGTGAAGATCACGCCGACCGTTTTGCGGAAAAACGACGCGTTCTCGCGGGTAGGGCTGCTGATCAGCAAACGGCTTAGCAACCAGGTCATCAGTGCGTAGCACGTCAGAACCACGGCAATCCCCAGGACGTCGTCGGCCAGCGCGGCAGGTTGATGCTCTGCCATCGCGACGACTGCGACCAACGCCAGCACCACCAGGCCCAGACGACGAATCCAGCCACGCAGGAATTCGACCTGTGGTTTTTCCCAGCGGAAATGCAGTTGTGCGACGCCTCCCGGCGCGAGAATTCGGTAAGCGGTATAGAACACCAGCCAGGCCAGGGCGATTTGTAACAAGGCCGAGCCGAGGTTGGCGTTCTGCCCCCGGGCGTCGATTTGCAGGGCGTAGCCACACAGCGCCAGACCTAGCGCCACTGGCAATGCCAGCAAAATATTGATCAGGATTGCCAGCGGCGTTTGCCATTGACTGTCACGTTTGAAGTGGCCGATGTCCGAATGCAATTTGTTCAGCTTGATATAGAGCGATTTGCGTTTCCACACCAGTGCGCCGATCAACACCAGCAGGGGCAGAAACAGCAGCGGTCTGCTCGTCAGGCCGTCTGTCAGTTCGCTGACACTTGAGGTCCATGGGAGGGTGGTGAGCTGTCTTTCCAGGCGCGGCTTGATGCCTTCTATCCATTCCAGGTCCAGCGGCTTGTTGCTCGGAATCCAGAACATCTGCTCGTCGAGGGTCGAGCGCAGGCTCAGCGCGGTGCTGACGAGTTGTTTCTGGCTGAGTTGCAGCGTGATGGATTCATTGAGCAGTGCGCTCAGCTCTCGGTTCAGGCGTTCCAACAGGTCGCTGCGGGTGGTCGCCAGGTCGAGCAAGGTCTTGCGCAGCAGCGGGGTCACATCCTCCGGCGGCTGGGTGGCGAGTAGCTTGTCGACATAGGCGCCGGGGCTGCTCATCAGCTCCCGTTGTTGATTGACTTCGAATTGATACAGGCGAATGTCAGCGATTTCGTCGGCCAGCCCGCTGTCGAGTGTCAGGTGCGGTAGCGCCTGTTTCTGCTTATAGAGAATTTTGGACAGCAGCAGGCTGCCCTTGAGTACGCTGATCTGTTCATCCAGCGCCTGGTCGCTTTGGGTCACGCTATCCAGTTGCTGTTTGGTCTTGAGGTTTTGCTGGGTCAGGTCGTTGAGCCGATCAGTGCCGCGCAACAAATAGTCGGAGAGCTTGAGGTTGGCCGCGCTTTCGGTGGCCAGCAGGCTGCTGCTGCCCGCTTTTTGCGCTTCGATGGACAGCTGTGTGACGGTTTGTTGCGACTGGGCACGGCGCTTGTCGTTGATCAGGGTTTGCAGGCTTTGAATCTCCTGCTCTTGCCGGCTGACGCGCTCGGTCAGCAGGTCATGCTGACTGCTGCCCAGATCTTGCAGCAGACTGTTGCCTGCCAGTTCCTGACGTCGTAGTGCCGTCAGGGCGTTGAGCGAGGCCAGTTCGGCATTGAGTTGGTTGCGCTGGTCGGCACTGAGGGGCTTGCCGCTGTCCTTGCCCGCTTTAAGGAGATTGTTGATTTGCTGAATGCGCGTCTGATTGCTGCTGATCTCGGCCTGCGCTCGTTCCGGACGGGTCTGGGCGGTGATGGTCAGGCTGTTGGCATCGTTCAGGGCTTTCTGCAAATCGCTTTGCTGAGCGCTGCGCTCACTCAGCAATTGCTCAAGTTGCGGCACGTCGAGGTTGGCGTAACGCTGGGTCGTCGGGATGACTTTGCTGGCTTTGAGGCGCACCAGGTCGCGCTGGTTTTCCGTGGTCTGGCGCGGAGCCTGGCTCAATTGCTGTTTGAGTTCGGTCAGACGCTTTTCAGCGTCTTCCGTGCTCGCGATCAGTGCCAGGGTTTGCTCAAGCACTTGTTGCAGGATTTTTTGATCGGCATCGGCCAACTTGCGGTCGGCAATTTTATCCAGGCTTTGCTGCACGTCACTGCGTGCGGGTGGCTCGGCAGCCTGAACGGGAATGATAGAGAGGCAGAGCCCAAGCAGGGCGGCAACAAAAAAAGTGCGCAGGGTGAGCATAAGTACCGGTCGAACTGATCGAAGAGAGAGGGAGTTTAGAGGAACAACCCAGGACCTGGGCGGCTCCCTTCGGGGAATTTGACGCCGACTTTAAGGATCTTGTTCCCGTCCATGACGGCAACGGTCCAAATTGTGCCGTTCCATTCAATCTGATCGCCGACCACAGGCTCGCCACGATTTTTCTGAATGATGAACTGGCTGAGCGGCGTATTCGGATCCAGGCCGTTGAGTTTCAAACCGTACAATGCGGCGATAGCCCCGAGCTGAGCGTCTCCCTCGAGGACGAAGTCACCGAAGAAACGTAAATCCAGACCGCGCTGAGGGGCCTGACTGAACAACTTGCCCAAGGCCGAAAGGTTATGTTCATGGCCGATTACACAGAGCAGATCACCGATTTCGAGGGTGGTGCTACCCGACGGATGGAGCAGTTGCTGACCGCGAAACAGGGCTGCGATACGGGTGCCCTCGGGCATTTTCAGTTCACGCAGGGCCGCGCCGATGCACCATTTTTCAGCGCCGAGGCGGTAAACGAACAGTTCCCACTCGCTGGTGGCATGCACCTCCAGCGCAGCACGCGAAATGGGCGCCGGTTCTGGCGGGACGGTGACTTTCAGCAGCTTGGCGACCCAAGGCAGGCTGGTTCCCTGGACCAACAACGAGACCAATACGATAAAAAACGCGAGGTTGAAATACAGCTGGGCATGGGGCAGCCCGGCCATCAGCGGGAACACGGCGAGAATGATCGGGACCGCGCCGCGCAGACCCACCCAGGCGATAAAGGCTTTTTCCCGGTCATGGAACGCCTTGAATGGCAGTAGGCTGGCCAGTACCGACAGCGGCCGAGCAAACAGAATCATCCACAGCGCCAGACCCAGTGCGGGAAGGGCGATAGGCAGTAAATCGTGTGGCGTGACCAGCAGACCCAGCACCAGGAACATACCGATCTGTGCCAACCAGGCCATGCCGTCGAGCATGTGCAGAATGCCGTGGCGACTGCGGATCGGACGGTTACCGATCACCAGGCCGCACAGATACACCGCTAAAAAGCCGCTGCCGTGGATGGCGTTGGTCAGGGCAAACACCGCCAACCCACCGCTGATCACTAGAATCGGATACAAGCCGTTTGCCAGATTGATCCGGTTGACCAGTTGCAGCATCAGCCAGCCACCGCTCAGACCGATAATCCCGCCGATACCAAATTCACGAATCAGATGCCCCAGCAGGCCCCAGTGCAAACCGGTTTCGCCGCTGGCGAGCATGTCGATCAGGGTCACGGTCAAGAACACGGCCATCGGGTCGTTGCTGCCGGATTCGATTTCCAGGCTGGCGGTGACCCGTTCGTTCAGGCCTTTACCGCCCAGCAGTGAGAACACCGCCGCCGCATCGGTGGAGCCAACGATGGCGCCGATCAACAGACCCTGAATCAAATTCAGGTTGAACAGCCACGCCGCCGCCACCCCGGTCAATCCGGTCGTGATCAATACACCGACCGTTGCCAGCGACAGGGCAGGCCATAGCGCGACCCGGAAACTGGCGACCCGCGTGCGCAAACCGCCGTCGAGCAAAATCACGGCAAGCGCGAGGTTGCCGACCAGATAGGCGGTTGGATAGTTGTCGAAAATGATGCCGCCGCCATCAACGCCGGCCGCCATGCCCACGGCGAGGATGATCACCAAAATAGGGATGCCGAGGCGCGATGAGAGAGAACTGACCAGGATGCTTGCACCCACCAGCAACGCGCCGATCAAGAACAGGCTGTTGATGGTTGTTGCATCCAAGGGCGGTACTCCAGAAAGCAAATTCAAAAGGCTGGGCGTGAACTGACCATGCAGTCCGCGTGCCAAGCGATTCTAACCTGTTGAATTGGCTGCCTGTCAAAGCTTTACTGTTTATGACCGGTCATGGCTTACCTGATGTCATAAATAATTAAGCCTGACGCGCTTCCTAGATCTGCTCACGTACATGACGTCCATTATTCGAGAGACAGGAAGTCATGACTATTAATAACTCGCTTGATTTCAATGCCGGGCAACCCGTTAAAACCACTCATCCTGCATTGACAGGCAGGTGTCATCCCGCGCTTCGAGAATAGCCAGCTCGTGGTGGCAGCCCGGTACTTCCCATGTCAAAAAGTACCGGGCTGCCTGAAGCTTGCCTTTGTAGAAGCTGACGTCGGCTTCGTTACCCTTTGCCAGGCCTTCTTCGGCGCGGATCGCCTGTTCCAGCCAGCGCCAGCCGATCACGGTATGACCGAAGGCTTTCAGGTATAGAGCCGAATTGGCCAGGCTGCTGTTGACCTTGCCCTCAGCCAGGTCGGTCAACAAACCGAGGGTCACGGTTTGCAGGCGTGCCACCAATTGCTCCAGCGGTTGGCGCAGCGGCGTTAAACCTTCATGGGCCTGCGCACGTGCTGCTGTGTTGGCGATCAGGCGGATCAGTTGCTTGAGTCCGGCGCCACCGTTTTGCCCCAGTTTTCGGCCGAGCAAGTCCAGCGACTGAATACCGTGGGTGCCTTCATGAATCGGGTTCAAGCGGTTGTCGCGGTAGTACTGCTCCACCGGGTATTCGCGGGTATAGCCATGGCCGCCAAGAATCTGGATCGCCAGCTCGTTGGCTTTGAGGCAGAACTCCGAAGGCCAGGATTTGACAATCGGGGTCAGTAAATCGAGTAACTCGTGGGCCTGCTTGCGGACCTCTTCGGTTTCTCCGGTGGTGGTATCGTCAAACAACCGTGCCGCATACAGGCCAAGGTCGAACGCGCCTTCCACGTAAGCTTTCTGCGTCAGCAGCATGCGTTTCACGTCGGCATGCTGAATGATCGCAACCGGTGCGGTCTCGGGGTTTTTGCTGTCCGGCAAACGACCTTGCGGGCGTTCGCGGGCGTACTCCAGTGAGTACAGATAACCGGCGTATCCGAGCATCACTGCGCCCATGCCGACGCCGATCCGCGCTTCGTTCATCATCTGGAACATATAGCTCAAACCCTGATGCGGCTTGCCCACCAGATAGCCGACACACTCGCCGTTATCGCCAAAGTTCAGCGCCGTGGACGTGGTACCGCGCCAGCCCATTTTGTGGAACAGCCCGGCCAGCAACACGTCGTTGCGCGTGCCCAGGCTGCCGTCATCGTTGACCAGGAACTTGGGGGCGATAAACAACGAGATGCCCTTCACCCCGGCAGGTGCGTCCGGCAACTTGGCCAAGACCATGTGCACGATATTTTCCGACAACGAATGATCGCCGCCAGAGATAAAAATCTTGTTGCCGCGCAGGCGATAGCTACCGTCTGCCGCAGGCTCGGCGCGGGTACGAATGTCCGACAGCGAGGAGCCGGCATGCGGTTCCGTCAGGGCCATGGTGCCGAAAAAACGCCCGTCGATCATTGGCTGCAAAAACCGCCGCTTCTGCTCTTCGCTGCCAAAGCTTTCAATCAGATTGGCCGCACCCATGGTCAGGAACGGGTACGCCGTCGACGCGGCATTGGCCGATTGAAAGTGCGCAAAGCAGGCTTGCGACAGCAGCGTAGGCAGCTGCATACCGCCCGCCTCAAAGCTGCGTGCGGCATTAAGAAAGCCCGCTTCAAGGAAGGCATCCACCGCCGGTTTGACTTCCGGGATCAGGATTGCCTCGCCGTTTTCATAGCGCGGCTCGTTCTCGTCACCCTTGCGGTTGTGCGGGGCGAAATACTTTTCAGCGATGGTCCGTGCCGTACCAATCGCCGCATCGAAGGTCTCGCGATTGTGCTCGGCGAAACGCTCGCGCTGGGTCAGGGCTTCGGCATCGAGCACTTCATACAGCTCGAAAGCCAAATTGCGGGAACTGAGCAGCGTCTCGGACATGGCAGCCTACCTTTTTTGGAGTGCCTGGAGTCTAGGCGGTGGTGCGCGCCGCTGAATAGCAAGATTGATGTGGGTGATGGAGGGGTAACGCGTAGGGATTAAGCAGCAGCGAGTGAGCAGGCTGTGTGGGAGGCCTCGCCGCGTCTTCGACGCTGGGCTGTCGCGCAGCAAACTGGGTTGCGATTTGTGTGTCGTGATTGGTGGTGGTGTGTCAGATAAGCCGCCTTCGCAGGCAAGCCTGCTCCCACAGATTCTGAAATCTATGGGAGCAACGCAGGCGCTGAAAATCAGCGCTTACCCAATCGTCATCAAACTCGCATTCCCTCCCGCTGCCGCAGTGTTCACACTCAGTGCTCGCTCAATCACCAGACGCTCCAACGCGATGTTGGTTTCGCCTTGCGACAAACCTTGAACCCCGATGATCGCGCCAGCACGTTTGGCGATGTGTTGGCAGACCGCTCGCAGTTGGTCGGAGTCGCCGTGATGCAGGACTGCATCGATGACCACTTCGTCCTTGTTCCAGTCTGCAACCAGCTGGATACGCGCTTGTACTTCTTTAGGCAGGCGAGCGCGCAACGGTTTGCTCACTTCGTTTTCCGGCCAGACGGCGGTGCTGCCGACGGCCAATACGGCGGCCAGTTGGGTCAACAGGTCGGCTTCGATGTCCGCCAGGCACAGGACATGTTCGCGGGGCAGCAGGCTGTAGCTGTTGCGTTCGCCGGTCGGACCGTTCAGCAAGCGGATGACGCCGCTTTGCGATTGCACGGCGAACTGGTTGCACAACGCGCCCAACGCTTCTTGCTGGTGACTGCTGGCCCAGGTTTGCAGGGCGCCAAGCGGTTTGCTCATGGCGTCGCGCATCCGGGTGTCCGGTGCAGTCAGCGCGTCGCCGCGAGCAAAGGATTGCTCGATGGCATCCAGTGGGCGGGTCGACAGCAGGCGGTAAAGGTACAGCGGCCCACCGGCTTTCGGCCCAGTGCCCGACAAACCTTCGCCCCCGAACGGTTGCACGCCCACCACAGCACCGACGATGTTGCGGTTGACGTAGACGTTACCGGCATTGACCTTGTCGACGACCTTGGCAATGGTCTCGTCGATGCGCGTGTGCACACCGAGCGTCAGACCATAGCCCGAGGCGTTGATCTGGCCGATCAAGGTGTCCAGCTCTTTACGCTTGTAGCGCACCACGTGCAGCACCGGGCCGAAGATCTCTCGTTGCAGTTCGTCGAAGCTTTCCAGTTCGATCAAGGTTGGCATCACATAGGTGCCGCGCTTGATTTCAGTGCTGTCGGCAATCGCCATCTGGTACACGGTGCGGCCTTTATCGCGCATGGCCTGGATGTGTTTCTCGATCCCGGCTTTGGCTTCGGCATCGATCACCGGCCCGATATCCACGGACAACCGCTCCGGGTTGCCAAGGCGGCATTCAGCCATGGCACCTTTAAGCATTTCGATCACGCGGTCGGCAGAGTCTTCTTGCAGGCACAGCACACGCAGCGCCGAGCAGCGTTGACCAGCACTGTCGAAAGCCGAGGACACCACATCGATGACCACTTGTTCGGTCAGCGCGGAGGAATCGACGATCATCGCGTTTTGCCCGCCGGTTTCGGCGATCAACGGGATAGGCCGACCTTGTGCGTCCAGGCGACCGGCGATGTTGCGTTGCAGTAGGCGTGCGACTTCGGTAGAGCCCGTGAACATCACGCCCTTGACCCGATCATCACCCACCAGACGTGCGCCGACGGTTTCACCGCGGCCCGGCAACAGTTGCACCACGCCTTCAGGGATACCGGCTTCAAGCAACAAGCGCACCGCTTGTGCAGCAATCAGCGGGGTTTGTTCGGCAGGTTTGGCCAGCACCGGGTTACCGGCGGCCAATGCAGCAGCGACCTGACCACTGAAAATGGCCAGCGGGAAGTTCCACGGGCTGATGCAGACCACTGGCCCGAGGGGGCGGTGCGCGTCGTTGGTGAAATCGTTGCGCGCCTGCACTGCGTAGTAACGCAGGAAGTCCACGGCTTCACGCACTTCTGCGATGGCGTTGGCGAATGTCTTGCCAGCTTCACGTGCCAGCAGGCCCATCAGCGGCTGGATTTCACCTTCCATCAAATCAGCGGCACGTTCCAGGATCGCGGCGCGCTCGGCGGGTGGTGTCGCTTGCCAGATAGGGGCGGCGTTGAGTGCGCACTGGATGGCGTTATCAACGTCTTCCAGATTGGCTTCTTGAACGTGACCGACCACATCACGCAAATCTGACGGGTTCAGCACAGCAACAGAAGCGCCGGTGCTCGCAGGGCTGCCGAGCATCGGACCGGCTTTCCAGTCGTTATGTGCAGAGGCCAGCAATGCCGAGGATAACGATGCCAGGCGGTGTTCGTTCGCCAGGTCGATACCGCTGGAGTTGGCGCGTGACGGGCCATACAGATCACGCGGCAGTGGAATACGCGGGTGTGGCAAGCCGAAACCGCCTTCCTGCGTCGCCATCTGCTCGATGCTGCTCACTGGATCGGCCACCAATTCCTGAATGGCGATGGAGTGGTCGGCAATGCGGTTGACGAACGAGGTGTTCGCGCCGTTTTCCAGCAGACGACGCACCAGGTACGCCAGCAATGTTTCGTGGGTGCCTACCGGTGCATAGACCCTGCATGGGCGGTTCAGCTTGCCATCGGCAACCTTGCCCACCACTTGTTCGTACAGCGGTTCGCCCATGCCGTGAAGGCACTGGAACTCGTACTGACCGGGGTAATAGTTCTGGCCGGCGATATGGTAGATCGCTGCCAGGGTATGGGCGTTGTGCGTGGCAAATTGCGGATAGATGACTTCCGGCACCGACAGCAGTTTGCGTGCGCAGGCAATGTAGGAAACGTCGGTGTACACCTTGCGGGTATACACCGGATAGCCTTCCAGGCCGTCGACCTGGGCGCGTTTGATTTCGCTGTCCCAGTACGCGCCTTTCACCAGGCGGATCATCAGGCGGTGGCGGCTGCGGCGGGCCAGATCTATTACGTAGTCGATCACATACGGGCAGCGCTTCTGGTAGGCCTGAATCACGAAGCCAATGCCGTTCCAGCCAGTTAGTTGCGGCTCGAAGCACAGGCGTTCCAGCAGATCCAGTGACAGCTCGAGGCGGTCGGCCTCTTCGGCGTCGATGTTCAGGCCGATGTCGTATTGCTTGGCGAGTAAGGTCAGCGACAGCAGGCGCGGGTACAGCTCGTCCATCACCCGCTCGTATTGCGCGCGGCTGTAGCGCGGGTGCAGGGCAGAGAGTTTGATCGAGATCCCGGGGCCTTCATAAATGCCACGACCATGGGACGCTTTGCCGATGGAGTGGATGGCTTGCTCGTAGGACGCGAGGTATTTCTGCGCGTCATGTTCGGTCAGTGCTGCTTCACCGAGCATGTCGTAGGAGTAGCGGAAGCCCTTGGCTTCGAAGCGGCTGGCGTTGGCCAGGGCTTCGGCGATGGTTTCGCCGGTGACGAACTGCTCGCCCATCAGGCGCATGGCCATGTCCACGCCTTTGCGGATCATCGGCTCGCCGCTTTTGCCAATGATGCGGCTCAGCGAAGAGGTCAGGCCCGTTTCATTGTGGGTGGCGACCAGTTTGCCGGTCAGTAGCAGGCCCCACGTGGCAGCGTTGACGAACAGCGAAGGGCTATTGCCCAAGTGTGGCTGCCAGTTGCCGGTGCTGATTTTGTCGCGAATCAGTGCGTCGCGGGTGCCCTTGTCCGGGATGCGCAGCAGCGCTTCGGCCAGGCACATCAGTGCCACGCCTTCCTGGGAGGACAGCGAGAACTCTTGCAACAAGCCCTGGACGATGCCAGCACGGCCCCCCGCGCTTTTCTGATTGCGCAGTTTTTCGGCGATGCTCGCGGCCAGCTTCTGGGTGGCCTCAGCCATGCTCACGGGCAGGCGCGCTTGTTCCAGCAGCATCGGTACCACTTCAGGTTCCGGGCGGCGATAGGCGGAAGTGATCGCAGCACGCAAAACCGATTGCGGCAGGATGCTCTCGGCGAACTCCAGGAAGCACTGGTGGGCGATGTCTGCTGGCAGGCCGACGTGGTCGTCGCCATCCTTAAGGGGCAGCCCGTTCAATTCCGACAGGGTTGCACCCCCTTCGAGCTTTTCCAGGTAGTTGAAAATCGCCTGCTTGATCAGCCAGTGGGGCGTGCGGTCGATCGATTGAGCAGCGGCTTTCAAACGCTCACGGGTCAGGTCGTCAAGTTTGACGCCCAAAGTAGTCGTCGCCATTTTTGGTCCTCTTTATCGCCACCACGGTGTGGCATCAGCTAGCACTCAGATTAGCCTTGCGTTTGGTGAGGTGCAACCTAGTGCAACCTGTTTTTATCGAAAATTAATACATCTTCTTGAAAAAGAACGAGGGCGTAGAAATAGGGCTCCCCCTGATAGCGCTTTTTGTTATGTAAAAATTCGACTTTGCTCCGAAAAGAAGCAAAAAATATCTTGTCACGCAAAACCACCCCACGGTGCAACTTATTCTCGAAGGGCGGGTTGCACCGTATGGGGATTGTTCACTAGGATCCTCCTTAGAGGTGCAACCTGGCTAATAGGGGTTCATCAGCTGACGTTTTCCTGGGGAAATTTCAGTAAAAACGCGCGGTTAGTAGTTCATGCATGCAAAGCGAACCCCTCGTTTTGGCGTGTTTGATAGCCGCCGCTAAATACAAACAACGCCGGGCGTAACTCAATGATTGTCAGCAACCCAACGTTGATCACCTTTGTGATCTATATCGTAGTAATGGTACTGATCGGCCTCATGGCCTACCGCTCCACCAACAACCTTTCTGACTATATTCTGGGCGGCCGCAGTCTGGGCAGCGTGGTTACCGCACTTTCGGCTGGCGCATCGGACATGAGCGGCTGGCTGTTGATGGGCTTGCCGGGCGCCATTTACATGTCGGGTCTGTCGGAAAGCTGGATCGCCATCGGCCTGATTGTCGGTGCTTACCTGAACTGGCTGTTCGTCGCGGGTCGGCTGCGGGTGCAGACCGAACACAATGGCGACGCATTGACCCTGCCTGATTACTTCACCGGTCGCTTCGAAGACAAAAGCGGGTTGCTGCGGATTATCTCGGCGATCGTGATTCTGGTGTTCTTCACCATTTATTGTGCGTCGGGCATCGTGGCCGGTGCGCGATTGTTTGAAAGCACCTTTGGCATGCCCTACGGGATTGCGTTGTGGGCCGGCGCTGCCGCGACCATTGCCTACACCTTCATCGGTGGTTTCCTTGCTGTGAGCTGGACCGATACCGTGCAGGCCACGCTGATGATCTTCGCGCTGATCCTTACGCCGATTATCGTCTTGCTGGCCACGGGGGGGATCGACACCACGTTCCTGGCGATCGAAGCGCAAGACCCGACTAACTTCGACATGCTGAAAAACACCAGCCTCATCGGCATTATTTCGTTGATGGGTTGGGGTTTGGGTTACTTCGGCCAGCCGCACATCCTTGCTCGGTTCATGGCGGCGGACTCGGTCAAGTCGATTGCCAAAGCGCGTCGCATCTCCATGACCTGGATGATTCTGTGCCTGGGTGGCACGGTAGCGGTGGGCTTCTTCGGTATCGCGTACTTCTCGGCGCATCCTGATCTCGCCGGGCCGGTCATCGAGAACCCGGAGCGCGTGTTTATCGAGTTGGCGAAAATCCTGTTCAATCCCTGGATTGCCGGTGTGTTGCTGTCAGCGATTCTTGCGGCGGTGATGAGCACGCTGAGCTGCCAATTGCTGGTGTGTTCCAGCGCGCTGACTGAAGACTTCTATAAAGCCTTCTTTCGCAAACGCGCTTCGCAGGCCGAGTTGGTATGGGTGGGTCGTGGCATGGTCCTGCTGATCGCGATGATTGCCATTGCCCTGGCCTCCAATCCTGATAACCGGGTATTGGGTCTGGTGAGTTATGCCTGGGCAGGTTTTGGTGCTGCATTCGGCCCCGTGGTGCTGATTTCGGTACTGTGGAAGGGCATGACGCGCAACGGCGCACTGGCCGGTATTCTGGTCGGCGCGATCACCGTTATTGTCTGGAAGCACTTCAGTCTGCTGGGGCTGTACGAAATCATTCCTGGCTTCTTCTTTGCCAGTATTGCCATCGTGGTCTTCAGCCTTACCGGCAAGGGGCCGACGGCTGGGATGTTGACGCGCTTCAATGCGGCCGAGAAGGAGTTCAACGACGCTTCTCGCTAAGTGAATGGATGGGCTGGTTTTCGGCTGGCTCATGTTTCAAAAAAACGGCCCGCATCTTCAGGATGGCGGGCCGTTTTTGTGGTGAGACGCTTTAGGTGTGCGCGCTCAGGTTTTATTGTGATCGATGTCCAACTGATAGAACGTCGCTTTGCCGCCTTCGCTGGTGTAGCCAGCGTTGTCCTGAGTGTAGACGCCGGCCTTGAAGTACAGCGGCTTGTCGCGCCAGGTCGCGCTTATCGGGCTGCTCCAGTTCGAGTCGCGTACGCTGACGCCGAGTTGACCGCCCGGGCTCAGGTGGATGAGGTATTTGAATTGTTCATTGAGCGGTATGTCCTCGGCGATGGTAATCACGCGGCTTTCTTTATCATCAAACCGATTGCGAACCTTGGCGACGACTTTGCCACTTTTTGTACTTTCCTTGTACTGGTACTCGATCTTCAATAACGGCTCGGTGCTCTCGTAAGCATGAATCTGGCCGATGACGATTCTGCCCGACGATGGCACCTGATTGACCTCCAGGGTCGCACGCAGAAAGTGATCCCCGCTGGGGTACAACCAGTTATGCAGCGTGCCATTGGAATAGGTTTCACGCAGTTCGCTGCGCGGGTACTTGGCGTTGGCGGTGCGAGAGCCCGTCACGGGTGACCAGAAAAATACGGTGCCGCTTTCGGCGTGGAAGTATTTGCCTTTGTAGCCGTTGACCAATTTGGGCGTGTCGATAGTCGCCGGGGGCGAGCCCACCGGGATGCTCAAGTTCCAGGATGCCAGATCGATCATTTTTCAGTTTTCCAAATAGGTCTCATTGCCAGCAGAAAAGTGTCTAGCGCAAGCGTTTGGGGCAACCTTTAAACAGCTCGGACGATGGTTTGTTAATGCCGTTTCGTCGAATGGATAACGTCAAAGTGCCGTATTAGACCCCAAAGCCGGTGTATGACACCCTCAAATGCACTACCGTTAGTCGGCTTAGGTTGATTTTTGTTGTCGGATATTCATTGGCTAGCTTCTGCTTTTGTCGCGGCAGGGCTAGAGTAATTGCTATTGGGACTTCGGGCCTCACTCTGCGCCCGGCCGTAAGATCCAGAAGAGAAGCAGCATGGAATGCGTGCAATCAAAGCCACTGGACGGCAGCTCTGTCCTGTTGATAGTAGATGATTACCCGGAAAATCTGGTCACCATGCGTGCGGTCTTGCAACGGCAGGACTGGCATGTGGTTACGGCCAGCTCCGGGGTGGAAGCCTTGAATGTACTGCTGGAGCTGGATGTCGATCTGGTCTTGCTCGACGTGCAGATGCCGGATATGGATGGTTTTGAAGTTGCCCGCTTGATGCGTGGAAGTCTGCGCACGCGATTGACACCGATCATTTTCCTCACGGCGACTGAACAATCCCAAGCCTCCGTGCACAAAGGCTACGCCAGTGGCGCTGTGGATTTCCTGTTCAAACCCTTCGATCCGCACATTCTCAAGCCTAAGGTTCAGGCGTTGCTGGAACACCAGCGCAACCGTCGTGCCCTGCAAAAATTGACCCACGAACTTGAAGCTGCACGCGCCTTCAACGCGTCGTTGCTGTCCAATGTTGCCGAAGGCATTCTGGTGGTCGACGAAGCGGGGGTGATCAGTTTTGCCAATCCGGCGATTTGCCTGTTGCTCGATACTACTGTCGAGGGGCTGTGCGGTACGAGGCTGATCGACCATCTATCCAAGCCCCACATCGCGCAGTGGTCGGAATCGGATTTTTACCGCAGCTATCGCAACTCCGACACGTACCGGATGCACGATGCGATCCTGCACACCGGCAAAGGCCTTCAAGTTCCAGTGGCATTGTCCTGTGCATCGCTGCCGGCCGAGCAGTGCTCGATGGTGTTGAGCATTCTCGACATGTCAGTGGTCCGTGGTCTGTATCAGCAACTCGAGCACCAGGCGGTCACCGATTCACTGACAGGCCTGCTCAATCGCCGTGGGTTTTATCAGGCGGTCGAAGGCATATTGTTGCGCAGTGAGCTCTCCGGGATACCACTGGTTGTGCTGTACCTGGATCTTGATGGCTTCAAGCGAATCAACGATTCCCACGGTCATGATATCGGCGATCGGGTGTTGCTCTGGGTTGCCGAGCAGTTGAAAGAGTGCCTGCGCCCATACGATATTCTGGCGCGCATGGGCGGTGATGAGTTCACCGTGGTGATCGATGGGCTGGACTACCCGGAGCAGGCGGCGATCATCGCTGAAAAGCTGATCGAGCGCGTATCGGCACGCCAGCAGATCGACGGTCTGGACATTGCCCTCGGCGCAAGCATCGGCATTGCCACCTACCCCGAGTGCGGCTCGAACCTGGACGGCCTGCTACGCGCGGCGGATATCGCCATGTACGAAGCCAAGCGCGCAGGCCGTCAGCAATATCGATTTTACGATCAAGAGATGAATGGCCGAGCCCGCTCGCGGCTGATGCTGGAAGAGAGCGTGCGCAGCGCCGTCGAAGGCAATGATTTTTCGTTGGTCTATCAGCCCCAGGTGTACATCGCCGATGGCCGTCTGCGGGGCTTCGAGGCCTTGTTGCGCTGGCAGCATCCGAGCGCCGGTGATGTGTCGCCGGCGCTGTTCATTCCGCTGCTCGAAGAAACCCGTCTGATCAATCGGTTGGGCAGTTGGATCTTCGAGCAGGGCGCCGCTCAATGTCAGGCCTGGACCGCGACCTTCTCTCCAGAGTTAGTGCTGGGGGTGAGTGTCACTACCGCTCAGTTCAGCATGCCCAATCTTGCATCGGAACTGCAACGCGCCATTAACCAATACGGTGTGCAGCCCCGCCAGCTTGAAGTTGAAGTCACGGAAAACTCGCTGATGCAGAACCTTGGGCACACGCGCAAGCAACTGCAGGCGTTGCGTGATATCGGGGTGCGTATTGCGCTGGATGATTTTGGTGTCGGCGAATGTTCGCTGGCTCTTCTGCGTAATTTTGAGCTGGACACCTTGAAACTCGACCGCTACTTCGTCGCCGGTTTGCTCGCCTCATCGCGTGATGCTGCGGTGGCACGCAGCATTATCGATCTGTGTCGTCAGCTTGGGGTGCTGGTGATTGCCGAAGGGGTGGAGACTGTCGAGCAGTATCAATGGCTGGCAGACAACGGTTGTCAGTTAGTTCAGGGGGGCTTGGTTGCGCACCCGCTGACCGCCGATCATGCCGTACAGTTTGCGCAGTCGCTCGATAGGCCTGGGCTCAAGACCCACTGAATTCGGTACACTGGTGGCTTCCAAACCTTCGTTGCTATTTATGACCGCGCCAGCCCTATCGCCCTTGAAATACCTGCAAGCCTATCCACCTGCCCTGCAAGAGCAGGTGCGTCAGTTGATTGCGCAGAACCGGCTGGCGGCTTACCTGAATCAACGCTACCCGGAACGGCATGCCGTGCAGAGCGATAAAGCGCTGTACGCCTATGCACTGGCGTTGAAGCAGGAGCATCTGCGTAATGCACCGAATATCGATAAGGTGCTGTTTGATAACCGTCTGGACCTGACGCATCGCGCGCTGGGCCTGCACACGGCTATATCCCGTGTGCAGGGTGGCAAGCTCAAGGCCAAGAAAGAAATCCGCATTGCTTCTTTGTTCAAGTCGGCCGCGCCAGAGTTTCTGAAAATGATCGTGGTGCACGAACTGGCGCACTTCAAAGAGTCCGACCACAACAAGGCGTTTTATCAGCTTTGTGAGCACATGCAGCCCGGCTACCACCAGTTGGAGTTCGACCTGCGCATCTACCTGACCTACCGTGACCTGCAAGGCAAAACCGCCGAATGAGCATCGACAAGGATCTGACGATGGATGTCAGCAAGACTAAAAGCAGCTTCTATCGCCGGTTGTATGTGGCGTATTTGATAGACAGCCGGATTGCCAGCAGTGTCCCCGCGTTGATGGAGGCCACCGGCATGCCGCGTCGCACGGCGCAGGACACCATTGCCGCCCTGGCCGATCTCGATATTCTCTGCGAGTTTGAACAGTTGGACGGCGCACGCAATCATGCCGGCGGTTATCAGATCCGCGAGTGGGGTGCGATCGACAAAGACTGGATTGCGCAGCATCTGGTGCAGATCAAGACGGTGTTGGGTTACCCCTGAGGCGCGATGTGCCTGCGAGTATCAATCGTAAGCATCCGCCAATTGGAGATGAGAGCCAACGCTATCGCGTTTGGCTCTCATCTTTGGAGCGTGTCGGTCAGTAAGCCGAATGGAGCAATGAGCATCCAAGGTAAAGTTGAATGCTCAAGGGTACCTGCTTAGGCGAAACTGAAAGCCGTGATGATGCCTGCGTCGTCACCGGTCATGCCAATTCGCTGTGTATCAAACTCTCGGGTGGCAACTTCCTTCAGACCGACCACGCGAGGTCGACCGGTCAGTTCGCTGATGTAGGCTTTGACAGTCGGCACGTAGCGGCTGCCGATCAAATGCTGGATCTGTTGAAGGGCTTCTTGATTAGTCATGTACATGTTCCTTATGTAGGTGAGATGTCCTTATTGGACGCCCTTATTTTTACCTCTGTCGGCCCCTACTGTGCGGTATATAGTTGTCGCGTCCCCCGCTAAGGCCACATGAGTCTTGCGGCATGTTTCCAGCATTTTTCGTGCTTCCTTGCTCCTGATCCTCGAATGCGTGTCTATTCCAGGTCGCGGCGCATGCCGATATGAGGGATGTCGTCTTCCAGATAAACCTCGCCCACTGGGGTGAAACCGTAGCGCCCGTAATAGCCTTGCAGATGCGCTTGGGCCGAAAGGTAGATGGGTTGGTCAGGCCATTTCTTTTCAGCGTGCTCCAGCGCCTGAATCATCAGCGCGTGGCCCATGCCTCTATTGCGCGCAGCGGGGGCCGTTACAACCCGACCGATGACTACGTCGCCGCCTTGTTGGATGGGATCAAGCAGGCGCAGATAAGCCACCAGCAGATCATTTTCCCACGCCATCAGGTGACAGGTGTCACCGTCCAGATCCTGACCGTCGACGTCCTGATAGCAACATTTTTGCTCGACGACGAATACTTCGGCGCGCAGTTTCAAAATGGCGTATAGCTGCTCTTTGCTGAGATCGGTGTGATGTTTGCAGACCCAATTTATAGACATGTGGCAGACTCTGAATAGACATTCTGGTCGAATACTAAAGCCCGCATCGTGCGGGTGGCCAAACAAAACTGTAGCGGTTTAATGCCAGTCGCGGTGATTCAGGCCGGAATGCCTTGATAAATCAGTAGCGCCGCGCAAAAAAAATCAATATATCCAGTGGCATGGCCTACGGGATCAGTCCTTGGTGGGCAAGTAACGTGTTAGAAAGAGATCCTTGATCTCGCGCTTACGTCAATCACTCATATGAGTGGTGTCTGCTCCGGTATGAGGGCTTAATTAAGGCAGTAGAAATCATTCGGATTGGTTGCCATGTCATATTTGTGTAATCTGCGTCGAGCCTCTGGGTTCCGGGCTCTTATGGGCCAATGTTAATGAGAGTCCGTGCGTAACGGGCCCTCAATATGGCGGGCGAGCTGCCCGCCTCAGGATCTTGAGCATGCCGCGACTGCTTCGAACCATGGGTTTACTGGGTTTGTTGTTGCTGGCGCAAGCCGCTACAGCGGAGAAGCTACGTCTGGTGGCCGATGCCTGGCCTCCGTTCACCGACATCAATCTGGTCAACGGCGGGCTTGCGACTGATCTAGTCAGTACTGCCTTGGCGCGGGCCGGGTACACCACCGCGTTCGAACAAGTGCCGTGGGCACGGGCGCTGCAGGGAGTGGGCGAAGGGCGCTATGACGTGCTGGTCAACGCCTGGTTCAATAACGAGCGAACGCTGATCGGTGAGTTTTCGAGCGAGTACCTGCTCAATCGGGTGCGCTTTCTCAAGCGCAAGGATTCGTCTATTGAGTTCAACGACCTGCAGGCTTTGCATCCTTATCCGATTGCTGTCGTACGCGGCTATGCCTATTCTCCTGCCTTCGACAGTGATCCCGAGTTGCAAAAAATTCCTGTGCACAGTTTTTCCATGGCCGTGCGCATGCTGGCGGCAGGAAGGGTGGCGTTAACCGTGGAAGATGAATATGTCGCTCGCTATAGCCTCGCAAGCGAAGTGCCTCATGTCCGCGACAGCGTTGAGTTCCTGCCCAAGTCATTGAGCGAGAACAGCCTGCATATTCTGGTCAGTCTGAAGAACCCCAATCATGCGCAGATTGTTGCCAACTTCGATAGGGAGATCGCTGCGATGAAAGCTGATGGCAGTTACGACCGAATGCTTCACCAGCACGGGCTGTAAAGCCCGGGTTCGAGGGCTTCAGGTTTCGCTGGGTTCTTTGATCAGGTGCGCAGCCAATGTTCTCAGTGGCCCTAGCTGACGGCCAATCAATGCCAGTTGGGTTTGCACCAGTCGCTGACTTTCGTCCACTTCATCGGGCATGTGCTCCAGATCACTGGCCAGCGCTTCTTCGGCGTCGCTCTGGATCGCTACCGGTTGTTTATTGGCCAGGCTTTGTGCGATTTCATCGATGCTCGCTGCCAGGCTTGCCCCTGCACCATCAATCAAATACTCGCGTACTTCGGCTGGCAACTGGGTTTCGCGGTGTGCGCCCAAGCCTGAGAGGTAGCTCAGCAACGTGTGTGACAACACCAGAAAGCGAAAGCCCACGTCGGCTTCTTTGCGGAAATGCCCCGGCTCCATCAGCATGTTAGCCAAGGTGGTGGACAGTGCGGCATCTGCGTTGTGCGCGTTGCGCCGGGCCAGGCGGTACGTCAGGTCATCACTTTTGCCTTTGGCGTATTGCTGCATGATCTGGCGCAGGTAAATGCTGTTGCAGGTCAGGGTGTTCGCCAGCACTTTATTCAAGCGCCGTCCCTGCCAGTCCGGGAGGAACAGAAACACGGTCAGGCCAGCAATCAAGCTGCCCAGCAAGGTGTCGAATATCCGCGGCAGGAACAGCCCGTAACCATCACCTACCTGGTTGAAACAGAACAGCACCATCAAGGTAATTGCCGCCGTCGACAGGGTATAGCGCGAGGTCCGGTTGACGAAGAACACCACACCGGCCACTACCGCGAACATCGCTTGAATCAGCGGGCTGGGGAACAGATCGAACAACGCCCAGCCGGCGGTCAGGCCTATTGCCGTGCCGCTGATCCGTTGAACCAGCTTGCGCCGGGTTGCGCCGTAGTTGGGCTGGCAAACGAACAATGTGGTCAGGATGATCCAGTAACCCTGGGTCGGATGCACCAGGTGCACCATGCCGTAACCGATGCTCAACGCCAATGGCAGGCGCAAGGCGTGGCGGAACAGCAACGAGGTGGGGGTCATTTGCAGGCGTAGGCGATTCCATACGTCCTTGAGGGTGTGGGGCGAACGGTCGAGCAGGCTGCTGTCGGTTGCGTCGGCCAGGCTGTCGGGGTTGCTGGCATCCTTGATCAACCGATCAAGGGTGCCCAGGTTCGCGGCCAGAGCGCGTAATGAACGCAGGAGCCCACGCCATGCCGGGTTGTTCTGGGTGCGCAGGTACTCCAGCGAGGCGTGCAAGTCTTCCAGCGCGTGGGCAAAGCCCTCGTCGTAGATGAACGGTTGACGTAACTGGATCGACTCCGACAGCAAGCGGCAGGCGACCCCCTGTTGGCGCAGCAAGCGCAAGCAGCGGAACAGCACATCGCTGTGGAAGAACGCTTCGGCCAATGCGTTGTAGGGGTAATGCGACGAACTGGCGCGTTCGTGAATGTCCTGGGCGAGAAAGTACAGCTTCAGGTAGCGGCTGACTTTGGCGCCGGGCCGACCATCGCCGACGCGGTGCAGAATGATTTCCTTGGCGGCATTCAGGGCTGCGACGACGCGCCCATTCTGCTGTGCCAGTTTCAGTCGACGGGCTTCGATGTCGAGTTGCCGGATTGGCTCGAACAGTGTCGCCTTGAGTTCCAGATACAGCCCCAGTTCACGAAACAGTCGGGCCAGGCTTTGCTGCACAGGCTGATTGGAAAACAGCATTTGCCACAGCACCGACAGCAGCCCGTACCAGGCGGCGCCAGCGACCAGCAGCATGGGTTCGTGCCAGAAATCGCTGACCTCGCCTCCGCGCTGATCGACGCCGATCATGGTGTACACCGACAGAATCAGCGTGGCCGAAGCGATGGCGCCATAACGTTCGCCCAAGGCGCCGAGCATGGTCAGGCCAAAGGCGGCCAGCGCCAGCGCAAAGACAAAAATCAGGGGGTAGGGGAACAGCAGCTCGACCGCAAGCGATGCGATGCTGAAGCACACCAGCGTCACCGCCAGCGCGTTCAAACGGCCTTCCCAGCTGTCGTCGGTTTCGGCCAGGGCGCTGGCGATAATCCCCAGGAATATAGGGATCAGCAGGCCCATCTCATTCTGATACCAGCACAGCGCCATGCTGCCGGTCAGCGCGATAAATACCCGCACGCTGTAGCTGAACTTATCCAGCGCCCACAAACGACGGAGCGTATGACGAAAGGAAGTCGATGACATAAATGAGCTAACGGCCTTGGTCGCTATTGATCTAAATCCAGCTAAGTATGTACAGCGCTAAGTGCGGGCTGTACATGGGATCTAGCAAAAATCTTGCAACCTGATGTGGGAGTAGGGGCTGCCTTCAAACATACTGCGCGGCCGCATACGCCGAGGCCCAGGCCCACTGGAAATTGAAACCGCCCAGATGCCCGCTGACGTCCAGCACTTCGCCGATGAAATACAGGCCCGGCGACTTCAGCGATTCCATGGTCTTGGAAGACACCTCGCGGGTGTCTATTCCGCCGAGGGTCACTTCCGCCGTGCGGTAGCCTTCGGTGCCTGCGGGCGCTACCTGCCAGCACGCGAGTTTTTCAGCGATGTCGCTGAGTTCGCTCGGGGTGTATTGCTTCATCGGTTTGGAGACGAACCAATGTTCGGCGATCAAATTGGCCATTTTTTTGGTGAATATTTCACCGAGCAGGGTTTTCAGTTCGCTGTTGGGCCGCTCGGCTTGCTGTTGCAGTAGCCAGCTAGGCACGTCGTGGTCCGGCATCAGGTTGATGACGACCGTTTCGCCCGGTTGCCAGAACGAAGAAATCTGCAAAATCGCTGGCCCGCTGAGGCCGCGATGGGTGAACAGGATGTTTTCACGAAAGCTGGCGTCGTTGCAGCTGACCAGGCAATCCACCGATGTGCCGGACAGCTCGGTGCACAGCACTTTGAGCTGATCGGTGATGGTGAACGGCACTAATCCGGCACGGGTCGCCAGCAAGGTATGGCCGAACTGCTTGCCCACTTGATAACCGAAGCCGGTAGCCCCTAGCGTTGGGATCGACAGACCTCCAGTGGCGATCACCAGCGACTGGCAATTCAACACGCCCGCCGTGGTGTTCAGGCTGTAACCGGTGTCGGTCTTTTCGATGTTTTGCACCGACGTGTCCAGGTGCAGGCTGACGCCGGCCTGCTCGCATTCGTTGAGCAGCAGGTCGAGGATGTCGCTGGATTTGTTATCGCAGAACAACTGACCGAGCTTTTTCTCGTGGTACGCCACGCCATGCTTAGCCACCAGGGCGATGAAATCCCATTGGGTATAACGCGCCAGGGCGGATTTGCAGAAGTGCGGGTTTTGCGAGAGGAAGTTGTCGGGCTCGGTGTACAGGTTGGTGAAGTTGCAGCGCCCGCCGCCGGACATGAGGATTTTTTTGCCGGCCTTGTTCGCGTGATCGATCAGCATCACTTTGCGCCCACGATTGGCGGCGGTCAGCGCGCACATCAAGCCTGCGGCGCCAGCGCCGATGATCACAACGTCAGTAACGGGCAAAGCGGAATCCTCAAGTAACGGTTAGATCTTTATGGTCTGACATAACCCCTTCCCGAATGAATTCGGTCCTACAGAGGTTCCCAACACCCCTGTGGGAGCGAATTCATTCGCGAAGATTTTGGGTTCTTACAAAATCCGCACGCGCAACGAGCGGCCTTTGATTTTGCCGTTGTTCAAGCGCTCCAGCGCTTGCATGGCCACGACGCTTTCGACGGCCACATACGCCTGGAAATCGAAAATGGCGATTTTACCGACCTGGGTGCCGGGAATGCCGGCATCGCCGGTCAAGGCGCCAAGAATGTCGCCAGGGCGAACCTTGTCCTTACGGCCCGCGCCGATCACCAGCGTGGTCATGGTCGGTTGCAGCGGTGCGCCGCCTTTGCTTTTCAGTTCGTCCAGTTGTTCCCACTTCAGCGGAGCTTTCTGCACGTCTTCGATGGCCCGTGCGCGATGCGCTTCGGACGGTGCGACCAGGCTGATCGCCAAGCCTTTCTCACCGGCGCGACCGGTACGGCCAACCCGGTGAATGTGCATTTCAGAGTCCCGCGCCAGTTCGACGTTGAGCACCATGTCCAGCGCGTCGATATCCAGACCACGCGCCGCGACATCGGTCGCCACCAGCACCGAGGTGCTGCGGTTGGAGAACATCGCCAGCACTTGATCCCGATCACGCTGTTCCAGATCGCCGTGCAGGCCGACGGCGGAAATACCTTTGGCGGTCAGGTGATCGACCACTTCCTGGCATTGCTGCTTGGTGAAGCAGAACGCGACACAGGACTGAGGACGGAAATGCCCGAGAACCTTCACCACGGCTTCAAGACGTTGCTCCGGGGTGATTTCGTAGAAGTGCTGCTCGATCTGGCTGTCCGCGTGCAAGGCTTCAACCTTGACCGTTTGCGGGGTGCGCATGAACTTCGAGGACAGTTGCTTGATACCGGCAGGGTAGGTCGCCGAAAACAGCAGGGTCTGACGCTTGCTCGGGGTCTGCTCGATGATGTTCTCGATCGAGTCGTAGAAACCCATGTCGAGCATGCGGTCGGCTTCGTCGAGGATCAGCGTGTTCAGGCCGTCGAGTACCAGCGAGCCCTTGCGCAGGTGCTGCTGAATGCGTCCTGGGGTGCCGACGATGATGTGCGCGCCGTGTTCCAGCGAACCGATCTGTGGGCCGAACGATACGCCGCCGCACAGGGTCAGAACCTTGATGTTGTCTTCGGAACGCGCCAGACGGCGGATTTCCTTGGCCACCTGGTCGGCCAGCTCACGGGTTGGGCACAGCACCAACGCCTGGCAACCGAAAAAGCGCGGGTTGATCGGGTTGAGCAGACCAATGCCGAATGCAGCGGTCTTGCCACTGCCGGTCTTGGCCTGGGCAATCAGGTCCATACCCTTGAGAATCACCGGCAGGCTCTGTGCCTGAATCGGCGTCATCTCGGCATAACCAAGGGACTCCAGGTTAGCCAACATGGGTGCGGAAAGAGGCAGTGAGTTAAAAGCGGTGCTAGTCACGGGACGGGCCTGCAAAACAAAATGTCGCGCAGTGTATCAGGTCGCGGGCCCGCCTTAATGCTCGATCTCTGGTTCCAGACGAGGAACACTCTGTTCCCCTTTGGGTGGCAGCTGCAAAAAAATCCCCGCTGCCAGCATCGACAGCACGCCAACACTGAGGAAGGTCAATTGGAAGGTGGCCAACAGACTGGTGACTTCGCCGCCACCGGTGGTCACATCGTCGGTAAAACCGCCCAGCAACGCAGCGGCGCAGGCCACTCCAAGGCTTAAGGACAGCTGCGCCACCACGGACAGCAGGCTGTTGCCGCTGGCGGCGCTGGCATCATCGAGATCGATCAGGGTCACGGCGTTCATCGCAGTGAACTGCAGCGAATTCACCGCACCCATCAAGCCGAGATGGACCAGCAGCACCCAATATTGAGTCTGTGCGTCGACCAGCGCCAGACTCGCCAGCAGCGCACCCAGCAGAAACGTGTTGCCGGTCAGCACGATGCGATACCCGAGGCGCTCAATCAGCGGTCGTGCCACTGACTTGGTGATCATGGCGGCGACCGCCAGCGGGATCATGCTCATCCCCGCCTTGGAGGGCGAGTAGCCGAGGGCCACTTGCAGCAGCAGCGGTACCAGAAAGGGCAGGGCGCCGCTGCCCAGGCGGGAGAACAAATTACCAAAAATCCCCACGGCGAAGGATCGGGTTCGGAACAGCGCCGGCGCGAACAAGGGGTAATCGATATTCCCGGCCCGCAGCCAGTAAGCTGCCAGACAGGCCATGCCGCCAAACAGCAGCAACACTACGCGCATGTGCGGCAGGTGAAGTTCGCCCAAGCCTTCGAGGGCGATGGTGATCAGCACCATCGACGCACCGAACAGCGCAAAGCCGACGCCATCGAAGCGTGTTCGACCACCGCCTTGCAGGTCCGGCACGAGGGTTTTGACCGCGTAACAGCCGAGCAGGCCCACGGGCAGGTTGATCAGGAAGATCCAGTGCCAGCTCAGGTACTCGACGATCCAGCCACCCAGGGTAGGCCCCAGCAACGGGCCGAGCAGGCCGGGCACCGTGATGAAGCTCATGATCCGCACCAGCTCCGAGCGGGGGTAGGCGCGCAACACAATCAAGCGGCCGATGGGCACCATCAACGCACCGCCCAAGCCCTGAACCACGCGTGCGGCCACCAGCATGCTCAATGTGCTGGACAGCGCACACAGCAGCGAGCCAAGGCTGAACAGCAGGATCGCGCCAAAGAAAATCCGCTTGATGCCGAACCGATCCGCGATCCAGCCCGACGCCGGAATCAGCAAGGCCACCGTGAGCATGTACGCGATCACCACGGACTGCATACGCAACGGGTCTTCGGCCAAGGACCGGGCCATGGCCGGCAAGGCGGTGTTGAGGATCGTGCCGTCGAGGCTTTGCATGAAAAACGCAATGGCCACGACCCACGGCAGCCAGCGCAGCGTTCGGGCATCCAGAAGCGGTGTGCTGTTCGGCATACGATCCTTAGAGCGTGAGGGTCAATCGGCTGATCAAGGCGCCCGGCAGCAGGCTTGATGCTGTCTGACGTTGACTATAGGTGCTGGCCGACAGAATCAGTTCCCGCTCGCGGGTCAATGCTTCGAGGGCGTTGCCCAGCAGGCTGTAGGCACTGTCGTCGAAACGCATGGTGCTGACGGGCGCCTGAATCTTGCCATTCTCGACCCAGAACGTGGCGAAGCGGGTCATCCCGGTCAGGCGTGCGGCCGCCTGGTCGGAGAAGTTGAGGTACCAAAGGTTGCTGATATAGAGCCCGGTGCCGAGCTGTTTGAGTACCTGCTCCAGCTCCAGCGTACCTGCCGCCATGCTCAATGCACTCGGCGCTTCACCCCAGCCGGCACCGTTGGCAGCCAGACCATACTCCGCTGCGCTACGTGAGCCGACCAGTTGCTCCTGGGCGAGGCCAGCGTTGATCAACGAAAGATCCCGACGCGGGTAACCTTCGGGGGAGAACGCCGGTGACAGTGAGCCGGTCACCTGTTCGTCCAGAGACACCTGCGGGCTGAGAGGGGCATCGCCGTTGTACAGCCGTTGCAGCGGGCTGGTCTTGCTGGCCAACGCTTCGGCGGAAAAACCACCCCAGCACAACATGCCGATGATTTCATCGAGCGCGGCGGGGGCCAGATAGGCGCGATATTGGCCAGGCGCCAGGGTGCGCAGGGGTTGATCGAGAAACTCAAGTTGCTCGCGTGCCTGCTGGAAGCGTCGGGCGAAGGTCGCATCGTCCCAGTCGTGGCCCGCGTAGTTGGCTTTGACGGCCTGACCGTTGGCGTGGAACAGGCTCCAGTCGAAGTTGAAGCTGTTGGCCTGATGCCAGCCCAGCGCGCCCCAGGAACTGGCGAAGCCACGGTACAGCGGGCCCGCGGCGTAGAAGCCCACCAGGTCCAGGCCTTCAGCCAGTTCACTGATGTGCTCAAGCACGCGCGCCGTGTCTGGCAGCGGTGGGTTCTGACTGTTGCTGATCTGCCAGGCGTCGGTATTGGGCAGCAGGTAGGGGTCCTGCGGCAGCAACACCAACGTTTCGCGCAATTGTTGCAGCGCGTCGGCCAAACGCGCCTGATCGACCTGTGCATCACCCGCCAAGGTCAGGTGCAGGTCGGCATGACGGCCGTCGTCGATCAATTTGAAGTTCAGACTGGCCTGCTGCACATGCCCGGCCTGCCGCACTTTGGCGTGGTTGAAGCGAATGAACTCGGACGCTTCGGCGTTGTAACCGAGGGTGAAGGCTTCTTGCCCGGTGATCGCGCTGCGCAGCCACTCGACCAACGCTTCGAACTGCTGTTGCTGAGTCATCTGCGCCATCACGCATCCCCTCCGAAAACATCAACCTGGGAGAATACACAGGCGGGTGAGGCATGGCCTACGCGCACGACCTGATTAGGTTCGCCTTTGCCGCAATTGGGCGTGCCCAGAACCTTGAAGGTGCTGGCGTCGCCAACGGCGCTGAGATTACGCCAAAAATGCGCGGAAATGGCCCGATAGTTCGGGTTCTTTACCACCCCTTTGAGTTCGCCGTTTTCGATCAATTGACCCCATTCGCAACCGAACTGGAATTTATTGCGTGCGTCATCAATGGACCAGGAACGGTTGGTCGACATCAGGATGCCGTGCTCGATGCCGCCGATCAGTTGTTCGAGCGGTTGGTCGCCGGGCTCGATATTCAGGTTGGCCATGCGGTCGATGGGTGGACGGTTCCAGCTGCATGCGCGGCTGTTGGCGACACCCTCCATGCCAGAGCGATATTGCGACAACGCGCCGCCCAATGGCCGAATCAGCAAGCCGTCGCGGATCAGGAACTCTTTGCTGGCGGGCGTGCCGTCGTCGTCATACGCGTAGCTGGCGAGTTGTTCAGGTATGTCCGGGTTGAAGGTCACGTTAAGCAGTTCGGAGCCGTATTGCAGGCTGCCGAAGTCACTGGTTTTGACAAAACTGGTGCCCGCGTAATTGCGCTCGTCGCCGAGAATACGGTCCAGCTCCAGCGGGTGGCCGATTGACTCATGGATTTGCAGAATCATCTGGTCCGGGGTCAGCAGCAGATCGCGCGGTCCCGAGGGGGTGTTGGGTGCCATGATCAGTTGCAACGCCTGATCGGCGACCTGCGCTGCCGCGCCAATCAGCCCACAGTTGGCGATGACTTCGGCGCCACCTTGCTGGCCAAAGTTGTCGCGGCCGAGGCTGCGGGTCTGGCTGTCCTGTCCGTCGTAAGCGGTGACGCTCATCCCCGGATAGACATAACGTTGGGCCTGACGAATCTCGGCACCGGCGCTGTTCAGGTAAATCTGTTCGACGTTCTCCAGGCCAAGGCTGACCTGCCAGGTCACCAGGCGTTTGTCGGCGGGCACGGCGGCGGACTCGGCCCCCAGCAGTTGGTAGCACTCGCTCAGCGATGGGAAGGCGTCGCGGAGGTTGGGCGAAAGGTAATCGGCGCGGCTGCTGGAAACGGGCTGATCGCGCAGATCCAGCAGGGCGTGTGGCGCCAGACGCAGAGCATGTTGCTCGGCTTTTTCCAGCGCGGCCTGTAGCCCGCGTTGCGAGACATTGTTAGTCGCGGCGTAGGTTTCGACACCCTTGATCCGCACCGTCAACATCGCGCCTTCGTCGCTGCTCAGGTGTGGCGGCTCGGCGACGTTCTTGCGGACTGACAGATGCTGGCTGGTTTGCCGGACGTAACGCAGCGAGAAAAATTCGGCGCGACTCTGCAAGGCGGCAAACCGCTGCTTGAGCTGCGCGGAGAAATCGAACATGCAGGGGAGCTCCTGGTAAATGGGCGGTGCTTGCACTGACGCCTTCGCGAATAAATTCGCTCCCACGCAGATCTCATTTTTTCTGTGGGAGCGAATTTATTCGCGAATGGCCTGACGCGGTAAGTGCTTAAACCGGGCAACCCTTGCTGCGCAGGATCGCGTCGAAGCGGTCCTTGTCCAGCGTGCCGGCTTCGATCGATTCCAGCGTCGCTTTTTCGCGGGCCAGCAGGTCGAGGCAGCGCACCAGCAGTTCAGGCAGCTCATTGCGAGCTGCGGCGACTACGCCGTCACCGTCGCCAATCATCAAGTCGCCGGGCATTACCAACATGCCAGCGCAGGAAATCGGTACGTTGATCTCGCCACCACCGTCGGTACTCGGGCCACGGTGTACGCCGCCGATGGCGTAGGCCGGAAGCTCGCCGGTCTGCCACTCATCAAGGTCGCGCAGGGCGCCGTTGATGACCACGCCGACGATGCCGGCCTTGAGTGCCATGGCGCGCATGATGCCGCCGAACACCGCACGGGTCAGGTCGGCGCTGCCGTCGATGACCAGCACATCGCCGGGACGGGCCATTTGCATGGCTTTGAGGATCATCAGGTTATCGCCAGGGCGAACGCGCACGGTCAAGGCACTGCCGAGCATTGGGGTGTTGCCGTGGAACGCTTTGAGCCCCAGGCCGCCGACATTGCGACCCAGGCAGTCGCTGACCGCTGCAGCCGGAATCTTGCTGAAGGCTTGCAGCCATTTTGGATCGAGGGGTTCAGCGTTTGGGTTAATCATATAGCCCGTGGGCCATAAGCTCGAAGACACTACATCAAACATGGAAAAAGCCTCGTGGCCAGTCAGTGCCGGCGCGTCGATTGAAGCAGGGGTTGATCGTTTGCGTAGCGATAGATTAGGCCTGCGCACAGGTCAGGATCAAGCGCAGTCAGGTGCAGGAAGGGTTTGTGAAGTGTGGGTGTACCAAAGAAGCAGCCTTCGCGATCCTCGTGGGAGCGAATTTATTCGCGAAGGATTTGACGCGGTGTGCAGGACACACCGCGCCGGGCAGGCTTACTGCGCAGTACGGCTCACTAAACGCTTCGGTTTGCCGCGTGCCGGTTTTTCACCGGCCACATAGTAGGCTGCGGTGCTGCGGGACAGGGGCGCACGGCCACGGATCTTGTCGGCGATTTTTTCGGCGATCATGATCGTTGGGGCGTTGAGGTTACCGGTGGTGATCAACGGCATGATCGACGCATCGACCACGCGCAAACCCTGCATCCCATGCACGCGACCCTTGCCATCGACCACGGCCAGCTCATCGGTGCCCATCTTGCACGAGCAGGAAGGGTGGAACGCAGTTTCGGCGTGTTCACGCACGAACTGGTCGAGCTGCTCATCCGTCTGCACCTCGATGCCCGGGCTGATTTCACGGCCGCGGTACGGGTCAAGCGCTGGCTGCTGCATGATTTCCCGGGTCAGGCGGATGCCGTCACGGAACTCCTGCCAGTCTTGCTCGGTGGCCATGTAGTTGAAAAGGATGCTCGGGTATTCGCGCGGGTTTTTAGATTTCAAATGCACGCGACCACGGCTCGGCGAGCGCATGGAGCCAACGTGCGCCTGAAAGCCATGTTCTTTCACGCCGTTGCTGCCGTTGTAGTTAATCGCGACAGGCAGGAAATGGTACTGAATGTTCGGCCACTCGAATTCTTCACGCGAGCGAATGAAACCGCCGGCTTCGAACTGGTTGCTGGCGCCGATGCCGGTGCCGAGGAACATCCACTCTGCGCCAATGGCCGGCTGGTTCCACCACAACAGCGAGGGGTAGAGCGAAACCGGCTGGGTGCAGGCGTACTGCAGGTACATTTCCAGGTGGTCCTGAAGGTTCTGGCCCACGCCTGGCAGGTCGTGAACCACCGGGATGTCGAGGCTCTTGAGCAGTGCCGCCGGGCCGACGCCAGAGCGCTGCAGAATCTGCGGTGAACCGATGGCGCCGCTGCACAGCAAGACTTCCTTGCGGGCGGTGGCTTCGATGCGGGTATCGCTGTCGCCGACCATGTAAGACACGCCGACCGCTCGTTTGCCGTTGAACAGAATCCGGTCGGTCAGGGCGTGGGTAACGATGGTCAGGGTCGGGCGCTTTTTGGCTTGATCGAGGTAACCGCGAGCGGTGCTGGCGCGACGGCCGTTGGGCGTCACGGTGCGGTCCATCGGACCGAAACCTTCCTGCTGATAACCGTTCAGGTCGTCGGTACGCGGGTAACCGGCTTGCACGCCCGCTTCGACCATGGCGTGGAACAGGGGGTTGTTACCGGCTTTAGGCGTGGCCACGCTGACCGGACCGTCGCCACCGTGGTAGTCGTTAGGGCCGATGTCGCGGGTTTCTGCCTTGCGGAAATACGGCAGGCAGTCGAGGTAACTCCAGTCTTCCAGCCCTGGGGTTTTCGACCAGCCGTCGTAGTCCATGGCGTTACCACGGATGTAGCACATTCCGTTGATCAGCGAAGAACCACCCAGGCCCTTGCCGCGACCACATTCCATGCGCCGATTGTCCATGTGCGGTTCTGGATCGGTTTCGTATGCCCAGTTGTAGCGACGGCCCTGAAGCGGGAAGGCCAGGGCCGCAGGCATTTGGGTACGGAAGTCGAGGCGATAGTCCGGGCCGCCCGCTTCGAGCAGCAGCACGGTGACACCTGGGTCTTCAGTCAGACGGGCCGCCAGGGTGTTACCGGCAGAGCCGGCCCCGATGATGATGTAATCGAATTCTTGGGACATTAAATGCACCCTCTGTTAATGGACGGGGGTGTGTCAGATACGCCGCCTTCGCGAATAAATTCGCTCCCACAGGGGACAGAATTATTCTGTGGGAGCGAATTTATTCGCGAAGCGGCCAGTGGGATGTCAGAACACCGACGTGTAATCGCCCAGTTCAACTTGTACGGACTTGATCCGGGTGTACTGCGCCAGCGAGCTGATGCCGTTTTCACGACCCACGCCCGATTGCTTGTAGCCACCGACCGGCATTTCTGCGGCCGACTCGCCCCAGGCATTGATCCAGCAGATACCGGCTTCGAGCTGGTGAATGACGCGGTGGGCGCGGTTCAGGTCTTTGGTGACGACCCCGGCGGCCAGGCCAAATTCAGTATCGTTGGCGCGGCGGATCACTTCTTCCTCGGTGTCGTAGCTGAGGATGCTCATGACCGGGCCAAAAATTTCTTCGCGAACGATGGTCATCTCGTCGGTGCAATCGGTAAACACAGTGGCTGATACGAATGCGCCTTTGGCGAATTCACCTTCAGTCAAACGTTCGCCGCCGCACAGCAGGCGAGCGCCTTCTTCTTTGCCTTTGGCGATGTAGCCCAGCACGCTTTCCATGTGGGCGAAGCTCACCAGTGGGCCGAAGTTGGTGTTTTCATCCTGCGGGCTGCCGACCCGGATGCGCTTGACGCGCTCGACGATTTTGGCTTCGAAGGCGGCTTTCAATGCACTCGGTACGAACACCCGAGTACCGTTGGTGCACACCTGACCGGAACTGTAGAAGTTGGCCATCATCGCGATGTCGGCCGCGCGGTCTAGATCGGCGTCGTCGAAAATGATCAGTGGTGACTTGCCACCCAGTTCCATGGTCACGTCTTTGAGCGAAGAGCTCGACGCGCTGGCCATGACTTTTTTGCCCGTATCAGTGCCGCCGGTGAACGAAATCTTTTCGATGCGCGGGTGTTCGGTCAGCCAGGTGCCCACTTCACGGCCACTGCCGGTCAGCACGTTGAACACGCCGGCCGGAACGCCCGCTTCGGTATAGATTTCGGCCAGTTTCAGGGTGGTTAGCGACGTGACTTCACTGGGCTTGAAAATCATTGCATTGCCAGCAGCCAAGGCCGGTGCGGATTTCCACAGGGCGATCTGAATCGGGTAGTTCCAGGCGCCGATACCGGCGACCACACCCAGCGGCTCGCGGCGGGTGTAGACAAATGAAGAGGTGCGCAGGGGTATTTGCTCGCCTTCGATGGCCGGAACCAGGCCTGCGTAATATTCCAGGACGTCAGCGCCGGTGACGATGTCGACGTAACGGGTTTCGGAAATTGATTTCCCAGTGTCCAGGGTTTCCAGGTCGGCCAGTTGATCGTTGCGCTCACGCAAAATATCCACGGCACGGCGCAGGATGCGCGAACGCTGCATGGCGGTCATCGCGGCCCAGATTTTCTGACCTTTTTCAGCGCTCACAACGGCGCGTTCGACGTCTTCTTTGGTCGCGCGCTGCACCGTGGCGAGGACGTCGCCGTTAGCCGGGTTGATAGAGTCGAAAGTGGCGTCGCCACTGGCGTCGACGTAACCGCCGTCAATGTAGAGTTTTTGCAGTTCGAAACGGGCCATAGTGTCCTCGCAAGTGCTGTGTGATTTGGCGCTTACCACTGGATCAGGTGCCATCTAGTTGTGGCTGCGCGGGTCAGTGGCAGTTCAGGGGCTGATGCTGTTATGTGCTCTAGCGCTCCTGTTTTGCCAGTTGTTGGTCCATATATTCGTAAGCGATCTGCTGCGCCTGACCGGTGTCGAAAGCATCTCCCGACAGGGCCCCGCGCAACCATAGTCCGTCGATCAAAGCCGCCAGGCCACGGGCCGCGCTACGTGCCTGAGTCAGCGGCAGCACACGGCGGAACTGACAGCACAGGTTTGAATACAGGCGGTGATCGTTGATCCGCTGCAACCTGTGCAATGACGGCTGGTGCATGCTGGCGGCCCAAAAAGCCAGCCAGGTTTTCATTGCCGGGCCATTGACCTGGCTGGCGTCGAAGTTGCCTTCGACTATCACCTGAAGATGCGCCCGTGGGCTGTTATCGCTGAGTGCCATGCGGCGCTCGCTGACGTTCACGATCAGGGCATTCATCAGGTGGCGCATGGTCGCTGCGATCAGGCCGTTCTTATCTTTAAAGTAGTGACTGATGATGCCGTTCGACACACCGGCCAAGCGGGCGATCAGCGCAATGCTGGCGTCTCCCATCCCAACCTGATCGACAGCCTCTAGCGTGGCCTGGATCAACTGCTGACGGCGGATGGGTTGCATACCGACCTTTGGCATTTCAAACATCTCCTTAGGTCGCCGAGTGATCATGTTTTGATCAATTCGACGGGGGTGCAGTCTATTTTGTTTTAATTGAACGTTCAATCAATAAAAAACAGGCGCTGCGACTATCGGGTGATGCTCTTGATGTTCTTGATGGTTGGGCTATGAAGGGGAAGAAAGCTGTGCAGGCTGTGTGGGAGCAGGCTCGTCCGCTCCCACACAGGAGGGTGTCAGCCCAAATTCTTCCCGAGTAACGCGTGGTACAACTCGCTGTCGCCGAGGATGCCGACCACGCGGTTGTTTTCTTGCAGGACCAGTTTATTGCCCGTTTGATAGCGGATTTGCAGCGCGTCGCGCATGCCGATGTCTGAGTGCACCAGTGTCGGACGACGGTCCAGGCCTTCCATGGATTGCCCTGGCGTCCAGTTTTGCAGGTTCAGATTGGTTGCGCCTTGGCGTGCGCCCTTGATGGTGTTGCCTTCAGCCAGACCAATCCACGAATCACCGCTCGGGTCGAGGCAGATTTCGCCGTTGACGCGGGTGCAGTTGTCCACCGTGCGCATCAGGCTGCGGCCGCACAATACGTTGAGCGGGTTGGTATGGGCGACGAACGTGCGCACATACTCATCAGCCGGATTAAGGACGATTTCTTCGGGAACGCTGTACTGGACGATCCGACCGTCTTTCATGATCGCGATACGGCTGCCGAGCTTGAGCGCTTCATCGAGGTCGTGGCTTACGAATACGATGGTTTTGTTCAGCTTGCTTTGCAGCTCCAGCAGCTCATCTTGCAAGCCTTGGCGGATCAATGGGTCGAGGGCCGAAAACGGTTCGTCCATCAACAGAATGTCGGCGTCCATCGCCAGCGCACGCGCCAGGCCGACACGCTGTTGCATGCCCCCGGAAAGCTCATCGGGTTTTTTGTTGCGCCATTGTGTCAGGCCCACCAGCTCAAGTTTTTCATCCACCAGCGTGTGACGTTCTTTTTCGGGACGCCCCTGCATCTCGAGACCGAAGCTGATGTTCTCGCGCACTGTCAGCCAAGGCATCAGGGCGAATTTCTGGAAGACCATCGCGATACGCTTGGTGCGCATCAGTTTCAATTCGGCCGGTGTACATGACGCGATATTGATCTGCGCGCCTTCATGCTCGACGAACAGTGCGCCACGGCTGACAGTGTTCAAGCCGTTGATGCAGCGCAACAGGCTGGATTTGCCTGAGCCGGAAAGACCCATCAGCACGCAGATTTCGCCTTTCTCGACGTTGAGGCTGGCTTTTTCCACGCCGACGATCTGGCCGGTCTTTTTCAGGATTTGATCACGCGTCAGGCCTTGGTCCAGCAGTTTCAGGGCCTCACGCGGATCTTTGGCGAAGACAACGTCTACCTTGTCGAAGCTAATTATGCTCATGCGTCACCCCTTACCTGTGCGTCGGGTTGTTTGCAGATACGGTCGAGCATGATCGCCAGCAGCACGATCGCCAGGCCCGCTTCGAAGCCCAGGGCGATATCAGCAGTGTTCAGTGCGTTGACCACGGGTTTACCCAAGCCATCAGCGCCTACCAGTGCCGCGATTACGACCATCGACAGGGACAGCATGATGCATTGGGTGATGCCGGCGGCGATGCTCGGCATGGCATAGGGCAGTTCAATGCGCGAGAGCAACTGACGGCGCGAGCAGCCAAAGGCTTTGCCGGCGTCCATCAACTCTTGCGGTACATCGCGAATACCCAGGTAAGTCAGGCGGATAGGCGCGGCAATCGCGAACACCACCGTGGAAATCAGACCGGGTACTACACCCAGACCAAAAAGGGTCAGGGTAGGAATGAGGTAAACGAAGGTCGGTACGGTCTGCATCAGGTCGAGAACCGGACGCATGAGGGTATAGAACATCGGTTTGTGCGCGGCCACGATACCTAGCGGCACACCAATAAGCACACAGACAAAAGTAGCGAACAGCACCTGTGCGAGGGTCTCCATGGTTTCCTGCCAGTAACCCAGGTTCAGGATCAGCAGAAATGACAGCACCACAAACACCGTCAGGCCCCATTTGCGTTGGATAAAGTGAGCGAGTAGAGCAATCAGGCCGATCAATGCCAGCGGGTTGAACCAGGTCAGCGCGAACGTCACGCCGTGGATCATCGTTTCCAGTGTCGAGGCGATCAAATCGAAATAGTTGGCACCGTGTTTCGTCAACCATTCAACGAAGGCAGCGATGTACTGGCCAAGGGGGATTTTGTGATCAGTCAGCATGGTAGTGAACGTCCGCATGCGGGGGAAAATTTACAACTGCAGGCGGGCGAACCCGCCTGCACTCGGGTTACTGGGTCAGTTTGGCTTTAGCGGCCTCCAGGCCTGGTTTACCGTCAATGGTGGTCACGCCAGCCAGCCAGGTATCAAGTATCTGTGGGTTTTTCTTCAGCCAGGCTTTGGCTGCTACATCAGGCTTCATCTTGTCGTCCAGGACGTTGCCCATCAGCGCGCTTTCCATGTTCAGGGTGAACGTCAGGTTTTTCAGCAACTTGCCTACGTTGCTGCACTCCTGGGTGTAGCCCTTGCGGGTGTTGGTGTAAATGGTGGCCTGGCCGAAGTTAGGACCGAAGTAGTCGTCGCCACCTGTCAGGTATTTCATTTTGAAACGGGTGTTCATCGGGTGCGGTTCCCAGCCGAGGAATACCACGTCGGTGTTGCGACGCTCGGCGCGATCCACCTGGGACAGCATGCCGGCTTCACTGGACTCGACCACTTTGAAACCCGCAGCTTTCAGGCCGAACGCATCCTTGTCGATCATGGACTGGATCAGGCGGTTACCGTCGTTACCCGGTTCGATGCCGTAGATCTTGCCGTCCAGCTCTTTCTTGAATTTGGCAATGTCGGCGAAGTCATGCAGGCCCTTGTCGTACAGCGCCTGGGGAACGGCCAGGGTGTACTTGGCGTTTTCCAGGTTGGGGCGAACGGTTTCCACCGTGCCCGCGTCACGATAGGCCTTGATGTCGTTTTCCATAGTCGGCATCCAGTTGCCGAGGAACACGTCCATGTTCTTGCCGTCGGCCAGAGACTTGTAGGTCACCGGTACGGAAATCATGGTGGTCTTGGCCTTGTACCCGAGCGACTCAAGCACGGCACTGGTCACCGCGGTGGTCACGGTGATGTCGGTCCAGCCGACATCGGAGAAGTTAACGGTCGAGCATTGCGCTGGCTCTGCAGCTTGCGCCAGCAGCGGCAGACTCATCACAGCGGCCAACAGCAACGTTTGGGAACCTTTCATTGATGGACTCCTGGTGTTTTCTTCTCGTCATCAGCCTGTAAAGACTGACGCTGTTTGTGTTGTGTAGCGTATTCAGCTGAATGGCGAGGCGTTTCACGCAACAGCTCTACCGCTGCGCCTGGCAATCGAGTCGTGACTGATCATGTAACAGGGAAAAACAAACGCCTACAGGGGGCGTCGCATCCAGTACATACAGGGTCGTATCCAGTGTCGGCAACGTCGCTTACAGATTTTTTAGCCGGCGAAAAGGTACTTTTCAGGTGTCGGTACGGCATCTTGATGGCCAAATCGATCACAAACCGTCCTGCCAGGATGCTCCCTGTCAATGGCGACGTTAGTGGGTATGGGTACGTCGGTGTCAGACGCCGCACGTCGCGATAAAAGCCTGATGATGCGCCCATCTCGGCGGACAGCAGATTCAGCGTAGCAGCTCCGTCACCAGGCGCTTTTGGCGTCGGGAGTCTCGACTACAGAGGGTTTGCGGTAATGGCTATCAGTGTGTTCGACCTGTTCAAGATCGGTATCGGTCCCTCCAGTTCACACACCGTGGGGCCCATGCGCGCCGCGGCGCTTTTTGTTCAGGGGCTGCGTGAACGCGAGCAACTGGCTCGGGTGCTCAGGGTTGAAGTACGGCTTTACGGTTCGCTTTCGGCCACCGGTATCGGTCATGGCAGCGACAATGCTGTGATCATGGGGTTGATGGGCGAATGGCCGGACGTCATCGACCCGTCGCAGATCGGGCCGCGCATCGCCGCCCTGAAGGAAACCGATACGCTGCTATTGGACAGTTACCTGCCCATCCCGTTCCAGTGGCAGCGCGACATGCTGCTCATCGATGAAAACCTGCCGTTCCATCCGAACGCCATGACCCTGATTGCCGAAGGCGAGGGTGGCGAGTTGCACCGCGATACGTATTACTCGGTCGGCGGCGGTTTTGTCGTTGATGAGGCCCAGGCTGCCAGTGGCGTGCTGGACATGGACCGCACGGTGTTGCCGTACGATTTTTCCAGCGCGGCCGAATTGCTTAGCCTGTGCCAGCAGCATGGCTTACGCGTGTCCGAGCTGATGATGGCCAACGAAAAGGTCTGGCGCAGTGAGGAAGAAATCCGCACCGGGCTGATGCGTTTATGGCGCGCCATGCAAGCGTGTGTAGAGGAGGGCCTTAAACACGAAGGCATTCTGCCCGGCGGTTTGAACGTGCGCCGTCGCGCTGCGCGTTTACATCGCAGCTTGCTGGAGTTGGGCAAACCCAACGTGATCGGTTCGACCCTCAGTGCCATGGAGTGGGTCAACCTGTTCGCCCTGGCAGTCAACGAAGAAAACGCGGCCGGTGGGCGCATGGTCACGGCGCCTACCAATGGCGCGGCGGGGATTATTCCGGCGGTGCTGCATTACTTCGTCAAGTTCAGCGAAGAAGTCAGCGAGGCCAATGTGGTCGACTATTTCCTGGCGGCGGCAGCGGTGGGCATCCTCTGCAAGAAGAACGCGTCGATCTCGGGTGCCGAGGTCGGCTGCCAGGGCGAGGTGGGTTCGGCGTGCGCCATGGCGGCGGCCGGGCTGGCGGATATTCTCGGCGCGACCCCGGAGCAATTGTGCAACGCGGCGGAAATCGGTCTGGAACATAACCTGGGACTGACCTGCGATCCGGTCGGCGGCCTGGTACAGGTGCCGTGCATCGAGCGCAACGCCATCGCAGCAGTCAAAGCAATCAATGCTGCGCAGATGGCCTTGCGGGGCGATGGTCAGCACTTCATCTCCCTGGACCGAGTGATCCGAACCATGCGTGATACCGGCGCGGATATGCACGACAAGTACAAGGAAACCTCGCGAGGCGGGTTGGCTGTCAGTGCCATTGAGTGTTGAGACAACCTCTGCGGCGAGCCAAAATCTTGGAGGCGCGGGCTTGCCCGCGATTGGCTTGACGGGGTATGTCAGGCAGACTGCCATCGCAGCGGATGCGTAGTTGTAGGCCTGCTCCTACAGTGGGCACTGTCCGTTTGCACCGCCACCTTTTAGAGCGCGGTGCTTTGAGCGCCTACCGTTGGTCGCTTCGTGCACTGCAGTGACACTCCTTTAGTCTGGCTCGACACGGGCTTCACACAAGTGCTACCGAAGTGCTCAATCTCCCGGATCAGCCCGCTGCATAAGGCGTCTGCGGCTTATAACCGTTTTAGTCACCGGTCCTTATATAGACGCATCACGACGTCGTTTTCAGGTTTTATTGAATGGCCATTCAACTTTAGGCATGGCAATTGCGTTGTCATCACTAAGCCCTCTAATCGCATGGGCAATAACAAGAGCCTCGTCTGAGGCCATTATCCGCTTTGTGTGAGGAGATACCGTGATGACTTCGTTCAACTCCGGGGCCCAACCCCAGAACCGCGCGCCGCAATCCATCGGCTTTCTGCTGCTGGACAATTTCACACTGATATCCCTCGCCTCGGCGGTTGAGCCATTGCGAATGGCCAACCAGCTGTCGGGTCGCGAGTTGTATCGCTGGACCACCCTGACCGTCGACGGTGGGCAAGTCTGGGCCAGTGATGGTCTGCAGATCACCCCCGACGCTTCCATGCATAAAGCACCTGTTCTGGACACTGTGATTGTGTGCGGCGGCGTGGGTATTCAGCGCACCGTGACCCGCGAGCACGTCAGCTGGCTGCAAAGCCAGGCGCGTCAATCGCGTCGTCTGGGCGCTGTCTGCACGGGCAGTTGGGCATTGGCGTGCGCCGGTCTGCTCGACGGTTTTGATTGCAGCGTGCACTGGGAATGCCTGGCCTCTATGCAGGAAGCTTTCCCGCGCGTCGCCATGAGCACTCGCTTGTTTACCCTCGACCGCAACCGCTTTACCAGCTCTGGCGGCACCGCGCCGCTGGACATGATGCTGCACTTGATCAGTCGCGATCACGGTCGCGAATTGTCGGCGGCGATTTCCGAGATGTTCGTCTACGAGCGTATTCGCAACGAGCAGGATCACCAGCGTGTACCGCTCAAGCACATGCTCGGCACCAATCAGCCGAAATTGCAGGAAATCGTTGCGCTGATGGAGGCCAACCTCGAAGAACCCATCGATCTGGACGAACTGGCGGTGTACGTCACCGTTTCCCGGCGTCAGTTGGAGCGGCTGTTCCAGAAATACCTGCACTGCTCACCGTCGCGCTATTACCTCAAACTGCGCTTGATCCGTGCCCGGCAACTGCTCAAGCAGACGCCCATGTCGATCATCGAAGTGGCGTCTGTGTGTGGCTTCGTGTCCACGCCGCACTTCTCCAAGTGCTACCGCGAATACTTTGGCATCCCGCCGCGTGATGAACGCGTAGGCTCCAACACCGCTCAGCAAATAGCGATGATGCCAATCCCGCAAGCGCTGGTACTGGCACCGCTGTCCGGCCCGCTGTCCGCCTTGAGCCAGGCGCGCAATGAATCGACGTTTGCGAGTGTGCGGTTGTGATTGAGAGGGTAAATTGTAGGAACCCTCAACCCTGTGGGAGTGAATTCATTCACGAAGGCGGTGTGTCAGACACGCCTCTTTCGCGAATGAATTCGCTCCCACAGTGATTTTGTAAATCCCCTCAAACCCACATTGCATCCCACAGCGGGTAATCACCTACTCGCTTGACCAACCCGGCTCGCAAAGGGTTGGCGACGATGTAGCGGGCCAGGCCAAGCAGGTCGTCCTCACGACGGACCGCCTTGTCGTGAAAGCCCTGTTGCCAAAGGCTTCCGCCGCTGTGAGTGGCTTTGTTGACAGCAAGGGCGCTGCGAGCCTTGACCTGCTTTATGAGCTGAGCCAAAGAGCCGTGCCTGAGTTCCAGTAACCAATGGAAGTGATCGGGCATGACGACCCAAGCCAGCGACAGCGCTTGTTCCTGCTGCTGTGCACACCTGAACTCATTGACCACTAACCGCCCCAAACGCCAATCATCGAAGACAGGGCGGCGGTTTTGCACAATCGAAGTTACGAGATAAATGTGCCCCACCCTGGAAAAACGACCTGAGCGAAGACGGCAGGAGCGTGCGTGATCGGGCATTCCTTTGCCCTCCCTATTGCGGATATCAGCGCTCGAATCTACTCATGTATAAGACGAAGCGTCGGCCTAAAGCTTGCCGAAATATGTCGGACCTGACAGGTCCTCTTCGCGAATGAATTGGCTCCCACAGAGGGCATCGGTGCCACATGTTGTGGGAGTGAATTTATTCACGATATAGGCGGTAGCTCAACCCTGTGCACGGCTCTGTTTGTATAACGCCAGCGCAGGCAATAATTGCTGATCAATCGCCTGGCGCACCGCCGGCAGGATGGTTGCGCTGCCTGTCAGTAGTTGTTCGATCAAGCGCCGCAGGGCCGTGGCGCGGGCGTCGGTCAGGCCGCAGACCGCTTGGGTGCAGGCCTGTTCGGCGGTCGCGCCTGCTGGCATTTCGAAACCCAGCGCCCGGAGGTGGCCGATCAGGTCCTCCTGGTCAATCAAATCCGCATGCATCATCACGTCCGCTCCTGTTATTGGATGTGAGTCGATTCTGGTGTCGCTCTCGAATGTCGGCAAGGCCTCAGATCGGCAATGTCCGGTATACCTATGAACAGGTCGTTTTCGGCTAACTCGCCCTTCAGCTCAGCAGGCACACTTGCGTCACTCGATAATGCGCGACGCATGGTTTGGTCACCCTCTGCATCGCGCAGTACCTCAGCCCCGGTTTTGTAACGGCTTAACCGGGGCTTTTTTTTGTCTGTCGAAAACTCATGTAAACTTCGCTGCCACCCAGGAGTTGCCATGAATTACCGTCACGCCTTCCACGCTGGCAACCATGCCGACGTGTTCAAACACCTGATTCTGACTCGCTTGATCGCCCTGATGGCGCGCAAGGAGCAGCCGTTCGCCTATATCGACAGCCACGCCGGGATTGGTCTGTATGACCTCAAAGGCGATCAGGCCACCCGCACGGGCGAATGGCTGGAGGGTATCGGTCGTCTTTGGGACGCGCCGGATTTGCCTGCGCTGACGGCCGATTACCTGCAAGTACTGCACGACATGAACCCCGATGGCGAGCTGCGCTATTATCCTGGTTCGCCAGAAATTGCGCGTCGCCTGACCCGCCAGCGCGAGCGCATTCTGCTCAATGAGAAACACCCTGAAGATGGGCGCTTGCTCAAAGAGAACATGAGGGGCGATCGCCGAGTAGCCGTGCACTTGGGCGAAGGCTGGCATGTGCCGCGTGCGCTGCTGCCAGTGGCAGAGAAGCGGGGACTGTTGCTGATCGATCCGCCGTTCGAACAGCTCGACGAAATGAAACGCTGTGCTGTGGCGCTGAAAGAAGCCATCAGCCGCATGCGTCAGACCGTGACCGCGATCTGGTACCCGATCAAGGACCAGCGTCTGTTGAAACGCTTCTATCAAGACCTGGCCGAGACCGGTGCGCCGAAGTTGCTGCGGGTGGAGCTGTTCGTGCACCCGCTGGACACTCCGCAGAGCTTGAATGGCTCTGGCCTGGCCATCGCCAACCCGCCTTGGGGTCTGGAAGAAGAACTGCGCGAGCTGATGCCATGGCTGGCCAAGACATTGGGGCAAACCCAAGGTGATTGGCGCATGGATTGGTTGATAGCGGAGTAATGGGAGGCAGATCAATCGTCGGTGATTGATCTGGCCCCTTCGCGAATAAATTCGCTCCCACGGGATTTATGCTGGCTTGTGGGTGCAAATCCTCAAGCGGGTAAACAAACCCCAGTCCCGCCCAGCCCGCAATAACCCTGCGGGTTCTTCGCCAGGTATTGCTGGTGGTACGCCTCGGCGTAGTAGAACGTCGGCGCTTCTTCGATTTCAGTGGTGATCTTGCCCAGCCTGGCTTTGTCCAACTCAGCCTGGAACACGTCCTTGCTGGCTTGGGCCGCTTTGAGTTGTGCTTCGGTGGTGCAGTAGATGACCGAGCGATACTGCGTGCCGATGTCGTTGCCCTGACGCATACCCTGAGTCGGGTTGTGCGCTTCCCAGAACACTTTCAACAGCGCGTCGTAGGTGGTGTGTTCGGTGTCGTAGACCACCAGTACCACTTCGCTGTGGCCGGTCAGGCCGGAGCAGACTTCTTCGTACGTCGGGTTGGGCGTCATGCCGCCAGCGTAACCGACTGCGGTGCTGTGCACGCCCGGTTGCTGCCATAGACGCCGTTCAGCACCCCAGAAACAGCCCAGACCAAAAATTGCAAAATCCACGGTGCCAGGAAACGGGCCGAGCAATGGGTTGCCGTTGACGAAATGCTTTTCTGGCACGGTCATGTGTGTTTCACGGCCTGGCAGTGCTTGCGAGGCGGTAGGGAGTTCGTTTTTGTTCACAAGTATCTCCGAGCGCAAAACCATGAGCCATATTCTCTGAATAGAGGGAGACAACGGGTAGGCGTTGTCAGTGAGGGCTTCTGATTAATAGCGGTGAGTGACGATAGGCCAACAGTTTGCCCGACTGTTCAGGGTCGAGGGAAGAGGCGAGGCAGCAGGGGAGACGCGCGGCGATATCAGGCCAGAGGACCGCGAGGGTAACGTTGGAGCTTATCGATCAAGTCCTGGCCAGGAATCGGCCGATCGAAGAGGTAACCTTGACCGACGTCGCAGCGATGTCGACGCAGGAACGCTAGCTGTTCGGCGGTTTCGATACCTTCGGCCACGACCTTGAGTTTGAGGTTGTGGGCCATGGCGATCACCGCCGAGGTGATTTCCATATCGTCCTGGTTGTCCGGGATGTCACTGACGAAGCTGCGGTCGATCTTGATCACGTCGATCGGGAACTTTTTCAGGTAGCTGAGCGATGAATAGCCGGTACCGAAGTCATCCATGGCCAGGGTCAGCCCGAGACTTTTCAGGAAATCGAGTTGCTGTCGGGTGTCCTCGGTCGCTTCCAGCAGTAAACCTTCAGTGAGTTCAAGTTCCAGCAACGGTGCTGCCAGACGTTCTTCCTTGAGGATGTTGGCAATCGAAGACACCAGATCCGGATCGGAAAACTGTTTGGGCGACAGGTTGATCGCGACCTGTAAACGGCCCAGTCCGGCAGCGGTCAGTTTTTTGCTCATGCGGCACGCTTCACGCGCGACCCATTTGCCGATGGGGATGATCAGGCCGGTTTCTTCGGCGACGCTAATGAATTGGTCCGGGCGGATCATGCCTTTTTCCGGGTGATTCCAGCGCAGCAGCGCCTCCGTCCCCAGCAGTCGGCCAGTGCGCAGACACAGCTTGGGTTGATAAAACACTTCCAGCTCGTTCTGGGTCAGGGCACGTCGCAGGTTGTTCTCGACGAATAGCTTGTAGCTGGCCTCGGCGTTGAGTGCTTCGGTGAACACCTGCACCTGATCTTTGCCATTGGCTTTGGCCTTGTGCAGCGCCAGGCCGGCGTTCTTCATCAGGGTTTGTGGGTCGCGGCCGTGCAATGGCGCGCAGGCCAGGCCCACGGAGCCGGTGACGCTGATCAACTGGTTGTCGACGAACATCGGCTTGTCCAGGGTCTTCAACACCTGAACAGCAATGCGCTGGCCTGCTTCTAGATCGGTGTCATCCAACAGCACCGCGAACTCGTTGCTGGCAAACCGCGCC
This sequence comes from Pseudomonas sp. ASL9, assembly GCF_056680335.1. Classification (NCBI taxonomy): domain Bacteria; kingdom Pseudomonadati; phylum Pseudomonadota; class Gammaproteobacteria; order Pseudomonadales; family Pseudomonadaceae; genus Pseudomonas; species Pseudomonas sp. ASL9. The sequence continues at coordinate 2,394,778 of NZ_CM155277.1, read as the reverse complement.
AGGCTGCCGCTGGGGCTCAGGCTGTTGCGCAGGCGCCGGGCAAGGCTGATCAGCAGCTTGTCGCCTGTTTGGTGGCCAAGGCTGTCATTGATACGCTTGAAGTTGTCGATGTCCACCAGCAACAGGCTGATCGGCGTGTCGCTGTCACGGGCGAAGCGTTCATCGAGGTTGCGGATGAACGCCGGACGGTTGCCCAGGCTGGTGAGGTTATCGGTATAGGCCAGGCGTTCGATGCGCTGTTGTGCGAGCTTGGTTTGGGTGATGTCTTCGTAAATGCCGATGTAATGGGTCAACTCGCGATTATCGCCATACACCTTGGAGATCGAAAGCTGACCCCAGTAGGGTTCCAGGTTTTTGCGGCGACTCTTGAACTCGCCTTGCCAGCTGTTGCTTTTGGCGAGGCTGGAGTTGGCGTCGAGTAGCAATTCGTTGAGGTTTTCCAGCGCTGTGAGCTCTGACAGCCGACGACCGTGAACCTCTTCGGTGGTGTATTGGGTGATCGCGGTGAAGCTCGGGTTGACGTATTCAACCACCCCGTCGCAATTGACCAGCAAGAAGGCATTGGCGCTTTGTTCCACGGCTCGCTGGAACAAATGCAGGGCACTGGTGGCGGTGCGTCGGTTGTGATTGTTGATGACCTGCGCAAACTGATCGGCCAACTCGCCGGCAAAGGTGATTTCATCGGCCTGCCAAGGGCGAGCGATGCCGGTTTGCTCCAGGCACAGCACGCCGACGACGTTGCCATCGATGCGGATACTGGCGTCGAGCATCGCGTTGATGTCCCGAGGCTTCAGGGTTTCGGCCAGCTCGCGGGTGCGTGGGTCCTGCGAGACGTCATTGGCATCAATGGCTCGACCGGTGTGCAGTGCGTCCAGGTAGTTCGGGAACACGCTGGCATCGATAGGTTGCGGCAGCAGGACGTCGCCGGTGTCACGATTGAACGCAGCAATCGGCTCCAGGCGTTGGTCATTGAGGTTCCAGATGCTGGCGCTGGCGATGTCATAGATTTCGCAAGCGCTCTGGGTGATTAGTTGGGCCGCTTCCTGCACCGAGTTTTGGCTGCTGTAGCGATGGCGGGCCAGGCGCAGGATCAGGCTTTGCTGGGCGCGAACACGTTCCAGATGCAGCAATTGCTCATGCTGGGCACGCTGGTTGAGTTCAAGGGCTGTTTGCAGGCGGCTGTTCTGGGTTTCCAGATCCGCGCCTGAGGCTTGCTCGTGGTCACCGAACAGGCCCTCGACCACAATGATGTAACCGCGCAGCAGGGGGCGGTTATGTTGCTTATAACCCTCACCCATTTCCAGCAGGCTGATCGCGCCTTTGGTGGTGTGCAGCGTATAGCGGATCAGATAGAACGGGCTGTCGGTCAATTGCCGCTGGATGTCGTCATGCATCTGATAGCGCGCTTCGGGCTCCATCAGGCTGGCATAAGGCGAGCCAACGAGGGCGCAAAGGTCTACCGCCGGCAGGCCAAGCTGCTTTTCGCAATTGGGATCCAGGTACAGCAACGCCCAGTTAGCTTCATTAAGCCGTTCGAAACGCAGCATACCGAGCCGCGAGGGCACCGGTAATTGCGTCACTACCTCGACCGCGGTTCGACCGGCGGCATCGGGTTGGCTTTTCATTAAGAAGCTCGCTTTCAGGATGCTGATCACGCACGGGCTGAGGCCCTCTTTTACGTCGCGTGCGGCAAGGTTGCATCATGCAGCGCAGGCTGACAAGTGAGCCGGTGGCTTAGTGCTATAAAAACTATCGGCTGGCGTATGGATCTGCAGCGTTACCCGGGATTTCAGCGGTGTGTCAGACCTGATGCCTTGGTCGGCAAGCCCGCCCGCATACACTCGGGCGCTTGGCCTGTGGGTGCGGACGGGCCTGCAAAGAGGACAGATGGGGTCTGTCAGTTCAACGCAATGACTACCGGTTGTTTTTCCAGCGCTTGGCCGTTTTTGCCAAAGAACTGCACCTGAACGTCTTTTTCATTCGCGCTCACGTAGGCAAAGTTGTCTTCGCTGTGAACGTTGCTGACGAATTGGCTGTTGTAAGCACCGTCGTCCACAATGCTTATCGGCCCATTAAGTATGAAATCCGATTTATGGGCGTAAGCATACGTTGCCAAAAACGGGATTTTGTACAGCGGCGAAGAAACGATGGTGTGCACGCTAAAGTCGGGTTCGGCCGAATGGGTCAGTTTGCTGACCAGCGAACAATGAACGTCACCGGAAACGAATACGACGTTTTGGATTTTGTTGAAGCGAATGTAGTCGAGAATCTGGTTGCGTTGTTCCGGGAACGATTTCCAGCTGTCGCCATGGTCTGATTGGAGGTCTGGGTAAAACATGACCGGCGTGACCACGAACTTGACCCGCGCCTGACTGGTTTTCAACCCGTCGAGCAGGGCGGTCATTTGCACCGCGCCAATCATTTCGGGTGGCGTGGTGTGCAATTTGCGCTCGGTTCGGACGTCCATGACAAACCAGTCGGATACGCCGTTGGTGACGGTGTACCAAAACTTCTTCGGGATGACAGCGCCGGAAATGTTTTCGCTCTTCGTGGTGTTGTACAGGGGGCTGTGGCTGCATTGATAGATGCTGTATGCCTTGATGGCCGCTGGGTAGAGCGTCTCTATGTCCTGAGGGGTAGCCTTGGCGGGCCAGTTATCCTCGATCTCATGGTCGTCGAGGATCATGTAGGTGGGGACGTTGTTCATCATTTTGCCGATACCTTCCTGGCTGAACGCGACCCGGTAACGGCTGAAGAAGTCTTCCTGCGCCGCTGCCGGGTTGATCAGGTTGAGGTCGTCGGCATAGATTTGGTCACCCACCATGAACATCGCATCAATGGGCATTTTCTTCCGGGTGACTTTGTCGAACATCACTTTGAACATCTGGTCGCCCAGGTCCGGCCACAGGCCCATGCCACCGCTGCCCCTCAGGGTATGGATATAACGGCACGAGCCGATGATGAAGTTGCGCTCGGCTTTTGGGTCGCGGGTGGCGGTCTTGAAGGCATAGGTGCTGTTGGGCCACTTCAGTTTGCCGCGGCTTTGCAAGGCGACATTGTCCAGGGTTGTTTCGGCGCTGAACCAGCCTGCCTGATAGTCATAGACCGTGTTGTCATCGAGGCCATCGAGGATCATGACCGCTGTCATGTCGTTGTAGGGCATCAGTTGGTTGAACACAGGCTCAGACCAGTCAGTGCTGAGTCTGACTCGGTAACGTATAACGCTGAAGTGAGGGGGTTGTGAGTCGTTTTTTTTGCTGCGAAGGAATATTCGGCATTGTTGCGAAGTGGTATGGCCAACGATAGGGCCGACAGTGGGCTTGAGTATTTCCATGATTGAATCCGTTCAAATCAAATTGGGTGGGTGTGTAGAGCCTCTTTGATTTTAGAGTGGACAGGAAAAAAATCGCCTCATCAACGGCACCAGCGTGTGCGGCCGCTGACGATGCGTGCTGTAGGAAAACTGGTTCGGCGGGCAAAAAAAAGCCCCGCCAAGTTGGCGGGGTTGAGGTACGAGCGTGGCAGCTCGGAAAACAGTGCTCGGCAGGTCCGCGAAAATGGGCCTGCCGGCCTTTTTACAGGAGCATCGTGCGGATATCCCCCAGCAGTTCGCTCAAACGCTTGGTGAAGCGCGCAGCCGCAGCACCGTTGATCACGCGGTGATCGTAGGACAGCGACAGTGGCAGCATCAGTTTCGGCTGGAAGGCTTTACCGTCCCAGACCGGTTGGATGGTGGCCTTGGACACGCCAAGGATCGCCACTTCCGGTGCGTTGACGATCGGCGTAAAACCGGTGCCGCCAATGTGGCCGAGGCTGGAGATCGTGAAGCAGGCGCCTTGCATGTCATCGGCGGAGAGCTTTTTGGAGCGCGCTTTTTCGGCCAGAACGGCAGCCTCGGCGGCCAATTGCAGCAGGCTCTTCTGATCGACGTTCTTGATGACCGGGACCAGCAGACCTTCCGGGGTGTCCACGGCAAAGCCGATGTTCACGTATTTCTTGCGGATGATCGCTTTGCCGCTTGGCGCCAACGAACTGTTGAAGTCCGGCAGTTCCTTGAGCAAATGCGCAGCCGCCTTGAGCAGCAGTGGCAGGACGGTCAGCTTGACGCCGGCCTTCTCTGCAACCGCTTTTTGGGCGATGCGGAAAGCTTCCAGTTCGGTGATGTCGGCCTGGTCGAACTGAGTCACGTGTGGAATGTTCAGCCAACTGCGGTGCAGGCTCGACGCGCCGAGTTGCATCAGGCGAGTCATCGGCACTTCTTCGGTTTCGCCATAGCGGCTGAAATCGACCACCGGGATCGGCGGAATACCCGCACCCCCGGTAGCGCCAGCGGCCGGTGCTTCCTTGGCCTTCTGCATCATGGCCTGGACGTAAACCTGCACGTCTTCTTTGAGCACGCGACCGTGTGGGCCGGTTGAACCCACTGCCGTCAGCTCTACGCCGAACTCACGAGCCAACTGGCGGACGGCCGGGCCAGCGTGAACCTTGGCGCCGTCTTTCGCCGGAGCCTGAGGTGCAGCAACCGGTGCCGCTTCAGCTTTCGGTGCAGGTGCAGGTGCTGCGTCAGCCTTGGCCGGAGCAGCAGGCGCGGCTGCCGGAGCTGCCGCTGGGGCTGGGGCTGCGCCAGTAACTTTCAATTTCAGGATCAGGTCGCCAGTTCCGACTTCCTGGTCCAGCTTGACGCTGATGCTTTCGATCACGCCGGCAGCGGGTGAAGGAATTTCCATGCTGGCCTTGTCGGATTCGAGCGTGATCAGCGATTGATCAGCGACGATGGTGTCTCCGACCTTGACCATCAATTCGATGATCTTGGCTTTGCCCGACGAACCGATGTCCGGAACATGGATGTCCTGAACCGTTTCGCTGGCAGCGGCAGTTGGAGCCGCGGCCGGTGCAGGCGTGGCGGCAGCTGCTTTCTCTGGAGCGGCAGGGGCGGCAGCAGCGGAAGCGGCTTGTGCAGGCTTAGCCGCTGCTTCGCCTTCGACTTCCAGTTCGAACAGCTCGTCGCCTTCTTTCAGGCGGTCGCCCAGTTTTACTTTCATGCTTTTGATGACGCCGGCTTTAGGCGCAGGGATTTCCATGCTTGCCTTGTCCGACTCCAGCGTCAGGATGCTCTGATCGGCTTCGATGCGATCGCCGACCTTGACCATCAACTCAATAACTTCACCTTCACCGTTGCCGATGTCGGGTACTCGAATTAGCTCACTCACAATGTCTCTCCTTCGGAGAACCTGTTCACTCTCGACTGCTCTGATTCCAGTTGAGGCGAAAACAGCGTCGAATGCTCATTTACCGATGTAAATTCCGCATCCTCTGCTGTTTCGCGCATCGGGTCAGTGCTCTGTGCGATCTGAAAGCAGACTCTTAACAGTCCAGTGGGTTGAGTTTTTCAGGGTCGATGCCTAACTTGGCAATGGCTTCAGCCACTACTTTAGGTTCGATATCGCCGCGATCAGCCAAGGCTTCCAGAGCTGCCAGCACCACGAAGTTACGGTCGACTTCAAAGAAGTGACGCAGCTTCTTGCGGCTGTCGCTGCGGCCGAAGCCGTCAGTGCCCAGGACTTTGTATTCCTTGGTGGGTACCCACTGACGAATCTGGTCAGCGAACAGTTTCATGTAGTCGGTCGAAGCGATCACAGGGCCTTTACGACCGGTGAGGCATTCTTCCACGTAGCTCAGTGCAGGTTTTTGACCTGGGTGCAGACGGTTGCTGCGCTCTACGGCCAAGCCGTTGCGACGCAGTTCGTTGAAGCTGGTAACGCTCCAGACATCAGCGCCAACGTTGAACTGCTCGCGCAGGATCTTCGCCGCTTCACGCACTTCACGCAGGATCGTGCCCGAACCCATGAGCTGGACGTGGTGCGCCGCTTCCTTGGTGTCTTCTTCGAGCAGGTACATACCTTTGATGATGCCGTCTTCAACGCCAGCCGGCATGGCCGGTTGCACGTAGGATTCGTTCATCACGGTGAGGTAGTAGAAAACATCCTGCTGCTCTTCAAACATCAGGCGCATGCCTTCGCGGATAATCACCGCCAATTCATAGCCGTAGGTCGGGTCGAACGTGCGGCAGTTCGGAATGGTCGAGGCCAGGATGTGGCTGTGACCATCTTCGTGCTGCAGACCTTCGCCATTGAGCGTGGTCCGACCGGCTGTGCCGCCGACCAGGAACCCACGGGTGCGGCTGTCGCCAGCGGCCCAGGCCAGATCGCCGATACGTTGGAACCCGAACATCGAATAGAAGATGTAGAAGGGAATCATCGGCTGGTTGTGGGTGCTGTAGGACGTACCGGCAGCAATGAAGGAGGACATGGCGCCTGCTTCGTTGATGCCTTCTTCGAGAATCTGCCCTTTCTTATCTTCGCGGTAGAACATGACCTGTTCTTTATCGACTGGCTCGTAGAGCTGGCCGACGGCCGAGTAGATGCCCAACTGGCGGAACATGCCTTCCATACCGAAGGTACGGGCTTCGTCGGGGATGATCGGCACGATGCGCTGGCCGATCTCTTTGTCCTTGACCAGTTGCGACAGAATCCGCACGAAGGCCATGGTGGTGGAAATTTCGCGATCGCCGGAACCGTCGAGGATAGCCTTGAGGGTTTCCAGTGGCGGGGTCGGTAGCGTGAAGCTCTTGGCGCGACGCTGAGGCACGAAACCGCCCAATGCGGCACGACGCTCGCTCAGGTAACGGGCTTCAGCGCTGCCTTCTTCGGGTTTGAAGAACGGCAGGCTGTCGAGCTGATCATCCTTGACCGGAATGTCGAAACGGTCACGGAAGCTTTTCAGGCTGTCGACATCGACTTTCTTGGTGTTGTGCGCGGTGTTCTTCGCTTCACCAGCACCGGTGCCATAACCCTTGATGGTCTTGGCAAGGATCACGGTCGGTTGACCCTTGTGGTTGACTGCCTGGTGGTACGCCGCATACATCTTGTACGGGTCGTGGCCGCCACGGTTGAGCTTCCAGATCTCGTCGTCGGACAGGTCTGCAACCATCGCCTTGAGTTCAGGCGAGTTGAAGAAGTTCTCGCGCACGAATGCGCCGTCTTTGGCTTTGTAGTTCTGGTACTCACCGTCGACTACTTCGTCCATCCGGCGTTGCAGGATACCGTCGACGTCTTTGGCCAGCAGTGGGTCCCAGAAACGGCCCCAGACCACTTTGGTCACGTTCCATTGTGCGCCGCGGAACACGCCTTCGAGTTCCTGGATAATCTTGCCGTTGCCGCGAACCGGACCGTCGAGACGTTGCAGGTTGCAGTTGACGACGAAGATCAGGTTGTCGAGGTTTTCACGACCGGCCAGGGAAATTGCACCCAGGGATTCAGGCTCGTCGGTTTCGCCATCGCCGAGGAAGCACCAGACTTTCTGCTTGCCTTCAGGGATGTAGCCGCGGTGCTCCAGGTACTTCATGAAGCGTGCCTGGTAGATCGCCTGGATCGGGCCAAGGCCCATGGACACCGTCGGGAACTGCCAGAAATCTTTCATCAGCCACGGGTGTGGATAAGACGACAGGCCTTTGCCGTCGACTTCCTGACGGAAGTTGTTCATTTGGTCTTCGGTGATGCGGCCTTCCATGAACGCACGAGCGTAGACGCCCGGTGATGCGTGACCTTGGAAGTAGATCAGGTCGCCGCCATGTTCGTCGGTCGGGGCCTGGAAGAAGTAGTTGAAACCAATGTCATACAGCGTCGCACTGGAGGCGAAGCTGGAGATATGACCGCCCAGGTCAGAATCATACAGATTGGTTTTGACAACCATGGCCAACGCGTTCCAGCGCACCAACGAGCGAATGCGGCGTTCCATGAACAGGTCGCCAGGCATGCGTGCTTCGTGGGTGACAGGGATCGTGTTGCGGTAGGGCGTGGTGATGGCGTAAGGCAGCTGTGAGCCACTTCTGGTGGCCAGCTCGCCCATACGGGTCATCAAATAGTGAGCACGGTCTTCGCCTTCTTTGTCGAGAACCGATTCCAGGGCGTCCAGCCATTCCTGGGTTTCGACGGGATCGAGGTCTTGCATGGCTTGCTCCAGGGCGGAAAGGCTTCCAGAATCGGTTGCCTGAGTTTGCGACTGGCCTTGTGGGCAGACGGCATAAATTCTTGGATTACCGGAGGTTGTACCGGCGCCGTGTAGTTTTACTACAAATCGTCGGCCATTTCAGCCTTTCGAGTAGTGGTCTCAGTAGTAAAACTACAGAAGAGCGACTTTTTGGCTCCTGTTGTGTTGTGAGATAAATCGTTAATGTAGGTGTGACGTGAACTAGAACAAGGGATGGCTTGATGCTGGCTGCCAAGAAATATGAATTTTCAGCTATTTATAACCTTTGTTCGACGATCCGTTCCACTGCGTATTTCTTGCGATCACGGCAGCCCACCCTTCGCATGCCGATCAAGGATAGACCATGAGCCTACCAACGCTGACCGATCTGCCGGCCATCCTCCTGCCTTTTGTCAGCCGTGCGCAGCAGTCGTGGCGCGCCGCTGTTGCCGCACTCTCCGACGATGCCCTCGTCACGCTGGACACCTGGCCCGCCGCGCGCCGCGTTGCGTTCGACCGGGTGTGCGCGGCCAGTGACTTTTTCGCCGATCAGGTGTGCCGTGACCCTCAAATGCTGCTCGACCTTGCGGCGTCCGGCCAATTGGAGCGCAGTTTTGGCGTGGGTGAGTTGCGCGCGCAGATTGATGCCGCCGTGCAGCTCGCCAGCACTGAGGATGAGTTGGGTCACCATCTGCGTCGGCAGCGTACTCGGCATCAGGTGCGTATCGTCTGGCGTGACCTGACCCGTCAGGCCGACCTGGTTGAAACCTGCCGCGACCTGTCAGACATGGCCGACACCTGCATCGATCTGGCCTACAAATGGCTGTATCAGCGCCATTGTCAGCAGTTCGGCGTCCCTACCGGGCGCCGCAGTGGCGAGCCGCAGCAGATGGTTATCCTGGGGATGGGCAAGCTGGGGGCGGTCGAACTCAATCTGTCGTCGGACATCGATCTGATCTTCGGTTATCCCGAAGGCGGCGAAACCCAAGGGGTCAAGCGTCCGCTGGACAATCAGGAGTTCTTCATCCGCCTGGGGCAGCGGCTGATCAAGGCACTGGACCCGATTACCGTCGATGGCTTCGTGTTTCGCGTCGACATGCGCTTGCGGCCTTACGGCTCGTCCGGTGCGCTGGTGCTCAGCTTTAATGCGCTAGAGCAGTATTACCAGGATCAGGGCCGTGACTGGGAGCGCTACGCGATGATCAAAGCGCGGGTGGTGGGCGGTGATCAAGTGGCCGGCGCGCAGTTGCTCGACATGCTGCGCCCGTTCGTTTATCGGCGTTATCTGGACTTCTCTGCGATTGAAGCGCTGCGCACCATGAAGCAGCTGATTCAGCAGGAAGTCCGACGTAAAGGCATGGCCGAGAACATAAAGCTGGGTTCTGGCGGGATTCGCGAAGTGGAGTTCATCGCCCAGGCGTTCCAGCTGATTCACGGCGGTCGAGACCTGAGCCTGCAGCAGCGTCCGTTGCTTAAAGTGCTGCACACCCTGGAAGGTCAGGGGTACCTGCCGCCTGCGGTGATTGGTGAACTGCGCGACGCCTATGAGTTTTTGCGTTACACCGAACACGCGATTCAGGCCATTGCCGATCGCCAAACCCAGATGCTTCCGGATGGCCCGGAAGATCAGGCGCGCATCGCTTTTATGCTGGGCTTCCCCGATTGGCCGAGCTTCCACGCACAGTTGATGCATTGGCGTGGCCGGGTGGATTGGCATTTCCGCCAAGTGATCGCCGATCCCGATGAAGAGCAGGGCGAAGAAAGTGAAATGGTGGTCGGCGGCGAATGGTTGCCGCTGTGGGAAGAGTCCCAGGACGAAGACGCCGCCTGCCGCCAATTACAGGAAGGCGGTTTTGTAGATGCCTCCAAGGCGCTGAAGCAGCTATCAGGTCTGCGCGGCAGTCCGCAATTGCGCTCTATGCAACGCCTGAGTCGCGAGCGCCTGGACGCCTTTATTCCACGGCTGATGGCGCAGGTGGTGGAACATGAAAATCCCGACTTGGTGTTGGAGCGGGTGCTGCCACTGGTCGAGGCGGTCGCCCGGCGTTCCGCCTACCTGGTGCTCCTGACGGAAAACCCCAATGCTTTGCGTCGTTTGCTGACGCTGTGTGCGGCCAGCCCGTGGATCGCCGAACAGATCGCACGCTTCCCGCTGCTGCTCGATGAGTTGCTCAACGAAGGCCGCCTGTTCAGCCCGCCGTTGGCCCCGGAGCTGGCAGCGGAATTACGCGAGCGGCTGACCCGCATCCCCGAAGACGATCTCGAGCAACAGATGGAGGCCTTGCGTCACTTCAAACTGGCCCACCGGCTGCGTGTGGCGGCATCGGAAATCACCGGCAGCTTGCCCTTGATGAAAGTCAGCGATTACCTGACCTGGCTGGCCGAAGCGATTCTGGAACAGGTATTGGCCCTGGCCTGGCGCCATACTGTTGCCAAACACGGCACGCCATCGCGCCCCGATGGCAGCCTGTGCGATCCGGGCTTCATCATCGTCGGGTACGGCAAAGTCGGCGGGATTGAACTCGGTCATGGTTCGGATCTGGACCTGGTGTTCATTCATGATGGCGATCTGCAAGCTGAAACCGACGGGGTCAAGCCTATAGACAGTGCGCAGTTCTTCACCCGACTGGGCCAGCGGATTATCCATTTGCTGACCACCCAGACTAACTCCGGTCAGTTGTATGAGGTCGATATGCGCCTGCGTCCGTCGGGTGCGTCTGGCTTGCTGGTCAGCTCACTCGGGGCATTCGCGCGTTATCAAGAAAACGAAGCCTGGACCTGGGAGCATCAGGCCTTGGTGCGCGCCCGTGTATTGGTGGGCAGTCATGAGGTAGGCGTTGCTTTCGAAAAAGTGCGCGCCGCCGTGCTGGGACGCGAGCGTGATTTGCCCACGCTGCGTCTGGAAGTGAGCGAGATGCGTGCCAAGATGCGCGACAATCTTGGCACTAAGTCGACCGCCGCCGGAACCGCCGCGAATGCGTTCGAAGCCTCTGCGCCGTTCGATCTCAAGCAGGACGCCGGTGGTATCGTCGATATCGAATTTATGGTGCAATACGCGGCCTTGGCGTGGTCCAGAGAGCACCCGGCGTTGCTGCGGTACACCGATAACATCCGCATTCTAGAAGGTCTGGAGCAGGCTGGGTTGATCCCCAGCACGGATGCCGACCTGTTACGTGAGGCTTATAAAGCTTACCGGGTAGCAGCCCACCGGCAAGCTTTGCAAAAAGAGGCTGGGGTGATCAGCGGTGATCAATTTCAGGCCGAACGGCGTGAAGTGCGCCGGATCTGGGCTGAGTTGGGTTTGAGCTAAGGTATGAGTCAATGTTATGCGGCGAGCGCTCGCGATCTTAAACGTCGTGTGACGCAGAATTTATAACGCTATGACAGGGAGGCGTCAGGTTGTGTGGCGAGGTCGCGCAATTTGATAAGCCTCCCTGCTCGTTTCTGGTCGTTTTTGGATTAAGCATGAGAATTCTAATCGTTGGGCCTAGCTGGGTCGGTGACATGGTCATGGCGCAAACGCTGTTCCAGTGCCTGAAACAGCGTTATCCCCAGTGCGAAATCGATGTGTTGGCGCCTGAGTGGAGCCGGCCGATCCTTGAGCGCATGCCTCAAGTGCGCAAGGCCTTGAGTTTTCCGCTCGGCCACGGCGCGCTCGAGCTGGCGACCCGCCGCAGGATCGGTAAATCGCTGGCGGGCCAGTATGACCAGGCGATTCTGTTGCCCAACTCGCTGAAGTCGGCGCTGGTACCGTTTTTCGCGGGCATTCCAAAACGCACGGGCTGGCGTGGCGAGTTCCGTTATGGCCTGCTCAATGATGTGCGCACGCTGGACAAGCAGCGTTACCCGTTGATGATCGAGCGCTTCATGGCGTTGGCCTATGACGCGGGCGCCGAGTTGCCCCAGCCCTATCCACGACCGAGCCTGCAAATCGATGCGGCCACTCGTGATGTCGCGCTGAGCAAGTTCGGTTTGATCCTCGATCGCCCAGTATTGGCGCTGTGCCCCGGTGCCGAGTTTGGTGAGTCCAAGCGCTGGCCTGCCGAGCATTACGCCAAGGTCGCTGAAGTCAGAATTCGCGAAGGTTGGCAGGTCTGGTTGTTCGGATCGAAAAATGATCACGCGGTGGGCGAGACCATTCGTGATCGACTGATCCCAGGCTTGCGCGAAGAGGCGGTCAACCTCAGCGGCGACACGTCCCTGGCCGAAGCGATTGACCTGATGTCCTGCGCTGACGCCGTGGTGTCCAATGACTCGGGTTTGATGCATGTCGCCGCGGCGCTCAATCGCCCGCTGGTGGCGGTCTACGGTTCGACGTCGCCAAGCTTCACACCGCCATTGGCCGACAAGGTTGAAATCGTCCGGTTGGGCATCGAATGCAGCCCGTGTTTTGACCGCACCTGCCGCTTCGGCCATTACAACTGCCTGCGCCAGTTGGAGCCAACACCTGTGGTCGAGGCGCTGGAGCGTCTGGGCGGCACACCGGTCGAGGTTATCTGAGTTGCGGGTACTGCTGATCAAAACCTCATCGCTGGGGGATGTGATTCACACGCTGCCCGCGCTGACCGATGCCGCGCGGGCGCTGCCCGGTATCCAGTTCGATTGGGTGGTCGAAGAAGGCTTTGCCGAGATCCCGACCTGGCACCCTGCGGTTGCCGAGGTGATCCCGGTGGCGATTCGGCGCTGGCGCAAGAACCTTTGGCAAACCCTCAAGAATGGGGAGTGGCGTCGCTTTAAACAGCGCTTGAGCGAGACCGACTACGACCTGGTCATCGACGCTCAAGGGCTGCTGAAAAGTGCGTTGCTGACGCGTTACGTCCATGCCCCGATTGTGGGCCTCGATCGGCAATCGGCACGCGAGCCGTTGGCCAGTCGGTTTTATGATCGACAATATCCAGTGGCGCGCGGGCAGCATGCGGTAGAGCGTTTACGCCAGTTGTTCGCCCAAGCGCTGGGTTACCCGGTGCCTGACGGTCTGGGCGATTACGGTCTGGATCGTGCGCGGCTACTGGATGCCCCCGCCAGCGAGCCGTTCGTGCTGTTTTTGCACGGCACGACGTGGACGACCAAACACTGGCCGGAGCTCTATTGGCGGCAATTGGCTGAGCTGATGGGCGCACGTGGGATGCAGGTGCGCCTGCCGTGGGGCAACCCGGCCGAGCTGGCGCGTGCCGAGCGCATTGCTGACGGTCTGGATAACACGCAGGTGCTGCCCAAGCTGAATCTGGCGGGCGTTGCCAAGGTATTGGCGGGCGCTCAAGCGTGTGTGGCGGTGGACACCGGCCTCGGTCATTTGGCCGCCGCGCTGGATGTGCCGACCCTGTCGCTGTTTGGCCCGACCAACCCTGGTTTGACCGGTGCATACGGCAAGTCGCAAGTGCACATCGCCAGCGATTTTCCTTGCGCGCCGTGCCTGCAAAAAAAATGCACCTATCGCCCGACCGCTGAAGATCAGCGGCGTTTCGATCTAAACCGCGAGTGGCCATTGTGTTTCACTCGCTTGAATCCCGAGCGAGTAGCGAGCCAATTGGGCGCGCTATTGCTGGCAAAGGAACCAAGCTGATGCAACTGGCTTTTGTGCTCTATAAATACTTCCCGTTCGGCGGCCTGCAACGCGACTTCATGCGCATTGCCCTGGAATGCCAGCAGCGCGGGCATCAGATTCGCGTCTACACCTTGATCTGGGAAGGCGACGTGCCGCCCGGCTTCGAAGTGTTGGTGGCGCCGGTCAAGGCCCTGTTCAACCATCGCCGTAATGAAAAACTCAGCGCGTGGATGGAGGCGGACCTGGCCAAGCGCCCGGTGGACCGCCTGATTGGCTTCAATAAGATGCCGGGTCTGGACGTGTACTACGCTGCAGATGGTTGCTTCGAAGACAAAGCGCAAAATTTGCGCAGCGCGTTATACCGCCGCTGGGGACGCTATCGTCACTTCGCAGAATATGAGCGGGCGGTGTTCGCCAAAGATGCGAAAACCGAAGTCCTGATGATTTCCGAAGTGCAGCAACCGTTGTTCATCAAACACTACGACACGCCGCTCGAACGCTTCCACCTGTTGCCGCCGGGGATTGCTCAGGACCGTCGCGCACCGGCCGATGCGCCGCAGATTCGGGCTGAGTTCCGGCGCGAGTTCGGCCTGGCGGATGACGACGTGTTGCTGGTGCAGATCGGCTCGGGGTTCAAGACCAAGGGCGTGGATCGTAGCCTCAAGGCACTGGCCGCTTTGCCGTCGGAGCTGAAAAAGCGTACCCGGCTGTTTATCATTGGTCAGGACGACCCTAAAGTTTTCCAGCTACAAAGCGCCACGCTGGGGTTGGGCGACCACGTGCAGTTCCTCAAGGGGCGCAGTGACATTCCACGCTTCCTGTTGGGTGCGGACCTGTTGATTCACCCAGCCTACAACGAAAACACCGGCACTGTTTTACTCGAAGCGCTGGTGGCCGGTTTGCCGGTGCTGGTCAGTGCGGTATGTGGTTACGCGCATTACATCACCGAGGCTGATTGCGGGCTGGTGCTGGACGACCCGTTCGAACAGGCGCAACTCAATGACTACCTGGTGACGATGCTCAAGGATGAGTCAGCACGTACGGCCTGGAGCCGTCATGGTCTGGCCTTCGCCGATACGGCGGACCTCTATAGCATGCCGCAGCACGCGGCTGATGTGATTCTGGTGGAGCACCACGCATGAAATTGATCCTCGCTGAACCGTTCAAAAGCCTGTGGGCTGGACGCGATGCGTTCGTCGAGGTCGAGGCTTTGGACGGCCAGGTCTATCGTGAGCTCGAAGGTCGGCGCACCTTGCGTACTGAAGTTGAAGGGCGCGGGTATTTCGTCAAGATTCACCGGGGCATCGGTTGGGGCGAAGTGGCGAAAAACCTGATGACCGCCAAACTGCCGGTACTGGGTGCCGGTCAAGAGTGGAGGGCGGTCAACCGCCTGCATGAAGTCGGTGTGCCGACGATGACCGCCGTCGCCTATGGTGAGCGCGGCAGTAATCCTGCCGCGCAGCATTCATTCATCATCACCGAAGAATTGGCGCCGACCGTCAGCCTGGAAGACTTCAGCATCCATTGGCGCCAGGAGCCTCCGCAGCCGAGGCTCAAGCGCGCACTGATCGCCGAGGTCGCGCGCATGACCGGCATGATGCACCGCGCCGGAGTCAATCATCGTGACTGCTACATCTGTCACTTTCTGTTGCACACCGACAAGCCAGTGACCGCTGAGGACTTCAAGCTGTCGGTGATCGACCTGCACCGCGCTCAAGTCCGGGCAACGATCCCTATGCGTTGGCGCAACAAGGATCTGGCTGCGCTGTATTTTTCGGTGCTGGATATTGGCTTGACCCGCCGTGACACATTGCGTTTTCTGCACGGTTACTTCCAACAACCGTTGCGTCAGATACTGGCTCGGGAATCGGCGTTGCTCAGTTGGCTGGAAAGCAAGGCCCGTAAACTGTACGCGCGTAAAGTGCGCTACGGAGGTGCGCTCTGATGGGGGGCTGTACGTTGAGCCGCCTAGGCAAAAAAGCATCCGCTATATCCTCGTTTTTTGCGAGGGACGCGAATGACTGACTTCATAGGGGCAACCGATCGCGGGTTGCTTGACCGCCATGGTCTGGCTGATTTCGATGCGTTGTGGGACGTGCCACGCGACATCATCGACGAGCCCGGGACCCTGCGCGACGGCTGGAGCGGCGTGGTTAGCCTGGAACTGGAAGCGTCCGGTTTTTATCTGAAACGCCAGAGCAACTGCCTGACCCGAAGCGTGCGTCGGCCGTTCGGCGAGCCCACGCTTGCTCGCGAATTTCGCACGATCAACCGCTACCAGTCATTGGGCATCCCCTCGTTGTATGCGGTGTTCTACGGCGAGCGCAAAGTAAAAGGCGAACATCGGGCGATTCTGATGACGCGGGCGCTGGACGGTTGGGTCGAACTGGACACTCTGTTGCAGCAGTGGCCGACGCTCAATGCCCACCAGCGCCTGGCGATCCTCCAGTCCTGTGGACAACTGGCGCGCACCCTTCACTCAGCCGGGCAGGTTCACGGCTGTTTCTGCCCTAGGCATGTCTTCCTGCGTTCGCGATCTGATGCGTACCAGGCGCAGTTGATGGGGCTGGAAAAAACGCGGCCCGCACTGTTCGGTTGGCGTGATCGGATCAAAGACCTTGAGTCGTTGCTGCGTCAAGCGCCGATATGGAATGAAACCGAGGTGCGTGATTTTTTGGCGGCGTACGTGCAAGCGCCAGCCACCAGTGCGATGGTCGACACGTGGTGGCGACGTCTGGCCAAGCGCCGCAGTCATAAAGAGGTTCACTGATGCGTTTGTCTGAACTCAAATACGCGGGACGTACGCCTGCACTGCCAATAATCCTCGCACTGGCTGATGCCGCAGGCCCGGCCGAGTTGCAACTGTTGACCTTGTTGCGGGTGTTGCCGGGGCAACGCTATGTCGGCGTCGGTATCTGGCGTGGGCGTGCGGTGTTGGCAAAGTTATTGGTCGGCTCCAAAGCGGCGCGGCATTTTCAGCGCGAGCTGACCGGCGCCCGTCTGCTCGCCGAACAAGGCATGACTACACCCTTGCTGTTGGCCGATGGCCTGCAAAACGGCGAGGGTGGTTGGTTATTGTTCGAGTACCTGGAGCACGCACATAGCCTCGGTGAGGCCTGGGCTGAAGTTGAAAACGTGCCGGCCTTGGCTCAGGAGCAGCAGGCGGTGCTGGGTGATGCGCTTTCAGCCATCGCGCACTTGCACAGCAAAGGGCTCTGGCAAGAAGACCTGCACCTGGACAACCTGCTGCGTCACAACGGTCAGTTGTATTTGATTGACGGTGGCGGGATTCGCGCAGAACAGGCTGGCAAGCCGTTGTCACGAACACGGGTGCTGGAAAATCTCGGTGTGTTTTTCGCTCAGTTGCCCAAGACCTTCGAGCCATTTACTGAAGAGTTGCTGGTGCATTACCTGATGAGCAACGGTGAACATGGTTTGCCCGTGGAAGCGCTGCAAAAGCAGATTGATAAGAGTCGCGGTTGGCGCTTGAAGGATTTCCTCGGTAAGGTCGGTCGTGACTGCACACTGTTCAGGGTCAAGGCCAGCGCCTTTGCCTTGAGTGCAATTCGTCGCGAAGAAGAGTCGGTAATGACGCCGGTCCTGATGCAGGCCGACGCCTTGCTCGATCAGGGGCATCTATACAAGACCGGCGGTTCGGCCAGTGTGGGGCGGGTGGAAGTGGCCGGACGGCCGTTGGTGGTCAAACGCTACAACATCAAAAATTTCGCTCACTGGCTCAAGCGTTTCTGGCGCCCGAGTCGTGCCTGGCATTCATGGCGCGAAGGTAATCGATTGGCATTCTTGGGTATTGCCACACCGAAGCCATTGGCGATGCTGGAGCAGCGATTTTTCTGGCTGCGACGCAAGGCTTATCTGGTGACCGAGTACCTGCCAGGGCCGGATATCATCGAGCGATTTGCGCCCTACATTGAATCGGGTGATGTCCCGGACATTGAATTGCAGGCACTGGATCTGTTGTTCGCACAACTGCTGCGTGAGCACATCAGCCACGGCGATCTCAAAGGGCACAACGTGCTCTGGCACAAGGATCACTGGGCGTTGATCGACCTCGATGCGATGTGCCAGCACACGTCAGTATCATCCTTCGCGAAGGCGTTCGAACGTGACCGTGCGCGGTTCATGCGTAACTGGCCTGCCGGCAGTGTGCTGCGTCAATCGCTGGAGCAGCGCTTGCCCAAAATCGCTATATAAATGCGGGCCCCTTTTGTTCGCGGGGGCCTGAGTCGCAGCTTGATTCGCGCGGGTCAGGTGTCTGGCGACCCCCGCCGCCTGCGCTGACAGGTCCATGATCATCATTGACCGTGTGCTGTCAGCCACCCGACCACACATAGCCTCATTACGCTATAATCCCGCCCTTTAGCTGTTCCTCGCGTCTTTTGCGAGGGCACATTTTTCTCAGGCGTCTACCGCCTGCATGCAGACTAAAGAGGCTAGACACCTGTGGCATTGACGATTCTTGGCCTGTCCGGCGCCCTTAGCCATGATCCTTCTGCTGCGCTGTATATCGACGGCAAGCTGATTGCGGCCGCTGAAGAAGAGCGCTTCGTTCGTGATAAACACGCAAAGAACCGCATGCCTTACGAGTCGGCAAAGTTTTGCCTGGAGCAAGCGGGCATCAAGCCTTCAGACGTTGACGTGGTGGCGATTCCTTTCGCCCCGATCAGCCTGTTCGGCAAGGCGCGTTGGCACTATGCCAAGCGCTATTGGTACGCCCCGGATCGTGCGCTCGATGCGCTGCTGATGGGCAATCGCCGCTACAAACGCTATCGCAACAAAATCGTGTTCTGCCTGGAGCAGTTGGGCTTCGATCCGAAGAAAATCAAGATCGAGCCCGTCGAGCACCACTTGGCTCACGCCGCCAGCGCTTACCACTGCTCCGGTTTTAAAGAGAAAACCGCGATCATGGGCATCGATGGCAAGGGTGAATACGCCACCACGTTCTTCGGCTATGGCGAAAACGGCAAGATCCACAAGATCAAAGAGTTCTTCGACCCGGACTCCCTCGGCGGACTGTACGGCGCGATCACCGAATTCCTCGGCTTCGAAATGCTCGATGGCGAATTCAAGGTGATGGGCATGGCGCCGTATGGCGATGCCAGCAAATATGATTTCTCGCGTTTGGCGACGTTCGAAAATGGCGAGCTAGTGATCAACACTGACTACGCCAACGTCATTGGCCTGCGTCGCTATAAAGAGAAGGGCAAAGGCTTCTACTTCTCGCCAAAGCTCATCGAGTGGCTGGGTCCCAAGCGCGAAGGCGACATCGCCGACGAGCCTTACATCCACTACGCCGCAAGCATGCAAGCGCTGTTCGAAAAGCTTTCTCTGCAAATGATGGACTTCTACCTGGGCGACATCCTCAAGGAGACCGGCAAGCTGGCCTTCGCAGGCGGTTGTGCGCTGAACGTCAAATTGAACCAGAAGATCATTGCGCGTCCGGAAGTCAAAGAACTGTTCGTGCAACCGGCCTCCGGTGATGCCGGGACCGCTGTGGGCGCTGCCGCTTATGTGTCTCACGCGCGCGGCGTGCCCGTGGAGAAGATGGACCATGTCTATCTCGGCCCGTCGTACAGTAACGAAGACGTGATCGCCGCCTGCGCCCGCCACCCGAGCAAACCGGTCTGGCGCAAGATCGACAACACCCCACAGCGCATCGCCAAAATCATGGTCGAGGGCAACCCTGTCGCCTGGTTCCAGGGGCGAATGGAATTCGGTCCGCGTGCCTTGGGTGGACGTTCAATCATTGGTTGCCCGAGCATTGCGGGTGTGGCCAACCGTATCAACGAGCAAATCAAGTTCCGTGAACGCTGGAGGCCTTTCTGTCCGTCGATGCTCGACACCGTTGGTCCGCAGATGATCAAGGTCGATCATCCGGCACCCTTCATGACCTTCACCTTTGAAGTGTCTGACGAGTGGAAAACCCGCGTGCCGGAAGTGGTCCATGAGGACGGGACTTCCCGCGCCCAGGTGCTTGAGCGCAAGTACAACCCGCGTTACTACGACATGATGAAAGCGCTGGAGGACCTTACCGGCAACGGCGTGTCGTTGAACACCTCGCTCAACCGTCGTGGCGAACCGATGATTTGCTCGCCTACGGACGCCCTGAACATGTTCTTCGGTTCTGATCTGGAATACCTGATTATGGAGGACATTCTGGTGCTCAAAGACGGCGTGGAGGCTTATGACACGTTCGATTGAGCGCCATGTATTGCAGTTCTGTCATAGCTATGACGGGCCGTTTCTCGACTGCGCCCGGCAATACGCCAGCCTGTTTGCGGGCAAGGGGTACCGGGTTACCACGGTATTTCTGACCGGGGCGGCTGATACCAACGTCGCAGCCTGTTGCGCCTCGGATGAAGTGCTGTTCCTCGAATACAGTTCCAAAGCCATAAGCGGCTTGAAGCTGGGGGCAATCCGCGATCTGCGCAAGATTGCCGCCACCCGTACGTTCAGCTTCTGTATAGCCCATCGCTTCAAGCCGGTGTACATCGCGATGCTGGCGACTCGCCTGCCGGTGATGGGTGTTCATCATGCGTTTGGCGATTATCGACGTCGCACTCGCAAGCTGTTCGCGCATATCTTCCGCGAGCGCCTGAGCTTGCTGGGTGTGTCCGATGCGGTACGCGATGACGTACGCAAGAGTCTGCCGAAGTGGCCGGCCGAGCGTATTCAAACCCTGTACAACCGCATCGATATCGAACAGTTACAGGCGACTCAGCTGCCTGCCGCCGAGGCTCGCGAGGCACTGGGCCTGTCGCCTGACGCTTTTATCGTCGGTAACGTTGGGCGGCTGCACCCGGACAAAGACCAGGCGACACTGCTGCGCGGGTTTGCCCTTGCGCGGCCCGTACTGCCCGAGAACAGCCAGCTGGTGATTCTGGGCAAGGGTCGTCTGGAGCGTGAACTCAAAGCGCTGGCCCTTGAGCTTGGGATCGGTTCTCAGGTGCTGTTCCTCGGCCAGATGCCCGAGGCGCGCCGCTATTTCAAGGCGTTCGATGTCTTCGCCTTGAGTTCGGATCACGAGCCGTTCGGTATGGTCCTGCTTGAGGCGATGGCCGCAGGTGTTCCTCTATTGGCTACCGCTGCGGGTGGGGCCAAGGAAGTGGTCGAAGGCGTCGGTATTTTGTTTCCGCTGGGTGATGACCAGCAGTTGGCCCAGGGCCTCGGTCATCTGGCTACGTTGGATGCTCAGCAGCGCGAGGCGTGTGCCAGATTAATGTTGGAGCGCCTGCGCGAGCGTTTTTCGGATCAAGCTGTACGTGATGTCTTCTGGCATCTGCCGCAAGTGACCCGTCTGATGGCAGAGTTGTAGCGCGGGGATGGCTTGATCAATGCTCCAGCCTGCTGCTCGGATGAACCGTTGAGGCGGGCTGGTGACCGAGCTATTGCATAAAGTTGCTATATTTTGCTTTCTGATGCACAAATGAAACTGTAGTGCGATGTGATGTGACCCTGTTTTTCTAAATTTACGTCGAGTTCTTTAATGGTCAATTACAATCCTCGCATTCTTTTCATTATTCCGTACTTCGGTCGATGGCCCTTCTGGATGCCGTTTTTTCTTGAAAGTTGCCGGCGTAATCAGGATGTCAACTGGCTATTGTTCAGTGACTGTGGCATCCCGGAGAACTTGCCAGTTAATGTTCAGATCGAGCACATTAGCTTCACTGAGTATTGCCAACTGGTGTCGCAGCGTTTGGGAATCGATTTCGCACCTACGGCGCCTTATAAGCTGTGTGATATCAAGCCAGCGCTTGGTTATATTCATGTCGATCGCCTTGAAGGGTACGATTTTTGGGCGTTCGGTGATATCGATGTGGTGTATGGCGACTTACGCAGCTATTTCACGGCTGAGCGGTTGGCAGGCTATGACCTGTTCTCGACTCATGAGCGGCGTGTCGCGGGTCATTTGTGCCTGATACGCAACACTGCGCGACAGCGCGAGGTGTTCATGAGGATCGAGCGCTGGCGTACGCGCTTTGCTGATCAGGAACATTACGCGTTAGACGAAGGCGCGTTCAGCCGGATATTTCTCTGGCGTAAAAACTTCCCCAAACCGTTGTTCAACCTGGTCGGCAAGTTCAATCCATGGCGGCGCAGTAGCGAGTTCACGGAAGCGTTCAGCACGCCGGGTGGCGTGATCAAGTGGCATGACGGCAGTGACAATTTCCCCCAACGCTGGTACTGGCGTGATGGCCGCTTGAGTAATGACCGTGATGGCGACCGCTCGTTTCCGTATTTCCACTTCGTTTCCTGGAAA
This sequence comes from Pseudomonas sp. ASL9, assembly GCF_056680335.1. Lineage (NCBI taxonomy): Bacteria > Pseudomonadati > Pseudomonadota > Gammaproteobacteria > Pseudomonadales > Pseudomonadaceae > Pseudomonas > Pseudomonas sp. ASL9. The sequence continues at coordinate 2,372,927 of NZ_CM155277.1, read as the reverse complement.
TACAATCAATGGCCTCAGTTGCCGGAGCCCGATCCTGAGAGCATGAAGAGGTTGGCCGCCGAGCCTGCCTGGGTAATTGATGCAAATGGCTTTCAGTGAAATTGCTGGCGACGCAGGCCGTACGGGATCAGCCTGTCGCATCGCGTGAAGCCGATTTGAGCGATACCCGGCTGTTTCGTCACTTTAATCCGATGGCCTTGCCCGGCGACTTTGACGGCGCGCCGACTTGGAATAACCTGCTGGCCGACAGAAGGCGAAAACGAATTTTTCAGAAAGGCTGTTCGCCGATACGAATTGTTCTGGCTCAGGGATATTTGATTCGGCAGGCTCCCGTGCTGCGAGGAAAACAATGAAAGTGCTGTTTTTGGTGCAAAAGGAACAACGGGCCATTCTGGATCGCTTGTACGAAGGCATCGCTGCCCATTGCGAGTGCGATCTGCGCTGGCTGAGTTCCGATGAACAGCGTGACCTGCGCGGCTACTTTCGCCGAGAGGTGGATGTCACTCGCTACGACCGAATCATCTTTTTCCTACGCTTCAAGCAGGAAATTCGTCAGGCCGCTTTCATTCGCACGATCCCCAATCTGGTGATTCTCGAGCACGACGCGTATCAGAATTACATCCCGTGTAAATACACCGGCAAGTTCAGCGAACACTACCGCAAGATGCCGTGGGTGCGGGTGATCAGCTCGGGTTTCATGGTCAGCGAACGGCTGCGTGCCGAGGGTTTCGATGCGGTGTTCGTGCCCAAGGGTTACGACCAGACGCTGTGTCGGGATCTGGGGCGCGATCGGGACATCGAGTTGGCGTTTGTCGGCAGCACCAACGGAGTGGCCTACAGCGGGCGCAAGGCATTGCTCGATGAGTTGGGGCAGGTTGAAAACCTGGTGGTGACTCGCACCAAGTCGGGCGAAGAGTATTGCGACACGCTGAGCCGGATCCGTTTTTTCGCCAGTGCCGACGTTGGCATGGGCGAGTACATGATCAAGAATTTCGAAGCCATGACCTGCGGCTGCGTGCTGTTGGCGTTCGATCAGGGCGAAGCCGAGAATCACGCCCTCGGTTTGCAGGACATGCAGAACGTGGTGTTTTACAGCAGCATCCCGCAATTGCAGGCAAAGCTCGCGATATTGCGGGCCGATCCAGAACTGGCGGCGCGTATTGCCGTCAATGGTCGGGCTCTGGCAGTGTCGCACTTCAGCTTTGGCACCATTGGTCAGCGCATTGTCCAGGAGCTCAAGCCAGTGTTGCGTGAGCGCGCGCCGCTGAACTGGCTGGAATGGCTGCGCAACATATTGAGGGTTTGAAGCGCTGGCAGATCATTCCGGCCGCTTCGCACACTACTTTTTGTGCAGTGCAGTGCTGTTCAGGGCAATATCAATTGAGTTTGACAGGAATAGCCGTTGAGGGTGATCCTGTTTTCTGGCTTCATATTGAGCGTTCCTGGGAGTATCGCCAGCGCGTGGTTCCAGGATCAAATGAAGCATGGTCTTACGCTACGCTTGGAGTGTGGATCGGCTTTTTCGTCTATTAATCGTGCCGTCGCTGGTGTAGGTTGTGCGTTTTTTTGCATTGGATCTCAATAACTGATGAGCATCATTAATGTGATGTGGGCCAGCGGCTCACCGTTTTCGTCGGTTCATAAAGTGCACCAACAGATTGTGTCGCTGGTCGGTCCGCAAACCAAAGTTAAGACCTGGTTCCTCCAAGGCGAGGCAAGTGATTGCTCCGAGCCCGTCCATGAGGTTCTTGAGTGGCGGCTTTCGTCGCGAATGCTCAAGGGGCGTCATGCCTGGAGCTTGTTCACGCCTTGGATGCATGCGCGCTTTCGCAAAGCCCTGATAGACGACGCCGCTGAAGTAGTGCTGCTCGATGGTCAGGGGGTAGCGCGAGTACTTTTACCGGTTCTAAAAGAGCTGACCAATATTCGTGTCGTTGTGGTTTTTCATGGACTCACCCGCCGGCACTCCGAGCTACGATCCCTATTCCAACAGTTTCCCTCCGAGCGGCTTACAGTGGTTGCGGTGTCGCAAACCCTGGCTTCGGAACTGCATTGTGACCTGAAAATTCCAGTACTGGCTTTACGCAGTGCACTGGAACCCGAAACGTTTTGTCAAAAGTTGCTGAGTCGCGAACAGGCGCGCGTCTGTTTAGATGTGCCTGCTGCTAGTGGTCGCGTACTTGGGGCGGTAGGGCGGTTGGTGAGAAATAAGGGGTTCGACTATCTGCTCGACGCATTTGCTCAGTCGCTCAAGCAGTATCCTGATCTCTCTCTGTTGATTATCGGTGAAGGGCCGGACCGAGCCATGCTGGAACGCAAGGTCAAAGCCCTGGGGTTAGTCGGAAAGGTGTTGTTGCCGGGGCACAAGCAAGGATTGGCCAAGCTTTACCGTGCTTTTGACTGGGTGGTGATTCCGTCCCGCGAAGAAGGTCTTGGGCTAGTGCTGCAGGAAGCCGTCATTGCTGGCGTGCCGGTGCTGGTTAGTGATCTGGCTGTTTTTCGTGAGCAACTTGGAGATTCTGGCCACTATGCCCCCGTTGCGGATGTAGCCGCCTGGGTCGAAGCAATTGAACAGCTTACTGAGCAGGAGGTGGGGCGAGTGTCTGCCTCGCAGCATCACGCTCTGGCCCCTGAAAAGGCATGGCAACAGTTTTGTCAGGATTCTCGATCCTTATTTTCTGGTAAATAACGCACTTCCGGCCGTTATTTACTCGCCAGTGCGTAGCAGGGCCTGTTTCAGCGCGCGCAGTGGAAATTCTTCATTGATATTTTCGCGAGCAATGTAACGGAAAAAATGTTGCAGGTTGCGTCTAATCAAGCGCTCAGGCAGCGGAGCTTTGAAGAATCTCATGTCGGCGACATCGATCAATCCCAGTTTTTTTTCTGGAGTTACGACTATGTTGCCCAGATGTAGTGAGCGGAAATAGATTCCCAATGCATGCAGGCGCCGGATCAATTCAATCAGCGCCGGTAGTGCTTGCTGCCAGCTGAAATCAGAATGGTAGGTGAGCTGGCGCAGGGTTTCACCAGGCAGAGGGCGGTACAGCACCGCAGTCATACCGGGCGTCTCAAGCCGATGGAAGCTGATGACTGTTAGCGTTGGTATCCCCAGTTTTTCCAGTTGTGCGGCATTGTCGATGAAGCGTTTGGAGTAAGGGCGCAGCAGCGCGGACGAAAGCCAGCGCTTGCGGCGAAAGAGCTTAAGGATTTTTCCATCCTGCAGCAGGTGCACTTTCGCGCCAATGCTATCGGCCTCCAGTATTTTGGAGTCGACAATCAGTTGATTTAAAGCGGCTCTGGAGAGCCAAGAGCATTGCATCAATAGAAAGCCTTGTTTGGATTGCTGGCAATTGACTGGCAATAATGCCGAAAAATTTCAGCTTTCACCATGCTGAGCTGGTCAGATAACCCATTTATTGGAGGTTGGGGATGTATGCAAGTCGTTGGGCGCAGGGTTGGTTGTCCGCAGGATTGTTGTGGTTTCTACTGGCAATTGCGTTTGCTCCCGCCAATAAAATTTATCAGCAAGGGTTGGTCGTATTAGTTTGGCTGCCGAGCCTGATTCTGGCGTGGTCTGCTCGTGTCCGGCTTGGCGAATTTTGGCGTGGACAGCGCGGGCTATGTCTGGCGCTACTTCTATTGTCTGGATGGGCCGCGTTGAGTCTGTTCTGGACTCAGGCCGAAGATCCTTCCCATGAATTCAAGCGAATGCTGTATATCGCTGTTTTTTTGTTGCTTTTTCCGATTTTGGCGGCTGGGCAGCCTGAACGGGTGATTCGCCTCATGCAGTGGGGGGGCGTTGGGTTAGGGGTGGCGGCCTTGGTGTCGATAGTTAAATTTTTCGGCATCAGTGGCAATGCGTGGAGCGCACGGCTTGAAGGGATTGGCGGGCTTTCTCATCCGATCCTGGGCGCTTATGTCGTGGGAGTCGCCGCTGTCTGGATGTTGTTTTGGCCTCCCCGCAACCGTTGGCTGATAGTTGTCTGGTTGCTGGCGCTGGCTTCGACCGGTGCGTTTGTTATGCTTTCCCAAAGTCGGGGCGCTGTGCTCGCGCTGTTTTTTACCATTGTATGCTCCCCTATCTGGTGTCGTGACCGTCGTAGTTGTTTCTTGGCTGGTGGGGCTGTGCTGGTAGCCGTGATTGGATTTTGGCTATTCGAGCCTTACGTATTGTCTCGTGGTTCGTCCTTCCGGCCGGAAATTTTCACCGCAAGCTTGAAAATGATCATGCTCCATCCCTTTACTGGCCTGGGGCTTGGTAGCGATTACAAAGTAGTGGCTTCCGGCATGCTGTTCGATCATTCGCATAACTTGTTTACCCATACTGCAATCGAACTGGGTATACCTGGGTTGTTGCTGTGGGCTGGCGTCTGGTTCACCATCTTGCGTGAAGCATGGAAGGCGCGAAACACTATATTTGGCCGCGGATTCGTAGGTATCTGGTTATTTTCGACCCTGGCAATGCAGTTCGATGCTGCCAGTCTGACGGGCTCTCCGCGTGCGGAATGGTTTATCAGCTGGTTGCCGATCGGTTTGGCCAGTGTTCTGGTGTGGGTCAAGGTTCAGGGTATGGGCTGTGATAAAATCCCGGGCTCTTTCAACCCAGTGAGCTTTAAGATGAGTAACAAAGTGTCCGAAGCGGGACAAAGCTCCAGTATGAAAATCTATTTCCGACTGCTGACTTACGTGATGCCTTATGTCGGTATCTTTGCACTCAGCATTGTCGGGTTTGTGATTTTCGCTTCGACCCAGCCCATGTTGGCCGGCATCCTCAAGTATTTTGTCGATGGTCTAGGCAACCCTGAAGCCGCGCTGTTCCCCACTGTTCCCTATTTGCGTGACCTGCAATTGCTGCAGGCTGTGCCCTTGCTGATCGTGTTGATCGCCGCTTGGCAGGGCCTGGGCTCGTACCTTGGCAACTATTTTTTGGCCCGGGTCTCGCTGGGGCTGGTGCATGACCTGCGTGTTGAGCTGTTTAATAAGCTGTTGGTGCTACCCAACAGCTATTTCGATACGCATAACTCAGGTCATTTGATTTCGCGCATCACCTTCAACGTCACCATGGTCACCGGCGCTGCAACCGACGCGATCAAAGTCGTGATTCGCGAAGGGTTGACCGTGGTGTTTCTGTTCATGTACCTGCTGTGGATGAACTGGCACTTGACCATAGTGATGCTGGCGATTCTGCCGGTGATTGCCATCATGGTGAGCAGTGCCAGCAAAAAATTCCGCAAGCAGAGCAAGAAAATTCAGGTGGCGATGGGTGACGTCACGCATGTGGCCTCGGAAACCATTCAGGGCTACCGCGTGGTGCGAAGCTTCGGTGGCGAGCGTTACGAGCGGGAGCGGTTTGCGAATGCCAGCCAAAGCAACACCGACAAACAGCTAAGAATGACCAAGACCAGTGCGGTGTATACGCCGATGCTGCAATTGGTGATCTACACCGCGATGGCAGTATTGATGTTCCTTGTGCTGTATCTGCGTGGCGATGCGACGCCAGGTGATTTGGTGGCTTACATCACCGCTGCCGGTCTGCTGCCCAAGCCAATCCGCCAGCTGTCGGAAGTCAGCTCGACGATCCAGAAGGGCGTGGCCGGTGCGGAGAGTATTTTCGAGCAGTTGGATGTCGAGTCGGAAATCGATACAGGAACTGTCGAGCGAGACCGTGTTACCGGTCATCTGGAAGTGCGCAATCTGAGCTTCACTTATCCGGGTACCGAGCGGCAGGTGTTGAACAACGTCAGCTTTACCGCCGCGCCTGGGCAGATGGTTGCGCTGGTTGGCCGCTCTGGCAGCGGCAAGTCGACCTTGGCGAGCCTGATTCCGCGTTTCTATCACCATGCAGAAGGCGAAATTTTTCTCGATGGCGTCGAAATCGAGAATTACCGATTGAACAACCTGCGTCGACATATCGCTCAGGTCACGCAGCACGTGACCCTGTTCAACGACAGTGTTGCCAATAACATCGCGTACGGTGATCTGGCGAGCGCTCCACGGGCCGATATCGAAGCAGCGGCGGCCGATGCCTATGCCAAGGACTTCGTCGCCCAGCTGCCGCAAGGCTTCGATACTCAGGTGGGCGAGAACGGTGTATTGCTGTCCGGTGGTCAGCGTCAGCGTCTGGCGATTGCTCGGGCCTTGCTCAAGGATGCGCCGCTGTTGATCCTTGATGAAGCGACCTCCGCTCTGGATACCGAGTCCGAGCGGCATATCCAGGCGGCGCTGGATCAAGTCATGAAGGGCCGCACGACCCTGGTCATCGCCCACCGACTGTCGACTATTGAGAAAGCCGATCTGATTCTGGTCATGGATCAGGGAAGCATCGTCGAGCGCGGGACCCATGCCGAGCTGCTGGCTCAGAATGGCTACTACGCGCGATTGAATGCTTTGGGGCTGGATGAGCCTGTGGTCGCTGGTATCGCCTAGCGCACACCTCGCCCGCGATGCGGCGTATCAATACGCCGCATCGTCTGGATCGCAGGCAAGCCAGCACCTACACAGGCTGTGTGAAAACTACTGCAGGCTGGGCGACTTCGGCGCTACGCACACAATACTGCGTTAAAAACAGGCTCGCGCGCGAGTCCGATCGGAATACTCATTTACAACACGTAGACACAAATGCGAGTCCAGTCCGCTTCCTCGCCTGTTTTTGCCTTGTCTTGCCTTCGCTCGCTACGTTTTCACACAGCCTGTACAGATGGTGGCACGCCAACCCTGTGCTAACATTCTGCCCCTGTTCATTCTTAGTTACGGGTTGTTCGATGAAGTTGTCCATGCCGCGTTTCGATCAAGCGCCTGTCTTGGTAGTTGGCGATGTCATGCTCGACCGTTATTGGCATGGCGGTACCTCCCGGATTTCACCGGAGGCACCGGTGCCGGTGGTCAAGGTCGAGCAGATAGAGGATCGTCCAGGCGGTGCCGCCAACGTTGCCTTGAACATTGCTGCCCTGGGTGCGCCAGCCTCGCTGGTGGGTGTGACCGGGGAAGATGAGGCGGCCGAAAGCCTGGCCAATAGCCTGAAAGCGGCGGGTGTGACTGCGCGCTTTCAGCGCATCGCCCATCAACCAACCATCGTTAAGCTACGGGTCATGAGTCGTCACCAGCAATTGCTGCGTATCGACTTCGAAGAACCGTTCGCCACCGATGCCTTGGCGCTCAGCGCAGATGTAGAAGACATGCTTGACGGCATCAAGGTGCTGGTGCTGTCCGATTACGGCAAAGGTGCGCTGAAAAACCATCAAGTGTTGATTCAGGCTGCGCGTGATCGGGGTATCCCGGTTCTCGCCGACCCTAAAGGCAAGGATTTCGCGATCTATCGCGGCGCCAGTGTGCTCACGCCTAACCTCAGTGAATTCGAAGCCATTGTCGGTCATTGTGCCGATGAGGCTGAACTGGTCGCCAAGGGCGCTAAGTTGATGAGTGAGCTGGAACTGGGTGCGCTGCTGGTGACCCGTGGCGAGCACGGCATGACCTTGTTGCGCCCTGACTGCCCGGCCCTGCATTTGCCGGCCCGCGCCCGTGAAGTGTTTGACGTCACCGGTGCCGGAGATACCGTTATTTCAACCCTGGCGGCGGCGATTGCTGCCGGTGAAGAGCTGCCGCACGCCGTTGCGCTGGCCAATCTGGCTGCCGGCATCGTGGTCGGCAAGCTGGGTACAGCCGCTATCAGCGCGCCGGAATTGCGTCGTGCGATCCAGCGTGAAGAGGGCTCGGAGCGTGGGGTGTTGAGCCTTGATCAATTGCTGCTGGCAATCGACGATGCGCGGGCGCACAACGAATCGATCGTCTTCACCAACGGCTGCTTTGACATTCTCCATGCCGGGCATGTGACCTACCTGGAACAGGCGCGCGCACAAGGCGATCGACTGATCGTTGCGGTCAACGGTGATGCGTCCGTCAGCCGTTTGAAAGGGCCAGGACGGCCAATCAACAGTGTTGACCGACGCATGGCTGTACTGGCCGGGTTGGGCGCCGTGGATTGGGTGATCAGCTTTACTGAAGACACACCGGAAAACCTGCTGTCCCATGTCAAACCTGACGTGCTGGTCAAAGGCGGTGATTACGGTATCGATCAAGTGGTCGGTGCTGAAATCGTTGAGGCTTATGGTGGCAAGGTGAAGGTGCTGGGGCTGGTGGCCAACAGTTCGACTACGGCAATTGTGGAGAAAATCCGAAACCGTTAATTTAGACGGATTTCTCTACGGGTACTCCGCACACGCTGAGAACCTGCCATTTTTGTGCAGTTGTGACTCGGGAAAGTCAATGTATGAAAGTCATGCTACTGGTGATGGATGAACAGCGAGTCATCCTGGATCGCCTGTATGAAACCGTGCAGCAGAACTGCGATGAATGCGTTATCTATCGGCTGAGTAAACATCAGCACATGAATCTGGGTCCGTTTTTCGCGTCGGTCAATCATCATGACTTTGATCGGGTAGTGATTTTCTCGAGGGTCAAACGCCTCGCTCCGCAACTTTCGGTATTGAAATGCATTCCGGGGCTGATTTTTCTGGAACATGACGCCTATCAGAACTACATGCCCAGCAGTAAGTACTTCAAGGCTTATTCGCACCTGTACAAGCGTCTTCCATGGTCTCGTGCGCTGGTTTCGGGTGCCGTCGTTGCGCGTCGGATGCAAGCCGAAGATATCGACGCGGTGTTCGTGTCCAAGGGTTACGACGAACAGACACTGCGCAATTTTGGCGGTGAGCGGGATATTCCAATCGGTTTTCTGGGTAGCCTGAAAAGCAGAGAGTATGCGCAGCGCAAGGCAATCCTCGAAGCCTTGGCTCAACGTACTGGCATGTTGGTGACCCGCACGGAGTCCGGCGCCGAGTATCTGCAAACACTCAATCGCATCAAGGTTTTCGTGAGCGCCGATGCCGGTATGGGCGAATTCATGATCAAGAACTTCGAAGCCATGGCCTGTGGCTGTGTGCTGCTGGCGTGGAGCCAGGGTGAGGAAGACAGTTTGCTGGGCTTTCAGGACATGCACAACGTGGTGTTCTATCGCTCCGAAGATGAGGCCGTGGAAAAGCTCAAGCTGCTGCAGAACGACCCAGCACTGGCGTCTCGTATCGCCAATAGCGGGCAGGCGTTCGCAGTTAGCCAATATTCCTTTGCTCGTGTGGGTCGTGACCTAGCTGTCGAGATTCAGCGTGAGATGCGCCCTTGGCAGCAGCCCTCAGCGCTCACTCGACTGTGGGTGAAGATGCGCTATGGAATGAATGTGCTGAGGAAGTGATGCGTAACGACAAGGTTGAAACGTCCAGTGAAATGGCGTTGGATGCGATGCCTGGCGGTAATCAGATTGTTCTCAATTGCCTGCCCGAGGAGTTGAAGGCGTGCTTGCAAAGGACCACGCGGGTGGTATTGGTAGCCAATAATCCGGCCATCACGTGAGAGGACTTCCAGGCACTGAATATCGGCGTCCATGACGTAGTGGTCGGCTTTAACACGTGCTTGAAGTTCGAGCTACTCTGCCCGACAGCGTCAACGTGCTCGTGCACGGTTTCAACGCACCGGACTGCTACTTTTTCGGTCTTCCTTACCGGGCTGAAGTGCAACAGCTGTTTGAACAACCGGGCACCCGTTGTTTCACAGTGCTGGTGGGCTGTAGCGAGGCGTTGTGCCCATTGCCTCAAGTAGCTCTTTATTGGGACCGCATCCCGCTATCAGCTCTGTGGAACTACCCGACCGATCGCCCGGGCGGAAAACGCTATGTCGGGCCTACCACCGGGCTTCAATGCCTTGGTGCTGTTCGAGTGGCTGCGCGGCCATGCGGGTTATAACTATCAGCTTTTGACATTGGGTTTTTCCAATGAGGCGGGCAAGCTTTGGGGTGGGCACGCTTGGGGCTATGAGCGCGCCTGGTTACTCAAATCGGATGTTGTCAGCGTAAGTCTGCAGTGTCGCAGTTGGTGGCGGACATTGTTTAGTCGCAAATGAAATTCCGGTTTGCGGCCCGTTGTCGACGGGGCGCGGAATCAGGGCTCGATTATTTTTTTCCAGGGTGCAATCAAGTGTTAAATGTCGCGGTCGCTTTTTTTGGGATTCCAAGAAACTCGGAAATCTGCTTTCCCTCGATCCAGGAGAATCTACTTGCACAGCTTCCTGCGAACAGCAACGTAAAGTGTTTTTATCACCTCTATAAAATCGACGAAGTCCAAAACCAGCGCTCAGGTGAAAAGGGAGAGCTGAAGGCGGATAACTACGAGGTCTTCGAGCCGATGACTGGCTTGCTTGACTCAACAGAAGGCGTTCTTGAACGCTGGGACTTCGAGCGAGTGAAAGCACTCGGCGATACCTGGGGCGATGAGCACGTATCGCTCAGGAATCTGATCTATCAGCTGAATTCGCTGCACAGCGTCACCGCGATGATGGAATCCTTCGAGCCTGACTTTGTGGTGTTCGCGCGGCCCGATAATTTTTTTCACAAACCTCTCCCTCCCTATGTGTTCAAGCGCCCGAAGGCCAGACGCTTCAACGTCTACATCCCTGATTGGCAGTGGTGGGGCGGCCTGAACGATCGATTTGCCATTTGTGGCCGTGATGCCTACAAGGCTTATGGAAAGCGTATCGAGCACATCTTTGATTTCTGTGAGTCTACGGGAAGAAAACTGCATTCCGAGCGGTTGCTCAAATACGTGCTGCAACAGGCGGGTGCCGAGGTTTGCACTATGGACACCACGGCCTCGCGTGTTCGAATCACCGGAGCATTTGCCGAAGAGTCCTTCTCGCCTAAGCGCGGGATGGGCAAGCGTGAGAATCGCTACTTTCATCTGTTTGCCCGGTTGCGCACCTTCAGGGACAGGCAGCTCTCGGATAAGCCCGAGAGGTAAACGGCTTCAGGCAAGAGCGGTCGCAGTCATTTTTGCAGTCCGCCTCGCACCAGTTGGACCAATTGCCGCGCCTTGACCTTCAACCGAGTTAGTCCTGACCTTGGTTTTTTCGGTAGCTCCAGCCCCTGTTGCCTGAGCCAATCCTTCCAGCGAATCCGCTCTTCACGCACGATCCAGCCTTCCTGTGGCGCAAAACTCTCGGCCAGATACAGACCTCGGGTGCTGGCGGGTTGCAGTTTGTCGCGTTTGAGCGTGTACAGCTCGGGCTTGGGTAAACCATTTTCCAGAGGCATCAAATACAGGTCGGGACGACTGCGGTTGAGTCGTGCGACCAATTGATCGTTTTCCAGGCGCTCATCAACGTGAAACAGGCTCAGTGGCCTTGCTTCTTTGGGCACCTCCAAGCGCAAGTCGTAAACCAGTTGCAGAGACGCCGTAGGCAGGTGCACGTAAGCGCGCGGGCGCTCCATCAGGGTCATGCTCCCGCAGCGTACGGGTCTGGCAGCGCCGGATAACGGGGTCAGACAAAAGGGCAGGGCTTCACGGTAATGCAGCGCCGAGGCATAGGGCGCAGGGAGCCAGGCACCGTTGAAACGTCCGCTCAGCCAGCCTTGGGGCGTTTCAATCAAGCACTCTTCAGCGACTTCCTGAATGGCGGTGTGCAGCGGCAGATTCAGTTCATGCGCAGGGACATAGCCGGAAATCAATTTCAGCACCACATCGCCACGGTCCTGCCGGCGCTGCCTGACCAACACCCAGTAATCGCGGTTCTGCCAGTTCAAGGTCAAGCGCACTGACACCCCGAGATTGGCCAGATCCACAGAAAAGCGCTCTGCATCGGCCACTTCGATCTTGCGTCGACGTTGCAGGGTCTGGGCGAAGTTCAACGGCATGCCGACGCTCTGGTAATTCAGGCCTTCGGGTGTGGCTTCGACGGACAGCGGCAGGGTTTTAAAGTTGTTGGGGTTTTTCCGAATCAACGTTCGCGGCATGTCGGCTCCTTCTTGCGTTGGCGACGGCCGACACCTGAATCAGGTTTGACGGCGAATCACGGCGGCGGCAGTCGCCACGTTATGGGCCAGGTGCAGCGGATTAATGGTCCCGACAATAGCACTGGCGACGCCCGGATGGTCAAACAGCAACTCGAAGCTGGCCTGGACCGGGTCGACGCCCGGGCTCAGGCACACGTGACCGCTGGCCAGCGCCTTCTTCACAAGGATGGCCTTGCCATGGCGGGCGGCGTAGTCCAATACCGGCTTTTCGCTTTGTTCGTTGAGATTGTAGGTGACCATTGCGCAATCGCCTTCGCGCAACGCCAGCAAGCCGCCTTCGACCGTTTTGCCAGAAAAACCGTAGCCGCGAATTTTGCCCTGCTGCTTGAGTTCGGCCAGCGCCTGATACACCCCGGAGTCGTTAAGCACGGCCAGATCATTGCCGTCTGAATGGACCAGCACCAGGTCGATGAAGTCAGTCTCCAGGCGCTTGAGGCTACGCTCCACTGACAGGCGTGTGTGTTCGGCACTGAAGTCGTGCCGTGACTGACCCCCTTCGAACTCCTCGCCGACCTTGCTGACAATCACCCATTCTTGACGCTGACCACGCAGCAGCGGGCCCAGCCGCTCTTCGCTGGTGCCGTAGGCCGGGGCGGTGTCGATCAGGTTGATGCCCAAGTCTCGGGCCAGCTTGAGCAGCATTTGTGCTTCTCGATCATCGGGGATCGTGAAGCCGCTGGGGTACTTGACCCCTTGATCACGGCCCAGCTTGACGGTGCCCAGCCCCAAGGGTGAAACAAGCAGGCCAGTGCTGCCCAGCGGGCGATGCAGTTCATGCAGGGTATTCATGGCAGCAGTTGATCCCAGACCGGTTGCGCCATGGGCGGCTTCGGCAGGCCGACGAGTGGCAACTGCGGCGTCGGATGAATGTCATCTCGGACCAGTGCAGCCAATACACGATCAGCAAAATCGGGGGCCAGCGCCAGCTTGGTCGGCCAGCCCACCATCAGACGTTGTTGCACCGACAGATAGGCGTTGTCCGGGCGGACCAGGCCGGACTGTGCCGGTTCTGCCCGATCAATACGCAAGGTGGCCCACTGGGCTTGGCTCAGGTCGACCCACGGCAGCAAATTGCCGAGTTCTTTTTTTGCCGCCGCGATTTGTGCAGCGGGTTCACGGGCGACACCCTCGGCTTCGGCCAGATCGCCACCCAGGTACCAGACCCATTGGCCGTCGGCCGCCGGGTGAGTGGTCACCGTGACGCGGGGTTTCGGCCCACCGCCCAGACAATGGGCATACAAGGGCTTCAGGGTCGGTCCCTTGACCATGACCATGTGCAGCGGACGGCGTTGCATGGTGGGATGAGACACCCCCATGGATTTCAACAGCTCCGCATTGCCCGCACCCGCACTTAAAACCACGCGCTGAGCATGAATCTCACGGCCATCGACCCGCAGGCCGATCAGCTCTTCGCCTTCAAGCAACGGTTCGATGTTTTCGCCGGCCAGCAAGCTGTCACCCGACAGCTCGGCGAGGCGTTCGATCAGGCTGGGTACATCGATCACCAGCTCGGCCAGTCGATAGACCTTGCCCTTGAAACCGGGATTTTGCAGCGCCGGTGGCAGGTCTTCGCCGGTGACGTGATCGACCCTGCCGCGCACGGCCTTGCTGGCGAAAAAGCTGGTGAGGTTGCCCGCGATGGTTCCGGGCGACCACAAGTAATGCGCTTCAGACAGTACGCGCACACTGGACAGGTCCAGCTCGCCTTTACCTGCGAGCGCATCACGCCAGCGCCGGGGCATGTCGGCGATCGCTTCGGACGCGCCGCTCAGTGCTCCGTGCAGCGCGTATTTGGCGCCGCCGTGGATGATCCCCTGGGACTTTGTGCTTTGCCCGCCGCCGAGGCTGGCGCTTTCCACCAATACTGTCGAGAACCCTTGGCGTTGCAGGCGCGCATTGAGCCAAAGGCCGGCAACGCCGGCACCGACGATGAGTACGTCAGTGGTCATGGGGGATGGAGTGAGCACAGATGGCATGGACGACCTCGGTGGCTAAACGGATGCCGCCATTATAGAGGATCGAATTTTCAATGCCCGGCGGTTTTCGAGAACAGTTGAATCACGACCACCCCGAGGACGATCAAGCCCATGCCGAGCATCGCTGGCACGTCGAGTTTCTGCCCGTAAATGAACAGCGCGGCAATACTGACCATGACGATGCCCATCCCCGCCCAGACAGCGTAGGCAACACCGACTGGAATACTGCGCACCACCAGCGTCAGCATCCAGAACGCAATGCCGTAACCCACGATCACTAACAGCAACGGCAATGGCGTGCTGATGCCTTTGACCGCTTTCATCGAGACAGTGGCGATAACTTCTGCACAGATGGCAATGGCCAGGTAGTAGTAGGCAGTCATGATGGTGATCCTCTTCGTTAGTCGCGCATTCTAGAGATCGATCAGATGGGGTAAAGTCATTACCTATCTCTCTATTCGATAGGTTGGTGCGCCTTGCAATGGAACCTCGAGCAAATCCGTTTATTCGTCAGCGTCGCCGAACAGCGCTCATTCTCGGCCGTGGCGCGGGATCTGCAGCGCGCGCAATCAGCGGTCAGCAATGGTATTGCGTTGTTGGAGGCTGACCTGGGTGTGAGCCTGTTCGACCGCAGCAGCGGCCGACAACCGCGTTTGACCGAAGCAGGCGGCGCGTTGCTTGAAGAAGCACGAGAGCTATTGCGCCAGTGTGAGCGCCTGGACGGACGGGCACTGGCCTTGATGCGCGGGCAGGAAGCCCGTTTGCGACTGGCGCATGATGAAGCCATGCCTTATCAGCCGGTGCTGGACAGCCTCGAAGCGCTGGCTGAACAGTTTCCCGGCCTGGAGGTGCAACTGGCCAGCGGCGCCCAAGGTGATGTGGCGCGCAAACTGGTGGAACGCCGCGCCGATCTGGGGTTGCTGTTTCACCATGAGCAGATGCCCGAAGCTCTGGAGCGGCGGGTGCTGGGCAGTGTCGAAATGGTCACGGTGTGCGCGGTGGGTCATCCCTTGGTCAGCGCGTCGCGGGTCAGTCGGCAACAGTTGGGCCGCCATCGGCAGCTATTGATCACGCCTCAACAAAGCGGCTATCCCGGTGGCGAACAAATCAGTGCGCAGGTCTGGCGTGCCGACAGTTTTTACGTGATGGCCGAATTGCTCATGCGTGGCCTCGGCTGGGCCTGGTTGCCCCGGCATGTGGTGCAGTACCCGGCGTACCAGAATCAGATGGTCGAACTGACCAGCGACTGGACCCCACCGGCCCTGGTGGTGGAGATGGTCTGGCGCCGTGACGAGCCACTGGGTCCGGCGGCCAGGTGGCTGGCCGAATGCTTTGCTCGGCATTTGCAGGCGATTGGCTGATAAACTCCGGCGCCATGAATAGAACCCTTTATACCCTGCTGTTTCATCTTGGTTTGCCCTTGGTCGCGCTGCGCCTGTGGTTGCGGGCGCGTAAGGCCCCCGCTTACGCACAGCGAATCGGCGAGCGCTTTTCGTTGGGCCTGCCGCCGATGCAACACGGCGGTATTTGGGTGCATGCGGTATCGGTGGGCGAAAGCATCGCGGCGGCACCGATGATCCGCGCCTTGCTGACGCGTTATCCACAGTTGCCGATTACCGTGACCTGCATGACGCCGACCGGTTCGGAGCGGATCAAGGCGCTGTTCGCTGACGAACCGCGCATTCAGCATTGTTATCTGCCCTACGATTTACCCTGGGCAGCCGGACGTTTTCTCGATCATGTCCAGCCTCGGCTCGGGGTCATCATGGAGACCGAACTGTGGCCCAACCACATTCACCAATGCGCCAAGCGCAGTATTCCAGTGGTTCTGGCCAACGCCCGGCTGTCTGAGCGCTCGGCGCGCGGTTATGGACGTTTCGCCAAGTTGACCCGGCCGATGCTCGCCGAAATGAGTGGGTTCGCCGTGCAGACCGAGGTCGAGGCGCAACGCTTTCTCGACCTGGGGGCGCGGCCCGACCGTGTCGAGGTCACGGGGTCAATCAAGTTTGATTTGAGCATCGACCCTCAGTTATTGGTGCGTGCCGCTGAGCTGCGCGAGCAATGGCAGGCCAGCCGGCGTCCACTATGGATCGCGGCCAGCACCCATGCAGGCGAAGATGAAACCGTGCTGGCGGCCCATCGACAGTTGCTCGTCAGCCACCCCGATGCATTATTGATCCTGGTGCCGCGCCACCCTGAACGCTTCGCCAGCGTCCATGACCTGTGTTGGCAGCAAGGCTTCGAGACGATTCGTCGCTCGACGGGGCGAGCGGTGACGTCAACCACGACGGTGCTGTTGGGTGACACCATGGGGGAGTTGCTGTTTCTGTACGCCTTGGCCGATTGTGCGTTCGTCGGTGGCAGCCTGGTGCCCAGTGGCGGGCACAACCTGCTGGAACCTGCCGCATTGGCCAAGCCGGTCTTGAGCGGCCCGCACCTGTTCAACTTCCTGGAGATTGCCACGCTGCTGCGCGACGCCGGAGCGTTGGAAGAAGTGAGTGACGCGGTGGGGCTGGCGGTAGCGGTGCAGCGCCTGTTCGATCAACCCGCACTTGCCCGCATCATGGCCGACGCCGGCCTGAAAGTGATGCGCGCCAATCAGGGCGCGTTGCAGCGGTTGTTGGGGATGCTGGGGCGGGTGTCGGGGTTGTAAGACTGCAGTTCACATTGTGGGAGCGAATTCATTCGCGAATGAATTCGCTCCCACATCTAGAAATCTCGCTCACCCTGTGGCGACAGGCCTGCGAAAGCGATCAATACTCCGAAGGTTTCTCGACGTTTTTCTGCGCTGCCTTCGCCAGGTCCGGCGGCAGGAAGTCTTTGTCCGGGTTGTAGTCGGCTTTGAGGTAGCGTGACAGGTCTTGCAAGTCACCCGGGCTCAGCGTGCCGGCCGCTTGCTTCAGGCGCAGGTTGTCGATGATGTAGTCGTAGCGCGTGTTGTTGTATTCACGCACCGAGCTGTACAGCTGGCGCTGGGCGTCGAGCACGTCGACGATATTGCGTGTCCCCACCTGATAACCGACTTCGGTCGCTTCCACCGCGCTCTGGTTGGAAATGATGGATTGCTTGCGTGCCTGAACTTGCTCGACATCGGTGTTCACTGCGCGGTGCAGGTTGCGGGTATTTTCCACCACTTGACGGCGCAGGGCTTCGCGGCGCTGCTCGCTCTGGTTCAGGCGTGAATAGGCTTCTCGCACCTGCGAGCTGGTCAAACCACCGCTGTAGAGCGGGATATTCAACTCAACGCCGATGCTGCGCTCTTCGACATTGCCGCCATAATTCTGGCCCGTGAAGTTGGGGTTGCTGAAGCCCAGCGCATCGTTATCCCCTCGCTTGTACGAGGCAACCGCATCGAGGGTGGGTGCATGCCCGGCTTTGCGTTGGCGCAGGGTTTCTTCAGCGGCACTCACCGCGTAATTGCTGGCGAGCAGGTTCAGGTTCTGTTGCGATGCGGTGTCGACCCAGGCCTTGGCATCGTTGGGCGTTGGCGCCAGCACCGGCAGGGTGTGAACGATGCCTTCGATGGCGTTGTAGTCGCGGTTGGTCAAGGTCGTCAACGACTGGAAGGCATCCTCCACCTGGCGTTTGGCGATGATCCGGTTGGCGCGTGAAGTGTCGTAACTGGCCTGGGACTGGAGCACGTCGGTCTTGTCGGACAGGCCGACATCAAAGCGCTCCTGGGCTTGATCCAGTTGTCGCTTGAAGGCGGCCTCTTCAGCCTTGGTCGAGGCCAGGGTGTCCTGAGCTCGCAGGACGGTGAAGTAGTCCTGTGCACTCTGCAAAATGAGGTTCTGCTCGGTCGCGGAAAGCTCCAGCGCGGCTTGCTCGTTGACTGCTTCGGCCGCCTGCAACTGGAACCAGCGATCGGCGCGGAAGATGGGCTGGCTCAAGGTCGCTTGATAGACATTGCCACTGCGGGTGGCGGCCATCGCGGGTCGGTCAATTTGAGTGCGGGTGTTGTTGATGTCCGCACCAGCAGACAGGTTAGGCAACAGGCCAGCGCGCGCCTGGGGCACGATTTCCTTGCGGGCGGCGTATTCGGCGCGGGCGGCAGCCAGATCGGCGTTGTTATTCACGGCCTCCTGATACACGTTGACCAGGCCCGTCTTGATCGGTAAAGGCATGTCTGCTGCCCAGGCCATTCCGTTGGAAGCACAAGACACGGCAAGCGCCAGTGAAAGTTTGCGCAGCATGAGACGTTCCCTAGAGTTGATAGTGCGAGGGTGATGTGGAGGCCGCCACTACGGGGCACGATCCGCAACGCTGAGAGTGTAATTCTCGGGGTTGCTCACAACAATCCTGCATATCCGCCATTTATCGAACGATATACAACGATGTTGGCGTTCTGCCTGCGTCTTGACTAGACTGGCGACGTTCTTGTCGGGGTGCCTTGCTATGAGGCTGAGATCGGTTAATCCGGATCCCGTTGAACCTGATCGGGTTAACGCCTGCGTAGGGAACAAGATTTCTCGTCTCCCGGCGAGTCCTCTTGAGTGTCGTCCGGGGTCGATTGTTCAATAAATGAACAGTAACGCCTCCTTTCGATACTCAGCACCAGCCCTGGTGCATCCATGCCATTCAGGTTTGCTCCGACAATTAATCCGCCGCTGGATGATGCCTGGAGTGCCCGTGATGAGTAAAAAACTAAAAGACGCCACCAATTTGAGCGATTCGGCCAAGGTCGATTCGGGATCTGTTCAGCCCTTCACCCGCTCGCAAAAAATCTATGTTCAGGGCTCGCGCCCGGACATCCTTGTGCCGATGCGCGAAGTCACGCTGGACGTGACGCCGACCGACTTTGGCGGCGAGATCAACGCGCCGGTGGTTATTTACGATACCTCTGGCCCCTACACCGACCCCAACGTGATCATCGACGTGCGCAAAGGCCTGGCGGACATCCGTTCGCCCTGGATTGAATCGCGTAACGATACCGAGCGCCTGGTGGGCCTGAGTTCCAACTTTGGCCAAGAGCGTCTGAGCGATGCCGAGCTGACAGCACTGCGCTTCGCCCATGTGCGCAACCCGCGTCGGGCCAAGGCCGGCGCCAATGTCAGCCAGATGCACTATGCGCGTCAGGGCATCATTACCGCTGAGATGGAATACGTCGCCATCCGCGAAAACATGAAGTTGCAGGAAGCCCGCGCAGCCGGTCTTCTGACGCCGCAGCACGCGGGTCACAGCTTCGGTGCCAGCGTCCCGAAAGAAATCACCGCTGAGTTCGTCCGTGACGAAATCGCCCGCGGCCGCGCAATCATCCCTGCCAACATCAACCACGTTGAGCTGGAACCGATGATCATCGGTCGTAACTTCCTGGTGAAGATCAACGGCAACATCGGCAACAGCGCGCTGGGTTCTTCCATCGAAGAAGAAGTCGCCAAACTGACCTGGGGTATTCGCTGGGGTTCGGACACGGTCATGGACCTGTCCACGGGCAAACACATCCACGAAACCCGTGAATGGATCATCCGTAACTCGCCGGTCCCGATCGGTACTGTGCCGATTTACCAGGCGCTGGAAAAAGTTGACGGCGCAGCCGAAGACCTGACCTGGGAGCTGTTCCGCGACACGTTGATCGAGCAAGCCGAACAGGGCGTCGACTACTTCACTATTCACGCTGGCGTGCTGTTGCGTTATGTACCGCTGACCGCCAAGCGCGTGACCGGGATTGTTAGCCGTGGCGGTTCGATCATGGCCAAGTGGTGCCTGGCGCATCACCAGGAAAACTTCCTGTACACGCATTTCGAAGACATTTGCGAAATCATGAAGGCCTATGACGTCAGCTTCTCGCTGGGCGACGGCCTGCGTCCGGGTTCGATTGCCGATGCCAACGACGCCGCGCAATTCGGTGAGCTGGAAACCCTCGGCGAACTGACCAAGATTGCCTGGAAACATGACGTCCAGACGATGATTGAAGGCCCGGGCCACGTCCCGATGCAGTTGATCAAAGAGAACATGGACAAGCAGCTGGAGTGCTGCGACGAGGCGCCGTTCTACACCCTCGGGCCGTTGACCACCGACATCGCGCCGGGCTACGACCACATCACGTCGGGCATCGGTGCGGCCATGATCGGCTGGTTTGGTTGCGCCATGCTGTGCTACGTCACGCCCAAGGAGCACTTGGGTCTGCCGAACAAGGATGACGTGAAGACCGGGATCATCACCTACAAGATCGCGGCCCATGCGGCGGACTTGGCCAAGGGCCACCCCGGCGCGCAGATTCGCGACAATGCCTTGAGCAAGGCGCGCTTCGAGTTTCGCTGGGAAGACCAGTTCAACCTGGGTCTCGACCCGGATACCGCGCGCTCGTACCACGACGAAACCCTGCCGAAGGACTCGGCCAAGGTTGCGCACTTCTGTTCCATGTGTGGGCCGAAGTTCTGCTCGATGAAGATTACCCAGGAAGTTCGGATATACGCAGCCAACCAGCACATCGAAACTGTGGACCTGGCCGTGCAGGAGGGCCTGCGAGAACAGGCCGAGCGCTTCAAGCAGGAAGGTAGCCAGCTGTACAAAAAGGTTTGAATTGAGTTGACCTGAAACACCGCGGCGCCTGCCTCGCGAACAAGTTCGCTCCTACAGAAAAAATGCGATCCCCTGTAGGAGCGAACTTGTTCGCGAGACATCAGTCCAGACGCCATAGATTCCTCAGTCCGCCCCATTGCGACCTGACAACCATTGTTCCTCTGAGATAACCCCCCGTGAACCCCTCAACCAATACCTACTCCCCCGACGTCGCGGTGCCTGTGGGCAAGCGTGTGTTCGGTGGTCGTGATTTGTTTTCCCTGTGGTTTTCCCTCGGCATTGGCCTGATGGTCCTGCAAACCGGCGCGTTGCTGGCGCCGGGGCTGGGCATGTCAGGGTCTCTGCTGGCCATTTTCCTCGGCACCCTCGTCGGTGTTTTGCTGTTGGCCGCTGTGGGCGTGATCGGCAGCGATACCGGGCTTTCGGCCATGGCCGCGCTCAAGCTCAGCCTTGGCACCCGTGGCGCGTCGCTGCCAGCGGTACTCAACCTGCTGCAATTGGTGGGTTGGGGTGCTTTCGAGATCATCATCATGCGTGACGCCGCCAGCTTGCTGGGCGCACGTGCGTTCGCCGAGGGCAGCTTGTGGGCCAACCCACTGCTGTGGACCTTGTTTTTCGGCGCATTGGCCACCTTGCTGGCGGTCAGCGGACCCTTGAACTTTGTGCGTCAGATACTGCGCAAGTGGGGCATCTGGCTGCTGCTGGCGGCGTGTGTATGGTTGACCTGGAACCTGCTGACTAAGACCGACTTGTCCGCACTCTGGTCGCACGCCGGTGACGGTTCGATGCCATTTGCCGTGGGTTTTGATATCGCCATTGCCATGCCGTTGTCCTGGCTGCCGTTGATCGCCGACTATTCCCGGTTCGGCAAGCGCGCCAAGAGTGTCTTCGGCGGTACTGCGCTGGGCTTCTTTATCGGAAACTTCTGGCTAATGAGCCTCGGCGTTGCCTACACCCTGGCGTTCGCGCCGAGTGGCGAAATCAATGCGTTGCTGCTGGCGTTGGCCGGTGCGGGGCTGGGCATTCCACTGTTACTGATTCTGCTCGACGAATCAGAAAACGCGTTCGCCGATATTCACTCGGCGGCGGTGTCCAGCGGGATTCTGCTGCGTTTGAAGGTCGAGCATCTGTCATTGGCCATCGGCGTAATCTGCACCCTGATCGCCTGCTTCGCGCCGCTGGCGCAGTACCAGAACTTCCTGCTGCTGATCGGCTCGGTGTTCGCGCCATTGTTCGGTGTTGTGCTGGTGGATCACTTCATCCAGCGCCGACGTAGCAGCCAGATGGCGACCGTTGGCTTTCGCTGGATGACGCTGCTGGCCTGGCTGGGGGGTGTCAGCACCTATCACCTGCTGGCCAACCTGTACCCTGACGTGGGTGCAACACTGCCAGCCCTGATCGTGGCTGGCGTGCTGCAACTGTTGCTGGGCCAGGCATTCAATCGCGGCGCGGGAACAGTTCCGGCTTGAGGATGCCATTGAGCTGAAGGTAAGACATCTTCAGCTCAATGTGGCCACTGGCATAAGGGGCAATTGTTGCCACGCCGTATTTTAGAATGATTCCGCCAGCGGTCAGGGCGACGTTAGGGGTTTTCTGGAACGGCCACGTCTTTACGAACGCAGGATCCTGAGCGAGGCTGGTGTTAATCAGCCATTCTTTGTGGGCTTGCTGCGCTGTCAGCCAGAACGCCTCTTCCTGCCCCGGCAAAAGCATGTCTTGCAGGGCCAGCGCCCTGTGTTGCTGACGGGAATAGTTAATGAATCCGCGACCGGGTGTTCCCTGTTCGTCACCGGTGTCCAGATAACTGGACAGTTCGACAATCACCAGACCGTCATGCTGTTCGCGTACCTTGGCTTGCAAATAGCTGCCGTTATGGCTTGGCGCTTCACGCAGAAATTGTTCTTCGTACGCTTTAAGCGACACGGGCAACGGTGCGCTTGGCGAGTTGCCGGTCATTTGCAGTAGGGATCTCTCGACAAGGCTGTCGAGTGTCGGCTCATCCGGAAAATGCACGGTGTCGATATTTACTAATGGACAGTCCACCCCGGTACAGCCCGGTTTGATCTGCTCCGAGGCATCACGCCGTACTTCAAGCGGTGCACGCATATTGGGCTGGAAGAGGCTTTGGCAGGCGCCCAGCGTCAGTGCGATGCACGCCAGCGAAGTGATCCTCAAAATTGACATGTTGATCCTTGGCAGTAACAAAAAAAAGGCGAGTTGACGTGGTTCGACTGCAAGCAGCTCCATCGGTTCGCCACTAGGCTAATTAGAAGTTGTTTGCGGACCAGCCGTCTACCCCGGTTACCTCGACAACACTTTTAAGGGCTGCATCCAGCGATAGAGCACGCTAGGATGGCGCGAAGCAGACGCGGGTCCAGTAGTGAGAAATATATGACTGATACGATCAAAACCACCCCGAAGGCGGTGGATATTACGCAACGTGAAAACTGCTTCAAGGGCTTTTACCAATTGGATCGCGTTCACTTGCGTCACGAGTTGTTCGCGGGCGGCATGGGCCGCGAAATCAGTCGCGAGTTGTTCGTCCGTCACGATGCTGTGTGCGTGCTACCGTACGATGCAAGGCGCGACGAAGTGGTGCTGATCGAGCAGTTTCGGGTAGGTGCGCTGGGCAAAGTCGATAATCCGTGGCTGATTGAGCTGGTGGCGGGTCTGATCGACAAAGATGAGCAACCAGAAGAAGTTGCCCACCGCGAAGCAGAAGAGGAAGCTGGGCTTACGTTCAGTGCGATGTTGCCGATCACCAAGTACTTTCCATCGCCGGGCGGCAGCAGTGAATACGTTCACCTGTACCTGGGGCATTGCGACAGCGAGGGGGCGGGTGGGCTGCACGGGCTGGAAGCGGAAGGCGAGGATATTCGCGTGACGGTGTGGGCATTTGACGATGCGTTAAAGGCCATACGCGATGGACGAATTTTCAATGCCCCGACCCTTATTGCTTTGCAATGGTTGGCATTGAACCGGACTGAAGTCAGGGGGCTATGGTCGTGAACCTTGTGCGCGAGCGCTACCGTGTTGATCTTATCGGGCTGCAAGCTGCCTGCGAGGCCAACTATGCGCGCTTGATGCGATTGCTCCCCGGCATGCGCAACGAGCAACGCTCACGTCGGGTGGCAGTTACCCAGGGCGATCAAATGCTTGGCGTGCTGACCGTCGAAGTGCTGCTGGATTGCCCGTACACCACCACCCTGCAAGTACGTCAGGAGCACAGCCTGCCGTGGTTGCCGGTGCCCAAGCTGGAAGTACAGGTCTATCACGACGCCCGCATGGCCGAAGTCATCGGCGCCGAACACGCTCGTCGATTTCGCGGCATCTACCCTTATCCCAATGCCGCCATGCACCAGCCTGATGAAAAGGCCCAGCTCAACCTGTTTCTGGGTGAATGGCTGAGCCATTGCCTGGCGTGTGGGCATGAGTTTGAAGCGGTGCGCTGAGGTTTTTCATCCCTGCGCTGACAAACGGCATCTATTACTGATATCTAGAAGGCTGCTTTCTAGAAGGTGGCGCAGGTCTTGCTGACGGGTTTACCCTCGCAAGGGCCAGATCGCATAATTGTGTCCACATCGCTCAAGGAGATGGCCTTGCCGAGCGCCCTTACTCACACCACCGATTCTTCGGTCATGCTGGTCCAACTGTCCGACAGCCATTTGTTTGCCAATGCAGACCGAAAACTGCTGGGCATGCGCACCCTTGAAAGCCTGAATAAGGTGATTGAGCGGGTTTTGGCCGAACAACCTCGCATCGACCTGCTGATCGCCAGCGGTGATTTATCCCAGGATGGCAGCCTTGAGTCTTATCAGGCGTTTCGTCAGGCCAGTGGGCAGATTCCGGCACCGGCGCGTTGGTTTCCCGGGAATCACGATGAGGTGCCTGCGATGACCGAGGCTGCGCGGCAGAGCGATTTTCTCGCGCCGATCGTCGACCTCGGCCATTGGCGTATCACTCTGCTGGACTCGTCGGTGCCCGGTTCGGTGCCGGGTTACTTGCAGGATCAGCAATTGCAGCTATTGGCGCAGTCTCTGAGCGAAGCACCCGAATGCCATCATCTGGTGTGCCTGCACCACAATCCGGTGGCCATCGGTTGTGCCTGGATGGACCCCATCGGCCTGCGTAATCCTGATGCGTTGTTTGCCGTACTCGATCGATTCCCGCAGGTGCGCGCAGTGCTCTGGGGCCATGTCCATCAGGAATACGATGAACTGCGCAATGGAGTGCGTTTGCTGGCATCGCCGTCCACCTGCATTCAGTTCGCGCCGGGCAGTGTCGAGTTCAAGGTCGACAGTGCCGCGCCAGGCTACCGCTGGCTGCGTCTGCACGCAGACGGCGGCCTTGAAACCGGTGTCTCCCGGGTAGAGGGGCTGGACTTTGACGTGGATTACAGTGGTCAAGGGTATTGAACGATCCGTCCTGATTTGAGTGGGAAACGTCTGAAGGCAAGTCATCGGGCGGCAGTCGCTGTAAACTGCGCGTCTTTGCTTGCGTTCAAACGTTTCAGGAGGGAATGTGATCGGCGAACAATCCACACTGCTGTACATCCACGGTTTGAACAGCTCGCCGCTCTCGAAAAAGGCCAGCCAGTTGTCGACCTTGATGCAAACGCTCGGCCTCGATGAGCATTTACGGGTGCCGGCGCTGCATCATCACCCGCGTCAGGCGATCGCTCAGCTGGAAGCATCGATCGCCGAACTGGGTCGGCCGCTGCTGGTCGGCAGCTCCCTCGGCGGCTACTATGCCACTCACTTGGCTGAGCGCCATGGCCTCAAGGCTGTGCTGATCAACCCGGCGGTCATGCCGCATCGGCTGTTTGACGGGTATCTGGGTACTCAACAGAATTTTTACAGCGGCGAAAGCTGGGAATTGACCCACGACCATGTGCAGGCCCTGGCCGAACTGGAAGTGCCCGCCCCGCAGGATCCGCTGCGCTTCCAGGTATGGTTGCAGACCGGTGATGAAACCCTGGACTACCGCAGTGCCCAGTCCTATTACCGAGCGTGCGCCTTGCGCATTCAGCCCGGCGGTGATCATAGTTTTCAGGGCTTCACCGAGCAGTTGCCGGCGTTGCTGAGTTTTGCAGGATTCGCCCCAGAGCTGCTCCAGGCGATTGATTTGTCTGTGCTGTAACACCTGTAGGAGCGGGCTTGCCCGCGATAAGGTCGGAACGACCTTCGCTGTTATCTGCGACTGCTACGCGGTCGATCGCGGGCAAGCCAGCTCCTACAGATATTGACCGATATTCCGAAATTTCATGAACGACTGACGACGAGACCCCATGGCCAATCCCAGCGCTAGCTCTTATAACGCAGACGCCATCGAAGTCCTCTCGGGCCTCGACCCGGTACGCAAACGCCCGGGCATGTACACCGACACCACGCGGCCGAACCACCTCGCCCAGGAAGTCATCGACAACAGCGTCGACGAAGCCCTCGCCGGGCATGCGAAATCGGTGCAGGTCATCCTTCACGCCGACAACTCGCTGGAGGTGTCCGACGACGGTCGCGGCATGCCGGTCGACATGCACCCGGAAGAAGGTGTGTCTGGCGTCGAGCTGATCCTGACCAAGCTGCACGCGGGCGGCAAGTTCTCGAACAAGAACTACCAGTTCTCCGGCGGCCTCCACGGCGTGGGGATTTCCGTGGTGAATGCGCTCTCGAACCATGTTCGGGTTCGGGTCAAGCGCGACGGCAACGAATACGAAATGACCTTCGCCGACGGCTACAAAGCCAGCGAGCTGGCGGTAATCGGCACGGTTGGCAAGCGTAATACCGGGACCAGCGTGTACTTCGCCCCGGACCCTAAATATTTCGATACACCTAAATTCTCTGTCAGTCGCCTCAAGCACGTGCTCAAAGCCAAGGCGGTGTTGTGCCCGGGGCTGCTGGTCAGCTTCGAAGACAAAGCCACGGGCGAGAAAATCGAGTGGCATTTCGAAGATGGCTTGCGTTCTTACCTGCAAGATTCGGTCAGCGAGTTTTTGCGCCTGCCGGATGAGCCGTTTTGCGGCAGTTTCGCCGGTAATAAAGAAGCCATCGATTGGGCGTTGCTCTGGTTGCCCGAGGGTGGCGACAGCGTTCAGGAAAGCTACGTCAACCTGATTCCTACCCAGCAGGGCGGTACCCACGTCAACGGCCTGCGTCAGGGCCTGCTCGACGCAATGCGCGAGTTTTGCGAGTTCCGCAACCTGCTACCGCGTGGCGTCAAGCTGGCACCCGAAGACGTCTGGGAGAAAATTGCGTTTGTCCTGTCGATGAAAATGCAGGAACCGCAATTCTCCGGCCAGACCAAAGAGCGGCTGTCATCCCGTGAAGCGGCGGCGTTCGTCTCTGGCGTGGTCAAGGACGCGTTCAGCCTGTGGCTCAACACGCACTCCGAACTCGGCATGCAGCTGGCCGAGCTGGCAATCAACAACGCTGGCCGTCGTCTGAAGGCGAGCAAGAAGGTCGAGCGTAAACGCATCACTCAAGGCCCTGCGCTGCCGGGTAAGCTGGCCGATTGCGCGGGGCAAGACCCAATGCGCTCCGAGCTGTTTCTGGTCGAAGGTGACTCCGCTGGCGGTTCTGCCAAGCAGGCACGAGACAAAGAGTTTCAAGCGATCCTGCCGTTGCGCGGCAAGATTCTTAACACCTGGGAAGTCGATGGTGGCGAAGTGCTCGCCAGCCAGGAAGTGCACAACATCGCCGTGGCTATAGGCGTTGACCCAGGTGCTGCGGACATCAGCCAGCTGCGTTACGGCAAGATTTGTATTCTCGCCGACGCCGACTCCGACGGCCTGCACATCGCAACCTTGCTCTGTGCGTTGTTCGTTCAGCATTTCCGCCCGCTGGTGGACGCAGGTCACGTTTACGTGGCCATGCCGCCGTTGTACCGGATCGACCTGGGTAAAGAGATCTATTACGCACTGGATGAATCTGAGCGCGATGGGATTCTCGATCGTCTGGTCGCGGAAAAGAAACGCGGCAAGCCGCAGGTCACCCGATTCAAAGGCCTGGGTGAGATGAACCCGCCCCAGCTTCGCGAAACCACCATGGACCCGAACACCCGGCGCCTGGTCCAGCTCACGCTGGACGATTACGCGGCGACCTCGGAAATGATGGACATGCTGCTGGCAAAAAAACGCGCGGGCGACCGCAAGACCTGGCTCGAATCAAAAGGCAATCTGGCCGAGGTTCTCACTTGATGAGAGGCTGGTTCGTTGCGTTATGGCTGATCGTTTCACCGGTATTCGCAGCGCCGCTGGCTGAACTGAAAATGCTGTCCGAACATGCGGTCGATGGCATGGTGGGCGGCAATCTTTCGGGACTGGCGTCGTGCAATGGCGAGCTGTGGACGGTGTCGGACCGCGATGATGCCTTGCTCTACCGACTCGATACCTCATCGGCGGTGTGGAAGGCTGAGGCGAATACCATCGACGTGCCGCCCGTGCCGGACAGTGGTCTGGCGTTGAGCGTGCGTTCGATGGTCAGGGCGTCGTCGCTGGTTCGTGGGGGCGCCCTGGATTTCGAGGGCGTGACGTGCGACGCCGCGGGGAATCGTTACCTGGTCAGCGAGGGGTACGCGGCGGTGCTGCAAGTGCCGGTTTCCGGCGCGCCGAGTTGGCTGAAGCTGCCACCGAGTCTGGTTCGCCAAGCGCGTGCGGAGGGAATGCTCCAGCACTTCAATGCGATCTTCGAGGGCATCGCCATCAGTCCGGCCGGCGATCGGCTGTGGCTGGCGGCCGAGCGGGAGAAGCGCGGGTTGCTGGTGGTCCATCGTGAGCAGGCTGCCTGGAGCTGCAAAGGGGGCTGCGTGATCCTCAGTGAGGCGGGCAAGCAAACCATGCCGGCGCAAATGGGCAGTCGCCAGGCGCCGAAAGATTTTTCCGATATTTCTTTGTTCAACGGCAAGCTGTTTACCCTGGAGCGTGCCGCATACCGGGTCTGCCGTCGCGATCTGAACACCGGGAAGGTCGAGCGTTGCTGGTCGTTTGCCGATGATGCATTGGTGCCGTCGCGACGCTATTCGCAGCCTTATGGGCTGGCCGAGGCGCTGGTCATCGACGCGGAAGGCGCCTGGATCGGTGTCGACAATAACTTTGGTGCCCGGGCCGACGGCGAGAAACGTCCGATAGTCTGGCGTTTCGCGGCACCCGAGGGCGGCTGGAGCGCCAAGCCGTGAGTCAGCAGCTCCCCGGCAAACGTGCGGGTCGCGTGCTGATGATTCTGGCGTGGGGTGCTGCGCTATTTCTGGCCACACGCTTTTTTGGGCAATGGGAGCAGCGTCAGGAAAACCCCAATACGGTGGTGACGTCGCAACATGGCGACGGTTATATCCAGGTTTTACTGCTGAGCAATGACCAAGGTCATTTTGTCGGTAACGCTCAGATCAACGGTCATCTCGTGCAGTTTTTGCTGGATACCGGCTCTACGGACGTAGCGATCCCAGCCGAAGTGGCGGACACGTTGCACCTCAAGCGCGGTATGCCTGTGACGACCAACACTGCCAATGGCCGAAGCCAGGCGTTTCGCACCACAATCGACCGTCTGCAAGTGGGTGATATCGTCCTGCATGACGTGCGCGCCCTGGTGACGCCCGGTCTGGAAGGCGAACAGATACTGCTGGGCATGAGCGCAATGAAACAACTCGAATTTACCCAGCGCGGCGGCACCATGCTGCTGCGCCAGACCACGAAATGATGAGGCTTGCATGAGCGATTCCCTTGCAGACAGCTTAGATGGCGTAGAACGCCGATCACTGGCTGACTTCACAGAACAGGCCTACCTCAACTACTCGATGTACGTGATCATGGACCGTGCCCTGCCGCATATCGGCGACGGCCTGAAGCCTGTGCAGCGGCGAATTATCTACGCCATGAGTGAGTTGGGGCTTGATGCCGACTCCAAACACAAGAAGTCGGCACGTACGGTCGGTGACGTACTCGGTAAATTCCACCCCCATGGCGACTCGGCCTGCTACGAAGCCATGGTGCTGATGGCGCAGCCTTTCAGCTATCGCTACACATTGGTCGACGGCCAAGGCAACTGGGGTGCGCCGGATGATCCGAAGTCCTTCGCGGCCATGCGTTACACCGAAGCGCGGCTGTCGCGCTATTCCGAAGTACTGCTTAGCGAGCTGGGCCAAGGCACGGCGGATTGGGTACCGAACTTCGACGGCACCCTCGATGAGCCGGCCGTGTTGCCGGCGCGCCTGCCCAATATCCTGCTAAACGGCACCACCGGCATTGCTGTCGGTATGGCCACGGACGTACCACCGCACAACCTGCGTGAAGTCGCCTCTGCCTGCGTGCATTTGCTCGATGAGCCCAAGGCCACGATCGAAGAGCTGTGCGAGCACATCAAGGGCCCGGATTATCCGACCGAAGCGGAAATCATTACCCCGCGTGCCGACCTGCTGAAAATGTACGAAACAGGCAAAGGCTCGGTGCGTATGCGAGCGGTGTATCGCATCGAAGACGGCGATATTGTCGTCACCGCGTTGCCGCATCAGGTGTCCGGCGCCAAGGTGCTGGAACAGATCGCTGCGCAGATGCAGGCCAAGAAGTTGCCGATGGTTGCTGACCTGCGTGACGAGTCGGACCATGAGCATCCTTGCCGCATTGTGATCATCCCGCGCTCCAATCGGGTCGAACTCGACGAGCTGATGCAGCATTTGTTCGCCACCACCGAGCTGGAATCCAGCTACCGGGTGAACATCAACATCATCGGCCTAGATGGCAAGCCGCAACTCAAGAACCTCAAGGCACTGCTCAGCGAGTGGCTGGTATTCCGTATCGGCACCGTGCGCCGACGCTTGCAATTCCGTCTGGACAAGGTCGAGCGTCGCTTGCACCTGTTGGATGGTTTGCTCACGGCTTACCTGAACCTGGATGAAGTCATCCATATCATCCGCACCGCTGAACACCCGAAAGCGGAGTTGATCGAGCGTTTCGCGCTGTCGGAAATTCAGGCCGACTACATCCTTGACACGCGTTTGCGTCAGTTGGCTCGCCTCGAAGAAATGAAGCTGCGGGCCGAGCAGGATGAGTTGCGCAAAGAACAGACGCGTCTGCAATCGTTGCTGGGCAGTGAAACCAAGCTGCGCAAGCTGGTGCGCACCGAACTGATCGCGGACGCTGAAACGTACGGCGACAACCGTCGCTCGCCTATCGTTTCCCGCACTGAAGCCAAAGCGTTGTCGGAAAACGAGCTGATGCCGACCGAACAGGTCACGGTCGTGCTCTCGGATAAAGGCTGGGTACGCTGTGCCAAGGGGCACGATATCGATGCCGCTGGGCTTTCCTACAAAGCCGGAGATGGCTTCAAGACCTCGGCTGCGGGGCGTTCCAACCAGTTTGCAGTGTTCATCGACTCCACGGGGCGCAGCTACTCGCTGCCAGCGCACACCTTGCCGTCCGCCCGAGGCCAGGGCGAACCCTTGAGCGGTCGTCTCACGCCGCCACCGGGGGCGAGCTTTGAATGTGTGCTGTTGCCGGACGACGACGCGCTGTATGTCATCGCTTCCGACGCGGGCTACGGCTTCGTGGTCAAGGGTGAAGACCTGCAAGTGAAGAACAAGGCTGGCAAGGCGCTCTTGAGCCTGCCCAATGGTGCCAAGGTGATTCTGCCGCGGCCAGTGGCGGATCGTGAGCAGAACTGGCTTGCCGCCGTGACCACTGAAGGGCGCTTGTTGATTTTCAAAGTCAGTGATTTGCCGCAGCTAGGCAAAGGCAAGGGCAATAAAATCATCGGCATTCCGGGTGAGCGTGTGGCCAGTCGCGAAGAGTACGTGACCGACCTGGCGGTGTTCCCGGACGGCGCGACATTGGTGCTGCAGGCCGGCAAGCGCACCCTGTCACTGAAAGCCGATGACCTTGAACATTACAAGGGTGAACGGGGTCGACGTGGCAATAAGCTCCCGCGGGGTTTCCAGCGAGTGGATGCATTGTTGGTTGAAAATAGCCTCTAAAGGCGGATTAGAGCGTTCGGTCTTCGTTTTGCCATGACGATCGACGCATAATCGCTGGAGTCATAGCCAATATTCACGGATGATATGACGTCTTGAGTCACCAGCGTGGCTGAGTGCCTTCATGTCTTGTGTGAGTATTGACGCTGTGGTGCGCCTTGTGGCGACTACCTGGATGGGATGATGAATTTTTTACGCCTTCCTTTTGTTTTGTTAATGACCGGCGTAATTGGGCTTGCCGGTTGCAGTGTGCAACAACCGACTTCGTTGTATCAGCTTGACGCCGGTGAGCCGGGTCAACCTAAACAAAGTGCAGGAATGGCCGTATTGTTGGGGCCGGTTTCAGTGGCTGATTATCTGCAACGTGAAACCCTGTTGCAACGCCAGCCAGATGGCAGTCTGACCGCATCGACCGAGGGTCGTTGGGCCGGCAGTCTGTCTTCGGACATTGACCAATTGCTGTTGCGTCAACTGGCCTGGAAGCTGGACAGTCAGCGTGTTGTGCTGGCTCCGGCGGCTGCGGGTTTTACACCGGATGTGCAGGTCCTGTTGTCCATCACCCGGCTTGATTCGGGCGTAGGCCAACCGGCGATTCTCGATGCGCAATGGCGCTTGCTGGATCGTAAGGGGCAGGTTCGCGATAGCCGGCTGGTACACCTGGAAGAGCCTCACGTCGGGACCTCTGCCGCACAGGTGAAGGCGCAAGGCATATTGTTGCAACGTCTGGCCGATCAGCTGAGCGTTGCGCTCAAACCGCTGGCCAACCAGCCTGTGGATGCCCCTAAAAAGCCAGTCTCGGCCCAGGTCCGCCCCCCCAAGGATCAGGATCAGGACAAACCGAGGATGCCCATGGCTTCGCCGATTCGTACCGATATGGAAGTGTTCCGCTTCTGAGGAAGTACCCGCCTTATTCAGGACGGAATACCGCCCAACAAAAAGCCCACAGCGATGTGGGCTTTTTGTTGGTGTTCAGTAGGCCTTGTAGGAGGGCCCACCCCGTCTCCGGCGCCGCGCTGTCGCGCTGTCGCGCAGCAAACTGGGTTGCGATTTGTGTGTCGTGATTGATGGCGTGTCAGATAAGCCGCCTTCGCGAATGAATTCGCTCCTACAGAGATTTTGATCTGCCTTTGGGATTTGGAGTGAATTGACTGCCGAATTACGGCAAGGCCCCTTTTCCAGAAGGCCGAGCGCAGGCGTTGCGCAGGGGGTAACGAGGCAGGACGCCGAGTTAGCCGCACGGGGCCATGGACGGCCCCTTGCGGCGGCCCCCGGAGCAACGCCGGAGCGAGGGAAGTCCGAGCCTAAGCGAGGATCCGCATGGAGGGGCAAGCGTTTTGGGGTACCTTTTTGCGGTTCGGCGTCCCGACGTCTGAAAAAGGTTCCTCGCTGTAAGAGCGAAACCGTAATTCCAGCACACCAAAATGCCGGATATACACCTAAGATCCAGCGACAACTCATTGTTTTTAAAAGATTAAAAAACAGTTTTATAGGAGGAGCTTGCTTGCAACTTCGCGTCCCGCCGCGATCGAGCGCGAAGCGGTCGTAGGATGCCCGAGCACGGTTTTACTGAAAGACCCGGGCCGCCTGATTTTGCGACTGCTGCGGTCGAGCGCGACTCCGAAGCGATCGCGGGCGGGCCCGCGATGGCGGTATCGGTTAAACCTTGCCCCGGCTCTCGTGCATCCGCGCCAGTTGGCGTTCGAGCATGGACGGGTAGGGCTCCATCAGTCGTTCGACGCAGCACGCGCCTTCCGGGCTAGCGATAGGACGGATACGGGCGCGTTGGCGAATCAGGACATCGTCACTGATCCTGCGCTCGACCAGCAGCAGGTTCCGGCTGTGTTGCGACAGCGCCAATGCGTCTTGCGCGGTTTCAGTCAGCAACAGGTCGATCTGGCTTAGTCCGAACAACCCATCACCCAAGATCAGGCCCAACTGCAATTGCAGGGTGATACCACTGTCTGCGACTTCGATTTGCAAGGCATGGCTCAGCGCACGCAGCAGTTCGCCGCAGCAGATGGCATTGGTCAGGTAGTCGTCACCGCTTTCCTGGCTGTGGAACAGCATCAGGGTGCTGCCGTCGTTCAGGGTGTGCAGTTCGCCCTCGTACAGCGAAGCGGCCTGATCAAGGCAATCGCGGTAGCGTTGCAGCAGGTCAGCCAGGCGAGCACGGGGCAGGCGACGTAGCTGATCCTGAGCGCCCAGTTGTACGGCCAGGACCGCGCTGCGCTGTGGCCGGTTCGGGGCTATCGGGGCTGGCTTGACTGCTGGCGCCGGGGTGGAGTGATCGCGCAGATCGGCGAACGGGTCTTCTTCGTCCTCCTCCTCATCTTCTTCAGCGACGATACGCTTGGGCGCTTGTGCCGGTAGGCGAGGTTTAGGCGCTTCGTCGAAGCCGGGTTCGTGCGGGTCATTCGCCGAAAACCCAGGTCCGGCGTCTTCTTCTGCTTCAAGGTACGGATCGTCGTCGCCGAGCTCGTCGTATTCGGACTCTGGCATCGGCTGAGGTTCAGGCGGTTCCGGCGCGAACGAGGCGTGCAACTGACGGGCCAGGTCACCGATTTCATCCTGGCGCTCGGTGGCTGGTGTGTGTTCGTCGATGTCGCGCAGCCACACGCGCAATTGCAGCAGGGGTGTCGAGATATAGCGACCCAGGCGCAAGCTCAGTGCCAGTGCCAGTGCCAATAGAATCCCGCTGAGGATGCCCATGCTTTGCAAGCTGATGGTCATTGGCTGCTGGAACTGCGCCATATCAAGGCTGATGCGCAAATGCCCGGCGATCACGTCCTGGAAGGTAATCTTGATCTCGTACAAACCTTCAGCTTCGCCCAACAGGCCATTTTTCGGGCGCTGACCGGCTTCTGCAAGGATACGGTTGTCCACGCTATAGATGGCGGCGTGGGCCACCAGCGGGTTTTTGACCAGATTTCCCAGCAGCACGTTGAGGCTGAGGATGTCGTTGGACACCAGCAGTTCGGTGGCGGACGTGGCGGTTTGCGTGGTTAGGGCCTGGCCAAGGGCGTCAGCCTGTTCGTGCATGGCCTGCTTGAACTGCAGGCCCATCACGCAGGCATAAATCACCAGCGCCAAGGCGACCAGAATCACGTTATGGCTGGCTATACGCAAAGCAAGCGGTACACGCCTATGGCGCAATGCCCGAAAGATCAGCAGGAAAAAATTATCGGGTTTAACTGGCGTGGGCCGGTTCACTGAGCACTGTTCTTTTGGTGAAGTTGCCGGGCAGTATAGCGACCGACCCCGGAGCGGCAAAGCGCTCGCTGTGCCCGGTGGTCACTGAAAGTGGTTAGAATGCGGTTTTTTTCCACTGCGGGGGTGCGCCTTGCGCGAAATCGTCCTGATTAACATCACTGGTGAAGACCGTCCGGGTCTCACTGCGGCCATTACCGGGGTGCTTGCCCAGGGTGGGGTGAATATTCTCGATATTGGTCAGGCGGTGATTCACGACACCTTGTCGTTTGGCATCCTGGTCGAAATTCCGGGGACCGAACAAGGTTCCTCGGTGCTTAAAGATATTTTGTTCACCGCTTACAAGCTCGATCAGCAGGTGCGCTTCACGCCCGTTTCCGAAGAGGACTATGAGCATTGGGTCAACGGGCAGGGCAAAGCGCGGCATATCGTGACGCTACTCACCCGTAAGGTCACGGCCGAGCAATTGCGGCGTGTCAGCTCCATTACCGCCAAATATGGCCTGAACATCGATCAGATCGATCGTTTGTCCGGGCGCATGCCGCTCGATACTCCGGCTGATAAAGGCAAGGGCTGCATCGAGTTTTCCGTTCGCGGCGAACCGGCCGATCCCAAGGCGATGCAAGCCGAGTTTCTCAGCGTGGCGCAAGAGCTCAACGTCGATATTGCGTTCCAGCAGGATTCGCTGTTCCGGCGTAACCGGCGTCTGGCGGTGTTCGATATGGACTCGACGCTGATCGAGGCCGAAGTCATCGACGAGTTGGCCAAGGCTGCCGGCGTTGGCGAGCGGGTGTCGGAAATTACTGAGCGGGCCATGCGTGGCGAGCTGGATTTTCGTGCCAGTTTCAAAGAGCGTCTGGCGCTGCTCAAGGGCCTGGATGTGAGTGTGCTGGATGAAATAGGCGCTTCGCTGCGCCTGACAGAGGGCGCCGAAACCCTGTTTGCCGAACTCAAGCGCTTGGGCTACAAAACCGCGATTCTGTCCGGCGGCTTCACCTACTTTGCTAAGCAGCTGCAGGCCAAGCTGGGGATCGACTACGTTTTCGCCAATGAGCTGGAAGTGGTCGACGGCAAGGTGACTGGCGTGGCCATCGAGCCGATTGTCGATGCTGCACGCAAAGCCGACCTGCTGCGTGAGCTGGCGCACAAAGAAGGCCTGAGCCTTGAGCAGACGATTGCCGTCGGTGATGGGGCCAACGACCTGCCAATGTTGGCGATTGCCGGTCTTGGCGTCGCTTTTCGCGCCAAGCCGCTGGTCAAACAGTCGGCTAAACAGGCGATCTCGACGCTGGGGCTGGACGGGATTCTTTACCTGCTCGGTTTTCGTGATCGGGATGGGCGGGGATTGTAGGTTTTTTTGCTCCCACAGATAGCCACCTGGCTATCTGTGGGAGTGACGCGGTCTGCCAGGTGCAGCGCTGGCTACAACGACGTCCATAACGAATCGAATTCTTCTTCGTGCGTCGTATTTTCGGGGCTACCGGCAGGGCCTTGTTTGCGTGGTGTTTCAATCACCTGGTATTCGAACTGATTGAAGCTGCCCGTGCCGGTGCGACGCTTGCCCAGGCTGGCACTACGCTCTTCACCGTTGGTGTTGATCTTCACTCCGTTGCCTTCCTGAAAGGGCAGGCGCGGTGCCAATACTGTCGCCGGCTGGTCGATTGCGCTTACTTCAGGTAGCAGCAGCGCCCTCAGGTACTGGCTGTTTTGCTCGCCAGTGCGCACCAGTTGCAGGCCGCACGGCTGAGCATAGGGTGCAACCAGTTCGATACCCATTTGCGTGCCGCCGCCGCGCACCTGGCGAATCCAGCGCACGACCGCGATGCTCCAGCCCTGGCCTGCACCGTCTTGAATACCGACCATTTCCCCTGCCTGTAGCTGGGGAGGCACCTCTTTAGGCCAAGCTAGGCAGTAGCCACCCGGGCTGTGGTTAATGACGCTCAGTGCATGGGTGGGAAACGTCTCCTGGGCGTTGGACGCCGGGTCGCCACCATCCGCTTCGGCCTGATGATACTGGATCTCCTCGTACGGCAGCATGGTGTCCGAGGTAGTACCGTCACGCGGGGTGTCGAAGGTATTGGCCCACGCATCAGTGGAGGCGATTTTGGAGAACTGCGTAGTGAACTCTGCCGCCATGCTGACGGCGGGCAGTTTGAGCATCTCGCTGAATGACTTCTGTCCGCCCAGGTAATAGTGCAGGGCGCTCATACCAAGGCACAGGGTCAGGGTGCCTTGGCCGACCGTACGCTGAAATATCCGTTCGGAGACGTCGCCCCAGGCGGCTGCCAGATGTTGCAGCAGGTCCAGGCTGAAACCTTGCGGCACCAGCAGTGGTGATTGCCCACGTTTTTCCGCAGGCAAATCCAGGTAACCCTTGATGGCTGCTGCCAGCGGCAACGGATTGATGCCCAGCAGAACCGGTAGCTGCTCATCAGGGAACAGCGACTTGTAACGCGGCGGAGCATCGACGGTCTGCGCTACCGCGAACAGGCTGGAGTCCTCTGCGGGTGATTGCAGCTTGACCAGTACACTCCAGGATTCGAGGACTTCGGCCAGCCGACCGATATTGAGCTGGCGCATCTGGTTGCAACGCGAGCAGCCCAACAACAACGCCACCACATACGTTTGCTCGATGCTCAAGGTGTGGGTATGGCTCGCCAGGTTGTCGGGCACCGCGATGGTATTCAACTGGTGCTGACGGGCAATCAGATAAATCTGATGCATTTCCAGCCACAGGCCTTCCGGTACCGGGCAATACAGCTGACTGGCACGAATCAATGGGCCATTGAGGCAGTGCAAGGCACGCTGCAAGGCGGTGGTCAGCAGCGGTACTCGATCCTTGGTCAGCTTGGGCGAGATGCGCGCAATGATCTGCTTGTAGCCCACTGCCAAATGATTTTGCAGGGCCTGGCAGAGGTTTGCGACTTTGCGTGGGCGTTCGTCGAGCACAATCGCCTGGCTGAGGAAGTGCCGCTCAAGGTTCTTGCAGACGTAATACACTTCAGGGCGCAGCAGTTCGAGCAGTTGCAGGCGATTGTCGCTGGAGGTGAATAACTGGTTGAGCTCGCCCATGCCTTGATAGAGCAGGCGGGCGGTTTCACCGAGGTTGGCTTTGGGCAGGGTGGCTATCCAGCGTTTCAGGTCTCGTGGAGTGGCCTCGCAGAACGACAGGCTCGATTGTATAGGCGTGGGTACACGCAGCAACAGCTCCAGACTTGAGTTACTCATTTGCCCAACAAACTCCAACAGCGGTGGCTCGAGCGGCTGCTCATCCGAACATAGCCGACCCCGACTTTAGCAGTGTAGGCTTGGAGTGGCCGCTTTCGGTGATTGAATGCTGCCGGTGGCTGGCAGCACTCAACTGCCAGCCTACCGGATGGAGCGTGTTGACGCGAGTGACTTGAGGTCACACCTGTGCGGCCAGCCCCAGCGCCTGACCCATCTGCACGGGGGCGCCTGCTGCAAGTTGTTCGGCCCACTTCACCTGATTTTGCCCGAACAGCACGATGGCGGTGGAGCCCAGCTTGAAGCGCCCAAGTTCAGCGCCTTTTTCCAGGTGGATCGGCGCACGGGCGGCTTCGTCGTAGCGCACGGTTTTCAGTTCGCGTTTAGGCGGTGTGACCAGGCCGGCCCAGACCGTTTCAATCGAGGCGACGATCATCGCGCCCACCAACACCACTGCCATTGGGCCGCGCTCGGTATCGAACACGCAAACCACGCGTTCATTACGGGCGAACAGTTCCGGAACGTTTTCGGCTGTGGTCTGGTTGACCGAGAAAATGCGCCCAGGCACGTAGACCATTTCACGAAGGGTCCCGGCCAGCGGCATGTGGACCCGGTGATAGTCTTTTGGTGACAGGTAGATAGTTGCGAACTCACCGCCCATGAACGGCGCGGACAGGTTGGCATCGCCACCCAGCAGTTCGAGCACGCTGAAACTGTGCCCCTTGGCCTGAAAAATCCGCCCGTGATCGATAGGGCCCAATTGGCTGACAGCGCCGTCGGCAGGGCTGAGAATGGCGCCTGGTGTTTCATCCAGCGGCCGTGCGCCAGGTTTCAGGGCGCGAGTGAAGAAGGCGTTGAAATGTTCATAAGCGGTCAGGTCTTCCACCAAGGCTTGCGACATGTCGACCTGATAACGCCGAGCGAACCAGGCGGTGAAGGCGTTCTTGAACCAGCGCACCTGACACTCGGCAATGCAGCCCGCCAGACGAGACAGCAAATGGTGTGGCAGCAGGTATTGGCTGAGAATAAACAAACGCTGTTTCATCAAAATTCCTAAAGCGAAGCATCTATAAAAAGTTGCAATTATAAAGGATGGCAAAAAATAGCCGTCGTCAGGGGTGGTCCTGAGTGGCGCATCGCCTTATTTTTCGACAGGTGTATCGGGGTGATTGCCCCATTCGCCCCAAGAGCCGGCGTAGCCTTTGACGCGCGGGTAACCCAGCGCCTTGGCCACCAGATAGGTGAAGCCGGAGCGATGATGGGTCTGGCAGTGGGTGATTACTTCTTTGTCTTTGGTAATGCCCAGATTCTCGAGGATCTGTGGCATGTCCTTACGGATACGCAGATCGCGCGACGGGTCCATGCCGGCTGTCCATTCGAAATTGACTGCGCCGGGGATGTGTCCGCCCTTGGCTGCGAGGACTTTTTCGCCTGAATATTCAGTCGGTCCGCGTGCATCCCAGATCGCTAGATCGGCGGCACCCAAGCGGCATTGCAGGTACTCGCGGGTCGCTATCGGCTCATTGTGCAAGGTCAACGGTACAGGGCCACCGACGGCTGGCGGAACAGCACTCGACAGGGGCAATGCCTCGGCTCTCCAGGCGTGCAGGCCGCCATCGATATAGTGATACTTCGAGTGGCCAATCACGTCCAACAGCCATATAAAGCGCCCGGCCCAACCACCGCCCTCGTCGTCATAGACCACGTAAACAGCTTTGGGGTTATGCCCCAGTTCACCGAACAGTGTTTCAAGCTGGGCCTGCGATGGCAAAAGGCCCGGCGCAGGTGGGTGGCCCATTTGCGTGCGTTTGGGGTCCACGAAGCGCGCGCCGGGAATGTGTCCGGTGCCATAGCTTGCGCTGCTGGTCAGGTCGACAAGAATCAGTTCTGGCACGTCAAGGCGGGCCAGGAGGTCGCTGGGTTCGATTACCAGCGGCAAACTAGAGAAGTCCGGCATACAGGTCTCCCGATAAGAAAGAAGAGGCAAATTGTAGCCTACGCGTTAGCCTTTGCGGTTGCTAAAGCTGCTCAAGGCGCGCTCGATGCATTGCGCGGTTTTACCAAAGGCCTGCACGCTGATTTCCGAGAAGGGTCCGCCGCCTTGATCGGCAAACACCAGCATCACCACCCGACCGTTGCTGCTGAGCGAGCGCAGCAGCAGATGTTCGCCGGTAAACAGCCCTTTGAGTTGACTGGGTAACAGCGCCGAAAACTGCGCGTTGTTGGCCGGTGTCAGGCGCAGTTGGGTAGGTTGAGCCATCAAGCGCTGCAACACTGTGCTTTCGCTGATGTGCAGGGTCAGGTTGGCGGCCTCCTTGTCGAGTCCGGCAATTTGATGGACGCGCAGAGCGGTCATGTTGCGATCGGTCATCAACAGCATGACGCGTTGCATCCCGCAGGCCACCAGCGCATCGCGGGCAGAGGTGGTCAGGTGCATTGCATTGTTGAAGCGACTGGGTTCGACCAGCAGCTCGGTACAGTATTTGCGCCAGTCTTGCAGCGCCTCGGCGGACGGTGGCGGCGCAGGCAACAGGCCACGGTGAATCCGCCGCGTTTCCCATGGCCAGATCAAGGCTTCTGCCGGGTGCCAAAGTCCGGGGGCCCAATGCTTGCGGGCGCTTTGTACTGCGCGTTGGTGCAGTAGCTGTTGTAATTCACCCAGGGGTTGTTGCAGATACAGGCTGGTCAACAACTGCCAGCGCAGGCTGTGCGGGCTGTTCCAGGCCTGTTGCGCCGACAGCGCGATGCCGTTGGCCAGCAGGATGGTGTTGGCGGGTTGATTGAGCCAGCGTTGCAGGGCTGGATCCGCGTCCAGCAGTTGCCGTTGGCGCAGCGGATGAAGATGGTCGTGGGCAATATGCATCACTCTGATCAGCAATCGACGTTCGTTGATCAGCAACTGATAACCCTGCCCGACCCACATCGGCAGGCGCCAGGTTTCAGCCAGCGTCAGGCACAGCGTGAGCAGGCTGATGCCGAACAGTTGCTTCTCGACGGTCAGCGCCGATTCACCCTTGTGAATCACTCGCAGCTCCCACTCCTCGAGCAGTTTGGGGTGGGCGACTGCCATTGGCCACAGCGGCGACAAGAACAGCATGCTGCCCCAGTGAATGTCTTGCCAG
This sequence comes from Pseudomonas sp. ASL9, assembly GCF_056680335.1. Lineage (NCBI taxonomy): Bacteria > Pseudomonadati > Pseudomonadota > Gammaproteobacteria > Pseudomonadales > Pseudomonadaceae > Pseudomonas > Pseudomonas sp. ASL9. Next base: position 2,332,029 of record NZ_CM155277.1, on the reverse strand, counting down.
AGCCGCGCCATTCGGCCGCCGAACAGTCCGTTGGCCTGCTGCGTCGCATGTTGGCTAATCAGCTGTAATTGACGCAGGGCCAACGGAATGTCCTGCAGCTCCAGCGCAGGCAGGCGGTGAAGCAACTCTTCGGTATGCTTCAAGCCCAGACGGTTGATCGCCACCTCAAGACTTTCTGCCGGTTGCGTCAAGCCGGTGCTGTGGTGATTGGCTTCGCGCAATACACTGAGGACCAGCGACGGGCTTTCCTGCATCAGGTCTGCGATGTCGCGTAACGAGCGGCGGCTATCGGCCAGCGCGCCGAGTACACGGGTGTGGCTGGCGATCGGCACCGGCAAGCGAATACCTTCCAACTGCTTGAGCCAAGCATCGAGGCTACGCGGAACGGGAAGCTGTGCTGAGGTTTCTGGGGGCATGCAAGAGGCCTGTACGGCGATGATGGCAATATAATATCGGATGCCGGTTCAAGGACAGATTGGTACCATACTGCCCGCTACACGGGCCGAACTGGCTTTTCGCCTTAACTGGCTATAGTCTGGCCCACTTATGCCGATAAGTAGAAGAAGAGTTTAAAGAACTTCCGCTCATGACCTCGAACCCGACTCAGTAAGAATTCTCTATTTATGGCTAAAATTATCGGCATCATTGTCGTCTTCGCGAGCGTGCTTGGCGGATACGTCCTTTCACACGGCAAGATTGCAGCACTGATTCAGCCTTTCGAGGTCATGATTATCGGTGGCGCGGCACTGGGTGCGTTCCTCCAGGCCAACCCCGGTTACATGACCCTCCTCGTGATCAAAAAGTCGCTGAAGATGTTCAGCTCGCGCTTCAATCACGCGTTCTATCTGGAAATTCTCGGCCTGGTTTACGAGATTCTCAACAAGAGCCGCCGCGAAGGCATGATGGCGATTGAAGGCGACATCGAAGACGCCTCGGCCAGCCCGATTTTCACCAAGTACCCCGGCGTACTCAAAGATGAGCGCATGACCGCTTACATTTGCGATTACCTGCGCATCATGTCGTCGGGCAACATGGCGCCGCACGAGCTTGAAGGCTTGTTCGACATGGAATTGCAAAGCATGAAGGAAGAGTTGGAACACCCTTCCCATGCGGTCACTGGGGTTGCTGACGCCATGCCCGGTTTCGGTATCGTCGCGGCGGTACTCGGCATCGTGGTTACCATGGCTTCGCTGAGCGACGGTGATCAGGCCGCAATCGGCATGCACGTGGGTGCGGCACTGGTGGGTACCTTCTTCGGTATTCTCGCCGCATACGGTTTCTTTGGCCCGCTGGCCACGTCCCTGGCCCACGACGCCAAGGAAGAGATGAACGTTTTCGAGGCCATCAAGGCCTCGCTGGTCGCGTCAGCCTCAGGCATGGCGCCATCACTGGCTGTAGAGTTCGGTCGCAAGGTTCTGTACCCGGCGCATCGCCCCAGCTTCAGTGAGCTGGAGCAAGCGGTTCGCGGTCGCTGAGTCATGGAAAATAATCAGCCGATAATCGTCAAGCGCATCAAGCGCTATGCCGCCGGGCATCACGGCGGTGCCTGGAAAATTGCCTTTGCCGACTTTGCGACGGCAATGATGGCGTTCTTTCTAGTGCTGTGGCTGCTTTCTTCAGCCACTCCGCAACAGAAGATTGCCATTGCCGGGTACTTCAAAGATCCGGTGGGTTTCACTGAAAGCGGTACGCCTTACATCATTGATCTGGGCGGCTCACCCACGCTGGCGCCCGACAAGACCTTAAACCCGGAGGTCAAGTCCGAACCGCAGCCCGACACCACCAAGATTGAGAGCGATAAGGCTGGAACTCTGGCCGAGCAAGTCGAGCAAGAGCGTCTGGATATGCTGTTGCAAGAACTGCAGGCCAAAGTCGATGAGAATCCGCAGCTGAAGAAATTCAAGGACCAGATCCTGTTCAAGATCACTCAGGACGGTTTGCGCATCCAGATCATGGACGCTGCAAACCGGCCGATGTTCGACATTGGCAGCGCCCGCTTGAAGCCGTATTTCGAAGATATTTTGCTGGCCATGGCGGACACCATCAAAACGGTGCCGAACAAGATCAGCATCAGCGGCCATACCGATGCCACTCCTTATGCGGGTACGGGTGAGTTCGGCAATTGGGAGCTGTCGGCAAACCGTGCCAATGCGGCTCGGCGAGCGTTGGTCGCGGGGGGGTATCCTGACCAGCAAGTGGCGCGCGTTGTGGGGTATGCCTCGTCCTCCCTTTACGATCACAACAACCCGCAGAATCCTGTGAACCGTCGCATTGACATCATTGTGCTGACTAAGAAAGCCCAGCTGCGTATGGAGAGTGGTCAGGACGCACCGCCAGCGCCCGACGGGACGCCTGCACCTGCTGCCCCGGCACATGACGCACCATCGCCCGCCCGCACTGGCGTACCGGGCGCCGCAACCACTCCGGCCCCTGTCGATCCGCAAGCACCCATGCAGCCCCATGAGCTGCGGGACAAACTCAATATCTTTGAGGATGGCGTGCTGCAGATGGATAAGACCACGAAGTAGGGCTTTCCAGCACACAATAAAAAGCCGCGATCATCGCGGCTTTTTATTGTGTGCTGGAAAGCTTAGTAACTGGTTTCCGGCAAGCTGGCGATGATCGAGCGGTAGCTGTTCATCCGTTGTTGCTGAACGCGGCCTTCTTCGAGGGCCTTGAGCAGCGCACAGCCGGGTTCGCGATCATGTTTGCAGTCGCGGAAACGGCAGGTTCCGATCAAGTTGTTGAACTCGATGAAGCCGGCTTCCACGTCGGCGCGGCTGACATGGCCCAGACCGAATTCGCGAATCCCTGGGGAGTCGATCAAATCGCCGCCACGCGGGAAGTGGAACAGGCGTGCGGTCGTTGTGGTGTGGGTACCTTGCCCCGACAGCTCGGAAAGCGGGCCGACACGGGCTTCGACTTCTGGCAGCAGACTGTTGACCAGCGACGATTTACCGACACCAGACTGACCGACAAACACGCTGATATGCCCATCCAGCTGGGTTTGCAGCTGCTGCATGCCATCGCCCTGATGCGCAGACACTTCCAGCAGCGGATAACCCAATTGCCGATACACCGCCAGCAACGCATTGAGCGCCGGAGCATTTTGGTCGTCGATCAGGTCGGCCTTGTTCAACAGCAGCAGAGGACGAATCCCCGCGTGTTCGGCGGCAACCAGATAACGGTCGATCAGGTTGGCATGAGGCTCCGGCATTGGCGCGAAGACGATCACGATCAGGTCGACGTTGGCTGCAACCGGCTTGAGTTGACCGCGACTGTCCGGGCGGCAAAGCTCTGTGGTACGCGGCAGTTGCGCGACGATGACGCCGATGCCCTGATTACCCGCACGCCAGACGACTCGGTCGCCGGTGACCAGCGCCGGCAGGTTGGCGCGCAGGTGGCAGCGGAACACCTGACCACTTTGTTCGCCTTCCTGAGCTTCGACTTCGACCTGCACACCGAAGTGAGCGATCACAAGCCCGGTCTGCTCGGGGCCGAGATCACCGCCCTCTAGTGTTTCAAGGGTCTGCGATTCACGTTTGGCGGCACGGGCAGCGCGTTCGCCTTGAATCTTTTCGATGCGCCAGTTTTGACGACGATTGAGTTGGCGTTTGGCCATGGGTGTTCCGAGTCGATAAAGTAGTTGATTAGGTAAAACGCGAAGGAGTCTAGCATGGCCGGGTAAGCTAAACTGCGCACCTACGTTGAGGAGCCGCGACATGCCGAACACGCAAGAAAAATTTAGCAAACAGAACCTGATCTGGATCGATCTGGAAATGACCGGTCTCGACCCTGATACCGATGTCATCATCGAGATGGCGACCATCATCACCGACAGTGAATTAAACACGCTGGCTGAAGGTCCGGTGATTGCCGTGCATCAAAGTGATGAAACCCTGGCGCGTATGGACGAGTGGAACACCCGTCAACACGGCGGCTCTGGTTTGACCCAGCGGGTCCGCGACAGCCGTATCAGTGCTGCCGAAGCCGAAGCGCAGACCCTGGCCTTCATCCAGCAATGGGTGCCAGAACGCAGTTCGCCGATCTGCGGTAACAGCATTTGCCAGGATCGTCGTTTCCTGTATCGGCACATGCCGACGCTGGAGCACTACTTTCATTACCGCAACCTCGATGTTTCCACGCTTAAAGAGCTCGCCTCCCGCTGGGCGCCAAACTTGAAGCGATTCGAGAAAGGCGGCTCCCATCTGGCAATGGACGATATTCGCGAGTCGATTGGTGAATTGCGTCACTACCGTGAGCACTTCATTAAGGTGTGACGGGCAAACAGCAACAGGTCAGACGGGGGGGGCTTCGTGATAATTATCGCTGCGCCCTCTTTTGGTGCTTCGTCTGACTGGTTAGACTGCGCGGCTTTATCGTCTGGACACCGCCATGTTGCTGATGCTTTATCTAGTTGCCATTACTGCTGAGGCAATGACTGGCGCCTTGTCGGCCGGGCGGCGGGGGATGGACTGGTTTGGCGTGGTGCTGATCGCCTGTGTCACGGCACTGGGCGGTGGATCGGTCCGCGACGTGCTGCTGGGTCATTACCCTCTGACCTGGGTCAAACACCCGGAATACCTGATCCTGACCAGCGTCGCGGCGTTGGTGACCATTTTTATCGCGCCGTTGATGCGCCATCTGCGCGCACTGTTTCTGGTGCTGGATGCGGTGGGGTTGGTGGCATTCACGCTGATCGGCTGCATGACCGCGCTGGAAACAGGGCACGGCGTGCTGGTGGCGTCAGTCTGCGGGGTGATTACCGGGGTATTTGGCGGCATCTTGCGGGACATCTTCTGTAACGACATCCCGCTGATTTTCCGCCGCGAACTCTATGCTTGCGTGTCATTTGCGGCAGCCTGGTGCTACCTGTTCTGCCAATATCTGGAATTACCCAGTGAGCAGGCGATACTGATCACTTTGTTTGGTGGCTTTTTGTTGCGGCTGCTGGCGATCCGTTTCTGTTGGGAAATGCCCAAGTTCGTTTACAACGACGAGCCGTAAAAGCCTGGCCTCCCCGGTCTTCATCGCCCATGTTGCCTCAACGCCCATTCCACATGCTCACGCACCAGCTCTGACGGGTAATCCCGGCGGGCCTCCAGCGCTTCGAGCACGGGAATGGTCGACGGTGCATTGCCCAGCCCCACCGCCAGATTGCGTAACCAGCGCTCATAGCCGGCGCGGCGCAGGGGCGAGCCTTCGGTGTTGCTGAGAAAGGTTGCTTCATCCCACAGGAACAACTCGGCCAGCCCTGCGTTGTCCAGATTATGTCGTGGCTGAAAATCACCCTGGCTGGTGGGCCGGGCGAAGCGGTTCCAGGGGCAAACGATCTGGCAATCATCGCAACCGAACACGCGATTGCCGATCAGCGGGCGCAGCTCTTCAGGGATCGCTGTCTTGAGTTCGATGGTCAGGTAGGAAATGCAGCGTCGGGCGTCCAGCACGTAAGGGCCGACGAACGCGGCGGTAGGGCAGATGTCCAGGCAGGCCGTGCAACTGCCGCAATGTTCGCTGGTGTGTGGCGGGTCGACCGGGAGAGGCAGGTCGACGAACAATTCGCTGAGGAAAAAATAGCTGCCAGCCTTGCGATTGAGTATCAGGGTGTTTTTGCCGATCCAGCCCAGCCCGGCGTGTTCGGCGATAGCTTTTTCCAGTACCGGCGCACTGTCGACGAACGCCCGATAACCAAACGGGCCGATGGCTTGCTGAATACGCTCGGCCAACTGCTGGACGCGTTTGCGGATGAGCTTGTGATAATCGCGGCCCAGTGCATAACGCGAGACGTAGGCTTTTTCCGGCTGGGCCAGACGTTGCGCCATTTCAGTGTCGCCCGGCAGGTAGTCCATGCGCAGCGACACCACGCGCAGCGTCCCCGGCACCAGCTCTTCCGGGTGCGAACGTTTGCTCCCGTGAGCGGCCATATAGTCCATCTCGCCGTGATAACCCGCATCAAGCCAGCGTTGCAGATGCTGTTCATGCTCAGCCAGATCCAGGCCGGTAATCCCCACTTGTTGGAAGCCCAGCTCGCGTCCCCAGTCTTTGATTGATTGGGCGAGGGCGGCCAAGTCGGCGGTAATGGGCGGATCGGCAATAATAGCGGGCATACGAAGAGGAAACCGGGGCTGAGGTGCGTATAATTCTGCCAGACATCGGAGCCTATAGACGCATGTTGCCAACTAAACCCGACGCATTGTACAGCGCAGCCCACGTGCGAGACCTCGACGCCCGACTGATTGCAGCCGGTACGCCCGGCATTGAATTGATGCAGCGTGCGGCTCATGCGGCCTGGCGAGCGCTGCGCCGCCATTGGCCAGAAGCACGCGAATTGACCGTCCTGGCAGGGCGCGGCAATAACGCCGGTGATGGTTATCTGGTTGCGGCGCAGGCCCAGCGAGCTGGCTGGCAGGTCCTGGTGCTGGCGGTGGGTGACCCTGCGCAATTGTCCGGCGACGCCTTGCAGGCGCATGCCGAAGCAGTGGCGGCGGGCGTCAACATCAAGGACTGGTCCGCCGAACAGGCGCTGAGCGGCATTGTGCTGGATGCGCTACTCGGCACAGGCTTGAGCGTTGACGTGCGAGAGCCTTACCGCAGCGCGATCAATGCAATCAATGCCAGCGGTCTGCCAGTCGTGGCAGTCGATATCCCTTCCGGCTTATGTGCCGATACCGGCAGAACGCTTGGCGTTGCCGTGCAGGCTCGGCTTACGGTGACCTTTATCGGCCTGAAACTGGGGTTGTTCACCGGCGATGCTGCGGACCTGGTGGGCGAGTTGGTATTCGATGACCTGCAGGCCGATCCACTGATCGTCGCGCAAACACCCGTCAGTGCGAAACGTCTGGATACCTTTAATCTCCCGCGCCTGACTGCTCGGCCTGCAACGGCGAACAAGGGCATGTTCGGTCGCGTGCTGGTGATTGGCGGCGACCATGGTTTTGGTGGTGCGGCCCTATTGTCGGCAGAAAGCACCTTGCGCAGCGGTGCCGGCATGGTCACGCTCGCGACCCGCAGCGAACATGTACCACCCGCCCTGATGCGCGTCCCCGAGGTGATGAGCACCGGCATCAGCTCTGCCAATCAGTTGCGCGCCTTGATCGAGCCTGCGGCAGTGTTGGTGGTGGGGCCAGGTTTGGGGCAGGCCAGTTGGGGCCGCAGTCTGTTGTCGGCGGCGGCCAATGCCCTGCGGCCGCAAGTGTGGGATGCCGATGCGCTAAATCTGCTGGCCCGCGATTTCGTGACCCTGCCGCCCGATAGCGTGATTACCCCGCATCCAGGCGAAGCGGCGCGTCTGCTCGGCGTCAGCACCCAGGATATTCAGGCGGATCGTCCAACTGCGGCGCATGCGCTGGCGCAGAAATACAAGGCGGTTGTCGTCCTCAAGGGCGCGGGCAGCCTGGTTGCCAGTGTCGATGGGCGGCTGGCGTTATGTGATCGCGGTCACCCTGCGATGGCCACGGCGGGTTTGGGCGATGTGCTGGCGGGACTGATCGGCGCGTTGATGGCGCAGAAGCTGCCCGCGTTCGAGGCAGCGTGCCTGGCGGTCTGGTTACACGCCAGCGCGGGCGAGCGTGCAGGGCAATTGGGCCGAGGGCTGGCGGCCAGTGATGTTATTCCAGCCATTCGTCAGTTATTGGAGGAGCAGTCACCGTGTCTGAACTAACGCTGCATTTGGCCAATGAAGACGCCATGATGAGCTTCGGTTCTCGTATCGCCCAGGTGACCGAAGGGCTTGGGGTTATTTTTCTGGAAGGCGACCTCGGTGCGGGTAAAACGACCCTGTCCCGCGGGATTATCCGGGGCTTTGGGTATGTCGGTGCGGTCAAAAGTCCGACCTTTACCCTGGTCGAACCCTATGAAATAGGACCGGTGCGGGCCTTTCACTTTGATCTGTACAGGCTGGTCGATCCTGAGGAGCTAGAGTACATGGGTATCCGTGATTACTTCGACGGGAGTGCGCTTTGCCTGATCGAGTGGCCCCAACGTGGTGCAGGTTTTTTGCCAAAGCCTGACCTGACCATTACCATTGGGACGCATGCGGAAGGTCGATCACTGACTTTGAGCCCGGAAGGCTCGCGTGGCGAAACCTGGTGTGCCGCTTTGGCTTTGGAATTCAAATAAATGATGGGGTTAGGTATGCGCATGCGCGCGCTGGTTACTGTTGTAGGTCTGCTGCTGACGGCACTGGCTGTCGACGCGTTAGCCGCTACACAGGTACGAAGTGTTCGCCTATGGCGTGCACCGGACAACACTCGGCTGGTTTTTGACTTGTCCGGTCCGGTTCAACACAGTGTTTTCACCCTGACATCCCCTGATCGTCTGGTTATCGACATCAATGGTGCAACGCTGGCAGCGCCCCTGAAGATATCGACGGAGAATACGCCGATCATCAGCATGCGTTCTGCCCAGCGTACGCCTACCGATTTGCGCGTGGTCATCGACCTTAAAAAGGCTGTTAACCCGAAAAGCTTTATCCTTGCGCCCAACCAACAGTATGGCAACCGTCTGGTGGTCGATCTGTTCGATCAGGACGCGCAAGCGAGCCCGGTCGTGCCCGATACGGCGGCTAATACGGCGCCTGCCGTGCCGATCAGTCCGGCCAAGCCTGAGATCAGGCTGGTGCCTGTCCCCAACGGCAAGCGCGATATCGTGATCGCCATCGATGCGGGTCACGGCGGCGAAGACCCTGGCGCGGGCGGTGCACGTGGTCAGAAGGAAAAAGACATCGTGTTGTCCATAGCCAAGGAATTACAGCGCCAGATCAATTCGGAGAAAGGCTACCGTGCCGAGCTGACACGTACCGGCGACTACTTTATTCCATTGCGTAAACGCACGGAAATCGCTCGCCAGAAGGGCGCTGACCTGTTCGTTTCGATCCACGCAGACGCCGCGCCTTCCTCGGCGGCGTTCGGTGCTTCGGTATTTGCCTTGTCTGAGCGCGGCGCCACTTCCGAGACCGCGCGCTGGCTGGCCGACAGCGAAAACCGTTCCGACTTGATCGGTGGCGCTGGCGCCGTAAGTCTCGACGACAAGGACAAGATGCTGGCCGGGGTGCTCCTGGACTTGTCCATGACCGCCTCGCTGTCTTCCAGCCTCAACGTCGGGCAGAAAGTGCTGAGTAATATCGGTCACGTCACGTCGCTGCACAAATCCCGAGTCGAGCAGGCCGGGTTTATGGTGCTCAAGTCCCCGGATATCCCTTCGATCCTGGTAGAGACCGGCTTCATCTCCAACTCGGCGGAAGCGGCGAAGCTCACTGGCTCCTCTCATCAGCAGGCATTGGCGCGCTCCATCAGTGCGGGTGTTAAACAGTTCTTCCAGCAAAATCCGCCATTGGGCACCTACATTGCTTGGCTGCGGGACAATGGCAAGATCGTCCAGGGGCCGCGCGACCATACGGTTCGCTCGGGTGAGACGCTGGCCATGATTGCGGTTCGTTATCAGGTGAGCGTGTCGACGTTACGGAATGCCAACAGCTTGAAAACCGATGAGCTCAGAGTGGGGCAGACGTTGGATATCCCAAGCAACACACTGGCCGCTCAGCCATGAGCGAGTCAGTAGTGGATGGCGTGATCGACAGCGGTGAGACGAATAGCAGCGCGCGGATTGAGTTGCTTAGTCCGAGGCTGGCGAACCAGATCGCGGCCGGTGAGGTGGTCGAACGACCCGCATCGGTCATCAAGGAACTGCTGGAAAACAGCCTGGATTCAGGGGCCAAACGCATCGATATCGATGTTGAGCAGGCCGGGATCAAGCTGCTGCGTGTGCGCGATGATGGCGGCGGAATCTCCTCTGAGGACTTGCCGTTGGCGCTCGCACGGCACGCAACCAGTAAAATTCGCGAACTGGAAGACCTTGAGCGGGTGATGAGCCTGGGCTTTCGGGGTGAAGCGCTGGCGTCGATCAGTTCGGTGGCACGTCTGACCCTGACCTCACGCACCCGTGATGCCGATCAGGCATGGCAGGTCGAGACCGAGGGCCGCGACATGGCTTCGCGGGTGCAGCCGGCCGCACACCCTGTGGGCACCTCCGTAGAGGTTCGCGATCTGTTTTTCAACACGCCAGCGCGTCGCAAATTTCTCAAGGCCGAAAAAACCGAGTTCGATCACCTGCAAGAAGTGATCAAACGTATGGCGCTGGCGCGTTTCGATGTCGCGTTCCATTTGCGGCACAACGGCAAAACGATCCTCAGCCTGCACGAAGCCAATGATGACAACGCTCGCGCCCGTCGTGTGGCTGCGATTTGTGGTCCGGGTTTTCTGGAGCAGGCGCTGCCGATCGAGGTTGAGCGCAACGGCCTGCATTTGTGGGGTTGGGTCGGTTTGCCGACGTTCTCCCGCAGTCAGGCAGACTTGCAGTATTTCTACGTGAACGGCCGTGCGGTGCGCGACAAGCTGGTCGCCCATGCGGTGCGCCAAGCGTATCGCGACGTGCTGTTCAACGGTCGACATCCGACTTTTGTCCTGTTTTTCGAGGTTGATCCTGCGGTGGTCGACGTTAACGTGCACCCGACCAAGCACGAAGTCCGCTTCCGTGACGGGCGCATGGTTCACGACTTCCTGTATGGCACGCTGCACCGCGCACTGGGTGATGTCAGGCCGGAAAACCAACTGGCCGGCACCGCGCCAGTGACTGCGCTGATACGCCCGACTGGGCCGGATGCGGGTGAGTTCGGCCCTCAAGGCGAAATGCGCCTGGCCAATAATCTGCTGGAGCAGCCACAGGCCGAGCCCTACGTGCGGCCTGCGGGCTCAGGCTCAGGTGCGGGTTTTCAATACCAATATTCACCCCGCACTTCCGCACCCCTGCCGACCGCCGAGGCGCAAAGCGCGTACCGCGAGTTCTTCGCGCCGCTGCCGGAAGGCGGGGCGGCACCTTTGCCGGGCTCTCAGGACGACATCCCGCCGCTGGGTTATGCCCTGGCGCAGCTCAAAGGGATTTATATCCTCGCGGAAAACGCCCACGGCCTGGTGCTGGTGGATATGCACGCCGCTCACGAACGTATCATGTACGAACGCTTGAAGATCGCCATGGCCAGCGAGGGACTGAGCGGCCAGCCTTTGTTGGTTCCAGAGTCCATCGCGGTCAGCCAGCGTGAGGCCGATTGCGCCGAAGAACACGTCACCTGGTTCCAGCTCCTGGGCTTTGAGCTGCAGCGATTGGGCCCTGAAACCCTGGCCATTCGGCAAATCCCCGCGTTGCTCAAACAGGCTGAAGCCAATCGGCTGGTGCATGACGTGTTGGCCGACTTGATGGAGTACGGCACCAGTGACCGGATTCAGGCTCACCTGAACGAACTGCTAGGGACCATGGCCTGTCACGGAGCGATACGAGCCAACCGACGTCTGGCCTTGCCGGAAATGAACGGACTGCTGCGCGACATGGAAAACACCGAGCGCAGCGGCCAATGCAACCATGGTCGTCCGACCTGGACCCAAATGGGTCTGGATGATCTGGACAAACTTTTCTTGCGCGGTCGCTGATGAGTGCTTTGCCCCCGGCTATTTTCCTCATGGGGCCCACTGCCGCTGGCAAGACCGATCTGGCCATTGAGCTGACCAAGGTCCTGCCTTGTGAGTTGATTAGCGTTGATTCGGCGCTGGTCTATCGCGGCATGGACATCGGCACCGCCAAGCCCTCCAAGGCGTTGCTGGCCGAGTTTCCCCATCGTCTGATCGATATTCTTGATCCCCTACAAAGCTATTCGGCCGCCGACTTTCGCGCTGATGCGCTGGCCGCGATGGCCGAAATCACCGCCCGCGGAAATATTCCGCTACTGGTGGGCGGGACAATGTTGTATTTCAAGGCATTGCAGGACGGGTTGGCGGACATGCCACCGGCCGATGCGGGGGTTCGCGCCCAGCTCGAAGCCGAAGCTGCGACCCTTGGCTGGCAGGACCTGCACGATCAATTGGCCGAGATTGATCCCGTGTCGGCTGCGCGAATTCATCCCAATGATCCACAGCGGCTGATTCGTGCTCTGGAAGTTTATCGGGTGAGCGGATTGAGCATGACCGCGCTTCGCGAGCAACAAACTGCGCAAAGTACTGATGCAGCCGCTTCGGGACGCCCTCAATTACCCTATACTGTCGCGAACTTGGCCATCGCTCCGGCGGATCGCCATTTACTGCATGACCGTATCGCACAACGATTTGCACAAATGCTGGAACAGGGCTTCGTTGATGAGGTCTTAGCTCTGCGCGCACGAGGTGACCTGCATTCGGGGTTGTCGTCGATGCGAGCAGTGGGCTATCGCCAAGTCTGGGATCATCTGGATGGCAAACTGACGCGAGACCAGATGCAGGAACGTGGCGTTATTGCCACGCGCCAGTTGGCCAAGCGCCAGTTCACTTGGTTGCGTAGCTGGGCAGATTTACATTGGTTGGACAGCCTGGCTTGCGACAATCTGCCACGTGCCTTGAAATACCTGGGATCGGTCTCCATATTGAGCTGATACCTTGCAATTGCCGTCTATCCTTGGGGGGTAGCGGCTTAAGCCATTTTGCTTACTATTTTTTCTATTGATCCTTAAAGGAGTGCGGCACATGTCAAAAGGGCATTCGCTACAAGACCCTTACCTGAACACTTTACGTAAAGAGAAGGTTGGGGTTTCGATTTATCTGGTTAACGGTATCAAGCTGCAAGGCACGATCGAGTCCTTTGACCAGTTCGTTATTTTGCTGAAAAACACCGTCAGCCAAATGGTTTACAAACACGCCATCTCTACCGTTGTGCCAGTTCGTCCAATTCGCTTGCCTAGTGCAGCCGAAACGGAGCTGGGCGACGCTGAGCCAGGTAACGCCTGATAGGAGTCTGCTTTGTTCTTTGAGCGCCACGGTGGTGGTGAACGGGCCATTCTCGTTCACTTGGATGGTCAGGACCCTGAGGCGCGTGAAGATCCGCAGGAGTTTCAGGAACTGGCCATTTCGGCCGGCGCCGAAACCGTCGCGTTCGTTAACGTGCCGCGTCATCGGCCAACAGCCAAATATCTGATTGGCAGCGGCAAGGTCGAGGAACTTCGCGATCAGGTCAAAGCCGAGCACATAGATATCGTGATTTTCAATCACGTCCTCACGCCGAGTCAGGAACGCAACCTCGAACGCGTTTTCGAGTGTCGCGTGCTTGATCGTACCGGTTTGATTCTGGATATCTTCGCGCAGCGTGCGCGTACTCACGAAGGCAAGTTGCAGGTCGAGCTGGCTCAGCTCGATCACATGAGTACTCGTCTGGTTCGTGGCTGGACTCACCTGGAACGGCAGGGCGGCGGTATCGGTATGCGCGGTCCGGGTGAAACCCAGCTGGAAACCGACCGACGTTTGCTGCGGGTTCGCGTGCGGCAGCTCAAGAGCCGTTTGGAGAAGGTCCGCAGTCAGCGAGAGCAGGCCCGTCGCGGTCGCAAGCGTGCCGATATTCCTTCGGTATCGCTGGTGGGTTATACCAACGCCGGCAAGTCGACGCTGTTCAATGCGGTGACCGATTCCAATGTCTTTGCCGCAGATCAACTGTTTGCTACGCTCGACCCCACCCTGCGTCGTCTTGAACTCGATGACTTTGGGCCAATCGTGTTGGCTGATACAGTGGGTTTCATTCGTCATCTGCCGCACAAACTGGTCGAAGCGTTTCGCGCCACGCTTGAAGAGTCGAGCAACTCCGACTTGCTGCTGCACGTCATCGATGCCCATGAGCCTGAACGCATGGCGCAGATCGAGCAAGTGATGGCGGTGCTTGGCGAGATCGGGGCAGAAAGCTTGCCGATCCTTGAGGTGTATAACAAACTCGATTTGCTTGAAGGGGTAGAGCCCCAGATTCAGCGTGATGCCGATGGCAAGCCGCAACGAGTCTGGGTGTCTGCCCGCGATGGTCGAGGGCTGGATCTGCTTAAGCAGGCAGTGGCTGAGCTGCTGGGCGATGATTTATTCGTTGGCACCTTGCGCTTGCCTCAGCGTTTTGCTCGACTGCGTGCACAGTTCTTCAAGTTGGGCGCTGTGCAAAGCGAAGAGCACGATGAGGAGGGTGGGAGTCTGTTGGCGGTACGTTTACCGCGTGTTGAGTTCAATCGCCTGGTAAGTCGCGAAGGAATGCAACCGCTGGAATTCATCGAGCAACACACTTTGCAATAAAAGCGTGGGAAAGCGGTTGTGCCGCGGACACAGGCATTCTGTAGCATTGGTCGGCGCGCCGTGGGTGCGTCTTTGCTTTATCAGATGGAGAGCGCTATGGCTTGGAATGAGCCGGGTGGCAACTCGAATAATCAGGATCCTTGGGGTGGTAAGCGCAAGGGCGGCGACCGCAAGGGGCCACCAGATCTCGACGAGGCCTTCCGAAAGCTGCAGGAAAGCCTGAATGGGTTGTTCGGTGGTAGTAAAAAACGTGGTGGTGGTGAGGACGGTGGTCAGCGCAAGGGCGGCGGTTTGGGTCTGCTCGGCATTGGTCTTGTCGTACTGGCCGCTATCTGGCTGTACAGCGCCATTTACGTGGTGGATGAGCAGGAGCAAGCCGTGGTGCTGCGCTTCGGCAAATACTACGAAACCGTCGGTGCCGGTCTGAATATCTACTTCCCGCCGTTCGATCAGAAGTTCATGGAAAACGTCACGCGTGAGCGTGCCTATAGCAAGCAAGGGCAGATGCTGACCGAAGACGAAAACATCGTCGAAGTGCCGCTGACCGTGCAATACAAAATCACCAACCTGAAGGATTTCGTGCTGAACGTCGATCAGCCGGAAATCAGTCTGCAGCATGCGACTGAAAGCGCCTTGCGCCATGTGGTGGGTTCCACCGCGATGGATCAGGTGCTGACTGAAGGTCGTGAGCTGATGGCCAGCGAAATCAAGGAACGCCTGCAGCGCTTCCTCGATACGTACCGTACCGGCATCACAGTGACCCAGGTGAACGTGCAAAGCGCTGCGGCGCCGCGTGAAGTTCAGGAAGCCTTCGATGACGTGATTCGTGCACGTGAAGACGAGCAGCGTTCGCGCAACCAGGCTGAAACCTACGCTAACGGTGTGATCCCGGAAGCGCGTGGTCAGGCTCAGCGCATCGTCGAAAATGCCAATGGCTATCGCGATGAAGTCGTGTCTCGTGCCAAGGGTGAGGCAGATCGCTTTACCAAACTGGTCGTCGAGTACCGCAAGGCTCCAGAAGTGACGCGTGAGCGTTTGTATCTGGACACCATGCAAGAGGTATTCAGCAACACCAGCAAGGTTCTCGTGACCGGTGGCAACAAAGGGCAGAACAACCTGCTTTATCTGCCATTGGACAAGATGATCGAAAGCGGTCGTAGCGCCACTGCTCCTGCAACCGGAGCACCTGCTACTGCCAATGAAGTCGGGGCACGTGCCGCGAGTGAACCGCAGCACGATGCGCGTTCAAGGGAGAGTCGCTGATGAGCAATAAATCGCTGATCGCCCTGATTGTTTGTGTAGTGCTGGCGGTCGTTGCCTGGAATAGCTTCTACATCGTTGCCCAGACTGAGCGTGCGGTCTTGCTGCAATTCGGTCGCGTCGTCCAGGCGGACGTCCAGCCGGGTCTGCATGTGAAGGTTCCGTATGTCAATCAGGTGCGCAAGTTCGATGGGCGCTTGATGACCCTCGATGCACCGACGCAGCGCTTCCTGACGCTTGAAAAGAAAGCCGTCATGGTCGATGCCTATGCCAAGTGGCGGGTGAAGGACGCTGAGCGTTTCTATACCGCGACCTCCGGTCTCAAGCAGATCGCTGATGAACGCCTGTCACGCCGTCTTGAATCCGGGCTGCGCGATCAGTTCGGCAAGCGCACCTTGCATGAGGTAGTGTCGGGCGAACGTGATGCGTTGATGGCGGATATCACCGCTTCGCTCAACACGATGGCAAGCAAAGAGCTGGGCATTGAAGTTATTGATGTCCGGGTCAAGGGTATTGACCTGCCGAAAGAAGTGAACCGCAGCGTTTTCGAGCGGATGAGTACCGAGCGTGAGCGTGAAGCGCGTGAGCATCGGGCCAAGGGTAACGAGCTGGCAGAAGGCATTCGTGCCGATGCCGATCGTCAGCGTCGGGTTCTTCTGGCAGAAGCCTATCGTGAGTCTGAAGAAGCTCGCGGTGATGGCGATGCCCAGGCGTCCGCGATCTACGCCAAGGCCTATGGTCAGGATCAGGAGTTCTACGGTTTCTACCGTAGCCTGCGCGCCTACCGTGAAAGCTTCGCGAACAAAAGCGACGTGATGGTGCTGGACCCAAGCAGCGATTTCTTCCGCTATCTGGAAAAATCGAAGCCATAATCGGTTCACCCGCCGGGCGGCAAAACCGCCTGGCGGGGTGATCGTTTAGGAAAACGTGTGTATGATGCGGCAGCCGGGAAAATCCCGGCTTTTTTGCGTCTGCACGATTGATTGGCCGTGGCGTGTTAAAGCGCTGGGCAAGGTTTTTCGAGGAGAGTGGTCTGTACAGCGGGTCTCGGGCCGCTCGTTCTGTTGGGCTTGCACGTACAAGCACGCCAAACATGACCACACTCTGCTTCACTCAAGGCTCGCCCTCAGGGCTGGCCGCCCGGATCATAGGGGATTGGCGTAATGGCAACGGTTGACCGCTGGCTGCTACCAGATGGCATCGAAGAAGTACTGCCGCCGGAAGCGGCGCGCATTGAAGTGGCGCGTCGTCAGGTGTTGGATCTGTTCCAGAGCTGGGGCTATGAGTTCGTCGTTACCCCGCATATCGAATACCTGGAGTCGCTGCTCATTGGCGCAGGGCAGGACCTGGATCTGCGCACCTTCAAGGTGATCGACCCGCAATCAGGCCGGCAACTGGGTTTTCGAGCCGATATCACGCCGCAAGTGGCGCGTATCGATGCGCACACTTTGCGTCGCGAAGGGCCGAGCCGTCTATGCTATGCCGGCAGCGTGTTGCATGCGCAGCCGCGGGCCTTGTCGTCCTCGCGCAGCCCTATTCAGTTGGGCGCCGAGTTGTACGGCGATGCGAGCCCGAGCAGTGATGTCGAAGTCATTAGCCTGATGTTGGCTATGCTGCAGTTGGCCGATGTGCCGGATGTGCATATGGACCTGGGCCATGTCGGTATTTACCGTGGCCTGGCGCGTGCCGCCGGTTTGTCTGGTCAGGCCGAACAGCAGCTGTTCGACGCTTTGCAGCGCAAGGCGATAGATGAAGTTATCGCGCTCACGGCTGATTTGCCGGCTGATCTGGCAGCAATGTTGCGCGCGTTGGTTGATTTGTGTGGTGGCCGTGAAGTGCTTGCGTCCGCTCGTGATCGTCTGGCGCACGCGCCCGCTCCGGTATTGGCGGCCCTGGATGATTTGCTGGTGATTGCCGAGCGTCTTTCTGTGCGCTTCCCGCAATTGCCGCTGTATTTCGATCTCGGCGAGTTGCGTGGTTACCATTACCACACCGGCGTCGTGTTTGCGGTGTTCGTGCCGGGCGTAGGTCAAATGATCGCCCAGGGCGGTCGCTATGACGATATCGGCGCGGATTTTGGTCGGGCACGCCCGGCGACCGGTTTCTCCACCGATTTGAAAACCCTGGTCACACTGGGGCGTGCGGATATCAAGCTACCGTCTGGCGGTATCTGGATGCCCGACAGTACCGATACAGCGCTCTGGCAGCAGGTTTGCCAATTGCGTAGCGACGGCCATCGTGTGGTTCAGGCGTTGCCTGGGCAGCCGGTATCTGCCGCACGTGAAGCTGATTGTGACCGGCAGTTGATTCAGCATGACGGGCTTTGGCAGTTAGTGCCGCTGGCTTCTTGAGTTTCCCTGCCGGCCGCAGCCGGCACCAAGTTTGCGCGAAAGAGGACAAGTGTTATGGGTAAGAATGTCGTAGTCCTGGGCACCCAATGGGGTGATGAGGGCAAAGGCAAGATCGTTGATCTGCTGACCGAACATGCTACCGCTGTAGTTCGATACCAAGGTGGCCACAACGCTGGCCACACCTTGGTGATCGATGGCGAAAAAACCGTATTGCACCTGATTCCGTCCGGTGTGCTGCGCGATGGCGTGCAGTGCCTGATCGGCAACGGTGTGGTGGTTGCGCCTGACGCGCTCATGCGAGAAATCATTAAGCTCGAAGAGAAGGGTATTCCGGTACGTGATCGTCTGCGTATCAGCCCTTCCTGCCCACTGATCTTGTCCTATCACGTTGCGCTGGATCAGGCGCGTGAGAAGGCGCGTGGCGAGCTCAAGATCGGTACGACCGGTCGTGGCATTGGCCCGGCTTACGAAGACAAGGTCGCACGTCGCGGTCTGCGCATTGGCGACCTGTTCCATCGCGAACGTTTCGCGGCCAAGCTGGGCGAGCTGCTCGATTACCATAACTTCGTTCTGGTCAATTACTACAAAGAGCCAGCTATCGACTTCCAGAAGACTCTCGACGAGTGCATGGAATACGCCGAACTGCTCAAGCCGATGATGCTCGACGTCACTGCTGCGCTGCATGAGATGCGCCGCGAAGGCAAAGACATCATGTTCGAAGGTGCCCAGGGTTCGCTGCTGGACATCGACCACGGTACTTACCCGTACGTGACCAGCTCGAACACGACCGCTGGCGGCATCGCGACCGGTTCGGGTTTTGGCCCGATGTACCTGGATTACATCCTCGGCATCACCAAGGCTTACACCACTCGTGTCGGTTCGGGGCCTTTCCCGACTGAGTTGTTCGACGATGTAGGTGCGTTCCTGGCCAAGCGCGGTCACGAATTCGGTGCAACCACCGGTCGTGCTCGCCGTTGCGGTTGGTTCGATGCGGTCATCCTGCGTCGCGCTATCGAGATCAACAGCATCTCCGGCCTGTGCCTGACCAAGCTCGACGTGCTCGACGGTCTGGAAACCATCAATATCTGCGTCGGCTACAAGAACGAAAATGGTGCAGTGATCGACGCACCGACCGATGCTGACAGCTACATCGGCCTGATGCCGGTTTACGAAGAAATGCCGGGCTGGACCGAGTCGACCGTGGGCGCCAAAACCCTGGAAGAGCTGCCAGCAAATGCTCGTGCCTATATCAAGCGTGTGGAAGAGTTGGTCGGTGCGCCGATCGATATCATTTCCACGGGTCCGGACCGCAACGAGACGATCGTACTGCGTCATCCGTTTGCTTGATAAACCGTTGAAATAGTTATTGGAATGCGACAAAGGGCCACTTATGTGGCCCTTTGTCGTATCTGCCTATCGGTTAGTGCTGGCGCGGCACGACGCTTGCTGTAATTATCCTCTCAAGGAGTGCCATCATTTCAGTGGCATCCGTAGTAGAGGGATAATCCTGTGTCTGCTGTCCTTTCTCTTTTACGTAGCCGCTTGTTGCGGCCTGTGTTCATTGCCCTTGGTGTCGCCCTTTTGGTGCAAGTGTTGGTGGCGGTCGCTCTGACGCGGAGCACGGTGACGGCGCTTGAGGCTGATCTGGCCGCTCGGCTAGGTGTAGATTCGCAACACTTGTCTACGGAATTGGAGCAGGCGAGTCGGGAAGTTACCTCCAGTCTGGACGGGTTGTCTTCCAGTACTCGTCAGCGTCTGAGTGCGGGCCTGTCGTCGCGTCTGAAAGATGAGCAGGTGCAGTTACGCGGGACGCTCGAAAAAAACCTTCAAGATTCGGCTAACGACATGGCGCAGTTGCTGGCGGCAGTCGCCCCGCGTGCCATGTGGGATAACGATACGCCGACCCTGTCGGAGTTTGCCCGCCGCGCTCAGCGCAATCCCAACGTATTGTTTGTTATTTATGACGATGCGCAGGGTGAGCACCTGACCCGCTACCTGAATCGTGAGAGCCCGCAGATCAAGGCCTTACTCGCCAAGGGGGAGGGTGAGCGGCCTATGGATAAAGTCCTGAGCGCCGCCAAGAATGACCCTTCGGTTTATTACGTCGAAGCATCAATTAGCCCGAATGGCGTCGAGATTGGCAAGGTGTTGATGGGCGTCTCCACGGCGGCGGTCGAGGAGAACCTTGCTGCTCTGGATAAGCGCTTCTCGGCATTGATCGTCAGCGGCGAGCAGTTGGTTTCTGACAGTCTGGTGGGGGCTGCGGCCGATAGTTCGGCGGCGTTGCGTACGCGTTTGCAGTCGGCGCAGACCGCCGCTACGGCAATGGCCGCCAATACCAGCGTTACGGTTCAGGAAGCGGCAGCCACCTTGCGCTGGCGGATCGGTCTGGGCCTGGCGCTGGTTGGTCTTGGCGTGTTACTGCTACTGGCTGTGGTGCTCGGGCGCCGGGTCGTGAGCAAGTTGCACCTGCTGATTGCCGCCCTGGATGATCTTGCGGCCGGTGAGGGTGATTTGACCAAGCGGGTGCAGCTCAATAGCGACGATGAAATCGGTGACATGGCGTCAGCGGTTAATCGCTTCGTCGATAAACTTCAACCCATTGTGCGCGAGGCGGGTGATGTGGCGCAGCGTACCGGGGTGGAAATCGGCGCCCTGAGCCTGCGTAACGCCGGGTCGGGCAAGGCGGCTGAGCTGCAGCGTGATGAGGTGGCTGCGAGCCTCAAAGCGCTTTCGCAGATGGCGGATGAGGCTCAGGCAGAAAGTAATGCGATGCAGGCGGCCTTGAAGCAGGTCGTCGACATTCGAGTGGCGACCGACGAAAACACGCGGACGTCAACGCAGGTGGGTAACTTGATCGAAGCGCTGGCGGGGCAGGTCGATACTGGCGCCAAGGTCATTGAGCGTCTGGCGCAGCAAAGCGAGCAGATTGAAGTGGTGTTGACCGTTATTCACGGCATCGCCGAGCAAACCAACTTGCTGGCCCTTAACGCGGCGATCGAGGCGGCTCGGGCGGGTGAAACCGGTCGCGGTTTTGCGGTGGTGGCGGACGAAGTGCGTGCACTGGCCAGCAAGACTCAGCGCTCTACGGGCGATATCCAGGCGCATATTGGGGCCTTGCAGCAGGGCGCCAAAGAAGCGGTGGCAGCCATTGGTCTGGCAGGTCGACAGGCAAATGAGGGTCTGGCAGTGCTGCGTAACAGCGCGAAGCTGCAATTGACGGTACAGGCGTCGGTAGAGCAGGTGCATGCCGCCATTGGCCTTGCAACTCAGGCTGCGGCGCATCAGGCGCAAGGGGCGCACGCGGTGAGAGGGCGGGTGGAAGTTATTCATGCTCAGGCTCAGCGCGCGGCTCAGGCGGTTGTGGAAACCACAGCCAGCGGTAAAGTGCTTGATGGTCTGGCGGCACAATTGAAGGCCAGCCTGGGTCAGTTCCGCGCTTAACAACTCGGAACTATTGAATTAGAAGAGGGTGTGCCGGGCGCACCCTGAGGTGGCGGCTTCTGATGGTTGATCTAGAATATCAAACGCAGAAAACACAAAACCGAGCACGAGGCTCGGTTTTGTTTGAATTGGTGCCCAGAAGAAGACTCGAACTTCCACGACCTTGCGGTCACCAGCACCTGAAGCTGGCGTGTCTACCAATTTCACCATCTGGGCAGTTCGTTGGGTTCAGCAACAGCGGTTAAGCTATTGTTTACTTTCAACTACAACAACGTTTGCCGTCGTTGTGGGCCGCATCATACGGAGGAGCTTAGTACCTGTAAACCCCCGTGGTGAAAAATATTTTTGAAATAGCGAACGGAGATGGCGAATGGTGTCTTCGCGTTTCAATCCGGTATATGCCAAACTAAATATATATAGATAAGGTGAACTCATTCTAATGGCCGATTGGCAGTCCCTCGATCCCGAGGCCGCTCGTGAAGCGGAAAAATACGAAAACCCTATCCCCAGCCGTGAGCTGATTTTGCAGCATCTTGCCGATCGAGGGTCTCCGGCGAGTCGCGAGCAATTGGTGGAAGAGTTTGGCCTGACAACTGAAGACCAGTTCGAAGCCCTGCGTCGCCGCTTGCGCGCCATGGAGCGCGATGCTCAGTTGATATACACACGCCGGGGCACGTATGCCCCTGTGGATAAGCTCGACCTGATCCTTGGCCGTATCACCGGTCACCGTGATGGCTTCGGCTTCCTCATTCCGGATGATGGTACCGATGACCTGTTCATGAGCCCGGCGCAAATGCGTCTGGTGTTCGACGGTGATCGTGCACTGGCGCGTGTTTCTGGTCTTGATCGTCGAGGTCGTCGCGAAGGCGTGATCGTCGAAGTGATCTCCCGCGCTCACGAAACCATCGTTGGTCGCTACTTCGAAGAGAGCGGCATTGGTTTCGTCGTGCCTGACAATCCAAAGATCCAGCAGGAAGTGCTGATCACTCCGGGACGCAATTCCAGCGCCAAGATTGGTCAGTTCGTCGAGGTGAAAATTACTCACTGGCCGACGCCGCGCTTCCAGCCGCAAGGTGATGTGGTCGAAGTAGTGGGCAACTACATGGCGCCCGGCATGGAGATCGACATCGCCCTGCGCACCTACGACATCCCGCACGTCTGGCCTGAAGCGGTACTTAAAGAAGCCGCCAAGCTCAAGCCGGAAGTCGAAGAGAAAGACAAGGAACACCGCGTCGATCTGCGTCATCTGCCGTTCGTTACCATTGATGGCGAAGATGCCCGCGACTTCGACGATGCGGTCTTCTGCGAAGCCAGGCCTGGCAAGCTGCGTCTGTTTTCCGGTGGCTGGAAGCTGTACGTGGCCATCGCCGACGTATCGAGCTACGTCAAGATCGGTTCGGCGCTGGACGCTGAATCGCAAGTGCGTGGCAACTCGGTGTACTTCCCCGAGCGCGTGATTCCGATGTTGCCCGAGCAGCTGTCCAACGGCTTGTGCTCGCTGAACCCGCACGTCGATCGCCTGGCCATGGTCTGTGAGATGACCCTCTCCAAAACCGGTGAGATGACCGATTACCAGTTTTACGAAGCAGTCATTCACTCCCATGCTCGTCTGACCTACAACAAGGTCAGTGCAATCCTGGAACAGCCGAAAACCACTGAAGCCAAGGAATTGCGTAGCGAATACGCTGGCGTCGTGCCGCACCTCAAGCAGCTTTATGCGCTGTACAAGGTGCTGCTGAGCGCCCGCCATACCCGTGGCGCGATCGATTTCGAAACCCAGGAAACCCGGATCATCTTCGGCACTGAGCGCAAGATCGCCGAAATCCGGCCGACCACGCGTAACGATGCTCACAAGCTGATCGAGGAATGCATGCTGGCGGCCAACGTGGCCACGGCTGAATTCCTGAAAAAGCACGAAATTCCTGCCTTGTACCGCGTGCACGATGGTCCGCCGCCAGAGCGTCTGGAGAAACTCCGGGCTTTCCTCGGCGAGCTGGGTCTGTCGCTGCACAAGGGCAAAGACGGTCCGTCGCCGAAGGATTACCAGGCGCTGCTGGCAAGCATCAAGGATCGTCCGGATTTCCACCTGATCCAGACCGTGATGCTGCGCTCGTTGAGTCAGGCGGTGTACAGCGCGGATAACCAGGGTCACTTCGGCCTGAATTACGAGGCATACACGCACTTCACTTCGCCGATTCGTCGCTACCCGGACTTGCTCACGCACCGGGCTATCCGTAGCGTGATCCACTCCAAGCAAGACACCCCGCACGTTCGTCGTGCAGGTGCCATGACCATCCCGAAAGCGCGCATCTATCCGTACGATGAAGCGATTCTGGAGCAGTTGGGCGAGCAATGTTCCATGAGCGAGCGCCGTGCCGACGAGGCCACTCGCGACGTGGTCAACTGGCTCAAATGCGAGTTCATGAAAGACCGCGTGGGTGAGTCGTTCCCAGGTGTGATCACGGCGGTTACCGGTTTTGGTCTGTTCGTCGAGCTGACCGATATCTACGTCGAAGGTCTGGTGCACGTCACTGCCTTGCCGGGCGATTACTACCACTTCGATCCGGTCCATCACCGCTTGGCGGGCGAGCGTACAGGTCGTAGTTTCCGCTTGGGCGATACCGTTGAAGTGCGGGTCATGCGCGTCGATCTCGACGAACGCAAGATCGACTTCGAGATGGCTGAAAAAACCATCAGCGCACCGATTGGTCGCAAGCGTCGTGGCGCTGAACCTGCTGCCGTGGAAAAAGCTGCTGCGCCGGCCAAAGCGGGGCGCCGTGGCGCTTCGACCAAGGCTGCGCCAGTCGCTGAAGCTTATCGGCCAAGTGATGCTGCCGCGAAAAACGCGGAAGTGCGCAAAAGCCGAGAGCTGAAGCAGGCCTTGTTGGCAGAAGCGAAAGGTGGTGGAAAGGCGGCGTCGGGAAAGTCCAGTAAAGTGGATTCCGATTCGTCGCCCAAGTCATCCAAACCGAGCAAACACCGTAAGGGTCCGCCAAAATCGGGCTCGGCCCCCGCTGCGAAAAGCGGTGGGGTGCGTAAACCTAAGGCCAAGTCATGAGTCAGTTGGAAAAAATCTACGGCATGCATGCCGTAGAAGCGCTGTTGCGTCACCACCCAAAACGGGTCAAGCAAGTCTGGCTGGCTGAAAACCGCAATGATCCGCGGGTTCAGGTGTTGATTCAGCTGGCTAACGAGAACCGTGTGTCCGTAGGTCAGGCCGAGCGTCGCGAAATGGACGTCTGGGTCGAAGGCGTGCACCAGGGTGTGGTTGCCGAAGTCAGCCCGAGTCAGGTGTGGGGCGAAGCCATGCTCGACGAGCTGCTCGACCGTACCGAAGGCGCGCCGCTGATTCTCGTGCTCGACGGCGTGACCGATCCGCACAACCTCGGTGCGTGCCTGCGCACCGCCGATGCGGCCGGTGCACTCGCGGTTGTGGTACCCAAGGACAAGTCGGCGACGTTGACGCCGACGGTACGAAAAGTGGCCTGCGGCGCGGCGGAAGTGATTCCCCTGGTGGCGGTCACCAATCTGGCCCGTACCCTTGAGAAGCTTCAGCAGCGCGGCCTTTGGGTTGTCGGTACGGCGGGTGAGGCTGAGGTGGAGTTGTATCAGCAAGACCTGACCGGCCCAACGATTCTGATCATGGGCGCTGAAGGCAAAGGCATGCGTCGTTTGACCCGCGACCATTGCGACTATCTGGTGCGCCTGCCGATGGCTGGTAGCGTCAGCAGCCTGAACGTCTCCGTGGCGACGGGCGTGTGCCTGTTCGAAGCGCTGCGTCAGCGCAGCGTCAAGGCGGCGGCAACGGGTAAAAAAGGCTGATTTGATTTTTTTGTAGGAGCTGCCGAAGGCTGCGATTGACCGCGAAGTGGTCATGAGGCTTGTCTCGCGAAGGTCCTTTGGACCTTATCGCAGCCTTCGGCAGCTCCTACAGGGACCCGGTTTGCTGTGCGACAGCGCGGCGTCGAAGACGGGGCGGAATCTCCTACAGTTCTTGTCTAAGCATGGCTGAAGCTCCTGAGCGGCTCTCTGCTCAAATAATCACCAATTGCCTTGCACCTCTCCAAGCCCTTCTCTACAATTGCGCCCCTTGCTGTCACGGCAGGCGCTCATGTGCCTGTCCCTGAGCAAGACAAACAGTGTCATTCACTCCTTGTCTGACCGCTTTTTAGTTAGCGGCAGGCTACAACCCGTAAGGAG
Source organism: Pseudomonas sp. ASL9 (assembly GCF_056680335.1). Lineage (NCBI taxonomy): Bacteria > Pseudomonadati > Pseudomonadota > Gammaproteobacteria > Pseudomonadales > Pseudomonadaceae > Pseudomonas > Pseudomonas sp. ASL9. Next base: position 2,306,657 of record NZ_CM155277.1, on the reverse strand, counting down.
CATTCATGCGTCATTACGAAATCATCTTTTTGGTCCACCCGGATCAAAGCGAGCAAGTCGGCGGCATGGTTGAGCGTTATACCAAGCTGATCGAAGAAGACGGCGGCAAAATCCACCGTCTGGAAGATTGGGGCCGTCGTCAACTGGCCTATGCAATCAACAATGTTCACAAGGCTCACTACGTGATGCTGAACGTTGAATGCACCGGTAAAGCTTTGGCTGAACTGGAAGACAACTTCCGTTACAACGATGCCGTGATCCGTAACCTGGTCATCCGTCGCGACGAAGCCGTTACTGGCCAGTCCGAGATGCTCAAGGCTGAAGAAAACCGCAGTGAGCGCCGTGAGCGTCGTGACCGTCCTGAGCACTCCGACAGCGCCGATGGCGATGACGGCGACAACAGCGACGCCAGCGATAACGCTGACGAGTAATCCACGGACCTTTTGAGGAGCCAATTACATGGCACGTTTCTTCCGTCGTCGTAAATTCTGCCGCTTCACCGCTGAAGACGTGAAAGAGATCGATTACAAAGATCTCAACACTCTGAAAGCCTACGTATCCGAGACCGGCAAAATCGTTCCAAGCCGTATCACCGGTACAAAAGCACGTTATCAGCGTCAGCTGGCCACCGCTATCAAGCGTGCCCGCTTCCTGGCCCTGCTGGCCTACACCGACAGCCACGGCCGCTGAGACCAGGCAGTCGACAAAGTAGTAAGGGATAGAACGCATGCGCGCCATGGCTAATTTCATCATGCGCGGCCGCGTGCAGGCCACTCTCGTAGTGGTCGGATGTGCGGCGTTGCCGCTGTTGTTCTGGTTGAGTGCTGCCGCAGGATGCCTTGTGCTTCTGCGGCGCGGCTTGAGTGATGCCGTTGGCATCCTCGCCTGGGCTCTGCTGCCAGCTTTGGTCTGGTGGTATTTCGGTGAACCCCGCACGCTTATGGTGTTGTTGGGTTCGCTAGGGTTGGCAGCGTTGTTACGTGTCAGCCAGTCCTGGGTCCGCGTGCTGCTGGTCAGCGTGGCATTGGGGTTGTTGTATGCAGTAATCCTGGGTGCGGTTTTCCGCGAACCCATCGAAGCGATGGCGCTGGAGTTGCAAAAACTCCTGCCGCAAGTCCTCGATGGTCTCTACCAGCAGTTATCGGTAGAAGAGCGAGCGCGTCTGGGGGCACTGATTGCACCGGTCCTTAATGGCCTTATAGCGGCTTTGTTGCAGATCGTCAGTTTGTTGAGCCTGATCCTTGGGCGTTACTGGCAAGCGTTGTTGTACAACCCAGGTGGTTTTGGCAGCGAGTTTCGCAGCATAAGACTCCCGCGGGTGCCGGCGTTGGTGCTGCTGGTGTGCATGCTTCTGGGGCCGAATTTCGGTCCACAGATGGCGATGTTGACACCGTTGTGCAGCGTACCGCTGGTGTTTGCAGGGCTGGCCTTGATACATGGCCTGGTGGCTGGAAAGCACCTTGGCAGGTTCTGGTTGGTGGGGTTGTACGTAACGCTGTTGCTGTTTATGCAGCTGATCTATCCGTTGCTGGTGGTGTTAGCCATCGTCGACAGCCTGATTGATTTTCGCGGTCGTTTCGCGTCGAAAGATGTCGATAACGGATCTGCGGACGGTGAAGGTTAAAAGTTAAGAGGATTTTCACATGCAACTGATCCTTCTGGAAAAAGTCGCCAACCTGGGCAACCTGGGCGACAAAGTAAATGTTAAGGCCGGTTACGGTCGTAACTACTTGCTGCCGTACGGTAAAGCTACCGCTGCGACCGCTGCCAACGTGGCTGCGTTCGAAGAGCGTCGTGCTGACCTGGAAAAACTGGCTGCAGACAAAAAAGCTTCTGCCGAAACTCGCGCTGCCCAACTGGCTGAGCTGGAAGTGACTATCACTGCCACCGCCGGTGACGAAGGCAAGCTGTTCGGTTCGATCGGCACCCACGACATCGCTGATGCACTGACCGCCTCTGGCGTTGAAGTTGCAAAAAGCGAAGTTCGTCTGCCGAACGGCACTATCCGTAACATTGGCGAATTCGACGTAGCCGTGCATCTGCACAGCGACGTAGAAGCCACTGTACGCGTTATTGTTGTAGCGGCTTAAGCAACACTCAATCGTCTGGCGACTTGCTCGTCAGGCGGTTAACATCGGGCACGATCCTGTTCACAGGTCGTGCCTTTTGTCTTTCTGTTCCCCCTGATTCCGTGTGGCCATGAACGATATTTCCGCGCCTGAGCAATACGATCTGCAAACTGCTGCCCTCAAGGTACCGCCGCACTCCATCGAGGCCGAACAGGCTGTGCTCGGTGGTCTGATGCTGGACAACAACGCCTGGGAGCGCGTGCTCGATCAAGTGTCGGACGGCGATTTCTATCGACATGACCACCGCCTGATTTTCCGTGCTATCGCCAAACTGGCTGATCAAAACAGTCCGATTGACGTGGTCACCCTTGCCGAGCAATTGGACAAGGAAGGCCAGACCTCGCAGGTCGGCGGCCTGGGTTATCTCAGCGAACTGGCAAAAAACATTCCGTCGGTCGCCAACATCAAGGCTTACGCGCAGATCGTGCGTGAACGGGCGACCTTGCGGCAGTTGATCGGCATCAGTGCCGAAATCGCCGACAGCGCGTTCAATCCAGAAGGCCGTAGCGCCGCCGAGATTCTCGACGAGGCCGAGCGGCAGATCTTCCAGATTGCCGAAGCGCGTCCAAAAAGTGGCGGCCCGGTCAGCGTCAACGACCTGCTGACCAAAGCCATTGATCGCATCGACACGTTGTTCAACACCGACAACGCGATTACTGGGCTGTCTACCGGGTATACCGACCTCGACGAGAAAACCAGTGGCCTGCAACCGTCTGACCTGATCATTGTTGCGGGTCGTCCGTCGATGGGTAAAACCACATTCGCCATGAACCTGGTGGAGAACGCGGTTCTGCGTAGCGATAAGGTCGTCCTGGTCTATTCGCTGGAGATGCCAGGTGAATCGCTGATCATGCGTATGCTGTCGTCGCTGGGTCGCATCGACCAGTCCAAAGTCCGCGCCGGGCGGCTGGAAGACGACGATTGGCCACGCCTGACATCCGCGGTCAATCTGCTCAACGACCGCAAACTGTTTATCGATGACACCGCCGGCATCAGCCCTTCAGAGATGCGCGCGCGTACTCGTCGCGTGGTGCGTGAGCACGGCGAAGTTGGCCTGATCATGATCGACTACCTGCAATTGATGCAGATTCCGGGCTCTAGCGGTGACAACCGTACCAACGAGATTTCCGAGATTTCTCGCTCGTTGAAATCCCTGGCCAAAGAATTCGCCTGCCCAGTGGTCGCGTTGTCCCAGCTCAACCGTTCCCTGGAACAGCGTCCCAACAAGCGCCCGATCAACTCCGACTTGCGCGAATCCGGAGCGATCGAGCAGGATGCCGACGTGATCATGTTCGTTTACCGGGACGAGGTGTATCACCCGGAAACCGAGCATAAAGGCATCGCCGAGATCATCATCGGCAAGCAGCGTAACGGACCTATCGGTACGACGCGGCTGGCGTTCATCGGCAAATACACCCGTTTCGAGAACCTCGCGCCGGGCAGTTACAACTTCGACGACGATTGATCCGCGAGAGACTCACTCGCGGCAAGGCTGCTTGATTACGAACCGGTTTCGGCATGGGTCAGTGTCTCCCAAAGGTAGTGGAAATAGCCCCGTGCCGGACGTCGCTCTAGCAGCCAGCGTTGTGTTTCAGGCAGGGCTTGCTGCTTGCGATTGGCGAAGTGGTTGTACGCCACCTCAAGCGTTCCGTTCAGATCCCCTACCAGCTTGCCGTTGCACAGCCAGTCGGGCGTGACCTTTTCGTTCCGGTAGCGCGTGTGGAATTCCATGCCGTCGCGCAGTCGTTGCGATTGCTCTTCATACAGATCGATGCCTTGGATATAGGCGGTTTCGGCGACATTGATAAACGCCGCGAATCCATAGGCGGTGTGTTCAAGATCGCGGCAGGTTTCTTGAGCGTGCCCTGTGACGAACACAGTCTGGCCCTCCCAGTACGTGATCAGCTCGGCTTCTGTCTTGCTGCAATCAGGTGGCGCGATAGGCAAAGGGCCGTCGGCGCTTGAGTAAATGAAGGCTGGAAGCCGTTTGCGCCAGTCAGCGATGGCTTTTTCGTACAGTTGGCGATCATCAAGGAATACGCCGATATTGAGCTGCGCCTCGATACCGCTCGCTTGCCAGTTGCCGTAGTGACAGACGCCGATGCGCTGCGCGGCACCGCGTTGTATGTCGGGTAGATACTGGGTGAGCAGCATGTGTGAAAAACGCTCGATATCGACGTGCGCCCAAGCGTCGGAGCGATAGCGGATGATTTCCGCTGCTCGCGTCCAGAGTTGCGCGGACCATGAGGCTTGAAGCGGTGCGTTGGAGTGGGTATGCCCGCCTGCAAGTGTGCGGGCCCAGGCATTCATGATGGCGACGGCGTTCTCGGCATGCTTGCGTTCACCGCTATAGGACCACGCCAGAGCCTGTGTGTAAGCCGCCTGTGCATCGCGCACCTCATCCGAACAACCCTTGTCCGGCTTGGAAAACGGCCCGCATTCGACGGTTTTCCAGGGCGATGGTCGATAGTCTAGAGCGGCCAGGGGATCCGCCATCAATAGCACGTACGATGGTCGCCAGGGTGAGCGTCCTTGTTCGATGGCTTCCCGGACAAAATCCAGTCGCTGATTGTTCAGCAATATCCCTGGGTGAATGAATGCAGCTGAGTCGGCGGCAATGCTGTTCAGTGCGGCGCTGAAGGTGAGCCCTGCGAGCAGGACGGTGGAGCTGCGTTGTAGGTTCACGGCCTATATTCCCTGAATGATAAAACCCTGTCGGGCTGGCGATCCATGTCCTGCCGACGTGTCTGGAGCAACAGCTCGTGACTTCGGGTTAATCAGACATCGCTGTGGGAGGCAAGAAAAAAGCTGGGCTGCCACACCCGCTAGCGGGGCTGGCGTGGCGAGGGTCTATCGTTTAAAGCCGACCGTCGTAGTCGGAATTGGTTATTTTTTGTGCTATATTCCGCGACCGCGATTTTCTCGATAAAAATTGCCTCCCTGAACACCAACGCCGGTCATCGACATGCAAGCAGCCAAGCCATTATTTGACTATCCCAAGTACTGGGCCGAATGTTTCGGACCCGCGCCTTTCCTGCCCATGTGCCGGGAAGAAATGGATCAGCTTGGCTGGGATTCCTGCGACATCATCATCGTCACCGGCGATGCATACGTTGACCATCCGTCGTTCGGCATGGCGATCATCGGCCGGCTGCTGGAGTCTCAGGGCTTCCGCGTCGGGATCATCGCCCAGCCAAACTGGCAGTCCAAAGACGACTTCATGAAGCTCGGCGAGCCGAACCTGTTCTTCGGTGTCGCTGCGGGCAATATGGACTCGATGATCAACCGCTACACCGCCGACAAAAAAGTGCGCTCCGATGACGCGTACACGCCGGGCGGTATGGCCGGCAAGCGTCCGGACCGTGCCAGTCTGGTGTACAGCCAGCGCTGCAAAGAAGCGTATAAACATGTGCCGATCGTGCTGGGCGGTATCGAAGCCTCGTTGCGCCGCATCGCGCATTACGATTACTGGCAGGACCGGGTTCGCAACTCGATCCTGATCGACGCTTGCGCCGATATCCTGCTGTACGGCAACGCCGAACGCGCCATTGTCGAGGTGGCCCAGCGTCTGTCCTACGGTCACAAGATCGAAGACATCACCGACGTGCGCGGCACTGCATTCATTCGTCGCGACACGCCGCAAGGCTGGTACGAAGTCGACTCCACGCGTATTGACCGTCCGGGCAAGGTCGACAAGATCATCAACCCGTACGTCAACACCCAGGACACCCAGGCCTGCGCCATCGAGCAGGAAAAAGGTCCGGTGGACGATCCGCAGGAAGCCAAGGTTGTGCAGTTGTTGGCCAGCCCTCGGATGACTCGCGACAAGACGGTCATTCGTCTGCCGTCCATGGAAAAAGTCCGCGCTGACGCCGTGCTCTATGCTCACGCCAACCGCGTTTTGCACCTGGAAACCAACCCGGGCAACGCCCGCGCACTGGTGCAGAAGCACGGAGAAGTGGACGTCTGGTTCAACCCGCCACCGATTCCGATGACCACCGAAGAAATGGACTACGTGTTCGGCATGCCCTATGCGCGTGTTCCGCACCCGGCGTATGGCAAGGAGAAAATCCCGGCCTACGACATGATCCGTTTCTCGGTGAACATTATGCGTGGCTGCTTCGGCGGCTGTACCTTCTGCTCGATCACCGAGCACGAAGGGCGGATCATTCAGAACCGTTCCGAAGAGTCGATCATTCGCGAAATCGAAGAAATTCGCGACAAGGTTCCGGGTTTTACCGGCGTTATTTCCGACCTCGGCGGCCCGACGGCGAACATGTATCGCATCGCCTGCAAGAGCACCGAGATCGAGTCCGCCTGCCGCAAGCCGTCCTGCGTGTTCCCTGGCATTTGCCCGAATCTGAACACCGACCACTCGGCCCTGATTCAGCTGTACCGCAGCGCCCGTGCGTTGCCAGGCGTGAAGAAAATCCTGATCGCCTCCGGCCTGCGCTACGACCTGGCCGTCGAGTCGCCGGAGTACGTCAAAGAGTTGGTGACTCACCACGTTGGTGGTTACCTGAAGATCGCCCCGGAACACACCGAGGAAGGTCCACTCAACCAGATGATGAAGCCGGGCATTGGCAGCTATGACAAGTTCAAGCGCATGTTCGAGAAGTATTCGAAAGAAGCCGGTAAAGAGCAGTACCTGATTCCGTACTTCATCGCGGCTCACCCGGGCACCACCGATGAAGACATGATGAACCTGGCCCTGTGGCTCAAGGGCAACGGTTTCCGCGCCGATCAGGTGCAGGCGTTCTACCCGTCGCCGATGGCCACCGCCACCGCCATGTATCACTCGGGCAAGAACCCGCTGCGCAAAGTGACCTACAAGAGCGACTCGGTCACCATCGTTAAAAGCGAAGAGCAGCGCCGACTGCACAAGGCGTTCCTGCGCTACCACGACCCGAAAGGCTGGCCGACGCTGCGTGAAGCCCTTATACGCATGGGCCGCGCCGACCTGATTGGGCCAGGCAAGAATCAGTTGATCCCGCTGCATCAACCTGCGACTGATAGCTACGAGAGCGCCCGTCGCAAGAACTCGACGCCGGTCGGCAGCCACAAAGTCGCCAAGACCACGCTGATTCAGACCCAGCATACTGGCCTGCCACCACGCGCCAGCGATGGCGGCAACCCGTGGGACAAGCGCGAAGAGGCCAAAGCGGCGGCGTTTGCCCGCAACAAGCAAGCGACCAAAGAGCGTATCGAGGCCGCCAAAGGCGGCAAGAGCCAGCGCCCTGTGCGCAAGCCAGTGGTTCCGCGCTAAGCCATTCGCAGGCAAGCCTGTTCCCACAAGGATCTCATTGACCTGTGGGAGCAGGCTTGCAACTCCGCGTCCCGCTGCGAAGACTGCCTATCGGTCACAAAAGACCTTACTGACACTCCCCTCCGTAAAAATCCCTCCGTCTTGCCCTGTTTCTGTGCAACGCTTGCACCGCAGGTCAGGCATGGCGCTTTAATGGTGCCCCGCGCTGCTGCTGTACCAAGGAACCGCAGTATTTGCCCGGATGGCATAAGTCTTGCGCGGTTCCATTACCGTCCAGGCTCGCAGGAGGCACGCCGTGTCGATTCATATCGCCTTGCACCATGTCACGCATTACCGCTACGACCGCGCAGTAGAGCTGGGTCCACAGATCGTTCGACTCCGTCCGGCGGCTCATAGCCGTACGCGCATTTTGTCCTATGCCTTGAAAGTCCTGCCGGAGCAGCACTTCATCAACTGGCAGCAGGACCCTCAAGGTAATTACCTGGCCCGTCTGGTCTTCCCCGAAAAGACCAATGAATTACGCGTTGAAGTTGATCTGGTCGCCGAGATGGCGGTGTTCAACCCGTTCGACTTTTTTCTTGAGCCGTACGCGGAAAAAATCCCCTTTTCCTACGCCCGTGACGAACAGCGTGAGCTGGCGCCGTACCTTGAACAATTGCCACTCACGCCGAAGTTCGCAGCCTATCTGGCGAGCATCGATCGTACGCCGTTGCCTGCCATCGACTTTCTGGTGGCGCTGAACCAGTGCTTGAGCCAGGACATCGACTACCTGATTCGTATGGAGCCCGGCGTGCAGACGCCGGAATTCACCCTGGAAAACGCTTCCGGCTCATGCCGCGATTCGGCCTGGTTGCTGGTGCAGTTGCTGCGTCACTTGGGCATGGCCGCGCGCTTCGTGTCGGGGTACCTAATCCAGCTCAAGGCGGATGTCGAAGCACTCGACGGGCCGTCTGGCACCGATGTCGATTTCACCGATTTGCACGCGTGGTGCGAGGTGTATCTGCCCGGCGCTGGTTGGGTCGGACTTGATGCAACATCCGGTCTGTTCGCTGGCGAAGGCCATATTCCATTGGCATGCAGCCCCGAGCCGTCTTCTGCGGCGCCGATCAGTGGCTTGGTCGAGCCGTGCGAAACCGAGTTCACCCATGAAATGTCGGTCGAGCGCATCTGGGAAGCGCCTCGCGTCACCAAGCCGTACAGCGAAGAGCAGTGGCTGGCGATCCAGGCCCTCGGGCACCAGATCGACACCGATTTGATCGCTGACGATGTGCGCCTGACCATGGGCGGCGAACCGACGTTCGTTTCCATCGATGACCGCGACGGCGATGAATGGAACACCGCAGCGCTGGGGCCAGAGAAGCGCAAGCTCTCGGCCGAGCTTTATCAGCGCATGCGTAAGCACTACGCGCCGCTGGGGATCGTGCACTTCGGTCAAGGCAAGTGGTACCCCGGCGAGCAACTGCCGCGCTGGTCGCTGAACTGCTTTTGGCGCAAAGACGGCCAGCCTGTATGGCATAACAACGCACTGATTGCCGATGAAGGCGAAGACTACGGCGCCGATGGCGAGATGGCCGGACGTTTTCTCGCCAGCGTTGCCGGGCGCCTGAAGCTGCCGGGGCGTTTCGTTTTCCCGGCTTACGAAGACAATTTCTATTACCTGTGGCGCGAAGGCGCGTTGCCTCTGAATGTCAGTGCCGAGGATTCACGTCTCGATGACAAGCTGGAACGTGATCGCCTGCGTAAAGTCTTCGCCCAAGGTCTGGATAAGGTCATCGGCCAGGTGCTGCCGCTGACCCGCGCGACTGCTGGCGATGTATGGCAAAGCGGTCGCTGGTTCCTGCGTGACGAACATTGCCGACTGGTGCCGGGGGATTCGGCATTGGGTTACCGATTGCCGCTGGCCTCGCAACCGTGGGTCAAAGCGTCGGAATACCCGTTCATTCACCCGACTGACCATAACCAGGACTTCGCCGAACTGCCGAGCAGCGCTCAGGTGCAGTCGCAGTTGAGCGGCCTGACCGAGCAGGTCAACCTCAACGAAGAGCGTGAGCCCGAGACTGCGGAGTCGGCCCATTGGCTGACCCGTACCGCGCTGTGCGCTGAAGCACGGGAAGGGCGGTTGTACCTGTTCATGCCGCCGCTGGAGAAGCTGGAGGATTACCTTGAGCTGGTCGCTGCCATCGAAGCCACTGCCGAGGAGCTGCACTGCCCGGTATTGCTTGAAGGTTATGAACCCCCGAGTGATCCACGGCTGTCGAACTTCCGGATCACCCCTGATCCTGGCGTGATTGAAGTCAATGTGCAGCCTTCTGCCAGTTGGGATGAGTTGGTCGAACGCACCGAATTTCTCTATGAACAGGCGCGACTGACACGCCTGACCACCGAAAAATTCATGATCGATGGTCGCCACACCGGTACCGGCGGTGGTAACCACTTCGTCCTTGGTGGCGCGACCCCGGCGGATTCTCCCTTTTTGCGGCGTCCGGATTTGCTGCGCAGCCTGCTCAGCTATTGGCACAATCATCCCTCGTTGTCGTACCTGTTTTCCGGGTTGTTTATCGGCCCGACCTCGCAAGCGCCGCGTGTCGACGAGGCGCGCAACGACTCGTTGTACGAGCTGGAAATCGCCTTCGCACAAATGCCGGAACCCGGCGAGGAATGTGCGCCGTGGCTGGTGGATCGGCTGCTGCGAAACCTGTTGATCGATGTCACCGGCAACACGCACCGCGCTGAGTTCTGTGTCGACAAGCTCTATTCGCCGGATGGCGCAACGGGGCGTTTGGGCCTGCTGGAGCTGCGCGCTTTTGAAATGCCACCCCATGCCCGCATGAGTCTGGCCCAGCAGCTATTGCTGCGGGCGCTGGTCGCGCGTTTCTGGCGTGAGCCTTATGCACCCGGGAAGTTGGCGCGTTGGGGCACCGAACTGCACGACCGCTTCATGCTGCCGCACTTTATCGAGCAGGATTTTGCCGATGTCATCGTCGAGCTGAATGCCGCCGGTTATCCAGTGCGTGCCGAATGGTTTGCCGCGCATCTGGAGTTCCGGTTCCCGAAAGTCGGCGACTACGCGGTCAGCGGTATCGAACTGGAAGTGCGTCAGGCACTGGAGCCTTGGCATGTGCTGGGCGAAGAGGGGGCTGCGGGTGGTGCCGTTCGTTATGTCGACTCGTCGCTGGAACGTTTGCAGGTCAAGGTCAACGGCTTGCCGCCGCAGCGCTACATGCTGACCTGCAATGGCATCGCGGTGCCACTGCAACCGACAGGGCGTGTCGGCGAGTTCGTCGCGGGTGTGCGTTATCGCGCCTGGCAACCGTCCAATTGTTTGCAGCCGACCATTCCGGTGCACGCGCCGCTGGTGTTCGACCTGCTCGACACGTGGATGCAACGTTCGCTGGGAGGGTGCGAGTATCATGTCGCGCATCCAGGCGGGCGTAATTACGAGACGTTGCCGGTGAATGCCAACGAAGCCGAAAGCCGGCGTCTGTCGCGTTTTTTCCGTATCGGTCATAGCGCCGGCAAGCTGCACGTGCCGTTGTTGAGCATTAATGATGAACTGCCCATGACGCTGGATATGCGTCGCCATTAAAACAAGCCCATTCAGGGAGATCTCACGCGCAGGGTTTACCCATACGCGTGATATCTGTCTGCACTAATCTGACGTCTTTTGTTGTCTGCCGAGCCCTTCATGCCCGACCTGCTTGTCCGTTATCCGCTCACTGCGGGCACTTATCACGAGATGCTGGATGTCAGCGGCGCTGTTCGCCCACATTGGCAGCGTCTGTATGAGCATCTGCAACGCAGCACGCCCGCACAATTAATGCAGCGGCAGGCGTTGCTCACGCGTCAGATTCAGGAAAACGGGGTGACCTACAACGTCTACGCCGATCCAAAAGGCGCAGACCGGCCCTGGGAGCTGGATCTGCTGCCGCATCTGATACCCGCTCAGGAATGGCAGCACGTCGCCGCAGGCATCGCTCAGCGGGCGCGGTTGCTCAATGCGGTGCTGGCCGACCTGTACGGCCCTCAACAGTTGATCGCCGACGGTTTGCTGCCGGCGGAGCTGGTGTTCGGGCATAACAATTTTCTGTGGCCGTGTCAGGGCATGAGGCCGCCCGAAGGCACGTTCCTGCACATGTACGCCGTGGATCTGGCCCGCAGCTCTAATGGCCGGTGGTGGGTAACCGCCGACCGTACTCAGGCGCCCTCGGGTGCCGGTTATGCGCTAGAGAACCGGCAAATCGTCTCGCGCGCGTTCCCGGACATGTACCGCGACTTGCAGGTGCAGCATCTGTCGAGCTTTTTCCGCGCCTTGCAGGAGACGCTGGTGCGCCAGGCGCCCAGCGACAAAGAGGCGCCTCTGGTGGTGCTGTTGACCCCCGGCCGCTTCAACGAAAGCTACTTCGAACACCTTTATCTCGCTCGCCAACTGGGTTATCCACTGGTAGAAGGCGGCGATCTGACGGTGCGCGACGCCACGGTCTACCTGAAAACGCTCAGTGGCCTGCGTCGGGTTCACGCGATCATGCGTCGGCTCGATGATGACTTCTGCGATCCGCTGGAATTGCGCACCGACTCTGCGCTGGGCGTTCCCGGCTTGCTGGAAGCGGTGCGCCAAGGACGCGTGCTGGTCGCCAATGCCTTGGGCAGCGGCGTTCTGGAGTCTCCCGGCTTGCTGGGTTTTCTGCCGAAAATCAATGAGCACCTGTTTGGTGAAAAATTGATCCTCCCGTCCGTGGCCACCTGGTGGTGTGGCGAGCCTCCGGTGCTGGAGCAGGCACTGGCAAAACTCCCAGAACTGCTGATCAAGCCGGCGTTCCCGTCACAAAGTTTCACACCGGTGTTTGGCCGCGATTTGAATGCCGAGCAGCGACAGGCATTAGCGCAACGGATGCGGGCTCGGCCTTACGCTTATGTTGCGCAAGAACTGGCGCAGCTGTCCCACGCGCCGGTCTGGCACGCTGACAGCGGTCAGTTGCAGCCTCGGGCGATTGGGATGCGGGTGTACGCCGTCGCCAGCGCAGACGGTTATCGGGTGCTGCCGGGCGGATTGACCCGGGTGGCGGCGCAAGCCGATGCCGAGGTGGTGTCGATGCAGAGCGGCGGGGCGAGCAAGGACACTTGGGTGTTGGGTGAGCGGGTCTATGGTGTCGAACCGTGGAAAGGTCAGCGCGCCCTCGGTGTGCGCGACCTGATCCGTCGAGACCCTTATCTGCCATCGCGGGTGGTGGAGAATCTGTTCTGGTTCGGCCGCTATTGCGAGCGTTGCGATGTCAGTGCGCGGTTGCTGCGGATCATGCTGGCGCGCTATGTCGATGGCGATGACCCTTTGGCCCTGCAAGCGGCGGTGAAGCTGGGCGAGAGCCTGCACCTGCTGCCAGACGAGGAAGAAGGGGGCGAGCTGCACGAGCGTTTGCTCGCGGCACTGTTGGGCGAAGACTGGTCATTCAGCCTGCGTGCCAACCTGCAACGTCTGCAGTGGGCGGCATCGCAAGTGCGCGGCAAGCTGTCGCGAGAAAACTGGCAGGCATTGGTTGAGCTGCAACGCGAAGCCATGAGTCTGGAAACCGACGAGCCCGATTTTGGCGAACTGCTGGATTTCCTCAATCGTCTGGTGATGTCGCTGGCAGCCTTGTCCGGCTTTGCTCTGGACGACATGACCCGCGATGAAGGCTGGCGCTTTTTGATGATCGGTCGGCGCATCGAACGTCTACGGTTTCTCAGCACCAGCCTGGCGGCATTCCTGCGCGATGCTGCGGTTAACGATGACGCGGGCCTGGAATGGTTGCTGGAGCTGGGCAACAGCAGCATCACGTATCGCTCGCGTTACCTGGCGGTGCCGCAACTGATTCCGGTGCTCGACCTGCTGTTGCTCGATGAGCAAAACCCGCACGCGGTGTTATTCCAGCTGAAGCTGGTGTCGCGTTCGCTGGCCCGTTTGAACGATGACTTCGGCGCGCCCCGTGATGCCAGTCTGCCGTTGCTGATCAAGCGTCTGTCGATCTTCGACCTTGGCAGCCTGGAGAATCCATTGTTCGGCCAAAGCAGCGTGCGCGCTGTACTCAATGGTCTGGCCGATTTGCTGCAGAGCATCGGTGAGGCCAGCGGCCAAGTATCGGACCGATTGGCCCTGCGCCATTTTGCCCACGTCGATGATGTTAGCCAGCGCACGGTATCCGTCTGATGAGTGCCCATTACCAGATTCTTCACGACACTCACTACGAATACGACAGCCCGGTGTCTCTGGCGCAGCAATTGGCGCATTTGTGGCCACGGCCTTGCCCCTGGCAGCGTTGCACCGAGCAGCAATTGCTGATCACGCCAACGCCGACCTCTCGGCGGGACGAACTGGATGTGTTTGGTAACCCGCTTACGCGTCTGGCGTTCGAAAGACCGCATGATGAATTGAAGGTCAGCGCGCGATTGCGGATCGAAGTGCTGGCCCGGCCGCCGCTGGACTTTCGCGAGTCCGCCGGTTGGGAGGCCACGCGAAGCGCGTTGACCTACAGCGGGCGGCCGATGTCGCCGGCGATTCTTGAAGCGTGCCGGTTCCGTTTCGAGTCGCCCTATGTGCATTTGAAACAAACCTTCGTCGATTTCTCTGAAAGCTGTTTTGCCCTCGATCAGCCGCTATTGCTGTGCGCGCAGGCGTTGATGGAGAAAATTTTCAGTGAGTTCACCTTCGATGATGAGGCCACTCAGGTGGCAACGCCGCTGGTTGAGGTGCTGGAAAATCGACGCGGGGTGTGTCAGGACTTTGCTCACTTGATGCTTGCCTGTCTGCGCTCACGCGGCCTCGCGGCACGCTATGTCAGTGGCTATCTGCTCACTCAGCCGCCGCCGGGTCAGCCACGAATGATCGGTGCGGACGCTTCGCATGCCTGGATTTCGGTATTTTGTCCGGTGCTGGGTTGGGTCGACTTTGATCCGACCAACAATGTGCAGCCTGCGTTGGAGCACATCAGCCTGGCCTGGGGCCGGGATTTTTCCGATGTGTCGCCGTTGCGTGGGGTGATTCTGGGGGGCGGCAGCCATGACCCGGAGGTTCGCGTGACGGTGATGCCAGTCAGCGCTCAGGGTAATCAACTGTCGTGAAGGTGCTTAGAAGGTGGGAGGCCATGGTCTGTCGCTTGAGCGACAGACGTGGCGTACGGGCTTCGTCGATTGGCGAAGCCCCGCAGGTTCAGCTGGCAGGCGTTTGCTCTGGAGTCGCCTCAGCATCGTCGGCAGGCTCTTGGCCTTCAACGGCTTCGCCTTCCACGCCGGTTTCAGTCAGGGCAGCATTCTTTTTCTGCAGCTTTTCCTCTTTCTTCTGCTCTTTTGCCAGATCTCTCTGACGTTTGGCGAAGGAATAGTTAGGTTTAGCCATGGGCGGTCCTCTGTATAAGGCGGGAAATGCCGCTATTCTGCCTGAGAACGGGGTCGGGCACACGGCGTTGTGTACTCAACGGTCTCTGCACGACTTTTGACCTGCTGATCAGGTCGGCTTTTGGTCTGCCCACTTTGGCGCCGCAAGGGGTATCCAGGCATCAAGGGCGTCCAGCAGTTCGCTCGGCGACTCGCTGACCTGCAGCATGCCGCGGTGCGGCTCGCGGACGAAACCTTCGCTGACCAAGTGGTCGAGAAAACCGGTCAGTTTGCTGTAGAAGCCGTTCACTTCCATCAGGCCCAGCGGTTTGGCGTGATAGCCCAGTTGGCCCCAGGTCCAGACTTCGAACATCTCTTCCAGCGTACCCAAGCCGCCCGGCAAGGCGATAAAGGCATCGCTCAGCTCTGCCATACGCGCTTTGCGGGCGTGCATGCCATCGACGACTTCCAGGCGGGTCAGGCCTTCGTGGCCCACTTCAGCATTTTTCAGGCTTTGAGGAATGATCCCGATCACTTCGCCGCCCGCCGCCAAGGCGGCATCGGCCACGATACCCATCAGGCCGACGGCACCGCCGCCATAGACCAGGGTCAGCTTACGTTCAGCCAGCGCACGACCCAGCGCAATGGCGGCTTCGCGGTAGGCGGGGTGGGTGCCGGTACTGGCACCGCAAAATACACATACAGACGTTAAAGACATTGCTTACTCCAGGGTCATCGACGCTCACAGAGTAAGGGCTCGGACAGATCAGTCCAAGCGCCAGTCGCGCCCGGGTTAATCGTAATGGCGCTCATAGGTACCGCTGGCGCCACAGGCATATGCAGCAAACAAGCTGCGAAACAGGCTGTTGAGGTGCATGATGTGTGCTCCAGAGAGTGATGATGGCCCATGTTATGGCACCGCCACTCGCCTGGTTGGTTGATTGTGTTGATGACGTCGATAGCTGCAGCCCATGGCATGCGTTGCATTGACGCAGATCATTGGAACTTGACCGCAGATCAGGCAGTCTTCCGCCGGACAGTTTTCTTCAAAAAATTACCCTGCCTTGGAGATTCACCATGCTTCGTAAACTTGTTGCTGTATCCCTGCTGACGTTAGCCAGTAGCCACCTGTTAGCGGCAGAGTGCAAGGTCGACATCGATTCCACGGACCAGATGTCCTACAGCACTAAAGAAATCACTGTCGACAAAACCTGCAAGACGTTCACCGTTAATCTGACCCACTCCGGCAGCATGGCAAAAGCAGTCATGGGCCATAACTGGGTATTGGCCAAAGAAGCTGATGCGCAGCCCATCGCTACCGACGGTATTGCCATGGGTGTCGACAAGAACTACCTGAAAGACGGCGATGCTCGCGTCATTGCCCACACCAAAATCATTGGTGCTGGCGAAAAAGATTCGGTGACCTTCGATGTGTCGAAGCTCAATGCTGGACCGTACGCGTTCTTCTGCACATTCCCAGGCCACATCAGCATGATGAAAGGCACTATCACGCTTAAGTAATAAGCGTTTTAAGCAAGCACCATAGCCCGACCCTGCGTCGGGCTATGACGCTTCAGCCATTTTTAACGTCATGCGAATGGTTTTTCCCGCCAGTTCATTGCAGCTCACTGCGCCTCCCGGGCGACGGTGCCTGCGCTGATCTCCGACAAGTGTCCACGTACGGTTGGCGGCATGGCAGGTCATGAGCGATTGCAGGTTTTCCTCCTTGGGTCACTTCAGTTGTGTTGACTGAACGAACCATCCACCGTGTTGTAGTTTTTGGTTGTTCATGACGGGGACTCGCTGGGAAAACCAGCAGCGTGTCGGCAGGGCTAAATCCGCCGCACTTTGTCTTAGCGCGGGCCGATCTGCCGGCAAGTTGGACAAGTCGTCGCAGAGGGATTCAATCTGATCCTTCAGCAAGCCGCGAGTGATGAATACCAGCCGGCTACACCCGTCGGCAAACGCCCCTTCCTTTGGCCACGCAGGCAGACGTACGGGCGGATAAGCAACGTCTTGCACACACTGCACGACCAATGGGCGCGGGTCATCTGCAGCCAGCATCAAGCCTTTGACGCGCAACAAGTGTTTACCGTATTTACGCAGTATGTGTCCCATTACCAGTGAGAATCCGAACCAAGGGACTTCCTGGGTAAAGCGCACGACAAAACTGTGAGTCTCGTCGGTGTGATGCCGAGTGAGTGGGGGTAAATGAAGGCGCTGGACGCTGCTGTGGTCTTGATCGCTATCGTTACTGACACGTGTCAAATCAAGGTCTGCCACAAGCGGAATGTGGGGTGTTCCCATCCAGTTCGGCAGGCTGACTTTCTGAAGGTGCGAACGCCCATACAGGCCGTTGCCCGCTAACACGTCCAGAGGCGCCTGCCCCCTGCGCACCAGCGTTTGAACCGCGTGTGCGTTGAGTTGTGAAAGGCTGGCTTGCAGCGCCTCCACTGCCTGGGTTCCTGCGAGGTCGCACTTGGTGATCAAGAGGCGATCCGCCGCCACAATTTGCCGTGTGGTTTCTGAGTAGTGTTCAAGCTGTTCATGCCCATGCATCGCAGAAACAGTCGTGACGACGCCATCGCACAAATAACGGGCTCTGACGAAAGCATCCTCCATCAAGGTGTAAATGATCGGCACCGGGTCGGCCAGACCGGTGGTTTCGATGATGACGCGGGTGATGGGCGCAATGTCCTGACGCGCGCTACGCTCGGACAAGGATTTGAGGGCGCCAATCAGATCGCCTTGGGTGCGGCAGCACAGACAGCCTGAATCCAGAAGCACGATCTGATCACTGACATGGTCCACCAAGTGATGATCAATGCCGACATCGCCGAACTCATTGACCAGCAGCGCAACGCCCGACATGCCAGGCTGGCTTGCCCAGTGGTTGAGCAGTGTGGTCTTGCCCGAGCCGAGGAAGCCGGTCAGTACGGTGACAGGCACACGGTCTATTGCTTCTTTTTTAGGGGTGCTGGTGACAAGAGAAAGAGCAGGCGTAGGGGTCTTCATGATTGGAATAGTCTCCAAAAGCCGATCATACGATTGTTGTTATTAATGGCGTGTCCCCACGGGCCCGATACCGGCCAGACTCGTGGGGCGACGCTGTATCGATGCAACTCAGGCCCGCTTGCGCAACAACTCCAGGGTCTCCAGTACTGACTCGGGATGCAGCCCGGGATCGACCGATGCAAAGTAAAACTCACCGTCAGCCAGAGGGTGGGGAGGGCTGTGAGTAAACTCGGCGCTGATGTCCCGTCCTTTGGACGACACGCCCGTGCCCCGCACGCCCTGTGCAATCACCGCATCGAAGTCCTCCAGTCTGCGGCTGGGCACGGGCGTGCCCGGAGGCAAGCGCAGGGCGAGCGACCAGCGATAATGCCGCGCAACGTTGACGACAGAACTGTAGCGTTCCAGGTCGGCGGCGCTGAAGGCTGTATCGCCTGCGGCTTCCTCGAGTAGCACACCGCTCACCGGCTTGGTGGAGACGGCGCGCAGCAGGTCGGCCAGGTAAATGCTGGCATCCTCTACGGTGTCGGCATCGGGCGCTTCGTCAGGTTGATTGGCCAGCCGGTTGGCATGGCTCAGCCAATGCCGTGGCGAAGGCATCGCCAGCACGAGCGGTACCCGTCCACGCAGGTGGGAATCGACCGCGTCGATGACTTCGGCGAGCAAGGCTTTAGGCTCCTCTTCTGCCAATAGGGCGCGTAACGCGGTGGTGGGCCGACGGCGCTTGCCCAGGCGGCTTTCCAGCCCACCGTTGCGGGCGATCCAAGCGTCAAAAAGCTCGCCTACTTCAAGGATCGCTACCTCCGGTTTGAGCAGCCCGTGCGACTGGGAAAACCAGGCGAGAAAACTCGCCGCATGGGTCCATACATCGGCCTCCGCAGAGCCTTGAAGCAGCCTCCGTGTATAGGCGGATGATTTAAGCCATAAGCGTATGGCCCCGTTGCCTGCCGGTTTGGGCAACTGCTCGGCAAATGGCGTGCTCATCTTTTTTCATCCATCGACGCCCCGACAGCTGAAAGCCGCGCTTCCAGCTCTTCGATACGTACATCTTTGGGATGGCGCATGTAGTTGGGCATAGGCTCGTTGGCCCGGCGGGTTTTGTCCGGGGTGCCCATGTAGAGTATGTCTGCATCGTCCCCCCAGCAGCCGAAGTAGGGCAGGTGAGCCGGTGGTTTGGGTTTGTTCCAGGTCTTGATGAACTCCGCATAGGGAATACCCCGGGAGAGCCGGTCCTTGCGTTCGTTGTCGCGCAGCACCTGGGTGGCCTTATGGTCGACAATCAGCGTATCGGGAGCGATCTTAACCTTGTACAGACGTTCGGCCACGCCATGTGAGATCAGGTCTTCTTCCAGGTCTTTAACGATCAATGCGGGGTCCCGTTCCAGCAGGTCGCCGTAGCCTGCGCCAGCCCCTTGGGCAATCATGAACAGCTCGCCCCGGTTGGATATTTCAAAGCCCATGCCCATGTGGTGCGTGGTGTAATCGGCCCCCTCGAAGGATTGCTCGTTCATGATCTCCTCGATGGAGTGCTTGAACTTTTCCGGTTCATTAAGCAGAACATCGTAAACGTCCACGCCTTTGACTTTGGATAGCGGATAGGTGCCGCAGGCATACCCGCCGAAGAGTCCCTGGAGCGGTGGAACCTTGGCGCCCTGGGCGGTGGTCATGAAGCCCCACTCTTCGCTGTCCTTGGTGGCCACAATCATGGTGTAGCCCTGCCCACCCCGATATTTACCCGGCGCGATGGCATCGCGGGTCATTTTCTTGGAGACCAGTTGCAGGAATGGCACGTCTTCTTCGTTGAGTTCTTGCTCGCCGACGTCGGCCATCGTGGCAAAGATAGGTTGCAAGCCTGGCTCGCCATCCATGTCCACGCGTGCTCCGCCGCCCATGCCATTGAGGTCGGCACACAGGTTGCCGAGCGTTTCGCCATGCTGGCTGACGCCACCCCAGATAAAGGTGTTGATCATGTTGAAGCTAGGGGCATGGACCTTGGTGTACTTCTCCGGGCAGCTATAGAGGAATTTGGCGACGGCATGTTGGCCCGCCGTGAACCCGGTGAAGATGGACATCAGGCTCTGCGAGTTGGGCGCGTTGTAAGACGAGTTGAGAATGGAGTAGGGGTCGGTGACGACCTCGATAGGTGCAAAGGCCGCTTGTCCACGCGGCAGGTCGGGCCATATGTAGCACATGACCAACTGCGAGAGCATGCCCTTGAGCCCGGCCAGAACCGTGTTGGTGGGACGGTTGGTAAACTCCGGTGCCGAACCCCGGAAGTCGAAGATCAGTCGATCGCCCTTCTTGGTCAGTTGGCAGTTGATTTTGGCGATACAGTTTTCGCGCAACGTGGAGTCTTGAATGATGTAGGTCCGCACGGTCATGTCCGGCCATTCGCTGATGCGGCGTTTGACTTCGGTGCGCACGTTTTCCATGGTCAGGCGCAGGGTCGCGATCAGTGCATCCGGGCCGTCAGTCTTGAGCACGTCTTCGATACGCTGCTTGATGCGCAGGCAGCCGTAGAGTTTGACCTTCATGTCCTCGTACTGGAGCTTGGGTTCGCGTACCGAGTTTTGCAGGAAGGTCAGCAGGTCGCGTTTTATCTGGTAGTTTTCAACCACTTTGAACGGGCTCATTTTCAGCCCTTCGTCACTCGGGCTTTCTGCCATGGACGGCATGCCGCCGGGCTCGATGGCACCGTTTTCCCCTTCATGAACCGTGGCGGCCACCCAGCACACCAGCTTGCCGTCATGGAAGATGGGCAGAATCATGCTCTGGTCGGTGTTATGCACGTTGCCATAGCGCGAATCGTTGTGAATAAAACCATCGCCCTCGCGTACGCCCACCGTGGGTTCGTTGATCCAGTTCTTGATAATGAACTTGATGGGGTGGTGCACCAGCGCTGAAAACAGCAGCACACCGCCGGCGCTGGCGATGGCCAGATCCCCGGATGCGGAGTAGACGCCGGTGATGACGTCGCCCCATTTAGCACCGGGCGCGGCACCCATCTGTTCGACCATCTCGTAGCCTTCATCACAACCGGATTGGAGTCGGTCACGAATCTTGGCGATGGTGTGGGCATCACAGTCTTTACGGATGCTGATGTCTTCTTGTTCCGAGCGAGGCATCAAATCATGGTTGTTCATGATTTCCGGGTCAGGGGCGAGGAACAGCGTCGTGTCTTCAAGGAATTTCTTGATGAGCGCCGCATCTGCTGCACTGGGTGTCAGGCTAGGGACTTTGATAGCAAGATCGTTCATGTCTAGATCCTTTCTTGAGTTCATAAAGTTTCAGCTGATCAATGCGTCAATGCGTGAGTTGATCGCGAAGAAACCAAGAGGCGTTTTGCAGTGCGGCGACGAAGTTCCAGCCTGGGTTGACCAGGAAGGTGGTGACTTCAGAGGCCACAATGGCCGGGCCACGTATTTGCACCCCAGGATCAATGTCTGAACGATTCCATACCGGGGTATCGAAGGCCTCTTTGTGGCCTGCGAAGTAGCATTTGCGAGTGGAGGAAGGTGCAGGGGGTTGTTTGCGCTGCTCTACAGGTACGGGCTTGATGTTGCCGAATTGCACGGTTTCATGGTGTACAAAAGCGGCCACGCGAATGGTGTTGATGCGTATGCCTGCTTCCGGGGCCTGCGATCCTTCCCCGAAACGGCTGCCATAGTCACTGGCAAACTGTTCTATCAACGCCAGGACATCGGCGGGGCCATGGACGGTGTGCTGTGGAATGACCGCCGTTGTCTGGACTAACTGGTTGCCGTAGCGCATGTCCAGTTCCAGGTTATGACGGATGTCCGGGCGCGCAATACCTTGGCGCAGAAGGTCCTGTGTGCCTCTCTCTTTGAGTTCGGACACGATATCGTTGAAGCGGTCGTAGTCGTTGAACAGGTGACGGGAGTTGGAGTCGTACAGCACCATGTACAGCGATTTTTCGTGGATGTGCAGTTGGTGAATGTTGCCCGCGCCCACGGCCGAGAACACCGAGCTGAAGGGTGGCGCGAGAATTTTGTCGATGTTGAGGTTTTGCGCGATGCTGCAGCAGTGCAGCGGCCCGTTGCCCCCATAGGCCAACATGGTGAAGTCTTTCGGGTCGTAGCCTCGGGCACGTAGTTCGGTGAATAGACCGTTGGCCATGTTGTCATCCACTTTCTCGCGGATGAGCAACGCTGCCTCGATCACTTCGCACTCCAGCTCTTCACAGATGGCGTCTTCAATCGCGGTGACGGCGCGGCGCGTATTCAGGGGGATGGAGCCTCCCGCATAGTTCTCTGCGTTGAGGTAGCCCAGCACCAAATCGGCATCGGTCACCGTGGGCTTCAAGCCGCCACGGTCGTAGCAGGCCGGGCCTGGGTCTGAACCTGCTGACTCGGGCCCGCATTTGACCGTGTTGTACATGCGGTCATAGCTGGCCACTGAACCGCCGCCCGCCCCGAGCGTCACCAGATGCACCATTGGTACGGACACCATCCAGCGGTCGATGACCGGGTTGAAGTCATAGTGTTTGACGCCGCCATCGACCACGATACCGATGTCATAGCTGGTGCCGCCCATATCGGTGGCAACGACGTTTCCGAGATCGGCCTGCATGGCCAGATGCTCGGAGGCAGCGATGCCCGATACAGGGCCGGAGTGAATGGTTTGCAGTGCATCGGTGGAGTTGAGTTGGGCCATGCCGCCTGAGTTATGAATAACCAGCATCGGCTGCTCGTAACGGTGCGTGCGCAGATTCTGTTCCAGCGTCGACAGCGCGTGGTACATGGTGGAGTGCAGATACCCGTCTATGACTGCCGATGCCGAGCGTACATATTCGCCCTTACGCCCCGATACCTGGTGCGACAGGATGATGGGGATAGCGCCCAGCAGGTGAGAGGGATATTCCTCCTGCAAGATCTCTTCGATGCGTTGCTCGTGTTCCGGGTTGACCACGGAATTGATCAGCGAGACGACAATGATCTGGGCGCCGCGATTCACCAGTTCGCGAATCTGCAAACGAACGTTGTCTTCATCAAGGGCCATGACGAGGTTGCCCTCGAAATCCAGGCGCTCGCGCACACCTCGAATCATGCTGGGAAGCACCAGCGGGTTGGGTCGGCTGGCATTGGGTATGTCGGTCTGGCCCAGGATATCCAGGCCTTCGCCATAGCCGCGGCCACGGCTCAGCGGGACGGTCGCCTCGTAGCCACAGGTGACCAACATGCCGATCTTGGGCCCCTTGTGCTCGATCAATGCGTTGGTGCCCAGCGTGGTCGCATAGCGAACCGAGTCCACGTTGGAGAGGACGTCGGCCAACTCCAGATCCAAAATCTTGCAGCCTTTACCCAGCGCCTGATTGAAACCCAGAGCAAGGTTGTGATGGGTAGTCAGAGCCTTGGTTTCGATGTATTTGCCATCCCAGACCACGAAGCAATCCGTGAATGTTCCACCGATATCGACAGAAACGCGTCTCATATCATTTCCCTTGTTTTTGTAGTGAGTGGAAGTGAATTGCTTAGTGTTTGTGGTCGTCTGAGCTGTGGGTTACAGCGGGTCCGACGGCAACCTCAGTGACTTCGGTACGGCCCGCCCACTGCGCGCGCAAGGCCGGTAGATCAGGCTGCATGTCATGCAGGGGTGGGTGGCCAGGCGGGACGTATTCGGTTTCTACCTGAGTGCCACATTTCGGGCAGTAATATTCCAGGATGCGCACCCACTCCGGGTCCGGGCTGAAGGTATAGCGATACTTTTCCGGCGCGAGGATGGGCGGATGGATGTCCCGTGGATCGCGGTCATACACCAGCATGCCTTCCTTGTACCCTGTGTGAGCGGTGCCGATGATGTGGTCGCAGACGCGGCATTCCCAGAGCTCGGCGTCCAGGTCCAGACGCAGGTATTCAGTCATCTGTACTTTCATGGTCATGCCTTCCTGTTCAATAAGATGTCTTGGTGGTCGCTGATGGCAAACGTCCAACCGTCGAGCACCTTGCAGGTGAAGAAGTCTTCTTCGAGAATCGCCGGCCCTTGGGCATAATCGCCGGCCTTCAAATCCGCCAGTCGATAAACCGGAACATCGATACGGCCTTGGTCGCGCGTGAGTACATGGCGGGTAATGCTGCTTGTGGCGGCGGTGATCGGCGTGAACTGAGCGGCCTGATGAGCGTCCTGACGCAGGCGCTTGATCGCCGTGACTTCCAGTTCCGCGCTGTGTGCCTCGGCTAATGCAAGGCGCGCGCTCGACTCGTTATCCAGGGGATGAACGAACTCTTTGCCCTTGGTGTCGGTGACGAACAGACGTGATTCGATGTCGTAATCGCCCGGTTGAAAGCCTTCGGCAAACATGTCGCGCCCGGCTTTGATACTGAGCTCTGCCAGTGCGGCATCGACACCCGCCTGGGTGCGTTGATCGGCGTCCAGCACAGCGCTGTAGCGGTGCGATATATCGCAAGTGCCAATGCCAAAAGCACTGAACACCGCCGCCATGCAGGGAACCGCAACACGACTGATTCCTGCTTTTTCAGCCACACCGCAGGCATTCAGTGGGCCTGCGCCCCCAAAAGCCAGCAGCACCGTCTCTTTACTGACCTGGGTGACGCGGAGGACTTCCTGAGCGATTTTGGTTTCATACGCGGTTTCCATCGCGCTCAGTGCGTCATCGGGTTCCAGCCCCAAGGGGGTCGCGATATGGATGGCGATGGCGGTTGCCGCACGGTCCAGATCCAGTTGCATGCCGCCACCAAAATAGGATTTTGGATCGAACAAACCGGATAGCAGGCTGGCATCGGTAATCGTCGCTTGCGTGCCGCCGCGACCAAAGGCGGCCGGTCCGGGCACTGCGCCGACGCTGTCCGGGCCGATCACGATTTTCTTGTCTACAACCTTGAACACCGAACTGCCGCCGGCCCCGGCACTGGTAATTTCACTGAGGGGGAATGAAACGCTGATACCTTCGACCCGACCGCGTCGCACTTCGGCCACGTTGCCGTTGATGCACTGGCCGATGTCTGTCGTCGTGCCACCGACATCAATCGCGACAACGTCGCTCATCCCGTAGCGTTTGGCAAAAGACTTCATCCCCTCCATGCCACCGCGAGGACCGGAGCTGTAGGTCTTCACGGCCACGGTCTTGGCGACGCGAGAAGCATCGCCGTCGTTGCGAAAAATCAACAACGGATTTTTGGTGTTGAACGCACGCAAGCGGTTTTCTGCATTGAACAGAAACTGCTCCATCGCGGGATGAAGAAAGGAGTTGATCAGGGCGGTCCAGGTACGGCGTATCGGGTCCGCATCCATACTCAGGTCGCTGCCATATAACGTAGGGACGGCGCCCAGCAGATGACGAGGGTATTTACGAAGTACTACCTTGCGGAAGATGTTTTCCAGCGCTTCGAAGTTTTTATCCGCAAAACTGACAACGATGCGATTGGCGCCTGCCGCCGTCAGTGCATTGATGGATTTTACAATCTCCATCTCTGCCTGTTCGATGCCCAGAGAATCGGTGTCCAGCAAACTGACGCGTACCCCGACCAAGGCGTCATATAAGTCGGCGTCGTGCTGCCTTAGTTGGTCTGAAAGTTCGTGGTTGTTAAGGCTGGTAATCAACCCGAGCTTGGGGCCCTTTCGTTCACATATTGCGTTAGTGCCTTGCGTTGTCGAGTAGCGGATCAGGTCCACTTCCTCAAGTAATCGCTGCACATCGGGTTCGCCATAGAGCACGCCGGACGCTTTTTTCAAACCTTCAAAAAAGCAATTGCTTAAATCATAGGGCGTGGTGAGTACCTTGGTTTTCTTGACGTCGTTATCGGTGAGTATGCAGATATCGGTGAGCGTTCCACCGTTATCAATATTGATTTGTAGTGTCACGGGTCTATGTCCTTTTGTTTGTTATCAGTTGACCAGAGCTTGAACAGCACAGTCTTCCGTATTGCCGTTACCGGCTTAGGCTCTTGAGCGTGTGACGCATCACTGTGTACGGACAGATTGTTGCGGCTGCCGAGTAAGAAAGAGCAATCGGCATGCCAGCAAATTAATTATTTGTAACTGCTTGATTTTTAAATGATTAAGGTATCAGTCCGACGGGTTTCGGATTGTTTTATGGGTCGGGCGTTTGATTCTCGGACGGATGAGTGGATGACTTTCATTCGGTCCATATTCCTATAAACAGGGATATTCTTGAGCCGCGTTCAGCACGGTCCGCCCGACGCCGTTCGTCCTCTTCGTCTGTGGAGGGTGGTAGGGCGCGCAGGTGAAGGGGTACAGTCAGGGCGAACTGCTATGAGGGACATGGCCTAAAAGTGGCGTTCGTTGTTATATAGAACGCTGCGCCCCCGCTGTGCTGCCAGGCGGGCACATACATAATAAGAAAGGAGGATGTGTTGATGAATGCTTCGCACCCGGATTTCGTCTACCCACGACCAGAACACGATGGTCAGATCCTGGCTGCGTGGGAGGGCGTCCTCAGCGGCGTCGAAACACCTGCTTCTGTATTGCGCTATCCGGTGGGGGACTCGTGGCGGCGCTGCCTGGACAAACGCGTCAACCCAACGCTTCGACATGCACCGGAACCGGTAACCCAGGCACAGCTCGCGGTGATCCGTGGTGGTCAGGCACGCCTGCTGGACGTCAGTGCAATGGCGATGGCCATGGCCAACCAGTTTCTTGCGCAGACGGGCACCGTCATCGTTTTAGCCGACAGCAGCGGCATGATTATCGAGACGGGCGGCGACCCCTATACGCTAAGGAGCGCCGAGCACATTCATTTGCTCCCTGGCAGCCCCTGGGGCGAAGACGTTTGCGGGACCAATGCCATTGGCACCGCGCTGTTGTTGGAAGGCCCCGTCCAGGTTCACGCGGCGGAGCATTTCTGTGAAGGCATCAAGCAGTGGACCTGTTCGGCCACGGTCATCCGTGACCCTTCCGATGGCCAGATTCTGGGTGTGCTGAACGTTTCGGGAGAGTCGAAGACCTACAACCGCCATATGCTTGCGCTGGCGGTGACCACGGCCGACCGGATCGAGTCCGCATTGGCCAAGCAAAACGCCGCCAATCGCTACCGGCTATTGGACGCCTCTGTCGATCTATGGAGAGAAGCGGGCGAGGGGATCATGCTGTTCGATGCCAGTGGTTTCCTGATCAAGGCCAATGCTCAGGCTTACGGGGCGCTGACTGCCCGAGGCATCGATTTCAACGTCGCAAATAACTGCCGTATACCGTCATTGTGCGTGGATGATTACGGACGCTTGATGGGCGTTTTACCGCAGTGGTTATCTGTCGACTGGCTGCAGTCAGTTAGCGCGCAAGGTGTGCGTTTAGGCACATTGATACGGGTGCCGAGTAGAGCACTGGTTCGACCGTCTATTACCACATTGGCCCGCAACGAAGACTGTGAAAAACGCACAGGGTTCGACAGCATCGTCGGGGAGAGCCCGGCGCTTGTCGAGTCTCTGCGAAAAGCTAAACAACTGGCCAACTCCCACGTATCGGTCCTTTTGCACGGGGAAACAGGGGTCGGCAAGGAAGCTTTTGCGCAAGGTATTCATTATTCAGGTGTTGGCAGAAACGGGCCGTTTGTCTCCATTAACTGTGGGAGTCTTTCCAAGGATCTGCTCTCCAGCGAATTGTTCGGTTATGCGGAAGGGGCGTTCACCGGGGCTCGCCGTGGAGGCATGAAAGGCAAGATTGAAGCCGCAGACGGGGGCACACTGTTTCTGGATGAAATCGGCGAAATGCCCTTGGAGTTGCAAAGTTATCTTCTTCGGGTGCTGGAAGAGGGGGAGATATACCGGCTGGGCGAGACAGAAGCACGCAAAGTAAACTTTAGGCTGGTCGCGGCAACCCACCGTGATTTGCGCGAAGATGTGGCCAATCAACGTTTTCGCAATGACTTGTTTTATCGGATCGCGGTGACCAGTGTAACGATTCCTCCACTGCGCGAGCGCAAGGAAGATATTCCACGGTTGGTTGAACACTTGCTAGTAAGCCGAGCCCATCGACACGGCGTTCAAGTTCCACACATGGAAGACGACCTGCTTGGGCATCTAGTGGCCTATGCCTGGCCGGGTAACGTCCGGGAACTACGCAATGTAATAGAGGGCATGTTGCTGATGGGCGGCGCAACCTTGAGACTTTCGGACCTGCCTTCCTATGTGCAAAAAACGGTTGTTCAGCACAGCGAAAGCCCCAGAGGCAGCCTGAAGGAAACAGAGTGTCAGGTTATTTCCAAAACGATTGAGCAGTGTCGAGGCAACCTTACGTTGGTAGCGAAGGAACTGGGCATCGCCAAAAGCACGCTTTACCTGCGTATTAAACGTTATGGAATCAAACGTGAAGGGGGAGCGCTGGATAATTAACGTCGGACTGACGTCGCTACATAAAACTCTTTTTTGAGGGTTCAGGCGCTCATTAGCGGAACGCTTATGTTATTCAGGCCAGCGAGGATCAGGCCAGGCGCAACCGAGGTCGCGCCTGGTTTTTCACCCGGTAAAGTACGGGTGTCGTGGACCCGGACTTTACCCGTTGAAAGCGTGCCGGGTTATGCCCGTTCTATCGCCATTGCCACGCCCTGACCGCCGCCAATGCACAGGGTGACCAAACCTTTTTTCGCGTCACGCTTGATCATTTCGTACAGCAGAGACACCAGAACCCGACACCCTGAAGCTCCAATGGGGTGGCCAAGGGCAATGGCCCCACCGTTGACGTTGACCTTGCTCGCGTCCCATTGCAGCTCCTTGCCGACCGCCAGGGACTGGGCGGCGAACGCTTCATTGGCCTCGATCAACTCCAGCTCGTCCAGACCCCATCCCGCCTTTTCCAGGCAGCGTTGGGTCGCCGGTACGGGTGCGATGCCCATGATTGCCGGATCGACGCCAGCGTTGGCATAACTGACGATCCGCGCAAGAACGGGCAAGCCCAGTTCTTTGGCTTTGTTGGCGCTCATCAGCAACACCGCAGCGGCGCCATCGTTGAGGCTGGAGGCATTGCCAGCGGTGACGCTGCCGTCCTTTTTGAACGCAGGTTTGAGCTTGGCCAGGGAAGCTGGCGTGGTCTCGGCGCGGGGTTGCTCATCAACCGCGAAGGACAGCGGATCGCCTTTGCGTTGCGGGATCAGAATCGGGGTGATCTCGTCGGCAAAACGACCGGCCTCAATGGCCGCCGTGGCTTTCTGCTGTGAGGCTGCGGCGAACGCATCCTGCTCCTCGCGGGTGATGCCATAGTGGTCGGCCAGATTCTCTGCGGTGATACCCATGTGGTAATCATTGAAGGCATCCCACAGGCCATCGTTGATGATGGTGTCGATTATTTTCGCGTGGCCCATGCGCAGGCCTGTGCGTGCACCGGGCATCACGTAAGGGGCCAGGCTCATGTTCTCCATGCCGCCCGCGATGACGACGTCAGCATCGCCGCAACGGATCGCTTGAGCGCCCAGATGCAGGGCCTTGAGCCCCGAACCGCAGACCTTGTTCAGGGTCAGCGCCGGTACCGCGTAGGGCAGGCCGCCGAGGATCGAGGCCTGGCGTGCAGGGTTTTGTCCGCTGCCGGCAGTGAGCACCTGGCCGAGGATGACTTCATCCACTTCGCTACCGTTCAAGCCGGTCTGCTCAAGCAGGCGACGGATGACCGCAGCCCCCAGCTCCTGCGCAGGAATGCCCGCCAGTGAGCCCTGAAAGCTCCCAATGGCGGTACGGGTCGCAGCGACAATGACGACTTCTTGCATCGAATCACTCCTCTATTATTTTTAGCGGGTGGCCGGTCAGCCATTGCGGAGGAGTGTTACCTCCGTGCGTTCATTTGTTAAGTTGATTTTTAAGATCGATTAATAGATAAATTAAAATAATAAAACACGCCATCCCGAGGCACCGCTGATGACTGTGAAGCAGATTCGAGCATTTCTTGCTGTGGCACATAGCCTCAGTTTTGTTGTCGCCTGTGAGCGCCTGCATTTGTCGCAGTCGGCGCTCAGCTTGACGATCAAGGCGCTGGAGGAAGGGCTGGGAGGCCGGCTGTTCAGTCGCTCGACGCGCAGTGTCGAGTTGACCCCCGAGGGAGAGGCTTTGTTGCCGTTAGCCCGACGACTGATTGCTGATTGGGACAATGCCGAAGACGACCTTCGTCAACGCTTCACCCTTCAGCGGGGCAAGGTCACCATCGCGGCGATGCCCTCGTTTGCGGGCAACCTGCTGCCGCCTATTCTGAAAACCTTTCGTGCGCGATACCCGAAGGTGAACGTCACGGTGAACGATGTGATCAACGAGCAGGTGCTCGAAATGGTCCGAGATCGTCAGGTGGAACTGGGGGTGGCTTTCGAGCCGCAGGAGGGGTCATCGCTCGAGTTCACGCCGTTGTACGTCGACCGTTTCGTCGCGGTGGTGCCTATAGATTCACCCCTGGCGCACTGCGGTGAAACCGACTGGGAATC
The DNA here is from genome assembly GCF_056680335.1 of Pseudomonas sp. ASL9. Lineage (NCBI taxonomy): Bacteria > Pseudomonadati > Pseudomonadota > Gammaproteobacteria > Pseudomonadales > Pseudomonadaceae > Pseudomonas > Pseudomonas sp. ASL9. Next base: position 2,276,515 of record NZ_CM155277.1, on the reverse strand, counting down.
GCTGATGAAACTGCCCTTTATCGCGCTGCAAAGGCCTTCGACCGTGCGCGTCATGCTTGAGGAACACCTGAGTGCCCAGAATATGAAGCTCTCGGTGGAATTCGAGTGCCACCAATTGACCACGGTGGGCAGGATGGTTGCCAGTGGCCTTGGCGTGAGCGCGGTACCGGCGCTATGTGCCGGTCAGATGCAAGAGCTGGGTGCACACTGCATCACATTGCGCGCCCCGATGATCGAGCGATCAATCGGCGTGCTGACCAAGTCTGGCCATCAGCTGTCGGCCGCCGCCCAGGCGCTCTTTGAAATTTTAAAAGACGGAAGGCCGGTCAAGCCATTCCTGGAGTTGGTTTAGGAGAGGCTCAGTAGCCTCGACTCGGTCATCTTGAAAATACCCTGAGCATTGCTGCTGTCGAAGTTGAGATCGAGCGTGTCGTCGACCGGGTCGAGTTTGCGCTGGATGAATTCGACAAACGACCCTGGCACCTGATGTTCGTGCAAGTGCCCATGGGCGTCCGCCAGTTCGCGCTTCACGGTGCAGGCCTTGTAGGCGGTCTGCATCACCCGGCCTGAAGCCGATACCTCGATGCGGGCCTTCATCGGCCGTTCTCTGCGGTTCTGTTCAGCCACCAAGGTCTCAAGGTCGGTGACCCGGTCTGTAAGGTGGTTGAAGCTATTGCCTTCGGTGGCGATCCAGGCCATTTCGGCGCTCTCACTCAGTACCTGCTGATAATCCGCGTGTTGCACCACGCCATGCTGACGCCCGAACGCTTCATACAGTCCCGGCAGCAAGCGGTACGCTTCGCCCAGGGTGCAGTGGCGGGTCAGTTGCAGGCGTTTGAGGATGCTCAAGTGTTCGGCGTTCAGTGGATCACGACTGGAGCCGACCACGCGGCTGACTGCCGCCTGAAAGGCTTGGCTGAAGCGGCCTGGGTGCAGTTCGGACACAAAGAACTGGGCGATATCTTCCGGCAGGTCCTGCTGGCGATAACCCCAGCCGGTCATGTTCAGTTTGGTCAATGGATACGTACGCACATCGGTAAAACCCAGCGGTTCCAGCAAACGGGCGAATGCCTGGCGACCACGGGGCAGTTCGCCGTTTTCGACCCAGTCCACGGTACGAATGGCGCCATGGTCGAACAGCACTTTGCGCCCTTGTCCGGCCTGTTCCTCGACATACACACGGCCCACGGGCACCGCCTCCACCAGCTTGTGCAGCAGGCACAGGTTCAGTGCTTCAGCCAGCCACGCCCGATGCAGCGACGTCTCGCTCCAACTGAAGGCGTGCAGGCCTTCGGGTACTTCGACGTGAGCGTCTAGCCACTCCGCAGCGGGTTGGCCAACGATGGATGCGACGAGAGAGAACAGGCCTTCGAAAGATGACATGGGGAGCGGCTCTGGTTTCAGAAAAGAGACGCCTATGAAAGCCTTGATGGCAAAGCCCGACAAGCGAAAAAAAACGGCAGGTTCATTCCGTTTTCTATTGTTGGGGTTTGCCCGACGTACCGCTTTCGCGAATGAACTCACTCCCACAAGGACAGCGCAAACTCTGTGGGAGTGAATTTATTCGCGAAGGGATCCCGCACAATCTCAAGGCGCGAGCGGCAGGTCGCGTTTGTGCTGAGTTTTCGCGTAGGTCTCGCGGATGATGTTGAAGGCTTCTTCGCGGACCGACTCGCCGTGCAGGAACGCATCGATCTCGGCATAGGTGACGCCGTGGGATGCTTCGTCCGGTTTGCCGGGCACCAGGTCCTCAAGGTCGGCGGTTGGGACTTTTTCCACCAGCGATTGCGGGGCGCCAAAGCTGCGGGCAATGGCTCGGACCTGATTTTTCACCAGCCCGCTGAGCGGTGCCAGGTCGCAGGCGCCGTCGCCGAACTTGGTAAAAAAGCCCATGACCGCTTCCGCCGCATGGTCGGTGCCGATCACCAGCCCCTGACGCGCGCCGGCGATGGTGTATTGAGCGACCATGCGCATCCGCGCCTTGATATTGCCCATCACAAAATCCACAGCACTGGCGTGCTGGCCTTCGAATGCCTTGACCTGCGCAGCCAGCGCTTGCACAGAAGGACCGATATTGACCGTGTGCGACTCGTCCGGCGCAATAAACTCCATAGATGCCTGGGCTTCGTGCTCGTCGAACTGGACCTGATACGGCAGGCGGACGGCGATGAACCGATAGCTGTCGTCCCCGGTGCTTTTACGCAACTGCTCGACGGCGCGTTGCGCGAGCAAACCGGCGGTCAGCGAATCGACGCCGCCACTGATGCCCAGTACCAGGGTCTTGAGCCTGGCGTTGTGCAGGCATTGCTGGATAAAGACGATCCGTCGGGCAACCTCGGCTTCAAGTGCGTTCTGGTCGGCGAAAGGCGGTTGGACGTTGAGCTCTTCAGCGATCTGGAGCTGTACGGCTTGCATGAGTCACTCCTTAACAGGTTGTGCGGAAACGGAAGGGTCGGACATCGGGGTCGCGGGCACTTTGAACACATGCCGCAGGTAGGCGGAGAAATTAGGGTCCTGGCATTGCGTCTTGCCGGGCTCGTCGGAGATTTTCGCGACGGCCTGGCCCGCGCAGGCCGTCATTTTAAGCACAATGCTCAAGGGCTCTACCCCTGGAATATCGGCGGTCAGATTGGTCCCGATGCCGAAACTGACGTTGATACGACCCCGTAGCGTGCGGAAGATGTCCAGGGCCTTGGGCAAGTTCAGACCGTCGGAGAACACCAGCGTCTTGCTCATAGGGTCGATGCCCAGCTTCTGGTAATGATCGATGCATTTTTCGGCCCATACTATCGGGTCGCCGGAATCATGGCGCAAACCGTCGAACAGCTTGGCGAAGTACAGATCGAAATCGCTGAGAAAGGCGTCGGTGGTGATGCAGTCGGTCAGGGCGATGCCCAGCAGGCCGCGGTATTCACGGACCCAGCAATCAAGCGCGGCAATTTGGCTGTCGATCAGCCGTGGACCGAGTTGCTGGTGGGCCATGATCCATTCGTGGGCCATGGTGCCGAGCGGTTTGAGGTCCAACTGACGGGCCAGTTGCACGTTACTGGTGCCGACAAACTGGCCGGGGAAGTCATGTTTGAGCACGCGGACCACTTCTTCCTGCACGCGGTAGGAGAAGCGCCGACGAGTGCCGAAGTCCGCCACTTTCAGTTCGGCCAGCTCATCGGCGGTGGCGTTGGCGTATAGCCAGTCGAATTTGCGATACAGCTGATCACGGGCCTGCACGAGCAATGTGCCTGGGTGGCGGTGGCGGTTGCGCACTTCGCTGACAATCGCCAGCAGCGGCACTTCGAACATGATCACGTGCAGCCACGGCCCGTGCAGGCGGATGCACAGTTCACCGTCTTCGACGCTGGTCTGCACATAGCGCATGTTGAAGCGGAACAACCCGAGGAAGCGCAGAAAGTCCGGCTTCATAAAACTGATGCGCTCAAGAAAACCCAGTTGAGCGTCGCTCATGGACAGCTCGCAGAGCAGTTCGATCTGATGACGAATCTCGGCCAGATAGGGCCGCAGGTCTTCGCCATTGCGGCAACGAAACTCCCACTCCACGTCGACGTTTGGGTAGTTGTGCAGCACCGCTTGCATCATGGTCAGCTTGTAGAAGTCGGTGTCGAGCAGGTTCTGCACGATGCGATCGGAGAAGGCGCTCTCACTCATGTTGTCAGCTCTCCAGAGCAGCCGATGGGGATGGGCTCGCGACGCTCAGGCAGCGCTTTCAAGGCGCTGACAAAGTCCGTGCGGCCTGCATTGTCGCCTCTAACTTGTCGGGTTATCCAACTGTTCCAGCATCCAACGCACGAAATCCCGGATTTTCGGCACTTCAGCGGTGTGCTCCGGGTAGGCCAGATAATACGCGTCATGGCTGGGCAACGCGTGGGGCCAAGGGATGATCAACTTGCCGTCCGCCAGCTCTTCTTCGACCAGAAACCGGGGCAGCAGCGCGACGCCGCACCCGACCTGTGCGGCGCGTATGCACATGTAGAACGTCTCGAAGCGCGGTCCGTGGTAGCTGTGTTCAGTGTGATAACCCTGGCTGTCGAACCACTCATGCCAGGCTTGTGGGCGTGAGGCGCTTTGCAGCAGCACCAGTTCGCTCAGTTGCGTCGGATCGGTGAACGGTTTATCCGGCAGGCTGCCGGGCGCGCAGACGGGAATCAGCTCTTCGCTGAACAGTTTTACCGACTCGGCACCCGGGCGGGCACCCTGGCCGAAATAGAACGCCAGGTCACAGCGGCCCTGAATCAGGTCGTCGGGTTCCTGTTCATCCATCAGGTCCAGATGAATGTGCGGGTGGCGCAATCGCCAGCCTTTGAGCCGGGGCACCAGCCAGCGGGCGCCGAAGGTCGATGGCGTGGACACCCGCAACACTTCGGTTTCGCCACCGTAGGAACGCAGGTAGTGGGTGGACATTTCCACCTGCGTGAGGATTTTTCGCACTTCGCCTAGGTACAGCGCGCCGGCCGGGGTCAGTTGTAGGCGTCGGCGCACACGGCGAAACAATAAGTGTTGCACCAACTCTTCAAGCTGGGCGACTTGTTTGCTGACGGCGCTTTGCGTCAGGTTCAGCTCTTCTGCAGCCCGGGTAAAACTCAAGTGCCGGGTCACTGCCTCAAAGCATTGCAAAGCGGTGATTGATGGCAGATAACGTTTGTTGAGCATGCTCAGGCCTTATGTTTTTCGAGGCTGCCATGTGCAGATGGGAGGGCAGCATGAATAAACGGAATGATATCTCGCCTAATGGTCGTTTGTTCGCACGCCTCAGGCCAGCTATTAGTAGAGCCTGACGTATTTGCCCATCTTTGGATTTCCGTTTTTCATTTCCAGAATCAAGGAGACAACATGCTTACCGACTTGCTCAACCGCCTCGGTGTCGACCCCGCCCTGTATCAGAAAGGCGATCAGGCCGTGCACACACCTGTCGATGGCAGCCGTATCGCTTCCGTGCATTGGGAAGGCCGAGCGGAAGTCGAACAGCACGTCACGCGTGCCGAACATGCCTTCGAAGCCTGGCGCAAAGTCCCGGCACCCCGTCGTGGTGAACTCATGCGTCTGTTCGGCGAGGCCCTGCGCAAGCACAAGGCCGAGCTGGGTGCGCTGGTGTCGTGGGAAGCCGGCAAGATCACTCAGGAAGGTCTGGGTGAAGTGCAGGAAATGATCGACATCTGCGACTTCGCCGTCGGCCTGTCGCGCCAGTTGTACGGCTTGACCATTGCTTCCGAGCGCCCTGGCCACCACATGCGCGAAACCTGGCACCCGCTGGGCGTCGTCGGGGTGATCAGTGCGTTCAACTTTCCGGTCGCCGTCTGGGCCTGGAATACCGCATTGGCGCTGGTCTGCGGCAATGCCGTGATCTGGAAGCCGTCGGAGAAAACCCCGCTGACCGCACTGGCCTGCCAGGCGCTGTTCGAAGGCGTGCTCAAGCACTTCCCTGATGCCCCGGCGTACCTGAGCCAAGTGGTCATCGGTGGGCGTGAAGCCGGCGAAGCGCTGGTCGACGATCCGCGTGTGGCGCTGATCAGTGCCACCGGCAGTACGCGCATGGGCCGCGAAGTCGCGCCAAAAATCGCCGCACGCTTTGCCCGCAGTATTCTTGAGTTGGGCGGCAACAACGCGATGATCCTCGGCCCAAGCGCCGACCTCAATCTGGCGGTACGCGCGATTCTGTTCAGCGCCGTCGGTACGGCCGGTCAGCGCTGCACCAGTTTGCGTCGTTTGATTGCCCACGAATCGGTCAAGGGCGAAATCGTCAGCCGTCTGAAAACCGCTTACGCCAACGTGCGCATCGGTCATCCGCTGGAAGGCAATCTGGTCGGTCCGCTGATCGACAAGCACAGCTACGAAAACATGCAGGACGCCCTGGAACAGGCCCTGAGCGAAGGCGGCCGAGTATTTGGCGGCGAACGCCAGTTGGTCGAGCAGTTCCCTGATGCCTACTACGTGTCCCCGGCCATCGTCGAAATGCCTGAGCAAAGTGATGTGGTCTGCACTGAAACCTTTGCCCCGATTCTGTACGTAGTGGGTTATGAAGACTTCGCTGAAGCCGTGCGCCTGAACAACGCGGTGCCGCAAGGCCTGTCGTCGTGCATTTTCACCACGGACGTGCGCGAAGCTGAGCAGTTTATCTCGGCACTGGGCAGCGACTGCGGGATCGCCAACGTCAACATCGGCCCAAGCGGTGCGGAAATCGGCGGTGCTTTCGGTGGTGAGAAAGAAACCGGTGGCGGTCGTGAGTCGGGTTCCGATGCGTGGCGCGGTTACATGCGTCGCCAGACGGCGACCGTGAACTACTCCCTTGAATTGCCATTGGCGCAAGGCATTACGTTCGACTGATAACCCCTATCGCGAACAAGTTGAACTCCTACAGAGACTGCGCAAATCCTGTAGGAGCGAACTTGTTCGCGAAGTGATGGATCAGCAACACAAAATTTTGCACAGTATTCTCAGGGGTTTTTGCGATGCCGCTACGCGAAGAATGTCTGTGGGAAAAGCTGACACCGCAACGGCCCGAGGCCGAGGCGCTCAAGGGTGAATTGACGGTTGATGTGTGCGTGATTGGCGCGGGCATCACCGGGCTGTCGGCAGCCATTCATTTGCTGGAACAGGGCAAGCGGGTCGCCGTGCTTGAGGCCCATCGCACCGGCCACGGTGGCTCGGGGCGTAATGTCGGGCTGGTCAACGCAGGGTTGTGGATTCCACCGGACGAAATCGAAGCCGGGTTCGGAAAGAAAGTTGGCAGCCAGTTGAATCAGATGCTCGGCGCTGCGCCGTCGCTGGTGTTCAGCTTGATCGACAAATACAACATCGACTGCCAACTGCGCCGTGAAGGCACGCTGCACATGGCGCACAACGCCCATGGCGTTGCGGACCTGCGCAGTCGTGAAGAGCAATGGAAGCGCCGTGGTGCGCCCGTCGAGTTACTGACCGGCAAAGCCTGCGAGCACGCCACCGGCACTCAGAAAATATCCGCCGCACTGCTGGATCGTCGCGCCGGCACGTTCAACCCGATGGCCTTCACCAGCGGGCTCGCCAAGGCAGTGGGTAGTCTCGGCGGTCAGTTATTTGATCACTCTCCGGTCACGCGTCTTGAGCGCCAAGGCGAACGCTGGTGCGTGATCACCGAACACGGCGCGGTGCTGGCCGAGAAAGTGGTGGTTGCTTCCAACGCCTATACCGAAGGCGAATGGACGGAGCTGCGCCGCAACTTTTTTCCTGGGTATTACTATCAGGTCGCATCGGCGCCGCTGACCGAAGAGGCTGCGCAGCAGATTTTGCCCGGAGGCCAGGGTTCCTGGGATACGCGTCAGGTGCTCAGCAGCATTCGTCGCGATGCTGAGGGTCGTTTGCTATTGGGCAGTCTGGGCAATGGCAATCAGAAACCGACCTGGTTCCTCAAGGCCTGGGCCGATCGGGTGCAACAGCATTATTTTCCGTACCTCAAACCGGTGGAGTGGGAGTGCACCTGGACCGGTTGCATCGCGTTCACCCCCGATCACTTGCTGCGACTCTTCGAGCCTGCGCCGGGGTTGGTGGCGGTTACCGGTTATAACGGTCGCGGCAACACCACCGGTAGCGTAGTGGGCAAGGCGTTTGCCGACTATCTGTGCCATGGCGATGCCAAGGCGCTACCGATTCCCTTTGCACCGATGTTGCCGGTGTCGGCCATCGGCCTGCGTAGCTGTTTATATGAAGCCGGTTTTTCCCTGTATCACGCGGGCCAGTGCCTGCGAATCGTGATTTGAGAAGAATTTTCTGGCAACGAGCGGCGCTTTTTCGCGCACCAACTAACCTCCTAATGGTGCGTCTCGTAGCGGTCGCGCACCTCGGGTGTGCACTTCGGTGACGCATACTGTTACAGGCAGGTTGCACGGGGGTATCTGCGCGGGTTGCAAGTTTTATAAGTGAGGGTTGCTCTTTTTTATGCGGAGGGTTGTACCTGTTCCGGTTTAGACGGTTGCACGCCTAATAAAAATGGGCACGAAACGGTCGAATAACAACAAAACAACGACTTTTTTAAGAATAAAAAACCTATGGCACGCCACTTGCTCTGCGCTTGTAGCTGAATCAAAGCTTGTGCTGAAGTCGCTGTGCTAACTAAAAAACCTCAGGAGCACCAACCATGTCACAGACGTTTTACAGGAAAGGTTTTCTGGCACTCGCAGTTGCTACTGCATTGGGTGTTTCTTCGTTTGCTCAGGCTGATGTCAAAATTGGTGTGGCGGGTCCGATGACCGGTCCTAGCGCTTCCTTCGGCTTGCAATACATGAAAGGCGCGCAAGCTGCGGCGGATGCAATCAACGCCAAAGGCGGCATCAACGGCGAAAAAATTGTACTGGTCCAGGGCGATGACGCTTGCGAGCCGAAACAGGCTGTGTCCGTAGCGAACAAAATGGTACAGGACAAGGTTATCGGCGTTGTCGGGCACTTCTGCTCGTCGTCAACCATCCCTGCCTCTGAGGTCTACGCCGACGCAGGCATCATCGCAATCACTCCGGGTTCTACCAACCCGGCGGTCACCGAGCGCGGCCTGCCCGCAATGTTGCGTATGTGCGGACGTGATGACCAGCAAGGTATCGTCGCGGGTAACTACATCGTCGACGTCCTGAAAGGCAAAAAAGTTGCCGTCATCAACGACAAAGACACCTATGGTAAGGGCCTGGCAGACGCGACTGCCAAGCAGTTGACCGCACGTGGCGTGAAGCCGGTTCTTGAAGAAGGTCTGACCCGCGGCGAGAAAGATTTCAGCGCCACGATCACTAAAGTCCGTTCGGTAGGGGCTGATGTCCTTTATTTCGGCGGTCTGCACCCGGAAGCTGGCCCACTGGTCCACCAACTGCGTGAGCAAGGTATGAAAGACGTCAAGTTCATGTCCGATGACGGCATCGTGACTGACGAAATGGTGACTACTGCCGGTGGTGCTCCGTACGTCGACGGTGTGTACATGACCTTCGGTGCTGACCCGCGCCTGATTCCAGACAGCAAGGCTGTTGTAGAAACCTTCCGCAAGTCCGGTTACGAGCCTGAAGGCTACACCCTGTATGCCTACGCCTCGGTGCAAGCCCTGGCTGCTGGCTTCAACGGTGCCAAGTCGAACAAAGGTGAAGACGCCAGCAAATGGCTCAAGGCGAATCCGGTGGAAACCGTGATGGGCAAGAAGGAATGGGATGGCAAAGGCGACCTGAAAATCTCCGACTACGTGGTTTATCAGTGGGACGCGGCAGGCAAATACCATCAGCTAGAAAAACAGAAGTGAGATAAACGCATCGCCAGGCCTGGGTCTCTCGACATAAATCGTGGGGCGCAGACCCAGCTTTAGTAATGGGTTGTGCAATCGTGCAGGCCCGGTATTTTTCTTCTGAGCCACATGAACCCGGCCAGGTGCGCCTCACAAGGGCTCATCGACACCGGGTTCGCGGTGGCCTCTCAAGTGTGTGAGAGTGCATGATGGACGGTATTTTCCTGCAACAAGTTATCAACGGTCTGACCCTCGGGTCGGTCTACGGTCTGATCGCCATCGGCTACACAATGGTCTACGGCATCATTGGCATGATCAACTTCGCCCACGGCGAGGTGTATATGATTTCCGCGTACCTCTCGGCAATCAGCCTGGCTCTGCTGACTTACTTCGGTGTGGAATCCTTTCCGTTGTTGATCCTGGGTACCCTGCTGTTCACGGTCTTCGTGACGGGTGTGTATGGCTGGGTCATTGAACGCATCGCTTATAAACCGCTACGCAACTCCACTCGACTGGCACCGCTGATCAGTGCTATCGGCGTTTCTCTGATCCTGCAGAACTACGCACAGATCGCTCAGGGCTCACGGCAACAGGGTATTCCTACGCTGCTGAGCGGTGGGCTGAGATTCGATATCGGTACTGGTTTTGTGCAGATCACCTACACCAAGATCTTTATTCTGGTCGCAGCGTTTGTCGGGATGGCCCTGCTGACCTACATCATCAAATACACCAAGTTGGGGCGTATGTGTCGTGCGACCCAACAAGACCGCAAGATGGCCTCGATTCTCGGGATCAACACCGACCGCGTGATCTCGTACGTGTTCATCATCGGCGCTGCCATGGCTGCACTGGCCGGTGTTTTGATCACGGTGAACTACGGCACCTTCGATTTCTACGCAGGCTTCGTGATTGGCATCAAGGCCTTTACCGCGGCGGTGCTCGGAGGGATTGGTTCGCTGCCTGGCGCCATGCTCGGCGGGATCATTCTAGGGGTTTCCGAGTCGCTGTTTTCCGGTGTGATCAACTCTGACTATAAGGACGTCTTCAGCTTCTCGCTGCTGGTACTGATCCTGATTTTCCGTCCTCAAGGCCTGTTGGGTCGCCCACTCGTGGCGAAGGTATAAGTATGTCCGCAGCCAATAAAAAACCAATTGATGTCAAAAAAAGCCTGATCGACGCTGTTCTGGCCGGGTTGATTGCCCTGATTGTCTTCGGCCCGATCGTGGGCGTAGTGCTTGAAGGTTATAGCTATAACCTGCAACCGACGCGTGTGGCCTGGATGGTTGGCGCGGTGATGATCGGACGTTTTGTCTTGAGCCTGTTCATGCAGACCGCCAGGGGCGTGAAGGTCCAGCAAAGCTTCGAAGTCACCGGCTCAGGCGTGCATGTGCTGCCGCCTGATCACAAATCGCGGCTGCGCTTGATCATCCCGGGTTTGATCGTGATCGCTATAGTGTTTCCGATCTTCGCCGACAAGTACCTGCTGACGGTGGTGATCCTGGGCTTGATCTACGTGTTGCTGGGCCTTGGCCTGAACATCGTGGTCGGTCTGGCGGGCCTGCTCGACCTGGGTTACGTGGCGTTCTACGCCATCGGCGCTTATGGCCTGGCGCTGGGTTATCACTACCTTGGCCTGGGCTTCTGGACCATGTTGCCGCTGTCGGCACTCATGGCGGCGCTGGCCGGATGCATACTCGGCTTTCCCGTATTACGCATGCACGGCGACTACCTGGCCATCGTGACCTTGGGCTTCGGTGAAATCATTCGCCTGATACTGACCAATTGGCTGTCCTTCACAGGCGGGCCGAATGGTATGCCGGTGCCATCACCGTCGGTTTTCGGTATTGAGTTCGGGCGTGTGGCGAAGGATGGCGGGATACCCTTCCATCAATTCTTCGGGACTGAATACAACCCGAACGTAAAGTTCATGCTCATCTATGGCGTGCTGTTCCTCGTCGTGATGCTGGTGCTGTACATCAAGCATCGGCTGACTCGCATGCCGGTCGGTCGTGCCTGGGAAGCCTTGCGCGAAGATGAGATCGCTTGTCGCGCCATGGGCCTGAACCACGTACTGGTCAAGCTCTCTGCCTTTACCCTGGGTGCTTCCACGGCGGGTCTGGCCGGGGTGTTTTTCGCCACCTATCAAGGCTTCGTCAACCCGACCTCGTTCTCGTTCTTCGAATCGGCGTTGATCCTCGCCATCGTTGTATTGGGTGGCATGGGCTCGACCGTCGGAGTCGTGATCGCCGCGTTCGTACTGACTGTTGCCCCGGAACTGCTGCGCAGCTTCGCCGAATACCGTGTGTTGCTGTTCGGCATCCTCATGGTGTTGATGATGATCTGGAAGCCGCGTGGCCTGATCCGGATCAGCCGTACCGGTGTGACGCCGCGTAAAGGAGTGGCGCCATGAACGATGAAGTCATTCTCTCGGTAGAGAACCTGATGATGCACTTTGGCGGGATCAAAGCCCTCAGTGACGTCAGCCTGAAGATCAAACGCAATTCGATTTCGGCTCTGATTGGCCCTAACGGTGCTGGTAAAACCACGGTGTTCAACTGCCTGACCGGCTTCTACAAAGCAAGCGGCGGGCGCATCCAGCTCAACAGTCGGGGCACCAGCACCAACGTCATCAAGCTGCTGGGTGAGCCGTTCAAGGCCACCGACTTCGTCTCGCCAAAAAGCTTTGGCAGCCGCCTGTTCTATAAAATGTTCGGCGGCACGCACCTGATCAACCGCGCCGGTCTGGCGCGGACGTTCCAGAACATTCGTCTGTTCAGGGAAATGTCGGTACTGGAAAACCTGTTGGTGGCCCAGCACATGTGGGTCAACCGCAACCTGGTGGCCGGGATTCTCAACACCAAGGGCTATCGTAAAGCTGAAAGCGATGCCCTGGACCATGCCTTCTACTGGTTGGAAGTGGTGGACCTGGTGGATTGTGCCAACCGCCTGGCCGGGGAGTTGTCCTACGGTCAACAACGGCGTCTGGAAATCGCCCGGGCCATGTGCACGCGGCCGCAGATTATTTGCCTGGACGAGCCGGCTGCCGGCCTCAACCCGCAAGAAACTGAAGCCCTGAGCAAGATGATTCGGTTGCTGCGCGACGAGCACGACCTGACGGTGGTGCTGATTGAACACGACATGGGCATGGTCATGAGTATTTCCGATTACATCGTGGTACTCGACCACGGCAACGTGATCGCCGAAGGCGGCCCGGAGCAGATTCGCAACGATCCAAAAGTGATCGCCGCGTACCTGGGTGCTGATGAAGAGGAGTTGGTATGAGCGGACCGATCCTCGAACTGAAAGAGATCGATGTGTTTTACGGGCCGATCCAGGCCCTGAAAAAAGTCTCGTTGCACATAAGCGAAGGTGAAACCGTCAGCCTGATCGGCTCTAACGGTGCCGGTAAGTCGACCTTGTTGATGTCGATCTTCGGCCAGCCACGGGCGGCCAGCGGGCAGATCATTTACCAAGGCGTGGACATCACGCAGAAGACCTCGCACTACATAGCCTCCCACGGCATTGCGCAGTCACCAGAAGGGCGGCGGGTATTCCCCGACATGAGCGTCGAGGAAAACCTGCTGATGGGCACCATCCCTATCGGTGACAAATTCGCCACCGAAGACATGCAGCGCATGTTTGAGCTATTCCCACGGCTCAAGGAGCGCCGCAACCAGCGTGCCATGACCATGTCCGGCGGCGAACAGCAGATGCTGGCCATCGCCCGTGCACTCATGAGCCGGCCCAAGCTGCTGTTGCTCGATGAGCCGTCGCTGGGCTTGGCGCCGATCATCGTGAAGCAGATTTTCCAGACGCTGCGCGAATTGGCCAAGAGCGGGATGACGATTTTCCTCGTGGAACAGAACGCCAACCACGCCCTGAAGCTGTCTGATAGGGCGTATGTGATGGTCAACGGCGAGATCCGACTAACCGGCACCGGGCAGGAATTGTTGGTCAACGATGAGGTCAGGAACGCTTACCTCGGCGGTCACTGACAGGCGTTAAAACAGGCGGTAAATACAAAGCGCGCCCCGGGTGAATTTACTCGGGGCGCGCTTTTTTCAAATTGTGGAAAACAATTTTCACAAGCTCTTAAAGCGCGACATAAAGACGCTGCAAATAGTTGTTTTGTCACGCTTTTGACTTGTCCAAGATTGCTGTGGAGGCAGCTGTGGGTAACGTGGGAGTAGCTGGCTGCAGCCCTTGTGCTACGTGGCTTGCAGGGTTCTGGTTGTTTTTTGATCAGTGGTTTTTACAAGAGCTCCAGCGCGTTCTGTCAACATTTTTATAGCTGGTTATTCGTACAGTAAATTTGTCGACGCAACCTGTGGATAAGTCTGTGGGCAAGCACTGGAAAGGTTCGGCTAAGGGCCGTAGTTACTGGCATGGGGCCGTCACTTGCGGTTTAGCCTCGACAGGCTGATTTCGGCCTGCTACATGCGCGGACCTCAGGGTCAAGTGAAAAACTTCCGAAATCCGCGTGCAGGCCCCGGATTAAAGGGTTTGAGCTCATTTGCACTTGCCCCCAAAGACTGTGGGTCTGACTGTGGATAAGGTGGGTAAAACCCTGTGCAGCCCATACGGGGCGTGGCTTTGCCTCGATAGAGTGTTTTTTGTACAGTTGCAGAGGGCGCAGGAGGCTGATTTATCCCCAAAGGGTTGCTGGCAACCCGCTTGGGCGGGCATTCTGCTGGCCTGTTTCCCTTATTCGTCATCATGGCTGCGCTGCGTTCAAGCCAAATCAGGAGAAAGATATGACTTCCACTGTGTTCATTACCGGTGCCACTTCCGGCTTTGGCGAAGCGTGCGCCCGTCGATTTGCCGACGCTGGCTGGTCCCTGGTGCTGACGGGCCGCCGTGAAGAGCGCCTCAATGCGCTGTGCGCCGAGTTGTCCAAGCAGACCAACGTCCATGGCCTGGTGCTGGACGTACGCGACCGTCAGGCCATGGAGACCGCCATCGAGGGTCTGCCGGCTGAATTCGCGACCCTGCGCGGGTTGATCAACAACGCCGGTCTGGCACTGGGTGTGGACCCTGCGCCGAAATGTGACCTGGATGACTGGGACACCATGGTCGACACCAACATCAAAGGGCTGATGTACAGCACCCGTTTGTTGCTGCCACGGTTGATTGCCCATGGGCGTGGGGCCGGGATCATCAACCTGGGTTCAATCGCGGGTAATTATCCGTACCCGGGAAGCCACGTGTATGGCGCCTCCAAAGCGTTCGTCAAACAGTTCTCGCTGAACCTGCGCTGCGACCTGGTGGGCACTGGCGTACGCGTGACCAACATCGAGCCGGGCCTGTGCGAAAGCGAGTTCTCGCTGGTGCGTTTTGCCGGTGACAAGGAACGTTATGACGCAACGTACGCGGGCGCCGAGCCAATCCAGCCACAGGACATCGCCGAGACCATCTTCTGGGTGCTGAACACGCCTGCGCACATCAACATCAACAGCCTTGAGCTGATGCCGGTGAGCCAGACCTGGGCTGGTTTTACGATTGATCGCAGCCGGGGCTGAGTCAGGTACACCGAGTTAGCTTCTTCGCAGGCAAGCCTGCTCCCACAGACTGACGGAATACCCTGTGGGAGCAGGCTTGCAACTACGCGTCCCGCTGCGAATGCTTTTAGAACTCATCAAAATACTCAACTAGCCCTGCATAGCAGGTCGCCAGATGATAGGGCGTCGTCGACGGCATATCGTTGCGGCTGACCTTGCCATCGGTGTCCAGGCATTCATGCCAGCCTGCCGGGTACAGAAAGCGCTGTTGCAGGGCGACCAGTTGCCGCTCCAGTAACGCATCGCTGTCAGGCCGCAAGGCCAGTGCCCGCAGGTATTCGGCCTGTGCCCAGATTCGCTGGGTGCCATCGCGCACCGAGCCATCCACCTCCAGCATTGCCTTGACCGCGCCGGTGTGCGGATCGACGCCATGTTGCTCGGCAAACGCGAACGCTCGGGTCAGCGATGCGTGCAGCGGACTGTTGCGCAGCAGCGCAGAGGACTCCAGCAAGAAGAACCACTCGAACTGATGCCCCGGTTCGAACCAGTTATTCACAGCGCCCAATGGTTTTTCCAGCATGACACCGTGCGCCGGGTCGATGAATTGTTGCTGCATCGCCGTGACCAACCCTGTCAGCGCCGCTTGAGTGCTCAGGTCTTCGCGCACGGACACGGTGGCGAGAAAGGCCTCGGCCAGGTGCATCAATGGATTCTGCAACGGGCCACTGCCGAGGCCCGACCAGTCCTGATCGAGACAGGCTTCATACAACCCGGCACCATCGGCGAAGCGCTCGGCCACCACGGTCAGGGCGGCATTGAGTACCGACTCGACCAACGGATCATGCACTTTGGCCCAGTAATGAGCGCAGGCGAAAATGATGAACGCGTGGGTGTACAGGTCCTTGCGCCGATCCAGGGGCGCGCCCTGCGGATCGATGCTGTAGAACCAGCCACCGTACTCGGCATCATGGAAGTGCTGTTGCAAAGAGCGGAACAGCGCTGCTGCGCGGACGCGTGCACCCGGCGTCGAGGGCTGATCGATGAGGCTAGAAAACAGATACAACTGCCGCGCACACGCCATGGCGCGGTAGCGCTGGGGAGGCAACGGCTGATGATCGGCATCCACGGCTTCATAGGGCAGCGCCAGCGCCGCGTTCCAGCCCGGACCTAGCCAGAGCGGCACGATTACGTGCTGAAGATGCCGCTGCACGGCAGTGAACACGGCGGTCAATTCAGGCGTGGAGGCAGAGTGGGAAACATCGGGCATCGGCTGGCGTCACGGCAAGGGCGTTTGCGCGACATGGTAACGCAACGCTGTATCAGGCACACCGTGCTGACCCATTCGCGAATAAATCCGCTCCCACAAAAAGCATGCGATCCGTGGGGGCGAAGTTATTAGCGAAGGCGTCAACTCAGGCGTGGCGGATTACCCCGCCATCAACCAAACCCCGGTTGCAGCCGAGGCAGCGCCTGCAATACGCACCAGTGGCGAAGCGGCTTGGGGCAGGGCGCGCACCACTGCGTAACCCACCGCATGCAACGCGGCGCTCGCAGCGACGAAACCAGCAGCGTAAGCCCACGGGTTGGACATCGCAGGCAGTTCAAGGCCGTGAGCCACGCCATGAAACAGCGCGAACAACGCCGTCGCGGCCACGGCCAGCGCCAGGGGTGGTCGCACCGCCAGTGCCACTGCCAGGCCCAGCGCAAACACCGAGGCCGCGATGCCGCTTTCCAGCGCAGGCAGGTTCATGCCGGCAAACCCCAAGAGACCGCCGATCAGCATCGTGCCAACGAATGTGCAGGGAAGCGCCCAGCGAGCAGCACCGTGTTGTTGCGCCGCCCACAGGCCGACAGCAAGCATCGCCAGCAGGTGGTCGAGACCGCTCAAGGGGTGGCTGATCCCTGCCAGCAGACCGTTGTCACCATGGCCGGGGTGGGCGAAGGCCAAGGCCGGGGTCAACAGTAGGGCCAATGCCCACAGGCTTTTTGTGGTGTTCATGGCTAACGCTCCTTAAGTGAGTTCCTTGAAAGGTGAGATCACGCCACCTGAGTCAGCAGACCCTGACGCTCGATGAAGGCAATGATCTGCTCAAGACCGAGCCCCGTTTTCTGGTTGCTGAAGACGAACGGTTTTTCACCGCGCATCTTTTTCGTGTCGCGGTCCATCATCTCCAGCGATGCACCCACCAGCGGGGCCAGGTCGACCTTGTTGATCACCAGCAAATCCGACTTGCAGATACCGGGGCCGCCCTTGCGCGGCAGCTTGTCGCCGGCCGAGACGTCGATCACATAAATGGTCAGGTCCGACAGCTCAGGGCTGAAGGTGGCGGAGAGGTTATCGCCGCCGGACTCGACGATGATCAGATCCAGCCCTGGAAAACGCCGGTTCAACTGATCCACCGCTTCCAGATTGATCGAGGCATCTTCGCGGATTGCCGTGTGTGGGCAGCCGCCGGTTTCGACACCGATGATCCGCTCGGGCGCGAGGGCTTCGTTGCGCACCAGAAAGTCGGCGTCTTCGCGGGTATAGATATCGTTGGTGACCACGGCCAGGTTGTAACGGTCGCGCAGGGCCAGGCACAGGGCCAGAGTCAGGGCGGTCTTGCCGGAACCGACCGGGCCACCGATGCCGACGCGCAGGGGTTGGCTGTTCATAACGTTCTCCATTGAGCCCTACAGGGCTCTGCACAAAAAAATCAGGACCGAAACAGTCGGCTGTATTGGCGTTCGTGGGCCATGCTCGCCAGCGAGAGGCCAAAGGCGGCGCTGCCGTAATGCTCTGGGTCGGTTGTCGTGGCCTGCTGTTGGGCCTGTTGCAGCAATGGCACCAACTCGCTGGTCAGGCGTTGCGCGGCTTGTTGGCCCAGCGGCAGGGTTTTCATCAACACGGCCAATTGGTTCTCCAGCCAGCTCCACAACCAGGCGGCCAGGGCATCTTGCGGGCTGATCTGCCAGGCGCGGGCGGCCAAGGCCCAACCCAGCGCCAGATGCGGCTCAGGCAATTGCAGGAGAAAGGCCCGCGCCGGTCGATCCAGTTCCGGCAGGCCGTTGAGCAGTTGTTGCAGGGAGTAGCCCATCTGCCGGCTTTCCTGATACAGCTCGCGGGTTTCCCGGCTGGCGCGGTGCTCCTGACTCAGTTGGAGTAATTGGCCCCAATCGTCCTGGGCCGCTGCGGTGCAATGGGCCAGTAATAAAGGCGCTTCGAAACGGGTCAGGTTGAGCAACAGTTGATCACCGATCCAGCGGCGAGCACTGGCTGAATCAGTGACCAGCGCTTGCTCGACCGCCATCTCCAGGCCTTGTGAATAGCTATAACCGCCAATCGGCAGCTGCGGACTGGCCAGACGCAGCAGCGCCCAGGCGCTGTTCACGTACGCACACCAAACTGGTGCATGCGCGGTGGGTAATTGAACTCCTCGTCGCCTGCCCGCGAATGGTGATGGCCGCCGCCATAAGCGCCATGCTCGGGTTGGAACGGGGCCTCAATGGATTCGGTGGTGGCGCCGAGCTGGTCGAGCATGGCCTTGAGTACATAGTCATCCAGCAAGCGCAGCCAGCCATCGCCCACTTGCAGGGCGACATGTCGGTTGCCCAGGTGATACGCGGCGCGGGTCAGTTCATGAGCATTGCGGCAGGTGACGTGCAGCAATTGTTCAGGCCGGGCGCACACGCGAACAATGCGCCCGTCTTCCGCTTGTAGGCATTCACCGTCGCGCAGGGGAGGCTGACCGCGTTCGAGAAATAGCCCGACGTCCTCCCCTTCGGCACTGAAACAACGCAGGCGGCTTTTACTGCGCGCCTCGAAATTCAAATGCAGCTCGGCAGCCCAGGTGGCTTGAGGATCGATTCTTCGATGAATCACCAGCATCAGAATGCCTCCAGCTAATTGCGATGCAGTAGGCAGAGCAAGGTGCTTGCCAACAGTTATCGTATGGGGGTTTGCTGGCAGAGAGTGCTGCATCTGCGTGCAGATAGCACTCTATTGGTGCGTCTCGCTGATTAAGGCGCTATTGCAGGTCACTCGGTACTGCCAAGCCCTTGCCAATGGTTGGCGCCGATGAAGATGAAGCGTAACTGCTGGGTGATCTTGGCGCGGGGCGTGAGGTGTTCGGCGAGGGTTTCGGCGGGTGGGTCGATCAGTTCAGGCAACATGGCGAAGACGCTTTTTACCACAAGATCGGCCATGACAGCCAAGTCATCGGGGTCCAGGTGCTGCAATTTTGGCATCCCCGCCAAGTCAGCGGCAAGGTCGGCGCTGATGCCTTCACGCAGGGCTCCCAGCGCCTGACGCACGGGAAGCGAGCCCCCATATTGCTCACGGGCCAGAAACAGGAATTGCGAGCGGTTGGCGGCGACCACCTCGAGAAAAATCTTCACTGACGCATCAATGATCCCGGTCACCACGAATTTGTTATGCCGTACCAGACGAATGGTTTCGCGAAAGGTTTGGCCCACTTCACAGACCAAGGCCAGGCCCAGTTGATCCATGTCCTCGAAATGCCGGTAGAACCCGGTCGGTACGATACCGGCCGCTTTGGCCACTTCACGCAGGCTCAGGCTGCCAAATCCTCGGCCGCTCTCCATCAAGCTGCGAGCGGCGTCCAGCAAGGCGTGGCGGGTTTGTTGTTTCTGTTCGGCGCGGGGCGGCATGGGGCAGCGGATATCTGAAAGGAGACTGCGCGGCACTCTATCAAATGAACTTCGTGTTCGTCGAACCGACTTCTGCAAAAGTGAATACCCGTAACCAGTAGGAAAGCGCTGGTTTTGATCAGGTAAAACGCTGTCCAGTCCTGAAGTAGAGGGGCACTATCGGTTTGAATTCAGCTTATTTTGCAGGCCGACCAAACCAGCACCGTTTTTTTCAGTCGAACAGCAAAGCCGTATGGGCGCGCGACCAGGCACAGGCCGGGAGCGAGGCGGTTATCAGGAGAATCGTGCAATGACGCGCAGCGGTAAAGTGTTTAGCGGGATTGGCGCCACGTTGGTGGTGCTGCTGGCCGTTCTGGCCATTGTGATCGTCACGTTCGACTGGAATCGAATCAAACCGACCCTCAACGATAAAGTCTCCGAAGCCTTGCATCGACCCTTTGCCATCAATGGCAATCTCGCGGTGCTCTGGCAGCGTGAGCCGGATCAAGGGGGCTGGCGCGCATGGTTGCCGTGGCCGCATTTTGTGGCTGAAGACCTGACGCTGGGCAATCCGGAGTGGTCTAAAAATCCACAAATGGTCACCCTCAAGCGTGTTGAGTTCCGTTTAGCACCCTTGCCGTTGTTGCTTCAGCAGGTTGTGATCCCGCGAATCGATTTGACCGGCCCCGACGCGAAGCTGGAGCGCCTGGCCGATGGCCGGGCCAACTGGACTTTCGACCTGCCCAAGGCCGATGCAAACGCCAAGCCTTCGAAATGGGTGTTGGATATCGGCGCGATTGGCTTCGATAAAGGCGTGGTCAGCCTCAACGACCAACGCCTGAATACTCAGCTGGACCTGGTCATTGATCCGCTGGGCAAACCGATCCCGTTTAGCGATATCGTCGGCAGCCGCGAGGCGAAAAAAGCTCAGGACAAAGGTGCCGCGCCACAGGATTACGCGTTCGGTCTGACGGTCAAAGGGCAGTACCACGGCCAGAAACTCAGCGGCACTGGCAAAGTGGGTGGGCTGTTGGCGCTCAAAGACGCGGCACAACCTTTCCCGGTGCAAGCCGATCTGCAGGTTGCCGATACCCACATCGTCGTTGCGGGCAGCCTGACCGACCCGCAAAATTTGGGCGCGCTGGATTTGCGCCTGAAGCTGGCGGGCAGCAGCCTCGGTAATCTGTACCCGCTGACGGGCGTGACCTTGCCGGACTCGCCGGCCTATGCCACGGACGGTCATCTGGTGGCCAAACTGCATGAGCCCGATGGCGCGTCGTTTCGGTACGAGGGCTTCAACGGCAAGATTGGCAACAGCGATATCCAGGGTGATCTCGGTTATGTTGCCAGCCAGCCGCGTCCTAAGCTGACCGGGGCGCTGGTGTCCAACCAGTTGCTGCTTGCCGACCTGGCGCCATTGATTGGTGCCGACGCCAATGCCGCCCAGAAAAAGCGCGGTGGCGACAGCAAGCAACCCTCGGGCAAGGTATTACCGGTGGAGGAGTTTCATACTGAGCGCTGGGGCGTGATGGATGCCGACGTGGAGTTCACTGGCAAGAAAATCGTCCAGAGCAAAGACCTGCCCTTCACGGACCTATACACCCATGTCGTGCTGGATGGCGGCCAACTGAGTCTGCAACCCCTGCGTTTCGGCGTGGCGGGCGGCAAGCTGGACGCCGATATCCGTCTGGACGGGCGTACCACGCCACTGCAAGGGCGGGCGAAGCTCACGGCGCGTAACTTCAAGTTGAAACAGCTGTTTCCTACCTTCGAACCGATGAAGACCAGCTTCGGCGAATTGAACGGTGACGCTGACATCAGTGGGCGCGGCAATTCGGTCGCCGCGTTGCTGGGGACGTCCAATGGTGATCTGAAGATGCTGGTCAATGACGGCGCCATCAGCCGTGGGCTGATGGAGATCGCCGGGCTTAACGTCGGCAACTATGTGGTCGGCAAGATGTTTGGCGATCAGACGGTGAAGATCAATTGTGCTGCGGCCGATCTGGGGATCAAGAACGGTCTGGCGACGACACGGCTGTTCGTGTTCGACACCGAGAACGCAATCGTCTACATCAAGGGCACCGCGAACTTCAGCAGCGAGCAACTGGACCTGAAAATCAGCCCGGAATCCAAGGGCGTGCGGGTGTTCTCGTTGCGTTCGCCCCTGTATGTCCGCGGGCCGTTCGCCAAGCCTGACGCAGGCGTTCAGACCGGGCCGCTGCTGTTAAGAGGGGCGGGGATGGTGCTGCTTGGCGCCGTGATGGGACCGGCTGCCGGTTTGCTCGCCCTGATCGCGCCCAGCGGAGGCGAGCCGAATCAATGCGCGCCACTGCTGGACCAGATGAAAGCCGGCAAGGCACCGAAGACGGTGAAGTGAATCAGGCGGGTCGCATCCTCTGGGCATCCACTGGACACCCTGTGTGGGAGCGAATTTATTCGCGAATGCGGTGAATCAAGCACAAATGATGTTGGATCTGATGACCTCTTCGCGAATAAATTCGCTCCCACAGTAGATCGGATATTTACTGTGGGAGTAGGGGGGGCTTACAAATCCTTCAAAATATCCGCCATGTCGTCCGCATGTTCTTCTTCCTGCGCAAGGATGGTTTCGAAGATCCGCCGGGTGGTGGGGTCTTGTTCGCCGATGTACTGAATGATTTCGCGGTAGCTGTCGATGGCGATTCGCTCGGCGACCAGGTCTTCATAGACCATTTCCTTGAGTGAATGACCGGCCACGTATTGCGCGTGAGAGTTTTTCGACAGCGTGTCCGGGTTGAATTCCGGTTCGCCGCCCAACTGTACGATCCGTTCCGCCAGCAGGTCCGCATGCTCGGCCTCTTGCTGAGCATGTTCCAGGAACTCGGTAGCCGCGACGCTGGCCTTCAGGCCTGTGGCCATGTAGTAGTGGCGTTTGTAGCGCAGAATGCAGACCAGTTCCGTGGCCAGCGACTCATTGAGCAAACGCAATACGGTTTCGCGGTCAGCGCTGTAACCCTCGGTCACCGCACCGTTTTCCACATTCAAGCGCGCACGTTGGCGCAAGCTGTTCACATCTGATAATTGCTGAACGTTGCTCATCATCAATCTCCAGGGCTAATCCGGTTTCCGTCTCGCTCTTGAGAGGCGCCCGCTAAAAGCTTCAAACGGACACGCTGGCGTGATCGGTACTTAGCTGTGAGTGATGAACACCGAGAAAGTTTTATAGATTTGGCATGGCTGTCGTATTGCGACGTTCAATTGGACGCGAGACGCTAGGCCGGTATCTTGCAAGCGCCGCTATGGTTGAATCCCTCAATGCAAAGGATGCAGGTTTATGACCCAAGAACTGGCGACGCGTTATCCATTGGTGATGGTCCCCGGGTTATTGGGGTTTGTTCGATTGGTGGTGTACCCCTACTGGTTCGGTATCGTGTCGAGGTTGCGCCGGGGCGGGGCCAAGGTCTTTCCGGTGATGGTGTCTTCAGTCAATTCCACCGAAGTGCGCGGCGAGCAGCTGTTAAAACAGATAGAGCGCATCATGCACGACACGGGGGCCGCCAAGGTCAACCTGATCGGGCATAGCCAGGGCGCGCTGACCATTCGCTATGCTGCTGCGAAACGCCCGGATCTGGTGGCGTCCGTGACCTCGGTCGCCGGGCCCAACCATGGTTCGGAACTGGCGGACTATCTGGAACGACGCTTCCCCGCAGGCACTGCCCGAGGTCGCCTGCTCAACTTCGCACTGCGCCTGCTGGCCGGGCTGATGAGTCTGCTGGAGACCGGTTATCGCGGGCCTAAGCTGCCGTTTGATGTCGACGCGTCTCATCAATCGCTCACCGCCGCCGGCGTGGCGCTGTTCAACAGCCGCTACCCGCAAGGCTTGCCCGATACGTGGGGCGGGCAGGGCGAAGAGCTGGTCAACGGTGTGCGCTATTACTCCTGGTCCGGCACTTTGCAGCCGGGACGCAGTGATCGCGGGCTTAATCGTCTGGACGGTACCAGCGTCACCTGTCGCCTGTTTGCCCGTACCTTCACCCGCGAAGTGGGGCAGTGCGACGGTATGGTCGGGCGTTTCAGTTCGCACTTGGGGACGGTCATTGGTGATGACTACCCACTCGACCATTTCGATATCGTCAACCAGACACTCGGGCTGGTGGGCAAGGGCGCGGACCCGGTTGGGTTATTCGTCAAGCATGCCAAGCGCCTGAAAGCTGCTGGACTATAAGGCTTGTGCCCGGACCCTCAGCGGTGTCTTCCAGCGCTCTGCCAGCACCACGCCACCCAAGGTCAGCGCACCACCGAGCAAGTGGTACAGGGCCAGACGTTCACCCAACACGACTGCGGCAATCAGCGCGGTAACAACGGGCAGCAGGTTGAAAAACAACGTCGTGCGACTCGGGCCCAGACGATTGATGGCATGCATCCACATCAGCGGGGCCAACATCGAGGTGGGAATACAGGCGTACAGGATCAGCGGGATATTGCTCGGGCTCAGCCCTGCTTTGGGCGACAGGATAAACAGCGGCAGCAAAACGATAATCGCCACCCACACTTGCAGGTACAGCAGTTGCAGGGGAGGCATGCGCAATTGCCATTTTTTCAGCAGGGTGCTGTAGACCGCATACGCCAGGGTCGCCACCAGCATCATCGCGTCGCCGACGTTCACGCCATGCTCGATCAGGGCGCTCAGGCTGCCGGCTGAAACCACCACCACTACCCCACTGAACGACAGCACCGCGCCCACCAGCGCACCGGTCGTCAGGCGATTGCCGAGGCTGGTGATCGACAGCGTCAGGGCCATCATCGGCATCAGCGACAGAATGATCCCCATGTTGGTGGCCGAGGTCAGGGTCGCGGCGAAGTAGGCCAGGCTCTGATACACGGCCATACCGAGCACGCCGAGGATGAACACTTTCCCCAGGTTGGGCTTGATCATCGCCCAGTTGGCCCGCACTGGCTTGAGCAAGAAGGGCGTGAACAGGATTCCGGCCAGCAACCAGCGATAGAAACCGATCTCGGCGGGGAAGATCACCCCCACGGCCAGTTTGTTGACCACGGTATTGCCGGCCCAGATCAAAATGGCCAATAACGGATACAGGTATTGCATGAGAACAATCCCGCCAGAAAAATGAGCTTGGATTATCGCCTGTCTGGATCGATGGCTATACTCTGTTTCAGACAACATCCCCTTGAATACAGACAGCATGAACCAGAAGCTTTTAAGGATTCCGGATTTTTCCGGCTTGCCATCCCCGGTTTACCTGCGTCACGACGAGTTTGGCGCCGACACCCACAGTGCGGCGCACAGCCATGCCTGGGGCCAACTCAACTTTGTCGCCCATGGGGTGATGGAGCTGGATATCGCTGGGCAACGCTTCATGTCGCCCCCGCAATACGCCGTGTGGATACCCCCCAACACCGAGCACAGTTGTTACAACCGCCAGGCCATCGTCTATCGCTCGGTCTATCTCTCCCTCGAACACTGCGC
This sequence comes from Pseudomonas sp. ASL9, assembly GCF_056680335.1. Classification (NCBI taxonomy): domain Bacteria; kingdom Pseudomonadati; phylum Pseudomonadota; class Gammaproteobacteria; order Pseudomonadales; family Pseudomonadaceae; genus Pseudomonas; species Pseudomonas sp. ASL9. The sequence goes on along the minus strand of NZ_CM155277.1, from coordinate 2,251,683 downwards.
CAGTTTGCCGAGTGAGCCCTGCACGCTGGTGATCAGCGACATTCTTAAATCGATCCTCAATGACTTTGCTGAACGTGATGTGAAAATCCCCGAGCGCGACGCTGACATCCGGCTGGCGCAGGTAGTAGTGGATCAATTGCGTCTGGCACAGGTGCAAACACGCTACCTGCCTTACGCGAAAAGTCCCGGTCTGATCAGTGTGCTCCAGGCGTTGCAGGCCGATCCTGGGGATAACCGGCCCTTGGTCGAATGGGCCAGCCAGGTGCATGTCAGCGAACGGACATTGGCGCGCCTGTGCCTGCGAGAACTGGGGATGAGTTTCGGCGACTGGCGTCAGCGCTTGCGTTTTCTGGCGGCCATTGAGGCGCTGGAGGGCCTCCGTTCGGTGCAGGAAATCGCTTTCGATATGGGCTACAGCAGTGCCTCGGCGTTTATCTCGATGTTCCAGCGTCTGGCCGGATGTACGCCTGAGCAGTATCGGCGGCAGGCGAAAAAGGTCTGACAGTCACATGCTGTAACACATGCCTGAGCGTTGGCTACACTTCAACGCAAACCGCGCGGCCCAGTGCGATAACCCAGGAGAAAACGCCATGAAGATGCTGCATTTGCCTCTGCTGATCGTGGGTGTGCCATCACCGGTGGCGCAACACTCTCAGCACATTTAAACCTGCCATTGCCGGCCTTGATTCAGGTCGTTATCGGGTGCTTGATCGGTTGATCATCGGCACGGCTATAGGATCGCTGGTCCTCGACTCAGAACGCTGGCAGACTGCCCACCTTTTCGCGCCGTTCGTTTTGAGGCTGTCATGCCAACGTTTTCTCTGCGTCATGTGTTGTTGGCCAGTCGGATTATCATTTGTGGCGGTTTGTTGCTGGTATTACCGCTCAAACTGTTGCCAAGTCTGCTGGCCGGGTTATTGGTCTTCGAGCTGGTCGATATGCTCACGCCAAAGTTGCAGTTGTTGATTGCCGGGGAGCGCGCGCGTTGGCTCGCGGTGGCGTTGCTGGGCACGCTGGTGGTTAGTTTGCTGGCCTTGGTGTTTGCAGGTGCCATCAGCTTTATATTGCACGAAGCGGAAAACCCCGGCGCATCACTGGATAAATTCATGATTCTGGTGGACCGCGCCCGAGGGCAGTTGCCACCGTTCATCGACAGCTATCTGCCCGTGAGTGCTGCTGAGTTCCGTATCTCACTGGGCGCCTGGCTGGCGAAACATGTGGGCGACCTGCAACTGCTTGGCAAGGGCGCGGCGCACATGTTCGTCACGCTTCTGATCGGCATGGTGCTGGGCGCAATCATCGCTTTGCAGCAGGTGGGCGACGTTCAAAAGCGCAAGCCGCTGGCGGCCGCGTTGTATGGTCGATTGAAGCTTTTAAGCGAAGCGTTTCGCAATATCGTTTTCGCGCAGATCAAGATTGCCCTGCTCAACACCGCGTTTACCTCGGTGTTTCTCGCGGTCGTCCTGCCGTTGTGCGGCGTTCATCTGCCATTGACCAAAACGCTGATCATTCTCACCTTTCTGCTTGGTTTGCTACCCGTGGTGGGCAATCTGATGTCCAACACGCTGATCACCATTGTCGGCTTGTCGCTGTCGGTTTGGGTGGCCCTGGCGGCGCTGGGTTATCTGATCGTGATTCACAAGCTCGAATACTTCCTCAATGCGCGGATCGTCGGCGGGCAGATCAGTGCCAAGTCGTGGGAGTTGTTACTGGCGATGCTGATCTTCGAAGCGGCCTTCGGCCTGCCGGGCGTGGTGGCTGGGCCGATCTATTACGCGTATTTGAAAAGCGAGTTGCGACAGGAGGGGTTGGTTTAGCGGGGTATCAGATTATTCACCAATGAATTCGCTCCCACAGAGATCTCATGCCTCTGTGGAGGCGAACGCTCTATCTGGCTGACTCAGCCATAGCGCTTTTTAGCTTCAATCGCCAAACCGCTGCCAATGCTGCCGAAGATGTTGCCTTCTACATGGCGGGCGTTGGGCAGCATGGCCGAGACGCTGTTGCGCAGTGCCGGAATGCCGCTTGAACCTCCGGTGAAGAACACCGTATCCACGTGATCGACACTCACACCTGCATCAGTGAGCAGCTTCGACACGCTGTTGCGCACCCGCGTCAGCAATGCATCGATGGCCGACTCGAACAACGCTCGGCTCAGTTCCACACTCAACCCTGGCTGAATTCGGTCCAGCGCCACATGGCGGCTTTGTTCATGGGTGAGCTGGATCTTGGTTTCTTCCACTTCCATCGCCAGCCAATGCCCGGCGCGCTGCTCGATCAGCTTGAACAGGCGATCGATGCCGCCGGTGTCCTCGATGTCGTAGCGCATGCTGCCTAATGCCAGTTGGGACTTCTGCGAATACACCGCGTTGATCGTGTGCCAGGTCGCCAGGTTCATGTGGTGGCTGGTAGGCATGTAGGCCTGGCTCTTCATCCGGCTGCCGTAACCGAACAGCGGCATCACGCCTTGCAGGCTGAGTTGCTTGTCGAAATCAGTCCCGCCGACGTGTACGCCGCCGGTGGCCAGGATGTCATCGTGACGGTCGGCGACAAAGCGCCGATCCGGCGACAGACGCACCAACGAGAAGTCCGAGGTACCGCCGCCAATGTCGACGATCAACACTAACTCTTCGCGCTCGAGGGTCGATTCATAGTCGAAGGCCGCTGCGATCGGTTCGTACTGGAAGGAGACTTCCTTGAAGCCAATCTTGTGGGCGACTTCCACCAGGGTGTCTTCGGCCTCCTGGTCGGCGGCGGCGTCGTCATCGACAAAGTGCACCGGACGACCCAGCACCACTTCATCGAACGCACGCTCGGCGGTGACCTCTGCACGGTATTTCAGCTCGCCGATAAACAGCCCCAGCAGGTCCTTGAACGGCATGGCCGTCCCCAGAACGCTGGTGTCGTGTTTGATCAGTTTGGAACCCAGCAGGCTTTTCAGCGAGCGCATCAGGCGGCCTTCATAGCCTTCCAGGTACTCGTGCAGCGCCATGCGGCCATAGGCTGGGCGGCGTTCTTCGATGTTGAAGAACACCACCGACGGCAATGTGATCTTGTCGTCCTCCAGCGCAATAAGCGACTCCATGCCAGGTCGCAGCCAGCCGACAGTGGAATTGGACGTGCCGAAGTCGATACCGCAGGCACGGGCTGGGGATTCGTTTTTCATGTGTTTCATGTTCCAGTTAAAAAACGGCCGCGCAGTGTATGTCAGCCCACCCCAGATGCGTAGGGCAAACGTCGGTTAGGTGCGTTTAAATGAGGATTTTGACCGTTGATCTGCACGCAAGGCTTGAACTGGCGGCAATTACCCCCAATCTTGCGGGTATTGACTGGCGCTTGGACGGGGAATCAGCTGAACTATCACGTGAACTCGTCCGACGGCCAAAATAAGCTATCAACGTTAATCGATCCAAACGCACCGAATAAGAGGATGCTATGCGCAGAGCATGGGGCGTTTCGGGCTGCGCTGGATAATTGGGGAAGGTGACGGTTAGATGGACTTCAAAGACTACTACAAGATTCTTGGGGTGGAACCGACTGCGGATGACAAGGCGATCAAGGCCGCGTACCGCAAGATGGCACGCAAGTATCACCCAGACGTCAGCAAGGAAGTGGGCGCAGAAGGCAAGTTCAAAGAGGCTTCAGAGGCTTATGAAGTCCTCAAAAGTGCGGACAAACGCGCCGAATACGATGATCTGCGCAAGTACGGTCAGCAGGGTCGTCCTTTCCAGGGGCCGCCTGGTTGGCAGGGGCGTGGCGCCCCTCAAGGTGGTTTCGGGGATGAAGCTGGTGGTGAATTTTCAGACTTTTTCAGCTCGATCTTCGGTGGTCGGGCTCAGCAAGGCCGCGCGCACAGCGCCGGTCGCCGTGGACAGGATGTAGAGATGGAACTTCCGATCTTCCTCGAAGAAACCCTGTCGACCGAGTCGAAACAGGTCAGCTTCAAGGTCGCGCAACACAGCGCTGACGGCCAACGTATGCCGGACATCACCAAAACCCTGAACGTGAAAATTCCGGCCGGTGTAGCCGACGGCGAGCGTATCCGCCTCAAAGGGCAGGGCGCGCCGGGCGTGGGCGGCGGGGCCAATGGTGATTTGTACCTGGTCATCCGTTTGGCACCTCATCCGCTGTTCGATGTTGAAGGTCACGACTTGATCATCACCGTGCCGTTGACCCCGTGGGAAGCTGCACTGGGTGCCAAAATCGCTATGCCGACCCTGACAGGCAAGATCCACCTGACCATCCGGCCTGACAGCCAGAGCGGTCAGCGGTTACGCGTCAAAGGCAATGGTTTGCTCGACAAGAAGGGCCAGCGGGGCGATCTGTATGCTCAACTTAAAGTTGTCATGCCCACGTTTGCCGATGAAGAAACCAAGGCGATTTGGCAAAGCCTGGCTGAAAAAGCCGCCTTTGATCCGCGGGTCCAATGGAGTAACTGATCATGAGTAGCACCCTGATCCTAGAGCTGGATATGAAGGAATTCTGTCAGGTGACCGATGTACCGGCCGCCTACGTGATCGAAATCGTCGAACACGGCATCCTCGAACCTCAGGGACAAAAGCCGGATGATTGGTTGTTCGACGCTCACGCCTTGGTCATCGCCAAGCGGGCCATCAAGTTGCAGCGTGATTTAGAGCTGGAATGGCAAGGGGTCGCTGTGGCGCTGGATCTGCTGGGTGAAATCGAGCGCTTGCGGGCCGATAACCGCATGCTCAAGCAGCGCCTGGGGCGGTTTTTGGTGGAGTGATCCCATTCAATAGCGCCCGGGACACTGACTTCGCGAATGAATTCGCTACCACCTATTTCATGCCTCTGTGCAGGCTGTGTGGGAGCGAATTTATTCGCGAAGACGGCATCAGACCCACAACGGGTGCGGGGTGTGCCTCCACCTTGGCTGGTGTGCGATTATTTCGCGATTTTGGGCAATACCACCGTAAACGTGGTGCCATCGGTACCGTTTGAGGTGACCTTGATGCTGCCCTGATGGGCATTGACCACTTCCCTGACGATAAACAAGCCCAGCCCAAGGCTCGTTGAGGGCTGGCCGACGTCTTCGCTGGCACTGCGCACCAGTGGGTCGAAAATCGTTGCGATCGCGTCCTCGGCAATGGGCTCACCGAAGTTGTGCATGAGCAGCGTGACGTTATGCTCATCGGCAGTGAGGGTCAGGCTGACCTCATGGCTGTTGGAGCCGTGCTGTAGCGCATTGCCAATCAGGTTTTGCAGCAATTGGTCTATGCGTCCACGATCCCATTCGCCCTGGGTGTCTCCGCTGGTCAAAAAGCGCGGATCGCAGTCGGGTTGCCCGGCGCAGGCTTCTTCGATGGCCTCGCGACAGGCGCTGGTCATGTCCATGGGCTTGCGCTCGACGGGCAAGCGGGTACCCAGGCGGCTGCGCACGAACTCGAGCAGGTCCCGAACCATCGCGCCCATGTGCCGGGTGCCACCTTTAATGCGCGCCACATAGGCCTGCGCGCTTTCATCAAGGGCGAGCTTACGCGCCAGCATCTCTGTGGACATGCTGACCGCCTGTAACGGCGCGCGCAGGTCATGTCCTAGAATCGCCAGGAAAATATCCCGTGATCGTGCCACCTGCTCGGCATAGGCTGCCGTGGATTCGGCCAGCGCTTCATCGATGGCTTCGTTGAAGCGAATCATGTCCTGAAAGTACGCAAGGTCCGGCGACTTCAGACTGGCGACCCATAGTCGGATGACGCTGGCGCGCAAATGACGAAATTCAGACGTCATCTGAACCAAATCAAAGCCCACGGTATGGCGTAACTCGCCATGGCTGGTGGCTGCCTGATCCAGTGTTGAGGTTTTTCCCTGGCCTTCGCCCTTGGCTTTGGCCGCCTGTTCGCCAGCGGTCTGCGAGGTGGTCATGTCCCGGGCCGCTGCCAGCAAAATCGATTTGGCGTGGTCGCGTAGCTCCACTCGGTTCATCGAATCGGCTGCGGGCTTTATGGTCTTTGCGAACTTTTCCCATTCATCGGCTATGCGGTCAACGTGTTGGACGATGAATTCAGAGAGGCGCATGGCCGGTTACCTTGCTGGGGTAGCTATAAAAAGAGGTGGCGCATCTTAGCGTCTTTGTCTGGTTTCAAGCACTGTCAGGTTCCGGGCGGTCTGTTAATGCCTCAACCCAGGCCGCATCGGAACCTATTGCGTTAGAACAAGAAGTACCGCTGCGCCATCGGCAGCACTTCAGCCGGCTCGCACCACAGCAACACGCCATCGGCCTTGACCTGATAAGTCTGCGGATCGACGTCGATATTTGGCAGGTAGTCGTTGTGAATAAGGTCGGTTTTTTTCACGTTGCGACAGCCCTTTACCACGCTGATTTTCTTTTTCAGGCCCAGTGATTCGGGAATCCCTGCATCCAGCGCTGCTTGACTGATGAAGGTCAGGCTGGTGGCATGCAGCGAGCCACCGTAGCTGGCGAACATCGGTCGGTAATGCACAGGCTGCGGCGTCGGAATCGAGGCATTGGCATCGCCCATCAGGCTGGCGGCAATGGCCCCGCCTTTCAGGATAAGACTCGGTTTTACCCCGAAAAATGCTGGACGCCACAGCACCAGATCGGCCCATTTACCCACTTCGATCGAGCCCACTTCATGGCTGATGCCGTGGGTAATCGCCGGGTTGATGGTGTATTTGGCGATGTAGCGTTTGGCCCGGAAGTTGTCGTTGCCGGGGCCGTCTTCAGGCAGCGGGCCACGTTGCTTCTTCATTTTGTCGGCAGTCTGCCAGGTGCGCATGATCACTTCGCCTACGCGGCCCATGGCCTGGCTGTCGGAGCTGATCATCGAGAACGCGCCGAGGTCGTGCAGGATGTCTTCGGCGGCGATGGTTTCGCGACGTATGCGGCTTTCGGCGAACGCCACGTCTTCGGCGATGCTGGGGTCCAGGTGATGGCAAACCATCAACATGTCCAAGTGTTCGTCGATGGTGTTTTTGGTGAACGGTCGGGTCGGGTTGGTCGAACTGGGCAATACATTGGGGAAGCCGCAGGCCTTGATGATGTCCGGGGCATGACCGCCCCCCGCGCCTTCGGTGTGGTAGGTGTGAATCGTGCGGCCTTTGAACGCGGCCAATGTGGTTTCTACAAAGCCGGACTCGTTGAGCGTGTCGGTGTGGATGGCCACCTGCACATCGTATTGATCGGCCACGCTCAGGCAGTTGTCGATGGCGGCCGGTGTGGTGCCCCAGTCTTCATGCAGCTTGAGGCCGATGGCGCCGGCTTTGACTTGCTCAATCAGGGGTTCGGGCAGGCTGACATTGCCCTTGCCGGTGAAACCGATGTTCATCGGGAAGGCATCGGCGGCCTGCAGCATGCGCGCCAGATGCCACGGGCCCGGGGTGACGGTGGTCGCATTGGTGCCCGTGGCCGGGCCGGTGCCGCCGCCGATCATGGTGGTCACACCGCTCATCAAGGCTTCTTCGATCTGCTGTGGGCAGATGAAGTGAATGTGGGTGTCCACGCCGCCCGCGGTAAGGATCATGCCTTCGCCGGCAATGACTTCGGTGCTGGCGCCGACCGCGATGGTGACGTCAGGCTGAATATCCGGGTTACCGGCTTTGCCGATGGCGGCGATGCGGCCGTTTTTCAGGCCAACATCGGCCTTGACGATGCCCCAGTGGTCGATGATCAGGGCGTTGGTGATCAAGGTGTCGACCACGTCGGCCGCGAGCAGTTGGCCCTGGCCCATGCCGTCACGGATGACCTTGCCCCCGCCGAACTTCACTTCTTCCCCGTAGGTGGTGAAATCTTTCTCGACCTCGATCCACAGCTCGGTATCGGCCAGACGCACGCGGTCGCCAACGGTGGGGCCGAACATGTCGGCGTAGGCTTGTCTGGAAATCTTCATGGGCGATCCTTAAATCATCGGTGTCGGTGCTGGCTTTTCGCCAACAAGTTGGCTCCTACAGGGGGACGCGATCCTCTGTAGGAGCCAACTTGTTGGCGAGACGTCGTACCCGGCGAAAATATCTGTCTGGCGAAATGAATCATTTCAATCCAACTCACCCATCACCCGCCCGGCAAAGCCGAAAACCCGGCGATGGCCGGCCAGGTCCACCAACTCCACGTCCCGCGACTGGCCGGGCTCGAAGCGTACGGCGGTGCCAGCGGGGATGTTCAGGCGCATGCCACGGCTGGCCATGCGATCGAAGGTCAGGGCATCGTTGGTTTCGAAAAAGTGATAGTGCGAACCGACCTGAATGGGCCGATCACCGCTGTTGGCGACATTCAGGCTGATCGTGCGACGGCCGGCATTCAGTTCGATATCGCCAGGCTGAATCTGATATTCGCCGGGGATCATGCGGTCTTCCTTACCAAGGTTTTGTAGTAGATGGCCGTCGCTTTGTATTCGCCATCGGGGTTGCACGCGTAATCGGGCAGCTTGCCTGCGCAGGTGTAGCCCAGTGAGCGGTAGAAGTTTTCAGCGGGTGAACCGGACTCCGTGTCCATGTACAGCAGGCCACGCTTATGTTGGTGCGCCGCCAGTTCTACGGCCCCCATCAATTGCCCGCCCAATCCACGCCTTTGTGCGGCGCTGAGCACCAGCAGTTTTTGTACTTCGGCACGATTGAGACCGTTCTGTTTTTGGCACAGCGACAGTTGAACACTGGCCAGCACTTGTTCTTCCTGAACGACGGCCCACAGCAGCACGTTGCCTTTTTCCAGCTCTGTCCGTACCCCGTCGAAATAGGTGTAGGCCTCACAGGCTTGAAGATTAGCCATGAACCCGACCGAGGCGCCTTGCTTGACGGCGTCCAGCAGCAATTCGACCAAACCTTGGCGATAGTGGGCAAAGCTTTCGGCAGTGACGCGTCGTAACTGGGCGGCGTTCATTAGGCATTACTCCTTGTGGGGTGCTGGCGCTGGGGCATCCGGTGACAGGTTAAGTTGCATAAAGGTCAGGTCCAGCCAGCGACCGAACTTGGTGCCGACCTGTGCCATCTGACCCGTGACCGTAAAACCCAATTGCTTATGCAGGTGTACCGAGGCGGCGTTACCACTTTCGATGGCGGCGACCATGATGTGTTTGTCGCAGGTCCGGGCGCGTTCGATCAGTGCGCGCATCAGCAGCGTGCCGAGGCCATTACCCCGTTGGTCGGTGCGCACGTAAACCGAATGTTCGACGGTATGCCGGAAGCCGTCGAACGGGCGCCAGTCGCCGAACGAGGAGTAGCCCAGCACGTCATCCGCCGCGTCGACAGCCACTAAAATAGGGTAGTCCTGAGTCTGGCGAGCGTCGAACCAGGCCTTGCGATTGGCGAGATCGACTGCTTGTTCGTTCCAGATGGCCGTGGTGTTGAGCACGGCGTCGTTGTAAATATCACGGATGCCGGCAAGGTCGGCTTCTACTGCGTCACGAATGAGGTACGTCATTACAGGGCTCGCTTAGTCAACATCAGGCAATCGGTTGGTGCACGGTCACCAGCTTGGTGCCGTCAGGGAAGGTGGCTTCGACCTGGATCTCCGGGATCATTTCCGGGATACCTTCCATCACTTGGTCGCGGCTGAGCAGGGTTGTGCCGACATGCATCAGCTCAGCGACAGTTCTACCATCACGGGCGCCTTCCAGCAGCGCGGCGGAGATGTAGGCCATGGCTTCCGGGTAGTTGAGCTTCACCCCCCGAGCCAGACGTCGTTCGGCAACCAGACCGGCGGTGAAGATCAGCAGCTTGTCTTTTTCGCGGGGTGTCAGGTCCATTGTTGGTTCCGTTTTGTAGGGGTTGAGGGTGTCTGATACAACGCCTTCGCGAATGAATTCGCTCCCACAGAAAACACGCGATCCCCTGTGGTGCGTGTGTCAGGTACTCCATATTCTAGGTGCAACCGCTTCGCGCCCCAGCAATGCCGGGCGCAGCAGCGTCCATAATTCGATCAGCCAGGCCCTCGCGTGCAGCGCTTCGTCAGCCAGGCAGCGGGCGATCAACAGGCCGGGCAATTGGGTCAGGTTACCGCGTACAGGGTTTTGCAGGTTACGGCAGGTTTCCAGCAATTCACTGCTGGCCTCGCCGGTCACCAGCAGCGTGGCGAAAACCGGCTTGCCATCCAGGCCGATGGGCGAGTCGAGCAGGCCATCAGCGCCGGTGATTCGCTGGCGTTCGTGCCACAGCAATTGGCCGTCGCGGCGGATATCCAGCTGCGATTGAAAATGCCCTCTGTCGAAACGTTCGCCACTGGCCGGGCGGCCCAGCGCAACCATGTCCCAGTAGAACAGCCGCGCATCGCCTTGCAGCTCAATGTGCGTGGTCAACTCGGCCTGGGCGGCGCTGAAGACGATGGTTTCCTGCGGCAGCCACTCCAGCGTGGCGCCCGCTTCAACGCGCAGTTCCAGCTGTTGATACGCCGGACTGGCGGCGCGGTACCACTTGGCTGCGCCGGGACTGGTCAGTTGTGCCCACGCGTCTTTACCGACGTTGGCGCGAATATCGAGCCGATCACCGCCGGCAATGCCGCCTGGAGGGTGAACAATGATGTGCTGACAGACCTGCGGTCCTTCGGCATACAGATGCTTTTGCACCCGCAGCGGGCCTTGATGCCGACGCATGACAGGCCGTGTGCTGTCGCCGAAACGCCCATAGCCCAGCTCCAGCTCGGCATGCCAACTGGGGGTGAACAGCGCGGTGTGGGCAGGAAGGTTCATTCGTCGTTATGTGTATACGTTGTGCCGGGAGATCGCACCTTAGCGGATTGGCGCATCAAATTGTAACCAGACCACGAACCCCTTGCGCTTCCATGTCCTCGCCACGGCCTTGCTGGACGATTTCGCCACGGGACATCACCAGGTACTGATCCGCCAGCTCAGCCGCAAAATCATAGAATTGCTCCACCAACAGAATCGCCATGTCACCTCGCGCCGCGAGCTGTTTGATGACCGCGCCGATCTCTTTGATCACCGAGGGCTGGATGCCTTCGGTGGGCTCATCAAGGATCAGCAGGCGAGGGCGACTGGCCAGCGCACGGCCGATGGCCAGTTGCTGTTGCTGACCGCCGGACAGGTCACCGCCGCGTCGTTGTTTCATTTGCAGGAGCACCGGAAACAGTTCGTAGATAAACGCCGGGACTTCCTTGGCCTCGGCGCCAGGGAAACGTGACAGGCCCATGAGCAGGTTTTCTTCTACCGTCAGGCGTCCGAAGATTTCCCGGCCCTGGGGCACATAAGCGATGCCCGCGTGCACCCGTTGATGCGGCTTGAAACCGGTGATGGCCTTGCCTTCCCAGTGCACCGCGCCTTCCTTGGAAGGCAGCAGCCCCATCAGGACTTTGAGCAGCGTGGTCTTGCCCACGCCATTACGGCCGAGCAGGCAGGTCACCTCGCCGATTTTCACGTCGAAAGACAGGCCACGAAGGATATGGCTACCGCCGTAATACTGATGGAGCTTGTCGACTTGCAGCATAGGTAAGTTCTCAAGCAAATAGGGACAACTGTAGGAGCCAACTTGTTGGCGAGAAGCTTGATGCGACATGTCTGGTGAATCGCCTCGCCAACAAGTTGGCTCCTACAGCGATCATCTTCCGAGATAAACCTCAATCACCCGTTCATCCGCCTGCACGTCAGCCAGCGACCCTTCGGCCAGTACGCTGCCTTGATGCAAAACGGTGACGTGATCGGCAATCGAGCCGACGAAACCCATGTCGTGCTCCACCACCATCAACGAGTGTTTGCCCGCCAGGCTTTTGAACAGCTCGGCGGTGAACTCGGTTTCGGCATCGGTCATCCCCGCCACGGGCTCATCGAGCAACAGCAGTTGCGGGTCCTGGACCAGCAACATGCCGATTTCCAAAAACTGTTTTTGGCCGTGGGACAGCAGCCCGGCCGGGCGATGCATCTGTTGCGTCAGACGGATGGTCTCCAGCACGTCGAAGATACGGTCCTGCTGCTCGCCCGTCAGGCGGGCACGCAAACTGGCCCACACTGATTTGTCGGTCTTTTGCGCCAGCTCCAGGTTCTCGAACACGCTCAAGGCTTCGAATACTGTGGGCTTCTGGAATTTGCGGCCGATCCCCGATTGGGCAATCTGCACTTCACTCATCTGCGTCAGGTCCAGGGTCTCGCCGAACCAGGCCTTGCCGTGGCTTGGGCGAGTTTTGCCGGTGATCACGTCCATCAGCGTGGTTTTGCCCGCGCCGTTGGGGCCGATGATGCAGCGTAATTCACCGACACTGATGTACAGGCTCAAGTCGTTCAATGCCTTGAAACCATCGAAGCTGACGCTGATGTCTTCCAGGGTCAGGATCGTACCGTGCCGCGTGTTAAGACCTTCTCCGGCACGCTGTCCGAGGCCGATGGCATCACGGCTGGTGCCCGCGTCAGCATTCGGATCAAGGATCGGTTCGAGCATGAAGGCGGGTGTCGGTGTGGTTTTCATTGCTCGCCCCTTTTCTTCAGCAGGCCAATCACGCCTTTGGGCAGGTACAACGTCACGACAATAAACAACGCGCCGAGGAAGAACAGCCAGTACTCGGGGAAGGCCACGGTAAACCAGCTCTTCATGCCATTGACCAGCCCGGCGCCCAGCAGGGGGCCGATCAGCGTGCCGCGTCCGCCCAAGGCGACCCAGACGGCCGCCTCAATGGAGTTGGTGGGCGACATTTCGCTGGGGTTGATGATGCCGACTTGCGGCACATACAGGGCCCCGGCCAGACCGCACAGCACGGCGCTCAGGACCCAAACGAACAACTTGAAACCGCGTGGGTCATAGCCGCAGAACATCAGGCGGTTTTCGGCATCACGCAGCGCGGTCAGTACCCGGCCGAACTTGCTTTGCGCCAGGCGCCAGCCGACAAACAGGCTGCCCACCAGCAGGATCACGGTGGCCAGAAACAAGGTCGCCCGGGTGCCCTGCGAGCTGATGCTGAAGCCCAGAATGCTGCGGAAGTTGGTGAAGCCGTTGTTGCCGCCGAAGCCGGTTTCGTTGCGAAAGAACAGGAGCATGCCGGCGAAGGTCAGGGCTTGGGTCATGATCGAGAAATACACGCCCTTGATCCGTGAGCGGAAGGCGAAGAAACCGAAGATCAATGCCAGCAAACCGGGGGCCAATACCACCAGGCACATGGCCCAGAGAAAGTGATTGGTCCCGGTCCAGTACCAGGGCAGTTCGGTCCACGACAGGAAGGTCATGAACGCAGGTAACTCATCGCCTGCCGCTTCACGCATCAGGTACATGCCCATGGCATAACCGCCGAGGGCGAAGAACAGCCCATGCCCCAGCGACAGCAGCCCGGCGTAACCCCAGACCAGGTCCAGCGCGAGGGCAACGATGGCGTAGCAGAGAATCTTGCCCACCAGCGTCAGGGTGTAGGCCGAGACCTGCAGGCCATTATTGGCTGGTAGCAATGACAACAGCGCCAGTGCGACCAGCATCACAAAGACGACTGCGCAGAGGGCCAGGGTGACTTTCGGGCCGGCTTTTTGCGCGGCCGTAACCATAAGAGGCTGGTTCATCAGTCGATCACCCGTCCTTTAAGTGCGAAGAGCCCTTGCGGACGTTTCTGGATAAACAGAATGATCAGCGCCAGGATCAGGATCTTGCCGAGTACGGCGCCGATCTGCGGTTCGAGGATTTTGTTGGCGATGCCCAGCCCGAAGGCCGCCATCACGCTACCGGCCAGTTGACCGACCCCGCCCAGTACCACCACCAGGAACGAGTCAATGATGTAGCTCTGGCCGAGGTCCGGGCCGACGTTGCCGATCTGGCTCAAGGCCACGCCACCCAAGCCTGCGATGCCCGAGCCCAGCCCGAAGGCCATCATGTCGATGCGCCCGGTGGGTACGCCGCAGCAGGCGGCCATGTTGCGGTTCTGAGTCACGGCGCGCACGTTCAGGCCCAATCGGGTCTTGTTCAGCAGCAGCCAGGTCAGCACCACCACGAACAGCGCGAACGCGATGATCACGATACGGTTGTAGGGCAGCACCAGGTTGGGCAGTACTTGAATACCGCCCGACAGCCACTCGGGGTTGGCGACTTCAACGTTCTGCGCGCCGAACACCAGGCGTACTGTCTGGATCAGCATCAGGCTGATACCCCAGGTCGCGAGCAGGGTTTCCAAGGGGCGGCCATACAGATGACGAATCACCGTGCGCTCCAGCGCCATGCCGATAACCGCCGTGACAAAAAACGCCACCGGCAGCGCGACCAGTGGATAGAGCTCCAATGCCCCCGGCGCATAGCGCTGGAACATCAGTTGCACGACATAGGTGGAATAGGCCCCGAGCATCAGCATCTCACCGTGGGCCATGTTGATCACGCCCAGCAGGCCGAAGGTGATCGCCAGTCCCAGCGCTGCCAACAGCAGAATCGAGCCCAGCGACAGACCGCTGAAAGCCTGACCGAGGATCTCGCCGATGAGCAATTTGCGTTTGACTTGCGTCAGGCTGGTTTCAGCCGCCGTGCGTACGCCAGCATCGGTTTCGACGGCGGGGTCGAGCAGGGTTTCCAGGCGCGTGCGGGCCAGCGGATCACCGGTTTCACCCAGTAAGCGTACGGCTGCCAGGCGCACGACCGGGTCAGTGTCCACCAGTTGCAGGTTGGCCAGTGCCAGGCTCAAGGCCGCGTGGACGTCTGCGTTGGTTTCGGTCGCAAGCTGCCGATGAAGGAATTTCAGTTGCGCCGGCTTGGCGCTTTTTTGCAGTTGTTGCGCGGCGCCCAGACGCAGCTTGGCGTCAGCGGCGAGCAATTGATGACTGGCGAGGGCGGTGTCGATCAGCCCTCGCAGTCGGTTGTTCAGGCGCAGGACTTTTGTTTCACCTTCGACGGTAATCTGGCCTTGTTGCAGGTTGTTGATCAATTCGACACGTGCCAGATCCGGCTGCGCGGCCCAGGCTTCAAGTAGTTTGGCTTGTTGCGCAGGGTCAGCCGCAACGAAGTCGCCAGCATCACTGGCATGGGCCGACAGTGGCAACAGCAAAGCCAGGGCGAGAATGAAGCGGTAAAAGGCAGTAGGCATATCGGTGTCTCACGTTCATGCGCGGACTTTGTAGGCGCTGCCGAAGGCTGCGATTGCGATGTGTCAGAGAGACCGCATCGCAGCCTTCGGCAGCTCCTACAGGGGATGCATCGGGTCCGAGAACCCGAGACCCGATTAGTTGCTCTTCATCGCAAAGTCCGGCTTCTTGTCGTTGCCAGGGATGTACGGGCTCCACGGTTGAGCGCGGATGGGCTCCTTGGTCTGCCAGACCACGCTGAACTGACCGTCGTCCTGGATTTCGCCAATCATTACGGGTTTGTGCAGGTGATGGTTGACCTTGTCCATCGTCAGGATATAGCCCGACGGTGCGTTGAACGTCTGACCGGCCATGGCTTCGCGGACCTTGTTGACGTCGGTCGATTTGGCTTTTTCGACGGCTTGCGCCCACATGTGGATGCCGACGTAAGTGGCTTCCATCGGGTCGTTGGTCACCGCCTTGTCTGCGCCCGGTAGGTTGTGTTTCTTGGCGTAGGCTTTCCAGTCAGCGACAAACTTGGTGTTCACCGGGTTCTGCACCGACTCGAAGTAGTTCCAGGCCGCCAGGTTGCCCACCAACGGCTTGGTGTCGATACCGCGCAGCTCTTCTTCGCCGACCGAGAACGCGACAACAGGTACGTCGGTAGCTTTCAGGCCCTGGTTGGCCAGTTCTTTGTAGAACGGCACGTTGGAGTCGCCGTTGACCGTGGAAATCACAGCCGTCTTGCCACCGGCAGAGAACTTTTTGATGTTCGACACGATGGTCTGGTAATCGCTGTGGCCGAACGGGGTATAGACCTCTTCGATGTCTTTGTCGGCAACGCCTTTGGCCTTGAGGAACGACCGCAGAATTTTGTTGGTGGTGCGTGGGTAGACGTAGTCAGTGCCCAGCAGGAAGAAGCGCTTGGCGCTCCCGCCTTCTTCGCTCATCACGTACTCGACCGCAGGAATCGCCTGCTGGTTAGGTGCTGCGCCGGTGTAAAACACGTTAGGCGACATTTCTTCGCCTTCGTATTGCACGGGGTAGAACAGCAGCCCGTTGAGTTCTTCGAACACCGGCAATACCGATTTACGTGACACTGACGTCCAGCAGCCGAAGACCACCGCCACCTTGTCCTGGGTCAGCAACTGACGGCTCTTTTCAGCGAACAGCGGCCAGTTGGACGCCGGGTCGACGACCACGGGTTCAAGCATTTTGCCGTTGACGCCGCCCTTGGCGTTGATTTCGTCGATGGTCATCAACGCCATGTCTTTGAGTGAGGTCTCAGAGATTGCCATCGTGCCGGACAACGAATGCAGGATGCCGACCTTGATGGTTTCTGCAGCCTGGACGGTCCAGGTCATGCCCATTGCAACGATCGAGGCGGACAGGGTGAAAGCTTTGATCAGACTGCGACGCTTCATTGGGCTGTCTCCATTCACTTGGAATTTTTAGTAGGGCGAATCAGAACACCTGAAAGCTTCTTAGCAAGGGCTATGCCCAGCTCGGGAAATGGAGCATATGCGGGGGGGATATCGGCTGAATGTGTCAGGAGTGCACCACGATGACGCTGTGCAAAACCCTTGGTGCGCAGTGGCGGGCGCAAACAGTGCGTAATCTGAGGGGGAGGGATGACACGATGTCAGGGGTGAGCAACCAGCAAGAAGCGTTGCTTGCTAAAGCAAAATGGACCCTGAAACCGGGCGGGGTAGGAACTCATCAAAATGCCTTCCGCCGGGTTTCAGGGCCCACACCTGCAAACTATCCTTGTTCCGCTGATTTGGCAAAGCGCGAACGGACTGTCCGATCGAATAGGCGCATCCGCCCGCTTCTTTGACTGCACAGCGGTCTAGAAACTCATGTCGACCTTGGTCCACAGCATGCGGCCCGGCTCGTTGATCGACTGCGGGTTGTCCGCCGGGAAGCCGAAACCGGCGTTGCCCGCCAGGTTCAGGTGCTCGGCATAGGCTTTGTCCAGCAGGTTGTCGACGCCGGCACTGACCTTCAGGTGCTTGTTGATCCGGTAGGCGCCATTCAGCGAGAACACGCCAAACCCCGCGCTGTCACCGAGGTCTTTGCCGACCACGTTGCCCTTGTTCAGGTCGACACGGTTCTGCGCGCTGACCACCCGCCACAAAGCCCCGGCGCTCCACGCGTCGCGGCTGTAGCTGAGGCCCAGACGGGTCTCCAATGGCGGCATTTGCGGCAGGGCCGTGCCGTCGCTGCTGTCCTTGCCCCAGGCATAGGCCAGGGTGGCATCGGTTTTCCAGTTGGAGGTCAGTTGGTACGCTGCGCCCAGTTCTCCGCCCATGATCCGGGCGTCGATGTTCTCGGCCTGAGAGGTCACGCCCATCATGCCGGGGGTGTAGTTGAACAGAATGTAATCGCGGACCTGACCGACATAACCCGACGCCCAGGCTTGCAGGTCGTCATGCTGGTACTGCATGCCAAAATCCAGTTGCGTGGTTTTTTCTGGCTTGATCGCGTCGAAGGCATTGAGTGATCCGGCCGGGCCGGAGGTGGGAGAAAACAATTCCCAATAGTCCGGAAAGCGCTGCACGTGGCCCAGGCCAATGTAGAGCGTGGAGGGCGTGGAGGCAAGGTCGTGCTCATAGCGCACAAAGCCACTGGGCAGGGTGTCGGCGCGGGTTTCATTGGAGGTGGGGTTCGCCGTGGCCATCATTCCCGAACCGCTGCTTGTGCGGTAATCCGTGGCCGAGGCACGGTCCAGGCGTGCGCCCGTGATCAGCCGATTATCTGGCGCGACGTACCACGTCAGTTCGCTGAATACCCCGTAGTTGTGGAAGTCTGCATCCTTGGTCCAGGGCACTTCTTTATAGGCGTCGATACCCATGGCGCTTCGCTGGCGATGCTCGTTGGTCTGGGCATCAATGCCGCTGATCAACTGCACGTCGGCCCAGCGCCAGGTGGCCTTGATCCGCCCGCCCAGCGTGCGGCGGTCCACGTTCGCTGCCATGGGCCCGGCCATCATCCCGGTGCCGGACGGCGTGCGCAGGCTGTAGTTGTCCATCACATGGTCGGCGTAGTTGTAGTAGACCTGTGCTTCAACCTTGTCCAGAACATCGCCGATATTGGACCTCTCGAAACGCAGCCCCAGGCTCTCGCGCTTGAACTGCGAACCGTCCATGCCGCGCCCGGCATAACGGGCTTCACCGTCACCTTTGCCAGCGGTCAATTCCACCAGCGTGTCGGCATCCGGGGTCCAACCCAGCGCCACATCGCCGTTCCACTTGTCCCACCGCGACGGCACGGTATTGCCATTGCCGTCCTTGTAATCGTCGGCGTGGGACTGATTGCCGATCACCCTCGCATAACCAAACTCACCACCGGCAGCGGCGTCTACCAGCTTGTCGAAGCGGCCGTTGGAGCCGGCCAGCACACTGGCGTTGACCCGGCTGCCGAGTTCGCCGAAGTGTTCTGGTTCGCGTTCAAACAGCACCGTCCCCGCCGAAGCGCCAGGGCCCCAGAGCACGGTTTGCGGGCCCTTGATCACCGTCAGGCGGTCAAAGGTTTCCGGGGAAATATACGACGTGGGCGCGTCCATCCGGTTTGGGCAGGCGCCCAGCATCATGCCGCCGTTGGTGAGGATATTCAGGCGCGAGCCGAACATCCCGCGCAACACCGGATCGCCATTGGTCCCGCCCGCGCGAATGGCAGAGAAACCGGGGATGGTTTTCAGGTAATCCGCACCGTCGCTGGCCGGCACCGGCTGGCGCGGGTCTTTGGGGTTGGTCACTATCGTCAGTGGTGAGCTGGGAGCGATGGCCGTGATCACAGTCGGGGTGATTTCGGTGGCGTCTCGTTGAGGCTCATCAAGGGGCGGCAGCGCAAACGCCAGTGGCGTGAACAAACCGCACAGTACGGCGACTGCGTGTTTCATGCGCAACTGAGGTTCGTTCAGGGTAAAGCAGGGCGCCACTCGCATTGTGCTCAGGCGAGTCTTGGCAGTGGAGCTGGACATAAGCGTTCCATCATCAATCAGTCAGGATCGTCACATCCTGCAACCGCTTCAGGCGGTGCATACAGGTGTGATCAAAGGGGTGTCAGAGCAGGACTGAAGGGGGCGGCGCGCGGGTGCGAGCGTTGGGGAAGGTGGTCTGCCGCGCGTGACCTTGATGAGGCGTCGCTGTAAAAAAGCCCGTCGGTTTTGGCGGGGTCGCGGGGATAAAGGCCAGCGCCTGCGGCAGTGCCGGGCAACTGAACAGCAACGTGCAATAGCCGCACTTGGCCCATATGACGTGGTCTGGCGCCAGCGAGGGCGTGGCCTGTTCGGCGTCATGGCAGGCGGGCGTGTCTGCCGTTATGTCCATGGAGGCAGACATCGGCATGGACATGCCGGCGTGCTGATCCATCGGCATCGCTTGGGAAATCAGCGGGCCGATAAAGATCATCAACATGGCGAACAGGCTCAGCCATGCGCCCCGCGTCCCTGAGGGGCGAGGCTGCACGGCGGACCTGAAGCCTGGTGAGCGCCTGTGGCTCAACTCAGGCGGTTCAGTTCATGTGCATATTCATGGGCATGGAGTCGGCATTCTCGTCCGGTGCCTGTTTTTGCACCGCAACGTCCACGGTCACGTTCCCGGCTTTTTCAAAATGCAGGGTCAATGGGAAGCGCTGGCCGTCGACGAGCTTCGATTTGTCCTTAAGCTCCAGCAACATGACGTGATAGCCCATCGGTGCAAACGCCACCTCGCCACCCGCAGGGATGTCGACGTTCTGCACCTGCTGCATTTTCATCAAACCATTCTCATGCCTGTGTTCATGCAACTCGGCTTTGCCAGCCACCGGGGTCTCGACGCTGAGCAAGCGATCAGGACTTTTGCCGTTGTTGTGCACAACGAAATACGCGGCCACGGTGGGCGCGTTGGGCGGCAATTCCATGGACCACGGATGAGCGATATGCAACTCGCCGACGGCGTATTCGTGGGCATTGGCAAAGCAGGCAGGCAGCAACAGTGCGGCCACAACAAGGATCTTCTTGATCATGGTAGTTCTCCAGCGGGATCGATTCCGATACGCAGGGCCTCAAGGGCCATAGCGCTTATTCAACGGCTCGGATCAGGCCAGCGGAGAAGCTCGCGGATTGAGGCTTGGCCATTGCTGGCGTGGGGACAGAGGGGCAGGGGAATCAATCGAAAGGGTTTGCCGTGTTTCAATCCGAGAGGCGTACCACGTGGCAAAACTGGCAGGGATGGTCACCAGCGGCGCGGAGCCACTGCAGCACCAGCAATGCTGCATGGTCGAGTGATCATCATTGTGCGGCGCGCTGTGATCGGCCTTGCCCAACGAAATAGCTACCAGCTTAGTGCCGCTGGCGGTACAGAAACTGCCCCACAACACCTGCTCGCTGGCCGTCTTTGGCGCCGCCCCGGAAAGCGGCATGGCAAGCACGTTGAACAGCACTGCAAAGCAGGCGATCCAGGCAAATGCCATCCGACGTTGGGACATGAGGGGGTGCTTTCCGTGTCAATAAGCGATCAATGGCGCTATTTAGCCTGAATGGCCGGGATAAGTAAAAAAACAGGCTGTGGTGTGATGCCGCAGTAACTGACATTGATCCTGCGACCACTTCGCGGTTGATCGCAGCCTTCGGCAGCGCCTACAAGAACCTTGGTGCCCCTCGAACTGTAGGAGCTGCCGAAGGCTGCGATAAGGTCGGAACGACCTTCAAACGCGTTCTAACCTTTACAAAAATGGTGCTCATCCAACGCTGACAGCAATTGGCTGACGTCCACAAACTCCCGATCCACCCCCGGCAACACCGGCCTGCGTAGTATCAATACCGGCACCCCTCGCTCCCGCGCCACTTCCAGTTTCGGCTCTGTCGCGCTGCTGCCGCTGTTTTTGCTGATCAGCACGTCGATATGCCTGCGTTCGAACAAGGTGCGTTCGTCGTTCAGCAAAAAGGGACCACGGGCGCCGATGACTTCGCAGCGTTCGTTGCCTGGGTAGTCGTCCAGGGCGCGCAGGGTCCAGAACTGTGGGGCGGGGATTTCGTGCAGGTGCTGCAACGGCTCGCGGCCGAGGGTGAACAGCGGCCGGTTGAAGGGTTCGAGGGCGGTGATCAACTCGGCCCAGTCGCCGACTTCGCGCCAGTCGTCGTCAGGTTGTGCCTCCCAGGCCGGGCGTCGCAATGCCCAGCAGGGGATGCCGCTGAGGTGTGCTGCGGTCACGGCGTTTTGGCTGATCTGCGCCGCGTAGGGATGCGTCGCGTCCAGCAGCAAATCGATGCCTTCAGCTCGAATGAAATGCGCCAGACCTTCCGCCCCGCCATAGCCGCCGACCCTCACCTGACACGCCAGATCAGTCGGCACCCGACCCACGCCCGCCAGGCTGTAGATGTGCTGCGGTCCCAGTCGACGCGCGATGGCCAGGGCCTCGGTCACGCCGCCGAGCAATAGCAGACGCTTCATTCGCAGACTCCCGCCTGACCGACGATCCCGCCTTGGCGGTCGATGGCAAACACTTCCACGTGAACCTGCGCCGGCACCACGCTGCGGGCAAACGCCCGCGCATGACGGCACACTTCATCGCCCAGCGCGATACCGGCCGCACTGGCCATCGCCAACGCTTGCTGGCTGGTGTTGGCCTCGCGAATAGCGTGTTGCAATGTTGCATCGGCGCCGAGGGTCGCGGCCCACTCGGCCAATTGAGGCAGGTCGATACTGGAGTGACGGCTGTGCAGGTCCATATGCCCGGCCGCCAGTTTGCTGATCTTGCCGAATCCGCCGCAAATGCTCAGCTTATCCACAGGCACTTTGCGCAGATGCTTGAGCACCGCGCCGACAAAGTCGCCCATCTCGATCAAGGCGATTTCCGGCAGGTCGTAGACCCGGCGCATGGTGTCTTCGCTGGCGTTGCCGGTGCAGGCGGCGATGTGCAGATAACCATTGGTTTTGGCGACGTCGATGCCTTGATGGATCGACGCGATATACGCCGCGCAGGAAAACGGCCGGACAATGCCGCTGGTGCCGAGGATCGACAGGCCACCGAGAATGCCGAGCCGAGGGTTCATGGTTTTCAACGCCAGTGCTTCGCCGCCTTCGACACACAGGGTGACTTCGAAACCACCGGTGTATTTCGTCTCGTCTGCCAGCCGCAGCAAATGTTCGCTGATCATCTTGCGCGGCACCGGATTGATCGCGGGCTCGCCCACATTCAACACCAGGCCGGGCCGGGTAACGGTGCCCACACCGGGGCCCGCGACGAATTGCACGCCGGTTTCGGTCGTCAGTCGCACCCGTGAAAATACCAGTGCGCCATGGGTGACATCCGGGTCGTCGCCTGCATCCTTGATCGTGCCCGCTTCAGCGCCGTCGGCAAACGTCCGGCAGAACTCCAGGCGCATGTGCACCTGCTTGCCTTTGGGCAAAACGATTTCTACCGCGTCACTTGCCTCGCCGTCGAGCAGCAAGCGGGCCGCCGCCAGACAGGTGGCGGTCGCGCAACTGCCGGTGGTGTAGCCGCTGCGCAAGGGGGCGGGTTGTTCGGCGGTTTCGGCGCGCATCAGGGTTTGATCGCTTCAAGCAGGGTGATGGGCAGCGCCTGGCGCCAGGTATCGAATTCGCCCAGTGGCTTGGCGTGGGCGATATGGATGCGGGTCAGTTCGCCGCCGTGCTGTTCACGCCAGACAATCAGCGCGGTCTCGCTTTGCAGGGTCACGGCGTTGGCCACCAGCCGTCCGCCAGAGCGCAGTTGCTGCCAGCAGGTGTCGAGCACGCCGGGACGCGTGACGCCGCCGCCGATGAAAATCGCATCGGGCGCTTCCAGACCTTGCAGTGCCTGAGGTGCTCGGCCGCGAATCAATTGCAGGCCCGGTACGCCCAGCGCGTCGCGGTTATGTTCGATCAGTAACTGGCGACCTTCGTCGGCTTCGATCGCCAGAGCACGGCAGCTTGGGTGCGCGCGCATCCATTCGATGCCGATAGAGCCGCAACCCGCGCCCACGTCCCACAACAATTCACCGGGTGCCGGGGCCAGGCGGGCGAGGGTGATGGCGCGGACATCGCGTTTGGTCAGTTGACCGTCATGCTCAAAGGCGCTGTCCGCCAGCCCGGCCAGCAGGGACAGGCGTGGCGCATCGGGCTCGGCGCGGCATTCGATGGCGACCAGGTTCAGCGCCGCAATCGGCGGGTCGGTCCATTCACTGGCGATGCCTTCGACCCGGCGTTCAGCATCCCCGCCCAAGTGCTCCAGCACCGTCATCCGGCTCGGGCCGAAGCCACGTGCGCGCAACAACTCGGCGATGGCGGCGGGGCTGCTGCCGTCGTTGCTCAACACCAACAGGCGCAAACCGTTATGCAACTGGGCGTTCAACGCCGCCAGCGGTCGTGCGACCACCGACAAGGTGACCACATCCTGCAACGGCCAACCCAAGCGCGCAGCGGCCAATGAATAAGACGAGGGCGCAGGCAGCACGTGCATTTCATCGACACTGACCTGGCGTGCCAGGCTGGCACCCACGCCAAACAACATGGGGTCGCCACTGGCCAGCACGCAAATCGGCGTACCGCGCTGCTCAAGCACCGGGGTCAGGGAAAACGGGCTGGGCCAGGGGCTGCGCTCGGCAGAAATGCACGCGGGCAGAAGATCGAGCTGGCGCTGGCCCCCAAACACCTGTCCGGCTTGCAGCAATGCACGACGAGCCGTCTTGCCCAGGCCTTTGAAGCCGTCCTCACCGATTCCCACCACTGTCAGCCACGGCGACATGTACATTCCTCAGCAGACTAATGCGTACTTCCGACAGACCGGCTTTTCATGCCTGCGGACAAAGCAGGCATAATACCGCGCCCAATGGGCTATAGCGCTTTTTCAAATTCTGCCGGGTGACCCATTGAACACGCCAATGTCTGCTCGCACGTCCTCAACCTCTATACGTCCCTCGGCTTGCCCGGGGTTGTTGCGCATCGTCCCGGCACTGGACGGCGGTATTTGCCGGATCAAGCTGGCGGGCGGTTCGATCACCTCGACTCAGGCCGCCGCTGTGGCTGAAGCCGCAGAGCGCTATGCCGGGGGGGTGATCGAAGCAACTAATCGCGCCAACCTGCAGATTCGCGGCATCGGTGCCCAACAGTACGCCTTGATCGCCATTCTATTGGACGCCGGTCTGGGGCCAAGTAACCCCGCAAGCGACGATGTGCGCAACCTGATGCTCAGCCCGACGGCAGGCATCGACCCGCAGCAGTTGTTCGATAGCTGCCCATTGGCCGCGCAGATTCTCGGCACCCTGGAGAACGAGCCTCGTTTCCATGACCTTTCGCCCAAATTTGCCCTGTCGCTGGATGGCGGCGAAGGGCTGGTGATGCTCGAACACCCCCATGATCTGTGGTTGTCTGCGCGGGCAGTCGACGGTGAGGTCTTGATGGCGTTCGGCTTGGCCGGTTGTCCTGCCGAGGACGCGCCGTTGGCGGCTGTGCCGTTGGCTCAGGCCCATGAGTTGGTGGTGGCGGTGCTGGACGCGTTCCTCGAACTGGCACGACCTGATCAGGTGCGCATGCGCCATGTGTTGGCTGAAATGTCGACCGAGGCGTTTCTTCAGGTGGTGGCCAAGCGCATGACGGTCAAACCCTGTAGGAGCGAACTTGTTCGCGAGGCGGTGTGTCAGGAAGACCGTGTCAAGCCATTCGCCAACAAGTTAGCTCCTACAGGGGGCAGTTGCTCCCACATTCAATTGCAGCCCCCAGCGAATCGGCACTTGGGCATTTATCCACAGGACTCGGTCGGTCTGGTGGCGGTCGGTGGCGCCGCGCCGCTGGGGCGCCTTGATTCGTCGATGCTGCGTGCAGTCGCGCAAATGGCCACTGAATGGGGCGATGGAACCTTGCGCCTGACGCCCTGGCAGAGCCTGTTACTGCCTAACGTTCGCCGTGAACACGCGGCGAACGTGCTGACGGGCCTGCAGGCGGCAGGGTTGATCTGCTCGCCCGAACAACCATTGGCCCACTTGATCGCGTGCACTGGCTCGGCTGGCTGCGGCAAAGGGTTGGCCGATACCAAGGCGGATGCCCTGCTGCTGGCCACCCGACTCGAACACCTCGACCTGAAACTGGCGGTGCACCTGACCGGCTGTTCGCGCTCATGCGCGGCGGCCCATGTCGCCCCGGTGACTTTGCTGGCGGTGTCCGCCGGCCATTACGACCTCTATTTTTGCGACGCGCAGCAACCGGGTTTCGGTAGTTTGCGCGCGCGTGACCTCACTATTGAAGCAGTCGGCACGCTGTTAGCCGCCGACTCACGGAGCAGCACCCATGATTGATTACATCCGCGACGGTCAGGAGATCTATCGCAACTCCTTCTCGATCATTCGCGCCGAGGCCCGACTCGATCAGATCCCTGCAGACCTGGAAAAGCTCGCGGTGCGGGTGATCCATGCGTGTGGCATGGTCGAGGTCATCGAAGACCTGCGCTTCTCCCCCGGTGCTGGCACGGCCGGGCGCACTGCGCTGGCCGCCGGTGCGCCGATCCTGTGCGATGCGCGCATGGTGTCCGAAGGGGTCACCCGCACGCGCTTGCCCGCCAACAATCAGGTCATTTGTACCCTTAAAGACGAAGGCGTGCCGGAGCTGGCCCGCGAGCTGGGCAATACTCGCTCTGCCGCCGCGCTGGAACTGTGGCGCCCGTACCTGGAAGGCAGCGTCGTGGTGATTGGCAATGCGCCAACCGCGCTGTTCTACCTGTTGGAAATGCTTGATGCCGGTGCACCGAAACCGGCGTTGATCCTCGGCTTCCCGGTCGGTTTCGTCGGTGCGGCAGAGTCCAAGGCAATGCTCGCTGCGAACAGCCGTGGTGTGCCGTTTGTGATCATGCAGGGTCGTCGTGGCGGTAGCGCCATGGCAGCGGCTGCGGTCAACGCCCTGGCAACGGAGATCGAATGATGCAGCAACCCGGTCGTTTGATTGGCCTGGGCGTCGGCCCCGGTGATCCTGAATTGATTACCGTCAAAGCCCTGCGCTTGCTGCGTGAGTCGCCAGTGGTCGCGTACTTCGTCGCCAAGGGCAAGAAGGGCAACGCGTTCGGCATCATCGAAGCCCACCTGCAAGACGCGCAGACCCTGTTGCCGCTGGTGTACCCGGTGACCACCGAAGCATTGCCTGCACCGTTGTCCTACGAGCAAGTGATCAGCGATTTCTACGATGACGCCAGCGTGGCGCTGGCCGCGCACCTGGACGCGGGGCGTGATGTTGCGGTGATCTGTGAAGGCGATCCGTTCTTCTACGGCTCGTATATGTACCTGCACGACCGCCTTGCCGAGCGCTATGAAGCTGAAGTGGTGCCGGGCGTGTGCTCGATGCTCGGCGGCGCATCGGTCCTGGGCTCGCCGCTGGTCTATCGCAATCAAAGCCTGTCGGTACTGTCCGGTGTGCTGCCCCATGACGAACTCAAACGTCGTTTGGCCGATGCCGATGCGGCGGTGATCATGAAGCTGGGACGCAACTTCCCCAAAGTTCGGCAAGTGCTGGAAGAGCTGGGCATGGCCGAGCGTGCGTTGTATGTCGAGCGCGCAACCATGGCCAATCAGAAAATCGTGGCGCTGGACCAGGTCGAGTCAATGTCCTCACCGTACTTTTCCCTGATCATTGTTCCGGGCGAAAGGTGGCAGGGTTGATGAGGGTTAAAACACCCGCCATCGTCATTTTGGGCAATGGCAGCCTGGCGACGGCACGCCGCATTCAACAGCTTTACCCGGATGCCTTGATCCATGGACTGGCGGCTCGGGTTGAAGGTGCCGACCTGACGTACACCGAGTTCGGCGCCACGTTGCGTCAGCTCTATCAACAGGACACGCCGATCATTGCCTTGTGCGCTGCCGGCATCGTGATCCGGACGCTGGCACCCCTGCTGCTGGAAAAAGGTGCTGAGCCGCCCGTGCTGGCCGTGGCCGAAGACGGTAGCGCGGTGGTGCCGTTGCTGGGCGGGCTGGGCGGGGTCAATGTCCTGGCCCGCGAGATCGCGGCGGGCCTGGGTATCGCCGCGGCGATTACCACCAGCGGCGAATTGCGTTTCGGTACCTGCCTGCTCAATCCACCGAACGGTTACGCACTCGGCGATCTGGAGTTGGGCAAACGATTTGTCTCCGATTTACTGTCCGGGCAACGCGTACGTATCGAAGGCGCGGCGCCGTGGCTGGCGCACGCGCAGTTGCCCGAAGATGAACATGCACAGCTGGCGATTCATGTCGGTTGCGTCGAACGCGAACCGGCGGCCAATGAGCTGCTGATCTACCCGCGCAGTGTGTTGGTGGCGGTCAGCGCAACGGTGCCGGAGCTGGCGAATGCTGTCCGCGCGGCCTTGCACGACGCCGGGATTGCCGTTCAGGCGTTGGCCTGCTTGCTGGCGTCAGACCGTGAAATGGCCAGCCCTGCGTTGCGTGAAGCAGCGTTAGTGCTGGGCGTGCCGCTACGGTTTGCTTCGACAGCGGCGGAGGCTGATGTCAGCGAGCTGGCGCAACAGGCTGTGCCGCAGTTACTGCCACCCATCAGTGTGGACAGCGGCCTCGCCATTGCCGTCGCCCCTCAGCCTCTCGACCTGCAACTGATTGGCCGTGCGCGTGGACGTCTGGCGGTCATCGGTCTGGGCCCTGGCGCTGCCGAGTTGATGGTGCCAGCGGTCAAAGCCGAACTGGCGCGGGCCAATGACGTGCTGGGCTATGAAACCTACGTGCGCATGGCCGGGCCGTTCCGTGCCGACCAAGTGCTGCACTGCACTGATAACCGCGAAGAAATGCAACGCGCCCGACATGCCTTCGAGCTCGCGGCTCAAGGGCGTTCGGTGGTGGTGGTGTCGTCGGGTGATCCAGGCGTGTTCGCCATGGCCTCGGCCGTGCTTGAAGCACTGCATGAGTCGAGCAACGCCGACTGGCACGCCGTTGAACTGGAAATCCTGCCGGGGGTGTCCGCCTCGCTGGCCACTGCCGCTCAGGCGGGTGCACCGCTGGGTCATGACTTCTGCGTGATGTCGCTGTCGGACAACCTCAAGCCATGGGACGTGATTGAAAACCGTCTGGATTTGGCGTCTCAGGCCGATCTGGCGCTGGCGTTCTACAACCCCATCTCGCGTTCGCGGCCTTGGCAGCTAGGGCGCGCGCTGGAAATCGTTCGCCAGTACCGCACACCGGAAACACCCGTAACGCTGGGGCGTGACGTCGGCCGTCCAGGGCAAACGCTGCGGGTCATTACGCTGGGCGAATTGACCCCGGACCAAGTGGACATGCGCACCATGGTCCTGATCGGTTCGTCGACGACGTGCACCTTTCCCCGTGCCGATGGCGGGACGTGGGTGTATACGCCGCGCTGGTATGGAAATAAAGCCGGCCGCCTGAGCGAGTAAGCGCTTTCTGGGTTCAATTCCTGTCGGAGGGCGATGCGCCGGCAGGAGTCCTGGCATCCGGTTAGGCTCTTATAAGGACAATGCTGTTTCAGTCGTCAGGGAGCTGGTAGGTGTGTGTAGGATTTGTTTGGCTTGATTTGGCTGAATCATCAGTTCCATGTGTCGATTCAGATCATGGGGCGGTAGGTTTAATCGATTGATATCTGCGTTTCTGTCTTGCCTGTAAAGTGATTTCGGAAGGGGTGCGAATTACGTCGGTATTGATGGGGGGATAACTGCGGTCAACAAATGTTTTTAAAGAGATCTTTTTTGTCCAGAGTTTAGTTGCCAGGAAACAATTGGTCATACCCGGTGGGTTGTCACTGTTCAGTGCGATGATTAGCTTTGATGGGCGGCCAAACAGGCCTTCATCAAACTCACTGCAAGGAAAGCACCGTGACTATTGTGCATAATGATCAAATGACGACCGAGGCGCGACTTGAACGCCTGGCGAGCTATAAACTTGCTGACTGGGCTGCAGGCGCCGATCAGTTGGACGGCGATGTTCTTGTCGGATCGAAAATAGCGTTGGCTGACGATGTTGACGATCCGGATGCTGCTATTGCCGCAGGCGGTATCGTATCTTTCCTGCAAGGAATGTCGCGGAAGAATAAGGACGATGTCCTGAACAGTTTCATGTTTGCGAGGCTGGCGGCCAGTTACCAATATGATTCGAAGGCTGAGGGTGATCAGTGGTACAAGCTGTTCATTCAGGTTATGTCGGACTTTGGTTGGGTGGGGTTCAAGAACAGGTATACCCAATATACGGCGAGCGAGCGTCGATTCACCATGGATCAGGTGGGGTTGAAAATTCTGGCGACAGCAATCGCGGCGGCTTCGTTGCCTGGCCCAGCGGCAGCTGCACTGCTGACGGTCGCCAAAGGGGCTGTTGCTGCACTTCAACAAAACACGGAAGCGCTGAGACTTTTCGAGCGTCAGAGCCGTAAACACCGTGATGCGGACTTCGCCCTTGCGTCCGGCATGCAATTGCAGGATGGGGATCTACTCATGGCGATGGGGTCCGTACATATCACGGCGACCACGGAAGTGACCGACGTCCTTTTCACGGAGTGGCAGAGTTCCTCGGTGAGCATCGTACGCGCTGAAGACGTGGTGGTATTGAATCGGTCGGCATTTACCGACGAGGTCAGTCGCGAATTAGTGGTGTTGTTGGGTGACCACACGAAGACATCTCTGAAAAAATATAAAATCTGAATAATGCAACGTGCTCGGGCAGTTGCTGATTGTTGATGCAGTGCATTCGAAAAGTTCAAGGCTGTCCGGGCTGGATGAACGGGAGTATCGGAACATGGACAATAGATACAGTACAGACCTTCTGCAGTCGGGAGGCGGTGTCACTGCGGTCATTGCACAAAACAGTCTGGTGTCCTTTGCGGGAGCGCTACCACGCCAGGATCGCGAAGATGTGTTAGACAGCGTTTTATATATGCGGCAGCAGGCAAACGGTAGATTTAATATCAGGTCCGATTTTAAACAATGGGGCCTGTATTATGCCAATGGGTTACTGGACTTGGGCTGGGAGCTGGACTTGACGTATGCGTTCGAACCCTCAGTGCCAAAACTATATGAAAGTGTGCTGGAATTGATTGGCGATCAGGTCTCTGCGGTTAAACACAAACGTATCCGGGACATGGCTGTCAGAACATTTGAAGCGCTGAATGATGACAAGTCGATACTGTCGTGGTTTGGTGAGCAGGTGGTCGTGAACGATCTGGCGACCTTCCAGACCATGCCCTGTATCCACGACGGCAACGGCGATGTG
Organism: Pseudomonas sp. ASL9; assembly: GCF_056680335.1. Classification (NCBI taxonomy): domain Bacteria; kingdom Pseudomonadati; phylum Pseudomonadota; class Gammaproteobacteria; order Pseudomonadales; family Pseudomonadaceae; genus Pseudomonas; species Pseudomonas sp. ASL9. The sequence continues at coordinate 2,221,575 of NZ_CM155277.1, read as the reverse complement.
TACATGTTCATGCTAGGCATGAACATGAACGTTACTCGGAATCTCCAGGAGTTTTTGTTCCCGATCAGAAGTCGAACGGGAAAAGCAATCGTGGTGGAATTTGGCGCGTCAGGTATGTCGCTGTCCCGTTCACGCTATGCCAGGAATAGAGAGTATGTGAAGTCGATGTTACAGGCGCGGTCGCTGGCGAGCCTCAGGAGTTACCGTCTTTCACCCGCTTGAGTGAATCACCTGTGAAGCTCCGTAAACCCTAAGGCAGCAGATACCCCTTCACCCCAGTAAAGATGATTTGCGCCGCCAGTGCACACACGAACAAGCCCATCAAGCGACTGACGATCTGCAGGCCCTGATCGCCGAGTATGCGTTCGATGCGGTTGGAGAGGTACAGCACAACCCCAACAGTGAGGCTGGCGAGGGCGATGCTAAGGATGGCGGTGACCTTGTCGTCCCAGTGCGGCTGGCTGACGCCCATGACCAGCAGGGCGCCGATGGTGCCGGGGCCGACTGTCAGGGGGATGGTCAGCGGCACGATGGTCACGTCTTGCTGAACGTTGTCGGTCTGGACTGCGGATTTACCTTGCGCCATGCCCAGTGCCGAGATGAACAGCACACTGCCTGCACCAATGCGGAAGGCGTCTACCGTAATGCCGAAAACGGTAAAAATGACCCGCCCGAACAGGTACAGCAGAACACTGGAAACCAGCGTCGCCAGCGCGACTTTCCACGCCAGGCGACGACGCTCCTTACTGGAGTAACCACGGGTCAGGCTGATAAAGCAGGACAGGACGAAGAATGGGCTATAGAGCACCAACATCTTCAAATAAACACTGAACAACACGTGGAGCATGGTTTGAGCTCGCGCGACAGGGAAAGGACGGAGGGGATTCTATCAGGCGGCGTGGGGTGCCTTGTCGATGAATCCAGGTTTCGGTTGCTAGCGGATAGAATCAGCTGGTCTGGGTCTGCAGTTGCTCGCGCTTGGCGACCCAGTGCTCGATCAGCTCGCGCAATTGCGACAGCTCGACAGGCTTGGCCATATGTCCGTCCATGCCTGCTTGGCGGGCGCGATCTTTGTGCTCGTTCAGGATATGCGCGGTCAGTGCGACCACGGGCGTTCGTACGCGCTGATTGCCGCCTTCCCAGACGCGCAGCTGTTGGGTCGCGGAGAATCCATCAAGGATTGGCATCTCGCAGTCCATCAGCACCAGGTCGTAGCGTTTGGCTTTCATCGCGTTCAGTGCTTCTTCGCCGTTGCTGGCGGTATCGGGTCGCAGGTTGAGCTTGCCGAGCATGCCGAGAATCACTTTGGTCGAGATGCTGTTGTCTTCGGCGACGAGAATGTGGAAGTCATTCGGGACATTGAAGGGGGTGATGGTGGCCGAGGGCAGCGACGCGAACGGTGATGCACCTTTGTTGCGTTGGTTGAGTTCATCGGCCAGGGTTGTCTTGAGGGTATAACCCGCCACTGGTTTGGCCAGGATGCGTTTGATGCCGGCGTTGCGTGCGATGATTTTGCTCGGCGCGTTGCTGATGCCCGTGAGCATGATCAGCAGGATGTCGTGATTCAGGCTCGGGTCTTCCTTGATCTTGGCCGCCAGTTGCATGCCGGTCATGCCGGGCATGTTCTGATCAAGCAGGACCACGTCGAAATAATCCTGCAGATGCGCCTTGGTCCGCAGCAGTGCGAGCGCTTCCTTGCCCGACGACACGGCGCTGACATTCAAGCCCCAGGCGCTGCATTGTTGAACCAGTACTTTGCGGCAGGTGTCGTTGTCATCTACCACCAGCACCCGGGCACCTTTGAGCGGACTGTCGAGGTCGGTGGTGGGTTGCTCCAGTCGATCCGGGTCCAGCGGTAATGTGAGCCAGAGGGTGCTGCCCTGATTAGTACCGCTCTGGATGCCGAATTCACCTTGCATCAGCATGATCAATTGCCGGGCAATCACCAGCCCGAGGTTGCCGCCGAGTTTGGTGGCGGAGAGGAAGTTCTTGCTGTGCAATTCGGTATGCAGCAGCGTATCGCGCTCCTTGGCCGCCAACGGCTCGCCGCTGTCTTGCACGGCAATGCGCAGGCGCGGTTTGCCGCTGCGCGAATCCAGTGCGACCACCAACAGGATTTCGCCTCCGTCGGTTTTCTTCAGGGCATTTTCCAGCAAACTGAGTAACGTCTGGCGCAGACGTGTGGGGTCACCGCTTATTACGCGGGGGACCTGAGGCTGAATAAAGCTGATCAGTTCGACGCTCTGCTGTTCGGCTTTGGCCCGGAAGATATTCAGGCAGTCCTCAATCAGCGCGTTGAGATCGAACTGTACGTCGTCGAGCTCGATTTGCCCGGACTCGAGTTTGGTGATGTCGAGAATCTCGTTGATCAGGGTCAGCAGCTCGTTGCCAGCGCTGTGAATGGTCTGAACGTAATCACGTTGCTTGACCGAAAGCGGCGTGCCCAGCAGCAGCTCGGTCATGCCCAGCACGCCATTCATCGGCGTGCGGATCTCGTGACTGATCTTGGCCAGGAATTCGGCCTTGGCATTGATTTCGGCGGTGCTGGCCGCTAGATCGCGGCTGGTGTTGAAGTTATCTTCAATGATGCTCCGATGACGCTCGCTGAGGGCAATGCTCATCATCAGCCCGGAGATGCAGAACACCCCCAGCAGTATGATGATCAGCGATTGCGGTGCGATCAGGGTCAGGCCGAGCATGGCCGGCAGAATGACCAGGCAACCCAGATTGAACACGATCATCGCAAGCACAAACAGCCGGGCAGGGCTGTAGCCTTTGTACCAGTGGTACGAGGCGACATACAGAATGCTCAGGCCCGCCAGTGCCACCAGTCCATAGGTAATGATATTCAAGGGCAGGGCATCGACGAATAACACCAGCAGACCACTTGCCCCGATGACCAGCATGTCGCCCAGGAGCAATCGATTCAGGGCTCGGGAACGCCGAGGCGCGAAAAATCGATACGCGTACATCAGGCCGGCCAAGGCCGCCAGGATCAATGCCAGGTAGGCACTGGGTGTTTGCGGCACAGGCGAGTTGGGCAGCCATGGCGCCAATAGGTTAAGCAGCAGCAACGCACTTGCGGCCAGCATCGCCTCACAGGCCGCCAGCCACAGGCTACTTTGCGTACGTGTTTGGGCGAAGCGGGTGATGTTCTGCAGGACCAGCATCGCCAGGCAGCCGAAAAACAGGCCAAGCAACAAGGGTTGACGCTCATCCGCTGCGCTGGCTACCGCTGATTGCAGGGTGATATTGGGGCGCAACGCCTGCTCGGAAACCAAACGCAGGTAGACATCCAATGGGTCACGGCTTTGTGGCAGAGGCAGGAGGAAGTCGGTGGAGGGTAGCAACTGCTTGGCGCGCGGTACGTTATTGCCCGTACGCGAGTGGTTGATCAGCGTGTCGCCATCAAGCACGTACAGGTCCAGGTTGGCCAGGTCCGGCGCGAAAATGCGCAGCATTTGCTCGTGATAGTCGGGGGGAAGTCGATAGTGCAACCAGACGGCGCTGTTACGGTTGCCCGCGGTGACTTGATCCAGGTCGATTGGGCTGAATTGATTCAGATAGCGCGCCGAACGCACATCGCTCAATCGCAGGGTTGCCTGATCATCGAGCAATGTTGACCAGCCACCGCTTTGCTCGGCATAAGCCGGAAGCATGCAGAGCAGGGTCAGCAAACTGACAGTGAAACCTATGGCAATCCTGAGCCAGCGCACGGCGAAATCCCTTCGTTTGTGAATGCCAGACAACTATGCGCGGGGCTGGAATAACCAGGCAAGCGCCGGCTGATGGGCGCTTGCCTGGTTGGCTGTCTAGCCTTATTCCAGGTCTTCACCACGCTCACGGGCAATGGCCCGGTAGCCAATGTCATGGCGATAGAAACAACCTTCCCAATCAATTTCGGCGGCCAGTCGGTAAGCCTGCTCTTGTGCACTGGCTACGCTTTCGCCCAGCGCAGTGGCACACAGAACACGCCCGCCGGACGTCACCACTTGACCATCCTTCAGCGTTGTACCGGCATGGAACACCTTGCCGGGCAAACCTGCTGCTACGTCCAGACCCTTGATGACGGCGTCTTTGGCGTAATCGCCAGGGTAACCGCCAGCGGCCAGTACCACGCCAAGGCTTGGACGCGGATCCCACTGGGCTTCAACTTTGTCCAATGCTTGCGCCAGAGCGGCCTCAATCAGCAACACCAGGCTCGATTGCAGGCGCAGCATCACCGGTTGAGTTTCCGGATCGCCAAAGCGGCAGTTGAACTCGATGACCTTCGGATTGCCTGCCTTGTCGATCATCAGCCCAGCATAGAGGAAGCCGGTGTAAACGTTGCCTTCCTCGGCCATGCCCCGGACAGTCGGCCATATGACCAAGTCCATGACACGTTCGTGGACCTGTGCGGTGACCACCGGGGCCGGAGAATAAGCTCCCATACCGCCGGTATTCGGGCCGCTGTCGCCGTCGCCGACGCGCTTGTGATCCTGACTGGTGGCCATTGGCAATACGTTCTTGCCGTCGACCATCACAATAAAGCTGGCCTCTTCGCCATCGAGGAACTCTTCGATGACCACTCGCGAACCCGCTTCGCCAAACGCGTTGCCAGCGAGCATGTCGCGCACAGCGTCTTCGGCTTCAGCCAGGGTCATGGCAACGATGACGCCTTTGCCAGCCGCCAGGCCGTCGGCCTTGATCACGATCGGCGCGCCGGTTTTTTGCAGATAAGCCAACGCAGGCTCGACCTCGGTGAAGGTCTCATAATCCGCTGTCGGGATTTTGTGGCGGGCGAGGAAGTCTTTGGTGAAGGCTTTCGAGCCTTCTAGCTGCGCGGCACCTGCGGTCGGACCGAAGCAGTCCAGGCCACGGGCACGGAACAGATCGACTACGCCCGCGACCAGCGGCACTTCAGGGCCGACGATGGTCAGGGACACGTTCTTTTGCGCAAAATCTGCAAGCTGCTCAAGGGCCAGCACGTCGATGGCGACGTTTTCGCACTTGGCTTCAATCGCAGTGCCAGCATTGCCCGGTGCCACGAAAACTTTCACGACACGCGGGTCCTGTGCGACTTTCCACGCCAGGGCGTGTTCGCGGCCACCGCTGCCAATGATCAAAACATTCATTTCAAAAACCTCGATGACGCTGAATTCTGTTTTAGAACCTAAAGCGCTTTTCGCTGTAGGAGGTCGCAATGAAGTGGGTAGATGCAAGGCGGAGTCGCTTTCGATGAGCGGAGTTGCCTTTTGGCAATGAGCATCATCGGAAGCGGCTCCAACGCAGCAGATACCTGCTTCAGTGCGGCCGCTGCCAAATCAATGGCGGAAATGGCGCATACCGGTGAACACCATCGCAATGCCGGCTTCATCGGCTGCGGCGATCACTTCGTTGTCGCGCATCGAGCCGCCTGGCTGGATGACGGCAGTGATACCGGCCTTGGCTGCGTTGTCGATGCCGTCACGGAAAGGGAAAAACGCATCCGATGCCATGACCGCGCCCTGCACTTGCAGGCCGGCGTGTTCAGCCTTGATCGCGGCGATGCGCGCAGAGTTTACGCGGCTCATCTGGCCCGCGCCGACACCGATGGTCTGGCGATTCTTGGCGTAGACAATGGCGTTGGATTTAACGTATTTGGCAACTTTCCAGGCAAAGATCAGGTCATGGATTTCCTGTTCGGTCGGTGCCCGTTTGGTCACGACTTTCAGGTCATCGCTGCTGATCATGCCGATGTCGCGGCTCTGCACCAGCAACCCGCCGTTGACGCGTTTGAAGTCCCAGGCTGGCAGGCGCTCGGCAGCCCATTGACCGGTGGTCAGCAGGCGAACGTTGGCCTTGGTGGCAATAATGGCTTTTGCTTCGGCCGTTACGCTTGGCGCGATGATCACTTCGACGAACTGACGATCGACAATAGCCTTGGCTGTTTCAGCATCCAGCTCGCGGTTGAAGGCAATGATGCCGCCAAAAGCCGATTCGGTGTCGGTGGCGTAGGCCAGTTCATACGCCTGACGAATACCGCCTTCATCGTCCGGGCTGACCGCAACGCCGCACGGGTTGGCGTGCTTGACGATGACACAGGCAGGTTTGACGAAGCTTTTCACGCATTCCAGCGCGGCATCGGTGTCGGCCACGTTGTTGAAGGAAAGTTCCTTGCCTTGCAGCTGGGTCGCCGTGGCGATGCTTACTTCGGCAGGGTGGGCTTCCACGTAGAACGCCGCGCTCTGATGCGGGTTCTCGCCATAGCGCATTTCCTGAGCCTTGATGAACTGGCTGTTGAACGTGCGCGGGAAGGCGCTGCGGCCTTCAGTGCTGAGGGTCTCGGCGCTTTGGTCGATGCTGCCCAGGTAGTTGGCGATCATGCCGTCGTAGGCGGCAGTGTGTTCGAACGCCTTGAGCATCAGGTCGAAACGCTGGGCGTACGTCAGGCCGCCGGCCTTGAGGCTTTCCAGCACTTGGCCGTAGTCGCCGGCGTTGACCACGATGGCGACGTCTTTGTGGTTCTTGGCTGCGGAGCGAACCATGGTCGGGCCGCCGATATCGATGTTCTCGATGGCGGTCGGTAGGTCACAACCCGGCTTGGCGACGGTGGCTTCGAACGGGTAGAGGTTGACCACGACCAGATCGATTGGCTTGATCCCGTGCTCGCTCATGATGGCGTCGTCGATGCCGCGACGGCCAAGAATGCCGCCATGGATTTTCGGGTGCAGGGTCTTGACCCGGCCATCCATCATTTCTGCGAAGCCGGTGTAATCAGCGACTTCTACCGCTGCAATACCACTGTCCTTGAGCAGCTTGAAGGTGCCTCCGGTGGAGAGAATCTCGACGCCCAGAGCGGTGAGCTCTCGAGCGAATTCGATAATCCCGGTCTTGTCGGAGACGCTGATCAACGCGCGGCGAATCGGCAGGCGGGTAGTCTGGTCGGTCATTTCAATTCCCATCTAAAGCAAAGGAGTCAGCAAAAAAAGGCGACCACATGAGGTGGGTCGCCTTTTCTGTTTTAAATGCTTACAGCAGATCGTACTGCTTGAGTTTTTTGCGCAGGGTGCCGCGATTGAGGCCCAGTAATTCGGACGCTTTGGTCTGGTTACCCTTGACGTAGTTCATTACGCATTCGAGCAATGGCGCCTCGACTTCCGACAGCACGAGGTTGTACACATCCGTGACGGCAGCGCCTTCCAGGTGGGCGAAATAATTGTGCAGCGCCTTCTCGACACTCCCGCGCAGGGTTTGACCCTCTTCGCTTGGGGTGTTGAGGTGCTGTTTCAAATTGACGTTGTCGCTCACGGGTGTTGTTCCACTCACTAAAGTCTCGGTCATCATCGTCATGCGGCCACCTCTTTTCCGCCCTCTGTTTCCGGGCTCTTGTAACGCTCGCTGAAAAAGTCGCGAACGTTGGCGCACTGTACTTCCGTCTCTTCCAAACGATTGAAGTGGGCGCGAAACTCCCTGGCGCCCGGCAAGGTTGCGAGATACCAGCCAACATGCTTGCGCGCAATACGCACGCCCAGCACATCGCCATAGAACGTGTGCAACGCCGCCAGATGCTCAAGCAGGATGCGTTCCACCTCACTCAACTGCAGCGCCGGTAATGTCTCGCCGGTACGCAGGTAGTGTTCTATCTCGCGAAAAATCCATGGCCGCCCTTGGGCCGCCCGACCAATCAACAACCCATCTGCACCGGTTGCCTGTAGCACGTACCGGGCTTTTGCCGGTGAATCGATATCGCCATTGGCGAAGACCGGGATCGACACGGCCTGTTTGATTTCGGCAATGGTGTCGTATTCGGCTTCGCCGGTGTACAGGTCGGCACGGGTGCGGCCATGTACCGCCAGCGCCACTATTCCAGCCTGCTCGGCGATTTTCGCCACGGTCAGACCGTTCTTGTTCGCCCGGTCCCAGCCGGTGCGTATTTTCAAGGTGACCGGTACATCGACTGCGGCCACTACGGCCCGCAGGATCTCGGTCACCAGCTGTTCGTCTTTCAGTAACGCGGAGCCGGCGGCCTTGTTGCAGACTTTTTTTGCCGGACAACCCATATTGATATCAATGATCTGTGCGCCCAGTTCGACATTGGCGCGTGCTGCGTCCGCCAGCATCTGCGGGTCACCACCGGCGATCTGTACCGAGCGTGGCTCGGGATCACCTTCGTGGATCATGCGCAGACGCGATTTGCGACTGTTCCACAGGCTCATGTCACTGGTGACCATTTCCGAAACCACCAGCCCTGCGCCCAGTTGGCGGCAGAGCTGACGAAAAGGCTGGTCAGTGACCCCGGCCATCGGGGCGAGAATCAAGCCGTTTTGCAATGTATAGGGGCCGATGCGTACCGCCGACATAGGTGTGCCTGTTGTGGGGCCGAATCAATGCATACCGTGTGAAAACGACTGCGTGCTTCGCGCGCAACGGCTCCACAGGGGCCTGCTCGGGTTCTGACTGTTAAGTGCTTGCGCGACTTTTCAGACCGAACTCAGAGTGTGAAAAAGGGTTGGCATGATACCCGCTCTCGATGACTGGATAAAGGCTGAATTGGATAAAATCTGAACAGTTATTTTCTTATCGCGGACGGTTTGGTTTTCTGCCACGACGTCATAAAAACGCCGCCAATCCCGGAAGGGTGAGCGCGTCATGCTCTCGCTTGAGGCTATCAGCCATTTTTTTACCGGAACGCTTGCTGGCAGGCTGGGCGCACCGGTCTGCGGCCGCTGGCGCTTATTCGGGTGAGCGGAAATTCAAGCTGTAATTCACCGCTTTGGTCCCGGGGTCAAGAATGTCCAGGGCAATATGGATCGGCGTTTGTGGCGGCATTTTAGCCTTGCCGGCCATCTCGCCACTCAGGTATTCGCTGGGCTTGAACCGACGACTGGCTATCAGTTGGCCGTTGGGGTCGGCGAAACGCAACTCTAGTAGCGGAAATGGCTGAGAAAAGGGCGCCCGGTTATAAATGATCGCGTCGACCACCAGCGCACCCTTGAACTCGGGATGACTGTGTACGACCAAATTGCTGCTCTCGAGCAGGTTGGTATCAACCTTTGGCGGCACTGTGCAGCCAATCTGCGGACATATCTGCTGAAACCATGGACGGTATTGGTCCTGACGCACCAGTTCTTCGAAGTTGATCTGAACGATCAACGCGGCAGCCGCGAGCACAATCAGCAGCCCCCAGAAAAAACGGCGACCCCAGCGAGGCTTGGGTTTCTGCCAGTCAAGTTGCAGCGGGTCGTCGGTGAGATCGAGCAACGGCTGGTCTCGCAACCCTTGATCATGCAAGCCGGGTTCGCTGCGGCTGCGGCTGCGTTTGAATTTTGGCTCTTGGCGCTCCTGCGGAGCATCAAGAGGCTCCGGCTCATCGCCGTCGATGGCGGACCAGCCTTTGGCGCTTTCTGTATGCAGGTGAGTGTCCTGGCTTTCGCTCAGGCGTGGCGCGTGCGCTTCGGGTTCATCGTCCAGGGCCGTGGTGTCGAATGACAGTGAGGGCTCGGTGCGGTTTTGGTGAGCGGTTGTCTCGGGCGCTTCGTTCGCCTCAGGTGCGGCATCAGCTTCGACGTGGAGGTGTTCTTTCGCATCGTCATTGAGCAGGCTGTCGACCCACCGCGCGTTTTCTGTCTCCGCACTGTCGCGACGAGCGCTCAGTGCTGAGTCGTCGTGCCTGGCATGGCCTTCGCGCCCGAACGCTTCAGGCAACTGGATTTCCCGCTGCTCAAGCCTGGCGAGCTCTTCGTCCAGATCCAGGTTGTCCAGATCAAGGCTGTCGAGATCAATTGCGCTGGCTTTCCATTGCTTGAGCGACACAACCGGTACTTCGACCGGTGCTTCAACCGGTGTAGCGACCGGAACAGGCAGGATGACGGGGAGCGCGGGCAGCGTCGTTTGCGCGTCTGCGGGCGGCTTGGCGGAACGTTGTTCCAGCAGTTGTTTCACCGCATTGAAGACCTGCAGACAGGCGCCACACCGGACCACGCCACGGGCCACGCTCAGTTGGGCGTGGCTGACGCGGAAACTGGTCTGGCAGTGTGGACACTGGGTAACGAAACTGTCGGTCATGCGGCGATCCAGTTGAGGCAGGCGCTCATTTTAGTCCATGGTTTCAAATAGCGGTTAACGGCGACGGCCCGTGATACGAACCCAGCCATCACGGTCGGCAATAGGGTCCAGGTCGAACGTATCAGTATAAGCGGCGGCCACTTCTTCGCCCTGTTCGGCGAGGATGCCCGATAACGCAAGGCGGCCACCGGGTTTGACCAGACTTGCGAGCGTTGGTGCCAACGATACCAGTGGTCCGGCCAAAATATTGGCGACCAGCACATCGGCCTGTACCTGCGGGAGGTCTTCCGGCAGGTACAGGGTGAACCGCTCCGGCGCGATAGCGTTGCGGCCTGCGTTTTCGCGCGAGGCATCCAGTGCCTGGTAGTCGATGTCGGTGCCGACGGCTTGCTTGGCGCCCAGCAACAGCGCAGCAATCGCCAGAATCCCCGAGCCGCAGCCGAAGTCCAGCACATTGCAGTCGATGAGGTCCTGACCGTCGAGCCATTCCAGGCACAGGGCGGTGGTCGGGTGGGTGCCGGTGCCGAAGGCCAGACCCGGATCGAGCAGCAGGTTGACCGCGTCCGGTTCAGGTGCCGCGTGCCAGCTCGGCACAATCCACAGGCGCTGACCAAAACGCATTGGGTGGAAATTATCCATCCAGCTGCGTTCCCAGTCCTGGTCCTCGATGACTTCGCTCATGTGTTCCGGCAGCTCTGTACCGGTGAGCAATTGCAGATGGGCCAGCACTTGGGTGGCATCGGTGTCGGCTTCGAACAACGCCAGCAAGTGGGTGTGCGACCACAGTGGGGTGGTGTTGAGTTCCGGTTCAAAAATCGGTTGGTCTTCGGCGTCCATGAAGGTTACGGACACGGCGCCGACTTCAAGAAAAGCGTCTTCGTAGGTTTCGGCTTGTTCTGGGCTGATGGCGAGACGGACTTGCAGCCAAGGCATGGCGGGCACCTTTGAAAAATGACGATGTGCAGCATGCAGCTGCGAGAAGCGCGCAAGTTTACTTGAGCGCGAAGGCGAAGGGCAAAAAACAACAAAGCCGCAGCTAAGCGGCTTTGTGGAAAGAGCCAAAGACTGGCCCTTTCTGGCACGCCAGATCAGATCTGGCCGGGCGACACAATGATTTTTACGTTGTGCTCCTTGTTATTGACCAGTTCCTCGAACCCGTGACTGACGATGTCCTCCAGGCCGATCCGCCCAGTGACCAGCGGCGTTATGTCCAGGCTGCCGTCGGCGATAAGGGCGATGACGTCGGCGAATTCGCCGTTGTAGGCCAAGGAACCCATCACCTGTTTTTCTGTGGAAACCAGATCGAAGAAATTGAATTGGCTAGGTTCCTCGAAAATGCCCACCAGTACGCATTTACCGGCTTTGCGGATCACATCGATGGCGAGCTTGGCGGTGTGTTTATTGCCGATACATTCGAAGCTCACGTCGGCGCCCAGGCCATGGGTGACCGCACGAATTTCGGCAAGCGCGTCGCACTCGGAAGGATCGAAGACCCGGTGGGCGCCCACTTCCAGTGCCTTGGCCTTGCGTGCCGACGACATTTCCAGGGCGATGACCTGCGCGGCGCCGGCGGCTTTGGCGCACATGATGGTGCACAGACCGATGGTGCCAGCGCCCACGACCACCACGGTTTGCCCGTGCAGGCTGCCCGCTTTCTTGACCGCGTGCATGCCCACCGCCAGCGGTTCGATCAGTGCCCCGGCCTCTTTAGGGAAACCCGCCGGCAATTTGTACAGGAGATTGGCGGGCACATTGACCCATTCAGCGAAGGCGCCGTTGTTCATCAGACCGGTAAACGCCAGTCGTTCACAGATGTTGTACAGGCCATGGGTGCAGTAATAGCAGGTGCCGCAATGCTGGCAGGCATCAGCGGTGATCAGGTCACCCAGGGCAAAACCCTGGACGTTGGCGCCGAGTTTGATGATTTCGCCGCAGAACTCATGGCCCAGAATGCATTGGCCCTGGATGCCGGTCATCGGGTGCGGAGCGTCTACTGGAATGAATACCGGTCCGGCGACGTACTCATGCAGGTCCGAACCGCAGATGCCACACCAGTCCACGCGAATCTGCACCCAGTCGGCAGGCGGGTCGGAGGGCCGTGGCACGTCTTCTACGCGGATGTCGTGACGTCCATGCCAGACCGCTGCGCGCATGCTGGCGGTGCTTTTCAATGCAGTGCTCATCGTTTGTTATCTCCTCACAACAGTGTGGAGGCTCCGGCAAGCGTCAGGCAGGCCAGAGCCGCTGATTTTATTGACCCCGCAGGAAGCCGAGGATCAGTCGATTGACCTGCTCCGCCGCTTCCATCTGCACCATGTGGCCTTGACCCGCCAACACCTCGACCTGCGCACTGAGCCCTTGGGCGTGAGCGGCGGGGATGATGGCGTCGTTGGCGCCCCAAATCACCAAGCTCGGCTGCTGCGCGACGACTGAGCGCAGGTCGGTGTGCTGTTGTCCGCCCGCAAACAATTGGGTGGTCAACAGGCGCAGGGCGGCATCGACCCCTTCCAGGCGTTTGAACTTGAGCATGTCTTCGAGCATTTGCCGGTTCACCAGCGCCGGGTCGGAAAACAGCTGCACCAGTTGTGGCTTCAAGGCGTTGCGGTTGGCGGCGTCGACAAAGCCCTGCAAATATTCGCCATTGATCTGCGAGCCCAGGCCAGCGCTGGCGATCAAGGTCAGTGAACGGACTCGATTCGGAGCAAGGCGGGCGGTGTTGAGTGCGACGGCGCCACCCATCGAATGGCCGGCCAGGTGTGCGGATTCGATGTCCAGATGATCCAGCAAACTCAGGACGGTCTGGCTCAGTTCGTCCAGGTCGCCACGTTGCAGGGTTTTGCCCGACTCGCCATGCCCTGGTAGATCAAGCGCGATAACGCGGCGCCCGGCAGCCAGCGCGTCGTGGTTGAACAGCCAGTTGTTCAGGTCTCCGCCGAAGCCGTGGATCAATACCAGCGGGGTAGCGCCTTCGCCACGGTCGAAGAAGCGCAACGTGCGGCCCTCAAGCTGGATTTTCTGCGGTGCCGGACCGCTGTCTTCGTCAGCCTCGCCACCGGGGACGAACTCGGCCTGGAAGCGTTCGATCGCCGCGTCGACTTCGGCATCACTGGCCTCTCCCTCGACGACGATGGCGAGCAGGGCGCCCACCGACAGGGTTTCATCCTGCTGCGCTATCCGGCGCCGCAAAACGCCAGAAAAAGGGGTTTCGACGCTGCTGGAAATTTTGTCGGTTTCGACATCGAGCACCTGATCGCCTTTCTCGACGCGCTCGCCTTCCTCCTTGAGCCACGTGTCGACGCGCCCTTCGGTCATCGACAGGCCCCATTTGGGCATGGTCAGCGTATGAATCTGGCTCATGCAACCTTCCTCCCTTCGCAGATTTTATGCACCGCCGCCTCGATTTTCGCGGCGGTAGGGATGTAGAGGTCTTCCAGCGCGTCAGAAAAAGGCACAGGGGTGTGCGGTGCGGTGACCATTTCGATTGGCGCTTTGAGGGCGAAAAACGCTTTCTGGGCAACCAATGCAGAGATGTCGGTGGCCATCGAACAGCGTGGGTTGGCTTCGTCGATCACCACCAGACGGCCGGTTTTTTCGACACTTTCGAGGATGCTGTCCAGGTCCAGTGGGCTGGTGGTGCGCAAGTCCAGTACGTCACAGGCGATGCCCTGACGTGCGAGGTTGTTTGCTGCCTCCATCGCCAAGTGGACCATGCGACCGTAGGTCACGAGGGTCACATCATCGCCCTCGCGCAAGAAATTGGCTTCGCCAAACGGCACGGTATACAGCTCTTCCGGAACTTCACCCTGCATGCTGTAGAGCATTTTGTGCTCGCAGAAAATCACCGGGTCGTTGTCGCGAATGGCCTGAATCAGCAAGCCCTTGGCGTCATAGGGCGAGGACGGGCACACCACTTTCAGGCCGGGAATGTGCGTCCACAGGGAGGTGAGCATTTGCGAGTGCTGGGCGGCTGCCCGCAAGCCGGCGCCATACATGGTGCGGATCACTACAGGGGTGACCGCTTTACCGCCGAACATGTAGCGAAATTTGGCCGCCTGGTTGAGGATCTGATCCAGGCAGCAGCCTGCGAAATCGACGAACATCAGCTCGCACACGGGCCGCACGCCTTGAGTGGCGGCGCCGATGGCGGCACCGACATACCCCAGTTCGGACAGCGGTGTATCCAGAACCCGCCCGGGAAACTGGTGATAAAGGCCCTTGGTGACGCCGAGCACGCCGCCCCAGGCATCCTGCTCGCCGGGTGCGCCCGCGCCGCCGGCAACGTCTTCGCCCATGATGAACACCGTGGGGTCGCGGCGCATTTCTTGTGCAAGCGCTTCGTTGATCGCCTGCTGATAACTGATTTTTCTCGCCATGATGGTTCTCCTGTTGTTCTTGTTTTGAGGTCGGCTCAGGGATAGGACACGTACACGTCGGTCAGCAGGTCGCTCGCCTGGGGTTTAGGGTCGGACTTGGCCAGGCGTACGGCGTCTTCGATCAGGTGCTCGACGTCTTGATCGATCTGGTCGAGTTGAGCGACGTTCAGCAACCCGGCATTCAGGCTGCGTTCGCGGAACTGCTTGAGGCAGTCACGGGTGTCGCGAAAGTTCTTGATCTCGTCGGGTGCGCGGTAGGTTTGTGCATCCCCTTCGAAGTGGCCATAGTAGCGGGTGAGTTTCATCTCGATCAGCGACGGCCCTTCGCCGGCTCGGGCCCGAGCGACAGCTGCACCCGCAGCTTCATGGACGGCGAAGAAGTCGAAGCCGTCCACGGTGACACCGGGCATGCCGAAACCGGCTGCGCGGTCGGCGATATGATCACTGGCGACCGACCACACGGACGCCGTTGCCTCGGCGTAACCGTTGTTTTCGGCGACGAACAGGCAGGGCAGGTTCCAGATCGACGCGAGGTTCATGGCTTCGAAAACCGCCCCCTCGTTTGAGCCGCCATCGCCAAAGAAGGCCACCGCGACACCCTGCGTGCCTTTGAGCTTGGCGGCCAGGGCGGCACCCGCAGCCAACGGTGCGCCAGCGCCGACGATGCCGTTGGCGCCGAGCATGCCTTTCTCCAGGTCGGCGATGTGCATCGAGCCGCCCTTGCCGCCGCAGAGCCCGGTTTTTTTGCCGTAGATCTCGGCCATCATGCCGTACACATCGACCCCCTTGGCGATGCAATGGCCATGGCCGCGGTGGGTGGAAGCGATGCAGTCATCGTCGGTAAGGTGGGCCATCACGCCAGCGGCTGAGGCTTCTTCGCCAGCATACAAATGGACGAAGCCGGGGATCTCGCCGGTGGCGAATTCGACGTGCAGGCGCTCTTCGAAGACGCGGATCGTGCGCATCACTTTGTAGGCGTGCAACAGTTGGTCATGGGACAGGTGAGTGGACATCTTGTTGTTCTCCTGGGTTGTCTCAACACGGAAGGTTTGCGGGGTGTTGCGGGTGTTCGCGACCTATTGCCAGCAGGCGATGGCGCGCGGCGTAGGCCAAAACGGCTTCGACATCGATGCTGATTGGGCCGTAAGGGTCGAGGGTGACGGTGGGGTGGTCGTGGGCGCTGAACTCGATTTCACGCTCGCCGTCCAGGGCCAGGGTGCCGCTGACCAGACTCAGTGAATAAACCACCCCAGGTTGCATCGAGCCGCAGGCGCTGACGGCGCAGCCCTGCAGTAAGCCCGGCGCCAGCGGCACCAACACGGCATCGTCGGCGTTGGGGTCCAGGCGGACCCAGGCGCCCAGCGGTGATTGGCGCGAGACCGGGCACCACAATCCGCAGAGTGCCGAAAGGCCAATGGCGTGGGGCTCGGCAAACGTCACGAAGACCTCCGCGAGGTCTTCAGCGCGGCAGATCGCCCGAGCGCCGATAAAGGGTTGCGACGAGACCGCGACATCGACCAGCGCCCATTCACAGATACCGCGAGCCGGTTCGCGGACCAGCAAACGCTTGTTGCGCCGTAAACCGATCTCGGCAGGAATACGTCCGCTTGCGCAGAGCCCTCCGGCCAGCCCGGCACTGGTGGCTTCACGCAATTCAGGGAAGGCGTTGTTGGTGCCGGTCGAGAGTGTCAGCAGGGGAATGTCACCGACTTCGGCGGCAACCGCTTTGTGGGTACCGTCGCCGCCCAGTACGGCGATCAGTGCGACCCCTTGTTCGGCCATCATTCGGGCGGCCAGACGCGTGTCTTCGACGGTCTGGCGCAGGGGCATGTCGAGAAATGTCAGGCGTGGCCAATGGCTTTCGCGAGCGTTACGTCCCTGGCTGGCTTTGAGCACGGCGGCGGCAATGCCCGTCATGTCGGGCGCCAGCAGTACGTGTTCGATGCCGGTGGCGCCGAACGCGCCGAGCAGGCGCTGGACCACGGAGGCCTTCTCGGTACTCGAATAAACGCCGGCATTGGCCGTCAGGCGGCGCACATCGCGACCCGACGCTGGGTTGGCGATGATGCCCACGGTCAGCGCGGGTTCAGTCATGGCACACCTCTGATTATTGTTTGTCTGTGTCAGAGCAAGGCCGGTGCCAACCTGGTTGATATGGCCTAAGAGGGCTGGTGCAGAGCGTTTTGTGTAACAACGTCGAGTGGGTGTCGGAAGGGCTGAACGAGACGCGTGGTTTCAGATTGCCGGGTGTTTGAGCGAGACGCTGAGACGCTCCGTCTCAATGGCGGCCAGCTCGCCGGGAGGGTTGTCGTGTGTAGGCAAACGGCGCTTAATAACGCGCACAACAACAATACGCCCAGAGGTGGAGAGGCCATGTTTGCCGCACACTCCAAAGCTCATGTGGACTGCGTCAGCCGGGTGCTGAGGCATGCCGGTCGCCTGCCACAAGCCCCCGTGCCGGACTTGATTCTCGATTCCTGGCGACGCTCGATGGACCACTATCATTTGGACCCTGCCTCGCAGCAGGGCCCGCGCATTCTGTCCCACACGGTGCTCAAGGAATGCCGCGAGCGTGCCGACCTGTTCCTGCGAATTGCCGGCGAGGAAGTCGCGAGGCTGCACGGACGGGTTCGCGAAGCCGATTATTGTGTGCTGTTGACCGACGCGCAGGGCCAGACCATCGACTATCGGGTCGAGTCGGGCATCCGCAACGATTGCCGCAAGGCCGGTTTATACCTGGGAACCTGCTGGTCTGAAGGCGAGGAAGGGACCTGCGGGGTTGCTGCCGTGCTCACGGGCAAGGCGCCGGTGACGGTTCATAAACGTGATCATTTTCGCGCAGCCTTCATCGGGTTGACCTGCTCTGCCGCGCCGGTGTTCGATCCTCAAGGTGAGTTGCTCGGTGTCCTGGACGTTTCGGCGCTGCAATCGCCGGATGATCGGCGCAGTCAGCATTTGATCCGGCAGATGGTCGTGCAGAGTGCCCGCGTCATAGAAAATGCGTTCTTCATGCACAGCGCTCAGGGGCAATGGCTATTACGGGCGCACAGCGCGCCGGGGTATGTCGACAGTCAGCCCGATTACCTGTTGGCACTGGACAATGATGGCCGGGTGTTGTCCCTCAACAGCATGGCGCGAGAGGCGTTGTGTCAGCGTTTCGGTCGCCTGCCAGAACACATCAACGACGTATTCGGCCCTGATGCCTTGCAAGCCGTCACGGATGAAAGACCACAACTGCTGCGCTGGGGAGGCGATGACGGCGAATTGCACGTGCGACTCAGTGCGCCCCGCAGGCAACACCCGATTCGAGCCGTGCCGACAGATGAAAGCGCTGCCGCACAACTCGATCCGCGCATTGCCCAGAGTTTACAGTTGGCGGTGCGGGTCAAGGATTGCAACTTGCCGGTTCTGATTCAGGGTGAGACGGGCGCAGGCAAAGAGGTATTTGCCCGGCAATTGCATGACATCAGCACCAGGCGCAGCGGGCCGTTTGTCGCCCTCAACTGTGCGGCTATTCCGGAAAGCCTGATCGAGAGCGAGTTGTTTGGCTATGTCGCCGGTGCGTTCACGGGGGCGTCGAGCAAAGGCATGCGCGGGCTGTTGCAGCAGGCTGACGGTGGCACGTTGTTTCTCGATGAGATCGGCGACATGCCCTTGAGTTTGCAGACACGTCTGCTGCGGGTCATGGCTGAAGGCGAGGTCGCACCCTTGGGCGGTGCACGTCGGCAAACGGTGGATATCCAGGTGATCTGCGCGACACACCGCAACCTTGCGGCGATGGTGGCGGACGGTAGTTTTCGCGAAGATTTGTATTTTCGCCTCAGCGGTGCGCGATTCCAGTTGCCGCCTTTACGCGAGCGCAGTGACCGCCTGGCGTTGCTCAATCGCCTGTTTGAAGAAGAGGCGCGCTTGTGCGGGGGGCGGGCAGGTTTGAGTGCGTCGGCACTGGAATGCCTGCTCAGTTACGCGTGGCCGGGCAATGTCCGCCAATTGCGCTATGTCTTGCGTTACGCCTGTGCGGTGTCAGCGACGATGACTGTCCAGTTGAGTGACCTGCCGGAAGATGTCCGCGGGGCACCTGGCGCCGAGCGCTTTTTAACCCATGTGGTTGAAGAACGCGTCAGCCCGCAACGCCAGCTATTACTGGATGCGCTCATCCGTCATCGTTGGAAACCGGGTGATGCCGCTCGGTCGCTGGGAATATCGCGGGCAACGTTGTACCGACGAGTGAACCTGTACGGTATCGAGATGCCGGGTAAAAGTAATCGTCTGCCGAAGTCAGCTGGACGCACTATTTGATTAAATGCATGCGTGTTAAGTAATTTCGGACGGATGATGTCCCGCAGCATTGAATTGCCCTACCCACCAACGTAAGCGCCATTGAATGATTTCAACGTGTGCACGAATGCCCTCATGAGCATATGGGTCATCGGCTTCAAATCGAATGGCTTCCAACCGATCATCGGTATCAATGAGGGATGCCCCACCAATGATTTTGGTTCCCGTCTCATCCAGTAAAGCGCCGGAAGACAGCAACTTCTCTCCATATGCAGCGAGGTAGTCTCGATGGAGCGGCCTAACTCGCTCGCGCTGTTCATCCTTTCCCTCGTGGTCATACGCGATAATCAGAAATGGCATTGAGCGGGCCCCTAAGCGTCTATCTCAGGCGGTTACTATTACATATGGCCTAAATTTATAGGAGATGCCGCCCCGTCTTCGACGCCGCGCTGTCGCGCAGAGAAGGGGGTAACCATAGATGTAGAAGCTGCCGAAGGCTGCGATAAGGTCGGCACGACCTTCAGCGGTCTCAAGAAAGCGACCGGTTCCCGGTCGATCGCAGCCTTCGGCAGCTCCTACAGGGGGTCAGCGTTTGGCTAAAAATAATCATTTAAAACCAATGATTTAAAGATGGTTTGAGGGCTGTTCGCTGCGTCGGCAACCGCGTCAGTACATCTTTCAGATACGCATACGGATCATGCCCATTGAGCCGTGCCGACTGGATCAAACTCATCATCGCCGTCGCACGCTTCCCGCTGCGCAACGAGCCTGCAAACAATCAGTTCGAGCGCACGATGGCTCACGAAGGCGGATTTAGGGCAAAAAAAAGACCCTTGCCGCGAGGCGAGGGTCTTTTTCAGCTGTTGCGAGTGGCTTGAGTAACGGAGGCCGTTATTCGTTAGCCAATTTGTGTTCCAGGTAGTGGATGTTGACTCCGCCTTTGCAGAAGCCTTCATCACGAACCAGGTCACGGTGCAGCGGGATGTTGGTTTTGATCCCGTCGACGACGATCTCGTCCAGTGCATTGCGCATGCGCGCCATGGCCTCATCACGGGTTGCGCCCCATGTGATCAGCTTGCCGATCAACGAGTCGTAATTCGGCGGCACTTTGTAGCCACTGTAGAGGTGCGAGTCGACCCGTACGCCATTACCGCCCGGCGCATGGAAATGCTTGACCAGTCCAGGGCTCGGAATGAAGGTTTTCGGGTCTTCGGCATTGATCCGGCACTCCAGTGCATGCCCGCGAATGACCACGTCATCCTGGGTATACGAGAGTGGGTTGCCAGCGGCGATGCTGAGCATCTCCTTGACGATGTCGATGCCGGTGACCATTTCCGATACTGGATGCTCTACTTGAACCCGAGTGTTCATCTCGATGAAGTAGAAGTTGCCGTCCTCGTAAAGGAACTCGAACGTGCCAGCGCCACGGTAACAGATGTCGATGCATGCCTTGACGCAACGCGCTAAAACTTCTTTGCGTGCCGTTTCGTCGATGCCTGGTGCCGGTGCTTCTTCAAGCACCTTCTGGTGCCGACGTTGCAGCGAGCAATCACGGTCGCCCAAGTGGATCGCATGACCCTGGCCATCGGACAGCACCTGAACTTCCACGTGACGTGGGTTGGTCAGGAACTTTTCCAGATAGACCATCGGGTTGCTGAACCAGGCTGCCGCTTCGGCACGGGTCTGCTTCGCTGCTTCGATCAGGTCTTCTTCGCGGTGCACTTCGCGCATGCCACGACCACCACCGCCGCCAGCGGCTTTGATGATCACGGGGTAACCGACTTCGCGACCGATACGCAGCGCGGTTTCTTCATCTTCGGGCAGTGGGCCGTCAGAACCTGGAACCGTTGGCACGCCAGCACGCTTCATGGCGTCCTTGGCAGAAACCTTGTCGCCCATCAGGCGGATGGTTTCTGCTGTAGGGCCAATAAAGGCGAAACCGGATTTCTCCACCTGTTCGGCGAAGTCGGCGTTTTCCGCGAGGAAGCCATAACCCGGGTGAATCGCCGTGGCGCCCGTCAACTCGGCAGCCGAGATGATGGCCGGAACGTTCAGGTACGACAGGTTGGCAGGTCCAGGACCGATGCAGACGGTTTCGTCCGCCAGGCCCAGGTGCATCAACTCGCGGTCTGCCGTTGAGTGTACGGCGACGGTCTTGATGCCCAGTTCTTTACAGGCACGCAAGATGCGCAGGGCAATTTCACCGCGGTTGGCGATCAGAACTTTTTCCAACATCGCAGGCTCTCCGTGGTTCAAACGATGGTGAACAGCGGCTGGTCATACTCAACCGGCTGACCGTTTTCTACCAGGATGGATTCAATCACACCGCTGGTTTCAGCTTCGATGTGGTTCATCATTTTCATCGCTTCAACGATGCAAATGATGTCGCCCTTCTTCACGGTCTGGCCGATTTCGACAAAGGCTGGCGAAGTCGGAGCTGGCGTGCGGTAGAAGGTACCGACCATCGGCGAACGAGCGATCGTGCCGTTGAGTTTCGGTGCGGCAGGTGCTTCTGCAACAACGGCAACCGGCGCGGCAGCAACAGGTGCAACCGGTGCAGCCATTGGAGCAGGTGCGTAGTACTGCTGAGCAGGGGTTTTGCTGTGACGGCTGATGCGTACGGACTCTTCACCTTCACGGATCTCGAGCTCGTCGATGCCGGATTCTTCCAGCAGTTCGATCAGTTTCTTAACTTTACGGATATCCATCAATCATCAACTCCCAAGGGTCGGTCAGGGGCGTATAGCTTGTTGTTCAAGCTGTTCCAGGGCGGCCTCCAGGGCCAGTCGGTAACCGCTGGCGCCAAGGCCGCAGATCACTCCCACCGCTACATCCGAGAAGTAAGAGTGATGGCGGAAAGGTTCGCGTTTGTGCACGTTAGAGAGATGCACTTCGATGAATGGGATGCTCACTGCCAGCAGCGCGTCACGTAATGCGACGCTTGTGTGCGTAAAAGCTGCGGGGTTGATCACGATGAAGTCCACGCCTTCGTCGCGTGCGGCGTGAATGCGATCGATCAGTTCGTACTCGGCATTACTTTGCAGGTACATCAGATGGTGGCCGCCGTCTCGGGCCTGTTTTTCCAGATCCTGATTGATCTGCGCCAAGGTCACTGCGCCGTAAAGGCCCGGTTCACGTGTGCCGAGCAGGTTCAGATTAGGTCCGTGGAGAACCAGTAGGGTCGCCATCTGTTGTTCCTTATTGGGTATGCGAGCATCGATGCGCAGCGACTATGCCTAAACCCCAGCGAGCTGTCCAGTTAACTGCAATAGCCAGCACGATGACCGATGTTCGCGCGAAGTTTGTGACTCGTTTATTGAATGTGGTCATTTGCCTTGGCGATGCGTGCCGCGAAGGCTGTGGCGTCGATTTCGCCGACCACCCGAATATCGGCAAGCTCCGCACCGTTTTTGCCGAAAAACAACAGCGCAGGTGGGCCGAATAGCTTGTAGCGGTCGAGCAGGGCGCGTTGTTCGGCGCTGCTGTCGGTCATGTCGAAACGAATCAACCGATAGCCGGTGAGCTGGCTCGTCACGTCCGGATCGGGCAGCACGTCGTGTTCGATGACTTTGCAACTGATGCACCAGTCGGCATACCAATCCAGCAGCAGCGGTTGGCGGGCATTTTTCGCGTCACTCAGGGCGCGCTCCAGTTCGGCAGCGGTGCTGATGGTCTGCCACTGGTTGGCGGGAGCGACGATCTCATTGGCCATCAATGCCGCGTGTGGCCGGCCAAGTGGACGCAGCGGGTCGGTCTGGCCGCTCAGGGCGCCGTACCAGCAGGCCAGCGCGTAGACCAGCAAAAACAGGCCAAGCAACTGAGTAAGCCGCTGGGGTCCGGTCTTGTAGGTGAACTCCAGTGCGCCAAGAAACAGCGCAACGCCGGCCCCCAGCAGGCCCAGCAACAGCAGGGTGATCTCGCCCGGAACGACCCGGCTGAGTAAACCGATGGCCACGGCCAGCAGCAATACACCGATGATATTTTTTACCGTGATCAACCACTCGCCGCTTTTGGGCAGCCATGCCGCGCCGCCCGTGGCGACCAACAGCAAGGGCGTGCCCATGCCAAGTCCCAGCGCAAACAGTTTCAAGGCCCCACCCAGCGCATCACCGCTGGCACTGATATAGAGCAGCGCGCCTGCCAGGGGCGCAGAAACGCAGGGCGAAACCAGCAGGCTGGAGACCACGCCGAGGACCGCAGCCCCCCATAACGAGCCGCCTTCAGTCTGTCCCGCGACCCGGTGCAGATGGAAGCTGATGAAGTGCGGCAGCCGCAGCTCGAACAGACCAAACATCGCCACGGCGAAAATGATGAAGAACAGCGAGAAAGGCACCAGCACCCAGGCTGATTGCAGGCGCGCCTGTAAATTCATCTCTGCGCCGAACATGCCCATCAGCGCCCCAAGCAGGGCAAAGCAGACCGCCATCGGCAGCACATAGGCCAGCGACAGGCTGAAACCGCGCAACCCGCCGACCTGCCCCCGCAGGACCACGCCGGACAGGATCGGCAGCATCGGCAGGACACACGGGGTGAATGTCAGGCCGATGCCAGCCAGGAAAAACAGCGCCAGCTCCTTCCAGCTCCAGGCACTGTGGATGGGCGTTGTGGCGGACAAACCGGTGCTCGCGGCCGCAACGCCGCCGATGTCCATGCGCTCGGTTTCAGGTGGGTAGCACAGGCCTTTGTCGGCACAGCCCTGGTAGGTGACGGCCAGGGTGAACGGTCGGTTGTCGCCGGGTTTGCGGGGCAGACCGACATCAATAATGCCGTGGTAGACCTCCACGTCGCCAAAGTACTCGTCGTGCTTTTTCTCGCCTTGAGGCAGTTGCGCGGCGCCCAGGCTGATATCGGCAGGCTCGGCGTGGAACTGAAAGCGATGGCGGTACAGGTAATAGCCTTCACTAGCGACGAAACGCAATTTGATCGATTGCGGCGTGGTTTCGACCAGGCTCAGGCGAAAGGCTTCGCGGACAGGCAGAAAATCACCGCTGTTGTTCAGTGGCGCAGCGCCTAATGTGGTGCTGGGGCGATTATCCAGGAGGCTAGCGCCAAAGGCGGGCAGGGCGAGGACCAATAACATCAGGCAAAGCAGGCGGCGCATAGCGGTCTCGCATGTCGAAAGTCCGCGCATGATAGCGGACTGCTCCCCGTCGTGCATGACACAGACCTTGTAGGCGTTTGCTGTTACACCCTGAACGCCTGGACTGCGGTGTTCAGTTGCCCGCCGAGGTGTTGCAGGTGCTGGCTCTGGCTGCGGCCTTCGCCGATGCGCAGCAGGTTATCCCCGCCCAGTTGGTGGATGCCTTCGCTGTGATCGCGGATTTCGCTGACGGCCCCGCTTTGTTGCGCGGTAACGTCGGCGATGCGTTCTGCGGTGTTGGCGATGGTCTGAATCGCGCCGACGATTTCATCCAATGCGCCATCTGCCGCTTGTGCCTGATTGGCGGTGGCTTTGGCGTGCTCGACCTGGGCCCGCATACCTTCCACCGACTCACGTGCCGCTGTTTGCAAGCTAGCGATCAGTACCTGAATCTCGCCAGTAGCCCCGGCAGTGCGTTGAGCCAGGGAGCGCACTTCTTCGGCAACTACGGCAAACCCGCGGCCCATTTCCCCAGCACGGGCGGCTTCGATGGCGGCGTTGAGGGCCAGCAGGTTGGTCTGGTCGGCAATGGAGCGGATCACGGTCAGCACACCGCCAATGGTGGCCGACTCAACGGCCAGGTGTTCGATGGCCTGAGCGTTGAGTTGCACTTCGCCCACCAGATCATGCAGCCCCGTCAGGCTCAGGCCGATCACCCGTTGGCCCTGTTCCACTGCACGACCGGCATCGCGGCTGGCTGCTGCGGCCTGGCTGGCATCTCCAGCAACCTGTTGAATGGTCGCTTCCAGCTCCCCCAGAGAGTCGCGAATCAGCGCGGTATCGCCGGCCTGACGTTCTGCGCCTCCGTGCAAACCGGTGCAGAGTTCGGCCAGCGCATGGCTGCTGCCTTCGACCTGCTCGGCGTTCAAGCGGATAGTCCCGACCAGGTCCACGAGATAAGCCCGCAGGCGATTCAGCGATTCTTCAATGTCACGCAGTTCGCGGTTGGTCGCACCCAGCTGGATGTCTTTGGCGAAATCCCCTTCGGCCCAGGTCGACAACGCTGGCGCAAGGTTGGTCAGGACGCGGGACAGGCGACGTTGCAGGGTGTCGATCAATAGCGCGATCAACAGGATCAGGCCGATCATCAACCCTTGCATCATCCGCACTTCACCTTGAATGAGTGCGTGCTGGCCGCGCACTTCCGGCTCCAGTTGGGCGATGGCTTTTTGCAGCGTTGTGATCTTGAGCTGGGCACTTGCGCTGAGTTCTGCGCGGCGCTGAATCTGGTCTCGGGTGCGGCTCAGCTCGGCTGGATAACGTTTGAGCAGGCTATTGAGTTCACGTTTGAAGCCCACGCCACTGTCTTCGGCGACCGCCTTCTCACTATTGCCCAGGCCCATCATGGCGGAGAAGTCGTCGGTGCTTGATTCCGCGCTGGCGGTGACACCCAGCAACGGCAAGGCTTCCAGGGCTTGCGCCTGAGTGCTGATGGCGGCGACTTCGCGTTCAACATCGGCAGCCAGTTCGCTGCGGCCGCTGCTGACCAGTTTGTCCCGGGCCAGGCTCAGGCGCGCCAAGTGCTGTGATGCGTTCAACAGCGGGCCTTGATAGCTGGGTGCCGCTGGGTTGTTGCTGTTGGCGGCATAGTGCGCGAGTTGCTCAAGCGCTGCGCCCAGTTCACGTTCTGCCTGTAAGAGCAGACCCTGTGGGTCACCCGCCAGCTTGCCGGCGGCCAGCAGGTCATTGCTGCTGAACTCACGCAGCTGAGAGAGGCTCGGACGCAGGCTATTAGCCATCTGAGCTGGCAGTGCATCAAGTTCTTGCTGAAACGTGTCGATGGCCTGAATGGCATCGCTTTGGCGCAGGGCATCACCGCTTGAGAGGTAGTCCTCAATGCTGTGTGCGACCTTATTCTGAAATTCCTGAGACAGGCTCAGGTAACGCTCCATGAGTTGATAGGGGCGTTCCAGTGCCTGCTGCGACCACCAAAGCGTTATTCCTAGCGCGAGACAAACGGTGACCAGCAGTAGGGTATTGAGATTGGTAAGCAGCTTCAGGCGCATGTTGTCTCGAGCCGACGACTATGGGTAAGTGCCTGAAGTTATTGCATTTTGGTTACAGGGTTATGACCGAGTCGGCCGACTCATCGATAAAAGTGGCACTTTGCCTTTGGTGGCTTGCGTGCACCTGATTACGTCCCGCATCTTTGGCGCGGTACAACGCGTCATCTGCCAGGGTCGCCAGCACCAGGCTGTCGGCATCGTCGTGCAGTTCCACAACGCCCGCACTGAAGGTGCAGGACAAATCCATCGGTTGCGCCGGGTAATGGATTTCTGCAAAGCGCTGACGGATCTCATCCAGCACCCGATGCGCGTTGTACAGCTCCGTGTCTGGCATCACGATGGCAAACTCTTCGCCGCCGTAACGGCCAATGTAGTCGGTCTTGCGCAGGCGTTGCTTGAGGAACAGCGCCAGGCTTTTGATCACGCGGTCGCCCATGGGGTGTCCATGGCTGTCGTTGACGCGCTTGAAGTGATCGATATCAAGCATGGCAAAGCACAGCGGCCTGCCGTCGCGGCGGGCGCGAAAGCTGGAATCTTCAAGCAGTTGCAGGATGTGCGTGTGGTTATACAGGCCGGTCAGGCTGTCGCGAACCATCCGCGCCTTGAGGTTGCGCGCCCGCGCCGCGCGATTACGCACGGTGGTGATCAGGTGGCGCGGCTTGATCGGCTTGGTCAGGAAGTCATCGCCGCCTTCACTCATGGCGTCGAGTTGCTTGTCCAGATCGTCTTCGGCCGACAGGTAGATGATCGGTACGCTGACATAACGGTCGTTATGGCGGATTACTTTGGCCAGTTCGGTGCCGGTGCAGCCCGGCATATACATGTCGAGAATGATCAGGTCAGGTTGGAACTCCGCGAGTTCGGCCATGGCCTGGATCGGGTCGATCAAGGTGCGGGTGATGATCCCCGCACTGTTAAGCAGGCGCTCGGTGTGAGTGGCTTGAGCGCGGGAGTCATCAATGATCAGCACTTTATAGGGTTCGTACTGCGCTACGCAGGTGAGCACTTCGATTTTCTCCAGAAGACTCGAGGCTTCGAGAGTGCCGGTGAGAAACTCCTGGCCACCCGCGCGTACGGCGGCGAGGCGGGTGGGGGTGTCGGTTTCGTGATTGCTGAAGAACAACAGCGGCAGCTTTTGCTCCAGTCCTTCCTGAACCTGGGCCGCCAGTTTCAGGCCTTCACCGGGGCCGCAGAAGTCAACGTCCATCACAATCGCTGCCGGGTAGCGCTCAGCCATGGTGGCGTGGAACGCGGCAATGCTGTCCAGCGACAAGGCGCTCAGACCGAAGAACTCAAGTTGTTTGGCCAGTCGCCCGGCGCGCTCGTGGTCCTGGAGCATCACATAGATCGGTTTGCGCAGAGGCGGCAATGAGGTTTGGTCCAGGCGGTCGCCGTGGCGCAGGCCGGTGCGTGACAAGCGCTGCATCAACCGGTTGAGTTCGGTGATCAGGCTGCTGCTCAGGCGTCCACTATTGGCTTCGACCGCATCGAGTGCCACGGTGATGCTGCGTGCCAGTTGTGCGTGCTCGGCCTGTTCAAAACGCTCGGCGAAACGCAGCAGACGCAGATTGGAATCGGCGAGTTCAGCCATGTCGGCAGTTGACCACTCACTTTGCTGCAGGCGTTGCCAGACCTCAAGAATTTGACGTGCCTGATGAATTACCCGCTGGGCAAAATGATGCTTGAGACGGTCACGGCTCGGGTCTTCTGGCTCGGTCATATCCTGACTACTAGTAAGAGGGCATGCTGACGTCTATTGGTGGCTCTATGCTAGCAGCTCTTGGCCTCCTCCAGCGTGCCGTAAGTCAATTTCCGCCTAAAGTATTGAGTCTTTTTTGATCAATCCGTTTGCGTGGGTGGGACAGGATTACAAGGCTGAATTGGCGTTTTTTTCGCGGGTATTGCATCCGAAACAGGATATTGGCAGGCAAGTCTCCGAACGGTTGCGAAACGGTCGCAAAATAATGGCGAAAACACGGGGTTCGACAGGCCAGGAAACTCTGATTTTTTGGCTCAGCGGGTTGAATGATTTGTGAGCCATCGCTGTAAGAAATTTCTGATTTTTTAGCTCAAGGCTCTGAGCCAGCCTGCGCCTGATAGGGTTTCAATATCCAATCAGGGGTCACCTCAATGACTCAGTGCTTTAAAGATCATGAATGCGACAAACAGGTCTTGAATCAAAACACCAAGCCCATTACTGAGTGCTCAAGCCACGTCGTTGAACTGTACGGGTACAAAACCAACGTCACTGAGGTGCCGATTCTGACCTGTGAGGGTGTCTGGCGCGTTTTTCAGCGGGAGGCCGAAGAGGTTGTGGCACCCGGCGGTACCCTGATTGCCGACCCCATCGAACGAAACCGCGCCATCAACGCCGCCTACGCCAGATTGTGGCTGCACGAACCCCGCTTCCAGTGGGCCGGGCTGGCGGCCTTTGCCTCCAAGCAAGTCGGCTGCGGCCTGTTGCATGCGGCGGGCGCTATCGACGGCGTCCAGGACGAATACGACGCAGGGCAACGCTTGCTGGCCAGTAGCGCCGTCTCACATTCTGGTATTCCGGGGGGTGTACACCCTCCGGGATCTGGACAAGCAGGCGCTGCGTGATTATCAGCAAGCGAAGGACAACAACCCCGTCCCCTCCCCGGATGTCCGCCTTGAGGGGGAGTCGTTATCCCTGATGCAGCAGCAATTCCAGCACGTCTACGAAATGATGGCGCTGGGCAACACCACGTTGTTCCTCGATATCTTTCCGTTGCATGCGTTTTATAAAAAGCGCGGGTTCACGGAATTGAAGACGTGCCTGAAAACACGCGCGAGCATTTATGGTCATCCCCAATTCCCGGTGCTGTGGCCGGTAGGGCAGGAAACACTCCGTTTTGGGGAGGCTTATCCAGAAATTCTGCAAGCCTTCGAGGCAATAGAAACCGAGGATATTGCCGAGAGCGTGAAACGATTTGCCGCTCACGAACAGCGGAACATCCTGCAACCGTCAATCTACGAAGACCGGCAACTGATCACTCTATTGCGCGGCAACCACGCGTCCTACGTCACCGGCCTCCCCTCCGGCGTGGCCCAAGCCATCGAGCTGACCCTCGCCAGCCAATGTCAGCGGGTCGAGGATGGCCGCACCATCGGTTTTGGCAACAACCCGTTGGCGGACCTGTCGGACGTTGAGCAGCGAATGGCTTTCGTGCTCAGGGCTGCGGCGCGCTTCGACGAGATGCTGCACGACGACAACCGCAGTGCCCTGAAACAGTCTATCAACGAGATCGCCGCTGGCGAGAGCGTGCGATGAAGCTGCAATCACGCGTCGGTGGCCGACGTCGGCGACTGGGCATTGTCCTGCTCGCCCTTTTGGCTGTGGCGCTGATGCGCTGGGGTTTTCAGGTGCTAGCGGATGAGCCGGAAATCTCTTTGGTGATGGGTGAGCCGTGGGAAGACATGCGCGAGCGTTCAAGTGCGGCCATTAGTCCGGCGATACCTGGAGAGGTTTGGTTTGGCATGCCCAAGTCCGATGCACGATTGCGGTTCAGCGACCCGCAATACGGGTTCGTCACGCCGCTGGCTCGTTTCTTCACGGTTGGATTTGATGACAGCCGAATTGACGGCATCCGCATGTCCCCGCAAATCGAACCGTTGCTGCTCAATGACGTGCTTAAGGTTGTTCTGGACTTACAGGATCAATGGCGCCAGAGCGGCTGGATCCCCATCAGACAGAGGAGCGCCCCTCCTTTCGCGGATACCCCCGAGTGGCGCGTCCGATTGCGGGACGTGAACAAGGGCGGGACGACCTATTGGCAGGCCGGTGACAAATACCAGGTTCTGCTGCGGGTGCATCGCTTCAAAGACTACAAACGCCCCAACGAAGAGCGCTACATGATCACCCTCAATCTCGGCAAACCGTGGCTGCCCACCCATACGGAGCCCCCCGTGCTTGCACGCTGAGTACTCGCCCCACGCCAGTCACCTGAATACTTTTTCTCGCAAAAATAATGGAGCATCCGAATGCCAACACCTGCTCTGGAAATCCCGCAAGCCATCGAGTTGACCCTCGTTAGCCAATGTCAGCGGGTCGAGGATGGGCGCACCATCGGCTTCGGCAGCGACCCGCTGGCGGACCTGTCGGACGTTGAGCAGCGGATGGCCTTCGTGCTCAGGGCAGCGGCGCGTTTCGACGAGATGCTGCACGACAACAACCGCAGCGCCCTGGAGCAGTCGATCAAGGACATCGCCGCTGGCGAGGGCGTGCGATGAAACTGCAATCACGCGTCGGTGGCCGACGTCGGCGACTGGGCATTGTCCTGCTCGCCCTTTTGGCCGTGGTGCTGATGCGCTGGGGTTTTCAGGCGCTAGCGGACGAACCGGAAATCGCCTTGGAGATGGGAGGCACTTACGAGGACATGCGAGAGCGCTCCACGGCGAACTTTAGTCAGCTGATACCAGGGCACGTGTGGTTCGGCATACCCAAGTCTGATGCGCGGCTACGGTTTATTGATCCGCAGTATGGGTTCTCAACGTTTCAGGCTCGTTTTTTTACGGTCTCATTTGATGACAATTTGATTATCGATGTTCGCATGTCCCCGCAAATCGAGCCGTTGCTGCTCGATGACGCCCTTAAGGTTGTGCTGGACTTACAGGATCAATGGCGTCAAAGCGGCTGGGTCGTCATCTGGCCGAAAGACGATCCGCCCTTCGCCGATACGCCCGAGTGGCGTGCCCAATTGCAGGACGTGAATAAGGGCGGAAGAACCTATTGGCAGGCTGGCGACAAATATCAGGCAATGCTGATCATGAATCGTTTCAAGGACAAAAAACGCCCCAGCGAAGAGCGCTACCTGATCACTCTCTCGCTTGCCAAACCGTGGCTGCCCACCCATACGGAGCCACCCGTTCTTGCACGCTGAGCACTCGCCCCACGCCAGTTACCGAATACTTCTTCTCGAAAAAATAACGGAGCATCCGAATGCCAACACCTGCCTACATGACGATCAAAGGAAAAACACAAGGCCTGATCACTACGGGCGCGCTGACCAAGGAGTCCGTTGGCAATGCCTGGCAGCTAGGCCGTGAGGATCAGATACTGGTTCAAGCATTGAGTCACGGCATATTCGTGCAGGGCGGTGCGCAATCGGGCCGTCGGATGCACAAACCCTTGATCATCACCAAGGTGATCGACAAATCCTCGCCCTTGATCAACAACGCGTTGTGCACTGGGGAAGTACTGAGTACGTGTCGGGTGGAGTGGTACCGAACCTCGGACCATGGAACCCAAGAGCACTTCTACACCATGGAACTGAAGGACGCGGTCATTATCGGCGCCGAAGTCCTCATGCCGCACTGCCAGGACCTTGATAACGCCCACCTCACCCAACTGGAAAAAGTGCACTTTTCCTACCGGGCCATTTCCTGGCGGCATGAAATCAGCAAAACGATGGGCTTCGATGAGTGGCAGGACGCGTGAACGGCATGAAGTTAATCCGTTATCTGTACCTGTCGTCGTCGGAGCTTAAGCACGCCTATTCCACTGAGGAAGCGCATGACCTCGTTAAACAGGCCCTTGAGCGTCGCGAAGACATAGAGGGCCTGGATGCGCTTCGTCGTCATCTGATGATCCGCCTCGACAGCGAGGTATTGGACCCGATCGAGCGAGGTGAATGGCTGCTGATCAAGCCTGAAGCCTATTACTTCGACTGGGCACAGTTTGATAAGTCAGTGAGGGCACAACTGTTTGAGCATCGGGTGATGGCGTTGATGAATGCCCCGCCGCCCCAGGAAAAGCATCATCGCCGGATATTCCGCGTCACGGATAGCCAAACAGGAGAACCGCTTATTAATCGGAGTTACATCGCCACAGTTGAGGGGAGAAGAGTAAGCGGCGAACCGACGTTATTGGAATAGCCCATATACCCGCGCCGCCAGAGGGCGCGAAGATTTCCCTGCAAGGGCTGTTCAGCTAACCCACGGACGTATGTATTGATGTATCGGGGTGCGTGACGGGTTTGCAAGTCGCACGCCTAGTCGCGCGAAGGCTCCTGATCGTTCACAGGCACGGCTGTCTGCCCACAGAATCTGTGCAAGACCTGAGGGAATAAGCCCAAAGGCAGGTGCCCGGCAAAGGCACCTTGCTGTAAGGTTGTGGTCGAACCATTGAATTTCGTTTTCGTGATTGAAAGGACATCGCCATGCTGGACTGGAAGAACCGCGCGGGCCGCGCACAGGATCGCGTTGATGACGCTGCGGTTGGAACCCGCCCCCGAGGCTATTGGGGTGGCGTTCTTTTTAGCCGTGCACTGGGCATTCTGGTTGGCTTGTATTTGCTGGTCACGCTGTTGATCGGTTGGTACTGGAGCCAGGAACCGCCGCTGTTCCCGGTTCAGCAGAATGCGCAAGCTGCGGCCGAGCGCGAAGGTAAGCAGATGGTCAGCGGCTACACCACGGTCGAAACGCTCAAGACCGTGGCAGGTACCTTGCTCGACAAGCCGGGTGGCTACATTTCCAACGATCGCATGCCGCCGGGCGTATGGCTGGATAACATCTCGCATTGGGAATATGGCGTACTGGTTCAAGTGCGTGACCTGAGCCGTGCTTTGCGTAAGGACTTTGCCCGCTCGCAATCGCAATCGGCGGAAGATGCCGACTTGGCCAAAGCTGAGCCGCGCTTCAACTTTGATAATAAAAGCTGGATCTTGCCGTCGAGTGAGTCCGAGTATCGGGAAGGGATCAATTCGTTGAGCCGCTATCAAGCGCGCTTGTCCGACCCTAATCAGAAAGGTGCGCTGTTTTATGCCCGCGCCGATAACTTGAATAACTGGTTGGGTGACGTCGCCACCCGTCTTGGCTCGCTGTCGCAGCGGCTGTCGGCCAGCGTAGGCCGGGTGAAGCTAAACAGCAGCTTGAAAACCGAATCTGTTCTCCCGGGCCAAGTGCCGAAGGTCGATGAAGAGATCGTAGAGACACCGTGGCTGCAGATTGACGACGTGTTCTATGAAGCTCGCGGTCAGGCTTGGGCGTTGTCGCACCTGTTACGCGCTGTCGAAGTGGACTTTGCCGATGTGCTGGCCAAGAAAAACGCCACGGTCAGCGTGCGTCAGATCATTCGTGAGCTGGAAGCTTCGCAGGCACCGGTCTGGAGCCCGATGATTCTCAATGGCAGCGGCTTCGGCATTTTGGCTAACCACTCGCTGGTCATGGCCAACTACATTTCCCGGGCTAACGCTGCAGTGATCGACCTGCGCCAACTGCTTTCGCAGGGTTGATCGATGTCGTTCTCCTCTCAGGAGGCCGCGCACCGCGCCGCCTCCGACGCCGAACAAATTGCCTGGGTCGATGAGCAGGACACACAACTGGGCTCCATTGAGCGGGCTCAGTTGCGCGAACGCGGTCTGATTGGGCGTGGCACGTATATATTGCTGTTCAACTCCGCCGGGGACTTGTGCGTTCACCGGCGCACGTTGAGCAAGGCTATTTATCCGGGTTACTGGGATGTGGCGGCGGGCGGGATGGTGCTGGCCGACGAGACGTACGCCGAATCGGCAGCGCGAGAGCTGGAAGAGGAATTGGGCGTGAGCGGTGTACCGCTGAGCGGGCATGAGCATTTTTTCTTCGATCAGCCGGGTAATCGCCTGTGGTGCGCTGTGTTCAGTGCCGTCTGGGACGGGCCGCTGAAGTTACAGCCTGAAGAGGTGCTGGAAGCGCGCTTCATCCCGGTTGCCGAGGCCTTGAGCGAAACGCTGCACAAGCCTTATTGCCCGGACTCCCTGGCGGCGTTGAAGCGCTATTTGGGGCAGACCGTCGCTTAGGCGCAAAAACTGAAGAAATTGGCGCATATTTGCCCTTAGCATCTGCACTTTTTGCCGTTACACTGCGCGACCTTTTTCAAGCTGGGTCATTAATTGGCCCAGTAGCGCTGCCCCTGCCTGAGTGGGGCTTCGCGGTCGGTCACCCGCTACGCCGGAGCCGACCCGTCTTTGTCCTCAAACAAGAGGATTGCCGGTGGCCAAAAAAGCCGCATCCTTCGCCGCCCTTGGCGGTCTGGTATTTTCCACCGACGCCGGACGGCATTGTCCCGACTGTCGTCAGCCCGTGGATGCCTGTGTCTGCAAACAAACCGTTATCCCCGATGGAGATGGCATCGCCCGTGTGCGTCGCGAAAGCAAAGGCCGTGGCGGTAAAACGGTGACCACTGTCACCGGTGTGCCGTTGGCCGAAGACCCGCTCAAAGAGCTGGCGACTACGCTCAAGCGACGTTGCGGAACAGGGGGTGCGCTCAAGGACGGGGTCATCGAGATCCAGGGCGATCACGTCGAGCTGTTGTTGGCGGAGCTGGTAAAGCTGGGGTTCAAAGCAAAGAAGTCCGGCGGTTAAGCCTCCCTTTCTAAACTCTGTGCCTTGATCCGGGTCTACTCCCTAACGCAGACGGGCCCAACACAGACGGGCGCTTGTAAACACAGCGCCAAATCGTCACCTCCACTCTTTACACTGCGCCAGCCCTATCGTGGCTGACGCTATTTGACTTCTTTATAGGGGACTTCGATGTCCGTACGACGCACACGCAAAGACGATGGCAGCCAATGGACAGTTGCGGACAGCCGCAGTGTTTATGGGATTCGTCATTGGGGGGCCGGTTATTTTGCAATCAGCGACGCCGGCCGCGTTGAAGTTCGCCCCCACGGTCCGAGCAGTTCGCCCATCGATCTGTATGAACAGGTTGAAGAGCTGCGCACAAGTGGTCTTTCCCTGCCGTTGCTGGTGCGCTTCCCCGACATCCTGCAAGACCGCGTTCGTCAGTTGACCGGCGCATTCGACGCCAATATCGAACGTCTGGGCTACCAGAGCAAATACACCGCGCTGTACCCGATCAAGGTCAACCAGCAAGAAGCGGTGGTGGAAAGCATCATCGCCACGCAGAACGTTTCCATCGGTCTGGAAGCCGGTTCCAAACCGGAACTGATGGCCGTGCTGGCCCTGGCGCCTAAAGGCGGGACCATCGTCTGCAACGGTTACAAGGACCGCGAGTTCATCCGTCTGGCATTGATGGGGCAAAAGCTGGGTCACAATGTCTTCATCGTGATCGAGAAAGAATCTGAAGTGGCACTGGTGATCGAAGAGGCTGCTGATCTTAAGGTCGCGCCACAGATTGGCCTGCGTGTGCGCTTGTCTTCGCTGGCGTCGAGCAAATGGGCTGATACCGGCGGTGAGAAATCCAAGTTCGGTTTGTCTGCTGCGCAACTGTTGTCCGTGGTCGAGCGTTTTCGCGCGGCCGGGCTGGATCAGGGCGTGCGCCTGCTGCACTTCCACATGGGCTCGCAGATCGCCAACCTGGCCGATTATCAGCACGGGTTCAAAGAAGCGATCCGCTATTACGGCGAACTGCGCAATTTGGGCCTGCCGGTCGACCATATCGATGTGGGCGGCGGTTTGGGTGTGGATTACGACGGCACCCACTCTCGCAATGCCAGCTCGATCAACTACGACATGGACGATTACGCCGGTGTCGTGGTCGGCATGCTCAAGGAGTTCTGCGACGAGCAGGAATTGCCGCATCCGAACATTTTCTCCGAAAGCGGTCGCTCGCTGACCGCGCACCACGCGATATTGGTGGTGCAGGTGACTGACGTCGAAAGGCACAACGACGAAATCCCGAAGATCGCTGACAAGGAAAGCCTGCCGGAAACCGTGCAATGGCTGGTAGACCTGCTCGGCCCGACCGATATCGAGATGGTCACCGAAACCTACTGGCGTGCCACGCACTACATGAGCGACATCGCCTCGCAGTATGCCGATGGCAAAATCACGCTGGCGCAGAAAGCCTTGGCCGAGCAGTGCTACTTTGCGGTCTGTCGCCGCCTGCACAACTCGCTGAAAGCCCGTCAGCGCTCCCACCGTCAGGTGCTGGACGAACTCAATGACAAGCTCGCCGACAAGTACATCTGCAATTTCTCGGTGTTCCAGAGCCTGCCGGATACTTGGGCGATTGGCCAGGTACTGCCGATTCTGCCGCTGCACCGCCTCGATGAAGAGCCTAATCGCCGTGCGGTCCTGCAGGATTTGACGTGCGATTCCGACGGCAAGATCAAGCAGTACGTCGACGAGCAGAGTATCGAGACCAGCTTGCCGGTTCATGCGCTCAATGAAGGCGAAGATTATCTGCTGGGGATTTTCCTGGTGGGCGCCTATCAGGAAATTCTCGGTGACATGCACAACCTGTTCGGTGACACCGACTCTGTGAACATCTATCAGAACCCGGACGGCAGCGTGTACCACGCGGGTATCGAAACTCACGACACCATCGAGGACATGCTGCGTTACGTGCACTTGTCGCCCGATGAGTTGATGACGCATTACCGTGACAAGGTTGCCAGCGCCAAGATCAGCCCGCGTGAACGTACGCAGTACCTGGACGCGCTGCGTCTGGGCCTGACTCGGTCGTCGTACTTGTCTTCCTGATAGGACTGGCGGTTGCTGACATGCAAACGAACGGGCCATGAAGTTGGCCCGTTCGTCTATCTGGCTATCTGTCTGTATTGTCGCGTTTTTTTGTAGGCTCATTCCTGTTCTGCGTTCCAGCCCTCTACTCGGAAGGTTCTCTCAGCGAGAATCCCCGGTCGCACCCAAGTAGAGGAACCGCCGATGTTCGATCCGGTCACTGAGCCTTTTTTTCGTCTGGATATCCCGAACCTGTCCCACACGCTCAACGTGCTGTCGTTTACCGGCACGGAAGCGATCAACCAGCCTTTTGCGTTTGAGCTGGAAGTGGTCAGCGAATCCTCTGATCTGAACCTGCAAAGCCTGATGTACCGGTCGGCCTGGTTGAGTTTTGCAGGCACCAAAACCGGGTTTAACGGGCAGATCCATGGCGCAGACCAAAGTCGCCGAGGGCCGTACCTGGCCCACTATCGTTTGAGTCTTGGCCCAAGGCTCGCCTGTTTAGGCTGGCGCTATAACCAGCGCATCTTTCAATGCCTGTCGGCGCCCCAGATCATTGCCAGGGTGCTCAAGGAGCACGGGATTCACTCCGATGCGCACCGCTTCGAACTCAATGGCACCTACCTTGAGCGAACGTATTGCGCGCAGCACCACGAGTCTGATTTGCAATTCGTCCAGCGTCTGTGTGAAGAGGAGGGTATTCATTACCATTTTCAGCATTCAAAGCTTCGCCATGTGCTGGTGTTCGGTGATAGCCAGGGCGGCTTTCGACGTGCGCCGGCGTGTCCCTTCCAGGCGCAACCTATACAGATAAAGCCTCGCCAGGCGGTGTCCGAACGGCATGGCGTTACTCACTTTACCGTCGACGCCGCCGACGGTGGGCAGGACGGTCGCCGCGCTCTGGACCAGGCCGAGGGCGAAAGTACGTCGCCTTATCTGAGTGCCGGTCTGCTATTGCCGCTGAGTGGGCATCTGCAAAAAGAGTGGAATCATCTCTGGCTCCTGACCGAGGTTCAGCATCGGGGTTATCAGCCGCAGGAGCTCGATGAACTGCTGGCCGCCGTCATCCGATCCGATTTGCCATACCGCAATCATTTCCTGGCGACGCCTTGGGAGGTCGGCTTTCGACCTTCGCCCGCAGCGGTTCGGCCACGTATGTTCGGCGTGCAGCGCGCGCGGGTAGTGGGGCCCATTTTCGATCAGGTGCACTGCGATCCCCTTGGGCGGATCAACGTGCAGTTCGATTGGGGGCGTCAAGGCGAAGGTGCGCACTACGCCAACTGTTGGGTGCCGGTGTCCTCGGCGCTGGCCTGCGATGGCGAGAGTGCCCGGCCGAGGGTCGGCATGGACGTGATAGTGAGCTTTATCCACGGCGATCCTGATCAGCCGGAGGTGACCGCGTGCTTGCAACGTCAGGATGCCGAGAACGCTGGCAGCACGGCCAGTGCCCATCCCGAATCTGTTTCTGACCCGATGGGGTCAGCGGCGGATAGGGGGATGGTTCAGAGTGAGCATGCCTTGCGGATGCGCCTCGATTCGCGAACGTTTGTCAGCGAAGGGCAAAAAATCGAATTGTC
This sequence comes from Pseudomonas sp. ASL9, assembly GCF_056680335.1. Classification (NCBI taxonomy): domain Bacteria; kingdom Pseudomonadati; phylum Pseudomonadota; class Gammaproteobacteria; order Pseudomonadales; family Pseudomonadaceae; genus Pseudomonas; species Pseudomonas sp. ASL9. The sequence continues at coordinate 2,183,753 of NZ_CM155277.1, read as the reverse complement.
TGATGGGGTCACGCTGACGTTCGAAAAAGGCAGCGAACTGTTGTTCAGCGTCGGCAGTAGCTCAGTTCATCTGGGCCAAGACGGTCTGAAACTGAGCAGTGCGCAGATCATGTTCAACGCCGACCGTGCACTACAGCCTGCTGCCGACAAACACATCAATGAGGACGAACAGCAAGCACGAGCCAATGAACTGCTGGCGCTGTTGCAGGCCAGTCATCCCTTGGTCCTGCTGTGCCAACTGCCTGCGGGTGGAAGTTTCGCCCATTGCCGAAGAGCGCCTTGTCCTTGTCGAGCGATGACTCAAGTCGATGGGGAGGGCGCGCAATGAAACAGCCCGAATTCGACGGCTTTTGTATGGCTGACAATCAATGGCTATTGCTCGATACGCTGAGCGTGCCCGGTCTGGCCAGTCAGCTCAAAAACCGCTTTGCTCGTACCCGATGGTACGAACTGTTGGCGGACACGGAGATGCACCTGATCCGCAAACAGGGCCCACTCTTGGTGTACCTGAACCCTGACGATCACTTCAGACTGGTCTGCCAAAAAGACACGGCGGAATGGCCGGGTCTGACTATTTTTTGCTCGGCGCCCAGGGAAGAATTGTTGGCCCACCTGCGCCGCATGCTTACTGTTCGTTTCAGCGATCACTACAAAAGCCTGCTCACTTATTACAACGTACAAACCGCCACCTATTTTTTCGGCTCAATGGACGTGCAAACGTTGAGTCGCTGGTTGGGGCCGATAGACACGATCAGTTGGTGCGGCGGTACCTGGGCAGACAAGGCGGACGACTATGAGGACCAGCTGTACCTGAACAATCCGAAACTGGACGTTCCCCCGTTGACGGACGAACCCTTGCTCGGTCTCCAGCAAGAGAAGAAGCTGCAACAGTGCTTCCTGGAGCGCCATGCGTATTTCTGGAGTCGCACCACCGGCAACAACTATCGCAGGGCCTTGCGCCATCTTCAGGAAGGGCTGCGCCATGGCTTCAATGACCCTGCGATCCTTGATGAATGGCTGGCGTTGAGGGCCAGGTTTCCGACGGCCTCGTTGCCCTTGAACCTGACAGAGGGGGGGCAGCAGGCACGCTTCGACACTGTGCGTAACTATTGGGAGGGCGGACGGTCTTAGTTTACGGGCGCGGCCAGCCCATCGCCGATTTTCCGGCGCAACAAATGCTGGCTCAATGAGCGGGGGTCAATGCCCGGCGCCGGCAAACCAGCCATCGCTGCGGTTCAGGCGCCAGGCGAGCATGCCCAGCGTCGCGCCTCGCAGCAGCATGAATAACATGAACGTCAGCCACAGCCCATGATTGCCCAGACCTTGGGCGAACCAGGCCATCGGCGCCACCAGCACCACACTGAGCACCATGGCATTGCGCATCTCCCGTGCGCGGGTGGCGCCGATGAACAGGCCATCGAGCAGGTAGCTCCAGACCGCAACCAGCGGCAGCGCTGCGAGATAGGGCAAATAAATAAAAGCGGTCTCGCGCACGGCCGGGATATCGGTCTGCATCTGGATAAACAGATGCCCAGCGCACATGAACAACGCCGCGAACGCCACGCTGGCGAGCAGTGACCAACCGGCGGCAACCGTTAACGAACGGCGCAGCGCGGCCCGGTCATGCGCGCCAATGGCGTGACCACACAGGGCCTCCACGGCATGGGCAAGCCCGTCCAGTGCATGAGCGGTGAGCAGCAGGCCGTTGAGCAGCAACGCGTTGGCCGCCACCGTAGCATCACCCAATCGCGCACCTTGCACTGTGATCAGGAAAAACACCGATTGCAGCGCCAGGCTGCGAATGAAGATGTCACGGTTGACCGCCAGCAGTGGCCGCCAGCTCTGCCAGAGGGCGAGTGCAGCCCACGCGACCTTGCCGGGGTAGTCACGCAGCGCTTGTTGGGTCAGGGCCAGGCCGAGCAGGGCGCCGGTCCACTCAGCCAACACCGAGGCCCGCGCCGAACCGACCACGCCCCACTCCAGGCCAATCACGAACCACAGATTAAGGGCGATGTTCACCAGGTTGGTGGTCAATAAAATTGCCAGCGGCGCTCGGGCGTTCTGGGTGCCGAGAAACCAGCCGACCAGCGCGTAACTGGCCAATGCGGCGGGCAGGCCAAACAGGCGGGTGTGGAAAAAATCCAGGGTCAGTTGCTTAAGGTCGGCGGAGGGCTGCATCAGGCCCAGCGCCAGTTGGCTGAACGGTAGGGCGAAGAGCCCAAGCACCAGCGCCAGCAGCATGGCCAGCAGCAACCCTTGCAACAGGATCTGCCGCAGCGCCGCGCCATCGCTGCGCCCTGCAGCCTGCGCGGTAAACCCCGTGGTGCCCATGCGCAGAAACCCCATGGCCCAGGCAAGGAACGTGTACAGGCTGGCCCCCACGGCCACTGCGCCCAATTGGTGGGCATGTGGCAGATGGCCGATCACCGCACTGTCGACCAACGCCACCAATGGCACGGAAATATTGGACAGAATCATCGGCCCCGCCAGTGCCCAAACCCGGCGATGGGTAGGGCGATGACGCCAATCGCTCAGCAACGTAGACATGAAAGCTCCCTGGAAGGCGGGCAGTGTAGCAACCTGTCAGGCACATCGCAGGGGCGCGTGATCATCTGTGGGAGCAGGCTTGCCTGCGAAGAAATTGACGCAGTTAACCCTGAGAGCAAGGTCACACTATCGAGGTCCGCGATCTCCTGCAGGTCGCAGTTGCTCTATAGTTCACCCTCTCACTACCGCTGCCGATGAGTGACCCATGCTTAACAAAGGATTGTTTCTGGCCTGTGTGCTGACGCTGCTAAGCGCCTGCGATTCGTCCACGTCACACAAGGCTGCGCCGGCCTCCGCACCCAACCCGGCCGCAGCGGTCGTTGAGTCGAGCACGCCCAAACCCGCACTGGATCTTCCCGCCCTGAGCCAACGCTATGCGGGCCGTGAATTGACTGTTGTCGATGTCTCGGAAATCCAGGTCGAGGGTGCCAGTACCCTGTCCGTGAGTTTTTCCGTGCCGCTGGACCCGGAGCAGAAATTCGCTGACAAGCTGCACCTGGTGGACACCAAAACCGGCAAAGTCGATGGCGCCTGGGAACTCTCCGACAACTTGATGGAGCTGCGTCTGCGCCACCTTGAGCCTCAGCGAAAATTGGTCCTGACTATGGATGCCGGTCTGCTCGGGGTGAACAAGGCCAAGCTGGCTGCGGAATACATCAGTCGTCTGGAAACCAGCGACCTGCAAGCCACCGTCGGTTTCGCCAGCCGTGGCAGTCTGTTGCCGACTCGACTGGCCGAAGGTCTGCCCGTGATCGCGTTGAACGTCGACAAGGTCGATGTTGAATTCTTCCGCATCAAGCCTGAATCCCTGCCCGCGTTTCTCAGTAAGTGGGGCCGGAGCAGCATCCTCCAGGGTTATGAATCCAAAGACCTGTTGCCCATGGCCGATCTGGTCTATGGCGGCCGCTTCGACCTGAACCCGGCGCGCAATACACGGGAAACCCTGTTACTGCCGATTGCCGGCCTCAAGCCGTTGCAACAGCCAGGCGTCTATTTGGCGGTCATGCGTGCCTTGGGCACTTACAACTATTCCCAGCCCGCGACCTTGTTCACCCTGAGTGACATCGGCCTGTCGGTGCATCGTTATCAGAATCGTCTGGACGTGTTCACCCAGGCGCTGGAGGGCGGCCAAGCCCTGAACGGTATCGAGCTTGAACTGTACGACGCCGACGGTCGCGTGGTCGGGCAGGGCAAGACCGATAACGTTGGGCACGCCCAATTACCATTACCCGCCAAGGCTGAAGTGCTGCTGGCGCATCAAGGCGAACAGACCAGCCTGCTGCGCCTGAACAGCGCAGCGCTGGACCTGGCCGAGTTCGACATCACCGGGCCTAAAGCCCACCCCCTGCAATTCTTCGTCTTCGGCCCGCGTGACCTGTACCGCCCCGGCGAAACGGTGTTGCTCAACGGCCTGCTACGTGACAGCGACGGCAAGGACGTGAAACCGCAACCGATTAGCGTCGAAGTGCGTCGGCCGGATGAACAGGTCAGCCGCAAGTTCGTCTGGGAAGCCGATGCAACGGCGCTCTATCAATATCAGTTGCAACTGGCAGGCGAAGCGCCGACCGGGCGCTGGCAACTGGTCTTCGACCTCGGCGACGGCAAACCGCAGGTGTATGAGTTCCAGGTCGAGGACTTCCTGCCTGAGCGTCTGGCGCTGGAACTCAAGGGCAGCGATACACCGCTCCGCCCGGCCGACAATGCTGATTTCACCGTCAACGGTCGCTACCTGTACGGCGCCCCGGCATCGGGCAATCGCCTGACGGGCCAGTTGTATGTGCGGCCGTTGCGTGACGCGGTAAGCGCCTTGCCCGGTTACCAGTTTGGCTCGATCACCGAACTGGAACTGAGCCAGGACCTTGATCTGGAAGAAAGCACCCTTGACGCTAATGGCGCGCTGACCCTCAGGGTGGACAGCAAATGGGCGCAGGCCAAATCGCCGCTGCAACTGATTCTGCAAGCCAGCCTGCAAGAGTCCGGCGGACGTCCGATCACTCGGCGCCTGGTGCAACCTGTTTGGCCCGCTGACCACATGCCGGGGTTGCGTGCCCTGTTCGCCGGTGATCAGACCGATGGCAACGGCCCCGCCGAATTCGAGTTGCTGGTGGCTGACAGTGACGGCCACAAACTGGCCGCCGATAACCTCAAGGTGCGGCTGGTGCGCGAGCGTCGCGACTACTTCTGGAACTACTCGCAGAGCGATGGCTGGAGCTCTCATTACAACGAGAAGTACCTGACCCTCGACGAAGAAACCCTGAGCATCAAACAAGGCGACACCGCCAAAATCAGCTTCCCGGTGGAATGGGGCCCTTACCGCGTTGAGGTCGAAGACCCGGCAACGGGCATGATCAGCAGCCTGCGCTTCTGGGCCGGCTACCGCTGGCAGGACAACGCCGAAGGCGGCGCAGTGCGTCCGGATCAGGTCAAGCTGGCACTGGATAAACCCGCTTACGCTGATGGCGATACGGTCAGCGTCACGGTCACACCGCCTGCGGCGGGCAAGGGCTACTTGTTGGTTGAGTCCAGCGACGGGCCCTTGTGGTGGCAGGAAATCAACGTGCCGGCCGAAGGCAAGCGCTTCGATATTGCGTTGGATAAACACTGGGCGCGTCATGATCTGTACATCAGCGCGCTGGTGATTCGACCCGGCGAACGCAAAGCCAATGTCACACCCAAGCGTGCGGTGGGCGTGCTTCATCTGCCGCTGGATCGATCACCACGCAAGCTAGCGCTGACGATCACGACGCCAGAAAAAATGCGGCCCAAGCAACCCTTGACCGTCAAACTGCACGCGAAAAACGCCGATGGCAGCGTGCCCAAAGAGGTGCATGTGCTGGTGTCGGCTGTGGACGTGGGCATCCTTAATATCACCGAATACCCGACGCCGGACCCGTTCTCCAACCTGTTCGGGCGCAAGGCGTATGGCGTTGATCAACTGGACATCTACGGGCAACTGATCGAAGCCGGGCGGGGCCGTTTGGCCAGTCTGGCATTCGGCGGCGATGCGGCACTGGCCAAGGGCGGTAAACGTCCAGACACCAGCATCACCATCGTCGCTCTGCAAAGCGCGCCGGCGACCTTGGGCGCGCAGGGCGAAGGTGAAATCAGTGTCGATATCCCGGACTTCAATGGTGAGCTACGGGTTATGGCGCAGGCCTGGACCGGCGAGCGTTACGGCATGGCCGAAGCGAAAACCGTGGTTGCCGCGCCGTTGATTGCCGAACTGTCAGCCCCACGGTTTCTCGCGGGAGGCGATCAGACTCAACTGGCGCTGGACCTGTCGAACCTGTCCGGGAAAGCACAAAAGCTCACGGTACAACTCAGTGCTGAAGGGCAATTGAGCATGCACAATGCAAGCGCCGATCAAACCGTGGAGTTGGCCCAGGGCCAGCGCATCACGTTGCAGATCCCAGTGCGCGCCGAAGGTGGTTTGGGCCAGGGGAAAATCAAGGTGGTCGTGCAAGGGCTGGACTTGCCGGGGGAAAACCTGCCAGCGTTTAGTCGCGAGTGGACCTTGGGTGTACGCCCGGCCTACCCGGCGCTGCTCAAACACTACCGTGCGGTGCTCAAGGATCAAGCCTGGAGCTTGCCCGAGGGCGCGCTCGACGCCTTCGAACCGGCTGGTCGCGAAGCGTTGCTGTCGGTGTCGAGTCGTCCGCCGTTGAACCTCGGCGAGCAGATTCGCGCACTGAAAGCCTACCCTTATGGCTGTCTGGAGCAGACCGCCAGCGGCCTGTACCCGTCACTGTACGCCGACGCCGCGAGCCTCAAACGCCTGGGGCTGGAAGGCGAACCGGATGCCGATCGCAAGCGCAAGATCGAGCTGGGCATCGAGCGACTGCTGGGTATGCAGCGCTACAACGGCAGCTTCGGTTTGTGGGGCGCTGATGGCGAAGAGGAATACTGGCTGACTGCGTACGTCACCGACTTCCTGCTGCGGGCTCGCGAACAAGGGTTTGCCATACCGCCAGAAGCCTTGAAAAAAGCCAATGAACGGCTGCTGCGTTACGTGCAGGAGCGCAACCTGATCGACGTCAACTACAGCGAAAATGCCGACCACACCCGCTTTGCCGTGCAGGCCTACGCGGGGCTGGTGCTGGCGCGCAGCCAACAGGCGCCGCTGGGCGCTTTGCGCAGCCTGTTCGATCGGCGTACCGATGCGCGTTCTGGTTTGCCGCTGGTGCAGCTGTCGATAGCGCTGGAAAAAATGGGCGACAAACCGCGTGCCGAACAGGCGCTGATCGCCGGTCTCGCGGCCACCCGCCAAGCCAACGATTGGCTCGCCGACTATGGCAGCCCGCTGCGCGATCAGGCGCTGATTTTTGCGCTGCTCGAAGAGAACAATCTGGCGGCAGACAAACGCGAAGAGCGGCTGTTTGCGCTCTCGGATGAACTGGCGGCTAGGCCATGGTTGTCTACTCAGGAACGCAACTCGTTATTCCTCGCGGGTCGTAGTGTGCTCGGCAAGCCGGAAGCCGACTGGGCTGCGCAATTAAACAGCGGCACTCAAACGCTTGAGTTGAGCAACCACCAGCCGGGCCTCAAACTCGAAGGCGCCACCCTGGCATCGCCGTTGTCGTTACAGAACACAGGCAGCGCGCCGCTGTATCAGCAACTGACTATTTCCGGCTATCCACAGCAACCGCCGCTGCCTGGGGGTGAGAACCTGAGCATTCGCCGCGAGTACCTGGGCATGAAGGGCCAGGCGCTGAACCTCGATGCGCTGACAAGTGGTGAACTGGTGCTGGTCCATCTTGAGCTCAAGGCCAGGCAGCGAGTGCCCGATGCACTGGTGGTGGATTTGCTGCCGGCCGGTCTGGAACTGGAAAACCAGAACCTGGCGCAAAGTGCGGCGAGCCTGGCGGACGCCAGCAGCGAGGTCAAAGAGTGGCGCGAGTCGATGCAGAACGCCGGCCTCAAACATCAGGAGTTCCGCGACGACCGTTATGTGGCTGCGCTGAATCTGAACGCCTTCAACACCACGCACCTGCTGTACCTGGCGCGAGCGGTGACACCAGGCACCTACCGCGTACCGCCGCCGCAGGTTGAATCCATGTACCGGCCAAACTGGCAGGCACTGGGTGAGGCGCCAGCGGAGATGGTGGTGAAGGGGAGGTAGCGGTCCAGAAGAGAGCGAACCTGTGGGAGTAGGCTTGCCTGCGAATAGCGGTGTGTCAGGCACACCGCAGTGAGTCATTCGCAGGTAAGCCTGCTCCCACATGGGTCATATGTGTCCGTTAATGAATAATCCAGCTCAACAACCACAGGCCCAGAATCAGATAGATGATGCCAAACACGATCGAGGCACGCATGAAGGCACGGATGGCCGAGTACAGCAGCATCAGACCGATGATGAGCGCCAGGATACTGATCAGCGACGTGTCCATGCCCAGCGTTCTGGACAACCCCTCGACAAAGTTGCCACCGGCATGAGCCAGTATGTTGAACAACCCACTCAGCCCATCCACGATAAAACGAATGACGGCGCCCAGCGCCTGGCCGAGCCGTTCGAAAAAGCTTTCTACCTGCATGTTTGCATCCTGATGAGGCTGACAAAAAAGGGAATCTGTTCGCTTGGGCTATCGGTCGGCTCGGCGAGTTCCCTGAATAATAGAGGCTCTTGGCCGTGAGTTATCGATTACTTGCCCGACGCCTGAGTTTTCTGTGGGAGCTGGTTTGCCTGCGAATGTCTCGACGCGGTGTGCCTGGCGCGCCGCCTTCGCAGGCAAGCCAGCTCCCACAGGGACGATGGAGGACAGTTTTTCGGTGGGCGATAAGTAGCCTGTTGCTGCTGATTGCCTTGCTGTGGCTGGCCGACCATCTCTGGCCGTTGCCGCTGCCCAAGGATGATTTGGCGCGTGTGGTGTTGGCCGAAGACGGTACGCCGCTGTGGCGGTTTGCCGATGCCGATGGGGTGTGGCGCTACCCGGTGACAACCGATCAGGTGTCGCCGTATTACCTCGATGCCTTACTCACGTATGAGGATCGCTGGTTCTATCAGCATCCCGGTGTGAACCCGCTGGCGTTGGTCCGGGCGACCTGGCAGAACTTCAGCGGCGCACGGGTGGTGTCGGGCGGCAGCACCTTGTCGATGCAAGTGGCGCGGCTGCTTGATCCGCATTCGCGAACCCTGGCCGGCAAGTTGCGGCAGTTGTGGCGCACGGCGCAGTTGGAATGGCACCTGTCCAAGGATCAGATTCTTGGGCTGTACCTCAACCGGGCGCCCTTCGGTGGCACGTTGCAAGGCGTGGCGGCCGCCAGTTGGGCGTACTTGGGCAAGTCGCCTTTGCAGCTGACCCGTGCTGATGCGGCGTTGCTTGCGGTCTTGCCTCAGGCGCCGAGTCGTTTACGTCCCGACCGTCACCCGAAGCGAGCGCAGGCGGCACGGGACAAAGTGCTCAGGCGTTTGGCCGAGTTTCAGGTCTGGCCACAATCAGCGGTCGATGAAGCGCTGGAAGAGCCGCTGCTCTTGGCGCCGCGTCAGGAGCCTAGCCTTGCGCCCTTGCTCGCCCGGCGCTTGAACCGCGTCGACAGCCCACCGCTGATTCGTACCACTCTCGACGCTACCTTACAGCGGCGTCTGGAGGATTTGCTGCTCGGTTGGCGCGCGCGATTGCCGGAGCACACGTCGGCGGCGATTCTGGTGGTCGAAGAAGAGACCATGGCGGTGCGCGCCTACCTGGGGTCGGTTGATATCAACGATGCCCGGCGCTTCGGCCATGTCGACATGGTCAACGCGCTGCGCTCTCCCGGCTCGACCCTTAAGCCGTTTCTGTATGGCATGGCGCTGGACGCCGGGCTGATTCACTCCGAATCACTGCTGCAAGATGTGCCGCGTCGTTACGGCGATTATCGGCCGGGCAATTTTTCTTCTGGCTTCAGTGGCGCCGTGTCAGCCAGCAGTGCGTTGGCGATGTCGTTGAATCTGCCTGCGGTGCAATTGCTCGAAGCGTACGGCCCGAAACGCTTTGCTGCCGAATTGCGCAACGGCGGTGTGCCGCTGACCCTGCCGCCATTGGCCGAGCCGAACCTGGCGTTGATTCTGGGTGGCGCGGGCAGTCGACTGGAAGATCTGGTCAGTGGTTATAGCGCCTTTGCTCGCGGCGGGAAAAGCGCCAACCTACGCCTGCAACCGCAAGACACGTTGCGTGAACGGCGGATGCTCTCGCCCGGTTCCGCGTGGATTGTGCGGCGCATTCTCAGCGGTCAGGCGCGGCCTGATCTCGACCCTCACGCCGAACTGGTCCAACGCCCGGTGCTGGCCTGGAAGACCGGCACCAGTTATGGTTTTCGCGATGCCTGGGCAATCGGAGTGGGGCCAAGGTTTCTGATCGGCATCTGGATCGGTCGCCCGGATGGCACCCCAGTGCCGGGGCAGTTCGGCCTGGCGTCGGCGGCACCGTTGATGCTTCGGGTGCATGACATGCTGATCAACCGCGACAGCCAGCGCGGCATTGCCGCCCCCGTGCAACCGGTGCCAATGAACGTCGGCGTCGCGGCGATCTGCTGGCCATTGGGCCAGCCCATGAGTAAACGCGACCCGAACTGCCGACGTCAGCGTTTCGCCTGGACGCTGGACAACACCACACCGCCGACCTTGCAGGCCGCCGATCAACCGCTCGGTCTGGGGCTATTGGAGAAAGTCTGGGTCAATGACAAAGGCCTGCGGGTCGCCGCCAATTGCCCCGACGCTCAGCCTCGTGACATCGCACTGTGGCCTGCGCCGCTGGAGCCCTGGTTGCCGCGCCTGGAACGCCGCGATGCCCTGCTGCCGCCGAGCGATCCGACATGCCCTCCGCCGGCTTCAAGCCTGGCTGCACCGTTGTCGGTGGTGGGTGTGCGCGAGGGTGATCAGTTGCGCCTGCCGACGGGCAGTAAGGACGTGTTGCGACTCACACTCTCGGCGTTGGGCGGCAGTGGTCGGCGCTGGTGGTTTATCGATGGTGTGCCCATGGCCGACACCGCTGACCAAGACAGCGTCAACGTGACTCTTAATCGATTGGGACGCTATCAACTCAGCGTTCTCGACGAAGGCGGGCATACGGAGCGGGTTGAATTCAGTGTGGTGGATTGAATAAAGCTACCCCACTGAATCAGCAGGCGCGACGCACCTTTAGTTAGCGGGTTATTGATCCAGGCGAAGATGGGAAGAGGTTGTTGAGGGTTTCCAGCAGGCGGAGGTGGTAGATGGGCTTGCGGAACAGGTCCAGTACCTGCAGGCGCAGGAGGTCGCTGACGTCTTCCATATCGGCGTGGCCTGAGGTGACGATAACCGGCAAGTGGTGGTGGGAGGAGTGTTCACGCAGGCGTTTAATCAGCGAGAGGCCACTTTCTTCGGGCATACGCAGGTCGGTGATGATCAGGGCGATATCCGGGTGCTGGGTCAGTTGCTGAAGGGCGACGTTGACTGACGTTGCCGTGAAGCAACTGAAGCCTTCGCCCTCTAGCAATTCGGCCAGCTCTTCAATGGCGTCCTCTTCATCATCCACCAGAAGGAGCTGTCGGCGTGCAGAGGAAGGGGCAGCCATATGAAATACCTTTGCAGGAAGGGTAACCGGAGTTGTCCGGTGATCTGGGTCATTACAGCGCCGTGCCACCAAAGCCCGTTAATACAGAGTTAAATATTATTTTCACGCGTGCGCCAAGCGGTGTAATGAATTCGACAACGACGACAGCGACCATCGCCGCCACAATGGCATATTCGATAGCGGACGCGGCCTCTTTACTGTCCAGGAACAACCTGATTCGCAGAATAATATAAGTGAGGAACATCTGATTTCTCCTGGCGTCCAAGGGGCGTGAGCATAACGAGGGCACTGCATAGACTGTGGTGTGGTTTTTATATTGACCCTTACAGCATTGTCGTCAAACCCAATGGGCACAACTGTAATAAAGCATTAATCATAAAGTTATAACTAAACTATTAACGACATTAAACGGATGCTCAGGGGGGCGTGTGCGCCGGGTGTCAGTTATTTTTTTTGCCGGCCATGACTATTTGCAGTACTTGCGTTACCTTTAATTCGCGAATAGTTACTTGTTCATGGATGCCTGGATGCGAAGTTGGCTCGTTGGAATTCGAGTTTGTTGTGGCGTAGTAAAGGGAGAGTCGTCATGAACAGTCGCATTACCTTAGGCGTCGCCATTTTTTTACTGCTAGGTGCCTTATTCGCCGGCTATTGGGGCCTTGTTTTGAGTCGTCAGACGCCTACGCCGGTCAGTGTGTCTGTTGCGCCAGCAGTGGTGGCTGCCGTTGTCACCCCTGTACAAAACGTCGATGAATCGCTACGCCAATCGGTGTTGGTGCTGGCGCGCGACTTGCCGCCCTACGTACCTGTCACGGCGGATGATCTTGCCATCGAGCATGTGAAAGTCGCCCCTGTCGGTAGTTTCAGCAAAATCGAAGAGGCCTTGGGTCGCGCTGCCTGTAGGGCGTTGTCGGCGGGCACCTGGCTCAGCGACAGCAGCTTCGACGCAGGAGGGACGTTGGCGCGAATGATCCGTCCCAATGAGCGCGCCCTGGCGGTGGCTATCGATGAAGTAATCGGTGCGGGCGGGCAATTAAGCCCCGGTGATTACGTCGATGTGCTGCTGTTTCTGCCGCAGGACTCCATCAATCCCGACAAGTCTGCGCAACAGGTGATTCCAGCACTGCGGCTGTTGAGTGTAGGGGAGTTGCTCGGTCCGACTGTCGATGGGCAGGTGGCAGGTAAAGCGTTGAGCAACGACGAGAGGCTCAAGCAGGAACAGCGCAGAAGCTCTGCGCGCAATGTGGTGCTGGCGGTACCGGAGCAACTGCTCAGCCGGCTGATGCTGGCAACGCAGTCGGGTACTTTGCGTTTGGCAGTGCGCAGTGCTGAAGAAAAAAACCTGCAGCGCTACTGGGCAGGTGAAAACGACCTCGCTGCACATCTGGACTCGACCAACCGCAACCTTGTGCACTTTGCCCAGTTAAGCCTCAGCGCCCCGCCCAGAACGGCAGTAAGGCCCGGCGCGCCCCGTGTGGCGCAAGTGGTCGAGGTCATACGCGGTAACCAGGTTACGCAACAAACTCCCTGATTGAGCAAGGATTGCAAGTCATGAACAGCCGCTCAGTGCTGGTTTTAAAAAGCGTTGTGTGGGCCCTGATTTCAGTGGGCCTGCCTGCCAATTCTGCGTTGGCGGTAAACGCTGGGTGTGCGGGGTTGGCTGCGCTGCCCACGGTGATCGAAGTGGGGCAGGGCTTGCAGCAGGATATTAATTCGCCCGTGGCCATTACCCGATTGGCCGTGGGCAATGCGCAAATTGCCGATGTGCATATGAACGGTACTCAAGGCTTTCTGCTGACGGGTATCGCGCCCGGCGCTACCAGTCTGATGGTCTGGACCGCCTGTTCTTCGGCGCCTCGGCAAAGCATGGTGTTCGTTCAGGGTCGAGCCACGGCCGCGCTGACCGACACCTTGCCACCTGCCGAAGACCCGTCGCTGCCCAGTCAGGTGCAGACCGACATTCGCTTCGTCGAAATCAGCCGTACCAAATTGAAAGAAGCCAGCACGTCGATCTTCGGCAAGGGTGGCAACTTTCTGTTCGGCGCCCCCGGAACTGTACCGGGCGCCAGTGTTTCGCCCGGCTCTATAGGCATACTTCCGCAAATCCCACTCAATAACAGCGCGTTCAATATCGTCTGGGGTAACAGCAAAGTTCTGGGCATGCTTAACGCCCTGGAAAGCAGTGGCTTCGCCTACACCCTGGCGCGCCCTAGCCTTGTGGCGCTGAGCGGGCAAAGCGCGAGCTTTCTGGCGGGGGGTGAAATCCCTGTGCCGGTGCCTAATGGTCAGAGCAATGGTATTTCCATCGAGTACAAGGAATTTGGCGTACGCCTGACGCTGACGCCCACGGTGATTGGGCGTAATCGCATTGCCTTGAAGGTCGCACCAGAGGTGAGCGAACTGGATTTCGCCAACGCGGTGACCATTGCAGGCACCACGGTTCCTGCGTTGAGTATTCGTCGCACTGATACCAGCATCTCTTTGGCCGATGGCGAAAGCTTTGTGGTCAGCGGCCTGATCAGTACCAGTAACACCTCATCGATGAGCAAGTTCCCCGGTCTGGGTGACATACCGATCATTGGCGCGTTGTTTCGCAGTGCGCAGGTCAATCGCGAAGAACGCGAATTGTTGATGATCGTTACCCCGCATCTGGTCCAGCCGCTGGCGGCAAACGCGCCATTACCGGCCTTGCCCGGCGAACGCCTGCGCAACTACGACCCGAATTTTTTCCAGATGTACTTCCTTGAGGATGGCAATTTCGATCGCCGCAGCGGGTTATCGCAATGAGCCAGAGCCTGAGTCAGACCTTCCTTGCGATCACCCGCAACAGCACCGACCTGGAGTGGTTGCAGGGCGCGTTGGCGCCCCTGGGTCAGGTAGTCAGTGCCGGCGCTGGCACCCTTGATGAGCTGTTGGCGCTGGTGGACATGACCTTCGCCAGCCTGGTATTCGTCGGTCTGGATCGCGAACATCTGGTGGCGCAAAGCGCGCTGATCGAAGGTGTGCTGGAGGCCAAGCCGATGCTTGCCATCGTCGCACTGGGTGACGGCATGGACAATCAGTTGGTGCTCAATGCAATGCGCGCCGGTGCGCGGGATTTTGTAGCCTATGGCTCGCGCTCAAGTGAAGTCGCAGGACTGGTTCGGCGTCTGGGCAAACGTTTGCCGCCCGTGGCGCCGAATCCGAACATGGGCGGGCTGACGGTGTTGTACGGCGCGCAATGCGATGCCGATGGCGCCATGCTCGCTACGCATCTGGCGCTGGTGATACAGCAATGTGGCCAGCGCACATTGTTGCTGGATCTTGGCCTGCCGCGTGGTGACAGCCTGGCGATGCTGGGGCTGGAAGCCTCGTTCCATTTCGGGGATGCCGTGCGCCATCTGCGTCGGCTCGACACGACCTTGATCGACAGCGCATTCACCACCGAGCGCTCCGGTCTGCGCATGCTGGCCTACGCCGACGGTGACGAGCTGCTGGAGAACACCAGCGCGGCCGAGTTGTACATGTTGCTCAGTGTCCTGCGCCAACACTTTCAACACGTGGTGGTGAACCTTGTCGGCCAGCCCGATAGCGAGGCGCTGCGAACCTTCGTCAGCCATTGCGACCAACTGTTGTGGTGCGCCGATCAGAGCGTGCTCGAGTGCCGACGTAATTTGGCTGTGCTCAACCTGTGGCGAGAAAAGGGCATGAAGCTGCAACACGCTGCGCTGCTGATCGACCGTTATTTGCGTCCGGTGGCGCCCAACGCCGAGGCCTTGGGCAAAACCTTTGGCCTGCCGGTATTGGCGGTGCTGCCGTTCAGTCCGGAGCTGCGGCTGAATGCGAAAAATCAGGGCGTGACGCTGTTCGAGCTGTCGCCACGCGAGGCGTTGTGCCTGAGCTTGCGCACCCTTGGCGAGCGTCTGGCCAAACGTTCCGAGGCTGCGGATAAGCCTCATGAAGGCTGGTTCAATCGTCTGTGGGGGCATAAATGAACGGCGAAAAACTGTTTGGTGTGTCCTCTCGGCTGTCGGGCAGCAACGATGCTCAAGGTCTGAAGCTGGTGCTGCATCGTTACATCATTGATGCCCTCGAAGAGACCGGGAAAAACCTGCTCGAAGGTTCACGTCCGGTGCTGGCGCAATTTGTCACCGATAAGGTCGGGGAGTATATCGGCAGGCTGCACTTGGCGGTTTCACGCTACGAGATGGAGCGCCTGGCCGAAGAAATCGTCGATGAACTGACGGGCTTCGGTCCGTTGGAAGTGTTGCTGCGCGATCCGTCAGTGACGGAAATTCTGGTCAATGGGCCCTACAAAGTATTCGTCGAACGCGACGGCGTGCTGCACCACACTGATCTGCGGTTTATCGATGCGCACCACGTCGAGCGTGTGATGCAGCGCATTCTCGCGCCATTGGGGCGGCGCCTGGACGAGTCGTCGCCGATGGTCGATGCGCGGATGCCCGACGGTAGCCGGGTCAACGCGATTATCCCACCGATTGCTCTGGACGGGCCTTGCCTGTCGATTCGTAAATTTCGCAAGGACATGCTCAAGAGCGTCGACCTGATGGCGATGCAGACCATCGATCAGCCGATTTTTGACTTCTTTGAAGAGGCAGTGAGCAAGCGCTGCAATATTTTGGTCAGCGGTGGCACGGGCACGGGAAAGACCACCTTGCTCAACGTTTTGAGCCAGTTGATTATGCCTCACGAACGGTTGGTGACCATCGAAGACGTCGCTGAATTGCAACTGAGCCACCCCCATGTGGTCCGTCTGGAAACTCGCCCGCCAAACGCCGAAGGTCATGGCGAAGTGCGCGCCAGTGACTTGATCCGCAATGCCCTGCGGATGCGGCCGGACAGGATCATTCTCGGTGAAATTCGTGGGGTAGAGGTGCTCGACGTGCTCACTGCAATGAACACCGGCCACGACGGCTCCATGAGTACCGTGCACGCCAACAATGCCCAGGATGCGCTGCTGCGGCTGGAGACGCTGGTGGGCCTGACCGGTCGCCTGATAGCGGAGAAAACCCTGCGCCAAATGGTCTGCGCTGCGCTGGATGTGGTGATCCAGTTGACCCGTATGTCCGACGGCCGACGTTGCGTCAGCGAAGTGGTGGAAGTGGTCGGAGTACGTGATGACGTCTATGTGACCAATACCCTGTTTCGTCTTGATCGGCGCAGTGGTTTTGGTTTTCTGCGTGAAGCGATCAATCCGGCCGGGGATAAACTCCGGCGCGATTTATAGCCGGACAGGAGTGCTGAATATGACGGCTCCGCTGTTGCTTGGGCTGATATTTTTATTGATGCTCACGGCGTCGTTTTTACTGTTCTATCGCGGCTGGCGCAAGGGTGCCTCCGAGCGGGTGCGGGTGCGCCTGGCTCATGGGCAACCGCAAATGGGAGGCGCCAAGCCAGGTTGGGCTCGCCTGGAGCGTGCTTTTCTGCGTGCTGGGCTCCGGCGGCCGACGGATCGACTGAGCCTTTCGCTGGTGCTGTGGACGCTGGCAATGATCCTCGGGTTTCTTGCGGGCAACTGGTTTGGCCTGCTGCTGACCTTTCTGATACCGCCGTTCCTGGTGCGGTTGTATATCGCCTGGCGCTATCGACGCCGCGTGCGACGGATGATCGAACAGTTGCCGCAATTGCTCGATCATACAGTGCGCAGCCTCAAATCAGGACGCACCCTGGCTGGCGCGGTGCTGCATGGCATTGAGTCCTCCAGCGACCCGCTGCAAAGCGCAATGAGCCGGATTCAGCGCAACGTGCAATTGGGTGTCAGCCTGTCTGATGCCGTGCAGGACTTTGCCGAGCTTTACGAACAGGATGAATTTCGTCTGTTCGCTCTTGGCCTGCGGGTCAATCACCGCTATGGCGGCAACGCCAGTGAGCTGCTGGAAAATTTGATCAAGCTGATACGCGAGCGCGAACAAGGCGTCCGTCAATTGCGCGCCATGACCGGGGAGACACGGATGACCGCCATTGTGCTGGCTGTATTGCCAGTGAGCATGGTCGGTTACTTTTTGCTGATCAACCCTCACTACCTGATGAATATGTGGAACGACAGCAGTGGTCAACACATGCTGCTGGTGGCGTTCTCCATGCAGGTACTCGGATGCCTGGCGCTGTGGCGCATGTTGCGGAGTATTTGAGATGGCCTTGCTGATCAGTGCGTTGATGTTTGCAGCCGCCGCGTTACTGTTGCTCATCCGTCTGGCTCGCCAGCGGCGCGGCGAACGTCAGGTGGCGCAACGGCTGGAAGGCCGGATGGTGCGTGACAGCCGGGTTGGCGGTTGGCTGCGGCTGCTGGGGGACAGTAAGCTTGGCCAACGCTCGGTCAGCCTCGACAGTGAACCCTTGATATTGCTCAACCGTCTGGGTTGGCGACATGCCAGCCAACGTTCGCTGTACGCGGCCTGCCAGTTGGGCGTGCCGTTGATGTTGGCGGGCTTGGTGTTGTTAATTCAGGCGGTGTTTTATCAACCGTTGGATCACCCGCTTCTCGCGCCGGTATTCGCGCTGGGCATCGGTTATCTACTGCCTAGACGACTGCTGGCCATTGCGGCGCAGATACGCCAAAAAAGCCTGGCTGCTGAAGTCTCGACCTTTATTCCGTTGCTGCGGATTCTGTTTGAATCCGGGATGGCGGTGGAGCAGGCACTGCGTGTGCTGAGCCGCGAAGGTCAGCAATTGCTGCCGATTTTATCCACGGAAATCCGTCTGGTGCTGATTCGCGTCGATTCCGGGCTGGAGCTGGGTGAAGAACTGAGCAAAACCTCGAATCTGCTGGCGGTGGATGAGTTCAATGACACCTGCGTGATCCTCAATCAATTGATCCATCAGGGCGGTGGCGCGATGAAGTCGCTGCTCACGCTCAAACAACTGCTTGATGATCGGCGTTTGACCCGGTTGCAGGAATACATTTCCAAACTTTCGGCCAAGATGTCCATCGTGATGATGGTGTTTCTGTTTCCCGCTTTGCTGATTGTGTTGGCCGGGCCGGGTTTTACCGCGATCAGTCGTGCACTGGGTTCTTCATAAAGGGCGTCTAATGAAAGTAGTCATCGCGGTGATCGGTTTGCTGTTGCTTAGCGGTTGCGCCACGGACGGCGGGGCGCCATGGACGCCCTTTTCGATGGCAGAGTCGAGCTGTGCCAAGCTCAACTCCGATCAAGAGTTTGCGCTCAATCTCGCTCAGGGCATGGCGGACGAGGGCCGTCTGCATGCCAGCCTGGCCAACCTGGAAAACCTGCCAGACACGCTGGGCGAAGTGCGCTTGCGCAAGGCT
The DNA here is from genome assembly GCF_056680335.1 of Pseudomonas sp. ASL9. Taxonomy (NCBI): domain Bacteria; kingdom Pseudomonadati; phylum Pseudomonadota; class Gammaproteobacteria; order Pseudomonadales; family Pseudomonadaceae; genus Pseudomonas; species Pseudomonas sp. ASL9. Next base: position 2,165,411 of record NZ_CM155277.1, on the reverse strand, counting down.
CGGGTGCTGCGCCTGCTGGGGCGTAGCGACGCTGAACCGTTGTACCGCAGCCTGCTAGGCACCTGTCGGGCAGCCGAGGGTGAACATGGTCTCGGCCAGTTGGCTGTCGCGCGTGGCGATAACGATCAGGCGTTGGCGCACCTGATCAATGCCGCGAAGCTGGCGCCCACTGACGAAAAAATCCGTAACGATCTGGGCGTGGTGTATCTCAATCAATTGAAGCTAGAGCAGGCCCGATTCGAATTCCTGACTGCAATCGAATTAAAACAATCCGACCCACTGGCTGCTATCAATTTGGTGACGTTGCTGATTTATCAGGACAACTGGAAACAGGCCGCTGAACTGGTTTCCCGAATGGGCCTGAGCCCGCAGCAATTCAGCGAGGCGCAGGCGCGCGCGGAAACGCTCAAAGGGCCGGTGGGCTCCAGAGCGGTACCCACCGATCAGGTGGCCGCGATAATCGATCCGTCGAGCCCTAAGTGAATCTGGAGACTGTCATGAAACGAAGAATCCTCGGCTGCCTGTGTTTGCTAGGCCTGTCAGGCAGCGCCTGGTCCCTTGATACGGGGCCTGCGTCAGCGCAACAGCAGGAGACTGAAGCATGGTTGCAATTGCAGCCACGGGGGGCCGTCGCGTCGCCGATTATCCAAGTCTCGACACCGACCGAACGCGACCGGAGTTTCCAGCGCTGGCTGGACACGTATAAGCATGAAATTCCGGATTTTTATGAGCAGGAGAGGGGCGGAAAAATATCAAGTGGAGGTAGCACTCATTGATGCTGAACCAACAGGTGATCAGTTAAAAACAGGCGATGGATTTTCTGTTTCTTTCAGCCAGGCACCGATTTTTCGGGATGCCCCGCAACGTCGAATGCGGTGTATCTGACTCAGAGACTTGCGTTGCTTAATGCGCTGTCACGCGATACCGCAATCCGGAATTGCTTGGCGACAATGCCAGGGCCAGTTGGGTGCGGTTGCGCATGTGGGTCAGGCGCAGCACCTGGGAGACGTAGAGCTTCACCGTGTTTTCTGTAATGCCCAGCTCACAGGCGATCTGATAGTTGGTCTGTCCCTTGCCCACCAGTCGCGCGACATCGAGTTGGCGCGGTGACAGCTGCCCGAGAATGGCAGGTATCTCGACCTTCTCCAGCTCGCTGTCGGCGTCGCCTCCCGTTTCCAGTTCCGAGGCGGAGAGAGGGCGGCGACGAACCTTGTCGAGGTCCTTATAGATGTCATCAATGGAGGCCGCCAGGTATTGCAACGTCTCGTTCAGATGGCCCAGGTGCTGATGGCTTTTGTTTCGCTCGTGCAGCGCCAACTCCTGGCGTTGCACGCCTTGGAGCAGCTCATCCAGGTCGACCGGTTTTTGATAGTAATCGGCGATCCCGGCGCGTAAGGCCTTGATCACATCCTGCTTATCGGCGCGGCCAGTGAGCATGATGGATTCGAATACACGGGTTTTACCGGCAATACGTTTTAACGCCTCCACTAACTCGATACCGTTCATGCCGTGCATGTCCAGGTCGCAGAGCACCAGGTTAATCTGGCTGTTATCGGTAAAGCGCTCGACGGCTTCACGACCGGAGTAACAGCGGACGCATCGATAGCCGCTGCTTTCGAAAAACTCACTGAGTTCATCAACAATAAGCGGTTGGTCATCGACGATAAGGATTGTTGCACCCGCCTGTTTGTTCACGCGCTACTCCCTGCCTGCAACTATTACTGACCGATGGCCGAATGCCGTTGAAATTCCATGTCGACGCTTTCCAGAAAGGGAGGTGCCGTTGCAAAAAAAGGTGGTGCCAAATGTACATTAATTCGAATGCACAGGGGGGCACCGTAATCGTGCTTTCTTGCTATGTATATAGCGCTATCAGTCGATTTCGACTATTGGAGCCAGATTGCGATCAGGGCGAATCCTGCGAACAGAAAAGGGGAGAAGGGTTGTTTGTTTGACGCTTCAGATCCTGCGTGCGGGTAACGCCATGTAAGCCATTGACCCATATGGGGCCAGGCGCTTTTACGCACCAATAACCACATCACGCTGATAACTCCCGCGCCAATAAACGTCACGAGCAAGTGCAGGCTGTCGGTTGCCAGGGCCAACGCCGCCAGCAACTTTACGTCACCGGCCCCCAGACGGCTCAGCGCGTAGCCTGGCAGGGTAAAGGCCAACGCCAGCAACAGGGCCCATCCACCTTCAGCCGAGGGTGCGCCCAACCAAGTGTGATTATTAATTAGCAGAAAAATCAGAAAGAGGGCAAAACCGCCGAAGGTAAGCCAATTAGATATTTGCTTTTGTCGGGCATCCTGCTCTGCACATACCGCGAACCAGGTCAGTAATAAAAAAAGCTGCATGAGTAAAAAATATCCGAGGTCGAGGGAAATAAACCTATGCTCATTTGAATGGGTCTTGTCAGGGTAGACGTCGACATGCAAACCGCCTCTCGTTATCGCATAAAAAAAGCATTGGCCCACAAACAAAGAGGTGCTGCCGCTATTGAGTTTGCGGCGGTGTTCGTGATCTTTTTTGCAGTGTTCTATGGGCTGATGAGTTATTGCCTGCCTTTATTGATGATGCAGTCGTTCAACACTGCCACGGCTGAAGCGGTGCGCCGTAGCGTCGCCCTTAGCCCGACAATCCCCGGTTACTCCACGCAGGTCGTGGCGCTGGCCAACGCCACCCTGACCACCCAACTGGCATGGATGCCAACGGCCCTGGCTTTCAACGTTGCACACGATGCCACGGTGACGTTTGATCCCACCAGCAAGCTGCTGACCGTAAATATCAGCTACGCAACAAGCAAACTGGAGCAGGTGATGCCCTCGCTGGTATTGCCGGGCATCGGTCAGGTTCCTGACTTGCCAACCTTTTTGACCGCGCAGGCGAGTCTGCAACTTGGCCCTTAAAGACGTGTTGCTGCAGCGACTCCTTGGCCGTGCCGAAACAGGGCCGGTGGATCCGGTCGTCGACCCTGAGTATGCGAATACGGGTCTGCACCTGCAACTCGACAATGAGGGCCGGGTACTGCAATTCAGTGGCCCGTTGTGCTCGCAGTTGGCCGCGTCGGCGTCCTCTTCCGCACTGGGACACAAGCTGCTGAACTATTTGATGCCCGACAGCGCGATGGTGGTTGAAGGCGTGCCGCAGGATTGGCTTGGGGTCACCCTGGATCTGGATTTCAAAGGTATCGATGGCCAGGCCCTGCACACACGGGGCTGGGTGCAGCCACATGACCATGGCTGGCATTTGCAATTGCTTGATGTGGGCGATCTGGTGCGTCAGACGTTGGTCGCGCAAAACCGGCATCAATGCCTGCTGTACGCCGGGCGCATGGCTGAACAGATTCGTGCTTGCAGCTTTGCCCGTCTGCCCGAGGTGATGAGCTTGCAATTGCAAGAGGTGGCGCAGCGCTGGCGAGTGCCGTGTCTGGCGTTGGCCTTGCCTGAGGCGAACGGCCTCGGCTGGCGAATTTACAGTCAGTACAGCGCGCACACAGCGCCGAAGTTGTGGCAAACAGGGCAGCGCCTGGGGACTGAACTGAATGGCCTTGACGGTACCGTCGTGCATCAACTGGCGCTTGGCTCGCGCGATGAACTGCCTCGCCTGCGAAGCGCTTTCGGCAACGGCAATAGTTTTTTGTTGCCCTATCGTGAAGGCGCCGATGTCAATGCCTGGGTGCTCTTCGGTTTCTATCAGGCCGACGAGCAAGCACCGGACCTGGGTGCGCGCGAGTGGCTGCAACTGGGTGCAGCGCTGGCAGGGCCGTTGCTCAATCGTCTGACCGAGGATCAGCATCAGCATCAGTTGGAGCGTCTGAACGTGATGCAGGAATTGCTCGGTACTGGCTGGTGGGAATGGCTGCTTGTCAGCGATGAAGTGCTACTGGCGCCACAATTGGCGCGCCGCCTGCTTCTGGATGACAAGACGGATTGCCTGTCGCGCGTGCAATGGCTGGAGCTGATTCATCCGGCCGATCGTCAGGAGCTCGTCAGTCGTCTGGACGAGCTTCGAGATCTGGGCACGCCGTTGCTACTGTGCGTGCGCATCCATCAGCCTAACCCGGCCCAGGGTTTGGTCTGGTTGCGTATCCAGGGCCAGTCGTCGGTCAGCGGTCAGGCGCGGCGCGTGTTGGGCTTCATGCTGGATGTCAGCGACATCAAAAATCAGGAAGGCCAGGCGGCGGCAGCGCATGCCCGGCTGGACAATCTGATCGCCAGTTCACCGGCGGTTATCTATGTGCAGCGCTATGTTGGGGGCGCGTTGCAACCGACTTTTTTCAGCGCCAGCCTGACGCCATTATTGGGTTGGACGCTGGCCGATTGTGTGGAAGACCAGTTGGCGCACTACATCCATCCAGAGGATCGTGACATCTACTTCGCGCGCACCCGGCAATTGCTGCGTGAGGGCGCCGTGCGCAGCCGTTATCGCCTGCGCGACAAGCACGGTGACTATCACTGGCTGCTTGATGAAGCCAAGTTGCTGCGCGATGACCTGGGCATTCCGATTGAAGCGGTCGGGCTGTGGCTGGACGTGACCGACGCCACCATGGTCGCCGAGCAGGTACGCCAGAGCGAAGAGCGTTATCGGATTCTGGTGGAAGACTCGCCAGCGATGATCTGTCGCTACACACCCGATCTGGTTCTGAGTTTTGGTAATCAACCGTTGGCCAAATACCTGGAGTGTTCGCCGCAGGAGGTCGCGGGCATCAATCTAGGGGACTGGCTGTCCGAGGAACAGCGTGACGCGTTCACTCAACGTATCAGCCGGCTAAGCCCTGAGTTCCCTGTCAGCACGGCTGAAATCTGCCTGCAACTGCCAGACCGCGAACACGCATGGTGGGTCTGGGCGGATCGGGGGGTGTTCGATGACGGCGGCCAGTTGGTGGAAATTCAAGCGGTGGGGCGCGACAACACCGAAGTGCGTCGCACCCAGATGCAACTGACTCAAAGCGCCAAAATGGCCACCCTCGGCGAAATGGCCACGGGGTTGGCCCACGAGATCAATCAACCGCTGCATGTGATGCGCATGGCGGTGGCCAATGTGCTCAGGCGTTTGAGCAGTGGCGACATACAAATCGATTACCTGACCGAAAAGCTCAAGCGCATTGAAGCGCAAGTTCAACGTGCGGCGCGGGTGGTCGATCACATGCGCGTGTTTGGTCGTCGCTCGGACATCGAACAGCAATTGTTCGACCCGGCGCAGGCAGTGGAGGGCACATTGGCCATGTTGAATGAGGGCATGAAAGGCAAGGGCGTCGAACTGCGCGTCACCGAGGTGGGCGCGCCGGTGTTGGTGCGCGGGCATATGGATCAACTGGAGCAAGTACTGATCAACTTGATGGTCAATGCGTGCGATGCGTTGCTCTCGCGGCGCGAAGCCCATCGCGAACTTCAACCATGGGTTGCGCTGCAAACCGAGCAGGATGAACAGACGGTTTGGCTGTCGGTGGAAGACAACGCTGGCGGTATTGATCCACGCTTGTTGGAGCGAGTTTTCGAACCCTTCTTCACCACAAAACCTGTCGGCGTCGGCACGGGCCTGGGCTTGTCGGTCAGCTACGGTATCGTCGAGCAAATGGGCGGGCGCCTCAGTGTGTCCAACGCCGCAGAAGGTGCCCGTTTCAGCATTGCGCTGCCGTTGGCTAAATCGGGCTAGATCACCAGGCTCGCTTGCCCTGCGCTGCAACTGAGGTTGGCGCCTACGTCAACCTCATTGAGATTGATACCCAGGCTGGCGAGCAGAGTGTTTATCAAAGGGGCCAGTAGCGGGCTGAGAGCGTTCTGAATGATGTTGTCCAGGGCTACGGTGACAACGGCGAGCAAACTGCCTAGTCCAGTGAGCAAGGTCCCCAGTGAGTTGTTGACCGTTGGTTTGTACATCTCCACCTGAACCCCGGCGATGGTGTTCGACAGGCCACTGACGAGATTGGTGGTTGAGAAAGCAGCATAGTCGGGCGGTTGTTGGGTGATATCGGGTAACGGCGTCGAGTCTGAAGATGAATAGGTATTCGCAATATTGGAGCGTTGCCCGAGAGAGCTATTAGCGCTGATGCCGATACCACCGCCCACTCCAGGAGTGCGTGGACCGCAGAATAAGAGGAGGTTGCAGGTCTGTACGCCGATATCGAGGATCTTTATCGGATTAGCTATTACCGCTGGAGGCGGGGTCGTGCTGTTAGCAGGGAAGACTGTAGCCGGGTTGATGCTCCCAATGTACACATTGACCAGTGATGTGGTGGTATTGGTTGTGAGGGTCTTGTTACTGGTGCTGACGCAAGTGTATCCGGTCACATAGCTTGTTCCACTGGCGACATCCAGGCCGATATCAATCTCAATCGGTGGAGGTGAAGGAAGCAGTACTACGCTTGGGACTTTGCAGCTAATCAAGCAAGTGAGTGAGTTCACTACGCCCACGACATTTAGGCCCAGCACACTATTCAGTGTATTGCTCAACGGGCCTACCAGCCCTGAGATGGCGCTAGTTAAGGCAGTAGTCAAAGGGTTCAACGCATCCAGCACCGGCAGATTGACCGATAGCAACGCTCGCACCTGGGCGGTCTGTACGTAGATTCGATCCGGTCCGAGGGGGTTTAACGCCGCCAAGGCCGGATTACCCACTGCAGAAACTTGCGGCGGTTGTAGCACCTGGATTTTGGCGGTGAAATTTACCAGACCAAAATTGATCGTCTGGTTAGCCACCAGGCCATTGCTCTTGTTCGCCAACTGCACAAACCCTTCGATGAGCTGGAACACTTGCAGATTGGAATTGAGCGCCGCAGTCTCGGTGCCGCCGTTGACTTGCAACAAATCCCCGAGCAATACGGTGGTCGTGCCTGCAGCGATTTTTAGGGACTGCAAGCTGGCGATGGTAGCGGTCGCTCCCAAGGTTGAGGTGGGGTCGAGTACGCTGATAGCGGACTGTATCAACTGGCTGACGGTGACCGAAGTGCCCAGCACTTGCGAGTAACCCACAGCGGTAATACCCATATCGAGCTTCAATTGATCCAGATAACTGAGCAGGCTGATGTTGGCGTTGATCAGGCCGTTCCAACCCACCGCACTCAGGTTCAGGCTGCCTCCGAGCAGACCGCCAAACAGTGAGTTCAGAATCACGGAGCTACCGCTGTCCACGACCAACAGGGTGCTGCGAATGGTCAGCATGGCGACGGGTGGGGGCACGGCAGCCACAGCCGTAGCACTCATAGTGATGTTCGGATCGGAGGTGCCACCGGAGAACAGCGCGCCAATGCCGGCGGCAATACTTTTAGGGACGGAGTGAGTGACGATCACACGGATGGCTTGCACTTGGCCGGGATTGGCGTTGAAGGTGCGCAGGTTGTTTGCATCGAGGACCAGCGTGCCGCAGTCGGTGGTGAGGGTCCGGGTGCCGTCGGTGACTGTGAAGCCGTTGCGGGTGGCACTTTGGATGGCATATGCGGAGGCGGTTGCAGTGGGCGTGCATTGACCGGCACGGCTGGCAGCCTCCAGTGCGGACATGTCGACGACCCTTTGCAGGCTGCGTTTTTCCAGGTACAGCCTGCCGCTGTCGATCACCAACAACATGCACAGCAACGCCAGCGCCAAGGTAAAGGCCGCCATCAAACCGATGGCGCCGCATTGCTGGTTGCGTCCAGCGTGTCTGGAAAAGCAGATATGGGGAGACATCTAGCACTCCTTGGCAAAGCCGTCGCTAACTCACCCGTGGTAAGCCAGTGTAGTAAAGGCTTTGAGAGTGCGCTGCCAGGAAGACGCAGCACTGTCGCGCAGCAAACCCCGTCCCCCTACAGGAAACTGGAGGTTACCTGGTTTTTCTGCGCCATACGCAGCCCGTACTGATCGAGTGGGTCACTCACCGCCTGACGAATACGTTGTTCGGTCAGATCACTTTTTATCCGTGGGTCATCGGGGCGATATTGCACGCCTGGCTCTTTCCAGCTCCAGCTGCGATAGGCGCGAAAGTCCCGTGTGGCGTCAAAGTCATGGTCGAGCGGGTTGGTTTCACACGCACTGAGCAGCAAGGCGAGCGAGAGAGCGGAACATGAGGGTTCGCCGTCAGTGATTACGAAGGAGGATAGGCGCTCAGGGCTTGTTGCACCGCCTGACGCAAGGCTTTGGCGCGGCCGGATTCATCGCCACCGCTGCCTGTTTCGGCACTCGCACTCCACACAGGTTGACCGCTTCGAGCGTCGAATAGGCTGATGCGCACCACGACCACTTGCTCCTGATACGTACGCACCATGGGTACAGTTGCATACCCGCCGTAGCGGCCATAACCCATACCACCACCGTAGTACGGACCGTAGGCGTCCTCACGGTATTGCCGCAGGCGGGTTTCCAGATGCATATCGGCACTCACGCGCAAATCTGCCGGTTGATTGTTCATCGCCGGGCGCAAGCCGCGCTGATCCAGGCCATTGCTGATAGCTTCGGCCAATTGCGCCGAATCAGCCCACGCTGAACCCACTGGAAGCTGGCCATTGATCCAGGTCCAATTGCGATAGCGCCCATAATCGCGGGTCGGTGCCGGGTAGGCGCTCAGGTCCAACGTGTTGGCCGCTTGCGTGGGCGCCGGTGGCAAAGGGTTGGAGCTGGCAACATAGGGATTGGTGCTTTGGCAGGCGCTGATGCCCAGGCAGACCAGAATCAAAGCGAGGCGGCGTTTCATGATGGTCTCCGCAATTGGCGTCTTGGCAATGAGCCACTCACAACGGGCTGCACATCCAGTGCAAATAGCGCCCGAGGCCGGCAAAGGCTGGGTGGCGACGATGGGCCAGTTCCATTTCCAGCAAATCCGCGAGTTGGACCTTGGCCTGAAATTCCAGGGGCATGTAGTCGTGGAAAACCCGTACGCCACTCTGGGTCTTGACCTGCCACAAACCCTCAATTTGCGCGGCTAATTCGCGCGGATCAAGCGGTTGTTGAGGGGTCAGGCTTTGCTTCTCGCCAGCCATATCATTCTTGCGCATTTTGCGGAAATGGCCTTTGAGCAAATTGCGATAAATCAATGCATCTCGGTTATAAAACGCCAGCGACAGCCAGCCGTTTGCCTTGGTCAGTTGGTGCAGCACGGGCAGGATTGCGTGGGGTTCTGCGAGCCATTCCAGCACGGCGTGACAGAGCACCAGATCATAAGGCTCGGTCAGTTGGCCGAGCAGTTGCTGCCAGGGCGCCTGGATGAAGGTCGCGCTTTGGCCTGCATCGGCAAAGCGTTGGCGTGCGCCGTCGAGCATGGGTTCGGCCGGTTCAGCCAGTGTTACTTGATGACCGCGCTCGGCCAGCCACAACGACATATGGCCCAGCCCGGCACCAATATCCAACACCCGCAGAGGCCGTTCAGGCAGTACTTCGATGAGGTCAGCCTGCAACACAGCCAGGCGGATGGCACCTTTGGCGCCGCCATAGATTTTTTCGGCGAAGCGGGTCGCCAACTGATCGAAATGACGGTCGCTCATTTGCTGAAACGCCGTTCGCTGTCGGCCAGTTTGTTGCGCACCACCTGATCCATGTCCAGCCCCAATTCGCTGCACATCAGCAGCAGATACAACACGATATCGCCCACTTCCTGACCCGCATGTGCCAGTTGCTCAGCCGGCAGTTGCCGTGACTGGTCTTCGCTGAGCCATTGAAAAATTTCAACCAGCTCGGCCATTTCTACACTGGCGGCCATGGCCAGGTTTTTCGGGCTGTGAAACGGGCGCCAGTCATTCTGGTCGCGGATCTGGTGCAGGCGTTGGGTGAGTTCGTCGAGGTTCATGGGGCTCTCCTGAAGGCGTGTAGCTTCAAGGGGATGACGGCGGGAAGCAAGTGCTTCGAACGGCTGGCGCCTCGGTGTGAGGCTTAGGGTCTGTTGACAGACCCTAAGCCACCGGCTGCCAACTCCCGAGCATATGCACCAGGTCATTCGCCCCTGTCAGCCGCAGTTGCCCGCTGGAACCTGGCGCACTGGCCGACAGCACCACTTCGCCCGGTAGACGCACCGGTTTCTGGAATTGCACATCGATCTCGATATTCGACGCGGGCAGATGATCCAGCGCTGCGAGGGTCCGGGCCTCGAGCCACAGACCATGGGCGATGGCCTTGGGGAAACCGAATATTTTGGCGCTGGTGGCACTCAGGTGGATCGGGTTGTAGTCGCCAGAAACTTTGGCGTATCGCCGTCCGATATCGGCGGGTGCCTGCCAGCGCTCCACTTCCATCAGCGGTAACGGCGCGGGTTCGTAATCGCCCGCCGGCTCGCCAGGCAGTTGCACGCTCCGGCAGAGCATGGTGCTGTCTTCCTCCCACAAAGGGCCGAGGGCATCTTCAATCTGGGTGATCAGGTTGAAGGTCGCGCCTTTGGCATGAGGTTGCAGGTTCACGACGTGTACGCTGACCCTTACCTGACCGACGCCGCCCAACGGGCGCAAGATGCTGATGCGATTGCCCAGGTGAATCAAGCCCATTAGCGGGAAAGGGAAGTCCCGGGACGTCATCAATTGCATTTGCAGCGAGAAGGCCAGCACATGGGGATAGGTTGGCGGCAGCAGGCTGGAGTGAGTGAATCCGCAGACCTTGCGATAGGCCTCCACCTGCTGGGGATTAACCGACACCCAGCAACGCAGACCTTGATCTGGCAGTTGCGTGCTGGTGATCTTGCGCCGTAGCGCGGCCTGCATGAACAGGCCTGGCAAAGCGGGCGGTGTGGTCAGATAGCTCCACTGAGGACTCATCGATGATCTCCCTGCTCTAGCACTATAAAAGCATACAACGAAGATCAGGCGCCGATAAGGCTCTGACCACACACCCGCAGTACCTGGCCACTGACCGCACCCGTTCCCGGCTGACTCAGCCAGGCCACGGCCTCCGCGACGTCTTGCGGTAAACCACCTTGGCCCAGCGAACTCATGCGTCGGCCCGCTTCACGCAGGGCGAAGGGCATGTCGGCGGTCATTTTGGTTTCGATGAAGCCCGGCGCCACGGCGTTGATACTGATGCCGCGCTCATGCAGCGACGGCGCCCAGGCCTTGGCCAAGCCGATCAACCCAGCCTTGCTGGCGGCATAGTTGGTTTGCCCACGGTTGCCTGCAATGCCACTGATGGACGCCAGCAGAATGACCCGCCCGTCGTCGAGCAGGGTGCCACTGTCGAACAGGGCTTTGGTCAGCACTTGCGGGGCGATGAGGTTGACACTCAGCACCGCATCCCACAGTTCAGGTGTCATGTTGGCCAGGGTTTTGTCGCGGGTGATGCCGGCGTTGTGCACGACGATGTCGATGCCGTTGCCGTTGTGCCCGCTCAGGCCTTCAATCAGTTGGGCCGCGGCGTCGGCTACGCAGATATCCAGCGCCAGACTTTGCCCGCCCAGGCGCGCAGCCAGCGCTTCGAGATCGGCCTTGGCCTGCGGCACATCCAGCAACACCACTTCAGCACCGTCGCGGGCCAGGGTTTCAGCAATCGCGGCCCCAATCCCGCGCGCAGCCCCGGTGACCAGCGCCCTGCGCCCGGACAGCGGACGGCTCCAGTCCTGGACGTGTGTCGAGCAAGGCTTCAGCCGCACCACCTGGCCGGAGATGTAGGCGCTTTTCGGCGACAGAAAGAACCGTAGCGCGCCTTCTAGCTGATCTTCTGCGCCGTCATCGACGTGCAGCAGTTGCACGGTGCCGCCGTTGCGCATCTCTTTGCCGAGGGAGCGGCTGAAGCCTTCTATGGCCTGCTGAGTGCTGGCGGCCAATGGATCGCCCAAGGATTCGGGCGCTCGGCCCAGGATCAGCACATGGGCGCTGTGGTCAAAGCTTTTCAGGATGGGCTGAAAAAACTCGCGCAGTTGCGTGAGTTGGTCGGTGTGGACAAGGGTGCTGGCGTCAAACACCACCGCCTTGAGCTTGGGCCCTTGCTCCGCGACCCAGACGGTCGCGCCCGGTTGATCGCTGCCAAAGCTGTACAGCGAATCGGTCAGGCGTTGGGCAAAAATCCTGACGTGGTCAGCCAGCGGACCGGCACTGATCAACAGCGTACCTTCAATGGGGCGTAGTCGCCCGGCTTGCCAGCGTTCAAGGCGGGCCGGCGCGGGCAGGCCAACGGCTCCGACCAGCCGACGGCCAATGTCTGAGTTGGCGAAATCGATGTAGCGATCTGAAGACATGGAACGCTCTCCTTGAGCCGGGGTTCAAAGTAGTTGACCACATCAAGACAGCGTTCGTTCTAATCGGGCCTACGCTGTTCTTTAGCGATTTTGTTCTAAAGGGAGCTGTTTATGAGTCTGCCACGCCGGGTCGCCATTGTCGGCGGTAATCGTATTCCCTTCGCTCGCTCCAATAGCGCCTACGCCACGGCGAGTAATCAGGAGATGCTGACGGCCGCGCTGGAAGGGTTGATCGAGCGGTTCAACCTGCATGGCGTGCGCATGGGTGAGGTGGCAGCAGGGGCAGTGCTCAAGCATTCCCGGGACTTCAACTTGACCCGCGAATGCGTGCTGGGCTCGCGCTTGTCCCCGCAGACACCGGCCTACGACATTCAACAAGCGTGCGGCACAGGGCTGGAAGCGGCGCTGTTGGTTGCGAACAAGATCGCCCTGGGGCAGATCGAGTGCGGGATTGCTGGCGGCGTAGACACCACGTCCGACGCGCCGATTGGGGTCAACGAAGACTTGCGTCACATCCTGTTGCAATTCAATCGCAGCAAAACCGGGGCGGAGAAGCTCAAGGCCCTGTTGCAACTGCGCCCGCATAACCTCAAACCGGAACTGCCGCGCAACGGTGAGCCGCGCACAGGCCTGTCCATGGGCCAACATTGTGAGCTGATGGCGCAGACCTGGAACATTCCCCGGGAGGCTCAGGATCAGTTGGCGCTGGAAAGCCACCTGAAGATGGCGGCTGCCTATGCCGAAGGTTGGCAGGATGACCTGCTGACGCCCTATCTGGGTTTGAACCGCGACCAGAATCTGCGCCCGGACCTGACCCTGGCCAAACTTGCCAGCCTCAAGCCAGCATTCGAGCGCAGCGCCAAAGGTACGCTGACCGCAGGCAACTCCACACCGTTGACCGACGGCGCTTCGTTGGTGCTGTTGGCCAGTGAAGAATGGGCCAAAGAGCGCGGGCTGCCGGTATTGGCGTATCTGCGTGATGGCGAAGCGGCAGCGGTGGATTTCGTCAACGGTGCCGAAGGGTTGTTGATGGCGCCGGCTTACGCCGTTCCGCGCTTGCTGGCGCGCAACAATTTGAGCTTGCAGGATTTCGACTATTACGAAATTCACGAAGCCTTCGCCGCACAGGTGCTGTGTACGCTCAAGGCATGGGAGGACGCCGATTACTGCAAAACCCGCCTGGGCCTCGACGCGCCGCTGGGGTCGATTGATCGCAGCAAGCTCAATGTCAAAGGCAGCTCATTGGCGGCCGGCCACCCCTTCGCCGCGACCGGCGCACGCATCGTTGCCAACCTGGCGAAGTTGCTGGCCGTGGCCAGGCAAGGACGGGGGCTGATCTCCATCTGCGCGGCGGGCGGGCAGGGGGTCACGGCGATTATTGAGCGGTGATTCCGTGCTGTCCGCGAAGAAGGCCGTAGGCTAAGCCGCTCGGGCTTCTTCCCGCGCAGCCTGCGACAGCTGTTTATGGTTGCGACTCGCGTAGTTTTCCGCAATCACTGAACACACGATCAACTGCATCGGGTGGTAAATCATGATCGGCAGCAGGATCAGGCCCAGCCCTGGGTTAGCGCCGAAAATCAGCGCAGCCATCGGTGCACCTGCGGCCAGGGATTTTTTGCTTGCACAAAACACGGCCGCCACTTCATCGGCGTGGTTGAAGTTCAGGGCGCGAGTCGTGCGGGTGGTCATGAACAGAACGACCGCCAGCAATACGCCGCTGCCAATAAAGGCGCTGAGAATCACCATGTCGCCTTGTTGTTGCCACATGCCGGACACCATCGAATTACAAAATGCGGTGTAGACCAGCAACAGGATCACGACTTTGTCGACGATGTTGGTGTAGCGCTTGTGCCGGGCAAAAAACTTGCCGAGGAGCGGGCGCACCAGTTGCCCCAGCACCAGTGGCAACAGAAGCATGGCGCTCAAGTCGAGCAGGGTCGAACCCAGATCAATCCCACCAGCGCCTGTGCCGACCACCAGACTCACCAGCCACGGGGTCATGAAAATCCCGAATACGCTGGACATGCTGGCATTGAGAATGGCTGCGGGAACGTTGCCACCGGCGCTGCCGGTCAGGGCGACTGAAGATGAAATGGTCGAGGGCAGGGCGCACAAATAGAAGAAACCGAGCATCAACAGGGCGGGCATGTGTGAGCCGAACAGCTGGTTGCAGATCAGCCAGATCAGAGGGAAGACCACGAACGTGAAGCCTTGCACCATGATGTGCAGTTTCCAGTTTTTCAGCCCGTGGCTGATTTGTTCGCTGGACAGGTTCACCCCGTGCAGGAAGAACACCAGAAACACCCCGATGTTGATCACGTACTCGGCATGCATTCCGCCGCCAGCGCTGCCAAAACTCGGGAAAAAATACGCGAGCAACGTCGCGATCAACATTCCGCAGAGGAACCAGTCCGTGACAACGCGTTTGAAGTGCTTGAATGCGTGCATAAATAGGTCGGCCTGGAGAGTTGTGAGGCGTTATGAAAGAGTTTTGTAAAAAATGATGACCGAAGGTTAACTCGGGCGCGATGATGCTGTCTTGCGACATAAGGCCAATCGATAGCGACTAACGGACAACCTATGGGCTTTCATCAGGGTAACGAGCGTCAGATTCCCGCACTCACCGCTTTGCCGCGTCCGATCTATGCCCGGGCAGAAAGCCTGAGCGCGGGTTCCTGGACACCCCCTCATCGTCATGACTGGGTGCAGTTCTCCTATGCAATCAGCGGTGTATTGGGCGTGCATACCGCAGAGGGCAGTTTTTTTGCGCCGCCGCAGTGGGGGGTGTGGATTCCCGCCGGGCTCGAACACGATGTGGCGACGTCGATGCGTGCGGAGATGCGCAGCCTGTATGTGCGCAAGGAAGACTGCAGCTGGGCACCGGAGCGTTGTCGTGTCCTGGAAGTCACGCCGCTGGCCCGCGAATTGATCAAGGCATTTTGCTTGCTGCCGCCAAGTTATCCACAGGGTGACAGCAGCGAGGCGCGGTTGGTGCAGGTACTGCTCGATCAGTTGGCCTGCCTGCCGGAAGTCGGGTTCTCGCTGCCGCTGCCGCGTCATCCGCGTTTGCTGGGGCTGTGCAATGAATTGATCGAAAGCCCCGGTCAGTTGATTACCCTGCATGATTGGGCCGAACGCCTGGGCACGTCGGAAAAAACCTTGATGCGCTTGTTCCAGCGCGAAACCGGTTTGAGTTTTCGTGGCTGGCGTCAGCGTGCGCGATTGTTATCGTCGCTCAGCGCGCTGGAAGAGGGCGACAGCGTGACCAATACGGCCCTGTCCTGCGGGTATGATTCGACCTCGGCGTTCATCGCCGCCTTTAAAAGCTTGTTTGGTTGCACCCCGGGTGAATTGTTCAAACACTGATGCTTGAACGGGTCCATGCGTTTTTTTCGGGCCCGTCCTGAGGTATTTGTGTTATCTGTGACGCTAATTGATAAAACTGCTTACAGCTTGCGCGGTCCCATCTCTCAGTGCTCGGTTATGCTCTGCTCGGCATGGAAGCTGCTAAATAATTGAAGCCTTTCGTAAATCTCTGAAGGTCAAAGGTCGGCATCTACTACTCGCTGTGAGAGGATTGCCGTATAACGAGCAACAATCGCGTGTTTGGCAACGAAGGACCCACAATAAAAGCTGATGAAGACTCCAAAACGCATTGAACCCCTGATCGAGGACGGTCTGGTCGACGAGGTGCTGCGCCCACTCATGAGTGGTAAAGAGGCAGCTGTTTATGTGGTGCGCTGTGGCAACGAGCTGCGGTGTGCCAAGGTTTACAAGGAGGCGAATAAACGAAGTTTCCGGCAGGCCGCGGAGTATCAGGAGGGTCGCAAGGTTCGCAATAGCCGGCAGGCCCGAGCGATGGCCAAAGGCTCGAAGTTCGGTCGTAAAGAGACCGAGGATGCCTGGCAGAATGCTGAAGTAGCCGCGCTGTTCCGTTTGGCCAGCGCCGGCGTGCGAGTGCCCAAGCCGTACGACTTCCTTGAAGGCGTGCTGTTGATGGAACTGATCGCCGACGAATTTGGCGACGCGGCGCCTCGCTTGAACGATGTGGTAATGGAACCGGATCAGGCGCGGGAATATCACGAGTTCCTGATCAGGCAGATCGTGCTGATGCTGTGTACCGGTCTGGTGCATGGTGACTTGTCCGAGTTCAACGTGCTGTTGACCCCGGGCGGGCCGGTGATCATCGATCTGCCGCAGGCGGTAGATGCTGCAGGCAATAACCATGCGTTTAGCATGTTGGAGCGCGATGTCGGCAACATGGCTTCTTATTTCGGACGCTTTGCCCCGGAATTGAAGGCGACCCGGTATGCGAAAGAGATGTGGGCGCTTTATGAAGCTGGCATCTTGCACCCGGGCAGTCCGCTGACCGGTGAGTTCGATGAGCCTGAAGACCTGGCCGATGTGGGCGGGGTTCTGCGGGAAATCGAAGCGGCTCGTCTGGACGAGGACCACCGTCAGGCTGTCCGCGCGGCAGATGATGCGCCACCGAGCAAAACCGAAGAACCGCCTCCACCCTGGATGCAGTGATCCGCTAAATAAAAAATCCGGCTCAGGCCGGATTTTTTATGGGCAGTCGAAAAGCTCTGTTACACCCTCCATCATTTTTCACAGTGGATCTGAGCAAAATCTGTGGGAGGCCTCGCCGCGTCTTCGACGCTGCGCTGTCGCGCAGCAAACTGGGTTGGGATTTGTGTGTCGTGATTGGTGGCGGTGTGCCAGGTTGGCCGCCTTCGCAGCGGGACGCGTAGTTGCAAGCCTGCTCCCACAGGATTTTGATCTGCCTTTGGGATTTTGTGTGAATTGACTACCGAATTACGGCAAGGGCCCTTTTCCAGAAGGCCGAGCGCAGGCGTTGTGCAGGGGGTAACGAGGCAGGACGCCGAGTTAGCCGCACGGGGCCAGGGATGGCCCCTTGCGGCGACCCCCGGAGCAACGCCGGAGTGAGGGAAATCCGAGCCTAAGCGAGGATCCGCATGGCGGGGCAAGCGTTTTGGCGGGACCTTTTTGCGGTTCGGCGTCCCGACGTTTGTAAAAGGTTCCTCGCTGTAAAAGCGAAACCATAAGTCCAGCAACCAAACATGCCGGATATACACCCAATAAACTGCGCCAACACATTGTTTTTAAAAGACTAAAAATCTATTTGATAGGAGCAGGCTTGCCTGCGAAGAAGCTGGCGCGGTTCAGGTCAGTCGCAACACCCACCCGACGCCAGGTCCTTGAGAATCGGGCAATCCGGGCGGTGGTCGCCTTGGCAGTGTTCGACCAGCTCTTGCAAGGTATCGCGCAGGCTGGCCAGTTCATCGATCTTCTGATTCAACGCAGTGATATGTTTACGCGCCAAGTCCTTCACATCGCCGCTGGCACGCTGGCGGTCCTGCCAGAGGGTCAGCAGTTTGGCGATCTCTTCCAGCGAGAAACCCAGATCCCGCGAACGCTTGATAAAGGCCAGCGTATGCAGGTCTTCCGGCCCATACAGGCGATAACCGCTGTCACTGCGGTGCGCGGCCTTGAGCAGGCTAATGGACTCGTAATAACGAATCATCTTGGCGCTCAGACCACTTTTTTTGGCGGCTTGACCGATATTCATCATCGCTCCTCAATCAATATCCTTCGGTTTCCAGGTTTTCAGCAGCAACGCATTGCTCACCACACTGACACTCGACAGCGCCATTGCGGCCCCCGCGAATACCGGGTTGAGGAAGCCGAATGCGGCCAGCGGAATGCCAATCAGGTTGTAGACGAAGGCCCAGAACAGGTTCTGGCGAATCTTCGCATAGGTTTTGCGGCTGATCTCCAGGGCTGCCGGTATCAGGCGCGGATCACCCCGCATCAGGGTAATTCCGGCTGCATGCATCGCCACATCGGTGCCGTCGCCCATGGCAATGCCGATGTCCGCCGCCGCCAAGGCTGGGGCGTCATTGATGCCGTCGCCGACCATCGCCACCACGCCGGTTTTTTTCAGCTCGACGACCGTCGCCGCTTTATCGGCGGGCAGGACTTCTGCGTGCACGTCGTTGATACCCAATGCCTCGGCCACCGCGTGGGCGCTGCCGCGATTGTCGCCAGTGAGCAAGTGGCTGCTGATATGGCGTGCGGTGAGTTGTTGAACCGCTTGTAGCGCGCCGGGTTTGAGGGTGTCACCGAAAGCGAACAGGCCCAGCACTGATGGCTGCGCACCCCGTTCGATCAGCCAGGATAACGTACGACCCTCTGCCTCCCAGGCGTGCGCGGACTCCGCCAAGGCGCCTGTAGTCAGGCCGGTTTCTTCCAGCAGACGGCGATTGCCCAGCGCCAGATCCCGACCGTGCACGGTCCCGGCAATGCCTCGCCCCGGTAGCGCCTGGCTGGCAACGACCCCCTCGACGTTCAACTGGCGTGCCGCGCAGGCATCCAGTACGGCCTTGGCCAACGGATGCTCGCTACCCCGTTGCAGGGCACCGGCCCATTGCAGCAGGACGTCTTCGTTGCCATCGACAGCACTCAGGTGTGCGATGCGTGGCGTACCGGACGTCAGGGTGCCGGTCTTGTCGAAGACCACTGCCGTGACTTCATGGGCGCGCTCCAGTGCCTCAGCGTCCTTGATCAAAATGCCATAACGCGCCGCCACGCCAGTGCCGGCCATGATTGCGGTGGGCGTCGCCAGCCCCAGCGCGCAAGGGCAGGCAATCACCAACACCGCCACGGCATTGATCAGGGCCGTTTCCAGCGGCGCACCGGCCAGCAGCCATCCCGCCAGCGTGAAAAAGGCGATCACCAGCACCGTCGGGACGAACACCTGGCTGACTTTATCCACAAGCTTCTGAATCGGTGCTTTGCCCGCTTGAGCATCTTCGACCAGACGAATGATCCGCGCCAACACGGTTTCCGCGCCCAGCGCCCGGGTCTCGACCAGCAAGCGGCCTTCGCCATTGATCGCGCCACCGGTAACCTTGTCACCCGGTTGTTTTGGCACGGGCAGACTCTCGCCGCTGATCAAGGCTTCGTCGGCGTGACTCTGGCCATCGATCACTTCGCCATCCACCGGGAAGCGTTCGCCAGGTTTGACCACTACCCGATCATTGAGGCGCAACGCGCTGATGGCCACGTCCCGTTCTTGTCCGTCGATCAGTTGAATGGCACGTTCCGGGCGCAGGGCTTCGAGGGCGCGAATGGCGCTGGCGGTCTGGCGTTTGGCGCGGCTTTCCAGGTATTTGCCCAGCAGTACCAGTGCGATCACTACTGCTGAGGCTTCGAAATACAGATGCGGCATGCTGCCCGGCGCGGTGTTCGCCCATTGATAAATACTCAGGCCATAACCGGCACTGGTACCCAGCGCGACCAGCAAATCCATGTTGCCAGCACCCGCCCTGACGGCTTTCCAGGCCGCAATGTAAAACCGTGCGCCGAGAATGAACTGGACGGGCGTGGCCAAGGCAAACTGCACCCAGGCCGGTAGCATCCAGTGCACCCCGAATGGCGCCAGCAGCATCGGTATGACCAGCGGTAGCGCCAGGGCAATTGCCAGCAGCAATGACCAGCGTTCCCGGGTCAGGCGATGTTGTTGGTCGTCGGCGTTGGCACGGGTGTCTTCCAACAGGCTTGCGCCGTAGCCAGCCTGACTGACGGCTGCAATCAGAACCGCAGGGTCGATCGGCCATGACGATTCAACGTGGGCACGCTCGCTGGCCAAATTGACGCTGACAGTTTTGACGCCTGCAATTTTGCTTAACGCGCGCTCGACCCGTCCGGCACAACTGGCGCAGGTCATTCCGGTTATTGGCAGTTCGAGCGTGTTGGACGTGGACATGGGTAAGTTCCCTAAGGGGCGATACCCGAAGGATTAACCTTGCCACATGGGTAAGGTCAAGCCCCCATCAATACCCCAGAGGTGTCTGTTTCAGGTACATGCCATTGGGGCCCACGGCAATCCGGTATTTACGGACTTCGCCAGCCTGCATTTCAATGACCACGCTCGGGGGCACATCCATGCCCGGCTCGCACCCTGATACTTGGCCGGGCAGGAGACGCAGGCGAATAGAGGTTTTGCCTGGCGGCAGGTTGAAGGACCTTGACTCCTCCTGAAACAAACGCCCGACCAATTGATCCTGAAGATACAGACCGATCTCGCACGAGGTGTTCACCTCCAGCCGCTCCCGGGAAATGATCAGGACGCCGTAGTCCTGCGAGTCGGCGTGGGCCCAGGGTGCTAACACCGATAGGCTGAGGATGCTCATTAGGCTCAGTGCTGACCAGCGCATTGCTGATACTCCTGCTTTTAATACGTTGATGCCGCAGCTTGGCCGAGGCGCGAGACGAATACCAGCTCGACAGAAAAAACAGACGCTTGACCTTACCCCAATGGAAAGGTTGAACATGCCTGCAACCTTATCAAGGAGCAACACCATGCAACGATTCAATGTTCAGGGTATGTCGTGCGGTCACTGCGTTCGTGCAATCACCCAAGCGGTGCAGAGCAGCGATCCGGCGGCGGACGTTCAGGTCGATTTGACCCGCGGCGAGGTGCGGGTCGAAAGCACACTGTCGGCCGAGGCCATTGTCAGCCTGATCAGCACCGAAGGGTATGCGGTACACGTGGTTTAAAATCAGCCACTGCGCAGGGGCTTGTCAGCTCGCTGAAAAATCGTGAAGTAATTTTTCTATCAAGGCGCTCTAAAGATTCAGGACGGTTAGACTAACGGGCTGCGCTGAATACAGTTTTGGATGCCTGATGAACCTGAGAATAATCCTGATTCTTGGCGCTTTGAGCGCTTTTGGGCCATTGGCCATTGATTTTTATCTGCCTGGCTTTCCGGCCATTGCCTTGGCGTTTGGCACCGACGAAAGGCATGTGCAACTGACCTTGGCGTCTTATTTCCTGGGGTTGTCCATCGGTCAGTTGGCCTATGGTCCGGTCGCGGATCGCTTTGGTCGGCGCGTCCCGCTGCTGGTTGGCGTCGGGCTGTTTACCCTGGCATCGCTGGCGTGCGCTTTTGCACCCACGCTCGAGTGGCTGATTGCTGCACGCTTCGTTCAGGCGTTGGGTGGTTGCGCCGGGATGGTGTTATCGCGGGCGATTGTCAGCGATAAGTGCGACGCCGTGCAGTCGGCTAAAGTCTTCTCGCAATTGATGTTGGTCATGGGGCTGGCGCCGATTCTTGCGCCGATGCTGGGTGGCCTGTTGGTCAACCTGTATGGCTGGCAGTCGATCTTTCTGGTGCTGACGGGGTTTAGCGCTGTGTGCTCGCTGGCGGTCGCGCTGGGTTTGCCGGAAAGCATGCCCGCTGCCCATCCACGCCATCCTTTGGCTGGCGCGCTAGGGCAGTATCGGCGACTGTTGGCTGACCGGATATTCCTCGGCCACGCCTTGACCGGCGGCATCGCCATGGCCGGTATGTTCGCCTACATCGCCGGCTCGCCATTCGTGTTCATCAAATTATATGGCGTGCCACCGGAGCACTACGGCTGGCTGTTTGGCACTAACGCGGCGGGTTTCATTTTGGTGGCGCAGGTCAATGCGCGGATATTGGGCAGGCTCGGGCCAGCGTTTCTGCTGTCACGCGCAGTCTGGGTTTATTTGGTGGCAGCGTTGGCCTTGCTCGGCATTGCCGGGCTGCACACCCAAGCGCTTTGGCCGTTGTTGATCCCGCTGTTCATCTGTATTGCCAGCTTGGGTTGCATCATCCCCAATGCGTCGGCCTGTGCCATGAACGGTCAATGGGCGAGGGCCGGCAGTGCGTCGGCTTTGCTTGGGTGTCTGCAATTCAGTGTCGCCGCAGGGGCGTCGGCATTGGTGGGCGTGCTGCACGATGGCAGCGCCATTCCGATGGCAACAGTGATCAGCTTGTGCGGGATTTTAGCGGTGACTGCCGCTGTGTTGACCCGCCGTTTACAGCGCAAGCGTGACGCGCTTGTGATTCAAACGGCTCAGGTCTGAGGCTGTCCGAGTTGCAGGCCAGTCCTGGTTTAGCCAGTGGCGTGTTGGCGACTTTCGGGGAGTCTGTGCGGAGCCTGCAGTCGGGACTCAAGCGTATTGACGAAGGCGCGGGCGTCGGCTTCAGTACGAAAGCTCACAACGTGCTGATCCATGCGGACCTGCCACTGACTCCCTTGGGCCTGAGGTTTTTCGGATTCACGTACCAGGACTTTCATTGCTGATTTCCTCCTGTTGGTAAAGGAGGAAAGTGTAGTCCTGCATTGACCGAACGTAATGATCCAGATCAAGCGTCTGACTGACGGTCCTGGAACATCAAAACCCTTCCAGAACAATCTTGCCTTTGGCCTTGCCGCTTTCCAGAAAAGCATGAGCGCGACGCAGGTTGGCGGCGTTGATGGTGCCGAAGTGCTCACCAAACGTGGTTTTCAAGGTGCCGGCATCGATCAGCTCTGCGACACGGTTGAGCAGTTTATGCTGCTCGATCATGTCGTCGGTTTCGAACAGTGACCGGGTGTACATGAACTCCCAATGCAGCGACAGACTCTTGCGTTTCAGCTTGCTGACGTCGAGGGATTTGGGATCATCGATCAATGCCAGTCGACCTTGCGGCGCCAGGGCTTCGACCAGTTGATCCAGATGCTGGTCAGTCTGTGTCAGGCTGGCCACGTGAGTCACGTGTGGTAGACCTGCGCGGGTGAGTTCTTCGTTCAGCGGCTTGCTGTGATCAAGCACATGATGCGCGCCCAGTTCGCGAACCCAGGCCTCGGTTTCAGGTCGTGAGGCAGTGCCGATGACGGTTAGCCCGGTCAACTGGCGGGCCAGCTGAGTGAGCATCGAACCCACGCCGCCGGCAGCACCGACGATCATTAGGCTTTGCGCTGTCTCAGCGGCGCCTTCGGTAATTTGCAGGCGTTCGAAGAGCAACTCCCACGCGGTGATCGCCGTCAGCGGCAAGGCCGCGGCATGGGCGAAGCTCAGGGATTTTGGCATGTGCCCGACAATTCGCTCATCGACCACGTGCCGTTCGCTGTTGGCACCGGCTCGCGCGATGGAGCCTGCATAGAACACTTTGTCGCCTGGCTGAAACAGTGTCACTTGGCTGCCGACCGCTTTGACGACACCGGCAACGTCCCAACCCAGCACCTTGCTGTCACCACCTTCGGGTTGAACGTTCTGGCGAACCTTGGTATCGACCGGGTTCACGGAGATGGCTTTAACGTCCACCAGCAAATCGCGAGGGCCGGCAACCGGCTCGGCCAGTTCGATGTCCTGCAATGACAGGGGGTCGCTGATGGGCAACGACTGGTAGTAGGCGATGGCTTTCATGGGGGGTGCTCCTGGAGGAAAAGACTGGGTAAATGGGCTGGAGGAATGATTGGCTATTTCTCTTAAAGATAAAACCGGCTAAAACTGCAGTCTCTTTCAATTTATTTTTGATAATCAAGGCAAATGATGCTCCGTTTTGATGATCTGCAACTATTTGTCCGGGCTGCCGATCTGGGCAGCCTGTCCGCTGCTGCACGGGGCATGGACATGTCGGCGGCGGTCGCCAGCGCTGCACTGAAACGTATCGAGCGACAATTGGGCGCACGTCTGCTGGCACGCTCGACCCGTAGCTTGCGTCTGACGGCCGAGGGCGAGGGATTTCTCGAGTACGCCCGTGCTGCCCTGAGTAGCCTGGAGGAGGGGCGGCGCTTGCTGGCCAGCAGTCAGGATCAAGTCAGCGGCGTCTTGCAGTTATCGGCGCCCTCGGATTTTGGCCGTAACGTGTTATTGCCCTGGCTCGACGAATTTCAGCGCCAACATCCGCAACTCACTGTCCGCCTTCTGCTAGGTGACAGGATTGCCGATTTATTTCGCCAGCCTGTAGACGTTGCCCTGCGCTATGGCGAGCCGGAAGACTCAAGCCTGATCGCGTTACCCATCGTCCCGGATAACCGTCGCGTGCTGTGCGCGGCGCCGTCTTATCTGGCCCGTCATGGCGAGCCGCAGCATGTGGAGCAACTGGCGCAGCACAACTGCCTACTGTTCATGCTCGGTAATAGGGTGCATGACCATTGGCACTTCCATGACGGCAAACGTGAAATGAGCCTGACGGTGCACGGGGATCGTTTTAGCGACGATGCCGACGTCGTACGCCTGTGGGCGGTCGCGGGTGCCGGCGTGGCGTATAAATCCTGGCTGGATGTTGCGGCTGATGTGCAGGCTGGACGCCTGAAACTGTTGATGCCGGAATTACTGGGCGAGTTGGCGCCGCTCAATTTGCTCTGTGCGCACCGGGCTCAACTGAGTAAACCGGTCAATTTATTGTGCGAGATGCTCAGGTCGCGCTGTTCTGAGCTGGCGCAACGACATCCTGTCAGCAAGTGACGTCAGGTTCATGTTGCGGTGGCTTACAGCAGCAATGGAATTGTCTGACAGTCGGCACGAAGGCGCGCTGCAAAAAAAATCTTATCAAGCGTATTCAGCGCAGACAACGCTGTTTTCAGGTCGTATTTTCTTGCCTGTTTTTTGTGTTTTTTTCGTAGGCATTTCCCTCGCGATGTTCGCCAGACTTTTCCGTGAGTGACTGAAAGTGTCCGGCCAGCGCTGCTTTCAAGGCAGGCAGGTAAATCGAGACGGATTTTCGTTGGCCTGCGTGGTGTCGGACTTTGCCTATAGCGTGTCGGCCAATCGTCTGTCGTGGTTTTAATCCCATTTCGTAACAGGGCGCCGGGCTTATACTTGGCGCCAGCGGCCAAGTCCGCATAAGTCGTCAAGCTGGGTCTGAGGTGCAGGACGCTATCAGGCAACGCGCTATCAATGCAGATTTGAGTGGTGCCTGAGTCAAAAAATGGTTGCGGCATGCAAGGGCTGCGATATGACATTCTGGGTGTATAGGTGAAATACGGCCCTGGTTTTGGCTGCTTAGCGTCTTGGCTGGATCCGATTTGCTGTTCACTATGTCAGTGCGATAGACGAATGTTTCAACAGGGAGTGAATACATGGAATATGCACCTTGCATTAGCCAGATTGCCGCGCTGCTGGCTGACCCTAAGCGCAGTGCAATGATTTGGGCGTTGATGGATGGTACCGCCCGCCCCGCAGACGAACTGGCCTTGCTGGCTGGTCTATCCACTTCTTCGGCGGGTGCGCATTTGGCGCGACTGGCTACCGGCGGGCTATTGAAGCAGGAGACGCGTGGCAGAAAGCGTTTCTTCCGGTTGGCCGCGCCGGAAGTCGGTGCGGCGGTCGAGGCGTTGGCCAATGCTTCGTTGGTCAGCTCCGATCACATCAGCAGAAGTGCGGCGCAATCCGTTCCATCCACACCCCCATTGCCACTACGTCGCGCCCGGGTTTGTGCTGATCATTTGGGGGGCGAACTGGCGGCAGAGCTGTATCAGCGTCTGTTGGGGGCTGGCTGGATCGAGCAACATGAGCAGCGCATCGAAGTCACCAGCAAAGGTGTCGCTCAATTCGCCGAGCGCGGCATCTATGTTCCGGCGCTGGCCTATCGAAAGCGCCAGACGGTGTGCGCCTGCCCCGACTGGAGCGAGCGCACACCGCATTTAGGCGGTGCATTGGGTGCTGGGTTACTGCAATTGTTCATACAGCTGGGCTGGTTGCGCACCAGCGATGAGTCCACCGCCTTGCAGGTCTCAACCAACGGGCAGCGTGAGATCAGCAAAATAGCCTCGGCTGCCTGACGGTCCCAGTCGTTCCCGCGCATTCATGCGTGGGAACGATCACCCTCATATCAAGGTTTGACCAATCGCGCATCCAGGCTGTTTTGCGCCAAGCGTCGGGCCTGATCCTGGGTCATCCCCAGATGGCTGTGCAACGCGTAAAAGTTCTCGGTCACATAGCCACCGAAATACGCGGGGTCGTCCGAGTTGACCGTTACTTTCACGCCGCGCTCAAGCATGTCGAGAATGTTGTGCTGGGCCATGTCGTCGAAGACGCGGAGCTTGGTGTTGGACAGTGGGCACACCGTCAGCGGGATCTGTTCATCGATGATGCGTTGCATCAGCCGCTCATCTTCGATAGCGCGCACACCGTGATCGATACGCTGAATCTTCAACAGGTCCAGCGCCTGCCAGATGTAGTCGGGCGGACCCTCTTCGCCAGCATGGGCAACCGTCAAAAAGCCTTCATTGCGCGCGCGGTCGAACACGCGTTGGAACTTGCTCGGTGGATGGCCCATTTCAGAGCTGTCCAAACCCACCGCAACAAACGCATCACGAAAGGGTAGGGCCTGATCGAGGGTCTTCTCGGCTTCGTCTTCGCTCAAATGACGCAGGAAGCTGAGAATTAGCCCGCTGGAGATGCCGAGTTTTTCCTGGCCGTCCTTCAAGGCACTGGCGATACCGTTGATCACCACTTCAAAGGGGATGCCCCGATCGGTGTGGGTTTGCGGATCGAAGAAGGGTTCTGTGTGGATGACGTTCTGCGCCTTGCAGCGTTGCAGGTAAGCCCAGGTAAGGTCGTAAAAATCCTGCTCGGTACGCAGGACGTCCGCGCCCCGGTAATACAGGTCGAGAAACTCCTGCAAATTGTTGAAGGCATAGGCCCGGCGCAGGGTTTCGACATCGGTCCAGGGCAGGGCGATCTTGTTGCGATCGGCCAGTGCAAAGAGCAATTCGGGTTCCAGTGAACCTTCCAGGTGCAGGTGCAGTTCTGCCTTGGGCAAGGCGTTGAGCCATTCGTACATGTGCTTTTCTCATCAGGTGCAGATAGTTGGCATTCTACAGAGGGATGCCCGCGTGGAGAGTGCTTCCTTTACGTGACATGGCTGACTCGCCGGTTCGAGCCATGGAGCAACGTCTTTGCTGTTACCGTTAGCAGCGAAACATTTACTGACAGTGAGCCATCTGTATGGCTCAGGCCAGTCCCCCGGCCAGACATTTTTGACCCAAGGCATGCCAATGCTGACCTATTTGAGAGAAGAAAAGTTTCTACTGCTGGCTGTCTTGGCAGCGATTATTGCGTTCCCCCTTGAACCTGCGTTACTGAATCACGGCCAAGGTGTTGCGCTGGCGGGCGGGATCGCATTGGTGTTGGCCATTGTCTGCGCCTCGATGCGGGTGGCCCACCATGCCGAACTGTTGGCGCATAAGGTCGGTGATCCCTATGGCACGATGATCCTGACGCTGTCGGCCGTCTTGGTCGAGGTCGTGATTCTGGCAATTATGATGAGCAACGAACCTTCGCCGACCCTGGTGCGCGATACGATTTATTCTGCGGTGATGCTCGATATCAACGGCATTCTGGGGCTGGCGGCGCTGATGGGTGGGCTCAAGCATGGCGAACAGTCCTACAACGATGATTCGGCACGTACTTACAGCGTAATGATCCTCACCGCTATGGGTGTTTCCATGGTGGTGCCTGAGTTCATTCCCGAAGGTGACTGGAAGGTTTATTCGGCGTTCACCATCGGTGCGATGGTGGTGCTGTACACCTTGTTTCTGCGCATGCAGGTGGGGCCGCACAGTTACTTTTTCAGCTACAGCTACCCGGAAAAAAAGCGCAAGAATCCGACCGCCGAAGAAGATCCCCCGGTCAATCTGGTGCGCGCCATCGGCACCCTGGTGTTTGGCGTGGTGGTGATTGGCGCGCTGGCGGAAGTGATGTCGAAAACCGTCGATCTGGGTCTGGAAGGGACGGGTGCGCCGCCGGTCATGACGGCGATTCTGGTGGCGGCGATTTCTGCCGCCCCGGAGATCCTGACGGCCTTGCGCGCCGCCTTGGCCAACCGTATGCAGTCAGTGGTCAACATTGCATTGGGCGCCTCGTTGTCGACGGTGATCCTGACGGTTCCGATCATGGAAGCGATGGCGCTGTACAGCGGTCAGCCGTTCCAGATGGCGATGACCCCGGTGCAGAGCGTGATGATCTTCATCACCTTGTTGGTCAGCGCGATCAACCTGAATGATGGCGAAACCAATGCCATCGAAGGCATGACTCACTTTGTGCTGTTCGCGACCTTCATCATGCTGTCGTTGCTCGGGCTCTAAACAGCATCGCGTCAGCCGCTGATCAACTGCCGCGCCGCTTGTGTGTGATCGGCGATCAGTTTTTTTAGATCGAGGCCTTCAATTTGACCATCGATCACCCGCCAGCGACCGCCAACCATCACCCGGTCCGCCCGATCCGCACCGCACAGCAGCAGGGCAGACAGCGGATCGTGGCTGCCGGAGAAGCGCAGTTCGTCGAGTTTGAACAAGGCCAGATCCGCCTGTTTGCCGACCGCCAGTTCGCCAATATCGCTGCGCCCCAGCAGTTTCGCCGAGCCTTTGGTGGCCCAGCCGAGCACCAACTCGGGGGTGATTTTTTCTGCGCCATAACGCAGGCGTTGCAGGTACAGCGCCTGACGGGTTTCCAGGATCATGTTCGATGCGTCGTTGGACGCCGAGCCGTCAACGCCCAACCCGAGGGGGGCGCCTGTGGCCAGTAAATCCAGAGTGGGGCAGATGCCCGACGCCAGGCGCATGTTTGAACTCGGGCAATGGCAGATGCCGGTGCCAGCGGCGCCCAACCGGCTGATCTCATCTGGATTGAAATGAATGCCGTGGGCTAGCCAGGTACGTGGCCCGAGCCAGCCGACACTGTCTAGATAATCCACGGTGCGCAGGCCAAAGCGTTGCAGGCAGAAGTCCTCTTCATCGAGGGTTTCTGCCAAGTGCGTGTGCAGGCGTACATCCAGTTGTTCAGCAAGGGCCGCGCTTTCGGCCATGATTTCCGGGGTGACTGAAAACGGTGAGCAGGGCGCCAACGCAATCTGAATCTGCGCCCCGTCGCCGCGCTGGTGATACTCGGCGATCAGGCGCCGGCTGTCGGCGAGAATCACTTCACCCTGCTGCACGGTTTGTTGCGGCGGCAACCCACCGTCGGCTTCACCCAGGCTCATGGACCCGCGAGTCAGCATGGCGCGCATGCCCAGCTCACGGACGCTTTGCACCTGAACATCGATGGCGTGTTCCAGCCCTTCGGGAAACAGGTAGTGATGGTCGGCGGCAGTGGTGCAACCCGACAGCAATAACTCGGCAAGCGCCACTTTGCTGGCCAGTGCCAGCTTCTCCGGGGTGAGTCGCGCCCACACGGGGTACAGGGTTTTGAGCCACGGAAACAAAGGCTGATTGACCACTGGCGCCCAAGCACGGGTCAGGGTTTGATAGAAATGGTGATGGGTATTGATCAGCCCCGGCAGCACGACATGCTCGCGGGCGTCGAAGGTTTGTCCACAGGGCGCGGACGGTTGCTGACCTGCGGCGAGCAGTTCGCGGATCACACCGTCTTCAATCACCAGGCCGCCACGGGCGTCGAGGTTATTGGCGGTGAAAATGGCCAAGGGGTTTTGTAGCCAGATGCGGGTTGCAGGCATGGGCCGGCTCCTCTGAAAGTGGGGTTCAGGTTCGCCAGCTCAGTGTTGCCCTGTCTGCTGATCCAGGGTCACCGCGCTTCAGGAGAAGCAGCGGCGAGGCCGAAGTTTATCAGGCCAGTCAATTACCAGGGAATGGTTTCACCCTTGTAGTTGATGAAGTAGTGACCACCCTTGCCGGCGTAGGCATCAATCTGTTCGACCAAACCACGGGTGCTGGTTTCTACATCGATATGAGCGTCTTCACCGCCCATGTCAGTTTTCACCCAGCCCGGATGCAGGGACAGCACGGTGGGCCTCGGTTCGGCCAATTGTGTAACGAAGGAGTTGGTCATGGAGTTCAGCGCTGCTTTGCTGGCTTTGTACAACGTCATGTCGTTGCCTTCGGGGCAAGTAACGCTGCCCAGCACCGAACTCATGAACGCCAGCACGCCAGTGTCCGGACGTATCTGCTGGATCATTTGCTCGGCCAGACGAATGGGGGCAATGGCGTTGGTCATAAACAGCAGACCGATATCTTCGGCGCAGGCTTGCGCGGCGCTCTGAGGCCTTGGCCCGCTGATGCCAGCGTTGACAAACAGCAGATCGAAAACCTGCCCCTTCAGCTTCTCGGTGAAGGCATTCAACGAGTGCAGGTCGTT
This sequence comes from Pseudomonas sp. ASL9, assembly GCF_056680335.1. Classification (NCBI taxonomy): domain Bacteria; kingdom Pseudomonadati; phylum Pseudomonadota; class Gammaproteobacteria; order Pseudomonadales; family Pseudomonadaceae; genus Pseudomonas; species Pseudomonas sp. ASL9. The sequence continues at coordinate 2,135,374 of NZ_CM155277.1, read as the reverse complement.
GATATCCAGCGTCTCGACCTGCACCTCGGGGATCGTCTGTGGTCCATCGGCTTTGTGCAGGTCACGCACCGTGGCGGTCACTTGCCAGCCTTGCTCGGACAGGCGTTGCACCAGGCCCAGGCCAAGGCCACGGGAGGCGCCAATGATTAACGCAGTTTTGGTATGCGGCATGGATCGAGCTCCTTGTTCACAAAAAGGGGTTCAGGGAAGAAATAGCCCAGAGGGAAATTGCCGACTCATGGGCTCAATGGACAACGTTGACCCAAGCGTTGTTGCAACTCAAGGCGTAACTCGCTCAGCTCGGCGATACGGGTTTCGATCAGGCTCAGTTTGTCTCGCAGCAGTTGCGCCACGGCAAGGTCCGGCGCGGCGGCCTTCCATAACTCTGCCACGCTGCTGCCGATCTCGCTGAGGCTGAACCCCAAGCGCTGTGCGGTTTTGATGAACAGTACCAACTGCACCATCTCCACCGGGTAATGGCGATAGCCGTTGGCGCTGCGGTTGGCCGCGATCAACCCTCGCTGCTCATAAAAACGCAATGTGTCGCGGCTGACGGACGTGGTGTGGGCCAATTCACCGATGCGCATGATCCGATCCTGAAGGTGCTTGACCCTGGAGCGTACTCCAGGCTTTAGCCTGCTCGCACCTTTAATCAATGGAGCAACGCTATGTGGAAAACAGAACACTACCGTCGGGTGATCAAAGCCAGTGCCTGGTACGACTTGATGGTCACTGCCGCCTTCGCAACGCCCTGGAGCTTCGCGGCGCTGCATGGCTTTTTATCGAGCGTAAGCGGTGCATGGAATTTGCCGGGCGCACTCCCGCCATTCGAGCCGATGCACATGTTGATGGCGAACTTGCTGGGTTCGATTGTCTGCGTCTGGGCAGTGTTAAGGATTCGCGATCCACAACGGGTCTTTGGTCGTTATGACGCCGCCGGACGCCTTCTGTTTGCCACGTGGCAAGCCTATGCCCTCCTGCACGGCGCGAGCTTTTTGCTGATCGGATTTTTACTGATGGAGTTGGTATGGGCGCTTATGCAGCTGTGGCCGGTTCGCGTCGAGGCAGGCAACGCGCGAGAGGAGGGTGATTTTCCGGATCATCTGCTCGCAGCGGCTGATCAAAAAATGACCAGCTGAGCGCACGCCACGATCCATCTACGCCTGCGACAACCTTGCACGGCTTATCCACAGGTTGCTCCACAGTTATTGTGCGCAAGCCAAAAGTGTGGGAATAAAGGGACCCCGTGAAGTATCCAACTGCGATAAGTGACGATAACACCCTGTTTTCAGGAGGTTTTATTTCAGTAATGGGCCGATTGAGCAAAAAATGACCAGTCGTCGCAACGCCATACGCAGCAAGGCCCGCAGGGGTGTGTACTCAGCTTATCCACAGCCGGGTGCACAGTAGATGTGGGCAATTAACCGGGAAGGGGTAAGGCGTGGATTCAGTTGTCCTCAAGGCGCTGCAAGAGGATGCGCCCGCGACTTAGATCCGCCAGTTGTCGCTGTAAAAGGTCGATGTGCTCCGGGCCTAGGGCGATCTGCAATTCGACGCCGTTGGCGGTGAATGTTTCGTGCTCCAGCAGCCCATGCAGTTCGGCCAGACGCACCTTGACCAAGGCCAGTTCGCTGAAGCTGCACGCGCAGCTCAGTTGCACCCGATGGATCAAGGGCAGGCGCTCGGCCTGCTGCAGGCATTTATTGGCGCCGCCACCGTACGCGCGCGCGAGGCCGCCAGTGCCTAACTGGATGCCGCCATACCAGCGGATGACCAAGACCACGACCTGGTCGCAATCCTGCGCTTCGATCGCCGCCAGGATGGGCCGACCGGCGGTCCCACCGGGTTCTCCATCGTCGCTGCTGCGGTATTGATCGGCCAGTTTCCACGCCCAGCAATTGTGCGTCGCGTTAAGGTCGCTGTGCTGCTCAATGAAAGCCTGGGCCTGGGCGGCGCTGGTGATCGGTGCGGCGAGAGTAATAAAGCGGCTTTTGCGAATCTCTTCACGGTATTCGCAAGGGCCGACAAGGGTAAAAGGCATGCGTATGTCCAGCTATCGATGACGTAAATCACTGTTTCTGGTAACGGACCGCTCAAACAACCGGAGGCGTCAGCCCGCAGCCTTTGAGGATGATGCGGATCAAATTGTTGCTGGCGGTTTCCATGTCCTGCTTGGTCAAACGGGTGCGACCGGTGACCCGACAAATCTGTGTGGCGAAGTCAGCGTAATGCTGAGTGCTGCCCCAGAGCAGGAAGATCAAATGCACGGGGTCGACCGGGTCCATTTTCCCTGCGTCGATCCAGGCTTGAAACACGGCTGCCCGGCTTTGAAACCAGGCGCGGTAGTCCTGACTGAAATACTCATTCAGGCATTCGCCTCCGCTGATGATCTCCATGGCGAAGATTCGCGAAGCGTGTGGCTGACGTCGGGAAAACTCCATCTTGGCGCGAATGTAATGGCTCAGCGCCTGAGCGGGATCGTCGTCGACGCTCAACGCGTTGAAGGTGCTGTCCCACAGCTCAAGGATGTTACTCAATACCGCAATGTACAACCCCAGCTTGTTGGTGAAGTAGTAGTGCAGATTGGCTTTGGGCAGGCCTGCATTCTGCGCGATGGTGTTCATGCTGGTGCCTTTGAAGCCGTGGCGGGCGAATTCGTCCTCCGCGGCTTTGATGATTGCCTCTTCGTTCTTCTGACGAATGCGGCTGGCAGGTTTAGCGACGGCTTGGGCGCTGTGCGCTGGGACTTCAAAGGTCATGGGCGGTTCCGAACGGATCATGGGCTGCAAGCTGAGAACAGATAACGCACCCGCGACGATCAGACAAGAGCCCACCGTGCAAATTAATGCTCCAAGGCTTCGATTTCAGCCTCAGGTTGGCCTGCGTGAGTGGTCTCTTTATGTTCCGGCAACAGGATGCACATCACAATGGCCGTGATGCCGCCGCTGGTAATCGCTGAGTCGAACAGGGTTTGCACCATCATGGGCAGGTGACTGAGCAATGTCGGTTGCGCGGCAATCCCCAGGCCCACCCCGAAGGAGGTGGCAATGATCAGCATGCTGCGCCGGTCCAGTCGGGCTTGGGACAGAATGCGTACGCCAGCAGCTGCAACGCTACCGAACATCACCAGGGTCGCGCCGCCCAGTACGGGTTTGGGGATTTGCTGGAGCAGTGCACCGATCATGGGAAACAGCCCCAGCAAGAACAATACCGCGCCGATATACAGCCCGACATAACGGCTGGCGACCCCGGTCAATTGAATCACCCCGTTGTTCTGGGCAAAGGTGGTATTGGGGAATGCGCTGAAGGTTGCGGCGATCATGCAACTGACACCATCACCGAGCACGCCGCTTTTGAGTCGGGCGATATAGCCGGGGCCACTGATGGGCTGACGCGAAAGCATGCAGTTGGCAGTCAGGTCGCCCACGGTTTCGAGGGTACTGATCAGGTAGATCAGGGCCACGGGTAGAAAAGCCGCCCAATCGAAATTGAAGCCGAACTTGAAGGGGATTGGCACACTGATTATCGGTAAGTCGGTGATGATGTGCGGCTCAAGTTTTCCGCAAAACCAGGCGGCCACGCTGCCCGCTGCGAGGCCAATGATAATTGCGGACAGCCGCACCCACGGCGTGTTTGAGCGGTTGAGCAGGATAATCACCAACAGCACGAAAGCGCCAAGCCCTAAATTTATCGGCTCGCCAAAGTCCGGCGCCTTGAAGCCGCCGCCCAGATCGGTGATGCCCACGTTAATCAAACTCACGCCGATCAGGGTAATGACGATGCCTGTCACCAGCGGGGTAATCACCCGACGCAACTGACCAATGAATCGGCTGAGAACGATCTGCACCAGCGCGCCAAAAAAACACACGCCGAAGATCATTGCCAGGATGTCTTCCGGGCTGCCGCCACGCTGCTTGACCAGGAAGCCTGCAGACAGGATGGCCCCCAGAAACGCGAAGCTGGTGCCTTGCAGGCAGATCATGCCTGCACCAATACCGAACGGGCGTCGCGCCTGAATGAACGTGCCCACGCCGGAGACCATCAGCGCCATGCTGATCAGGTAGGGCAGGTAAGCGGTCAGCCCCAACGCAGAACCAATCACCAGGGGCGGCGTGATAATGCCCACGAAACTGGCGAGCACGTGTTGCAGGGCCGCGAGTATGGCCGGCAAGGGTTTTGGTCGGTCATTCAGGCCGTAGATCAGGTCGTTGTTGGGCGAAGACTCAGGCTGCATATCAAGCTCTCGATGCGGATGATGGCGGGTCAATACCGATGCTGTGCAAAAAGCTGTCCAAGTGTTCAGGTAATACTATGGTGTTATCTATTTAATTCATTTAAATCAAACAGATAAAATATCTAACAGCTATTTAACTGATCGCACATCCAAGGCGCAGGCTCCGGAAACGCGTCAACGGGTGGCGGCCAGGCTTTCAAGGAAGCTTTCCAGCACCAGATGAGGGCGACGCCCCTTGCGAGTGACCGAAGCCAGGCTCAAGTCATAAAAACGCGCCGTGGGTTTCAGCGCTCGCAGTCGGCCTTGTTGAACCCACAGACTGGCGTAGTGATCCGGCAGGTAACCGATATAACGCCCGGTGAGAATCAAAAAGGCCATGCCCTCACGGTCCGACGCGCTGGCGGTGCAATTGAGTGCCTGGTAATGCGCCTGAATGTCGGCGGGCAAACGAAAGGTCGGCGCAATAGCGTCCTGAGCATCCAGTCGCTCGTCGTTCAGCGCGGCGTCATCCATATAGAAGAGCGGATGGCCGACGGCGCAATAAAGCAGAGAGCGTTCGCTGTACAGCGGCTGATACTCCAGACCGGAGAGGGCGCTGGCCTGAGGCACAACGCCGACGTGCAGACGCCCGTCGAGCACGCCTTGTTCCACTTCATGGGGCGCAATCATGCGGATCTGGATATGCACGTCTGGGCCGCGCTCCTTCAATTGAGCCAGGGCATGGGTGATGCGCATGTGGGGCAGGGTGACGAGGTTGTCGGTCAGGCCGATGTTCAGTTCTCCGCGCAGATGCTGATGCAGACCGTTGACCTCGGTACGAAAGCTTTCTACTGCACTTAATAGCTGCAACGACGATTGATAGACCTCCCGACCTTCTTCAGTCAGGGAAAACCCTGCACGTCCGCGCTGACACAGACGTAAGCCGAGACGCTGTTCAAGGTCGCTCATCTGTTGGCTGATCGCCGAACGGCCTATGCCCAGCGCGCTTTCGGCCGCCGAGAAGCCGCCGGACTCGACTACGCTTCGAAAGATGCGCAACAAACGAATATCAAAGTCGCTGACTTGGGCCAGTGGATCGGGTCGACGGATGCTCATAGTTTAGTGGTTGTCTAACTGAAGATTATAAATGTTGGGTTTTTCAGACTTTATCCCCGTGGCAACTTAGCTGCAACCAAACAGCTCAATAAGCTGCCCCATCGCCCCGTGAGGTATTTGCATCCATGACTCTTCCTGAATCCGCCGAGAACTCTCTGGCCAGCCAATTGAAGCTCGACGCTCATTGGATGCCATACACCGCAAACCGTAATTTCCAGCGCGACCCTCGGCTGATCGTGGCGGCGCAAGGCAGCTATCTGACCGATGATAAGGGCCGCAAGATTTATGACGCGTTGTCCGGGCTATGGACGTGCGGCGCTGGGCATTCGCGCAAGGAAATTCAGGAGGCTGTTTCGCGTCAGTTGGGCACGCTCGATTATTCGCCGGCGTTCCAATACGGCCACCCCTTGTCCTTCCAGCTCGCTGAGAAAATCACCGACCTGACGCCGGGCAATCTGAATCATGTCTTTTTCACTGACTCGGGTTCCGAGTGCGCGGACACCGCGGTGAAAATGGTGCGTGCCTACTGGCGCCTGAAAGGTCAGGCCACCAAAACCAAAATGATTGGCCGTGCCCGTGGTTATCACGGGGTCAACATTGGTGGGACCAGCCTGGGCGGTGTGAACGGCAACCGTAAAATGTTCGGCCAGTTGATGGACGTCGATCATTTGCCCCACACCTTGCTGACCAGCAATGCCTATTCGCGTGGCGAACCGGAGCTGGGTGGTATCGCGCTGGCCGATGAGATGCTCAAACTGATCGAACTGCACGATGCGTCGAATATCGCGGCAGTGATCGTCGAGCCGATGGCGGGCTCCGCAGGTGTGATCGTTCCACCGAAGGGTTATCTGAAGCGCCTGCGCGAAATTTGTGATCAGCACAACATCCTGTTGATCTTCGACGAAGTGATCACCGGCTTCGGTCGCACCGGCTCGATGTTCGGTGCCGACAGCTTCGGTGTAACACCTGACCTGATGTGTATCGCCAAGCAAATCACTAACGGCGCTATTCCGATGGGCGCGGTGATCGCCAGCAGCGAGATTTATCACACGTTCATGAACCAGCCAACGCCCGAGTATGCGGTCGAGTTTCCACACGGCTACACCTACTCCGCGCACCCGGTCGCCTGTGCCGCTGGCCTTGCCTCGCTGGAATTGTTGCAGCGGGAGAGTCTGGTTCAGCAAGTCGCCGAGGTTTCGCCCCATTTCGAAAGCGCATTGCATGGCCTCAAAGGCTCGAAAAACGTCGTGGATATCCGTAACTACGGCCTGGCGGGCGCGATCCAGATCGCTCCCCGTGATGGTGACGCCATCGTGCGTCCTTTCGAAGCCGGCATGAAACTGTGGAAAGCGGGCTTCTACGTGCGCTTCGGCGGCGACACCCTGCAGTTCGGGCCAACCTTCAACAGCAAGCCGCAGGATTTGGATCGCCTGTTCGATGCGGTCGGCGAAGTGCTGAATCAGGTCGACTGATTCGCTATGGGTTTAAACAGCAGGCGCGGCCAAGATCGCGCCTGACCGTATTTTTTGGAGTCCTGTCATGAGCAACATCCAACACCTGATCAATGGCGAGTTCGTTACCGATACCGGCCGTACTGCCGATGTGTTCAATCCATCGACCGGTCAGGCCGTTCATAAAGTCCCCTTGGCCAGCCGTGAAACTGTTCAGCAAGCAATCGATGCCGCCAAGGCCGCATTTCCGGCCTGGCGCAACACGCCTGCGGCCAAGCGTGCTCAAGTGATGTTCCGCTTCAAGCAATTGCTGGAACAGAACGAAGCACGTATCGCGCAGTTGATCAGTGAAGAACACGGCAAGACCCTGGAAGACGCTGCGGGCGAATTGAAGCGCGGTATCGAGAACGTCGAATACGCGTGCGCCGCGCCTGAAATTCTCAAGGGCGAGTACAGCCGCAACGTAGGGCCAAACATTGACGCATGGTCCGACTTTCAACCGCTGGGTGTGGTGGCGGGCATCACGCCGTTCAACTTCCCGGCCATGGTCCCGCTGTGGATGTATCCGTTGGCAATCGTGTGCGGCAACTGCTTCATCCTCAAACCTTCGGAGCGTGATCCCAGTTCGACCCTATTGATCGCGCAACTGCTGAATGAGGCGGGATTGCCCAAAGGCGTGCTTAACGTTGTGCACGGTGACAAAACAGCGGTGGATGCGTTGATCGAAGCGCCCGAAGTCAAAGCGTTGAGCTTTGTCGGTTCAACGCCTATCGCTGAATACATCTATAGAGAAGCTACTGCTCGCGGTAAACGTGTTCAGGCATTGGGCGGCGCGAAGAATCACGCGGTGTTGATGCCGGACGCGGATCTGGACAATGCGGTCAGTGCGTTGATGGGTGCTGCGTATGGTTCTTGTGGTGAGCGTTGCATGGCGATATCGGTTGCTGTCTGCGTAGGCGATCAGGTCGCGGATGCGTTGGTGGCCAAACTGGTCCCGCAGATCAAGGCGTTGAAGATCGGTGCCGGGACTACCTGTGGGTTGGACATGGGGCCGTTGGTAACGGGGCAACATCGCGACAAGGTTTGTAGCTATA
>NZ_CM155277.1:1892500-2122500 GCF_056680335.1 Pseudomonas sp. ASL9 | reverse complement strand
TATAACGGTCCTAAGGTAGCGAAATTCCTTGTCGGGTAAGTTCCGACCTGCACGAATGGCGTAACGATGGCGGCGCTGTCTCCACCCGAGACTCAGTGAAATTGAAATCGCTGTGAAGATGCAGTGTATCCGCGGCTAGACGGAAAGACCCCGTGAACCTTTACTATAGCTTTGCACTGGACTTTGAATTTGCTTGTGTAGGATAGGTGGGAGGCTTTGAAGCGTGGACGCCAGTTCGCGTGGAGCCAACCTTGAAATACCACCCTGGCAACTTTGAGGTTCTAACTCAGGTCCGTTATCCGGATCGAGGACAGTGTATGGTGGGTAGTTTGACTGGGGCGGTCTCCTCCTAAAGAGTAACGGAGGAGTACGAAGGTGCGCTCAGACCGGTCGGAAATCGGTCGTAGAGTATAAAGGCAAAAGCGCGCTTGACTGCGAGACAGACACGTCGAGCAGGTACGAAAGTAGGTCTTAGTGATCCGGTGGTTCTGTATGGAAGGGCCATCGCTCAACGGATAAAAGGTACTCCGGGGATAACAGGCTGATACCGCCCAAGAGTTCATATCGACGGCGGTGTTTGGCACCTCGATGTCGGCTCATCACATCCTGGGGCTGAAGCCGGTCCCAAGGGTATGGCTGTTCGCCATTTAAAGTGGTACGCGAGCTGGGTTTAGAACGTCGTGAGACAGTTCGGTCCCTATCTGCCGTGGACGTTTGAGATTTGAGAGGGGCTGCTCCTAGTACGAGAGGACCGGAGTGGACGAACCTCTGGTGTTCCGGTTGTCACGCCAGTGGCATTGCCGGGTAGCTACGTTCGGAATAGATAACCGCTGAAAGCATCTAAGCGGGAAACTAGCCTCAAGATGAGATCTCACTGGGACCTTGAGTCCCCTGAAGGGCCGTCGAAGACTACGACGTTGATAGGTTGGGTGTGTAAGCGCTGTGAGGCGTTGAGCTAACCAATACTAATTGCCCGTGAGGCTTGACCATATAACACCCAAGCAATCTGCTGAGAGAAAAGCAGATTGATGTGTGTGAAGACGATACAGTCGAAAGTTTGCAGCCAACACACAAATCTATCACATCCCCATTAGTTGGCCCGTTGCGCGCAAGCACCACGAGCCGGCAGCCGAATTTCTTGACGACCATAGAGCATTGGTACCACCTGATCCCATCCCGAACTCAGCAGTGAAACGATGCATCGCCGATGGTAGTGTGGGGTTTCCCCATGTGAGAGTAGGTCATCGTCAAGATTAAATTCCAGAACCCCTGTTTGCTTACGCAGACAGGGGTTTTGTTTGTGCGCAAGAAAAAGTCCGTTCAGGTGGCAATCCTGATCGCTTGCCCTTAAGGTTCTGCCATTAGTGTTCATTCAATTCATGAGCCGTCTGCGCGAAACTCGATGACGGTATCAGTCAAGGAAGCAGCTATGCCGGTTACACCAACGCTCAGTGCTGGATTCATGGTGGTTCATGGCAACCGACTGGATGAGTTACGCAGCCTTGTCGTTTCCTGGATGCGGCGTTATCCGCTGGCACCCTTGGAGAATGAGATTGCATTGGTGCAGAGCAACGGCATCGCTCAATGGTTGAAACTCGCTTTGGCTGAAGATCCTCAGGACGACGATCAGGGTGGATGCGGAATTTCTGCCGCAGTGGATGTGCAGCTCCCCGGCAGTTTCATGTGGCAGCTGTATCGAGTGGTGTTGGGCCGTGATGAAATTCCAGCCACTTCGCTGTTGGACAAGGCCCCTCTCACCTGGCGTTTGATGCGCCTGCTTCCTGCGTTGATTGACCAGCCGCATTTCGAGCCCCTGCAACGCTTCCTCACTAACGACACCGATCTGCGCAAGCGTTACCAGCTGTCTGAACGACTCGCGGACCTGTTTGACCAATACCAGGTGTATCGGGCTGACTGGCTTGAAGACTGGGCTGCTGGTCGTCATCAATTGCGCAACGGCCGAGGCGAAAGCAAAGCGCTGACGCCGGCCAATTGCTGGCAGGCAGAGTTATGGCGTGCGCTGCTGTTGGACGTCGGTGTCGAAGACATGGCGCAAAGCCGCGCAGGCGTTCACCAGCGTTTTATCGAGCGTATTAATAGCCTGACTGAAGCACCTGAAGGCCTGCCTTCGCGGGTCATTGTGTTTGGCATCTCTTCGCTGCCAGCACAAGCGCTCGAAGCATTGGCGGGTCTGGCGAAATTCAGTCAGGTGCTGCTCTGCGTGCACAACCCATGTCGGCACCATTGGGCGGACATCGTCGCCGATAAAGACCTGTTGCGGCATCAATACACGCGTCAAGCGCGTAAAGCCGGGATGCCGGTTGTGCTGGACCCCGAAGCGCTGCACCAGCATGCACATCCGCTGCTCGCCGCGTGGGGCAAACAAGGCCGTGATTACATCAATTTGTTGGACAGTTATGACGAGCCCAACAGCTACAGGGCAGCGTTCAGAGATGGGCGTATCGATCTGTTCAGCGAGAGCGAACCTCGCACGATACTCAGCCAGCTTCAGGACGACATTCTTGAGCTGCGTCCGCTCAACGAAACCCGCGATCTGTGGCCAGCAGTTGATCCAGGCAAAGACCGTTCGATCCGTTTTCATGTAGCGCACAGCGCGCAGCGGGAAGTGGAAATCCTTCACGATCAACTACTCGTCCGCTTCAGCGCTGACCCGGATCTGCGTCCGCGCGATGTGATCGTCATGGTCCCCGACATCGATAGTTACGCCCCGCACATCCGTGCCGTGTTCGGCCAGATCGAGCGGGATGATCGGCGTTTCATTCCGTTCACCCTGGCCGACCAAGGCCAGCGCGGCCGTGAACCGCTGCTGATTGCAGTCGAACATCTGCTGAAAATCCCGGACAGTCGATTCCCGGTCAGTGAAATCCTTGACCTGCTGGATGTCCCGGCACTGCGCGCACGCTTTGGCATCGAAGAGCGTGACCTCGCCACGCTGCATCGCTGGATTGAAGGTGCTGGTGTTCGTTGGGGCTTGAACGCCAAGCAGCGCGCGGGCCTCGGTTTACCTGATGAGCTGGAGCAGAACAGCTGGCATTTCGGCCTGCGTCGTATGCTGCTAGGCTACGCCGTCGGGGCGGGCGCGTCCTATGACGGCATTGAACCGTACGATGAGATTGGTGGGCTTGATGCCGCGCTGATTGGCCCACTGGTCTCCCTTATTGATGCCCTCCAGGTCGCCCACAGTGAACTCTCACTCCCAGCGACGCCTCACGTGTGGGGCGCGCGCCTGCAAGCCCTGGTGCACGTGTTCTTCGCGGCCGACAGTGAGCATGATGACTACCTGCTCGGCCAACTCGAACAGTTGCGTGAAACCTGGCTGGAAACCTGTGAAGCGGTTGGCTTGCTCGACGAGCTTCCCCTGACCGTCGTGCGCGAAGCCTGGTTGGCCGGCCTTGACCAAGGGCGTTTGTCACAGCGCTTTCTGGCGGGCTCGGTTAACTTCTGCACGCTGATGCCCATGCGTGCAATCCCCTTCAAACTGGTCTGCTTGCTGGGCATGAACGATGGCGATTACCCACGGGCACAGCCCCCGCTGGACTTCGACTTGATGGGCAGCGACTACCGTCCTGGCGACCGTTCCCGGCGTGAAGATGACCGTTACTTACTGCTTGAAGCGTTGCTCTCCGCCCGTGATCAGCTGTACATCAGTTGGGTTGGGCGCAGCATCCGCGACAACAGCGAGCGTCCGGCGTCGGTGCTGATTGGTCAGCTTCGCGATCATCTCGCCAGCGGTTGGAAGCCAGCCGGTGCGCTAGAGCCAGAAGACACGGAGAAACGTAATCCCGGCGAACAGCTGTTACACAAGCTGACCCTCGAACACCCCCTGCAGCCCTTCAGTGCCAAGTATTTCCATGACGGCAGCGGTTTCTTCAGCTTCGCTCGCGAATGGCAGATGCTGCACGAGTCGAACATTCCGGTGGCAGAAGCGCCGGCACTGTCCGAGCATCAGCAGGAGGAGCCGCTCAACCTGGCGCAACTACAAGACTTTCTGCGCAATCCCGTCCGGCACTTCTTCAGCCAGCGCTTGAAGATTTACTTCGAAGTGGCCGAAGCGCCCCTCGCGGATGAAGAGCCCTTCGTGCTTGATGCCCTTGAGCGCTACAGTCTGAGCGAAAGCCTGCTTGAAGCGGCATTGGCTCGGCCTAAGCAGATCGACGACGCCTTGCTGTCCCAGGCCCGACGGCTGCAAGGCAGTGGGTTGCTGCCCATGGCCGGTTTTGGCGCGAGCCTGCAAGAGGAGCTGATCGAGCCATTGCCTGATCTGCTCCAGCGCTATCAAGACCTGCTGCGCCAGTGGCCCGAACCCCTGAACAGTGCATTGCCTGTCAGTTTTGCTTACCAGAATGTGAGTTTGGACGGCTGGCTCAGCGGTTTGCACAAAAACAGCAGCGGTGGATTATTGGCCGTGACCGCAATTCCGAACGCCATTGGCTCGGAGAAAACCCGCAAGTGGCATCGATTGACGCGGCCTTGGGTGATTCATCTGGTGGCCTGCGCCTGTGGTCTACCGCTGAGCACCGCCTTGGTGGCCAGCGATGAAACCCTGTTGCTGGACCCGCTGGAAAAAGACGCCGCAACGACAGCGCTTAATCATCTGTTGATGGCCTGGCAAACCGGCATGCAGCGACCACTGCCCGTGGCCGTAAAAACCGCGTTCGCCTGGCTCGGCCAGAGTGACGAAGGCAGGGCCGAGGCTGCTGCCTGCAAGGCGTATGAAGGTGATGGTCAGACCACCAATGGTGAGCGTCGCGAAAGCACGGCGCTGGCCCGTCAGTTCCCGGACTTTGCTGCGTTGATCGACAGCGAAGAATTTGTGGGTTGGTGTGACGCCCTGTATCGACCGTTGTACGAAGCCTCCTGGCAATCCCTGTCCACTGCGGAGGCCAGCGCATGAACCTCAATCAAACAGAACAGCCGACCCAACAACCGACTGCATCCCTGGCCCTGCGCTTCCCCCTTCACGGTAGCCAGTTGATCGAGGCCAGTGCCGGCACCGGCAAGACCTTCACCATTTCTGCGTTGTACCTGCGCCTGGTCCTTGGCCATGGCGGTGAATCGGGTTTCGGTCGCGAGTTACTGCCGCCGCAAATTCTGGTGGTGACCTTCACCGATGCCGCCACCAAAGAACTGCGCGACCGTATTCGCACCCGCTTGGCGGAGGCTGCACGGTTCTTTCGTGATGAGATGGCGGCCCCTGATGATCTGATCGCTGAGTTACGCGATCAGTACAGCTCCGAGCAATGGCCTGCCTGCGCCAGTCGCCTGGATATTGCAGCCCAATGGATGGATGAGGCTGCGGTATCGACTATCCACAGTTGGTGTCAGCGCATGCTGCGCGAGCACGCCTTCGACAGTGGCAGCCTGTTCACCCAGACCCTGGAAACCGATCACAGCGAATTGCTCAGTGAAGTGCTGCGTGATTACTGGCGGCGGTTTTGTTACCCCATGAGCGGTGATGCGCTGCAGTGGGTGCGCGCTCATTGGGGCAGCCCGGCGGCATTGCTGCCGAGGGTTCGTTCCCTGTTTGGCAAGGGTGGCGACAGCGACAGAAGCAACACCACTCAAGACCCTGCCGAGCTGATCGCGGCGACGGTGCAGCAACGTCGCGAAGCGTTGCAGGCCCTGAAAGCCCCCTGGGTCGACTGGGCTGCCGAGCTGCAGGTGATCTGCAATGATGCGGTCACACTCAAGACCGTCGATGGCCGCAAGATGCAGGCGCGCTATTTCAAGCCCTGGTTCGAGAAGCTCACCACGTGGGCGACGGACGAGGATCAGGAGGACCTCGATCTGGGCACCGGCTTTACCCGCCTTACGCCCGATGGTTTTGCCGAAGCGTGGAAGGGCGAAGCACCGTCGCACCCGGCACTCGAAGCGATGCTCGAACTCAAGGCCAGTCTCGACACCTTACCCACGCCCGATGCCGCCGTGCTTGAACACGCCGCGCAATGGGTGGGTGCACGCTTCGAGGAAGAGAAGCGTCGGCGAGCGGAGATGGGGTTCGACGACATGCTGCTCAGGCTCGACGCTGCATTGGGCAGCGCCGGGGGCGAGCGTCTGGCGACCTTGATTCGTGAACAGTTCCCCGTGGCGCTGATCGATGAATTTCAGGACACCGACCCGGTGCAGTACCGCATTTTCGAGAGCATCTATCGCCTCGAAGAGAACAGTAACGAGACCGGTCTGTTCCTGATCGGCGACCCCAAGCAGGCGATCTACGCGTTCCGTGGCGCCGACATTTACACCTACCTGCGCGCGCGTTCCGCCACCGCTGGGCGTTGGCACACCCTGGATAAAAACTTCCGTTCCAGCCACGCCATGGTCGAGGCCGTCAATCATGTATTCGAGCGTGCCGAGCAGCGTGAGCAAGGGCGCGGCGCCTTTCTGTTTCGTGATGGCGCTGACAATCAGGTGCCGTTCGGAGCTGCCAAATCCCAAGGGCGCAAAGCGCTGTTTCAGGTCAATGGCCAAGCGCCCGCAGCGCTGAATATCTGGCAACTGGAAAGCGATCAGCCAGTCTCCGGTGTGACCTATCGACAACAGATGGCCGCCAGTTGCGCCAGCGAAATCGTGCGCCTGCTCAATGAAGGCCAGCAAGGTCACACCGGGTTCGTTCTACCGGGTACAGCGCTGCGTGGTTTACTGCCCGCCGATATCGCGATCCTGGTGCGGGACGGTAAAGAAGCGCAGGCCGTGCGCGGTGAGCTGTCGGCCCGTGGTGTGCGCAGTGTCTATCTGTCGGACAAGGATTCGGTGTTCGCCGCCCAGGAAGCCCATGACGTCCTGAGCTGGCTCAAAGCCTGCGCCGAACCGGACTCCGAACGCACCCTGCGCGCCGCCTTGGCCTGCATCACCCTGAACCTGTCACTGGCCGAGCTTGAATGTCTGAATCTGGACGAACTGGCGTGGGAAGCCCGTGTCATGCAGTTCCGCAGCTATCGTGCGATCTGGCGCAGCCAAGGCGTACTCCCGATGCTGCGGCGCTTGCTGCACGACTTTAAATTGCCGCAGGCGCTGATCAGCCGCAACGATGGCGAGCGCGTGCTGACCAACTTGCTGCACTTGTCTGAACTGCTGCAACAAGCCGCTGCCGAACTGGACGGTGAACAAGCGCTGATTCGCCATCTAGGCGAGCATTTGGCGTTGTCCGGTCAGGCGGGTGAAGAACAGATCCTGCGCCTGGAAAGCGACGAGCAATTGGTCAAAGTGGTGACTATCCACAAGTCCAAAGGCCTGCAATATCCGTTGGTGTTCCTGCCATTCATCTGCTCCTCTAAACCGGTGGATGGCAGCCGCTTGCCGTTGCATTTTCATGATGCGGACGGAAGGGCGCAGATCAGTCTCAAGCCCACGGCAGCCTTGATCGAGCAATCGGATAACGAGCGTCTCGCAGAAGATTTGCGCCTGCTCTACGTCGCCCTGACACGGGCAGAGTCCATCTGCTGGTTGGGCGTGGCGGACCTCAAACGCGGCAACGCCAACAGCTCGATACTGCACCGCTCCGCGCTGGGTTATTTGCTGGGTGGCGGGGCGCCGCTGAGCGAATCCGCGGGGCTGAGCCAATGGCTGCAACACCTGAAAGCCGACTGCACGGCCATCAGCGTCGACGCCATGCCCGAACCGACGACTGCCTTGTTCAGCCCGCCACGCAATGAAGCTGTCTTGCTTAAACCACGCCTGCCGAAACGCCGCGCCGCCGAAAATTGGTGGATTGCCTCGTACAGCGCCCTGCGTATTGGTGACACTCTTACCGCAGGCAGCGACGAATCCCCGGACAGCCCGCAGGCGCAAAAACTGTTCGACGATGAACGACTCGACCCCGAGGCACCCCGCGCAGTGCTGGTCAGTGGTGGCGACATCCATCGGTTCCCGCGCGGTCCTAATCCGGGGACCTTTCTGCACGGCTTGCTGGAATGGGCCGGGCGTGAAGGTTTTGCCGCAGCGGCAGCGGACCCGGTCAAGCTGGAAAAAGCCATCGGCAGTCGCTGCAATCGGCGTGGCTGGCAAGGCTGGATTCCGACGCTCACTGACTGGATGACGCACCTGCTCAATGTGCCGTTGCATCTGGCGGCGGATGATCAGCCGGTTTCGTTGGGGCAGGTGGGTCAGTATCAGGTCGAAATGGAGTTCTGGTTCGCCTGTCACAAAGTCGACGTGGCGCGGATGGATGCGCTGGTTCGGCGTTACACCCATGACGGCGCGCCGCGAGCGCCAGCGGAAGCGGCCTCGCTCAACGGCATGTTCAAAGGGTTTATCGACCTGACGTTCGAGCATCAGGGCCGTTATTACGTGGCCGACTACAAGTCCAACTGGCTGGGCGTTGATGAAGAGGCTTATACCGAGCAAGCGATGACCGCCTCGATTCTGGATAACCGTTACGACCTGCAATACGTGTTGTACCTGTTGGCCCTGCACCGTCAGCTCAAGGCGCGTCTGGCTGACTACGATTATGACCAGCACATGGGCGGCGCGTTGTACCTGTTCCTGCGCGGCACCCGTGCGCCGAGTCAGGGCGCTTACTTCACCCGTCCGCCGCGTGAGCTGATTGAGCGTCTGGATCTACTGTTTCAAGGCAAGTCATTGCCCCAGGAAGATGTGCTGTCAGGAGAGCCCGCATGAGCCGCTCATTCGCTGAATTGTTGCCCACACCGCTGGACGCCCAAAGCCTGGCCGAGCTGACACCGCTGAGTCGTGTCGACGACCTGCTGCTATTGCTCGAACGCTGGGTCGAACGTGGCTGGCTGCGGGCGCTGGATCGGGCCTTTGTCGCGTTCCTCAGTGAGCTGGACCCGCAGGCGGATTCGCTGGTGCTGCTGGCGGCGGCGTTGACCAGCCATCAATTGGGTCATGGGCATGTCTGCCTGGACCTGTATGAAACATTGAAGGAACCTGATTTCGCTCTGTCTCTGCCACCTGAAGGTGACGTGCAGTCAGGTCCGATGCTATTGCCTTCGCAATTGCTGGTGGCGCTGGACGGTGGCGCCTGGTGTCAGGCGTTGGCCGACAGTGCATTGGTGGCGCAGGCCGATGATGACAGTGAGGCTGCGGCGCACAAGCCGTTGGTGCTGTCCGGCCGGCGTCTGTATTTGCGCCGTTACTGGCGCTACGAAAGACGTATCGCCGCCGCATTGCGTCAGCGTCTGGCGCAACCGGACGCCGCCCCCACTGATCTGGCGCAACGCCTTGATGCGTTGTTCGGCAAAGCCAATCCGGCCCCGGACGCGCTGATCGACTGGCAAAAGCTGGCGTGCGCGCTGGCGACCCGTGGCGCCTTCAGCATCATCACGGGCGGCCCTGGCACCGGTAAAACCACTACTGTGGTGCGGCTGTTGGCGTTGTTGCAGGCGCCTGCCGTGGAGAGTGGCCAGCCCTTGCGCATCCGTCTGGCGGCGCCCACGGGTAAAGCAGCGGCGCGGTTGACCGAGTCCATCAGTCACCAAGTGCTGTCGCTTGAAGTGGCTGAAGACGTGCGGCAAAAAATCCCCAGCGACGTGAGCACCGTGCACCGTCTGCTGGGCAGCCGACTGGGCACTCGTCATTTCCGCCACCATGCGGGTAATCCGCTGCCTCTGGACGTGTTGGTGGTCGATGAAGCCTCCATGATCGACCTGGAAATGATGGCCAATCTGCTGGAGGCATTGCCGGCCCATGCGCGCCTGATTTTGCTCGGCGACAAAGATCAGTTGGCCTCGGTGGAAGCCGGGGCGGTGCTGGGTGATTTGTGTCGCGACGCCGAGGCGGGCCGCTATAGCCCGCACACCCAAGCCTGGCTGCAAGCAGTCAGCGGCGAAGATTTGGACAAAAGCGGATTGCAACCAGGTGACGCCACGCAGTTCCCGTTGGCGCAACAGGTGGTGATGCTGCGCCATTCCCGGCGTTTCGTGCAGGGCAGTGGCATCGGTCAACTGGCCCGGTTGGTCAATCAACAACAGGTCGAAGACGCGCGGGCATTGCTTGCTGCGCGTAGCCACAAGGATGTGTTCGCGCTGGCGCTCAAGGGTGAACAGGACCGCTCGCTGGAGCGCTTGCTGCTAGAGGGGTTGGGGCAGGGCGCCGAAGGGCCACAAGGTTATCGGCATTATCTGGGCGTGCTGGCCGATCAGCGCCCAACCGAAGGGGTCGCGCTTGAAGATCCATGCTGGACACGGTGGGCGCGTTCGGTACTGGAGGCGTTCGATTCGTTCCAGTTGCTGTGCGCCGTGCGAAAAGGCCCGTGGGGTGTTGAGGGGCTGAATCAACGGATCACTCAGGCGCTGTTCAACGCTGACCTGATCGAAAGCGATCAACACTGGTATGAAGGTCGTCCGGTGCTGATGACGCGCAATGACTATGGGCTGGGCTTGATGAACGGCGACATCGGCATCGCCCTGCGCTTGCCTGAACGCAGCACAGAGGAGGCTGGATACCCCGTGTTGCGCGTCGCGTTCCCGCGCAATGACGGCAGTGGCGGCGTGCGGTTCGTGCTGCCAAGCCGGCTCAACGATGTCGAAACCGTGTACGCGATGACCGTGCACAAATCCCAGGGCTCGGAATTCGCCCACACCGCGTTGATCCTGCCTGAGGCTTTGAATCCGGTGTTGACCAAGGAGCTGATCTACACCGGCATCACCCGCGCCAAGCATTGGTTCAGCCTGATCGAGCCGCGCCAGGGCATTTTCGACGAAGCGCTAAGGCGCAAGGTCAAGCGGCTGAGCGGTTTGATGCTGGGGTTATAGCGCAGGTAACCCCATAAACTGCCTGACTCGCTCACCCGCGTCCTGCGCGCGGATCGCGTGCGGCGCGGCATCGACTTGAATAAGCCCATTCTCCATAAAAATCACCCGATCGGAAATCGACATGGCGAAGTCCATTTCGTGGGTGACGATGAGCATGGTCATGCCTTCTTTGGCCAGGTCGCGAATGACGTTAAGCACGTCGCCCACCAGTTCCGGGTCGAGGGCGGAGGTGGGTTCATCGAAGAGCATGATCTGCGGGTCCATCGCCAGGGCGCGGGCGATGGCGACGCGCTGTTGCTGACCACCGGACAGTTGGTGCGGGTATTTGTGGGCATGGGCCAGCAGGCCGACTTTGTCGAGTAGCGCATACGCACGATGTTCACTCAACTGCCGGTTACTGCCGTGGTAGCGCGGTGCCAAGGTGACGTTGTCGACGATAGTGCGGTGCGGGAACAGATTGAAGCTCTGAAAGACCATGCCGATGCGCTGCACCCCCCGGCGGATCTGCGGGTTATTGGGTTTATCGCCTGCGACGATAAAGCGCTCGCCAAACAAAATGATTTCGCCCTGATCAATGCTTTCCAGGCCGTTGATGGTGCGGATCAGCGAGGTTTTGCCAGAGCCGGACGGTCCGATGATGGAGATCACCTGACCGGTGTTCACCTCCAGATCTATGCCCTTGAGCACTTCATGCTGGCCATAGCTTTTGTGGATGTTCAACAGCTTCAGCGCTGGTGCGGCGGCGGCCCCGATCTGGCGCCGGGCTTCGCTCAAGGGTGGCGTCAGACTTGCCCGCAGGCGCATCAGGCTGGGTTCGTCGAGGGTCTGTGGTTTACGGTTGTTCAGTTCCAGGTGCTGCTCCAGGCGTTGCAACAACCAGCCGAACACGCTGACGATCAGCACGTAATACACCGCTACCGCCGACAGGGTTTCCATCACCAGGAAATTCTGCGCATACAGACGTTGGCCGACAGTCAGCAACTCGGTCAGCGAGATGACCGAGATCAGCGAGGTCAGTTTGACCACGGTGATGTATTCGTTGATCAGCGTTGGCAGGGAAATACGAAACGCCTGGGGAATCACGATCAGGCGTTCCATGCCAATCACGCCCACGCCCAGTGCACGGCCGGCTTCTTTTTGTCCCTTGGCCACCGAAATCAGGCCGCCGCGATGGATCTCCGCCATGTACGCCGCCTCGGTCACCACCAAGGCGAACAGCCCGGAATAGAAGGGGTTGGACAACACCTCGCGGGTGACAGGAAACAGCTGCGGCAGGTTGTAGACGAACACCACCAACACCAACAGCGGGACGCTGCGAAAGAACCAAATATAAATCGACGCCGGAACGCTCAGCCAGCGGGCTGTCGAGAGCTTGGCGGACGCCAGCAGGAAGCCCAGCAGCATGCCAATGAACCAGCTCAGGGCGCTGAGTTCGATCACCGTAACGCAGGACTCCCAGAAGTCCGATACCGAGAACAGAGAAAAAAAGTAAGACCAGTCAAATTGCATGTACACCTCACGCTGCCGGCCTCAAAGGAAGCCAGCAGGTCAAACGCTGGGAAGAATCAGTTGCTCGGTTCTTCGAGATTGTATTTTTTCAACAGCGCCGCGTATTCGCCGCTTTTCTTGGTCTCATCGAAGGCTTTAAGCAGCGCCTGATACAGCTCTTCATTCCCTTTCTTGACGAAGATGCCCAGCGTTTGCTGATAGATCGAATGCTCGGTGCTGACCACCACGCGGCCATTGGTGCGTTCGGCGATCATGCCGGCGGCACCGTCGATTTCGACCTGGGCCTGAACGTTGCCGGACAGCAGCGCCTGGGTCACTTCCGGCGCTGACGGGAACTCACTCACGGCAATGGCGCCCTTCTTGTTCGGCACGCAGTACTCAGCGGACAGCTTGTTGAACTGCGGAACCCAGGTGGTGCCTTTTTCCAGTCCGATTTTCAAACCGCAAAGGTCTTCCGGGACTTTCGGTTTGAGCGGGCTGTCCTTGAGCACCATGACCGCCGCGCCGGTTTTGGCGTAGGCGATGGTTTGCGCCTGAACCTGGCGTTCGGGGGTGATGTACATCCCGGAAATAATCGCGTCGTAGTGCCCGGCATTGAGGCCGAGGATCAGGCTCGGAAATTTGGTGTCGAGAAACTCGGTCTTGAGGTCCATGTGCTTGGCCAGCAGTTTGGACAGCTCAGGGTCGGAGCCAACCACATTCTTGTCCTTGTCATAGGACTCGAACGGTGGGTAGGTGATCTCCATCCCGACTTTGAATTGCCCCGGCGTCACGGTGGTGGCGGCCTGTGTCAGGGTCGCGCCCAGTACGGCGACAGCAAGTACGGTCAAGCGAGCAGCGGTGTTGTTGTTTTTACGCATCGTCGATGACTCCGAGGTAGTAAAAGTACGGCATTGATCGTTCATGGGGCTGCTGCTCTAGAGGTGTTGCCTATCAAGGCTGTTCTGGTGCTTTATTTTTCAGGTGGCCGAAGCTCGACGGTTTTCGGGCTTTTTCCGGCAGCGTGATCTCACCGTTTTCCACCCGTTTGCGCAGGTACTGATAGGTCTGCAGGGCTTGGCCGAACATGTGTTCACCAATGGCGATTTCCTCGTAGTCCTTGCCGGCCTGGGCGAAGCTGGGCAACGGCTTGATCTGGGTGTGGAAGTCGCAGGCGTAGAACAGCGGGAAGGAATAGCGCTCCTCTCTCACTGTCCTGACCCGATGGGCCGTAGCAACAAACGTACCTGCGGTCATGACCTCCAGCATGTCGCCGATATTGACCACGAAGGCATCCTTGATGGGCGGTGCGTCGATCCACTGGCCTTGGTCGTTCATGACTTCCAGGCCCGGTTTGTCGGCAAGCAATATCGTGAAGCACTCGTAATCGGTATGTGCACCAATGCCGGGCGCGTCCTGCGCGGTGCCATCAAAAGGGTAGTGGATCAGCCGCAGTTTGGACGGAGGATGGGTGACCATTGGATCGAAATAGTTCTCTTCCAGACCCAACGCCAGGGCGAAGCCGCCGAACAGTCTGCGGCCAAGGGCGAAGATCGCCGCGTAATAGGCTTGCACCGATTCTTTGAAACCCGGCAGCAGCGGCCATTCGTTGGGCCCCAGCAGTGGCGTGTTGGCCAGCACCAGCGGGTCATCGGCGGGCACTTCGAAACCGACGTCGAAGGCTTCCTTATGGTCGGGCTTACCTTTGGCGTAAACCTCTTCGCCCTCGGGCACAAAACCTTTGTGGGTCTTCGAGGTGCCGATGTAATGCTGCATCTTGGTATCGAAGGGCTGGTCGAAAAAATCCTTCGCCGCCTGATACAGGCCTTTGATCAGATGCGCTTCGATGCCGTGATTCTTGATGTACAAAAAGCCGACTTCGCGGGCGGCGGTACCCAGCTGCGCGGCGACTGCCTGACGCTGGGCCAGGTCGGCGCTGAACAGGCCGGCAATGTCCACCACGGGAATGCTGTTGAAGTTGGCAGCGACAGAGGGCGCTGTGGTTTGGGATAGATCAGGCATGACGAAAACGCTCCTTCAAAGACAAGTCGATTGAGTGAAACGCTGAAAGTGCTCGCGCTCGGTCTGGCCCATCCACACATTCAACGACCACAAATCGGCCACAGGCACATTGGTGAAAGGGAGGTGATGCAGATAGCCATCGGCACCGAACTCAGGGGTCAGGGTGCTGACTTGATAGCCACGGGCGTGTTGCGAACGCCAGATCGCTTCCCAGTGCTGCTGATGGAAAGCCAGCTCCTTGGCGTATTCCGGCGCGGCCGGGTGCGGGACTTGTGGGCCTTGGTCGTAGCCAACCCGGGCCTGAATGTGATGGACCCGCTCGACGAAAGCACTGAGGTCATCCTCGGGATCGTTGAGCAGACGCTCGCACGTGACGATCCAGTGGCTGATGTCGCTGGTGAACCGCAAGTCAGGCAGTTGGCGGATCAGTTCGAGGGTGACCCACGGGTTGAACAGCGAGCGTGAACGATGGGTTTCGAAGCTGCACACCTGACCGTGCTTGCGCGCCAGTTCCAGCGCCTGGCCGAAGAAGTCGACCTGCTGCGGTAACTGCCAGCGGTCATTGCCGGCAAGCACATTGACGAAACGCGGTGATAGTTCGGCGGCCCAGGCGAGCTTCTTGTCCAGATCGGCCAGATGTTCGGCAACCGGCGCGGCCTGTTCAGGCAAGACGTCGTAGGCGGTGAACACAGTGCTGATATAACCGAGCCGGTTGGCCCGTAGAAAGGCGGCAAACTCCTCACGTTCACTGGCGTCCAGAGGCAGGCGGGCCTCCATACCGTCGAAGCCGGCCTTCAGCAGTTCTTCCAGTGCCTGGGTTTTGCTCGAGGTATAGCCCCAGAGCGTACGAAAAATTTCCAGTTTCATCGAAGACCTCAAAGATTTTCCAGGCAATGGCATAGAACGACAATGGCTAAAGCCTAGTCGGCAACGATGGGCAGTAGCTGAAAAGGCAATCTTCTTTGGGCTGGATCTCTGCGCATCCAGTCCCGGCGAGGCACGGGGAGTGCTCGCTCTGATGGCGATCTTAGACAGGCTTAATGACATCAAAGAATAGGAAAGCTCAAATCGATAGTTCAGATATTTCTAAACTATCTTTTGGGCCTGCAAAGACCCCTGTGTGGGAGCGAATTTATTCGCGAAGGGGCCTGCACACCGGACATCATTGGCGCCTGACCCAACGTATTCGCGAATGAATTCGCTCCCACGCAGGCTGTGTGAAAACCTCGAAGACCGAGTGACTGGCTAAAAAACGTACAAAAAATAGCGCCCCTACGTGAATTCTAGGTCTGCATACCAGACGATCTTTTTCAGAATTCACGTGAGAGCGCGCAGTTCATTTTTTGGCGAGGGTTTTCACACAGCCCGCACGAGGGGCAAGTGAAATCAACCATTTTCACGACCGCTGCGCAGTCGATCGCGGCGGGACGCGTAGTCACAAGCTTTTTAGTGAGAAACACGTCGCAAAATCTTGATCGGTAACAGAGTATCTACAGGAGGGCCGTTTCTGACTGGTCAATCGGCAAACAGCATTTCCTGAGTCGTCCCCAGCAATAGCCCGTGATTCTGCTCGG
This sequence comes from Pseudomonas sp. ASL9, assembly GCF_056680335.1. Taxonomy (NCBI): domain Bacteria; kingdom Pseudomonadati; phylum Pseudomonadota; class Gammaproteobacteria; order Pseudomonadales; family Pseudomonadaceae; genus Pseudomonas; species Pseudomonas sp. ASL9. The sequence goes on along the minus strand of NZ_CM155277.1, from coordinate 2,106,683 downwards.
TCACGGCCCGGATGTAATCCCACAACAAGGTAATCCGCTTGAGCTTCCTCAAGTCCTCTCTGCAGTACATCCAAAATTGTCTTGTGATCTTCACTTCGCTCTCCAGCACCGGCAGCAAGCGCGGGTCTTGTGCTGCCAGGAAGCACGGCAGGATGGCCAATGACCGACCTTGCAGCGCTGCCACGTACTGGGCAATGACGCTGGTGCTGCGCAGATGCGCGTGGGCGCCGGGGAGCAGGTTGCTTAGATACAGCAGCTCTGAGCTGAAGGCCAGGTCGTCGACATAGCTGATGAACTGATGGTTGGCCAGATCCGTACTGCGTTGAATCGGCGGGTGGCGGTCGAGGTATTCCTGGGTGGCATACAGGCGCAGGCTGTAGTCGCACAGCTTGCAGCAGACATACGGCCCATGTTCGGGGCGCTCCAGGGCGATGACGATGTCGGCTTCGCGCTTGGACAGGCTGATGAAGTGCGGCAGCGGCAGGATATCCACCGAAATAGCCGGGTACGTGTCGAGAAAGTGAGTCAACTGCGGCGTGATGAAAAAACTGCCAAACCCTTCGGTGCAGCCCATGCGCACATGGCCGGACAAGGCGACGCCTGATCCAGATACCTGTTCGCAGGCCAGGTGCAGCGTGCTTTCAATCGACTCGGCATAACCCAGCAAGCGCTGGCCTTCGGGCGTCAGGATAAAACCATTGTTGCGCGACTTCTCGAACAGCAACGTGCCCAGCGAGCCCTCCAGCGAATTGATCCGCCGGGACACTGTCGTATAGTCCACTGCCAGGCGCTTGGCTGCGGTGCTGGCTTTGCGGGTGCGGGCGACCTCAAGGAAAAACTTCAGGTCGTCCCAATTAAGCAGGCTCAAGGAGGTGATGTTTTTTTGCATATTGGTCCGGCTTTTATGAGGGTTCTTATTAGAAGTTTGCACATCTATACTCCAAAACACGCCCATGACCAACTTCTTGATCAGCGGCTCAGGAGCCGAACCAGCAAGGTCGCTAGCCACATCCCAGGCAACACCCACATGCCATAACACCCTGCACAAAAATAATAAGCGGAGGAGTTTATGAAGAACGCTACAACAGCGGCTGCTGGCGCACTCGGTGCCAGCTCTGCGAAAAAGACCAAACCCTATCGGCTTGCCGGTATGGCGAGCATGGCTGGCACGACCATCGAGTGGTACGACTTTTTCCTCTACGGCACTGCTGCCGCGCTCATCTTCAACAAGATTTTCTTTCCCGCCCTGGACCCGATCACCGGTGTGTTGGCAGCCTTCGCTACCTATGCCGTTGGTTTTCTCGGCCGGCCATTGGGTGGGGTGATCTTCGGCCACTTCGGTGACCGTATCGGGCGTAAGTCGATGCTGTTGCTGACGCTGTTGATGATGGGGATACCGACCATCATTATCGGCCTGATTCCCACCTACGATCAGATCGGCTACTGGGCCGCGTTGATTCTGGTGCTCATGCGCTTCCTGCAAGGCATGGCGGTTGGCGGCGAGTGGGGCGGGGCGGTGTTGATGGCCGTCGAACATGCGCCCGAAGGCAAGAAAGGCTTTTATGGCAGCTTGCCGCAAACCGGTGTTGGCGCCGGCCTCGTGTTGGCGTCGCTGGCCATGGGCCTGGTTGCCAAGTTGCCGGAAGCGGACATGCTCAGTTGGGGCTGGCGCCTGCCGTTTATCGCCAGCATCGTGCTGCTCGGCGTCGGCTGGGTGATTCGTCTGAAAGTCCCGGAGTCACCGGACTTCGAAAAAATGAAAAAACAGAACATCGCGGTCAAGATCCCGCTGTTTCAGGTGTTGCGCAATCACCCGCGCGAAACCTTGACCATCATCGGCGCCCGCACGGCAGAAAACGCCTGGTTCTATATGTCGGTGACCTTTGCCCTGGCGTACGCGGCCAATCAATTGCAGATCCCGCGTGGCGATGTGCTCAGCGCCATTACGGCGGGCGCGGCCCTTTCACTGATTACCATGCCACTGTGCGGGCACTTGTCCGACAAGGTCGGGCAACGTCGCTTGTACTTCGTAGGGTTGTTGCTGCTCTGTGCATTCGTCTACCCGTTCTTCGCCATGCTCGAAACCCGTGAGCCACTGTTGGTCTGGTGGGCCATGGTGCTGGCGGTCGGCGTGGTGTTTCCGATTCTGTATGCGCCTGAATCGCTGTTGTTCGCCCGGCAATTCCCGGCAGAAATTCGTTACAGCGGCATCTCGGTGTCGGTGCAACTGGCTGGCGTCCTGGGGGGTGGTTTCGCGCCAATGATCGCCACCAAGTTGTTGGCCTACGCTGATGGTAGCCCTCATTACGTCATCGTTTATCTGATAGGCATGGGCGTGATAGCGCTGTTTTGCACCGCCTTGATGAAGCCTGACCCGGCACGGCACAAAGCTTTATAGCCGCCGTTTGCTTTGACTTTTTTTGCCGCCCGCATCGGGCCGCTCGAATCCAGGAGAACTCCAATGAACGCTTCGCTCAATCCTTCCATCAATAAAAACGGCACCGCCGTGGCTCGCGTCAAACTGCTGATCGGTGGTGAGTGGGTCGATTCGCAGACCAACGAATGGCACGACATCGTTAACCCGGCGACTCAGGAAGTGCTGGCGCAAGTCCCCTTCGCCACCGAGTCTGAATTGAATGCTGCGGTTGCGGCCGCCGAGCAAGCCTTCAAAACCTGGCGCCTCACCCCCATCGGTGCGCGGATGCGCATCATGCTCAAGCTCCAGGCATTGATCCGCGAACACTCGAAACGCATCGCTGTGGTGTTGAGTGCAGAACAAGGCAAGACCATTGCCGATGCGGAAGGCGACATCTTCCGTGGTCTGGAAGTGGTCGAACACGCGTGCTCCATCGGTACGTTGCAGATGGGCGAATTCTCTGAAAACGTCGCAGGTGGCGTAGATACCTACACGCTGCGCCAACCGATCGGCGTCTGCGCCGGGATCACGCCTTTCAACTTTCCGGCAATGATTCCGCTGTGGATGTTCCCGATGGCCATCGCCTGCGGTAACACCTTCGTCCTCAAACCGTCCGAGCAAGACCCGCTGTCGACCATGCTGTTGGTGGAGCTGGCCGTCGAGGCGGGCGTGCCAGCCGGTGTGCTTAACGTGGTCCACGGCGGCAAGCAAGTAGTGGACGGGATCTGTACCCACAAAGACATCAAGGCCGTGTCCTTCGTCGGTTCGACCGCAGTGGGCACTCACGTCTACAAACTTGCCGGCGAGCACGGCAAACGTGTGCAATCGATGATGGGCGCGAAAAACCACGCGGTGGTTCTGCCCGATGCCAATCGTGAGCAGACCCTGAACGCACTGGTTGGCGCTGGGTTCGGTGCTGCAGGTCAGCGCTGCATGGCGACTTCTGTGGTGGTGTTGGTGGGCGCGGCAAAACAATGGTTGCCAGACCTCAAGGCGCTGGCACAGAAACTCAAGGTCAACGCCGGTAGCGAAGCGGGCACCGACGTCGGTCCGGTGATTTCAAAACGGGCCAAGGAACGTGTGCTGGGTCTGATCGAAAGCGGTGTTCGCGAAGGCGCCAAGCTGGAGCTGGATGGGCGCAACGTCTCGGTGCCAGGCTTCGAAGACGGCAATTTCATCGGCCCGACCTTGTTCTCGGGTGTGACCACTGAGATGCAGATCTACACCCAGGAAATCTTCGGCCCCGTACTGGTGGTGCTGGAAGTCGACACCCTCGATCAAGCGATTGCTATGGTCAACGCTAACCCGTACGGCAACGGCACGGGCTTGTTCACCCAAAGCGGGGCGGCGGCGCGCAAGTTCCAGAGTGAGATCGATGTCGGCCAGGTGGGTATTAACATCCCGATTCCTGTGCCTGTGCCATTCTTTAGCTTCACTGGCTCGCGTGGTTCGAAACTCGGTGATCTGGGCCCGTACGGCAAACAAGTGGTGCAGTTCTACACCCAGACCAAAACCGTCACCAGCCGTTGGTTCGACGATGACAGCGTGAACGATGGCGTGAACACCACCATCCATCTGCGCTAAGTCACCTGACAGGAGAACGACTATGAAAATCGCATTTATCGGCCTCGGCAACATGGGCGCTCCCATGGCCCGCAACTTGATCAAGGCCGGTCATCAGCTGAGTTTGTTCGACCTAAACCAGACCGTATTGGCCGAACTCGCGGCGCTGGGCGGTCACATCAGCACTTCGCCCAAGGACGCGGCGCAGGGCAGCGAGCTGGTCATCACCATGCTGCCGGCTGCCGCACATGTGCGCAGCGTGTACCTGAATGAAGATGGCGTACTGGCCGGCATCGCCCGAGGCGTGCCCGCAGTGGATTGCAGCACCATCGATCCACAGACCATCCGCGATGTGGCAGCGGCTGCGGCCAAGCAAGGCGTGGTGTTGGGTGATGCACCTGTTTCCGGTGGCACGGGCGGTGCGCAAGCTGGCACCCTGACCTTTATGGTCGGCGCCAGCGCAGAACACTTCGAAGTGCTGAAACCGGTATTGGCGCAGATGGGCAAGAATATTGTCCACTGCGGCGACATCGGCACCGGTCAGATCGCCAAGATCTGCAACAACATGCTGCTGGGGATTTCCATGATCGGCGTGGCCGAAGCCATGGCTCTGGGCAACTCGCTGGGGATCGATACCGGCGTTCTGGCCAACATCATCAACAGCTCCACCGGGCGTTGCTGGAGTTCCGAGGTCTACAACCCGTGGCCGGGCATCGTCGAAACCGCGCCAGCGTCACGCGGTTATACCGGTGGCTTCGGTGCGGAACTGATGCTCAAGGACCTGGGATTGGCGACCGAAGCAGCACGAGTCGCCCATCAGCCGGTGATTCTCGGTGCCATGGCGCAACAGCTGTATCAGGCGATGAGCCTGCGCGGCGAAGGCGGCAAGGATTTCTCGGCAATTGTTGAGTCGTACTGCAAGGCCGAGTAACGCGGCAAGCCTGATTGCCTCCGGCCCGCTCGTTGAGCCTATCAACGAGCGGGTCGCGGGAATTGGCAGCGCAAGACCCATTCACCCTCGCTTCGAATGATGTCGACCCCTCAAATCACCCTCCATAAAATCGATCCGACAACCGGGTTCGGCATCCTGCCCGTCCAAGGTTATGTCGTGCAGATGGGCGCCCCATCGTTGCGGTACGGCTACCTAAACAATTGTTTAAGTACAGAGGACCGCTCTGACAGTCGTCGTTCGCTATCTTCGTGCCATTCGTGGGTCATGCCACAAGGGTTAACGGGGACAATCAGCACATGCCAGCCGCAACAATACCGTCGGCGCTCACGCAGCGTTTATCTCCAGGGCGCACGATCAGATCAGGACGGGCAGTCCGGTCCCTGGTGTTCACGGGATGGCTGATGCTTGGGGGGTGTTCTCTGGTGCCTTCCTACAATCAGCCCGACGTGCCGCTCGCCTCTGCGTGGACGGGTGCGCAAGGTGCCGCTGAGGCGCCCGCGTCAGGTGGGCCGTGGTGGAAAGAGTTTCACAGCCAGGAACTCGACGGACTGATCGCCAAGGGGCTGAGCGAAAACTATACGCTCAAGGCCGCCATGAGCCGGATCGATGAAGCGCGGGGCCTTGCACAGGTAGCGGGGGCTGCGCAGTACCCGCTGCTGTCCCTCGGCGGTAACGTTCAGCGCCAGGACAATTACGGGACCACCGCAAAACGCAGCGTGTTTGCCGAGGCCACCTACGAGGTTGATTTCTGGGGCAAAGCGCGGGCGGCGGCTGATTCCTCCACTGCCCTGGCGAATGCGAGTGTGTTCGATGCCCAGACGCTGCGCATGACCTTGGGCGCGACCATTGCTACCACGTATTTTCAGGTGCTGTCGCTGAATGATCGACTGCGCCTTGCCCAGTCGATTGCCGACAATGCGCAGCAGGTGCTTGAGCTGGTCGAGGTCCAGGCCAGTCAAGGCGCGGTTTCCAACCTTGAGGTCGAGCAACAGCGCAATGCCTTGCAGACGTTTCAGGCTGCCATGCCGCCATTGCGTCAGCAGCGCGATCAGGCGCTGTATCAGTTGGCCGTGTTGGTGGGCGTCCCACCGCAAGGTTTCAAGATTGATCAAACCGGCCTCCAGGACCTCGCGGTTCCGCACCCGGATGCCGGATTGCCCATCGGCCTGTTGCGGCAACGCCCGGACGTGCAAGCGGCAGAGGCTCGATTGAAGTCGGCCAACTTCGATGTCGGTGTCGCACGGGCGGCATTTCTTCCCAATATTTCGCTGGACCTGATGGGCGGGATCGACACCCTCGCGGGCGGCGGCATCTGGAGTGCCATCGGCACACTGGCCCAGCCGGTGTTCGCGGGCGGGCAGCTCACAGGTCAATTGAATGTCGACCGGGCCCATGCTCAGGAGTTGACCGCCAGTTACCGGGAGTCAGTGATTGAGGCCCTGCAAGATGTGGAGACGCAGCTCAGCGCCGCGCATCAGCTCGATCAAACCTACACGCTGAATCAGGCTGCAGTCACTTCCGCGCGTGAAGCCGCCAGGCTAGCGCAAGTCCGTTATCGGCTGGGCTCCACCGACTTCCAGACCCTGCTCATTGTCGAGCGCACCCAATACCAGGCCGAAGACAGCCTGTTGCAGGTCCGCTTGCAGCATTTGCAGGCTGCGGTCGGCTTGTTTCGGGCGTTGGGGGGTGACTTCACACCCGCGACCATTGCTGCTGACTCGAACCCTTCAGCGTCTTCTTCATCCACCTTTAAGGCCACCCATCCATGAACCTCATGCCATCTGCTTTGCCTCGACGTTGGCTTTTTCCGGGGCTGGTCATCGTGATGATCGTCGTGATGATCGTCGTGGCTTTACTGGCTCGTTACGCGTGGGCGGGGCGGACTCAGGCGGCGCCGGTTGGCCAACAGGATTCCGCCGTCCCTGTACTCATGCAGCAGGCTCAGCAACAGGACCTGCCGATCTGGCTCGACGCAATCGGTAATGTGCAACCACTCAACAGCGTCAACGTGCGCGTGCGGGTCGATGGTGAGTTGCAGAAGGTGCTGTTTGCCGAGGGGCAGATGGTCACCGAGGGCAGTCAACTGGCGCAGATCGACCCCCGGGTCTATCAGGCTCAGGTAGCGCAGGCAGTGGCCCTGGTGGCCAAGGATCAGGCGCAACTGGCGAACCTGCGTGTCAATCTGGATCGGGCCATCAAGTTGGCGCAGGCCAAGGCGGGACCTACGCAGGATGTGGACACCTTCCGCGCTCAACTGGCGGCCCAGCAGGCCACCGTTCAGGCGGATCAGGCGGCGCTCGATAACGCCCGGCTGCAGCTGAGCTTTACCCAGGTCATGGCGCCGCTGACCGGGCGCACCGGCCAACGCTTGCTGGACGTTGGCTCAATTGCGCATGGCGCAGAGGCTACTGGGCTGGTCACTATTACCCAGATGAACCCGATTTCGGTGGCCTTTTCCGTCTCCCAGGACGACCTGCCCGAAATACTCGAAGAGAACGGCCGACAGGCACTGCAAGTGGTGGCTGTAACGCGTGACGGTAAAAAACAGATCGCGACCGGTCATCTCAGTTTCATCGACAGTCAGGTGTCGGCTGCCAGTGGGCAGATCCAGCTCAAGGCTGAGTTCGACAATGCGCAAAACCAGTTGTGGCCTGGCCAATTGGTCAGCGCGCGGCTGCTCTTGCACACCCAGCGCGGTGCCACGGTGGTGCCGGCCACCGCGGTTCAGCAAGGTCAGAAAGGTTCGTTCGTGTACGTCGTCAATGCGGATCAACGGGTAGAGCCGCGTCAGGTCGACGCCGCGTCGGTAGTGGCCGATCAACAATGGATTCGCCAAGGTCTGGCGCTCGGTGAAACCGTCGTCGTGCAGGGGCAGTCGCGGATCGCACCGGGTATTCGTGTCATGGCGATCAAGCCCGAAGCGAACGCCGCTCAAACGCTTGCTCAATCGCAGTCGCCTGCCGTTATAGAGGTTCCTCGATGAACGCCTTGTCGAGCTTGATCCCGCGTCGCGTAGGCCTGAGCCTGCTGGCGTTGGGGGTGATGTTGCTGGGTAGCTTCGCGTACTTCCAGTTGCCCGTGGCACCGCTGCCGACCGTGGATTTTCCGACCATTCAGGTCACTGCGAAATTGTCCGGGGCCAGTGCCGAAACCATGGCGACGTCGGTGGCGACGCCGCTAGAGAGAGCGTTCTCGGCGGTACCGCAGGTCACGTCGATGACCTCCACCAGCGCGGCGGGCAAAACCCAGGTCGTGCTGCAATTCGACCTGTCCCGCGATATTGATGGCGCTGCCCAGGACGTGCAGTCGGCGATCAATACCGCCAGTGCCACGTTGCCGAAAACCATGACCAGCACGCCGACGTTCAACAAGGTCAACCCTGCGGAGTTCACGGTGTTGTCGTTGGCGCTGACCTCGCCGACCCGCACCTTGCCCGAGCTGGACCGTTACGCTGATAACTACCTGGCCCAGCAACTGTCGCAGATGCCTGGGGTCGGTATGGTGGATTTTCATGGTGAGCAAAAACCCGCCGTGCGTATCCAGATCGACCCGGACGCGTTGGCCGCTCGCGGTTTGACACTGGAAGACGTGCGCAGTGTGATTGGCCTGAGTACCCTCGATCAGCCTAAAGGCAGCCTCGATGGCCAGTACCGTTCGATCACCCTTGGCGCCACTGACCAATTGCTTGATCCCAAGGGCTATCGTGATCAGGTCGTGGCCTACAAAAACGGTGTGCCCATCAAGCTGGGCGACTTGGGCAAGGTAATCGATGGTGCCGAAGACACCCAGCAGGCAGCGGCCATCGGTGGACAACCGACCATCGTTGTCGACATCCATAAACAGCCCGGTTTCAACGTTCTGTCGACGATTAAGACGATCAAGTCACGGCTGCCGGCGCTGACCGCTTCACTGCCTCGCGATGTTCAGGTTCAAGTGGTGGGCGACCGCACGCAGACCATCGAAGCGTCGGTCAATGACGTTCAGTTCACCCTGCTGCTGTCTATTGCACTGGTTGTCGTGGTCATTTTCGTTTTTCTGCGCAAAGCGACTGCAACACTGATCCCGAGCCTGACGATTCCGCTGTCGTTGGTGGCGACTTTCGCAGTGATGTACCTGCTTGGCTACAGCCTCGATAACCTGTCGATCATGGGCCTGGCGATTGCCGTGGGGTTTGTGGTCGACGATGCCATCGTGGTCATGGAAAACATCGTCCGTCACCTGGAGATGGGCAAGTCGCGAATGCAGGCCGCGGTGGATGGGCTACGCGAAGTGGCGTTCACCATTGTCTCGATGACGGTGTCGCTGATTGCCGTGTTCTTGCCCATTCTGCTGATGGGCGGCATCGTCGGGCGGCTCATGCGTGAGTTTGCGGTGACCGTCAGTGTGGCCATTTTAATGTCGTGCATTGTCTCGCTGACGATCACCCCAATGCTCTGCGCCTGGTTGCTCAAGCACGAGGAGGAATCCCGTCCAGGGCGCTTCTCGCAGGCCTGTGAAAATGCATTTACCGGCATCCTGAATGGATATCGTCGCAGCCTTGACTGGGTGCTCGACCATCAACGCCTGACCCTGGCGGTCGCGATGGCGACGTTCGTGGCGACGGCGGCATTGTATGTCTACATTCCCAAGGGCTTTTTCCCGCAACAGGACAATGGCTTGATCCAGGGCGTGGCTGAAGCTGCACCGGATATTTCGCCCAAGGCGATGCGTGAGCAGGTCGCTCTCCTCGCAAATATCGTCGGCCAGGACCCGGCCGTGGCCAAGGTCTATTTCTGGATCGGACCCAACCCGACGATCAGCCAGGGCAAGGTGATGATCAACCTCAAACCCTTCAGCGATCGCACCACGTCGGCCCAGCAGGTGATCGCCCGGTTACAGCCGCAGCTCGACAAAGTCCCCGGCATCAAGCTGTTCATGCAGGCCAACCAGGACATACAAATCGGCGGGCGGGCCAGTAAGACCCAGTATCAGTACACCCTTCAGGACCCGGACAGTGTCGAGCTGGATCATTGGAGCGGGGTGCTTCTGGACAAACTCAAGGGCTTGCCGCAGTTGCAACATGTCACCTCCGATCAACAGCGCGCAGCGACACAGGCAACCCTGGTGATAGACCGGGCAACGGCGGCACGGATGGGCGTCTCGGTACAGGCCATCGACGACGTGTTGTATGACGCCTTCGGCCAGCGTCAGGTGGCGACGATGTTCACGCAACTGGACCAGAATCAGGTCATCCTGGAACTCGATCCGCGCTGGCAGTTGTCCATTGCGACACTGGGTCATCTCTACGTACATTCGAGTTCTGGCACGTTGGTGCCGTTGAACCTGCTGTCCGACATCAAGAACGAACTGATGCCGATCGTCATCAACCATCAAGGTGTGTTCCCGGCGATCACGCTGTCGTTCGACCTGGCACCGGGGCACGCCTTGAGCGAGGCTGTTACCGCGATTCAGCAAACATCGCTGGCGGTGGCGCTGCCTGACAGCGTTGTGGGTAGTTTTCAGGGGACCGCTCAGGCATTTCAGGACTCGCTCAAATCCCAGCCATGGCTGATTCTTGCGGCGATCCTGACCGTCTATATCGTGCTGGGCGTCCTGTATGAAAGCGCGATCCATCCATTGACGATTATCTCGACGTTGCCTTCGGCGGGCTTCGGGGCTCTGTTGGCGTTGATTATTTGCGGACAAGACCTGTCGGTGCTCGGGATGATTGGCATCATTTTGCTGATTGGCATCGTCAAGAAGAACGCGATCATGATCGTCGACTTTACGCTGGCGGCAGAAGCCCAGGGCTTGTCGCCTCGCGAGGCGGTACGTGAGGGTTGTCTGCTACGCCTGAGGCCGATCCTGATGACCTCGCTGGCCGCATTGCTGGGTGCAGTGCCGTTGGCGTTCGGTCATGGCGCCGGTTCTGAATTACGTCAGCCACTGGGTATCGCCATCGTCGGCGGCCTGGCGGTCTCGCAACTGTTGACGTTGTACACCACACCGGTCGTTTACCTCTGGTTCAACCGTCTTCGAACGCGTCCGGAGGTCATTCCCGCACTCGTCAACGTCTGAATGCCTATAACGCTTCGGGGCGGCGGGTCATGGCCGATGCTTTCGCCATGACCGCCTCCGCCGAGCAGCACTGATCGATAAAGAGCAGCTCAAGCAAAAACGAAATACTTGCGCACGGTTTCGACCACTTCCCACGTACCTTTCATACCGGGCTCGACCACGAAAATATCGCCAGCGCGCAGATGGATAGGTGCCATGCCGTCAGGGGTGATGATGCAGTAGCCTTCCTGGAAATGGCAGTACTCCCACTTCACATAGTCCACCCGCCACTTGCCTGGAGTGCAGATCCAGGTGCCCATGATCTTGCTGCCGTCCTCGGAGGTGTAGGCGTTGAGGTTGACGGTGTGCGGGTCACCTTCGAGTTTTTCCCATTTGCAGGCGTCGAGCAGGGGCAATGGGTGGGTATCGCGAAGGACGGTAATCGGCGTAGACATGACAACTCCAAGGGTGGGGGCGCGGTTGTCAGACGGTGCAGTCCGCGCTCCGACACCATAGGGCGGTTATGTCAGGGGCAATTGTCTGTACTCGACACTGAGCTATCCAGAAGCGCTGAGCTTGGCAGGCTGTGTGAAAACTACTGCGCTCGGCAATACTGCGTTAAAAACAGGCTCGGAATGCTCATTTACAACACGTAAACTCCGCTTCCTCGCCTGTTTTTTCCTTGTCTTGCCTTCGCTCGCTACGTTTTCACACAGCCTGCTGGACTCAAGGCCTCAAAACCCTGCAGCAACAATCTGAGCGCTATTCGTGCGTTTTTATCAAATGTAATTTGCCCGCCTGCGGCTTATTCATTCGCTGTCTCGTCGGTACCCTGCCGTCAGTCAATTTTTAACCTCCTCAATCGGCCGCGTCTGCACTGCGGTTTGCGATTGAATACTGATGAGACCTTTCATGAAAAAAATTCTGTTATTGAACGGCGGCAAAAAATTCGCTCACTCCGAAGGTTTGTATAACGCCACCTTGCACAACGCGGCATTGGCGTTCCTTGATCACTCCGGTTTTGATATCAAAGAAACCCAAATCGACGCCGGTTATGACGTGGCTGAAGAGGTGGCCAAATTTATCTGGGCCGACGTGATCATTTACCAGATGCCGGGCTGGTGGATGGGGGCGCCGTGGACCGTGAAGAAGTACGTCGATGAAGTGTTTACCGAAGGTCATGGCAGCCTGTACGCCAGCGACGGGCGTACCCGTTCCGATGCGTCGCAGAAATACGGCAGCGGTGGGTTGTTGCAGGGCAAGCAGTACATGATTTCCGCAACCTGGAACGCCCCGCAGCAAGCATTCGATGACCCGAGCGATTTCTTCGAAGGGAAAGGCGTGGACGCGGTGTACTTCCCGTTTCATAAAGCCAACGCGTTTTTGGGCCTGACAGCGCTGCCGACGTTCCTCTCTGTCGACGTGATGAAAGTCCCGGCCATAGAGGCTGATGTGAAGCGCTATGAGCAGCATTTGGCAAACGTATTCAGCGTCTGATTCTGTAGGAGATGCCGCCCCGTTTCCGTTTCCGACGCCGCGCTGTCGCGCAGCAAACTGGGTGTTTGGTTCACTCTGAACTCCCGTGAGAGCAGGCCTGCAACTACGCGTCCCGCTGCGAACGCGTTGGATCAGGCTCAAATATTCCGCAAGTCATGACGATCTCTTTTACACGACGGGCCTCTTCGCAGGCAAGCCTGCTCCCACAGTTGATCTGCTCTGACAGAAAATAATCATTTAAAAACAATAACTTAAAGATTTTATAGAGAGCCAGCCTGTTGGCGAGGCGGTAAATCTGACACCGCCAAGCGCTCTCCAACAATACGGCGCGTCCCGGTTGCTACAGGGGATCTGTGCCGCGAATGAAACAGTCTTTCTTTTGCACAAAACAAGGCTAATATTTAGCCAGTTTTGAGCGGGAGACAACAGTGAAAGCCAGATCAGATGAGCTGCAGGTATTCGTTTCGGTGATTGAAAGCGGCTCGATTTCTGCCGCTGCCGAACACGTGGGGCAAACCCCTTCGGCGATCAGCAGGACGTTGTCGCGGCTTGAGGCGAAGCTGGGAACCACCCTGATCAATCGCACCACGCGGCGCATGGACCTGACGGAAGAGGGTAAGTTTTTCCTCGAAAAAGCCAAGCAGATTCTGGCGCAGATGGATGAACTTGAAGAGCGCTTGTCCCTGCGCCAGCACGTGCCCTCCGGCCGTTTGCGGATCAATGCCGCGTCGCCGTTCATGCTGCACGCGGTGGTGCCTTACGTCGCCGAGTTCCGCGCGCTGTACCCGGACATTCAGCTTGAACTGAACAGCAACGACCTGATCATCGACTTGCTTGAACAAAGCACGGATGTGGCGATTCGCATCGGTATCCTTGCCGATTCGACGCTGCATGCGCGTTCGTTGGGCAGCAGCCCGCTGAATATTCTCGCCAGCCCCGCCTATCTAGAACAGCACGGCATACCGACCACGGTGGAAGCACTGGCGAGCCACGCCTTGCTCGGCTTTACCCAGACAGAAAGCCTGAACCATTGGCCGTTGCGCCACGCAGAGGGTGATCGATTGCAGATCCAGCCTGCGGTGTCCGCCTCCAGTGGCGAGACCTTGCGCCAGTTGGCGTTGGCCGGGGAGGGCATTGTTTGCCTTTCTCACTTCATGACCCACGAAGACATCCGCCTCGGGCGACTGCAGGTGATCCTGCCGGAAGCCAACAGTGGTTATCGGCAACCGATCCATGCGGTGTACTACCGAAACTCGCAGTTGGCGCTGCGCATTCAATGTTTTCTCGATTTCATCCAAAAGAAGCTGGCGAATTACGCCGCGTAGGGCAGGTATTTACCCATTATTTACCGTGTCCCACTCGTGGCATGAGGCCGGTGCGGTTAGGCTTGCTTGTTATAGCCGAGCCAACTGATAGGGATGAACTGTGTGGGGCGCATGAATTTTCAACCGAGACACTGGCTTGCTGTAAGTGTGCTGATCGGCACCCTGGGTCTGATAGCTGGCTGCGCCAGCGACCCAGCGGACCCGCACATCAAATTCGCCGAATGGGTTAACCAGGATCTGGCCACGGCCTATCAACCTGCCCACAACGGCATTTCCAACTGGGATGAGACCTGGCAGCTCGGGCGGCAATCGGTCGATGTTGCCTGGGTGGCACCCGACACCCATGAGCGGTTACCGCTGATCATTTACCTGCCGGGCCTCGGCGAGTCGGCCACGGCCGGTGAAGAATGGCGTAATGCCTGGGCGCAGGCCGGGTACGCGGTGTTGTCGATTCAGGGGCAATATTACGGCCCGGCACTCTATGCCACGAGTCAGGCCCAAGCGGGCGTGTTTCGTGAGCTGGCGGCTGATCGCTACTCCGGCGCAGCCTTGCACGACCGTCTGGCAACCCTGCAAAAAGTGCTGACCGAAGTACGGGCACGGGCAGCGAAAGGCGATGTGCAACTCGCTTCTATCGACTGGAGCCAAGTGGTCGTGGCCGGTTTTGACTTAGGTGCGCAGACGGCCGTTGCGGTGGCTGGCGCGGGAGACGCGGGCGTCGCATCTGGCGTTGATATTCAGCCTAAAGCCTTGCTGCTGCTCAGTCCTTATGTTGAAGTCGGGGCCAGGCCTGAGGTGTTCGCTCGCATAACGTCGCCAGTACTGACGATCACCAGCCCGGACGATGACGACCCCTTTAATTGGGTCAGCTCTAACCAACAGAGGGAATTACTCGGCGAGTCGGTGACGGTTGCTGGCAGTTATCGCCTGAAGCTGGCGCGGTCTACTTACAAGACCTTGTCCGGCTCTGATTTGGTCCCTATTCCGCCTGATAAAAAGGCGACAAGCAAGCCGCCAGGCGACGAGCACACCCCTGGCGGGAAAAGTCATGCCAAGGGCAAAAGCGCGCGATCTGCAGGCTCCGCTTACAGCCCTGTCGGTGCAGAGCCTGCTCCGGACCCTAAACAAGTCGCCGCCATTCAGGCGATCAGCCAGGCTTTTTTCGACAGCCGCATCAGGCACAATCCGGTCGCCAATGAGTGGCTGCAAAAAGCCGCGCCGGGCTGGTTGGGGCGTGCGGGACAGCTGCAACAGTGACCGTTGGACGCCGGTCATTCGTGATTTCAGCGCAACAGTCATTTGGCTCGGCGGATCTTTTTCATGGGTAATAACTTCTCAATACTGGGTATAGATTGTTTAACCCATTGAGGAGTTATCCCATGAACATCTTCATCACCGGCTCCGCAGGTTTTATTGGCGGCTCCATCGCCACCGGGCTGGTCAAAAAAGGCCATCACGTTACCGGTCTGGTGCGCAGCGCCGAACAGGCTGAAGAGATGACCGCGCTGGGTATTACGCCGGTCATTGGCACGCTGGACGACAGCGCACTGCTGACCGAACAAGCGAGCAAGGCCGATGGCGTGATCAATGCCGCCAGCAGCGACCACCGTGGTGCCGTCGAAGCGTTGATCACCGGTCTCAAAGGCTCGAACAAACCCTTCTTGCATACCAGTGGTTCGAGCATCGTCGGTGATGCGTCTGGCGGTAAATCCAGCGACGTGATTTATGTCGAAGATCAATTGCCTGAGCCGACTGCCGACAAGGCTGGCCGTGTAGCCATCGACAACCTGGTATTGGGTGCGGCAAAACAGGGCGTGCGCTCCGCAGTGATCTGCAACACCCTGATCTATGGTCACAGCCTGGGTGTGAAACGCGACAGCGTGCAATTGCCACGGTTGCTGAAACAAGCACAAAAAAGCGGCATCGTCCGTCACGTGGGAACGGGCCAGAATATTTGGTCCAACGTGCACATTGAAGACGTAGTGGAGCTTTACGCATTGGCGCTGGAGAAAAATCCGGCCGGTACGTTCTACTTCGTGGAGAGTGGCGAAGCGGCGTTTGTCGACATGAGCAACGCTATCGCGCAGGTATTGGGTCTGGGCAAAGCGCAGGACTGGCCGCTCAAAGACGCTGAAGCCGAGTGGGGCTATGAAATGGCCAACTATGGTTTAGGTTCCAATAGCCGGGTACGCGGCAAACATGCTCGTGAACTGCTGGGCTGGGTGCCGAAGCGTACATCGGTGATTGATTGGATTCGCAATGAAATGATCTGAGTCTGTCAGGTAGACCGTGTGAAGCTATTCGCAGGCAAGCCTGCTCCCACAGAATTTTTGTATCAGTCACACATCGGTGTCTGTCCAAAAAATCCTGTGTGGGAGCAGGCTTGCAACTACGCGTTCCGCTTTACTCGCTATCAGTGATGCTCACGCGTTGCGCGGAATTTCACATCGGGCCAGCGCTCTTCCATCAGGGCCAGGTTGACCCGGGTCGGTGCCAGGTAGGTCAGGTGACCGCCGCCATCGATTGCAAGGTTTTCTACGGCCTTGATCTGGAAGTCCTCGAGCTTTTTCTTGTCGCTGCATTCAATCCAGCGGGCTGACCACACGGTAATTGGCTCGTAAGCGCACTCGACCTTGTATTCCTCTTTCAAGCGGCTGGCGACCACATCGAATTGCAGCACACCGACGGCGCCGAGGATGATGTCGTTGCTGCGCGTCGGGAAGAACACCTGCGTCGCGCCTTCTTCGGCCAGTTGCTGCAAGCCCTGACGCAATTGCTTGGACTTGAGCGGGTCTTTCAGGCGTACGCGGCGGAACAGTTCCGGGGCGAAGTGCGGGATACCGGTGAAGCCCAGGTTCTCACCTTCGGTGAAGGTGTCGCCAATCTGGATCGTGCCGTGGTTATGCAGGCCGATGATGTCGCCGGCGAAGGCTTCTTCCAGTTGTTCGCGCTCGGAGGAGAAGAACGTCAGCGCGTCGCCGATTCGCACTTCTTTGCCCAGACGCACGTGGCGCATCTTCATGCCTTTGTCATAGCGGCCCGAACAGATACGCATGAAAGCAATACGGTCACGGTGCTTGGGGTCCATGTTCGCTTGAATCTTGAACACGAAACCGCTGAATTTTTCTTCGTTTGGTTCCACGGTGCGTTCGTTGGCGACCCGGGCCAGTGGCTTGGGTGCCCAGTTCACAACAGCGTCCAGCACGTGATCGACACCGAAGTTACCCAGCGCAGTGCCGAAGAACACCGGGGTCAACTGGCCGTCGAGGAATTCTTGCTGGTTGAACTCGTGGCAGGCGCCTTGCACCAGCTCCAGCTGATCGACGAAGCGTTTGTACTCATCACCCAAGTGGGCGCGGGCTTCATCCGAATCAAGCTTTTCGATGATCTTGACGTCGGTACGCTCATGGCCGTGACCGGCGGTGTAGACAATGATGTAGTCGTCGGCCAGGTGGTACACGCCCTTGAAGTCGCGGTAGCAACCAATGGGCCAGGTGATCGGTGCGGCTTTGATCTTGAGGACGGCTTCGATTTCATCAAGCAGTTCGATCGGGTCACGGATGTCACGGTCGAGTTTGTTGATAAAGCTGATGATAGGGGTGTCGCGCAAACGGCAGACATCCATCAACGCGATGGTCCGTGGTTCGACGCCTTTACCACCATCGAGCACCATCAATGCCGAATCCACTGCCGTCAGGGTGCGGTAGGTGTCTTCGGAGAAGTCTTCGTGGCCCGGGGTGTCGAGCAAGTTGATCATGTGGTCGCGATACGGAAACTGCATGACCGACGTGGTGATGGAAATCCCGCGCTGTTTCTCCATCTCCATCCAGTCGGATGTCGCATGGCGGTCGGATTTACGTGACTTCACCGTGCCGGCGATAGAAATGGCCTTACCCATCAACAGCAGCTTTTCGGTGATGGTGGTCTTGCCCGCATCCGGGTGGGAAATGATGGCGAAAGTGCGGCGTTTCGCGACTTCGGCGGCCTGGTTGGTCATGGGAAATCGCCTGGCAGGTGATTCAAAAAAGGGCGCCGATTATAGCCCAACTGGATGCAATAACCGAACCGTTCAGTCGATCACGGGTGGCGAAATAGTGTCTTTCATGGGAACCTTTCAGGTCGTGGAGACGTCCACTCCCCTGTAACAGCCAACGTCAGGGGCTGAAAAATCAGCTGGTTAGCTTGACGAAGCTGCGCTTATGGCTTGTGTTTTCGCCGAGGTTAAACCCTTACCGGCGACCCACCCGCTGCTCTTCGCGAACGTTTGTGTGCTGCCAATATTGGCCGGCCTTGCAACGCGTTTGCCGACTGAAATAAGGAGTCCGCCTGTGGCTAATCGCTATGGCAAGGGGCTATTGGGAGGTGCGGTTGTCATTGCACTTCTGGCCCTGCTGGTCCATTGGATCGGCATCAGTACCATCGAACAGTACCAAGACGATCTGTTGTTTTATCTGCAAGCTCATTTGATTCTGGTTGTTGTTTCAATGTTGGCAGCCCTGGTAGTCGGAATCCCTGCTGGCATTGCCCTCAGCCGACCGAGCATGGTCGGCCGCGCCGAACGCTTCATGCAGATCTTCAATATTGGTAACACCGTCCCACCGCTCGCCGTGCTGGCCATTGCCCTTGGGATTCTCGGGATTGGCAGCGGACCGGCCATCTTCGCCCTGTTCCTCGCCTCATTGTTGCCCATCGTGCGCAACACCTACGAAGGCCTGAAAAACGTTCAGGGTTCACTCAAGGAAGCCGCCGTCGGCATCGGCATGACACCCACCCAGGTGCTGCTGCGTGTCGAATTGCCGAATGCCGTGCCGATCATCATCGGCGGTGTGCGGGTGGCGCTGGCGATCAATGTGGGCACGGCCCCGTTGGCCTTTCTGATCGGCGCCAACAGCCTGGGCAGCCTGATTTTCCCCGGCATTGCCTTGAACAATCAGCCGCAACTGTTGCTTGGCGCAGCGTGTACTGCCTTGCTCGCACTGCTGCTTGATGGCGTGGTGACCCTGGCGAGCCGACTCTGGCTGGAACGCGGTCTGACCCGCTGATTGAAAGGAATTCCAATGAAAAAATCATGCTTATTTATAGGCTTTGCCTTGCTGCTCTCGGGATTTGCCCAGGCGGCTGAAAAACCGGTAATTCGCGTCGGCGCCCGAGTGTTCACCGAGCAAACAATCCTGGCGGAACTCACCGCGCAGTATTTGCGCACCAACGGCTACGACGTCAAAGTGACCGGCGGCCTGGGTAGCACTCTGGCACGTAGCGCGCAAGAAAGCGGGCAACTGGATTTGATCTGGGAGTACACCGGGGTGTCCTTGGTGAGTTACAACCATGTCGACGAAAAGCTCGACAGCGCGCAGACCTTTGAGCGGGTCAAGACGCTGGATGCGAAGAAGGGGCTGGTTTGGCTCTCGCCCTCGAAATTCAGCAACACCTACGCGCTGGCGTTGCCGAAAAAAGTCGCTGACCAGTACCCGCAGATCAACACCATCAGCGACCTGAGCCGCGTCCTGAAAGACGAGGTGAAAGACAAACACATCGTTGCGCTGGATACCGAGTTCGCCAACCGTTCCGACGGTTTGCTCGGTATGGTCAAGCAATACGACATGAACCTGAACCGCGAGAGCATCCGCCAGATGGATGCCGGGCTGGTCTACACCGCGCTGCGTAACGGTCAGGTTTTCGCCGGGTTGGTCTACACCACGGACGGGCGCCTGAACGCGTTTCAGCTCAAGCTGCTCGAAGACGACAAGCACTACTTCCCGGACTACACCGCTGCACCGGTGATTCGCCAGGAATACCTCGATGCTCATCCGGACCTCGCCGCGCTGCTCAAGCCGCTGGCCGAACTGCTGGATGACACCACCATGCGCACGCTCAATGCGCGGGTCGATGTCGATCACGACAGCCCCTCCATCGTTGCCGCGGACTTCCTGCGCGAGCACCCACCGCACCCTGTCTCCCAAGACAATAAGGAGAAGCCATGAATATCTTCAGCACCTTCTCCCACCTGGACTGGCCGCTGGTCCTGCACCTGACCTGGCAGCACATCACCCTGGTCGGGATCGCGGTGACCCTGGCCATCGTGGTTGGCGTTCCTTTGGGCGTATTAATGACGCGCTTCCCGGTACTGGCCGGTCCGCTGCAAGCCAGCGCTACAGTGCTGCTCACCGTGCCGTCGATTGCCTTGTTCGGCTTGTTGCTGCCGTTCTATTCGAAGTTCGGTCAGGGCCTGGGGCCGATGCCGGCGATCACCGCCGTGTTTCTGTACTCGCTACTGCCGATCATGCGTAACACCTACCTGGCATTGACCGGGGTCGACCCTGGCATTCGCGAAGCGGCCAAAGGCATCGGCATGACCTTCGCTCAGCGTCTGCGCATGGTCGAGTTGCCCATCGCCGTGCCCGTGATTCTCGCCGGGGTGCGCACTGCCGTGGTGATGAATATTGGTGTCATGACCATCGCCGCGACCATCGGTGCCGGTGGTCTGGGTGTACTTATTCTCGCTTCAATCAGCCGCAGCGATATGTCGATGCTGATCGTTGGCGCCGTACTGGTCAGTCTTCTGGCCATCTTCGCCGACCTGCTTCTGCAATGGCTGCAACGCACGCTGACTCCAAAAGGTCTATTGAAATGATGAATCCAAAGCAAATGATCGAACTTCAGAACCTGACCAAGACGTTTCACACCAACGGTAAAGACGTCATCGCCGTGGATTCTGTGAGCCTGACCGTCAACGAAGGCGAGATCTGTGTATTCCTCGGGCCTTCGGGGTGTGGCAAGAGCACCACACTGAAAATGATCAACCGGCTGATCATGCCGACCTCCGGCAAAGTACTGATCAACGGTGAAGACACCGCCGACCTGGATGCAGTGACCCTGCGCCGCAATATCGGCTACGTGATTCAGCAGATTGGTCTGTTCCCGAACATGACCATCGAAGAAAACATCACCATCGTTCCGCGTTTGCTGGGCTGGGACAAACAGAAGTGCCACGACCGCGCCCGCGAGTTGATGAGCATGATCAAGCTTGAGCCCAAGCAGTACCTGAGCCGCTACCCACGTGAGTTGTCCGGTGGTCAGCAACAGCGGATCGGCGTGATTCGTGCGCTGGCGGCCGATGCCCCGTTGTTGCTGATGGACGAACCCTTCGGCGCGGTCGACCCGATCAACCGCGAGATGATCCAGAACGAGTTCTTCGAGATGCAACGGGCGCTAAACAAGACCGTGATCATGGTCAGCCACGACATCGACGAAGCCATCAAGCTGGGCGACAAAATTGCCATCTTCCGGGCCGGCAAACTGATCCAGGTCGATCATCCCGACACCTTGCTTGCACACCCGGCGGACGACTTCGTCAGCAACTTCGTGGGTCAGGACAGCACCCTCAAACGCCTGCTGCTGGTTCGCGCCGAAGATGCTGCCGACAACGCGCCATCCGTCAGCCCGGAAACCCCGGTGGCTGAAGCGCTGGAATTGATGGACGAACTCGACCGTCGTTACGTGGTGGTGACCGACGCCGACAACAAAGGCCTGGGCTATGTCCGTCGCCGTGACCTGCACCGTCAGCAAGGCACCTGCGCGCACTACCTGCTTGGATTCAACGCCACTGCCGCGTTCGACGAGCATTTGCGCATCCTGTTGTCGCGCATGTACGAGTTCAATCGATCATGGTTGCCGGTGATGGACGCCGAGCGGGTATTCCTCGGGGAAGTCACCCAGGAATCGATTGCCGAGTACCTGAGTTCGGGCCGTTCGCGGGGTGGCAAGACCAGCATTGTGTCGCCAGCGGATTTGGTGGAGCAGGCTACTTCGGTTTGATGTGATTGGCCGATGTGCCGCATGGGCGCATTGGCCATTTCGATTGGTAAGTTAGTTTGTTAGGGAAACTCCGAGCACTCATAGGGTTTTTTTATACAAAACATGATCACAACCGCAGTAGAAAAGCCAAAAAGAATACCGAAAATTCGCAATATGCTTTCAGGACCAACCAAGGCAGTAGCCGTACCCACAATTACGATCAGCGCCACGTTTGCGGCCAGCTCTGCCCAAAGGAATATCTTGGCACTGTCCTGCTCACTGAACAGAAGCAAAAATTGAGTAGATGCATACCTGACCAGAAGTATTGCCGATACAGATGCAGAGAAACAAAAACCGAGTAAACCTGCAAGGTATCCGATCTCATCCGGATTTAGCAGAAGCAGGTAGACTACAGCACCAGTCAGGCATGAGCAGGCTGTTAAAAACACCTTACTTCTCTTCAAGAAAGACCAGTAACGTACGACGCAACCCGCGCCAGCATAGGAAATCAAATAGATGCAAAGTGATACTGCCGAAGCGCCCATCCAAGTGACGGCGTCGGGTAGGAGTGAAATTCCTTTGTACTTGTAGATCAACCCGATTCCGTACATAAGTATGACTGATTCAAATACTGTGCCCACGGTATAACATGCCCATAATACAGGCGCCTTTTTGAGGGCCGCAAATATAGAAGCAGAGCGGTGCTTTACTGTATTTGAAATTCCAGTCGGGGCAAATCTCACCTCTCGAAGATCACTTCGAGTGAGCAAGACCTGGACGCACCGACATCCAATTACAATAAAGAACATTGCATAGATTACTTCCATACTTGCCGCGAAAAAATTGGCGACCCCGACCAGAAACAATAGCGCGCAGGGAAGACCTAATCGGATTGCGCCAAACCCTCTCAGGCTGTTCATATAATCAGCGGGCTTGCCCACACCTGAATAATGCATTGCACTGTAGGCAGGCCTGAATGCAGCTTTCAGTAGGCCGGTTCCCATGGCGTCGAGTAAAAACGAGGCGAGAATGAATGACCAGCCGTAAAAAAAAGAGCGACCTGCGACGACCACCCCAGAAAAAAAGAGACAGCAACTCATCGCTTTGAGGGTAAAGCCAACGTGTGTCGCGCGAATAATCCCAAGCCTGACAACCAGAATGTACGCCGTTCCAAACTCTACCAGGATTGATATGGCAAGCTGGGCGATAAGCGCATATTCGAGGGCCAGTGTTCCCAAATTCGGCGTCGTGGCAATGATCGCGAGCTCGACGATGGTTACAGTGATGGCGATTGCAAAGTAAAGGGCATCAGCACGCCCTACTCGATGACATGCATTCATCTCTTTTTTGCTCTATAGGTGCACCCAGGTTCGATATCAAGTTGCTGATACAGGAACGAAGGCGCCGACGCTCGACCGTAAAACATGAGCGATAAATAAAAAGAACTGAGGTCATAAGGGATCAGGACCGATACATCCGTACTGGTTGCATCTGGCGAGTAGTAGAAAACGCCAGATCCGTTCCTAAAATCCTCATAGTGGATTATCTCTGATAGAAAATCAGCATCAAGCTCTTGTATGACCGCTGCGGCCCTTGTCACTGAGGCCTCGTAAAGCGTGGGGCAGTTGCCCGCATCAGAAGGGAAATTGTCGAATAGTGGCCGCCAGAACGACACTCCGTAAACGCTGGATATAAAAGGGATCGAGAAAGGCCAGCGCCGATTTATGAACCTGACGATATCAATAAATCGGCGTGTCGAATCAAATCGAAAGTTTATATCCGGAAGGCCACTCTCCGGACTTTCACGCAGAAGATTATCAAATGAGTAAAAGCTTCCGAACCGCTCATACATTTCTTGCATCAGCAAAGCCTCTATAAAATCGCCTTTATTAGCAGGAAATTTTGGTGACGAACGTCATTGTCAGCGCCTTCCATTTCTAGAAGTACATTATGTAATACTTTCTCGTTGGTAATGCAGGCTTGAGCGATGTGCAACATCTCATCATTATATTTGTCAGCATGCTGATCCAACCAAACAGCTACACCATTCCATCGCCAAGATTTCATCCCGGATAGATGAACCGTCTTAATGTGCTTCCAGATATCGCTTTTTATATCTGGCATCGGATGGGAAAGGTTATGAACCCTGCAGTACCCTAGATAATGACCTACGTCAAAAGCCATTTGACAGCCTGATAAATCACAAATTCGCTTGTAGTATTCCCAGAACCCCATACCTATCTCACCACTGTAGACAGGTGGATTCTCTATGACTACTGGAATGCCAACCATTTCTTGAACAAAGGCGGCATTGCTCGCCGCCTGATACAGTGATACTTCAGAAAAGCCTGGATCTGTCTGATGTGCTCCTAAAAACACCCTCTGATATCGCCATAACCCAAGATCTTCCTCCAAATAGATAAAGGGGAAGCCTCTCAGGTTTTGTTTCCAAACACATAGCTCCTCTCTGTCTAATTCAGCCGAAAGATTAATATCAACAGGATGGACTGCCAAGGATATTCCATTCGCCAAGGCACACTCTCCCAACTCAACGTCGAAAGGTTCAAAAAAGCGAAGCCCTACACTGAAATGCGTGACTGACGCCTCCCATCCCTGATTGTTGCTCTCTAGTTTTTCTACGAGTCGTTTAAGATCGGCCTGACCGCCGCTAGTGCCTATCCGGATGTCATTGTTCATTAGCTACCTCAGCGAATTTTGGCTATTAGTTCACCTCTTCGTCCTCCGGAGCCCGTGGTAACCTCGCTATGCTTGGACTCCATTGACGTTGGCTCCGCTTCTTCATCCAAACTCAGAGCAATGAGATAAATATAATCAATGGCGACTAAATCCTGATCAACGGATCGAGGATTGCGCGAAAGTGACCACAGTACCTTGAACGGCAAGTGGAGTAGATACATATTGAGAAGTGAATAGTACGCTCGAGTGTATGCGTCGGTGCCTTCCCGGACCTTCATGATGTTTCTTGAAATCGCAGCTTCTAGTCGAGTTAGGTGTTTCTTGGCAAAGCCATCGATGAAAGAATTATAGATTAACGAAACCTCATGGTTTTGTATAAATTGCCGTGAATCTGGTAATTCCTCCAGAGACAGTGGGTATCCTAACCTTAATTC
This sequence comes from Pseudomonas sp. ASL9, assembly GCF_056680335.1. Lineage (NCBI taxonomy): Bacteria > Pseudomonadati > Pseudomonadota > Gammaproteobacteria > Pseudomonadales > Pseudomonadaceae > Pseudomonas > Pseudomonas sp. ASL9. The sequence goes on along the minus strand of NZ_CM155277.1, from coordinate 2,081,969 downwards.
CAATACCTCTCTCACGGGAGTGCCGGGGTACAACATCATTATATTGAAATAGTGATCTAGAGACTCGTGCTCTGTAAGGCCGGAGCGGAGTATAAACAAAAGGTTTTCCAGTATTTCCCTTGGGTTCTGGTCGTGGTAAAACATTATAAAATCTAGGCCTAGCGCGATACCATTGTCATGAAGTGCCCGAACGGCAGAAATATTTTTCTCAACAGTCACCTTTTTGTTCATGTAGTCCAGTTGACTCTGTGAGCCTGACTCTATACCCAACTCTACAAGCCTTAGGCCCTGAACGACCAAGGTCGGCAGTGCATCCTGAATTTTCAGGAGATAGCCAACAGTTGAAGAACTACTCCAGGTAACTTTTCCTTTAAACAGGCTATATAAGCCACTGGAAAATTCCAATACCCGATCCTTGCGAACAAAAAAATTCGCATCCATCATGTACACATGTTCGAAGCTGTAGGTGCGGGCGGCTTGCTCAAGCCATACCAGTAATGTACTGGCTTCGGCAGCACGCCATTTTGGCCCTTCTTTGTCGGCTGCTACAATTGCGCAGAAGGAACAGGCTAGTGGACAACCCCTGCTGCTAGTGAATGCTATTGCTTTTCTACGTATACCATCCCGTCTGTCAGTATAATGAAGGGACTGAATATCGCTAGTAGTGTAATCAAGCAGTGGATTCTCCCATTCGCAGGCGGGAAGCTGGTTTTTACATTTATAACTCGTGAGACATGCTCCCTGCGTATCTATCCAAACGGCATTTGGAACCGTTTCGAGATTTAATTTGTGCGCCTGACTTTGCTTTGACTGCTTTGTATATAATTCGATCGGGGGGTTTTGTTTTTTCGTAAACTCCTGAACCAGCAATAGAGTTGAGTATTCCCCCTCCCCCACTAGGGCAACACGGTAAGTTTCAGCTGCATACCTCAAAAATGACTCAGCAGCCAAGCTAATGTGCGGTCCACCACAGAAAATGAAAGCATCGGGTAGACGTTCTAGAACAGTGTTAGCCCATAGTTTTGCGGCTACCACGTTACTGCTGTAAACCGAAAACCCAACCATCGTTGGTTCCCAGTCTATGAGGTCAACTAACCTGTCTATATCCGACACATGTGATTCGGAGTAGTCGAATATTGTGACATCAACATCGGAACTGTGCTTCTTCAGATAAGCAGAAATATTTTGCAGTCCCAATGGCATGATTTTTTGTGGCCCTTCACCGTAAGGTAGTGCAACCAATGCCAGTTTGACGCTCAACGATTCGACATCGCTGCTATGGTTGTGGTCCAGAGATAAATTTGATTTTGCTCTGCTCATAACTGTCAGGCCCCTCTGTACCTGTAGCCGGATCAAAGAAATCTGGAAATTTCGTTAAAATCTCTATCGCTATATCCAGATCCGAGAATGAGGACAGATACCAAGCTTTATTCAGCTTCAAAAATCCGTTCCCATTATGAAAAAATAGTAATCCCAAGTCGTCCATTACCCAGACGCCAGGCTTGATTTTTTGATGGCTCATAAGTCACCGCACGATTTAAGCTGACCCGACTTACGTCGGGCCGCTGCTACGTTTAAAATTCCGGCGCTGTTTTCCCCGCCACAGCTTCATAGTCGGTAAGTATCACCGAGGTGTACGTCGGTGAAGTGCTTGCGTTTTCCTCGATGAGGTCCATGTCTTCAAGCGTGCTTTCCTTATTTTCGTTCATATGCATACCTTCCGTTTTTACTTCAGCCCACATTAGGCTTGTTTGAAGCTAGACGGCAATGCATCTGAAAGCAAGCTCAATCTACTTACGCTTTTAATATTTGCGAAGCACGTCGTCAATTACCCTCTAGGTAGCGTTTGTTCTAGTAAGAATTATCAGGACTTGTCCTACAGAGATTATTCAAATCTTCCTACAATACTTTCCTCATAATATTAACCGTTCACGTTGGAACTCGTCGAAGTGGTCGTACCGGGTTGCGAAATCAATATGCATGTAGTTTGTGTTTTATTGAGTGTGTCATTAGTTGTGTAGGACTCATCGATCAAGCTCGGCGACAAAATCACTATCTTCCGCGCGGGCAAATTGATTCAGTTCGATCACCCGGACACCTTGCTCGCGCATCCAGCAGACGACTTTGTCAGCAACTTCGTGGGTCAGGACAGCACCCTCAAACGCCTGCTGCTGGTGCGTGCCGAAGATGCTGCCGACAACGCGCCATCCGTTAGCACGGAAACCCCGGTGGCCGAAGCGCTGGAATTGATGGACGAACTCGACCGTCGTTATGTGGTGGTGACCCAGGAATCGATTGCCGAGTACCTGAGTTCGGGCCGTTCGCGGGGTGGCAAGACCAGCATTGTGTCGCCAGCGGAGCAAGTTGCTTCCTGAGCCGCCACCGCCAGGCTCGTAGCCTGGCGGCAGCTTCTGCGGATTCCAGCTGAAACTACACAGTTGCCAACGATTCTATCCCCGTTGGCAACGCTTATTGCTCATGGCAACCGCACGGTTTTGCGAAGTCTTCCACTGCGCATTGAGTGATGGCCTGTCGTTGCGCCTTGACTTGGCCGCCACTGAATTTTTTCGGGTAGTCGTTTTGATAAAGCACGTATTGCAGTCCCTTGTGAACCACTAAGACCTTGCAGGTATCCTGATCATCTATCTTCACAGAAGTCCTCCAGAGGCGATTTGACACACTGGAGTAAAAAGCAGCGCCTTCGTTAACCTCCGAGCAGTAAGTATCATTCTTGTAGAAATAGTATCGATAGTGCTTGAAGTTATCATTGGGGAAGGAGACGCTTAACATATCGACGCTCTCGGTAACGTTGCCGATGGTCATGGATAGCAACAGGTGTTGGGCGATGTAGAGTTGTTCCCGGAAGGTTGCTCTGTTGGTGGGTGAGATATTCAGATCGCCGTCCACTGTAGGGCGCAATGCATCAATAGTTACCTGCCCGACATTCGGCTTTAACGCCGTCATGGAGTCATCGGTGAACAGCTCCCGGATTGGGCGACCAATTACATCCTCCGTCAACGTGCCCGAAAACAGGGTATAAACATGGCCTGAATTTAAGGTAACTCGAACCAATGCTTTGGTAGTGTTGTCGACTGAAATACGTAAGCTCCACACGTTATCCACTAACGTTGAGGATGTCGGTACTCCGAAGGCGAGTGTTGAAAACGCATCGACCTCATTTCCAAGTGTATAGGTATAGTCTTTGAACCGCAGGTTGGGCAGATGCACGTCGATGCCGTTCGAGGTGATTGAAACGCGACCGAGGGTTTTGTTCAGGAATAACAACTGGGCGCGGTGAAAGCGCTGAATGAGGCTCTGATTGATGGCGTATCGCTCCAGCTCGCTAAATAGATTGCTGAGTTGGGTTTGTGTCACTGAGGGGGTGATCTCGATCTGGCGCTCATCGGTGAACAGGGCGTTAAGACTTGAAACCAGCCATTCATGAGACCGGCTCCCTGCCGCCGCTAAATATCTCTCGCCTTCCAAAATGACAAAGATCTCCACTCTGTCATGTACCGCCAAGGGGCCGGGTACTAATACGAAAACCTCGGGTGCTTGAATGTACGCCGTACAGTTATCACAAACGCCGTTGTCTATAGACGCTACAACTTTGCCGTTAACCGACACCTCGTATCGATAAGGCAAGTACCATTCTTTACGAACGATGAAATTCAGGATTTCTTCAAGTTCCCCCATCCGCACGCTGGATAATAGATAGGCCCGTTCGGGGATGTACTCAGGATAGGGCATTGGAATAGGAAATGAGTGTGTCGCGTCCGTTTCCCAGATGGGTTGAGCGAGCGGAGGCAGGTGCTCAAGGTCCATCAGGGTCTGGTGGTTGGGGTAGAGCCCCCATCTGTCAAAAAAAACAGTTAAATCAAATTGGCTCAGGAGGGAAGTCTCAACCATAAAACGCTGAATTTTATCTTCGTTCTCAGTCGGTTTGTCTTGCAGCATTCGATATCGTTGATGCAGCTGAGGATAAAAAGAACTACCGAAGGTCAAGCGCAATTGCCACAGTATGACCAGCTTGTGAAATACAACAGGTATATCGTTAAACGCTCTATGGTTATTTTTAAGGTACTCCTTCATCACAGGGTAATATTCATCTATGCGACTGGCGCGCCCATCAAAAGCTTCTTGTACTGCCATGGAGTAGAGGTTGACCGTCACCTCGGTCATTCCTGAGCCTGAAGTCCAGGTCATTGGGGTAAGTTGTCGTTGATGACCACTTTCATGCCAAGGGCCCCAACCGTTAGCGGTATCGCTCGATAACAATGCGCTCAGCGCGGTTGGGCCTGTGAACCCCATGTGACCATCAGCGGCGAACATAAAAAGACGGTCGGCCTCCACGTAGAATAGTTTGTTGGGGTCGATTGCGTAGTCTGCTGTGCCATGTTGGCAAATGCCTGACAAAACGTCTTGATATTGGATGAACTGATCATAGTAGGCCATCAGTTTTTCAGGGTTACTCAGGTGGTTTTTAGCGCTCAGGTAACGAACTACAATGATTGCGCGCTGGCCAGTGAGTTGCACGATAGGCGCGTTACTGTATTCAATCATTTGTCGGGCCCAGTCGTCATTGCTGGTCACGCCCAACTCGAAAGTGGGAACCCTGGCGTTCACAGAGCTGATAAGGAGATCTATATGTCCAACCTTATTTTGATTGATGAAGCTCAACAAACCTGTATTGGTTGCCTCAATAATGTTGAATTCAGAAGGCAAAGCGTAATAGGTCGGCGTTTCGATTTCTGGAACGCCGATGACCGCAACAACGTTCATGGGTGAACCATAAGCACTAATTTCCAGGCGTTCGCCTTTCGTCACGTAAATACCGGTGGGTTGATATTCGCTGTGCCTGCGGGACCTGGCTTGTCGTATCCGATGATCTTCGGCTGTACCCTGCCCAATGACTCGGACGTTAACGTTTGAATATCCACTATTGGTTGAAGTCGAACTCACATCATCATCACGCCTCGTGTTCATGATCGATACCTTGATATTTTTCAGTTTAGAGCGTTGATTTAGCGCGTCAGTATTCAGCCCGTCTACTGTCAGAAATGTCAGGTTTAGCGATTAAGCAACGCTGCTGGTCGAGTAAATCGTTTTTCCTGTGAGCGAACTCATTCGCGAAGGAACTGTGACGGTTTTTACGCGTTGCAGGGTTCATAACGGATTGCATCCCGTTTTGAGAGCTCCTGGATGATGGGCGTGAATCGGTGATGGATGCCGAGCGGGTATTTCTCGGGGAAGTCACCCGGGAATCGGTTGCGGAGTACCTGAGTTCGGGCTGCGGCAGTCTGAGGCATCTATATCGCGAATTCATTCGCGAAGAAGCGATTCGGTCTCCCTGAAAATCTCTGCTCGGGGAACATCTGGCTGTCACATCGGTCCGTTACATACGTCAGTGATCCTTGCTTGGCGACGGACGTGTGTAAAAACGCGACATTTTTTGTTGATCTCAAGCCTCTCAAGTCCTAAAGTTCGCGCCGAACGTCCATGCTGGAAACGATCCATCCGGCTCAAGTACTGACGACGAGACAGCAAGGTCACCCAGAAGCCCGCAGGGCCCGGTTGACCTTTTTTGCTTTCGGCGGACATGCCTTGGGAAGTAGGCGAACCAAAGTGGGGATACACACGGAGGACGTTCATTTGCACCCATTGATTAATTTAGTTTGCCAGTAGGAGTTCCCAGCATGACGATCCAGGTCGAAGACTATTTCGCGCGCGATACCTTCAACAAAATGAAGGCGTTCGCTGACAAGCAAGAAACCCCGTTCGTGGTCATCGACACCCAGATGATCAGCAAGGCCTACGATGACCTGCGCGCTGGCTTTGATTTCGCCAAGATCTACTACGCCGTCAAAGCCAACCCGGCGGTGGAAGTCATCAATCTGCTTAAGGATAAGGGCTCGAACTTCGACATCGCCTCGATCTACGAGCTGGACAAGGTCATGAGCCAGGGCGTTGGCCCGGACCTTATCAGCTACGGCAACACCATCAAGAAATCCAAAGACATTCGCTACTTCTACGAGAAGGGCGTGCGTCTGTACGCCACCGACTCTGAAGCCGACCTGCGCAACATCGCCAAGGCCGCGCCGGGTTCGAAAGTCTATGTGCGCATTCTCACCGAAGGCTCGACCACTGCTGATTGGCCGCTGTCGCGCAAATTCGGTTGCCAGACCGACATGGCCATGGACCTGCTGATCCTCGCGCGTGAACTGGGCCTGGTGCCTTACGGCATCTCGTTCCACGTAGGTTCGCAGCAGCGTGATATCAGTGTGTGGGACGCGGCCATCGCCAAGGTCAAAGTGATCTTCGAGCGTCTGAAAGAAGAAGACGGCATCACTCTCAAGCTGATCAACATGGGTGGCGGCTTCCCGGCCAACTACATCACTCGTACCAACAGCCTGGAAACCTACGCTGAAGAAATCATCCGTTTCCTCAAGGAAGATTTCGGCGACGACTTGCCGGAAATTATTCTGGAGCCAGGCCGTTCGCTGATCGCCAACGCTGGCATTCTGGTGAGCGAAGTGGTGCTGGTGGCGCGTAAGTCGCGCACGGCCGTCGAGCGATGGGTTTATACGGATGTGGGCAAATTCTCCGGCCTGATCGAAACCATGGACGAAGCCATCAAGTTTCCGATCTGGACCGAGAAGAACGGCGAGATGGAAGAAGTGGTCATCGCGGGCCCGACCTGCGACAGCGCCGACATCATGTACGAGAACTATAAGTATGGCCTGCCACTGAACCTGGCCATCGGCGACCGCCTGTACTGGCTGTCCACCGGCGCCTACACCACGAGTTACAGCGCAATTGAGTTCAATGGCTTTCCGCCACTGAAGTCTTATTACGTGTAATTGCTGTTCGTTTCACCTGAAAGGCCCATGAGCGATCACGGGTCTTTTTTTATACAGGTGAGAAAGTAGTCAGTGCATGGCGTTGTATTCCTACAGGGTGTGTCGATTTCCTTAACTGTCTATTGGGTGAGTGCTCTGCTACTTTTTAAATGAGCGCTTAAAAGCGTCATCCCCCAATAATCAAGGATTCGATTATGCTCAATTCAAGTGCAACGGAAGTGTCCGCTGAAGAAGTAGGCGCGGTCAGCGAGCGTTTTATGATGGCTGCTTCCGGCAGTCATCCAGACGTTATTCGGTCCCCCGGGTTATTGGTCACTAACGAAGATGTTCGGCGGATAAAAAGATACGTCGAGACGGGTCTTGAACTTCCCATCGAGCTAGCTCAGGTGCAGCAGTTATTGGGCTATGAAAAAATTGATATCCCCGGTCTTGAACCGAGTGATATGCAAGCCCTCTACCAGAACATTAAAAAGCACGCGGGAGCCTGGTCGGCTATTGAAACCGACATGAAAACCGTTGGTACCAGTCTGGTCGTTTTTTCGGAAGACCTGGAAAGTAGCGGCGGTGCAATCACGACCTTTATCAAAGGTCTTGAAGGTTACCAGTCTACCGTCGGGAAGGTCGGCGATCTGACGCCCGAAGAGATCGACAAGCTTCCTGAAGTGCGCTTGGGCGAGGGTGACAAGAAAAAAATCCCGACCTTGCTGGCACTGGTCAGTGATTTAAGAACCGCCCTCCAGCACCACAGTAAAACGACCACCGACGTGAATGTAAAAATTTCCGATTTTAAAGACACGTTGAAGGATCGTATCGCCCCGGCGGTGGGTTTAAAGATTGCGTTGTGTGCCAGTAACGGCAATGACAAAGAAATAGCCAGGCTTGCGGCAGAGGTCAACATCATCAACCTGCTCATTGCCGAAAAACTGGCCACCTACGAGACTTACTCTGACTATAAATGGTTGGGGATTTGGTGGGGGCCGGTCGGTCTTGCAATCAGTGCTTCGATTTATGGGCCCAAGGCGGCGGCAACGGCCGCAGAGATAGACCAGTTAATAACTCAAAAGCAAGTGCTGGAACAGCAGATTTCCGCCCGCAACACCTTACTAAGCTCCCTTATCGGCTTCGAAACCAGCCTTCAGGATTTGAAAATTCGAATCGATGGTGCTTCAGGTAGCGCGTCCAATCTTGAGAGCATGTGGGGGTTGATTCAAGGGTATATCGATTCCTCTTATCGGAAGTTGGAAGGTATTACCGACGCCACCTACCTGGTGATTTTCGTTACCCGTCTCGAGAGCATCATTTCAAGCTGGATCAGTATACGGAAACAGGCGCAGGACTTACTGACCGCCTTTAATAATGTAACGGCTGAACGTTAAATATTATTGTCCTAAGCCGTCTATGGCTGCCATTGCTACACCCTGTCGAACCCCCTATTCAATAGAGAATTTTATGACTGTTCACCTGTTAGATACACCTTATCAGCTTCCTCAACCCGACCTGGACATCATCCGCTCCAGCAGGGCCGAAATTGATCATCATGTCATTGCGCTGGGTAATATTTATCTTCCTGTTTTGAAAGACGAACTTCTAGGCTTGCGCAAAGAAATCAGCCTGACCGATGAATACACGCTGAATGTACTCACGGGGGTGCCCATCGCGTTAGAGAATGAGGACATGGACGTCCTCTTCAAGGCCCTTGAGAAGCTCAATAAGCAAGCATCGACCGAGGAGGTCAAGGCTGCGATTGAGGAATACTCCAAAGAAGTATCCGGGCTGATGGATCAGAGCGTTTCGACCGTTAAACAGTACGCGAGCGATCTGGATGATCGTATAACAAACCTCAATGCCGCTAGGCTGAGCGACAATAAATACCGACTGCTTGAGTTAAAGCAGTCGGTCGAAGCCAGTCAAGCACTGCTCACGGTCGAAAGAGAGGCGATCGCTGCACTTGAAGCTAATGCAGAGCTGCTAAAGCCTGCGATCAATGAGATAGAGAAACTCACGTTTTTCGATAAATTGAAACCCTTGGTTGAAAGCCTTGAGGAACTGACAAAAATTGATCCGAAAAACCCGGTGCTTGGCTCAATTGAGGCGGGCATTAAGGGTGTGATCAATATCTTGGGGTTGGCCAACGACGCCGTAAACTACACCCACTTGATTCAAGCCCGGAGCGTGATTCAGGAGCGGTTGAAAGAGCGGCGTAACAAGGTGTTTGATCTGGAGGATCGGATCGAGACGTCGTCCACGCGAATCCAGCAACTCACAACGGCAGAGGGGGTCTATGAACATAAAGCGCGTTATGTCCAGGAAATCACTAAAATTGGAGTGGCGCTGTCTAAGTTCGTGGATAGCAACCTCCCCAACAGCGCCGAAGTGGTGAGTCAACGTGCCGAGCGATTTGCGATCCAGGCGAATGTACTCGGTACCTATCTGCATACCCTTCGTAAGGCATGGTAGAGCTAAGCATGGATATTGACAGGGACTTGCCAGTGAGACGATACGAAGGGGGCGCGCGTTGAGTTAAACGTTATGTTCGAGAGTGTCGGACTCATCTCCTAGTGCTGCGGCGCGCTGGTAATAATCGCGGGCCAACGCCCGCAGCGTTGGATGCTCAGCCTGCAACAAGGCCTCGCCACTCACCCGGAGGAAATTCAAATTTCCTCCGGCCGGTGAAACCAGCGGCAACGGTGGCCTGGAACTCGCGGCCAACAACGCAGATCTCGAACCAGAAAAAAACCGTAACCATGCAAAACCTGACCGACAAGCGTTATTTCGATCAGGTGTTCCAGACGCACTACGCGCACGTTGCCGCAGGTCGTACTGCGTTGATGGGTGTCAATTTCCACTTCTAAGCAATGGTTATTCAAAGCCCCGTTCATTCACGTGATCGGGGCTTTTGCCTGTGCAAATGAGAATTCCTACTGTTTGGGCGCATAATGCGCCGCAGCGGGTGAGGGAGGAAAGCCAAGGTGTTGAAGAAAACCCTGTTTCAGGTGCACTGGTTCTTTGGCATCAGCGCCGGTCTGATCCTGGCCTTGATGGGCATTACGGGGGCGATCAGTTCGTTTCAGGACGAGCTATTGGATGTGTTCAACCCGGAGGTGTTGCGTGTTGAACAACGCCCTTCAGGGGTTTTGCCACCGATTGAACTGGTGAGCAAGCTCGAAGCCCAGACCGGCAAGGTGGTCGCTTCGCTGTGGGTCGATGCCGACAGTGACAAGGCGGCCCGCGTGGCGTTCACGCCGACACCGGGAGAGCGTCGTGGCGAACTGAATTACTTCGATCCCTACACCGGCCAATTGCAGGGAGATGTCTTCGGGCAGGATTTTTTCGATCTGATCCTGCAACTGCACCGTACGCTGGTGTTGGGCGAGTTGGGTAAGCAGATCACCGGTGCCTGCACCTTGATTCTGATTTTTTTCTGCCTGTCGGGCCTTTATATGCGCTGGCCGCGTCAGGCCTTGAACTGGCGCACGTGGTTGACCCTGGACTGGGCGAAAAAAGGCCGTGGTTTCAAATGGGATTTGCACTCGGTTTTTGGCACGTGGTGCCTGGTGTTTTATCTGGTGTCAGCGCTGACTGGCCTGATGTGGTCCTACGATTGGTACAGCAACGGCGTGACTAAGCTGTTGGGCGGCACGGCCTCTGGCGAGCAGCGCAAGGGGGGTGGCGGTCGCTCAGGTCGTGGGCAGCCGGTACCAGACGGTCCGTTGCCGACGGTGGATTACGTTGCGGTGTGGCGCAGCATTCAAAACATCGCAGGCCCGGAACTGAGTAGCTGGAACTTGCGCCTGCCACCGTTTGCGGGTCAGCCCGCGACGGTTTATTACCTGCTCAACGACTCGCCGCATCCGCGGGCGCTGAACCAGATCACCCTCGACCCTGCTACTGGCAAGGTCGGCGCCGTTTCCCGCTATGCCGAAAAAAGCTTCAGCGCACAGGTGTTGATCAGCAATTACGCACTGCATGTGGGCAGCTATTTCGGCATCGTCGGGCGGGTCGTGATGTCGGTCGCAGCGCTGATGATGCCGCTGTTCTTCATCACAGGGTGGTTGCTGTACCTGGACCGACGGCGCAAAAAACGCCAGATCAACGCTGCGAGCGTCGGGTTGGCGAGTGATGCCGGTACGGTCAGCGATGCCCCCTCGTGGTTGATCTGCTTCGCCAGCCAAAGCGGTTTTGCTGAACAGCTGGCGTGGCAGACCGCCGGGCAGTTGCAGGCGGCCGGGTTGCCGGTGCGCGTGCAACGCCTGGCGGACGTCACAGCGCAGGATTTGCACCAAAGCCACAACGCCTTGTTTGTCGTCAGTACCTTCGGTGACGGGGAGGCTCCGGACAGTGCCCGAGGCTTCGAGCGCATGTTGCTCGGTCAGCCGTTGTCGCTGAGTAACCTGAACTATGCCGTGCTGGCGCTGGGCGACCGCCAGTATCAACACTTCTGCGGTTTCGCCAAACGCCTGCATGGCTGGTTGGCCGAGCGCGGCGGCACTACGCTGTTCGCGCCGATTGAGGTCGACAGTGCTGATAGCGTCGCGCTGCAGCAGTGGCAACGGCAACTCGGGGAATTGACAGGCAGCGCGCCGTCGACGGCTTGGCAGGCGCCGGTGTTCAGCCGTTGGACATTGAGCCAGCGTGAGTTGCTGAACCCCGGGAGTGGAGGGGCGAAAGTGTTTCTGCTGAGTTTGACCCCTCCCGGCGCGCAGGCATGGGACGCAGGCGATCTGGTGGAAGTGCTGCCGCCTGACAGTGCTGTCGTGCGCGAATATTCAATCGCGTCGATTCCGGCGGACGGCAGCCTGCAACTCATCGTCCGTCAGGAAGTGCATGCAGACGGCAGCCTTGGGCTGGGTTCAGGCTGGCTGACTGAACAGGCCTCGCTCGGCGCGTCCATCAGCCTGCGCCTGCGCCGTAACAGCAGTTTTCACCTGCCACGCGAGCCGGTGCCGATGATCCTGCTGGGCAATGGCACGGGGCTGGCGGGCCTGCGCAGTTTGCTTAAAGCGCGTATCGCCCAAGGGCAGCAGCGCAACTGGTTATTGTTCGGCGAGCGCAACATCGCTCATGATTTTTTTTGCCGGGAAGCGCTGCGAGGCTGGCTGGGAACGGGCGATCTGGCACGACTGGACCTGGCGTTCTCGCGCGATCAGGTCGAGAAAATCTATGTGCAGGATCGGTTGCGTGAATCCGCGAACGAGTTGCGCAAGTGGTTGGCTGAAGGCGCGGTGATTTATATCTGCGGCAGCCTGCAAGGCATGGCGATGGGTGTCGAAGATGTGCTGGTCGACGTGCTGGGGGCACAAGAGGTCGAGCGCTTGGTCGAACAGGGCCGGTATCGGCGGGATGTGTATTGACTCAAAGATTCGCAGGCAAGCCAGCTCCCATAGGATTTCGGTCGCAGCCAATGCTGCATGAGACACAACATCTGTGGGAGCAGGCTTGCCTGCGAACAGCGGTGTGTTTGGCACACCGCCATCAGATCACACCAGAAACTGCTCTGCGTGATGGCAGGCAACCTGGCGGTTGTCCAGCAGGCGCAGGGCCGGTTCTTCGGTGGTGCAGCGTTCGGTCGCGTAGGGGCAGCGCTTGTGGAAGGCGCAGCCGCTTGGCGGGTTGAGCGGGTTGGGCAGTTCACCGACGATTTTGATCTTCGGCTTCAGCGGATCCGGGTGAATGGTCGGGGTCGCCGACAGTAGCGCCTGGGTGTAAGGGTGCAGTGGCCGGTTGTAGATTTCGTCCTTGGGCCCCATCTCCGCCGGACGCCCGAGGTACATCACCAGCACCGTGTCGGCGACGTGACGCACCACCGACAAGTTGTGGGATATGAACACATACGCGGTGTTGAACTCTTTCTGCAAATCCATGAACAGATTGAGAACCTGTGCCTGAATCGATACGTCCAGCGCGGAGGTGGGTTCATCGGCCACCAACACTTTGGGCTGTAGCATCATGGCGCGCGCCAGGGCGATCCGTTGGCGCTGGCCGCCAGAGAACATGTGGGGGTAACGGTGGTAATGCTCCGGACGCAGGCCGACCTGCTGCATCATTGCCTGGACCTTTTCACGGCGCTCGGCACGTGAGAGGTTGGTGTTGATCAGCAACGGCTCACCCAACTGGTCACCGACTTTCTGCCGTGGATTAAGCGATGCATAAGGGCTCTGGAACACCATCTGCACGTCGCGTCGCATCTGTTTGCGTTCGGCTTTGCTGGCACCGGTAACTTCTTGCCCGGCAATTTTCAGCGAGCCGGAGGAGGGCTCTTCGATCAGCGTCAGGGCGCGCGCCAGGGTGGACTTGCCACAGCCCGATTCACCGACCACCGCCAGGGTCTTGCCAGCTTCAAGCTCGAAGGACACACCGTTAAGGGCCCGAACCAAGGCATGACCCTTGAACAGGCCAAGGGATACTTCGTAGTGACGGGTAAGGTCGCGGGCGGTAAGAACGACGCTCATAACACCAGCTCCTGATTCAGTGGGTAGAAACAGCGGGCAAGGCTATGGGCTTTAGAGTCCAGGCCTGGACGCTGTGTCCGACAGTTGTCTTGCACGTATGGGCAGCGCGGTGATAGCAGGCAGCCCAGAGGTCGGTCATAACGCCCTGGCACCATGCCCGGCAAGGTCGCCAGACGCTCGGCGCCCATGCTGTGTTCGGGGATCGCGGCCAGCAAGGCTTCGCTGTAAGGGTGAGCGGGGACGTCGAACAGCCCCGGCACCTGACCTATTTCAACGGCTTGCCCCGCGTACATCACGCACACGCGCTGGGCCGTTTCGGCGACCACGGCCAAGTCGTGGGTGATCAGCACCAGTGCCATGTCCTGCTCTTTTTGCAGGCTCAGCAGCAGGTCCATGATCTGTGCCTGAATGGTCACGTCCAGCGCGGTGGTCGGTTCATCGGCGATCAGCAGTTTCGGTTCGCCAGCAATCGCCATGGCAATGGCCACGCGTTGGCTCATGCCGCCGGACAGTTGGTGCGGGTAGGCATGCAAACGACTGGCGGCGCCGGGGATTTCTACTTTCTCAAGCAATTCCAGTGCGCGTTGGCGTGCGGCTTTACCAGACAGTTTCAAGTGCTGACGCAACACTTCCTCGATCTGGAAACCCACGGTATAGCTGGGGTTAAGTGCGGTCATCGGGTCCTGGAAGACCATCGCCATGTCTTTGCCAATGATGCGCCGACGCTGACGGGCACTGAGCTTGAGCAACTCCTGGCCATCGAAGCTCAGAGAGTCGGCTGAGACAACGCCAGGCGGATCGATCAAGCCCATCAGCGCCATCATGGTGACCGATTTACCGGAACCTGATTCGCCGACAATGGCCAGTACTTCGCCTTTTTCCACGTTGAGGTCCAGACCGTCGACAACCGGTATAGCCTTGGCGTCGCCGAAGCGTACGTTGAGATTCTTGATTTCTAAAAGTGACATGCGAATCTCCTCAGGCGGCATTCTTGAGTTTCGGGTCCAGCGCATCGCGCAGCCCGTCGCCCATCAGGTTGATTGCCAGCACGCTGAGCAAAATGGTCAGACCGGGGAGGCTTACGACCCACCAGGCACGTTCGATGTAGTCACGCGCCGAGGCCAGCATCGTGCCCCACTCAGGGGTTGGCGGTTGCACGCCCAAACCGAGGAAACCCAGGGCTGCGGCATCGAGAATCGCCGAGGAAAAGCTCAATGTCGCTTGTACGATCAGCGGCGCCATGCAGTTGGGCAGCACGGTGATGAACATCAAACGCGGCAGATTGGCACCGGCCAGACGGGCCGCAGTGACGTAATCGCGGTTCAGTTCGCCCATGACGGCAGCACGGGTCAGACGCACGTACGAAGGCAGGGACACGACGGCAATTGCGATGATGGTGTTGATCAGGCCAGGGCCAAGAATGGCGACAATGGCAACAGCCAGCAGCAGCGATGGCAGGGCCAGCATGACGTCCATCAGGCGCATGATCGACGGGCCGAGAATGCGCGGGAAGAACCCGGCAAGCAGGCCCATCAGAACCCCCGGGATCAACGATATGACCACTGAGGACAAGCCGATCAGCAGCGACAGGCGCGAACCTGTGATCAACCGCGACAGCAGGTCGCGGCCCAATTCGTCGGTGCCAAGCAGGAATTGCCATTGGCCGCCTGCAAGCCAGACCGGCGGGGTCAGCAGGAAGTCTCGGTATTGCTCAGTGGGATCATGGGGTGCGACCCACGGGGCAAAGAGGGCACAGAACACGATCAAGGTCATGAACATCAGGCCGGCAACGGCGCCTTTGTTCTGCGCAAATGCTTGCCAGAATTCTTTGTACGGCGAGGGGTAGAGCAGGCTTTGATCGACTGCTACCACGGAAGTAGGTGTGCTCATTAGGATGATCTCAGCGCTGGTGACGGATGCGTGGGTTGGCAAAGCCGTAGAGGATGTCCACCACGAAGTTGACCAGAATCACCAGGCAGGCGATTAACAGGATGCCGTTTTGCACCACGGGATAGTCCCGGGCGCCAATGGCTTCGATCAGCCACTTGCCGATACCGGGCCAGGAGAAAATCGTTTCGGTCAGTACCGCACCCGCCAGCAGCGTGCCGACTTGCAGGCCGAACACAGTCAATACCGGGATCAATGCGTTACGCAGGCCGTGGATGAACACCACGCGTGCTGGCGACAAGCCTTTGGCTCGGGCAGTACGCACGTAGTCTTCACGGAGCACTTCGAGCATCGAAGAACGGGTCATTCGGGCGATTACCGCCAATGGAATGGTGCCCAGCACGATGGCCGGCAAGATCAGGTGATGCAGGGCATCGAGGAACGAGCCTGCCTCATCACTGAGCAACGTATCGATCAGCATGAAGCCGGTTCTCGGCGGGATGTCGTACAGCAGGTCGATGCGCCCGGACACGGGGGTCCAGCCGAGCGTCACCGAGAAGAACATGATCAGGATCAGGCCCCACCAGAAGATCGGCATCGAATACCCCGCGAGGGAGATGCCCATGACCCCATGGTCGAACAGGGACCCTCGCTTGAGTGCCGCGATCACGCCGGCCAGCAGGCCGAGGATGCCAGCGAAGATCAGCGCTGTAGACGCCAGTTCCAGCGTGGCAGGGAACAGCGCGGTGAACTCCGTCCAGACGCTTTCGCGCGTACGCAACGATTCGCCGAGATCGCCGTGGGCGAGCTTGCCGACGTAATCGAGGTACTGCGCATAAAGGGGCTTGTTCAGACCAAGACGTTCCATGGCCTGGGCGTGCATTACCGGATCGACCCGGCGTTCCCCCATCATCACTTCAACCGGATCGCCCGGAATCAAGCGAATCAAGGCAAAGGTCAGCAGGGTGATGCCGAAGAAGGTGGGGATCAACAACCCCACGCGGCGGGCAATAAAACTAAACATCTTCTGGTGTACCTCATCAGCCGGTTAGGCGTGTCCCGGTGAAACTCGGGTTACGAGTGGCACCGGTGTTTTTATCTACTTCACTTGAGTGGTGGCGAAGTTGTTATTGGTCAGCGGGCTAATGTGATAGCCCTCGACATTCTTGCGCATGGCCGTGAAAAGTTTGGGGTGGGCCAAGCTTATCCACGGTTGTTCCTGGTGGAAGATGTGCTGGGCTTGCTCGTAGAGTGCGGCCCGTTCTATGGGGTCGGTCTTCTCGCGCGCCTTGGAAATGGCCTCTTCGAACGCCTTGTTGCACCAGCGGGCGTAATTTTCACCATTTTTTGCTGCGTCGCAACTCAGGTTTGGGGTCAGGAAATTATCCGGATCACCGTTGTCACCTGCCCAGCCTGCGAACACCATGTCATGTTCGCCGTTTTTAGCGCGCTTAAGCATCTCGCCCCATTCCAGAACCCGAATATCCACCTTGATGCCCACCTGCGCCAGATCCGATTGCAGCATCTGTGCGCTGACCAGCGGATTAGGGTTGGTGACGGCCCCACCGTTACGGCTGAACAGGGTGAATACTTGCCCCTCTGGGACACCGGCCTCTTTCAAGAGTGCGCGGGCCTTGACCAGGTCACGAGGCGGGTTCTGGACGTCTGTAGCGTAGCCGAGAAGCGTGGGTGGATAGGGGTTTACCCCTTCAGTGGCCTTGCCTTCACCAAACAACGCCCGGATATAGGCTTTTTTGTCGAAGGCCATATTGATCGCTTCACGAACACGCACATCGCTCAAGTATTTGTGCGACGTGTTGATAGCAATGTAGCTGGTCATCATGGCTTCCATCTCGTCAATCTTGAGATTGGGATCAGCCTTGATGCTGGCAATGTCGTCAGGTTTTGGATAAAGCGCGATCTGGCACTCGTTGGCCTTGAGTCTTTGCAGGCGGGTATTGTTGTCCAGGGTGATGGCGAAAATCAGCGCTTCGCTGGGCACGGTCCCCTTCCAATAATCAGGGTTGGCTTTAAAGCGGACCTGCGCGTCTTTGACGTAGCGAACCAGGATAAACGGGCCGGTGCCGATAGGTTTGCTGTTCAGTTCGCCGGTTTTACCGGACTTGAGCAACTGATCGCCGTATTCGGCGGAATAGATCGACGTGAAGGGCATCGCCAAGTCGCGCAGGAACGGGGATTCAGGACGGGACAGGGTGAACTTGACGGTGTAATCGTCGAGTTTCTCGACGCGCTTGAGCAGCTCGTTGAAGCCCATGCTCTCGAAATAGGGGAAGCCGATGATCGATTTAGCATGCCATGGGTGCTTCGGGTCCAATTGGCGCTGGAAGCTCCACAGCACGTCGTCTGCGTTCATCGCGCGCGTCGGCTTGAAATAATCGGTGGTCTGGAACTTCACCCCATGGCGCAAATGGAAGGTGTAACTGAGGCCGTCCGGGCTGATGTCCCAGCTTTCGGCCAGGCCCGGTGTGGTATCGCTGGTGCCGGGTTTGAACGCTACCAGACGGTCGAGAATAGTTTCTGCCGAGGCGTCGGCCGTGACGGCAGTCGAGTACTGCACAATATCGAAACCTTCAGGGCTGGCCTCGGTGCAGACCACCAGGGGTTTGGATGAAACGCTGACGGCGACGCTGAGCAGCGCCAGCGCAATTGAGGTTCGTAGAGAAAGCAATTTCATATAGACCCTCCGTAAACATATAAACGGTGAAGACCTGTGCGGCTGATTACGGATTGCTCCGGGCTTCAGCCGCACAAGGCCCTATCGGCGATTTAAAGAATGTTGAATGGAATCGTGGTCACGAGCCGCAATTCGTTCAGGCTGCCATCAACCTGGTTCGACGATGCGCGGTGGGTGGTATAGGTCGCGCGAAAGGTGCTGGCTTTGAGCGGACCATCCTGCAGGGTGTAGCTGGTGCCGATCCCGTATTCCTGGTGTTTTTCGCCATCCATTTTTTTCACGTCGTAGGCGGTGCCGGTGTAGTGGGTCCCGTCGATGCCGAAGCCTCGAGCCTCGTAGACGTTGAATTTCAGACCTGGTACGCCGTACTCGGCCATGTTCAGGACATAACCAATCTGGATCGACTTCTCGTTCGGTCCGTTGAAGTCCGAGAGCAAGGAGTTGGCCAGGAAGATGGCGTTGGTTTCGGCGGCGTAGTCGAAAAACTCGTCACCTTGTACTTTCTGGTACGCCAGGGTCAGGCTGTGCGCCAGGTGAGTGGCGGTGAACGATAGGCTGTAGGTGTCGTTGTCGATCGCCCCAAGCTTGCTTTGGCCTGAATTTTTGGTTTTGTAATAGTTGAGCCCGGTGGTCAGGCCCACGATCGAGGTGTCACCCAGATCGTGAGTGATGCCGACGTAGTACTGCTTCCAGAAGTCTTCCAGGTCCGATGCATAGAAGCTGGCAGTCAGCGCTTTGGACGGTTTGTAGTCGACGCCGGCCATGCTCAAACGGTCCGCGGTGGCGGAGGTGGTGGCGTACGAGGAGCTGAACTTTGTCATGCTCTCTTCGGTACGCGGCGATACGCGGTCGAAGCTGCCCGCCTGAAACGACAGGTTGTTGAACTCTTCACTGAGCAGGCTGAAGCCGTTGAAGCTCGATGGCAGGGCACGGTTGCCGATGTAGGCGATGACCGGCGTATTCACGGACTGGCGGCCGACGGTCAAAACACTGTTGGAAATACGCGCCTTGACGTTGCCCAGGCCCATTTTGCTCCACTGGTCGACGGCGTCACCGTTGCTGTTGGTAAGGGTACGGCTTCCGCCTCCCGCGATACGGGCGTGGCCTGCCTCAAGCGCGACTTCGTTGTAAACGGCGACTTCAGTGCCGATTCCGACCGTGCCTTGGGTGAACCCCGAGGTGTAGTTGAGGATCGTGCCTTGGGTCCAGGTATCACGCCGGTTGGTAGGGACTTTTTGGCCGTCTTTCTGATAGCTGAAGAGGTCGGCGCGCGTGCTGCGTTCAAGTGCGTAGAAGTTTCGGGTGGAACCACTCAGACGCTGGTCTTCGATAAAGCCTTTGGCGTCGTCTTGAGCGTTGCTGGTACTCAGCGTGGTAGGGATGAACGCCTGGCTGGCGTTTTCTGCGTGAGCCATGGCGCCCAAGGTGGTAATGGACACGGCTAATAGAGCTGTACTGGTCTTTCTCACAATTTGAAGCTCCCTTTACTACTTTTATAAGGGCCAGTCTTATGGGTGATCTGGCTTTGATGGAACACGGTTACTGGGCGGTTAAATGTCTTTGTGCATGCAAGACATCAAATCGCCGGAATGGCTTTGCCGGGAGCGAAGATCTCGCCCCAGCGTAACTATCGAACAAGCGACGACGGAACATCCGTGATCCAGACGTGTTCTCGATCACTCAGTTATGTTCGCCAATAGCAAAACCGTAAGCCTCGAAGATAGGTTCGTCAGGCTGTCCAGTAAATAGTCCTGAGTGCTTCAGAGCTTGTAGGAAACATACCTAGATAGTGTGGGTAACTGCTGATTAGGCAGTTACCCAACTGACGTGAGTTTCTATAAGTCCCGGAAGTGGATGTCACTGCGCCGTGTGTAACAGCGCAGTGACAACACCCTTACTTGCTAACGCTCACACCGTAAAAGGAGTTCAGACCAAACGGGCTGATCTTGAAGTCCTGCACGTTGCTGCGCATAGGTTGGTAGACGGTGGAGTGCGCGATAGGGGTCATCGGCACTGCGTCTTTGAGGAGGTGTTGCGCCTGTTTGTACAGTTCAATGCGCTTGGCCTGATCCGGTGTTGACTTGGCTTGCTTGATGATGGCGTCGTACGGTTTATCACACCATTTCGAGAAGTTATTGCCATTCATGGCGTCGCAACCGAACAGCGTACCCAGCCAGTTGTCCGGGTCACCGTTATCGCCGCTCCAGCCAATCAGCATCGCGCCGTTTTCACCCGCTTTGGCGCGCTTGATGTACTCGCCCCATTCATACGTGACGATCTTGGCTTTGATGCCGATCTTGGACCAGTCGGACTGGAGCATCTCGGCCATCAACTTGGCGTTGGGGTTGTACGGACGCTGAACCGGCATCGCCCACAGGGTAATTTCGGTGCCTTCCTTGATACCGGCTTCCTTGAGCAGTGCTTTGGCTTTCTCAGGGTTGTAGCCCGCATCCTTGATGGTGGTGTCATACGACCATTGGGTTGGCGGCATGGCGTTGACGGCCAATTGACCTGCGCCCTGGTAAACCGAATCGATGATCTGCTGTTTGTTCACCGCCATGTCCAGCGCTTGACGGACTTTCAGCTGGGCCATCGGGTTCGGCTCGTCACTGCCCTTGATCTTGTCCATGACGTTGTAGGCGATGTAGCCAAGGTTGAAACCCGCCTGGTGAGGCATTTTCAACTCTTTGTCCGCTTCGAGCACTTTAAGATCGGCTGGGCGCGGGAACAGGGTGATCTGGCACTCGCCTTTTTTGAGCTTCTGCATACGCACCGACGGGTCGGTGGTGATGGCGAAGATCAGGTTGTCGACTTTGACGTCTTCAGGCTTCCAGTAATCCTTGTTGCCGGTGTAACGGATGTTCGAGTCTTTCTGGTAGCTCTTGAACACGAACGGACCCGTGCCAATCGGCTTCTGGTTGATGTCCTGAGCCTTGCCTTCCTTGAGTAACTGCGCGGCGTATTCAGCAGACTGAATGGACGCGAAGCTCATGGCCATGTCCTGAATGAACGCGGCATCGACCGTGTTGAGCGTGAACTTGACGGTGTGGTCGTCAATTTTCTCGACCTTGGCGATGTTGGTATCCATGCCCATGTCGGTGAAGTACGGGAACTCGGTTGGGTAGGCTTTACGGAACGGATCGTCTTTGTTGAGCATGCGATTGAACGTGAACAGCACGTCATCGGCATTGAAGTCACGCGTTGGCTTGAAGTATGGCGTGGTGTGGAACTTTACGCCTTCACGCAGGTGGAAGGTGTAGGTCAAGACGTCAGGGGAGATGTCCCAGCTGGTCGCCAAGCCAGGAACCACTGCGGTGCCCCCGCGTTCGAACTGGCTCAGGCGGTTGAACATGGTCTCGGCTGAGGCGTCGAAGTCGGTGCCGGTGGTGTACTGGCCAGGGTCGAAGCCGGCAGGGCTGCCTTCGGAGCAAAACACCAGATTGGTAGCTGCTTGGGCGAAGGGAGCGCTGGCGATCAAACCTGCGCTGAGTAAAAACGGAATGACCGCGTTTTTGAGCATGGTGGCCTCAGTTGTTGTCATTTTTTTAGATAGAGGGCGCGACCTCGTGAGTCGCCCCTGCTGATACTTATGCAGGGGCCGTACCCAAAGCAAGACGGTGGCGTCAAGGAAGCGTCAAACAGTGGTACGAGCGTACAAGAATGTCGCATTCATGTACGTTCGTGCCTATTTGATCGTTTGCGTGGTCGTTTTCAAAGATGTTCGCTGCACGATGGAAGGGCAACCGGGCGGGTGAAATGCACCCGGTTAGCGCGAGAGTGTTACTGATGGCTATTTTTTTAGGCTGACACCGTAGAACGGCGTCAGGCCAAACGGGCTTAACTTGAAGCCTTGTACTTCTTTGCGCAGCGGCTGAAATACCTTGGAGTTGGCAATCGGAGTAATCGGCACTTGCTCCTTGAGAATGTGCTGGGCCTGCTGATAAAGCCTGATCCGCTCGGCGCGATCAGGGGTCAATTTGGCCTGCTGCACCAGCTTGTCGTAGGCCGGATCGCACCACTTGGCGAAGTTGCTGCCATTGACCGCCGCGCAGCTATAGAGCACGCCGAGCCAGTTGTCAGGGTCACCGTTGTCGCCGGTCCAGCCATAAATCATCACGTCGTGCTCGCCGTTTTTGGCGCGCTTGATGTACTCACCCCATTCGTAGCTGACGATGTTGGCCTTGATCCCTATCTTTGCCCAATCGGCCTGGATCATCTGCGCTGACATGCGCGCATTTGGGTTCGACGCCCGCTGCACGGTCATGGCCCACAGGTTGATTTCGGTGCCGGGCGCGATCCCCGCTTCCTTGAGCAATTGCCTGGCCTTGGTCGGATCGTAGGGCGCGTCCTTGATCGTAGGGTCGTAACTCCACTGGTTGGGTGGCATGGCGTTTTGCGCGAGTTGTCCGGCGCTTTGGTAAACCGCCTTGATGATTGCCGGCTTATCGATGGCCATGTCCAGCGCCTGGCGCACCTTGAGCTGATCCAGCGGTTTGTGAGTGACGTTATAAGCCAGAAAACCGAGGTTGAAACCGGGCTGGCTGAGCACCTTGATGTTTGGGTCTTTTTCCATCAGTTCGATGTCTTGCGGGCGCGGGTAACCGCTGACCTGGCATTCTCCGGTCTTGAGTTTTTGCAGGCGTACCGCGGCATCGCTATTGATCGAAAAAATCAGATTGTCGAGCTTCACGTCCTCCGGCTTCCAATACGTCGGGTTGGCGCTGTAGCGGATTTGCGAGTCTTTTTGATAACGCTTGAACACGAAAGGCCCAGTGCCGATGGGTTTTTGGTTGATGTCGGCAGCCCGTTCTTCCTTGAGCAATTGCGCGGCGTATTCGGCGGACTGGATTGAGGCGAAGCTCATGGCCAGGTTCTGAATAAAGGCCGCGTCGACGTTGTTCAGGCTGAAGCGCACGGTGTACTGGTCAATCTTGTCGACGCTCTTGATCGTGGTGTTCAGGCCCATGTCGTTGAAGTACGGCGACTCCGATGGGTAAGCCTTGCGAAACGGATGATTCGGGTCGAGCAAGCGATCAAAGGTGAACAACACGTCGTCGGCGTTGAAGTCCCGAGTGGGTGTGAAGTAATCGGTTGTGTGGAATTTAACGTTCTCGCGTAGGTGGAAGGTATAACTCAGGCCATCGCTGGACACCTCCCAGCGGGTGGCCAGCCCCGGCTCGACTTCAGTACTGCCGCGCTCGAATTGCGTCAGCCGATTGAACACGGTTTCAGCCGACGCATCGAAATCAGTGCCACTGGTGTATTGGCTCGGATCGAAACCCGCAGGGCTGGCTTCCGAGCAGTACACCAGGGTGCTGGCGGCTTGGACGACAGGCGTGCAGGCCAGTAGCGCGACGGCGAGGAGCAGGGGTTTGAAGGCGGTCTTGTCCATAGTGGCCTCGAGAAAGTGATGCAAACGCGTCGTCCAGAATGATCCGGCGATGTGGATAGACACGATAAACGCTGAGTAGATAAAAGCCATCCTCGGGGCGAGAATCGCGGAGCGTCATACGCGTTTCGCTTCAGCGATCTGCACTTCAACGAAGTGCTGAATCAACGAGACCGGCGGCTCCTTTTGGCGCAGGTCCATGACCATTCGGCTCATGCGCCGCAATTTCTCGCTGGGCTTGGCCCATTCAGCTTCCGGTAGCGGAGCTGACCATGCCTGCATGGCCTCGGGCACGGCGGCGCGGCCCATGCTTTTGATGCGGCGAATTTCCCATTCGGTGAGGTGGTTGGGCAGGGTCCATAGGCTCATGACGTGGTACAGGTACCACCAGAACGGATAACCCCAGCCCACTTCGCCAGCCTTGCGCCGACGGCGCATGCGTTCGCGGGCGTTGTAGAACGTGTGCACCCCTTCATGCGGAGGATCGTCGGGGCCTTGCAGGTCGAGCGGGTCCTGAATTTCCTTGAGGGTGTGAACTTCGTATTCCATGTACGCGCGAATCGCCTCCCAATTGCAGATGGCCAACTCAAAACCGGCGCAGTGAAATTCCAGGGTGTATTGCTGATCGTGAGGCGGGTGGTAAAAACCGAGGCCCATGGCGTATTGGATGTTCAGGCCGTATTGAGTAACGCCTCGGGCCTGGACGACCCACGCGGAGAGTGATTCCCAGGGGACGAAGATCGGTTCGGTTTGACCTGCTGGAACGAAGCAAACTTCACGGCGTTGGCGGTTGAAGCGGGTGGGGACGAGGGTTTCGTATTTGGCGAGGTGGTTGAAGGTGATTATAAGGAACATCAGAAGAACAGCGCCTCCGCCCCAAGCTCCAATTTGAAATGCAGTAGGCATCATGCCCAATGTGAATTGGGTGGCCTCTTTCAAATCTCCGCCAAGGCCAATAACTATTATCCCAACCAACAAAGGCATCAGAAATGCAGTCATAAAGAAACAATTGAATGGACCGCCAATCATCATTTGCCAACTGAACACTGCCGGTAAACCCAATCCAAAACCCATGTAGGCGTCGTTCACCTCACCTACAGCATTGCCATAGTCCTGAGCCGGCCTGTCGGTGGGCAAAGGAGCGGGGGCCAGATAAATAACCTGACCGCTGGGGAAGTTTTCGATCATCCCGGCATACGGTTCACGACTGATTGGTGGAGGCGAGTTAAGGCGCGGTTTAGCCATATCAGTCGTCTTCCTGTGGCAGGTGGAGGGGATCAATCAGGGCGTCATCGCTGTCCTTTTCTTGATTCTCTCGTTTCGCTTCAGCGATCTGCACTTCAACGAAGTGCTGAATCAACGAGACCTGCGGCTCTTGCTGGCGCAGGTCCATGACCATTTTGCTCATGCGTTGCAGCTTCTCGCTGGGTTCTGCCCATTCAGCTTCTGGCAGCGGAGCGGACCATGCCTGCATCGCCTCGGGCACGGCGGCGCGGCCCATGCTTTTGATGCGGCGAATTTCCCATTCGGTGAGGTGGTTGGGCAGGGTCCATAGGCTCATGACGTGGTACAGGTACCACCAGAACGGATAACCCCAGCCCACTTCCCCTGCTTTACGCCGACGGCGCATGCGTTCGCGGGCGTTGTAGAACGTGTGCAGCCCTTCATGCGGCGGATCGTCGGGGCCTTGCAGGTCGAGCGGGTCCTGGATTTCCTTGAGGGTGTGGACTTCGTACTCCATGTACGCGCGAATGGCTTCCCAGTTGCAGATGGCCAACTCAAAACCGGCGCAGTGAAACTCCAGGGTGTATTGCTGATCGTGAGGCGGGTGGTAAAAGCCGAGGCCCATGGCGTATTGGATGTTCAGGCCGTATTGAGTAACACCTCGCGCCTGGACGACCCACGCGGAGAGGGATTCCCAGGGGACAAAGATCGGTTCGGTTTGACCGGCCGGGACGAAACAGACTTCACGGCGCTGGCGGTTGAAGCGGGTGGGGACCAGGGTTTCGTATTTGGCGAGGTGGTTGAAGGTGATTATAAGGAACATCAGAAGAACAGCGCCTCCGCCCCAAGCACCTATCTTGAGGAGTATAGGGAATGGCTCTATTAAAAATATCATTGCTTCTTCAAACGTTCCGCCAATCACCAAGCCCGTAAATGCAAAAATAATAGGCATGAAAAAAGCAGACAAACAAAAGCAAGTAAATGGCCCTCCTAGAGTTATCTGCCAACCAAATACAGTAGGCATTCCTAGCCCGAAGTCCATATGAACTTCATTCACTCCGCCCACTGCATTCCCGTAGTCCTGAGCCAGGCTGTCGGTGGGTAGAGGAGCGGGGGCCAGATAAATAACCTGGCCGCTGGGGAAGTTTTCGATCATCCCGGCATACGGTTCACGACTGATTGGTGGAGGCGCGTCAACGGAGGCTTTAGCCATATCAGTCGTCCTCCTGTGGCAGGAGGAGGGGATCAATCAGGGCGTCATCGCCTTCCTCTCCTTGAAACTCTCGTTTCGCTTCAGCGATCTGTACTTCAACGAAGTGTTGAATCAACGAGACTTGCGGCTCTTGCTGGCGCAGATCTTTGACCATTTTGCTCATGCGTTGCAACTTCTCGCTGGGCTTGACCCACTCAGCTTCCGGCAGCGGGGCGGACCATGCCTGCATCGCCTCGGGCACGGCGGCGCGGCCCATGTTTTTGATGCGGCGGATTTCCCATTCGGTGAGGTGATTGGGCAACGTCCAGAGGGTCATGACGTGGTACAGGTACCACCAGAACGGATAACCCCAGCCCACTTCCCCTGCTTTACGCCGACGGCGCATGCGCTCACGGGCGTTGTAGAAGGTGTGCAGCCCTTCGTGTGGCGGATCGTCGGGGCCTTGCAGGTCGAGCGGGTCCTGGATTTCCTTGAGGGTGTGGACTTCGTATTCCATGTACGCGCGAATGGCTTCCCAGTTGCAGATGGCCAACTCAAAACCGGCGCAGTGAAATTCCAGGGTGTATTGCTGATCGTGAGGCGGGTGGTAAAAGCCGAGGCCCATGGCGTACTGGATGTTCAGGCCATATTGAGTAACACCTCGGGCCTGGACGACCCACGCGGAGAGGGATTCCCAGGGGACGAAGATCGGTTCGGTCTGGCCGGCCGGGACGAAACAGACTTCGCGGCGTTGGCGGTTGAAGCGGGTGGGGACGAGGGTTTCGTATTTTGCGAGGTGGTTGAAGGTGATTGTTAGGAACATCAGAAGGACAGCGCCGCCGCCCCAAGCACCTATTTGCAAGCCGGAAGGAAGAAAGTCCAGCGCGAAGTCTATTGAGTCTGCAAAGCCCTTACCAAGTGTCATTCCCATAAAAATAATAATTAATGGAGCAAAAAAGGCATATAGGAAAAAACAAGCAAGTGGTCCTCCTACTGCTACTTGCCAACCAAAAACTGTAGGCAACCCGAGCCCAAAATCCATATGGCTCTCATTTACTTCACCCACGGCATTGCCGTAATCCTGAGCTGGCCTGTCAGTGGGCAAAGGAACGGGGGCCAGATAAATAACTTGGCCGCTGGGGAAGTTTTCGATCATCCCTGCATACGGTTCACGACTGATTGGTGGCGGCGCGTCAGGGGGCTGTTTAGCCATATCAGTCGTCCTCCTGTGGCAGGTGGAGGGGATCAATCAGGTAAAAAGTGCATTTCTCCCCTTGAGGTTCAAGGTTCTTATCAGCGATCTCACCGCCTTGGCCGTTGAGAGGTACGCGGAATTGATAAACGTTGAGTAAGTAAACGCCATCCTCGGGGCTAAAGTCTCCGAGTTCAACGGTCACCACCAACTCGTCGCGCTCGGTGGCGGTGGGGCGATACTCGCGAGTGGGTGCCTCAAACTCCAGAACCAGGGGTGTCGCTTGTTTGATCTGCAGTTTTTGGATCAATGCGTCAGTCGCAACAGTCCAGCGTTCAACGGGGTTGACTCGCGTGGTGTGAGTGCGGACTTCATAGCCGCCTATCCTGAGCGCGGTTTTGGCTTTGCTGTTGCCAAAAGGTTTCATCAAATCGGCGCTGGAGGTGGTGGGCAGGTGCAGCAGTATTCGCGTCGCGGACAGGGTGCCCTGACTATCGGGTTGCTCGGGCCATACTACGATTTTTGGGGACTTGACCTGAACGTGCAGACTTTTTTGGTACTCGCTTAATGGCAGCGACAAACGTCGATCTGGATCCTGACTCCAGGGAGTAGTTTGCAGCCATCGATCATGGCGACTGAGGTTATAGCGGTTGTAAAACCAGGTGCCCGACAGCTCCAGCGCAGTAATCAGGATACCGGCTACGTTGAAACGGAAAAATACCGTTGCCAAACGAGGTCCCGCCACCGCCCAAGCGGTTGCGCGAGCTTGGGGTTGCCCAATAACGGTCAGAACGTCTTTCAATGCCATACCGCTTTGTCGCAAACCGTAAGCATTATTCAGAAAAGAGGCGCTGTTCCCTGTCATGCTCAGAGCTGCCCCTGCCTGAGCCCCCGCATTACCCTCGCGAGTGGCGTCGAGCCAGTTATGGTGTGAAACATTCAGGTTGATCAGGGCGGAAACTGCGCCCGCAAAGTAGCCAACGAGGCCCAGACCAATATGCAGTTTCCCCATCTGCACATGTACGCCTTTCAGCTCAGCCGCTTTTAGGTTTTTGCCCAGTTGGGATGCGTGAGCACCGAGTGCGGTATCGGCTATTCCCTGTGCAGCGCCAAAACCAGCTGCGAAAGTTGCCGAAACGCTGCTTATAAAAGGTGTCCAGGATGTTTTTTTATCCGACTGTGCAAACGTCTCTTTCATCACCTGCACAAAATTCACCAACTGCGCCGCAAACACCAACAGCCCAGCCCCATCCCCCAACAACCCCGCTGTAGGCGCAGCCCTCACTCCTTGCCGGTAGTTATCCAGCAACGAGCGTACCTGCGCCTGCTGCTCGGGAGGAAACACCAACGCCAACCCCGGCGTGCCGGCCGTCGCTGTTTGCAGATGCACCGCGCCCTCTGGCAGTTCACGAATCGGGCTCAGCATTCGGGCCAGTCGCTCTTCCAGAACGTTAAGTTTCTGTTGAGTCTCAGGCCGCTGGTTTTCCAACTCTTGAGCCAGCCAGTGATCTTTTTCCGCACGATAGCGACGGGCATTGTTGTTCAGGGAACGCAGGTATCTACGTTTCGCCTGCACCTCCTTGACCGTCTCACCCAAGGCTTTCAGGTCATCGGCATCGGCTATTTGAAAACTGACCTTCTCGCGCCGTGCCGCGTCGAGCAACGAAACCCCGAAGGTTTTGGGCAGGTAGCGAAACAGTGCCTCGATGTCCGGCATCTGGCCTTTGTCCAAGGCCTGCATGAAATCGTGCAGCCCTTGTTGCACGCCCCATTGCACGGCGGGGGCGAGGGTGCCCCAGGCGGCGGTGGCATTGACTTGGGTGGGGTTGGGCAGGGTCTCGATGTCCGGCAGATGGCCGGCAAACAGCGTTTTCAGCTTCTCTGTCCACTCCGGCGCGTCTTTGATCAGCAGCCAGCCGGCGTTGGTGAGCAAGGCGAATTGTGCGGCCAGTTCGGTCTGCACGCTCAGCGGCAAGGTAAAAAACAGTGCGCGGCTCTGCTGCGCATTGTTATTCAGCCAGACGAGGATCTTGTCGTTGGCGGTGTCACTGCGGCACAGGTCTTTCAAGCAGTCGTATTGGGTGAGCAAGGCGTGATCGATCTGCTCCAGATCGTGGGTGTCGTAATACCAGGCGGCGCGGTGGAAGCGGTTGTGGGTCAGCATCTCCAGTCGGTCGTAGGTGATGCGATCAAGCAGGGCGTTCCAATGCGCGAGCTTGGGGCGTTGTTCCTTGAGAAAAACGTCCATGCGCGGACGGTCGATCAGGTCGTTGATTCCGCGCTGGCCCCAGCGGGCGCCGTACAGCAGGTCTCTTAGCCGTTTATCCTGTTCCCGGTGCAGCTTGACCAGGGTTTGCCAGTGGGTGGCGATAAACTCAGGATCGGCGGTGGCGAGTTTTTGCTTGAGGTAATACAGCTCGACGGTTTTTTTCAGTTCGTTGACCATGTAGCCATAAGTTCGCGCAGGTCTGGCCTGGATGTTTTTTAGCTGGGCCTTGAGGTCGGCTGGCAGATCCGAATCGGAAGCGTCTGGCAGCGGATGGGCAACCGGATCAAGGTTCAGCACCTCCAGCAACGCCTGCCGCGTTTCCCCGCGCTGAGGTTCGGGCAGCTTTTCAAGATCAAGCAATAACGCCTTGAGCGCAGGGTCATCGGTGCTCTTGGCCATCTCGCTGAGGTTGGCGGCACTGATCTGGCTCAGCGATTCGATGTAGCAGCCCAGCAAGTAATCACGCTCGGTGTGGCCTTCCTCCCGACCGCTGCGGGCCCAGTCATCGATCCAGCCCACCACCTTGTCCTGATAGTTCGCCAGGTCGCGCATTACGCCGATATCGTCGCGTACGACGAGAAACAGGAAGTCGCTTTTGTGATCATCGCTGACCTGGCTGGTCAGTTCCTCGATCAAGGTCTGACGAAACAGCGGTGGGTGCTCCCACAGGTACGGGATGTTTTCTTCAGGGGTAAGGCCTTGATGAGGGGCGTCATGATCCCGCGCCACCTCGGCCAGCCATTTCTTCGCGTGCCGCTCATGCAGCAGTGGCGCGACGATGTGTTCGCTGTTGACCGGCGTCAGGTCGATGCGCTGCATAAAGTGTTCGCGCTCGGTGGCGCTATCGAGCACTTGCCGACACTTGGCGACGGTCCACTGCACCTCCGAGTAGGCGACATGCAGCACGCTGCGCCGGGAGAAGATCATTTCGGGGGGATCGCCCAGGGGCGGGCGATGCGCTTTGAACGCCTTGCCGGTGAACAGCCAGTACTCCAGCGAGCCGTCTTTGATGCTGTATTCACTCAGCATGCCAGTGGCGCTGTCGATCACGTACAGATAACCGTCACGCAGCATGCGCAGACCCAAGGGGCGGGTTTGCAGTTTATAAGGCATCGCCAGATCAGCGCTCGGATCGAGACCGTCTTCAACCAGGCCGTAACGTACCGGCAGCAGGTGAAGGGTTGTTTGCATCAGTGGGCAAACGCCGACTTCGCCGAAGGGCGTGGCGCTTTTGGATTGGGCGACCAGGATGGCCATGTGGCCGCGTGGGGTCATGAAATCGGTCATGGCTGGCTCCCGACCTGCTCAGCGCTGGAGTGGTTGTGATCAGGGTTCGAAAAACCGACGCGTTGCTGCCAGAGGAAAGCATCAGGAAAAGCAAATGGAGGTCTTTTTGCAGTAGTCGACGTCACGCGCAGTCCTTCGTATTTACCGAAAGCGGCGACTATGGCGGGATTTCAGATTCAGGGCTGTCGGCGGCGGGCGCGGCGGGCGGTAGGACTTTTCCGGCGCAAAAAGCCCCGCCAATGGAAGGCAGAGCTTTTGTGACGCTGATGAGTGTCAGCGTTGAATCACTGCATCAATACTTCGATCACGCCATCAGCGTTGACACTGACCTGGCTAGTCCCGGCTTCGACTTCCAGCGCGGGTGCTGCGTCGGCGCGGGCGGCTTTCATCATCATGACTGGCGCACGCGGGTATGGCTGTGGATAACCCGACGTATTGAGGTTCAGGTTGACCAGCTTGTAACTTTTGCCACCCAGGGCATCGGTCACCAGTTGTGCGCGGTTTTTGAAGGCTGCAACGGCGTCCTTAAGCAGGGCGTCTTCGCTGGCTTTGCGCGTGGGTGGGGCGATGGAGAAGTCCATGCCGCCCATTTTCAACTCTTCCAGCAGTTCACCGGTCAGCTTGGACAGGGCGGCAAAGTCAGCACTTTCCAGGCGCAATTCGGAGCGTTCGCGCCATCCGGTGATCTTCTGACCCTTGTCATCGTAGATCGGGTAGCTGTTGCGGCTGCCCTGACGGAGGGTGATGTCCTTGACCTGGCGCGCCTGGCCGATGGCCTTGTTCATGGTCTCAGTGATCTGCGCAGCCAGTTTGGCCGGGTCTTGGTCCTGCGCTTCGCTATAAAGCGTCACCATCATCAAGTCGCGCTGGACTTCCTGGCTGACCTCGGCGCGTACGGAAACCTGGTTGTAATGAACCTCCTCAGCCAACGCAGGCAGACTGGCAAGCGTGGCAGCGCCAAGGGCGAAGAAGGCGGCAGTGGGGCGAAGGCTGAACATAAAAACTCCTTGTTAACGAACCGTCAGGCGGAAAACCATCAGACTGTTGAGGGCCCATTCCGGTTCCGACCACCTCGAAACCGATTCGCAGCGGGACGCGTAGTTGCAAGCCTGCTCCCACAGAAGATCAAGTACCCCTGTGCAGCCTGTGTGGAGCAGGCTTGCCTGCGAATAAAGGCCGGAGGCCTTCCCTGCATATGTAGCGCTTTGACACAGTTTTCGCTGTTTTCACCTTTGCTTGGTTATACTCGCTGCGATCCGCCTGCAGCGCTCATCAGGAGAGCTCATGCTCGCCCCCGTTCAACTGCTTTCAGCTACACGCCAGAACCTGTGGCGCCTGACCGTTATCCGTACGTTGGTACTGGCCGCGCAAGCGGGTTCGGTGGGCATCGCCTATTTGTTCGACTTGTTGCCGCTGCCGTGGCTGCCATTGGCGATCACCCTCGGGTTCTCCATGGGGCTGTGCATGATGACGGCCATTCGTCTGCGCACGTCGTGGCCGGTCACCGAGCTGGAATACGCCGTGCAGCTGGCATTCGACATGCTGATCCACAGCGTGCTGCTGTATTTCTCCGGCGGTTCGACCAATCCGTTTGTTTCCTATTACCTGGTGCCGCTGACCATTGCTGCGGTGACCTTGCCGTGGCTGTACTCGCTGATGCTCTCGGGCTTGGCGCTGGTCAGCTACACGCTGTTGCTGGTGCAGTTCTATCCGATGGGCACCTTTCCCATCGCCCGCGAGAACATGCAGATCTACGGCATGTGGCTGAGCTTTGCCCTGGCGGCTGCGGTCATAACGTTTTTTGCCGCAAGGATGGCCGAAGAGCTGAGGCGCCAGGAGCAACTGCGTTCAGAACGTCGTGAGGAAGGCCTGCGTGATCAACAATTGTTGGCGGTCGCGACCCAGGCGGCTGGCGCGGCCCACGAATTGGGTACACCCTTGTCAACCATGAGTGTACTGATCAAGGAAATGCGCCAGGACCATAGCGACCCGCTGTTGCAGGAGGACCTCGGCGTGCTGCAAGAGCAGGTTCAGCAGTGCAAGCTAACCCTGCAACAGTTGGTGCGCGCGTCTGAAGCCAATCGGCGATTGGCAGTGGATGAACGGGAGGTGACCGGTTGGCTGGACGAAGCCCTTAACCGCTGGCACCTGATGCGCCCCGAAGCCAGCTATCGCTTCCAGCGTCTGGGGCAGGGTGCGGTGCCACGGCTGGCGCCGCCGCCGGACCTGACCCAGGCATTGCTCAATCTGCTGAACAACGCTGCCGATGCCTGCCCGGAAGGGCTGGAAGTGCATCTGGACTGGGATACCGAAGAAATCTGCATCAGTATTCGTGACCACGGTGCCGGTGTGCCGCCGGCTATCGCCGAACAAATTGGCAAACCGTTCTTTACCACCAAAGGCAAAGGCTTTGGCCTGGGCCTCTTTTTGAGCAAGGCCAGCGTGACCCGCGCAGGTGGCTCGGTAAAACTCTACAGTCATGAGGAAGGCGGGACGCTCACCGAGCTCCGCCTGCCCCTTGGCGCCCGAGGAGACAAGCATGAGTGACGAGATCCAAGTGGAAGGCGAAGAACTGCCGCATTTATTGCTGGTAGACGATGACGCCACCTTCACCCGCGTGATGGCGCGGGCCATGAGCCGCCGGGGCTTCCGCGTCAGCATCGCAGGTTCTGCAGAAGAAGGGCTGGCCCTGGCCCTGAATGACGTGCCTGAATATGCCGCGCTGGACCTGAAAATGAATGGCGACTCCGGTTTGGTTCTGCTGCCCAAGCTGCTGGAAATCGATCCGGAAATGCGCGTGGTGATTCTCACCGGCTATTCGAGCATCGCCACCGCCGTCGAAGCGATCAAGCGCGGCGCCTGTAACTACCTGTGCAAACCGGCCGATGCCGATGATGTGCTGGCGGCCTTGCTGTCCGAGCACGCGGATCTGGATACGCTGGTGCCGGAAAATCCGATGTCGGTGGATCGCCTGCAGTGGGAGCATATCCAGCGCGTACTGACTGAGCATGAAGGCAATATTTCGGCGACAGCGCGGGCGCTGGGCATGCATCGCCGGACCTTGCAGCGTAAATTGCAGAAGCGACCGGTACGGCGCTGAACGACTGCTGAACGAATGTTTCAGGACGCCGCGAAGAACCATGCCGATCATCTATGATCGGCCCCACGCGTGTTCTCTTTCCCAATAGAGCTTGAAAAATGAATCGCAACGCCGAGTATTCTGCGGTCAATGACGCCGTACGAGGAGAGTTTTTCCGCCGCGTCTGGAAGCTGATAACGCCGTACTGGCGCAGTGAAGAAAAGGGCATGGCCTGGCTACTGCTGGTCTCCGTGATCGCGCTTTCGCTGTTCAGCGTGGCGATCTCGGTGATGATCAACAGTTGGTACAAAGATTTTTATAACGCGCTGCAAGAGAAAGACCTGGCGGCGTTTACCCACCTGATTCTGTATTTCTGTGGGATCGCCACGGTGGCGATTCTCGGTGCGGTGTACCGTCTCTACCTGACGCAAATGCTGACCATCCGCTGGCGGCGTTGGCTGACCGAGCAGCACTTTACCAAATGGCTCAGCCACAAAAACTACTACCAGTTGGAACAACACGGCTACACCGATAACCCTGACCAACGGTTATCCGAAGACCTCAACAGTTTCACTTCCAGCACCCTCAGTCTGGCGCTGGGTTTGATCCGGACCGTGGTCAGTCTGGTGTCTTTCTCGATCATCTTGTGGGGCGTGTCGGGCAGTATCGAGTTCTTTGGCATCACGATTCCCGGCTACATGTTTTGGGCCGCGCTTCTGTATGCGGTAGTGGGCAGTTGGCTGACCCACAAAATAGGGCAGCGTCTGATCAAACTGAGCAACCAACAAGAACGTTACGAAGCCGATTTGCGTTTTGCACTGGTGCGGGTTCGTGAAAATGCCGAAAGCATCGCCTTCTCCAATGGCGAACCCAATGAAAATCAGCGGTTGAGTACGCGCTTCGGCATGATCTGGAGTAACTACTGGAACATCATGAAGGTCTCCAAACGGCTGACCTTCTTTACGGCAGGCTACTCGCAGATTGCCACCGTATTTGCGTTCGTCGTGGCGTCACCGCGTTATTTCTCCGGCGCTATCGAACTGGGCGGTCTGATGCAGATCAACTCTGCATTCGGCAACGTGCAAGAGAACTTCAGCTGGTTCATTGATGCGTACACCACGCTTGCCTCCTGGCGCGCCACGTGTGATCGATTGCTGAGCTTCCGGCAGGGCATGGCAGACAATGAAGCGCATGCCTCAACCATTAATCTGAACCGGGACGGTGATGGCCTGCGTTTCGACAATCTGGCGCTGAAACTGGCTGATGGCCGTGAGCTGTTGGCAGGCGCCAGCCTGAACATCGTTCGGGGTGATCGGGTCATGCTCAGCGGTCGTTCCGGCAGCGGCAAAAGTACCTTGCTGCGAGCGTTGGGTGGATTGTGGACCGATGGGCAGGGCAACGTAAAGTTGCCCGCCGAGCGTTATCTGTTTTTGCCGCAACGTCCTTATTTGCCGATTGGCACACTGTGCGAAGCGTTAAGTTATCCACAGCCACCCGAAACGTACCCAGCCGAGCGCTTTGCTCAGGTGCTTGAAACCTGTCGCCTGATGCACCTGGTACCCCGTCTGGATGAAAGTGATCACTGGCAACGCATGTTGTCCCCAGGCGAACAACAGCGTGTGGCCTTCGCCCGCGCGTTGCTCTATGCACCTAGCTGGCTGTACCTGGATGAAGCCACTTCAGCCATGGACGAGGAAGATGAGGCGGCGCTGTACCAGGCGCTGATCGACGAGTTACCAGGCGTGACCTTGCTCAGTATCGGCCACAGCAGTACCCTCAAACGCTTCCATCGACGGTATCTGCGCATTGACGATGGGCAATTGCGCGAGCAACCTCATCCTGAAGTGGTTGCCTGAAACCCATAGCCTGAAGCCTCCTGGGTTGTTACGAGTGTTATCGTACAACCCGGTTGAGCTATCATGTTTTTTTCGTCGCCTTGAGACATATGTTCGACATGGATAATCAGAGCCCTGCGCCTCGCGTTCGCAGAAAGCACCGCAGCCTTGCCCAGGAACTGGTCACTGAACTTTCCGAGCGGATTCGTGGCGGTCAACTTAAGCGCGGAGACAAGTTGCCGACCGAGTCGGCGATCATGCAAGAGCAGGGCGTGAGCCGAACGGTGGTGCGCGAGGCGATCTCGCGTTTGCAGGCATCCGGTCTGGTGGAAACCCGGCATGGCATCGGCACTTTCGTGCTGGACACACCGAGCCCGAGCGGCTTTCGAATTGATCCGGCGACCATCGTCACCTTGCGTGATGTGTTGGCGATTCTTGAGTTACGCATCAGCCTTGAGGTTGAATCCGCCGGATTGGCAGCGCAGCGTCGCACCCCGGAGCAACTCGCGGCGATGCGCTCAGCACTGGATGCTCTGATTGAGAGCGCGTCCCAGGCTGGCGATGCAGTGGCTTCAGACTTTCAGTTCCACTTGCAAATAGCCTTGTCCACCGGCAACCGCTACTTCGTCGACATCATGACCCACCTGGGCACCAGCATCATTCCGCGGACCCGGCTCAATTCGGCGCGTCTGGCTCATGATGATCAGCAGCACTACATGAACCGTTTGAGCCGCGAGCACGAAGAAATCTTCGAGGCCATCGCCCGCCAGGACTCCGACGCCGCCCGCGCCGCCATGCGCTTGCACCTGACTAACAGTCGCGAACGCCTGCGTCATGCCCATGAACTGGCGGAGTCGCAGCAAGCTTAGCAGGCAAGTCACAATTCCAATGTAGGAGCTGCCGAAGGCTGCGATAAGGCCGGAACGGCCTTCACACGATCAACCGTCGCAACCGGTCCCGTCGGACGCGACCCCGGGGTGATCGCAGCCTTCGGCAGCTCCTACATTTGAGTCGATGCAGTTTCCCTGACCGCTGATCGGCCTTCGCGCCCGCTAATCAAATTCCTGAACATCCCTCTTGAGTGATCTTATTTTCGGTTGTACGATGACGTACGACATCGGTTAAGACTGATGTGCTTTCTTCCACATTTGGCTATCCAGGGTGTTCGCATAATGAATCCACAAGAACTGAAGTCCATCCTCTCTTCCGGTTTGCTGTCATTCCCGGTGACCGATTTCAATGCTCAGGGCGATTTCCATCGCGCGGGCTATATCAAGCGTCTTGAGTGGTTGGCCCCGTATGGCGCCACTGCCTTGTTCGCCGCTGGCGGCACCGGTGAGTTCTTCTCCCTGGCGGCCAGCGAATATTCCGAAGTGATCAAGACCGCCGTAGACACCTGCGCGACCAGTGTTCCAATCCTGGCCGGTGTCGGTGGTTCTACCCGTCAAGCCATCGAATACGCTCAAGAAGCTGAGCGCCTGGGCGCCAAAGGCTTGCTGCTGCTGCCGCACTACTTGACTGAAGCCAGCCAGGACGGTGTTGCCGCCCACGTTGAAGCCGTGTGCAAATCGGTGAAAATTGGCGTGATCGTTTACAACCGTAACGTCTGCCGCCTGACCGCGCCGCTGCTGGAACGTCTGGCTGAGACCTGCCCGAACCTGATTGGTTACAAAGACGGTCTGGGCGATATCGAGTTGATGGTGTCGATCCGCCGTCGCCTGGGTGACCGTTTCAGCTACCTGGGTGGCTTGCCCACCGCCGAAGTCTACGCCGCGGCCTACAAGGCGCTGGGCGTGCCGGTCTACTCCTCGGCGGTGTTCAACTTCCTGCCGAAAATGGCGATGGACTTCTACCACGCCATTGCCCGTGACGATCACGCCACCGTTGGCAAGCTGATTGATGATTTCTTCCTGCCTTACCTGGACATCCGTAACCGTAAATCGGGTTACGCGGTGAGCATCGTTAAAGCGGGCGCGAAAATCGCCGGTTATGACGCCGGTCCGGTACGGACCCCACTGACCGACCTGACGCCTGAAGAGTTTGAAATGCTCGCAGCGCTGATGGACAAGCAGGGCGCTCAGTAAAAGACCGCATGAATCAAGGCCGCTGATCCGTCAGCGGTTTTTTGCCTTTT
Organism: Pseudomonas sp. ASL9; assembly: GCF_056680335.1. Lineage (NCBI taxonomy): Bacteria > Pseudomonadati > Pseudomonadota > Gammaproteobacteria > Pseudomonadales > Pseudomonadaceae > Pseudomonas > Pseudomonas sp. ASL9. The sequence continues at coordinate 2,044,477 of NZ_CM155277.1, read as the reverse complement.
TCAGGAGAATGTCCGTGTCCGATTCAAAGCGTTTCGATAACTACATTGGCGGTGAGTGGGTTGCAGGTGCGACGTACTCTTCCAACATCAACCCGTCCGATCTGTCGGATGTGATCGGTGAATACGCTCAGGCCGACGTGGCGCAGGTTAATGCCGCCATCGACGCAGCCCGCGCCGCATTCCCGGCCTGGTCGACGTCCGGTATTCAGGCGCGTAGCGACTCGCTGGACAAGGTTGGCAGCGAAATCCTCGCCCGTCGCGAAGAGCTCGGTACCTTGCTTGCCCGTGAAGAAGGCAAGACCTTGCCTGAAGCAATTGGCGAAGTGACCCGCGCCGGCAACATCTTCAAATTTTTTGCCGGTGAATGCCTGCGCATCTCTGGCGACTACATCCCGTCAGTGCGTCCGGGCGTCAACGTCGAAGTGACCCGTGAAGCACTGGGTGTAGTCGGTTTGATCACCCCGTGGAACTTCCCGATTGCAATTCCGGCCTGGAAAATCGCTCCGGCGCTGGCCTACGGCAACTGTGTCGTGATCAAGCCTGCGGACCTGGTACCGGGTTGCGCCTGGGCACTGGCTGAAATCATTTCCCGCGCCGGCTTCCCCGCAGGCGTGTTCAACCTGGTGATGGGCAGTGGCCGTGTCGTCGGTGATGTGATCGTCAAAAGCCGCAAGGTCGATGGCATCAGCTTCACCGGTTCGGTCGGCGTCGGCCGTCAGATCGCGGTCGATTGCATTGCGCGTCAAGCCAAAGTGCAGCTGGAAATGGGTGGCAAGAACCCGCAGGTCATTCTCGACGATGCTGATCTCAAGCAAGCGGTCGAGCTGTCGGTGCAGAGCGCGTTCTACTCCACCGGCCAGCGTTGCACGGCATCGAGTCGCTTTATCGTCACTGCAGGTATCCACGATAAATTTGTTGAAGCCATGGCCGAGCGCATGCGTTCGATCAAGGTCGGTCACGCGTTGAAGTCCGGTATCGACATCGGCCCGGTCGTGTCCAAGGCTCAGCTCGATCAAGACCTGAGCTACGTCGCCATCGCGCAGGATGAAGGCGCACGCCTGGTGACGGGTGGTCAACTGGTCACCTGCGATACCGAAGGTTATTTCCTGGCACCGACCCTGTTCGCCGATAGCACCGCTGAGATGCGCATCAGCAAGGAAGAAGTTTTTGGTCCGGTTGCCAACATTGTTCGCGTTGCGGATTACGAAGCGGCACTGGCCATGGCCAACGACACTGAGTTCGGTCTGTCGGCAGGCATCGCGACAACGTCGCTGAAGTACGCCAACCACTTCAAACGTCATTCGCAGGCCGGGATGGTGATGGTTAACCTGCCAACGGCGGGTGTTGATTACCACGTGCCGTTCGGTGGTCGCAAAGGTTCGTCCTACGGTTCGCGTGAGCAAGGCCGCTACGCGCAAGAGTTCTACACCGTTGTGAAAACCAGCTACATCGGCTCGTAAATTGCGATGAATTGTAGGAGCTGCCGCAGGCTGCGATAAGGCCCGAAGGGCCTTCAGATATTGCCATGTCAGCGACCGTTTCCGTCGGACGCGACCCCGGGGCGATCGCAGCCTTCGGCAGCTCCTACACAAGCAATACGCAAAAAATGTTTTACCCGCACAAAAAAATAATTAGTGGGAGTACATGTACATGCAACAGTCTAAGCCGACCCACGTCCGCTATTTGATTCTGCTCATGCTGTTTCTGGTGACCACGATCAACTATGCCGACCGTGCCACCATCGCGATTGCAGGCTCCAGCCTGCAAAAAGACCTCGGCATCGACGCGGTTACCCTCGGCTATATATTCTCTGCGTTTGGCTGGGCCTACGTGGCCGGTCAGATTCCCGGTGGCTGGTTGCTCGACCGTTTCGGCTCGAAAAAAGTCTACGCCATGAGCATCTTCACCTGGTCACTGTTCACCGTGCTGCAAGGCTACGTCGGTGAGTTCGGTGTTTCCACGGCAATCGTTGCGCTGTTCATGCTGCGCTTCCTGGTAGGTCTGGCTGAAGCGCCATCCTTCCCCGGTAACGCCCGCATTGTGGCCGCCTGGTTTCCGACCGCTGAACGCGGCACCGCGTCGGCCGTCTTCAACTCTGCGCAGTACTTCGCCACCGTGCTGTTCGCGCCGCTGATGGGCTGGATCGTGTACACCTACGGCTGGCAGCACGTGTTCCTGGTCATGGGCTGCGTCGGCGTGGTGTTCTCGCTGATCTGGCTGAAAGTTATCCACAGCCCGCGCACTCACCCGAAGATCAACGAAGCCGAGTTCAACCATATCGCCAACAACGGCGGCATGGTCGACATGGACCAGGACAAAGGCAAAGGCGCCAGCGGCGGCCCCAAGTGGGATTACATGCGTCAGCTGTTGACCAACCGCATGATGCTGGGCGTTTACCTGGGCCAATACTGCATCAACGGCATTACTTACTTCTTCCTGACCTGGTTCCCGGTGTACCTGGTCCAGGAACGCGGCATGACCATCCTCAAGGCGGGCTTCGTTGCTTCGCTGCCCGCCATCTGCGGCTTTATCGGTGGGGTGCTGGGCGGAATCCTTTCCGACTACTTATTGCGCAAAGGCCATTCCCTGACGTTCGCCCGCAAGGCGCCGATCATCGGTGGTCTGCTGCTGTCGACCACTATCGTGGCCTGTAACTACGTTGATATCGAATGGATGGTGGTCGGCTTAATGGCCCTGGCCTTCTTCGGCAAAGGCGTGGGCGCGTTGGGCTGGGCGGTGGTGTCCGACACCTCGCCGAAACAGATCGCCGGTTTGAGCGGTGGCTTGTTCAACATGTTCGGCAACATCGCGTCGATCACCACCCCGATTGTGATTGGCTACATCATCAGCTCCACCGGCTCGTTTAAATGGGCCTTGGTGTTCGTCGGCGCCAACGCGCTGGTAGCGGTGATCAGCTATGTGGGGATCGTGGGTGAAATCAAACGCGTCGAATTGAAAGAACCGCCCACCAAAGGTCTCCCGCTTGATGGGCAGCCAGGCAGTCTTTCTCACGCAAAATCTTGAGGAGCGAGCGTCATGCAGTTGATTGAACATTCCGACTCGCCGCGCTACATCCGGTTGCACGAACTGGATAACGTTGTGGTGGTGGTCAATGACCAAGGTGTCCCTGCGGGCACGGAGTTCCCGGATGGCCTGGTCACCCTGGACTTCGTGCCACAAAGCCACAAAGTCACGCTGATGGACATCGCCGAAGGGGGGCCTGTCATTCGTTACGGGCAAACCATCGGTTATGCCTTGCAAGCGATTCCGCGCGGTAGCTGGGTCAGGGAAGATCAACTGCGCATGCCTACCGCACCACCGCTGGACAGCTTGCCGTTGTCCACTGACGTGCCGGAAAAACAGGCGCCGCTCGAAGGCTTTACCTTTGAGGGCTATCGCAACGCCGACGGTACGGTTGGCACGCGCAATATCCTCGGCATCACCACCACCGTGCAGTGCGTGACGGGGGTGCTCGATCATGCGGTCAAGCGTATTCGCGACGAGTTGCTGCCCAAGTACCCGAACGTCGATGACGTGGTGGCGCTGACCCATAGCTACGGCTGCGGCGTGGCGATCACGGCGACTGATGCTTACATCCCGATTCGCACCGTGCGCAATCTGGCGCGCAACCCGAACCTGGGAGGCGAGGCGCTGGTGATCAGTCTGGGCTGCGAGAAATTGCAGCCGGGGCAGGTGATGCACGAAAACGACAGCTCGGTGGACCTTGAAGACCCCTGGCTGTATCGCCTTCAGGATTCCAGTCACGGCTTCGTCGAAATGATTGAGGAAATCATGGCGATGGCTGAAGTGCGCTTGAAAAAGCTCGACCAGCGTCGTCGCGAAACCGTGCCGGCGTCCGAGCTGATTCTGGGCATGCAGTGCGGCGGCAGTGACGCCTTCTCGGGCATCACCGCTAACCCGGCGCTGGGTTACGCGTCGGATCTGTTGTTGCGGGCCGGGGCGACGGTGATGTTCTCCGAAGTCACCGAGGTGCGTGACGCCATTTACCTGCTGACCTCCCGCGCCGAAAGCAAAGAAGTGGCGCAAGAGCTGGTCCGTGAAATGGACTGGTACGACCGCTACCTGGCCAAGGGCGAGGCAGATCGTAGCGCCAATACCACACCGGGCAACAAGAAGGGCGGGTTGTCGAATATTGTCGAGAAATCCCTGGGCTCCATCGTCAAATCCGGCAGCAGCGCAATCAACGGCGTGCTTGGCCCTGGCGAACGGTTCAAGCGCAAAGGGCTGATTTTTTGTGCGACACCGGCCAGCGATTTTGTCTGCGGTACGTTGCAATTGGCGGCGGGGATGAACCTGCATGTGTTCACCACGGGGCGCGGCACGCCCTATGGTTTGGCCATGGCGCCGGTGGTGAAAGTGTCGACTCGTACTGAACTGGCCCAGCGCTGGCCAGACCTGATCGACATTGATGCCGGGCGTATCGCCACGGGGCGCGCGAGCATCGAAGACCTGGGTTGGGAGTTGTTTCACTTTTACCTGGACGTTGCCAGCGGCAAGAAAAAAACCTGCGCCGAAGCGCTTCGGCTGCACAACGACATCACCTTGTTCAACCCCGCGCCGATTACCTGAGATCGCGCTGAGCCCTTCGCAGCGGGACGCTTGCACAGGCACAACAAACCATGGATTTCACGCCATCAACAGCTCATCAATCAAACTCAAGCAATGAGTCAGGCTGGGCGTGACATCACCTATGCGTCGGCTGAGGATGATGGGTGAAGTGGCGTTTGATTCGAGCAAGGTGGTGTAGCCAATATCCACCCGGTGCAGTAATTGCACCGACGCGGGCACCAGGGTGATGCCGATGCCGGCGCCTACCAAACCAATTGCCGTTTGCATTTCGTTGGTCCATTGCACGACGTTGACGCTCAGGCCGTGGGCGGCGAATAGCGCCAGAATGTGGTCGGCATAACTGGGTCGCGGGTTGCCGGGGTACAGCACGAAAGGCTCGCGTGCCAGTTGCGCGAGTGTGGCGGGGCCAGCGAGCAGCGGATGGTTGGCGGGGAGGGCTGCGACAAGGCGGTCTTCGGTGAGGATGCGCTGATGGATCGCCGGGTCCTCGATGCGAATACGGCCAAAACCGATGTCGATGCGTCCCGCCTTCAACGCCTGGACTTGCTGCAGGGTGGTCATTTCCGACAGCCCCAGTTCCAGATCAAGCTGCTCATCGCTGCGCAAGCGACGGATCAACTCTGGCAGCACGCCATACAGGGTTGAAGGTGCGAAGCCGATGCCCATCCACGTCTTCTGGCCAGCGCCAATGCGTCGGGTATTGTCGCAGACCGTGCCTAGTTGATTGAGCAGGGTATGGGAATGCTCGTAAAAATAGCGCCCGGCCTCGGTCAGGCGTAACGGGCGACCGCGCTCCAACAGTACAACCCCGAGTTCGTCTTCGAGTTGTTGAATCTGCCGGCTCAACGGTGGCTGAGCGATGTGCAGCCGCTCTGCGGCGCGGGTGAAGTTCAGTGTCTCGGCGAGCACCTGAAAGTAACGCAGATGACGAAGTTCCATAGGGGCTCCTTGAGCAGGGCCTAGGGATTGACTCTGCATACCTTTAAAGTATCGAACAAGACTAATTCTATATTGGAAAGGTTAAAAAGGTCGGTTCAATATCGAGGTTGAAAACAAAAGAACCTAATGGGTATTGAAATGACTACTACCGTGATCACGTCGCTGGAGACGATTATCGTCGACCTGCCGACCATTCGCCCGCACAAGCTGGCCATGCACACGATGCAGAGTCAGACGCTTGTGGTGATTCGCGTACGTTGTTCTGACGGTATCGAGGGCATCGGCGAGTCCACCACCATTGGTGGCCTGAGCTACGGCAACGAAAGTCCGGAAAGCATCAAAACCAACATCGACACCCACTTGGCGCCCCTGCTGGTCGGCCAGGAGGCGGGCAATATCAACGCGGCCATGCTGCGCCTTGATCGCGCGGCCAAGGGCAACACCTTTGCCAAGTCCGGGATCGAAAGCGCACTGCTCGATGCGCAAGGTAAGCGCTTGGGTCTGCCCGTCAGCGAACTGCTCGGCGGCCGGGTCCGCGATGCGCTGCAAGTGGCCTGGACCCTGGCCAGCGGCGACACGGCGCGTGACATTGCCGAAGCCGAAAAAATGCTCGATATCCGTCGCCACCGGATCTTCAAATTGAAGATCGGTGCCGGAGAAGTGCACAAGGATCTGGCTCACGTCATCGCCATCAAACATGCCTTGGGCGACCGCGCCAGTGTGCGGGTCGACGTCAATCAGGCGTGGGATGAAGCGGTTGCCATCCGCGCTTGCCAGGTGCTGGGTGATAACGGCATCGACCTGATCGAACAACCGATTTCGCGTAATAACCGCGCCGGTATGGCCCGTTTGAATGCGCGCAGCCCGACGCCGATCATGGCCGACGAATCCATCGAATGCGTTGAAGATGCCTTTAATCTGGCCCGCGAAGGTGCGGCCTCGGTATTCGCCCTGAAGATCGCCAAAAACGGCGGCCCACGTGCTGTGTTACGGACGGCTGCGATTGCCGAAGCGGCGGGCATCGGCCTGTATGGCGGCACCATGCTTGAGGGGGGTATCGGCACGCTGGCTTCCGCTCACGCGTTTTTGACCCTTGCCAAACTGACCTGGGACACCGAGTTGTTCGGGCCACTGTTACTGACCGAAGATGTTCTGACCGAACCCTTGGTCTACCGCGATTTCCAACTGCACGTTCCACGCACGCCGGGCCTGGGTTTGAGCCTGGATGAAGACCGTTTGGCGTTCTTCCGTCGTGACAAAACGTCCATTGCCATCAGCGTTGCCTGAGGAGGCTATCAGCATGTTGTTCCACGTAAAAATGACCGTGAATATCCCGCTCGACGAGGCCCCGGAAAAAGTCGTCCGGCTCAAAGCTGAAGAGAAAGCGCTCTCTCAGCGTCTGCAGGAATCCGGCAAGTGGCGACACATCTGGCGCATCGCCGGGTTGTACGCCAACTACAGCGTGTTCGATGTCGACAGCGTTCAGGAACTGCACGACCTGCTGATGCAATTACCGTTGTATCCGTACATGGCCATCGAAGTGAACGCCTTGTGCCGTCACCCATCATCCGTTCGCGAAGACGACCGGTAATTAGCGTCTGTGCCTGCGTGCGCCCCTATAAATATAAAAGATGAGGATCTAACAATGACTGTCAAAATCTCCCAAACCGAAAGCGTCCAGCAATTCCTCAAGGAGGCCAGCGGTCAGCTCAACGATGCTGGCAACCCGCGGGTCAAGACGCTGGTGCACCGCATTCTGAAAGACACGGTAAACATCATCGAAGAACTGAGTGTGACCCCGGAAGAATTCTGGAAAGCGGTCAACTACCTCAATGAGCTCGGTGCTCGCCAGGAAGCAGGCTTGCTGGTTGCCGGTCTCGGTCTGGAACACTACCTTGACCTGGTGATGGACGCCGAAGACGAAGAAGCCGGCAAGTCCGGCGGCACGCCGCGTACCATCGAAGGCCCGTTGTATGTTGCCGGTGCGCCACTGAGCAAAACCGAAGCGCGTTTGGACGATGGCACTGACGCCGGGACGGTGTTGTTCATGAAAGGCCAGGTCAAGGATCTGGACGGCAAGCCCGTTGCCAACGCTATCGTCGATGTCTGGCACGCCAATACCGGTGGTACGTATTCGTACTTCGACCCTGCGCAATCCGAGTTCAACCTGCGTCGCCGTATCGAGACCGATGCCCAAGGCAACTATCGTTTTCGCAGCATCGTGCCGTCGGGTTACGGCTGCCCACCGGACGGCCCAACGCAACAGCTGCTCAATCAACTGGGTCGCCACGGTCAGCGTCCGGCGCATATCCACTTCTTCATCTCGGCCCCTGGCCATCGCCACCTGACCACCCAGATCAACCTGTCGGGTGAGCAATACCTGCACGACGACTTTGCCTACGCCACACGTGACGAATTGATCGCCGACATTCGCTTCAGTGAAGATCAGGCTGCAGCCCGTGCCTACGGCGTCGAAGGCCGCTTCGCCGAAATCGATTTCGACTTCACCGTGCAATCCTCCGACGCAGCGCAAGAGCAAGCCCGCATGGAACGGGTGCGCGCTTTAGAGAATTGATGGGCAGGTGTGAGGTGTAATCCACAGGCGCTTCGGCGCCTGTTTTTGCGTTGTCTTGCCACAGCCGGTGTAGGAGATCCTGCCCCGTCTTCGACGCCGCGCTGTCGCGCAGCAAACAGGGTGTTTGGTTCACTCTGAATTCCCGTGGGAGCAGGCTTGCAACTACGCGTCCCGCTGCGAAAGCGTTGGATCAGGTTCAAATATTCCGCAAGTCATGACACTCTTCGTTACACGACGGGCCTCTTCGCAGGCAAGTCAGTACCAATACAACACTGACCCAGCTTCTGGCCGCCAGGCCGTAGGAGCTGACTTGTCTGCGAAGACCATACAACGTGGTCCACCTGGCACACCCTCGACCCGCCAGGCCGTAGGAGAGACCGGGACGCGCAGTTTCGTTTACGAAGACCACACACCCTGGTCGGTCAGACACTCCGCGTCGCATGGCCTTCGAAGACAGGGCGGCATCTCCCATCAAACTTATTTTTAATCTTTTAAAAACAATGTGTTGGCGCTGTGTCTTGGGTGTATATCCGGCATTGGCGTGTGCTGGAATTACGGTTCCGCTCTTACAGCGTGTCACCTTTTACAAACGCCTAAAAGGTAACCCAAAACGCTTGCCCCTCCATACGGATCCTCGCTTAGGCTCGGACTTCCCTCGCTCCGGCGTTGCTCCGGGGGGCGCCGCAAGGGGCCATCCCTGGCCCCGTGCGGCTTACTCGGCATCCTTGCCTCGTCACCCCCTGCGCAACGCCTGCGCTCGGCCTTCTGGAAAAGGGGCCTGGCCGTAATTTGGCAGTCAATGCACACAAAATCCCAAAGGCAGATCAAAATCCTAATGAAATGGTTACCCCCGCCTACCCAGTTTGCAGCGCGACAGAGCGGCGTCGAAAATGGGGGCAATCTCATACAGTTTTTCGAAAATTTGACACTGTGTGCCTGACGCGGTGTATTAGATACGCCGCGACCGCAGGTCACGAATACGTCGCCGAGTGATGCGGGTAGTCCTCAAGACGAGCCCCGATGACCATTTCGCTGATCCAGTTAGTCAGCATCGAACTGTAGGCGCGCTGGCTGCTGTCGTTGGTCAGCGCGTGGTCGGCACCGTCGACGATGCGATAGGTCAGCGAGTGTGCCGTTTCGAAAGCGGTGCGGTAACTCATCAATGTGGCATGCGGTACGTAATCGTCCTGTTCGGATTCGATCAGCAACACGTCGCCTTTGAACGCCTTGCAGGCGGCCAGTGCGCGGTTATCCGCAGCAGTGACGGCCGAGCGTCGGTAGTGGGCGAGTTTGTCCCGATCCAACTCCTGCTTCGGCATGCTCCAATCAGCATCCCAATAGAGAGCCGGTACTCGCAACGCCATCCATTTTACCGGGCGCATCCCGCTGAGAATGGTTGCCAGATAACCGCCATAGCTACTGCCGATCACCGCAATCGCAGTGCTGTCTACAGCCGGATGACTGACCAGTCGGTCGTAAGCGGACAATAGGTCTTGCAGGTTATGTTCGCGCGACGTGCGGGCGCGCTGGTCGTGGGTGCGCTCATGGCCGCGTAAATCAAAGGTGAGGCACACGCAACCAAGGCCGGTGATGTTTTTTGCTCGCGCCAAATCCCGTTGCTGACTACCGCCCCAGCCATGCACAAAAAGAATGCCAGGCAGCTTGGCGCTGGGTGTCAGCAGCGTGCCGGAGATCGACTGGTTATCGACCGAAATCTCAATGCTTTCACTGCTAACGCTCATAAGGTTGGACCTTGGTGTATTTGGTAATGAAACCTACGTCGGAATCGTCGCCTTCGTACAGAACATTGGCGTCGGTTGGCAGCGTGGTTTCGCCATAGACTTCGTGAGTGGCACAACGAATGCGACGTAATGCGGGGTCTGCGGCAAACGCCAACAGGGCTTCAATCTCTGCCGCGCTGGCGCCGCCGATGCGCCAGGATTGTTCCAGCACGCCTGAACACCCGTGGCCTCGTGCGTTTTGGCCGTGGGCAATGTCGTAATTGCGCCTTGAGGCGAGAAATTCAGGGAAACAGGCGATGGCGGCCTGTTCATAGCGCATGGCCTGGGTCACTGAGCGCCTGATGGGCTCTTCCAGGCCGAGCTTGAGCAATTCTGGGTAATCGCCCACTACCACCCACAACTCGGAGCCGCCATAAACGGTCTCGCCCCGATTATCTTCGGTGAGGCTCTGCGTGCCGTAATAGCTGGCGGTCATCCCGGCAACCTGAACCTGGCCCACGCTGTAGGTGACAACGTCCTGCAGGTTCTCTTCCAGCACCAGGCCCCACGTCGCCATCTCCTGAAGGTCCTGCTCAGCGATGACCTCAGCCAGTTGCGCTTCGTGGGTCACCACTTTTTGCCCACGACCTGCCGTGGCCAACACCGGTTTTATCCTGACGGGCCCCAGAACCAGCAACAGGCGGCCAGCCCGTTGCGCGTCGGCCGGGTTGAACACGGTGAAACCTTCAAGCACCGCATCCTCAGCCCGTTGGCAAAATTGGTCGGACCAACCGACCGGCTGTGCCGTGGCGTTGTCCAGCAGCGGATGGGAAATCGCTTTGGTCGCCATGAAGGGTTGGTCGATCATGCCGCCAAAAAAATCATTGACGGAGCGAATGCCCAACGCGCTGTTTTGCGCCCGGCCTATCAATGTGTCCGAGGGAATGTAATAGAGCCCCGACCCTTTGTGCACAGCGCTGTCGTAAACCCCGGTAAACCTCGCGCCCAGCAAGTGTGCGATTTTTTCGGCCAATACCTGATGAACCACTGTTTCGTGGGTCGCGAGTTTTTTATGGGTGGGCAAAAGCACTACGTCGGTTTTTCCGGTGCTCGTTCTCGACCGGCTCATAAGGAAACATCAGTGTGAGCGGCTTTTTTCTTCTGCCTATCGGTGTACGTGTGTTTGTTTGCAGTCGGCATGTTCAATCTCCCAGCGTCATCGACCGGCGACATTAACTGCCCACAGGACAGGGCCCACCGGCCTCGGCCCAACGTTTGAACTGCGTCATGAACTCATCATGCGGTACCGAAACCGGCTCGCGATTGCCGCCAGGGTTCCAGCCCCACAGCACCAATTGGTCACTGTCCACGTGTTTGATCAGTGCTGCGAAATCCCGAGCGCCGTTGCTGGATCTGTCCTTGATCAATGTGCACAGTTGGTCGGCGGGCAACCCGATCCAGGCCATTTTATGGGCCGCCGGTGGCAGCGCCCAATGCGGTGCGCCCGGTGGTGCATGGGGGCCGAAGCTGGTGGGTGGATTCGCCTCGGCATGGCAGGTCGCGCACGGTAAGCCCGCAGCGCCTTTGCCGTCCTCGCCGCGAACCACATTCATTGCGTGGGGCAAACCGGCGTTGAACTGCAAGGGTGAATCACCGGGGATATGGCAGTTCTGGCAGCGAGGATGCTGGAACACTTTCTGCACAGTGGCGAAGGCCGCGATGGCCGCCTGCTGATCGTCTGCGATCAGGCTTGAGGCGTAGCCGCACAGGCCAAGCAGCAATAGGGTTGAAAGACGTGAGCGTGCGGTTTTCATCACAAACCTCCTGGCTCAAACGTCTGCCAGTTGCAGGGGCAACGTGCGCAGACGCTGGCCGGTGAGTGCAAACACTGCATTGGCAACGGCGGGTGCCACGGGGGGCACAGACGTTTCGCCAATGCCGCCCATCTTCTCGGTGCTGGGCACGATATGCGCTTCCACCACCGGCATCTCATTCAAACGCAGTACGCGGTAGTCGTGAAAATTCGATTGCTGCACGCTGCCATCCTTGAATGTGAGCTTGCCGAACAGGGCGGCACTCAGGCCGAAGGCAACGCCCGACTGAACTTGCGCTTCGATGCCGAGAGGGTTGACCGCTGTCCCGCAGTCCACCGCACACACCATTCGATGCACGCGGATTTGGTTGCCGTCCACCGAGACTTGCGCAACCTGCGCGGTAAAGCTGCCAAAGGATTCGTGCACCGCTATGCCTCGGGCATGCCCCTCAGGCAGCGGCGTACCCCATTGAGCTTTTTCGGCTGCCAGATTCAAGGCCGCCAGATGCCGAGGATGATCCTTGAGCAACAGGCGACGATATTCCAGAGGGTCTTTACCCGCCGCGCTGGCCAACTCATCGACCAGTGACTCCATGACGAACGCGGTATGGCTATGACCGACCGAGCGCCACCAGAGCACCGGGATGCCGGTGCTGGGCGAGTGCAGGCTGACGTGGTAATTGGGTATTGATGTCAGGTACGGCGAATCGGCGGCGCCTTCGACCGAGGTGCGATCAATACCCTCATGCACCAACATGGCTTCGAGCGGCGTGCCGGCCGCCAGCGACTGACCGACGATGATCTGCTCCCAAGCCACGGGCATGCCGTCTTCACCCAGGCCAATACGTGCCCGATGGAGAAACGCCGAACGGTAGTAGCCGCCATGCACGTCGTCCTCACGGGTCCATACCGTTTTCACCGGCATGCCTGCCGCCTTGGCGACATAAACAGCTTCAGACACAAAGTCCGACGTGGGCGTGGCGCGTCGGCCAAAACCACCCCCCAGAAACATCGTATGGATGTCGATCTGTTCGGGTTTCAGGCCAGTGATTTGCGCACTGACCTTTTGGTCGATGGTCTGGAACTGCGTACCGGTCCAGATTTCGCACTTATTATCGCTGAGCTTGACCGTGCAGTTGAGCGGTTCCATCGGTGCGTGCGCCAGATAAGGCACGCTGTAGTCAGCCTCGATGGTTTTCAGCGCCGTGTTCAGGGCGGTCTGCGTATTGCCGGCTTGCGCTGCGGTAGTGCCGGGGCCTTTGGCCAGGTCGCTGAATTCTGTGTACAACTTATCGCTGTCCAGCCCTGCGTATTGGCCGCGATCCCACTCGATCTGTAACGCATCGCGCCCGAGCTTGGCGGCCCAGAAGTGGTCCGCGATCACGGCGATACCGCTGGGCACCTGCACCACCTTCTGCACGCCGGGAATCGCTAGTGTTGCCTTCGCGTCCACCGAACGCGGCGTACCGCCAAACCCCGGCGAGCGGGCGACCACCGCCGTCATCAGGCCATCGAACTGCACGTCCATGCCGAATTTCGCACGACCGCTGATTTTCTCGGGCGTGTCGAGGCGGTTGGTCGGTTTGCCAATGACCTTCCAGTCCTTGGCCTCCTTGAGCTTCAGTGTTGCGGGGGCGGGTGCTGGAAGCTTGTTCGCGTCCACCACCAGATCGCCGTAACTCACGCGTTGCCCACCGACGAGCACCGCGCCGTTCTCGGTCTTGATCTCGGATACGGGCACGCCATAGCGCTTGGCTGCGGCCTGAACCAGTAACAGGCGAGCGGTGGCGCCTGCCTGCCGATAGCGATCGAATTCGGACCAGGTGCTGGTCGAACCACCGGTCCCTTGCAGGCCGCCAAATACGAAGCTGCCATACGCGGGGGCGGCGGGCGCATGTTCCACGCGGATTTTCGACCAGTCGGCGTCCAGCTCCTCGGCGATCAGCATCGCCAGCCCGGTCCACACACCTTGGCCCATCTCCGAGTGTGAGAGCAGGACCGTCACGCTGTCATCACTGCCTATGCGCAGGAAGGCGTTCGGTACAAAGGTGGTCGCGACAGGCGCATCGCCGGCAAAGGCAAAACGCTTGCCGCCAGGGACGATGAATGCAACCACCAGCCCGGCACCGACTACGGCACTGGTCTTAAGAAAGCCACGTCTTGAAGTGTCGGTCAGGTTACCCATCTCGGTTCTCCATATTATGCGAACTGAATACCACGCGATCCGTGCACGTCGGGGTTTGAATACGGCACCTGCGATCAGCCCAGTTCAGCGGCGCGCTTCACGGCTGCACGAATTCGCAGGTAGGTGCCGCAGCGGCAGATGTTGCCCGACAACGCGTGGTCTATATCGGCATCAGTGGGAGAGGGGATTTTGCTCAATAAGGCCGCCGCCGACATGATCTGCCCAGACTGGCAGTACCCGCACTGCACCACATCTAGCTCGGCCCACGCCCGTTGTACGGGGTGCGAATTGTCAGCAGACAAGCCCTCAATGGTGGTAATCGATTTACCTGCCACCGCGTTGATTGGCGTAATACACGAGCGTAATGGCGCGCCATTGACATGCACCGTGCAGGCCCCGCACTGCGCGATACCGCAGCCGAATTTGGTGCCGGTCAGATGGGCCACATCGCGTAAAACCCAAAGCAACGGCATCTCATCCGGCACATCAAGCTGCTGCTCCTTGCCATTGAGCGTGAGCGTAATCATCAGTCGACTCCTCGTGACTACACAGGCTTTAAATATTGAGGCTAGGCGGTGTGTTTCAAGTTGCTGTGGGTATACGACCAGTGGTCATCCGGCATCCAGGCGATGCAACTGCTCTGATACCTGTTTGTCGGTGGGCACTCACGTTTAATTATCCAGACGGCTCATCACAGTATTCATACTTAGCCATTTTAAAAGTGGTATGACCAATTAAACATTGCATCGCTTGCTGGCGAAATAGGGCGGTTGCAGGAGCTGAGTGCAACACAGCTATTGAGTTGATGACAGAGCATCATCGGTTGGCGTTGACCTTATGGCTTGGCTGTATTAGACCAAGGTCTCATGGACAAAAAATAAAATCCAATAAAAAGGCTTGTTGCGTGAATGTATTTTCATCTGTATTTATTATTAATTTCATATTTTTCAGTAGCTTATGATAAGTAAGATTGTATTTTATTTTTTGCGACAATAAATAGATGTTAGTCCATGCATGTGACGATAGAGATACTTTTAGCGATGGACATAATGGCAATGAGCCATTCTAATGGCCTGACATTTAACAGAGGACATGTGTTACGTAATCCGTCATGCCACTCCTCCTCGTGCGGTTCGACAAATGGACGTTGGTAGCAAGTTTTTACGATTGATCATGCTCGGTGAGTTTTCCACCGAGGTCGCCGTACTTACAACTCGTTTGGGTGTATGCGGTGTCGATGTCAGTGTTTTTGACAGTATAAAATCACTCCCCTCCTTATTATCCAGGTATGACGTGCTGCTGACAGAGCAGTCCTGGCTTCGCACACTTTCATCCAAAGAGCGCGGGGCGTTAAGTGGGTGCGCGTGTGAGGCGGCCGAGTGGATTGTGCTCTCCGACTTAGCGGACAACGTCCTCGACCAGGTCGAGTGGCTGCGAGTAGGGGTCAGTCATTTTTTTCAGCACCCGCTAGACGTTGATCGTGTCGCTTCACTTTTTCATGCAGCTCATGCTCGATTGGGCGCTCAATCATTACGCGCAATACTGCTGGATGATAATCAGAAAAATTTAATCGATAAGGCAGAAGCCCTAAGAGATGCCGGTATCGATGTTTTTTCTACCCAAGACCCCTTGGTAGCGTTGGACGCCGTTAATTATTTCAATCCGGATGTTTTTGTGGCGAGTGCCCATTTGCCCTCCTTATCAGCTCGGGAACTCTTGGTCATCGCGCGGCAACGGTCTGAAAATACCTTGTTACCGGTCATCTTTCTAACGGGGAGTGCTGATGTTGAAGCCGTGCAGCTGTCGAGTTGTGTTTGCTTTCTCATCGAGCCCGTTGGCCTGGAATCATTGGTGGCGACCCTCACGTCGCAAGCGTTGGATTATCGTTCTGTACGACGTGGGTTTGTTCAACTACGTGAGGATGCGCTTCGAGCGCGCGCCCGGCTTAAAGCGTTGCGCTCAGCGATTGATCAGCACGCCATCATTAGCGTCACTGATGGCGCCGGCAACATCGTGCATGTGAATGATCGCTTCTGTGGGATCAGTGGTTACAGTCGCAAAGAGCTGTTGGGAGAAAACCACAGGCTTGTCAAGTCGAATATCCACACTCCAACCTATTATCAAGATCTATGGCAAACCATCAGTTCTGGAAAAGTATGGCGTGGCGAGCTGTGTAATAAGGCAAAAAATGGTGATTTCTATTGGGTTGAGGCGACGATTGTTCCTTTTTTAGATAGCGCAGGGAAACCCGCTCAATATATGTCTGTTCGCACGGACATTACCGCACTGAAATGCAGCACAGACGCATTGCGCTTAAGCCATGAAAGGCTTCGCCTGATTCAGAACGTGACCAGTATTGGTACGTGGGACTTGAATGTGGCGAACGGTGATGTCTCCTGTTCAGGGCGTACCTTGCAGCTTTTTGGCTATCAGCCAGGGATACCAAAGAAGGACTACGAAGACTTTCTTGCCGCTGTGCATGCTGATGATCGCCAAACACTGGCCCACATCATTAACGTCAGCCTTGAAAACCGCACACCTTATGAAGCTGAGTTTCGTGTCGTATGGCCAGATAACACGGTGCATTGGTTGCAAGAAAAAGGGGCTGTCGTCAGTGATGAAACCGACGGTGCTTTTCACCTGGTGGGCGTGGTGCAAGATATTCAGGTGCGCAAAATGGCTGAAATTGCGCTAGCTGAAAGTGAAGTTCGCTTTCGTGGAGCGTTTGAGGCCTCAGGCATTGGCATGGCGTTGATCTCGTTGTCAGGTGCTTGGTTGTTGGTCAACAGTGCCTTGTGCTCAATGCTCGGCTTTAGCGAAGATGAGCTACTCGCTACAGATCTTAAAACATTAACTCATTCGAATGACTATGCGGTTGATCAAGCGCTTCTAAAAAGATTCCTCAGCGGCGAAATTTCAAGCTGGCAGCATGAAAAACGTTACTACGCCAAGGGTGGCCGCATTGTCTGGGTATTGCTCAACATTTCGGTGGTGCATAACGGCGATGGGCAGTACGTCCATTTTGTCTATCAAGTACAGGACATTACAGCGCGCAAAATTGCCGAGCAACGCTTAGCCCTGTTTCGCAATGAACTCGCCGATGCAAAGAAAGCGGCCGATCAAGCGAACCAGGCTAAATCTGATTTCCTGTCGAGCATGAGTCACGAGTTACGCACGCCAATGAATGCCGTCCTTGGCTTTGCGCAAATGCTTGAATGCGACGGCGACTTGAATGCCGATCAGAAGGACAGTGTCCAGGAAATTCTAAAAGGGGGTAAGCACCTCCTGGGACTTATTAGCGAAGTGCTTGATTTGGCAAAAATTGAATCAGGGAATACGGGTATTTCATTTGAACCTGTCGCGCTGGCCTGCCTGCTTAAGGAGTGTTGGAGTCTTACCCAGGTCCTGGCGGACGCACGGCATATTACTGCGCACTTCAATGTGCCTGCAACGATCGCCGTATACGCCGATCGAGTCCGGTTGAAACAGGTTTTTCTTAACCTGCTTTCAAACGCCATCAAATATAATCGTGAGGGGGGTAATATCCATGTTGGTATACAACCGGTTGGCGGCATCCGACTGAAAATTACCATTACCGATACAGGTTCCGGTATCTCGCCCAAGCGTGTCCCGGAACTTTTTCAGCCCTTCAACCGATTGGATGCAGAACACAGTGACATTGAGGGCACCGGCATCGGGCTCACTATTTCTCGTCGTTTGATAGAGTTAATGCAGGGGACGGTAGGTGTTGTCAGCGAGGTCGGAACAGAGGGACGACCTTCTGGGTTGAGTTGCCCGCTCAACCCACCGTGGGGCTCGAGACGAATCACGATTTCGGCAATGCCGCACACGACAGCATCGAACCGCAACGTCAGGATTGTGCGCTGTACATTGATGATGATCCGGTCAATGTAAAGCTGATAACAGGCCTGTTTGGAAAGCGCAGCCCCATTCACCTGGTAACCGCTGTTACACCACAGTTAGGTATTGAGTTAGCGTTAGGCTATCGGCCTGATGTGATACTGCTAGACCTGAACATGCAGAGTATAGACGGCTATAAAGTGCTGGACGTACTCGACGCGCGCTTTGAGAACGTTCCGATCATCGCGCTGACCGCCAATGCCATGCCGCATGATATCGAAAGGGCCCTTTCCGCCGGCTTCGCTAAATGCCTCACCAAACCCATTGACTTCGGCCTGCTTATGAGCGCGGTAGAAGAGTGTTTGGCTGACAGTAAGGAGGCTCAGACATGAGCATGCAGCCTTGTAACCAATTTTGTATTTTTGTAGTTGACGATGAACCTAGCAACCTCAAACTGTTGCACAAGATGCTGGTCAGTGAGGGGTATTCGAACCCTGTCTTGATACAGGATTCGCGTCGGGTGCTTGACCGCTATCGGGAGCTACAACCTGACCTGATTTTGCTCGATATAAATATGCCACATCTCGATGGCTATCAAGTGATGGAGCAGCTTAAAGCGCTTGATGATCCCTTGTTGCCCCCCATCATTATGCTGACGGCTCAGTGTGGCCAAGAATATCTGCTTAAAGCGCTCGCTGCAGGTGCGCGCGATTTTGTTGTAAAGCCCTTTATGCGTATTGAACTGCTCATGCGTGTACGTAATTTGCTTGATGCCCATTTGGCTCATCGATTAGTGCACGCTCAAAAAGCAACGTTGGAGCGCATGGTCCAGCACCGTACTGATGCTCTGTACCAGGCACGTATACAGGTTGTTCATTGCCTTGGTCGAGCGGCGGAATACCGCGACAACGAAACGGGACTGCACATTGTCCGAATGAGTCTGTATTCGGCACTGTTAGCCAAGAGTTTGGGGTGGAATGAAAGTGATTGTGAACTGCTTTTGCACGCCAGCCCGATGCACGATGTCGGCAAGATTGGTATTCCGGATGCCATTCTACTCAAGCCTGGTAAATTTGAGCCTGAGGAGTGGGAGGTAATGAAAACCCACGCGGCGATTGGTGCGGAAATTCTGGAGCATGGCGATTCAGAGTTGCTTTGCCTCGCGCGGGTTATTGCGTTAAGCCATCATGAGAAATGGGACGGCAGTGGCTACCCTAACGGGCTGATGGGCAGCGCTATTCCCGAAGCCGGACGTATTGTGGCGGTAGCAGATGTCTTTGATGCCTTGGCGTCATCACGTCCTTATAAGAAAGCGTGGCCCGTGGAGGATGCGGCGGCTTACATTCGGGACAATGCAGGCAAGCATTTTGATCCGGAAATTGCTGAGCACTTCTATAAAAACTGGCCCGCTATTCTTGCTATCCATAACAGCCATATGGAACCGCAGGATCTCTAAATACTCGATTTAAAAACCATCATTCATGCACGCAATTATCAATCGCTAGTCGGGACCCTTTATGCTCACTCATGTTCGGTTTAGAAGCAAACTGTTGCTGTTAACGCTGGTGCCCATTTTTTTGCTGGCTTTTATCGTTTGTGCTATCGCCGTGGAGGCGTTGCAGCGGCTGGCGGATCAACAAGAAACCCAGACGCGCGAGCGTCTGATTGAGGATCACCGCGTCGAAATCAAACAATATGTAGAGTTGGCGATGAACGCCATCGCGCCAACGTATGAGGGATCGGACAACGGTGACATGACGGCGCGGGACCAGGCCGTCGCGCTGCTAAAACGGTTGACCTATGGTAAAAGCGGTTACTTCTGGGGTTATGACAGTCACGCTGTACGTATTTTCCAAGGCAACAGTAGCGAAAAAATTGGTCAAAGCTTCTATGATTTTAAAGACCCCAATGGGGTGTATGCACTTCGTGAATTAGTGAGCGCAGGACGAGACAACAGTCACTATGTCCACTATAGCTTTCTCTTGACCGACGGAAATGTACTGGTGCCCAAGGTCGGTTATTCCCTCTCTCTTCCAAAGTGGGACCTGATCATCGGCACTTCAGTCAATCTTGATGATGTCGAGGCGCAAGTAAAGGCGGCGCGTGCCAGTTTTGATGCCGGCGTTAATCGTCTTTTGATGGTGATGATTGGCTCTGCTGCTGGATTGCTCGTGCTCATTGCCGTGCTGGCCGTCATGATGAGCGGTGCCTTACTCAAACCCTTATTACTCATCAAAAGCAATCTTGACGATATGGCGTCTGGTGAAGGCGATTTGACTCAGCGTTTACGGGTGACGAGCCAGGATGAGTTGGGTGAACTGGCCAGCTCATTTAACCTGTTTGTTGCAAAAATTCATGTAATGGTACAACAGGTCGCAGGCACCACCGGCAAACTGTCTTCGCTCGTCACTGCCGTGGCCAGCCAGGCCCATCGCTCCGAGCAGGCGACGGGGGTGCAGCGTCATGAAACAGACCAGGTCGCCACCGCAATCAATCAAATGTCCGCTGCCGCCCATGAAGTTGCGCACAATGCCCAGCAAGCGGCCGAGGCCGCGAATGAAACCGATAAAGAGGGACAGACTGCCAAGCAAGTGGTGGACAAAAGTATCGCTCAAATCCACCTGTTGGTGACCGAGGTTCGGGGGACCAGCAACACCATGGACTCATTACGCCAGGATGTGCAGGGCATTGTGAGTGTTTTGGAAGTGATCCGTTCGATTGCCGATCAGACTAACTTGTTGGCGCTCAACGCGGCTATTGAAGCGGCAAGAGCAGGTGAGGCTGGGCGCGGCTTCGCGGTGGTGGCTGACGAAGTACGAGCCTTGGCCAGCAGAACCCAGCACAGCACAGGTGAAATCCAGGTCATGATTGATCGGTTGCAAACGGCTACCGGCAAAGCCGTTGGGGCCATGCAGCTTGCCAGTCAGATGGGCGAGGATACCCAGGAACACTCCAATCTTGCGGGTGCATCGTTGGATGCTATGGCCCAGTTGATTGCAAGCATTAACTCGATGAACGCCCAAATCGCCAGTGCTGCTGAGGAGCAAACAGCGGTTGCCGAGGAGATCAATCGTAGCGTTCACCAAATAGCTGTCGGTGTGGACAGTGTCGCAAGCGATGCCGTAGAAGGCGCGCAGACAGCCCGTGAGCTGAGTAATCTGGGTGCTCAATTGCAAGGACTGGTGGGGCAATTCAGAGTATGAATGATGGTAGCAACGCGGCGTGAATGTCCAAGATGGCCAATGTGTTATCTGCGGATTATCTCTGCCTAAGTAATAATGAACGTTGAAAAATAAAAATCGTGCGAAGGCGTGCCTTTTTAAACACGATAAATTCCAATAAAGGCATTTTGCCTCTATTGGAGTAGTGTTATAGTTTCACTTCGACTGAAGAGGCATATGGATATTAAGGATTCGTTTCGGGAATCCTTGGGAATCACATCCAAGATGTAATGGGCCCCCCTCATACGGCATCACAACCTCCAGCCTCTCTTGAAGATTTTAAAATATGAACGATTAGGTTGTGCTTCAGGCTATCGACGGCTATTGAGAGGGGCGCGGTCTCATGCGAGGTCAAACCACCGTTTTCAACGGGCAATGTTTGCTCCGGAGCAAGGGCGGCAAGCGCCGTCTAGAAAAGTATCCCTCTGCAAAATGCAATTAATGAATACAGTTCGGCCTGAAAGCGAACGGCTCAAGTGCTGTATGTGTAAGCAGAAAACGGGAAAGCCCTTATTCTGAGTAAGGGTATGTTTTTTGAGCGTCACTCTGCCGTCGTATCCGCTTGGCTGTGATTTCTTGACTACTTAAATGTTATGTCAGTCGACCTGCATTGGGTTGTCTGTGCACGCCAACTCAAGTTAAGTATATGGTCAGTTTTAAGTGCTTCGTTTGGATGGCTGTGACCACTGTATGTATCAGTTTGAATGCTGATGCTTTTAATATAAAGATACGCTCAATTATCAGGCGCCACACTCGCAGCCTCCCTCCTGACAAAAATAACCTTTAAGGACACAATTATGCCACTCGTTAAATCGGTAAAGAAAACTGCGGCTGCTCCGTTCGCTACTGTGCTCGATGGCAAGTCTTCATCGGCCGTCGCTCGCGACGCAGAGGCCCAGCGCAAGAGGGCGCGGACACTCGGTAAGCAGCAGCAGGCGGCTGAGCGTATCGCCGCGGCCACCGGGCAATTGTCTTCCGGCATCAACGAGGCGGCCTCCGCAGCCGAGCAACTGAAAGGCGCGGCAGACCAGATCGCCTCCGGCGCTGAAGTGGCCTCTGGCGCGGCGCAGGAATCAATGGTTGCCTTCACGCAGATCATCGGCGCCATCGCTCTCCAATTGCAGAATGCGGACATCAGCCAGGCCAAGGCGGAGCTCTCTCAGGCGTTAGTCGCCAAAACCTCAGCGGACGTTGCCAGTCTTATCACCAACGTCGCGGTTGCAGGGCAACGCCAGATAGCCTCAGTGGCAATGGTGGTAGAACTGGAAAAACAGGCTGCGAACATCGGCGATATTGTCAAGGCTGTGGCGCGTATTGCCGACCAGACCAACCTTCTGGCGCTGAACGCGGCCATTGAGGCCGCCCGCGCAGGCAAGCATGGCAAGGGCTTTGCTGTGGTGGCTGACGAGGTGCGGACCTTGGCTGAAACCTCCGAGAGAAGCGCCAAGCAGATTCAGGACCTGGTTGGCCAAATTCAGCATGACGTCAAGGCCATCGCCGACGGTATCAATACCTCGGCCGAGGCCATAGAAGGTGAGGTCGAGAAAGGCAAGGTCATCACCCTGCAGCTTGAACAGATTCGCACGGACGTGATCGAAGTGGTGCGCGGCATCACTGAAATTGCCACGGGCGCCAAGCAGTCCGACACCGCCGCCCAGCAGGCGCTCAAGGGGGCGGAAGAAATCGCCGCGGCTGCGGTTGAACAATCTGCCGCTGCCGAGGAGACAGCCAAGACCGTCGAGCAGCAGTCCCAGGCTCTGGCTGAGTCCGAGCAGGCGACGCAAGCCATGTCAGAACTTGCCGAGGACCTGAGGAACTCCACCGATGTGGCCAAGAGTGCCGAGGAGGTGGCGTCCTCTGCTGAGGAGCTCTCCTCAGCCGTGCAGGAAATCAACAGCGCCAGCGCCCAGATCATGTCCGCTATCGAACAAATTCGTAAGGGCGCGCAAACGTCTGCGGCAGCGTGTGAACAGTCCGCAGCAGCTGTCAACCAGATCGAAAGAGGCGTGGAGGTGGCTCAGCAGCGTGCCACGGACGGCGGAGAGAAGGTGAGGGACGTATTGGCAACACTCGCCATCAACAAGACTTCGGTGGATCAGTTGATCAGCGGTATTACCGCTTCGGTCATGGGAACGCAGGACAGCATCAAGCAGGTGAAGGATCTGGAGCAGGTGTCGCGGCGCATCAATAAGATAGTCGAAGCCATCACCACGGTTTCCATTCAGACCAACATGCTGGCGGTGAACGGCTCCATTGAAGCGGCGCGTGCCGGCGAGTTCGGTAAGGGATTTGTCGTGGTGTCCACTGACATCCGCAACCTGGCGCGTGACTCGGCGGAAAACGCTGACCGTATCAAGGACCTGGTCAAAGCGGTGCAGGATCAGATAGCGGCCGTTAGTACCGATCTCGAGGATATCGTCAAATCTGCCATCAGCGAGGTGGAACAGGCCAAGGTGTCGACCGCGAACCTTAACCAGATCGAATCCGACATCCTTGTGGTCGATCACGGGACGCGAGAAATTCTTGCCGCATCCATGGAAATTGCCACGGCTATCGGTCAAGCGAAGCAAGGGATCGAGCAGATTTCCACAGCCTCGCAGCAAGCTGAAAAAGCCGCTACAGAGGCAGCCAGTGCCGCTACGCAGCAATCCAGGGGTGCAGAGGAATTGGCCTCCGCCATCGAGGAAATATCCTCTCTTGCTGACGAACTGCAAAGTGCAGCATAAGGGGCGCCATTATGACGACTTACGCACTTGACATTCGGGCAGGCGAGGCGCGCTCTGTAGACGATGGTCTCGAAGAACTAATCTCTGATACTCGACAGTTTGTCACCTTCATTGCTGGCGGCGAAGTCTTTGCCGTAGACATGGCCCCGGTACAGGAAATTATCCGCCTGCCCGAGGTCGTTCGGGTGCCCCTGGCGCCGGCCTCGCTTGATGGTCTGGCGAATTTGCGGGGCAAGGTGCTGCCTATCATCTCCCTGCGCCGCATGTTCGGCTTCCCCGAGCAGGAGCATGACGACGCCTCCCGCGCGGTGGTGGTGGATGTGGGGCAGCCGCTCGGTTTTGTGGTGGACCGGGTCGCCAGCGTAGTGGGGGTGGAGCCTAGCCAGATCGAGGATGTGGGCGCCCTTCGCAGCACCGTAGACACCGATCTGCTTTCCGGACTCATTAAGGGTGTGGGCGGTCACGCGATGATTATGGTGCTGGATTTCGAGAAGCTCATTGCGCGCGAGTTCTCGCAAATCGCCCAGTTGGCCAAAAGCTCGGGCATGGCAAACCTATTGTCGGCCAGTACAGCGCACGAAGAGGAAGAGGCTGAGAGCGATGAACTGCAACTGGTGAGCTTTAACGTCGCCGAACAGGAATACGCCATCGCCATCGAGGACGTGCAGGAGATCGTCCAGATACCGGAGACGATCATTCATGTGCCGCACTCGGCGTCGCACGTCATCGGCATCATGACCCTGCGCAGCCGCCTGTTGCCGCTGGTCAGCCTGCGCCGCATGTTCGGCTTGCCGGATCAGCCCTTGGGCGAAAAAAACCGCATTGTCGTGCTGGCTCTGGGTGGCACCTCTGTCGGCGTGGCGGTGGACGGGGTGAGCGAAGTGCTCCGGGTTGCCAAGGCTTATGTGGATGCTGTGCCTGCCCTGCTCGCCAGAGGAGGAGACTTCGCCGATATTTCCGAAATCTGCCGACTCGATGAGGGTAAGCGTCTGGTGTCCATTATCACTGTGCGCAATTTGTTCGACGATTCCGCCATTAAGGATGCATTGAGTACCGTGAACGACAGCGAGCGAGACGCCGGTGAGGAACTGGATGACGATAATGACGATGACGAACAGGTGGTGGTGTTTCGCCTGGATAAGGAGGAGTTCGGCGTACCGATCAACAGTGTTCAGGAGATCGTGCGTGTGCCGGATGAGCTCATCCATGTGCCCAGAGCCCCCGCGTTCGTCGAAGGTGTTATCAATCTGCGAGGCAGCGTGCTGCCGGTGATCGACCTGCGCCTGCGCCTAGGGCTGCCGCGGGTGGAGCGTTCCGACAACCAGCGCATCATGGTGTTTCTGATTGCCGACGTGCGCACCGGCTTCATCGTCGATCAGGTGGCCGAGGTGCTAAAAATACCCAAGGCGGTTATCGAGCCATCACCGAATCTCTCTGGTGGGCAGGGGCGGTTGCTGTCGCGCATGGCCAATATGGAGAAGCAAAAACGCATGGTGCAGTTGCTTGAACCCGCGTATCTGGTAGCTGACGAAGAGCTTGCAACCCTCGCCACAGTGGGTGATTGAAGACGTGATCAAGCTCCTGATCGTCGATGATTCGGCGCTGATGCGGCGCCAGTTGACGCAGATATTTGCGTCAGCTGGCGATTTCGAAATATGCCAGGCGAGAAACGGCCGCGAAGCAGTAGAGAAAAATCGCGCTTTTCAGCCTGATGTGGTCACGCTGGACATCAACATGCCAGAGATGGACGGTCTTACGGCTCTCTCGCTCATCATGGCCGAGCGTCCAGTGGCAGTGGTCATGGTCTCGTCGCTGACCGAGAAGGGGGCCTTGGCCACCTTCGAGGCTCTAAATCTCGGGGCTGTGGATTATATCGTCAAGCCGGACGGTACCATCTCGCTGACGATTGACAAGATCACCGACGAACTGGTGGGCAAGGTGCGCGCCGCTGCTCGCGCGCGCATCAAGGGTAAAACGCCCCCGGTAAAAGGGCTGGCCCAGCGCATGCGCGACGACCGTGAAAAAATCGCCGTACGTCCAGTGGTTGGCCGCCGCAGCATCGAAGAAGAAGGCCTGGTCGTTGTCGGTGTTTCCACCGGTGGTCCAAGGACCCTGGAGGCGATCCTGCCGCAATTGTCCGGTGACTTTCCCTGGCCAGTGCTGGTGGCGCAACACATGCCGGCAGCGTTTACCAAGTCTTTTGCCGATCGGCTGAGTAGGATTTGTGCATTACGAGTCGTCGAGGCCTCGTCACCGATGCCAGTCGAGCCAGGGACTGTTTATATCGCCAAGGGTGGGGCTGACATGGTGGTGACCCAGCGAGCCGGAAAGCTCATCGTGCTGCCAAAACCGGAAAGCTCGCAGCACCTTTGGCATCCCTCAGTCGAGCTGCTTGGCCGCTCTGTTCTGGAACACTGTGACCCGACACTGGTGACCGGAGTGATGCTCACCGGCATGGGCCACGACGGAGCTGACGCCTTCACCGAAATCAAACAGCGCGGCGGACGCACCATCGCTGAATCGGAAGAGTCCTGTGTGGTGTTCGGCATGCCCAAGGAATTGATCGAAAAGCGCGGCGCCAGCCTGGTATTGGCGGCGGAGAGAATTGCCGCCCAGCTCAATGTCTGGGCTGGGCGATAAAAGGAAAGTGATATGGCCTTCATCAAAAAGAACAATACCGAATTTGTCATACAGGAAGGTCGTAAACAGGCGCGGGAGTGCCCGGATCTACTGGCCAGCCTGGAAAGTGATGATCCTGCGGCCCGCCGCTGGGCCGCTCGAGATCTTGTCAACTTTCAGGACGTCGCTGCCGCGCTGGTCAATCGCCTACAGCGGGAGGGGGATTTGTCCGTGCGGGAAGTGATCCTTACCACGCTAACCCGTCTCGGCGATTCAACGGCTGTCGCGGGGCTGGTCGATTGCCTGCGCAGTGAGGATGCGGCCTTGCGCAACGAGGGTATAGAGGCGATGAAGCAATTGCCCGACGAAGTCGCGCCGATCATTCGCGGACTCCTGGCCGACAGCGACCCGGACGTGCGTATCTTCGCCGTTAATATCCTCGAATCGTTGCGCCACCCGGACGTCGAATCCTGGCTAATCGAAGTGATTGAAACAGAGCCGCACGTCAATGTCTGCGGCGCGGCGCTGGATTTGCTCAGCGAGGTCGGCACCGATGCAGCGCTGGAGCCCCTCGTGCGGTTCAAGGCCCGATTCGCCGATGAGCCCTACATCCAGTTCGTTGCTGACCTGGCGTTGAGCCGTATCCATGAAGACTGATACGGCCATGACAAGAATCGCCATCAATGACGACGACTTCCAGAAATTCCGGGAGTTTTTTTACCGCAAGACGGGTATCAGCTTCGACTCGAGCAAGCGTTACTTTGTGGACAAAAGATTGGTGGAGCGCATTCAGGCCACCGATAACGACAACTTTCGTGGCTATTTCAGCATGTTGCGTTTCCAGGCTTCGGGCGAAGAATTGCAGCATCTCACCAATCTGATGACGGTCAATGAAACCTATTTCTTGCGCGAGGAATACCAGTTTAAGTGCCTGGTCGACTCCATTCTGCCGGATGTCATAAAGCGCAAGACCGATCACAGTCCTATCCGTATCTGGTGCATCCCTTCGTCCTCGGGCGAAGAGCCTTACACCGTTGCGATGTACCTGCTGGAGCGCTGGGCAGGCATCAGAAAGTGGGATGTAGAGATCATTTCTTCCGACATCGACACCGGCATCCTGCATAAGGCGTCTGTCGGGCGCTACTCCGCTCGTTCTGTACAGCATGTGCCTGCGCCGTGGCTGGCGAAATATTTCACCCGAGTGGGTGACGAGTACCAGATATGCGAAGACCTGAGGCAGGCAGTGGATTTCACCCGGGTGAATCTCGCGGTACTCGCCGATACAAGGCCATACCGCAATTTCGATGTGATCTTCTGCCGCAACTTGCTGATCTATTTCGATGATGTGTCGCGCAAGGCAGCGGCCGAAACTTTCTATGACGCCCTCAATTCCGGGGGCTACATCTGCCTGGGTCATTCGGAATCCATGAGCCGTATCTCCTCGCTGTACCAGGTGCGCAAATTCCCTGAAGCCATTGTTTATCAAAAATCCCTGGAGGCACGATGAAACGCATCCTGATTATTGATGACGCCGCCACGGTACGTATGTATCACCGGAATATCCTTGAGTCCGCAGGTTATGTCGTCGAAGAGGCTATGAACGGCATTGAGGCGCTTGAAAAAGCGTTGCCAGAGCCCTTCGATCTTTACGTGGTGGATATCAATATGCCGAAGCTTGATGGCTACGGTTTCCTGCGTCAGTTGCGTGGGGAAGATATCCCCCAGGCGCCGGCCATTATGGTGTCCACCGAAACGGCAGCCCATGATCAATCAACAGCCTATCGGGCGGGGGCTAATAGCTACCTCGTCAAGCCCGTCAAGCCCGTGCAGCTCTTGACGTATGTCCGGTTGCTGCTCGGTGAGGTGTGCTTATGAACCCCTTGCTCGAACAATTTCTTGCTGAAGCACGCGATTTTCTGCAAAGCATCGGCGAAAAGCTGATGCAGTTGGAGCACGAGCCGAGTAACGCTGATCTGATGATCGAGCTGTTTCGTTTTGTGCATACGTTGAAGGGTAACAGCGGCCTGTTTGATTTTCCCGAAATGACCCGCGTGCTCCATGCCGGCGAAGACCTGATGGATGCCGTGAGAAATGGCGAGGTCGCCTATTCACAAGCGTGCGCAGACCAACTGCTGGATGCCATGGATTTCGTCGGGCTCCTGTGCGATGAGATAGAGTCGACCAACTGCATCGATGCATCTCGCGCCGTCGATTCAGCACGTTTGGCCGAGGCCTTGCGCGCGCTGATCGCGCGCCATTCAGTGGCCGATACTGCGGGCCCCGCGAAGGATAGCCAACCGACTGCTGGTGTTTCTTCGTCCATGGTGCAGGCTCAGTTGCCGCTTGCTGAGATCCCGGAAGCCGTTCGCTTGGATGCCTATCAGCGTGCGATGGGCGGTGACTCCATACACTGGGTCGCTTACACACCTGTAGAAGAATGTTTTTTTCAGGGCGATGATCCTTTTTTCTCTGCCCGTCAGACGCCCGATATCTTGTGGGGCCGGATTGTGCCCCGCGAACCTTGGCCGCAGCTGGACGAACTCGATGCCTACCGCTGTGTGCTGGAGTTCCAGTTACTGACTACAGCCCCCCGCGAGGAGTTGGCCGAGCACTACCGCTACGTTCCTGATCAAGTGTGCATCACTGCGGTGGAGCCGTGGTTTGTTGTCATTCCCCAAGGCGACTCCAGCAGCGTGCAGGACTATGAGGATTTCGTCGTCGACGCACAGCGTCATCTGGAGACACGCGATCTCACGGCGCTCAAGCAGGCAGCAGAAATCATGCTGGACCTGCGTAACCCGGACTTATGGTGTTCGTCGGCCTTACGCTGGCTACTTGTTCTGTTAAACAGCGCGCCGAAAAATCACTCGACCCTGCACAGTCTCATCGAGTCGCTGCGGACCTTGACGCCCCCGGATTGGGCCGCCGCGATGGCATTGTCAGTGGTCACCGTCCCCGCGCCGACGGATGCGTGTGTTAACAAGTCTCTACAGTCGACGCCTTCCCTAAAGTTGCAGCCTGAAAATGATGCGACTGCACTTCAAGCCATCTTCGGCGCCCAGCGTCAGATTCTGATGCTCGACGATCATCCTGCCTGGCTACCGGGACGTCTCAAGGCTGCTGCGGGGGTGTTGGTAAATTGCTGCAAGGCCATCGGTGATTCGACTGCACAACGCGAGATCGAAACCGCTGTGCAGCAAGCCTTGGTCACGGGCAGCAGTGCCTCGTTGCTGGCATGGCTGGACGCTTGCGATGTTTTGCAGCCGCCAGCCAAAGGCTCGCCTGGCGATGTGGCCGTTGCCAATACTGCTGCGTCCGTTGCGCCCTCATCCGTAGGCCGCCTCGAAACGATGGACGAAGGGGGGAAATTCGGTCGCCGTCCCGAAGACACCATCGCCAGTCCCACGAGCCTCAAGGTTGACCAGGCCAAGATCGACCACTTGATGAACCTGATCGGCGAAATGGTGGTGTCCAAGAATGCGTTGCCCTACCTTGCCTTGCGGGCGGAAGAGCAGTACGGCGTGCGCGAACTTGCTCGAGAGATCAAAGCGCAGTACGCGGTAATCAACCGTATTGCCGAGGAGATGCAGGATGCCATCATGCAGGTACGCATGATGCCGGTCTCTTTCGTGTTTCAGCGCTTTCCACGTCTGGTGCGTGACCTTTCGCGCAAACTCGGCAAAGAAGTACAACTGGTGCTCGAAGGCGAGGACACGGAAGCAGACAAGAACATCATCGAGTCTCTTTCTGATCCACTCATCCACATTGTCCGGAACAGTCTCGATCACGGTTTTGAAACTCCAGCTGAGCGGCGAGCAGCGGGTAAGCCTGCTTCGGGCAAGCTCACGATTCGCGCCCTGCAGGAAGGCGATCAGGTGCTGATCGAAATCATCGACGACGGCAAAGGTATCGCTCCCGCTGTCATCAAGCGAAAAGCTTATGAAAAGGGTGTCATCGACGAAGCCACTCTAGAACACATCAGCGACCGGGATGCGGTCAACCTGGTTTTTGCCGCAGGCTTTTCCACTGCCGACGTCGTGTCCGATCTCTCCGGTCGAGGGGTGGGCATGGACGTGGTGCGCACCGCCGTGGAGAAGGTCAACGGCACCATCCAGCTGGAAAGTGAAGTGGGTAGGGGTACCCGCATTCGCATATCGCTGCCGCTTTCCATGGCAGTGACCCAGGTCATTATCGTCGAATCCGACAAGCAGATTTTTGGCGTGCCCATGGACCATGTAGTGGAAACCGTGCGCATACCCTGCAGTGCCATCCGCACCATCAAACACAGCAAGACCGTTGTGTTGCGAGGGAGCATCGTTCCGCTGAAAGCCCTCAACGTTTTACTCGGGCTTCCCGCGGCACCCCAAGCCAATGCCTACGATGAAATGGCCGTGCTGGTGGCTAGAGTTGGCGGCGAGGTGGTGGGGCTGATAGTGGATGACTTTCACGAAACCGTAGACGTTATTCAGAAACCCTTGAGCGGCATGCTTTCAGGCCTAACCGCCTATTCGGGGTCGGCCCTCATGGGGGACGGCTCAGTGCTCATGGTGCTCAATGTAAAGGAGATCGTTTAGTGCCCATTGAATACAAAAAAAACCTGGCCCTGTTCCGTGACATAGCAAGTGTCGATGAAGCGGAAGGTTTGCTCGAATGGCTGCTGAAAAAGGCCGCCGCCGCCAAGGTGGATCTTGGCCTCTGCACTCATCTGCATCCCGCCAACCTGCAAGTACTGATTGCTGCCAAAAGCCGCATCGCCGTCTGGCCGAACGACACGAGTCTGCGTGCGTGGCTCGAAACTGTTTTGAAATTAGATTAAAGGAGAACCCTCATGGCAAAAATCATATTTCTCGTCGACGACTCGGTCACCATGCTGATGAGTGTCAAAGCCACCCTTGAGATGAACGGCTTCAAGGTGGAAACCGCTGGCGATGGTGTGCAGGCACTCAATAAGCTGAAGGGGGGAGTGAAGCCCGACCTAATCATCACTGACATCAACATGCCCAACATGGGCGGGATGGAACTGATCAAGAACGTCAGGGTTCTTCCAGGTTTTCGCTTCACGCCGATTTTGACGCTCACCACGGAAAGCAATGCAGCCAAGCGCGATGAAGGCAAAAAATTGGGCGCCACTGGTTGGCTGGTGAAACCCGTCTCTGGTCCCGACCTCGTCAAGGTTATCAAGCAAGTGCTGCCGGGCAGTTAAGCCTGTTTGCTGAGTGCAAATTGGCACGTAAATCCCTGCTAACAGAGAAAACCATGATGTTCTGTCTTAAGACATTTACCGATAAAGAAAAGTACAACGCGAAAAAAAGCGATATAGACAGGTGGTTGTTGCCATGTTGCTGATCCCATTTCTGAGTTCCGGCTTATTCTGGCTGATCTTGCCTTTTATCACCGGGCCGGAAGTCAGTCCCTACCGGTCGTTGATCGCCGTGGTGCTGCTGTTCGTCATTATGCTGTCCCAACTCATCACCGTTGTCGCAAGAAGGGCGTTGGGTCGCCCCAGCCTTAAGAATGCCGAGATCATCGTCCCGCGAAATGATGAGGTTTTGCACGTGGTGCAAAGCGATGTAAAGGACGCCACGCCCTATGTTGACAACATGTGTCAGCAGATTAGTGGGGTGCAGGAAGACGTCGAGCAAGGGGTAATGGCAGTGATTGGGCAGGTCGGCGCTATGCATGCTCAGTCCAGCCAGCAGATGGAGCGCATCAACCAGTCCATCAACAGCGGCATAGCCTTGAGCAATGCGACTGAGCGGCAGGCCGAGATCATCGCCGTGCTTGAGGCGCAGTTGCAAAGTCGGGTGAATGAGCTTCAGGATAACTTCGACCGCAGTCAAAGTCTGGCGGTCGAGATCGTCGCGCTAAAGCCGTTGGTGGGGGTGATCGCCACCATTGCCAAACATACCAATCTCTTGGCGTTGAACGCAGCGATCGAGGCAGCACACGCTGGCGAGTCCGGACGGGGTTTCGCCGTGGTGGCTACAGAAGTGCGGAAAATGTCCGATGAGACCGCTGCCATTGCCGCCCACATCGCAATCAAGATTAACGCTGCGGCTGAAAAAGTTGCAGTGGAAATGGCCGATTCGTCTCCAGAACACCAGCGCTCTACCAGCGACCTACGCCAGCTTATCGACGACCTGGCCTCCATGCAACAGGAGTTCAGCAGTAGTAGTCAGTTGCTTATGGGGGTTATGCACGGCGTGGAATCTGGACATCATGAGATGGTAGAGAGGTTGTCGCAGGTGCTAGGGCACATCCAATTCCAGGACGTGATGCGACAAAGACTGGAGCAAGTGCAAAGCGCACTGCTCGAAATGAACGAACACCTGCAGGGGCTGACGAGCAAGCTGATCGACCCAACCTGGGATGGCATGATCGAGGTCACCTTTAAAGACAGGCTGGCCAATCATCGCAATCACTACGTGATGGCGAGCCAAGACGTCACCCATCACTCTGTAGTTGGCGGCAAGGCCATCAGCGATCAGGGCCTGCCAGCGATCGAGCTGTTTTGATGCGCGTGCGCAAGGCAGTTACTCTCGCTATTGCTAACCGTAAGGGCGGTGCCGGCAAGACCACGGTGGCGGTCAATCTCGCCTCCGAGTTTGCTGCGCTCGGACGGCGTGTCCTGCTCATCGATCTGGACTCCCAAGGGCATTGTGCTTTCGGATTGGGGATCAAGCCATCCGATAGAAACGTGCATCGAATTTTCACCGACCCGAATGCGAGTCTAAGCCAAGCCATTCAGCCGACTGTGCTCGAAAATCTCTGGCTTGCGCCGGCCGATACTCTTTTCGATCATGGCAGTGGCGCACGCAACGACGACCGGCTTAGCGTTGCGCTCGCCATGGAAGGCGTGAGCGATAACTTTGACATTATCATCATAGATACCCCGCCCTCGTTGGACACACTGCTTATCAATGGCCTGATGGCGGCCGACCGAGTGCTCGTGCCCTATGTGCCGCATCCCCTGTCCTTCGAAGGCGTACGTCAACTCGTGCGTGTGCTGTTCAAACTGATGTCGGGGCCGAACCGGAAACTGAAACTTCTGGGCTTTTTGCCCACTATGGCCGCCGAGCACATCCGTCAGCACCGCGCAGTGACCGGCGATATGACGCGTCAGTTTGGGCCGCACCGTGTGCTGGCTGGCGTACGCACCGACATCCGTCTGGCGGAAGCCTTTGCTGCGGGTCGGCCCATCAGGTATTACGCGCCGAAAAGTCGCGGGGCGAAAGATTTTGCCATGCTTGCTGCATCGCTAGCGGTGGTGCTGATTGATACTGAAATGGGTGTTGGCGAGTAAAAAGGTGAAGGCTCTGCCATGACAGCGGTTACCCGTAAGTGATCGATTTTAAGCGACACGTTGCATGCACATATCCCCCTTTTACATCGGTTTGAAGCCAGTAAACCGACAAGTCTGCGATCTGCACTGATGCAGATGCTGATCACAAAGCCAACCCTATGGTTAGCCTCCGCCACGACTTATCGTTCGCCTTTAATTACTCTGGATTTTTTGCATCGCCTGCTCAGTGAGAGAAATGCACTCTTTCGCACCGTCATTGTTGCCCCTGGCGAGGGCGGCTTCGGCTCGATGGGCAGTGGTCTCGACATCGCCCTTCACTTGCTCATTCATTTCAGGATGGCTCACCAGAGCGTCTCTGACTTTTTGCAGGTTCATCTGGCACAGGCTGCTTTCGTCACTCGCAAACGCCGGGGACGCCAACATTGCAGCGGTAAGGAACAATCCAGCAAATACAAAACGCTTCATGGATATCTCCTTGAGCATGAGGGCTCGGCGGGCACTGTCGATTTGCGCGGGTCGCCGAGGTGCAATATAAACTCTGATCAATTCGACCTGAGCGGAGCGATTATAACGCAGGGGCTCCTGTTTTAATTTCGGGACGGGGTGAAAACACCCACTTGCCGAGAGTGAGCGGCAGACCCAAAGATTTTTTGGTGGTGAACCTTATCCGCGTATACCCGGTCGATAGTTGCAACCTAGCTAGGTTTGCCGGTAACCCCATAGAGGGTGGTAACCGGTCTGCTTCACTTCCTGGAGAACGTTCCCCGTGATATCGATTCAACGCATCGCCAGGCTAAAAGCATGGGGCGCCCATGGTTTTACTGCTACCGGTGTGGTTATTGCCTTTCTGGCGATCATCGCACTGTTTGAGGATCAGCCCAAAGCCTGCCTGCTATGGCTGGGCGTCGCCCTGATTGTGGATGGACTGGACGGTGCGCTGGCACGCAAGGTCAATGTTCAATCCGTGCTGCCGAGTTTCGACGGGTCCGTCCTGGATCTGGTCATCGACTACCTGACGTATGTGTTTATCCCGGCCCTGTTTATCTATCGCTATGTCCCGCTGCCGGACTACACGCTGCTGATGAGCGCAGTGGTCATTCTGGTCTCGTCACTCTTTTGCTTCTGTAACGTGAGTATGAAGAGCAAGGACAACTACTTTCAGGGCTTTCCCGCCGCGTGGAACGTCGTTGCCCTGTGCCTTTACATCATCTCCCCAACGCCTTGGCTAACGCTGACCACGATTATCGGGTTGGCACTCTTGACGCTGACCCGGATGAAGTTTCTTCACCCCTTTCGCGTCCGTCGATTCATGCCGATCAATATTGCAGTCACGTCCGTTTGGCTGCTGTGCAGCCTATCGTTGATCGTCAACCACCCCTACACCGACCGTTGGGTCATGGGGCTATGGCTCGCGATGTCAGCCTATTTTTTGGGTATCTGCATCTGGCGCACTTCGTTGGAGTGGCTCGACAAGTCACGCGCCTGATGCTGGCGGAGTATTTGTGACGGACAACAAAAAGCCCGCAAGTGGGCGGGCTCTGTGTCGATGGGGCCAATCCTTTGGCTAGCTCAATTTGCGCCAAACGCTGTGAGAAATTCGTGAAAAGGATGTCGCAGAAACGAAAATAAGGCACTAAGGCAGAACAATTTTGCATCGGCTGAATGTCTCCCCGGCGTACCTGGCCATGCGCGGAATCGTCAATGAGTCGAGTTAAGTTGTAATCCTCGGCAGTCCTGCCTTTGCAAACTAACAATCTGCCTTCATGGACATGAAGAATTTTTTACCGATCCCGTGAAAATTCTTTCACCTGGATTCATTTGTCTGCCCCCGGACATCTCGCCACTCTGAACCTCAGCCAGTGGGATGCTCTCACGCCTGCTGACCACATCTGCTTTCACTTGCGAGGTTTTCTTTAATGACGCTTAAACCCCTGTTACTGATTCCGAGTCTTGGTCTGGTCTGCCTGTTGTCCGCGTGTGCGGGTCCGATCCCCAAGTCCGATCCGAGCGAAGCCTGGATCAGTCTGCAACAACAATCGAACACCGATGTGCTGGCGGATCGGATCGATGGCCAGCGGGTCAGTGATGGTCGCTATTTCGAGGTCAAGCCTGGCGCTCATCATCTGCAGATGACGATGGTTGACGGGGCGAATGGCAGCGCGCTCGAGCACAGCTGCCTTGGCGAGCTTGACTACAGCAACTTTCAGGCGGGTGAGAATTACCAGATAAGCACGTCGAGCGAAGGCCTGTCCGGCAGGGCCAGCCTGGTGGATTCCCACGGCAAGCAGGTCGCGCAAAGCAAACGCTTCAGGTGCATGTAGGTCGGTGTTTTCCTAGGGGAATGCTTATAGGGACGCCTGCTGGAAAAGCATGAACTGGCCGGTGGGGTTTTGCAGGGCTTTCAACGGTTATTGGGACGACCGTGGCCTTATGTTGCGCCACCGCTTTGCTCGTCACTCATGATCAGTCCGAGGCGTTGTCGATGGGGCATCAGGTGGCCGTGTTATGGGATGGCCAACTGGTACAAGTGGCGAGCCCTGAGCAGTTGTACCGCATGCCGGTGAGCCCTGAGCTTGCCCGCTTCGTTGGCGATGCCGTGCTGTTGCCGGGCGTCGCCGATGGCGTCAATGTGGTCTGTGCCTTGGGGCAGTTGCGGCTGATGGCCGGGATGCCCGATGGGGCGGTACAAGTGTTGCTGCGGCCAGAGCAGATAAGGCTTGTCCCCGTTCATGACGGAGCAGGCATCGGTGTAGCCAAGGCCAGAGGGCGGGTATTGAAGGTGGACTATTACGGCCACGACGCCTGCGTACGTCTGAGCCTCACCGGTGATGCGGCCTTGTCTACCGTGCTGACCGCGCGTTTACCAGGCCATCTGTGTCCACGGCCGGGTGATGAAGTCGCCATCATCGTAGAGGGAGAAGTGCTTGCCTATCGCATGACGGATTCTGCGAGCGCCGCCACGACAGCGCCCCAATGGGCTCCGTCCACATCTGTGCTTGGGGTGGCTAAACCGTAAGCCCCTAGTCCTGTCGCTGCAGCGCAGCTCGCGGATGGCCGTCGACCACCCGCGAGCCATTGCCATCAAGCCAGCAGCTTGCGCTCGCTTTTGCCGTACTTGAGCGATTTTTCGTCCGGAATCATCAGGCCGGTCTGCTCATCGCGCCCCTGCAAGATAAAGCGGGCGTTCGGCTTGCCCAGCTGGTCGGCGGCCTGCTGGCTGTCGGCGCCGATCTCCCCCTTCTTCATGCGGTTGACGATCACCCCCACCGCCGTGTCGTTGAAGTCGCGCAGCATCCAGGCATCACCGTCGCTGTCGCCGGCCACCAGCACTGGGCCGTAGCCCTTTTGTTTAACCAGCACGTTATTGATGCCGACGGTCTTGCCCGGCCCGTAGTTGAAGTGCCAACCCGGCAGATAGCGACTGGTGTACTTGCCGTCCTCCATCTCCAAGCGCAGGCCGATCACGTTCTCAGGCGGCACGCCGTAGCCGTAATTGGGATGGCCGGCGAACACGCGCACCACGTCGTCGATCGAGGCGGTGCTGATATACACGTCAATGCCGTTGGCGCGCAGCGAGTGCATCAGGCCGCGGATCTCCTCATGGATGCGGATGCCATGGAAGTGGGTGTCCGCCACCACCCCTGCCTTGCCCGGCAAGGTACGTGAACTCTCGTACTTGACCTTGCGCAGCGCGTCGCCGATGGCGTAGTTATTGGAGGCCTCGGCCATCGCCTGCAACTCGGCCGTGGTCATGTTCTTGTAGAAGTACAGAATCCACTTGTAGCCGATATCCACCGGGTAGCTGTCGCAGATCGCGTCGTACATGAAGTAGAGCTTGGCGAGAAAATCCTTGTACTGCTCGCTTGCCTGGATCTCCTCCAGGCTCTTGTCGCCGGCAAGTCCCTTGTAGTTAGCGTGCAGCCAGCGGTAGTCAGCTTCCACGTCGCTGGCGATGTCTTCCATCTTGACCGGTTTGCCGTCCACTGTGGCGTAGTCCTTCATGAACGCGCCGTTCGGCACGTCCTGGCGCAACACGGCGGCGAACTCATCGGGTGTCAGCTTGTACTGCAGATGATTGATCTGGTAGACCAGTAGCGCTTCTTCACAGTCGTTCATGATGCAGGTGTTGTCCCAGTCGAACACCGCGTACGGGCGCTGTTCTGGGCGGTAGGACGCGCTCTTGACGCCGTGTTGGTCGATCACTGCCTGCAGGCGATTGACGTTGAGCGGTGACCAGCGCGCCGGGTCCAGCTCGCTCGGCGTGGCAGGGGGCGTGGCGGCTTGCGCGATGCGGGATGACAACAACGGACTTACGACGGAAACGGCGACAAGGGTGTTCAGAAACTGGCGACGCTGCATGGCATAGCTCCTACTTCTAGACGAGAGGTTACAACCGAGGCGTTGGCGAAAGCGTGTTTTGAAATAAGGACGAGGTGAAGAACACGTCCGGCCACGAGGCTAGCTCCAAATACACAAAAAAACAATAACACCACAAAATTACACAAATATGACGCCCAGACCGCGTCAGCCCAATGATCATTGGGCCGCGCCAAACTTGACAGCGACCGACGCCCCTCCACAATGCGTGCTCGGACAGCGACTCAAACAGCGGGACACCAGGTATGTGGCAAGAAGAGCGTTACCAGCGGATCCGCGCACTGCTATCGACCTTGCAGCGCGTCACCACCGACAGCATCGTCACGGAGCTGAATGTTTCACGCGAGACCGTGCGGCGCGATCTGGTCGCTCTGGAAGCACTGGGGGAGTTGAAGCGGATACACGGCGGCGCCATCCGCGTCGAGGACGAAGCGCCCATCGCCGAGCGAGCGAACAGCAACGTCAAGTTCAAGCGCGACCTCGCGCGCGCTGCGGTCAGCCTGCTGTCGCACGGGCAGACTGTGTTTGTCGATGCGGGCACCACCACGGTTATCCTCGCCGAAGAGTTGGCCAAGCTGGGCGGACTCACCGTGATCACCAACTCGTTCGACGTGGCGCTGCAACTGCGTAAACCTGTCGCATTGGGCGGCCAGCAAAACGAGGTGATCGTATTGGGTGGCTCGCTCGGCGACCGTGCTCCGGCAACGGTCGGCAGCACCACGGTGGCGGAAATTGGCCGCTATCGGGCCGACCTCGCACTATTGTCGCCGGTTGGCATCGACGCCCAGCGCGGCGCCAGCAACTACGACCACCGTGAAGCCGAAGTGGCGCGTGCCATGGTCGACCATGCCGAACGCGTGTTCATCCTGGCCGACTACAGCAAGATAGGTGTCGGGAGCCGCGTCGCCTTCTGCCCACCAGAACGCATCGACCTGCTCATCACCAACCACAAAGCCAGCACCGAAGCGGGGTTCGCCGCACTGAATGCCAAGCTGAAACGCATTGTGCTGGTGTAGTGGTGGCGGTGGTTTCGATGGGAACTGGCCTGTCGAATACAGCCCTCGTCATTGGGTCAGTTCTCGGCTGACGACCTTCTTGTCAGGCCTGATGGTCAGCACCAGCAACACTCAAATGCCAGATGCAGAAAGACCCGCGCTGGGCGGGCCTTTCAGTGCTTCGTTTGGTGGGCCGGGGTAAGTTGAATCCGTTTAGTAAGTTGTTGATTTATAACATTAATATCTAATTTGATTTTTGGTTGGAATACCAATTGGAATACTGCACTCCAGTTGACCACCCGTTTGCATTCGATCTGACCAGCACGTTTCGTAACCATGATTGGCAGTGAACTACCCATAGCTGCCGGTTGCGACAGGCAGAAATCGGCCAGGAGCGGACAGTCGTCCCTGCTGGTCGGCATAGCGGGTGAGGCCGCGTTGGAGCGGGTGGCGGTTTACAGGTAGTCCCTTCCAGGTTGATCACGGTGGCGTTTTTGAGCTGCCAGCGCAGCACCAACTCGACGTTGTAGCGCTCGCTAACAACGTGATCGCGGAAGCTGCCTTCGGTGATCTGGTTAAGGTGCTAAGTAAAGGCTGCCTGCTCATCCAGCGTGCCGTTGGCATCCAGGGTGCCGCGGCGCAGCCCCTGGTTGCTGATCTGGCTGCTGAGCACTATGCGCCGCTGCGCCTGTGGCGGCTTGTTGAAGATGCCGCTGGGGTCGCTGCGGCCGTAGAGCATGGCCGCCGGGCTGCACAGCACTTCGATGTGCTCGATGGTGCTGGCATCGGGCATGTTCGGTATGTTCACACCCCATTTTTGGGGCAAGATGGATAGTGTAAAAGCTATTTAAATCAGGTCCTTATAGCTTTTCATTCGTGTCCATTTTGTCAAAGTAAAATGGGCGCTTGGCCTGCTGAGCGAATGGAATCCCAGATCCGCAACCTTGATTTCACTGGGTTCAAAGGTTTGCGTTCTACTTGGGTTGGATGCCCCTTCCAGGGCTCCGCTCCACTGCAACACGTGACGCGCGGGTAATCTCCCATGAGCTGGTGGCCGGGCACGATGTTTTACGGTACTTTGTGCTGGCATGAGGCCATATTCACAGCAGGACGCACCCCCACGGCTAGGGCCAATATCTCCTTGCCGGTACCGTTCCTGCGCATTCATTTCGTGACAGGAACGACCATGTCAGGCGGCGAAACCGAAAAAATTGCGAGGCTTGCGGAGCTCGTTTCCAGCGACATCTTCAACTTCTTCCGCTGGAAGAAAGAGGGGCCTGCCAACCTCAACTTCGCCTGTGTGAAGAAGGAAACACACGCGCCCTTGAAGAAGTCTGAGCACACGCACCCGACTGACGTGGTGTTCAAGTACGCAGACCCTTACCTGAACAAAGCCATCTACCTTCATACCGATTTGAAAAGCTATGCGGTTGGCTCCATCACTCTGGACTCGATCAAGAAGGCCTTGAAGTCCCTGGGCAAAACCATCGACTGTGCCCGTGCTTCGCCGGAATGGCAGACTCGCTACCATTTGGCCAAGCGTGAGAAGTATGAAATTCGTGGGATGCTGTTCGTCTATAACCACGATGACGAGTACGACAAGAATTTCTACGATCACTTCAAGGATTACAAAGGTGAGAATCTGCACATCAAAGATTCTCAGCAGGTTCATATCGTCGAACCTTCATTGATCAATTACCTGAAGACGCTGCAGCTCGATGTAAACACCCTCAGAGCAGAAGGGAAATTCCCGAAGGAAAATTACACCTTCTATTACCCTGACCTCGTCTTGCACAAGGCCAGTGGTGAGTACTGGGATCGTGCGGCAACCGCAGAGCTGATCGCCTCGCCGTATATGATCATTCATCACAAAGAGGTGATGTCGTACTGCGAGAAAGCCAAAGACGTGACTGAAACGTATAGCGAAGGCTATCTGATCTATTATCGCCGCGATGGCAGCACCGAGATCGAGTTCAGGTACCTCTTTGACGCGCTGTCCAGGTTCCAGATCCTCAACGCCAACAAGGACTTGAAAATCCGAATCAGGGTTGCCAATCGCCACCATCACAGCAGCATCCTCAGCAATTTCAATGCTGCCATCAACAGCTATGTGACCGAGTGGGGCGAAGACGAAAACCGCAAGCGGAAACTGCAGGCGATCGAACTGGAAATCGTGAATCACGCGATTCCGAACTATAAGCCCGAAGCGATCGGATGGGAGCGAGACTGACATGAGAATGGGTAGTTTGTACTTTGCATCCGACAAAGCGATCTACGATGCGCTCACGCAGCGAAGCCTGACGAGCGCTGAGCTCAGGAAGGTCTTCCTCTCCAGAGGGATCGTGATCTCCAATGAATCGGACAAAAAATTCTTGGCCAATCGATTCAGTGCCCTGTTCCATGACTACTACGACTATCGGAATCTGTCGCTCCTGGTGGGTGGCCGGGACAGTCGTGAGAAAACCACCAACGTGGTCGTTACGACAGCGGTTACTAAAGACCAGCTGACCGACGCTCTCACCTCCGTCAAGGAATGGCTGGTGGATGACCAGCACGAGCAGGCTGAGGTGGCCGTCCACGGTGATCAGCTCAAGCTCACCGTCAAATACCAGAAGCTCGATCTGAGTCAGGCTGAGTTCCGCCAGGTGGTTGAGAAGACGGCGGAGGTGATCCTTGAGAAGCAGGGCAAGGGGTGGAAGATCACTGGCCCCATGAACGACAAGTTCAAGGACATCACCGATCAGCTGTATTCCCAGATCGAGATCCTGACCGAACAGGACGTCGGTACCCGAACCATCTCTCTGGAGGCGATCCCTGATGCGGGCATCAGGACGAACTTCCTTCGCAACTTGATCCGCAATCTCAAGGACATGGAGGTGGTCGATGTGGTCGACGTCTCCACGTTCAACCCTAAAGATCGAGAAGATGATGACCTGGATCTCAGTGATGATGCGCTGGTGATTGAGGATTCGATTGAGGTTGAATCAGAAGATGAGGGCGAGGAGGGGGAGGATGGCGACCCTGAAGCCGAACTGGCTAGGCCGCAGCCAGAAGCCAGTGTTCACAAGATCATCCGCATCGACAAGGCGTCCCTGAAGGGTAAGGGTGTCTTGGAGTCGAAGCAGCTGCTTGAGCTTGAAGGCCACGGGTTCTATCTGTGGAAGATCCGATGGAAAGCTCGTGAGAAGCTCTTTGGATCTGAGGTCGTCCTCTTTGAAGCTCAGTTTGGTAACCAGGCCAAGTACTGCGATTTCTCCTACATCGTCAAGGGTGTCTACAACTACAACAACGGGAAATACGCCAAGAACCTGGTGCGTGCCGAGCCGGTGTTTGAGCAGAAGCTCAAAGTCCGCTTGGAGGAGGCGGCGCAGAAGACCTTGGATGAGATCGAAAGGAGTTTGATGGCATGAAGTCAAAGCGGCTGAAACTCTGGGTTCTGACTGCTCGCGTTGACTTTCAGACCCTTGTGCATGGGCTTCGACAGCAGCCGTTCAACGACCAGAACCGGGTCGGTGTCGAGGTTATTGAGATCCTGGATGGCAAGGCCACCTTTCGGTACCACGAGCAGCGGGATATCACCCAGTCGTTCACGAACCCTCTGGGCGAAACCGTCGAATCGAGTTACTCGACGTTCATCAGCTTCGACATGGTGTTCGAAACGCTTGGGCCGGATCGCTATTCGGTCTGCATGGGTTCGCCGCCGAAGGATTTGAAGCCCTTCGTGGAGCTCATCCGAGCGGCAACCCGGACGAATTTCGCGCTGGAGATCGTGAAGCCGGACATTTCTTCGGTCTATCAGCAGCTCAAGTCCGATAAGCGCTTCACGAGAGTCATGGCCAAGCGGATCGTTTCGGGAGCGGTGACCTTCGATATCGAAAGCAGCTACCGAGTCGATATTGCATCGACGGGGAACGCGATGACGAAGTTGTTGGAGATCACGGGTGGCCGCGCGGCACCGATCGACAAGATCAAAATCGTCTACACGTACGACTCAACGCCAGTTCAGATTGAACTGTCGCGCTCAGGTTCGATAGCAGTGTCGTGGGATGATGAGGAGCATCTGCACCTGCTGACAGATCTCTTGATCCGGTAGATAGGCAGAGGTTACGAGAGGTCGAGCGGGATGTGTCAGGCCTGTCTCGGCTAGCTCGGCGCTTGGGGCGTTCACACAATCCGGCTCCGCCCATCACGCCCCTGACTGCCAGTAACCAGAAATGAGGCGGCTTTATGTTCTCGAGTGGCCCCTTTTGGCCGATTTCTGCCCGTTGCGAGAGGCAGAAAGCGACCCTTTGCAGCCATTGAACAACGGCAGCAATCGGCCAGAAATCGCTGTTCAATGGTGCTTATCAAACAGTGGGTAGTCATCTCCCGATTGCTCTCTGTTTACGGTCACTGAAGCGTCTACGAACCTCAAGGCGACGCAGTTTTCTCTTTCACGTCATAGTTTTTTTTCTTCGCAAAGACTCCGCCAACGACTGTCGGCTCTATAAATAAAATCTTTCTCTTGCTAGCTCCAGGTCCATAGGGCTGCATTCGAAAATGCCCCTTCCTCCAATGTGTACGTTTTTCTTTTACATTTCTTGCGTGATCAAATCCCGCATCAGCTTCATAGATCACATTATCCACTGGACTAATTACAACTCTGTCATATGTCTTCCGAAGCTTATCTTCAAACTTGCGAATTTTTCCTAGGCCTTTCAATGAGGTTATTTTTTTTCTAAGTTCCTTTCGTTCATTGAAAGCAGTGTCGCGGTATTGCTTGCAATTAATGAACAACAGAACCTTGGCCATGTGATTTAATGTTTCAGATAAATATCTCATGTCGCCTGTAAAGTCATCATCATGGCCGTACTTTTCCTCGACTCGACTGAGCTCCTGCTTTATTGTTCGCAGCCCATCCTGTATGTAAAATCCTTGCACTCGCAGTGCGTCATCTTCCACATGTGCTTTACCTAGTGGGGAGCCGGTAAACATCAAATCCAGAATCCTCAACGGCTTGTTCACATCCACCATTGGGCTGTCGTTATAACGCTTCATCTCTACTGAGCCCGGATTAATCTGAGTTTCAGTTATATAAACACCTTCTAGTATGTGCTCGTGTGTAGTTTCGTTATATACCTTGAGTGAAGAGTTTCGACTCTCTGTAAACTCGATGTAACAAGTTTTAAACGGAGGGCGGAGGTAATCTACTGGAACGTCATCGCCAATCTCTGTCTGTTCCAATATTTCGTCGAGAAAATTTGATGTCGTCAAGATGTTGCCATCCTGACGCCTGAATTTGTAAGAGTAAAGCGTTGTACTTAGGGCGATTCCCGCCATATGATCAGTTAAGTTTTCGGATCGATACAAAGAAAATATATCAGGCCGGAGCCTCATCATTGTCTGTGTCAAGTAGTCTATCGAACAAGTTTCAATAT
This sequence comes from Pseudomonas sp. ASL9, assembly GCF_056680335.1. Taxonomy (NCBI): domain Bacteria; kingdom Pseudomonadati; phylum Pseudomonadota; class Gammaproteobacteria; order Pseudomonadales; family Pseudomonadaceae; genus Pseudomonas; species Pseudomonas sp. ASL9. The sequence goes on along the minus strand of NZ_CM155277.1, from coordinate 2,000,135 downwards.
CCAACCCGGCGAAGACCTCGTCGTACACCTGGTCCCTCGCCTGCGTGAGCATCTCAGTATATTTAGAGCAGGTGATCCTCACCGGATGTGGCAATTTGTATGTGATGTCCATGTTCTTCCAACCTACCAGTTAAATACAATGAAACCCTTTCGTACTCGGACAACGCCGAACAATGAGATTATGACATTACGGAAGTCGAATAGCCTCATAGGATGGCACTAAGGGCTCTGGCGTCAGGCGCAGCATTGGTTCGGACTTTCAGCGGATACATTTCCATAGGCCTCTTTCTAGTTCAAGACTCTCACCACAAACATAAACAGGCGACTCGCAATGGCTTCTTTTGGCCGCTTTTTGCCGTTGCCGCGTGTGCTTCGAGCAGGTTCATCAGCAAGAGGATATCCGCGCTGAGATAAATGACGGCGGACAAGTGTGCCTGGAGGGCGGTTTATCCACGACTCGAGCGATCCATCAGCAATTGCCGGCCGTTCCCTAATCGCTTCCAGATCAGCAGAGCGGTGAGTCGATAGTAATACCGGGTGGCGCCGGAATGGTCTTTCAGGTGCTGAGTGAGAAACCACCGCACATGCTTGCGCTGCCAGGTCCAGGGATTGTCTCGCTGCCATCGCTGTTGAATGGCCGCTTGCATGATTCGGGCTTGCCGTAGGTGTCGTTGCTGGGTGGCCTTCGAGCCAGTCAGTACGCCGCTCAGGAACAGCGCCATATCGAAGGACTTGGTCACGCTCGCCCTCCAAGGTAGGCCGACACTACATCGATCCGGTTATGTCCGAGTTCAAGGCTGATCTGTTGGCGCGCCTGCTGATCAAGGTCGCGGTCAATGCGATAGCAGTGGCCACCGTTGACTGGTGCCGCGTGGCCAGTGAGCAGCTCGTAACGCTCACAGGCGTAGGCCGCGCGTAGTTCATGAAAACCCTTCAGCCCGTGTTCATGTAGCGTTTCGCGGGCGGGGAGCACGGTCTGTTGCAGGAACACGGCGTAGCTTTCGTCTCGGGCCAGCAAGTTACGACTGCGGGGCGGCGACGCACGACGAGCCAACTGCAGGGCCGCTTTCACAGCTTCATTGGCCACAACCCACCGCGGCGCTGAAGCCCCTGAGCGGCCGCCTTTGGTACCGTCCTGGATGTTGATGCGACCTAAGTGTTCGGCTTCGCGGTGCAAGCGTGGCAGGTCAGCCAGGATTGCTTCGCGCAGGCGCATGCCGGTTGCCCGGGTCAACAGAACAATCGCGGCCACCCGTTGGTGTTGTTGTTCGCCCAGCGCCTCAAGCACTCGCTGCACCTGTTGACGGTCTTGGCCATCCGGTGCGCGGGTGCGTACGCCCGAGCGCTGCTGTCCCAACGCCTGGCTCGGACTTGCGATCCTCACGTCCTGATCACCGCGCAGCGCAGCGAGGGTGCGGTTGACGCTGCTCAGGCGGTTCTGCGCGGTAGCGATGCAGAGTTCACCTTGCTGGATCTGCTGGCGCAGATACGCGACGTAGTCTTGCAGCGTCCGTCGATCGATCTGACGCGCATCGTTGTAACCGGGGCCATCCTCTGATCGACACCAACGCACGAACGCTTGCCAGCGATCGCTATGCGCTTTGACCGTGGCGAAGTGGCCGCCGGCAAATAGATCCTTTAGCGCTTGTGGGCCGGCATAGCTCAGCTGGCGGCCGTAGCCAAAGTTGCGACCATCACGCCGACCGACCAGAGCCATTATTTTCACCGTTTTCGCTTGTTTGCAGAAAGAGCAGCAGGGCTTTCCAGTGGGGGCTGAGCCTGTCCACCTGCTGCCAGTGTGTCGGGCGGATCAGGAGGGCGTTCTCGTGGTGTTGCAACAGTGCCCCTTCCTCACGCAGTTGCTCGATCAGCCGGGCTAGGTGGGTAGGCTCCAGTGGTGGTGTGGCGACAGCGGCGACAACCCGCGTCGCTTCTGGCCTGGCGCGTGGCGACAGGGTGGCGACAGCAGCGGCGACACGCCGCGATTCGGGTTGTGGTTGTTGTTGCGCCTGGTAGCGACGCACCGCGTCATTGAGGCGAAACATGGCGGACCTCGAAGGTTTTTCCGTCGCGGCTGCTCAGCCAGCGATGAGTGATCAGCGCGACCAATAAAGAGGCGGTATGGTCAGCGCTCTTGCGGGCAAAACGAGGACCGTTGCGATTGACGTCGCGGACGGTGAAGTGGGTCCAGCCTTTCTGCACCAACCAGCGCAGCAGCCGATCCGCTTCTTCGCGTCGGCTATTGACCGGCTCCTGTTCGGTCAGGCGCTGAATCTCGGCCAGGTAGTAATCCATCAACGTGGAGGCGCGCTGGATGTGTGCTTCGTCCAACACACTGGCCTCTTCAACCATGGCCAGCACGCCCGCGATGCGCAGTACATTCGCCGCGGCCTTGCCCGCGACAGGCTGGACGCCGGCCAGCTCGCCGAACTCGCCAGACTGGCACTCGATGGTGTCGTGAATATCGATCCAGGTACGACGGGCGCGGGGAGTCAGCTCCAGCGTGACAGGATTGAGTGAGCCATCCTTGTGAAGCGACCAGGGCTTTTGCAGCAGGGCGGTGATCCGCTGTTGGTAGCGCTGGACTTTGGCATCTCGGGTTAGGTCGATCGCCTTGTAAAGTCGCTGGCCGGCCAGGCGCTCGGGCCAACTGATCAGGCATCGGCCGAGGATGCCTTGGCCATTGATCACCGGGTCTTTGAACAGCTGGTTGGCTAGGTAGGGCTGCAGCATCAGATGCAGGCTGAGGCGGCGGTCATAGGCCCGCAGACTTTCCCCTGTCATGGAGCGCGCCCGGTCGATCGGGCTGCCATCCCACAGTGTCGACAAGGTGGTGATCGCCTTGAGCAGATTCTCTTTGCTCATGGTGCTGCTGCCCAAGAACTGGCCACCTTCATCATTGAACAAGCCCATGCTGGGCAAGCCATTGCACAGACTTTTGACCAGGGCCTCAATGGTGGGCTCGGCAATGATCAGTCTCGGCGGTACGGGCTCGGACAGCTCACCGCCTTTCGCCTCTGCACGCTCCGTTGAGGTTTTGGGTTTGGCCATGATGCTGGTAGCGGCGCGATAGGCTTTGAGCTTTTCCGCATACAGAGTCCACTGCTGTCGTTCCCAGTCGCGCGCGGCCTTCAGTGCCAGGTGGTCCACCGCGCTTTTGCGATCACCCGAGGACGCCACCGTCAGTAGGTAGAGGGACAGCGGATAGGTTCGGCCGTCGAGTTGGACGTTGGCATGACCCTGGCTCACCAGGGCTGCAGTGGCCAGCACCGATTGCGCCGCCATGGCGCAAGGCACGCCGATCACCTCGGCCAGTCGTTCGACCGCAGGGCCCAACAGTTCCCCGAGTGCTTCGACCGGGTAGGGCAGTGGCGCCTGCTGGTATTCCAGCAATGGTTTTGGTGGCTCGAACGCTTCGCACAGTTGCATCGCAATTCTCCCGAGATTATCGACTTCGTCCTCTCTCATCCCGCCACGGTTGTTGAGTGTTATCAGGGATCAAGGCCCCTGCGGCCTGCGAGGTTTGTCCACTTACGCGGGACTGACGGCTCCTTACTACCGGGAGCTTGGGCATCTCATGATCTGGCCTCCTGAGCACTTCCGAAGAAGTGGGCGGGTGGAGGCTGCACTGGCTGACGAGACCAATGCCGCGAGATCCTGAGTTGGGTGAAGGCAGTGATGCGATGACCGGGGCATGCCTGACTGTCAGTCAGGGGCAGTCCATTCCTTGGGCTGCGGCACCATCATCGGCATCGCTGTGATGAGTGAGCATTCGGTGTTTGTCACGCCGATTGTCACGAGGGGGAAAGCCGCAAAGGCCCGTGCGAGCAGGGCTGCAGCAGTGTGATATGCGCCCGTCTCTTTAGGGGTCAAAGAGACGGGCAACAGGTTGGCGCATGAAATGACCAAGCGGATAAGTTGCTGCAGAGCAGCCAGGAGAAGGCCTGAGTTGCCGCAGTGGGCAAAGTTGAGAAGTAGGCATCCATCACATCGCTGTGATCGTGCGAGCCGCCGGACGCTAATCGCACTTGGGGAGAACCACCACGATGTGGCGTAGCCTCAAAGGTTCTGGCTACCTGGGTGCTGTCGAGGACAGCGCTGGTACAGTTCTGATTTAGCGCTCGTTCTGCTCGCGGTCAATAGTATTTTGGGGGCGACTCTTGCGCCAATCAGTAGCGCTGGAAGACCTTGGCGGCCGGTGGTTTTCCATAGTCGGGTAGTCGTTCGTCGGTTTTTAATGCGAGCCTGCGTAATTGCATGGACTTGACCATTTGCATTGTCACTGACCAGTCAATTGCATTCGTGCTGATCAACCGTTTGCATTCGACTTGACCAGCACCCGCCGTAGTGACGACCGGCAGAGAACGGCCAAAAGCAGTCAGAAAACCCTAGATATTGAGGGCTATCGCTTCAGAAAAAATCGGGGCATTTCATTTTCTCTAAGCGGTTATGAGCAACGAAACGAATCACTCACTCAGCCACGGAGTGCCTCTGGTGGCCGAACAGTCAGCTGTCCACTGCCTCAGCAGGGGCTGCCGCAATTCAAGCAGTGCATATGCAAAGCTATGCACGAATTCCGGGTGGGCTTGGGAGCAAAGCAATTGGTCGCCAATACAGTATGCGGCGATTGGACAGAACTCGCTTCTAGCCAGTAGGGTTCTGTTCTCCAGCAACTGGGCACCTGATCCTGATGGCCGACCAATAAGCTCAGGTCTTCTACCTCTGGGCTCATCCAACTGGACTTGCTCTCGATTCGATACTGGTTGAGGCCCTCAGCCCTGCTTGGCGCGCTCGACCTTGGCACCAGCAGCAACGCCAAAGCAAGCGTCTGACCTCAAGCTGCGCCCCGATTTACTCATGCCAAAGGCTCCCAGTGAAATCTGCGAAAGGATTCTGCCCCAAATAAAGAAATGGGTTGTGCCTAAGCGTATAGGCACCTCTGGCACTGACTCAAAGTAAAATGGATAATGTAGGCATCTGGCCACCATCAAATCATGACGGAATATGAAAAAAATACTGCACGTTTCAGATATTCACGCTAGCACCACTCCACTAAAAGGGCAGTCTCGACAGTTTCTAGAGCGATTGAAAGATGTTTTTTTGGAGGACATGGGGTCTATCGAAAATGCAGATGCACTAATAGTTTCCGGAGACCTAACCTACGCGGGGAAGCAAGAAGAGTTTGAGTTGTGCAGGACGGAGCTTATTGAGCCTATTCGAGATGCCCTCAAATTAAAAAATGAAGATATATTCTTGGTTGCAGGCAATCACGATACAGGCCGGAGCGAATTCAGCTTCTCGAATAAGAAGGCTATAAGCAGTCTGCGTAAAGATTATAATTCTGATGAAATAAAAGAGCTCCAAGAGGAACTGCTTTCTAATCAGCGGCACCCCTGCACTAACTGGTTGAATTTCATAAGGCAGTTCTACAAGGGCTCCCAGAATATCGTTGAAATAAATGAGCTCTATCAAAGCTACAAACATGGCAATGTTGGCATCGCCTGCCTGAATACAGGCTGGTCTGCAATTGGCGAGCAAGACCGAGAGAATCTTTTCATTGGTGAGCACCAGATAGACGCCGCCCTAAAGAGTATTCGTGAATTCAAAGAAAAAATAATTATCATGCATCATCCCCTGGAATGGCTTCATCCCGAGGAGCGAAGGCTGCTTTCTGCAAAAATAACAAGCAATAAAATTTCCACTGTGTTTTATGGCCATATGCATGAGTTTAATGTTTTGCGAGAGTCTTCGTTCTCTGAGGACTTCGTAATGAAAATGCAGGCTGGTAGATTTGACCTGTCAGGAAAAGAAAAAAGTGGGTATTCAATAGTAAGTGCAACCCATACTGATAATCTGAAGTCGGGCAGAATCTCATTTCGCAAATACGACGAAGGTGACAAGAAGTTTTCGCCATGGTTAGATAGATGCCCGAAGGGGCAGATGGATTATGAGGCGACCCCCACAGGAGGATTCAATAGGGAGGCATTTGCTGAGGACTGTGGAAAGGCTTTAGATCGCTTCGACTTTGACTTGATGTGCAACACCGGTGTGGCTGAAGCTGAGCGAAAGCGCCTTTCCGATATATTTATTTGCCCTGCCATTAAGGTCGAGGGTTATGAGATCGAAGAGGACGGCGAGGAAAAATATATTGGCTTTGAAGAGTTGGCGAGATCGCGAGATAACTTCCTCCTGGTGGGCGGCGAGAATTCTGGGAAGAGTACCTTATTAAAAAGTTTGCTCATGGACAAACTCAAGAGTCAAGCGCGAACGCAACTAGATGAAATTGCTTTTTATTTTGATTGCAAGGGTAAGCAGCTCCCATCAAAGCATCGCATCAAAGCGACTCTGACTGAGATATACGAATCTCTACCGAGCTCTAAGCTATATATTGATACGCTGGGAAATAAAGTCATAACAGAGAATGCACTTCTGATTTTCGATGGAGTGGATGGGCTTTCTCAACGCTGTATTGATGAGCTGATTTCATTCCTTGCCGAGCACAAACAACCAAGATTTATCATATCGTGCAAGCACGCTACAGCACAAGAACTTGCAACAAAGCTGCGCACGAAGGTTTGCAGGAAATTTGTGGAAGTCAATATTGGCGGAATGAAGCGCAGCCATCTCAAAGGCTTGGTTGGGAAGTGGTTGTCTAGTTCTACCAAGCAAAATTCTGTCGCAAAAGAGATTCTGAAAGCCGTAGATAATGCAGGGATGCCAAATAATATTTTTGTGTATTCCATGCTTCTTTCTATATATGAAAGAAAACAAGGTCACTTTTCGACTTACTTGCATGAGGCGGATCTTGTTGAAAACTTCATTGAAGTCATAATGCACAAGCATTGCATTACAAGAGAGCGAGCGCCTCAATACAAGGACTTGCTGCGGCTCCTCGGCAGTATTGCTGATGAAATGGCCAAGAAAAAAATGTTTGCCCTCAAGGTTTCTGAGGTGGACGCAATAATAGTTAAGTTTAATAGAGATATTGCCCAGGACTTCCCCATTACGGCCTACTTAAACCCCGTCTTAGCCAGTGGCGTGATAGAGCTTTCTGACGAGAAGTACCGATTTAGTCAGGCATGCTTCTTTGATTATGTGTATGCGAGATACCTTAGCAATAAGAAGCCATCGTATCCTGAACTACACATGTCAATAAATTTCTTGCGCTTCAATAAAGTAATTGAATACATGTCTGCCATTTCTAAAGAGGATACTGATCTTCTTGAATTTTGTCATATGCTCACCAGTGATGCTTGGGCGATATGTGTTGAGTCGGAAAAAATTACCAATCTAAAGACGGCAGCTGAAGAGCTTCAGGAAGCGGCTCAATCAGATATCCTCGATGAGTTGAAAGAGGAGTCTATTGATAAGGCTCTTAATCATGAGCCGCCTAAGGAGCATGAAATTGATGAAAGAATGGATAGTGCTAGCCCTTTAAGAGAATGCCCTCAGAACGGCGAGTCCCACGCGAGCTGGGATGACCTACATGGAGCAACACTATTTCAGTCTTCGCTTTCGCTCTATGCTCGTGTATTTCGAGCAGCGGAGCACGTGACTGATCGCTCGATAGCTGACCAGCATTTCTCTAATGCACTCGACTTCTATCAGAAAACTATCGCACTAAACACTAGGAAATTTCAAGAGAAGCTGCGCCCGCTAGTACTCGAAAAGCTAGTTGAGCACTCTAAATATCAAGAGCTCCCGCAAGAGCACAGAAGAAAAACGACAGAAAGAATAGATGCCTTCCTTAACTTCCTCGTTGCAGCCTTCCCTAATTTTGCTGTCTCAATGATGGCTTCCGACTTAATAAACTCTAGGCAGACAGGTCGTCTCCGAGAGAAGCGCTCAGGCTCATCAGACAACTTAGAGAAAATAATCATTACTTATGCCCTCTGTGAGATTGATGGGGTTGACACTCTTGGTGAGATCAAATCGCTCATTCCTGGGAAAAGCTATGAGTACTCTTCGGTTATTATGAAAATAATTGAGCTTTCCCACATGGACTTCACCCTTAGCGAGGAGGTGAGGGCGGATCTGTTAAAACATGCAAGGTCGCTCATGAAGAATAAGATTGCCAGAAAGCTAGTAAATGACCTGTCCGAGATATCGACAAAAATATCCGGCGAACTGCTGGGGCTAGAGTCATAAAATGGAAATCGATCTCAACGTTATTGCAACTGGAGTCGCCACTCCGTGTGCGGTTCTGATTGTTAAAACACTTCTTGATTTCAGACTTTCGCATTACTTCGTAAAGTATCTTCACTGGCTTCCAGTTAGAGGTTTTTTTCGGGAGCGTCCTCCCATAATCTCAGGCAAATGGGAGCAAACTTGGGAGGCGCCAGAAAGCCCAAGCTTCAAAAATGTTGCCGATAGACACAGCTATACCAGCGTCAAGCAGTTCGGGAGATATCTTTATGCGGAGTTTGACGCCAAAGGTAGAACATACTGCATCTTTGCCACTATAAAGAGCACATATATCACGGGGGAGTGGTACGACAAAAGCGACCAGCATGCATACTTCGGCTCTTTACAGCTTAAAATTACAGATGCGAGAAATATGACAGGGCTATATATAGGGCACTCTCAGCGCACTAGCCTAGTTGCAAGTGGGGGTTGGAGTTGGAAGCGATGTTCGGCCTGATGAGCATCACGATGTGATGGGGGCAATAGCTACAATATACTGTCAGTCAAAGTCTCAAGGTCAATCAGCCCAGGAGCATAAAAGAAACCGTAGTGTATGGTGATTCTGTATCGGAACCACCTGACTGGCCGCTTCAGCCGATAGCCGTCTTTCGCGAGCGACCGCCTTGGGTCGATTCTGTTGAAAAAGTCGGCCGTGTCTTCCACGACAGAAACGTACGCGCTTGAGATTGAAGTCTTTACTTTGAGCAGTGGATTCCGGGTGCACATTTCGCGTAGCAGCGCGCAAAAAAGGCGTTTTCAGCGGTTAGTATTCGGGCAGTCTTGCAGAACCGACTTTTTCAACAGAATCGGTCGGTTGCAGTCCTTTCAGTGCTTGGCTGACACACTCGCGCTGAGTGGCACCCGTTGACACCCATCAACTGCAAACGACTGGTCAGTGGCAATGCAATTAGGTGGTCAAGTGAGATGCAATTGCGCAGAGCCCATGCGAGTGGGAATGCGGAGCCTTCCCGCCCGCATGGACTTAGTCGAAAAGGCCCCAAGAGCAAGGCTTGCAACGGCGACAGTCGCCATCTCTGTCGCCATGCTGCAGGCCAGGTATTACGCGGGTTGTCGCCGGTGTCGCCGCTGTCGCCAAATCAACCATCACTCCATCTGGGGAGTTATTCTCGGTTACCGGCGGCGTCCGGTGAGCGCCCACGTATCGGCACGACGTTGTGGTCCCTGGTTTGATTGATGGCAGATGCTGACAGGCTGCCGGTGGCCGCCTTCTGGATATGTTCACTCCACCAAGCCATCATCGGACGCCGGCGTTCGATGTAATCCGTCCGGTTGTAGGCGCTACGAACTTCGTCCTTGTCGACATGCGCCAGCGCGACCTCGATCAGCTCCGGATCCCAGCCATGCTCATTCAGGATGGTGCTCGCCATCGAGCGCAAGCCGTGGCTGACTAGGCGGTCCTGAAAGCCCATGCGCTTCAACGCCATGTTGGCGGTCTGGCTATTGGCATGGGTGCGGGGGTTTCTATCTGAGGGGAACACGTACTCTCTGTTACCGCTGAGTTGCTTGAGCGTCTCCAGTAACGAAAGTGCCTGATCGGTAAGGGGGATTGTGTGCGGCCGACGCTTTTTCATGCGCTCTGGCGGAATGGTCCAAATGCGCTTGTCGAAGTCGATATCTGCCCATCGTGTTGTGGCTGCTTCGGCAGGGCGGGTCATCGTGTGCAACTGCCATTCGATCAGGCAGCGGGTCGTGCGCTTGATGCTGGCGTTCGCGATTTCCATCATGAGCTCGGGAAGCTCCTCAGGTGGTAGCGCAGCCATGTTCTCTTTCTTGGGTTTCTTGAACACCGCCCGAATTCCATTGAGGGGGTTCGCAAATATCAGCCCGCAGTTGACCCCGTAGGTCATGATCTCGTTGAGTCGTTGGCTCAATCGTTTCACGGTTTCGAGGCTCCCTTTGGCCTCGATTGGGCGAAGGATCTTGATAACCATCGGAGCAGTGATTTGAGAGAGCGGCGTTGCTTTCATGCTTGGGAAAACATGGAGCGTCAGCGATCTCCAAATGTCTTCGGCGTAGGCTTTGGTTACGGAGTCTTTCTTCAGCTCGAACCAGGCAGTGGCCACCTTCTCGAAAGTGTGTTCAGTCTCAGCAAGTTTGGCTTGCCTTACCTCATCACGCTGGGTTTTGGGATCAGTGCCCAAAGCGAGCAACTCACGCGCCTCTGCGGCTTTCTTCCGGGCGTTGGCTAGCGAGAGATCGGGGTATGGACCAAGTGCCATGTTGATACGGCTTCTGGTCAACGGCTCGCGGTAATTGAAATTCCACATCATTGAGCCGCTCGCGCGTACTCGAAGCTGTAAGCCATCGCCGTCGCTGAGGACGAAGTCTTTACCAGTTGCCTTGACTGCCTTGAGCTGGCGATCGGAGAGGCGGGTTGCGTTAGTAGGCATGGGGGCTACCTCCAGCACCGTTTTGGTATCCTGAAAATAGCATTTGACAGTCCGGGATACCACCTGGGATACCAAAGCGCCTGGAACTCAGAAACCCTGCAAAGCCCCCATAAGCGCTGAAATCCCTGTATTCACTGGATTTCAGGCACAAAAAAAGACGTCCGTGGACGTCTTTAGATGTTGAAGTGGTGGAGCCGGGGGGATTTGAACCCCCGTCCGCCAGTACTCTACTTTCGGGACTACATGCTTAGCCGTGTCTATTAAGTTAACCCTCAGCGGCCCGACGGGCAGGGTGCATTGGGCGAGCTGTGTAATTTTTAGCCGATTCGTCCACAACATACTGCACGGCGATTCTGTTCTATATGACAATCACTTCGGGTTTACAGACATCCCCTAGTGATTGCTGGCGCCGAAGCGACCAGGAGGGAAGGGCTAAGGCTGCTTACGCAGCGAGAGCGTATTCCCCGTAGGTTTCGTCATTGGCAACTATAAGAAGTTGCAACAGTGGATTTACGAGTTCTGTTACCAACTCGGCATGCCCCTAGAGTTTCGCGACCGGCGTCGAATCCTAATCGGCCCCAATTACAACTGCTCTAGCAGTCAAGCGCCCAGTCTACCTGATTGCAGAGAGGCCGTCGACTTTCTGTCTGATGCCAAGGTGAAACAGGCCAGCCCTGAGGCTGGCCTTGGCAATGCGTTTACTGACCACCGGATTCGGTCTTATCGGCCTCTTCGAGTGCTTTGGTTGTCAATTCGATGCATTTTTTAGTGTCGCCCGCAGCTTTTGCGGCCATGGCTTCCTTTTGCGTTTCCTTGAGATTCATCATGGTGTCTTCGCCCATGTCGGCAGCGCCCGTGGCCAGATCATCTTTGATCTGCTGCAGATTGGCGTCGCACAGATCATCAGCGGCAAATACCGGGGAAGCCAACAGTGCGGCGGTGAGGAACAATCCAGTGAGTGCAATACGCTTCATGTGTATCTCCTTAGCCTGTGGACTCGGTATGGACGGTCGATGAGGCCGGGCGCCCGAGGTCTGTGGTAAGCCCGGTTCATTTTTAAGGGCTTAAAGAGATTGACTCTGGCGTAAGGCAGGGGTTCTATTTTTTCTTGAGCCTCGTCAAAAAAAGCCCCTCTGGCGACGTCTGGCGCCCTGACGCGGCGTGTGGGCCCGGTCAGGGTGGGTTTACGCAGACTTGGCTTGAGTGACTCGATCCACCAGATAAACCAATCCGTGGTAATCAATACCGCCGTGTTGCGACAGGCCGATCTCACAGGTTCGGCTGGTGGAAATGCCTTCGTTGCAGTACTGCACGGCGTCTTTCAAGGTGCGCAATGAATGCGCGTTCAGTTCCGGTGTGGTGAAGCCTTTGTCGCCGGCAAAACCGCAGCAATGAATGCCTTCGGGTATCACCACATTCTGGCTGCACAGGCGCGCCAGTTCGATTAGCGCCTGACTTTCGCCCAAGTGCTGGGTGCTGCAGGTGACGTGTACCGCGATGGCTTCCTGTTGGGGTGTGAAGTGCAGCTTGTCCAACAGATGAGTGCGGATGAAGCGCACCGGGTCGTACAGGTCCAGGCGCGTATCTTTCAGGTCTTGTACCAGGCGCAGCGTGCAGGGGCTGGTGTCGCAGTAGATGGGGTCGAGACCGCCACGACTGGCCTTGATCAAGGCCGCGAGCAGCTCCTCGCGTTTGTGCTCAGCCTGCTCGTTGTAGCCTTTTGAGGCAAAGGGTTGCCCGCAGCACAGGCTGTCCTGATTGTCGGGGAAGATCACCTGATACCCAGCCTTCTCCAACAGCCCTCGGGTTTTGTCCAGCAGCGACATCTGTTCGCGGTCGCTCGCAGCGGGGCCCATGACGCGTGACACGCACGCGGCCAAGTACACCACGCGCGGGCGCTGATCGTTGATCGGTGGGCTGAAACGAATGGCCCGCTCCGGCTGCGGCATGGCGGCGGTCCACTGTGGCACGCGACCTGCCGATGCTTTGCTCAGTGCGGCGGAGATTTTTGCCAGGCGTGGCGCGCCCAACAGCATCCGGGCACCGTTGGCCACGTGCAGGGTGAAGCGCGCACCTTGCAGCGCGGTCTTGAAATTATGAGCCAGCCAATCCGCAGTTTTGCCGTGGGTCGCTTCGCGGCTGCGCAGCTTCTTGACCAGTTCGCCGGTATTGATCCCGACCGGACAGCGTTGCGCGCACAGCCCTGTCGCTGCACAGGTGTCGATGCCTTGGTAGTGGTAGTCGCGCTCCATCTCTGTGGTGTCGATGCCCGAGCGTTTTTTTGCCTGGATATCGCGCCAGATCACGATGCGTTGCCGTGGGCTCAGCGTCAGCCCTTTGGATGGACAGACCGGTTCGCAAAAACCGCACTCGATGCATTTGTCGACGATCTCGTCGGCGGCGGGCAGCGGCTTGAGGTGCTTCAAATGGATCTGCGGATCGGTGCTGAGCACCACGTCCGGGTTGAGGATGCCGTTGGGATCAAGCAGCCTTTTGAGTTGCCACATCAGTTGGTAGGCATCGCTGCCCCATTCCAGCTCGACGAAGGGCGCCATGTTGCGTCCGGTGCCGTGTTCGGCTTTTAACGACCCACCGAACTCCACGGCAACCAGTTGCGTGACGTCGTCCATAAACGCTTGGTAACGAGCCACTTCTGAAGGGCTGTCGAAGCCCTGGGTGAACACAAAGTGCAGATTACCTTCCAGCGCGTGGCCGAACAGGATCGCTTCGTCGTAGTGATGTTTGTCGAACAGCGCGATCAGTCGACGCACGCCAATCGCCAGTTGTTCGACCGGGAACGTAACGTCCTCGATGATCACCGTGGTACCGGTTTTACGCACGGCGCCGACGGCTGGGAAGGTGTCTTTGCGAATCGCCCAGAGACGGGCGTTTTCCACCGGGTCTTCGGTAAAGTCGACCTGCTTTTCCACCGGGAAGGGTGTCAGCGAGGCCATGATCTGCGTGAGCTGCTCATGCAGTAATGCCTGGGAGGCCGCGCGGGATTCGATCAGCAGCGCGCAGGCATTTTCCGACAGTTCACGAACGAAGGCTGGCATGCCGGGTTTGTTCTGCACCGAACGCATACTGCGTCGATCCAGCAGTTCGACAGCGGCCACCGGTTGGCTTTTCAGCACGGTGACGGCGGTGCAGCAGGTTTCCACATCGGGAAACACGATCAGCGCCGATGCTTTGTACGGATGGTCGATGACGGTGTCGTAAGTGACCGCGCTGATAAAGCCGAGGGTGCCTTCGGAGCCGACTAGCAAGTGGCTGAGAATATCCAGTGGCTCATCGAAATCCACCAGGGCATTGAGCGAGAGGCCGGTGGTGTTTTTCAGGCGGTATTTGTGGCGAATCTTTGCGGCCAGCGTGCTGTTGGCACGTGTCTCGCGGCCAAGTCGGGCCAGTTGCTCCAGCAGGTCGGCGTGGCTGTCGCGAAACGCGGCGACGCTGGCGGAGTCCTCAGTGTCCAGGCGGCTGCCGTCGGCCAATACCAGACGAATCCCGGCGAGGGTGTGATAGGTGTTCTGCGCGGTGCCGCAGCACATGCCGCTGGCATTATTGGCGACGATACCGCCGATCTTGCAGGCATTGATCGATGCCGGGTCCGGGCCGATCTTGCGCCCGAACGGTGCCAGCCAGGCGTTGGCTTGAGCGCCAATGACGCCCGGTTGCAGGCGGATCTGCATGCCCTGACCCCGGATCTCACGGCCGTTCCAATTGTCGCCGAGCACGATCAGCACTGAATCGCTGATGGCTTGGCCGGACAAACTGGTGCCCGCGGCACGAAACGTCACGGGTACGTGTTCAGCTTGAGCCAGCTTAAGCAGCGCCACCACTTCATCTTCGGATTCGACGCGGATTACCAGTTTCGGGATTAGCCGATAGAAGCTGGCGTCAGTGCCAAAAGCCAAGGTCGAAAGCGGGTCGTCGAAGCGTCTGTTCTTGGGGATCAGGCGCTCGGCTTCGCGCAGAAATACAGCGGGCAGACTCATGCATCCTCCAGAATCAGTACCACCAGATCTTTCGGGCCGTGAGCGCCGTAGGCCAGGATCTGTTCAATGTCAGCGGTTTTTGATGGGCCGGACACCAGCAGTGCGTTGGTCGGCATGCTGGCCGCCCAGTTCTGTTGTTGCTGGACCTGATAAAGGTTGTCGTAAATTTCACTGGCCTTGAGCAGGGCGAAATGCACGGGCGGCACCAGACTCATCAGGCGCGGCTCTTCCCGGGTCGGCCACAGAATCAGGCTGCCCGTGGCGGCAATGGCGCCCAGGGTGGTGGTGAAGCTGGCGGGGGTATCGTCGAACAGCTCGGTTTTCCACGCTTCTATCGGACGATCATAAGCCTTGAGGGGGGGCAGTTCTGGGTGCACGGTCCAATGTTCGCTGACGCGTCGGCCATGGGGTGTGCTCGGCGCGATCAACAGGCTGGGCAATTGGCGGTCGTGCACCAGTTGTGCGAGCAGTGCTGGCCAGCCCTGTTCGGTGCTGAGATGGATTTCGGTGTGCACGGCTTCCATCAGTTTGCGCAGTTGCGCGAGCCGTTGTTCGGGGGCGTAACTCCAGGGGGTGGTCACCAAGTCTTCGTCGAAGTTGTCGGCAATCGGCGTGGCACCGGTCAGGCTGTGGCGCAGCTTGTTGAGGATGTTTTGTTTGGCGCTCATCGCTTGGCTCCCGGTTGCGTCTCTATCGACTGCTTCTCTGTCGACCGCTTGGCCAGATGTTCACGGGCCAGCTCATGCAGGGAGCGGGCGGCCGGTTTCGGTGCGCTGTGATTCTGCGTCCATGGGCCGATGTTGCCAGGCATCAAGTTGCGCAGGCGGGTCGCGAAAAAGCCGAACACACGGTACAGCGCTGGCGAGCTGTTAAGCCGGGACCAGGCATTCCAGACAAAGCGTTCCGTGCGTGAGTATTTACTGCCTTGGCCGCGCATGACTTTATTCGGCGCATCCGGCGATTTGACGTTTTCTTCGCGCAGGCGACGCAACAGGGCCGGGATCGGAATCTTCACCGGGCAGACTTCACCGCAGGCGCCGCACAACGACGACGCGCTAGGGTGGTCGGGGACTTTGTTCAGACCGACCATGTGCGGGGTGATGATTTTGCCGATAGGACCCGGATACACCTCGCCATAAGCATGGCCGCCGATGCGGGTATAGACCGGGCAGTGGTTCATACAAGCGCCGCAGCGGATGCAGTTCAGTGTCTGACGCAGTTCGCTGTCGGCGAACGCTTGGCTGCGACCGTTATCAAGCAACACCAGATGCACTTCTTGCGGGCCATCCAGTTCATCGGCCTTGCGCGGGCCGGAGATCATGTTGACGTAGGTGGTGATCGGTATACCCAGCGCCGAACGCGTCAGCAGCGACAACAGGGGGATGGTATCGCGCAGGTTTTCGACGACTTTTTCGATACCTGTCACGGCAATATGCACCGGCGGAACCGTCGTGCACATGCGGCCGTTGCCTTCGTTTTCGACCAGTAACAGGGTGCCGGTTTCAGCCACGGCGAAGTTGACGCCGGAGACACCGATGTCTGCTTCGAAGAATTTTTGGCGCAGCACTCTGCGACCGATCTGGATCAGTTGGTCGACGTCTTTGGTGTACTCCACGCCCAGCTTCTCGTGGAACAAGGTGCCCACCTGACCGGCATTTTTGTGAATCGCCGGCATGATGATGTGCGACGGCTTCTCATGGTCGAGCTGGACGATGTATTCGCCCATGTCTGCTTCCAGGCATTCAACGCCACGGGCCGCGAGGAAATCGTTCATCTCCATTTCTTCGCTGACCATCGACTTGCCCTTGATCACTTGCCGGGCTTCGTGGGCCTCGACGATCGAGAGGACGATGGCATTGGCTTCTTCTACCGTTTCCGCCCAATGCACCTTCACGCCATTGCGGGTCAGGTTGGTTTCAAGCTGCTCAAGCAAGTCGGGCAGCTTGGATAAAGCACGGGCACGAATCGCATTGCCTAGGGTGCGAAGGCGTTCACGCTCGTCAGCATCGCTGAACGCGGCTGCGCGCTTGGTCATCAGCGAGTCCATGGCGGTGCGGAAGTTGTTGCGCAGTTGGCTGTCGCCCAAGGCTTTGTGGGCTCGGGCGCGGAAATCTTCGTGTACCTCAACGGTGGGGATCAGGGTTTGCGTGCTCATTGCTCACCTCCGGTGCGTTGCCACAGGAAACTTGCCAGGTGTTGGCCGCGTAGCGATTCCCGTTGTTTCTCCAGCGAACCGTTGATGTTCATCAAGCAGCCGCAGTCGGCGGTCACTACTTGATGCGCGCCGGACTCTTTTAATGCGCGTGTCTTGTCCGCCACCATGGCCCCGGAAATATCCGGCATGCGCACACTGAACGTCCCGCCAAAGCCGCAGCATTCGCTTTCGTGGCTGTGGTCTACCCGCTCGACGTTGCTCATTTGGGACAACAGCTCCCGTACGTGCAAGTGGGTGTTCATTTCCCGTCGTGCCGAACAGGAGGTGTGCAGCGCCACCTTGATCGGGGCGCCACTGTCTTGTAGCTGGACCTTGCACACGAACAGCAGAAACTCTGCCAGTTCATAGGTGCGGGCGGCGAGGGCGTGAACCTGCTTTAACGTTTCCGGCTCGTCCTTGAACAGGTCGGGGTAGTGTTCGCGCAGCATGCCGGCGCAAGAGCCGGAAGGTACGACGACGGGGTAATCTCCGGCGAACAAGGCCAGTTGCGCCCGAGCCACTTCACGCGCCTGATCGGTGTAGCCCGAGGTATAGGCCGGTTGCCCGCAGCAGCTTTGCCCTTGGGGGAATTCGACCCGAATGCCTTCGCGCTCGAGCAGGTGAATCGCATCCATGCCGGCCTCGGGGAAAAACAGGTCGACCACGCAGGTACCGAACAAATAGACCCGCTCGGGTTTTGCGTCAGGGTATTGCCGTGGTTCGGCGCGGGGCGGTGCGACACGGGTCGCATTTGGCACGGCGTTGTAATAGAGCTCGCTCATCAGGCGTTTCTCCGGGTGGTCCCGGTTATCCGTCCAGCAAAGCGGTTGAAAGATGCATCGCTGAAACTTTCAGCCGCTTTGCAGACCCGGTTGTGAATGGTTGACGCCGGGGATTAGCCCGGCGCCAGGTCGTTGCGGGTATGGATGCTGTTAGTGAACCAGCATGCCGGTGAACCAATAGGCCTGGGCCAGAGTGATGCAGCCGACGATGGTGGCAAAGAACAGACTGTGTTTGAGGGTGAAGCGGAACAGGTCGGATTCTTTACCCACCAGGCCGGTGGCGGCGCAGGCAACGGCAATCGACTGCGGTGAAATCATCTTGCCGGTCACGCCGCCAGTTGAGTTCGCGGCCACCATCAATACATTGCTGACGCCAACCTGGTTCGCGGTCGTTGCTTGCAATGAGCCGAACAGCGCGTTGGATGAGGTATCGGAGCCTGTCAGGAACACGCCCAGCCAGCCAAGGAACGGCGAGAAGAACGGAAACGCAGCGCCCGTGGATGCCAGTACCAATGCCAGGGTGGTGGACATGCCGGAGAAGTTCATCACGAAGGCGAACGCCAGCACCATGCCAATCGACACGACGGCCCAGCGCAGTTCAAACAAGGTCTCTTTGAAAGTGGTCAGACCGGTTTTGACGCCGATTCGCAACACCAGCATCGACAGCAGTGCGGAGATAAGAATCGCTGAGCCGGATGCAGCGATCAGGTCAAGTTTGAACACGGCTGGCATCGCGGTCGGGGCGGCGACGATTGGCGCAACCTTGAATACCAGTTGGTCCAGGTGCGGGATCGCAACGTTCATGGTCCAGGCCTGCATCGCACCACCGGCGGCGAACAACGCCTTGAACGGCTTAAGCGTCCAGACGGTAACG
Organism: Pseudomonas sp. ASL9; assembly: GCF_056680335.1. NCBI lineage: Bacteria > Pseudomonadati > Pseudomonadota > Gammaproteobacteria > Pseudomonadales > Pseudomonadaceae > Pseudomonas > Pseudomonas sp. ASL9. The sequence goes on along the minus strand of NZ_CM155277.1, from coordinate 1,981,695 downwards.
ATGAGGGTCAGGATCAGGAAGGGAGACCAAGCTTTGAAAATCTGCCCCAGGGTGTACTCAGATTTCACCGAGGTACGAGGCTGACCGAAGCCGCCCGCGCTGGCGACGACTGTGCCGTTTGGCGTGGCACCGGCCATTTGTGCGCCCGCGCTGCGTTTTGGCTGCCAGACTTTGAGGAACAGTGTCAGGGAAATCAGGCTGATTAATGCTGAGGTGATGTCAGGCAGTTCCGGGCCGATGAAGTTTGAAGTGAGGAACTGACTGGTGGCGAAGGTAAGGCCCGCGACCAGAGCGGCTGGCCAGGTTTCCTTGACGCCGCGCATGCCGTCCATCATGAACACCAGCCAGAATGGCACGAACAGCGACAGCAGCGGCAGTTGACGGCCAGCCATGGCGCCGATCTTGAACGCGTCGATCCCCGACACCTGGCCCGCCACGATGATCGGAATACCCAGCGCGCCGAAAGCAACCGGAGCGGTGTTGGCAATCAGGCACAACCCAGCGGCATAGATCGGGTTGAAGCCCAGCCCTACCAACAACGCGGCAGTAATCGCCACTGGCGCACCAAAACCTGCCGCACCTTCAAGGAAGGCGCCAAAGCAGAAGGCGATCAGCAACACTTGCAGGCGTTGGTCGTCGGTGATGGTCAGGACCGAGCTGCGGATGATCTCGAACTGACCACTTTTAACCGTCAGTTTGTAGAGGAATACCGCAGCGATGATGATCCAGGCAATCGGCCAGACGCCATAGGCAAATCCGTAGATGGCGGCTGCGACTGCCATATCGGCAGGCATTTTGAAGGCGAAGATCGCTATCAGTACCGATAACAGCAGTGTGATGGTGCCTGCGACATGGCCCTTGAGCCGGAACACGGCCAAGGCCATGAAGAAAAACACGATGGGGATAACTGCGGCGATAGCGGAAAAGCCAAGGCTGCCGAGTGGGGTGTAGAACTGTTGCCAGGTTTGCATATGGGGTGGCCCCTAATTATTGTTGGTCAGGCCCGATGTTCCGTATCGCAAGATCGCAGCTCGTTGTCGACGGTCAACACGCAAGGTCGTGATCGTCGAATCGATGCTGGCGAACAAGTCGCACAGCTCACCAGCTCAAGCCTTTCGTTATGACGAGAGGTCTTGCGGCGTCGTGGATGGTGGCCACTGAATGCCGGCATTGGATAATTGGTAATACCAATTTACAATGTCTGGGCGCTAGGTTAAAAGCTAGCTATTGATGTGTCAATTTGCCCTTCTAATACTTTCGTCGATTTATGAAAGAAATCACACTGATGAGGCATTTTCAGCCGAATCTGAAGGGTGTCGGCGCTGTGGCAATCGGCGAGAATAGGCGCTTCCGGCAGATGATCGGAGAGGTGGAGTGAGTTATGGGGTTTGATCAGGTGCGACAGCGCCGTTTGTCTGACGATATTGTCGAGCAACTGGAAGGGATGATTCTCGAAGGCACGTTGAAGTCTGGAGAGCGGCTTCCTGCTGAGCGTGCGTTGGCAGAGCAGTTTGGTGTCTCGCGCCCATCCTTGCGTGAGGCGATTCAGAAGCTCACGGCAAAAGGCTTGTTGGTCAGCCGCCAGGGCGGCGGTAATTATGTGGTCGAGAGTCTGGGGTCGACCTTCAGCGATCCGTTGCTGCATTTGCTGGAAAGCAACCCAGATGCCCAGCGCGATCTACTTGAATTTCGCCATACGCTCGAAGCGTCGTGCGCCTATTACGCAGCCTTGCGCGCGACGGACGTCGACCGTGAGCGACTGCGGGCGGCCTTCGATTTATTGCAGGACTGTTATTCGCGGGTCGGCGAAGTAAGCCGGGCCGAGGAGGGTGCCGCCGATGCGAACTTCCATCTGGCCATTGCCGAAGCCAGCCATAACGCGGTGCTGTTGCACACCATCCGTGGCTTGTTCGATTTGCTCAAGCGCAATGTCGTGACCAATATCGGCGGCATGTACAAACAGCGCACAGAGACCCGCGACATGCTGATCAGTCAGCACCGTGAGTTGTATCTGGCGATTGTCGAAGGTCGTGCGGAGGACGCACGCGAGGTTGCCAGCCGCCATCTGCTGTATGTGCAGGAGGTGTTGGAAGAGGTGCGGCAACAAGTGCAGCGCACGGCGCGGGCGGAGAGGCGTAATGGGATCTAATGGTGGGTCCGGACAATTTTGCTGTCTGAACTGACGCCTTCGCGAATGAATTCGCTCCCACAGGGTATGAGATCTGAACTGCACCCCAAAGTCGGATGGGTGTCCGATTTTTTTGGGTCAGTTCAATCTGTGCAGACTGTGTGAAAACTACTGCAGGCTGGGCGACTTCGGCGCTACGCACACAATACTGCGTTAAAAACAGGCTCGTGCGCGAGTCCGATCGGAATGCTCATTTACAATACGTAGACTCGGGTGCGAGCCCAGTCCACTTCCTCGCCTGTTTTTGCCTTGTCTTGCCTTCGCTCGCTACGTTTTCACACAGCCTGTGTGGGAGCGAATTCATTCGCGAATGGGATAACGCGGTGCGTCAGGCTTAATCGTCCTTGCCCTTGCTACGAACTGCACGTTGCAGCTCGCGATCAGAGTCGCGTTCACGCTCGGTGTGGCGCTTGTCGTATTCCTTCTTGCCTTTGCCCAGCGCGATTTCGCACTTGATCAAGTGCGCCTTCCAGTAAATGGCAAGGGCCACGCAGGCATAGCCTTTTTGCTGAACCGCGGTGTTGATCTTTTCGAGCTCGCGCTGGTTGAGCAGCAGTTTACGGGTACGTGTCGGGTCAGCGATGACGTGTGTGCTGGCGGCAGCCAGTGGCGTGATATGGCAGCCCATCAGCCACGCCTCGCCATTTTTGAGCAGCACATAACTGTCAACCAGCTGCACCTTGCTAGCACGCATACTCTTTACTTCCCAGCCAGCCAGGACCAGACCGGCCTCGAACTTATGTTCGACGAAGTAATCGTGACGCGCCTTTTTATTTTGCGCGATGGTCCCTGTGGGGTGTTTCTTGAGCTTAGCCATAGGGGACGCATTATAGGGAGTCAGCGCGCTGTCGGCTACGGTGAAGCTGCGTGCTTGAGCACCTTGATTGAATCCCGGACAATGCGCCCTCTTTTTTGATCGGTTGAGCGTGTTAACGATGTCGACGGACAAGGTTTCTGTCCACGGCGGCTGGGCGAGTCGCTGGGTGTTTATTCTTGCAGCAACCGGTTCTGCGGTAGGTCTTGGCAGTATATGGAAGTTTCCCTACATGGTCGGCGTGTATGGCGGCGGCGCTTTCGTGTTGGTGTTTCTGGCCTGCATAGCCTTGATCGGTGTGCCGGTGATGCTGGCCGAAACGCTGATTGGCAGGCGTGCCAGGCAAAGTCCGGCCAACGCCTTGAAGGTGTTGGCGCTCGAGGCCGGGCATTCCGCGCTGTGGTCCTGGGGGGCGTTCGCCGGGATGATCACGGCGTTGCTGATCCTTTCTTTCTATAGCGTGGTGGGTGGCTGGTCGCTGGATTACATCATTGGCATGGGGCGTGGCGATTTTCAGGGTGTCGCGTCCGATCAAGTGGGGGCTTACTTCGGCAAGGTCATCGCTGACCCCTGGCGGCTGACCTTATGGCACACGGTGTTCATGCTGCTTTCGGCAGGGGTGATTGCCAAGGGAGTGGTCGCGGGGTTGGAGCGCAGTCTGCGGATCATGATGCCGCTGCTCTTTATCCTGATGGTGATCCTGTTGGGCTATAGCCTGACTACCGGACACTTCATGCAGGGCGTGCACTTCATGTTCGACTTCGACGCATCCAGGCTGCTCGATGGCTTGCTACCTGCCATGGGGCATGCCTTTTTCTCGCTGAGTGTGGGGGTGGGGTCGATCATGATCTACGGCGCTTATATGCCGAAAAATTCCTCGATCTCTGGCACCATCGTCGGTGTGGCGCTGCTCGATACGTTTGTTTCGCTGCTGGCGGGGCTGGCGTTGTTTCCAATTGTGTTTGCTGCGGGCCTGAACCCCAGCGAAGGTCCGGGCCTGATGTTCGTGACCTTGCCATTTGCTTTCGGCAACGTGGCGTTCGGCCAGTTGATGGGCGTAGTCTTCTTCGTGCTGGTGGCGGTTGCGGCCTGGAGTTCGGCTATTTCTTTGCTTGAACCGATGGTGGCTTATCTGATCGAACGGACTAAAATCCGCCGCGGCTGGGTGACATTCTGGCTGGCGTTTATCTGCTGGTTCGTGGGTTTGGGGACGGTGTTCTCGTTCAATATCTGGCAGCAGGCCAAGTTTTTCGTGAGTGATGCGGGTGTATTTCACCTCTATCAATGGGGTGCGGTGGGTGGCCTGAGTTTCTTTGGGGTCATCGACTTCTTCACCTCGCGGATCATGTTGCCGCTGGGTGGGCTCTGTTTTGTGATTTTTGCAGGTTGGGTGATGGGCCGTGAGGCGGTGCGTGATGAGTTATCAATGCGCAGCCCGGTGCTTTTCTCTTTGACGTTCTTTTTGATGCGCTATGTGGCGCCGTTCGGCATTCTTGTTGTGTTTGCCGCTCAGCTTTGGAAATGACGCTGACATGACTACGCATATTCAACGTTCTGCCCTGTTGCCTTATCCGGCGCAGGCACTTTATGACCTGGTAAATGATGTGGCGCGCTACTCGGAGTTTTTGCCGTGGTGTTCCTCTGCTGTGGTGTTGGATGTCGGCGATGATCATATGCGCGCTCGCGTCGAAATAGCCAAAGGCGGTCTCAGGCAGCATTTCGTGACGCGAAACACGCTGGTGCCAGGGCAGTCGATCGAGATGAATCTGGAAGAAGGGCCGTTCAGCCAGTTGCACGGTGTCTGGGTGTTCAAACCGTTGGGTGAAAAGGCCTGCAAGATCAGCCTGGACTTGTCGTTCGATTATGCTGGACCTATCGTGCGCGCAACATTGGGGCCGTTGTTCAATCAGGCGGCCAACACATTGGTCGATGCTTTTTGTCAGCGGGCAAAACAGCTGCATGGTTGAGGCGCAGATTGAAATCGAAGTGGCGTATGCCGCTGTAGATCGCCAGGTGCTGCTCAAAGTCGATGTGGCATCGGGTTCAACGGTGCGCAATGCGCTGTGGGTGTCCGGGATCGGCCAGTATTTTCCTGACTTGGATCTGGCGCATTGCCCCGTAGGCATTTTCGGAAAAGTGCTGAGCGATGCCGAAACCCGAGTACTTATAGCGGGTGATCGGATAGAAATTTATCGTCCGCTGCTGGCTGATCCAAAAGAGGTTCGCAGATTACGTGCAGCCAAGGCTGTTCAGGCTAAGACGAAAAACGACTCGCACTGATCTATTCTGGAATCAGCTGATCTATTCTTGAATCAAGAGACGCAAAAAAGCCCGGATTGCCGGGCTTTTTTGAGGGTGCTGACTGCTGCTTTCAACCTATTGCGGTGACGTTTCCAGAGGTACCTGGGTTGGCACAGGAGCAGACTTGCTCTTGTCCACGTCATTTTGAATCTGCTGGAGCAACGAGCCCGGTTTAGGAGGCTCTTCGGCTTTGGGCTGTTCACCCTGAGCAGGCGCAACGGAAGTACCGCTGTCCTTGCCGAGAATGGCCTCGTCACGACTCACGCCGGGCCTGAAATCACCGGAAAGGCTGACGAGTTGATCATTGCCATTGAAGACAATGGTCATGCGTTCTTGTTGGCGTTCACCACCCCCAGGTTGCAGGCTATACAGGTAATCCCAGCGATCGGCATGAAACGTATCGGTCAGCAGGGGATTACCCATGATAAACCGTACTTGCCGACGGGTCATTCCGGGGCGTAACTGGTTTATCATATCCTGCGTGACGACATTGCCCTGCTGGATGTCGATTTTGTAAACCCCGGGGAATGAACAACCGGCGAGTGCGAGCAGTCCCACAAAGGTGAAACTGGTTAGCAGGTGCTTGGTGTTTTGCATCGGTGGGCGACTTCCACTATCTTGGCTGGGACAACGTAAACCCCGATCATACCCGCATTAAGAGAAGCTGCGAAGCAGCATCCGCGAGAAAGCTGACCATGGTTGAAAATAGCGAACTACGTAAAGTCGGACTAAAAGTGACCCTGCCACGGGTCAAAATTCTACAGATGCTCGATTCTGCCGAGCGGCGTCACATGAGTGCGGAGGATGTTTACAAAGCACTTATGGAAGCCAGCGAAGATGTGGGCCTGGCCACGGTGTACCGTGTGCTGACTCAGTTTGAAGCTGCCGGGCTGGTGGTTCGCCACAATTTCGACGGCGGTCATGCAGTATTCGAGCTGGCCGACGGCGGTCACCACGACCATATGGTCAACGTGGAGTCCGGTGAAGTGATCGAGTTCTTCGAAGAAGAAATCGAGAAGCTTCAGAAGGCGATTGTCGAGAAGCACGGTTACGAGTTGGTGGACCACAACTTGGTGCTCTACGTGCGCAAGAAGAGGGTGTAAACCTTCCGACAGTCATGTCGAAGGCGACCTTAGGGTCGCCTTCGTGCGTTCTGCTGTCTGATTTTTGTGAAGGGGGCGGCAGCAAGCTCGGCCGTCAGGTATACCGCTATCGCGGGCAAGAACCAGGCGTCCCCCCCGTTCTACAGTTTTTGATTGGGTGATCAGGCTTTGGCCGTGAGAACCATTTTTTTCGCATGGGCCAATGACTCCTTGGTAAGGTCAATGCCGCCAAGCATGCGTGCTACCTCCTCGACGCGTTCGGTCTTGCTGAGCTTGGACACGGCGGTGCGAGTGACATCGCTGTCACGTACTTTGTGTACGAACAGATGCTGATGGCCTTGCGCGGCGACCTGCGGCAAATGTGTGACGGTCATGACTTGTCCACGCTCGCCTAAACGTCGCAGCAGCTGACCGACAATTTCTGCCGTTGGTCCGCCAATGCCGACATCGACTTCGTCGAACACCAGCGTTGGCACGCGTGAGGTTTGCGCAGTGATAACCTGAATCGCTAGGCTGATCCGCGACAGCTCACCCCCGGAAGCGACCTTGGCCAGCGCCTTGAGCGGTTGCCCAGGGTTAGCGCTCACCAGTAATTCCACCTGCTCCAGACCGTTGGGCAGCAGTTCTTTACTCGTGTTGGGCCGCAATTCGATGCTGAACCGCCCACCGGGCATGCCCAGTCGTTGAATTTCCTGTTCCACTGCACTAGCCAGGCCAGAGGCTGAGCGTTGACGCAGGTCACTCAGCTCGCGAGCTTTGTCCTGATAATGTCGAGCATAGGAAGACAATTCGTTCTGAAGGCGTTCGATGGATTCATCATTGGCATTCAACGTCTCGATTTCATCCAGCAGCTTTTGCTGGAGCGCGGCGACTTCGGTAGGCTGAATCCGGTGTTTGCGGGCCAGCGTGTAGATTGCATCGAGGCGCTCTTCAAGTTGCTGCAGACGTGCGGGGTCGGCATCGAAGTGATCCAGAAAACGATTCAGTTCGCCGACCGCCTCTTCAACTTGAATCTGCGCGCTGGACAGCAGGCTGGCGGCTTCGCTCATGGCGGTGGGTGAACTGTGTACGCCGGACAAGCGATTGAGACTGGCCGTCAGTGCGTTCAGGACATTGCCCGAGTCGTTCTCGCTGCATTGCTCGACGACCTGACGGCAGATGCTCAGCAGGCTTTCGGCGTTGGTCAGGGTTTTGTGTTCTTGCTCCAGCTGGTCCAGTTCGTTTTCGCCGAGGCTGAGGCTTTCCAGTTCTTCGAGCTGATAGCTGAGCAACTGATGGCGCGAGCGCTGCTCATCGCCCGAGTTGGCGAGCCGCTCCAGCTCTTGTCGTGTCTGGCGCCAGCGTTGTGCCGCCAGCTGCACCTGACGGGCGAGGTCGGTGGCGCCCGCGTACTCGTCAAGCAAGCGGCGATGGGTGTCCGTCTTGAGGAGTGACTGATGTTCATGCTGGCTGTGGATGTCGATCAGAAACTCGCCAAGCGCTTTCAAGTCACCTTGGGGGCAGGGCGAGCCATTGATATAGGAGCGCGAGCGGCCCTCTGCGGTAATGACCCGGCGTAGAATGCACGGCCCGTCATTGTCCAGGTCACGCTCTTCGAGCCAGGCACGGGCTTCAGGGATGTCGGACAGGTCGAACGTGGCAAGAATATCGGCCTTGTCCGCACCGGGGCGCACCACGCCGCTGTCGGCGCGATCACCTAGCGTCAGGCCGAGAGCGTCAAGCATGATCGATTTGCCGGCACCGGTTTCGCCAGTGATCACGCTCATGCCTCGGTCCAGCTCGAGATCGAGATGTTCAACGATGGCGTAGTTATGTACGGACAGGTGCACCAGCATAGAGGCGGCTCCCAAGCAATTTGTCTGGTTATTTATACAGTGTTTTGCTTTCTGCTGACAATGCCCGGCTTTAGCTCGATTTGGTTGAATGATCGCCTTTTTTAGTCCGCTGCGTGATTTGTTCCCGTGCGCATTGGGCTAAATGCGAGGTCGATTATTGTTAGGGCGAGGTGCTGTTGTGCTCCTGTCTGCCCTTGAAGCTGAAAATTAAGACCCCATATAGCGGGACAGAAGCGCGAGTTGAGCTCGCGGACGTTATTGAAAGGAGAAATCTATGGCTGACGAACAGAACCTGGATACGCAGACTCAGGATCAGGCCGCTGGTGCGGCTTCGGTTGATGACGTGATAGCGCGTGTGCAAGTGCTTGAAGAGCAATTGGCTGCCGCGCAGGATCAGTCCCTGCGAGTTGCTGCGGATCTGCAGAATGTCCGCCGCCGTGCCGAGCAGGACGTAGAAAAAGCTCACAAATTCGCTCTGGAAAAATTCGCGGGCGATCTGTTGCCGATCATCGACAGCCTTGAACGCGGCCTGGAGTTGTCCAACCCGGACGACGAAAGTATCCGCCCGATGCGCGAAGGGATTGAGCTGACACTGAAAATGTTCCAGGACACCCTCAAGCGTTATCAGTTGGAAGCGATTGATCCGCACGGCGAACCCTTCAACGCCGAGCACCATCAGGCGATGGCCATGCAAGAGAGCGCCGAGGTTGAGCCGAACAGCGTGCTCAAGGTGTTCCAGAAGGGTTATCAGCTCCACGGTCGCCTGTTGCGCCCGGCGATGGTGGTGGTTAGCAAGGCTGTTTCGCCTGTTAGGCCATCGATTGATGAGCAGGCTTGAAATCAGCCATCAGGCCCCCATTTAGAAGTCATGCGTTTAAGTGCTACCGCAATGTGTAAACGCAATTGCGGCATCCAAATTTAAAATTTCCGGAGAAAGTTAACATGGGTAGAATCATCGGTATCGACCTGGGGACCACCAACTCCTGCGTCTCCATTCTCGAAAACGGCAAAGTAAAAGTTATTGAAAACGCCGAAGGTACTCGTACCACGCCTTCGATCATCGCGTACGCCAACGACGGCGAAATTCTGGTTGGCCAATCGGCCAAGCGTCAGGCAGTGACCAATCCGCACAACACCCTGTATGCGGTAAAGCGTTTGATCGGTCGTCGCTTCGATGAAGAAGTCGTGCAGAAAGACATCCAGATGGTCCCTTACAAGATCGTCAAGGCTGATAACGGCGATGCATGGGTTGAAGTCAACGGTCAGAAAATGTCTCCTCCTCAGATTTCGGCTGAAATCCTGAAGAAAATGAAGAAGACCGCTGAAGACTATCTTGGCGAAACAGTGACTGAAGCGGTGATCACCGTTCCAGCCTATTTCAACGATAGCCAGCGTCAAGCCACCAAAGATGCCGGTCGCATCGCGGGTCTGGACGTCAAGCGCATCATTAACGAACCAACCGCAGCCGCTCTGGCTTACGGTATGGACAAAGCGAAGGGCGATCACACCGTCATCGTCTACGACTTGGGCGGCGGTACGTTCGACGTTTCGGTTATCGAAATCGCTGAGGTCGATGGCGAGCACCAGTTCGAAGTACTGGCTACCAACGGCGATACGTTCCTGGGTGGTGAAGACTTCGATATCCGTCTGATCGACTACCTCGTTGACGAATTCAAGAAAGAAAGCGGCATGAACCTTAAGGGTGACCCGCTGGCGATGCAGCGCCTGAAAGAAGCTTCTGAAAAAGCTAAGATCGAGCTGTCCTCCAGCCTGCAGACTGATGTCAACCTGCCGTACATCACTGCAGACGCAACCGGCCCTAAACACTTGAACGTGAAGATCTCTCGCGCCAAGCTGGAATCGTTGGTTGAAGACCTGGTTCAACGCACCATCGAACCTTGCCGCATTGCGCTCAAGGATTCGGGTATCGACGTTGGCAAAATCGACGACGTGATTCTGGTCGGCGGTCAGACTCGTATGCCGCTGGTACAGAAGCTGGTTACTGAGTTCTTCGGTAAAGAAGCGCGTAAAGACGTGAACCCGGACGAAGCTGTTGCCATGGGTGCTGCTATCCAGGGCGCGGTATTGGCTGGCGACGTGAAAGACGTGTTGCTGCTTGATGTTAGTCCGCTGACCCTGGGTATCGAAACCATGGGTGGCGTGATGACTGCGCTGATCGAGAAAAACACCACGATTCCTACCAAGAAATCGCAAGTGTTCTCGACTGCCGATGACAACCAGGGCGCTGTAACCATTCACGTGCTGCAAGGCGAGCGTAAGCAAGCGACTCAGAACAAGTCGCTGGGCAAGTTCGACCTGGCCGAGATTCCACCTGCTCCACGCGGTGTGCCACAAATCGAAGTGACCTTCGACATCGATGCCAACGGCATTCTCCACGTAGGTGCCCAAGACAAGGCGACTGGCAAGAAGCAGTCGATCGTGATCAAGGCCAACTCCGGTCTGTCTGAAGAAGAAATTCAGCAGATGGTGCGTGATGCTGAAGTCAACGCTGAAGAAGATCGCAAGTTCGAAGAGCTGGCCTCTGCCCGTAACCAGGGTGATGCACTGGTTCACTCGACACGCAAAATGATCAGCGATGCTGGCGAAAAAGTGACTGCGGAAGAAAAAACTGCCGTTGAAGCTGCGCTGACGGCTCTGGAAGCGGCCATCAAAGGCGACGACAAAGCGGTCATCGATGCCAAGGTCGAGGAACTGTCCAAGGTTTCCGCGCCAATCGCTCAGAAAATGTACGCTGAAGCTGAAAAGCCGGAAGCGGCTGGCAAGCCTGCTGAAGAGGCCCAAAAGGCTGACGACGTTGTTGATGCAGAGTTTGAAGAAGTAAAAGACCACAAGCACAAGTAAGCGCAGGCTCACTTGCAAGCCGGTTGACTGCATTCAAGCGGTGGCTGGTAGGATGTCGCCGCGCGGGAGCTTGCTCCCGCGTTGGCGTGTCTGGAATAGACGAATTTTCAAGCTTGGGGGCTTCGGCCCGCGAGCCATGCGGCAAAGTCGACATGCTCCTGCATTTGGCTTGTTTTGCTGTTGCTTCTAAGGTGAAAAGCCTTCGGTCAGTGAACTGGCCGTAGAACCAAGACCGGAATCGTTGAATCGACGTGAGTTGGGTCCGGGCCTGTATTGGGCTCAACGAGTTTGGCAAGACCCAGGAGGGTTTTGTCGGACGTCCTCAAGAGTGCAGAAGACTTATGGCTAAGCGTGACTATTACGTGATATTGGGTGTGGAGCGTGACTCCAGTGAAGCGGATCTGAAGAAGGCTTATCGCCGACTTGCGATGAAGCATCACCCGGACCGCAACCCCGACGACAAATCGTCCGAAGACATGTTCAAAGAGGCCAATGAGGCCTATGAAGTGCTTTCCGATGCCAGCAAGCGTGCGGCCTACGATCAGTACGGTCATGCCGGCGTTGACCCAAGCATGGGCGGCGGCGGTGCAGGTTTCGGCGGCTCGAACTTCTCCGATATTTTCGGCGATGTGTTCAGTGATTTCTTCGGTGGCGGTCGTGGCGGTGCTCGCGGTGGTGCCCAGCGCGGCAGCGACTTGCGTTACACCCTGGAGCTGAATCTCGAAGAGGCTGTGCGCGGCACGACCGTCAGTATCCGTGTGCCGACGCTGGTCAATTGCAAGCCCTGCGATGGGTCTGGTGCGAAGAAAGGCTCGGCGCCTGTCACCTGCCCGACGTGCGGCGGCATTGGTCAAGTGCGCATGCAGCAAGGTTTCTTCTCGGTGCAGCAAACCTGCCCGCGCTGCCATGGCCAAGGCAAGATCATTTCCGATCCGTGCGATTCGTGCCGTGGCGAAGGCCGGGTCGAAGAGTTCAAGACCCTGTCGGTGAAAGTACCGCCTGGCGTTGATACCGGTGATCGTATTCGTCTTTCCGGCGAAGGTGAGGCGGGCGCGCAAGGCGGGCCGACCGGTGATCTGTATGTGGTGATCAACGTTCGCGAGCACGCGATTTTCCAGCGCGATGGCAAGCACCTGTACTGCGAAGTGCCGATCAGCTTTGCTGACGCTGCGCTCGGTGGTGAGTTGGAAGTGCCAACCCTGGATGGTCGGGTCAAACTGAAAATCCCTGAAGGCACTCAGACCGGTAAGCAATTCCGTCTGCGTGGCAAGGGCGTGGCGCCGGTGCGCGGTGGTGGCGCAGGCGACTTGATGTGCCGCGTTGCTGTTGAAACCCCGGTTAATCTGGGGCGTCGTCAGCGTGAATTGCTCGAAGAGTTCCGTGCTTCGCTTGAAGGTGACAGTTCGCACTCGCCCAAGGCCAGTGGCTGGTTTGAAGGTGTGAAACGCTTCTTCGGCGATTTGTAAGCGCTTTATAGTCAGGAGCAAGGCATGCGACGTATTGCAGTAGTGGGCGCCGCTGGGCGCATGGGCAAAACCCTGATCGAGGCGATCCAGCAAACGCAGGGTGCGGGTTTGACCGCCGCAGTCGACCGTCCGGACAGCTCGTTGGTCGGTGCTGATGCGGGTGAGCTCGCGGCGTTGGGGCGTATTGGTGTGCCGCTGTCGGGCGATCTGGCCAAAGTGGTTGACGAGTTCGACGTACTGATCGACTTCACTCACCCATCGGTGACGATGAAGAACCTGGCTTTTTGTCGCAAGGCAGGCAAGGCCATGGTCATCGGTACCACGGGCTTCAGTGCGGAAGAGAAGCAGCGCCTGGCGCAAGCGGGTAAAGACATCCCGATCGTGTTTGCTGCCAACTTCAGTGTGGGCGTCAATCTTTGCCTGAAATTGCTAGATACCGCCGCTCGCGTGTTGGGCGATGATGTCGATATCGAAATTATCGAAGCCCACCATCGACACAAGGTGGATGCACCTTCGGGCACTGCGTTGCGTATGGGTGAAGTGGTTGCTCAGGCGCTGGGTCGTGACCTTGAAAAGGTGGCGGTCTATGGCCGTGAGGGGCAGACTGGCGCACGTGATCGTCAAAGCATTGGTTTTGCGACGATTCGCGCTGGCGATATCGTGGGCGATCACACGGTGTTGTTCGCTGCAGATGGCGAGCGAGTTGAAATCACGCACAAGGCCTCCAGCCGCATGACCTTTGCCAAGGGTGCTGTTCGGGCGGCGTTATGGCTCGAGGGTCGGGCTCCGGACTTGTACGATATGCAGGACGTGCTCGACTTGCGTTGACCGCTTAAGCAGGGTTGAAGCTCAATAATGACTGGGCTTTGACTCTGTTTTGAGCCTCTGGGCGACATTCTGTCGCATTCCCCTGTCTTTAAGGCTCATTGGCGGTAGACCAAAAAAGGCTTTTTCTGTAAGCTACAGCTTTAGTGTGTCCACTAAAAGCGCGCAGATAATTCGAAGAGAAAGCGGGGTGACGTTCTACGTCATTCCGCTTTTTTGCAACCTGCGAACGCCCTTTCAGGCTTTATTTACGGGAGGTCTTCTTGACTAAGCCAGCCATACTCGCCCTTGCTGATGGCAGCATTTTTCGCGGCGAAGCCATTGGAGCCGACGGTCAAACCGTTGGTGAGGTGGTGTTTAACACCGCAATGACCGGCTATCAGGAAATCCTTACCGATCCTTCCTATGCCCAACAGATCGTCACCCTGACTTACCCGCATATCGGTAATACCGGTACTACGCCAGAAGACGCCGAGTCCAATCGCGTGTGGTCGGCAGGGTTGGTCATCCGCGACTTGCCGCTGGTAGCGAGCAACTGGCGCAACAAGATGTCGCTGTCGGACTACTTGAAAGCCAACAATGTCGTTGCAATCGCAGGAATCGACACCCGCCGCCTGACCCGCATTCTGCGTGAGAAAGGCGCTCAAAACGGCTGCATCATGGCCGGTGACAACATTTCAGAAGAAGCGGCGATTGCTGCTGCGCGCGGCTTCCCTGGCCTCAAGGGCATGGATCTGGCGAAAGTCGTCAGCGCCACGGAACGCTACGAGTGGCGCTCCGGTGTCTGGAACCTGGCGACTGACAGTCACCTGGACATTGCCGTCGCCGACCTGAAATACCATGTTGTAGCCTACGACTACGGCATCAAGCTGAACATCCTGCGCATGCTGGTAGATCGCGGTTGCCGTGTAACGGTAGTCCCGGCGCAAACGCCTGCCAGCGAGGCGCTGGCGCTCAAACCGGACGGTGTGTTCCTGTCCAACGGCCCTGGCGATCCAGAGCCATGCGACTACGCGATCAAGGCGATTCAGGACGTGCTGGAAACCGAGATTCCGATCTTCGGTATCTGCCTCGGTCACCAATTGCTGGCACTTGCTTCGGGCGCCAAGACCATGAAAATGGGTCACGGCCACCACGGTGCCAACCACCCGGTTCAGGATCTGGACACCGGTGTCGTGATGATCACCAGTCAAAACCACGGTTTTGCGGTGGACGAGACCACACTGCCGAGCAATATGCGGGCGACCCACAAGTCGCTGTTCGACGGCACCTTGCAGGGCCTTGAACGTACCGACAAAAACGCGTTCAGCTTCCAGGGCCACCCTGAAGCGAGCCCAGGCCCCACCGATGTGGCGCCACTGTTCGATCGCTTTATCGAAGCCATGGCCAAGCGACGCTGACCAGTTGCCTTGAGAATGTAGCGAGCAGGGGGTTGAGCAGGGGCCGGACGACAAACTGTCCAGGCAGTCCGCCCAACCCCCTCAGAGAAATATTCAAGACGGCTTGCCGACTGACCTACGGATTTGAGTGACAACCCATGCCAAAACGTACAGATATAAAAAGCATCCTGATTCTCGGCGCCGGCCCCATCGTGATTGGCCAGGCCTGTGAATTCGACTACTCCGGCGCCCAGGCCTGCAAAGCCCTGCGCGAGGAGGGTTACCGCGTCATCCTGGTGAACTCCAACCCAGCCACCATCATGACCGACCCGTCAATGGCCGATGCGACCTACATCGAGCCGATCAAATGGCAGACTGTTGCCAAGATCATCGAGAAGGAACGCCCGGACGCACTGCTGCCGACCATGGGCGGTCAGACTGCGCTGAACTGCGCGCTGGACCTGGAACGCGAAGGCATTCTGGAAAAGTTCGGCGTCGAAATGATCGGCGCCAATGCCGACACCATCGACAAGGCTGAAGACCGCTCGCGCTTCGACAAGGCAATGAAGTCGATTGGCCTGGATTGCCCGCGCTCGGGTATCGCCCACACCATGGACGAAGCGTACGTCGTCCTGGAAAAACTGGGCTTCCCGTGCATCATCCGTCCGTCCTTCACCATGGGCGGCACAGGTGGCGGTATTGCTTACAACCGCGAAGAGTTCGAAGAAATCTGCAACCGTGGTCTGGACCTGTCGCCGACCAAAGAGCTGCTGATCGACGAATCGCTGATCGGTTGGAAAGAGTACGAGATGGAGGTGGTCCGCGACAAAAAGGACAACTGCATCATCGTCTGCTCCATTGAAAACTTTGACCCGATGGGTGTCCACACTGGCGACTCGATCACTGTTGCGCCAGCGCAGACGCTGACCGACAAGGAATACCAGATCATGCGTAACGCCTCGCTGGCGGTGCTGCGTGAGATCGGCGTGGAGACCGGCGGCTCGAACGTGCAGTTCGGTATCTGCCCGGACACTGGCCGTATGGTCGTGATCGAGATGAACCCTCGTGTTTCCCGCTCTTCGGCGTTGGCCTCGAAGGCGACTGGCTTCCCGATTGCACGGGTCGCGGCCAAGTTGGCGATCGGTTACACCCTTGACGAGCTGCAGAACGAAATCACTGGCGGCAAGACCCCTGCGTCGTTCGAGCCTTCGATCGATTACGTGGTCACCAAACTGCCACGCTTCGCCTTTGAAAAATTCCCCAAGGCCGATGCACGCCTGACCACTCAGATGAAGTCGGTCGGTGAGGTCATGGCCATCGGCCGTACCTTCCAGGAATCCCTGCAGAAAGCCCTGCGCGGCCTGGAAGTGGGTGTCTGCGGTCTGGACCCCAAGCTTGACCTGAGCAACCCGGAAAGCATGGCCGTGCTCAAGCGTGAGCTGACTGTGCCGGGCGCTGAGCGTATCTGGTACGTGGCAGACGCCTTCCGTGCGGGCATGACGGTTGAAGAAATTTTCAGCATGAACATGATCGACCCTTGGTTCCTGGTGCAGATCGAAGATCTGGTCAAGGAAGAAGAGAAGATCAAGACGCTGGGTCTGGCGACCATCGACCGTGACCTGATGTTCCGTCTCAAGCGCAAAGGCTTCTCTGATGGGCGTCTGGCCAAACTGCTGGGTGTCACCGAGAAAAATCTGCGTCGCCATCGTCACAAGCTTGAGATCTTCCCGGTCTACAAGCGCGTTGACACCTGCGCGGCCGAGTTCGCCACGGATACCGCTTATCTGTACTCGACCTACGAGGAAGAGTGCGAGGCCAATCCGTCGACTCGCGACAAGATCATGATTCTGGGCGGCGGTCCGAATCGCATCGGCCAAGGCATCGAGTTTGACTACTGCTGCGTGCATGCGGCACTGGCCCTGCGCGAAGACGGGTACGAGACCATCATGGTCAACTGCAACCCGGAAACCGTATCCACCGATTTCGATACCTCGGATCGCCTGTACTTTGAGCCAGTAACCCTGGAAGACGTGCTGGAAATCTGTCGGGTCGAGAAGCCTAAAGGCGTGATCGTTCAGTACGGCGGCCAAACGCCGCTGAAACTGGCGCGTGCCCTTGAGGAAGCTGGCGTGCCGATCATTGGTACCAGCCCTGATTCAATCGACCGTGCCGAAGACCGTGAGCGCTTCCAGCAAATGGTCGAGCGCCTGAATTTGCGTCAGCCGCCTAACGCCACTGTGCGCAGCGAAGACGAAGCCATTCGCGCTGCGGGCAAGATTGGTTACCCGCTGGTGGTGCGTCCGTCCTACGTATTGGGCGGTCGGGCGATGGAAATCGTTTACGAAGAAGAAGAACTCAAGCGCTACTTGCGTGATGCGGTGAAAGTGTCCAACGACAGCCCGGTGCTGCTGGACCACTTCCTCAACTGTGCCATCGAGATGGATGTCGATGCGGTCTGTGACGGCACTGATGTGGTAATCGGCGCGATCATGCAGCACATCGAGCAGGCGGGCGTTCACTCTGGTGACTCCGCATGCTCGCTGCCACCGTACTCGCTGCCTGCACATATCCAGGACGAGATGCGCGAGCAGGTCAAGAAAATGGCTCTGGAGCTGGGCGTCATTGGCTTGATGAACGTGCAGTTGGCGCTGCAAGGCGATGACATCTACGTTATTGAAGTCAACCCGCGTGCTTCGCGTACCGTGCCGTTCGTGTCCAAGTGCATCGGTGTTTCCCTGGCAATGATCGCTGCGCGCGTCATGGCCGGTAAAACCCTGAAGGAAATAGGGTTCACCAAAGAAATCATTCCAAACTTCTACAGCGTCAAAGAAGCGGTATTCCCGTTTGCCAAGTTCCCGGGTGTTGATCCGATTCTCGGCCCAGAAATGAAGTCCACCGGCGAAGTCATGGGTGTTGGTGATACGTTCGGTGAAGCCTTCGCCAAGGCTCAAATGGGTGCCAGCGAGCTGCTCCCGACCGGTGGTACTGCATTCATCAGCGTTCGTGATGACGACAAGCCGCTGGTAGCGGGTGTTGCGCGAGACCTGATCAACTTGGGCTTTGAAATCGTCGCGACGGCAGGTACTGCCAAGTTGATTGAGGCTGCGGGTCTGAAAGTGCGCCGGGTTAACAAGGTGACAGAAGGTCGTCCGCACGTTGTCGACATGATTAAGAATGACGAAGTCACGCTTATCATCAACACAACGGAAGGCCGTCAGTCGATCGCTGACTCCTACTCCATTCGTCGTAATGCCTTGCAGCACAAAATCTACTGCACGACTACCATCGCTGCGGGTGAAGCCATCTGTGAAGCACTGAAGTTCGGTCCAGAGAAGACCGTGCGGCGCTTGCAGGATCTACATGCAGGATTGAAGGTATGACTAAATATCCTATGACCGTTCGGGGCGCTCGCGCCCTGGAAGAAGAACTGACCCACCTGACGAAGGTGATTCGCCCCAAGCTCAGCCAGGATATCGGCACGGCACGTGAGCTGGGTGACCTTAAGGAAAACGCCGAATACCACGCAGCTCGCGAGCAGCAGGGCATGGTGGAAGCGCGGGTTCGTGATATCGAAGGCCGACTGCAGAACGCAGTGGTCATCGACGTCACGACGATTGTGCACACCGGCAAAGTGATCTTCGGCACGACTGTCGAGATCGCTAACGTCGAAACCGATGAGCGCGTGAAGTATCAGATCGTTGGTGAAGACGAAGCTGATATCAAACAGGGCAAGCTTTCGGTCGGCTCACCCATCGCTCGTGCCTTGATTGCCAAGGAAGAGGGGGAGGTGGTGACAGTCAGAACGCCAAGTGGCGTGATCGAGTACGAGATTGTCGAAGTCCGCCATATCTAATCAGCGTCGCCCGTTTCGTGCGGGCGCAATTATCTGGCAGGTTGCCCAGACGCTTTGGGTAGGTGGCTTGGTATTGCTGCACCTGGCGATGTTGACGGTGCTTGAGCAAACACGGCTTGCGCCGTTGCTGATCGATGAGGTTGCCAATCTTTCGGGGGCGTTGCTGGTGGGATTTGCAGCGTTCTGCGTAGTTTTGCAGGCAGCAGTGCTGATACAGGCCGAGCGACTGTCGAGTCTTTGGCTTGATGTGCGCGGGCAATTGCTGTTGATTGCGATGCTGGCTTCAGCGAGCTATTGCTTGCTGCACCAATGGCTGCCGGATGCGGTGCG
The DNA here is from genome assembly GCF_056680335.1 of Pseudomonas sp. ASL9. Taxonomy (NCBI): domain Bacteria; kingdom Pseudomonadati; phylum Pseudomonadota; class Gammaproteobacteria; order Pseudomonadales; family Pseudomonadaceae; genus Pseudomonas; species Pseudomonas sp. ASL9. The sequence continues at coordinate 1,962,739 of NZ_CM155277.1, read as the reverse complement.
CTGGCGGTTGTTGAGTTACCTGATGCTGGCGTTGTCCGGGCTACTGCTGGTTATTCAGCCTGTGCCGGGTGGAAATGGCAGGGTGCGCGATGCGCACCCCTGACCACTTTGTTATACGTGTGAACGGTGGACGTTGGACAACAGCTTGTTTACCTTGGCGTTCTTGCGATAAATCAACGCCATTTTACCGATGACTTGCACCAAATCCGCTTTGCCGGCCTTGCACAACTCTGCAACGGCCTCCAGGCGGCTTTCGCGTTCGAGGATGTTGAGCTTGATTTTAATCAGCTCGTGATCGCCCAATGCGCGTTCAAGTTCGGCTAACACACCTTCAGTCAAACCTTTGTCAGCCACGATCAATACTGCTTTCAGATGATGGCCAATGGATTTGTACTGTTTCTTCTGCTCCTGAGTGAGCGGCATAATCTGACCCCTGCGTCTGATCTTGTAAAAAGCGGCGGCCAGTTTACCCGAGCGAGTCCGGCACCGCCCAGTTAATCACGACTCGTTTATTTTTGAGGTGCCCTGTGGCCCGTTCCAAAACAAGCCATAACTGGTTGAAAGAACACTTCGATGACCCTTACGTCAAAATGGCGCAAAAAGACGGGTATCGTTCGCGTGCCAGCTACAAGCTGCTGGAGATTCAGGAAAAGGACCGCTTGATCCGTCCCGGCATGACCGTTATCGACCTTGGCGCTGCGCCAGGAGGGTGGTCGCAGGTCACCAGTCGTCTGATTGGTGGTCAGGGTCGTTTGATCGCCTCCGACATTCTTGAGATGGACAGCATCCCTGATGTGACCTTCATTCAGGGCGATTTCACCGAAGACGCTGTGCTGGCACAAATCCTCGAGGCTGTCGGTAATACACAAGTAGACCTTGTGATTTCCGATATGGCCCCCAATATGAGTGGACTGGCTGCTGTTGACATGCCTCGCGCTATGTTTCTTTGCGAGCTGTCGCTTGATTTGGCGGGTCGTGTATTGCGTCCAGGTGGTGATTTTCTGGTCAAGGTTTTCCAGGGCGATGGTTTCGACGCGTTCCATAAGTCGGTTCGCCAGGTGTTTGACAAGGTCCAGATGCGCAAGCCGGCGGCTTCACGCGATCGGTCCCGCGAGCAGTATTTGCTGGGTCGAGGGTTTCGCGGCATCAAGGGTGCTGAAAGCATTGAGCGGCTTTGATGCGGGGCGATAGGTTTTTTTAAATAGCCTTGCCAACGAAGCATAAACGAACATTATGTAGTCAAAGTTTCACAAAGGGTTACAGACGGCGCCTGCCACACCTGTAGGTAATGTAGTAAGTTAGGCCGGTGAATATCATGCGAGGCACGCTCCTGCGTGGAGCTTGCTTCAGAGGGTAGCTAATTGAACGATATGGCAAAGAATTTGATCCTGTGGTTGATCATCGCCGCTGTCCTGGTGACAGTGATGAACAACTTCTCCAGCCCAAACGAGCCGCAAACCCTCAACTATTCCGAGTTCATCCAGCAGGTTAAGGATGGCAAGGTCGAGAAGGTTGCAGTCGATGGTTATGTCATCACCGGCAAGCGTGCCGATGGCGACTCCTTCAAGACCATTCGTCCAGCGATTCAGGACAATGGCCTGATCGGTGATCTGGTCGACAATCATGTAGTGATTGAAGGTAAGCAGCCTGAGCAGCAGAGCATCTGGACTCAGCTACTGGTTGCGAGCTTCCCGATCCTGGTGATCATCGCTGTCTTCATGTTCTTCATGCGGCAGATGCAGGGTGGTGCCGGCGGTAAAGGCGGGCCGATGAGCTTTGGCAAGAGCAAAGCGCGGCTGCTGTCCGAGGATCAGGTCAAGACCACGCTGGGTGACGTCGCCGGTTGCGACGAAGCCAAAGAAGAAGTCGGCGAACTCGTTGAGTTTCTCCGTGATCCGGGCAAGTTCCAGCGTCTGGGCGGCCGGATACCACGCGGTGTGCTGATGGTTGGCCCGCCTGGTACGGGTAAAACCCTGCTGGCCAAGGCCATCGCGGGTGAAGCCAAGGTGCCGTTCTTCACCATTTCCGGTTCCGACTTCGTCGAAATGTTCGTGGGTGTAGGTGCAAGTCGCGTCCGGGACATGTTCGAACAGGCCAAGAAACACGCACCGTGCATCATTTTCATCGACGAAATCGATGCTGTCGGTCGCCACCGTGGTGCCGGTATGGGGGGTGGTCACGATGAACGTGAGCAGACTCTCAACCAGTTGCTGGTGGAGATGGATGGTTTTGAAGTGAATGACGGCATCATTGTCATTGCAGCTACCAACCGTCCGGATGTGCTCGACCCTGCGCTGCTGCGTCCGGGCCGTTTCGACCGACAGGTTGTGGTCGGTCTGCCGGATATTCGTGGTCGCGAGCAAATCCTGAAAGTCCATATGCGCAAAGTGCCTATGGGTGAAGACGTCAATCCGGGTGTGATTGCTCGTGGTACGCCGGGCTTCTCCGGCGCTGACCTGGCTAACCTGGTCAACGAGGCTTCCCTGTTCGCTGCGCGTACGGGTAAACGTATCGTTGAGATGAAAGAGTTCGAACTGGCCAAAGACAAGATCATGATGGGCGCCGAGCGCAAATCCATGGTCATGTCCGAGAAAGAGAAGCGGAACACGGCTTATCACGAAGCGGGTCACGCTATCGTGGGTCGCGTAGTGCCTGAGCATGATCCGGTTTACAAGGTGTCGATCATCCCGCGTGGTCGTGCGCTGGGTGTGACCATGTTCTTGCCAGAAGAAGATCGCTACAGCTTGTCCAAGCGCGCGCTGATCAGTCAGATCTGCTCGTTGTATGGCGGGCGGATCGCTGAAGAGATGACTCTGGGCTTCGACGGCGTCACCACTGGAGCTTCCAATGACATCATGCGCGCAAGTCAAATTGCCCGGAACATGGTGACCAAGTGGGGCCTGTCGGAAAAACTCGGTCCGTTGATGTATGCCGAAGATGAGGGTGAAATGTACCTCGGTCGCGGTGGTAGTCAGCACTCTAGTGTGTCTGCCGAAACGGCAAGGCTTATCGACTCGGAAGTTCGTAGCATCATTGATCAGTGCTATGGCAGCGCCAAGCAGATCCTGACGGATAACCGTGACAAGCTTGATGCTATGGCTGATGCGCTGATGAAATATGAAACCATCGATGCTGAACAGATCGATGACATCATGGCCGGTCGCGCTCCTCGCGAACCGCGTGATTGGGAAGGTGGTTCCGGTACTCCGGCCGCACCTCTGGACCCGCGTCCAGAAACCCCTATCGGCGGCCCGGCAGCTGAACTCTAAGGTCTGACATGACTTCTGCGCTGTACCCAATCCGGTTGCCTTGCGGCAGCCGGGTTCTCGATTTGGCCCATACGCACGTCATGGGTATTCTGAATATCACGCCAGACTCCTTTTCTGATGGCGGCCGTTTCAGCCAGCGTGACGCAGCATTGCGTCACGCCGAAGCGATGGCTGCTGCGGGAGCGACGTTGATCGATGTCGGTGGCGAATCCACTCGGCCTGGTGCGCGAGCAGTTTCACCTGCCGAAGAGCTTGAGCGTATAGGCCCCATTGTCGAGGCGCTAAATCGCGAGCTGGACGTCATCATTTCGGTCGATACCTCCACCCCGGCGGTCATTCGTGAGACGGCGCGCCTAGGGGCGGGCTTGATCAATGATGTGCGCTCGTTGCGTCGTGAAGGTGCCCTGGACGCAGCCGCAGCGACGGGGCTGCCGGTGTGTCTGATGCATATGCGCGGCGAGCCGGGCGATATGCAGGATGATCCGCAGTATCAGGATATTGTGAGTGAGGTCAGTGCTTTTTTGCTCGAGCGTATGGAGCAATGCGCGGCGTTCGGTATACCTCGCGAGCGGATTATTCTGGACCCTGGATTTGGCTTCGCTAAAAACCTTCAGCACAACCTGAGTCTGTTCAAGCATATGCAAGCCTTGCATGTGCTCGGCAGGCCCCTGTTGGTGGGTGTTTCGCGCAAGAGCATGATTGGCCAGGTGCTTGCGCGTCCGGTCGCCGAGAGGCTTTCTGGTGGTCTGGCGTTGGCGGCCATGGCCATGATCAAGGGTGCACGAATTCTACGTGTGCATGATGTTGCCGAAACTGTCGATGTGGTGCGAATGATCGCCGCGGTCGAATCGGCTGAATAAGAATGATGGAGCATCTATGACTAGAAAATATTTCGGTACCGACGGTATACGTGGCCGGGTTGGCCAGTTTCCGATCACTCCGGATTTCATGCTCAAGCTTGGCTGGGCGGCCGGGATGGCTTTTCGCCGTCTGGGTGCTTGCCGGGTTCTGGTCGGTAAAGACACGCGCATTTCTGGCTACATGTTTGAGTCCGCGCTGGAAGCGGGTCTCTCTGCTGCTGGCGCTGATGTCATGCTCCTGGGTCCGATGCCTACCCCGGCGATCGCCTATTTGACGCGTACTTTCCATGCCGAAGCCGGTATCGTGATCAGTGCGTCGCACAATCCCCATCATGACAACGGCATCAAATTCTTCTCTGGTCAGGGCACCAAGCTGCCTGACGACGTAGAAAAGATGATCGAAGAGCTGCTCGATGCGCCGATGACGGTGGTTGAGTCCGATAAGCTGGGCAAGGTTTCGCGTATCAATGATGCTGCCGGGCGCTATATCGAATTCTGTAAAAGCAGCGTTCCGACCAGTACCGATTTTGCGGGCCTGAAGCTGGTCATCGACTGCGCTCATGGCGCTACGTACAAAGTGGCTCCCAATGTTTTTCGTGAGCTGGGGGCCCAGGTGACTGTGCTGTCGGCTCAGCCTAACGGCCTGAATATCAACGACGACTGTGGTTCGACCCATATGGGCAACTTGCAGGCTGCGGTGTTGGCAGAACAAGCTGATCTGGGTATCGCTTTCGACGGTGATGGCGACCGGGTGCTGATGGTCGATCATACCGGTGCGATCGTCGACGGCGATGAGCTGTTATTTATCATTGCGCGTGACTTGCACGAACGAGGCAAGCTGCAAGGTGGTGTTGTTGGAACGCTGATGAGTAATCTCGGGCTTGAGTTGGCATTGGCTGACTTGAGCATTCCGTTCGTCCGGGCCAATGTTGGCGATCGTCATGTAATCGCAGAGCTGCTCGAGCGCAACTGGCAGATCGGCGGTGAGAACTCCGGTCATATCGTCTGCTTCCAGCACACCACGACCGGCGACGCGATCATCGCAGCACTGCAGGTCTTGCTGGCGCTGCGTCGTCGCGACGAAAGCCTGGCATTGGCGCGTCAAGCGCTACGCAAGTGCCCTCAGGTGCTCGTCAATGTGCGCTTTGCGGGCGGTGTCGATCCAGTTGAGCATCCGGCCGTTAAAGAGGCGTGCGAGCGCGTTACCATCGCTATGGGTGGTCGTGGTCGCGTGCTGTTGCGCAAGTCGGGTACCGAACCGCTGGTTCGTGTAATGGTCGAAGGCGATGATGAAGCATTGGTTCACGGTTACGCCAATGAGCTGGCAAAACTGGTTAGTGAAGTTTGCGCCTGATTTCGGCTTGCCAGTATTGATGCGGTTGGGTAACATCTGCGCCCACTTTGACCGACGAGGTACAGCATGCGTCGCCTGATGGTAGCTGGTAACTGGAAGATGCACGGTACCCGCGCCAGCGTCGCTGAGCTGATCAAGGGCCTTTGTAATCAGGCCCTGCCAAGCGGTGTTGATGTAGCGGTGTTTCCGCCATGTTTGTACATCAATCAAGTGATTGACGGCCTCAACGGCAAGTCGATTGCAGTAGGTGCGCAGAATTCTGCGGTAGAGCCGATGCAGGGCGCGTTGACCGGTGAAATAGCGCCGAGTCAGCTGGCTGATGCTGGCTGTACCCTGGTGCTGGTAGGGCACTCTGAGCGTCGCCAGATCATGGGTGAGCGTGACGATTGCCTTAATCGCAAGTTCGCGGCAGCACAGGCGTGTGGTTTGACGCCTGTGTTGTGCGTAGGGGAGACCCTGGAGCAGCGCGAGGCGGGCAAGACGTTTGAAGTTGTAGCGCGTCAGCTTGGCAGTATCATCGAAGAGCTGGGAGTCGGTGCTTTTGTAAATGCAGTCATCGCTTACGAGCCTGTCTGGGCCATTGGCACCGGGCTGACTGCATCGCCCCAACAGGCGCAGGAAGTGCACGCAGCCATTCGTGCGCAGTTGGCGGCAGAGAATGCTGAGGTCGCACAAGGTGTGCGGCTTCTTTATGGCGGCAGCGTGAAGGCGGCCAATGCGGCTGAACTGTTCGGCATGCCGGATATCGATGGGGGGCTCATTGGTGGAGCTTCCCTGAATGCAGATGAGTTCGGTGCGATTTGTCGCGCCGCGGGAAACTGAAAAAATGCTGGAAACAGTCGTAGTCGTTTTTCATCTGTTGGGTGCTCTGGGCGTTGTCGCTCTGGTATTGCTGCAACAGGGTAAGGGTGCGGACGCTGGTGCGTCTTTCGGAGCAGGTGCTTCAAATACTGTATTCGGAAGCCAAGGTTCCTCTACCTTTCTTAGTAAGTTTACTGCTATACTCGCCGCTGGTTTCTTCATAACCAGCTTGGGGTTAGGTTACTTTGCTAAAGAGAAAGCTCACCAGCTGACTCAAGTAGGTTTGCCAGATCCAGCGGTATTGGAAGTGCCACAGAAAAAACCGGTTACAGAAGATGTGCCGGTGCTCGAAGCGCAAAAGCCAGTGGTTAACCCTGCTGACGTACCTCAAGCGCCACAGCAAAAGTAACACCGGATCGGGCGGTTGATGTTGAGCCGCTAAAGAGTTGTATTGCCGAGGTGGTGGAATTGGTAGACACGCAACCTTGAGGTGGTTGTGCCCATAGGGTGTAGGGGTTCGAGTCCCCTTCTCGGTACCAATTATCAAGAAAGCCCGCTGTTGCGGGCTTTCTTGTCGGCGGAGGTTCGATTGACCCTGAAAGGGATCGGCCGTATACTTCCGCCCCAGCTTTGTCGCGGGGTGGAGCAGTCTGGTAGCTCGTCGGGCTCATAACCCGAAGGTCGTTGGTTCAAATCCAGCCCCCGCAACCAGTTTTAGCGGAGCCCCTTTTTAGGGGCTTTTTGTTAGCTGGACAGTCATAGCGCCGCTATTCAACGGCGTTTTCAGGGATGGGCGTTTCGCCCATTTTTTATTTGCATTGCATGCACGAGGGGGTTCAGGTGTCGAGCAAGCTAGAACAGTTGCAGGCCTTGGTGGCCCCGGTGGTCGTGGCCCTTGGCTATGAATGCTGGGGTATTGAGTTTTCGGCTCAAGGTCGCCATTCACTGTTGCGTATTTATATCGATAAAGAAGGCGGCGTTTTGGTGGATGACTGCGCCATAGTCAGCCGTCAGATCAGCGGTGTTCTGGACGTCGAAGATCCGATCGCCGTTGAATACACCCTTGAAGTCTCTTCTCCTGGCATGGAGCGCCCACTGTTCACGCTTGAGCAGTTTGCTTTGCACGCCGGCGCACAAGTGAAGATAAAGCTGCGCTCGCCCTTCGATGGTCGTCGCAACTTTCAGGGCCTTCTCCGCGGGGTGGAGGAGCAAGACATCGTGGTGCAGGTCGAGGACCACGAATACTTGTTGCCGATCGACTTGATCGACAAAGCCAACATTATCCCCAAGTTTGACTGAGACGCGGATCCCGCGGATCCAATGGCTTGCGAAAGGCGAGGCGTACGATGAGCAAAGAAGTACTGCTGGTTGTTGAGTCGGTGTCCAATGAAAAGGGCGTACCGGCAGGTGTGATTTTCGAAGCGCTGGAGCTGGCTCTGGCTACTGCTACCAAAAAGCGTTTCGAAGATGAAGTTGAGCTGCGTGTGGAGATCAATCGCCAGACCGGTAACTACGAGACTTTCCGTCGCTGGACAGTGGTCGAAGACGAAGATCTGGACGATCCAGCACACGAATTGGCTGTCGATCAGGCCCAGGAAAAACAACCTGGTGCCGTAGCCGGTGATGTTGTCGAAATTAAAATCGACTCTATCGAATTCGGTCGGATCGCGGCACAGACTGCCAAGCAAGTCATCGTTCAAAAAGTCCGCGAAGCTGAGCGTGCTCAGGTCGTTGATGCTTATCGTGAACGTCTGGGCGAAATCATTTCCGGTACCGTTAAAAAGGTTACACGGGACAACGTCATCGTTGACCTGGGTAACAATGCTGAAGCGTTGCTGGCACGTGAAGACATTATTTCGCGGGAAACTTTCCGCGTGGGTGTCCGCGTTCGTGCGCTGCTAAAAGAAATTCGCACTGAGAACCGTGGTCCTCAGCTGATTCTGTCGCGTACTGCGCCAGAGATGCTGATCGAGCTGTTCCGGATTGAAGTTCCGGAAATCTCTGAAGGTCTCATTGAGGTGATGGCAGCCGCGCGTGACCCGGGTTCGCGTGCAAAAATCGCTGTTCGCTCCAAGGACAAACGAATCGATCCGCAAGGTGCTTGCATCGGCATGCGTGGTTCGCGCGTTCAAGCTGTTTCCGGCGAGTTGGGCGGCGAGCGTGTGGATATCGTGCTGTGGGACGATAACCCGGCGCAGTTCGTGATCAATGCAATGTCGCCGGCTGAAGTGGCGGCAATTATCGTCGATGAAGATGCCCATGCAATGGACATCGCCGTTGGCGCAGATAATCTGGCTCAGGCCATTGGTCGCGGCGGTCAGAACGTGCGTCTGGCCAGTCAGTTGACTGGTTGGACCCTGAACGTGATGACCGAATCGGACATCCAGGCTAAGCAGCAAGCAGAAACCGGTGACATCCTGCGCAACTTCATCGACGAGTTGGAAGTCGACGAAGATCTGGCACAGGTACTGGTTGATGAAGGCTTCACCAGCCTGGAAGAGATTGCCTACGTACCGTTGGAAGAAATGCTCAACATCGATGGCTTTGACGAAGATACCGTCAACGAGCTTCGCGCTCGGGCCAAGGATCGATTGTTGACTAAAGCCATCGCTACTGAGGAAAAGCTGGCAGACGCCCATCCGGCCGAAGACCTACTCTCGCTTGAGGGTATGGACAAGGATTTGGCGATGGAACTGGCGGTGCGCGGCGTAATTACCCGCGAAGACCTGGCCGAGCAGTCTATTGACGACCTGCTCGACATCGACGGCATTGACGATATTCGTGCCGGCAAGTTGATCATGGCCGCCCGAGCCCATTGGTTCGAGTAAGTAGGCGCGGCCTGAGGAGAGAAGTGCATGACGCAAGTCACGGTGAAAGAACTGGCCACAGTGGTCGACACACCGGTAGAGCGCCTGTTACAGCAGATGCGTGAGGCAGGTTTGCCGCACACCGCCGCCGAGCAAGTTGTGACCGATATAGAGAAACAAGCCCTGTTGACGCATTTGAAAAGCGGTCACAAGGCCAAAGTGGAAGAGCCGCGCAAGATCACTTTGCAGCGCAAAACCACAAGCACACTTCGCGTTGCTGGCAGCAAAAGCATCAGCGTTGAAGTGCGCAAGAAGAAAGTTTTCGTACAGCGCAGCCCGGAAGAAATCGAAGCCGAGCGCAAGCGCGAAGTGGACGAACGTCGCGCCGTAGAAAATGCTGCACGTCAAAAGGCTGAAGAGGAATCCAAGCGTCGCGCTGAAGAACAAGCGCGTAGCCAGCCTGCTCCTGCGCAATCGAACGGCACTGAAACTGTTGCCGCTCCTGCTGCTGTTGCTGTTGCCGAACCTGTGCGTCATGCACCGGTTGTGGCTGCTGCACCTGCTGCCGATGCACGCAAGAAAGACGAACAGCGTCGTCCGGACAAACCGCGCAGCGATGACAACAGCCGTCGTAGCGGCGGCGGTGGTGATGGCGATCGCAAGAACGCTCCGCACCGCGCTTCTGTTAAAGAGAAAGCGCCAGCGCCACGTGTTGCACCTCGTACTACCGACGAAGAAAGCGACAGCTTCCGTCGTGGTGGTCGCGGCAAGGCCAAGCTGAAAAAACGCAATGCTCACGGTTTCCAGAGCCCTACCGGGCCTGTAGTTCGCGACGTTGCTATCGGCGAGACCATCACCGTTGGCGAGTTGTCGGCGCAGATGTCGGTCAAAGCGGCTGAAGTGATCAAGTTCATGTTCAAGATGGGCACTCCGGTGACCATCAACCAGGTACTGGATCAGGAAACTGCCCAGTTGATCGCCGAAGAGTTGGGCCACAAGGTCAAGCTGGTCAGCGACAACGCCCTGGAAGATTCTCTGGCCGAATCGCTGAAGTTCGAAGGTGAGACGTTCTCCCGTGCACCGGTTGTGACCGTAATGGGCCACGTTGACCACGGTAAAACCTCGCTGCTCGACTACATCCGTCGTGCCAAGGTTGCAGCTGGCGAAGCCGGCGGCATCACCCAGCACATCGGTGCGTACCACGTTGAAACTGATCGTGGCATGGTCACCTTCCTCGACACCCCGGGCCACGCTGCGTTTACCGCAATGCGTGCTCGTGGTGCCAAGGCGACCGACATCGTGATTCTGGTTGTTGCTGCGGACGACGGCGTTATGCCGCAGACTGTTGAAGCTGTTCAACATGCCAAGGCCGCCGGTGTTCCGCTGGTCGTAGCAGTGAACAAAATCGACAAGCCAGGTGCTGATCTCGATCGCATCAGAAGCGAATTGTCTGTCCACGGTGTTACTTCCGAAGAGTGGGGCGGCGAGACGCCGTTCGTTCTAGTCTCTGCGAAAGTGGGTACCGGCGTTGACGAACTGCTCGAAGCTGTTCTGCTGCAAGCCGAAGTCCTGGAACTGAAAGCGACCCCGTCCGCTCCTGGTCGTGGTGTCGTGGTTGAATCGCGTCTCGACAAAGGTCGTGGTCCGGTTGCAACCGTTCTGGTTCAAGACGGTACGCTGCGTCAAGGTGACATGGTATTGGTCGGCTCGAACTTCGGCCGTATCCGCGCCATGCTCGACGAGAACGGCAAGCCGGTTAAAGAAGCAGGGCCTTCGATTCCGGTCGAAATCCTGGGTCTTGACGGCACACCGAACGCTGGCGACGAGCTGAGCGTACTGACTGACGAGAAGAAAGCGCGCGAAGTCGCTCTGTTCCGTCAAGGCAAGTTCCGCGAAGTCAAACTGGCTCGCGCTCATGCTGGCAAGCTGGAAAACATCTTCGAGAACATGGGCCAGGAAGAGAAGAAGACGCTTAATATCGTCCTCAAATCTGACGTTCGTGGTTCGTTGGAAGCTCTGCAGGGCGCCCTTGGCGGCCTGGGTAACGACGAAGTGCAAGTGCGCGTAGTCGGCGGCGGTGTCGGTGGTATCACCGAAAGCGACGCTAACCTGGCACTGGCTTCCAACGCTGTACTGTTCGGTTTCAACGTGCGTGCCGATGCTGGCGCTCGCAGGATTGTCGAGCAGGAAGGTCTGGATATGCGTTACTACAACGTGATCTACGACATCATCGAAGACGTCAAGAAAGCCCTTACCGGCATGCTTGGCAGTGACGTTCGGGAGAACATCCTGGGTATCGCTGAAGTGCGTGACGTATTCCGTTCGCCGAAGTTTGGTGCGATCGCTGGCTGTATGGTTCTGGAAGGTGTGGTTCACCGCAACCGTCCGATCCGTGTACTGCGCGAAGACATCGTTATTTTCGAAGGCGAACTCGAGTCCCTGCGCCGCTTCAAGGACGACATGTCCGAAGTGCGTGCCGGCATGGAATGCGGTATCGGCGTCAAGAGCTACAACGACGTCAAAGCCGGTGACAAGATCGAAGTGTTCGAGAAAGTCCAAGTGGCTCGCAGCCTCTAAGTCGCGAGTTGTAAGAGTCATGACGGGTCGTCGCATGCAAGTGCACCGCGATCCGTCATGGACTCTAAACGCAACGCCCGGTCCGGCATTTTGTCAGGCCGGGCGTTTGCCGCTTTCAGACCGTGCGGGTTTCGCCCCGGGTCAGTGACAGGTAGTAGACATGGCAAAAGAATATAGCCGTACCCAACGTATTGGCGATCAGATGCAGCGCGAGCTGGCACAGCTGATCCGCCGCGAAATCAAAGACCCTCGCGTCGGCCTGGTCACCATCACTGCTGTCGATGTCAGCCGTGATGTCGGGCATGCGAAGATTTTCATGACCGTGATGGGGCAGGACAGCGCTGAAGAAATTGCGCAGACCATCAAGGTGCTCAACTCTGCGGCAGGTTTTCTGCGTATGCAGCTGGCCCGCGAAATGAAACTGCGCAGCGTTCCACAGTTGCACTTCCACTACGACGAAAGCGTCGTGCGTGGCGCTCATCTTTCGGCATTGATCGAACGTGCCGTGGCTGAAGACGGGCATCACCCAGAAGATGTTCAGGCAGAAGACGCTACCCAGGAAAGCTCCCTGGCAGAAAGCAGCAAGCCAGAAAGCAACAACAAGGAGTAACGCGGGTGGCTCAGGTCAAACGTATACGCCGTAACGTCAGCGGGATCATTCTGCTCGACAAGCCGCTGGGCTTCACGTCCAACGCTGCCCTGCAGAAAGTGCGCTGGTTGCTCAATGCAGAAAAGGCCGGGCATACCGGCAGCCTCGATCCGCTCGCGACGGGCGTATTGCCGTTGTGTTTCGGCGAAGCGACAAAGTTTTCCCAATACCTGCTTGATTCGGACAAAGCGTACGAAACCAAGATGCAATTGGGCAAAACCACCACTACAGCAGACGCTGAAGGTGACGTTTTACAAACCCGTCCAGTGACCGTTGGTCGTGCTGATATCGAAGCGGTTTTACCGTTTTTTCGTGGTGAAATCAGTCAGATACCCCCAATGTACTCAGCGCTCAAGCGTGATGGCCAGCCGTTGTACAAGCTGGCCCGAGCGGGGGAAGTGGTGGAGCGCGAACCGCGTTCTGTTACTATTACGCGCCTGGAATTGCTGGAATGCGAAGCCGATACAGCGCGCCTGGCGGTGGACTGCACCAAAGGCACCTATATTCGTACCCTTGTGGAGGATATTGGTGAAAAGCTTGGGTGTGGTGCTTACGTTGCAGAGTTGCGTCGTACGCAGGCCGGACCTTTCAGCCTTGCTCAGACGGTGACGCTGGAAGAGTTGGAGCAAGTACACGCCGATGGCGGAAACGAGGCGGTTGATCGCTTCCTGATGCCCTCGGACAGTGGTTTGTTGCATTGGCCGCTGTTGCATTTCTCGGAACACAGTGCGTTCTACTGGTTGCATGGTCAGCCAGTCAGAGCACCGGACGCGCCGCAATTCGGCATGGTTCGTGTGCAAGATCATGAAGGTCGCTTCATCGGTATCGGTGAAGTGAGTGAAGACGGGCGGATCGCGCCGCGTCGATTGATTCGGTCAGAATGACCGGACGAGGGTGGCTGTCAATGGGCACGGTCACATCTCATTTAAAAATACGAGGATTTGTCCTCGGCCCATTGAAGCTGTCTCTTTGGAGCGGTTTCTCGAATAAAGGATTGCCCACATGGCACTCAGCGTAGAAGAAAAAGCTCAGATCGTAGCCGACTACCAGCAAGCTGTTGGTGATACTGGTTCGCCAGAAGTGCAAGTTGCACTGCTGACCGTCAACATCAACAAACTGCAAGGCCACTTCAAGGCCAACGGTAAAGATCACCACTCACGTCGTGGTCTGATCCGTATGGTAAACCAGCGTCGCAAGCTGCTGGATTACCTTAAAGGTAAGGACGTTAGCCGTTACAGCGCCCTGATCGGTCGTCTGGGTCTGCGTCGCTAATAACGACGTTGCTAGAGGTTGGTTGTTTGTCACGGCTCATCGGGTTTACCTGATGAGCCGTGGCAGGCTTCCAGCCTCAAGTTTTATCTGGACGGTCGATGGGTCCGAACCCTGTCACTGCCCAAGAATTCGCAAGAAACCAGTTCCCCAAGAGCCACAAAGAAGGTAGGAAACCGTGAACCCGGTCATCAAGAAATTCCAGTTCGGTCAATCGACCGTCACCCTCGAGACAGGCCGTATCGCCCGTCAAGCTTCCGGCGCAGTATTGGTCACCGTTGACGACGACGTTAGCGTGTTAGTGACTGTGGTCGGCGCCAAGCACGCTGACGCCGGAAAAGGCTTTTTCCCCCTTTCCGTTCACTATCAGGAAAAGACCTACGCTGCGGGTAAAATCCCCGGCGGTTTCTTCAAGCGTGAAGGCCGTCCTTCCGAGAAAGAAACCCTGACTTCGCGTCTGATCGACCGTCCGATCCGTCCGTTGTTTCCAGAAGGCTTCATGAACGAAGTGCAGGTTGTCTGCACCGTTCTCTCCACCAGCAAAAAGACTGATCCAGACGTCGCTGCCATGATCGGCACCTCGGCTGCACTGGCGATCTCAGGTATTCCTTTCGACGGCCCTATCGGCGCTGCGCGCGTTGCTTTCCACGAAAGCACCGGCTACCTGCTGAACCCTAACTACGAACAACTCAAGGCTTCGAGCCTGGACATGGTTGTAGCCGGTACCTCGGAAGCGGTATTGATGGTTGAATCGGAAGCTAAAGAGCTGACCGAAGACCAGATGCTGGGCGCTGTACTGTTCGCCCACGACGAATTCCAGGTTGTTATCCAGGCCATCAAAGAACTGGCTGCCGAAGCTGCCAAGCCGACTTGGGACTGGAAAGCACAACCAGAAAACACCGCACTGCTGGGCGCGATTCGCGCTGAGTTCGGCGACGCGATTTCTCAGGCTTACACCATCACCGTCAAGCACGAGCGTTATGCCCGTCTGGGTGAATTGCGTGACCAGATCGTTGCCAAGCTTTCCGGCGAAGAAGGCCAACCGACTTCCAGCGAAGTCAAAGCTGCTTTCGGCGAAATCGAATACCGCACCGTGCGCGAGAACATCGTCAACGGCAAGCCGCGTATCGATGGTCGTGATACCCGCACCGTACGCCCGCTGAACATCGAAGTCGGCGTTCTGCCGAAGACTCACGGTTCGGCACTGTTCACCCGTGGCGAAACCCAGGCGCTGGTTGTTGCCACTCTGGGTACCGCACGTGATGCACAGTTGCTCGACACCCTTGAAGGCGAGCGCAAAGACCCGTTCATGCTGCACTACAACTTCCCTCCGTTCTCGGTGGGCGAGTGTGGTCGTATGGGCGGTGCTGGTCGTCGCGAAATCGGTCACGGCCGTCTGGCTCGTCGCAGCATACAAGCAATGCTGCCTGCTGCTGACGTGTTCCCGTACACCATCCGTGTCGTATCGGAAATCACTGAGTCCAACGGTTCCAGCTCCATGGCTTCGGTCTGTGGTGCTTCCCTGGCGTTGATGGACGCTGGTGTGCCGATGAAGGCGCCAGTGGCCGGTATTGCCATGGGTCTGGTTAAAGAAGGCGAAAAGTTCGCCATCCTGACCGACATCCTGGGTGACGAAGATCACTTGGGCGACATGGACTTCAAAGTAGCCGGTACCGCCAAAGGTGTTACCGCGCTGCAGATGGACATCAAGATCAAAGGCATCACCGAAGAAATCATGGAGATCGCTCTGGGCCAAGCCCTGGAAGCGCGCCTGAACATCCTCGGTCAGATGAACAAGATCATTGGTCAATCGCGTACCGAACTGTCGGAAAACGCTCCGACCATGATCGCGATGAAAATCGACACCGACAAAATCCGTGATGTCATCGGTAAAGGCGGCGCGACGATCCGTGCGATCTGTGAAGAGACCAAGGCTTCGATCGACATCGAAGACGACGGCACCATCAAGATCTTTGGCGAAACCAAGGAAGCGGCTGAAGCAGCACGTCAGCGCGTTCTGGGTATCACCGCTGAAGCCGAGATTGGCAAAATCTACATCGGTAAGGTTGAGCGCATCGTCGACTTCGGCGCATTCGTCAACATCCTGCCTGGCAAAGACGGTCTGGTTCACATCTCCATGTTGAGCGATGCTCGCGTCGAGAAAGTGACTGACGTATTGCAAGAAGGTCAGGAAGTTGAAGTTCTGGTACTGGACGTGGACAACCGCGGCCGTATCAAGCTGTCGATCAAAGACGTTGCCGCTGCAAAAGCATCAGGCGTGTAATCTGCCCTATGCCTGGTGCTGAAGCAGGTTGAAAACCTGTTTCACTCAAAAGC
Organism: Pseudomonas sp. ASL9; assembly: GCF_056680335.1. Lineage (NCBI taxonomy): Bacteria > Pseudomonadati > Pseudomonadota > Gammaproteobacteria > Pseudomonadales > Pseudomonadaceae > Pseudomonas > Pseudomonas sp. ASL9. The sequence goes on along the minus strand of NZ_CM155277.1, from coordinate 1,946,816 downwards.
CGCTCTCCCTCATCGGAGAGCGGCTTTTTTTTGCGCGGAGGGTGAGTCATCAGGGGCCTATGGTTGGCCTAAGTCTGGCCAGTCAGACTCGCTCACGACTTATTCGAAGCGGCAGGAACTCATCCAAATGAATACCCGGACTACGCCTTCCCTATCAAGCTGGCTCAACAAAGTACCCGAAGTAACGCTTTCTTTCTGGGTCATCAAGATCATGTCAACCACGGTCGGTGAAACCGGGGCTGACTATCTGGCCGTTGATGCCGGATGGGGCCAAGGTATGACGCGTGGGGTCATGGGTGCGCTATTGGCCATTGCATTGTTTCTGCAGCTGCGTACACGACGTTATACGCCGTGGACGTATTGGCTCACGGTGGTGCTGGTCAGCGTGGTGGGTACGCAGATTACAGATTTACTGACAGATGGCCTAGACGTGAGCCTCTACGCCAGTACATCGGTATTTGCGGTGGCGTTGGCAGTGATTTTTGCGGTCTGGTACCAGGTGGAGCGATCGCTGTCCATCCACGAGATCGTTACGCTCCGCAGGGAGCTCTTTTACTGGGCGGCCATTCTCTGCACCTTCGCCTTGGGTACGGCGGCAGGTGACCTTGCTACTGAAGCGCTGGGCCTTGGATTTACGTTGGGCGCCGTGATATTCGGCGCTTTGATTGCTCTGAGCTATTTTGCCTGGCGTACGGGCGGCAATGCTGTGTTGACGTTCTGGATTGGCTACATCCTGACGCGCCCCTTCGGCGCTTCGCTCGGCGACCTGCTGACCCAGGCCAAGACCTATGGCGGCCTCGGCATGGGGGCCATGTGGACGAGCGCCCTTTTCTTGACCGTGATTGTGATTCTTGTGGCGGTGGCACAAATCAGCATCGGTAACCGCAGAAGCTTGCAGGTCGCGGAATAATCCCCTTATTCACACACTTACCAAGGAAAAATTATGCGCTACTTTCATTCGCTTATCCGGCCCCTCGCGGCTGTATCGGTCATCGCCCTATTGACCCTTGTGACGGGATGCTCCAAGCCTGGCGCTACGGCCACAGCAGGTGCTGCGCCAGCGGCGGCTCAGACCAGCTCTGCAACCCAGGCTAAACCAGCCTCAAAGTTGGGTGATTTGTCAGCGTTTCGCAGCATTGCGGCAGACGTCGTCACCCTCGTGGACAAGGGCGATCTGCCCACCGCTAAAACGCGTATCAAGGACTTGGAGCTCGCTTGGGATTCGGCAGAGGCGGGCTTGAAACCTCGTGCAGCGAACGATTGGCACTTGCTGGACAAAGGCATTGACCACTCTCTGGATGCGTTGCGGTCTAACACCCCAAGTCAAATCGAGTGCAAAAGCACGATGACAGATTTGCTGAAGACGTTTGATTCCCTTCAAGGGACATAATCGACAGTGTATTCGGCGATTTGTTGATGTTGATCGTGGCCGCTACTATGGGATCAATGTGTTTGCTGATCGAACAAAGAGTGGTCAGGACAGCACATTGACTTGGAGGTGGGCATGCGGGTGTTGCTGGTCGAAGACGATTCCATGATCGGGGAAGCGATCCACGCGGCGTTGAAGGATGCATCCTATGCGGCTGACTGGGTAAAGGATGGGCACGCCGCTCTTGCGACGCTTGGCTGCCAGCACTACGACGTGGTACTGCTCGATCTTGGCCTTCCTGGTAAGGACGGGCTGCAAGTGCTGACCCGTATTCGTGCCAGCGATAACCCGGTCCCACTGCTCATTATCACCGCCCGGGACAGCCTGGATGATCGGCTGCGAGGCTTGGACGGGGGCGCCGATGATTACGTCCTCAAGCCATTCGATATGGCAGAGTTGCTTGCCCGCATGCGTGCTGTACTGCGACGCAAAGGCGGGAGTGCTATTCCCTTGCTCAGCAATGGCACGTTGTCGCTTGATCCGGCAACAAGGGAGTCCGTCGTCAATAACAATCCCCCTGTTCAGCTTTCCAATCGTGAGTTTGCCTTGTTGCAAGCCTTGTTGGTGCGGCCGGGTGCCATTCTCTCTCGCAGCGATCTTGAAGACCGTATTTATGGGTGGGGCGAGGAGGTCGAAAGCAACGCCGTCGAGTTTCTGATCCATGCGTTACGTCGCAAACTGGGGAGCGACATTATTAAAAACGTCAGGGGGGTTGGATGGATGGTTTCAAAAAGCGGTTGAGCGAGTCGATTCAGCTCAGACTGTCGTTCTCGCTTTCAATGGCCATTCTGATCGTCGCGATTGCGGCGGGCCTATTTTCTTTCGTGTCCGCGTTCGATGAAGCCCACGAACTGCAAGATGATGTCTTGCGCCAGGTTGCGACCGTGTATGACCGGCAACACCTCCCAATAGCGCCTGACGGTGACGACAGTCGCGTAAAAGACAGCGATGCAGAGTTCCGCGTCATCGTCCAATACCTTGGAGACGGCGCCAAGGCTCGGGGGAGGAGTGCTGATGCACCTTTGCCTCTCCCGATCACACTGTCGGACGGCTTGCATACGCTTGAGGTCAGTGGGGAGCGGTTCCGGGTGCTGGTCATAACAACGGCCAGCGGAGATCGGATAGCCCTGGCCCAAGAGACCAGTGTGCGGGACGAAATCGCACGCGACAGTGCTCTGCGTACGGTGATGCCGTTGCTGATTCTGGTTCCCATCCTGCTCTTGGTCGTCGCAGACCTGGTACGCAAAATTTTCCGCCCGATTGCCGCGTTGTCTTCTGAAATCGACCAGCGTGCCGAGCAGGAACTGCATCCCTTGAAGGAAAGCCACCTCCCGGTTGAGGTTCGCCCATTTGTAGTGGCAATCAATCGATTGCTCAACCGCGTTGCGCAATCGATGGAAACTCAGCGTCGGTTTGTCGCCGATGCGGCACATGAGCTTCGGTCTCCACTGACAGCATTATCGCTGCAAGCAGAACGAATGGCTGATGCAGCTATGCCCGAATCGGCGCGAGAGCGGTTGGTGGTGTTGCGTCGCGGGATCGAGCGAAGCCGGAACCTATTGGATCAACTCCTGACATTGGCCAAAGCTCAAGCCGCTCTCGACCCGCCAAGGTCGCTAATGTCTGTGAAGGGCCTCTATCGTTGCGTTCTGGAAGACTTGCTTCCTCTGGCTGAAGCCAGGCATATCGATATTGGAGTGGAAGGTGATCAGGATGTACGGATTCTGGTCCACGAGCTTGATCTGATCACCGTGCTTAAAAATCTGGTCGATAACGCCATTCGCTATACACCGGAAGGCGGTAGGGTCGATCTATCGGTGGACATCGAAGATCACCGCGCAAGGCTGCAAATCAAAGATTCAGGGCCGGGCATTGCAATCGTGGAACGAGACCGTGTATTCGACCCTTTTTATCGCACCCTTGGAAGCGATCAGGTGGGATCAGGTTTGGGGCTTTCCATCGTCAAGGCCATCGCGGACCGGATGGGTGCAGAAATTCGGTTGGGGTTCTCTGATGAGTTGACGCAATCCGGCTTGTGCGTCTCCGTGCTTGTACCCATTGCCGAGGCATGTCAGGCGACTGAACAGGCTGTGTGAAAACTACTGCAGGCTGGGCGACTTCGGCGCTACGCACACAATACTGCGTTAAAAACAGGCTCGTGCGCGAGTCCGATCGGAATGCTCATTTACAACCCGTAGACTCGAGTGCGAGCCCAGTCCGCTTCCTCGCCTGTTTTTGCCTTGTCTTGCCTTCGCTCGCTACGTTTTCACACAGCCTGTGAAAGAGAAGAGTGATTTTATGTGCGCATTTAAGGGCTTATGGATTCAGCCAAGAATTCAGCTGAGCAAAACATGCATCTTGCATGTCGGGCAGAGGGGAGAACGTGCAATCTGCACGAATGCCATTATTTTTATAATTCGTAACCTGCTGTTTTATAAGAACATAATAAAGCGACAAAGATTGGCATAGCGCTTGCGATACTCCCTGTAACCCTGCTGCCAGTGATACTGGCGCAGATTTTGAGAAAAACAGGAGTGACTCGTATGAATATGAATAAGTTCGCTATTGCCGCTGCTGCTGCCACTGCACTGACGTTCAGCATGGCCAACGCGGCAGTCGCTGAACAAACCACTCAAGCACCGATGGTTGTTGCTGCGGGCGAAATGACCAAAGCCGAAGGCGCTACTTCGGACACCTGGATCACCACCAAAGTTAAGTCTGATCTGGTCACCGAAAAAGGGATTCCCGGCACTGATATCAAGGTAGAGACCAACAAAGGCGTGGTTTCCCTGTCATCGACCGTTACTGTGACCGACGCGCAGAAAAAACTGGCTGTCGACATCACCAAGAAAATCAAAGGCGTTAAAGCAGTTTCGGCCGATGGCCTGAAATCCGAGTAACGTCTGACGCTCTCGTGATGACTGTCGATAAGGAACCGGTTGATAGCGATGGAACGTATCAGCTGACTCGTTGAAGGTTCATGCGAAAGACCCTAAGGATGTGGTCATTACAGGCCCCGGCGTTCGCGTCGGGGCCTGTTTTAGTGTGGGCGCAGGCTCATTGGAGAAGGATAGGCCCCGGCACAGCAGTCAATTGCCGCGCTTGCTGTCTATGCGCAGTAACCGGCCGCCTTCGAAGCGCAGGTATTGATACATGCCGTTATTAGGTCCGTAGATCCATTCATCAATCTGAACCTCTTCGCGTCTATTGGCGCTGCGTTTATAGCCAATAAGATTTTGAGCAATCGGTTCGCCGCATTTCTGCTGCACCTCAAACGCCCGATCACCCACGCTGACCAATTGACTGCCGCAACGCAGCGTATCAGCCTGCGCCAGTCCTGACAGACTCGTCAGGCAGGCCAACAATAGAAGCCTCAAACCGCTTCGCATAGATTAATCGCTGTCCAGATGCAGTGGGGTGATGACACGACCATCCGCTTCAGCATCACCGAGGTTGGCATCAATGAAGTACACCCGATCATCAGCCAGTTTACCTTTGTCTACCAGGTAATCCTTGATACTGCCGGCCCGCGCCTGACCTAGCTGACGCAGCAATGCGGCATTGGTGCTCCAGGACTTGATCACGTCTGCGCGCATTTTTGCGGCGCGTTCTTCCTTGCCCAGACTTGCCCATTCAGCGGGCGGTTGTTGCTTCAAGAGCGTGCGATAAATACCTTCGAGCATCGGTGCTTTTTCGTTTTCCGGCACTTGCAGCAGGGAGGCTTGAGCCGGAACTTTGTCACCGCGACGCTGAAGAATCTTGTAGTAATTGCTCTGGTATTCGCGCTCCAGACGTTGTGCCGCAATCAGCGGGCCGTCGCTGCTTACAGCGCTGGTCCCTTCGATCTCCAGGCGCAACGCCGGACGTTCCTTGAGCGCGGAAGAGAGCTTGTTCAGGGCGGATTGGGCGTCGCCGCTCAAATCACTCGAGCCGGGGGCGAACGCTACGGTGCCGAGGTCTTGAGCGCCGCCGCCGCTGATCAACCCGCCGATGAACTTGAAGGGTGCCTCAGCCGCGCGCACTACCAAATTACGCAACGTCTGCCAAATGATGGGCATCACACTGAATTGGGGGTTGTTCAAGTCGCCGGAAATTGGCAGTTCGATGGATATCTTGCCATCGGAGTCCTTCAGCAAGGCAATGGCCAGGCGAATGGGCAGATCGACCGCACTGGGGCTGTCGACTTTCTCACCCAGTTCCAGCTGTTCGACCACCATTTTGTTTTCGGCCTTGAGCTGGCCTTTGGTGATCATGTAATGCAGGTCGAGATTCAGGCGCCCTTTGCGAATGCGGTAGCCGGCGAATTTCCCGGAGTACGGCGTCAATGTGGTGAGTTCTACGCGTTTGAAACTGGTCGCGATGTCGAGACTGGCCAAGGGGTCGAAGGGGTTGAGGCTGCCTTTGATAGTCACCGGCGCATAGCGATCAACCTTGCCATTGATATTGACCGTCGCTGGCTTCGGCTGACGGTTGTCCAGCGTGCCGATTTTGCCGTTGAGCTGTTGAATGGCTGTGGCAAAGTTGGGCGTAAGACTGAGGTCGGCGAAGTTGGCGGAGCCGTCGTTGATATCGACTTCACCGATGCGAATCCCCATCGGTTTTTCGCCGCTTGCAGAGGCTTTGCCTGCCACGGGTTTATTCGCTGGTTTGCTGCTATCAGCAGGCTGTGGAATCAACAGGTCGTCAATGTTGGTGGTGTGGTCATCGTTGATTATGAAGCGTGCATACGGTTGCTGAAGATTGACCCTGGCAATCGTCAGGCTGTTGCCGTGCTCATAATCAAGCCCTTCAAGCACCACCTGTTGCCACTTGAGAAAATCGCGCTGTTTGAGGGTGTCGAGGGTGTGCAATTGATCGATCTGCGCTTTGCCAATGACGCTGAAAGCCAGTGGCTCGGTGCTCTTCAGATTGACAGTCAGTTCGCTGCCAAGCATGCCGCTGCGCAGTTCAAGGCGGATAAACGGGCTGATATAAGACTGCGCGACACGCAGATCGATATCTTTGGTGGTGACCTGCAACTTGGCGCTGACCGGACTCAGATTGACGTCACCTGCGGCCGTGATATGCCCTTGTTTGCCCAGTCCGGTATCGAGTTTGAGGTTGAAAGGCGATTTATTGAGGCTGTCGAAATTCTGCAGATCCAGGTTCAGCGGGCCTATTTCCAGCGCCACGGGCTCCTTGGGTACCCGATCAGCCAGGTGAATCTGATAATTGCGCAGTTGCACATCGCGCAGCAGCACCTGCCAGGGTTTGCTTGGGGCAATGGGCTGTTGGGCTACTTCGGGAGCGTTACCTGCGGCGGTCGCCGGTGCCTTGATGGCCGTGGCGGGAGTCGGTTTTTTGGGTTGGCTGGCGAAGAGCTTTTGCCAGTCAAGCTGACCATCCGCTTCACGCGCAGCCCAGGTTTCCAGTTTATTGCTGCGAATCTTGCCGACGGTCACGAGCTGTTTGGCCAGGTCGATCGACGTCTCGGTGACGTCCAGTCGTTCGAGGCGTACCAATGGCCGGCCATCCGGGGCATTGATCGCGAAGGGGGCGACGCTCAAGGCGGTGTTGGTCAGTTGCAGTTCGGTTGCGTTGGCCAGGCTGAGTGTGTAATCAGTGCTGAAATTCAGTACACCGTCTTTCAGCTCCAGCGGCAGCGCATCACGCACGTAGGGCCACCAGACTTTCATCTTGCCGTCAGTGACTTTGAGTTTGCCTTCGGACGTGATGGGCACCAGGCTGATTTTCCCGACCCAGTCTATTTGCCCGCCTTCAGGGCCCGCTGCAACAAGGGTCATGTCAGCATTGTCTTTAGGCAGGGTGCTGAGGTTTTTCAGTTCCAGATTCAGCGTGTCGTAAAGAAACTCGATCGGCTCGCTGGGGCGTAGATCCTGGAAGTGGACATAACCGTCAGCCAATTTGATGTTGTCGACACGCACCGGGAAGGGCTTGCTGGGTGGCACGTCCTTGGCAGGCTCGCTGGCCGGCAGCTTAAACAGCTGCGACAGGTTCAGCGTGCCGTCCTTGCTGAATAGAAGCTCGGATTTGGGTTTGTCTAACTCCACAGCCGTCAGATGCAGAGCGCCGGTCCACAGGCTGTCGATCTGCAGGTTGGCGTATAGCCGCTCGAAACCGACCTGTTCCTGGCCCGGCGTACCGATGTTCAGGCCCCACAGGGTGATTTCCAGTGAGTAGGGGTTTATTTCCAGGCGCCCAAGCGTTGCTGGGACCGTGGCGTAGGTGGCCAGTTGTTGATTGACGATCCGCAATGCGATGCCGGGCAGAATCAAGAACCCCAGCAAGCTATAAAGTGCGATGACGGTCAGCAAGGCGCAAATAGCGCGTTTCAATCCTTTGGGCATGTGAGGCGTCGTCTCTCTGTCGGAGGTCCTTGGAGTATGGCACGCGAATCTGGTTCCGAAGAAGTAGCCTCAGCGTGTCGGAAATTTCCTTTCCAGCGTCGGGCGTCAGAGCTGCAGTATCAGCGTTTTGAGCGGCGGTTGCTGATCCTGGGACGGGAAGTCGCTGCCCGGTGTCAGCACCTGGCAGTCGCGTACCGGGCGCCCGGCCTTGCTGGCGCAGCGTAGCACCTGTTCGCGCCAGTCCTCCATGCTGACCTTTGCCAGATTATTGCAACAGATCAACACGCCATCGGTGGCGGTGGCCAACACGGCGGGTTTGAGCAGACTCTGGTAGTCGCGCAGTAAATCGACAGTGCCAAACGCACTTTTCGCCCAGGCAGGCGGATCAAGGAACACCAGATCATATTGCCGTTGTTCGAGCCGCACATACTCCGGCAATTTATTCCCGCGACGTGGGGCGATGGGCAAGCCAGCCAGTTGGCGGATCGCCGGGAAGTAATCTGATTGCACAAACTTCATGGGTTTTAATTGAGGGTTGAGGACGCCGTTTTCCCGGCCCACCGCCAGATTGCCTTCGGCAAAGTCCAGATTGCACACTTCCCGCGCTCCGCCCGCCGCAGCACTCAGGCCAACGCCACAGGTATACGCAAACAGGTTCAGCACGGTCTTGCCGGCGCTGTGTTGTTTTATCCAGCCACGGGTGTTGCGCAAGTCGAGAAACAACAGCGGGTCTTGCCCGGCGTGACGCCCGCGCACGCGGTAGTTCAGCCCCCATTCGTGACTGATCAGGTCCACCAGTGCAGCGTCGTCGGCTTTGTACACGGCGTCGTTGCGGTCTATTCGCGAGTTGCCTTGGGAGCGGTCGTTGTAGACCAGCAGGGTATCGAGTCCCAGACGGGCATTGACGGCTGCGTGCAGCGCCAGGAGTTCCTCGCGTTCCAGCGCGTGATGGAAACTCTGCACCAGCAATTGCGGGCCGTAACGGTCGATAGTCAGGCCGCTGGCACCTTCCTGGCTGCCATGGAACAGCCGATAGCAATCCGTGCCGTGTTGATGCAACTCGGCAAGCAGTGGTTCACGGTTATCGAGGGCGAGGCTTAGCGCCTGATTCAAGGAGGACATGCACAGCGCCTTGGGTTGGAAATGGGCGCGGCAGTTTAACAGTTAAGAGAAAGCGCGGTGTGCCAGACATAAGGCGTCAAGCCCTTCGCCAACAAGTTGGCTCCTACAGTAGTATGCAAATTTACTGTAGGAGATTCCGCCCCGTCTTCGACGCCGCGCTGTCGAGCAGCAAACTGGGTTGCGATTTGTGTGTCGTGATTGGTGGCGGCGTGTCAGATAAGCCGCCTTCGCGAACAAGTTCACTCCTACAGAGATTTTGATCTGCCGTTAGGATTTTGTGTGAATTGAGTATCGAATTACGGCAAGGCCCCGTTTCCAGAAGGCCGAGGGCAGGCGTTGCGCAGGGGGTAACGAGGCAAGGACGCCGAGTTAGCCGCACGGGGCCATGGATGGCCCCTTGCGGCGACCCCCGGAGCAACGCCGGAGCGAGGGGAATCCGAGCCTAAGCGAGGATCCGTATGGCGGGGCAAGCGTTTTAGGGTACCTTTTTGTGGTCCGGCATTCCGGCGTTTGTAAAAGGTTCCTCGCTGTAAGAGCGAAACCGTAATTCCAGCACACCCAAATGCCGGATATACACCCAAGACCAAGCGGTAACTCATTGTTTTTAAAAGATTAAAAAGCAGTTTAATGGGAGCGAAGGCGTCAGCTCAGGCGCCGCAAAATCAGCGTGAAATGGCCAATGCCACACCCTGACCACCACCGATGCACAAGGTCGCCAGACCTTTTTTGGCATCGCGTTTGATCATCTCGTGCAGCAGGGTTACCAGAATGCGGCAGCCTGATGCACCAATCGGGTGGCCAAGGGCAATGGCGCCGCCGTTGACGTTGACCTTGTTCATGTCCCAGCCCAGCTCCTTGCCGACTGACAGAGCTTGCGCGGCAAACGCTTCGTTGGCTTCGATCAGGTCAAGCTGCTCCAGCGACCAGCCGGCCTTGGCCAGGCAGCGACGCGTGGCGCTTACCGGGCCGATGCCCATAATTGCCGGGTCGACACCTGCGTTGGCATAGGCGGCGATGCGAGCGAGAACCGGCAGCCCGAGCTTTTCAGCTTTGGCGGCGCTCATCAGGATCACGGCGGCAGCGCCGTCATTGAGCGACGATGAGTTGCCGGCGGTGACGGAACCGTCTTTTTTGAACGCTGGCTTGAGTTTGCCCAAAGACTCGGCGGTGGTCCCTGCGCGCGGTTGTTCGTCTGTGGCGAACGACAGCGGATCACCTTTGCGCTGCGGGATCAGAATCGGCGTGATTTCGTCGACAAAACGCCCGGCTTCGATGGCGGCCACGGCTTTTTGTTGCGATGCTGCGGCGAACGCATCTTGTGCTTCGCGGGTGATGCCGTACTTTTCCACCAGATTTTCGGCAGTGATGCCCATGTGGTAGTCGTTGAACGCATCCCACAAACCATCGCTGATCATCGTGTCGACCAGTGTGCTGTTGCCCATGCGCAGACCGGTACGTGCACCGGGCACGACGTAATTGGACAGGCTCATGTTTTCCTGGCCGCCCGCGATGATCACTTCAGCGTCGCCGCAACGAATCGCTTGGGTGGCCAAATGCAGGGCCTTCAAACCCGAGCCACAGACCTTGCCCACGGTCATTGCCGGGACGGCGAAAGGCAGGCCAGCCTTGATCGCGGCTTGACGTGCAGGGTTCTGCCCTGCACCTGCGGTCAATACGTGGCCCATGATCACTTCATCGACTTCAGCGACATCCAGCCCGGTTTGAGCGAGCAGTTGGCGAATGACGGCAGCGCCAAGGTCGACTGCGGAAATATTTGCCAGGGCACCCTGGAACGCACCAACAGCGGTACGGGTAGCGGCAACGATAACGACGTCTTGCATGGCAATGGTCCTCACTATTATTGGGTTCTGCGTTGGGCCTGATTTAGCTGGCCCTGTTCGCTGTGGCGGTGGTTATGACAAAAAGGACATACGTTGTCACACATGGCTGCTCAGGTTTCAACGACAACCTGACGGCTGCGGGTGCTACAACGGGTAGATCAGTAGGACAGTCCCATACGACGATGGGCGCGTTGGACTGAGCCGTTGCGCACTGCCCAGCGTAACAAGGGTGCGCTGCGTTTGATGCTGACGCGGATCAATGCGCGCTGCAGTGGACCCTGATGGGCCTCGAACAGGCCGCTGGCCCAGAGAGGTAACAGGTCGATGCCGGCTTGCATCATCAGTGCACCGAACGGTTTGGCCAACCGGCTTGGTGCAGGTGCATTGAGTAATAAGCGCAGTACTTCACGGCTGCGTTCGTCACAGACCAGCTGTGGGCGCATCCGTTCGAGATAGTCGTCAATCGCTTGCCTTGAGCGCGGTACATCACGTGCACCGAGCCGTTCGGCGATGGTGGCAACTTCTGCGTAGTACGCATCTTGCGCTGGACCCGACAACTCAGGGTTGCGATAACGCAAATGAGCGGCCAGGAAACTGCTGACTTCGGCCACATGCACCCACGTCAACAGATCCGGATCACTGGCGGCATAAGGGCGTCCGTCGGGTGCGGTGCCGGTTACTTGCAAGTGGATGGTGCGCACCTTGTCTATCAGCCAGTTCGCGTCTCGGGTCGAACCGAACGTTGTCCCGGAAATAAACTGCCCGGTCCGGCGGAGGCGGCCAAGCATGTCCTGACGAAAGGTCGAATGGTCCCAGACCCCGGCCAGCGCCAGCGGGTGCAGGGCTTGCAGCATCAATGCACTGATGCCGCCGATCAACATGCTGCTGAAGTCGGCGTGCACCTGCCAGCAGATGGCCTCCGGACCGAACAGGCCTGGATCACCTTTAGGGTTCTCCAGGTCCAATTGGCCCAGCGATAATCCTGTCAGGCTCATGACCTGGGTTTCGATACGGCTACGAATGAATTCCATGGGCTCTCAACAGGCGAGTCGGGCGCAGGCAGGCTGCGCCCGTCGCGTTCAACGGTTCAGGCGTTTATCGATCAGGCCTTCGACCACACTAGGGTCAGCCAGGGTCGACGTATCACCCAGACTGTCCAGTTCATTGCAGGCAATCTTGCGCAAAATACGGCGCATGATCTTGCCTGAACGGGTTTTCGGCAGGGCAGGGGCCCATTGAATCAATTCAGGTTTGGCGAAGCTGCCGATTTCCTTGGTGACATGGGCCAGCAGTTCTTTTTTCAACGCCTCATCCGGCACGACGCCATTCATGGGCGTGACAAATGCGTAAATCCCCATGCCTTTCACGTCGTGGGGATAACCGACTACTGCGGCTTCGGCAATGCTGTCGTGCAGCACCAGCGCGCTTTCAACTTCTGCGGTACCGATCCGGTGTCCAGAAACGTTGAGCACGTCGTCCACGCGGCCGGTGATCCAGTAGTCGCCATCCTCGTCGCGGCGAGCGCCGTCGCCGGTGAAGTAGTAACCGGGATAGGGTTTGAAATAGGTCTCGACCATACGCTGCTGATCGCCATATATGCTACGAATCTGTCCCGGCCAACTGGCCTTGATCGCCAGAACACCGCTGCCGGCACCGGTTATTTCCTTGCCTTGCTCGTCCAGTAATACCGGCTGTACCCCGAAAAATGGACGCGTCGCGCAGCCCGGTTTGAGGTGGCTGGCACTGATCAGAGGGGTGAGCATGATGCCGCCGGTTTCGGTCTGCCACCAGGTATCGACAATGGGGCAACGCTCCTTACCGACCTGATGGAAATACCATTCCCACGCTTCAGGGTTGATCGGCTCGCCGACGCTGCCGAGCACGCGCAGGCTCTCGCGCGATGTGCTTTGCAGCGGCCCTGGTCCTTCACGCATCAGGGCGCGCAGGGCGGTGGGTGCGGTATAGAAGATATTGACTTGATGCTTGTCGATCACCTGCCAGAAGCGCGAAGCGTCCGGGTAGTTCGGCACGCCTTCGAAGATCAGCGTGGTTGCGCCGTTGGCCAGCGGGCCATAGACGATATAGCTGTGACCGGTGACCCAGCCGACATCGGCGGTGCACCAAAAGATCTCTCGGTCCTGGTAGTCGAACACATGCTTGAAGGTCATCGCGGCTTGCAGCAGATAACCGCCCGTGGTGTGCAGCACGCCTTTGGGCTTGCCGGTGCTGCCTGAGGTGTAGAGGATGAACAGCGGGTCTTCCGCATCCATCGGCTCGGGCGGGCAGTCAGCGCTGATGCCACGTATGGCGTCGTGGTACCAAATGTCGCGACCTTCGACCCATTCCACGTCGCCCTGAGAGCGCTCTACCACGAGCACGGTGTTGACGTTCGGGCAGCTCAGCAGTGCCTTGTCGACATTTTTCTTGAGCGCGACATATTTGCCCCCACGCACACCTTCATCGGCAGTGATCACGGTGCGGCAGTCGGCATCGAGAATGCGATCACGCAGTGCATCCGGCGAGAACCCGCCGAACACCACCGAATGCACGGCACCGATTCGGGTGCAGGCCAGCATTGCGTAGGTGGCCTCGGGGATCATCGGCATATAGATGCAGACGCGATCACCTTTCTTTACGCCGCGACTTTTGAGCACATTCGCCAGACGGGCGACGTTGTGATGCAGCTTGTTATAGGTGATCTCGGCGGACTCACCCGGGTTGTCGCCTTCCCAGATGATAGCGATCTGATCGCCACGCTCTTTCAGATGGCGATCGATGCAGTTGTAGCTGACATTCAATTCGCCGCCCTTGAACCAGCTTGCCTCGCCCGTTTTCAGGTTTGCGTGGTGCACCTGCTGCCAAGGCTTGGACCAGTCAAGAAAAGCTTCGGCCTGCTCGGCCCAGAAGGTGTCAGGTTGCTCGACTGATTGCTGATACATGCGCTGATAGTCAGCTTGGCTCAATTGCGCAGCCTTACGCACGGCGTCGGCTTTAGGGAAAACGCTGATATCGAACATGGGGTTGATCCTTATTCTTGTTAACGCACCAAGTCATCAGGGTGCGCTTTGGTGCTGATTGGTTCAAGTGTGCGCACGCCAGCGGGTATATTTTGGTAGATGACAGCGCCCTGAGTCCGTGAGCACAAGCCCACCCCATCACAAGAACCGTCCTACAAGGCCTAGAGGTGCTGGCTGGCTGTGTGAACGCACATCGTCAACGAAACTGCCTGCCCCTTTCAACACGAAGATCCGCGCATGTCTTATACCGCCCTTACCCCGACGTTCTCTCTGGACATCAACGGGAAGCCGCAAACTGACTTGCAGGTACTGAGTTTTCACGGGACCGAGGCGCTGAGTCGACCCTATGAAATCAACATCGAACTGGTGAGTCGGCGCTCATCCCACGCGCTGGACGGCTTGCTGCATAAAGCCGCCTACCTGAACTTCGGGGCGCAAGGGCAGGGGCTGCACGGTCATATTTATTCGATCCGCCAAGGCGAAACAAGCAAGGGATTCACCCATTACCATCTGGTGCTGGCACCTTATCTGGCCTTTTTGCAGCATTCCAGTCATCGCCGTTCGTTCCAGCAAATGACCGTGCCGGCGATTATTCTTGAGGTGCTGAAAGGGCACCACATGCTCAATGGCACCGATGCATCGTTCGACCGCATCACGGCGGTTATGGCGCCGCGTGACTATTGCGTTCAGTACGACGAGTCGGACCTGCACTTTCTCAGCCGGTTATGCGAGGAAGAGGGGATTTTCTACCGGTTTGAGCATACGCCTGACAGTCATCGCCTGATTTTTGCCGACGATGAAACCCGATTTCCGCAAAAGTCCCCGCTGGTGTTGCCGCTCAAGCCGGTGAGCGGCCTGGTGGCAGAAGGTCCGGCGGTCAAGGCCTTCGGCGTACGTCTGACCGCGCAAACCAATCATGTCGCCCTGCGCGACCATGACTTCAAACAGGCCCATATCCCGCTGCAGAGCCTGCAAAACCCCATGCGAACACAGGCGCAATGGGAGAGCGGCGAAGTCCCCAAATACGGTCCCTACCTGGAGGATTACGTCTACCCCGGGAATTTCGAAGAGAGGCGGCGTGGTGACGCGTTATCCCGGCGTACGCTTGAGCGCCATCAAACCGGGTTTCGCCTGGCGGAGGGTGAGAGTGATGCACCACTCTTGCGCAGCGGATCGCGCTTGCACCTGGTTCAGGATTACGCCCCCGAAACCCATTGGGTGCTGATTTTTGTGCAGCATGAAGCAAGACAGCCGCAGGTGCTTGAGGAGCTGGCCGACAGCCGCCCGGTCGAAGAGGGGCGCATCGTTCAGGGGTATCGCAACACCTTCACCGCCCTGCCGGAAGCCGTCCAGTTCCGTCCGGCGCTGGAACACCCGAAACCGCGAATCCACAGCATCCAGACCGCCAGGGTCACCGGCCCGGTGAATGAAGAAATCTACTGCGACAAATTCGGTCGGGTGAAAGTCAAACTCCACTGGGACCGCAGCGAACAGGACGACGAAAGAACCAGTTGCTGGGTGCGGGTCGCGTCCAGCTGGGCGGGCGACGGGTATGGCGCCGTGACCATTCCCCGGGTGGGCATGGAGGTGCTGGTTTCCTACCTGGAAGGGGATGCCGACAGGCCGGTTATCGTCGGCTGCCTGCCCAATAATCTGAACCCCGTTGCGCATGGACTGCCAGAAAACAAGACCAAAAGCGTCTTTCGCAGCCGGTGTTCCAGTGCGAGCACGGGCTTCAACGAAGTCCATTTTGACGACAAGAGCGGTTCGGAACGGGTCTACCTGCGCGCCCAGCGCGACATGGAGCAACTGATCCAGAACGACAGCCGGACTGAAATTGGCGGTCAGCGCCTGGAGACCATCAAGGGCAACAGCACCTCGGTACTCAAAAATGAAGAACACCGCACCACCACCGGCGAGCGCAAGGTTCAACTGCTAGCGGGCGATCATCTGCAGGTGGCAGGCAACAGCCATACGCACGTGGGTCAGGCGCTGGTGATGGAGGCCGGGCAACACGTACACATCACCGGTGACGACATCGTTATCCACGCCGGTCTAGGCCTGACGCTGAGCGCCGGAGGCCAACATATCGTCCTTAACCCGGCCGGCATTTTCAGCAGCGTGCCCATTCTGGTGGGCGGCGCGCCAATGCCGGGCACGCCAGCGATGCCGTTGGCGCCGGGGAGTACTCAAGCACTTGAGGCTGACGTGTTGCCACCCAGCCCCACGTTCCAACAGCAGTTCCTTGGCGGTGAGCCCATTGTCGAGATGTGCCAAATGCCAGAAGGCGGTACACCCATGGACTGTCCGCTTGAGGACTGCGGTTGCCGCGAAGCTATGAATCCGGGAGCACGCTCATGACCACCTGGATGCTCTTGGAACACACCGACCATGTGCTGCCTGCTCTTTTCCGGCAGATGGGTCGTCCGGATTTTGTGCGCCTGTTTGATTCAACTGAATTGATGATCTATTCGCAGTTCAGCCCGTTGTTGGTGAAAGACGACGGCGAGGGGGCCCTGCTGCAGGCGATCAAGGACGCACCCACCCACTGGCCGGGATTGGTGATCGAGAGTGAACACAGCGCCGAAGCGGTACGTGAACACCTGCGGCATCTGCTGATTATTCGCTTCAAACAGACCCGAAAAGGCATGCTGCATTATTGGAGTCCGGCCGTTGCCGAGTGCTTTTTCCCCGCCTGCACCGATGAAAACCTCAACCTCTGGCTCGGCCCGATCAGCCGTTTGAACTGGCATGCGTCGAGTGAAAGCGGATGGCAACGACTGGACAACCCTCACGCCACCACCTGGCTTCCCACCATCTCCAACCACCTCTTGGTGCTTAGCGCAGAGCAAAGCCTGGCCCTTGAGCAGTACATTGCGAACGGACAGGAGTCCTGACATGGCCCAGAGCAAACTCAGCCGCGGCCCGTGCTGCGAAATCAATAAATTGATCGTACAGGTCACCGGCAACAACCATCCGCCCAGTCAGCGTTTGGCGTTTTATGACCAAGCCGGAAAACGCCTGGACACCCTGACCGCAGAAGACCAGCCCGAAACGCTAAAAAAGCCCTACTTTGTTGACAGCGCCCTGCACGTCTGGAGCTGGAAAAATCACTACACCCACCGCCTGTGGCTGGAAATCGACACGGTCGAAGGCAGCCCCATTCGCCTGCTCTTGCCCGAGGTCGCGATCACCCTGCGCCAGTTCGACGCGCAGTGGAACCAGATCGTGTCGGTGGTGCCCTTCGTCGCGTTACCCGGCGCCAACAGTGCCCACGATCACGGCACGCCAGTGTTGTGTCGCGCCGGGTTCATTTACGTGTTCCTCGGCGACCGGCTGTGGCGCGAGCTGGAAGTGCGGGTTGACGGTGAGCAGACCACCTACCACGACATCGACCTGAACCGTTACCGGATGGGCGACGAGATCGACCCCGGCCCTCGACTGGCCACCGGACACGCGCTGGAAGACATCTGGCTGCCGTCCAACTGGAACGATCAACAGGTGTCGCCGCAGCTCTGTTTCAGCGAAGTGCAGCTCAGCGGGCCGCGTTTGCGACGTTTTGAACAGGACTCAGGATTGCGCGCACAACGCTGCCAAAGTCCGGACTTGCGCAGCTCGCAAGACAAGGTCAAGCGTGTCTTCCGCGACAAACCGGATGGCGCGGCGATGCTTGAAGCCTTCAGCGCATTCGATGCTTTTGACGAGGCTAACCAGTCAGCGGCCGGCGCGGCTCATGTCGCCTTGCTCAACCTCAAGCAACACGCGTTTCCGGTCAGCCTGGTCGCCCCGCAACGCGCCCGCCAACCCGGTTACGAATGGCTGCTGGACCAGCCGGGCCGCTACCTGTGCGACCTGAGCGGGCAGTTCCCGGTCATTGCCTTGAGCGCAGCGCGCCAGCATGTGGTCCGCTGTGAAAAGGGCGAAGTCGCCTATCGACCGACCTCCGTGGAAACTGGCGCCTGGGCCCATTGGCTGGAACAGGTGTGCAATCCCGAAACCCAGCTCGCCGATGAGCTCTGGCAAGCGCAGCCGGCGGTGGCCGACGCGCTGTTAAGTGCACGAAAACGCGAGCTGTACGGCGTGCTGCTACACGACCCGCACTATCGCCTGCGCCACCTACAGACGCGTGTTCACGACCAGCAGCACCTGCTGAACCTGTGCGCCCAGCGCGCCAGCCATTACGCCCACCACGCCAGTGCGCTGCTGGTGCAACAACTGATCGTGCCGGAGACAGTGGGTGGACAGAAAAATCCGCTGCACCAGCGTATGGAGAGGCTCAAGGAGCAGGGCCGGATCGACATCAACCGCTTCACCGCCACCGGCGAACGAGCGCAACTCTGGCGCCAACTGGACATGAGTCAGGCGCTGCTGAGCGATGCACTCCAGCAATCGGAAACCGAACATACCTTGGCCGATCACCTGAGCCTCGACGGCTTCGACTACGTCGCCGCCATGCACTTCGTCAGTCGGCTGTTCGCCAGCCTCGCGATGACCCCCACGCAAATGGACCCCTTTGCGGTCAACGGCGATGTCACGGACGCGGTGACTGGCATCAGCCTGTACAAAACCAAGACCAGTGCCGGGCAACAGCTGATCAGCCGGATTGCTAACGATGAAAAGCATGTGCTGCATCGGATGCTGTGGCCTGACCTGGCACAGCAAGATATGGAAGCGCCGTATGTTCAGCCCACGGTCGCAGACATCAATGGCGGCAATGGTCTGTTTCGGCCGAACGAACTGCTCAGGGCCATCAACAGCGACGCCGTCGATGCCAAGCAACTCAATACGCTCGACGCCCATTTACTGGCGGGTTTGCTGGAAAGCGGTAGCCTCAACAACACCCTGACCGGCACCTTGAAAGTCGTTGCCGCGACCTTGATCAGCTTCCACGAAAACCTGCAAGGTTCAGTGGATGTGGCGGAACAAGCGCTGCACGCAACCCATCACATCCCGGTCCCTGGCACCGAACGCGCAGCCCCGGCGCTGAACATGCGCCAACGCCAACGGGCCTTGGCGCAACTGCGCAGCATGCTGCCAGGGGCCTTTGGTGATGCACATTTCATTCGCCACCAAGAGGCGAGAAACAAGAATTACTACGTATTCGGCCTGACCGACCTGCCGGAGATGCCAGAACGCCTGCGACGGCCTCACCTCGACTATCGAGGTCCCTCCGGGTTGTCGAACGTTGGCCAGGACCACTACCGCACCGGGGGCGACCTACGCGCCAATACCGTCGTCATCGCCATGCCCCGCGATCATCGGATGGCGCGACTGATCAGCGGCGTGAACCAACGCGTCAATGCGGCGTGGCAACTGAATATGGCCGAGCAAGTCAGCACCAAGGGAACGGCCATACAGGATGCAGTGAAGAACCGGAATGCATTGCAGAGCGAGTGGATGTATCGGGCGCTGAACTCGACGCCGTTTGCGGCGGCGGTGGGGATGTTGGAGTTGTGGAATTTGAGGAGTGAGTGGAACAGTCGAGAACTGGCCTATAGAGAGAAGGGAGGCGTCCGAGTTGGATTAGGTCTATTAGGCGCTGGAGCTGATCTAACAATTGCGATGGAAGCTTTAACTGTAAAGCTAGTAGGTAGCCAATCTGTTCTAACCGCAGCTCGCAAGACGCTATTCACTATTTCCGAAACCTCAGCAGAGCGAGTTCTTGGCCCATTGAGTAAGCACTTCTTGAAGGAGTTTACGGGGCGCTTGCTCGCTCAGATCGGCGCAGGATCGATTTTTGTCGGCCTCAACCTCTATGACGCCTGGCATGCCTATCAATGGGGCGACGATGCCATGTGGGGGCATCTGCTAATGGCTGTGGGTGGCCTGACCGGCATCGCCAGCACCTTGATGGTCGGTGGCGCCACCTTCCTTGGCTTGGGCCCAATGGGCTGGATCACGTTGATAGCGATCAGCGTTGGCCTAGGGCTGGTTTACTGGCTGAGTGCTTCGCCCATCGAAGACTGGCTCCGCGCGGGTCCGTTCGGGCCTGACAATGGCCGAATTTCACATCTGCAAGACCCAGATCAAGCCTTCTACTACCTGGTCAGTCTGTTCGCCGATATCCGGATCACCGTTGAGCGCAATCCGGAATATACACTTCCCGCCTACCACCAAGAATGGAATCCGGTGCCCGTTGAGGTACGCAGAGCGGATACCCGCATCCGCATCGAGAGCAACTTGCCCGGCCTGCTGAACAGGCTTGGCCACCTCAGCCTCACGGTCTCGTGCGCGATGCTGAAAGTGCGCAGACTCCATGACCGCTTGAATGGGCAGACCCATGAGGAAACCCAGCTATTCCCCGAGGCGAAGCCCAATGCCTACCGGCGGCTGCCCGATGCCTTGGAGATATTCGTCGAGACACCCCTGAATACGCGCATCGAAGCCTCGCACTCGAACGATTCCGTGTCGGTACACGCAGTATGGAAGGTCCGCGCCCAACTGATAGTGACCGATGGCACTTTAAGCTGGGTGTTCCCTGCACCAATGCCCAAAGATCCAACGTCCTATGGCCCGGCTCACGCTAAACCGAACTTTGAGAAAGTCGAGCAACTGTTCTGGGCCGATGAAACCACCCATAAAGCGCGGAGCGGCGAATGACGGCCATGAACTCATCTTATTACGCGCCTACAGCCTACCGCTCTGATCAGATTCCCAGCCAACGACCTTCGGCAGAACGTTCGTGGATCCTACGTTTTGCAAGGATGCGGCTGCCTTGGGGCATGACGCATGAGGTTGCCCCTGACAACCTCATGACCGGAAGAAAACCAGGCACCCTTCGTCGCCAAGAGCTTTTATTAAAGGAGAGGGAAGAGAAACGGGTACTGGGCACTTACGTTCCAGCCCCTTATGAGCACGTGGATTTTCATCACCGAGAAGACCACGAGCACTTCAGATTTGCTTTGTGGTCTAGACGTTCGCACTTCTGGATATACATACATGGAGGCGGAAAATTCTTTACTTGGTTTATGATCCCTTTAATCCTATTTGCTTACGTTGGCATAATCACTATCGATACGGGGAAAAGCTGGGAGCACACCTCAATAGAGTTCCTTCCATTCTTATGTTTTTTTGTTTTGCTTCCCGCCTGTTGCTGGGCACTCGCCTCACTAGTAATCCGCTACTTCCCTCACCTCTGGGTCAAACCCTCCCGAGGCCCAATCTGGGAAATCAACCGTCGTACCGGCCTCGTCACGCTGTTCGATTACGACAATAACGGTGAATACAAAAAGAACGGCACCATCGGTGAACTGACCGCGCCGTTCTATGAGTTCGACGCCTATATCGCCACAACCCCGGATCGTCAGGGCTTGCCGATGAACGTGTTGTACATCGCCCACCGCTATCGCGACATCGTCATTAACTTCGGCGCGCTGGTTCCGCCAGGCGCTGGCGAGTTGTGCTGTGCCCTGTGGGATTTCTTGCAGAACTACATGGACACCAGCCGCCCACTGCCCGACTTACCACGCTACGAAGAGTTCCGCCACCTCGACCCCGTCACCGCCCAATACGACCGTGAAGTCGGCCGCAATCCGCGACTGTGGATCGACATGGATGACGAAACGTTTGAAGGGGCTCTCTACCACATACGTGGACAGATCGATCAGATCGACACCTTCCGCCGCCCGAACCTGATGGCGCGATACGTGGAGTATGTTGATTGAATTCCAAGGACATGACCTACGCCAAAGCGAGCTTCGAGAAAGTTGAACAACTGTTCTGGGCCGATGAAACCACCCATAAAGCGCGGAGCGGCGAATGACGGCCGTGAACTCGTCTTATTACGCGGCCACGGCCTATCGTTCCGACCGTATTCCCAAACAACCGCCGTCGGCAGAGCGCTCGTGGATTCGGCGCTTTGCCAAGATGCGGTTGCCGTGGGGCATGACGCAGGAAATTGTACCGGATGATTTTTTGAGAGAGGCGGCACCAAAAAATCTGCGTCGTGTAGAGAAAGGTCAACAGGAAAAGAAAGAGCAGTTGGCCTTAGGTACTTATGTGCCAGCACCCTATGAACATGTTGACTTCCATGATCGGGAAGATCACGAGCATTTCAGGTTTTCGTTGTGGTCGAAACGATCAAGGTTTTGGATGTATTTACATTTGTTTGGGAAGTGGTTCTTCCTATTTAGTCTGCCGTTGTCCGTGTTTACATTCTGCGGCGTAGGGTTGTCGCTAGGAGAGTTTTGGGGTGACTTAGCCAAAGAAAGCCTCTCAGGTTTTTATTCCTGGTTTATAGGTGGTCCGTTATTTGTTTGGGCACTCGCCTCACTAGTCATCCGCTACTTCCCCCACCTCTGGGTCAAACCCTCCCGAGGCCCGATCTGGGAAATAAACCGTCGTACCGGCCTCGTCACCCTGTTCGATTACGACAATAACGGCGAGTACAAAAAGAACGGCACCATCGGTGAACTGACCGCGCCGTTCTATGAGTTCGACGCCTATATCGCCACAACCCCGGACCGTCAGGGCTTGCCGATGAATGTGCTGTACATCGCCCACCGCTATCGCGACATCGTCATCAATTTCGGCGCGCTGGTTCCGCCAGGCGCTGGCGAGTTGTGCTGTGCCATGTGGGATTTCCTGCAGAACTACATGGACACCAGTCGCCCGCTGCCGGACTTGCCGCGCTACGAAGAATTCCGTCACCTCGACCCCGTCACCGCCCAATACGACCGCGAAGTCGGCCGCAATCCACGGTTGTGGATCGACATGGATGACGAAACGTTTGAAGGGGCGCTCTACCACATGCGTGGCCAGATCGATCAGATCGACACCTTCCGGCGCCCCAACCTGATGGCGCGATACGTGGAGTATGTTGATTGAATTCCAAGGACATGACCTACGCCAAAGCGAACTTCGAGGAAGCTAAACAACTGTTCTGGGCCGATGAAACCACGCATAAAGTGCCGAGCCAGGAATGACTACCATGAGCTCATCTTATTACGCGGTCACGGCTTATCGCTCCGACAGTATTCCCAAGCAACCGCCTTCGGTAGAGCGTTCGTGGCTCAGACGCTTTGCCAAGATGCGTCTGCCTTGGGGCAATACGCAGGAAGTCGCGCCCGATGACTTTCTGCTTCGGCGAAAACCCAACAGCCTGCGGTTTCAGGAGGAAATGAACAAAGAACGAGAAGAGAAGCAAGCACTAGGGACGTATGTTCCAGCACCCTACGAGCATGTGGACTTTCATGATCAGCATGACTATGAGCGCTTCAGGTTTGCCTTATGGTCGAAGCGCTCACACTTCTGGGGCTATTTACATCTTTTTGGGAAATGGTTTTTTTTGCTCGGTCTTCTCCCTGGACTGTTTGCACTGCTAGCTATGATATTTACGGGTAATGATCCATGGCTTGGTGTAGCGATTGAATTCTTTGAGGATGTTTTTTCCTGGTTTTTTGGCATCCCACTTACTTGCTGGGCACTCGCCTCATTAGTCATCCGCTATTTCCCTAAACTTTGGGTCAAACCCTCCCGAGGCCCGATCTGGGAAATAAACCGTCGCACCGGCCTCGTCACGCTGTTCGATTACGACAACAACGGCAAATACAAAAAGAACGGCACCATTGGTGAACTGACCGCGCCGTTCTATGAGTTCGATGCCTATATCGCCACGACCCCGGACCGTCAGGGCTTGCCGATGAACGTGTTGTACATCGCCCACCGCTATCGTGACATCGTCATCAACTTTGGCGCGCTGGTTCCGCCGGGCGCTGGCGAGTTGTGCTGTGCCCTGTGGGATTTTTTGCAGAACTACATGGACACCAGCCGCCCGTTGCCCGACTTGCCGCGCTACGAAGAATTCCGCCACCTCGACCCCGTCACCGCCCAATACGACCGTGAAGTCGGCCGCAATCCGCGACTGTGGATCGACATGGATGACGAAACGTTTGAAGGGGCGCTCTACCACATACGTGGACAGATCGATCAGATCGACACCTTCCGCCGCCCCAACCTGATGGCGCGGTATGTGGAGTATGGGGAGGGGCATTAAAAACCCGCCACCTCTTGCGAGGGGGCGGGTCTTGAGGTGCGGCGAAGGATGGATCAGCCGCGGTGACGACCACGGAAGTAATTGATCAAGCCTTGGGTCGACGCGTCGTCTGCCGGCTCTTCAATGCTGCCGGTCAGGCGGTTGTAGACGCCTTTGCCCAGTTCCTTGCCCAGCTCCACGCCCCATTGGTCGAAAGCGTTGATGCCCCAGATGACGCTCTGGACGAAGACCTTGTGCTCGTACATCGCCACCAGCGCGCCAAGGCGGCGTGGGCTGATGCGCTCTACGACCAGGGTGTTGCTCGGGCGGTTGCCCGGAATCACTTTGTGCGGCGCGAGTTTCTGGACGTCTTCTTCGGCCATGCCTTTGTCACGCAACTCGGCTTCGGCTTCGGCGCGGGTCTTGCCGAGCATCAGCGCCTGGCTTTGCGACAGGCAGTTGGCGTACAGCCATTGGTGGTGGTCGGCCACCGGGTTGAAGCTGACGATCGGTACGATGAAGTCAGCCGGAATCAGCTGGGTGCCCTGGTGCAGCAACTGGTGATAGGCGTGCTGGCCGTTGCAACCTACGCCGCCCCAGATGACTGGGCCGGTGTCGGTGGACACCGGTGAGCCGTCCTGGCGTACGCTCTTGCCGTTGGACTCCATGTCCAGTTGCTGCAAGTGCTTGGTGATGTTGCGCAGGTAGTGGTCGTACGGCAGGATCGCGTGGCTTCGTGCGCCCCAGAAGTTGCCATACCAGACCCCGAGCAGGGCCAGCAGCACGGGCATGTTCTGTTCGAACGGGGCGCTCTGGAAGTGCTGGTCCATGGTGTAGGCACCGGACAGCAGCTCTTTGAAGTTGGACATGCCGATGGCCAAGGCAATCGGCAGACCGATGGCCGACCACAGCGAATAACGACCGCCGACCCAGTCCCACATTGGGAAGATGTTTTCTTCGCGGATCCCAAACGCTACCGCAGCGGCGTTGTTGCTGGAAACAGCGATGAAGTGACGGTACAGCTCGGCTTCGGAACCGCCTTGCGCCAGGTACCAAGCGCGTGCAGCCTGGGCGTTCTTCAGGGTTTCCAGGGTATTGAACGATTTTGACGAGACGATGAAGAGCGTGGTCTCGGCGCGAATCTTCATCGACAGCTCATGGAACTCACTGCCGTCGATATTCGCCAGATAGTGGCAGCGCACGCCTTTCTGCGCGTAGGAAAGCAGTGCTTCGGACACCAGTTCTGGGCCGAGGAAGGAGCCACCGATGCCGATGTTGACCACGTCGGTGATGGGCTTTTCGGTGTAGCCGCGCCATAAGCCGTCGTGAATACGTCCAACCAGCTCGGTGATCTGATTGAGCACCTTGTGCACTTCAGGCATCACGTTGACGCCATTCACCGACAGCTTGTCGCCTACCGGGCGGCGCAGCGCCGTGTGCAGGGCTGGACGGCCTTCGGATGCGTTGACCAGCTCGCCGGCGAACAACGCCTTGATCGCGTCCTGCAAGCCTGCTTCGTTAGCAAGGCCCACCAACAGGTCGCGGGTTTCGTGGGTGATCAGGTTTTTCGAGTAGTCGAGAAATAGCCCGCAACTGCTGAGTGTGAATTCAGTAAAACGTTGCGGATCTGCATTGAACGCCTCGCGCATGCTGAAGTCTTGCATGGCTTCGCGGTGTTGATTCAGCGCCTGCCAAGCGGGCAGGGTCGTCACGTCGAGAGGAGTGCGGTAGTACGCCATCGCTGCGGGTTTCCTTGTACTTGAACTGCCTTTCGGGCACTAAAAAAGCCCGGACGGTGAGTGTGAAGAATTCAATGCCCAGTCGTTGAGCGTAGACGGATAACTGAACACTAACGTCAGTCTGCTCGCCTGTCTGCGCGTTGCTTTGCCTTCGTTCGGTACTATTTCACACGTCAATGGCCGGCTTTCCAGTGGGTCGGTATTGTTGCGTGTCCAGGGCTCGCTCAGGCTACCTGTACGGGTATGGCATTGCTGGTGTGACTAAGTTCATTGCCCGCGGCCATGTACAGCATGCGCGGTTTGAAATTGAGCAGTTCCGCTTCGCTGTAATGGGCATAGGCGCAGATGATCACACGGTCACCGACCTTCGCCTTATGGGCTGCAGCGCCGTTCACCGAAATCATCCGCGACCCTTCTTCGCCACGAATGGCGTAGGTGGTGAAGCGTTCGCCATTGTCGACGTTGTAAATCTGGATTTGCTCGTACTCGCGAATCCCTGACAGGTCCAGCCATTCACCGTCGATGGCGCAAGAGCCTTCGTAGTCGAGTACGGCGTGGGTGACCTGGGCTCGGTGCAGTTTGGCCTTGAGCATGATTGCGTGCATTTTTATTCCTTGGTCAGATGCAGATTGTCGATCAAGCGTGTTGAGCCCATATAAGCCGCTGCCAGAATCACCAGGTCGTGATCTTCCGGTGTGGCTGGGCGAAGGGTGGTCGCGTCACGAATTTCCAGATAGTCGGGGCGAAACCCCACTGCCTTGAGTTGATCCGAACCGGCGGCGAGCAAGCGACTGAAATCGCGTTCGCCGTTATGAATAGCCTCGGCGATCTGACTGATCACCCGATACAGCGTCGGTGCCGCAACACGTTGTTCGTCGCTGAGATAGCTGTTGCGCGACGACAGCGCCAAGCCATCGGCCGCGCGTACGGTCGGTTCGCCGATGATCTGGATCGGCATGTTCAGGTCACGAACCACCGCGCGAATCACCGCCAGTTGCTGGAAGTCCTTCTGGCCAAAAACCGCAAGGTCAGGCTGGACCATGTTGAACAGCTTGCTGACCACGGTGGCCACGCCTTCGAAATGACCGGGGCGACTGGCGCCGCACAGCACGTCAGACAGGTGCGGAACACTGACCAGGGTCTGGCCTTCCATACCATGCGGGTACATTTCTTCGACCGACGGCGCGAAAAGCAGATGGCAGCCGGCCTGCAGCAGCTTCTCCTGATCGGCGGGCAACGTTCTTGGGTAGGTCGCCAGATCCTCGGTCGGGCCGAACTGCAGCGGGTTGACGAAGATGCTCGCCACCACAAAATCGGCACGCTGGGCGGCCTTGACGACTAATGCCGCGTGGCCGCTGTGCAGGTTGCCCATGGTGGGGACCAGACCGATCCGTTTGCCTTCACCGCGCGCCCGAGCGACGGCGGCACGCAACTCACGTACGGTTTTTACTGTGTTCATGCCGAGAATCCGTGTTCAGTTGCCGGGAAGCTCACATCTTTAACCGCAGCGACATAAGCCTGCAACGCTGACTGGATATCCGGCTGGCCAGTCATGAAGTTTTTCACGAACTTGGGCACGCGGCCGGTGATGGACAGGCCGAGCATGTCATGCAGCACCAGTACTTGACCGTCGGTCGCACTGCCAGCACCGATTCCGATCACCGGGACTTTTACCGCATGGGTGATTTCCTGGGCCAGTTCACTCGGCACGCATTCGAGCAGGATCATGGCGACCCCAGCTTGCTCCAGCGTAATGGCGTCGGCGCGCATCTGACGGGCCTGGGCCTCCAGACGGCCCTGTACTTTATAGCCCCCGAGGATGTTCACCGATTGCGGTGTCAGGCCCATATGCGCGCAGACCGGGATCCCGCGTTCGGCCAGCAACCGAATCGATTCGGCGAGCCAGGCGGCACCTTCGACCTTGATCATGTGCGCACCGGCTTGCATCAACTGCGCGCTGTTGGTGAACGTCTGCTCAAGGGTGGCGTAGGCCATGAACGGAAGGTCAGCGAGAATCAATGCCCCCTGATTGCCGCGCTTGACGCAGGCAACGTGGTAAGCCATCTCGGCATTGGTAACGGGTAGAGTGCTGTCATGGCCCTGCAACACCATGCCCAGAGAGTCACCGACCAGCAGAACTTCGACACCGGCCTGGCTGGCTGCGTGAGCAAACGTCGCGTCATAGCAGGTCAGCATGGTGATCTTCTCACCTTTCTGCTTGAGGCTTTGCAGGGTCGTCAGGGATATGTCTGGCATGAAAAAGTCCTCGTTCAGGCGCTGTGAAAACTACTGCGAGCAACGCGTGAGATCATCTGAAAAAACAGGCACACCGTCTTTGGCGGTGTTTATCCGTGGCCTGATTTGCGCCCTTGTGCCCGGTAGGGAACAGCGGGACGCCTATCTTCGTGAGGAGGGGGCGTGAAGTCAATTACAGGTGTTACCGTTTTTGTGTAGCTGTTACCCATAATCCCCAGATAGGTCGTATGGATTATACGCTTGCGGGTAGGCGCTCAAGCCCGACGAATGGGCAGTCTGCCAGTAACTGATCAAGGGGGCGGCCGTCGGCCAGTAATAGTTGAGGCGCAAGTTCGGCCAAGGGATACAGAACAAAGGGCCGGGCATGCAGGTGATAGTGCGGCACCTTTAAGCGCACCTCATCGATCAGGCGTTCGCCGTAGATCAGAATATCCAGGTCCAGCGTACGTGGGCCCCAACGCTCATGCCGTTCGCGGCCTTGATCGAGTTCGATGGCCTGCAATGCATCGAGCAACGCCAAGGGTTCAAGTTCGCTGTCCAGTGCGGCGACCGCATTGGTAAAACGTGGCTGACCGGGCAGCAACGAATTACTCGCATAAAACGAAGACACGCCCACCAGCCTGGAGTGCGCCAATTGCGCCAAGGCTTTGAGGGCGTTGCGCAGTTGTTCGGCCGGATCAGCCAGATTGCTGCCCAAGCCAATATAGACACGCTCCATGATCAATCGCCCCCTCTATCAGTCACCTGACGTGGTCGGTCCGTCGGTGGCATTGCGCTTGCGTTTGCTGCCACTGCTGCGACGGCGTTTGCGCGGTGCGGCACCGGTACCATCAGGCTTGTTGCCCAGGTCACGAATCATGTTGCGTCGTTCGCTGTCGTTACCTTCCTGATAGTCAGTCCACCAGTCGCCTAGACCGTCGGTCTCTTCACCGGCGGTTTCGCGTAGCAGCAAGAAGTCGTAGCCCGCACGGAAGCGCGGGTTATCGAGCAACAGATCGGCGCGTTTGCCGGAACGACGAGGCAAACGTTCCTGCATGTCCCAGATCTCGCGGATCGGCATGGTGAAACGCTTGGGAATAGCAATGCGCTGGCACTGTTCGGCGATCAGTTCGTGGGCGGCTTCCTGCATGGCCGGAATCGGTGGCATCCCACGGTCCTGCAAACGAATCACTTTGGCCGGCAGGGCAGGCCAGAGCAGTGCGGCAAACAGGAAGGCGGGGGTAACCGGTTTGTTCTGCGAAATACGCAGGTCGGTATTGGCCAATGCTTCGCTGATCAGCGTGTGGGTGTACGTAGGGTTGAGTTCCAGGGCGTTGGCGCTGGCCGGGAACAGCGGCTCGAACAGTTCGAGGTCGACCAGCATTTCGAAGGTGGATTCAGCATAGCCGGACAGGAACAACTTCAGCACTTCTTCGAACAGGCGCGCGGAAGGAATGTCTCGCAGCATGGGTGCTAACTGCTGGATCGGCGTGGCGCTGTGTTTTTCAATGCCGAAATCCAGCTTGGCGGCGAAACGCACGGCCCGCAGCATCCGCACCGGATCTTCTTTATAGCGTTGCTGTGGATCGCCAATCAGGCGGATCAAGCGATTGCGAATGTCGTGCACGCCATTGGCGTAGTCGAGGACGCGCTCGCTGACCGGATCGTAATACAGCGCGTTGATGGTGAAGTCGCGGCGTTGGGCGTCTTCTTCAAGGGTGCCGTAAACGTTGTCGCGCAGGATGCGTCCGCTTTCGTTGCGAGAAGACTGATTGCTGTCCTCTTCTTCATCATCTTGCGGATGGTTGGCGCGAAAGGTGGCGACTTCGATGATTTCCCGACCGAAATGGACGTGAACCAACTTGAAGCGACGGCCAATGACGCGCGCGTTACGGAACTCGGCGCGCACTTGTTCCGGCGTGGCGCTGGTGGCGACGTCGAAATCCTTGGGGGTTATATGCAGCATCAGGTCGCGCACGCAGCCGCCGACCAGATAGGCCTGATAACCGGCGTTCTGCAGGCGTTCGACAATACTGACGGCATAACGGCTGAATTGGCCGCGTTGCAGCGAATGCTGGCTGCTGGTGAGCACTTCAGGCGTGCTGCGTATATGTTGCGGTCGACGCACGGGAGAACGGAATGACTGGAATAGCTTCTTCAGCATGGGATGCACTGTTTGAAGGGATATTCGGCCAAAAAACAGGAATGACCGCATGATGGGCGGGGATTCTAGCATTTAGTCGGGGGATGGTGTAGGAAGCTGCGCACAGAGGGCTGTGTCAGGAGCCGTTAGCGGGAGATCACGAGGGGTGTTACAGAAGCTACTGGGGGAGCCGAAGCTCCCCCAAAGTGTTTGCGCTTTATTTTTATTATTAAGTCGGGCTTTTTGTTTTTATTAAGTGCCCAATCCACAAGGTTTTCGCTTGTGAAACCTCCCAATCGGGAGTCAAGAGCAAACGGATTGCTTTGGTCGCTGCGTTGCAATGATCGTTCGATCCAACCAGTTCAGGCTCTACCTAAGGGTAGTTTTTATTGTTCTCGGCCTGGTTGCGGGGCAAGCCCCAAATACAACACCTCTCCAAAAGAATCAGTTAGCTGCGCCTCCGCCGTGTTGTTTTTATTGTGCGTGAGTCGATTCGTCTTATTTTTATTGTCTGTCGCATGGCTTGTTATTGTTCTTGTACAAGACATATAGCAGGACCTGTGCCAACTTTTTAAATCCCTTTGAAATCGGGGGCTGGCGGGGAGTGGCGGTTTTTTTGAGGCACAAAAAAGCCGGGTCTTCGTTACCATAAGACCCGGCTCTTGTTACGCGATATGAAGCAGGTAACAGTTATTTAAAGGCAGGAGCACCGCGTGCTAGAGCCTTTAGGTCCTTTTTCCTCAGCTCTCGTTGGCAACACCGGTTTTGCGACGCGGGATACCCAGACGCTGACGCCGTTCCCACAGGCATTTACGGCTGACCCCGAGTTTGCGGGCCAATTCGGTTTCGGTCATGTGGTCCTGATGCTCGAGAACGAAGTGCTGGAAGTAGTCTTCCAGTGACAGGTCTTCGGTCGGATCGTGGCTGGTAGAACTGGATGAGCTCTGCTGCGGCGCCAGGCCCATGAAGTCGTCATCATCCAGATCGCTCAGCTCGATATCGATGCCCAGCAGCTCCGCAGAGATTTCCGGGCTTTCGCACAGAATCACGGCGCGCTCGACGGCGTTTTCAAGCTCGCGAACGTTACCGGGCCAGGTGTAGTGACGAATGGCCTGCTCGGCATCCGGGGCGAATTTCAGGTCCGTGCGCCCGACTTTCGCGCTTTGGCGGGCGAGAAACGCATGGGCGATGTCATTGACGTCGGCGCCACGCTCGCGCAGGGCTGGCAATTTCAGGGCGATAACGTGCAGACGGTAATACAGGTCTTCACGGAACTGGCCGATCTTGGCCAGGCTCTTGAGGTCACGGTGGGTGGCGGCAATCAAGCGCACATCGACCTTTTGCGATTGCACCGAGCCGACGCGACGAATCTCGCCTTCCTGGAGCACGCGTAGCAGGCGTGCCTGGGCCTCAAGTGGCAACTCGCCGATCTCATCGAGGAACAGGGTGCCGCCGTCAGCGGCTTCTACCAGGCCTGCACGGCCTGCACTGGCGCCGGTGAATGCACCTTTCTCGTGGCCGAACAGCTCGGACTCGATCAGCGATTCCGGGATCGCGGCACAGTTCACCGAAATCATCGGTGCCTTGGCGCGTTTGGACAGGTTGTGCAGGGCGCGGGCCACCAGCTCTTTGCCGGTGCCTGATTCGCCCTGAATCAGCACGTTGGAGTCGGTCGGCGCGACTTTGCGGATCTTGACGTAAAGATCCTGCATCGGAGCACACGAGCCAATAATGCCGATTTCACCGTTGCTGTTATCGACCGCGCCTTTATCGGAGCCGCCGGCACCAGCAGGTTTTGAAGCCGCGGCGCTGCGCTCGGCCTGCAGGCTTTGGATGCTTTGCCTGTCACGCAGAATACGCGCGACGGCCTGGAGCATTTCGTCGTGGTCAAAGGGTTTGGCGATGTAGTCCACCGCGCCCATTTTCATCGAGTCCACGGCAGAGCGCAGGCTGGCATAGCTGGTCATGATCAGGACAGGTTTACCCTGGCCCAGTTTGATCAGCTCGGTACCGGGTGCGCCAGGCAGGCGCAGATCACTGACGATGAGGTCAAACGAGGGGATGTTGAAACGTTCCTGGGCTTCCTGCACTGAACCGGCTTCGCTGACCTGGTACTGGTTGCGTTCCAGTAGGCGTCGCAGGGCCGAGCGGATAATTGTTTCGTCTTCGACGATCAGAATGTGCGGCATTGATTTGATACTCTCGACGGTCTCAGTTCACAGCGGACGTCGCTTCGACATGGCGCGGTAGTGTCACCCGAATACGGGTACCGCGTTGGTGCTCGGGGTCGGCCGGGCTGTCGATGGTGATCTGTCCATAATGCTCTTCAACGATGGAATAGACCAGTGCGAGGCCCAGTCCGGTGCCTTCTCCCGGATCCTTGGTGGTGAAGAATGGTTCGAACAATCGGTCCATGATCGCCTTGGGAATTCCACTGCCTTCATCTTCTACGATCAGATCGACAGTGTGTTCCGATACTTCGCTTTTAACCCGTACCGCGCCGCCTGAAGGGGTTGCGTCCCGGGCATTGGTGAGCAGGTTGATCAACACTTGCGCCAACCGTTGCGGATCGCCATCGACCCAGTGTTCGGGGTTGCACAGGTTGAAGAACTGCACCTCGTAGTTGCGCCGGTTCAGCGCGAGCAGACCAATGGCATCTTGCGCCACTTCGGCCAGGCACACCGGTTCGTCGGAATGTTGATGACCGCCAGCGTGGGCGAAGCTCATCAGCGACTGTACGATGCGTGAAACACGTTTGGTCTGCTCGAGAATCTGGCTGCTGATTTCGGTCAGTTCGCTGTCGTCCTCGCGCTCTTCGCGCAGGTTCTGCGCCAGGCAGGCAATACCGGTGATCGGATTGCCGATTTCGTGGGCAACACCGGCCGCCAGCCGACCGATGCTGGCCAGTCGTTCGGAGTGGACCAGTTTGTCTTCGAGCATCTGGGTGTCGGTCAAATCTTCAACCAGCAATACCAGGCCGCTGTTCCCGGGGGCGAGCGGTTCATCAATCGCGGCTTTGTGCAGGTTCAGCCAGCGGGTCTGGCCGTCGAGGCCCAAGCGTTGTTTGTGCAGGTGTTCGTCGGGCAGGTCGATAAAGCCCTGCAGCAACTCTTTCCATGGGTTGGCGATGGTTTCCAGTCGCGATCCCACCACACGCAGGGCCGCGATGCCGGTCAACTCTTCCATGGCCTTGTTCCACATCAGGATCTCTTGATCCTTGGCCAGTGAGCAGACGCCCATTGGCAGCTCTTGCAGGGTCTGGCGATGATAGCGGCGCAAGGCATCGAGTTCGGCGGCAAGGCCAGTCAGCCGTGAGTGGTAGTCCTCGAGTCGACTTTCGATAAAGTGAATGTCTTCGGTCACGTAGTTTTCGCTGCCGGACTTATACGGCAGGAAAGTTTCAACCATGTCCTGAGCGACGCTGGGGCCCATCAGCCCGGACAGGTTGGCCTCGATCCGGTCGCGTAAGCGGCGCAGGGCATAAGGCCGACGCTCATCAAAGGGCAGGTAAAGATCGCGCAGTGCCTGTTCGACTTCTTTTTGTGCGGCCTTGGCGCCGAGGGGTTTGGCCAGCTGGGTGGCGAACTCCTGGGGTGAGGCTGCGTGCAGCTCGCGCCGTTGTGGGCGCCGCACGTTGTCGACGGCGCACGCTTCAGCAGCGCTGGCTTCTTCCGGGCTGGCATTACTGAACAGCGAAATCAGGGTGAATATCAGAACGTTGGCCGCCAGGGAGGCGATGGCTGCCATGTGCCAGCTGGTGTCGTCGAGCACGTAAATCATGTTCAACAGTGGGATGTAAAATCCCTGCAAATTGCCGATCAACGGCAACAACATGGTGACCAACCACACGAGGATCCCAGCCAGCAACCCAGCGATAAAGCCGCGACGGTTGGCCGTTGGCCAATACAGGACCGACAGCACGCCCGGTAAAAACTGCAACGTGGCGACGAAGGCCACAATGCCCAGATTCGCCAAGTCCTGCTGTGCACCCAGCAACAGGTAAAACCCGTAGCCCGCCATGATGATCGCGACGATCAGTGCTCGACGGGTCCACTTCAGCCAGCGGTAGATGTTGCCTTCAGCAGGTGGCTGATACAGCGGCAACACCAAGTGATTGAGGGCCATCCCGGACAGCGCCAGGGTGGTGACGATGATCAGTCCGCTTGCCGCCGATAACCCACCGACATACGCCAGCAGCGCCAGCGCTCTGTTGTTGGCGGCAATACCGATACCCAAGGTGAAATATTCAGGGCTGGTGGTCGCGCCGAGTTTAAGGCCCGCCCAGAGAATCAGCGGCACGGCCAGGCTCATCAACAGCAGAAACAGCGGCAAACCCCAACTGGCGCTGACCAGTGAGCGCGGATTGAGGTTTTCGGTGAAGGTCATGTGGTACATGTGCGGCATGACAATCGCTGAGGCGAAGAACACCAGCAGCAACGTGCGCCAAGGGCCTTCTTGCAACGGTGTGTGCAGGGCGGCGAGGGCGGCCTGGTTTTGCAGCAACCACTGTTCAAGCTGCTGCGGGCCGTCGAACACACCGTACAACGCATACAGACCAATGCCGCCGACGGCGATCAGCTTGATCACCGATTCGAAGGCGATGGCGAACACCAGCCCTTCATGCTTTTCCCGGGTCGCGATGTGCCGTGAACCGAAGAAAATAGTGAACAGCGTGATCAGTGCGCAGAACGCCAGGGCAACGCGGTTCTGCACAGGTTCGCGGGTCAGGATACCGATGGAGTCGGCCACGGCCTGGATCTGCAAGGCCAGTAACGGCAGGACGCCGATCAACATGAAGATGGTGGTCAGCGCGCCGGCCCAGGTGCTGCGAAAGCGAAAGGCAAACAAGTCGGCCAGTGATGATAACTGGTACGTGCGGGTGATCTTGAGGATCGGGTACAGCAATACGGGCGCCAGCAGAAAGGCCCCGGACACGCCAAGGTAGCTGGAAAGAAAGCCGTAGCCATACTGATAGGCCAGACCGACCGTGCCATAAAAGGCCCAGGCGCTGGCATACACCCCAAGCGACAGGGTGTAGGTCAGGGGGTGACGAATGATCCAGCGCGGAATCAGGCCGCGTTCACTGACCCAGGCGACGCCGAACAGCACCAGCAAATAGGTGGCACTGATCAGGATCATCTGGGTCAGGCTAAAGCTCATCGGCATCACGTTGACTCTGCAGGATAAAGGTCACGACGATCAGAATCAGCCAGAGTAAATACGGGCGATACCACGCGCCTGTCGGGTCAATCCACCAATCCATGATGGCCGGGGAAAAAAGGTATATCCCCACCACCAGGAGCAGGACCAATCGATAGATATACATGCTGGCCTCTCTGTGAACACGCCGTCACGGACGGGCGATGGTACTGGATGGCAGCCAAGCTGCAAGTGGCGTTTTGCTAACCGCTCACGCCGGGGTGCACTTGCCGCTCTAGCTCAGCTTAATCGAGCCTCTTCAAGGCTGTGGGTGCGCGGGATAAGTGCCGCGTCCCAGTGGCGAATTCCCCAATCAAGTAACTCTCTCAGGCTGGCATATTCAAGCTCGTTGCTGACGGGTTGGCCCAGCGCACGCAGGGCTCGCAGCAGGAGCGGGTTGGCTTGATCGCTCGGCAACGGCGGTGAGCGATACGACTTACCCAGCTTGTTGCCGTCGGGTTGGGTAATCAGCGGTACATGCAGATAGCGGGGTTGAGGCAGGCCGAGCAGTTCCTGCAGGTAGAGCTGGCGGGGCGTGGAGTCGAGCAGATCGGCACCCCGCACGATATCGGTGACCCCTTGCCAGGCGTCGTCGATCACTACCGCCAATTGATAGGCGTAGAGGCCATCACGCCGACGAATGACGAAATCGCCGACGTCTCGCCCCAGATGCTGAGCAAACTCGCCCTGCACACGGTCGGTAAATCGATACTCCAGCTCCGGCACGCGGATGCGTACCGCCGCGTGGTCAGGGTCATGCCCTGCATTGCGGCACAAGCCTGGATAAACACCGTGGAAGTCTTCCAACTGCTTGCGCGAGCACGTGCAGGCGTAAGCCAGGCCCTGGCTCAACCAGCGATTAACCACCTGGGCATAAGCCTCATGGCGCTGGCTTTGATAGAGGACCTCGCCATCCCACTCGAAGCCATAGCGCTCGAGAGTTTGCAGAATAGCCAACTGCGCACCGGCGACTTCGCGCGGCGGGTCGAGGTCTTCCATGCGCATCAGCCATTGGCCGCCTGCCGCACGCGCGTCAAGGTACGAGGCCAAGGCCGCGACCAAGGAACCAAAATGCAGGTAACCGCTAGGGGTTGGCGCAAAGCGCCCGATATAGGAGGGGGATTTCATGAGCGTGATGTTACTGGAATTCAAAAGGTCCAGAAACAAGAAGGGGCGCCTGAGCGCCCCTTTTTCAGGTCATTTACCGACCTGTTTTTCCTTGATTTCTGCCAAGGTTTTGCAATCGATGCAAAGGTCGGCAGTAGGGCGGGCTTCGAGTCGGCGGATACCGATCTCTACGCCGCAGGATTCACACCAACCGTATTCTTTGTCCTCGATCAGTTGCAACGTCTTGTCGATTTTTTTGATTAGCTTGCGCTCGCGATCACGAGCACGCAGTTCCAGGCTGAACTCTTCTTCCTGGCTGGCGCGATCTGAGGGATCGGGGAAATTGGCCGCTTCGTCCTTCATGTGGACCACGGTCCGATCGACCTCTTGCATCAACTGCACCTTCCATTTCTTGAGGATGCTGGTGAAGTGCTGGCGCATGGGCTCGCCCATATACTCCTCGTCCTTACTTATTACGTAAGGTTCGAAGTCGCGTATTAGCTGACTGCTCTGCTGCTTTTCTTGGGTGGGCATGAATGGACCGCCTCTTACTCTTCTAATCCATTGCGCAGGAATGATCCATCACCGACACCTGCCGGCCCTGCGGCTGCAAGCGGGCGAACTTACCAGATCGAATCGGACCGCGCCACTCCCTGTTGTCGAGGGTATTGTTGTCGTTCGCCTTTAAAGGCCCTGATGGTTGGACATGGTGCATAAAAAAGCGTTCGAAAAACTAATTTTAGCCCCCGCAAGAGCGCCTGTTCGGTTTTATTTTTTATCTGAATGCGGGACCGTTCATTAGTAAAACGCATCATTAAACGGACTCTTGGGCGGGCGCTTGGGTAGAATCATGCGATTGATATTTCGACTCTCCTCATAAAGGAAGACTCATGGCTCAGCCCTACAGTGCGCGCAGTCGCGCCATCGAACCTTTTCATGTCATGGCGTTGTTGGCGCGGGCGAATGAACTACAGGCGGCGGGCCACGATGTCATTCATCTGGAGATCGGCGAGCCGGATTTCACCACCGCCGAGCCAATCATTGCAGCCGGTCAGGCGGCGTTGGCTGCGGGCAAAACCCGCTACACCGCAGCCCGTGGCTTGCCAGAGTTGCGTGAAGCCATTGCCGGCTTCTACGCCCAACGCTACCAGGTAACTGTCGATCCACACCGAATTCTCGTGACGCCCGGTGGTTCGGGTGCCTTGCTGCTTGCCAGCAGTCTGCTGGTCGACCCCGGCAAGCACTGGCTGTTGGCCGATCCAGGTTATCCCTGCAACCGGCATTTCCTCCGGCTGGTTGAGGGGGCTGCTCAGTTGGTGCCGGTGGGACCGGACGTTCGTTATCAACTGACGCCGGGGCTGGTGGCACAGTACTGGGATCAGGACAGTGTCGGTGCACTGGTCGCATCGCCAGCCAACCCGACCGGCACCTTGCTCCAGCGCGATGAACTGGCTGCGTTGTCAGCAGCATTGAAAGCGCGCAACGGCCATTTGGTGGTGGATGAGATCTACCACGGTCTGACTTACGGCTGCGATGCGGCCAGTGTGCTTGAAGTCGATGATGACGCATTCGTTCTCAATAGTTTCTCCAAATATTTCGGCATGACCGGCTGGCGTCTGGGCTGGCTGGTCGCGCCCGAAGATGCTGTGGCGGACCTGGAAAAACTCGCACAAAACCTCTACATCAGTGCGCCCAGCATGGCCCAGTATGCCGCGCTGGCCTGTTTCGAGCCGCAGACCCTGGCGATTCTCGAAGAGCGGCGTACCGAGTTCGGGCGTCGGCGTGACTTCCTGTTACCGGCCTTGCGCGAAATGGGTTTTGGCATCGCCGTCGAGCCAGAAGGCGCTTTTTACCTTTACGCGGACATCAGCGCCTTTGGCGGCGATGCGTTTGCGTTCTGTCGGCACTTTCTTGAAACCGAGCATGTCGCGATCACCCCAGGGCTGGACTTCGGCCGTTTTCAGGCGGGTCATCACGTACGGTTTGCCTACACCCAGAGCCTGCCGCGTTTGCAGGAAGCGGTTGAGCGGATCGCCCGTGGTTTGCGGACGTGGCAGGGCTGATGCGCTTTTCTCCCGAGCTTGAGCAAGGTCGTCTAGTGATTCGCTACAAGCGTTTTCTCGCCGACATTGAAACGGCAAACGGTGAAAAGCTGACCATTCACTGCCCCAACACCGGTTCGATGTTCAACTGCATGGCGCCGGGCGGGCGTGTCTGGTTCAGTCGCTCAAACGATCCCAAACGCAAGTTGCCGGGTACGTGGGAGATCAGTGAAACCCCGCAAGGGCGCTTCGCCTGCGTCAATACCGGGCGGGCGAATCACCTGGTGGAGGAGGCTTTGCGCGCTGGCGTGATCGCGGAGCTGAACGGCTATACCGCACTCAAGCGCGAAGTGGCTTACGGTCAGGAAAACAGTCGGGTGGATTTTCGCCTGGACTACCCGAGCGGGCCGGCTTTTGTCGAGGTCAAAAGCGTGACCCTGGGTTTTGACAACTCGCGGATTGCGGCCTTTCCAGATGCGGTGACCCAGCGCGGTGCGCGTCACCTTCGGGAGCTGGCGAGCCTGGCTCGGGAGGGCGGGCGTGCGGTGCTGTTGTATTGCGTCAACTTGACCGGGATCGACGCGGTACGCCCGGCCGAAGAGGTTGATCCGGCTTATGCTGCTGCCCTGCGTGACGCTATTGCGGCAGGTGTTGAAGTGCTGGCCTATGGTGTGCAACTGACCCCTGAAGAGGTCTGGATTGACCGGCGGCTTGAGGTGCATTTAGGGCAGTGAGCGTGGCTAGGGTCTGTTGACGTTTGGTGGCGGTCGTTACCAAACGTCAACAGATCCTAGGGCAGGCTGACCCAGATCCCGTCCGGGTCCTCGCGGCAGGCTATCGCGCTTAACGATTGCCCTGCGCAAGGCCCGGCCACACATTCTCCGTTTTCAATCAAAAACAGTGCGCCATGGGTCGCACACTGGATCAGGCTCGCGCTGGCATCGAGAAATTGATCGGGTTGCCACTCCAGCGGTACACCGCGATGCGGGCATCGATTGTGGTAAACGAAGACGTGCCCCTCCCGGCGTATCGCCAGCAGTTTGAGACCGTTGAGGTCAAAGCCGCGACTTTGGGATTCAGTCAGGTACTCTGCGGCGCAGAGATATTTCATGGTTGGCTCCGATCGCCAGTAAGTTCAGCCAAGACTCGATAGTGTCGCAGCTCTGGTGGTTTGATGCTGCCTCTTGAAAACGGGTCGCAGTAAAAACTCAAAGGAACCTCGTTATGCCCCTGCGTGCCAGCCTCATCAGTCTCTGTGCCGGATTTTTCGTTAACCAAATGTCTTCGGTTGCTAACGGCCCGACGGCAGAGTTGTCACCGCCATGAAAGTTTTAGTGCAACCACGTGTGCTGTTCATCGGCTTGGGCGTGGTGTGCTTTATTGCGTTTTGGTTATCCCTGGCACTGGGCCCTGTCAGTTTGCCGCTGACCGACACCCTGCGAGCAGGTTTGCGTCTGCTTGGCTTGCCGGTGTCAGGCGCAGGCCTGGAGCAGGCAGAGCTGATCCTCGGCCAGATCCGTTTACCGCGCACGCTTCTGGGACTGGCCGTCGGGGCGGTGCTGGCGTTGACCGGCGTTGCCATGCAAGGCCTTTTTCGAAACCCGTTGGCCGATCCCGGGCTGGTCGGTGTTTCCAGCGGTGCGGCCTTGGGGGCTGCGATTGCGATTGTCTGCGGTTCGGTTTTTGGAGGGTTGCCGGAAGTGTTCGCGCCCTATGTGTTGTCGCTATGTGCGTTTGTCGGCGGACTGGGTGTCACCGCGATGGTCTACCGATTGGGCCGACGTGATGGGCAGACCAGTGTCGCGGTCATGCTATTGGCGGGTGTCGCACTGACCGCATTGGCCGGCTCGACCATCGGCCTGTTTACCTACCTGGCCGATGACGCCACCTTGCGCACACTGACATTCTGGAACCTTGGCAGCCTCAACGGCGCCAGCTACGTCCGATTGTGGCCTTTGCTGTTGGTCTGCGTGCTGATCATCAGTTGGCTGCCGCGTCGCGCCAAGGCGCTGAATGCCTTGTTGCTGGGGGAGTCTGAAGCCCGGCATTTGGGGGTCGACGTCGAAAAGCTCAAGCGTGAACTTATTTTTTGTACCGCGTTGGGTGTGGGTGCTGCGGTGGCGGCGGCTGGCATGATTGGTTTTATCGGACTGATCGTGCCGCATCTGGTGCGCTTGTTAACGGGGCCTGATCATCGAGTGCTGTTGCCTGCTTCGGCGTTGGCGGGGGCCAGTCTGTTGTTGTTCGCCGATCTCTTGGCGCGTTTGGTGTTGGCGCCAGCTGAACTGCCGATTGGTATCGTGACCGCGTTTTTGGGTGCGCCGTTCTTTTTGTACCTACTGGTACGTGGACGTACCTGATGTTGCTGCGAGGATGCACCTGATGTTATGCACCGAAAACCTGCACATTCGACGCGGCACGAAAACGGTATTGACGGACATCACCCTGGACCTTCGTCCGGGGGAGGTGCTGGGCGTGCTGGGCCCCAACGGTGCGGGTAAAAGTACTTTGCTGGGGGCGTTGTGTGGTGAGCTGAAGCCCGCGCAGGGTCAGGTCTGGCTGGATCAAAAACCCTTGGCCGACTGGGACGGGTCGGCGCGGGCACGGCGTTTGGCTGTATTGCCGCAAAGCTCGACGTTGAGTTTCTCTTTTCGGGTGGAAGAGGTGGTGGCAATGGGTCGTTTGCCCCATGACAGTGGCAGGGCGCGCGATGCCGACGTCATTCACGCGGCCTTGATGGCTGCGGATGCGGCACACCTACAGGGGCGCAGTTACATGGCCTTGTCGGGTGGCGAACGCCAACGCGTTCATCTGGCACGGGTGCTGGCACAGTTGTGGCCGGGTGAAAGTGGCCAGACGTTATTGCTGGATGAGCCAACATCAATGCTCGACCCTCTGCATCAACACACCACCTTACAAGCAGTCCGCGAATTTGCCGACCGTGGGACGGCGGTGATGGTTATCCTGCACGACTTGAATCTGGCGGCGCGCTACTGTGACCGTCTACTGTTGTTGGAGAGTGGTCACGCTCATTCGCTGGGCAGTCCTGCCGTCGTTCTCCAGCCTGAGCCGCTCAAAGCGGTCTTCGGTCTGGAGGTATTGGTGCAATGCCATCCTGAGCGTGGGCACCCCCTGATCATCGCCCGATAAAAGGCAGACTTGATGCTTCGTTTGCGCTCGATTGTGGTGTTTGTCGTGGTATTGGCTGCGCTAAACGCTTGCCAAGCGACAGCTCCCTTGCGGAATATACCGGCTTGGCAAAACCCTCTTGATCGTGTGGACCCAGGCATGATTCGTGATTTAAACAGCGGTCGGGAACTGACACCGCAGCAACTGGCTGACCGTTTGGCGCAGGCATCGCGCGTCCTTGTCGGTGAGCAACACGACAACCCCGATCACCATGCTTTGCAGCTATGGCTCTTGCAAGCTCTGACTGACCGGCGTACGCAAGGCAGCCTGCTGCTGGAGATGCTCAACCCTGACCAGCAAGCGAAGGTTGATGCGGTCCACGCAGACTTCAAAAATTCGAAGGCCCCTGCTGATCTGCCCGTCACTCTGGCGTGGCAAAAGAGTTGGGACTGGGCGCTCTACGGGCCGGTCGTACGCTTTGCCTTGGGGCAGCCTTATCCGTTGCTGGCGGCGAACCTGGACGCAGACGAAATCATGGCGATCTACACGCAAGTGCCGACACTGGCCGGCGTACAGTCGACCGCCCCGGCGGTGCGCGAGCAATTGCTGAATCAGATTCGCGAATCTCATTGTGGTTTGCTGCCGGAAGAGCACATGCCTGCGATGCTCGCGGTCCAGCAACAG
The DNA here is from genome assembly GCF_056680335.1 of Pseudomonas sp. ASL9. Lineage (NCBI taxonomy): Bacteria > Pseudomonadati > Pseudomonadota > Gammaproteobacteria > Pseudomonadales > Pseudomonadaceae > Pseudomonas > Pseudomonas sp. ASL9. The sequence continues at coordinate 1,904,809 of NZ_CM155277.1, read as the reverse complement.
CGAGACAGGCGCATGGCTCAGAGGCTGCTTGCCGCACCTCTGCCCGCGCTGCTGTTTGCGGGCACTTACCATGTGCGCAAGGACATCGGTGTACCCCTGCATCTTCTGGATCTGGGCGTCAGTAAAGGCACCGTTGTGCTGCTTCTGGCACAAACCGGGGCGCAGGTGGCGCCAGGTGCTGCCGATTACGTCTGGTACACCCCTGCTTTGCCTGCGCAGGATTACTGCGCGCAGTGGCGGGATCAGATTAAAAAGCCTTGAGCGACGCGGTCTTGGCATGCATAGGCATGTTTTCATTCGGACTCTTCCCTTAGTTCTGTAGTCCCTGTCCCTGTTCGACGTTTGATCAAGATTGGAGCGTTGGCCTCGTTTATTGTCTCGGCTGTTGTACAAGGGGCAGAACAGGATGAAAGAAATGATTTCTCAAGATGAGCAGCTGGCTCGTCAAATGATCGGATTGCTTGATCTGACCACGCTCAACGCCGATGACACTGAAGAGCGCATCATCGCCCTCTGCCAGCGAGCGCTCACGCCAGTGGGGGCGGTCGCTGCGGTGTGTGTCTATCCGCGCTTTGTGCAACTGGCGCGGCGTACCTTGAATGACTTGCACGCGGACGCTGTGCGCGTCACTGCCGTCGCCAACTTTCCATATGGCAGTCCTAACATTCAATCAGCTGTTTCCGAAACCAGGGCGGCCCTGGCCTCCGGTGCCGATGAAATCGACCTGATGTACCCCTATCGCACCTTGCTTACCGGCGATCAGCAAGTGGCGATGGACTTGGTCGCTGCGTGTAAAGCGGCCTGTGGCGAGCGGGCGCTACTCAAGGTCATTCTGGAAACCGGTGAATTGAAAGACCCGCAGATTATCCGCAAGGCCTGTGTGGACGTGATCGCTGCGGGCGCTGACTTCATTGAGACCAGTTCCGGCAAAGTCATCGTCAATGCGACGCCACAGGCCGGGCGGATCATATTGGAGGTGATCGCCGAAGTGGGTGGGCAGGCCGGAATCAAAGCAGCGGGAGGGATTCGTACGTTCGAGGATGCGCGGGTGTATCTCGATCTGGCGCGTGCCCGCTTCGGCCCGCATTGGGTCAATGTCAATCGTGTGCGGCTAGGCGCTTCGAGTTTGCTTGATGACGTATTGACCCGGCTAGGGGTGCTGGCACCGGGGCACTAGAAGAACTCGGTGTCGGGTCTTTTTTATAGGCAAAAAAAGACCCGGCAAAAAGCCGGGTCAATAACCGTGATTAGCCTGATGAGGAGACAATCCGAGAGCCCGAACCACTGGTCTTTCAGATCATCGACCAGTCTCGCGACCAGATGTTGCAATAATAACGATTATCATTTGCATGTCAATGTTCGGTTAAAAACTAATTTCAATGGGCGGACTTTTACTATCTGTGGTGCAACGAAAGCGCATCCAACTGCTCGTTCAGCGCTTGTTTGCGTTCGATCGGAATGTCATTCCAATGCATGTCCAGCAATGCTCCTTCAATGGCATAGAGCAGCACTTTCGATGCCCGAAAACCTCGAGTGCGTACCGCATTGTAAGCATTCACCGCGCCTAGCCGACGCAAATCGGAAGCGTTGTGAATACCCGCTGCATGGAGCCATTGGGCAGACGTTTTCCCGAGGTTTTTCAAGTGTTGCAGCTCATCGTTCATCATGCCTCCTTGCGATGGTTGAGCACTGCGCTGGGTTTGCTGTGTCAGCAAATCTGAAAGGAGTGTAGCGGGCAGTTGAAAAAACGCTGGGCTATTGATTTCGCAGGCTAAAGTGCGGCCATGCAGGTGTTGCTCGAGAGGGACTCAAGCCAGGTGGGTAAGGGGGGCGTCGCGGAGATGCGCAGGGGAGATGTGTAGCGCGATCCGGTCCGCACGATAGAACGTGCGGACCGAATTATAGGGCGATCATTTGCTTTTGTAGCGCAACCGAGTGCCGAAGTTGACGGACATCAGAATCTCATCCGCCGTCAGTTCTACCGGGAAAAAAGCCCCGGAGATCTGTGCATGGCCAAGGCTGGCACCTTCCATTGCGCAGTGGCGCAGATCTACGCCGCGCAGGTCTGCGGAGCGGAAATAGGCATCCGTGAAATCGACGCCGGTGGCGTCCAGCCTGCGAAGGTCCAGACCACGGAAATCACCACCGGCAAGATCTGTGGTGCCTGTCTTTGGCTTCTGCTCATTGAAAGCGGTGATGTCGTCGTGGTGCAGAAGAGCATAGAGCGGGGAGTCGAGCAGCTTTGGCTGGCTCATTGGGCATCTCCTGTTGGAATTATGGCGCCAGTATAGTGCCACTATTTTTAAGCCGTGAAGCGTTAACTGCATCACGGCTTAAAGAATCGCTTACAGGCCCGGCAACTGTTGACGGATATGGGCAATCAGACCGTCCAGATCAGCGCTGTTATTGGTCTCGACGCGTTTGCTACGCAGAATCTCATCAGCACCCAAGGCTTCACGATGGGCTTGCTGAGCTTCGATCACTTCCATGGTAGCGTCGGACGGATCAACATTTTGCGTCTGGCGTTGCGCCAGCCAACCCGCGATCACCGCGTGTGGCGCGTTGCAATCAAGGATCAGGAACGGCGCCCCCGAGGCTTCGGCGGCTTTTGCAGCGGCGTCGCGTTGCTCGCGCTTGAGGTAGGTTGCGTCGATCACTACAGGAAAGCCTGAGCGCAACACGCTGTCGGCCAGTTGGTGCAGATGGGTGTAGGTGGCGACGCTGGCGTCTGCACTATAAAGGCCGTCATTCTCGCTGTGTTTGCCGAAAAGACGTTTGCGTTCGACGTCAGAGCGCAAGCGAATCGCGCCTAATGCTTCCACCAGACGCATCGCCACGTGGCTTTTGCCGACGGCGGAAACGCCGTGGGTAATCACCAGGAAACGTGACGGGATGGCGCTGTAGCTTTCTGCCAGGTTGGCATAGTTACGGTATTGACGCAGGGTGTTGGCGCGTTGCACAGGATCGGCGTGATCCGGCAGGCTGAACAGCGCAACCTTGGCCCGAACCAGCGCACGATAGGCTTTGTAGAAATTCAGCAGCTCCAGGCCCTGATAGTCGCCGGTCAGCTCCAGGTACTGGCTAATGAAGCGCCGTGACAGGGATTTCAGGCCGCGGTCTTCCAAGTCCATGGCCAGGAACGCGATGTCGGCATAGACATCAGTAAACCGGAAGGGCTCGTTGAATTCGATGCAGTCGAAAATGACCACCTTGCCGTCGATCAGCGTGGCATTGCCCAAGTGAATATCACCATGGCATTCGCGAATGAAGCCTGCAGCCTTGCGTTGAGCGAAAAGGTCTTTAAGTCGTTCGAAGCTGCTTTGTGCCCAAGCCTGCAACGCATCCAACTGCTGCAAGTCAGCTTTGTCACTGATCAAAGGGCGGATTTGTTCGAAGTTTTGCAGGACCGGCGCCATCACGCTTTCAGGCGTGCCCTGCGCATGCTCCAGCGGAACGTGCGGGGCGTTGATGTGGAACTCGGCAATCAGTTTGGCCATCTCGTCGATGTGCGAGGTGGTCAATTCACTATTAGCCTGCAGCGTGCTGAGCAACTGGCTTTGCGGGAACTGGCGCATTTTGAGCGCGTATTCAATCACCTCGCCATCGCCGCCCCATTGCGGCGCTTCAACGCTGCCGGTAATCGGCAGAACGTCCAGGTACAAATCGTTAGTCAGGCGTTGGTTCAGGCGCAGCTCTTCGCGACAAAAGTGCTCGCGGGCTGGCAGGGTGGTGAAATCGAGGAAGCCGAAGTTGACCGGCTTCTTGATTTTGTACGCGTAGGGGCCGGTGAGCAGCACCCACGAGATATGCGTCTCAATGACCTGGAAACCTTCTACCGGATGCGGATAGAGGGCCGGGTTTTGCAGGGCGGCAATCAGGGACTGGCTCACAGGCGATCCTTCAAGGGTTTGAAATTCGAGGCCGCCATTATGGCGACTCATGGCCGCGCTGCAAACCGCTAGAAGCGCGTCTGCGGATCCTCGATAAAGTGCGTATAATCCGCCGCCATGACTCGTACCCGCACTTCCCGCACCCCAAAAAAACCCGCTTCTGGCGGTCTTCGCACCTGGTTTGGCTGGGCCCTGAAGCTCGGGCTTGTCGGTCTTGTTGTGCTGGCCGGCTTTGCGGTCTATCTCGACGCCGTGGTCCAGGAGAAGTTTTCTGGCAAGCGCTGGACGATTCCGGCCAAGGTTTATGCCCGTCCGTTGGAGCTGTTCGTCGGACAAAAGCTTTCTCAGGTAGATTTCTTGACTGAGCTCGACGCCTTGGGTTATCGCCGTGAAAGCATCGCCAATGGTCCCGGCGCGGCGGCGGTGAGTGGCAGCACAGTCGATCTCAATACTCGTGGTTTTCAGTTCTATGAAGGCACTGACACCGCGCAGCAAGTCAGCGTGCGGTTCTCGGGCGACTATGTGGCCGGGTTGTCGGCGCCTAATGGTTCGAAACTGTCGGTCGCCCGTCTTGAGCCGTTATTGATCGGTGGGCTTTACCCGAAGAACCTTGAAGACCGCATCCTGATCAAGCTTGATCAAGCGCCGCCTTATTTGCTCGATACCCTGATCACCGTCGAAGACCGGGATTTCTATCACCACTTTGGTGTGTCGCCCAAGTCGATCGCCCGGGCGTTCTGGGTCAATGCGTCTGCCGGGCAGATGCGCCAGGGCGGGAGCACGCTGACGCAGCAGTTGGTCAAGAACTTCTACCTGACCAACGAACGCAGCCTCAACCGGAAGCTGAACGAAGCCATGATGGCGATGCTGCTGGAGGTGCATTACAGCAAGCAGGAAATTCTCGAGGCGTATCTCAATGAGGTCTTCCTTGGGCAGGACGGACAGCGTGCGGTCCACGGCTTCGGCCTTGCCAGCCAGTATTTCTTCAGTCAGCCGCTGTCCGAACTGAAACTGCATCAAGTAGCGCTGCTGGTCGGCATGGTCAAAGGCCCGTCCTATTACAATCCGCGTCGCTATCCCGACCGCGCAATGGAGCGCCGCAATCTGGTGCTCGATCTTCTGGAGCAGCAAGGCGTGGCGACGCCGGAAGTTGTTGCTGCGGCCAAGAAGATGCCATTGGGCGTGTCCAAGGTGGGCAGCCTGGCAGACAGCTCGTTCCCCGGTTTCCTGGATCTGGTCAAACGGCAGTTGCGTGAAGACTACCGCGACGAAGATTTGACCGAAGAAGGCCTGCGTATTTTCACCAGCTTTGATCCGATCCTGCAGATGAAGTCAGAAGCTGCGGTCAATGAGACGTTCAAGAAGCTGGCGGGTCGCAAGGGTTCCGAGGATGTGGAAGCGGCGATGGTCGTGACCAATCCGGAAACCGGCGAAGTCCAGGCGTTGGTCGGTAGCCGTCAGGCCGGGTATGCCGGGTTCAACCGGGCGATCGATGCCGTGCGCCCGATTGGGTCGCTGGTCAAGCCAGCCATCTACCTCACGGCCCTTGAGCGTCCAAGCCAGTACACCCTGACCAGTTGGGTGGCTGACGAACCGTTCTCGGTCAAAGGTGCAGATGGTCAGATATGGAAACCTCAGAACTACGACCGTAAAGCTCACGGCAACATTTTCCTGTACCAGGGGTTGGCGCATTCCTACAACTTGTCCACGGCCAAACTGGGGCTCGAACTGGGTGTGCCGAATGTGTTCAAGACCTTGGCCAAGTTGGGTGTGACCCGTGAATGGCCTGCGTATCCGTCGATGTTGCTGGGCGCGGGCGGGCTCAGCCCGATGGAAGTAGCAACCATGTACCAAACCATTGCCAATGGTGGCTTCAATACGCCGATGCGCGGTATTCGTAGCGTATTGACCGCCGAGGGCGAACCGCTCAAGCGCTATCCGTTCCAGATTCAGCAGCGCTTTGATCCAGGCTCGATTTACCTGGTACAGAATGCGATGCAGCGCGTCATGCGCGAAGGCACGGGTAAGTCGGTGTATAGCCAACTGCCAAGCTCACTGAACCTGGCGGGCAAAACCGGCACCAGTAATGATTCGCGTGACAGTTGGTTCGCCGGTTTCAGTCAGGATTTGCTGGCGGTTGTCTGGGTGGGCCGGGACGATAACGGCAAAACCCCGTTCACCGGCGCGACCGGCGCGTTGCAGATATGGACAAGCTTCATGCGCAAGGCCGATCCACTTTCATTGGATACGCCGCTGCCGGAGAACGTGGTACAGGCCTGGATCAATTCCAGCACAGGTCAAGGCTCCGATTCGACCTGCCCGAATGCGGTCCAGATGCCGTATATTCGCGGCAGTGAACCAGCACCCGGCCCAGCCTGTGGCAGTGGTAGCCCGGCCTCGCCTGATTCGGTGATGGATTGGGTCAAGGGCTGGTTGAATTAAGCAAAGAGGATGTGATGTGAATAAGTGGTGGATTCCTGCGGTAACGGCTTTAGCTTTGCTTAATGGGTGTGCCAGCGTGCAACGTGGCTCAATTCCGGTCGAGGATTCCGGTAGCAAGGTCTCTAACAGTGAGCGGGTCTCGGCCAATCGCGCCTATCGGCCCGGCGCCGCTCAGACGCAGAAACCGCAAGCCATGCCGCAAGATTCCGGCGTAATGGTGATGGTGCCTAGCGGTGGTGGCTCAGCGCCGATGACGTATGCAGCGCCGATCAATACCGCGCCGATCAACACCAGCCCGATCGATACATCGCCCATCAACCCGGCGCCGATGAATCAGGCGCCAATGAACTCTGCGCCGATGAATCAGGCTCCGAGCAACACCGGTAGTTACTATGCGCCGGCGCCTGCACCGAGCGGTATCCCGAGTGGTGGCGGCTTGTCTGCGGACGAGCAGCTGGATGGCCCGGTCCTGTCGTTGCTCACTACCGCTCAGCAGCAACAGTCCAGCGGCGACCTCAATGGCGCCTCGTCGAGTCTGGAGCGCGCCCAGCGTGTCGCACCTCGTGAGCCGCAAGTCCTTTATCGTCTGGCGCAAGTGCGTCTGGCGCAAGGGGATGCGGCACAAGCAGAACAACTTGCTCGCCGTGGCCTGACGTATGCCAATGGGCGACCTAGCCTGCAGGCAAGCCTGTGGGGTTTGATTGCCCAATCGCGTGAAAAGCAGGGTGATCCGGCAGGCGCAGCGCTGGCACGCCAGAAAGCCAAGGTCGGCTCCTGATGGATGGGCGCTTCCCTCAGGTCGCCGAGCAATTGCTGCTGATCGAGCGCGAATTGCGTGTGCTGGGCTGGTGGAGTGAGTCGCCACCCAGTGCGCAGGCGCTGGCCAGTCGCGAGCCTTTTTGCGTGGATACGCTGGAGTTCCAGCAGTGGTTGCAGTGGATTTTTTTGCCGCGGATGAAAGTCATCCTTGAGCAGGATCTGCCACTGCCCAATGCGTCGGGTATTCTGGACATGGCCGAGATGGTCTACGCGAGCCGTCAGCGTGAGGCTCGTGTTCTTCAGCAATTGCTGGCCCGGTTCGACCAAGTGATCGCCGAGGTCAGTTAACGCTCGGAGCGTTTACTGACAGTTGTCCTTGATGGCCTTTTCATTTTCGGCCATTCGGGTCTGGCGCTCCTCCTCGGTCAAACGCCTCACCTCTCCCTTTACCTCCTCACGCAGGCGCGGATTGTTCTGAAGCTGGACGAGATTGGTCCTTACGTCTTCGCAATACTTCGCCCGCTTGGCTTCCTGCACCGCAATCTGCTTTTTGACTTTGCTTTCAATTGCTTTCTGGTCGCCCTGCACGCTGCCTGTCGACGGGGAGGGTGGGGGAGGCGCTGGCGGAGCCTTCTGGACATCAATCTGTTGCGTCGTCTGACCTGCGGGTGGCTGCGCATCAAAATGAGTCTGGCCTTGAGCATCGACCCATTTGTAGATCTGGCCGGCCTGGCTGGCGGCGCTCAATGTAAACAAAAGAACGGCCGCTACGATCCTGTAGTACATAGTGCTTCCTTCAGTGACTGTGCACCTCGCAACCTACCATAACTGCACCGCGGTAGCCGTCATTCAGTGATTTTTCATGCTGTTGGTCAGAAGAAAACGCACGGATGACTTGACTTGAAGAGGTCTAATCACAACAATCCAACGTTCGCTGTAGAGGGACTGCCAGAAGCAGGCCATCTCGGTAGATCATGAGGCGCACATCCGCGTCGACCTGTAACACCCGCAACGCGTTACCTCGCGCTGGGTGGGAACGCCCCGCAAACACTTTGGGGACCTCCCAATACTTGCTCAGTCAGTGCTGACGTAGTCGGCGACCACCGTCGCTCATGCTCTGCTAGCAGTAAACCTATTAAGACCCGTCCCTTTTTGGTGGGCGGTATTCTGGCGTTTTTGAGGTGAACAACGTGGAGCTTTTATCTGGCGCTGAAATGGTCGTCCGCTTTTTGCGTGACGAAGGCGTTAAGCATATTTATGGGTACCCAGGCGGTGCCCTCCTGCATATTTACGACGCGCTGTTCAAAGAACCAGCTGTGACTCACATCCTGGTTCGTCATGAGCAAGCAGCAACCCACATGGCTGACGGCTACGCCCGTGCCACCGGCAAAGCCGGTGTGGTACTGGTGACTTCAGGCCCAGGTGCGACCAACGCCATCACGGGCATCGCGACCGCCTACATGGACTCGATCCCGATGGTGATCCTGTCTGGCCAGGTCCCGAGCAACATGGTCGGCACCGACGCGTTCCAGGAGACCGATATGATCGGTATCTCCCGGCCGATCGTGAAGCACAGCTTCATGATCAAAAGCGCTGCGGAAATTCCTGAGGTGCTGAAGAAAGCGTTCTACCTGGCGCAATCCGGTCGTCCTGGTCCGGTGGTGGTCGATATCCCGAAAGATATGACCAACCCGGCTGAGAAGTTCGAATACATCTTTCCGAAAAAAGCCAAGCTGCGCTCGTACAGTCCGGCTGTCCGTGGGCACTCGGGGCAGATTCGCAAGGCAGTGGAAATGCTGTTGGCGGCCAAGCGGCCGATCATCTACGCTGGCGGCGGTGTCATTCTGGGCCATGGCTCTGCGCCATTGACCGAACTGGCGCAGCTGTTGAACGTACCGGTTACCAATACCTTGATGGGGCTTGGCGCTTACCCCGGCAACGACCGACAGTTTCTCGGCATGCTGGGCATGCACGGCAGCTATACCGCCAACCTGGCCATGCACCACGCTGACGTGATCCTTGCGGTCGGCGCACGGTTCGATGATCGCGTGATCAACGGCCCGGCGAAATTTTGCCCGAATGCCAAGATCATCCACATCGATATCGATCCGGCTTCGATTTCCAAAACGATCAAGGCTGACGTTCCTATCGTCGGCCCGGTAGAGAGCGTGTTGACCGAAATGGTCGCCACCCTCAAGGAAATCGGCGAAACCCCTGACAAGGAATCGGTCGCCAGTTGGTGGAAGCAGGTTGATGAGTGGCGCGCTGATCGCGACATGTTCCCTTACAGCAAGGGTGACGGCAGCATCATCAAGCCGCAGACCGTGATCGAGACGCTCAGCGAAGTCACCCGTGGCGATGCCTATGTGACCTCCGACGTGGGCCAGCACCAAATGTTCGCGGCGCAATACTATCGCTTCAACAAGCCTAACCGCTGGATCAACTCCGGCGGTCTGGGCACCATGGGCTTCGGTTTCCCGGCGGCCATGGGCGTCAAGCTGAACTTTCCGGATGCGGATGTCGCTTGCGTGACGGGTGAAGGTAGTATTCAGATGAATATTCAGGAGCTGTCGACCTGCTTGCAGTACGACTTGCCGGTGAAGATCGTCAACCTGAACAACGGCGCGCTGGGTATGGTGCGTCAGTGGCAGGACATGAACTACGGCGCTCGTCACTCACATTCCTACATGGAGTCTTTGCCGGATTTCGTAAAACTGGCTGAAGCCTATGGGCATGTCGGTATGCGCATCACTGAGTTGAAAGATTTGAAGCCGATGATGGAAGAAGCCTTCGCCATGAAGGACCGCCTGGTGTTCCTTGATATCAAGGTTGATACCAGCGAGCACGTTTACCCGATGCAGATCAAAGACGGCTCCATGCGCGATATGTGGCTGAGCAAGACGGAGCGGACTTAATCATGCGGCACATCATTTCTCTTTTGCTGGAAAACGAACCCGGTGCGTTGTCTCGTGTTGTGGGCCTGTTTTCACAACGCAACTACAACATCGAAAGCCTGACGGTGGCACCCACCGAAGACCCGACCCTGTCGCGTCTGACGCTGACCACCGTGGGACACGATGAGGTGATCGAGCAGATCACCAAAAACCTCAACAAATTGATTGAAGTGGTCAAGTTGGTCGATCTGTCTGAAAGCGCGCACATCGAACGCGAGCTGATGCTGGTCAAGGTCAAGGCTACCGGTGCCCAGCGCGCCGAGATCAAGCGCACCACGGATATTTTTCGTGGGCAGATCGTCGACGTCTCCAGTAGCGTGTACACCGTGCAACTGACCGGAACGAGCGATAAGCTGGACAGCTTCATTCAGGCCATCGGCACTTCGGCGATCCTGGAAACAGTACGCAGTGGCGTGACGGGCATTGCCCGTGGCGACAAAGTGCTGAGCATTTAACTCATTTAGAAAATGGCCTGAACGGCCAAGATAACAGGGGAATTTCATGAAAGTTTATTACGACAAAGACTGCGACCTTTCGATCATCCAGGGCAAAAAAGTGGCCATCATCGGTTACGGTTCCCAAGGCCACGCTCAAGCGTGCAACCTGAAAGACTCCGGCGTAGATGTCACTGTTGGTCTGCGCAAGGGTTCGGCTACTGTCGCCAAGGCTGAAGCTCATGGCTTGAAGGTGACTGACGTTGCTTCCGCTGTGGCTGCTGCTGATCTGGTCATGATCCTGACCCCGGATGAATTCCAGTCCCAGTTGTACCGCGATGAAGTTGAGCCGAACCTGAAGAAGGGCGCAACCCTGGCCTTCTCCCACGGCTTCGCGATCCACTACAATCAGGTCGTGCCACGTGCTGACCTCGACGTGATCATGATCGCGCCAAAAGCACCGGGTCACACCGTGCGCTCCGAGTTTGTCAAAGGCGCTGGTATCCCTGACCTGATCGCGATCTACCAGGACGCATCCGGCAACGCCAAAAACGTTGCCCTGTCCTACGCCTCGGGCGTTGGCGGTGGCCGTACCGGTATCATCGAAACGACCTTCAAAGACGAAACCGAAACCGACCTGTTTGGCGAACAAGCCGTACTGTGCGGCGGTACCGTTGAACTGGTCAAAGCTGGTTTCGAAACCCTGGTTGAAGCTGGCTACGCGCCAGAAATGGCCTACTTCGAATGCTTGCACGAACTGAAGCTGATCGTTGACCTCATGTACGAAGGCGGTATCGCCAACATGAACTATTCGATCTCGAACAACGCTGAGTACGGCGAATACGTGACCGGTCCGGAAGTTATCAACGCCGAATCGCGTCAGGCCATGCGCAACGCCCTGAAACGCATTCAGGACGGCGAATACGCCAAAATGTTCATCAGCGAAGGTGCTACTGGCTACCCTTCGATGACTGCCAAGCGTCGTAACAACGCTAATCACGGCATCGAAATCATCGGTGAAAAACTGCGTTCCATGATGCCGTGGATTGCAGCGAACAAGATCGTCGACAAAACCAAGAACTGATTTCAGCGCTCTGGTTTCTGTTGTAGGAAAACGCGGCTTCGGCCGCGTTTTTTCGTTATGACTGCCCGCTTCTGGTATAAAGCTGCATCGTTTGATGACGAACCCTCGTCGCAAGCATCTGTCGAAACTCTCCACCCCGTTGCAAGGTATTGTCCATGAGCGAACGTCCCGAAGAGCCAAGCCAGGCCTCTGACGCCGAAAGCCTGCTACCGATCGATGAGCACATTGAAGAAGGGCATGATGCCGAAGGGCGTAAGGTCCGGCATCGTGGTATCTATCTGTTGCCTAATCTGTTCACTACAGCGAACCTTTTTGCTGGCTTCTATTCCATCATCAGTTCGATGAGCGCTCAGAGCGCGTTGAGTGCTGGCGATCAGGCAGGGGCGAGCAAGTATTTTGCCTTTGCCGCTATCGCCATTTTCGTCGCGATGGTACTCGACGGTCTTGATGGTCGTGTCGCACGCATGACCAATACTCAGAGCGCCTTCGGTGCCGAGTACGACTCGCTCGCCGATATGGTTGCCTTTGGTGTCGCGCCAGCCTTGTTGGCGTTTGGCTGGGCATTGGGTGACATGGGTAAGGTCGGCTGGATGGTCGCCTTCATCTATGTCGCCGGTGCTGCACTACGTCTGGCCCGTTTCAACACTCAAGTCGGCAAGGCTGATAAGCGCTACTTCATTGGCTTGGCCAGTCCGGCCGCGGCGGGTGTTGTGGCAGGAACAGTCTGGGCCTTCAGTGATTACGGC
>NZ_CM155277.1:697500-1887500 GCF_056680335.1 Pseudomonas sp. ASL9 | reverse complement strand
CCTGAAACCGTATGCGTACAAGCAGTGGGAGCCCACTTTGTTGGGTGACTGCGTACCTTTTGTATAATGGGTCAGCGACTTATTTTCAGTGGCGAGCTTAACCGAATAGGGGAGGCGTAGCGAAAGCGAGTCTTAATAGGGCGTCTAGTCGCTGGGAATAGACCCGAAACCGGGCGATCTATCCATGGGCAGGTTGAAGGTTGGGTAACACTAACTGGAGGACCGAACCGACTACCGTTGAAAAGTTAGCGGATGACCTGTGGATCGGAGTGAAAGGCTAATCAAGCTCGGAGATAGCTGGTTCTCCTCGAAAGCTATTTAGGTAGCGCCTCATGTATCACTGTAGGGGGTAGAGCACTGTTTCGGCTAGGGGATCATCCCGATTTACCAACCCGATGCAAACTCCGAATACCTACAAGTGCCGAGCATGGGAGACACACGGCGGGTGCTAACGTCCGTCGTGAAAAGGGAAACAACCCAGACCGTCAGCTAAGGTCCCAAAGTTATGGTTAAGTGGGAAACGATGTGGGAAGGCTTAGACAGCTAGGAGGTTGGCTTAGAAGCAGCCACCCTTTAAAGAAAGCGTAATAGCTCACTAGTCGAGTCGGCCTGCGCGGAAGATGTAACGGGGCTCAAACCATACACCGAAGCTACGGGTATCACTTAGGTGATGCGGTAGAGGAGCGTTCTGTAAGCCTGTGAAGGTGAGTTGAGAAGCTTGCTGGAGGTATCAGAAGTGCGAATGCTGACATGAGTAACGATAATGGGTGTGAAAAACACCCACGCCGAAAGACCAAGGTTTCCTGCGCAACGTTAATCGACGCAGGGTTAGTCGGTCCCTAAGGCGAGGCTGAAAAGCGTAGTCGATGGAAAACAGGTTAATATTCCTGTACTTCTGGTTATTGCGATGGAGGGACGGAGAAGGCTAGGCCAGCTTGGCGTTGGTTGTCCAAGTTTAAGGTGGTAGGCTGGAATCTTAGGTAAATCCGGGATTCTAAGGCCGAGAGCTGATGACGAGTGTGCTTAGGCACACGAAGTGGTTGATGCCATGCTTCCAAGAAAAGCTTCTAAGCTTCAGGTAACCAGGAACCGTACCCCAAACCGACACAGGTGGTTGGGTAGAGAATACCAAGGCGCTTGAGAGAACTCGGGTGAAGGAACTAGGCAAAATGGCACCGTAACTTCGGGAGAAGGTGCGCCGGTGAGGGTGAAGCATTTACTGCGTAAGCCCATGCCGGTCGAAGATACCAGGCCGCTGCGACTGTTTATTAAAAACACAGCACTCTGCAAACACGAAAGTGGACGTATAGGGTGTGACGCCTGCCCGGTGCCGGAAGGTTAATTGATGGGGTTAGCTAACGCGAAGCTCTTGATCGAAGCCCCGGTAAACGGCGGCCGTAACTATAACGGTCCTAAGGTAGCGAAATTCCTTGTCGGGTAAGTTCCGACCTGCACGAATGGCGTAACGATGGCGGCGCTGTCTCCACCCGAGACTCAGTGAAATTGAAATCGCTGTGAAGATGCAGTGTATCCGCGGCTAGACGGAAAGACCCCGTGAACCTTTACTATAGCTTTGCACTGGACTTTGAATTTGCTTGTGTAGGATAGGTGGGAGGCTTTGAAGCGTGGACGCCAGTTCGCGTGGAGCCAACCTTGAAATACCACCCTGGCAACTTTGAGGTTCTAACTCAGGTCCGTTATCCGGATCGAGGACAGTGTATGGTGGGTAGTTTGACTGGGGCGGTCTCCTCCTAAAGAGTAACGGAGGAGTACGAAGGTGCGCTCAGACCGGTCGGAAATCGGTCGTAGAGTATAAAGGCAAAAGCGCGCTTGACTGCGAGACAGACACGTCGAGCAGGTACGAAAGTAGGTCTTAGTGATCCGGTGGTTCTGTATGGAAGGGCCATCGCTCAACGGATAAAAGGTACTCCGGGGATAACAGGCTGATACCGCCCAAGAGTTCATATCGACGGCGGTGTTTGGCACCTCGATGTCGGCTCATCACATCCTGGGGCTGAAGCCGGTCCCAAGGGTATGGCTGTTCGCCATTTAAAGTGGTACGCGAGCTGGGTTTAGAACGTCGTGAGACAGTTCGGTCCCTATCTGCCGTGGACGTTTGAGATTTGAGAGGGGCTGCTCCTAGTACGAGAGGACCGGAGTGGACGAACCTCTGGTGTTCCGGTTGTCACGCCAGTGGCATTGCCGGGTAGCTACGTTCGGAATAGATAACCGCTGAAAGCATCTAAGCGGGAAACTAGCCTCAAGATGAGATCTCACTGGGACCTTGAGTCCCCTGAAGGGCCGTCGAAGACTACGACGTTGATAGGTTGGGTGTGTAAGCGCTGTGAGGCGTTGAGCTAACCAATACTAATTGCCCGTGAGGCTTGACCATATAACACCCAAGCAATCTGCTGAGAGAAAAGCAGATTGATGTGTGTGAAGACGATACAGTCGAAAGTTTGCAGCCAACACACAAATCTATCACATCCCCATTAGTTGGCCCGTTGCGCGCAAGCACCACGAGCCGGCAGCCGAATTTCTTGACGACCATAGAGCATTGGTACCACCTGATCCCATCCCGAACTCAGCAGTGAAACGATGCATCGCCGATGGTAGTGTGGGGTTTCCCCATGTGAGAGTAGGTCATCGTCAAGATTAAATTCCAGAACCCCTGTTTGCTTACGCAGACAGGGGTTTTGTTTGTGCACGAGAAAAAGTGATTCTGCCTCTCGATCCGCTCTATTTCGCTTGCACCGGGAACCAGTCGTCATGACCGGTGCCAAATTGGCGCAGTTATTTTTTAGGTAGACCACTAGAATAGGTGGCTATCTTTTAGCCTTTGAGGCTCCAGTTCTATGCCCGATCAAGCCGATTCCAGCGGCCTGCCCCAGGCGCAGCTAGATGAATTGCCGCTCGATGATTTAGTGGCTTGTCATGAGTGCGATCTGCTCATGCGCAAGCCCGTTTTGTCTCGCGGCGAAAAAGCTCAGTGCGTGCGCTGTGGCTACGAACTCTATGCCCAAAGGCACAATGTCGTTCAGCGCAGCCTGGCATTGGTGATCGCGGCATTATTGCTTTATGTCCCGGCGAACTTTTTGCCCATAATGCACCTCAATCTCCTGGGCCAAACGTCGAAAGACACCGTTTGGACGGGCGTTCTGGGATTATTCGACACCGGCATGCAAGGCGTCGCAGCGGTGGTGTTTCTGTGCAGCATGGGCATCCCGCTGCTCAAGTTGCTGTGTCAGTTGATTGTGTTGTTGAGCATTCGTTTGAATATTGGCCGGAGCTTTGGCTTGCTGCTCTACCGTGTTTATCATCACCTTCGTGATTGGGGCATGCTTGAGGTGTACCTCATGGGCGTGCTGGTCGCGCTGGTCAAGCTTTCGGATCTGGCTGAACTTAGCCTAGGTGTGGGGCTGGTGTGTTTTGTCGGCTTGCTGTTGATTCAGGTCTGGCTTGAAGTGGCCATGTCGCCCCACCAGATTTGGCAGGCGTTATCAGGGGAAGATGCACATGCGGGCGATTGATGCAGGAATTCTGATTTGCGCTGAATGCCATGAACTCAACAAAGTTGAGCCCGACAACAACCACCAGATTTGTACTCGCTGTGGAGCACACGTCCATCCCCGTCGCCCTGACAGCATGAAACGCACCTGGGCATTGCTGCTGACAGCCGCCATTTTGTATATCCCTGCCAATATATTGCCGATCATGACGGTCAGCACATTGGGGCAAGGTGATCCCTCAACCATCATGTCAGGCGTCATTCAACTGATGCAGCATGGGATGTACCCCATTGCCGCCGTGGTGTTCGTGGCCAGTATCCTGGTGCCCACGTTCAAGTTGATTGGCCTGGGGCTGCTGCTGTTCTCGGTACAGCGTCGTCAGCCCTTGTCGGCGCAACAACGCATCATTATGTACCGCTTTATTGAGTTCATTGGTCGCTGGTCGATGTTGGACATATTCGTGATCGCCATTCTTGTGGCTTTAGTGAATTTTGGCCGAATCGCCAGTGTTGAAGCCAATCTTGGCGCGGTGGCTTTTGCCAGTGTGGTGATTTTGACGATGCTCGCTGCAGTAACTTTTGATCCCCGACTTATTTGGGACAACACGGAGTCGGACGACGACCATGAGTGATTTGCCTACCGCTAAAACCCGCCCTGCGTCTAATTGGTCCGCGATCTGGATACTGCCCTTGATTGCGTTAATCATTGGCGGATGGCTTGGCTGGCGGGCCTACAGTCAGGCGGGTATCGAAATCCAGGTACGTTTTGAAAGCGGCGAAGGTATTCAGGCCAACAAGACTGAAGTGGTCTACAAAGGCATGCCGATCGGCAAGGTCAAAGCCTTGACCCTGGATGATGAAGGTAAAACCAGGGGGGTTATTGCAACCATTGAAATGAACAAGGAGGTCGAGCCGTCCCTGCGCGCCAACAGCCGGTTCTGGCTGGTCAAGCCCAGCGTGACGCTGGCCGGGATCACGGGTTTGGAAACCCTGGTGTCGGGTAACTACATTGCCGCAAGCCCCGGCGATGGTGAGCCGACCCGCAAGTTCAAGGCGCTGGCCGAGGCGCCGCCGCTGTCGGATAGCTTGCCTGGTCTGCACTTGACCCTCAAGGCCGACCGCCTGGGTTCGCTGAATCGGGGCAGTCCGGTGTTCTACAAACAGATTCAGGTCGGGCAGGTAAAAAGCTATGTTCTGTCGGAAGATCAGAGCACGGTAGAGATTAAAGTCTACATTGAGCCGACCTACGCCAATCTGGTGCGTAAACACACGCGTTTCTGGAATGCCAGCGGCATTAGCATCGACGCCAATCTGTCAGGGGTGAAGGTGCGCAGCGAATCGCTGGCCAGCATCGTTGCCGGCGGTATTGCCTTCGCCACGCCGGAGCATCGCAAAGACAGTCCGCCCACCGACCCAAGCCTGCCTTTTCGTTTGTACGAGGACTTCGATGCTGCTCAAGCCGGGATTCGGGTCAAACTCAAAATGAGTGACTTCGAAGGTTTGCAGGCTGGTCGGACGCCCGTGATGTACAAGGGCATTCAGGTCGGCAATATGAAGACGCTTAAGGTTGATCCCGATCTTTCCAGCGCCACGGCCGAATTGGCCTTGGACCCTTTGGCTGAAGACTACCTGGTGGAGGGCACTCAGTTCTGGGTGGTCAAACCGTCGATTTCGCTAGCGGGCATTACGGGACTGGAAGCATTGGTCAAAGGTAACTACATCGCCGTTCGCCCCGGTGATAGAGGCTCGGCGCCAAGGCGTGATTTTGTGGCCAGAGCCAAGGCGCCGCCACTGGATCTGCGTTCACCAGGCCTGCATCTGGTGCTGTTCAGCGACTCCCTTGGTTCGCTGGATGTCGGCAGTCCTGTCCTTTACAAGCAGGTAAAGGTCGGCTCAATCCAGAGCTATCAATTCTCCCGCGACCAGAAGCAGGTTGTGCTCGGCGTGCATATCGAGAAGGAATACGAAAACCTGGTCAATGGCTCGACGCGCTTCTGGAATGTTAGCGGCATCACCCTGACGGGCGGCTTATCGGGTATCGAGGTCAAAAGCGAGTCGCTGCAAAGTCTAATGGCGGGTGGTATCTCCTTTGAAACACCACTGGCCAAAGCTCCGCTGAAAAAACATATCCCCCGCTTCCGCTTGTTTGCCAGCCGTGATCTGGCCGCACAGCGAGGGACCGAAATTACGATCAGAGTCGACCGCGCAGACGGCCTACGCCCCGGTACGGCAATCCGTTTCAAAGGTCTGGATGTCGGCAAGATCGAAGACGTCGATCTGACCAGCGATTTACAGGCGGTGATGCTGACCGCGCGTATCACTGAAGTCCCCGACAAAATTGCCCGTGCGGGCACCGAGTTTTGGGTAGTGAAGCCTGAGGTGGGACTGATCAAGACCTCGAACCTTGAGACCTTGGTGACCGGCCAATACCTGGAAGTACTGCCTGCCAGCAAAAGCACGGGGCCGCAGAAAAGCTTTGTTGCGTTGAAAGAACCGCCGAATGCCGCTGCGCGTGACGAGGGTTTAAGTCTGATCCTGAGCGCGCCACGTCGTGGTTCGCTCAAGCCGGGTGTGCCAGTGACTTACCGAGAAGTAACGGTGGGTAAAGTGATGAGCTACGAGCTGGGCCAGACGGCGGATCGCGTATTGATCCATATCCTGATCGAGCCGCGTTATGCGTCGTTGGTTCGGGGTGGCAGCCGTTTCTGGAACAGCAGTGGCTTCGGGGTCAACTTCGGCTTGTTCAGCGGTGCGTCCATCCGTACGGAGTCGCTGGAGACGCTGATTGATGGCGGTATCGCGTTCGCCACGCCAGAGGGGGAGCGTATGGGGGCTCAGGTACGACCTGAGCAAACTTTCCCATTGTTCGACAAGGCCGAGGATGAATGGCTGCAGTGGGCTCCAAAAATTTCTCTCGGGAAATAGAGCAGCCAATGCGGTGTGTCGGGCACACCGCATTGGCTTATTCAGCGGCCCATCAGGCCGGCTCGGCCTCTGCTTCAGGATCAGCTGTCACCGCTTTCACCTCGTCGTGGCGGCGGATGTATTTCCAGTCGGCCTCGTCGATGTAAATGCCGTTAGGCCCGCTACCGCCTTCCAGGTCGATCGCAACGTGCGCCGAGACCTGTGGTTTTACACTGGCCAGGATCGGTACAAAACCTAGCTGTAAACTGGTCTCCAGCAAGGCGGCCTGGTTTTTTTCGTCAATGTCGGCCGCTTCGTCGAGGTAGTAAGGCAGACGAATACGCCCGGCTTGATCGCGATCCATCAAGTGCAGCAACAAATACATGTTGGTCAGCGCTTTGATGGTCATGGTCGTACCGTTGGACGCCGCGCCATCGATGTCGGTATGGATCACCGGTGGGCCGTTGACCTTAGTGATCTCGAAGGCCAGTTCGAACAAATCCTTCAGGCCGAGTTGGTTATGGTTTGCCGCTACCAACCGCGCCAGATACTCCTTAGCTTCTTCGTTCTTGTTGTCTTGATCCGCACTCTGGCTCAGGTCGAACACCGACAGCGTCTCGCCTTCTTCGTACTGACCGGCGCTGTGGATAATCTGGTCTATATGTTTGAGCGCTTCTTTGTTCGGCGCCAGAACGATGCGGAAGCTCGCCAGGTTGGACACTTGTCGTTTGTTGATCTCGCGGTTGAACAGCGCCAGTTGATGCTCAAGGCTGTCGTAGTCGCTACGGATATTACGCAGGGTCCTGGCGATATCGGTCACTGCCGCACGCCGTGCTTTACCCAGGGTCAGTGCCTCGTCCTGGCGATGCGCGTAAGCGTTGATCAGCAAGTGAAGGCGACGCTCGACGTCCTCTTCACTGTCGAACTTGGCCACACCCTTGAGGCGCACTTGCGCGTAAAGCGCTTCAATCTGGCCATCACTGCGCTGCAAGCCTTGCCAGCTGTCTTGATAGTCATTGAGCAGTGGCAGCAAGTTATCCAGTGAATCATCCACCGGCTCCATGAACGGTTTACCGAACGGCATATCTGCAGGCAGCAGGTGGCGACGACGCAGTGCGTCATCCAGCGTGCGTTGCTTGGCCTCCATGTCGCCAATCTGCCGACCGACCAATTGCAGCTTGGCGGAGAGCTGTTGAACGCGTTCGGTGAAGGCGTCGCTGGAGCGTTTGAGCTCGTCCTGCGCGGCTTCCATCTGTGCCAGTTGTTCGAGTTTTTCAGGTTCTTCCACGCTCAGGGTCTGGCTGCGACGGAAATCTTCCAGTGCTTTTTGCGCGTCCAATACCTGCTGGTACAACGCCTCGGTCTGCGTTTTGCTCGCGGCCCGGTCCGAGGTGACGGCCTGTTGGACTTTCAGCTGCTTGAGTTCTTTTTCCAGGCGTTCTTTCTGATCACGAAGCGCCGCACGGTCAGCCAGGGCTTGCAGCGCCGGTGGTTCAATATGCGAAAGATTGATCGTCAGGCCCGGGACTTCGAAGCGCTCGCCTTTGAAGCTGTCGAGGATCAGTTCCAGCGATTTGACCCACGCGTCGCCGTCATCCAGCGCAATGCCTTGCTCACCGAGTGGCAAACTGAACAACGCACTGTTGAACAAACGCATCAAACGCTCGACATCCGGTTGCGAGAATTCTTCGCGCAAGCGGGCATAGCTGTTGTTGTCGGCGTGATCGAGTTGTTGTTTGACCGACTTCAGGCGTTTTTCCAGATCGTGCAGGCGTTCATCCAGGTCTTCGGTGCTGAACTGCCGGGACTGGGCCAGCGCACCGGCGAGTTCATCGTGAGCATCCTTAGCGGCGAACAGTTGCTGCTCCAGCACCTTGACGTCATCAACCAGCGCAAAGCGATTCTTGAGTACCGACAGCTCGCCGAGCCAGCGCTGAAGGCCACTGATCTCGCGTTCCAGGCGCATCAGCTCCTGCGTCCCGCCACGCTGATCGTTTTGCAGCGAATCCTGCGCGTTTCGGTAATGCTCGGCCTGGATCACCAGCTCTTCTTTGCGCGCGCCGGAATAGTCCTGCCACGTGCCCAGCAGCGAATCGAGTAACGGCGACAGGCGATGCAGTTTGCCGCGCAGCACTTCCCGCTGTTTGACGCCCGCAGCAAGTGCTTCGACCAGCGAGCCCGCGAGAACCAGTGCGTTGTAGTCCTGTTCCATGCGGCGTACGTCGCGGAAGGCTTCTTCACAAGCGGCGATGTAATCGACACTGCCAGACCGCAGGCTGTGTTCGAAGGCATCGAGGAATAACTGCTTGAGTTTCGCCGCCGTGATTTCACGCATATGCAGCAAGTTGATGAACAAGGCGCGGAAGGTTTTCAGGCTCTGTTCGCTGGTCGAGCGTAGCGGGATCAGGGTCAGGTCCAGCGGGATAGAGGTGTGACCGCCGACCAACAAGCG
The DNA here is from genome assembly GCF_056680335.1 of Pseudomonas sp. ASL9. NCBI lineage: Bacteria > Pseudomonadati > Pseudomonadota > Gammaproteobacteria > Pseudomonadales > Pseudomonadaceae > Pseudomonas > Pseudomonas sp. ASL9. The sequence goes on along the minus strand of NZ_CM155277.1, from coordinate 1,878,636 downwards.
ACGCAGTTCATCAGGCTTCAGTTCGTAGGCTTTCAGGCCCTGGCTTTCCAGGTTGCTGAACAGCTCTTTCTGCCGCAAGCAGGTGTCGTTCTTCTGGTAGTGGCCCAGATCCAGTTTGCCAGCGTAAGCAAAAAACTGGTGGCCGAAACCACCACCCGGTCCGCGCCCGACCACACCAATAACATGCGGACCGTGGGGCAGCGAGACTTCCACCAGGATGTAACTGGTGTCGGAAGCAAAATAGAAGCGACGCGATTGTTCCAGGCTGTACTTGCCGAAACTCATGTCCGACATGCGCGCCAGAATAGGGAATTGCAAGGCGTTGATCGAGGCGCTTTTGCCCAGATTGTTCGCGCCGTACACCGACAATGGGTGCTCCAGCGGGAACAGGCCGAGGCTGTAGCCAGCCGTGTTCAGCAGGGCAAAGCGGCGGATGCCATAACGTTCCTGGCTCATGCGTCCATCTCCTGTTGCTCGGCGGCAATGGCTCGGGTTAGCGCCTGCGCTTCGGTTTCTTCAGGTTCGTCGAACTCGGCGAGATCCAGCGGGTCATCGGTTTCCAGGAGTTTTTCGTCGTTGTCGCCATCGTCGTCAATCAGGGTTGGCGCTGGCAATGGTGAAACGCTGTGCAGGCTGGCCGCCAGGTCGCGATCCTGTTGCACTGAAAGGCAGACATCGAGGAAACGGTGCATCGGTGGCAGAAAGCGGTAGACGCCGTTTTCTTCGCTGGCGAAACCAAGCTGGGTCATGCGGCGCATGATCTTCTCTTCCAGCTCTTCGTGGGTTTGCACTTCGGCCTGCACAAACAGGTCGCGGTATTTTTCCAGCAACGAAGGCAGCTCGTCACGGCCCAGGCTACCGCCATCGAGCACGGCGACCGGGTCGCGGCCCTGATCGGCCAAGTGCTCAACGATGATGAAGGTGAACAGCGCCAGGCGTTGCGCCGTCTTATTCACCTGTGCGGCGGCCAGTTCCGGGACAAAGTAATAGAAGCCGCGGGTGTCGCAGACCAGTTCAAAGCCCAGGGCCTTGAACAGCGTGCGGTACTGGTCCTGGCAATTGGACAGCTGCGCATACAGTTCCGGGTCGCGGCGACTGATGTGGTAACCCTTGAACAGCTCGCGAAAGATTGGCGCCAGTTGGGACAGTTCGGATAGATCAAGATGCATGAGGGGGGCTCGCTGAATTCTCTAGATGCTCGTCTCGGCTAGAGAGCAGGGCGAAGGAGCGCAGGCTGACCTGATGCTCCTGGGTGTTGTAATCGCGACGTTCGAGGCGCTCGCGGGCAAAACGCTTGTCCCGCGACAGGCGCGAGAACCAGTACAGCAATTCGTCGGTGGCACCGTCCGGTTCTTGCTCCAGCAGCCAGACCATCAAATCCGGCATTGGCAGGGCGTCTTCGCAGCGCTCCAGCATCTCTTTGACCGTGCGGGGCGCGCGCGGTGGCTCGCCTTTGCGCGTGACGTGGGCTTTAGGGAATTTCGTCGGTTTCGGCTCGAAGCGGGCCAAGGCATACACGTAGGCTTCGACCTGACTGGCGCTGCCCAGGAATGTGCTTTGCGGTCGAGTGAACATCGACATTGCCGCTTGCGGCACGGAATCGAGCCCTTTACGGCGGATGGCGGACAACGCCAGCGCCGCGCCGCGGGTGACTGCGTTGTGCCGGCGGGCTTCCTCACGCAGGGGCAACAGCAGTTCGCGCGCACGACGCAAGGTCAGTTGAGCGCTGGTTTGCATTTCCAGGATGCGCGCATGGGTACGCAGCAACCTGTCGTCATCGACCAGATGACCCAGGCGCTGTTGTTCGGTAAGCAGGTGCAGCAGGACATTTTCGACCTTGCGCACGCCCTGTTCGAACGCGCCGTCGGCGTTGACCAACTGGATCATTGGTTCGATGTATTCGTCCCAGGTCGCCAGCACTTCGGCATAGCGCTGACGCAGTGGGATTTGCCGATCACTGGTCTTGGCCCGGTCCGCCACAGCGACCAGCGCTTGTTCATCGTTGGCCAGTTTTTTCAGAACATCGCGCACGCGCATGTCCAGCAGGCGCAGTTGCCGCGCAAGGTCGTTGGCATCGCGAATGTCGAAAGCGTCTTGGATATAACCTGCCAGACGCTCCAGATGGCGCAGATAGGCCTCGATCTCCAAACACAGGCCCAGACGATGCTCACGCCTGAGGTAGGACAGGAAGTCATGGATCTGCGCGTTCAGTTCAAAACGGTTGGGGCTTTTGGCCACCGGAACCAGAATGTCCAGACGAATCCACACGTCCAGCAGGCTGGTGATGTCTTGTGGGGTGCTGTCTTGTTGCTGAGCGGCCAGTTGCAGGCGCAGGTCGCTCAGGCTCAAGGTGCCCTGGTCGAAGTGTTCGCACAGTGGCTCGAGGAGCGCCCAGTGTTCGGCAAGGGCGCGCAAGACGCGCTTAGGTTCGATCATTGGAAGGCCGGTTGGTTGGCAAATAAAAGCAGCGAGTGTACTGCATCGGCCACTCGACATTTCACCCCCAGGCGATCAACTGCGGCGGGAATCGGCGAAGGGCGGTAGAATCACACTCTTTACTTATCCACAGGTGGCCGACCTTTGCTTAACGAGTCCCGCCGCCGCGCTTATATGACCGCCATGCAGGTGGTCAATTGGCTGCCGCGCACCGAACTGCCCTTTGCAGCGCCTTCTCGCCCGGAACTGCTGGCGCCCTTGCCGTTGCCGGTCGAACAAGCCGTTATTGCGCCTGTGCCCGCCGTCGCTGTTACGCCAGTCGTCGCCCCCGCAGCGCGTCCTGTTGTCGACCGCGCAAAAATCGAGGTGCCCCGTCCGTCGCTTGCCAGCACTCGAAAGGGCGCCGTGGCCAACGTAGAAGACGCTGCGCCTGCGCCAATCAAAGTCGCCGTCGTTCCGCCGCCGCGCTTTGCCTTGCAACTGCTGCGGGCCGGGCGTTGCCTGTTGTTGGTCGAGTTACCCACAGGCCAGGCATTTCAGAGTCGGGATCCGTCCTATTTGTTGCTCAAGGACATGCTGCGTGCCGCCGGTCTGCCCGACAGCCCACAAATCATTGGGGAACCGGTGCGTTGGCCGTTGTTGTTGCGCGGTCAACTCGACCAAGGGCCAGAGGCCGCGCGTGATTTCGTGCAGGGGTTTGTCCTTGCCCGGCTTGAAGATGAGCCTTGCGCGTGTCTGTGGCTGATCGGTTTACCGTCGGTACGATTTGCCGGTGAAGCGAATGCTGACGCCTACAATCGAGAGTTGCAGATCGACGGTCTGGGTTGTGCCTGGGCGCTGCCAGGTCTGGAACTGTTAATGGATGAGCCACAGCGCAAGGCCGATGTCTGGCAAACCATGCGTCGACTGATGACGCGCTGGAAAACGATTGATGACTGATGTTTCAATAAAGAGCCCCTCAATGAGCGACGCCGTAACTTTCCGCCTGATGACCGAAGTGGACCTGGACGCTGTACTGAAAGTCGAATACGCAGCGTACAGCCATCCTTGGACCCGAGGCATTTTTCTTGACGGGCTCAAGTCTTATGAAATCTGGCTGATGTTCGAAGGCGCCCAGCAAGTCGGCCATGGCGTGATCAATGTCATCATTGACGAAGCGCACCTGCTCAATATCACCGTCAAGCCAGAAAGCCAGGGTCGTGGTCTGGGCCTGCGCTTGCTGGAGCAGCTGATGTCGCGGGCCTACGAGCTGAACGGCCGCGAATGTTTCCTCGAGCTGCGCGCGAGTAACCAGGCGGCCTATCGCCTGTATGAGCGCTACGGCTTCAACGAGGTGGGCCGCCGTCGGGATTATTACCCAGCGGTTGGCGGGAGCGAAGACGCACTGGTCATGGCCTGCACCCTGTTGGAATAGTCGTTACTCTGGCTTACCGTCGAGCGGATCGAGGCGGGCCAGTTCGGCTTCATCCAAGCCGTCGCCACCTCCGATGTCATCTTCATCGACGACACTCAAATCCCAATCGGTAGGGTGGTTGTCGCCAACTTCATCAGCCGAACGGGCGCCATCTTCGTCGATCATGGTTTCCTGGTCCAGGTCATCGTCGGTGGAGTGGTGATCCGGGGTTGATGCGCCGGTCATTCCCGCTTCACGCACCCGCTTATCCGGGAACTCATGTTCGCGCTCGTCTTTGGGCTCAAGAGCACCGATGCGGCCAGTGTCGTCGTCTTCATCGAAGTGCAGCTCTTCCATTGAACCCATGCGGTCTTCATTATCATCGATCGGCTCAGGCTGTGGAGCACCGTAAGGGCGTCGTGATTCAGTCATGGTAATTCCTCATGTTTTGGGGCCTTATAAGGTGGACCGACCATCACCATGAAGATTCCTTTTGTTCCTCAGCCAGGTAGTGGCACATAAGCGTGACCCCGACAGCCGGGCGCCAGTCAAAGCTGAGCATCATATTCGAGGCTTCAAAGCATGAACGAACTACAAGATCTGATTGATAACAACGAGCGCTGGGCCGATGCGATCAAGCAGAAAGACCCGGAATTCTTCGCCAAACTGGCCCGCCAGCAAGCGCCTGAATACCTGTGGATCGGTTGCTCGGATGCACGCGTGCCGGCCAACGAGATCGTCGGCATGTTGCCGGGCGACCTGTTCGTACACCGGAACGTCGCCAACGTCGTGCTGCACACGGACCTCAATTGCCTGTCGGTGATTCAGTACGCGGTGGACGTACTCAAGGTCAAACACATCCTGGTTACCGGCCACTATGGCTGCGGCGGCGTGCGTGCGGCGATGCAGGATCGTCAGTTGGGCTTGATCGATGGCTGGCTGCGTTCAATCCGTGATTTGTATTACGAGAACCGCAAACCCTTGGCCCTGTTGCCGACTGAAGAAGAGCGCGTTGATCGGTTGTGCGAGCTGAACGTGATCCAGCAAGTGACCAACGTCGGTCACACCAGCATTGTGCAAAATGCCTGGCATCGGGGGCAGAGCCTGTCGATTCATGGCTGCATCTATGGGATCAAGGATGGCCGCTGGAAAAGCCTGAACGCGACTATCTCTGGTTTCGAGCAACTGCCATCGCAATATCGGCTGCGCCCGCTGGGTGAATGAACGGCAAGGCAACTTGGCTTCCTGTAGGGGCTGCCGAAGGCTGCGATAAGGTCCGAAGGACCTTCCTCGATTGCATGACTGCGACCGGTTCCGTCGGGCGCGGCCCCAGTGGTCGCAGCCTTTGGCAGTGCCTATCAAACTGATTTTTAATCCTTTAAAAACAATGTGTTGGCGCTGGTCTTGATGTGTATATCCGGCATTTGGGTGTGCTGGAATTACGGTTTCGCTCTTACAGCGAGGAACCTTTTCCAAACGCCAAAAAGGTCCCGCCAAAACGCTTGCCCCGCCATACGGATCCTCGCCTAGGCTCGGATTTCCCTCACTCCGGCGTTGCTCCGGGGGTCGCCGCAAGGGGCCATCCATGGCCCCGTGCGGCTAACTCGGCGTCCTGCCTCGTTACCCCCTGCGCAACGCCTGCGCTCGGCCTTCTGGAAAAGGGGCCTTGCCGTAATTCGAGAGCCAACTCACTTAAAAACTAAAGGCAAATCAAGACCCCGGTGGGAGCGAATTTATTCGCGAAGGCATCTTATCTGACACACCACCACCAATCACGACACACAAATCGCAACCCAGTTTGCTGCGCGACAGCGCAGCGTCGAAGACGCGGCGGGGCCTCCTACAGGCGTGCCTCCAGCTTTTACAGATACGGCTGAGCCAGTTCCGAGCCAATCGGTTGTTGTAAGTGTTTAAGCGAACGCGACACCTCGTTGGTGCTGCACTTGGTTTTGGCCTGATCGGGCGTCAGCTCGCGGATTGAGGTATAGAACAGTTCGCAGGTTTGTACGGTGTTTGTCACCTGCCAGTTTTGCGTGCATCGACCCAATGTGGTCTCTGGGTCGGCGTCAGGCGTCTTGCCCATCCCGGCCTGCCAGCATGCCGCACTCAAATCCTGCCCCATGACGTTCAGTCCCGCAGCATCGGCTTTTGCTTCATCACCGCCATAGTTGGCCTTGTCAGCGGCGTACCAGATATAGCTTGGGTGGTTCGCGCCCAGCACCGCGACTTTCTGCCCTTCGCTCGGGCTGATGCTACCCAGACCCAGTACAGGCACATTGACGCCGTATTGCTGTTTGATCCAGTTTCGTACGGGTGCTCCAAACGCCACCATTGGCAGCGAAGCGCCCTTGGCGGTCCGGGTGATCTGTTTGACCATCGTCGTCTGGTAGTCGGTGAAGTAGCTATAGACTCCTTCCAGCTCCTTGCCGGCCGAGGCGGGTGCAGCAATCGGCGCGATGTCGATGATGGTTTGATACCCCGGCGTCTGTTCAGCGGGGATGCCATTGACGGTCAATAGCGTGGCCCATCGATCAGTGGTGGCTGAGCGCAGATAATCCTGCGCCTGGGTCAGTGAGTAGTCCGGCGGGAAATGCAGCAGCTCGACACTTTTGCGATTCTCCAGAGCCATGCCCAGTGGGAGGAACAAATACCAGCTGTATTGCCATTTGGCATCGGCGTTGAGTTTACTCGCGCCGTTGTACGCCAGATCCCCTGCGTCGAGCAGTGCGTTGAGCGGTTTGCCGTAGCCATCAGGCACGCCACTGATCATCGCGTAAAGGTCGTTGCCCTCGGTCTGCACGCGCACCTTGGCCGTGCTGTAGCCGTCACGCTGCACGCTCTGGGTCAAGTAGTGTGCGACGGTTTGCTCAAGCGTCCAATTACGGAAGCAGATGACATTGCAGTTGTTGGGATAAGCAAAAAGTTGTGTCACGCGTGCCTGACTGCCCAGTTTGACCTGGACATCAGCCTGCGCGGCAGCGCTGAGCGTGAGTGCGACGAGTGTGGAGAAGAAGACCGCGAGTTTTGACATTGCCTTTCCTTGTCTGCGTTATTAGCCCGATGGGCGGTTGTTGGCGCAGATACTCAATCAGGAGTTTGAGTGTTTGGAAAGAACAAATAAGGCTTTTTGATATCGCGGTCAACATCCGCTGATTAGCGTGTCAGACGGTTAGGAGGTGATAGTCGAGATACAAGGAGCTGACTTGTAACTACGCGTCCCGCTGCGAAGGCCATGCGGCGCGGAGTGTCTAACCGAGCAGAGTGTGTGATCTTCGCAGACAAAACTGCGCGTCCCGGTCTCTCCTACGGCCTGGCGGGTTGAGGGTGTGCCAGATGGACCGTGTTGTATGGTCTTCGCAGACAAGTCAGCTCCTACAAGGGCTCGGCGTTTGGCTAAAAATTTAATAGCATCTATTCTTTATTTTCAATTAGTTAAAGATTTTGGGGGTATTTTTCAGTCGGTATCGCAGGGGCTGGGCTCGGCTTTTGTGCGGAAGTGATTACCGCCATTCTTTTTCGCGAAGTACATGGCTTCATCGGCATGCTTGAGCAACTGCTTTTCCTCCATGCCGTGTTCGGGATAAAGCGCGATCCCGATGCTCAGCAATGTGCGCAAACTGTGACCGTCCATCTCCAAAGGGTGATTGAGCGTGCGATGGATTTTTTCAGCCACTCGCAAAGCGTCTTCCGGCAACTGGATGTTTTGCAGTAACACCAGAAACTCGTCACCGCCAATGCGCGCGACCGTGTCGGTTTCACGCACACACTGTTTGAGGCGCTGAGCCACTTCTTGCAGCAGCAGGTCGCCCGCTGCATGACCCAGGGTGTCGTTGATCTGTTTGAATTTGTCCAGATCGAGGTAGAGCAGGGCAAACTGTCCTTGTTCGCGCTGCGCAATGGCAAGCGCGACTTGCAGCCGATCATGGAACAGTCCGCGATTAGGCAACTGGGTCAGTGGGTCGTACTGAGCCATGTATTGCAGTCGAGCTTGAAGCTGTTTGCGTTCGATGGCAGTGGCGACCTGGGTGGAGACGAACTGCAAGAGCTCCTTGTCCTTCTCGGTGTAGCGCATGCCACCTGAATAGCTCTTGACCATCAATGCCCCGATGGTGCCCCTGTGTGAATGCAGCGGCACGCCGAGCCAGCACAGCGAGTGGGTGCCAACCACCTCCGGGAAGGAAGACAGCGTCTCGGGGGTCAGGAGCAGTGGCTGGCCGGTGCGAATAACCTCGGCACTCAAGGTGTACGCGACCGCTTGGGGGGAAGGCGTCTGCTCCTGCTCATCCACGTGGTAAGCAAAGCTCAGTTGGTCATTCTTTTCGTCGTACAGCACAACGGAAAAATTCAGCGCGGGCAGCAGTTCGCCAATGATCTGATGAATACGTTTAAACAGGGCGAGTAAATCCTCGGCGGCGTGCGCAGCTTCGGAAATGGAGTACAGGGCAGCCTGCATCAGCTCGGCCTGCTTGCGCTCAGTGATATCACGTGCAACCCCGATCCGCAGTTGATCAACCTCCGACCAGCGGGCTGACCACATGATGTGCACGATTTGCCCATCCTTGCGCACATAACGGTTTTCGAAATGGGGCTTAGGCTGCCCGGAGATGATCTCTTTGGCTGCTTGCAGAGTCCGCAGTCGATCCTCGGGCAGCACCATGTCGAGCATGACCCGCCCCATCATTTCCTCGGGCGTGTAGCCGAAAATGCGTTCACACGCGGCGCTCACAAATACAAAGCAGCCTTGGGCATCAACCACGCAGACAGCGTCGAGCATCAGGTCAACGAAGTTGCTCAACTGCGCGTAGGGTTTTTCCATAAGGAAGCGCATGCCTAGGGGAAATGGAGGGGCCATAACTGACATCCAAGCAGGTAGGCTGCTACAGATAGTGGCCAAAGCAAAGCACGATTTCAATTCGATTTGAAGAGTCCAGTTGTCGAGTGCATCACGCTATCGACAATGGATGACAGTGAGGGGGTCGAACTCGAAGGGTTTCGAGACGAAAGCCCTCCTGAGGGTGGGAGGGCTGAGGGATCAAATAACGGCTGGAACGGGCAGCATGTAACGTTACGTCGGTACTGCCGTGCTATCTGCCAGGGTGTGTTAATTCAATGCGATTTTGTAAATGACCTGACTGGCGTCCATTGGGTCTCGCTGACACTCAAAGCCCAACTGCTTAGTGAGCTGATGCATGTGGGTGTTGCTCGCCGAGTCGATCGATATCATCTGCACAAAGCCATTGCGCCGTGCTGCGTCGAGCAGGTGCTGCATGAGCAACTGACCCATGCCCAAATGCTGCCATTCATCGGCAACCGCCACCGCGCACTCGCATTGTCCCTCTTCTTCCAGCGCCGCGTAACGACTCACGCCTATTTCGATCAACTCGCCGTCTTGATGCGCCAACGCTACGTAAGCCATTCGCTGTTTGCTATCAATGTCCATCAGTTGGTCGAGCAGGGCGGTGCTGGGTTCATTCATGGACCCGAGAAAGCGGAAATGGCGCGACTCCGGGGAGAGCTTTTTGATGAAATTAAACTCTCGATCCCTGTCATGAGGTGCCAAGGGCCTGATCAGGATATGGGTCCCGTTACTAAGCAAATCAATCCAGTGTTCACCTTTGACGCTTGGAAACGCGGCACTGCTGCTGACAGGGCTTTCTGGCGCTATTGTCATGTTGATTCTTCCGTCGCAAGGAGTGGGAGTGTCTTTAAACGTGGCACCTTTGAATCTCTTGTACGCCTTGTAAGGTACTGCCATCTGATCCAGATCAAAAGTCCGTGCTGTGCAGAGCGTCCAGGCTGACAAATGGTGATGACTGCCCGCTCAGTCCTGTCCAGTCACATCGGCAGGGGTGAATTCGGATTGAGATAGGCGAGTGATCGACGTATGCGGTGGGCGAGGGCGCTGTCGGCATGCAGGTTGTGATAGTGAAAGACAGCGGTCGCTCGTACGGCGTCCGCGTCAGCCGGCAGATTGGTGTGCAGCGAACGATAGCCCCAGAACAGATAGAGGTCGCCCGGCTGCATTCGGACCTGGGTGAATTTGTCGGCGTGGTTAGCGTAGTCTTTTGCCAACCGACGCTGTACCCAACGGTTGTCGACGCGCAGCTTGTCGACCAGGTTAAAGGCATAGGTCCGCCGGAGCGGCCGGTGGTTTGGCAGGATGAGCAGGTCGCCGGGATTGTCCGGCATACAGACCGGCATGATCGTTGTCAGCACGAAAGAGTCGTAGTGGAAAATCAGCGATTCACGTTGTCCGCGTTCACCGGTCAGGCAGCGCAGCACTTGATGCAGCCTCTGCTCGGTGGAATGTCGCCCCGTCGCGGTCGTCACGATACGTTTGCACAAGTCGATGAAATTCGGGGAGCCTCCCCACTCGTACAAGAGGGAACCCGCAACGGCTTGCTGCCCGGTAAGGGCGACGTAGTCGTTGCCCGCCGCTGCTACCGTCGCAGCGACGAAGGTCTGCAATTGAGTCAGCTCTGCGCGAGTGGCCCAACCGGGCAGCACGGCATAGCCGTCACTATTGATCGCCTCGATCAGGGCGTTGATCTGTGCATCTGAAAACGTTGTGTATTGCATCGCCACATTCCCGACTCTGTTGAAAGTAGAAGGGTCGTGGGTACGAGCTGATGGCAACGTCGATAACGGCGTTACGTGGCAGCCCATGCTCACGTGGGTAGCGCATGTTGATAATGCCGGCGGGCACGTTTAAGGGTGCGTCGATTCGTTCAGCGCTTGCGAATTGTTCGAGCAATCCATGCCAGTAAGGCGTGTTGTCCTGGAGGACGGATGCCACTGCTGCTTTCCAGGTAACCCGCAATCAGCCGTGCGTCAGTTGCTCTTTGAGATAGCCCAAGTGCATAGCCGTTTTTTGGACGGCCCAAGAGACCAGTGTCTAGCTTAGCAGCTACTACGAATTATGCTGGCTGCATAGAAAACGCACACGTTGTGCCGCCGCTACTCCAGGCGCAAGTGCGCCCGCCCTGGCGGGTCGTTATCGGCAGCAGTGCTGCGGGATGGCCGCCAAGTAATGTCTAATAGCCTCTTTGCACTCCCCCTACAGATGACGCGGCTTTTGTGTGCGCAGACGGACGGGGTCATAATCGCGTTTTTGCCTATATCGGTAACCTCATATGAAACAGATCACCCCGGCTGACCTGGACGCTCTAGGTGCCCAAGCCCAGCAATCTCCACGCCTGCGCGCAAACCGCAACCTGCATGACGAACTGGCTGACCCGATCCAGCGCCTTGCGATCGCCATGGAGCCGGGTACTTACGTACGTGCTCAGCGTCATCCCCACACGTGGGAATTGCTCTATCCCCTGTGCGGTCGGTTTGTCGTGTTGAATTTCGACGACGTCGGTAACGTCACCGAACGCACGGTGCTGGGCGAAGACTGCGCGGTGCTGGAAATCCCTGCGGGTTGCTGGCATGCAGTGCTTTCTCTGGATGAGGGCGGTGTGATCTTTGAGGTCAAGCACGGGCCTTATATGCCCGTTGCCGAAGCAGATTTTGCCTCGTGGTCCGGGGCCGAAGGCAGCCCCTTGGCGGCTACGATTCTAGACGGGTATGCCACGGCGCAAATCGGTCAGCGTCTACCAGGTCTTTAGGGCCCGAGTATCTTTCGGATGGCTGCCTGGCTCATGGGCTGCGAGTGTGGGCCGGGCGACTTTTCCACAGGGGGCAGGTGCAGCAGTGCTTGTTTTTCTGTGGGATGCGTAGCCGCGAGGGGCTCTGTTTTTAACATGATCCATGTCAGTGACGACGGTCAGCTGTTCAGGTATTCTGCGCGGCTTCGGCGCCCACCACCTTTCCCAAAATATGGACCGCACCTCACTTCGCGGACCGGAGCAACTGCATGACCGATATCCCCGTCCCTGTTCCGAGCGAACCCGCCAGCCCGTTCTCCACGCTGCGTGAGCGGATCAACTACAGGGTTGCCATCCTGGACCTCCAGGGTCGCGGTTTTCTGTTGATCGGTGGGCTTATTGCATTGGCATGGGTTATGTCGGGCATTTACAAAGTGCAGCCGGACGAGCAGGGTGTAGTGCTGCGTTTTGGTCGCTGGGTGGACACCACCGCATCCGGGTTGCATTACCATCTGCCCTCTCCCATTGAAGCCGTGTTGCTGCCCAAGGTTACCCAAGTCAATCAGTTGCAGTTAGGCAGCGCCAGCAGTGCCCTGACCACGGGTAATAGCGGTTCACGCGACAAACAGATGCTGACGGGCGATGAAAACATCGTCGAAGCCGACTGCACTGTCTTTTGGCGAATCAAGGACGCTGGACAGTACCTGTTCAAAGTCAGCGATCCAGAGCGCTCGGTGAAGATCATTGCCGAAAGTGCTCTACGCGAAGTCATCGGACGCACGCCGATTCAATCCGCCATGTCCGACAAGCGAGCGCAGATCGCCGATGAAACACGCGAACTGCTGCAACAGCTATTGGACAGCGAGAAGGCTGGCATCTTTATCACACAAGTCCAGCTGCAACGGGTCGATCCGCCGCCGCAGGTTATCGATGCGTTCAACGATGTGCAGCGCGCTCGAGCTGACCAGGAGCGCGCCCGTAACGAAGCAGAAGCCTATGCCAACGATGTGATCCCCCGTGCGCGAGGCGATGCGGCGCGCATCGCCCAGGATGCCGAGGCCTACAAGTCGCAGGTGGGCAACCTGGCTGAGGGCGAGGCCAAGCGTTTTCTGTCTGTTTACAACAGCTACGTGCAATCCAAGGATGTCACCGCCTGGCGGTTGTACATGGAGAGCATGGATGAGGTGCTGAAGAAGGCCTCCAAGGTCATCATCGATTCGTCTGGTAAGGGTATGTCCGGCGTGGTGCCCTATATGCCGCTATCCGACCCAGGCAAGACTGTTCAGAAGGATGCCAAACCATGAACTCCGCGCTCAAATGGCTGACCGCCGGCGTCGGCATCGTTGCGTTATGGGTGTTGGCATCGTCGGTCTATATTGTCGACGAGACGCAGCAGGCGCTAATCATCCGCTTCGGTGCGCCCATGGGCGTGGCCGGTGAGCCCGGTCTGAAGTTCAAGGTTCCGTTCAGTGACTCTCTGGTGTTCTACGACAGCCGACTGCAGACGCTGACCTCGCCGGCCGAACAGATCATCTTGGGCGACCAGAAACGCGTTGAGGTCGAGACCTACACGCGCTTTCGGATCAGCGACCCGCTGCGCTTCTACCAGGCAGTGGGTACGCTGGAACAGGCCAGCGCCCAGCTGACGCAGATGGTCAGTTCTTCGTTGCGGCGCGAACTGGGTCAGGTGACACTACGATCATTGCTGTCGCCGGAACGCCAGCAAGAAGTGGCTACCATCGAGAAGGACGTGGCCAGCAAGGCTGTCGGACTCGGGATCGAAGTGACGGAGGTCCGCCTGCACCGTGCCGATCTGCCCTTCGAGGCCAGTCAGGCGATCTATGACCGGATGAAATCCGAGCGTCAGCGCGAGGCAAAGGAGCTGCGTGCACAGGGCTTCGAATGGGCACAACAGATCCAGGGTAAAGCCGACCGGGACCGTACGGTCCTGTTGTCAGAGGTCCAGCGCCAGTCTGCAATCACTCACGGCGAAGCGGACGCCGATGCCAACCAGATACTGTCGGCCGCGTTTAGCAAGGACCCGGCGTTCTACAAACTGTATCGCTCGCTGCAGACTTACCGGCAGGCGCTGGCAGAGAGCCAGCCAATGCTGGTGCTGACGCCGGACGCTGAGTTCTTGAAGCAATTCCGTACGGGTCCTGCTGCGACCACCGCGAAGTAAAGAATGCACGTCATCGAGCTTCCTTCTGACCACAAAGCATTTCGGCAACGGCTGACACGCTTGTTCGCCGTCATGGGGCCGGGACTGGTCGTGATGCTGGCCGATACCGAGGCCGGTAGCGTGGTGACGGCTGCCCAGAGCGGTGCACAGTGGGGCTACCGCTTGCTGTCGCTGCAATTATTGTTGGTCCCGCTGATGTTCATGGCCCAGGAGCTGACAGTGCGACTGGGGTTGTGCACCGGCAAGGGTTATGTCGAGCTGGTCCGACAACGCTTCGGCCAAGCCGTCGCGATACTGTCCGCAGCGGTGTTGCTGCTGAGCTGCTTCGGTACATTGGTGACGGAGATGAGCGGGCTGGTTGGCGCGGGCAGCCTCTTCGGAGTCCCTGGCTGGCAAATTCTTGTGGCGCTGGTGGTCATGATTCTCGGCATGGTCCTGACCGGCTCCTATCACTCGGTAGAGCGGGTAACCATCGCTATCGGGTTGTTCGGACTTGCCTTTCTGGTGATGGCGGTCAAAGCCCATCCGAACGGTCGCCAGATACTGCACGACATGACTCAAATGCCTCTCACTGACCATGACTATCTGTATCTGGTCGCGGCAAATCTCGGCACCAGCGTGATGCCATGGACGCTGTTCTACCAACAGTCGGCGCTGATCGATAAAGGACTGAACACGGGCCGACTTCGGCTGGCGCGCGTCGATACGTTGGTCGGTACGGTGCTGTGCCAGGTGCTGACTTCCGCGGTGTTGATCGCCGCCGCCGCCACGCTGGGTGCGCACGAGCAGGGTGGAAACCTGGACAACATCGCTCAGATCGGCGATGCGTTCGGCACGCTGATCGGCCCCAGTTGGGGTAAAGCCGTTTTCGCCATTGGACTGTCCGGCGGTGCGCTGGTAGCAACCATTGTGGTCTGCCTGACCGCTGTGTTGGCGCTGGGGGAGGCGATGGGGGTACGCCACTCGCTGGAGCAACACCCACTTGATGCACCTTGGTTCTACGGGCCTTTCGCGGTACTGCTAATCGTCGGCGCGGTGCTGGTGGCCTCGGGTGTCAATCTTATCCGGCTGTCGATTGCGGTCGGCGTGGTTAATGCAATTCTGATCCCGGTGATGCTGTTGTTGCTGTTCTTGCTGGCGCGCAGCGCCTTGCCGGCAGCACATCAATTACGGGGAGGGTACGCGCTTGCTGTCGGCGTCATCTTTGTACTGACCTCAACACTCGGCCTGTATGCCGGCATCGCCGGTTCACTGGGTTGATTTTCATATGAAACGTCTTCTTGCTCGGAAACTGTCCCATGATGTTTGAAGGTTTACTGCACGCGATCGGCATGATCTTTCAGATATCCGTGCTGGACCTGATTTTGTCTGGCGACAATGCGCTGGTGATCGCTCTGGCCTGCCGCGGGCTGCCCGCGAATCAGGTGAAACAGGCGGTGATGATCGGCACTGGCGGGGCCATCGTGCTGCGTGTGCTCCTGACCACGCTGGCCGGGTGGTTGCTGCTCGCTCCCTTTCTCAAGCTCATCGGTGCGGGATTGTTGATCGTCATTGCAATCCGGCTGCTGATCGAGGAGCAGGCGGACGACGACAACAGCCCCGTTGAAATGATTCCGACCACCCTGTCCGGGGCCGTGACGACCGTATTGATAGCTGATTTGGTCATGAGCATGGACAACGTGGTCGGGTTGGCGGCTGTGGCGCAGGGCAGTATTTTCTATCTGGTGCTGGGATTGCTCCTAAGCGTGCCGCTGTTGATGTTTGGCAGCTTGCAGATCACCCGGCTACTTCAGCGCCAGCCTTTTCTGGTCTCGGTTGGCGGCGCGCTGCTCGGCTATGTTGCGGGTGATATCGCCGTCTCCGATCCGGCCGTGGTGGGTTGGGTGAACACCCAATCACCTGCGCTGAACGTGATTGTGCCGCTCCTGTGCGCGGCCTTTGTGGTCCTGCAAGCGCGCATCATCCGCCAGCAGCGCAGGTGGGTTCCCAAGCCAGCACCAAAGCTTCGAAGGGCACCGCCTGCGGAGTCTATACCGACGAGCGTGGACGCCGAAGTCGCTCATGACAGCGTGTTGATCGTTGCCGCCGATGCCCCCAGCGAGACCGTGCACACTGGCGCGACCCACTTTGCGGAATCGTCAGCACCCGCGCGGTCTCCGGTAGACGCCGTTGTGGTACTCGCCAGTGCCGACCCTGTTGAGGCTGAGCCTGAAGCGCCTGCTGTCGCGCGCAGTGTTCCGGCCGCTGTGCCAGACCGTGCGCGTCCCGCCTTCGGCGGGCGTGCGCAGATATTGGTAGGGCTTGGGGCTATCGGTTTAGTGAGCTGGTTTTTGTACAGCTTCATTGGCAGTATCGCTGGCGGCTTGCTGCCCAAACCGGTGGCCGACAGCGCCTATGTTTGCCCAGGCGCCATTGCCACCATCTTCTATCGCCCTGGTGGCAGTACGATCCGCATCGTGACTGGGAACGGAGAAGCGGCCGGCTACGTAAGCCTTGAAGATATTCTCTGGGATAATCCGCCGGTGGCCGCCGTCGACCTTCACCTCACGCCGCCTAACCAGATAGAGAAGACCAGCAACAATGTGGTCACCCTCAGCGGTGGCAGCTTCTCGCAAATCCAGTGTGTACGCGCCCATTAGTTGTCCATCGGGCTTTGATCAGGTTCCGTTTATCAAGGTCTTCGACTAGACGGCCTGTTCGTCGGGAGTCGCGTGCAATGAGCCCGCTTGTGACCTGAGATAGAGGTCTTGCGCAACGCTGACCGCATCATCCACGCTTAACGAACACAGCGTATCGATAGGTAAACCTGGAATCGCCGCGCGAACCAATACCTGTTGCACCCGTGTTTTCAAACGAGCGAGCAGCAAGTGCTTGTTCTGGTTGATGACCGTTTTGCAGAAATCCTGTAACGCCTCCACGCTTGAACTGTCCAGGTCTGGCGACTCCTCCAGGCTGAGGATAACGGTGTGCACACTATCGCCAGCGGCCGCGATATAGTTTTGTACCTGCGCAAACACCCGCTCGGCGTTCGCAAAGAACAGGCCAGTATGTGGGCGCAGAATCAGAACTCCAGGCACAGCTTGTGCCTCTGGATGGAGGGTTTTGCTGACGAAATCATGGCCGTGGTTGAGTTGGCCAAGGATGGTCACCGACGACTCCGACAACCGCCGCAACAGCATCACCAGGCTGACCGCGATGGCTACCAGCAAACCGTCCAGCACGCCCAATAACAGCACCGCCAATACCGCCGCGATAACGACCAGCCGGTCGCGGTGCAGTGTGAAATAAGGACTGAAAACGGATGGCCGAAGCGTATGACTGACGGCGTGCACGACAATAGCCGCGATTATCGGCTCCGGTGTCAGGGCGATGGTCGGCAATAGCGTCGCCACGATGATCAATAGCGTAAACGCAGCAGACCAGCCCGCCAGTCGCGATGACGCACCAGAGGCCTCGCTTGCCGACGTCGCAGAATATCCGGCGCCCACGGGCATGCCGTGGAAGAGTCCGGACACCAGGTTGGCGGCGCCCAGTGCAAGCAAATCCCGGTTGGGGGACACGCTATCACCATGCTTCATCGCAAAACTACGGATCGAACTGTAGGACTCTGCGTAGAGGATCAGCACCATTGCAATACTGAGTTCCCCTGCTCGTAGCCATTCTGCATACGACAGGGCAGGCACTGTCGGTGCGGTCAGTTGCAGGTTGATGGAGCCGACCAGGCCAATGCCATACTGCGACAGATTCAGCCATTCACCGGCAGCAATGCCGATGACAATGACCAGCAGTCCTCCGGGCAGGTGTGGCACGCGGTCAAATAAGAACAGCAGTGCCCACGCGATGATGGCCACTGTCACGGCAGCCCAATTCCACGTTCCCATCTGACTGAACAACTCGATGACGAACCGGAAAAGGTCACTGTGCAGCGGGTGAACGCCGACCACGTTGGCGACCTGCTTGCAAATAATCACGAGGGCGAGGCCAAAGGCAAACCCGCGCAAAACCGGTTTCGCGATAAAGGCCGACATGCTGCCTATTCGCGCAAGGCCCGCGACCGTGAAAAGCAGTCCGGTCAGCAGGGTCAGGGCAACAGCAATGATCAGCCTGAGGGTGTTGTCTGGTCCCGCCATCGACGCAGAGGCGGCTACCAGTACGGCGGCAGATGATGACGTCGCAGAGACAATGGCGAAGCGGCTGGTGCCGATCAATCCGTAACAAATAAGCCCGGCGAACAGGGCAATGACCCCGGCCTGAGGCGCCAGGTTGGCGATGCTTGCGTAAGCGACTGCCTCTGGCAGCAGCAAACCGGCCAGCGACAAGCCGACAATGATGTCCGGCCATGACATCCGGTTGATCAGGTTTGTTTTGGCGGGCCCGGAGAGCGGGTTTGGTGATGACATTTATACCGCCTCGATCATGCCGCACCAGCCTGGCAGGTAACGCGCTTGCTGGGTGCCCGCCATTTTTTTTGCTTTCATCAATGCGCTGCTGAAGTCCTCCTCGATCAAGCTGACGGGGATGCGACTTCGAAAAAAATCAGCCCACAAAAATTCGCTGAATGGCGTGACATCCTTGGAGAAACCCCCGGCTCGGCGCAGTTCACCTGCGAGACTGCGGTACGGGTCGTTGTGCAGGTGTGTCAGGTGCTTGGGGACTGCGTGAAAATCACGCCGCACACCCTCACTGTCGTAGGGATGCACCCACTGGTGGTGATCCATGACACTCCAGAATGCAGCTGGATCCAGGTAAGACAGATCGTTGAGCACCATCACGCTAACCCGTTTGACGTCTTCTTCTAACAAGGCAAGGCCAAAGTGGTGGTGGTCAACGATGTAATACGTGTCTTCGGGGCCGACAATGGCAGGAAACCAATGACTCGCCAGCGCCGCTTTTCGGGCTTTTTTGCCGAGCGCCCCCCATTCTTTGCGCTTCAGCGAAACCTCCAGCTTGCCGACTGTAATCTGGGTCGGGTGGAGCTTTTCGAGCTTTACATCGATAAGTTGAGGGTGGGGGCGGAGCATAAGGTTATCCCATAAACAATGTGAAAAAGGGTTGGGCTCGTCACAAAAAAGTATGCACGGGAATCGCGATTGAACAACCTTAAGCGGGTGTGTTCTCTATTAAACAAACCTGTTGGCTTTATAACCGGATCTGTCCATTTGCCAGGGTTAAGTCCAAGTGCCTCCAGTGTTTGATCCCGGGTTGACTGAACCTTTGCCAATGCTGGCTTGCCCGGCGTTGACCTCAAGTGGCTTGAGAGGCCGCGAGCGCCAGGAATAATGTGCCGATTATAACCATGACTCCACAACACGGCGGTCTAGCTCTTCCAGGTCAGCCATGCCTAGCACTCGGGTTGTGTTGAGTCCGCGCAGGTAGCCCCTCAACTGGTTTGCCGATGCACGCAGATCGTCAGCGCGGGCATTGTCGCTGTGTAGAGCCTCTTCGTAGACGCACAGGTACTCGGCCACTCGGTCGCGGTATTCCGGCAACACTGCCTCGCGGATCAGGTCAAAGGTTCGCAGCTTCTGATGGGTATTCATGGTGTCATCCTTGTTGAACGTGAGGGCTGCTGACTGTGTTGGAGAATCATATTTCAATGTACCTCATGCGGTGTTGCATTCTCGCCCTGTCGTTGGGTAAAACAGGAAAAAGGGGCACTGAATTATTAAACGGACTACCGGGAAAGACGCTCCTGGTCTTCATGAGGTGGAGTATGTTCTGTACGGCCGATTGAAATAGACTTGCTTGCAGATCAATAAGAAGAGGCAGACATGCACACAGACTTTCCAGTACACGCCAGCTACCGCGCGCAACGCGAACAATTTCTGGCGGCGGCAATTGCGGCCGGCGCGAGCCTGACCGAGTACCCGCATCCACTTCCAGGACCGTTCGGCGAGCCCCTGAGTACCGATGTGGCGGTGCTCGGCGATCCTGGCGCAAAGCGCCTATTGGTTATTCTGAGCGGCACCCATGGGGTTGAAGGGTTCTATGGTTCGAGTTGCCAGATCAAATGGCTGCAAGCATTTGGCAAACAACTCCTGCCCGCTGATGTAGCGATAGTGATGATCCACTTGATCAACCCCTGGGGCACCGCTTGGCTACGCCGCGTCAACGAAGACAATATCGATCTGAACCGTAACCACTTGAACTTCGATCTCCCGCTGCCGAGCAATGAGCCCTATGCAGCGCTTCATGAAATCTATGGATGCACTCAATTGCAGGGGCCCCAGCGAGAACGGGCTGATGCCTTGCTCAATGAACAGATTCAGGCGCATGGCTGGCCCACCGTGATGTCGATTGTCGAGGGTGGACAGCACAGCCATCCCGAGGGTCTGTTTTATGGTGGGTTGGCGCCCAGTTGGTCGAACAGGACACTGCACAGAATCATTCGGGAGCATGTGTCGCAGGCCGAAGTCGCCATGTGTTTTGACTTGCATACCGGCGCAGGGGACTACGGTCATCCAATGCTGTTAACGATTGCCCAGACAACCTATCCGGCGTTGGAGGATGCCCGCGCAGTCTATGGCCCTTGGCTGTACACCCTGTTGACGGGCGCGCAGAGCTTGAGTGAGACCGGCATTGCAGCTACGGCCACCGGCTACACTTCACAGGCGCTAATCGATGCGCTGCCCAATGTGCACCTGATGCCTTTCGTCATTGAGTGCGGTACCTATCCCGGGGAAGAGGTTCACCGTCATCTGCGTGATGATCACTGGCTGCACCTGTACGGCGACCCAAGCGATAAGGTAGGGCGGCAGATCAAACTCGATCTTCTTGAGCAGTTCTATCCTGCCGACAGTGACTGGCAGGAGATGGTCTGGCTACGCACTCGACAGATATGGGCGCGGGCATTGTCAGCGCTGCCGACGATAGGCAAACCGGATTGTTGATGCGTCAGGGTGGCGTGTGGTTTTTATACGAAATCGCGATACTTAATCCGTGCTAAAAATTCGAGCTGGGAGGATCACTCCTCTTTACTGCGGACGATCCGCCCAGCTTTTATCTCATCGACATACGCTTTCAATCGGTCAGAATCCTTGTACATGCGATTCATCAGGTGAAGCACGGCAACAACATCCACATCGTTGATTCGCTCGGCGAGCCTGCTAACCTCGCCTGCTGTCCGCTCCAGATTGGAGGCCACGCTACTCAGGTCGCGCTTCAGTTCTTGCGATGATTTCTTGATACCCACGATAACCCCTCTAAAAATTCCTGCCACGCAGGGGGCCAGCTACCGCCCCATGATCGCCTTGTACCGTTTCTGATATTCATCATAAGGCAAGTCCTGTTGCATAACCTTCTGAATTTTGGCGTCTTTGGTACGGCTGGCCATTGGTCGGCCAAAATATATCATCATGAGAGAGTGGTTATTAATCTGTAGTGGGCTTTCGATGAGCTTAAGAAGGGGGCGTTGAATAAGGTCCATACGTGGCTGCGCTACGTAAACGGAGGTTCATTCAGTGATCACCACTTAGTCGCGCTGACTACTGATTGAGGCCAATTTCCCCTCTATAAAGCGTAGATATTGATACATGCCATGTTTAGGTCCATAAACCCAATTTTCAATCGTCGCAGATTGATGCGGGGTTTTTCCATTACTACCCACTATGGATTGTATTACATTGCGATTGTCTGGCTGGCCGCATTTTCTGATTACCTCTGCCATTGTCTCCCTTCCACTTATAATTCCATTATCGCAGCGCATGGATGCCTCTGCATTGAATGTGATAGAAATTAAGAGTGCGCCGCTAATAAGGCCGGTAGTAAGTGTGTTGCGCATAACGTTTAACTCCTGATATTAAAATAGGGCGGTTGCAGGAGTTGAGTGCAACACGGTTATTGAATTGAAGACGGTGCAGCATGACACATACCCATCACCTCAGTAATCACTTCAATCGGGCATTTGAAGCCAAACCGCTTGCGAGGGCGAATATTCATTTGATAAGAGATTGCATCCAACGCTTCCTGACTGTGTACCGACACATCCGTGCCCTTGGTCAGGATTCCCATCGTGCGTCGGTAAGGCTGGGTCATGGGTCGGCCAAAATACCGAAGGCAACAAAAAGCCCGCACAAGGCGGGCTAAATAAATCATCACGAGAGAGTGGTCAGTAATCTGCGCTTTAACCTGTGAAGGCCATGTGAAAGGGATGTCGCAGGAATGAAAAATCCCGGGGCTGATCCGGGCTTGAGTCAGGCTCCCTTATTTGAGTTCTGAGGCCGGGCAATAGCGAAAGGCTTACAAAGCATAGCGGCAATTGGCCCTATCCTCGCTTGCTCGGGCATCGTAATCTGGATTCATCAACTGCAGCGCAGGATGCGCTTCAGGATCACGGATGATCGACCATAGCCTGGGAGGCTACCGACAGGACGTTGGGATGGTCTTGGAAAAACCCGCTACGGCGGGTTTTTGTTGTGCGTGAAAAAAGTAACCTATGTTTTCAGCACAACGCTTCCCCGCCTGCGATAGGCTTCCAGTTAACCAATGGGGGCAGGAAGTGCGGATCGAAACGTCGCTCAACGAAGGCCAAGCGGCCCAGATCGAGGCGTGCTCCCGCGTGCCAGGCACGTTCAGGTGGTTGGTTGGCTCATAGTGGCATCTCGTTTTTGATCCAGTTCAGAGTCGAACGGTGTCGCGGCGTCCAGCCAAGTTCCATACGTTCGGCAAGCGCTGCGCCTATGTCCGAGAATGAGTCTTCACCGTTCTCGATGAAGTAAAACGCACCGGCCGGGGCTTTTTGCAGCACAAGCAGTAACAATTCTGCAACGTCTTCGATGTGCACGTTGGATCAGCGATTGGCGCCTTTCCCGACAATGCGTAGCGCTCCGGTTTCACGGGCGCGGGCAATCAGGAGTGGAAGCTGGAAATTGTGGTCGGTCAGGCCGCCGCCCACGCATTGATTTTTTTGCGGTGCATATGCCACTGACTCGTTAAGCCGCTCGTCGGGCTCAGTAGTTGCTACCGAGCAAACTTGGCACAGCAACTAGACTCAACGTGGGGAGCAGTAGATCGCTGCCATATGATGATCAGAAATACTGCCCATGGCACTCGTTCGGTTCTGGTAACCAAGGAGTATTCATTGTGACAACCGTCCACTCGCTAACCCCTTCAAGCGTTGTCCTTGCCATGCTGTTGAGTTTGTCTCCTGTGGTACTACAGGCCGCCAACGAAGTGCCGATTGATATGTCGGTCGTACAGTTGGTGCCGCAAGAGCAAAACGGCATCACCTATCTGTCCGGTGGCGTTGGCCAGGACGAATCGGAGGCCATCCAGAAAATCAAGGGTTACAACCTTCACATGACCTTTTCCATCGGGTCGAACAATAAGTACGTCAGTGGTGTTGACGTTGTGATCCAGACCCAAAAAGGACGCCAAATAGTGTCGTTGAGTCAGGTCGGTCCCATTGTTTACGTTAAATTGCCGGCAGATAAATATCTCATCATCGCCACCCAGAATGGCCGTGAGACACGAGGCACAGTCGTACTGGAAGGTACATCGACCGGTACGGTGAATCTTCACTGGAAGGAATAGCTCTGAGTTTCCTTATGGGCAAAAAAAAGCCCGCATGGGGGCGGGCTAAAGAATCATTCAATACAATCAGGAGTGTGGTCAAGCGTGCGCCCCACGCCGTGAAGGTGGCGTGAAAGGAATGTCGCAGAAACAAGAAAGCCTGCACTAGGCCCATCAACGAAAAACCCCGCCGAAGCGGGTTTTTTCGATGTAAGTTACTTCAACAGCACTTAGGCGGTGACGTTGATGGTCTCGCCAATGGTCTCCCCGTTGCTGTTCACAGAAGGTGAAGGCGTAGCCGAGGCAGTTGTGCTGCTGGGTGCTGCGTGGCGGTGGCCATGCTGCTTGTGGGCTGCCGTGGTGCTGCTGGCGGTTGTGCTGGAAGTCGCGGATTGCGCAGCTGTCTGGCTCGATGCAGTCGCGGCCTGAGTGGGCGCGGTGGCGGTTGAAATCGAAGCTGAGATTGCACTAATAGACATCGTTACCTCCTGGATACCTGGAAAACCTGCGTGAGTCGCAACGAGGAGCGCAGGTAACCATTTGTAATTTCTGAATTATTTGACCATTCAGATGGGCCTGCTATGGGGTAATCCCGAAGCCGGCCAAAGGTTAACACCGCCGCTTTGACTGATTTGTCAGGGTCATGTCAGGTCTGTGTAAAATTTTGTATACACCGTTCAGTTTGTTTTTTAATCCGTACTTCCAAGTGGTTTATCAGCGTTCCGATGAAGAGCCAGTACCTTGAACTGTTCCTCCGGCGCCACTTCAAACACTGGGTAATGCGACTTGATTAATGCCATCAAGCGGCTCAAGGGCACCACCTGGTCCATCTCGGTTGCTTGTGGCGCAGTTGCCAGGATTTCTGACCGTCAGTCTCTACTCTGAAATACAGGCCGCCAGCATCTAGCTCGCGGTGCTCCTGGGCGTCAGGCTCTAGACCCAAAAGGGTGGTGTCTGATAAGGGACGACGTTCTATGTCAGGGCGCTTTATTTCCTTGTCCCTCCCTAGGTTCATTTTTTAGCAGGGATACACAGGGGATATACGGAGGGGAGAGATACAGCCAGAAACAAGAAAGCCCGCACTAGGCGGGCTTTTTGAATGTTTCATGAGCATCGAACGATGTCACGAAACGTACACGGTCATTTGAACTGGTAGTTCAAGCCCCAGTATTTGCTGGGCGCTTGCGTAGGGTCGTGAGTTAAGCATACACGTGGGCATACTGATGCCTCTTGTAGTGATTTTTGTACTCGCAACCGTGCTCAGGAGGCCTTCCCAGAATCTTTCTTGGGTTTTGGTTGAAGCAGCGTTTGTCTCATCACGCGGTTTGATGCGTTGTCGATTTTGTAGACTGTGTCCTTGACGAGCAGAAATGTGCTCTTCGTATCTGCGACCACCAAATGACCAGTAAGCTTTTCGCTTTTGTCAGTCAGGACGCTGTATTCGTGGGAGACACCGTTGGTTACGTCCATGCCGGTGTCTGAATTTATATTTTCTTTCGCCCTGGCGATGCCGTGGAGAACACCGAGCACTGGCAAGATGAATATGAAGAGTAGCAGCATCCCGACTGTCATTCCTCGTTGGAGGATGTCGCCCATTTTGGTGAAGCGATGCATCAATATGTAGGCAAATGGCACTCCAATCATCATCGCTACCAGTCCGGGTATCGCCGGGCCGATGAAAGGGATGATATTTACCGTGCTCATGATGCCTGCGAACGCGTAGGCGTAGCCGTACAGAAGAAGCGTCGGAGTGCCTAGCTCAAGCTCGCTCGTTCCAATTCCATACTGTTCGTAGTAGGCCGCCAGTTCAAGGTAGCCATACACGATGAGAAGCGCTTGCAGACCTATAGAAAAGTAAACGGCGAGTTTTAGGGCGAGATCCGTATCCACCCCTTGGGCCTTTGCTTCAACCCGATTGCTTGTCGGTGGTGACCCACAACCTGGCGAGGTGATGTTGATCGGGGTGAGCAGCTCCACGCGGATTTTCTTATCTCTGTTCCAGAACACGTTTCTTCCTTGATGCCTATGGGGGAAGGGGCAGAGGATATCCAGTATGCATATCCTAGGGCGAGAAATGTCGCCTGGGACCCTGAGGGTTTTCACCTTGCACGGGGTCGGAAGCCCGCGCCTTTCTGTTAGCGCCTGGTAACCTGGCTTACTGAAATTTCAACATTGAAATTGAAAGAATGTTGCATAGAGAAACGCGTCGTTACTGCATTGGTAAAGGTGATCGGGAGAGTTGCCGATAGTGAAAGCAAGAGCTCCGTCAACTTTGGCAACCACGCCAACCTGTCAACCAACCTAGAATTTCCAGCCGCTAACACGATCCCGCGGGTTTCCGACCCCGTATCGAAGGGAGTTCTGCAGGGGCCCTGCCAAGTCTGGAGCGCTATGCATCGCTGCTACCTTTAGCTGATGGCGTAATCACCTATGGTGTACCCGACTCATCTGTTCGAGGATGCCTTGTCGTTCAAGGCCTCGTAGCAGTTCCATCTACTCCATCGACATAATCGTGTAGAGCGACTACCGAAAGAAGGGAATACATGGCGCTCCAGGGCGCCGATTACTCGCTTAGCGGTGCCAGCATCCCGTCCGCTCAGTCGAGAGGAGTGCTATTCATGGGTCAATGCTTCGAAGGTGTCACTGGCTGCGTCAATGTCGGCAGCCTTTCGGGCCTTCTTGGTCGCGATTGGATTCTTGCCTCCAGAGGCATCGCTGCGTAGCTCTGCTGCTTTTTGTCGAGCAAGCGTGCCGCTTACTTCTGGATACCCACCAAGACCTAACCACGACCATTTACCGTCGGGCTTCTTGTAGCGCAGTTCCCATGACTTCTGGCTGGTTGGCTTGACTCTAAAATATAGGCCAGAGCCGTCGAGCTCGCGGTATGTGCCTGCCTCGGACTCTAGGCTGGAAAGAGTGGTATCTGCGAGAGGACGACGCTTTATATCGGAGCGTTTCATCCTTGTATGCCTCCAGTTCAATGTCTACTAAAGCATACACAGGGGCATACACGGAGCGAGGGTATAAAGTAATACAAGGAGAGATAGCCAGAAACAAGAAAGCCCGCACTAGGCGGGCTTCTTGAATGTTTCATGAGCATCGAGCGATGTCATGAAACAGGTACTTGGTGGCTACACAGGG
Source organism: Pseudomonas sp. ASL9 (assembly GCF_056680335.1). Classification (NCBI taxonomy): domain Bacteria; kingdom Pseudomonadati; phylum Pseudomonadota; class Gammaproteobacteria; order Pseudomonadales; family Pseudomonadaceae; genus Pseudomonas; species Pseudomonas sp. ASL9. The sequence continues at coordinate 1,852,385 of NZ_CM155277.1, read as the reverse complement.
ACTTGAACCCCGGACCCCAGCATTATGAATGCTATGCTCTAACCAACTGAGCTATGTAGCCAAGTGGCGCGCATTATTCGCGGAGAAGGGATATGTGTCAAGCTTTGTTCGTAAAAATTTATGCGTGTGATCAAGCGGTTAGGCCAAAAGGCCTGTGAAACGGGTGTTTCTGGGGGGCTGGCTTAGCGTTCCACGAGCAGCGCGATGCCTTGGCCTCCGCCGATGCAGAGGGTCGCCAGGCCTTTTTTGGCGTCGCGTTTGACCATCTCGTGCAGCAGAGTGACAAGTATCCGACAGCCTGATCCGCCAATAGGGTGGCCCAGGGCGATGGCGCCGCCGTTGACGTTGACCTTGTCGCTGTCCCAGTGAAGTTCGCGTCCTACGGCCAGGGCTTGGGCCGCAAAGGCTTCGTTGGCTTCGATGAGGTCGACATCCTCAAGCGTCCAACCGGCTTTCTCCAGCGCTTTGCGGGTGGCGAATACGGGGCCGATGCCCATGATTGCCGGGTCGACGCCTGCGCTGGCGGCGGTGACGATCCGCGCCAGTACCGGCAAGCCCAGTTCTGCGGCTTTGTCTGCGCTCATCAGCATGACGGCTGCAGCACCATCGTTGAGTGACGATGAGTTGCCCGCCGTGACGGTGCCACCGGGCTTGAAGGCAGGTCGCAGTTTGGTCAGGCTTTGCGCGGAGGTGCCGGGACGGGGTTGCTCGTCCTGTTCGAAGCGCACGCTTTCGCCGTTGCGCTGGGGGATTTCGATGGCGGTGATTTCATCCTTGAAGCGCCCTGAGTTGATGGCGTCGCAGGCCCGCTGTTGCGAGGTGGCGGCGAAGGCGTCCTGCTCTTCGCGGCTGATGCCGTATTGCTCGGCCAGGTTCTCGGCGGTGATGCCCATGTGGTAATCGTTGAAGGCATCCCACAGGCCGTCCTGGATGATACTGTCGACCAATGACGCGTGGTTCATGCGCAGCCCTGTGCGGGCGTCTGGCAGCACGTAGCCGGCCATGCTCATGTTTTCCTGGCCACCGGCGATGATCACCTCGGCATCGCCGCAGGCAATGGACTGATAAGCCAGTTGAACCGCCTTGAGACCGGAGCCGCAGACTTTGTTCAGGGTCATTGCTGGCACGGTATGGGGCAGTCCAGCCTTCAATGTGGACTGACGTGCCGGATTTTGCCCGGCGCCTGCGGTCAGTACTTGCCCGAGAATCACTTCATCCACGTCCTGACCTGGCAGGCCAGTATCGGCCAGCAGGCGGCGGATCACGGCAGCCCCGAGTTCCGTTGCGGGGATGCGGCTCAACGAGCCCTGGAATGTGCCGACCGCAGTGCGGGTGGCGGCGACAATGACAACTTCACGCATTCAAGACTCCATGGGGCAAATGTCACCCCAGCCCTCGCCAAGTGGGCGAGGGTAGATCGATAAAAAGACGCGGACACCTAACCAGACTGGCGCCGCGTTACGCTTAATCGTTAGAACTGTTCGGCATCCAAGCCGTATAGCGAAGCGCTGCCAGCCCGAATGGATTGTTCAAGGCTCAATATGCGGGGCAGCAGGCGGCTGAAGTAGAACTGGGCGGTGGCGATTTTCGCGCCATAGAAGGCTTCGTCTTCGCCGCTCTTGTTCCCGGCGACCTGAGCCATGCGCGCCCAGAGATAGGCATAGGCGACGTAGCCGAACAGGTGCAGGTACTCGACCGACGCTGCGCCGACTTCGTTGGGGTTGGTTTTTGCTTGTTCTTGCAGCCAGTCGCTGAGGTTTTCCAGGCGTTGCACGGCGTCGAGCAATTGCACGGAGTACTTCGCGTCCGGCTGGTCGGCGAACACACGAATTTCGTGAGTGAACTGACGCAGGGCGACACCACCATTGGCCACCACTTTGCGCCCAAGCAGGTCCAGCGCCTGAATGCCATTGGTGCCTTCGTAGATCTGCGCGATACGAACATCGCGCACCAGTTGTTCCTGACCCCACTCGCGAATATAGCCGTGGCCGCCGAACACCTGCTGACCCAGTACGCAACTGTCCAGGCCGCTGTCGGTGAAAAATGCTTTGGCGACCGGGGTGAGCAGGGCGACCAGGTTTTGCGCGTCGCTCCGTTCCTGGGCGTCATCGGAAAACTTGGCCAGGTCCAGTTGTTGCCCGACGTAGCTGGCGAAGGCACGGCCGCCTTCGGTCATGGCTTTCATGCTGAGCAGCATGCGGCGCACGTCGGGGTGGACGATGATTGGGTCGGCTATTTTATCTTTCGCCACAGCCCCGCTCGGTGCGCGGCTTTGAATGCGTTCGCGGGCATAAGCGACGGCACTCTGGTAGGACGCCTCGGCGCAGCCAATGCCCTGGATGCCGATGGACAGGCGTTCGTAGTTCATCATGGTGAACATGGCGGCCAGTCCTTTGTTGGCCTCGCCGACCAGCCAGCCGCTGGCGCCGTCGAAGTTCATCACGCAGGTGGCTGAGGCCTTGATGCCCATTTTGTGTTCGATCGAGCCGCAGCTGACTGCGTTGGGCTGGCCGAGCGAACCGTCGGCATTGATCAGCACCTTGGGCACCACAAACAGCGAGATACCTCTAGGCCCTGCTGGCGCGTCCGGTAATTTGGCCAGGACCAGGTGGATGATGTTTTCTGTGAGGTCTTGATCGCCACCGGTGATGAAGATTTTGCTGCCGGTGATGTTAAAGCTGCCGTCGGCCTGAGGTTCGGCACGGGTGCGGATGATGCCCAGGTCGGTGCCTGCGTGGGCCTCGGTCAGGCACATCGAACCGGCCCAGCGACCTTCATACATCGGCGGCAGGTACAGGTTTTTCAGGGATTCGCTGGCGTGAGCATCAATGGCCAGGCAAGCACCCGAGCTCAGGGCCGAATACAAGGCGAAGCTGGAGTTGGCCCCGTAGAGCATTTCTTCGAACTGCACGGCGAGCATCTTCGGCATGCCCATGCCGCCGAAGTCTGAATTACCGGAAAGGCCGACCCAGCCGCCCTCGATGTAGGTGGCGTAGGCTTCTTTGAAGCCGGTTGGCGTGCTGACTTGGCCATCGAGCCACTGTGCGCCTTCCTCGTCGCCGCTACGGTTGAGCGGGGCGATCAGTTGCCCGGTGACCTTGGCGGCTTCTTCGAGAATGGCATCAGCGGTGGCGGCGTCGACAATCTCGGCCAGTGCCGGCAGGCGTGCCCACAGGGCTGGAGCGTCGAACACTTCTTGCAGAACAAAGCGCATGTCACGCAATGGGGCGTTGAATTCAGGCATAACGTGAACCTCGTTGTAACAGCATATGGATTGCACGGCTCTGTTTGGACGGCCGTGCCACTTTGGCGTGCAAAGCCCGGTAGCGACAGGTTGGACCTGTCGCCTGATGCGGGCCTTATCGAGGGTTAAAGGGCCGAGAATTAAAGATTCTTGGCCATGTCCCGCAGGACGAACTTCTGGACCTTCCCGGTGGAGGTCTTCGGCAGCAGGGTGAACACCACGGTGCGCGGCACTTTGAACCCTGCCAGATGCTCACGGCAAAAGCTGATGATGTCGGCTTCGCGAGTGTCCTGGTGGTCGGCCTTTAGGGTGATGAACGCGCAGGGCGTTTCTCCCCATTTCTCATCGGGGCGCGCAACCACGGCCGCTTCGAGCACGGCCGGATGGCGGTAGAGCACGCTTTCAAGTTCAATGGTGGAAATGTTCTCGCCACCCGAGATGATGATGTCCTTGAGACGGTCCTTGATCTCGACATAGCCGTCGGGATGACAGACCGCCAGGTCGCCGGTATGAAACCAGCCGCCCTCGAAGGCCTCTGCGGTGGCGGTGGGGTTCTTCAGGTAACCCTTCATCACCGTATTACCACGCATGAAAATCTCGCCGATGGTCTGGCCGTCACGCGGCGTCGGTTCCAGGGTTTTCGGGTCGGCCACCATCACCCCTTCCAGCGTCGGGTAGCGCACGCCCTGACGGGATTTGACCTGTGCGCGCTCATCAAGCGGCAGTTCATCCCACTCGGCATGCCAGGCACAAATAGTAACGGGGCCATAGGTCTCGGTCAGGCCGTAGACGTGCGTGACCTTGATGCCCATTTCTTCCACGGCACCGATCACTTTGGCCGGCGGCGCGGCACCGGCGACCATGGCGTTGACCGGGTGATCGATGGCAGCTTTCGCTGATTCAGGCATGTTGACCAAGGCGTTGAGCACGATCGGTGCGCCGCAGAAGTGCGTGACCTGATGCTCGCGGATCAGGGTCAGAATTTTCTGTGGGTCGACGCGGCGCAAGAACACATGCACGCCAGCCATCGCGGTAATGGTCCACGGGTAGCACCAGCCGTTGCAGTGAAACATCGGCAAGGTCCACAGATAAACCGGATGGTTACCCATGTTCCAGGTCATCTGGTTGCCCAGCGAATTCAAGTAAGCGCCGCGATGGTGGTAAACCACGCCTTTAGGGTTGCCGGTGGTGCCGGAGGTGTAGTTCAGCGAAATCGCCTGCCACTCATCGTCCGGCCACTGCCAGGCGAACGCCGGGTCACCTTCAGCCAGTAGCGCTTCGTAATCGAGGTCGCTGACGGCCTGGCCTTCGCCATATTCGGGGTCATCGACGTCGATCACCAAAGGCGGGTGGTCGAGCATGCCGATAGCCGCGTGAATCACGTCATGGAACTCGCGGTCGGTAATCAGCACCTTGGCCTCGCCATGCTGGAGCATGAAGGCGAGGGCTTCGGCGTCCAGGCGCACGTTGAGCGGGTTGAGCACCGCGCCGATCATCGGCACGGCAAAGTGAACTTCAAGCATGGCGGGGATGTTAGGCAGCATCAGTGCGACGGTGTCGTTTTTGCCAATGCCGCGACCGGCCAATGCCGAAGCCAAACGCCGGCAGCGCGCATAGGTCTGCGCCCAGGTACGGCGGATCGAACCGTGGATGACGGCGGGGTAATCAGGGTAGACGCTGGCAGTGCGCTCGATGAAGCTGAGCGGCGACAAGGCAATATGATTGACAGCCTTAGGGGCTAGCCCTTGTTCAAATATCGACATGTACGAGTACTCGGTGGCTGATTGTTAGCTCTTTAGGTGTGACCTTGCAGCATAGGCTGCTGGGGTCAACTTATGTCCGGTGTGTTTTATATAACAACTCTATATAAATATGGAAGTAATACCTTAACAGTATAGTAAATATACTATACGTAATTTGATGGCCTCAGAATTGATCCTGAGGGTGTGATGAGGCGGCTGCCTGCGGTCCAGATCTTGCTTCGTTATAGGCCATGAAAATGGCGATCTGCCAGTTTTTGCATAAGCACCCTTACATGACCATAAGTGATGGCAGGGTGCCCAGATGAGAGGTTGGACATGCAGGCACTTTTGTCACCGGGGATTCGCCTGCTTGGGCGTTTTGGATTTGCCCGCAAGTTTCAGCTGCTTTTTTTGCTATTCGTGCTGCCGTTGGTAGGCAGTCTGTGGATGATTGGCCAGGATTATCGCGACAAACTTGCCGTGATTGCGGGGGAAAGAGGCGGTGTCAGCCAGTTATTGACCCTGGAAACGCTGGACAACCTGCTGACCGCTCAACGTGACCGCGCAGCCCGTTGGAAGGCTGCCGATATCCTTCATGAACCGACCCCTGCTGCGCGCGAAGCCATGGGCGCACTTGACGCAGCCAATCCTGGAATCGCTCAGGCGCTAGCGCTGTTAGGCACGGAACTGCACCGCTATGGAGCGAAGGCAGAAACGCTAGAGCGTTACCAGACGCTACAAGCCAGGGTCACAGGGCTGGACTCTGCGGCCCTACGCACGGTTGGCTGGTGGCCGGACGGTTATGAACGCTTTACGACCGCTCTGAGTCAGTTGCAAGCCCTGCGCGAACAAATCGCTCAGGACAGTGGGCTGATCTTCGACCCTAGGCTGGAAACCTACCTATTGATGCAAATGTCCACGCAGCAGGCGCCTGAGCTGATCGAGCGTGTCGGGCGTCTGGCCAGTGTGGGTCAAACCTCGGTAGCGTCCGGCCAGTTCAGTTTGCAAAGCCGTTTGCAGGTGCGTGATCTGCGCAGCCGGCTTGGCGATGCCCGCGAGCAATTGAACAAAACCGGGGTCTCCCTGGAAGCAAGGCTCTCGCCCGATCTGCAGCCGTGGGCCGATCAATACCGCAAGAGCCAACAGCGTCTGGACAGTGAGTTCAAGGTGCTTGATGACGGTCTGTTCGGCGGTAACATCAACCTCAATACCGGCGGTTTCGAGCGTAGCGTCGATGCCTTGCTCGATGATTTGACTGCGCTGCGCCACCAATCCCTGGTCTCGTTGGACACCCGTCTGGCCTATTACCATGATCAGTCTGTTCGCCAATTTGTCCCGGTGGCGGTGATTTTTGGTTGCTTGCTGCTGGCGGCGCTTTATCTGTTTGTGTGTCTGCAGGCTTCGATCCGGCGCAGCGCCAGTGGCATTACAACGCTGGCGCAGTCGTTACGTGATGGCAACCTGTGTGTACAGGTGTCGGTGGAAGGGCGTGATGAGTTGGCGGCGATCAGCACGGCACTTAATGCCGCCGTGGTGCAATTACGCACGAGCCTGGTGGGCGTCGATCACGAAACGCTGCAGTTGAGTGGCGCGGTCCTGACCCTCAATACCCAGTCCAACCGCACACTCGACGAGGTCGAGGAGCAGCAGCAACAAATCAGTCAGATCGCAGCGGCGGCAACGCAATTGGCTGCCACTTCTCAAGGGGTCGCGAAAAGCTGCGAGCAGGCGTCGACAAGCGCCCAGCACACCCGACATGTGGCCGAAGAAAGTAGCCGCGACAGTCAGCGGACCACGGCGAGTATTCAGCAGCTCAACCTGCGTTTGACGGACACCGCCGCGGCACTGGGAAGGGTCAGCGAGCAGGGCCAGCAGATCCAGTCGGTGGTGGATGCGATACGCGGCATTGCCGAGCAGACCAATTTGCTCGCGCTTAACGCCGCCATCGAGGCGGCGCGGGCAGGGGAGCAGGGCCGAGGGTTTGCCGTGGTCGCTGATGAAGTGCGCAGCTTGTCGCAACGCACGCAGGCGTCCACTGCGCAGATTGCAGGAACAGTGGACAGCTTACGCAGCACTGTGAGCCAGGCAGTGAGCCTGATGGCTGCTGCGTGTGGGCAGGCTGAGACGGACGCAGCTTCGGTAACCGGGTTGGGCCTGCGACTGGGAGAAATCGCCAGTGCGGTGCAGGGTGTGACCGATACCCTGGCGCAAATCGCCACCGCTGTTGAAGAGCAAGCTGCCACGGCTGATGAAGTGAGCGGCAATATTCAGCAGGTCGATCAGGCGGCGGGGCGCTTGCTTGATGGTGCACGTGCTGTGAATCAAGCGGCCGATACGCTCAGCAAGGGCAGTCGAGCGCTGAGCGATAACACCGCACGCTTTCAATTGAGCTGAACTGAGGGTTTGAAGCAAGCCCGGCCAGCTCATCAGTTGCTTTAGATCAGCGTCATCAGCGAATGAAGTCTTCCGGCATGCCGGCAGATAGATAGGCTTCCATATCGAGCTCATGACGTTGTTCTTTTAGCCAGCGCTTCAGGACCCTCGGGTCTTCCAGTTCTTCACGCTGTTCCTTTAATATCTGAATGTCTGCGCGCAGTTCCCGAAGTTTTTTCGGGTATTTGCGCGCGACGTTGGCGGGCGTAATGTTCTCGAACGGTGGCAGATTGAACTGCCTCTTGAACGCCAGCGTCAGCTCGGACACCTCGTGCTGCAAGTCGTCGAGCTGATTGATCAGAACTCGGTTGTAGTGCTTGAGTTGGTCTTCAGCAATCGTGTTGATATGACTTTGATCGATCTGTTCGATCTCAAGCTGCAATTGCAGGAGACCGAGCAGGTTGTTGTCGGTATAAGCCTGGTTGACCCGCTGCATCATCACTGTCTTGCGTTCACGCTCGACAGGATCGATTTCGCGATCGGGGTGCAGTGCACTGACCAGTTTTCTGTAAATCTCGCGCACTGATCGGCTGGCGTTGGCGTGTTCTTCTTCCTCGCGGAGCTGTTGTGCGGATTTCTTGCGTGGCTTGGTGTTGCTCTTTCGTTGCTCAGCTTCCTCTGTCTGTTTTTCAAAAATGTATTGAGTGACGTCCTCGAGCGAATCAAGGTCGACGTCATCATCCATTTTGAATCCAAACGTCTCTTCGAACGACGCCTTGAAGTGTTCCGCCTCCTCAAGCTGGTCGCTATCAAAGTGGCTACCGGTGTGTTTTTTGTAAATCAGCTTCAATGCTTCGTCATGCTCTCCACCCATCAGGGAGGTGACCAGTGAGCAGATGATCTCTTGCAGGGTCAGCCGATCGTTCTTGCTGAATTTTATTCGATCGCTGGCATCGTCGAGGAAGTGCAGCATCTCGCTGTCGAGTTGGTCAAACTCATCCAGCAGCGGCTTGAAATCAGCGTTCCAGCGTTGCTGGTACTGAGAGGTGGTGTTTTGCCAGGTTTCCACTAATTGACGCTGCGTTTCGATTTTCTTGAGCAGACCATTGAATTTCTTTTGCCCGGCAGACAGGTGCGGTTTGTCTGGCTGCACAGCGATACTGAGTTTAGGCGCCTGGTGTGTCATGGGAATCCCGCCGAGTCTGAAAAATAGGGGGCATTTTAATGGAATGGGTGACCATTTTGTAACCCAGAACAGAACGTATCGACCTTATTCAGGACGAGGCACACGCAAAAAAGCCCTGCACGATGAGGTGACGGACGAGAGGATTTTTCTCGATATCTGCGGGCGGCATGATCCTGATCATGGAATTTAATCTGACGGCTTTGGATAATCGACAAGACGCCATTTCAATTAGGAGCTTCTATGTTTCCCGAATACCGTGACTTGATTACTCGTCTGAAAGCTGAAGATAAGCATTTTTCTCGTCTTTTCGATGAACATAATGAGTTGGATCAGCGCATCAAGAACATAGAAACACGCATCGATTCGGGCACCGAACTTGAAGTCGAAAATCTGAAAAAAGAAAAGCTAAACCTGAAGGACCAGCTCTACGTGATTCTCAAGAAGGTTGAGACCGTATAGTTTTCGAGTCAGGGATGTTTATAAGGTTCAGGTTACTTGGCGTGTCCAGACTTCTCAGATCAGCGTGGACAGTCTCTTTTCGAGGAGTTTGGCGAATTGATCGGCCGGAACCGGACGGCTAAACAAATACCCTTGAGCCTCATCGCATCCTGACTCGCCGAGGAAAGCCAATTGGGCATCGACTTCCACACCCTCAGCGATGACAGAGAGTTGCAGGGTGTGCCCAAGCTGGATGATCGCTTTGACGATTGAGGCGCCATCGGGATCGGTCAACATGTCCTGCACAAACGATTGATCAATCTTGAGCTTGTCGACCGCCAGCTGCTTGAGATACGAAAGGCTGGAATAGCCGGTTCCGAAATCGTCGATGGACAGCTTCACACCCATGGCCTTCAGGCCGTGCAGGGTTTCTATCGTGGCATCCACGTCCTGCAGCAGAATGGATTCGGTCAGTTCCAGCTCCAGTCGGTCCGGTCGTAACCCTGACCCGGCAAGCGCCGCAGACACCACTTCCAGAACGTTCCCGCGTTTGAACTGCAAGCCCGAGAGATTGACGGCTATTGCCGGTGCTGGCGAATATCGACTCTGCCAGATGCTGGCTTGACGACAGGCTTCGTTGAGCACCCATTCGCCTATCTGGACGATATGGCCGCTGCGCTCAGCCAGAGGAATGAACTTGCCCGGAGGCACCAACCCGTCGACCGGATGCTGCCAGCGGATCAGGGCTTCCGCGCCGATGATCCGACCACTGCGAATGTCTATCTGAGGCTGATAATGGAGCACGAATTCGCGATTTCGCAGGGCATTACTTAATCCCCCGGTGAGCCGAACTTGCTCAATCAAACCGATATTCATTTCACGCGTGAAGAAGCGATAGGTATTGCGCCCCGCCTCCTGGGCACTATTGACTGCCGTGTGGGCGTTATTGAACAGGGTGTCGAAGTCCTCTCCGTCATTTGGGAACAGGCCAATGCCGATGGAGAAAGAAATACTCAGCTTATGGTTGCCGGTCTCCAGGGGTTCAACAAAGACTTCCTGGATGGCATCCGCGAAGCCAATAACTTCCGCAACGTCGTAATTTCCTGTGAGCAAGACAACAAACTCGTCGCCGTTAATTCGACTGATCGTTGCGGTCATTGGGATGCACTGCCACAGCCGTTCAACGACCATGACCAGTATTCGGTCGCCGACAGCGTATCCCAGGCTGTTATTGATTCGCTGAAAATGATCCAGATTGAGGTAAAGCACGGTGAGTGTGGTGTTTTCGCTCCTGCTGGCGAGTACCGCGTGCTCAAAGCGGTCGCGCAGCAGCAGACGATTGGGCAGGTGGGTCAGTGGGTCATAGTGGGCCAGGAACGCCAGCGTTTCCTTGGCTGCAGCATGCTCCGCACGGGTACGCAACGCCATGATGCCGTAAGCCAGTTCGTTGGTCAGCTCCTGCAGAAGCTTCAGCTCTTCCGGGTCGAAGGCGTACGCTTCGCTTGCGTAAATGGTTAACGCACCCAGCACTTTGGCGTTGCAAATGAGCGGCAGGGCCACACTGGACTGATAGCCGTGCTGAAGCGCCGCCTCGCGCCACGGCGCCATTCTTGGGCTGTTCAGGATATTCTGGCTGATATTCGGTTGACCGGTACGAATGGCCATACCGGTCGGACCCTGACCGTTCGCGGTATCCGCCCAGGATATATTGATCCCATCGAGATACCCGTGGTCATAACCGGATTGCGTTATGGGGCGCACCATTTTGGCTTCATCCTGCTCCGCATAGCCAACCCAGGCCATCAGGTAATTGTCCCTTTCGGCACACAAACGGCAGATTTCAGCCAGCAGGGCGTACTCATCTTCAGCGTGCACGAGCGCTGTATTGCAGCGACTGAGCAGCCGTAAGTCGCGGTTGAGCTTTCTGAGTACCGTTTCGCTTTGCTGCAAGGCTGCGGTCATGTCTTTGGCAATGACCATTGCCCGTACTCGACCTGTCACCAGCAGCCAACCGACCAACGCCAATAGCACGCTGGCAACTGTACCGGAAACTGCAATGATGTCGGCTTTGTCGTTTTTCAGTCGGGCGTCGAAGGGTGCCAGTGAGCTGACCACTACCGTCCACTGATGGCCAAAAAGAGGGACAAGCCGGGTGGAATGAAATTCGGAATCCGTTCTGCCGCTACGGCTGTTCGAGCTGAATATCAATGCGCTCTGTTCAACCGAGTCGCCGTCGTAGAGGTCTAGCCTCAGTGTGGTGCTGGCTTCGCCGAAGCGTTTTCCCGGAATGCCGTCCATCAGGTCGTTCATGCGGAAGGGGGCATAGACCCAACCGATCAGGTTAGCTCGGCGTTCATCAACGGTCTGATGGAGAGCCTGTAGACGATAGACCGGGTGGTACATCAGGAATCCCGCTTGAATGTTCTGATCGGTTTCCTGCAGCAGCCGAACCTTGCCCGAGATAGTGGTAATTTCTTCATCCCTCGACTGATTCAGCGCCGCGCGACGAACAGGCTCTGAATACATGTCGTAGCCAATCGCGCGCTGATTGCGCGAGTTGAAGGGCTCCAGGTAGATGACAGGGGTGTAGAGGTCTCGGTTACCGCTGGGGTTGATGGTGTAATCAACCAGGCCCTCTGCGCGTACATCGGCGATGTGTCTGGACGTGTCCTCGGGCAACACCCGCGGAGCAAATCCTAATCCCTGAATGCCCGGGTACTTACCTTCGAGTTTAAGGGCTTCAACGTATCTACCGAACTCGCTGCGCGTGACAACGAGCGACGTTGCGAACAGACCAGACAGGCCTTCCATTAGCTGCTCGTAACGTTGCAAGCGCCTGTTGGTGTTCTCGATGATTTCGTTGGTACGGTAGTCGAACTCATCGTGGAGCGCCTGTCGGGCAGACTCGCGGGGAATGTCCTGAAGTGCATAGGTCAGCGCCAGCCCCAGGCAGAGGAAGACCCAGGGAATGAATCGAAGGCGATTGGAAAGGACTTCATAGTTAGGCATTGGCTAAATTCCCTAGACGTCCTATGGGGACTCTAGATGCAAAAAACCCCCTGTTTCAGGGGGCTTCAGGTTTTCATTGGGTTTCAGGCATTTCCTGCAGCCCAATGAAATAGCGGTAGCGACTTATACGTTGAAACGGAAGTGCATCACGTCGCCGTCTTTGACGATGTAATCCTTACCTTCCAGGCGCCATTTGCCAGCTTCTTTAGCGCCGGCTTCGCCTTTGTACTGGATGAAGTCGGCATAGGCGATGACTTCGGCACGGATGAAGCCTTTCTCGAAGTCGGTATGGATCACGGCAGCCGCTTGCGGTGCGGTGGCACCCACGCGGACGGTCCAGGCGCGTACTTCTTTTACGCCAGCAGTGAAGTAGGTTTGCAGGTTAAGCATTTCGTAGCCCGCGCGGATCACGCGGTTCAGGCCGGGTTCTTCAAGGCCCAGGGCTTCGAGGAACATGTCCTTCTCTTCACCGTCATCAAGCTCGGCGATTTCCGCTTCGATCTTGTTGCAGACGGGGACTACGATTGCGCCTTCTTCTTCGGCGATGGCACGGACCACGTCCAGAAGCGGGTTGTTCTCGAAGCCGTCTTCAGCAACGTTGGCGATGTACATGACAGGCTTGATGGTCAGCAGGTGGAAGCCGCGAGCCAGTTGCTTGTCATCGGCACTCATGTTCTTCACCAGGCTGCGCGCGGGCTTGCCTTCGGAGAAGTGGGCGATGAGTTGTTCCAGAATGGCTTTTTGCGCAACAGCTTCCTTGTCACCGCCTTTGGCATTGCGCGCGACTTTTTGCAGCTGTTTTTCACAGCTGTCGAGGTCGGCGAAGATCAATTCCAGGTCAATGATTTCGATGTCGCGTTTCGGGTCGACACTGTTGGAGACGTGAATCACGTTCTCGTCTTCGAAGCAGCGGACCACGTGGGCGATGGCATCGGTTTCGCGGATGTTGGCGAGGAATTTATTGCCCAGGCCTTCACCTTTCGAGGCGCCAGCAACCAGGCCGGCAATGTCGACGAATTCCATGGTGGTCGGCAGTACACGTTCCGGGAGAACGATGGCCGCCAAAGCGTCCAGGCGTGCGTCCGGCATCGGCACGATACCGGTGTTCGGCTCGATGGTGCAGAAGGGGAAGTTCTCAGCCGCGATGCCGGATTTGGTCAGGGCGTTGAACAGGGTGGACTTGCCGACGTTGGGTAGGCCGACGATGCCGCAATTGAATCCCATGATATTTCCCCTTGGAGTTAGTCAGGCCTTCTGGCTGTGCAGGTTTTTCATCGCACGGTTCCATTCACCGGCGAAGATATCCGGCAGCACGCCGAGGGCAAAATCGATACTGGCGTCCAGTTTTTCCTGCTCTGCGCGTGGCGCTCGACTCAGGACAAAATTGGAGACCTTGCTGGCATCGCCTGGGTGGCCAATGCCAAGCCGCAGACGGTGAAACGTATTCTGATTGCCGAGCTGCGCGATGATGTCGCGCAGGCCGTTATGACCACCATGGCCGCCGCCTTGTTTTAACTTGGCGACGCCGGGAGGTAGGTCTAGCTCGTCATGTGCCACCAGTATGGCGTCTACTGGGATGCGATAGAAACCAGCGAGCGCCGCTACGGCCTGGCCGCTGCGGTTCATGAACGTGGTGGGAATCAACAGACGAACATCCTGACCCTGGTGACTGAATCGCCCGGTCAGGCCAAAAAATTTTCGCTCGACGGCAAGATTGATGCCTTGCGCCGCAGCAATACGCTCTACAAAAAAAGCCCCTGCGTTATGCCGGGTCTGTTCGTATTCGGCGCCTGGATTTCCCAGGCCAACGATCAGTTGTATGGCAGTCACGACAGGGGCTCTTCCTTGGAGTTGTGGATAACGTCACTATGCGTAGCGGCAGAAGTGGGCGAAATGTGCTCATTTACCATGATGTAAACTCCGCGACCTCGCCCACTTTGCCTGACTATCGCTCGCGACGCTTTCTGAGCAACTCCGACGCTACCAAGCAATGAATTACTCGGCAGCTTTTTCTGCTTCAGGTGCTACACGTGGTGCGTGAACGTTGGCAACAGCCAGGTCGTTACCGTGTACCAGTGCAACGAACTCAACGCCTTTAGGGGCTGTGAGGTCGGACAGGTGAACGATGTCACCTACTTCAGCAGCATTCAGATCGACTTCGATGAACTCAGGCAGATCTTTCGGCAGGCAAGTCACTTCGACTTCAGAAATAACGTGCGAAATTTCGCCGCCTTTCTTGATCGGTGCTTCTTCGTTGACGAAGTGCACAGGTACGTGAGCGATCAGTTTCTGACCAGCGATAACGCGTACGAAGTCAGCGTGCATCACGTGGCCTTTGGCCGGGTGACGTTGCAGTGCTTTGATCACAACGTTCTGCTTGGTGCCACCAATGTTCAGTTCGATAACGTGGCTGAAAGCAGCTTCGTTTTCCAACAGTTTGGCAACTTCTTTAGCCAGCATGCTGATGGATTCAGGGGCGTTTTCGCCACCGTAAACAACAGCTGGAACCAGGCTTGCGAGACGACGCAGGCGGCGGCTCGCACCTTTCCCCAGGTCAGAACGCACTTCAGCATTCAAAGTAAAATTATTCATGTTGTTTCTCCAAATAACCACATTCGCCCAGCGGTTGCGACCAGCGCTCAGACGATATGGGCAAAAAAGCCCCGCCCCAACAATAGGTTGGGGCGGGGCGCTTTTCGACAGCGTGATGCAGCGTTGGGCAGAGCCCTTAGCGGAACATCGCGCTGATCGATTCTTCGTTGCTGATGCGGCGAACCGCCTCGGCGACTACCGGTGCAATATCCAGTTGGCGGATACGTGAACAGGATTGTGCGGCAGCGGACAACGGGATGGTGTTGGTCACCACCAGTTCGTCCAGCATGGAATTTTCAATGTTCTCGATAGCCCGACCCGACAGCACAGGGTGTGTGCAGTAGGCAAAGACCTTGGCAGCGCCATGCTCTTTCAAGGCCTTGGCCGCATGGCACAGAGTGCCGGCGGTATCGACCATGTCATCGACCAGAATACAGGTACGCCCTTCGACATCACCGATGATATGCATCACTTCAGAGTGATTGGCTTTCTCACGGCGTTTGTCGATGATCCCGAGATCTACGCCCAAGGATTTAGCAACAGCCCGTGCACGCACGACACCGCCGATATCCGGGGAAACAATCATCAGGTTCTCAAAGCGTTGATCTTCGATGTCATCCACCAGAACGGGGGAGCCGTAGATGTTATCTACCGGAATATCGAAGAAACCCTGAATTTGGTCAGCATGCAAATCAACCGTAAGAACACGATCGATCCCCACCACGGTAAGCATGTCAGCGACAACTTTTGCGCTGATAGCTACACGTGCGGAACGCGGACGGCGATCCTGGCGGGCATAACCAAAGTATGGAATCACCGCAGTGATTCGAGACGCTGAGGAGCGGCGGAAGGCGTCTGCCATCACTACCAGTTCCATCAGGTTATCGTTGGTTGGAGCACAGGTTGGCTGGATGATGAAGACGTCTTTACCGCGGACGTTTTCATTAATCTCAGCGCTGATTTCACCATCGGAGAACTTACCGACAGATATATCACCTAGAGGGATATGCAGCTGACGTACTACACGTCGAGCTAGATCGGGGTTAGCGTTCCCCGTAAAGACCATCATCTTGGACACGCGCACTACCTGCCGGCTGAGGGTATACCTGGATGAGTATAGAAAATGGCAGGGGCGGCTGGATTCGAACCAACGCATGGCAGGATCAAAACCTGCTGCCTTACCGCTTGGCGACGCCCCTGTAATGTTTCACCTTGAGTGCCCAGCACTCAATTCTTAGAACAGATTTTGTAACTTGCGATGCAACATCGAAACGTTGCTTCCCTTTGCTACAAACCCTGTAAGGGTCTCTGTAAGAAGGGCCGAGACTTTAACAGCTTCAGCTTCGTTTGGGAAGGCCCCAAACACACAACTTCCAGTTCCGGTTAATTTTGCTTCGACAAATTTGCCTAACAAATTCAAAGCGTTACGAACAGCTGGGTAACGCCTCTCTACAACCGGTTGACAGTCATTTCGACTGTTTCCCTCGAGAACGGGGCGCACTTTAATGGGAGGAGTGTTTCGTGTCAACAGGGGATCTGAAAAAATTTCTGCTGTACTTACAGATACTTGCGGTACAAGCACCAGATACCACGGTTCTTCGGGGTTTACAGGGGTCAGTATTTCGCCGACACCTTCAGCAAATGCGGCGTGTCCACGCACGAAAACCGGGACGTCCGCGCCTAATGTCAGGCCCAGTGCGGCCAGGCGATCTTCATCCCAACCAAGTTTCCACAGGTGATTGAGGCCGAGCAATGTGGTGGCAGCATCGGAGCTTCCGCCGCCGATTCCGCCGCCCATGGGCAGACGTTTTTCCAGCCAAATGTCGATGCCGAGGGTGCAACCGGACTGTTTTTGCAATGCGCGGGCGGCCTTGACGATCAAGTTGCTGTCATGGGGCACGCCGGGTATTTCGGTTTGAAGACGGATTTCTCCGTCATCGCGCACGGCGAAACTGAGTTCATCACCGTAGTCGAGAAATTGAAACAGCGTCTGCAACTCGTGATAGCCGTCTTCACGACGGCCAAGAATATGCAGCATCAGATTGAGTTTGGCGGGCGCAGGCAGCGTCAGGCGAGGGGGGCTCATGATCACTGCCCCAGTTTGCGTGGTTGCCAGTCCTTGATCACCAGCGTGACGTCGAGGTCCTGGCCATGCAGCTTGATACGCTCAGGCAGCCAGTAGCCGTTCTGTTGCGTGTAGCTTAGGTATTCGACTTGCCAGTTGTCCTGTTCGAGGCTGGCGAGGCGACTGTCGCCGTCCAGCGTCAGGCGACTCTTGCTGTCGGGAGCAGGAAGGCCGCGTACCCACCAGACCAAGTGTGATACCGGTAATTTCCAGCCAAGCTGTTGCTGTAGCAAATCTTCGGGATCAGCGGCCTCGTAGCGGCCCTGGTTGGCCACTTCCAGCACCACGCTGCCCGGTCGCCCGGTCAGGCGCGCTGCGCCGCGTCCCAGAGGGCCTGAGAGGCGAATATCGTAGTAGTCCTGACGCTGCAGCCAGAACAAGGTGCCGCTGCCCGAATCCTTGGGGGCGCGAATGCCGACCTTGCCGCTGATTTGCCAGCCGTCGAGACTGCTCAGTTGCTCTTTGTGTACCCGCCATTGCGCGGGATTACCTTGGCCCTGCAGGGCTTCGCGAGAAGTAAAACCGGCGCAACCGGCAAGCAGGGCAATCAGGCTGAAGACAATAACGTGGCGCAAAAACATAAATTTAAAGAGTCTCGGATCCGGTCAGGCGCCGCAGAGTGCTGCGCAAAATAGGGCTATCAGGTTGTTGCTCGAGGGCTTTGCCCCAGACTTTGCGGGCTTCGCGTTGCTTGCCGTTGGCCCACAATACTTCGCCCAGGTGAGCGGCGACTTCGTGGTCCGGGAAGCGCTCAAGCGCCTGGCGTAGCAAGCGTTCGGCTTCATCGAGGTTGCCCAGGCGGTAATTGACCCATCCCAGGCTGTCGAGTACGGCCGGGTCTTCGGGGTTCAGGCTGTGCGCCCGCTCGATCAATACCTTGGCTTCGGCGTAGCGCGTCGTGCGGTCTGACAGGGTGTAGCCCAGGGCATTCAAGGCCATGGCATTGTCAGGTTCGCGCTTGAGAATCGCGCGCAGGTCTTTTTCCATTTGCGCCAGATCATCGCGTTTTTCCGCGAGCATGGCGCGGGTGTACAGCAGGTTCAAGTCGTCGGGATACTGCTTCAGTGCCTGCCCCAGCAGTTGCCAGGCATGATCACCTTGGTTGTTGTTCGCCAGCGTTTCGGCTTCGATCAGGTACAGCTGAATCGCATAGTCGGGCTGAGCTTCGCGAGCGGCGACCAGGCGTTTCGAGGCTTCGGCCGCGCGGCCATTGCTCATCAGAATGTCGCTTTGGCGCAGCTGCGCTGCCAGGTAGTCATTGCCTGGGCCGACTTGAGCGTATTCGGTCAGGGCATTTTGCGGATCGTTGCGCTCTTCGTAGACGCGTCCGAGGTTCAAATGCGCCGAATCGACGTGGCTACCGCGAGCGATCAAGTCTTCCAGGTAACCAACGGCTTCATCCCAGGCTTTGGCTTCAAGGCAAACCAGCGCCAGCGAGTAACGCAATTCGTCGTCATCCGGGAACTGTTGAACCAGGCTGGAGAACTCGACTTTGGCGTCGTCCATGCGGTTCTGTTCGACCAGCATGCGTGCGTAGGTCAGGCGCAGGCGTTTGTCGTCCGGGTATTGGCGAATGCTTTTTTCCAGGATCGGCAAGGCTTCTTTGCCTCGGTCCATACCCTGCAACAGACGGGCGCGCAGCAGGATCGGGGTGACGTCTCCGTCGTTGGTCGGGTTGTCTTCCAGCAGTTTCAAGGCGCTTTTGGCGTCGCCGTTCTGCTGGAGCAGCAAGGCTTTGCCAAAGATCAGCTGACCGTTTTTCGGGTATTTTTTGAGCAAGCGATCAAAGCTGGTCAGCAAAGCGTTGCGGGTGTCGGTATCGGTTTCGGCGGCAGACAGCGCCAAAAAGTCAAAATGCGTGTCGCCCTGACCTTGCAGCACCTTCTCCATGTACGCCATGGAGTCGTCATAGCGTCCGGCACGGGCCAACTGGATGGCCGCCGCGCGTTGTGCGTCAAGACTGGTCGGGTCGTTTTTTGCCCAGATCAGCGCGGTGTCCAGCGCTGCCTGATCGGCGCCCACATACTCGGCAATGTGAAAAGCACGCTCGGAAATTCCCGGATCCTGCGTATTGATCGCTTGGGTAACGTAGTTGTCCAGCGCAATGTCGAAGCGGTTGCGCTGGCCAGCCAGTTCCGCACTCAGCAAGCTGTACACGGTGTCTTCGGTGAATGAGCTATAAACCTGCGGCGTGGGCGCAGGTGCGGGCGTCGTGTCTGCGGCCGGAGGCGTAGCCTCCGGTGAAACGGGGGCCAGAGCCTGGCAGCCGTTCAGAAAGACAAAGGCGAGAAGTAACGCGGAGGATCTATTCATATATAGGGAAAGGGCGACTTACCTGCGGTCGGATCATCATGACACAAGCCTAGGAGCAAACCCACAGCCCATGCGAAAACTACTCAGCGGGCCTTCATCGAGACAAAAAACATGACCAATAACCGGCTTCAAGTGAGCAGTTCTAATAGGACAATAGTTTGCGGTGGTTGTTCTCACTCTGGCGAAGTAGGACAATTGCCGGCTTCACGTCACCATCAGCGACCTTGAATGGCCTTCCTTGCACTTGGTATTAACCATAAGACTGCTTCAGTAGACGTCCGCGAGCGCGTGGCATTTACGCCTGAGCAGTTGGTTGAGGCCTTGCAGCAGCTCTGCCGTCTTACCGACAGCCGCGAAGCTGCGATCCTCTCGACTTGTAACCGTAGCGAACTGTACATCGAACAGGATCACCTGGGGTCCGATGCCATATTGCGCTGGCTGGCCGATTATCATCATCTGAGCCTGGAGGATCTGCGCGCCTGTGCATATGTGCATGAGGATGATGCAGCCGTTCGTCACATGATGCGGGTGGCCTCAGGGCTTGACTCGCTAGTGCTCGGCGAGCCGCAGATTCTCGGCCAGATGAAATCTGCGTACGCCGTTGCGCGGGAAGCAGGGACTGTCGGCCCGTTGTTGGGGCGGTTGTTCCAAGCCACCTTCAATGCGGCCAAGCAGGTGCGCACCGATACCGCGATTGGCGAAAACCCAGTGTCGGTGGCGTTTGCTGCCGTGAGCCTGGCCAAGCAGATTTTCAGTGATTTGCAGCGCAGCCAGGCATTGCTGATCGGCGCTGGCGAAACCATCACGCTGGTCGCCCGGCATCTGCATGAGCTGGGCGTGAGGCGTATCGTGGTGGCCAACCGCACGCTGGAACGGGCCAGTATTCTGGCCGCAGAGTTCGGCGCTCACGCCGTTTTGCTTTCCGATATCCCTGCCCAACTGGTCAACAGCGACATTGTGATCAGCTCCACTGCCAGCCAGTTGCCGATCCTGGGCAAGGGCGCGGTGGAAAGCGCCTTGAAGCTGCGCAAACACAAACCGATTTTCATGGTCGATATCGCTGTTCCTCGCGATATCGAGCCTGAAGTCGGCGAGTTGGACGACGTTTACCTCTATAGCGTTGATGACTTGCACGAAGTGGTTGCCGAAAACCTCAAGAGTCGCCAGGGCGCGGCACAAGCCGCTGAAGAGCTGGTGAACCTGGGTGCTGATGACTTCATGCTGCGCCTGCGTGAGCTGGCGGCGGTGGATGTGCTCAAGGCCTATCGCCAACAAAGCGAGCGCCTGCGTGACGACGAATTGCTTAAAGCCCAACGCATGCTGGCGAACGGCAGCAGCGCCGAAGACGTGCTGGTGCAATTGGCGCGAGGGCTGACCAACAAATTGATGCATGCCCCGAGTGTGCAGTTGAAAAAGCTGACTGCCGAAGGTCGCCTCGATGCGCTGGCCATGGCCCAAGAACTTTTTGCCCTCGGTGAGGGCTCGACGGATAAACCCCCGCAATGAAAGCTTCACTGCTCAATAAGCTGGACATCCTCAATGATCGTTTTGAGGAACTGACCGCACTGCTGGGTGATGCCGAAGTCATTTCCGAGCAAAACAAGTTCCGCGCCTATTCCCGGGAGTACGCCGAAGTAGAGCCGATTGTCGTGACCTACAACCAACTGCTCAAAGTACTGGGCGATCTGGAAGGTGCACAGGCGCTGCTCAAGGACAGTGACCCGGACATGCGTGAAATGGCCGTCGAGGAAGTCCGTGAAGCCAAAGACCAACTGGCCGAGCTGGAAGGTCAGCTACAACGCATGCTGCTGCCCAAAGACCCGAACGACGGGCGCAATGTGTTCCTCGAAATTCGTGCCGGCACCGGTGGCGACGAGGCGGCGATTTTCTCCGGCGACCTGTTCCGCATGTACTCACGCTACGCCGAACGTCGCGGCTGGCGCGTGGAAATTCTTTCGGAAAACGTAGGTGAGCATGGCGGCTACAAAGAAATCATCGCGCGCGTCGAAGGCGATCACGTTTACGGGAAATTGAAATTCGAGTCCGGTGCCCATCGTGTGCAGCGCGTCCCGGAAACCGAATCCCAGGGGCGTATCCATACGTCTGCCTGCACCGTGGCAGTACTGCCTGAACCCGACGAGCAGCAAGTCATCGAGATCAACTCGTCCGATTTGCGCGTGGACACGTACAAGTCCTCCGGCGCGGGTGGTCAGCACGTGAACAAGACCGACTCGGCAGTACGTATCACTCACCTTCCGACCGGCATCGTTGTCGAGTGCCAGGAGGAACGTTCCCAACACAAGAACCGGGCTCGGGCAATGTCTTGGCTGTCGGCGAAACTCAACGATCAGCAAACCAGCGCGGCGGCCAATGCCATCGCCAGTGAGCGTAAGCTGCTGGTGGGATCGGGTGATCGCTCCGAGCGAATTCGTACCTATAACTTCCCGCAGGGGCGCGTGACGGACCATCGGGTCAACCTGACGCTGTACTCCCTTGATGATGTTTTAGCCGGTGGAGTCGATGCAGTGATAGAACCGTTGCTGGCCGAGTACCAGGCTGATCAACTTGCGGCATTGGGTGATTAAATGACTATTATCGCCAGCGTGTTAAGAGCCGCCGAGCTTCCGGATTCGCCGACGGCGCGCCTGGATGTGGAGTTGCTGTTGGCTGCCGCTTTGGGCAAGCCCCGCAGCTACCTGCACACTTGGCCCGAACGGATTGTCAGCAGTGAGGCGGCGCTGGTGTTTGCGTCCTACCTGCATCGCCGTCGCGCTGGCGAGCCGGTGGCCTATATCCTGGGCCAGCAGGGCTTCTGGAAGCTGGACCTGGAAGTGGCGCCACATACGCTGATCCCGCGTCCCGACACGGAGCTGTTGGTCGAAGCGGCACTCGAACTGCATGCGGCAACGCCTGCTCTGGCGCCTGTCACCGTGCTCGATCTGGGCACTGGCACTGGCGCCATTGCCCTGGCGCTGGCCAGTGAGCGTTCGGCCTGGAACGTGACGGCCGTAGACCGCATCCCGGAAGCCGTTGCATTGGCCGAGCGCAATCGACAGCGGCTGCACTTGAGCAATGCAACAGTGCTGATCAGCCATTGGTTCAGCGCGCTTGAAGGTCAGCGTTTCGACATGATCGTCAGTAATCCTCCTTATATTGCCAGCGCTGATCCGCATCTGGTGGCAGGCGACGTACGTTTTGAACCGAGCAGTGCCCTGGTGGCGGGCGTCGACGGGTTGGACGACCTGCGCGTCATCATTACCCAAGCGCCGCATTACCTTGATGTTGGCGGTTGGCTGTTGCTCGAACACGGTTACGATCAAGCCGCCGCGGTGCGCGACCTGATGGCTGACCAAGGCTTTGAACGCGTGCACAGCCGCAAGGATTTGGGCGGCCACGAGCGTATTACTCTCGGACGCCTACCATGCTGACCGACCAGGAGCTGTTGCGCTACAGCCGGCAGATTCTATTGCAGCACGTCGATATCGATGGTCAGTTGCGCCTCAAACACAGCCGGGCATTGATCGTCGGTCTCGGCGGTCTGGGTTCTCCGGTGGCCCTGTATCTGGCGGCTGCCGGCGTCGGCGAGTTGCATCTGGCCGACTTCGACACCGTGGACCTGACCAATCTGCAACGGCAGATCATTCATGACAGCCACAGCGTAGGGCAGAGCAAGGTTGATTCAGCCATCGAACGCCTGACTGCAATCAATCCCGAGGTGAAACTGATCGCCCATCGCAGCGCACTGGATGCCGACAGCCTGGCTGCTGCGGTGGCTGCGGTGGATCTGGTGCTCGATTGTTCTGACAACTTTGCTACCCGTGAAGCGGTGAACGCGGCCTGTGTTGCAGCGCGTAAACCACTGGTCAGCGGTGCGGCGATTCGCCTGGAAGGACAATTGTCGGTGTTCGATCCACGGCGCGACGAAAGCCCGTGTTATCACTGTTTGTACGGACATGGCAGCGAAGCTGAACTGACGTGCAGTGAAGCCGGGGTCCTTGGCCCCTTGGTGGGAATGGTCGGCAGCCTGCAAGCACTTGAAGCACTGAAGCTGTTGGCCGGATTTGGCGAGCCGTTAGTGGGCCGTCTGTTATTGATCGACGCCTTGACCAGCCGCTTTCGTGAGTTGAGGGTCAAGCGTGATCCGGCCTGCAGTGTGTGCGGCCTTACCCATGATTAAAACCCATGAAGCGCCGATTGGAGTCTTCGATTCCGGGGTTGGCGGTTTATCGGTGTTGGGCGAGATTCGCAGCCTGTTACCCAACGAGTCCCTGCTGTATGTGGCCGATTGCGGCAACATTCCTTATGGCGAGAAAACCCCAGAATTCATTCGCCAACGCTGTGCGGTGATTGCCGATTTTTTCCAGAAGCAGGGGGCCAAGGCGCTGGTGCTGGCGTGTAACACCGCCACGGTGGCGGGCGTTGCTGATCTACGCGAACGTTATCCTGACTGGCCAATCGTCGGCATGGAGCCTGCGGTCAAACCGGCTGCGGCGGCGACGCATAGTGGTGTGGTTGGCGTGCTGGCGACCACGGGCACCTTGCAGAGCGCCAAGTTTGCGGCGCTGCTCGATCGGTTTGCCCTTGATGTGCAGGTGATCACCCAGCCTTGTCCCGGTCTGGTCGAGCTGATCGAGACGGGTGATCTGGTCAGCCCGACCATTCGCAACTTGCTGCGCAGCTATGTCGAGCCCCTGTTGGCCGCTGGCTGCGACACCATTATTCTCGGTTGCACGCACTATCCCTTCCTCAAGCCACTGCTGCGCCAGATAGTCCCGGAATCGATCAGCCTGATCGATACGGGCGGTGCAGTCGCCCGGCAACTTCAACGGTTATTGACCCAACGAGCGTTGTTGGCGACCGGTCCCGCTCAAGAAACGCAGTTCTGGACCAGTGCGGCCCCGGAAGATTTCAGAAACATCCTACCGTTGTTATGGAAAACATCTGGCTGTGTGCGATTTTTCCCTCAGTGAAAAAAAAACGCGAAGGGCTCAGTTTTGAGCTGAACTAACGCGTAGCGGCGGATTTTTATAAGACGTCGGGTGAGAGGTGAAAAATCCCTACAACTGCATTCGAAAATAGGATGTTTCTAATGAAGCGACTTTTTTGTCTGGCTGCGCTTGCGGCCGCATTAATGGGGCAAAGTGTTAGCGCTCAAGCCGCTGGCGTCGAGTTCTCGGTCGGTCATACCGGCGAGTCGACGATGACCTATAGGTTGGGGCTGCAATTTGATTGGGATAAAAGCTGGTTACAGAGTGATGTGGGGCGTCTGACGGGTTATTGGAGTGGGGCTTACACCTACTGGGACGGCCGCAAAGCGCCCAGCAACAACAGCCTGTCGTTTTCTCCGGTATTGGTTTATGAGTTCGACGGCGCAAGCGTCAAGCCTTACGTCGAAGCAGGTATCGGCGTGGCAGTGTTTTCCCGTACCCGGGTGGAAGACCAGCGATTGGGTACGTCCGTTCTGTTCGAAGACCGGATTGGGGTGGGGCTGCGCTTTGCGGGGGGGCATGAGATCGGGATTCGTGCGATTCACTATTCCAATGCCGGGTTCAACGACGTCAACTCTGGTGTAGAAAGTTACGCACTGCACTACACGATGCCGTTCTAGACGGGCGATGCGGTTCTAAAGAGGGCGTTAACGATAGGCCGTGGCAATCCCACGGCGTTCGTGCAGGCAATCCGCTTCCCCTGTCTCGAATTCGCGGCAGATCAGTGGGCGCTTCTCGTAGATGGTGCACATCATGGTGTTGCGATCCAGCGCCGCGCACCAGCCATCATCCAGGCGGAGCATGACTTCACCGCCCCAATCATCGGTATCGATGTAACGTTCAGGCACGCCGGTATCAGTGATCAGCATCACTTCCAGCTGGCAACAACAGGCCGCACAGGTCGAACACGTGACGGCCGGTTCTGCGTCGATTTGGGTCAATGGAATGTTGGTGGTTGTCATAGGCGCGCAGTGTATGCCAGTGCGCAGCCCCCGTGTGAATCCGCTGACAGAACACCGCCCCTGGTGGGAGCGAATTTATTCGCGAAGGCTGCCTGTCGGGCGCAGAAGATTTGCCAGACCTTGCAACAACGGAAACAACACCGCCCAGATCAACCCCAGCAACACGATGCTCGGCCACACCCCCAGCGGTAAATGAACCCCCGCCATCTGCGAACCGGCGCAGTACGACAGGGGGCCGCCGATGGCCCCGAGCAGGCTGGCGCGCCACCAGGGCGTGGCGGTCCAGGCCAGGCAGTGATTGAGCGTGGTCGCCAATACCGCCCATAACATGATCAACCACAGCGGGATCAACGGCCCGCCGGTGTCGAAATCAAATACCCCGAGCGCCTGCAAGGCGCTGTCCAGCAAGGTCCCGATCAGCGTGACGCTGATCAGCAGTTTGGCCTCTGCCGCCCATGAACTTATCCACAGCAGATGCACGCACAATACGCTCGCAGGAATCAGCAACCACAGGCTGTCGCCGCCCAGTACGCAGGCGAACCAGCCGATCTGGAACAGCAGCGCGTTGGCCAGCGGTTTAAGCATCAAAACGGCCGAGTAACGGTTGTGGCAGCGCGTCCGGCTTGGCCAACAGTAATTGCGCGGTGCCGATGGTCCGTTCAAGGAAGCCACCTTCGCAGTAGCACAGGTAAAACTCCCACAGCCGCAGGAAGTAATCGTCGTAGCCCAGTTCCATCAAGTAGCCGTGGGCGTGACGAAAATTGTCATGCCACAGGCGCAGGGTTTTCGCGTAATGCAGGCCGAAATCCTCCATGTGCAGCATGTTCATGTCGGTGTCACGGCCGATGATCTCCAGCATCCGCTGCACCGACGGTAAAGCGCCGCCGGGGAAAATGTAGCGCTGGATAAAATCGACGCTATTTTTGGCTTGCTCGTAACGTTGCTCGCGGATGGTGATCGCCTGCAGCAGCATCAGCCCATTGTTTTTCAGCAGCTGTGCGCACTGCTTGAAATAGGTGGGCAAAAACCGGTGTCCCACGGCTTCGATCATTTCGATGGACACCAGCTTGTCGTATTGGCCAGTCAGGTCGCGGTAGTCCTCCAGCAGCAGTGTCACCTGGTCCTTTAAACCCAACTTGGCAATGCGCTTCTCGGTGTAAGCGAATTGCTCTTTCGACAGGGTAGTGGTGGTGACTTTGCAGCCGTAATATTGCGCCGCATAAATGGCCATGCTGCCCCAGCCCGTGCCGATTTCCAGTAAATGATCGGTGGGTTTGAGGTCGAGTTTCTGGCAGATGCGCTCCAGTTTGTTCAACTGTGCCTGTTCCAGGGTGTCGTCTGGACTGAGGAACTGCGCTGCGGAATACATCATGGTCGGGTCGAGAAACTGTTCGAACAGCTCATTGCCCAGGTCGTAGTGGGCCTCGATGTTTTTCTGCGAGCCCTTGCGCGTATTGCGATTGAGCCAATGCAGGGCCTGAATGAACGGTCGTCCCATTTTCGCCAGGCCACCCTCCATGGCGTCGAGCACCGCCAGGTTGCTGACGAAGACCCTGATCACTGCCGTCAGGTCGGGTGTGCTCCAGTAACCTTGAATAAATGCTTCGCCCGCGCCGATTGAGCCATTGCTGGCGACCATGCCCCAGACCGCAGCATCGAGAATCTGGATCTGCGCGTGCTGCCCGGCACCCGCCGCGCCGAATACGTGGTGTTCCTCACCCTCGATGACCACCAATTGCCCGCGCTGCAAGCGGGCAAGCTGGCGCAATACGCCGCGCCGTAGAATGTTGGCCGTCAGGCTGTTGGTGCTGAAGCTGGCCGATACGTTACTGCTTTTCATGGCGAGGGTCCTTGGGTTGCACGGCGGCAATGCGGACGGCATCGTCGGCGGCCTGGTGGGAATGAATGGGCGTCCGTTTGATTAGCAGGCGCAAGGCTTGCCAATAGATCGCCAGGCAGGTCTTTGCGGTCATCCACGGAAACTCGAGTAAATAACGGTGCAGGCTGGTGCGGTTCAGCGCCTGGCGTTGCAGGTTGAGTGTGGCGTCGAACACCTTGAGTTCGCCCTGCCAGTCGGCCATGTGCACGCCGAGCTTTTCCGTTGGCTGACTGAAGCTCATGCGGTACTCCAAATCCCGCGGCAGAAACGGCGAAACGTGGAAGGCTTTGGCCACCGCGAAATGCTGATGGCCTGCACCGTTGGCGGGCAGGACGTAGTGATAGTGCTCACGCCACGGCGTGTTGCTGACCTCGCAGAGGATGGCGGCCAGTTGGCCGTCGCGCTCATGGCAGTAGAAAAAACTCACCGGGTTGAAGGCCAGACCCCAACTGCGGGCTTGGGTCAGCAGGCAAACCGAACCTTGGGGCGTATGGCCCAGGGCGGTGCCGACCAGCTCACGCACCGCATCGATCAGGGGCACACCGCGCCCGGTGTACGCGTGCAGGTAGTCGCTTTGGCGAAACGAAAACGGCGCAAAACGGCTGCTGCCGGCCAGAGGCGACAGGCCAAGCACTGCGTCCTGTTCGTCCAGGTCCAGATACAGCAGGCCAATCCGATAACGGAAGTCATGAGGCTTGGGCGAAAACCGCCGATGGGCGATCCAGCCGCTGTACAGGGCGCTGTTCACAGCGATTCCCCAAAGGCCTGAGCCACTCGCAGGCCGCTGACTACGCCATCTTCATGAAACCCGTTGGCCCAGTAGGCGCCGCAATAGTAGGTGTGTTGCGCGCCATGCAGTTCTTCCCAGCGCGCTTGCGCTGCAACGGCAGTCAGGCTGTATTGCGGATGGGCATAGCGGTAGCGAGCGAGGATCTTGCTGGGGTCGATGGCGGCGGTCTGATTCAGGCTCACGCAAAACCGGGTATGACTGTCGATCCCTTGCAGAATGTTCATGTCGTACGTCACGGCCGCGAGGTGCTGGCCGGCGCCGCCCAACCGGTAGTTCCAGCTGGCCCAGGCCAATGGCCGTTTGGGCAGCAGTTGGATATCGGTGTGCAGCACCACATCATTGTCGGCGTAGGGCAGGGCGCCGAGGATGTCGTGTTCGGCCAGGCTCGGTTGCGCCAACAGGTGCAGGGCTTGATCGCTGTGGCAGGCAAACACCACTTTGTCAAAACGTTCGCTGCCCGCTGCGCTGTGAATCGATACACCTTCGTCATCGCGCTCGACCCGGTTAACGGGGCAATCAAGGCGGATTTTCTCACGAAACGAGGCGGTCAGCGGTTCGATATAGCGGCTAGAGCCGCCCTCGATCACACACCATTGCGGCCGATGATTAACCGACAGCAAACCGTGGTTTTTGAAGAACCGCACAAAAAATTGCAGAGGAAACGAGAGCATGTCGGCCAATGACATTGACCAGATCGCAGCCCCCATCGGCACGATGTAATGCTCGGTAAAGCGCTGTCCGTACCCCTCGGTTTTCAGGTATGCGCCGAGGGTAGTGTCGGCGGCGATGCGCTGGCTGTGCAGATCGCTCAGCGCTTCCCTGTTGAAGCGCAGAATGTCGCGCAACATGCCCCAGAATGACGGCGAACAGAGATTACGGCGCTGAGCGAACAGGCTGTTTAGGGTATTGCCGTTGTACTCCATGCCCGACTCTGGATCGCACACTGAGAAACTCATCTCAGTGGCCTTGAAGGTGACGCCCAGTTTAGCCAGCAAGCGAATGAAGTTCGGGTAGGTCCAGTCGTTGAACACAATGAAGCCGGTATCGATGGCATGGTGCTGGCCGTCGACGGTCACGTCCACGGTATGGGTGTGACCGCCAATCCAGTCAACCGCCTCAAAGACGCTGATCTCGTGGTTGCGATTGAGCAAGTACGCGGTGGTCAGTCCCGCGATGCCGCTGCCGATGATCGCGACTTTCATGGCGTACTCTTCTGCATGTTAGGTGAGCGAACCACGCGTTTAGCCAGCGTGAGTTGCAGGCGTGTCGGCAGCAGCGCCAGTAGGCGCAGGGCAAAGATGAACACCGCTGGGAAGGCAATCTCCAGAGGCCTGCGTGGGCGTTGCAGGCGTTCGGCAATATGGCTGGCGGCTTTCTCTGCGGACCAGCGCAGGGGCATGGGGAAGTCGTTTTGGGCGGTCAGTGGTGTATCGACAAAACCGGGGCTGATGAGGGTGACGTCGATGCCTTCGTGGGCCAGATCGATGCGCAGGGCCTCGAACAGATAACGCAGGCCAGCCTTGGAGGCACCATAGGCTTCAGCGCGTGACAGGGGTAAATAGGTCACTGAGCTGATGACGGCCACAAGGTGCGGTTTTCTACCCAAGCGCAGCAGCGGCAGTGCTTCCTGGACGCAGTAACTGCTGGCCAGCAGATTGGTCCGCACCACGCGCTCGACCAGCGCCGCGTCGAACTGTTTGCAGTCGACATACTCACAGGTACCGGCATTCAGAATCACGGTGTCCAGAGAACCCCATACCTCACCAATGCGCTCGCCGATGGCCTTGACTTGCTCGCTGTCGGTAATGTCGCCGGGCGCCAGCAGGACCTTCCGTGGATAACGTTCAGCCAGCGCTTCGAGCGGCCCCAGCGTGCGCGCGGTCAGGGCCAGCCGGTGGCCGGACTTGATCAGCTCTTCGGCCAGCGCCAGACCGATGCCACTGCTGGCGCCGGTCAGCCAGATGCGTCGTGCGTCAGGAGGCGTCATACCAGTCTCCTTTTTAGCCAGGCAATGGCTCGTCCCATGACAGGCACGTGCTCATAGAGCAGGGCTCCCGCGTCGAAGAAGTCGTGGTGCTGGTAAACCTTGTCGTGCCACAGCAAGTGCGAGCAGCCCTCAACCCGAATCAGCCGACCGGCATTTAATCGCGGGTGGCAAAAACTCATGGTCCAGCGCAGGTAGCCTTTGCCTTCGCCTGTTTGATCGAAGGCATAGAAATCGAAGCGCAGTTGGCTGACGTTGGCGTACAGCTCGCCGAAATAACGACGCACACCGTTGAGGCCACGGATTTCATGCAAGGGATCGGTAAACACCACGTCATCGCTGTACAGCTCGCTGAGTCGATCGAGGTTTTGCTTATCCAGTGCGGCAAAGCGCTGGGCGAACTGGCGCAGAAAGTCACTCATGGTCAGCACCCACAGACTGCCGATGGGGCAGGTTTTTGAAGGCCGACAGCGCACGTTCGCGACTTGTTTTCAAATCAACCATGGGTTTTGGGTAATTGCCCGCGCCGAACAAACCGCCAATGGCCGCCGGGTTGTGGATATCTTTTTTGTTCAGATCCCCCAGTTCGGGCAGCCAGCGCTTGAGGAAACGACCTTCACCGTCGAATTTTTCCGACTGACTGAGGGGGTTGAAAATCCGGAAATAAGGCGCCGAATCGGTGCCGGTGGACGCACTCCATTGCCAGCCGCCGTTGTTTGCCGCCAGATCACCGTCGATCAAGTGCCGCATGAAAAACCGCTCACCCAGACGCCAATCGATCAACAGGTTTTTGGTCAGGAACATGGCGACGACCATCCGCAGCCGGTTGTGCATCCAGCCGGTGTCCAGCAGTTGGCGCATGGCCGCATCAATAATGGGCAGGCCGGTGCGGGCTTCTTGCCAAGCCGCCAATTCTTCAGGGGCATCTCGCCACGGCACCGCTTCGGTTTCCGGGCGAAAGGCGCGGTGTCGGGAAATCCGTGGGTAGCCGACCAGCGTATGTTTGTAGAATTCGCGCCAAAGCAGTTCGTTGATCCAGGTGACGGAGCCGACGTTGCCGGTCTCGAACTCCCCGTGGTTGCTTATCAGAGCGGCGTGCAGGCATTGACGGGGCGATACCACCCCGGCCGCCAGGTACGCAGACAGCTGGCTGGTGCCGGGCTTTGCCGGAAAATCCCGTTCGCTCTGGTAATAACCGATCTGTTCGTCGGTGAAAGCGTCAAGGCGTCGACGCGCCTCGTTTTCTCCCGCAGGCCAAAGCGTGCGCAACACCTCCGTCGGTGGGGCGAAACTATCGACATGGCGCGGCACGGCGTCGCTGTGGATGCTCAGCATACGTTGTGCTTGCGGCGCGTGGACCCGACGCGGCATGGCCTCGTGCAGGCGCGAATAGCAAACTTTGCGGAACTGACTGAAGACTTGGAAATAACTACCGGCTTTGGTCAACACGCTGCCGGGTTTGAAGAGCAACTGATCCAGGTAGCGGTAGACATTAATCCCGGCCTGCTCCAAGGCTTCGGCGACGGCGCGATCCCGATTCGTTTCATTGACGCCGTATTCGTCATTGAGGTGCAGGCCCTTGATGCTGTGCTCCTTGCACAGATCAAACAGCACCTTGGGGGCCTGATCCCACGTGTCGGCGTAACGGATCAACAGCGGCACATTCAATGCGCCCAACGCCTGCCCCAGCTCAACCAGGTTACGCAGCCAGAAGTCCACCTTGCAGGGGGCATCGTCATGGGCTTGCCACTGCCCGGCGCTGATCAGGTACACCGCCACCGTCGGGCCACGCTCCATCGCGGCGGTCAAGGCGGTGTTGTCATGTAATCGCAGGTCGCTGCGCAGCCAAATCAGTTGCATGGTCATTCCTTAGATAAGCCCGAGTCGATGCAGCGCGGTTTGGGCAGTCAAGGGATCTTCGGCGAGCATCAATCCGTCGATCTCAGAGGTGTATACGGACAGCTCGGCAAAATGGATGCACACCGTTGGTCCGGTCAGCAGCGTGGGGCAGGTGATACCGCCCAGCAGCTTGGGCAACTGGCTGAGGTTTAGCGCCTTGCTGGAATACAGCAGCAGAGCGCGGGCCTCCAGGTACTCCACGGCGAGCGCCAACTCGCCTGTCGGCAGCGGCCAATCGAAGACCTGCACCGGGCAATCGGCGCTGCTGATCAGCCAGGCGCTCAGCCACAGGTGCGGCTCCAATGGCAGATCGGACTGATTGACCAACAACAGCGGTGCACCGTTGAGTTGGCGATTGTTGTGGTAGATCCGTGCTCCCAGCTTGCTGCGCAGCCACGAGTAGAAAAACACCCGCTCCAGTTGCGCGCCGAACTGTCCCTGCCAGCGCTGTTCCAGCTCTGCCAGCAACGGCAGCAAAAGCTGCTCGCAAAGGGTGCGAGGCGGGTACAGCGCCATGGCCTGATTGACGGTTTCGTCGATCTTACGTTCGTCCAATTGGCTGACCGCCTGCATCAGCGTCTGGCGCAACGTGTCCCAATCGTTTTCGGCTCTGTTCGCTACGGGTTGTGGGGCGTCGAGCAGGTGTTTGACCTGACTGACCGATACGCCCCGGTTGAGCCACGTCAGGATTTTCAGGATGCGTTGCACGTGCTCGGCCGAATACAGGCGATGACCTTTGGGCGTGCGCTGTGGCACGACCAGCCCGTAGCGGCGCTCCCACGCACGCAGGGTGACGGCGTTGACCCCTGTTTGCCGGGCGACTTCGCGGATCGGCAACCAGCCTTGTTCCAGCGCCAATGCATAAGCATCGGGTCCGCGTTCCGGGGGGCCGTCGAGCGCCTCGCCGCTTGAATCGTTCATGGTTTAGATCGCATTTCGCAGGCTGAGGTTTTCCGGGTGCGGTTGCAGATAAACCTGCTGACTCACGTACGGGTCCGGGTGCTGGCGCAAGTGATGCTTGAGCAGGGTCAACGGCACCACCAATGGCACGACACCTTGGCGGTATTGGGCAATCAGGCGCTGTATCTCTTGGCTGTCTCCGGGGCTCATGGTTTTTTTGAAGTAACCGTTGAGGTGTTGCAGGACATTGGTGTGGGTGCCGCGGGTGGCGCATTTTTTTAGCGCGCTCATCAACTCGCTGAAGTAGCGCGGGCCGATGTCATCGGGATCGGCGTTGGCCATGGAACCGAGCATTTTCCCCAGCACCCGGTACTGCGCCGGGTTATTGGCCATCAGTTGGTATTTGTAGCGAGCGTGAAACTCGGACAGCCCGCGACGACTCAACCCGCTGCGTAACAAGGCTTGCCAGTCGGCGTAAACAAACACGCGGGTGATGAAGTTCTCCCGTAATACCGGGTCGTTGAGGCGGCCGTCTTCTTCGACGGGGAGATCTGGCTGTCGAGCGCAAAAAGCCTGGGCATAAATGCCGCGACCGCCGTCGGGTGCCGGTACACCGTTGTCCTGGTAGACCTTGACCCGCTCAAGGCCGCATGAGGGGGATTTCTGCATAAAAATGTAGCCGCAGAGGTCGTCCATTTCGGTCGCCATGTGCGTGCCGTAATCAGCCAGCGCCTGGGTCACGTTCAATTCGCTATGGACGCTGCCGACGGCCTGAGGATTCGCGGGATCGCCGATCAGGCGAATGGCTTCGCGGGGAATGCCCATGCCGATGGCGACTTCCGGGCAGGCCGGTATGAAGTCGAAATATTCATTCAGGCTGCGGGTACACAGGTGTGACTCTTTGTGGCCTCCGTTGAAGCGCACTTCGACGCCCATCAGGCAGGCGCTGACGCCGAGCTTCGGTTTGTGAATGGCGGGGGTGCGGATCATGACAAACCTCTAAGCTAGACTTGTACAGATATAAGTTTCTGTACAGCTTTGGTTCATCATAGGTTTAACCCTGTACAAGTCAAATTATTTGTACAAGTATTGTCGCGGATTTTCTGAGGGGTACGGGTGTGTAACGAGGTCGGGGCAGGGGGAAAAGGTGTCTGCTCGGCGCTGTGCTATTCCCAGCCGATACGCCACGCCTCAGCGTCTTGCAGGGTTTGCCAGGGGAAGCGTTCACTGCGCTGGGTGAGCACGGCCTGCAACTCAATACCCAGTACGTTGCCTTCTTCGTCACGGAACAGTTCGGTGACCAGGAAATGCTTTTCCCGGTTTTGGGGATGGGCTGCTGTCCACTTAGACAGCAGCAACTTGCGCGGATTGAGACGGTTCATTCCAGATGTTCTATCAGTCGGCGAGCGGCTTCTTGACCGCTGAGCCATGCACCTTCGACCCGACCCGACAGGCACCAGTCGCCACACACATATAAACCCAGATCGGAGTCGGACAGCGCACCCCATTCGTGAGCGTTTGCCGGACGTGCATACAGCCAGCGGTGGGCCAGGGTGAACGCGGGGGCGGGCATGGCACAGCCAGCCAGTTCAGCGAAAGCTCCGTGCAATTGTTCGATCACGGCTTCCTTGGGCATGTCCAGATGCTGCTTGCTCCAGGCGCTGGTGGCATGCAGCACCCAGGTGTCGAGTGCGCTGTCGCGCCCCGGTTTACTGCGGTTGCGGGCCAGCCAGTCAAGCGGACTGTCCTGCACGAAGCAGCCCTCCATCGGGGTTTGCAGGGGGGTGTCGAATGCCAGCGCTACGGCCCAGGTCGGTTCCATCTGCACACCGGCAGCGACGCTGGCAAGTTTCGGCGCGGCCGCCAGCA
Source organism: Pseudomonas sp. ASL9 (assembly GCF_056680335.1). Classification (NCBI taxonomy): domain Bacteria; kingdom Pseudomonadati; phylum Pseudomonadota; class Gammaproteobacteria; order Pseudomonadales; family Pseudomonadaceae; genus Pseudomonas; species Pseudomonas sp. ASL9. The sequence goes on along the minus strand of NZ_CM155277.1, from coordinate 1,818,092 downwards.
AGGTGGTCGCTTGAGGCGCGGGCGTAGCGATCACCACATGGCTGAAAGGACCGTAGGTAATGCCTTCGGCGTCCTGCAGATTCCAGTGTTCTTCGCCAAGAAAAACCTCAGTGATCCGGCACGAGAAGGTGACCGGCAGATCACCGCGCATGGCTCGGGTGATCGCACTCATGCGTGGGCTGCCGACCCAGCGCACTTGTTCATCCGGCGACGGGCTGAGCTGGCCTGCGTGGTAGTTGTAGAGCAATGGCTTCCATTCAGCGACATGGCCTTTGGTTTGCCATTGCTGAACCGCGTCGACGAAGCGGCGATCACGAGCGGTGAAATACTGCGCGCCCATGTCCAAAGAGCCGGCATCGCTGCGCTTGCTCGACATTCGGCCGCCACTGCCATGACTTTTATCGAAAAGATGAACCGAATGCCCGGCGGCGTGGAGCGCCTGGGCAGCGGAGAGTCCGGCGATGCCGGTGCCGATGATTGCGATGGGTACAGTCATAGGGGCCTCGTTTACCTTGTCTGTACAGACTACGCCGTAGTTAAAACCTGTACAATATTGTTTTTTGGTATAACTTGTTGCGTCTTGCTGATCGTACGGCCCGATAGCTTGAGTCTGGCACCCTAATGGGGGTTTTCAACTACCCGAACGGGTCATGCAGCGTCACCGTTTTCAGGGGTAGCCTATTGTTAGGTCAACAGCGGTGAGTGAAAGCACCGGTCTGTAATTAATAGACTAACGATTTGCGACGAACGCCACGCGAGGGAGATGTCATGCACATATTGCTGACCGGCGGTACTGGTTTGATAGGACGTCAGCTCTGCAAGCACTGGCGAGCCCAAGGTCATCAGCTCACTGTCTGGAGTCGCAGACCCGAAGAGGTCGGCAAGCTCTGCGGTGATTCGGTCCGGGGTATCGCGAGTCTTGACGCGTTGGGAGTCGAACCAGTGGATGCGGTGATCAATTTGGCCGGTGCGCCGATTGCTGACAGGCCCTGGACCCGCAAACGCAAGCTGCTGCTGTTGAGCAGTCGCATCGGTCTCACCGAACAGCTGCTCGCTTGGCTGGAGCGGCGCGAGCAAAAACCGCAGGTGCTGATTTCTAGCTCGGCCGTGGGCTGGTATGGCGATGGCGGCGAGCGTGAATTGAACGAAAGCGCGCCGCCAGTCAATCGGGATTTTGCCAGTCAGTTGTGCGAAAGCTGGGAAGAGACTGCGCAGCGTGCTGAGGACCTGGGCATCCGCGTGGTGATTGTGCGCACGGGGTTGGTACTGGCGAATCAGGGCGGTTTTTTGCAGCGCCTGTTGCTGCCGTTCAAGCTCGGTCTGGGCGGCCCCATCGGCAATGGTCGGCAATGGATGGCGTGGATTCATCTGCAGGATCAAATCGCACTGATTGATTTTCTGTTGAACCAGCCTGATGCCCGAGGTCCTTATAATGCCTGCGCGCCACACCCGGTACGCAATCGCGAATTCGCCAAGACGCTGGCTGACGTGCTGCACCGCCCCGCGTTCATGCCATTGCCGGCCTCTGTCTTGCGCCTGCTGATGGGCGAAATGTCCGTGCTGTTGCTGGGTGGTCAGCGTGCGCAACCGGTTCGATTACACGCGGCAGGTTTCACTTTCCAATTCACTGATCTGCACGCGGCCCTGGATGATTTGCTAGGTCGCCACTGAAATAGGATGTTGCATGACCGATCACGCGCTGTTGCTGGTCAATCTGGGCTCACCGGCTTCGACCAAGGTGGCGGATGTCCGCAGTTACCTTAATCAATTTTTGATGGACCCTTATGTCATTGACCTGGCGTGGCCGATTCGGCGCTTGTTGGTGTCACTGATCCTGGTCAAGCGGCCCGAGCAGTCGGCGCATGCCTATGCCTCGATCTGGTGGGATGAAGGTTCGCCGTTGGTGGTGCTGAGTCAGCGCCTGCAAAAGGCCATGGTCAAGGAGTGGACCCAAGGTCCGGTCGAGCTGGCGATGCGTTATGGCGAACCGTCAATCGAGACGATGCTCACGCGCCTGGCGGCCCAAGGTATTCAGAAGGTAACGCTGGCGCCGCTGTATCCGCAGTTTGCCGACAGCACCGTGACCACGGTGATTGAAGAGGCAAAGCGGGTAGTGCAGGTGAAACGTTTGAAACTACAGTTTTCGGTGCTGCAACCCTTTTACGATCAGCCCGAATACCTTGATGCGCTGGTGGAGAATGTCCGACCGCATTTGCAGCAGGAACATGACCATCTGTTGCTGAGTTTTCATGGCCTGCCAGAGCGGCATCTGCACAAGCTCGATTCCACCGGCAATCATTGCTTCAAAGGCGCTGACTGCTGCCAGATGGCGTCTGCGCAAGTGCTCGCCACCTGCTACCGCGCACAGTGCCTGCGTACAGCGGGGCTGTTCGCTGAGCGTCTGGGCTTGCCCGAGGGCAAATGGTCGGTGTCGTTTCAGTCGCGGTTGGGTCGGGCCAAGTGGATCGAACCGTACACCGAGGCACGACTTGAAGCCTTGGCGCAGCAGGGGATCAAAAAGATTCTGGTGATGTGCCCGGCCTTTGTTGCTGATTGCATCGAGACCCTGGAAGAAATCGGAGATCGCGGCCGCGAGCAATTTCGCGAGGCCGGTGGCGATGAGCTGGTCCTGATCCCGTGCCTCAATGATGACCCGAATTGGGCCGCGGCGCTGAATACTCTGTGTGAGCGGGCGCCGTTGATGCTTTGATTGGCGAGAGGAGGGCTCGCCCCGTCTGCGACACTGCGTTGTCGCGCAGCAAACTGGGTTGCGATTTGTGTGTCGTGATTGGTGGGGTGTCAGATAAGCCGCCTTCGCAGCGGGACGCGTAGTTGCAAGCCTGCTCCCACAGGTTTTTGATCTGCCTTTGTGATTTTGTGTGAATTGACTGCCGAATTACGGCCAGGCCCCTTTTCCAGTAGGCCGAGCGCAGGCGTTGCGCAGGGGGGTACGAGGCAAGGATGCCGAGTTAGCCGCACGGGGCCAGGGACGGCCCCTTGCGGCGACCCCCGGAGCAACGCCGGAGCGAGGGAAATCCGAGCCTAAGCGAGGATCCGTATGGCGGGGCAAGCGTTTTGGGGTACCTTTTAGTGGTCCGGCATTCCGGCGTTTGTAAAAGGTTCCTCGCTGTAAAAGCGAAACCGTAATTCCAGCACACCAAAATGCCGGATATACACATCAAGACCAGCGCCAACACATTGTTTTTAAACGATTAAAAATCAGTTTGATAGGAGAAAATTTATTCGCGAAGGCTTGATTTCAGGCACAGACGATCTACCGTCTGTCCCGTCCTCTTCGCGAATAAATTCGCTCCCACAGAGGCTGCACAAAGAGTGTGCCTTGCGCAGTCCCTGTGGGAACGAAACAAAAAACTAAAGCATCTCTTCCAGCTTTTTCTTGTGCTTCCAGCTGTCATTGCCTGGCAGTAGCAGGTTCAGCGCAATCGCGACCACGGCACACAGGGCAATGCCCTTGAGGCCGAAATCGTTCGGGCCGGAGCCAGTGCCGATCAATACCCCGCCAATACCAAACACCAGCGTCACCGACACAATCACCAGATTGCGCGCTTCGGCGAGGTCGACTTTGTGCCGAATCATGGTGTTCAACCCCACCGCCGCGATCGAGCCGAACAGCAGGCAGAGAATCCCGCCCATCACCGGAATCGGGATACTTTGCAGCAACGCACCGAACTTGCCGATGAAGGCCAGGCTGATGGCGAAAATCGCCGCCCAGGTCATGATCTTCGGGTTGTAGTTCTTGGTCAGCATCACCGCGCCCGTGACTTCGGCGTAGGTGGTGTTGGGTGGTCCGCCAAACAGGCCGGCTGCCGTGGTCGCAATACCATCACCGAGCAGGGTGCGATGCAGGCCCGGCGTTTTCAGGTAGTCGCGTCCGGTCACGCTGCCGACCGCAATCACCCCACCGATATGCTCGATGGCCGGGGCCAGCGCGACGGGAACGATGAACAGAATCGCCTGCCAGTTGAATTCCGGTGCGGTGAAGTGCGGCAGTGCCAACCAAGGGGCGGCGGCAATTTTTGCGGTATCGACAACGCCGAAGTAGAACGCCAACGCAAAGCCGACCAGTACTCCGGAAATGATCGGGACCAGACGGAAAATGCCTTTGCCAAACACCGCGACAATCACCGTGGTCAGCAACGCGGGCATTGAGATCAACATCGCGGTGCGATAAGGAATGAGTTCCGCGCCATCGCCGCCTTTGCCCATGGCCATGTTCGCGGCAATCGGCGCCATTGCCAGACCGATCGAGATGATCACTGGACCGATCACCACCGGCGGCAACAGACGGTCGATAAAACCGATGCCTTTGACCTTCACCGCAAGCCCGAGGAACGTGTAGACGAAGCCCGCCGCCATCACCCCGCCCATGGTCGCCGCCAGGCCGAACTGACCCTTGGCGAGAATGATCGGCGTGATGAAAGCAAAGCTTGATGCCAGGAATACCGGGACCTGACGCCGGGTGACGATCTGGAACAGCAGCGTGCCAAACCCGGCGGTGAATAGCGCGACATTGGGGTCAAGCCCGGTGATCAGCGGCATCAAGACCAATGCGCCGAAGGCCACGAACAGCATCTGTGCGCCCGACAGAATCGTACGCCAGAGTGGATCGTTGAACTCATCCGGCCTCATCAGGCGTCCTTCTGCTTGGTGCCGAATATTTTGTCGCCGGCATCGCCTAGGCCTGGAATGATGTAGCCGTGTTCGTTCAGGCACTGATCAATGGACGCTGTGTAGATCATCACGTCAGGGTGCGCTTTTTCCACCGCCGCAATGCCTTCGGGCGCAGCGACCAGGACCATGGCGCGGATTTCCTTACAGCCGGCTTTTTTCAGCAGGTTGATAGCCGCGATCATAGAGCTGCCGGTTGCCAGCATCGGGTCGATGATCATCGCCAGACGCTCATTGATTTCCGGGACCAGCTTTTCCAGGTAGGTATGCGCTTGCAGGGTTTCTTCATTGCGGGCCAGGCCCACGGCGCTGACCTTGGCGCCTGGAATCAGGCTGAGTACACCGTCGAGCATACCAATGCCTGCGCGCAGGATCGGCACCACGGTAATTTTCTTGCCCGCGATTTTCTCGACCTGCACGGTGCCGGCCCAACCCTGGATTTCGTAGCTTTCCAGGGGCAGGTCTTTGGTCGCCTCGTAGGTGAGCAAGGCACCGACTTCCTGAGCAAGCTCGCGGAAGTTCTTCGTGCTAATGTCAGCCCGGCGCATAAGGCCGAGTTTGTGGCGGATCAGCGGATGGCGGATCTCACGAATAGGCATAAGGAAAGCTCCGGCGTAGGAAAAAAACGGCCTAGGTTAATCTATTCCAAATGTTACTGTCTTAGAACATCCGGAACGTTAGTTCACAAATGCTTGCCCTGACCGAAGCGGATGCGTACCTTTGCCCGCTTTTCTTCCACCGCACCCCTTGGAGAGCGCTATGTCTGCTGATCTCGAGCATATCCGTCAAATCATGCGCGAGGCTGACTGCCTTTACACAGAAGCTGAAGTCGAAGTGGCCATCGCCCGTGTCGGTGCGCAGATCAACGCCCAACTGGCTGACAGTAATCCGGTGGTGTTCTGCGTGATGAACGGCGGCCTGATCTTCTCTGGCAAGCTGTTGACCCATCTGAATTTCCCGCTGGAAGCGTCCTACCTGCACGCTACCCGCTACCGCAACGAGACCACCGGCGGCGACCTGTTCTGGAAAGCCAAGCCAGAAGTCTCGTTCATCGACCGGGACGTGTTGATCATCGATGACATCCTCGATGAAGGTCATACCCTTGGCGCGATCGTGGACTTCTGCAAGCACGCGGGTGCCCGCGCCGTACACACCGCCGTGCTGATCGACAAGGAACACGACCGCAAGGCTCGTGCGGACCTGAAAGCCGATTTCGTCGGCCTGCCGTGCATCGACCGCTACGTCTTCGGTTACGGCATGGATTACAAAGGTTACTGGCGCAACGCGGCCGGCATTTATGCGGTTAAAGGGATGTAATCATGAGCGGTCCGCGTTTTCTCGATCAGTCGCTGTTTGTCGACCTCGCTGAGAAAGCTGCGAAAAATCCGCGTGGCCGGCAGCACCACACCTTCCACCAGATGGAAGAGTCGTGCCATCGTTTGGCGGTGGGTATGCAGCCCGGCACTTACGTCCCGCCACATCGCCACCTGAGTGCCGACAAGGCCGAATGCCTGTTGGTGCTCAAGGGTGCGCTGGGCCTGTTGGTGTTCGATGAAAACGGCCACGTGTTGAGCAAGCGGCTGATGCAGGCGGGCGGCGATTGCCTGGGTGTGGACCTGCCACCAGGCGTGTTTCATGGCCTGGTGGTACTGGCGCCGGACACCCTGATGTTCGAATGCAAATCCGGGCCCTATCACCCGCTCAGCGAAGTCGAATGTGCTCATTGGGCGCCGCGTGAAGGCGAGACGGGAGTGGCTGAGTATCACGCCTGGATGTGCGCGCAGTTCGATTAACTGCAGCGTGTCGGGTACACACAGACACACGACCTATTGCACATCATCCTGACCCAGCCAGCGCAATGCTTTTACCCGCGCTTGATGCAGATCACGCACGTAAGCCAGTTGTCCTTCGATCCGGTGCACGCCTGCCCGGCGCAATTTAAAACGCACCCTCGGCGTGGTCCCGACCAGTATCATGCCGACCCCGGCACGCTGGTATTCACGCAAAACGCTGTCCAGCGCCGCCAGTGCGGTCATGTCGAGCATCGGCACTGCGCTCATCTCCACCACGACCACCTTGACCCCCGAGCTGAACTTACGCAGCACACTGAGGGCTTTTTCCGCTGCGCCGAAGAACAACGGCCCACGAATCGCATAGCTCTGCACCTGTTCGGGCATGTCTTGCAACGCTTGGTGGTAGCTGCGCGGCAGTTCGGCGGTGTCCGTCAGGTCGCTCATGCGTTTGATAAATAGCCCTGCCGCCATGAGTAGCCCGACGCCCACCGCCAGCACCATGTCGAACAGCACGGTCAGGCTCAGGCAGGTCAACAACACCCAGACATCACTGCGTGGCGCGATGCGCAGGGTGTGGAGGACGTGGGGAGCTTCGGCCATGTTCCAGGCCACCATCACCAGCAAGGCTGCCATCGCCGCCATGGGCAAGTAGCTGAACAGCGGCGCCATCAGGACAATGGCGATCAGCACCACGCCGCTGTGAATGATCGCCGCCACGGGTGAAAACGCGCCGGCACGGATGTTGGCCGCGCTGCGGGCGATGGCCGCTGTGGCGGTGATCCCGCCGAACAAGGGGCCAACCAGATTGCCCAGACCCTGGCCGATCAATTCGGCATTGGGGTCGTGTTTACTGCCCGTCATGCCGTCGGCGACCACCGCGCACAGCAGTGACTCCATGGCGCCGAGCATCGCAATGGCGAACGCCGGGGCCATCAGTTGGCGGATCAGATCATAGGATAGGGTCAGCGGCTGTCCGTCGGCGGCGGGCAGGTTCCACGGCCAGGTGAAGGTCGGCAGGAACGGCGGGATGCCGGCATGGCTGACGCCCTCCACGCTATAGCTGAAGCGTTCGCCAAGGGTTGCGACCGACCAGCCCGCTGCTTCCATCAGCAGTCCCAGCAGCGCACCCACAGCCAGCGCCACCAGATGTCCGGGGACTTTAGGCACCCAGCGTGGCCAGATGATCAGCACTGCCAGGCACACCGCCCCCACCACCGCATCGCCCAAATGAGCGCTGGGCAGCGATTGGAGCAATACGCCTACTTGCTCGACATAGTGCTGCGGCTGGCTGGTGAGGCTCAGGCCGAGCAAGTCCTTGAGCTGCAAGGTGGCGATCACAATCCCGATCCCGGCGGTAAAGCCCAGGGTGACCGGGTAGGGAATGTACTGAATCAGCCGACCTGCGCGCATCAGGCCAAGTGTGATCAGGATCACCCCGGCGAGCATCGTGCACAACAACAGGCCACCCACTCCGTACTGTTGGGTGATGGGCAGCAAGATCACCACGAAGGCGGCGGTCGGTCCGCTGACGTTGAACCGCGAGCCCCCGGTCAAGGCAATCAGCGGGGCGGCCACCAGCACGGTATACAGCCCATATTGCGGCGCGACCCCCACGGCAATGGCCAGGGCCATCGCCAGAGGAATGGCAATGACTCCTACCGTCAAGCCGGCGCTGAGGTCGCCGCGCAATGCGGCCCAGGAGTAACCGGCACGCCAGGTTTGGCGCCAGGCAGAAAAAACGGGCGGGAGTGAGAAAGACATGGCAACTCCAACAGTGAGCGCACAGTTCCGCTCGATTGATTCGTTGTTTTTATCGTGTAGCAGCTAATGGTGTAGGCAGGCCCTAACCCAGTATGGACTCGGTATCGGCCGTGCGTCTTGATCCGTATCATCGAACCTCATGCTAGAGTGCTCGCCAGCTTTTTGGGGAGTCAACATGACCTTATTCATTCGTAGCGCAGCAGCGTTGATGCTGTTAGTCAGTCTGCCGCTGGCTGCCGCGCCGAGCCGGGGCACTGCCACATCGACACCCATGCATGCGCAATACTTGCCGCCTGACGATCTGGCTGTGCGCGAGGGTAATCCCGAGCAGCAACAATTGCTGCAAATCACTGAATACTCAGTGGTGGTCGGCAGCCAGCGCCAATCCAATCAGCAGCCGATACCGGTGACCTCACCGTTGTTGTTGCGCTTGAAAGGCAAACCCATGAACAAGGGCGCTACCATATCCGAGGTGCTGATTCACTTCGACGGTGAAAGCAAAAGCCTGAAAAAGCCGACCTTCGATGGTCAGACCCTGACCCTGACCCTGTATTACCCGATGACTCAGTACCGGGTAGTGCTCGACCTGTTACGTAACGAGAAGGTGTATTGCCAGTTCTTGAGTTACGCCAACGGGCATGTCTGGGCTGATCTGCACACCATGGCCGTACACGCGCGTTGAGCGTCGAGGTGCGCGAGGGGTAAACTGCCTGCCCGTGAAATATCCGCAAGTCAGTTGGAGTCAGCAATGCGTAAAGATAAGAAGCAGTTGATCGGTGATGAGATCGGCGATGCGCAGATCAAGTTGTTCCTCGACTTTGAACCGGTCGACGCCACTTCACCGTCGCTGCACAAGTTGATCAAGGCGTACCGAGGCCTGCGGATCAATGATTTCGAGCGTTTTCTGGTGTTCTTCCTCGACGCCGGGTACGACCTGAATGGCAAAGATGAGCACGGCAAGGATTTCATTGCGCTCGTTGCCGATCAGCGTCATGCCGATGAGTACATTGAGCTGATCGAAAAAGCTCGCGGCTGAGACTGATAAGTCAGGCCAAAAAAAACGCCCCGAAGGGCGTTTTTTTATGAGCGGTAGAAAAGGGCATGACCTCAAGCGAAGCTTTCGGTCTCGCTGGTGTTCTCTACCAACCCCAGGCTTTCACTGGTTTCGGTGTCGATGCGCTGATATAACTGCGCGTCGGTTTCCAGAGCTTTTTCCCGAGCCGGGAAGATTTCGTTGAGCTTGGCGGTCCATTCGTTGCGAGCCTTGTCCGGGAAGCAGCGTTCGATCAAATCCAGCATGATCGACACCGTTACCGATGCACCAGGAGACGCGCCGAGCAGGGCGGCCAGAGAACCGTCCTTGGCCGAAACCAGTTCGGTACCAAATTGCAGGATGCCGCCTTTTTTCGGGTCTTTCTTGATGATCTGCACGCGCTGACCAGCCACTTCCAGACGCCAGTCTTCAGCCTTGGCTTCAGGGTAGAAGCGACGCAACGATGCAAGACGTTGCTCCATCGACTGCATCACTTCACTGACCAGGTATTTGGTCAGGTCCATGTTGTCGCGGGCCACGGCCAGCATCGGGCCGATGTTGGCGGCGCGAACCGACAGAGGCAGGTCCATGAACGAGCCGTGCTTGAGGAACTTGGTGGTGAAACCGGCATACGGGCCGAACAACAGGGAGGTCTGGCCGTCGACGACGCGGGTGTCCAGGTGCGGCACTGACATCGGCGGTGAACCCACGGCGGCCTGGCTGTAAACCTTGGCCTGGTGATGCTTGACCACTTCCGGGTTGTCGCAGCGCAGCCATTGGCCACTGACCGGGAAACCACCGAAACCCTTGCTTTCTTCGATGCCTGACATCTGCAACAACGGCAGCGCCGCGCCGCCTGCGCCAAGGAACACAAATCGGGCGTCGACTTCGCGGGTATTGCCGGTGTTGACGTCCTTGATACTGACGCTCCAACCCTGACCCTTGCGGGTCAGACCTGTGACGCGTTTGCAGTATTTGACCTGGGCACCCTGGGAGTTGGACAGGTGCTTGAGCAACTGATTGGTCAGCGCGCCGAAGTTGACGTCGGTACCTTTCATCACCCGGGTGGCAGCGATTGGCTCATCGGCAGGCCGCCCCGGCATCATCAAAGGCATCCACTCGGCCAGTTTGGCCTTGTCTTCGGTGTATTCCATGGCCGCAAAAGCATGATGCTTGTGCATGGCTTCAAACCGGTGCTTCAGGAACGAGACGCCTGCCTCACCCTGAACGTAGCTCAGGTGCGGTACCGGGGTGATAAATGACTTCGATGAGCCGAATGTGCCTTTCTTGGTCATATAGGACCAGAACTGCTTCGAGACCTCGAACTGGGTGTTGATGTGTACCGCTTTTTTGATGTCGATGGAGCCGTCGGCCGCTTGCGGCGTGTAGTTCAGCTCACATAGCCCGGCGTGGCCGGTACCGGCGTTGTTCCACGGGTTTGAGCTCTCCGCGGCACCAGAATCCATCAGCTCAACGACTTCCAACGTTAGGTTGGGGTCGAGCTCTTTGAGCAGTACTGCCAGGGTGGCACTCATGATGCCTGCCCCAACCAATACCACATCGACTGCTTCGTTATGCGCCATTAACGCGTCTCCAAAATCTGCAGCACCAAATTGACGGCATACGATCCTGAGGTCAGCTGCCAAGTGTTTGCGGGGCGTGTATCCAAAAGTGCCCCTGGTAACTCATGGCCAGGATCGCCATGTCCGATTCTTCGCAATTTTTTGCATCTTCAGCGGACACCGCCAATCGGGCTTTGAATTCGTATGAACTCATTTTCGGGCTCGGTTAGCAATTCGACTATCGTCAAGGTGTCCGGTTGTGCAACCAAATCCGTAGCGGACAGGCTTCAGACTCCAGTCATGGAGGCTGCGCAGCAGCAATCAGTCCTGTTCAAGGGGGCTGGGTCAGACGTTAATGGTGCATGTACAAACGCAAAACTATTCATTTGCTCGCCACACTCTTGTGAAGTAGTGAAACCCGTTTTTTTCACGCTCTTTTGAAGACGTGAACCTCAAAAAAGAACTGACGTAATGGCAGCTCTGGCAGATCGAATACAGGTAATAGTGGGATGCTGGAGGGCGAGAAAGGTTCGAAACGATTCGAGCTATTCGACACCGGACCGGCAAGCACTGATGCTTGAAAACGACCTGTGTGGGCGGCTCTCTGTGGGCGGTGCGGGGGAGCTAATACAGCGTATTAGCGATGCTGCGAGGCCCGATCAGGAGACGTCCTTATAATCGGGGCAAGATTATAGCGATGAAACGTGCGGAATTGATCTTATTAACTGACTTTTATTAGCCCTTCAGTCGATTCGTGAGGCGTCGACGGTAGCTGCGGGGCGCGACACCCCGGTGACGCCCTTGTGACAGGGTCGTGGCATCAGGAACGGTATCCCATGGTGGGTCCTATTTTCAGCTAGTGAGCGGGCCGTGGGCACCGCTATACTCCCTTTATTATTGTGTCTGGCCCTGGAGAGATGAGCATGTTGCATCGCCTGTTGTTCGGTTTGCTTGCTGTAGGCAGTTTGACCCTGGTCGGCTGTGCCAACAGCCCGCAACAACTTAGCCCGCAACCCAAACTCACCAGCCAACTCGCTGCGGTGGGTCACGGTCAGCCGGTCGTGGTTCGCGTCGTCGATGGTCGTCCATCGCCAACCCTGGGAACCCGTGGTGGTCTGTACCCGGAAACCAGCGCCATCAGTGTCCAGGGTTCCGACCTGCTGCCCAAGTTGCAGGCTCAGGCCGAGGCCGCGGTACGTCTGTTGGGTTTTACCCCAACCTCAAACAGTGGCAACGCGCCGCAGTTGACCGTGACGCTGTCTGACCTGAAGTACCAATCGCCCAAAGAAGGTTTGTACGTGACCGAAGCGACCATCAGCTCGACGTTCCGTGCTGACGTGCAAAACAACGGCCGCAGCTACAGTGGTCGTTATGCGGCCTCGCTTAACCAGCACTTCGGTATGGTGCCGAACGAGGAAACCAACACCAAACTGGTCAGTGATGTGCTCAGCGATGCGCTGACCCGGATGTTCCAGGATCAAACGATTGGCCAAATGCTGGGCCAGTAATACCGCCTGTTAACTGCAACCAAAAAAACCGGTTTCTTTAGCGAGAAACCGGTTTTTTTGTGGAGATCCGGTCAGTACGGAGTGGCTGTCAGGCAGCTTCGTGGTAGAAATCCAGAAAGCTCAGGCCCGTCTGCTGATCCAGGTCTGGCAGGTCGTGGTGTTGATGCCCACCCAGCGCGCAGTAGACCAGCCAATGGCGGTCTTGCACGTTGAAGGACAGTGCATCGATCAGTGCTTCCTGTTCGTCGCTCTGGGCGATCAGATACAGCCGATCCTGGTTCTGGGCATGCAGCATGAAGAGGTCTCTTTAGGTGTCGAGGTGCAACACAATGGCGGGTACAGGTTACGTTAAGGTGACCGTGGCCAAATGAGTCGGCAGATAGATCGTCATTCATCCCGCGCCAGAGGACTGCCCCCCGATGCCTGGAAAAAGGGCAAAAAAAATGGCGCCTGATGAGGCGCCATTTTTTTGAACCGAATGCTTAAAGTGTCAGGCCAGCCTTGACCCGATACTGATTGCGCACCGGCATTGCGTATTGCAACACCAGATACGGACGGTGTTCGACAGGGCAGCCTTCCAGACGGCGCTGCCATTCTTCCTTGGCGCGGGCCAGTTCGTCGTTGGCAGGGAACACCTCGGCGGCAGTGGGCACTTTTAGCGTCGGATCGGCATCCGTCCATTGTGCATACGCCAGATAATGCGCAGGAAACAGGCGATAACCCCCGAGAATCTGCCGGTCCATCTCAATGGCCAACTGCTTGGTGTCTTCGAACACCCCGCTGATCGGCGTCGCGAAATTCACATGCACCCGACCTTTATAGCCGGTGATGCCCAGTGCAATGCTGACATCATCCTCGCCTGGCACCTTGGTGTAGCTGCCGGTGGTGGCGCGGATATACAGCTCGCGGGCCTTGGCGTGATCGCAAGGGTCGTATTCGTAGCTGATCGATACTGGCGTCAGGTTCAGCGATTTGATCACGTCGGCGAACGGCTCGTCCTTGCGGCTCATGTGGAACATCTTGAGAATTGCCGACTCGGTGCGGTCGTCGCCATCTTTGGCGCGACCTTCAGCCTGGGCGATCCAGATCGATTGGCAGTCGTCGTGAATCGAATGATTGATATAGGCCGACAGTTGCAGGTACGCCGCCATCTTTTCCCTGCGCCCGATGATGGAACGGTGCACGATGAAGCACTTGTTCAGGCGCATCAGGTCGCTGACGAAGGGCTTCTGCAGCAGGTTGTCGCCGATGGCGATGCGCGGCGTTGGCAGGCCCGCGTGATACACCGCATAGTTGATGAAGGCCGGGTCCATCGCGATGTCGCGGTGGTTGGCCAGGAACAGGTAGGCCCTGCCGGACTTGAACTGCTCGACACCGGTGTAGGTCACACCGTCGGTAGCCCGCTCGATGGTGTGATCGATGTAAACCTCGACTTTGTCCTGCAATGTGGCCACCGAATGGACCTCGGCGAACTCGCGACGCAGGCGATGAGCTATAAGAGGCCGGAGCATCCAGCCAAATGCACTGGCCATACGAGGGAAGCGAAAGTGCGTGAGGGTTTCAAGAAGTGCCTTGTCGCCGAGCAGCCGTGCAATTACGGCAGGGACTTCGGCGTCGTCGTAGGGTCGGATGGCATCGAATTCGCCCATCATGCTCTCTTGTTGGAAACGGCTAGGGTAAAGGCAGGCCTGTCTGAAAAGTGCGTTCAGAACAAAAAGCCAAGCTTCAAATAGACCGCGATTATACGCATAACTGACCTCGGAGGCCGCGATGCAGGAAATACAGCGCTATGACTGCCCTTACTGTGGCGAATCGGTTGAAGCTGTACTGGATTTGTCCGGCGGCGATCAGTGCTATATCGAGGATTGCCCGGTGTGCTGCCGACCGATAGTGTTCGATCTGCAGACAGATGGCCAAGAGTGGACCCTGGACGTGCGCAGCGAGAATGAATGATGCAGAGAATCTACGAGCCGGAAAATTTGATGGAGGGCGAGTTGCTGCAAGGCATGCTCGCCAGCGAGGGCGTCGAAGCCCACTTGACCGGCCGTGATTTGCTCGGCGGCGTAGGTGAACTGCCGGTTTTCGGCCTGTTGGGGCTGACGGTGGACAATGATCAGGCCGAACAGGCACGGCTGCTGATCGCCGCGTACAATGCAGCGCTGCCGCTGTCGGGCGATGAGCCTGACAATTATCCCGACGTACTGGTGTGCTGAAGTGCGTTTGGCCCTGTTTTCAAAAAACCTGCATTAAAGCCTGTGTTTTGAAGAGGGACTTTTCAAAAAAGAGAGTGTGTTGCCCTCATGTGTGGACGTTATGCCCTGTTTCGCTGGACGCCCGCGTTTGCGGGCTTACCCGGTTTTCCGGCTGACCAAAAAGCGCAATGGAATATCTCGCCGGGTGACTCAGTGCTGATGTTGCGTGGCGGGGATGCTTCGCGCGAACTGGCACGTGCGCGCTGGGGCCTGACACCGCCGTGGCTGACCGACCTTTCCCGAACGCCTGCCCACGCCCGCGCCGAAACCCTGGCCGAACAACCGATGTTTCGCCAGGCTTTCCGGCTGCGTCGCTGCCTGTTGCCGGCCAACGGTTTTTACGAATGGCGCGGCACCACGCATAAACGACCGTTCTGGCTGACGCCGGGGGAGGGCTCGGCGCTGTTTTTCGCCGCTATCTGGGAGGCTTATCCGGTAGAAGGCCACACGTACCTGAGTGTCGCCGTTGTGACCCAGGCGGCAGCCAGTCAGCGGCGCCCGCTGATCCTGGACGCGGAAGGTCAGGAAGCCTGGTTGGCCGCTGATACGCCAACACCCACTCTGCAAGCACTGCTCGCCAGCCCCCAGACGGCACTGCGCGAGCGCGCGCTGGCCAACCTGGTGAACGATCCGAAGCTCAATGCCCCGGAATGCCTGACGCCGCTTTGAACGAAAAAAGCTTTGCAGGCAGGTCTGCTCCCATCAAACAACGCGTAACTAACTGAAATAAATTGATTATTTGTAGGAGCGCGCTTGCCCGCGATAAAGCCCGAAGGGCTTTCCTGCGACATCGGCGCCAACCCATTTGCGACTGCTTCGGTCGGAGGCGACCCCGGGCCGATCGCGGGCAAGCGCGCTCCTACCTGAAACTTGTTTGCTGCGCGACAGCGCGGCGTCGAAGACGCGGCGAGGGCTCCCACAGTGATCCGGTCTCACCCCTCCCCGATCTTGAAGACGTTACTTAAACCCAGCCACTCACTTGCATTGCCTTGTACACCGCGACGATGGCCAGGACGAAAAACGCACAGGCCGCCAAGCGACGAATCAAGGTGAGCGGGAGTTTGTCAGCCGCGAAATTGCCTGCCAGCACCACGGGAACGTTAGCGATCAGCATGCCCAGTGTGGTGCCAAGAATTACCAGCCACAGGTAGGAATACTGGGCGGCGAGCATCACGGTGGCGATTTGGGTCTTGTCGCCGATTTCAGCGATGAAGAACGTAATCAATGTGGTCACAAACGGCCCGAACTTGCGTGTGGTGCTGGCTTCGTCGTCATCCATCTTGTCCGGCACCAAGGTCCACAGCGCGGTGGCGGTAAAGCTGGCGGCCAGAATCCAATGCAGGGTGGCGTTCGAGAAGAAACTCCCGAACCAGGCCCCGACGGCACCTGCGGCGGCGTGGTTAGCCAGCGTAGCCGCGACGATACCGGCGATGATCGGCCAGGGTTTGCGGAAGCGCGCAGCGAGAATCAGGGCGAGGAGTTGGGTCTTGTCACCGATTTCGGCCAAGGCAACAACAGCGGTGGGGACCAGCAGGGATTCCAACATCAGGTTTTTCCTAAGGGGCGGGTCGACACGGCTATGACACGTACAGCCTTCCCGCCCCGGGTAAGGTGTTCGTGTCATAGGTCTTGTCAAACCACCGATCCGACTGAGCGGATCTGGGTCGCACGCACCATGGTCTGTTGACCAAGTATGTTGATACGTGCCGGACGAGCATGGCGCTCGTGGGAGACTACTCCCCTAGGACGGAGCGGATTTTGCCTACGCTGAAAGCATTCGGCAAGCGCTTATTTTTTTTCGCGTTTGGCGCGATAGACACGAAAGCCTTGTCCTTGGGCCTTGACTGCGCACACACCCAGATGCTCTTCGATCAGTGGCTGATAGCGTAGGAACGCATTGGCAACCAGTCGTAGTTCGCCGCCGTTTTTCAGATGTTGGCGTGCTTTTCGCAGTAAGTTCTCTGTCGCCAGGTAGTCGGTATGCACCCCGACATGGAACGGAGGGTTGCTCAAAATAGTGCTCAAACCCATGGGCGCAGCGTCGATGCCGTCTCCGGTCAACACTTCACCTTCCAGGCCATTGGCGGCCAGGGTCAGGCGACTGCTGGCCGTGGCAAAGGCATCGACATCCAGCAGCGTGACATTGTTATGCGGGTAGCGACGCTTGACCGCAGCCCCCAACACCCCGGCGCCACACCCGAAATCGAGCACCTCGCCACTCGGCAGTTTGTCCAGATGTTGCAGGAGCAATGCCGAACCACGATCCAGTCGGCCATGGCTGAAGACGCCGGGCAGGCTGACCACAGTAAGTGGGCCATCTTCCAGATCGACTTCATAGCGTTGGGCCATGCTTTCCAGGGTCACCGCCTGCGGAGCGTTCTCGACAGTCACCAGCCAAAGCTGGCAGTGGCGAGCGCTGTCGACTTTGCGGGGCTTGCCGAAGGGGCTCAGTTGTTTGGCTGCCGCTTCGATGCCGCTGCGTTTTTCGCCGACCAGGTACAACTCACGTCCGGCCAGGCGCGATGCCAGGGCGTTCAATACGTAATCGGTCAGGTCGCGGGCTTTGGGCACAAACAGCACGGCTGTTTCGAACGCCTGCTCCGGCACATTGACCCCAAAGTGGCAGCGGCCTTCGAAACGCGCGTCCAGCACCGCTTGATCGCCGGCATGCCAGCACCAACCGTGGGCGTTCGGCAATTTCCCGAGCAGATCGTCGGCAGGCAGCCCGGCCAGGAGCACGGAGCCCTGAAACAATTCGGCCTGACGGAGTAACACTTCACTGCGCGGGTCCATCTTTGGCTCCTGAAAAGTGGCGAAGTCTAACAGAGCTTGTCAGCTCACGACCCGTCGCGGTGTACCGGCGAAAAATGCCTGAGCGTTTTCGCTGAGTTGGCCGACGATCCGCTGCCGGGCTTCGCGACTGCCCCAGGCGCTGTGCGGGGTGACGATCAAGCGTGGAACGTCACCGGCCAACAGTGGATTGCCGTTCACGGGCGGCTCGACGGTCAGCACATCCGTCGCTGCCCCACCCAGATGGCCGTTGCGCAAGGCATCGGCGAGCGCTTGTTCATTGATCAGGCCGCCACGCGCGGTGTTGATCACAAAGGCATGGGGTTTGAGCAGGCTGAGTTCATAGGCGCCAATCATGTCGCGGGTGTGTTCGTTGAGCGGACAGTGCAGGGTCAATGCGTCGACTTGTGGCAGCAGCTCTTGCAGCGACACACGGTCAGGGCGGTCAGGGCGGCCGGGTATCTGCCCCAGCAACACGCGCATGCCAAAGGCTTCGGCCAGCTTCGCAACTGCGCCGCCGAGTTCGCCATAACCCAGCATGCCAAGGGTTTTGCCTTCAAGCTCGACGATGGGGAAATCCAGCAGACAGAACTGTTTGGCTTGCTGCCAGCGGCCATGCTGCACGGCGCTTTGATAATCCGGCAGGCGGGTGGCCAGCGCGAGCAGCAGCATCAGCGTGTGTTGCGCCACGGAGGGGGTGCCGTAACCCTGGCAGTTGCTGACCACAACCCCGTGTTCACGGGCCGCAACCAGGTCGACGTTGTTGGTGCCCGTGGCGGAAACCAGCACCAGCTTCAAATCGGGACATGCCGCGAACGTGCTGGCATCGATCATGATCTTGTTGGTAATCGCCACCTGTGCGCCCTGCAGGCGCTCGATCACCTGTTGCGGCGTGCTGGTGGTGTGCAACTGCAAATCACTGAAGTGCTCACGCAGCTCGCTGAGGTCAAGATCACCCAGGTCCAGAGACGTATGGTCGAGGAAAACTGCTCTGTGATGATTGCTCATGGGATGAGGGGCCTTATCAAAAATATAAGTGCAGCCTGAAATGGCTGGAGGCACTGGAAAGGTATCAATTTCTGGTATCTGGCGCGACCGTCTCAGTGGCCGTGCCGTATTCGGTGGGCCGCGCAACTGTTCAGCCACAAACAGTCGCGCAACAGCTTGTTCGGTGAGGAACAGGCCCTAATCGTTGATTTGTCGTCCAACTCATTGTTTTTAATGGATATTATGTTTTGGCACGGTTGCTGCTCTATCGCTGTGGAAGGTGCCGAGTCGGCACGTAGGCGGAGAAAGGCAATGTCTGAGTTTGCGGAGAATCGGGAGGCGGCTCCCACCACGCTCCCCGAGTGGCTGTTGTTGCAAGCCGGGCAGCAGGCAACGGGCATTGCATTGCGTCATAAGCATTTGGGTGTGTGGCAGGTGCGCAGTTGGTCTCAGGTCGTCACGCAGGTGCTCAGTCTTGCCACGGCATTGCACCTACGCGGTTTTACGCCGGGCGCGACGCTGACCATCCTCAGTCGACCCCGTCCTGAAGCATTGCTGGCGACTTTGGCTGCTCAGTGGCTCGGCGGAGTGGCTGCGTTGCTCGACCCACTGGATGCGGCATCAGAGCAAACGGCGCTGCTGGAGCAGCTGCAACCCGACTTTATCTTTGCCGAAGGGCTCGAAGAGCTTCAGCGGGTAGATGCCGCGCACCTGGCCCCGCAACTGGTATTTTATGCCGACGGACGCACGGTCGCAGGGAGCTTCGACGGGCAGGGCAGTTGGATCGCCTACGCAAGCCTGGTGGCGCAAGCGCCCAATCTTGAATTACCGGTTCGAGGGCATGCCCAGCACACGGCCTTTGCTTTTTATCGGCGCGGTGAGAGCGGCATCCTTGAGCAGCAGCGAATCAGCCATGCCGAACTGCTGAATGAAGGTCGGCATCTGGTGGACGTCCAGCAGTTGGGTGTTCATGAGGAAGCGTTGGCTGCCAGGGCGTTCGCCGCAGGCGGGCAAGCGCGCTATTTGCTGGCCCCCTGGCTGATTGCGGGCTTTCGGTTGAATTTTCCGGAGAGCCTGGCCACTCGGGATAACGATCGCCGCGAGTTGGGTCCGACCCTGGTGGCCGGGACCCGCGAAACCTATGGCCGACTACATGCTCAGGTATTGACGCGCTTGCCGCCAGTCGGCGGTTGGCATCGGTCTCTGGTGGAGTGGGCGCTGGCCAGCAGGCCGGGGTTTGTCCGCCGGGTGTTGGGTGACGGGTTGATCCGCAGACCGCTGCGCGATGTCCTTGGCTT
The DNA here is from genome assembly GCF_056680335.1 of Pseudomonas sp. ASL9. Taxonomy (NCBI): domain Bacteria; kingdom Pseudomonadati; phylum Pseudomonadota; class Gammaproteobacteria; order Pseudomonadales; family Pseudomonadaceae; genus Pseudomonas; species Pseudomonas sp. ASL9. The sequence goes on along the minus strand of NZ_CM155277.1, from coordinate 1,798,419 downwards.
TAGCCGTACGCACGCAGCACTGCTGGTGGGTGAAGCGTTACCGGAAAACACCAAAGCATTCTTTACGCTGTTGGGTATCGACATCCGCAGCTGGCCAGACCCTGGTCAATGGCAACCCCGGCCGCGTGCTTCAGCAGAGCGGGTCGATGGATGGATTAATGACGGCTCGCAATTAGCCTGATCAGGAGCACGACGATGTCTCAGGCTACTCACGCAATACGACCGCCCTTGCTGGAACTGGAACATATTTCGCTGTCGTTCAAGGGTGTCAAAGCCATCACCGACATCAGCTTCGCCGTTGCACCCGGTGAGATCTGTGCCTTGATCGGCCCCAATGGTGCCGGCAAAAGTTCGCTGCTCAATGTCATCAACGGGGTTTATCAGGCACAGGAAGGGCGGATCAGTTTCAACGGTGAAGTTCACCGTCGCATGCGCCCGCACGCCGCAGCACAACGAGGCATTGCCCGGACGTTTCAGAACATCGCGCTGTTCAAGGGGATGAGCGTTCTCGACAACGTGTTGTGCGGTCGCAATCTCAAACGCCGCAGCACCTGGGTGGAGCAAGCACTGCGTCTGGGACGCGCGGCGGCTGAAGACGACCGCCAGCGGGAAGCCGCCGAGCGCGTGATCGAGTTTCTGCGGATCCATGCGTGGCGTGACGCAATAGTGGGCAAGCTGCCTTACGGCTTGCAGAAGCGTGTGGAACTGGGCCGTGCATTGGCCGCTGAGCCCACGCTTCTGCTGTTGGACGAGCCAATGGCCGGAATGAACGCCGATGAGAAGCAGGAGATGAGCCGCTTCATCGTCGACATCAATCGGGAGTTTGGCACCACCGTGGTCCTGATTGAGCACGACATCGGTGTCGTGATGGGCCTCTCGGACCATGTGGTGGTTTTGGACTACGGCAGCAAAATCGGCGATGGCACCCCTGAGGCCGTGCGCCGTGATCCCAAGGTAATCGCCGCGTATCTCGGCACCCGACACTGATACCCACGCGTGAATCGGCCCCTCGAATTGTCCGGGGCGCAGGTCAGCGTATGCCGAACAACAGGTGATTGAGCATGGAATTCTTCTTCGAAGTACTGATCGGGGGACTGCTGGCAGGGGTGATGTACTCGCTGGTGGCCATCGGTTTCGTCCTGATCTACAAGGCCTCGGGCGTGTTCAATTTCGCCCAGGGCGCCATGGTACTGTTCGCTGCGCTGACCTTTGTCAGCCTGGTTGAGCGCGGCATTCCGTTTTGGCTGGCGTTTGTTATTTGCCTGGCGGTCATGGTGGTGCTGGCGCTGTTGGTCGAGCGGATCGTGTTGCGGCCTTTGGTCAATCGCCCGCCGATCATTCTGTTCATGGCCACGTTGGGTCTGTCTTACGTCATCGAAGGCTTCGCCCAGGCACTCTGGGGCGCCCAAGTGCACGGCCTGGAGTTGGGTATTAGCGACGAGCCTCTGGAAATCAAAGGCATGTTGCTGTCGCAGTTCGACCTGTTCGCCTCCGCTACCGCGGCTCTTTTGGTGGTGGTGCTCTCAGTCATGTTCAACAAAACACGTGTTGGCTTGTCGCTGCGTGCAGTGGCTGATGATCCGCTGGCGGCCTTGGCAGTGGGGGTGAAACTGCCGCGTATCTGGGCATTGGTCTGGTCAGTGTCCGGGTTTGTCGGGCTGGTTGCCGGACTGCTGTGGGGCGCGCGCCTGGGGGTCCAGTTCTCGCTCTCCCTGATCGTTCTCAAAGCGTTGCCGGTGTTGATCATTGGCGGCTTCTCATCCATCAGCGGCGCAATCATCGGCGGCCTGATCATTGGCGCGTCGGAGAAATTGGCGGAAGTGTACCTGGGCCCCTTCATCGGGGGCGGCCTCGAGAACTGGTTTCCCTACGTGCTGGCCTTGCTGTTCTTGCTGGTACGGCCAGCCGGACTGTTTGGCGAACGTGCCATCGAGCGGGTTTAAGGAGAACGCATATGTTCTATAAAGAAGCCGGCCAGTTCAGCACGACCTATGCCGCAGACCGTCGTGTGTTTCGTCTTAGACAGGACCGTTATGGGCTGGTCCTGCTATTGGCCTTTGCATTTATCGGTGTGCCCTTTATCGGCAACGACTATTGGTTCAGTGCCATCCTCATTCCATTCCTCGTGCTGTCGCTGGCCGGGCTGGGCCTCAATCTATTGACGGGCTATGCCGGCCAGTTATCGCTGGGGTCAGCGGCCTTTATGGCTGTCGGTGCATTCGCCACTTACAATTTTGAACTGCGCGTATCGGGTCTGCCGTTGCTGGTCAGCATTGCGCTGGGCGGTGTCACCGCCGCACTGATCGCGGTCGTGTTTGGATTGCCCAGTTTGCGGATCAAGGGTTTTTACCTGCTGGTGTCGACCCTGGCGGCACAGTTTTTTGTGGAATGGGTGCTCACCAAATTCGACTGGTTTTCCAATAACAGCGCGTCCGGGGTCATCACTGCGCCACCCCTGAATATTTTGGGTATCGATTTCAGTGCGCCGGCCGGTCGTTATCTGCTGACCCTGGGCATCGTGGTCGCGATGTTCTGGTTGGGTAAAAACCTGGCGCGCAGTGAGCTGGGGCGCAACTGGATGGCCGTCCGGGACATGGACACTGCGGCAGCGGTGATCGGTATTCCGATCCTCAAGAGCAAATTGCTGGCCTTCGCCATCAGCGGGTTTTTCCTGGGTGTCGCCGGTTCGCTGTGGGCGTTTACCTACTTGGGGACGGTGGAGCCCCACGGCTTTGATTTGAGCCGGTCTTTCCAGATCTTGTTCATCATCATTATCGGCGGTCTGGGCAGCATCCTCGGCAATCTGCTGGGGGCTGCCTTTATCGTCCTGTTCCCGGTGCTGCTCTCCAACCTTGCCAGCTTGCTACCGGTGGGCCTGATCGATTCCGGGCAGTTGGAAAATGCTCAGAAAATGATTTTTGGCGCGCTGATCATCGTCTTTCTCATCAAAGAACCCGAGGGGCTGGCGCGCCTCTGGCAACGATTTCGCGAGCGCGCACGGCTTTGGCCGCTGCGCTACTGAGTGAACCCCAGCGTGACCGGACGCCCGTCCATCTCACCCTTTAAAACACTGATCGCCCCGATTCGATAAGGATAATACCGATGCTAAAACGCACCTTCGTCAGAAGCCTTGCCCTGGCACTGAGCCTGACGGCAACAGCCTTGACTGCGCACGCCGACAACGAGCAGTACTTCCCCTTGCAAAGCTATCGGGTCGGCCCTTATGCGGCCGGTGGCACTGGCTTTTTTGGCGGGTTCATCGACTACATGCAGTACGTCAATGCCAACGGCGGCGTAAACGGGGTCAAGCTGACCTGGAGTGAGTGCGAGACCGAGTATGTGGTTGAGAAGGGCGTTGAGTGCTATGAGCGTCTGAAAAAAGGGCTCAACGGTGCGCCCGCTGCGGCCACCAACCCGTTGTCGGTGGGGATCGCCTATGCGACGCTGGAACGCTCCACCGCAGACAAGTTGCCATTGATCACCATCAACCACGGCCGTACCGATTCCACCGACGGCAGTGTCTTTCCCTACGTTTTTCCGCTGCAACTGAACCCGTATTCCGAAGTGTCGGCCATCATCAACTACATCGGCCAGCAAGCCGGTGGGTTGGATAAACTCAAGGGCAAGAAGATTGTCACCCTCTACCACGGCTCGCCCTACGGTAAGGAAACCAATGAGGTGCTGAAGACCCTGGCCGACAAATACGGCTTCGAGCTGACCCTGTCTGAAGTCCCGCACCCAGGTAACGAGCAGCAGTCGCAGTGGCTGAACATTCGTCGGATCAAGCCTGACTGGGTGATCCTGCGTGGTTGGGGGGTGATGAACCCTGTCGCGCTGAAAACCGCACAGAAGGTCGGTTACCCGGCAGACCACATTATCGGCAACATCTGGAGTAACTCTGAAGAGGACGCAGCACCGGCGGGCGCTGCGGCCAAAGGCTTTATTGCCATTACCACTCACCCGTCAGGCACTGACTTTCCGGTGCTGCAAGGCATCATAAAATCAGTGCTGGATGTAGGAAAAGGCAACCTGGAAGACTCGAAACGGTTTGGCACGGTGTACTACAACCTCGGCGTGGTAAACGGCATCCTCAACGTTGAGGCGATACGCATCGCTCAGGAAAAATACGGCAAAAAACCACTGACGGGTGAACAGGTCCGCTGGGGGTTCGAGCACCTGAATCTTGACGAAGCACGACTCAAGGCGCTGGGTGCCCAGGGCCTGGTGCAGCCGTTGAAACTGTCCTGCTCTGATCATGAGGGCGGTGGTGCTGTGCGCTTTCAGCAATGGGACGGAAAGAAGTGGAACCTGATCAGTGATTGGGTGCAGGCCGACCGTGCGCTGTTGCGGCCGATTATCGAAGCCTCTTCGCATAAATACGCGCAAGAAAAAGGCATTACGCCACGCGATTGCAGCAAGGAGTCTTAAGCCGTCTATGGCCGAAGAGGGCAGCATGCTCTTCGGCCTCGTCACTTCTGGAGAGCGTCATGGCCGCTGCACCCATCTTGCAAATCGACAACATTGAAGTCCTCTACGAAAAAGCAATTCTTGCCGTCCGCGGGGTGTCGCTGAAGGTGCCCGACGGTGAAATCGTGGTCCTGCTCGGTGCCAATGGTGCGGGCAAGAGCACCACACTCAAAGCTGCCTCGAATTTGATCAGTGCCGAACGCGGAGAGGTGGTTAAAGGGCAAATCCTCTATCGCGGGCAGGACATCACCCGCAGCTCGACCAGCCATTTAGTGGCCAATGGTCTGGCGCAAGTGCTTGAAGGCAGGCATTGCTTCGCGCACTTGACCGTGGAAGAGAATCTGCTGATTGGCGCGTTCGTGCGCAAACCTTCGCGGCAGGCATTGAAGGCCAACCTCGAACGCATTTACGCGTACTTCCCGCGACTCAAAGAACGGCGCAAAAGCCTGACCGGCTACACCTCAGGTGGTGAGCAGCAAATGGTCGCCATCGGCCGCGCGCTCATGGCGGAACCGCGCCTGGTATTACTGGATGAGCCTTCGATGGGGCTTGCGCCCCAGATTGTCGAAGAGATTTTCGAGATCGTCGATCAGCTCAATCGCCGCGACGGCGTGAGTTTTTTGATCGCCGAACAAAATATCAACGTCGCTTTGCGCTACGCCCAGTACGCCTATGTGCTGGAAAGTGGTCAGGTGGTGAGTGAGGGGCCGGCGCAAATGCTGGCTCAGCGTGATGATATTCACGATTTTTATCTTGGCGGACGGGGTGCTGCCGTTAATAGCTAGATCGGCCTGGGGGGGGGCGGCCAACACCCAGAAGCTGCGGCGCAAATGATGTGTGCGGGTATTCCATCACTGAACTGTACCTTTTGCGCTGTTGGACGAAGGCGTAATGTGAACCGCACTGATAGCGTTCATTGCCCACACACCGGATACGGAGGCCCCATGTACTGGACTGAATTTCTGACTGTTGCCCTGATACACCTGCTTGCTGTCGCCAGCCCCGGCCCGGACTTCGCCGTGGTCGTGCGCGAAAGCGTGACCCACGGCCGCAAGGCGGGCACCTGGACCGCGATGGGCGTCGGCACTGCGATCTTTGTGCACGTGGGGTATTCGTTACTGGGCATCGGCCTGATCGTGTCGCAGTCGATTGTGCTGTTCAACGCCCTCAAATGGGCGGCCGCTGCGTATTTGCTGTACATCGGCATCAAGGCGCTGCGCGCCAAACCGGCCAGCGCCACCGATGCGCTGGTCAATCTGCCCGTGGGCGAACGCACCGCACGTGGCGCCTTCACCAGCGGTTTCGTGACCAACGGCCTCAACCCCAAGGCGACGTTGTTCTTCCTGTCGTTATTCACCGTTGTCATCAACCCGCACACCCCGTTGATCGTGCAGGCCAGTTATGGCGTGTACCTGGCAGTCGCGACAGGTGTCTGGTTCTGTCTGGTGGCGCGGTTGTTCAGTCAGGAGCGCGTACGTACGGCCTTTGCGCGGATGGGCCATTGGTTCGATCGGGCGATGGGCGCGGTGTTGGTTGCGCTGGGCGTGAAACTGGCCTTTACCTCGATTAATTGATTTCAGCGTCGTTTGCGGCGTTCTGCTCTCATCAAGCTGATTTTTAATCCTTTAAAAACAATGTGTTGGCGCAGTGCATTGGGTGTATATCCGGCATGTGTGGTTGCTGGAATTATGGTTTCGCTCTTACAGCGAGGAACCTTTTTCAGGCGCCAAAAAGGTCCCGCCAAAAGGCTTGCCCCTCCATGCGGATCCTCGCTTAGGCTCGGACTTCCCTCGCTCCGGCGTTGCTCCGGGGGTCGCCGCAAGGGGCCGTCCCTGGCCCCGTGCGGCTTACTCGGCATCCTTGCCTCGTTACCCCCTGCGCAACGCCTGCGCTCGGCCTCCTGGAAAAGGGGCCTTGCCGTAATTCGATACTCAATTCACACAGCACTTTAGAAACCAATCAAGATCCCGGTGGGAGCGAATTTATTCGCGAAGGCGTCTTTTCTGACACGCCACCATCGACCACGACACACCAATCGCAATCCCGCTTGATGGCTCAACGCCTGCATTCCAGCTCGCCCAAAAATCATCCCTTTGGCTGATTTAGCTGGCGAGCAAGGTCTCTAAAGTGCATATTTTTAGCCAAGACCGTGCACTCAGAAAAGGGATTCCTATGTTGCAGACTCGCGTTATTCCGCCAGCTGACGGCGCCTACCAATACCCGCTGTTGATCAAGCGGCTATTGATGTCGGGCAGCCGTTATGAAAAAACTCGCGAGATCGTCTACCGGGACAAACTGCGTTACAGCTATCCAACCCTCAATGAGCGTATTGCCCGTCTGGCCAACGTGTTGACCGCTGCCGGGGTCAAAGCCGGGGATACGGTGGCGGTGATGGATTGGGACAGCCATCGTTATCTGGAGTGCATGTTCGCGATCCCGATGATTGGCGCGGTGATCCACACCATCAACGTTCGTCTGTCACCAGACCAGATTCTCTACACCATGAACCACGCCGAAGATAAGTTCGTGCTGGTCAACAGCGAGTTCGTGGGGCTCTACCAGGCCATTGCCGGGCAACTGACTACGGTCGAGAAAACCATCCTGTTGACCGATGCCCCAGAAAAGACGGCCGATTTGCCCAATCTGATTGGCGAATACGAGGACATGCTGGCGGCCGCGAGCACCCAGTATGAATTTGAGGACTTCGACGAGAACTCGGTGGCCACTACCTTTTACACCACGGGCACCACGGGTAACCCCAAAGGCGTGTACTTCTCCCATCGGCAATTGGTGCTGCACACCATGGGGGTGGCGACGATCATGGGCTGTATCGACAGCGTGCGGTTGCTCGGCACCAATGACGTGTACATGCCCATCACCCCGATGTTCCATGTGCATGCCTGGGGTGTGCCTTATGCCGCGACCATGCTCGGGCTCAAACAGGTCTATCCCGGTCGTTACGACCCGGAGTTGTTGGTTGAGCTGTGGCGCAAGGAAAAGGTCACGTTCTCCCATTGTGTGCCGACCATCCTGCAGATGGTGCTCAACGCCAAAGCAGCCCAGGACATGGACTTCTCCGGTTGGAAGATCATCATCGGCGGCAGCTCACTCAACCGTGCAACCTATGACGCGGCCAAAGCCAAAGGCATTCAACTGACTGCGGCTTACGGTATGTCTGAAACCTGTCCGCTGATATCCGTCGCGCATTTGAATGACGAGATGCTGGCTGGCAGCGACGACGAACGCATCACCTACCGCATCAAAGCCGGTGTGCCAGGTGTTCTGGTGGACGCAGCGATCATCGACCTGGACGGAAACTTTCTGCCAGCGGATGGAGAGTCTCAGGGCGAATTGGTGCTGCGCGCGCCATGGCTGACTGAAGGCTATTTCCGCGAGCCGGAAAAAGGCGCTGAGCTATGGGCCGGTGGCTGGTTGCACACTGGGGATGTGGCGACTCTGGACAGCATGGGGGTGATCGATATTCGAGACCGGATCAAGGACGTAATCAAGACAGGTGGCGAATGGGTGTCCTCATTGGCACTTGAAGACTTGGTCAGTCGCCACCCGGCGGTACGTGAAGTAGCAGTCGTCGGTATCGTCGATCCGCAATGGGGTGAACGGCCTTTCGCGTTGTTGGTCATACACGAAGGGCACGACATTGGCGCCAAGGAGCTGAAGGAACATTTGAAGCCGTTTGTCGAACTGGGACACATAAATAAATGGGCGATTCCAAGTCAGATCGCCATTGTTACTGAAATTCCCAAGACCAGCGTTGGCAAGCTCGACAAGAAGCGTATCCGCCTGGATATCATCGAGTGGCAAAAGACTAACAGCACCTTCCTCTCGACACTCTGAGTGCCTCTTGCCGTGCTCGCTGAGCACGGCAAGCCCCCAAGCAAGCGCTTGCCTTGCCAAATTCTGAAATTACGCCATTCTCCCGGTGCCCGTTTTGACTGGTCGGTCGAAATAGCCGTGCCAGAGGGTTTGACGCTGCAAATCACACTTTAGAGGGATCAAGCTGTCCTACCTGCTGGCTATAGTTGGCGCGGGGTCTTGGAACGAGCAGCTTATAACGCCACCTCGTATCGCAGCCTTCCGGACTGCCCGATGGGCGTTAACACTCAAGAGCACGTGAGTCGGTCTTGGAAAGGCCCCCCGCCATAACAATAAAGCACATGGAGTAGCGTCGATGACATCAGTAAACCAGTTCTGGCGCCGGGCAAAATTGCCTCTGGCCGTCAGCCTCGCTTCTACGCTCGCCGGTCCGGCATTTGGCGTCAGTTTCAATATCGGTGAAATCGAAGGTCAGTTCGACTCGTCGCTTTCCATAGGCGCCAGTTGGTCTACGCAGAACCCCAACCAGAACCTCATCGGTTCCAACAACGGCGGCCACGGCTTGTCGCAGACCTCCGATGATGGCCACTTGAACTTCAAGGCGGGGGAAACGTTCTCGAAGATCTTCAAGGGTATTCACGATCTTGAGTTGAAATACGGCGACACCGGCGTGTTTCTCCGGGGCAAGTACTGGTATGACTTCAAGCTCAAGGACGATGATCTCGACTTCAAGAACATCAGCGACAACGGCCGCAAGGAAGCCGCGAAATCTTCGGGCGCCGAGCTGCTTGATGCCTTCGTTTACCACAATTACGCCATTGGTGATGAGCCAGGCTCCGTGCGGTTGGGTAAACAGGTCGTCAGTTGGGGTGAAAGTACCTTCATCCAGGGCGGTATCAACAGCATCAACCCGATCGACGCGTCGGCTTTCCGTCGTCCCGGCGCGGAAATCAAGGAAGGCTTGATTCCGGTCAACATGTTCTACCTCTCGCAAAACATTACCGAGAACCTCTCGGCCGAGGGTTTCTACCAGATTGGATGGGACCAGACGGTCGTCGATAACTGCGGCACTTTCTTCTCGCAACCAGACGTGATCGCCGATGGCTGCAACAACAACCTGGCCGTATTGAAAAGCCGGGCGGGCCTCAACGGGGCGTTGACTGCAGCGGGCTTGCCGGCACCGGCACGGGGTGCAGTGTTCAATTCGTTGGCCGCCCAGGGCGTCAACTTTGGCAACCCGGACGAAGGTGCGATCGTGGCCCGAGGGTCTGACCGTGATCCTCGCAATGGCGGTCAATTCGGCCTGGCCACGCACTACATGTTCGAGCCACTGGACACCGAGTTCGGTGCCTACTTCATGAACTACCACAGCCGCAACCCGATCTTCAGTGGCAAAGGCGCGCCCGCCAGCGCGTATAACCCTAATAATCTGGTCGGGTCGCTGGTCAGAAATGGTCTCCCGGTAGGGGCTGCTGTGGGATTGGCGCCAACCTTGCTGCCAATGGTGGTAGCCGGCAACTCCAGTTATTACATTGAATACCCAGAAGATATCCATCTGTACGGCTTGAGTTTCTCCACCACTCTGCCGACCGGCACGGCGTGGAGTGGCGAGGTCAGCTACCGTCCGAACGCACCGGTGCAACTCAATACCACCGATATTCTGTACTCCGGTCTGACGCCGTTGAACCCGAATGTCTCGCTGTTGCAAGGCAAACCGGGCGTGGACCAGTCGGGCTATCGCCGTAAGGAAGTCACCCAGTTCCAGACCACCTTCACCCAGTTCTTCGATCAGGTGATGGGTGCCGAACGACTGACGGTCGTGGGCGAAGTGGGCTGGACTCACGTCGGTGGGCTGGAAAGCACCTCGAAAGTCCGTTACGGCCGTGACCCGAGCTATGGCCCAGGTCCTTTGCCTAATGGTCAGTGCGCGGCGCTCAATGCCAGCACACTGGCCGGTGCAGCCCAAGACAACGTCTCGCGCTACTGCGAAAACGATGGCTTTACCACTGCTGACTCCTGGGGCTATCGCGCACGTGCGATCTGGGATTACAACAGCGTGTTCGCAGGTATCAACCTCAAGCCAAGTATTGCGTGGTCGCATGACGTTTCAGGCTACTCGCCAGGTCCTGGTGGCAACTTCGAAGAAGGGCGCAAGGCGGTCAGCCTGGGGCTCGAAGCCGAATACCAGAACACCTACACCGCGAACCTCTCGTACACCAACTTCTTCGGCGGCAAGTACACCACTGTGGATGACCGCGATTTTGTTGCGCTCAGCGTTGGCATGAACTTCTAAGAATACGGTTTTTTTCAGGACGACTATGAACATGAAAATAACAAAGGGTCTGCTACAAGTCGGTGTACTGGGTCTGTCATTGCTGGCGACCGGGGTGATGGCTGCAGTGTCGGAATCCGACGCCGCCAAACTGGGTACAACCCTGACGCCGATGGGTGCCGAAAAGGCCGGAAACGCCGCTGGGACGATTCCGGCCTGGAGCCCGCTGCCAAAGAATGCTGGCGCAGTGGACAGCAAGGGTTTCCTTGCTGACCCGTATGCCCAGGAACAACCGCTGTTCGTGATCACCGCGCAAAACGTCGATCAGTACAAGGCCACACTGTCACCGGGGCAGATAGCGATGTTCAAGCGCTATCCGGACACCTTCAAAATGAAGGTATTCCCGTCCCATCGCGGCGCGACTGTGCCTGATGATGTGTTCGCAGCGATCAAAGGCAACGCGACCAAGACCAAACTGGTCGCCGGTGGTAACGGCCTGGAGAACTTCAAGACGGCGATTCCATTCCCGATCCCGCAAAACGGCGCCGAGGTCATCTGGAACCACATCACCCGGTATCGCGGTGGCAGTGTCCAACGTCTGGTGACCCAGGCCACACCGCAGGCCAACGGTTCATACAACCTGGTTTATTTCAAAGACCAGTTTGTCTTTCGCGATAACGTGAAAAAGTCGGGCGCAGACGACGAGAAAGCCAAGTCGGGTGACGACGATGAAAAAACCGGAGATACCAGCAACATCCTTTTCTACTTCAAACAGGAAGTGACCGCGCCTGCGCGCCTGGCTGGCGGTGTGTTGCTGGTGCACGAAACCCTCGACCAGGTAAAAGAGCCGCGCATGGCCTGGGTTTACAACGCCGGGCAACGTCGCGTGCGTCGTGCGCCACAAGTGTCCTATGACGGCCCGGGTACCGCAGCAGATGGCTTGCGCACCTCGGACAACCTGGACATGTACAACGGCGCGCCTGATCGTTACGACTGGAAGCTGATCGGCAAGCAGGAAATGTACATCGCCTCTGACAGCTATAAACTCGATGACCCAACGCTTAAATACGCCGACATTATCAAAGCAGGCCATATCAACCAGGACCTGGCGCGCTATGAACTGCGTCGTGTCTGGCACGTGACCGCAACCTTGAAAGAAGGCCAGCGCCACATCTATGCCAAACGTGACTTCTTCATCGACGAAGACACCTGGCAGGCGGCGGTGATCGATCACTATGACGGGCGTGGTCAACTGTGGCGTGTGGCCGAGGCTCACTCCCAGAACTACTACAACGTGCAAGTGCCGTGGTACACCCTGGAAACGCTCTACGATCTGCAATCGGGCCGTTACCTGGCGCTCGGCATGAAGAACGAAGAGAAGTCAGCCTATAACTTCAAATTCGAGGCGAGCGTCAGCGACTTCTCTCCTTCGGCTCTTCGTCAGTCGGGCGTGCGGTAACGTGTCGTAGCTGGAAATATACTGAAACGCCCCGACTGGCTCGGGGCGTTTTCTATTCAGGTCCTGTGTTCACTGGCTGCTTTTGACGTTTTTGTAATCCTTTTCCGAATCTTCGGCAAAGACCTACAACAGGGCCGACTTACACGCTAGTCTGCGGACATCTGCAATGCCGATAACAGCACTTTAATAAGAGCCGGCCATGACTGATTTGTCCCGTCTGCAAGGGTTTTCCAGCCACGCGGTTGCTGCGTTGGAGGGCCGTTTTTTTCGACCACCGTTGCCCGAAGATTATGTACTGCGCTCCCGTTTGTGTGAGCGTTTGAGTGCAGGCCTGGCGGGGCGATTGTTGTTGGTCTGCGCACCGGCAGGTTTTGGCAAGAGTTCGCTGGCGATAGAGTTTTGCCAGAGCCTGCCAGATCACTGGCAAAGCCTATGGTTGGGACTGAGCCATCGGGACAGTGATCCGGGGCGATTTCTTGAGCGTCTGCTCGCGGGGCTGCAACAATTTTTCCCGCTGTTGGGTACCCAGGCGCTGGGTTTGTTGAAGATGCGCCAACGCCATCAACCTTTTGCATTCGAAGAATGGCTTGATGGCCTGCTCGATGAGCTGACCACACACCTGACACTGAGCAAGCCCTTGCTGTTGGTGCTGGACGATTACCACCTCGCGCAGGGCCCGGTGCTGGATCGCTGCCTGCAATTTTTCCTTAACCACCTACCCGCCGGGCTGATCGTGATGGTCACCAGCCGCCAGCGTCCGAACTGGCATCTGGCACGGCTGCGACTGTCGCGCCAATTGCTTGAACTCAATGAGCAGGATTTGCGTCTGACGCATGCCGAATCGGTCGCGGTGCTCGATCAGCCCTGCAGTTCGCTGGACGATGAGGCGCTGCAAAGCCTGATTCAACGCAGTGAAGGTTGGGTTGCGGGGTTGCGCTTCTGGCTGTTGGCAGCGTCTGAAACAGGCAAAGACAATGCGTTGCCTCAAGCGCTGCATGGCGGGGAAGGGCTGATTCGCGATTACCTGCTCGAAGAAGTGATCGACTTTCTACCGGCCGATGTTCAGGCGTTTTTGTACGACACTGCCTGCCTGGAGCGATTTTGCAGTGAGCTGTGCGACGCCGCCCGCGAGACGCATGACAGCGCCGAAATGTTGCGTTACCTGCAAGCACATCAGGTATTCCTGGTGCCGCTCGATGAGCAGGGTCGCTGGTTTCGTTACCACCATTTATTTTCTGACTTGTTGCGAACCCGGCCAGGTGCCGAAGCAGGGCTACAGCAACCCCGGTTGCATTTGAATGCCTGTCGTTGGTTCAGCGATCAGGGCCTGCTCGACGAAGCCGTCGAACAAGCGTTGCGTGCCGGGCATCTGGATGTCGCCGCCAATCTGGTGCAGAACCTGTCCGAGGAGCAACTGCTGGCAGAGCAAAATGTGGGCATGCTGCTGCGCTGGAAAATGGACTTGCCCGACAGCCTGTTGATCAGCACGCCGCGTTTGATCGTGCTCTATAGCTGGGCGCTGGGTCTGGCTTGCCAGCTGGATGCCGCTGAAGATCTGGCCAGTCACCTCAGTCGCTTTCTTCCTGCGCCTTCGGCGACCGCGCAAAAATCCATGCTCGCGCAATGGCTCGCGCTCAGCGGGATTATCGCTCGGGGGCGTGGTGACAGTGCCAAGGCCCAACTCTATTGCAATGAAGCGCTGCTCAGCTTGCCGCATAAACGTTATGGTCAACGGCTGACGTGCCTGTCGACGTTGGCCAACCTGGCCATTGCCGAGGGGGACCCGTGGCGCGCACGGGCACTCAATCGCGAGGCCCTTGAACTGGCGCAGCGGGTCGCTAATCCGTTGTTTGAAGCGCTTGCTCATTACGACCGGGCGCGGGTGTTGCAGGCGCGTGGCGAGGTATTGCGTGCACTGGACGAAGTCCACCAAGGGCTGGAGCGGCTCAAGGGTTTGTCCGCTCAACGGCTCTACGCCATTCGTGCGCGGCTGACGTTGTATGAAGGCTATCTGCTGACAATGCGCATGCAGCCTGAAGCAGGACGTGCGCGACTGGTAGCTGGGTTGGCTGAAGCGCGGGCGTGTCGTGATATCAGCGTATTGATCGGCCATTGTGTGATTGCCGGGCTGGAGGGGCGCGACGGCCGTTTTGCCGAGGCCTTTGCTGAGCTGGGTGAGGCCGAGCGCTTGATGCATATCTGGGACGTGCCCCCCATCTATTACTTGGCCATGATCACACTGGTCAAATGCGAGCTGTGGTTGTTGCAGGGCCGCATTGACCTGGCAGAAGCCTGGCTGGTACGTCTGGCGCAAACCTATGGCGGTGATCACGCCGCTGCCGCACCAGAGTGTCATCCGCAATTGCCGCAGCACATCGAATTGCTGCGGGCGGTGCTCGAACGCATTCAGGGGCTGTTGCCCGCGTCCGGGCAACGCCTGCTCGGCCTTGAAAAACAGGCACAAAATGTCGGTGCCCACGCTGTGTACGTTGCGGCACTGACCCAGCAAATCCTGCCGCTGTTGGGCACTGCCTGCGAAGCACAGGCGCGAACACTGCTCACCCGCAGCCTGCAAGCGGCCACCGGTGGCGCACTTTTACCTTTCCACTGGCTGGTGCACGGGCATCCCGACTGGTTACGAGAACAACTGCTGCAAAGCACACCGGGCGCTGTCCGCGACTCGCTACTGGAACGGTTACCGATCCTGGTTACTCCGCGTGAACCCTCTGAGTCGCTGTACTGCGCAGAACGGCTCAGCGCTCGTGAGCGCGCCGTGCTCCAACTCATCGCTCAAGGCTGCTCCAATCAGGAAATCAGCGAGCAGTTGTTCATCTCCCTGCACACCGTAAAAACCCACGCCAGCCACATCAATAGCAAATTGGGGGTAGAGCGGCGAACGCAGGCGGTGGCACGGGCGCAGGAGCTGGGGTTGTTGGGGTGAGGGCGGCCCAGCGCGTTGGAATGTTGTCACTGCGCAGGCGTTAATTAATCAGTTGAAGAAAAATGCTTCGAGCCTTACCACGAGTGGTGCAACTCCAGCTATTGGCGACCCCGTGCAATAGCGCCGGCGGTATCGTCAAGCTCTTTATGCCTTTGTTTTTTTACGAAGCTTATGCGTTTGACTTCACTGTGATTGCTTTACTCATGGCGGCCTATGGCGCCGGGTGCATCGTCGGTGCTTACTCAGGCGGTGTGTTATCTGAATACATTGATTGCCAGTGGGTGTCGGGTATTTCGTTGCTGTTCAGTGGCCTTTTTGCTGCTGCGCTCGCGCTGCATTTACCCTTGGTGTTGCTGTTTTTTGTAGTACCTTTGGTGGGGCTTTTCGATGGCGCGTTCCGCCCGGCCAATTTGCGGCTGGTCATGGACGCCAGCCCGAAGCATTTGCAGATTCGTGTGCAGGGTTTGCATCGGGTTGTGTTCAACCTGGGTGTTGCCTTGGCGGGCGTCATGGCGGGTACGCTGGTCATGCTGGGGTATGGCTACGTATTCCTTTTCCAGGGCGCGCTGAATATGCTCGGCAGCGTGTGTCTACTGGGCTACGCATTGAAACATGCAGGCCGAGTTCGATTGCATGTTGAGGTGGCGACTAACGATCTTCAGCGAGAGGTGTTGGCATTAAAAGGCTCACCCTGGAACGATCGGTTATTTCTTGTGTTCATCGTGGGGCAACTGTTGGCGCTCGGTGTGTTTGATCAAATGTACGGCACGTTTGGCATTTTTTTGCGCGAGCACGCTGAGGCCGGGCCAGAGTGGATGGCTTATCTTTTTTCCATGAATGCATTGCTGGTGGTCTTGCTGCAAATGCCGGTAACGCGCTGGATTGAGCGACACGGGGTGGTGATGGCCTCGCGGCTTGGCGTGGGTCTGCTCAGTTGTGCTTTTTTGTTTCTCAACGTGGGCAGCCATATAGGCTGGGCCATCGTGACCATGTTGACGATCACGGCGGCGGAACTGCTGTTGACTCCCGCGTGGACGTTGGCGGTATTAGAGCGTTCTCAGCATCGTCAGCGCGGTAAGTACCTGGGGGTATTCAGTGCAGGCTGGCTAGGGCATTCGCTTTATGGTCCCAGCGTGGGCGCCTGGTTATACGGGGCCTATGGTGGACCGGCACTGTGGTGGATCTGCGCGTTGGTGGGCGGGACGGTTTTCTTGCTTCACTATTCGACAATCGCTCGTCTGTACACGCGCCCAAATGTCTCTGACCTGCCGGAACGCATCGGGACCTATTAGCCTTTTGGATGTCAATCGAACAGGTTGCCTTTGGCTAATGAGAGGCCTGACCAGAGTTCTTCGGTGTTGGTAATGCCCCAGTCCTCAGCCGACTCAATTTGCACAATTTTGTCTGGTTCCTCGAGGCATGCAAGGTCAATGATCTTATGGGGGATTGTCATCTTGCTGCGTGTTGACAGGAACACTTTAACTTTGGGTGTCAGGAGGGAGTGTTCGTTCTGCTCAATGACTACGCCCATGCGACCGCTTTGCAGGCTGACCAAAGCGCCGGTTGGGTAAATGCCGATGGTTTTAACAAAGCTCTGGAAAATCATTTCATCGAAATGCCCTTTCCAGGAGGCCATTTCGCGAATGGAGTGTGCAGGTCCCCAGCCCTTTTTATACGGGCGCTCAGACGTAACAGCGTCATACACATCGCACACCGCGCCCATTCGGGCAAACACACTGATGTGGTCCCCGGAGAGGCCATGCGGGTAACCTGTGCCGTTGACTTTTTCGTGATGATGCAAACATACATCAAGCACGTTAATACTGACGCCCTCGCTCTTTTCCAGAATTTTAAGCCCCTCTTCAGGGTGGCTCTGGACGAGCTTGAACTCCTCGGGCGTCAGCTTTCCAGCTTTATCGAGGATGGCGCTTGAGATCATCATCTTGCCGACATCGTGCATAAGACCAGCCATCCCTGCTTCACGGACTTGCTCCTCGGTCATCTGCAGTTGTCGGGCTAGAGCAATCATCAATACACACACGGCCACAGAGTGCATATAAGTGTAATCGTCAGACGTTTTCAAGCGCGCAAGACTGATAAGTGCATGCGGGTGTCGAAGTATGGAATGGGTTATTTCATCCACTAAAAAAGCGCCATCATCCAGTTTTATAGCCAGCCCCAGTCTTGCGTCACTGAACATAGTGGTAACGGCTGCTTTGGCTCGCACACAGATTTTTCGGGCCTGGTACAGCTCTTCATCCAGGCTGGCCTTGAGGGTGCTGGCGGGTGGGGGCTGTATGACGGGAAGTATCGGAAGTGTCGGAAGGAGGGGGGCTTCAACTTGCTGGGGTTTATCATCCGTAACCGGAGAATAGCCTTTACTGGTCTCCACCCACACTTCTGTAATGCCCGACTGTTGGATTCGTACAATATCCAAAGCATCTTTTAGTTCAAAGCTGCCTTTCCAAAAAGGATGTGCGACCCACGAACCACAGAGCTTATGTATGTACATGCCCAGAGCAATTTCAGAGGTGGGGATTTTTTTCAGCATCGCCAGATTCCCTGTACGGCCAAGCTTCCTTGCAAGTAAGCCGGTTCTATTTCTGTTACCGCGAAAACAAAACCCGTCACGACGTTTGATGCAGTAGATGACGCGTCAACAGGGCGTCACCTTTTCGAGCGCGCTTGAGGGCGGGATCTACTCGCGATGATTGCATAGTGCCATTATAACCTGCCTGCTCGTGAAAAGCGCGTAAAGCTAAACCGTGGTCTTGTTTCAACTTTTAAGGTCTGATTTATACGATTAAAATCAACCTGTTATGAGCGCTGTGCTCGATGCGTCAATTCTAATGACTGCACGGGTCAGGTTTTTCGTGGCAGAAATCAGTGAGCTACCTGCTGACGTCTGCCTCAGTCGAGTTCCGTGCTGACTGCCAGGGTAAAAGAGGCGTAAACCTCGGGTTTGTAGGTGAGGCGCTCGGTGTATAGGGGGCGCCGCTCGACGGCATGGCCTCTACAATTCAAACTACGCCCATCCATCTTCCGGGAGACCCCATGCAAGCCGTAAAGACCACGCTCATCCGCGAAACCTTCCCCGTCGGTCCTTTGCAGTGCAACTGCACAATAATCGGCGATCCCATCACCAAGCAAGCAATCGTTGTCGATCCCGGTGGCGATCATGAGTTGATTCTTGCGAGGTTGGAGGCATTGGGGTTGCGGGTGGTGAGCATTATTCATACCCATGCGCATCTGGATCACTTTCTGGCGTCTGGCTTGTTGAAAGAGAAGACCGGGGCGACGTTGCATTTGCATCGGGAGGACAAGTTCCTCTGGGACAATCTGGAGATGCAGTGCCAGATGTTCGGTGTGCCTTATGCGCCGGTACCACCGCCGGATCGTTGGTTGGCCGATGATGAGGCATTGGCGTGTGGCTGCGGCGTGGCGTTGCACACGCCTGGGCATACACCGGGTTCGATGAGCTTCTGGTTTGCCGACGCCAAGTTGTTGATTGCTGGCGACACATTATTCAAGCGAGGGATTGGACGCACGGATTTATGGGGTGGCGATCAGGCAACCATCGTTCGTTCTATCAAACAACGGTTGTACTGCCTGGACGAAGAGGCGACGGTGGTCACCGGCCATGGCCCGGATACGCGATTGGGTGATGAGATGCGGGAGAACCCTTACGTTCGGGCGTGAATGTGTTCAGCCGGGGTTAAGGAATTTTTTTCTAAAATGAGGTTCCAATCGCGGCAAGGCCCGCGCCTGACGTTCGTTGCGTCATCGAAAGCGGCCATAGAAAGTAAAACAGGAGTTTCTTAATGTTCACCTCGCGTCGTTTGATTCTTGCCGCTACAACGGTTGCCTTGTTGTCCGGGTGCGCGTCACCTAATCCTTATGACAATCAAGGACAGGCTGATAATTCGGGTGGTATCAGCAAGACCGCCAAGTATGGTGGCTTGGGTGCACTGGCGGGTGCCGTGGCGGGTGCAGCGATCGATCACGGTAACCGTGGCAAGGGTGCGCTGATTGGTGCAGCAGTCGTTGGTGCCGGTGCTGCCGGTTACGGTTATTACGCCGACAAGCAAGAGGCCGCATTGCGCAAGAGCATGGCCAATACAGGGGTGGAGGTGCAGCGTCAGGGTGATCAGATCAAGCTGATCATGCCGGGCAATATCACCTTTGGCACCGACTCTTCGGCTATCGCCAGCAGCTTCTATGCGCCGTTGAACAACCTGGCGGGCTCGTTGAAGCAATTCAACCAGAACATGATTGAAATCGTGGGCTACACCGACAGCACCGGTAGCCGTCAGCACAACATGGACTTGTCGCAGCAACGCGCGCAAAGCGTCGCTACTTACATGACCTCGCAGGGTGTCGATCCTTCCCATCTTGCCGTACTTGGCGCAGGTCCTGACCAGCCGATTGCCAGCAACGCCGACGTAAATGGCCGGGCGCAGAACCGTCGGGTTGAAGTCAACCTGAAGCCCATTCCGGGTCAGCAATACCAGCAGCCACCGCAGTAAGTCAGTATTTTTTATATCTGCGGCTAGATCTGTAGGAGCTGCCGAAGGCTGCGATAAGGTCGGCACGACCTTCAGCGGTCTCAAGAAAGCGACCGGTTTCCGGTCGATCGCAGCCTTCGGCAGCTCCTACAGGGATCAGCGCTTGTCTTAAGATTTTATTTATTTTTCAATTAGTTATAGGTTGTTTGATAAGCACGAATTCATTCGCGAAGGGGTCATTAGGTCCGACATCATGTGTGTCTGACTTGCCGCTATCGCGAATGAATTCACTCCTACAGTTAGTTTGTGCTCAACGCTTCTGTGGGTATTCCCGGTGCAGGCGATCCAGCAGTAAATCCTTGTCTTCCCACAGTCGGTTGATCCACTGCTGGAATTCCAGGCGGTATTCAGCGTCCTGGTCATAGTTGCTGCCGATGAACTGCGGCGGAATTTTTATTTCTTCGAAATGCGCGACCACTTCCCCGACATTACCGCACAGCAGGTCCCAGTAACCTGGGCGCCCGTCAGGGTAGTGAATGGTCACATTGACGATGGATTTCAGTTGGTCGCCCATGGCATCGAGTACAAACGCGATGCCGCCCGCTTTGGGTTTCAGCAGGTGGCGAAAGGGCGAATTCTGCTCGGCGTGCTTGCTCTCGTTAAACCGCGTGCCTTCGACGAAGTTGAATATACCCACCGGGTTATGGCGGAATTTGTCGCACGTGCGCTGCGTTGTCTCCAGGTCTTTGCCCTTCTTCTCCGGATGCTTGGCCAGGTAGGCCTTGGAGTAGCGCTTCATGAACGGGAAGCCCAACGCCCACCAAGCCAGGCCGATAACCGGCACCCAGATCAATTCCTGTTTAAGAAAAAACTTCAGCGGACGAATGCGCCGGTTGAGCACGTATTGCAGGACCATGATGTCGACCCAGCTTTGATGGTTGCTGGTGATCAGGTACGAGTGCTGATAGTCCAGCCCTTCAAGCCCGCTCAGGTGCCAGCGCGTGTTGCCCATCAGCTTCATCCAGGTTCTGTTGTTGCTGATCCAGGCCTCATGAATGTGGCTCATCAGCCAGTCGGTTAAACGCTGGGCAGACGGGAAGGGCAGGCACAGCTTGAAGATGGCGACGACGAACAACGGTGTGCAGCAAACGATGGTGTTAAGCGCCAATAGCAGCGAGGCAATGACGCCGCGAAGCGGGGCAGGCAAAAAGTCCATGCGAGGCGAGGCTCCAAAATAGTTCAGGTTCCGCCGGGTTTCCCGGCGGCTGTCATTGGGGTCAGGAAAGGTTGGCTGCCTGGATCGCTGTGAGGGCGATGGTGAAGACGATGTCGTCGACCTGGGCCCCACGCGGCAGATCGTTCACCGGTTTGCGCAAACCTTGCAGCATTGGGCCGAGGCTGACGCAATCAGCGCTGCGCTGCACGGCTTTATAGGTGGTGTTGCCGGTGTTGAGGTCCGGGAACACAAACACCGTGGCGCGTCCGGCGACCGGGCTGTTGGGCGCCAGTTGATGAGCAACGGTTTCGTTCGCGGCGGCGTCGTACTGCAGCGGGCCGTCGATCAAAAGATCGCTTTGGGCCCGATGCGCCAGTTGCGTTGCCTCACGGACTTTTTCCACTTCTTCGCCGCTGGCCGAATCGCCGCTGGAGTAACTGATCATCGCCACCCTGGGTGTAATGCCGAAAGCCACCGCCGAATCGGCGCTTTGCAGGGCGATTTCAGCCAGCTCGCTGGCGCTTGGGTGCGGGTTCATGATGCAGTCGCCGTAGACCAGTACCTGTTCTGGAAACAACATGAAAAACACCGACGACACCAGCGTGCAGCCTGGCGCGGTCTTGATCAGTTGCAGGGCCGGGCGGATGGTATTGGCGGTTGAGTGAATGACGCCGGAAACCAGCCCGTCGACTTCATCAAGCGCCAGCATCATGGTGCCGATCACCACGGTGTCTTCCAATTGCTGTTCGGCCATCGGTGCATTAAGGCTCTTGCTTTTGCGCAGCTCGACCATGGGCGCGACATAGCGTTCACGGATCAGGTCCGGGTCGAGAATCTCCAGCCCTGCGGGCAGTTCAATGCCCTGGGCCTGGGCCACGGCATAGACTTCTTCAGGCTTGGCCAGTAGCACGCAACGGGCGATGCCGCGGGCCTGACAGATGGCCGCCGCCTGGATGGTCAGCGGTTCACTGCCTTCCGGTAGGACGATGCGCTTGTTGGCGGCCTGTGCGCGCTGGATCAATTGATAGCGAAAAACCGCCGGGGACAGGCGCATTTCCCGAGGCGTGCCGCAACGCTGGTGCAGCCATTTCGCGTCCAGGTGCCCAGCGACAAAATCGGTAATGATTTCCGCGCGTTCGCGGTCATCGATAGGGATCTCTTTGTTCAACTGGTTCAACTGATTCGCCGTGTCATACGAGCCGGTACTCACGGACAGCACGGGCAAGCCTGCTTGTAGCGCGCCACGGCACAGCTCCATGATCCGAGGATCAGGCACCATGTCGCTGGTCAGCAACAGGCCCGCCAGTGGCACGCCGTTCATGGCGGCAAGGCTGACGGCGAGGATGATGTCGTCGCGATCGCCAGGCGTCACCACCAGTACCCCTGGTTTGAGCAGCGACACGGTGTTGAGTACGGTGCGTGCGCAGAGGATGACTTTGGACATGCGCCGTTGTTCATAATCACCAGCGTTCAACACCTGCGCGCCGAGCAGATCAGCCACATCGCGGGTGCGTGGCGCGTTCAGGTCCGCCTGGAACGGGATGCAGCCCAGCAGGCGAAACTCGCCACTGCGCAGCAGGGGCGAGTGTTCCTTGAGACGTGCAGCAAAGGCTTCCATGGTTTCATCTGTGCGCACTTTGTTCAAAATCACGCCGAGGACTTTCGGGTCTTTTGGGCCGCCGAACAGCTGCGCCTGCAATTCGACCCGACCGGACAGTTCGGTCAGCACTTCATTTTCCGGTGCTGAAACCAGAATCACTTCTGCGTCCAGGCTTTTCGCCAAATGCAGATTGACCCGTGCGGCGTAGCTGGCATGGCGGGTGGGGACCATGCCTTCGACGATCAGCACGTCTTTGCCCACCGCCGCTTGTTGATACAAATTGATGATTTCTTCCAGCAGCTCATCCAGATGACCGTCGCCGAGCATCCGTTCGACGTGGGCCAGGGCTAATGGTTTAGGGGGCTTGAGGCCGTGGGTGCGTGCGACCAGCTCGGTGGAGCGCTCTGGCCCCAGATCCCCCGGATGAGGTTGGGCAATGGGTTTGAAAAAGCCGACCTTGAGCCCTGCGCGTTCAAGCGTGCGCACCAGGCCCAGGCTGATAGAAGTCAGACCCACACCGAAGTCAGTGGGGGCGATAAAAAAAGTTTGCATGCGGGCTTCTCAATTGAGCAGTGCAAGGGCGGCTCGGATCAGCCAGCCAAAATACCGGTTTACGTCACTGACTCTTTTTGTAAATTACAGGCGCGCTATCGATCGCGGCGCCTCAGTGGGGCATAAGACTATCGCTATCCGGGCGCTGCGCACACCAGCCGCAGCTAAAGCTTTTACCAATTCGTTGTTGCCGCTGCGCTGGATCAAGCACCCAGGGCCTCGATTGCCATGGCGGTTGATGGCGCAGATGCTGAGTGTGGCCGCAGGAAAGCACGGCAATCCAGTGCCCATCCTCGTCCTGACGAAACTCAAGGAGTGTCGGGTTTTGCAATCTGGGCCGTCCGTCAGAGTTACGTTCGCTTTCGGGCGATTGCTTGGTTAGACTTGAACGTTCTTCAATCTTAAGCAAAAGGTCTCGCCCCATGCCGATCGCCGCCAACAAGGCAGTCTCCATTGACTATACCCTGACCAACGACGCTGGTGAGGTCATCGACAGTTCCGCCGGCGGCGCGCCGCTGGTTTACCTGCAAGGTGCAGGTAACATCATTCCGGGCCTGGAGAAGGCTTTGGATGGCAAGAACGTCGGTGACGAACTGAAAGTGTCCATCGAGCCGGAAGACGCCTATGGCGAATACCTGGCCGAATTGGTCAGCACCCTGAGCCGCAGCATGTTCGAAGGTGTCGACGAACTGGAAGTGGGCATGCAGTTTCACGCTTCCGCCCCGGACGGCCAAATGCAGATCGTGACTGTCCGTGATCTGGATGGTGATGATGTGACCGTAGACGGTAACCACCCTCTGGCCGGTCAGCGCTTGCATTTCGACGTAAAGATCGTCGAAATCCGTGATGCCAGCCAGGAAGAAGTTGCTCATGGTCACGTGCATGGCGAAGGCGGCCATCATCACTGATTTGTGCTGCTAAGCTCAGTTAGCCGGCAAGGCGCCCAGGCAGGTGTGTGAAGACGACTGGCTCGTTTTCATGGCCTGATGAGGGCGCCTTTTTAGTCAGCTAGTTATTTGGGAGTTCGTCATGAGTGCTTTTCACGACACGATACTAAAAGCTCTGGATGGCCAGGAACTGCCTCTCGCGCCCCTCAAGGGCAAAGTCGTGCTTGTGGTCAATGTCGCCTCAAAGTGTGGTCTGACGCCGCAATACGCGGAGTTGGAAAAGCTTTACCAGAAGTACAAGGATCAAGGCTTCAGCGTGCTGGGTCTGCCGTGCAATCAATTTGCCGGTCAGGAGCCTGGGTCCGAAGCGGAGATTCAAGCGTTCTGCACCCTGAATTACGGAGTGACCTTTCCGTTGGGCAGCAAGCTTGAAGTGAACGGCGCCCATCGTCATTCGCTGTACCGGCTGCTGGTCGGTGAAGGTGCCGAATTTCCCGGCGACATCACCTGGAACTTCGAAAAGTTTCTGGTAGGTAAAGACGGGCGTGTCCTCGCACGATTTTCGCCCAGTACCTTGCCAGAAGATCACGCTGTGGTTCAGGCCATTGAAAAAGCCCTGAGCTGATCAAGCCGTTCTGCCAGCCGGGTTGCCATTCGAGCACGCCCGGCAAGGTTTCCCCTTCGCAACTTCTATCGCTAAATCACCCAAATCAATAGTGCTGGAAAAAGCGAGACGACCGGTCATATGCTCGGCGCCATGAGCACATCCATTCGACTCGACAAGCGTGATCTGATCCTCGCCAAAGGCGCCCACCTGATGACCCGTCGCGGTTATCACGGTACTGGCGTGCTGGAGATCGTTCAAGCCGCAGGCATTCCCAAGGGCTCGTTCTATCACTACTTCTCCAGCAAAGAAGACTTTGCCGTGCAGGCGCTGGAGTATTTGTACGCGCCGCGCTTGCTGCGTTACGCCGCCGCCTTGGCCGACCCTGCGCGCAGCCCGCGAGAACGGCTCCTGAGCTACTACCGCGACCTGCTCGATCACTTTTCTCGTCAGGAGAAACCCGAGTATCACTGCTTTATCGGCAGTTTGAGTTTCGAAATGGCGGACGACTGTCTGCCCATTGCCAGCCATGTTGAAAGCATCCTTAAGCGGTCGGTGGCCATTCTTGCCCAATGCCTGATGGCTGCGCGTGAGGCGGGTGAGTTGCCGTGCAATACAGACTGCGCCGCGCTCGCCGAATTTATAGCCAATGCCTGGGAAGGGGCATTGATGCGCATGAAAGTGGGGGGCCGTGTGGCCTCTCTCGAGATTTTTCTGAACCAGCTTGAGCGTCTGTTGGCGCCGGGCCCCACTGATACCGATTGATTATCGAGGAGCGTCACATGCCCGCCAAAGCCCTGTTCAAACCCTTTCATTTGGGCCGTTTGCAATTGCCGTCCCGCGTGGTCATGGCCCCCATGACGCGCTCATTCTCCCTGGGCGGTGTGCCCAATACCAAGGTCATCGAATATTACCGTCGGCGTGCTGCCGCAGGCGTAGGCCTGATCATCACCGAAGGTACGACGGTCGACCACAAAGCGTCTAACGGTTACCCGAACGTCCCGCAGTTTTTCGGTGACGCACCGTTGGCTGGCTGGAAAAAAGTCGTGGAGGCGGTGCATGCCGAAGGCGGCAAAATCGTTCCACAACTGTGGCATGTAGGCAGTGTTCGGCGCATGGGCACCGAGCCTGATGCCAGCGTGCCAGGTTATGGGCCTACGGAAAAACTCAAAGATGGTCAGGTCGTAGTGCACGGCATGTCCAGGCAAGATATTCAGGACGTGATCGGCGCCTTCGCTCAGGCGGCCAAAGACGCCCAATCGATTGGCATGGACGGCGTGGAAATCCATGGTGCCCACGGCTACCTCGTCGATCAGTTTTTCTGGGAAGGCACCAATCAGCGTACGGACGAATACGGTGGCGATCTGGCCGGTCGTTCGCGTTTTGCCGTCGAATTGATCGAGGCGGTGCGTGCTGCGGTCGGCCCTGATTTTCCGATCATTTTCCGTTTCTCGCAGTGGAAACAGCAGGACTACAGCGCACGTCTGGTGCAGACGCCGGAAGCGCTGGGTGAGTTCCTCAAGCCGCTGTCGGATGCCGGCGTGGATATCTTTCATTGTTCTACACGTCGCTTCTGGGAACCCGAGTTCGAAGGTTCTGATCTGAACCTGGCCGGCTGGACCCGCAAGCTGACCGGTAAACCGACTATCACCGTGGGCAGCGTCGGGCTTGATGGCGAGTTCCTGCAGTTCATGGTCAATACAGACAAGGTCGCGCAACCGGCGAGCCTGGATAACCTGCTGCAACGCCTGAACAATGACGAGTTCGACCTGGTAGCGGTAGGCCGTGCATTGCTGGTGGACCCGGACTGGGCGGTGAAGGTACGTGATGGCCGCGAGCAGGACATCCTGCCGTTCAGCCGTGACGCCTTAATGACCCTGGTCTAAAACCTATGGGTGCGTGGGGGACGTCCCCCCACGCACCTACAATAATTGCCCTATGGGCAACGCCTTGTTGCCCATCTCACACGCGCTGTGTAACTGCCTTTCAAACACATCAATAATCGCTTCCCATCCCTGACGACTGGCGTGTTGCCGTGCATTCAAACGGACCCTGCGCAGGTTTTCGCTTTCTTCCAGCACCCAACACGCCGCTTCGATAAACGCCTGTTCATCCCCCGGCATCGCTAGCGCGCCATTGTGGCCGTGACGAATATGCTGAGCCGCTGCGGCTTTGTCGTAAGCGATCACGCCCAGCCCGGAGGCCAGCGCCTCAAGCACCACATTGCCAAAGGTTTCAGTCAGGCTCGGAAATACAAACAGATCCCCCGAGGCGTAGTGCGTTGCCAGCGTTTCACCGCGTTGCGTGCCGCAGAAGATCGCTTCCGGCAACTGCTGCTCCAGCGTCGCTCGTTGAGGGCCGTCGCCGACGATAATCAACTTCATTGTTTGACGAGGATAGGCCGTTTGCAGGGCGTCAAAGCTGGTTTTGAGCAGGCCCAGGTTTTTCTCGGACGCGAGCCTGCCCACATGCAGCACGGCAATATCCCCGACCTTCAACCCCCAGCTTTCACGCAATGCAGCTGAACGCTTCGAGGGATGAAACAACTGACTGTCGACGCCCCGGGACAGCAACTCGATCCGCTCAAACCCTTTGCGTTCCAGCTCCATTTTCTGACTGATGCTGGGCACGACGGTTATCTGTGAGCGGTTGTGAAACCAGCGCAAATAATGCGTCAGCATGCGGGTGATAAACCCGAGCCCGTAGTCGTTGGTGTATTGCTGAAAGTTGGTGTGAAAACCACTGACTACGGCAATCCCCAAGCGCCTGGCCGCGCGCAATGCCGACAATCCCAATGGCCCCTCCGTGGCGATGTACAGCACGTCCGGCCGCTGCCGCGTCCAGCGCCGCAGCAGCTTATGCACCGACGATTGCCCCCACTGCAAACCGGGATAACCCGGAATCGGCCAGCCCCGACACAGCAACAGATCGGCATCGCCGGTACGATCGGGATCTTCGTTGTAGCGCGGACGCACCAGTTCTACACGGTGGCCACGCAGACGCAGCCCGTCGCACAGCCGACCAAGGGTATTGGCCACGCCATTGATCTCGGGTGGGAAGGTTTCGCTAATCAGGGTGACATGCAGGATCGTGCTCATGACGCGAGTGTCGGCTGAGGTCATGTCGCTTATGTGGTGATTTGATGATGGATTTGTGACAGTGGTGGGCGGGCAGTTTACCAGTTGGCCATTTCACGAAACTTCTGCGGCAATCCATCATTGAAATCGAGTATTTTTTCCAGGATTTTTACTGGCGGTGTACCTTTTGCTATTTCTGATTCGTAAAGATGAGTGCGCTGCTTTTGCATCGAGAGCATATTTTTTGCGAAATACAACGTTGTCTCATCATTCACAATCTCCCCTGTCGCGCAGTAGCGAATAATAGGGTAGTCAGTAAGGTCATGCATTTCTCCGTTGAGAGAAGTGTAGGTATAGGCATTAGCCAACCGCGCCGCCTCTTGCGGATCGTTATTGGCTCTGTCAAAAAGGAAACTCCTGAGCGATACGCTTTTAGCGCTTCTGGTGTGTTCTTTATCCGTTTCGGAAGCTGTGACTGCCTCGCTGAAGGTCTGCATGAATGACTGGCCCGCACTGTCCGTGGTTCGTCGGGACGTTGCATCTTTAACGTCTGGTCTGGCAGTCTCAACCGGGTTGATTAAATTGACCGAGGTCTCAATACGCATAAGGGTTCCTTGTGAAAGGTATTCAATACCGAATGACCAAGCAGTATTGGCCATCGAAGGCTGGCGTTCTGTCAGTTTAATAACCTTGAATGGGGCGATGCTATTTTCTCCAGTGCTGTCGGGGCGGGTGTATAGTTCTTATCTCCATTCAGTGGTTTATCGCTTACATCATTCTGCATGAACGCCGTCGAGCGGGGCAGTACGAGTGCTGTCAGTGTCGCCGGTGCCGGTTGATATGTTTTTTCTTGAGTTGAGTTATATTCACTCATTGCACTGTTTAATGTTTGTACGAACCTTGAGCGCGGCTCGACTAATCTCTCGAGCGCTGCGGGTGCGGGCCCAGCGATGGTTTTTTGAATGCCTACAGCCGTTTGGGTCGGATTGATACTGGATTCAATGGGCATAATGCCTCCTGGTTTTTTTTAGTATGAGGAGAGCAATAAAGGTGCCAGTTTTTATCGGGGGGCGTGTAGCGCGGGGGATGAGTTATAGAGTGCGGCTATTCTGTGCGATAGAATAGTTGTCCTACAGAAAGTCCTACACGTAATTATTTGTAGGGCGTGGGCAGGTTGTTGCCCCCTACCGGCAAAGGGTTGCCTTCCGATTAATAACCCATGGTTGCTTTCATTTTTTGTGCTTGATAAACATGCCCATCCTTATTATGCGATGGGCATGTTCTGGTTAATGCCGCAATGGCTTCCTGTCAAGGACGCGCACGTTGCTATTAACTCAGTGTGTGAATGATGTCGGTAATGATACGTTTCAAGGTTTCAGCGTCGGGCCCATTCACACGATGTTCATCGGCGAACGAGTAAGCCACCGAAAACAGCCCCTCATTGATATAGGAGTACGAAGGCAGGTCTTTTTCGAGGGTGCGTTGTACGGCTTCCTCGGTCAGTGAAATCGAGCTAAGGACCAAGCGCTCGGTCATGTTGTTGACGCCGGTGAGATAGACGGCGTCGGGGTTCAGGTTCCAGCTTTCCAGCGCCGCGTTCAGCAAATTGCGTGCTTTTTCGCGAATGATTTCAATGCTCATGGTTATCTTCCTTAATTTAGCGTCCATGCTATTGAGCGTCATGCTCATAGTGGTAGTGCAAATGGACAGGTGGTTTGGAAGAGCCATTAGAAAGGATCAGGCGGGGTCACAGTACATACATAGTTATGGCGGTGAAAATAATCGGGTATTAGCGGTGAGGTTAGATAACAGCCGGTGCGTTGCGGGAACACAACAATCGGCTGCTATCGGCGAGCGTTAATACCTGTTATTTGACGCTGCTTCGGCGCCGCGCTCGCGCACCCAGAACAAGGTCGCGCCCGCCACAGCCGCGGGCATCATCAGAATATTGACCACCGGAATCAGTAACGCCAAATAAACGATGCCGCCGAAGCTCAGACTCTGCCAGCGTTTGGCGCGCAGCCAGGCGAGCATTTCCGGGAAACCGAGTTTGTGGTTGTCTGCCGGGTAGTCGATGTACTGAATGGCCATCATCCATATGCCGAACATAAGCCACAGTGGCGCGGCGATCAGGTTGACCACTGGGATGAAGGACAGAACCAGCAGACCGATTGCACGGGGCAAAAAATAGCCAAGTTTGCGCATCTCTCGGTTAAAGGTGCGCGGCACCATGGCGATCAGCTCGCCCCAACTGAAGGTCGGGAAGTCATCGGTGCCACGCAGTACCACTTCGACTTTTTCCGCGAGAAAACTGTTGAACGGCGCAGCGATGATGTTTGCGATCATGGTGAAGGTGAAGAACACCATCAGCAGTACCATCACCACGAACAACGGCCAAAGGATGTAATTGAGAAAGCTCAACCAGGCCGGCAGGGTTGGCATGAAGGTGTCGACCCACAGGCTGAACTGGTGCATGGCCAAGTAAATCAGGCCGCCGAAGAGCACCAGGTTGATGGCTAGCGGCAGTAAAACGAACAGGCGCAGGCCGGGGCTGAGGACCAGTTTCAGACCTTCGCGCAGGTATTGCGGGCCAGAAAGAGCAGGGGCAGGCATGGCAGGCTCCGAACAGTGGAAAACGCGCCGACCTTACCGGCTTTGCGAGGCGGGCGGAAGCTCAGACATTCGCGGTAACAATCCCGAGGGCGTAAAGTCTATCGTCATGGGTTGATATAGGGTTGTCGGGATAGAGCATGCCTATGAGGTGGATTGTGAAACGATATTTCCTTAATCTGCGCGACCTCGATAAGCTTCTCGGCAACTTATCGACCTACCCCTGAATTTTAATTTCCAAGGAGTCACTATGAGCGTCCTCGTAAACAAACAAGCCCCGGATTTCGACGCAGCAGCGGTATTGGGTGACGGTTCCATCGTCGACAGCTTCAAGCTGTCCTCCCTGCGCGGCAAATACGTGGTTTTGTTTTTCTGGCCTCTGGATTTCACGTTCGTTTGCCCGTCTGAAATCATTGCCCATAACAACCGTATCGCCAAGTTCCGTGAGCTGGGTGTTGAAGTGGTCGGCGTTTCCATCGATTCGCAATTCACTCACCACGCATGGCGCAGCACCCCTGTTGAAAAAGGCGGCATCGGTGAAGTCGAATTCACCATGGTGGCTGACGTCAAACACGAAATCACTCGTGCTTATGGCATCGAGCATGAAGCGGGCGTCGCTCTGCGCGCTTCGTTCCTGATCGACAAGGAAGGTGTGGTTCAGCATCAGGTCGTTAACAACCTGCCACTGGGTCGCGATGTAGACGACATGGTCCGTTTGGTCGAAGCCCTGCAGTTCACCGAAGAAAACGGCGAAGTCTGCCCAGCCGGCTGGCGTCCAGGTCAAAAAGGCATGAAGGCTGACGCTAAGGGCGTTGCTGATTACTTGGCCGAAAACGCTAAAAACTTGTAATACCCAGGCTGCGGCTTC
Source organism: Pseudomonas sp. ASL9 (assembly GCF_056680335.1). Taxonomy (NCBI): domain Bacteria; kingdom Pseudomonadati; phylum Pseudomonadota; class Gammaproteobacteria; order Pseudomonadales; family Pseudomonadaceae; genus Pseudomonas; species Pseudomonas sp. ASL9. The sequence goes on along the minus strand of NZ_CM155277.1, from coordinate 1,767,527 downwards.
GGCCGCAGCCACAGATTTTTCAGGGCTGCGCTGTTGTAAGCCTTCCCCAAGTGCTTGTGCGGTCCTTTTTTATTCCAGCCGGTACACCGGCGTTCCGACCACGCGTAACGATGGCCGGTCAATAGGAGTGTGTCATGTCTGATGTACGTCATTCCCGAGTGATTATTCTCGGCTCCGGCCCTGCCGGTTACAGCGCAGCGGTCTACGCGGCACGTGCCAACCTCAAGCCACTGCTGATTACCGGCATGCAGGCTGGCGGTCAATTGACCACCACCACTGAAGTCGATAACTGGCCTGGCGATCCCCACGGCCTGACCGGCCCGGTGTTGATGGAGCGGATGAAAGAACACGCCGAGCGTTTCGAAACCGAAGTGGTGTTCGACCACATCAATGCAGTGGATCTGGCTGGCAAGCCGTTCAGCCTCAAAGGCGACAACGCGACGTACACCTGTGACGCCTTGATCATCGCTACCGGTGCCAGCGCTCGTTATCTGGGCCTGCCGTCAGAAGAAACCTTCATGGGCAAAGGTGTTTCTGCCTGCGCTACCTGCGACGGTTTCTTCTATCGCAATCGCGAAGTCGCGGTTGTTGGCGGTGGTAACACCGCAGTGGAAGAGGCGCTGTACCTGGCCAATATCGCCAGCAAAGTGACGTTGGTTCATCGTCGCGAAACGTTCCGCGCCGAGAAGATCCTGATCGACAAGCTGCATGCCCGCGTTGCCGAAGGCAAGATAGTGCTCAAGCTCAACGCGACCCTGGAAGAAGTGCTGGGCGACAACATGGGCGTGACCGGTGCTCGCCTGAGAAACAACGACGGCAGCGCCGACGAGCTGAAAGTCGATGGCGTATTCATCGCTATCGGCCACACGCCGAACACGTCGTTGTTCGAAGGCCAGTTGACGTTGAAAGACGGCTACATGGTGGTTCAGGGCGGTCGTGACGGTAATGCGACTGCGACCAATGTCGACGGTGTCTTCGCGGCAGGTGACGTGGCTGACCACATCTACCGTCAGGCGATTACCTCGGCGGGCGCGGGTTGCATGGCGGCACTGGACGTCGAGCGTTACCTCGATGGTCTGAAGGACGCTGCGTTCTAAGACCCAGCTTGCAGTTGCAAAAAAAACCGGCCTCGGCCGGTTTTTTCATGTTCAGCCTTTACGTTTCAGCGGCTCGGTGGCAAATGTCACACCCGCCAGGCCGTGAGCGATCAGCGCGCGGATATTGCCGTGATCATTGCCATCAGGGGTGGCCTGCACCGAGCGATAGTGTTCGCCAAAGGCGAGCAGGGCCTCTTCATCGCTCAGTCCTTCAAGCAGTACAAGGCCCAATGTCTTGCAGGAGCCTTCGTTCTGCCCAGCAGCGTTCTCCACGCCACCGTTGCTGAACGCTTGCGGCTGATAGTCGTAGCCAGCGGAGATGAATGCCAGGGTGTCGGCGAAGGCATGCTGGCCGCTGCGCAGGCTGGCGTGCAGGGTATTCAGATCAATCATGTTTTTTGTCCTTGGCGAACGCGGCTTGCTGCTCGGCGCTGGCTTCTTGCTGGTAGTGGGTTTTCCACTCGCTGTAGGGCATGCCGTAAACCACTTCCCGGGCCTGGTCGAGGCTGACGTCGATCTGTTTCTCGTCGGCTGCGGCCTTATACCACTTGGACAGGCAGTTGCGGCAGAAACCGGCAAGGTTCATCAGGTCGATGTTTTGGACGTCTTTGCGGCTGTCCAGGTGCGCGATCAGTCGGCGAAAGGCGGCGGCTTCGAGTTCGAGGCGTTCTTGCTCGGTCATGATGGGCTCTTTGCAGGCAGTTAATGGTTTGATCACAACCATAGAATCTCCCACATGGATAGGGGGTCAACCGTGGGAGCGAATTTATTCGCGAAGGCTCCTGGTCAGACCCAGGCAAACATTAAATCAACGCTGCCCAGCGAGGGTAATCGACACCGATTCGGCAAATCGCAGGGCATGAGGTTTGTCGACTTCGACTTCGGCGTACAGCACGGCTTCGTGGCTCATCACCAGGTCGAGTACTTCCTGGGTCAGCCGTTCGAGCAGCGCAAAACGATTGCCTTCAACGTGCTGGATGATGGCCTTGGTGATCGTGCGGTAGTTCAGCGCGTGATCAATGTCGTTGTCACGCACCGCATCCTGGGCGGCATACAGAATCGTCAGGTTGATCAGCACGTCCTGCTTATTAAGAATCTCGTCCTCATTGATGCCGATAAAGGTGCGCAAGCACAGATCTTTGACCCGAATGCGGGCTGTTCCTGGTTCGAGTCTCGGCATGACTATTTGCTCCGTCCAATCAATTGCAGAAACTCCTGGCGGGTCGTGCTCGAATCACGGAATGCACCGAGCATCACCGAGGTGATCATGGTCGAGTTCTGTTTTTCGACGCCGCGCATCATCATGCACATGTGTTGGGCTTCAATCACCACGGCGACGCCAGCGGCGCTCGTCACTTCGCGGATCGTGTCGGCAATCTGCCGGGTGAGGTTCTCCTGAATCTGCAAGCGGCGGGCGAACATGTCGACGATGCGCGCAATCTTCGACAATCCAAGGACTTTGCCGGTCGGGATGTAGGCCACGTGTGCTTTGCCAATGAAGGGCAGCAGATGATGCTCGCAGAGTGAGTACAGCTCGATGTCTTTGACGATGACCATCTCATCGTTGTCGGAGGCGAACAGCGCACCGTTGACGATGCCCTCAATGCTTTGCTCATAGCCATGACACAGGTATTGCATCGCTTTGGCCGCCCGTTTTGGCGTATCCAGCAGACCTTCGCGATCGGGGTTTTCACCCAGACCCACAAGGATTTCATGGTAATGCTGAGGCAGCGATAAGGTCATTAATGGATCCTCGCGGGGCGACTTATTTAAGGTGCCGGCCGCCGTTTACAATCAAGGTTGTGCCGGTAACGTAGGGGTTGTCCAGCAGATAGCGCAGGCTCTGGTAGATCACCTCTGGACCTGGCTCGATACCCGTGGCGGATTTTGCCAGGGTCTTGGTGCGGTACGCCGCGTCGTCGTCGGGTTGAAACATCAACAGCGCGGGCGCGATGCTATTGACCTTGATCCGGGGTGCGAACTTGGCTGCAAATGACAAGGTCAGGCTTTCAAGCCCTGCTTTGCTGGCGCAGTAGGCGATGTGCTTGCGGCTGCCTTTACGGGTAACGTCGTCGCTGATGTGGACGATGTCGGCCACGGGCGAGCGGTGTAGCAATGGGGCACAGTGCAGGTTGATCAAATAGGGCGCCAACATATGCACGTTGAACATCTGAGTAAAGGCTGCGGCTTCACTGCCTGGCGTTTCGGCCAGCCATTGAGAGGCATTATGGACAATGGCACGCAGGCTGTCGGTGTGGCTGCCGAGTTCGTCGATGAACGCCAGAATGCTCGCTTCTGATGAGAAGTCGGCATGAATCACCACCGCCCCCAGCTCACGCAATTGCTGCACGCCGGGGCGGTCGCTGCGGTAGCTGATAATAACGGGATGACCGTCTGCCAACAGGCGCTTTGCGCAATGCAGCCCGATGCGCTGGCTGGCGCCAGTGATCAGAATAGGGGCAGAAGGAAAAGCCATGGGGCAACTCGCGCATCACAGTGAGGGTTGAAGCCGGGCCCTGAGTCATCGCCATGCGGCTCGAACCAGCGAAACCATTAGCTGGCTATTATCTGGAGCAAAGTTATACCAATGACCCTCACTGAACAACCCGCACTGCTCGGCGCGAGGTGTTGAGCCCTAGCAGCTGGGTGACGATTCTGACCTGCGGATAGGCGCTTGAGGTGTGCTGTGCAACCAGCGTGCGAGCAGGTGGGTGGACAGTGGGATGAACAGAAAAACCATCAGCGGTGTAAGCGCCAGGGTGCTCACCAACACCCGGGTCAGCAGATTCAGTTCGTTGAGCAGGGGGCCCAGCAAGAAATTGAACAGTAGCGATACCGGGAAGAACGCGAGCCAGATAGCCACTGCTTGTTTCCAGCGCGGAGGATGCTGCCCGACGGCGCCGAACCAGCCGTCAATGCCGCTGACCCGATGTTCCGAAGGTTGGGCAAACAAGCCACTGCCGCGCACCAGCCAGGTGCTTCGTGACGCGGAATGCTCCCAGGCGTGCATTGTGTAGGCATCGGCGAAGCGAAAAATGATCTGGAATTCATCGTCGCCAGGGGGCGGCGCCAGAACACCGGAGCCCAGATAGCCAGGAAAATCGGTGGCAAGTTGCTCACCTTCACGCAGCCAGGTGATGAGTTCGTGGTAGCGGCCATGGGCGACGCGGCGTGCGACCATCAGGGTGACGGGTGAGGTAGACATCGTGCATCTCCGTAAGACGAGTGAGCTTCCCGGGTAGGGCGTTCACATAACGCAGCGCCGGGGTGGTGGGCTGCGTTTAAAAGGCAAGCAAGGATTATTCCCGAATCCCGGAAATAAGCCAGCGGTCGTCGTCACCCGCGTTGTTTGTGGAGGCGGGCTTGAGGGTACAATGCCTCCATTGTTCTCAATCGATGCCTGTCATGACTGAACCTGGTATTGGCCCTGCCTTGGGCAGCGGCCTCAAACAAGAAGAGTTATTCCCCATTCGCGAGGTGTCGCGTATTACCGGGATCAATCCGGTTACGTTGCGGGCGTGGGAGCGACGCTACGGTTTGATCCAGCCGACGCGCACCGACAGCGGCCATCGTCTGTATTCCCAGGCCGATATCGACGAGGTACGCAGCATTCTTGGCTGGATCGAGCGCGGTGTGGCGGTCAGTAAGGTCGGCAAGATTCTCGCCAAGGCCAGCATCGTCAGGACCCTGTCGAGCCCTCCTCAAGAGGAGGGCTCGCTGGGTGAGTGGAGTGAATGGCAGGCACAGCTGCGTCGCGCCACTAGTGCCTTCGATGAGCGACGTCTGGAGCAGTTATACGGCCAGGTATTTGCCAGTTATCCGCTGACCGTAGTGTTCCAGGATATTCTGATGCCGCTGTGGCAGGAGCTTCTGCTGCATCAGGATCAGTTTGGCCAGGCGAGCGAATGGCTGTTTCTCGACAGTTTTCTGCGTGCGCGCACCCTGCAACGTTTGCAGATGCTGCGGGGTGCGACGGAGTTGAAGGTCGTGCTGGCGGCCATTCCGGGCCAATGTCGCGAGCTGGAACTCTGGGTGGCAGGATTGATGCTGGGCACCACTGATACATCGATCAGTGTCCTGGCGCTCGGTCAGCCGCTGGAAGAGCTGAGCCTGGTGTGCGAGAAGGTTCAGCCTCAGGCCTTGGTACTGTTTTCAAATCATCCGCCGGCGGCTGATCTGCCTCGGCGCCTGAAGCGCCTGGCGCTGACCCTGGATTGCCCTGTTTTGTTGGCGGGGGAGGCATCGGATTTGGCGCAAGAAAGCCTCGACGGCTCACCCATCGCTTGTCTGGGAAGTGATGGGCTTTCGATGCAGAGGCGTTTACAACAATTTTTAGAGGGGCATTTGGATACGTAGGCATCGATGCCTGGCGGGGTTGTCTTGACCGACGAGTGACAGTGCCCGCGGTGGCTCAGTCGAGCGGGGCAGGGTGAGCCAGTTGATGCTGTTGCAGGATGTACTGACGCAGGCGTTCAGTGTCTTCTTTGTTTCTCTGGCTCAGGCGGTACGCCGCCAGACCGTGTTCGGTGAGTCGTTCGAAGGTGCCGCGCAATGCAATGGGCGCGTAGCCCGTCGGAGAAAACCACAGCGCGAAGTATGTTGGCGGTTTGGTCGCTTTTCGGTTCTCCAGCAAAATCCCCTTGAACGAGATTTCGTGCACCCAGAGTGCGGTCAGCGAACCTTTTGCGGTTTGCAGCGGCAGCGGTTCAGGCAGGCTGAGGCGCCATGGACGAACCTGAGGGCCGTGTTCTTCATAAATACTCGGCGCGCCCAACTGCAGATGCATGGCGTGGAATTCATCTTCCACCAGATGCAACGGAAAGGTCATTTGCTGGTTTTCAAACTGTGCCTGAATGGTTACCTGCTCTTGAGCAGCCAGACGGGTCAGCAACTCCTGAACCTGCGCGCCACCGTTCACCAACAGACTGCGTGACGCATCACGCACGTTCAGCTTCGGGTTGTGCTGCATGTTCTGAATGAAGTCCAGCTCATCCTGCGTGAGTAGGGTATCGCGCTGCATGCTAAAGCTCGAAAGAGGCGGTTATTGAAGATGCAGACAACTCATTCAGCGGTTTGTTAGCGCCGCTTGTCAATTTTTTAGCGATTTTATCTCTGCCTGTGCGAGTGCCAGCTCAGCTTCCAGTTCGATGACACGCTGTTGTGCTTCGACCTGGGTGCTGACATTTTTTTGAATGCCAATAAAATAGGTCAGCTGATCGGCCTCGTTGAATACGGGTGTAATCGACAACTCATTCCAGAAGGCGCTGCCGTCCTTGCGATAATTGCGCAGCACTTGCCGACACGGCTGGCCGCTGGCAATGGCCTGGCGAATGGCCTCCAACCCTGGCTGCTGGCGATCATCGTCCTGCAAGAAGCGGCAGTCGCGATACAAAATGTCGTCCACCTTGTAGCCAGTCAGCGTTTCAAAGGCTGCGTTTGCATAGATCAGGATATTGTCATCACCCTCCTGCTCAGCGACCACAATGCCGTCATTCGAGGCGTTGATTACCAGCTGCAATAGTTTTGCATTGATCATGGAAAGCTTCCGTTGCGAATTGCCAAGCCAGCATTCTAAGACATCACGCCGGCTTGGGGCATAATGTCCGACGTTTTTACTCTGCTACAGGATCTATTTATGAGAGTGGTCGTTCTTTCCGGGTCGGTCTATGGTTCGGCGGAAGAAGTCGCCCGGCATGCCGAGAAAATCATTCGTGACGCTGGCCACGAAGTTCGGCACAACCCCCGTGTCACGTTGGCGGAATTGCAGGCATTCGCACCCGAGGCGTTTCTGGTCGTGACCTCGACCACGGGGCTGGGCGAATTGCCGGATAACTTCCAGGCCCTCTATTCGCAGATTCGTGATGTGTTGCCAGCAATTTGGCGTGGCCTGCCCGGCGGAGTGATTGGCTTGGGCGACGCCAGTTATGGCGATACGTTCTGCGGTGCTGGCGAGCAGGTGCGTGAGTTGTTTGCAGAGTTGGGGGTTCGCGAAGTGCAACCCATGTTGCGTCTGGATGCCAGCGAAACGGTTACACCTGAGTCCGATGCGGAACCGTGGCTGGCAGCGTTTATTCATCAGCTCGACGTCTGAGCAGGCTGCTCACGCAGCATTGCCAGCCAGGCCTGCGCCGCTTTTGACAGGTACGCCCCTTGGCGCCAGATGAATGCGATGTCCCAGCGCAGGTACGTCGGTGCGATTAACGCTAATCGCACCACGCCCGGCCGCACCAGCCCACGTGCCACGATGCTGGGCAACAGCACCACGCCTTGGCCCGCGGCCACCAAGGCTGCGAGAAAGTCAGCCTGCCCACTGCGACCGCCTTCCTTCGGGGTGAAACCCGCTTGCTGGCAGGCTTGAAGCAAACGGTCGTTGAGAACAAAGCTGCGCTGATAGAGCAGGAACGGCGTGTCGGCCAATTGAGCCAGGTCGACGTGCCCGGCACTGGCCAGCGGATGATCAGCGGACAGCAGTACATCCAGAGCCTCATCACAAAAAGGCTGATAAGCGAAGGCTGGATTATTCGGCGTAAGGCTACCGCCCAGTTCCAGTTCGCCATTCAACACCGCCTGTTCAATGCTGTGGCTGCCGCCTTCGAGCAGATGAATCGCAATGTTCGGATAGCGCCGCCGATATTCGGCAAATAGTCCGGCGAACAACGCATCGCTTCCGAGCAACGGTAAACCCAGGCGCAACTCGCCTCGCACCAGTTGGCTCAAATCATCCAGTTCGCTGAGCAACTCATTGCGCAACAGCAGCATCTCTTCGCCCCGTTGCAACACGACGCTCCCGGCAGCGGTCAGGCGCAGCTGCGATCCGAGCCTGTCTAGCAGAGGGACGCCAAGGCTCTGTTCCAGCTGCGCCACTTGCTTGCTGACGGCAGACTGACTGACGTGCAGGGTCTTCGCCGCCTGGGTGAAACCGCCCTGACGCATGACTTCTATAAAGCTGCGCAGTTGTTTGAATTCCATGATCAATTCATCCGCAGGGTCCAGGGTCTGTTGACGTTTGGTTCGCCACCATACGTTAACAGACCCTAGTAATTCCAATATGGAATGGTTGCAAGTCTAACAATTCGCTTTTGGGATGATAGCTGGCTGCATAAAATGCATGCCAGAGAGGATTGAAAGACTATGAAGCGTTCCACCTTGCAGCACGTAGGCCGTCTGTTTTCCGAGCTGGGCGTTTTGCTCGCGGTTTATCTGTTTGGCTGCCAATTGGCGATCTGGTGGCACTGGCCAATTCCCGGCGGTGTGATTGGCCTGGCCTTGCTGTTGCTGGCGTTCGCTTTTGGCTGGGTGAAGCCTGCGGCTTTGCAATTGGGCGCGGGCCTGTTGCTGGCCGAGATGTTGTTGTTCTTTATCCCCGCGCTGATGAGCCTGCTCGATTACCGCGCGCTGATGCGTGATGAGGGCTGGCGGATCATGCTGGTCATCGGCGTCAGCACCTTGATGGTGATGTTGGTTACCGCGCTTACCGTCGAGGCGGTGTGCCGCTGGAGGATGCGTTATGACACTTGAACCAATGCCCATGTTCTGGTTGGTCCTGACACTGTCAGCCTACGCCTTCAGCCGCTGGATCTATCGGCGCACCGGCCGCTACCTGTTGTCACCGTTGATATTAGCGCCAGCCCTATTGCTGTCGGTCGCTTTACCGTTGCACACCGCTTACGCCGAATACTCAAGTAATACTCACTGGTTGATGGGGGTCCTGGGGCCAGTGACCGTCGCTTTTGCCGTGCCGATCTGGCAACAACGCCAACTATTAATGCGCCACTGGGCGGCCTTACTGATGGGCATGTTGGCTGGCAGTGCTGCGTCCATCGGCAGTTCCTTCTGGCTGGCCAAAGCGCTGGCGCTGGACACCTCGGTGACAATGTCGCTGGTGCCGCGCTCGATCACCACGCCCTTCGCTATGCCATTGGCCCAGGATTTGGGGGGCGTGCCGGAATTGACGGCGGTGTTCGTCATGTTCACCGGGATATTTGGCGCGTTGCTGGGTGGCGTGCTGCTCAAGTGGCTGCCCTTGCGCAGCGCCCTGGCACGTGGCGCCTTGTTTGGTGTGGGGGCGCACGGTGCCGGCGTTAGTCGGGCGCATGAAGTGGGGGATGAGGAAGGCTCGGTGGCCGGATTGGTCATGGTGCTGACCGGGCTGCTCAATTTGTTCGCGGCACCGTTGTTGTCGGCGCTACTCTGATATGACTCGCTCGGCCAGTAAGCTGGCTGCCAATGAAACTACCAGGAGACTCAGGTCTGACTAGACTGATGGGCACGTGAACCTAATTGCCAACATAATAAAAATACCGAGGTAAGCACCGTGAACACTGCTCAAGTTTTGCCCTCCCGAAGCGTGAAGGATCAAGTCAGTGCCGCCGAATGGCAGGCCCGGGTCGATCTTGCCGCCTGCTATCGGTTGGTAGCGATGCACGGGTGGGACGATCTGATTTTTACCCATATTTCGGCCAAGGTTCCTGGCACCGAAGACTTTCTGATCAACCCGTTCGGCCTGATGTTCGACGAAATCACCGCGTCGAGTCTGGTCAAGGTCGACCAGGCCGGTAACAAACTGATGGACGGCCCTTACGAGATCAACCCGGCGGGCTACACCATTCACAGCGCGGTGCATGAAGTTCGTCATGATGTGGTCTGCGTGCTGCATACCCATACGGCGGCAGGGGTTGCCGTTTCTGCGCAAAAGCAGGGCATTTTGCCGATCAGCCAGCAATCAATTTTCGTCCTGTCGAGCCTGGCTTATCACCCCTACGAAGGCGTCGCCCTCAATCATGAAGAAAAAGCGCGACTGCAAGCCGATCTGGGCAACAACAGCTTCTTGATGCTTAGCAATCATGGGCTTTTGACCTGCTCCAGCAGCATTGCCGACGCCTTCCTGATGATGTTCACCTTCCAGCGTGCCTGTGAAATCCAGGTGCTGGCACAAAACGGTGGTGCCGAGCTGATCCCTATCGGCGAGCAGATCCTGGCTGGAGCGAAAGCGATGATTGCCGGGGTGACCAAAAGTGCACAAGGCATGGGCGGGCCACTGGCTTGGCCGGCGCTGCTGCGAAAACTCGATAAACAAGACCCGAGTTACAAAGAATAATGCTGCCGGCAGAGATCCCACTGAGCGTCTGGCGCACCCATGGACACAGTTTTCTGTTCCGTGGACAGACCATCCGTTACTGGGTCGCGGGGCAGGGGGAACCCTTGTTGTTGATTCATGGCTTCCCCACCGCCAGTTGGGATTGGCATTACCTGTGGCAACCCTTGACCCAGCATTACCGGGTGATTGCCTGCGACATGTTGGGTTTTGGCGACTCGTCCAAGCCGCAGGATCTTGATTACAGCCTGCTTGAACAGGCAGACCTGCAGCAAGCGCTGCTCGAGCATCTGCACGTTGAGCAACCGGTCCATGTGTTGGCGCATGACTACGGTGACAGCGTCGCTCAGGAATTGCTGGCCCGGCATTATGAAGGGACGTTCGTCATGGCCAGTTGCGTGTTCCTCAATGGAGGGCTGTTCCCGGAGACCCATCGCAAACTGCTGGCCCAGAAACTATTGCTCAGCCCACTGGGCTGGCTGCTGGGGCGGATGTTCAACCGGGAACGCCTGGTCAAAATTTTTACCCGGATTTCTGGCCCCGATACGCGGCCCAGCGAAAGTGAGCTGGATGATTTTTGGAGCCTGATCGAAACCAACCAGGGGCCGCGGATCATCCACCGTCTAATCAACTATATTCCCGAGCGGATTGTGCAGCGTGATCGCTGGGTGGCCGCCATGCAGCGTGGCGATGTTCCGCTGCGAGTGATCGACGGAGCGGTCGATCCGATCTCCGGTGCGCACATGGTCGAGCGCTACCGCGAATTGATCCCCAATGCCGACACCGTGCTCTTGGAGGGCATCGGTCATTACCCGCAAACCGAGGCGCCAGCACTGGTCCTGCAGCATTACATCAGTTTTCGCGCCGCATCAGGCGCCCAGCACCCCACGCCAGCTTATTGCGCACTATTCAGGACTGAGCGTGTTGATTGTGACAGTGGGTCGAGTGTTCGACACTCAAACCATAGTCCACCTTCTGCTGGAGCTGTCCATGAGTGAGCCTGTTCGTTTTGAGGATAAGGTCGTAATCGTCACCGGTGCTGGCGGCGGTCTGGGGCGCGCCCATGCGCTGCTGTTTGCTAAGCACGGCGCCCGCGTAGTGGTCAACGATTTGGGTGGCTCGGCGCACGGTGAAGGCGCCAACGCGTCGGCGGCTGATCGTGTGGTCGCCGAGATCCGCGAAGCGGGGGGCACAGCGGTGGCCAACCATGACTCGGTCACCGACGGCGACAAAGTTGTCCAAAACGCACTGGATGCATTCGGTCGCATTGATGTCGTGGTCAACAACGCGGGCATCCTGCGGGACAAGACCTTCGCCAAAATGGAGGATGCCGACTGGGACCTGGTCTATCGCGTGCACGTCGAAGGCGCCTACAAAGTGACGCATGCCGCCTGGCCGCACATGCGTGAGCAGAACTACGGACGGGTGATTTTTACCTCATCGACCTCTGGCATCTACGGCAACTTCGGTCAGTCAAACTACGGCATGGCCAAGCTGGGTCTCTATGGCCTGACCCGAACCCTGGCTGTGGAAGGGCGCAAGAACAATATTCTGGTCAACGCCATCGCCCCAACCGGCGGCACACGCATGACCGAAGGATTGATCCCGGCCGATGTGTTCGAACTGCTCAAGCCTGAGTTGATTAGTCCGCTGGTGGTGTTTCTCGGCAGCGAACAGTGCCAGGAAACCTCCGGTCTGTTCGAAGTCGGTGGCGGCTGGATCGGCAAGACACGCTGGGAGCGCAGCATCGGGGCGGGCTTCGACCCTCGCACCGGCTTTAGCCCGGAAGAGGTGGCCGCCAGTTGGCAGAACATCTGTGACTTCGAAGGTGCAGCGCATCCAAAAGACACGATCGAAGCACTGCAGGAAATGATGAAGAATCTGCAACACTATAGCGCTTGATAATAGCGGCTTCATATCGAACTCGGCCGATCAGGTTATGCCTGATCGGCCGAGTTGTTTTTGTAGGACTGTTAGTGGTGCGTATGTAGGATTGTTCTCTATATCTATTTTTTATGCTGTTTTAGGTCGACTTGTTATCAAGATTTTCCGATGCCTCCCGATACGACGTTAATAATGAAGTCGATGACGGAGGTTTGCATGATTGAGAATTTTGGTCTGATCAAAGACCGAATCAGTTCCTATACCTATGTGCCTGATCGACAGTTCAGGACGTCTTCCGGTCGTTCCGTAGAAGAAGAAAGTGTTGCCCAGAAATTACGACAGTATTGGGCGGATGACAGTATTCCAAACTCGTCGAAGCTGGAGGGGTTTGAGTTTGATTTGTCAGGCTTTGATCCCATGAAAACCAGCAGTCGAGAGCTTATAAAAATTAGTCTTGCGCTTGAGCGAATGGGCATTATTGACCAATCTACGGGGTCTTGGCTTGGTATGGTTGGGAGCGAGTTCAATGATCAAGGGAATCAAATTAATATGGACAAAAAAACGAATGCTTTCGAATACTTCAACAACAGCCTTGAATTTATCAAAGGCTATATTGCGGAGGGGCACGACTTTGCTAAGGACACACTGACAGGTTTGAATACCGTCATTACTGTCATGTTGGCTTTGCAAGAGCGTGCGCAGGCATCTCGTACTGCCGGGGTGATTGATGACCGGGTTTGAATACCGATGGTGTAAGGTTTCAACGGAACCTGAGCCGCATGATCCTGGATCATGCGGCTCAGGCAACACTACAGTGGCGGGTTAAAGCGGGAGCGAGAATGTCCCTTTATAACGAACGGGCGTTAGGCCTTCCCTATTATCCAATACCGCGCGAAATGTACCATTGCCGAGTTTTTGGTAAGGGTCTAATGCCTTATTCACTACAAGAGTCCAGGCACCCCCAGACAATTGTTCTACCACCACAGGTAGCATTGCGCCTGCCGCAGTTCTCAGTTGGATGCTGTGCGCCGTAGTGCCGCATTTTGTGGTGAACGGCCCGTGCACTACTTTGTATTCGCCTGCGTTAGCAAGGCTCTCGTAAATGGTGCCGTTATTCCTGAAACACATCGCCGTTGTCTCCGCGCTGACGACAGGCTCCGCGAAGCTTGGTCCCACAAATTGGCATAGCGCCAGCGACAGCAGCAGTGTGTTGATTTTCTTGTTCATGATGAAGCCCCTTAAATCTATCAGCTTGTTTTATAAGTAAAGTATAGGGTTTTTAATGTTTATGTTTAATGCCAATACCGTTCAAGTAATGCTTGAATTTCTACTTGGCGACTTAAGGTTAATCACACTTTCTTGTAGGTCTGCCTCTGAGATGGCTGTAGGGTTTTTCCGTGCTGATGACGTTTCCCTATTTTATGTACGATATTTCTCGTTATGAAGTAGGTAATAGATCAATTTCAAGCGAGCCTGATTGGATCTGTCAAGTTATCGAACAGCTTTCCGATACGCCCAATGCACTGTCCGTTAATTGAATTGGGAGAAATACATGTCAAGTGTTAATGTCTGGGGCGACCTGCCTGCTGTCCGCATCCGGCAACCGCCAGAGAGCACATTGCCGAAAACGTCCACCACCGCACAAACTAATAGTGTCTTGCTGGAAATCGGCAAAAACCCGATAGCCCTTGATACAGAGCATATGGACAAGCTGAGGTTGAAGCCGTTGGTCAAGGATTTCAACCCTGAAGAGGTCACGCCTGATGAGCTCAGTAAGTTGGGTAAGCAGCTTTACCAATGGGGTCTTATCGATAATCACACGGCCGAACTCATGGACAGAGCCGGCGCCGAGTTCGATAAAAACGGAATGCCAATGAACCCGCAGGTAAAGATCAACGCCCTGGATTTCTTCGCGGGCAGGATATCGGCCATGAAAGACAACGCATTGCGTGGTGATCCCTATGCAACGATGTTGCTTCCCGACTACATCCAGACGATTCATGTCATACAGAACCTGCACGTCTACGCGACGACGGGTGATAGCTACGCCACGTTGCGTGCCAGAGAACGGGAGAAAAGTGCTGACGGAAAGGCCGCTAGTTGATAGCTCAAGGCCGTGAATGCTGAATTTCAGGCAAAAAAAAGCCGCTGTTTAAACAGCGGCTAAAGAAGACGTTCGATCCAGGAGCTTTCAAACCAACGTCGATAAACCAGGGGCAAATAATCGCGTAGACGCTTATAGCTGAGCGGCTACCGGTAGACAGTTGATAAACCAATCACTTGAATAAGCACCGGTGTTTTAATGATTCTGGCCGGTTGCTGTGGAAGTGCGGTAAGAGTAAAGAGTTTCGGCCAAATGAAACAGAGCGGTTTGCGACATGGACTGTTGCATACACGGCAATAGTGCGTTTTTTCAGGGCGCCGGTCCGCAACGCGTTCGCCGGGTTTTGCAGGGCTCGGAAGTTTAATCCATTGATCTCACCCACGCCGTCTATCACAACCACAGCATCGCCGAGCACCTGTTCATTTTGCTGTCTAATGAAGCGCACTGATGGGCGGCAGATGGCTTAGCCGTTCGGTCAGACGCAGGCGCTGAATCGGATCATCGCTGAGTAACAGCGCGTGTTCGAGGTCGAAACGCTCGGCCTGCGGGCATTCGAGTAACTGGTACAGGCTGGCGCGGGCCAAATGATCGCTGGTGGTCGCTTGGCCCAGTTCCACCACGCGGTCGGCGTCTTTGAGTGACGCCAGAAGATCATCGTCAAGCTGATGCAGATGCCTCAGGTTGCGCGATAACCGTTGCAACATGATCATGTCGGTCGCACGACCCATGTGCTCAGACTTGAGCAGCATATCCGGGCCGAATTGGCGGATCAGCAATTCCCGGCAATCCTTGGGATAAAGCCTGCGTCCATCACACGGATCAAGCAGGTGATCGGCGCCCGGTACTCGCAGCAAAAAATGCCCCGGGAAGTTGACACCCTCCAGTGGGATTTCCAGACGTCTGGCCAACTCCAGCGCAATGATCGCCAGCCCCAAGGGTTGTCCACGGCGGCGTTGCAGAATTTTGTGCAGCAGTGCCGACTGTGGTTTTGGATGACTCCAGTCGTCCTGCTGA
The DNA here is from genome assembly GCF_056680335.1 of Pseudomonas sp. ASL9. Lineage (NCBI taxonomy): Bacteria > Pseudomonadati > Pseudomonadota > Gammaproteobacteria > Pseudomonadales > Pseudomonadaceae > Pseudomonas > Pseudomonas sp. ASL9. Next base: position 1,752,334 of record NZ_CM155277.1, on the reverse strand, counting down.
AACCCCAACGCAGTCAGCCGTCGCAACAAGGGTTGCGCCAATTCGTCAGCCGGCAACATCGGCAGGGCAGCGCTGACCTGACGTTTCAAATCCTCAATATACCCAAGCGCTTGTTGCGGCAAAAACTCCGGGTCGTGTTCGGCTGAAACCCACAAAGCCGCCTCAAAAATTGAAGGCGGTATGCGCTGCAGGCAGGCAAGGCAGGCTTGACGTGGGGTCATCGAGCTCTCCGGGTGGATCAGGGGTGTAGAGCCATAAGGCGAAATAGTTATCTGACCTGAGATGTCCCGTTTTAGCCCCAGCAGCCGATTTCGTCCAGTGCGGTTTCTATCTCCGGGTGAAGGCCATCAGCGTTATGCCTTGAAGCCTGTCAGCGTTCGTTTACTTATGACTGAGCGATCAGTCGTTTTTTTTTTCATCGCCTATACTCGCTGTAGAAAAAGAACCACCGGGAGCAATACCGATGTTCGCTCTCATGCAAAGCTCACGTGTAGAAACATTGCACTTCATCGTCGATCCAGTAACCGGGCTCAAGGCGGTGATCGCGATCCACAGCAGCCAAAAAGGTCCAGCCCTTGGCGGCTGTCGTTACCTTGCCTATGCGGATGAAGAAAGCGCTATCGAGGACGCCATTCGTCTGGCGCAAAACATGAGTTACAAAGCGGTACTGGCCGGATTGCCTTTTGGCGGCGGCAAAGCAGTGATCATGCGTCCGGCGCATATCAATAATCGTGCTGCGCTGTTCGAATCCTTCGGACGCTTTGTCGAAACCCTGGACGGCAGGTACATCACTGCTGTCGACAGCGGCACCTCCAGCGCCGACATGGATTGCATCGCCCAACGCACCCAACATGTCACCAGTACCACCGAAGCGGGCGATCCTTCGCAACATACCGCCATGGGCGTGTTTGCGGGCATTCGCACCACGGCGCTGGCGCGTTTGGGCAGCGAAAATCTTGAAGGTCTGCGGGTGGCGATCCAGGGGCTTGGTCATGTCGGTTATGCCTTGGCCGAACAACTGCATGCGGCGGGTGCCGAACTGCTGGTCAGCGACCTGGACAGCGGCAAGGTGCAACTGGCCATGGAACAACTGGGCGCGCATCCGATTGCTTGCGAGGCGTTGCTCAGCACACCTTGCGACATTCTTGCGCCCTGTGGGCTGGGTGCCATCCTTAATAGTCAGAGCGTCGCTCAACTGCGTTGTGCCGCTGTGGCGGGCGGGGCCAATAATCAGCTGAGCAGCTTGCCAGTCGCGGATCACCTGGAAAACCGAGGCATTCTTTACGCGCCGGATTACGTGATCAATTCCGGCGGCCTGATCTATGTTGCATTGCAGCATCGGGGGGAAACACTGGGTACCATCACCGCGCATCTATCGCGAATCGGACTACGATTAACTGAGGTTTTTGCCCATGCCCAAGCGGAGAAGCGCTCACCTGCGCGCGTCGCCGATATGTTGGCAGAACGCCTGCTGAACGTCGGCTAGCACCTTACCTGGCGCCGCCCGACTGACCTCGCCGCCACACGCGGTGAATCGGGCCACCACGCTTCTCGCTTGACAGGGCGTGTTGCGTGTCAGGAGCGTGCAATGTCCTATAACAAGATCGATATGGGTTACACCCGCTATCTCGCTCCCGATGGTCGCCTGGTCGGCGAACTTCCACGTTGGGCCGATGATTTCAATCTGCTGTCCCGTCTCTATCGGCAAATGGTTCTTACCCGCCTATTCGATCAGAAAGCCGTCGCCCTGCAACGCACCGGGCGCATCGGCACCTACGCGCCAACCCTCGGCCAAGAAGCCATCGGGGTCGCCATTGGCAGCCTGATGCACCCTGAAGACGTGCTGGTTCCCTACTACCGCGACACGGCCGTGCAACTGATGCGCGGCGTGCGCATGGAAGAAATCCTTCTCTATTGGGGCGGCGACGAGCGCGGCAGTGATTATGCCGAACCGGCCGCCGCCCAGGACTTCCCGTTGAGCATCCCGATTGCGACCCAGGCCTTGCATGCCTGTGGTGTCGCCACTGCGTTCAAGATTCGTGGCGAGCATCGGGTGGTGGTGACCACTTGCGGTGACGGCGCAACCAGCAAGGGCGATTTCCTTGAAGCGCTCAACGTTGCAGGCGCCTGGAAATTACCCGTCGTGTTCGTGATCAATAACAACCAGTGGGCCATTTCCGTCCCCCGGCGTATTCAGTGCGGCGCGCCGACGCTGGCGCAAAAAGCGGTCGGCGCGGGCTTTCACGGCGAACAGGTCGATGGCAATGACATGCTAGCGGTCTACGACAGGGTGCAGATCGCCCTTGAGCGCGCCCGTAAAGGCAAGGGCCCGGTGTTGCTGGAGTGCCTGAGTTATCGCCTCGGCGACCACACCACCGCGGATGACGCCACCCGTTACCGCCCGGCTGAAGAGGTCAAGCAGGCCTGGCTGGAAGAACCGGTCAAACGCCTGCAGTCTTTCATGGTGAGCCAAGGTATCTGGGATGAGGGCCGCGAGCGGGCACTGATCAGCGAATGCCAAGCATGGGTGCAGAAGGCGGTGGATGTCTTCGAAAGCGCTGGCACTCAAGCGCCTGAATCAGTGATCGACCATGTCTACGCCACATGGCCGTCGGCCCTGGCCGAGCAGCGCGAATGGCTCCTTGAGCGGGCCGCGGGCCGTGCCGGGAGTGACACTCATGGCAAATGAAAAGGTCACGCTGCTGGAGGCGGTCAATCTGGCCCTGCATCGGGCCATGGCTGAAGACGAAAATGTGGTGATACTCGGCGAAGATGTAGGGGTTAACGGTGGCGTATTTCGCGCCACCCAAGGGTTACGCGACAGCTTTGGTTTCAAGCGGGTGATCGATTCGCCGCTGGCCGAAGCCATGCTCGGCGGCCTGGTGGTCGGCATGGCGGCACAGGGCTTGAAACCGGTGGTGGAAATCCAGTTCATGGGTTTTATCTACGCGGCCATGGAGCATCTGGTGTCCCACGCCAGCCGCCTGCGCAATCGCACGCGGGGTCGTTTGAGTTGCCCGATGGTGTTGCGTACCCCGATGGGCGCGGGGATTCGCGCACCCGAGCACCACAGTGAAAGCACCGAAGCGCTGTTCGCCCATATTCCCGGCTTGCGCGTGGTCATCCCGTCCTCGCCGGCACGGGCCTATGGTTTGTTGCTGGCAGCCATCGATGACCCTGACCCGGTTATTTTCCTTGAGCCGACGCGTCTCTACCGGATGAACCCACAACCTCTGCTGGACGACGGTAAACGCTTGCCGCTGGACACCTGTTTTACCTTGCGCGAAGGCAGTGATATCACCCTGGTCAGTTGGGGCGCCAGTGTGCTCGAAACCTTACAAGCGGCCAGCGCGCTGGCGGAGCGGGGCGTGTCGGCAGAGGTGATCGATGTCGCCTGCGTCAAACCGCTGGACCTCGATACGCTCGAGGCTTCGGTGCGCAAAACCGGGCGCTGTGTAATCGTCCACGAAGCGCCGCGCTCGTGCGGCGTGGGCGCAGAAATCGCGGCCAGCCTCTATGAACGGGCATTTTTGGATTTGCAGGCGCCGATCCAGCGTGTCACCGCGCCGGACATTCCGCCGCCGCTGTATCGACTGGAGCATCTGTACATCCCCAGCGTTGCGGACATCCTTCACGCCTGTGACAACGCCTTGAATTTCGCCTGAGGAGGCCAGTCATGAAATATTTCAAACTGCCTGATCTGGGCGAAGGTTTGCAGGAGGCCGAGATTGTCCGATGGCACGTCAAAGTCGGTGACGTGGTCAAGACCGATCAGTTGGTCGTGTCGGTGGAAACCGCCAAAGCCATTGTCGATATTCCTGCTCCATACGACGGCATCGTGGCGAAAACCTATGGCGGTGACGGCGATATTCTGCACGTCGGCGAGCCGCTGATGGCCTATGAAGGGGAGGGCGATGCGGGCACGGTAGTCGGACGTCTTGAAGGCGGCGGTAACAACCAGGACGATCAGTTTTTTGTGGGTGCGGCGCCGTCCACTCGCGAACACATGGCTTCTCGCGCTACACCTGCGGTGCGCCAATTTGCCCGGCAGTTGGGCGTAGAACTCAGTGGATTGAGTGGCTCTGGCCGCGAGGGCTTGATCACCCGCTCCGACGTCGAAGGCGCGGCGCAAGCCGAGTGCGATAAATTTGGCGGGGAAAAACTACACGGGGTGCGCCGTAGCATGGCGCTGAACATGGCCCGCTCCCATGCCGAAGTGGTGCCGGTGACGATCTTTGCTGACGCAGACTTACATCGATGGGGTCATGCCCGCGACCCCTTGATTCGTCTGGCCCAGGCCTTGGTGGTTGCCTGCACGGCGGAGCCAGTGCTCAATAGTTGGTTCGAGGGTAAATCCTTGTCGATCAAGCAGCATGAAACGCTCGACCTGGGGATTGCTATCGATACGCCTGACGGCTTGTTCGTGCCGGTGTTGCGCGATATTGGCAACCGTACGGCGATGGACTTGAAGGAGGGCATGGGCCGACTGCGTGCTGACGTCAAAGCGCGTTCTATACCACCCAAAGAAATGATGGGCGCTACCCTGACCCTGTCCAATTTCGGCACCTTGTTCGGTCGCTACGCCAACCCGGTGGTCATACCGCCACAAGTGGCGATTCTCGGTGCCGGTAGCATTCGTGACGAGCCCGTGGCCATGAACGGTAGGGTGGTGGTGCATCCGATATTGCCGCTGTCATTGACCTTCGATCATCGAGCAGTGACCGGCGGCGAAGCTGCGCGATTCTTCAAAGCGTTGGTGATGGCGCTGGAAAAACCGGAAGGGTGATTGACCGCGGTGTGCCGAACACACCGCATCAACGTCATTCTTCCAACGGCGCACTGAGCAGCTCGGACAATGCGTCTGGCTGGCTCTTAAACGCCTTGGCGAAGACGTCACGGTTTTTCGCCATGTAAATACCGGCCTCTTCCACTTGAGCCTCCGTCAGCGACGGCACTGCTCTTTGCAATACTTCGGCGAGCAATTCTGCCAGCTCGAGCATTTTGTCATGACGGTCAGCTTCGGCTTTATCCATGAACAAACGCTCCAGATCTCGGCTGCTGCGGTATACCACTTCGACGGACATTCACCACCTCACAGGCCTTTACGATAATGTGTCTTTAACGACTACTGTATTTTTATACAGCTAAAAGCATAAGCCAACCGATTCGATTTGGATAGTGGCATTTTTACCTTCCCGCGCATCGGAAGAGCGTCGGGATGTGTCTTGCGACAACCTGCCACGCTCTCACCCTAGACTTTGGCCCCCTTTCTGCTACAAAAAGCTGCTACAAAAAGCAGCGAATGGAAATGGGTCATGCGGACAGGTCAGTTTTTTTTAAAATCGAAGGGTTAGGGGATAAAAAAGAATGGAAACCAAATGGGCGGAAAAGCTGCGCGAAAACCTGCATTCCCACGCTGAGTCATTCGGGAATCTCTGCGTCGAAGGTTTCCACTTCATTGCGTTGTTCGCGATTGGCGGGATCACTGCCTGGGCCTCCGTGGTTGCGTTCCTGGGGATGATCGAAAAGGGAAATATCACGGTTGATGACATTCTGTTGCTCTTCATTTACCTGGAATTAGGGGCGATGACAGGGATTTACTTCAAGACCAACCATATGCCCGTGCGTTTTTTGATTTACGTCGCCATCACGGCACTCACCCGGCTGTTGATTTCGGATGTATCGCACCATGCGCCACCGGATCTGGGTGTGGTTTATCTCTCGGGCGCCATCCTCCTGCTCGCCTTTTCGATTCTGGTCGTGCGATATGCTTCGTCGCAGTTCCCGTCAGCGAAAATCCCTGACCCACACAGCAGCGTAAAAGGCGCCGTGATAGAGGAGAAAGGGGAGGTTTGACAGGCAGTCAGGAAATGCCCCGTCGAAACGGGGCATGGAGGTGTCAACCTTATTCAGGACGGGAATGCGTTATCTGTTGTGATACAGTGAATACACGTATCACATAGGAGGTTTAGACATGGCCACTTCCATTCGCCTGGCTCCCGAAACCGAGCAGCGCCTCGATTTTTTGGCGACCAGCACCGGGCGCACCAAAGCGTATTACCTGCGCGAACTCATCGACCATGGCCTGACTGACCTCGAGGATTACTACCTCGCGGCGGAAGTTTTGGAGCGTGTCCGCAAAGGTCAGGAAGCCGTGCATTCGGCAGCGGACGTAAGGAAAGACCTTGGTCTGGACGATTGATTACACCGACACGGCCAAGACGCAGTTGCGCAAGCTCGACAAGCAGGCGGCCAAGCGCATCCTCGACTTTATGGATGAGCGGGTTGCCGGTCGGGATGACCCGCGCAGCACGGGCAAGGCGCTCACCGGCCCGTTGGGTGGTTTGTGGCGTTATCGGGTTGGGGATTTTCGGGTGATTTGCGACATCCAGGACGACGTATTGCAGATTTTGGTGGTGCAACTGGGTAACCGCCGTGAGGTGTACCGGTAGTTGAGTCACTAACGAAATATTCAATGCAATAACTGAGTTGCACTCAGCTGCAACCGCCCTTCAAACGGGCGCCATCCTCTTACTCGCCTTTTCGATTCTGGTTGTGCGATACGCGTCATCAGAGTTCCTGTCAGCGAAAATCTCTGACCCCCACTGCAGCGTAAAAGGCGCAGTGATAGAGGAGAAAGGGGCGATTTGACAGGCGGTCAGGAAATGCCCCGTCGGAACGGGGCATGGATGTGTCAGTACACAGCTTCAGGTGTCGGGGACACGTTACGGATCAATTAGCCCAACCGCCAGCACGCAAGTGCCAACCATCACCCCTGCGCTCCCAGTGGGGATGCTCATAGCGATAGCCCGGACGTATTTGTTCCCAGTGGCCATGGGCGGCGACATAGCGCGCCCCGTCCCAGTGCCAATAACCGCGAGCCCAGACATAACCAGGTCGGCCGACCGGTTCCACTTCGACGATACGTTCTGGTGGCGGTTGCGGCGCGACAATTTCTACGTACTCTCGCTGCTGCACCGGACGCTCGACCACCACGCGTCGCTCATGGACCACTCGTTCTACGCAACCGGAAGCCACTACGACCATCGCTATCAGCGATACATAACGTAAAAACATGTTGCCTCCCTCGGGGTTGTTCGAATCAGGGTCAAACTACAACACTAAACACTTCACTTACAGTGGTTTTACCCGACCATTACATTTGGCAGTCTGCGGCACATGGACTGAAGTGAGCGGCTTGCCGGAGCATGAATATGCGCCCAACATGGCGCCTGACAAGCGCTTGATCATTAGCGTCGGGTCATGGAACAGGATGAATTACCGATACGATTCCTGGCGTCTCTTTCATCACTCGGAAGCCCTCCTGCATGCAAGTGCCCACTGTCGTTCAGCGCTCCTTGTGTCTGTTGGTTTGTCTCCTGATGTTTGCGCCTGGCGAGGCCGCGGCAAACGGACCTTCTCCCCTTAGCCCCAGCGATATTGCATGGCTGCGCCGGGACGGTTTCGATCTGGACGCGGCGAGCGTGGCGCGCTTTCGGTCAATGGGTCGCTCGGGCCTGCTGGAAGCTCAGTTGACCGATCGTGTTGCTGATCCGCTCCCTCCGGCCATTGCGACGCTGCTTCACCGTTACCCGGTGCTGATGACGTCGCTCGAATCGTCGTTACGCGCAAACAAGGACGCGCAGGAACAGATCAAGGCGATGCCTGACGGTGACGCGAAGGTGGACGCCAGGAAGGCCTGGCAGCAGCAAGCCAACGCAATCGGGGACCAGGCGCGGGAGATCTTCCTGCTGCGAGCCGTCTATGGGCCGAACCAGCTCAAGGAACAGTTGGTAGGGTTCTGGCTCAACCATTTCAGCGTGTATTTGGGCAAAGGGCGTGTGCGCTTGATGGTGGCAGATTACGAAGAGCACGTGATCCGCCCGCATGCGCTGGGTAAGTTCAAAGACCTGGTGATGGCGACGCTCAAAAGCCCGGCGATGCTTGAGTTTTTAGACAATGCCCAAAACGCGCAAGGCAAGGTCAATGAAAACTACGCGCGTGAACTGATGGAATTGCACACGCTCGGAGTGGGGTCGGGCTACACGCAGCAAGACGTGCAACAGTTGGCCTTGATTCTTACCGGCGCCGGCCTCGTCCCGCTGGATGGCCGAGTGCAAAAGTTTCCGCCACGGATTGAGTCGTTGGTGGTGCGTGAGGGTGTGTTCGAGTTCAACCCCAAGCGCCACGACTTTAGCGATAAGGTCTTGCTCGGGCACGCGATCAAAGGAGTGGGCTTTGATGAAATCACCCAGGCCGTTGACCTGATCACTCGCCAGAAAGCCTGCGCACAGTTCATTTCGCGTCAACTGGCCAACTATTTCGTGGCTGATAATCCGCCTCAAGCCCTTGTGGATCGGATGACCAACACCTTCCAGCGCAGCGATGGCGACATCAGCCAAGTGATGCGCACGATGTTTGAGTCCAAGGAACTTCTTCAGAGCGCTGGCTCCAAGTTCAAGGACCCCCTTCAGTTTGTGGTGTCGTCGGTTCGACTCGCCTATGACGGCAAGCCGGTTGCCAATGCGAAACCGATGGTCAACTGGCTTAACCAGATGGGCGAGCCGGTGTTCGGGCGTGTGACGCCGGATGGCTGGCCGCTGAATGCTATTGGGTGGTCGAGCTCGGGACAGCTGTCCAAGCGGTTTGAGATTGCACGGGTTATCGGCAGGGGCAACAACCGGCTGTTCACACCTGAAGGCAGCCCTACCGAGGGTATTGGGTTTCCGATGATCACCACCCGGCTCTTCTACGATGCGATTGCCCCGACCCTCTCCGCTAACACAAGAAGTGCCTTGGACCAGGCGGCGTCGCAGCAGGAATGGAACACGTTTCTACTGGCTTCACCCGATTTCAACAGCCGATAGCGCGACGGCTACAAGCGCTTGGCTTGCGTCGAATTGAACTGCGTCACGATCCACCGTGTAATGAGGTGCTGTCATGAATCGTCGAGAATTTCTTTTAGCGTCCGCTGCGGCCGCCATGCTTCCAGCGCTCTCGTTCTCCGGCACGTTATTCGCCGCGCCCCCCTCGACACCGCGGACTCTTATTGTGTTCTTGCGCGGAGGCTACGACTGCAACAACTTGCTCATCCCTTACACCAGCGATTTTTATTACGCGTCACGCCCGACGCTGGCAATCGCTAAGCCCGACCCGAACAACGTCAACAGTGCCATTGCGCTCGATGCACACTGGGGCCTCAACCCGGTTCTACGCGATTCGATTTATCCGTTGTGGCAACGCAAACAGATCGCCTTCGTCCCGTTTGCCGGCACTGACGACCTGTCACGCAGCCACTTCGAGACCCAAGACAACATAGAGTCCGGCGAGCCGACCCAGCAGCGCAGTTATAATTCAGGCTTCCTCGCTCGCTTATCCCGCTTAGTCCCCGGTAGCTCGCCGATTGCTTTTACGGATGCGTTGCCGCTGAGTTTTCAGGGTGGCAAGGACATTCCGAACATCTCGTTGCGCGGCGTCTCCAAGCCAGCGTTCGATGACCGGCAATCAGCCATTCTGGCTGGGATGTACAAAGGGACTTCGCTCGCTGCGGCTGCATCCGATGGTCTTGAGCTGCGTCAGGTGGTGTCCAGGGACCTTCAAGACGAAATGATCCGTGCAAATCGCGGTGCGCCGAATGCGCAGAGTTTTGCCGCCCAAACCCAACGCATGGCGACGCTGATGCGTGATCAGTATCGGCTCGGCTTTGTAGATGTTGGCGGCTGGGATACCCACGTTAACCAAGGCAGCACGACCGGGGTGTTGGCCAACAACTTGAACAACCTGGGGCAGGGTTTGGCGGCCTATGCCGATGCACTCGGTGACGAATGGAATAACACCACCGTGGTGGTGGTGTCGGAGTTCGGTCGTACCTTTAGAGAGAACGGCGACAAGGGCACCGATCACGGTCATGGCACCGTGTACTGGGTGCTGGGCGGTAAGGTTCGCGGCGGACGGATCGTCGGTGAGCAGGTCGCCGTGAATCAGCAAACCTTGCTGCAAAACCGTGATTATCCGGTGCTCAATAACTATCGCGACCTGCTCGGTGGGCTACTGGGGCGCACGTGGGGACTGTCTGGCACGCAACTGCAGTCGGTATTTCCTGGCGCCCGCCCTAATGCGCTGGATCTGATTTAAACGAGCGCTGACGCGGTCTTAAATGCGGTGCCCTGGATGGGGTTGATTGCCCAGCCAGTTCTTGCGTGGCACATGCAGTTGATTGAGGCTATCGCTGTCGGTCATGGCGGTGAGGATATCCACGGCACTGTGGCCATGCTCAATCGCAATACCGAATTGCACGCTTTCGATCAGGCGGCGCAGACGTTTGGGTTCGTTGCGTTGTGCGGCGCTGATCAAGCGTTTGGCAACGACTCCGGTTTCATTGGACAAGGTCAGCATGATGCTGCCGTCGAGGTTCTGGATGCTCAGGTTGACCCTGTATTGAGACTGGAAGGCGTCGGTGATGAGTTGAAAAGGGTTGTTCATGGCCTGTTACCTAGTCAAGAGGTCTGTCTAAGTTGACCGCCTGTGGTTGGGTTAAGTTCGCGGCGCTGGATCGGTGGTCTGCATGGATTTGCGGCACTGGATCAAACCGTCGTCATAACGAAGAAGGGCGGACCTGTCTACACAGGCCCGCCCTTCTTCTAGTTTGTTGCCTCAATGGTAAGAGGTACAAAAACCACTCGCGTCGTCGGATCAGCTGAGTAGCGCTTCATCTTTTTCGAGTTCTTTCTCTAAAAACTCTTCCTGAAGCAGGGCGTCCGGGTTTTCTGCCCTTTCGTTCAGAGCGCCTTCTGTTACAGGTGCGCCCGCACGTTTGTCACGTATTTTGCCGAACAGATGCTCAAGGGCGTGATTGAGTTTTTCCGCCGCGCCTTCCACTGCCCTGTCCAATGTATCGGCTTTGTGGGTGACTGAGATCGGTTGGTGTCCTTTTGGCCGGGCTTCCATCTGGCAGCGTTTGTCATGCGGGCCAGGCTTGTCGCCATTTTCGTCGCGGAGATGGACTTCGACGCGAGTCAGATCTTCTTCGTAACGTTCGAGCGTGCTCTCAACGGTGGTACGTACCCACTCCTCCAGTCGGACACTGTTTTCGATGTGGTTATCGCTATTGACCTGGATTTGCATAGTTTTTCCCTTACTTAGGCTTGCTCACATGAGATCTGACGGTTTCGCTCGGGGAGTTCAAACCATTCGCCTCTCACCCTCAGTGTTGGCGCCGATGAGGAAACAATTCAAGCCCTTTGTGCACAGAAATATTTTGACGTGGAAAAAATCAGGGGTGGCAGGCCGGGATTAGACCATCAGCGACGGGCTTTGGCGCAAGGTCCGTACTGATTTTATGTAGAAGGCCCCTGTCTTCGACGCTGCGCTGTCGCGCAGCAAACTGAATCCTGGAGCTGCCGAAGGCTGCGATAGGCCGGGGTCGCGGGCGACCGGCACGACCTTCAGCGGTCTCAAGAAAGCGACCGGTTCCCGGTCGCTCGCAGCCTTCGGCAGCTCCTACATCTATGGTTACCCCCTTTTCTGCAATACTAAATCCGATGCATGGTTGGCTTGCGGTCATCTATTCGGCGTCTGAGCTTATGCCCGCGCCTCGATGAAAATCGCGCCTGACGGTCCTCATTAGAGTTACGGCTTCAAGAGCCGCGTAGGAGCCCAGGATCTCCGTCAGGCCGGTTGGCCGTTCATGTCATCTGTTATTCAGCATCGCAAAACCAGGTGGGTGGTGCTTGGGTGACAGCAGGGTCAGGCGTCCATAGCGCTTGGCCCTGCATCGAATTCACTGTGGTGTGCGGCTATTGCCCAGGCGATACGTGCCAGTTTGTTGGCCAAGGCGCAAACCACCTTGTTTGGATGGCTTCGGCTCAGCAACTGGCGGACCCAGTCCGCCAGTGGGCCCGTCCGTCGATCCAGCGTTATCAAATAGACTCGAGCACCCTGGACAAATAGACGCCTTTGATTTCTATCACCGCGCTTGCTGATCCCCAGCAATACCTGCTTGCCGCCGGTGCTGTGTTGCTTGGGTACAAGCCCTATCGAGGCGGCATAGTCACGCCCACATTTGAACTGATGACCGTCGCCCAACTCTGCAGCCACGACGGTGGCGGTGATCGGGCCGACGCACGGAATCGTCATTAACCGGCGGGCCAGATCATCGTCAGCGGCTTGGCGTTCGACTTGATGGTCCATCGCCTTGACCTTTTGGTCCAGGTAAGTGAAGTGGCTATGCAGGTCCATTAGCAACGTTTTGATTAGCCCAGAGAAGTCGCAGGTTTCGAGTAATACCGGCAATTCCCTGATGGCTTTGAAACTGGGAGTCAAACCGATACCGACTTCCAGAAGCGCGGCGTGGATGCGGTTGACGGTGGCGGTGCGATCCTTGATGAACGAGTCGCGCACGATATTGAGCAGGGCCAAAGCTTGCTGCGCTTCAGACTTGGGTGCGACAAATCGCATGCTGCCCCGGCTGGCGGCGTCGCAAATGCCTTCAGCATCAGCGAAGTCATTTTTGTTGCTTTTGACATAGGGGTGCACATGGTGCGGTGCAATCAGCTTGGGTTCATGCCCGAATCTGATCATCTCCCGAGCCATGAAGTGAGCCCCACCGCACGCTTCCATCGCGACAGTGCACGGTGGAAGATTGGCAAAGTATTTGGGATAGGTTGCGCGGCTGAGCTTTCTGCGTTGAAGCTCGCGCCCTTGGTTATCGTGAGCAACTACATGAAAGCTCTGTTTTCCCAGATCAATGCTGACAATCGCTGCGTGGTTCATGGAAATGATCTCCGTTAAATACCCAGTGAAAGCTTAGTGGGCGTTCCACTGGGTAGGCGGGGGTAACCATTTCATTAGAGTCAGTGTTTTGCTGAAAAATTTGTGTGATTTATGCTTTATTTTTCAATTACTTACAGGTTGTTTGATAAGAGATGCCGAAGGGTCAATATTCCTCTGCGAAGGCGTCGATCAATTACCGGATAAACGCCAGCCGATATTCCCCCGGCGTCGCGCCCATTGCCTGCCGAAAACGATTGTTGAAGTGACTCGCACTGGCAAAACCACATGCCATGGCGATATCACCGAAGGGGTGGTTGCTGGTGCGCAGCAGATGCCGGGCGTGGGCCAGGCGGCGGGCGAGCAGGTATTGATGGGGCGGCAGGCCGAAGCTTTCACGGAACATGCGCGCGAAGTGGTATTCGGACAGCGCGCATTGCCCCGCCAGTTGGCCAAGGCTGAGAGGATCAGCCAGGCGGTGCTCGATGCAGTCGACCAGTTGCCGCCGCAGGTGTGGGGCCAGCCCGCCTTTGAGGCGTAGACCTTCGCGCTGGCCAACCTGACTGAGCAGGGCATGGTTGAGCATTTCGTGGGCCAGGCTGCTGGTCAGCAGGCGTTCGCCGGGTTCGCTCCAGTTGAGTTGGATCAACTGGCGAAAACGCAGCACTTGTTCGGGGTCGTCGATGAAAGTGCTTTCGCGCAGTTGCAACTCGCGCGGCTCACGGTCCAGCAGGGTGACGCAGCCCAGCGCGAATTGCTCGGGGCTGACGTACAAATGCGCCAGACGGATCTCACCATTGATCACCCAGGCTGATTCATGGCCGGCAGGCAATACGCACAATTTCCCCGGCCCGCCTTTGTCATTGGGCTGGTCGCGGCGAAAGGTCCCGGTGCCACCTTCGATGTAGCAGGACAGCGTGTGGTGGCTCGGCGCCTGGTACTCCTGCGCATCGTGCCGGTTGTTCCAGAGGGCCGCGACCATGCCGTCACCCAGGCCCGCGCTTTGTTCCAGACGAGCGTTGGGCGAGCTGTTCAGGGCTTGAAAGACTTGGATGGTTTCCAGTGGCTGCATAACGCGTTCTCTCCGATTCGCATCCTACTCCGTAGCACCCGAGCTGCCAGCCTCCCCGTGATTAAATGCGCAAGATTGTGCAAGTCGACGCTCACGCAAAACGCCAGACTGAGGCTTCATTCAGGAGCCCAACGATGAACATATCGCTTTATTTACTCACCGTTTTGATCTGGGGCACGACCTGGATCGCTCTGAAATTACAGCTCGGCGTCGTGGCGATTCCGGTGTCGATCGTCTATCGCTTCGGCTTCGCGGCGTTGGTGTTGTTCGTCATTCTGCTGTTGAGCGGGCGTCTGCAAAAGGTTAATCGGCGTGGCCAGCTTATTTGCCTCGCCCAGGGACTGTGCCTGTTTTGCATCAATTTCATGTGCTTCTACACCGCCAGTCAGTGGATCCCCAGCGGCCTGATCGCAGTGGTGTTCTCCACCTCGACCCTGTGGAACGCACTGAATGCACGGATTTTTTTTCGCCAGAAAGTCGCGCGCAATGTGCTGGCCGGTGGGGCGTTGGGGCTGGTCGGTCTGGCGTGTCTGTTCTGGCCTGAACTGGCCGGGCGTACGGCCAGCCACGAAACCTTGCTCGGTCTGGGCCTGGCGCTGCTTGGCACCCTGTGTTTCTCCGCCGGTAATCTGTTGTCCAGTCTGCAACAAAAGGCCGGCTTACGACCCTTGACCACCAATGCCTGGGGCATGCTCTACGGTGCGGCAATGCTCAGCGTGTATTGCCTGCTCAGCAGCACGCCGTTCAGCTTCGAATGGAACACGCGCTACATCGGTTCACTGGTGTATTTGGTGATTGCTGGCTCAGTCATCGGCTTTACCGCTTACCTGACGCTGGTCGGACGCATGGGGCCGGAACGCGCTGCGTATTGCACTGTACTGTTCCCGGTGGTCGCGCTGAATATCTCGGCGTTCGCCGAAGGCTACCAATGGACACTGCCCGCGTTGATGGGGCTGGTGTTGGTGATGCTGGGGAATGTGTTGGTGTTTCGTAAGCCAAAGATGCCTGCCGTTAACCCTGCCAATAGCGGCAACGGCAAGCTGGCCTAAGGGTTTAGCCCTTCCACACCTGTGGATTCACCAGGTCCTGCGGCCGGTCACCCAACAACGCGCTGCGCAGGTTCTGGTAGGCGCGATCGGCCATGGCCTGCCGTGTCTCGTGGGTGGCGGAGCCGATGTGCGGCAGGGTGACGGCGTTGCTCAACTGGAACAGCGGTGATTCGGCCAGCGGTTCTTTTTCGTACACATCCAGACCTGCTCCACGAAGAGTGCCTTTCTGCAGGGCTTCGATCAGCGCCGGTTCGTCGACCACCGGGCCACGAGAGATGTTGATCAGGATCGCGCTCGACTTCATCAGCGCCAGTTCGCGGGTGCTGATCAGGTGTTTGGTCTTTTCGCTCAACGGCACCACGAGGCAGACGAAGTCGGATTCAGCCAGCAATTGATCGAGACTGCGGTACTGCGCGCCCATTTCCTGTTCCAGCGAGGTCTTGCGACTGTTGCCGCTGTACAGAATCGGCATGTTGAAACCGAAATGGCCACGGCGGGCGATGGCAGCACCGATGTTGCCCATGCCGACGATGCCCAGGGTCTTGCCGTGCACGTCGGTGCCGAAATGCGAGGCTTCGACCGTGCGTTTCCACTGCCCAGCCTTGGTCCAAGCGTCCAGTTCGGCAACGCGTCGGGCGCTGCTCATGAGCAGCGCGAAGGCCAGGTCGGCGGTGCTTTCGGTCAATACATCCGGGGTATTGGTGAGCATGATGCCGCGCTCGTTGAAATAGCCCAGCTCGTAATTGTCGTAGCCCACTGAGATGCTCGACACCACTTCCAGCTTGATGGCGCTGTGCAATTGTTCGCGGCTCAGCATGCGGCCCGCGCCGATCAGGCCGTGGGCGTGCGGCAGCGCGTCATTGAACTGCGCGTTCATATCGCCAAGCTTGGGGTCGGGTACGATCACGTTGAAATCTTGCTGCAGGCGCTCGGCCATTTCGGGCGACACGCGGCTGAAGGCAAGTACGGTCTTTTTCATCAGGCAGATACTCTCGGACGTTCGAATGGTCAGTGCGTAGCACGCTAACATTCTTGCCCGTCCCTGGGCATCTGGTTCTTTCGAGGGCGCTCTTCTGGCGAGCCGTGCGGGTCAGACGATGTTCATCAAATCGTGGGTCTTCAAGTCGGCTTCATGGGCGGCCAGAATCTCTGGCAATGAGCCGCGCAGGTATTCGACCCAGGTCCTGATTTTCGCATCCAGGTACTGGCGCGAGGGGTAGATGGCGTACAGGTTCAGTTCCTGCGAGCGGTAGTTGGGCAATACCCGCACCAGCGTGCCATTACGCAATCCTTCGATGGCGGAGTAAATCGGCAAAATCCCGACACCCATGCCGCTGCAGATGGCGGTTTTCATGGCATCGGCCGAATTGACCAGGAAGGGCGAGGTGACGATGGTAACCATCTCCTGACCTTCAGGACCATCGAACAACCACTTCTCCAGTGGAATCACCGGACTCACCAGGCGCAGACACGCATGGTTGAGCAGGTCTTGGGGCTTTTGCGCAGCACCGAAGGCTTTGACGTAGGCTGGCGAAGCGCAAACGATGCTGTAGGTGATCCCCAGGCGCTGGGAAACGAAACCCGAATCGGGCAACTCGCTGGCCAGGACAATGGAGACGTCGTAACCCTCATTGAGCAGATCAGGCGCGCGGTTGGCCATGGTCAGGTCGAAGGTCACGTCCGGGTGATGCTTGCGATAACGGGCAATGGCATCGATCACGTAATGCTGGCCGACGCCGGTCATCGAATGGACTTTCAGCTGTCCTGCCGGTCGGGCATGTGCATCGCTGGCTTCGGCTTCGGCTTCTTCGACGTACCCGAGGATCTGTTCACAGCGCAACAGGTAGCGTTTGCCCGCTTCGGTGAGGGCAATGCGACGAGTGGTGCGATTGAGTAATCGGGTTTGCAGGTGAGCTTCAAGATTTGAGACGGCACGCGATACGTTGGCGGTGGTGGTATCGAGCTGCACTGCTGCGGCAGTGAAGCTTCCCGCTTGCGCTACGGAACTGAAAGCGCGCATGTTTTGCAGGGTATCCATTGGCAGTTCTCTGGTGAGATCGGCAAAGTGTGACATGAAGTAACAGTCGCGTGTGAGCCAGACCAATGGATTATCGCTCGTTCGGTAACAAAGAATCACACTTCCCTCGGCTTATCGCCGCTTTGAGCGCCGCCTAGAATTGCTGTATTCACGCTATTTCACCTAAGTCGGGAACTCGCAGCTGTGCCGCGTCGCATGATCAGAGGGCTTAAGCTCCTCAGTGTTTTGTCTTTATCCTTGGCAATAGGCGGCTGCATCGGGACTGGGGGGATTGCTCCTCAAGACCACTCTTTGCCAGCCAACGCCCTGGCCACGGATGAAGCGATCCAAAGTGCTGCAAAAGATGCTCATTGGCCCGCCGCCCAGTGGTGGCGTGCTTACAGTGATGAGCAACTTAACCGCTGGATCGAGCTTGCCGCCCAAGGCAGTCCGAGCCTGGCCATGGCCGCCGCCCGTGTGCGTCAGGCCAAAGCGATGGCCGGTATCGCCGAGTCCGCCGAATCGCTGCATATCAATGGCGACTCCACCCTCAAACGTCATAACTGGCCTACCGATCAGTTCTACGGTCCTGGCGCGCTGGCGAACACCAGCACTTGGGATAACAATGCGTCGCTGGGTCTGAGTTACTCCCTCGACCTGTGGGGTCAGGAAAGCAATACCACCGAACAGGCGCTTGATCTGGCGCACATGAGTGTCGCCGAGTCACGGCTGGCGCAACTCGAGCTGCAGAACAACATCGTCCGTGCCTATATTCAGTTGTCGTTGAACTTTGCCCAGCGCGATATCGTTGAGGCGACGCTGGCCCAACAACAGCAGATTCTCGATCTGGCACAACGCCGCCTGAGTGGCGGGATCGGCACCCACTTAGAAGTCAGCCAGGCCGAAACACCGCTGCCGGAAACCCATCGGCAAATCGATGCGCTGGACGAGGCCATTGACCTGAGCCGTAATCAGCTCGCAGCGCTGGCGGGCAAGGGGCCGGGGGAGGGCGCGAAGTTGCAGCGGCCAACGCTGTCGTTGCAGGTCGCTTTAAAACTGCCGTCGGCGCTGCCGGCTGAACTGCTCGGGCAGCGCCCGGATGTGGTCGCCAGCCGCTGGAGGGTCGCAGCCCAGGCGCGTGGCATTGATGTCGCACATGCCGGCTTCTACCCTAACGTCGATCTGGTCGGCAGCCTGGGTTACATGGCCACCGGTGGCGGCATGCTGTCGTTCCTGGCCGGCAAGAAACTCAACTACAGCGTTGGCCCGGCTATCAGCTTGCCGATCTTCGATGGCGGGCGTTTGCGCTCGGAGCTGGGTGAAGCGGCGGCCGGTTATGACGTGGCCGTGGCGCAGTACAACCAGACGCTGATCAATGCGCTCAAAGACATCTCTGATCAATTGATCCGTCGTGCCTCGATGGACAAGCAGCAAGTGTTCACCGCTGAGTCGGTGGCGTCGGCGCAGAAGACGTATGACATTGCCTTAGTCGCCTACAAACGCGGTCTGACCGATTACCTGAATGTGCTCAATGCCCAGACCTTGTTGTTTCATCAGCAGGAGATTCAGCAGCAGGTTCAGGCTGCACGCCTGACCGCTCATGCCGCGTTGGTGGTTGCGCTGGGTGGCGGCTTGTCGGCAGGTGCTGATTCACCCGACGAGAACAAGACCGCGCCCAGCAAACCCTCTGCGGCCCTTGCCGCGTACGATCACATGATTAGCCGGCCATGACCCAACTGTTTGCACCACTGCGCTGGCTGGGCTCGTTGGAATGGCGCCGCAGTTTCTTTGAATGGGCGCGCAGCGATGGCGTGACCTGGGTCTATATCTTCAAGGTGCTGTTCGCCGCATTCTTGACTTTATGGCTGGCCATGCGCCTGGAGTTGCCGCAGCCCCGCACTGCGATGATCACCGTGTTTATTGTGATGCAGCGGCAAAACGGACAAGTCCTGGCCAAAAGTTTCTATCGCTTTCTGGGGACGTTGACCGGTTCGGCGGTGATGGTGGCTCTGATTGCCCTGTTCGCCCAGGACACTGAGTTGTTCCTTGTCAGCCTGGCGATCTGGGTGGGCATTTGTTCTGCCGGTGCGGCACGTAACCGCAACTTTCGAGCCTATGGCTTTGTTCTCGCGGGCTATACCGCAGCAATGGTCGGCCTGCCTGCCCTGGCGCACCCGGACGGGGCGTTCATGGCCGCCATGTGGCGGGTGCTGGAAATTTCATTGGGCATTCTGTGCTCGACGCTGGTCAGTGTCGCGATCTTGCCGCAGACCGCCAGCGCGGCGATGCGTAACGCGCTGTACCTGCGCTTCGGCGTGTTCGCCGGGTTCGTGGCTCATGGTTTGCGGGTGGGCAATGAGTCGGGCGCATTCGAGGCCGGTAATGTGCGCTTCATTGCTGAAGCGATCGGCCTGGAAGGGTTGCGCAGTGTCACCGTGTTCGAAGACCCGCACATGCGCCGCCGCAACGGCCGGCTCAATCGCCTGAACAGTGAGTTCATGGCCATTACCACGCGCTTCAATGCCTTGCACCAACTGCTCGGACGCTTGCGCAGCCGGGAGGTGGTTCAGGTGATTGGGGCCATTGAGCCTGGGTTGATGGCACTGGCCGATTTGCTTGAACCGTTTTCCGGGCGTCCCTTGACCGATGCCGACGCCGCGCGATTGGCCGAGCGATTGGCGGCTTTTAAAGAGGGACTGCCGGAGCACGTGCGCAGCCTGCGTGCGGCGCTGGTCGAGACTCAACCCGCAGAGGCTGACCTGCTGGATTTTCACACCGCCTATGAGCTGCTGTATCGTTTTGTCGATGACATGCACGGTTACGCTCAGACCCACGCCTCGCTGGCCGATCACAACCATGCCCGTGAACAGTGGGATGAGCCGTTTACCTCACAAACGAACTGGATGGCGGCCCTCGCCGCCGGTGTTCGAGCCTCGTTCGTCCTTCTGGTGTTGGGCAGCTATTGGGTCGCCACCGCCTGGCCGAGTGGCGCCGTCATGACCTTGGTCGCCGCCGCCACCATTGGCCTTTCGGCCTCGTCGGCGAACCCTAAGCGCATGGCCTTTCAGATGGCTTGCGGTACGTTTCTGGGAGCCATATTTGGCTTTATAGAGATGTTTTTCGTGTACCCGTTTATCGATGGTTTCCCCTTGCTGTGTCTGGTTCTGGCCCCGGTGTTGGTGCTGGGTTCGTTTCTCTCCTCGCGGCCGCAATTGGCAGGCTATGGCTTGGGATTATTGATATTTTTCAGTACCGGCTCGGTGCCTGACAACCTGACGATCTACAACCCCTATGGGTTTATCAACGACTACATCGGGATGGTTCTCGGCATGCTGGTCTGCGCGGCGGCAGGCGCAATCATCATGCCGCCCAACAGTCGCTGGATGTGGAGCCGGCTTGAGCAGGACTTGCGTCAGCAGGTATTGTTCGCCATCAGTGCGCCGTTGCGCGGTTTAGGCTCAAGCTTCGAAAGCCGTACCCGCGACCTGCTGCATCAAGCCTATGGCCTGGCGGCAGGGCAGCCTGAGGTTCAACGCAATCTGTTGCGCTGGATGTTCGTGGTGCTTGAAGTCGGTCATGCCATCATCGAGTTGCGTCGTGAGCAATCCGTCATGCCGGTGCACTCATGCTATGCCGAATCGCAGTCCTGGCGCCTGGCAATCCGGGTGATGGGGCGTTCGCTGGTGCGCTTATTCCTGCTACCCAATCACAGTAACCTGGAGCGTGCCCTGATCGCCGTCGACCATGCCATCAGTCGTGTGCAGGGTACTGACGAACCCTTTGCCCGACACTTCGACACCTCGGTATTGCGGCGAGTCCAGAGTTACCTGCACTTTATCCGGACTTCGCTGCTCGACCCGCAATCTCCCCTGGCCGCGTATGCTCCGTTACGCAAGCCGCAAGGACTGATCCATGCCTCGTGAAATCGCCCTGCACGGCGTCTATATGCCGACCATGACTTTGATGTTCCTGATCGCGGCGGTCCTTGCCTGGACGCTGGGTAGGCTCTTGTCCGGGTTTGATTTGTATCGGCTCTTCTGGCATCCGGCGCTCCTGCGTCTGTGCGTGTTTACCTGCATCTTTGGCGCTTTGGCGCTCACTGTTTACCGTTGATGCACTTTTGTTGAGAACCCCTGGATGAAAAAGCTCTTCAGTCTGACTGCTACCTTGCTGGTTCTGGCCATGGCTCTTTGGATTGGTCGCACTCTGTGGATCAACTACATGGACACGCCATGGACCCGCGATGGCCGGGTGCGCGCCGATGTGATCAACGTGGCTGCCGATGTCTCCGGGGTTGTAGTGGATGTGCCGGTGCGCGACAACCAACAGGTGAAAAAGGGCGACGTGCTGATGCAGATCGACCCAGAGCATTACCAGCTCGCCGTCAAACAGGCGCAGGCGTTAGTGGCTTCGCGCAAGTCAACGTGGGAGATGCGCAAGCTCAATGCCAAGCGCCGCGCAGACATGGATAGCCTGGTGATCTCCAGCGAAAACCGTGACGATGCGAGCAATATCGCCAACTCGGCGCTGGCCGACTATGAGCTCGCCCAAGCGGAACTGGACGCGGCTGAGCTCAACCTCAAACGCACCCAGGTGTTGTCTGCTGTTGATGGCTATGTCACCAACCTCAACGTGCACCGCGGCGACTATGCGCGGATCGGCGATGCAAAAATGGCCGTGGTCGATATGAACTCATTCTGGGTCTACGGCTTCTTCGAAGAGAACAAGCTCCCGCACATTCGCGTGGGTGATCTGGCCGATATGCAATTGATGAGCGGCGAAGTGCTTAAAGGCCATGTCGAAAGCATCGCCCGTGGCATCTACGACCGGGACAACCCGCAAAGCCGCGAACTGACCGCCGATGTTAACCCGACCTTCAACTGGGTGCGCCTGGCCCAACGTGTGCCCGTGCGCATCCACCTGGATAAAGTGCCGGACGATGTGGTGTTGGCGGCGGGGATTACCTGCACAGTGATTGTTAATCCGCAGGACCACTGATTATCTATTTGCGCGCCGTCAGCGTGCGTAGGTAACGGCGCAACGAGGCCCTCACGATGACCTTGTGCGCCGGCGCCACGAACAGCATGTAGAGGCGCCCCAGCCAATTGTGGTTGTGCACCACGGTGGCCACGGTCAACTCGCAGTCGTGCGTTGCGTGCTGACGGTAGATCGACACCTTCACCGTCAGGTGCTTGTCCGCGTCGCCGAGGATGACTTCATTCTCAGCCAGATATAGCAGCGTAAAAATCCCCACCCGATCCCCTATGCGGTAGTCCTCGACGGCTTTATCCCTGCGAATATTTCTCATCCCGCCCAGGTCTTTCAGGCCCAGCAGGACGACAATCCGATTGCGACACAGCATCAAGAAGTCGATCCATTTCGGCGTCGAGCCCAGCACCTGCGTCGCCAGTGTCAACATCGAGTCATCACCGGCGGGCGTCAAGATCTGGTAGGCGTCGCAGTAGCTCGCGTCTTGACTGTCCGGGTAAATGTGGCTGGCCTCGAGCGGTTCGGTGGCGCGGATCATAGCTGCACATCCAGACCAAAGCGCTTGCGTAATTGCTTGTCCAGCAGGCCCTTGGGCAGCAACCAGGCCATCAGTGGCATGGCGCGGCTGCCATTACCCAATCGCAGCAAACGGGGCGGATTGTCTTGCTTCACCGCCCTGAGCAGGTCGCGGGCGAAGTCGCTGGCGGGGGTCGGGTTGCCTTGTGATGCTCTGGCACGGGCGCGAATGGCTTCGCGCAGCGGCCACCAGGGCGAGGACTCCCCGATCAACAGTTCGGCTTCGCGGCTGGCATTATTGGCAAAGCTGGAGGCGATGGCGCCGGGCTGGACTTCCATCAGCTTGATACCGAATGGCGCGAGCTCCAGACGCAGGGCATCGCTGAGCGCATGCACGGCGGCTTTAGAGGCGCAATAAGCGCCCGCAAATGGCGTGACCAGGACCCCGGAGACGCTGCCTATATTGACCACCATTCCCTTGCTGCGGCGCAACAATGGGAACAGCGCACGGGTGACACCGACCACCGCGAACACATTGGTGTCGAACTGCCGCCGCATGGCGTCCACGCCGCCATCAAGCAAAGGCCCCATGGCGCCGTAGCCAGCGTTGTTGATCAGCACGTCGAGGCCACCGTGTTGCTCGATCTGAGCGGCCAATCGCTCAAGGGCCGCGCCATCGTTGACGTCCAGTTCCACAGCGGTAAAGCCGGCTGCGTTCAGCGCGGCGACGTCTTCGGTTTTGCGGGCCGTGGCCCATACGTGATAGTCAGCGGCTTTGAACGCGTCCGCCAGCGCACGGCCAATGCCGCTGGAGCAGCCAGTGATAAGAGCGATGGGCATGTTTTTTCCTTAATGGACCTAGTCCGAGAAACTACCTTGTAAGTGCTCGGCACGAAACTCTACGGTTTGTGCGCGGTAACCGGGACGCAGCGGTGGCAGCGGCAAGCAATCTTGCCAGTCACCACCGGCCTGCAATTCGCCAGGGCCGCGATAGCGAGGTGCCGCGTAGGCGTTATCCGCCAGATTGACCGTATCCCCCGGCATATAAGCAGCAATACGCCAATGCAGGGTAAGCAGCGGCACATCATTGCCGTTATGTAGCTGGATCTGCAACGGACGGTCGGGTGGGCAGTGTTGCGGCAAATAGTTGAGTCGCAACTCCAGATGCTCCAACTGCCGCGTTTCGCGACTATCCTGCCACACTACCCACATTGCCACGGCCCCCAGACCCAGCAGTGCAGCCAGTGACACCAGGAGCGCCTTGGTCGGGTAACGCAATAGCAGAATCAGCCAGGTGAGGATGAGCAGAATGCCGATCAGCATGGACGAGCACCTTGGTTAAGCAGATGCAGGCATCGTAGCGTTCGCTTCAGGTTTTGTATTGCTGTCGCGAAGAGTCCGTCCGGACACCGCTGGTTATTTTGCAACGGGCATAAAAAAGCCCCGCTTTTGAGGGCGGGGCTTCTTTTAAGCGATTCAGTACAAGTTAGATAACTTGAACTTCTTCAGCTTGCATACCTTTCTGACCGCGGGTAGCGACGAAAGAAACCTGTTGGCCTTCTTTCAGGCTTTTGAAGCCGTCGGATTGGATAGCTTTGAAGTGAACGAACAAGTCGTCACCGGATTGTGGAGTGATGAAGCCGAAGCCTTTTTCATCGTTGAACCACTTAACGGTACCAGTTTGGCGATTAGACATGGTGTATCTCCTTGGACAAAGTTAACTGCGACGCAGGAAGAACCCTGGCCGAGACTGAGTGCAAAGAGCAGGAAAAATTCTTGGAGATGGTTGGATCGAAATTCAACATCGTGTAGAGATTCTCAGTGACACAAGCAACACAGTGACGTCACCTTATCTGGTTTTTCGAGAAGTGCCAATGCCTTGTTCAGGATTATTTCTTCTCATTGCTAAAAGAGGGGGTCGAATCGATGGCTGTGACCTCTAGAATCTTTGAACCCGGCGGCCCGGCCCGGTAAGATGCCCAACATATTTTTCCACCTCGCTATTCAGGACACTGCCATGAGCATCAAATCGGACAAGTGGATTCGCCGCATGGCACTAGAGCACGGCATGATCGAGCCCTTTGTGGAGCGCCAGGTACGCGGTGAAGGCGCTAACCGCCTGATCTCCTACGGTGTGTCCAGCTACGGCTACGACGTGCGGTGTGCGGCTGAATTCAAGGTGTTCACCAACATCAATTCGGCGACCGTCGATCCAAAGAATTTCGATGAAAAAAGCTTCGTCGACGTGACCAGCGATGTCTGCATTATCCCGCCGAACTCGTTTGCGTTGGCGCGCACGGTCGAATATTTTCGCATTCCCCGTAATGTGCTGACCATCTGTCTGGGCAAAAGTACTTATGCCCGTTGCGGAATCATCGTTAACGTAACGCCGCTCGAGCCTGAGTGGGAAGGTCACGTGACATTGGAGTTTTCCAATACCACTACCTTGCCAGCGAAGATCTACGCCAATGAAGGCGTGGCCCAGATGCTGTTTCTGGAGTCTGATGAGGAGTGCGAAATCTCTTATAAGGATCGTGGCGGCAAGTATCAGGGTCAGCGCGGCGTGACGTTGCCGCGCACTTGATGTGCCGTTGATCCGGCGCTCGGGGAATTAGTGGTCATTTTGGCACTCTATTGACTGGACTGTTCCCTCTCGCGCCGAGCGAGCGGAGTCGACACTCAGGAGTGCCCTATGACGTCAATTTCGAAACGCATCGTCCCCGCCGCAGACAGCGAATACAACCACGTGGGCCTGCTGGCGTGGTCGTTGCTCGCGTATCCCCAGATCAACAGGGTCGGCGGCATTCCCGGCCAGCCAGACCCCGACACACCCAACGAGCAGCCTGGCGAACCTACTGAGCCCACTGAGCCTGGTGTGCCAACGCTTCCAGATGAGGCGCCACCCAAGCCCGTCGTTTGAATGCGCCGGCGCCAGAACGTGGTGAGTGGCGTGTGTATTCGGTTCGACTACCGCGTGAAAGGACCTTTCTCGCTATTTCAAATTCCCGCTCAAAAACTGCCGCAGCCGATCACTTTGTGGGCTGCCCAGTACATCGTCAGGATGCCCCTGTTCTTCAACCAGCCCTTTGTGCAGGAACATCACCTGATTCGAGACTTTGCGGGCGAAGCTCATTTCGTGGGTGACCATGATCATGGTGCGGCCTTCTTCGGCCAGGCCTTGAATCACTTTGAGTACTTCGCCGACCAGCTCCGGGTCCAGGGCTGAGGTGGGTTCGTCGAACAGCATTACTTCCGGTTCCATCGCCAACGCGCGGGCAATTGCAACGCGCTGTTGTTGGCCGCCTGAGAGGAAAGCCGGGTATTGCTCCGCCACGCGTGCCGGCAGGCCAACTTTATCCAGGTATTTGCGCGCGCGCTCTTCGGCTTCACGTTTGGATACGCCCAGCACGCGGCGCGGGGCCATGCTGACGTTCTCCAGCACGGTCATGTGGCTCCACAGATTGAAATGCTGGAACACCATTGCCAGGCGAGTACGGATGCGTTGCAGCTCTGAGGGGTCGGTGACGTGCATGCCATGCCTGCCTTTGGTCATGTGCACGGGCTGGCCGTCCAGGGTCATGGCGCCCTCATCGGGGGTTTCAAGAAAGTTGATGCAGCGCAAAAAGGTACTTTTGCCCGAGCCGCTGGCGCCGATCAGGCTGATGACGTCGCCCGTGTTGGCTTTGAGTGATACGCCTTTGAGTACTTCGTTGTCGCCATAGCATTTGTGCAGGCCATCAATGGTCAGTTTGTACATGCCGTGCAGTCCTTAAGGAGAGAGCAGGTAACCGCTACGGTAGGCTTCGGTGCCTGCGACGTGAGCGATGACCATGCCGGCGGTCGCCATGCGCCGCAAAGAGCGGGCATACAACAAGCCGGAATTGAGAGTGTGGATCGGCGTTACCTGATCGCTGATGGGATCGATGATTTCGGCGATCTGCTGCCCGGCTTCCAGAAACTCACCGGGTTGGGCGCAGAACACCAGCAGGCCGCCGACCGGCGTTGCGACCGGTTCGACACCGGCGAGCGGCGTTGCCGGGTACAACAACTCTGGCTGGGGTGTCGGATCTCCGGCGATCACGCCGTGCTGCATCAAGTAGTTGATCAGTGCCTGACAATCGCGGCTGGCCAGGGCGTGATTGACGTCGCCTTGGCCGCGCAACTCCAGGGTCACCGAAAAGCTGCCCATGGGAATCGCAAAATGCGCGCCGAAGCGCTGCTGCAACTGCCACCAAAGCAGGGTGAAGCATTCATCGAACGACTGTCCGCCGGAATCGGTCGCCAGCAGGCTGGCCTGAGCGCCGAGGTAGCGCGACAGCGCTTCGACCTGTGGCCAAGCGTCGGGAGTGGTGTACAGATGCTCCACCGCTTCGAAGTCGCAATGCAGGTCCAGCACCATGTCGGCATCGCAGGCCAGGCGCTGCAGGGTCAACCGCTGGGATTGCAACTGCGTGTTGACGACCTGAGCGGACAGTGCCGTGCGCAGACTACTGCGGATCAGTTCAAGGTTGTGCTGCGGATCATTATTGAGCCGCGCTTCGACATCGTCGCCCACCTGCAGGCTTAAGTCGACAAACCAGCGATTGAAGTTCTGCCCGCTTTCCAGCTCGTATCGACCCAGCGGGATGTCCATCACCACTTGTTCCAGGCCAATGGGGTTGGCGACAGGGACGACGACGATTTCGCCTAGCAGCAGACCGGCATTTTCCAGCTCGGCCAGGCGCTGCTTCAGGTACCAGGCCACCAGCATGCCGGGCAATTCGTCCGCGTGCAGGGACGCCTGGATATAGACCTTGCGGCCACTGTTTTCTGGGCCGTAGTGAAAGCTGTGGATCTGTCGTGCGGTTCCAGGCAGCGGGGCGAGCAGATCGTGCGTGTTATGGCGCATGTGAAAGTCCTAGTGAGCCGGGCCAAGGAAGGCCAGCCAACGGCGCTCGGCCAATCGGAAGAGGCCGACCAGCGCAAAGGTGACCGTCAAGTAAATCAGGGCGGCGATACCAAAGGACTGAAAGGTCATGAAGGTTGCCGAGTTGGCATCCCTAGCCACTTTAAGAACGTCCGGCACGGTCGCGGTGAAGGCCACGGTGGTTGAATGCAGCATCAGAATCACTTCGTTGCTATAGAAGGGCAACGAACGACGCAACGCCGACGGCATAATCACGTACGCATAGAGTTTCCAGCCGCTGAGCCCATAGGCTTTGGCCGCTTCGACTTCACCATGGTTCATGCTGCGAATCGCCCCGGCAAAAATCTCCGTGGTGTAAGCGCAGGTGTTCAGGGCGAACGCGAGAATCGTGCAATTCATGGCGTCGCGAAAAAACGCATCCAGCAATGGCTGGGCACGCACGGCGGCGATGCTGTAAATGCCGGTGTAGCAAATCAGTAGCTGGATATACAGCGGCGTTCCACGAAACAGGTAGGTGTAAAACTGTACCGGCAAGCGCACCCAGAATTTAGGCGACACCCGGGCGATAGACAACGGTATCGACACCAGAAAGCCGATAGCGATCGAAGCGCTGAGCAGCCACATGGTCATGGCCAGGCCAGTGATGTGGTAACCGTCGCTATAAAGGAACGGCCGCCAGTAATCCTGAAGAAGTTCGATCATCGTTGTGCCTCCCGGCTACCTGCGGCGTAACGTCGTTCAGCCCAGCGCAAAGCAACGTTGGAGACGCTGGTTATCAGGAGGTAGATCAGTGCGGCCACGACCAGAAAGTAAAACAGTTGATACGTGCTTTTGCCGGCATCCTGAGCGGCTTTGACCAGGTCGGCGAGGCCGATGATCGACACCAGTGCGGTGGCCTTGAGCATCACCATCCAGTTGTTGCCAATGCCCGGCAGGGCGAAGCGCATCATTTGCGGGAACACCACATAACGGAAGCGTTGGCTGCGTTTCAAACCATACGCGGTGGCGGCTTCGACCTGCCCGCGTGGGACGGAGAGAATCGCGCCACGGAAGGTTTCGGTGAAGTAAGCGCCATAAATAAACCCCAGGGTGATGACCCCAGCAGAGAACGGGTCAATTTCGATGTAGTCCCAGTCCATGGCTTCGGTAAGACCGGTCAGCCAGGTTTGCAGGCTGTAGAAAATCAAGAGCATCAACACCAGATCGGGCACGCCGCGGATCAAGGTGGTGTAGACCTGCGCGGGGATGCGCAATATGCGCAGGCTGGAGAGTTTGGAACTGGCGCCGATCAGGCCGAGCACAATGCTCACCAACAGCGACAGGATTCCCAATTTGATGGTCATCCAGGTGCCTTGAAGCAGCAGCGGGCCGAAGCCTTTCAAGCTGAAGGCGGATAATCCAAGGTTTTGCAGTATTTCGTCGAACATGGATCAAACCTTTTGCGGTCAAAAAAACGCCCATCGAATCAGGTGACGGATTCTCACCTGAAATCGACGGGCGTTGGGATGTTATTTACCGCTGTACAGGTTCATATCACCAAAGTGTTTTTTCTGGATTTCTGTGTACTTACCATCGTCGTGTAACGCTTTGATACCTTTATCCAACAGCGCCTTGAGCTCTTTGTTACCTTTCGAGATACCGACTGCGGTTTTGGCCGGCAGCAGTGGATCGGTGATTGGCTTGCTGACTTCGAAGCCGGCACCTGCTGGCGACTTCAAAAAGCCCAGTTCTGCTTGCAGCATGTCTTGCACGGAAGCATCGAGACGGCCGGAAGTCAGGTCAGCATAAACCTGGTCCTGGTTCGCATAGGCCTGGGTTGTTACCCCAGCCTTGTCCAATACGGCCTTGGCATAGGCTTCCTGAATGGTGCCTTGCTCATAGCCAACTTTCTTGCCTTTGAGCGTTGCAGGGTCGGCAGTTACGCCAGCGCCTTTCTTGAACACCAGTGCAGTCGGGCCTGAGAACAGTTCGTTGGAGAAGTCGATAACCTTCGTCCGGGCGTCTGTTACGGTCATCGACGAGATAACGCCGTCGAATTTGTTGGCTTTCAGGCCCGGAATCATGCCGTCGAAATCGCTCTCGACCCATTTGCATTTAACTTTCAGCTCGGCGCAAATCGCATTGCCCAGATCGATATCGAAGCCTACCAGGCTGCCATCGGCTGCTTTTGATTCGAAAGGTGCATAAGAAGGATCGACGCCGAAACGTAATTCCTTGTATTCCTTGGCCATTGCATTACCAGCGGCCAGACAAATAGCCAATGCGGAAAGGGTCAGCCATGCTTTTTTCATTGATCAGTCCTTAAAACCAAAATGAGCGTTGGGAACACGCGAGTCTTGCTACCGGCGAGTGCCAGACACGGAGAAGATAGCAATTTTTGAACCAAAGAGACGAACGTGCGTTTTAAATGTACGGAGTTGTCGCAATGATGACTTTGATGGAAAAGTGTTCATTCCGAGCCCTAAACGAGTAACAGGATAGGCTAATTTATTCGCGGGCCAAGATGCCACTGCTGCGAGCGTTTGGGAATTGATCTTGGGCAAGCCAACCTTTACAAGATTTTGCCGTGTTCAGAAATGGGCACGCTAAAAGCAGCGCCCCAAAAAAGAGCGTTTGAACTGACTCAAAAATGCAAATAAATCGCCCACAGCTCCAAGTCAAACGCTGAGTGGACATTCTGTAGGCGCCGACCTTGCCCGCGATAGCGGTGTGACTGGCACACCGCCTTCACAGACGCTGGGCTTTATTTCCCCGGCGTCAGCGTCAGCCGCTCCTTGCCATAGGCCTTGTCGAAGTTCTGCGGCTGCAGAGGGATGCTCATATACAGGCCTTTGAGCCAAGGGTCGATGCCATCGGCGTAGTGCGGGCTGGCCGGGTTGCCGGATTGGCCAGTGCTCTGCCCCATCATCGGTTCCTGTTGACCAAAGTCGACGATGAACCGGGTGGTCGGGATCAGTCGGGTGTCGAAATCCTGCCCCCAGTTATAGGCCGACTCGTTGAGGGTGCTGTGATCACCGCCTGCGGGAATCGGGCTGCGCTGGCTGCCTTGCGAGGCCCAGAGGTAGTGGTGCAGTTTGCCCCATTGCCAGGCTTTGTGGTCGGTGCCCAACTGGCTTTCGCCCGCAGTGATGGTGGCTGCCAGGCTGCGGGCAAGGATCGTCGGCTTGTCTTCTTTTTGCGGCGTTTTGATGTCGTCCCAATAGGGACTGTCTTCGCGCCCCAGTAAATGATCGGCTTGGGCCGAGTAGGAGAGGTTGGCGTTTTGGACCAGTGCTTTCCAGGCCGGGCTGGTTTCAGGGCCCAGCTCGTCGAGGAATATCTGCTTGGCACTTTCCTGGAGGAACAGTTCATACAGCGCAGCGTCAGCCGAGGTGGCGGAGAGCTTGCCGTCGAATGCCATCAGGTGCGTCAGTGCTTCGTGTGCCTTGCCGCGATCTGCTGCTGGCAGGGCTTCGATTGCCTGTTTCAGTGGCAGGGCCATGCCAGGGGCCTCGAACATCTTTTTCAGTTTGGCGGCGAAGGTCGTGGTCTGGTCATACTGCATGGCGATCGTGCTGCGGGTGTCCTGTTTGCCGCTGCCCGCCAGTTCGGCGATGCGTTCGGCGCGGTCCGGGTAACTCCAGGAGTTGGACAACTGCATGCCATAACCTTTAGTCACGGTGCGTTGGTTCGCAGTGCCTATCCAGCCCTGTCCCGGGTCTTGATCATAGGGGTGCAGCATTGGGTCGGCGAAACCGTCCCAGTCATAGCGGCCATCCCAGCCCGGCGACGGTACCAGGCCAAGCCCCTCGCGGCGATTAGGGAAGCGCCCGGTGACTTGCCAGCCGATATTCTGGGCGTCGGCGAACACCATGTTAAGGGCGATGGCGCGAATTTCGCGGCTGGCATCGGAGGCTTTTTCGACGTTCTGAGCGCGGGACAGGTTGAAGAATGCGTCCATGCTCTTGTCGTCTTTGAAGTCCGGCGTTTGCAGAGCCAAACCAAAGCCGCCGTTCAACTGCACAGGTTGCTGCGGGCTTGTTCGCTCGCCCAGAGCGCTGTTGAGCAGTGGTCCGTGACGAGTTTCGTAGACAGCCTCGCGAACGGGGCGCTCACCTTTAATGAAGAATGTTTCATTGCGCGCGATGGCGGGTTGCCATTTGCCATCGGCCATGTAGAACAGGTTGTTATTTTCGCGCTTGAGCTTCTCGATGAACAGGTCCTGATTGTCGCCCATGACCCCGGTCATGCTCCAGGCCAGCTTGCCGTTGAAGCCAGCCATCACCAAGGGCAGGCCAGCGATGGAGATCCCGGCAGCCTGATATTTCGGGGCGCGGATTTGCACGAAGCTCCACGCTGAGGGCAGCGCCGCACGCTGGTGTATGTCGTTGGCCAGCAGGCTTTTGCCGCTTCTGCTGTACCGTGGCGAGATCGCCCAGTTGTTCGCGGCCGCAACGCCGAGCATGTTCAGGTCGGAGAGTTGGCTGGCGACTCGATTCAGATCACTCAGCCCTGACACTTGACCAAGGTTCAAGCCCTTGAGCTTCTCTGTTTCGGCAACCGGTAACTCTTCATCGGGATAGGTCGGGATCAGCCAGGCGAGTTTGTCCACGCCGACTTTTTGCGCCAATACCAGGGATGAAAGCTCTTCTTGCAGGTTCTCCGACAGACTGAAACTCAGCAGGCTGAAGATCAGCGCCGAATCTTCCGGCTTCCAGTATTCAGGGTGATAGCCTGACGCAGCCAGGTCCGCCGGCAGCTTGTCGCGGTAGCGAAACAGGTAAGCGTTGACGCCGCGCGCATAGACTTCAAAGAAGCGCTTGAGGCGTGGTGAGGAACTGTTGTACAGCTCGCTGGCGCTCTTCTTCAGGTTGATCGAGCGCATCAGGCGGTCAATTTCCAGCGCGCTAGGGCCGGCCATTTCGGACAGGCGACCTTGAGCGAGCAAGCGCATGCCGACCATCTGACTGATGCGGTCGCTGGCATGTACATAACCCAGGGTGAAGAGCGCATCGTGAAAGGTGTTGCTTTCAATCAGCGGCATACCGAGGTTGTTGCGGCGCACCGAAACGTTTTGCGCTAACCCTTTGAGCGGGTACACGCCAGAGGTCGGCGGCAGCGTGTCGCTACCGCCACCATTGAGCTGACAACCGGTCAGGCTCAGGGCTCCAGCGACTGCTGCGGCAACGCCGAACCGGGGTAGAAAATGTGAGAGGGCTGGCGAGGCCATGGCAAAGCTCCTGCGGGGGGTGGCGTGGAAGGCGCTACGTTAGTGAGCAGGCACGCACCACGCAAGCAGCCATCGCGGCTAATGTGCGGATTTGTTGCCGATAGAGCCGGGTCAGTTGGGTTACGGCTTTGGCGGATTAATGTGTTCCACCAACGCATAGGCCCGTTTGGTCGCGGCGCGGTTGGCGACGCTGTCGAACCACCGCTGCACATTCGGGAAATCGTCGAGGTTCTGTTCTTGCGCCGTGTGCGGCACGATCCATGGGTAGATGGCCATGTCGGCGATGCTGTATTCGCTACCGGCGACGAAATCCCGACCGGCCAGACGCCGATCGAGCACACCATACAAGCGCGCTGTTTCATCTATATAGCGTTTGATCGCGTAAGGGATTTTCTCGGGCGCGAACCGGTTGAAGTGATGGTTCTGTCCAGCCATTGGCCCTAGACCGCCCATTTGCCAGAACAACCACTCCAGTGTTTCCTGGCGGCCGCGCAAATCCTGCGCGATAAACCTGCCGGTCTTCTCTGCCAGATACAGCAAAATCGCCCCGGATTCGAACACGCTCAGCGGGCCTAAACCATCGGCTGGCTCATGGTCGACTATGGCCGGAATTCGATTGTTGGGGGAAATCTTCAAAAATGCGGGTTTGAATTGATCGTTCTGGCCAATGTTCACCGGAAAAATCTTGTACGGCAGGCCAGCCTCTTCCAGGAACAGCGAAATTTTATGGCCGTTGGGTGTGGTCCAGTAATGCAGATCGATCATGGAACTCTCCGGGTGAATTATCGCTATTGCCAGACGAAGGCGCCGCAGGGCAGCGCACAGGTGTTCGGTCGCCTTAAGCGCCGTGGCATTTCTTGAATTTTTTCTCGCTGCCGCAAGGGCAAGGGTCGTTACGGCCAACGTCCTTCAAGGTATTGCGCACCGGCTCCTGGGGCGCATGGCCGCAGTCCGGGCCATGGACGTGGGCGTGCTGGTGGTCGTGGTGGTGATCATGGTCGTGGTTGCAGTCAGGGCCATGAACGTGGGTTTCTTGGTTCATCGAGGTCACTCCAGAATAAAATCGCCAGGAATTATCTCGCAATTCCTGCGTAGCGTCATATTTTCCCGGAAGACGGTCACTTTGTCGCGTCAGGCTGGCGACAAACAGGTCTCCACACCGACGTAAAAGAGCAGTTTGGCCGGGCAGTGATTTCATAAACATAACGTGTCATTAACGGGCTCCCCCAGACATAAAATTAAGTTACGTTAAGGAAGTCTTAAGCGGTGTGTGAAGTAATGCGCTTGTATAAACAGACCCGCGTCACTTAAAATAATGGCCTGCTAAATAAGAATGGTTGCACACATTGAATCGTTCGCATGTACTTATAATTAAATGCTTATTGCGTTGCCTGTCTCGTGGCTTTTAACCTCTGGATTATTGAGGCCATTCATTCAGTGCAATGCCTATCCGCCTTGGAAATTTCTGAATTCACAGTGGCCTCACTGTGGGTAGAAAGTCGTCATCTACAGACGCAGGAGACGCTATAAATGAATCATCCCGAGTTCGCTGACGATCCAGAGGACGAGCTCTATAGTCCTGTTGAGCGGGCAGCCGCGGCCTCTCGCTGCACCTGGGTAAGCGTCGGGGTAAATCTCGTTTTGAGCGTGGCTCAGATTGCGGTAGGGATAGTGTCAACCTCTCAAGGTCTGATTGCCGATGGTATCCACTCATTGTCGGATCTAGTGGCAGATTTCGTGGTGTTGTTCGCCAGCCACAATAGTAAAAAAGACGCTGATGAAGATCACCCCTACGGGCATCTGCGTTTTGAAACAGCCGCATCGCTGGTGCTGGGGTTGCTGTTGCTGGCGGTGGGCGTCGGCATGGTAGGGTCTGCCGTTAGTAAGCTGGAAGCCCCTGAGACTATCCAAACCGTGCACGTCATGGCTTTATGGATCGCCGGGGCCGCGCTTATAACTAAGGAGTTACTGTTTCGTTTCATGTTGGCGGTTGCCAAGAAGGTCAAATCCAGCCTGCTGGTTGCTAATGCTTGGCATGCGCGCTCAGATGCTGCGTCATCGCTGGTGGTGGGTATCGGCATTGCAGGCAACCTTGCGGGGTACCCCATCCTTGATCCCATCGCTGCACTGATAGTGGGTTGCATGATTGCCAGGATGGGGTGGTCGTTTAGCTGGAATGCTATGAATGACCTTATGGACCGTGCTGCGGATGAAAAAGAAGTGGCTACCATTCGCAATACGCTAATTGAAACGCCGGGTATCAAAGGTGTTCACGATATACGGACGCGCAAAATGGGCGACATGATAGTTGTCGACGCACATATAGAGGTGGATGCTTCGATTACCGTCGAAGCGGGGCATGCGATTGCAGTTGAGGCGCGTCAGAACGTGATGCAGCTTCATCGAGTATTGAACCTGATGACGCATGTTGACCCGTGGAGCAAACCAGACCTTGATCACCTGAATGCCCCCAAGCCAATAGGACTATGAATACGACCTCTTGACCGGTGAGCATGAGCGTGCGCCATACTTGGGCTACCTGCAGCCGGAGTATGGCCCATGAACCTTTACGAAATTGTCTTTACTGGCCAATTGGTCCCCGGCGCGCAACGCGAGCGGGTCGAGGCGAACCTGGCGAAGTTGTTTCAGGCTGATGCCCAGCGGATCGCGCTGCTGTTTTCCGGGCGCCGACTGGTGCTTAAAAACAATCTTGATAAGATCGCAGCAGAGAAGTACCGCTCGACCCTGGAGCGTGCCGGTGCGCTGGCCGAGATGGTGGACATGCAGGTCGAAGTGGAGGAAGTGGAACTGGCTCCACCGCCCGATGCATCGGCCGATTGCCGCTCGACTCATCAACCAGACCTCCACGTGCCTGTCGTCCCACGAGACGCTTATATGGCGGCTTTTTCGGAGGTGGAGGCACCTGACTTCTCGATCGCAGAGGTGGGCAGCAACCTGCAGGATCCGAAGGCCGAGCCGCAGACGCCCCTTCTGGATCTGTCGCAAATGAGCCTGGCGCCGTTGGGCAGTGACATGGGGCAGCTTGAAAAACCCACGCTTGGCCGGGCGCCAGACACCTCGCATCTGACGTTGAGTTGAACTGAGTTCAGCTCAGATAACCGGCGCAACACTTCTTGAATTTTTGCTTGCTGCCACAGGGGCATGCGTCGTTGCGTCCCGCTTTGAGGGGGACTGTGGGGTCGATGAAATACCAACGGCTATCGTTCTGCACAAAGGCCGAGCGTTCACGGTGGCTGTGTTCGCCATCGCTGTCATGCCAGCGAGCGACAAAGGTCACAAACGCATGCTCGGGTTTGCCGCCGAACACTTCCACGTTTTCGACGTTCAGGCCCAACCACGTGCTTTTCGCGCTCCAGTCACTGATCGATTGACGATCCAGACTGGCCTTCTGTGTGGGCAGCGTGGTATCCAGCAGATAGTCGATCAGGCCCAATACATAGGCGCTGTAGCGCGAGCGCATCAAGGCTTCCGCGCTAGGGGCGGGGAGGCCCGCGTGATAATGCCCACAGCAGGTGTCCAGCACGTTTCCGCTGCCACACGGGCAGATCGAGCTACTCATGACTTACCACCAGTATTTGCCGAAATTCTCTGGATTAGCCCAAAACTTCGCGTTCAGCCAGTCGGGGACTTGTTTGTATTCACGCAGATCGTAAGTGAACAAGGTGAGGATCTGTTCTTCACGGGCAAAGCGTTCACTGGCTTGTAGTGCCAATGAATAGAAGTCGGTGTCCTGCCAGCCGCACGCGTGCAGATCCGCCAGCACGGCGATGCGGCTGGCATTGAGGTTGCGGATCCCGCCCAGCAGTTCCAAGCCGGTGCGTTTGGGTACATGCTCCAGGCAATCGACCGCCAGTGCCAGATCGAATCGTTGCGCGGCAAGCTCGGTCGGTAAGGCGCCGGGTGTGGCGTGGGCCAGTTCGGTGCCTGGGTGGGCCGCCAGAAACGCTTCAAGTGCAGGGAAGCTTCCGGCACCGATCAGCAGCAACCGCTTGGGCGCGTAACGATCGAGCAATGCAGCCAGCGCCTGTTGGGGCGTGCGCGTAGAAAAGCCTTCAGTCATCGAAAATCCTCAATTGAGTGGCAAGACTAGCCTGCTGTGGCGAGATGGCCTAGTCCTGTGCGCAGCATCTGCGTTAGCTGCTTTTTTATCCGAGCAGGCAGCACCTTTAATCGGGGGGCTTGAACATTTTTTAATGGTAGCTGGCACATTTCGCGCATAAGCCGTTAATGTGCGCGAAAGAAAAATTGTCAGGGGGACGTATGAAGTTGTTTTGGGGGTTGGGGAAGGTGTTGACGCTGGGATTCTGGCTGGTCGTGCTGGTCAATCAGGTCACTGCGCTGCCGAGCCCGTTCAATGTGGTGCTCAGCCTGGCCGGGAGCCTTGCGTTGTTGACCCATCTGCTTGAGTTGCTGCTGTTCAATAGCAGCCTGCGCGGGCGTACCCATCCTTGGCGCGACCGTGGGAAAATTTTAGTGTTCGGTATCTTTCATATTCAGTCCATTTCCCACCCATCGGCGGACAGTACTCATGCGTAATCTTTGTCTGTTGGCCCTGTTGTGCAGCCCGATGGCTATCGCTCAGGTCGTCACGGTCGAGCCGCATTCGCTGCTGCGTCTGCCCGGTAAAACCAGCGTCTTGCAACTTGAGCGCCTGGAGGTCAGCGATTACGGCACCTTGCTGATTCCTGCCGGCCTGTCTGAAGTGAAGGTGGGAGAGTTGATACTGGGTCACGAAGCGCGGATTGCGATTGTGCCCAGCGAACAGAATTTCAATCTGGTGGTAGGTCGTGGTGAGTTGGCGCCAGGTAGCCAGATTACTGCCCGTGGCGCTCCCGGTACGTTCTTCAAACCGGCATTGCCTGGCCGTAATTTGACCTTGCGTCTGGAAAACCTGACCGCAGAAGCATTATCGGTCGACGCTCGCGGTGGTTCGGGCGCGCCCGGTTTTGTCGGCCTCGATGGCGCCAATGGCCAGGAGCCGGGCTGTACCTGGGGTCAGGCGGGTCGCGGCTACGATGGCGACAACGGTGGCAATGGTCATGACGGTGCGGCGGGTGCGCAAGTACGTATCGAGTTGCCGCAAAGCTTTCCGGCGGCGCGCGTTAATGTGCAAGTCAGCGGCGGCGCGGGTGGTCTGGCGGGTGAGGGTGGCCTTGCTGGCAAGGGCGGGGCTTCCAAAGGTTGCCTGGTTTACCGTGCTGACGGCGGCAAATCCGGTAAGCCAGGTCAACCGGGCCAGCCTGGTGCGGCAGGCCCCAATGGTGCGATGACCTTGCAGCGGTTGTAAGCAAGCACATTCTTTAATGGGCTTGCGAATGGCTTGAAGCGGTGTGCCTGACACACCGCTTCCACCCTTAAAACCCAGGTCGAGCCGCAGCCACGGCCACCAGCGCCAGTCCCACGATCAGATTGATCCCCACCAAACGGCGAATACGGCCCAATACAGCCGCGCCCTCTGGCCATTGTTCGGCTGCCACAGCACGACGCAGTTCAGGCAATTGCAGCGAGTGGATGCGAATAAACAGCGCCACCATCACCACGTACAAGCCCATCATCACCTGCACATAACGCGGCGCCAGTTCAAAGCCGGCGAACTGCACATGGATCATGCCCACGCCGGTGATGGGCAATACCACGACGGCGGCCCAAACCCAGAGAAAAAAACGCGGAAACACCTGGACCCACAATTTTAGGCGCGTCGGCCCTTCCAGGGCGACACCGGCCGCCGGGCGCAAGACCATCCAGGCGAAGAACATACCGCCGACCCAGACCAGGGCGGCCAGTACATGCAACGTGTAGACAAGGGCGAAAGCGGTCATTCGGGTACTCCATTCTGCGCGAGAGGAATTAGCACGGTATGATAGCGGCCTCTCAGAAACACTGAAAATTTATCCAGCACCTTCATCCAGCATTCGTAGCGCTCTAAGCCAATGATCAGTAACGAACTCAAATCCCAGATCCAGGGCGCCTATTCGCGTTTCCTCGAAGCCAAAAGCCTCAAGCCGCGCTATGGCCAGCGGTTGATGATCGCCGAGATCGCCAAAGTGCTGGGGGACATCGACACTGACGAAGAAGGCCGGCGTTCGGGCGACCCGGCAGTGGTCGCCGTCGAGGCGGGCACGGGGACCGGCAAGACCGTGGCGTATGCCATTGCGGCGATTCCGACCGCCAAGGCGGCGGGTAAGCGTCTGGTGATCGCCACGGCGACTGTCGCTCTGCAGGAACAGATCGTCTACAAGGACTTGCCCGATCTGATGCGTAACAGCGGGCTCAACTTCAGCTTCGCCCTGGCCAAGGGTCGTGGCCGCTACATGTGCCTGTCAAAGCTCGACATGCTGTTGCAGGAAGGTGACGCAACCAACGCCACTGCCCAGCTTTTCGAAGAAGAAGGCTTCAAGATCGAAGTCGATGAGGCCAGTCAGAAGCTGTTTACCAGCATGATCGAAAAGCTCGCCGGCAATAAATGGGACGGCGACCGTGACAGCTGGCCGCAAGCGCTGGAAGACCAGGATTGGGCGCGCCTGACCACCGACCACAGCCAGTGCACCAATCGCCATTGCCCGAACTTCGGTCAATGTGCTTTTTATAAGGCGCGCGAGGGCATGAGTAAAGTCGATGTCATCGTCACCAACCACGACATGGTGCTGGCCGACCTGGCGCTGGGTGGCGGCGCGGTTTTGCCCGACCCGCGCGAGACCCTGTACGTATTCGACGAAGGCCATCACCTGCCGGATAAAGCCATCGGCCACTTTGCCCATTACACACGCCTGCGCTCGACGTCGGACTGGCTGGAGCAGACCGCCAAGAACCTGGCCAAGCTGCTGGCCCAGCATCCTTTGCCGGGTGACTTGGGCAAGCTGATCGAACAGGTGCCGGAACTGGCCCGAGAGATAAAGACCCAGCAACAGTTCATGTTCGCCGCCTGCGAGCAATTGGCCGATTTCAAGGCCGGTGAAGACATGGAAGGCCGCGAGCGCCCACGTCACCGCTTCGTCGGTGGCGTGGTGCCCGAGCACATGCGTGACATGGGCATTGAGCTGAAGAAGGGATTTTCCCGGCTTGACGACCTGTTCACGCGTCTGACCGAGCTGCTTAAGGAGGGCATGGATGGCGAGGTCAACATTGGCATCGCCAGCCATCAGGCCGAAGAATGGTACCCGTTGTTCGGCAGTCTGCTGGCCCGCGCCCACGGTAACTGGGAGTTGTGGACGGCCTTCACCGCTGAAGATCCTGAAGACAGCCCGCCCATGGCCCGCTGGCTGACCCTGGCGGACAGCGGCTCTTTGTTCGATATCGAAGTCAATGCCAGCCCGATTCTGGCGGCGGAGATGCTGCGGCGTAACCTGTGGAACGTTGCTTACGGTGCTCTGGTGACCTCAGCGACCCTGACCGCACTGGGTAAGTTCGATCGCTTTCGCATGCGCGCCGGCTTGCCCAAAGGCGCGGTGACGGCTGTAGTGCCGAGCCCGTTCCATCACGCCGACGCGGGTGTGTTGCGCGTGCCGGACCTCAAAGCTGATCCACGGGATGCCGTGGCGCACACCGCCGCAATTATCCGCGAACTGCCGAAACTGGTGGAAGGCTCGCGGGGCACCCTGGTGCTGTTTTCCTCGCGCAAGCAGATGCAGGAAGTCTTCGACGGCCTCGAGCGCGACTGGCGCAAGCAGGTCTTCATTCAGGGCAACCTGTCCAAGCAGGAAACCCTGAACAAGCACAAGGCGCGAGTCGACAGCGGTGAGTCCAGCGTGCTGTTTGGCCTGGCCAGTTTTGCCGAGGGGGTGGATTTGCCCGGCGCTTACTGTGAGCACGTGGTGATCGCCAAGATCCCGTTCGCCGTACCCGATGATCCAGTGGAAGCGGCCCTGGCGGAGTGGATCGAAGCCCGTGGCGGCAACCCGTTCATGGAAATTGCCGTGCCTGACGCTTCGTTGCGTCTGGTCCAGGCCTGCGGGCGTTTGCTGCGCACTGAAGAAGACCGCGGCACCATCACGCTGCTCGACCGACGAGTGGTCACCCAGCGTTACGGCAAGGCGATCCTCAACGCGCTGCCTCCGTTCCGCCGCGAAATTTCCTGACAAGCTGTCGGGCATCATTGGCACCGAATCGGGTCTTAGCTCGGTCCGGTCCATGTTTGCCACGTTGTTTGTCACTTCAAATTCAGGCCATCAACGGGTCGTTTAGGAGAACTTAATCAAATGATTCGCTGTTTGTTGTCTACGGTTTTAGCGCTGTTGTTTGCCGGCCCGCTGTTGGCGGCTACGGACGGGCAACAGACGCTGTTCAACTTCGTTCGCCCCGCCGATGTGGTTCAGATAGCAACGCAGGATGCGAGTCTGCCGCAATCCAACGCTGAGCAGACGGCAGAAGGCGAAGTATTGCGCCGCGTGACGTTCAATCCAGTGGCTCGCCCCAGCTTGCGTCTGACACCACAGACCGGCGCGTGGGATTGGTCCGATGACAGCGCCATGACGTTACGCATCCAGAACGCTATGGACTGGGCGCTGACCCTCGATGTGCAGATCCAGAGTGCTGATGGCAAGGTGATCAACAGCCGTGTCGATTTGCCCGCCGGGCCCGCTCAGACCTTATTTATTCCCCTGCAAGCCAGCTCATCCCGGAGTCAGGGTATGCGTGCCGGCCCACCGATGCCGTGGACCTATGAAGGTCAGCGCGTGTTAGTGGTCAATGCCGAGGGTGACTTGGATCGCAGCCAGGTGGTCTCGGTCACCGTGGCGATGAGCCGGCCCAATGTGGCGCAAAGCATTCTGCTTGAGCGTTTCGGCGTGCAGGAGGGGGACGTGATTCAGAAAGCCGCCTACGACAATATCGTGGATGCCTATGGTCAGTTCACCCGCGGCAAATGGCCGGAAAAAATCGTCAACGATGAGCAACTGAAAGCGTCGTCGATCAAGGAGCAGCAGCAGCTTAAGACCTGGCTGGCTGATCGGCCCAAGCAGGACAAGTTCGGCGGCTGGCTCGAGGGTCCAACCTTTGAAGCCAAGGGTTTTTTTCGCACCGAGAGACTCGACGGGCGCTGGTACTTGGTGACCCCTGAGGGCCATCCGTTCTACTCCTTGGGTGTGAACGCCGTGACTGCGGACGACAGTCGGACCTACGTTGAAGGCCGCGAGCATATGTTCTCGACCTTGCCGACAGACGCCGATCCCCTGGCCATTTTTTATGGCAAGGGCGACAACCGCAGTAATACAGGCGCCAACAAGGACCGCAGTTTCAATCAGGGCCGTTGGTTTGATTTCTACGGCGCGAACCTGCAGCGCACGTACGGCCAGGAAAAATGCGCCAAGGTGTCGCAAAGCCATCCTGCTGAAAGCGACAGCGAAACCAAAGCGGGTATTGCACAAGCGGCCCAGGCCGACGCTCACGCGGTTGTGGAGGATCAGGCCGTGGCCGTGGCGACCCCCGCTGATTGTGCTTCGCCCACTGTCGATGCCAAACGCTGGACCCGCCACACGCTGGATCGTCTGCAAGCCTGGGGTTTCAACACTATTGGCAACTGGAGCGCCCCGGAACTGGGCGTGAATGAACGCGTGCCCTATACCTTGCCGCTGTCCATCGTCGGGGATTACAACAGCATCAGCACCGGCAAGGACTTGTGGGGTGGCATGCCGGATCCGTTCGATCCGCGTTTTGCCATGGCTACCGAGCGCGCCGTGGCCATCGCCGCCCGAGATCACCGCGACGATCCTTGGCTTGTGGGCTATTTTGCCGATAACGAGTTGGCGTGGGCTGGCCCCGGTGATGACCCGAAATCGCGCTACGCCTTGGCGTACGGTACGTTGAAAATGACCACCGATGCGCCAGCCAAGCGTGCATTCCTCAAGCAACTGCGAGACAAGTACCGTAACCAGGAAGGCCTGTCTAAAGCGTGGGGTATCGATCTTCCTGCGTGGGAACTGATGGAAGACCCAGGGTTCGAGCCGCCGTTGCCGAGCGCTGAACACCCTGAGATAGAGGCTGATTTTAAAAACTTCCAGCGGGTATTCGCCGATACGTACTTCAAGACCATTTCCGACTCCTTGAAATGGCACGCGCCCAATCACCTGCTATTGGGGGGGCGTTTTGGCGTCAGCACCCCGGAGGCCGTGGCGTCTTGCGCCCAGTATTGCGACGTACTGAGTTTCAATTTCTACACACCTAAACCTCAAGATGGTTATGACTTTGCTCAGCTGCGCGAACTGGGCAAGCCCGTGTTGGTTGGCGAATTCCACTTTGGTTCGCGTGATCGCGGCCCGTTCTGGGGCGGCATGATGGAAGTCGCCAAAGAAGAAGATCGCGGCCCGGCGTACGCCAACTTCCTCAAGCAGGCGCTGGCAGAGCCGTCGATCGTCGGGGTGCACTGGTTTCAGTACCTCGATCAACCCGTGACCGGGCGTTTGCTTGATGGTGAGAATGGTCACGTGGGCTTGGTTGGCATCACTGATGTGCCGTTCCAGGGCTTTGTCGAAGCCGTGCGCAAAAGTAACGGGCAGGTGGCCGACGTTATTAATAAAGAGGTTCGCGCCAGCGCTGCCGAAAAAGCCAAGATCCAATCGGCCCCTGTAGGCACTGATAAAAACGAGGGCGGCAAGCACGGCGCAAGCAACAGCGGTAAAGGCACCGCAGGCAGTCATGGTGGCAATACTCGTTAATTGCCACCCTGTCGCCTGAGTCTGTTCCCAAAGCGCTCAATCGCTGGAACAATACACGCCACTTTGTAGATCAGTTGTGGGAGCGAGCGTGCAGATTCAGGGTCATTTCGAGCTTAAATTCGAAGCAGTGCGTGAAGCGTTTGCTGCACTCTTCGATGATCCTCAGGAGCGCGGTGCCGCGTTGTGCATCCAGATCGGCGGGGAAACCGTGCTCGACCTCTGGGCGGGCACGGCCGACAAGGATGGCGCTGAGGCCTGGCACAGCGACACCATCGCCAATCTGTTTTCCTGCACCAAAACATTCACTGCGGTCACCGCGTTGCAATTGGTCGGCGAAGGCAAACTGCATCTGGATGAACCTGTCGCCCACCTCTGGCCCGAGTTTGCTACTGCTGGCAAAGAGAAAATCACGTTACGCCAATTGCTTTGCCATCAGGCGGGTCTGCCAGCGTTGCGCTACCTCATGCCTGCCGAAGCACTGTATGACTGGCAATCCATGACGGATGCGCTGGCAGCGGAAGAGCCCTGGTGGACACCCGGCCACGGCCACGGCTATGCCGCCATCACCTATGGTTGGCTGGTGGGTGAACTGCTGCGCCGTGCCGATGGGCGTGGTCCGGGAGAGTCCATCGTGGCCCGTATTGCCCGTCCCTTGGGGTTGGATTTTCATGTCGGGCTGGCGGATGAAGAGTTTCATCGTGTTGCATATATTGCTCGTGGCAAGGGCAACGTAGGCGATGAAGCTGCGCAGCGCCTGCTGCACGCGGTCATGCGCGAGCCGACGTCCATGACCGCGCGGGCCTTCACCAATCCTCCGTCAATCATGACCAGCACCAATAAACCTGAATGGCGGCGCATGCAGCAACCCGCCGCCAATGGTCATGGCAATGCCCGTAGCCTTGCGGGTTTCTTCAGCGGCCTGCTCGACGGCCGTTTGCTGGAAGCCGAGTTGCTGAGTGAGTTGACGCGCGAACACAGCATCGGGCAAGACAAAACCTTGTTGACCCAAACCCGTTTCGGTCTGGGATGCATGCTTGATCAACCGCAGGTGCCTAATGCCACGTTTGGGTTGGGCCCTAAAGCCTTCGGCCATCCCGGCGCAGGCGGTTCCGTCGGTTTTGCCGACCCTGAGCGAGAGGTCGCCTTCGGTTTCGTTACCAATACGCTCGGGCCTTACGTCTTGATGGACCCACGCGCACAGAAGCTGGCGCGGGTGTTGGGCGAGTGTGTATAGTCCGGCCGGCTGTCTGTTAAGGCTGCGCCAAGGGAACTTGTGTGGCGGATTTGCTTCCAAAGCGTTGTTTAAATGAGCTTCTTTCAAGCCCGATTACGGCTTAATTATTTTTGTGGGTCAACAATGTCATCTAACAAAAGTGTCGCCTTTGCTTTGTGCCTGGCTGTTACCGGCTGCGCTCAATCTCCCCAGAATGATTCCGCCGAGGGCGGCCACTGGTGGTCCTTTGGTTCCGA
This sequence comes from Pseudomonas sp. ASL9, assembly GCF_056680335.1. NCBI lineage: Bacteria > Pseudomonadati > Pseudomonadota > Gammaproteobacteria > Pseudomonadales > Pseudomonadaceae > Pseudomonas > Pseudomonas sp. ASL9. The sequence goes on along the minus strand of NZ_CM155277.1, from coordinate 1,707,668 downwards.
CAAGGTTGCCCAATCCGGCCCTGATAAAGCTGCCGTACCCAAAACGGCTGAACCCATAGCGCCAAAACCCGAAGTTGCTGTGGCTAAACCCGATGCCAAGCCCGTGCCGGTCGTCGCCAAAGCCGATTCCGATAGCCATTGGTGGTGGCCGTTCGGGGCTAATAAAAAGGACGAGGTGAAAGCCGCTCCTGCCGTGGCTCCAATCCCGATGCCTGACCCGAAAATCACCCAGGCCTGGCTTGATGATTATGAGCCGCGCTTGCGTCTGGCCATCAAAGACAGCCCCTTCGAGCTGGAACGCCATGAGAACGTGCTGGTGATTACCGCTCCGGCGGACAGTTCGTTCAACCCGAAACGCCCGAACATGTTGATGCCGGTGAGCTTGGGCCCTATTAGTCGCCTGGCCAAACTGATTGAAAACGATCCGAAAACGGCAGTGCTCGTACTGGGCCATTCAGACAGCGTCGGCGTCGACCTTGATAATCAGAAGTTGAGCCAGGACCGTGCCCAGTCAGTGGCAGCGATTTTCCGTCTCAGTGGTCTGGAGCGTGATCGTTTGAACCTGCGTGGCATGGGTTCGTTGATGCCGCGGGCAGCTAACGACAGTACGGCAGGACGCTCGTTGAATCGTCGGGTCGAGATCGTCATGACGCCACGGATCACCATGCTGGCCTTGCTCAGCAAATACAATATGCCGGCTCCTGCTCCAATTCTGGTCGCCGCGAAATCTGTGACGCCGACGCCTGCGGCATCTGACGCCAAAGCCATGCCCGCCAAGAAGGCCGTACCGGCGAAGAAAGGTACTGTGAAGAAAGGTACTGCTAAGAAAGCATCGGCCACGAAAAAGACCGCTACCGTTAAAAAGGCTGCTCCGGCCAAGGTCGCTCCAGCCAAGGCTGCAGCGCCAGCGAAGAAAGTTGAGCCAGTACCCGATCAAGCCAAGTCCAATTAAGGTACTGTCCAGGGATTTTCAGCGAGGAAGCACGTCATGATCCAAGCGTTGGCCGATATGCGTCGTGAGTATGCCCGTGATGGTTTGACCGAAGCCCTGGCGCCGGACGAGCCCTTTTCCTTGTTCCGCCAATGGTTCGACGAGGCAGTCAAAACCGAGCAGGCGCCGGTGGAGGCCAACGCGATGACCGTGGCGACTGTCGATGAAAACGGGCGTCCGCACTGCCGGATTCTGCTGCTCAAAGGGCTGGATGAACTGGGTTTTACCTTCTTCACCAATTACGAGAGCGACAAAGGTCGGCAATTGGTGGCGTGTCCTTTCGCCGCGATGACCTTTTTCTGGCCGACCCTGGAGCGACAAGTACGCATCGAGGGTCGGGTGGTCAAGGTCAGCGCTGAAGACTCGGACGCTTACTATCAGGTCCGTCCATTGGGTAGCCGTCTTGGCGCTTGGGCATCCCCGCAAAGTCAGGTCATTGCCGATCGCGCCGAACTCGAAGAACTGCTCAAAATCACCGAGCAGCGCTTCAGCGACAGCCAACCGCATTGCCCTGAACACTGGGGCGGCTACCGCCTGTTGCCTGAACGGATAGAGTTCTGGCAAGGACGTTCAAACCGTCTGCATGACCGCTTGAATTATCGTTTGGATAACCAGCAGTGGGTCCGCGAGCGGTTAGCCCCTTAATCGCGTGGCACTCCGACCTCTGGCGTCGGGATTGCCGGAGCCTGCGCGGCAGCGGTTTGAAGCCAGGCGGATAGATCGCGGCGTTTGATTTTCTGCTGCTGTGCCTGCTCCAGGCGCTGCAGCATGAACGCCCTCTTTTCGGGATCACTGCCCGCCAGTGATAACGCCAGATCACGGTCCATCCAGCGCTTGATACGTCTATGCAGCCACCAGTGGAAGTACAAAGCGGATACGGTGGCGACAGCAATGATGAAGTAGTCCATAACATCCTTTCTCGCGGTAATTTTTTGAATTAATTTACATCACGGCCGTCTATGAATCAGGCGTAAACCGTTGCTGTATTCCCGCTGAATGAAAGTAAAATTCTCTTTGCGGGCCGTGACAGCGTTCTTGGCGCGGAGTCTAATGGCTATCTGTTCTTTTGGAGATGATCTTATGCGTAAGTCTGTTCTGTTGGTTGCTTCGTTCACTGCCTTGGCATTGACACTGGGCGGCTGTACCTCAAGTCTGACCGGAGATTCCTATTCCCGCGATGAGGCCCGGACAGTACAGACCGTACGTATGGGCACCATCGACTCATTGCGCCCCGTGAAAATCGAAGGCACCAAAACCCCAATCGGCGCCGGCGCTGGCGCAATCGTCGGCGGTGTGGCCGGTAGCGCGGTCGGTGGTGGCCGCGGCAGTATCATTACAGCTGTCGTCGGCGCGGTAGCCGGTGGCCTGCTGGGTTCGGCTGCGGAAGAAGGCATGACCAGTGCGCAAGGTGTGGAAATCACCGTGCGTGAAGACGACGGTGCCATGCGCGCCTATGTGCAGGCCGTTGCGGAAAACGAAGTTTTCCGGGTCGGCGAGCGCGTACGCATCATGACCGTGAATGGTACGAGTCGCGTTACTCACTAAGCCTTGAAACGGTTGTGTAACCTGTAAAAAAGACCCCGGCCATTTAGCCGGGGTCTTTTTTTTCTGGTCAAAGCAAGGCGTCACGCTTTGTGGTTTTTACCGCTGGCCATTGCGGTTATTGCGTAACCGATCAGCGCGGCGAGAATCGAGCCAGTAAGGATGCCCATGCGGTCCATGCCGGCGTATTCGCTGGCGCCCGGCAGGAAGGCCAGGGAGCCAACAAACAGGCTCATGGTGAAGCCGATCCCGCACAGGATCGACACGCCGAACACTTGCCCCCAGTTAGCCCCTGTCGGCAGCGTGGCCATGCTGGTTTTCACCGCCAGCCAGGTCAGGCCGAACACGCCCAGCGTCTTGCCGAGCAACAGGCCCGCAGCGATGCCCATGGGGACGTGATGAGTGAAGCTCTCCAGCGTTACCCCGCTCAGCGGTACGCCGGCATTAGCGAAGGCGAACAGCGGCAGGATGCCAAAGGCGACCCATGGGTGCAGGGCGTGTTCCAGGCTCAGCAGCGGCGAGGACTCGGCGTTTTTAGTCCGTAGCGGTATGCAGAACGCCAGCACCACCCCAGCCAATGTCGCATGCACGCCGCTTTTGAGTACGCAGATCCAAAGCAGCAATCCGATAATCAGGTAGGGGCCGAGTTTGATCACGCCCAGTTTGTTCATTGCGATCAAGGTGATGATGGACAGCGCCGCCAGCATCAGCGACAAACTCGACATTTCGCCCGAGTAGAACAGCGCGATCACGATGATCGCTCCCAGGTCGTCGATGATCGCCAGAGTCATCAGGAACAGCTTGAGCGACACCGGCACCCGTTTGCCGAGCAAGGCCAGTACGCCCAGGGCGAACGCGATGTCGGTAGCCATGGGGATGGCCCAGCCACTGAGTGCCGACGGGTCGTCCTTGTTCAGGGCCCAGAAGATCAGGGCGGGCACCACCATGCCGCCAATCGCAGCTGCGCCCGGCAAGACAATTTGCGACGCCTTGGACAGATGCCCTTCCAGTACCTCGCGTTTGACCTCAAGCCCGATCAGCAGGAAGAACAGGGCCATCAGCCCGTCGTTGATCCACAGCAGCAAAGGCTTGGCGATTTTCAGGGCGCCGACCTGGGCGACCACGGGGACGTCGAGCAGGCCGTTGTACAACCAGGCCAAGGGTGAGTTGTTGATGATCAGCGCCAGCGCCGCCGCAGCGATTAGTAACAGGCCGCTGGCCGCTTCCATCTGAAAGAAACGCGTGAATGTACTACGCAGAGCCAAGGGCACTCTCCATGATTTGTTCAAAAGGGCTGACACCCTAACCTGTACTGTTAGTTGTTAAAACAAAAGTTATATTCTTTTTTGTTATATATGTGTGCGTTGTTGCAGAAGTCAAAATAGCCTAGCAGTTATGTAACTAATTGCGTCGCCACTGTACCTGTTCGGCTTGTAGGATCTTTCTTAGAATTGGCGTCCTGATTCTGGTTGTGAGTCAGCCTGCAGCCACTTCTTTTACTCTGTGGCTCGGGGTGCAGCGCGTTGTTGTGGCCTCGAACATGTTTGACACAAAGAGAACCTGATAATGAGCGATAACCGTCCCTGGGCCCGTGAAGCGATCCGCATTATCGAAGCGGATTTTCAGCGCAGCGCCGACACCCATTTGATCCCTCTGGAATTGCCCGGCTTACCCGGAATCGAGTTGTATTTCAAAGACGAGTCCAGTCACCCGACCGGCAGCCTCAAACATCGCCTGGCGCGTTCGCTGTTTCTCTATGCGTTGTGCAACGGCTGGCTCAAAGCCGGCGCCCCGGTGATCGAGGCGTCCAGCGGCTCCACGGCAATCTCCGAGGCCTACTTCGCACGGTTGCTGGGGTTGCCTTTCATTGCCGTCATGCCAGCCAGTACGTCTCAGGAAAAGATCGCGCAAATTGCCTTTTATGGGGGCAAAAGCCACTTGGTTCAGGACCCGACGCAGATCTATGCCGAGTCTGAACGTCTGGCCCATGAAAGCGGCGGGCATTTCATGGACCAGTTCACCTATGCCGAGCGGGCCACTGATTGGCGCGCGAACAATAACATCGCCGAGTCGATCTTCCAGCAGCTGCGCTTCGAGCGTTATCCCGAACCCAGCTGGTTGATCTCAAGCCCGGGCACAGGGGGCACCACCGCGACGCTAGGCCGCTACGTGCGCTATCGCCAGCATTGCACTCGGGTGCTATGTGCCGACGCCGAGCGGTCGGTGTTCTTTGACTATTACCAGAGTGGCGATGCGAGCTTGCGTCTGGACTGCGGTTCGCGAATCGAAGGTATCGGCCGGCCTCGGGTCGAAGCCTCGTTCCTGCCCAAGGTGATCGATGCGATGGTCAAGGTGCCGGACGCTTTGTCGCTGGCGGCCATGCATTACCTGGCGCAACGTTTAGGCCGACGTGTCGGTGGCTCGAGTGGGACCAACCTGATCGGTGCACTGCTGGCAGCCCGGGAAATGGTGAGAGCGGGTGAGTCCGGGTCTATCGTGGCGATTTTGTGTGATGGCGGGGAGCGTTATGCAACGACCTATTACGATCAAGGCTGGTTGCAGGCCCAGGGCTATGATTTGGCAGGATTGATCGACAGCGTAACGGCCTGCGCCGAACGGGGCGAGGCCTTGCCAGAAGGGATACTGCGCGCGGGGATTTGAAGCCCGACCGAGTTTGGTTCATTCGCAGCGGGACGCGTAGTTGCAAGCCTGCTCCCATCAAACTGATTTTTAATCATTTAAAAACAATGAGTTGGCGCTGGTCTTGACATGTATATCCGGCATTTGGGTGTGCTGAAATTACGGTTCCGCTCTTACAGCGTGTCACTTTTTCAGACGCCAAAAAGTAACCAAAAGGCTTGCCCCTCCATACGGATCCTCGCTTAGGCTCGGACTTCCCTCGCTCCGGCGTTGCTCCGGGGGTCGCCGCAAGGGGCCGTCCCTGGCCCCGTGCGGCTTACTCGGCATCCTTGCCTCGTTACCCCCTGCGCAACGCCTGCGCTCGGCCTTCTGGAAACGGGGCCTTGCCGTAATTCGACAGTCAATTCACTCCAAATCCCAACAGCAGATCAAAATCTCTGTAGGAGCGAATTCATTCGCGAAGGCGGCGTACCTGACACGCCGCCACCAATCACGACACACAAATCGCAACCCAATTTGCTGCGCGACAGCGCGGCGTCGCAGACGCGGCGAGGCCTCCTACAGGTCGATATCTACTCAACAATCCCCAACATATCCCGCGCCAATGCCTCGGCGACGCGAATGCCATCGACCCCGGCGGAAAGAATACCACCGGCATAACCGGCCCCTTCACCGGCCGGGAACAGGCCTTTGACGTTCACGCTCTGCAGGGTGTCGTCGCGGGTGATGCGCAGCGGTGACGAGGTGCGGGTCTCGATCCCGGTCAATATCGCATCGTGCTGAGCGAAGCCTTTGATCTGTTTGTCGAACGCCGGTAACGCTTCACGAATCGCTTCGATGGCGTAAGCGGGCAGGGCGTCGGCCAGGTCTACCAGTTTCACACCAGGTTTGTAGGACGGTTCGACACTGCCCAGTGCGCTGGATGCTCTACCTGCAATGAAGTCGCCCACCAGCTGCGCAGGCGCCTCATACGTGCTGCCGCCCAGGATGTAAGCATGGGACTCCAGCCGCTCCTGCAACTCGATCCCGGCCAGCGGACCGCCTGGATAATCTTCCGGTGTGATGCCGACCACAATGCCTGAGTTGGCGTTGCGTTCGTTGCGTGAGTATTGGCTCATGCCGTTGGTGACTACGCGGTTGAGCTCGGAAGTCGCTGCCACCACGGTGCCGCCAGGGCACATACAAAAGCTGTACACCGAACGACCATTTTTGGCGTGGTGCACCAGTTTGTAGTCGGCCGCACCCAGTTTCGGGTGCCCGGCGTATTTGCCCAGGCGTGCGCGGTCGATGAGTGATTGTGGGTGTTCGATGCGAAAACCCACCGAAAACGGTTTGGCTTCCATGTACACGCCACGGCTATGCAACATACGGAAGGTGTCACGGGCACTGTGCCCCAGCGCGAGAATCACATGCCGCGAGTTGATCTGCTCGCCGCTATTGAGGATCACGCCTTGCAACTGGCCGTTATCGATCAATACGTCGGTGACCCGCTGCTGGAAGCGCACTTCACCGCCGAGTGCTTCGATCTGATGGCGCATGTGTTCGACCACACCGGTCAGACGAAAAGTACCGATGTGCGGTTTGCTGACGTAGAGGATTTCTTCAGGGGCGCCGGCTTTGACGAACTCGTGCAGCACCTTGCGTCCGTGAAATTTCGGGTCCTTGATTTGGCTGTAAAGCTTGCCATCGGAGAACGTCCCGGCGCCACCTTCACCGAATTGCACGTTGGATTCAGGGTTGAGCACGTTCTTGCGCCACAGGCCCCACGTGTCCTTGGTGCGCTGACGCACTTCGGTGCCGCGTTCGAGGATGATCGGTTTGAAGCCCATCTGCGCGAGCAACAATCCGGCGAAAATCCCGCAGGGGCCAAAGCCAACCACGATCGGGCGTTCGCTCAAACCCTCTGGTGCGTGTCCGACGACCTTGTAGCTGACATCCGGCGCCAGGCTGAGATGACGATCATCGGCGAGCGTGTGCAGCAACGCCGCTTCATCACGTACGGTGAAGTCAACGGTGTAGATGAAGCACAGTTCAGAGGATTTTTTCCGTGCGTCGTAGCTGCGCTTGAACAGCGTGAAGTCGAGCAGTTCATCACTGTCGATGCCCAAGCGCTGCAGGAGTGCAGGCCGCAGGTCTTCTTCCGGGTGATCGATTGGCAGCTTGAGTTCGGTGATTCGTAACATGACAGGGTCCAGTATCCGGGCCAGCTTTACGCGAACCGGCAATTATAAGCCGTATCGAGGGGTGACCGTCAGGCAAAAAACAGCCGGTCAGCGGAATCAGTCGTTGCGCAGACCGCCGTAATAGGCGCAGCCGCGCTGTACCTGGCCATTGATGCGCAGCTCTGCGGTCAAATGCTGCACAGAGCCGTCGACGTTATTGATGCAACGCTGTGGCGCAACCCACAGCTCAATGTGCTGGTCATTGGCTTCGCTACTGAGGTTGAAACGCCCGTTGGGCAGTTGTTCTTCGAGGTAGGGCAGGGCCAATGGCTCCTTGCCTTCACGCTCGAGGACCATGCCTTTGCCGCTGACATTGACGTTCCACGCCGGGCCATTGCCATTGGCGTGCAGGGTCAGGCGCTTGAAGTTGGCATCGTCACAGGCCTCGCCCGAACGTTCGACGCGATAGAGCTGTTGCAGATTCAGTTGGCCATCGGTGCCCGGGGTTGTGCCCGCAACGAAACTGCCCCGCAGGTCCGCGAACAGCTTGCCTTTGCGAGCCGCCAGACCTGCGGCCTCTTGCAGTACACCGGTATTGCCGCTGTCCTTGACCACAAACCGGCGCTGTTCATTGCACGGCTGGAACAGCAACTGACCGCCTTCGCCGATCAGGTCGCCTTGCATACGCGGCAGGCCGGCATTGGGTGTCTCGGGCTTTGTGTTGAACATCTGGCACCCGGCGAATAGTGGCAGCAGGGCAAACATCAAAACGGAACGGGCGGCAAACATGGCGGGTCTCCAAACAAGTTGCGCCACGTTACTGACCCTGCTGCCCAATCACAAGGGCTCAGCCGACGTGATAGGTCTGGCCGGTCTGCAAGCCCTCGACACTTTTTGCGTAAGCCAGCGCCACATCTGCCGCCGGAACCGGCTTGAAGCCACGGAAGTAGGGTGCATAACCTGCCATCGACTCCAGCAGCACGTTCGGGCTGACTGAATTCACCCGCAAACCGCGAGGCAGTTCGATAGCCGCTGCGCGAACAAAACCATCGATTGCAGCATTGACCAGACTGGCCGAGGCACCGGTACGGATAGGGTCGTGGCTGGTGATGCCTGTGGTGAAGGTAAACGAGGCGCCGTCATTGGCGAAGTCGCGGCCGATCAACAACAAATTGACCTGCCCCATCAATTTGTCCTGCAGACCCAATGCAAAGTCTTTTTCGGTCATGTTGGCCAGTGGCACGAAGTTCACATTCCCGGCCGCGCACACCAGTGCATCGAATGTACCTATCCGTTCGAATAGTTTTCTGATCGAGGCGCTGTCACTAATATCCACCTGGAAATCACCCGTTGTGCGGCCGATGCGCACGATCTCGTGACGAGGGGCCAGTTCCTGGTAGATCGCTGAGCCGATGGTTCCATTGGCGCCAATCAAAAGAATTTTCATCGTGCTGTCCTTTAAGTGAATGAATGAAACTGCAGTGTAAGGTGGCTTTTTTTCATTGATAAGCGTGCTAATAGGCAACCTTTGGTTTTCAAAAGGAAACAATCGAATGAGTGAAATGGATGATCTGGCGGCGTTTGCAGTCCTGATCGAAGCGGGCAGTTTCACGTTGGCCGCGCAACGGCTGGGGTGCAGCAAAGGCCAGTTGTCCAAGCGCATCAAGTTTCTGGAAACCAGCTACTCAGTGGTGTTGCTGCATCGAACCACGCGCCGCTTGAGCCTGACGGCAGCGGGTGCGGCCTTGTTGCCCCAAGCCAGAGCACTGATCACTCAGGTTGAGCGAGCCCGGCAGGCACTGGCCCGATTGCAGGATGAAGTGTCCGGTGCGGTACGGATTACGGTGCCGGTGTCGTTGGGTGAAACATTTTTTGAAGGCTTGCTGACGGAGTTTTCCCAAGAGTACCCGTTGGTGCAGGTCGAGCTGGAGCTGAACAACGGTTTTCGTGACTTGCACCAGGACGGGTTCGACCTGGCCATTCGCTCCAGCGTCGGAAACGATGAGCGACTGGTTGCCAAGCCGCTGCTGCTCATGCAGGAGTTGACCTGTGCCAGCCCCGCCTATCTTGAGCGTTGCGGCGAACCAACCCATCCGATGGCGTTGAGCGAGCACCGTTGCCTGCTTAACAGCCATTACAGTGGTCGTGAGGAATGGCTCTACCATAGGGACCACGAATTGATGCGCGTGCGCGTGGCCGGCCCTTTTGCCAGCAACCACTACAGTTTGCTGAAGAAGGGCGCGCTGGTCGGTGCCGGCATTGCTCGGCTGCCTTCCTACATGGTGCATGCTGAGGTAAATGACGGTCGTCTGCGCTGGTTGCTGCGTGATTATCAGACCCGAAGCTCACCGCTGTATCTGGTGCATCCTTATCAAGGCGGTTTGCCCAGACGCACAAGGGTGCTGGCTGACTATCTCCTGGGCTGGTTCGAGCGCAGCAGCGCTGCATTGGAACGGCTCTGAAGCAGAATCAACGAAAGCGTCTGGCCAGTAAATGGTTGATCGATAATACCCTAGGTCCGTTGGCCATCAGGTAACACCGCCGCCCATCATGGGCTGCGCTTCCCCGATTTCTCGGTGCGATAAACCTCGGCAAAAATCTCGGTGATCGGACGTTGCGGATTACGTGTATGCAACGCCCGGACCTGTGCGCTCATGCGCAGCAATTCGGAGCTGGGCTTGACCCATTGCTCTTTGGGCAGCGGTTCCGACCAGTCGCGCATGGCCTCCGGCAGCGCTTGACGGGCCATGCGTTTGACCCGACCAACCTCCCACTCGGTCAGGTGAAACGGCAAGGTCCAGAAAGTCATGACGTGAAACAGGTACCAGAAGAAGCCATAGACCCAGCCGCGCTCCTTGTCGCGAATCTCTTGGTGCAGGCGAGCGCGAGCGTTGCGAAAAGTGTGCAGGCCTTCGTGCGGCGGGTCGTCGGGGCCTTGTAGATCGAGAGGGTCGGTGATCTCTTTCAGGGTGTGGACTTCGTACTCCATGTAGGCGCGGATGGCTTCCCAGTTGCTGATGGCGATGGGCAGTGCAGCGCAAACAAACTCCAAGGTAAAACGCTCGCCGCTGGCCTCATGGTAAAAACCCACGCCCATGCCGTATTGACGTTGTACGCCGTATTGATTGGCGCCTTGGGCTTGAATCACCCAGGCGGTGACCGATTCCCAAGGCACGATCACGGGTTCGCTTTCGTCGTTGGGGACGAAACAGACTTCACGGCGTTGACGGTTGAAACGCGTGGGGATGATTTCTTCGTATTTGTTGTGCATGTAGAACCAGATGAGGAGAGCCATGGCGAGAGTAAAAAGGGTGACCCCCACAGTCATTCCCCAGCCAGCGCGGTGCGTCCCAACGATCACGTCCCAAACCTCGGGCAACTCAGCGCCCATCGACATAACTATCAACCCACCGATCAGCGGCAACAAAAAACCCGTCATGACAAAGCCGTTGAATGGAAGGCCCAGTGTGACCTGCCATGAAAACACCTGCGGTGAACCCAGACCGAAGTCCAAATACACGTCGTTAAGCTCCCCCACATAGGGACATTGCGGCGGCAATTGTGTAGGCAACGGCAGCGGAGCCAGGTAGGTAATGCGACCGCTGGGAAACGGCTCCACATCACCCGCCTGCTTGGGTTGCTGAAGCTGCGGTTCGGGCAGGGTTATTTCAGGGGCCTTACTCATCAGCGCCCTCCAGTGTCAGCGGGTCGGTACGACCGCCCATCATGCGCTGCGCTTCCCCGATTTCTCGGTGCGATAAACCTCGGCAAAAATCTCGGTGATCGGGCGTTGTGGATTACGTGTATGCAACGCTCGGACCTGAGCGCTCATGCGCAGTAACTCGGGGCTGGGCTTGGCCCATTGTTCTTTGGGCAGCGGCTCTGACCAGTCGCGCATAACCTCTGGCAGCGCCTGACGAGCCATGCGTTTGACTCGACCGACTTCCCACTCGGTCAGGTAAAACGGCAAGGTCCAGAAGGTCATGACATGGAACAAGTACCAGAAGAAGCCATAGACCCAGCCGCGCTGCTTGTCGCGAATTTCCTGATGCAGGCGAGCGCGTGCGTTGCGAAACGTGTGCAGGCCTTCGTGGGGCGGATCGTCGGGGCCTTGTAGATCGAGCGGGTCGGTGATTTCTTTGAGGGTGTGGACTTCGTACTCCATGTAGGCGCGAATGGCTTCCCAGCTGCTGATGGCGATGGGCAGTGCGGGGCAGGAAAACTCGACACTGACCACCCGATCATTATAGAAAAAGCCCAAACCCATCCCGTACTGACGCTGCACACCGTATTGATTGGCGCCTTGAGCCTCAATGACCCAGGCCGAGAGGGATTCCCACGGAACGAAAACCGGCACTTCAGCATCCTCGGGCATGAAGCACACTTCACGGCGTTGACGGTTGAAGCGGGTTGGGATGATTTCCTCGTATTTGTTGTGCATGTAGAACCAGATGAGGAGGTACATGGCGAGTGTCAAAAGGCTAACGCCTACAGTCAGTCCCCAGCTAACTCGGTGCGTTCCAACGACCACGTCCCAAGCCTCGGACAAGCCGGCGCCGACCAACATAGCAATCAACCCAAGAATCAGCGGCAACACAAAACTGGCCGCGACAAAACAATTAAAAGGGCCTCCCAAGGTGACCTGCCATGAAAACACCTGCGGTGAGCCCAATCCGAAGTCCAAATAAACATCATTGAGTTCCCCAACAGCAGGGCAGTTCGGCGGCAATTGCGTAGGAAGCGGCAATGGAGCCAAGTAAGTAATACGACCGCTGGGAAACGGCTCCACATCACCCGCCTGCTTGGGTTGCTGAAGCTGCGGTTCGGGCAGGGTTATTTCAGGCGCCTTACTCATCAGCGCCCTCCAGTGTCAGCGGGTCGACCGTGAACAACTTCGCCGTATCGTATCGGGGCTTAAAGGGCGCCACCGGGAAAACACCTTCGCCATTAGGGTCCAGCCGCAGGTGGTAGAGATGCGTCTGGGCCTCACCCTCGCTGTCGTAGGTGTGCACGGCAACAGCGAGGATCAGTGCGGCCTTGGCCACGGTCGAGGGTCTCTCCCATTCATCCGGGTAATCCAGCTGAAGTATCAATGGCGCGGACTGCACCACCCGCAAACTGGCAATCACTCGCTCACTGACGATGGCCCATTGATCGCTGTCGAAGCCGCGGTCCCATTGGGCGGTGATAATCCGGTAAGCGGCGAGGCTCAGGCGATGCGAGGTGTTGTGGCGGTTGTAAAGCGAGGTGCCACCCCGTTCAGGTTCGGGCAGAAGAACTTCAGGCGCCCTACTCATCAGCGCCCTCCAGTGTCAGCGGGTCGGTACGACCGTCCATCATGCGCTGCGCTTCCCCGATTTCTCGGCTCGATAAACCTCGGCAAAAATCTCGGTGATCGGGCGTTGTGGATTGCGTGTATGCAACGCCCGGACCTGGGCGCTCATGCGCAGCAATTCGGGGCTGGGTTTGGCCCATTGTTCTTTGGGCAGATGCTCCGACCAGTCGCGCATGGCCTCTGGCAGCGCTTGACGGGCCATGCGTTTGACTCGACCCACCTCCCACTCGGTCAGGTGAAACGGCAAGGTCCAGAAGGTCATGACGTGGAACAAGTACCAGAAAAAGCCATAGACCCAGCCGCGTTGCTTGTCGCGAATCTCCTGATGCAGGCGAGCGCGAGCGTTGCGGAAGGTGTGCAAGCCTTCGTGCGGCGGGTCGTCGGGGCCTTGCAGGTCTAGGGGGTCGGTGATTTCTTTCAGGGTGTGGACTTCGTACTCCATGTACGCGCGAATGGCTTCCCAGTTGCTGATGGCAATGGGGAGTGCGGCGCAGGAAAACTCGACGCTGACCACCCGATCATTGTAGAAAAAGCCCAAACCCATGCCGTACTGACGCTGTACACCGTATTGATTGGCGCCTTGAGCTTCTATGACCCAGGCCGAAAGGGATTCCCATGGAACGAAAACCGGCACTTCAGCATCCTCGGGCATGAAGCACACTTCACGACGTTGACGGTTGAACCGGGTGGGGATGACTTCCTCGTATTTGTTGTGCATGTAGAACCAGATGGTAAGGGCCATGGCGAGAGTAGAAAGACTGATTCCCACACTCATTCCCCAGCCAACTCTGTGCGTTCCAGCGATCACCTCCCAAACCTCGGGCAACTCAGCGCCCATCGACATAACTATCAACCCCAAAATTAGCGGCAACAGAAAACTGAGCATGACAAAGCCGTTGAATGGGCCGCCCAGAGTGACCTGCCATGAAAAAGCCTGCGGTGAACCCAATCCGAACTCTAAATAAACATCGTTAAGCTCCCCCACATAGGGACATTGCGGCGGCAATTGTGTAGGCAACGGCAGCGGAGCCAGGTAGGTAATACGACCGCTGGGAAACGGCTCCACATCACCCGCCTGTTTGGGTTGCTGAAGCTGGGGTTCGGGCAGGGTGATTTCAGGCGCCTTACTCATCAGTGCCCTCCAGTGTCAGCGGGTCGACCGTGAACAACTTCGCCGTACCGTATCGGGGTTCAAAGGGCGCCACCGGGAAAACACCTTCGCCATTAGGGTCCAGCCGCAGGTGGTAGAGATGCGTCTGGGCCTCACCCTCGCTGTCGTAGGTGTGCACGGCAACAGCCAGGACCAGTGCGGCCTTGGCCACGGTCGAGGGTCTCTCCCATTCATCCGGGTAATCCAGCCGAAGTATCAATGGCGCGGACTGCACCACCCGCAAACTGGCAATCACCCGCTCACTGACGATGGCCCATTGATCGCTGTCGAAGCCGCGGTCCCATTGAGCGGTGATGATCCGGTAAGCGGCGAGGCTCAGGCGATGCGAGGTGTTGTGGCGGTTGTAAAGCGAGGTGCCACCCCGTTCAGGTTCGGGCAGAAGAACTTCAGGCGCCCTACTCATCAGCGCCCTCCAGTGTCAGCGGGTCGGTACGACTGCCCATCATGCGCTGCGCTTCCCCGACTTCTCGGTGCGATAAACCTCGGCAAAAATCTCGGTGATTGGGCGTTGCGGATTGTGTTTATGCAGCGCCCGGACCTGAGCGCTCATCCGCAGCAACTTAGCACTTGGCTTGGCCCATTGCTCTTTGGGCAGCGGTTCCGACCAGTCGCGCATAATCTCTGGCAGCGCCTGACGAGCCATGCGTTTGACCCGGCCAACCTCCCACTCGGTCAGGTGAAACGGCAAGGTCCAGAAGGTCATGACGTGAAACAAGTACCAGAAGAAGCCATAAACCCAGCCGCGCTGCTTGTCGCGAATCTCCTGATGCAAACGAGCGCGAGCGTTGCGGAAGGTGTGCAGGCCTTCGTGGGGCGGATCGTCGGGACCTTGCAGGTCTAGAGGATCGGTGATGTCTTTGAGGGTGTGGACTTCGTACTCCATGTACGCGCGGATGGCTTCCCAGTTGCTGAGGGCGATGGGCAGTGCGGCGCAGACGAATTCCAAGGTAAAACGCTCGCCGCTGGCCTCATGGTAAAAACCCACGCCCATGCCGTATTGACGTTGGACGCCGTATTGATTGGCGCCTTGGGCTTGAATCACCCAGGCGGTAACCGATTCCCAAGGCACGATCACGGGTTCGCTTTCGTCGTTGGGTACGAAACAGACTTCACGGCGTTGACGGTTGAAACGGGTGGGGATGACTTCTTCGTATTTGTTGTGGACGTAGAACCAGATGAGTAGGGTTGTGGCGAGTGCACAAAGGCTGACTCCCACAGTCAACCCCCAGCTAACTCGGTGCGTTCCAGCGATCACGTCCCAAACCTCGGGCAACTCAGCGCCCATCGACATAACCATCAACCCCCCAATGAGGGGCAATAAATAACTGGCCGCGACAAAACAATTAAAAGGGCCACCCAAGGTGACCTGCCATGAAAAAGCCTCCGGCCACCCTAATCCAAAATCCAAATACACATCGTTAAGTTCTCCCACATAGGGACATTGCGGCGGCAATTGTGTAGGCAACGGCAGCGGAGCCAGGTAGGTAATACGACCGCTGGGAAACGGTTCCACATCACCCGCCTGCTTGGGTTGCTGAAGCTGCGGTTCGGGCAGGGTTATTTCAGGCGCCTTACGCATCAGCGCCCTCCAGCGTCAGCGGATCGACCGTGAACAACTTCGCCGTATCGTATCGGGGCTCAAAGGGCGCCACCGGGAAAACACCTTCGCCATTAGGGTCCAGCCGCAGATGGTAGAGATGCGTCTGGGCCTCACCCTCGCTGTCGTAGGTGTGCACGGCGACAGCCAGGACCAGTGCGGCCTTGGCCACGGTCGAGGGTCTCTCCCATTCATCCGGGTAATCCAGCCTAAGTATCAATGGCGCGGACTGCACCACCCGCAAACTGGCAATCACTCGCTCACTGACGATGGCCCATTGATCGCTGTCGAACCCGCGCTCCCATTGGGCGGTTATGATCCGATACGCGGCGATGCTCAGGCGATGAGTGGGCCTATCCGACAGCGGTGTTCGCAAATTGGCGAGACTGAGGCCGGGCAGTGTGAGGTGGATCGTGCCGCGCGGCGCTTGGCGCAGCATGTCTTGCCAGCGGTCGCTGTGGAGTTTAGGACCCACCTGTACCTGTGGTGCCTGCAACAAGCCCGTCAACTTCCGTTGATATTCGCCGAGGCTCAAAAATTGACGTTTGTTACCGTCCAGGCTCCATGGGGTGCTTTCCAGCCATTCATCGTGGGGTGAGGTGTTGTGGCGGTTGTAGAGCCAGGTGCCACCCAGCTCAACGACAGTGAAAAACGCGCCAGCCAGATTGACGCGAAAGAACACGGTCGACATCCGTACTCCGGCGGCGGCCCAAGCGGCGATGCGCGCGGCTCGATTGGGCGCGAATATAACTTTGTAGGCAGAGTACGAAACGTTGCTGAAATCATAGGCATGACTGATCAGTTGCCCCCCAGCACCCACCATGGCCAACGTTGCGCTGTGTTGAAGTGTACGGTTGCCACTACGTACAGCCTGCTGCCAATTGCTATGGTGCGAGTTCAGGCTAGCGGCAGTCGCCAAAACGCCAAAGAATGAACCAAACACCCCCAATCCAACATGCATTTTGCCCAACTGCACATGTACGCCATTCAACGCGTGCCGCTGAAAAACGCTCGCCAGCGTGGCCGCTCTCGCCGTCAAGGCAGTGTCAAAAATCCCACGAACCGCTGTAAACCCAGAAGTGGCAGTAGCGGTAAGGGCAACAACGAATGAACGAAACGCCTCATCCTCCCATGTCTGCGCCCTAGCTTCCCTCCCCACCACCACCAAATTCACCATCTGCGCAACAAACACCAATACCCCCACCCCATCGCCCAGCACATTCAGCTTCGGCGCAGTCTGTATCCCCTGGCGCACATTGCCCATCAAGTGCCCCAGCTCGCGCTGTTGCGCAGGCGGAAACAGCAAGGTCACGCCCGCCTTGCCCTGCGCGGCGCCGTATAGCCGTACGGATTCATGGGGCAGCTCGGGGATGGGGCTGATGGCTTTGGCCAGGCGCGCCTCTATCGTGTCCAGTGTCCCGCGAATTTGGTAGATTTCGGCCTGCAATTTTTTCGCTTCGGGCTCTTTGTGGTCCCTGCGACGGATGATCTGGTTGCGTTCATGGGTGATCCACTTGAGTTGTCGACGCTGCTCAAGCACTTCTTTGAGGTCGTTCTGCAAGGCGGTTTGTTCGGCCGGGGTGGCGAAGGTGAAGGTCGCGCCTTCGCGTTTTGCGGCTTCGAGAATTCGCCCCGGCAGGGCTTTGGGCAGGTTGCGGAACAGGTGGTCCAGGTCCGGCATCTGTTCGCGTTGAATACCCTGGATGAATGCGCTTTGAATCCGTTCCATTCCGCGACTCAGGGCTGGCGCCAAGGTATCGCGCGCGCCTTCAGCGACCACGCGAACGTTGTCGGGCAACTGATCGAGGGCCGGGAGTTTGCCCTGGGTGATCCGTTGCCACTCGCCGATCCAGTGCGGCAGATTGTTGAGCAGCGCATAGCCGACGTTGACCAGCGTGGCGTACTGGGTGGTCAGTTGGCTTTGTTCGCTCAACGGCAAGGTATGCAGGAGCGGCAGGCCGAACTGCGGATTTTTCTCCAGCCACTCGAGCATCGCCTGGCTGGACGTGTCGCTGCGGCAGATGTCTTTCAGGCAGGCATATTCGGCGCTGAACGCCGCCAGTTGCTGCGCGGCCTGTTGCGCATCGAAATACCAGGCGGCGCGATGGAAGCGGTCGGCAGCGACCAACGCCACCCGGTCTTCGCTGATGAGGTCGAGCAAGGGATTCCAGCGCGCCAGATTTGCCCTGTGCTCAGCCAGCAGGCGATCCATGGCGGCGCGGTCAATCAGTTCATTGACGCCGCGCTGCCCGATTTTTGCACCTGCGAGCACGTCCTTGATGCGTTGGTTCTGCTCTTTGCCCAACTGGACCAGCGCCTTGAGGTGGCGCTCGACAAAATCGTCCGGCGCTGGCCGCATGAACTGGCGCGTGTGATAGCGCCAGTCCACGTCCTGAAGGATTACGACCTTGATCGACCCCAAGGCGAGGCTGCCGAAAAAACCTTGCTCCTTGCGAAACTGATCAAGCGCTTCCTCACGCTGCTCCAGCAAGGCCTCGGGGGGATCGGCTTTTTGACTGGAAACGGCCTGTCCGCTGTTATTCAAATGATCGAGTAATGCGCGCCCGGCATGGTTGCGCTGTGGTGACGGCAGGTCATCCAGGTCCTGAAGCATGGCCTTGATCGCCGGATCATCGCTGGCATTGGCCAGTCCCGTCAGGTTGCTTTCATTGAGCAGGGTCAGGGATTCGATGTAACAGGCCAGCAAGTAATCGCGCTCGTTGGCGTTCTGCTGCGCGCCACCCTCGGCCCACCCCTCGATCCAGCCGACCACCGCGTCTTGATAGTTGGCCAGATCGGTCAATACGCCGATATCGTCGTGCACCACCAGACACAGTGTGTCGTGTTGGTAAAGCGGCAGCACGCGCTTTAGTAATTCGCCGACATGCGCCTCGCGAAAGCGTTTGGGGGTTTCCCACAGATAAGGCATGCGTTCCTTCGCCGGCAAGTCGGCATCGGGCAGGAGCGCATCATCTTCAGCCAATTCAGCCAGCCAGCGCTCGGTCTGCTGCAAGGTGAGCAGGTCCTTGCCACCGGTTTCGCAATTGACGTTGGCGAGCCCGACAGCCTGCATGAAGTGCGCGCGCTCGTCGGCGTCGTTCAACATCCGGTTGCATTGGGCGGCGGTCCATTGCACGTCGGCAAAGCTGACATGCAGGGTGCTGCTCCTGGCAAATACCAAGGCCGGTTCCGCACGTTGCGGTTCACGCTGGTCGCTGCTGACCTCGGCACCTTGCCAGAGCAGCGCACTGATGACGCCCTCCAGAACGCGGTATTCGTGCAGCTCACGGGTCGCGCTGTCGATGATGTACAACCAGCCATCACGCAACAGGCGCACGCCCAACGGCCGGCTTTTCAGCGCATAAGGCAGCGTCAATTCGGTCGCCGGATCAGCGCGCTCGACCAGACCGTAACGCAACGGAAGTAGCTGCACCTTGGGCTGACGCAAGGGGCACATGCCGTAGCCGAGGACATCGCTTTTGGATTCGGCGGCGGCAGCGAGGTTGGGGTCTTTGCGGGGGTTATAGGTCATGGGCGGTCCTTGTCTGCCGAGTGGGCCGAGGCCCAGGCGCTTGCCAGTTGGGCGGCGGCGGCGATGCGAGCGCTGGGTGTCTGAGCCGACGGGGTGCTCAGCAGCCGCGCAATCTGTGGGTGTTGCTCCAAGGGAGACGATCCCAGCCACGCGAAAATGTTGACGTAATACGTCAGGTCGGACTGGCTGGTGAACCCCTGCGCGTAGGCGGTACGGACCTGTCGATCGAGTGCAGGCCAACGCTCCGGCAACGGCCTGACGCGGTCGTCGGGAAAATACGCCAGCAGGTGCGCATCGAGCTTCAGTGTGGCTCGACGCAGGTCGACGGCATCCAGCGCGGCATTCTGTTCGGTGCTCAACTCATACCGCTTTGGCAAGTCGGCAGGCGTCGTCAGCGCACGCGTGTGCCGATGCCAACCTCCCGTGACGCGGTCAGGAATAACCCAGGTATGAATCGGCCCGAACAAGCGCTCGTCGCGGCCTTGCGCGCCGATCAAGGCGTGCGCCACCGCTGGATCAGCCAGACGCAACATCACCTCGGGCCCCTCAACGACGTGTACCGTCAGCAGTTTGCGCAGATGTTTCACCAGTCGATTAAGCGGTTCTCGGGTAAACAGCAACGAGCCCCACTCTTGCGCGGCATGTTCGAGGTAGAACTGAAACGCCGGATCGTCGGGCTGCCCGATGGCCACCAACAAGGGGGAAATATCGCTGAGGGCGTTGAAACGTGTTTCTTTGTACAGCTGGATTTTTAGGATGCCCGGCGCACACGCCGCCAGCCTGAGGGGTAAGTCGGGTACCGCTGCGCCATCGAGCAGCAGCACGGCCTGTCCCTGATCCCAAGTCAGATCTTGAGGAAGTGCAGTGAGCGTATTCATGCTTTCACGGCCTCTTCACAGAGCACACAGCGCGATCGATGCTCAACGACCAGGTTATGTTTCTGATCGCCCGGCAGAACGTCGCGTACCAACAGAGGCACCTCGCCGGGTGCCAACGGCATCGCGGGCGTGCCCGGAACCGGCGCACCGCCGACCTGGATCGGCATGCTGCTGAAAATTCCCGCCGGATTGATGACGATGTGTTGGCCGTTGATCGACAACGTCAGGCTGAGCCCGCCGTCGATGACGATGTTGTCGCCGGCGATGTGGATTTCCTGTCCGGCAGATATCAATAAGTCGCCACCCACGCGGGTGTGGCTGCTGCCGGCGACGTCGAGGTGATCGTCCGCGAGCAACTGCACTTTGCGGGCGCCGGTGACGGTGACGTTTTCCTCAGCCTTGAGCACGGTGGTGCTGTTGCCGTTGATGGTTTCCAGACGTTCGTTGCCGATTTCGATTCGGCTGTCGTTCTGGATCAACTGCTCCATGTCGCGTTGGGCGCGGAGGTAGATCCGTTCTGCACCGTTCTTGTCTTCCAGGCTCAGCTCGTTGAAGCCCGAATTGCCCCCGGTGCTTTTACTGCGCAAAACGGTTTTGGTTTTGTTTTCAGGCAGGCTGTAGGGCACCGCCTTGGTGTTGTTGCTCAGGCAGCCGACCACAATCGGCTTGCAGGCATGCCCCTCTTCGAAGGCCACCAACACTTCCATGCCCACGCGCGGAATGGTGACCGCGCCATACCCGGCACCGGCCCAGCTGGAGGCCACCCGTACCCAGCAACTGGTGCTCTCGCTTTCTTCACTGCGGTCCCAGTGAAAACGGACTTTTACCCGCCCGTATTGATCGCAGTGGATTTCCTCCTGGGCAGGGCCGGTTACCACGGCGGTTTGCATGCCTTGAATCTTCGGGATCGGATGCTTGAGGGGCGGTCGAAATTGCACGGCCTCCCGGAGGGCGATGAACTCATTGCGGTAACCCTGAGTGATTCGACCGGGTGCCACCGGCTCGTCACTGACCGCGTACTCTTCAAGCACGTGGGGGGCCCTGCCATCATGAAAAACCCACGTCGGCAGCCAGACCACGTTCCAACCCGGCTCCGGGTGTTCTTCCAGCTGTAACGGCGTGCCACTGCGCAATGCTGGCTGGTTGCTCTGACCTTGGGCGAGTTCGGCATCGCCGCGAAGTCGCTCCAGCGCCCGGCGCGTTCGCACCCGCCCTGCGTGCGCGGTATCAAACTCTCCGGGGTAGATGTACGCCTCCAGGTTGGGAAATACCTTGGAGTCCCGGTCCTCTTCTAGCGAGATGTGCGCGTTTTTGAAGTCGTAATCGCGGTGGGTGACACGGCTGGAACGGGCGCTCAGGCAGACGCCGAACGCCTGGATCACCGGATGCTCGGAAGCCATGCCGTTGATCGGTCGAAACGGCATCGCCACGGTGGGATTGCCCGCGTGATAGAACTCGGTTTCCTGATCGGCGAAGATCAGTTGGTGCCCTTCCGGGGTGTGCTTGAAGTAATAGAAGTAGCCTTCGGCCTCGCACAAACGGCTGACGAAGTGCAGGTCTGATTCTTCGTACTGAACGCAATACTCATGCGGGACCGGCTTCTCCGGACCGATGTTGAAGTGCACGTGCAAGCCGTTCAGCAAGCCATGCCCTTCGAGTACGTCGCGGATGATGGCTTCAGTGGTCAGGTTCTGGAAAATCCGCCGATTGCTTGAGTGCTGCAAATAGCTCAGAAACGGCACCATGACCAGTTGGTAATGGCTCAGCCGGGTGCCCACTTTGCCTTTCTGGATGGAGTAGAGATGGCCGTGCAGCCCCTGATCGCCAAAGGCCAGGTAGGCTTCTTTATGCAGCAGGTTTTCCAGCTCGCGGGGCGGTCGTTCGGTGACCACATCGATGGTAATTTTGAAGCACTCGCTGATGGCCTCTTCGCCTGAAAAGGCTAGAACGAGCAGTTCGTGGTCCTGGTTTCCTTTGATGCTGAGCGTGAACGTTGGGGTAATGGACATCGCCGTTCTTCATATCGGAATGAACGGTAATTTTCGGCAGGGTTGTCAACGAAGACCACCCAGTACAGCCCTCGCGTTACGTGGGATTTTTCTGGTAGTTGGGTGGGGGTGTTCTTGCGTATCCCCGGCAATGACCCATAACCATAAAAAAACGGCCCGCAGGCCGTTTTTTTATTGGAGCACAGGCTTAACCACCCAGATACGCATCCCGCACTTTCGGGTCAACCAGCAGCTCTTCACCGGTGCCTTGCATGACCACGCGGCCGTTCTCCAGCACGTAGGCACGGTCCGCGATTTTCAAGGCCTGGTTGGCGTTTTGTTCCACCAGGAACACCGTTACCCCATCGCGGCGCAGTTGTTCGACGATCTCGAAAATCTGCTGAATGATGATCGGCGCCAAACCCAGCGACGGTTCGTCCAGCAACAACAGCTTGGGTTTGCTCATCAGCGCGCGGCCGATGGCGAGCATCTGTTGTTCGCCACCGGACATGGTGCCGCCGCGCTGGTTAAAGCGTTCCTTCAAGCGCGGGAACAGGTGCAGGACTTTATCCATCTGCTCCTGATAGTCGCCTTTTTCGGTGAAATACCCGCCCATGGCCAGGTTCTCTTCCACGGTCAGCCGTGCGAATACACGACGGCCTTCGGGCACCACCGCGATGCTTTTACGCATGATCTGCGACGATTCCTGCCCGACCAGCTCTTCGCCCATATAGCGAATGCTGCCACTGTGGGCGCGCGGTGAGCCGCACAACGTCATCAGCAGGGTGGATTTGCCAGCACCGTTGGCGCCGATCAAGGTAACGATTTCGCCCTGACGAATCTCGACGTTGACCGAGTGCAGCGCCTGGATTTTGCCGTAGAAGGTGGAAACGTTTTCGAATTGCAGCATTTACGCTTCCCCCAGGTAGGCTTTGATCACTTCAGGATTGTTACGGATCTGTTCAGGCGTGCCGTCGGCCAGAGGCGTGCCCTGATTGATCACAACGATATGGTCGGAGATGCTCATGACCAGTTTCATGTCGTGCTCGATCAGCAGCACGGTGGCGTTGTGCTCATTGCGCAACACACTGATCAGCGCTTTGAGGTCTTCGGTTTCACGCGGGTTCAAACCAGCAGCGGGTTCGTCGAGCATGAGAATGCGCGGACGCGTCATCATGCAGCGGGCGATTTCCAGGCGACGTTGCTGACCGTAGGCCAGGGTGCCGGCGGGACGGTTAGCAAACTCCTTGAGATTGACCCGCTCCAGCCAATGCTCGGCATAATCCATCGCCTCGAGTTCGCTTTTGCGAAACGCCGGGGTCTTGAACAGACCCGCCAGGAAATTGGTGTTGAGGTGGCGATGCTGAGCGACCAGCAAATTCTCCACCGCAGTCATTTCCTTGAACAGGCGCACGTTCTGGAAGGTACGCACCACGCCCTTGCGCGCAATCTGATGGCCGGCGAGGCCTTGGATCTCTTCGCCGTCCAGCAGGATGCTGCCGGCCGTGGGTTTGTAGAAACCGGTCAAGCAGTTGAATACGGTGGTCTTGCCAGCGCCGTTCGGGCCGATCATTGACACCACTTGTTTTTCGTTAACGGTCAGGCCTACGCCGTTGACCGCCAACAAGCCGCCAAAGCGCATGCTCAGGCCGCTGACTTGCAGAAGGGGGCGGCTCATCAGTGCGTCTCCGCTTTCAATTTCATTTGGGGACGTTGCATTGGCAGCAGACCTTGTGGACGCCAGATCATCATCAGCACCATCACGGCGCCGAACATCAACATGCGGTATTCGCTGAAGTCACGCATCAGTTCAGGCAACAGGATCATCACGATGGCGGCGAGTAGCACGCCCAGTTGTGAGCCCATTCCGCCTAGAACGACGATGGCGAGGATGGTGGCGGACTCGATGAAGGTGAATGACTCCGGTGTTACCAACCCCTGGCGTGCGGCGAAGAAGCTTCCCGCGAAACCGGCAAAGCAGGCGCCGAGGGTGAAGGCCGAGAGCTTGATGAGTGTGGGATTCAGGCCCAGCGCGCGGCAGGCGATTTCGTCTTCACGCAACGCTTCCCAGGCACGGCCAAGTGGCATGCGCAGCAAGCGGTTGATGACGAACAGCGCCAGCAAGGCCAGCAACAACGCGACCAGGTACAGGAAAATCACCTTGTTCACCGAGCTGTAGGCGATGCCGAAATACTCGTGGAAGGTCTGCATGCCTTCAGCCGCCGTTTTCTCGAACGTCAGGCCGAACAGGGTCGGTTTCGGGATGTTACTGATGCCGTTCGGGCCACCGGTAAGTCCCGTCATGTTACGCAGTAACAGACGGATGATCTCACCGAAACCCAGGGTCACGATCGCCAGATAGTCGCCGCGCAGACGCAACACCGGGAAGCCCAGCAGAAAGCCGAACAGCGCTGACATCATCCCGGCAATCGGCAGGCAGATCCAGAAACTGAGCCCGAAATAATGTGAGAGCAGGGCATAGGTATAAGCGCCGACGGCGTAGAAGCCGACATAACCCAGATCGAGCAGGCCAGCCAGACCGACCACGATGTTCAGCCCCAGGCCAAGCATCACGTAGATCAGGATCAGTGTGGCGATATCCACCGCGCCGCGTGAGCCGAAGAACGGCCAGACCAGCGCCACCATCACCAGGGCAAGAACGATCCAGCGCTGAGTGGTGGGTTGGGTCAGGAAGTCAGTCGTTTTGGTCGGGATACGGGGCACGTTCGGTGTCGAACGCCAGGTCGCGCTGATCTGCTCATGGAACAGCACCCGTAAAAATATCGCGATAGCGGAGCCGAATATGGCGGCCAGCATTGCGTTGCTTGTACCGATGACGGTCAGATTGACACCGACGATTTCCAGCTTGAGGCCGAGGATCGGGTAGGCAACTGCCAGCACCAGCAAGGCGCTGAAAAACGCCGGTTTGAGATTCCTGGTCATACTTTTTCAACCTCCGGACGGCCAAGCAGGCCGGTCGGCCGGACTAACAGCACCAATACGAGAAGAGCGAACGCCACCACATCCTTGTATTGGTCGCCGAAGACATCGGCACCAAAGGCTTCAGCTACACCCAACACCAACCCACCGAGCATGGCGCCGGGGATACTGCCGATGCCACCGAGTACTGCGGCGGTAAATGCCTTGATTCCGACAAGGAAGCCGGCGTTAGGGTTGATCACGCCGTATTGCATACTCAGCAATACCGCAGCGACCGCAGCCAGCGCGGCACCGATGACGAAGGTCAGGGCGATGATGTTGTTGGTGTTGATGCCGAGCAGGTTGGCCATCTTGATGTCTTCGGCGCAGGCGCGGCAGGCGCGGCCCAGACGAGAGCGGGAGATGAACCAGGTCAGTGCGAGCATGGCGACCAGGGTGACGATGAAAATCAGAATCTGCATGTACGAAATCACCACCTCATGGGTACTGGCGGTGCCGAACACGAAGTTGCCGGGGATCAGGTTGGGGATCGACTTGTCTTTCGAGTCTTGAGCGAGCAAGACCGTGTTTTGCAGGAAGATCGACATACCAATTGCCGAGATCAGCGGGATCAACCGGTTGCTGCCGCGCAAAGGGCGGTAGGCAACACGCTCGATGGCGTAGCCGTAAGCACTGGTGACGACGATGCTTGCGACGAACGCGGCGGTGATCAGCAGTGGCAAGCTGTCCAGTCCGAGCATGGTCAGGCCGGCGATAGCGATGAACGCCACGTACGAGCCGATCATGTACACCTCGCCGTGGGCGAAGTTGATCATGCCAATGATGCCGTAAACCATGGTGTAGCCAATGGCGATCAAGGCATAGGTGCTGCCAATGGTCAGACCATTAATCAGCTGTTGGAAAAAGTGATAGAAATCTATCTCAGGCATTACAGCGCTCCTAAAAACCTACTGAGTGTTCACTGGTTAAGTCGTTTCCCGCTCGCGTGCGTGGTATTTGTCCACGTTTGACGTGAGCCCAGTGAATCACTGGTGACGGTTTCAAGATTTTCAGGGAGGAAGAGGTGCTATAGCGCAGGGCTCTACCCGTTACTCGTAAAACAAAGCCCACTGTGGATGCAGTGGGCTTTGGGTGAGTCACAAGCTTGTCGATTATTTCAACGGAGCTTCAGTTTTGGTGCCGTCTTTGTGCCAGGTATAGACCACGAATTTGAAGTCTTTCAGGTCGCCCTTGTTATCGAAGCTCAGGTCGCCGGTCGGGGTCTTGAAGGTGCCCGCGTGGATAGCTGCAGCCACTTTGGCGGTGTCTTCACTGCCGGCTTTCTTGATGCCTTCCGCGATCACTTCAACTGCGGCGTAAGCCGGGAATACGAACGGGCCGCTCGGGTCTTCTTTCTTCGCAGCAAATGCTTCTACCAGTGCCTTGTTGGAAGGGTCCTGGTCGAAAGATTTAGGCAGCGTGACCAACAGACCTTCGGAAGCATCCTGAGCGATCTGGGAGATCGATGCGTTACCCACGCCTTCTGGACCCATGAAGCCGGCTTTCAGGCCTTTCTCTTTCGCCTGACGCAGGATCAGACCCAGCTCAGGGTGGTAGCCGCCGTAGTAAACGAAGTCGACGTTGGCTTGTTTCATCTTCGCGATCATCGAGGAGAAGTCTTTGTCGCCAGCGTTGATGCCTTCGAACAGAGCGACTTTTATGCCTTTGCTTTCGAGGGTTTTCTTAACGGCTGTCGCGATGCCTTCACCGTACTGTTGCTTGTCGTGGATGACAGCGACAATTTTCGGTTTGACGACATCAGCGATGTAGTTACCGGCCGCTGGACCCTGAGCACTGTCCAGACCGATGGTGCGGAAGATCATTTTGTAGCCACGAGCGGTGATTTCCGGGCTGGTAGCGGCCGGGGTCACCATGATGATGCCTTCGTCTTCGTAAATGTCCGAAGCGGGTTGAGTCGAGCTGGAGCACAGGTGACCCACAACGAATTTCACGCCATCGTTGACGACTTTGTTGGCGACCGCGACCGCTTGTTTCGGATCACAGGCATCGTCGTATTCAACGGCTTCGAGTTTCTTGCCATCAACGCCGCCTTTGGCGTTGATTTGCTCAATGGCCATTTTGGCACCACTGAACTGCATGTCGCCGTATTGGGCAACAGCACCGGTTTTAGGGCCGGCGATACCGATTTTGATGGTATCTGCAGCGAACGAATGGCTGGCAACCCCCGCCAGAACCAATGCGGCAAACAGCTTGGAAATCTGCTTAGTACCCTTAGTCATGATGCTCCACTCTTGTGTTTTAATTTTTATAATCCTGGCGGCCAAAGCTGCAGGACCGGATTAGAAACGCCCGGTCATCCCCCTGGCAACTGTACCGGTACAGTGTAGAGCGCCGGTTTGTCGCTTGAAAAGCTGGCTGCTGGGAGGAAAACCATATGATGTCGCTTAATTGAAAGAAAGATACAGAATCGAGCCGACTTCCTGGCTATGTGAGCTGCACATATCAGTCGGCACCCCCGGTCGTTTCTGAACCCTTCGTACAATCAACCACTTAAATCTGGGTTTGTCTGTAGAAATTGCGGCGCTATGATTGCGCCGATTTTCTCTTTGGTGAAACCCATGACGCAAGAAGCTAGCACCCTCTATGCCAAACTGCTTGGCGAAACCGCAGCAATCACCTGGAGTGAATTGCAACCATTCTTTGCGAGGGGTGCCCTGTTGTGGGTCGAAGCACCTTTGGATTTGATCGAAGTGGCTCACGCAGTGGCCGAAAATCAGGCCGATAAAGTGGCTGCGTGGCTAGCAGCAGGGGATGTCAGCAAGGTGGCTGAATCGCGGGCGCTGGATCTTCTCGAGCGCGATCCACCGATGTGGGCGGTTGTCGTGGCGCCTTGGGTGCTGATCCAGGATAGGGCGCAGGTCTGATTTAGCGCCCTTTATTGGTGCGATATGAATGTGGGGTGAGTACGCAGGTAACCCGCAAGCAAATGGCTGATGCTGTGTCGTAGCGAAAAGCCCCACGCTGGGTGACGGTTTTTCGTGGGTAGGGTGGGGGATAAGCCGGATATGCCAGTGGTAACGGCCTGAAATACCCCTTCGGTCCATTCGCGAATAAATTCGCTCCCACAAATCTCGAAAATCCTGTGTGCGAATTCATTCGCGAAGGCGGTGCCGGCTCAATCGCTAGTCATTTGCTAGAAATAACAAAGCCCGCATCAGCGGGCTTTGTTATTTACACGTTCAGCAGATCAACCCGCCACCAACACCCGAATCGCTTCCAGGCGCAGTGCAGCTTTGTCGAGCATGGCCAGACCCTGTTCGCGTTGTTTGCGCAAGGCAACCAGTTCGCTGTCGCGCACGGTAGGATTGACGGCTTGTAACGCCGTCAGACGCGCCAGTTCTTCATCGGTATCGGCGGCCAGACGACGTTGCGCTTCGGCCACGCGCTCGGCGTGTTTCGGCGCGATCTTGGCTTCGCCAGCATTGATCTGCGGGTTGAGCACATCACGCTGCGCCTGGATGAACTTGTTAGCGCTGGCACGTGGCACGCTTTCCAACTGCTCATTCAAGGTCACGAATGACACGCGACCCGACAGGTCGTTGCCATTGGTGTCGAGCAAGCAGCGCAGTGCCGCTGGCGGCAGGTAGCGCCCGAGCTGCAACGAGCGGGGCGCGACGACTTCGCTGACATAGAGCAGTTCCAGCAACACGGTGCCGGGTTTCAGCGCCTTGTTCTTGATCAGTGCCACCGCTGTGTTGCCCATGGAACCGGCCAACACCAGGTCCATGCCGCCCTGGACCATCGGGTGCTCCCAGGTGAGGAACTGCATGTCTTCACGCGCGAGCGCCTGATTGCGGTCGTAAGTGATGGTCACGCCTTCGTCATCGCCCAGCGGGAAGCTGGCGTCGAGCATTTTTTCGCTCGGTTTGAGGATCAGTGCGTTTTCCGAATGGTCTTCGCTGTCGATACCAAAGGCGTCGAACAGGGTCTCCATGTAGATCGGCAGTGTGAATTGATCATCCTGTTCAAGAATCGCTTCAACCAGTGCTTCGCCTTCGCCGGCGCCGCCAGAGTTGAGCTCCAGCAAGCGGTCGCGTCCGCTGTGCAGTTCACCTTCCAGACGAATGCGCTCGTTGCGCGCATCGTCGACCAGGGTTTGCCACTCGCCGTCATCGCCACTTTCCAGCAGCGGCAGCAGACGCGGGCCGAATGTGTGCTGCAGGGCATTGCCGGTCGGGCAGGTATTGAGGAAGGCGTTCAGTGCTTCGTGATACCACTGGAACAGGCGCTCTTGCGGGCTGGTTTCCAGATACGGTACATGCACCTCGATGATGTGCTTCTGGCCGATTCGGTCGAGACGACCGATCCGTTGTTCCAGCAGGTCTGGGTGTGCCGGCAGATCGAACAGTACCAGATGATGGGCGAACTGGAAGTTGCGACCTTCGCTACCGATTTCCGAGCAGATCAGCACTTGGGCGCCAAATTCTTCATCGGCGAAGTACGCAGCGGCGCGGTCACGTTCGAGGATGTTCATGCCTTCATGGAACACCGTGGCCGGGGTCCCTGAACGCACGCGCAGAGCGTCTTCCAGGTCCATCGCGGTTTCGGCGTGGGCGCAGATCACCAGCACTTTGACGCGCTTGAGCATTTTCAGGGTGTCGATCAACCAGTCGACCCGCGGATCGAAGCGCCACCAGCGTTCTTCTTCAGTGATGTCCGGTTGCGACTGGAAGCTGACTTCCGGGTACAGGTCGGCATGTTCGCCCACCGGCAACTCCATGTATTGGACCGGGCAGGGCAATGGATACGGGTGCAGTTTGCGCTCCGGGAAACCTTGCACGGCGGCCCGAGTATTACGGAACAGCACGCGGCCGGTGCCATGGCGGTCCAGCAGCTCGCGGATCAGGCGTGCACTGGCTTCGGTATCGCCGTCGGCCACAGCGCCCAGCAGGGCCTCGCCTTCGGCACCGAGGAAGCCGTGGATGGTCTCGTGCGCCTTAGGCGACAGGCGACCCTGATCGAGCAACTCCTGCACCGCTTCGGCCACCGGGCGATAGTTTTCGCTTTCGGCGCGAAACGCGTGCAGGTCATGGAATCGATTTGGATCGAGCAGACGCAGACGGGCGAAGTGGCTGTCCTGACCCAGTTGTTCCGGGGTGGCGGTCAGCAGCAGAACGCCAGGAATGACTTCGGCCAGTTGCTCGACCAGGGAATACTCAGGGCTGGCTTGTTCTTCGTGCCAGACCAAGTGGTGAGCTTCGTCGACTACCAGCAGATCCCAGCCAGCGGCAAACAGCGCGTCCTGGGCTTTTTCATCGTCGACCAGCCACTCCAGCGCGACCAGCGCCAGTTGGGTGTCTTCGAAGGGGTTGCCGGCATCGCTTTCGATAAAGCGTTCGGCGTCGAACAGCGCCACTTGCAGGTTGAAGCGGCGACGCATTTCTACCAGCCATTGGTGCTGGAGGTTTTCCGGAACCAGGATCAGAACCCGATTGGCGCGGCCAGACAGTAATTGACGATGGATCACCAGGCCGGCTTCGATGGTTTTGCCCAAGCCCACTTCGTCAGCCAGCAGAACCCGTGGCGCGATACGGTCAGCGACTTCGCGGGCGATGTGCAACTGGTGAGCAATCGGCTGCGCACGGACGCCGCCCAGCCCCCAAAGCGACGACTGCAACTGACGGCTGGTGTGTTCCAGTGTGTGATAACGCAGCGAGAACCAGGCCAGAGGGTCGATCTGCCCGGCAAACAGACGGTCAGAGGCCAGACGGAACTGAATAAAGTTCGATAGCTGGGTTTCCGGCAGGGTGACAGGTTCGTTCTGGGTATTGAGGCCGTGGTAGACCAGCAGCCCGTCGACGTCGTCGACTTCGCGCACGGTCATTTTCCAGCTTTCGAAGTGCGTGATCACATCGCCCGGCGAAAAGCGTACGCGTGTGAGCGGTGCATTACGCAGCGCGTACTGGCGGGTATCGCCAGTGGCCGGATAGAGCACGGTCAGCAAGCGGCCGTCCTGCGCCAGAACGGTGCCCAAACCCAGCTCGGCTTCGCTGTCACTAATCCAGCGTTGCCCCGGTTGATACTGCTGCGCCATGCTGCCTGACTCCCGCCGTGAAAAGCCGACTATGTTAACGGATCAGCGCACCCAAACCAAAGGGCACCGTCAAAACAGCCCGCACTCATTGGATATGTGGCCATGGACACGGCTGTGCGAGGGCACTTGTTGACCAGAACATAGTCGAAACTTTTGTGTTCAGCGGCTCAAGCTGCAGAACCTGCAGCCGACAGCCTGCTTACAGGAGAACAATAACTATGCTGCCACCGATGATTCCGCTGAGTGCAGCGCCCATTACCTCTCAACTCGATCCCGCCAAGCAAAGACCGGATATTCCGCCGGTGGTGCCTGTGCAGCCCAGTTCCAATGAAAGCACCATCGACCTGCGCAATCGCGACCCCGAGCAGACCGCGTTGTTGCTGCGCGAAGAACTGCAACGTCGCCGGGAAAGACAGCGCAAGGGACAGCCGGAGCCAGAAGAACGGCTGGCGATCCCTGGCAATTCGTTGAACGCCGATAACACGGTACCGGTGGTGGCGTTGATCGATGACGAGCCGAGGCAGGGATTGTGGGTGGATGTGGAGGTTTGAGTCGCTCAGAGGTGCTGCGTCGGGCCCTTTGCAGGCAAACCTGCTCTCACAGGGATCACGCGCCTGCGAGGCTTTGAACATTTTGTGGTGCTAGCACCTATCAGCGCTGGTCACGGCCGTAATCCCCCCGCATTATTGTCAGTACTCCCGTGTTCAAGACGTACAGGCCATGAGCGAAGACGACAAATTGATAGACTTGGGCGCTGAACGCGCCAAGCGCACGCACGATCTCAATGACAAGCGTCTCAACGAAGTACGCCAGGCTTTCGAGCAGGCGCTGCCGATGGGCAAAGGAAAGAAAAAGCCCAAGAGCAAACCGAAAAAGCCCTGATTGTTCGTCTTCCCCCTCCTATTTTTGACCCAGATCAGTTGTTCGTTGCGTGCCGCGCGCTGTCGCGGTGGCGCTTGATCTGGATCAATTTCCTCCCGCGTCACCTTGGTTAATCTAGCTCTATCGAACAGGGTTAATCAGGGGCGGCAGTTATGTTTTTCGATAATGTGGTTATCGCAGGTGTTGTCACCGTAGGCCTGATGGTGTTGTTTTTTGCCGGCCTGGGACTATTTATCTGGAAGGACTCGCACAAGCGCAAACAACGCTGAGAGTCGTTTCGGTACACGAGCACGCAAGGCACTTTGGGCGACTTCGGTCGCCTTTTTTTCGTCTCGACTTTAGTCGTGCCCGCACCAAAGCGCGGGCGCAGTGACCTCAGCCGATGCTGATTGGCGGCAAGGTAGGCAGGGTGACGGTCTGTTGTTTGCGAGGGGCGAGGATCTCGGCTTCGCCGTCCACTACCAGCTCATCTCGCTGGTTGAATACGCGGGTAGCGATGCGTACGCGGAATTTGGGCAGCTTTTCCAGAATTTCCAGGCGCACGGTCAGGGTGTCGCCAATTTTCACTGGCTTCTGAAAGCTCATTTGCTGACCGATATAAATAGTGCCCGGTCCAGGCAGCTCACATGCCACTGCCGCGCTGATCAATGCACCGCTGAACATGCCATGGGCAATACGCTCTTTGAACATGGTCTGGGCGGCGAATTCAGGATCAAGGTGCACCGGGTTGTGATCGCCCGACATCGCAGCGAATAACTGGATGTCACGCTCTTCGACAGTTTTGCTGTAGCTGGCGGTTTGGCCGACTTCGAGAGCTTCGTAAGGCGTGTTGGTGACTTGAGTCATTGAATAATCCTGTGGCGTGTTGGTTGACGATTAACGTATCGATGTCTTGAAAAAGCTATTCATTCATTCGGTGCGCGGAGGTCGTGGGTTTGACAGAGCGTGCTCCAGCCACGCGAGTAAATCACGAGTGACTTCGTCGCGGTTGGTTTCATTAAGCAGTTCGTGCCGCGCCTGTGGGTAAATTTTCAGCGCTAGCGCTTGATTACCCGCCGAAATCAAGGCATCGGCAAGGTCTTTGAGACGCTTGCCATTGCTGACGGGATCACATTCGCCGCCGATCACCAGCAGAGGCAGGCCCGGATCAATCTGCGCGAGGTTCGTCGGTTTGCTGATTTGCTGCAACCCGGCCAGCATGTCGAGCCAGAATTGGTTGGTGCAACGGAAGCCGCATAGCGGATCGTTCACGTAACGGTCGACCTCTTGCGGATCGCGACTGAGCCAGTCGAACGCCGTACGCGTGGGCTTGAAGGCTTTGTTGAACGAGCCGAACGATAGCCATTCGATCAACGCACTGCGCCCGGTCGCACCTTGACGCAAACGCTCTAGCCTGGCAATCAGGCTGGCGCTGCGATAAAGAGAAGCCGGCTGAAAGTTCGACCCGCTAAGAATTGCGCCTTGCAGGCTGGCGCTGTGATGCAGCAGGTACGCCTGGGCGATGTAGCTGCCCATGCTGTGGCCCATCAGAAAAACCGGTAGGCCCGGATGCTTCTGGCCGATGTACTGCCTCAGGCAGGCCAGATCGCCCACCACCTTGTTCCAGCCATCCGCATCGGCGTAGTGCCCGAGCACGCCGTGGGCGGCGGTTTTACCATGGCCGCGTTGATCCGGGGCATAGAGTTCGAAGCCGGCTGCACTCAAGGCTGCGCCGAAACGCTCATAGCGGGCGCTGTGCTCGGCCATCCCGTGGGACAGCATCACGACCGCCCTTGGCGCGACAGGTGGATACCAATGATTGACGTAGAGGCGGCTGTGATCATTGGTATCGAGCCAGAAAGCATCGTGATTCATGGCGATTCCTTGTGCCTAGCGTGACATTTGCTTGCAGTGTATCGCTCATCGACAAATTGCAGTCCGATCGGCAGTAAGATTCACGCTGTTGATGACGTGTTGCGCGCTATTTGCCTTGTTGGTGTTAGCTGCTACCGTCCGGAAAGCCCCGCTTTTAATGCAGCGGGCCAGGCATACTCAGGTAAGAGGAAAAAAAACAATGCAACCTGAATTCTGGAACGACAAACGCCCTGCAGGCGTTCTCTCTGAGGTGGATCTCGGTGCTTACAAGTCAGTGATCGAAGTGTTCGAGCGCTGCTGCAAGGCATTCGCTGATCGTCCGGCCTTTAGCAATATGGGGGTCACTATCACCTACGCAGAGCTGGAGCGTTACTCGGCCGCGTTCACCGCCTACTTGCAAACACAGACCGACCTGCAGCCAGGCGATCGCATCGCCGTGCAAATGCCGAACTTGCTTCAATACCCCATCGCGGTGTTTGGTGCGTTGCGTGCGGGCCTGATCGTGGTCAACACCAACCCACTGTACACCGCTCGTGAAATGCGCCATCAGTTCAAGGATTCCGGCGCCCGTGCGCTGGTCTACCTGAACATGTTCGGCAAGCTGGTACAGGAAGTGCTGCCCGACACCGACATCCAGTACCTGATCGAAGTAAAGATGGGCGATATGCAACCGCCGGCTAAAGGCTGGCTGGTCAACACTATCGTCGAGAAGGTCAAGAAGATGGTCCCGGCGTTTGACCTGCCGCAGGCCGTCTCGTTCAAGAGCGTATTGAAGCTGGGGCGTGGTCATCATCTGCAAGGGGTCAAGGTCGGCATTGATGACATTGCTGTACTGCAATATACCGGCGGCACCACTGGTTTGCCCAAAGGTGCGATGCTCACCCATGGCAACCTGGTGGCGAACATGCAGCAGGTGTATGCCTGCATGCTGCAACATGGCCCGGACGGCAGCCAACTCTTCAAGCAAGGCAGCGAGGTGATGATCGCGCCGTTGCCGCTTTATCACATCTATGCCTTCACCGCGAATTGCATGTGCATGATGGTAAGTGGCAACCACAACGTGCTGATCACCAACCCTCGGGATATTGGCGGCTTCATCAAAGAGCTGAAAAAATGGCGTTTCTCGGCGTTGCTGGGGCTGAACACGCTGTTCGTAGCGCTGATGGAACACCCTGACTTCAAAAGCCTGGACTTCTCCAACCTCAAACTCACCAACTCCGGGGGCACTGCACTGGTCAAGGCCACGGCCGAACGCTGGCAGCAACTCACCGGTTGCCGAATTGTTGAAGGTTACGGTCTGACTGAAACCTCGCCAGTGGCGTGCACCAACCCCTATGGCGACAAGGCACGGCTGGGCACGGTGGGCATTCCGGTGCCCGGTACGGCGTTGAAAGTAACCGATGACAGTGGTGCTGAGCTTGCGATTGGAGAGCGTGGCGAGCTGTGTATCAAAGGCCCGCAGGTCATGAAGGGCTATTGGCACCGACCTGATGCCACCGCTGAAGTGCTGGATGCCGAAGGCTGGTTGAAAACCGGCGACATCGCGGTGATCGACCCGGACGGCTTTGTACGCATCGTCGATCGCAAGAAAGACATGATCATCGTCTCTGGCTTCAACGTGTACCCCAATGAAATCGAAGATGTCGTCATGGCTCACCCTAAGGTCGCCAGTTGCGCGGTGATCGGCGTGCCTGATGATCGCTCGGGCGAAGCGGTGAAGCTGTTCGTGGTGGCGCGGGAGATGGGCGTCAGTGTTGAAGAGCTCAAGGCCTACTGCAAAGAAAACTTCACCGGCTATAAAGTGCCCAAGCACATCGTGTTACGCGACTCATTACCAATGACCCCGGTGGGCAAGATCCTGCGTCGCGAACTGCGCGATATTGCCTGACCATGAGGAGTGTCTGACACACCTCCATCGCGAATAAATTCGCTTCCACAGGTTATTCACAATTCTGTGGGAGCGAATTTATTCGCGAATGGCTTGACGCGAAACGCCTGAAATATTGCCATCGCGGTGTCTCTGATACCCCATTTTTCGCCAAACAGTATGCTTGCTCTAAATGTGACCAAATATTATTTAAAGTCACGATTATGACTGTTTGGGCCGCTATTGGCTCTAGTCGACCCTTGGCAAAGCTGCTACTCTCGGCCCGCTTTTGGACCTCTCGGTGAGCAAAAAGCTCTGTAACAAAACACAAGAAATCATCGCATTTAAGCGGTGTGTAGAATTCGCTGTCGCTGAGGAGTCGGCTTCCATGCTCGAAAATTTCTGGAAGGATAAATACCCGTCTGGCATTGCTGCCGATATCAATCCTGACGAGTATCCAAATATTCAGGCGGTATTGAAGCAATCATGCCAGCGTTTCGCCAATAAACCGGCTTTCAGCAACCTGGGCAAGACCCTCACTTACGCTGAGATGTATGAGTTGTCGGGTGCTTTTGCTGCTTATCTACAGCAGCACACGGACCTGCAACCGGGCGACCGTATCGCGGTGCAATTGCCCAACCTGCTGCAATACCCAATCGCTGTGTTCGGAGCCATTCGTGCCGGCTTGATTGTGGTCAACACCAACCCGCTGTACACCGCACGGGAAATGGAACACCAGTTCAACGACTCCGGCGCGAAGGCGTTGGTGTGCCTGGCGAACATGGCGCATCTGGCCGAGAGCGTGGTGCCCAAGACCAAGGTGCAGCACATCATCATCACCGAAGTGGCGGACATGCTGCCACCGCTCAAGCGTCTGCTGATCAACAGCGTGATCAAGTACGTGAAGAAAATGGTCCCGGCGTTTCATTTGCCCAAGGCGATCAAATTCAACGACGTACTGAGCAAAGGCCGTGGCCAGCCGGTCAAGGACGCTTCGCCTGTCGGCAGCGACGTCGCAGTGTTGCAGTACACCGGCGGCACCACGGGTGTGGCCAAGGGCGCCATGCTGACCCACCGTAATCTGATTGCCAACATGCTGCAGTGCAAGGCGCTGATGGGCTCCAACCTGCATGAAGGGTGCGAGATTCTGATCACGCCACTGCCGCTGTACCACATCTATGCCTTCACCTTTCACTGCATGGCGATGATGCTGATCGGCAACCACAACATCCTGATCAGCAATCCGCGCGACCTTTCGGCGATGGTCAAGGAGCTGTCGAAGTGGAAGTTCAGTGGTTTTGTCGGCCTTAACACCCTGTTCGTGGCGCTGTGCAATAACGAGGCATTCCGCAAACTCGACTTCTCCGCGTTGAAAGTCACCCTGTCCGGCGGCATGGCCCTGCAATTGTCAGCCGCCGAGCGCTGGAAAGAAGTGACCGGCTGCGGGATCTGCGAAGGTTACGGCATGACCGAAACCAGCCCGGTGGCCACGGTCAACCCGATCCAGAGTATTCAGATAGGCACCATTGGTATTCCAGTGCCCTCAACGTTGTGCCGGGTCATTGATGACGCGGGCAATGAGCTGCCGTTGGGCGAGGTGGGTGAACTGTGCGTCAAAGGCCCGCAGGTCATGAAGGGCTACTGGCAGCAGCAGGCCGCTACCGATGAAATGCTCGACGCCGAGGGCTGGTTGAAAACCGGCGATATCGCGATCATTCAGCCAGACGGCTACATACGCATCGTTGATCGCAAAAAAGACATGATTCTGATCTCCGGTTTCAACGTCTACCCCAACGAACTCGAAGATGTGCTGGCGACCCTGCCCGGCGTATTGCAGTGTGCAGCCATCGGTATTCCGGATGAGAAATCCGGCGAGGCGATCAAGCTGTTCATCGTCGCCAGACCGGGCGTGACCCTGACCAAAGAGCAGGTCATGGAACACATGCGTGCCAATGTCACTGGCTACAAAGTGCCGAAGTCCGTGGAGTTTCGCGATGCGCTGCCGACCACCAACGTCGGCAAGATCCTGCGTCGGCAACTGCGAGATGACGAACTGAAAAAGCGCAGCCTGAAAAAATAAGCCAAGCATCACACCCCAAGCCCCGCCATTGCTGGGCTTGTTGGTTTTAGCGGTGGTGTCGGCCCTATTCGCAGGCAAGCCTGCTCCCACAGAAGTACGCGGTCCCCTGTGGGAGCAGGCTTGCCTGCGAATGGGGTCTGGCAGTTGTCCTATCCACAGGCAAATCTGCGACAATCCCCGCCTTTGCACCCATCAAAAGACTTTGCGCACCTGATGACTGACGAATCGCCCTCCATCGACCAACTGCTGAAAAACCTCGACCACGCGATGATTTCTGATCGTCATCGCTTTCGTCGTCAGTTGCATGAGCTTCAAAAGAAGCCCGACGAGGCCAAGCTGGCGCAGTGGTCGGCGCGCGTGCAGGCGTCTTTTGCCCAGGTCACGGCCCGGCGCGACAGCCTGCCGGTGATTCGCTACGACGACAGCCTGCCAATTGCCGCCAAACGCGACGAGATCAAGGCGGCGTTGCTCAAGCATCAGGTGCTGATCATTGCGGGCGAAACCGGCTCAGGCAAAACCACGCAGTTACCGAAGATCTGCCTGGAAATCGGTCGCGGCCAGCACGGCCTGATCGGCCACACCCAGCCGCGTCGGATCGCTGCCCGCAGCGTGGCGAGCCGGGTTGCTGAAGAACTGGGCACGCCGTTGGGCGCGCTGGTTGGCTATCAAGTGCGTTTCGAAGATCAAAGTGACAGCAATACCCTGATCAAGCTGATGACCGACGGTATTCTGCTGGCTGAAACCCAGCACGACCGCTATCTGGAACGCTACGACACGATCATCGTCGACGAAGCCCACGAACGCAGCCTGAACATCGACTTCCTGCTCGGCTACTTGAAAACCCTGCTGCCGCGTCGCCCTGACCTGAAGCTCATCATCACCTCAGCGACCATCGACCTGCAGCGTTTCTCCGAGCATTTCAATGATGCACCGATTGTTGAAGTCTCTGGCCGCACGTTCCCGGTGGAAACCTGGTATCGCCCACTGACGTCCCAGCAGGACGAGGAGGGCAATGCGGTCGAGGATGACTTGACGGTCGATCAGGCGATTCTGGCAACGCTTGATGAACTGGAGGCATTCGAGCGCAGCGAACGCAAGAGTCCTGGCGATGTGCTGGTATTTTTGCCGGGCGAACGGGAAATCCGTGATGCGGCGGAAATGCTGCGCAAGGCTCAACTCAAACACACCGAAATCCTGCCGTTGTACGCACGCCTGTCGCCAGCCGAGCAGCAGCGGATTTTTCAGTCCCACCCGGGAAGGCGTGTGGTGCTGGCGACCAACGTTGCCGAAACCTCGCTGACGGTGCCGGGCATTCGCTACGTGATTGACAGCGGCACTGCGCGGATCAGCCGTTACAGCTACCGCGCCAAGGTTCAGCGCCTGCCCATCGAAGCAGTTTCGCAAGCCAGCGCCAACCAGCGCAAGGGCCGTTGCGGCCGGGTCGAGCCGGGTCTGTGCGTGCGCCTGTACAGCGAAGAAGATTTCAACGGCAGACCGGAATTCACCGATCCGGAAATCCTGCGGACCAACCTGGCGGCAGTGATTTTGCAGATGCTGCATTTGCGTCTGGGCGAGATCACCGATTTCCCCTTTATCGAGCCGCCCGATGGCAAGGCCATCAGCGACGGTTTCAACCTGTTGCAAGAGCTGTCGGCGGTCAACCGCGAGAACCAGCTGACGCCGTTGGGTCGTCAACTGGCGCGCCTGCCGGTGGACCCACGTATGGGTCGCATGTTGCTGGAAGCAGCCAAACAAGGCAGCTTGCAGGAAGTCTTGATCGTTGCCAGCGCCATGTCCGTGCAGGACGTTCGCGAACGTCCGCCTGAGCGGCAACAGGCGGCGGATCAGGCTCACGCGCAATGGAAGGACATCGATTCGGACTTCGCCGGGCTGGTCAATCTGTGGCGCGGTTTTGAAGAGCAACGCCTGGCCCTGACTGCCAGCCCGCTGCGCAATTGGTGCCGCAAGAACTTCCTCAATTACCTGCGCTTGCGCGAGTGGCGCGACTCCCATCGGCAATTGAGCCTGATCTGCCGCGACCTGCAGTTGACGGTCAACCAAGAACCGGCCGATTACACCAAGTTGCACAAGGCCGTGCTGTCCGGCTTGCTCAGCCAGATCGGTCAGAAGACCGAAGACGGCGATTACTTGGGTGCGCGCCAGCGGCGGTTCTGGATTCATCCGTCGTCCGGGCTGGGCAAGAAACGCCCACAATGGCTGATGGCCGCCGAGTTGGTGGAAACCACCAAGCTCTATGCGCGCATGGTGGCCAAGATCGATGCGGACTGGATCGAGCCGCTGGCCGGGCATCTGATCAAGAAAAATCATTTCGAACCGCATTGGGAGAAGAAGCGCGGCCAAGTCGTGGCGTTCGAGCAGATCACCCTGTTCGGCTTGATCGTGGTCGGTCGGCGTCCGGTGCATTACGGTCCAATCGATCCTCAAGTGTCCCGCGAGCTGTTTATCCGTGAAGCGTTGGTGCGTGGCGAGATTCTTTCGCGGGCCAAATGCCTGACCGCCAATACTCAATTGCTGGAACAACTCGACGAGCTGGAGGCCAAGGCGCGCCGTCGTGACATTCTGGCCGACGAAGACACACTGTTCAGTTATTACGAAGCACGGGTCCCGGCGGAGATTCATCAAACCGCGACCTTCGACAGTTGGTACAAGGTCGAAAGCCAGAAAAATCCGCAGTTGCTGATCATGCGCGAAGAAGACGTGCTGGCCCGCGAAGCCAGCGAAATCACGGCCGCATATTACCCGGACACCTTGCGTCTGGGCGATTTGATCCTGGCGCTGAGTTATCACTTCGAGCCCAATCATCCGCGCGACGGTGTGACGCTGCGGGTGCCTGCGCCTTTGCTGCCAGCGTTGCCTGGCGAGCGTCTGGAATGGCTGGTGCCTGGGTTGCTGGAAACCAAATGCATCGCGTTGGTGCGCAACTTGCCCAAAGCGGTTCGCAAAAACTTCGTGCCGGTGCCTGACTTTATCAAGGCCGCGTTGCAGCGCATCACCTTCGGCGAGGGCTCGTTGCCGCATGCGCTGGGGCGTGAGCTGCTGCGCATGACCGGCGCACGGGTGACGGACGAAGCCTGGGTCGAAGCGGCCCAGCAGCTCGACGGCCATCTGAAGATGAACCTGGAAATCCTCGACGGCAGCGGTAAATTCCTCGGTGAAGGACGTGAGCTGGCCCAGTTGACGGCGCGTTTCGCCGAGGCCAGTCAGGCTGCATTGGCCGCGCCGCAAACGTCGAAAAACCAGTTGCCTGTCGAGGCCAAAATCTTCGCCCCGGTGGCCGAAAAAACCCAACAAAACATCGCGGGCCTGTCGATGACGGTGTACCCGGCGCTGGTCGAAGACGCGGGCACGGTCAAGGAAGGGCGCTTCTCGACGCCTGCTGAAGCCGAGTATCAGCACCGTCGTGCCTTGCAGCGTTTGCTGTTGCAACAACTTGCCGAGCCGGCCAAGTTCTTGCGCAGCAAGCTGCCAGGGCAAACCGAGCTGGCGTTGCTTCACCGCGAACTGGGACGGATCGATGGGTTGGTCGAAGACATTCTGCTGGCCAGTCTCGACAGCTGCATTCTCGACTGCGAAGTCAGCCTGCCGCGCGACGGGGCCGGGCTGGCAGCGCTGGCCGAACGCAAACGTGCCGGCTGGACCGAGCACGCTGAGCGCCTGGCGAAACTGACACTGGAGATCCTCACCCTGTGGCACGGTCTGCAAAAACGCTTCAAGGGCAAGATTGATCTGGCACAGGCGGTAGCGCTCAACGACATCAAGTCGCAGCTGAAACACCTGGTGTATCCGGGATTCGTTCGCGAAACGCCTGCGCAGTGGCTCAAGGAGCTGCCACGCTATTTGAAGTCCATCGAGATGCGCCTGGAAAAACTGCCCGGCCAAGTGCAGAAAGACCGCCTCTGGAGCACCGAGCTGGCTGACGTGTGGGCTCAGTATCAGGCCCGCGCCGGCAAGCATGCCCAGGAAGGTAAACGCGACGCGGAGTTGGTGGTGTACCGCTGGTGGCTGGAGGAATATCGTGTGTCGCTGTTTGCCCAGCAACTGGGGACAAAAATTCCGGTTTCGGACAAGCGCCTGAGTAAGCAATGGAGCCAGGTGGATGGCTGAATAGCGCGAAAATCGGGCCGATATGGCACACTTCGCACCATTATTCGCAGACTGTCTGATAGAGCGTTGCTGACAGCGCCGACGTCTTCGCGAATGAATTCGCTCCCACAGCGGAATGCAATCAAATTGTGGGAGCGAATTCATTCGCGAAGACGGACGCTCAGGCGCCGGAAATCGGCCCGCCTGCCAAATGATTCAACCTGAAACCCGTGCCTTAACGGGACAATTTTCCGTACGTATTGGTACGTTGGTACCAATGCTCATGCCCAGCAGGTCGTTGCTTGCGACGATCAAATAAGAGAGGAACGACCGTGCATAACGTCGTCATCAGTGGCACTGGCCTGTATACCCCGGCCAACAGCATTTCCAACGATGAGCTGGTGCAGTCTTTCAATGCCTATGTCGCCCTGTTCAATGCCGAAAACGCGTCAGCGATTGAGCGCGGAGACGTTCAGGCCCTGACGGAGTCGAGCGCTGCTTTTATCGAAAGAGCCTCGGGCATCAAGAGCCGCTTCGTCATGGACAAGCAAGGCATCCTTGATCCGTTGCGCATGGCGCCGCGGTTGCCAGAACGTTCCAATGACGAGTGGTCGATCCTCTGTCAGATGGGCGTTGCAGCCGCCGAACAAGCCTTGCAACGTGCAGGCAAAACCGCTGCCGATATCGACTGCGTGATCGTCGCCTGCTCCAACCTGCAACGTGCTTATCCGGCGATCTCTATCGAAATTCAGGAAGCACTGGGTGTCCAGGGCTTCGGCTTTGACATGAGCGTTGCCTGTTCGTCCGCGACATTCGGTATCCAGCAGGCGTGCAACACCGTTCAGTTGGGCCAGGCCCGCGCGGTATTGGTCATAAGCCCGGAAATCTGCACCGGCCACTTGAATTTCCGTGACCGCGACAGCCACTTCATCTTTGGCGATGCCGCTACGGCCGTGGTGATCGAGCGCGCAGACCTGGCGACCTCGCCGCACCAGTTCGACATTGTCAGCACCAAGCTGCTGACCAAGTTCTCCAATAACATTCGCAACAACTTCGGCTTCCTCAACCGCGCAGGGGAAGAGGGCATTGGTGCCCCGGACAAGCTGTTCGTGCAGGAAGGCCGCAAAGTGTTCCGTGACGTGTGCCCGATGGTTGCTGAACTCATCGCGACCCATTTGCAGGAAAATAACTTGAACGTCGGTGATATCAAACGGTTTTGGTTGCATCAAGCCAACCTCAGCATGAATCACTTGATCGTGAAAAAGCTGTTGGGCCGCGAAGCCACGGTGGAAGAGGCACCAGTGATCCTGGACACCTACGCCAATACCAGCTCGGCGGGGTCGGTCATCGCTTTTCATAAATACCAGGACGACTTGCCCAAGGGTGCGTTATCGGTGCTCAGCTCTTTCGGCGCCGGGTATTCGATTGGCAGCGTGATTTTGCGTAAACGTTAATCCACATCTGTCGGTGGGCACCCGGTAATAAACAGCCTGGGTGCTACTTTGTTATGTACGGATGACCCCTTCAAACACATAGCCTGAACAACTTCTTCA
Source organism: Pseudomonas sp. ASL9 (assembly GCF_056680335.1). Classification (NCBI taxonomy): domain Bacteria; kingdom Pseudomonadati; phylum Pseudomonadota; class Gammaproteobacteria; order Pseudomonadales; family Pseudomonadaceae; genus Pseudomonas; species Pseudomonas sp. ASL9. Next base: position 1,664,458 of record NZ_CM155277.1, on the reverse strand, counting down.
GTTGTAATAAGGCTTTGTCCGATGTCCGATTTAATCATCAGTTCCCCTGTTCAACCTGCAACCGACCTTGATGATGGTGTGTTCGCTCCGTGGAATGAAAACCGAGCCAATCATGGATTTATAAAAAGTCGTCTTCCTGCCTGGTACAGCGGTGCCTCCACGGAACTACGCGCGGCGTTGCGCAAAAGCCAACTGTTCAGTTTGTTTTCTCGACGCGACGTGGAACCACTGCGTAAAAAACTAAAATCCGTTAAAGCCTTTGCCGAACCGTTGCTGGAACAGCAGTTGGTTGACACCTTCAGTTTCCGTCTGGATTTGCACAAGAACGATTTGGTGACCATGCACACTCAAACGTTCTTGGGTGTGGATCAACGTCGCCCGTTCAGGCAAAGCCTGCTTCAAGCAGCGTTGCAAAACTTCGAAGCGTTTGAAGCGCAAGAGGGCGGATTTGAGCGCGGCGCTGCATTGCTCCCCGACGACGGCTTGCAACTGCAACTGGTCGCTGGGACAGGCGTCAACGGCCGCTATCCGCGGTTTCGTTTTCGTTACTCCGGAGTTATCGGGATCAAGCCTGCTCAATTTGGCGAGATGTGTCGCCGGCTTGATTTAGGCGCCCGTTATCAAACGCATCTAGACAGCGTTTTTAAACCGCCCGCTTTACCGGAGCAGTCGGCTGACGAACGAGCGCTTGAGGTTGCAGGCAAGTTTCAACGCAGCGAGCAAGACAGTGTTCAAGTGCTGGCGCACATCGCGCTCATGAAAAAACACATCTCCCTGGCGGCCTACGACATGTTATTGGCATTGACCACGCCGGGAAGCACTCCGATGTGGGGTGTAGAGCCAGTTCGCCATGGCTGGTTGCGGATGCTGGACTCCATCGGCGAACACGGGAATATGTTATTAGGCGCGATGTTTATCGAGCCCGATAAAGACGACGACGAAGCCCTGCCGTGCCTGGTGTACATGCCGGGGGAACCTGAGCACCCACTCAAAGAATATGTGTCGTTCAAAGCCTTTACTGACACGCTGCGTCGCAAACTCTCCGCGAGTGCCTACCAGGACTATTTCCGGCGTTTCATCAGTTTGCGTGAACACCAACGGTTTTTCGTAAGGCTTAATGAGCGGCTTATGCCGTTGCGTCCGCTGGATGGCAATCCCCTGAGTACCGGCTTGCGCCGCCGGTTATTTGATGAACGTGCGGAGCTATCGTTGGAGAAGTTTGTGTACTCGCCGGCGCCGTTTCAAATGCTGTACGAGCATCTGTTACTCAAGACGTATGAGGACTCGCGGGTGCTGGCGGTTCCTACGGGAGAGGAGGACCAAAAAAACCGTATGGAACGGCTGCAGGCCTATGAGTCGGCAGGTGTGGATCTGCTTAATATTGCGTCTTTTTTTATCCCGATCTTGGGCGCAGCAATGGCAGTAATTGCCGTAGAGCACGTGTTGTCCGATATCTTTATCGGAATTCAGGAGTGGGAGGACGGCGAAATCGACGAGGCGTTCAGTCACCTGTTCGGTGCCGCTGAAAATATTGCGCTTGCGGGAGCAGTGGGGGCTATAGCCGGTACTCAGGCTTCCTCCGCTGCAAGCGCACCGTCGGCATTTATTGAAAATATGGTTTCGGTAACGCTGAAAAATGGTCAGACCCGACTCTGGAAAGCTGATTTGGCCCCGTTCCAGCAGGAACTCACATTGCCTAATTGGGTGATGGCTAACGCCGAGGCGCGTATTGAGGTGGAAGGCAAAAGCTATTTGCCTTTGGCGGGCAAGTACTACCAAGTCGATTTCGATGTGAAGTTGAAACGGTGGCGGCTCAAACACCCGACCCGCGCTGATCGATATTCACCTGTTCTCAATCATAACGGCGCGGGCGCCTGGCGCCATGAGGGCGAAAACCCCATGGGTTGGGACCTGCACACGTTATTTAGACGCTTGCACCCAGGGCTAGACGGAACATCCGAGCAAACCATCGAACGCATCATGGCGGTTACGCATGCCGATGAAACGCTCTTGCGCCGGGTGCACGTGGATAACATCAAGCCGCCCGCGTTGTTGAGCGATTCGATCTCCAGATTCCAGATTGAGCATCAAATCGATGCGTTCATTACCGCAATGAACAGCGGCAATTTGCATGAGTTCAACCTGCCAAATATCAACCCTTACCTGGAGCTGTTGACGTTTTTGCCCGGATGGCCGAAGGCGCGGGTACTGCGTTTGCTCGATTCGCAGGGTGTCGAGCTGCAAGTGTTCGGCACGCCTGGCTCCGCATTGCCGGCGATTGACCTGACCTATCTTCCGGGGCAAATGGACGATGTCATCACCTCGACCTTGGCCTCGCTGACGCCAGACGAAGTCGAGACGCTGCTGGGTGACTACAACCCCAGACGGCAAAGTCAGAGCAGCCGTTTAGCAGAGCAGCTTGCTGAGGTTGCAACGTTGCGAAGTGGCTCCTTGCATGACGGTATTTATCAGGCCAACACGCCTGCTGAAGGGCCTTCAGTAAAACTGATTCGGCGTGATTTTCCGGCGCTTCCGACCGGTGTAGCCAATGAACTGCTTGAGTCTGCCAGCGCCCAGGAAATTTCCCGGATGACCCTTTCGTCGCGCTTGCCGCTGCGCATGGCGGAGCAGGCGCGGGAATATCAGCAACAACTGCGCTTGAATCGCGTTAACGAGGGCTTCTACTTCAAGGGCGGCGACTCTCCTGACCTTGCCACCGCAGGCGTGAGTTTGTTATCGCGCTTGCCTGGCTGGCCGGAAAACCTGGCGCTTGAAATCCGCGAGGGTATTTTTTCCGGTGAGCTGCTCGCCAGCGTGGGGGATTACCAGACCTCGGCTCGGCGCTGGGTATTGGTGAAGTCCGGCCAGCGTTATCAAACGTTAGACAGCGTCGGCAATTCCATCGACAGTGGCGGTCATCCCTTTTTCAGCGCCGTGTTGCAGGCTCTTCCGTCAGATGCGCGAGCGGCCATTGGCTTATCGAGCGATGCTACCGAGTCAGCGCTGCGTGCAGCCCTGGGGGACATCGCCGTCGGACAGCGAGACGCGGTTGCTTTGGCCTTGGGCATGCAAAAAATAAACCCCGGCTTTAAATGGCCGCAACGCCTGGCCGACGGTCGCCTGGGTTATCCCTTGAGTGGAAGGTTTAGACGATTATTTTCCCGCTTCGGACTCGGCGCCAGAAATCACTCCGCTGAGCTGGCAGTGAAAAGCCTTTTTCCCGGCATGGAGGAGGCCGAGGTCAGGTTGTTTATCAGCGCGTTGCGTGCAGGATATACGGGGCCCTCCAACGACCTGTCGAACTATATCCAAGGGCAGATTCGTGCTATGGAAATCCAATACGAGCAACTTGACGCTACCCTTGATAGCTGGGTGAGTGCGCCTTCTGAGCCGCGAGTCAGAGGCAATAGGGTTTGGTTTGTGACCCAGGAAGATAGGCGTCTCGCTGCGACGCGAATTAAACGCTGCTGGAAAAGACTCAGTCGTAAATGTTACTCCGAGAGAGGACAGTTTCTCGGTTACTCCCTGGATTTGAATCAGCTGGCCATCGGTGAATTGCCTGTTTTGACCGCCCGTTTCGACCATGTCCGCGGCCTTTACATCAACCATATCGGTCTTGACGCAGACGCGATCAACACACTGCTGGGGCAGTTCAGCGATTTGCGCGAGTTATACCTGCGGGACAATGATCTCACCTCTATTCCAGAAGCCTTGAGTGCACATACGGCCCTTGAACAGCTATCTTTGCGGGGCAATCCGTTGGTACTGGATCAACGTTCAGTTAATCGTCTGCAAGGCCTGCTGCAGTTGCGAACGCTCAATCTGAATCATTGTCCGATCGGGCCGCTGTTGGATGTAAGTGGCATGCGCCGTTTAGTCAGGCTCAGCCTACGAGCAACCGGTATTGACGCGTTACCTGCGGGGATCGGCGACTGCGTCAATCTGATCATTCTGGATGCGCGTAATAATCGTATTGGGGATATTCCCGAGACGACTTTCCATGACGCAAGGGCGATCTACCGGCGTCTTCAACTGCACGATAACCCACTCAGCGAAGGCACCCGCGACAGGGCGCGGGGAGCGCTGAGTCACGACGCTATGCGGATTATGGGCATCACTGATGATCGGCCGCATGCCCAGGATGAATTGTCGCCACTTGCCCTATGGCTGACGGAATCATCTGATGAAGAACGGCCCATCAGACTTACTGTTTGGAATGATTTGCAGGCTGAACCTGACAGCTCTGATTTTTTCAGGGTGCTGAATGATCTGACAGCGTCCGCCGATTATCAGGGCAGTCGGCAAGTACTGACCCAGCGTGTGTGGACCGTTTTAGAATCAGCCGTTGCACATGGCGCGTTGCGCGACGAATTGTTCACCTTGGCGGCGCACCCGCAAACCTGTGGCGACGGGATAATGCTGGTGTTTAATGATTTGGAAATCCGCGTACTGGTTTTCAATGTCATGGCGTCGGCACGCGTTGGCGCGCAGGAAACCGAGTTGTTCCAGTTAGCCAGGGGGCTGGAACGACTTGATGAAGTCGAAAAAATTGCTCGAGAGGATATTGCCACCCGGTCGCTTGGCTACCCACCGCTTGATCCGGCGGAGGTTCGGCTGGCTTATCGCATCGGCCTCGCGCAACGGCTGAAATTGCCCCTTCAGCCGAAAGGCATGATTTTCAGTCGTTTGGCTGGGGTGACCGAACAGGCAATCGATGCCGCCGAAGAACAGGTGTTGCAAAGGGAAAAAGCGCCTGCCTTTTTGAACGCCATGATCGCTCGGGACTTCTGGATGGAGTATTTGCAGACGCATTACGCAGCACGCTTTGAACCGGTTCAGACGCCTTTCCATGAGCGCCTTAGCGATCTTGATGATCGGGCCTATGCGACCTTGCGCAATGATGAATATCTGGAGCAAATAGAGTTGATCCGCGAGGAGCGGGCGGTCGCTACTAACCTATTGGCGCTTCAATTGACTCGCGAGATCAAGGCGCGTCAGCCCTTAGGGAGGATCAGTCCGCCGCTTTGATGTGGCCATCGAATGCGCGATACTCGCCAGGCTTGCGGGCAATAACGCTTGGGGAATACTGATGCCGCTACAACGTTTTGACAGTCTTTCAGCACTGGCCCCTGAGCTGTGGGACGCCTTGGTGCCCACTGCCCAGCCTTTTTTACGTCATGCGTTTCTCAGCGCCCTGGAAGACAGCGGCAGCCTCGGCCCGCGCTCCGGTTGGCGTGCAGAACATTTGCTGCATTACGAAGACGGTCAGTTGATTGCGGCGCTACCCAGCTATCGCAAATGGCACTCCTACGGCGAGTACGTGTTTGATCACGCGTGGGCCGATGCCTGTAAACGTGCCGGTATCGATTATTACCCGAAACTGTTGGTGGGCGTGCCGTTCAGTCCGGTGAGCGGGCCGCGTTTGCTGTCGGCGACCCCAGAGGCCGGGATTGAGCTGTTGGCGTGCCTGCCTGGTTACATCGACATCGAAAAGCTGTCGAGCGTGCACATCAACTTCACCGATCCGGTGGCCGATGCCCTGCTGGCGGAACAGCCGGGTTGGTTGCAGCGGCTGGGTTGCCAGTTTCATTGGCAGAATCGTGGTTATCGGGACTTTCAAGATTTTCTCGACGCCTTGAGTTCGCGCAAGCGTAAGCAGATGCGCAAAGAGCGTGAGCAAGTGGCGGGGCAGGGTATTGAGTTCGAATGGCTCGAAGGCCATCAACTGAGCGAAGCGCAATGGGACTTCGTTTATGCCTGCTACGCCAACACCTATGCGGTGCGCCGACAAACGCCGTACCTGACCCGCGAGTTCTTCAGCCTTTTGGCTGCGCGCATGCCTGAAGCGATTCGCGTGGTGTTGGCCAAACAGGGTTCAAGGCCGGTGGCAATGGCGTTCAGCCTGATCGGCGGCGACAGTTTCTATGGTCGTTATTGGGGTTGTCTGGCCGAGTTCGACCGGCTGCATTTCGAGACCTGTTTTTACCAGGGAATGGAATACGCCATCGACAAAGGCTTTCAGCGTTTTGATGCTGGAGCGCAGGGCGAGCATAAGTTGATTCGCGGCTTCGAGCCGGTCATCACCCACTCCTGGCATTACCTGGCGCATTCAGGGTTGAAGGCGGCGGTCAGCGATTTCTTGAAGCAGGAGAGGGTGGGGATTTTGGCCTACGCCGAAGAAGCGCGGGCGGCGTTGCCATATAGGCAGATTTGAAAGTATCTGGCGCCTTCGTGAATGAATTCACTCCCACAGTCACTATTGCACTCCTTTTGTGGGAGCGAATTCATTCGCGAATGGCTTGACGCGGTCTTCAATCAATCCCCACAAACCCACCGGTCTGATGCTGCCATAGCCGCGCATACAGGCCGCCATGTGCCAGCAGTTCAGCGTGGGTGCCGCTCTCGGCGATCTGGCCTTTCTCCAGGACCACCAAACGGTCCATGCGGGCGATGGTCGAGAGCCGGTGGGCGATGGCGATCACGGTCTTGCCTTGCATCAGGCTTTCCAGGCTTTCCTGGATCGCCGCTTCGACCTCCGAATCCAGGGCTGATGTCGCTTCATCCATGATCAGGATGGGCGCGTCCTTGAGCAGTACGCGAGCGATGGCGATCCGTTGACGTTGACCACCCGACAGCTTGACCCCGCGCTCGCCGACATGGGCGTCGAAGCCTGTGCGGCCTTCAGCGTCGGACAGCAGCGGAACAAACTCATCGGCGCGGGCCTTGTGCACCGCTTCCCATAGTTCGCCATCGGTGGCGTCGGGTTTGCCATACAGCAAGTTGTCGCGGATCGAGCGGTGCAGCAGCGAGGTGTCCTGGGTAATCATGCCGATGCGTTCGCGCAGGCTTTCCTGGGCGACGTGAGAAATGTCCTGCCCGTCGACCAGAATCCGTCCACCTTGCAGGTCATACAGGCGCAGCAGCAGGTTGACCAGCGTTGATTTCCCCGCGCCGGATGGCCCAATCAAACCGATTTTTTCGCCGGGTTTGATGTCCAGATTCAGGCCTTGGATGACTCCGCTGCTTTTGCCGTAATGGAAATCGACATTCTCGAACTTCACACCGCCGCGCTCGACCTTCAATGCAGGCGCGGGCTCGCGGTCGGTCACGCTGACCGGTTGGGCGATGGTTTGCAGGCCATCCTGGACCATGCCGATGTTTTCGAAGATGCCGTTGACCACCCACATGATCCAGCCAGACATATTGACGATACGGATCGCCAGCCCGGTCGCCAGAGCGATAGCGCCGACCGAGATCGAGGATTGGGTCCACAGCCACAGCGCCAGGCCCGTGGTGGTGACGATCAATACACCGTTCATGGTGGTGATTACCGTGTCCATGGCCGTGACCACGCGACCGGCCAGCTGGCTTTTTTCGGTCTGCTCGCTGATGGCTTCCCGAGCGTATTGCTGCTCGAAATTAGTGTGAGCGAACAGTTTGAGGGTGGTGATGTTGGTATAGCCGTCGACAATCCGCCCCATCAGCTTGGAGCGCGCTTCCGACGATACAACCGAGCGGTCTTTGACCCGTGGCACGAAGTAGCACAGGGCGAGGATGTAACAGACTATCCAGGTCAGCAGCGGGATCATCAGGCGCCAGTCGGCTTCGGCGAACAGCACCAGTGAGCCGATGGCGTAAATCAGCACATGCCACAATGCGTCCACCGCTTGCACCGCCGAATCACGCAGCGAGTTACCGGTCTGCATGATCCGTTGGGCGATGCGCCCGGCGAAGTCGTTCTGGAAAAAATTGAGGCTCTGCTTGAGCACGTAGCTGTGATTCTGCCAGCGAATCATGCTGGTCATGGCGGGGCTGATGGTCTGGTGCACCAGCAGGTCATGCAGGCCGACGAAGATCGGCCGGAACACCAGCGCAACCACGGCCATCCAGATCAGCTCAGTGCTGTGCACACTGAAAAAATCGGCATTGGGTGTGCCTTGGGCCAGATCGATGATCCGGCTCAGGTAGCTGAACAGCGCCACTTCAATCAGCGCGCCGATCAGCCCGACCACCAGTAACGCGACGAAGCTTGGCCAGACCTGACGCAGGTAGTAGATGTAAAACGACAGGACTTGGTTCGGTGGAGCGGCAGTGGGGGCGTCACGAAAAATATCGATCAGTTGTTCAAAACGACGATAGAGCATTGGTTCTGACGCCCACCGCAGCGGGCTCTCCTTGCAGGTGGAAAACTTTCCTCATCGGACCGCCTGTACCGACGTTGCGCGCGACGGCTTCAGGCGGGCCGATGCGTACCGACTTAGTCGATACGTTTGGCTGACTTAATCAACACAGGGTCGATGGGTACATTTTGCATGCCGCTTTTGTTACCGGTTTGTACTTGGGCAATGGTATCGACCACGTCCATACCCTTGACGACTTTGCCAAATACGGCATAACCGAAGTCACGACCACCATGGTCGAGCATGTCGTTGTCTTTGTGGTTGATGAAGAACTGGCTGGTCGCCGAGTCAACGACGGAGGTGCGCGCCATCGCTATCGTGCCGCGTACGTTATGCAGGCCGTTATCCGCCTCGTTTTTGATGGGCGCATTGGTGTCCTTCTGTTGCATATCCTTGGTGAAACCACCGCCCTGAACCATGAAGCCCGGGATTACCCGGTGAAAAATAGTGTTTGTGTAGAAGCCGCTATCGACGTAGGCCAGAAAGTTCTGGGTGCTGATCGGTGCCTTGGTGTCCGCCAGCTCGATTTCAATCTGGCCCATGCTGGTATCCAGCAAGACATGGGTCGGCTTGGCGGGCGGTTGCGCTGCCATCAGATTGGCGGCGAACAGCACGGAGCAGGTGGCGAGGACAATTTTTTTCAGCATGGGTCAGTGATCCTGGAGGGTGGTTTCGACTGCAAATAAGCAATTCATACGGAGGCTATCAAGGGCACAAGGTAAGCACGTTTGAGTTTTTTTGGACAGTGCCGGTCGGACTGTTCTAACTGATAGCGCCCGGACAAAGGTGCGTCCTGTGGTTCATTCAGGGCCCTGATGCGGCCTCTGCCGCATCGACAAACTCCAGCAATGTCCGGTTGAATACGTCGGGTTGGTCCAGCGGTGTCGCGTGCCGGGAATCCTTGATGACCACCAGTCTGGCTTGGCTGATCAGGGCCACGTAGTCCTCTTTGAGCTTGACCGGGGTGTAATCGTGATCGGCGCTGACGATCAGCGTCGGACAGGTGATGCGTGATAACCGCTCTTGCACCCCCCACCCCACAATGGCATCGAAACTGGCGAGATAAGCGCGTTTGTCGTTTTGTCCCCAGCGCTCGGCAATTTTGCGGCGCAGGTCGGCTTGTTCGGGTTTGGGGAACAGGCTTTGGCCCAGGCCATTACCGATGGCGGACATGCTCAGCAGCCGCCCCAGGCCCCAGCGTTTAGCCCACTGCAAGCCGTCGTTGGCGGTGATCAGTTTGACTTGCGGCGCGCTGTTAACGATGCACAGGCTCTTGAGTAATTGCGGATGATCGACGGCCAATTGAAAACCGATCATGCCGCCCATCGACAGCCCGACAAAGTGCACCGGGCCCAACTGCAAATGGTCGATCAGGGCTTCGATGTCGGCGGTAAAGCCGGGAATACTGTAGCGTTCGTTGGGTTTGTCGGAGCGACCGTGACCGCGTATGTCCATGGCGATGACCCGATAACGCGCGGCCAATGCGGGGATCTGGTATTCCCAGTCCTGGCAACTGGAGCCCAGGCCGTGTACCAATAGCAGCGGCGAACCCTGTCCATATTCTTCGTAGTGCAATGAACAGCCGTCATGCTCAAAAAAGGCCATGGTCGATTTCCCTGTCAGGCTTGTTGTGGGGCAGCAAATGCGGCGCTCAGCGGGGCCGTGTCGAAGGTGCGGATCAGCTCGGTCAGGATCTGCGTCGCGGGCCCCAGCGGTTTGTCCTTGCTCGAGTAAAGATAGAACACCGGGTGACGGCTGCCGCCTTTATCCAGCGGCAGGGCTTTGAGTGTGCCCTCCAGCAGTTCACGCTCGATCAAGTGCCGTGGCAGCCAGGCGAACCCCAAACCGCTGCTGACGAAGGTCGCCGCAGTTGGCAGGCTGCCCACCGTCCAGCGTTGCTCGGCGCCCAGCCAGCCGACGTCGCGCGGTTGTTGGCGGCCAGAGTCGCGGATCACCACTTGCAACTGACTTTCCAGGTCCTGGAAAGTCAACTCGCGATTCATTTGATGCAGCGGATGATCAGGGTGGGCAACGGCGACGAACTCGACGGCGCTCATTTCGGTCCCCAGGTACCCGGAAATATTGAACCCGCTGATGGCCAGATCGGCAACGCCTTCGAGCAGCACTTCTTCGACCCCGGACAGCACTTCCTCGCGCAACCGTACGCGGCAGCCACGGCTTTGCGGCATGAACGCGGTCAAGGCCCGAACCAGTCGCGCGTTAGGGTAGGCCGCATCGACCACCAGCCGCACCTCTGCCTCCCAGCCTTGCTCCATATGGTGGGCCAGGTCTTCCAGTTGGCTGGCCTGCTTGACCAGTTGCCGCGAGCGACGCAGCAGCACGCCGCCAGCGTCGGTCAACACGGCTTTGCGCCCGTCGATACGCAGTAGGGGTACGCCAAGCTGGTCTTGCATTCGTGCCACGGTGTAGCTCACCGAGGACTGTGAGCGGTGCAAGGCCTCGGCGGCCTGGGCGAAACCACCATGGTCGACCACGGCTTGCAGTGTCCGCCATTGATCAAGGGTCACGCGGGGCGCTTTCATCGCTAGCTCCTAGTGTCTAAGCTGGCACTCCAAATTGGAGACTGCCGAATGAAAAAATTCTGTTGTGTGTTGTTGGCGTTGTTGCCCGTCACTGCTTTCGCGTATCCGATTGACGTGGAAAAGGAATACAACGGTGCCCAGATCGACTACACCAGCCATGACACCGACTATGACATGGGCGCTATTACGCTGAACAACTATGGTGCTTCCGATGCTCAGTGCACGGTGGTGTTCAGCAATGGCCCGGAAGCGCCACGTACTCGGCGGGTGCAGATCCCTCCTAAAAGCAGTGTGGATGTCTCCGCCAAGTTCAGCCGCAGCATCATTAAACTGCGGATCAAACTGACCTGCGGGCCTAAATAAAACGCTCGGTGGGGGGCTGCTCCCGCTCTGGCGCGAGAGTAATGCCCCGTTTCCGATAAAACAATTTATTAGATGGTTTGTAGCAGGTTTTTACGCTTTTTAATCGATACGCTCCTGTTTAACCTTCACTCCATCGACTCAAGACACTCTTCGATGGAGGCAATAGCCCATGTCCCGCGTACTGATCATTGAAAGCAGCGCCCGCCAGCAGGACTCGGTCTCACGCCAATTGACCCAGCAATTCATCGGCCAATGGCAGGCTGCGCATCCTGCGGATCAAATGACCGTGCGTGACCTGGCAATCAACCCCGTGCCGCATCTGGATTCAACCTTGCTCGGTGGCTGGATGAAACCAGCCGAGCAGCGCAATGAAATCGAACAACTGGCCCTTGAGCGCTCCAATCAGCTGACCGATGAACTGGTCGCTGCCGATGTGCTGGTGCTGGCCGCGCCCATGTATAACTTTGCGATCCCCAGCACCCTCAAAGCCTGGTTCGACCATGTGCTGCGTGCCGGCGTGACCTTTAAATACGGCGAGACAGGTCCGCAGGGGCTGCTCATCGGCAAGCGTGCCTATGTGTTGACCGCTCGCGGCGGTATTTACGCCGGCAGCAGCCTCGATCATCAGGAACCCTACCTGCGTCAGGTACTCGGCTTTGTCGGCATCCACGATGTCACGTTCATCCACGCCGAAGGCCTGAACATGGGCGGTGATTTCCTCGAGAAAGGTCTGAATCAGGCCAAAGCCAAACTCGCCCAGATCGCCTGATCCGGGCGTTCCATCGACTCCCTTTGGTACCGTCTGCTCCTTCGGTGCGCTGCCCGGTCGTCCCTGGTGATGATCGGTTTTTTATTTGCCAGTCAATCCAGCCCGTAAATCCATACCGCTGGGCTGCTGATAAAGGCTCAACCCAAACTCCGGCATCACCGCCAGCAAGTAATCGAAGATGTCGCCTTGAATTCGCTCGTAGTCGGCCCAGGCCGTGGTCCGGGTGAAGCAGTAGATTTCCAGCGGAATACCCTGTGCGGTGGTCTGCATCTGGCGAACCATGCAGGTCATGTTCAGGTGAATGTCGGGATGGCTTTGTAGATAGGCCAGCGCATAGGCGCGGAACGTGCCGATATTGGTCATGCGTCGACGGTTGGCGGACAGTGCGGCGACGTTGCCCTGGGCTTGGTTCCACGCCTTCAGTTCAGCTTGTTTTCGGCCAATGTAGTCAGTCAGCAGATGAATCTGGGTCAGCTTGAGTTCTTCATCATCGGCCACGAAACGCACGCCGCTGGCATCGATGAACAGGCTGCGTTTGATCCGTCGCCCGCCTGATTGCTGCATGCCGCGCCAGTTTTTGAAGGACTCAGTCATCATCCGCCAGGTTGGAATCGAGACGATGGTCTTGTCGAAGTTCTGGACCTTGACCGTGTGCAGGGTGATGTCCACTACGTCACCGTCGGCGCCGACTTGCGGCATTTCGATCCAGTCGCCGACCTGCAGCATGTCGTTGCTGGTTAACTGCACGCTGGCGACGAATGACAGCAGGGTGTCCTTGTAGACCAACAGAATCACCGCCGACATGGCGCCCAGCCCCGACAACAGCAGCAACGGCGATCGATCGATCAGGGTGGCGACAATGATGATTGCGCCGAAGATGTACAGAATCATCTTCGCCAGTTGCACATAGCCTTTGATCGACCGTGTGCGGGCGTGATCAGTACGGGCGTAGATATCCAGCAGTGTATTGAGCAGGGCGCCCAGGGCCAGCACCTGGAAGAGGATGGTGAACGCCAGCGCGAGATTGCCGAGGAAATGTTTGCTGTTGTCGCTCAGCTCCGGCACCAGGTTCAGGCCGAACTGGATGACCAAAGAGGGCACCATCTGCGCCAGCCGCTGAAAAACCTTGTTGTGCAGTAAGTCATTGAGCCAGTGCAGGGCCGCTTGTCGGCCCAGTAATCGGGTCATGTACAGGATGACGAAGCGCGCCACGCGGCCCAGTACCAGCGCAATGACCAACAGCAGCGCCAATCCCAGCCCTGCATGCAACAAAGGATGTTGATCGAGCACGCCCCAGAGTTCCTGGGTGCGTAGCCATACCGTTTGAATATCCATGGGCGCGAGTGAGGGTCCTGTCATAGGGCCAGCAATTAAAACATTCCTGCCCTCAAATCAGCTGCCATGGGCAAATCGAGTAACAAAAAAACCACCTTTTATTAAAGAAATAGCCTTTATGTAGTAAAGAAACTCGGCCTCGGCGCTCGAAACCGTTAGGCTATGCGACTGTTTTTTTGTTTTTCGTCGAGGTAACACCCGTGTTTTCCCAATTCGCCCTGCACGAACGCCTGCTTAAAGCCGTGGCCGAGCTTAAATTTGTCGAGCCTACGCCAGTGCAAGCAGCGGCTATCCCGCTGGCGCTGGAAGGGCATGACCTGCGGGTGACTGCCCAAACCGGCAGCGGCAAAACTGCGGCTTTTGTGCTGCCAATCCTCAATCGCCTGATGGGCCCGTCCAAGGTTCGCGTCGACATTCGCGCAGTGATTCTGCTGCCGACCCGCGAACTGGCACAACAGACCCTCAAGGAAGTTGAGCGTTTTTCCCAGTTCACGTTCATCAAATCCGGTCTGATCACTGGCGGTGAGGACTTCAAGGTCCAGGCTGCCATGTTGCGCAAGGTTCCGGACATCCTGATCGGCACCCCCGGGCGCCTGCTGGAGCAACTCAACGCCGGCAACCTGGACCTGTCACAGGTCGAAGTGCTGGTGCTCGATGAAGCTGACCGCATGCTCGACATGGGCTTTGCCGAAGACGTAGAGCGTCTGGCCGGCGAGTGCAAGAATCGCGAGCAAACCCTGCTGTTTTCGGCAACCACCGGCGGTGCCGGCCTGCGCGAAATGATCAGCAAGATCCTGACTGAACCTCAGCACCTGCAGGTCAACAGCGTCAGTGAGCTGGCTGCGGGTACACGTCAGCAGATCATCACCGCCGACCACAACAGCCACAAAGAGAAAATTGTCCATTGGCTGTTGGCCAACGAGACGTATCAAAAAGCCATTATCTTCACCAACACCCGCGCCATGGCTGATCGCCTGTATGGTCGTTTGGTCGCGCTGGAGTACAAGGCATTTGTTCTGCACGGCGACAAGGACCAGAAAGATCGCAAGCTGGCCATCGACCGTCTGAAGCAAGGCGGCGTAAAGATCCTGGTAGCCACTGATGTGGCAGCCCGTGGTCTGGACGTTGAAGGCCTGGACATGGTGATCAACTTCGATATGCCGCGCAGTGGCGATGACTACGTGCACCGCATTGGCCGTACTGGCCGTGCGGGTGGCGAAGGTCTGGCGATTTCGCTGATCTGCCATGGCGACTGGAACTTGATGTCCAGCGTCGAGCGCTATTTGAAGCAGAGCTTCGAGCGTCGTGTAATCAAGGAAGTCAAAGGCACCTACGGCGGGCCGAAAAAGGTCAAGGCGTCGGGCAAGGCTGTCGGCGTGAAGAAGAAAAAGACCGGCGACAAAAAAACCGACAAGAAAGGCAGTGCCAAGGCGCCGACCAAGCGCAAGATAACCAATCGGCCAAAAACCGATGCGTTGTCGTTGGTCAGTGCAGACGGCAAGGCCCCGTTAAAAAAACGCAAGCCAGAAGCGCCTGCTGCTGAATAAGCGGTAAGCGACTCAACAAAAAGCCTGGCGTCCCCCGTGACGCTGGGCTTTTTTGTGGGCGAAATCCGCGTTGCGCAGGTCTTGTAGGCGCGCGACAGATCAGCCACCTGCCTTCTGCGCGGCGCGGTCCAGATCCTTGATTCGCTGATCGATCAACTGGCATTTGTCTGGCAAGTCTTTGCTGGCGGTGTCCAGGTTCATCTTTTTGATCTCCTGATTTATCTGCTTGGCCTTCGCCGGATTATGCTGGGTGATTTTCTGTACTTCCTGGGCCAGTTGCGCACGCTTGGCCGTGGCTTCTTCCGGGGTACAGGCCCAGGTAGGGACGGCGGTCAGTAAGGTCAGGGCGGTGGTGATGCTCAGCAGGATTTTCATGGTCTGCCTCTTTGCGATGGGCTTACTTTATTGAGGGTGGCGCCCGGCAAAAGTTCTGCGCCTGACTGACGCTGAACGGCCACCGCGAGAACCTGTCACAACCTATAAGTGCCAATCCCGATGGTGGGAGGTCACGGGTCATTACTCATGCTGGCTGGAGGTTGAATCATGACGCAATACAACTGGGACCTTATCGAACGCCTGTTACACGAAGTACAAAACAGTGCAGACAAAAGTTTTGCCCCGCGTGCTTACGCCGAAGACCAAGCGGCTGCTCAGGCGGCTGATGGCGAGGCCACCGGCAATCTGGATCATCTCAAGACGTTGGCTGCGGACTATGAAGCTCTGCTGCTCAAGCGCGGATTTATCGAGGCTCGTCCTGAGGAGGAAGGTGGCAACGGCGAAAATTTTGTCCTGACCCCGCGCGGCGCGAGCTTGTTGGCGCTGCTTGATACCAGCATTCCGGGCAGTGAGCATCCGCGCCAGATACTGGACGAACAGGCCGATGCGTTGGACCCCGACACCTTTGATCAAGTCGCCGCCAAGGCGCAGATTGCTTGAATGGGTAGAGTGCGCTGAGCTATTACCGGCGAAACGCCACAGACGCGGACCGTTCGTCGATCCGGGTGAAATGCTGTGGGGGGATTACAACACCGGAGTGATCAAACCGTTGGCCACGTTGAGGGCCTGCTCGAACGAGGGGTAACCGCTTTTGGCGACATCCAGGTCGGCATAATCGGCGCGGTACTGTTCGGCTTTTTTCACGTCGCTGCTGGCCAGTTGCTGGGTGAGCAGGGCGATTGCCAGTGGATGACCCTGCTTGGCGGCATGTTCAAGCAGGTCAATGGCTTCAGCGTTGTCGCCGCCTGCACGAATCAATAGCACGGCCTGATAGAACTCCGCTTCACCACTTTGATCATGGCGGGCAGCACGATCGAGCAATGCTTTGGCCAGTTCGATGTTGTCGCTTCCGCCTGCGCTGATCATCAGTTTGGCTTGCAGCATGTCGTTCTGATAAAGCAAATGCTCCGTGCGACAGGGGTTGTCGTAGGACGATTCGTTGTCGCTGATCGAGGTGTCGCAATGAGGTGATGCACAACCACCCAGACAAAGCAGCGCGCAGAAAAACATCCAATTATTCATTGTGGATTCCGCAAAAGGAACGGGTCGTTCAGGGCATCATCCTGCCTGTCCGGCGACCGCTGTGCAACGCAGCGATGCCAAAGTGCCGGGCAATGTTCAAAGGCAAGAATGGACAACGAGGAGTCGATGGCCCTAGCGCCTTGAAAAACAAAGCGCATAGAGATCGATAGCTGAAGCGGGGGGGCGTTACTTTTTGCCGAGGGTGATTTGCTTGGATGGGCCGAAAGTCTGGCCGCTGACGCCTTTGGCGATTTCCTGAATCTGACCACCGGACTTCAAGAAGGTAGCAATCTGTGCGTTGATCGAATCGCTTGTTTCAACGGCTGGAGCTGCCTTTGGTTTCGAGTTGGATGCTTTTACGCGCATGGCTGCCATTAACCTATATAAAATTAATACGGCCAGCAATTGTATATGAAAGGCTTGACAATTGCTTGTTAAATATAGCCCTGAAACGCAGGTGCGGCAGGCCTCCTCCGTTGAATCGGCAGTCAGGGTATTTAGACGCTAACTGGCTGTTTTAACTGAGAAGTTATTTCGCGGGCGGATTGATGTGCGTGCGCAAAGTAAGGTACGGGGTTTGGTCAATCTGACGAGCGGAGGCGCAGGGCGGCCAGGGGTCATGGGCAAATCCTTGATTTTTCTGGCCTTTCGGATCGCCTCTCAATGGCCGTCAGCGGGAGCCGCGAACACAACCTGCAAACTCGGGTAGAATACCGTCCACGCAATGAGGGTATTCGGAAATGGCTTTAGTCGGGCGCTACAACAGCTTGCAAGTGGTAAAACACACTAACTTTGGTTTGTATCTGGACGGCGCTCAGGACGGCGAAATCCTGCTGCCCAATCGCTATATCCCGAAAGATACTCCCAGTGAAGACGAAGACTGGCTTAACGTTTTCGTTTATCTGGACAGTGACGACAAGCTGATTGCCACCACTGAAAAACCAAAAGTTCAGGTCGGTGAATTCGCCAGCTTGAAAGTCCTCGAAGTGAACAGCATTGGCATTTTCCTTGATTGGGGCCTGTCCAAGGATCTATTGCTGCCGTACTCCGAAGAAAAGCATTCGTTGCAGGCTGGCGACTATTGTGTGGTTCACGTCTATCTGGACAAACACACGCGCCGGATCACCGCCACTGCCCGGCTGGATCGTTATCTGGATAAGACCCCTGTCGATTACAAGGTCGGCCAGGAAGTCAATTTGCTGGTGGCTGAAGCGACGGATATGGGCTTCAAGGCCATTATCAATAACAAGCATTGGGGCCTGATTCACAAGAATGAGGTGTTCAAGTTCTTGCGCCCTGGCAAAGAAGAAAAAGGCTTCATCAAAGAAATTCGCGCTGACGGCAACATCAGCCTGAGCCTGCAACCGGTGGGCGAGGAAGCGGCCAGCAGCCTGAACTCGAAGATCCTTACCAAGTTGCGGGAAAACAACGGCATGCTGCCGGTCAGTGACAAGAGCGATCCGCAAGTGATCAGCGGCTTGTTCGGGGTCAGCAAAGGCAACTTCAAGAAGGCGATTGGTGCGCTGTACAAGCAGGGCCACATCGTGATTCACGCGGACCGCATCGAGCTGGTCTGAAGGCCGGATTTGCTCGGACACAATGCCGATAGCCACTGTGGATGGTCATGCATTACGTTCGATCAACCGCGATCAAAAAGCATAAAGCCTGTCGATTTTCTGTTTCAGCTGTTCGAGTCCCATGGTGCCATTGAGCACCGTGGCCTCGCTCAACGGCTGGTCTGCCCGACGAATCAAAAAAGCGGGCACCGCGCGCAGTCCCAATCGGTTCGCGAGGTGCTCATCGGCCAGTATCTGCTTGGTGTAGCGATGGCCGGACAAGGCGCTGCGCAGTGCTTGCGGGTCCAGCCCTGTCTCACTGGCCAGTTCAATCAGTTCGGGAACCTTGCCGATATCCCGGCCAAACTCGAAAAACGCCCTGAATGCCTCCTTGTGAAAAATCTCGAACTTGCCTTGCGCCTTGGCGAA
The DNA here is from genome assembly GCF_056680335.1 of Pseudomonas sp. ASL9. Lineage (NCBI taxonomy): Bacteria > Pseudomonadati > Pseudomonadota > Gammaproteobacteria > Pseudomonadales > Pseudomonadaceae > Pseudomonas > Pseudomonas sp. ASL9. The sequence continues at coordinate 1,646,218 of NZ_CM155277.1, read as the reverse complement.
CGCCGCAGCCTCCAGCACGTTGCGGCTGCGAGGCTGAACGGTAGGCATCTTCATCACGATGTTGCGCTTTTCGGCCATAGGGAAAACCGAGTGCCTCCAGGCCGAACATAGATAGTCCGCCTCCGGGTCAAGGGTCGCGATAGGTTCAGGGCGCAATTCGAAGGCATGCCATTGCAGCGCAATCCGTGAGCCATACTCGTGCTGAAGCTGTTCGAACACCGGCAGCTGTAGATAACAGAAGGGGCAAACGTAGTCGCTCCAGATATCGGCTTTCAGTTGACTGTCACTGTTCATATCCAACGTTCCATGACTGCTATCTAATAGGTGACCCGCTCCCGCCTGAAAAAGTCCAGTTATCCGATGGATCGATCTGGGGCTGGCGCAGAGCTGCTGCATTTTTTGCGGGAGGCCTAACCCTGTCTCGCCTGCGCCGAAGCCTATTCAACCCGTAGGGATACCCCATGAAAAAATACCTCACGGCCTATGTCAGCACGTTGCTGGTGTTTCTTGTGTGCGACGGTATCTGGCTCGGCCTGTTGATGGGCCCCACTTACCGAGCCTGGTTGGGGCCATTGATGCTTGAACAGCCGGTCGTGGGTCCGGCCGCCGCTTTTTATCTGCTGTATAGCGTGGGAATCGTAGTGTTTGGTGTCATGCCCGGCCTGCAACGCCAGCGCCTGGCCCGTGCGGTGGGCGGCAGTGCGTTGTTGGGGCTGATGGCGTATGGCACTTATGACCTGACCAACTGGGCGACGCTGCAAGGCTGGCCAGCGCAACTGGCGCTGATCGATCTGGCGTGGGGCACGTTGGTGTCGGGGCTGGCGGGGGCAGGCGGATATCTGCTAACGCGCAGGTTTGTGTGAGGGCGCGTGGGGGAGGTGAACTCCCCCAGGGCTAGCGATCTACTGAGGCAAAAAAGGCTATTTTTGCAGGAAGGACAGGAACTGCACATTGGCACCCGTTGGGCGAGCGTCCTTGAGGAAGGCGTCCTTGTCGGCGCTGAGTTCCAGGCTGACGGATGAGTTGCGTTTGTCCTTATTGCGTACCACCAGGCCTTCCATATGGTCGCGCAGATACACTGTTGGCACTTTCAAGTGCAGCAGTTCATCAGTGCTGGGTGTGTGCAACAGCAAGTGCACCCACTCGTATTGACCGATCTTCAGGCGGCTCATGGGGAGGTCGAACCACCAGATGTTCTTGTTGGTGTTCAGTGCCGTGAAGTGGGTGTTGTTGACACCGAGCACAGCACCGCCGAGCGCCTGGTTCCTGCGAGCGATGGCCAGCTTTTTATCGAGTTTCATAACGTTCCTGTGGATCTGTATGTACAGCGCGGTGGCCTTGACCACCACAGCCTGACTGCGTCGCGCATTCTCGGGGGTTGCTGCGCAAACTTAAAGTTAAACCTGCGTTACACGGTGAAATGACCTTTTTTGCACGTTGAGTCGGCGACGGACGGAAAGACCGACTGAGAACTTTTTTGAAACTCTGTGCGAGGGAGGTGGGTCAATCCTGATGTTGAGGTGAAGACCTCTATATTCCATCCGGGAGAAGCACCATGAGTAGCACTGGCGATAAAGTCAAAGGTATGGCCAACGAAGCAGTGGGTAACGTCAAGCAAGGCATTGGCAAAGCCACTGACGACCCGAAACTGAAAAACGAAGGCAAAGCCCAGGAAATTAAAGGAAAAGCCCAAGAGACCTTGGGTAAAGCGAAGGACGCGGTGAAGAAGGGTGTCGATAAAATCTGAGTCTGTAAGGTGTGTTGAGATGAATCGCAACGGCCATCCTTTGATGGCCGTTGTTCCATCTGACCAAGCTTTCTATAGGGCCTGAGTAATAGACCGAATAACCTGACAAAGATGGAAACCTTTTTTAGGTCACCCATTCGGCTACCGTAAGATAGAACGTCTGCCCTTGAACGGGAGAGGCCGAGCCGCTCAAGCGCCCGCCCATCGATTAGTGAAGTCGGCTTATAGCGTAAGGAGACACCATGATTTTTCCGGAATTGCGCCAGCTTCCATTGGGTAAGGTGATGGTGCATACCGTCAACGAGTTCATTAATGACGAAATGTCGACCTATGCGTCGGCATTGGCGTATCAAATGCTGTTTTCGCTTTTTCCGTTTCTGCTGTTTCTCATCGCCCTGATCGGTTTTCTGCATCTGCCGGATTTTTTTTCCTGGCTGCGTCTGCAATCGGAACTGGTATTGCCGCCGCAGGCGCTTGAGCAAGTCAATCCGGTGATCGATCAGTTGCAGCAGTCCAAAGGCGGCCTGCTGTCGTTCGGTATCGTCATCGCGCTCTGGACCGCCTCGGCGGGTGTGCGCTTGATGATGAGCGCCATGAACGCCGCCTACGATGTGGTGGAAGGGCGACCGATCTGGAAGCGTTTCCCTTTGTCGGTTTTTTACACCGTGGGTATTGCCGTGATGTTGCTGGCGGCCGCAGGCTTGATGGTCACCGGGCCACAAGTAATGGATTGGCTGGCCGGACAGATCGGCATGGAAGACTTTATCGTCACCTTGTGGACCGTCCTGCGTTGGCCCTTGATCGTCATCTTGTTAATGGTGGCGGTGGCGTTGATTTACTACGTCATGCCCGACGTGGAGCAGAAATTTCGCTTTATTACCCCGGGTTCGGTGCTGGCAGTGGTCGCTTGGATTATTGCCTCACTGGGGTTTGGCTATTACGTAAAAACGTTTGCCGACTACAACGCCATGTATGGCAGCATCGGCGCGATTATTGTGCTGCTGCTGTATTTCTATATTTCGGCGGCGGCACTGTTGCTCGGTGCGGAAATGAATGCCGTGATCGAGCACCTGTCCACCGAGGGCAAGAATCCAGGTGACAAAGTATTCAAAGACGCCGCCGATGATCCTGATAACAAACATCACGTCTCGGGCCTCGGGCGCGATCACTCCGTACCGATGCCAGTGAAAGCTGACGAATCTTGAGCGCGGTGTGACACGATGGCGCCCTTGGCTGACCTATAAGGGTTTTTATGATTCGCGAAATTTTGAAAATGGGCGATGAGCGCTTGCTACTAATCGCTCCTCCGGTGCCGGAAGCCCTGTTCGGTACGCCCGAACTTCAGGCCTTGATCGAAGACATGTTCGAGACCATGGAAAGTGTCGGCGGGGTCGGGCTGGCGGCACCGCAGATCGGTATCGATCTGCAATTGGTGATCTTCGGTTTCGAGCACAGCGAGCGTTACCCGGACGCCGACGCCGTGCCGCAAACTGTTCTGCTCAATCCCCTGATCACACCGCTCAGCCCAGCCCTGGAAGAGGACTGGGAAGGGTGTCTGTCAGTACCGGGTTTGCGCGGCGCGGTGGAGCGTTACGAGCATATTCGTTACGAAGGTTTCGACCCGGATGGCAACCCGATTCAGCGCGTTGCTCATGGCTTTCATGCCCGTGTGGTGCAGCATGAATGCGATCACCTGATTGGCCGGTTGTACCCATCGCGGATCAGCGACTTCAGTAAGTTTGGTTACACTGAAGTGCTGTTTCCGGACATGGATCCCGACGCAGACGAGTGAGTCTGCGGACCGGCAAATGTTTAGTGGGCGATCTGGACCGGCTTGATGAAGCGCAATGTCATTCGGTCCGACTCGCCAATCGCCAGGTACCGGGCCCGGTCCTGTTCCCCTAGTTTCAAGGAAGGTGGCAAGGTCCATACCCCCTGCGGGTAGTCCTTGGTGTCCTTGGGATTGGCGTTGATTTCGCTTTCGTCTGCCAAGATGAACCCGGCGTCGGTGGCCAGCTTGACCACATACGCGGTGGGCAGATAACCGCTCTGCTTGATCGCCTCCAGTGAGGCCCCCTCGTTGGCCCGATGATCGACCACGCCCAAGGTGCCGCCCGGTTTCAGTACCGCGTAAAACGCCTTGAACATCGCTGGCGCGTCGTCAGCCATGACCCAGTTGTGTACATTACGGAACGTCAGCACGGTATCCGCAGACGCCGGTTTACCGAAGACAGGCGCTTGCGGGTCGTGCTCGATGATGTGCACCTTGCCGTAACGCGCTGGATCGGCGGCGAACTTCTGCTTCAGGCTATCGGCGGCCTTACGGTAATAATCGCCGCTGGCGGGCGACTGCACGGCAGCAATGTAATGACCTTTGTCCTTGAGCAACGGCGCCAGCAGTTCGCTGTACCAGCCGTTGCCGGGGGTGATTTCAATCAGTGTCTGATTGGGATGCAAACCGAAGAATTGCAGGGTTTGTTGCGGATGACGGTATTGATCCCTCGCGCGATTTTCCGGTGATCTCCATGCTCCCGATAAAACCCTGGAAAACTGCTCTGCCGTGACGGTGGAGGCCGGGGCGGGCGTTGTTGCCGGGTGTGTGGATGCAGGATTTTCGGCGGCCTGAACCAGAGCGGTCCCGAGCAGGGCGGCGAGGGAGCAAGCGATAAGCTGAAGTTTCATGACCAATCCTTGTCGTCCAGGCTCGACTCGAGCCCATTCAGCTCCGGAGGCTACCACGCAGATTTACCTTCGCGATCACACATTTTTCGCCGTCCACTGAACTAACGGTTCTATGGCTGCCGCTCTGATCTGCTCATCGCTATCAGAGGCTTGGTGCGGGTGTAGCGCTCAAATCGATCCGCCAGTGCTTCGGGCAACGCCGATGTCGTTTCGAAACCCTCACGCTGATAAAAGCTCAACAAATCCGGGTGGCAAAACAACCAGACCGGTCCGTGAGTGTGCGCCAGTGCCTCGGCCAGCAAGCGACTGGCAATGGCTTGGCCGCGCAACGACGGGGCGACGAACAATCCGGTCAACCAATGACCGTCGGCAATCGCCGTCAGGCACAACGCACCGATGATTTCAGCCTGTTTCGCCACCCAAAGTTGCGCCTCGTTGCCAGCGCGCATCGGCGATTTGTGTTCGCGGTAGAACTTGTTAAGCAACGGTCTGGATAGCTCGGGCAACAGGTGAAACTGAATGGCGGGCATGAGGCTCGATAGCGCGACGGCAGCAAATCAAAGAAGGCCTAGTCTATAAGGATGGCCTTAAAGGCGACGCATCATAGCGCGCTGTTATCGGTACCAGTGCGGCATCCGATTAGGTGTATAACTGAGGCCAATTACTCACAGTGGAGAGCGCATCATGAGCAAAGGCATGGAATCAAAGAAAGCTGCGAAGAAGAAACCTGCTAAAACCGCCGATGAAAAACGCGCTGATAAAAAAGCCAAAAAATCCGATGCTGGGGTTTTTGGCCATTGATCCAACCCTGCGGAGCCTTTTCAGGCTCCGCTTCTTTTTTACCCTTCCAGAAAGTCGATTCCCCCATCGACGTACTCAGCCCGACGCTCACCTATTAGGTCGCGGCGATTCAGTGCGAAGCGCTCGCATAAAGGCTGGATGATGTGCGTAAATCCAACCCATGCGTGCGACAGCGAGGCACAAATGGGCAGGACAGGACTGCTTTTAGAAACCGACAGACTGCTTCTCCGCGAATTGACGGCTGATGATGTGCCCGCGCTTGCGTTGATTCTGGGCGATGCCCAGGTGATGCGGCATTCAGTCAGGGGTGTATTGACCGAGAAGGCGACGCGTGAGTTTGTGGGTGGGTGCATCTTTTCATACCAAGCCAATGACTTCGGTCCGTGGGCGGTGGTCGAGAAGTGCTCTTCGGCTTTTATCGGGTTCTGTGGTCTGAACGCCGAGCCGGTGGAGGGTACCGAGGAAGTGGAAATCGGCTATCGGTTGGACCGTGCGTTCTGGGGCAAAGGTCTGGCGACCGAGGCTGCTGCGGCCACCCTGGCGTACGCATTCGAGACGCTGGGCATCGATTCGGTGATCGCGATTGTCGAGCCGGAAAATATCGCTTCGGTGAATGTGATTGAGAAGCTAGGCTTCAATACGTTCATCCACAGCCAATACCATCGACGCGGGGTCAAAATCTATCGGATGACGCTGTCGGGATGGCATTCACGCAGTGCTGTTGCCAGGAGGGCGACATGACGAAATACCGCACATCGGCTTCGCTGACCGCATTCAATGTGGTGCTTGCGCTGCTAGGCATGTTGTTGCTGGAAAGCCCGCGCAGTGCGCTTGCTGCGCAGGGGCATGACGCCGCCTTGGCATTCGTCCAGCAACGCCACCTGGGCGACAGCCTGGCCTGGCTCGGTTATCAGGTCGCCTCGCGCACAGTGACCTTTACCGCCCTTGTGCAGAAGATGGGTAAGACCCAGGCGCAAACCACCGTGCAAACTGCATTGCAGCATCTACAGCCCAGTTATCAGGAGCAGTGGAACAGCAACATGGCCGCCGCCTACGCTGAGTCATTTACCCTAAACGAATTGCGCGAACTGAATGAAGGCAACGCTCCCTCCGCACTGGCCACTAAATTTCGCGTCAAACAGAAAGACGTCGGGATGAGCATGAAGTCGAAATCCGATGAGCTGCTTAAATCCTTCGCCTCCAAAGCACTGTTTGATGCGCAGAACACCGTCAATCAATAGCGCTCAGTCCGTCATGCTCACGGCAAAGCGCCGGTAGGCGGCTGAACCCTTTCTTTCATCTGTTCAACAGCAGGGAAAATCATGGACCCATTCATGCAAGCGGCGATTGAAGAGGCTCAACTGGGGCTGGCTGAGGGCGGGATTCCGATCGGTTCGGTGATTGTGCACAAGGGCCAGATCATCGGGCGTGGGCACAATCGGCGAGTGCAAGAGGGCAGTGCGATCAAGCACGGTGAGATGGACGCGTTCGAGAACGCGGGTCGTTTGCCGGCGCGAACGTATAAGGAGTCGGTGCTTTACACCACGCTGTCGCCGTGTGCGATGTGCAGTGGCGCGATCCTGCTGTATGGCATTCAAAAAATCGTGGTGGGCGAAAATCAGACGTTCATGGGCGAGGAAGCGTTGTTGCGTTCCAGGGGGGTGCAGATCGATGTGGTCCAGGATCACACCTGTATCGAGTTGATGCGCGGCTTTATCGCCAGCAAGCCTGAACTGTGGAACGAAGACATCGGCGAATAAGTCTGCGTCCCTAGCGTGAGCCAGCGCGCCCTCGGCGAGAGGGCGCGCCGTCGATCACTTCAGTTGCAGCGTAGAGTTGAACTGACTGATAGCGTCGACCACATGACGTGAGCCTTGCTGGATTTCCAGAATGACCGCGCCAGCTTCGTTGGCCAATTCGACGCCGACGCCTGTGCGGCTCAAGCTTGATTGCATGCTTGTCACCGCGCTGCGGGCCAGTTCATTGTTTTGTCGCACCACATCGACAATCTCCAGGGTGGCCTTGCTGGTGCGCGCGGCCAGGCTTCGGACTTCGTCGGCGACCACTGCGAAGCCTCGGCCATGTACCCCGGCACGGGCGGCTTCGATGGCGGCGTTCAGGGCCAACAAGTTGGTCTGGTCAGCAATGCCGCGGATGGTCTGGACGATACTGCCGATGATTTCCGATTGTGTGTTGACCGCATCGAGGCTACGTGCGGCTTCGCTTAAGTCGTTGGAGATTTCGTCGATGACCTGCACGGTCTGCTGCACGACCGTGGAGCCTTTTTGCGCACAGGCGTCGGTTTGCACAGACGTGTCGTGAGCAGTTTTTGCCGCCGACCGTTGCACGCTGACTTGCTCGGTAATATCGCGGGCAAACTTGACTACTTTATACAAGCGGCCCTTGGTGTCGAATAACGGGTTATAAGACGCTTCAAGGAAAACCGTACGTCCCTGTTTATCCACTCGCTCGAATCGATGGGAATGAAACTCCCCCCGGTTTAATGACGCCCAGAACGCTTTATACCCGGGAGCGTCAACTTCCTCGCGTTTGCAAAATAGACTGTGGTGCTGCCCGATAACTTCATTGAGTGAATAATGCATGCTATTCAGAAAGTTTTCATTGGCGGTAATTATCTTACCCTCCGGCGTAAACTCGATCATCGCCATGGAACGGCTGATCGCATTGATCATGCTTTGATTTTGACGCTCTTTGTGGATGGCTGTGCTGACATCAGCAGCCACTTTTATCACGCTCATGACGTGTTTGTTGGGGCCGATGACGGGCATGTAGCTGGCCTCTAGCCAGACCTCGCGACCTGCCTTGTTCAGGCGCAGAAACGTCTCGCTAAGGGGGGTGCCGCGCCCCAGTTCGCGCCACATCTTGGCGTAGTCTTCGCTGCTATAAAATTCTTTTTCGCAGAAGATCCGGTGATGTTTTCCGCGAATTTCTTCGACTTGATAACCCATGGTTTTACAGAAAGTCTCATTGGCATTGATGATGATGCCGTCTGGGGAGAACTCGATCATCGCCATGGAACGACTGATTGCCGCCAGCTTGGCATTTACGCCGCATAAAGCAGCAGTGGACAGTGCAAGTTCAGCTTTATCCGCTTTGCGTTGAGAATTGAACATGTTGCTGCCACCCACGGTAATAGTCGCTTATCAGGCGATATTAAGATCACTTGTTTTTTTGTCGTGACTTATCAGTCAGCCCGGTTTTGGCCCGAGTTGAAGGGGCCGCAGGCGTCTTCAGGGATCATTTAAAGGGGGGGAACATGGCATAACGGGAAAGCTGTCAGAGCGGTGATTCCCCTGAACGTCCATGCTGTAACTCCTCCAGAAAACCCGCGTCTACTGTGCATGGGGCATTACGTCACTCCATGTCAGGATGTGTTGGAGCGTAGGTCATCATTTTAGCCCGTGTCAGAATATGTCAGAGCATAGACAGATAAAAACACATATGCAAATGAGTGTTGCGACTATCCGAAAGGGTGTTTTTTTGCAGCGCAGGTCTGTGCTCAGCTGCCGTATTGATACCGGCACAGGGTCATTTTGTTCAATAACTGAGCCTGCTCAATCGTTACCTTCGTATGGCTGTCCCAACAAACGCCGCAAAAAAATGAAGGTATTAAATGAGCATGCTTATTTCCATGGCCGCGTTCGCTTTGGTGTCTTCTATTTCACCGGGGCCGGTGAACATCGTGGCATTGAGTTCAGGTGCGCAGTTTGGTTTTCGCGCGAGCCTGCGGCATGTCGGCGGTGCGACGGTGGGCTTTACGGTGTTGCTGCTGATGATTGGGTTGGGGCTGCATGAACTGTCGAGCCAGTGGCCGTTCCTGACCCAGGTCATCCAGTGGGCGGGCGTGGCTTTCCTATTGTTTCTGGCCTACAAGCTGACGGTAGATGACGGCAAGTTGGGCGCAGGGAAGCAGATCAAAGGCCCGTCATTTTTTTACGGTGCTGCGATGCAGTGGCTCAACCCCAAGGCGTGGCTGGCATCGCTGGCGGGAATGGGGGCGTATGCGGCCAATGGCGCGGACCTGCTGGTATGGCAATTTGCGACTGTGTACTTCGTGGTCTGCTATGGCTCGATTGCTTGCTGGGCCTATGCTGGTACCTATCTGCGCAGTTATTTGCAGGTGCCTGCGCGGGTGCGCCTGTTCAATCGTGCAATGGCGCTGTTGCTGGCGAGTAGTGCGGTGTACCTACTGGTCGCCTGAAGCCGTCAGCCTCGATATTGCCGTGGCGTGGCGGCATGGAACCGTTTAAACGCCCGCTGAAAATGCGCCTGATCGGCAAAACCCGCTTCGAGGGCGACATCCGCAATTTGATAGCCACGTTTGAGCTGTACCCGGCCGAATTGCAGGCGACGGTTGATCAGGTACGCATGGGGCGTCATGCCATAGTGCTGCTTGAACGCACGGATCAGGTAGGACGCGGACAGATCGGCCGCCGCGCAGATTTCTTCCAGGCTCAATGACCGTGTGCAGTGCTCGCTGATGAAGTCGGCAGCACGTTTGAGTTTGACGTTGGCGTCTTTCGCCAAGGCCGGGGCAGGGTTGAGGGTCTGCTGCACACGGGTGAAAAATTCGATAGCGGCGCTGTGTTTATGCAACGTATCAGCTTGAGCGTCGGTGAGCGTTGCGTACAGATGATTGAGCCCCTCATACAGCGCAGGTCGGGTGCTCATGATGGCCGAAAACGCTCTGAAATCATGATGTTCGCTAAAGCCCAGTTCGTGTTGAAGGCGCGTAAGCCAGGCGACATCCACGTACATCATCCGATAAGACCATGGCTGATCATCCTGCGGGTTGCAGGCATGAACATCATCCGGGTTCATGAGTACCACCACCCCGGCGCCGATGCGCTCTTGCGAGCGTCCGTTAAGGTAGGTGCTGCGCCCGCCTGTAACTGCGCCGATGGAAAAAGTTTCGTGGGCATGTCGGCCATAGCCTATTTGCCGCCCATCCAGAATTGACCGGGCTTCGATGAATGGCAGGCGCTCATCGCGCCAGAACTGCGGGCATGCGGCCTCTTTCGCTGGTGCTTTTTCCATTATTGCCATCCGCCGAATGTTGATCATTCCCCTCACTTTACCAAGGTGTGAACCTAGGGACGCAACTGTTATCAAACGTCTGTGTCGTTACCGTTTCCAACAGAAGGTAGGTGATGAATAGTCTCGTGCGTAGTATTGCAACGCTGACGCTGAGCGGGTTTTTGGGGATGGGCATGACCGGCATGGCCTACTCCCAAACCTCATTGGCCCCTATAAATCCTGACGTGATGTTGGCCGGCGCCAGTGCGCCAGGCAATCTCAACGACAGCAACAACAATAATCCCTACAACAGCCCCACCCGCCGCGCCAACCCCAATAGCCGGCAGGGCACAGAGTCCAGCACTCCGCCGGTGCGCGGGCCGAACACGGCACCCAATCCGCGCCCCCCGACTCTGGAAAACGGCGGCATTGGCAATGGTTACCCGACCCGCCAGCAACCGTCTGGGGACGCGACGAAAATCCAGCGAGGGGACCTGAATTGAAACGCATGCTGCGTCAAACATTGATCGCGTCACTCTGTGCCAGCGCCTTGTCCGGCCTGCCGCTGACGGCGTCGGCGGGCCCGACACAGGCGCTCAACAGCGAGTTGGGCGCAGTCAGCGTCAATCAGATCGTCAAAGGTCTGGATCATCCATGGGCAGTGGCGTTCCTGCCGAACAAGCAGGGCTTCCTGGTCGCCGAGCGGCCAGGCAAGCTGCGCATCGTTTCCGCTGACGGCAAATTATCTCAACCGTTGTCGGGCGTGCCTAAGGTCTGGGCCCAAGGGCAGGGCGGTCTGCTGGATGTGGTGCTGTCGCCGGACTTCGCCAATGACCGCATGGTCTACCTTTCGTATGCCGAAGGGGGTGGCGAAGGGGGGACCGCCGGTACGGCTGTCGGTCGTGGCCGGCTGTCCAGCGACATGGGTAAGTTGGAAGGCTTCAACGTGATTTTCCGTCAGGAGCCGAAATTGTCGACGGGTAGTCACTTCGGTTCTCGGATGGTCTTCGACCGTGACGGCTATCTGTTCATAACACTGGGCGAAAACAACAACCGTCCAACGGCTCAGGATCTGGACAAGCTGCAAGGCAAGGTCGTGCGTATCTTCCCAGACGGCAGAGTGCCGGAGGACAACCCCTTTGTCGGGCAGGAAGGGGTGCGACCGGAAATCTGGTCCTACGGTCATCGCAATCCGCAAGGTGCGGCGCTGAACCCTTGGACCGGCACACTCTGGACCCATGAGCACGGACCAAAAGGCGGTGATGAAATCAACATCATCGAAGCCGGCAAGGATTACGGCTGGCCGATAGCAACCCATGGCAGCGACTACTCGTTGCAGCCGATTTCAGAAGCCAGGGGCACAACGGTGGGAGGCACCGTTGCGCCCAAACATGTCTGGGAAAAATCCCCGGCCATCAGCGGCATGGCGTTTTACGATTCCGAGCGTTTCAAGCCTTGGAACCACAACCTGTTTATCGGTGCGCTGGGGGCCGAGGATTTGATTCGCCTGCAATTCGACGGCGACAAAATCGTGCATGAAGAGCGTCTGTTGGGCGGGCTGAAAGCACGAATCCGCGACGTGCGGATGGGCCCGGATGGGTACATCTATGTACTGACCGACTCGGATGACGGGGCGTTGTTGAAAGTGGGGTTGGAGTGAGTTTTTTCGTGAATGAATTGGCTTTCACACAGGCTGCCCAGGGGATCGCATGTTTTCTGTAATTGGATGGACTCGCCCAAGCCGCCCCGTCTTCGACGCCGCGCTGTCGCGCAGCAAACGGGGTCTCGATTCTGCCCGGAGGGCGTAGGAGCTGACTTGTAACTACGCGTCCCGCTGCGAAGACCATGCGGCGCGGAGTACCTGACCCATCAGGTTGTCTGGTCTTCGCAGACAAGTCAGCTCCTTCAAAGGCTCAGCGTTGGCTGAAAATTTAATAACATTTATGCTTTATTTTTCAATGGCTTATAGGTTTTTTATAGGAGCGAATTCATTCGCGAAGCGTTGTGTCAGGCACGGAAACTTGGCCAGGCCACAATGATGCTCACTCAGGTATCTTGCTTGTCTTTCAGCACTTCACCCGTCTTGGCGTCAAGGTCCACATCCCATTTGACGCCGCTAGTGTCGCGCATTTCGGTTTGGTAGATGTAGCGCCCGTAGGAGTTCTCCAGTTCGGTGCTGTGCAGGGTCGCGCCAGGGTGTTTGGCCAGTGCTGCTTTGTTCAGTACTTCGAAATCCATCACGGTGCCAGCTTTGTGCAAACGCACGATTTCATCGGGACCGATATCCGCCTGCGCGAGGCCAGCGGCAGCTGTCAGGGTGAGGGTGGCGAACACGGCATTCAAGGTTTTCATTGGATTTTCCTGGGGGTTCAACTGTTTGGTTGAAGCAAAAGTAACCCCCCAGACTTAATCCACGCTTAATTTCCCCCTCAACTGGAAACATCTTGAGGTGGCGCATGGGCGGCTCCGTCCTTGGCTGCCAAGGTTGCAACGCGGTCTTTTGCTCGACACTAGAGAGGCGCACTCTACGGCTATCATTTTTCGCGGGAGGACTGACGCATGAAAATTGGCTTCGTTGGGCTCGGCAACATGGGGCAGGCCATGGCGACCAACCTGCTCAAGGGCGGTCATGAATTGCTGGTCTGGAATCGCTCGCCGGGGCCGGTGCACGTGTTGGTCGAGCGCGGGGCGAAGGCTGCCGCTGACCCGCAGCAAGCATTCAGCGCCGATATCGTGTTCAGTATGCTGGCCGATGATCAGGCATTGCGTGCGGTGCTGCTTGAGTCAGGCCTGCTGCAGACCCTCAAAGCTCCGCTGATCCACGTCAACATGGCGACCATCGATGTCGCCTTTGCCGAAGAGCTGGCCGCCCTGCATCATGCTCAGGGTGTGCTCTACGTCGCAGCACCGGTGATGGGGCGTCCCGACGTCGCGGCCAGCGCCAACCTGAACATTCTCGCTGCCGGCCCTGCTGCTGCCATCGAGCAGGTACAACCCTTGTTCGACCTGATCGGACGCAAAACCTGGCCGCTCGGCGAGCGGGCGTCGAGCGCCAACGTGATGAAACTGGCGGTCAACTTCATGCTCGCCTCGGCCATCGAGTCCATGGGCGAAGCCGCGGTGTTGGTGGGCGCGTATGGCATCGAGTCGGCGACGCTGATCAACCTGATTTCCAGCAGTATCTTTCCCGGTCCGGTGTATCAGGGTTACGGCACGCTGATCGCCGAACGTCGCTACGAGCCTGCTGCGTTTAAAGCCTCGCTGGGCCTCAAGGATGTCGGGCTGGCCCTGGCGGCCGCTGAACGGGTTTCGGTGCCGTTGCCCATGGCGCAGCTAGTCCACGAAAGCCTGCTCGATGCCCTGGCCCACGACGAAGGTGATATGGACCTGGCCGTGCTGGGGCAAGTGGCCGCACGTCGAGCGAAACGCAATTGAACGACCTCTCGATAGGGTATGCGAATAAGGCAATGATCGTACTCAAACCGGCATTCATCGACGACATACCGCGCCTGTGGGCGCTCAGAACCCGTGCGGTGCGGGTCAGTTGCGCCAGCCATTACTCGCCGATACAAATTGACATCTGGAGTGCGTCGACGGCGCCAGAGTCGTACCTCAGACTGATTGCCAGTCAAGGTGCATTGATCGCCGAAGAGGGCGGTCAACTGCTGGGCTATGCGATCCTCGACCTGCAAACCGGAGAGGTGGATGCCGTTTTCGTCGACCCGGACCACGCCGGTAAAGGCATCGGTAAACAACTGCTGCAGGGGCTCGAAGCACTGGCCTTGCGACATGCATTCAGACGCCTGCATCTGTTTGCATCGTTGAATGCTGTCGCGTTCTATCAAGCGGGCGGCTTTATCGCGATCAGAGACGAGGAATACGTCCATCCCAGCGGCATCAGTTTACGCAGTCTGTATATGGAGAAGGTGCTGGTGGGTGATGCGGGTGACTGATCTACGCTCAACGTGAGCAGCAATCAACAACGTAACGGGAAGGGAGACTGGGCATGTCGCGCCTCAATCAAAAAATCGCTGTCGTGACCGGTGCCGCCCAAGGCATTGGGGAATCCATCGCTCGACAGTTTGCTGAGGAGGGGGCCTTCGTGATCGTTACTGATATCAATACCACGCTTGGCCAGTCGGTGGCAGACAGCCTGGAGGATCAAGCCCGATTCATGCCACTGGATGTACGCGAAGAAGCCGCTTGGGAGGGCGTGATGCGTGTCGTGCTCGGGCAGTTTGGCAGGCTTGATGTGCTGGTTAACAACGCGGGCATCACCGGTTTTGAAAACGGCGTCGTTGCACACGATCCTGAGCATGCAACGTTGCAGGCCTGGCATGCCGTCCATGCGACAAACCTCGATGGCGTGTTTCTCGGTTGCAAACACGCCATCCGGGCTATGCGTCGCACGAAGACAGGGTCGATCATCAATATTTCTTCACGCTCAGGTTTGGTCGGTATCCCTGGGGCTGCGGCTTATGCGTCCAGCAAGGCTGCGGTGCGCAACCACACTAAAACTGTGGCGCTCTACTGTGCAGAGCAAGGGCTGGCGGTGCGCTGCAACTCGATTCACCCAGCAGCAATTTTGACCCCCATGTGGGAGCCGATGCTGGGCGACGGCCCGCAACGGGAGCAAAACCTGCGAGCTTTGGTCAAAGACACGCCGCTGCAACGTTTCGGTCAGCCACAGGAAGTCGCTGCCGTTGCGCTGATGCTCGCGTCGGACGAGGCCACTTACATCACAGGGGCGGAGTTCAATATCGATGGCGGCTTGCTGGCGGGCTCGGCGGTTATGCCGGGGCGCTAAGTGTGACGGGGTGACGTCCTTGTCGAGTCGTGGGTGCAGCGTCGCGTATCTACGAAGCCAGCGCCGTTCTCTCCCGCCCGTTGGTGACTTCAAACTGGCCCACCAGCTTTTGCAGTTTGTTGGCATTGAGGCGCACGGTTTCCGCACTGTTTTGCAGCCCGACCACGGTCTGGCGCATCTCGCCTGAGGCCAGGTCCACGCGCTTGATGGTTTTGCCATAATCCAGGCTACGGTCGCTGAGCTGCTGGATGATGTTGATCATGCTTTCCACTTCATGGTGCAGCTGCGCGTTTTCCGATGAAGCATCCTCAGTGGTGCGCAGGTGGTTGTCGACGTCCTGCACGCCGCTTTCCATGAAGGCCACGGCCTGCTGGGTTTCGCTTTGCAGCCCCTCGACCATGTGCTTGATATCATCGGCGGCGCTGGCGGTACGGATGGCCAGGCTGCGTACTTCGTCGGCCACTACCGCAAAACCGCGACCGTGCTCACCGGCGCGTGCGGCTTCGATGGCGGCATTGAGCGCCAGGAGGTTGGTCTGATTGGTGATGTTGGTGATCAGGCCGATGATCTTGCTGATCTGCGCCATCCGGCTGTCGAGCAACTGCACGCTGGACGCCGAACGCTCCACCACGTCGCGAATAGACTGGGTGCCGACGCGGACGGCCTCGAATTGTTCGCGAGCGTGGCGTACCACGTCGTCCATGGCCCGCTTCATTTGTTCGGCCGTCAACGATGCCTGGTTGATTTCACCCAGTTGGCCCTCGACGATCAGCATCATGCGGTTCACTGCTTCAGCCACTTCGCTGGAGGTGAAACCGGCTTCCTGGCTACTGCCGAGCATCAGTGCGTTGGTTTTGCCCATGCTGTGGGAGGCGTGGATCACCTGACCGACCACCGCATCCAGATTGTCGATGAAGCTATTGATCCAGCGCCCCATGTCGCCGGTTTCGTCGTTGGCCATCTTCTTGGTGTCGAGACGCTGACGCAGGTTGCCTTCGCCCTCGGCAATTGTGCGAATCACTTCCGTCATATCACTCAGGCGCACCGCCAGGCGTTTGGGCCCGAACGACGAGAACAGCAGGGCGGTGACCGCCATGCTGAGCATTTCGACCCCATCGACCTGTAGCTGACCCAGGCCGCTGTAGTGTTGGACCAGATAATTGCAGGCGAACAGGCCGACCATGGTCGCCAGATAGGGTTTCATCAGGCCGTAGCTCAGGGAGCGGCGGCGATAGACTTCCTCCAGATCGGCCTCACACATCATGCCCCAGCGATCCGCCGAACCGGGCATCTGGAAGGTCACGCCTTTACCAATCACCGGAATATGTCGGTAGTCGGAATAGCCGGGGTAGGTGACGAACAGGTTGGAACCGGTGCGTATGGTTTCACGCACGCCGGGGTGCAATTGTTGGGTGGCCGGATCGATAAAGCGCAACTCGAGTTCAGTGTGACGCTGAATCTGTACCGAGCCCCAGGCTGTGTGTACGCCTGTCTTGAGGTTTTCCCCGTGGGTGAACGCGTTGTCTTCGAAGCGCGAGCGTGACAGTGCAATACCAGGTAGCAGGGTGCGGTCGAAACCGGCCTTGACCATGAACAGGTAGTTGTCGCCAGACTCAGGGTAGATATGCCCGGCTTCGCGCTGGATCAAATCCCCAAGGACATCGTTTGGCACCCGTCCGCACAGGCAGCCCAGCACTTTGCCGTCAAGCAAGAGCGGCTGATAGAACATCAGGGTGACTTCGTCATGGAAGCGTGACGACGACGGGCCAATCTTCAAGGTCAGCGGGTCGCAGTAGGGGCCGTGCAGAAAAGGTTTTCTCAGGCCTTCTGCCAGCGCAAGAGGGTTTAAATCCTTGGCGTTGCAATGTGCTGGCCATGTAGACGCAAGCACCTCGCCTTGGGTATTGACGACAAACAATTCGGAGAAGTCTGACGCTTGGCTGAGCTTCTCCACCAATACCGAGGCGTCGATCCGATCGAGGTCGCGTGCGACGTTGGTGCTCAGCTCGCTCAAGTGTTCCCAATACTCTTGAGCCCAATGTTGGAGCAATTTGACGCGGGTTTCGGCGATGGACTCGAAGGTGCGTTCGATCACCGGGTAAATGGACTTGTTCAGGCGGCAGGAGCGACGCATGGCCATTTTTCCGGTCTTGCCGAACCAGGGTAACCAATGCTTTTCAGCAGTGGATAGCTGCATTGAATGACTGTGCAAGGTCATGCCGGACTCCTTAAACAACGGCATCAAAGATACTGCCACCCACGCAAGGACCGCGCCATGCCCTGTAATAAACGCCTTATTGCCCTGAATAGAGGCTGAATGGGCATTTTTTGGCGTTTTTGCCTTTGCAAATGTCGTTATCGTGCTCTGTCTAAGTGCGTTTTCTGATAGGCGTGCCCGTCAGGGAGCGTAATCGCACAGATCGTATCTGTGCGGTGAGTCGATTGCGCTTTGCTATGCTTCGCGCCCTGCGTCCGGGCGAAAAGCGTCTCGTGACCGTTTCAGTGGGACGGTCCGTCGTGGCGGTCGAACCTTAATCACTTCACGCTTTCGGATTGCTTATGACCGCTATGACTCGACCACGCCTCCAGCCGCTGTCACGGGCTGACTACAAAACCTTGGGCCTTGCGGCGCTTGGCGGGGCGCTGGAAATTTATGACTTCATCATCTTCGTGTTCTTTGCGCTGACCTTGAGCCAGCTGTTTTTCCCGCCAGACATGCCCGAGTGGCTGCGTTTGCTGCAAAGCTTCGGCATTTTCGTCACCGGCTACCTAGCGCGGCCGTTGGGCGGCATTCTGATGGCGCACTTCGCTGATCGGTTGGGCCGCAAGCGTGTGTTCAGCCTGAGTATCCTACTGATGGCGCTGCCCTGTCTGCTGATCGGGGTGATGCCGACCTATGCCCAGATCGGCTACTGGGCGCCGCTGATTCTGCTGGCCCTGCGTATCCTGCAAGGCGCCGCAGTGGGCGGCGAGGTGCCGAGTGCGTGGGTGTTCGTCGCCGAGCATGCGCCGAAAGGTCATCGCGGCTATGCCTTGGGTGTACTGCAAGCCGGGCTGACGTTTGGCTATTTGCTGGGCGCGCTGACGGCGACCTGGTTGGCGCAGGTGTTCAGCCCTGCGGAAATTCTCGATTACGCCTGGCGCATTCCGTTTCTGCTGGGCGGCGTGTTTGGCGTGGTGGGTGTCTGGCTGCGGCGCTGGTTGAACGAAACTCCGGTGTTCATGGCCCTGCAGGCGCAGCGTGAAGCCTTGGGCGAGTTTCCGTTGCGAGCGGTGCTGCGTGAACATCGCCAGGCATTATTACCCGCAGCGCTGCTGACGTGCGTGCTGACCTCTGCGGTGGTGGTGCTGGTGGTGATCACCCCGACGGTGATGCAACAGCGCTTCGGCATGACGGCCAGCCACACGTTCGCCCTGAGCGCCCTGGGGATCGTTTTCCTGAACATAGGCTGCGTGCTGGCCGGTCTGTTGGTGGATCGCCTCGGCGCATGGCGTGGTGTGGCGCTTTACAGCCTGCTGCTGCCGCTGGGCATTGCGCTGTTATATGCGAGTCTGATTGGCGACTGGCTCTCTCCCGGTCTTGCCTATGCAATCGCCGGGCTGTCCTGCGGCATCGTCGGTGTGGTGCCATCAGTGATGGTCGGTTTGTTCCCGGCGCATATCCGCGTTTCGGGTATCTCCTTCACCTACAACATTGCCTATGCGCTCTGGGCCAGTACCACACCACTGATGTTGATCGTGTTGATGCCATGGAGTCCGTGGGTATGCGTTGGCTATTGCACGATCATGGGTGCAGTGGGTGTGTTGACGGCCGTTTTTTTCGGCCTGCATCGCGGTGTTGAGGTTGATGGTGTCATGGCGGTAAAAGCCGGACGTTGACCACCTTTGGAGGCAACGGTGTGAACACTAAAAACAACGTGTCGGGGCCGTTCGATCCGTCCAGCGGCAAGGTCCTGTTCGACCTCGAACCTTGATCGCCACAGCCTGTCTTCAATAGAACAACCGCAACACATATCACCACAAAAAGGAGAATAGATATGAGCGTCAAAGCAATCCCGGAGGGCTTCCACAGCCTGACCGTGTACATGGGCGTCAAGGACGCAGCCAAGGCCATCGAGTTCTACAAGAAGGCTTTCGGCGCCACCGAGAATTATCGCCTCGACATGCCGGGTGGCAAGGTTGGGCACGCCGAACTGCAGATCGGTGATTCCAGGCTGATGCTTGCCGATCCGTGTGATCAAGGCGCATTCACCAGCGCCGACCCGAACGGTAAAACCTCATTCGGCATGCACCTGTATGTGCCCGATGTGGATGCCCAGTTCAAGCGTGCGGTCGACGCTGGGGCCAAGGTCGAGAACGAGGTCAAGGATCAGTTCTACGGTGATCGTAGCGGTTCCGTGAGGGATCCTTTTGGCCATCTCTGGTACATTTCGACCCACAAGGAAGACCTGACACCCGAAGAAATCGGCAAACGTGCCGCAGAGGCCTTCAAGCAAATGCAGGCCTGACAGTCTCCGGCGAAAAATCAGCACGTCGTCAGACTGACGCCATCAGCGCGACGTGCTGGCCTGCCCCCCCCTCGAAAACCTCCGCGCTCGAAAATGGAAGTGCTGTTTTGTTACAGCGTTATTTGTAACAGATGATTGTAATTATCATTCCCAAAGTTTATTCTGCCTGTCTATACAACTGATGTCGAAATGCTCTTGTTCATTGAGGATTTGCCTGACGTGGCAAATGACCGATGTGGGATTGTTATACGCCTATTTTATGTAAGTCTTTAGATCGTAACCTACATAGTGAGTCCTATTTTATTGTAGGAAAAGTCTCTAAGTGCCCATGGCCAGTGGTGAGTGATCGTAAAAGTATGCTCTGTATTTTTTGAATATGCAGAGCGTACGAAGAGGAGGGAGGATCCGTCGCGGAATACTAAAACCTTATAAATAAATAGGTCTGTGTGTCGACGTACTGTTTGAGGTCAAGGAAGGGGGATGAAAGAAGCTTCCTGTACGTTTGTTTCAAGTGCTCAATAAAAAAGGGTCGATACCTATGCGGGTCACACGGAGAGAGCGCGAAGTGCTGTCCCTTCTGCTGCGCGGAAAAACCAACAAGCAAATCGCAGAGGCCCTGAGTATCAGCGGGTATACCGTTCGTGATCATGTCTCGTCGCTGCTAAAGAAGAGTGGCGTCGAGACCCGTGCTGCGCTCATGGCTGAGCATATATTCGAACGAAATTCAAAATAATCATAACCCCCTACATCTGTAGGATTGTGCGTAGATTCAGGGTGTTCATAATACGGGTCAATGAAACCGCACGGGGCATCAAGGCAGTCTGGGTTCTGATTGATAGTGTTGACAGTTGTCAAGATTAGTTAACGGTTCACTTGTTTGGAACGCTAATTTTTTGGCGGGTGTTCGGCTGCCTTTAATACGTGTTAATGCTTTTATTTTAGACGAATGACAATACCGCGTATTAATCGATGGCGGTACTTCAATGGCGCTTGGTCATCGTGTTTTTGAGGAATGCAACAATGGGTGTTGGTGATATTGATGCTCCTGAGTTACTCGCCTTGCATGACATAAGTCAGTATTACTCCCAGGGCAAGCAGGCAGTGGCTGTGCTAAAGAACATCAACTTGATAATAAGACGCGGGCAAACCTGTGCGTTGGTCGGTGTCTCTGGATCGGGCAAAAGCACGCTGCTCAATATCCTGGGTTTACTGGAGCGGCCTATCTCGGGACGCTTGACCTTCGCCGGGAAAAATATGCTGAGCGCAACGCCCGATGAGTGGGCGCACCTGCGCAATCGTGAAATCGGTTTTGTCTTCCAGGCGTTCAATTTATTGCCGCGACTCACCGCCGTAGAGAACGTCGCGTTGTCCCTGAGCTATCGCGGCCTGTCGTGTCGGGAAGCGCGACGGTGTGCGCTGGAGCAGCTGGATCATGTCGGGCTGGCCGACCGCGCAACCTATAAGCCAGCCGACCTCTCTGGTGGGCAACGCCAGCGGGTTGCGATTGCTCGTGCGTTGGTGGGGCGCCCGGCACTGATTCTCGCCGATGAACCCACGGGCAATCTTGATAGCAGCACCGCGAACGACATCATGGCGTTAATGCTGGGCCTTAACCGGGAGCGCGCAGTGACCTTGGTGATGGTGACTCATGACCAGGCACTGGCGAAACGTTTTGACCGGCAGATTCAGGTCATAGACGGCCAGTTGCATGAGGAAACCGTGCGTGGCCATTGAATCGTTGACCGCCCCTTCATGGTCGCAGCGGGTTGCCGAGTCGGTCGACAGCCTGCGTTTGCAGGGGCGGCGTTCTGTGCTTGCGCTACTCGGGATCGTGGTGGGCAGCGCATCAATCATCGCGCTGCTGAACATCGGTCGCAACGCCGCCGAGGAGGCCATGCGCACGTTCAAAGATATGGGTACCGACACGCTGGTGGTGAGTTTTCCCTTTGCAGTGCAAAAGAAACAACCGCTGCCCATCACTGTTGGCACCCAATGGATACGCCATGCGCTGCCTGATATTTCCCATATAGCGCCCATTACCCAGCATTCGGTACGGATCAATCGGGAGGGCGCAAAGGCGGACGCGAGTCTGGTCGGAACCACTGCCGGCCTGGCCGAGATCATGGGCATTAGGTTGCAAGAAGGTCGGTTCATTTCAGCGTTCGATCAACGGGCAACATTCGTCGTGGTGGGGGCTCGTGTGGCCAATGACTTGCGCGTACACGGTCGGGCTTTACGCGTGAATGACGTGCTGCAGATCGACCACTACCTGTTCCAGGTCATCGGCATTGCCGCACGCCAGCCTCCCAACCCACTGCTGCCGATTGTCGTGGACGAGTCGGTACTGATCCCCATCGAAGGCATGCGGCGGCTGAGCCCTTCTGCCGAGATGGGCAACATAGTAGTCAAGGTCATGCCGGCGGCCAATCTGTCCGCCACCGCCCAGGCGCTTGAAGCACTGCTGAGCGAGAAGCTTGATGGTCGCGAAGTCAACGTGCAAATACCGCAGCAGTTGCTCGACGGTCTCAAGCGACAAGCCAATACGTTTACTTATCTGCTCGCAGGGCTGGGGGCTATTTCATTGCTGGTCGCCGGTGTCTGCGTGATGAACGTGATGCTGATGAACGTGGCCGAGCGGCGTCGCGAGATCGGCGTACGCATGGCACTGGGGGCTCGCCAACGCGACATCCGCACATTGTTCCTGCTCGAAGCCGCCACGTTGTCTGTCGCCGGAGCATCGCTCGGCGCGCTACTGGGTGTGGTGGCGGCTTACGTTTTTTCGCGGTTTTCCGGGTGGCAGTTCAGGCTTTCACTGGAGTCGCTGCCGTTGGGCATTGGGAGTTCTTTATTGATTGGTTTGTGTTTTGGGCTGTTCCCGGCGATCTCGGCATCTCGGCTATCGCCTGTCAGGGCGTTGCGGGATGAATGAACGCAAAAAAATACAAAACCAGGACGTCTATCGTTATTAACAAGTGGAGTAACCCTCATGACTGTTTCCATGATCGCTGCTGATGCAACCGTTCATACCCCGCAATGGATTGACCTCGGCCCTATTGTTGAGGGGTTACCGATGGAGTGTTCGCAATTGGCCGCTCGACAGGCCACGCTATCGAAATCCGAATTGCGAGACCTGCAAGGGAGCATCGCCGGTCCGCAAGGCCTGTTCGCTGCTTTTTCCATCCAGGTGGCAGAGCAGGGCCGGCAAGCGCCAGACCTTCAAGTGTTGCCTGGCAGCCGTGACTCAACGCGATTGATGTTGGCTGAAAAGGCGGTGGAGTTTGCACTGGGTTGCCACCAGCGTCGGGCTTACAGTGAAAACCCTTTCGCGGGCCTGTCGAGGGCAACCCTATGCTGTGTCGTTTACGACGATTTAGCCCCCTATAACCTTGCTGAGCGTTATGCTGCGAGCGAGGAACTTCGGATTTGTGACGGTCAGTTCTTCACTCGGTTGATCGCGACGACCTATAACACGATTGAACGACGGGTGGTCTTTATAGGCCTGCTTGAACATTTCGACGCCTTATTACCGGTGGAGCAAAGCATCTATCCGGACGGTTATCGAGAGGTGCAGCAACGCTACCTGGATCGTGAGGAGAAGCTCTATGGCAAATTGAATCTGGATAAACCACTGAGCGTGATTTTCGCGGAACAAACACCCGAAAGTCTGCTGGCAAGCCTGAAAGCATGCTGATGAACGTGTCGGAGTGATGACAACCGCCAAGAGCACATTATCCAGTGCCAACCGCACTTCACGCGCCAGAAGGCGTTGGGTACTTGCCTCGCTGGCGCGTGCTGTGCCGTTGGCAGCCCTGCTGGACCTCAGCCCGGTGAGCGCTGCGCAACAGGCGCGAGCCTCGCAGCCGAGTATGGCGCTCGTCAGCGCCACGTCACTGACGGCGCAGGCTCTGGAGCTGACCCTGGCGGAGGCGGTGTATCTGGGTTTGCGCGATAACCGTGGAATTCGTAGCGCCTATTTGCAACGGATCACGCAAAAATTCCATTTGCGGGTGGCTGAGGATTCATTCACCCCCAGAACCGTGATCACCAGCAAATACCAGGCTAGCCGAACGGATGGGGGTTAAACATCGGCATATTGGGGCGCAGTCGGGGCCAAGTTGACTTTGTTGCGGCCTGTACTTTTGGCGGCATATAACGCTTTGTCTGCTTCATGAAACCACATGCCGGCATCAGGGAGGCGGGTTTCGTAGGTAGCGATGCCGATGCTCAGGCTTACACTCAGCTCGGGAATGCGCATGTCCCGGTGGTTATTGACGATCACGCGCAGCCGTTCGAGAATTTCGCTGGCTTGGCAGAGGCGTGTGTCAGGCAGGATCACGCAGAACTCGTCTCCCCCATAACGCCCGGCAACGTCAGCTTCACGCAGGTTGTTGATCAGCGCGGCACCCAGTTGTTTCAGCACGTCGTCGCCGACGATATGGCCGTGGGTGTCATTGATGTCTTTGAAGTGGTCGATGTCAATCAACGCAATGGTCGTTGATCGGGACAGCCTCTGGCATTTGCTGAACTCGAGTTGCAGCAAGTGCTTCCAAGCGCCGTGATTGAGCAGGCCGGTTAGGCTGTCGGTGCGGCTGAGTTTGCCCAGGGCATGTTTATGCTCGGACAGTTTGACTGCAAGTTGGTAGCACACCAGGCCCAGAGCCAACGGGTAAATCACCAGCATTGGCAGGCAGGCGTAGATCTGCAACGGCGTGCTCGTCGGCACGAATGTCGGGGAAAAGAGCAGTACCGCAATGACCATTCCTGACACTTGAGCCAGGCAGCCCAACAGGAGCAGACGCCGCCCGCCCGCAGCAATGTTGTTCATGGCTATCATCGAGAGCACCGTCACGGTGGGCAGCAGATTAAAGCCGATGGCTGCCGCCCAGAAACCGCCGGCAATTGAGTCATAAATCAGGTTACGTCGTTCGGCCTGATAAGGGTGTGAAGAAAACCGGGCCAATTGAAAAGCCACGTGAGGCCATACAAAGCCGTGAAACAATAAAAGAGCCCAGACCCAAGTGGGTGGCTGTAAAGGGTACAAGCCAGCGGCCACACTCAAGAACCCGACACCTAGGCCAACGCAGCGCGGCAGATAGATGCGTTTGGCGAAGGTAAGGCCCTTTCCTGTTCGGATTTTCATAGCTCTCCTTATCGAATTTTATGCTCCATGCGCATTGAAAACCCGCGCCCGCGTGTGCACATCGGAGTGTGGGCCGCCCGCAACAGCCCCAGGAAGAACCTTTTGCCCTTATTGAAGAATAAACAGTCTGTTTTTGCAATGTGAAAGAGGACGATGCAAACTCGAAGTTAGAGGTGTCTCCACATAGAAGTTTGATGACACGCCCAAGACACACTGCTCGCCCCTTTCGGCCCGTCTGGCGCAAAATCGGGTTGCCGCCTCGATGAAAGCCAACAACCTAGCCATACTTCATCTCATTGAGCGCGACCACTCAACCTGCGCGGATCGCCTGTTCCTTTTTCTAAAGGATTGCCCAATGATCAAAGGATTGTTCCGCCTTGGTCCTGTGTACCTAGCGCACGTCGTCACCGTCCTCTGTGCACTCTTGCCATTCACCCTTCACGCCAGCGAAACCGTGCACGTCTTCACTGGCACACTGGGCGATATGCCGATTGTGCTGGAGCTGGATCTGGGCGATCCGATGGTGGTCAGCGGCCGGTACTTTTACGAGAAGAACCACAACGACTTACCCCTCAGCGGTGTCTTGAGCGGGAAGAATCTCACCCTAAAGGTAGGCCTGGACGATAACAGCGGCAAAGTCCTTCCAGAGCTATACCTGCGTCAACGAGCGCAATCAGGCTGGCAAGGTAAGTGGACAGGACCGAAGGGCAAAACCCTCAAGGTCGAATTGACAGAAATACAGGTAACGCTTGCGCCCGAAGGTGCCGAGGCGGGTTGGCAGGCGATCTATCAACAGTCGCCCTACGACTACCTGCGCCTGCAAGGCTTGCAGCTCCAGGCGGACAGAGTACAGACCTTCATGGGCTATACCCTGCAATGGTGGGCGGAGCCCGAATCCAAACTCTCGTTCTTCGAAATTACCTCAGGCTACACGCCGGAACAGCGTGAGCGCATCAACCAACAACTGCGCGCCCGTCTGTGGAGTGAAGTGGTCAGCTACCATGCCTGCCTACTCCAGGGCAGCCGCTTCGGCGCGGACTTTCAGCAAACTGTCACGCCTGAGTTACTGTCGCCTGGGGTCGTCAGCGTGAGTGTTTTCACCCGCTACGACTGTGGCGGAGTACATCCTGACTTCGGCAATTCACCGCTCAACCTTGATGTGATCACCGGTAAAGTGCTGGCGCTGGAAGACGTACTCTGGATCGGAAAAGGCAAAGCCTTTCATTACGACGACCGCGAAGACTCCAGCGAAAAAGCCCCGTCCACTGTCAATTTCGACACCTTGGCCGAGTACCGCAGCAAACGGCTCGCTCCTTGGCTCGTAGACCAGTTCAAAACCCTCGTTCCCGACGAAATGAAAAAGCCTGCCGGTGAAGACGATGATTGCGACTTCACCGATGCGGAAGTCTGGAGTTTCCCAGCCTGGTACTTCAAGCCAACCGGCGTCTATTTCGGACCCTCCTTCGCTCGCGTGATGCGCAGTTGCGAAAGCCCAGAATGGTCGGTGGTGCCTTACAGCGAGATCAAACAACACCCCGGTGGCGTGGCGCTGGATTTACCGGAGTAACTCATATTTACCGCCCCTCTGTAGGAGCCAACTTGTTGGCGAGGGGCTTGATACGGTGAATCAGATACACCGCCTCGCGAACAAATTCGCGATCGACTGCGCAGCGGTCGCGGTGTTGACCTGGCTCGTAGGACCTTCCTGCATCGCCCTACATAGGCCGAAATATAGGACGAATGCCCTTACAACCTGGATATGAAGAACAGCCCCAGAAATCACCTCCAGCATTAGCGCCAGTACGGGCGACTCTAATCACCATCGGCTTCCGGCAATGAGGGCAAGCAGGTGTTACTGGTTTAGCCGGGGGCTCAGCGAGCGGTGGCGCTTTTGAAACCTCCGCGACAATGACCGGCTCCACCCGCTCCTCGACAACAATCGAGGTGGGTAGTGGCCCCGGACGCTTGGTCGCCGCGATCCATTGGTTCAGCAGCTCCCCGTCCACCAGACGCAAGTTCCGCCCCGAGGCGAACTGCTTCGCTGGCGCTGTAAATCGGCCGCTGGTGATCACGAACCCACCCGTCGCGCCCTCGGCCGCCATCGCGCCATACAACTCGCGAACCGTCGGCACGCCAACCTGCAGCGAGCGCCACTGTTTGCACTGCACCAGGTACTTTTCCCCGTCCTTGCGAGCAACCAAATCAACCCCGCCGTCCGGCCCGTTACCACCGGTTTCCTGAACGCTAAACCCCTGTTGCCGCAACGCCTCACCCACCAACTGCTCGAACTGCTGCCAGGTAATGCCCTCAATAGTCTTGCCACCCGGCATCGCGACCGACGCCAATAACTGGCGCCGTTTACGACGACCCAACACCGACGCCGCAGCACCGCCGAGGAAGATCAGCGGGACCAAGTACTGGCCGAAAGTGGCGAAGGTTTTGAAGGCCGTGTTAAAGAACATCGACTGCAGGTGCTGCATGTCCGAATAGGCCGGATGGGAGGCTATCGCAACCGAGTGCAGATACACGCCTGACGCAATGGCGATCGTTGTGCTGATCCACCAAGGGAGTTTGCTGGCGATGAAGAAAAGGTCTTCGAATGGGGAGGTTTTTTTAGCCATGACTTCGCTGATATTAAAGGGCTATCACACGATACGTGCAGGGTGATTTGGTGTCTATGGAGTGAGCTACAGGGTATTCCGGCAAAGCTTTGAACATTGCTGCTTTTTAGGCTTCGATTGCTGCCTTAAAAGCAGCACCCGATCCGTTCGAGGGGGACTAGTGTAGTGGTGATCAATAGGGTCGATACAACCTGGATCGGCCGAACTCGCTGCTTCCTTGGTTACCGCTACAGGCCATGTCCATGCCCGCCCTACGACGCCCTCGTCCTCGATCAAGAGGGTATCGCCAGTTTTGATATTTTCGTCGCACTGCGTTGAATCATATGCATCACCAAAATCTTAAAAGCTGTGCATGGGGCTCTCCTGAGCGCAAAACGTTGCGTGGCTGCCATCTCAATCCCGCTTAGCGGAACCAGTAAGAAAATTACGTGCAGGAGTCAAAAGGCAGCCCTACACTGTCCGTATCCGCCACATTGGTGGTGATATATCATGCATAAAATGACTTTAAGGTTGATTTATCATGCGTAGGCACAAAGGGTTGATCTCAGACCGTTCGCAGGCATTACTGGCCGCCCTGGGCGAAAACATTGACGTTGCCCGCAAGCGCCGGCGCCTACAGATAGACACGATCTGTACCCGCGCCGGCATCACCAAGCAAACCTACTCGCGGTTAAAAAAGGGTGAGTCCGGAATCTCTGTAGGCGTCCTGATGAACGTGCTCAGTGCACTTGACCTGGAAGAGATGATTGGGGCGGTTGCTTCGCCCGAACATGATGAAGTGGGCATGACGCTTGAGCGCGCCCAGCAACCAAGCCGAGTACGCGAAGGAGTGGATGTAGATGGCAAGCTGGACCCCAATTGGTAGCGCGTTCGTATTCTCGTCTCATGCCGGCGGTACCCCTCAGCCGGTTGGCCAAGTCGTCATGCGGGCAAAGGGTTTTGCTTTTCGTTATGCCAATAGCTGGCTGGAGCGCCCAGAGGCTTTTGCGGTAGATCCGATCAACCTACCCCTGAGCGATCAGCAATTCGAGTCAGCGCGGTTGTGGGGCGCCTTCGAAGACTCGACCCCGGACAACTGGGGGAAAAAGGTTCTTCTAACGACCCACACCCAGCACCCTCAAAACGAAATCGAATGGCTGCTTGCGTCGCGCGGCGCGGGTGTCGGCTGTCTACTGTACAGCGGATCTCGCAATCAACTCCCGCCCCTGCGAGAACCGCCGCCATTCGAGAACCTGGAGCGGTTGATGCTGGCCACCGACCAGATTGACCAGGGCCAGTCGCAGCCCAGTGAAGAGCTGGTAAAGCTGCTGGAATACGGGTCCTCGATGGGAGGCGCCAGGCCGAAGGTAACAGTCAGTTATGAGGGGATAGAGTGGATCGCCAAGCTTGGCCGGCGTGATGACATCTTCGACCAGGCACGCGCTGAATTTGCCAGCCTGCAAATGGCGAGTGCCGCTAAGATCGCCACCCCCGAGCACCACCTCCTGGAAGTCGCTGATCGCCCCGTCTTGCTGATCAGGCGCTTCGACCGCAACGACGGTGGGCGTGGGCATTATTTGAGCGCACACGCCCTCATCAACGCGCACCGGATGACCGTCGGTGACCTCCACGGCCCGATGAGCTATATCAAAATTGCTGACGTGCTCAAGAAGATCAGTGATGACGCGTCCAATGACATGTTCGACCTCTACAAGCGCATGGTCTTCAACGTGCTGATAGGCAATACGGACGATCACCTGCGTAACCATGGTTGTCTGATGAACAGTCCAACCACTTACACGCTTTCGCCAGCGTTCGACCTGTTGCCGCATCCTAACGAACTCGGCCTACAGGCGTTGATCATTGGCAATCAGGGGCGAGTCTCGTCGCTGGACAATGTGATAAGCGCCAGCGAACGGTTCGGGGTTAATCAAGAGGAGGCGAGGGCGATCGTGGCCAGCACTCACGAAATCACCAAACATTCGGCCAGTTATTTCGAAGCCGCTCGCATGAACGCCCAAGACGTAACCTTACTTGCGAAGGTGTGCTCGCGTTTCGATGAAAGAATTGCGCAGACCCTGGATGTATCCACTGAACAACCCACTCTCCGTGGTCCCGGTTTTAGGTAGGGGGAGCAGTTGTATTACAGCCAAGACCCAGCAACTGCACCGGGGGCTATCGTGCTCATTCCGGCTCTTCGGGATTTTCGATTTCGAGGCGGTTCAGTCTTGCGTAGAAAGACGCAGTGAACGCTTCCCGATCTTCTGATGAATGACAGCGGCGATGACAGTTCGGGCAAAGTGCGACGGCGTTCGTGGGCCTATCGCTGCCTTTATCGGCTAAGCGGCGAACATGATGAACTTCAAGAAATGGCGACCCGTTGGTATCTAGAAAGGGGGCAGCCTGCCCGCAACCTTCGCATCTCCCCTTTGCGTTTTTGAATACCCAATCGCGAACATTCGGATCCCGCTCATAGGTGACCACTGTGCTGGAGGACGCTTTCGGCTTTTCTGTGCCGGGTGGTGGTGAATCTAGAAAGTCGGCAGGGGATTCTTCTGTCTTTTGATCGAGCGGTGTGGCATCGGTTGGCATGATGTAGCCAGTGGCCTTGGATACGCCTTTTCTGTTAAGCATTTCTTGGATTTTACTGCTGACCTTTGCGCCAACATTCTTCGCAGGCACGTAGCCTTTAATACGACGCAGCCCTAACTCGACCATCACGCTGGAAATATTCTGCATACGCAGCTCGATGGCTGATTTGCTGCGAGCGGAAAGCGCGCCTTCGCGCAGCATTAGGCCGATCTCGGTCTTTTTGAACGGGCGGGCATCCTTCTCCATTTGCAGCATGTCGAGATAGGCGTCCACCGCTACCTCAAGCTCCATGTCGCTCCAACGTGTAGATGGTTTTTTCGTCATGACGGCGCCGATATTGAAATACCTGCGCGAAGATACGTGTAGGACGATTCCCCGTCTACGAACGGATTTTTCCTACGTGAAGGCGAGCCTGACGCGCTTGGTGGCTTTGCGGCATCATGGTAAAAAGTTTGTCGGATATTTCATCCGCAAGCGAAGGAACGGCCATGAAAAGAATAGGGATAGGATTTATCGCCGTACTGGCGCTACTCGGTGCTTTTTCAGTATCGGGCAAGGACGCACGGCTCCCCGATTCGGCAATTATCAAGATCCTCATCGACGACTCGATATCGTCCTACCCAGGCAATTGTCCGTGCCCATACAACTCTGCGAGAAATGGTAGCCGTTGCGGCAAGCGCAGTGCGTACAACCGTCCGGGTGGCTATGCGCCGCTTTGCTTTAAAGAGGATGTTTCGAAGGAGATGGTTGAGGAATATCGGCGGCGACTGAAGTCTTGACTGCGAATTCCGCGCCCACGTGGGCACCCATTCCATGGACACTTGGATATTGATTCTACGAGCACTTGGACAGTGATTTTTCACTGACCTAATCCACTCTCAGGCAGGCAGCAACACGGTTTTTTCATGCAATGTACTTGCCCCTTTCATCGTGAAAAGCTCGCCTCCAGGATTTCCGCTGGAAAGCGTGTGCATGATTTGTTAGATTTCGACGAACGTCTTCAAGAGCCAACAGGGAAAATGAGCCCTGAGGCGGTAGCACGCTTTTTCCTCCCTTGAGCACCCTTTTTTCTAGTGTGCTGTCTCATCAATAAGACCCTTCATGCCTGTGCGGCCATCGCCTCGCGGGCTCGTTGTGTCGTGTTCAAAAGATCTTCTCCTTTCGCGTTTCAGACGTAGCGGTCGGCTGTGCATTTCGCAGCGCGAGGAAAAAACAGAAGTAATGGATATATATCATGCTGCGCCGTCGTTAATTCAATAACCGTGTTGCACCCAGCGTTTGCAACCGCCCTTTAAAAGAAAGGAGCAGAAAAATATGAATAACGCTCTGTTGATAATATCTATATATGCAGTGTCGATATTTTGCCTTGATAGAGTTTTCAGGCGAACTAATATCTTGTCAAATCAGATCTTGTCAAGGTCTTCGCCGCTTGATGCGCTGCGAGGTTTGCTTGCGACAGCTGTTGTATGCCACCACTTTGTGGTGACGTATTATTGGAAGGTAAATGGTAGTTGGGTGCGTCCGGAAAGTGATGTTTTAAATAATATGGGGGTGGTGCCCGTCTCGTTGTTTTTTATGATAACCGGTTTTTTGTTTTTTGGAAAAATATACAGAAAAAACCCAGAGTGGGGTGTTCTGTTACGGTCGAGAATTCAAAGGATAATGCCGCTTTATATATTTTTGGTCTTTGTTGTATTTTTGATGAGCGTGATAGAAACAAAGTTTATTCTTGTGGGTGTAAACGAGATAATTAAGGGGGTGTTCATGTGGGGCGGGTTTGTCGGCTCCTCTTTTAATGGATTCCCTGACAGTATTCATATGACGGCTGGAGCGCAGTGGACGCTGAGATATGAATGGCTTTTTTATCTTTCCCTTCCTGTCATTGCGTCGGTTGCTAACAGGAAAACATACGGCAAGTACCTCGCTTTATCATTAGTTATAATGGTATCGGCACTGCCTGGTATTTACGTCGGGGTGATAATTCCAAAATTGGTGTTGCTTTTTTTTATAGGATTTATCCCTGTGATTATAAAGGTGCATTTCCCAGGATTTTTGCCAGTCATCAGGCGTCGGCTTAGTTCTTTAGTGGCGTTGGTTTTTATAAGCTTAGGAATGAGTGTGGATCCAGGTTATTCGGTTGTTCAAATGTTGGTGCTCGGGGTTTCTTTTGTGATAATTGCTTTGGGTAATGATGTTTTTGGGGTCCTTAAGAGCAGTGGGTTGAAGGTGCTTGGAGAAGTGAGTTACAGTATATATCTTACTCATGGGTTGATTTTGTATGTGTTGTTTTCGGTGTTTGATGTGATCCCTGTTGAAGAGGGTGACGTATTTCACTATGTTGTTTTATTGCCGGTTGTGCTTGTTTTAGTTTCAGCCTCTTCCGTGATCACATTTTTCGCAATAGAGAAGCCGTTTATTTTTGTGACGGCGGCTGCAGTAGCTGAGTGCGACACGGTTATTGAATTGAAGCAGGCGCCTGATGTTACAAGCCCATCAGCTGAGTGAGTACCTCGCGGTAAATCGATGTTTAAGCAGTTGGGGTGTTGGCGTTTATTATTCAGTCTTCGCTGACAAGTCCGCTCATACAGTGGGTGGGTGTCTATCTCACCACCGAGAATCCCCCAAACAAAAAAGCCAGAAGCAACCGCTTCTGGCTTTTCCATTTCAAACATTCGCTAAGCTATCAAGCCAGAATCAATCCCAGCTCAACGCCCCACCTGTTTGATACTCAATAACCCGGGTCTCAAAGAAGTTTTTCTCTTTCTTCAAGTCCATGATTTCGCTCATCCATGGGAATGGGTTAGTCGTGCCTGGATACTCTTCCTTCAAGCCGATCTGCGACAGGCGACGGTTGGCGATGAATTTGAGGTAGTCCTCCATCATTGCCGCGTTCATGCCCAGTACGCCGCGAGGCATGGTGTCGCGGGCGTATTCGATTTCCAGTTGGGTGCCCTGGAGGATCATTTGGCTGGCTTCTTCCTTCATTTCAGCGTCCCACAGGTGTGGGTTTTCGATTTTGATCTGGTTGATCACGTCGATGCCGAAGTTCAGGTGCATGGATTCGTCGCGCAGGATGTATTGGAACTGCTCGGCGACGCCGGTCATTTTGTTGCGACGGCCCATGGAGAGGATTTGGGTGAAGCCGCAGTAGAAGAAGATGCCTTCCAGCACGCAGTAGTAGGCGATCAGGTTGCGCAGCAGTTCTTTGTCGGTGTCGACGGTGCCGGTTTCGAACTTCGGATCGGAGATCGAACGGGTGTATTTGAGGCCCCAGGCTGCCTTTTTGGCGACTGATGGGATCTCGTGGTACATGTTGAAGATCTCGCCTTCGTCCATGCCCAGCGATTCGATGCAGTACTGGTAGGCGTGGGTGTGGATCGCTTCTTCGAAGGCTTGGCGCAGGATGTACTGGCGGCACTCCGGGTTGGTGATCAGGCGGTATACGGCGAGTACCAGGTTGTTGGCAACCAGGGAGTCGGCGGTGGAGAAGAAGCCGAGGTTGCGCATGACAATGCGGCGTTCGTCGTCGGTCAGGCCTTCCGGATCACGCCAGACGGCGATGTCGGCGGTCATGTTGACTTCTTGCGGCATCCAGTGGTTTGCGCAGCCGTCGAGGTACTTCTGCCAGGCCCAGTCGTATTTGAAAGGGACCAGTTGGTTGAGGTCGGCGCGGCAGTTGATCATCATCTTTTCGTCAACGGCAACGCGAGCGCTGGTGCCTTCGAGTTCAGCCAGACCTTCGGCGACGTCGAGGCTGTCCAGGGCGGCCTTGGCGCGGATGATCGCGGCCGAATCGGTGTTCGTGACCGCGCGGGCGGCGAGGGCGGCGGCGCCACCGGCGCTGTCGAGGCGGTCCATGTTGGCTTCGTTGGCGTGCCCGGCGTTGGTCGCTTTGGCGACTACTTCGCCGTCTTCTTTATCGAATTCGTCCCAGCTCAGCATGATGTTCGTCTCCTGCGTGAGGGTCAGTCGGTTCGACTGGCCTGTGGATCTTGAGGTGTGTTGCTTGCGTTACGGTGCTGCACGCAAAAAACATGAAATTATTGTGGGGCTCAGGCGCGAGCCTTTGTAGGAGCTGCCGAAGGCTGCGAAGGTTGAAGGACCTTCGGTCCTTGTAACCGCTGGTGCGGTTGATCGCAGCCTTCGGCAGCTCCTACAGGGAATCGCCGGAGTAAGGGCGCCTGTTAGAGGCGCCCCCTGTTACTTATTGGCAGGCTTCGCAATCCGGCTCATCAATAGAGCAGGCTTTAGGCACTGGCGCCGGACCGGCAGGGGCGGCGAGTACGGAGTCGTCGCCGTGGTTGCCGCTCGAGACTGCGTTGAGCTTGCTGGTGCTGATGGTCGACTTCTCGGTGCTGGTCGCGGCCAGGGCACGGAGGTAGTAAGTGGTTTTCAGGCCACGGTACCAAGCCATGCGGTAGGTCACGTCGAGTTTTTTGCCCGATGCGCCGGCGATGTACAGGTTCAGCGATTGCGCCTGGTCGATCCATTTCTGGCGGCGGCTGGCGGCATCGACGATCCACTTGGTGTCGACTTCGAACGCGGTGGCGTACAGGTCTTTGAGTTCCTGTGGGATGCGGTCGATTTGCTGTACGGAACCGTCGTAGTACTTCAGGTCGTTGATCATGACCGAGTCCCACAGGTCGCGAGCCTTGAGGTCGCGAACCAGGTACGGGTTGATCACGGTGAACTCGCCGGAGAGGTTCGATTTCACGTACAGGTTTTGATACGTCGGTTCGATCGACTGCGATACGCCAGTGATGTTGGCGATGGTCGCGGTCGGTGCGATGGCCATGATGTTGGAGTTACGAATACCTTTCTGTACACGGGCACGGACAGGCGCCCAGTCCAGGGTTTCGTTCAGGTCAACGTCGATGTACTTCTGGCCACGTTGTTCGATCAGGATCTGTTGCGAATCCAGCGGCAGGATGCCTTTGGACCACAGCGAGCCCGGGAACGTCTCGTAAGCGCCGCGCTCGTCGGCCAAGTCGCAGGAAGCCTGGATGGCGAAGTAGCTGACAGCTTCCATCGAACGGTCGGCGAACTCGACGGCAGCGTCGGAGGCGTACGGGATGTGCTGCAGGTACAGCGCGTCCTGGAAGCCCATAATGCCCAAACCGACGGGGCGGTGCTTGAAGTTGGAGTTCTTCGCTTGCGGCACCGAGTAGTAGTTGATGTCGATCACGTTATCGAGCATGCGCACGGCGGTGTTGACGGTGCGTTCGAGCTTGATGGTGTCCAGCTTGCCGTTGACGATGTGGTTCGGCAGGTTGATCGAGCCCAGGTTGCAAACGGCGATTTCGTCCTTGTTGGTGTTCAAGGTGATTTCGGTGCACAGGTTCGAGCTGTGGACCACGCCGACGTGCTGCTGCGGGCTGCGCAGGTTGCACGGGTCTTTGAAGGTCAACCATGGGTGGCCGGTTTCGAACAGCATCGAAAGCATCTTGCGCCACAGGTCTTTGGCCTGAATGGTCTTGAACAGTTTGATCTTGCCAGGGTACTGGGACAGGGCTTCGTAGTACTCGTAACGCTCTTGGAAGGCCTTGCCGGTCAGGTCGTGCAGGTCTGGCACTTCCGATGGCGAGAACAGGGTCCACTGGCCGTCATCGAAGACGCGCTTCATGAACAGGTCAGGGATCCAGTTGGCGGTGTTCATGTCGTGGGTACGACGACGATCATCACCGGTGTTCTTGCGCAGCTCGATGAACTCTTCGATGTCCATGTGCCAGGTTTCCAGGTAAGCACAGACTGCGCCTTTGCGCTTGCCGCCCTGGTTGACTGCTACGGCGGTGTCGTTGACCACTTTGAGGAACGGCACGACGCCCTGGGATTTGCCGTTGGTGCCCTTGATGTAAGAGCCCAGCGCGCGAACCGGGGTCCAGTCGTTACCCAGACCGCCTGCGAATTTGGACAGCATGGCGTTGTCGTGGATGGCGTGGTAAATGCCCGACAGGTCATCCGGTACGGTGGTCAGGTAGCAGCTGGACAGCTGTGGACGCAGGGTGCCGGCGTTGAACAGGGTTGGGGTCGACGACATGTAGTCGAAGGACGACAACAGGTTGTAGAACTCGATGGCGCGGTCTTCTTTGTTCTTCTCTTCGATCGCCAGGCCCATGGCCACGCGCATGAAGAAGATCTGCGGCAGTTCGAAACGCACGCCATCCTTGTGGATGAAGTAACGGTCGTACAGGGTTTGCAGGCCCAGGTAGGTGAACTGCTGATCACGCTCGTGGTTGATCGCCTTGCCCAGTTTTTCCAGGTCGAAGGTGGCCAGAATCGGGTTCAGCAATTCGTGCTGAATGCCTTTGGCGATGTAGGACGGCAGAGCCTTGGCGTACAGGTCGACCATTTCGTGGTGGGTGGCGCTGTCGGCCACTTCCAGGAAGCTCAAGCCTTCGGCACGCAAGGTGTCCATCAGCAGGCGAGCGGTCACGAACGAGTAGTTAGGCTCGCGCTCTACCAGGGTGCGCGCGGTCATCACCAGGGCGGTGTTGACGTCTTTGAGCGCTACGCCGTCGTAGAGGTTTTTCAGGGTTTCGCTTTGGATCAGCTTCGGATCGACTTCTGCCAGACCTTCGCAGGCCTCGGTGACGATGGTGTTCAGGCGACCCATGTCCAGCGGAGCAAGGCTGCCGTCGGCGCGGGTGATGCGGATCGACGGGTGCGCTTGTACGGGTTCTTCGGTAGAGCGAACAGCACGTTCTTTGGCGCGCGAATCACGGTAGATCACGTAGTCGCGGGCGACTTTCTGTTCGCCGGCACGCATCAGGGCCAGTTCGACTTGATCCTGGATTTCTTCGATATGGATAGTGCCGCCCGAAGGCATACGACGTTTGAACGTGGCAGTGACCTGTTCGGTCAGGCGCGCAACGGTATCATGGATACGCGACGAGGCAGCAGCGGTGCCGCCTTCAACTGCAAGAAACGCTTTGGCGATGGCGACGGTGATTTTGTCATCGGTATAAGGAACGACAGTGCCGTTGCGCTTGATCACGCGCAGCTGACCAGGTGCGGTAGCGGACAGATCCTGAAGGGATTCGCCAGCCTGCGGCGCAGTGGCCTGCGGATTCTCGCGGGTTGTGTCGGTTTGCATGGGTGTCTCCACGTTCTCTATGTTTGTTTGGGCACTGAATGCGTGCCCACCGTTCCGTCTTGAGGCAGTCAGCTGACAAACGTCCGCTATAAAGACCCCAAAACGGATAAGGAAGGCTTTTGCCGCCATTCCTGGGCTTTGAAGTCGATGGTGTCGGGGCAATCCCCGCTACCAGAAATCTTTTGGAGGGTGTTCGTTTTTATCGCAACACGTGTACCTATTTACCCGGATGCTGGAGGTAGAGAGGTTGCCATCCGCCTTAGCGGTTTGGTCTACTGAAAAATGCTTAAGTTCAACCAAACTGACACAAGAAAACTGCTTGAGTTTCTCGATTGAAATGTGTTTGGTTTTTGGTCTAAAACCCTACATGTAGGGTTTTTTTCGCCGCGACATACAAGATAAAGCGTTTTGGGGATGGATTGCAACGTGGCCTTGT
This sequence comes from Pseudomonas sp. ASL9, assembly GCF_056680335.1. NCBI lineage: Bacteria > Pseudomonadati > Pseudomonadota > Gammaproteobacteria > Pseudomonadales > Pseudomonadaceae > Pseudomonas > Pseudomonas sp. ASL9. The sequence goes on along the minus strand of NZ_CM155277.1, from coordinate 1,608,775 downwards.
GGATAAAGCTGTGGGTAATTCGTGTATGAAATCGTGAAGTCGCGTGTAGGCCGCGCTGCTGCTGGACTGGGCCGTCTGTCACTGTTTTTTTGGTTTATACGGGTTTTTGCGGGCGCGAACCCTATCACAGAAAACACTGTTCGCAAGGTTATTTTGGCATGTCGTGTGCTAGGGGCGAGCGGTTGCTACAATCGCCGTCGATCTCGCGCTGACAAAGGCTGTTCGGCGCGATGATTCTGTTAAAGATGTCTCTCCTAATAAGAACAGTGGCAGAAGAGGTAACCCGTGGAGCAAGAAGCCTGGCAGGTGCTTATTGTCGAGGATGATCAGCGTCTGGCTGAACTGACCCGTGACTACCTTGAGAGTAATGGTCTGCAGGTGACGATCGAAGGCGATGGCGCTCGCGCTGCTGCACGGATCATCGCCGAGCAGCCGGATCTGGTGATTCTCGACCTGATGCTGCCTGGCGAAGACGGCCTGAGCATTTGCAGCAAGGTGCGCGATCATTACGACGGCCCGATCCTGATGCTCACCGCACGCACGGATGACACCGATCACATTCAGGGTCTGGACATGGGCGCCGACGACTTTGTCTGCAAGCCCGTGCACCCTCGTGTGTTGTTGGCGCGCATTCATGCGTTGTTGCGGCGCAGCGAAGGGCCTGAGCCTGAGGCGGCCACGAACCCCCGGCGTCTGGTGTTCGGCCCGCTGGTCGTCGACAACGCTTTGCGCGAAGCCTGGCTGCAAGACAACAGCATCGAATTGACCAGCGCCGAGTTCGACTTGCTATGGCTGCTGGTGGTCAACGCCGGGCGCATTCTTTCCCGCGAAGAAATATTCACCGTGCTGCGCGGCTTCGGTTATGACGGTCAGGATCGCTCCATCGATGTGCGCATCTCGCGGATTCGACCCAAAATCGGCGACGATCCGATTCATCCCCGCTTGATCAAGACCATTCGCAGCAAAGGTTATCTATTCGTCCCGGAAGCGGCACAAGACCTGACGTGCTACGTGCTGAACACCTGACGCCATGAACTCCATCTTCCTGCGCATCTACGGCGGCATGCTGGGCGTGTTGGTGCTGGTGGCGTTGCTGGGTGTGCTGACCCTGCACCTGGTCAATCAGGTACGCGGCGAGCAGTACCGCGAGCGCCTGGCCCACGGCACCTTCACCCTGATGGCCGACAATCTGCAACCGATGAACGCCATCGACCGTCGTCGTTCGCTGGCGGTGTGGGAGCGTTTGCTGGGGATTCCATTGGCCCTGCAAACGGTCAGTGAAGCCCATCTCGACAGCGGTGATCAAAGTCGTTTGCTGCACGGGCAGGCGGTGGTCGAACAAACCGGGCCCCATGCGGCCAAGGTGTTTCGGCTGGTCAGCGAGGCTGAGCAGTTGGTGTTGACCGGTGAAGTGCAGCAAATCAGCGAGCAATTGGCGCGGGCGACGATTTATCTGCTGACCGACGAACTGGTGCGCTTCCCCATCGATGAACAGCCCAGCCGCCTGGCTGCCCTGAAGCGGGACAAGGGCTTTGGTTTTGACATCAGCCTGATCCGTCTTGAGCAGGCCGATGTCGATGAGGATCAGCGGCGTCGGGTCGATGAAGGCGATACCGTGATGGCGCTGGGCAAGGGCGGTGATTCGATCCGCGTGTTCGCGGGCATGGTCGATACGCCGTGGGTGCTGGAAATCGGGCCTCTTTACCAAATGAACCCTTATCCGCCTGAGTTGCTGGTGCTGATTGCGTTTCTGGGCCTGTGTTTTATCGGCGTGGTGGTTTACCTGTTGGTACGTCGGCTCGAACGACGTCTGTTGGGCCTGGAGTCGGCGGCCACGCGCATTGCCAAGGGCAGCCTGGAAACCCGCGTGCCGACGACCGGAGCTGACTCGGTTGGCAGGCTGGCGGCGGCGTTCAACGGCATGGCTGAGCATTTGCAGCGCTCGCTGGCAATGCAGCGGGAGCTTGTACGCGCGGTCTCCCATGAACTGCGCACGCCGGTGGCGCGTTTGCGTTTCGGTCTGGAAATGATCGGCGAGGCGACCACCCAAGAGGCCCGGGATAAATACAGGCTCGGCATGGACAGCGATATTCAGGATCTCGACAAGCTGGTGGATGAGATGCTGACGTACGCGCGATTGGAGCAGGGTTCGCCTACCCTGAGTTTCCAGCGCATCGATCTGGATGCGTTGGTCAATCAGGTGATCGCCGAACTGGCACCGTTGCGCGGCAACGTCACTGTCACGCGTGGGCAGTGCCTGGCGGCGGCCGACAACGATGGGGCGTGGGTCGAGGCTGAGCCGCGTTATCTGCACCGGGCATTGCAGAATCTGGTGAGCAACGCCATGCGTCACGCCGAATCCCGGGTCACCGTCAGTTATCAGGTCGGTCAATTGCGCTGCCGCGTCGACATCGAGGACGATGGTCCTGGTGTGCCGGAAAACGCGTGGGAGCGGATATTTACGCCCTTCATGCGCCTGGATGACAGTCGCACCCGCGCTTCGGGGGGGCATGGCCTGGGCCTGTCGATCGTGCGGCGAATCATTTACTGGCACAACGGTCGGGCGCTGATCAGTCAAAGCAAAAATCTAGGCGGCGCCTGCTTCAGCCTCGCGTGGCCACGTCAGCAGGAAAAGCCGTAAGTCAACGCGCGGCGATGCTGACCAGACTCAGTAACTGACCCTTTTGCACGCTGAACTGTGCGTCCAGTTCGGTGCCGTTGCGCCACTCGCTGGACAGGTCGATCTGCAAGCGCAGACGGGCGCTGCCGCTGTCCGACCACTCCAGCAATTGCGCGTCTTTGAAATAGAAATGCTTTTGCACGAGGGGGTAGATCGCCTTGAACAGGCTTTCTTTCAGGGAAAAGGTCAGGGTGACCAGCAGTGCAACCTGTTCCTCTGGGCCTGCAGCCATCCGTTGCAATTCATCGTCGGTCAGAATCTCCCCGGCCAGGCGCCGGGCGCGTTCGCTGTCGAGCAGGTGTTCCATGTCCAGACCCAAACCGCGCCATTGCTGTTGGTGTCCGACGATGGCCGCCGCCCAGCCGTGGCTGTGGGTGATCGAGCCACAGATATCCGCTGGCCAGATAGGTGCGCGGTCTTCGCCAGTGCTCGGCACATAGAGCCGGCCGTCAAGCTGCTGCAAAGCTTCCCGGGCGCATAAACGCCCGGCCAGAAACTCGGCCTGACGTTTGGCGACGGAGCGTTGAATGCTGGCGGGCGATTCAATCAGGCAGCGCTGAAAGTCGCCTTCAACCAGAGCGTGCGGATCGAACACGCCGCTGACCAACACCGCGCCAGGCAGGGCAAAGGGCAGCGGCCACTGGTTGATGAGCGCGGGGCAACAGGCGGGGAGGGTCAAGGGCTGAGTCATGCCCGGCATTTTGCCGTGTCGGAGGCGGGCTGGGTAGGGGCACAGATTAATTGAACTGCGCCCCAGAAGTTGGACACCCATCCGATCTCTAGTGTGTGTCGCTGGGGCTGCGTCGGGCATAGATTAATTGTAGGAGCGGACTTGTCCGCGAAGGCGGTGTGTCAGATACACCGCGTTAAGCTATTCGCAGACAAGTCATCTCTCATCAAACAACCTATAACCAATTGAAAAATAAAGAATAAATATTATTAAATTTTTAGCCAAACGCTGACCCTGTAGTAGCTGCCGAAGGCTGCGATCGGCTGCATAGCAGTCGTAAACTCTGGATTGCTGAAGGTCGTGCCGACCTTTTCGCAGCCTTCGGCAGCTCCTACAGGGACCCAGTTTGCTCCGCGACAGCGCAGCGTCGAAGACGCGGCGAGGCCTCCTACAGATTGAGGCCCGCCATAGATCTCTTGCAGGATCAGGTATTCAGCCAAACACCTTCTTCAAAAATGCCTGCATGTCCGCCCATGAATGCTTGTCGGCGGCTTTGTCGTAGGCGATGTCCGGGGCATTGGGGCCTTTGCCCAGGCGGTCGGCGTCGGGGTTGCTGAAGCCGTGTTTGGCGCCGTCGATGCCGACGAACTTATAGTCGGCCCCGGCTTTGTCCATTTCTGACTTGAAGGCCACGACGCTGTCCGGGGTGATCATGGTGTCGCTGTTTCCGTGTTCCACCAGAATGCGGGCCTTGATACTTCCGGGCGCAGCAGGTGTCTTGGTGGCCAGCATGCCGTGGAACGTTACCACCCCGAGCAAGGGCTCACCACGGCGCGCAGCGTCAAGCACTACGCCGCCGCCAAAGCAGTAACCAATGGCGGCTATTTTGTTCGGGTTGGTCTGTGGTTGTTTTTTGAGCTGCGCAAGCCCTGCGTCGAAGCGCTGAGCAGCGCCGGCACTGTTTTTCATCGCCTCCATCATGAAGGCCATGGCGTCTTTGGGATGTTCGGTGTTTTTGCCTTCGCCATACATGTCGACGGCCATGGCGCTGTAGCCCAATGCAGCGAGCTCACGGGCGCGGCTTTTGGCATAGTCGTTCAGGCCCCACCATTCGTGTACTACCAGCACGCCGGGGCGTGGGCCCTTGATTGCCTCGTCGTAGGCGTAATAGCCGATCAGTTTGGTGCCGTCTTCACTCTGATAGTTGATGGTTTCAGTCTTGATCGCGGCCTGAGCCAGCCCGCTCAGGGCCACCATCACTAAAGCTATCCAGAAACGCATGGTCGGTGACTCCTGTTGTCATTAAGGTGTGTGGATTTGTCGTCTAGAGCCTAGCCGATTGTTCGGCGCAGAGGGGGTGGCTCCGTTCAGCTTAGGTTCAGGGCGTGTTCAGGGGGTGTTCAGGGCGGGGTGATTAGTCTTGCGGTGTACCCCCAATAGCGCTTGGCGCAAGAGAACATCACTATGCTCACTTCCAATAGGCTTTTTTATGCTTTGGCTTTTCTGGGTGGTAGCACCGCTGCCCACGCCGCTGACGCTACCGGCAATCTCGTTCAGGCGAAAACTGGCGCGAAAATCGACAAACCGGGTGCCGATCTGAAGGCTGTCCGGAATCACTATCGCTCGAGTCACCTTGACGTTACGGGCACTTATAACGGTATTCCACTGAGCCACGCCATGCTGCTCGGCAGCTTCGACCCGACGCGGCGCTCCACTTTCACCTTTTGACCAGAAGACTGTTGCTGGACATTTTCCGCCCAGCCCGCACACTCAGCGGGCTGGGCGATGTTCTATGGGGCACGTTGTAATAATCTTAGCCTGGAGAGGAATGATTTTGTCTGGGAGAGCTTCATGAAACTGCTGGTGGTTGAGGATGAGGCGTTGTTGCGCCATCACTTGCAAACCCGACTGACCGAGAGCGGCCATGTGGTCGAGGCGGTGGCCAATGCCGAGGAGGCGCTGTATCAGGCCGGGCAGTTCAACCATGACCTGGCGGTCATCGACTTGGGCTTGCCTGGCATGGGCGGGCTGGACTTGATTCGCCAATTGCGCTCCCAAGGCAAGGCGTTCCCGATCCTGATCCTTACTGCCCGAGGCAACTGGCAGGACAAAGTCGAAGGGCTGGCCGCCGGCGCGGATGACTATGTGGTCAAGCCGTTCCAGTTCGAAGAGCTGGAGGCGCGTCTCAATGCCTTGTTGCGCCGCTCCAGTGGTTTTATCCAGTCGACGATCATTGCTGGCCCGTTACTGCTGGACTTGAACCGCAAGCAGGCCTCTCTGGACGAACAGCCTCTGGCGCTGACCGCCTACGAATACCGGATTCTCGAATACCTGATGCGTCACCATCAGCAGGTGGTCGCCAAAGAGCGCTTGATGGAGCAGCTCTATCCTGATGACGACGAGCGCGATCCGAATGTGATCGAGGTGTTGGTCGGACGCTTGCGTCGTAAGCTGGAGGGCTCGTTGGGGTTCAAACCCATCGAAACAGTGCGTGGTTTGGGTTATCTGTTCACTGAGCGCTGTCGATGATTCGTTCGCTGCGCCTACGGCTGATGATGGCCGCCACGATTCTGGCGGTGATCTTCATGCTGGCGCTGTTGCCAGCGTTGCAGGGTGCTTACAGCCTGGCCCTGCAGGACGCCATTGAGCAGCGCCTGGCCTCGGACGTGACCACGATGATTTCCGCTGCACGGGTCGAGGAAGGCCATTTGCTGATGCCCCTGCTGTTGCCGGGCGAGCAATTCAATCTGCCCGACAGCCGCTTGCTCGGTTATATCTACGACCGTAATGGCGAACTGGTTTGGCGTTCGCGAGCTACCGGAAAAGCAGACATCGACTACCGCCCGCGTTATGACGGGTCGGGTAATCAGTTCGCCAAGATCAAGAAAGCCAACGGCGAAGAGTTTTTCGTCTATGACGTAGAAATCAAACTGCTTGGCGGCAGAAGTGCAGCGTTCAGCATCGTCGCTTTACAGCCAGTGCGCGAATACGAAGTGATCATCTCTGCGCTACGCGAGAAACTCTATCTGGGCTTTGGTGCTGCCTTGGTGGTGTTGCTGGCCTTACTCTGGATGGGCCTGACCTGGGGCCTGCAAGCGTTGAAGGGGTTGAGCCAGGAGCTGGACCAAGTGGAGGCGGGCGATCGGGAAAGCCTGAGCGAGCAGCACCCGATAGAGTTGTTGCGCCTGACGGGCTCGTTGAACCGTCTGCTGCTCAGCGAGCGCGAGCAGCGCATCCGCTACCGTGATTCCCTGGGCGACCTGGCCCACAGCTTGAAAACGCCGCTGGCGGTGTTGCAAGGCGTCAGCGAAACCATGGCCAAACGTCCGCAAGAGCTGGAGCAGGCACGCCTCCTACAATCGCAGATCGAACGCATGAGTCAGCAGATCAGTTACCAGTTGCAACGTGCCAGCCTGCGCAAAAGTGGGCTGGTGCGGCACCACGTGGTTTTGCGGCCGGTGGTCGAAAGCCTGTGTAATACCTTGGACAAGGTCTATCGCGACAAGCAAGTCCGCGTCCATTTTGATCTGCCTAACGGATGCCAGGTGCCGATGGAGCAGGGCGCATTGCTGGAAATGCTCGGCAATCTGCTGGAAAACGCTTATCGCCTGTGCCTGGGCCGAGTACGCATCAGCATGCGTCTGTCGCAGTCCGGCAGTGAGTTGTGCGTCGAAGACGATGGCCCAGGCGTACCTGAGAGCCATCGGGCGCGGATTTTACAGCGTGGTGAGCGGCTGGATCGGCAGAATCCGGGGCAGGGTATCGGCTTGGCGGTGGTTAAAGACATCATCGAAAGCTACAACGCTCGCCTGACCCTGGATGATTCACCCTTGGGCGGGGCAGCATTCCGGATTCATTTTCCGGCCAGTTGAAGCGTCCGGTGACCTTGAATTCACTCCCACAGTACAGGCTGTGTGGGAGCGAATTTATTCGCGAATGGCTTCACGCGGTATATATATATATATATATCTGGCACGCCGCTACTGAGGGGGCGGTGCCAACCAGTCAGACCTCCTGAGCCCGGTAAGCTCCCGGTGTCAGCCCGGTCCACTTCTTGAACGCACGATGAAAGGCCGACGGTTCGGAAAACCCCAACTGTTCGGCGATCTGTTGCAGTGACAGCTCGGCGTGGCTCAAGTAATAAATCGCCATGTCGCGGCGCAGTTGATCCTTCAATCCCTGAAAACTCGTACCTTCTTCACGCAGATGCCGGCGCAGGGTCTGCGGGCTGATGTGCATCTGCTCGGCGACGCTTTCCAGATCGGGCCAGCGATTGCAGTCACGGCTGAGCAGGCGTCGCAGTTGATTGCTGAGGCTGTCGCCATCGTCGGGGCGAGCCAGCAGGTCGGCGGGGGAGCGTTCGAGAAAGCGCTTGAGCGTGCGCTCGTCCTGCAATAGCGGCATGTTCAGGTAGCGCGTGTGAAACAGCAGACTGGTGCTCTCGGCGTTGAACAGGGTCGAGCAAGGGAACAGCAGTTCATATTCGCGGCTGTGTTCTGGCGTGTCATAACTGAATGTCGCTTGCTCCAGACGGATGCGCTGGCCGATCAGCCAACTGCCGAGGCGATGCCAGATCACCATCAGGCATTCGCTGAGAAAATGATCCGGGTCCCGCAGTGCGGAATCGTCCAGGCTCAGCCGCGCCCAATCGCCCTCGCGGTGCAAACTCAGGCGCGGAGCATCGGGGAATAGGCTATAAAATAATAAGCCGCGACTGAGTGCTTTTTCGAGGCTGCGGCAGTGGATCAGCGCATGGCACATCATGGCAAACGTGCCGCGCTTGCTCGGGCCCTGGCCGAAGCCCATGTATTCGTCGTCCAGGTGCTGCCAGACCAATTGGATCAGGCGAGCGAACTGCTCCGGAGCGATCCGGGCGCGAGGTTCACTCAACAGCTCAGGCGCAATGCCCGATTGCAGCAGCAGGCTCGAACACTCAATGCCACGTCGTTGCGCACCACTGAGGGCGGCGCGAGCGAAATGGCTGGCTATTGTGCGTTGGCGCATTAAGGGTGCTCATCCGGGGACGGGTCGATGGTAGCCATCGGATGGGTCATGGACAAGGCGGATAACCGCCAATGCAGAGGGTGTTTTTGTGGTAACCGGCGGAAAACCGCCATATTTTAGGCCGCTAATGGCTCCAATGCTGGCGCAGGCCCCTGGATTAATTGACCCAAAGCGGTTTTCTAGAAAGTGGCGCGGGCTTTGCTATAAGACACCAAGAGGTTTGCGAAGGGTCCGCCCCGCAACTCGACAAAACAAATCCCTCCAGTGCAGGAGGGTTAGCGCTTTATGGCATCGCGTGCATCAGATGGATGATGCCTGACGGTGCTCTTGAGGAACTTGCAATGACGACTCGTCAGCCACTGTATAAATCCCTGTATCTCCAGGTCATCGTAGCCATTGTTATCGGTGTTCTGATTGGCCACTTTTATCCGCAAACCGGTGTGGCGTTCAAGCCGCTGGGTGACGGGTTCATCAAACTGATCAAAATGATCATCGCCCCGATCATTTTCTGCACGGTCGTCAGCGGTATCGCTGGCATGCAGAGCATGAAGTCAGTCGGTAAAACCGGTGGTTACGCGCTGCTGTACTTCGAAATCGTTTCCACTATTGCGCTGCTGATCGGCCTGGTCGTGGTCAATATCGTGCAGCCGGGTTCCGGCATGCATATTGACGCGTCTACCCTGGACGCCTCCAAAGTCGCGGCCTACGTTGCTGCAGGCGCTGACCAGAGCATCACCGGCTTCCTGCTCAATATCATCCCGAACACCATTGTCGGCGCTTTCGCCAACGGCGATATCCTGCAAGTGTTGATGTTTTCGGTGATTTTCGGTTTCGCCCTGCATCGCCTGGGTGCTTACGGCAAGCCGCTGCTGGACTTCATTGATCGCTTCGCCCACGTGATGTTCAACATCATCAATATGATCATGAAGCTGGCGCCGCTGGGTGCTTTCGGCGCCATGGCCTTCACCATCGGTGCCTACGGTGTAGGTTCGCTGGTGCAGCTCGGCCAGTTGATGCTGTGCTTCTACATCACCTGCGTGATCTTTGTGCTGGTGGTGCTGGGCGGCATCGCTCGGGCTCATGGGTTCAGCATACTCAAGCTGATCCGTTACATCCGTGAAGAGTTGCTGATCGTACTCGGTACGTCCTCTTCGGAATCCGTCTTGCCGCGCATGCTGATCAAGATGGAGCGCCTGGGGGCGAAGAAATCGGTCGTCGGTCTGGTTATTCCAACCGGCTACTCTTTCAACCTCGACGGTACTGCAATCTACCTGACCATGGCTGCCGTGTTCATCGCCCAGGCGACTGACACCCACATGGACATCACTCACCAGATCACCTTGCTGGTGGTGTTGTTGCTGTCCTCCAAGGGCGCAGCCGGCGTCACGGGCAGTGGGTTCATCGTGTTGGCCGCCACCCTGTCTGCCGTTGGCCACCTGCCGGTTGCCGGTCTGGCGCTGATCCTGGGTATCGACCGCTTCATGTCCGAAGCCCGCGCGCTGACCAATCTGGTCGGTAACGCTGTTGCGACCTTGGTCGTGGCCAAGTGGGTCAAGGAGCTGGACGAAGACCAACTGCACATCGAATTGTCTTCCGGTGGTCGCGGGATCTCCAATGCCGGTCCAGAAGATGATCTGGGCGTGAATGAAGGGGCGATTCCAACTGCACCTGCATCCACGGCCTCGCATAAAACTGCATAACGCTGCGCAGTGATGAAAAAACCCATCTTCGGATGGGTTTTTTTACGCGTGGCGTTTGATCGAATCAGTCAGCGATGATGAGTGGTGAGGCCATTGAAGCGTAGCAATGAGCTGCTTACTGTGGAGACCTCAGGTATGAAGTCTGGATACAAGGCTGCTAAGGGGTACACATGCAAGGACCATTGACATCGCTCAAGATTCTCGATTTCTCCACATTGTTGCCGGGCCCGTTCGCGTCGTTGCTGCTGGCTGACATGGGCGCCGAAGTGCTGCGCATCGAGTCGCCGACACGCATGGATCTGCTGAAGGTATTGCCGCCCCACGATCATGGGACTTCTGCCAGCCACGCCTACCTCAATCGCAATAAACGCAGCCTCGCCCTGGACCTGAAACAGCCGCAAGCGCTGGAGGTGGTCAGGCAGTTGGTGGCTGAATACGACATCGTGCTTGAACAGTTTCGACCGGGCGTCATGGATCGCTTGGGGTTGGGCTACGAAGCCTTGAGGGCGATCAACCCGAAGCTGATTTATGTCTCGATCACCGGTTACGGCCAGACGGGGCCTTATCGGGATCGCGCCGGGCATGACATCAACTACCTGGCACTGTCCGGGATCGCCAGCTATACCGGGCGCCAGGATGGCGGGCCGATTCCCTTGGGGATTCAGGCGGCGGATGTGGCGGGAGGGTCGCTGCATGGGGTGATCGGCCTGCTGGCTGCGGTGGTTGCGCGTCAGCAAACGGGGCTCGGGCAATATGTCGATGTCAGCATGACCGACTGCGTGTTCAGCCTCAATGCGATGGCCGGGGCTGGCTATCTGGCGTGCGGCGTGGAGCCTGCCCGGGAAAGTCAGATGCTCAATGGCGGCAGCTTTTATGACTACTACTGCAGTCGCGATGGCCGTTGGTTCTCCGTGGGCAGTCTGGAGCCTGCGTTCATGCAACCACTGTGCGTCGCCCTGGGACGTCCGGAACTGGCCGCGCTAGGCCTGTCGCCGAGCCCCGAAGTTCAAGCGTCGTTAAAACGCGAATTGAAGGTCGAATTCGAGAAGCGCTCCTTCGATGCGTTGCGCGAGTGCTTCGCCGGTCTGGATGCGTGTGTCGAGCCGGTGCTAAGCGTTGCCGAGGCAGTCAAGCACCCACAATTGCAGGCGCGGGAGTTGGTCAGCCAAGTACCTCGTGAAGATGGTAGCTTGCAGGCGCAGATTGCCTGTCCGCTGAAATTCTCCGAGGGATTGCCTGAGCCCCGTCATATCGGTGTGAGGTTGGGTGCGCACAGTGAGGAAGTGTTGGCGGGTTTGGGCTATAGCGCTGAGCGGATCGCTGAGTTGCGGGTGGCAGGGGTTATAGCGTGACCGCTTTCGCGAATGGCTGTACGCGGTGCCCCTGACACGCCGCATCACTCGACCCGCACTTCTCCACTGAACACCAGCGTCTCGCGGCAGCGACGGCACAAATAACGTCGACCCTTCCTGACCAGCATGTGGCGCTGGGCGGAAAACGGAAAATCGCTGCTGGCGCAGGGGCAGCGGTAGATGTAGCGGGTCACGCTGCGGCGTTTGATCGCATACGTGTGGCAACGATTGGGCGGGAGTTCGTACACCCCGCGCATGATCAACTGCCATTCTTCGCCATGGGGCTGAATGCGTTCGCCAAACAATTGATGGGCGATCAAGTGAGCGACTTCGTGGGCGACCGTCTGCTTGAGGAAGTCTTCACTGTTCTCTCGGTACAGCTGTGGGTTGAAGCGCAGCAGGTTCTCATGCAGATGGGCGACGCCCGCTTTTTGACCGCGCAGCTTCAGGCTGACCACCGGACGTTTGAAGGGGCGTTTGAAAAAGGCTTCGGCTTGTTGATAACAGACTTCGAGGCGGGTATTGAGCTGTTCGGGCATTCTTAAAGGCTCTCCAGAGGTGGCAAGTATGCCGTAAAGCCCTGATTGGCTGAAAACTGAAGGTGCCCAATGGTCGTCATTTAACAAATGAGCCGCCTCAAAGGGCGGCTCATGATCAGCGGTTAACTGTCATTCAAATGCGTTCAATTGGTGTATTCAGGCCCTACACCGACGCCCCATAGTACGACGGTGAACGCCATGATGGCGACCAGCACCACCAGGCCCACGGCCAATACGGAGCTTGAGAACATGAAACCTTCATCGGAAGGGATTTTCATGAACGTCGGTAAGCCGACATACAGCAGATAGACCGTGTAACAGATGGCCGCCACACCCGTGATCATCCCCAGCCACATATGTGGATACAGTGCCGCCAAGCCGCCGATGAATAGCGGTGTTGCGGTGTAGGTGGCGAAGGCGACGCAGCGCGCCAGGCTCGGGCTGGCGTTATAAGTACGTGCCATCCAGTGTATGAACGCGCCCATGACCGCCACGCCAGCGAGCATGGCGATATAGGACATGATGGTCATCCACAGCGCGCTTACGGGGGTCAGCATGACCGCCGCTCGACTGCCGATTACCCAGCCCACCTGGGTCGTACCGATATACGCTGATATGGCGGGAATCGCCGCGAGAATCAGGGTGTGAGTGAGGTACATGTGGCCTATGCTTTCTTCTTTTTCGCCACGTATTTGCTGCCATTCTTGATCAGGATGGGTGAACAGTCCGATAACGTGATGGATCATGCCGGTCACTCCTTTTTATTTTACCGTCGCCCCCCAGCGGAGCGCCTGTCGGACTTAAGTGCCACGGCAGGTATAAGGCCACAGCCTCGCTACAGGAATGGGTGGGACCTTAAGACGCAGTATAGGAAGGGAAGAAGCGGCGCTTTAGAGTAGTTTGCGCTCTAACGGCCGCTGTTAATCGCGACGCGCTATTTCAGTGCCGACACTAAATCGGCATGCACCTATGACCCTTGTCGCGTAAAATGCTGGCTTTTTACTGCGTCACCGCTAGCGGATATCAGCGCCATGGGCACCCTTTCAGTCACTCAGAACAAACTGCAAAAACGCCTGCGTCGGCTCGCGGGCGAAGCCGTGGCCGACTTCAACATGATTGAGGAGGGCGACAAAATCATGGTGTGCCTGTCTGGCGGTAAAGACAGCTACACCCTGCTCGACGTGCTCCTGCATATGCAGAAAGTGGCGCCGATCAAGTTCGACATTGTGGCCGTGAACATGGACCAGAAGCAGCCAGGTTTCCCCGAGCATGTGCTGCCTGCGTACCTCAAGGCGCTGGGCGTTGAGTACCACATCGTCGAAAAAGACACCTACTCGGTGGTCAAAGAGCTTATTCCTGAAGGCAAGACCACCTGCTCTCTATGCTCGCGTCTGCGCCGGGGCACGCTGTACACCTTTGCCGACGAAATCGGTGCGACCAAGATGGCGCTGGGTCATCACCGCAACGACATCATTGAGACCTTTTTTCTCAACCTGTTTTTCAGTGGCACGCTTAAGGCCATGCCGCCAAAGTTACGGGCTGATGATGGCCGCAATGTGGTTATCCGCCCCCTGGCGTACTGCACCGAGAGCGATATTCAGGCTTTTTCCGATCTCAAAGCCTTCCCGATCATTCCGTGTAACCTCTGCGGTTCTCAGCAAAACCTGCAGCGCCAGGTGATCAAGGACATGCTTCTGGAGTGGGAACACAAAACCCCGGGGCGCACCGAAAGCATCTTCAGCGCCTTGCAGAACGTGCAGCCGTCGCAGCTGGCGGACCGTAATCTGTTCGACTTCACCCACCTGCGTATCGATGAAACCGCGGCCTCGCGCTTCGTCGATATCGTGAACCTCTGACCGACCCCGACGCTCTGTTCTATTTGCTGCATGACACCTGACCTTGGCAAGGTGTCAGACCTCTATCAATTGTCAGTAGGAAAGGGCATGCGCGATTACAAATGGCTTCATGAATATTGCCTGAACCGTTTTGGGTCGGCCTCGGCGCTCGAAGCGCATTTGCCCGTCCCCAATTCCTCGGTGCAACTTCGCCAAATCAGCAATGATCGTTACCTGTCGGCGCTCGCCCGTCGGGTGTTTCGCGCAGGTCTCAAGCACAGTCTGGTGGACGCCAAATGGCCGATGTTCGAAGAAGTGTTCTTTCGCTTCGATCCGGAGAAGGTCGTGCTGATGGGGGCCGAACACCTGGAACGCCTGATGCAGGACGCACGGATCATTCGTCATTTGGGCAAACTGAAAAGCGTGCCGCGCAATGCGCAGATGATTCTGGACATCAGCAAAGAGAAGGGCAGCTTCGGTCATTTCATCGCGGATTGGCCGGTGACCGATATCGTTGGCCTGTGGAAGTATCTGGCCAAGCACGGGCACCAACTGGGTGGGATGTCAGCGCCGAGTTTTCTGCGCATGGTCGGCAAAGACACGTTCATCCCGACCTACGACGTGGTCGCCGGGCTCAATGCGCAGGGCATCATCGACAAAGTGCCCACCAGCCTCAAGGACCTCGCCACCGTGCAAGGCGCGTTCAACCAGTGGCACGCCGAGAGTGGCCGGCCGATGTGTCAGCTGTCGTTGATGCTGGCGTATACCGTCAACCACTGACATCGGATCAAGTCATTCGCGAATAAATTCGCTCCCACAAGGATTGTGCAATTCCAAGCGAATTCATTCGCGAAGGGGGCTGTCAGACCGCACCTTCCCCTGCCAGCTTGCGGTCGCACTGAAAGCGCCAGCGCACATACAGCAAGGCGCTGATGAACACCGCCAGACTCGCCAGCATCTCCAAGGCACCGAACAGGCTGCGATTGGGGTCGAAAAAGGCCAGTGCGCCTTTGATGAAATACAGGTTGATCACAAAACAGGTCCACGAATGACCACGGGCGCTGCCGGAGAGCATGCCGGGGATGAGCACCATCAACGGCACTAGTTCGATCAGCAGGATCACCCAAGGGCGCGCGCCATGCAGGTCGGCGAAGATCAGGTCATGCGCGGCCAGCAGTAGGATCAGGCCGAAAAAGCAGATCAGGCTGGCGATCCGGCTGAGACGCACGCGCGGCTCCAGCCATTCCAGCGCGGGCAGAACTTTAGGCTTTTTAGCCACGAGGCGTCTCCAACAACAATGCGGTTTTAGCCAGACGCTGGCCGAGGGCGCGACACAGGGTGATCTCGTGTTGATCCAGCGCGCGTTTGCCGTCAGCACCGGCATGGTGGCTGGCACCATACGGCGTACCGCCGCCGCTGGTTTCCAGCAGCGCGGCTTCGCTGTAGGGCAGGCCGGTGACCAGCATGCCGTGGTGCAGCAACGGCAAGAGCATCGACATCAGCGTGGTTTCCTGGCCACCGTGCAGGCTGGCGGTGGACGTGAACACGCTGGCGGGCTTACCGACCAAGGCGCCGGTCAGCCACAGCGTGCTGGTGCCATCGAGAAAATATTTAAGTGGCGCGGCCATGTTGCCAAAACGCGTCGGACTGCCCAAGGCCAGGCCGGAGCAGTTTTTCAGGTCGTCGAGGCTGGCATATAAAGAGCCTTGCTCGGGGATGCTGGGCGCAACAGCTTCAATTTCGGACGAAATCGCGGGCACGGTGCGCAGCCGCGCTTCCATGCCGCCCAACTCGATACCCCGACCAATCTGCCGGGCCATCTCGCTGGTCGAGCCGTTGCGGCTGTAGAACAAAACCAGAATGTACGGCGTACTCACGGCAGGATCTCCAGCACGCTTTCTGGCGGACGGCCGATGGCGGCTTTGTCGCCAACGACCAGGATCGGCCGTTCGATCAGTTTTGGGTGCGCAGCCATTGCGGCGATCAGTTGCTCATCGCTCAGGCGGGTATCCGCCAGGTTCAGGGTTTTGTATTCATCTTCGCCGGTGCGCAGCAATTCCCGGGCGCCAATGCCCAGTTTGCCCAGCAGGTCGCGTAATTGCGCGGCGTCTGGCGGGGTTTCCAGGTAGCGGATAATGGTAGGCGTCAGGCCTCGGGCCTCGAGCAGTTCTAGCGCACCGCGAGATTTCGAGCAGCGCGGGTTGTGATAAAGCGTCAGATCGGTCATTTGCGGGTCGCATCTTGCGTAATGTGGCGGCTATTCTACCTGTGTGAGGTCTGCTCCTGAACCTTGGGCGGTGATTGGTCGCAGTTAAAGTGAATATCTTGATAAAGGAATGGCACATGACAAGGCGATTGGCTGCGATAGTGACGCTCATCGGCAGTTTGCTGCTCAGTGGTTGTGGTGCGGATCTGGGGCCCGATCAAAACGGGCAGCAGGTTGCCAGTGAACGGATCGACAAGCATTGGCTAGTGATCAATTACTGGGCTGAGTGGTGTGGGCCATGTCGTACGGAGATCCCGGAACTCAACGCGCTGGCCAATCAGCTCAAAGACCAGCCGGTAAGCGTGTTCGGGGTCAACTTCGACGGCCTGCAAGGCGAGGACCTGAAATCCGCCATGGGGGCTCTGGGTATTACGTTCACCGTCCTGGTCCAGGACCCGGCCGAACATTACGATCTGCCCCACAACGAAGCCCTGCCGGTGACGTACATCATCGACGACAAGGGTAAGGTGCGGGAGCAGTTGCTCGGCGAGCAGACGGCAGATGGCGTAAGCAAGCGGTTGGCGGCATTGCGGAGCGAGGGGTAGCGCAGGTCAGTCACCGCGAGCCATTCGCGAATGAATTCACTCCTACAGGGGATCGCATATCTTCTGTGGGAGTGAATTCATTCGCGAAGGCGGTGCAGTTAAATCAGCTGTCTTCCAGCCAGAATCGCAGCGGTTTGCCTTCGGTAGGCCACAGCCGCAGTTGGTCGATCGGCGAGATGTCCCAGCGTTGCACTTTGGTCAGGGCATCGAGGAAGCGTTGTTCTTGCTCCATCAAGGCTGGCGCGCACATCTTGCGG
The DNA here is from genome assembly GCF_056680335.1 of Pseudomonas sp. ASL9. Classification (NCBI taxonomy): domain Bacteria; kingdom Pseudomonadati; phylum Pseudomonadota; class Gammaproteobacteria; order Pseudomonadales; family Pseudomonadaceae; genus Pseudomonas; species Pseudomonas sp. ASL9. The sequence goes on along the minus strand of NZ_CM155277.1, from coordinate 1,591,927 downwards.
GTGCTGCCGACCATGCCGAAACTGATCGTGTCGTTCTCCACCGTAAACGGCGCGAACCAATGATTGCAGCCCGCAGTACCGTAAGCACGACCATCCTCGCCGAGGGTCATGGTCAGGTGGCTGCGGTCGATCAGCGGATTTTCACCGATCCATTCCAGCATGTAGCCCCGATCGCGGGTCAACTCTACTGGTTTATCGGCGCAGCCCATCAGGGTGCTACCGAGCAGGCCAAGCAGGACCGCGCGAATCATGCGGCTTTCTCCTGGCACTTCGAGCAAAAGTGCTTGTCACCCTCGGTTTTCCAGCCCAGCTCGGCAATGCGAGCGACGGCTGCGGGCTTTTGCGCTTTGATGCCGAGCTTGGCGTCGACTGCGAACTCGACGTTCAGCTCTTTCGCGCAACCGTTGCAACTGACCTTCCACTGATGAATCGCCAGTTCAGCGAAGACCGGACCCTGCGTCACCGCGACCCATTGGCCGCGAGGGTTGATCAGGTGCCGGACTTTGTCCACGGTCAGGCGCATGGACAAGTCCTTGCTGCCTTTAAGGGTGACCAAGAGCACATCATCAGCGTGGATCGAGCCGCCGTTGCCGGTGACTTGATAACGACCGGGGGCCAGTGCGCGGACCTCTGTCAGTGTGTGTTGTGGGTTAAGCAGGCTGTAGCGGAAATCGTGTTCGACCATGGGTCCTCCAAATCTGCGCGCATCCTAGCACGCAGCCTGTTATTAACCCTCGATCAGATTCTGCGGCGAGCCCTCGGCCCACGCCGCGATGTTGTCCAGAGTAGTCTGGGCAATGGCTCCCAGCGCCTCGCGGGTCAGAAAAGCCTGATGAGCGGTAATGATCACGTTGGGAAATGTCAGCAAGCGGGCCAGCACATCGTCCTGTAAGGGCAGGTCGGAACGGTCTTCGAAGAACAGTTGCGCTTCTTCTTCGTACACATCCAGTCCCAGATAGCCTAATTGCCCGCTTTTCAGCGCGTCGATCAGCGCTGGCGTGTCGACCAATGCACCACGACCGGTGTTGATCAGCATCGCGCCGGGTTGCATCTGCGCCAGGGATGCGCTGTTGATCAGGTGTTTGCTGTGCGCGGTCAGCGGGCAGTGCAGGCTGATGATTTGTGCCTGCGCCAGCAGTTCCGGCAAGCTCAAGTAGCGCGCGCCCAGGGCTTCGACCTGCGGGTTAGGGTAGGGGTCGTGAGCCAACAGCGTGCAACCGAACCCTGACATGATCCGGGCGAAGGTCGCGCCGATCTGACCGGTGCCGACGACGCCCACGGTTTTACCCGCCAGATCGAAGCCGGTCAGCCCATGCAGGGTGAAGTCTCCATCGCGGGTGCGGTTGTACGCACGGTGCAGATGACGGTTGAGGGCCAGAATCAAGGCCACGGCATGTTCGGCTATGGCGTGCGGAGAGTAGGCGGGCACGCGCACGACGCTGAGCCCGAGTGTGCGCGCGGTCGCCAGATCCACATGGTTGTAACCTGCCGAGCGCAAGGCGATCAGGCGCGTACCGCCTGCGGCCAGTTGTTCGAGCACCGGCGCGCTGAGGTCGTCATTGATGAAGGCGCAGACCACCGGACAGTGGTGCGCCAGCTCAACCGTGTCCAGATTCAGGCGTGCCGGTTGGAAATGCAGCTCCACGCCCCCCGGTAAGCGGGCCGCGAGAAAACTGTCGCGGTCGTAGTTCTGACTGCTGAATAAAAGGGTACGCATGACAAACACTCCTGTGTGACGGCATTCGCAGGCACGCCTGCTCCCACAGGATCGAGGTCAGGCACACGATGTTGTGACAAAACTCAGATTCACTGTGGGAGCAGGCTTGCAACTACGCGTCCCGCCGCGAAGACGTCAGTTCTGACAATAGGGATTACACAATCCTTCGAATTTTCCATTGCCGCAGATCAAGCGGTCACCCGCGCTTCGAGGGCCAGTCGTGTGATGGCCATATCCAGCTCGTCGAGGGCGGCTATGGCCTCGGGTGCATCCTGCTTGAGCAAGGTTTCACTGCGTTGACAGGCCGCACGCAGTTGCGGAACCCCGCAATAACGGGTTGCACCATGCAGGCGATGCACCCTCTCGATCAATGCCAGTTTGTCGTGGGTATCGCGGGCGCAGCGGATGGCTTCACGGTCGGTGTCCAGTGAGGCCAGGAGCATCGCCAGCATGTCTGCCGCCAGATCAGCCTTGCCTGCCGCCAGGCGCAAGCCTTCTTCAGGGTCGAGCACATGCAGACCCGCACCGTTACGCATGTTTTCGTTGTGACGTTTTGGCGCCTGATTACGCAGCGCCAGACCGGTCCATTTGAGTACCACCTGGGCCAATTGCCGTTCACTGATGGGTTTGGTCAGGTAATCGTCCATGCCGCTTTGCAGCAGGGCGCGTTTTTCGTTGGCCATGGCGTGGGCGGTGAGGGCGACGATTGGCAGAGAGGTGCTTTGCCGCTCGACCTCCCAGGCACGGATCGCTTCGGTGGCCTGACGCCCGTCCATGCCGGGCATCTGCACGTCCATCAGCACCAGGTCGAAGGCCTCTTTCTGTACCGCATTCACTGCGGCATAGCCACTGTCGACGGCCAGCACTTTGGCGCCCATGTCTTCGAGCAGCGTTTGTACCAGCAGCAAATTGGCCGGATTGTCATCGACGCAGAGCAGGTGCGGCGCCCGGCTGGACAGGGGTTGGGCGGTATCGCTGCGCTGTTGTCTGGGGCTGATCAGTTCGGCCAGGCTGCGCCGCAGCTTGCGCGTACAGGCAGGTTTTACCTGCAACTGGCTGTGGGCGTTGGGCACGGCCAACTGAAATTGCCCCTGCTCGGTGGTCGGGCACAGCACCAGCACTTTGCAGCCAAGGTTTTCAAGGTCCCAGATGTGTTGGCGCAATCGTTCAGGTGTGAGCTCATGGGCGGTGATGCCTAGCACCGTCAAATCAAAGGACTGCGGTGTCTGATGCGCCGCTGTGACGCCGTTGATCAGGCTTTCCAGGTTGTTGAACACCACCGCTTCCAAACCGCAATCTTCCAGCTGATGCTGCAAGGCCTGTCGTGCCAACTGATGATTTTCCAGCACTGCGACCCGGCGCCCGAGGAGAGGCGGGGCAGGCAGGTCTTCCAGGTCATCGTGGGTTTTAGGCAGGTTCAGGCTGATCCAGAATTCCGAGCCTTCCCCCGGCGTGCTGTCGACGCCTATTTCGCCGCCCATCTGCTCGATCAGTCGTTTGGAAATCACCAGCCCCAACCCGGTGCCGCCCGGTTGTCGCGACAACGAATTGTCTGCCTGACTGAAGGCTTGAAACAGCGTTCGAACGTCCTGGCTTGACAGGCCGATGCCGGTGTCCTGCACGCTGATGCGCAGTTGTACGCTGTCTTCTTGTTCATCTTCGAGCATGGCGCGGGCGACGATGGTGCCTTCGCGGGTGAACTTGATCGCATTGCTGACCAGATTGGTCAGAATCTGCCTGAGCCGCAACGGATCGCCGAGCAGCGACAAGGGCGTGTCGCGATAGACCAGGCTGACCAGTTCCAGCTGTTTCGCATGGGCGGCCGGAGCAAGGATGGTCAGAACGTCCTGCAGCAGGTCGCGCAGGTTGAATGGAACGCTGTCGAGCACCAGCTTGCCGGCTTCGATTTTTGAAAAATCGAGAATCTCGTTGATGATGCCCAGCAGGTTGTCGGCGGACTTTTCGATGGTGTCCAGGTAATCCAGTTGGCGGGGGGTCAGCTCGCTTTTTTGCAGTAGATGGGTAAAGCCGAGGATGCCATTGAGCGGGGTGCGGATCTCGTGGCTCATGTTGGCAAGGAATTCGGATTTGATCCGGCTGGCTTCCAGCGCTTCTTTGCGCGCCAGGTCCAGCTCGATGTTCTGGATTTCGATGGTTTCCAGATTTTGCCGTACGTCTTCGGTGGCCTGATCGATGCTGAGCTGCAATTCTTCCTGGGCATTTTGCAAGGTGGCTGCCATGCGGTTGATGCCGGAGGCCAACTGATCCAGCTCTATACTGCCCAGCGGAGGCAGGCGGGTTTCGAGGTTGCCGTCCTTGAGTTGTGCCACTGCCAGCTTGATCCGGCTGATCGGCACGTTGATGGTGCGGCTCATGCGCACCGCCACAATCGCCGTCAGAACCAGCCCTGTGGCGATCAGGAGCAGGCTGGCGAACAGACTGCGATAACCCCGTAGCAAGGTCCCGTTATGGGACAACTCCAACTCGACCCAGCCAAGCAGGCGGTCGGCCTCTTCGGGAATGATGTCGCCGCTCAGATGACGCTGACGGCCGAACACCGGCAGTAGATAGCGGGTGGCGTCGTTGCCGGAGCGCTGCAGCAAGTGAGTGCTGTTACCGATGGGTGACTGATTGATCATGCTTGGCCCGGCGTGGGCCAGCAGATTGCGGTCGGCACCGAGAAAGGACACGGCGCGCACATCGGTCTGCTCCAGCGCTTGTCCGGCGATACGCTCAAGCAGTACCCGGTCACTGTGGCCCAGCGCCGGGGCGGCCAGGGGCGCCAGTTCTTCGGCGATCATTTCACCGCGTTGCAGCAGTTGGGTTTGCAGGTCGGACAGTTGCATCCACGTGAAATAACCGCCCAGCACCACTGCCATCAACAGGGCAGGGACAGTGGTCAACAGCAGCACACGACCTTTGATACCCAGCTTGTTTAGCACGTTATTTACTCCAGCACCCACGCCACACTCTGTTCAAGACCGCATCCCGCGATCAATATTCCCGCAGTGTAGCGAGTTGCTTGCGGGCAATCCCGGCAAATTACCCAACGCTCACTTAATCCAGGTCGGCCGTCAGCGTTACACGGTCCAGGCAACAATCCCGGCGGAAGCGAATTCATTCGCGAGGCTATTTATATAACGCAGTTGAGTCCGCATTGGTTGCTTATATCTTTTTGCCCTATGCAGCGCACTTTGCGTGATATGGGGTTTAGACGTTTGCCGTTATGATAGGCACCCCCGCAGTCTGATTGCGAAGACACCATGACCCTGCAGTATCAAACCATCGCCGATTGCGTCGGCAACACCCCGCTGGTTCGTTTGCAACGCCTGCCCGGTGACACCACCAATACCCTGCTGTTGAAGCTTGAGGGCAACAACCCTGCCGGCTCGGTCAAGGACCGCCCGGCGCTGTCGATGATCACTCGCGCCGAACTGCGTGGGCAGATCCATCAGGGCGATACCCTGATCGAAGCGACTTCAGGCAACACCGGCATCGCGCTGGCCATGGCTGCTGCGATCAAAGGCTACCGGATGATCCTGATCATGCCGGACAACTCCAGTGCCGAACGCAAAGCGGCGATGACCGCTTATGGCGCCGAGCTGATTCTGGTCAGCAAGGACGAGGGCATGGAAGGCGCCCGCGACCTGGCTGAACGTATGCAGGCCGAAGGCCGTGGCAAGGTGCTCGATCAGTTCGCCAACGGGGATAACCCAGAAGCGCATTACGTCAGCACTGGCCCGGAAATCTGGCAGCAGACCGGCGGCACCATCACCCACTTCATCAGTTCCATGGGCACCACGGGCACCATCATGGGCGTCTCGCGTTACCTCAAGGAGCAAAACCCCCAAGTGCAGATCATTGGTCTGCAACCCATGGACGGCGCCTCCATCCCTGGCATTCGTCGCTGGCCGGAAGAGTATCTACCGAAGATCTATCAAGCCGATCGCGTCGACCGAATCGTCGATATGGCCCAGGCCGAAGCCGAAGACGTGATGCGCCGATTGGCCCGCGAAGAAGGCATCTTCTGCGGCGTGTCGTCCGGTGGTGCCGTAGCCGGCATGTTGCGCCTGTCCCGTGAAGTCGAGAATGCGGTCATGGTCGCTATCATTTGTGACCGGGGCGACCGTTACTTGTCGACCGGCGTCTACGATGTGCCTAACTGATGGCCAAGCAAGAGAGAGGCCTGCGCTTCCAACCCACGGGTGGCACCAAGGCGCCCCAAGTGCCGACCGGCAAGAAACAACGGTTGATCATTGAACGCCTGGCTAACGACGGACGCGGCATAGCGTTTGTCGAAGGCCGCACCTGGTTTGTGGCGGGGAGTCTGGCCGGTGAAGAGGTCGAGGCGCGGGTACTCAACGCCCATGGCAAAGTCGTGGAAGCCCGCACTGAGCGCGTATTCAAGGCCAGCCCGCTGCGCCGGCCCGCACCCTGCGCGCATTTCGGCCGGTGTGGCGGTTGCAGCGTCCAGCATTTGCCTCATAGCGAACAGCTTGCCCTGAAACAGCGCATGCTCGCTGAGCAGCTGACCCGGGTTGCGGGTGTCGAGCCCGAGGAGTGGGCGCCGCCGTTGACCGGTCCGGAATTCGCCTATCGGCGTCGGGCTCGGGTCGCCGTACGCTGGGACGCCAAGGCCAAACGGCTTGATGTGGGTTTCCGGGCTGCGTCCAGCCAGGACATCATCGCCATCGAAGAATGCCCGGTGCTGGTACAGGCCTTGCAACCGATAATGACCGAGCTGCCAGGCATGCTGCGTCGTTTCAGCAAGCCGCAGGTTATTGGGCATGTCGAGTTGTTCAGCGGTTCATCGACGGCCGTGCTCCTGCGCCATACTGCGCCGTTGGTCGAGGCCGATCGGGCGACGCTGCAAGCGTTCTGTCAGGCCCATGATGCGCAACTGTGGCTGCATGGCGAAGGCGAGCCGCAACCGGTCGACCCACGTCAGTCATTGGGCTATCGACTGGAACAGTGGGATTTGCAATTGGCCTACCGGCCGGGTGATTTCATTCAGGTCAACGCGGCGGTCAACGCCGCGATGATCGCCCAGGCGCTGGACTGGCTGGCGCCCAAGGCCGATGAGCGGGTTCTGGATCTGTTCTGCGGGCTGGGTAACTTCGCGCTACCGCTGGCCAAACAGGCCCGCGAAGTGGTGGCGGTAGAGGGCGTTGAGACCATGGTCGAACGTGCCAGAGGTAATGCAGCGAGCAATGATTTGCATAATGTGCAGTTCATTCAGGCCGATTTGACCCAGCCGTTGGCACTTGCGAGCTGGGCCGCAAATGGCTTTTCTGCGGTACTCTTGGACCCACCGCGTGACGGTGCTTTCGAGGTGGTACGCAAGCTCTCGACATTGGGCGCTAAACGGTTGCTTTATGTGTCATGCAACCCCGCAACTTTGGCGCGCGATACTGTCGAATTGATCAAGCAGGGCTACAGATTAAAACGCGCCGGAATCCTTGATATGTTCCCGCAAACGGCCCATGTCGAGGCGATGGCTTTATTTGAAGCGAGTAAGTGAGCGGCACGGCTTAATGAAATGAGTCCGCAGCTCACAAGGAATCTCGTTTAATCCGACTGGCCCGCGAACGCACAGCCCTTGCCTGCCCAGCAAGGAGCGTTTGCTCAAGAAACCCAGCGACTAAAGGCGCTTTTTATCGCGCCGTAGGGAAGGTAAGCAACATGGTACAGGTGAGAGCGCACCAGCCGATCAACACCGATGGCAGTATCAATCTTGATGCATGGCTAGATCATATAGTCAGTGTCGACCTTGTGTTGGACCGACAGGCCTTGAAAGAGGCTTGTGAGTTTGCCCGCCATGCCGAGCAACAGGACAACGCTTCAAAGAATCTATGGGCAGAAGGTACCTCCAGTTTTCAGGCCGGCCTGGAAATCGCAGAGATCCTCGCTGACCTCAAGCTCGATCAGGACTCACTGGTTGCGGCTGTTATCTACCGTGGCGTGCGCGAGGGCAAGATCCCGCTGCCGGATGTCAGTCAGCGTTTCGGCCTGACGGTGGCCAAATTGATCGATGGCGTGCTGCGCATGGCAGCGATCAGTGCCAGTCTGAGCCCGCGCCAGTCGCTGGTGATGGGGTCTCAGGCCCAGGTGGAAAACCTGCGCAAGATGCTGGTGGCGATGGTCGACGACGTGCGCGTCCCGCTGATCAAGCTGGCCGAACGTACTTGTGCGATTCGGGCAGTCAAGAACGCCGACGAAGAAAAACGCAATCGCGTGGCCAGGGAAGTGTTTGATATCTATGCGCCACTGGCGCACAGGTTGGGTATCGGGCATATCAAATGGGAGCTGGAGGATTTGTCCTTCCGCTACTTAGAGCCCGATCAATACAAACAGATCGCTAAATTACTGCATGAACGCCGCCTCGATCGCGAGCGCTTTATCAGCGATGTCATGGGCCAACTGGAAAACGAGCTGCTAAGCACCGGTGTGAAAGCCGACATCAGTGGCCGGGCCAAACACATCTATTCAATCTGGCGCAAAATGCAGCGCAAAGGTCTGGAATTCAGCCAGATCTACGACGTACGTGCGGTGCGCGTGTTGGTGCCGGAAGTCCGCGACTGCTATACCGCGCTGGGTATTGTCCACACGCTTTGGCGGCACATTCCCAAGGAGTTCGACGACTACATCGCCAACCCCAAGGAAAACGGCTACCGCTCGCTGCACACCGCCGTGATCGGGCCGGAAGGCAAGGTGCTGGAGGTGCAGATTCGCACCCACGCCATGCACGAAGAGGCGGAGCTGGGGGTCTGCGCGCACTGGCGCTACAAGGGCACCGACGTCAAATCAGGCTCTAATCAGTACGAAGAGAAAATTTCCTGGCTGCGCCAAGTGCTCGAGTGGCATGAAGAACTGGGCGATATAGGCGGGTTGGCGGATCAGTTGCGGGTCGATATCGAGCCCGACCGTGTGTACGTGTTCACCCCGGACGGCCATGCCATCGATTTGCCCAAAGGCTCGACGCCGCTGGACTTCGCTTATCGCGTGCACACCGAAATCGGTCACAACTGCCGTGGCGCGAAGATCAACGGCCGTATCGTGCCGCTCAACTACAGCCTGCAGACTGGTGAGCAGGTCGAGATCATCACCAGTAAACACGGTACGCCTAGCCGCGACTGGCTGAACTCGAACCTTGGCTACATCACCACCTCGCGGGCGCGGGCGAAGATCGTCCACTGGTTCAAATTGCAGGCGCGTGACCAGAACGTTGCGGCCGGTAAAACCCTGCTGGAGCGTGAGCTGGGGCGCTTGGCGTTGCCGCAGGTGGATTTCGACAAGTTGGCGGAAAAAGCCAACCTGAAGACCGCCGAAGACATGTTCGCCGCCCTCGGTGCCGGCGACCTGCGTCTGACGCAGCTCGTCAACGCCGCGCAGCAACTGGTCGAGCCGGAACGCGGCAATGAACAGCTGGAGCTGATCCCACGCAAAGCGACGGGTTACAAGCCAGGCAAGCGTGGCGATATTCAGATTCAGGGCGTCGGCAACCTGATGACGCAGATGGCCGGTTGCTGCCAGCCGCTGCCCGGTGATGCCATTGTGGGCTACATCACTCAGGGCCGTGGCGTGAGTATTCACCGCCAGGACTGCGCTTCAGTGCTGCAACTGGGCAGTCGCGAGGCTGAACGGATTATCCAGGTCAGTTGGGGGCCGGTGCCGGTGCTTACCTATCCGGTGGACATCGTCATCCGTGCCTACGACCGCTCCGGTTTGCTGCGTGACGTTTCCCAGGTCCTGCTCAATGAGCGGATCAACGTGCTGGCGGTCAACACCCGCTCGAACAAGGAAGACAACACGGCATTGATGTCGCTGACCATCGAGATTCCGGGGCTGGATGCGCTAGGACGACTGCTGGGACGGATCTCCCAGTTGCCGAACATCATCGAGACGCGGCGTAACCGCATACCCTAAGTACCTGCGACCCTTGTAGGAGCTGCCGAAGGCTGCGATTGACCGCGAAGCGGTCACAAAATGAAGGCCCGGTGGGCCTTATCGCAGCCTGCGGCAGCTCCTACAGGGGGGATTGCGCTGGCTTTGGTTTGAATGAGAACAATCGATGTACAACCTCGAAGACTTGCTACACCTCATGGCCCGTCTGCGTGATCCGCAGTTTGGCTGTCCGTGGGATATCAAACAAACCTACGCCAGTATCGTGCCCCACACCCTTGAAGAAGCCTACGAAGTCGCCGATGCCATTGAGCGCGGCGATTTCGATCACTTACAGGGCGAGTTGGGCGATCTGCTGTTTCAGGTGGTGTATTACAGCCAGTTGGCACGTGAAGAAGGGCGCTTCGAATTCGAGGGCGTGGTCGACAGCATCACCCGCAAGCTGATTCGTCGTCACCCGCATGTGTTTCCTACTGGCGATCTGTATGCGCCGCTGGAAACGCCGCATCTGGACGAGGCCCAGGTCAAGCAGCGTTGGGAAGAAATCAAAGCCGAAGAGCGCGCGGCCAAGTCCGATGTGCCTGAGCAATTATCCTTGCTCGATGATGTGCCAGGCGCGCTACCGGCCTTGTCCCGTGCGGCGAAGTTGCAAAAGCGCACGGCGCAGGTCGGCTTCGATTGGCCAGACGCCTTGCCGGTCGTCGACAAGGTGCGTGAAGAGCTTGATGAAGTGCTTGAAGCCATGGCTGATAACGACGCTCCGGCCATCGCGGACGAGGTCGGTGATCTGCTGTTTGCGGTGGTGAATCTGGCCCGACACCTTAAGGTCGATCCTGAAAGCGCCTTGCGTGCGGCGAACACTAAATTCGAAAGACGCTTCCGATTTATCGAACAGGCATTGCGCCAGACCCATCGCCCCATTGAAAATTGCACACTCGAAGAACTGGACGCTCTCTGGGGCGAAGCCAAACGTCAGGAAAAGAACGCATCATGAGCATTTCCCTTCGCGACCAGTTGCTCAAAGCAGGTCTGGTCAATCAAAAGCAGGCCAAGCAGGTCAGCAAAGACAAGCAAAAAGAACAACGTCTGGTGCACAAGGGCCAGATCGAAGCCGATGACTCGCAAAAGCGCGCCGCGCAGGATGCCATGGCCGAAAAGGCCAAGCGTGATCAGGAGCTCAATCGTCAACAGCAGGAAAAGGTCGAGCTCAAAGCCCGCACCGCTCAGGTCAAGCAGTTGATCGAAGTGTCGCGGCTGCCCAAGCTGACCACCGAGGACTACTACAACTTCGTTGACGACAAGAAGGTCAAGCGCATCTCAGTCAATGCATTGATGCGTAACAAGCTGAGTAGCGGCTCACTGGCCATCGTTCATCATAGCGGCGCTTACGAGATCATCCCGCGTGAAGCGGCGCTGAAGATCCAGGAGCGCGACCCACGTCGAGTCGTGCTGCTCAACACGCCGACCGAAGCACCGGATGCTGATGATCCCTATGCGGCCTATCAGGTGCCTGATGACCTGATGTGGTAAACCCAGGCCCCAGACAAACAAAACCCGCTTCTGCGGGTTTTGTTTTTACAACGATTCCGAAATAACGTCTTACGTGGTGCGCTGGCTTTCCAGTGTTTCCAGTTCTGCTTTGTATTGATGAGCGTCCGTCTCGTTATGGAACATCCCAACCAGCAAGTCCTGCTGATGCACATCCCAGATCTGCTGGCCAGCGGCCACGCTTTCGTGGGAGAGGTGGGAAGCGTCGCGTTCGGTAACTTTTACGGTCATCTTTGTAAGCTCCTGACTCTTGGTAACTGCGGCAAGACGTCGCAGGCCTCTGTTATATAGTTAGCTAGCTATCGAGGTAAATAGCTGGGATCTGTAATACACCTTTGCGGGAAATGGAAGAATAGCTCCAGGGCTCAGGCTGTATGGGTTCCAGGGAAGTTGCCTATTCGAAATGCCGGCGTTTCAGACAGGTTACGTTCAGTTTCACCTGGGTCCCACCATTGGATTGGGTCTTCAGCGCCTGTCGGGCAGGCTCAAATCCACGCAATAAAAAGCCCCCGCTGAAAAGCGGAGGCTTGGGCAGTGCTGGCGAGCTCAGGTCAATCAGCTGCCTTTGACTGTTTTGCCGTTGACGGTGCCGTCCTGCAGCATGATGTTGTATTCCTTACCGTCGGTTTCGACCTGTTGCAGGCGAACCAGCAGGTAATTCCAATCCTTTGCGAACCACATGACGGTGATGCGTTTATTTTGCGCTGGGTCGCGTATGCGCTCGACCTTGATCGCATCGACCTTGCCGGCCTTGGTGTCGACCTTCTCCGAACCGAGTACCCGGAAGTCGTAGGTGTCTACTGAGTCACCGTCGACGACTTGGTAGCTCATGCTCTTCTTGCCGGCAGCGACGTCCTTTTGCAGGGCCAACTGATACGTCGACTTGTCGAGGATGCCGGGGTTGATCGGCAGGTTGACCACGTCGCCGCTATACGAGCCAGTCACTGTCTTGGTTGTCCAGTCGAAGGCCATGTTGACCTTCTTGGACTTGCCAAGACCGCCACGTTCGAAGTTATAGGTTTGTGGCAGCAGCGTGTCCTTGTCGACCTTGAGCGTGCTGACCTCGCTGAGGCTGGCGATCATCATGGAAGCCTTGAAACTCAGGGTCCAGGTGTCGTTGTCGTTTTTCGTGAGGCTGCGCTCGGCAGTGCCGCTCATGGGCAGTTGTTTCCAGTCAGCGGTGTAACTGGCGGAATACGGCTGAAGGTCTGCGGCCTGAACAGCAGGCAGTGCGAGCAGGGCGAAAGCGAAGAGCAAGGCGCGACGCATAATATCTCCTAGATTCGAATCAAGTGGCCACTGGCCGCGAGTAGCTGGCCATCCAATAATGCACCCTGTTCACCGAGGCTCAGTCTTCCTTCGGCGAACCAGCGTATTGCCAGCGGATAAATCTGGTGTTCCTGAGCATGAACCCGCTGCGCCAGGCTGGCTGGCGAGTCGTTCAACTCTACCGGGATTACTGCCTGTACGACCAGTGGACCACCATCGAGTTCCTCTGTGACGAAATGCACACTGCAGCCGTGTTCGCGGTCTCCGGCGTCCAGCGCGCGCTGGTGGGTGTGCAAGCCCTTGTAAAGCGGCAGCAGAGACGGATGGATATTAAGCAGGCGGCCTTGGTAGTGGCGAACAAATGCCGCGCTCAATATACGCATGAAACCAGCGAGTACCACCAGCTTGGGTTTAAAGGTGTCAATCAGCTCGATCAGCGCGGTATCGAAGGCCTCTCGACCTTCGAACGCCTTGTGATCGAGGACGCGGGCTTCGATGCCTGCGTCCCTGGCGCGCTGCAGACCGAACGCATCGGCGCGGTTGGAAATCACCGCGCTGATCCGGACAGGGTCGTCAACGCCCTTGAAGCTGTCGATCATGGCTTGCAGATTGCTGCCGCTACCGGACAGCAGTACGACCACATCACACATTGCAGGCATCTGCTCTGACATCAATGTGCCTTGAGGTTTTTCAGCTCGACCTGCGCAGCGCCTTCAGCGGCAGTGGCGATCTGACCGATGACCCACGGTTGCTCGCCGGCTTCGCGCAGGACGTTCAACGCCGTTTCGACGTGTTCCTGGGCGACACAGATGACCATGCCCACGCCGCAGTTCAGGACGCGGTGCATTTCTGTTTCAGCGACGTTGCCTTGTTGTTGCAACCAGTCAAACACGGCAGGACGCTGCCAGCTGGCGATATCGACCACCGCTTGAGCGCCGGCGGGCAGTACGCGCGGGATGTTATCCAGCAGGCCGCCGCCGGTAATGTGGGCCATGGCCTTGACTGCGCCAGTGTCCTTGATCAGCTTGAGCAACGGCTTGACGTAAATACGAGTCGGTGCCATCAGCAGTTCGGTCAGCGGTTTGCCATCGAGCTGGATGTTTTCGATGTTGGCACCCGCCACTTCGATGATCTTGCGGATCAACGAGTAACCGTTGGAGTGCGGGCCGGAAGACGGCAGGGCGAGCAGAGCATCCCCGGCTGCGACTTTCGAGCCGTCGATAATGTCGGCTTTTTCCACGACGCCGACGCAGAAACCGGCCAGGTCATAGTCTTCGCCTTCATACATGCCAGGCATTTCTGCGGTTTCGCCGCCTACCAGCGAGCAGCCGGCCAGTTCACAGCCGGCACCGATGCCGGTCACGACCTGAGCAGCCGTCTCGACGTTGAGCTTGCCGGTGGCATAGTAGTCGAGGAAGAACAGGGGCTCGGCACCACAGACCACCAGGTCGTTGACGCACATGGCGACCAGGTCGATGCCGATGGTGTCGTGTTTGTTCAGGTTCAGCGCCAGGCGCAGCTTGGTGCCCACGCCGTCGGTGCCGGAGACCAATACAGGCTGCTTGTAGCCAGCAGGGATTTCGCAAAGGGCGCCGAAGCCACCCAGGCCGCCCATGACTTCCGGACGCTTGGTGCGCTTGGCGACGCTCTTGATGCGTTCGACCAATGCTTCACCGGCGTCGATGTCTACACCGGCGTCTTTGTAGCTCAGGGAGGGTTGCTTGCTCATAATCCAGGCCTTTAAGGGGGTTCGGGAAATCGACCGAAGTCGGCAGGGCCTCTCGAAAAACGCTGCATAAAAGGAACGCTGCGTTTTCAGGGCCACCGCCATCGTCAGTCTGCGAAGGCGCGCGATTTTATCAGGCTTACAGGGCAGCGGCCATCCTTAGGCCGACGGGCAGGCTTCTTCAGTCCAAAATAATCGATGCATGCGCTCATGCTGGCTCGTTTGTCGGCGGCTGTATAAGGTGTAGCAATGATTTTGTGTGAATGATTCAGCTCAATGTGTGGTCTCAACCATGTCTGTCGTTTTTACGCGGCTTTTTTCATGCCGCTTTTGCCCGTCGGGAACCTTCCATGCATCTTTCTAAATGTTTATTTGTGGGCTGCCTATCATTGATCAGCCTGCCCAGCCTCGCTGAAACCGTGAGTAATTTGTATCAGGTGCGTGAGACGGTCAGTGGGCAAACCCCTGATGAGCGTACCCAAGCCACGCAGCGTGCGCTAGAAACCATGGTCCTGCGGCTGACGGGTGATCCCAAAGCGCTGCAAAACCCTGGCTTGGCCGGGGTGCGCAAGGACCCGCAACAGATCATCACTCAGTACGGCTACGAAGCGGGTCCGCCAGAAAGCTTACTGGTGGATTTCGATCCGGTCAGCACTGAGCGCACGCTGCATCAAGCCGGGCTGTCGGTGTGGGGCACCAATCGCCCAACGCTCCTCGGTTGGTGGTTGAGCGACGCCACTGATGGCTCCAACCTGATTGGCGACGGTCAGGGCGCTGCCGAACCCTTGCGTCGTGCGGCGCAGCACCGGGGTTTGCCGCTGCGCCTGCCTTTGGCGGATTTGAGCGAGCAGATTGTAGGAACGGCCAAGAATATCGAAGGCACCGACCCCGCACCGCTAAAGGGCGCTTCCGAGCGGTATGGCGCGGATGGTTTGCTGGCGGTGCATGCCCGTGAAGAGAATGGCCAATGGCAGGGTAAATGGCGCTTGTGGCTAGGTCAGCAGAGTGAGCAGGGCATAGCCACTGGTGCGGACATCGGAGCCTTGGCCGACGCCGTACTGCTGGCGGTCAGCGAACGTCTGGCACCGCGTTATGTGGTCAAGCCGGGGGCGTCGACCGGACTGGTGCTGGAAGTGCAAGGTATGAACCTTGAGCGTTACGCTCAGCTGAGTCGCTTGCTCGATCCATTCGGTGCGAAGCTGAAGTCGGTGAATGGTGATCGCATTACCTATGAGGTCAGCGGCAGTGCCGATCAGCTTCGTTCGCAGTTGTCGCTGGCCAAATTGCAGGAAGTCCCTGCGGGCGAGGTCAGTGCCGCTGTCCCGGCGCAACAGCCTCCGGTCGATGGCGCTGTCCCTGTGACTCAGCCGTCCTCCCTGCCGCAGTTGCACTTTCGTTGGTAACGGGGGGGGAAGCGTGCCTTGTTCGGTTTTATTCTTGGGTTTGAGGGGCGGTAATGGCTGACTCACGTCGTTGGTTCTGGATTGGCGGGATTGTCCTGCTGTGTGTGTTTGTTTTTTTACTGCATCCGATCCTGACCCCCTTTTTGATCGCGCTGCTATTGGCCTATATGGCTGACCCTCTGGTGGACCGGCTGGAAGCTGCCGGGTTGTCGCGGACGTTGGGTGTGGTCGTGGTTTTCGGCTTGTTCACGATGGTTTTCATGGCCTTGCTCTTGGTCCTGGTGCCGATGCTGGCCAAGCAGTTGTTCCGCCTGTATGAGCTGGCGCCACAGATGCTCGATTGGTTGCAGCACACGGCATTGCCATGGACTCAGGCCAAATTGGGCCTGGCTGATGGTTTCTGGAAGTTCGACAAGGTCAAGGCCGCCATTTCCGAGCACATGGGGCAGACCGGCGATATCGTCAGCATGGTGCTGGCTCAGGCGACCGCATCCAGCCTGGCGCTGATGGGCTGGTTGACCAATCTGGTGCTGATCCCAGTGGTGTGGTTCTACCTGTTGCGCGACTGGGACGTGATGATGGGCAGGGTTCGCAACCTGTTGCCGCGCCATCGTGAAGGGCAGATCGTCAAACTGGCAGGCGAGTGTCATGAGGTCCTCGGTGCTTTTATTCGTGGTCAGTTGTTGGTAATGGTCGCCCTGGGCTTTATCTATGCCGCTGGCTTGATGCTGGTGGGGCTGGAGTTGGGCCTGTTGATCGGTGTGATTGCAGGGCTTGCGGCGATTGTGCCGTACATGGGCTTTGTGATCGGCATTGGTGCCGCCGTCATCGCCGGGCTGTTCCAGTTTGGCGGCGACCTGTACCCGATGATGGGAATCGTCGCGGTGTTCATGGTCGGTCAGGCCTTGGAGGGGATGGTCCTTACCCCGTTGCTGGTGGGGGACCGAATTGGTCTGCACCCCGTGGCGGTCATCTTCGCGATCCTGGCGGGCGGTGAGCTGTTCGGTTTCACGGGTGTGCTTCTGGCGCTGCCGGTGGCCGCCGTCATCATGGTCCTGGTGCGCCATGTACATGACCTCTATAAAGAGTCGGATATTTACGGCGGCATGGGAGATCCTGAGCTGTAGGTGATCTGTCTGATACGGCGCATGACGCGAGGCAAACGCAAACCATTGATTTTGCTTGTGGTCTGCCGCATTGTGCGCAAAGCGACACCGGTATAAACTTTGCTCACTTTACACAGAGGCCCCTAGCGGCTCGCTTGAGCCGTTCAGCCAGCATGAAACCGATTCAGCTGCCCTTGGGTGTTCGTCTGCGTGATGACGCCACCTTCATCAATTATTATCCCGGCGCCAATGCCGCAGCACTCGGCTATGTCGAGCGACTGTGCGAAGCCGATGCTGGCTGGACCGAAAGCCTTATTTATCTCTGGGGCAAGGACGGCGTGGGGCGAACGCACTTGTTGCAGGCTGCCTGCCTGCGCTTCGAGCAACTGGGCGAGCTGGCGGTCTATCTACCTTTGGCTGACGTGATCGATCAAGGTGTCGAGCTGCTCGATAACCTTGAACAGTACGAGCTGGTTTGCCTGGATGACCTGCAAGTGGTGGTTGGCAAGCCTGAGTGGGAAGAGGCGCTGTTCCACCTGTTCAATCGGCTGCGCGACAGCGGCCGTCGCCTGTTGATTGCAGCGTCCCAGTCTCCTCGGGAATTGCCGGTCAAACTTCTCGATCTCAAATCGCGGCTGACCATGGCTCTGGTGTTCCAGATGCGGGGTCTGTCCGACGAAGACAAGCTGCGCGCCTTGCAGTTGCGCGCCTCGCGCCGTGGCCTGCACCTGACCGATGAAGTCGGTCATTTCATCCTCACCCGAGGCACCCGCAGCATGAGCGCGCTCTTCGAGTTGCTCGAACGTCTCGACCAGGCTTCTCTGCAAGCGCAACGGAAGCTGACCATTCCTTTCCTGAAAGAAACGCTGGGTTGGTAACGCGGCCGTGGTAGATCGCGAGCTGTTGCTGCAAACAGCGGCGGCGCTACGTCATGCTCAGCGCATCCTGATTATTACCGGCGCGGGCTTGTCGGCCGATTCTGGTCTGCCGACCTACCGCGGTGTGGGTGGGTTGTACAACGCAAAAACAGCGGATGGTCTGCCCATCGAAATGGCGTTATCCGGTCCGATGCTGCGTCGCGACCCTGCGCTGTGCTGGAAATATATCGCCGAGCTGAGCAAAGCCTGTCTCGGCGCGCAACCCAATGCCGCGCATTACGCCATCGCGCAATTGCAACGGATCAAGCCTGAGTGCTGGGTGCTGACGCAGAACGTCGATGGCTACCATCGTGCTGCTGGCAGCCCGCCTGAGCGCTTGATCGAGATCCATGGGCAACTGGCACCGTTGTTTTGCCAATCCTGTGGCGCTGTCGACCCGGAACTGAGCGAGCACCTGCAACGGCCATTGCCACCGCTGTGCAAGCAGTGCCATGGGGTATTGCGCCCGCCAGTGGTGTTGTTCGAAGAAATGTTGCCCGAGCGGGCGCTGGAGATTTTGTACGAAGAAATGGCCAAGGGGTTCGACGCTGTGTTGAGCATCGGCACCACCGCGAGTTTCCCGTATATTTACGAGCCGGTGCTGCGTACACGGGTGTCCGGAGGCTTTACCGCCGAGATAAATCCGACGCCGACCGACCGCAGTGCGGCCATGGATGTTTTCCTGGGCTGTAGAGCCTTAGAGGTTATGGAAGCGCTGGTAAGTCACATTTAGCTCGATTGAATTTGCAAATGAGGATGATAGAAGGCATAGTCTCGGCTTCTTTACATATCAGCCACGGTCGTGCCCATGCTAGCTCGCTTTGCACCCCTCGTGCCCCTCGCACTGGTTTCACTCCTTTTTGGTTGTGCGGCTAACATGCCTGCCTCGAACCAGCAGCAGGTCCAGAATCAGGCTCATACCTCGATTACTGCACAGTCTGCACGCTCCTCCCAGATGGCCGACGGATCTGATTCCGTGCTGTCGGAAGAGTTGATCACCGAAAAAGAACTGGCTGAGTTTGCTGACAGCAAGCCATACCGTATGCCGGTTCTTGCCGACAGCATCCTTGAACGCGGCATGTCCCTGATCGGTACCCGTTACCGCGTCGGTGGTACGTCCGAAGCCGGTTTCGATTGCAGCGGATTCATCAACTACCTCTTTCGTGAAGAGGCGGGCATGACCCTGCCACGCTCCACTCGCGACATGATTAACCTGAATGCTCCGCTGATTGCTCGCAATAACCTGAAGCCGGGTGATCTGCTGTTCTTCAGCACCAAAGGTCGCGGTCGTGTCAGCCACGCCGGTATCTACCTGGGCGATGATCAATTCATCCATTCCAGCAGCAAACGCAGCGGAGGTGTTCGGGTCGATAGCCTGGACGACACTTACTGGAAGAAGACCTTCATCGAAGCCAAGCGAGCATTAGCCATGGCTCCGACTACAATCCAGACCCAGCACCAGTAATTACCGGGGCGTGTAAGCAGCCACCGGCTTATTACACGCAGTTCCGCCTCTCGGCAGAGTAAGCCGCATCCAGATCAGGTTGTTGTGTTTATGTCGATTACGGTACGCCTAGGGTTGATTACATTGGCCATTGCGCTGCTCAGCGCGTGTGCCGGGCACGCTCCGCCACCTTCAAAGCCATGGGTTATGCGACCTGCGGCGCCTGTCGTTTCCGACTATTCCTCGCCCGCTGCAGAAGAAGTGTTGTTGCGTGCCTTGGGTTTGGTCGGCACGCCTTACCGCTGGGGCGGCAACACACCTGATTCGGGTTTCGATTGCAGTGGCTTGATAGGCTATGTCTACCGCGACGCGGCGGGCATTGCGCTCCCACGCTCGACCCATGAGTTGATCGTGATGCGGGCGGCGGATGTGAGTCGCGATGCGTTGCAGTCAGGGGATCTGGTGTTCTTCGCTACCGGAGGCGGCTCACAGGTCAGCCACGCTGGTATTTACGTCGGGGAAGGGCGTTTCGTGCATGCGCCGGCGACGGGCGGCACAGTGCGTCTGGACAGTCTGGCCAACGTTTATTGGCAGAAAGTCTACCTCAACGCCAAACGCGTCATCGAGCCAGAGCATTTGGCGCGTAATAACCCCTGATCCGAAGCGATCTCCTCTTGTCAGACTGCTTTTTTAATCTTTTAAAAACAATGTGTTGGCGCTGTTTTTTATGTGTATATCCGGTATTTGGATGTGCTGGAATTACGGTTTCGCTCTTACAGCGAGGAACCTTTTTCAAGCGTCGGAACGCCGAACCGCAAAAAGGTCCCGCCAAAAGGCTTGCCCCTCCATACGGATCCTCGCTTAGGCTCGGATTTCCCTCGCTCCGGCGTTGCTCCGGGGGTCGCCGCAAGGGGCCGTCCCTGGCCCCGTGCGGCTTACTCGGCATCCTTGCCTCGTTACCCCCTGAGCAACGCCTGCGCTCGGCCTCCTGGAAAAGGGGTCTTGCCGTAATTCGATACTCAATTCACACAAAATCCCAAAGGCAGATCAAAATCCTGTGGGAGCAGGCTTGCCTGCGAAGGCGACACACCATCACCGATCACGACACACAAATCGCCACCAAGTTTGCTGCGCGACAGCGCGGCGTCGAAGGCGGCCCGGTTACTGTGACTTCGCCGCCGTCACCCGCCAGATTTTGTTGCCGACATCGTCGGCCACCAACACCCCGCCATGCTGATCACTGACCACGCCTACCGGACGGCCCTGGGCTTTTTCGTCTGCGGTGAGAAAGCCGGTCAGCAGGTCCACAGGTGTGCCGCTGGGTTTGCCATTGGCGAACGGTATGAATATCACCTTGTAGCCACTGTGGGGTTTGCGGTTCCACGAGCCGTGTTGGCTGACGAACAGGCCATGGGTAAACGGTGCCGGCAGCGATTTTCCATGGGCGAAGGCCATACCCAGCGACGCAGTGTGGGGTCCGACTGCGTAATCCGGCGCGATGGCCTTGGCCACCAAGGCCGGGTTCTGTGGAGAGGCGCGCACATCCACATGCTGGCCGTAGTAGCTGAACGGCCAGCCATAAAAAGCGCCATCCTTCACTGAGGTCACGTAGTCGGGCACCAGATCGCTGCCGATTTCGTCGCGCTCATTGACGGCGGTCCACAGCTTGCCCGTCTGCGGTTCCCAATCCATGCCAACGGGGTTGCGCAGGCCGGAGGCAAAAATTCGGTGCGCGCCCGTCGCGGCATCGACCTCCCAGATCGCGGCACGACCGACTTCCTTGTCCAGGCCGTTCTCACCGACATTGCTGTTGGAGCCAACGGTGACGTACAGCCTTTTACCGTCCTTGCTGGCGATGACGTTCTTGGTCCAGTGGTGATTGATCGCCCCGGCGGGCAGATTCGTCACTACGCTCGGCTTGTCGGTAATCGAGGTTTGCCCGTTTACATAGTGGAAACGCAGCAATTGATCGGTATCAGCGACATATAAATCGTTGCCGACCAAGGCCATACCGAAGGGTGAATTGAGGTTTTCCAGGAATACGGTGCGGGTTTCAGCGACGCCGTCATGGTTTTTGGCGCGCAACAGTGTGATCCGGTTGGCCGACGCTACACTCGCGCCCGCACGGCCCATGACCTTTTTCATGATCCAGCCACGAATGCCCTTTGCGTCATCGGGCTTGGTGGGTGAATTGGTTTCAGCGACCAGTACATCGCCATTAGGCAGTACGTACAACCAGCGTGGGTGATTCAGGTCTTCGGCAAAAGCGGATACCTGGGTGCCTGGCGCCGCGATAGGTTTTGCACCCTGTGCCCAGCCCATGGCAGGGGCGATGTTCACGGTAGGCATCAGGGTCTTGTTCGGCTCCGGCAGCGTCGGTGCCGGGCCGGTGCCGTCTGCCACTTGCAGGGTGGCCATCTCGCCGCAAGCCGCAAGGCCGGCCGCCAGTACAAGCAGCACTGCCAGCTGAGGTCGGAGTGTGAACATGGTGATCTCCATGAAAAACAAAGGGTGCATACCAAGAGATAGAGAAGGTTGAGCCGTTGAGGTTCAACCTTATCTATGGGCACGTTGATAGTTAGCGAGCTTAGTAGATCGCGCGAAAGAGACTCGTATTCAATGTCAGTCCACCGGCGAGGCGCGCTCAGGTAACAGCAGCTTGTCGCCTGGTACGGCATTATTACGTGAAAGCAAACGGCACTTCGATTGACGCTATACCCCCAACCCTCTACCCTTCGCGACGTGTTTCAGGTGCTCTGCAATCGATGATTGGCGGAGTGAAACAGGGAAGCCGGTGAGGGCGCGTCTAGCGACCGATTCCGGCGCTGCCCCCGCAACGGTAAATGAGTCAACGCTGCACATTCAGTCACTGCGTCTTAAATGATGTGGGAAGGCGTGCAGTAGGGCAACGCCCGCTCATGAGTCCGGAGACCGGCCTGATCCATTCAACAGCATCACGGCGGGCGATGCTCTGCGCACGGTTTTTTCTGGCCGTGCTGGCAGTCAATTCTTGTGCCTTCCGTTTGCTTTCGCGTGCCTTGCTCAAACGGAGAGCTGAGATGAACGAATCCCCCGAACGTGACGAACGCCATCTGGCGCGCATGCTGCGTAAAAAAGCCGTGATGGACGAGCGCATTGCCAGCTCGCCGAATGAATGCGGGCTGTTGCTGGTACTGACGGGTAATGGCAAAGGCAAAAGCAGTTCTGCGTTTGGCATGCTCGCCCGCGCCATGGGCCACGGTATGCAGTGTGGCGTCGTGCAGTTCATTAAAGGTCGCAACAGCACGGGCGAAGAGCTGTTCTTCCGTCGCTTCCCTGAGCAGGTGCGTTATCACGTCATGGGCGAAGGCTTTACTTGGGAAACCCAGGACCGCCAGCGCGATATCGCCGCCGCCGAAGCTGCGTGGGAAGTCTCCCGGGAAATGCTGCGCGACCCGAGCATCGGCCTGATCGTGCTCGATGAACTGAACATCGCCCTCAAACACGGCTATCTGGATCTGGAGCAGGTGCTCAGTGATCTGCAAAGCCGTCCACCGATGCAGCATGTGTTGGTGACCGGCCGTGGCGCCAAACCTGAATTGATCGACCTGGCGGACACAGTCTCCGAGATCGCCGTGGTCAAGCATGCCTTCCAGGCGGGTATTCGCGCGCAGAAAGGCATCGAACTATGAGTAGCCCTTCATGAGAGCGCCGCGTCACTGCCCGGCGGTGTTGATCGCCGCGCCAGCGTCTGGCCAAGGCAAGACCACCGTGACTGCCGCACTGGCCCGACTGCACCGCAATCAAGGGCGCAAGGTTCGGGTGTTCAAATGTGGCCCGGACTTTCTCGACCCGATGATTCTCGAGCGTGCCAGTGGCGCACCGGTCTATCAGTTGGACTTGTGGATGGTCGGCGCTGACGAAAGCCGCCGTCTGTTGTGGGAAGCCGCCGGTGAGGCCGATCTGATTCTGATTGAAGGAGTCATGGGTTTGTTCGACGGTACGCCGTCCAGCGCAGACCTGGCGCGCCACTTCGGCGTACCGGTGCTGGGCGTGATCGACGGCACCGCGATGGCCCAGACGTTCGGTGCGTTGGCCTTGGGCCTGGCGCGTTATCAGCCGGACCTGCCGTTTGCCGGGGTATTGGCCAATCGCGTCGGCACCGTGCGCCACGCGCAATTGCTCGAAGGCAGCCTGACTGAGGGCTTGCGCTGGTACGGCGCGTTGTCGCGAGAAACCGGGATCGAATTGCCCAGCCGTCATTTGGGGCTGGTCCAGGCCAGCGAACTGAATGATCTGGACGCACGGCTCGATGCGGCCGCTACGGCCTTGGCCAGTACCTGCGAGGTGTCCTTGCCGCCAGCGGTCGAGTTCGCCGCGCCCGACATCGTCACCGCTGAACCCTTGCTTGAGGGTGTACGCATTGCCGTCGCTCGGGACGAGGCGTTTGCCTTTACCTACGGTGCCAGCCTCGACCTGTTACGAGCCATGGGCGCTGAATTGTCGTTCTTCTCACCGATCCACGACGCGCTCATTCCCGATGCTGACAGCCTTTATCTGCCGGGCGGTTACCCCGAATTGCACCACGTCGCGCTGGGTCAAAACCTGCCGATGCTGGCCGCCATTCGCGCCCATCACGCCGCAGGTAAACCACTGCTGGCTGAGTGCGGCGGCATGCTTTACCTGCTGGATGCCTTGACCGATGTTGACGGTCAGCGTGCGGAGCTGGTGGGGTTGCTGGCGGGCGAAGCGGTGATGCAAAAGCGCTTGGCCGCGCTGGCCTTGCAAGCGGTCGAACTGCCGGAAGGCTTGCTGCGGGGGCACACCTACCACCACTCACTGACCAGCACTGAGTTGCAGCCCATCGCTCGCGGCCTGAGCCCCAACGGTGGGCGCGGTGCCGAGGCGGTCTATCGTGACGGGCGCATGACGGCGTCTTACGTACACTTCTATTTCCCTTCTAACCCTCAAGCGGTTGCGGCGCTTTTCAAACCATGAATGATCTGGCTTTCAGCCCCGACGAACGTGCGGCAGTGTATCGAGCGATTGCCGAGCGTCGCGATATGCGCCACTTCATCGGAGGCAGCGTGGCTCCGGAACTGCTGGCGCGATTGCTGGAGGCCGCGCATCAAGCGCCCAGCGTGGGATTGATGCAGCCATGGCGCTTTATTCGCATCAGCGACCGGTCGCTGCGGGAGAGCATCAAGGCGCAGGTCGAGGCAGAGCGGATTCTTACCGCAGAAGCCTTGGGTGAGCGCTCCAACGATTTCATGAAGCTCAAAGTCGAAGGCATTAACGATTGCGCGGAAGTGCTGGTCGCGGCGCTGATGGATGATCGCGAGCGGCATATTTTTGGCCGCCGCACCTTGCCGGAAATGGACATGGCATCCTTGTCCTGCGCGATTCAAAATTTGTGGCTGGCGGCCCGTGCCGAAGGGCTGGGCATGGGCTGGGTTTCGTTGTTCGAACCGCAAGCGTTGGCTGACCTGTTGGGCATGCCGGAGGGGTCCAAACCGCTGGCGATTCTGTGCCTGGGACCGGTGGCTGAGTTTTACCCGGCACCGATGCTGGTGCTTGAGGGATGGGCGCAGGCGCGTCCGCTGAGTGAATTGCTGTATGAAAATCAGTGGGGAGTGAGTCCATGAGCGTGGCGTTATTGAGCGTCGCCGGGGTCGCGCTGGATGCGCTGCTGGGCGAGCCAAAACGGGCGCACCCGCTGGTGGCGTTTGGGCGCTTTGCCGATCGGATCGAGCAGCGTTTCAATTCGGCTGGGCGTGGCTGGCGCA
The DNA here is from genome assembly GCF_056680335.1 of Pseudomonas sp. ASL9. Classification (NCBI taxonomy): domain Bacteria; kingdom Pseudomonadati; phylum Pseudomonadota; class Gammaproteobacteria; order Pseudomonadales; family Pseudomonadaceae; genus Pseudomonas; species Pseudomonas sp. ASL9. The sequence continues at coordinate 1,567,130 of NZ_CM155277.1, read as the reverse complement.
GTCATGGCGTCACTGCCTGGTTCATCGCAGTCATCCCGTTGACACTGTTGGCGACGCTGTTCAGTTGGCTGCCTTATATAGGTTGGGTAGTGGACGTTCTGGCGCTGTACTGCGCGCTGGGTCTGCGCAGCCTGGGGGAGCATGTCGAGCCGGTGGCGCAAGCCTTGCGCAGCGATGATCTGGACGAAGCGCGACGCCGGGTCAGTTATCTGGTCAGCCGGCAGACCGCGGAGCTGGACTCAACCGAAGTCGCCCGCGCGGCCACCGAGTCAGTCCTGGAAAACGGCAGCGATGCAGTGTTCGCCGCCTTGTTCTGGTTTGTTGTCGCTGGCGTGCCGGGGGTGGTGTTGTATCGTTTGAGCAATACCCTGGATGCCATGTGGGGGTATCGTAATGAACGTTTCGAACGGTTTGGCTGGGCTGCGGCAAAGATCGACGATGTGTTGAATTACATTCCGGCACGGCTGGTGGCGTTGACCTACGCGCTGCTGGGAAAAACCCGATTGGCGCTGCGCTGCTGGCGCTCTCAGGCACCCGGCTGGGACAGCCCGAATGCCGGTCCAGTGATGGCGGCTGGCGCGGGCGCGCTAGGCGTGGAGTTGGGCGGGGCGGCGATCTATCACGGTGAAGTACACCTGCGTCCGCAATTGGGCGAAGGCGTGCCTGCTGATGCTCAGTCGATTGATCGCGGCTGGCAATTGGTTCAGCGCGGGGTGTGGTTGTGGTTGCTGGTTCTGTGCTTGGGGACTGAATTTTATGCTTGAGCACGGCGGTCGCTTGCGCGGTGCGGCATTGCACTACGGCATTGCTGAGGCCGATTGGCTGGACCTGTCCAGTGGTATCGCGCCTTGGCCCTGGCCGATCCCGGAAATTCCGGCGCGGGCCTGGGCGCGTTTGCCGGAAACCGACGACGGTCTGGAGCGGGCGGCCTGTGCTTACTATGGTGCATCCCGCGTGCTACCGGTCCCTGGTTCGCAAGCTGCGATTCAGGCGTTGCCGCGTTTGCGTCGCTCGGGCAAGGTCGGTGTGCTATCGCCGTGTTATGCCGAACATGCCGAAGCTTGGCGTGCCAATGGCTTTCGCGTGCGCGAAGTGTTCGAGCACGAAGTAGATTTTTTCATCGACAGTCTCGACGTGCTGGTGGTGGTCAATCCGAACAACCCCACCGGGCTTAGCATCGCCCCTGAGCGCTTGCTGGAATGGCACGCGCACCTTGCCCAGCGCGGTGGCTGGCTGGTGGTCGATGAAGCGTTTATGGATAACACGCCGCCGTTGAGCCTGAGTGCCGAAACCTGGCGCGTCGGGTTGATCGTGTTGCGTTCGTTCGGCAAGTTCTTCGGGTTGGCGGGTGTGCGTCTGGGCTTCGTCCTTGCCGAGCCTCAGTTGCTCAACTTGCTGGCGCGGCAGATAGGTCCCTGGGCGGTCAGCGGGCCGACGCGAGTGCTGGGGCAAGTGTGCTTGAGCGATGTCGAAGGGCATCGCCTGCAACGCTTGCGCACCGAGCAAGCCAGCCAGCGCCTGGCTGAACTGCTGAGTCGTCATGGCTTGAAACCTCAGGGCGGTTGCGCGCTGTTTCAATGGTTGACGACCCCTCACGCTGCTCGGTTGTATGAGTTCTGTGCTCAGCGCGGGATTCTGTTGCGCCTGTTCTTGAACACCAACAGCCCGCACCACAGCAGCGTGCGCTTCGGTCTGCCGGCGGAAGAAGCCGATTGGCAACGGTTCGAACAAGTCCTCAGCGAATACAGCAAGGAAATACCATGACCACCTTGATGGTGCAGGGTACGACGTCAGACGCCGGTAAAAGCACGCTGGTGACCGCGCTCTGTCGCTGGTTGACCCGTCAGGGCGTTCGCGTGGTGCCTTTCAAACCGCAGAACATGGCGCTCAACAGCGCGGTGACGGCGGACGGTGGCGAGATTGGCCGAGCACAAGCGGTGCAGGCCCAGGCCGCGGGGCTTGAGCCGCACACCGACATGAACCCGGTGTTGCTCAAGCCCAACAGCGACACGGGCGCGCAGGTCATCATCCATGGCCGAGCAGTGACCACCATGAATGCGGTGGCGTATCACGGCTATAAAGAGATCGCGATGCAGGCGGTACTGGCCTCGCATCAACGCTTGAGTGCGGCCTATCCGGTGGTCATGGTCGAAGGCGCCGGATCACCCGCCGAAATCAACCTGCGTGCTGGCGACATTGCCAACATGGGCTTCGCCGAAGCGGTGGATTGCCCCGTGCTGTTGATTGCCGATATCAATCGAGGCGGGGTCTTTGCCCATCTGGTGGGCACCCTGGAACTGCTGTCCCCAAGTGAACAGGCGCGGGTCAAAGGCTTCATCATCAACCGTTTTCGTGGCGATATCGCCCTGCTGCAACCGGGCCTCGACTGGCTGGAAGCGCGCACCGGCAAACCGGTGATCGGCGTGCTGCCGTACGTGATGGATTTGCACCTGGAGGCCGAAGACGGCCTCGATCAGCGCCAGACCGGCAAGGTCGAGCAGGTGTTGAATGTGGTGGTGCCGGTATTGCCGCGCATTAGCAATCACACTGATTTCGACCCGCTGCGCCTGCATCCGCAGGTTAACCTGCAATTTGTCGGCCCTGGTCAGCCGATCCCGTCTGCGGACCTGATTATCCTGCCTGGCTCGAAAAGCGTGCGCAGTGATCTGGCTTTCCTGCGCAACAACGGCTGGGACATCGCCATCGCTCGGCATCTGCGTTATGGCGGCAAGGTAGTGGGTATTTGTGGTGGCCTGCAGATGCTCGGCCAGCAGCTGCATGACCCGCTGGGGCTCGAGGGCGCGCCCGGTTCCAGTGCCGGGTTGGGCTTGCTGGATATAAATACCGTGCTTGAAGAAGAAAAACAGCTGCGCAATGTGCGTGGCCATCTCGCGCTGGAAGGGGCGCCCGTGAGCGGTTACGAAATTCACGCGGGGGTGACCACTGGCGCGGCACTGGAGCATGCCGCCGTGCAGTTGGACGATGGTCGATGCGACGGTGTGCAAAGCGCAGATGGGCAGATTCTCGGCACCTACCTGCATGGCCTGTTCGAGTCGCCGCCAGCGTGTGCTGCATTACTGCGCTGGGCGGGCCTGGAGAATGTGCAGCACGTCGACTACCACGCGCTGCGCGAGCGCGACATCGAGCGACTGGCCGACCTGGTGGAAAACCACCTCGACGGTGCGTTCCTGCGGACCCTGTGTGGTTTGGACAGCGCTGATTTGGAGAGCAACTGACATGCTGCAACTGATTTTAGGCGGCGCTCGTTCGGGCAAAAGTCGATTGGCTGAGCGATTGGCCACCCAAAGCGGCCTTGACGTCATCTATATTGCCACCAGTCAGCCGTTGGATGGCGAAATGAGCCAGCGCGTGGCAATCCATCGTCAACGTCGCCCTGACAGCTGGGGCTTGATTGAAGAACCGCTCGAACTGGCGCGGGTACTGGTCGAGCATGCCAGTGCCGGGCGTTGCCTGTTGGTGGATTGCCTGACCTTATGGCTGACCAATCTGCTGATGCTCGAAGACCTCGAACGCCAGGCGCTTGAGCGCGAGGCACTGTTGACGTGCCTTGCCGGGTTGCCCGGTGAAATTATTTTTGTCAGCAACGAAACCGGGCTGGGCGTCGTGCCTCTCGGGGAACTGACCCGCCGTTACGTCGACGAGGCCGGCTGGCTGCATCAAGCCTTGGCAGAACGTTGTCAGCGTGTGGTGTTGACCGTTGCTGGCCTGCCCTTGACCTTGAAAGGATCCGTAATATGAGCAATTCCTGGTGGCTGAAGCCTGCGCAGGCAATCAATGGTCAGGCGCGTGAAGAGGCCTTGGCACGTCAGCAACAGTTGACCAAACCGGCCGGCTCCCTCGGGCAGTTGGAGCGGGTAGCGGTGCAACTCGCCGGGTTGCAGGGCCGGCTCAAGCCCTGTGTCGACAACCTGTGGATCGCCATTTTTGCGGGCGATCATGGCGTTGTCGCCGAGGGAGTTTCGGCCTTTCCTCAGGAAGTCACCGGGCAAATGCTGCATAACTTCGTGACCGGTGGCGCGGCAATCAGCGTGCTGGCGCGTCAGCTTTCGGCGCAGTTGGAAGTGGTCGATCTGGGCACGGTATCGCCGTTGAGCTTGCCGGGTGTCCGGCATTTGCAATTGGGTGCGGGCACCGCGAACTTCGTCGAAGGACCGGCAATGACCGACGCGCAAGGTTTGCTCGCGCTGGAGGCAGGGCGCGACAGTGTTCGCCGTGCGCTCGCCTCCGGTACAGAACTGTTTATTGGCGGCGAGATGGGCATCGGTAACACCACGGCAGCCAGCGCGCTGGCGTGCGCCTTGCTCGAATGCCCCGCGCAGTTGCTGGTCGGGCCAGGCACGGGTCTCAATGCTGCGGGCGTTACGCACAAGGCGTTGGTTATTGAGCGCGCGTTGGCGTTGCACGCTGAACAGGCGGGCGATCCGCTGTGCAGTTTGTTCTGTTTGGGTGGCTTCGAGATTGCAGCGCTGGTGGGTGCCTATCTCGCCTGTGCTCAGGAAGGCATCGCGGTGCTGGTCGATGGCTTTATTTGCAGCGTCGCCGCATTGGTTGCGGTGCGCTTGAATCCATCGTGTCGCGACTGGCTGTTGTTCGGCCATCGTGGCGCCGAGCCGGGCCATCGGCATGTACTGGAGGCCTTGCAGGCCGAACCCTTGCTCGACCTCGGCTTGCGCCTGGGTGAGGGCAGTGGCGCAGCGTTGGCCGTGCCTTTGTTGCGTCTGGCCTGTGAGCTGCACAATGGGATGGCGACGTTCGCCGAAGCAGCAGTGGCAGACCGCCCGGCATGACCTTGCGCCTGGATCTGCTGCGTCACGGTGAAACCGAGCTGGGCGGTGGCCTACGCGGCAGTCTCGACGACGCTCTGACCGCTGTGGGCTGGGCGCAGATGCGTGCGGCGGTTGCCGAGACTGGCCCTTGGGATCGAATCGTCAGTTCGCCGCTGCAACGCTGCGCCCGCTTTGCCCAAGAGCAGGCTGATCAGTTGGCCCTGCCGCTGCACATGGACGCGGATCTGCAGGAGCTGCATTTCGGTGAGTGGGAAGGGCGCAGCGCTGCGCAACTGATGGAGACCGATGCTGAGAGTCTGGGGCTGTTCTGGGCCAATCCCTATGCGTTCACCCCACCCAAGGCTGAACCGCTGACGGCGTTTTCCGCACGGGTATTGGCGGCGGTCGAGCGTTTGCATCAGGCTTATGCCGGTCAGCGCGTGTTGCTGATCAGTCATGGCGGGGTCATGCGCCTGTTGCTGGCTCAGGCCAGAGGTCTGCCCCGTGAACAGTTGCTTCAGGTTGAAGTCGGGCATGGCGCACTGCTGACGCTTCAGGTCGGCAGTGGTTGCGTGTTGAGCGAATGAACCTGTCGCCCTTCTGGATTGCTCTGCAGTTTCTCAGCAGCCTGCCCATTCGCCTGCCTGGCATGCCGCAGCCGCAAGCATTGGGGCGGTCGTTGTTATTCTATCCGTTGGTAGGGCTGCTGTTCGGGCTACTGCTGATGGGCCTCAACGCACTGTTGAGCGGTACGCCGTCGATGCTGCATGCGGCCTTGTTGTTGACGGCCTGGGTGTTGCTCAGCGGTGGTCTGCACCTGGACGGACTGGCCGACAGCGCTGATGCCTGGCTCGGAGGCTTTGGTGACCGCGAACGCACCCTGAGCATCATGAAAGACCCGCGTAGCGGGCCGATTGCGGTCGTTACCCTGGTGCTGGTGCTGCTGCTTAAATTCTGCGCACTGCTGGCATTGATCGAAAGCCACCAGAGTGTGGCCTTATTGCTGGCCCCATTGATTGGGCGCAGCGCGATGCTTGCCTTGTTTCTTGGCACGCCGTATGTGCGGGCGGGCGGGCTGGGGCAAGCGCTGGCCGATCACCTGCCGCGTACGCTGGGTCAGCAGGTTCTTCTGTCGACCGCTATAGGGTGCGTGTTACTGGCGGGAGCGAGCGGTCTGATCGCTCTGTTGGTGGCCTGTGTTTGCTTTTTCTGGCTGCGTCACCTGATGCTGCGCCGACTTGGCGGCACCACCGGTGATACCGCAGGTGCACTCCTGGAGTTGCTGGAAGTGGCGGTCTTGGTGGTGTTGGCGCTGGTTTGAACCCTGGCAAGCTGCTCACACAGGGTATAGGTGATCGTTGTGGGAGCAGGCTTGCCTGCGAATGGCTTGACGAGGGCTATCTGACGAGCTCCGGTCGATCAGCGCTTTACCGCCAGTGAGGTGCTATTGCGGGTGGCGATTTTGCAGTTGGATGTGTAGCGGCTGATAGAGCCTCTTCGCAGGCAAGCCTGCTCCCACAGTTGATCTACTGCGTCAGAAAAAAATCATTTAAAACCAATGATTTAAAGATTTTTTGATAGGAGCAGGCCTATAACTGCGCGTCCCGCTGCAAAGGCGTCTCGCCAGCCACCCTCTCTGTCTGATTCATTGACAGTCGCTGTGCGTGAAGCGTAATTTTCGGCGGTTGGATTACGGGCCTAATACGCCTACTTGCAGAGTTTGATGAGCGAGCCGGAGAATAAAAATGACATCGGTCTGGCGTACCAGTGGTTGGATTTTGTTGGGGAGTGCGTTGATCCTTGCATTGTCCTTGGGTGTTCGGCATGGCTTCGGTTTGTTTCTGGCGCCCATGAGTGCTCAGTTTGGTTGGGGGCGTGAGGTGTTTGCCTTTGCCATTGCGTTCCAGAACCTGATCTGGGGCCTGGCCCAGCCGTTCGCGGGTGCACTGGCGGATCGCTTCGGTGCGGCAAAAGTAGTGTTTGTCGGCGGGGTTCTTTATGCCTTGGGCCTGGCATGCATGGGCATGGCCGATTCGCCGTTGTCTTTGTCCCTGAGCGCCGGTGTATTGATTGGTCTCGGTCTGTCCGGTACCTCGTTTTCGGTGATTCTGGGTGTGGTCGGTCGGGCGTTGCCGCCCGAGAAACGCAGCATGGGCATGGGCATCGCCAGTGCGGCCGGTTCATTTGGTCAGTTCGCTATGTTACCCGGCTCCCTCGGCCTGATTGGCTGGCTTGGCTGGTCGGGGGCATTGCTGGTGCTGAGCGTGCTGGTGGCGTTGATCCTGCCGTTGGTGGCGATGCTCAAAGACGTGCCGTTGCCATTGACCGGACACGAGCAAACCCTGCGTGAAGCCTTGCATGAAGCCTGCACACACTCGGGTTTCTGGCTCTTGGCCCTAGGGTTTTTTGTCTGCGGTTTTCAGGTGGTCTTCATTGGTGTGCATCTGCCTGCGTACCTGGTCGATCAACACCTGCCAGCCAAAGTCGGCACCACGGTGTTGGCCCTGATCGGTCTGTTCAATATCTTCGGCACCTACACCGCTGGTTGGCTGGGCGGGCGCGTCTCCAAGCCGCGTTTGTTGACCGGTCTGTACCTTATTCGCGCCGTGGTGATTGCCTTGTTCCTGTGGATTCCGCTGAGTGAGACCACGGCCTACCTGTTCGGCGTCGCCATGGGCCTGCTGTGGCTCTCCACTGTGCCGCTGACTAACGGTACGGTCGCCACCTTGTTCGGGGTGCGCAACTTGTCGATGCTCGGTGGTATCGTCTTCCTGTTCCACCAATTGGGTGCCTTCCTGGGTGGCTGGTTGGGTGGCGTGGTGTATGACCGCACGGGGAATTACGATTTGATCTGGCACGTGTCGATCCTGCTCAGCCTGTTGGCTGCCGCCCTGAATTGGCCGGTGCGTGAGCGGCCCGTTGCGCGGTTGCAGGCTCAGGCCGTGGTGCTGTGAACAGCGTCTGGCCATGGCTCGGCGGCATGATCCTTGGTTTTTTGCTGCTGGCGCTGGTGTGGTGGGGCTGGCAGCACGTCGGTTTGGGGGTGCTGCAGTTGGGCATGAGCACCTGCTAAGGAAGCGAATTTTACCTTTCAGACACATTGACCTCTATCAAAGTTGTGGGGTGCCGTCATGACAATTCGCTGGTTGTCGATTCCCGTTTTGCTGCTTGCCATGGGCGGCGCTGCAGTGGCTGCAGAGTGCCCGCCGCTGTTGCAGGGCGAACTGCCCAAGTTGCGCGCCAAAGAGACTATTGACCTGTGCCAGCGCTTTGCGGGCAAGCCGCTGGTGGTGGTAAATACCGCAAGTTTTTGTGGTTTTGCCCCGCAGTTCAAAAGCCTTGAGGCGCTGAATCAACGCTACAAGGGGCAGGGTCTGGAAGTGATCGGCGTGCCCTCCAATGACTTCAAGCAGGAGTCAAAGGACGGTGCGGAAACCGCCAAGGTCTGCTACGTCAATTACGGCGTTACCTTCACCATGACCGAGCCACAGCAGGTCAAAGGCCCGAATGCCACCCATCTGTTCAAGGTGCTGGCCGAGCAGAGCAGCGAGCCGCGCTGGAATTTCTATAAGTACGTGATTGACCGTCAAGGCCACGTGATCGCCCATTTTTCCAGCCTGACCAAACCAGATGATTCCGCCTTCATTGCGGCGGTTGAGAAGGCCATTACGTCCAAACCCTGACCACGTGGGCCTTAACTCGCGACCATGAAAAAGCCCTGCATCCGTCACGGATGCAGGGCTTTTTCGTATTCGGCTGCGAGCCTTTCAGCCCGCCGCGAACGGGCTCATCAGAAGCGGTAGGTCACAGACGTACCGAAACCGTTGGCGCTGTTGCTGTAGGTCGAGCTGTAGGCGCCCTTGGTCGGGCTCGCCAGATTGACCTTGACGTCTTCTTCCTTGAGGTAGGAATAAGCCAGGTCGATGGTCACGTTGTCTGTCGGGCTGTAACCAGCACCGAAGCTGATGGCCATGCGGTCGCCAGTCGGAATGCGTGGGGAGCGGTCGGTGTTGTTGGTGGGCGACTGGTCAACCGAGAAGCCGGTACGCAAGACCCACTGCTTGTTGAGCTTGTAGGCAGCACCGATGGCGTGCGCCCAGGTGTCATGCCAGTTCTGTTCTTCAACGATAGTGCCGAGTGGTCCTGCACCGCCGCCCAATTGCGGCTGGACACCGCTGTTTTTTACGGTGATGTCTTGCAGGCGGCTCCAGCGGGTGTAGGTGCTACCGGCGTAAAGGGTCCAGTCGTCGTTCAAGTCATAGGTAACCGACAAGTCTGCAGATTCAGGCGTATTGAGGTCGAGTGCTGCGTCGTACTTGCTGCCACTGAAGGGACCAAAGCCCGGGCCGTCGATCGTGGTGTTGCCCTCGAGCTTGTAGGTGACCATCGAGTGGTAGGTCAGGCCAACACGAGCACGGTCAGTGACCTGAGCCAGAATGCCGATGTTGTAACCCAGGGCGGTATCGTTGCCTTTGACCTTGACCTCGCCGTCAGGGCCCATGCCAGCCGGGGTTATTGTCGGGGTGGCTGAGGTCAGTTGACCGTCGATGCGGTTGATGGTCGGACCGAAACCAATGGAAATTTTATCGTTGAAGGCATAGCTGATGGTCGGCTGCAAAGTGACGACTTTTACGTCGCTCTTTTTAGCGAAGTAACGCCCTGCGAAGCCGCTTTCATATTGAGTGACTAGGCCGAAGGGGGAGTAAATGCCAACACCGACCGCCCAGTGATCATCGATTGGCTTGACGTAGTAGCCCATAGGTACGGCGATGAGCGGCACCATATCGCCTTTTTCGGTGCCACCAAAAGTGCTATGCCCGTTACGAATATCGGTGCTCGCATCGAGAACGGCAGCACCGAGACTGATTTGTTCACTCTTGAGGCGCGACATGCCAGCAGGGTTGCCAAATACAGTGCTTGCATCATCGGCAGATGAAGAGCGCCCCGCGAAACCAGTGCCCATACCACTGATGCTCTGCTCGTTGACTGCAAAGCCTGAAGCGAGAAGTTGAGTAGATACCATGCCAATGGCGAGGCTAAGTGTGGTCTTGAGCATTACTTTTTTCATTATTAGAACTCCGTGTTGATCACCGAGCGGAAATTACCAACATTTTCGCCTAAGCGCCATAGCTGGAATTACGCGAGATAGAGCGTTTTTGTAGGACAATCCGCTAAAATGCGTCGATCTGCAGTGATCTTGCAATTTTACAGAGTCGTCAGAAAGCTTAATGAAGTGGGGTGACGCAGGATTGCCATGCCGTTGTAAAGTCGCGTAAACGACCTTGCGGCTGGAAAGTTTGACGCCAGATTCTGGCCATGCCCAGCACGTCGTCTTCAGCAGGCAAGGGCTTGCCTTGCGCTTCGATCAACAGCCAGGCGATGGCGGTGGCATAACGCAGATTGACTGTAAGTTCCAAATGCGGCCCCTTGAGAAATGCGTGCTGACTGGCTAAACCGCGAACCAGGCTGGCTCGGTCCGGGTCTCGTGCCAGGTAGTCATCCCATAGATGCTGGTGGCGAATTTCTGTGATGCGGTACAACCCATGAGCTCGACGGCTGTCCAGAGCGTCGCCAAGGGCCGACTGGCTGGCGGCGACACCGAGCAACAAGGATTCTGCAGTAGAGCAATAACTCCCGAGATAAATCAGCGTAGGGCGGATCACGTAGCGGCACAGTTCACTGGCGGCGATTCCCATAAAGCACTCGTGACATCCCCTGAAAAACAATTATGGCCAGCGAGCCTATTGCGTGTGGCAGCAGTGAATCGGATCAGGCTCGCCGGAAGCAGCCAAGGCTGCTTGAGTTGAAGTCTAGTGTCATATCTCGGACGTAAAGGACTGTTTTTAAAATATTTGTGCCTGCGGATTCTGGCTTATATACCCCTTAGTGCTTAGCTCATGTCCAATATTCAGGTAACAAAGGATCAAAAATTGAGGCTGAAAGCGGCGTAAAAGAATAGCGGACTACGCCTGCGCAGCAAATCGCGGGCAATAAAAAACCTCGCTTGCAAGGGCGAGGTTTTTAAGTGAACGCTTCAGCCTGCGGCTGGTTTCAGGTCAGGCAACCAGTGCCTGGCGTGTACGTTCGATCACGGCTTGCAGCGGTTCGGCGCTGGAATACTGATCGGGGTACAGGCGTTCGCTGTGACGAGCGATGCCGTGTTCGTTGACGATGGTGAAGCTGAAGCAGCCTTTGCGAGCGGCCATGATCAGGCAATTCATTGGTGCGAATGCGCTGGTTAGGGTGCGAATGGCATCCTGAGTTTGGATATGAGTAGTCATAGTTATGGGTGTTTCCTACAAACGACACGGCATAAGACCGTGCAAAAATTAAAACGTTCCAGTAAAACGCGGGCCAGTGCAAAGCATGGCGGGGCGAAGAACCTGACTGGAACAAAGCAGACAGTTTGAAGCGCGCTTTATCGTATGGCGCTCGGGCTGGCCGGTAGGTACTTAGGAGGGCAGGCAACACAACAAGGGCAAAGGTTCGAGGCCCGGGGTGAAGTTCCTGATCAATCTGCAGGTTGGTTGAGTCAGAGCACGGGAGCTTCGCAACACCCTTCCCGTCATTGAGGAAGGCCGTGTGTCGAGTTCATGCCTGGAAACCATCGAGGTGGTCGATCCCGTGTGGTCAGCAACACTTTCACATTGGAAAAGCGCTTGCCGGGGGACTGTTTCGACCAGAATTGACTTTCAGCTTGGTACTAACGGCGGTCATGATAGCGGACCGAGAGTGAGATGGGAAGCCAGCTAATCAATTTAATTGCAGAGGGGCCGGCGACCGGTTTGGAGAGGGGGTAATGTCGTTTGCGGGGGGGTATGGAAATGTTCCATCGAAACGAGGGTGGCGTTATAACCGTCAGTGATTGAGTTGTACACATTGGCGCGGCAACCTGTTATGCCACTGTTGCATCCGTCCCTAAGGGCTTGATTTTTTGCGGTGAATTATTAAGTCAATGAAAAATATCGTTTTTTTTCATTGGTGAAAAAAGCGTCAGTTTGAACGCAGGCCCCATTCTATAGGCGTTTGCGAGGGTTCAAGGTGGGTTGTCCACTGAGTTATCCACAGCTTCTGTGGATTGTCCCGAGCGCTTGCTCTAGCCCGCGGGTGCAGCAAAAATTGTAGAGAAATTCGCAAAATTCACTGCGGAAATGATCGTTTATTAGCAGCACCGCTATTACCTTTTGGAATTAATCCGTTCTGATGAGTGCGCCGGCTGTCGCCGTGACGGACCGTTCTAAGCATAATGCGCAGCCAATATGCCCCTCAGTGCATATGACGTCATGACACCTGGAGTTTTTATGGCATTGGACCTGACCAGCCTGCTGCTTGGTCTTGGCGCCGCAGCATTGCCGTTGTTGGCCCTGGCCTGGCAGCTGCAGCGGCGGCTGGCGCAGCAACACGCTGATGTCGCGTTGCTCGATGAGCGCCTGAGTACTGCGCAGTTGGCGCAATACGGTCTTAACGCCCAGCTCGATGCCGGTCGCGATGAAATCAGTGACCTGAGCCACGCCAATGCGGCCAAACAGGCGGACCTTGCGGCGCTGCGCCGGGAAGTTGAACTGTTGCGCCAGGAGCGCGACAGTGCCCACGACGCCGCTCAAGGCTGGACCCTGGAGCGCGCTAGCAAAGAAGCCGAACTGCGCCGTCTAGACGCGCACTGTGCGTCGCTGGGCGCCGAATTGCGCGAGCAGCAGGAAAGCCACCAGCAGCGCCTGAGCGATCTGCAAGGTTCGCGTGACGAATTGCGTGCGCAGTTCGCGGAATTGGCCGGGAAGATCTTCGATGAGCGCGAACAGCGCTTCGCCGAGACGAGCCAACAGCAACTAGGTCAATTGCTCAATCCGCTGAAAGAGCGGATTCAGTCCTTCGAAAAACGCGTTGAAGAAAGCTATCAGCAGGAAGCCCGCGAACGCTTCTCGTTGGGCAAAGAGCTGGAGCGTCTGCAGCAGCTCAACCAGCGGTTGAGCGATGAAGCCACCAACCTGACGCGCGCACTCAAGGGCCAGAAGACCCAAGGCAATTGGGGGGAGTTGATTCTTGAGCGGGTGCTTGAGCATGCAGGGCTGGAAAAAGGGCGTGAGTACCAGACACAGGTCAGCCTCAAAGGCCCGGATGGCGAGCGCTTTCAGCCCGACGTGTTGATTATGTTGCCCGGCGACAAGCAAGTGGTGGTCGATGCCAAGGTCAGTCTGACCGCTTACCAGCAGTACGTTAGCGCCGATGATGAAGTCATTGGTCAAGCCGCGTTGAAGCAGCATGTGCTGTCCTTGCGCAACCATGTCAAAGGCCTGTCTGGCAAGGATTACAAACGACTCGAAGGCTTGCACAGTCTGGACTTTGTGTTGCTGTTCGTGCCCATCGAAGCAGCTTTTTCCGCCGCGTTGCAAGCGGAGCCAAACCTGTTTCAGGAGGCATTCGATCGCAACATCGTGATCGTCAGCCCGACCACGTTGCTCGCTACCTTGCGGGTGATCGACAGCCTGTGGAAGCAGGAACGCCAGAGCCAGAACGCGCGGGAAATCGCCGAGCGAGCAGGCTGGCTGTATGACAAATTCGTACTGTTTATTCAGGATCTGGACGAAGTTGGCAACCGCCTGCAACAACTGGACAAAGCCTACGGGGCAGCCCGTAACAAGCTGACAGAAGGGCGCGGCAACCTGGTTAGCCGCAGCGAGCAACTCAAACTACTGGGTGCCCGCGCCAGTAAAAATCTGCCCCCAGACCTGCTCGAAAGGGCCATGACCGATGATGACGGGTTGGTGCAGTTGCCTGAGTAAGCAGGGTAAAACGCGTTGACGCCTTCGCAGGCAAGCCTGCCACAGGGTATATGTGATCTCTGTGGGAGCAGGCTTGCCTGCGAAGACAATCTCTCTGTCTTATCGATTCTTTTAAGCAGCCCAAGGTCGCTTTTGCACCACATTTTTCGACCGATTGATCAATAATCGACAACATTTCGCCGTTCTGGATCTGCCATGTTCTGCCTGCAATACCTTCGCTCATGAGTACGCTGCGTAAAAGTGCCGATGCCTTCGCCCTGCAAGTCATGCTGGGTCTGTGCCTGATTTGGGGCGTGCAACAAGTGCTCATTAAATGGGCTGCGCCGGATATCGCGCCCATCATGCAGGCTGCCGGGCGTTCCGGTATTGCCGCGCTGCTGGTGGGCAGCCTCATGGTCTGGCACGGCGGTCTGCGACACATGGGCAGTACCTGGCGCGGCGGCCTGCTCGCCGGTGCCTTGTTTGCATTGGAGTTCCTGTTTATCTCCGAGGGTCTGCAATTGACCTCGGCGGCACACATGTCGGTGTTTCTTTACACTGCTCCCGTGTTCACCGCGTTGGGTCTGCATTGGCTGCTGCCCAGCGAGCGCCTGCGGACTTTGCAGTGGATGGGTATCTTTCTCTCGTTCGTGGGTATCGCTACTGCCTTTGTTGGCGGCCTGTCGTTGAGTGGCATGGACCGCAACATGCTGATGGGCGACGCATTGGGTGTTCTTGCCGGCATGGCCTGGGGCGCGACCACCGTGGTGGTGCGAGCATCGCGGCTGTCCGAAGCGCCTGTGACGTTGACCTTGTTCTATCAACTGATTGTCGGTTTTGTCGCCTTGCTGCTGATTGCCGTCGGCGATGGTGAGGTCAGTCATGTCACCCTGACACCCGTCGCGGTGGCCAGCGTGTTGTTTCAGGCGCTGGTGGTTTCTTTCTTCAGTTATTTGGTCTGGTTCTGGCTGCTACGTCGCTACCTGGCGTCCAACATGGCTGTGTTCTCATTTATGACACCCCTGTTTGGCGTGACGTTCGGCGTGCTGCTGCTGAGTGAACCGCTGAGCTTCAACTTCGTAATCGGGGCAGTGTTGGTGTTGTTGGGGATCACGCTGGTCAGTGGCGAACAGTGGATACGCCGGCGTTTTCGCCCCAGGGATTGATGACCCATTGATCGGAAATCACGGGCTCGCCTCTCTGCGATAGGTCCGCAGGCAGAGAAACGACGAGCGTTGTGTTAAATGAGGTTATATGTCACAAATTCTTTTCCGCGATACTCTGTAGCAGGCGTAAAGTAAGACACGGCACTATGATGAATAAGACGCGGCTAGCAGATGTCAGTCGCCGAGTATTTCCCTGAAGGGGGGCGTGATGAACAGTAAATTGCAAGAATGGCTCCATGACCTCGGAGTTGCCCTAGGCCTGATCGAACGGCCAAAACTCCAGCCCATTCCTATTCGCACTGACGATGAACGGCGGCGTCCGCGTCGGTAAGTTATCGATTATTTCATCATCGCAGTGCTTCATCTGCAGGCATTAAAAAGGCCCGGTGCTGCTGTTGACTAAATCAACCGCAGCACCAGGCCGAAACACTCTCTCTGCCTATATCGCTACCCTTCCCGCCAGGTTAAAACCGAGGCTTGACCGTTTTCCAGTCAGGCTTGTAGCGGGCCATCTGTTTCACATCGTCTCTTTGGCGAATACCGCAGGTCAGAAACTGCTCATGCAGTTTGCCCAGTTGATCGCGATCCAGCTCCAGGCCCAGCCCCGGCGCACGGGTGATTTTCACGCAGCCGTTGACGATGGGGATCTTGCCGCCCTTGATCACCTCTTCGTCGGCTTCTTGCCATGGGTAGTGGGTGTCGCAGGCGTAATCCAGATTCGGCACCGCAGCCGCCACATGGGCCATCGCCATCAGGCTGATGCCCAAGTGTGAGTTGGAGTGCATGGAGACGCCCAGTCCGAACGTGTCACACATCTTAGCCAGCGTTTGCGTGTCGCGCAGGCCACCCCAGTAATGGTGGTCGGCGAGCACGATCTGCACGCTGTTCAGCGCAATGCTACGGCGGAATTCGTCGAAATCCGTGACCACCATATTGGTTGCCAGCGGCAGGCCAGTCCGTTTGTGTAGCTCGGACATGCCGTCCAGCCCCGGCGTAGGGTCCTCGTAATATTGCAAATCATCGCCGAGCAGTTCGGCCATGCGAATCGCAGTTTCCAGCGACCAGTTGCCGTTGGGGTCGATGCGCAATGGGCAGTTCGGGAAGGCCTTTTTCAGCGCCTTGATGCAGGCCACTTCATGTTCCGGCGCGAGGGTGCCCGCCTTGAGTTTGATGCTCTGGAAGCCGTAGTCATCGATCATGCGTCGCGCCTGGGCAACGATCTGCTCGGCGCTCAGGGCTTCGCCCCAGGCGTCGGGTGTGTAGGGCGAGTCGATGTGTTCGGCATACTTGAAGAACAAGTAGGCGCTGAAGGGGATCTCGTCACGCACCGCGCCACCCAGCAAGTCCACCAGAGGCACATTCAGGTAATGCGCCTGCAGATCGAGGAAGGCGACTTCGAAGGCCGAATACGCGTTGCTCACGGCCTTACTGGCGTGGGAACCAGGTGCCAGTTCAGCGCCAGCGATGCTCACTGGTGTGTGCGCGGCCACTGTGGCCTGGACGATGGCCCGCAACTGGTTGAGGTTGAACGGGTCCAGGCCGATCAATTGATCCTTGAGCTGTTGCTGGATTGCCAGCGCAGGCGCATCACCATAGCTTTCGCCGAGGCCGATGTAGCCGTTATCGCTTTCGATTTCGATGATTGAGCGCAGTGCGTAGGGTTCATGAATGCCACTGGCATTGAGCAGCGGCGGGTCTCTGAAAGCGATGGGGGTTACGGTGACTCGTTTGATTTTCAAGATGGGCAGCTCCCGGTGGCTTGGGTCTAATTCAGCGGTGATCAGTGGGCGAGAACGGGTTTGGATGGCGTCTGGCTATACAGGCTCCCCGGTTTGTCGCCCTTGGGTTTGGTGCGTGCGAAGAAAATCACGATGGCTGCCACCAGAGACGTTATTGCCAGCGCGTACATACCGCCTTCGATAGAGCCGGTTTTTTGTTCCAGGAAGCCAAACGTGGTCGGCGCGACGAATCCACCCAGATTACCCACAGAGTTGATCAAGGCGATCACTGCTGCGGCGATGCGCGCATCCAGATAACCCTGTGGAATTGGCCAGAACAACGCGGAGGCAGCCTTGAAGCCGATCGCCGCGAAGCAGATGGCGATAAAGGCAAAGATCGGCCCGCCCGTGGTGGACATGAACATGCCGAACGCGGCAATCACCAGCGTTAGCGCGACCCAGGCCTGCTGATGTTTGAACTTGCTGGCCAGCGCGGCGAAGCCGTACATGGCGACGATGGATATCAGCCACGGCACGGAGTTGAAAAGTCCAACCTCGAAGTCGCCCAGGTTACCCATTTTCTTGATCATGCTCGGCAGCCAGAAGGTGGCGCCGTAGATGGTCAAGGCGATAGAGAAGTAGATGAAGCAGAACACCGCGATCTGCCGGTCGGCCAATAGCTTGAACATCGACGGACGCACCGTCTGTTCGGATTCGCGTTCGCGTTGCTCTGTATCGATGGCCTCAACCAGTGCGTCCTGTTCGGCGCGGCTCAGCCATTTGGCGTCATGCGGGTGGGAATCGAGCCAGAACCAGCAGAAGCCGCAGAGTACGATGGAGGCGAAACCTTCAATCAGGAACATCCACTGCCAGCCATGCAGGCTCATCCCGCTGATGTTGAGCAGGGCGCCCGAGATCGGCCCGGAAATCACCGAGGCGATGGCCGAACCGCTGAGAAAGATCGCCATGGCCTTGCCACGCTCGGCAGAAGGCAGCCATTTGGTGAAGTAATAAATGATGCCAGGGAAGAATCCGGCTTCAGCCGCGCCGAGTAAAAAGCGCAGGACATAGAAACTGGTTTCGCTCTTCACGAAGGCCATGGACATCGCCACCACGCCCCAGGTCAGCATGATCCGCGTCAGCCAGGCTCTGGCGCCGTATCGCTGCAGCAGGATGTTCGACGGTACTTCGAACAGCGCATAGCCGATGAAGAACAAGCCAGCGCCCAGGCCGTAAGCGGCAGCGCCAATGCCCAGATCGGTTTCCATGTGGGTGCGGACGAAACCGATGTTCACTCGGTCGATGTAATTGACGATAAACATCACCACGAACAGCGGCAGGATGTGGCGCTTGACCTTGGCGACAGTGGCGAACAAGGTGGCGGCTAGCTGGGGATCGGGAATGGGGGTGGTGTCGGGGGGCGTGTTCACAGGTGCATCTCCACTTGCTTGTTTTTATTGTGGGTGCTTGATACTTATTGTCAGTCATCGTATGAGTATGGTTTTTATTCTGCAATGGTGATTTTTACCAGGGGTAGGGTCGGGTAAACGTGGAGGATTAGCTCACGGGAAGATCATGAGTTGTACGATATTGGGTTGCGTAGGGGGAGGGGTTCAGTCATTTGTGCTCAGCACCAGAATCACGTCCACCAGAATTTGCAGGGTCAGGTGCTCCGGCACTCTGTAAATACGGTCTTTGATGCGGGTGGGGAAAATGATGCCGAAATCGAACTCCAGTTGGTCAAGTAAATCCTCGACTTCGATATCCTCCAACGCCAAATCTTTGAGCGTCGCGTTTTCGTGTATCTCGGATTTATCGACCAGCATGACGCCCAAGGTGTTGTAGACGCGTTGCTGAATGTCTTGCCGCTCCATAAAAGCCCCTGTTTATGCGATGTACAGAGAGTTAACCCGGTACGGCCGAAACCAGGGAGTCGTGCGCGGCCTATCGCTTGGGTAGACCGTTACTTCATTAGGCTAGCTCAATCCGCGATGTATCAGGTGCAGGAGATTTACCGGGCCGCGTGTTCGCGCATCCACGGGTCAATCAATGCCCGCAGGCGCTCCCCAGGCCCGAGCCACTGTCGACCAGCAGGTCTTTGTTTTTCCCCTGGATATGCCACAGGTTGCAGCGATAGAAGGGCCGGATATAGGGCTCATGAATCAGGCTGATGCCATCACTCATCGGCTTTACTTCAAGCCATGTGTCGCGGCTGACGATTTTCATCGAGCTTCTTTCTTCAGCGCAAAAAAAACGGGTGACACGCCCTGCGTGCCACCCGCTCAAGGTAATCCAGATTTAAGCCATGCGGGGTTTGACCGTATTAGCCAGTGTCACGGGGCGGGGTGACAGCAGGCTGACCACCACGAAGCTGATCAAGCCGATCGACAGGCTGTAGTAGATCGGGGTGTTGGCATCGAAACCGTCCTTGAGCATGAACACCAGTGCAGTCAGGAAACCCAGCGCCATGCTGGTGATTGCCCCCGAGGTGGTCGCCCGTTTCCAGTAGATAGCGCCGATCAATGGGATCAGCATGCCGCCCACCAGCAGGTTATAGGCCAGGGTCAGGGCGCTGATCACATCGGTCACGACCAGCGCGATGGCGAGCACCAGAAGGCCGGTGAGCAGGGTAAACAGGCGATTGATGCCCAGGCTCGACTGTTTGCCGCCGCGCAGACGTGGCAGCAGGTCTTCGGTCAGGGTGGTCGATGCGGCGAGCAAGCCCGCGCTGGCGGTGGACATCATGGCGGCCAGAGCGGCGGCGATGACCAGGCCACGCAAGCCATCGGGCAATGACACTTTAACGATGGCGGCAAAGGCGTTGTTGACGTTGTCCAGATCAGGCAGCAGCACATGGGCGGCCATGCCGATCAGTGCACAGGCCAGACCATAGAAAATGCAGTAAATACCCGCGATGGAACCGGCGTATTTGGCGATCTTGTCAGTGCGTGCGGTGAACACGCGCTGCCAGATGTCCTGGCCGATCAGGATGCCGAAGAAGTAGATCAGGAAGTACGTGAGGATGGTGTCCCAGCCGATGGTGGTCCAACTGAAGCTCGATGCTGGCAGCTTGGCGACCAGTTGATCCCATCCGCCAACGCGGTACAGGCAGATCGGCAGCAGGATGAACATCAGGCCAACGGTCTTGATCACGAACTGGACGATGTCGGTCAGGGTCAACGACCACATGCCGCCGATCGCCGAATACACCACCACCACGCCACCACCGAGCAGCACTGACATCCAGAACGGCAGACCGAACAGCACTTGCATTACGGTGCCAATGGCAAGGATCGAGGTCACGCCGATCATCAGCGCGTAAACCAGCATGATCACCGCGCTGGCCTGACGGGCCATCGGGTTGTAACGTTTTTCCAACACTTGGGTAACGGTGAAAATTCGCAGTTTGAGCAGCGGTTTAGCAAGGAACAGGTTCAGCGCGACGATCCCCAGGCCCAAGGCTGCGCACAGCCAAAAACCGGAAATCCCATGCACATAACCCAGGCGTACAGTACCTACGGTGGACGCGCCGCCGAGGACGGTGGCAGCCATGGTGCCCATGTACAGGGTTGGCCCCAGGTTGCGCCCGGCCACCAGGTAATCTTCGTGGGTTTTCGCTTTGCGCATGCCGTACCAGCCCAGCACTAACATGCCTGCGGCATAAATGAGTACGACGAAAATATCTAAAGCCATGGAGGGTTTCCAATCTCTTTTTTTATAATGAAGCGCAAATCAGACGCAGCTTCGCGGCGGGCAGGGTAAACAGGCAGGCCCGCCGCGAGCGTTGATGGATCAGGCAGTTTGTCGTTGCGGGGTGGTATCGGCGGCTTCGTTGCCTTGTCTGCGCGGGTCAGTCGGCGCATACACCAGCGGTGTTTCCGGGAACAGGCTCAGCAGCAGGAAGTACACCGCCGACGCCAGACCGAGGGTCACAGGCAGGCTGATGTCGATGCCTTGTGCCAGATTGCCCAGCGGACCCACGAATTGTCCCGGCAGGTTGACGAAACACAGGCCAACCAAAGCACTTGGAATCCAGGCGCCCAGACCGCGCCAGTTCCAGCCGTGGGTGAACCAGTAGCGGCCACCCTTTTCACCGCGGGTGAACACTTGCAGATCGTCCGGGCAGTAGAAGCCGCGACGCACCAGTAGACCAATGATCATGATCACCATCCATGGCGTGGTGCAGGTAATGATCAGCACGGCGAAGGTCGATACGCTCTGTACCAGGTTGGCAGCGAAGCGGCCAATGAAGATGAAGGCAATCGACATCACGCCGATCAGCAAGGTGGCTTTGACCCGTGACAGCGCACGTGGAAACACGCTGGACATGTCCAGGCCGGTGCCATACAGCGACGTGGTGCCGGTAGACATGCCACCGATCACCGCGATCAGGCACACAGGCAGGAAGAACCAGGTCGGTGAGACGGCCAGCAGGCCCCCGACATAGTTATTCGCCGCGATGTAGTCGGGCGCTTTGATCGCCACGATGGTCGCCGTGGCCAAGCCGAACAGAAACGGAATCAGCGTGGCAACCTGGGCGATGATCACGGCCAGCATGACTCTGGTTTTCGACGTGTCGCGCGGGATGTAACGCGACCAGTCACCGAGGAAGGCGCCGAAGGAAATCGGGTTGCTCATGGCTACCAATGCAGAGCCGATAAAGGCTGCCCAGAAACCTTCCTTGCCCAGGCTGACGCTGCCGGCAAAGTTGATGTCGAACGGGCCGGCGAAGGCGAAGATGCCCAGCAGGAACAACAGGCTGGCGCTCCACACTGCAATCTTGTTGACCCACAGCAGGAAGCGGAAGCCATAGATGCACACGGTCAGCACCAGAATCGCGAACAAACCGTAGGCCAGGCCCAGGGTCAGATCGTTTTCCGGAAGACCGATCAAGCGCTTGGCGCCGCCGATCAAGGCATCACCTGAGCTCCATACCGACAGGGAAAAGAACGCGATAGCGGTCAACAGCGACAGGAACGAGCCGACGATTCGTCCGTGCACACCGAAATGCGCGCCGGAAGACACGGCGTTGTTGGTGCCATTGATCGGGCCGAACAGGCCCATGGGTGCCAGGATGATCGAGCCGACCAGTACGCCCAGCACGATCGCCCAGACGCCCGCCTGAAACGACAGACCGAACAGCACTGGAAAACTGCCGAGTACGGCGGTCGCAAACGTATTGGACCCACCAAAAATCATGCGGAACAGGTCGCGAGGTGTTGCAGTACGGGCGTGATCCGGGATTTGTTCGACCCCGAAAGTTTCAATGTGAGTGACGCTTTGCTCATTGTTATTTTTATTCATGATCTGCTCCGATCATTTTATTGGGCTTAGGGGATGGCAGCCTTAAGGGAGTGCGGACAAGTGTTCGTGACAGGCCAGCCAATGGCCTTTTTGTTGTTCTTCAGTGGCGTCTTGGCGACGGAACACTATGGTTTCGCGCTCTTGGCTAACGCTTTGGTCCCCTTGCATGCGCAGCTCGGTGGCAACGTCATGGATAAAAATGGCGACGCCTCCTTGCAGGCTGACGTGAGCATTGCTGGAAACGCAGTTGAGGACTTCGAAACCCTCCAGCCGCCAGCTGTCCCACAACGCCTGATAAGCATCGCGGGTCAGCAGCGGTTGTTCGAGGGTGTAAAACACGAAGCTGGCATCGGCGCTGAAGGCGCCGAAGTAGGCTTCGCGATCATTTTTGGCAAACGCCGTCACCAGATCGGCGGCGGCTTGCAGGACATCATCACGGTCGCTCATGGTCATCCTCAGCGGTGCACAACGCCGGGAAGTACGCAGAGCATTTCGTACAACAAATTAGCGCCCAGCAGCGAGGTATTACCGGTGGTGTCGTAAGGCGGCGAGATTTCTACCAGATCGCAACCGATCAGGTCGAGACCCTGGCAACCACGGATGATTTCAATCGCCTGAATCGTGGTCAGACCTCCGATTTCAGGGGTGCCCGTACCGGGGGCCCAAGCGGGATCGATGCCATCGATATCGAAACTTAGGTACACCGGGCCGCCACCGACTTTTTCACGGACTTCAGCCATCAGCTGGGTGAGGGATTTGTGCCAGCATTCTTCAGCCTGAACCACACGGAAGCCCTGTTTGCGGCTCCAGTTGAAGTCTTCGGCGGTATAGCCCTGAGCGCGCAGACCAATCTGCACCACACGATCACAATCGAGCAGGCCTTCTTCGACCGCGCGACGGAAGGTTGTACCGTGAGCGATTTTCTCGCCAAACATGTGATCGTTGACGTCCGCGTGGGCGTCGATGTGTACCAGGCCGACCTTGCCATGCTTTTTATGGATAGCACGCAGGATGGGCAGGGTGATGGTGTGGTCGCCGCCCAGAGTCAGGGGGATGACATCGTGTTCGAGAATCTTGTCGTAGGACTCTTCGATGATGCGCACGGCATCCAGCAGGTTGAAGGTGTTGATTGCCACGTCGCCGATATCGGCCACGGACAGGGAATCGAAAGGTGCAGCGCCGGTGGCCATGTTGTACGGGCGAATCATGACCGATTCAGCACGAATCTCACGCGGTCCGAAACGGGTGCCAGGGCGTAGCGACGTGCCAATGTCCAGCGGGACGCCAACAAAGGCAGCATCCAGGCCGGCGGCCGATTGCAGGTGGGGTAGACGCATCATGGTGGCGATGCCGGCGAAGCGCGGCATTTCGTTGCCGCCCAGTGGTTGGTGAAAAATCTTTTCCACGGGATTGCCTCATCGTTGTTGTGGTTTGAGCGGATTTTGCAAAGTGCGAGGCATTGAAAGAATCGCTGAGGCGAAATACTTAGTTCAGAGATTTCTAAACTATCGAGCAAATCGTTAGACTGTGTCACGCGGCCAGAACCAGAACTGTGCCGGACGCAACTTCTGTAGGAGCTGACTTGTCTGCGATAAGGTCGGGACGACCTTCCTGCGGTAGTGAATTCACCCTTTTTGCGAGCGCTTTGCACTCGATCGCAGGCAAGCCAGCTCCTACAGGAGATTGAGCTAGGTCTGTAAATACCCGGAACCACCATGGCCAACGCCTTACCCGACCTGAAACTGCTGCGCATCTTCGTCAGCGTGGTGCGCCATCAGGGTTTTGCCAGCGCTCAGCAGGAGCTCAACCTGTCGACGTCGGCCATCAGCACCTACATGAGTCAGCTCGAGGCCGCCTTGGGTCTGGTGTTGTGTCATCGCGGGCGGGGTGGTTTCAGCCTGACCAGCAAAGGCGAGCTGTTTCATCAGGAAACCCTGCGCCTGCTCGGTGAGCTGGAAGGTTTCGAGCAATACGCCGCCGCGCTCAAAGGCGAACTGCGCGGTACGCTCAATCTCGGTGTGATCGACTCCACGGTCAGCGATCGTGCGCTGCCGTTCGCCGAAGCCATTGGCGCCTACAGTCAGGAACATCCGGCGGTGCATTTGCACCTGTCAGTGATGAGTCCTTACGAATTGCAGCTCGGCGTGCAGGACAACCGGCTCGATCTGGCCATCGGCGCCTTCTCCACGCGCATGAGCGGTTTGGTCTATCAGCCGTTGTATCGCGAGCAACACTGGCTGTACTGCAGCAATCGCCATCCACTGTTTACCGAGCGGCGCATCCCCGAGCAAGTCATCACTCAGCAGCGCATGGTCGGGCGTGGTTATTGGAGCCAGGCCGAGCTGGCGCGGCATGGCTTCAAACACAGCGCTGCGACCGTGGAAAGTATGGAGGCGCAGTTGATTCTGGTGCTGTCTGGCGCCTATATCGGCTACCTTCCGGAGCATTACGCACAAGCCTGGGCTGATTCTGGTCATCTGCGGGTGTTGCTGCCAGCGACGTTCGGTTATCAGGCGCCGTTCTCGATGATCGTGCGCCGTGGCCGCAGCCGCGAACCGTTGATCCAGACTTTCCGCGACCTGCTCAAGGCGCAGCTCAATCAGAGCTGAGGAGAACACCATGTCCCGCGCCCAATGCGCCCGCTGCCTGCGACCTGAAACGCATTGCCTGTGCGCGCTGATCCCGCAACTCGACAGCCGTACCCGGGTGTTGATTTTGCAGCATCCGAGCGAAGTCAATCATGCCTTGAATACCGCGCGGCTGGCGGCGTTGGGGCTGAATAATGCCGAATTGATTGTGGGTGAGGTGTTCGAAAATTTGCCTGCTTTACTGAACCCATCCGGTTATCAGGCGTGCGTGTTGTTTCCCGCAGACGATGCACAGCCGCTGGAGGCCTATCCGCGTGAAGGCTGTGAGGAGGAAAGCACGTCAATGTTGTTGGTGGTGCCGGATGGAACCTGGCGCAAGGCGCGCAAGTTATTGCACCTTAATCCACTGCTGGCGGCCTTGCCACGGGTGACCCTGGCGCACACCGAGCCTTCACGCTATCGGCTGCGCAAAGCGCCGGGGCCGGGTGCGTTGTCGACAGTGGAAGCGATTGTCCAGGCGTTGCAGACGTTGGAGGCGCCAAAAACGTTCGAGGCGTTATTGCGGCCTTTCGAGGCGTTGATCAACGGGCAAATTGCAGCAATGGGCGAAGACACTTATCAACGCAACCATCTTTGAGCATCAGCCGTTCACCGAGGGGTGTTGATCCGCCTTGATCCGCTGCATTCGCTGGACATAGGCATCGGTTTCGCGCTCAGCTTCGGTGCGGCTGGGGAATGGGCCTTCCAGAGTGTTTTCCCGCGTGCTGAAAAAGTACTGTCCATTGACCCGCGAAACGCGATCACAGCGGTAGTGGACGGTCGGGTTTGGATCTTGTGCGCGCTTTCCGAACATGGTCGTATCCTGGGATTGGACGCAGTGGACAGCTGAGGTTGCATACAAGATACAGCTTAAATCTTGTCCATGGCCGGCAGGAAAACATCGGATCAGTGGCAGGCGGCCGTCTACCAACACAATTCCCCGACATCTCTGTTCACAACTGTCTCTGTGTCGCGGGTCAATCCCCACCTAGAATGGCGGCTTTGCTGGACTGCCTTTTTTACTGCTCGTTCTTCAATAGGACTCTCTGCAATGCATGTCTCTTCCGGTCGCTGGTTGTACGGTCTGTCGCTGGCGCTGGTGACGGCGGTGCTCTGGGGCATCCTGCCGGTCAAACTCAAACAAGTGCTGCAAGTGATGGACCCGGTCACGGTGACCTGGTTTCGGCTGCTGGTTTCTGGTTCGCTGCTATTTATCTGGCTGGCATCGGTAGGGCGCCTGCCGAGCTTCAAAACGTTGGGGTACAAGGGCAAAGGACTGGTGGCGCTGGCAGTCTGCGGGCTGGTAGGCAACTACGTGCTGTATTTGATCGGCCTCAAAATGCTCAGTCCCGGCACCACGCAACTGGTGATCCAGATGGGCCCGGTCCTGCTGCTGATCAGTAGTATTTTCCTGTTCAAGGAGCGTTTCAGTCTGGGGCAGGGGGTGGGCCTGTTGGTGCTGCTGATCGGCTTTGGTCTGTTCTTCAATCAGCGGCTGATTGAGTTGCTGACCTCGTTGGGCGACTACACAGCCGGGATTCTCACGGTGCTGCTGGCGTCCGCAGTCTGGACGTTTTATGGCCTGAGCCAGAAGCAGTTGCTGACGGTGTGGAATTCACTGCAAGTGATGATGGTGATCTACTTGTTTTGCGCGCTGTTGGTCACGCCGTGGGCGCACCCGCTGGAAGTGTTGCAGCTGAGCCCGTTGCAAGGCTGGTTATTGCTGGCCTGCTGCCTGAACACGCTGGTGGCGTACGGTGCCTTTGCCGAAGCGCTGGCCCATTGGGAAGCCTCGCGGGTCAGCGCAACGTTGGCGATCACGCCCCTGGTGACCTTCGCTTCAGTGGCAACCGCCGCCTGGTTGTGGCCCGATTATGTGCACGCCGAGGACATCAATGGATTGGGCTACACCGGTGCGCTGCTGGTCGTGCTGGGTTCAGCCCTCACCGCCCTCGGCCCGTCGTTGATGGCTGGGTTGCGGGCGCGGCGGGCAAGGATGGCCGGGGTTTGATGGGTGTCCAACTTCTGGGGCGCAGTTCACCGCCTGCACAGGTTTTGCGAAGGCGCCCTGAAAAGGCCGTCCGCTAAACCCGCCCCAACTGCTCGGCCTCTCGCAACCATTTCTGCCGTTGCTCTTCAGACGAACTGTGCACCGGGCCGAACTCTTTCAGACGTTGGGTTTTGATCCCACAAAAATCCAGAATCGTCCGCACCATCTGCCGGTGCGCCGGGGCGCCATAGACCCAGCGAAAGTAGCGTGGCGGGGTGTCCATGGTCACCAGTATTTCTGCGGTGCGCCCCCTGAGCAGCTCGTTCGAAGGGTGTTTGCGACCATGGGCCTTGAAGGCAAAACCGGGTAAAAACACCCGGTCGAAAAAGCCGCTGAGCAAACCCGGTAGCCCACCCCACCAAATGGGATAAACAATCACCACGTGCTGGGCCCAATGAAGCTGCCGTTGAGCGTCTAGCAGGTCGGGCTCCAGGTTCTGGCTCTGTTCATAGCCGTAACGCAGCACCGGATCGAACTCCAACTCACCCAATTTGAGCATTCGCACGACATGCCCCTCGCTTCGTGCGCCTCGGGCATAGGCTTCACCCAGCGCGTGGCAAAGGCTGCTGGTTTTCGGCGTACCAAAAATCATCAGGATGCGTTTGCCATGTCCTTCCAGTGGAGTGGCGCCGCTTTTCGGATCAACCATTGCTGCCCGCCTCTAGCATGTTTTCCGGACGCACCCAGGCGTCGAATTGTTCTTCGGTCAGATAACCCAATGCCAAGGACGCTTCGCGCAAGGTCAGGCCCTCGCTGTAGGCTTTTTTGGCGATCTGCGCCGACTTGTCGTAGCCGATATGTGGATTCAACGCAGTCACCAGCATCAAACCGCGTTCCAGGTGTTCCGCCATTTTCGCGGCATCCGGTTCCATTCCTGCAACGCAATGCTGCTGGAAGTTGCTGCAACCATCACCCAACAGACGAATCGATTGCAGCAGGTTGTGGATGATCACCGGTTTGAACACGTTCAATTGCAGATGACCCTGGCTGGCAGCGAAGCCGATGGCCACGTCATTGCCCAACACCTGACAGGCCAGCATCGATAACGCTTCACACTGAGTAGGGTTGACCTTGCCAGGCATTATCGAACTGCCCGGCTCATTGGCCGGCAGTCTCACTTCGGCCAGCCCTGCGCGTGGGCCGGAGCTGAGCAGGCGCAGGTCATTGGCGATTTTCATCAGGGTTACGGCCAGGGTTTTCAGTGCGCCCGACAACGTGGTCAACGGCTCATGACCGGCCAGCGCGGCAAACTTGTTCGGCGCAGTGACAAACGGCAGGCCGGAAAGGGTTGTCAGCTCGGCGGCAATCGCTTCGGCGAACCCGAGTGGCGAGTTCAGACCGGTCCCGACAGCGGTGCCGCCCTGAGCCAGTTCACACACCGCAGGCAGCGCATTGCGAATCGCCTGTGCGGCGTAGTCCAACTGTGCGACATAGGCCGAGAGTTCCTGGCCGAAGGTAATCGGTGTGGCATCCATCAGGTGGGTGCGACCGGTTTTGACCAGCTTCATGTGCCGCGCCGATTGCTCGGCCAGCCCATGAGACAGCTCGGCAATTGCCGGCAGCAGATGATGCTGCACCGCCTGCGCAGCGGCAATGTGCATCGCCGTCGGGAAACAATCGTTGGAGCTTTGCGAGCGGTTCACGTGATCGTTAGGGTGTACCGGGGCTTTGCCGCCGCGCCCTTTGCCGGCCAGCTCGTTGGCGCGCCCGGCGATCACTTCATTGACGTTCATATTGCTCTGGGTGCCGCTGCCGGTCTGCCAGACCACCAAAGGGAATTGCTCATCCAGTTGGCCGCTGAGTACCTCGTCGGCTGATTGCTCGATCAAGCGCGCGATCTCGGCAGGAAGGTCACCGTTGCGCTCGTTGACCCGCGCCGCGGCTTTCTTGATCAGCGCCAGGGCGTGCAGCACCGCCAGCGGCATGCGCTCGTTGCCAATCGCAAAATTGATCAGCGAACGTTGAGTCTGCGCGCCCCAGTAGGCGTCGGCAGGTACGTCGATCTGACCAATACTGTCGGTTTCGATACGGCTCATCGGGCTCACTCCTTTAGGTCTGATTGCGCAGTTTAGGCTCTGTTAATCGGGATGGGTTCCCTCAGCACCGTTTTTAACCGCTCAGTCAGTCAGGGGTTGAGCCATCACAGGACATGGGTGCAGAATGACCGGTCTTGGGGTTCTGCCTCGCCTGCTAGATGATAAGGAAACTCGATGACCCGTCTTCGTGCCATCTGTACCGCGGTTGCTCTGGTATGCGCCAGCGGCCAGGTTTTTGCCGATACCGCCAGCCATAACGCCAGTGCCGAAACCTTCCTCAAACTGGCTCATGCTGACAAGTTGGGCACGCCGGTCTACATGCAAGTGCAGCAAATGTTCCAGCAGCGCTTTGATGAAACCAAGGCCCCTGAGTCGAAAAAAGCGCTGCTTGAGACCTACCAGGCTAAAGCCAATACCGCGCTGAACCAGGCTATCGGCTGGGACAAACTCAAGCCAGACATGATCAAGCTCTACACCGCTAACTTCACCGAAAGCGAGTTGAAGGATCTGGTTGCGTTCTATCAGTCGCCGTTGGGCAAGAAAGTGCTGACCAAGATGCCTGAACTGACTCAGCAGTCGGCTCAATTGACCCAAGGCAAACTGGAAAGTGCAGTGCCTGTCGTCAACAAATTACTGGCTGACATGACTGCAGAGCTGGAACCGGCAAAAGCCGTTGCTCCTGCTGCAGCGCCGGCCAAAAAGCCTTAAGCGCAATTAGCGTCAGTGAAAGCGGGTATGACCATGCAACAGCGAATCGAGGCGGCACTGGCCGCCTTGCAGCCGCAGCATCTGCAAGTGCTTGATGAAAGCCACATGCACAGCCGTGGTCTGCAGACCCACTTCAAGGCGATAGTGGTCAGTGACCAGTTCGCCGGGTTGAATGCGGTCAAGCGTCACCAGAAGGTTTACGCCACGCTGGGTGATTTGATGGACGAGTTCCATGCGTTGGCGCTGCACACCTACACGCCTGAAGAATGGGCGAAAGCAGGTGCGGCCCCGGCTTCACCGACCTGCGCCGGTGGTAGCAAACACTGAGTTAACACAAACTCTGTGGGAGCAGGCTTGCCTGCGAAGCGCGCACCTCGGTATGCCTGGCACACCGCCATTCGCAGGCAAGCCTGCTCCCACAGTGACCATGCCTCTGCAGTTTTGCTAGAATCCACAACGCGCCGCATTAGCCGGCGCGTTTTTTTTGGTATCGGGTCGGCTCTTTGCGAGAGCACCCACCTGGAGGACGCAGCATGAATCAAAAAATTGTCGTGGCGGCTTTGTATAAATTCGTCACGCTCACCGATTACGTCGCCTTGCGCGAACCGCTGTTGCAGGCGATGGTCGATAACGGCATCAAAGGCACCCTGCTCATCGCTGAAGAAGGCATCAACGGTACTGTTTCCGGTACCCGCGAAGGCATCGACGGCTTGATGGCCTGGTTGAAAAACGATCCACGCATGGTCGATATCGATCACAAAGAATCGTACTGCGATGATCAGCCGTTCTATCGCACCAAGGTCAAACTCAAGAAAGAAATCGTCACCTTGGGTGTCGAAGGTGTCGACCCGAACAAGAATGTCGGCACCTACGTCGATCCGCAAAACTGGAACGCGCTGATCAGCGATCCGGAAGTCCTGCTGATCGATACCCGTAACGATTACGAAGTCTCGATTGGCACCTTCGAAGGCGCCATCGATCCGAAAACCACCAGTTTTCGCGAGTTTCCGGACTACATCAAAGCGCACTTCGACCCCGCCAAGCACAAGAAAGTCGCGATGTTCTGCACGGGCGGCATCCGTTGTGAAAAAGCCTCAAGCTACATGCTCGGTCAGGGCTTCGATGAGGTCTATCATCTCAAGGGCGGCATCCTCAAATACCTTGAAGAAGTGCCTCAGCAAGAAAGCCTGTGGCGCGGTGACTGTTTTGTTTTCGACAATCGGGTCACCGTGCGCCACGACTTGAGCGAAGGCGATTACGACCAGTGTCACGCCTGCCGGACCCCGATCAGTGTCGAGGAACGTGCCAGCGAACACTACGTACCGGGTATCAGCTGCCCGCACTGCTGGGATACATTGAGTGAGAAGACCCGTCGCAGTGCCATTGATCGGCAAAAGCAGATCGAACTGGCCAAGGCGCGCAACCAGCCACACCCGATTGGTCGTAACTACCGACTACCAACAGAGGCCTGAACCATGCAAGCCCGCCTGCTCTACGTGATGGACCCTATGTGCTCCTGGTGCTGGGGCTTTGCTCCGGTGGCCGAGTCCTTGGTGCAGCAGGCGAAGGCGGCGGGCGTAGCGCTGCATCTGGTGGCAGGCGGGTTGCGTACGGGCAGTGGCGCGGCAATGGAGCCCGCCACGCGGCGCTATATCCTTGAGCATTGGCAAGCGGTGGCGAACACCACCGGTCAGCCTTTTCGTTTCGAGGGCGCGCTGCCGGAGGGTTTCGTTTACGACACCGAGCCAGCGTGCCGCGCGCTGGTCGCGGCGCGAGACCTCGACCCGGAGAGTGCCTGGACCCTAGTCAAATTAATTCAGCAGGCGTTCTACGTAGAAGGCCGCGACGTGACCCGTGCCTCAGTTCTGGCGGAGTTGGCGGAACAGGCTGGTTTGCCCAGGACCAAGTTTGCCGAGGCGTTCGACAGTGCCGAACAACACGCGGCCACGGCGGCGGACTTCACTTGGGTGCAGGATCTGGGCATCGCTGGCTTCCCGACATTGCTCGCCGAGCACAACGGCCAGTTGGCGTTATTGACCAACGGTTATCAACCTCTTGATGAACTAGCTCCGTTGCTCAGCCGTTGGCTGGAGCGCGCTGCCTGTGCATGAGCAACCGAGCAAGCCTGAAGCTGCGCCTCGTATCGATAGGCTGAGCTGGGCCGAAATCCGTCGCCTCGCGCTTCATCATCGAAAGGCCCTGTGGATCGCCAACGGCGTGGCTGTGCTGGCGACCGTGTGCAGTGTGCCGATCCCTTTGCTGCTGCCCTTGCTGGTTGATGAAGTGCTGCTTGGGCACGGTGATTCTGCGCTTAAGTTCATGAACCACCTGCTGCCCGACAGCCTGCAAAAGGCCGTGGGTTACATTGGCCTGATGTTGCTGGTGACGTTCACCCTGCGTCTGGGGGCGTTGGTGTTCAACGTACTGCAGGCGCGCTTGTTTGCCAGGTTGGCCAAGGACATCGTCTACCGCATCCGCATTCGTTTGATCGAGCGCCTCAAGCGTATCTCCCTCAGTGAGTACGAAAGTCTGGGCAGCGGTACGGTGACCACGCATTTGGTGACTGACCTCGATACCCTGGATAAATTCGTCGGCGAAACCCTGAGCCGCTTCCTCGTCGCCATGCTGACCCTGACGGGTACCGCTGCCATTTTAGTGTGGATGCATTGGCAGTTGGCGCTGCTGATTCTGCTGTTCAACCCTTTGGTGATCTACGCCACGGTGCAGTTGGGCAAGCGGGTCAAACACCTGAAAAAACTGGAGAATGACAGCACCTCGCGTTTCACCCAGGCGCTGACCGAAACCCTGGATGCGATTCAGGAAGTGCGTGCAGGTAATCGTCAGGGCTTCTTTCTGGGGCGCCTGGGTTTGCGGGCACAAGAGGTGCGTAACTACGCCGTTGCGTCTCAATGGAAGAGCGATGCTTCAAGCCGGGCCAGCGGGCTATTATTCCAGTTCGGTATCGACATTTTTCGCGCTGCGGCGATGCTCACGGTGTTGTTCTCTGACTTGTCCATCGGCCAGATGCTCGCGGTCTTCAGTTACCTGTGGTTCATGATCGGTCCCGTAGAACAACTGCTCAATCTGCAATATGCCTACTACGCTGCAGGCGGCGCGCTGACCCGCATCAACGAACTGCTGGCGCGCGCCGATGAGCCGCAATACCCCGGCGGCACGGACCCGTTCAAAGGCCAGGAGACGGTCGGTATCGAGGTGCGAGGCCTGAGTTTCGGTTATGGCGAAGAGTTGGTGCTGGATCAATTGAACCTGTCGATTGCGCCTGGGGAGAAGGTTGCCATCGTAGGCGCCAGCGGCGGCGGCAAAAGCACCCTGGTCCAGCTGCTGCTGGGGCTGTATACGCCTCAAGCGGGCACCATTCGTTTTGGCGGTGCAAGCCAGCAGGAAATCGGTCTGGAAACGGTACGAGAAAACGTGGCAGTGGTGTTGCAACATCCCGCGTTGTTCAACGATACGGTACGCGCCAACCTGACAATGGGCCGTGAGCGCTCTGACGAAGCCTGTTGGCGCGCGTTGGAGATCGCTCAGCTCGACGACACCATCAACGCCCTGCCGCAGGGGCTGGACAGCATCGTCGGGCGCTCCGGCGTGCGTTTGTCCGGTGGCCAACGTCAGCGACTGGCGATCGCGCGCATGGTCTTGGCCGAACCCAAGGTCGTGATTCTCGACGAAGCGACCTCGGCACTTGATGCCGCAACTGAGTACAACCTGCACCAAGCCTTGGCGCGCTTCCTCAGCGACCGGACAACCCTGATCATTGCCCACCGTCTGTCGGCAGTAAAACAGGCTGATCGGGTATTGGTATTCGATGGCGGACGCGTTGCCGAAGACGGTGACCACCAGCAACTGATCGCCGAGGGTGGGTTGTACGCAAAGCTTTACGGTCATCTGCAGCAAATATAATAACCAATCGATCTTGCCAAACATCGCTTCATGAATAAGTCGTAGCGGTACGAACCTTTTCTCACATCCCTCTATCTCATACTTGTCCACCGATGACCGGGGCGCCCTGTGTAACGCGTTTCAAATGTGAGAAAAAGGTCTGCTGACTTGTCCGGTTTAGCCTAGGCTTCGTTCAGGAAGATCACTCAAGCTACAGGGTGAGCATCAGAAACGCTTATGTAAGGGAACCCATGAAGCAAAAGCGGATTCTGGAGGGGCCCCGTCTGTTGGGCATTGTTTGGCCATTTATAGCGGTCGTGCTGTTCCAGGTACTTCTGGGATGCCTGAGCTTATATGTGCTCTCTGCTGTGCGCGGTTATGTCGCCGGTGAGAGTCTATGGTCCAAAGGGCAAAAAGATGCCATCTACTACCTCAACCTGTATGCCAACAGTCGAGATGAGCAGAATTATCAGCAGTACCAGCACGCGATTGCCATTCCGCAGGGTAGTCACGACCTGCGTCTCGCTCTCGACAGCTCGATTCCGGACATGGTTGCCGCCCGTGTCGGTATTTTGCAAGGTGGAAACCATCCGGATGATGTCTCCAGTCTTATCTGGCTGTATTTGAATTTTCGTCATTTCAGTTATATGGAAAAGGCCATCGATCTGTGGAAAATCGGTGACAGCTACCTGGTTAAACTTGATGCCATTGCCCGGCAGATGCACGCGAGTGTCACGATGGGTACCGTCTCCAACGACGATGTACTGGGCTGGAAATCTCAGATCGACGCCATCAACGAGGGGGTAGCGCCAGCGGCCAAGGCTTTCAGCGATGCGCTGGGGGAGGGTTCGCGGTTTATTCTGCGCCTGCTGCTGATCACCAACCTCGCGACTGCGGTGGTGCTGATTCTCCTGGCGCTATTGCGCACGCATAAACTGCTGACGCAACGGCATGCCTTCGCCAGTGCACTGCAACTGGAAAAGGACCGGGCACAAACCACCCTGGAGTCCATAGGCGAAGGGGTGATCACCACCGATGTCGACGGTTCAATCACTTACATGAACCTGGCGGCCGAGCATCTAACCCACTGGAAAAGCGAGCAGGCCTGCGGTTTGCCGCTGGCTGCGTTGTTCAATCTACTGGATGAGAACGCCCAGAAAGACAGCTTCACCTTGATTGAGCACATCCTTGGCGGCCAGCTGAGTGGCTCCAGCGGACATTCGCGATGTATTCAGCGTCTGGACGGCAGCACGGTCTCGGTGTCGTTGGTGGGGTCATCGATCCAGACCGACGGCAAGGTCAGCGGCACGGTGCTGGTCCTGCATGATATGACCCAAGAGCAGCAATACATCGCTAATCTGTCCTGGCAGGCGACCCACGACGCGTTGACTGGGTTGGCCAACCGGCGCGAGTTCGAATATCGATTGGAGCAGGCACTCAATAATCTGACGCGTCAGGCCAGTCGTCATTCGCTTTTGTTTCTCGATCTGGACCAATTCAAACTGGTCAATGACACCAGTGGTCATGCGGCGGGGGATGAATTGCTGCGGCACATTTGTACCTTGTTGCAACAAGGTTTGCGCGAGGGCGACACGTTGGCGCGCCTGGGGGGTGACGAATTTGGCATCCTTCTGGAAAACTGCCCGCCGGAAGCTGCAGAAAAGATTGCCGAAGGTCTGCGGCAAACCGTGCAAAGCCTGCATTTTATCTGGAAGGGTCGCCCTTTCGTGACCACTATCAGTATCGGCCTGGTGCATATAACCCAAGTGCCGACCACCCTTGAGGCCTCACTGCGCACGGCGGATATGGCGTGCTACATGGCCAAAGAAAAGGGTCGTAACCGGGTGCAGGTTTACCACGCAGACGATATGGAACTGTCCATGCGTTTCGGTGAAATGGCCTGGGTTCAGCGATTGCACATGGCGCTTGAAGAAGATCGTTTCTGCCTGTACTCCCAGGAAATCGCCGACTTGGGGAATGTCAGCGGCCAGGGTGGTGGACACATAGAGATTCTGCTGCGACTGCGCGATGAAACAGGTCACATGATTCTACCGGACAGCTTCATTCCGGCCGCCGAGCGCTATGGTCTGATGACCACGCTGGACCGCTGGGTAGTGCAGAACGTGTTCAAGATCATCGCTCAATGCCTGCGCGAGGCAAAGCACAGCGGCCCGATGGCAATGTGTGCGATCAATCTGTCAGGGACCAGTATTGGTGATGATGCGTTTCTTGCGTACCTGAAAACGCAATTCGATGCCTATCAAATACCGCCCAGCCTGATTTGTTTTGAAATTACTGAAACCAGTGCAATTTCAAACCTCGGCAGTGCAATCCGTTTTATTAATGAGCTAAAAGGTTTGGGTTGTCTGTTCTCTCTGGATGACTTTTGTGCCGGAATGTCGTCATTCGCCTACCTCAAACATCTGCCTGTAGACTTCTTGAAAATCGATGGTAGTTTTGTCAAAGACATGCTTGATGATCCTGTCAATCGGGCCATGGTCGAAGTGATCAACCATATTGGGCATGTGATGGGCAAACGGACAATTGCCGAGTTTGTTGAAACCCCGCAGATCGAACAGGCACTGCTTGAGATCGGCGTTGATTTTGCGCAGGGCTACATTATTGAGCGCCCACAATTGTTTAGGTGTGAATCGTTGTATTCCCGGCCAGCTCGCCCTACACCGTTGTTGTTCAGGGCACCAGGAAGGTTCCGCTGAAACGTATTGCGCATCGGAATAATCACACAACAACAAAAAAGGAGCCCTACACAGTGGTCGATACTTTCAGCAGAACCGGTCCGCTTATGGAGGCAACCAGTTATCCTGCGTGGGCACAGCAATTGATCCAGGACTGCAGTGAAGCCAAGCGACGCGTGGTAGAGCATGAGCTTTATCAGCGGATGCGCGATGGCCGTCTGAGTTCGAAAACCATGCGCCAGTACTTGATCGGTGGCTGGCCGGTGGTTGAACAGTTCGCCCTGTATATGGCGCAGAACCTGACCAAAACCCGCTTTGCCCGTCATCCGGGTGAAGACATGGCGCGTCGTTGGTTAATGCGTAATATTCGCGTGGAGCTCAATCATGCCGATTATTGGGTGAACTGGAGTCTGGGCCATGGCGTCAGCCTGGAGGAGTTACAGGCCCAGCAGGTTCCATCTGAATTGCACGCCCTGAGCCATTGGTGTTGGCATTCCAGTTCGTCGGACTCACTGATCGTCGCCATTGCGGCGACCAACTACGCCATTGAAGGTGCAACCGGCGAATGGTCGGCACTTGTCTGCGCAAGCAACGTGTATGCCGAAGCCTTTCCAGAAGAGCAGCGCAAGCGCGCCATGAAGTGGCTGAAAATACACGCGCAATATGACGATTCGCATCCGTGGGAAGCGTTGGAAATTATCTGCGCGCTGGCGGGTAATAATCCCGGCATCCCATTGCAGGCGGAACTGCGCCAGGCAGTCACCAAAAGCTACGATTACATGTACCTGTTTTTGGAGTGCTGCATGCAACTGGAAAAAGCACCGCAATCGCGTGATCAATTGACGCTGGTCGAAAACTGAGTGACGGACCGGCAACGCAATCGAGTTTAACTCGCCATCGCCAGACGGTTGCGCCCTTCACGCTTGGCCACGTAAAGCGCGCTGTCGGCGCGATGCAGAACACGTTCTACCGACTCTGCTGGCAACAACGTGGCGCACCCCAGGCTGACAGTCAGCTCAATCGAATGAGTCAGCATCGGATAGGTGAGGTGCATTGCCGCGAGACGTAAGCGCTGACCCACCATTGCGGCCGCTTCGCGACCGGTGTTGGAAAGCACAATCAAGAACTCCTCGCCACCAAAACGAAACACCCTGTCGATAGTGCGCAGTTGACCCTTGATCTCGGTAGCGACCGCCTTGAGCACTTCATCACCAGCACTATGACCATGGATATCATTGACCCGTTTGAAGTGGTCGATATCGAGCATCAGCAAGGACAGCGGGTGCTTATGGCGATGGGCTACCTCTATTTCCCGAGACAGGGTTTGATCCATGGCGATTCGATTGCCGGTGCCGGTCAGCGGGTCCCGTAGTGCGCTTTGTGTTGCCGCGCGATAAAGCAGGGCGTTGCGCAGAGGAAACAACAAACAGGTCAACAAAGATTCAAGCTGGCCCAACTCCAGTTCGGAAAAACGCTGGTTACGCTGAAAGACCAGTTCGCCCAGATGTTCGCCTTCATTGCTCAAGCTATAACTGATGCAATGATGTGCACGCTCGCCGAGTTGCAACTGCACGTCGCTGATGCGGTGTTCGTAATTCAGGGCTTTAAGCGGAATCATTCGCTGAATGCCGTGGAAAAAAATCGTCAGGATTTTTTCTGGTTCAAGGCTGGTTTGTAATTGCAGGCCAAGTTGTTGACGTAACTGTGCCAGGTCGGCTGGCCGCTGGGCTACGTTGTACTGTTTACAAAACCCAAGTCGTTGCAATTTAGCGCTATCGAAATCAATTACATTGGTCTGGGTGGAGGAATTCATGTTTTAACCCCTAAAACACATAAGCAGTCCTGGCGGGTGTTTTAGAGCGAAAGTCGTGCCAACGAGCTGATTTAATTAAAACCATTAAAAATCATTGAGTTGGCAGGTTGTGGGGGAGAGAAGGCCGGAGTGGCCGGCATTTAATTGACTTAGTTGGTGACGCTCGGCAACCGTGCCCTGTGAAGATGACAATATTCTGCCACCCTCACGGGTTACGGGTTGTTATTGATGCCGCCAGCTTATTGCGCGTCGAAAGCCTGGCCGTTGATGCCGGTACTGTCGGGACCCATCAGGTACAGGTAGACCGGCATAATCTCTTCGGGGGTCGGGTTCTGCAGCGGGTTTTCCCCTGGGTAGGCCTGCGCGCGCATGCTGGTGCGCGTGGCGCCTGGGTTGATGCTGTTGGAACGCACGGGTGCGACACCGTCCAGCTCATCAGCCAGGCCCTGCATAAAGCCTTCAGTGGCGAATTTTGATACCCCGTAAGCGCCCCAGTAGGCGCGCCCCTTGCGTCCGACACTGCTGGAGGTGAACACCACCGACGCATCCTGGGACAGCTTGAGCAGTGGCAGCAAGGTGCTGGTCAGCATGAACATCCCGTTGACGTTGACATGCATGACGCGCATGAAATTCTCGCCGGACAATTGCTCGGTCGGCGTGCGCGGGCCAATGATCGACGCGTTGTGCAGCAAACCGTCCAGATGGCCGAATTCGGTCTCGATCATCGCCGCCAGTTCGTCGTATTGATGCGGCAGGGCGGTTTCTAGATTGAAAGGAATGACCGCTGGCTGAGGGTGGCCCGCCGCCTCGATCTCGTCATAGACCTGGGTCAGATTGGCTTCGGTTTTGCCCAGTAACAACACAGTGGCGCCATGTGCGGCGTATGCCTTGGCGGCAGCGGCGCCAATGCCACGGCCGGCACCGGTGATCAGAATCACCCGATCCTTGAGCAGTTCGGGACGAGCGGAATAATCAAACATGAAAAACCTCAATGGAAATAAATGACCCCAGGCAGGCCGCCGCGCTCCATTCGCGAATAAATTCGTTCCCACAGAGATCGCCTGGATTCTGTGAGAGCGAATTCATTCGCGAAGGCTTCAGCAGCGACACAATGCGTTATCCAGCACCTTGCGCAGGTCCAGCGGGTGATCGACCACTGCATCGGCACCCCAATGATCGGGATTGTCGTGCGGATGGATGTACCCATAACGCACGGCTGCGGTTTTGGTGCCGGCGTCGCGTCCGGACTCGATGTCACGCAGGTCGTCACCGACGAACAGCACGCTGGCCGGGTCCAGGTTGAGCATGCGACACGCCAGGATCAATGGCTCGGGGTGGGGTTTACTGTTGGTGACGTGATCGGGGCAGATCAGGATGGCGGACCGCTCGGCCAACCCCAGTTGCTCCATGATCGGTTGGGCAAAGCGCATCGGCTTGTTGGTGACCACGCCCCAAATCAGATGGGCTTTCTCGATGTCGGCGAGCAACTCGGCCATGCCGTCGAACAACCGGCTATGTACCGCGCAGTTGACTTGATAGCGTTCGAGAAACTCCAGGCGCAGTGCTTCGAATTCCGGCGCCATGGGTGACAGGGCGAATGCTGCCGAGACCATCGCCTGGGCACCGCCGGAAATTTCATCGCGAATCAGTTTGTCCGACACCGGCGCCAAACCGCGATCGGCAAGCATGCTCTGGCAGATCGCGATGAAATCCGGCGCGGTATCGAGCAACGTGCCGTCCATGTCGAACAAAACCGCTCTCAAACGCATGCCCTTATGCCTCTCGAAGTGTCTGGATCATGTAGTTGACGTCGACATCGGACGCCAGCTTGTAATGCTTGGTCAGCGGGTTGTAAGTCAGGCCGATGATGTCCTTTACCTGCAAGCCGGCTTCGCGACTCCAGGCGCCCAACTCGGAAGGACGGATGAATTTCTTGAAGTCGTGGGTGCCGCGTGGCAACAGGCCCATGATGTATTCGGCGCCCACGATGGCAAACAGATACGCCTTGGGGTTGCGGTTGATGGTGGAGAAAAACACCTGGCCACCGGGTTTGACCATGCGGAAGCAGGCGCGAATCACCGACGACGGGTCCGGCACATGTTCCAGCATCTCCAGGCATGTCACCACATCGAACTGCTCGGGCATCTCTTCAGCGAGGTCTTCGGCGGTGGTCTGCCGATAGTCGACAGTCACACCCGATTCCAATTGGTGCAACTGCGCTACCGCCAACGGCGCCTCGCCCATGTCGATGCCCATTACCGTGGCGCCGCGCAGGGCCATGGCTTCGCTGAGAATGCCGCCGCCGCAACCGACGTCCAGCACCTTTTTACCGGCCAGCTGGACGCGCTCGTCAATCCAGTTGACCCGCAGCGGGTTAATGTCATGCAGCGGCTTGAATTCGCTGTTGCGGTCCCACCAGCGATGGGCCAGGGCTTCGAATTTGGCGATTTCAGCGTGGTCAACGTTGCTCATGGGACGTCCTCTTGAACTTGATAATGCTGGCGAGCGTTCGGGCAATCGCCCGAGCGGTCTTTATTCTGTGCAGGCTGTGTGAAAACTACTGCGGGCTGGGCGACTTCGGCGCTACGCACACAATCCTGCGTTAAAAACAGGCTCGTGCGCGAGTCCGATCGGAATGCTCATTTACAACACGTAGACTCGAGTGCGAGCCCAGTCCGCTTCCTCGCCTGTTTTTGCCTTGTCTTGCCTTCGCTCGCTACGTTTTCACACAGCCTGCGGTCCCTGCTCATGATGACCAAGGATGCGCTGGCCCCAGGCTCTGGCAGTTTCTATGAGTGCTTGCTCATCCATTCGGGTCAGGCGTTTATCATCAAGCAACTGTTTGCCGGCAACCCAGACGTGGGTCACGCAATCGCGCCCCGTTGCATATATAAGCTGCGATACCGGGTCATACACCGGTTGCTGGGCCAGTCCGGACAGGTCGAAGGCTACTATATCGGCGGCTTTGCCGATCTCCAGTGAACCTGTCTGTGCCTGGATGCCCATGGCGCGGGCGCCGTTCAGGGTTGCCATGCGCAGGGCGCGGTGCGCGTCCAGTGCGGTAGCCGAGCCCGCGACAGCCTTGGCCAGCAAGGCGGCCGTGCGGGTTTCGCCGAGCAGATCCAGATCATTGTTACTGGCCGCGCCATCGGTGCCGACCGCGACATTGACGCCAGCCTGCCACAAGCGCTCTACCGGGCAAAAGCCGCTGGCCAGTTTCAGGTTCGATTCCGGGCAATGGATCACGCTGGAGTTGCTTTCTACCAGCAAAGCCAAGTCTTCATCGTTGACCTGGGTCATGTGCACCGCTTGAAAGCGTGGGCTCAGCAAACCAAGACGGGACAAGCGTGCCAGAGGCCTTTCATTGCGGTGTTCGACGGATTGCTCTACCTCGAAGGCGGTCTCATGCACATGCATGTGAATCATCGCGTCGAGTTCGTCAGCCAGAACCCGGATTTTTTCCAGGTTTTCATCGCTGATGGTGTAGGGCGCATGAGGGCCGAAGGCCACGTTTATTCGGGGGTGATGCTTGAGGTCGTTGAACAGCTCGACACCCATGTGCAGCGCTTCCTCGGGAGTGCGTGCGCCGGGAATCGGGAAATCCAGGACCGGCACGGTGATTTGCGCGCGAATTCCACTGTTATGCACCCGTTCGCTGGCAACTTTGGGGAAGAAATACATATCAGAGAAACAGGTAATGCCCCCTTTGAGCTGCTCGGCAATGGCCAGGTCGGTGCCGTCACGGACGAAGGCTTCATCGACCCATTTAGCTTCGGCGGGCCAGATGTGCTGCTCCAGCCAGGTCATCAGCGGCAAATCGTCGGCCAGCCCGCGAAACAAGGTCATGGCCGCGTGCCCGTGGGCGTTGATCAAGCCAGGGCTGAGTAGCATGCCCGGCAGTTCACGCACCTGCAGCGCGTTTTGCTTCAAGGCCTCGGCTCTGGGGCCGATGTACACGATAAGACCGTCGCGTATGCCCAGGCCGTGCTCTTTGAGAACCACGCCAGCAGGTTCGACCGGCACCAGCCAGGTGGGCAGGAGCAGCAGGTCGAGCGGGGCAGCAGCGTTGGGCATGGCGGGGCATCCAGAGCTTATATTCAGTGACGGCGAAGTATACCCGAGCGCCTTCTTGGGCGGCTCGCTATAATCGGCGGCTTTTGATGCTTTGCCTTCGATTTTAGCTTTCTATTTTTAAGTACATGGGGTGTGGAATGCGCGATCGACTATTGGCTGCGGAGAAGGTGAAAGCCATCGATTGGCGGGACGGCGCTCTGCACCTGCTCGATCAGCGCGTGTTGCCTTTCGAAGAAACCTGGCACGCGTACACCAGCGCGTCCGGTGTGGCCGAGGCCATTCGCTCAATGGTCGTGCGGGGTGCGCCAGCCATCGGCATCAGCGCGGCCTATGGCGTGGTATTGGCCGCGCGCGAGCGTTTTGCCGCAGGCGGCGATTGGCAGGCGGCATTGGAAGAAGACTTCACCCTGCTCGCTGAATCGCGGCCCACCGCCGTCAACCTGTTCTGGGCGCTGAATCGCATGCGCGAACGTCTGCAACGTTTGAAGGACGGCGAATCACCCTTGGCTGCGCTCGAGGCAGAAGCGGTGGGCATTCACTTGAGCGATCGCGAAGCCAAC
Organism: Pseudomonas sp. ASL9; assembly: GCF_056680335.1. Classification (NCBI taxonomy): domain Bacteria; kingdom Pseudomonadati; phylum Pseudomonadota; class Gammaproteobacteria; order Pseudomonadales; family Pseudomonadaceae; genus Pseudomonas; species Pseudomonas sp. ASL9. The sequence continues at coordinate 1,524,932 of NZ_CM155277.1, read as the reverse complement.
CTGACCATGGCCCAGCTCGGCGCCGACCTGATCCGCAAGCATCAGGGCAATCTGCAAACCGTCTTGACCCACTGCAATACCGGCGCGCTGGCAACGGGCGGTTTTGGCACTGCGCTGGGCGTGATCCGTGCTGCATACCTGGAAGGCATGATCGAGCGCGTTTACGCCGATGAAACCCGGCCATGGCTACAAGGGTCGCGGCTGACGGCCTGGGAGCTGGCCAACGAAGGCATCCCCGTCACTGTCACTGCCGACTCGGCTGCGGCGCACCTGATGCGTACCAAAGGCATCACCTGGGTCATCGTCGGTGCCGACCGCATCACGGCCAATGGTGATGTGGCGAACAAAATCGGTACGTATCAACTGGCCGTTGCCGCGATGCATCACGGCGTGCGCTTTATGGTCGTGGCCCCCAGTTCCACGATCGACATGGCCCTGGCCAGTGGCGAGGACATCCCCATCGAAGAGCGCGACGGACGTGAACTGTTGGAACTCGGCGGTCAGCGCGTGGGTGCTGACGTCGACGCTTTCAACCCGGTGTTCGACGTGACGCCCGCAGATCTGATCGATGCAATCGTCACCGAAAAGGGCATCGTAGAGCGTCCCGATGCCGCAAAAATGGCGCAACTGATGTGTCGCAAGCGGTTGCATTGACCCGCTTTTAAATACTCACACTTTCCCCGACATCGGCTGTAACGCTTCGCGGCCCGGTGTTTTCAGCTGAAAGCGCCGGATGCAGTAATTGAATGCCACGTAGTACACGACGGCATAGGCCAGTCCCAGAGGGAAGATCATCCAGCCGTTGGTGGATTGACCCCAGCCCAGCGCCATATCGATCGCGCCGCCAGAGAAGGTGAAGCCCAGGTGGATATCGAGCAGGTGAGTCAGCGCCATGGACAGACCTGTCAGCACTGCGTGGATCACGTACAGCATCGGCGCGAGGAACATGAAGGCGAACTCCACAGGCTCGGTAACCCCGGTCAGAAATGACGTCAGCGCCATGCACAGTAAAACCCCACCGATCAGTTTGCGCTGGCTGGACAAGGCGTTGCGGTACATCGCCAGACACGCCGCAGGCAGGCCGAACATCATCATCGGAAACATGCCCGCCATAAATTGCCCGGCATTCGGGTCGCCAGCGAAGTAGCGCGCCAGATCACCCGTTACCCTGCGTCCGGTGTCCAGTTCGGTGAAGGTGCCGAACACGAACCACACCAGATTGTTCAGGATGTGATGCAGGCCGGTGACAATCAGGATGCGGTTCATCACGCCGAAGGCAAACGCGCCGACGCTGCCACTCTCCAACATCAATTTGCCAAGGCTGTTGATGCCATCCTGCAAGGGTGGCCAAATCAGGCCGAAAACCACGCCCATACCGACTGCCGCCAGCCCGGTGGCGATGGGCACACACCGTCGTCCGCCGAAAAACGCCAGGTACTCCGGCAGCTCGATGTCCTTGAAACGGTTGTACAGCGAGCCGCCCATCAGGCCGCTGATGATGCCCGCGAGCACGCCCATGTCGATTTTTGGATCGAGCACCTGGAGCGTGGAAGTCATCACCAGATAACCGATGGCACCCGCCAGTCCTGCGGTGCCGTTGTTGTCGCGGGCGAAACCGACGGCGATGCCGATGGCAAAAATGAGGGCCAGGTTGGCGAAGATCGCATTGCCGGCGGCGTGCATGATCGCGATGTTCAGCAGGTCGGTATCACCCAGGCGCAGCAACAGGCCCGCAATCGGCAAGGTAGCGATCGGCAGCATCAGGGCGCGGCCAAGCCGCTGCAAGCCTTCGATCAGGTGCTGGTGCATGGCGTTGCTCCTTATTGTTATGCAGGGCGCTGCTCTCGCTCAGTGAGTGCGGGTGACTTTACTCAGGTGGCGGGGTTGATCGGGGTCCATGCCGCGCGCCTTGGCCAGACCTGCGGCCATCACGTAAAAGCTCTGGATGGCGAGGACCGGGTCCAGCGCCGGATGAGCAGCGCGGCTCAGGGTCAGGTCGCGTTGGGCGATGTCGTCCGGTGCCGCGAGCAGCACCCGGGCGCCTTGTTTGCGCATGTCGGCGGCGAAGCTCAATAAACTGGCCTGCTCAGCGCCACGCGGGGCGAAGATCAGCAGCGGATAGTGTTCATCCACCAGCGCCATGGGGCCGTGACGAACTTCGGCGCTGCTGAACGCTTCGGCCTGAATCGCCGAGGTTTCCTTGAGTTTCAGCGCAGCTTCCTGGGCAATGGCAAACCCAGCACCCCGACCGATCACCAGCAATCGCTGACAGTCGCGCAGGGCCTCGATGGCCGGGCTCCAATCTTGCGTTGCCGCGTCACGCAGGTGCTCGGGAAGTGCCAGCCCGGCAGCCAATAGGTGTTCATCCTGTTGCCAATGGCCAAGCAATCGGGTGCTGGCGCTTAACGTCGCGATAAAACTTTTGGTGGCGGCGACACTGCGTTCGGGTCCAGCACACAGGGGTAACACGTATTCGCTGGCCGCTTCCAGAGGCGAGTCTTCGGCATTGATCAGGGCTATGCTCAAGGCGCCGCGCTCACGCAGCGTGCGCAGGCTGTCCACCAGATCGGGGCTTTGCCCGGACTGGGAGAACGCGAAAACGGTTTGATTACGAACATGCATCGGCGAGTGCTGCAAGGTCACCACCGACATTGGCAGCGAGGCCACCGGCACGCCCGTCTGTTGCATGGTCAGGTAGGCGAAGTAACTGGCCGCATGGTCCGAACTGCCACGGGCAACGGTCATGATCACCTGGGGTGCGACGCGGCGCAGACGTTCAGCGACCGCGATCAGGGAGGGATCAAGACGCTGTAGCTGACGCTCGACGGCATCGCCGGACGACAGCGCTTCTTCAAGCATTTTTGAGTTCAATGGTTTCTCCTTCGCCCATGACGGCACGCAGATTCGGGGAACGATCAACCACCACGCAATCAGCCCAGCGCCCAGATTGCAAGCGTCCGCGCGCTTCCATGCTCAGATAATCGGCAGAGAATTGTGACAATCGTTGTGACGCTTCGGCCAGCGGCCGGCCGATCTTCACCCGACTGCGTGTGCATGCAGTTCGATAAAGCCGGGGCAGCAGGCTCGTCTGCGAAGATGATGGATCAGGCACCTGAGGGTTGAGGTGCGAGTGGTCTCAGGCCAGTCCTGTACCGATCAAAGAATGATCAAGGCCGGATCTCGACCAGGGTGCCGTCTTTGACCAGGTCCCAGAGTTCGCGCATGTCGGTGTTTCTCATGGCGATGCAGCCATCGGTCCAGTCCAGGGTCTGGAAATACCACTCCGGGTAATCATCGTTAACCGGCGTGCCATGGATCATGATCATGCTGCCCGGGTTGAAGCCATCGCGGCGGGCGCGAGCGGAGTCGCTGATGTTCGGGTAGGAAATATGCATCGCCAAGTTGTAACTGCCACTGACCTTGCGCCAGTCCAGCCAGTAAAGACCTTCCGGGGTGCGCTTGTCGCCTTCTCGAGTTTTTTGCCCCTTGGGCACTTTGCCCAGCGAGATGCGGTATGTTTTGAGCGGCTCGCCCTGGCTGATCAATTGCAGTTGGTGCACAGATTTCAGAATCAGTATTTTATCGATGTTTTTATCGGCGATGCTCTTTGTGTTGATTACTTTTCCACCGATGAACGCCTGCTCGCTGCCCTTGGGTACGATGGTTTCGGTGAACGCAGCCTGAGACAGCGAAACGACGCACAGGCAGGAAAGGGCAAGCAACCAACGCATTGAAACGGTATCCCTGAGCAAAGTATGGGCACCAAAGGTGCGCCAACGGAGTAGTTAGGTTTTTTTCATCTGCTGCGACGGGATTATGGACTCAGTTCGCACGGGGTAAACCTGTTGGATCCGGTCGGCAAAGTAGCATTCTAGGGTACGTCTTACCGTCATGAAAGCCAGCTCCGACCACGGAATGTCAGCTTCCTCAAAAAGCCGGACCTCCAGGCTCTCGATCCCTGCGGCAAATTCCAGATTCACCAGCTCGGCGCGATAAAACACGTGAACCTGACTGATGTGCGGCACATCGACCAGCATGTACAGGCTCAGGCCACGCACCGTGGCACAGGCTTCTTCCACCGTTTCGCGGCGGGCGGCCTGTTCGACCGTTTCACCGTTTTCCATGAAGCCGGCCGGCAACGTCCAGTACCCCAGGCGCGGCTCGATGGCGCGACGGCATAAAAGCACCTGCGTGCCCCATATGGGTAGGCAGCCGGCAACAATATTCGGGTTTTGATAATGGACGGTCTGGCAATGCTCGCAGACATAACGCAAGCGGCTATCGCCCTCGGGGATGCGCTGAGTGACCGGGTTGCCGCACTGGCTGCAGAATTTCATGCTTAAGTTCGATTCCTGAAAGCAGCCGCTATCTTGGCGTGCCACACTAAGGTCGGCAAGCTGAGCTTTCTGGACGGCTCAATTGAGAGGCGGCGTTGCCTTACAAAGTGTTGGGCGCACCACTGCTTTGGTGCATGATGCGGTGTAGGTAACAGATCGAGATTCCCCATGCTGGACGAGCTACTTCGCCGTGTAAGCAGTCATACGCCGCGTACGTTGGAAACAGACCCGCGTTTTCCCGAGGCCGCTGTACTAGTGCCTATCACCCGCAGTGACGAACCTGAGTTGATTCTGACTTTGCGCGCCAGCGGTTTGTCGACCCATGGCGGCGAAGTCGCCTTCCCCGGTGGGCGACGTGATCCCGAAGACCCGGACCTTATCTTTACCGCTCTGCGTGAGGCCAAAGAAGAAATCGGTCTGCCGCCCGGGCTGGTCGAAGTGATCGGCCCGCTCAGCCCGTTGATTTCTTTGCATGGGATTCGAGTCACGCCTTACGTGGGGATAATTCCCGACTTCGTCGAGTACCAGGCCAACGACGCCGAAATTGCGGCTGTCTTCAGTGTGCCGCTGGCGTTCTTTCGCGAGGATCCGCGTGAACACACTCACCGTATCGATTACCAGGGTCTCAGTTGGTATGTGCCGAGCTATCGTTTTGGCGAATTCAAAATCTGGGGCCTGACCGCGATCATGATTGTCGAGCTGATCAACGTGCTGTACGACGCCGACATCAGTCTGCACAAACCGCCTGAGCGGTTCATTAATATCTGATTTACCCACGGCCGCAGCGCCATGAGGACAACACTATGAATTACCGCTTGGGGGCCTCCCGTGTCGAAACCCATCCGCAAAGCTGGGTCGCACCTACCGCTACCCTGATTGGCAAGGTCAAGCTCGAAGCTGGCGCCAGCGTCTGGTTTGGCGCGGTGTTGCGTGGCGACAACGAGCTGATCCATATCGGTGAAAACAGCAACGTACAAGACGGCACCGTGATGCACACCGACATGGGGTCACCGCTGACCATCGGTAAAAACGTCACCATCGGCCATAACGTCATGTTGCATGGCTGCACGGTGGGCGATTGCAGCCTGATTGGCATCAACTCTGTAATCCTTAACGGCGCGAAGATCGGCAACTACTGCATCATCGGCGCCAATTCGCTGATTGGCGAAGGCAAGGAGATTCCCGACGGCTCGCTGGTCATGGGCTCGCCCGGCAAAGTGGTACGTGAACTGACCGACGTGCAGAAAAAAATGCTCGAAGCCAGCGCTGCGCATTACGTGCACAACGCCCAGCGCTATGCGCGTGACCTTGCGCCGCAGGAAGACTGATGAGCGCGGAACGACCGGTTGCCTCACCTTGTGTGAGTATTTGTGCGCTGGATGAGGCGGATATCTGTCTAGGCTGTCAGCGCACCGTCGAGGAAATCACCCGTTGGAGCCGCATGGACAACGCTGAGCGTCGCGTGGTGCTCGGGCGCTGTCATGAGCGGGCGCGGGACAGCGGTATTCTGTGGACGTTGGGTGTGAATACCCGCTCCTGATTCTGGCGCCTCGCTCATCCTGGGCGGGGCCTAAGCTCGCTGCTTCGTGGTAAATTGCGCGCCTTTCTTCTCCCCCATGAGTCGCTCGCCACTGGCGGGCTGACTCGATGATCTGCTCCACGAGGACCTGAGATGACTCAAATCGGAACGCCACTGTCGCCTACCGCGACGCGCGTATTGCTCTGTGGTTGCGGCGAGCTTGGCAAGGAATTGGTGATCGAACTGCAACGCCTGGGCGTCGAAGTGATCGCCGTTGACCGTTACGCCAACGCGCCAGCGATGCAGGTTGCGCATCGCAGCCATGTGATCAACATGCTCGACGGCACCGCCCTGCGCGCAGTGATCGAGGCCGAAAAGCCGCACTACATCGTCCCGGAAATCGAAGCCATTGCGACCGCGACCTTGGTCGAACTGGAAGCCGAAGGCTTCACCGTGATCCCCACCGCTCGCGCCGCTTTGTTGACCATGAACCGCGAAGGTATTCGTCGTCTGGCCGCTGAAGAGCTGGACCTGCCAACCTCGCCGTATCACTTCGCCGACACGTTCGAAGACTACCGCCAGGCAGTGGAAGACCTTGGTTTCCCTTGCGTGGTCAAACCGGTCATGAGTTCGTCGGGTAAAGGCCAAAGCCTGCTCAAAAGCACCGACGACGTGCAGAGTGCCTGGGAGTACGCGCAAGAAGGCGGTCGTGCCGGCAAAGGCCGGGTGATCATCGAAGGCTTCATCGATTTCGATTACGAAATAACCCTGTTGACCGTGCGTCATATTGGCGGCACCACCTTCTGCGCGCCGGTCGGGCACCGTCAGGAGAAGGGTGACTATCAGGAATCCTGGCAGCCGCAGGTCATGAGCCCGATTGCTCTGGCAGAGTCCGAGCGGGTTGCGCGCGCAGTGACCGAAGCCTTGGGTGGTCGTGGTCTGTTTGGCGTCGAGTTGTTCATCAAGGGCGATCAGGTCTGGTTCAGCGAAGTCTCGCCTCGTCCGCATGATACCGGCCTGGTGACTCTGATTTCTCAGGATCTGTCGCAGTTCGCGCTGCATGCGCGGGCGATTCTCGGTCTACCGATCCCCTTGATCCGTCAGTTCGGACCCTCGGCTTCGGCAGTGATTCTGGTTGAAGGCAAGTCAACGCAAACCAGTTTCGCCAACCTGGGTGCGGCCTTGAGTGAGCCCGACACGGCGCTGCGCCTGTTCGGCAAGCCGGAAGTCAACGGTCAGCGACGCATGGGCGTGGCGTTGGCTCGCGACGAAACCATCGAAGCCGCCCGCGCCAAAGCGACGCGCGCGTCCAAAGCGGTCAAGGTTCAACTGTAATAACGATTCGCAGGCAAGCCTGCTCCCGCGGGGGATTTGCGTCAGACACAGGGTGTGTGTCCGACCTCAACTCTGTGGGAGGCCCCGCCGCGTCTTCGACGCTGCGCTATCAAACAACAGATAAGTTATTGAAAAATAAAGCATAAATTTCGTTATATTTTTAGCCAAACACAGATTTGTAGGAGCTGCCGAAGGCTGCGATCACCCCGGGGTCGCGTCCGACGGAACCGGTCGCTTTCTTGAGACCGCTGAAGGTCGTGCCGGTCGCCCGTGACCCCGGCCTATCGCAGCCTTCGGCAGCTCCTACATCGGATTTCCCTCGCTCCGGCGTTGCTCCGGGGGGCGCCGCAAGGGGCCATCCATGGCCCCGTGCGGCTAACTCGGCGTCCTGCCTCGTTACCCCCTGCGCAACGCCTGCGCTCGGCCTCCTGGAAAAGGGGCCTTGCCGTAATTCGATACTCAATTCACTTAAAAATCAAAGGCAAATCAAGACCCCGGTGGGAGCGAATTTATTCGCGAAGGCGGCTTATCTGGCACACCGCCACCGATCACGACACACAAATCACAACCCAGTTTGCTGCGCGACAGCCCAGCGTCGAAGACGGGGGCCTCCCGCAGAGTTGAGGTCGGACACAAATCCTGTGTATGACGCAAATCCCCTGTGGTGCTTGCAACTACGCGTCCCGCTGCGAATGGCTTGATGCGGTCTGTCAGGCTATCCGATCCAGATCTCTTTCCCGCGTCTCTTTCAAGCACAGCACAGCGATCAAGCTGAGCAAGGCTGCTGCCGACACATACCCGCCGACCCAGCTCAAGCCGCCCATCGCCACCAGTTTCTGGGCGAAGAAGGGCGCCACTGACGCGCCCACGATGCCGCCCAGGTTGTACGCCGCAGAAGCGCCGGTATAGCGTACGCGTGTGGGAAACAGTTCAGGCAGCATCGCGCCCATCGGGGCGAAGGTCACGCCCATCAGGAACAGTTCGATGCACAGGAACAGCGCAACGGCCCAGGTGGTGCCATAGGTCAGCAAGGGTTCCATGGTGAAACCCGACAGAATCGCCAGCACGCCGCCAATGATCAGCACTGGTTTACGCCCGAAACGATCACTGGCCCAGGCCGCCAATGGCGTGGCTGCTGCCATGAATAGCACGGCGAAGCACAGCAGGCCGAGGAACGTCTCGCGGCTGTAGCCGAGGGTCGATACGCCGTAGCTCAGGGAAAACACGGTCGAGATGTAGAACAGCGCGTAGCACACCACCATCGACGCAGCGCCCAGAAGCATAGGGCGCCAGTATTGGCTAAGGAGTTCCACCAGGGGCATCTTGACCTGCTCATGCCGGGCGATGGCGTTGGCGAAGATCGGTGTTTCCTCAAGCTTGAGCCGTACGTATAGGCCGACCATCACCAGCAACGCGCTGAGTAAAAACGGAATGCGCCAGCCCCAGGAGCGGAACTGTTCGTCATTGAGCGTCATGGCCAGAGTCAGAAATAGCCCGTTAGCCGCCAGAAACCCAATCGATGGGCCTAGCTGCGGAAACATGCCGAACCAGGCACGCTTGCCCTTGGGCGCGTTTTCCGTGGCGAGCAAGGCTGCGCCACCCCATTCGCCACCCAGCCCGAGCCCTTGGCCGAAACGCAATACACACAACAGAATCGGGGCCCAGGCGCCAATCGTGGCATAGCCGGGCAGTACGCCGATCAGGGTGGTGCAGATGCCCATCAACAACAGGGAGGCTACCAGCGTCGATTTACGGCCAATGCGGTCGCCGAAATGGCCGAACAGCGCCGAACCCAGCGGCCGCGCAAGAAAGGCGATGCCGAAGGTCAGAAACGCCGACATCATTTGTGCAGTGCCAGACGTCTGTGGGAAGAACACCGGCCCGATGACCAGTGCGGCAGCGGTGGCATACACGTAAAAATCGTAAAACTCGATGGCGGTGCCAATGAAGCTGGCTACGGCGACACGCCGGGTTGAGTTAGCCGGTTTCGACGCCGCGGCGTCGTTGTCCAAAGTCGTGCTACTGGTCATGCGGATGTCCCCGGTAATTTTTTGTTTTTAGGGTCTGGCTAGGGTGCAGAGAATGGTGCGTGTCCGGAGGGTAGCGCCGAGCAGATGAGCGTGAATCGGCGAGAGTCTAAACGACTGCACGGGTGATGCTGTTCTGCCACATCATGACTCGGGTAACCCGATTGTCTTCAGTTTCGAGAATTTCCAGGCGGTATGGACCGATCTTCAGGCATACCGAGCTATCAGGGATGGTTTCCAGCGCTTCGGTGACCAGGCCATTGAGGGTTTTCGGTCCGTCGGAGGGTAGGTGCCAGCCGAGACTTTTGTTCAGCTCGCGAATCGACGCAGCGCCATCAACCACCAGGCGGCCGTCGGTTTGCGGGTGGATATGCGGGTTGTCGAGGCTTTGCTCGTTTTCAAATTCGCCGACAATTTCTTCGAGGATGTCTTCCAGGCTGACGATGCCGAGCACCTCGCCGTACTCATCGACGACCACGCCCAGGCGCCGCTGTTGTTTATGGAAATTCAGCAGTTGCAGTTGCAGTGGGGTGCTTTCCGGTACGAAATAAGGGTCGTAGCAGGCGGCGATCAGGTCTTCTTTGGTCAGGTCGGCACGTGGCAGCAAATGGCTGATCTGGCGTGTATTGAGTACGCCTTCTACCTGGTTGATGTCGTTGTGGTACACCGGCAGCCGTGTATGACGCGAGATAATCAGTTGCTCGATGATGCGTTGGATCGGGTCGTCCAGATTGATGCCGTCGACCTCGCTGCGCGGCACCAGAATGTCATTCACCGTAATGCTGTCCAGCGCGTGAATGCCCGATAGCACGTGTGAGCGGCTGGGCTGATTATCCTGCGAGCCGTCGTGGAGCGAGACCATCAGCGGTACTTCATTGTCCTTTTTTCGGGCGTTCGGCTTGTCACTGATGCCAAAAGGTCGCAGCAGCGTGCAAGCGATGGCAGAGAACAGCCAGGCCAGGGGGAAAAGTAGCTTCATGGGCAGGCGCAGGGTGCTGTTACCCAGCATCAATATGGTTTCTGGGTAACGTGCAGCCAGGATACGCGGGATGAACTCGGCAAAGATCAACAGCACACTGCTGACGCCGATCCACGCCAGCGTCGGCCCGCTGCTGTACCAGAAGTGCAGCGCCAACAGCATGCTGATAATGGTGACCAGTACTTTGATCAGGGTATTGCTCAGGATCAGGCTGCCCAGTCCAAACGCGAGCTTTGGCGTGGCAATGTCAGTGGAGCGGCCGTTCGGGCGCGTCGCCTTGAGGCGGTGGTGCGCGGCCTCGACCGCCGTCAGCAAGCCGGACCATAGAATCAGCAGGGTCAATACACCAAGCATTGGGCCGATGGGCAGGTTATCCATGATCAACGCCCGTCAGATGTGCAAAATGAATTCGCGTACCAGCTTGCTGCCGAAATACGCCAGCATCAGCAGGCAAAAGCCGCCCAGAGTCCAGCGAATTGCCTTGTGCCCGCGCCAGCCGAGACGGTTGCGTCCCCACAGCAGTACGCTGAAAACGACCCAGGCCAGGCACGCTAGCAGCGTTTTATGCACCAAGTGCTGGGCGAACAGGTTTTCGACAAACAGCCAGCCTGAGATCAGCGAAAGGGAAAGCAGGCTCCAGCCGGCCCAGAGAAAGCCGAACAACAGACTTTCCATGGTTTGCAGCGGTGGGAAGTTCTTGATCAGTCCGGACGGACGCTTGTGCTTGAGTTGGTGATCTTGTATCAGCACCAGCAAGGCCTGAAACACCGCAATGGTGAACATGCCGTATGCCAGGATCGACAGCAGAATGTGGGCCAGAATGCCCGGCGCTTCATCGATGGCTTGTACGGTGCCGGTGGGCGCGAACTGTGCAAGCAGTACCGTTGCGACCCCTAGGGGGAACAGCAGTACCAGCAGGTTTTCCACGGGTATTCGCGCACAGGCGATCATGGTCAGGGCAATGACCGCCACCGCAATCAGGCTCGCGGCACTGAAAAAGTCCAGGCCCAGGCCGACAGGTGTAATCAGCTGGGTGTAAAGGCTGAACCCGTGAGCGAGTACGGCGAAGCCGCCGAGCAGACAAAGTAGACGTTTATCCACCTTTGCACCTTGGCGCAGGCGGATGCTTTGATAAAGGGTCGCAGCGGCATATAAGCAGGCGGCGGCGAGACTGGGAAGCAAGCTGGGTGACAAGGGAAGCATAAATCCTGTTAGGCAAGCCCGAAAGACGCTGAGTTTCGCATAGAACCGACATTTCACGAAAGACTACAGAAGCAGACTCGATGGTGTCCGTCCAGCAGAGTCTTCGCTATAATCCGTCACCTGCTCAAGTCGCAGGCTCGTCAAACACTATTTTTAGCCGTTGTTTTCAGCAGCGGGCCACCACGAGCCGGACCGCACCAACCGGGGTTCAACTAGAGCCTGAAAGGATCGCGCATGTTTGAAAACCTTACAGACCGCCTCTCGCAGACGCTGCGCCATGTTACTGGCAAGGCCAAGCTGACCGAGGACAATATCAAAGACACCTTGCGCGAAGTGCGTATGGCTTTGCTTGAAGCCGACGTCGCCTTGCCGGTGGTTAAAGACTTCGTCAATAAGGTCAAGGACCGGGCTGTCGGTACCGAGGTGTCGCGTAGCCTGACGCCGGGCCAGGCGTTCGTGAAGATCGTTCAGGCCGAGCTCGAAGAGCTGATGGGTGTGGCCAACGAAGATCTGGTCCTCAACGTCACGCCACCGGCCGTGGTCTTGATGGCGGGCTTGCAGGGCGCTGGTAAAACCACCACCGCCGGCAAGCTGGCGCGCTTTCTTAAAGAGCGCAGAAAGAAAAGCGTGATGGTGGTCTCGGTGGACGTCTATCGTCCCGCGGCCATCAAACAGTTGGAAACCCTGGCCAACGAAATCGGCGTGACGTTCTTTCCGTCCGATATCAGCCAGAAGCCGGTAGAGATCGCGCTGGCGGCTGTTAAAGAAGCCACGCTGAAATTCATCGATGTGGTCATCGTCGATACCGCCGGTCGCTTGCACATCGATGTCGAGATGATGGGCGAGATCCAGGCATTGCACGTCGCGCTCAAGCCTGCCGAGACGCTGTTCGTGGTCGACGCCATGACCGGTCAGGATGCGGCCAACACCGCCAAGGCCTTTGGCGATGCATTGCCATTGACCGGTGTGATCCTCACCAAAGTCGACGGTGATGCCCGTGGCGGCGCGGCGCTGTCGGTGCGTGCGATTACCGGCAAGCCGATCAAGTTCATCGGTATGGGCGAAAAAAGCGACGCGCTCGAGCCTTTCCACCCGGATCGGATCGCCTCGCGCATTCTTGGCATGGGCGATGTGCTCAGCCTGATCGAACAGGCCGAACAGAGCCTCGATAAAGACAAAGCCGATAAACTGGCGAAAAAACTGAAGAAGGGCAAAGGCTTCGACCTCGAAGACTTCCGCGATCAGTTGCAGCAAATGAAAAACATGGGTGGCCTCGGCGGGCTCATGGACAAGCTGCCGAACATGGGCGGGGTGAATCTCGCGCAGATGGGCAATGCCCAGGGCGCAGCTGAAAAACAGTTCAAACAGATGGAAGCCATCATCAACTCGATGACCCCGGCCGAACGCCGTGACCCGGACCTGATCAGCGGCTCGCGCAAGCGCCGGATCTCCATGGGTTCAGGGACTCAGGTGCAGGACATCGGGCGTCTGATCAAGCAGCACAAGCAGATGCAGAAGATGATGAAGAAATTCTCCGCCAAAGGCGGTATGGCAAAAATGATGCGCGGCATGGGCGGAATGTTGCCCGGCGGCGGCATGCCGAGGATGTAATTGCGTCGCGCAGGAGATCCTTCCTGCGCATCCCTACAGGGAGGGTAACCTCCAGTAACCCTGCTGTTTGCAGGGTTGATAAGCCGTTGTTCGCAGCGGCTCCATAGCAGATCTGGATGGCATGCCGATAGGCGCCGGAAAAAGACATTTGCAAATGTCCGGATATTCCTTAGAATATGCGGCCTTTCGGGCACCTATGCCCGCTGTGCATCTTAAGATTTGCAGCACCGACTACAGGAACGATGTCCACATGCTAACCATCCGTCTCGCCCTTGGCGGCTCCAAAAAGCGCCCGTTTTACCACCTCACCGTGACCGACAGCCGCAACCCACGCGACGGTTCACACAAGGAACAAGTTGGTTTCTTCAACCCGGTTGCCCGTGGTCAAGAAATCCGTTTGTCCGTGAACGAAGAGCGTGTAGCTCACTGGTTGAGCGTTGGTGCACAACCTTCTGAGCGTGTTGCTCAGTTGTTGAAGGAAAATGCTAAGGCTGCGGCCTGAGCAATATGAACGCGACGCCTGCAGTAGCCGAAGATTTGATCGTTATCGGCAAGATTTATTCTATTCATGGCGTTCGCGGCGAAGTGAAGGTTTATTCCTTTACTGATCCGATTGGAAACCTGTTGGATTACAAAACCTGGACGCTTCGGCGCGAAGGCGATGTGCGACAGGTAGAGCTGGTCAGCGGACGCTTGCAAAACAAGTTCCTGGTCGTAAAGCTCAAGGGTCTCGATGACCGTGAAGAAGCTCGTCTTCTGTCCGGTTTTGAGGTCTGCGTGCCGCGCAACCTGTTCCCTGATCTGACCGACGGCGAGTACTACTGGTACCAGCTGGAGGGTCTTAAGGTCATCGACCACCTCGGGCAATTGCTCGGGAAAATCGATCATCTTCTGGAAACTGGCTCGAACGATGTAATTGTGGTCAAGCCTTGTGCAGGCAGCTTGGATGATCGCGAACGCCTGTTGCCCTATACGGAGCAATGTGTGTTGGCAGTCGACCTGGGTGCTGGCGAGATGAAGGTGGATTGGGATGCGGACTTCTAAGCGACATGGCTAGCCTACGCGTAGAAGTGATCAGTCTGTTCCCCGAGATGTTTTCCGCCATCAGCGACTACGGCATTACCAGCCGTGCGGTGAAACAAGGGCTTTTACAGCTTACTTGTTGGAATCCGCGGGACTACACCACAGATCGACATCACACTGTGGACGATCGCCCATTTGGCGGTGGTCCGGGCATGGTGATGAAGATCAAGCCCCTTGAAGACGCCTTGGTTCAGGCCAGGCAGGCAGCAGGGGATGCGGCGAAGGTTATTTACCTGTCGCCACAAGGCCGTCAACTGACTCAGTCGGCGGTACGCGAACTGGCGCAAGGGGAAGCATTTATCCTCATCGCAGGTCGTTATGAAGGCATTGACGAGCGTTTTATTGAAGCTCATGTCGATGAAGAGTGGTCGATTGGTGATTATGTACTTTCCGGTGGCGAGCTGCCGGCGATGGTCCTGATAGATGCGGTTACGCGGCTGCTGCCTGGAGCTTTAGGGCATGCGGACTCTGCGGAGGAAGATTCCTTCACGGATGGTCTGCTGGATTGCCCGCATTACACCCGACCGGAGGTGTATGCGGATCAGCGTGTTCCCGACGTGTTGCTAAGTGGCAATCACGCACACATCCGGCGTTGGCGTTTACAGCAGTCCCTTGGGCGGACCTATGAACGACGCGCCGATCTTCTGGAAAGCCGCTCGCTTTCTGGAGAAGAGAAGAAGCTGCTGGCGGAGTATATCCGTGAGCGGAACGATAGTTAACGTATCGATGGTAGATCCTGATGATCTGCCTTAGGAGCACAGCATGACTAACAAAATCATTCTGCAACTCGAAGCTGAGCAGATGACTAAAGAGATCCCTCCCTTTGCCCCGGGCGACACTGTTGTCGTTCAGGTGAAAGTGAAGGAAGGCGACCGTTCGCGTCTGCAAGCGTTCGAAGGCGTTGTAATTGCCAAGCGTAACCGTGGTGTGAACAGTGCTTTCACTGTTCGTAAAATCTCCAACGGTGTTGGTGTAGAGCGTACTTTCCAGACCTACAGCCCGCAAATCGACAGCATGGCTGTGAAACGTCGCGGTGACGTTCGCAAAGCCAAACTGTACTACCTGCGTGACCTGTCCGGTAAAGCAGCTCGTATCAAAGAAAAACTGTCTTAAGTTCAGTCTTTCTGATGCAAAAAAAAGCAGCCTAAGGGCTGCTTTTTTGTTGTCCGGTTTTTAATCGCCTTCAGACAACGCTCGCCGCGCCGTGACCCGGTGTGGAAAACTGCCACCGCCTTTATTGCAGAAGCCTTGAATAACATGCCCGCTATCGACCACCCGCTGATCGACCGTTTTCTGGACACGTTATGGCTGGAAAAAGGCCTGTCGGACAATACTCGCGATGCTTATCGCAGCGATCTGGTCTTGTTCAATGGCTGGTTGCAGGAACAAGGCGTCGAATTGAGCCGTGCCGGTCGTGAGCTGATTCTCGATCACTTGGCCTGGCGCCTGGACAAGGCCTACAAGCCCCGTTCGACGGCGCGCTTTCTGTCCGGCCTGCGCGGGTTTTATCGGTTTTTGCTGCGGGAAAAACTGATCCAGGTCGACCCGACCCTGCAGGTCGACATGCCGCAACTGGGCAGGCCCTTGCCCAAGTCACTGTCTGAAGCCGATGTGGAAGCACTATTGACCGCGCCGGATCTTGGTGAGGCCATCGGTCAGCGTGATCGGGCCATGCTTGAGGTGCTATATGCCTGCGGTTTGCGCGTCACCGAACTGATCAGCCTGACGCTTGATCAAGTCAATTTACGTCAGGGTGTCGTGCGGGTCATGGGCAAGGGGAACAAGGAGCGACTGGTGCCCATGGGGGAGGAGGCGATTGTCTGGGTCGAGCGCTACCTGCGTGACGCCCGTTCGGAGCTGCTGAACGGACGGCCCAGTGACGTGCTATTCCCCAGTCAGCGGGGTGAACAGATGACCCGCCAGACGTTCTGGTATCGCATCAAGCACCAGGCCAAGGTCGCCGGAATCGGTAAATCCCTGTCACCGCATACCTTGCGCCATGCCTTTGCAACGCACCTGCTCAATCACGGTGCGGACCTGCGTGTGGTGCAGATGCTGTTGGGGCACAGTGATTTGTCCACCACGCAGATATACACTCATGTGGCCCGCGCCAGATTGCAGGAAATGCACGCAAAGCATCACCCGCGCGGCTGATTTGGCAGGCCTGCTTGCGGAGTGTCTTATGTCAGTCTCGGTCGGCCCCACAGCCCTTATGTGATACGCTTTGCCGGTTTCGCAAATTGGGTATCGCTAAAACGCCTTCGGTCCTCAGCGACCGCCGTTTTTAGTCACATCCATCTGTCCACCGCTCAAGGAGTCCCCATGCGCGTGACCCGAATTTTCGCCGCCGCAGTTTTTGCGCTGGCCAGTACGCTCAGTCTGTTTGCTCAGGCTGATGATGCCTCCGATAAAGCCATCCGCAAGACCCTTGAATCGCTGCAGCTTGAACTGCCAGTCGAAAGCATTGCCAGCAGCCCGTTGGCTGGCTTGTACGAAGTCAAACTCAAAGGCGGTCGCGTGCTGTATGCCAGCGCTGACGGCCAATTCGTGATGCAGGGGTATCTGTTCCAGATGCAGGACGGTAAACCGGTCAACCTGACCGAGAAGACCGAACGCCTGGCCATTTCGCAAACCATCAACGGAATTCCTGCGGGTGAAATGGTGGTGTATCCAGCCATCGGCGAAACCAAATCACACATCACCGTGTTTACGGATACCACCTGCCCGTATTGCCACAAGCTGCACGCTGAAGTCCCTGAGCTGAATCGTCTGGGCATTGAAGTGCGCTACGTTGCCTTCCCGCGTCAGGGACTGGGTTCGCCAGGTGATGAGCAGCTGCAGGCGGTCTGGTGCTCCAAGGATCGCAAAAGCGCCATGGACCGTATGGTCGGCGGCAAAAATATCGAAGCACCCAAATGCACCAATCCGGTGGCCAAGCAATTTGCCATAGGCCAATCGATTGGTGTCAATGGCACGCCAGCCATCGTGCTGGCGGACGGTCAGGTAATTCCGGGCTATCAGCCGGCTCCGCAAGTGGCCAAGCTGGCATTAAGCGCCCAATAATCCTGCCTCGCCAGGGTTAGCTTTTGACGATCATGGGGCTGCGGGCTTGCCGCAGCTTCAACAAATAGAGGGCCACCTTGCAGGTGGCTGTTTTCACGGCCGGCCTTGCGTCGGCCGTTTTATGGGGAGTTCATAGTGAAACCGGTCAAAGTAGGCATCTGTGGGCTGGGTACTGTCGGTGGCGGTACCTTCAACGTACTTCAGCGTAACGCCGAAGAGATTTCTCGCCGCGCGGGCCGCGACATCGAAGTTGCGCAAATTGCCATGCGTACGCCAAATCCCCTCTGCCAGATTACCGGTACCCCCATTACCCACGACGTCTTTGCCGTCGCGACCAACCCTGAAATCGATATTGTCATCGAACTGATCGGCGGCTACACCATTGCGCGTGATCTGGTCCTGCTGGCCATCGAGAACGGCAAACATGTCGTCACTGCCAACAAGGCACTGATTGCCGTGCACGGTAACGAGATCTTCGCCAAGGCCCGCGAGAAGGGCGTGATCGTTGCGTTCGAAGCCGCTGTTGCCGGTGGCATTCCGGTGATCAAGGCGATTCGTGAAGGCCTGGCGGCCAACCGCATTAACTGGGTCGCCGGGATCATCAACGGTACGGGCAACTTCATCCTTACCGAAATGCGCGAAAAGGGCCGCACCTTTGCTGACGTGCTGGCCGAAGCGCAAGCCTTGGGTTACGCCGAAGCCGATCCAACCTTCGACGTCGAAGGCATTGATGCCGCGCACAAGCTGACCATTCTTGCGTCGATTGCCTTTGGCATTCCACTGCAATTCGACAAGGCCTACACCGAAGGCATCACCAAGCTGACCACCGCGGACGTAAACTACGCCGAGGCGCTGGGCTATCGCATCAAGCACCTGGGCGTGGCACGCAGTACGGCTGCTGGCATCGAGCTGCGGGTTCATCCGACCTTGATCCCGGCAGACCGCCTGATCGCCAACGTCAATGGCGTGATGAACGCGGTGATGGTCAATGGTGATGCGGCGGGTTCGACCCTGTTCTATGGCGCGGGTGCCGGCATGGAGCCTACCGCTTCTTCCGTGATCGCCGATCTGGTCGACGTCGTTCGCGCCATGACCTCCGATCCAGAGAATCGTGTGCCGCACCTGGCCTTCCAGCCGGACTCGTTGTCCGATCACCCGATCCTGCCAATCGAAGCCTGTGAAAGCGCTTATTACCTGCGTATCCAGGCCAAGGATCATCCGGGTGTCCTGGCGCAGGTGGCGAGTATCCTGTCCGAACGCGGGATCAACATCGAATCGATCATGCAGAAAGAAGTCGAAGAGCACGACGGTCTGGTGCCGATGATTCTGCTGACCCACCGCGTGCTTGAACAGCGCATGAACGATGCGATCACTGCCCTTGAAGCGTTGCAGGACGTGGTTGGCAGCGTGGTGCGTATTCGTGTCGAACAGTTGAACTAACAGCGGCTATCGAATCAAGCAGCTCTTGTTTTAAAGAGGAACGAGTCATGCGTTACATCAGTACCCGCGGCCAAGCGCCAGCCCTGAATTTCGAAGACGTGCTGCTCACCGGCCTTGCCAGTGATGGCGGCCTGTATGTGCCGGAAAACCTGCCGCGCTTTACCCAGGAAGAAATCGCTTCCTGGGCTGGCCTGCCGTATCACGAGCTGGCTTTCCGGGTAATGCGTCCTTTCGTCACCGGCAGCATTCCGGACGCCGATTTCAAAAAAATTCTCGAAGAAACCTATTCGTCGGGGGAGGGTGGCGTCTTCGCCCATAGCGCTATTGCCCCGCTGCGCCCGTTGAATGGCAATGAGTGGGTGCTTGAGTTGTTCCATGGCCCAACCCTGGCCTTCAAGGACTTCGCCCTGCAACTGCTCGGGCGTCTGCTCGACTATGTGTTGGCCAAACGCGGCGAACGCGTGGTTATCCTGGGCGCGACTTCCGGTGATACCGGCTCGGCGGCCATAGAAGGTTGCCGTCGTTGCGACAACGTCGACATCTTTATCCTGCACCCGAACAATCGCGTTTCGGAAGTTCAGCGCCGGCAGATGACCACGATCTTCGGCGAGAACATCCACAATATCGCCGTCGAAGGCAACTTCGATGACTGCCAGGAGATGGTCAAGGACAGCTTTGCCGACCAGGACTTTCTCAAAGGCACACGTCTGGTTGCGGTCAACTCGATCAACTGGGCGCGGATCATGGCCCAGATTGTGTATTACTTTCATGCGGCCCTGCAGCTCGGTGGTCCGGCACGGTCGGTGGCGTTCTCGGTTCCGACCGGCAACTTCGGCGATATCTTTGCCGGTTACCTGGCACGCAACATGGGCTTACCGATCAGCCAACTGATCGTTGCCACCAATCGTAACGACATCCTGCACCGCTTCATGAGCGGTAATCAGTACTCCAAGGAAACTCTGCACGCGACCTTGTCGCCGTCCATGGACATCATGGTGTCGTCGAACTTTGAACGTTTGTTGTTCGATATGCACGGGCGCAATGGTTCGGCCATCGCTGGCTTGATGGACACCTTCAAGCAGACCGGTACGTTTAGCGTCGATGACGATCGCTGGACCGAAACCCGCAAGCTGTTCGATTCCCTGGCAGTCAGCGATGAGCAAACGTGCGAGACCATCGCCGAGGTGTTCGAGCAGACAGGCGAAGTGCTCGATCCGCACACTGCCATTGGTGTCAAGGCCGCCCGTGATTGCCGTCGCAGCCTGGATACGCCGATGGTGATTCTGGGGACCGCGCACCCGGTCAAATTCCCGGACGCAGTGGAAAAAGCCGGTGTAGGAAAGGCCCTTGAGCTGCCTGCACATTTGTCTGATTTGTTTGAGCGAAACGAGAAGTGCACTGTGCTGCTAAATGACCTCAAAGCCATACAGGCCTTTGTCAGCCAGCATGGTAATCGCGGCAAACCTCTCTGACGGTATCGTCGTGTAACAAGATTAAGCCCGCCTCTTGGCGGGTTTTTTTGTTTCGGCGTGCCACACTTCAGGCGTTTTGGATCCCTACGGACGGGAAGACTGCGGTGAAGAAAGTCAGCAGGCACGGTATGAGTGCCACAAAAAGCGTTTTGCACACAGCCCTGGTGTGGATGCTGTTATTCCTTAGTCAGGCCGCGCCCGCTGCGCAAAGTTTGCCTTTCAGCCTGGTGGCGCCCTTTGTGAGCCTGCCGCCCATGGTCCTGGACCTTCAGGATCAGCAATGGCTCGATCAGCATCGCACCCTTCGCGTGGGCATCTCGATTGCCGATTACGAGCCGATCGACATCACCAGTGATCGCAACCGCTATCAGGGTATCAGCGCCGACTACCTGAGCCTGATCAGCAGCAAACTCTCGGTGCCCATGCAGGTGGTGGGTTTCGCCCGACGCGAAGAGGCCATTGTCGCACTGCGTAACGGCACCATCGATATTCTGACCAGCGCCAATGGCTTCGAGCGGGGAGTGAAACAACTGGCGTTTTCCGCCGATTACATGCCTGACCGCTCGGTGATCGTCGGACGCGGCAATGACGTCACCCTGCCTTTGGGGCTGAAGGGCAAGAAAGTGGTGCTGCTCGATGGCTACGCTGATGCGCAGGTGGTCCATGCGGTCTATCCCGACAGCGAAGTCATCCTGGCGCCAAATCTCTACAGCGCGCTTGAGGCGCTGAGCCAAGGCGAAGTCGATGCGTTTATCGGCAACGAAGTCATCGTGCGCTCCTACAGTGCCTTGCGCCCGTACCTGGGGTTGCAGATCAAATCCGAAAGCGCGCTGCCGTCGGTTGGGTTCTCTTTCGCCACCCGCAAAGAAGACGGAACCTTGCTCACGATGATTGACCGTGCGCTCAAGAGTCTCGATCCGTCGGTCAGGCGTGAGGTGGTCGCGCGTTGGACCATGGGACTGGGTTCTGACATTGCCCGGCACCGCATCAAGTTGACGACTGCCGAGCAAGGCTGGATCCGCAAACATCCTCACGTCACGGTGGCTTCGGGCCAACATCCGCCGTACCTGTACAAGGACAAGAACAGCCAATGGGTTGGCCTGAATGTGGACGTGCTGGCGCGTATTTCGCGCATGACCGGCGTGCAGTTCGTACACAGGGAGTCGTCTTCGACTGAAGAAACCATGCGCTTGCTGCACACCGGTCAGGCCGATATGAATACGACGTTGGGGGAGAACGCCGAACGCAGGAAATTCCTCGATTTCACCTATTCGTTTGGTGGCAATAGCTGGGTCTTCGTCGTGCGCCGCAACGGCCCGTCGCCGCTGACCCTGAATGATCTGTCGGGGCGGGTTCTGGCGCTGCCGGCCAAACATGCGCTGGAAGAGTTTATCCGGCGCACTTATCCAGACATCAAGCTTCGATCGGTCAAGACTTACGAGCAAGCCCGCCAGTTGGTCGAAGACGGTCAGGCCGATGCGACCATCCAGAATGAGGCGGGGGCCCATCTGTTTCTGCCGGGGGCGCTGAAAGTCGGTCGTAGCGTTGAGGGTCAATGGTCGCCTGATCGTTTTTCAGTGGTCGAGACTCAACCAGAGCTGTTGAGCATCCTGAACAAGGCCCTCGAAGAATTCCCCGTGGGTGAGTTACGCGCCATCCGCCTTAAGTGGCTGGGTGCGGTCATCCCTCAACCCTCGGTGTGGCAACGCATCCCGCCTTGGGTTTATTGGACCCTTGCCGTCGCATCGATGCTGGGCCTGGTCTCGTTCGTGTGGAGCAGCCGTCTGAAGGTGCAGATTCGCCAGCGGCTCAGGGCCGAGGAGCAGCTCAGCGATCAACTGGCCTTCAAGCATGCCTTGCTCGATAGTATTCCCAATCCGATTTATGTTCGGGACCTCAATGGTCGACTGATTTCGTGCAACCGCAGCTACGAGGAAAGCTTCGGTATCAGCTTCGAACAGATGAGCGGACGACGACTGATCGATGTGGATTTGATCCCACGTCTGAGCGCCGAACAGATGCATGCCGATTACATGACACTGCTGGAAACCCTGCAGCCGGTGTTCGCTGATCGGCAGATGGAGCTGTTTGGCAGGGTGATTGATGCCTACCAGTGGACCGTGCCGTTTTACCGGGCCGATGGTCAATTGCAGGGGCTGCTGGGTGGTTGGATCGACATCTCCGAACGTAAGCAACTGGAAACTCAGCTCAACGAAGCGCGGCAGCAGGCCGAGCAGGCCAACGCAGCCAAAAGTGCATTTCTGGCAACCATGAGCCATGAAATCCGCACGCCGATGGGCGCCATCATCGGCCTGCTTGAGCTTGAGCGCGAACACGCAGTGCGCCAAGGCCAGTTGCCGTCCGAGGGGCTAAACGTCGCTTACCAGTCCGCCCAGGAATTGATCGCGTTGATCGGCGACAGCCTGGACCTGGCCAAGATCGAATCCGGCAGTCTGCAATTGTCGCTGGTCGTCGTCCCGTTGCGACCCTTCTTTGAAGGTATCTGCCAACTGTTCGAGGCCAGCGCGCGTGAGAAGGGCATCGACCTGCGGCTGATTTTCGCCGAACAGGCCGAGGGTGACTACTGGCTTGACCCGATGCGCTTGCGTCAGGTGGTGCACAACTTGCTCGGCAATGCCTTGAAATTCACCGCTGAAGGTTCGGTGCTGATGAGTGTCAGCGTGACGGGCGCGGAGCACCGACCCGGCCTGCAGATCAGCATCAAGGACAGCGGTCTTGGCATCAGTGCGCAACAGCAGCGCCTGTTGTTCCAGCCGTTTGCTCAAGCCAGCGGCGATACCTCAGCCGAATATGGCGGCACGGGTTTGGGGTTGAGCATTTGCAAGCAGTTGGTGGAATTGATGGGTGGGCAGATCAGCCTTGAGAGCGAGCCAGGGGAGGGAACACAGGTCACTGTCGAACTGGCATTGGCCCGCGCCAAAACACAGGACAAAGCACCCGAATCTCTCGAACAGCGAGCGGCCGGACGTTCGTTGCTGTTACTGGTAGTCGATGATCTGTCGGCCAATCGCCTGGTTCTGACTCAACAACTTGAGTTCCTCGGGCATGAAGTGGTACCGACTCATAGCGCTGAGTCGGCCTTGCAACACTGGCGTGAGGGTCGCTTCGACGGGGTCATCACTGACTGCAATATGCCAGGCATGAGCGGTTATGCGTTGGCCGAAAATATTCGGCTGATAGAGACCCAGGAGCAGTTGCGCCCTTGTCCAATCATCGGTTGTACAGCCAACGCCATGAGTGATGAGCGCCAGCGCTGTGAGCAGGCAGGCATGGACCAGCTGCTGGTCAAGCCTGTGTCGCTGGAGCGACTGGCGCAATTGCTCGCCGAGATTGCACCGGTGCAATCGTTCGATATTCAGGCCTTGCGACACATGACCCAGGCCAACGACGCGCAGATGCAGCTGTTGCTGTTGGAACTGTGGAAAAACCTGCAGCAGGAGTGGGAGGTTATGCAGCCTGCGGTGAGCACTCAGGACTGGAAGGTTTTGGGCGCCTCGTTGCACCGTCTGAAGGGCGCAGCCTGCCTGATCGACGCGGTGCCGTTGGCGAAGGCCTGTGCCAGCCTTGACGTCAACGTGCGTGCGCAGTCGAGCGCAACGCTGACTGAACAATGGCAGACGCTGGACAACACTATCGGGCAGCTTCGCGATGATATTCGGCAGCACTTGTCGGCAACGCCGGTTTAGGACATGTCCTATGGGGTACAGATGCGGGGACCTTTAAAGTACAGATTCCCTTTGACTAAAACTGCTCCGGCTCGCGAGGTCTAACCGTGCGTTCACTTAACGTTCTGATCCTTGAAGACAATCCGTTTCAACTGATGGCGCTGCATCAGATGCTTAACGCCAATCAGGTCTTCAATGTACTGACGGCGGACAGTGTCGCGGCGGCGCAACAATCGTTGGTCAATCGGGGCAGCGTCGATATCGCTATCTGCGATTTGCAGATGGAGGGCCCGGACGGGCTTGAAATGATTCGGCATCTGGCCGAGACCCGACAGGCCCGTGCGATCATCATTCTCAGCAGCACCGACACAAGCATACTCGACGGCGCGGCGCATCTGGCGCGGCAGCAGGGCATCTGGGTGCTGGGTAGTCTGCCCAAGCCCGCGTCGGCATTGGCGCTGCGTGAATTGCTGGACCTTTATAGCGAACACATCGAACACGATATCGAGCCCTTGCCGCTGTTGCAGGCGCCTGAGTCTTTGTCACTGGAGGAGCTGCACCACGTAGATCCAGGCCAGTGCATCAGCGATAGCGGAATGTTCGAACAGTGGATCGCTCACTACCAGCCAAAGGTCAACCAGGAAGGCGAATTGCTGGGCGTCGAGGCATTGGTCCGCTGGCAACACCCACAATATGGCCTGTTGGCGCCGGGTCGGTTCATGGCCGCAGTGGAACACGCGGGGCTAATTGCACCGTTGACCTGGCGCATGCTGGAGCAGGCGCTGAAATTATCTTCCGAGGTGTTACAGATGCGTGGTGAAGCCTTGCCCGTGGCCGTGAACATCGCACCAGCGCTGCTCGAGCACGTGGATTTTGCCCAGCAAGTCCTGGCCCTGCTGGCGCGTTTCGATCTGCCACCTGCGGTGCTGACCCTGGAAATCGTTGAGAGCTCGGTACTGAATACGTCGACTTGGCAACTGGAAAGCTTGATGCGCTTGCGTCTGCAAGGGTGCAGATTATCAATCGACGACTTTGGCACGGGCGCTTCAAATATTCAGCGTTTGCTGCAATTGCCCTTCTCTGAACTGAAGATACCCTCCGAATTCGTGCGTGGCATGGCCGAAGACGGGCGCAAGTCGGCGGTGGTCGCCGGGGCACTGATCATGGCCCGGCGGATGGCGATGAACGTGGTGGTCGAAGGCGTGGAAACCTCCGATGACTATAAAGCCGTGCAGGCGTTGGGCAGGCCCGCAGTGCAGGGGTATTTCATTGCCCGCCCCATGAGCGAGGTCGATCTGCTGAGCTGGATGGCTGAGCGTAAGGGCTCGACCTCAGGTCAGCCCGTGCTCTTGCAGATAAATAAATAGAGACGCGTCATTGGCCAGGCCCAGCTTGCGCATGGCGCTGACTTTTTGCGTGCTGACCGTTTGTTTACTGCGGCTCAGTTGCGCAGCAATTTCCCCCACTGAGCGTCCGGCCGCCAGCAATCGGAGGACTTCCAGTTCCTTGGGCGAGAGCTGCTCATGGGATATCAGGGTGTCCGAGCCATAATCGCCGGCTTCGAGCAGCGCCTGTTTTACGGAGTCCGCGATGTAGTGCTTGTTCTGACTGATGCTCAGGATTGCGGCGGGCAATTCGCCAGCCAGGCTGGCTTTACTCAACAAAGCATTGACGCCGAGCGCAAGGATTGACCGAAACAGTCCGGCGTTATTGAGCATGGTGACCACCACAATGGGCAGTTGCGGATGGTCGCGGCGAATCCGTTCCAGCAACCGCAGCCCGTCGTTCTGCTGATCGGCCGGCATCATGAAGTCTGTCACCAGTACATCACACGCATGGATCTTCAGCGCTTCATTGAGCTCGACCGGGCTGCCAGCCTCAGCCACGACCTGCGCATTGCTGTCCTGCTCAAGCACGACCCGCAGCCCAATCAGGAAAATAGGGTGATCGTCCGCGAGGATGATACGCAGTGTTCGATCAGGGGACGTGCTCAAGATTTGGCTCCCGTTGGCGTGGGCAAGGTCTGCTGACCTGTCTTGAAGGTTATCGGCAGCGCTTGGTGCACATTGATAGCGTATTGCAGGCTGGCTTCTCCATGGCGAGGACCTATGTCCGGTTGTTTTTTATCTGTCATGTTCAGCAGGCATGCTCAAGGTTCCTGGTTGCAGGCAATTACCCAGCCCACGGCGCAAGAACTTTTTCCTCGAGCCGATGGTCATTGATAAGCACCTTTGCATTCAAACTGTTGAGTGGTGATCCAGATGGAAAATATCAGCTTACTGCTAAGCGACGCTCTGACGCCTTACCTGGCAACCCTTGGCCCGGTAGGTTCTCAGGGTGAGCGTCTGGTGACTCTGAAAAATTCAGCCGGTGCGATTGTGATCGAGCGCACGCTGTGTGTAGCGCAGCTTTGCGACAAGCGCCAACTGACCGATGTGGTCGATGGCTTTCATCGAGACCTGTTAGTGGCCGAGGGGCGCATCGAACCCTGTGTGATCGCGGCCATGCGCCATGTCGCTCAAGCACGGGCGTTTACACCGGATCGGGCTTTTATTTGACTGATCAGGGAACCTTGGTCGCATTGAGGTCTCTTATTTAGTACGGCAGGTTCAAGCACTGTGCTCCGGTAATTGTTACCTGCCGTACTGGTCCTGAGGGACCACGGTTTGACCCCGAGTTAGTTACCCCGCTGCTCGGGGTTTCTTTTGTCTGCAGTTTGGCAAGCGTCTGTCGTTGCACAGGCTAAAGGGGTTTCGAAAAACGTCTTGGCATCCTTCAGGTATTCCACGCGGGACTGCGGGTCCAGCCACTCGGCATAAAAGTCGATGAGTCTGCTCTCGCGTAACACGCGCATTTCGCGGTTGATAATCTTCATGGCTTCTCGGCCCTGCTCGGTATCCGAACAACCGATATGGGCGAACTGGTATTTGGCGGTGCCCTTGACCGGGTAAAACGTCAGCTCTTCAGGGTCGATGCCTTGATGCAATGCCTGGTAGCGGGCTTCTGGCCAGTAGCTGATCAAGGCCTGCAAACGACCCAAGCGCTCCATCTGTAACAGGCTGCCGATGGCATCGTTGCCGTAATGCTCGCTTACGTCAGGGGCTGAGGCGTTTTGCACCATTTTATCGATGACCAGGCCGTAACTGCGTTCGGCTACCAGCCCAAGCTTGATCGTATGACTCGCCAGCATCGCCACCAGGTCGACCTGACCCGCCTCGATGAAGGGGGTGAAGCGACTCGCGTCTTCACGACGAATGACGATGCCGTTGCTGATCACCCCATAGGTAGGGATCGAGAAAATAATGGTTTTCGCTCGCTCCTCAGTCCAAAGCAATGTCGGGTCGCAGGTAAAGGAGGGCTCATTAAGCATTTGCATGCCTCGGGCGCGATTGACCTGCAGCAACTGGTGTTCGTACTCGGGCATTCGGGCGATTAACAACGGCATCAGTCGATCAATTGCACCCCGCCCCTTTTGCGGACCTGAAATGATCGTCAAGGGCGGCAGATCGCGCACTAACCAGATCAGCGTGTCTTTTGCCATGCTGGTACGCGGCACGCCAATGAGCGAAACCAGGACCAGCATGAGCTGCAGAAAAGACGTTGTGGGCCGTAAGGGTCGATAGATCATTCTCTGATTTCATCCCTGAAAAGTGGCTGAATTATAGCGCCATTCAGATAACACCCTGTGCGCGCAGACGAATGATCTGTTCAGTGTCATAACCCAGCGTGTTTAGTAGTTCCGAATTATGAGCCCCCAGCTCGGGCCCGACCCAGTCCGCTGACCCTGGAGTTTCCGAGAGTTTGGGGACGATACCGGGCATTTTGAACGATTTTCCATCGGGTAACTTGGCCTGGAGAAACATCTCCCGGGCGAGAAACTGCGGGTCGCTGAACATGTCTTCGGCTGAGTAAATGCGACTGGCAGGTACCTGGGCTTCGGTCAGCATGCTCAGCAGTGTTTCCAGCGGCAGCGAACCGACCCAGCGATCAATCACGCCGTACAGCTCATCACGGCGGCTGTCACGCCCGTCATTGCTGGCCAGCACGGGGTCGTTGGCCAGGTCTTCGCGACCGATGACCTGCATGAACCGTTTGAAAATCGCGTCGCCATTGGCGCCGATCTGTATGTGCTTGCCGTCGGCGCTGGTGTGAATCGAAGAGGGCGTAATACCGGGCATGATGTTGCCGGTGCGCTCGCGGATGAACCCGAACACGTCGAACTCCGGGACCATACTTTCCATCATCGCGAAAATCGCCTCGTACAATGCCACATCCACCACTTGGCCCTGGCCGCCGTTGACTTCGCGGTGACGCAACGCCATCAACGCGCCAATCACACCCCACAGTGCGGCAATTGAGTCACCGATGGAAATCCCGGTGCGCACGGGCGGGCGGTCCTCAAAGCCGGTGATGTAGCGCAACCCACCCATGGATTCCCCCACCGCACCGAACCCTGGCTGATCCTTCATTGGCCCGGTCTGGCCGAAGCCGGACAGGCGCACCATCACCAGTTTCGGGTTCAGCGCGTGCAGGGTTTCCCATCCCAGACCCAGTTTCTCCAGCACGCCGGGGCGAAAGTTCTCAATGAGAATGTCGGCCTCGCCCAGCAACTGCTTAAGGATGGCCAAACCCTCGGGATGCTTGAGGTTGAGCGTCAGCGACTTTTTATTGCGCGACTGAACAAACCACCACAGCGAGGTTCCCTCGTACAGCTTGCGCCACTTGCGCAGCGGATCGCCGCCGTCTGGCGACTCGATTTTGATCACCTCGGCACCGAACTCGGCACAGATCCGCGACGCGAAAGGGCCGGCGATCAACGTCCCCAGTTCAATGACTTTGAGACCAGCAAGGGGTTTGGCAGTGAGCGGCATGGGACATCCTGTGGGCAGCGAGTCGCCTTAGCCTATTCGATTCTGCCGACAGATTCTGCTTCAGTTGCACCTGGGTCTGGCCTCAGGCGCTTATTTGTCCCGACCGCCGGGCAGATCAGGCCGGTTCAGTCGTTCAATGGGTCAGCATCGGTTAGACTTGGCGCCTTTCTCCGCATCTAGAAGCCCGTTCATGGCCCAGCCGTCCACGACCTACAAATTCGAACTCAATCTCACCGACCTCGACCGTAGCGTCTATGAAAGTGTCAAACAGACGATCGCTCGGCACCCCTCCGAAACCGAAGAGCGCATGACGGTGCGTTTGCTGGCTTATGCCTTCTGGTACAGCGAGCACCTGGCGTTTGGCCGTGGCTTGTCGGACGTGGACGAGCCAGCACTCTGGGAAAAGAGCCTGGATGGTCGCGTGTTGCACTGGATCGAAGTGGGCCAGCCGGACGCTGATCGCATAACCTGGTGCTCGCGCCGTACCGAGCGCACCAGCCTGTTGGCTTACGGCAGCTTGCGTGTCTGGGAAACCAAAGTCATCCCGGTCGCGAAAAACCTGAAGAACGTCAACATCGCCGCCGTGCCGCAAGACATTCTGGAAGTCCTGGCCAAGGACATGCCACGCGTTATCAAGTGGGACGTGATGATCAGCGAAGGGACGATTTTCGTGACCGACGACCGTGGTCAGCACGAAGTTCAGTTGCAGTGGCTCACCGGTGAGCGTGGTTGATACGCCTCGTCACTGATTGCTCAGCCAGCTCGCCAATTAAAGAAATCCAGCGGAAACCGAATGCGCATCGAACCTCGCCTGTTGCCTGATACCTTGCCGTTTCTCGGCGACCTGCCGCCTTTGCTGACGCGTCTGTATGCCGCGCGCGGCGTGCTGTCCGAGGTCGAGCTGGACAAAAGTCTGGCTCGTCTGATTCCTTATCAGCAGCTCAAAGGGATCGATGCGGCGGTGGACCTGTTGGTGACGGCGTTGAACGAGCGTCAGCGCATCCTGATCGTTGGCGACTTCGATGCCGATGGCGCGACCGCCAGTACTGTCGGTGTGCTGGGCCTTAGGCTGCTGGGTGCGGCGCATGTCGATTATCTGGTGCCGAACCGTTTTGAGTATGGCTACGGCCTGACCCCGGAAATTGTCGCCGTCGCCTTGCAGCGTACGCCGCAATTGCTGATTACCGTGGACAACGGTATTTCCAGCGTCGAGGGTGTGGCGGCAGCCAAGGCGGCAGGTTTGCAGGTGTTGGTCACCGACCACCACTTGCCCGGCCATGAACTGCCGGCAGCCGATGCCATCGTCAACCCGAATCAGCCCGGTTGCGAATTCCCCAGCAAAGCGCTGGCGGGTGTCGGGGTGATTTTCTATGTGTTGATGGCATTGCGCGCACGGTTGCGTGATACCGGTTGGTTCGAGGCTAATCAACGGGCGCAACCGAACCTCGGCGAACTGCTCGATCTGGTTGCACTGGGCAGCGTCGCCGACGTGGTGCCGCTGGACGCCAACAATCGCATCCTGGTCCATCAAGGACTGCTGCGCATCCGTGCAGGTCGCGCACGGCCGGGGCTCATGGCGATTCTCGACGTCGCGCGCCGTGAACCTGCGCGCATTACCTCGACCGACCTCGGGTTCATCATCGGGCCGCGTTTGAATGCTGCCGGTCGTCTGGATGACATGAGCCTGGGCATCGAATGCCTGCTCTGTGAAGACGAAACCCTGGCCCGTGAAATGGCGGTGCAACTCGACGAGTTGAACCAGGACCGCAAATCCATCGAGCAGGGCATGCAGCGCGAAGCGCTGGCGCAACTCAAGGACTTGCCGCTGGAATCAATGCCATTCGGCTTGTGTCTGTTCGAGGCGGACTGGCACCAGGGGGTGATCGGGATTCTCGCTTCACGCCTGAAAGAGCGTTATCACCGCCCGGCCATCGCCTTCGCCAGCGCCGGGGAAGGCGTACTCAAAGGTTCGGCGCGTTCAGTGCCCGGTTTTCATATCCGCGATGCGCTGGACGCCGTGGCTGCCAAGCATCCGGAATTGATCAGCAAGTTTGGTGGGCATGCGATGGCCGCCGGCCTGTCGTTGCCTGAAGCGAACTTCCCGGCGTTCGCCGAAGCGTTTGACGCGGAAGTGCGTCGCCAACTGTGTGAAGACGACCTGACCGGGCGCCTGCTGTCCGATGGCACGCTGGCGGTGGAAGAGTTTCATCTGGAACTGGCCCGTGCGCTGCGTAACGCGGGGCCTTGGGGTCAGCATTTCCCTGAGCCGTTGTTCCACGGTGTGTTTCAGTTGGTAGAGCAGCGCATCGTCGGCGAGCGTCATTTGAAGATGGTGCTGAAAAGCGAGTGCGGCACGCTGAAACTCGATGGCATCGCCTTCAGCGTTGACCGTGAGATTTGGCCGAACCCAAATATTCGTTGGGTGGAGCTGGCTTACAAACTCGATTTGAATGAGTTTCGGGGCAACGAAACTGTGCAGTTGATGGTGGCGCATATCGCAGCGCGTTGATTTACTGCGGGAACCCTCGTCTCTCTTGAGTTGTCGACTAGGCTCTAGGCACTGGCATACAAAAACGTGCCACACAGAATCTGGAACCCGTTTTTCAACGTGAGAGGTGCCCATGAGCCTGCTGCTTGAACCCTTTACCCTGCGTCAACTGACCCTGCTCAATCGCATCGCGGTGTCACCGATGTGTCAGTACTCCTGTGTCGATGGCCTGGCCAACGACTGGCATCTTGTTCATCTTGGTAGCCGTGCGGTCGGCGGTGCCGGGCTGGTATTCACCGAAGCCACCGCCGTTACCAAAGACGGGCGAATCACGGCCGAAGATTTGGGGTTGTGGAACGACGAACAAATAGAGCCGTTGCAACGCATCACCCGCTTCATCACTGCTCAAGGTGCGGTTGCCGGTATCCAGCTGGCGCATGCCGGTCGGAAGGCCAGCACTTGGCGGCCCTGGTTGGGCAAGCAGGGCAGCGTGCCGTTAAGTGAGGGTGGCTGGACGCCTGTCGGGCCTTCGCCTATCGCATTCGACCCCAAACACACGGCGCCGACACAACTGGATGAGCGCCAGATCCAGGACGTGATTCAGGCGTTCGTCGACGCAGCGAAGCGCGCGCTGACGGCCGGTTTCAAAGTGGTCGAGATTCATGCGGCTCACGGCTATCTGTTGCACCAATTCCTGTCACCGTTGAGCAATCAGCGTCGCGATCAATATGGCGGCACGTTTGAGAATCGCATTCGTCTGACCCTGCAAGTCACCAACGCCGTACGCGCCATCTGGCCCGAAGAACTGCCCTTGTTTGTACGGGTATCGGCCACCGACTGGGTCGAAGACGGCTGGAACCCAGACGAAACTGTTGAGCTGGCGCGGCGCTTGAGGGACATCGGCGTGGACTTGATCGACGTGTCGTCGGGCGGCACGTCTGCCAATGCGGAAATTCCGGTCGGACCCGGTTATCAGACTCGCTTCGCCGAGCGAGTGCGCAAAGAATCCGGCATTGCTACCGGCACAGTCGGCATGATCACAGAACCGGCGCAAGCCGAACACATTCTTCGTACCGGGCAAGCTGACTTGATCCTGCTGGCCCGCGAACTCCTGCGTGATCCGTACTGGCCCCTGCACGCTGACGATGACCTGGGCGGACGCAAAGCCATTTGGCCCGCGCAATATCAACGCGCCACCCACCGAGATCAACCGATCCATGAGTCTGATTTGCGGGAGTGACGTCGAGCACTCCTTCCTCAGTGCGAATTTATTCGAAGACGCCCATACGAAATGCCCACGCAAAACGTGGGCATTATCAGATCAAAGGCTTTTACTTCCCGACTTTCCACGCATCCCCAGCCGGCGCCGTACCGTGGTCGTACGGTTTGCCGAGCCACATGTAGATCAGGCCGAGGCCGATGACAATGGCGGTGGTCAGGACCATGGCGTAGTTGATGTACCAGGCCGCATCGGGGGTACGAGGCCAGGCCATGTTGATGATGGCCAGCACGCCGTAGATCAACGCGCCAAGGTTGACGGGCAGGCCCCATTTGCCGAGGCTGAATTGTCCGCTTGGCGTCCAGCCGCGAGCGCGGGCGAAGAGGGCGGCCATGACGATCATCTGGAACGCCAGGTAGATACCGATGGCGGCGAAGCTGACGATGGTGGCGACCGCATCCTGCAACACAAAGCCCAGGCAGATGATCAATGCGGGCAATACGCCGGCAACGAACAGCGCTGCAACCGGCACTTGGGTATTGGGTGACAGGCGTTTCAGAGCATCGCTGCCGATGATCATTTCATCCCGGGCATAGGCGTATAGCAAGCGGCTGGCGGCGGCTTGCAAGCTGATCACGCAGGAGATGAAGGACACCATCACCACGGCCATCACCGCTTTCGAACCGTTAACGCCGAAGGCGTTATTGAGGATGGTGGTGACCGGATCCTTATCGGTGCCGTTGATTACCGCGCTCATGTCCGGTACTGAAAGGATCAGTGCCAGGCAGGCAAACATCGCAGCGATACCGCCGATGTAAATGGTCATGCGCATGGCGCGCGGGATCATCTTGCTCGGGTTTGGGGTTTCTTCGGCAACATCGCCGCAGGCCTCGAAGCCGTAATACAGAAACATCCCTGCCAATGAAGCCGTGAGGAATGCCGGCAGGTATGAGCCGTCGATACGAATATCAAAGGTGTTGAACAGCACGCTGATCGGCTGATGACGTTCGAAAATCAGCAGATAAACGCCCACGATGACTGCGCCGATCAGTTCGCAGAGAAAGCCGAACATCGCGATGCGTGCGAGGACTTTGGTGCCGCTGAGATTGACCAGGGTGGCGAACAGCGTCAGCACCAGTGCAATAACGATGTTGGTGTTGGCGCTGGGCTCGAAACCGAGCATGGCGGCCAGATACGGCCCGGCACCCACGGCGACGGCAGCGATGGTCACGCACAAGGCGATTGCATAGATCCAGCCAACCATCCACGCCCAGCGCTTGCCCACCAAACGACGGGCCCATGGGTAAACGCCGCCTGAAATCGGAAACTGCGACACCACTTCACCGAAGATCAGGCACACCAACAATTGACCCATGCCCACTAACAGGTAAGCCCAGAACATCGGTGGGCCGCCTGCTGCCAGGCACAGGCCGAACAGGGTGTAGACGCCCACTACGGGCGACAGGTAGGTGAAGCCGAGGGCGAAGTTTTCCCACAGGCTCATCGTACGGTTGAAGTTGGAGGTGTATCCCAACTTGCGAAGTTGTTCGGCATCGCTGTCCGCGGCCAAAGAGGGGGGTATTGCGCTCATGTGTTTCTCCAGGGAATCGGCAGATTTTGGATAGTCGAAACCGTCGCTGCGCAAAGATGCGCAACCCGATTAGGTCGTTATTGTTTTGATCTGGATTGCGGGTGAAACGGGTGAATCAGACATCGCCGAAGGCCGTTCCGGCCTTATCGCAGCCTCCGGCAGCTCCTACAGTTGAAACGCGATCCATGTAGGAGCTGCCGAAGGCTGCGATAGAGCGCGAAGCGCTCTCAGTGCTTGAACATCACATGGCGCACGGTGGTGTAGTCCTCCAGGCCGTACATGGACATGTCCTTGCCATACCCGGAAAGCTTCTGCCCGCCATGGGGCATTTCGCTGACCAGCATGAAGTGGGTGTTGATCCAGGTGCAACCATATTGCAAACGCGCAGCCATCCGGTGGGCGCGTCCGACGTCTTGTGTCCAGACCGACGAGGCCAAGCCGTAGTCGGAGTCGTTGGCCCAGCCCAGAACCTGCGCTTCGTTGTCGAACTGCGTCACAGAGACCACCGGGCCGAACACTTCGCGACGGACGATTTCGTCGTCCTGGTGTGCATCGGCAATTACCGTGGGTTCGAAGAAGAAGCCGTTGCCTTCAACCACCTTGCCACCGGTGATCAAGCGAATGTGCGATTGAGCGAGGGCGCGTTCGACGAAGCCCACCACGCGGTCGCGATGCTGCGCGGTAATCAGCGGGCCCAGTTCGGTTTTCGGGTCGTCCTGCAAGCCGTACTTGAGGGTGCTGACCGCCTCGCCAAGCCGGGTGACGAATTTTTCGTAGATGCCTTTCTGCGCGTAGATTCGGCACGCGGCGGTGCAATCCTGACCCGCGTTGTAGAAGCCGAACGTGCGAATGCCCTGGACCGCAGCGTCGATATCAGCGTCATCGAAAATAATCACCGGTGCCTTGCCGCCCAGTTCCATGTGCATGCGTTTGACGCTGTCGGCGGTGCTGGAAATGATGTGCGAGCCCGTGGCGATAGAGCCGGTCAGCGAGACCATGCGCACTTTTGGATGGGTTACCAACGGATTGCCGACGGTTTGCCCTCGACCGAACACCAGATTGAGCACGCCAGCCGGGAAGATATCGGCCGCCAGTTCCACCAGACGCAACGCGGTAAGCGGCGTCTGCTCGGAGGGTTTGAGCACCACGGTATTGCCAGCGGCCAGCGCCGGGGCGATTTTCCAGGCGACCATCATCAGCGGGTAATTCCACGGCGCAATCGACGCCACAACGCCGATAGGATCACGACGGATCATCGAGGTGTGGCCCGGCAGGTATTCACCGGCCGCTGCACCACTCATGCAACGGCTGGCGCCAGCGAAGAAACGGAACACATCGGCAATCGCCGGAATTTCATCGTTCAGCGCGGCGCTGTAGGGCTTGCCGCAGTTGTCCGACTCCAGCTTGGCCAGCTCTTCGCCGTGGGCCTCAATGGCGTCGGCCAGTTTGAGCAACAGCAGCGAGCGATCTTTGGGCGAGGTCTGTGACCAGCTTTCAAAGGCAGCATCGGCGGCACGCACCGCAGCGTCGACCTGGGCTTCACTGGCTTCGTTGATTTCGACCAACACCCGACCCAAGGCTGGGTTGAAGACAGGCTGGCTGGGGCCTTCGCCGACGACCAGGTGGCCATTGATCAACAGTTTGGTTTGCATGGTTGAGTCCTATTCAGGCGATTACGGGTTCTGTGGGAGCAGGCTTGCCTGCGAATCAGGCGTGCTTTTTAAGCCTCTGAAGGCCGTTCCGGCCTTATCGCAGCCTTCGGCAGCTCCTACATGGGATTGTTGGTGTTGTTCATTTACCGCCACTGCCGGCCACGCTCTCGCCGCCGCGTGTCAGGTAATAGGCGCCGAGGATCGGCAGCATGGTCACCAGCATCACCAGCATGGCGACCACGTTGGTGACCGGTACGTCGCGTGGGCGACTGAGTTGGTTGAGCAGCCAGATCGGCAACGTGCGTTCGTGGCCGGCGGTAAAAGTGGTCACGATGATTTCGTCGAATGACAGGGCGAACGCCAGCATCCCGCCGGCCAACAATGCCGAACCGAGGTTGGGCATGATGATGTAGCGGAAGGTCTGCCAGCCGTCGGCGCCCAGGTCCATCGACGCTTCGATCAAGCTGTGGGACGTGCGGCGCAAGCGGGCGATGACGTTGTTGTAAACGATCACCACACAGAAGGTCGCGTGGCCGACGATGATGGTGAACATCCCCGGTTCGATGCCCAGGGTCTTGAAGGCCGAGAGCAGGGCGATACCGGTGATGATCCCTGGCAGGGCGATGGGCAGAATCAGCATCAGCGAAATGCCGTCCTTGCCGAAAAAATCCCGTCGGTACAGGGCGGCGGATGCCAGCGTGCCGAGGACCATGGCGATCAATGTGGCAATGCAGGCGATCTCCAGCGAGAGCTTGATCGACTCCAGCACATCAGGGCGCGAGAACGCCACGCTGAACCACTTCAGAGTGAAACCCCGGGGCGGGAAGCTGAAGGCGGCGTCTTCGGTGTTGAAGGCGTACATGAAGATGATGAAAATCGGGAAGTGCAGGAACACCAGTCCGCCCCATGCGGCCAGCTTCAGGCCAAGGGAGGCTTTTTCCCCCTGCGTCGAAGGTTTAAAGCGCATCGAAGGCCCCTAGACGTTTAACAATGGACAGATAAACAGCGATCAGCACGATCGGCACCAGGGTGAAGGCCGCGGCCATTGGCATGTTGCCGATAGCGCCTTGTTGGGCGTAGACCATGCTGCCGATGAAGTAGCCGGGTGGGCCGATCAGTTGCGGCACGATGAAATCGCCCAAGGTCAGGGAGAAGGTGAAAATAGAACCGGCAGCAATTCCCGGCACCGACAGCGGCAGGGTCACGTTCATGAAGGTCTGCCGTGGCTTGGCGCCAAGGTCGGCCGAGGCTTGCAATAACGAAGGTGGCAAACGCTCCAGCGACGCCTGAATCGGCAGGATCATGAACGGCAGCCAGATGTAGACGAAGACCATGAAGCGCCCCAGGTGCGAGGTCGACAAGGTGCTGCCACCGACGCCGGGAATGCCCAGGATGAACTGCAACACCGGCTCCAGCCCCAGGTGCTGAACGAACCACTGCGCCACGCCGCCTTTGGCCAGCAACAGGGTCCAGGCGTAGGCCTTGACGATGTAGCTGGCCCACATCGGCATCATCACGGCGATGTAGAAAAATGCCTTGGTTTTGCCCGTGGTGTACCGCGCCATGTAATACGCGATAGGGAACGCAACGACGCCGCTGGCAATCGACACGGCGACTGCCATGCCCAAGGTGCGCTTGATGATGTCGAAGTTCGCCGGGTTGAACAGCGCCGCAAAGTTGGCCAGGGTCAGCTCAGGCGTGACCGCCATGGTGAAGTCGTCGAAGGTGTAGAAGCCCTGCCACAACAGGGTCAGCAGCGAACCGAAATAGACCGCGCCGAACCACAGCAGCGGCGGGATCAGCAGCAGCGCAAGGTAGAGATTGGGTCGGCGATAGAGCAGATTGGAGAAACGCCGCAAAGGCGATTGTCCGGGCTGCGTTGCCGGGTGGGTGATGGCCTGGCTCATGGTTACAGACCCTCGCTCACGGCCGGTTCATGCAGCGTAATCATCGCCTCACGGGCCCAGCGCGCGGTGATTCGCTGACCGGTCTGGTAGTGCGCGCTGGTGTCCAGCCATTGGTTGTTGGCCTGGCTGACGTTCAGGGTCTGGCCGTTATCGAGGGTGAGTTCGTAGCGAGTGGCGCTGCCTTGGTACTGAATGTCGTGCAGCAGGCCGCTGACCTGGATCTCATGACTGCCCACCTGGCCTTCCGCAAAGCGGATGTGTTCCGGGCGAATCGAAAACGGCTGAGCGATGCCGCTCAATTGCAGGGCCAGCTCGCCGTGCAACACGTTGGAGGTGCCGACGAATTCGGCGACAAAGGTGGTGGCCGGTTTCATGTACAGATTGCGCGGGGTATCGACCTGCTCGATACGCCCCTTGTTGAACACCGCCACGCGGTCGGACATGGACAGGGCTTCGGTCTGGTCGTGGGTGACGAAAATAAAGGTGATACCGAGTTGGCGCTGGAGCTTCTTCAGCTCGCCTTGCA
The DNA here is from genome assembly GCF_056680335.1 of Pseudomonas sp. ASL9. Lineage (NCBI taxonomy): Bacteria > Pseudomonadati > Pseudomonadota > Gammaproteobacteria > Pseudomonadales > Pseudomonadaceae > Pseudomonas > Pseudomonas sp. ASL9. The sequence goes on along the minus strand of NZ_CM155277.1, from coordinate 1,486,923 downwards.
TCTGCTCACGCAGCTTCAAATCGAGGGCGCCCAGGGGCTCATCGAGCAGTAGCACGCGGGGCCGATTGACCAAGGCGCGCGCCAGGGCCACACGTTGACGCTGGCCGCCGGAGAGTTGCACCGGTTTACGGTCGCCGTAGCCATTGAGCGCGACCATGGTCAAGGCTTCCTCGGCACGGTTGAGGCGTTCGGTTTTGCCGACGCCCTTAACCTTCAGGCCGTAGGCAACGTTGTCCCGCACGTTCATGTGCGGGAACAGCGCATAGTCCTGAAACACCGTATTCACATCACGCTGATAGGGCGGCAGGCCTGCCGCCTCTTCGCCATGAATGCGGATCGAACCTGCGCTCGGCTGCTCGAAACCGGCAATCAAGCGCAGGCAGGTAGTTTTGCCCGAGCCCGACGGGCCCAGCATGGAAAAGAACTCGCCGTCCTGGATATCAATGGAAACCCGGTCAACGGCTTTTACTTCGCCGAACTGACGGGAAACATGGGTGAACTGGACTGCAAGCGTCATGGTGTGTTGCTCCGAAAAGGCGAAGACCGTCGCAGCGGTCCTTGCCTGGACATCTGTTAGTTAACTGCGCAGATCTACTGTGGGAGCGGATTTATCCGCGAAGGGGGCGGCGCATCCGACATCATTGGCGCCTGACACACTGCCTTCGCGAATGAATTCGCTCCCACGGAACTATGGGAGACTAGCGCCCGCCCATGATCGCGATGTAGTCCTGGGTCCAGCGGCTGTACGGTACGAACTTGCCGCCTTCAGCCTGCGGGGTTTTCCAGAATGCGATCTTGTCGAACTGGTCGAAGCCATTGGTGGCGCACCCTTCTGGGCCGAGCAGTTCACTGCCTTTGCAGGCCGCCGGTACCGCTGGCAGTGAGCCGAACCAGGCGGCTACGTCGCCCTGGACCTTGGGTTGCAGTGACCAATCCATCCACTTGTAGGCACAGTTCGGGTGCTTGGCGTCGGCGTGGAGCATGGTGGTATCAGCCCAGCCGGTAGCGCCTTCTTTTGGAATGGTCGAGGCCACCGGCTGTTTGTCAGCCTTGAGGCCATTGACCATGTAGCCCCATGAACTGGAGGCCGCGACGCCTTCGTTCTTGACGTCACTCATCTGGACGGTGGCGTCGTGCCAATAACGGTGGATCAACGGCTGCTGTTTACGCAGCAGGTCGAGTACCGCCTTGTACTGGGTTTCATTGAGTTCGTAAGGGTTCTTGATCCCCAGTTCAGGCTGGGTCGACTTCAAGTACAGCGCGGCATCCGCGATATAAATCGGGCCGTCATAAGCCTGGACACGGCCTTTGTTGGGTTTGCCGTCTGGCAGGTTCTGCGCTTCGAACACCACGCCCCAGCTGACGGGCGCGACCTTGAACACATTGGTGTTGTACATCAGCACGTTCGGGCCCCACTGATAAGGCGTGCCGTAGGTTTGCTTGTTGACCACGTACCAAGGGCCGTTCGCCAGGCGCGGGTCGATGTTCTTCCAGTTGGGAATCAGCGCGGTGTTGATGGGCTGGACCCGCTTGCCGACGATCAGTCGCAGCGAAGCATCGCCGGACGCCGTGACCAGATCATAACCACCCTTGGCCATCAAGCTGACCATCTCATCGGAGGTGGCGGCAGTCTTGACGCTGACCTTACAGCCCGTCTCTTGCTCAAAGCCGGTTACCCAGTCGTACGCCTTGTCGCTTTCACCCCGCTCGATGTAGCCCGGCCACGCCACAATATCGAGTTGGCCCTCGCCGTCGCCGACGGTTTTGAGCATCTCTGCCGCGGATACACCGCAACTGGTGAACATACCGGTGACTACAGCGCTGAGTAATGCGGTCTTGAGCACTGACATGGGATTCCCTCTTTTTTAATTATGGTCGGGGCAGTTTTGAACGGTGTAACGGTGCCTTTTTCAGGCTGATTCTTAGAGTAGTGCGTCATTCACCTTGAGCCGCGCTCAGCTCAAGTCTTGCCCATGACGCGCCATGATGTGGCGCACCACGCTGTAGTCCTGCAACGAGTCGCTGGACAAATCCTTGCCGTAACCCGAGCGCTTGAGGCCGCCGTGGGGCATTTCGCTGACCAGCATGAAATGACTGTTGATCCAGGTGCATCCGTACTGCAAACGCGCGGCCACTTGCATGGCCTTGTCCAGATTTTGCGTCCAGATCGACGACGCCAGGCCGTATTCCGAGTCGTTGGCCCAGTCCACCGCTTGTTCAAGCTGATCGAAGCGAGTCACGGTGACGACCGGACCGAACACTTCGCGCTGGACGATCTCGTCGGTCTGTTTGCAGCCGGCGAGCAGGGTAGGCTGATAGTAGAACCCTGCCCCGGAATGCACCGCTGCGCCGGTGATGCGCTCGATGTGCGGCTGGCCCAGCGCACGTTCGACGAAGCTGGCGACGCGATCACGCTGGCGGGTGCTGATCAGCGGGCCGATTTCATTGTCGGCGTCACGTTTGCCGGCAAAGCGCAGGCTGCTGACCGCCGCGCCGAGTTCGGCCACCAGCCGATCATGAATCCCGGTCTGCGCATAGATGCGGCACGCGGCGGTGCAGTCCTGCCCCGCGTTGTAGTAGCCGTAGGTGCGCACGCCCTCAACCACCGCCTGAATGTCGGCGTCGTTGCAGACAATCACCGGGGCTTTGCCGCCCAGTTCCAGGTGCGTGCGTTTGAGGGTTTTGGCTGCGGCCTGGAGGATTTTCTGCCCGGTGACGATATCGCCGGTCAATGACACCATGCGTACTTTCGGGTGGCTGACCAAATGGCTGCCGACCCCTTCACCGCCGCCGCAGATGATGTTGATCACTCCGCGCGGTAATAGCTCGGCCAACGTCGGGGCCAGCGCCAGGATCGACAGGGGTGTGTGTTCCGAAGGCTTGAACACCAGCGTGTTACCGGCTGCCAGTGCCGGGGCGATTTTCCAGGCGGCCATCATGATCGGGTAGTTCCACGGCGCGATGGACGCTACCACGCCAATCGGATCACGTCGGACCATGCTGGTGTAGCCGGGCAGGTATTCGCCGGAGAGTTGGCCGGTCTGACAGCGCACGGCGCCAGCAAAAAAACGGAACACGTCGACCGTCGCGCTCAAGTCGTCCTGGCGCGCCAAGTGCAGTGGCTTGCCGCAGTTCAGTGATTCCAGGCGGGCGAGCTGGTCTGCTTGTTTTTCAATGGCGTTGGCGATCGACAACAGAATGTTCGAGCGTTGTTGCGGCGTGGTTCGCGACCAACCGGCGAAGGCGCGGTGGGCGGCAAGGATCGCGGACTCGACTTGTTCAATGCTGGCTTCGGCAATATGAGTCAGTACTTCGCCGGTGGCCGGATTGATGATCGGCTCGACGAAGCCTTGGCCTGCGACCAGCTCACCATCAATCAACAGTGCCGTGAACAGTGGAGTCGGGTGCGCGCCGGGCATGTTTGATGCTCTCTTTTTTGTGTGGACATGGGGTCCATGGGCTTGCTCCTTGGAGCGCCCGGCCTTCTATCTATAGCCACAGAGACTAGTGTGCGGGCGAGAGGTCGACAAATACTAAATACTGAAAGCTGCGTTCGATTAAATAGATAGCCTGCGTCCCGTATGAGGTTGTTCGCGGGCGACGGTCAGAAAGGGGTCGACCAGGGCCGGCCTTGCCTTGCCTCGGCGCCATGCCAGGCCTACGTCCAGGGTCTGGCTGAGGTCGGCGAGGGGGCGCGCTTCGATGATGTCGCCTTCGAGCGACCAAGGTCGATAGGTCATGTCCGGCTGGATCGAAACCCCCAGTCCGGCTGCCACCAGGCTTCGCACTGCTTCAGTTGAGGCTGTGCGCAAGGTGATACGCGGTTGCAGACCTGCTTGCGACCACATGCGCTGGGCATTCATGTCCATTTCATCGACATTGAGCTGAATGAGCGGCTCGCGAGCAACGTCTGCCAGGTTGATGCTGTCGTGGTCCAGCAGTGGGTGCTGCGCCGGCAGCCAGACCCGGTGCGGCGAATGGGTCAGCACTTCGGTTTGCAGGGCGTGGCGATCTTCGAGGTTGGACAGAATCAACACCCCGACATCAATCTCGCCGCTGACCAGCAAATGCTCGATATACGGGCGCTCGTCTTCCATTACGCGGATGTCGACATTGGGATAAGCGCGTTGAAATCGGGTCAATAAATCTGCCAGATAATAGCCCGCCACCAGGCTGGTCACCCCCACAATCAACTGGCCTGCCACCTGATCGGTGCTTTGTTGCAGGCTGCGTTTGGCGTGATCTACCGTGGCCAGAATCAAGTGCGCCTGACGCAGGAACTGGTGGCCCTGGTGAGTCAGGCTCATGCCCTTGGCGTGGCGATTGAACAGGCTGACGCCAATTTCCTGTTCCAGTTGCTGGATCGCCAAGGTCAACGTGGACTGGGAGATATACACCGCCTGCGCGGCGGCCGAGATCGAGCCGGTTTCCGCGACAGCGATGAAGTGACGTATTTGGCGCAGCGTCATCATGGTTGTGGCGGTCCTGGTGGCGTGATCTTGATTGGTTTTTTAGATTTTTCAGAGTGTATATCTTTTTAATCGATAGCTGAGCGAGGGGCGCGGACCTGCGCGCTACGCAACCAAACGGGCTATGGCATGCATTTGGAGGCTTGCAGCTGCTGCAGTAACTCATTTGATGGCAATAGGCGTTCAGCTTCTTCTGATCGGCGTCAGCGAACAGCTGAAAGTGTCGGAAACATCCGTATTAGGTGTAGGGGGGCTGGGCTATACTCAGGCCGCTTTGGGCCGTCTGTCGGTCCACTTCTTGAACTCGGCAGGTGCTGCCGATGTTGAACTCCTGAGGGCTGACTGTGAAGAATTGGACGTTGCGTCAACGGATTCTGGCGAGTTTCGCTGTGATCATCGCCATTATGTTGTTGATGGTTGTCGTGTCGTATTCACGGCTGCTTTCAATTCAGTCCAGCGAGGAACAGGTCCGCACCGATGCGCTGCCGGGCCTTTATTACAGCACCATGGTCCGCAACGCGTGGGGTATTAGTTACGTGACCACCTTGCAGTTGCTCGGCGAAGGCGAAGGTCGGCCGCTCACAGCGGCTGAGCTGGAGCAGTTCAAGGGTGACGAAGCTGCCCTGGAGCACGAGTTGGGTAATTATGAGAAAACAATTTTTACCCCGGACGATCAAGCCCGCTTCGATGCCTTCAAAAAACAACATAAGGTTTATCAGAAAACACTTGCTGAAGTGCTCACCCTTTTTCAAGCCAATGATTTCGCCAAGGCTCGCAGCGTCTCCAGCCTGCAACTGTTTCCTGCCTGGAGTGACGGTCGCGATCTGATCAATACATTGATCCGCGAGAACAAGAAAGTAGCCGACCAGGCGACCGCTTCAATTGTCTCTGCGGTGGCGGGTGCGAAAGCCAGCATGGGTATTTCTCTGTTGATCGCAGTGATTGCTGCCGGGAGCTGCGGTTTGCTGTTGATGCGCGCGATCATGGCGCCCATGCAGCGCATCGTGCAGATTCTCGACATCATGCGCACCGGTGACCTGAGCAAGCGCCTGAACCTGGACCGCAAGGACGAGTTTGGCGCAGTCGAAACCGGCTTCAACGATATGATGGTCGAGCTGACCGGCCTGGTTTCACAGGCCCAGCGCTCATCAGTACAAGTCACCACCTCAGTGACCGAAATTGCTGCCACCTCCAAACAACAGCAGGCCACTGCCACCGAAACCGCAGCCACCACCACGGAAATCGGCGCGACCTCCCGGGAGATCGCGGCCACGTCCCGTGATTTGGTGCGCACCATGATAGAGGTCACCTCTGCGGCAGATCAGGCCTCGATCCTTGCTGGCTCCGGCCAGCAAGGCCTGGCGCGTATGGAAGAGACCATGCATCAGGTGATGGGGGCGGCCGATCTGGTCAACGCCAAGCTGGCGATCCTCAATGAGAAGGCCGGGAACATTAATCAGGTGGTGGTGACCATCGTCAAAGTGGCCGACCAGACCAACCTCTTGTCGCTCAACGCGGCCATCGAAGCGGAAAAAGCCGGTGAATACGGGCGCGGTTTTGCCGTGGTAGCGACCGAAGTACGGCGCTTGGCCGATCAGACTGCCGTGGCGACGTACGACATCGAACAGATGGTTCGTGAGATTCAGTCGGCGGTGTCCGCAGGCGTGATGGGTATGGACAAGTTCTCCGAAGAAGTCCGTCGTGGCATGTCCGAAGTGACCCAGGTCGGCGAACAACTTTCTCAGATCATCCATCAGGTGCAGGCCCTGGCGCCGCGCGTACTGATGGTCAATGAAGGCATGCAGGCGCAGGCCACCGGTGCCGAGCAGATCAATCAGGCGCTGGTGCAACTGGGTGATGCCAGCAGCCAGACTGTGGACTCGTTGCGCCAGGCCAGCTTCGCCATTGATGAGTTGAGTCAGGTGGCGGTGGGTTTGCGCAGTGGCGTCTCGCGTTTCAAAGTCTGAGACTGAGCGATGACCGAGTATTCAGCCAAGCGCGGCACTCCGGCGTTGCCGCAGAACAAGCTGTTTTTGTTGTTTCGCATCGGTGACCAGCGGTTTGCCCTGGAGGCGGTCGAAATAGCCGAAGTACTGCCGCGCCTGCAGCTCAAGCCCATCGCTCAGACGCCAAATTGGGTGGTCGGTGTGTTCGTGCATCGGGGCGTGGTGGTGCCGGTGATTGATATCAGCGCGCTTACCTTTGGCCATCCCGCACAGGCCCGGACCAGCACCCGTTTGGTGCTGGTTCACTATCGCCCGGAGGCTGACGGGACCAGCCAACTGCTCGGCCTGATCCTGGAGCAGGCCACTGACACCCTGCGTTGCCCGCCCGGCGAGTTCAAGGAATACGGTCTGGACAATCGACTGTCACCTTACCTTGGCCCTGTGCGCGAGGACGAACAGGGTTTGCTCCAATGGATTCGGGTGCAAGACTTGCTTAGCGCTCCGGTGCGTAAGCTGCTTTATCCTGCACACCCCTTGAGTGTCGAGCTGTCCGAGGATGCGCCATGAGTAGCGATGCGCGTTTCTTCGCCTTCCTCAAGGATCGTATTGGTCTGGACGTTGCCTCGGTCGGTGAAGCAATCATCGAGCGCGCCGTGCGCCAGCGCGGCACTGCATCTGGCGCGCAGGACAGCGACGGTTATTGGCAGTTGTTGCAGACGTCGGCCAGTGAGCTGCAAGCGCTGATCGAAGCGGTGATTGTTCCCGAGACCTGGTTTTTTCGTTACCCGGAATCGTTCGTGACCCTGGGCAAGCTGGCGCTGACGCGACTGGCTGAACTCATGGGCTCGCGGCCGCTGCGTATTCTCAGCCTGCCCTGTTCTACAGGCGAAGAACCGTACTCCATTGCCATGGCCTTGTTCGACGCCGGCATTGCCCCGCAGCAGTTTCAGGTCGATGCCATCGATATCAGCCCCTTGTCCATCGAACGGGCAAAGCGGGCGATTTACGGCAAGAACTCGTTTCGCGGCGAGCAAATAGCCTTTCGCGACAGGCATTTCAGCGCCGAGGCCGATGGCTATTTACTCAATGAACGGGTGCAAAATCAGGTCAACTTTCAGGTGGGTAACCTGCTCGATCCGATGCTGTTGGCGGCGACACCCGCCTATGACTTCGTGTTCTGCCGCAACCTGTTGATCTATTTCGATCTGGCGACCCAGCAGCGTGTTTTCGAAGTGCTCAAGTGCATGACTCGCGAAGAGGGCGTGCTGTTTATCGGCCCGGCCGAAGGCAGTCTGCTGGCGCGTTTGGGCATGCGCTCGATTGGCATCGCGCAGTCGTTTGCCTTTAGCCGACACACGGCCCCCGCCGACGTGTTGCCAGCGGTCTTTATAACCCCGTCGCTGGCAAACTTTGCGTCCCCGACCTTTGCGCGGCCGCTGGCTGATTTTCCGCTGCGGGCAAAACCCCGACCGTTTGCGCCAGCCCCGTTGTCCAATACCAACGCCAGAGCGATCTCCACGGTTGTCGTGGGTCTCAATAATGACGCCACTGGCCTGCTGGCAAACATCGCCAGTCTCGCCAATGAGGGCAAAAGCGCCGAAGCCCGTGCCGCCTGCGAGCGCTACCTTAACGTGTATGAGCCTGTGGCTCAGGTGTTTTATTGGCTGGGATTGCTCAGCGATCTCGATGGCCAGGCAGGTGAAGCGCAGGTTTTTTATCGCAAGGCGTTGTATCTGCAGCCGCAGCATCCCGAGGCGTTGGCGCAGTTGGCGGCCCTGCTTGCTTCTCAAGGCGATACCGCCGGTGCCCGACGTTTGCAGGAGCGGGCTGCCCGTGGTCTGAGCAAAGAAGGAAGTAATCGATGAGTGGCTCGCTGAGTGAACTGAGCGTGACCCAGCTGGATGCCCACGCAATCGACGATTGCTGGAACCGTATCGGTATCCACGGCGAGCGCTCTTGCCCGTTGCTTGCCGAACATATTCATTGCCGCAACTGCTCGGTGTATTCCGCAGCGGCCATGCGTCTGCTGGATCGCTATTCCCTGGCCCAGGAGCATCGGGTACAGGGCCGTACCAGCGAGGCGTATAGCGAGGTCAAAACCCGCTCGATCCTGGTATTTCGCCTGGGTGAAGAATGGCTCGGGTTGCCCACCCGCTGCCTGGTCGAAGTGGCGCCGCTGCAGGCCATTCACTCTCTGCCCCATCAGCGCTCGCGAGCGTTGCTTGGCGTCGCCAACGTGCGTGGTGCGCTGGTGGCCTGCCTGTCGCTGGTCGAGTTGCTGGGCCTGGACAGCGCACCCGCCGCGCCTCAATCGGCACGGATCATGCCGCGCATGCTGATCGTTGCCGCACACGGTGGCCCGGTCGTGGTACCGGTGGACGAGGTCGACGGGATTCATGCCATGGACGAACTCGCGCTGGATTCGGCGTCCAGCTCGGGTCATCACACCAATGCCAGGTTCACCCGCGGTGTCATGCGGTGGAAGGCGCGCAGTTTGCGTCTGCTTGATGAAGATCAACTGCTGTCAGCGGTGACCCGGAGCCTCACATGACGCCAGAACAGATGCGCGATGCTTCGCTATTTGAGTTGTTTGCCCTGGAAGCCGAAGCGCAAACCCAGGTGCTCAGTGCCGGTCTGTTGGCGCTGGAGCGCAACCCCACGCAAGCCGATCACCTGGAAGCCTGCATGCGCGCCGCCCACTCGCTCAAGGGCGCGGCGCGGATTGTCGGTATCGATGCCGGGGTCAGCGTGGCCCATGTGATGGAAGATTGTCTGGTCAGTGCTCAGGAATCCCGCTTGCACCTGCGGGCCGAGCATATTGATGCCTTGCTGCTCGGCACCGATTTGCTGATGCGTATCGCCACCCCTGATAGCGCGGGCGTCAGCCCGGCGGATATCGACGCGTACGTGGTGCAAATGAACCTGCTGCTGACGCCGGTCGCAGCCACCGGCCGTTCGGTGCTGGCGCCCTCTACGCAGACGTCTCTTGAATCACTTCTGTCTATGCCAGAAATGACAACTGCCGATTTATTGGCCGAAGCATTACGTCTTGACGCACCGGAGCCAGAGACCGGTCTTGAGCCTGTTTCTACCTCTGTAACGCTTGATGCACCACGTCGAAATCAGCGGATCACCGAAGGCGGCGAGCGCGTATTGCGGGTGACTGCCGAGCGCCTGAACAGCCTACTCGACTTGTCGAGTAAGTCGCTGGTCGAAACTCAGCGGATCAAGCCGTATCTGGCGACGATGCAGCGGCTCAAACGTCTGCAAAGTAACAGCGGTCGCACCCTCGACAGCCTGGAAGTGAACCTCAAGGAGTCCGGTGCAAGCGTCGAGATCCTCGAGACGCTCGAGCAGGCACGGGGGTTGCTGTCGGAAGCCCAGGCGATGCTGATCCAGCAGACCACGGCACTGGACGAGTTCGGTTGGCACGCCAGTCAGCGTGCGCAGTTGTTGTACGACACCGCATTGGCCTGCCGGATGCGCCCCTTCGCCGACGTACTGGTCGGTCAGGAGCGCATGGTCCGCGATCTGGGGCGTGAGTTGGGCAAGCGTGTGCGCCTGGAAATCGAAGGCGAAAAAACCCAGGTCGATCGCGATGTGCTGGAAAAGCTCGAAGCGCCGTTGACCCATTTGCTACGCAACGCAGTGGATCATGGCATCGAACCTCCAGAGCAGCGGCTGCTGGCAGGCAAGCCTGCCGAAGGGCTGATCCGGCTCAGGGCGTCCCATCAGGCCGGCCTGTTGGTGGTGGAAATCAGCGACGACGGCGCGGGTGTGGATCTCGACCGTTTGCGTCATAGCATCGTCAAACGCCAGTTGTCGCCAGCCGAGACCGCTGAGCAATTGAGTGAAGACGAGCTGCTGAGCTTTTTGTTTCTGCCAGGATTCAGTCTGCGTGACAAGGTCACCGAAGTGTCCGGGCGCGGCGTCGGCCTGGACGCGGTGCAGCATATGGTCCGTCAACTTCGCGGGGCGATCGACGTCGAACAGGGCACAGGGCAGGGCAGTCGTTTTCACCTTGAAGTACCACTGACCCTGTCGGTGGTACGCAGCCTGGTGGTCGACGTCGGAGGCGAGGCCTACGCGTTCCCCTTGGCGCATATCGAGCGCATGCGTGACTTGCGAGCCGACGAAATCGTGCAGCTTGAAGGTCGTCAGCATTTTTGGCACGAAGAGCGCCATGTCGGCCTGGTAGCGGCCAGTCAGTTGCTCCAGCGCCCGCAAAACCAGGCTGTCGGCGACGTGCTCAAGGTTGTGGTGATTCGTGAGCGTGAAGCGGTGTATGGGGTGGCGGTCGAGCGCTTTATCGGTGAGCGCACCCTGGTGGTGTTGCCTCTCGACCCACGCCTGGGCAAAGTCCAGGATATTTCGGCTGGCGCCTTGCTCGACGACGGTTCGGCGGTATTGATCATCGATGTGGAAGATATGCTGCGGTCGGTGGAAAAACTTCTCAATACCGGACGTCTGGAACGCATTGACGGGGGTATTCGGCAAGCCGACGCCGTAGCGCGCAAGCGGGTCTTGGTGGTCGATGACTCATTGACGGTGCGGGAGCTGCAACGCAAGTTGCTGGTCAATCGCGGCTACGAAGTCGCCGTTGCGGTGGATGGAATGGACGGCTGGAATGCCTTGCGTGCCGAAGACTTCGACTTGCTGATCACCGATATCGATATGCCGCGCATGGACGGTATCGAACTGGTCACCCTGGTGCGTCGTGACAGCCGTCTGCAGTCGCTGCCAGTGATGGTGGTGTCATACAAGGACCGTGAGGAAGACCGCCGTCGTGGTCTGGATGCTGGCGCGGATTATTACTTGGCTAAAGCCAGCTTCCATGACGATGCGTTGCTCGATGCCGTGATGGAGTTGATAGGAGGTGCGCAAGGATGAAGATCGCCATCGTCAACGATATGCCCCTGGCCGTGGAGGCTCTGCGCCGGGCCATTGCCTTTGAACCCGCGCATCAGGTGGTCTGGGTCGCGGCCAACGGCGCCGAGGCTGTCGAGCGCTGTGCGCAACTGACGCCGGACCTGATCCTGATGGACCTGATCATGCCGGTCATGGACGGCGTCGAAGCGACTCGACAGATCATGGCGGCTACACCCTGCGCCATCGTCATCGTTACCGTGGACCGGCAGCAGAATGTCCATCGGGTGTTCGAAGCCATGGGGTATGGCGCGCTGGATGTGGTCGATACGCCTGCGTTGGGCTCAGGAAATCCTAAGGATGCAGCGGCCCCGTTATTGCGCAAGATCCTCAATATTGACTGGTTGATCGGTCAGCGCGACAGCCGCGTACGCACGGTCGCCACGCCGTTGCGTCAGAGCGTACAACGTCAGGGCCTTGTGGCCATCGGCTCGTCCGCGGGTGGCCCGGCAGCGTTGGAAACACTCCTCAAAGGCCTGCCCGCGTCGTTTCCTGCCGCTATCGTGCTGGTACAGCATGTGGATCAGGTTTTCGCCGCAGGTATGGCTGAATGGCTGACCAGCGCCTCAGGTTTACCTGTGCGCCTGGCACGCGACGGCGAGCCTCCACAAAGGGGTACGGTCTTACTGGCGGGGACCAATCACCATATTCGCTTGTTGAAAAACGGTACTCTGGCGTACACCGCCGAGCCCGTAAACGAAATTTATCGGCCCTCGATCGACGTCTTTTTCGAGAGTGTGGCCAGCTATTGGAGTGGAGACGCGGTGGGTGTGTTGCTGACGGGGATGGGGCGCGATGGTGCCCAAGGGCTTAAATTAATGCGTCAGCAAGGGTTTCTGACCATCGCACAGGATCAGCACAGCAGCGCGGTGTACGGCATGCCCAAGGCCGCCGCTGCCATTGATGCTGCCGTCGAAATTCGGCCGCTGGACAAGATTGCGCCCAGACTGATGGAGGTGTTCGCCCAATGACTTTTCAGGTGAGTTCACGTCCAGCCAGAGAGCAGGAACCCCGGTATGTATGATTTGCAAATGGACGGTTTCAAGAAAACCGACGAAAACTCAGCGATGGTGCTGCTGGTCGACGATCAGGCGATGATTGGTGAAGCGGTGCGCCGTGGTCTGGCCAACGAAGACAATATCGATTTTCACTTTTGCGCTGATCCGCATCAGGCGATTGCCCAGGCCATTCTGATCAAGCCGACGGTGATTTTGCAGGATCTGGTGATGCCGGGCCTCGACGGTCTGACCCTGGTTCGCGAATACCGCAATAACCCGCTGACCCGCGATATTCCGATCATCGTGCTCTCGACCAAGGAGGAGCCGCTGATCAAAAGTGCGGCCTTCGCGGCCGGGGCCAACGACTATTTGGTCAAGCTGCCGGACACTATCGAGTTGGTGGCGCGTATTCGTTACCACTCACGCTCGTACATGACCCTGTTGCAGCGTGACGAAGCCTACCGGGCGTTGCGCGTCAGCCAGCAGCAGTTGCTCGACACCAATCTGGTGTTGCAGCGCTTGATGAACTCTGACGGCTTGACTGGCCTGTCCAATCGTCGGCACTTCGACGAATACCTGGAACTGGAATGGCGTCGGGCACTGCGTGAACAAAGCCAGATCTCGTTGTTGATGATCGACGTGGACTACTTCAAGGCCTACAACGATAACTTCGGCCATCTGGAAGGTGACGAAGCGCTGCGCCAGGTCGCCACCGCGATTCGCGAGAGTAGCAGTCGTTCTTCCGACCTGCCCGCGCGTTACGGCGGTGAAGAGTTCGCCCTGGTGTTGCCCAATACCTCGCCGGGCGGCGCACGGCTACTGGCGGAGAAGCTGCGCCAGACCGTGGCTGGCCTCAACATTGCACACATTGCCCCCGCGCCGGGTGCTCGCCTGACCATCAGCATCGGCCTGGCCACCTTGACTCCGCAACCGGGTTCCAGCAGTCGCCAATTGATCATGGAAGCCGACAAAGGTTTGTATTCCGCCAAGCACAACGGACGCAATCAGGTGGTGGTGGGGGTGAGTTAATGGGCGTGCTATGGGCTCCATCGCGGAGTCCTGAGTTAAATAATCATTACACTCAAAAGTCGCTGAATTAGCGGCCGCGTCTAGCCGCCCGTGCAATGTCAGGCGAAAGAGCGCCAATCTCAGCATGTCAGGTGTTTTTTCATGCCTGTTGTTATGTGTTGTTGACTGTGGGGTTTTCCGTCAGAGCCCCCCTGTCAATATTCGGAAAAATCCCACCATAAGTACTGCCTGGCTCCGACAGGCTGCTCTCATCTATTCATTCAAACTGCGCATTCCCTTTCGCTGGCGCCTACCTGGGCCTTGGCCCACTCGGCCGACAAGGAGCGCCCATGACCACCTCCCGCCGCAAAGACCCAAACCTGGCCGCTGCCGCCGAATCCAAAAGTGACATCCTCGGTTACGGCATGTGCCCGCTGCGTCAACCCAAGGTGCAACTGCTGCCCTTGCGCTATGGCCTGGTGGAACACGCTGACCCGGCTGGCGAATTGAAGCTGCCCTATACCCTCAAAAGCCAGCCGCTGGGGGTGCGTCTGTTGCGAGATGGCTGGCTCTATATCATCGACAGCGGCACCGGCCATCTTCACGAATACAAGACAGCTGATGGCGTGGTCAGCGCGCTGCTCTGGCAAGGCACCGAGGTCGCCACCGACCAGCGTGGCGAGCAAAGTACGCAGCCCACGCTGGTGTTCGCCAGAAGCAGCACCTTGCAGGTGGCTTACGCCGAGGTGCAGTGGACCGCCGCCAAGTGTAACCGGATGCTGAAAAGTGCTGAGGAGCGTGCGCATTTCATGCAGTCCATTCCGCTGGCTAACGTGAACTGTGAAACGGGTGGCAAGGACTTGCTCACCCTGCAACAGACGGAGCGCTGGTTGGCTGAATTGGCCGAAGATGACGTGCCACGGCCTGATGCAACCGTGCCTGAACAAGAGCGTGCCCCGTATCTGTGGGAACGCCCCAAGCGCTTCCGTGAGGCGCACGTGGGTGAGTTGCTGACACGCGTCCTGCCGCAGTATCAACACGACACGCTGTGCCTGTTGGTTCAGGACGATATCGGCGTACTGACGGATCTGGCCAACTATCAAGACGTCGTGGTTGGCTGGATCGACGCCTGGGCCAACGGCGGTCAACAAAAAGGCGCCAACGAGCGCGACTACCTGCTGGCTTGTTACATCGAATCGCTGACGCTGCTCAATGAAAGCAATTTGACCGGTCTGGCCGAAGCCAGCGACGACCCGGCCATCAAAGCCATGCTCGAAGCGCTGGAAAACCTGCCGCAACCCCAGCGCAGCCACACCGGTCGGGCATTGCTCGATCACTTGAACAAGAGCGGTCAGGCCGTTTCCAGGCGCCAGGGCGAACCACCCGAGGATCTGGCGGTGCTGCGCCAGCAGGCGCTGGAGGAGTTTCGTCAGGCGGTCGGTTTTTGGGGCGCAGTCGGCAATGGGCCCGCCCGAGAAGGGATCATTCAGGACGCCGACTGGCGCTATTACACGCGCCAACATATGCGCTCGGCACCTGACGATTTTGTGGAGCGTCACCTCAACGCGCTGCTCAAGGTGGGTAAACAACAGAACCAACGCATTGAGGACATCCTCAGCGGTGCCAAAATGGGGCAGCGCGGCGTCGACGAGCTGATTGATCGCGCCGCCATGGACCAGGCGCTGGCCGAGCATCGGGCAGGATTGATGCGCTGGAATGCGCTGCTCGACTTGATCACCGCCGACCGCGTGGCCCTGATCACCGCCGACCGTTTCCATCGCGCCGCCTGGTATTTCGACGCACACCAGGCCGAACAGCAGATGGCGGCCTTCAGCGCCGAATATGCCTGCTTGAAAGACATCTGCCGCAGCGACACCGCCAGCCAGACTATCCTTGATTGGCTGGAGGACAAGCCACAGTTCAGCCTGCCGCTGTTCCACACCTTGACGTTGAGTGAGCAAACCCAGCTGGCAACCCAGTACGCAGCGCTGTTCAACGCGGGTTATGCGCTGCTCAATAACCTGCCGCACTGGATCAGTGTGTCTCGCGACATCGGACAGGGAAAAATCCCGGCCCTCGATGAGCTGCCTCACAACGTCCGTGTGGTGGCCGAAGGTGCTCGAGACACCTTGGCCCCCGCCCTGCGCCTCGGCATGGAGCGCATGCAAACCGAATTCAGCCGGGCCATGCAGCGCGAGCAGATGCCGAACATGGACGAGCTGTTCCGAAACCTGCCCAAGGCATTGTCAGCACGGATCATCGAGGCGGCGAAGACCGAAGGCGTGACCTTTACCTTTGCCACACCGGACGAACAAGGCGCCTTGCAACGGGACCTCAAGGAGGTTCTTGAACAACGTCGATACCTCAAGGAGCTTGATCGTGAGCGAAACGAAATCATGCGTCACTGGAGCCACAAAGAGCCGCGTGCGCAAGAGCTGCAGGTGGAAATACACCGGGTTCGCTGGGTACTGAGCTCGCTTGAGGCGCGCTTGGCTCACGCCATCAGCCCTATCGCCGAACTGCCCGATGAATCCCTCAGGCTCTTTGGCGCCAAGCAGGGCAGGGCGGGGGTGACGTTATTGTTCCCGCCTGCACAACAACAGGAAATCGGACGATTGATGGGGAATGTGCGTCAGGGGATGAGTGCCGCGCCGAAGTTAAATGTGTTGGGGGATGGGGTTGGGTTATTGGTGTTTGTGGCGCAGGTGGTGAATTTGGTGGTGGTGTTCAAAGAGACATTATCAACCCCGCGGCATAGGCAAGAGTGGACTGCGTTCGCTAATGCAGGGGCGGCAACCGCCGCTGCTGGCTTTACTGTCGTTCGAGGCATCACTGACACGGCATTGACTGCACGGGCTGCCACTCTAATGCAGGTATTTAACCAACACGCGTTGAACAGTGTGCATGTGCAGTTGGGAAAGCTACATATTGGGTTAGGGGGATTGGGTTCTGCGGCCGGGATTATTACCTCAATCGCTAGCCTCAATGCACACCACACCAATTGGCAGCAGGCCGTGCTTAGCGGAAACCATGAACTTCAAAACAGCGCAACGCTGGCCATGGTGGGTGCGGGCGGACAGCTTGCCAGTCATTCCTATGATTTGGGAAATGTGTTGTATTCAGCCTACAAAGTTTTGTTAGCGCCGGATCGTGCGGCGCGAGCTGCTGCGTGGGCCGCATCCGGAGCACGGTTTTCCTCGGTATTCTTTCGCGTCAACCTGGCCGGTGCGATGTTTACTCTGCTGGAACTGGGCGGCACCTGGCTCTATAACCGCTACAACACTTCTCCCCATGATCAGTGGTTGGAAAGCACCCCATGGAGCCTGGATGATGACAAGCGCAAAGCGTTAAGCCTTGGCGATTACCAGCGGAAACTGACGGGCCTGTTGCAGGCGCCGCAGGTTCAGGTCGGTCGCAAGTTCCACGGCGATTGGTGGCAAGACATGCTACTCCAGGCCAAACCGGGCAGGATCCATTTGATCCTGCCCGGTCTGAGCCTCGCCAACCTGCAAGAGCCACTGATGGGCAAGCCCTCTCACCAGTTGAGTCTCGGCGCCTACCGCGTCATCAGAGCCCAATGGGAGCGCGGTTTCGATCGAGATCAGTGGGCAATCGTCAGTGATGATGTGGTCAGTAGCCTGCGCGTGGTCCAGTCCGCGCCGCTGATTCTTGGGCTGGACTACCCGGATGAGCGCGAACGGCCCTCGACCGTGGTTCGGGCGGCCTTGATCCTGGCAGTTGCTGTACAAACCTATGATTCCGAAGGTGAGGCGCATAGCCAGCGCTATCACCTGCGGCTGGACCCCAAAGGCGAGGGGATCTTTCCTGTGGCGCCCTTTTAACCACCGTACCGAGAGGCCGAATTGCTGATGATCGACCCGCTGACGCTGGACGGGGCTCATGAGTAAGACTCCTGAAATAATCCTGCCGGAGCCGCAACTTCAACAGCCCAAACAGGCGGGTGATGTAGACCCGTTTCCCAGTGGACGCGTTACTTACCTAGCCCCATTGCCATTGCCCACACAATTACCGCCTTATTGCCCTTATGTCGGTGAACTGAATGATGTCTATATGGACTTAGGGTTAGGTTCGCCACAGGTTTTTTCTTGGCAAGTCACCCTCGGTTTGCCGCTCAATTGCTTCGTCTTGATTGCTTTACTAGTGCCATTTGTTGGCGGTGTATTGGGAGTGATTTTTGGATATGGTCTGGATGATGTAACGGGTGCCGTCACGGGTATTTTCCTTGCAAGTTACAAGGGTGCTATTTGGTTGGGCCTTTTTGTTTTTGCCGTGGCTATCCTCATCTGGTTCTACGTTCACAACAAATACGAGGACATCATTCCCACCCGCTTCAACCGCCAACGCCGCGAAGTGTGCTTCGTTCCCCGCGCCGAAACCGAGGCGTTGATCGTGCGTTGGGAGTCCTTGACGGCCTGGGTGATTCAGGCTCAAGGCGCCAATCAATATGGCGTGCAGCGTCAATACAGCATGGGGTTGGGCTTTTACCATGAGCCCAGCGACGAACGTTTTACAGTCGAATTCGTTTGCGGCGGCTTACCGCTCGCCATCAGCCATTGGGAAGCCATCCGGGCCTACATGGAATACGAAGTCCACAGCCTCAAAGACATCACCGACCCGCTGGACCTGCAAGGCCTCGGCGATCCACCTCACGAAGGCCTGCACACCTTCCGCAACGCCCGCGCTCGCCTGCATCAGCAAATTAATGACAAGGAGCGCGGCTGGATTTACGGCTTTTTCTGGTACCTGTTCCACATCATGACCTTCTGGACCTTGCCCCATCGCCTGACCGAATGGGAGGTCGGTCGAGTCAAACGCATGGCCCGCCAAGCCTTGCCTGAATCTATGCGCACATGGTCCGAACCACTGCGCAAAGACCAATGGGCCAAACCCAGCGTCGAGCTATTGCGCATGAGCGCTCAGGTAAAAACGCTGCACAAACGCAACCCGCAACGCACCATCACGGAGATTTTTGCCGAGGTTTACCGTGTCGAGAAGGAAGGGAAGCGCAGCGCAGCGCATGAAGCTACCCATGTCCCTGACCACAACAGGAACCAGCCGGCACCTGATTCTCGGCACCCAAAAGAGGCTTGAACTCGAACGGAACAACGGGCGCAATGAGGTAGTGAGGGGAGGGTGTAGCGCAGAAACTCCCGTAAGGCCTGCCTAACGGACTGCCTTAGCTGTCTGCGGTGAGTTATACTCGTCGGCTTTCAAAAGTTCGCCTACGAGTGCTGCCCACCATGGAAATCAACCCGATCCTAAACAGCATCAAGGACCTGTCCGAGCGTTCTGAAACCATTCGGGGGTATCTTTGACTACGATCAAAAGCATGAGCGTCTGACTGAAGTCAATCGCGAGCTTGAAGATCCTGCTGTCTGGAACAACCCCGAGTATGCACAGAACCTGGGCCGCGAGCGTTCCTTGCTGGCACAGATCGTCGACACGCTGGACGAAATGTCCTCAGGCCTGGTCGACGCCAAAGACCTGTTGTTGATGTCCGCCGAAGAAGAAGATCAAGCCGCTGTGGATGACGTGTCCGCCGAAGTCGAGCGCCTGCGCGAGTCGCTGGAGAAGCTGGAATTCCGCCGGATGTTCAGCGGCGAGATGGACGCCAACAACGCTTATCTGGATATCCAGGCCGGCTCCGGCGGTACGGAGGCTCAGGACTGGGCCAACATCCTGCTGCGCATGTACCTGCGCTGGGCGGATAAACGCGGTTTCGACGCCACTATCATGGAACTGTCCGCTGGCGAAGTCGCCGGGATCAAGGGCGCGACTATCCACATCAAGGGTGAATACGCCTTTGGCTGGCTGCGCACCGAAATCGGCGTGCACCGTCTGGTGCGTAAAAGCCCATTCGACTCTGGCAACCGTCGTCACACCTCGTTCTCGGCCGTGTTCGTGTCGCCGGAAATCGATGACAACATCGAAATCGACATCAACCCGTCGGACCTGCGAATCGACACCTACCGCTCCTCCGGTGCCGGTGGTCAGCACGTTAACACCACCGACTCGGCGGTACGGATTACGCACATACCGTCCAACACCGTGGTCTGCTGCCAGAACGAACGTTCCCAGCACGCGAACAAAGACACCGCGATGAAAATGTTGCGGGCACGCTTGTACGAGCAGGAAGTGCAGAAGCGCAACGCTGCTTCGCAGGCCCTGGAAGACACCAAGTCGGATATCGGCTGGGGTCATCAGATTCGCTCGTATGTGCTCGACCAGTCGCGTATCAAGGATTTGCGCACCAATATCGAGCGAAGCGACTGCGTCAACGTGCTCGACGGCGATATCGATGAGTACCTTGTGGCCAGCCTCAAACAAGGGCTGTAATCCCAAGCCCTGATAAAGCAGCCCCGATTCAAGTCCCTCGTCCTGATGGCGAGGGCAACGAACCTGCGATGGAAAATTTAAAGACATGAGCGACCAACAACTCGACCCGCAAGACCTGCAACAGGAAGAAAACAGCCTGATCGCTCTGCGCAAGGAAAAACTTGCTGCCGAGCGCGCCAAGGGCCAGGCCTTCCCCAACGACTTCCGCCGCGACAGCTACTGCAATGATTTGCAGAAGCAGTATGTCGACAAGACCAAGGAAGAGCTGTTGGCTGCAGCGATTCCGGTCAAGGTCGCGGGTCGCCTCATGCTCAACCGTGGCTCGTTCATGGTGATCCAGGACATGACCGGTCGTATCCAGGTCTACGTCAACCGCAAGACACTGACCGAAGAAACCCTGGCTGCGGTCAAAACCTGGGACCTCGGTGACATCATCGCTGCCGAAGGCACCCTGGCGCGTTCCGGCAAGGGCGACCTGTACGTTGAAATGACCACCGTGCGCCTGCTGACCAAGTCCCTGCGCCCGCTGCCGGATAAGCACCATGGCCTGACCGATACAGAAACCCGCTATCGTCAGCGCTACGTCGACCTGATCGTCAACGAAGAAGTACGCCACACGTTCCGTGTTCGCTCGCAAGTCATCGCGCACATTCGCGCCTTCTTCATGCAACGCGATTTCCTTGAAGTGGAAACGCCGATGTTGCAGACCATCCCTGGTGGTGCCGCAGCCAAGCCTTTCGAGACGCACCACAATGCACTCGACCTGGACATGTTCCTGCGCATCGCGCCAGAGCTGTTCCTCAAGCGTCTGGTGGTAGGCGGTTTCGAGCGTGTGTTCGAGATCAACCGCAACTTCCGCAACGAAGGCGTTTCGACTCGGCACAACCCTGAGTTCACCATGCTTGAGTTCTATCAGGCCTACGCTGATTACGAAGACAACATGGACCTCACCGAGGAGTTGTTCCGCGAGCTGGCACAGCTGGTTCTGAACAGCACCGACGTGCCTTATCAAGGCAAAGTGTTCCATTTCGGCGAACCGTTCCAGCGCATTTCCGTGTTCGCGTCGATCCTCAAGTACAACCCGGACATCACTGCGGCCGATCTTGAAGACATCGACAAGGCGCGTGCTATCGCCAAGAAAGCCGGTGCTGCCGTTAAAGGCTTCGAAGGTCTGGGCAAGTTGCAGACCATGATTTTCGAAGAACTGGTCGAACACCAACTGGAGCAGCCGACCTTCATCACCGAATACCCGTTCGAAGTGTCGCCATTGGCACGTCGCAACAACAACAACCCGAACGTTACCGACCGCTTCGAGCTGTTCATCGGTGGCCGCGAAATTGCCAACGCCTACTCCGAGTTGAACGATGCGGAAGACCAGGCCGAGCGCTTCCAGGCTCAGGTTCGCGACAAGGACTCAGGTGACGATGAGGCCATGCATTACGATGCTGACTTCGTGCGTGCACTGGAATACGGCATGCCGCCAACGGCCGGTGAAGGTATCGGCATCGACCGGCTGGTGATGCTGCTCACCGATGCACCGTCGATTCGCGACGTGATCCTGTTCCCGCACATGCGCCCACAAGCGTAAAAATGTGAAGAAGCCGCCTCGCAAGGGCGGCTTTTTTATACCTGTCAGGCAAACCGCATGTGCCTCCACAGACTAAACAATCCTGTGGGAGCAGGCTCGCCTGCGAAGAGGCCAGTCGAGACAACAACCATTCAAAAGGAAAACCTGTCGTGAACCGTGTGATCGCTCAAAAGGGTGCTGCTGGCGTTGCCACAGCGGTAGCGCAGAGTGTTCAGTATCAAGGCCGCAAAGCCAGCCGACAGGGCAGTGAACAGCGTCGGCAGGATATCCTTGACGCGGTCATGCGCATCGTCGTCCGTGATGGCGTACGGGCCGTGCGCCATCGTGCGGTGGCCACCGAAGCCAGTGTGCCGCTGTCAGCCACCACCTATTACTTCAAAGACATTGATGACTTGCTCACCGATGCCTTCGCCCAATACGTCGAACGCAGCGCGGCTTACATGGCCAAGCTGTGGGAAAACACCGAAGTGATCCTGCGCGAAATGGTCGCTCGCAGCGATGGTAGCCCCGGCGCCCGAGCCCGGCTGGCCGATGAAATCGCGCATATGACCATGGAGTACGTGCGTCGCCAATTGATGACGCGCCGTGAGCAACTGATTGCCGAACATGCCTTCCATCATGAGGCCTTGCTCAACCCACGGCTGGCACGATTGGTGAGTGCGCATCAGCAGATCTTGCTGCAAGGTACCTGTCAGTTTTTTCAGGTAATGGGTTCTTCACAGCCGCAACAGGATGCTCAAGTGTTGACGGGGATTATCAGCCGGATGGAATATCAAGGCCTGCTCGACGGCCCGCAGCCCCACGCAGACGAAGAAATGCTCGGTATCCTAACCCGCCACCTGCACCTGGTGTTGGGGACCACGACACCCGTTTGCGAGTGAATATGCGTATTTTCAGGAGAGCCCAATGAAAGCATGGCGTGCGGTCGTCGCCTTGTCGTTCGTATTACTGAGCGGCTGTCTGGTGACGTTCAAGGATCCGATTCCCGCCAACGACGCGGCACCCAAAGCCATGCTCGGCACATGGACCAGCAAAAATGCCTGGGGTGAAGCGCTCGAGCTTGAAGTCACGCGCACGGCTGCCCACCAGTACAAGGCTGTCAGCTACCGCAAGGGTGACCGAAAACACCGCGACGAGTACCCGTTTACCGTGTCTCGGCATGGCAGTCGCTGGTATCTGTCGGCGAGCTTGCCGCACAAATACGGGGATAATTTTGTCATGGCTGGCTTTGAGTTGACCGAAAGTCACGAACTGGTTGTCTACAACCTTGATGTCGATCGGATCGATCAGTTGATCGAGCAGAAAACCCTGGCTGGCGAGACGCTGGAAACCGAGAAGGGTAACGGTGTGCTTATCACCAGTCCTCTCGATCAGGTGTTTGCCTATCTAGATGATCCGGCCAACTCCGATGTTTTTCTCGAGGTGGCGCGGTATCAGCGCTTGCCCAAGTAGGGCGACACGGCTAACCAATCAAGGAGTTCAGGGTGGACGATTACCAGCAGACTATTCGAGCCTTGTCGGACCGCATTGTCGTGGCTCAGACACCGATTCGTGTCCTCGATGCGGTGAAGTGGGACGAGAGTATTCGCCATGGCTTCCTCGACGCCAAGGGCAAGAAGATGCCCGTTGTGGACCGCGCTTACTACGAGAGTCGGCCGCTGACTTTCGACTCCAACGCAGTGAAGCTGGAATTCCAGAACATCGAGCGTGACATTACCCGCCAGTTGGGCCAGTTCAACCCGGTCGGGCAGATCATGCGGCGCATGTGCAAGGAGTACCGGATGGTCATCCGTATGCTTGAAGCGCGGGGGACGGCGGATTTTGGCCTGATCTCCCAAGAGCTTTATGGCGCTGCGTCCGATGCCTTCCATGCGGGCGACCCGACCCTGGCCGACCTGGGCCTGATGCTTTCCGATTACCTGAACAACATCGCCGGGCGCGGGGACCTCAAGGACGAGCCGAAAATGCTCACCGCCAAAGATGCGGTGAATATGCTGCAAACCCGGTTGAACAAGGTATTTGGTGAAGCGGAAGAGACCATCCGTGTGTTCGAGTCCGACGGCATCGTCGCCGACGCGGCGGCAGGTGCCGACTACATCAAGATTCGCACGGATGCGATGTTCAACGAGCGCGACGTGCGGGCGCTGGAGGTGCACGAAGGGCTGGTGCATGTCGGCACGACCCTCAATGGCCAGAATCAGCCGATCTGCACCTTCCTGTCCAAGGGGCCGCCGTCGTCCACCGTGACCCAGGAAGGCCTGGCGATTCTAATGGAAGTGATCGCGTTTGCCTCGTATCCAAGCCGCTTGCGCAAGCTGACCAATCGTACTCGCGCCATCCACATGGCCGAAGAGGGCGCTGATTTCTTGCAGGTTTTCGAGTTCTATCGTGAGCAAGGCTTCGGAATGTCCGAAAGCTACGGCAACGCGAGTCGCGTATTCCGTGGTTCGGTGCCCGATGGTCTGCCATTCACTAAAGACTTGTCCTACCTCAAGGGCTTTATCATGGTTTACAACTACATTCAGTTGGCCGTGCGCAAAGGCAAGCTTGAGCAGATACCGTTGTTGTTCTGTGGCAAAACTACCCTGGAAGACATGCGCACCTTGCGTCAGTTGGTCGATGAAGGGCTGGTGGTGCCACCGAAATACCTGCCCGAACAGTTCCGTGACATGAATGCGCTGTCCGCATGGATGTGCTTTTCCAACTTCCTCAACCATTTGAGCCTGGACCGGATCGAAGCGGATTATTCGAATATCTTGTAGGCCCAGTTCGCAGGCAAGCCTGCTCCCACAGAATCACGCAATCTTCTGTGCAGGCTGTGTGAAAGCCCTTTTGATCTGCCCGGGCGTTAAAAAATGGAGCAGGGGTTTCCACACAGTCTGCACAGGATCAAGTAATCCTCTGTGGGAGCAGGCTTGCCTGCGAAGAATTCACCGCTGATTGGAAGGGAAAGCATCTTTGAAGATTTTCGGCGCGCTGGCCCTGATGTTGATCCTCACCGGTTGCAGCTCGCTGCTGTTTTACCCGGAGCCAGGCCTGCCGTTCACCCCCGAGAAAGCTCATCTGGCCTATCGTGATGTGACCCTGACGGCTGCCGATGGCACCCAATTGCATGGCTGGTGGTTGCTGGCCAAGGCTGGGGTCCCGGTCAAGGGCACGGTGCTGCACTTGCATGGCAATGGCGGCAACCTGGCCTGGCATCTGGGTGGCAGTTGGTGGTTGCCGGAGCAGGGTTATCAGGTGCTGTTGCTGGACTACCGCGGTTATGGCCTGTCGCAAGGCGAGCCTAGCCTGCCGGCGATCTATCAGGATGTCGACGCTGCGTTCGCCTGGCTCGATAAAGCACCCGAGGTCCAGGGCAAGCCCATGGTGGTTCTCGGGCAAAGTCTCGGTGGTGCGATAGCGGTGCATTATCTGGCCGAGCATCCGCAACAGCGCGCCCGGATCAAGGCGTTGGTACTTGACGGAACGCCGGCCAGCTACCGCGATGTCGCCCGGTATACCCTCAGTACGTCGTGGTTGACCTGGCCGTTGCAGACGCCGCTGTCGTGGCTGATTCCGGACGCGGACAGCGCGATCAAGGGCCTGCCAAATCTGGCCGGAACGCCGATGCTGATTTTCCAGAGCCTGGATGATTCGCTGGTGCCTCTTTCCAACGGCATCAGTCTGTATCAAGCTGCGCCCCCTCCGCGAGTGCTGCAATTGACGCGTGGCGGGCATGTGCAGACATTCTCCGACCCTACCTGGCGTCAGGTGATGCTGCGCTACCTTGAGGATCCACAGCATTTCAATGGCCTGCGACGTTTGGCCGAAGTGCCGAATTACCCTAGTGTCCCGGCTGCGCAGCCGGCACAACAGCATTCAGAAGTTGAACATTCAGAGAGTCCGCAATGAGCGAAGAACGTAACGCAATCCCCCTGATTATCACCGGTATCTGCAGCATCCTCGGCACCGTCGGCATCCTCTGGTACTACGGCTACCTGCATTTCGCCAAGCCTGAGGACGCGCTGTTGCTCAACCAGTTTACGATGCTCATGGCGCCTGCCGGTGAGGAATACAAGATTGCTCTTGAACCTGCCGTCGAAGTGGCGCAGTGCATCGACGGCGTTCTGGTGCTGTTCAATACCGAGCAGAAAGACCTCAGCGGTGTGCTGGTCAACGACAAGAAACAAGCCGTGCGTTGCGCCGGCGAAGAGACGCCGCAGCAATTGCAGCCGTAACGCTACCGTCCAAAACGGCCCGTACAGATCGAGGTTTACCTCAGTATCTGGCCTAAATCACCAAAAGCCCCGCTTGCTGAATGAACGCAGACGGGGTTTTTTTGGGTGTGGCAGTCGATTATTGCATCGAAGAACGCGGCGCTACAGGCTGGTTATCGTTGGAGATGGTGACTTCTACGCGACGATTCTGGGCACGGCCCGAGTTGCTGGTGTTATCGGCGACCGGGTACTCCTTGCCATAACCCTGGGCCACGATGCGCTCAGGACCCACCCCCATCTTCACCAGTGCCATCCGTACTGAATTGGCACGGCGCTCGGACAACGACTGGTTGTACGAG
Source organism: Pseudomonas sp. ASL9 (assembly GCF_056680335.1). NCBI lineage: Bacteria > Pseudomonadati > Pseudomonadota > Gammaproteobacteria > Pseudomonadales > Pseudomonadaceae > Pseudomonas > Pseudomonas sp. ASL9. The sequence continues at coordinate 1,461,073 of NZ_CM155277.1, read as the reverse complement.
GCCGAACCGCTGCTGTCGGTGTAGCCTTCGATAATCACTTTGCGATCCGGGCTTTCCTGGAGGAACTGGGCAAGCTTGTTGACGTTGACCAGACCGCCTGGTTTCAAATCAGCCTTGTTCAGATCGAATAGCACGTCGCCGAATGTCACCAAGGTTCCGCGTTCGGTCTGTTTCGCGTTCAGGCTGGCTTGCAGTTGCTTGATCTGTGCGTCACGCGCATCCAGGCGAGCCTGCGCACGTTGACCGGCAGCGTCTTTGAGCTCGGCTTCAGCCGTGCGCAGGTTAATCGTTTGCTTGGCCACTTCGATGCGCTGATTGGTCAGGTAAGCCAGTTGATCGACCATCTTCTGGTCTTCCTTGCTCTGGTAGGCCTTGTTGGCTTTGTCCAGCCAATCGCTGGCGTCTTTAGTTTCCAGCGCAGCCACTTTGTTGGCTTGCGGATTGGCTTGCAGGCCCGAGAAGTTGGTCCGTGCTTGTTCAAGATTCACATTAGGCTGTGAAGAACAGGCTGCCAGGCCAACGCTCAGCGCGAGTAGGGCAGGGATCATCAATTGTTTACGCATAATATTTTCGTCCTTTAAATCAATTGCGAAGCACGCGATTACGAATGCACTAGGGATTGGGCGAGGCCGCGCTTATTGCGAGGTACGCACGCTGTCCTCACGTATTTCATCAACGCCTTGACGGGCATCCTTCACCGCTCGCTCGGCTTTAGCCGCCTGAGCCGTGCGTTCGGCTACGCGGGCGTCCCATTCAGCCTGTTCGGCCAGACGTTTGGCTTCGTCATATTTTTTGTCGTGCATGGCCATTTCAGCTTGCTTGAGTTTGTCCTGCGCCGACTTCATTTCAACGGCGGCAAACTCGGTGCCGCCAGCGCTTACGGCGCTGTTCACGGCCGATTGAGTCACCGCGTACTGCTCGGTCGGTGGACGGCCAGCACAGCCGGCCAGTACCAGGCTGCTACCAAGGGCCAACGCAGCAAGTTTCAATCCGCGCAGTGTGCTAAACGAGGTTTTGGCAGTACTGATCTTCATGGTGTTCAACTCCATTGGGTAACTCCTCAGAAGGCTTGGTTTTCCATGGCAGTCATGTACCTGGCGCGGGTGAGACAACAGGGTCTACGCCAGCGACTATCAGGGCTTTTCCTGTAATGGCTATAGGCTGTGACCTGTCGGTTTTTTGAATAGTTCAGTCAGGTTTTCAAATGGCTGACTGTTTTGGATCCATTCTGCGGAGGCTCTGGCGTGTGGTTTTTGGGGCGTGCACGCGCATGCCTGCTGCAAAAAGCAGCCGGGCATACGGGATCAGGAAAGACCGGGAGCGACGTTGTAATCAGTGTTTTTGCGTGTCAGCCTGTTCGGTCAGATCATGCAGATAACGCCGCGACAGGGCGAGGAAACGTGGGGTTGGGCCGATATCTTCGTAGAGTGGATCGCCCTCTTCATCGGTGGCCACGACATGGTTGCCTTTGACATACGGGAAGCTGGTTTCGAGCTCCTCGAGTGCAGCACCAATCAGTTCGCCTAGCAGTTCTTCGGGAAGACGTTTGGGGTACATCTCGGAAATGGCGGCCAGGCGTGCGGCCGATTCGACGTCCAAATGAATCGCATAGCCGGTTTTGGTCAGGCGTCCCTTGGCATTCTGTTCCCAGTGTTTGGCGAGTTCACGGATTTTCATATGGACCTCAGGGTTATTAGCCCGCTCATGGCGAGTGCAATCGGGGTAGCAAGCCGTTGTGGGGCTTATCGTTGAGATTAGCCCCATCTCCGTAGAATGTAAGCTACAGAGCAACGGCAAACGGTTGCGTGCTTGTCAGAACTTGCCGCGCTGTGCACTCTTGGTAGATCAGATTTTTGCGCGCTTGTTCAGTCGGGTTTCTTTTATGGCTGAGCGGGCACCGGTCCAGAAACGCTGGAGAAAAGGGCTTATGACCGATATCGATGTACGTTTGCGTGAGGACGTTCACCTGCTGGGTGAGCTGTTGGGCAATACCATTCGTGAGCAACATGGGGCCGAATTTCTCGACAAGATCGAGCGCATTCGCAAGGCTGCCAAAGCGGGGCGCCGTGATTCGGCGGCGGGCACCGAGCAGTTGAGTTCAAGTCTGGACGAACTGAGTGAAGACGAGCTTCTGCCGGTGGCTCGGGCGTTCAACCAGTTTTTGAACCTGGCCAATATCGCTGAGCAGTACCAGCTCATCCGCCGTCGCGAAGATCCCAGGCCCAAGCCCTTTGAGTCCCGTGTATTGCCTGAATTGCTTGAGCGTCTGAAAAGCGCTGGCCACAGCCCCGAGGCCTTGGCCCGACAGTTGGGCAAGCTGGAAATCGAACTGGTGTTGACCGCTCACCCCACCGAAGTGGCGCGGCGCACCCTGATTCAAAAGTACGACGCCATCGCCGCACAGCTGGCTGCGCTGGACCATCGCGATTTGAATGCCGCTGAGCGCGAACAAATTACTGTGCGCTTGCAACGACTGATCGCCGAAGCCTGGTACACCGAAGAAATCCGCCGCACACGCCCGACGCCAATCGATGAGGCGAAATGGGGCTTTGCCGTGATTGAGCATTCGTTGTGGCACGCGATCCCCAGCTACCTGCGCAAGGCTGATCACGCCTTGCATGCCGCGACCGGGTTGCACTTGCCGCTAGAGGCTGCGCCGATCCGCTTTGCCTCATGGATGGGCGGGGACCGGGATGGCAACCCGAATGTCACCGCTGCGGTCACCCGTGAGGTTTTGTTGTTAGCGCGTTGGATGGCCGCTGACCTTTACCTGCGTGATATCGAACAACTGGCCTCCGAGCTCTCCATGCAACAGGCCAGCGCCGAGTTGCGTGCAGCGGCGGGTGACAGCGCCGAACCCTACCGAACGGTGCTCAAACAACTGCGTGACCGCCTCCGAGCGACCCGCAATTGGGCGCAGTCTTCGTTGGCGGTCACGCAACCGGCGCCCGATAGCGTTTTGCAAAACAACCGTGACCTGCTGGGGCCGCTGCAACTGTGTTTTCAGTCGCTGCATGAATGCGGCATGGGCGTGATCGCGGACGGTCCATTGCTGGACAGCCTGCGGCGCGCAGTCACGTTTGGTCTGTTTCTGGTACGTCTGGATGTACGCCAGGACGCCAGCCGCCACAGCGCGGCAATGACCGAAATCACCGATTATCTGGGCTTGGGTCGTTATGAGGAATGGGATGAAGAAACCCGCATCGCTTTCCTCCTGCGTGAGCTGAACAATCGCCGGCCTTTGTTGCCGAGTCACTTCAAACCGGCAGCCGATACCGCCGAAGTCCTTGCCACCTGCCGGGAAGTGGCGGCGGCACCCGCCGCGTCGTTGGGCTCTTACGTGATCTCGATGGCGGGCTCGGCCTCCGACGTGTTGGCGGTTCAACTGCTGCTCAAAGAGGCTGGGCTGCAACGGCCAATGCGCGTGGCGCCCTTGTTCGAAACCCTGGCCGACCTGGATAACGCCGGCCCGGCGATCGAGCAGTTGCTCAGTCTGCCGGGTTATCGCTCGCGCCTGCAGGGCCCGCAGGAAGTGATGATCGGGTATTCCGACTCGGCCAAAGATGCTGGCACCACGGCGGCAGCCTGGGCGCAGTACCGGGCGCAGGAAAAACTGGTGGAAATCTGTCGCGAGCAGCAAGTTGAATTGCTGTTGTTCCATGGTCGCGGCGGTACTGTCGGGCGCGGTGGCGGTCCTGCGCATGCGGCGATTCTGTCGCAGCCGCCGGGATCGGTGGCTGGGCGTTTCCGTACCACCGAGCAGGGCGAGATGATTCGCTTCAAGTTTGGTTTGCCGGACATCGCCGAGCAAAATCTCAATCTGTACCTGGCTGCGGTGCTCGAAGCGACCTTGCAACCACCGCCCATGCCGGAACCGGCGTGGCGGCAGATGATGGATCACTTGTCGGCTGATGGTGTCAGCGCTTACCGCGCGGTGGTGCGCGAGAATCCGGAGTTTGTTGAGTATTTCCGCCAGGCAACGCCGGAGCAGGAGTTGGGTCGTTTGCCGTTGGGCAGCCGTCCAGCCAAGCGTCGCGCAGGTGGCGTGGAAAGTCTGCGTGCGATCCCATGGATCTTCGCCTGGACCCAGACGCGTCTGATGCTGCCCGCCTGGCTTGGCTGGGAAGCGGCGCTGGGCAAGGCGCTGGAGCGCGGCGAGAGCGACCTGTTGGCGCAGATGCGTGAGCAGTGGCCGTTTTTCCGTACCCGCATCGATATGCTGGAGATGGTCCTGGCCAAGGCCGACAGCGATATTGCCCGAATGTATGACGAGCGGTTGGTGGAGCCTCGTCTGCAACATTTGGGTGCGCATTTACGCGACTTATTGTCGCAGGCATGCACTGTGGTTCTGGGGCTGACGGGCCAGTCTCAACTGCTGGCCCATAGCCCGGAGACGCTGGAGTTCATCAGTCTGCGCAATACGTACCTGGACCCGCTGCATTTGCTTCAAGCCGAACTTCTGGCTCGCTCGCGCAAACGTGAGGCGACTTTGGAGAGCCCCCTGGAACAAGCGCTACTGGTGTCTGTGGCGGGCATCGCTGCAGGATTACGCAACACGGGTTGAGGGTGTCGGGCGCTGCCCCAAGTGGGCGGCGCCTGTCATAACGTGGCAACATAGTGACTATTGACGACGCATTCTTATAGGGTTGCACCCAGTCGCACCTTTAGGATGGTGTACTTTTGGATGCCGGTTCGGTACGAGTTGCTGCGACTTTTGGTAGCTTGTGTGGGGATAGCCTGCTGTGTATCTTGATCAGCCTTTAGCCAATCTTCGGCTGAATCTTTTTTTGAGATTGGCCCCATGAGGCGAGTCTGACGATATCTATATAAAAATTGAGGAGCACATCGATGCGCGTGATTCTGCTGGGAGCTCCCGGTGCCGGTAAAGGTACTCAGGCACAATTTATTACCGAAAAATTCGGTATCCCGCAAATTTCCACTGGCGACATGCTGCGCGCAGCGGTCAAGGCCGGTACCGAATTAGGCTTGAAAGCCAAGAGCGTCATGGACAGCGGTGGCCTGGTCTCCGATGACTTGATCATCGGCCTGATCAAAGACCGCCTTGCTCAGCCTGATTGTGCCAATGGCGTCCTGTTCGACGGCTTCCCGCGCACTATTCCTCAGGCCGAGGCCTTGGTAGAAGCTGGTGTTGAAATCGACAATGTGGTCGAAATCGCGGTCGACGACGAAGAAATCGTCAAGCGCATTTCCGGTCGTCGTGTGCATGATGGCTCCGGTCGCGTCTACCACGTGATCTACAACCCGCCAAAGGTTGAAGGTGTGGACGACGTTACTGGCGAACCCCTGACTCAGCGCAAGGACGACGTCGAAGCTACTGTGCGTCATCGTCTCGAGGTCTACCACGCTCAGACCAAGCCGCTGGTAGCCTTCTACCAGAATCTAAGCACCGCGAACGGCAAGCCCAAGTGCAGCCATATCGAGGGTGTTGGTTCAGTTGAAGACATCACCGCCAAGGTGCTGGCTGCATTGAGCTGATTCGGCTTTCAATGATGAACAACGGCCCGCTTGCGGGCCGTTGTTGTTTATAATGCGGCACTTTTTTCACCCTCACGGAAATGCCGATGACCACCTTGCTGGCCCTGGATACCGCCACTGAAGCCTGCTCTGTCGCCCTGCTGCACGATGGCAAGGTACTGAGTCACTACGAGGTGATTCCGCGTCTGCATGCCCAGCGCCTGCTGCCGATGATCAAGGACTTGCTGGCCGAGGCGGGGATTGCGTTGTCCGCTATCGACGCCATTGCCTTCGGCCGTGGCCCCGGCGCGTTTACTGGCGTGCGGATCGCGATTGGTGTGGTTCAGGGGCTGGCCTTTGCACTGGAGCGCCCCGTATTGCCGGTGTCGAACCTGGCGGTGCTGGCGCAACGTGCTTTTCGTGAACACGGTGCCCGACAGGTCGCTGCCGCCATCGATGCGCGCATGGATGAAGTCTATTGGGGTTGCTACCGCGAAACCGCCGGTGAAATGCGTCTGATCGGTGCCGAAGCCGTGCTGCCACCGGAACACGCCAGTTTGCCTGTCGATGCCACGGGCGACTGGTTTGGCGCTGGTACCGGCTGGGGCTACGCTGATCGGATCGCCGTCAAGCTGGCAGGGCAGGACGCGGGTATGCTGCCTCATGCGCAGGATTTGCTGACGCTGGCCACCTTCGCCTGGCAGCGTGGTGAAGCGATTGTTGCTGACGACGCGCAACCGGTTTACCTGCGTGACAAAGTAGCGACCCCCAAAGCCCGGCCACTCTGACCCCCTATACCGTCTGTGCCTGCTGCAAAAGCGACATTCCATCGGCGTTTTAGAACCTTTAGACACATTATGTGGTCTAGTAACTGTTCGGGCATTTGCCAAGTATCGTCCGTGCAGCTAAATTGCCACTATAAGACGCCGAGTACGCATCAATGCGCATAGACGGATCCTCATCACGCTCCTACCCCATAAAGCGCAAGCCTCGCAAAGGCCCGGCGACAGTTGAGGGTTCCTTCGAAGAAGTGGACAGCGAGATCGAAGTCCCGTCCCAAATGCCTGCCATTGCCTCTCACGCGCAAGGGTCTCAAGCTTCAGCCACGGCCAACGTCCCGGCCCGCCAGCAGGACATGATATTCCCTCGTTCCGTCAGCAATCGCGTCGCCTATGCGCTGGCCAGTTATCTCAGCACGGCCAGTTTTGTCGAGTGGGATCTGGAAGTGTTGGGCCTCGATCTTCACGTTTGAATTCTCCCGACCTCCCGTATTACCTCGGTTGCCCGTCCTGGAGTGAAAATGCCTGGCGTGAGTCTTTATACCCCGAAACTGCCCGGCCCAACGAATTCCTGAGTCTGTACGCGCAGGTGTTCAACGCCGTTGAAGGAAACACCACATTTTATGCACGGCCCTCTCCGGTCATTGTCCAGCGCTGGGCGCAGAGCCTGCCTGAACACTTTCGCTTTACCGCCAAATTTCATCGCGATATCAGTCACGGTGGCGACCTTCGCCAACAACTGCACGCTGCTGAAGACTTCATCCAGTTGCTCGCGCCATTGGGGCAAAGGGTCGCACCAATGTGGTTGCAGCTGCCCGCCAGCTTCGGGCCCGTGCGTTTGGCCGAGCTGACGAGCTTTATCGATGCCCTTGAGCGGCCGTTGGCAGTTGAAGTCCGCCACCCAGCGTTTTTTGCCAAGGGTGATGAAGAGCGGATGCTCAATCGAATGCTGCTGGACCGGGGTGTGGAGCGTATCTGCCTCGATCCTCGGGCGCTATTCAGCTGTGTGTCGACCGATCCCGCCGTGCTGCATGCGCAATCGAAAAAGCCCAAAGTCCCTCCACGCCCTGCCGCCCTGACGCAATTTCCTCAGGTGCGCTTTATTGGCCATCCATTGCTCCAGGCCAACGACCCGTTTCTTGTGCCATGGGTGGAGAAAGTAGCGGGCTGGATTGAGGAGGGGCGCACGCCTTATGTGTTCCTGCACACGCCCGACAACCTCCAGGCGCCCGACCTTGCTAGACGCTTTCACCAACAACTGATGGTTCGCCTGCCGGGGTTGGCGCCGCTGGCGGTACTGGAAAGGGCGCCTGTCGCGCAGCAACTGGGCTTGCTGTAAGGTCGATAGCTCCAACGATCAACCGTCAGTCTCCAAGGAGTGTGCAAATGGATTCGCAGTTACTACGCGCTCAGGCTTTCAAGTCCCTGCATGAACGAGAGGGGGCTTTTGTCATCCCTAATCCGTGGGACGCAGGCTCGGCCAAATTACTCGCCTCTCTGGGTTTCGAGGCCTTAGCCACAACCAGCGCCGGCCTTGCCTTCGCACTGGGGCGTGCCGACGCAGAAGGTGCGATCAGCCGCCAGGAAACATTGGATAATGTCGCTGCAATCGTCAACGCCACGGCATTGCCAGTGGCCGCGGACCTGGAAAACTGCTTTGCTCACAGCCCCGAAGGCTGCGCAGATACGATTCTGAAAGCCGCTGCATTAGGTATCGTTGGCGGCTCGATTGAAGATGCCAGCGGCCACGCGGACAACCCGATCTACGCCTTCGAATTGTCGGTGGAGCGGGTCAAGGCTGCTGTTGCCGCAGCGCGCAGCTTACCTTTCCCCTTCATGCTGACCGCCCGCGCCGAGAACCTGCTACACGGCCGTCTGGACTTCGCTGACACCTTGCGCCGCATCGAAGCCTACGCCGAGGCGGGCGCGGACGTGTTATTCGCGCCGGGGCTGCGTACGCGCGAAGAAGTCATCGCTGTGGTGCGCGCCGTAGCACCGAGGCCGGTCAACGTAGTAATGGGGCTGAGCGGTGTGACGCTCTCGGTCGCTGACTTGAGCGCTTGCGGGGTCAAGCGGATCAGCGTCGGCTCCTCTCTGGCAAGGGCGGCCTTGGGCGGTTTTTATCGCGCAGCTCAAGAGATCAGCCAGCAAGGCACCTTCACCTATAGCGAACAGGCGCTGCCGTTCGCTCAATTGAACACGCTGTTCAGGGCATAACGCTGGGTGTGGTGCTTATGCAGCCATGCGCAGGTTTTGCAGAATGATAGGCCGAGCCCAGCCGTTTTCGTAATCCAGTTGCCGTTGCTGAGCGACGACAGTGGCGGGTTCGAGGGGCAGGGCAGGCTTGACTGCCAGGTCCCATTCGAGCTCGGCGATGGGCAAGTGCAGCGGACGCGGCTGCGGGCCGGGGCCAGGGTTTGTATCCGCCTGGGGAGGGTTGAGCACCAGTGGGCGGACCCAGCCGCTTTCGAAATTCAGCTGCCGCTGTTGCGCGATCATGTCTGCGACAGTGAACGGTTCGGCCGGTTTGTCCAGCAGGTCGAGTTCGAATTCGGCAATGGGCAGGTGCAAATGTTCAGGTGGGGTACGCGGCACGTCGGCAACCGCGCAGTCACGCTGACCGACAATCTGCCCCAGGGTGTTGGTGCCACCCAGCGGTTCGCCGCTGGCGCTTGGGGTAACTGCGCTGAGCTCAGTCGAAACACCCGTGCCGTCACCGACTTGCTCGGCCATCGCACGGGCAAACGCATCCTGCCAGAGCTGGGTCACGCCGCTCAAGGTTCGGGAGTTGCTGAGGCTATAGTCGCCTGCGTACGACAAATAGCCTATCGGTGAGGGTTGAATATCAGACATAGCGCTCAGTTGACCGTCCGGCTCTGGCAAAATGCCGGATATTCCTGTTATCGGCCAATGTTGCCGATCATTAACAAATTAGTTGAGCGTATGGGCACATGAGTGAGCAACACACGGGCAGCCGCATTCGGGTCGAAGCCCTGACAAACAACGGACAGACGCAGGCGTTGGCCTGGGCACAGCGTCTTGGCCTGCCGTTAGAGGACGCCGAAGCAGACTTCGCCCTGCAAGTGACGGACGACGGTTTGCAGTTACAGCAATTGGGTGCCGACTCCTCGGGTCCGGTACGGGTGGACTTTGTCGAAGGCGCTGTTGCCCACCGACGCTTGTTCGGTGGCGGCAGTGGGCAGATGATCGCCAAAGCGGTCGGTATTCAGCCGGGCGTGCGCCCCCGGGTACTGGATGCGACGGCGGGATTGGGTAAGGACGCGTTCGTGTTGGCGAGTCTGGGGTGCGACATGAGCCTGATCGAGCGTCAGCCCATCATTGCCGCCTTGCTTGAGGACGGACTGGCTCGGGGCCTGCGGGATCGCGAGGTCGGGCAGATCATCGCCCAGATGCGCTTGCTGACCGGCAACGCCATCGACTTGATCCGCGCCTGGGAAGGCGAGCCACCGCAAGTGATCTACCTCGATCCGATGTTCCCGCATCGGGAAAAAACCGCGTTGGTGAAAAAAGAAATGCGCCTGTTCCGCCCATTGGTGGGCGATGACATGGACGCGCCGGCATTGCTGGAAGCCGCGCTGGCGCTCGCCACTCACCGCGTCGTGGTCAAACGACCCCGCAAGGCCCCTTGCATCGACGGGCCGAAACCGAGTTATGCACTGGATGGTAAATCCAGCCGTTACGACATCTACCCGAAGAAGGCACTGAAGGGCTGATATAGCCTTTGCAACCTTCGGCAGATCCTGTGCAGCCTGTGTGGCCGAAGGCTGCGAATGGCCGTATCAAGGCCGATAAGCCCGCATAAACAGACTCACCACTTCCTGAACATGGGCTTCGGCCTCCTGTTCATCCGGCAGCTCCCCGCAGCCGATCAGCAGGCGAAAATTGCAGGCGCCCTTGAGCAGACACAGAAAATGCTCGGCAGCGAGGTGTGGTTTGTCGATGCTCAGGCTGCCGGCCTTATCTATCTGGGTCAGAAAGCGTTCCATCTCCAGCAGAATTCGCTGAGGCCCCGCCTCGAAAAAAATCTGCGACAGCTTCGGGTCTTGACTGCCGAGCGCGACCATTAGCCGATGCAACGCCAATGAGTCGGGACTGTTGATCAACGCATAAAACCCCCGGCCAATCTTTAACAGCAATGCCTCTAAAGGCATGCCGTGGGGGATTTCGAAAAACAGCTCAGGCAGTTGCTCCTCACAGCGCGCCACCACTGCGGCGGAAAACAACGTTTCTTTGTCGGTGAAATGGCTGTAGACCGTGAGTTTCGACACACCGGCTTCTGCGGCCACGGCGTCCATACTGGTGCTGGCATAACCGTTGCGCACGAACAGGTTTTTCGCGGCATTGAGGATCGCTTGGCGTTTGACCAGGTCTTTGGGGCGGCCGGGGCCCGAAGCACTTAATGAGGGGCGGGGTAATGAATTATCAGGCATCTTCGTTTTAATAGTGGACTGGTGAGTTTGGTATTTCTTACTATGCGCTTCAGTACAATAATTAAAGCATCCTTTGCCAAAGGTCCATCACCATGTGTCGCGATGCCTTGTCCTTTATTCTACCGATCAGTCTAGTGATTTTACTGGCTGCCTGTGGTCATGAAGAGCCTATCCAGCCCACCGTGCGTCCGGCCATGGTGGTTCAGCCGCAGCCTTCATCGCAGTCAATGGACAGTTTTCCCGGTGAAGTTCGCGCACGGTTCGAGCCGGAACTGGCATTCCGTATCGCAGGTAAGGTGAGCAAACGTCTGGTGGACGAGGGCGAACGGGTCAGGGCCAATCAGCCGCTGGCCGAGTTGGACCCGCAAGATGTGCGCCTGCAACTGGAAGCAACCCGCGCCCAAGTGGCCGCCGCCGAAGCCAATCTGCAAATGGTCCGTTCCGAACGTGATCGCTACAAGACGTTGATGGATCGGCAACTGGTTAGCCGGTCCCAGTTCGACAACGCCGAAAACCTGTTCCGTTCCGGCGAGGCGCGCCTCAAACAGATCAAGGCCGAATTCAGTGTTGCCGATAATCAGGCCGGCTATGCGGTGTTGCGCGCTCCGCAAGACGGCGTGATCGCCAGGCGTCTGGTGGAAGTCGGGCAAGTCGTGGCGGCGGGGCAGACCGTGTTTAATCTGGCCGCCGACGGCGAGCGCGAAGTCTTGATCAGCTTGCCGGAACAGAATTTCGGGCGTTTCAAGACCGGTCAGGCGGTCGCTGTCGAGTTGTGGACGCAACCGGGTCAACGTTTCTCAGGTCGCATCCGTGAGTTATCGCCTGCTGCCGATCCACGCTCACGGACCTTTGCCGCTCGCATCGCCTTTGCCGAGGGCAAAGTGCCCGCCGAGCTGGGTCAGAGCGCACGCGTGTTCATCCAGACCGAACAAACGGTGGCCCTGTCGGTGCCGCTGTCAGCGTTGACTGCCGAGAACGGGGTCAATTACGTTTGGCGGGTCGACGCCAATAACATCCTCAAGCGTATTCCCGCGCGAATCGGTGCCTACGGTCAGGACAGCGTGCCCATTCTCGAAGGCCTCAAGGCCACGGACTGGGTTGTGGCCGCCGGTGTGCATGTGCTGCACGAGGGCGAGCAGATACGCCCGGTGGATCGCAGTAATCGCGAAGTGAAACTGGCGGTGAAGGAGTAAGCACGGATGCGTTTCAATCTCTCCGAATGGGCACTGCGCAACCGCCAGATTGTCCTGTTTCTGATGCTACTGCTGGCGATTGTTGGTGCGGTTTCCTACACCAAGCTTGGCCAGAGTGAAGACCCGCCATTTACCTTCAAGGCGATGGTCATCCGCACCAACTGGCCCGGCGCCAGTGCCGAGGAAGTCGCGCTTCAGGTCACCGACCGCATTGAGAAGAAGCTGATGGAAACCGGTGAGTACGAGCGCATCGTCTCGTTCTCACGCTCAGGTGAATCCCAAGTGACGTTCATGGCGCGTGACGCCATGCACTCGGCGCAGATTCCCGATCTTTGGTATCAGGTACGGAAAAAAATCAGTGATATTCGCCACACCTTGCCACCGGGCATACAGGGGCCGTTTTTTAATGATGAATTTGGCACTACGTTCGGCAATATCTACGCGCTGACGGGCAAGGGTTTTGACTACGCCGTGCTCAAGGACTACGCCGACCGCGTGCAGATACAGCTGCAGCGGGTCAAGGACGTCGGCAAGATCGAACTGCTGGGTTTGCAGGACGAGAAGATCTGGATCGAGCTCTCGAACGTGAAGCTGGCGACCCTTGGGCTGCGATTGGAAACGGTGCAGCAAGCCCTGGAAGACCAGAACGCGGTGTCGGCAGCGGGTTTTTTCGAGACCCCCAGTGAGCGCATTCAGCTACGGGTAACCGGCCGTTTCCAGACGGTGGACGAGATCAAGAATTTCCCGATTCGCGTGGGTGATCGCACGTTCCGTATCAGCGACGTGGCCGAGGTCTTTCGCGGCTTCAACGACCCTCCCGCGCCGCGCATGCGCTTCATGAGCGAAGACGCCATTGGTCTGGCCGTGGCCATGAAGGACGGTGGCGATATTCTGGTGCTGGGTCATGCGCTGGAGGCTGAGTTCGCCCGCGTACAGAAAAGCCTGCCCGCAGGCATGCAGCTGAGCAAAGTCTCGGATCAGCCGGCGGCAGTGAAAACCGGGGTCGGTGAGTTCGTTCAGGTGCTGGCCGAGGCGCTCGGCATTGTACTGCTGGTGAGCTTCTTCTCCTTGGGCATGCGCACCGGCATGGTCGTCGCCTTGGCAATTCCGCTGGTGTTGGCCATGACCTTCACCTGCATGTATTACCTGGGGATTGGCTTGCACAAAATCTCCCTTGGCGCGCTGGTGCTGGCGTTGGGCTTGTTGGTGGATGACGCGATCATTGCTGTGGAGATGATGGCGATCAAGATGGAGCAGGGTTACGACCGGCTCAAAGCCGCCAGTTTCGCCTGGACCAGCACCGCTTTTCCGATGCTCACCGGCACATTGATTACCGCTGCGGGCTTCTTGCCGATTGCCACAGCGCAATCGAGCACGGGGGAATACACCCGCTCGATCTTCCAGGTAGTGACCATCGCCTTGTTGGCGTCCTGGGTTGCCGCCGTGGTGTTTGTGCCCTATCTGGGGGAGCGGCTGCTGCCGGACCTGGCGAAAATCCACGCAGCCAAACATGGCACGGGCGCGGCGGACCCTTACGGCACGCCCTTCTATCAACGCGTTCGGCACATGGTTGGCTGGTGTGTACGGCGGCGTAAAACGGTGCTGGTGCTCACCGTTGGCCTGTTTGTGCTGTCAGTGGTGATGTTCCGTTTCGTCCCGCAGCAGTTTTTTCCGGCTTCCGGACGACTGGAACTGATGGTCGATTTGAAACTGGCCGAAGGTGCCTCCTTAAGCAATACCGCCGAGCAGGTCAAACGGCTGGAACAGATGCTCAAGGATCATCCAGGCATCGATAACTACGTGGCCTATGTCGGTACCGGTTCACCGCGTTTCTACCTGCCGCTGGATCAACAGTTGCCCGCCGCCAGCTTCGCGCAGTTCGTGGTGTTGGCAAAAAGCATCGAAGACCGCGAGGTCCTGCGCACCTGGTTGATCGAAAGCCTCAACCAGCAGTTTCCGACCCTGCGTTCCCGAGTGACGCGTCTGGAGAACGGTCCGCCTGTGGGCTATCCGGTGCAGTTCCGCGTGACCGGTGAGCACATCGAGGAGGTCCGCGCCCTGGCGCGTAAAGTCGCGGCCAAGGTAAGCGAAAATCCGCATGTGGTTAACGTCCATCTGGATTGGGAAGAGCCAAGCAAGGTCGTGAGCCTCAACGTTGATCAGGATCGGGCGCGCGCATTAGGCGTGAGCACTGCCGATCTGTCGCGATTCCTGCAAAGCTCGTTGACCGGTTCCAGCGTCAGCCAATACCGCGAAGACGACGAACTGATCGAGATTCTGTTGCGGGGGACCCCTCATGAACGCACGGACCTCGCCTCGCTTCCGAGCCTGGCGATTCCTACCAGTAACGGCACCAGCGTCGCCCTATCCCAGGTCGCGACCCTGGAGTACGGCTTCGAGGAGGGCATCATCTGGCACCGCAACCGTCTGCCGAACGTCACTGTTCGCGCCGATATTTATGGCAAAGAGCAACCGGCAACCCTGGTTCAGCAAATCATGCCGACACTGGAGGGCGTACGTGCCGAGTTGCCGGATGGCTACCTGCTGGAAGTCGGTGGCACGGTCGAAGACTCGGCGCGGGGGCAGGATTCGGTCAAGGCCGGTGTCCCGCTGTTCATCGTGGTGGTCCTGACCTTGCTGATGTTGCAACTGCGCAGTTTCTCGCGCACCGCCATGGTCTTTCTCACCGCGCCGCTGGGTTTGATTGGCGTGACCTTGTTTCTGATCGTCTTTAATCAACCGTTCGGTTTTGTCGCAATGCTCGGCACTATCGCCTTGTCAGGGATGATCATGCGCAACTCGGTGATTCTGGTGGACCAGATCGAACAGGATATCGCTGCCGGGCTGGATCAATGGCAAGCGATCATCGAAGCCACCGTACGCCGCTTCCGCCCCATCGTCCTCACGGCACTGGCGGCAGTGCTGGCGATGATCCCGCTGTCACGCAGCGTATTCTTCGGCCCGATGGCGGTCGCGATCATGGGCGGCTTGATCGTGGCGACTGCACTGACGCTCTTGTTCCTGCCAGCCCTGTATGCGGCGTGGTTCCGGGTGAAGAAGGTGGGGGGGTGAAGCGGTGTATCAGGCGCTCCGCGTTGGTTATTCGCCAACAAGACTGCGCGTCCCGGTTGCTCCTACAGTATCGAGTCATGCTCTGAATTTACGTCAGGCGCAAACCATCTGTACAGGCTGTGTGAAAACCTCGGAGACCGAGTGGTTGGCTAAAAAACGTACTAAGAATCGCGCCCCTACGTGAATTCTAGGTCTGTATACCAGACGAGCTTTTTCAGAATTCACGTGAGAGCGCGCAGTTCATTTTCTGGCGAGGGTTTTCACACAGCCTGTGTAGGAGCGAACTTGTTCGCGATAGCGGAGTGTCAGGCATACCTCCATCGCGGGCAAGCGCGCTCCTATCAAACAACCTTTAAGTTATTGAAAAATAAAGCATAAATGTCATTATATTTTCAGCAAAACGCAGATTCGTAGGAGCTGCCGAAGGCTGCGATCACCCCGGGGTCGCGTCCGACGGAACCGGTCGCTTTCTTGAGACCGCTGAAGGTCGTGCCGGTCGCCCGCGACCCCGGCCTTTCGCAGCCTTCGGCAGCTCCTACAGGGACCCCGTTTGCTGCGCGACAGCGCGGCGGCGAAGACGCGGCGAGGCCTCCTATCAAACTGATTTTTAATCCTTTAAAAACAATGTATTGGCATTGGTTGTGATGTGTATATCCGGCATTGGCGTTGATTACAGCGCGCCAAATACTTTTTTCGCCAGACTGGTCGCTGCGGCTGCCGGGTTTTGGCGGATGGCGGCTTCTTGTTTGCCGATCATTTCAAACAGGCCGTTGAGGGCTTGCTCGGTCACATAACCTTCGATGTTGGCGTCTTTGGTGTCGACGACCCCCAAGCTCGCGGCCTGGCCGGCGAACGCGTTGTATTTTTGCGCGACGCCGACTTTGTCGGTGGCTTGTTTGACGATGGGCAGGAATTTGACGCGGATCTGCTCGCGACTGGTCTTGCTCAGGTATTGGGTGGCCGAGTCATTACCGCCGCTGAGGATGCCCTTGGCATCCGCCACGCTCATCTTCTTCACGGCATCCACCAGCAGCGCCTGGGCTTGCGGTACAGCGGCTTCAGCGGCCTGGTTCATGCTGGCTTCCAGTTGATCGACCTGCGCGCCCATGCCGAACTGTTTCATCTTCTTCGCAATTTTACCGAGACTGCTTGGCAGTTCGATGCGCACATCCTTGTTATTGCTGAAGCCGCCAGGGGTGCCCAGTTGCTTGACGGCAATCTGCGCGCCTTGGGTCAGCGCATCCTTGAGGCCGCCCGTGGCGTCCGACTGGGAAAGATCGCTCAGGGACAGGGCGAACACGTTGGCCGACAACAACAGACCCGCGCACAGGCCAGTGAAAGTAATGGAGGGTCGGAGCATGGCAGCATCCTTTTCAATGGGATCGAATTGAGAAAACGGTAGCCGGGTTTTCAGGCTTACGCGGGGGATTATTGAACAGAGTCCAGGCGAATGCGCAGTGGTTTCTGATCCTGATCGCCTAACTGTACGAGGTACTGCCCAGTGCTGATGAACAAGAGTTTGCCCTCCAGCTCAATGCGCGCGCTGACCGAATAGCGATGGCCAGCCTCTACTTGTTTTGGATCGTATTCCAGATTGAAAGGCAAAGGCACCTGGCCTTTGATCGGGCCGCTTTGTCTGGCCAGTACGACCACCGGTGCATCGGCTTTGGACACGTCGTGCAGGCTGACATTCAAGGTCGCGGCGGGAGGCAGGGCAATGCGTTGCAGGTAAAAAACTTCCCCATCGAGGCTGGCTTGAGAGGAGTGGTGCGAGGTACTGCACGCGCCGAGCAGACTGGTCAGAAGGATAAGTGCTAGGTTTTTCATTGGAATCTCCGTATCGGTGGCGCCAGAAGAAGCCTGACGCCATCGAAGGAGAACTTAACGGATTTAGCCCGCTGGGTCAGCCTCTGTTACATCTTTGCTGCTGATGACAACGACCAACCCCCTCCAAATCAAGTCCTGACTGGCCGGTTATCACCTTGTATCAGGCGTTGACCTGAACGACCTGGACTCGCAGGCCGACGATGTTTTCTTCGTTTAGCTCAACCATGTTCGTTGTATCGCTAACCCAGATCAGGCGGCCTTCACATTCGATATGAGCACTGACTGAGTAGCTGCCAGCTGGCTGATTCGGGACGTAACTCAGCTCGAACGCCAGTGGCACTTGCTGCGTGATTTTGGTTTTGCTGATCGCGACGTTCCTGGCGGCAGCATCCGCGAAGGAAACCTCTTCCAGGCTGACAGTCAATGTGCAGGCAGTCGGCAACATGATTTTTGGCAGGTAGAAGACTTCGCCCTGGACGGTCAAACGTGGTTCGCTAGTCATAACAACATCCCTATTGATAGGCGCCAGAGAGTTGGCGCAAGAACCATGCTAGCCGAGATTTGGAGCACCAAATCAACCAGAGACCAATCGCCATATCATTCCGGATATTTCCCACAAGTTCATGATATCTATCTTGTTTTTTTCTCAACTATCAGGGGTTTCTCCATCGCGATGCAGGGCCACTTGGCGAATTGACAAGCGTATTTCGGCTGGCAATACTCGCTTCGCTGCACCCTCGGCCAGCTCACCCAGCAGCGGGTGGTAGCTGAGCTTGCCCGCTGGGTCTTTGCACAGTACGCCGAGGTCGAGCAACGTCTGGATAAAGTGGCGGAACAGGCTCTTGTCGAAAAATTCCGGCGCATTGAGGCCATGCAAAATCGACAATCGCTGAGCCATGACCGTACACAAATCTTCCAGTTCTTCGGCGCTGATGCTGTTCTGGCCACTGTTGAGCAATAGCGAGGTCGCCATATAGAAGCGTTGCAGCGTCTGGGCGATGGCCCGTGACAACAGGGTCAGCAGGACGAAGTGACGTGAACTCGGGGCCGGGCGCAGGTAGACGTTATTTTCAACGCGCAGCAGGCCTTGCTCGACGAAGGCTTCAAGCCACTGGTCGATCACGGCATCCAGCTCGTCCAGCGGCCAGCGAATGAACAGCTCCGATTGCAGGTAGGGGTACAGCGCTCGGGCGTAGCGCAGAATCTGTTCACGGGTCATCCGTGACGAACTCTGGAAGAAACTCGCCAGCAGCGAGGGCAGGGCGACAATGTGCAACACGTTGTTGCGGTAGTAGGTCATCAAGACCGCGTTCTGCTCATCCAGGTAGAGGATTTTGCCTAACGCGTCCTTTTGCTCGGACAGCAGGTTCATGCCCTTCACGTACTCGATCAGCGCCTTGCCATCACCTTCAGGCAGCGTGGTGTGTGGTGAGTAAGGCACCCGACGCAGCAGGGTCAGGTACAGGTCGAGAATCCGCGCCATGGCTTGATCGTCGAGCGCCAGCTTGTTGGTGGACAGCAAGGCCAGCGCCACCAGATTGACCGGGTTGATCGCCGCCGCTTCGTTCAGGCCCTGAGCCACGCGCTCGCCGAGGCGGTGGGTGGTCTCGTTCAGCCAGCCTGGGCGATAGTGAGGGCCCAGCTCCTGCTCGCGCCAATTGGGTTGTTCATGGTCGAGGAACGCAGCCAGTTTGATCGGCTCGCCGAAGTTGACTGACACCTGCCCGAAGCGCTGCTTGAGTGCACCAATGACTTTGAAAATATCGAAGATCGACTCTTTCTTTTTGGTCGCGCCGCGCAGTTCGCCCAGGTAGGTCCGACCTTCGAGTACGCGCTCATAACCGATGTACACCGGCACGAACACGATGGGCATCCGCGAGTTGCGCAAAAAGCTGCGCAGGGTGATTGCCAGCATGCCGGTCTTGGGTTGCAACATGCGCCCGGTGCGGGAGCGGCCACCTTCAACGAAGTATTCGACCGGGAAACCCTTGGTGAACAGCGTGTGCAGGTATTCATTGAATACGGCGCTGTACAGCGGGTTGCCTTTGAACGTGCGGCGCATGAAGAACGCGCCACCACGGCGCAGCAGGCTGCCGATCACCGGCATGTTCAGGTTGATACCCGCGGCGACGTGGGGCGGTGTCAGGCCATTGCGAAACAGCAGGTAGGACAGCAGCAGGTAATCGATATGGCTGCGGTGGCACGGGACATAGATCACTTCGTGACCTTGGGCGACATTTTGAACGCCTTCGATATGGCTGACCTTGATACCGTCGTAAATCTTGTTCCAGAACCAGCTCAACACCACTTCGAGAAAGCGAATCGCCGAGTAGGTGTAGTCCGACGCGATTTCATTGCCGTAACGCAGGGCCAGCGCCTGGGCTTTGCTCTCGGGGATTCTCTCGCGTTCAGCCTCTTCGAGAATGGCCTGCTTGACCAGCGGCTCGTCCAGCAGACCCTTGACCAGAGTACGTCGGTGCGACAGGTCGGGGCCGATGACGGCGGCCTTCAAGTTGCGAAAATGCACCCGCAAGATGCGTTGGGTCATGCGCAGGGTGCGTTCGTGGCCTTTGTTTTCTTCGATCAGTCCCCGCAGATGGATCGGTGCGGAAAACTGCACGCGGGTCTTGCGGCCCAGAATCAGAATGCTGACCAATCGACGCAAGCGCCCGGTCACCGCCCAACTGTCCGCGAACAACAGCTTCCAGGGACTGGATTCGCTGTCTGGCGACTGGCCCCAGAACACGCTGACCGGGATGATCTGTGCATCTTCGGAGGCGTTCTGACTGATGGCGCTGACCAGCCGTTCCAGCGTGGGTGGCGCGCCGCGTTTGTCCTGGCGGCCCAGCCAGTCGGGCTCGGGTGTCAGGTAGAAGAATGCGGCGGGCTCCAGCAGGTTTCCCACGGCTACCGGCAGAATCGGTCGCGGCAACCCGGCTTTACGGCACTCGGTATCGACCACCGCAAGGTCGCTTAATGAAGGTGATTGCAGGGCATAGAACACCGGGCGGCTGCGGTCGAGGTTGAGGGTGAAGGACGACTGGTTGATGGTTTCCGAGCGAACCCAGAGGTACAACAGTCGGCGCAAGGTGCCAAACACAAGACGGCGGAACGGGGAGCGGGTCATACGGCTTCTGCTGAATGAGGGGAAAACGAGCAGCTGCTCGGGGGCGACAGTGTGCCGCATCTGCTGAAGATCGGCAAAAAACGACGCCGTTTATGTGGATTTCGCCGTTTTTAATGCTGCCCTATACTCGGACGTTCAATAATAAAAAACAGGGGCAACGATCCAATGTCAGCACGTGAAACAGGCAGTGTGAAGTGGTTCAACGATGCCAAGGGCTATGGCTTCATCCAGCGTGGAGATGGCGCGGACGTGTTCGTGCATTACCGTGCCATCCGTGGGGAAGGACACCGTTCACTGGCTGAGGGCCAGCAGGTCGAATACGGCCTGGTCGAAGGCCAGAAAGGCTGGCAGGCAGAGGACGTCGTGGGGCTATGAAATAAGCAGGCCGTACACAGATTTACAAGGAGCTGACTTGTCTGCGAACCAGGCAACTCGGTCTGTCAGGTACACCGAGTTGCGGCCTTCGTGGGCAAGAACCAGGCGTCCCCAGCTCCTGCATTGTGCGGTGTCAGGCTCAGGTCGTGTGCCAGACGATCTCTTCTTCGCCGTCGCTGCTGATGCGAATCCAGCGGTCGGCGGCGTCGTCGCTTTCTTCCTCGATCCATGTGCCCGGTGCGCAGCGAACTTCAACGTTCAGCGCGGCGAAGGCGGCGCGGGCGCAGGCGATGTCGTCGTCCCATGGGGTCTTGTCGCTTTCCAGAAACAAGCTGTTCCATTTGCCGACAGCCTTGGGCAGCCAGGTCACGGTAACGTCACCGGCCGTGCATTTGTACGTCTGACCTTTCTTGACCCACGCGGAGCAGGAGCCCAGCGCAGCGCTGAGCCAGGCGGCGATGGCCATGTAGTCGACGTCAGCGTCTTTTAGGTAAATCTCGATATCGGGTTGGCGCATGGATGCCTCGTGATTGATTGAAAATCCATTCGCGGATTCATTCGGCGGCCCCGCACAGGCAAGGCAGCGTCGATTCAGGGTGTGTAGATTCGTAGATTATTGAAGCACGAAATAATCGTAACGCATGGAGACCGTCACTTCGAACGGCTCCGGCTGCTCAATGACATTGGCCCGGCGTTCGGCACTGGCGCGCCAGCCGTGGGGCGTCATGGCCAGCAGATTGGCGCGGGCTTGAGCATCGACCAGGCTCAGGGTGAAACGCAAGGTCTCGCTGTGCTGCAACTGCATATCAGCGGGCACCTGCATCAAGTGTTTGTCATCGACGTATTCACGCACTTCGTCATAGAGCCGCTCACGCAGCTCCATCAGGTGTTCGCTGGTGGGACCGACACGCATCAAGCCGCCGCCGGTGCTCAGTAGGCGTTTGGCTTCGTGCCAGTCCAGCGGGCTGAACACGCTGGCAAGGAATTGGCAGCTGTCGTCAGGCAGCGGCACGCGGGCCATGCTGGCGATCAACCAGGTGATGTCTGGGTCACGCCGGCACGCGCGCTTGACCGCTTCGCGGGAAATATCCAGCGCGTAGCCATCAGCATTCGGCAGGGCCGCAGCGATTTGCGCGGTGTAGTAACCCTCGCCACAACCGATGTCCAACCAACGGGCGGGCGAGCGTTCGGCGGCCAGTTCCGCCAGGCGCTTGGAGACCGGCGCGTAATGGCCTGCATTGAGAAAGTCGCGTCGGGCTTCGACCATGGCCTGATTATCACCAGGGTCGCGGCTGTTTTTGTGTTGTACCGGCAGCAGGTTCAAATAGCCTTGGCGCGCACGGTCGAAGCGGTGGCCAACGGGGCAGACCACACCGTTATCAACCGCGCTGAGGGCTGCTGTGCAAATCGGGCAGGTCAGCATCATGCGAGCAATTTGACCAGAGTCTGATAGTAGATTTCGGTCAGAACATCGAGGTCGCTGGCCAGGACGCGTTCATTGACCTGATGGATCGTGGCGTTGACCGGGCCCAGTTCGACGACTTGCGTCCCCATCGTGGCGATAAACCGTCCGTCTGAGGTGCCGCCGCTGGTCGATGCTTTGGTTTCGCGACCGGTGACGGCCTTGATGCTCGCAGACACCGCGTCCAAGAGCGCGCCGGGTTCGGTGAGAAACGGCAGGCCAGACAAGGCCCATTCCACATGCCAATCCAGGCCATGTTTGTCGAGGAGGGTGGCGACCCGTTGTTGCAGGGCTTCAACGGTGGACTCGGTGGAGAAGCGGAAGTTGAACATCGCTGACAACTCGCCGGGGATGACGTTGGTCGTGCCCGTGCCTGAGTTGAGGTTGGAGATCTGAAAGCTGGTCGGCGGGAAGAAGGCGTTGCCATTATCCCAGTGCTCGGCGGCCAGTTCGGCCAACGCGGGCGCGGCCAGATGGATTGGATTCTTCGCCAGGTGCGGGTAGGCCACGTGGCCCTGGACCCCGCGCACGGTGAGTTTGGCGCCCAATGAACCACGGCGACCGTTTTTCACCACGTCGCCTACCAGCGTGGTACTCGACGGTTCGCCGACAATGCACCAGTCCAGACGTTCTTTACGCGCCGCCAGACGCTCGATCACCGCCTTGGTGCCGTGGTGTGCCGGACCTTCTTCGTCGCTGGTGATCAGGAACGCTACCGAGCCTTTATGGTTCGGGTGATCGCCAACAAAACGCTCGGCGGCCACCAGCATCGCGGCAAGGCTGCCTTTCATGTCAGCTGCGCCACGCCCGCAAAGCATGCCGTGTTCATCGATCAATGCGGCGAACGGATCGTTCTGCCAGGCTTGAAGCGGGCCAGTTGGCACCACGTCAGTGTGCCCGGCAAAGCACAGCACGGGGCCTTCGTGGTTGCCGTGGGTGGCCCAGAAGTTGTCCACATCCTCGATACGCATCGGCTCCAGTTTAAAACCGGCATCGCCCAGGCGTTGCATCATCATCGCCTGACAGTCGGCGTCGATCGGCGTGACCGATGGACGACGGATCAGGTCGCAGGCAAGTTGGAGAGTGGGCGAAAGGTCGGCTGGGGCCGTCATGTAAGGACTCCGGTAACAAGGTTCTAGGCGCGGAAAAGGCGCTTATCTTAAAGCAAAACGGCGACCCAAAGGCCGCCGTTTAACGTTATGCAGTAACAGGTCAAACAGTTGCGGGTTCTACCAGGGGTGCTGGCTTTGGCAACGATGACAGGAAGGCCATGATCAACGCCGCTAGGTACGGCAGCGATTGCACCAGCAGCATGGTCACCCAGAAGCGCATATCGGCGCTCGGCAGGCCCTGTACCAGACAGATACCAACGGCCGCGCCCCACAGCAGCAACATGATGAACACCTCTTCCCGGGCTTCCGAAATGGCCACCAAGAGGCCATGACTGGCTGCATTTTTCGGTGTACGGAAGAACGGGATGCTGGTGGTGAAGAAGCCATAGAGCACTGCTTTGGCGATGGTGTGGGACAAGGCGAGCCCGGCCAGCGCCGCAAAGAATGCATCCGTGAGATTGACCCCCACTGCACGACGGTACAGGAAGATGATCTTGCCGACCTTGAACACGAACAGGGCCAATGGCGGGATCGCGAAAATCAACAGCGGCGGATCGACGCGGTTTGGCACGATGATCATCGCTGCCGACCATAGCAATGCGCCGACGGTGAAGAAGATGTTCATGCCATCGGCGACCCACGGCAGCCAGCCCGCGAGGAAGTGATAGCGCTGCCCACGTGTCAACTCGGTGTCTTTACCGCGCAGCAGGCTCGACGTGTGGCGCTTGATAATTTGAATCGCGCCATACGCCCAACGGAAACGCTGCTTTTTGAAGTCGATAAAGGTGTCCGGCATCAAACCCTTGCCGTAGCTGTTATGCGAATAGGCAGCGGAATAACCTTTTTCGAATACGCGCAGCCCCAGCTCGGCGTCTTCACAGATACACCAGTCCGCCCAGCCCAGCTCTTCGAGCACTGAACGGCGGGTCATGGTCATGGTGCCGTGCTGAATGATCGCGTCACGGTCGTTGCGGGTGACCATACCGATGTAGAAGAAGCCTTTGTATTCGGAGTAGCAGAGCTTCTTGAAGGTGCTTTCGTTCTGGTCGCGGTAATCCTGCGGCGACTGCACCACGGCGATTTTCGGGTCGGCGAAGTGCGGCACCATGTGTTTGAGCCAGTTGCGGTCGACGCAGTAATCCGAGTCGATCACTGCAATCACTTCAGCGTCTGGTGCCGTGTGCGGAATCAGGTAGTTCAGTGCACCACCCTTGAAACCGGCCAGTGGCGAGACGTGGAAGAACTTGAAGCGCGGGCCGAGCATTTCACAATGGGCCTTGATCGGTTCCCAGACTGCCGGGTCTTTGGTGTTGTTATCGATGATCAGAACTTCGAAGTCTGGATAGTCGAGAGCAGCCAGAGCATTGAGGGTCTGTTTGACCATCTCGGGTGGCTCGTTGTAGCAGGGCACGTGTACCGAGACTTTCGGTCGATACGCGTTGTCGGTATCCACGGGCAGGAATTCGCGGCGTCGCTTGTGGGTCCAGACCGCTTCAGCCAGTTCGTGAGCTTCGGTCAACAATACGATGAACACGCCCATGGCGCCGAGTGCCAGCAAGAAGCCTACGGTCAGGCTGAACCAGGTGCTGTATTGCTGACTGTAGTCGTAACCGATCCAGACCAGCACCGAACCACACAGGAACGCGGTAAACGTCAGGAAGGTGCGGCCCCGTTGGCGCAGCGCCGAGCCGTCGATCAGCAACAATGCCAGGGACAGCAGCGCCAACACGACAGAACCAATGGCCAATACTCGCCATTGCGGAATCGCGACAACCGGCCCTTCGAAGTTGAACTTCTGTTGGCGCGCAGCGTTATAAACGCCCCAGTAAGCGCCCACCGAGCCTTCATCACTCGCTTTCCACGGCTGATCGAAGGCTTCGATCACGAAGTAGTTGTAGCCCTGACGGTTGAGCTTGTTGACCAGCGTACGCAGGTAGATAGCTTGATCCGACTGAGTCGCATCAGCACCGCCACGCATGCGGCCATTGCTCGGCCAGCCAACCTCCGAAAGCAGCAGCGGTTTTTTCGGGAACATTTTTTTCAGTTCGCGGGCGCGATCGAGTACGAACTGACCGGCCTTGTCGACTGGAATGAATTCCCAATAAGGCAGGATGTGCGCAGCGACCAAGTCAACGTGCTTGCCCAATTGCGGGTATTTCTCCCAGATGTGCCATTGCTCGGAGGTCGTCACCGGCACTTTCACCGCCGCGCGCACCCGGTCCAGCAGCACGCTGAGCTGCTTGACCGTGATTTCGCGACGGAACAGTGCTTCGTTGCCCACTACCACGCGAACGACGCTGCGCGATGAGTTGGCAAGTTCGATGGCACGGGTAATCTCACGCTCGTTTCGCGCTTCGTCGGGGCTGATCCAGATACCCAGGGTCACCCGCAGGCCGAACTCTTCCGCGAGCTTTGGGATGTCTCCCAGCGTACCGTCGACAGAGTAAGTCCGAATACTGTCGGTCTGCTTGCTTATCAACTCCAGGTCCTGACGCATTTCATCGTCGGACGGGTAGATGCCTTCCTGTGGGTTCTGTCCCAAACGGAAAGGTGAGTAAGAAAAGCCGGAGATCTGTTCAGGCCAGTCGGGTGCTGTAACGGGACGATTGATCAGCGCCCAGAAACCGGTGAACAGCGCAGCGATCGCCACGACTACCACCAAATTGAGTCCAAATTTACGCGATGACATAAATGCTTCTGGTTCCAAAAGGGTGGAACGTAATTTAGCCGACGAACGCCGGTCGGCGCGCATCCTACTCTGGCCTTTGTATGGCTGTACAGACCAGCCGATGGGCTATTGGTCAACAACGATGCAACTAAGTTCTGTAACAACATGTCCTGTGGTCGAATTTAAGCACCGGGTTGGATTCTTCGCAGGCCCTGTGGGAGCAGGCTTGCCTGCGAATAGCGGTTTATCAGGATAAAGATACTCTGAACTCTATAGCGTCCTATAATGCGCGCCGGTTTTTGGGGTAATGGTCATGAGCACAGAAGATCCGCGGTTTGCTGGCGTCGCCCGTTTGTATGGCATCGAGGGCCTGGAGCGGTTGCGCGCGGCCCATGTGGCGGTCATCGGTATCGGCGGCGTGGGCTCGTGGGCTGCGGAAGCGATTGCCCGTTGCGGTGTCGGTGAAATCTCCCTGTTCGATCTGGATGACGTCTGCGTCAGCAACAGCAACCGTCAGTTGCATGCGCTGGAAGGCACCATTGGTCGGGCCAAGGTCGAGGTAATGGCTGAGCGCCTGCGCGCCATCAACCCGGATTGCACAGTACACGCAGTGGCCGACTTCGTTACCCGCGAGACCATGGCTCAATACATCACCCCTGATATCGACTGCGTGCTCGACTGCATCGACAGTGTCAACGCCAAGGCCGCGCTGATCTCCTGGTGCAAGCGGCGCAAAATCCAGATCATCACCACCGGTGGCGCTGGCGGGCAAATCGACCCGACGCTGATCCAGGTCTGCGACCTCAACCGCACCTTCAACGATCCGCTGGCCTCCAAGGTCCGCTCGACCTTGCGCCGCGACTACGGGTTCTCGCGCACGGTGACCCGCCACTACAGCGTGCCCTGTGTGTTTTCCACCGAACAACTGCGGTATCCCAAGCCAGACGGCAGCATTTGCCTGCAAAAAAGCTTCGTCGGCGATGGGGTCAAGCTGGACTGCGCGGGTGGATTCGGCGCGGTCATGATGGTGACCGCGACCTTCGGTATGGTCGCTGCGACCAAGGCGGTGGACAAAATTGTCGCGGGCGTGAGACGCCCGGCGGATAGGCTCAAGCCTGCTCAGGCGCTGCCAGAAGCCAGTTGACGCATCCGTTGCAGCACCGCGTTCAAGCCATTACTGCGTGACGGCGAGAGGTGTCGGTTCAGGCCCAACTGATTGAACCAGTCGGGCAGGTCAACCTGTTGCAAGTCTTCAGCCGATAAGCCGTTGACCCGCGCCAACAGTAACGCTACCAGACCCCGAATCAAGCGCGCGTCACTGGCCGCGCGAAACTGCCAGTGGCCGTCTGTCACGCTGCCGAGTAACCAGACCTGGCTTTCACAGCCATGCACTCGATGTTCCTCGTTTTTTTCGTCTTCACTCAGCGCTGGCAGGCGTTCGCCCCATTGCATCAGCAGGCGTGCGCGCTGTTCCCAACTGTGGGATTGGTTGAAGGTTTCAAGGGCTGTTTGTGCATCGACAGGCAGGCTCATCGTAGGAGCTCCAAGGCCTGATCCAGTGCGCTGAAAAAACGTTCGAGATCGTCGGAGTCGTTGTACAACGCCAGGGAAACCCGGATCGCGCCGGGTAGACCAAGGCTTTTGAACAACGGCATGGCGCAATGATGCCCGGCGCGAACGGCGATGCCTTGCTCGGTCAACAAGTGCGCCAGGTCGGCGTTATGCACGCCTTCGACGACGAAGCTCACCAGCGCCAATTGCGGAGCACCCAACACGCGGATGCCTTCACGCCTGTTCAAACCGTCCAGCAACAACCGATGCAGTGCCGCTTCATGCGCAACCACGGCCGCGTGATCGAGGCTCGCCAGATAATCGAGGGTTGCGCCGAGACCAATCACGCTGGCTATTGGTGGTGTGCCTGCTTCAAAACCCAAGGGCGCGGGGCGAAACTTGGCGTTATGGTAGTCGGTCGTCAGCACCATCTCGCCACCGAACTGCCAATGACGCAGCCGCGTCAGCGCTTCATTGCGGCCATACAACACGCCGAGACCCTCGGGGCCGTACAGTTTATGACTGGAAAATACATAGAAGTCGCAGCCCAACGCTTGCACGTCATGTCGACCATGGACCACGCCTTGGGCGCCGTCCACAACCGTCAGTGCCCCGTGGGACTTGGCCATGCTCAGTAATTCAGGCAGCGGCAGCCAGGCACCCAGCACGTTGGATAACTGGCTGACAGCCAGCAAACGGGTACGAGGGCCGATCAGTGTAGCGGCGGCCTCAAGATCTATCAGGCCGTTGGCGTCGAGCGGCAGAATGATCAGTTTCAGATCGCGGCGGTGCGCCAATTGCTGCCAAGGCAACAGATTGGCGTGATGCTCCAGGGCGCTGATGACAATTTCGTCACCGGCAACACACTCGTGCTCCAGGCCATACGCCAACAGGTTCAGGGCCGAAGTTGCGCCATGGGTGAAGACGATCTGCGCAGACTCGCCCGCGTTCAGCCAGTGGGCAACCTTGCTGCGGCTGTTCTCGAACGCCTGAGTCGCGTTAGCGCCCGGCAGATGTTGCGCCCGGTGCACATTGGCCGCGCCATTGACGTAGTAATGGTTAAGCGCGTCGAGCAATGCCTGGGGTTTTTGGGTCGTTGCGGCATTGTCCAGATAAGTCTGGCCTTGCCATTGCAGTGCGGCGACGGCTGGAAAATCAGCGCGCCAGGGGGAGGGCAGGGGCATGTCATTCAGCTCAATAGCCCGCTTTTAACGCTACGTATGCAGCGCTAAAAGCAGACGCGGGATCAATCAGTTGTGAGCGTGCAGCGTTTCGTTCAATTCGATGGCCGACTGGTGGGTTTTGCATTCCACAGCGCCGGTTTGCGAGTTACGACGGAACAGCAAGTCTGGAAGGCCGGCCAGGTCGCGGGCCTTGACCACTTTCACCAATGCATTTTTCTCGTCGAGCAGCGCGACTTTGGTCCCGGCAGTGACGTACAGACCGGATTCCACCGTATTGCGATCACCTAATGGAATGCCGATACCCGCGTTGGCGCCGATCAGGCAGCCTTCGCCGACCTTGATGACGATGTTGCCGCCGCCCGACAAGGTGCCCATGGTCGAGCAACCGCCGCCCAGGTCCGAACCCTTGCCGACAAACACGCCAGCCGAGACGCGACCTTCGATCATGCCTGGGCCTTCAGTGCCGCCGTTGAAGTTGACGAAACCTTCGTGCATTACCGTGGTGCCTTCGCCGATGTAAGCGCCCAGACGTACACGTGCGCTGTCAGCGATGCGAACACCGCTCGGGACCACGTAGTCGGTCATTTTCGGGAACTTGTCGACGGAGAATACTTCCAGGAACTCGCCCTTCAGGCGCGATTCCAGTTGGCGCTCAGCCAGTTCGCTTAGGTCCACAGCGCCTTGGCTGGTCCAGGCGACGTTAGGCAAAAGAGGGAAAATCCCCGCCAGGCTCAAGCCGTGTGGCTTGACCAGACGATGCGACAACAGGTGCAGTTTCAGGTAGGCCTCAGGGGTTGAGGTCAGCGCTGCGTCTTCGGCGAGCAAGGTGGCGACCAGCGGCTTATGACTTTCTGCCAGACGGGTCAGCAAGGCCGCTTGGCCCGCGTCGATGGATTTCAGTGCGTCAGCCAGCTTTGAAGCCTGATCGGTATTGAACGCGATGGCCTGGTTGCCGCCGGTGTAACCCAGTGCGGGTGCGATGGCTGCAATCATTTCTGCCGACGGGTTGATCAAGGGTTGGGCATAGAAGACTTCCAGCCATGCGCCTTGACGGTTTTGAGTACCGATACCAAACGCCAGGCTGAACAGGGTAGTGGACATGCAAATACCTCTTACTGAATTCTCTAACTGATTAAAGGGCGGATTGAGCAGCGCTCTGGCTTACTTGAATGCCGCCGCATACAGATCGGGCTTGAAGCCAATCAGGGTTCTATCACCGAGATCAAACACTGGGCGCTTGATCATCGACGGTTGCACGAGCATCAGTTCTATCGCCTTGGCTTGATCGAGATCGGCTTTTTGTCCGTCGTCGAGTTTGCGAAAGGTAGTCCCTGCCCGGTTTAAAACGATCTGCCAGCCATGCTCGTCGCACCACTGAGTCAGGTGCTCACGGTCGATGCCTAACATTTTGTAATCATGAAAATCATAGGTCAGTTTTTTTTCATCGAGCCAGGTGCGAGCTTTTTTCATGGTGTCGCAGGCTTTGATCCCGAAAAGGCGTAAGCCCTTGTTTTTACTGGAGGAATTTTCCATCCCCGAAACTCCCCATTTTTGTCCGAAAAATTCAGCGAGTGATTATGCCACGTCCATGTATTTGACGCTCCGGCTGTCTCTTTTGGGGTCGGTTGGCGATCTTAACGAAATTTCAATATCCGATCGGATAAACTCCCGTCCCTTCGCGTCGGACCTGCAATTGATTCACTTGCAGGCATCTCGATTGTGGCACACAACTCCGCTTTTTTTTGGGGCCTTACCTTTCTCTTTGGTGACTTGATGCGTACTCCTTTACCTACTTTTATTTTATTTGTGCTGGGGTGTCTGTTGTTTTTCTTTGCATTGGGTAACCACCAATTGCAAGGCTCGGCTGAACCCCGCGTAGCGGGCATAGCTATGGAGATGCATCTCGATAGCGACTGGGTAGTGCCCCAGCTCAACGGACAACCTTTTCTGGAAAAGCCACCGCTGAGTCTGTGGCTCGATGCCGGTGCCATTCGCCTATTTGGTGCGACACCGCTGGCGGTGCGACTGGCTTCAGCATTCGCGGGTCTGTTCAGTCTGATGCTGCTTTACGCCATGTTGCGCAAGCTCGGACGGCCAGCGACAATCGCCTGGACCGCCGCGATCTTGATGGCTACCACGGCCAGTTACTTGAGTAATGCCAGGCAGGTCGGTGAGGATGCGCTGCTCAGCCTTGGTGTCACGCTGGCACTGCTGGCGTTTTTTCATGCCAGCCGTCAACAGACTGAGCAAAGGCATTTTGCGCTGCGCACCTGGTTACTGTTCGCGTCGGGGATCATGATCTCTACGTTGAGCAAGGGGGTGTTAGGTCTTGCGCTGCCGGGTGTAGTGATCTTTGCTTATCTGGTCGGCGAGAGCGTGCTCGAAAAGCGACTCACTGTTTCGAACTGGTTGCGTCCAGCGCTGTTTACCCTGCTCGGTCTGATACCGCTGTTGGTATGGCTGGGTTTTTTGTATCAGCGCGGCGGCCTGCAGATGCTGGGTGATGTGCTCTGGGCCAACAGTGTCGGTCGTTTCAGTGGCTCGTTTGAAAGCGCCGGCCACTTTGAGCCGTTTTATTACTATTTGGTCAAGCTGCCGCAAGCGTTTCTGCCATGGAACCTGCTGGTCTATTTCGGGCTTTGGCACTTCCGCAAAGCCTTGGTGAGTAATCGCTACCTCTTGTTCTTCAGTCTATGGCTGTTGGCACAGTTCGCCTTGCTGACCCTTGCCTCCAGCAAGCGCATGGTCTATCTGATGTCACTTACTCCCGCAGCGGCAGTGCTTGCCGCCGAGTATGCTGCGGTGCTGTTTAAGGGGTTGCAAGAACGTGCCCCGTCTTCGCCCTTCGCAGGCAGGCTGTTACGCCATCGGCGCGCGTTGGTGTTTGGGGTGCTGGGTGCAGTGATTTTAGGTTACTTGGCCGCCGCCTTGTGGCTGGCGCCACGTGCGGATCGCAACGAGTCCTTCCTGCCATTGACTGCACAGATCAAGGCGATGCAAGCCAAGGGGCAGCATGTTGTATTGTTCAACCCCAGCGAACGGCTGGCTGGCGCCACTGTGTTCTACAGCCAGAGCAGGCTTGAGGCCTTGCGGTCCGAGGATGAGCTGGCTCAGTTTCTCCGCGCAGCGCCCGGCAACGTTGCAATCATGGAAAACCGCAGCGAGCCTGCGGCACCCTTGAAGGTGGTGGAAAAAATCACTGTCGGCCAGCGCGACTATTATTTCGTCGGGCAATAAGCGGGTTTATCGAATGCGCTACGGCGCATTCGATAAAGCCTACGGCAGGTGCAGCAGCACGTAGTCATTCTTATCGAACCGACCACTTAGCAGAGGCTGCAGCGCAGCCAATCGGGTGCCGTGCAACGTCTGGTAATCCGTCTGGTCCATTACCAGCCATGCGGGCCCCTGCACAGCATCGAGTTCGGCAGGCGACTCGGTGAACATGGGCTTCAGGTCCTCGGGAATGTTGACCATGAACTTGATGGCCTTCGCGTCTTTCCCCAAGCGATGCAGAACCACAGGTGCAGGGTCACGCTGGATCAAGTCACGTGCGGCCAGGGTAAAGGTACGGGTGTCGTAAAGCTGACGCTCTACGGGTTCGAAGACCAGTATGTAGCTCGACCACACGGCCAGCACTGCACAGAATGCCAGGCCGACAGTCCGCCATTGCTGCTTGAACAGTAGGGCCAATGCGACAAGCTGCAACACTACCAGTACAGTCAATACCACGCTTATCGACGTCAACTGTTCGGGAAAGCGCTGACGTGCCACCAGCAATCCAGCGATCAACAAACCCGGCAGCAGCAACCAAATCCCCAGCATCAAACCACGTAACCAGGCAAATAAACGCCCCTCGACTGCCTGAAAAGGATAGGCCGCGATAA
Source organism: Pseudomonas sp. ASL9 (assembly GCF_056680335.1). NCBI lineage: Bacteria > Pseudomonadati > Pseudomonadota > Gammaproteobacteria > Pseudomonadales > Pseudomonadaceae > Pseudomonas > Pseudomonas sp. ASL9. Next base: position 1,428,913 of record NZ_CM155277.1, on the reverse strand, counting down.
TCGCCGCCATCGGTATCATCGGCAGCATGTAGCGTGCTTTTTTAGCCTGAGGTATGGATAGCCCGATCATTATGATCAGCCCCGCGACGGTGCAAAACTGCAACAGCCGAAGTGCCGGGGTCTTGTGCTTGCGCCCGACCAGCACTGTTACGGCCAGCACCAGAATGGCCAGGGGGTATGCCAGTGCGTAGTTGCCAACCGAACTGCTGAAGTAGTACAGCGGGCTGCTCGATCCTTCAGAGCCATCCATGCGTGAACTGAATTGCATGCGCACGACTTCATGCATAAATGCCGAGCCACCACTAATGTTGGCAAGCAGCAACAGTACCCCGATACACGTCACCAATATTGCCAGTGCCAGTAACCCAAACGTGAAAAAACGCCGCCACTGGCCATTCAACACGTAATAGCTACACAACATTCCCGTTGGTACCACCAACCCTATCGGTCCGCGAATGGCGAACCCCAGCACCAGTAACGCGAGGATCCAGCCCATGCGCCTGGGCGCTTCGAAATGGTCTGTTGCGTAGCCCAGATAGAAGACTGCGAAGGCCACTGTCGCGAGCATCTGGTCCAGCGACACCGCCCGTGTTTCAGTAATAAAATTATTGCTCAGCAAGAGCAGGGCAATACTCAGCAACGCCCACTGACGTGAGTACGGGGCGATCAGGCGGTAGATCAGCGACACCATCACCGCTGAAGCGATGGCGGTAGGCAACCAGGCCGTCAGGCTGATTACTCGCCCAAAAGGCAACGAAAGCAGATAGATAAAAAATGTAGAGGTCGCAGAGTAGTCTGCGTAAGGCTGGCCATAGGTCGTGGGGAAAAAAACTGGGCCATGGCGCAACATTTCTTCAGCAAATAGTACGAAGCGTGAATCGAAACCGATCGCGGCCTGTTGGTAGTTTCCTGCAATGAACAGCAGCAGTGCGAGAATTCCCAAGCCGAGAGATTGCTGGCGCAGGGTCACCAAAGAGCCCGATGAGGGCCTTATCAAAGGTAGCGATGCCAATGTGTAACTCCAAGCAAAGATAAGACCATCAGAGCGCCCCGAAAGAAGCGCTCACAAACTCCCGTCGCGCATGGGATCAGAGCCCGCTAAAGGCAGGCTCTGATCGCCAGGTCACTCGGGCGTGTTGCTATCGGCGTTCCATTGTTGCTGGGGGATCGGCAGGTTGCGAGAATCGCCACGTCCCATTGGGAAGTAGTGGAAACCCTTGCGTGCCATTCGCTCGGTGTCGTAGAGGTTGCGTCCGTCAAAAATGACCGGTGTTTTGAGGCGCTCCTGGATAAGTTTGAAGTCTGGGGCCTTGAACTGTTGCCATTCAGTGCAGATGATCAAGGCATCGGCGCCGCTCAGTACTGACTCTGGTGTACCCATCAGGGCCAAGCGAGGGTGATCGCCATAGATACGTTGTGTTTCCTGCATGGCTTCGGGGTCATAGGCACGTACATCCGCGCCAGCTTCCCACAATGCTTCCATCAATACGCGACTAGGGGCATCGCGCATGTCGTCGGTATTGGGTTTGAATGCCAGGCCCCAGATCGCGAAAGTCTTGCCCTTCAGGTCACCTTTAAAGAAGGCGTTTACACGCTCGAACAGCTTGGTTTTCTGCCGTTGGTTGATGGCTTCCACGGCCTCCAGCAGATCGCTTGAGCAACGTGCCTCTTGAGCACTGTGAATCAAGGCACGCATATCTTTAGGGAAGCACGACCCGCCATAGCCGGCGCCAGGGTAGATGAAGTGATAACCAATGCGGGAGTCTGCACCGATCCCCAGACGCACGGCTTCGATATCGGCGCCGAGGTGCTCGGCCAGTTCGGCGATCTGGTTGATGAAGCTGATCTTGGTCGCCAGCATGCAGTTGGCGGCGTATTTGGTCAGCTCGGCGCTGCGCAGATCCATGAAAATGATGCGGTCGTGGTTGCGGTTGAACGGTGCATAGAGATCGCGCATGACCTCACGCACTTCTTCACGTTCGCAACCGATCACGATGCGGTCTGGTTTACGGCAATCGGTAACGGCCGAGCCTTCTTTAAGGAATTCGGGGTTGGAGACGATATCGAACTCCAATGCTCGGCCAGCCAATGCTTTTTCCGTATGAATGCGCAGGGCGTCGCCGGTGCCCACGGGCACGGTGGACTTCTCGACGAGGATCAGCGGTTCCACGCGATGACGCGCAACCGCTTCACCGACGGCGAAAACAGCGCTGAGATCTGCTGAGCCGTCATCGCTTGAAGGCGTGCCGACAGCGATGAACAACACTTGACCGTGTTCGATGGCCAGCTTTTCATCGCTGGTGAAATGCAGGCGCTTGCTTTCCAGGTTTTCCCTTACAAGGGCTGCAAGGCCTGGCTCGAAGATGCTGACATGGCCCTGTTGAAGTTGCTTGACCTTGTTCTCGTCGATGTCCATGCAGATGACATCATGACCGACTTCAGCCAGAACTGTCGCTTGTACGAGGCCCACATAACCACTACCGAATACGCTGATTTTCATACGGAGTTCCTAGAATTTGTCACTGAATTGCGTTGCGAGTTAATCGTAATGACGCCCAGGATGATCAGGGTCACCCCCAGTGTTTTTGACACGCTAAAGTGTTCGTTGAAAAACGGCAGGCTGGCCGCCAGCAGATAGACCAGCGCGTAACTGATACTGAGCAGGGAATAGGCGCGGCCCAGCGGCAGGTCTCGCAAGGCGAGAAGCCAGCAAAGCATGGAAAGGGCATAGGCAAGGATCGAGGCAATGACAATGCCCGCAGCCAGTGGATCAATAGTGCCATTGCCCAGCGCATCGACCCACTGGGTGGGGGAGGGGAGGCGTGTCATGCTCCAGCGCATGCCGAGTTGTGCACTGCTGACCAACAACACACTGCCCATGGCAAGGGCGATACCGCGTTGCAGCCTCATGTTTGCCGTCCCAGCAGAACAACGCCCGCAATGACCAACGCAACGCCTAGCCAATGCCGGCCATCGATGTGCTCATGGAACAAGAACCGGGCCACCAAGGTAATCAGCACGAAGTTCAAACTCAGCATCGGGTAGGCAATGCCCACTTCCAGCCGCTGCAGAACCAGCAACCACAACAACAATCCGAAGCCGAGACAGGCAAGCGCCAGCCATAGCCATAGAGAGCGCGCAGCGAGAAGAATGCCGGGGCTTTGCCCGCGCCAACTCTCCACGGCAAACTTTTGCGCGATCTGGCCGAAACAGCTCAGCAGGCAAGCCGCGAACAAGAGAAACAAGGTCATGGTTGCGACTGCGCAAAGATCAGGATCACGATATTACCTTCTTCATAACGCTTGCCGTCCTTGGGCAGTAAGTCGACCTCATGCACTTCGTCGTCGCTTTTCACCCGCATCACTACCCCCACGGAGCCCTCGCGCCGAGCCTGAGTCATCCATTGCTGGACATCTTCAAGCCCGACCGTGCGACCGGAGGCGTCTGGGTAGGATAGGCCGTATTTGACCTCGCCGATTGTGTTGTACAGCACCACTTCAGGTCGTTGCACACGCCACGCCAGGGCAGAAGCAGCGCCGAGATCGTTACTGAGCAACTGCCGTGTCTGGCTGAGTTCCTGCGCATGTCGGGCAATGAACAGGTCGGGCGTTTTGTTGAAGACCAGGCTGTTGGGCAGGGCCGCTGGCAGCAGAGCGACTAGCAGCCAAATGCCGAGCGCGGGCGCGGCCCACCAGAGTCGGGGGTTAATTGCTGGCAGGGCATTGGCACCGATCCAACCAGTCAGGGCAATCGCCGCCAGGAACACATGCAGCGGTTCGTTTTCATAGACCGGTTGTTTGAGCTGCACATAGACCAATGCGAGCAAACCGATCACGCCGAGCATCACATTGAGCAGGCCATTGATACGCATTATCCTGCTTTTGGCTTTCTCCACCTGGTCTATCAGCGTGTAACCCATGAGCAGGGCCAGCGGTAACAGGCACGGCATTAGGTAGGTGGGCAGCTTGCCTCTGCTCATGCTTAAAAAGGCCAGCGGCAGCAACATCCAGAGCAATAAAAAGCCGGTATTCGCCTGATGCCTGGCTCGCCATCCCTCTATGAGCGTTGTTGGCAGCAGTGCCACCCATGGCAGGCTGGAAACGACCAGTATCGGCAGGTAGAACCACCACGGCTGAGTGTGCTGCGCGTCGTCCGCAGTGAAGCGGCGGATGTGCTCGTGCCAGAAGAAAAAGCTCCAGAAGTCCGGTTCGCGTGCTTGTACCGCCAGTACCCAGGGCAGGCACACCACAACCGCTACGACGACAGCCAGCGGCCCGTATATCAGCAGCTCGCGCAAGCGCTTTTGCCAGAGCATGTAGGGCAGTGCGATCAGGACAGGCAGTAGCCAGGCGAGGAAGCCTTTGGTCATGAAACCCATGCCGCACGCCAAGCCCAGCAACGCCCAACTGGTCAGCCGTTCCCGACCGGTGCTGTGGACTGCGAACCAGAGCGCAACCATGCTCAGGTTCACCCATAGGGTGAATTGCGGATCGAGATTGGCGTAGCCCGCTTGGCTGGCGATCAAACCGAAGCTCATGTAGAGCAGGGCGCAGGCAAAGCTCTTGCGTGGATCGCTCCATAAGCGCCTTGCAATCAGATAAGTCAGCACAACGCTGAGCCCAGTGCTGAGCACAGAGGCAATGCGCACGCCGAATAAATTCTCACCAAATACTGCCTGACCGATTGCAATCAGCCAGTAGCCGGCGATGGGTTTTTCAAAGTAACGCAACCCCATGAAATGAGGTGAAATCCAATCGCCGCTGAGAAGTATCTCTTGGCTGATTTGTGCGTAGCGGCTCTCGTCCGGAATCCACAGGCCGTGAGAGGTCAGCGGGAGTAGAAAAGCCAGACAAAACGCAAGCAGCAGCAAGGGAAGCGCCCAGCGCCGGGTCATGCGTGCTGTACTCCCAGCCAACCCTCGCGGCCGCCGAGTGCGCCACGTACCAATTGCCCTTCTGGCAGGCTTGAGACCTGGCCTGGCAGCAAGTTGCCAAGGGGTTGGAACACGATGTTTTGCAAGCGCGCCTGGGCCAGCAGTTGACGGAAGTCGTTAGCCATCAGAATCCCTTCTACTTCTGCGTGAATGGTGTAGACATTCAGCCCGGTCGGTTTGAATCGGTCGAGAATGAATGTGTTGAAATCGCTGGCACTCAGATCAGGGCCGACGACCTCGTCGAAGGTGGGTAAGTCCACCGGAATTTGGGGTGTGCCCAGACTGCCATCGGCCAACCTTGGCCGAAACAGACTGTGCCCGCGACAATCGCTGTTGTAGCGAAAATCAAATGACTCCTTGGCTTGAACAACGCGTTCATCAGCCCGCCAACCGGCGGCAGCAGAACATTCGACGGCCTGGCCGGTAATGTCGCTGAGACAGTCCACTCCCCGGCGAATCTGCTCGATCAACTCAGCGTCGCTCCAGCGCCCGGCATTGGCTTGCCAGCCATGATGATCCCAGGCATGCAGGCCGACTTCATGACCCGCATCCAGGGTTTGACGCATCAAATGGCCAAGATCACGCCCGATGGGTTTACCCGGCCATGCAGTGCCGGCCACGAGAATGTCCCAGCCATACAGGCTGGCCGCCCGTGAGCGCAGCATTTTCCAGAGAAACTGAGGGCGGAAGAGACGCCATAAATGGCGCCCCATATTGTCCGGACCCACGCTGAAAAAAAAGGTCGCTTTTACCTGCGCCTCATCGAGCATTTCCAGTAACCGCGGCACCCCCTCCCGGGTGCCGCGATAGGTGTCCACATCAATGCGCAATCCTGCCTGCATCAGCGCTTATCCGCGATTTCGAGCATCGCTTCTTGCAGGAAGAAGTCCAGGGTTTTGCCGATGGTTTCGCTCAGTTCGATGGTAGGGGCCCAGTCGATCAGACGGCGAGCGTTGTCGATGCTTGGCTTGCGGTGGGTCACGTCCTGGTAGCCGGTGCCATAGAAAGACTGGCTTTCGACGTCACGGAAGCCGGCGAACGGCGGGAAGTTCGAGCGCAGTGGGTGAGCTTCGAACTGACGCAGTAGTTCTTCGCCCAACTGACGGATGCTGGCTTCGTTGTCCGGGTTGCCGATGTTGATGATCTGGCCGTTGCACTTGTCATCACGGTTTTCGATGATGCGTGCCAGGGCTTCGATGCCGTCAGCCACGTCGGTGAAGCAGCGTTTTTGTGCGCCGCCGTCGACCAGACGAATCGGGGTGCCTTCCACCAGGTGCAGGATCAGTTGGGTGATGGCTCGCGAGCTGCCGATCCGCGCCGAGTCCAGACGGTCCAGGCGTGGGCCCATCCAGTTGAACGGACGGAACAGGGTGAAGCGCAGGCCTTTCTGGCCATAAGCCCAGATCACCCGGTCGAGCAATTGCTTGGAGACCGAGTAGATCCAGCGTTGCTTGTTGATCGGGCCGACGATCAGGTTCGAGGTGTCTTCGTCGAAATTCGGGTCGGTGCACATCCCGTACACTTCGGAGGTCGACGGGAAGATCACGCGCTTGTCGTATTTCACGCAGTAACGCACGGTCTTCAGGTTTTCTTCGAAGTCGAGTTCGAAGACGCGCAGCGGGTTGCGGGTGTATTCGATCGGCGTGGCGATGGCCACCAGCGGCAGCACGACATCACATTTTTTGATGTGGTATTCGATCCACTCGGAGTGGATGCTGATGTCGCCTTCGACGAAATGGAAGTTCGGGTGGCTGCGCAGGCGGTCGATGGCGTCGGAACCGATGTCCATGCCATAGATTTCATAGCGGTCGTCTTGCAGCAGGCGCTCGGACAGGTGGTTGCCGATAAAGCCGTTGACGCCCAGGATCAGGACGCGGGTGCGACGCACGGCACGTGCCGACTCGCTGCCGACCATGCGCGAGCCTTCGACCAGACCCAGTTCGCGGGCCAGTTGCGGGCCGCTGAGGTAGAGCCCGGCATCGCCGCGCTGACCGGCGGTGATCACCAAGGAATCTTCGCCACAGGCGATGCGCAGGGGATCGGAACTGATCACCCGGCCTGGGGCGATGCCTTCATTGCCGGCAACGACGTCGGCACTCCAGACGATCAGTTTGTGTTCGCCCACCGGGCAGAACGCCCCCGGGTAGGGTTGGGTTACGGCGCGCACCAGGTTGAACAACTGTTCGGCCGGGCGCTTCCAGTCCAGCAGGCCGTCAGCCGGGGTGCGGCGACCGAAGTAAGACGCCTGGGTATCGTCCTGGGCGGTTTCGCTCAACTTGCCTTGGGCCAGCAGCGGCAACGCGTCGCGCAACAGGCTGACAGCGGCCTCGCGCAGCTTGCCGTGCAGGGTCAGGGCGGTGTCGGCGCGTTCGATGGCCACGCGCTGTTGGGCCAGGATCGCGCCGGCATCGGCGCGCTTGACCATGCGGTGCAGGGTCACGCCGGTTTCGGTCTCGCCGTTCACCAGGACCCAGTTGGCCGGGGCGCGGCCGCGATAGTGCGGGAGCAGGGAGCCGTGCAGGTTGAAGGCGCCCTTGTTCGCGCAGGCCAGCAGTTGCTCACCCAGCAGGTGGCGATAGTAAAAGGAGAACAGGTAGTCAACGTTGAGTTTGCTGATCCGCTCAATCCACAGAGGGTGGTTGGCATCTTCCGGCGCGTGCACCGGAATGCCTTTGCGTGCACACAATTGCGCGACTGAACCGTAGAAGGTGTTTTCCTTCGGGTCATCGGCATGGGTAAACACGGCAGCGATTTCATAGCCTGCGGTGAGCAAGGCTTCGATGCCAGCACAGCCAATATCGTGATAGGCAAAGACGACAGCTTTAGGATTCATAACGTGACCTGAGTGGAAGATGAAGACGGGTGTGAGCTGTTACCAGTTACAGCGGACGTCGCGGGCGGGCTGCGCAGCACTTTTTCGATGAAAAAACGCGGGCGGGCGCGGACATCGCTGTACATGCGGCCCAGGTATTCGCCCAGCAGGCCCATGCCGATGAACTGGCCACCGGTGAACACGAACAGCACGGCAAACAATACGAAGGTGCCTTGGCCGGCCCAGATGGCGCCGAATATCAGGCGCAAACCGATCAGCAATACGGCGAACAGCACGCCGAGAATGGCCATGCTGAAGCCCAGGATGCTCAGCAGGCGCAAGGGCGTGGTGGTCATGCAGGTGATCAAATCGAACATCAGGTTGATCAGGCGCATGGTGCTGTATTTCGAATCGCCGTGTTCACGCTCGGCGTGCGGGACGAGCACTTCGGTGGTGTGGCGGGCAAAGCTGTTGGCCAGAATCGGGATGAACGTACTGCGCTCGCGGCAGGCCAGCATGGCGTCGACGATCGTGCGTCGATACGCCCGCAGCATGCAGCCATAGTCACTCATGGCCACGCCGGTGGAGCGTTGCACGGCCAGATTGATCAAGCGTGACGGCCAGCGGCGCCAGGCGGAATCCTGGCGGTTGCTGCGCACGGTGCCGACCACGTCGTAGCCGAGCTCGGCCTGGGCGACCAGGCGCGGAATTTCTTCCGGCGGGTTTTGCAGGTCGGCGTCCAGGGTGATGACCACATCGCCCTTGCACTGCTCGAAGCCGGCCATGATGGCCGCATGCTGACCGTAGTTCCGGTTGAGGATCACCGCGACAATCGAGCTGCCTTCACGCTCGGCGGCGTCCTGGAGGATTTGCGCGGAGTCGTCGCGGCTGCCGTCGTCGACGAGCACGATTTCAAATTCATGGTGCAACTGGGCGCAGGCCGCTTCGGTGCGGCGCAACAACTCGGGCAGGCTCTGCTCTTCGTTGTAGACCGGGATGACGATCGAAACGCACTTAATCGGATAAGGTCTCACAGGCTTCGTTCCAGAGTGGTTTCAATGGCGCACGCGACGCGCTCGACGTCGTCGAGGGTCATGTCGGGAAACAGCGGGATCGAGCACAGGCGCGCGGAGTTCCATTCGGTGTTGGGCAACTGGACCGACGGGAAGCGGTTGCGGTAATAGGTGTGCAGGTGGGTGGCGATAAAATGAATGCCCGTGCCAATATTCTGCTCCTGCAAGCCTTTCATGAAGGCCTCGCGGTCCAGGCCACAGCGCTCGGCATCGATGCGCAGGATGAACAGGTGCCAGGCATGCTGCTGCGGATAGCTTGGCAGCAGAAGCGGCTGGATCGGCAAGCCTGCCAGACGCTTGAGGTAGGCCTGGGCCAGGACCTCGCGCTTGGCATTGATCTCGCCGAGGCGCTTGAGCTGCACCAGGGCGATGGCGGCGTTCATGTCGGCCAGGTTGTATTTGAAGCCGGGCTCAATGACCATCGCCTGCGGTTTGCGGCCATGGGTCATGCGGTCGTAGGCGTCTACGCCCAGCCCGTGAAACTTGAGCATGCGGACCCGGTTGGCGAGGTTCTCGTCATCGCTGACGAACATCGCGCCTTCGGCGCAGGTCATGTTCTTGATCGCGTGGAACGAAAAAATCGCGGTGCCTTGGGCGCCGATCGCGCGTCCGCGGTAAAGCGTGCCCGCCGCGTGCGCGGCATCTTCGATCACCGGGATGCCGTGACGCTCAGCCAACGCGTAGAGGGGATCGAGATCAAAGGAGGCCCCGGCGTAATGCACCGGGATGATGGCTTTGGTGCGCGGGGTGATGGCGGCTTCAATGGCGGCCAGGTCGCTCATCAGGGTATCGCGGTCCACGTCGACGAATACCGGGGTCGCGCCGAGCAAACAGATCATGTTCGCGGTGGACACCCAGGTTTGCGAGGGGGTAATCACCTCATCGCCCGGGCCAATGCCCAAGGCGAGCAACGTGACATGCATCGCGCCCGTGGCAGACGAAAGGGCCACGGCGTGACGAGCGCCCACGTGCTCGGCAAATTGCTGTTCAAGCTCCTGGTTTTTCGGGCCGGTGGTGATCCAACCGGAGCGTAAAACCTGCTCGACGGCGGCAATTTCCTCGTCACCGATACTCGGACGGGAGAAGGGAAGGAAGCTTTGAGTCATACGATCCTCTAGCGCAGGAAAGCACCACGGCTTTAGCAGCGAGCCGTCTGCAATGTTCATCCAGACTGTTTACTTTGAAAGTACGTGGGGCCGTACTGACCAAATCGGTAAAGGCGCCCCATTATGAAATCCCTGTTAAGCATAGTTCAGCGATAGTGAAAATTACGTTCACCTTCCGCACGATTCTGTACGCTCTGTAGATGGCGGTTTTGCGGTGGTTCGGGTGTGGCTTCACTTCGCGAGTCAAGAGCTGGACAGTGGAAGGCGAAAATTTACCGAAGTAACGCGCGCGGTAAGGTAATTCCGAAGAATTTCCTACACTTGCGCTCGGACCTTACTGGCAGACTGACTCAATAATAACCGGCCGAACCTGAACAAATACTGTCTGCAAAATGACGAATATTGTAGCGCGTGTAAAGCATTAAAAAATAATCGTTCTCGTTAAGCGGTTTGCTTTTCAACTGAATGCAGACGTCGATTGTTACCCTGTTCTTCCAGTAAGGAGTGTCAAGGTTACTACTTTTTTGCCGCAGTGTGATGCCAGTTTAAGGCGGTAGTATAGCGCTTCGAGGGTGTGCGGTTGCTTGTGTGCATGCGTTCGCCGGTTGTTGAACGACGAGGAACTCCGTTTTATGCAAACAGCCTATACCGTCCTCATTTTGCTGATGCTGGTGGGTGTCTCGCGGCTAGTGGCGCGGTTGATTCCATTGCCATTGCCTTTGTTACAGATTGCTGCCGGGGCACTGTTGGCGTGGCCGACACTGGGTCTGCATGTTGCGCTCGACCCTGAGCTGTTTTTGTTCCTGTTCTTGCCTCCGCTGTTGTTCTCCGATGGCTGGCGCATGCCCAAGCGCGAGTTGTGGCGTTTTCGCGGGCCGATTTTTACCCTGGCGGTCGGGCTGGTCCTGTTTACGGTGGTGGGCGCCGGTTTCTTTATCCATTGGCTGATACCAACCATCCCCTTACCAGTAGCTTTCGCCCTGGCGGCTGTGCTGTCGCCGACCGATGCCGTGGCGGTGTCGGCGATTGCCCAGGATCGGCTGCCCGCACCGATAATGCATATGCTTCAGGGCGAGGCCTTGATGAATGATGCCTCTGGCCTGGTGACCTTCAAGTTTGCGTTGGCGGCGGCGGTGACGGGCGTGTTCTCGCTTGCCAATGCCAGCCTGACATTTGTCTTGGTCGCCTGTGGTGGTTTGGCTATCGGTGTGGCATTGAGCTGGCTGGTGGGGCGTTTGCGTGGCTGGATGATCGCTCGTGGCTGGGATGACCCAGCGACCCACGTAGTGTTCATGTTGCTGCTGCCGTTCGCCGCCTATGTCCTGGCTGAACGCTTAGGTGCTTCGGGGATTCTGTCGGCCGTGGCGGCCGGGATGATGCAAAGCTGGCTTGACCTGTTGCCGAGACAGACCAGTACGCGGCTGCTCAATCGCAGCGTCTGGGCGCTGTTGGAATTTGCCTTCAACGGCTTGATTTTCCTGCTGCTGGGCCTGCAGTTTCCAGACATCATCAAGGCCGTCGCTAGCCATGAAGTGTCGCTCTGGCCAACCCTGTTGTGGCGTTGTCTGGATGTGCTGGCGATTTTTCTGGTGCTGTTGGCGTTACGGTATGTATGGGTGCAGAGCATTTGGCGGCTGATGATCGGCTTGAGGCGTTGGGGGGATCGCGGCGAGTCAGCGCTTGAGCTGACGGCGCGTTCTTCATGGTTGCTGACTGTAGGCGGCGTGCGAGGTGCTGTGACACTGGCGGGTGTGATGTCAGTGCCGCTGCTGATCGGTGTCGGGGCAGATTTTCCTGAGCGTGATCTGCTGATCTTTATCGCGGCGGGCGTCATTCTGCTGTCATTGATTGCGGCCTGCATCGCCTTGCCATTGTTGCTGCGCGGCGTCGCTAAAAGCCCGGACCACGCCATGAAGCGTGAGGTTCGAGACGCCTGGAGGCGCACCGCTGAAGCGGCGATTCACGCCCTGGAAGCTGAAGAACTGGCCGATACGAGTGTCACCCTCGACGCAGCGCAAGCCGCAATGGCGATGGAAGTCAAAGCGCGGATCATGTCTGAATACCGCCATCATCTCGAGGTGTTCAATGACACCTCCGAAGCGCAGGCGCTGGCCTGGCAAATGGATCAGTTGGAAAGGCGCCTGCGTCTACACGCGTTGCGTGCGCAGCGGTTGGAGCTGTACAGCCTGCGCCGCCATCACCGGATAGGCGATGACGCGTTGCGTCAGATATTAGGCGAGTTGGACTTGAGTGAGGCAAATCTGGGGCCGGTTAAATAGCCACCCACTTATCTTTTTGGATAAGCCTTGCGCATGAAGGCTTTGTCTTTATCGCTGATCATCGAATTGAGGCCCACTTCCCAGTCACCGATCGTAATGGTGTTGGGCACCGGATAATGCATGATCGACTGCTTGTCGTAAGCGGTGTAGGTCGTTTTGTTCGATTCGAATTTGTGGAGCACCGATTCATCGACGTCTTCGGCTGAATGACCGGCCTTCGCGTAGTGGTCGTACACCTTCGGCACGTCCCAGGGAATATCGGCTTCCGGGTGCTGATGTTCATGCTCGGCCCCCAGTGCATGGCCAAACTCGTGCATGGCGGTGTATTGGAACTTCGGGTCCGATGGTTTGACACCCAGCACCATCGTAGGAGTCCACGGGTCGTTGGCCTTGGCATCGGTCCCGATCAGGGTGTAGTTCGCGCTGGAGTCAGTCGTGATTCGGATGTCACCTTTACCATAGCCCGGTGTGTCTTCCCGGCCATCGATAAACTCGAACGTCAGGTTTACAAAGGGTTGCCACTGGTTGATAGCGGCAATAATGGCTTGTTTGTGGTGTTCGGACAGGTCGTTATCGGTAAAGCCGATTTTCAGGGTGCGGCCATTGGCCCAGAACCTGGAAAAATGCCCGACGGCGCGCTTCTTGCGGCTGCCGGGAGCAGATGCTTGCGCATTGGTCGGGTTTTCTGCGATAGCGGTCTCGTATGAGGCCTGCTGATCCTTCAAGTGCCTCATGGCGCACAGCATGTCGTTCATGATGAAACCTCCTTGTTGATGAGGTTTCATTGTTTTCCAAAAAAACACCGCAGTGTCTATACATATCTACTGCAAAGGTGCTTTCGGCATCTGGCAGCATACGGCGCGCCACAGCGATTGGCTGTGGCGCGAATTCATCAACGTGTGATGAAATCCCGAATACGTTTGGCGGCTTCAACACATTCGGCCAATGGTGCAACCAGCGCCATGCGTATCCGCCCGGCACCTGGGTTGAAACCGTCGACTTCGCGGGACAGATAAGAGCCTGGTACCACGGTGACATGCTCGGTGACATACAGGTCACGGCAGAACGCAGTGTCATCGGTCCCGACATTGGGCCACAGGTAAAAACCACCGTCGGGGCGCTGCACGTCGAGCACTGGGGCGAGGATCTCCAGTACGGCGTCAAACTTCTCCCGATACAGCGTGCGGTTGGCACGTACATGCTCTTCGTCATTCCATGCGGCGATACTTGCCAGCTGGGTTTGAACCGGCATGGCGCAACCGTGGTAGGTGCGATAAAGCAAGAAGGCTTTAAGTATGTCGGCATCGCCGGCCACGAAACCTGAACGCAGTCCTGGCAGATTCGAGCGTTTGGACAGGCTGTGGAACACGACGCAACGTTTGAAGTCTTTGCGGCCAAGTGCCACGCATGCACTCAGCAGGCCTGGAGGTGGTGTCTCCTCGTCGAAGTACAGCTCGCTGTAGCATTCGTCGGCGGCGATCACGAAATCGTATTCGTCAGCCAGTGCGATCAGCTTTTTCAGGGTTTCCATCGGTACCAGTGCGCCAGTCGGGTTGCCGGGCGAACACAGGAACAGGATCTGGCAGCGCTTCCAGACGTCTGCGGACACCGCGTCGAAATCCGGGTTAAAGCCATTTTCCGCCAGGCACGGCAGATAATGCGGCTGTGCGCCGGCGAGCAAGGCTGCGCCTTCATAGATTTGATAGAATGGGTTAGGGCTGACCACCAGTGCGTCGTCGCTGCGGTTGACCACTGTCTGGGTGAAGGCGAACAAGGCTTCGCGAGTACCGTTGACCGGCAGCACGTGACGCGCTGGGTCCAGCCAGCCGGAGGGCACGCCAAAGCGGCGCTCACACCAGGCGGTAATAGCTTCGCGCAGTGCCGGGATGCCGAGCGTGGACGGATAGACCGCCATCTGATCGAGATTGGCCGCCAGCGCTTCGGCGACGAAGGCTGGTGAGCGGTGTTTCGGTTCGCCAATGGACAGTGCGACAGGGCGTTTGTCGGCATTGGGCGTCACGCTGCCGAGTAAGGCGCGGAGTTTTTCGAACGGGTAGGGCTGGAGCTGTTGCAGGGCGTTATTCATGGGTGATGGGTCTCAATGAACGTGGCGCCCGGGAGTGGTCGGGCGCCGTTGAGTCGAAACGTAAGGGTGAGCATGCGATGACGTCTTTCAGATACTGAGTCGCATCTCGCCGTGGGGCTCATGGTTGACGCTCAATTGCTCGACGATAGCGTCTTGAAGCCGGCTGCACAGTTGCGGATCGGACAGCGGCTGATTGTGTGCGTCGGTGATGAAGAACACGTCCTCCACTCGCTCGCCGAGCGTGGCAATTTTCGCGTTTTGCAACGACAGGTCGAACTCCAGGAAGATTTTGCCGATCCGCGCCAGCAAGCCGGGACGATCGGGTGCGCTCAGCTCCAGGATGGTGACGGGGCGTTGGGCGTCGGTGTGGATCGTGACTTGTGGTGCAAAAGCAAAATGCTTGAGCTGGCGCGGCACCCGGCGCTGGATGATGGCTGGGTAGTCATCCGGGTTGCGCAGGGCCTCGGCCAGGCCTTCACGGATTTGCTTGATCCGCACAGGGTTATCGCCAATCGAGCCGCCATCGTTGTCGAGCACAATATAGGTGTCGAGGGTGAACTGGCTGCTGGAGGTGATGACGCGGGCGTCATGAATGTTCAGGTTGAGCTGATCCATGGCGGCCACGGTCACGGCAAAGAAATCGTGTTGGTCGGGGGCGTAGATGAAGATTTGCGTCCCTCCCTCGAACTCGCGCTGAGTGGTTTCCTTGATCAGCACCAGCGGGCCGCCATCGACAGGCTGCTGCAGGATCGCGTCGCTGTGCCAGGCCACATCGCCAGCAGTGTGGCGCAGGAAATAATCATCCCCAAGTTGTGCCCAGAGTTGCTCGACATCATCCGGGTCGTTGCCGCTGCGGACGAGAATGTCCAGTGCAGCACTTTGCGTGCGACGGATCTGCTCTTCGCGATCGACCGGGTTTTCCAGGCCGCGACGCAGGGCGCGTTTGGTCTCGGTGTACAGCTGGCGCAACAGGCTGGCGCGCCAGGAGTTCCACAGTGTCGGATTGGTCGCGTTGATGTCGGCCACGGTCAGTACATAGAGATAATCCAGATGGATTTCATCCTCAACGAGTTGGGCGAAATCATGGATGACCTGTGGGTCGGACAAGTCCTTGCGCTGGGCGGTGGTCGACATGACCAAATGGTTCTGCACCAGCCACACGATCAGGCGGGTATCCCAGGTCGGCAGTTGGTGGCGTTGGCAGAAGACTTCGGCATCTACGGCGCCCAGTTCCGAGTGATCGCCACCGCGACCTTTGCCAATGTCGTGATACAGGCCCGCCAGATAGATCAGTTCGGGTTTGGGCAGCTTGCCCATAATCTTGCTGGCCAGCGGAAACTTGTCTGAAGTCTGAGTGTATTGCAGCTTACGCAGGTGCTTGATCAGGTTCAGGGTGTGCGCATCGACCGTATAGATGTGGAACAGGTCGTGTTGCATCTGACCGACAATATGGCCGAACTCGGGCAGGTACAGGCCCAGAATCCCATAACGGTTCATCCGTCGAAGATTGCGATGGATGCCGAACTCGCACTTGAATAGTTCGATAAAAAGGCTGGTGTTGCGAATGTCGTTACGGAAATCGTCGTCGATCAGGTGCCGATGTTCGCGCAACAGGCGAATGGTGTCGGCACGAACGCCTTTGATTTCCGGGTGCTGAGCCATCAGCACGAAAATTTCCAGCATCGCGAAGGGGGTGCGTTTGAAAACGTTGTGGTGAGTCGCCTCAATGTAGCCATCGTGCAACTGGAAGCGAGAGTTGATCGGCTGGACATTGCCGCTTTCATCCGCTGAAAGGATCACTTCTTCAAAGTGCTGGATGATCAGGTCGCTGAGTTCGGCGATCCTCATCACTGCGCGGTAATACTTCTGCATGAAGCGTTCGATGGCCAGTTTTGCATCGCTGTCTTTATAACCCAGTAGACCGGCGATGCTGCTTTGATGGTCGAACAGCAAACGATCTTCCGAGCGTCCGGCGAGCATGTGCAAGGCGTAGCGTACTTTCCACAGAAACTCCTGGGACGAGGCGAGCAGGTTGTTTTCGCTTTCCAGCAGAAAGCCCTCGCCCGCCAGTGCGTGCAGATTCAAGGTTCCGTACTGGCGACGGGCGACCCAGAGAATGGTCTGGATATCGCGCAAACCACCGGGGGAGCCTTTTACGTTGGGTTCCAGGTTGTATTCGGTGTCGTTGTACTTGTGATGGCGCGTTTTCTGCTCGGCGCGTTTTGCCAGGAAAAATTCTTTGCTTGGCCACATCTTGTCGGTGCTGGTGACGTCTAGCATGCGTTGGCGCAAACGCTCTGGACCGGCAATGGTGCGACTTTCCATCAAGTTGGTGATAACGGTCAGGTCGGCTCGGGCTTCCTGGGCGCACTCGTCAACCGAGCGCACGCTCTGGCCGACTTCCAGGCCAATATCCCACAGCAGCGTCAGGAAACGCTCGATGGGCTCGCGAAAAACCTCATGGTCGGCGCTGTCCAGGAGGATCAGCAGGTCGATGTCCGAATAGGGATGCAACTCGCCGCGACCATAGCCGCCAACCGCCAACAGTGCGATGTCAGCCTCTTCGCTCCAGTCGAACTGTTCCCAGGCCTGCTGCAGGATGTGATCGACAAACCAGGCACGATCTTCGATCAGGCGCCGAATATCCCGACCCGAACGGAAGCGTCCGTCGAGCACTTCGCGGGCCTGACGAATGGCTTTCTTGAAGGCGGCAATGGGGCTCGCTTTCAAGGCCAGTTCGGCCTGGAACTGGCCGCGGTCGAATAATTCTGGATCCACCTGCGGCATCGAGCAACTTTCCTTCTGTCTATCGGGCCTGACTTTCTTTAGCGACGAGGTTTATACCGACGCGCTCATTGCTGATGTCCGGGCGATGGTGTCATCGCTGCGCAGGGTAAAAATTTCATACCCGTCTGCGGTGACCAGAATCGTGTGTTCCCATTGTGCGGACAGCTTGCGATCCTTGGTGATCGCGGTCCAGCCATCGCCCAGCAGACGGGTTTCGGCACGGCCTTGGTTGATCATGGGTTCGATGGTGAAGGTCATGCCTTCCTTGAGTTCCATACCTGTGCCGGCGCGGCCATAGTGCAGCACTTGCGGCTCTTCGTGGAAGACCTTGCCAATGCCGTGGCCGCAGTATTCGCGCACCACGGAAAAACCATTCTTTTCGGCGTGTTTCTGGATCACTTCGCCGATGTCGCCAAGGCGCGCGCCTGGGCGAACCAGTTCGATGCCTTTGTACATGCACTCTTGCGTGATCTTCGACAGCCGCTCAGCCCATTCTGGCACTTTGCCAACATGGAACATCTTGCTGGTGTCGCCGTGGAAGCCGTCCTTGATCACCGTGACGTCGATGTTCAGTACGTCGCCATCCTTGAGCGGCTTCTCGTTTGGAATGCCGTGGCACACCACGTGATTGATCGAGGTGCAGATCGACTTGGGGAAGCCCTTGTAGTTCAGCGGGG
Organism: Pseudomonas sp. ASL9; assembly: GCF_056680335.1. Taxonomy (NCBI): domain Bacteria; kingdom Pseudomonadati; phylum Pseudomonadota; class Gammaproteobacteria; order Pseudomonadales; family Pseudomonadaceae; genus Pseudomonas; species Pseudomonas sp. ASL9. The sequence goes on along the minus strand of NZ_CM155277.1, from coordinate 1,411,160 downwards.
CGGGAATCGCTTTTTGCTCATTGACGATGAAGTCATGGCAGATCCGGTCCAGCTCGTCCGTGGTCACACCCGGCTTGACATAAGCACCGATCATTTCCAGTACATCGGCAGCCAGACGGCCGGCGATGCGCATCTTCTCGATATCCTCGGGGGTTTTGATGGTGACAGTCATAAGATTCTCTCGGCGCGGCGAAGCGCGGCTAAACACTGAAAACGCGATTCTAACAGACCGTTAGGTTACGGGTGATCATCGCATCTTTATATAAGGGGCTCGGGGCGCGCGTACAAGGGGCGAGAGCGCATTTGCGTTAGCTCCTATTTTTGGTTTCGTTATCTGGTCTTTTGTGGTATAAAATGCGCCGCTTTCCTGGGTATGCCCAGAAGCTCAAACCCACACACGTGTCGACACGATGACCTGGGTGCCCTCAGCTTGAAGCTGTTGGTTGGTCATTGGGATACGTGGAGGCCTAACCCGACTTATCAAGGAACTATCATGTCCCAAGTCAATATGCGCGATATGCTGAAGGCCGGTGTCCACTTCGGTCACCAAACCCGTTACTGGAACCCGAAAATGGGTAAATACATTTTCGGCGCACGTAACAAGATCCACATTATCAACCTTGAAAAAACCTTGCCTATGTTCAACGAAGCTCTGGCTTTCGTTGAGAAACTGGCTTCGGGCAAAAACAAGATTCTGTTTGTTGGCACCAAGCGTTCCGCTGGCAAAATCGTCGCTGAAGAAGCTGCACGTTGCGGCTCGCCTTACGTCGATCACCGCTGGTTGGGCGGCATGCTGACCAACTTCAAAACCATCCGTGCTTCCATCAAGCGTCTGCGTGATCTTGAAATCCAGGCAGAAGACGGCACGTTCACCAAGCTGACCAAGAAAGAGGCGCTGATGCGTACTCGCGATCTGGAAAAGCTGGATCGTAGCCTGGGTGGTATCAAGGACATGGGCGGTCTGCCAGACGCACTGTTCGTTATCGACGTTGATCACGAGCGCATCGCGATCACCGAAGCCAACAAACTGGGTATCCCGGTTATCGGCGTCGTCGATACCAACAGCAGCCCGGAAGGCGTTGACTACATCATCCCAGGCAACGATGACGCCATTCGCGCCATCCAGCTGTACATGGGTTCGATGGCTGACGCTGTTATCCGTGGTCGCAACAACGCTAATGGCGGCACCGACGTGTTTGTCGAAGAGGCTCCAGCAGCCGCAGTCGTTGAAGGCTGAGTAGCAAACGCCTAGCGTTTACTCAGTACGCAAAAAGGGGGCCTGGCCCCCTTTTTGCCCCCTCGAAAACCATATATTGACGCCGCCATGCAGTCATGTGCCGCAGCCAGTAGTGGTTCTCAAGAATTTGAACGCCCGTTCGATCGGGTGGAATGGTTTAAGACCTATCCAAGAGGAATTTGAAATGGCAGAAATTACTGCAGCGTTGGTCAAAGAACTGCGTGAGCGCACTGGCGAAGGCATGATGGATTGCAAAAAGGCCTTGACCAAGGCTGACGGCGACATCGAAAAAGCAATCGACGATATGCGCGCCTCGGGTGCCATCAAAGCCGCCAAGAAAGCAGGCAACATTGCTGCTGAAGGCGCCATTGCTGTCAAGATTGCCGAAGATGGCAAAAGTGCCGTCATCCTTGAAGTCAACTCGCAGACCGACTTCCTGGCTCTGCAGGACGACTTCAAGGAATTCGTGAACAACAGCCTTGAAAAAGCCTTTGCTGAAAAACTGACCGACGCAGCTCCGCTGATCGCCGCTCAGGAATTGGCCCGTGAAGCTCTGATCGCGAAAGTTGGCGAAAACGTCAACATCCGTCGTCTGGCCCGCGTTGAAGGTGACGTGGTCAACGCTTACCTGCACGGTAACAAGATCGGTGTTGTCGTTGTCCTGAAAGGCGGTGACGCTGACCTGGCCAAAGACATCGCGATGCACGTTGCTGCCAGCAACCCTGAGTTCCTGCTGCCTTCGGAAGTTTCCGCAGAAGCCGTAGAGCGCGAAAAAGCCGTGTTCATGAGCCTCAACGAAGACAAAATCAAGGGCAAGCCAGCCGAAATCGTTGAAAAAATGGTTGCCGGTCGCATTCAAAAGTTCCTGGCTGAAGCAAGTCTGGTCGAGCAGGCGTTCGTCAAGAACCCGGAAATCAAGGTCGGTGAACTGGCCAAGAAAGCCGGCGCTGAAATCGTTTCCTTCACGCGCTTCCAGGTAGGCGAAGGCATCGAGAAGCCAGTCGACAACTTCGCAGAAGAAGTTGCCGCACAAGTGGCCGCAAGCAAGCAATAAGACAGTTTTCACCCTGTCGCCCCGAAGAGGCTGCCCGCTTACGCGAGCGGCCTCTTCGTCAAATAGGTAAAAGGAATTTGTTTTCCTTGGGGAAGTGGCTTGCAAGGCTGCATTCTCCTGATGCTGTAGCAGCGTCAGCTAGAGTAATTGCAGGCTGAAAACAGCCCGCACAGAATTTTTTAAAACGCCGCAGGAGAGATTCGCAATGGCTCAGCAGGGCAGTGGTTATCAGGCTCGCTATAAACGCATTCTACTCAAGCTTAGCGGCGAGGCCTTGATGGGCTCGGAAGAGTTCGGCATTGACCCCAAAGTCCTGGATCGCATGGCCCTTGAAGTCGGCCAGTTGGTCGGTATCGGGGTTCAGGTCGGTCTGGTTATCGGTGGTGGCAACCTGTTTCGTGGGGCGGCCTTGAGTGCTGCTGGCATGGATCGGGTGACAGGCGATCATATGGGGATGCTGGCCACTGTCATGAACGCCTTGGCCATGCGTGATGCGCTGGAGCGGGCTAACATTTCGGCTATCGTGATGTCGGCCATTTCCATGGTGGGCGTGACCGATCATTACGATCGTCGCAAAGCCATGCGTCACCTCAATGCCAAGGATGTGGTGATTTTCGCCGCCGGCACTGGCAACCCGTTCTTCACCACCGATTCTGCCGCTTGCTTGCGAGGCATCGAAATCAATGCCGACGTAGTGCTCAAAGCGACCAAGGTCGACGGTGTGTACACCGCAGACCCATTCAAAGACCCGCATGCCGAGAAGTTCGATCATCTGACATACGATGAAGTCCTGGATCGCAAGTTGGGTGTGATGGATCTGACCGCTATCTGTCTGTGCCGCGATCATAAAATGCCGCTGCGCGTCTTTAACATGAACAAGCCCGGCGCCCTGCTGAATATCGTACATGGCGGCGCTGAAGGAACCCTGATCGAGGAAGGCGAACAATGATCAACGAAATCAAGAAAGACGCCCAAACGCGTATGCAGAAAACCCTGGAGTCTCTGGCTCACGCATTCAGCCGAATCCGTACTGGCCAGGCCCACCCCAGCATTCTGGGTGGTGTGATGGTGCCTTATTATGGTTCCGATACACCTTTGAATCAGGTTGCGAACGTGACCGTCAAAGACTCGCGGACCCTGCAGGTCGTGGCTTTCGAGCGCAACATGCTGGGTGCTGTCGACAAGGCGATTCAGAGTGCCGGGCTGGGGTTCAACCCAACGAACCTGGGCGAGCTGCTGCTTATCTCGATGCCTGCTTTGACTGAAGAGACTCGCAAGGGCTTCACCAAGCAAGCTCGTGACGCAGCGGAAGATGCTCGAGTGGCTGTTCGTAACATCCGTCGCGATGCGTTGAGCCAGTTCAAGGATCTGATCAAAGAGAAAGAAATCAGCGAAGATGAAGAGCGTCGCGCTGCCGATGATATCCAGAAGCTGACAGATAAGTTCGTGGCGGATATCGAAACGGCTGTGAAGCAAAAAGAAGCGGATCTGATGGCTGTATAAAGGGCCTGGGCGTTTATGGATAAGACCAAGCAAGCGGTACCGTCATCGGTGCCGCGCCATGTCGCAATCATCATGGATGGTAATAATCGCTGGGCGAAAAAGCGCCTTTTGCCCGGTGTCGCCGGGCATAAAGCAGGCGTGGATGCTGTCCGTGCGGTTATTGAGGTGTGCGCCGAAGCGAAGGTCGAAGTGTTGACCCTTTTCGCTTTTTCCAGTGAAAACTGGCAGCGCCCGGCGGCGGAAGTCGGCGCCTTGATGGAGTTGTTTTTCACCGCTTTGCGCCGTGAAACCCGGCGTATGAACGATAACGCCATCAGCTTGCGAATCATTGGTGATCGTTCGCGGTTTCATCCCGAGCTGCAGGCTGCGATGCGCGAGGCTGAAGCGCGGACTGCTGGCAGTGATCGTTTCGTGTTGCAGATCGCTGCCAATTATGGGGGGCAATGGGATATCGCCCAGGCTGCCCAGCATCTGGCGCGGGAGGTTCAGGCCGGGCGTTTGCGTCCTGAGGAGATTACGCCTGAGCTGTTGCAGGCGTGCCTCGCAACTGGCGATCTGCCATTGCCGGACCTGTGCATTCGTACTGGCGGCGAACATCGCATCAGTAATTTTTTACTTTGGCAGCTCGCCTATTCCGAATTGTACTTCTCCGACCTTTTTTGGCCGGACTTCAAACACGACGCCATGCGCACTGCGCTGGCAGATTTTGCTTCCCGCCAACGTCGCTTCGGTAAAACGAGTGAACAGGTCGAAGCTGGAGCCCGGGCTTAATGCTGAAACAACGAATCATCACTGCACTGATCTTGATGCCTATTGCCTTGTGCGGGTTTTTTTTGCTCGCAGGTGCAAGCTTCGCGCTGTTCATTGGCGCGGTGGTGACCCTGGGTGCCTGGGAGTGGGCGCGTCTGGCAGGTTTCGCTGCTCAGTCGGTGCGGGTTGCCTATGCTGTGGTGGTCGCGATCTTGCTGCTGCTGATGTATCTGCAACCGGCTCTGGCGCCCTGGGTTCTGGGCGCAGCGGTACTGTGGTGGTTGCTGGCGACTTTCCTGGTGCTGACCTATGCAGACACCAGCGCACATTGGACAGGCACTGCCTGCAAGCTGGTGATTGGTCTGTTGGTTCTGTTGCCTGCGTGGCAGGGGCTGGTCCTGATCAAGCAATGGCAGTTGGGTAACTGGTTGATCCTTGCGGTCATGGTTCTGGTCTGGGGCGCCGATATCGGGGCCTATTTCTCTGGCAAGGCGTTTGGTAAGCGCAAGCTCGCGCCCAAGGTCAGCCCGGGCAAGAGCTGGGAAGGGCTGTTCGGCGGTCTGGTCGCCAGCCTGCTGATCACTGTCGTCGTTGGTGTTGCCCGCGGCTGGTCGGGTTCGCAACTCTTCCTCGGCTTGCTGGGTGCCGCCATCGTGGTGTTGATCTCGGTTGTCGGTGATTTGACTGAAAGTATGTTCAAACGAGAGTCTGGCATCAAAGACAGCAGTAATTTGCTGCCCGGACATGGCGGGGTGCTGGATCGTATCGACAGTTTGACTGCTGCCATCCCTGTCTTTGCAGTGCTGTTGTGGGCTGCCAATTGGGGTGCCCTGTGAGTAAACCTCAACAAATAACCGTCTTGGGTGCTACGGGCTCCGTCGGTTTGAGTACCCTTGACGTCATCGCTCGTCACCCTGGGCTGTATCAGGTCTTCGCGCTGACGGGGTTCAGTCGCTTGAAAGAGCTGCTGGCGCTGTGCGTGCGTCACTCGCCACGTTTTGCCGTGGTGCCCGAAATCGATCTTGCGCGCAGGCTGCAGGATGACCTGGCGGTTGCCGGCCTTGATACCCGTGTGTTGGTGGGCGAGAGGGGGTTGTGCGAAGTGTCGGCTCATCCTCAGGTCGATACCGTATTGGCGGCGATCGTCGGCGCGGCTGGGCTGCGTCCCACCCTGGCAGCCGTTGAGGCGGGCAAAAAGGTGTTGCTGGCCAATAAAGAAGCCTTGGTCATGTCCGGGGCCTTGTTTATGCAGGCTGTGCAGCGCAGCGGTGCTGTGCTGTTGCCGATTGACAGCGAACACAATGCAATCTTCCAGTGCTTGCCCAATGACTATGCCCGTGGCCTGGGTGCGGTTGGCGTGCGCCGTATTCTATTGACCGCTTCGGGTGGCCCGTTTCGTGAAACCCCGTTGGCCGATTTGATGGGCGTTTCCCCTGAACAGGCGTGTGCACATCCTAATTGGTCGATGGGGCGCAAGATTTCTGTAGACTCGGCCAGCATGATGAATAAAGGACTCGAATTGATCGAGGCGTGTTGGCTATTCGATGCTCGGCCCGATCAGATTGAAGTGGTCATTCATCCGCAGAGCGTGATCCATTCCATGGTTGATTACGTGGACGGTTCGGTATTGGCCCAACTGGGTAATCCAGACATGCGTACGCCGATCGCTCATGCGCTTGCCTGGCCAAAGCGGATTGACTCGGGTGTCGCGCCGCTGGACCTGTTCAGTATTGCGCGCCTGGACTTCCAGGCACCGGACGAAGAGCGGTTTCCGTGTTTGCGTCTGGCGCGTCAGGCTGCGGAGGCGGGAAATAGCGCGCCAGCGCTGCTCAACGCCGCTAATGAGGTGGCAGTTGCAGCGTTTCTTGATCGGCGCATACGCTATCCAGAGATCGCGAGTATCATTGATGAGGTTTTGAATCTGGAACCCGTCGTCGAAGTGCAGGAACTCGATGCAGTATTCGAGATCGATTCAAAAGCGCGCGTTCTGGCTGAGCAATGGCTCGGTCGCCACGGGCGGTAATGGCAGTAGATTAGACGGCGCAGGCGATTGTGGTGGTGTGAGGTGCAGAAGGCGCTTTCACACTGTACAAGGCAGGTCCCCGGAGAGAGATTGATGAGCGCGCTCTATATGATTGTCGGCACCCTGGTGGCATTGGGTGTGCTGGTGACCTTTCACGAATTTGGCCACTTCTGGGTGGCCCGGCGTTGTGGCGTCAAGGTTTTGCGTTTCTCGGTGGGTTTCGGCATGCCGCTGCTTCGCTGGCACGATCGGCAGGGCACTGAATACGTGATCGCAGCCATCCCGTTGGGTGGCTACGTGAAAATGCTCGACGAGCGCGAGGGTGAAGTGCCACCGGATCAGGTTGATCAGTCCTTCAACCGTAAAACCGTGTATCAGCGTATTGCAATTGTCATCGCCGGTCCGATTGCCAACTTCTTGCTGGCCATCATATTTTTCTGGTTCCTGGCAATGCTAGGCAGTCAACAGGTGCGTCCTGTCATTGGTACGGTCGAATCGGGCAGTATCGCGGACAAGGGTGGCTTGAGCACCGGGCAAGAAATTATCTCGGTTGATGGCGAGCCGACGTCGGGCTGGGCTGCGGTGAATCTGCAGCTGGTGCGACGTCTGGGCGAGAGCGGTACCGTCGTTCTGAACGTACGTGATCAGGGCTCGACGGTCGACTCTCCCCGTGAGCTGGCGTTGGATAAATGGCTCAAAGGTGCTGACGAGCCAGATCCGATCCGCTCGCTGGGTATTCGCCCATGGCATCCGGCCTTGGCGCCGGTGCTGGCCGAACTCGATCCTAAGGGGCCCGCGCAAGCTGCTGGCTTGAAGGCAGGTGATCGACTTGTAGCACTCGACGGTCAAACGTTGAGCGATTGGCAACAGGTCGTCGATTGGGTCCGTCTGCGGCCAGATGCAAAAGTTTCTCTGCGTATCGAGCGTGAGGGTGCGCAGCTTGATGTGCCGTTGACGCTCGCGGTGCGAGGTGAGGGGAAAGCTGCGACCGGTTATCTGGGGGCAGGGGTAAAAGGTGTCGACTGGCCACCTGAGATGTTAAGAGAGGTTAGCTTCGGACCTCTGGCCGCTGTGGGGGAGGGCGCGAGGCGCACTTGGACCATGAGTGTGCTGACTCTTGATTCGCTCAAGAAAATGTTGTTCGGCGAGCTCTCTGTAAAAAACTTGAGCGGACCGATAACCATTGCTAAAGTGGCGGGCGCTTCGGCCCAGTCGGGGATAGGTGATTTCCTGAATTTCCTCGCTTATCTGAGTATTAGCCTGGGCGTTCTCAATTTGTTGCCCATTCCAGTGTTGGATGGGGGGCATTTGTTGTTTTACCTGATCGAGTGGGCGCGGGGTCGTCCGCTCTCGGATCGGGTGCAAGGTTGGGGGATTCAGATCGGTATTAGCTTAGTGGTCGGGGTGATGTTGCTTGCCTTGGTCAACGATCTGGGTCGACTGTAAAGCTTCGCTGAATTGCGAATCTGCCGCATTTTGCGGCAGTTTGTTTATTGCCAGTTGGAATAAGAAAGGACTTCATGAAACGTCTGCTGCTAACTGCGGTTCTCGCCGTACTGATGATCGCCGAAGTTCACGCCGAGTCCTTCACTATCTCCGATATCCGTGTCAATGGCCTCCAGCGGGTATCCGCTGGCAGCGTCTTTGGCGCCTTGCCGTTGAATGTCGGCGAGTCTGCGGATGATCGTCGTCTGGTGGATGCCACTCGCGCGCTGTTCAAAACCGGGTTCTTTCAAGATATCCAACTAGGCCGCGATGGCAATGTCCTGGTCATCACTGTGGTCGAGCGGCCTTCCGTTTCGAGCATCGAAATCGATGGCAACAAGGCGATTTCCACCGAAGACCTGATGAAGGGGCTCAAGCAATCAGGTCTGGCTGAAGGTGAGATCTTTCAGCGTGCGACCCTTGAAGGCGTGCGCAACGAGCTGCAACGTCAGTACGTCGCGCAGGGTCGCTATTCGGCTGACGTCGCCACCGAAGTCGTGCCTCAACCACGTAACCGCGTGGGCCTGAAGATCAATATCAATGAAGGTACGGTCGCGGCTATCCAGCACATCAACGTGGTGGGTAACAGCGTCTTCCCGGATGAGGACCTGATCGGTCTGTTCGAGCTCAAGACCACCAACTGGCTGTCGTTCTTCAAGAACGACGACAAGTACGCTCGGGAAAAACTCTCCGGCGACCTGGAGCGTCTGCGTTCTTACTACCTTGATCGCGGCTATATCAACATGGATATCGCTTCGACTCAGGTGTCGATCACGCCTGACAAGAAAAGCGTCTACATCACGGTCAACGTGAATGAAGGCGAAAAATACAGCGTCAAGTCGGTCAAGCTGAGCGGCGATTTGAAAGTGCCCGAAGATCAGGTCAAAGCCTTGTTACTGGTCAAGCCCGGTCAGGTATTCTCGCGCAAGGTCATGACCACGACGTCTGAGCTGATCACCCGTCGTCTGGGTAACGAAGGCTATACCTTCGCCAACGTCAACGGCGTACCGACGCCGAACAATGAAGATCACACGGTTGATATCACCTTTGTGGTGGACCCGGGCAAGCGTGCTTACGTCAACCGCATCAACTTCCGTGGTAACACCAAGTCCGCAGATGACGTGTTACGTCGTGAAATGCGTCAGATGGAAGGGGGCTGGGCGTCGACCTACCTGATCGACCAATCGAAAACCCGTCTTGAGCGTCTTGGCTTCTTTAAAGAAGTGAACGTCGAAACGCCTGCGGTGCCGGGCACCGACGATCAGGTTGATGTCAACTACGCCGTTGAAGAACAAGCGTCCGGTTCGATCACCGCCAGCGTAGGTTTCGCCCAGAGTGCGGGTTTGATCCTCGGGGGTTCGATCAGCCAGAACAACTTCCTGGGTACAGGTAACAAGGTCAGTATTGGTCTGACGAAAAGCGAATACCAGACTCGCTACAACTTCGGTTATGTCGACCCCTACTGGACCGCAGATGGCGTGAGCTTGGGTTACAACGCGTTCTACCGTACCACCGACTACAAAAACCTTAACGTTTCTGTAGCCAGCTATGCTGTAGACAGCTTGGGTGCAGGCGTGAGCGTCGGTTACCCAATCAATGAAACCTCGCGCCTTACCTTCGGCCTGACAGCGCAGCAGGATCAAATCAAGACGGGCGTGTACACCGTCGACGAAATTTTCAACTTCGTTAATAGGGAAGGCGATAAATACCTCAACTTCAAGGCGTCGGCCGGCTGGTCCGAGTCAACCTTGAACAAAGGTGTGCTGGCCACGCGTGGGCATTCCCAGAGTCTGGTATTTGAAACCACCACGCCAGGCAGTGATTTGTCGTTCTTCAAGCTTGATTACCGTGGCCAGTACTTCCACCCGCTGACCGACAATTACACCCTGCGTCTGCACACCGAGCTAGGTTATGGCGATGGTTTTGGTAAGACCTCTGGCTTGCCGTTCTATGAGAACTACTACGCGGGTGGTTTCAACTCGGTTCGTGGCTTCAAGGACAGTACCTTGGGCCCTCAAAGTACCCCGAGTAATGGCCATAACCCAGGCACATCGGCAGATCCAGATCAGAGCCCACTACCGTTCGGTGGTAACGTACTGATTCAGGGTGGCGTAGAGCTTATGTTCCCGTTGCCATTCGTCAAGGATCAGCGCTCTTTGCGGACCTCTGTATTCTGGGACGTAGGTAATGTATTCGACACCAATTGTGGGCCTGCAACTGTCACGACAACCGGCCAGAAAGTTATATGTAACGGTGTGGAACTCAACCAATTGGCAAGCTCTGTGGGTGTGGGCGTGACATGGGTTACTGCATTGGGTCCGTTGAGTTTTGCCGTGGCTATGCCGGTCAAAAAGCCGGAGAACGCAGAAACACAAATATTCCAATTCTCTCTCGGTCAGACCTTCTGATCATCGATAACGACAACGGATTTTGTAGGAGTGCATCGTGCGTAAGTTGACTCAGCTGATTATCCTGGCCACTGCCTTGATAGCGACTCCAGCGTTTGCTGAAATGAAAATTGCAGTGCTGAACTATCAAATGGCCCTGCTCGAATCAGACGCGGCAAAGAAATATGCCGTGGATGCTGAAAAGAAATTCGGCCCACAATTGACCAAGCTGAAAGCCCTTGAAAGCAGTGCAAAGGGTATTCAGGATCGTCTGGTTAGCGGTGGCGATAAGATGGCGCAGCCTGAACGTGAGCGCCTTGAGCTTGAATTCAAGCAAAAGGCCCGCGATTTCCAGTTCCAATCCAAGGAACTGAACGAGGCCAAAGCGGTTGCTGACCGTGAAATGCTGAAGCAACTCAAGCCGAAACTTGATCAGGCAGTAGAAGAAGTGATCAAAAAAGGCGCGTTTGACTTGGTGTTCGAGCGTGGCGCTGTGATTGATGTCAAGCCTCAGTATGACGTCACTCGCCAGGTGATCGAGCGCATGAATCAGCTGAAGTAATCATGGCCGTGACCATTAAACTTGGCCAACTGGCTGAGTTCCTCGGCGCCACATTACGTGGCGCGGCGGATAAAGAGATTACCGGGCTGGCCACTTTGCAAGAGGCCGGTCCTGGTCAGGTAACTTTCCTGGCCAATCCTCACTACCGTAAATTTCTTGCTGATTGTCATGCCGCTGCCGTGCTGCTTAAGCCGGCAGATGCAGAGAACTTTACCGGTGATGCGCTGTTGGTGCCTGACCCTTATCTAGCCTACGCAAAGATTTCCCATTTTTTCGACCCCAAGCCCAAGGCATTGCCTGGGGTGCATCCGTCTGCAGTGATTGCGGCTGATGCGCAGGTCGATGCTGCTGCCAGCGTGGGTGCGTTTGCCGTTATCGAAAGCGGCGCTCGTATCGCTGCCGGAGTCACCGTGGGCGCTCACTGTTTTATCGGTGCTCGTTGTGAAATTGGCGAAGGAGGTTGGTTGGCGCCGCGGGTCACGCTTTATCACGATGTACGCATTGGTAAGCGTGTGGTGATTCAGTCGGGAGCAGTGCTCGGCGGTGAAGGTTTTGGTTTCGCCAATGAACAGGGCGTCTGGCAGAAAATTGCGCAGATCGGCGGTGTTCTGGTCGGTGACGATGTGGAAATCGGCGTCAATACGGCTGTCGATCGCGGCGCGTTAGCCGACACATTGATCGGCAACGGCGTCAAGCTGGATAACCAGATTCAGATCGCACACAACGTGCAGATCGGCGATCACACCGCTATGGCGGCGTGTGTCGGTATCTCGGGCAGTACCAAGATTGGCAAGCATTGCACCATCGCTGGCGGTGTCGGCATGGTTGGGCATATCGAAGTGTGCGATGGTGTTTTCGTCACAGGTATGACCATGGTGACCCGCTCGATTACCGAGCGGGGGGCCTATTCTTCGGGGACTGCGATGCAGCCTGCTGCGGAATGGCGCAAGAGCGCGGCGCGTATTCGTCAGTTGGATGACATGGCGCGGCGCCTGCAGCAACTGGAAAAGATTGTCGAGGCCGTGACCTCGGGCGGTAATGATTCATCTGATGGCTGATACCCTTTTTATATCAAGCGTGCACAGCCGATAGACTGCCTCCTTGATTTGCTACAGGAGTGCTGCGCGTCAGTCGCGCACTCCCAATCTTTACTACAGGCTTCCCCCACGAAATGATGGACATCAACGAGATTCGCGAATACCTGCCTCACCGCTACCCATTCCTGTTGGTGGATCGTGTGGTGGAGCTGAATGTCGAGAGCAAAAGCATTCGAGCCTATAAGAATGTCAGCATCAATGAGCCTTTCTTCAACGGTCACTTTCCTCAGCATCCAATCATGCCGGGCGTTCTGATCATTGAAGCGATGGCCCAGGCCGCTGGTATCCTGGGCTTTAAAATGCTGGACGTGAAGCCATCCGAAGGCACGCTATATTACTTCGTAGGCTCCGACAAACTGCGCTTTCGTCAGCCGGTGCTGCCTGGCGATCAGCTGATTCTTGAAGCCAAATTCATTAGCTGCAAGCGTCAGATCTGGAAATTTGAATGCCAGGCTTCGGTCGACGGCAAACCGGTTTGTTCCGCAGAAATTATCTGCGCGGAACGTAAACTATGAGTTTGATTGACCCTCGCGCAATCATCGATCCGACGGCCATTCTGGCCGACAATGTTGAGGTCGGCCCATGGTCGATCGTCGGACCTGGTGTGGAAATCGGCGAGGGTACAGTCGTTGGGCCGCATGTGATTCTCAGGGGCCCAACGAAGATCGGTAAGCACAACCGCATCTACCAGTTTTCATCGGTAGGCGAGGACACGCCCGATCTCAAGTACAAAGGCGAAGAGACGCGTTTGGTCATTGGTGATCACAACGTCATTCGCGAAGGTGTGACTATCCATCGCGGGACCATTCAGGATCGTGCGGAAACGACCTTGGGTGATCACAACCTGGTCATGGCCTATGCACACATTGGTCACGACAGCGTCATCGGCAATCACTGCATCCTGGTCAACAACACCGCGTTGGCCGGGCATGTACACGTCGATGATTGGGCGATCCTCTCCGGTTTTACGCTGGTGCATCAGTTCTGTCATATCGGCGCCCACAGCTTTTCAGGCATGGGCACCGCGATTGGCAAGGATGTGCCTGCGTTCGTTACTGTGTTCGGTAACCCGGCTGAAGCACGTAGCATGAACTTCGAAGGCATGCGCCGTCGTGGGTTCAGCGAAGAGACCATTCACGCGCTACGCCGAGCCTATAAGGTGGTTTATCGCCAGGGGCTGACTGTCGACCAGGCCATCGCCGAGCTCGCCGAGCCTGCGGCGTTGTTCCCTGAAGTCGCAGTGTTCCTTGAGTCGATTCAGACGTCGACCCGCGGCATTACTCGATAATGAACAAGGCACTGCGAATCGCGCTGGTAGCAGGCGAAGCGTCGGGCGATATCCTGGGTGCGGGTTTGATGCGCGCGATCAAGGTTCGTCATCCGTCTGTCGAGTTTATCGGTGTCGGTGGTCCGCTGATGCAGGCCGAAGGCATGGTCTCCTACTTCCCGATGGAACGCCTGGCGGTCATGGGGCTGGTCGAGGTGCTGGGCCGACTCAAAGAGCTGTTGGCCAAGCGCAAGCAGCTTATTCAGACGTTGATCGGCGAAAAACCGGACGTCTTCATCGGTATCGATGCCCCAGACTTCACGCTCAATATCGAACTCAAGTTACGGCGTGCCGGTATCAAGACCGTGCATTACGTCAGCCCGTCGGTCTGGGCCTGGCGGCAAAAGCGCGTATTGAAGATTCGCGAAGGCTGCGATCTGATGCTGACGCTTCTGCCCTTCGAGGCCCGTTTCTATGAAGAGAAAGGCGTGCCGGTGCGGTTTGTCGGTCATCCCTTGGCTGATACTATCCCCCTTGAGTCTGACCGCGCCGCAGCGCGAGCGGAGTTGGGTTTGGCTGACGGACCGCTGGTTGCGCTAATGCCCGGGAGTCGGGGTGGTGAAGTCGGGCGCCTCGGCGGCCTGTTCTTCGACGCAGCGGAACGCCTGATGGCCTTACGTCCGGGTATTCGATTTGTTCTGCCGTGCGCAAGCCCCGAACGACGCGCCCAGGTCGAGCACCTTCTGCAGGGGCGCGACTTGCCGGTGCTGCTACTCGACGGCCGCTCGCACCTGGCGCTTGCGGCGTGCGATGCGGTGTTGATCGCATCCGGCACGGCGACACTTGAAGCGCTGCTGTACAAGCGACCCATGGTCGTTGCCTATCGCTTGGCACCGATTACCTTCTGGATACTCAAGCGTCTGGTGAAAAGCCCTTACGTTTCTTTGCCTAATCTGCTCGCCCAGCGTTTGCTGGTCCCGGAATTGTTGCAGGACGCAGCAACCGCCGAGACCCTCGCGCAAACGCTATTGCCGCTGCTCGATGGCGGCGATGCGCAGACTGCAGGCTTCGATGCCATTCACCGGATCTTACGCCGCGACGCCTCCAATCAGGCCGCCGATGCGGTGCTTGGCCTGTTGGGTCAGTCGCCCTCACAGTGAGTTCGCAATAAATGCAAATGGGTTTGGACTTCAATCTGGTGGAAGACTTGGTTGCCGGTGTCGATGAAGTCGGTCGCGGCCCGCTGTGTGGCGCGGTGGTGACTGCTGCTGTCATCCTCGATCCACGCCGCCCGATCCTCGGCCTCAACGATTCAAAAAAGCTCACCCCGGCTCGCCGCGAGAAACTCTACGACGAAATCTGCGAAAAGGCCCTGTGCTGGTACATCGCCCGGGCTGAAGTGGAAGAAATCGATGAGCTGAATATTCTTCACGCGACCATGCTGGCCATGAAACGCGCTGTCGAGGGGCTGAGCATTACCCCGAAGCTGGCGCTGATCGACGGCAATCGCTGCCCGCAATTGTCCGTGCCCAGCGCACCGGTGATTCAAGGTGATAGCAAAGTTCCGGCAATCGCAGCTGCGTCGATTCTGGCGAAAGTCAGCCGTGACCGCGAAATGGCGGCTTTCGAGCTGATTTATCCGGGCTATGGCATCGGTGGTCACAAAGGCTATCCGACCCCTGTTCATCTTGAAGCGCTGGCTCGCCTTGGGCCGACTCCGATACATCGGCGCTCGTTCGCGCCGGTGCGGGCGGCGTATGAAGCCCGCGAGTTGCTTGTGCAAAGTCGGCTCACGATGGTGTCGCCGGGCTGATGTTTTGACCAAGGCCCGGTACAATCCGGGCCTTCGTTTTTTGTATTTCGCGCTATAGGATCAACATGCCGGCTTCTTTCGTTCATCTACGCCTGCACACTGAATACTCTCTGGTCGATGGTCTGGTCCGGGTCAAACCGTTGGTCAAGACCTTGGCGAGCATGGGTATGCCGGCTGTGGCCGTGACCGATCAGAACAACATGTGTTCGCTGGTCAAGTTCTACAAGGCCGCCATGGGCGGGGGTATCAAGCCTATTTGTGGTGCAGACCTGTGGTTGTCGAACAAGGACGAAGATGCTGTGCTGAGTCGGATCAGCCTGTTGGTGATGAACGCCAAGGGCTATCGCAATCTGACCGAGCTGATTTCCCGTGGCTTCATCGAAGGCCAGCGCAATGGCCAGGTGATCGTCGAGCGGGAATGGGTCGCCGAGGCCAGCGAAGGGTTGATCGCGCTGTCGGCGGCTAAAGAGGGCGAAATCGGCATGGCGCTGCTCGGAGGTAATCCGGGCGAGGCGGATCAGTTGCTGCGTGAATGGATGGCCGTATTTCCAGACCGCTTCTACCTGGAAGTACAGCGCACCAACCGCCCCAATGACGAAGAGCACCTGCACGCTGCCGTTGCCTTGGCTGACCGTCATGGCGCACCGCTGGTGGCGACCAACGATGTACGCTTTATCAAGCAGGAAGACTACGAGGCTCATGAAACGCGGGTTTGCATCGGCGAAGGCCGGGCGCTGGATGACCCGCGCCGTTCGCACAACTACAGCAATCAGCAGTACCTGAAAAGCGCTGCGCAAATGGCCGAGTTGTTCAGCGACCTGCCCGAGGCGCTGGAAAACACGGTCGAAATTGCCAAGCGCTGCAATATCGATGTGAAGCTGGGTACTCACTTTTTGCCCAACTTCCCGATTCCCGATGGCCTGACCATCGATGAATATTTCCGCAAAGTATCTTTCGATGGCCTGGAGGACCGCCTCTCGGTCCTGATGCCCAGGGATACGACTGAGGATTACGAGGCCAAGCGTCAGGTCTATGTCGATCGGCTGAATTTCGAGCTGGATATCATCATCCAGATGGGGTTCCCCGGTTACTTCCTGATCGTGATGGACTTCATCCAGTGGGCCAAAAGTAACGGTGTCCCGGTGGGCCCCGGCCGTGGGTCGGGTGCCGGTTCGCTGGTGGCTTATGTGCAGAAGATCACCGATCTCGACCCGCTGGAATATGACCTGCTATTCGAACGGTTCCTCAACCCGGAACGGGTTTCGATGCCCGACTTCGACGTCGACTTCTGCATGGATGGCCGCGACCGCGTTATCGAGTACGTGGCCGAGAAATATGGTCGTAACGCGGTCAGCCAGATCATTACCTTTGGTTCGATGGCGGCCAAGGCCGTAGTGCGGGACGTCGCCCGGGTTCAGGGCAAGTCCTATGGCCTGGCTGATCGACTGTCGAAAATGATTCCGTTCGAAGTCGGCATGACGTTGGAAAAAGCCTACGAACAGGAAGAAATCCTGCGCGACTTCCTCAAGGTCGACGAGGAGGCGGCAGAAATCTGGGAGATGGCCCGCAAGCTCGAAGGCATCGTGCGTAACGTCGGCAAGCACGCCGGTGGCGTGGTGATCGCGCCGACCAAGCTGACCGACTTCTCGCCCATTTATTGCGATGAAGCGGGCGATGGCCTGGTGACCCAGTTCGACAAGGATGACGTCGAGGCGGCAGGGCTGGTGAAGTTCGACTTCCTCGGCCTGCGGACACTCACCATCATCGATTGGGCGCTCAAGACCATCAACCGTGAGCGCGCCAAGGTTGATGAAGCACCGCTGGACATCGCCTTTATTCCGCTGGACGACAAGGCGACTTATACCCTGCTGCAAAAAGCCGAAACCACCGCCGTGTTCCAGCTTGAGTCGCGCGGCATGAAAGAGCTGATCAAAAAGCTCAAGCCCGACTGCCTGGAAGATTTGATCGCATTGGTGGCATTGTTCCGCCCAGGCCCGCTGCAATCGGGCATGGTGGACGACTTCATCAACCGTAAGCATGGCCGTGCCGAGCTGTCCTATCCTCACGTTGATTACCAGTACGAAGGACTCAAGCCGGTATTGGCACCTACCTACGGCATCATCCTGTATCAAGAACAGGTGATGCAGATTGCTCAGGTCATGGCCGGTTACACCCTCGGCGGTGCGGACATGCTGCGTCGGGCCATGGGTAAGAAAAAACCCGAAGAAATGGCCAAGCAGCGTGGCGGCTTCATCGAAGGCTGTACGAACAACAATATCGAGCCGGAGCTGGCCGGTAATATTTTCGATCTGGTGGAAAAATTCGCCGGTTATGGCTTCAACAAGTCCCACTCGGCTGCTTATGGCCTGGTGTCGTACCAGACCGCCTGGCTGAAAACCCACTACCCGGCGCCTTTCATGGCTGCGGTACTGTCTGCGGACATGCACAACACCGACAAGGTTGTGACCTTGATCGAAGAAGTGCGCAACATGAAGTTGCGCCTTGATGCGCCGGACGTGAACACCTCCGAATACAAATTTACCGTAAGCGAAGACGGCCGGATTCTTTATGGCCTCGGTGCCATCAAAGGTGTCGGCGAAGGCCCGGTAGAAGCCATTACCGAGTCGCGTTTGGCCGGGCCGTTCAAGGACCTGTTCGATTTCTGCGCGCGCGTGGACCTCAAGCGCATCAACAAGCGGACCCTCGACGGCTTGATCCGCAGCGGTGCGCTGGATCGTTTGGGGCCGTATTTCGAAATCGAGCCGAAAGCCTATCAAGCCAATATCGACCGCAATCGCTCGGTACTGCTGGCTGCGCTGGAAGAAGCGATTCAGGCCGCAGAGCAGACCGCTCGCAGTCGTGACAGCGGTCACTCTGATCTGTTTGGCGGCTTGTTCGTCGAAGAGGATGCCGATGTCTACGCCAACCATCGCAAGGCCAAAGAGCTGAGCCTTAAAGAGCGGTTACGTGGTGAGAAAGAAACCCTGGGCCTGTACCTTACCGGGCATCCTATCGACGAATACGAAGGCGAAATTCGCCGTTTCGCTCGTCAGCGCATCATCGACCTGAAGCCGGCGCGAGACACGCAGACGGTTGCCGGTATGATCATTGCGCTGCGCGTCATGAAGAACAAAAAGGGCGACAAGATGGGCTTTATCACCCTTGATGACCGCTCTGGACGAATAGAAGCGTCGCTGTTTGCCGAAGCCTTTCATTCGGCGCAGTCGCTGCTGCAGACCGATGCGATGGTGGTGGTCGAAGGGGAGGTGAGCAATGACGACTTCTCCGGCGGGTTACGATTACGTGCCAAGCGGGTGATGAGCCTGGAAGATGCCCGAACCAATCTCGCTGAAAGCCTGCGCCTGAAGGTGCATGCGGATGCGCTTAAGGGCGATCGCCTGCGGTGGTTGGGCGATTTGTGCAAACGCCATCGCGGTGCCTGTCCGATTACCGTGGACTACACAGGGGTGGATGCCAAGGCTTTGCTGCAGTTTGGCGAGACCTGGCGAATTGATCCGGCGGACAGCTTGATTCAAGCGCTGCGTGACCAGTTCGGGCGTGAGAACGTCTTCCTGCAATACCGTTGATAGCGCAGACCCTGTTAATACAGCGTGCGCTCAACCATAATTTTTAATCTCGACCTGAATGCGCCTGTTCCCGTAAGGTAAGGCGCTAACGGATCAACCGGCCGGCCTCTTGGCCGTCGACCCAAGACGGATGCCTATGAACCCGAATTTTCTTGATTTCGAACAGCCGATCGCTGACCTGCAAGCCAAAATCGAAGAGCTGCGCTTGGTCGGTAATGACAACTCGCTGAATATCGGCGACGAAATCTCTCGTCTGCAAGAAAAGAGCAATACGCTCACCGAAAGCATTTTCGGCAACCTGACCAGTTGGCAGATTGCGCGCATGGCGCGTCATCCGCGTCGCCCCTATACCCTGGATTACATCTCGCACATCTTCACCGAGTTCGACGAATTGCACGGTGATCGGCACTTTTCCGATGACGCTGCCATTGTCGGCGGTATTGCGCGTCTGGACGACCAGCCAGTGATGGTGATCGGTCACCAGAAAGGCCGTGAAGTGCGCGAAAAGGTTCGCCGCAACTTCGGCATGCCACGTCCTGAAGGCTATCGAAAAGCCTGCCGCCTGATGGAAATGGCCGAGCGCTTCAAAATGCCGATCCTGACCTTTATCGACACCCCGGGCGCCTACCCGGGTATCGACGCCGAAGAACGCAACCAGAGCGAAGCCATTGCCTGGAACCTGCGTGTCATGTCCCGTTTGAAAACCCCGATCATTGCCACTGTTATCGGCGAGGGTGGTTCCGGTGGTGCGTTGGCCATCGGCGTTTGCGATCAATTGAACATGCTGCAATATTCGACCTACGCGGTTATTTCTCCAGAAGGCTGCGCATCGATTCTGTGGAAAACTGCCGAAAAAGCACCTGATGCCGCTGAAGCCATGGGCATTACGGCTGACCGTCTCAAAGGTTTGGGTATTGTCGATAAAGTCATCGGTGAACCTTTGGGCGGCGCCCATCGTGACCCGGCAACTGCTGCCGCCTCGATCCGTCTGGAATTGAGCAGTCAATTGGCAATGCTCAAGAAGTTCGATACCGAAGAGTTGCTGGCGCGCCGTTACGAGCGTCTGATGAGCTACGGCCTCTGATTGAAGCGGAGCGCTGCGCGCTATTCGCAGGCAAGCCTGCTCCCACAGAGGATATGTAATCTAGTGTGGGAGGCTTCGCCGCGTCTTCGACGCTGCGCTGTCGCGCAGCAAACTGTAGGAGCGCGCTTGCCCGCGATAAGGTCCGAAGGACCTTTCTGCGATAGTGAATCCACATTTTGCGACTGCTTCGGTCGGGCGCGACCCCGGGCCGATCGCGGGCAAGGACTGGGCGTCCCCCACGCGCCTACAAAGGATCGGTGTTTGGCTGAAAAGTTTGTGAAATTTATACTTTATTTTTCAATAACTTACAGGTTGTTTGATAAGAGCAGGCTTGCCTGCGAAGCGGTTGACTCATGAGTTTGAATGCACGGCTCCTCAACGTCCTGGAACCCTGGCGCAACGCCCCGGCCTGGCGTATCGCGTTCTCTGGTGGTCTGGACTCCACCGTTCTGCTGCACCTTCTGTCTGATCTCGCCTCCCGCGAAGCCTTGCCGCCCTTATCTGCGATTCACATCCATCACGGCCTTCAGGCTGCGGCAGACGCATGGCCCGGGCATTGTGCTCAGGTGTGTCGGGCCTTGGGAGTGCCGCTGCAGGTAGTGGCGGTGCAGGTGATGCCTGGCGCCAGCGTCGAGCGTGCTGCCCGTGAAGCGCGTTATAGGGCGTTCAGTCGGGTGCTGGCGCCAGACGAGGTACTGTTGACGGCTCAACATCGCGATGATCAGGCCGAGACCCTGCTGTTTCGTCTGCTGCGCGGCGCGGGTGTCCGTGGTCTTGCGGCGATGCCTCGACAGCGCTCGCTGGGAGAGGGTGTGTTGGTGCGGCCTTTGCTCGACGTCTCGCGCGCAACGCTGGAGGCTTATGCCCGCGAGCAGGGGTTGAGCTGGGTGGAAGACCCCAGCAATAAAGACAGCCGGTTTTCCCGAAATTACCTGCGCGAGCTCATTCTGCCGTCACTGACCGCGCGCTGGCCTCAAGCCTCCGCGAACATGGCACGAACCGCCGCGCATCTGTCTGAGGCGCAAGGGTTGCTCGACGAGCTGGCCGAGGAGGATCTGGCGCAGGCGGGTTCGCTTGCATCCTTCTCCTGGCTGGGATTGCCGTCGTTGGCGCTCGCACCCCTAAAAAACCTTTCTCCTGCCCGCCAACGCAACGCGCTGCGTCATTGGCTATCGTCCTTGACGCGTCTGCCGGACAGCGAACATTGGGCCGGTTGGGACAGTTTGCGTGACGCAGGCCGCGAGGCTCGGCCGATCTGGCGTCTGGCCGACGGTGAACTGCACCGTGCCGAGGGCTGTATCTGGTGGTTGTCGGGTGCCTGGTTGCAGCTGCCGGTTGCCCCGATCACCTGGGCAGACCCCCAACAAGCGTTGAGTTTGCCGGGCAATGGCTGGCTTGACGTTGTCGGTGATGCTCCGGCCGGCGAGCTACAGGTGCGTTATCGCCAAGGAGGTGAGGTCATGCATCTGCCGGGACGCGGGCATCGTGACCTCAAGCGCCTGCTCAACGAGAGTGGCCTGCCAGTGTTTGCCCGTGGCCGATTGCCGCTGGTGTACCGCGGTGAGCAGTTATTGGCGGTTGCCAACCTGCCAGAATTGGACGGAACAGCCCATGGCGACTGGCGATTGCGCTGGCACGCACCGACGAACGACCAAAGTTTGAGCTGAAAGGCCGTTTCCGGTAGACTACGCTCCCTTCTTGATACAGCTTCTGTGGATTCTTCTGAATTGACAGAAGTTGCCGATTACCAGGCAGTTTTTGCTGGGCGATTCTCAAAAATGTAGCGAGCAACAGGCAGGTTTTTTCAGTCTGCCGGTCTCAACGCAGCAATTTTCAGGAGTGCACTGTGAAAATAATTGGTAATTGGGGGCTTCGGCCTTCCTTCGCTTTCCCCGGCGGCTCTGACCGCTTTAACGCAGACTTCTAGGGTTTTTCATGACGCGCTACATCTTCGTCACGGGCGGTGTTGTTTCTTCATTGGGGAAAGGCATTGCTTCGGCTTCACTGGCGGCCATCCTGGAGGCGCGGGGACTTAAAGTCACCATGCTCAAGCTTGACCCCTATATCAACGTGGACCCGGGCACCATGAGCCCATTCCAGCACGGTGAAGTGTTCGTCACTCACGACGGCGCCGAAACCGACCTGGACCTGGGCCACTATGAGCGGTTCATCCGCACCACCATGACCCAGAACAACAACTTCACCACGGGACGTGTGTACGAACACGTCCTGCGCAAAGAGCGCCGTGGTGATTATCTGGGCGCGACCATCCAGGTGATTCCGCACATCACCGACGAGATCAAACGCCGGATCATCAAGGGCGCGGGCGATGCTGACGTCGCCATGGTCGAGATTGGTGGCACCGTCGGTGACATCGAATCGCAACCATTTCTTGAGGCCATCCGTCAGTTACGCATCGAGGTCGGCGCCAAGCGCGCGATGTTGATGCACCTGACGCTGGTGCCTTATATCGCCACTGCTGGCGAAACCAAGACCAAGCCGACTCAGCATTCGGTCAAAGAGCTGCGCTCCATCGGTTTGCAGCCAGACGTATTGATCTGTCGCTCCGATCATCACGTGGATATTTCTTCACGGCGCAAGATCGCGTTGTTCACCAACGTTGAAGAGCGCGCAGTGATCTCGCTGGAAGACGCCGATACCATCTACAAGATTCCGGGCATGCTCCACGCTCAGGGGCTCGATGATTTCGTTGTCGAGCGCTTTGGCCTGGAATGTGGCGGTGCTGATTTGTCCGAGTGGGAAAAAGTGGTCGACGCCAAGCTCAACCCTGAGCATGAAGTCACCATCGCCATGGTCGGCAAGTACATGGAACTGCTCGATGCCTACAAATCGTTGATCGAGGCGATGAGCCACGCCGGTATTTCCAATCGCACCAAGGTCAACCTGCGCTATATCGATTCCGAAGACATCGAGAACCAGGGCACTGCCTTGCTCGAAGGCGTCGACGCGATTCTGGTCCCGGGCGGCTTTGGCTTGCGTGGCGTCGAAGGCAAGATCACAGCGGTGAAATTCGCTCGCGAGAACAAGATTCCTTATCTGGGTATCTGCCTGGGCATGCAAGTAGCGGTCATCGAGTTCGCGCGTAACGTGTTGGGCTGGAAAGACGCCAACTCCACCGAGTTCGATCGTGCCAGTGGCCATCCGGTCGTAGGTTTGATCACCGAGTGGGAAGATGCCACCGGTGCCGTCAAAACCCGCAACGAAACCTCGGATCTGGGCGGCACCATGCGTCTTGGTGCGCAGGATTGCCAATTGGAACGGGGTTCGCTGGTGCATGATTGCTATGCCAAAGACGTGATCGTCGAGCGTCATCGCCATCGTTATGAAGTCAACAACACGCTGCTGCCAAGCCTGATCGAAGCCGGTCTGAAAGTCACCGGTCGTTCCGGGGATGGTGCGTTGGTTGAGGTGATTGAAGCGCCGGATCATCCATGGTTCGTCGCCTGCCAGTTCCACCCTGAGTTCACCTCGACACCGCGCGACGGTCATCCGTTGTTCAGTGGTTTCGTCAAGGCGGCTTTGACGCAACACCAGAAGAAGGCCTGACCTTATGGCACAAAAGATCATCCGTGTAGGCGCGATCGAGATTGCCAACGACAAGCCTTTCGTCTTGTTCGGCGGCATGAACGTGCTGGAATCGCGGGACATGGCCATGCAGGTCTGCGAAGAGTACGTACGGGTTACCGAAAAGCTCGGTATCCCTTACGTGTTCAAGGCCAGCTTCGACAAAGCCAATCGCTCGTCCGTGACCTCTTACCGTGGCCCTGGCCTGGAAGAGGGCATGCGGATTTTCGAAGAGATCAAAAAGACCTTTGGCGTGCCGCTGATCACGGATGTACACGAGCCTGAGCAAGCTGCGGTTGTGGCTGAAGTCTGCGACATCATCCAACTGCCAGCGTTTCTCTCGCGGCAGACGGATCTGGTCGTGGCAATGGCCAAGACCGGTGCGGTCATCAACATCAAGAAGGCCCAGTTTCTCGCCCCGCAGGAAATGAAACACATCCTGGCAAAATGCGAAGAGGCCGGAAATGATCAGTTGATTCTGTGTGAGCGTGGTTCCAGCTTCGGTTACAACAACCTGGTAGTGGACATGCTCGGCTTCGGCATCATGAAGCAGTTCGAGTATCCGGTATTCTTCGATGTGACTCATGCCTTGCAAATGCCAGGCGGTCGTTCCGATTCTGCCGGTGGTCGTCGGGCTCAGGTCCTCGATCTGGCCAAGGCCGGCCTCAGCCAGAGTCTGGCGGGGTTGTTCCTCGAAGCGCATCCGGATCCGGATAACGCAAAATGCGATGGTCCTTGCGCCTTGCGTCTGGACAAGCTTGAGCCATTCCTGGCTCAGCTCAAGGCACTGGATGAACTTGTGAAAAGTTTTCCTACGGTAGAGACCGCGTAAAAACGTTTTCTCCGGTACAGTGCCGCTCGGTATTTCTCTGGCCTTCGGGTCAGAGGCTTATCGTCGTCAGACCTGCCCGCTGCACAAAGCCTGACGGCGATAATTGATTCCCTCAGCTGCGTCGTTTTCGTCAATCTTGGAGTGTTTACAACAATGGCAAAAATCGTCGACATCAAAGGTCGTGAAGTTCTCGACTCCCGTGGCAATCCCACCGTGGAAGCCGATGTGCTCCTCGACAACGGCATCATCGGCAGTGCTTGCGCGCCGTCCGGTGCTTCTACCGGCTCTCGTGAAGCGCTTGAGCTGCGTGATGGCGACAAGAGCCGTTACCTGGGCAAGGGTGTTCTCAAGGCCGTGGCCAACATCAATGGTCCGATCCGCAGCCTTTTGCTGGGCAAGGATCCAGTAGACCAGCAAGCGCTGGATCGCGCCATGATCGCCCTGGATGCCACTGAAAACAAAGCCAGCCTGGGCGCCAACGCGATCCTCGCTGTGTCCCTGGCCGCCGCCAAAGCCGCTGCTCAGGATCAGGATCTGCCGTTGTACGCGCACATCGCCAACCTCAACGGTACGCCGGGTGTGTACTCGATGCCGGTGCCAATGATGAACATCATCAACGGTGGCGAGCATGCTGATAACAACATCGATATTCAGGAGTTCATGGTGCAGCCGGTTGGCGCCAAGACCTTCTCCGATGCGCTGCGCATGGGCACCGAAATTTTTCATCACCTCAAAGCAGTGCTCAAAGCCCGTGGCTTGAGCACTTCTGTTGGCGATGAAGGTGGTTTCGCACCAGACCTGGCTTCCAACGAAGACGCCCTGGGCGCTATCGCCGAAGCGGTGGCCAACGCCGGTTACACGCTGGGCACTGATGTGACGCTGGCACTGGACTGCGCGGCCAGCGAATTCTACGAAGATGGCAAATACAATCTGGCTGGCGAAAACCAGGTGTTCGATTCGGCTGGTTTCGCTGACTACCTGGCAGGTCTGACCCAGCGTTACCCGATCATCTCCGTCGAAGACGGCATGGACGAGTCTGACTGGGCCGGCTGGAAAGTGCTGACCGACAAGATCGGCGACAAGGTGCAACTGGTCGGCGACGACCTGTTTGTGACTAACACTAAAATCCTCAAAGAAGGCATCGATAAAAAGATCGCCAACTCGATCCTGATCAAGTTCAACCAGATCGGTACCCTGACCGAGACCCTCGAAGCCATCCAGATGGCCAAGGCGGCAGGTTACACGGTCATTATCTCGCACCGCTCCGGCGAAACCGAAGACTCGACCATTGCCGATCTGGCCGTGGGTACCGCTGCCGGTCAGATCAAAACCGGTTCTCTGAGCCGTTCCGATCGCATCGCCAAGTACAACCAACTGCTGCGTATCGAAGAGCAATTGGGTGCCAAGGCTGTATACAACGGTCGCGGTGAGTTTCGCGGCTGAGCTGGAGATGGTAAAAAGACAACGGGCGCTGTCAGAAAAGTCGGTATAGCTGATGATTCTGCCAGCGTATGAGTGATTGAGCCTGGTCCTGCCAGGCTTGATTCCCTCACTCGCTTTTCAATGTGTCTGCACCGCTGTCTTTTTCCACTGAGTACCTGATATTCAATGCGCAGTCCTAACTGGTTGTTCCTCATCTTGCTTCTGCTGCTGGCTGGCCTGCAGTATCGTCTATGGGTGGGCAACGGAAGTCTGGCGCAAGTGGCCAGTCTGACCCAGCAAATCGCAGACCAGCATGCTGAAAACGATACGCTCCTGGAGCGTAACCGGATTCTCGATGCGGAAGTCCTGGAGCTGAAAAAAGGCATGGAAACCGTTGAAGAACGGGCGCGCCACGAGTTGGGCATGGTCAAGGACGGCGAAACCCTTTATCAGTTGGCCCAATGACACGTGCTCTACCTGCCTTCTGGGCAGTGATTCCTGCTGCGGGCGTTGGCGCTCGCATGGCAGCTAACCGGCCCAAGCAGTACCTGCAACTGGGCGGGCACACTATTCTCGAACACAGCCTCAATTGCTTTCTGGATCACCCCCGACTCAAGGGCCTGGTGATCAGTCTGGCTGTGGATGATCCTTACTGGCCGACCCTGGCATGTGCTGCTGATTCGCGGATTCAGCGTGTGGCGGGCGGGCAGGAGCGGGCAGACTCCGTACTCAATGCGCTGCTGCACCTCCACGCGCAGGGCGCCCATGATGAGGACTGGGTGCTGGTTCACGATGCCGCTCGTCCGAATCTATCGCGTGGTGACCTGGATAAACTGCTGCACGAATTGGCTGACGACCCGGTTGGCGGTCTACTGGCCGTCCCGGCTCGCGACACACTCAAGCGTGCGGACAGCAGCGGGCGCGTGATTGAAACGGTTGATCGCAGCTTGATCTGGCAGGCCTATACGCCGCAGATGTTCCGCCTTGGCGCCCTGCACCGGGCCTTGGCTGACAGCCTGGTATCGGACGTCAGCATCACCGATGAGGCCTCTGCCATCGAATGGGCAGGTCAGTCTCCCCGACTGATCGAGGGCCGTTCAGACAACATCAAGGTGACCCGGCCAGAAGACCTCGAATGGCTGCGTCAATGCCCTGGGTTCAGGCGCTGAAGTCGCTTCACTCGCAATATTCCTTGCGCAGTGCCAACCCCGCTTTCAGATGCTCGACCAATTTGCGTACCTTGGGCGACAGGTGTCGTTGTTGCGGGTAGAGCGCCCACACCGCAGTGTTAGGGGGCTGATGAGCGTCCAGCAGAGAAATTAGCGCGCCGCTGTTTAAATGCTCAAGCACGTAGTAATCCGGCAGCTGACACAATCCGACCCCCTGCAATGCCGCGTCGAGCACCGCCTGCCCGCTGTTGCAGCGCCAGTTACCCTGAACCCGCTGTGAAAATTCCCGGCCATTTTGTTGCAGTACCCACGTGTCGGTGCTGCCGATCAAGCAATTGTGCCGATTCAACTCCGACAGGCTGTGCGGTCGCCCATAACGCTCAAGGTAAGAGGGCGATGCGCACAGGTACATACGCCGGGGCGCCAGGCGGGTGGCAATCAGTCGCGAGTCTTGCAGGCGACCCAGGCGAATCGCCAGGTCCAGGCCTTCATGCACCAAATCCAGGGTGCGGTTGCTCAGCTCGATATCCACGCGTAATTGCGGGTAAAGCGCCATGAAGCCGGTCACCAGCGGTACAACGAAGCGCTCTCCATACGCCACGGCGCAGGTCATGCGCAGGAGGCCTTTGGGCTCACTGGTCAGGTCGCCTACAGCGCGCAGCGCTTCTTCTCGACCATCTTGCAGGCGTTGGCAGTGCTGAAGAAATGTCTGCCCGGCTTCGGTCAAGGCTACGCGCCGCGTACTGCGATACAGCAACCGCGTTTGCAGGCGCTCTTCGAGCCGGGCGATTTGCCGGCTGATATGTGACGACGAAACGCCTAGGCGTTCGGCGGCAGCGGTGAACTGCCCGCATTCAGCAACCGCCACAAACTCATCAAGCCCTTCCCAGCGATTGGCGTACATCGATTATCCCTGTACAGCAATAATGTTTTGCTTTTGACCCGATTATTCATCAAACGGCACTGCTTTACACTCTCAGGCTTGTTTTTACTTCGCTTGGAGAAGATTGATGATCAAGTCACGTGCTGCCGTTGCCTTTGAAGCCAAGAAACCGCTCGAAATCGTTGAAGTCGATGTCGCGATGCCCAAGGCTGGTGAAGTGCTGCTCCGGGTCGTCGCTTCCGGTGTGTGTCACACCGATGCCTACACCTTGTCTGGCACCGACCCGGAAGGCATCTTCCCGTCGATCCTCGGTCATGAAGGTGGCGCAATCGTCGAAGCAATCGGCGAAGGCGTGACGTCAGTTGCAGTCGGTGATCACGTGATCCCGCTGTACACCCCGGAATGCCGTAAATGCAAATTCTGCCTGTCGGGCAAGACCAACCTGTGCCAAGCCATTCGCGCCACCCAGGGCAAAGGTTTGATGCCGGATGGTACCTCGCGTTTCTCTTATAAAGGCCAGACGATTTTCCATTACATGGGCACCTCGACCTTCTCCGAGTACACCGTGTTGCCGGAAATATCAGTCGCGAAAATCTCCAAAGATGCACCACTGGAAAAAGTCTGCCTGCTCGGTTGTGGCGTCACCACCGGGATTGGTGCGGTACTGAACACGGCCAAAGTCAAACCGGGCGACACCGTGGCGATCTTTGGTCTGGGTGGCATCGGCCTGTCAGCGGTGATCGGTGCAGTCAAGGCCAAGGCCGGGCGTATCATCGCCATCGACATCAACCCCTCCAAGTTTGAAATCGCCAAACAGTTGGGTGCCACTGACTGCATCAACCCTAAAGATTACGATCGCCCTATCCAGGACGTAATCGTTGATCTGACCGACGGTGGTGTGGATTTTTCCTTCGAGTGCATCGGCAACGTGCAACTCATGCGTGCCGCGCTTGAGTGCTGCCATAAAGGCTGGGGCGAGTCCGTGATCATTGGCGTGGCGGGCGCCGGTCAAGAGATATCGACCCGACCTTTCCAGTTGGTCACCGGGCGCGTCTGGCGTGGTTCGGCGTTCGGCGGTGTACGGGGTCGCACTGAGTTGCCGAGCTATGTCGACATGGCGCAGACGGGCGAAATCCCGTTGGACACCTTCATCACTCACACCATGGGCCTGGAAGACATCAATAAGGCTTTCGAGCTGATGCATGAAGGCAAGAGCATCCGCTCTGTCATCCATTTCTGAGGTCTGTCATGAGCCTGGAAAACCTGTCCTGCCAGAAAAGCTTCGGTGGCTGGCACAAGCGCTACAAACATCACTCCGATGTGCTCGGCTGCGACATGGTGTTTGCCGTATATCTGCCGCCGCAAGCGGAGCAGGGCGGTAAATTGCCGGTGGTGTATTGGCTGTCAGGGTTGACCTGTACCGATGAGAACTTCATGCACAAGGCCGGGGCGCAACGCGTCGCGGCTGAGCTGGGACTCATCATCGTCGCCCCCGATACCAGCCCGCGAGGCCCAGAGGTGCCGAGCGATCCGGATGGCGCCTGGGATTTTGGTCTAGGCGCTGGCTTTTATCTGAATGCTACCCAGCAGCCATGGGCGAAGAACTACCGCATGCACGACTATGTGGTGAACGAGCTTCCAGCACTGGTCGAGGCGCATTTCCCGGCCTCGGACCGGCGCGGAATCAGCGGTCACTCCATGGGTGGGCACGGCGCGCTGGTGTGCGCCTTGCGTAATCCTGGGCGCTACCGGTCGGTGTCGGCTTTCTCGCCGATCAGCAATCCGATGGACTGCCCATGGGGCCAGAAAGCTTTTTCCCGTTACCTGGGGGAAGAGCGTTCGCGTTGGCGCGAATGGGATGCCAGTGTATTGATCGCTGAGGCCAGGGAAAAATTGCCGATCCTCGTGGATCAGGGCGATCGTGACGATTTTCTCGCCAATCAGCTCAAGCCAGAGGCGCTGGTACAGGCCGCAAAAACGGCTCAGCATCCGCTGACCCTGCGTATGCAACCCGGTTATGACCACAGCTATTTCTTCATCGCGAGCTTTATCGAAGATCACCTACGTCATCATGGGGCCGCACTAAGCGGTTAATGTTGAACAAAGTAGGTAGAATCACGCCCTGACTTTTTCGGGGCGTTTTTTTATGCGTATTGGCCACGGCTATGATGTGCACCGTTTCGCTGAAGGCAATTTCATTACCTTGGGTGGCGTGCGGATCGAACACAGCTTCGGGCTGCTCGCCCATTCCGATGGCGACGTATTGCTGCATGCACTCAGCGATGCCTTGCTCGGCGCGGCAGCGCTGGGAGATATCGGCAGACACTTCCCCGATACAGACCCGCAATTCAAGGGTGCTGACAGTCGCGCGTTGTTGCGCCACGTCGTGACATTGGTCAATAACAAAGGCTGGAAAGTTGGCAATGTCGACGCCACCATTGTTGCCCAATCGCCGAAAATGGCCCCTCATATCGAATCGATGCGCGCGCTGATTGCCGCGGATCTTCACATCGAGTTGGATCAAGTGAACGTAAAAGCTACCACCACCGAAAATCTTGGCTTTGTGGGCCGTGAAGAAGGCATCGCGGTTCATGCTGTCGCCTTGTTGCTCTCGGCATGACGGAATTCGAATTGCTTGGCCCGTGTGCCTATGGCGATGCGTTGGGTACTGCGGTGCTCAAAGCCACGGCTGAAGACTTCCAGGTTGATGAAGTCCTGGATATTCCATTGTCCGGCGACGGCGAACACCTGTGGTTGTGGGTCGAGAAGCGCGGCCTGAACACCGAAGAAGCGGCCCGTCGTCTGGCGCGTGCGGCCGGTGTGCCGTTGCGTACCGTCAGTTATGCAGGCTTGAAGGATCGTCAGGCATTGACGCGCCAGTGGTTCAGCTTGCACCTGCCGGGTAAGGCGGACCCTGATCTGTCCGCGGCTCAGGACGACACGCTGAAAATTCTGAAAATTGGCCGTCATAAACGCAAACTGAACCGTGGCGCTCATGCGGCCAATGGCTTCACCTTGCGTCTGACCCAGTTGCACGCTGATCACGCGGCCTTGCAGGCGCGCCTCGAATTGATCGCCAGCCATGGCATCCCCAATTATTTTGGTGTCCAGCGCTTCGGTTGGCAGGGTGGCAATTTGGGCGAAGCTCGTGAGTATGCATCGCGCCAGGCATTGCCAGAGCAACGCAATGTGCGTTCGCGGCTGCTGTCGACGGCTCGCAGCTATCTATTCAATCAGGTGCTGGCGGCGCGAGTGGCTGACGGCAGTTGGCAGCGGGCGCAAGTGGGCGATCTACTGGCGTTCACTGACAGTCGCAGCTTTTTTCCTGCGGGTGAGGCTGAATGCAGTGACCCGCGTCTGGCTATCCTCGACCTGCACCCGACCGGGCCTCAGTGGGGCGAAGGTGATTCGCCTGCGACCGGCGTGACTGGCGAGCTTGAGCAAGCCATCGCGGCTCGCGAACCGACACTGCGCGATTGGCTGATCAAAGCAGGCATGGAGCACGAACGGCGCATCCTGCGACTGCCCATTGGCGGGTTGACGTGGCATTATCCCGAGCCTGATATTCTGCAATTGGAATTCGTCCTTCCGGCCGGATGCTTCGCCACCGTGCTGGTGCGCGAACTCGTCGATCTGGTACCGCAGGGGCAGACGGACAACTCATGCGTATTCTGATTTCTAACGATGATGGGGTAATGGCTCCCGGTCTCGCCGCGCTTCATGCTGCGCTGGCGGACTATAGCGAGTGCGTGGTCATTGCCCCTGATCAAGACAAAAGCGGTGCAAGCAGCTCGCTCACGCTTGATCGCCCGCTTCACCCTCTCACATTGGCCAATGGCTTTATCAGTCTGAACGGTACGCCGACCGATTGCGTGCACCTTGGGCTTAATGGGCTGCTTGATCTGCAGCCGGACATGGTTGTCTCGGGTATCAATCTGGGTGCAAACCTGGGTGATGATGTGCTGTATTCCGGCACGGTGGCCGCAGCGCTGGAGGGGCGTTTTCTCGAACGTCCGTCGTTCGCGTTTTCGTTGTTATCGCGTCTGGCGGACAATCTGCCTACCGCCGCGCATTTCGCTCGCCTGCTGGTCGAAGCCCATGAACAGCTCGACTTGCCGCCGCGCACCGTGCTTAACGTCAATATTCCGAATCTTCCGCTTGAGCATATTCGCGG
Source organism: Pseudomonas sp. ASL9 (assembly GCF_056680335.1). Lineage (NCBI taxonomy): Bacteria > Pseudomonadati > Pseudomonadota > Gammaproteobacteria > Pseudomonadales > Pseudomonadaceae > Pseudomonas > Pseudomonas sp. ASL9. Next base: position 1,379,246 of record NZ_CM155277.1, on the reverse strand, counting down.
GATTCAACTGACCCGATTGGGGCATCGCGCCCGCGCCGCCGCGCCGGTCAAGGTTGTCGACCCGCGTGGCAAGATCGGTTATTGGATTGCGGTGGCTGGCGACGCTGAAGACGGCGGGCCAGGGACCGATTTTCACGCGGTAATGCAAGGTTATGTGTCGATTACCCCGCTACAGCTGGATCGCACGTATCAAGATGGCTTCAGTAGCCTCAATAGCTGGCTAGAGGGACTGCATTGATGTCGCGCGAGCAAGATGATCGGTTACGACGTGGGATCGGGATGACCTCCCAGCGTACCCGAGAGCGTTTGATTCAACGTTTATATGAAGAAGGCCTGTCCAACGCTCAGGTGCTGGAAGTGATCCGGAGTACTCCGCGGCATCTGTTCGTTGATGAAGCACTGGCGCACCGCGCCTACGAGGACACTGCGTTACCCATCGGCCACAACCAGACCATTTCCCAGCCTTACATGGTGGCGCGCATGAGCGAACTGCTGCTGGCGGCAGGTCCCTTGGACAAGGTAATGGAGATAGGCACCGGCTCCGGTTACCAGACGGCGGTTCTGGCACAACTGGTCGAGCGGGTTTTTTCGGTGGAGCGCATCAAGGTTTTGCAGGACCGCGCCAAAGAGCGGCTGGTCGAGTTGAACCTGCGCAATGTGGTTTTTCGCTGGGGTGATGGGTGGGAGGGCTGGCCAGCTCTGGCGCCATACAATGGCATTATCGTGACCGCTGTGGCGGCCGATGTACCGCAGGCCTTACTCGATCAATTGGCGCCGGGCGGGCGGTTGGTCATTCCGGTCGGCTCAGGCGAGGTACAGCAATTGATGTTGATCATCCGCGAGGAGAATGGATTCTCTCGTCATGCGCTCGGTGCCGTACGGTTCGTGCCGTTGCTCAACGGGCCGCTGGCGTGAGGTTCATTACAGCTCGTAATGAATTCTTTCCGGTCTTGAAGGTCATAAGTCGGCGGTCAGTTAACGCAGTCTCTTGAATGAGTGCTGTAACGCACGGTTTTGTAACCAGTTAAGTGTTAGCTGCCGGCTATTATTACGGCACAATAGGCAACTTTAATTCAGTCACCAGTAAAGGGAGTGGCGGGTGGGTCTCACAGTCATTCGACAACGTATGTCTATAACAAGCTTTCAGCGCCTGGTGATTAGCATTGCCTTTGGTCTGTTTTTGGCCGGCTGCTCAAGCACGCCTTCTGGCGGGGTGAATGTTGTTGATCGCAACAAGGCGGCACCCCAACGTCAGCCGGTTACAACCGGTCAGTACGTGGTGCGACGTAGCGATACCCTTTTCTCTATTGCATTTCGTTACGGCTGGGACTGGAAAGCGCTGGCCGAACGCAATCAGATTCCCGCGCCCTATACCATCCATCCAGGTCAGACGATTCGCTTTGATGGGCGTTCAAATTCAGCGCCGACGTCAGTCGTTTCCACATCTGTTGTAGCCCCTTCCGGTTCGATCAAGAATACCGTGCTCTCGCGTCCTGTCGGGGTTGTACCTGTGATTATTCCTGCTTCGACAACGACTCCTGCGACAACGCCGATACAGTCTGTAGGACGTTCGCCATCCGGGTGGGCGTGGCCGTCTAATGGCGTTTTGATAGGTAAGTTCTCCTCAAACGGTAGTTTGAATAAAGGAATTGATATCGCTGGAGATTTGGGACAGCCTGTTTTGGCTGCGTCTGATGGTTCAGTGGTGTACGCCGGGAGTGGCTTGCGGGGCTACGGCGAGTTAGTAATCATTAAACACAGCGATACCTACGTCAGCGCTTACGGACATAACCGTAGGCTTTTGGTTCGGGAGGGGCAACAGGTCAAGGTCGGGCAGATAATTGCCGAAATGGGGTCAACGGGGACTGACCGGGTGAAGCTGCATTTTGAGATTCGCCGCCAAGGTAAACCTGTAGATCCTATGGAGTTTTTGCCACGTCGTTGATCGGTTACCAGCCTGTTTCCTGGCGTAGAGGGAACAGGCTCAAGCGTTGCCATGGATAATAAGGCGCCGCTAGGGCTTGAGGTCGAACTCACCAAAGGACTATAACAATGGCTCTCAGTAAAGAAGCGCCGGAGTTTGACATCGACGATGAGGTGCTCCTTACGGGCCCCGGCATCGTTTTGGACCAGGCTTCGAGCGAGGAAACGGCTGTGCCTTCCGCTCGCGCCAAGGCCAAACACTCCACATCGCTTAAGCAACACAAGTACATTGACTACACCCGGGCGCTAGACGCCACCCAGTTGTATCTCAATGAAATTGGTTTCTCTCCTCTGCTTTCGCCGGAAGAAGAAGTCCACTTTGCGCGTTTGTCGCAAAGCGGTGACCCGGCAGGGCGCAAGCGCATGATTGAAAGCAATCTGCGGCTGGTGGTAAAAATCGCCAGACGTTATGTCAATCGTGGACTCTCATTGCTTGATTTGATCGAAGAAGGCAACCTGGGCTTGATCCGGGCGGTCGAGAAATTCGATCCTGAACGCGGTTTCCGCTTCTCAACCTACGCGACATGGTGGATTCGCCAGACCATCGAGCGTGCCATCATGAATCAGACCCGCACGATCAGGTTGCCGATTCATGTGGTCAAAGAGCTCAACGTGTACCTGCGTGCCGCTCGTGAATTGACCCAGAAGCTTGACCACGAACCCTCTCCAGAAGAAATCGCCAACCTGCTCGAGAAGCCGGTGGGTGAGGTCAAGCGCATGCTTGGGCTCAATGAACGGGTTTCTTCTGTAGACGTTTCCCTCGGCCCAGATTCGGACAAGACATTGCTCGATACGCTGACCGATGATCGACCTACAGACCCCTGCGAACTGCTGCAGGACGATGATCTTTCCCAGAGCATCGATCAGTGGCTTTCCGAGCTTACGGATAAGCAACGTGAGGTGGTGGTACGGCGTTTCGGTCTGCGGGGACATGAAAGCAGTACGTTGGAAGACGTAGGCCTGGAAATAGGTCTGACGCGCGAAAGGGTCAGACAGATTCAGGTCGAGGGTCTCAAGCGCTTGCGTGAGATTCTTGAAAAGAACGGCCTGTCGAGCGAGTCTCTGTTTCAATAGCAGTCCATTGACTCAATCGTGTACGAAGTAGTGTGACTCTCTTTATAAAAGCACCTCGACCTGGTCGGGGTGTTTTTATATTGATGGGGTGATTAAGCAATGGCACGGCATGTAGGGTCTTTTTAAAGGGTGTCTTTGATGCTTCAAACGTGCCGGGCAAGAAGACTTTTTCCCTGTAAGCTTTTGCTTACGCGTGATGTAAGTTATCGCGGTTTTTGGCGGGGAATATTGTCCTTTTCACTTTTTTTGTTTTTTATATTATTGATTTTAAATGGATTTATTTTTAACTGAACGAGTCATCAAGTATCTTTTTGAAAGATTTGACGGGTTGCTCCTGGCGGTTAAATCCCTATTATAAGAACTGTGTCGAGGGACAGGCACAGGTCGTCAAGGATGACAGCCAAGGAAATCGCAGGATGCGATTCATCAGGACGATGACAAGGATTACAGGGACTAAGGAAAAAATGTGGGCGGGTCATACCGCCCCTTTTTTCGCCTATAAAAAGCGGCCAGCGTAAAAGGTCCGATAGGGCGTCACCGGTTCAAAGACTCAACATACAAAAGGCCCCAGAGGGGCCTTTTGCAAGAGCAACAAGACTTAGCGCTCGAGATCCTTGATCTTGCCTTTGACGCCATCCCACTCTTCAGCATCGGGAAGGCCTTCTTTCTTCTCTGTGATATTCGGCCAGATTTCCGCTAACTCTACGTTCAGCTGGATAAATTCCTGCATATCCTCAGGCACTTCATCTTCCGAGAAGATCGCCTGTGCCGGGCATTCAGGCTCGCAAAGCGCACAGTCAATGCACTCATCCGGGTGAATCACCAGGAAATTCGGGCCTTCGTAGAAGCAGTCCACCGGACACACTTCTACGCAGTCGGTGTACTTGCACTTGATGCAGTTGTCGGTGACGACGAAGGTCATTTCTAATTCTCTCCTCAGGCGGCGGTAGCAGAACCCTTCCAGCAGGGCTGCTAAGTTCGGGACGTTCTCTGGCCGTGTGAAACAATGCAGTCAGTGGGAAGGCGCTTATACAACCTCGCGCCTTGCCCTACCGTGGTTCGCTCGTTCTCACGCGGCTCGGATAATCTGCGCAGTCAGGCTAAAAACCTGCAGCATCCCAAACCGCGCGGGATTCTAACAGCTTGCAACGATTCCCGTTAGATACGTGACTGTAAGGCGTACAACAACTCTAGCGCCTGGCGTGGGGTCAGATCGTCCACTTTGGTTTTTGACAACGCTTCGAGTACCGGATGCGGGAGGCTGGCGAACATATCGCTTTGCTGTGGAATCGATGGTTTGCCAGGGGCTGATCGTGGTCCCTCGTGGGGCAGGCTCGTGGTTTCCAGACGCTGCAAATGTTCCTTGGCGCGCAGGATGACCTTGGCTGGAACCCCCGCCAGCTGGGCCACTGCCAGGCCATAGCTCTGGCTGGCAGGTCCGGGCAGGACACGATGCAGGAAGACGATTCGTTCGTTGTGCTCTGTTGCGTTCAGGTGCACGTTTGCAACCAGCGGCTCACTTTCCGGGAGTACTGTCAGCTCGAAATAGTGAGTAGCGAACAGCGTATAAGCGCGTAACTGGGCGAGACATTCTGCCGCAGCCCACGCCAGCGATAAACCGTCGAATGTACTGGTGCCGCGCCCGACTTCATCCATTAACACTAGGCTGCGGTCGGTTGCATTATGCAGAATGTTCGCGGTTTCGCTCATTTCCACCATAAAGGTCGAGCGGCCACCTGCCAGGTCGTCACTGGAACCGATCCGGGTAAAAATCCGATCCACCAGCGACAATTCGCAACTGGCTGCCGGTACGAAGCTGCCGATGTGAGCCAGCAAAACGATCAGGGCGGTCTGGCGCATGTACGTCGACTTACCGCCCATGTTCGGCCCGGTGATCACCAGCATTCGGGTGTTGTCATCGAGCGCCAGATCGTTGGCGACGAATGGACTGGTCAGCACCTGTTCGACAACCGGATGCCGACCTTGCTCGATGCGCATGCAGGGCTCATCGACGAAACGTGGGCAGTTCAAGTCCAGGTTCAACGCGCGCTCGGCCAGGTTGCTCAGCACGTCCAGTTCAGCCAGCGCCGCAGCGGTATCTTGCAAGGGCGCCAAGTGGCCGATGAGGTCTTCGAGCAACGCTTCGTAGAGCATCTTCTCGCGAGCCAGCGCACGGCTTTTGGCTGACAGCGCCTTGTCTTCGAACGCCTTCAATTCAGGGGTGATGAAGCGCTCGGCGCCTTTGAGCGTCTGGCGCCGGATATAGTCAGCGGGTGCTTGCTCGGCTTGCTTGCTGGGCAATTCGATGAAGTAGCCGTGAATCCGGTTGTAGCCGACCTTGAGGTTGGCCAGGCCCGTGCGGGCTTTTTCTCGAGCCTCCAGATCGATCAGAAACTGCCCGGCGTTCTCGCTGAGCGATTGCAGGTCGTCCAGCTCGGCGTCGTAGCCGGTTTTCAACACGCCGCCATCACGAATGACCGCAGGCGGGTTGTCGACGACGGCCCGCTGCAGCAGGTCTGCCAGTTCCGGGTAGGTGCTGGTTGTCAGCGCCAATTGCTGAAGGTGCGGGGCTTCCAGATCAGCCATCGCCCGTTGCAGCTCGGGCAATGCAGCCAGAGCGTCACGCAGACGGGCCAGATCACGCGGACGCGCGTTGCGCAGGCCGATCCTGGCGAGAATCCGCTCGATATCGCCGATTTCTTTCAGCTGTGGTTGCAGATTTTCGAAACGGTAGCGTTCGAGCAGGCAGGTGATTGAGCTTTGTCGAGCTTGCAGCACGCTCAGGTCGCGTAGCGGGCGATTCAGCCAGCGGGTCAGCAGGCGACTGCCCATGGCGGTCTGGCAGCGGTCTATGACTGATTGCAGGGTGTTGTCACGTCCGCCTGCCAGATTGGTATCCAGCTCCAGATTGCGTCGGCTAGCGCCATCGAGCACGACGGTGTCGTCCAGCCGTTCATGGCGCAGGCTGCGCAAATGCGGCAGGGCGGTGCGCTGGGTTTCTTTGGCGTAACCGAGCAGGCAACCGGCGGCACCGATGGCCAGCGTCAGGTTCTCGCAACCAAAGCCTTTGAGGTCTTGGGTAGAAAATTGCTGGCACAGGCTTTTAAACGCCGAATCGCGCTCGAAGTCCCACGGTGCACGACGCCGGGTTCCACGACGCTTCTCGGCGGGCAACCCTTGTGGCCAATCGTCGGGGATCATCAGCTCGATTGGATTGATTCGCTCGAGTTCCGCCAGCAGATTTTCCCAGCCTTTAATTTCAAGAACACTGAAATTGCCACTGGTGATGTCCAGGACCGCAAGGCCAAACAGACGTTCGTCGCCCAATACCGCAGCAATCAGGTTATCCCGACGTTCGTCAAGCAAAGCCTCGTCGCTGACCGTGCCAGGTGTGATGATCCGCACCACCTGACGGTCCACCGGACCTTTGCTGGTCGCAGGGTCGCCCATCTGTTCGCAGATCACTACCGACTCGCCGAGCTTCACTAGTTTGGCGAGATAACCTTCGGCCGCGTGGTAAGGAATCCCACACATGGGAATCGCCTGTCCCGCCGACTGGCCACGCGCAGTCAGGGTGATATCCAGCAGCTTGGAGGCTTTTTTGGCGTCTTCGTAGAAAATCTCGTAGAAGTCGCCCATGCGATAGAACATCAGCTGATCAGGGTGCTGATTTTTCAGCCGCCAGTACTGCTGCATCATCGGTGTGTGGGAGGACAGGTCGGTCAGGGCTTTATTCATCGGTGTTTTAGGCGGGTTCGTTAAAAATATGGGCAGATATCGGGCATTTTGCGGCGCTCATCGGTGTGGATGAGGTCCTTATGTCCGTCTGTTTTTACAATGGACGCAAGGTTAACACGCACGATCTTGCCCCGCAGAGTGACGCTCGGTGAAAAGCCTGGTTACGACTTCACGAGGGGCTGTTGTTCAAGGATGGCTACGCTGATGAATAGGTCGCTTCATTCCAGATACAGCATGAACAGGATGTTCTTATGTCGAATAAACGTGGTCGAGATTCAGTCAACGGTCGCTTCATCCGTGTTGAGGAAGCCAAAAAACGCCCGAGAGAAACAACGATTGAAACGGTTAAAAAGCCGGTCAAGAAGGGTGGCTGCTCGGCGAGTTGAGTGTTGGGCGCCGGGTAGGGGTGGAGGCATGAGAGAAATGCTCCTGCTCTTGCACGTATAAAGAGCGGGTGTACGGTATCTTCCCTGATGCGCTGAAAACCGGAGAAGGCCGTGGATGACATTACTCAGCTTGCCGCTGTACTTGGCAAGCATCTGCAATCGCTAAAGGCACACGTGACCACCGCTGAATCCTGCACCGGCGGCGGGATTGCCGAGGCGATCACCCGTATACCGGGTAGCTCCGCCTGGTTTGAGGCAGGTTATGTCACTTACTCCAACGCGCAAAAAACCTGCCAGTTGAATGTGCCCGCCGGGCTGTTCTCCACGGCTGGGGCGGTCAGTCGCGAAGTTGTCGAGGCCATGGTGGCGGGCGCCCAGGAAAAAAGTGGGGCGCATTTTGCTGTCGCGGTCAGTGGTGTTGCCGGGCCTGATGGCGGCTCGGCTGACAAGCCGGTAGGAACGGTATGGCTTTCATGGGGCGCAGGACAGCAGCTCATTTCCGAGCGCAGACAGTTCGATGGTGACCGTGATGAGGTTCGCCGACAAACGGTGAAGGCCGCGCTAGAGGGGCTCATACAGCTTACGGCTGGATAAATACTAAAACGGGGGTAGGCGAGCGCTCCACCCTGTGGAATAATACTGTCTACTTATACAGGTGTTATGGCCGTCAGGCCTTATTGATTACGTGAGGACTTCAATGGACGAGAACAAGAAGAAAGCCTTGGCTGCGGCCTTGGGTCAGATCGAGCGTCAATTCGGTAAAGGTGCCGTGATGCGCATGGGGGATCATGACCGCCAGGCGATTCCTTCTATTTCTACCGGCTCACTCGGGTTGGATATCGCCCTCGGTATCGGTGGCTTGCCACGAGGCCGGATCGTTGAAATCTACGGTCCGGAATCTTCGGGTAAAACCACGCTGACGCTTTCAGTTATTGCCCAGGCCCAGAAACTGGGTGCTACCTGTGCATTCGTCGATGCTGAGCACGCACTCGATCCAGAATACGCTGGCAAGCTGGGCGTCAATGTTGACGATCTGCTGGTTTCGCAACCTGATACTGGTGAGCAAGCGCTGGAAATCACCGACATGCTGGTGCGCTCCAACGCTGTCGACGTTATTGTCATCGACTCCGTAGCAGCCTTGGTTCCGAAAGCTGAAATCGAAGGCGAAATGGGTGATATGCACGTAGGCCTTCAGGCCCGTCTGATGTCTCAGGCGCTACGTAAAATCACCGGTAACATCAAGAACGCCAACTGCCTGGTCATCTTCATCAATCAGATCCGTATGAAGATCGGTGTGATGTTCGGTAGCCCGGAAACCACCACGGGTGGTAACGCGCTTAAATTCTACGCTTCGGTCCGTCTGGACATCCGTCGTACTGGCGCGGTGAAAGAAGGTGACGAAGTGGTAGGCAGTGAAACTCGCGTCAAAGTCGTGAAGAATAAAGTGGCTCCGCCGTTCCGTCAGGCAGAGTTCCAGATTCTCTATGGCAAGGGCATTTACCTGAACGGTGAGATCATCGACCTGGCTGTGCTTCACGGCTTCGTAGAGAAATCCGGCGCCTGGTACAGCTATCAGGGCAGCAAGATTGGTCAGGGCAAAGCGAACTCGGCCAAGTTCCTGGCAGATAATCCAGAAGTCGGTGCGACCCTCGAGAAGCTGATTCGTGAAAAGCTGCTGGCTCCGACGGCCGATACCAAGGCATCACCTGCTGCCGACACCAAGGCATCACCTGCCAAAGGTGCCAAAGTAGCTGCTGCTGATCTGGCCGAAGCCGACGTTGATATCTGATACTGCCTATGACAGCGGTGCTTGATACGCCTGTCGCCGTACGGCGTACGGCAATGGACCTGCTCGCACGTCGCGAGCATGGTCGAGTTGAGCTGACGCGCAAGTTGCGTCAGCGCGGCGCCCCTCCTGAATTGATCGAACCTGCCCTTGACCGTCTGACGGAAGAAGGGCTGTTGTCCGAATCGAGATACCTCGAAAGCTTCGTCTCTTACCGTGCACGCTCGGGTCAGGGGCCTTTGCGCATCCGTGAAGAGTTGGGGCAGCGTGGTTTGCAGCGAGCAGATATAGAGCAGGCATTACGCGAGTGTGGCTTTGACTGGCAGGCGCAACTGGAAGAAACCTGGCGACGCAAGTTTGCAGGGAAACTGCCGGTGGACGCTCGCGAGCGTGCGAAGCAAGGGCGTTTCCTTAGCTATCGGGGTTATCCGCTGGACATGATTGGCCGCTTGTTGAGCGGCCGGGGTGGGGATGACTGAACGAAGCGGGCAAGCTGTTGAGCTTGCCCCGGGGTAGGACCCATCTACGTGACCTTTAGTGGTTCTCGGGTGCGGGTTTGTTGCTGGGAAGGGGCTTTGGCCCAGTTTTCTGGTTTGTTGATGTAGTCGACCAGTTCTCGCAAGCGACCGTTGTCTCGTCCATTAAAGGTAAAGGCCAGTCGCGCAAGGTGGCTGAATTGCGGTTCGTCATGCTCTTCCCCCATGTACATATGCTGATGGAAGTTGTCGCTCAACCGCAAGTCGGCGAACGCCACCTGCATGTGTTCGATGGCCTGCTCATTGAGCGGGTGATTCATGCGAATCACGAACAGATTCTTCAGCCAGCGGCTGGAGTGGAAGTTGTTGTAGAACTGGTTGATTTCATCGACCGCTTCTTCAGCGCTGTAAACCAGTCGCAGTAACTTCATGTCGCTCGGCAATATGTAGTGATTGGCCTCCAGTTGATTGCTGATGAAATTAAGCGCCTCTTGCCAGAAGCTGCCGCCGGGTGCATCGAGCAGTACGACAGGCACGAGTGGGCTTTTGCCCGTCTGGATCAGCGTCAAGACTTCCAGTGCTTCATCCAGCGTGCCGAAGCCACCTGGGCATAGCACCAGTCCGTTCGCTTCCTTGACGAAGAACAGTTTTCGGGTAAAGAAGAAGTGGAAAGGCAGCAGATTCTCCGTACCTTCAACGGTGGGGTTGGCATGCTGCTCGAAAGGCAGGGTGATATTGAAGCCCAGGCTGTGGCCCAACCCTGCGCCTTCGTGCGCTGCAGCCATAATGCCGCCACCGGCACCGGTAATAACCATCAGATCGGAGCGCGCCAAGGCAGCACCCACTTCCCGTGCCAAGGCATACAGGGGATGGTCTACGGGTGTTCGAGCAGAGCCGAACACGGTGACTTTACGACGGCTCTTGAATTGTTCCAGTACTCGGAAAGCATGATCCAGCTCGCGCAATGCTTGCAGGGTGATTTTTGCGTTCCAACGATTACGGTCGTCCTGCGCCATGCGCAGCACAGTCAGCATCATGTCGCGGTAGAGCGGTAGGTTGGGGCTGTTGGGGGCAACCAGGCCGATATAATCTTCAACCTTGCCAGTGAGGTCGATACCGTTGCTCTGGAAGTGACGAGACAAAAAATCATTCGGTTCATAGGGCATTCAAACCTTCTCCTTCTGCAAAATCATCGATCATGCCGAAATAATCGACAGGACCACGACACATCGTGTGTCGCTGGCTACTCCGGCATCTGCCTGAGCATTGCAACTGGCTTTGGACCGCCAGCTTCGCACGGATATCGTTACCGATTGATCCATACTGATTCTGCTTATGTCCTTGGGTTAAAAGAAAAACATTGGCATTACGCAGCGTTACGAGCAACCCCCTTTTTTTGCCCTGAAAACAAAGAAGCCTTATAACGGTATAGACCCTGATCGCTGCTCATGTTGATTCGATCATGTGCTTATGTCGTTAAAACAGGCAACGACTGCTTGAGGCTGTGTGCGACGGCTGGGGAGGGTGCTCACGGTATATGCAAGCGCTTATGGCTGAACAACGCGCCGATGATGAACACCGTCGCGCATCCAGCGGATAAGGTTTCTAGTCGACGCTATTTTCTAAGCGAGCAATCGGCGGCTTTGAAGATGTGGGTAGCGACCTTCCGGTTGGTTTTGTATTCAGTGAACTCATACTTGAGCAATGCGCCCTTGGCCATGAGCTGTCGGTAACCGGCGTTGTTGCAAACGCTGGCGCCCAATTGGTTGCGAACCGCGTCCGGGTTGGCGCGCATCTTCACTGCATGGCTTTCGAGCACGCTCAGGTGATCGATCAGCACCTTGCCTTCAACGGTATAACCCTGATCCAGAATATCTTCATTGATCGCCCGCGGAGTGCCGACGCTGCTTTCCTGCGCGACTTTTTGCAGCATTTTGCTCAGCTCGAAATCCTGCTTTGAAGCCGCTTGGGCGCAGAATGGCGCTACCAGGCAAAGCATGAAGGTGGGGACGATAAGGCGCAGCATGAAACTCTCCTGATTCAGTGACTGGCCGTTGGACCAGCGACTTGAAAGTGCGTTCACTGCTCGGTCCGGTGACTATGAAGCCGATCACCGCAGACCGTGTCTGCCCGGGCAGGTTCGAGTGGTGGTGCAGTATAAAGTAAACAAAGGGCGAGGAAACAAAGGGTGGGTCACCCGCCTCTGATAAACTGCCCTGACTATTTTCTGCCGAGTTTTTGCTGTGTCGATGCTATCCATTTGTTGGCGTCACCCACGATGAGCCATGCCGTTTCGCGCCTGCGAACTCAACGCCTGGCGCGCAGCATCAAGCCCTTTACTGCCCGAGGCTCGAGGGCTGAGCGTTGTCCTGGGTGCCGCGTGATCTTCAGCTATTGCTTGTGCGCCTGGCGCCCGAAGGTGGCGGCCAAATCAGCCGTGTGCCTGTTGATGTATGACGTCGAGCCGCTGAAACCAACCAATACCGGCTGGCTTATCGCCGATGTCATCGAAGAGACCCACGCGTTCGGTTGGTCGCGGACTGAAGTGGATGCTGAGTTGCCGGCGTTGCTCGATGACCCACAGTGGCAGCCATACATCGTGTTTCCTGGCGAATTTGTGGCCAAAGAGCGGGTGGTTACCGAGGTCAGGCTGGAGGAAGGCAAGCGTCCACTCTTTATTCTGCTGGATGCGACCTGGAGTGAGGCGCGCAAGATGTTTCGCAAGAGCCCGTATCTGGATCGTTTTCCAGTGCTCAGCCTGGAGCCGGAACAGATTTCCCGTTATCGGCTGCGCCGTTCCAAGCGGGATGATCATTTCTGCACCGCCGAGGTGGCCGCGCTTTGTCTTGAGCTGGCCGAGGATAATATCGCTGGTGGCGTGCTGGACGCGTACCTGGATGTATTCACCGCTCACTATCTGGCTGCCAAACATCTGCTCCCGGTCGACCTGGACGATGCATCACATACCTATCTCAAGGCATTTTTATAACCCATCGTGGGCTCAAGTTTTTTTGGCCACAATTGTGCCAACAGCATGCCTGCAAGCATCAGCGCGCAGCCGAGGTAGCCCTTCAGGTGCAGTGATTCTCCGAGCAGCAGCGCGCCAGCAATGGCGGCAAAGACAGCTTCCAGGGAAAGAATGATCGCTGCATGGGAGGCAATGGCATCCTTCTGTGCAATGACTTGCAGGGTATAACCGATCCCTACCGCAACCACTCCGCCGTAAAGCAGGGCCGGGCCAGCGGCGATGATGGCGTGCAACTCAATGTCTTCGAACGTTAGCGCCAGAATCAGGCTGATGATCGAGCACGTCAGAAATTGTAGGAACGCCAGGCGGATCGCGTCGTGGCGGCTGGCAAACACGCCGACCAGGATCACGTGTCCGCCCCAGACAAAGGCTCCGATCAATTGCAACCAATCGCCTGAGGCAACATGAAAGTTGTCGCCGACACTGAGCAGAAACATGCCGGCCACTGCCAGACCGGCACCCAGCCAAGTGCCCATTCCGGTCTTATGGCCCAACAGCAGCCCCAGCAGCGGAACTACAATGACGTAAAGGCCGGTGATGAATCCGGCGTTAGTCACGCTGGTAAACAATAGGCCGACTTGTTGCAGGTTGATGCCTATGGACAGCGCGACCCCCATCACCATGCCGCCGAGCAGCAGGCCGCGAGTCAGTAGGGGTTCGGGCTTTACCGCGTCAGAGCGACGAAACAGCAAGGGCAACAAGCACAAAGAACCGAGAGCGAAGCGCAGGCCGGTATAGAGATAAGGTCCGATATGGTCCATGCCGGAGGTCTGCGCGACAAAACCGGACCCCCAGATCATTGCGGTTATCAACATTAACAGGTCGGCCCGCAGGGCTTGTTTTCGCATGATGGCGCTCTAATGTGCAAGGCGTGGACTTTGCCGTAAAGCGTTGAACTTGACCACCCCGGTTTCGCTCGTCATCCTGTCGCCGTAATAACGCTTGAACGCTGGATTTATGGGTCTTGGCGTTGAATGTGCCTTGTTGGTACCGTGAGTTTGCTGGCATCGATGGATGCCTTCGTGAGGGCTGAATCCATTGGCGCTCACCTATAAACAGGATCATTGATAAATGACATACGAAATCCTGATTGCCGATGACCACCCATTATTTCGCAGTGCGCTGCATCAGGCCTTGACCCTGGGCCTTGGCCCCGAGGCGAGATTGGTCGAGGCTGAAAGCATCGCCGAGCTTGAAACCCGTCTGACTGAAAAAGCCGATTGGGACTTGGTGTTGCTGGATCTGAATATGCCTGGCGCTTATGGATTTTCGGGCTTGGTTCTGTTGCGCGGACAGTACCCGCAAATCCCGGTAGTGATGGTGTCAGCGCAAGAAGAAGCGTCCATCGTGGTTCGCTCGCGGGAGTTTGGCGCCAGTGGTTTTATTCCCAAGTCCAGTTCTCTTGAGACCATTCAGCAGGCCGTGCGTACGGTGCTCGATGGCGATGTCTGGTGGCCGCCGCAAGTCAATGAAGCGATCAGCGTTTCGGCTGAAGCCAAGGCTGCCAGTGCAGGTCTGGCGAGCCTCACTCCCCAGCAGTTCCGGGTGCTGACGATGGTCTGCGAAGGGTTGTTGAACAAACAGATCGCTTATGAGCTCAGCGTGTCGGAAGCCACGATCAAGGCTCATGTCACCGCGATTTTTCGTAAGCTCAATGTGCGCACTCGCACCCAGGCCGCGTTGCTCTTACAGCAGATGGAGTCAATTCCAGCCAACTAAACCCGCATTCGGGCTTGGTTGTTCTCACTTTTTTGACGTTTGTTAAATTAGTCTTTGCTGTCTTTTTTTACACAGTTGCCTATTTATGTCGCCCTTTAAAGGCCAGACCGGCCTGAAACGTGTCCTCAATGCCGCGGGTTATTCGTTCGACGGTTTGCGCGCAGCCTTCAAGGGTGAGGCTGCATTTCGTCAGTTGGTGCTGCTCAACGTGATCCTGATACCGCTGGCTTTCATGTTCCATGTCAGTCGGGGTGAGCGGGCGATTCTGATTGCCGTGTGCTTGCTGGCATTGATTGTCGAGTTGCTCAACTCGGCTGTCGAGGCGGCAATTGATCGGATCTCGCTGGATTTGCACCCGCTGTCGAAAAGCGCCAAGGACATGGGCAGCGCGGCGCAATTCATTGCGTTAGGCATGATAGGTCTGGTGTGGGGCGTCGTCCTGTTGGGTTGATGGCTCGATGACAGGCTGACGGGTCAGGCAATACTCGGCAGCACGATTTCGTCGCTGCGCTGAACCCCTGCGGTGAACGCGCGGCACAGGTCGAGAAACTCACGCATGGCAGAGGTCTGATACTTCTGCTTGTGCCAGATGAAGTAGAACTGCCGCGACAGGTCCAGCTCCGGGGTTTCCACCGCTACCAAACTGCCTCGACGGAAAGCATCGCGTAGTGCCAGGCGAGAAATACAGCCGATACCCAAACCGGATTCCACCGCGCGCTTGATCGCTTCGGTGTGCTCCAGCTCCAAACGCACATTCAGGGCGTTTCTGTGGTGGCGCATGGCTTGATCGAAGGTCAAGCGCGTGCCCGAACCCTGTTCCCGCAGAATCCAGGCTTCCTGGGTCAGTTCGTCCAGGGTGGCATGACCGCGTTTGGCCAAAGGGTGCTGCGGGGCGCAAAAGACTACCAGTTCGTCTTCGACCCACGTCTGAACTTCGATGTCGGGATGGGTGCAGTCGCCTTCGATCAGACCTAGATCAATTTCATAATGGGCAACCTGTTGCACAATATTCGCGGTGTTCTGTACATGCAGCGTCACCTGGCTCTCGGGATGACGCTGCATGAAGCTTCCGATCAACAGGGTGGCCAGATAATTGCCAATGGTGAGCGTGGCACCGACGGCCAATGAGCCGAAGCCGGATTTGCCATTGAGCAGGTCTTCGATCTCCTTGGCCTGATCGAGCAGGGCCACCGCTTGCGGCAGCAACTGACGGCCGGTCGCGTTCAGGCTCAAGCGTTTGCCCATGCGATCAAATAATTGGCAGCTGGATTGGCGCTCCAGCTCAGTGATAGAGGTGCTGGCCGCCGATTGTGAGAGTGACAAAAGCTCAGCCGCGCGCGAGACGCTTTCCTGCTGGGCGACGGCGACGAAAATTTGAAGCTGACGTAGAGTAAATCGCATATCTATATAACCGATAACCCATATCTTGATAATTCATTTAACAGATATTGTGCTTGCCACTAGAATGACGCGCAATAGCGCTCAGAGTTATCGCGAGCGAAAATTTCCGGAGCCCCCGTACATGAGCAACATGAACCACGAGCGTGTCCTCAGCGTCCATCATTGGAATGACACCCTCTTTAGTTTCAAGTGCACCCGTGATCCAGGTTTGCGCTTCGAGAACGGTCAGTTTGTCATGATCGGTCTTCAGCAGCCGAACGGGCGTCCGCTCATGCGCGCTTACTCGATTGCCAGCCCGAACTGGGAAGAGCATCTCGAATTCTTCAGCATCAAGGTGCCTGATGGTCCCCTGACGTCGCAGTTGCAGCACTTGAAGGAAGGCGACGAGATCATCATCAGCAAGAAACCGACCGGCACTCTGGTGCTGGACGATCTCAAGCCGGGCAAGCACTTGTATCTGCTCAGCACGGGGACAGGTCTGGCGCCGTTCATGAGCGTCATCCAGGACCCGGAAACGTATGAACGCTTCGAGAAGGTCATTCTCTGCCACGGCGTACGCTACGTGAACGAAGTGGCCTATCACGAGTTCATCACTGAGCACTTGCCGCAGAACGAGTTCTTCGGTGAAGCATTGCGTGAAAAACTGATTTATTACCCAACCGTGACGCGTGAGCCGTTCGAGAACGAAGGTCGCCTGACCGACTTGATGCGCAGCGGCAAGTTGTTCACGGATATCGGTCTGCCGCCGATCAATCCACAGGATGATCGTGCAATGCTGTGTGGCAGTCCGAGCATGCTTGATGAGACCAGCGAAGTTCTCAACAGCTTTGGTCTGAAGGTATCCCCGCGGATGCGTGAGCCTGGCGATTACCTGATCGAGCGCGCCTTCGTAGAGAAGTAAGGTCAGTCGATTCAGAAAAAAACCCGCTTCGGCAGTCAATGGCCGAGCGGGTTTTTTCTTTTGTGATGTGTTGCCTTACTGTGTCGCAGGCACGACCTCAAGCACGCGTATCAGCCCTGCTTGCGGGTAATGCCAGCGGACATCCAGATCCCACAGCTGTGCGCCGTAGCGGCGCTCTGGGGTGGGTACCTGATAAGCTGGGCGCGGATCTTGTGCCAGGCATTGCTCGATCAACTCAACCAATGGCTCGTTCAGCCGCTGCGCATGTTCATGGGCCTGAAGCAGCGCACTGTCTTCCCATTGCACTGGAATCAACATCGGTGCCGCACTGGCAATCGTGTTTGAGGCACCCTCGACGCTATCGGCATAGGGCACGTACGGCTTGATGTCCAACACGGGTGTGCCGTCCAGCAAGTCGATGCCTGACACCCAGAGGCGCCCCGGCTCTACCTTGTCCAGCTTCACCACCGATTGGCCTATGCCATTAGGGCGATGGGTCGCACGTGTGGCAAACACGCCTATGGATTGGTTGCCGCCAAGGCGCGGCGGGCGAACCTTCAGGCGTGGCTTTTCTTCCAGTGCTTGATGAAAAAGAAAGAGTAGCCAGATATGGCTGACCTGCTCGAGCCCTTGCACGGCGTCGGCGTGATCGAAGGGCGCGACTAACTCCAGGACGCCACGCGCCGCGGGAGCCAATTGAGGCTGCCGAGGTATGGCGAATTTTTCCTTGAAGCAGGAACGCATGAAGCCGACGGGCGAGACGTTGTAAGTCATGGTCATGATCTTGGGTCGAGGTCCGTCGGGCCATTCGCTTTGAGGCAGGGGACTCAGGCGCGAATGCGCAGCGTCAGGCCCTTGAGGAAGTTGCGCAGCAGTTGGTCGCCGCAGGTCCGGTAGTTGCTGTGACCGAACTTGCGGAACAGTGCGCTCAGCTCTGGCTTGGACACCGGAAACTCGGAGGCCTTGAGAATGGCGTGCATGTCGTCTTCCTTGAGTTCGAAGGCGACGCGTAGTTTTTTCAGTACGGTATTGTTCGTCACGGGCACTTCGATTTTTTGCGGTGCGCGGCTGTCGTCCTTGCCTCGCTTGAAGATCACCAGACCGTCGAGAAAGTGCGCCATGACTTCATCGCTGCAATTCAGATAGCCTTCTTCTTCCTCGTCTTTTTTCATGAAGGCGATCACGTCGTCCTTGGACACGTCCAGCCCGCCCAGCTTGATGATCTCCACGACTTTGCCATCGCTGATATCGAGCATGTAGCGAACGCTACGCAGTACATCGTTGTTCATCATGGTTACGGTCCTGATATGTCTGGCGTGAACGTCGCACAGGGAGCCCGTGCGACGCTGAAATGTGGTGGGGCAAACAGGCCTAGAACTTTTCCTTGCCGGACAGGTAGCGCCATTGGCCTTCTGGCAGCTTACCCATGGACACGCCGCCGATGCGGATACGCCGAATGGACACAACCTTGAGGCCAACGCTTTCACACAGCTGGGCGATGACGCCGGGTTGGGGGTTCTTCATGGCGAAGCGCAGGCGGTTTTCGTTCTGCCAACTGGCTTTCACTGCCGGCAGTTCCTTGCCTTTGTAAGTCAGGCCGTGGTTGAGGCGATTAAGGCCATGGGCTGCCATCGTACCGGCAATCTCGACCACGTATTCCTGTTCGATCTTGCTGCGATCATCAGTCAGCTTGCGCAGTACTTTCCAGTCCTGGCTGAACACCATCAAACCGCTGGCGTTGGCCTGCAGGGTCGAGATGGGTGACAGGCGCATGAAGTGCCCTTTGAGTGGGCGTTTACCGTATCGATGCTCTTCGGACAAGGTCCCGGGGCTTATCAATTGCAGCGCGCTTTCAGCATCGAAGCTCGCGGGCTGGTGCAACAGAATAGTCACGGGTTCAGGGGCGGTTGCCTTGGCTTCAGGGTCAAGTTCGACTTTTTGGGTATCGACCATGAACTGGGGTTCTTCAATGACTTCACCATCGACCGTGACCCAACCGCCTTCGATAAATAGTTCAGCCTCCCGGCGGGAGCAGCCGACCAGCTCGACAAGGCGTTTGGAAAGGCGAATGGGGTCTGTCATGACAAAGAGCCGTTACTTAAGGGGAAAGGCGGCTATTGTACCCGCGCAAGCAGTGTTAAACGCGGCTACATTGAAAATGCCTTCAAGATAGGTGTATGTCCTGTGCTTTTTCAGAGGAAGGCCATCAAGGAACCCATCGCCAGCCAATCGTTGTCTGAGTTGGCTAACGCTTATGTTTATGGAGTGTGGTTCATGTCCAAATGGTTTGCAGCGTTGATGATGAGCGTCAGTTTGCCGTTATCCGCCGCTGAAATACCGTCCTACGGCCCACAGTTGCAAGGTTTCGATTACCCCTATCCGGCAAAGAATTTTGCTTTTGAGTCGCAGGGGCAACGAATACAGATGGGCTATATGGACATCAAGCCGTCCCGTGAGCCCAATGGGCGGACCATCGTGCTGTTGCACGGCAAGAATTTTTGCGGCGCGACGTGGGGGGGGACCATCAAACCGCTGAGCGACGCTGGATACCGGGTGATTGCACCCGATCAGATCGGTTTCTGCCGATCGAGTAAACCCGAACATTACAGCTATACGTTCGAGCAATTGGCGCAGAACACCAAAGCGCTGCTCACCCGCCTGGGTATCGACCACGTTATCGTGGTCGGGCATTCCATGGGCGGCATGCTGGCCACCCGCTTTGCGTTGATGTACCCGCAACAGGTGGATCAACTGGTGTTGGTCAACCCCATCGGCCTTGAGGACTGGAAAGCCAAAGGCGTGCCGTCCCTCACGTTCGAGCAATGGTATGCCCGCGACCTTAAAACCAATGCCGACAGCATCCGCAAATACCAGCAGGCGACTTATTACGCCAACGAGTGGCGCCCGGAGTTTGATCATTGGGTTGATATGCAGGCAGGCATGTACAACGGCAAGGGGCGCAAAGAAGTGGCCCGAGCCTCGGCGCTGACGTATGAGATGGTCTTTAATCAACCGGTGTTCTACGCGTTCGAAAAACTGAAAATGCCGACCCTGTTGATGATCGGGCAAAAGGACAACACTGCCATCGGCAAAGACCTCGCACCTGAAGAACTGCGCAAGACATTGGGCAACTATCCCGAGCTAGGCAAGGCCGTGGCTAAACGCATTCCCCATGCAACGCTGGTCGAGTTCGCGAACCTGGGGCACGCGCCGCAAATTCAGGACCCGCAGAACTTCAATAAGGCCTTGATCGACGGCTTGCTGCACTGACAGGCATGCGAGTCGCATCAAACGGCTTGCCTGCTCAGGCGCATATGCAGCAACGGATAAGGCTGACCCATACCGTCTACTTCGGAACGACCGATCACCTCAAAACCCTGCTTGAGATAGAACCCCAGCGCTTGAGGGTTCTGTTCGTTGACGTCCAGTTCGTCGGCGTGAAAGTAATCGATGGCATGGGTGAGCAGTAACTTGCCCAACCCTTGGCCACGGTGCTCAGGGTCGATGAACAGCATTTCGACCTTGCCAGCGGCGATTCCGGCGAAACCGGTGATTCGTTGCTGAGTGTCTTTGCTGCAAATCAGCATCACCGCCTCCAGGTACTGATTGAGCAACAGGCTCTTGAGCATCGAGATGTAGGAGTCGGGCAAGAAATCGTGTGTAGCCCGTACCGAATCTTCCCAAATACGGGCGAGTTCCGGGTAATCACTCTGTCGGGGTGTATGAATGACCGAATGACTGCGCATACAACCTGTCTCCTGAGGCAAAAGTGTGGGTCCGTGATTCGGTAGATTTTTAACGTCGATTTTTTTTGGCGCGTGATTTTATGCTTATTTAATCTAATCACGCCCACTCAATATCGGGAAGCATCCTACGCGCTCCTCGTACCATTACTGGCATCCGCTGAGTCCATCTTCAATGACACTACCAACCCCTTTCAACACGAAGATCCGCGCATGTCTCAAACCGCCCTTACCCCGACGTTCTCTCTGGACATCAACGGGAAGCCGCAAACTGACTTGCAGGTACTGAGTTTTTACGGGACTGAGGCGCTGAGTCGACCGTATGAAATCAACATCGAACTGGTGAGCAGGCGCTCATCCCATGCATTGGACGGTTTGCTGCATAAAGCGGCCTACCTGAGATTCGGGGCGCAAGGGCAGGGGCTGCACGGTCATATTTATTCGATTCGCCAGGGTAAAACAGGCAAGGGATTCACCCATTACCATCTGGTGCTGGCGCCTTATCTGGCCTTTTTGCAGCATTCCAGCCATCGCCGTTCGTTCCAGCACATGACCGTGCCGGCGATCATTCTTGAGGTGCTGAAAGGGCACCACATGCTCAATGGCACCGATGCCTCGTTCGACCGCATCACGGCGGTTATGGCGCCGCGCGACTATTGCGTTCAGTACGACGAGTCGGACCTGCACTTTCTCAGCCGGTTATGCGAGGAAGAGGGGATTTTCTACCGGTTTGAGCATACGCCTGACAGTCATCGCCTGATTTTTGCCGACGATGAAACCCGATTCCCGCAAAAATCCCCGCTGGTGCTGCCGCTCAAACCGGCGAGTGGCCTGGTGGCAGAAGGTCCGGCGGTCAAGGCCTTCGGCGTGCGTCTGACCGCGCAAACCAATCATGTCGCCCTGCGCGACCATGACTTCAAACAGGCCCATATCCCGCTGCAAAGCCTGCAAAACCCCATGCGAACGCAGGCGCAATGGGAGAGCGGCGAAGTCCCCAAATACGGTCCCTACCTGGAGGATTACGTCTACCCCGGCAATTTCGAAGAGAGGAGACGTGGTGACGCGTTATCCCGGCGTACGCTTGAGCGCCATCAAACCGGGTTTCGCCTGGCGGAGGGTGAGAGTGATGAATCACGTTTGCGGAGCGGATTGCGCTTGCACCTGGTTCAGGATTACGCCCCCCAAACCCATTGGGTGCTGATTTTTGTGCAGCATGAAGCAAGACAGCCGCAGGTGCTTGAGGAGCTGGCCGACAGCCGCCCGGTTGAAGAGGGGCGCATCGTTCAGGGTTACCGCAACACCTTCACCGCCCTGCCGGAAGCTGTCCAGTTCCGGCCTGCACTGGAGCACCCGAAACCACGAATCCACAGTACCCAGACCGCCAGGGTTACCGGCCCGGTGAATGAAGAAATCTACTGCGACAAATTCGGCCGGGTGAAAGTCAAATTCCACTGGGACCGCAGCGAACAGGACGACGAAAGAACCAGTTGCTGGGTGCGGGTCGCATCCAGCTGGGCGGGCGACGGGTATGGTGCCGTCACCATCCCACGGGTGGGCATGGAGGTGCTGGTTTCCTATTTGGAAGGAGATGCCGACAGGCCGGTTATCGTCGGCTGCCTGCCCAATAACCTGAACCCCGTTGCGCATGGACTGCCAGAAAACAAGACCAAAAGCGTCTTTCGCAGTCGGAGTTCCAGTGCGAGCACGGGCTTCAACGAAGTCCACTTTGACGACAAGAGCGGTTCGGAACGGGTCTACCTGCGTGCCCAGCGCGACATGGAGCAACTGATCCAGAACGACCGCCGGACTGAAATTGGCGGTCAGCGCCTGGAGACCATCAAGGGCAACAGCACCTCGGTACTCAAAAATGAAGAACACCGCACCACCACCGGCGAGCGCAAGGTTCAACTGCTAGCGGGCGATCATCTGCAGGTGGCAGGCAACAGCCATACCCGCGTCGGCGAGGCGTTGGTCATGGAGGCCGGATTCGAGGTGCACCTCAAATCCGGCGTTAACCTCATTATCGATGCTGGCGTCAGCCTGACGTTAAGCGCGGGCGGTCAGCACATCCTCATAAGCCCTGCCGGCATTTTCAGCAGCGTACCGATCGTGTTGGGCGGGGTGCCGATGCCGGGAATGCCCGCGATGCCATTGATGCCGGGGCAGGTTCAACCCTTGGTTGCCGACACTGTTTTTGCGTCGCAGGGGCAAGTCGACAAAATCCTCAGCGGACAGCTGGCCTGCCCATTGTGCGAGTTGAACAAGCCGGTCCCGAAGAGCGTTTAAGGTAAAAAGCGGCGTTCCATCGCTGATGTTTAGCCCTTACTTCAGTTTCGCTTCAGTAATCTGCACTTCAACGAAGTGCTGAATCAACGAGACCTGCGGCTCTTGCTGGCGCAGGTCCATGACCATTCGGCTCATGCGTTGCAGCTTCTCGCTGGGTTTGGCCCATTCAGCTTCCGGCAGCGGAGCGGACCACGCCTGCATCGCCTCGGGCACGGCGGCGCGGCCCATGCTTTTGATGCGGCGAATTTCCCATTCGGTGAGGTGGTTGGGCAGGGTCCAGAGGGTCATGACGTGGTACAGGTACCACCAGAACGGATAACCCCAGCCCACTTCCCCAGCTTTACGCCGACGGCGCATGCGTTCGCGGGCGTTGTAGAAAGTGTGCAGCCCTTCATGCGGCGGATCGTCGGGGCCTTGCAGGTCGAGAGGGTCCTGAATCTCTTTGAGGGTGTGGACCTCGTACTCCATGTAAGCGCGAATGGCTTCCCAGTTGCAGATGGCCAACTCAAAACCGGCGCAGTGAAATTCCAGGGTGTACTGCTGATCGTGAGGAGGGTGGTAAAAGCCGAGGCCCATGGCGTATTGGATGTTCAGGCCGTATTGAGTAACACCTCGGGCCTGGACGACCCAGGCGGAGAGGGATTCCCAGGGGACGAAGATGGGTTCGGTCTGGCCGGCAGGGACGAAACAGACTTCACGGCGTTGGCGGTTGAAGCGGGTGGGGACGAGGGTTTCGTATTTGGCGAGGTGGTTGAGGGAGATGATGATGCCAAGGGTGAGGATGGCGCCACCGCCCCACGCGCCAATTTGCAAGCCAGATGGAATCATACCCAATGCAAAATCGACAGAGCTTTTTAGGTCCTCCCCTAAGAATAATCCCATTAGGCCAAAGATCATTGGAGCCAAGATAGCGGTCATAAAAAAAATGCCCAAAGGAACACCTAATGTTATGTGCCAGCCAAATACCGCCGGCATTCCTGACCCAAAGGCCATATAGATGTCATTTACTCCACCTACCTCATTTCCATAGTCCTGAGCCGGCTTGTCAGTGGGCAAAGGAACGGGGGCCAGATAAATAACCTGGCCGCTGGGGAAGTTTTCGATCATCCCAGCATACGGTTCACGACTGATTGGTGGCGGCGCGTCAAGGGGCGGTTTAGCCATATCAGTCGTCCTCCTGTGGCAGGTGGAGGGGATCAATCAGGGGGGCATCGCCTTCCTCTCCTTGAAGCTCTCGTTTCGCTTCAGCAATCTGCACTTCAACGAAGTGTTGAATCAACGAAACCTGCGGCTCTTGCTGGCGCAGGTCCATAACCATTCGGCTCATGCGTTGCAGCTTCGCGCTGGGTTTGGCCCATTCAGCTTCCGGCAGCGGAGCTGACCATGCCTGCATGGCCTCGGGCACGGCGGCGCGGCCCATGCTCTTGATGCGGCGGATTTCCCATTCGGTGAGGTGGTTGGGCAACGTCCAGAGGGTCATGACGTGGTACAGGTACCACCAGAACGGATAACTCCAGCCCACTTCCCCGGCTTTACGCCGACGGCGCATGCGTTCGCGGGCGTTGTAGAAAGTGTGCAGCCCTTCGTGTGGCGGATCGTCGGGGCCTTGCAGGTCGAGGGGGTCCTGAATCTCTTTGAGGGTGTGGACCTCGTACTCCATGTATGCACGAATGGCTTCCCAGTTGCAGATGGCCAACTCAAAACCGGCGCAGTGAAATTCCAGGGTGTATTGCTGATCGTGAGGCGGGTGGTAAAAACCGAGGCCCATGGCGTACTGGATGTTCAGGCCGTATTGGGTGACCCCTCGGGCCTGAACGACCCACGCAGAAAGTGACTCCCAGGGGACGAAGATCGGTTCGGTTTGACCGGCCGGGACGAAACAGACTTCACGGCGTTGGCGGTTGAAGCGGGTGGGGACGAGGGTTTCGTATTTTGCGAGGTGGTTGAGGGAGATGATGATGCCGAGGGCTAGAGCGAGGCCGCCGCCCCACGCGCCGATTTGCAAGCCAGATGGGATCATGCCCGATGCAAAATCGACAGAACTTTTTAGATCCTCCCCTAGGAATAATCCCATTAGACCAAAGATCATCGGAGCCAAGAAAGCGACCATAACAAAGCATGAAAATGGACCTCCCACTATTAATTGCCAACTAAATGCAGTCGGTAATCCCAGCCCAAAATCCATATAGGCGTCACTTATCGAACCCACCGCATTTCCATAGTCCTGAGCCAGCGTATCGGTGGGCAACGGAACGGGGGCCAGATAAATAACCTGGCCACTGGGAAATGTTTCAATCATCCCTGCGTAAGGTTCCTGATTGATCTGCGGAGGACTGCTAACGGAGGGTTTAGCCATATCAATCGTCCTCCTGTGGCAGGTGGAGGGGATCAATTTGGTAAAAAGTGCATTTCTCCCCTTGAGGTTCAAGGTTCTTATCAGCGATCTCACCGCCTTGGCCGTCGAGAGGTACGCGGAATTGATAAACGTTGAGTAAGTAAACGCCGTCCTCGGGGCTAAAGTCTCCGAGTTCAACGGTGACCACCAACTCGTCGCGCTCGGTGGCGGTTGGGTGATACTCGCGAGTGGGCGCCTCAAACTCCAGAACCAGAGGTGTTGCTTGTTTGATCTGCAGTTTTTGGATCAGGGCGTCAGTTGCGACAGTCCAGCGCTCGACAGCTTTTACTCGCGTGGTGTGAGTGCGTACTTCATAGCCGCCTATCCGGAGCACGGTTTTAGCCGTTCTGCTGCCGAACGGCTTCATAAGGTCGGCACTGGAGGTGGTGGGCAGGTGCAGCATTATTCGCGTCGCGGACAGGGTGCCCTGATTATCGGATTGGTTGGGGCATACTTCGATTTTTGGGGCCTTGACCTGAACGTGCAGACTTTTTTGGTACCCGCTTAACGCCAGCGACAAACGTCGATCCGCATCTCGACTCCAGGGAGTGGTGAGCAGCCATTGATCATGGCGGCTGAGATTGTAGCGGTTATAAAGCCAACTACCGGATAGCTCCAGCGCAGTAAACAAAATACCAGCCATGTTAACGCGGAAAAGTACTGTAGAAAGGCGAGTGCCAGCCGCTGCCCAAGCGGCTAGGCGCGCATCAGTTTGAGACGCGACGGATAGGACGTTTTTGCCCGCCATCAATGTTTCACCAAAACCATAAGCGTTGCTTAGTAAAAAGCCGGTATTGCCCGCCATGCTTAGAGTGGCACCCGCTTGTGCTGCACCGTTGCCCTCGCGTGCAGCATTTAACCAATTGCTACTAGTGCTCTTCAGGCTCATTGCTGCGGCTAGCGTTCCTACGAAGTAGCCGGCAAGGCCCAAGCCAAGATGCAACCTTCCCAATTGGACGTGGACGCCTTTCAACTCGGCTACTTTTATGTTCTTGCTCAACACCGCCGCCTGCGCGCCAAGTGCTGTATCGGCTATGCCTTGTGCAGCCCCGAACCCTGCTGCGGCGGTAGTAAAAAATGGACCCCACAATAGCCCGGTGTCCCTTTTTTGCTCGGGTTGAACCATTACCTCTTTCCACACCTGCACAAAATTCACCAACTGCGCCGCAAACACCAGCAACCCAGCCCCATCCCCCAACAACCCTGCGTTAGGCGCAACCCTTACCCCTTGCCGATAGTTTTCCAGCAACGAGCGCACCTGCGCCTGCTGCTCCGGCGGGAACACCAGCGCCAACCCAGGCTTGCCGGCCGTCGCCGTTTGCAAATGAACCGCCCCCACTGGCAGTTCACGAATCGGGCTCAGCATCCGGGCCAGTCGCTCTTCCAGAACGTTAAGTTTCTGTTGAGTCTCGGGCCGCTGGCTTTCCAGCTCTTGAGCCAGCCAGTGATCTTTTTCCGCACGATAGCGACGGGCATTGTTGTTCAGGGAACGCAGGTGTCTACGTTCCGCCTGCACCTCCTTGACCGTCTCACCCAAGGCTTTCAGGTCATCGGCATCTGCTATTTGAAAACTGACCTTCTCGCGCCGGGCCGCGTCGAGCAACGAAACCCCGAAGGTCTTGGGCAGGTAGCGAAACAGTGCCTCGATGTCCGGCATCTGGCCTTTGTCCAAGGCCTGCATGAAATCGTGCAGCCCTTGTTGCACGCCCCATTGCACGGCGGGGGCGAGGGTGCCCCAAGCGGCGGTGGCATTGACTTGGGTGGGGTTGGGCAGGGTCTCGATGTCCGGCAGATGGCCGGCAAACAGCGTTTTCAGCTTCTCTAGCCACTCCGGCGCGTCTTTGATCAGCAGCCAGCCTGCGTTGGTGAGCAAGGCGAATTGTGCGGCCAGTTCGGTCTGCACGCTCAGCGGCAAGGTAAAAAACAGCGACCGACTCTGATGCGGGTTGCGGTTCAGCCAGGCAACAATGGTGTCGTTGGCGGTGTCACTGCGGCACAGGTCTTTCAGGCAGTCGTATTGGGTGAGCAAGGCGTGATCGATCTGCTCCAGATCGTTGGCGTCGTAATACCAGGCGGCGCGGTGGAAACGGTTGTGGGTCAGCATTTCCAGTCGGTCGTAGGTGATGCGATCAAGCAGGGCGTTCCAATGCGCGAGCTTGGGGCGTTGCTCCTTGAGAAAAGCGTCCATGCGCGGACGGTCGATCAGGTCGTTGATTCCGCGCTGGCCCCAGCGTGCGCCGTACAGCAGGTCTCTTAGCCGGTTATCCTGTTCGCGGTGCAGCTTGACCAGGGTTTGCCAGTGGATGGCGATGAAATCGGGGTCGGCGGTGGCGAGTTTTTGTTTGAGGTAGTAAAGCTCGACGGCTTTGTTCAGCTCGCTGACCATGTTGTAGCCAATGGCTCGCACGGGGCCGAGCTGGATGCTTTTTAGCTGTGCCTTGAGGTCGGCAGGATGATCAGGGTCCGAAACACCGGGCAGCGGATTGGCCACCGGATCAAGGTTCAGCACCTCCAGCAACGCCTGCCGCGTTTCCCCACGTTGGGGTTCGGGCAGCGTTTCCAGATCAAGCAATAACGCCTTGAGCGCAGGGTCATCGGTGCTCTTGGCCATCTCGCTGAGGTTGGCGGCGCTGATCTGGCTCAGCGATTCGATGTAGCAGCCCAGCAAGTAATCACGCTCGGTGTGGCCTTCTTCCTGACCGCTGCGGGCCCAGTCATCGATCCAGCCCACCACCTTGTCCTGATAGTTCGCCAGGTCGCGCATTACGCCGATATCGTCGCGCACGGCGAGGAACAGGAAGTCGTTTTTGTGCTCGTTGCTGACCTGGCTGGTCAGCTCCTCGATCAAGGTCTGACGAAACAGCGGTGGGTGTTCCCACAGGTACGGGATGTTTTCTTCAGGCGTAAGGCCTTGATGAGGGGCGTCGTGATCCCGCACCACCTCGGCCAGCCATTTTTTCGCGTGCCGCTCATGCAGCAGCGGCGCGACGATGTGTTCGCTGTTGACCGGCGCAAGGTCGATACGCTGCATGAAGTGCTCGCGCTCGGTGGCGCTATCGAGCACCTGCCGGCATTTGGCGACGGTCCACTGCACCTCCGAGTAGGCGACATGCAGCACGCTGCGCCGGGAGAAGATCATTTCGGGTGGATCGCCCAGGGGCGGGCGATGCGCTTTGAACGCCTTGCCGGTGAACAGCCAGTACTCCAGCGAGCCGTCTTTGATGCTGTATTCACTCAGCATGCCGGTGACGCTGTCGATCACATACAGATAACCGTCACGCAGCATGCGCAGACCCAAGGGGCGGCTTTGCAGCGTGTAAGGCATCGCCAGATCAGCGCTCGGATCGAGACCGTCTTCAACCAGGCCGTAACGTACCGGCAGCAGGTGAAGGGTTGTTTGCATGAGTGGGCAAACACCGACTTCGCCGAAGGGCGTGGCGCTTTTGGATCTTGCGACCAGGATGGCCATGTGGCCGCGAGGGGTCATGAAGTCGGTCATGGCTGGCTCCTTATTTGGGCCAGATCTGCGATGGTTTCGGCCCGCTCGGTGGCGGGATAGTTGGGGTTATGCTGCAAAAGGCTGGCAATGAGGCGGTCGCCCAGTAACGCCTGTTCATTCATAAATCCGTGAGCGGTGGCATACAGATAGAGTTCTTTTTCACTTCCAAAACCGTGCTCGACAGCACGGCGCGCCAATGCCTGCAGATGCTCCCAATACTGCGGGTCCGTTAAATCAGCCTGGTAGTCAGGGAAGTAGTGCTTCATGTGCCGGGAGAGTCCGGTCACCGTCTTGTGAAAGCTGGCGTCGTCGAGACTGTCCCACTGCTTTTCGTTAAGTCGGTAGGGTGCATCGTGTTTCGGGGGCGGCATTTCGCCGGGGCGGGTGTAGTGATGCCAACCGTTGCGCGCAAGGTCTGCTGTGAAAATGTGCTGGCAGGGACCGAACAGCACGGAGTCTGGATATTCCGCCCCAAACAGGGCATCTGCTACCGGCGGGTAGGCCATGCGCAGCAGCATTTCTTGCCCGGACGGATGCTCAATGACGGTCAACCAGCGCAGATGCGCCACGACCTGCTCCCAGGGCTCATCGCTGACCAGCAGGTAGCCCCATTGTTGATCGACGTTGGCCAGGAACTGCGCAAGCGTTGGGTCGTCTGCACTTTTCAGGCGGACAAGGCACGGGGAGAGGTCTCTAAACTCGGCAAGCCGGGTGGTGAGGTAAAGCACGTCCACCTTCGGAATCTCGGCCCACTCGAATAGACGCGGCAAAAGCTTCTCGACCTGTACGGCATCAAGCAGCAGGCCGACGCTTTGTTGCCAGGGGAGATCTTCTGGCAACGCGATCCGTTTAGCAGTGGCCGATCCCATTTGCACAATCCTTCGCGTTTATAGAAAGCGACGACTATGACGGGAATGGAGAGAGGGTTATGTCGGCGGAGGGAGTGACAGGCGGTAAGACTTTTCCCTAAGTTGCAAAAAAGCCCTGCCAGTTAAAGGGCAGGGCTTTTTTTTCGAGCGGCTGATTTAAACCGTTTCAGCCCACAGGTCGTATTCGTCAGCGTCGGTTACCCGGCACAAGACTTTGTCACCCGGCTTGAGGTCCTGGTCACTGTCGATAAAGACGTTGCCGTCGATTTCTGGCGCGTCGAAGAAGCAGCGGCCTACGGCACCACCGTTTTCGTCGATTTCGTCGATCAGCACTTCAATCTCTTTGCCGACTTTCAATTGCAAGCGGGCTGCGCTGATGGCTTGCTGGTGCGCCATGAAGCGGTCCCAACGGTCCTGTTTGATCTCGTCCGGGACGTGATCGCCCAAGGCGTTGGCCGGTGCGCCTTCGACCGGGGAGTACTGGAAGCAACCTACGCGGTCGAGTTGGGCTTCGGTCAGCCATTCGAGCAGGTATTGGAAGTCTTCTTCAGTTTCGCCGGGGAAGCCGACGATGAAGGTCGAGCGGATGATCAGGTCCGGGCAGATTTCACGCCAGTTCTTGATCCGCGCCAGGGTCTTGTCTTCGAAGGCCGGACGTTTCATCGCCTTGAGGATTTTCGGGCTGGCATGCTGGAAGGGGATATCCAGGTACGGCAGGATTTTCCCGGCCGCCATCAGCGGAATCAATTCATCGACGTGCGGGTACGGGTAAACGTAGTGCAGGCGGACCCACACCCCGAGAGTGCTGAGTGCTTCGCACAATTCAGTCATGCGTGTCTTGACCGGCTGCCCGTTCCAGAAACCGGTGCGGTATTTGATGTCGACGCCATAAGCACTGGTGTCCTGGGAGATCACCAGGAGTTCCTTGACCCCGGCCTTGACCAGGCGCTGGGCTTCGTCGAGTACGTCACCGACTGGACGGCTGACCAACTTGCCGCGCATCGACGGGATGATGCAGAAGCTGCAGCTGTGGTTGCAGCCTTCGGAAATCTTCAGGTAGGCATAGTGGCGTGGCGTCAGCTTGATGCCTTGAGGCGGCACCAGATCGATCAGCGGGTTGTGATCAAGGTTTGGCGGCACGGCGTCATGAACGGCGTTGACCACTTGTTCGTATTGTTGCGGGCCGGTAACGGCCAGCACGCTGGGGTGGACCAGGCGGATCGCGCTTTCTTCTACGCCCATGCAGCCGGTAACGATTACCTTGCCGTTTTCAGCGAGGGCTTCACCGATCACTTCCAGTGATTCTGCTTTGGCAGTGTCGATAAAGCCGCAGGTGTTGACTACCACGACGTCAGCGTCCTGGTAGGTGGCGACGATTTCGTAGCCTTCCATGCGCAGTTGGGTGAGGATGCGTTCAGAATCGACCAGGGCTTTGGGGCAACCCAGGGAAACGAAGCCAACCTTTGGGGCAGACGGCGTGGTGACGGTGGACATAGCGAACCTCGGTATTGGGTGGCGCCCGGGCAAATGGCTGGGGTACCGACTGGGCGCTTGGCACGCCGCTGATCAAAAAGTGCGCAATTCTAGCGGCGACACAGTAGATTGACCAGCTTTATGCAGAGAATTACGACGAGTGCTGCGCTATGCTTCGCGGCGTTACGCTCGATCGCATCGATGGCGTTAATCGGTATCTGTAAAAACGGCGCTCGCTCAGGCACAGCGTTGTGCTTTTGGAACCCAGGTCTTGGTTGTAGGAGTGGTAAATGGGTCAGGCAATTAGTCAGGCAGAGGCTGGACATCATTCGGCAAAGCCACTGGGACTGCTGATCGCAGCCATCGGTGTGGTTTACGGCGATATCGGCACCAGCCCTCTGTACACCCTTCAAACGGTGTTCTCCGGAGGGTATGGGGTAACGGTAGATCGCGATGGGGTGCTCGGCATCCTGGCGCTGATCTTCTGGTCGCTGATTTGGGTGGTTTCGCTTAAATACGTGCTGTTCATTTTGCGCGCTGACAACCAGGGCGAGGGCGGAATCATGGCGCTGACCGCGCAGGCTCGGCAGGCTGCCTCGCCGTATCCCAGGTTACGCGGTGCATTGGTGGTTTGCGGTCTGTTCGGCGCGGCGCTATTTTATGGCGACAGCATGATTACCCCGGCCATCTCCGTGCTCTCGGCGGTGGAAGGTCTGGAGCTGGCGTTCAAGGGCGTCGAACATTGGGTGGTGCCCCTTTCGTTGATCGTGCTGGTGGGGTTGTTTCTAATTCAGCGTCACGGTACGGCGCGGATCGGCATTCTGTTCGGACCGGTGATGGTCCTCTGGTTCCTCGTGCTGGCTGCGCTGGGCCTCTACGGAGTCATGCAGCATCCAGATGTGCTCAACGCACTTAACCCGGCATGGGGCTTGCATTTTTTTATGGTCCACCCGGGCGTCGGTGTGACCATTCTTGGTGCTGTGGTACTGGCATTGACGGGCGCTGAAGCACTGTATGCCGATATGGGGCACTTTGGTCGCAAACCCATCGCCCGTGCCTGGTTCGTTCTGGTGCTGCCAGCGCTGGTGCTGAACTATTTTGGTCAGGGTGCGTTACTGCTCGATAACCCGGAAGCTGCGCGTAACCCGTTCTACCTGCTGGCGCCGAGTTGGGCGTTGATCCCATTGGTCGCTCTGTCGACTCTGGCCACGGTGATTGCTTCGCAGGCAGTTATTTCCGGGGCTTTCTCTATGACGTTGCAGGCGATTCAGCTGGGTTATATCCCGCGTATGCACATCCAGCACACCTCCAGCTCTGCCCAAGGCCAGATTTATATTGGCGCGGTGAACTGGGCGCTGATGGTGGGTGTGATCTTGCTGGTGTTGGGTTTCGAGTCTTCCAGTGCCCTGGCTTCCGCTTACGGGGTTGCCGTGACCGGGACTATGCTGATCACCACGATCCTGGTGGCGGCGGTGGTGTTGCTGTTGTGGAAATGGCCACCGTTGTTGGCCGTACCGGTTCTGCTCTGCTTTTTGCTGGTTGACGCGCTGTTCTTTGCCGCTAACGTGCCGAAAATAGTGCAGGGCGGCGCGTTCCCGGTGTTGGCAGGTATTGTTCTGTTCATCCTGATGACCACCTGGAAGCGCGGGAAACAGTTGCTGGTGGATCGGATCGATGAGGGAGGGCTGCCGCTGCCGATCTTTATCAGCAGTATCCGTGTCCAGCCGCCGCATCGCGTGCAAGGTACGGCGGTATTTCTGACTGCCCGTGCCGATGCGGTACCGCATGCCTTGTTGCATAACCTGCTGCACAACCAAGTGTTGCACGATCAGGTGGTGCTGCTGACCGTGGTTTACGAGGACTCCCCACGTGTCCCTGCGAGCCGGCGCTTTGAAGTCGAGGCGTACGGTGAGGGCTTCTACCGGGTGATTCTGCATTTCGGTTTCATCGACGAACCGGATGTACCCGCCGCGCTGAAGCTGTGCCACCTGGACGAGCTGGATTTCAGCCCGATGCGCACTACGTACTTCCTCAGCCGCGAAACAGTCGTTGCCTCCAAGCTGGAAGGCATGGCGCGTTGGCGCGAAGGGTTGTTCTCGTTCATGCTCAAGAATGCCAACGGTAACCTGCGCTTCTTCAAGCTACCGTTCAATCGGGTGATCGAGTTGGGTACTCAGGTAGAGATGTAAGGCGCAGAAACAAAAAGTCCCCGAGCTGCAAGGCTGCGGGGACTTTTTTGTGGTGCAGGGTTCAGCAGAGAGGGATCAGCCTTGTTTGGCAGGGGTTTTCCCTTGGCGTTTCTCGATGGCCTCGATCATGCGCTTGGCCAGGGCCGGGTAGTTTTCATCGAAGTGGTGGCCGCCTGGCAGCCTGAGCTTCTCACCGACGGCAGTCGCTTCGGTGCAGCCGCTCTCGGCATCTTCTTCAGCACCATAAATGCACAACACTTTCTCAGGGGGCAGCTTGGCCATTTCAGGGCCCGTGGGTGCTTCCTTGCCCGCAGTCCCCAGCCAGCCCTCGACCTCAATCTCGAAACTGCCACTGCGCGCGAATGCCAGCAGGATAATTGCGTCGACACGTTTCTGATCGTCGGGATCCAGGCGGTTATAGATCGCCGGCAGCACATCTGCGCCGAAGGAATAACCTGTCAGTACGAAGCGCTTGGTGCCCCATTTTTGCCGGTAATGCGCCATCAGTTTGGCAAGGTCCTCGGCGCTTTGCTCGGGAGCCTTGTGCTGCCAGTAGTAGCGCAAGGTGTCGATGCCGACCACCGGGTAACCGATCTTGGCCATTTCGCCGGCCACGTCACGGTCAAGGTCGCGCCAGCCACCGTCCCCGGAGAGAAACAGGGTTACGGTGTCGGTTGTCTGTCCGGCAGGGACTTCTACCACCGGAATGTTCAGGCCGCCGTTATTGTCATTTGCGACCAATTGATGGCGCAGTTGGCTGTTGAGTACCTGCGGCAAGTGAATGTCATAGTCGCTGATGCTGTTCTCGGCATTGGGCTGATCACGAACGAATGAGGCGGCCGCGTCATCCGGGCCGTCGTTCCAGGCGACCAGCCAGTGACCGTGAGCGGCAGTCTTGGGCAGTGCATCATTGCAGCCAGGTGGTTCGAGGGAAAAACCTACCGATATCGCTTGTGCTTTGTCGTCGGTTTGTCCCGCAAGCCAGCGCCAGGCCAGCGTTGCGCCCGGGCCGATACCTGCCACCAGGGTGGGCGCGCCGTCGAGCTTTTGCAGGCTGGCATTCAGCGTTTGCTGCTGCAGGGCGCAGTCATCCTTGGGCAAAATCACCTGTACGACCTCAGCGCTGGCGTCCTGGCTCAGGGCCAGCAGTTGCGTGTCCGTCAGACCTTCATCCGCCAGGACGGCCACGGCAACTTGAGCGATGGCCTTGGTGCCGGGCAAGACCCGGGTCAGGGCTGCCCCATTTTCCAGTGTCAGGTGTTCGAGACTGGCTTCAGGCGCAGGGCGGCTCCATAGCCAAAAACCAAGTACCAGTGCGAGAACAATCAGGGCTGCGAGCAAAAATCGCCAGTAGCGTTGAATCATTAGCGTTTCACCAATCCAGTCAGGCCGCCTGCAATCAGGGCAGCAGTGTCAGCCAGTGCCACGAGCGGATCAAGTCCGGCGGGTACGGCCATATAGCGGGGTTCCCAGTCAGGCTGGAATTTGTCTTTGAAGCGGCGCAAGCCTTGGAAGTTATACAGTTGCTCGCCACGGCGGAATACCATCGAGCCCAAGCGTTGGGTCAAGGGTGCGCCGCGTCGCGGTTGCAGGCCAGAAAGCGGCACCATCCCCAAACTGAAGCGCCCATAACCCTGCTCTTTATAATGCAGAATCAGGCTGACCATCATGAATTCCATGGTCAGTTTGGGGGCGTCAGGGTGCGCGCGCATCAGATCCAGACTGGCCAGTTCATGCCGGGAGGTTTCCAGCAGGTTGGCAAATGCTACAGGTTTGCCTTCGAAGTGGATGATCGCTATCCGGAAATGCTGCAAGTATTGTGGGCTGAAACGGCCTAGGGAGAAGCCTTTTTCTCGTACGTTTTTGCCGGTGAGCCATGCATCGGAGATCACCTTCAGTTCGTCCAACGGAGCCTGACCGACCTCGTAGATCTCCAGCGACAAGCCATCCCGGGTACCACGGTTCCAGGTATAGCGCAGGTCTTTCATCTCCTTGCCTTTGGCGTCGATGTCAAAACGTCGCAAGTCGACCCGCGCTTCTTCGCCCAGCTTGATCGCAGTCAAGCCGATGTCCATGTAGAACGGCAGATTTTCCGCACGCACCTGGTAAAACACCGGGCGGGCGTGATGGATGTCGCACAGGTCGCGGAACTGCCAGATCAACTCTGCGCGTTGCTGCGTCGGGCCAATGGGATCATACAGCGCTACCAGGCTTCGACCACGGTGTGCATACATCAAAAAGGCCTTGCCGCTAGGGTGCAGCAGTAGCGCTTTATCACCGGTCAGTACAAGGCCGCCATCAGGCTGATCGGAAGCGTTCACGATCTCGGCGGCTTTGGCCAGTTCTGCGTCAGTCGGCAAGGTGATCACCGGACGCGCGGTGCGCAACAGCCAGGTGAGAGAGACGATTACCAGTAATACCGCACTGCCCAGCGCCGAGCGCAAGGCGCGAGGCGCATCGGAGTTGAGGGTGAATTGCCACCAGAGCTGATGGCTGTAAGGCACATCTTGATAGGCAAACAAGAGTAGCCATATCGACGCTCCGAGCACACAAATGCTGGCTACCAGGTAGAGCGGCGAAAAGGGCAGTTCAAGCAAGCGGCTAGGGCGATAGAACGATCGCCGGAAGATCGTCAGGAGGCCAGCAGTCAGCGTCAGCAGGCAGGCTTCTTCCCAGTCGAAGCCCTTGAGCAGAGACAGCAGGGCGCCGACCAGCAGCAGCACGACTGTCAGCATCCACGCGGCCGACAGGCGACGACGCAGGCCTTGGGCCAGCAGCAGGCACAATACGCCAATCAGGCTGGCACCAAAGTGCGAAGCGTCGATCAGGCGGTGTGGGATTAGAAAGCCAACGTGTTGCAGGCGCGTATCGATTTCGGGTGTGGCGCCGGAGAACAGCAGGACCACGCCCGACAGAAATACCAGCAACGCCAGGATCGGTGCGGCCAGACCAGATGCCACGCGTATCGCTTCGCGGGTCGGCAGAAAGCGTTGAGCTTCGCTGATCAATAACGCCACACAGGCCAGCAGCAGCGGCAGCACCACATAGATCAGGCGATAAAGCAGCAGGGCAGCGGCCAACGGTGCAGCGCCAAGTTGATCGGCGAAGGCGGCGAGCAAAATCGCCTCGAACACACCCACACCACCTGGCACATGGCTGAGCACGCCTGCGGCCAGAGCAAGCAGGTAAACCAGCAAGAAAGCGCCAAAGGGAGGCGCATCGGGCAGTAACAAGTAAAGCACGATGGCTGCGGCACCGACGTCCAATGCAGTGATGACCAATTGCATCAACGTAAGATTCAGGCCGGGCAGGCGCAGGGTGCGACGTCCCGCGCGGACCAGCAGATTGTGCGGGATCGGTTGTTCGGGCAGACGACGACGATAAATGCCTACGGCCAGCAACACACTGAGCGCGAGGACAGCCACGGCCACCGACGCGAGCAGTGGAATGCTCAAATGCAGAGCAACAGAGGCGGCCGGCAGGTCGCTCAAGGTCGCCAAGGCGGCAAGCGGTGGCAGGGCGCAGCCCAGTGACAGGCTGGCAAATAAAGTCATGCGCGCCACTTCTACGGCGCCCAGGCCATGACGTGCGTAAAGTCGGTAGCGTACCGACCCACCTGACAACAGCGACAGTCCTACGGCGTTGCCAATGGCGAACGCAGTAAAGCCACCAAGGATCAGCGTTCGGGTGGGGAGCTGAACATTGGCGTAGCGGCTGGCCGACCACTCATAGCCCAGTAGCACCACAAAGCCAACGGCAGTCGCCGCCAGGGCTCCGCCCAGTGCAGGCAGCGGAACGCTCAGCAGCGAATCGTGCAGGGCGTAGAGGTCCAGTTCACTCAATAGATGACGACAGGCGATCAGTGCAATCGAGAACAGCAGCAACGTTATCGCCAGACCCAAGGGTTGGCGGTATTTGCTCAGCAGTTCCAGCCAGTGCAAGCGAGCAGACGCAATCGGTTGAGTGCCGGTTACAGCTTCATTGGTTTCGGACGAATTGGCGCGCATCAATCACTCCTTGGATCGTGCGCGACAGGATGGAGGTATACAGACAAGTTACCAATCCCTACGCAAAAAATATTTCGAGATATTAGCGCGTCATAGTCTAACGAGCGAATGTAGCGGATTCGTTTCAGCCGACGATTTAGCCGACGACACCTATCCTTCGGATCGACAGTTCTGACAAGCATTTTCGTCCGCTGTTCCGGCGCTTTTTAGTCAGGCACAAAAAAGGCCACTCTTTCGAGCAGCCTTTTTTGATATTTGGTTGCGGGAGCCGGATTTGAACCGACGACCTTCGGGTTATGAGCCCGACGAGCTACCAGACTGCTCCATCCCGCGTCTGTGTGGCGGCATTCTACAGCTGAACGGCGGAGTGTCAACTGTTAATGTCACGGTGGCAGTAATTAACCATAAATAGTCTGTCAGAACGGCTAAGTGGCCGGAGTGCGAAGGCTTTCTTCTGATTGGGCGCTGCTCATCCCCCACCGGTCTATGACTGGCGGTTCTACAAAGAGGAGGGGCAAGGTTGGGGGGGGTTAATTGAAGATACAAAAAAGGCCACTCTTTCGAGTAGCCTTTTTTGATATTTGGTTGCGGGAGCCGGATTTGAACCGACGACCTTCGGGTTATGAGCCCGACGAGCTACCAGACTGCTCCATCCCGCGTCTGTGTGTCGGTATTCTACAGCGGAACGCTAGGCTGTCAATGGTTAATTTAAGAAAAGTGCTTTTCCTTCAATTGCTTAGCCTCGCCAGCTGGGTATGCGAATCGGCTTGAGGGCTTGTAGCACGGACCTTAGAGGGTAAGTGGAGTCCCTTTTAGGACCTTTCGCACATAACTCCCCGTAACGTGAGTGGCACATTCCAGCGTGAGTGAGATACTGCACGGCCCACAGCATTCATAACCGCACCTCATGACGCAGCGCAAAATCATCCACGTCGACTGTGACTGCTTCTACGCCGCCATCGAAATGCGCGACGACCCGCGTCTTGCTGTCAAGCCGCTGGCAGTAGGCGGTTCGGCGGATCGGCGCGGAGTGATCGCCACCTGCAACTATGAGGCGCGGGCTTATGGCGTGCGCTCGGCCATGTCGTCCCGACATGCCTTGAAGCTGTGCCCCGACCTGACCATCGTCAAACCTCGCATGGATGCCTATAAAGAAGCCTCCCGCGAAATTCAGACCATTTTCCGCGATTACACCGAACTGATTGAGCCCTTGTCGTTGGATGAGGCTTTTCTGGATGTCTCGGACAGCAGTCATTTCTCGGGGAGTGCGACCCGGATCGCTCAGGATATTCGTCGCCGTGTGTCCAATCAACTGCATATCACGGTGTCGGCCGGTGTGGCGCCGAATAAATTCCTCGCGAAAATTGCCAGTGACTGGAAAAAGCCCAACGGGTTGTTTGTCATCACGCCCGATCAAGTGGAGGCGTTCGTCGCCATGTTGTCAGTGAACAAGTTGCACGGCGTCGGGAAGGTGACCGCTGATAAATTGGGTCGTATGGGTATTGTCACGTGCACCGATCTGCGTGACTGGAATAAATTGGCCCTGGTGCGCGAGTTCGGCACCTTCGGAGAGCGGTTGTGGAATCTGGCGCGGGGGATCGATGACCGACCGGTACAGAACGACAGTCGACGTCAGTCGGTGAGTGTTGAAAATACCTACGATACGGATCTGCCGGATCTGGTCAGCTGTCTGGAGAAACTACCCGATTTGCTCGCAACCCTTGCCGGAAGAATGGCGCGCATGGACGACAGTTACCGCGCGGGTAAGCCTTTCGTCAAAGTGAAGTTTCATGACTTCACTCAAACTACCCTGGAGCAGTCGGGGGCGGGGCGTGATCTGGATAGCTTTGAGCAGTTGCTGACCCAGGCCTTCGCTCGAGGTGGCAAACCGGTTCGCTTATTAGGAATCGGCGTGCGTTTGCAGGATTTGCGCGGTGCCCACGAGCAGTTGGAGCTGTTTACGCTTTAGCTGTTTGGCCCTGGATCGGCCACCAGGCGCCC
This sequence comes from Pseudomonas sp. ASL9, assembly GCF_056680335.1. Lineage (NCBI taxonomy): Bacteria > Pseudomonadati > Pseudomonadota > Gammaproteobacteria > Pseudomonadales > Pseudomonadaceae > Pseudomonas > Pseudomonas sp. ASL9. Next base: position 1,340,292 of record NZ_CM155277.1, on the reverse strand, counting down.
GGCGTCTTTGGTCAGTGACTTAAGGAATTGCTGCTGCAGTTCCGGATCGTTACGCGTCAGTTCGATCAGGCTTTGCTCCAGTTCGCTGGCCTCTTCTTCCAGGCCCAGTTCCGAGAGACGTTTAACCCGATGCACCCATTGGCTGACATCGTCATCTTCAAGGTCGTCGTAGATCAACGTGTGAGCTTCGCGCATTTTGCCGTGTAATGAATGACTGATCGGCAAGGTGGCGTTGGCGCGCACATTGTCCTGTTCATCCTCGACGGTGATCTGCAAGCGGGTGATTTGATTGAGGTCATGCTCGGCAAACGGGCTGTCGAGCAGGTTCAGGCGCAGTACGCCATTGCGATCGGTCGTCAGATCGTAAGTGTGTGCGCCGGCCTTGACCTCAACCGGGCGTTCGCTCCATGGCAGGCTGGAGTATTCAACATGCTTGTCACGCTGAACCTCATCAATGCTGAACAGGTTCTGCTGTGCTCTTCCGTGAGACTGTACGTTCATGAATGGATTGAGCCCGTCAACGCCATAGCGGATCCAGTCCTTGGTCACGCTATCGGGCAAATGGCCAAGCATGACAACGTTCAGAATGTTGGCGCCTACACCGCCCACCACTGCGACTGCGCCCAGCGGTATTTCATAGACTTCGCGCCAGGGTTGGTAGGGGGTATAGCGATCATAGTTGCGGGTGACTTCGAATTGGGTGACTTCGAATGTTTTCTGCTCATGAATCCGCACGCGCCGCTGCGGTAGCTCAAGTGCCTTAGGCTCGCCGATATCGACTTGCAGGCTGTGACTGAGCAATTTGCGTTCGACGCGCTCTTCGTGTTCGCTGCGTTGTGACAAGTGGTTGGCACAACCGCTGACAAGCAGGGTTCCGCAGAGTGCGGCACCCCTGAGGCTTAAGGTACTTCGCTTGAGCATGTGATCTCTTGATGCAGAAAGGACGTGTCTTGCCTAGTCAGGCGCTTTTGGCTGAGGGTACGCACATTTTCATGCGCGTACCCTGGGCTCAGCGGCGGATGCGGGCTTGAAGAAAGGACAGGACATCGGCCACAGGCAGGGCTTGCGCCTGGGCTTCGGTACGGCTTTTGTACTCGAGGTTACCTTCGGCCAGGCCGCGGTCGCTGATCACGATGCGGTGCGGAATGCCGACCAGTTCCATGTCGGCAAACTTGTTGCCAGGGCTGGTTTTTTTGTCGCGATCGTCCAGCAGTACTTCAAAGCCGGCAGCGGTCAGTTCCGCGTACAGCGTGTCAGTTGCTTCGCGAACAGCGTCGGTTTCATAGCGCAGCGGCACCAGAGCGATCTGGAAGGGTGCCAAAGCATCGTTCCAGATAATCCCGTTTTCATCGTTGTTCTGCTCGATGGCAGCGGCCACCACGCGAGAAACACCAATGCCATAACAACCCATGGTCAGGGTCACAGGCTTACCGTTCTCACCCAGTACCTGGCACTTCAACGCTTCGCTGTACTTGGTGCCGAGCTGGAAGATATGCCCGACTTCAATGCCGCGTTTGATTTCCAGCGTGCCCTTACCGTCCGGGCTTGGGTCGCCAGCAACCACGTTGCGCAGGTCAGCGACGGCTGGAACCGGCAGGTCGCGCTCCCAGTTGACGCCGAAATAGTGCATGTCGTCGATGTTGGCGCCGATGCCAAAGTCGCTCATCAGTTCGACGGAACGGTCGATGATGCAAGGCAGTGGCAGATTCAATGGGCCAAGCGAGCCGGCGCCAGCGCCGATGGCGTCGCGCAGTTCAGATTCGGATGCCATGACCAGCGGGCTGGCGACCTGCGGCAGATTGGCGGCTTTGATTTCGTTGAGCTCGTGGTCGCCACGAATGATCAGCGCAATCAGTTTGCCTTCTTCGGTCGCATGTACGACCAAGGTTTTGATGGTCTTTTCAATGGGCAGGTTGAAGCCTTCCACAAGTTGCGCGATGGTTTTGGCGTTCGGGGTGTTGATCAGGCGCAGCTCTTCAGTCGGCACCGGGCGTGACTGCTCACGCGGAACCGCTTCGGCTTTTTCGATGTTCGCGGCGTAGTCGGAGCCGTCGCTGAATGCGATGTCGTCTTCGCCAGACTCGGCCAGCACGTGGAACTCATGAGAGCCAGCGCCGCCGATGGAGCCGTTATCGGCTTCTACAGGGCGGAAGTTCAGGCCCAGGCGCGTAAATATGTTGCAGTACGCCTGATGCATACGATCGTAGGTTGCTTGAAGCGAGGCCTGATCGGCATGGAAGGAGTACGCGTCTTTCATGATGAATTCGCGGCCACGCATTACACCGAAGCGTGGGCGGGTCTCATCACGGAATTTGGTCTGGATCTGGTACATGTTGATCGGCAACTGTTTATAGCTGTTGAGCTCGTTGCGTGCCAAATCAGTGATGACTTCTTCGTGGGTAGGGCCCGCGCAGAATTCACGATCATGCCGATCTTTCATGCGCAGCAATTCCGGGCCGTACTGCTCCCAACGCCCGGATTCCTGCCACAATTCGGCGGGCTGGATGCCGGGCATCAATATTTCGAGCGCGCCAGCAGCGTTCATCTCTTCACGAACGACAGCTTCGACCTTGCGCAGTACACGCAAGCCCATGGGGAGCCAGGTATAAAGGCCAGAAGCCAGTTTGCGGATCATGCCGGCACGCAGCATCAGCTGGTGGCTGACGACGACTGCATCGGAAGGGGTTTCTTTCTGTGTGGCGAGCAAATATTGACTGGTGCGCATGGTAGGCCGTGGTCGGTTGCTGAGACTAGAAATGACCTGGCATTGTACGGGGGGGATCCGGTCGCGTACAGGGCAAGGCGGGTGCAAGGAAATTGTTCGAGCGATTTTCAGGGGCACATAAAAAAACCCGGCCTAGGCCGGGTTTTTTGTAACGAGCAACTGATTTGCGATTACAGGACCGAAATCGGGTAGTCGACGATCAGGCGGAACTCTTGGATAGTACCTTCGCCGCTGTCGTCGGCGTTGGCAGTATGCCAAGCCTGACGAAGGCGGAAGGATAGGTCTTTTGCCGGGCCGGTCTGAACAACGTATTTGGCTTCAACGTTGGTCTCGTGGTGTTTGCCGTCTGCACCGTACTGGCCAACGTAGGCGCTGCCCAATGGAGTGCGCGTACCGTCGATGTTGTCACCGGTAACGTAACGGGTCATGAAGCTCAGACCAGGTACGCCGAAGGATGCCATGTTCAGGTCGTAACGAGCCTGCCAGGATTTTTCACCAGGACCGTTAAAGTCGGAGTACTGAACGGAGTTGGCGAGGAAGATCGAGTCGCCGCCTTTGTTATCGTCACCCACACCGACGTAGTCGAACGGGGTTTTGCCGTTGACCTTCTGGAAGCTGAGGGTCAGGGTGTGCGCGGTCATGAACGAATACGCTGCAGCCAGGGAGAACGCGGTGTTGCTGATCTCGCCTGCTTTTGCTGCGCCGGCATCGGTTGTGCGGTAGATGTTGAAGTCCCACGCCAAGGATTGCGTGTCAGCAATCGGCATAACGTAGTTCACGTTAGCGTAGTACTGGTTCCAGATGTCTTGCAGCTTGGCACCATAAATCGAAGCAGTCAGGCTGTCGCTGATGGCGTATTTGCCACCCGCGTAGTCCATGGCTTTAGCTTCGACACCCGCGTAGGTGGCAAAAAGACCGCCGTTGCTTTTAGTGGTGTCTTGGCTGGTTGCCGAGGTGAAGTGACCGCCTTCAAGGTCAAGGCCTTTGAATTCACTGCTCTGCAATTGGAAGCCAGTAGCCGTTTGTGGCAGGAGGCGAGTGCCGCCAACCGCGAAGACAGGGCTTGTGGTCGGCTGCATGTCGCCGACTTTCAGCTCAGTCTTGGAAATGCGGACTTTAAGCGCAGCGCCGGCTTTGCCGTAGCTGTTTTCGTTGCTGGTACTGCCGTCGGCATTATGCTGGAGTTGCAGGTTGCCGGAACCGGAATACTTGTCAGAGCCATCAAGTTTCAGGCCAAGGTCGCCAAAGGCGTCAATACCGAAGCCGACAGTACCCTGAGTGAAGCCCGAGCTGAAGTTGCCGATGACGCCTTGGCTCCAGTCTTTATCGTCTACTGCACCGCCAGTTTTGTTGCGGTTGTAGTAGTAGTTACGAAGCAGCACGTTCAGCGTGCTGTCTTCTACAAAGCCCTTGGTGTCGGCCTGATCACTGACGAAGGCTGCAGCCGTTGCCAATTGGGTGCTGCCCGCAGTTACGGCCAGTGCGATTGCGCTCCACTTCATCACTCTCATCGTGATTTGCTCCTTTGGTTTTTTAATTAGAGTTGCTGCCATCCCACCTGTTTTTTTATCTGGGAGGCTTTTTCTATTTTTGTCCGCGCAAATTTATATCACGCTGATCATGTTGGCGATAGTTACAAACCTATCCTTTCAGTATCTTTACGGTCGTGTCGCAAATGTAGGTTGTCCATGTCGCAATTGTGTAGCTCCTCTTACCAAACCGTCCAACTATACCCGTAATATTTAACGCTTAAGCATAGGTAAAAACAGTCTATGGGCAGCCATTCAAACGCTCTCTGGATCGTACACCAGCGTTTCTATTCGTCCCCAAAAGCGCCTGCTTCATGGCGAGCGTCCCTGTTGGCTCTTGTGTGTGACAAAGCAACAACCGTGCACAAAGATCAAAATTTATGACATTTTTTTCACAAATCGCCATTTTAGAGTGAATTTTTTCATAACTATTTGTTTTATATAGGTTTTTTATTGATTTCTTTGAGGGCTTAAAAACCCTAAAAAGTGCTCGACAATCAAGGGGAGGGTTCAGAAGCGTTACCGGCCCGCTCTGCCTGTTGGGTAAATGGTGAGCGGGTAACACTGGGTAGGAGGGAAATGTGAGTCGTTTTGGTGCGCGGCGTTACGGGTGTGCTTGATGATGGGTCGGTGGGATCGACTATAAGGCTGCATAGGCGGCAGTTTTGCTGTGTTTATTTTGCAGAAAAGAGACTGGGTGGCACTTTGAGGCTGTCGGGTTGAAAATTGACCCACTTCCAAAGATGTGTATCAGGTTTTGTCCAGCGCTTGAATTTGTGTCAAATCAGTGCGAGTAGCAGTCGCATGCGCCTTCATGGTGCGCGTCGAGGCTTTTGCCTGGCAGGATGGCGTGAGGGTTGATCTGTACGTATCACCGTGGCACCCAAATTCAAGGTGGGCGGTGAATGACGACAAATTCCCGCGTATCCTGTCCGGTATTGCCGGGTGACTCTGCGGTTCTGGTCATCTCGCTAAAACTAACCAGTTGATCAGGAGTTTTGCGGTGTTCGTTTTAGATCCGCGTCTTGCGCAAGATACTGTGCCCGTTGGGGACTTTCCCCTGTGTCGCTTGTTGTTATCCAATGATTCGAATTACCCGTGGTTCATTCTTGTGCCGCGTCGGGCGGAGATTAGCGAGCTGTTTCAGCTAAACACGGCGGATCAATTGCAATTGTGGCAGGAGGCCACTGCGCTCTCGCAAATACTCAAAGATGCGTTCAATGCTGACAAGCTCAATGTCGCGGCGTTGGGAAATATCGTTAGCCAGCTACATATGCACATTATCGTTCGTTATCGCGAGGATGCAGCGTGGCCTGCGCCGGTTTGGGGTAAGCACCCGGCACGTCCTTACACACCCGAACAGCTCTCAGCTATCCGTGACCGCTTACAGTTGTTATTAACAGACAATTTCCATTTCGAGGAGCAACAGGCATGAACCTTGAGTCGCGTATTACTGATCTTGAAAGCCGGTTGGCCTTTCAGGACGACACGATTCAGTCGCTCAATGACGTCCTGGTCACTCAGCAGCGCGTGGTCGAGCGCTTGCAGTTGCAGATGGCTGCGCTTCTTAAGCGTCAGGAAGAGATGGGCAGTCAGTTCGATACCTTCGAGGAGGAGGCGCCCCCTCCGCATTATTGATTGAGCTTTTCTCTGGTCGATAAAAAACCCGCAATCTCGTAAAGAGACGCGGGTTTTCTTTTTTTGGGGGAGGTGGGTTAGCGGCGTGGCAGCGCTGCAATCACGTCTTCGGCTTGCAGGCCTTTATCGCGATTCATCACTGAAAACTCGACGCGCTGGCCTTCGACCAGTACCCGGTGGCCTTCGCCACGAATGGCGCGAAAGTGGACGAAAATATCGTCGCCAGAGTCGCGGGAAATGAAGCCAAACCCTTTGGATGTGTTGAACCACTTGACTGTCCCGGTATCGCGGTTGGCCATGTCATGGCTTTGAGCTGCGGGCGACGGTGACGATTGATAGAAGCTGACGCCCAGATGCAGCAACACTGCAATAACGACGCTGATCAGGCTGACGATCATTGCCGGTTGGCCTGCAATGGTTTGCAGGGGAACAAGCAATGTCAAGGTTTGAAGGATGACGGCCAGTACGAGAAGAGCGCTGACCAGATTTTGTAGCTGATAACGTGGACCTTTATTCCAGTAAGGGATCACTGGGGCAAGTATCAGGTTGAGTAAGCCGAAAAGCGCCAGGTAAAGCGCGTCGGGTTGCAGGAGGTAAGAAGACAGGGCTTCACTACGCAGGCTAGGGATGAAGGAGAGCAGCAGGGCTGCTGCGCCCGTTAGCAGGTGAACGATTTTCAACATTTTAATAAACTCACATTTAAGACGGATCACGAGGAAATAGCTGATTGCGTTCGGTACGCTTCTGAATAAGAGGAGGCGTGATGCACGAACGCTGGGTCAGCCTATGCGCTACAGTCAGACGGCAGGTCTGCAGCGACACCCGTGTATTTAACAGCAAAGCAGGGGGCTACTCAAATCAAGCGCTTAGCGCTGCTTGAGTCTGGGTGCGCAGGTGCTTTGAAGTGGGGTGTCCGTTTACTCCCCGATAGCCGGTTTAGAGCGGTCGCTGCCCTGTCTTGATCGGCCCGGATGGGTGTCGGGTCTTTTGAAGCACGAGGTGCCCGCTCGTCGCTTTAGCTGCGACGCCATCATTTGTCATCGATTCCACGGTGTTTGCGATTTCTCGCATGAAAGGACTTTTTCCGTTGGGTGGCAGAGTAATAGAAGGCTGCGTTGCTCCAGCGCTCTTGGTAGAGTGGCTCTGCACCCGTTCGGTGAAATCATCCAAAATAGAGGGGAAAAACATGGCAATCGGTATCAGCGAAGAAGATCGCAAGTCGATCGTGGACGGTCTTTCTCGGCTGCTGTCGGATACGTATGTGCTTTATCTGAAAACCCATAACTTTCACTGGAACGTTAGTGGTCCGATGTTTCGCACCCTGCACTTGATGTTCGAAGAACAGTACAATGAACTTGCCTTGGCCGTGGATTTGGTTGCTGAGCGGATTCGTGCATTGGGCTTTCCTGCACCCGGGACCTATTCAACGTACGCTCGTCTCTCTTCAATCAAGGAAGAAGAGGGTGTTCCCGGTGCTGAAGAAATGATCAAGCAATTGGTCCAGGGACAAGAAGCAGTCACCCGTACCGCACGCAGTATTTTTCCTCTGGTCAATAAAGTCAGCGACGAGCCCACTGCTGATTTGCTGACTCAGCGTATGCAAGTGCATGAAAAAACCGCATGGATGCTCCGCTCACTACTTGAAACCAAGTAACCACGATCTGCAGGTGACGCTGCAAGCGTCACTTGCACAGTATCTTGTTATCCCTCCCGCTCTCTGGCAGGTGATATTTCCCGCGTTGTTCGTCCTTCCATTTTTTCAGTGCTAGTCGCTTATTTCTCGACTCCGAATCGGCTGCTCCTGCGTCATGGTGGCACGCCGTGCGTGGCGTTTGGTCGTCTGAATTTCCTGATCTTCGAGCAAATGGTGTGAAAGGGTCAGGTTGTTTATGCCGTTTTTTTGATGTTAATAACAAGTAACATAAATAGTTAAGGGTGCAGCCGCACGCGGTTCAGGTGAGCGGATTTTCTGCTGTCGATAATCCTCGCCAAAATACAGTGATGTCCTACAGGGTTGATGTGTTTACCCTGCTGGTTAGAAATCCACGACTGGACTTATATGAAGGTGAATGTTGCATTTATTTTCGATTTGTTTGTGTTTGGATGGGTGGCCCGTGAAAGAAGCGATGATGGCTCGAAGCGCTGGACGTAATATTAAAGACCTCGGTCGATATGGAAAAATACAAGACGATCCCTTTGTTGAAGATTTTAATATGAACCTCGCGCGTCCGCATTCAAAGTCTGTTCGCTTGAATGGGTTGGCGACGTGTTTGCGCCTGGAAGAAGTGTATTGGAGTATTTTGGCTGATATTGCCAGGTCCAATGATTGTTCGGTCAATGCTGTCCTGTCTTATGTTGATCGAGAAGTGCATCTACGCCATGGCGGTGTGAAAAATTTTAGTGGTCTGATCCGGGTGGTCTGCGTCGCTCATCTGCTAAAAACTGGAGCGATGGCGTTTTCCCCTGTCTAGGCGTGACCCCGTCCGAACGGTCGTGGACCGCTGGCAGGGCTCTGGTTCAGGTGGATCGCACATATGTTGTCGTGATCAGGTCGGGCGGCTGCACAGTGTCAATTAACCCTATATAATCCCCCGCCTTACTACGGGGCGCAGGCTGGTCGGGTTGAACTGCACGCCAAGGTTCTTGCACTATTGAGCGCAAGCGAAGGGCGAGAGCTCCACCGAATTTCGAATTACGAGAAGTGAAAACACCATCATGATGCGCAGCCATTATTGCGGCCAACTGAACGAGAGCCTGGAAGGTCAGGAAATTACCCTTTGCGGATGGGTCCACCGTCGTCGTGATCATGGCGGGGTGATATTCCTCGACATCCGCGATCGTGAAGGCCTGGCTCAGGTGGTGTTCGACCCTGATCGCGCTGACAGCTTTGCTGCTGCCGACCGGGTGCGTAGCGAATACGTGGTCAAGATCACGGGTAAGGTACGTGCACGTCCTGCTGGCGCGGTAAATACGAACATGGCGTCCGGCGGTATCGAAGTGCTGGGCTATGAGCTCGAAGTGCTGAACGAGTCGGAAACGCCGCCGTTTCCGTTGAACGAATACTCCGATGTCGGCGAAGAAACGCGCCTGCGTTATCGCTTCATCGATCTGCGTCGTCCGGAAATGGCTGAAAAGCTGCGTCTGCGCTCGCGGGTCACCACCAGCATCCGTCGCTATCTGGATGAAAACGGCTTCCTCGATGTTGAGACGCCTATCCTGACCCGTGCCACACCGGAAGGCGCTCGCGACTATCTGGTACCGAGCCGTACCCACCCAGGCAGTTTCTTTGCCTTGCCGCAATCGCCACAACTGTTCAAGCAGTTGCTGATGGTCGCTGGCTTTGATCGTTATTACCAGATCGCCAAATGCTTCCGCGATGAAGATCTGCGTGCTGACCGCCAGCCGGAATTCACCCAGATCGACATCGAGACCAGCTTCCTGAATGAAGCAGACATCATCGGTATTACCGAGAAGATGATCCGTCAGTTGTTCAAGGAAGTGCTGGACCTGGAATTCGGCGACTTCCCGCACATGACGTTCGCAGAAGCCATGCGCCGTTATGGTTCCGACAAGCCGGACCTGCGTAACCCGCTGGAGTTGGTTGACGTTGCCGATCAGCTCAATGCCGTGGAGTTCAAGGTGTTCAGTGGCCCGGCCAACGACCCTAAAGGTCGTGTCGCCGCCCTGCGTGTACCGGGCGCTGCCAGCATGCCGCGTAGCCAGATCGACGACTACACCAAGTTCGTCAGCATCTATGGCGCTAAAGGCCTGGCTTACATCAAGGTCAACGACCGCTCCAAGGGCGCTGAAGGCCTGCAGTCCCCAATCGTCAAGTTCATCCCTGAGGAAAACCTCAAGGTGATTCTGGACCGTGTGGGTGCCGTCGATGGCGACATCGTGTTCTTCGGTGCAGACAAATCCAAGATCGTCAGTGAAGCCTTGGGCGCATTGCGGATCAAGGTCGGTAACGACCTGAAGCTGCACACGTGTGAGTGGGCGCCGATGTGGGTTGTCGATTTCCCGATGTTCGAAGAGAACGACGATGGCAGCTTCAGTGCGCTGCATCACCCGTTCACTGCACCTAAATGCAGCCCTGAAGAGCTCGAGGCCAACCCGGCTACGGCATTGTCCCGCGCCTACGACATGGTCCTTAACGGTACCGAGTTGGGCGGCGGTTCGATTCGTATCCATCGCAAGGAAATGCAGCAAGCGGTCTTCCGACTGCTGGGCATCGAGGAAGACGAACAGCAAGAGAAGTTCGGCTTCCTGCTGGACGCTCTGAAGTTCGGCGCGCCACCGCACGGTGGTTTGGCTTTCGGTCTGGACCGTCTGGTGATGTTGATGACCGGCGCTCAATCGATCCGTGAAGTGATCGCGTTCCCGAAAACCCAGAGCGCTGCCGATGTCATGACCCAGGCCCCTGGCGTGGTTGATGCCAAGGCATTGCGCGAGCTGCACATCCGTTTGCGCGAGCAGCCAAAGGCTGAATGACGCTGAGCAGGGCGCATCATCTTGATGATGCGCCCTGGGTCGGACCCTGATTTAGTTGAAGCTTTTTGCTTGGGTTCGTTGGGCGAAAGGTGAACATGTTTCAAAAAGAATTCGGAGCGAGTTATGGCAGGTCATTCTAAGTGGGCGAACATCAAGCACCGCAAAGAGCGTCAAGATGCCAAAAAAGGCAAGATTTTCACCAAGTGGATCCGCGAACTGACTGTCGCTGCTCGTCAAGGCGGGGGTGATGCCGGGTCGAACCCACGTCTGCGTCTGGCGCTGGACAAGGCGCTTGGTGCGAACATGACACGTGATACCATCGATCGTGCCGTGGCACGAGGTGCTGGCGCTGCCGAAGGTGATGATGTCGAAGAGCTCGGTTACGAAGGCTATGGTCCGGGTGGTGTGGCGGTCATGGTCGAGACCATGACTGACAACCGCAACCGCACTGCCGCAGCTGTTCGCCACGCGTTCACCAAATGTGGCGGCAACCTAGGCACTGACGGTTCCGTGGCTTATCTGTTCGATCGTAAAGGGCAGATTTCCTTCGCTCCGGGCATTGATGAAGACGCACTCATTGAGGCCGCGATGGAAGCGGACGCCGATGATGTGGTCAGCAATGACGACGGCTCTATTGACGTATTCACCTCCTTCTCTGGCTTCTACGCGGTGCGTAATGCGCTGGAGGCGGCAGGTTTCAAAGCACTCGACGCGGAAATTGTCATGTTGCCGACGACCAGCGCCGTACTCGATCTGGAGACTGCTGAAAAGGTACTCAAGCTGATCGATATGCTCGAAGACCTGGATGACGTGCAAAACGTCTATTCCAACGCGGAAATCCCGGACGAGGTCATGGAACAGCTCGGCTGACAGATGCCTGTCGGCACTACATCAGGTTTTGTACGAAAAGTCGGCGAGCGAAGGTCAGGCAAGGCAAAAACGGGCGAGGATGCGAAGTTTAGGCCCCTAAATGAGCATTCCGAGGCCGTTTTTAACGCAGCATCACCGAGCGCAGCCACTTTTCGTGCATAACCTGAGGCCGGAGGTACGAAGCCGTGATACCACGCGCTATCGGCCTCCGGCTTCTGCCTTTATGCTGCGTTCAATTGTGTGCGTCACTTATTAAGCTGCAGGCGTTATGACTCTTATTCTTGGTATCGATCCCGGTTCGCGAATCACCGGCTATGGCGTGGTGCGGGACACCGGTCGCGGCTGTGTGTACGTGGCCTCGGGCTGTATTCGTACCGGCAGCGGTCTGCTGCATGAGCGTTTGCAGATTGTGTATCGCGGTGTGCGTGAGGTCATTCAGACGTACGGTCCCGTGACCATGGGCATCGAAAAAGTGTTTATGGCGCGTAACGCCGACTCCGCACTCAAGCTCGGTCAGGCGCGTGGCGCGGCCATTGTTGCCGGTGCTGAAGAGAGCCTGGAAATCGCCGAGTACACCGCGACCCAGGTCAAGCAGGCTGTGGCTGGCACCGGCGGCGCCAATAAAGAGCAAGTGATGATGATGGTCATGCATTTGCTCAAACTGACTCAAAAACCTCAGATCGATGCCTCCGATGCCCTGGCTATTGCGCTGTGTCATGCACATACGCGCTCGAGCCTGATACCGCATGGCTTGAATACCGCACGCAGTCGCGGTGGACGGCTGCGTCTCTGATAGCATCATCGGCTCAAACTTTTTAGCTTGCAGGTGTTCTCACTCCTGTCATTAATACGACCACTATTTGTGCCAGCTTCATCTATACGACTGGCCACCAGAAAGGATTTGATACGTGATTGGACGTTTACGCGGCTTCTTGGCTGAAAAACATCCGCCGCACCTGGTTCTGGATGTCAACGGCGTCGGCTACGAGCTGGAAGTGCCCATGACGACGCTGTATCGGCTTCCGCATGTTGGCGAGCCGGTGACCTTGCACACCCATCTGGTGGTTCGTGAGGATGCACACCTGCTTTATGGTTTCTTCGAAAAGCGCGAGCGTGAACTGTTTCGCGAACTGATCCGCCTCAATGGTGTCGGGCCGAAACTGGCACTGGCGCTGATGTCCGGTCTCGAAGTGGATGAACTGGTTCGCTGTGTTCAGGCCCAAGACACCTCGGCCTTGACCCGTATCCCGGGCGTCGGCAAGAAAACCGCCGAGCGTTTGCTGGTCGAGCTCAAGGACCGTTTCAAGGCGTGGGAGTCCTTGCCGGGCACCTTTACCCTGGTGTCTAACGGGCCGAACGCCGCTGCACCGGTTGCGACGGCCGAGGCCGATGCGGTCAGTGCGCTGATTTCCCTGGGTTACAAGCCTCAGGAAGCCAGCAGAGCGGTGTCTGCGATCAAGGAAAAAGATTTGAGCAGTGAAGACCTGATTCGACGTGCTTTGAAAGGAATGGCTTAAGTGCTCGACGCTGACCGTTTGATAACCGCTACCGGCCGCGACCGTGATGAACAGCTGGACCGTGCGATCCGTCCGCTGAGTCTTGCTGATTATATTGGTCAGCCCACTGTGCGCGAACAAATGGAGTTGTTCATCCAGGCTGCGCGCGGACGTAGCGAAGCGCTGGACCATACCTTGATTTTCGGGCCGCCGGGTCTGGGCAAGACCACACTGGCGCATATCATTGCCCAGGAAATGTCAGTCTCCATCAAGAGCACGTCGGGGCCGGTGCTGGAACGCCCTGGTGATCTAGCGGCGATATTGACCAATCTTGAGCCCAACGATGTGCTGTTCATCGACGAAATTCATCGGCTCTCGCCTATCGTCGAAGAAGTGCTGTACCCAGCGATGGAAGATTTTCAGCTCGACATCATGATCGGCGAAGGTCCTGCGGCGCGTTCGATCAAGCTCGATTTGCCACCGTTTACGCTGGTAGGGGCCACTACGCGTGCGGGTATGTTGACCAACCCGCTACGTGATCGCTTCGGCATCGTTCAGCGTCTGGAGTTCTACAATACCGCTGACCTGGCCACCATCGTTACGCGTTCAGCCGGTATTCTGGGGCTGCCGATCGAGGCCGAGGGCGCCTATGAAATCGCCCGACGCGCCCGTGGCACGCCGCGTATTGCCAACCGCCTGTTACGCCGTGTGCGTGATTACGCTGAAGTTCGCGCCAATGGTCATATCACCAAATCGATTGCCGATCTGGCGTTGAACCTGCTGGACATCGATGAGCGTGGTTTCGACCATCAGGATCGGCGTCTACTGCTGACTATGATCGAAAAATTCGACGGTGGTCCGGTGGGTGTCGACAGCCTTGCCGCAGCGATCAGCGAAGAGCGGCACACGATTGAAGACGTACTCGAGCCCTATTTGATTCAGCAAGGCTATATCATGCGTACCCCACGCGGGCGTGTCGTTACCCGGCACGCCTACCTGCACTTTGGTTTGAACATCCCGATGCGGATGGGTGAAATGCCGGTCGCCAGCGATTTTGTCGATGATGCGGACGAATAATTAAAATCACAGAGCACCGATTTATTTCGGTTTTTGGTGGTCTGACAGGCTGATGCGCCGATCTGGTTGGCAATTAGCTGAAAAACAATGAAAAACAGTTGCCTGGCGGATTGGCAATCTGAGGAGTAAGCACTAGAGTATGCGCGCGCAAAACACGGTTCAGTCGTTCGCACATCGCTGTCGCGTTTATTACGAGGACACCGATGCTGGCGGCATCGTTTACTACGTCAACTATTTAAAGTTCATGGAGCGGGCTCGAACCGAGCGGCTACGGGAGCTGGGCTTTGCCCAGTCGCAGCTTGCTGGGGAGAACCTGCTGTTCGTCGTTCACTCCTGCGAGGCGCGCTATCACAAGCCGGCGCGATTGGACGACGAGCTTTTGATAAGCGCAGAGGTCATTGAATTGAACCGTGCCAGCCTGCGATTTCGACAGCAGGTCAGGCTGGCTGCGGATGAAACGCTGCTCTGTGAGGGGCAGTTCCTGGTGGCGTGTGTACGCGCCGATAGTTTGAAACCCCGGGCCATTCCCGAAGCTTTGCGTGCGGCCTTTGCCGACCAGGGCGGCGTGGGTACACATTTAGAGCAGGAGATAAAGCGTGGAAGCTAACGTCGTCGACCATTCCTCCATGTGGAGTATGGTCAGCAATGCCAGCATCGTTGTTCAGTTGGTAATGTTGATCCTGATGGGTGCTTCAATCACCTCATGGATCATGATTTTTCAGCGCAGCAATCTGCTGCGTGCGGCTCGTCGTGCACTGGAGAGCTTTGAAGAGCGCTTCTGGTCGGGTATCGATCTGTCCAAGTTGTACCGTCAGGCAGGCAGTAATCCAGACCCCGATTCGGGCGTTGAGCAAATTTTTCGCGCCGGCTTCAAGGAATTCTCCCGTCTGCGTCAGCAGGCAGGCGTCGATCCAGACGCAGTCATGGAAGGCGTGGCGCGAGCCATGCGTGTGGCGATTTCCCGTGAGGAAGAGAAGCTGGAGCAAAGCTTGCCCTTCCTGGCGACCGTTGGCTCCACCAGCCCCTATATCGGGTTGTTCGGTACCGTTTGGGGGATCATGAACTCCTTCCGTGGCCTGGCTACCGTCCAGCAAGCTACCTTGGCGACCGTTGCTCCGGGTATTTCCGAAGCCCTGGTTGCGACCGCTATTGGTCTATTCGCCGCTATCCCGGCAGTAATCGCCTACAACCGTTTTGCTGCTCGCGGTGAGCTGTTGATTAGCCGTTACTACACGTTCGCCGATGAGTTCCAGGCGATCCTGCACCGTAAAGTGCACACCAGCGAAGAGTGAGCAGGTAATCCCTAATGGCTTTAATCGCTCGAGTTCGCCGCAAACGCCGCAAGCCGGTTGCCGAAATGAACGTGGTGCCTTACATCGACGTGATGTTGGTGCTGCTGGTCATTTTCATGGTCACCGCGCCAATGCTCAATCAGGGCGTGAAAGTCGACCTGCCCAAAGTCTCCAGCGAGGCTTTGCCGCAGGACAATAACACCCAGGTTCTGACCATTTCGATCAAAGCTGACAAGACCTATTACTGGAATCTTGGCAGTGAAGTCGATACCGACAAGCAGATGGACAAAGCCATGACGTTGGCACAGATGACCAGTGCGGTGACCAAAATCATTAGCGCCGGTCGTGAAGGTGGCAAGCAGACCCAGGTCTTTATCCGTGGCGACAAAACCGTTGATTACGGCTCAGTAATGGGCGCAATGGGCGGGCTGCAGAAAGCAGGGGTCGGGAATGTTGGCTTGATTACCGAGGCGCCCTGATGCACCAACAGCGAGAGCCGTCCGCCTCGGAAAGCTACTTCTGGCCTAGCATCTGGGCTGTGGCGCTGCACATCCTGGTATTTGGCATGCTCTTTGTCAGCTTTGCCATGACCCCAGATCTGCCGGAAGCCAAGCCTATCGTTCAGGCGACCCTGTACCAGTTGAAGTCCAAGAGCCAGGCGACGACTCAGACCAATCAGAAAATTGCCGGTGAGGCGAAGAAAACGGCTGCTCGGCAGACTGAAGTCGAGCAGATGGAAACGAAAAAAATCGAGCAGCAAAAGCAGGAAGCTGTGAAAGCTGCGGAACAAAAGAAAGAAGACGAGGCTCAAAAAGCCGAAGAACAAAAAGCTGAAGAAGCGCAGAAGGCAGATGAGGCCAAAAAAGCCGATAGTGCCAAGAAAGCTGACGAGGCTAAAAAGACCGCTGATGCTAAAAAGGTCGAAGAGAAAAACCTGGCTGATGTAGCCAAGAAGAAAGCCGAGGAAGACGCAAAGAAAAAGGCCGAAGAAGACGCGAAGAAAGCCGCGGCTGAAGATGCCAAGAAACAGGCTGCCGATGACGCGAAAAAGAAAGTCGCGGAAGACGCCAAGAAAAAAGCCACTGACGACGCGAAGAAGAAAGCCACCGACGACGCCAAGAAAAAAGCGACTGCCGATGCCGCCAAAAAGGCAACAGAGGCTGCACGCAAATCTGCGGAAGACAAGAAGGCGCAAGCCTTGGCTGAATTGCTCTCCGATAAAACGGAGCGGCAACAGGCGCTGGCAGATGAGCAGGGCGATCAGACGGCGGGCAGCTTTGACGATCTGATTCGTGAGCGTGCTGCTGAGGGTTGGGCTCGTCCACCGTCGGCGCGCAAGGGTATGAAAGTGGTGCTACAGATCAATATGTTGCCGGATGGTACGCTGACTTCGGCCACTGTTCTCAAGGGTAGTGGTGACGCGCCTTTCGATAACTCGGCAGTGGCGGCGGTCAAGAATATTGGTCGTTTGACAGAGATGCAGGGTCTGAAACCGGCCGATTTCCAACCCTATCGTTCATTCAAGATGACATTCACACCAGAGGATCTAGCCCCGTGATTAACTTTCTTCGAGGACTGCTTGTCGTTCTCTGCTGTGCAGCGGGAATGGTTGCCGCAGATGAAAAAAACATCATGGTCACAAGCGGTAGTGACCGTGCCACTCCGATTGCCGTTGTGCCTTTTGGCTGGCAGGGCGGCAACGTGCTGCCTGAGGATATGTCGGAAATCATCAGTAATGACCTGCGCAACTCAGGCTATTACTCGCCGATCCCCAAGCAGAACATGATCAGCTTGCCGACCTCGGCCAGTGAGGTCATCTATCGCGATTGGAAGGCGCTCGGTGCTCAGTACTTGATGGTAGGCAGCATCGTTCCCTCGGGCGGTCGCCTGCAGATCCAGTACGCACTGTTCAACGTTGCGACTGAGCAGCAAGTGCTGACCGGTAATGTCTCTGGCACGACCGATCAATTGCGCGACATGGCGCACTACATCGCTGACCAATCGTTCGAGAAACTCACCGGTATCAAGGGTGCTTTCTCGACGCGCATGCTGTACGTCACTGCCGAGCGCTTCTCGGAAAACAATACGCGTTTCACCCTGCAGCGTTCGGATTACGACGGCGCACGTGCTGTGACTCTGCTGCAATCGCGTGAGCCGATCCTGTCGCCGCGTTTTGCTCCGGATGGCAAGCGTATCGCCTATGTGTCGTTCGAACAGAAGCGTCCGCGTATTTTCGTCCAGCACATCGACACGGGTCGCCGTGAACAGATCACCAACTTCGAAGGCCTGAACGGTGCGCCTGCGTGGTCTCCGGATGGCAGCAAGCTGGCATTCGTGCTTTCCAAAGACGGTAACCCGGAAATTTACGTGATGAACCTGGCCTCGCGTCAATTGACTCGCGTGACCAATGATCCAGCGATCGATACCGAACCGTTCTTCGGCAAGGATGGTTCGACGATCTACTTCACGTCTGACCGTGGTGGCAAGCCACAGATATACAAAACTAGCGTCAACGGCGGCGGCGCCGAGCGTGTGACCTTCATCGGTAACTACAATGCCAACCCTAAACTGTCGGCCGATGAAAAGACGTTGGTAATGATTCACCGTCAGGATGGCTTCACAAACTTCAAGGTAGCAGTGCAGGATTTGCAGCGCGGTACGGTAAAAACCCTCACAGATAGCAACCTTGATGAGTCGCCTACTGTCGCACCCAACGGCACCATGGTAATCTACGCCACCCGCCAGCAGGGCCGGGGAGTCTTGATGCTCGTGTCCATTAATGGACGCGTAAGGCTCCCGCTTCCTACCGCTCAAGGCGAAGTCAGAGAACCTTCCTGGTCCCCTTACCTGAACTGACGCGGCGCTACACGTTTTACTTAACACACTGGGGTTCATTAGGAGTTTCAAGATGGAAATGCTGAAGTTTGGTAAATTTGCTGCGCTGGCTCTGGCCATGGCTGTAGCTGTAGGTTGCTCGTCTAAAGGCGGCGACAATGCCGGTACAGGCGCTGCTGTAGATCCAAACGCTGGTTACGGCGCTAACACTGGTGCTGTTGACGGCAGCCTGAGCGAAGAAGCTGCTCTGCGTGCAATCACCACCTTCTACTTCGAATACGATAGCTCGGACCTGAAGCCAGAAGCCATGCGCGCTCTGGATGTTCACGCTAAAGACCTGAAATCCAACGGCGCTCGCGTCGTTCTGGAAGGCAACACCGACGAACGTGGTACTCGTGAGTACAACATGGCACTGGGCGAGCGTCGTGCGAAAGCCGTTCAGCGTTACCTGGTACTGCAAGGTGTTTCCCCAGCCCAGCTGGAATTGGTTTCCTACGGCGAAGAGCGTCCAGTTGCTACCGGCAACGACGAGCAGTCCTGGGCTCAAAACCGTCGCGTCGAACTGCGTAAGTAATTTGACATGCGAACGTGCCGACGTGCTTTAACCGCTTTGGCCCTCACCCTTCCGCTTTTTGCGTGGGGTGCGGTTCCTGTGGTAGATGATAATTCTGGCTCCGGTAGCAGCAACAGTTATCCGCCAGCGGGTTATGGCACGTCCGGCGCCTATGCCGGGGGAGGGGTTACGACCCCTGCCTCGGCACAGGGTCAGCTGTTCATGCAGTTGCAACAAATGCAGGACGAAATCGCACGGTTGCGTGGTGTGGTTGAGGTTCAGCAAAACGATATCCAGCGCATGAAGCAGGAAGCACTGGAGCGTTATCAGGAGCTCGACCAGCGCATTAACGCTGGAGCTGGAGCAGGCGGTGCACCCGCTGCGGCAGCTACCAATAATTCCCAAACCAGTGGCGATGTGAATGCCGGTGGTACGCCTGCGGCGCCTGCAAGTCAGGCACCTGCAGCAAGTTCGGAACCGGGTGATCCGGCGAAGGAAAAGATCTATTACGACGCTGCCTTCGATCTGATCAAAGCCAAGGATTTCGACAAAGCCAGTCAGGCTTTCTCGGCTTTTTTGCGCAAATACCCGAACAGCCAATATGCGGGCAACGCTCAATACTGGTTGGGTGAAGTGAATCTGGCTAAAGGCGATCTGCAAGGTGCAGGTCAGGCCTTTGCCAAAGTGAGTCAACTGTATCCCAAGCATGCCAAAGTGCCGGACTCGCTCTACAAGCTTGCAGATGTTGAGCGACGCCTCGGTCATACCGACAAGGTCAAAGGCATCTTGCAACAGGTTGTCTCTCAATACCCTGGCACTTCGGCTGCACAGTTGGCACAGCGTGATCTGCAGCACATGTGATGTGCTGCTCGCCGATGAAGCTGATCGCTGATTAAAGAAAGCCGCGCTTGTCGCGGCTTTTTTGTTAGAATCTCGCACCCGAAATTCCGGTAATACCTACGCTTCTCTGAATCATGCGGATGCAGGTTCGTTGAAGTGCCTAACGGAGGCGGACGGCCTGTTTAGCTGTTATGCCCGTGGCTCATATGCAAGACACATTACGAATCACCGAAGTTTTTTACTCGTTGCAGGGTGAAACACGCACAGCGGGCTTGCCTACTGTCTTTGTGCGTCTCACCGGCTGCCCGTTGCGTTGTCAGTATTGCGACAGCGCCTACGCTTTCAGCGGCGGCAGCGTCCAGACCCTCGATGCAATCCTCGAGCAAGTGGCCGGTTACCGTCCTCGCTATGTCTGCGTGACGGGCGGCGAGCCCTTGGCCCAGCCCAATGCAATCCCTCTGCTCAAGCGCCTTTGTGATGCTGGTTACAATGTGTCGGTGGAAACCAGCGGCGCTCTGGATATCTCAGCGGTCGATCCGCGCGTCAGTCGTGTTGTCGATCTCAAGACGCCGGGCTCCAAAGAAGTCGGGCGCAATCGCTACGAGAACATCGAGCTGCTGACGGCTAACGATCAGGTCAAATTCGTGATTTGCTCGCGTGAAGACTACGACTGGGCAGTGTCCAAGCTGATTCAGTACGGCCTGGACCGGCGTGCTGGCGAAGTATTGTTCTCTCCGAGTCATCATGATTTGAAGGCGCGGGACCTGGCTGACTGGATCGTTGCCGATAACCTGCCGGTACGTCTGCAAATGCAGTTGCATAAAATCCTCTGGGACGATGAGCCGGGGCGCTGATATGAGTGATTTACAGATGACTGAAAAAAGAGCGGTAATCCTGCTATCTGGTGGTCTGGATTCGGCGACGGTGGTGGCGATGGCCCGTGCCGATGGCTACACCTGTTACACCATGAGTTTCGACTACGGTCAGCGTCATCGTTCCGAGCTGGACGCGGCGGCACGCGTTGCTCGTGATCTTGGCGTGGTAGAGCACAAGGTCATTGGCCTTAACCTGAACGGTATAGGTGGTTCGGCGTTGACGGACAGCTCCATCGCCGTCCCTGAGTCGCTTGGCGAAGGCATTCCGGTGACTTACGTGCCGGCACGCAATACTGTCTTTCTCTCTCTGGCGTTGGGTTGGGCTGAAGTGTTGGGTGCTCGGGATATCTTTATCGGCGTCAACGCTGTGGATTATTCCGGTTATCCAGACTGTCGTCCCGAATTTATCGAAGCATTTGAACGCATGGCCAATCTCGCGACCAAGGCTGGCGTGGAAGGGCAGGGCTTTACTATTCAGGCGCCGCTGCAAAACTTGAGCAAGGCCGACATCGTCAAGGCGGGTATGCGTCTGGGTGTCGATTACGGGCTGACCGTTTCCTGCTATCAGGCCGATGATCAGGGCCGTGCATGCGGTAAATGTGACAGCTGCCGCCTGCGCGCAGACGGCTTTGCAACGGCCGGTGTAGCCGACCCAACTCGCTATTTTTAATTTAATTTCATATTAGTGTTGAATTAATCATAGAAATCAGTAATATACGCACCACGTCGGGTCGTTAGCTCAGTTGGTAGAGCAGTTGGCTTTTAACCAATTGGTCGTAGGTTCGAATCCCACACGACCCACCACTTTTTATGTCGACGTATTTATAAAGCTGGAAGGCCCATGAAAATGAGGATTTCCGGCTTTTTTTTTGCGTCTTTTTCAGGTGTACACTCGACATCCGCGCACAAGCGCATTGAGGTCCAGCGAACATGACGCAGATTTCAGAACGCCTTCTGGTCCAGGCCCATCTCGATGCCAAGCAGCCTAAAGTGCTGAGCGTCGAAGAAGAAGCCCATTACCGCGCTGCGATTGCTGCCGAGCTAAAGGTGCAAGACGCGGTGCTGGTCGCCCACTACTACTGTGACCCCGTTATCCAGGCCTTGGCTGAGGAGACTGGCGGCTGTGTGTCCGACTCATTGGAGATGGCGCGTTTTAGTAATCAGCATTCGGCAAAGACTGTGCTGGTCGCGGGGGTGCGTTTCATGGGGGAGACGGCAAAAATTCTCAACCCGGAAAAGCGGGTATTGATGCCGACTTTGGAAGCAACGTGCTCCCTGGATCTGGGCTGCCCGGTCGATGAGTTTTCGGCGTTTTGCGATCAGCACCCTGAGCGCACTGTGGTGGTGTATGCCAATACTTCGGCGGCGGTCAAAGCCCGTGCAGATTGGGTCGTGACCTCAAGTTGCGCATTGGAAATCGTCGAAAGCCTGATGGATAACGGCGAAAAAATCATTTGGGCCCCAGACAAGCACCTGGGCCGTTACATTCAACGCGAAACCGGCGCCGACATGCTGCTTTGGGACGGTGCCTGCATCGTTCATGAAGAGTTCAAGTCCAAGCAGCTGGAAGATATGAAGGCCCTTTACCCGGATGCTGCGATTCTGGTTCACCCCGAATCCCCGGAATCAGTGATCGATCTGGCTGATGCTGTCGGTTCGACCAGCCAGTTGATCAATGCTGCGCAAACCTTGCCGAACAAAATGTTTATTGTGGCGACTGATCGCGGCATTTTTTACAAAATGCAGCAACTGTGCCCTGATAAGATTTTCATTGAAGCGCCAACGGCGGGTAACGGCGCAGCATGCCGCAGTTGCGCGCATTGCCCCTGGATGGCGATGAATACCCTTGAGCGCACCTTGCAGTGCCTTCGTGAGGGCAGTAACGAGGTTTTCGTCGACCCGGCACTGATTCCTCGGGCCTTGCGACCACTGCAGCGCATGCTGGACTTCACGCACGCGGCACGTATGAAATTGTCAGGTAATGCCTGATTCAAACGTGAAAAAAGCCCGACCATTGAGTCGGGCTTGATTTGTGCGGGAAATCGTACTTAATTCATCATTTCCTTGAGCATGCGCTCTTGTTCGATCAGTTCCTTCTGCCGCGCATCAATGCGTGAGGCTAGCTGGAAGTTGTTGTTCGAGCGGCGCTTGGCGAACTCCAGTTGTTGCTGAGCTTGTTTGTAGTCGCCGGTCAGTGCAAAGAATTCTGCGCGCGCCTGATTCGAGCCAACCATATCGCCGGACAGGCCGCGGGTGTCCGCAACGAGACTCCAGATGTCCGGGTCTGCGGGACGGGCCTTCAATAGCACTTCAAGCGCTTTTTCGGCTTCGGCAGGGCGGTTTTGCTTGAGCAGCAAATCCACGTGGTTCTGGTTCAGTGGATAATTGTCCTGGTACAGCGTCAGCATCCGGTCGCCCCGCTGCCTGGCGTCGGCCATTCGGTTGTTTGCGGCATCCAGCTCGATCTGCGCCAGGTTGTATGTGATGTCGTTCGGGTCTTTAGCCAGCAGCGGCTTGAGATTTTCCCGCGCCTCGTTGAGTTGCCCGCTTTTGATCTGGGCGATGGCCAGGCCGTAGCGCGCGGCCTCGGATTTTGGATTTTCGTCGAGCTGGGCACGAAAGCGTTTTGCGGCGATTCCGGGTGTTTCTTCATAAAAAAGCGCGGCACGTGCGCGCATCAGTTGATAACGAATGCTGTCCTCTTTGCCGCCGACTTTTTCCTGTTCGGCGCGGTTGCGGGTATCGGCAATACGCGATTCGGTGACCGGGTGGTCCAAAAGAAATTCTGGTGGCCTGGCGTCAAAGCGGTACTGGCGCATCAGTCGCTCGAACATGTTGGGCATTGCTCGAGGGTCGTAGCCAGCCTTCTCCAGATTGATGACGCCGATACGGTCTGCTTCTTGTTCATTTTGCCGCGAGAAGCGCTGTTGCTCCTGGATCGCCGCCGCTTGAGAACCCATGATCGTCGCGATGCCTGCGTCACCTGCGCCTGCTGCCGCGATAACGATCCCGGCCAGCATGGCGGCCAGGACGGGAACCTGCATGTGTTGTTGTGCTTCGAGGCCGCGAGCGAAGTGGCGTTGAGACAGGTGAGCCAGTTCGTGAGCCAGAACCGCAGCCCATTCAGCCTCGGTCTGGGCGTTGAGAAACAGCCCGCCATTGACCCCAACTATCCCACCGGGTGCGGCGAATGCGTTCAGCTCCTTGCTGTTGATCAGGATGAACTCCAGGCGCCGATCCTGTAGCTGACTGGTTTCAGCCAAGCGATACACCGTGGTTTCGACGAAGTCCTTAAGCTGCGGATCGGACAGTTGCGCGACTTGACCACGCAGCATGCTCAGCCAAGCGCGACCCAGTTGGTGTTCTTGTTGCGGGGAGACGATGGCAGAACTGGCGTCGCCGAGTGACGGCAGATCGTCGGCGAAACTCGGCGAGGCGAGCAGGCAAGCGAGCGTCAGCAGGGTAGGGCGCAGAAATTTCATGCATGGAGCTCTCGGCAATCAAAGAGCCCTTACTGTAGCTGGCTCAATGGCTTGCTGACCAGAGTGGGGTATTCTTGCAATTCTGTATGAAACTTCCGTCGCAGCTGTTTGACGGCTTTCGCGTGATTCGATGTGCCTGTCCGGAGAGAAACGATGTCTGATGCTGTAGAGCGGTCCGAAGCCTGTGACGCGGAGCTTGATGCCAGCGGCCTGAATTGTCCGCTACCGCTGCTCAAAGCCAAGCTGGAGCTCAATCGTCTGGCCAGTGGCGCGATCCTCAAAGTCATCGCTACAGATGCAGGTTCTCAGCGCGATTTCCGAACGTTTGCCAAGCTTGCGGGCCATACCTTGCTCCATGAAGAGGTTGAAGACGGTGTTTATCGTTATTGGTTACGCAAAGCCTGAGTACTGTCCGCAGTAATTTTTTCAATATTGATTGTTACCAATAATGACCGCCTGAAGGATTCTTGATGTTCAAAGTGCTACGCGACTGGATTCAGCGCTACTTCTCCGATGAGGAGGCGGTGGTGTTGGCGGTATTGCTGGTTCTGGCGTTCACGGTTGTCTTGACGCTGGGTGGCATGCTTGCGCCCGTGTTGGCGGGGTTGGTGCTGGCATTCCTCATGCAGGGCGTGGTCAGCTTCCTGGAGCGTCTGCATGTGCCGGAAGTGGGCGCGGTCGGGTTGGTGTTCACCTTGTTCATGGGTGCGTTGCTGGTGATTTTGCTGGTGTTGGTGCCGTTGCTCTGGCATCAATTGATCACCCTGTTCAACGAGCTGCCGGGCATGCTTGCCAAGTGGCAATCGCTGTTGTTGCTGCTGCCCGAGCGCTACCCGCATATTGTTTCAGATGAGCAGGTGCTCCAGGCCATTGAGGCTGCGCGCGGGGAAATCGGCAAATTCGGCCAATGGGCGCTTACGTTTTCACTGTCTAGCCTGCCACTGTTGGCCAACATCATGATCTACCTGGTACTGGTACCGATCCTGGTGTTCTTCTTCCTCAAAGACCGCAACATGATCGGCCAATGGTTTCGCGGTTACCTGCCGCGTGAGCGCGCCCTTATCACCCGCGTGGCTCAGGAAATGAACCGGCAGATCGCTAATTACATTCGCGGAAAGGTTATCGAGATATTCGTCTGCGGAGGCGTTACGTATATAGCGTTCGTCGCGCTGGGGCTCAATTACGCGGCTTTATTGGCGATGCTGGTCGGCTTATCGGTGGTCGTGCCGTATGTCGGTGCGGTGGTTGTTACAGTGCCGGTAATGTTGATCGCCCTATTTCAATGGGGCTGGAGTGACCAGTTCATTTATTTGATGGCGGTCTACGGTGTGATCCAGACGCTTGATGGCAATGTGCTGGTGCCGCTGCTGTTTTCGGAGGCAGTCAATCTGCATCCGGTCGCGATCATCTGCGCAGTGTTGCTGTTTGGCGGGCTGTGGGGCTTCTGGGGCGTGTTCTTCGCGATTCCGCTCGCTACCCTGTTCAAGGCCGTGCTCGATGCCTGGCCGCGCAATGAGCCCACTGTGTCGCCCTTGCTGTAAGCATCGTGACGCTTTCG
Organism: Pseudomonas sp. ASL9; assembly: GCF_056680335.1. NCBI lineage: Bacteria > Pseudomonadati > Pseudomonadota > Gammaproteobacteria > Pseudomonadales > Pseudomonadaceae > Pseudomonas > Pseudomonas sp. ASL9. The sequence goes on along the minus strand of NZ_CM155277.1, from coordinate 1,315,031 downwards.
CTGCAAGCTACTTCAATGTGTGCTGGCAGCGAATTTCTTCTACGGCAATCAGCCGTTATTCAAACGCTGAGCGTGTTCAAGCACGGCAGCCACATGGCCGGGCACTTTTACGCCACGCCACTCTTGACGTAATACACCCTCCTTGTCGATCAGAAACGTACTGCGATCAACGCCAAGGTATTCCTTGCCATAGAGTTTTTTCAGTTTGATCACGTCGAACAACTGGCACAGGGCCTCGTCCTTGTCCGAAATCAATTCGAACGAGAACGCCTGCTTGAGCTTGAAGTTTTCGTGAGATTTCAAGCTGTCGCGTGACACGCCGAACACGGTGGTGTTGGCCGCTTCGAACGCAGCCTGTTGATCACGAAACCCCTGACCCTCAGTGGTGCAGCCCGGCGTGCTGTCTTTGGGGTAAAAGTAAATCACCACCTGCCGGCCCTTGAGCCCGGTCAGGCTGATGGTCTGTCCGCTGGTGGCCTGCGCCTGAAAGTCGGCGACAGGTTGGTCTAAAACTACGGCCATTGATGTTTCCTTACATGGGAGCCTGTGGGCGCCAAGGTTCGATCAGTGCATCAAGATTCAAAGCATCAGCGAAATCGAGGAACTGATCACGCAACCAGCTGATCTGGACACCGGCAGGCAAGGTGACGGTGAAGGTCGCATTGAGCATCGTGCCGCCTGTCTGAGGCGCCTGATAGGTATCGCAGATGAGGTTTTCCAGCTCGACGTTGTGGTCGATGAAGAACTGGCAAAGCTCATTGATGATATCCGGACGGTAAGCCGAACTGACGTAAGCCACATAAGGCAGCGCCTCAGGACGGCTTTCGGGGCTGGCGCTTCGCACGACACTGACGGTGAATGCATGCTTTTTCGACAGGTTGGGCAAGCCTGTTTCCAGGCGAGCCAGGGCATCCCAGCTGCCTGAAACCTGAAGAATCAGCGCACTGTATTCGCCATGACGAGTCAGACGTGAGCTCACCACTGAACAGCGGTTTTCATGACTGGCGCGGCACAGCACGTTGGTCAGCTCCATTGGGTTGGCGCCAAGGGCACTGATGACAAGGAATTGTTCGCGAACTGTGGGGATGGACGACATGCAGCATTCCTAAGCGATGAGCGGTCAGTACGTATATTGGCATGCGCGGCCGATTTGACAATCTCTTCGCCTCCGACCTCAACCCGAGCCCCGACGCTGCTTGCCTGCATGGCAGGGCCATGATGGGTTGCGACGACGTTGGCGCATGGGTTCTGGCGACAAAATTGACCGATTTAACGAGCTGCGCAGGTGACCAGTACGGACCAAAGATAGGAGGGTAGCGAAAAGCATCGCTCAGGGGAATGCTCGTAGCGTGGTACTTCGCTTGTACAAGCCTGATGGCGCCAGTACCATTACCGCTCTCTTTTTCCGGCAGGAGCGGTTGCATGATTGCGGGCAGCATGGTGGCACTGGTCACACCTATGGATGCAAAAGGTCGTCTTGACTGGGACAGCCTGAGCAAACTGGTGGACTTCCACCTGCAAGAGGGCACCAACGCCATTGTTGCGGTCGGCACCACTGGTGAGTCGGCCACACTCGACGTCAGCGAGCACATCGAAGTGATTCGTCGCGTGGTAGCTCAAGTTGCAGGGCGTATCCCGGTTATAGCGGGTACAGGCGCGAATTCCACTCGCGAAGCGGTCGAGCTGACCACCAATGCGAAAAACGCCGGCGCTGACGCGTGCCTGCTGGTTACGCCTTATTACAATAAGCCGACGCAGGAAGGGCTGTATCAGCACTTCAAGTTCATCGCCGAAGCAGTCGATATTCCGCAGATTCTTTACAATGTGCCAGGCCGTACGGCGTGCGACATGTTGGCGGATACCGCCGTGCGTTTGTCCATAGTGCCGAACATCATCGGCATCAAGGAAGCCACGGGTGATTTGCAACGCGCCAAAGACATCCTCTCGCGCGTAAGCAGTGACTTCCTGGTGTATTCCGGTGATGACGCCACTGCAGTCGAACTGATGTTGTTGGGTGGTAAAGGCAATATCTCGGTGACCGCAAACGTGGCCCCGCGTGCCATGAGCGATCTGTGTGCTGCGGCCATGCGTGGCGATGCAGTCACGGCACGGGCGATTCACGAAAAGCTGATGCCGCTCAATAAAACCCTGTTTATTGAATCTAACCCTATTCCCGTGAAATGGGCGCTGCATGAGATGGGCTTGATACCAGACGGTATCCGTCTGCCGCTCACCTGGCTCAGCGAGCCTTGCCACGAAACGCTGCGACAGGCCCTGCGCCAGTCCGGCGTATTGGTTTAATGAGGAAGTATTACGCAATGAAGCGAATGGCCGGACTTTCCGCACTTGCCTTGATTATCTCCAGCACCAGCGGTTGCGGTTGGCTGTGGGGTCAAGATGGTTACTTCCGTGATCGCGGCAGTGATTATCTGGATTCGACCCAGGTGGCGCCTATGCAAGTGCCTCCTGACGTAGCAGTCAGCAAGCATCTCGACCCACTGCTGCCGATTCCTCGCAACGTGGCTGACGAGAAGGTCAAAGGCGAATATGTAGTCCCTCGTCCGCAGGCATTGTCTGCTACTGCCAATTCCAGCGATTTCAGTCTGCAAAAAAGCGGTGATTCTCGTTGGATTCTGGCACAGCGTGCGCCTGCTGAAGTTTGGCCGATAGCGCATCAGTATTTCGAAGACAATGGTTTCCGGGTTGCCGAAGATCGTCCGCAGACGGGTGAATTCAACACCGGCTGGCAGCGTATCAACGAGCTTTCCGCCACAATGGCCCAGCGCCTGAGCGCCAGCGGTGCATCTGCTGACTCGGAAACGCGTGTGCGTGTTCGTATCGAGCCCGGCGTGCAGCGCAACACCAGTGAGATTTATGTCGTCAGCGTCGATCGTCCTGCTGGCAGCACAGCCAATACCGATTTCCCGGCGCGTACCACCAATCTGGGTCTCGATTCGGCTCTGACCGATGACTTGCTCGCCAACATGAGCCGCAGCGCTGCGAAGGGCGGGTCGGTTTCCCTGCTGGCAGCGCGCGACTTCGATACCCCGAGCCGCGTTGCTTTGAGCGTCGACGGTAGTGGTAACCCGGTACTCAACGTCGGTACTGATCTGGACCGTGCATGGTCCAGTGTTGGTCGCGCGCTGGATCGTGGTGAGTGGCGCGTCGAAGACATCAACCGTAGCTTGGGCCTTTACTACATCAACCTCGCAGAAAAGGCACAGAAGCCTGAAAACGAACCTGGTTTCTTCGGTCGTCTGTTTGGTAGCAAGCCAGCCAAGGAAGAAATCGAAGCCCGTGCTGATCGTTATCAGGTTCGCTTGAGCAAAGTGGGTGAAAGCGTACAGGTGACTGTCGAGAAGAACATCAATACCGTAGCGCCTGCCGATGTAGCGCGCCGCATATTGGGTGTCATTCAAGATAACCTCGGTTAAGTGCGCTTTGCTGTTCTAGGCAGTGGTAGCCGAGGGAATGGCACGCTGGTAGCAAGCAATGACACGTATGTGCTGGTAGATTGCGGTTTTTCTTTACGAGAAACCGAGCGGCGCCTGGCACGTCTGGGTGTCCGCCCTGATCAGTTGAGCGCCATTCTGGTGACCCACGAACATGCCGACCACGTGCATGGCGTGGGTTTACTCTCACGGCGTTACAATCTGCCTGTCTACCTCAGCAGCGGCACCCTTCGCGGGATGCGCAAGCCTATAGAGGCTACGGGGTTTCTGTCGGGCGGTCAGGCGTTGCAGTTGGGGGCGCTAAGCATCGATGTGGTGTCGGTAGCTCACGATGCCCTTGAGCCGACGCAGTTTGTGTTCAGTGACGGTCAGCGCCGATTCGGTCTGCTGACCGACCTTGGCTCTTACGGCTCCTCGGTGCTACAGAGTTACGGCGGCCTGGATGCTTTGATGATTGAAGCGAACCACTGCCGCGATATGCTGGCCAGAGGTCGTTACCCGTACTTTTTGAAGGAGCGGGTGGGCGGCGAACTGGGACATTTGAACAATCATCAGGCTGCCAATCTGGTGAGCGAGTTGGGATGGCAAGATCTACAGCATCTGGTGCTGGCCCATCTCAGTAGCAAGAACAACCTGCCGCAGCTGGCCCGGCAATGTTTTGTCGACACCCTTGGGTGCGACCCGGACTGGCTGCAAGTGGCCGATCAAGATTCAGGGCTCGACTGGCGACATATCGCCTAGTGTCCCAAACGGGGCGTCTGGCCCAACAACTTAGCAAGCGGAGCCATCATGGAAAAACGTGCAGAACTCTACCGCGGCAAAGCCAAATCGGTGTACGCCACCGACGACGCTGACCGCTTGATCCTGCTGTTTCGCAACGACACCTCGGCGTTCGACGGCAAGCGTATTGAACAGCTCGACCGCAAAGGCATGGTGAACAACAAGTTCAATGCCTTCATCATGCAAAAGCTCGAAGAAGCGGGTATTCCAACCCAATTCGACGCGCTGCTGGGTGATAACGAATGCCTGGTCAAGAAACTCGACATGATCCCGGTCGAATGCGTCGTGCGTAACTACGCTGCAGGCAGCCTGGTCAAACGCTTGGGTATCGAAGAGGGCACCAAGCTCAATCCTTACACCTTCGAGTTGTTCCTCAAGGACGATGCCAAGGGCGATCCGTTCATCAACGAATCCCATGTCGTGGCGTTCGGTTGGGGCACCGCCGAACAACTGGTTCGCATGAAGGAACTGTCTCTCCAGGTCAACGAAGTCCTGAGCAAATTGTTCGACGCCGCTGGCCTGCTGCTGGTCGACTTCAAACTCGAATTCGGCGTATTCCACGGCCAAATCGTCCTCGGCGACGAATTTAGCCCGGACGGCTGCCGCCTGTGGGACAAAGAAACCCGCAAGAAAATGGACAAAGACCGCTTCCGCCAAGGTCTCGGTGATGTCATCGAAGCCTACGAAGAAGTCGCAAAACGCCTCGGCGTACCGCTTTAACGCAAAAAAGTTACGCAAGCGCCTGATAGCACGCGAAAATTTCCTTCGCAGGGGGTTCGCCTTCTGCACCTGAGCTGTTATCATGCGCGCCGTTGGAGAGATGCCAGAGTGGCCGAATGGGACGGATTCGAAATCCGTTGTACTGGCGACAGTACCTAGGGTTCGAATCCCTATCTCTCCGCCATTATTGAATAAGACAAAGCCCCTGTAATCGTTGAAGATTACAGGGGCTTTTTCGTTTCTGTCATATTGATTAGGGCATTTTTAGGGCATAAACGGTGCCCTGCATGCTGCTCTAGTCCGCTTAAACCTCAGCATTTTCGAAACAATACCCGCCATGCTCTCGGCGTCCCCCGTATCCATCTTCCTCTTTTTGCCTGCGTTCGACGGGTGGGAGGAAAACTTAGCGCGCAAGCTCTCCTGGTCGCATGGTCAATCGTCTGCCAGTTATTGGCTTGAACGACGAGCCTGGGCCAGGTCAGATGCTGTCGCTCTGCTGAACGGTCTTCACATTATGACGTCGACGAAATCATGAGCTCACTTGAGCCCATTCTCAAATGGCACAATGACATGAGCCTTCGAATGCTTGCCTGTTTTGTCTCTAATGGCGGTTCATGGGCTCCATTGCGCAGGTTGAAGTGAGCTTACAAACCCCAAGCCGTACACGGCATGTTGGGGTTAGCAGTTATTTACGATGATCGTACTGCCATCGGCAAGAGTCACCCGCTTCACTCGTTCGGTTAGTCTCAAATGGACTTGCCAAGTCAGATATTCAGGGAAAATGTGATGCTTAAAAAACTATCTGCCGCTGTGCTTGGTTTGATGTGCTGTTCGGCGTATGCCCAATCGGTCGATGCGCCGCCCTTAACGGCTGGTGATAGCTGGGTCTATGCCGAAACAGTGGAAACTGGGCCACAAGGTTTCTCGAGCAAGAACACACTGATTACGGTCGAACGCGTTGACAGCCACAACGTGCTGATCAGCGCCAAGCAGGACGGGTCTAACCAGGCACCGGTTGAAAGCATGGTGGGCCTGGACTGGAGTCGCTCCCGTGATATCAACGGTAAGCAGCAAGTGATCAATCGCCCGTTCGAGTTTCCCTTGAGCCAAGGCAAGAAATGGACGGTCGAATACACCGAACTAAACCCTAACCCGCTGCGCTCTAGCGAGACCTTTCATAACGACTTCGTCGTAACGGGTTGGGAATATGTCCAGGTGCCAGCGGGCAAGTTCATGGCGCTGAAGATCGAATCCGAAGGTCAGTGGTCGGCGGTGCTGGCGCCCGTTGCGGTAGGCGGTGTGCAGGCCGTGGCGACACCGGGTAGGGTAACAACGGTCTCAAATGCTCAACGTATAGCGCCACGCGCTATTAGTGGCCGCCTGTACAAAGCCTTCTGGTATGTGCCATCCGAAAAGCGCTTTGTAAAGGCAGTTGAAGAGTATTACGACATCAAAGGTGTCCGCTCGCAGCGCTTCACTGAGGAGCTGAAGTCGTCCAAGATGGCTGGCTGATACTTCGTAATCTCCAAGCACCGCCTCATCGTCTTCATGACCGCCCGTAACCCTACAAGGGCAGTAGCTCGCGTTTGGCTATTCTTAGGGATACGGACCGCTGGCGCTGTTGAATGCATGTCAGGCGGCATGAGAGCACGGCAGCACGTTGAAAGGAGAACTGAACGATGAAGATGCTACTGACGGTCGAGTTCCCTCATGAGCCCTTCAACTCCCTCGTCAGGGCCGGAAAGGTGGGCGAGATTATTGGGCGTATCCTGGAAAGCATCAAGCCGGAGGCGGCGTACTTTACTGAGAACGACGGAAAGCGGGGTGGGATCTTCGTGATCAATGTACAAGATCCATCCGACGTTCCTGCTTTTGCGGAACCCTTTTTTCTCAACTTCCAGGCTAACTGCAGGTTCCGCCTTGTGATGACCCCACAGGATCTGCAAAAGGCTGGACTGGAGGAACTCGGGAAGACATGGGGATGAGGGTCGCTCAGCGAGCCGCTGTAGGCGGCCCGCTGAGCACTTGTCCTTCTCCTTTGAGGCGAGCGTGGGAAGCACCGTGCTATTGCCATGAACATAATCTGGCTGACGACGGGATCTCGTCGGACGTGGTCCGGGTATAGCACCTAAGCTGATAAAGGTAGGACGAAAAAATATTAGACCGGTAAAGCGTGCTTTGATAAAACGATGTTGCTCGGCCCCACCTTGAACTAGTCGGCAGGAAACAGGGTGGTAGGCGGGTGACCACAACTCCATTTGTCTAAATGGGTGTCCGGTTTCATTAGACCACTACATCTGGCCAACGGCTGCTTCAGCACACGCGCATCGGGCTCATTGATCTCTTTTACTCCCTCCCACCAGCGCCGCACGTTCGATTCTCTCGATTTTTCAGTACGTGAGCCTTCATAGGGCCTTGCCGGTTGGCGTGATTTGAATTTTTGGGCTAATGATTAAGGTTGAGAACATCACCGGGTATCAGGGAGAGCGAAATGGGATCAGTAGATAGGCCGCACCCAATTGATTACGTCCATCCAGACGGCAGAGAGGCAATGATTGATTTCGAATGGGGCGATCCAGGTGATCCGATCCCCAAAGGGCTTCGTATTACCGTGAAGTACGCCGAGGACAATATTCATAATTTTCATGAAAAAGCGATTTATAAGAGCTTCGAGGATGCAAGAAAACAAGGCATCAAGTTGGCGACCAATATGATTGATCAGGCCGACCGGCTGTAGGTTTATCGACCCGCCAACGCTTACAGCGCAGTGGGTGAGGGTGGGGGTGGCGAGAGGGGACTAAGCAAGGCCGGCACATTCCCGTGCCGGCGCTGGAAATAAGGTGGGTGGAACGGCAGGCATCCCTATTAAAGCCTTTCCACTCTGAGCGCCTCTAGTGTAAAGACTGTTTTGCTGATTTTTCAGCGGTTTTATCGATAGAACTCAGGATGCTTTTTATTCGTTGCCACTCCACGCGCGCTTCGACGTATTTGTTTTCGGCCTTTCTTTTTGCTGTTGAAAATTCGTTCCAGACTTCTGGGCTTAACGTTTCTTTCTTAAGCAGTGAATAGGCATGATCATCGAGCTGATCGGCCTCAAAAAAAAGTTGATTGCTCCTGATTGCTGCTTCTTCCCACGTCACACCGGTAGCTTTCTTAAATTTATCGTGAATCATTCTGAGCTCCTTTTTTCAATCTCGAAGGGTCGTTCTGTCTCGGATTTAACCCTTCGTTGGGTGAAAAATTTCACCTTCTGAATCTTCCTGGTAAAGACGACAATTCGCTCCTAAGCGACGTCCATAGGCGATCATTTTTACACTGAATTAAACAAAATTGAATGGTTCTCGCCAGCTCTGCGATAGGTGGTTTCCGCAGCTCTAGCTCGCACTTTTTGCGCTACTTGAGAGCGTCTTCCTTTGCGATATTTTGGTTTTTCAGGAGCGGTATCGCCAGCACCACCGGCATGGGCACTGTATGGATCGTCGAATTTACTCCAGAAACTGGACACGCTATTTTCGACACCCGCGCGGGAGCTGTTGCCCCCCCGTTAGCCTTGAAGACATTGCAGGAGCCTGTGAGGAAGGTCGTTGGCGGAGTCGCGCAGCAAAGCAAACGACTTCATCGATAGGAGGTGGTCTCTGAAGAAACTAAGTCAATGAAATTCGCCTCTTTGACATGAGGAGTACCGGCTTCAAGTGAGAATTTTTTCAGGTGTTGGCCTATGCCTTCAACGCTATTGAACATCATGACATCAATGATAGACAGGTTAGGGACGAAAGATGACTTTAGCTGTGAGTAGGAGATGGCATGCATGCGGTGAAATTTCAATTTTAAGCTTTTTTGTGAGAAATATTTAGAGCAATACAAGTCCCGTCCTCCGGTGGGATTAATATACGTCGCTCCACCCAGCGCCTTCATGGTTAGAATCACACGATCCTGATGGTCCGTTGGGGCCGGTAGTTGTAGTTTTGATGAAATGACGATCGGAGTGGTTAATCTCAAGTAGGCACATATTTCGCGAATAGAGTTTTCCGAATACAGCGCCAGATTTTTTTGTGGGTAGCGCATGATTTTCTCAAGCAGCGGAAGCACATCGTCGCGGAACGGTGCATGGGAGTAAGTCATCCCGATGGTCTTGAGTAAAGGAGTGATTTCATCCTGGAAATTATCGCTCAGGTAGCGCTCATTGATATTCAAGCCATGATGATCTTTTTTTAAGGGGAAGGTAATAAGTCTGGATTCCCCATTATTTAGAATGCGGTTTCTATTGATCCAGCCATCCTTTACGTATTGAAGATCGTCCCCCAAAACAAAAATATCTGCGGCAGCGATCAGTTGAAAATAACCCAGGTAAGGGAATAGATAAGGTTGCATCATTGCAATTGTATGATTCATACGCTTACACCCTGTAGTCGAGAGTAATAAATCTGCACTAATCCTGCGCAGATAGAGCGTTGTCCCTCGCGGACGACAACAATTTTGATGCACGATGCTACCGCCCAGCCAAGACGTTATCCGTGCCGGCGACTGCTTAGGGCAGAATAAAATGGTGTGACAGGCAGTGTTTAGAGTTTTTATAAGACGTTCGCTCGGAAAGCTAACCTCTCTTAATTTCTATGATCGATTTACAGTGTAGCGCAATGGCAGAAATATCAAGGGTTCATAGGGGGAGTTTACAAATGGTATGGGTGTGCATTCGATTGGATGTATTTACTGTAAATAGATAGCTATTTGGGTGTATGTTTGTGGCGGCGCTGATACAAAAATGGTGGCAGCGGTGACCGAGTGATAACGAACTATTGTGGGTGCTAAAGCAAGTAAGACACTTCGTTGGTCCATGAGCGTTGGGCGCTATGAACTTTTAGACAGGGCTTCACAAAGCTGGTCTACCCTCATTACTCACGTCTGGGTATTTGCAGTCAGGCGCCCATTCAAAAAGGAGTTTGACCGTGGCGATTGGTGATCGATTGATAGGCTGGAGCAAGCGCTGGGACCTGTTCGGTCGCCAAGTAATATGCGCTCAATGCATGATGGCGCAGGATGTAGATGAGGCCAAGAAACCGTTTTCGCATGATCCACACTGCGCAAAGAGCTGTCACCCAGATCAACAGCCATGGCGTGAGTTGGCCGAAATCCTGGGGGCGTTTCCGGAACTTATTTCCGGGGCTTAACGGGGCGGGAATTTAAAGTTTTGCTCGGTTGGCATGCAGCAGGGTCAGGAGGTGTCTGATCCTTTCCTGGACCCGGGAGTAGATGGCCAGCTATCGCTGCCTACGCATACGACGCAGCACCGACCGTCCTCTGATCTGGTGTTGGATAACCGCGGCTATATGCAGCACCAACAGTCCTGCAAGCAGAACGCACGATGCATGATGTAAAACCTTCAGGTCTGCCAATGCAGTCGGTGAATGCACAAGCTGCGGGAAGGGCAGAGTGGCGAGCAAAACGATGGGGTGGTTCATCATTAAAACGCCGGTCACCAGCACGCCCGTAACAGACAGATAGATCATGCCGTGTGTCAGCGCCGCGATTTTTTTCTGGGTGCGCCCTTTGCGGTCAGTTGATTCGGGCAAGGCTTTTATGTACAGCCATACGCGCCATATGAAAACAGGGATAAAGAGTGTCGCGACCTGAGGATTGACGCTTTCGACCCACTGCCGAAATGGAGAGCTCGGTGGCAGTAACGTCACGCCGAACCCGCTGAGGGTGGCCCAAATGATGACCACTGCGGACACCCAATGCAGGTAGATACGAGGCGCGGAATAAGGCTTCTCCTCATCAATGTTCAGGGTGGCAGTTGGCGTGTCATTGAGGGCTTTCATTGCAATCTCGGAGAGTACCCATTGTTGAGAAGGAGATTGATTCGTCTTTCCGTTGCGATACTACTCCAGCGATGAGCGGCCCGTACACTAGATTGTGAAGGTGACTTGAGCCTATACCAGCGCTGCAACCTCCACCGTCATCAAGTTGTACGATGATCACGCTCCTGCAATGGCTTGACCGCGAGTAAGATAAGCACCGCAATCTCGTTCCTTGAGTTTGCTGAGGTGGGTTGAATAGAGAGCTGTCAGGCTCCGGCTGTCCGCCTTGGTTCGTATCGAAATTTCAGAGTAAACAGAAAAAGGCGATCACTGAAAATGAGCAAAACCTCGCGTCCTTTATATATTTCCTACGCTGGACCTTCCCTGCTGGAGATGCCGCTGCTGAACAAGGGCAGTGCTTTCACGCCGCAAGAAAGGATTGAGTTCAACTTGATCGGGCTGTTGCCGCAGAACGTGGAGACGATCGAAGAGCAAGTGGCTAGGGTCTTCAATCAGTACAACCAATGCGTCAGCGATCTCGACAAGCACATTTATTTGCGCTCGATTCAGGACAACAACGAGACGTTGTTCTTCCGTCTGCTCGACTCGCACCTGGATGAAATGCTGCCGATCATCTACACGCCCACGGTCGGCCAGGCGTGTCAGGAGTTCTCGAAAATCTATCGCACGCACCGGGGACTGTTTATCTCGTATCCGGAACGCGACCGTATCGACGACATCCTGCGCAGTGCGACCAAGGACCAGATCAAGATCATCGTGGTGACTGACAGCGAGCGAATTCTGGGTCTGGGTGACCAAGGTATTGGCGGCATGGGTATCCCGATCGGCAAATTGTCGCTTTACACCGCGTGCGGCGGGATCAGTCCGGCCTACACGCTGCCGATTGTGCTCGACGTCGGTACCAACAACCGCGAGTTGCTGGATGACCCGATGTACATGGGGTGGCGCCATGAGCGGGTAACAGGTCAGCAGTACGAAGATTTCGTCGCGATGTTCATCGAGGCGGTGCAGCGTCGCTGGCCTGATGTGCTGTTGCAGTTCGAGGACTTCGCCCAATCCAATGCCATGCCGTTGCTGGAGAAGTACAGGGATCAACTGTGCTGCTTCAACGATGATATCCAGGGCACCGCTTCGGTCGCGGTGGGCACGTTGCTCGCGGCATGCAAGGCCAAGAATGAGACGCTTGGCGAGCAGGTAGTGGTGTTTGTGGGTGCCGGTTCCGCAGGTTGCGGTATTGCCGAACACATTATCGCCGCGATGCAGATACAAGGGCTGAGCGAGAGCGAAGCACGCAAGCGCATATTCATGGTCGATCGCTACGGTTTGCTGACCGAAGACATGACCGGCCTGCTGGGTTTCCAACAGCGCCTGGCGCAAAAAAACGGAGATGTAGCGGGTTGGGCAGGCAGCGAAGCATTCCCGCAATTGCTGGACGTTGTTGCCCATGCCAACGCCACCGTCATGATTGGTGTGTCAGGGCAGCGGGGCTTGTTTACCGAGCAGGTAATCCGCGAAATGCACAAGCATTGCGCCAAGCCATTGGTGATGCCGATGTCGAACCCAACCTCGAAGGTCGAGGCTACGCCTGAGGAAATCCTGCGCTGGACCGATGGCAATGCCTTGGTTGCTACGGGCAGCCCGTTTGCTCCGGTATCGATCAACGGCCGCACGGTCCATATCGCCCAATGCAACAACTCTTATATTTTTCCCGGGATTGGCTTGGGCGTCATCGCAAGCAAAGCCTCGAGAATCACCGATAAGATGTTGATGGCCGCGTCCAACGCTTTGGCAGAGTGCTCGCCGATGGTGACCGGTCTGGGTGATGCGGTACTGCCGCCGCTCAAGGACATTCAGGAAGTCAGCAAAAAAATAGCCTTGGCCGTCGCCAAGCAGGCTCAGGCTGATGGCATGGCGCTGGAAACGTCGGAAGAGATTTTGCTCGCGGCCATCGAGCGCAACTTCTGGATACCTGACTACCGGGATTATCGTCGCAAGTCTGTTTGATCGTCACCCGGCCTAAAAACCGTTGATAAAGGCCGCTGCAAGGCAACTTGCAGCGGCCTTTCGTTTTCTTGGAGAAAGCATAGGATGGCCCGGGACAACAAAATAAAAAGACCAGCGAGGGCTGCATGCAAGCGACGAGTGAGCTGTATGACTATGTGATTGTCGGTGCCGGACCTGCGGGCTGTTTGCTGGCCAATCGGCTTTCGCAAAACCCTGCGCACCGTGTGCTGTTGCTCGAAGCCGGCGGCCTGGACAACTACCCCTGGATCCATATTCCGGTGGGCTACCTTTACTGCATCGGCAACCCACGTACTGACTGGTGTTTCAAAACCGAAGCCGAGCCTGGGCTCAATGGGCGTTCGCTTAATTACCCCCGGGGCAAAGTGCTGGGCGGCAGCTCCTCCATCAACGGCATGATTTATATGCGCGGTCAGGCCCGTGATTACGATGACTGGGCCGCTCAAGGCAATGTGGGTTGGGGCTGGAAAGAGGTATTACCCTTATTTAAGCGCTCAGAAAATCACTACGGCGGCGACTCAGCCATGCACGGCGCGGGGGGTGAATGGCGGGTGGAGCAGCAACGGCTGTCGTGGGGCATTCTCGACGCCTTTCGCCAGGCAGCGGCGCAAACGGGCATCGCGTCCATCGACGACTTCAATGGCGGCGACAATGAGGGTTGCAGTTACTTCCAGGTCAATCAACGGCGAGGGGTGCGCTGGAATGCGTCTAAAGCATTTTTGCGGCCTATCGCACAGCGTAAAAATCTGACAATCCTCACCGGTGTGGAGGCGTCACGTATCGAGTTTGAAAATGGCCGCGCGAGTGCCGTCGTTGCGCGTGTCCAACAGCGCGAACAACACCTGCGCGCTCGGCGGGAGATCATCCTGTGTTGCGGGGCCATCGGTTCGCCGACGCTGTTGCAGCGCTCCGGTATCGGCCCGCGACCCCTGCTTGAGAAACTCGGCATCGGCGTACGCCATGAGTTGCCAGGTGTAGGAAGCAATCTGCAGGATCACCTGCAACTGCGGTTGATCTATCAGATCAGTAACGGCCAGACACTCAACCAGATGGTCAGCAGCCTTTGGGGCAAGATGAACATGGGGTTGCGTTACGCGATCAATCGCAGCGGTCCGTTGGCCATGGCGCCAAGCCAATTGGGCGCCTTCGCCCGCTCGGACCCCGTACAGCACTCGGCCAATCTTGAATATCACGTGCAACCGTTGTCGTTGGAACGCTTCGGTGAGCCGCTGCACACCTTTGCGGCATTCACGGCTTCGGTCTGCAATTTGCGTCCGCAGAGCCGTGGCACGGTTGAGATTCGCTCTGCCCGCGTGGATGAGGCACCCTCGATTCGCCCCAACTATTTGAGCAATGAAGCCGACCTCAAGGTGGCGGCCGATGCGATACGCCTGACCCGACGGATTGTCGCCGCCCCGGCATTGGCGAGCTTTCAGCCGGTGGAGTATCTGCCCGGTGCGAGCCTGCAAAGCGAGGAGCAACTACGCCAGGCCGCCAGTAGCATCGGCACGACGATTTTCCATCCTGTCGGTACCTGCAAGATGGGGCAGGGCAGTGATGCGGTTGTCGATGAGCGTCTGCGGGTGCGGGGTATCGCCGGCTTGCGGGTAGTGGATGCGTCGATCATGCCGACAATTGTGTCGGGCAATACCTGCTCGCCAACCCTGATGATCGCCGAGAAGGCCGCCGAGATGATTATTGCCGATGCAAATGCCTATGCCTGAGGCGGGAAACACGTAGAACTTTTGTAGGATATTCAGCCCCGTATGGGGGCCTGGTCGAGGTCAATCGTGAAGACTGGTCGTTCGGCAACGGTGAGATGCAATACGACCCCAAATAAAGGCGTCAGCCGCCCAGTGGGTTTTCTTGACGCATACCGGTGTGCAGGTCAGCGAAAACATTTTTGCCGACCAGCGCGTTCAAAGTAAAAGCTGCAAGGGCAGCAACTGGTCATAGCGCTCCTGGTTCAGAGCAGTTGCCGAGCGTATGAGCAGCTATATCACCCCGGTCTACCGCTCCTCAGCGACCGACGCATTCTGTTTTACCATCTCAGTGCCGATATTCGCAGCCGATGGTCAGCTCCTGCGGGTGCTGGCTGCGGATGTCAGGCTGTCAGCGATGGTCTGAGCGCCACCTCATCAATCGTCCCGTGTCAGCACTTCCAGCAACTCGATATCGAAGATCAGGTTTGAGTTCGGCTTGATGTGTGTGCCTACCTGTCTTTCGCCATAAGCGAGGTGGGCCGGCACAAAGAGTTTGCGTTTGCCGCCCACTTTCATGCCCATTAGTCCTTGATCCCAGCCTTTGATCACGCGTCCGGTTCCAATGACGCACTGGAAAGGCTTGCCGCGATCATAGGAGGAGTCGAACGTGGTTCCGTCCTCCAGAAAGCCGTTGTACTGGGTGGTGATCAAGGCGCCTTTGACTGCGGCCTTGCCGTCGCCGAGTTGAATGTCTACCACCTGCAATTCACTGCCCATCATTGACCCTCGTTTATTCGGCGAATATTGAAACACGATCAGCGTCTGTTCAGGAGGCGTGATCGCGTTGATGCGGTGGATCTGGGGGTGAGTCTTACGCCAAAACGCTGATCCGTGCCTGAATGACGTGCCCTGGTCTTTAGTCCGTGAGCCGCAGGCGGTGTCAAAAAAGCCGTCAAGCGTGCTGAATATCAACCGTTCGCGGGGTCGGTAGGCGAGCAAGATTTGCGCTGGAATCAACAGCTGAACTAGCGGCCTGGTTCAGCCGATAGGCATAGCGGACAAGGGTTCTGGCCTCCTGAGGTTTGTTTTTCCATGGGAAAATAAACCCTGTCAGATCTTTTATTCGCATCCTTTTCACAAAAAATTGATGCTGCGTTGATTAAGATTTGCTACGTCGGAGGACGTTTCAGAATAGACCTGTTTCGGCGTTTTTTTAATTTTATTAAGCAGGCAGTCATGCTGAACGTAAAAGCTATACGCCCAGAGCTTGTCACCTTGCTTGCCAGCTGTTTTTTGCTGTTCGGGTTCAACGTCGCGCTGTGGCAACACCTTTTCGCAATCACAGACTCCGACTGGAAAGGCATCGCCATGCGGGTTGCCTTCGGCGTCATGGTATTTTGCATTTTTAATATTGTCTTGACCTTACTGGCATTCAATCGTGTCTTGAAACCGGTACTGACCTTGTTGTTTTTGATCAGTGCAGGCGTCGCTTATTTCATGAGTCAATATGGCGTCATTATTGATGCCGGAATGTTCCGGAATTTTGCCGAGACCAATGCGACCGAAGTGCGTGATTTACTCTCGTTGAAGATGGGCCTGTACATCCTGTTGCTGGGTATTTTGCCGTCCTGGCTGCTCTGGAAAACCCCGGTAAATTACCGTCGCTGGCACCATGAGATAATCAGCAAAACGCTGGTCAGTGCTGTCTGTGCCAGCCTTATTGGTGTGGTCGCGCTGTCGAACTACCAAGGCCTCTCATCATTGTTTCGCAATCACCATGAGCTGCGTTTGATGGTGGTGCCGAGCAACTATATTGGCGCGTCAGTAGGTTACATGCGCGAACAGGTCGTGTCGGCACAACAGCCGTTTCTGGCAATTGGCGAAGACGCCAAACGATCATCTGGCTGGGACTCGCATACACGAAAATCATTGACGGTGTTAGTCGTTGGCGAAAGCGCACGGGCCGAGAATTTCGGGATCCTGGGCTACGCTCGTAATACCACGCCACAGCTCAGTAAAGAGTCGGGCGTGATCGCGTTCAGCGATGTGCATTCCTGTGGCACACAAACGGCCGTGTCTGTTCCCTGCATGTTTTCCAACATGGGGCGCAAAGACTACAGCGCCAGCAAGGCCAAGAATGAAGAGGGCATGCTCGACGTGCTCAAGCATGCCGGGCTGAATGTGATCTGGCGTGATAACCAGTCGGGCTGCAAGGGCACGTGCGACCGTGTCACCGTTCAGGACATGAGCCTCCTCAAGGACCCCGTGCTGTGCGCCAATAGCGAATGCCGCGACGAGATCTTGTTGAAGGGCCTGCAGGGTTTCATTGATAACCTGAATCAGGACACTGTCATGGTGCTGCATCAAATGGGCAGCCACGGTCCTGAGTATTACAAGCGCTACCCCAAGGAATTTGAAAAGTTCACCCCAGTGTGTCGAAGCAATGCCCTGAATAATTGCAGCAAGGACAGCATCGTCAACGGTTATGACAATACCTTGCTGTACACCGACCATGTACTGGCCAGTTTAATCGATATTTTGCGCAGTAATCAGGGTAAGGTCGATACCGCCATGCTGTACTTGTCCGATCATGGCGAGTCGTTGGGGGAGTACAATTTGTTCCTGCATGGCACGCCTTACATGCTGGCGCCGGACCAGCAGAAACATGTGCCGATGGTGGCCTGGTTTTCTGACACCTATCAGCAAGCATTTTCGCTCAATACTCACTGCTTACAGCAGGAACGAAATGCACCCTTGAGCCAAGATAACTTATTTCACTCGATGATCGGTTTGTTGCAGGTCAACAGCAGCGTCTACAACCCCAGCCTGGATATGTTCGCCGGCTGTCGTGGAGTCAAAAGCGATGGTGTGTTGGTCAAGCAGTAGCGTTGAGGTTTATACCCAGGGTTTTGGCTTTTAGCCGTTTATCTGCTGATCATCTAAAAAGAGTCTGCTGGCCATGTCCGCGCAACCACCCTCACCGATTGATCATGATATTTCCAGGCAGTGCGAGCAGAAACACGCTCAGCGCTCTCTGGAAAAGCACTCTCTTGGGCTTTCAGGACGACTGGGCCACTGGCGTGACGAGCAGTTGGCTCGACGTGCCTTGAAGGTGGCTGGCGACCCGGGGTTGGTCCTGGCCTTGCCCAGCGGCGCGGGCCATTTTTGGCCGGTGCTGACCGAACATGCCAACCGGGTGGTCCTTGCGGCGGACGACTCATCGGAGATGCTTGCCATCGCCAAGGCCAACTTTTCCGTTGAAAAGCTCAAGCGGATCAAGACCTTCCAGGCTTCGCCGTTCTCCATCGATCTGTCGGCCAATGCTGTCGACTGCATTTTCTGCATGCGTCTTTTCCATCACGTCGCAGAGGGTGATCGTCGTTCGGCTATCCTGCGCGAGTTCCATCGAGTGACCCGCGACACCGTCATCGTATCTCTGTGGGTGGATGGCAATATCAAAGCCTGGCGTCGCAAACGCCTGGAACGCTACCGTGCGAGCGCTGAACCGACGGCTGCAAGGATGAATCGCTTTGTGGTGGGCAAGGCCGCCATAGAAGCCGAGTTCGAGCAGGCCGGTTTCCAGATCATCGGCCATCATGATTTTTTGCCCGGCTATGCGATGTGGCGGGTCTACGTGTTGCGTAAATCATAAGCTTTAATCCGATAGTCGGTCGGGTTCCTCCCGGTGGATCGCACGAAGTTGTTCAAGACTTGCAGCGCGGATGCGCGGTAATCGGTGAGGGCGATATATACTGCGCGCCATTCTTCAAGGGAGAGCCGTGTGGCCATCGATATTCACTGGATTCGCGACGACGCCAGCCTCGCCCAACATTGCGCCGAGTGGCAGTCATTGCCCTTTGTCGCCCTCGACACCGAATTCATGCGGGTCGACACTTTTTACCCGATTGCCGCGCTGTTGCAGATCGGTGATGGTGCGCGTGCCTACCTGATCGATCCGTTGCTGATCAACGACTGGCGACCCCTGTGCGCGCTGCTCGAAAACCCTGCGGTGATAAAAGTGGTTCACGCCTGCAGTGAAGACCTGGAGGTATTGCTGCGCTTGACCGGCAGCCTGCCTGCGCCACTGTTCGACACGCAGTTGGCTGCCGCGTACTTGAACCTCGGGTTTTCCATGGGGTACTCGCGCCTGGTTCAGGAAGTGCTGGGGATCGACCTGCCTAAGGGCGAAACCCGTTCCGACTGGTTGCAGCGTCCGTTGTCCGAGACTCAGATCAGTTATGCCGCAGAAGATGCGGTGCATTTGGCCGAGGTCTACAGCGTTCTGCAGCCCAAGCTGTCTGAAGATAAGCACGCCTGGTTGCTTGATGACGGTGCCGAGCTGGTCGCCAATCTGCGCCGCGAAACCGATCCCGACGAGCTTTACCGTGAAGCCAAACTGGCGTGGAAATTGTCCCGCGCCCAGTTGGCGGTGCTGCGCGAGCTGTGTGCCTGGCGCGAGCGCGAGGCGCGGGCCCGTAACTTGCCGCGTAACCGGGTTGTCCGCGAACATTCACTCTGGCCTTTGGCCAAAACCCAGCCGGACAACCTTGCCGCGTTGGCGAAAATTGAAGATATTCATCCCAAAACCGTGCGTCAGGACGGAGAGTTTCTGATCGATCTGATCAAGAAGTCCGCCAGCCTGCCTCCAGAGCAGTGGCCACAAGCGTTGCCCGAGCCATTGCCTATCGAAGCCGCCGCGGTCCTGAAGACGTTGCGCGTTATCGGCCAGCAACAAGCGGAACGGCTGAACATGGCCCCTGAACTGATGCTGCGCAAAAAGACCCTCGAAGCGCTGCTGAAAAGCGGCTATCCCAATGGTCCCTATCAATTGCCTGATTCGCTGCGTGGCTGGCGCCGCGAACTGATGGGCCAAGCGCTGCTCGACAGCCTTGCCTCTGCTGGAGAACAGCCTTGAAACGTATTTGCTCCATTTATAAAAGCCCGCGTAAAAACGAGATGTACTTGTACGTGCTCAAAAGCGATGCGCTCAAAAAGGTGCCAGCAGACTTGCTGATCGCTTTCGGGCCACCGACCCATACCTTCGATCTGGTGCTTAGCCCGGAGCGCAAGTTGTCCCGCGAGGACATTAATCAGGTGCTTGAGAATCTCGACAAGCAGGGCTATCACCTGCAAATGCCGCCGGCAGAAGACGAGTACATCGAGCATCTGCCCGAAGAGCTGCTGCGCCGCAACGATCCTCTGTAAAGGGCGCTTGCCCGATACGTTGGCGTAACGGACTGCTTCTTGAGCGCGACTGACATCGATGGGGGCCGGCCCCCATTGATAGACGCATGTTTTGTTTTTAAAGGTTTTGAGCCATGCGCGTTCTGATTGCTGAGCACGATTACCCCCTTTACACCCAATTGCTGGGTCAGCTTGCACCCGATGTGCAGGTCATGAGTACCGGTGATTCGGCCGAGCTGTCCCGAATGGCTGCAGACTGCCCGGTCTGGCTGGGTCAGCCGGATCTGTTGGCCACTCTGTTACGCCAGGGGCATACCCCGCAGTGGCTGCAATCGACCTGGGCCGGGGTCACCCCGTTACTGGCTGAAGGTCTGCCCCGTGAATACCGACTGACTCGTGCCGTGGGTATCTTCGGTCAGGTCATGGCGGAGTTTGTGCTGACCTACATGCTGGGCCATGAGCGTGAAGTACTGGCGCGGCTGGTCAGCCAGGTCGAACGCAAATGGGACAACCGACGGGGTCAGAGCCTGGCCGGGCGCAAGGCGTTGATTGTCGGTGCCGGTGATATCGGCTTGAGCGTCGCGCAGTTTCTGCTGCCGTTCGGCGTTGAGCTGTATGGCATTGCCTCGTCACCGCGCACTCAGGCGCCGTTCGTCGAAGTGGGCGTTCTGGCGGATCTGGATCGTCTGGTCGGCGAAGTAGATTACGTCATCAATCTGCTGCCCAATACCCCGGAAACCCATGATCTGTACGATGCGAAACTGTTCGCTAAATTCAAGCCTACCGGCGTGTTCATCAACGTCGGGCGTGGTGTGGCGGTGGTTGATGCGGATCTGGTCGAAGCGCTGAAGGAAGGGCACTTGGCGGGCGCAGTGATCGATGTCTGCCGTCAGGAACCCTTGCCGCAACGTCATCCCTTCTGGACAGCGTGGGGTTTGCTGTTGACCGGGCACAGTTCGGCCCCTACTTCGCCAGTAGCGATGGTCCAGTTGTTTGTCGATAACTTGCGGGCGTTTCAGGCGGGAGAGGCGTTACGCGGAGAAGTGGACTTTTCGCGGGGTTATTGAAGCCCTGCGAAATTCTGTGGGAGCGAATTTATTCGCGAAGAGGTCGGCACATTCAACATCATCGTTGTCTGGCACAACGCCTTCGCGAATGAATTCGCTCCCACACAGCCTGCACAAGTATCTGCAATCGGCTTACAAACTGAAATCGCCTTCGGCTGCCAGCTCTGACAGCGGGCGGCGTGGGCTTGGGGTTTCCTTGGCTTGCAGGTATTCAGCCAGGGTTGCTTTGTCGCCGAGCTTGCCAATGGCAACCGCTGCGTGCAGGTCATAGCCTTCTGGGATCTTCAGTTCTTTACGGGTCAGTTCCTGATCGAAACCGGCCATGCCATGGGTGTGCCAGCCGCTCAGGCTTGCTTGCAGGGCGAGATGGCCCCAGGCCGACCCGGTGTCGAAGGTGTGCCACAGGGCCGGGGTTTCTTCGGTGGCGCCGGGGGCTGTGAAGGTGGTTTTCGAGATCACGATCACCAGCGCCGATGCGTGCTGCGCCCAACCGCGGTTGAATTCATTGAGCAGGCCGAGGAAGCGTTCCCAGTTCGGCGTGTCGCGGCGAGCGTACAGAAAGCGCCAAGGCTGCGAGTTATAGGCCGACGGCGCCCAGCGTGCGGCTTCAAAAAAGCTCAGCAGGGTTTCCTCGGTAATGGCCTCTGCGGTGAAGGCGCGTGGCGACCAGCGATCAGTGAATTGCGGGTCGATCGGGTAATCGGCGATGCGGGGGTTAATGCTCATGAATATCCTGACCAAATGACAAAAGGTAGACAGTTCAGCAGGGCGCTCATCAGGCCTTGCCGGGTGCGCCGAGATGGGCCGTGGGCGGCAGGCATCGTCGAAATCGGGCTGATAAAGCTACGTTGCCGGCCGACATCTGACAAGTCTGGCCTTACCGACAGTCGCCAATGCTTGGCCCGCGCCTCTCGTGCCACTAGACTGGCGGCCTTTCATTCTTTGATGCTGATTGCCCAAACCCATGGCCGCTAAAGTCGAACCTTTCTGGATACGCAAAACCCTCTATCAACTCGATCAGGACGAGTGGGAGTCGCTGTGCGATGGCTGCGGTCTGTGCTGTCTGCAAAAACTCGAAGATGAAGACGACAACAGCGTTTATTACACGCGCATCGCCTGCAAGCTGCTGGACCTGAAAACTTGCCAATGCACCGATTACAGCAATCGCCGCGCGACAGTGCCGGACTGTATTCAATTGACGCCAGGCCAGGCCGATGAATTCAAATGGCTGCCACCTACCTGCGGCTACCGCTTGGTCAGCGAAGGCAAGGATCTACCGCTCTGGCACCATTTGGTGTGCGGTGATCGCGACGCGGTCCACCATGAGCGCATCTCTCAGTCCGGGCGCATGCTCAGTGAGAACAGCGTGCCTGAAGACGACTGGGAAGAGCATCTGATTTTTCGGGCGGGCTAAAGTCGTCATGTTCTACAAGGAGTCGTAAGCCTGTGCGTTCCCCACTGCCATTGTCCTTGCTGCTGTTACTGATATGTACGCCGTTGCTGGCGGCGAAAAAAGTCGATCTGGATTACCACGTAAAACTGTTGCCACAGAGCGATCAGGCCGAAGTCCGCCTGACCCTGGCGAAGGGGTCGGCGGTGCGCAGTTTCGATTTCGATCTGGGTAACAACAACGGCTACAGCAATTTCAAGGCTGATGGCGAGTGGCAGATCACTGCAGGGCAAGCGGTGGGAAGTCAGCGCGGGATTTGGCGACCGGCCAGCGGCAAGGCAAGCCTGACCTATCGTGTGCGTATCAGCCATGCACACGCGCCTGCAAATGTAGCCTCAAACAAGGCCGCGAGTTTCGACACGCGGATGACCCCGAATTGGGCGTTGATGCGCGGTGAGGATCTGGTGCCTCCAGCCCGACTGGATCAGCAGGACGGTACCGAATTGGTCTCGCGTCTTGAGTTCGAACTGCCAAACGGCTGGAGCAGTGTCGAAACCGCTTGGCCGCGTATTGGCAAAAATCGCTTTCGAATAAATAATATCTCGCGCCTGTTCGATCGTCCGAAAGGCTGGATGTTGGCCGGTACGCTTGGCAGCCGTCGTACCCGCTTGGGCGAAACCGATGTCACCGTGACAGCCCCGCAAGGCCAGGGCATGCGCCGGATGGACGTGTTGACCCTGCTGACGTTCGTTTGGCCGCAGCTGCAACAGGTGTTTCCGCGTAACCCACCCAAGTTACTGGTGGTGGGGGCGGCTGACCCGATGTGGCGCGGCGCGGTGGCGGCCAATAATTCGATTTACCTCAATAGCGCTCGGCCGTTGATCAGCGAAGCCGGCACCAGCCCGTTGGTGCGCGAATTGGTCCATGTGTTCAGCCGGATCAATGGCAATCATCACAGCGACTGGATCAGCGATGGGCTGGCCGAGTATTACGCCATCGAGTTGGTGCGCCGTGCGGGTGGCATGAGTGAAGAGCGCTATCAAAACGTGCAGGCAAACCTGACCAAGGTCAGTGGCAAGGTGACGACGTTGCGTGGGGTGGGGATCAATGCTGCGACTGTCGCTCGGGCCGTGTTGTTATTGCAGGACCTGGACCGTGAAATCCGCCAGCAGACCGGCAACAAAAAGTCGCTCGATGACATCAGTCAGGGCTTGATGCGCCTGGACACCGTGAGCACTAAAGAATTTATCCAGCTCAGTGAAAGCGTGATCGGCGGCCCGTCGAAGGTGTTGGCAAGCGGGTTGTTGCGGTAGGTCTCTTCGCGAATGTCAGGCGCCCCCACAAAGAAGGCTGTGGGAGCTAATTCATTCGCGATAGCGCCATGTCAGGCGCCGCAAGGTTTGAATCAAACCCCTGCTTTCGAGCTCTTCAACGAATCATTGCCAGTCACCGTCGCCGTTTCGGTGGCGACTTCTGCATTGGTTTTCAATGCGCTCAGCTCCGCGCCGACGCGTTCGATGCGTGAACGGGCCTTGTTCATATTGCTGCGGCTCTGTTCGATCACGCTTTTAGCCCCGCAGTGCCCGGTGATCCCGCGTGCCAGCACCGCACCGCCAATGGCCAACTGGATCAGACCCAAAAAGCCGCCACGGCGCAGACCTTTGCCCATCATCAGTACGCCGCCTGCCAAAGAGGCTGCGCGCTCCCAGCCGTGTACGTTTTGCTGGGGATGAGTCTGGAAAGGGGTAGAGTCAATGCGTTCAACGGCTGGGATGTCGCTCATGATCGTTCTCCATGATGAGATGAGGTGAGTTCAGTAAAGCTGACTGCCCCCGCACAAAACTGTTCAATCGGGATCGTCATCATCGGTCGCCGTGGAATTTCAGAACTTGGGACCGGACCGGGTGTTGTTGCCTTTGGCCATGCGGTCGTACAGCACGACATTGACGGTCGCTGCCAGGTTCATGCAGCCCGTGGTGGGGATGTACACAACGTCTTCGCACCAGTCACGGATGCTTTTATCCAGCGTGCCGTCTTCAGGGCCGAAGATGTAGATAGCGCGATCCGGGTGGGTGTATTCAGGCAGCGAGCGGGCGCCCTCGACCAGCTCCACGGCGACCGGGACGCAGCCTAGAGGAAGAATCTTCTTCAGGTCGTCGATGCCGATCAGTGGAATGTCTTGATGGACTTTTTTGGTGTCAGTGATGAAATCACGGGCGCGCTCGTAACGTTTGCCGGTGTAGAACACCGACGCCACGCCATAGCAACCAGCCGCACGCATCACCGAACCGACGTTTTCCGGGGATTTAGGGTTATACAAACCAATGCAGCTGTACCGTTTATTCGCCACGTGCCGGTGCTCTTGAAGGAAAGGCAGCGATTATACGGCATAGATGATCGTTCCCACGCAGAGGGTGGGCGCGATCATCATTTACCGGCTACTCGTCTTTCTTCATCAACCCCGCCAAGGCGGCAAAAGGGTTGTGGGTCGCTTTGGCAATTTTCGGGCTGCTGGTCGAGCCTTCAGCGAAGTACTGCTGATCGGTGTACCGAGAGTGTTCATTGTCGTGGCAGTACAGGCACAGCAGCTCCCAGTTGGAGCCATCCTGCGGGTTGTTGTCGTGGTTGTGATCGCGGTGGTGCACGGTCAATTCGCTCAAGCGCTTGCCTGCGAACTCACGGGCACAGCGGCCGCAGACATGGGGGTACATTTTTAACGCTTTGTCGCGGTAACCCATCTCACGGTCGCGCTGGTTGTCGGCCAGAATGCGGTCCAGCTTGGCGGTGTGGGAGGGTGGGGTGGCCGAACTCATGGGTTTCACCTGTTTTACTGATCGGTAATGAATGCAAGTTTAGCGCTTTGCTGCGCGATCAGCCTTTGAGTTTTTCCGCGATCCAGATGGTATGCCGGGTGCCCTTGTTGCCGTGGGCGAACACCTGAACCTCTTCTGCCTTGAAACCGGCTTTGCGCAGCTTGTCGGAAAACTTCTGATCGGCGCCGGCGGACCACACGGCCAGGATGCCTTTGGGGCGCAGCGCCTGGGCGCAGGCGCTGAGACCGCCAGACGAATAGAGCCAGCTGTTGGACTTCTGCGTCAACCCTTCAGGGCCGTTATCGACGTCAAGCATGATCGCGTCGAAGCCTTGGGGCTCGCTCTTGAGCACCTGAGCGACATCCTGAACGACAATTTTAGCCCGGGGATCGAGCAATGGATTGCCCGACTTCTCTCCCAACGGGCCGCGATTCCACTCGACCACGCCAGGCACCAACTCGGCGACCACGACCTCAGCGTTTTTACCCAGGTGCTTGAGCGCAGAGGCCAGGGTGAAGCCCATGCCCAATCCGCCAATCAACACGCGTGGAAGCACACGATGGGTGACTTTTTTACAGGGGATTTCGGCAAGCGCGTCTTCGGACCCGTGCATGCGTGTGTTCATCAACTGGCCGCCATCGCCGCCCTGAATTTTGATCACGAAATCTTCGCCATACTCGAACAGGCACAAGGCACCGCCGTTATCGGGAATCGGAGTGGTGTCGAGCAGAACGAAACGTTTCATTGAGAACTCATTGAAAGGTAGCTTTTGAGAGGGCAACTTTGTCGCGCAAGGAGTAGCCTGAGCCGGACAAAAATTGCTTGGCATCGGAGGCCATTGATGAAGCGCTCTATTCTAACGGCGATTGTCCTGGCAGCGCTCTCGGTAACTGCCGTTTATGCAGACAATCTGCAACCTGTTCCCACGACACCGACCCCCGGTTCGCCCGGTACAGCAACGCCGACGCCTTATCCGCAGGTGATGCCGCCCAGCACCCCTCGCGCGAGTGGGGGCGAAGGCAATGCGCCGCTGCTGCCAAAAATCGAAATGCCGCGTCCGCCCAAAGACCAATCGGTACCGGACATTGAGCAAGACGACAGTAAAGACAGTCAACAAGACGACTCGTCGCAAAAAGACACCACGCAAAAGGATCTGTAGCGATCAGACCTGCTGCGAGAGCAACTGCCCATCGACCATGCGCAATCGTTTAGATAACGCGACGGCAATAGCGCGAATGATTTTTGCGGCAATCTTTGGCGCGTCGTTGAGCATTTTATCCAGCGAGTCCTTGCCCAGATTCAGTAAGCAACAAGGGGTGGCTGCGAGGCAACTGGCTGAGCGGCGTTCACCGTCAAGCACCGCCATTTCGCCGAATGCGCGGCCTTTGCGCAGGTTGGCGATTTCGATGGGTTGCTCGTCGCTGTTGAGCTTGCGCACCGAGACCGTGCCGGAATGGATGATGCACATGAAGCTGCCGGCATCGCCTTCCTTGAATATTTCTTGACCTTGCTCGGTGGTGCTAATGCTGAAATAGCCCGCTGCCGCCTGAAAGTCGGCAGGCAGCAAGGTATTGAACAGACCGCAGTCCATCAACATGTCGCGGATTTCATTGTTCAGGGCGGTGGGTTCTGACATGGCTCGACAGTCTTGTTTTTGGTTGGAGAAGGGGGCGATGGAAAGGGCCTGCGACGCAGACCCATCACTAAGACCCATCAATTGATGGGAGTTCCCTCAGTCAAGTTGCAGCACTTTAAAAATGAATGCGTATTCCAGCGCGACATCACGTAGACCCTGATAGCGCCCGCTCATGCCGCCATGCCCTGCGCCCAGTTCGGTCCTGAGTAGCAACAGGTGATCGTCAGTTTTGTTGGCGCGCAATTTCGCCACCCACTTTGCCGCTTCCCAATACTGCACGCGGGTGTCGTTGTAACCGGCGATCACCAGGGTTGCCGGGTAAGGCTGAGCGCTGACGTTTTCATACGGCGCGTAACCCTTGATGCGCTCGTACACGTCTGCTTCCTCCGGGTTACCCCATTCGTCGTATTCCGTGACGGTCAGCGGCAGGTCCGGATCGAGCATGGTGTTCAGCACATCGACAAAGGGCACTTCGGCAATCGCTGCCTTGAACAGCTCAGGGCGCTGATTGAGTACTGCGCCGATCAACAACCCCCCCGCGCTGCCGCCACTGATGACCAATTGCCCGGCAGTGGTCAGGCCGTTGGCGATCAAATGTTCGGCGCAGGCAATGAAGTCGCCGAAGGTGTTCTGCTTGTGTTCTTGCTTGCCATCGCGATACCAGGCTTCGCCCAATTCGCCGCCACCCCGCACGTGGGCGATGGCGAATGCGATGCCGCGATCAAGCAGGCTCAAGCGAGCATGGGAGAACCACGGATCAAGGCTTTCGCCATAAGCGCCGTAACCATAGAGGTACACGGGCGTCGATTGACCCTGAAGTTCACGCTTGACCACCAGGCTGATCGGCACCTGGGTACCGTCGGCAGCAGTAGCCCATAACCGCTGACTGACGTAGGCATCGGCGTCGAACGGGCCGAGCACCGGGGTTTCCTTGAGCACCACTTGCTCGCCGGTGGCCAGCGCCAATTGGCGCACCTGGGCCGGGCGATTTAGCGACTGGTAGCGCAGGCGAATCGTGTCGCTGTTGAACTCCAGCGTGTCCTGCACATACAGGCTGTACGCGGCATCGGGCAATTGCACACGATAAGACGGCAGGCCTTGGGGATGCACTTCAATGATCGGCAGACCGCCTTCACGCAGGCTCAGGCTCATGCCTTTGGCATTGAGGCTCAACCCTTCGAACATCACCGTGTCGCTGTGGGGGATCAGGGTTTGCCAGTCTTCACGGGACGGCGCACCGCTGGTTTTTTCTACCGCCTGATACAGGGCGAAGTTGATACCGCTTTGGTTGCTGCGAATCAGCCAGCTCCACACGCCATCGATCTGACCGTGGTCTGCCGAATATTCGTGGCCTTCGACACGAGGCGCCAGGCAGACGAACGCCTGATCGGGCTTTTCCGCGTCCAGTACCCAGGCTTCGCTGGTGGTTTTGCTGCTGAGCAACAGCACCAATTGCCGCTCGGAACTTGTGCGGTAGCAATTGAGGAAGAAGCGTCCGTCCGGTTCGTTGAACACCAGGTCCGCCGAGTCGTTGCCCAGGTGATGACGATAAAGTTTGTGCGGGCGATGGGTGTCATCCAGTTCGCCAAAGAACAGTGTCTGGCTGTCGTTTGCCCACGTCATGCTGCCGTCGCAATCCTCGAAGGGCAGGCGGGTGACCTGGCCACTGCTCAGCTCTTTGACGTAAAGCTGATAGACCTCTTCGCCGCTGGTATCGAGGCTGTAGGCCAGACGCTGATGATCGGGGCTGATGCTGAACGCACCCATCGAGAAAAAACCGCCAGCGGCCAGCACGTTTGGGTCGAGCAACAAGTGTTGTTGGTCTTCATCGACGTGCAGTGAGTCATCCGTCGGACGTGGGCAGCGGTAGTGCCGTGCGTATTCGTCGCCCTCGGTGGTGCGCGTGTAATACAAAAACGGGCCCCAGGGAGAGGGCAGCGACAGATCGGTTTCGAGAATGCGGCCCTTTATCTCTTGGAACAGGGTTTCACGCAGGGCATCTTGATCGGCCAATTGCGTTTGCAGGTAGTCGTTCTCGGCTTTGAGGTAGTCCAGCACCTCTTCGGTGTCACGGTTCTGCAACCAGGCATAAGGGTCGGAACCGGCGTCCTGACGAGCAATAGGCGCAGTGAAACGGGTGGCGGATGAAGGCATGCTGGGCTCTCTATAAAAATAATCGGGCCATAAAAAACGTGGATTCAACCGGGAGTTGCCGCTGGGCGGCAACCGAATACTGACGCCGGGGAAGCCGGACTAGCGAAAAGCCGTTATCATAAGCGTCTCTTTGCCTGGCTTACCACGAACGTCATGACCGAGAACGACTATCTGCTCGCTTGGGGCCTTTATGCCTTCGCTGCGCTTGGCTGCCTTTTGGTAGCGTTCAAGCTGACCGGCTGGATGTGGCGCTGGCTGCGCGAACCGCTGCGTGTCCTGGTGGCGGTCCTGCTGTTCAGTCCGACCATTATCGACCCGGTAAAGGAAAAGTTTGCCCCGGCAGTGGCCATCACGGCACTGGATCTGGCCTTCAAGGTGGGCAGCAATGTCTGGCGGGCGGTTTCGGATCTGGCCATGTACACAATGATCGCCTTTGGCCTGTACGTTCTCTTTGCATTGGTGCGCTGGCCTTTGGAGCGACGCCGCAAAGCCCGTGAGCCGAAAACCTCGACTGAACAGTCAACGCCTGCGCAGTCCGATGATGAACCCTTTGCTCCAGTCGACAATGATCGTTACGGGCGCAAACCAGCAGCACCCCCTGGCGCCAGCAGCCGCGCACGGGTTGAACCGCGCCTGTAGATTCCGCTTCGTTGGCACGCGCGCCAGGTCTTGCGAGTGGCGCGTCCATCACTGCTGAACGTATTGAAGCGAGAGTTTAAGCATGTGTGAATTACTGGGCATGAGCGCCAACGTACCGACTGATATCGTGTTCAGCTTTACTGGGCTGATACAACGCGGTGGACGTACCGGCCCACATCGTGATGGCTGGGGCATTGCCTTCTACGAAGGGCGGGGCCTGCGTCTGTTTCAGGACCCGGCAGCGAGCAGCGAATCGGAAGTCGCGCTGCTGGTGCAACGCTACCCCATCAAAAGCGAAGTGGTGATCGGCCATATCCGTCAGGCCAATGTCGGTAAGGTCTGCTTGTCCAATACCCATCCCTTCGTCCGTGAATTGTGGGGCCGCAACTGGTGCTTCGCCCATAACGGCCAATTGGCGCAGTTCAATCCCCGCGTAACGTTTTACCGGCCGGTAGGCGATACCGACAGCGAGGCGGCCTTCTGTGATCTGCTCAATCGGGTCCGTGAAGCCTTCCCTGAACCGGTCGAGATCGAGCAATTGCTGCCGTCATTGGTCGATGCCTGCGCCGAATATCGCAGCAAAGGTGTATTCAATTGCCTGCTAAGCGATGGTGATTGGTTGTTCTGCTTCTGTTCGAGCAAGCTGGCGCACATTACTCGGCGTGCGCCATTTGGCCCGGCTCGCTTGAAGGATGTCGATGTGATCGTCGATTTTCAGGCAGAAACCACACCCAATGACGTGGTGACGGTGATCGTCACTGAACCACTGACCGAAAACGAGACCTGGACGCGTTACGAGCCGGGGGAGTGGAGCCTGTGGCGCCGCGGCGAATGCGTGAGCCAAGGTAGAACCTGAAGGAGAGGGACCTATGCTGCGAAGCTATCTGCGATTGGTATTATTCACGGCGGGTCTGTTACTCGGTGTGCAGATCCCGGGATTCATCAGCGATTACAGCAAGCGCGTGGAAGCGCACTTGATCGAGGCACAGCAGGGTCTGAAAGGTTACACCGACACTGCCGAACACTTTTTCAACGGCGATTTGCAGGCATTGGTCGCGCACTACCGCAGCAGTGACGACCCGGTGTTTCGCAGTGATGCCGACAGCCTCAGCCAGTTGCTGACCCGCGATCAACTGCTCGACCGCGAATGGCAAGCCCTGCAGGGCCCGTGGTACGCCAAAGCATGGCATGTGGTCTACGCCGCCAATCCGGACATTCGCCGGGAAACTTTCAACGCCTATACGTATCAAGTGCTGCTGGTCCCGGAAGTCATCGCCTGGGGTATCGTCTGTGCCTTGCTGCTGGCGCTGTTGGTGGAGAGCTTCTTCCTGCTGATCGGCTGGGTGATCTATGGCGGTCGGCGCAAGCCAGTGCTGGATCGGGATTCCCGTTAGCCGATAGCCGATAGCCGATAGTTCGCCGGCACGCCGCGCATAGATGTGGGAGCGGGCTTGCCTGCGAAAGCAATCTCACAGGCGTCGCAATACCCCATCACTTTTTCTTATCCCGGCACCTTGGTTTTATTCGTTGGACGCCCTGTCCGATTACACTCAAAAATGTGCTCCACAGAGGCCAGTTCCTCAAACTTTAACGCACACAGGACATTCCCCATGGGCCGCCTGTTATTGAATTGCGATATTGGTGAAAGCTACGGTGCCTGGACCATGGGTCTGGACGCTGAAGTGATGCCGTTTATTGACTGCGCCAATATCGCCTGCGGCTTCCATGCCGGTGATCCGAGCGTCATGCGTAAAACAGTGAGCCTGGCCCTGGCCCATAACGTCATGATCGGCGCGCACCCGGCGTACCCTGATCTGGTGGGTTTTGGTCGACGCTCCATGGCCTGTACCCCGGCTGAAATCCAGGACTTGCTGCACTATCAGATCGGCGCGCTGGACGGTATTTGCCGGGCGCAAGGTGGCCGCGTGCGTTATGTCAAACCTCATGGTGCGATGTACAACGACATGATGGCCAACCCTGAGCAGTTGCGTGCCGTTATCCAGGCCATCGCCCGCTACGACGCGCAATTGCCACTGATGCTGATGGCCACTCGCGACAACAGTGCCGCGCAAGCGCTGGGTGATGAGTTGGGTGTGCAGTTGTGGTTCGAGGCGTTTGCCGACCGCGCCTACGACAGCGCTGGCCGCCTGGTTTCGCGGCAACTGCCGGGCGCCGTGCACCATGACCCCGAAGTGATCATCGCCCAAGCCCTCACGCTGTCCCGTGGTGAGCCCTTGCGTGCCAGCGATGGCAGCGAGTTGCGTCTAAAGGCCGATACTCTCTGTGTGCATGGCGATAACGCCAGTTCAGTGAGCGCCGTGCAGCGCATCCGTGAAGCACTGGGTGAGCAATCGGTGTCATGAAATTACGCATAGAAGTGGTGGCGATCGATTGTTTGATGGTACGGCTGTTCGATGCCATCGACGAGGCCAATATGCCGTGGATGCTCGCTGCCAGTGCGCGATTGCGTGAAAACTTCGCCAGCCACTTGATTGATCTGGTGCCGTCTTACACCACCTTGATGGTCCATTACGACCTGACCCGATTGACGCCGGACCAGGCCCGGGAATTGATTCATCAGGCACTGGCTGATCTTGCGCCTGATCCGCAGGCCACTGGCAAACGCCATGTACTACCGGTCTGGTATGACCTAAGCGTCGGCCCGGAACTGACTTTGTTGGCAGCGCGAAGCGGCTTGAGCGTCAGCGAGGTCATTGCGCATCACAGCGAGCGTGAATATCAGGTGTTCGCTTTGGGCTTCGCGCCGGGGTTCGCCTTTATGGGGCTGGTTGAAGAAATCCTCGCCACGCCACGCCTGAACACGCCGCGTAAACGCGTTGCCGCCGGTAGCGTGGGCATCGCCGAACGGCAAACGGCGGCTTATCCGGTGGTGTCACCGGGAGGCTGGAACCTGATCGGCCGTACGCCCAGCAAATTGTTCGACCGCCAACGCGAGGGTTACAGCTTGATGCAGCCGGGCGATACGGTGTGTTTTACGCCGATCGAACATGCTGAGTTTGTTCGCCTGGGCGGTGATGACACGCCACTGGAGGTACGGGTATGAGCGCGTTGTTGATCGAAGCGAGCACACCGTTGTGCCTATTGCAGGACGCCGGACGTTTTGGCGTTCGCCATTTGGGCGTGACCCAAGGCGGGGCGGCAGATTGGGTCTCGATGTCCTGGGCGAATAAACTGTTGGGCAACCCACTGGACGCGGCCGTGGTCGAGGTGACGCTGGGTGGCCTGACGCTGCTCGCCGAACAGGATTGTTGTCTGGCGCTGGCCGGTGCCGATCTCGGCGCGATGCTGGACAGTCGGCCGCTGACACCGTGGCGCAGTTTTTTCATGGGTAAGGGCCAGCGTTTACGCTTCACTCAACCCCTCCTGGGCGCGCGAGCTTATCTCGCGGCCCCAGGTGGTTTTGACGCGCCGCAGGTGCTTGGCAGTTGCGCTACGGTTGTGCGTGAAGAGCTGGGCGGGCTGGATGGGCTGGGCAAGGCCCTGGCCAAAGGGGATTGCCTGAATTATTCAGGGGCTGCATTCGCGCTTCATTCGCTGCCGGATCAACAGATTCCCGATTTCACCGGCAATGCGCCGCTGGAGGTGGTGCTCGGCGCACAGATCGGCCAGTTCAGCGGTCTGAGCCTGTTCGATGCCTTCAACAGCGAATGGACCCTCGACAGCCGCGCCGACCGCATGGGCATTCGTTTGCTGGGGCCTGAATTGATTTATCTGGGCAAACCGATGATCTCCGAAGGCATTCCCCAGGGCGCGATCCAGGTGCCGCCAGACGGGCAGCCGATTGTGCTGCTCAATGACCGGCAAACCATCGGTGGGTACCCGAGACTTGGGGCCTTGACCCCGTTGTCACTGGCGCGACTGGCGCAATGCCTGCCGGGTATGCCTGTGCGTCTCAAGCCAGTTTTGCAAACAACGGCGCATCAGCAGCATGTGGGGTATCTACAGCGGTTTCATTAATCCTGTGGGAGCAGGCTTGCCTGCGAATGGCTTCACGCGGAATGTCTGAAACACCGCATCAGCTTCTTCGCAGGCAAGCCTACTCCCACAGTCCGCGTAAGGTCGGCGGAAATATAGGTGTGCCCCTCGTAAGTTACTTCCTACACAGTTATCAGAAGTGACTGGAAAGTGTTGTCAGCTTGTCATTAACCATCCGTATCCCGCTGCGATTTATCATGAGGCGGATATGGAACAGGTTTATAGGATCGCTGGCTGGGTGGAGCGAAAATCGCTCATAAGCCCCCGACAAAGACTTTCCGTTATGGTAGCGTGAACGTTTAAAATACGTAATAACTCATCCGGAGTCTTAGGCCGTAGCTATCTATGGACAGTGATAAATAAAGGGCGATATTCATGAGGTTAATTCTAGATTTTAACGGCGCTCAACTTGTCGGCAATAATTTGCAACAAATAGTTGATGCGGCCGGAATAAACGCCAGTATTGTCGTAAATACTGCGCAAGCGGCACCTATTGCCACGTTGCTCGCGGTTATCCAAGTGATGGGCAGCAAAAATTTCAGCGCAAGTTTTAACGGCGCTCAGCTCGTTAGCAATAATCTGCAACAAGCCGTCGCTGCGGCCGGAGCAGGTACCAAAATTGGCGTAAACACTGCGCAATCTGCACCTATTGCCACCTTGCTCGCGATTATCCGAGAGGCGGGTAGCAAAAATTTCAGCGCGAGTTTTAACGGCGCTCAGCTCGTTAGCAATAATCTGCAACAAGCCGTCGCTGCCGCTGGAGCAAACACCAGCATTAGTGTAAACACTGCCCAAGCCGTACCTATTGCCATCTTACTCGCGGTTATCCAGGCAGCGGGCAGCAAAAATTTCAGTACTGATTTCAACGGTGATCAACTCAGCAGCAACAATTTACAGCAAATAATCACCGCGGCCGGTGCGAATACCAGCATCAGCGTGGGCACAGCTCAAGCTATACCCATTGCTACTTTACTCTCAGCTATCCAGGCTGCGGGGAGCAAAAAATTCAGTGCTGATTTCGATGGCGATCAACTCAGCAGCAACAATTTGCAACAAGCAATCACCGTAGCAGGCGCGAATACCAGCATCAGCGTGGGCACAGCTCAAGCCACACCTATTGCTACTTTACTCTCGGCTGTCCAAACGGCGGGTAGCAAAAATTTCAGCGCAAGTTTTAACGGAGCTCAACTTGTCAGCAATAATCTTCAGCAAGTAGTTGCTGTGGCGGGTACAAATACCACAATAAGCGTTAATGCAGCTCATGCTGCCCCCTTAGCTACGCTTCTTGCAGCTATTGCAATCGCTGGCTAACGAGCGCTCAAAGGGCTAAGGTAGGTTGCAGGGTAGTTTCTTTAGCTTATTTTAATGTCAGGAGTTATACGTTATGCGCAACACACTTGCTACCTGTCTAATTAGCGGCGCATTATTAATTTCTATAACATCCAATGCGGAGGCATCTATGCGTTGCGATAATGGAATTATAAGTGGAAGGGAGACAGCTGCAGAGGTGATCAGAAAATGCGGCCAGCCAGACAGTCGCGATGTAATACAACCCATAGTGGGTAGTAATGGAAAACCCCCGCATCAATCTGCAACGATTGAAAACTGGGTTTATGGACCTAAAAATGGCATGTATCAATATCTACGCTTTGTGGATGGAAAGTTGGCCTCTATCAG
This sequence comes from Pseudomonas sp. ASL9, assembly GCF_056680335.1. Lineage (NCBI taxonomy): Bacteria > Pseudomonadati > Pseudomonadota > Gammaproteobacteria > Pseudomonadales > Pseudomonadaceae > Pseudomonas > Pseudomonas sp. ASL9. Next base: position 1,279,979 of record NZ_CM155277.1, on the reverse strand, counting down.
TAGCCAGCGCGACTAAGTGGTGATCACTAAATGATTCTCCGTTTGGCCGGCCAGAAAGGTGATCGGTGTATGGAGCGATCGGACTTCCCTGACCAGGTATCACGTCACCGCTAGGGAAATTCTGAAAAAGGTTTCCAAATCTGGTGAAATGTCCTCCATCACATGAGCCAAATTCAATTTCATAGTGTTCTCAGGTTTAAGCATTCTGGTCGGTTCTCTTGAAACTTTCATCTACACTTGTTGGCGGGGAATCAGTGGGGCGCAGTTCAGGTGACCGTGATTTTTTGTGGGAGCGAATTCATTCGCGAAGGGCTTGACGCGATATGTCAGGCATACCGCTATCACGAACAAGCCCGCTGCGAGGCTCTTGACCTCACTTCGCCAAAAACCGCATCCCTTCTTCCAGCCCACGCAAGGTCAGCGGGAACATCTGGTCGTCGATCAGATCGCGCACGATGTTGGTTGAGGCGGTGTAGTGCCAAGTGTCTTTCGGGTAGGGGTTGATCCAGATGAGTTTCTTGTATTTCGCCTTGACGCGCTGCATCCACAGATAGCCCGGTTCTTCGTTCCAGTGCTCCACGCTGCCACCCGCTTGGGTGATCTCGTAGGGCGCCATGGCCGCGTCGCCGATAAAAATTACTTTGTAATCGGCACCGTATTTGTTTAGCAAGTCCTGGGTGGCGGTGCGCTCCGAGCCACGGCGCATGTTGTTCTTCCACACCGATTCATAAATGAAGTTGTGGAAGTAGAAATATTCCAGGTGTTTGAACTCGGTCTTGCACGCCGAAAACAGCTCCTCGCAGGTTTTGACGTGAGCATCCATCGAGCCGCCGATATCGAACAGCAACAGTAACTTGATGGTGTTGCGCCGTTCCGGGCGCATCTGGATGTTCAGCAGGCCAGCATCGCGGGCGGTATGGTCGATGGTGCCGTCGATGTCCAGCTCTTCAGCCGCGCCTTGACGGGCGAATTTACGTAAGCGGCGCAGCGCAATCTTGATATTGCGCGTACCCAGTTCGACCTGATCGTCGAGGTTTCTGTATTCGCGCTGCTCCCAGACCTTGACCGCCTTGCCTTGCCGCTTGCCAGCATCACCTACGCGGATACCTTCCGGGTTGAAACCGCCTGAGCCAAATGGGCTGGTGCCGCCAGTACCAATCCACTTGTTGCCGCCAGCGTGGCGTTCTTTTTGCTCTTCAAGGCGCTTCTTGAATTCTTCGATCAATTTGTCCAGGCCACCCAGGGTCTGGATCTGTGCACGTTCTTCGTCGGACAAGGAGCGTTCGAACTCTTTGCGCAGCCAGTCTTCAGGGATCAGCGCCTGCAGATGATCATCGAGCTTTTCCAGGCCGTTGAAGTAGGCGCCGAACGCGCGGTCGAACTTGTCGAAGTGGCGTTCATCCTTGACCAGAATGGTGCGGGCGAGGAAGTAGAACTCGTCCATGTCAGCGAAGGTGACCCGCTGTTTCAGCGCATTGATCAGATCGAGCAGCTCACGCACCGACACCGGCACCTTGGCTGCACGCATTTCATTGAACAGGTTGAGCAGCATGGCAATCGCCCTTATTCGTGCTTAGCGGTTGCCGCGACGGCTCATGAACGCCAGGCGCTCAAGCAATTGCACGTCCTGCTCATTCTTGACCAGGGCGCCGGCCAGCGGCGGGATGGCCTTGGTGGGGTCGCGCTCGCGCAGCACTGCTTCGCCGATGTTGTCGGCCATCAGCAGTTTCAGCCAGTCGACCAGTTCCGAGGTCGATGGTTTTTTCTTCAGGCCGGGGACTTTGCGCACGTCGAAGAACACATCGAGGGCCTCGCTGACTAGATCCTTTTTGATGTTCGGGTAGTGCACGTCGACAATTTTTTGCAGGGTGACGCGGTCCGGGAAAGCGATGTAATGGAAGAAGCAGCGACGCAGGAAGGCGTCCGGCAGTTCTTTTTCGTTGTTCGACGTAATGATGATGATTGGGCGTACCTTTGCCTTGATCGTTTCATCGATTTCGTAGACATAGAACTCCATTTTGTCGAGTTCTTGCAGCAGGTCGTTGGGGAATTCGATGTCAGCCTTGTCGATCTCATCGATCAGCAAAACAACCCGCTCTTCGGCCTCGAAGGCTTCCCACAGCTTGCCTTTTTTCAGGTAGTTACGTACGTCGTGGACTTTATCCACACCCAGCTGCGAATCACGCAAACGGCTGACGGCGTCGTACTCGTACAGGCCCTGATGTGCCTTGGTGGTGGATTTGATGTGCCAGGTAATCAACCGGGCACCAAAGGATTCGGCCAGTTGTTCGGCCAGCATGGTTTTGCCGGTGCCAGGCTCGCCCTTGACCAGCAGTGGCCGCTCTAAAGTGATAGCTGCGTTGACCGCGAGCTTCAGGTCGTCAGTGGCGACGTATGCGCGGGTGCCTTCGAACTTCATCTACAAATCCTCGAACGGGTATCGCCTGGAAACGGCTCAATAAGGGGGTGCTCAATGTGTCGACTATACCGCGCAGGCCAGGCGACTGTGAACGCAGACGCTCCATTCAGTCTCTGAATGGAGCGTCACGGTTTGACTCGATTCTAAAGTGTAACGGCCCTTTGTGTATCGCCAAATTAGCTATACAGTAGCGAGCATGTCTACCAAACACCGATTTCGTGATAAATATCGCATCCAATTGCGCGAGAAGGACCATTTGCCACCCCATGTACACCTTACCGGTGGAGGGGTGGATGTTTTGATCTGTCTGCATCTTGTAGAGCCCATGCGCGGGCGTGCGCCGGCGGTAGTGCTCAAGGAAGCGCTGGAGTGGGTACGGGCTCATCGTGAAGAGTTGATAGAGGAGTGGAACCAATGGCATCCATGAAACGCCCCCGCTTGCTGGCTGTGCAGGCCCGCGACGATAGCCGGTTGGCGCTGACGTTTATCGATGGCCAGCAGTACATGCTGGACATGAGCGCCGACCTGAGCAAATACCCCGGCTTGTATCCCCTGCGAGACGCGGATGCTTTTGCGCAGGCTCAAGTGGGTGACGATGGCTGGACGGTGGAGTGGTCTGACCTGGATATCCAGATTGGCGCAGACACGCTGTACCTCGATGCGCAGGCGCAGGCCGCGACCGATGAAAATACCCGCATTTTTCTGGGCTGGCGCGCCCGTACCGGTTTGCCACTGACTCAGGCGGCTGCGGCATTGGGTATCAGCACGCGCAGCATTACGCGGTACAGCAACGGGCGTGAAGCGACACCGCGCACGCTGGCCCTGGCGTGCCTGGGTTGGGACGCGCTACAGCATCAAGCGAGCCCCGGGTTGCAGGCCGCTGAACAGACGGCTCCCTATTCAGTCGCTTCGAAAAAGCGCTAGCCCACCTTGGCTACTGTTTTTTGCCGTTGTCATACTGGGTATTGAACGCCTGGATAAAGGCATTGTGCAGGATCTGCAAGAACGCCTGGAAACCGCTGATATCTTGTTGGTGCACGCTGCCACTGAGTTCAACGCGGGTGGCGAACTGGTTTTTGCCCTGGTTCTTCAAGACCGTTTCGCTGGCGCCGACCACCGCTTCCCAGATCGAGCGGAAGAAGCTCTTGTCCTTATTCTCGACATCTTGTTGCCAGTTAAACACCTCGACATTACGCAGTAGCGGTTTGATATAGCCGCTGAGCTTGCCCTTGTTGGCCTGGGCTTCGATCACGAGGTCGCCACTGCCAGCATTGAAGTCGAACTTGCCGTAGGCCGACGCGAAGTCGTTGAGGCTTCTGAGTTCGATACCCGTCGTCCGCAGGCGGAAGTCGAAGTCTTCGAAGTTACTGAACGGATCGAAGGTGGCCGAGGTTTCCAGTGGCGCTCGCCCTTGCAATAGGGCATGGCCTTTAAATCGGGCGTTGTGTTTGCCTTTTGCATCCGCGACGTTGGTCAGGTTGAACAGGCTGGCGTTGACTTTATCGGCTTCGATTTTTACGTTGGGCGTCGAGCTGAAATTATTGAAGGTGATGCGTCCGTCAATTATTCGTACTTCGTTGAGGGTGACAGGCAACAGCTTGTTCAATTGGACGCGCCAGTCAGTGCCTTGACCGGTCTGTGAAGCTTGCTTGTTGGTGCCACCGTCGACGAAGTTCAGTTCGGGTTTGATGAAGACTACCCGAGCCACCACAGCATGATCGTGCCACAGCGAATGCCAGCTCACCGCCAGATCAATGACCGGCGCATTGATGAAGGGTACGGGCACCTTGCCTTCCACCTTGACGATATGGAGCCCATTGATTCGATACGCCCCGCGCCACAGTACCATGTCGACATCAGTGACCTGGCCACGGTAATCGCCCATGTCGGCGAGCTTATCGTTCAAATAGTTACGCACCAGATAGGGCAGGGCGATGTCTGCGGCAATCAGCAAGACAACAATTCCTGCAAAGGTCCACAGGGGCCAGCGATAGCGACGTTTCATCGAGAGGGTCTCCGCTGCTGCTTATAGAACTGTTGACTGCTCGGCAAGGTATCCGTTCGCTACGACTGGACGCACCCCGGCGGGCGGCATAGGCTTTGAGTTTTTCAAGCATGTGCACAAGGACACCACCATGAGCCGTATCTATGCTGACAATGCCCACTCCATCGGTAACACGCCGTTGGTACAGATCAACCGTATCGCACCGCGCGGGGTCACTATCCTGGCCAAGATCGAAGGGCGTAACCCAGGTTATTCGGTGAAATGCCGAATAGGCGCCAGCATGATCTGGGACGCCGAAAGCAGCGGTAAACTTAAGCCGGGCATGACCATCGTCGAGCCGACCTCAGGCAATACCGGGATCGGTTTGGCCTTTGTGGCCGCGGCCCGTGGTTACAAACTGGTGCTGACCATGCCGTCGTCGATGAGCATCGAACGGCGCAAAGTTCTCAAAGCCTTGGGTGCAGAACTGGTGCTGACCGAACCGGCCAAAGGTATGAAAGGCGCTATCGAAAAGGCCGAAGAGCTGCTCGCGAGCGACCCGAGCCACTACTTCATGCCCTCACAGTTCGATAACCCGGCCAACCCGGCGATCCATGAGAAGACTACTGGCCCGGAAATCTGGAACGACACTGATGGCGCCATTGATGTGTTAGTCGCGGGTGTCGGCACCGGTGGCACGATTACCGGGATTTCGCGTTATATCAAACACACGGCGGGCAAGCCGATTCTGTCGGTGGCGGTCGAGCCTATTGGTTCGCCGATTATCACCCAGACGCTGGCCGGTGAAACAATCAAACCCGCGCCCCACAAGATCCAGGGTATCGGCGCCGGCTTTATACCGAAAAACCTCGACCTGTCGATCATTGATCGGGTCGAACTGGTCAGCGATGACGAGTCCAAGGCCATGGCGTTGCGCTTGATGCGCGAAGAGGGCATTTTGTGCGGGATTTCTTGCGGTGCGGCGATGGCGGCGGCGGTGCGTATGGCTGAAACCCCTGAAATGCAGGGTAAAACCATTGTTGTGATCCTGCCAGACTCGGGTGAGCGTTACCTGTCGAGCATGTTGTTCAGTGATTTGTTTACTGATCAGGAAAATCAGCAGTAATGTATTTTTGGTGACAGGCCACTTTTTACCCGGTCCGCTAAGGCTTATGATGGCCAGCTTCCAGCCTGCTGGGCATGCATTTTAAAAAATGGAATGCTTCAGCGGTTGTTCCTGGAGCAGCCGTTTTCAATCTCAAATAATCAAAACAGTGCCGCGGCGTGTAGTCAGTTGTCTATTTTCAAGGAGAGTTTCATGACCTTTTCTTTCGTCGCCAAAGCCTCGATTTTGATGCTTTTCGTAGGAAGCACGCTTTATGTGCATCTGCGGGGTAAAGCGCGACTGCCATTGCTACGTCAGTTCGTCAACCATTCCGCGTTATTTGCCCCTTATAACGCCTTGATGTATCTGTTTTCCGGCGTGCCTTCGAAGCCTTATCTGGACCGCACCAAATTTCCTGAGATGGACGTGCTCAAGGACAACTGGCAAGTCATTCGCGACGAAGCCATGCATCTGTTTGATGAGGGATACATCCGCGCTGCCGAGAAGGACAATGACGCCGGTTTTGGTTCATTCTTCAAAAAAGGCTGGAAGCGTTTTTACCTCAAGTGGTACGACACCGCCTTGCCGTCGGCGGTGCTGTTGTGCCCCAAGACTGTCGAGCTGGTGAACAGCATCCCCAACGTCAAGGGCGCGATGTTCGCGCTGTTGCCAGGGGATAGCCACCTCAACCCCCATCGCGACCCGTTTGCCGGTTCGCTGCGTTATCACTTGGGGCTGTCGACACCGAACTCCGATGACTGCCGCATTTACGTCGATGGTCAGGTTTACGCCTGGCGCGATGGCGAAGATGTGATGTTCGATGAAACATACGTGCATTGGGTCAAGAACCAGACCGAAACAACCCGGGTGATTCTGTTCTGCGATGTTGAACGCCCACTGCGCTCTCGGCTCATGACCCGCATCAATCGGTGGGTCAGCAAGGTCTTGGGAAGCGCCACTGCGCCGCAGAACACGGATGATGAACGTGTCGGCGGGATTAACCAGGCGTATGCATACAGCAAGCGTTTCAGCAATGGCATGAGCACCAGCATCAAACAGTTCAAGCGTCGTAACCCCAAGGCCTACCGCACTATGCGTCCGGTCTTGGCGGTCATCGTCCTGACCTTGCTGGGCTATTGGTTGTTTGGCTGATACAACGACAGTGCATTGAGCGTCCGGCGCTGTTGAGCATCCTTGGCAGGCTGCTGATCATCGTCGGACGTGTGGTTGTGGCCCGCACGTCCAACACGGGTCAATGCTGGCTCGCTGAAGCCTTCGCCACGGCGGCTGGCTTCAGCACCAGCCACAACGCCACCGCAATCAACACGCCGCCATACAGATGCGCCCACGACAGCGGTTCATCGAGAAACAGTGCGCCCCACAGCACGCCGAAGGGCGGGATCATGAAGGTCACGGTCATCGAGCTGAGCGGGCCAATGTCGCTAAGCAGCCTGAAGAACAGGATGTAGGCGAACGCGGTGCACACCAACCCCAATCCGAGCAACGACAGCCACACGCTGACGCCACCCCAACTGGCGGGTGGGTGGCTGATGACGCTGTAGCCGAATAGTGGAAGCAATAACAGCGTGGCGCCGAGCATGCTGCCGACGGTGGCGAGCCGTGGGTCGAGGCCACCTTGCTGGTCGAGCCAGCGGTGGGCAAGGAAGCCAGCAAAGCCGTAGCTCGTCGTCGCCAGCAAACAGGCCAGAGCGCCGGTCAGCAGCTCCAGATCGAAAGCTACAGGCCCCGCACGTGTCAGGATGCCGACGCCGAACAAGCCTAGAAAGACCCCGGCGATTTTCACCGAGGACAGTTTTTGGCTGAAGAACAGCCCACCGATCAACACGCCCATCAGCGGCGTCGTTGCGTTGAAGATCGATGAATAACCGGCGGGTAATACTTGAGCGGCCAATGAATACAAGGTCGCGGGTAGCCCGGAGTTGATCATCCCCAGCATCAGGCAGATTTTGAATTTTCCGCGAAAATCCCAATCAATCCGCATCAGCCACAGGATCACCAGCAAACCGCCAGCGGCAATGGATACGCGAAAAAAAGCTGTTGGTACGGTGCCGAGCACCGGCGCGATGATCCGCATAAACAGAAAACTGGCGCCCCAGATGGCGGCGAGGGCTAATAAACGCAGGGCGTCGACGGGTCTCAAATCCAGCTCCATGCCGGTGGTCGGGGCGAGAGTGTCGCTGGGGTGACGGGCTGAGCGCAACCTGAGAGAGGAAAAATACGCTTCTCCTTACCCTGTCCACTGGCTAAGCTCGGGCTTCCGAATTCCCGCAGAGCTCTCTTTATGCCGCAGCAATGGCCGGCCGCCGATATCGCCAAAATGATCCTCGATGGTTTCGATGATTATCGAGAGCATTTCCGGCAGATTGCCGATGGCGCTCAAGCGCGTTTCGAACAGGCGTTATGGCAGGAAGCTCAACGAGCATCGGCGGCGCGGATCAACCTCTACGAAGAGAAAGTCAGCGAAGTGACCGAGCGCTTGCACCTCGCGTTCGACGCCGAGAGCCTACTGGATGTGAGCTGCTGGCCACTGATCAAAAGCGCGTACATCAACCTGATTGACGTGCGTTTTGATGACGAGCTGGCGGAAACCTGGTTCAACTCGATTTTCTGTGGCCTGTTCAGTCATGACCTGATCAGCGATGGCTGCATGTTCATCCACACCACGCGTCCATCCCTGCGCCGCCACGGCAAGGCGGCTCAAACCCGCATTTATCGGCCCGAGGGCGAGCTGTCGAGCATGCTTGCGCAGGTTTTTGCCGAGTATAAATTCGATGTGCCGTTTGCCGATTTGCCGGGTGATCTGCAACGGCTGGAAGGCCAATTGCGGGAAAACCTGCCTGACTGGGTGTGCAAGGATCCGGCGCTCAGCGTGGAGCTGTTTTCGTCGATTCTGTACCGCAACAAAGGGGCGTATCTGGTCGGGCGCATTTTCACCCAAGATGAGCAATGGCCACTGGTAATCCCGTTTCTGCACCGTGAGGGCAGCGGCATACAGATTGATGCGCTGATTACCGATGAAGCGGATGTGTCGATCATCTTCTCCTTCACGCGCTCGTATTTCATGGTCGACGTGCCGGTACCTGCGGAGTTTATTGGCTTTCTCAAGCGTATTCTGCCGGGCAAGCACATCGCCGAGCTGTACACCTCGATTGGCTTTTACAAACACGGCAAGTCCGAGTTCTACCGCGCGCTGATCAACCATCTGGCCAGCACTGACGACCGCTTTATCATGGCGCCCGGTGTGCGCGGCATGGTCATGAGCGTGTTCACCCTGCCGGGGTTCAATACGGTATTCAAGATCATCAAGGACCGCTTCGCACCGTCGAAAAACGTCGACCGTGCCACGGTGATCGAAAAATATCGCCTGGTAAAAAGCGTCGACCGGGTAGGGCGCATGGCCGATACCCAGGAGTTCGCCGATTTTCGCTTTCCGCTGAGCAAATTCGATCCTGAGTGTCTCGCCGAACTGCTGCTCGTGGCGGCGTCGACGGTCGAAGTTGAAGGCGAAACAGTCCTGATCCGTCACTGCTGGACCGAGCGGCGTATGACGCCGCTGAACCTCTATCTGGAAAATGCCAACGAAGCCCAGGTGCGCGAAGCGCTGGAGGATTATGGGTTGGCGATCAAGCAGTTGGCTGCGTCGAATATTTTCCCCGGCGACATGCTGCTGAAGAACTTTGGTGTGACCCGTCACGGCCGGGTGGTGTTCTACGATTACGACGAAATTTGCTACCTGACCGAAGCCAATTTTCGCCGCATTCCGGCGCCGCGCACGCCTGAAGACGAAATGTCCTCGGAGCCTTGGTACTCCATTGCTCCGCTGGATATTTTCCCGGAGGAGTTTCCACCGTTCCTGTTCGCCGACATGGGCCAGCGCCGACTGTTCAATGAACTCCACGGTGAGTTGTACGATGCCGATTACTGGAAAAGCCTGCAGGACGCGATTCGAGCAGGCAAGGTCATCGACGTCTTCCCCTACCGGCGCAAAGGACGCATAAATGAGAAGCTGAGCTGATCTGGCGGTATGAGGGCGGTGTGTCAGGCACACCGCATCTAGCTATTCGCAGGCAAGCCTGCTTCTATCAAACAACCTATAACTAATTGAAAAATAAATAAAATTTTAAGACAAACGCTGATCCCTGTAGGAGCTGCCGAAGGCTGCGATCGACCGGGAACCGGTCGCTTTCTTGAGATCGCTGAAGGTCGTGCCGGTCGCCCGCGACCCCGGCCTATCGCAGCCTTCGGCAGCTCCTACATCTATGGTTACCCCCTGTCATCAGCTCAAGCTCACATGTCGACTCAACAGTGCCCGCAGCGCGGCAGGTTTGACCGGTTTGGACAGGTAGTCGAGGCCGGCGGCGTGGATCTGTGCGATGAGTTCGGGTCGACCGTCAGCGCTGATCACCACGCCAGGCACCGGCTCACCCAGACGCGTGCGCAACCAGGCCATCAGTGCTGTGCCGGTTTCGCCTTCATCCAGGTGATAGTCCACCAGCGTTACCTGCGGGCGAATACCGTTGCTCAAGATCGCTGCGCATTCATTGCGATTGCGAGCCGTCCACACCTGGCATCCCCAACGCGTGAGCAGGCTGTTCATGCCAATCAGAATGCTGTCTTCGTTGTCGACGCACAGTACCTGAGTGCCGCTCATGGGTTGGCACTTGGGTTCGGCAGGTATGGCAGGCAATGGCATTTGATTGTTGGCCAGGGGTACGGAGATGCTGAACACGCTGCCTTTGCCCGGCCAGGAGCGTACTTGCAGCTCGTGACCCAGCACCCGGCAAAGCCCGTCTGCGATGGCCAAGCCCAGCCCCAGGCCTTTTTCGGCGCGTGTCTGATGGCTGTCCAGGCGTTTGAACTCCTCGAAAATCACTTGGCGCTTGTCTTCCGGAATACCCGGACCGCGGTCCCAGACCTCAAGGAGTAACTGCGAGCCTCGACGCCGTACACCCAGGAGTACCGGGCCCTTGCCGTAGCGGAAAGCGTTGGTGAGGAAATTCTGGAGAATGCGTCGCAACAGTTTTACGTCGCTGTCGATCCGCATTTTGCTGCCGCGTACCCGGAAGCTCAGGCCTTGCTCCTGGGCCAGGGCCTTGAACTCTGCGCCGAGGGTGTCGAACAGTGAACTGAGGGCGAATGGCTGGGGATTGGGCGTGATCTTGCCGTTTTCCAGGCGAGAGATGTCCAGCAGGTCGCTGATCAGGTCTTCGGCGGAACGCAGCGAGCTGTCCAGATGGTGCACCAGTTGTTGGGCCTCGCTGGAGATCTCGTCTTCCTGATGGGACAACGCTGCGGAGAACAACCGCGCCGCATTCAGCGGCTGCATCAAGTCATGGCTGACCGCCGCAAGAAAACGGGTTTTCGACTGGTTGGCGGTTTCCGCAGTGCCCTTGGCCTCGGTCAGGGCCACGTTCAGTTGTGACAGTTCATGGGTGCGCTCGGCGACGCGATGTTCAAGGCTTTCATTGGCGCCTTTGAGCGCCCGCTCGGCTTCGCGGAACGCGGTGATGTCGGTGAAACTCATGACGAAACCGCCACCGGGCATCGGGTTGCCGATCAGCTCTATCACCCGTCCGTTGGGGAACAACCGCTCAGAGGTGTGCGCTCGTCCCTGGCGCATCCAGTGCAGCCGACGCGCCACATGCACTTCTGCTTCGCCGGGGCCGCACAGGCCGCGCTCGGCGTTGTAGCGGATGATGTCGGCGATCGGCCGGCCAACGCGGATCAGGCCGTCCGGGTAATTGAACAGCTCCAGATAACGATGATTCCAGGCTACCAGTTTCAGCGATTGATCGACCACGCTGATGCCCTGGGTAATGTTCTCAATCGCCCCTTGCAGCAACGCCCGGTTGAATTGCAGCACTTCGGAGGCTTCGTCAGCGATGCGCACCACGTCTTCGAGTTGCATCTCCCGGCCTTCGATGGCGGCCTTGACCACTGCGCGGGTCGACGATGCGCCGAGCACACCGGCCAGCAGCCGTTCGGTATGGGCGATCCACTCGCCGTCGGCGTTCTGGTTCGGGTTGAAGCCCTTGCCCTGACGATAGGCGAAGCGAATAAAGCTTTGTCGGGCACGCTCCTCGCCGACGAAGCGCGCAGACAGGCTCAACAAGTCTTCGATATGCACGGCCAGTAACGAACGGTTACTGGGCCGTACGCTGATTTCCTGGCCAATGAAACGCCCGGCCTGCCAGTGTTCGGAAACCCGCGTGCGTGACAGCACCGACACCCAGGCAAACAGGGTGAAGTTACCGGCAAGAGACAGCACCACACCTTGGGTCAGTGGAGTGATCGGCAGATGCAGGGGGTTACTGTGCAGCCAGGCCAGCCCTGGAAAGCTGCTGAGCGCCCAGCCCAGGCTATTGGCGGTAATCGGCAGCACCAAGGTGTAAAACCAAATAAAGGTGCCCCCTGCCAGGCCTGCAAATACGCCTCGGCGGTTGGCTTGTTTCCAGTACAGCGCACCGAGCATGGCCGGGGCCAGTTGAGTGATGGCGGCGAAGGCGATCTGGCCGATGGTTGCCAGGCTGGCTGTTGAACCGAGCAGTCGGTAGCAGACGTAAGCCAGCAACAGGATCACCACGATGCTGATCCGACGTACCGACAGCATCCAGTGACGGAACACCTCGAAGGGACGCTCAGCCGTTTGGCGGCGCAGCAGCCATGGCAGCAACATGTCGTTGGAAACCATGGTCGACAGTGCGACGCTGGCGACGATCACCATGCCGGTGGCCGCTGAGGCCCCGCCGATAAAGGCCAGCAGCGCCAGCGCCGGGTGTGCTTGCGCCAATGGGAGGCTGATCACGAACGAATCGGGCAGCACCGAACTGGGCAGCAACATTTGTCCGGCCAGGGCGATGGGCACCACGAACAGCGCCGCCAGGGCCAGGTAGGCCGGGAACACCCACTTGGCCAGCCGTAGATCCTGCGGCTCGATATTCTCCACCACGGTGACGTGAAACTGCCGTGGCAGGCAAACCATCGCCATCATCGCCACGCCGGTTTGCACCACCATGGACGGCCAGTTGACGGTTTCCTTCCAGTATTCCTCCAGACGAGGGGCGATCATCGCCTGACTAAACAGGTCATCGAAACCGTCGTATAGGCCGAAGGTCACGAACGCGCCCACGGCGAGAAACGCGAACAGCTTGACCAGCGCTTCGAAAGCAATCGCCATCACCATGCCGCGGTGGTGTTCGGTGGCATCGAGGTTGCGGGTGCCGAACAAGATGGTGAACAGCGCCAGGATTAGCGAAACGATGAGTGCCGTGTCCTGGGCGCGGGTGCCGGTGGATTCGGCGACAGCGCCGATCAGCAGGTTCACCCCCAAAACAATGCCTTTGAGTTGCAAGGCAATGTACGGCAAAACGCCAACCAGGCAGATCAATGCAATGACAACGGCCAGCGATTGCGACTTGCCATAGCGCGCAGCGATGAAGTCGGCGATGGAGGTGATGTTCTCCTGCTTGCTGATCATCACCATCTTCTGCAGCACCCAGGGCGCCAGCATCAGCAGCAACACTGGCCCCAGATAGATCGGCAGGAACGACCAGAGTTGTTCGGCCGCCTGGCCCACGGCGCCGAAGAATGTCCAGCTGGTGCAATACACTGCCAGCGACAGACTGTAGACCCAAGCCCGCAAACGTGGGGACAGAGGCGCACTGCGCCGATCACCATAGAAGGCAATGGCGAACATAACGGCCATATAGGTCAGGGCGACTGCAGCAATCAGCCCGCTGGACAGCGACATGTAAAACTCCAGATAGCGCCACAAGAGTGCTCAGCAGCGCCAGTAAAAAGATGATCGCCCGGAAACCATCCAGCTCCGGCCACACAGTCTCGCATGATGCCCAGGGTTCGTCAGTGTCTACCAAGGTCTTGGCGCGGCCTGGTGCCGCAGGATGAGGTCAATGGTCTCGCATATAGATAAAACTGATGACCTATAGAGAGATTACCCGTTATATAGATATATCGTCTGGTTATAGAATTATTCCACCTCACTGGAGGACTGGAGAAAATCATGCCTTGCCCCACTATGCCTGCGCCACACCCTGCTGCCCCCCAAGGTAACCTGCCGCTGAGTAAGTTGAGTCACCCGCGAGAAGTGATTCGCCAGTTCACGCCTAATTGGTTCGCCGCCACGATGGGTACTGGCATTCTGGCCCTGACACTGGGGCAATTGCCGGTGCAGATTCCGGGCTTGCAGCTGTTTGCCCACGGGCTATGGTTGTTCAATATTGGCTTGTTTGTACTCTTCAGCGTGCTGTACGCAGCACGCTGGGTGCTGTTTTTCGATGAGGCACGGCGGGTGTTCGGGCACTCTACGGTCTCGATGTTTTTCGGCACCATCCCCATGGGATTGGCGACCATCATCAACGGCTTTTTGCTATTCGGTCTGCCGCGATGGGGCGCGGGTGTCGTGCCCATTGCCGAGGCCCTGTGGTGGCTGGACGTGGCCATGGCCCTGGCCTGCGGGGTGGCCATTCCGTTCATGATGTTCACGCGTCAGGAACACAGTATCGACCAGATGACAGCCGTGTGGTTATTACCGGTGGTCGCTGCTGAGGTGGCTGCGGCCAGTGGTGGTTTGCTCGCCCCTCATCTGGCAGATGCCTCCGCGCAATTCGGTGTGCTGATCACCAGCTATGTGTTGTGGGCGTTCTCGGTGCCGGTAGCGTTCAGCATCCTGTCCATTTTGTTGTTGCGCATGGCCTTGCATAAATTGCCCCACGAAAACATGGCCGCTTCGAGTTGGCTGGCGCTGGGTCCGATCGGCACCGGAGCGTTGGGTATGTTGCTGATGGGGGCCGACGGCCCGGCGATTTTTGCGGCCAATGGTTTGCCTGGGCTCGGTGAGATCGCTGACGGCATAGGTCTGGTGGCAGGTATTACGCTTTGGGGCTTCGGCTTATGGTGGATGCTGATCGCCGTGCTGATTACTGTGCGTTACCTGCGCACCGGCATCCCGTTCAATCTCGGTTGGTGGGGGTTCACCTTTCCGCTGGGTGTCTACGCATTGGCGACCTTGAAGCTTGCGGCAAGGCTGCACCTGACGTTTTTCTCGCTGGCCGGTTGTGCGCTGGTGCTCTGTCTGGCGATATTGTGGCTGATCGTCATGAGCCGGACCGTACGCGGCGCCTATAGAGGAGAACTGTTCGTTTCACCCTGTATTGCGGGGTTAGGTGCCGGTTTAGGCAAGTGGTTTTTAAAGACGTGAGAGGTGATCAAACCAGACGCGTCCTATCGACATCTGCTCACGCAACGTTTCCAATGTGGCTCGGATTGGAGATCGACACTCCAACTAATAAAGCCGGCCCCGGCGCCATTCGAGTACATGGACGATGAGTCAATCGCAATTCAGCTTGCTGGGAAAACGGCGGTTTCTGCCGTTTTTCATCACCCAGTCCCTCGGGGCCTTCAACGATAATATCCTCAAGCAATCGCTGATCCTTGCCATCCTCTACAAGCTGAGCATCGACGGTGATCGCTCTATTTGGGTCAACCTGTGTGCGCTGCTGTTTATTCTGCCGTTCTTTTTATTCTCGGCATTGGCAGGTCAGTTCGGCGAGAAATACGCCAAGGATGCGTTGATCCGCCTGATCAAACTGGGCGAAATCGCGATCATGCTGGTGGGCGCAGCGGGTTTCATGTTCAACCACCTGTGGATGATGCTCCTGGCATTGTTCGCCATGGGAACTCACTCCGCATTGTTCGGGCCGGTGAAGTATTCGATCCTGCCGCAGCACTTGCATGAAGATGAATTGGTCGGCGGCAACGGGTTGGTGGAGATGGGCACCTTCCTGGCGATTTTGGCGGGCACCATCGGCGCCGGAATCATGATGTCCTCCGCGCACTATGCGCCCCTCGTTGCGACGGCGATCTTGCTGGTGGCGTGCCTGGGCTATATCGCCAGTCGCAGTATTCCGCGTGCGGCGGCTGCTTCGTCGGAAATGCGCCTGAACTGGAATATCTTCAGTCAATCCTGGGCCACCTTGCGTTTAGGTCTGGGTCAGACACCCGCCGTCTCGCGCTCGATTGTGGGCAACTCCTGGTTCTGGTTCGTCGGTGCGATTTACCTGACCCAGATTCCGGCCTACGCCAAAGAGTGGCTGTATGGCGACGAGACTGTCGTCACGTTGATTCTCACGGTGTTCTCCATAGGCATCGCGCTGGGTTCGATGCTGTGCGAGCGTCTGTCCGGGCGCAAGGTGGAGATCGGTCTGGTGCCGTTCGGCTCGATGGGGATGACGGTGTTCGGGCTGCTGCTATGGTGGCATTCGGGCGGGTTTCCACAAAACGTTCAGGCCAATGACTGGCTGGCGGTGCTGTCTTATGGTCAAGCCTGGTGGGTATTGGCGGATATTCTGGGTATCGGTGTTTTTGGCGGCTTCTATATTGTGCCGCTGTACGCGTTGATTCAGTCGCGCACCGCCGAGAACGAGCGTTCACGGGTCATCGCGTCCAACAATATTCTCAATGCGCTGTTCATGGTGGTGTCGGCCATCGTGTCGATCGTGCTTCTCAGCGTGGTCAAGCTGTCGATTCCACAGCTGTTTCTGGTGGTATCGCTGATGAACATCGCGGTGAACGTTTATATCTTCAGGATCGTGCCGGAGTTCACCATGCGGTTCATGATCTGGCTGCTCAGCCACTCCATGTACCGCGTCGAGCACCGTAATCTGGAGCTGATCCCGGACGAAGGCGCGGCGCTGCTGGTCTGCAACCATGTGTCCTTTGTCGATGCGTTGTTGATTGGTGGGGCTGTGCGGCGGCCGATTCGGTTCGTGATGTATTACAAGATCTACAACCTGCCGGTACTCAACTTCATCTTCCGCACCGCCGGCACCATCCCGATTGCCGGGCGCAACGAAGACATGGCTATCTACGATCAGGCTTTCAAAAAAATTGCTGAGTACCTGAAAAATGGCGAGCTGGTGTGCCTCTTCCCTGAAGGCAAGCTGACCGCTGACGGGGAGATCAATGAGTTTAAAGGTGGCCTGAGCCGGATTCTGCAAGAAACCCCGGTGCCAGTGATTCCACTGGCTTTGCAGGGCTTATGGGGTAGTTTTTTCAGCCGTGATCCGAACAAAGGGATTTTACGCCGTCTGTGGTCGCGCATCACCGTGGTGGCGGGTCCGGCGGTGGATGCGGCGTTGCCAGCAGAATTGCAGGCTCGGGTGGCGGAATTGAGAGGCGCGGTGCGGTAAAGACTTAAAGACTTTGAACTGCGCCCCGTCTTCGGCGCGGCGCTGTCGCGCAGCAAACTGGGTTGCGATTTGTGTGTCGTGATCGTTTAGTGGTGTGTCAGGTACGCCGCCTTCGCGAATGAATTCGCTCCTACAGATTTTGATCTGTCTTTGGGATTTGGAGTGAATTGTTACCTATGTGGGTGAGTCATACCGGCAAGCGTTTTGGGGTACCTTTTAGGCGCTTGTAAAAGGATCCTCGCTGTAAGAGCGAAACCATAAGTCCAGCAACCGCACATGCCGGATATTCACACGAAAAAAAGTGCCAAGTCATTGTTTTTAAAGAATTAAAAAACAATTTTATGGAAGCGCACTTGCCCGCGATCAGTTTGATGCGGCGTGTCCACACAGGGGGGGGCTTCAAGCGCTCAGCTTGAGCCCCACCAGCCCGCACAGAATCAACCCCACGCTGGCCAGGCGAAACAGCGCTGCGGATTCACCGAACAGAATGATCCCGGCGATTACGGTGCCAATCGCGCCGACACCGGTCCAGATCGCGTAGGCAGTGCCCAGCGGCAGTTCTTTCATGGCAAGGCCGAGCAAGCCCAGGCTGACCAGCATGGCCGCGATGGTGAGGGCTGTAGGCAGGGGGCGGGTGAAGCCTTCGGTGTATTTCAGGCCGACGGCCCAACCGACTTCGAACAGGCCGGCGAAAAACAGAATGATCCAGGACATGATGACCTCCTATAAAGGGGTCGTCCCCGAGTCGTTGTTCCTGATGGATCAGTCAGGTCGTCCTGGCTGTGCGCAGTATAGTGCACAAAAAACGATTCGGGGGCAAGTCAGGGTATTGATAGCGCGGCTAGTCGGTAACAGACCGAGTGGCGAGTTCGCGGTCCGCTTTTTCACTCATGCGCCGGAAATACGTCGCAAGCAACGCGCCGGAAATGTTGTGCCAGACGCTGAACAAAGCGCTGGGCACGGCGGCCAGCGGCGAGAAGTGGGCGCTGGCCAGCGCAGCCCCCAGCCCTGAGTTCTGCATGCCGACTTCCAGTGACAAGGATTTTCGTTGCGCCAGCGGCAGCTTGAACAGCCTGCCGGTGAAGTAGCCGAGTACAAAGCCGAAGCTGTTGTGCAACATCACTACCGCCATGATCAATAGGCCTGACTCGGCGATTTTCGCCTGGCTGGCGGCAACCACCGCCGCGACGATCAATACGATGCTGACCACTGAGACCAGTGGCAGGACGTCCACCGCCGCTTTTGCTCGATGGCCGAGCACGCGTTGTGCGACGACGCCGAGCACGATGGGCAGCAAGACCAGTTGCAGAATCGACCAGAACATATCCATGAAAGATACCGGCAACCAGGCCGAGGCCAGCAACCAGATCAGTGCCGGTGTCAGCAGCGGGGCGAGCAGGGTGGTCACTGCGGCGATAGCCACCGACAACGCAAGATCACCACGGGCCAGCCAGGTCATGACGTTGGAGGACGTGCCGCTCGGGCAGCAACCCACCAGAATTACGCCCACAGCGATTTCCGCGGGCAGATGAAACGCCTGGCACAGCAGCCAGGCGACGCCGGGCATGATCACGAAATGCGCGACCACCCCTAATGCCACGCGCCATGGATGGCGAGCGACTTCAGAAAAATCATCGAGCTTGAGGGTCAGGCCCATGCCGAACATGACCAGGCCCAGTAGCGGCACGATGGCGCTTTTCAAACCGATAAACCATTCGGGCAGCGCAAACGCCAATACCGCAAACAGCAGCACCCAATAGGCGAAGGTATTCCCGACAAAGCGACTCAACGCAGCCAGCGCACGCATGGCTTGTTCCTTTTTATTAGAGGGGAAATGCGCTACCGCAGCCGGTAGCGCATAGCAGCTGATGGCTTAGATGCCCTGTGGCAGTTCTTCGCCGCCCAGCGCTTCAAACAACTCAGGCAGGAACTCGCCGAAGGTCAGCATCATCAAGGTGAAGCTGGCGTCCAGCTGGCCGAGGGCTTCCTCGCCACCGTCCTGTTCGGCCTGATCTTGCAGCAGGTCTTCGAATTTCAGGCGTTTGACCACCATCTTGTCGTCCAGCACGAAGGACAGCTTGTCCTGCCAGGCCAATGACAGCTGAGTGACCACCTTGCCGGTGCTCAAGTGCAGCTGGATTTCATCGCTGGTCAAATCCTGGCGCTTGCAGCGCACGATGCCGCCATCTTCATGGGTGTCACGCAGCTCACACTCGTCGAGGACGAAGAAGTGGTCAGCGGCTTTCTGGGACTTGACCCACTCGGTCATGGTTGCGCTTGGCGCGACTTTTACCGTCAGGGGGCGCACTGGCAGCGAGCCAATCACTTCACGCAGGGTGGAGAGCAGGTCTTCGGCGCGTTTCGGGCTGGAGGCGTTAACCAGAATCAGACCCTGTTTCGGCGCAATGGCGGCAAAGGTCGCCGAACGACGAATAAAGGCGCGGGGCAGGAAGGCCTGGATGATTTCATCCTTGATCTGATCACGCTCCTTCTTATAGACCTTGCGCATTTGTTCGGCTTCGATCTCTTCGATCTTTTCCTTCACTGCATCACGCACCACGCTGCCAGGCAGAATACGTTCTTCCTTGCGTGCAGCAATCAGCAGGAAATCCTGGCTGACGTGAACCAGAGGAGCGTCCTCACCTTTTCCGAACGGTGCGACGAAACCGTAAGTGGTCAACTCCTGGCTGGCACAAGGGCGCGCCTGTTTGGTTGCCAGTGCGGTTTCCAGCGCCTCGGCATCAAAAGGCAGGTCTTGGGTCAGGCGATAGATAAGCAGGTTTTTGAACCACATGGGGTGAATCTCTCCTTTGTACAAAGTGGGGGCATTATTCGCTCCTCGGCCTCTGCGGCCAACCCTGTGCTAAGCCTTTGGCAGGATTATAAAAATTATTTAAAAAAGTGCTTGCCAGAGGTGGGGTCGCTATATAGAATGCGCGCCACACCGAGAGTGAAGGGTGATTAGCTCAGCTGGGAGAGCAGCTGCCTTACAAGCAGCGGGTCGGCGGTTCGATCCCGTCATCACCCACCAATCCTTCTCAGTGTTACGCGCAGCGGTAGTTCAGTCGGTTAGAATACCGGCCTGTCACGCCGGGGGTCGCGGGTTCGAGTCCCGTCCGCTGCGCCATATTTAGCTTCAAGGCCCTTGAACTCCTTGAAGCAACAAAAAAGCGACCTTAGGGTCGCTTTTTTGCTTTCTGAATATCAAAAACCAATCGCTGAAGCTTGGGGTTGGCTCCCGATTATCATCGGGAGCCAACAGCTAGGGTGCTTCCCTGCGCCAACGTCGAAAAAGTCTACCTCCACTCCAGGCCGGTAGACTTCCGAAATCTATCGGCGGGCTAATTGCGTTGATCGTTCACTCCTTTGGTGAGTCCGATTTTGCAGTCGTTTTCGATTGCAGCAGGGGTGCGTCTGGGGCGGATGTTCCCGGGACAAACGCAACGCTGCCGGATTCGCGGGCATGGAATAGCCGTGCGCCATTATTCGGCTTAGTGGTGATCACCTGATGGTCGGCGGCCAGGTAGCCAAGAGGAAGCTGATGAATATCGTGATACTGGGTGATGATGATCGTGCGCTGCGGGTCCCATGTCTGGCCGCTTTTCTTCTCTAGCCATGCCAGGAATGCGGCGCTGTTACCGTCGCGTGGAAAGTCCTCGCTGTCCTGTACATAGTAAAAAGGTGCACCTTTATTTTGCAGGTACATCGGCAGTTTATTGTCGACCTCGACCAGCACCATGCGCCACTGACTCCAGGGTGCGCTTTTGCTGGCTTGCGCCTTTATGTCAGCGGAGAACTGGATGACGCCGCCGCCACCATTGGTCCAAGGATAGATAATGCCCAGCACCAGCAGGAGTGTCACCGCCGCAGCTGCGATGCCCCGGGTCCAGCCTGGACCGCTGATTTTGCCGGCAGCGCGTCGTTCGGCCATGCGCCGGGTTATCCACCAGGCAGACAGTAGCTGTGCGAATGGCACCAGGGGTAATACGTAGTAGCTGCGCCGACTGCCACTGGCGGTGAAGAATACAAACAGCAGGCCCAGGCCCCATATCAGCCAGCGGGTGTTCGGTTCGATCTGCTTCCAGTTGCGCAGAGCCAACCACAGGCCGAGTATCCAGCATGGCGCCCAAGGCAGGGTATAGATCGGCAAGTAGAGCAGGTAGGTATAGATCGGGCCGATATTGTCGAAGGGGTGGAAAAACCTTACCACGTTCTCCCGGAAGACCAGACCCAGGCCGCTTTCGCCGTAGTTGGGAGCGCCATACTGGTGCGACAATATGAACGGCACCATATAGAGCAGGCCCGCGATCAACAGCGCCAGGCACAGGCGCCAGTTGAGATGGCGCTTCCAGCGCCCCTCGCTGAGCACGTGCGGCAATAGCATCAGCCCCGGCAGGATGAAGCCAATCAGACCTTTGAGCAGGGAGGTGAGCGCCAGTAGGACGAAGAACACTACGTAGCGACTCAGGCGAGTGTCATCTGGACCGCGCCAATACCACCAGACGGCCGCGAGCACGCCGCAGACGGTAAGAATGTCGGCCGTAGCCACCCGTGCCCAGAAAATGAAAAAGAAGGTCGTCGCCAGCAGCCAGCCGGCGATCAGGCCAGTGCCTTTGCGGAACAGTCGCTCGCCAATGAGATAGACCAGCAAGATACTTAGCCAGGCGCCAATCACCGACGTCAGGCGCAGTGACCAGTGGTTCAGGCCGCCCATCAGGCTTGCCGTGGCGGTGATCAGCCAATAAGTGGGCAGCGGTTTGTCGTAATAGGGTGCGCCCTTGAGGTAGGGGTCGAAATAGTTGTCTGTTTGTAGCATCTGTAAGGCGATATTGGCCCAGCGGGTTTCCGCGCCCCATAGCTCCCTTGTTCCCAGCCCCAGCAGCAGCATCAGTGCGGATACCGCGAGCAATAGCAGGAGTGCTCCCCTGTCACTTTTCCAGAATTTCATTCTTATAGTTTCCATACAGCGACCGAGTGCCTCCCGGAATGTCAGACTTTGTCGTACGGCACGACAAAGCGCGTTAAATGTATAGGGTGAGTTGTCAAATTGGTGTCGAAATGACGAAAAAAGCGTATTTCGGTCAGCTTTGATACGTACAGGTTGGCTCTTATCAGTGAACGACGTGTTGCCGCTCCTTGATTAAATGACGACTCGGATCATAGGCAGGGAAAGGTGCGCGCGCTCTTGGGTCGTCCGTATTTGATCTCGGCTCACCTCCTGGTGCGGTGTCGCTGAGAGTGAAGCCTGTGCTCGGGTCGACGTTTCCCTGTGCAGTGCATTCACTTTTTTTTCACGCGTGAAGATCTAAACTCGCTGGTTATATTCAGCTAAAATCTGTGTTCGAGAGCGCAATGTTGTTACAGGTACAGGTGTAAAACTGTACGGCTGATGTTAATGAAATAATGCTGTTTAAAGTTCCCCTTTCAGGCGGGCGTCTAGAAGTCGTCTGACCTTCGGGGGCATTATCTATAATGTGTTGATAGGGTGGCTCGCTACGTGGAAGCATTGAATCGTTCACTTTTTCTAATGATCAATGCCGGTGCAGACCCTGCCCCCGGGATGCTGTGGATAGCCATCGCTGTTGCGAAGTGGCTGATTTATGGCATTCCCTTGATGCTGGTGGTTTTTTGGCTATGGGGAGGCCCGCAGCGCCGAGCGGTGGTATTGGTTGCGACGCTGAGTTTGTTGGTTGCCCTGATTATCAATCAGTTGATTGCTATGGCCTGGATGCATCCCCGGCCATTTATGATTCCGTTGGGCCATAGTTTCCTGGCCCATAAAGCAGAAACCTCTTTCCCTAGCGACCATGCCGTGGTGTTTTTCTCGGTGGGGCTGGCGTTTGTCTGGAGCGCCTTGCGCAACGTCGGCGTGTTACTGGTGTTGCTGGGTGTCGCTGTGGGTGCTGCCCGTGTTTATCTGGGCGTGCATTTCCCATTCGACATCATTGGCGCGTTTCTGGTGGCCATCGCCAGCTATTGGGCTGTAACCACGGCGCTAAACGTAGGTCAAGTCAAGGTGCAGCTGCTGCAGAGTCTGGAAGGACTGTACCGGCGCCTGTTCGCGTTTGCGATCAGTAAAAGATGGGTTCGGTCTTGATCAAACACTGATGATCGTGTCCGACATTTATAGATGTTAGATCGATACCGGAGTCTTTGTATAAAGGCTCCGGTATCGGGATCGGTCAATCAGAGGGCTTTGCTGGAATCCCATTTCTGTTGCGGGATTGGCAGGTTGCATGACTCGCCCCGGCCCATCGGGAAGTACGTAAAGCCCTTCTGAGCCATACGTTCGGCGTCATACAGGTTACGGCCGTCGAAGATCACCGGCGCTTTCAGGCGTTTGTGGATTTCATCGAAGTCCGGCGCCTTGAACAGTTGCCATTCGGTGCAAATGATCAGCGCATCGGCGCCACTGAGTGCCGATTCCAGCGTACCCATCAGGGCAAGGCCAGGATGGTCGCCATAGAGCAGTTGGGTCTGCTGCATGGCTTCCGGGTCATAGGCGCGCACATTTGCTCCGGCTGCCCACAAGGCTTCCAGCAGGACGCGGCTGGGGGCGTCGCGCATGTCATCGGTATTGGGCTTGAAAGCCAGGCCCCACAAGGCGAAGGTCTTGCCGTTGAGGTCTCCTTTATAGAAGGCATTGAGCCGATCGAACAGTTTGTGTTTCTGCCGTTCGTTGATAGCTTCAACTGCCTGCAACAGGTCGTTGGAGCAGTTGGCCTGGTCGGCACTGTGGATCAGCGCGCGCATGTCCTTGGGAAAGCACGAGCCGCCATAACCGCAGCCCGCATAGATGAAGTCGTAACCAATACGCGAGTCGGCGCCAATGCCCAGACGCACGGCTTCAATGTCTGCGCCCAGGTGCTCGGCCAATTCGGCGATCTGGTTGATGAAGCTTATCTTGGTTGCAAGCATGCAGTTGGCGGCGTACTTGGTCAGTTCGGCACTGCGCAGGTCCATGAACATGATGCGGTCGTGGTTACGGTTGAACGGTGCATAGAGATCGCGCATGACCTCGCGGACTTCTTCACGTTCGCAACCGATCACGATGCGGTCTGGTTTACGGCAGTCGGTGACCGCCGAGCCTTCCTTGAGGAACTCGGGGTTGGAGACGATATCGAACCCCAATGGGCGTCCCGCCAAGGCTTTTTCGATATGAGCACGCAAAGCGTCGCCGGTGCCGACCGGGACCGTGGATTTTTCGACGATGATCAGGGGGGTGACCCGATGCCTGGCGATGGCATCGCCGACAGAGAAAACATAGCGGAGGTCTGCCGAGCCATCGTCGCCTGAGGGTGTCCCGACAGCAATAAACAAGACTTCGCCGTGTTCGACCGCCAACTTTTCATCGCTGGTGAAGTGCAGGCGCTTGCTCTCAAGATTGTCCCGAACAAGATTGGCCAGGCCTGGTTCGAAGATGTGCACATTGCCTTGCGCAAGCTGCTTGACCTTGTCCTCATCAATGTCCATACAGATGACATCATGACCCACCTCAGCAAGCACAGTCGCTTGCACGAGCCCCACATAACCACTACCGAATACACTGATTTTCATGCGCAGTTCCTAAGACTTATTGCCGCGTGTGCGTCGAAATTGAATAGTCATCACTCGCTGAATGACCCAGGTCATTCAGCGAGTCTTTAATACCGGGAAATGTTCGTTGAAGGCGTCAGCGTGGGCCTCCAGCAAGAAATAAGGTCATGGGGTCGTTTGTGCAAAAATAAAGATCACGATATTGCCCTGTTCATAACGCTTTCCATCTTTAGGCAACAGATCGACTTCATGCAGTTCGCTATCCTCTTTGACCCGCATAACCACGCCGACCGAGCCTTTCCGGCGAGCCTGGACCATCCATTGCTGGACATCGTTTAGTGTCACTGCGCGGCCCTGGGAGTCAGGGTAGCTGAATCCATATTTTGTCTCGCCGACAGTGTTATACAGCGTTATGTCCGGGCGTGCGGTATGCCAGGCCAGAGCGGAGGCTGCACCCAGCTCGTTGCTCAGGAGCGAACGGGCCTGGCGAAGCTCCTGAGCATGCTCGGAAATGAATCTATCGGGTGTCTTGTTATAGACAATGCTGTTGGGCAGTGCAGCAGGTAGCAAGGCGACCAGCGCCAGCATCCCCACGGCGGGGGCCAGCGAAAGCGCCGATGGCCTGGCAACTTGCAGGGCATTGGCGATGCCCCAGCCCCCCAGTGCAATGAGCATCACAGCCAGGTTAAGCGGCTCATGGTCATAGATGGGGTTGCTGAATTGCAGGTAAGCCACCGCGAGTAGTGCAACCAGACCGAGGGCCAGGTTTAGCAGCCCGTTAGCGCGGATAATCCCCGTTTTGGCCTGTTCAAGCCGACTGGTCAGCGTGTGGCCGATCAACAGCGCCAAGGGCAGCATGCACGGCATGATGTAGGTCGGTAGCTTGCCTCGGCTCAGGCTGAAAAAGGCCAGCGGCAACACTAGCCAGAGCAGCAGAAACGCGATTTTTGGCTGGGTTCTGGTCTGCCAGGCTTGCTTGAAGGTACTGGGGAGCAGCAGCGCCCAAGGCAGGCTTGAGACAACCAGCAATGGCAAGTAGAACCACCAGGGTTGAGCGTGTTGCGCATCGTCGCCGGCAAATCGGCGAATGTGCTCGTGCCAGAAAAAGAAAGACCAGAAGTCGGGTTCGCGCATTTGCACGGTCAGCACCCAAGGCAACGAGACCAGTACGGCGGCCAGCACGGCCAGCAAGCCATAGCGCATCATTTCAGTCAATCGACGCTGCCAGATCATGTAAGGCAGGGCGATCAGCACTGGCAGCAGGAGGGCCAGGAAGCCCTTGGTCATGAAGCCCATTCCGCAGGCCAGGCCGAGTACCGTCCAGGCGGCCAGTTTTGCGCGATGTGCGGTACTGTCGATGGCGTACCACAAGGCGGCCAGACTGAGGCTGACCCATAGGGTGAACTGCGGATCGAAGTTGGCGTAGCCGGCTTGCCCGACGATCAGGCCAAAGCTCATGTATATCGCGGCGCAGGTGAAGCTCTTGCGCGGGGTGTTCCATAGGCGGCGAGCAATCAGGTAGGTCAGCAGGGTGCTCAGCCCCAGGCTCAGAGCCGAGGCGATGCGTACGCCGAACAGGTTTTCTCCAAATACCGCTTGGCCGATGGCGATCATCCAGTAGCCAGCGGCGGGCTTTTCAAAGTAGCGCAGGCCCATAAAGTGTGGCGCAGCCCAGTTGCCGGTCAGGAGCATTTCCTGGCTGGCTTGTGCATAGCGGGTTTCGTCCGGAATCCATAGGCCGTGAAAGGGCATCGGCAGCAGATAAAAAAGGCCAAAGGCGAGTAGAAGAAGAGGTATTCCCCAGCGTTTGGTCATGGCTGGCGAGCTCCCTGCCAGCGGCTCCCAGGTTGAAAAAGCCTATTTTGCTGATGTGCTTCAGTCAGCAATTGACGGAAATAGTCGCCCATGAGAAATCCTTGTACTTGGGGATGTAGGCTGAAGACGTTCAGCGCTGGACGGAATGAGTCGAGGTTCCAGCGTTGATAGCCCAACCAGTCACTTCAGATGATGATGAGGCGCCATAAATGGCGCCTCATGCTTTTTTGCTTGACGTTAAAGAATAACCTCAGCGCTTATCCGCGATTTCGAGCATCGCTTCTTGCAGGAAGAAGTCCAGGGTTTTGCCGATGGTTTCGCTCAGTTCGATGGTAGGGGCCCAGTCGATCAGACGGCGAGCGTTGTCGATGCTTGGCTTGCGGTGGGTCACGTCCTGGTAGCCGGTGCCATAGAAAGACTGGCTTTCGACGTCACGGAAGCCGGCGAACGGCGGGAAGTTCGAGCGCAGTGGGTGAGCTTCGAACTGACGCAGTAGTTCTTCGCCCAACTGACGGATGCTGGCTTCGTTGTCCGGGTTGCCGATGTTGATGATCTGGCCGTTGCACTTGTCATCACGGTTTTCGATGATGCGTGCCAGGGCTTCGATGCCGTCAGCCACGTCGGTGAAGCAGCGTTTTTGTGCGCCGCCGTCGACCAGACGAATCGGGGTGCCTTCCACCAGGTGCAGGATCAGTTGGGTGATGGCTCGCGAGCTGCCGATCCGCGCCGAGTCCAGACGGTCCAGGCGTGGGCCCATCCAGTTGAACGGACGGAACAGGGTGAAGCGCAGGCCTTTCTGGCCATAAGCCCAGATCACCCGGTCGAGCAATTGCTTGGAGACCGAGTAGATCCAGCGTTGCTTGTTGATCGGGCCGACGATCAGGTTCGAGGTGTCTTCGTCGAAATTCGGGTCGGTGCACATCCCGTACACTTCGGAGGTCGACGGGAAGATCACGCGCTTGTCGTATTTCACGCAGTAACGCACGGTCTTCAGGTTTTCTTCGAAGTCGAGTTCGAAGACGCGCAGCGGGTTGCGGGTGTATTCGATCGGCGTGGCGATGGCCACCAGCGGCAGCACGACATCACATTTTTTGATGTGGTATTCGATCCACTCGGAGTGGATGCTGATGTCGCCTTCGACGAAATGGAAGTTCGGGTGGCTGCGCAGGCGGTCGATGGCGTCGGAACCGATGTCCATGCCATAGATTTCATAGCGGTCGTCTTGCAGCAGGCGCTCGGACAGGTGGTTGCCGATAAAGCCGTTGACGCCCAGGATCAGGACGCGGGTGCGACGCACGGCACGTGCCGACTCGCTGCCGACCATGCGCGAGCCTTCGACCAGACCCAGTTCGCGGGCCAGTTGCGGGCCGCTGAGGTAGAGCCCGGCATCGCCGCGCTGACCGGCGGTGATCACCAAGGAATCTTCGCCACAGGCGATGCGCAGGGGATCGGAACTGATCACCCGGCCTGGGGCGATGCCTTCATTGCCGGCAACGACGTCGGCACTCCAGACGATCAGTTTGTGTTCGCCCACCGGGCAGAACGCCCCCGGGTAGGGTTGGGTTACGGCGCGCACCAGGTTGAACAACTGTTCGGCCGGGCGCTTCCAGTCCAGCAGGCCGTCAGCCGGGGTGCGGCGACCGAAGTAAGACGCCTGGGTATCGTCCTGGGCGGTTTCGCTCAACTTGCCTTGGGCCAGCAGCGGCAACGCGTCGCGCAACAGGCTGACAGCGGCCTCGCGCAGCTTGCCGTGCAGGGTCAGGGCGGTGTCGGCGCGTTCGATGGCCACGCGCTGTTGGGCCAGGATCGCGCCGGCATCGGCGCGCTTGACCATGCGGTGCAGGGTCACGCCGGTTTCGGTCTCGCCGTTCACCAGGACCCAGTTGGCCGGGGCGCGGCCGCGATAGTGCGGGAGCAGGGAGCCGTGCAGGTTGAAGGCGCCCTTGTTCGCGCAGGCCAGCAGTTGCTCACCCAGCAGGTGGCGATAGTAAAAGGAGAACAGGTAGTCAACGTTGAGTTTGCTGATCCGCTCAATCCACAGAGGGTGGTTGGCATCTTCCGGCGCGTGCACCGGAATGCCTTTGCGTGCACACAATTGCGCGACTGAACCGTAGAAGGTGTTTTCCTTCGGGTCATCGGCATGGGTAAACACGGCAGCGATTTCATAGCCTGCGGTGAGCAAGGCTTCGATGCCAGCACAGCCAATATCGTGATAGGCAAAGACGACAGCTTTAGGATTCATAACGTGACCTGAGTGGAAGATGAAGACGGGTGTGAGCTGTTACCAGTTACAGCGGACGTCGCGGGCGGGCTGCGCAGCACTTTTTCGATGAAAAAACGCGGGCGGGCGCGGACATCGCTGTACATGCGGCCCAGGTATTCGCCCAGCAGGCCCATGCCGATGAACTGGCCACCGGTGAACACGAACAGCACGGCAAACAATACGAAGGTGCCTTGGCCGGCCCAGATGGCGCCGAATATCAGGCGCAAACCGATCAGCAATACGGCGAACAGCACGCCGAGAATGGCCATGCTGAAGCCCAGGATGCTCAGCAGGCGCAAGGGCGTGGTGGTCATGCAGGTGATCAAATCGAACATCAGGTTGATCAGGCGCATGGTGCTGTATTTCGAATCGCCGTGTTCACGCTCGGCGTGCGGGACGAGCACTTCGGTGGTGTGGCGGGCAAAGCTGTTGGCCAGAATCGGGATGAACGTACTGCGCTCGCGGCAGGCCAGCATGGCGTCGACGATCGTGCGTCGATACGCCCGCAGCATGCAGCCATAGTCACTCATGGCCACGCCGGTGGAGCGTTGCACGGCCAGATTGATCAAGCGTGACGGCCAGCGGCGCCAGGCGGAATCCTGGCGGTTGCTGCGCACGGTGCCGACCACGTCGTAGCCGAGCTCGGCCTGGGCGACCAGGCGCGGAATTTCTTCCGGCGGGTTTTGCAGGTCGGCGTCCAGGGTGATGACCACATCGCCCTTGCACTGCTCGAAGCCGGCCATGATGGCCGCATGCTGACCGTAGTTCCGGTTGAGGATCACCGCGACAATCGAGCTGCCTTCACGCTCGGCGGCGTCCTGGAGGATTTGCGCGGAGTCGTCGCGGCTGCCGTCGTCGACGAGCACGATTTCAAATTCATGGTGCAACTGGGCGCAGGCCGCTTCGGTGCGGCGCAACAACTCGGGCAGGCTCTGCTCTTCGTTGTAGACCGGGATGACGATCGAAACGCACTTAATCGGATAAGGTCTCACAGGCTTCGTTCCAGAGTGGTTTCAATGGCGCACGCGACGCGCTCGACGTCGTCGAGGGTCATGTCGGGAAACAGCGGGATCGAGCACAGGCGCGCGGAGTTCCATTCGGTGTTGGGCAACTGGACCGACGGGAAGCGGTTGCGGTAATAGGTGTGCAGGTGGGTGGCGATAAAATGAATGCCCGTGCCAATATTCTGCTCCTGCAAGCCTTTCATGAAGGCCTCGCGGTCCAGGCCACAGCGCTCGGCATCGATGCGCAGGATGAACAGGTGCCAGGCATGCTGCTGCGGATAGCTTGGCAGCAGAAGCGGCTGGATCGGCAAGCCTGCCAGACGCTTGAGGTAGGCCTGGGCCAGGACCTCGCGCTTGGCATTGATCTCGCCGAGGCGCTTGAGCTGCACCAGGGCGATGGCGGCGTTCATGTCGGCCAGGTTGTATTTGAAGCCGGGCTCAATGACCATCGCCTGCGGTTTGCGGCCATGGGTCATGCGGTCGTAGGCGTCTACGCCCAGCCCGTGAAACTTGAGCATGCGGACCCGGTTGGCGAGGTTCTCGTCATCGCTGACGAACATCGCGCCTTCGGCGCAGGTCATGTTCTTGATCGCGTGGAACGAAAAAATCGCGGTGCCTTGGGCGCCGATCGCGCGTCCGCGGTAAAGCGTGCCCGCCGCGTGCGCGGCATCTTCGATCACCGGGATGCCGTGACGCTCAGCCAACGCGTAGAGGGGATCGAGATCAAAGGAGGCCCCGGCGTAATGCACCGGGATGATGGCTTTGGTGCGCGGGGTGATGGCGGCTTCAATGGCGGCCAGGTCGCTCATCAGGGTATCGCGGTCCACGTCGACGAATACCGGGGTCGCGCCGAGCAAACAGATCATGTTCGCGGTGGACACCCAGGTTTGCGACGGGGTAATCACCTCATCGCCCGGGCCAATGCCCAAGGCGAGCAACGTGACATGCATCGCGCCCGTGGCAGACGAAAGGGCCACGGCGTGACGAGCGCCCACGTGCTCGGCAAATTGCTGTTCAAGCTCCTGGTTTTTCGGGCCGGTGGTGATCCAACCGGAGCGTAAAACCTGCTCGACGGCGGCAATTTCTTCGTCACCGATACTCGGACGGGAGAAGGGGAGAAAGCTCTGGCTCATGGTGTCCCTATGTAGGCTGTGTGTCTTGTGCTCATATACTAACAACTTACGCAGAAAGTCGAACTCTGCATTTACTTTATTGAAAGTGCTTGCCCGCTCATCAGGCGTAGCGTGAGAGCACCCCAATGATGAGCTGACATATAAAGGCTTGCTTGCAGTCGAGGTCTGTACGCACGGGTTATCACGCCTATAAAGCCGCTTTTGAGGGTTGTATTTCAGAAAAGCCACTCATTAGCATCCGCTCGTGGCGCCGAACGCAACGCTGGATGCTGGAAAATTAACGGTATGAAATCAGTAAAAATTTTGCAAGAAATATTGGCTTGTCTACTATGGGTTTGAATGTGCTCGCCATGGCGTTGGTTCTTTGTGCGTAGGGAGTCAAGAGTCCGGGCGCATCGAAACCAGGATGTAAGTGCTATTGCTTTTTATTCAGCACTGACTGAAAGTCGTGAGCATTCATAGTGCGTGGTCCCCTGTGCTCTTGAAGTGAATCGACACGGGGCTGAGTGGGGGCTGATCTTCTTTGAAGAGAGCGCCGAATGAACAAACCCCGGTTAACAGTTTCGTTTCCGCTGTTAGGTCACGAAAATATTCAGTCTCGGCGAATGGGCTCTTGCTGCGTAGCTGAACCAATGCTGTACGGCATGCACGCTGCGCAAGAAAACCTTTGGATACCTGAACTTATCTGGATTTTCTGCCTCTCATGCCGGTAGCCATTGATCGCGGCAGCCTGATAAGCTCGCGGCTTTACTCGTTTGCCCTATTGGCGCATGAACAAGGAATTAGTATGAAACAGCATCGGTTGGCGGCGGCGGTAGCCCTGGTAGGTCTGGTACTCGCGGGTTGTGACTCGCATACCAACGTAGAGCTGAAAACCCCGGCGCAAAAAGCTTCGTACGGTATTGGCCTGAACATGGGCAAAAGCCTCGCTCAGGAAGGCATGGATGATCTGGATTCCAAAGCGGTAGCCCAGGGCATCGAAGACGCCGTCGGCAAAAAAGAACAGAAGCTTAAGGATGATGAATTGGTCGAAGCCTTTGCTGCCCTGCAAAAGCGCGCTGAAGAGCGTATGGCCAAGATGAGCGAAGAGTCGGCAGCAGCCGGCAAGAAATTCCTCGCAGAAAACGGCAAGCGTAAAGAGGTGACCACCACCGCTTCCGGCCTTCAATACGAAATCGTCAAAAAGGCTGATGGCGCTCAGCCTAAGCCGACCGACGTGGTGACTGTTCACTACGAAGGCAAACTGATTGACGGCAAAGTCTTCGACAGCTCCGTTGAACGTGGCAGCCCGATCGACCTGCCGGTAAGCGGCGTGATCCCGGGCTGGGTTGAAGGTCTGCAACTGATGCACGTTGGCGAAAAAGTCAAACTGTACATCCCTAGCGACCTGGCCTATGGCGCGCAAAGCCCAAGCCCGGCGATCCCTGCCAACTCCGTTCTTGTATTCGATCTGGAGCTGCTCGCTATCAAGGACGCCAACGCTGCTGCCGCAAGCGCTCCTGAAGAGCCTGTTACCAAGTAATCGAGTATTGCCGGTTTGAGCATAACGCCCCGTTTCGATGGGGCGTTATTGTTTCTGGGGTTTGCCAACGAACGGATCATATTCGACGCAGTCGTAGTAGAGTCAGCACACTGTCAGTTCTGGATAGATTGTAGGACGATTTGTTGCGACCCCCCGTAATGCGATGGGGGTAACTTCAGTCAGGTCCCAAGTCAACGAATTTGTCGTATTTTTAATGTGAGTAAAAAACGCCCGATTTGAGCCAAAGCCCTACAGGGCGGGCCTTTCAGGCCTTAAAAATGGCTCTGTTCACAAGGTTATCCACAACTTGTGTGGATAACCTTTTTTGCGGCACAGTGGTAATACCTGTTGCCAACCTCCGTTAGGAGTGATCATGAAAACACCTTGGAACGTACTTCGATTTTTACCCATGGCTCAGCGCTTGCTCAGCCGTGGGCGTTTACCGGCCTTGATCTTCGCTGTAGCACGCAAGGGCGCGACACAAGGCAACCGCTTAGGCAAGCTCAAGGATGACCTGCGCTTGCTGCAGGCCTTGTGCCTCGCCTATTGGCGTGGTGAGTATCGAGCCATCAGCCCCAAGGCGATGGTGTCGGTGGTGGCGGGGTTAATGTA
Source organism: Pseudomonas sp. ASL9 (assembly GCF_056680335.1). Taxonomy (NCBI): domain Bacteria; kingdom Pseudomonadati; phylum Pseudomonadota; class Gammaproteobacteria; order Pseudomonadales; family Pseudomonadaceae; genus Pseudomonas; species Pseudomonas sp. ASL9. The sequence continues at coordinate 1,247,358 of NZ_CM155277.1, read as the reverse complement.
TTTTCTCAGCCCGCTCGACCTCATCCCTGACTGGATTCCCGTGATTGGCATGCTCGATGACATCGTGGTTTTGGCCTGGGTCATGAAAAGCCTTGAAACCGAGCTCAATGCCTTCCGTGAATGGCGCGCGAAACAGGTGCCGGAGAAACTCGCCGCCGTTGAACGACTGCCCGATACGCCAGCGCTCCTTGAACTAGAGCACCGCAAGTCCTGAGCACACCCGGTTTTACTGGCGTAATCTGTCGCTTTATACAATGGCGTGTCGATTCAGTGCACGCAAGGTTCCCCTGTCCGCTGTTAAGATACCGATACAAGGAAAAAGCCTACTCGCAAAGTGTTGTAGTCCTACAGGGGGTTGTATGGATCTTCAAATAATTACACGTGATGGAGAGCCAGAGTACGCAGTTTTGCCTTGGGTTCAGTACCAGGCTTTACTCAAAGCGGCTGGCATCTCAGACGCACCCGTTCAACACACATCGAGCTCATCTGAGGCCATGCCTGTCGATCATCCTGGCTTCGATCAGTTGGGCGCCCTGCGCGCAGCCAAAGGCCTGGAGGTTGCACAGTTGGCACGTGCAGTAGGGATCAGTCCGTCGTACCTGGAGTTGATCGAAAGTGGCGAGCGCCTGCCTGATGCGGCCATTCGTCGGAGCCTGGCCTGGGAATTGGGTGTTCCTGGTTGGGGAGGTGATTTATGAGCGTGCGCATCAGCCGTCAGCACTGGGACGGGTTGTTGACAGAGCTGGACCAGGCGCGCCGACAGCGGCATCTATTAACTTACCGTGCACTGCTTGAACGACTGCAACTTCCCAGCCCCGCGATGCTGACCCTGACGGCTGCACTTGAACACTTGGCGGCGTTGGATGCTCGGGCCGAACAGCCATTGCGCAGCTCATTGGTGATCAGTCAAGGTGCAAGTCGTTTGCCGCGTACAGGCTTCTTTGAATGTGTCGAACGGCTTGGACGATTCTCCGGGCCTTCCGACGGCGTGGCCGCAGCGTCATGGCATGCTTCTGAAGTGGCGCGGGTCTTTGAATTCAGCTATCCGGAGAGCGTGTGAAGCCAAGTCTGTGGCGTTTGCGGGCACGATTGAGCTACTGGCTTGCTCGGCGATTGTTCCATTGGTCGTGGTTCGTTAAACACCCTAGAGGTTGGCAATGGCTTGAAGGCCAATTCTCACGCATGGCGAACCTGGGTGATGTCGATGCTCAGAGCTTCTATGGGCATATCCTGACGTTTCGCGGCCAAGGTTTGGGTGCCCGTGAGGAAGGCGTGCGTCTGCTGCGTCTGGCGGCTTTGGGCGGTGATGGCAAGTCGGCCTACCAACTGGGTGTGTTGAGCCTGGCGGGTGACACGCGCAAGGCGCCTGACGCTGTCGATGCTGCCCAATGGTGGGTGATGGCAGCAAAGGCCAGGCATCCACTGGCGACGATCAAACTGGTGCAGCTATATCAGCAGGGCGGCCCCGGTTTACTCCCTGATCCGGAGCGCGCCAAAGCGTTTGAGGCCCAGAGCAGGTCATCGGGTTTCTAGCTCGCGATGCACGCTTTAAAGTCCAGCGTGTCGATGACATGCACGCTGGCCCCGACCACGTTCTTGGCGTGGTGCTTGGCTTGAGACGCCAGTTCTGCCAGCCGGCTGGCATCCAGATTCGCGCAAGCATCAGGGTGCAGGTGAACGACGCCTACAGACAGCGACAACAGCGGGAAGTCCTGGCGCTGGCCCTGGCGATTGAGTGCGGTGAAACAGCCAGACTCCAGATGTTCGGCCCGATAAAAGCGCCGACTCTGATTCTGAAAATCTTCGAGCAGATGATTCAGGCGTCTGCGCCAGTCGTCGGTGCCCAGCACCATCAAAAAGTCATCACCGCCTATGTGCCCGACAAAGTCGCGGCTCGGATCGATCCGGTCGTTCAGGCACTGGGCCAGGCATAGCAACACTTCGTCGCCGCGCCCATAACCATAAATATCGTTGAAGGGCTTGAAACTGTCGATGTCCACGTAACAGATCATTGACTCATGACCTTGTTGCAATAGGCGGGTCAGGCACTGCTGGATGGGCACGTTTCCAGGCAGCAATGTCAGCGGGTTGGCATAGCGTGCCTGCTGAATTTTCAATTCCGTAATCAGCTTAAGCACGTCTATCACTCGCCCCAACCCCAGGTAGCAGCCATTGAGGGTGATGATGAAATCCTCTTCGATACGCTGCCTGGCGCGACTGGTCAGCAAGCGACTGACTTGCTGCAAGGACTGATTCAGCTCGACTGCGAGAAAGTTATCGCTCATCAGGCGACTGATCGGTTTGCGGGCGAACAGGTCCTTGGCGAACGGCTTTAACAGGGCTTCGGACAACGAATGCCTATGCACAATGCCGCAGGGTTGCGACTGCTCATCCAGCACCGCCAGGGAGTTGAGGTTGGCTTGTTTGCGAAAGTACTCGAGGACGGCGGCGGTAGGTGTGGACTGATTGACTGCCGGTTGTTCGGTGAGCAGCGCGCTCAGGTCACAGGCGTCTTCGTTCAACGCCGGTGCCGTCGGATCGAGTTTGGGCAATAGAGCACGGGCATCACGCGGCGGATGTTCTTGTGGGCGGCAGAGCAGATAGCCTTGAACCAGGTCCACGCCCATGTCGATCAATACCGCGAGCTCTTCTGGCAGTTCGATGCCTTCAGCAATCACAATCGCTCTGGAGGCCTTGGCCATTTGCAGCATGGAGCCGACGAACTCGCGCTTGACCGCATCCTGATGAATGCCATCGATAAAGTGTCGATCGATCTTCACGTACTCCGGGCGCAGTTCTGACCACAGGCGCAGGCTGGAGTATCCGGCACCCAAGTCGTCCATAGCGATGGAAAAGCCCATGTCCCGATAGTGATGCAGCGCCTTATACAGCAGCTCGAAGTCTTCGGTGGGTGTCTGCTCGGTCAGTTCGATGACCACTTGGCTGGGGGCGATGCCGTAAGTTTGCAGCAGCTCCAGCGTGCGGCCGGGTGGGTGAGCCGGTTCCAGGAGAGACTCGGGCGAGACGTTGAGGAACAGCTTGCCCTCAAGTTTTTGCTCGCTGAAACACCGGCAGGCGCATTCGCGCGCGGCCAGTTCCAGCTCACTGAGCCGACCGGCTTGTCGGGCGACTGCGAACAGGCTGATAGGTGAGTGCAGCGAGCTATTGGACGGGCCTCGGGTCAAGGCTTCGTAGCCAAGAATTCGCCGGTCCGATAGCGAGAGTATCGGTTGGAACAAGCTGTGCAAATCGCGGTGAGCCAAAATCGAACTCAGTGCGCTCAGCTGTTCAGTAACGGTCATGATGATCTCTGCACAAGAAAAAGGGGCTGAGCGCCATGGCGCTCAGCCCCTCTATTTCACGACAGATTGATGACTGTTTGATGACCGATTATTGCTAATCGGAATTAAATGGCCGTCATTTCACCGTCATGAGCCGGCCTTTACTTCTTTGCGACAGCGGTATTCAAGCTCAGGTAGTCGAGCAGGATGCGCCCGGTTTCGGCCAGGTAGGCGTCGTCCTCGGGTTTGGTCTTGTCATCTTCCGGCAGTGCGTCTTCGTCCTCTTTCTTCAGCTCTTTGAGCGGCTCTTCACCTTTGGCCTTGCGGCGGGTGTTTTCCAGAGCCAGCTGTTTGCCTTCGATATCGGTGTGTTGAGCACGGCGTTCAGCTTCGTTGAGGCTGACCGTTTTCTCTGCCATCAGCTTCTGCGCCAGGTCCAGACGGTTCTCGATGAACACGAACTCAGGGTCTTTCGACGAACGTGCCTCATGCCGCGCCTGCAGCTGCGCCAGAAACGGCTTGAACGGGTCGACGACAGGCTTGATGGCCGGTTTGATCGTGTCGTAAGACATTGCTTCGGGCAGCGCGCTTTCGCCGATTTCCTTGGTGTCGATGATCGACGGGTACGCGATATCCGGCAGTACGCCCTGGTGCTGGGTGCTTTGGCCGGAAACCCGGTAGAACTTGGCCAGCGTCAGTTTCAGTTCGCCATGGTTGAGCGGCTGAATGGTCTGCACGGTGCCTTTACCGAAGGTCTGGCCGCCGATGATCAATGCGCGGTGATAGTCCTGCATGGCGCCGGCGAAAATCTCCGAAGCCGAGGCTGAAAGGCGGTTGACCAACAGCGCCATAGGGCCTTTGTAGAAAGCACCTTTGGCTTCGTCTTCAAGGACATCGACCTTACCATCGCTGTTGCGAACCAGTACGGTAGGGCCCTTGTCGATGAACAGGCTGGTCAGTTCCGTGGCTTCCTGTAACGAACCGCCGCCGTTGTTACGCAAATCAATGACAACGCCATCGACTTTTTCGGCTTGCAGCTCAGTCAGCAGTTTTTTCACGTCACGCGTGGTGCTCTTGTATTCCGGGTCGCCAGCACGATAGGCCTTGAAGTCCAGATAGAACGCTGGAATTTCGATGACGCCGAGCTTGTAGTCGTGGCCGTCCTGCTTGAGGTTGAGGATCGACTTCTTCGCCGCCTGTTCTTCGAGCTTGACCGCTTCGCGGGTGATCGCGACGATTTTGCTGGTCTGGTCATTCGGTGCATTGCTGGCTGGAATCACTTCCAGGCGCACGATCGAACCTTTAGGCCCGCGAATCAGTTTGACCACTTCGTCCAGACGCCAGCCGATCACGTCGACCATCTCTTTGTCGGCCTGGGCAACGCCGATGATCTTGTCCGACGGCGCGACTTGCTTGGTTTTGGCGGCAGGGCCAGCCGGAACCAGGCGCACGATCTTGACGTTGTCGTTATCGCTCTGCAACACAGCGCCAATGCCTTCCAGAGACAGGCTCATGTTGATGTCGAAATTTTCTGCGTTGTCGGGCGACAGGTAGTTGGTGTGCGGATCGTAAGACATGGCAAAGGTGTTGATGTAGGCCTGGAACACGTCTTCGCTACGGGTCTGCTCCAGACGCGACAGCTGATTCTTGTAGCGCTTGGTCAGCAGCTCTTGAATCGCCTTGGGTTCCTTGCCGGCAATCTTCAGGCGCAGGACTTCATCCTTGACGCGTTTACGCCACAGATCGTCCAGCTCGGCGTCGTTTTTAGCCCACGGACTGTCCTTGCGATCGATGAGCAAGGTTTCCTTGGTGGTGAAGTCGAATGTGTCGACGCCTTTGTTCAGCTCGGCCAAGGCAAAGTCCAGGCGGGCTTTCACGCGATCCAGATAGCGCTTGTAGATGGTGAAGCCGGGATTCAGGTCGCCGCTTTTGAGAAAGCTGTCGAACTGAGTGCGCCATTTGTCGAATTCGGTAATATCACCCGCCAGAAAATAGCTGCGGGACGGGTCGAGCAGCTTCAAATAGCTCTCGTAGATGATGACCGAGCGCTTGTCGTCCAGCGGCGGCTTGCTGTAGTGATGCCTTTTGAGCAGCTCTACAACGTTAAGACTGGCGATGACCTCGTCGCGATCAGGCTGGAGATTGTCCCAGCTATTAGCGGCGAATGCAGTGGCGGACAGCGGCAAAACGCTGAGGCCAATGAAAAGGGCAAGTGCGGTACTTGGGAAAAAATGCTTCATGCTGATTCGACGCGGGGACAATTGATAACGCATATTAGGCCGTCTTTGAAGTCGCCGGTTCCGTCGGATCCGGTCGCATAATGCAAAAAGCCCGTGCGTCTATAGCACCGGCTCAGTCCAGACTCACTATGGAGGCACTGTGAAAGCATTGCAAGGCGTTGACGGACATGTGGAATGGTTGGAACAACCCAACCTGACATGTGATGTAGGACAAGTACGGATTCAGATCGCTGCGGCGGGTCTCAATCGCGCAGACTTATTGCAGCGGGCCGGATTGTATCCGCCGCCGCCGGGAGCCAGTAAAACCCTCGGGATGGAGTGCTCCGGCGTGATCAGCGAAGTCGGGGCGGGTTCGTCCTGGCAGGTCGGTGATCGAGTCTGTGCGCTGCTTGCAGGCGGCGGGATGGCTGAGGAAGTAGTAGTCGACGGACGGCATGTACTGCCCGTTCCCGAGGGCATGTCTTTACCGGAGGCGGCGGGCATCCCCGAGGTATACGCCACTGCGTGGCTGAATCTATTTCAGCTGGCGGCGTTGAAACCTGGTGAAAAGGTTTTGCTGCACGCTGGGGCAAGTGGCGTTGGTTCAGCTGGCATTCAGCTTTGCAAGGCGTTTGGCAACCCGGTGTGGGTGAGCGTCGGTTCGGCCGAGCGTCTGGCGTATTGCGAAGCGCTGGGCGCCCAAGGTGGAGTAGTGCGCAGTGACAACCTGGAAAGCTTGAAAGACCTCGGTCCGTTCGACGTCATTCTCGATCCGGTGGGTGCCAACTACGCGGCCTTGAACATCAAAGTGTTGAACGTTGATGGGCGGTTAGTGCTGATCGGTCTGATGGGCGGGCGCGAAGCGCAACTGGACCTGGCGCAAGTGCTGGTCAAACGTGTGCAGATACTGGGTTCGACCCTGCGCAGCCGTGATGATCAATTCAAAGCGGATTTGCTCAGCGATCTGAATCAACACGTGTGGCCGTTGTTTGTCGAAGGACGCCTCAAGCCGCAACTGGCCAAGACCTTCCCGGTCAAAGACGCCGAAGCCGCCTTTGCTGAACTGGCGACCAATCAGGTGTCAGGCAAAGTGGTATTGGTGATCGACGAAAGCCTGGTCTGATAGATCGGGTGGAGCCATTCGCGAATAAGTTCGCTGCCACAGAGGATCGGTATCCGACTGTGGCAGCGAACTCAGCCATTACTTCCAGCTATGAATCGGCCAACCAGCCTTCTCTGCGTGTTCGCGCAGCGCCGGGTCCGGGTTGACGACGTGGGGGTATGGGACCTCGAGCAGCAGCGCCAGGTCATTGCGTGAGTCTGAGTAGAAGCTGGCGCCCTCCAGCGTCTCGCCTTCGTTTTGCAGCCACTCCAGCAAGCGCGTGACCTTGCCTTCGCGGTAGGTCAGTACGCCCAACGTCGCGCCGCTATAGACGCCATGTTTGACCTCCAGTTCGATTCCCAGCACTTCGTCAACGCCCAGCCGTTCGGCGATAGGTTTGACCAGGTGCGTGCCTGACGCCGAGATTACTAGAATCCGGTCACCGGCCGCTCGATGGGCGGCGATGGCCGTGCAGGCCTCGCTGAAAATGATCGGCTCGATCACATCCTCTACCCACGGGCTTACCAGATGCTTGACCTCTTCCGGCGTGCGCCCGGCCATGGGCTCCAGGCTGAAGGTCATGTAATCCTCCATCGCCAGTTTTCCTGCGCTATACGCCGCCATCAGTTCATTGTTACGGCGCATGAACGACTCAGCGTCCACCCAGCCGAGGCGACCCATTTGTTCGCTCCACAAGCTGGCACAGTCGCCGTGGATCAAGGTTTCGTCCAAATCAAAAATCGCTAAAGCCATTACTGCTGTCCTCTGAATTTGGTGCAGTTGCAATGCTGTATCTGTAGGAGCGCGCTTGCCCGCGATGGCGATAGGTCATTCGATGAATATTTATCGTCAGACAGATCCAATCGCGGGCAAGAACTCGGCGTCCCCCCCCGCTCCTACAAGGTGCCGGGTCTGTCAGGCTACTTCACACAGCGCCGACGGATCGATAGCCAAGGCCACTCGTTGGCCATTTGGGTGCAAATCAGCCGCAGAACGGTTCAGTACGTCGACCACCAACTCTACGCCTCGGGCTTCGATCCGGTAACGGATCACGTTACCCAACAGGCTGTGGCTACGCACTTCGCCGTCCAGGTCGCCGGTCAGGCTCAGCTCGATGGCTTCCGGGCGAATCGCGAGGCGACTGGTAATCGGCCGTTGTAGCAGGCGGCTGGCGCTGGCGGCGTCGAGCAGGTTGTAGTTGCCGATAAAACCGGCAGCAAAGACGTCGATCGGTGCGGTGTACAGCGTTTCAGCATCGCCGCTTTGCACGATCCGGCCCTGGTTCATCAGGAAAATCCGGTCTGACATGGTCAGCGCTTCTTCCTGATCGTGGGTCACGAAAATCGTCGTCAGCCCCAGCTCACGCTGGATCTGACGAATTTGTTCGCGCAGGTGTTTGCGAATTCGCGCATCCAGCGCGGACAGGGGTTCATCGAGCAGCAGCAGGCGTGGCCGGGTCACCAGCGAACGCGCCAGCGCTACCCGCTGACACTGGCCGCCAGACATCTGATGCGGGTAGCGGTTGGCGAAGTCGGTCAGCTCCACCAGCTTGAGGATTTCGGCTACGCGCTTGTGGCTGTCATCGCTGTTGACCTTCTGCATGCGCAGGCCAAACGCGACATTTTGCTCGACGGTCATGTTGGGGAACAGTGCGTAGCTTTGGAACACCATGCCGATGCCACGCTTCTGCGGAGAGACCGGCACCAGGTCCTGACCTTCCAACAGAATGCGCCCGCTGGTGACCGAGGTCAGCCCGGCGATGCAGCGCAGCAGCGTGGATTTGCCGCAGCCGGACGGGCCGAGCAGCGTCACGAACTCGCCCTTTTTGATGTCGCAGTTGATGTCACTGAAAACCGCGGTGCTTGCATAGTGCTTTTGCAGGTGTTCGACGCTGACGAAGCTCATTGGCTTTTGTCCTTGTTCATTAGATTGGCCGCCCAGGTCAGCACCAGCACAAAGAAAAAGTAGGAAACCACCAGCGCACTGGTGAAGTGACCGCTGCTGTTGCGCATATTGTTCAGGTAAACCTGCAGGGTTTCGTAGCGCGTACCGACCAGGATGTTGGCGAACACGAATTCACCGAACAGGAACGAGAACGACAGCAGCAACGCGACCATCAGGCCTTTGCGCAAGTTTGGCAGCACCACCAGAAATGCGGCCTGCCAAGTGCTGGCCCCGAGCAGTTGCGCGGCATCCATCAGATCGCTCAGGTTAATCGCTTGCAGGTTATTGGTAATGGCCCGGTACATAAACGGCAGCGCCACCGTGAAGTAGCAGCCGATCAGAATCCATGGGGTGCCGACCATTGCGAAGGGCCCGGAACCATAGAGCTGCAACAAGCCAACTGAGGACACCACGGGCGGCACCGCGAACGGCAGCAGGATCAGGATGTTCATCAATGCATCAAGCTTGGGGAAGTGGTAATGCACGACGAACAGCAGTGGCAGGATCAGGATCACGGACAGCACCAGCGAGCCGACACACACCAACAGTGACTGACCGAATGCATGGAGAAAGCGCGGGTCGCTCCACAGTTCGACATACCATTTGACGGTGAAACCGCTGGGCATAATGGTCGCCGACCAACTGGTGGCGAGGGAGTAGATCAATGTCCCGGCCAGTGGCAGCAACAGAATGATGAACAGCAGGTAGACCACTGTGCGGTGGTAGAGGACGGCAGAGCCGGGTTCAGCGCGAGACATGATAGCTCCTCTTCAAAAGCCACTGGTGTATGAGGGTCACCAGGGTCATCAGGCCCACCAGCACCACCGCCAGGGCGCTGGCCATGTTCGGGTCGAGGCTGATGTCGCCCGAGACCATGGCGGCAATACGGATGGGCAGCACGTTGAAGTTGCCCGTGGTCAGGGCGTACACCGTGGCGTAGGCGCCGAGGGCATTGGCCAGCAGAATGACGAAAGTACCGATCAGCGCCGGGGTCAGTACCGGCAGACCGATATACCGCCAGAACTGCCAACTGTCGGCTCCTAGCAAGGCAGCGGATTCGCGCCAGTCTTCGCGCAAGGCGTCGAAGGCCGGGTAGAGCAGCAGCACACCCAATGGAATCTGGAAGTAGGTATAGAGGATGATCAACCCGGTTTTGGAATACAGGTTGAAGTCCTCAATGATCCCTGCTTGCTTGAGCATGATCGTGATACTGCCGTTGAACCCCAGCAGAATGATGAAGGCGAAGGCCAGCGGCACACCGGCAAAGTTGCTGGTCATGTTGGCGAAGGCGTTGACGAAGTTACGCAGTCGCGAGTCGACCCGGCGCAGGGAGTAACTGCCGAGCACCGCAATGATGATCCCGAAGACGCTGGACCAGAAGCTGATCTCCAGGCTGTGCTGGATCGCTTGCAGGTAGAACCTGGAGCTGAACACTTCAGTGAAATTGGCCAGGCCCCAGCCGTTATCTTCCGATTGCAGGCTGTGGATAACTACCCAGGCCAGCGGGGCAATCTGGAACACGATGAAAAACACGGCGAAGGGCACCAGGCACAGTGCCGCCAGCCATTTGCCTCGGGTGATTGAGTTCATTTCAACAACTCCCGGCATACCGGCTTGTCGTGAGGGACGCCGAGCAGTTCGCAGACCGTGCCACACAGATCGGTCTGTTTCGGTTGGGCATTGTTATTGAAACTGAAGGCATCGCCTAGAACGAACAGGGGCACTTCGCGTTCTTCCGGGAGCAGGCCATTGTGTGAGCGGTCGTTGTTCATACCGTGGTCGGCGGTCACCAGCACCTGATAGCCGGCGTCGAGCCAGCCTTGCAGGTAGTTGGCGAGGATGATGTCGGCAGAGCGTGCGCTATTGCGATATTGCGGCGTATCGAGACCGTGCTTGTGCCCGGCGTCGTCGATGTTCATGGGGTGTACCAACAGGAAGTTCGGTGCATGACGCAAGCGCAGGCTTTCAGCGTCGGCGAACAGGTGTGAATCGGGGTAGTGATCGGCGTAGTAGAAGTGCCCGTGCTGGATCGGCAGGTGTGCGTCGTCAGTGTGACGGTCGCGGGCTGCAACGAACGGCGAGCGGTTATACAGTTCGCTGACCCAGTGATAGGCCGCAGCGGCAGTACTGAGACCGGCATCAGTGGCGTAGTGGAACACGCTGCGCTGATTTGACAGGCGCGAGACGTTGTTGTGCACGATACCGCTGTCAATCGGGGTCACGCCGGTAAGGATGCATTCGTAGAGCGGCCGGGACAGGGCTGGCAGTTCGCATTCCAGGGTGTACAGGGCGGCGCGTTCTGCGCCTACGTAAGCCTGAAGGTGCCCCATGGCATGCTGGGCGACCTGATAGCTCAGGCCGTCGAGCACCACCAGGATGACGTTGTGTTTCATGGGCAAGGCTCCGGGTTCGCGGGTGTATTGGCGCATGAATGCAGCTTTCTGTAGGAGCGCGCTTGCCCGCGATAAGGGCCGTAGACCTTCTGCGTCTGACAAACCGCCATCGCGGGCAAGCGCGCTCCTACAAGTGTGGGGGCGGGCCTGCCTGCGAACAGAAGTCTTATTTCATTTCAATGATGACTTGCTCGTTCCATTTTTTCGGCAGACTTTTGGAGGTTTTTTCCCAGGCATCTGCGTCAGCAATCGGCTTCACGTGTTTGTACTGCTCGTTAGGCAGCAGCTTGGCTTGTACGTCAGCCGGCAGCGTGAGGTGTTCGGCGCGAATCGGACGGGCATTACCCCGCGCCAGGTTGGTCTGGCCGGCATCGCTGAAGATGTATTCGCGAGCCAGTTTGGCGGCGTTCGGGTGTTTGGCGTATTTGTTGATAATGGTGGTGTAGCCGGAAATTACCGAGCCGTCGGAGGGGATCAGCACTTCATAATCGCCAGGATTGACCATCTTGTCGCGATAGCTCAGACCGTTGAAGTCCCAGACCACACCCACTTCGATTTCACCTTTTTCCATCGTGGCGATCGTCGGGTTGGACAGCGACAGACGCCCCTGTTTCGCGATCTCAGCGAACATCACCAGTGCCGGTTCAATATTCTTCTCATCGCCACCTTTGGCAATGGCAGCGGCCAGTACGCCATTGGCGGCTTGGGCCGCGGTGCTCACGTCACCGATGGAGACCTTGTATTTGCCTTTCTCCAGATCAGCCCAGGTTTTGGGGGCGTCGGAGCCGTGGAGCAATTTCTTGTTGATGATGAATGCGATAGTGCCTGTGTAGGCCAGTGCCCAGTTGCCGTCTTTATCTTTTGCCCAATCCGGAACCTGAGCCCAGGTGCTCGGTTTGTACGGCTGGGTCACGCCCTGTTTTACCGCGATCGGGCCGAAGGCTGCACCCACATCGCCGATATCCGCGCTGGCGTTGTCTTTTTCCGCAGCGAATTTAGCGACTTCCTGGGCCGAGCTCATGTCGGTGTCGATGTGCGTGATGCCGTAGTTCTTGAGCAGGTCGCTCCAGGTGCCTTTCCAGTTGGCCCAGTCATCGGGCATGCCCACGCTGTTGACCGCACCTTCGGCTTTTGCAGCGGCCTCCAGGGTTTTCAAATCGGTATCAGCGGCCATGGCTGCCGTACACAGTGCAATGGTCGAACCTAACAGTGATGCCAGGAAAAGATGTTTCATCCGAAGCTCCTTTGGGCGTTTTCAACGCTGCGTTTTTATCGACGTTAGTGCGGTTGGGTTGGTCTAGGTCAGCAATACCTGAGCCAATTTAAGCCTGCTGAATGACACTTTGATGTCGGCACCACGCCTGCAGGGGTATTCGTCAGCCAATGCAGGTCAGTGCACGGTAAGCGTAGACCATAGCTAAGTTATTGATACTCATTGATTTGATTGGTTTGGTACGAGCGTCTCAGGCCACCATTCAGCTGCTTTGTCATCTATCAGTCATGTGCTTTGCCTAGGCTGATAGATACTCACAGGAGCGATATTCACGCTCGGTCCTGCTCATAAACAGCGCTGGACTAGTCCAGATAGGTAACGTCGATGCGCGAAGATGCACCAAAGGCGGTGACAGCCATCGGTCTGGCCTTGCAGGAACAGATCGAGCACGGCTTGTTGCCAGCCAGTAGCAAGCTGCCCGCCGAGCGCAAACTCAGCGAGTTGTTCGGCACCACGCGGATCACAGTGCGTGAAGCGTTATTGCAGTTGGAAGCCCAAGGGCTGGTTTATCGTGAGGAGCGACGTGGCTGGTTTATTTCGCCGCCGCGTCTGGCCTACGACTTGATGCGTCGTAGTCATTTTCACGCCATGGTCAGTGCCCAGGGACGAGTGCCTTCTACTGAAGTGATTTCAGCGCGTCTGCAACCCGCGTCGGCTGCGGTATGTGCCTGGTTGCAGCTGCCAGCGTTATCCAGCGTTATCCAGATCTGTCGCGCACGGCGCATCGATCAACGACTGGTGTTGTACGTGGAGCACTACCTCAACCCAGACTACTTCCCCCAGATACTTGATTTCGATCTGAGTCAATCGCTGACCGAGCTATACGCCAGCCGTTACGGCTTGCGGTATGGGCAGGTGCGTTTCGAGATGGTGCCGACGGCCTTGCAGGTCGAGGCCGCAGCAGCGTTGAAAGTCTCAGTGGGCAGCCCTGGCCTGCGTATCGCCCGGGTCAACTACGACCAGCAGGGCCGTCTGATCGATTGCGACCTGGAGTACTGGCGCCATGATGCGATTCATGTGAGTGCTGTGGTGCCAGGGTAAGGGGGCAGATGCCAGATGATTTCCTAGCTCGACTGCTGATTTTTCACTGATCCGACCCCAACCCCACTCACGCTACCGCCACTGGTATTCACCTGCACGCTTAAGCGCGGCGTTGCCAAGTCGAGGCCCGCTTCGTCCAGGTGGCGTTTGAGCAACAAATTGAAGGCTCGGGAAACTTCCCATTGTTTGATCGGCGCAGTTTTGAAACGAGCCCGAAGTATTGCGCTACCTGATTCGAAACTCTCGACCCCCTGAATCTCCAGGGGGGACCAGATATTGCGCCGCTCCAAAGGGTCATTGTGCATTTTATGCCCGACCTCACGAATCATCTTGATCGCGTCGTCGATGTTCATGCTGAACGGAATAGCGATGCGGAAAATCGCGTAGCCGAATTCCCGCGAGTAGTTCTGGATGCTTTTGATCTCGCTGAAAGGAATGGTGTGGACGATGCCGTCGATGTCCCGCAGGCGCACAGTACGGATGGTTAAACCTTCAACCGTGCCTAAATGGCCGCCGACATCCACGTAATCGTCGATGGCCAATGAGTCCTCGATGATGATGAACAGGCCGGTGATCAAATCCGCCACCAATGACTGCGCGCCAAAACCGATGGCCAGGCCGATCACACCAGCACCGGCCAGTAACGGGGTCACGTTCATGCCCATGTTTGCCAGCGCTACAATCAAGGCGATGATGAAAATCGCCACGAACAGCACGTTGCGGATCAGCGGCATCATGGTTTGCGCCCGGGCATTGGCCAGGCCTTTGCGTGACCGGGTCAAGGCATGATGCACGGCGGTGTCACTGAGGATCCACACCAGCCAGGCGAACAACAACGTCGCGCCCAGGCTGAACAACTTGACGCTGACGTCGTGGCCGTCACCCTCGGCGAAACGAATCAGCGACATGCCCCACACGCGAAGGCCCAGTTCGATGAACAGCAGCCAGACCAGCAGATGGATCAAGGTGTAGAAGAAGTTTCTCAGCCGCTCTGAATACAGTGCATGGCGTTTTTGCCCATGGTGGGGTTTTAGCGCATGACGGCGCACCAGCCCATTGATAACCATGCACAGCACCAGCAATACCGCGCAGATCAAGGCATGACGCAGTGCAGTGCTGGTATCTCCAGCGGAGAAGAACGTGGCGAACAATGACACCGCCACCAGCATCAATGCGGGCACATACCAGAACGAGCCGAGAATGGAGAGGGTATCGCTCAACGCGCGGCGGGTCAGGCGCTGGGACAGCGGCTGGTTGCGGATCAAGTGGGCGATGGGTCGCCGGAACCGCAGGATGAATAGCCCCGTGGATATCGCGGCCAGCACGTTAGCCAGGGTTGCGGCGATGTGCGCCAGGTGCTCGCCAAGACTGGCGATCAGGCGCGGGTCGCTCAACGCCTGGCCGAAGGCGGCAAAACTGCCGATCAGCCACAATGGGCGAAACGCCTGATGCCGCAGGATATACAAGGCGCGGTGACGGTGCGGGCCGTCAAGAACGGAAAAGGCAATCACGCAAATGGCCGAGAACAATGTGCCCACCACCAAGGCATACGCCAGCACCATCGCCAAATCCTTGCCCAGCGAAGAGGGCAGGGAATAGCTCAAGTACACGGTGATAACCAGTGCCACCAGCCACGGCCCCAGTTTGCGCAGGGCAAAACGCAGCATGTCCCAGGTCCGAGGGTGTTGTGGCAGGTCTTCAGACAGGCCAAAGCGCAGGCGCACCCGATGGCTTAACCAGATCAGCGCGGCAGCCAGCAGGCTCCAGATCAGTATCACCAAGGCAAAGCCGAAGATGACTGGCAGCCATAGGTTGGCGGGCAGCGTCAGCGCCAGCAGTTCTTCTTGCGAAAGGTCCAGTTCTTCTGACCAGCGTTGGAGCGGGCTGTCGTCACCCGTGAACTGTTTCTCGAAACCAGCCAGTGTTCCGCCGATCAACCCGAGCACGCCTTCTTCGGTGGCAGGTTGGGCTTTTTTGGTGGCGTCGCGGAGTTTTTTCAGGTCGTCGAGGAGTTTGGTGCGCTGCTGATCGTTTTCCAGTGACTTGATCACTTCATCCAGCGATTGCCCTAGAGGTTCCTGCGCTTGCGGTTGGCTTTTCTGCGAGCCGCTCAGCGAGCCCGGCAGGCTTAGGGCCTGGGCCTCTGCAACCGGTAGCAAGGCCAGTAGACAGATCAGAAGCAGGCGCGTGACAACGGACAAACTGGCAAAAACAGGCACTAGGCAGTGAACCTCAAATCAGCACTGAAACGCCTGGTGTCATCAGGCAACGACTGGCGAGTGTACGAGTGGCGCTTAGGCTTGGCGAGTGCATTTTGCAGGCGCCCTGCGGCTTTGCACGCCATACGCCGAGCGGCCTACGCAAGTTTGTCGAGGATTTTGTAAACCACCGTACCGAGGATGCAGACCATGCCCAGCCAGAGCAGGAGCACACCGATACCTCGTTCCTGATACGTGAATCCCACGCACAACAGCAGCATACCGGCGAGTATCGGTATCAGCATTGAGTGGACCGGGTCCATGAGCGCTACGCCTTTGTGATCCTATAGCGTCAGTCTAGGTGGGTTTTAGCGGATGAGCCGTGTGACGTTCTTCGCAGGCAAGCCTGCGAAGAATATTTACCTGATCAAGGCAGATCGTGGCTGGCGTAAAACGCATTGAGCACTTTCACCAAATGTGCCAGATCGTGGCTGCCCGCCAGTTCACGAATCGAGTGCATGGCGAAGGTTGGCAGGCCGATATCGACGGTGCGTACACCCAGATGACTGGCAGTGATCGGGCCAATGGTCGAGCCACACGCCATGTCGCTGCGCACCACAAAGCTCTGCACCGGGACTTCTTCGGCCATGCACAGATGGCGGAAGAAACCGGCGGTTTCGCTGCTGGTTGCATAACGCTGGTTGCTGTTGACCTTGATGACCGGGCCTGCGTTGAGTTTTGGGCCATGGTTGGCGTCATGCTTATCGGCGTAGTTCGGGTGTATGCCGTGGGCATTGTCGGCCGAGATCAGCAACGATTTTTGCAGGGTGCGCACATAGTCATCGCCTTCAGGTAGCAGGCGTTGAAGGATCTGTTCCAGCATCGGACCATCTGCGCCACAGGCGGAACTGGAGCCGACTTCTTCGTGATCAGTGCAGATCAGCAGGCAGGTTTCGTCAGTTTCGGCGGTGAGCAAGGCTTGTACACCGGCAAAGCACGACAGCAGGTTATCCAAACGTGCGCCAGCGATGAAATCACCGTGCAGGCCAACGATTGCAGCACTTTGGGTGTCGTAAAAGCTCAGCTCGTAATCGAGCACAACATCCGCATTCAAACCATGCTCGCGGGCCAGCTGATCGGTCAGCAGGGCACGGAAATCCACACGCTCATCGCCTGCCACCTGCGCCAGAATCGGCGGCAGCTCAGTCTGGGCGTTGATCGCCCAGCCTTCATTGGCGGTGCGGTTCAAGTGAATCGCCAGGTTTGGGATCACGGCGATAGGCAGTTTGAAATCGATCAGCTGGCTTTCAACCTTGCCGTCACGGCGAAAGGTCACGCGACCGGCCAACGACAGGTCACGGTCGAACCAGGGCGCGAGCAGGGCACCGCCGTAGACTTCGACACCCAACTGCCAGAAACCCTGACGTTGTAGTTCCGGCTGCGGCTTGACCCGCAGACAGGGGCTGTCGGTGTGGGCGCCGACCAAGCGGATACCGCCATTCAAGGGCGAATGACGGCCCAACTTGAAGGCGACGATCGATGAGTCGTTGCGAGTGACGTAATAGCGACCACCGGCCTCGGTGGCCCATGTGTCACGTTCATTCAAACGTTGGTAACCGGCCGCTTCCAAGCGTTGGACGAGGCTGGCGGTGGCATGAAAGGGGGTGGGAGAGGCCTTGAGGAAATCAATCAGGCCTTGGTTCAACTCTTCGCGCATACGTTACTCCAGACAGCAATGACGCGAGTTTACCGTATTGGATTGCGTCATGTGGCTACCTGGTTGTTTGTTATGCCCTTTTCGCAGGCAAGCCTGCTCCCACAGAGTCGGCGACAAAACCTGTGGGAGTAGGCTTGCCTGCGAAAGGCCGCGGCGCGGTCCCCATTCAAAACGGCGCAGGGCACTCGAAGCGCATGCGCTCACCCGTTTGCGGGTGAGTGAAGCTGAGCATGCTGGCGTGCAGGCACAGGCGCGGGTAGGCCGCCAGCGCCTGAGGGTGTGCATACAACCCGTCGCCCAGGAGCGGATGACCGATGGACAGCATGTGCACGCGCAATTGGTGCGAGCGGCCGGTAATCGGCGTCAACTCGACACGGCAATAATCACCGCAGCGCTCCAGCACTTTCCAGAATGTCAGCGCGTGCTTGCCGAATTCGTGATCGACCACATGCCTGGGCTTGGTCGGTGGGTCGTAGCGCAACGGCAAATCGATACTGCCACTGTCCAGTTCTGGTTGGCCCCAGCACAAGGCGGTGTAGGCTTTTTCAGTTTCGCGGTCGTGAAACTGCCGTGATAGCTCGCGGTGCGTGTCGGCGTCGCGGGCCAGCAGGATGATTCCCGAGGTTTCCCAATCCAGGCGATGGACGATACGGGCCTCGGGGTAACCGTTTTCCTGCAGGCGAGTAATCAGGCAATCCTTGTTGTCCTCGGCACGGCCGGGAACGGAAAGCAGCAGGGTCGGTTTATCGACTACCAGAACGCCAGCGTCCTGATGAATGATGCGGATGTTCGACAACGGCATGTGCAACGGGCCTCGAAACGCTAGAAACGCCAACGGCGGTATTCGGACCTTCTGTTCAAAAGGTCTGAAATACCGCCGCAGGCACCGGCCGGATCAACGATCTGGCAGGGTGATATTGAGTTCAAGGATCGAGCAGCTGCCCTGGCTTTCCAGAGCGACATGCACTTGGTCGGACTCGATGTTGACGTATTTGCGGATAACTTCCACCAGCTCTTTTTGCAGGGCAGGCAGGTAGTCAGGGGTGCTGCGTTGGCCGCGTTCGTGCGCCACGATGATCTGTAGACGCTCTTTCGCTACTGAAGCGGTGCTTTCCTTCTTGCGGTCACGAAAGAAGTCAAAAATATTCATTCACGACCTCCAAACAGTCGCTGCAAGAATCCTTTCTTCTGCACATCAATAAAACGATGAGCAACTTCCTTGCCGAGCAAACGATCGACAGCATCGCTATAGGCCTGACCGGCGTCGCTCTGGTCGTCAAGGATGACTGGAATGCCCTGGTTAGAGGCTTTCAAAACCGCCTGAGACTCAGGAATCACGCCCAACAGACGGATTGCGAGGATTTCTTCAACGTCTTCGACGCCAAGCATTTCGCCCTTGGTGACGCGCTCCGGATTGTAGCGAGTCAGCAGCAGGTGTTCCTTGATCGGGTCTTCGCCTTTCTCGGCGCGACGGGACTTGCTCGCCAGCAGGCCTAGCATGCGGTCCGAGTCACGTACCGAAGACACTTCCGGGTTGGTCACAACGATCGCTTCGTCAGCGAAATACATCGCCAGGTGGGCGCCTTTCTCGATGCCCGCAGGGGAATCGCAGACCACGTACTCGAAGGTTTCCTTGAGTTCCATCAAAATCTTTTCAACGCCGTCCTGAGTCAGCGCGTCTTTATCGCGGGTCTGGCTTGCGGCCAGTACGTAAAGATTTTCCAGGCGTTTGTCTTTGATCAGGGCTTGGGTGAGGGTTGCTTCACCGTTCACGACGTTGACGAAGTCATAAACCACGCGGCGTTCGCAGCCCATGATCAAGTCAAGATTACGCAAGCCAACGTCAAAGTCGACGATCACTGTTCTGTGGCCGCGCAAAGCGAGACCGGTACCGATAGCGGCGCTGGTGGTGGTCTTACCCACACCACCCTTGCCGGATGTAACCACGAGAATCTTGGCCAAGGTGTTTCACCCCTAGAGGAAAAGGACAGTTAGTCCCTGAAGGGCATCCCTTGAAACGGCAACAGTCGAGCAATGCTGGGAATCGAGAACCCCTGAATCAGAGGTTTAACCGGTTGAAAACCCGGCTTTTTCGACGTCCGACTTCTTTTGCTACGTTTTCGCGACGAATCAGGGATGCTTTAAAATGGCGGCAGTATCCGTTAAAGACGTGTGATGTTCAACACGTCGCCGGACAGGCTAACCTGTACTCCGGCCCCCCACAGCGGATCTCTGCGCAGATCTTCGGAAACTTTGTATTGCCCGGCGATCGAGACCAGTTCGGCGCCCAACTGCTGGCAAAAAATCCGCGCCTTGGTGTCGCCTTTGATCCCGGCCAATGCCCTTCCGCGCATAGGGCCATACACATGGATGTTGCCATCGGCCAGAAGTTCCGCACCGGGACTGACCGAGGCGATGACCACCAGGTCGCAGCCCTGGGCATAAATCTGCTGACCGCTGCGCACGGGAGAGGTGATGATTTTGCTTGGTTTGAGGGTCGGCTCAGGTGGTTTTTCTGCCTTTTTCTTCGCGGCTTCGCCTTCGGCAGGCTCCAGCGGGCGCTCCCGGGCACCCGAAGGTGGCAGTACGGGCAGATCAATCGCAATGGCAGCGGCGATATCTTCGATGCGGTTGGCGCGAATGGCCAGGGTGCGCAGGCCGTGTTGACGGCATACACGCATCAACGCGGGCAGATCAACGGCGCCTTCGCCAGCGGGCAGTTTGTCCAGGGCCAGCACGAGGGGCGTGTTGCTGAAGAAGTTCGGGGCCAGGGCAACTTTCGCCGCCAACTGGCGATCAAGGGTTTCAAGGTTGTTTCGGGCCAGCTCAAGCACCGTAATGGCGAGCATGCTGCCCTTTAGCTGGAACACAGGATCCTGGTCTTGCAATTCTATTTGGCTCATGGTCGGCATAAAGCAGCTTGTCACTAAAAGTGCCGAGACTTATAACGAGAACGCTCGCGAGTCGCAAGCCAAGCCGATGCAGTCGAACCGATGTAGAATGCGCGGCCCACGTCTTTACGGAAGCTGTAATGGATCGTCCGCCTTTTCGAGCTCGTTTTCTGCAACCGCGTTTCTGGCCGCTATGGCTGGGGCTGGGGCTGCTCTGGCTGATCGTTCAATTGCCGTTTCGCACGCTGACAGCCGTTGGTCGGACGCTGGGTGCGGTGATGTACTGGTTTGCCGATGATCGTCGGTACATTGCTTCGCGCAATCTGGAATTGTGCTTCCCCCATCTGTCGAAAGCCGAGCGAAAACATCTGCTCAAGGAGAATTTCGCGTCCACTGGCGTCGCTTTTTTCGAGATGGCCATGAGTTGGTGGTGGACACCCTCGCGGCTGGCCAAACTGGCCCATATCGAAGGTCTGGAGCACCTTAAACAAGCACAGAGCGAAGGGCAGGGCGTGATTCTCATGGCGCTGCACTTCACTACGCTGGAAATCGGTGCGGCCTTGCTGGGTCAGCAGCATACGATTGACGGAATGTACCGTGAACACAAAAACCCGCTGTTCGACTTCATCCAGCGCCGCGGCCGTGAGCGCCACAATCCAGATTCCCTGGCCATAGAGCGTGAAGACGTGCGTGGCATGCTCAAGTTGCTGCGCGCCGGCCGGGCCATCTGGTACGCGCCAGATCAGGATTACGGCGCCAAGCAGAGCATTTTCGTGCCGCTGTTCGGCATTCAGGCGGCGACTGTGACCGCCACCAGCAAGTTCGCCAAGCTCGGTCGCGCTCAGGTGGTGCCGTTCACCCAGCAGCGTCTGGCCGATGGCAGTGGTTATCGGCTGGTGATACATCCGCCGTTGAGCGATTTTCCCGGTGAAAGCGACGAGGTCGATTGCCTTCGGATCAATCAGTGGGTCGAGCGCGCCATCATCGAGTGCCCGTCGCAATATTTGTGGGCGCATCGCCGCTTTAAAAGCCGACCAACGGGCGAGCCGAAGCTGTATAAGAAGCCTGACTGATATTTAAAAAGGCTAATCAATAAAAATGCAATCACGCGTCAGAGATGAGCAGCAATGAGTGCTGCTGAAACCGGTCCCGCTGAGCCGGTCACTGGGCTGATTCTTTCGGGTGGCGGTGCCCGTGCCGCTTATCAGGTCGGCGTACTGGCCGGGATAGCTGATTTGCTGCCTTCCGGTGCTCCGAATCCGTTCCCGGTGATTGTGGGGACCTCGGCTGGCGCCATCAATGCGGTCAAGCTGGCCAGTGGTGCTTCGCATTTTTGCGCCGCAGTTCATCAACTGACCGAGTTCTGGCAGTGTTTTCGCAGTCATCATGTGGTGCGCAGCGATTGGGCGGGGGTGGTTCATCAGGCCAGCCGCTTTGTCGGCCATCACCTGCTGGGGATTGGCGCGCAAGTGCCTGTGGCGTTGCTCGATAGCTCGCCGTTACGCGATCTGCTCAATACTCGTCTGGACCTGCGCGGTATCGACCACGCCATCGAAGCTCGGCACCTGCGCGCCGTGGCGGTGACCGCATTTGGTTATGAGTCGGCGCAAGCGGTGACCTTCTATCAGGGCAAGGGCACCATTGATTCCTGGCTGCGCCATCGGCGTATCGGCTTGCCGACGCAGCTGACGGTCGATCATCTGCTCGCCAGTTCAGCGATCCCCTTGCTGTTCGCACCAGTCAAGATCGAGCAGGAATATTTCGGTGATGGTGCGATGCGCCAGTCAGCGCCGATCAGCCCGGCGTTGCATCTGGGTGCGAATCGGGTGCTGGTGGTCGGGGTCAGCGGCAACCCACATGGGGACATAACGAGCAATCAGGTGCAGCGGGCGACGAGGGGGATACAGCCTAGTCTGGCTCAGATAGGTGGGCATATGCTCAACAGCACCTTCATCGACAGCCTGGAAAGCGACATCGAACTGTTGGAACGGCTCAATCAACTGAGCTATTTGTTGTCGTTGAAGCAGCCCGTGCACACGTTGGGTCTGGCGCCGGTGGACGTGTTGGTAATTTCCCCCAGCCAACCGCTGGACGAAATCGCTGCGCGTCATCGGTCCGAGCTGCCAGCCGCCTTGCGCATGTTCCTGCGCGGACCGGGCGCGACTAAAACCAGCGGCGCCGGTGTGCTGAGTTACCTGCTGTTCGAGACGGGCTATTGCAGCGAGTTGATCGAGCTGGGCCGGCGCGATGCTCTGGCCCAGAGTGATCAGTTGAAGCGGTTTTTAATATTGGCTTGAGGCGATCTATCAGGCAGTCAGCCGATCATCACGAAAGTCACGCAACGCCTGCTCGATCTCTTCACGTGTATTCATCACGAACGGGCCGTACTGCACGATAGGCTCACGCAACGGCTTGCCCGCGATCAACAGCACTTTTGCCCCAGAGGCGCTGTGCAGCTGCAATTCGCCCTCCTCAGACAAGCGCGCCAAACGGCGGGTACTGATTACTGACGGCTGACCTGCAAGCTCAAGGCTGCCCTCGTAAACGTACAGCAGCACGCGATGGCCCTGAGGAATCTGCGGGCTGACACTCGCGCCAGCCGGAATGTGCAGGTCAAAATAAAACGGTTCGGTATCCGGGCGTTGTACAGCACCCGCCTGGTGCACCTGGCCATCGTCGAACTGCCCGGCGATCACTACCACGTCCACGCCCGCTTGGGTGGTCACCCGGGGAATGTCCTGCGGTTGGATATCTTGATAGCTGGCAGGGTCGAGCTTGGTCCTGCCTGGCAGGTTCAGCCATAGCTGAAAACCGCGCATCGTGCCTTCTTCCTGCTCGGGCATTTCGCTGTGGATAATCCCGCGGGCCGCCGTCATCCATTGCACACCGCCGCCTTCAAGCAGGCCGACGTTGCCCAGATGATCCTCATGGCGCATCCGCCCTTCAAGCATGTACGTGACGGTCTCGAAACCACGATGCGGGTGCGGTGGGAAACCGGCGATGTAATCGTCGGGCTTGTCCGAGCCGAACTCATCGAGCATCAGGAAAGGATCAAACAGCTCCATGCCCTGGCCGCCGAACACGCGGGTCAGGCTCACGCCGGCACCGTCGGAAGTAGGCTGGCCGGCTTGGATCGCCAGCACTTTGCGAAATTGAGTCATTGAGGAAACTCCTGGTCAGGTAGGAATGACGACCATGCTATGCCTGTCAGGTTGACGAATGGGTGCGATTTTTGCGTCGCAGTTATCAACAATTCCGATGTTTTCCCCATGCGTGCTCCCATCAAACAAAAAATAACGCATTGAAAAATAAATAATAAATCTTATTAAATTTTCAGCCAAACGCTGATCCCCTGTAGGAGTCGCTTTCTTGAGTCCGCTGAAGGTCGTGCCGACCTTATCGCAGCCTTCGGCAGCTCCTACAGGAGCCAGTTTACTGCGCGACAGCGCGGCGTCGAAGACGGGGCGAAATCTCCGGCGTTGCTCCGGGGGTCGCCGCAAGGGGCCATCCCTGGCCCCGTGCGGCTAACTCGGCGTCCTGCCTCGTTACCCCCTGCGCAACGCCTGCGCTCGGCCTTCTGGAAAAGGGGCCTGGCCGTAATTCGACAGCCAATTCACTTGAAAATCAAAGGCAAATCAAGACCCCGGTGGGAGCGAATTTATTCGCGAAGGCGTCTTATCTGACACGCCACCACCAATCACGACACACAAATAGCAACCCAGTTTGCTGCGCGACAGCGCAGCGTCGAAGACGCGGCGGGGCCTCCCACCGTTGATCTTCGTGGCCTATAAAAACGGCCGACCTGTCATCCAGGTCGGCCGTTTTGTGATGTTGCTCAGCTACTCAGCGATCTGCAACTTGCGCGCTTCGGTGTAGACGTAGCGAACCTTTTCGTACTCGAACGGCGAGTTCGTCTGGCCATAGCGGAAGCTGTTGGTGTAACGCCGGTCGATGGCACGCAGGACGTAAATTTCCGGGTGGTCGTTGCTGACCTGGGCGACGTTGAGGAAGTTGATCTGCGACTCGGCCGTGAAGTCAAAGAGCAGCCCGGTGGTGTCACGCAGATTCGATGGCCCGAGCAGCGGGAGGACAATGTACGGTCCACCGGGCATGCCATAGAAGCCCAGCGTCTGACCAAAATCTTCGCTTTGACGCGGCAGGCCCATCATGGTCGCCGGATCCCACAGCCCGGCGATGCCGACCGTCGTGTTAAGCAGCAGCCGGCCCGTGGTGTTCAGCGAGCGCTGGCCCTTGAACTGGAACAGGCTGTTCAACAGGTTCGGGATGTCGCCCAGGTTGCTGAAGAAGTTGCTGACGCCAGTGCGTAAAAAACTCGGCGTGATGTAGCGATACCCGTCGACTATCGGCAGGAATACCCATTCGTCGAAACGATAGTTGAAGTGGTATACCCGACGGTTCCACGACTCCATCGGGTCGTAGACGTTGAGGGCGTTGAGCGTTGCGCGCTCGAACTCACGCTGATCCAGACCAGGGTTGAATTTCAGCGACTTCAACGGCTCGGTGAAGCCGTCCGGGTCGGAGGCTCTGGCGACTGTCGCTGGATGGGCGGCGGGGGTGACATCGGCCGCATAAGTGACGCTTGCGGACATCAGTGCAGCAACAAGCAGGAGAAATTTAGCCAC
The DNA here is from genome assembly GCF_056680335.1 of Pseudomonas sp. ASL9. Taxonomy (NCBI): domain Bacteria; kingdom Pseudomonadati; phylum Pseudomonadota; class Gammaproteobacteria; order Pseudomonadales; family Pseudomonadaceae; genus Pseudomonas; species Pseudomonas sp. ASL9. The sequence continues at coordinate 1,222,656 of NZ_CM155277.1, read as the reverse complement.
GGAAGAACTCCAGCATGGCGTCGCTGTTGACGCGGTAATTAATGTTGCCGCAATGGCCGCCGTAGGGATAAACGGTCAAGCGATCACCAAAGGTCTTGCGCAGGAAACCGAGGTCTCCAGGGCCGAGAATCACATCGTCGGCGTTATGCATCACGGCGATCTTGGGGCTGTTATGCAGGTAGTCCTTAAGCGCGTAGAGGCTCACTTGATCGACCAGTTGCAGCAGACTGCCGCCATCGGTGCGGGCGCGCCACATGGGGATGACCTGCTCAGTGATGTAGCAGTTGAAATCACATTGCAGCGCACGCTTGAGGAACGGGGTCAGGCTGGTCCCTTCGCTGATCGGGTATTTGGGCGGAGTGATCAGCCCGCGGCGGTTGATCAGGTCGGAGGTAAAGGCGATGTCGGCCACGGAGAAGCGGAACGTGGTGCCGATCAGCATCGCCATTTGTTCATTGGTCAGGTGCTGCTTGGACTGCTGGAAGTCATAAAGTAATGCGTCGTTAAGATCGACGTAGCCTTTTTGCTTGAAGTAGCGGGTCAGCTTGGCCAGTACCAGTTCGTAGAACGTGGTGCTGTTATTGATGCCCTTGACCTGAGTCTGCACCAGTTTGTCCAGATTGGTGATTGAGGTATAGAGGTTGACTGGGGGATTGAGCAGCATGACACGCTTGAAATTGAAACTGCGTCGGGTTTCGTCCAGGTGGGCGACGAAGGCCGCATCCAGTGCGCCCAGGCTGTAGCCGGTCAGGTAGTAATCAGTGATCTGCAAATTTGATTGTTGTGCACGCACGGCCTGCATCACCCGATACAAGTCTTCGGCGTCATCCTTGGAAACCCCAGGTGTCGCAAAGCGTGAGGCGGCACTCATGAAGTCGAAACTGGTGGGCGATGATAATTGCACGACGTTATAGCCAGCGCCGTAGTACAGTTTTTTCAGGAACTCGTTGATGGTGCTGGTGTACGGCGCGCCGGTGCCAGCGATCAGAAAAACCAGGGGAGCTGGATGGTCTTGCTTGGCCAGACGATAACGCAGCTTTTTCACCGCCCAGAAATTGTCGGGCAGCGTAAAGTCGCGCTCGGGGTGCAGGTTAAGGGTGTAATCGCTCTGAGTGATATCGGCATCGGCTGGCAGCTTGGGACGCAGGTCCTGAGGTGTCGTTGCAATGGTCGCTTCGAAGGGGTTGGTCAGGGGAAAGCCATAACTGGCCGGGTCGACATCGACTGCCAGAGCGGACGCACTCAAGATGAGGCCGCCGAAAACGACAGCGCAGCGTAGGAAACGGAGCATGACTAAATCCCTTGGGAAAAGTGCTGAGTGAGATACGCAGGCTATGACCACGGGTGTAGTACCGAAGTGCCGTACTTTTAAGCGAACGCCGTGTATATGGCAGAGGCGATACATACTCTGCATGAGTAATCGACAGCGCGGGCAGTCCTGTTGTGGGTAGAACTCCCTTGCATACCGGCGTCGGGCGATTATGCTGGGCGCCGTTTTCGGTTTCGTCCGCGTTGGTTTTTGGAGTATTGCATGTCTCGCCGTCTACCACTAATTGTGCTGCTGATCGTTCTGCCGCTGTGGCTCGCTGCCAGCTATGGTCTGCGTTATTCGTTGATGGAGGATGCCCGATGGGTCGGTATCTGTGCCAGCGAGGCGTTGAACTGGGAGTGCCAGATGCGCTCGAACCTTGGGTTGATGATTCATTTCGGGGCGATCGCCAAGGCGGCGTTGGTGACATCGATCATCGCTTTCTGCGTGTCGGGTCGTGTCGGCTGGTGGCTGGCTGTGTTTGCTGTGCTGCTCGGGATCCCGGCGTTGGTGCTCTACAGTGCGAGTCTTGCAGTGTTTGCGGTAGTTATTGCCGGGTTGCGGTTGGTCAGAGCGCCGCACGCTGTGCGCTGATTCAAAATCCAGAATCTCAAACCCCAGACAGCACTGAGGGGAGCCGAAGCTCCCCTCTAATCGTATTGCGTGCTCTTTTTTTATTATTGTAGGGCGGTCTGTTCTTGTTTTTGGCGACCTGTCCCTTTACTGCTGTTTTGTGCGATCCCCATCGGGGATCAAGAGCAAACGTATTTTTTTGAGCGCTGACTTGCTTTGATCACTTGCGCGATCCAACCAGTTCGGGAGCTACCTGAGGTAGTTTTATTGTTCTCTGCCCGGTTGCGGAATCGAAATCCCGGTAAAGCCCTTCCACTCCAAAAAAATCTGTTAGCTGCGTCTCTGTCCGTGTTGTTCTTGTTATGTCAGAGCCGATACGTATTGTTTTTATTGGGTTGCTGCTTTGTTTTTATTTTTGTTGTGCAAGAGATATAGCAGGAGCCGTGCCAGTTTTTAAAAGTCCTTTAAAAACAGGTGCTTGAAGAAATTATCACTCATGCGGTCGATAAAAAATACCAATATTTGTTTCCGTGTTACCCGATTGAGCACCGGCCTTTGTGGGGCCGGTAACACAATGGGCGCATTCACAGCCTGTTCAGGCGTGACGGACCCGCAAGCAACGCCACAATGCAGCGGTCATCAGCAGGCTGACCAATGCCCAGCCCAATGCCTGTTGGCTGGCAAGCCCTTCCTGAAACAACTGCGGTGCGATACCGGCGCCAACGATAAACGTCAGCAGCGCGACTTCCCGGCGTGGAACACGCACTGGCCGGAACAGGTAGAACACTGCGGGCAGTAGCAGGGTTGGCGTAGGAAAGCTGCGATAACGCGGATCAAATACCATTGCCAGCATCATTACCGCAGCGGCGAATCCCGTGGCGGTTACCCACCAACCGGCACGCGCCTCGAACCACAGGAATGCACGAGCGCGCCAACCGTCTTTGGCCGACAGCGCCAGCGCGGCATGGGCCAGTACCAATAGATTCAAACCGACCAACAGCACGGCCCAGACCCATTCGCCCGCGAAGCGACTCGTAATCCGTGCCAGCTCACCCCACGTGCCGATGCAGCAAGCACCCAGCGCAGCCAGCAGTGGCAAGACCAATGCACTGCGTGTGGTGGCCACGCGGCCGGCAACTGCCAGGGTCATCGCGAAAAGCAGCCCGCTGACGGCTAACCAGAAAGGCCAGTAAGACAGGTTGGAAACCGGGCCTGCGAGTACGCCTTTCTCCTGACGGTCGGCATCGAACAAGCCCCAATATCCGCCGACAGCCCCTTCATTCGCGCGTTTCCACGGCTGGTCGAAGGCTTCGATCAGGTTGTAGTGCCAGCCGTTTTGTTCAGCCATGGCGACAAATCCACGAATGAACCGAGCTTCGTTGGCCCTGCTTGGCACGGCGGTTTCTCGCTGACGACCTTCGCTGGGCCAGCCAGTCTCACCGATCATGATGTCTTTGGGCGCGAAGCGGCTGCCGAATATCTGGCGGATCTGCGCCACATGCTCCAATGCGTCGTCGATGCCTTTAGGTTCATCTTCCCAATACGGCAACAAATGGATGGTCAGGAAATCCACCGCCGGCGCTACCTCCGGGTATTGCAGCCAGAGCGCCCACACATCGGCGTAAGTCACTGGCTGTTTGACCTGGCTTTTGACGTGAAGAATCAGCTTGACCAGTTGTGATCCAGTCACTTCCTTGCGCAGCAGTGCTTCGTTACCGACGATCACTGCAGTGACCACGTCAGGGTTGGCATTGGCCGAGGCGATCAGTGCGTCGACTTCTTTGGCGGTGTCCGCCGGGTTGGCGTTGACCCAAGCGCCGAGCATCAGCTTCAGTCCGTGTTTGCGCGCCAAGGCGGGAATGGCTTCCAGCCCGCTCATTGAATAGGTGCGGATGCATTCGAAACGGGTAGCGAGCAGGGCCAGGTCGGCATCAATCCGTTCCGGCCGCAATGTGAAGGGCTGGTCGAACGGTGATTGATCCTTGTCGAACGGGGTGTAGGACGCGCACTGCAATTTATGCGTGGGCGTGGCTGCGTCCGGCAGAATCACCGGTTTCCCCATGCCATACCAGAAGCCGCAAAGGGCGAACAGGCCAAGCAGACAAGCGAACAGATAAGGTGCAACGGGGAAGCGGGAAATCGCAGGCATGATGGGGCCGTAATGGGGCTGAGGGCGGCATGTTACCTGTATTTTTCCAAGGCTGGAGAAGCACTTTGGCTCTGACCCGAAGAGGGATATGCAAAGTTCGGGCGGACTTCGCCAATTATTTCCCCCTGTTTGTCGTGGGTGGCTCAGTGATGTCGTTACTCGGTGTATTGAGGTCGTTAATAGAGCAGGAGGTATTCCGACGCAGGTTGATTATCAGGACGCCATCACGGTGCTGCTGTGTGAGCCGGTGAACAGGTGAGGCGTGAAGGGGCGGCAGCGCTCCAGTGTCGGGCACGAACTGCGGTCCCTTACAGGCCGTGTGAAAACTACTGCAGGCTGGGTGACTTCGGCGCTACGCACACAATACTGCGTTAAAAATAGGCTCGGAATGCTCATTTACAACACGTAGACTCGGGTGCGAGCCCAGTCCACTTCCTCGCCTGTTTTTGCCTTGTCTTGCCTTCGCTCGCTACGTTTTCACACGGTCTGCTTAAAAACGTTAAAGATGCTCGACAGTCGTCGGGTGCAGCACTTTCGGGGAAGTAACAATGAAGATGCGACGAATCCTTGGCACAGGTGCCGCTCTGGTACTTGCGATCAGTTCCACGCTGGCCATTGCAGAAACAAAACCAACGTTGAGCATCGGCTATGTCGACGGTTGGTCCGACAGCGTCGCCACGACCCATGTGGCCGCTGAAGTGATCAAACAGAAGCTTGGTTATGACGTCAAGCTGATGCCGGTTGCAACCGGGATCATGTGGCAGGGCGTTGCGACCGGTAAACTTGACTTGATGCTGTCGGCCTGGCTACCAGTGACTCACGGCGAGTACTGGGCCAAGAACAAAGACAAGGTTGTCGACTACGGTCCTAACTTCAAGGATGCCAAAATCGGTCTGATCGTTCCCGAGTACGTCAAAGCCCAAAGTGTTGCCGACCTGAAAACCGATGATTCCTTCAAGAAAAAAATCGTGGGTATCGATGCCGGTTCAGGCGTGATGCTCAAGACCGATCAAGCCATCAAGGACTACGATCTGGAGGGCTACAAATTGCAGGCCAGCTCTGGCGCTGCAATGATCGCCGAATTAACCCGTGCTGAAGAAAAGCATGAATCCATCGCGGTCACTGGCTGGGTTCCGCACTGGATGTTTGCCAAGTGGAAACTGCGCTTCCTTGAAGATCCAAAGGGCGTTTATGGCGCAGCCGAGACTGTGGACAGCGTCGGTAGCAAGGGTTTAGAGAAAAAGGCACCTGAAGTAGCGGCCTTCCTGAAAAAATTCTCCTGGAATTCCAAGGATGAAATCGGCGAAGTCATGCTAGCGATCCAGGACGGTGCCAAGCCTGAAGTTGCAGCGAAAGACTGGGTTGCCAAGCACCCGGACCGTGTCGCCGAGTGGGTCAAATAAAACCGCTTGAACACGTCTAGATAGCACCTTTTAAGGCCATTTGGCATCACTGCCAGATGGCCTTTTGCATGACGGTTATTGCACTCATTGATTTGCCCTCTCTCTTATCCGTTTCCTTCCTTATTCATATACGCGTGCAGAGGTCCGCGCAGACAGGTTATGTCGCTCTAATACTAAGGTCGTCTGGAGTGAGTTCTAGAGCAGACTAAAGTGTAACGAGCTACATTTCTTCTGTGCTGCGAGGATAAAAATAATGAACGACAGCATTTACCTCTCGATTCAAAACAGCCCCCGTTTCAAGGAGCTGGTATCCAAAAGAGAGCGATTCGCCATGATTCTTTCGGCGATCATGCTTGGGTTATACGCGGGCTTCATCATCTTGATTGCTTATGCGCCACACATTCTCGGGACTAAAATAAGCCCCGAATCATCGATCACGTGGGGGATCCCAATAGGGGTCGGGCTGATTTTTTCGGCGTTTATCCTCACCGGCGTCTATGTATACCGTGCCAACGGTGAATTCGATAAGATGAACAAAGCAATTCTCCAGGAGGCTCAGCAATGATCCGGCGTCTACTAACGGCCCTTGGGCTTGCTGTGTTCGCACCGACCTTGTGGGCGTCTGAAGCGCTTACCGGTGCTGTGCAAAAACAACCGCTGAACGTTTCAGCTATTGCCATGTTCGTGGTGTTTGTCGGCTTCACTCTGTGCATCACCTACTGGGCGTCCAAACGCACCAAGTCGGCGGCAGACTATTACTCGGCAGGCGGTAAAATTACCGGTCTCCAGAACGGCTTGGCAATTGCTGGCGACTATATGTCGGCTGCTTCCTTCCTGGGGATTTCCGCGCTGGTGTTCACCTCCGGCTACGATGGCCTGATCTACTCGATCGGCTTCCTGGTGGGTTGGCCGATCATTCTGTTCCTGATCGCCGAACGCCTGCGTAACCTGGGCAAATACACCTTCGCTGACGTGGCGTCCTATCGCCTGGGGCAGAAAGAAATTCGCACCCTGTCCGCTTGCGGTTCGCTGGTAGTGGTGGCGTTTTACCTGATTGCGCAGATGGTGGGTGCCGGCAAGCTGATCCAGCTTTTGTTCGGCCTGGACTACTACGTTGCGGTGATTCTGGTAGGTATCCTGATGTGCATGTACGTCCTGTTCGGCGGCATGTTGGCGACTACCTGGGTTCAGATCATCAAAGCGGTGTTGTTGCTGTCTGGCGCAACCTTCATGGCGGTCATGGTCATGAAGCACGTTAACTTCGACTTCAACACCCTGTTTGCCGAGGCGATCAAGGTTCACCCTAAAGGTGAAGCGATCATGAGCCCGGGCGGCCTGGTGAAAGACCCTGTGTCGGCGTTCTCTCTGGCTCTGGCACTGATGTTCGGTACCGCTGGCCTGCCACACATTCTGATGCGCTTCTTCACCGTGAGCGACGCTAAAGAAGCTCGCAAATCGGTGCTCTACGCTACTGGCTTCATCGGCTACTTCTACATCCTGACCTTCATCATTGGCTTCGGCGCGATCCTGTTGGTAAGCACCAATCCGGTCTTCAAGGATGCTGCTGGTGCGCTGTTAGGCGGTAACAACATGGCCGCGATTCACCTGGCCGATGCGGTCGGTGGCAGTCTGTTCCTGGGCTTCATCTCAGCGGTGGCTTTCGCTACCATCCTGGCGGTGGTTGCAGGCTTGACCCTGGCAGGTGCAACGGCGGTGTCTCACGACCTGTATGCCAGTGTGATCAAGGCCGGTAAAGCCAACGAGAAAGACGAAATTCGTGTTTCGAAGATCACCACCCTCGCACTGGGTGTCCTGGCAATCTTCCTGGGCATTCTGTTCGAAAATCAGAACATTGCGTTCATGGTTGGTCTGGCGTTCTCCATCGCGGCAAGCTGTAACTTCCCGGTCCTGCTGCTTTCCATGTTCTGGAAAAACCTGACCACCCGTGGCGCCATGATCGGCGGCTGGATGGGCTTGATCAGCGCGGTTGGCTTGATGATCCTTGGCCCAACCATCTGGGTGCAGATCCTGCATCATGAGAAAGCTATCTTCCCGTACGAATACCCGGCGCTGTTCTCCATCTCCATCGCATTCATAGGGATCTGGTTCTTCTCTATCACCGACAAGTCCAAAGCGGCGGAGAATGCACGTGCGTTGTTCCTTCCGCAGTTTGTTCGCTCGCAGACAGGTTTGGGTGCAACTGGCGCGGTTGCTCACTGACGCCCGTTGATGCAATAAAAAAAGCAGCCTACGGGCTGCTTTTTTTATGGGTGTGTGTTTCGCAAAGTTTATAGAGCGACTGCCTTATATTTTGCCGAGCAGAACCAGTATCAACAAAATGATCAAGACAGTACCGATGATGCCCGATGGCCCATAGCCCCAGCTTCTGGAGTGCGGAAATACCGGCAGACCGCCTATTAGCAGCAGGATCAGGATAATGATAAGAATTGTGCCTATGCCCATGACGAGTTCCTTCTTGTTGGTAAGTGGCTTCTGCAGTTCACGCCTTCAACGCCCGCGGCGTAAAGTGTGTGCTGCTTTAATAATCCGACTACGGCCGCTCTAAAAAAGTCCGTGGGCCGTGTCGTAATATTTTAGAGGGAAGGCACAGGTATGTTTTATCGCGTTGCCGCCGACGTTGTTGTGCTCATGCATGGGGTGTTTATCCTCTTTGCCTTGTTCGGCGGTTTGCTGGCGATACGTTGGCGCTGGTTTATCGTGCTGCACTTTCCCGCTGTCGCATGGGGCGTGATCGTCGAGTTCTTTCATCTGTACTGCCCGCTGACACCGCTGGAAAACGCGTTGCGCCTGAAGGCAGGCGATCAAGGTTACGACGGTGGATTTATCGAGCATTATCTGATTCCGCTGATCTACCCCGTAGGGCTGACGCCGCACACCCAGTTGTGGTTAGGCGTCTTGGTGGTGGTGATCAACGGGTTGGTTTATCTCTGGCTGGCAAGCCGCTATTGGCGTCGGCGCAAAGCCGTATAGGCCGTGGGTTTGCCCTTGCCATTCAGCAACTTGATGGTGGGGTGTTACGAGGATGACCTTCGCTACACTGCGATTCAACTCCCCGAAACGACAAGGCATTTCCCTATGCAAAATCGCATGATGATCACCGGTGCCGGGTCAGGCCTGGGTCGTGAAATTGCGCTGCGCTGGGCCCGCGAAGGCTGGCAGTTGGCGCTGTCGGATGTCAGTGAGCCTGGTCTGCAGGAAACCCTGAAGTTAGTACGCGAGGTTGGCGGTGACGGGTTTGTCCAGCGCTGTGACGTGCGTGATTACAGCCAGCTGACGGCCTTCGCCCAAGCGTGCGAAGAGAAGTTCGGTGGCATTGACGTTATCGTCAATAACGCTGGCGTTGCTTCCGGTGGTTTCTTCAGCGAGTTGTCGCTGGAGGATTGGGATTGGCAGATCGCGATCAACCTCATGGGGGTGGTCAAGGGCTGCAAGGCGTTTTTGCCATTACTGGAAATGAGCAAGGGCAAGATCATCAATATCGCGTCGATGGCCGCCTTGATGCAGGGCCCGGCCATGAGCAACTACAACGTGGCCAAGGCCGGAGTGGTAGCGCTGTCGGAAAGCCTGTTGATCGAGTTACGCCATCAGGAGGTCAGCGTCCATGTAGTGTGCCCGTCGTTTTTCCAGACCAACTTGCTCGACTCCTTCCGTGGCCCGACCCCGGCGATGAAAGCCCAGGTTGGAAAATTGCTGGAAAGCTCGCCGATCACCGCCAGCGATATTGCCGACTACATCTTTGAGCATGTTGCCCAGGGTGAGTTCATGATCCTGCCCCACGAGCAAGGACGCGAGGCCTGGACGTTGAAACAGAAGAATCCGCAGATGCTCTACGACGAGATGGCTTCTATGGCCGACAAAATGCGCGCCAAGACCAGGCAGGGTCGCGAGTAGGCAGATCACAAGCCACTGTAGGAGATGTCGCCCCGTCTTCGACGCCGCGCTGTCGCGCAGCAAACTGGTTTTGATTTGCGTGGTGTGATCGTTTGGTGGCGTGTCAGGCACGCAGCCTTCGCAGCGGGACGCGTAGTTGCAGGCCTGCTCCCACAGGATTTTGATCTGCCGTTGGGATTTGGAGTGAATTGACTGCTGAATTACGGCAAGGCCCCGTTTCCAGAAGGCTGAGCGCAGGCGTTGCGCAGGGGGAAACGAGGCAGGACGCCGAGTTAGCCGCACGGGGCCAGGGATGGCCCCTTGCGGCGACCCCCGGAGCGACGCCGGAGTGAGGGAAATCCGAGCCTAGGCGAGGATCCGTATGGCGGGGCAAGCGTTTTGGCGGGACCTTTTTGGCGTTTGAAAAAGGTTCCTCGCTGTAAGAGCGAAACCGTAATTCCAGCACACTCAAATGCCGGATATACACATCAAGATCAGCGCCAACACATTGTTTTTAAAGGATTAAAAATCAGTTTGATAGTGGATGCCGCCCCGTCTTCGACGCCGCGCTGTCGCGCAGCAAACTGGGTCCTGTAGCTGCCGAAGGCTGCGATAGGCCGGGGTCGCGGGCGACCGGCACGACCTTCAGCAATCCAGAGTTTACGACTGCTACGGTCGGACGCGACCCCGGACCGATTCGCAGCCTTCGGCAGCTCCTACAGGGGGTCAGCGTTTGGCTGAAAATATAATGACATTTATGCTTTATTTTTCAATTAGTTATCTGTTGTTTGAGGGGAGTGAATTTATTCGCGAAGAGGCCCTCACATTCAACATCCTCTGTGCCTGACCCACTGCTTTCGCGAATGAATTGGCTTGCACACAGCCTGCGCGCGCAGGCTTGCTCCATCTCCAGCATGCAGTTAGGGTTGCCGGCATCTTCCCCAGCAACCCTGACGAGATGCCGACGTGCTCAACTATCTGTGGTTTTTCCTTGCGGCGTTGTTCGAGATCGCCGGTTGTTATGCGTTCTGGATGTGGTTGCGCATGGGCAAGAGCGTGTTGTGGGTAGTGCCGGCGCTGCTCAGCCTGACACTGTTCGCCTTGTTGCTGACCCGAATCGAAGCCACCTATGCCGGGCGTGCCTACGCTGCGTATGGCGGTATCTATATCGTTGCTTCCATTGGCTGGTTGGGGCTGATCGAGCGGGTTCGGCCTCTAACATCAGATTGGCTGGGTGCAGCGCTCTGCGTGATTGGCGCGAGCATTATTTTATTCGGCCCGCGACTTTCTAACGCTTGAGACATCCTATGTCTCGACCCGGACGCAGACTTTTCCCATGGTTTTCGTCGATATGTAGTCTTAATCCGTAGGAAGGGTCTGGCCGGAATGAAGGGCATTACTGATTTGCTTCAGATGCATTGAAGGGGCTGGTTTCGCCGTGCAATCTTCGCTCTTTGTAACAAAAAAAGGGCGGGTAAAATGCTTGTATTGACGCGAGAAGTTGGAGAAACCTTTTCAATTGGTGATGACATCACCGTGCAGATTCTGAGCGTGAGCGGCAATCAGGTCCGGCTAGGCATTACCGCACCCAAGCACATCAAAATCAATCGAGCGGAAGTCTTCAAACGCATGGCCAGTCGTCTGGCGGAGCAACAAGTGCAGCCCACGGTCTGATGGGTGTCAGTCGAACCATTCCTTGGGCACGTCGTGCTTGAGCATCAGTTGGCACTGCTGGCTTTCCGGTTCGAAGACGATCACCGCCTGACCTTTGCTCAGGGCATGGCGCACCCGAAGTACGCGGGTTTCCAGCGGTGTCTCGTCGCCATTGTCGGTGCCGTCACGGGTGACGAAATCTTCGATCAGACGGGTAAGGGTGTCGGCTTCAAGTTGGTCGTAGGGGATCAGCATGGGGTTCTCGCATGAATTCCCGCCGATCCTAGCGTGGTTGAGGTCAGCAGGCTACATTCCTGGAAGACCCTTCCATCCGGGCGGCGGGTGGTTTCCCACTGCCCAATGTCTCAAATCTCCTCGGTACGCTGCCCGATGAGACTCTCCACCGTGGGTACCCGGGTATCGGATTCCATCTGTGCATCATGCTCAAGCTGATGGCTGAAGCGCTCCAATGACCCTTTTGCCGGTTGTGCATCGCTGGCAAACACTGGCGGGCTGAGCATGTAGGCGCCCAGTAGGCGGCTCAGGGCGCTGAGGCTGTCGATGTGGGTGCGTTCATACCCATGGGTCGCATCACAGCCGAAGGCGAGCAGGGCCGTGCGAATGTCATGCCCGGCGGTCACTGCCGAATGGGCATCGCTGAAGTAGTAGCGGAATAAATCCCGGCGTACTGGCAGTTCGTTCTCAGCTCCCAGACGCAACAGATGCCGCGACAGGTGGTAGTCGTAAGGGCCGCCGGAGTCCTGCATCGCGACACTGACTGCATGTTCGCTGGAGTGCTGACCAGGGGCGACCGGGGCAATATCGATCCCGACAAATTCACTGACGTCCCACGGCAGCACACCTGCCGCACCGGTGCCGGTTTCTTCGGTGATGGTGAACAGTGGATGGCAGTCGATCAACGGCTCGGCACCACTGTCGACAATCGCTTTAAGTGCAGCCAGCAACGCCGCGACGCCAGCCTTGTCGTCTAGGTGTCGCGCGCTGATATGCCCGCTGTCAGTAAACTCTGGCAGTGGGTCGAATGCGACAAAGTCACCGATACCGATACCCAGCGACTCGCAGTCGGCACGGGTGGTGCTGTAGGCATCCAGGCGTAACTCGACATGGTCCCAACTGATCGGCATTTCATCCACTGCCTTATTGAACGCATGCCCGGACGCCATCAAGGGCAGGACACTGCCGCGTATCACGCCGGTGTCAGTGAAGACACTGACCCGGCTGCCTTCGGCGAAGCGGCTTGACCAGCAACCTATCGGCACGAGGGACAGGCGCCCGTTGTCCTGCACCGCTCGTACGCTGGCGCCAATGGTATCCAGGTGCGCGGAGACGGCGCGGTCGGGGCTGTTTTGCTTGCCCTTCAAGGTGGCGCGAATGGTCCCGCGCCGGGTCAGTTCAAAGGGAATGCCCAACTCTTCCAGGCGTTCGGCGACGTAGCGCACGATGGTGTCGGTGAACCCGGTGGGACTAGGGATCGCAAGCATTTCCAGCAGGACTTTCTGCAGGTAATTCAGATCCGGTTCGAGGATTTTTGCAGGGGTCATGAGGGGAGCTCCAGACAAGTGAGGCAAAAACATGGATCAGCTGTAGGAACTGCCGAAGGCTGCGATAAGGTCTGAATCGTTGCGACCACTATGCGATCAATCGCAGCCTTGGCAGCGCCTACAAAGGTTCTGATCAGTTATGCGCAGGCAGGCTGTGCGGAAACAGCAGGTCGACGAAACGTTCGGCGGTCGGTTGTGGTTCATGGTTGGCCAAGCCGACCCGCTCGTTGGCTTCGATAAACACGTATTCCGGTTGGTCAGCGGCGGGCACCATCAAATCCAGGCCTACTACCGGAATATCCAGGGCACGAGCCGCACGTACTGCCGCATCCGCCAGCACCGGGTGCAGAATTGCGGTCACATCCTCCAGGCAACCGCCGGTGTGTAAATTAGCGGTACGCCGAACGGCCAGGCATTCGCCCGGTGGTAACACCGTATTGAAGTCGAATCCTGCGTCGCGCACCGTGCGTTGGGTTTCTTCATCCTTTGGAATACGGCTTTCCCCCAACGTCGCGGCTTCACGGCGTCGGCTTTGCGCTTCAATCAGCGCGCCAATCGTATGGTGACCGTCACCGATGACTTCGGCCGGTCGGCGGATGGCGGCGGCCACCACCTCAAAGCCAATCACCACGATGCGCAGATCCAGCCCTGGGTGATAGCTTTCGAGTAACACCCGGGTGTCGAACGGGTGGGCGCGCTCGATGGCATTCTGCACGTCTTCAATCGTGCGCAGGTCCACGGCCACGCCATGACCCTGCTCGCCATCGAGCGGCTTGACCACGATCTGCCCGTGCTCGTTCAGAAACGCCAGGTTGTCATCGCCGTTGCCCGCCAATTGCTGGGCCGGTAAATTCAAGCCTGCTGCCTTGAGCGCTCGGTGGGTCATGCTCTTGTCCTGACACAGGGTCATGCTGACGGCGCTGGTCAGGTCACTCAGGGATTCACGGCAGCGCACACGACGTCCGCCATGACTGAGGGTGAACAGGCCAGCATCGACATCATCGACCTGTACGTCGATACCACGTCGATGGGCTTCTTCGACGATGATCCGCGCATAAGGGTTGAAGTCCGCCTGTGGTCCTGGCCCGAGAAACAAGGGTTCATTGATACCGTTCTTGCGCTTTATGGCGAAGGTCGGCAGGTTGCGGAAACCGAGCTTGGCGTACAGGTTTTTGGCGTGCAGGTTGTCATGCAGCACCGAGAGATCGAGGTAGCTCAAGCCACGGCTCATGAAGTGCTCGATCAAATGCCGCACCAATACTTCGCCTACGCCAGGCCGGGAACAGTGTGGGTCAACCGCCAGGCACCACAAGCTGCTGCCGTTCTCCGGGTCATGAAAGGCTTTTTGATGATTGAGGCCCATCACGCTGCCGATCACGGCATTGCTGCTCTCATCTTCGGCAATCCAGTACACAGGGCCCCCTTGATGGCGTGGGGTCAGCAGGGCAGGGTCGATGGGCAGCATGCCCCGCGCCAGGTACAGGGTGTTGATCGACTGCCAATCCGCATCGTTCTGCGCACGGCGAATACGAAACCCACGAAACACCCGCTGTGCCGGACGGTAATCGCTGAACCACAGGCGCAAGGTATCGGAAGGGTCGAGGAATAGCTGTTGTGGCGACTGTGCCAACACTTGCTGGGGCGCTGCGACGTACAGCGCGATGTCGCGCTCGCCGGCCTTCTCGTTGAGCAAATCGCTGGCCAGCGTCACGGGGTCAGGATACGTGTGCCCGATCAGCAGCCGACCCCAGCCGCAATGCAGGGCCAGAGGTTGGGCGTCAGGCTCGCTGCCGTCTTCCGCGAAGCGTGCTTGCAAGCGCTCATAAGAGGGCGCCTGGCCGCGCAACAAACGTTGGCTAAAAGCCGAAGCATTGTGTTTCATCGATCAAAGTCCTTGTTCGCTGAGCCACAGGTTCAGCGCTGCGAGCTGCCACAGCTTGGCGCCGCGCAACGGGGTCAATCCTCCGTCGGGATCCGTTAGCAGTTTGTCGAGCATGGCCGGATTGAACAGACCACGGTCCTGGCTCGGGTCGAGCAACAGGTCGCGTACCCAGTTGAGGGTGTCGCCTTGCAAATGCTTGAGCCCCGGCACCGGGAAATAGCCTTTTTTGCGGTCGATTACTTCGGACGGGATCACCCTCCGCGCAGCCTCTTTCAATACCTGCTTGCCGCCATCGGGCAACTTGAAGCGCCCCGGCACCCGGGCCGACAGTTCGACCAGGCGATAGTCAAGAAACGGTGTGCGCGCTTCCAGACCCCAGGCCATGGTCATGTTGTCGACGCGTTTCACCGGGTCATCGACCAGCATTATCGTGCTGTCCAGACGCAGCGCTTTATCCACAGCGGCGTCGGCGCCGGGTTGGGCGAAATGCTCGCGAACAAAGTCGCCTGCCGCGTCATTGGCGGTCAGCCATTGGGGCTGCACGGTGGCGGCGTATTCGTCATACGTGCGGTCGAAGAATGCGGCGCGATAGGCTACATAAGGGTCGCTGGCGCCGTCTACTTGTGGGTACCAGTGATAACCGGCGAACAGCTCATCAGCGCCTTGCCCGCTCTGCACCACCTTGCAGTGCTTGGCCACCTCACGTGACAGCAGATAAAAGGCAATGCAGTCGTGGCTGACCATTGGTTCGCTCATGGCGCGGAACGCCGCAGGCAACTGCTCGATGATTTCGCTTTCGTTGATGCGCAACTGGTGATGTTGAGTGCCGTAGCGTTTGGCGATCAGGTCCGAATACTGAAATTCGTCACCGCGTTCGCCACCAGCATCCTCAAAGCCAATGGAAAAGGTCGATAGGTCCTTGATCCCGACTTCACGCAGCAGGCCAACCAGCAAGCTGGAGTCGACGCCGCCAGACAGCAGAACACCGACATCCACCGCTGCACGTTGACGAATCGCGACGGCATCACGGGTGCTGTCCAACACCCGATCACTCCAGTCTTCGAGGGTTAGATTCACTTCGTCGGCGCGTGGGCCATAGGGCAGACACCACCAGACTTTCTGCTCAGTCTTGCCGCTGGCGTCGATGCGCATCCAACTGGCCGGTGGCAGTTTTTCGATACCCGCCACTAAGGTGCGCGGTGCCGGCACCACGGAGTGAAAGTTCAGGTAGTGGTTCAAGGCGACCGGGTCGAGCATCGGGCTGATATCACCGCCTTTGAGCAGCGCAGGCAACGATGACGCAAAACGCAGGCGCTCACCGGTGTGTGACAGGTAAAGCGGTTTTACACCGAGTCGGTCGCGCGCCATGAACAACGCTTGGGTGTCACGTTCCCAAATGGCGAAAGCGAACATGCCATTGAGTTTGGGCAACATATCGACGCCCCAGGCGTGGTAGCCCTTGAGCAGCACTTCGGTGTCGCCGCCGGAATAAAACGGGTAGCCGAGTGCTTCCAGTTCAGCGCGCAGTTCCGGGAAATTGTAGATGGCACCGTTGAACGCCAGCGCCAGTCCGAGCTGATTGTCGACCATGGGCTGCGCCGAGCCTTCGGACAGGTCCATGATCTTCAGCCGACGGTGGCCGAGAGCAATAGGCCCCTGGCTATGAAAGCCCCAGGCGTCTGGGCCGCGAGGGGCCAAATGATGGGTGATCCGTTCAATCGCGGCGAGGTCCGCCGGTTTATCGTTGAAACGTAACTCTCCAGCTAATCCGCACATGTGGCTTAAACCTTTGGTTTTTCGGCATGTGTGTCGCTACGGGTGTTTTGCGTGGATCGAATAGGTACCGCTGTATTATCCAGGGTTGCGTGGCGCACTTAACCCGTAGCTTTCAGGCCCTGTTTCGGAGCGGACATAACGCTCTGGTCTGTCGTCTGCTCCGAGCGGCACGCACCCATAATCAGAGCGCGCCGCTGTCAGGGGTCTGGTTTTTCGAGTGCATGCGGCGCGCGATCGTTCAATAGAACTTCCCGAGCGGCCTTGCTTCTGGTCCTTTCCTTGATCTTTCCATAGAGCTGAATCCGGCAGCGACTGGCGGTTCGCGTTCGCAGGTCGACCTCGCTCCAGCGCAGTGCCATCGCCTGCCTTGGGCGCATGCCGGTATAGAAAGAGAACTCAAAAGATACTGGATAAATGACCCGCAAACCGCTGGTCACCTCATACAGCTTTGCGATCACGGGTTGGCGTCATCCCGAGTAAATGGATCAGCCTTTCGCTTCGTTGGGGAAATGCAGAGGGTTGTGGAAGAACTGCGAGCGAAAACTCAATTCCAGCTTGCAGTTCGTCCACGGGACGTTCTCGTTCTGCTACTCAAAATAGAGTGAACAGGTTCTTGGAGTCGCTAAAAAAACCTGACAGAGCGATCCGGTGTTATTGCCCAACCACATCGTACGCTATGAACATTCTGCGCAAGGGCGCCTTGTTGGGAGGTTGCGGTTCTTCAACTAGCGATGAGCGTGACCTTCGTGGCCGTGGTCATGACCGCGGCCGTGACCTTCATGACCGTGGTGACCACCACGAGCATGATCGCGAGCATGGTCGCGAGCATGAGTGCGAGCATGCTCATGGTCTCTTTGGTGGTGCTCCCCTCTGGCGTGATCACGGTCGTGGGACATGTCTGCCGCATAGGCGCCACCAGCAGAAAGCATTACCAGAATGGCTAACAGTGTTTTGAAGTTCATGATGTTCTCCCATTTTTATAATATAGGGCAGGTTTTAGCCTCTATCTTTTTCAGGATGGAAGGCATTTTTACCCTGTTGGCTTGTGTGCCCTGTCCATGCCGTTTTACTTATCATGGTGGGGCATATTGCACTAAGCAATAGACGTGCCTTAAGCACTTATTTTTACCGTCGAATTTAATTTTTCTTTTAGTTAGTTCGTTGGTCGTAATTAAATTCCTTTAAAAATCATTACGATGCTGGTGCTTGTTGGTGGTGAGGCCAAGGCGTACTTCGCTGTTTTTCATTCCGAATTACCGGCCTGAAGCGTGGAGCTGGGAGCAGCAGGGGAGAAGGCAAGGGCACGGTATGCTCCGATACCCATAGGAGTGTTTCAATGTTAAGACAGGCCCAGCGCCGCAGGGGTTGGTTATTGTAAATAGTAGTTATTGTTCAATGAGTTTGCGGTATTACAAAGTGTCATAATTTGTAACACTATTATTTACTTAACACTTTCTGTTTCAAAACTGAGACAGCCCACTGACATACCCGATAACTAAAACATGAAAAATGGAAAAGGGGCGTCTCAACATACGGCGACTCGATGACGGCGTTGCTGGCTGAGCAACGACGGTATCTGTCTATGAAACGCAATGGTCGCGACAGCACACCGCGTGCCGGTAATCCAGGCGTGGAACTGTTTTGAACAAAATTGAACGGTAAAGCTGCGATTGATGCATGATGAACATCATCTGACTGGGGTGCCATCATGACCACGCGAGTCTTCATAGGGATGTTGATGATTTTTGGGGTGCTTTGGCTAGGCCTTGTGTGGGGCATGGTCGCCTGGTTGTCTACGCCGGGACAGGGAGATGTTTCCTGGAGTGTGTTGAGTGTCCATCATGGAGTGACGCAAATCGAAGCTCACATTCCTCTCACGGTGTTTTGAAGCAGTTCCGGCGCATGAGAAGAATGTGTGCCCGGCGGATTGATGGCATACCCAGGAAGGTATGGCAGCCGCTATTTTAGCCCCGCCATCTTCCGATCACTCGCCTGACTGAACAGCGTTTCAAGCTGATCAATGTCCTCGGGCCACATTGCCTTGAGGCAGACGATACCTAGCACAAAGCCTTCAGCGATTCCTCCAGCCATCGTCGCGTCGAGCATTCCCGTCGACTGCTCGATACGCTTGATGATATCGGCGGCTTGAGTCTTGATCGATAGAGGGATATTCATTTCTTCGAGGGTCATGGATGGCCTCCTGTCTCCTGTATAGAAGACTGAGCGTAGCAAATTTGCCGGGGTGTCGGTCGGCAGGACGCCGGGGGAGGGGTGTTGCTCGTCGTACACGCGGGATACATCGTCTACAGGTATTAAACATCGTCAGGAGGCGCCTGATCAGGCCCTGTTTCTGAGCGGACCTGACGCTCTGATCTGTCGCCCGCTGTGTGCGGCGCGAACACATCATCAGAGCGTGCTACCTGATTTAAATATGTAACCACGCCAGCGTACCCAGCACTACGCTGAGACCCGCTGCACTGTAGGCCACCTTTTTTAGCCATTCCTTGCGTGTCAGCAAGGTGATCGCTGCCAGCGAAATAGCGATTTGAATGGCCATCATCGCCTGCGCCCAGCGGTGATGCTGATGCAGTGCCAATTCTGACTTTTCATCCCACTCGCGAGCTTCTGCCTCAAGTGCTTCAGCGTTCTTGCGCACGCCTTCTTTTTCAGTTTTATAGCGCTGGGCTTCGGCGGTGTAATGCGCGGCATCGAGGCCGGGGATATGGATTGCCAGTTCAGAGAGGTTTTGCCGGCTGGATTTGGCCTGGTAGTAATTCCACAGGTTAGAGGCTTCGGTTTTCTTGATGGCGGCGTTGTTTTTGTCCATTGCCGCTTCGCTCTCCGTGGAGCCGGCCTGATAACTGAGCAAGGCACCCATGGTCGCCATGATCGCCGTCATCACCGCTATCTTGCCGGCGAAATTGTCGCCGCTGGCATGGGCGTGTTTATTGACGTGTTCCAGGTGATGTTCGTGCGGACTGGGGACTTCGAAGTCTTCAGACATGGACGTTGGTCTTTGCGAGTGAATAAGTGGCGAAGTGTAAAGCTAGTGATCGTCGAAGGCGCTATATCTCGACGCGCCGGGCACTATTTTTTTGATCCCGCGCACGCCCTCTGCGCTCAACCAATCCCCACGCTGCGTTCAGGGCGTTGCACGAATGGCTCAACGTGAAGGTCGATGTACGCACCGCGATATTCTTTAACCGCACTGTCGACTCAATACCCGGTCATCTCCAGATACCCAGTACCTGAATGACTTCCGCTCACCTGCACCGGACCTTCCCAGTACGGGATGCGCAGGTTCATCCAGGCATTGGGGTTCAGCGCGGTCGTGGTGACATCAATGTGTTTGCCGGGGATTTTCACCGCCCAGCGGGTCGGCAACGTATGCCTGGCAACGTCACTGGAGGCCAGTGGCGTGAGCTGAATCTCTTGTCCCTTCAATACCTGTGTTTGGCCATCAGCGCTGATCCAGGTGCCCGTCAGGTACGGCTCGCCGTTTTTCTGCCGCATCCGGTACAGCATCAGCTGTTCGCCGTTATCCAAATGCATGGAAAACCAGTCCCAACCGGTTTGATTGGCCGTCAGTGGCTGGCTACTCCATTCCCGGTCCAGCCAGGCGGGGCCCGATACCTGATACGTCTTGCCGTCTATTTCGACGGTGCCCTTGGCCTGGAAAAACGGCTGGCTGTAGTAATACGAGGCTTGGCCCTGTTCTGACTTTTGACTGAAACCTTGCTCGCCTTGCAGCACCAGAGGCTGGCTGGACGTCAGGTGCAGTTGATAGCTGAAATCCTGTCCACGGGCGTGCAGCTGCATGTTTGCCAGCGGGTTTTCGATACCTGACTGGCTGTCGAACGTCCAGTCATCGATCCATGCCTTGAACGGCGCCGTGTTAACCCCGGCCTGCTCGACGCCGCCACGGGCATAGCGCTCTGCGGCATAGTGCTGGTTGGCCGAAGTCACAGCGGCATGGCCCATCCAGATCGTTTGATTGCCCCAGCCCGGCTGCTGGGCATCGGCTTTCAGCGCATTGCGAAACAACGTCCATTGCACGCCGAAGGTGCGGCCCTGGTTATCCTTGAGGTTGGCGGTGAGGTACCACCACTCGATGCGGAAACCGTCGTGGGCGCCGTGATCCTGCGGGAAGCTGAACACCTTGCCGGGGACGACCTGAGCGAACGTCGCGGCCTCGTTACCCAGCCCGGCAAAACCTTTGGCAGGTGGTTTCTCATCATTGCAGGCACTCAATAGCAGGGTGCCGAATAAGAGCAGTAGCCACCTAATCCTCATTGGCAAACGTCCTCAGCAGGTCAGCCGGGCGGCTGCGGTACAGCTTGATCAACGGCCATGCCGAAGCCAGCAACGTCGCCAACAGGGCCAGCGCCATCAACTGCGCCAGTTGTGCGGGGAACACCTGCAACGGCAAGCGCCAGCCAAAGGCTTGCACATTGATCACGGCGTCCAGGCACCAGGCCAGCAGGAGCCCCAATGGCAGGGCGAGCGACAGCGTCAGCACCGCCAGCAGCCAGGTTTGCCCCAGATTGAGCAGCATCAGTTGACGCCGGGTCACGCCCAGTGCCCACAGCGGTGCGAGTTGTCCAAGGCGACTCTGACTTTGGGTCAACAGGCTGATGAACAGCGCCACCCCCGCCACCCCCAGCGTCAGGCTGTTGAGCGCGGCGGTGGCAGCGAAGGTGCGTTCAAAGACTTGTGTGGACCAGCCCTTGAGCTGGCTTTGATCGACGATGCGACTGTCTTCCAAGGCAAAGCGCGACTGGAGTTCGCGTACCAGCGGCGGCACCGACGCTGGGGCAATACGCAGATTGAAACGATTGGGCGACAGCTGCGGCCAATAGCGCAGCAGGTGCTGAGCGTTGACCAGCAGATGACCCTTGGGATTGCCGTAGTCGGCATAGATCGCGACGATACGCGGCGACCACTGACCTTGCGGCGTGGGAATCGTCAACTGATCGCCGACCTGAACCTTGAGTCGCCGGGCCAACTGCTCGCTGAGCATCAGGGTGTCGTCCTGGGCCAGTTGATCCCAAGGATCGCCTGCCTGAGCATGCAGCAGCGGCCAGTGCTGGCGGTAGGTCGGATGATCAATCACGCCGAATAAATCTGCAGGCCAGCCTTGCAACTGGATCGAGACCTGCCAGTTGGGTAACACGGCCTGGACCTGTGGCTGTTGGTTGAGCCACGTCTGGAGGCTGCGCGCCTGGGCCGGGTTTTGTGGGTTGAGATACAGCTCGGCGGTCAGCCGTTGTTCCAGCCAGTTATTGAATGTCTGGCGAAATCCCGAGGTCATGCTGCCCGCGCCAATATTGGCGGCCAGCGCCAATAGCAGTGCCATCAACGCCAGGCTCAACGCGGGTAACTGCTGGCGGCAATCGGCAAGAAACCACTGGCCCAATACCGAACGACTGCGGCCGAGCAAGGTGTCGAGCAGCGCATTGAGCACCACCGGCAGACCCAGTGCAGCGCCCAGCAGCAGGGCGGCCATCAGAACAAAACCGCTGGCCAGGCTGTTGCCGAATAACCAGGCCAGCACGGCCACCACGCCGGCGATGCCTGCTACCCACGCCTGGCGCCGCAACCAGCGAGTATGGGCTTGATGCCAGGCGTTTGCGTTGGCCAAGGCCAACAATGGCAGGCGTGCGGCACGCAACAAGCTGCTGGCGCCGGCCAGCAACGCGCCGAACAGACTCAAACCGACACCGCTGGCCCACCACAGTGGGCTCAAGCTTAATTGCCCGGCGACTTCGGCACCGTACAGGCCTCGCAGGCTGGCGGCGACATCGGGTAACAACAGGCTGGCCAGGAAATAACCGCTGATGACCCCGGCAACGCCGCCGAGCAAGGCCAGGCACCCCAGCTCCACACCCAGGCTGAGGATTAACATGCGCGCACTGACCCCGCAGGCGCGCAGGGTTCTGAGCAGTCCGCGCCGCTGCTCAAGCGCCAGGCCAATGGCCGCATGCACGATAAACAAACCGACCACGAATGACAGAAAGCCCAATGCATCGAGGTTCAAATGAAAACTCTCGGTCAGGCGCGACAGGTTGTTTTCTTCACCGCTGCTCTTGAGCACCAGTTGCCCGACCAACCCCGCAGGCAACGCCGGTTGCGTGGCCGCAAAGTTTTTAGGCAATAACAGCCGCGAGAGTTGGTTTGGCATTCCCAAAAGGTGTTGGGCGAAGCCGATGTCCACCAGCAGTAAACCTGGGGCCATGTCGGCCTGACTGTGCAGCGGTGGCAAGGCGTGTCCGTTTTCGGTCAGCGGCTGGTCACCTTCGTGATAACCCAGGGCCTGCAAGGTTTGCGGGGCTATCCAGGTGCTGCCTGGTGGGCTGAAAAATCCAACGATCTGTGCCATGTCCAGCACTTGCCCTGCCACCGCCGCACCGCCCGGCAGCGACAGCGGTTCGATGCCCATCAATTGCAGGCGTTGATCTTCATGCCCCTTGAGTGACAGCCGCGCTTGCAGCACCGGAGACACCGGCCAGCCGGTGCGACGCAGGCTGACAAACAGATCCTGAGAGAAGGGCGCGCCATTGGGTGCGCTCAGGCTGGCTTGGGGTTCGCCGCCGATCAGTTGGCTGGCCCGAGCGTAGCTTTCCCGCGCCTGACTGTTCAGCGCTTGCACGCCGGTCAGGAGGCTGGTCGCCAGCCACAGCCCGGTCAGCACGCTGAAAAACTGCACCGGATGCTGGCGCCAATGGCTGAGCAGGGCGCGCAACGTCCAATAAAACACGCGCATCTTAGCGCTCGCCTGCGTCGGCCAGTCGTCCGCCATGCAGCACCACTTTAATAGCTAATCGAGCGGCGACGCGCGGGCTGTGGGTGACCATCAACAGACTGGTCGGGCTGTCCTTCAGCAGGTCCAGGAGTAATTGCAGGACTTCATCGCTGGTGCCTTCGTCCAGATTGCCGGTGGGCTCATCGGCCAACAACAGACCAGGTCGCGAAGCCAGAGCGCGGCCGATGGCGACTCGCTGTTGTTGGCCACCGGACAGTTGTTCCGGGTAACGCTTGAGCAATGCGCCCAGCCCCAGCCGTTCGACCAGTTGTGTTTGCCAGACCGGATCATAACGTCCGGCCAGACGCGCCTGAAACGCCAGATTATCTTCGACTTGCAGGCTGCCGATCAGGTTGAATTGTTGAAATACCAGGCCGATTTCGGTGCGCCGCCAATGGGCAAGCTGTGCTTCGTTCATTTGATCCAGACGGCGCCCGTCGACACGGATGCTGCCACGATCGATCTGATCCAGACCGGCCACCAGATGCAGCAAGGTGCTTTTGCCGCTGCCCGATTCTCCCATCAGCGCCAGACTGCTGCCGTGTTCGAGCTGTAAATCAACCCCCTGTAACACCGCCAGCGGGCCTTGTGGTGTTGCGTAGCTCTTGAACACGCCTTGCACCTGAAGCATGGGGGTACTCGCCTGGCAGAGGGATGGGGCAAAGGATAGCGGGTGCGGGTGGTGTCAGGTGAACCGAGTTGGACGCTTCGCGAATAAATTCGCTCCTACATCTATGGTTACCCCTTTTCTGCAATACTAAATCCGATGCATGGTTGGCTTGCGGTCATCTATTCGGCGTCTGAGCTTATGCCCGCGCCTCGATGAAAATCGCGCCCGACGGTCCTCATTAGGGAAACGGCTTCAAGAGCCGCGTAGGAGCCCAGGATCTCCGTCAGGCCGGTTGGCCGTTCATGTCATCTGTTATTCAGCATCGCAAAACCAGGTGGGTGGTGCTTGGGTGACAGCAGGGTCAGGCGGCCATAGCGCTTGGCCCTGCATCGAACTCAGTGTGGTGTGCGGCTATTGCCCAGGCGATACGTGCCAGTTTGTTGGCCAAGGCGCAAACCACCTTGTTTGGATGGCTTCGGCTCAGCAACTGGCGGACCCAGTCCGCCAGTGGGCCCGTCCGTCGATCCAGCGTTATCAAATAGACTCGAGCACCCTGGACAAATAGACGCCTTTGATTTCTATCACCGCGCTTGCTGATCCCCAGCAATACCTGCTTGCCGCCGGTGCTGTGTTGCTTGGGTACAAGCCCTATCGAGGCGGCATAGTCACGCCCACATTTGAACTGATGACCGTCGCCCAACTCTGCAGCCACGACGGTGGCGGTGATCGGGCCGACGCACGGAATCGTCATTAACCGGCGGGCCAGATCATCGTCAGCGGCTTGGCGTTCGACTTGATGGTCCATCGCCTTGACCTTTTGGTCCAGGTAAGTGAAGTGGCTATGCAGGTCCATTAGCAACGTTTTGATTAGCCCAGAGAAGTCGCAGGTTTCGAGTAATACCGGCAATTCCCTGATGGCTTTGAAACTGGGAGTCAAACCGATACCGACTTCCAGAAGCGCGGCGTGGATGCGGTTGACGGTGGCGGTGCGATCCTTGTAACGAGTCGCGCACGATATTGAGCAGGGCCAAAGCTTGCTGCGCTTCAGACTTGGGTGCGACAAATCGCATGCTGCCCCGGCTGGCGGCGTCGCAAATGCCTTCAGCATCAGCGAAGTCATTTTTGTTGCTTTTGACATAGGGGTGCACATGGTGCGGTGCAATCAGCTTGGGTTCATGCCCGAATTTGATCATCTCCCGAGCCATGAAGTGAGCCCCACCGCACGCTTCCATCGCGACAGTGCACGGTGGAAGATTGGCAAAGTATTTGGGATAGGTTGCGCGGCTGAGCTTTCTGCGTTGAAGCTCGCGCCCTTGGTTATCGTGAGCAACTACATGAAAGCTCTGTTTTCCCAGATCAATGCTGACAATCGCTGCGTGGTTCATGGAAATGATCTCCGTTAAATACCCAGTGAAAGCTTAGTGGGCGTTCCACTGGGTAGGCGGGGGTAACCATTTCATTAGAAATTTTGATCTGCCTTTGGGATTTTGTGTGAATTGAGTATCGAATTACGGCTAGGCCCCTTTTCCAGGAGGCCGAGCGCAGGTGTTGCGCAGGGGGTAACGAGGCAGGATGCCGAGTAAGCCGCACGGGGCCAGGGACGGCCCCTTGCGGCGACCCCCGGAGCAACGCCGGAGCGAGGGAAATCCGAGCCTAAGCGAGGATCCGTATGGAGGGGCAAGCCTTTTGGCGGGACCTTTTTGTGGTCCGGTATTCCGGCGTCTGAAAAAGGTTCCTCGCTGTAAGAGCGAAACCGTAATTCCAGCACACCAAAATGCCGGATATACACATCAAGATCAGCGCCAACACATTGTTTTTAAAAGATTAAAAAACAGTTTGATAAGATGCCCCGCCCCGCCCCGTCTTCGACGCTGCGCTGTCGCGCAGCAAACTGGGTCCCTGTAGGAGCTGCCGAAGGCTGCGAAAAGGTCGGCACGACCTTCAGCAATCCAGAGTTTACGACTGCTACGCAGCCGATCACAGCCTCCGGCAACTCCTACAGGGGGTCAGTGTTTTGCTGGAAATTTAATAACACTTATTCTTTATTTTCCAATTAGTTATAGGTTTGTTGATAGGAGTGAATTTATTCGCGAAGTGGGTCTACCAAGCGCCGAAGATCCCGCAGATCACACTTTTCCTCGAATCAATGCCCGCAACACAAACCGATTGGGGTGGCAGGCTTCGGTAATGCTGCGGGGCAATGGGAAGGGTTCGTTGTCCAGCCAGGCCGCAAGTAATTCACCGGACAGCGGTGCCGTAATCAACCCGCGTGAGCCATGGCCGCTGTTGACGTACAGGCCGTCGAGCCAAGGGCAGGCGATATCCGGCACCTGTCGGGCGTCTTTGCCCAGTGCCGCGTAGGCCTCCAGAAATCCCTGTTTATCCGCCAACGGGCCGACGATAGGCAAATAGTCCGGGCTGGTGCAACGGAACGCCGCCCGGCCTTGTAGGTACTCAGGCTCTAAGGCGTCTGCGCCCAGCCGCTTGAGCAAGTCTTCAGATATTTCCTGCAAAAGGTCGAGATTGCTCTGGTGCTCGGCAGTGGTCTGCGTCAGGTCATCGCTTTTGAAATCGAAACTGGCCCCTAGCGTGTGTTCGCCCAACCGGGCGGGGGCCACATAACCTTCGGCGCAGACCACGGTGCTCAAGGCTTCGCTCGCCGGGGTCTGGGCGAGCTTGGTGATTTGCCCGCGAATGCGTTTGAGGGGTAATTCAGCGCTGGCCGGGAAGCGCTTGACCTCGGCCGCACCCGCCAATATCACCACCGGTGCTTCGTCGAGCAGTCGCTCGCCATCCCAGGCCTGCCACTGTTCGCCGCTGCGGTTTAGCGTCAGCACATCGTGATGAGTCAACAGTCGAATATTGGGATGTGTCGCCTGAAACTGACACAGCGCTGGCGGATGCACCCAACCGCCCTCGGGGAAAAACAAACCACCGCACGTCAGTGCGACACCTGCTTTGACTTCAGCGGTTGGCTGGTCCAGAACCTGCAGCAGCTCAGGAGAAAAGGCCTGCGCCAATTGGGCCTGACGCTCGGCCTCCTTGTTATTGAAGGCCAGTTGCAACACGCCGCAGCTGTCCCAGTCGGCGCCACGTTGCAGGTACTCCAGATGGCGTCGAGTGTACCCAAAACCGCTCAGTATCAGCTGTGACAATGCCGTGCCATGGGCGGAGAGCTTCAAGTACAGCACCCCTTGCGGGTTGCCCGAGGCTTCCTGCGCCAGATCACCGTGGCGCTCTAGTAGGCTAACCTGCCAACCCCGAGCCGCGAGGCTGGCAGCGGTTGCGCAACCGGCGAGGCCAGCGCCGATCACCA
The DNA here is from genome assembly GCF_056680335.1 of Pseudomonas sp. ASL9. Classification (NCBI taxonomy): domain Bacteria; kingdom Pseudomonadati; phylum Pseudomonadota; class Gammaproteobacteria; order Pseudomonadales; family Pseudomonadaceae; genus Pseudomonas; species Pseudomonas sp. ASL9. The sequence continues at coordinate 1,195,730 of NZ_CM155277.1, read as the reverse complement.
ACGCCTTGCGCTGGGTCGTGATCGGTGCCGGACGGGCAAACCAGGGTTTGACTGCCGCAGGCTTGGGCATGTCTTCAGGCCAGCCGACAAACGCTCCGCGCAGAACCTCCCATTTATGGCCGATACCCGGCGTGCGGCGCATTTTGAAGCCGGCCGCATTCAGTGCGCGACGTACCCATCCAGTACTGGTAAAGGTGCTGATGGTCGAACCCGGTGCCGCCAGCCGCGCCAGTTCGGCGAACAGTTCAGGTGTCCACATTTCCGGATTTTTCGCGGGTGCAAAGCCGTCGAGGAACCACGCATCAATCTGCCCATCCAGTTGCGGCAACATCTCCAGGGCATCGCCGATCATCAGGGTCAAGGTCACGCGACCGCCGTCGAACACTAGTCGCTGAAAGCCTTCATGCACGGCGATGTACTGATCGAGCAGTTGCCCTGCACAGGTGGCCAGCTCCGGCCACAAGGCGAGGGCGCGTTGCAGGTCGCTGCGGCTCAGTGGAAACTTCTCGACGCTGACGAAATGCAGGCGTGCACCGGCGACAGCATGTTCGGCAAACAGCTGCCAGGTGCAGAGAAAATTCAAGCCGGTGCCGAAGCCGGTTTCACCGACGACCATGCGCCCGTCTGCCGCCAGAGCCGCAAACCGGTTTGTCAGATCATTCTGTTTCAGAAAGACATGACGTGTTTCGTCCAGACCGGATTGGGTGGAGAAATAGATATCCGAGAATGTCCGCGAATGGGGATTGCCCTGTTCGTCCCAATCTATCTGGGCGTGGGATGTGAGGGTCATGGTCGGCTCGACAGCGGCAGGAGTGCGAGATATTAACGCAATCATCGAACCCGCGAGGCTACACAGGGGCAGAAGGGCGCCCTGAAGCTTCTTCAATTGACCCATAGCAACGAATGACTGTCTTAACCAGCATTGATTCATACGATCCGTTAGTCTTGACGATCTTGAAGGGGAGCTGTGCATGTTCGAATCTGCCGAAATCGGTCACGCCATCGACAAAGAAACCTATGACGCCGAGGTGCCAGCGCTGCGCGAGGCTTTGCTTGACGCGCAATTCGAAATCAAGCAGCAGTCGCGTTTTTCGGTGATCGTATTGATCAACGGTATCGAAGGCGCGGGCAAGGGCGAGACGATCAAGCTGCTCAATGAGTGGATGGACCCACGACTGATCGAAGTGCGTACCTTTGATCAACAAACCGATGAAGAGCTGGCCCGGCCACCGGCGTGGCGTTATTGGCGGCAGTTGCCGGCGAATGGGCGCATGGGGATTTTCTTCGGCAATTGGTACAGCCAGATGATTCAGGGCCGGGTCAACGGTGAGTTCAAGGAAGCGGTGCTCGATCAGGCAATCAATAGCGCTGAACGTCTGGAAAAAATGCTCTGTGATGAGGGCACACTGATTCTCAAGTTCTGGTTTCATCTGTCCAAAAAACAGATGAAGGCTCGACTGAAATCGCTTGAGGATGACCCCTTGCACAGCTGGCGCATCAGCCCGCTGGATTGGCAGCAATCGAAAACCTACGACAAATTTGTCCGCTACGGTGAGCGCGTGCTGCGCCGTACCAGCCGTGATTATGCCCCTTGGCATGTCATCGAAGGTGTGGACCCGCATTACCGCAGCCTGACCACCGGGCGGCTGTTGCTCGAAGGGCTGCAGGTCGCCTTGGCCAATCACCGGCCCGCTCAAGGTCCACTGACCGTGGGCCCACTGCCGGCCAACATTGATGACCTCAGCTTGCTGAACAGTCTCGACATGACTCAGCATCTGGAAAAAGAAGATTACGAAGAACAACTGATTACCGAGCAGGCGCGCCTGGCGGGCAATATGCGCGATAAACGCATGCAAAGGCACTCGCTGGTCGCCGTGTTCGAAGGCAACGATGCGGCAGGCAAAGGCGGCGCCATCCGTCGGGTCGCTGCGGCGCTGGACCCCCGGCAGTACAGCATTGTGCCGATTGCCGCGCCGACCGAGGAAGAGCGTGCACAGCCTTATCTCTGGCGTTTTTGGCGGCATATTCCGGCGCGTGGCAAGTTCACCGTGTTCGATCGCTCCTGGTATGGCCGGGTGCTGGTGGAGCGGGTTGAGGGTTTTTGCAGCCCGGGAGATTGGCTGCGGGCTTACAGCGAAATCAACGATTTCGAAGAGCAGTTGACCGATGCCGGTGCAGTCGTGGTGAAGTTCTGGTTGGCCATTGATGAGCACACCCAATTGGAGCGTTTCGAAGCGCGGGAAAAAATCCCCTTCAAGCGCTTTAAAATCACCGAGGACGACTGGCGCAATCGTCAGAAATGGCCAGATTATCGCGAGGCCGTGGGTGACATGGTCGATCGCACCAGTACTGAAATTGCCCCGTGGACCCTGGTTGAGGCCAACGACAAACGCTGGGCGCGGGTGAAGGTGTTGCGCACAATCAACGTCGCGCTGGAAGCGGCTTTTGCAAAGGACAAACATTCTAAATGAGCCGATGATTTTCCATACAGCCAGTGAATGATCATCGCGGACACGGATTGTCTGGCCCTATGCTTGATGCCTTCTCATCAACAATAAGAGCGGAGGTGTGCCATGCGTGAAGTGGTGATTGTCGATAGCGTGCGGACAGGGCTGGCCAAGTCGTTTCGGGGCAAGTTCAACCAGACCCGTCCCGATGACATGGCGGCCCATTGCGTCAATGCGTTGCTGACGCGCAATGGCCTGGACCCGGCGCTGGTCGAAGACTGCATCGTCGGTGCGGGCTCCAACGAAGGTGCGCAGGGCTACAACATCGGGCGCAATGTGGCGGTGCTGTCGCAACTGGGCATCCAGGTCGCTGGGATGACCCTCAACCGCTACTGCTCATCCGGCTTGCAGGCCATTGCAATCGCTGCCAACCAGATTGCCTCCGGTTGCAGCGAGATCATTGTTGCGGGGGGGGTCGAATCCATCAGCCTGACCATGAAAAGCATCAACACCGACAACCTGATCAATCCGTTGCTCAAGGAACAGGTGCCGGGGATCTACTTCCCCATGGGGCAGACCGCTGAAATCGTCGCGCGCCGCTACCATGTCAGCCGCGAGCAACAAGACCTCTACGCCTTGCAAAGTCAGCAACGCACTGCCGCGGCCCAGGCTGCCGGGCTGTTCGACGATGAAATCGTGCCAATGGCTGTTACCTATCGCGTCGAGGACAAAAATACCGGTGCGGTAAGACTGGTTGAAGGCATCGTTGATCGTGACGACTGCAATCGTCCGGACACCACGCTGGAAAGCCTGGCGGGCCTGAAGCCGGTATTTGCCGAAGACGGTTCGGTGACTGCAGGCAACTCGTCGCAGCTGTCCGATGGTGCCTCGATGACGCTGGTCATAAGCCTGGAAAAAGCATTGGAGCTGGGACTCAAGCCTCGGGCGTATTTCCGTGGTTTCACGGTGGCCGGGTGCGAGCCGGACGAGATGGGAATTGGACCGGTCTTTTCGGTGCCAAAACTGCTTAAGGCCAAGGGCCTGCAAGTCGCCGACATCGACCTCTGGGAGCTCAATGAAGCTTTCGCGTCGCAGTGCCTGTATGCCCGCGACCGCCTGGAAATCGACAACGCCAAGTACAATCTCAGCGGCGGTTCGATCTCCATCGGCCACCCGTTCGGCATGACCGGCTCGCGCCAGGTCGGCCATCTGGTCCGCGAACTGCAACGACGCAACCTGCGCTACGGCATTGTGACCATGTGCGTGGGCGGCGGGATGGGGGCGACGGGGTTGTTTGAAGCGTTCAAATAGAACGCTGGCGGATAGATTGTCTTCGCGAATGAATTCGCTCCCACTGAGTACGTGTGACTTTCGGTCCATTGCTGAAATTGTGGGAGCAGGCTTGCCTGCGAAGGGGCCATTACAGCCAACGCAAATGGACTTGGTTAAGGTGTGTGCAGGTTTTTTTGCCGCAGGATATAGATCACTCCAACGCCACACTCAGCCAGCCAATGCCTTGCAATACGCCGCGCACAAGCCAGTGTTTGCTTGTGCGCGTCGAGTCTTGCGCCATAGGCGCGGACTCAGTGATGGCGAGGCTTGAGAATCGCTGGTTTCTCGTCCGGCGCCTGCAAAAGCAGGTACAGCGCGGTCAGTGCTTCAGGGATCTGCACAATCATGTCGTCCATCAGGTTGGCATCCTGAGCGATGTCGGCAAATTCCGGCTGCTCATCGAACAGACCCGAACCGACCATGATCGGCAGGAGCATTTCGCTGACTTCGTCTTCGGCACTTTCGAACCATGCGTTTTCGCGCAGGAACACGCCTTCCATGAAGCCGATGCACCAGCCGCGCAGATCGGAGTCATCCGGCTCGTCACCGAGGTCGAGATCGCATGGCAACTCGAACTCTTCATCAGAAGCCAGTTGGCGGGCGATGTGCGCCTGCAGCTGGATCAGCGTGGCTTCGATTTCTTCGCGCTGAGCATCATTGGTGTAATGCGGCGGCTCAGAGAACAGCGTATCGATCCACTCACGCTCAGGGACCGTTTCGGCACAGATCGACAGCGCGGTCAGGTAGCCATGGGCGGCCACATAGTCCAGCGCTTCGTCATGCAGCTCGTCGGCGTCGAGGAAGGCTTGCAGGCGGTGTAGTTGCTCAGCGAAGGACATTGACAGGCTACCTTGGGAATAAACGATGCTGAATTCTAGGCTGTGTACGGCCTGCGCGCCAGTACAGCGGCTCTTGGAAGCTGTTATGGCGTTTATATCGACCGCCGGTATCGCCTTTGTGCTTTGCCTGGAAACCGTCGGGTATAATGCCGCGCTTTGCGATGCCAGTAGCGCTTGCAACAGGCTGTAGCAGGGTTGCTTCTGCACTATTTTGGGGTTTTTATGCTCGAACAGGCTCAACGCTTACTTAAAGACATCTTTGGTTACGACAGTTTCCGTGGTCGCCAGGGTGCCATTATTGAGCGTGTCGCCAATGGCGGCGATGCCTTGGTGTTGATGCCCACCGGTGGCGGAAAATCCTTGTGTTTTCAGGTGCCTGGCCTGTTGCGTGAAGGCTTGGCAGTGGTGGTTTCCCCACTGATTGCCTTGATGGACGATCAGGTTGCAACCCTGGAAGAACTGGGTGTATCGGCGGCCGCCCTGAACTCCACACTGAGCGCAGAGCAGCAGCGTGATCTGGCGAACCGGATTCGTCTGGGCGAGATCAAAATGCTTTATCTGGCGCCCGAGCGTTTGGTTCAGCCACGGATGCTGGCCTTCCTGCAGAGCCTGAAAATCGCCTTGTTTGCCATCGACGAAGCGCACTGCGTATCTCAGTGGGGGCACGATTTCCGTCCTGAGTACTTGAAACTGGGGCAACTCGCCGAGTTGTTCCCCGACGTGCCACGGATCGCCCTGACCGCAACAGCCGATAAACGTACCCGTGAAGAGATCGTCGAGCGCCTGCATTTGCAGAACGCCGAGCGTTTCCTCTCCAGTTTCGACCGGCCCAATATTTTTTATCGCATCGTGCCCAAGGAGCAGCCGCGCAAACAGCTCCTGGCCTTCCTTTCAGAGCGACGCAGCGACGCGGGCATTGTCTATTGCCTGTCACGTAAAAAGGTCGATGAAGTCGCCGCGTTCCTGTGTGAAAGCGGCTACCCGGCCTTGTCGTACCATGCCGGGCTGCCCAACGAAGTCCGTGCCTTCAACCAGAAGCGCTTCCTCAATGAGGAAGGCCTGATCATGGTCGCGACCATCGCCTTCGGCATGGGCATCGACAAATCCAACGTGCGGTTCGTCGCCCATTTGGACTTGCCAAAATCCCTGGAGGCGTACTACCAGGAGACCGGTCGTTCCGGCCGTGATGGTTTGCCTGCCGATGCCTGGATGGCCTACGGCCTGCAAGACGTGCTGATGCTCAAGAAGATGTTGCAAAGTTCCGAAGGCGACGAGCGACACAAGCGCCTTGAACAACACAAACTCGACGCCATGTTGTCGCTTTGCGAAGAAACCCGTTGCCGTCGGCAGACGTTGCTGGCCTATTTCGACGAAGACATGCCCAACCCGTGCGGCCATTGCGACAACTGCGTCGATGGCGTGCAGACCTGGGACGCGACCGAGCCTGCGCGTCAGGCGTTGTCGGCCATCTATCGCACCGGCCAGCGCTATGGCGTCGGCCATCTGGTGGATGTGCTGTTAGGGCGCGACAACGACAAAGTGAAGGGTTTTGGTCATCAACATCTGGCCGTTTTCGGCGTTGGCAAGGCGCGTGCCGAAGGCGAATGGCGCTCGCTGTTCCGCCAGTTGGTCGCACGTGGCCTGGCCGATATCGATCTGGAAGGCTACGGCGGCTTGCGCTTGAGCGACACTTGCCGGCCCCTCCTGCGTGGCGAAGTCACCCTCGAACTGCGCCGCGATTTGAAACCGCAAACCACCTCGAAAAGCAGTTCGGGCAGCCCGGCCAGCCAATTGGTCCGTGGTGAAGAGCGTGAACAGTGGGAGGCCTTGCGCGCCCTGCGGCGTAAATTGGCCGAAGAGCATGGGGTGCCACCTTATGTCATCTTTCCCGATTCGACCTTGCTCGAGATGCTGCGCAGCAAGCCCGGCTCGTTGCCGGAAATGGCCCAGGTCAGTGGGGTCGGTGCGCGCAAACTGGAGCGTTATGGTGAGGCCTTCCTGGAGGTGCTCAGTGGTACGGCCGAGGCCCCAAGGGTTGTGGCGGACCTGCGTCACGAATTGATCAGCCTGGCCCGCGCGGGTATGACGCCGGTGCAGATCGCCGGTCAGTTACAGTGCACGGAAAAAAACGTCTACACGATGCTCGCAGAAGCCATTGGCAAGCAGCAGCTATCACTGGAGCAAGCGCTGGATTTGCCTGAAGACCTGCTCAGCGAGATTCAGGATGCGTTCCTTGACGGCGAAGGGGAATTGCCTGCGGTCGCAGCGGTGGCCGGACAGTTCACCGGTCGGGTGCCAGAAGGTGTGCTGTATTGTGTGCGTGCGGCGCTGCAATCTGAATTTGAAGTTTGATTTTCCTAGGGTTTTGTACTCCCCTGCGACGATTGGTTACAGTGTGTGACACTTGCCTCTGTGCGGGTGCCATGGTTAGCTGGCTAATAATTAGTACAAGCCTTTAATCATGAGTTTTCTATGCCTTTAACTGATCAACACCGCTTCGGTATGCAATTGGCGCACATGTCCCGTGGTTGGCGAGCCGAGCTGGACCGGCGTCTTGCGGACCTGGGCCTGTCACAGGCGCGCTGGCTGGTATTGCTGCACCTGGCTCGCTTCGAGGAAGCGCCGACGCAACGCGAGTTGGCGCAGAGTGTGGGTGTTGAAGGGCCGACCCTTGCGCGTTTGCTCGATAGCCTGGAAGCTCAGGGTCTGGTTCGGCGCCAGGCGGTGGTCGAGGATCGGCGGGCGAAAAAAATCGTTCTAAGTACAACGGCGCAGCCGCTGATCGATAAAATCGAGACAATCGCTAACGCATTGCGTCATGAACTGTTCATCGGCATTGATGAGGAGGAACTGAGAGTCTGCATGCGGGTTCACGCCCGGATTCTGGCGAACCTGGAGAAATCCTGAGAAGGCGACGTTCGGCTACCCAGGCGATGTTTATAAGATTGAGTATTATTGAACGCGCGCGAATATAGCGCTAGATTTGCCCCCGTACTTGCGTTATCTGTAAGCAAATATTGTCTGTGCTGAGAAGCTACTTTGGTTTTTATAAGGATTTTCATGCTGAAGAGTTCTCAGGCCGCGTTAGTGCGGGCCGATCGCCCCCTGCGGCAGCTCGTTCGTCAATGGTGTGCGGCTGCAGCCGTAGCATCATTGTTTTACTCGGCACTGGCTCCAGCGTTGGGTCTGGGAGATATCACGCTGCATTCGGCATTGGATCAGCCGTTCGATGCCGATATTGAGCTGGTGGAAACCGCTGGGCTGAGTGCGGATGACGTTCTGGCAAGCCTTGCTTCGCCGGAAGCGTTTAGCCGTGCCGGTATTGATCGCCTGTTCTTTTTAAATGACCTGCGCTTTACCCCCATCATCCATGGCAATCATGGCGTGGTGCATGTGGTGTCGAGAAAGCCGGTCACTGAGCCTTATCTGAGTTTTTTGGTGCGCTTGGCTCGTCCTAATGGCGATGTGGAGCACGCTTACACCGTGTTGCTCGATCCGCCAGATTCGGCGATAGGCGCAGCTGCGTCACGCTCCAGGAGGGCTGAATCCAAGGCGCGGGGCGTTGTTGAGTCACGCATGCCCGTCGCACCGCCGCAAGCGGTGCAGGGTAATCGCTACACGATCGCCAGCGGCGACAACCTGGGGGCGATTGCCAGACGTCTGCAAGGGCCGGGCAGTAAAACCTCGGCCAGTGAACTGGCCCAAGGTATTCAAGCGCTCAATCCCCAATCGTTTCCAAATGGTAGTGGCTCGCGGTTGAAAGTTGGACAGAGCCTGCTGCTGCCTGACACCGCAGTGCTGCCGCATTCGATGCAGATACCTGCGGTCGCTGCGGCCTCTCAAGCGACGCCAACACCTTCGTCGGTAAGTGCGGTTGAGGCACCCCCGAGTGACTCCCAGAAAAACGCTGAACAACTGGCCGTCACCGTTATTGAAAATCAGCAACTGGTCAAAACCGTTGTCGATCTGAAAGGGCAGCTGCAAGGCCTTGAACAGCAGGTTCTGGGTAAAGACAAGCAGGTGGTCGAGCTACAAACCGCGCTGTCCGAGCTCAAGTTATCCACAACCAAAGCGGCAGTGCCAATCGTCCCGGCAGTTGCGTTACCGGTGGTGTCGACACCGCCGACGACCGAGGAGGGAGTGTCCAGCTACGTGATGTTGTTGGGGGCGGTGCTGGTGCTGCTGTTGTTGCTGGCACTGGCGTATTCAGTACGACGTAAGCGGCTGAAAATCGCTCTGCCAGCGCAAAATGTCTACGACACCCCCGCGCCGAGACCTTCGGCTGCGGCTGCGCTGCCCTTGGTTGAACAACGTTCTGTGGTCACCGCGCCAATAGCGCCAGTGGTTGCCATCCCTGCGCCGAGTACCCAGCGGCAGGGCGGTGCAGCTACCGATGCGCTGGACGGTGCGAGCATCTATATCGCCTACGGCCGGATCGGTGAAGCACTGGGCATTTTGCGCGGCGCGCTGGAAAAACAGCCGCAACGCACCGATCTGCGCCTGAAGATTCTTGAGTTGCTGGCCCATCAGGGCGACGCCGACGGTTTCGCCCGTGAGGAGCAAACGTTGCTTGAACAGGGTGTCAGTGCGGATAAGTTGCAGGAAATACGTGCCCAGCATCCCCAGTTGATCGCAACGCCTGCGCCAGTGGACGTACCCCAGGTATCACCAGAAGCAGAGCCAAAGCCAGAGTTGCCGAAAGCGGTCGTCAATGTGCCTGCCGACTCTCCCTCTAGCTCGCAGCCTGCTGACGAATTCCATTTGAACCTGGAAGATTTATCGATGGACGCCGCGTGGGACCTGGTCGATCCGTTTGAAACCGCGCCGGCCACACGCAGCAAAAAAACGCCGCAACCCGCAGCGAAGGAGGAGGTGAATTTCTCTTCCAACCTCACGCAGTTGCCGGAAGTTTTCGAGATGCCTGATGAGCAGTTCCTCAGCGATTTCTCAGAGTCTGAGCCGATTGCCCACGCCAGCAGCGATACGCTGGATGATGCGTTTCTTGACGGTTTCATGGACGATTCGCCGGACTTCGATTTGCTCGACCTGACCGATGAGCCCCAGAGTAAAATCAACCAGGCTCAGGTACTGATTGATGACGGTGATCTGGGTGGTGCACGTGAGCTGCTGCTGGACGTGATCAACGACGCTGACAAGGACCACCAGCAGACTGCTCGGGATTTATTGGCGGAAATCAGCTGATTGAATGATCGCTTCTGACGGATTGATCCCATGCTGCGCGTGGGATCAATCCGCCGGTTATTAAAGTGTCTGCCCCGCATTCAGACAAAGCGCCTTTTCATCGCCAACCCTTGAGGAGGATAAGTCCGGATATGTCTGCCGCCAAACCTGAAATCGTCATCACCTATTGCACCCAATGCCAATGGCTTCTGCGGGCCGCGTGGCTCGCTCAAGAGTTGCTCAGCACGTTTTCCGACGATCTGGGCAAGGTTTCGCTGGAGCCTGCGACCGGTGGGGCGTTTCGAATCACGTGCAACGGTGTGCAGATCTGGGAACGCAAGGCCGATGGCGGCTTCCCGGAAGCCAAGGTACTCAAGCAGCGGGTGCGTGACCAGATCGACCCGCAGCGCGACCTCGGGCATAACGATCATCCGCAGGCGTAAGCCTTCAGTGCGCTGAAGCAGCGGGGGCTTTGTGTTTGATTGCTTTGGCTCCCAGCCGACTCGAGACCACGATGGCAACGATGATCAGTGCGCCGCCCAATAACATCCGCATCGTGGGCTGCTCGGCGAACAGCACCCAGGCGAACGTGATGCCGTATACCGGCTCAAGGGCAAACACCATCGCTGCAGTGCGCGCCTTGATCACCGCCAGGCTGGCCACGAACAAACTGTGCGCTACGCCCGTGCAAAACACCCCGAGCAGACCGATCCACAACCAATCGAGGGGCGCGACGCTGCTCAGCCCCGGCGCCGCTGCGGGCAACAGACACGCCGCGACCACCAGGTTCTGACACAGCGCCGCCTGCACCGCCGGGATTCGCCCGGAGCTGGCGCGGTTGGTCAGTGACAATAGCGAGAACAGTAAACCGGACAGCACGGCCCACAGCAGGCCGAGGGTGGCCTGGCTGGCGAGGTCGAAATCAGGGGTGACCAACACCAGGCCGACGCTGACCAGCAGCACCAGGATGATTTCATTACCGCGAATTCGCTCGCGGAAAATCAGCCCTTCGAGGATCACGGTAAAGGCCGGGAAGCTGGCAAAGCCTAGCGTCGCAATGGCCACACCGGCGACTTTCACTGAGATAAAAAAGCTCACCCAATGCCCAGCCAGCAGCAACCCACCCAACACCAGCCGGCGCCAATCACTGCCGCGTAGCGATTGCCAGGCGGTGTTGCTGGCGAACCGGGCGAAAAAGGCCAGGGCGATGACTGCAAAGGCTGCGCGGCCAAACACGATGATCGACGGTGACGCAGCGGCCAGTTTTCCGAACACGCCGGTCAGGCCAAACATCAGGGCACCAATATGCAGGGCACCAAGGGCGGAACGGTGATTCATTGCAGTCCTTATCAGTCAGGCTTCACAGTGCATGGGAAAGTTCGCGACGTGTAGAGTGCTTGTCTGGTCGTTGTCTGTCGCGGAGCTTGCGTTATTTGTCACCTAATCGCCACGTCAGTGTCATGTCCGATTCACCCACGCCGGGCAAGCTCGCTAAAACCCTGCCGGAGGTTGCCATGAGCAGTGCTCAGCTTGCTAAACCCAGCCGTAAGCAACGTGTGAGAACGCTGTGGATTTCAGATGTACACCTGGGGACCCGTGATTGCCAGGCTGAACATCTATCGAGCTTTCTCAAGCGGTATCACGCTGACAAGGTGTATCTGGTCGGCGATATCATCGATGGCTGGAGACTGCGCAGCGGCATGTATTGGCCCCAGGCGCACACCAATGTGATCCGCCGTCTATTGACCATGAGCAAGCGCGGCACTGAAGTGATTTATGTGACCGGCAACCACGACGAATTCCTGCGGCGTTACTCCACATTGATTTTGGGCAATATCCAGTTGGTGGACGAGGCTGAGCACGTGACGGCTGACGGCCGGCGTCTGCTGGTGATACATGGCGATCAGTTCGATGTGATTACTCGCTATCACCGCTGGCTGGCCTTTCTTGGCGATTCGGCCTACGAGTTCACCTTGACCCTTAATCGCTGGCTAAACCACTGGCGGGCGCGTTACGGCTACGGCTATTGGTCGCTGTCTGCGTACCTCAAGCACAAGGTCAAAAAGGCGGTCAGCTTCATCAGTGACTTCGAAGAAGCGATTGCTCACGAGTGCGTGAAACGTGGTTTTGACGGGGTGGTTTGCGGACACATCCACCATGCTGAAATCCGCAAGGTGGGCGAGGTCGACTACCTTAATTGCGGCGATTGGGTCGAATCCTGTACGGCGCTGATTGAGCATTTAGATGGCTCGATCGAGCTGTTCCGACTGGCCGATGCTCACCTGCGCGAGGTTCAGCTTCAGCTTCCGGAGAGGCAGGCTGTTTAGAACGGTACTTTCTAGAACGGTACTTTGCCCACTAACATATCGCGGTACATGACGAAGTCGCCCAGCAGGCTATAAAACGGATGCTTGAACGTGGCGGGGCGATTCTTTTCGAAAAAGAAATGCCCGACCCAGGCAAAGGCGTAACCCGCAATGGGGACGGCCCATAACAATTGCCAACGGGCACTGCCTACCGCGAAGGCCGCTATAAAAATCACCAGGCTGGTGCCGATGAAATGCAATCGGCGACAGGTGCTGTTGCCGTGCTCCGACAGGTAGTAGGGGTAGAAGTCCGCGAAGCGTGTGAATGACTTTAGGGTTGCCACGACGTGTACCTCCGGTTCTTGTGTTAAGGCCTGAGTGTAAAGTGGCTGATCAATCCGGCCAGTGACATTAGGCGCCAGTTTAGTATCCTTGGTCGAGTAGCTGCCGGACGCGGCTTATCCTGATTAAGAAACCGCCATGAGCGAAAGAACGACTTCTGCAAGTTGGGCGATGGGGATCGTCAAGTCATTGGAACTGGATGGCCTCGATTGCCGTTCGCTCTTCAAGGAGCTTGGGCTTGATTATGCCGATCTGGACAATCCCGATGCGCGCTTTCCTCAGGACTCCATGACGCGGTTATGGCAGCGTGCGGTAGAGATTTCAGGCAATCCAGCGATCGGTTTGAACATGGCCAAGGTCGTGCGTCCGGCGTCGTTCAGCGTTGCGGGCTACGCGCTGATGTCCAGTCAAACCCTTAAAGAGGGTTTCATTCGGATGGTGCGTTATCAACGGATCATCGCCGAAAGCGCCGACTTGAGTTTTCGCCTGCTGCCCGAAGGTTATGCGCTGATCCTGACAGTGCATGGCGACCATCTGCCACCGACACGGCAAAGTGCCGAAGCATCACTGGCCTCGGCCTTGACCTTCTGCTGCTGGTTGACCGGCAGGACGTTGCAGCCGCGCCAGGTACTGATTCAGGGCGACCAGCCCAAGGATCTGGAACCCTATAAAAAAGCTTTTCATGCGCCAATGACGTTCAACGCGCCCTATGATGCCCTGGTGTTCGACCGGGCTGATATGGAGGCGCCGCTGCCGACGGCCAATGAAGCCATGGCGCAGTTGCATGATCGTTTTGCCGGGGAATACCTGGCGCGCTTCTCGGAAAGTCGCGTCACCCATCAGGCCCGTCAGGTGCTGTGCCGGTTACTGCCTCAAGGCGAGCCCAAGCGTGAGAGGGTTGCGCAAACCCTGCACCTGTCACAGCGCACGTTGCAGCGACGTTTGCAGGAGGAGGGCACCAGTTTTCAGACCTTGCTCGACGTCACCCGCCGTGAGCTGGCCGAGCAATACCTGGCACAGCCGCAGATGACCTTGCTGGAAATCGCCTACCTGTTGGGGTTTGCCGACCCTAGCAATTTCTTCCGCGCCTTCCGTCGTTGGTTCGATGAAACGCCGGGTGAATACCGCACACGGATGTGATCTCAGTGCCGCCAGAAGGCTGGAACGCAGAGCACCAGCACCGTGATGATTTCCAGTCGGCCAAGCAGCATGCCCAGCGACAGAATCCATTTGGCCGCATCCGGCAGCCCGGCGAAGTTGCCCGCCGGGCCAATGGTTTCACCCAGCCCCGGACCGACGCCGGAGACCGTACTTGCCGCACCGGTCAGCGCGGTCATCCAGTCCACGCCCAACAGCGACAGGAGCAATGCAATCACGCAAATGGTGATTGCGAAGAAGAACGAAAAGGTCAGGATCGAGCGGACAATTTCTTCGTCGAGCCGGTGACCGTTGTACTTCTGCTTGATCACCGCACGGGGGTGGATCAGTTGATTGAGGTTAGCCCTGAGCAGGATGTAAGCGACCTGAAAGCGGAAAATCTTGATCCCGCCCGCCGTCGATCCCGAACAACCGCCCACGAAGCCCAGATAGAAAAACAGCATCAGCGCGAAGTTGCCCCACAGGCTGTAATCGCCCAGGGCGAACCCGGTGGTGGTCATGACCGACGTCACGTTCAGCGCCACATGACGTAAGGCGTCCAGCCAATGCATGCTGGTGGTCGCCCAATACCAGGTGCCAAGCACCAGCCAGGTCACCAGCAGCAGACCGAGCAGTCCGCGTACTTGTTCGTCCTTGAACAGTGCCCGTCGGTTGCCGCGCAGGGTGGCCACGTACAGGGCGAAGGGCAAGCTGCCGAGGATCATCACCACAATTGCGACCCAATGCACGGCGGGTTGTTGCCATTTCGCCAGTGATTGATCGGAGGTGGAGAAACCGCCGGTGGAGATCGCTGACATGGCATGGTTGATCGCATCGAACAGGCTCATGCCCGCCGCCCAGAAGGCCAGGCTGCCGAGGGTCGTGATGCCGACATAGGTCAGCAGGATATACTTGGCCACCATGTGTGAGCGCGGCATGACTTTCTCTGAGCGATCGGAAGACTCAGTCTGGAACAGGCGCATACCACCGATGCGCAGCAGCGGCAGGATCGCCACCGCCATGCCGATAAAACCGATACCGCCGAGCCAGTGCAGCAGTGAGCGCCAGATCAGAATCCCCGGTGACATAGTGTCCAGGCCACTCATTACGGTGGAACCGGTGGCGGTGATTCCCGACATGCTCTCGAAAAACGAATCGGTATAGCTCATGTGCTGGGACAGCAAAAACGGCAGCGCAGCGAAGATGCAGACGACGACCCAACTGGAAACGGTCAGCAGGTACATGTCCCGAGGGCGCAGATGAATATGCTCGGGACGCCCCGGGATGACCAGTGCCATGCCGGCAAGGAACGTAATCAGGCTCGCCCAGAGAAAAGACCGGATATCACGGGTGTGGTCGAAGATCACCAGTGTCAGCATGGGAACGACCATGGCGATAGCCAGGGTGATCAGAAAGATGCCGATAATGAAACCGATGATGCGAAGGGTCGGCAACGCCATGCAGTGGTTCTGACTTGAGAAGTGGAAAGGCGCCATTCTACCTGCGCTTCAGGGGATGTAAGCCGACACGCTTTTGTTACAAGGTGTAAGCGTTGAGTGTAATTAAATGCTCGGCGCGCTCGTTATTAACGGTAAACACACCCTAGAATGCCCGATCATTTTTAAGAGGAGACAGTCCGATGGAGGCGCTTGACGCTTTGCTCAATCGCGTATCGGTACCGCGGTTGATCGACCCGGCACCGGACGCGGCGCAACGGGAAATTTTGTTCGGCGCGGCCCTGCGTGCGCCCGACCACGGTCAGTTGCGGCCTTATCGCTTCCTGACAGTCGAAGGTAACGCGCGCGAGCAGATGGGCGAGTTACTGGTGCAAGCGTTGCAACAAAGCGATGCCGAGGCGACACCACAAGCGGTGGACAAGGCGCGACAGGGGCCAATGCGTGCGCCGTTGGTTGTGGTAGTAATCGCCAAGTTGCAGGACCACGCCAAAGTACCCAGGCAAGAGCAGCGGATCAGTGCCGGTTGCGCCGCCCACGCGGTATTGCTCGCGGCGTTCGCGCAGGGCATCGGAGCGGTGTGGCGTACGGGTGAGTTGTCGTATTCGGCACAGGTCGCCAAAGGTTTTGGATTGACCGAGGGTGAGGAGGTCATCGCTTTTCTTTACCTGGGCACCCCACAACACCCACCGCGCACCGCACCTAAGCTGGACACGGCTGATTTTGTCAGTGAGTGGCAGGGCTGATACACCGCGTTGAGTTCTTCGCATCCTTTCAGACGCTTGCGATAACGGGGTCCAACGGTAAGTCCAGCGTCGCCACGAACCCGCCTTGTGGATGGTTGGCCAGGGTCAGGTAGCCGCCGTGCCGTTCGGCTGCCCGCTTGGCGATAGCCAGCCCCAAGCCATGGCCCGGTGAAGTCTGGCCAGGAGCGCGGAAAAAGGGCTCGCCTAGCTGAGGCAGATGTTCCGGCGCCACGCCGGGGCCATGGTCACGTACGCGGATGAGCAGTCGCTCACCCTCGCGCTGTGCCTGCAAGTCGATTGCTTGCCCTGTCGGGTTGAAGCGCAGGGCATTGCGCAACAGATTATCCAGCGCCCGATCAAGCATGTCTGGCCAGCCTTTGAGATCAATATCGTCGTGCACCTGGACCTGCACGTGTTGCTCTGGGGCGTTGAGCAGGGCATCACTTTGCAAATGGTGCAGCATCGCGTCCAGATCCACGGTTTCGGCGCCGCCAAAGTCAGCGTCCAGGCGTGCCAGCACGAGAATCTCGCTGATCAATGCTTCCAGTCGATCACATTCACGGGCCAGGCGCGGCCACAGCTTCTCGCGTTCAGCAGGTTCGGCACGCTCAGCCAGCGCCAACGCGATGCGCAGCCGGGTCAGCGGCGAGCGCAGCTCGTGGGACACATCGCGCAGTAACTGACGCTGGCTGCTAATCAGGCTTTGCAGGCGCGCACCCATGCGGTTGAAGTCGGTGGCCAGCACGCCGAACTCGTCACGGCGGTTGGCCAGTTGGGCCAGGCTGTTTTGTTGATAGGTGGTTTGCCCCAGATCATGTACGGCACTGCGCAGGCGGCTGAGCGGGCGGGTGATGGACAGCGTCACCAGCAGACTGAACAACGTCAGCACCACCAAGGCAATACCCAGGGCACTGAGAGGCCAAAGCAGGCTTTCGCGATGCCAGGCGTCCAGCTCCGGGTGTGGAATTCGGTAGATCAGCAAATAGGTTTCGGCCGTTTTAGGGCTGGTGTACTCGGTGGTCAGACGACGCCACGGCAATTGGCGGGAGTCGTTGTGTTGGCGTGCTTCAAACGCCGCTGCGCGGGGCGGAAACGTGCCGCGCACCAAGGGCTCGCCGCTTTCGTTGAGCACCTGGACGTCAACGTGATAGCGTCGTTTACTCTGTTGCAGGAATTCTTGAGCGGCCTCTTCACCCTGATTTTCGTACAGTTCAGTCCAGTTCTGCGCCAGATTGGCCAAGCCTGGATGGCGACTGAGAATCCATGCGTCCTGGTTGAGCATATGCCCGAGCAAAATCGACAGGCCCGCGACCAGGGCGATGGCTAACCAGAAACTGGCCAGAATTCGCCAGAACAATGAACGCACGTGAGTACCTCAAACGATAAAAGCCCGACACACATCAGCGTATCGGGCGGGTAAGGGGTCGGCTTGACGTTATTGGGTTTTCTGATCCTTCTGGGCTTTCCAGGCCTGGAACTCTGCATGCTCGGCGCGACGTTGGGCCTCTTTTTGCTGGATCACGTCGAACTGTTTCTGCTGGTCAGGTTTGAGCAGGGCGCGGACGTCGCTCTGAGCTTTTTCATGTTTGGCCATCAGCTCATCCTGCAAGCTCTTCTGGGTTGCTGGCGGGAGCATTTGCAGGTAGCGCTGGGTGGTCTCCTCGCGGCTACGTTTTTGCTCAAACATGATCCGGCCGATCTGTTGGCGCTGGTCCGGGGTCAGGTTCAGTTGGCTGTACGGGCTACGGCCGTGCATGCCAGGGCCGTCGTGACCCGTGCCGCCTTCTGGCGGGGCAGCCATCGCGATAGCAGGGAGCGCAGCAGCGAACATCAGGGCGATTAAAGTCTTACGCATGGTGTATCTCCTTGTCTCGAATTCGGCGCGTTGCCGGTTGAGGCCAGTGTAGGGAGGTCAAGGTCAACGGCGGTCAACCCTGGGTAAAGCTTGAGTAAAGAGCCTCTGGCCTGAAACTGACAGAAGCAGGCCCTCAAACACTGTAGTAATAGCCGCGGCTACGCAGGGCTAGGATCCGTGGACGGCCGTCGGCATGAGGGCCGATCTTCTTGCGCAAGTTGCTGATGTGCATGTCCAGGCTGCGGTCATAGAGCGTCAATTTACGACCCAGTGCCAGTTGTGCCAGATCCTGCTTGTCCAGCGGTTCACCGGGTTGGCGCAGGAGGGCCTCGAGCAGGCGGCTTTCCGAGATGGTCAGCGTGAACTCACGTTCGTTGATAATCACCACGCCACGCACTGGGCTGAAGCAAAGATCACCCAATTCGAGCTGGCTGGACACCGCCGGGGGATGGCTACGGCGAAGAACCGCACGCAAGCGTGCGGTCAACTCCCTCGGGTCGCAGGGCTTTGCCAGGTAATCGTCGGCGCCCAGCTCCAGGCCGAGGATTCGGTCCAGCGGTTCACCCCGTGCAGACAGCATCAGCACGGGCAGGTCCGGGTGATCGGTGCGCAGTTGCTTGAGCAGTTCCAGGCCACTGCCATCGGGCAGCATCACATCCAGTACCACTGCGGCAGGAGGCGATTGTGCGAGCGCACGTCGGGCGCTGTTGCCATCGTGGCAAGCTCGTACCTGAAAACCTTCCTGGCTTAGCCAACTGCTCAGAAGCTCGCAGAGCTCCTGATCATCATCTATTAATAACAGCTCGCTCATGACTCACTCAATTTAGCCACTGCCGACGCTGTCTACGCCAGCCACTGGCAAAGATACCGCAGAGAAGGGCGATCAACGCAACTCCACCACCTGCGACGAACCATTGTTGCTGATCCGTCAAAAAGCGCTGAGGCAAGACGGCCTGCGCTTCTTTGAGTTGCAACTTCAGGCGTTGGTTCTCTAGCCGCAGGCGACTTAGTTGCGGGCTATCGTTGCTGGTGTCGACACTCTGTATGTTTTTGCTCAGTTCTTCGCGCTGACGCTCGCTCTCTTTGAGGCGCTGCTGCAACTCGCCAATCTGGCTGTCAGCACTCACGGATGGAGACTTGGAGTTGCCGGGAGCGGATAACTCTTCAGCTTGGGTACTGGCCCCAACGGTCAACATCGCCAACAGCAGACACAACGGACCTGAACGCATCTGAACTCCTAGATTTTTATTGAGTGTTCAGCAGGTTGTCGGCAGGTTATCGAGAATAGTGAACAGGCGAAAAGGATCATCGGCAAGCGCCATGATTGAACACGGCGCTTGCAGGCGCGTGTTACGGCAATGTTTGCCTGAACGGCTTGACCAGCACGCTGGCGTAAACGCCGGCTTCGACAAATGGATCGGCGTCGGCCCAGGCCTGTGCAGCGCTCAGGGATTCAAACTCGGCGACGATCAGGCTGCCAGTGAAGCCGGCGGCACCGGGGTCGTTGCTGTCGATGGCCGGGTTAGGACCTGCCAACACGATTCGACCTTGATCCTTGAGCTCGACGAGGCGCGCCAGGTGTTCAGGCCGCGCGGCCAGGCGTTTTTCCAGCGAATTGGCGACGTCTGTAGCAATAATTGCGTAGAGCATGGTCAGTCCTTGGTTTTGGGAGTGGAAGGGTCAGCGTCGTGCATGTGGCGGGCAAGGAATACCCCTTGGCCCACCAGAAACAGCAGGGTCATGCCCAGGCTGCCGAAGACTTTGAAATCCACCCAGAACGCTTGATAGGTGAAGGCTACATACAGATTAGCCGCACCGCAGAACAGGAAGAAAATGATCCAGGCGATGTTCAGTCGGGTCCAGATCGGCTGCGGCAGGGTCAATGCGTGGCCCATGATGCGTTTGATCAACAGGCGATCACCGATGAAGTGACTGCCTGCAAAGGCCAGGGCAAACAGCCAGTTGACCACCGGTGCCTTCCATTTAAGGACGGCTTCGCTGTGGAAGGCCAAGGTCAGGCTGCCGAACACCAGGCAGGCAATCAGGGTCAGCCATTGGCTTTTTTCCAGTTTGCGCTGGGTGATGAACAAAATGCCGTAGACCACGACTGAGCTGATGATCAACATCGCGGTAGCGCTGAAAATTCCGCCTACCATGAAGCTGTGGTCCAGAATGTCGACGGCGCGGGGGTCGATCTTGAAGACGATGAAAAACAGGAGCAGCGGGATGAAGTCGATGAATTGTTTCACAATGGCAGCCAGAAGCAGGATGTGGCGGCATAATAACAAACATCAATGACAGCGAAAGCGCCTCCTATGAATGTTGACCTGCACTGCCACAGCACAGCTTCCGATGGCGCCCTCGCGCCTGCGGTCCTGGTTGCGCGTGCTTATGAAAACGGAGTGCGGGTTCTGGCACTGACTGACCACGACACCCTTGAAGGTCTCGAAGAGGCCCGTGCTGCGGCGCTTGCGCTGGATATGCAGTTGGTCAACGGCGTGGAATTATCCTGTACTTGGGGTGGGGCAACTATCCACATTCTGGGCTACGGTTTTGATATGAAAGCCCCGGCATTGGTCTCTGCCATTGACCGTTTGCACCATGGACGCTGGTTGCGTGCCGAAGAAATAAGTCGAAAATTAGCGATCAAAGGTATGCCCGGTGCCCTGGAAGGTGCTCGAGCGATCCAGCAAGCGCTGGGTGACAGCGGTAATGCACCGGCGCGACCGCACTTCGCTGACTTCATGGTGAGTGCAGGTTTTGTCAAAGATCGCGCCGAGGCATTCCGCAAATGGCTGGGCGCTGGCAAGCTGGGCGACGTCAAACAGCATTGGCCTACGCTGGAAGAAACCGTCGCAACTTTACGCGAATCGGGGGCTTGGGTCAGTCTGGCGCACCCTTGGCACTATGAATTCACCCGCAGTAAACGTCGTAAGCTGATCGCCGCCTACATTGATGCAGGTGGCCACGCTATCGAGGTGGTTAATGGTCTGCAACCTGCCGAACAGGTGGGTGGCTTGGCTATTCTGGCTCGCGAGTTCGGTCTGCTGGTAACTGCCGGCAGTGACTTTCATGCCCCTGGCGCTTGGTCCGAGATTGGCGTTTATCGCCCGTTACCGGAGGATCTTCCGCCACTTTGGTGTCGATTCAAACATGACCAGCCTACTGCCGTCTGAACAGGAAGATACCGTGAGTCAATTTTTCCAGGTCCACCCGGAAAACCCGCAGCCGCGCCTGATAAAGCAGGCAGTGGAAATCATCAAGGCGGGTGGCCTGGTGATATACCCTACGGATTCGTCCTACGCCTTGGGTTGCCAGATCGGCGACAAGAGTGCTATCGAGCGCATCCGTCGTCTGCGTCAGCTGGACGATAAGCACAATTTCACCCTGATGTGTTGCGACCTGTCGCAGTTGGGGACCTATGCCAAAGTCGACACCGCTGCGTTTCGTGCGCTCAGGACCCACACCCCGGGGCCTTACACCTTTATTCTCAACGCCACACGTGAAGTGCCACGGTTGGTCCTGCACCCCAAGCGTCGGACCATCGGTTTGCGCGTGCCAAGCCACCCCATCGCTATGGCGTTGCTTGAGGAGCTGGGCGAGCCATTGATGAGCGTGAGCCTGATCATGCCGGGCGAAACCGTGCCATTGAGCGATCCGTACGAGATGCGTCAAGTGTTGGAACATCAGGTCGATCTGATCATCGACGGCGGCATCGGCGGTATCTCGGCTTCCACCGTGATCAATCTGGCCGACGGCGAGCCGCAAGTGATACGCGTGGGCTGCGGCGATCCGCGATCGTTCGGGGTCCAGGCCTAGATGACAGCGGTAGAGGCAGTCGACAGCCAGGCGGATGCCCAGCAGGAGCTGCCGTTTGCCATGGTCTATGGTCAGGCGGTCATGCACATGCCGCTGGACCTGTACATCCCGCCAGATGCGCTGGAAGTCTTCCTCGACGCGTTCGAAGGCCCGTTGGACTTGCTGCTGTACCTGATTCGCAAACAGAACATCAACATCCTCGATATTCCCGTGGCAGAAATCACCCGTCAGTACATGGGTTACGTCGAACTGATGAAAACCGTGCGTCTGGAACTGGCGGCCGAGTACCTGGTGATGGCGGCTATGCTCGCCGAAATAAAATCGCGGATGCTGTTGCCGCGCTCGGCTGAAATTGAACAGGAAGAAGACGATCCGCGCGCCGAGTTGATCCGGCGTCTGCAAGAGTACGAACGCTTCAAAGCCGCAGCTGAAGGCATCGATCGTTTGAGCCGGGTAGGGCGTGATGTGGTCGTGCCCAAGCTGGACGCCCCGGAAGCACGGGCGCGCCGGTTGCTGCCGGATGTCAGTCTGGAAGAACTGTTGATGTCCATGGCTGAGGTCCTGCACCGGGGCGATATGTTCGAAAGTCATCAGGTCAGTCGTGAGACGCTGTCGACCCGCGAGCGCATGAGCGATGTGCTGGAGCGCCTCAAAGGTGGCGGATTTGTGCCGTTTTCCGAGCTGTTTACGGCCGAAGAAGGGCGTTTGGGCGTTGTCGTGACCTTCATGGCGATCCTCGAGCTGGTCAAGGAGTCCTTGGTCGAGCTGGTACAGAACGAGCCCTTTGCGGCGATCCATGTCCGGGCGCGAGCCGAGTAACGGATAAGCTGAATAAATAAAAGACGCGCATGACTGAAGCGCGGCGAGCCTGATAAAGAGCCAAACGATGAATTTGAACGAACCGCGCGAGCTGGCCCCCCTGCTCGAAGCCTTTCTGTTGGCCTCCGGTAAACCGGTATCGCTGGAGCGTCTGTTCGAGCTGTTCGAGGAGGGCGAACGTCCCGAACCGCCTGTCTTCAAGAAAGCCCTGCAATTGCTGGGCAAGTCGTGCGACGGCCGCGCTTTCGAGCTTAAGGAAGTCGCCTCTGGCTATCGCTTACAGATCCGCGAGCGTTTTTCGCCGTGGGTCGGTCGGCTGTGGGAAGAGCGGCCGCAGCGTTATTCCCGGGCAATGCTTGAGACCATGGCGCTGATCGCCTATCGCCAGCCCATCACGCGAGGCGAGATCGAGGATGTGCGTGGCGTGGCGGTCAACAGCCATATCGTCAAAACCCTGCTGGAACGCGAGTGGATCAGAATCGTCGGCTACCGTGACGTGCCCGGAAAACCGGCGATGTTCGCCACCACCAAGGCGTTTCTCGATCACTTCAACCTGAAAAACCTCGACGACTTGCCGCCACTGGCCGATCTGCGAGAACTGGAGCCGGATCCGATTCTCGATTTCGACGACGCTCCGGTGCCGGCCAGTCTGCAAGCCCTGGCCGACGCCAGCCTCGACCCCGACGCCGAGCCGGAACCGCCGCGTGATGAAACCAGCTTCCGCAGTTTGTTGGTCGAACTCGATTCGATGGAGCTGGGTCTCAAGACTGATTTTGATGATTTGCTGCGGGTCGATGTTGAGACCGATGCCGATGAAAGTGAGGGCGCGGATCCCCTGTGACTGCCCAATATGCCCGATACACCGGGTTTCTGTAGGAGGCCCCGCCGCGTCTGCGACGCCGCGCTGTCGCGCAGCAAACTGGGTTGTGATTTGTGTGTCGTGAGCGGTGGTGGTGTGTCAGATAAGCCGCCTTCGCAGCGGGGCGCGTAGTTGCAAGCCTACTCCCACAGGTTTTTGATCTGCTGTTGGGATTTGGAGTGAATTGAGTATCGAATTACGGCAAGGCCCCGTTTCCAGAAGGCCGACCCCCGGAGCAACGCCGGAGCGAGGGAAGTCCGAGCCTAAGCGAGGATCCGTATGGAGGGGCAAGCATTCGGTTACCTTTTTGTGGTCCGGCATTCCGGCGTTTGTAAAAGGTGACACGCTGTAAGAGCGGAACCGTAATTCCAGCACACGCCAATGCCGGATATACACCCAAGACACAGCGCCAACACATTGTTTTTAAAAGATTAAAAGTCTGTTTTATAGGAGATGCCGAAGGCTGCGATAAGGTCGGCACGACCTTCAGCGGTCTCAAGAAAGCGACCGGTTCCGTCGGACGCGACCCCGGGGCGATCGCAGCCTTCGGCAGCTCCTACAGGGGATCAGCGTTTGGCTGAAAATTTAATAACATTTATATTTTATTTTTCAATCAGTTACAGATTGTTTGAGGGGCTTCACCGGATCAAGTGGGTGTTATGAGTTTTGGAGACGTTCAGGGTATAAGTCCAAACCACCAAAATGAAAGTAAATGGCATTGCGAAAACGCTCCCGATTTCGAAACCCGCAAGAGCGTTGCTTGAGCCGTTGAATGCGTGCGTTCATGCTTTCTGCATGCCCGTTATGCAGGTTCAACACGATGGCGTTGACGATGCCCCAAAGTCGTCGCTTGATCGTTTTGGCGACTTTCCACATCGGTGGCAGCCCACTCTTCAAGGCCCACTCCAGCCAGTGGTTCCACTGTTGTTCGACCTCATCCCGATCCTTACCTCGCCACAACTGCATGGCCAGATCCTTGATCGCCCACGCTTTGGCTGTACGCAACGAACCCTCTCGCAACGACTCGAAGGTTGCCTGTTGTCGCTCGGTCAGGTTCTCGGCCCGCTTGAGCCAGACGTATTTCGTGTTCTTGAGCACCGTGGAGCCGGCCTTTAGCAGCTCGCGGTTTTCCATATGACGCACTCTGTCCAGCGCCTCACTTAACAGCTTGGCCACATGGAACTTGTCGAACGCTATTTTGTGCATGGCATCCGGAATATGACGCTGGGTCGCGCTGATAAAGGCGGGCCACATGTCCATCGAAACGCCCGTAATAGCTTGCTTTTGGTCGCTATTGAGCTTCGTATAAAACGCTTCCAGGCTCTGGGTGAGGTTGCCGTCTTCCACATGCAAGACCTTACCCGTTGCGGGGTCGGTCACCACGGTGACGTACTCGCGACGCTTTTGAAACGAAGTCTCGTCCACACATATCTGGGTCGGCGATAACGGTTTCCGACGCGCCAATCCGCGCCTTACGGCACGAGCCATGATTCGGTCAATGCTGCCCCAGCTCATCTGGAGTTGACGCGAGATCGCCTGAATACTGGCTTCCTGGATCCAGTTGATCACCAATGCTTCAAACATCAAGGTGAAACCTGAACCCACGTCTGCCCACGGAACCTCGGCGGTCACCACGCCATGTTCGGCGCAATGCACTCTGGGGATTTCAGCTTCAAGGATGGTCACGAACTGACACGTATCAAGATGCCGCCAACGACGCTTGCGTTTGTCATAACGCGAAGCGGGTAGGCCACATTGCGGGCAGGTAAACGCAGCAGCATCAGACACCCCAACGCCGACAACGACTTGCCCCAACGTTCGGTCAAGGTTAACTGCGACCACTTTCCACGGTGCCTGGAGCCCAAGGATTTGGGCGTATAAATCGATATCTTTCATGGGTAGGAGGATAGATTACCCACTCAAAACGGTGAAGCCCCTTGTTTGATAGGAGCGAATTCATTCGCGAAGGGGCCGGTACATTCGGCATCATCGGTGCCTGACCCAACGCATTCGCGAATAAATTCGCTCCCACATTGAGCCTGCATTAGCGTCTGCAACTTTTGTCGACAAAAGCTCGGTGCTGGCCGAATCAGCGCTGCGGTTGATTCAGTTGAACGCCGCCGGTCGGCGGAAAAAGAAGTAAGGCGCGGTATTTCCACTAGTCTCTAATGCGCTGCACGCGCCTTGAGCGTATGATTCGCGCCCTTTTGACGATTTATCCTCGTCATCAGGCCCAGTTTCAAGTCACCAGATTTTAGCAATCAGGTCGCGCCATTTCTCAGCGCGATCTGTTATCGACACACCGGGAGGTGCCCAGATGAGTGAACAAGACAAGCAAGACAGCAAGGAAATCGGTCCAGCAGGCGAAAAACTGCAAAAGGTTCTGGCGCGTATTGGCGTAGGTTCTCGCCGCGACGTAGAAGCCTGGATCAGCCAAGGCCGGGTCAAGGTCAATGGCAAGGACGCGACCCTCGGTCAGCGCGTCGATCTGCATGATGCCATCAGTGTCGATGGTCGCGTTATCAAACGCGAAGAGCTGGCCGAATCGGTCCGCCGCGTCATCATGTACAACAAACCAGACGGTGAAATCTGCACCCGTGATGACCCAGAAGGTCGTCCGACCGTGTTCGATCGCCTGCCGCGCCCTAAAGAAGGCCGTTGGGTCAACATTGGTCGTCTGGACATCAACACCACCGGCTTGCTGATGTTCACCACCGATGGTGAATTGGCAAACCGCTTGATGCACCCGTCGTTTGAAATGGACCGTGAATACGCCGTCCGTGTGCGTGGCGAAGTTGATGACGACATGCTGCTGCGTCTGAAAACCGGCGTGGTGCTGGAAGACGGTCCGGCTCGCTTCACCGATATCAAGCAAGCGCCAGGCGGTGAAGGTTTCAACCACTGGTATCACTGCGTGGTGATGGAAGGTCGCAACCGCGAAGTGCGTCGCCTGTGGGAATCCCAGGGGCTGGTGGTCAGCCGCTTGAAGCGCGTGCGTTACGGTCCGGTGTTCCTCAACTCCGACCTGCCGATGGGCCGCTGGCGCGAAATGAGCCAGTACGAAGTCGACGTTCTCAGCGCTGAAGTCGGCCTGACGCCTGTCGCACAGCCGCAGATGAACGCCAAGGTCAAAGACAAAATGGAACGTTTGCAGCGTCAATCGTCCCGCCCGCTGGGTAAAGGCGAGCGCGTACGTACGTTGCGTCCGGCCAACCCGGCGCCGGCAGGCGAGCGTCCAGCCCGTCAGCCACAGGTGACTGGCAGCGAACGTGATCGTCCGCGTGCGGATTCTACAGGTCGCGATCAGCGTCCTGCCGGGCCGCGTTCGGACTCATCGAGCCGTGGTCCACGTCCTGCTACCGGGCGTACCGACTCTGCTAACCGTCCGTTGCGTGGCCGCAGCGAAGGTGCCGATCGTCCAGCGCGCAAGCCGCGTGAAGACGGTGACAGTGCTCCGCGTACGCCGCGCAGCGATTCTGCCGAACGTTCTCCTCGTGCGCCGCGTGGTGATGCACCCCGCACGCCGCGCCCTGCTGCCGGTCGTTCCGACAGCCGTGGCACGCCAGTGGCTGAACGTCCTAGTGATGTGAGCAAGCGTCCGGGCAAGCCTAAACAGCAGCGTCCTGGCATTGTTCTGGTGGACAACGGCAAGCCTTCGGGCAAGCGCAATGGCCCACCGGCAGGCTCTGGCCAGCGTCCTGGCTTTGGTCGTCGCAAGCCGCAGTAATCGCACGCAGTGAATAAAAAACGCCAATCGAAAGATTGGCGTTTTTTTTGTTTGATGGTCGCCGCTCCCCTCCTCGATAGCTGACTGACCGAATAGCTTTCCAGCAAGCCTAGGCCCTTTCGGCGGTGTACACTATCTCGCGTTTTTTCTGTGATTCAACGGCGTAACTGCGCATCCAACACATTCAGGGCTATCCGCCTTGTTGCACTCCGCTGCGTCATGAGCGCGGTGGATTCGATTCCGTCACAGACAATAACAATCAGGTGACTATCAATGAGTGAACAAAACTCACATTCGGGCGAGTTGAAGCGCGGTCTGAAAAATCGTCATATCCAGCTGATCGCACTGGGCGGCGCCATCGGTACAGGGCTGTTCCTGGGCTCGGCAGGCGTGCTCAAATCGGCGGGTCCGTCGATGATTCTCGGCTACGCGATCTGCGGCTTTATTGCCTTCATGATCATGCGCCAGCTTGGCGAAATGATCGTCGAAGAGCCAGTGGCCGGTTCCTTCAGCCATTTCGCTCACAAATACTGGGGCGGCTTTGCGGGCTTCCTCTCCGGCTGGAACTGCTGGGTACTTTATATTTTGGTCGGCATGTCGGAGCTGACAGCGGTCGGCAAGTACGTGCATTACTGGTGGCCAGAGATCCCGACATGGGCCTCGGCCGCAGTGTTCTTTGTGATGATCAATGCGATCAACCTGGCCAACGTCAAGGTGTTCGGGGAAACCGAGTTTTGGTTCGCCATTATCAAGGTCGTGGCGATTGTCGGCATGATCGCCCTGGGCAGCTACCTGCTGGCCAGCGGCCACGGTGGCCCGCAAGCGTCGGTGAGTAATCTATGGGAGCATGGCGGCTTTTTCCCTAACGGCGTTAAAGGTCTGGTGATGGCATTGGCGATCATCATGTTTTCTTTTGGCGGTCTGGAAATGCTCGGTTTCACCGCAGCAGAAGCCGACCAACCGAAAACCGTGATCCCCAAGGCAATCAATCAAGTGATCTACCGGATCCTGATTTTCTACATCGGCGCCTTGGTCGTACTGCTGTCGTTGACCCCTTGGGACAGCTTGCTCGCGAGCCTCAATGCATCCGGCGATGCCTACAGCGGCAGCCCGTTCGTGCAAGTGTTCTCGATGCTGGGCAGCAACACGGCGGCGCACATTCTCAACTTCGTGGTTTTGACAGCCGCCTTGTCGGTATACAACAGCGGCACCTACTGCAACAGCCGTATGTTGTTAGGCATGGCGGAGCAGGGCGACGCACCTAAAGCGTTGGCTCAAGTCGATAAGCGTGGTGTGCCGGTTCGGGCGATTGCGGTGTCGGCGTTGGTCACCTTCGTTGCAGTGGTGCTCAACTATCTGGTCCCACAAAATGCGCTGGAATTGCTGATGTCGCTGGTGGTGGCCACGCTGGTGATCAACTGGGCGATGATCAGCTATTCACACTTGAAGTTCCGCCAACACATGGTCAATACGCACCAGACGCCGCTGTTCAAGGCGTTGTGGTATCCGTACGGCAACTATCTGTGCCTGGCGTTTGTGGTGTTCATCCTTGGCATCATGTTGCTGATCCCGGGCATTCAGGTCTCGGTCTACGCGATTCCGGTCTGGTTGCTGGCGATGTGGGTCTGCTACAACGTGAAAAACAAACGCAGTGATGCGGATAGCCTGAAGGCGTTGACGTAGTGCTTCTATGCTGGTGATTTCCAACACTGTGCATCTGCCCGATTCCGAAATCGAGTTGACTGCCATCCGCGCTCAAGGCGCGGGTGGGCAGAACGTCAACAAGGTGTCGAGTGCGGTACACCTGCGCTTCGACATCAATGCATCGTCATTGCCGTCGTTCTATAAGGAACGTTTGCTGGCGCTGCGCGACAGCCGTATCACCAGCGACGGCGTGATCGTCATCAAGGCCCAGCAATACCGCACCCAGGAACAGAACCGTGCCGATGCACTGGAGCGCCTGAGTGAGTTGATCATCAATGCAGCCAAAGTCGAAAAAAAACGCCGCCCAACCAAACCCACCCTGGGCTCGAAGAAGCGTCGTTTGGAAGGCAAAAGCCAGCGCGGCAGCATCAAGGCCGGGCGCGGCAAGGTGGATTTCTAGGCAAATAAATTCGCTTCGACAGAACATGTGCGGTCTGTAGGAGCGAATTTATTCGCGAAGGCGATCTCCCCAGCAACAAATACCTAAACCGTGTAATCCTGTACGGGCTTCGCCTGCCGGTACAGATAAACGCTGAGCAGCAGGCCAGTCATGGCTGCCAGGGCGGCGAACAGAAAGATCGACGCAAAACCAAAACCGGCGGCAATCGCGCCAGCAACTGGCCCGGTAATGCCCAGCGAGAGGTCAATGAACAGCGAGTACGCGCCTACTGCTGCTCCTCGGTTGGACGCTGGCACCAGATTCACTGCCTCGACACCCAGCGCCGGGAACACCAATGAGAAGCCAAAACCGGTGAGTGCGGCCCCGGCCAGCGCCAATGTTGGCGTGGGCGCTAGCCACAACAGCAGCAACCCAAGGCTTTCCACCGACAGGCAGGCAATCGCCACCGGAAAACCACCCAAGCGGTTGATCAAGTTGCCGAACAGCAAGCGTGCGCCGATGAAACAGGCGCCGAACAGGCTCAAGCACAGCACCGCGTTCGGCCAGCTATGGCTGGAGTAATACAGAGTAATGAACGTGGCGATGGTGCCAAAACCAATTGAGCCCAGCGCCAGTCCCGTACCGTGAGGCAACACCCGGCCCAGCACATGCAGAAAGGGCAGGCGTTCGCCATGAACAATCGGCGCGGCTTGCTTGGGCCACGCCAGTGCCAGGCCGATACCGGCGAGCAGGATGATGCTCACGCCCATGCTCCATAAACCGAACTGTTGGACCAGCAACACGCCCATGGGTGCGCCGATTGCCAGTGCGCCATAGCTGGCGATGCCGTTCCAGGAAATGACTTTGGCCGTGTTGTGTGCGCCGACCCGGCCAATGCCCCAGCCAATCGAGCCTGAGCCCACCAGGCTTTCCGCGCTGCCCAACACCAGTCGACCGACCAACAGCGAACTCAGGCTCAGTACCGGCATGCTTTGCAGCCAGGCCGAGAGCAGCATGAACACGCCGCTGAGGCCGCACCCTGCCAAGCCGTAAAGCACGGCTTTTTTGCTGCCAAGGTTGTCGATGATGCGGCTTGCATAAGGGCGACTGAGCAGCGTTGCCAGGTATTGCACGCTGATCACCAGGCCGGCGGCCACGGCACCAAACCCCAGGTCGCTATGCACATAGCCGGGCAGAACAGCCAATGGGATGCCGATGTTCAGATAACCGATAAACGTGAACAGGACGATAGAAACGACTTGCAGTGTGATGGCCATCGGTCGTTGCGAGGGGGTAGGCGGGGTTTCTTGCATGGGTAAAATCCACGGTTGCGGCAGCGTTGGGTGATGCTCAAGGTGCGCAGGACGAAACGTTTCAGCTTGAGGCGCGCTCAGGGCTGCTTATGATAGCGGCGGTTGAGGCACAGTGGGGCGGGTGAAGGGGAAACGCTGAAATAAACGTGCTATGACGCAGTGCCGCTGGCGGGCGCAAGCAATTGCGAAGCGACCAGAGCCGCGAGTGCATTTTCCTGAGTACCGAAACGCGCGAGCAGCGCCGCCTGTTTTTCGGGGTTGAGGCGGTTCCAGATTTCGATCATTTTTTCAGTGGTGCTCATAACGACGCTGGCTTGAGTGTCGGTGAGGTCGGTCATGGCAGGCTCCACTTGTTTTGTTCGGGGGGTGTTTTTTTAGGCGCGGTCTTGTTTGCAGACGCTGTTGGCTGGGCGCGCGGCCATAACAGACCGCATGAAAACAGGTTAAGAACACTGGTTTGGCATACGGTCTGAAGGTTGCTGTCAATCTTTGCGTTTGGCGTTGTCGCTGTCTCTGGTTTTGTCAGGACTGGCCTTCAACTCGGTTTTCTGGCCGGGCTCTTGGTGGGCCGAAGGGGTCTGCTCGGGTTTGTGCAGGCTTGGAAAAGGGAAGTTAGGGATTTCATGCATCGTCGTCGCTCCGCGCAAGATCTGATTGAAGGTTGCTGGAAAGATCATTGCTTTTAAAAAAGCTTGGGCAGGATACAGCACTGGAAATGACAAACAGAGTTTTATGACCGCCTTTTGTCACTTAAAGACACCGGCTGCGACGAACGTCGAATGAGGGGGGCTAACGCAATCGCGCCCTTATTAGGGCGCGATGTTTGAAGCGGGGAGCGATCAGTTTCAGCAAACGGCGGCGATGGCCCGCGCTAGAGCATCCAAGCGCGAGGCATCGATACCTGCGATGTTGGCGCGCCCGGCACTGACCAGATAAACGCTGTGTTCATGGCGCAACCGCGCAACCTGATCATCATTCAGGCCGGTGTAGGAGAACATGCCGCGCTGCACGCCAATATGGGCGAAACGCTCGCCCAGACCCAGTGGTGTCAAGGCCTCGACCAAGCCGGCGCGTAGTTGCGCAATGCGCACGCGCATCTCTTCCACTTCATCGGCCCATAGGCTTTTCAGCTCAGGATCCCCGAGGATCTCGGCGACAATGGCGGCGCCATGATCCGGTGGGTTCGACCACAGGTTGCGCGCAATGGAAGAAAGCTGGCTGCGCACATCCAGCAATTTTTCGGTCGTGCCGGCACACACCAGCAGGGCGCCGGTGCGCTCACGGTACAGGCCGAAGTTTTTTGAACAGGAGCTGGTGATCAGCAGCTCGGGCAAAGCGTCTGCGAACAGCCGCACGGCCCAGGCATCCTGTTCCAGACCGTCGCCAAAACCCTGGTACGCGAAGTCGATCAATGGCAACAGATCACGACTCTGCACCACGTCCAGTACCTGCCGCCAAGCATCCTGGGACAGATCGAAGCCGGTGGGGTTGTGGCAGCAGGCATGCAGTAGCACAACGTCGCCACGCGGCACCCGATTTAAGGTGGCAAGCATGGCCTCGACGTTAAGCCGGTTATCGCTGCCAACATAGGGGTAGTGACTGACCTTGAGCCCGGCTTTGGCAAAAATGGTTTCATGGATCGGCCAGGTTGGGTCGCTCAGCCAGATACCGCGCCCAGGCAGGCACTCAGCAATGAAATCAGCACACAGACGCAGGGCGCCCGTACCGCCAGGGGTCTGGGTCGCGGCGACGCGCTTGGTTGTCAGTAACGGCGAGTCCTTGCCCAGGACCAGCTCGCTGATCAGCGTGCCAAAGCGAGGCTCGCCGTGACCACCGATGTAGGTTTTGGTGATCTGCTGATCCACCAGGCGCTGCTCGGCCAGCTTGACCGAGCGCAGGATCGGCGTCAGGCCCAGCGCGTCTTTATAGACGCCTACGCCGAGGTCGAATTTGTTCGGGTTTGGATCAGTCGCGTACGCCTCGATCAACCCGAGAATCGGGTCCCCTGGCACTCGCTGGATATCATTGAAATGCATTACTTGCGGCCCTCGGCGCCTTTGGCCACTCCGTCAGTACGCGCGGCCATAATGAAATCGTTGCGGTGCAGCCCTTTGATCGAGTGGCTCCACCAGGTCACGGTCACTTTGCCCCATTCGGTGAGCAAGCCTGGGTGATGGCCCTCGGCTTCGGCAATTTCGCCGACGGCGTTGGTGAACGCAAGCGCGAACTTGAAATTCTTGAACAGAAAGACTTTCTCCAGCTGCATCACGCTGTCACGTACTTCGATGTTCCAATCGGGGATCTGCTTGATCAGAACAGGCAGTTCTTCATCGCTGACCTGCGGGGCGTCGGCGCGGCAGGCTACGCAATGGGCTTGGGTAAGAGTGCTCATAAATGGGTTCCTGATCAGGCAGCTTTGGGTTTAGGTGGGAATTTTGGTGCGTGCAGGCCCAGCTGCATGGCTTGCTGGACTATGCCCATGATGTCTTCGTGGGCCAGGT
Source organism: Pseudomonas sp. ASL9 (assembly GCF_056680335.1). Lineage (NCBI taxonomy): Bacteria > Pseudomonadati > Pseudomonadota > Gammaproteobacteria > Pseudomonadales > Pseudomonadaceae > Pseudomonas > Pseudomonas sp. ASL9. The sequence continues at coordinate 1,162,970 of NZ_CM155277.1, read as the reverse complement.
CGAACAGCCGTTTTAGGTTTGGCAGGACAAAATACAAGGGCTGCAGGATATCGATTCGATACGGGGTGCGCATCGTCTCCAGCGGATCGAACGTCTGATGTTCGGGCGCGGATGACAAGCTGTAAACCGTTTCTTTGGGCGAGGACAAAATGCCGCCACCGTAGATTCGGCGGCCCTGCGGGGTGTCTACCAGACCGAACTCGATGGTCATCCAGTACAGGCGTGCCAGATAGACGCGCTGCTCCTTGGTCGCACTCAAGCCGAGCTTGCCATAGGCGTGGGTAAATTCGGCAAACCACGGATTGGTCAGCAGCGGGCAGTGACCGAATATCTCATGAAAGATGTCCGGCTCTTGCAGGTAGTCCAGCTCCGCTTCGCTGCGAATGAACGTTGCCACCGGGAACTGCTTATTCGCCAGCAATTGGAAAAAGGTCTGGAAAGGAATCAGGGCCGGGACGCGAGCGACTTGCCAACCGGTGGCCGCAGCAAGGACTTTGTTGACTTCGGCCAATTGCGGGATGCGGTCATGGGGCAGCCCCAGTTGCTCGATGCCATCGAGGTATTCCTGGCAGGCGTGGCCTTCGATCACCTTCAATTGTCGAGTGATCAGGGTATTCCACACCGCATGCTCGGCAAGCGGGTAGTCGATAAAACCATTCGCGTCGGGCTCACGCGCCACGTAGTGCGTTTGCGTCATGCTGCTCTCCTGTAGGCAATTCGTTGTTGTTATAAAGGAGCTGTTATGGCTCTAGAGATAACTCAAACGATCCGTCCTGACAGCAGGTGGACTGGGGTGTGTCTTATAGAATAGACCGTATTTCGTAACGATAAGTTTACGAAAGCACTGCTGTGCCGTAATCCTTGTGTCGGAATGATGTTATTTAGGGGGTGGCTGTAACATAATCTTGACGACTAACTGAGGCGCACCACAAAAATATTAGCCCGGTAAACAGGATCGAATCGTTCATGCGCATCAAAGTGCACTGTCAAAACCGCATCGGCATCCTTCGTGACATTCTCAATCTGTTGGTCGAGTACGGGGTCAACGTGGCGCGGGGCGAGGTGGGAGGCGAGCATGGCAACGCGATTTATCTGCATTGCCCAAACCTGATCAATCTGCAGTTCCAGGCCATGCGGCCCAAGTTCGAGGCCATTGGCGGAGTGTTTGGGGTCAAGCGCGTCGGGTTGATGCCCAGTGAACGACGACACATGGAGCTTAATGCACTGCTAGGCGCGCTGGAGTTCCCTGTGTTGTCCATTGACATGGGAGGCTCCATCGTCGCCGCCAACCGCGCGGCGGCGCAGTTGCTGGGCGTGCGGGTCGATGAGGTTCCGGGCATTGCGCTGTCGCGCTATACCGAAGATTTCGACTTGCCGGAGCTGGTTCGTACCAATAAATCGCGGATCAACGGGCTGCGGGTCAAGGTCAAGGGTGATGTGTTCCTTGCCGATATTGCACCGTTGCAATCGGAGCACGACGACAGCGAAGCCATGGCCGGTGCGGTATTGACCCTGCACCGGGCAGATCGGGTCGGCGAGCGCATTTATCATGTGCGCAAGCAAGAGCTGCGCGGCTTCGACAGTATTTTCCAAAGCTCTAAAGTCATGGCAGCGGTGGTCCGCGAGGCCCGACGCATGGCGCCTCTGGATGCACCGTTGCTGATTGAAGGCGAAACGGGGACCGGTAAAGAGTTGTTGGCGCGGGCTTGTCATCTTGCCAGCCCGCGGGGGCAATCGCCGTTGATGGCGCTTAACTGCGCCGGGCTGCCAGAATCCATGGCCGAAACTGAACTGTTTGGTTATGACCCCCGCGCATTTGAAGGGGCGCGGGCCGAAGGCAAGCTGGGTTTGTTGGAGTTGACTGCAGGCGGCACGCTGTTTCTCGATGGTGTCGGTGAAATGAGTCCGCGCTTGCAGGTAAAGCTTCTGCGTTTCCTTCAGGACGGCTGCTTTCGTCGGGTCGGCAGCGACGAAGAGGTCTATCTGGATGTACGGGTGATCTGTGCTACACAGGTCGATCTGTCCGAACTGTGTGCCCGTGGTGAGTTCCGCCAGGATCTTTACCATCGGCTCAACGTGTTATCGCTGCATATCCCGCCGCTGCGCGAATGCCTGGACGGATTGCCACCGTTAGTCGATCACTTCCTCGATCAGGCCAGTCGCCAGATTGGCTGCCCTTTGCCCAAGCTGGCACCCGCCGCTATGGAGCGCCTGAGTCATTACCATTGGCCTGGTAACGTACGGCAGTTGGAAAACGTTCTGTTCCAGGCGGTCTCGTTGTGCGAGGGAGGCGTGGTCAAGGCTGAACATATCCGTCTTCCAGACTATGGGGTGCGTCAGCCCCTGGGCGATTTTTCGTTGGAGGGAGGACTGGATGACATTGTCGGACGTTTCGAAAAAGCGGTGCTGGAGCGTCTCTATTCGGAACATCCAAGCAGCAGGCAGTTGGGCAAACGTTTAGGCGTGTCGCATACAACGATTGCCAACAAATTGCGTGGCTATCAGGTGGGGAAACACGAGCAGGGGTAATAATTAAACGCTATAAAGTTCGGTATATTTTTGGCGATAATGGAGTTAACTAACGTGCGAATAAATGTAAGGCGCGTATAGGGGTATTAAGGGAAAGTGTCAAAAAGTGGGTGACGTACGGGGTTGAGTAATCCGGCGGCGGTCATGAATCCTGGAGGCCGTCAACGCCTCTGTGGAGGGTTTCAGGAGGCGTTGACGTGTTGGCTGAGATCCGTGCGGACGATTCAACCATTGGTGCAACCATTGCCCATAACGCGATACTCAAGCACGTGCTCTACACCTTTTGAGTCTTCGTAAGTCATTCGGGCTGGCACGACCTTGCAAACGTTAGGAATTTCGCTCATCGAAACGACTTTGGCGATGTCCAGGTGAGTGGTATAGGTGTACTCCTCTACGGGGGGAGTCGAGTTGACTGAGGTGGCGGTTGTTTCAGCCGCCATCACAGCAACACTAAAACTACTGAGGGCCATGACCATCAATGCAACTTTCATTTCTAATGTCCTTATTGCTGTCGCGAGGGAGTGCCTGGTTCTTGTGGAACCAGGCGTGTCACTAAGTTTACACAGTGATTAACATGCCGTTGTGGGGGCTGTTACGTGTTAATCGTTTGCCGGTTGGCAGCAATAATTATAGGCCTGCCTGTCAGGTTCATATATGAAGTGTTCTGATAAAGACTGTTGGTAAAAGCTGTAATAATCCTCAAAAAGCGAATCACGCCACCGCTGGTCGGCGCCGCGACTTTTTGCCACAGTGCTGGCCCTTGGCCGCCGAGCGGTGCAGCCCGGGCCGTAAGGAGGTAGTAGTTCGGTAAGACCATTGTCGAATGGCCTGAATGGGGTGGGGCAGATACAACGGATCCATAAAATAACAACTATCCACCGAGGTAATAAAGATGAGTGCGGCTTCCGTCTATCCTGTGCGCCCTGACGTAGCAGCTACAACCCTGACCGATGAAGCAACCTACAAGGCCATGTACCAGCAGTCGGTGGTCAATCCTGATGGCTTCTGGCGCGAGCAGGCCCAGCGTCTGGATTGGATTCAGCCCTTCACCACCGTCAAGCAGACCTCCTTCGACGATCACCACGTCGACATCAAATGGTTCGCTGACGGCACATTGAACGTCTCTTACAACTGTCTGGACCGTCATCTGGCCGAGCGCGGTGATCAGCTCGCAATCATTTGGGAAGGCGACGACCCTTCCGAACATCGCAACATCACCTATCGCGAGCTGCACGAAGAAGTCTGCAAGTTCGCCAACGCATTGCGCGGCCAGGATGTGCACCGCGGCGATGTGGTCACTATCTATATGCCGATGATCCCCGAAGCTGTGGTCGCCATGTTGGCCTGTACCCGGATCGGCGCGATTCACTCGGTAGTGTTCGGTGGTTTCTCGCCTGAAGCGTTGGCCGGGCGGATCATCGATTGCAAATCGAAAATCGTTATTACTGCAGACGAAGGCCTGCGGGGTGGCAAGCGCACGGCGTTGAAAGCTAACGTCGACCTGGCGCTGACCAATCCGGAAACCGCCAGTGTGCAGAAGATTATTGTCTGCAAGCGCACAGGCGGCGACATCGCCTGGCACCAGCATCGCGATATCTGGTACGAAGACCTGATGAAGGTTGCCTCCAGCCATTGCGCGCCCAAAGAAATGGGCGCCGAAGAGGCGCTGTTCATTCTTTACACCTCAGGCTCCACCGGCAAGCCCAAAGGCGTGCAGCACACCACGGGCGGTTATCTGTTGTATGCCGCGTTGACCCATGAGCGTGTGTTTGACTACAAACAGGGTGAGATTTTTTGGTGCACGGCCGACGTGGGCTGGGTCACGGGGCACACCTATATCGTCTACGGCCCACTGGCTAATGGCGCGACCACGTTGTTGTTCGAAGGGGTGCCGAACTACCCGGACATCACGCGAGTGTCTAAGATCATCGACAAGCACAAGGTCAATATCCTCTACACCGCACCGACTGCCATTCGCGCCATGATGGCTGAAGGTGAGGCTGCGATGCAGGGTGGTGATGGTTCAAGCCTGCGCCTGTTGGGCTCGGTCGGTGAGCCGATCAACCCGGAAGCCTGGAACTGGTACTACCACACCGTCGGCAAGGGCCGCTGCCCGATCGTCGATACATGGTGGCAGACCGAAACCGGCGGCGCCTTGATGAGTCCGCTGCCAGGGGCGCATGCGCTCAAGCCGGGCTCGGCGGCGCGACCGTTCTTCGGCGTTGTGCCAGGGCTTGTGGATAACCTCGGCAACCTCATCGAAGGTGCCGCTGAAGGTAACCTGGTTATTCTCGATTCTTGGCCGGGTCAGGCGCGCACGTTGTACGGTGATCATGACCGTTTCGTCGACACGTACTTCAAGACGTTCCGTGGCATGTACTTCACCGGCGACGGCGCACGACGTGACGAAGATGGCTACTACTGGATCACCGGGCGTGTGGATGACGTGCTCAACGTTTCCGGGCACCGTATGGGTACTGCTGAAATCGAAAGTGCGATGGTTGCCCACCCGAAAGTCGCCGAAGCCGCTGTGGTCGGCGTGCCGCATGATCTCAAAGGGCAGGGCATTTATGTCTACGTCACCCTCAATGGCGGCGAAGAGCCTAGCGAAGCGCTACGTCTGGAGTTGAGAAACTGGGTGCGCAAGGAAATTGGCCCCATCGCTTCACCCGATGTCATTCAGTGGGCGCCTGGGCTGCCGAAGACCCGCTCGGGCAAAATCATGCGCCGCATTCTGCGCAAGATTGCCACGGGGGATTACGACGGCTTAGGTGATATCTCCACCCTGGCCGATCCGGGTGTGGTGCAGCACTTGATCGATGAGCACAGGATCATGAACGCTGCCTGATTTCTAGGCTAGGTTCAGAACCTAAGAAACGCCCCGCCAGGTGCATACCTGGCGGGGCGTTTTTGTGTGTGTCAGTGGGTGGTCGAGCGCTTTGCGTAAAGCCATTGGCGAGTAAATTCGCGTCCATACAGCCTGCACAAAATAAAACTCAAAACGAGATATATATCGGCTTCATTGCAGGAAGCCTTCACTGTTACCGAGGTGCAGTCTGGTAACCAAATGTGTAACCGCCGGCTCATTTTCGGGGCCGAGAGGAACGGTCTGTAGGGTTCGGCTGCTATTTCAAGTGCTCTTAAAACAAATCGATACGCCAAGGTTGCCGAAATAGAGGCCTTTGCTAATAATGGGCCCGCAATTTGCTATATCTAAAGGTTTTATGTCTTTTGGCTCTACATAGTATGTAGGGCCTGTCAATATTCCAGGTCAGCTTTCTCAGTGCTTTTGTAACTAGTTGTCGCATTGAAGAAATATCGACTTCGGGCCTGTCGTTAAAATGCCAATCAATCGCTAAAGGCTTTTTGTGTGACTTTTCGTGTGAAAGGTCCGACACGACCGTCCCGGCGTCGCTACCCCATGCTGACCCCTTCGCACAGTGGGCTGTCGCTCACTCTGCCATGTGTCGCCCTATACCGATGGAGACCTAATAATGAAAAAACTCATGCTTCTGGGCGCCTTGGCGCTGTCCGTGTTGGCACAGCCGACGTTCGCTGATGAAAAACCACTCAAAATTGGTATCGAGGCTGCTTACCCTCCCTTTGCGTCGAAAGCTCCGGATGGCAGCATCGTTGGTTTCGACTACGACATCGGCAATGCGCTGTGTGACGAAATGAAGGTCAAGTGCACATGGGTCGAACAGGAGTTCGATGGTCTGATCCCGGCACTGAAGGTGCGCAAGATCGACGCCATTCTGTCTTCGATGTCTATCACTGAAGACCGCAAAAAATCGGTTAATTTCAGCAATAAGTACTACAACACCCCTGCGCGTCTGGTCATGAAAGACGGCACGGTAGTCGGTGCAAGTCTCGCTGAGCTCAAAGGCAAGAAAATCGGTGTACAACGCGGTTCGATCCACGACCGGTTCGCTCAGGAAGTCCTGAAGCCGTTGGGCGCTGAAATCGTTCCTTACGGTTCGCAAAACGAAATCTACCTGGACGTCGCTGCTGGCCGTCTCGATGGCACCCTGGCCGACGCAACCCTGTTGCAGGACGGTTTCCTCAACACCGACGCGGGCAAGGGTTTTGCTTTCGCAGGTCCTGCATTCACCGATACCAAATACTTCGGCGACGGCATCGGTATCGCTGTGCGTAAAGGTGATACGGCGGATCTGGACAAGATCAACGCGGCCATCGTCGCCATTCGTGCCAGCGGCAAGTACAAACAGATTCAGGACAAATATTTCAATTTCGACATCTACGGCGAGTAAATACGCCGCGTAACGCTCGCAATGGCGCTAGCAGCAGTGGCTCTGGACTGTCTGATGTGCGCCATTTTTCATTCTCACGCTTGAGGACCTGAATCATGTTGAAAGGTTACGGGGCTGTCATCCTCGATGGCGCATGGCTGACGCTGCAGCTCGCCTTGTCGTCCATGGCCCTGGCGATCGTCCTCGGTTTGATTGGCGTGGCATTGCGTTTGTCGCCGGTGCGCTGGCTGGCCTGGTTGGGTGATCTGTACTCCACGGTGATACGCGGAATTCCGGATCTGGTCTTGATCCTGCTGATTTTTTATGGCGGCCAGGATCTGCTCAACCGTGTCGCGCCGTTGCTAGGCTATGACGATTACATTGATCTGAACCCATTGCTGGCCGGTATCGGCACGCTGGGTTTTATCTTCGGTGCGTACCTGTCGGAAACCTTCCGGGGTGCATTCATGGCAATCCCCAAAGGTCAGGCTGAAGCCGGTATGGCGTATGGCATGAGCAGTTTCAAAGTATTTTTCCGGATTTTGGTACCACAGATGATTCGCCTGGCGATCCCTGGGTTTACCAATAACTGGCTGGTACTGACCAAGGCCACCGCGTTGATTTCCGTGGTCGGCCTGCAAGACATGATGTTCAAGGCCAAGCAGGCGGCAGATGCCACCCGCGAGCCTTTCACTTTCTTTCTGGCAGTGGCTGCGATGTACCTGGTGATCACCAGCGTGTCGTTACTTGCCCTGCGTTATCTTGAGAAGCGCTACTCGGTAGGCGTAAGGGCGGCTGATCTATGATCTTCGACTACAACGTCATTTGGGGAAGCTTGCCGCTGTACTTCGGTGGACTGCTGATCACCCTCAAGTTGCTGGCCATTTCCTTGCTCTTCGGTCTGCTCGCGGCCTTGCCGTTAGGCTTGATGCGGGTATCGAAGCAGCCGTGGGTCAACCTGTCTGCCTGGCTGTACACCTATGTGATCCGGGGCACGCCGATGCTGGTGCAGCTGTTTTTGATCTACTACGGGCTGGCCCAGTTTCAGGCCGTTCGTGATAGCGTCTTCTGGCCATGGCTGTCCAGCGCGACGTTTTGCGCCTGCCTGGCCTTCGCGATCAACACCAGCGCCTACACCGCTGAAATCATCGCTGGCAGCTTAAGGTCTACACCGGCTGGCGAGATCGAAGCGGCCAAGGCCATGGGCATGTCGCGCTCGAAAATGTACCGGCGGATTCTGCTGCCATCGGCCTTGCGCCGGGCACTGCCGCAATACAGTAACGAAGTGATCATGATGTTGCAGACCACCAGTCTGGCGTCCATCGTGACCTTGATCGACATCACGGGCGCTGCGCGTACGGTCAATGCGCAGTTCTATCTGCCGTTCGAGGCCTATATTACTGCTGGCGCGTTCTATCTGTGCCTGACCTTCATTCTTGTTCGGCTGTTCAAGATGGCCGAGCGTCATTGGCTGGGCTACCTCGCCCCACGCAAGGCCTGACCCATGCAGCGTATCGATGACTCATTGCCGTGGAGCAGCCTCGGCACCGAGCGCCAGTTGAGCGTGTTCCGATTCGGCAGCGGTGAGCGCAAGGCCTATATTCAGGCCAGCCTGCACGCCGATGAATTACCGGGCATGCGTACGGCTTGGGAACTGAAAAAGCGCCTGGCGCAACTTGAAGAGCAGGGCGCGCTCAAGGGTGTCATCGAGTTGGTGCCAGTGGCTAACCCCATTGGCTTGGGGCAGTTGTTGCAAGGTGCTCATCAAGGACGTTTCGAGTTTGGCAGCGGCAAGAATTTCAACCGTGATTTTTCCGAGCTGAGCGAGCCGGTGGCCGAGCTGTTGAAAGGCCAGTTGGGCGATGATCCGCATGCCAATACCCTGTTGATCCGTCAGGCAATGACCGCCGTCCTGGCTGCGTTGCCAGCACCGAGCAGTGAATTGCAAGGTCTGCAGCGTTTGCTCCTCGGTCATGCGTGCACGGCTGATGTGGTGTTGGACCTGCATTGCGACGCCGAAGCCGCGTTGCACATGTATGCCTTGCCGCAACACTGGTCGCGCTGGCGTTCGTTGGCGGCGCACCTGAATGTCAGCGTCGCCTTGCTGGCTGAAGAATCGGGTGGCAGTTCGTTCGACGAGGCATGCTCGTTGCCGTGGTTGCGTCTGTCACGGATTTTTCCCGAGGCGCAAATCTCGTTGGCTTGTATGGCGACCACCCTTGAATTGGGTGGGCAGGCCGACACTGGCAGGGATGAGGCTCAGGCCTACGCCGAGGGCATTCTGGCGTTCCTCGCCGAGCAAGGCTTTATCAGCGGTGACTGGCCGCAACCGACGCGAGAAGCGTGCGAAGCAATGCCCTTCGAAGGCACGCAGTTGCACTTCGCGCCCCATCCCGGCGTGGTGACTTATTTACGCCGTGCAGGCGTATGGGTTGAGGTCGGCGAACCGTTGTTCGAAGTCATCGATCCTTTGTCCGATCGGGTCAGCACAGTGTGTGCCGGCACGTCCGGAGTGCTCTACGCAACTGAACGGCTACGTTACGCCCAACCTGGTTTCTGGCTGGCCAAAGTGGCAGGGCGTACACCGCTCCGTCACGGACGCCTGCTCAGCGACTGACTGACTGTTTTGTGAGAACCGAAAGCATGAACAAACTGGAAGTCCAAGACCTGCATAAGCGCTATGGCAGTCATGAAGTGCTCAAGGGTGTTTCCCTGACGGCCAAGGCTGGGGATGTGATCAGCATCATCGGCTCCAGCGGCTCGGGTAAAAGTACCTTTCTGCGCTGCATCAACCTGCTCGAACAGCCCCACGCAGGCAAAATCCTGCTGAACAACGAAGAGCTGAAGCTGGTCGCAAACAAGGACGGCGCCCTGAAAGCTGCTGACCCTAAACAGTTGCAGCGCATGCGTTCGCGACTGTCGATGGTGTTCCAGCACTTCAATCTCTGGTCGCACATGACGGCCATGGAAAACATCATCGAAGCGCCGATCCATGTGCTCGGTATGTCTAAAAAGGATGCGCTGGAAAAGGCCGAGCATTACCTGGCCAAGGTTGGCGTGTCGCACCGCAAGGATGCCTACCCAGGGCATATGTCCGGTGGGGAGCAGCAGCGCGTTGCGATTGCCCGTGCTTTAGCGATGGAGCCAGAGGTCATGCTGTTCGATGAGCCGACTTCTGCGCTTGACCCGGAACTGGTAGGCGATGTACTCAAGGTCATGCAGGCACTGGCACAGGAAGGCCGGACCATGGTGGTGGTGACCCATGAAATGGGCTTTGCTCGTGAAGTGTCGAACCAGTTGATCTTTTTGCACCAGGGTGTGGTGGAAGAGCGCGGCGATCCTCGTGAAGTGTTGATCAACCCGCAGTCGGAACGGCTTCAGCAGTTTTTGTCCGGCAGCCTGAAATAATTGAAATGTTTTAACAAAGATTTGCGCACCAAAACAGGTCATGCTCCGGTATCTTTTGATCCATGACCTGGCTTCATCTGAATAAAGATCGAGCGCACTGATGCTCGACCCACAACCGCGACACGTTTCGGACTGTACGCCATGACTGCCCATCGAATTGGTTTCCTGATTTGGCCCAGCACTAAAGCCATGACGCTGGCGCTGGCCGAGGAAGCCTTGCGTGTTGCACAGCGCGTCCATCCAGAAGTGCTTTACGAATTGCTGTTCTTGCAGGCCGAGCCACCAGTTGAAGGTGCTTGGCAATTGCCCGGTGAACCATGGGCCGGGCGTCTGGAAGGGTGTCAAAAACTGTTTCTGCTGGCCGATGAGCCGCCTGCGCAAATGACCTCGGTGTTGAGCAGTGCGCTCAAACAATTGGTGCGTGCCGGGTGTGTGATCGGTGGTTTGTCCGCCGGCGTTTATCCACTGGCCCAGCTGGGTCTGCTCGATGGCTATCGCGCAGCGGTGCACTGGCGTTGGCAGGATGACTTTGCCGAGCGTTTTCCGAAAGTGATCGCCACCAGTCATCTGTTCGACTGGGACCGTGATCGTCTGACCGCGTGCGGTGGTCTTTCGGTGCTTGATCTGCTGTTGGCGGTGCTGGCGCGTGATCATGGCGCAGAGCTGGCGGGCGCTGTGTCGGAAGAGCTGGTGGTAGAACGCATCCGAGAGGGCGGAGAGCGTCAGCGTATTCCGCTGCAAAACCGTTTGGGCTCCAGCCATCCGAAGCTGACTCAGGCTGTGCTGCTGATGGAAGCCAACATCGAAGAGCCATTGACCACTGACGAAATTGCCCAGCACGTGTGCGTGTCACGTCGGCAGTTGGAGCGGATTTTCAAGCAGTACCTCAATCGCGTTCCAAGCCAGTATTACCTGGAACTGCGCCTGAACAAGGCTCGGCAAATGCTGATGCAGACCAGTAAGTCGATCATCCAGATCGGCCTGTCTTGCGGGTTTTCCTCGGGTCCGCATTTTTCCAGCGCCTACCGCAACTTCTTCGGCGCCACCCCGCGCGAAGATCGCAACCAGCGCCGTAGCAGCAGCCCGTTCGAATTGTCATCGGTGCCTTCCGAGCGCGGGTGATTTGTATCTGATGGCCCTTCGCGAATGAGCTCGCTCCCACACAGCCTACACACGTTGCGTAGGTCTTCTGTTGAAGCGAGTTTATTCGCGAAGGCGGCATGTCAGACAATCCATTAAAACGTTTAAACTGCTTTTTTCCGACGCTATATGTCGCATTGCCGAAAGCCACGGAAAAACACGGTTTGGCGCTGTAACAAGTTGTCGCTTGGCGGCAAGGCCGGACCGAAATCAGCCCTTACAATCCTCCCATCGCTTGCCAGTTTCAGGCAGGCGTTCCTCTTCAGGAGACTCCGATGTCCGTTGAGCATGCTCAGGTGCAACGCACCGATTTCGACCAGGTGATGGTCCCTAACTACGCGCCTGCGGGTTTTATCCCTGTGCGAGGTGAGGGTTCCCGAGTCTGGGATCAATCGGGCCGCGAACTGGTCGATTTTACCGGCGGGATCGCCGTGAACGTGCTTGGCCATGCCCACCCTGCATTGGTCAGCGCCTTGACCGAGCAAGCCAATAAGCTGTGGCATGTCTCCAACGTGTTCACCAACGAACCCGCCCTGCGTATGGCGAAGAAGCTGGTTGACGCGACGTTCGCTGATCGTGCGTTCTTCTGTAACTCGGGTGCCGAAGCCAACGAAGCGGCTTTCAAGCTGGCGCGCCGGGTGGCATTTGACCTGTACGGCACGGAAAAATACGAAATCATTGCCGCGATCAACAGCTTCCACGGTCGCACGTTGTTCACCGTGAACGTGGGTGGTCAGTCCAAGTATTCCGACGGCTTCGGTCCGAAAATCACGGGCATTACCCACGTCCCGTACAACGATCTTGAGGCGCTGAAAGCAGCCATTTCCGACAAGACCTGTGCGGTAGTGTTAGAACCGGTTCAGGGCGAGAGCGGTGTCATTCCTGCCGAACTGGCTTACCTGCAAGGCGCTCGCCAGCTGTGTGATGAACACAACGCATTGTTGGTGTTCGACGAAGTGCAGACGGGCATGGGTCGCACAGGCGAGCTGTTCGCCTACATGCACTACGACGTGACCCCGGACATCCTCACCAGCGCCAAGAGCCTGGGCGGCGGTTTCCCGATTGCGGCGATGCTCACCACCGAAGCGCTGGCCAAACACTTGACCGTCGGCACCCACGGCACCACCTATGGCGGTAACCCGCTGGCGTGTGCCGTGGCTGAAGCGGTGATCGATATCGTCAATACGCCAGAAACTCTGGCGGGTGTGAAAGCCAAGCGCGAACTGTTCAAGACCCGTCTTGAAGCAATCGGTGAGCAATACGGCGTATTCACCCAGGTTCGTGGCCTGGGTCTGTTGCTCGGTTGCGTCCTCAGCGATGCCTGGAAAGGCAAGGCCAAAGATTTCTTCAACGCCGCTGAAAAAGAAGGCGTGATGATCCTGCAGGCCGGTCCCGATGTTGTTCGTTTCGCACCGAGTCTGGTGGTGACCGAAGCCGATATCGACGAAGGGCTGAACCGTTTCGAGCGTGCCATCGCCAAGCTGACTCAGGCTTGATGAGCATTTGATACAAAACGCTGTATCCCCGACGTTGGCCATAAGGCTGGCGTCGGGCTTCTTTCTCGTACTGGGTGGGCTATAGGCCACGCAGTGTTTTTTTCTGAGCCGGCGGATGTCGGCCTGTTTTTCTGGTAAGGAGTGACACCATGCTGGTGATGCGCCCCGCGCAAATGGCTGATCTGGGCGAAGTACAGCGTCTGGCTGCAGACAGCCCGATTGGTGTCACTTCCCTGCCGGATGATGCCGGTCGATTGACTGACAAAATCGCGGCATCGGAAGCGTCGTTTGCGGCTGAAGTCAGTTTCAACGGCGAAGAGAGCTATTTCTTTGTCCTCGAAGACAGCGAAACCGGGCGGCTGGTCGGCTGTTCCGGGATCGTCGCTTCGGCGGGTTATTCCGAGCCCTTCTACAGTTTCCGAAATGAGACCTTCGTTCATGCGTCGCGTGAACTGAAGATCCATAACAAGATTCACGTGCTGTCGCAGTGTCACGACCTGACCGGCAATAGCCTGCTGACCAGTTTCTATGTGGTGCCGGAGTTGGTCGGTACAAACTGGTCGGAACTCAATTCTCGTGGACGACTGCTGTTTGTCGCCAGCCACCCGGAGCGTTTCGCCGATTCGGTGGTAACGGAAATCGTCGGGTACAGCGATGAACACGGCGACTCGCCATTCTGGGATGCCATCGGGCGCAACTTTTTCGACCTGAACTATGCCGAGGCCGAGCGCCTGTGCGGCCTGAAAAGCCGGACATTCCTCGCCGAGCTGATGCCGCATTACCCGATCTACGTACCGCTGCTGCCCGACGCCGCGCAAGAGGCCATGGGCCAGGTTCACCCGCGCGCGCAGATCACTTTCGACATCCTGATGCGTGAAGGTTTCGAGACCGATCACTACATCGACATCTTCGACGGTGGCCCGACCTTGCATGCGCGAGTGTCCGGCATTCGTTCGATTGCTCAGAGCCGAGTGGTGCCCGTGAAAATGGGCGAAATGGGCAAGGGTGGACGTCTGTATCTGGTTGCCAATGGCCAGTTGCAGGACTACCGCGCCGTGCTGCTGGAACTCGACTGGGCACCGGGCAAACCGGTGAACTTGAGTCTGGAAGCCGCCGAGGCCCTGGGCGCTGGTGAAGGCGCCAGCGTGCGCATTGTTGCGGTTTAACAGATCCGACTATTCAGTGTCTGGTTTGCAGGTTTAGCGAGATTCGCGGGCTCCCGAGGGAGTCCGGTTGAGGAGATAGCATGATCGTTCGTCCCGTACGCAGCAGCGACTTACCGAAACTGATTGAGCTGGCGCGCACTACAGGCCCTGGCCTGACGACGCTGCCGGCCAATGAAGAGCGCCTGGCGCATCGGGTCGGCTGGGCCGAGAAAACCTTTCGCGGCGAGGCCGAGCGCGCCGATGCGGATTATCTGTTCGTCCTTGAAGACGATGACGGCCAGGTGGTAGGGATTTCTGCCATCGCAGGCGCCGTGGGGCTGCGTGAGCCTTGGTACAACTACCGGGTCGGCCTGACGGTCAGCGCGTCGCAGGAATTGAAGATCTATCGCGAGATTCCGACGCTTTTTCTGGCCAACGACCTGACCGGAAACTCGGAACTGTGTTCACTGTTCTTGCGCGGCGACGCTCGCACCGGCCTTAACGGTCGCTTGTTGGCCAAGGCGCGATTGCTGTTCATTGCCGAGTTCCCGAAATTGTTCGGCAACAAGATCATCGCTGAAATGCGCGGCATGTCCGACGCAGCGGGGCATTCGCCGTTCTGGGAAAGCCTGGGTCGTCACTTCTTCAAAATGGAGTTTAGCCAGGCTGATTACCTGACGGGCGTGGGTAACAAGGCGTTCATCGCCGAACTGATGCCCAAGTTCCCGCTGTACACCTGCTTCCTCTCTGAAGATGCACGCAACATCATCGGCCGTGTACACCCCGACACCGAACCTGCATTGGCGATGCTGAAAAGCGAAGGCTTCAGTTATCAGGGCTACGTCGATATTTTTGACGCCGGCCCCGCTGTGGAATGTCAAACCTCGAAGATCCGTGCGGTGCACGATAGCCAGGCGTTGGTACTGGCTGTCGGTACGCCGGGCGATGACGCGACGCCGTTCCTGATCCACAACCGCAAGCGCGAAGACTGCCGTATCACTGCAGCACCCGCACGGCTCGCTGCCGGCACGCTGGTCGTCGACCCGATGACCGCAAAACGTCTGCAGTTGAGCGCAGGTGATCAAGTACGTGCGGTGCCTTTATCCGCCGCTAGGGAGGCTATCTGATGAACACACTTTATATCGCAGGCACCTGGCAAGCAGGGCAGGGCGAGCAAATTGAATCGTTGAATCCTGTCACTCAGCGCGTTCTATGGACCGGCCAGGGCGCAACAGCCACGCAAGTTGACGCGGCTGTGCAAGCCGCGCGTCAGGCATTTCCGGCCTGGGCCAAGCGCTCTCTGGATGATCGCATTGCAGTGCTTGAGGCGTTTGCTGCCAGCCTGAAAAGCCATGCGGACGAACTGTCGCATTGCATTGGTGAAGAAACCGGAAAGCCGCTCTGGGAGTCGGCCACCGAAGTCACCAGCATGATCAACAAAATCGCTATTTCAGTGCAGAGCTACCGTGAGCGCACCGGCGAGAAGAGCGGCCCATTGGGCGACGCTACCGCTGTGCTGCGTCATAAGCCTCACGGCGTGGTTGCTGTTTTTGGTCCCTACAACTTTCCGGGGCATTTGCCGAACGGGCATATCGTTCCGGCGCTGCTGGCGGGCAATGCCGTGTTGTTCAAGCCCAGCGAGCTAACGCCGAAAGTCGCTGAGTTGACGGTCAAGTGCTGGATTGAGGCCGGGCTGCCAGCGGGTGTATTGAACCTGTTGCAAGGCGCGCGCGAAACCGGCGTTGCGCTGGCGGCCAACCCTGGAATCGACGGTTTGTTTTTCACCGGATCCAGCCGTACAGGCAACCTGCTGCACCAACAATTCTCTGGGCGCCCGGACAAGATCCTGGCCCTGGAAATGGGTGGCAACAATCCGCTGATTGTCGATCAGGTCGAAGACCTCGATGCGGCGGTCTACACCGTGATTCAGTCGGCGTTCATCTCCGCTGGGCAGCGTTGTACGTGCGCCCGCCGTTTGCTGGTGCCTGAAGGTGAGTGGGGCGATGCCTTGCTTGCGCGTCTGGTAGCCGTCACCGCCACTATTGAAGTCGGTGCGTTCGATCAGCAACCAGCGCCCTTCATGGGCTCGGTGATTTCCTTGGGTGCTGCGCGTGCCTTGCTCGACGCTCAGGAGCATCTGCTGGCCAATGGCGCCGTGGCGTTGCTGGAAATGACCCAGCCACAGGCACAGGCTGCCTTGCTGACGCCTGGGATTCTGGATGTCAGCGATGTCACTGATCGCCCCGATGAGGAGCTGTTCGGGCCTCTGCTGCAAGTGATCCGCTATGCTGATTTTGATGCGGCCATTGCGGAAGCTAACGCCACCCAATATGGGTTGGCAGCGGGCTTGTTGTCGGACTCGGAAGAGCGTTATGAGCAGTTCTGGCTGGAAAGCCGTGCCGGTATCGTCAACTGGAACAAGCAATTGACCGGTGCCGCCAGCAGCGCGCCATTCGGCGGTGTGGGTGCCTCGGGCAACCATCGCGCCAGTGCGTATTACGCAGCCGATTACTGTGCCTACCCGGTGGCCTCACTGGAAGCGCCTCGTATCAGTTTGCCGGCTACGTTGACCCCGGGTGTAAAGCTTTCCTGAGCGCCGATCCCGTGTAGGAGCTGACTTGTCTGCGATAGGCCGGGGTTGCGCCCGACACGAAGGACTTTCAAGCGAAGGTGAATTCACCCTCTTTGCGAGCGCTTCGCACTCGATCGCAGACAAGTCAGCTCCTACAGAAAATCAGGAACCTATGCCCATAAAAACAGATACATGGAGCCTCGCCGATGAAATCATATGAAGTCAATTTTGACGGTTTAGTGGGGCCGACCCATAACTACGGCGGCTTGTCTTACGGCAACGTTGCGTCCCAGAGTAACAGCCAGCAGTCTTCCAACCCAAGGGAAGCGGCGTTGCAAGGCCTGGCGAAGATGAAAGCCCTGATGGAAATGGGCTTCACCCAAGGCGTACTGGCTCCGCAAGAACGCCCCGATGTGGCTGCCTTGCGCGCTCTGGGTTTCGGTGGCAGCGACGCGCAGGTAATACAGCAAGCCGCCAAAGACGCCATGCCGTTGTTGGTCGCCAGTTGCTCGGCCTCAAGCATGTGGGTGGCTAACGCCGCCACGGTCAGCCCGAGCGCCGACACCGCGGATGGTCGCGTGCATTTCACTGCCGCCAACCTTAATTGCAAGTACCACCGCAGCATCGAACACCCGACGACAACCCGCGTGTTAGGGGCGATGTTCGCCAATCAGCAGCACTTTGCCCATCACGCGGCGTTACCCGCAGTGGCACAATTCGGCGATGAGGGTGCAGCCAACCACACCCGTTTCTGCCACGACTACGGTCAAGCCGGCGTTGAGTTCTTCGTGTTTGGACGCAGTGCATTCGACACGCGTTACCCGGAGCCGCAAAAGTACCCGGCGCGACAAACCCTTGAAGCATCGCAGGCGGTTGCGCGCTTGCACGGTCTGAGCGAAGACGGTGTGGTCTTTGCCCAGCAAAACCCGGCGGTGATCGATCAAGGGGTATTTCACAACGACGTGATCGCGGTGGGTAACGGCGAGCTGCTGTTCTATCACGAAGATGCGTTCCTCAATACCGAGCACATGCTGGCTGAGCTCCACGACAAACTGGCTCGACGCGGCGGACGCTTCCGTGCGATCTGCGTGCCGCGCGCCGAAGTCGCGGTCGAAGACGCCGTGCGCTCCTACCTGTTCAACAGCCAATTGCTGTCCCGCGCCGACGGCTCGATGTTGCTCATCGTCCCGGAAGAGTGCCGTGGCAACGAACGCGTCTGGCAGTATTTGCAGCGCTTGATCGCTGACGATGGCCCGGTCGCTGAAGTGAAAGTCTTCGATCTCAAGCAAAGCATGCAGAACGGTGGTGGTCCGGCGTGCCTGCGGCTGCGGGTCGCACTCAACGAAACCGAGCTGGCGGCGGTCAATCCAGGGGTTATCATGACGGCGCCCTTGTACGCCACGCTGACCCAATGGGTCGACAAGCACTATCGCGATCGTATGAGCGAAACAGACCTGACCGATCCAGGATTGTTGCTTGAATGCCGCACGGCACTGGATGAACTGACGCAAATCCTTAAACTAGGCTCGGTCTATCCTTTCCAAATCAATTGAAAACCCGCGCCCTTGAAATATCGGGGTGCGAGATTTTCCTCTCAAAAGAGCACCCGATTATGAGCGACACCCTGCAGTTGATCCTTGAAGACACCGACGGCACCCAGCTGGAAACCTCTTGCACCCGTGTTGCGATCATGTGGCAAGGCAAAGAGCTGTGGATTCAGAACGATGGCCGTGGCCAGTTGCTGATCGGCGTCGATGTCGAAGAGGGTGACGCCGAATACGCTAACCTGTTGTTACGCCCATTGGCGACCAACCTGGTCAGCTTGCAACTGGAAATGGAGCCGGCTGAAGTGGGCGACGATGAAGAACATGTTCACGGTCCTGACTGCGCTCACGATCACTGAAATACCACGCCCGCTCAATAAGGAGCACGACGTATGCTCGCTCTCGGCAAGCTGCTTGAACTGACCCTGGCTGGTCATGAACCAGCGGAAAAGACTCAACTGACTGTCGAAGGCGTGCGTATGCGCTGGATGAGCGAAGGGGCGCTTGAAGTCCGTCCGCCCCAAGCGCGTGACAACGGCATGGATCTGCTGTTGTCCGCCGGTATACACGGCAATGAAACAGCGCCTATCGAGTTGTTGGATCAACTGATTCATGACATTGCACGCGGTGATCTAAAGCCGCGGGCGCGTATTCTGTTTCTGTTCGGTAACCCTGAGGCCATGCGTCGCGGGGAGCGTTATATCGAGCAGGATGTGAACCGGCTGTTCAACGGGCGCCATGAACAGACCAGCGGCTTCGAGGCTTTACGGGCCTGTGAGCTGGAACGTCTGGCGGCCAGTTTCTTCAGTCTGCCGGATCGTTATCGGTTGCATTACGACCTGCACACGGCTATTCGCGGCTCGAAGATCGAGCAATTTGCACTGTACCCGTGGAAGGAAGGTCGTCAGCACTCGCGCCCTGAACTGGCGCGCTTGCGGGCGGCAGGGATGGAAGCCGTATTGTTGCAAAACAAGGCGTCGATCGTCTTCAGCTCTTACACCTACGACAAGTTGGGCGCCGAGTCCTTTACCTTGGAATTGGGCAAGGCACGGCCGTTTGGGCAAAACCAGCAGGTCAATCTGCAGTTACTCGAAAAGCGCCTTAAGCAAATGATCGAAGGCACGGAGCCACCGCTTGAAGATCAGCCGCTCAACGGTTTGCAGCTATTCAGCGTGGCCCGGGAAATCATCAAGCACAGCGATGCGTTCAAGCTGAACTTGCCCGCTGACATCGAGAATTTTTCGGAGCTGGACCAAGGCTTTCTGTTGGCCAATGACCTGGCCGATACCTGTTGGGTCGTCGAAGAGCAGGGCGCCCGTATTATCTTCCCTAATCCCAAGGTCAAGAACGGCCTGCGCGCTGGCATTCTGATCGTGCCGACAACAGCTGACCAGTTGGCTTGAGCTTTACGCAAAACAATCCGTGGTGTCTAACGGATTCCCTGCGTCTGCTAGACCCCTTTCGCGAATAAATTCGCTCCCACAGTATCGGGAGCGAAGAGGTATTCGTGGACTAAACCGCGACTCTCTGCTGAATTTCGCCACGGCGCAGGCTGCGCAGTTTGTTCAGGGTGTCTGCGCATGTTTCTGCTGCTTCTGCACCTTTAAGCACGAAATGCTCGAAGAAGAACTTTTGGTGTTCATCGCCAGCATGGAAGTTATGCGGCG
Organism: Pseudomonas sp. ASL9; assembly: GCF_056680335.1. Lineage (NCBI taxonomy): Bacteria > Pseudomonadati > Pseudomonadota > Gammaproteobacteria > Pseudomonadales > Pseudomonadaceae > Pseudomonas > Pseudomonas sp. ASL9. Next base: position 1,143,219 of record NZ_CM155277.1, on the reverse strand, counting down.
TGAGGACCACGGAAAATACCGGTATTTCCGTTTCCATTTGCACTTGCATCAATGCGCTGACGACCGACTGAGCGACGAACTCGTGGCGATAGAGACCGCCGTCGACCACCAGACCTGCCGCGACAATGCCTGAGTAGCGACCAGTTTTGGCCAGCAGCTTGGCGTGCAAGGGGATTTCAAACGCGCCACCGACTTCGAAGAAATCGATATCGCTTTCGGCGTAGCCCTGGTTTGCCATTTCAGCGACAAAACCTTTACGGCTCTGATCGACAATATCCTTGTGCCAGCAGGCCTGGATAAAAGCGATGCGCTCGTTCGGGTGGCTTTTGCTTTTGCTATCGATTGCGGTGAGTTGCATCAGTTCTGACTCCTGTTTATAAAAAAAACAGGGCGTTTTGGATCGAATGGGATTCAAGGGGGCGGCGCGATCACGGTCAAAACATAAAAGTGTTCATGACAATGCTCACGATCCGGCCTTTTTGGTGCCAATCCCGTTCTCTCTTCATCCGGACTATGACCGTCGGCCCCGGAATCACACCGAGTCTGCTGACCTTGTCGGAGCAGGGGCCGAAGCTACCTGGACCACAAGCGCTCGCGGGCTAAACGCATTGCGCGCTATTACCGCCGGTGGGGAGTCGCACCCCGCCCTGAGAACGTTGCTGACAGAATTTTCTGCCGGCGCGGAGTTTTTATCACAGTTTTCTCGAGAGCGCATGGACACTTTCGTACGGATGTCCTCGCTTTTTCTTATATCGAAGCGGTCGGTTCATGACGTGGCGACCTTGAATTAAGTGCTCAATGGCCTTAGTAATGAGCTACGGCAGGATTGTTCTTGCGTTCAACATCGATGTTTCAAACATCTCATGGGGTTTTATCGTGACGGTTATTGATCTACGCAGCGACACTGTGACTCAGCCCACGGCCGGGATGCTCGATGCCATGTCGCGCGCGCCATTGGGCGATGACGTGTATGGCGAAGATCCGACAGTGAACCGTCTTGAGGCTTATCTGGCCGATCAGCTGGGTTTTGCGGCGGGTCTGTTTGTACCCAGCGGCACCATGAGTAATCTGCTCGGTTTGATGGCCCATTGTGGACGCGGCGATGAGTACATCGTCGGTCAACAGGCGCATACCTATAAATATGAAGGCGGCGGGGCCGCGGTATTGGGCTCTATTCAACCGCAACCTCTGGAAGTCCAGGCGGATGGTTCACTGGACCTGAGTCAGGTACTGGCCGCGATCAAACCTGATGACTTCCATTTCGCTCGCACCCGACTTCTGGCGCTGGAAGACACGATGCAGGGCAAGGTTTTGCCGCAGTCGTACCTGGCGGCTGCGCGAACGCTGTGTGATGAACGGGGCCTGGCCCTGCACCTGGATGGCGCGCGCCTCTATAACGCGGCAGTGAAGTTGGGGGTTGATGCCAAAGAAATTACCCACTACTTCGATTCGGTCTCGGTATGCCTGTCCAAAGGCTTGGGCGCACCGGTCGGGTCAGTGTTGTGCGGTACGGCCGAACTGATCGGCAAAGCTCGTCGTTTGCGAAAAATGGTCGGGGGTGGCATGCGCCAGGCCGGGATTCTCGCTGCTGCCGGGCTGTATGCGTTGGAGCATCACGTCGAGCGATTGGCCGACGACCATGCCAACGCTCACTGTTTGGCCGACGGCCTGCGCGGGCTGGGCTATCAGGTTGAGCCGGTACAGACCAATATGGTGTATGTGCAGGTCGATGATCGGGCTGAAGCGCTCAAGGGCTTCTGCGCCGAACGGGGCATAAAGCTCAGCGCTGCGGCGCGTTTACGGATGGTGACGCACCTGGATGTATCACGGGTTCAGATCGAACAGGTCGTGGCGGCATTTGCCGAGTTCGCTAAAAGGTGATGCTGCCGACGATCCAATTGCTTGTCTCTATCGTACAAACACACTGTACCGACGGCACAACGCCTATATAATGCGGCCCTTTGCAAGTCGCACCCTCTTTTGACATTTTGCACTTGCCTCTGGCCGCCGTCTCCGTGGAAGAACCTATGAAAAGCGCAGAAATCCGTGAAGCCTTCCTTCGCTTCTTCGAAGAGCAAGGTCACACCCGTGTAGCCTCCAGCTCTTTGATTCCGGGCAATGACCCCACCCTGCTGTTTACCAACGCGGGGATGAACCAATTCAAGGATTGCTTCCTGGGTCAGGAAAAACGCGCCTACACCCGTGCTGTCAGTAGCCAGAAGTGTGTGCGTGCCGGTGGTAAGCACAACGATTTGGAAAACGTCGGCTACACCGCCCGTCACCACACGTTCTTCGAAATGCTGGGTAACTTCAGTTTCGGTGATTATTTCAAGCGCGATGCCATCACCTACGCCTGGACCTTCCTGACCGATGTATTGAACCTGCCCAAGGACAAGCTCTGGGTCACGGTCTACGCCAGCGATGACGAAGCTTACGATATCTGGACCAAGGAAATCGGCGTGCCGGTCGAGCACATGGTGCGTATCGGCGACAACAAAGGCGCGCCGTACGCCTCTGATAACTTCTGGACCATGGGCGACACCGGCCCTTGCGGCCCTTGCACCGAGATTTTCTACGATCACGGCGCCGACATCTGGGGTGGCCCACCGGGCTCGCCGGAAGAAGACGGCGACCGTTATATCGAAATCTGGAACAACGTGTTCATGCAGTTCAATCGCACCGCCGATGGCGTGTTGCACCCGCTACCCGCGCCGTCGGTGGATACCGGCATGGGCCTGGAGCGGATCAGTGCCGTGCTGCAACACGTGCATTCGAACTACGAGATCGACCTGTTCCAGAACCTGCTGGTCGCTTCGGCCAAGGCCATCGGTTGCAGCAACGACATGCAGCCTTCGCTTAAAGTCGTGGCTGACCACATTCGTTCTTGCGGCTTCCTGATTGCCGACGGCGTACTGCCGTCCAACGAAGGCCGTGGTTATGTGCTGCGCCGGATCATTCGTCGCGCCTGCCGCCACGGCAACAAACTGGGCGCCATAGGCAGTTTCTTCTATCAAATCGTTGCCGCGCTGGTCGCGGAAATGGGCAGCGCTTTCCCTGAGCTGACCCAGCAGCAAGCGCATATCGAGCGCGTGCTCAAGGCTGAAGAAGAACAATTCGCCAAGACCCTGGAGCAGGGCTTGAAGATCCTCGAGCAGGATCTGGCTGAACTCAAAGGCAGCGTGGTGCCGGGTGACGTGGTGTTCAAGCTGTATGACACCTACGGCTTCCCGATGGACCTGACGGGCGACATCGCCCGCGAACGTAACCTGACCCTTGATGAGGAAGGTTTTGAGCGCGAGATGGACGCCCAACGCGTGCGCGCTCGTTCGGCTAGTTCATTTGGTATGGACTACAACAGCCTGGTCAAGGTTGATGAGCCCACTCGCTTCATCGGTTATACCGCTACTCGCGCTGTCGCCAAGGTGATCGCGCTCTATAAAGACGGCCACGCAGTCGAGCAATTGAGCGAAGGCGAAGAGGGCGTTGTGATCCTCGATCAGACGCCGTTCTATGCCGAATCCGGTGGTCAGATCGGCGACTGCGGCTATTTGAGGGCGGGTGCTGTGCGTTTCGACGTGCGTGACACCACCAAAACCGGCGGCGCTTTCCTGCACCATGGTGTATTGGCGGCAGGTAGCCTTAAAGCAGGTGTCGAAATCGATGCAGAGGTTGATGCCGACGTTCGCCACGCCACGTCCCTGAACCACTCGGCGACGCACTTGTTGCACGCTGCATTGCGTCAGGTGCTCGGTGAGCACGTGCAGCAGAAAGGCTCGCTGGTCGACAGTCAGCGCCTGCGTTTTGACTTCAGCCACTTCGAAGCGATCAAACCGGAGCAGTTGAAAGCCCTGGAAGACATCGTCAACCGCGAAGTGCGTAAAAACTCCCCGGTCGAAACCGAAGAAACCGACATCGAGACCGCCAAGAAGAAAGGCGCCATGGCGCTGTTCGGCGAGAAGTACGGCGACAACGTGCGCGTGCTGAGCATGGGCGGCGACTTCTCGGTCGAACTGTGTGGGGGTATTCACGCCACTCGCACTGGCGACATCGCGCTGCTCAAAATCATCAGTGAAAGTGGCGTTGCTGCAGGCGTTCGGCGTATCGAAGCGGTCACTGGCGCTGCGGCGCTGGCCTACCTCAATGCGGCTGAAGACACACTCAAGGAAGCCGCGACGCTGATCAAAGGCAGTCGCGACAACGTGCTGGACAAGCTCTCGGCTGTACTGGAACGTAATCGTCAGCTGGAAAAGCAACTCGAACAATTGCAGGCCAAGGCAGCGAGTGCCGCAGGTGACGATTTGTCCTCTGCTGCGCTGGATGTCAAAGGGGTGAAAGTCCTTGCCGTACGCCTTGACGGTCAGGATGGCAAAGCCCTGTTGGCGCTGGTTGATCAGTTGAAGAACAAGCTCGGCCGCGCAGTGATCCTGCTAGGCAGTGTCCATGAAGATAAGGTCGTACTGGTTGCAGGCGTAACCAAGGACCTGACTGGCCAACTCAAAGCCGGTGATTTGATGAAGCAAGCGGCCGCTGCCGTCGGCGGTAAAGGCGGTGGTCGTCCTGATATGGCTCAGGGGGGCGGTGTTGATGCTGGCGCGCTGGATGCGGCGCTGGCGTTGGCGGTACCTTTTGTCGAACAGGGTGTTTAAGTCGTCCATCAAGCCTGCCGTTTGACGGCAGGCTTTGGCGCTTTCATGGGTTTGAATGTTTAATGGGCGCCCTTCACGGGCTGAGGCTGCTTTGAGATGGCTTTGATCGTACAGAAATTTGGAGGCACCTCCGTTGGCTCTGTCGAGCGAATCGAGCAGGTGGCTGACAAGGTTAAAAAGTTCCACGATGCAGGCGTCGAGCTGGTGGTTGTGTTGTCAGCCATGAGTGGCGAGACCAATCGCCTGATCGGATTGGCCAAGCAAATCAGCGATCAACCGGTTCCGCGTGAGCTGGACGTGATTGTGTCTACGGGCGAGCAGGTGACCATTGCCTTGCTGGCCATGGCCTTGATCAAGCGTGGCGTGCCAGCGGTGTCCTACACTGGCAATCAGGTGCGTATCCTGACCGACAGCGCGCACAACAAGGCGCGTATCCTGCAAATCGACGATCAGAAGATTCGTGCCGATCTGAAGGCGGGCAGGGTAGTCGTTGTCGCCGGTTTCCAGGGTGTCGACGAACACGGCAATATCACCACCCTCGGTCGCGGTGGTTCGGACACGACCGGTGTGGCCCTGGCTGCTGCGTTGAAAGCTGACGAATGCCAGATCTATACCGACGTCGATGGCGTTTACACCACGGACCCGCGTGTGGTGTCGCAAGCTCAGCGTCTGGACAAGATCACTTTTGAAGAGATGCTGGAAATGGCCAGCCTCGGTTCCAAGGTGCTGCAAATCCGTGCTGTCGAGTTTGCCGGTAAATACAACGTCCCGCTGCGCGTACTGCACAGTTTTCAAGAGGGTCCGGGCACCCTCATTACCATTGATGAAGAGGAATCCATGGAACAGCCGATCATTTCCGGTATCGCCTTCAACCGTGATGAAGCAAAGCTGACTATCCGTGGCGTGCCGGATAACCCAGGTGTGGCCTTCAAGATCCTCGGCCCTATCAGTGGCGCCAACATTGAAGTGGACATGATCGTGCAGAATGTCGCGCACGATAACACCACCGATTTCACGTTCACCGTGCATCGCAACGACTATCAGGCAGCCTTGTTGGTGCTGGAAAACACGGCGCGTGAAATTGGCGCTCGTGAGGTTGTCGGTGATACCAAGATCGCCAAGGTGTCGATCGTGGGTGTGGGCATGCGTTCTCATGCGGGGGTCGCCAGCCGCATGTTCGAGTCGCTGGCCAAAGAGAGCATCAATATCCAGATGATCTCGACGTCTGAAATCAAGGTTTCAGTGGTCATTGAAGAGAAATACCTGGAGCTGGCAGTACGTTCGCTGCACACGGCTTTCGAATTGGACGCTCCGGCCCGACAGGGCGAGTGACGCGTTGCCCGAAAGGCGCGGTTGATCCGCGCCTTTCGTTTTTTTGATCTGCGTAGGAAAGGTGTTCTTTTCTTTGCGCTAGTCAATACTCGGCTGTAGGTCTATGGCTCATCTTGCTGTAGGCCAATGCCGTTTTAGCTTTGCAGACTGTTGTCCCTGAAAGTAATGCGTGAGGAGAAAAGTATGTTGATTCTGACTCGTCGGTGCGCAGAAAGCCTGATCATTGGTGATGGTGAAATCACAGTGACCGTGCTCGGCGTTAAAGGTAATCAAGTACGAATTGGTGTCAATGCCCCCAAAGAGGTGGCTGTTCACCGTGAGGAAATTTACCTGCGTATCAAGAAAGAGAAGGACCAGGAACCAAGCCATTAATTTTTATTGAATTTTTGGCTTTGCAAACGGGGAAAAGGCGGTTATTATACGCCCCGTTGCGGAGAGGTGGCCGAGTGGCCGAAGGCGCTCCCCTGCTAAGGGAGTACACCTCAAAAGGGTGTCGGGGGTTCGAATCCCCCCTTCTCCGCCATTATTTATGTAGGGCGTTGTAATCGGGCTTGAGCGGTAAGTGTTTGAAATTACTCGTAAAAGTGCTTGACCAAACGATTAAACGATCTATAATGCGCGGCAACAAATGCACTCGTAGCTCAGCTGGATAGAGTACTCGGCTACGAACCGAGCGGTCACAGGTTCGAATCCTGTCGAGTGCACCATTTAAAGGGTTGTTTGCAGTAATGTAAGCAGCTTGTTTCAACCAGAGGTGATCTGGTCTATCAAATACCAAATGCACTCGTAGCTCAGCTGGATAGAGTACTCGGCTACGAACCGAGCGGTCACAGGTTCGAATCCTGTCGAGTGCACCAAACACCAAGAAGCCCGCATCTAATGCGGGCTTTTTGCTTTCTAGTGTTTACCTTTTACACATCCCTTCTCGTCGAAAACAATCTGGCTGCTGCGACCTTTCTTTTCGCTGTAGTAATAACGGGTTTCTCCATTTCGGCTGGCTATTTTATCCGGCTTCCCCAGAGAGCTCTCCACGTCCTGCGCGCTCATGCCTGCGCGGGCTTGCTGATTGATGATCGCTCGCCGTCGTTGTTCGCTGCTTATTTGATTCCCGCACGGGTCGTCACGCTGGCCGACGACGACCAATTCTTTGTTTTTCTGGCGATTGTCCGATGGCGCTGCGGCCTGTCTTGGAGTGTGCGTGGATTCGGGCAGCAGATTAATCACGGTGTCCGGTGGGGCGTTGTAAGCGCTTTGCAATTGCATGCTATGACCACTTGGGCAGCCTTGGGATGTGAAGGTAATGTTCCCTAGGCTATCCTCGCAGCGTTGAACTGTTGTGGCCGGCGTTAACAGGGGGAAGCAGAGTAGGGCGAGCAAGACGGTCGTTTGAGCAGTGGCGGGCATTCAGCGTCCTCCATGGCGGCTGTCTTTAGGCTAGTCGATGCTCGTTTTATAGGGCGCGTGCTTTCTTCTCAGGATGTAACCTCGTACACGTATTGATTCAATTTTGTCGCGCAAGCGCCTGTTCTGGCCACGTTTTTGTAGCGTGCGCCGCCCTCACGCGATGTATTATTGCGCCCGACAGCCCCGCCGGGGCTTGTGGAATACCTCCATGGACTTACCCAGTAGCTACTCAGAATTATGGTTTACCAATCACGAATTGACTGATTGATCTCCCTGGCGTGCTCCGCTGCTGGGAGTGGAGTTCGCCTATGACCGAAATAGAAGTAAAAAAAACGCAAGAAAGTCTGCAAGACCGCCTGGCTCAAGTCGTTGAGCTGCTGCATCGTCAGCGAGTGGTCGAAGACCTGACGCATCGTCAGGAAGGTCATCATCATGACCGCGTAGAAAACCTCGTTCACCGGCAGAGCCTCGTTGAGTTGCAGCGCAAACTTGATGACCTTCACTCCGCCGACGTCGCTCACATCCTGGAAGCCTTGCCCCTGGCAGAGCGTCTGACGGTCTGGCAGTTGGTCAAGGCCGAACGCGACGGCGACATCCTTCTTGAAGTTTCTGATTCTGTCCGTGAAACACTGATCGCCGACATGGATGATCACGAGCTCCTGGCTGCTGCCAGAGAGATGGACGCCGACGAGTTGGCGGACCTTGCACCTGAATTGCCGCGTGACGTCGTCCACGAACTGATGGAGTCTCTAGACGCCCAGCAGCGCGAGCGTGTGCGGTCAGCGTTGTCCTACGACGAGGAGCAGGTCGGTGCGTTGATGGACTTCGAGATGGTGACTATCCGTGAGGATGTCAGCCTTGAAGTGGTATTGCGTTATCTGCGCCGACTCAAAGAGTTGCCAGGGCATACCGATAAACTGTTTGTGGTTGATTACGACGGCGTGCTCAAAGGTGTGTTGCCCCTCAAGCGTCTGCTGGTCAATGATCCCGATAAACAGGTGGCTGCGGTGATGGCCAACGATCCGGTGAGTTTCCATCCGGATGAAGATGCTCATGACGCTGCTCAAGCCTTCGAGCGTTACGACCTTATTTCCGCGCCTGTGGTGGACAAGAATGGCAAGCTGATCGGGCGTTTGACCATTGATGAAATGGTCGACCTGATTCGTGAGGAAAGCGAAAATGAAGTCCTCAACATGGCGGGGCTGCGTGAAGAGGAAGACATATTCGCTTCCGTCTGGAAGTCTTTGCGCAACCGTTGGGCCTGGCTGGCAATCAATTTGATCACCGCCTTTATCGCTTCGCGAGTGATCGGTTTGTTCGAGGGGTCGATCGAGAAACTGGTAGCGCTGGCAGCCTTGATGCCGATCGTTGCCGGGATAGGCGGTAATTCCGGCAACCAAACCATCACCATGATCGTTCGGGCCATGGCGCTGGATCAGGTCGGTACCGGCAACACATCTCGCCTGGTGCGCAAAGAGCTGGCCGTTGGCCTGATCAACGGCGTGGTCTGGGGTGGGGTGATCGGAGTGGTGGCCTATCTGCTTTATGGCAGTTGGTCACTGGGTGTGGTCATGACCACTGCCATGACGCTCAACCTGTTACTTGCGGCGTTGATGGGCGTATTGATCCCGATGACGCTGGTGCGCCTGGGGCGAGATCCTGCCATGGGGGCTAGCGTGATGATTACCGCTATGACAGACAGCGGTGGGTTCTTCATCTTCCTGGGGCTGGCCACACTCTTCTTGCTTTGAATGCAATTAAACAAAAAAACCGCCTGAAGGGGCGGTTTTTTTTGGCTTAAAAAAGAGAAATCCTACGGCGATCCAAGAATAAAGATACGAATAAAAAAGCCAGTTTGGTGCTGGCCTGAATATGTTGATCTTGCTGTCAGGACTCGTCGTCGGCAGTGTTTTCAGTGTCGTGAGCAATCAGCGAAACAAGCGCATTTTGCTGGCGGTGAGAGAGTTGGCGAAAGCGTTGCAATAATTCGCGTTCGTGCAAGGACAGCTCGGGGCTATCGAGGCGCAGGCTTGGCTCGTCACCCAAGGCACCTTCCTGAATCAGACTCTGCTCAAGACGAGCAATGATCTCGGAATTCATGCTGCGGTGATGATTCTTGGCGACCTCATAGACACGATTGCGCATGCCATCAGGTAGTCGTACAACGAACTTGTCAGCCGTGCGGCTGGAATAAGTAGCCTGTTTCATAGGGCTCATATATTTAACCGGTTAGTTCAGAGGGAGCGGTTTTAGCAAGTGGCCGCAAGGTGTCATGTTATGACCGCTATTTTAGCCAAATGTTCAACCCGGATGTCAAAGAGGCCATCATCATGCCTCAATTTGCCAGTTCCTTGGCGTCAATTCTGTGACAAATCTTGAACCTCATAAAGGCGCTTTGCCAGTACCGATTATCAGAAATGCGAGCTGCATTGCAAAGTATTTCTGCTATCAGCCATCTGGACCTCACCCTCAGGCTAATTCTAGCTAGCGTCAGGTGGGGTGGGGTGCGCTATTTATGAGCTTAGAGGGATTTGATCGATTTACTAGTGGAGACAGGCAAATCATGCGGAGAGGGGGATGCGCTGATGGTGATCGCGGAAGCGGCTATATAGATGCCGATCCTGAGGTCAATGGCTGGCCAGGTGCCTTTAGAGGCTAAAGCGGGAACGCGAGGAGGCTAGCGTAGCACCGGGTCAAATTTGATTTTACGACCGATCACCAGCGCCACAATGAAGAGCGTGACAAACAGACCGCTAGCGATGTTAAACCAAGTGCTCACAGCATGAGCGTCCAGCGGAAGCAACATATTGATGACGATTGCCATCAAAGCCAGAACCAGAAATGACAATGTGGATTTTGACATGGCTGTTCTCGTAGAAATTTACCCCGGAAAAAATCAGGCGACTAAAACACCCAGCGCTCAGAACGCTTGAGCGACATCGGCATGCTTTCGTTGCTGTCATTGGCGAGCATGGCTTTATTGGAGTACTGATTGGTCATGACAGCGAATTGTGCCGCCTGACGCAGTGGATGGTCCGTCTGCACCTGAACACTGACCTGTTCATTTCCACTGCTGCTACCCTGAAAGTGAACGGTCACCAGCACGACGAGGGCTGCAGCGTTGAGTAACGGAAGGACAATGTTCATATCGAGTGCCTCCACGCGGAACTTTTCTGTAGGGGGTTTCCTGTGTAGGTAGGTAAAGCACACCCTGTGCCAAGTGAAATTATACAAAAAATCTATATAAATCAATAGGTTGATATTATTTTCGTCTGCATCACTCTTGCACTTTGCAATGATGGCTATTTGGAGTAGTGCAATTTGCACGATGGTGGACAGGGCGCTTATCAAAAAATAGCTCATGGGTGCCGTACTACAGCTTAAAAAGCCAAGGACGACATGACAAAACCACACCATGCCGTTAACATGCACGCCGTCCTCGCTGGTGCCTTTCCTGTGTGCCAGCACGCGTGTCTCAGTAGCTCAATTGGATAGAGCATCCCCCTCCTAAGGGGAAGGTTGGCAGTTCGAACCTGCCCTGGGACACCATATCTTTTAAGCACTTATCACTCTTTTCGTTCTGTCTTTGTTTGGCTGGCTATCACTGGGCTAGCACGGCACTCTGCATCGATAGCCTAAGCGAAGAGTGATTTTGCCCCACAAGCCGGGCAGCGGCAGTCGACGCGGCCGGTAACGGTCCGGGCCTGGACCTAAGCGATGCCACAGGTCGAGCACACGATCACTTGCGGATGTCATTTGCTGGTGATTGACCCTGGTCGAAGCCGATGCGGCTAAGAGGCCCATGGCTGGGGCGCCAAGGTCATTGAGCGCCTGGCCCGCGACCTCAAGGATGCTTTTCCGGAGATGAAGGGCTGGTCAGCCAGCAACCTCAAGTACATGCGCTTCTTCGCTCTGCATTGTCCGGATCGCCAATTTGGTCAGCAGGCTGCTGACCAATTGCCCTGGTTCCATGTGCTGACCTTGCTGACCAAGCTGGACAGTCCTGCCGGCGGGTGGTATGCGCAACAAACCGTCCTGCAGGGCTGATCACGCAGCACGCTGGAACTGAATATTAAGAGCCGCCTGCAGCAACGCCAAGGCTCAGACGTGACCAACTTTGTCTCCCGCCTGCCAGCCGCTGATTCGGCTTTAGCCCAGGAAACCCTAAAAGATCCGTACCTGTTCGATTTTCTTGGCCTAGGCCTCGACGCTCAGGAACGCGAAATAGAATCGGGGCTGATCCGTCATAACGAAGCTTCGGTGCGCGAACTGGGCGACGAGATCCTGGCCAAAATTGCCCACGAACTGACCGCCAGCCTGCGAGCCAACGTGAGCGTCGATTGGAGCAGCCGTGAAAGCGTGAGGGCCAAACTGCGCATCCTGGTGCGGCGAATTCTGCGCAAGTACAAGTACCCGCCGGATCAAGCCGAGGAAGCGGCTCAGCTGATTCTTAACCAGGCCGAAACACTTTGTGAAGCGTGGCTTTAAGACAGCCCGACTGGCCAGGTTCTTGCGGCAGCCAGCGGTGCGTCGTTGACGGATCAAATGCCCATATTGCCAATGCAGACCTCCGTCTAGATCACCTGCCGGTACCAGAGGCCTCTTGGCGTGATCTGGAGCCGTTCTGCCTCACTTATGACGGCTAAGCGCAGGCACGAGCCGGTCCCAGTGAATCGGGTAGTGGTTGAGTCGGTTGTTTAGAGGCTATTGCAATGACTACCACGTACCCGGTAATACACGGCGATTGGATGCTTTTCGTCGGGAAAATATCGGAGCGTGGAGGCATGCCCTTAAACGGCGGAGTCAGCGACACCGCCTGAATTGGGAACGCATGACTGCCATTCCTACCGCGACCTTTTTTTGCCCTGAACTCAGTCGCCGCGATATTCACAACCGCTTGTGCAGGTCTCATGAATACGAATGGCAGAGAGTTCTGGAAGCAAAGGTTTCAACTGATTCCAGATCCATTTCACCAGGACTTCGCTGGTTGGATTTTCAAGGCCTGGAATATCGTTTAAGTAATTGTGATCTAGGCGTTCATACAGTGGCTTGAAGATCGCTTTGATTTCGGAAAAATCACGAATCCAGCCTGTATGAGGATCGACGTCGCCCGCCAAATAGATCGCCACACGAAATGAATGCCCGTGCAGGCGTCCGCATTTATGACCCTCAGGAACGTGGGGGAGACGGTGTGCAGATTCGAACGTAAACTCTTTGAAAATTTCCACAGTTTATCCAGCTCTAGAAAGTGGCAATCGCCGAGGCGATAAAAGCAGGCACCCAGTTTAGCAGCAATGGTTTGTCAGCTGCGCTAAAACAAAATCTGGCCAGAGCCCGGTAAGGGGCATAAAGCGCTTTGCCAGCTGTGCCTGCGGGCTAAAACATGCTCACTGAAAACGTAAACGTTGATGGCCCCTAGCCAGATAAATTTTTCAGCTTCAATTAAGTTGAGATGGTTATCGTTGTCGCCATGCGAAGCATCTGTGTCTACGGAGGCCTGACATGAAAACCGTTACTGTGCTGCTGACTACCGTCGCTCTTACGCTCACCGCAGGTATTGCCCTGGCTCGGGATTTAGGCCCAGGCGAGGCATTGAGGTTGCGAGATGCGGGCACTATTCAATCGTTCGAGAAGCTCAATGCTGCAGCATTGGCTAAACACCCTGGCTCGGGGATTACCGATACCGAACTGGAAGAGGAATATGGCAACCATGTCTATCAGGTCGAGCTGCGTGACCCGCAGGGCAGCGAATGGGATGTGGAAGTGGATGCCACCAGCGGCCAGGTCCTCAAGGATCATCAGGACACGTAATGAGAGTGAGTGAGCATCCTTACCGGTTTGTCGCATTGTTCTTGGTCCTATTCTGCTCTGGGCTTGGCGCTCGGGATCTGGATCAGGATGAAGCGCTGAGACTACGCCAGCAAGGTGTGATCCTGCCGCTTGAACAGCTCATAGAGCAGGCTCTGGGGCTTTACCCCGGTTCAAAGCTGTTGGAGGCCGATCTTGAGGAGAAACATGGCGTATACATCTACGAAATAGAGTTGTTGACGGTTGAAGGGGTGGTCCGGGAGCTGAAGTTCGACGCTCGCGACAGTCGATTATTAAAGGACAAGGACGATGATTGATGCGGCTGCTATTGGTTGAAGACCATGTGCCGCTGGCAGATGAACTGGTCGCCGGGCTTAACCGGCAGGGCTACGCAGTAGACTGGCTTGCCGATGGACGTGACGCGGTGTATCAGGGGGGCAGTGAGCCCTACGATTTGATTATCCTGGACCTTGGGCTTCCCGGTTTGCCAGGCCTCGACGTTCTTCAGCAGTGGCGTACCAGTGGTTTGCTCACTCCGGTATTGATTCTGACCGCTAGAGGCTCATGGGCTGAGCGTATTGAAGGGCTTAAAGCGGGGGCTGATGATTATCTGTGCAAGCCTTTTCACCCCGAAGAGCTACAGCTACGGATTCAGGCGTTGTTAAGGCGATCCCATGGCCTGGCCAATCAACCCAGGCTTGAGGCGGCGGGTCTGCATCTGGACGAAGGCCGTCAATGCGTGACCCAGGACAGTGTTGAAATCCAGCTGACCGCTGCTGAGTTTCGACTGCTGCGCTACTTCATGTTGCACCCCGAGCAAATACTGTCTAAAAGCCATTTGGCCGAGCATCTCTATGACGGTGAAAACGAGCGCGACTCCAATGTGATCGAAGTTCATGTCAATCACCTGCGGCGTAAACTCGGTCGCTCGGTGATCGGCACGCGTCGTGGTCAGGGGTATCGCTTCGGTGGGGAGGTCGATTGAGGTCCATACAGGCTCGTCTCAGTCTGGGGTTGATCAGCGTGCTAGTGATCGTGGGCCTGGTGTTGGCTCAAACCAGTCTGTGGTTGTTCGAGTTGGGATTGCAACGTTACCTGGAGTCAGGGCTGCGCAATGAAAGCCAAAATCTGTTGGTAGCGCTTGCACGGGGTCCCGAAGGCCTTCAATTGGATGAGCGCCACCTGACACCCGCTTACCAACAGCCTTACTCGGGCCACTATTTTCGAATCGACTTTCCTGACGGGCATTGGCGCTCTCGATCGCTGTGGGACCTTGAGTTCCCCAGTCCGGAAACAGCTGGCCTGCACACCCATTTCGAGCTGGGACAAAGCGGTCAGTCATTGTTGGTTCTACGTGCGGATTACCGTCGATTCGGTCAGGCACTTTCCATCACTGTGGCTCAAGACTACACGCCGGTGGAGGCCAGCTTTCAGCGTGTTCAGCAAATTGGTCTGGGGTTGGGGGGCACAGCGTTGATGCTGATCCTCGTCCTGCAACGTCTCACTGTGCGTCGCGCGCTGCGACCCTTGGAAAACGCCCGTCAGCAGATCGCCCAGTTGCAACAGGGGCAGCGCTCACAACTTGATGATTGTGTGCCGGTCGAACTGGTGCCTTTGGTTGGGCAGATTAATCACCTGCTTGCTCATACCGAGGACAGTCTCAAGCGCTCACGCAATGCGCTCGGCAATCTAGGTCATGCGCTGAAAACGCCTCTGGCGGTGTTGGTCAGTCTGGCGGCCAGCGAAAAGCTTGATGCTTACCCAGCCTTGCGCAGCACCTTGCGTGAGCAGTTGGAACAGATTCAGCAACGCCTTTCGCGCGAATTGAATCGTGCACGCCTGTCTGGAGATGCCTTGCCTGGGGCGCAGTTCGATTGCGACGTAGAGCTGCCCGGCCTGTTTGCTACGCTGGGCATGATCCATGGCGATCACCTGGAGATGAGCAAAGTGGTTGCACCCGGCCTGCGTTTGCCATGGGACAGGGAGGATCTTCTCGAGTTGATGGGCAACGTGTTAGACAACGCCTGCAAGTGGGCCGACAGCGTGGTGCGTCTGAGTATCACGCAACAGTCGAAGCGTTATTGTTTGTTGATCGATGATGATGGCCCTGGCATTCCTGAAGCGCGTCGCAATGAGGTGCTCGGCCGCGGGTCAAGGCTGGATGAACAGGTCAGCGGCCATGGGCTGGGGTTGGGTATCGTGCGTGACATTGTCGATGCATGGGGCGGTCGTCTGCAATTGCTGTCCAGTCCCTTGGGCGGGCTTCAGGTGCGTATCGATCTTCCCGAGCGAACGGCTCTCGATCATGTGGATATCAGCCGCTAATCAGACTCCGGCGAATGCCGCCGGAGTCGGCAAGAGCGTTACACGCGGAACTGATCCATCAGGCGCTGTTGTTGATTGGCCAGGCTATTGAGGGACTGACTCACCCGAGCCGACTCATTGGCTTGCCCGGAAAGAGACTCGGTGACGTCGCGAATGGTGGCCACATTGCTGTTGATCTCCTCGGCGACGGCGCTCTGTTCTTCGGCGGCACTGGCAATTTGCAGGTTCATGTCCGAGATCACCGTGACCGCCTCGCCGATCCGGCGTAGCGCTGTCACCGCCTGGCTGACGTGCTCGACACTGTTTTGCGCCTGACGGTGGTTACTGCTCATGGTGCTGACGACTTCCTGGGTGCCGCTTTGCAGGTGCTCGATGACCTGGCGAGTTTCTTCGACGGACTCCTGGGTGCGGCGAGCGAGGTTACGCACTTCATCGGCCACCACGGCAAAACCCCGTCCGGCTTCACCCGCACGCGCCGCTTCGATCGCCGCGTTGAGCGCCAGCAGGTTAGTCTGCTCGGCAATCGCCCTGATCACTTCCAGCACCGACCCGATTTTCTCACTGCTGACGGCCAAGCCTTCGACTTGAAGCATGGCGGAGCTCATATCGGCAGCCAGGTTGTCGATACTGTCAGTGGTCTGGTCAATAACGTTGAGTCCTTGTCGAGTCGCTTCATCGGCATCTCGGGCGGCATGCGCGGCCTGAGCCGCGCTGCGGGCAACATCCTGAGCGGTTGCACTCATTTCATGGGACGCGGTTGCGACCTGATCCACCTGGCGATATTGCAGCTCCATGCCAGCACTGGTCTGGGCCGCAATGGCTGCTGACTGATCAGCTGTATTACGGGCATCTTGAACCGAGTTTTTGACCTCTCCGATGATGGGCTGCAGCTTGTCTAGAAAACGGTTGAATCCACTCGCCAGCGCGCCCAGTTCATCTTGCTTGGCGTACGCCAGGCGCCGCGTAAGATCGCCTTCGCCGCTGGCGATATCTTCGAGCATGTGCGCAACCCCAAGGATGGGGCGGGTAACACTGCGAGCCATCAGCCAGACGAATAATAAGCCAATGACAGCGGCCAGCAGACCGAGCCCCAACTCGATCATCACGCCGTCAGCGCTGCGCTGATCAAGTTGAGTTTTAAGCGCTTCAGCGGGACCGATAAGCGCTTTCTCGGGCACATCCAGCAAAACGCCCCAAGGTTTACCGCCGGGGATGGGCATAAAGGAGGCGAGCACCTTCAGGCGTTGATTGGCGCGCAGGCTTTGCACCTGAGTACTGCTGGCCAGCAAACGCAGGATTTCTGCGCCGTTTGCCGGGTCGACCTGATCGAGACGCTTGCTGAGTTTGCTGGCGTCGGGGCTGAAACCGGCGAGCACGCCAACCGGGCTTATAATGCTAACGTCAGTTTGTCCGTTATAAAGCTGTTGGCTCGCCTGTTGGCTGACCGCCTGCAAGCTATTGAGGTTGATGTCTACCGACAGCGACGCAATGAGTTTTCCGTCCAGGATCAGAGGGAATACGATGCTGGTCATCAACACATTCTGACCATCGATCTGGTAAAAATAGGGCTCGATGACGCAGGGCTTCAGCGTTGTGCGCGGGCAGGTGAACCATGCGTTGTTCGCTTCCCCACTGGGGCCGACGCTGGTGTCGGCTATGTCGCTTTCAGGCAGTGACATGGACGTCAGTTTGCCAGCGACAGGCTGCGACCAATACAGGGCAAAACGGCCCTTCTCATTGCTGCCGAGATGTTTTTGATCGACGAACAGTTCATCCTTGCTGTCCAGCGCATTGGATTCAAAGACCAATGAAATTCCGAGCAACTCTGGATTGGCCTCAAGCGCGGCCTTTACCTGGCGTGTCAGGTCTTCACGCAGATCAAAAGCATCAAGAAAGCGTTTCTCTGCCTGATCGCGCAGGAACAACACCTGACGGGCAAAACCGTTGCCATATTGAAAGGCATCCATGAACTGGCGACGAATAGTCAGCGCCTGTACGTCACCTTGAGCTTCGATCCGCGATTTAGCTGCTTCGTTGAGCATCTCCATGCTTGATGCTTTCACCAACTCGGAGCTGTGCTCCATGCGGTACAGAGAAAGTCCCACGAGCAACGTAACGATGCCCGACAGACACAAGCCGGCCAGCAGGGTGATTTTCCATTGAATGGAAAGCTGTCTGAGCGACATGGAGAGGTCCTTTCAGCGGATAGGGCGGCAGATTCTATCGTTATCGTCCCTCAACATTGTTTCGTTATTCCGACAATAAAATACGCTTTTACCTACAAAACCGACGGACGATTCTCAATTTTTCAGGATCACGGCCGCTAACCAATAAAACACCGCGACTTAACCATTGGAATACCAATAAGAGTGGAAACTTATGCGTCTTAATCTGAAGGCCAAAGTGCTGTCGCTTGCAGTCCTGCCCGTGCTGATCTTCGCGCTGGTGATTAGCGTAACCACTGTATTGATGTTGCAGGGACAGGCGAAAAGAGAGGTCGATGACACGCGGCAACGCCTGCTCACCGAAGCCAAGGCCACGCTGCAAAGTTACGTTTCCGTTGCGTTAGGGACCATCAAGCCTTTGTATGACGCTGCGGCCCCCGGAGACAAGGTCGTGCAAGCGCAGGTGGTGAAGATGCTTTCCACTATCGCCTACGGTAAGGACGGTTATTTCTTCGGTTATGACTCGGAAGCGGTACGCCTGTTTAAGGGCAGCAGCCCAGAAGACATTGGTAAAAGCTTCAAAGACGCCCGTGACCCCAATGGTGTCTATGTCAACCGCGAACTGGTCGCGGTCGGTAAGGCCGGCACACACTATCTGCAGTACTCCTCAGCGTTGCCAGGAAAATCAGAGGTGTTACCCAAACTGGGCTACACCGAATACCTGCCCAAATGGGACATGGTGTTCGGTTCTTCGATCAACCTTGACGGGATTGAAGCTCAGGTCGTTGAAGTCCAGAAGAACGTCGATGCGCGCATGCAGGACATGTTGCTGAGTATTGTCGGCATCGCCCTGCTGCTGTTGGTGTTGATTGCTATCGTCGGGGCGGTTCTGGCGGGCACCATTTTGCGCCCACTGCGCTTGATGAAAGCCAATCTGGATGACATCGCGGCCGGCGAAGGCGACCTGACTCGCCGTCTGGCAGTCACCAGCGGGGATGAGCTGGGCGAGCTGGCGGGCTCGTTCAACCGTTTCGTCGATAAAATTCATGGGCTGGTGCGTCAAATCGCCGAAATGACCACGCAACTCACTGGATTGGTCAGCGAAGTGTCCGACCAGGCCCATCGCTCCGAGCATGCAATGGAGCGTCAGCGTCACGAAACCGATCAAGTGGCCACCGCGATCAATGAAATGTCCGCAGCGGCCCATGAGGTAGCGAGAAGTGCGCAAGGTGCCGCGGTAGCTGCCCAGCAAACCGATGTGGAAGGTCAAGCGGCCAAGCGTGTAGTGGATGGCAGCATCAAGCAGATCCACGCGTTGGTTGATGATATTCGTAGCAGCGGCACTTCCCTGGACAGCCTGCAGAATGACGTTTCTTCAATTGTGAGCGTACTTGGGGTGATTCGCTCTATCGCCGACCAGACCAACTTGCTGGCACTCAACGCGGCGATCGAAGCCGCGCGTGCGGGGGATGCGGGACGCGGCTTTGCGGTGGTGGCTGACGAGGTGCGAGCGCTGGCCAGTCGGACCCAGCAGAGCACCCAAGAGATCCAGGGCATGATCGATCGTTTACAGCAGGGCACGCAGGGGGCCGTGGAGGCCATGCGTCGCTCCAGTGACGCTGGCGATGGTACCTCGGCGCGGGCCAACGAGGCGGGCATGTCGCTGGACACCATTGCGGCACTGATCGGCACGATCAACACGATGAACGCGCAGATTGCCAGCGCCGCCGAAGAGCAGACCGCCGTGGCCGAAGAGATCAACCGCAGCGTGCATCAGATCGCCGAATCGGTGGACAGCGTCGCCGATCAAACCCAGCAAAGCGCACAGACTTCGCGCAGCCTGGCAGACCTGGGCCAACGCCTTGGCAGATTGGTCGGGCAATTCCGTATCTGATCTATACGGGGTAAGGCCGCAATGGTCTTTGTGGGAGCGAGTTCATTCGCGAAAGCGGACAACATCAGCCACCGCTGATGTTGGCTGTGCTGGCCTCTTCGCGAATGAATTAGCTATGTCTGCGTTAAGTGTTGCATAGGGTCATGCCCGAGTGATTCCCTCAATAAAATCAATGGATTGATTTGGTTTCCATAACGTTCAAGCAGGCGCCGCCAGCCCAGGTAATTGGCCAGATATTTGGTGACTAAAAGCGGTGGACACGTTGTGCCCTTCGCAGGCAAGCCTGCTCCCACAGAGGAATGCGATCTAGTGTGGGAGCAGGCTTGCCTGCGAATGATGCGACTCGATATCGCTGACCCACCAGACAAAGAAAAGCCCCGCATGACGTGAGCCCCAGATAACCAGCTTTTGAATTCTGTCGCTCGCATTGCATACCTCCTGAGAGGGATGTCGCCACCTCTGCATGTTTAGCCTCTAGCAACACTTAACGCAGACATAGCGAATGAATTCGCTCCCACGACCTGTTGGAGCGAACTGAAATCTCTCTTGTCCGATCCCGGCAGCACCTCCATGTCCTCATTCTCTATCTAAGCTGATCACACGGCGGACGGCACTCGCCTGTGGTTTGGCTGACTAAATAGTAGGCCGAGTGAGCGCCGGGCCTAACTGGCATGGACAGGACATGAACGAACGTACGCTGCAGTACAAAACTTTTCTCGCGCTGTTGGTGTTGGTCACCATCGCCTTCATCTGGATTCTTCTGCCCTTCTTTGGCGCCGTTTTCTGGGCGGTGATTCTGGGGATCCTCTTTGCGCCCCTGCAACGGCGATTGCTGCTGCGCTTTGGTATGCAACGCAATCTGACATCACTGTGCACCTTGATGATCTGTCTGGTTATCGCGATTTTTCCGGTCATCGTCATCAGCACATTGCTGGTCCAGGAAGGCGCCACCCTTTACAACAACATCGAAAGCGGGCAGTTGGACATTGCCAAGTACTTGGCGCAATTCAAAGCACTATTACCGCCGTACTTCAGGCATTTGCTCGACCATCTCGGCATGGGGAACCTGAATGGCTTGCGCGACAAAATCGTCAAAGGGGCAATGGAAGGCAGCCAATACCTGGCGACCCAGGCATTCAGCGTGGGTCAGGGGACGTTTGATTTCGTGGTGAGTTTTTTCATCATGCTGTATCTGCTGTTTTTCTTCCTGCGCGATGGCCCTGAGCTAGTGCGCACGATCCGTATCGCTGTGCCGCTGGCCGAACCACAAAAGCGCCGGTTGCAACTGAAGTTCGCCCGAGTGGTGCGGGCGACGGTGAAAGGTAATGTGGTGATGGCTATCGTCCAAGGGGTGCTGGGTGGTCTGATTTTCTGGTTCCTAGACATCCCCAGCGCCTTGCTCTGGGCGGTATTGATGGCCTTTCTATCGTTGCTGCCAGCGGTGGGGGCGGGGATCGTCTGGGTTCCGGTGGCCGCTTACTTCCTGCTCAGCGGCATGATCTGGCAGGGCGTGGTGCTCGGGCTGTTTGGGGTGTTCGTGATCGGATTGGTGGACACCGTCCTGCGGCCGATTCTGGTGGGCAAGGACACCAAAATGCCGGACTACCTGATTTTGATCTCTACTCTGGGCGGGATGGCGGTATTCGGCCTGAACGGGTTTGTTATCGGGCCGATGGTGGCCGCGTTGTTCATGTCGACCTGGGGTTTGTTTATCGGGGCCAAGAGGACCATGCGGTTGCCTGGCTAGATTTCAATCGCCATAAAAAAGCCCTGCATGAGCAGGGCTATTTTATGCATCAGTGCATCAGCCGACCAGTTGCAGGCCTGCGTGTTGCACCATGTCCAGCAATGGTTGCGGGTAGACACCTAGAACGAAGGCCAGAACTGCGATCGCCAGCAGCATCACGCCGCCGGTACGCTGTGCCCAGTTGAAGGGGGCATCGTGACGATGCAGCTTGGGCTCGACCAGATACAGCGTGACCATCACTCGCAGGTAATAGAACACGCCAATGGCGCTACCGATGACCAGCGAACCCACCAACCACCACTGATGCGACTCGACGCCCGTGGTAATGATGTAGAACTTACCGATGAAGCCTGCCGTCAGGGGGATGCCCGCCAAGGACAGCATCATCAAGGTCATCACCGCCGTCAGGTACGGACGACGCCAGAACAGGCCGCGGTATTCGAACATCGCGTCCGCATCACGCCCGCTGTAAGGCGAGGACATCAAGGTGATTACACCGAAAGCACCGAGGGTGGTGATCACGTAGGTCACCAGGTACACGCCAATCGCCTCGACCGCGATGCCATTGCTGGCAACCAGGGCAATCATCAGGTAGCCGAAGTGGGCGATAGACGAGTAACCGAGCAGGCGTTTGAGGTTGGTCTGGGTCAGTGCCAGCAAGTTACCGATCAGGATCGACGCCACTGCAATGACGGCCAGCACATCGTGCATCACGCCACTGCTCGCTACCGGGGAGATCTGGAACAGCCGCACCAGCACGGCAAACACTGCAACTTTACTGGCGGTTGCCAGAAAAGCCGCTACCGGGGCAGGGGCGCCCTCATAAACGTCTGGGGTCCATAAGTGGAAAGGCACCAGCGACAGCTTGAACGCCAGGCCCACCAGCATCATTGCCAGGCCAAGCTGAGCAATCGGGCTTGGCAGGCCAGTCGCCGCCATTGCCGCGCCGATACCGCCGAAGCTCAACGTGCCGGATTCGGCATACAGCAATGCCATGCCGAACAGCAGAAACGCGGAGCCTGCAGCCGACAGCACCATGTACTTGATGCCGCCTTCGAGGGAACGCTTATTGAAGAAGGCGTAAGCCACCAGACCGTAGACGGGTACCGACAGCAGTTCCAGTCCGATGAACAGGCCCGCCAGGTGTTGTGCGCTGACCAGTACCAGACCACCTGCCGATGCCAGCAGAATCAACAGGTAAAGTTCTTCGCGGTTGCCGGGGTAGCCTGAAGCCTTCTCTCCGAGATAGGCGTGTGCCAGGGTGACGCACGCCAGGGTCGAGGCAAGGATGAGCCCCATATACAGGCAGGCGAAATTATCGATCTTCAGCAGTGGGGTCACCACCAGTGGCGCGACTTTCAGCGCCGGGTAGATCGATAGCAGTGCCAGGTTGAGTCCTGCCACAGTGAGCAGGAAGGTTTGCGAATGATTGCGACGCCAGGCGATAGCCAGCATCACCACGACAATCGTGGCGCTGGTAATCAGCAGCGGCGCAAGCGCAATAAAGTGTTGAATCGTCAGGTCCATAGCGCTCTTACCGTGCCGAAGCAAGTTGAGTGAAGGCGGTGCTGAGCCATTGCTGCACGCCATGCATTGTGGCCGCAGAGGTATCGAGGAACGGTTGCGGGTAGATGCCAATCCAGATCAGCAGTGCCGCCATTCCCAGCACCATGATCAATTCACGTGTGTCCATGCCGGCCAGCACTTCATCCGACTTGGAAGGGCCGAAGTAGGCACGGTGGATCATGATCAGCGAGTAGACCGAGCCGAGTACCAGGCCGGATGTTGCAATCGCGGTAATCCAAGGGGCGCTGACAAACGTGCCGAGCAGAATCAGGAACTCGCCGACAAAGTTACCGGTGCCAGGCAAGCCGAGTGATGCGGCCGCGAAGAACAGGCTGATCGCCGGTAGGTACGCGATACGTGACCACAAGCCTCCCATTTCCCGCATGTCACGGGTATGCATACGCTCGTACAACTGGCCGCTGAGGATAAAGAGGGCCGCCGCCGAGATACCGTGAGCGAGCATCTGAATTACGGCACCTTGCATGGCTTGCTGGCTGCCGGAGTAGATCCCGATCAACACGAAGCCCATGTGCGAGACGCTGGAGTACGCGACCAGGCGCTTGATATCGGTCTGGGCGAACGCGAGGAACGCGCCGTAGAAGATACCGACCAGGCCCAGGGTCATGGCAATGGGCGCGAACTCTGCCGACGCGTTGGGGAACAGCGGCAGGGCGAAGCGTATCAAGCCATAAGCGGCGGTTTTCAGCAGGATACCGGCCAAATCGACGGAACCTGCGGTCGGCGCTTGAGCGTGAGCGTCCGGCAGCCAGGAGTGGAACGGCACCACCGGCAGTTTCACCGCGAAGGCGACGAAGAAGCCCAGCATCAGAATGTATTCAGTCCCGGGTGCCAGCTTTGTCTTGAGCAACTGGGCGTAGTCGAACGTGATCACACCGGTGTTGTTGAAGTTGACCAGCACCAGACCCAGGATCGCCACCAACATGATCAGGCCGCTGGCCTGGGTGAAGATGAAGAACTTGGTCGCTGCGTAGATCCGGGTCTTCTTGCCGTCCGATGAGCTGTGACCCCAGAGCGCGATGAGGAAGTACATCGGCACCAGCATCATTTCCCAGAAGAAGAAGAACATGAACAGGTCGATGGCGAGGAACACGCCGATCACACCGCCCAGAATCCACATCAGGTTGAGGTGGAAGAAGCCAACGTTACGCTGGATCTCTTTCCACGAACACAACACCGACAGCACGCCGAGCAGACCGGTCAGCAACACCATCAGCAGCGACAGGCCGTCGAGGGCCAGGTGCACACTGATGCCGAAGCGTTGGATCCACTGGAGCTTGAATTCGACTGCCCAGGTGGGGTCGACGCCAGGCGCCGGAGCAAAGTGGAAGTCTCCATGGGCCCACAGCCAGAGGCCGAGAGCGAGTTCCAGAGACATGGTCAGCAGCGCAATCCAGCGTGGCAGGGTAGAGCCGAAGCGCTCACCCAGCCAGCACAGCAGGCCGCCGATAAAGGGGATCAGGATTAGCCAAGGCAGAATCATGACGAGCTCAATTCCTTTCGCAAATTCGCAAGGTTCATGTCAGACCGCAACCAGCACGATGGCGCCGAGCACCAATACAGCGCCTGCAGCCATTGAAGCGGCGTACCAACGTAGCTGGCCAGTCTCGGTGCGGCTCAGGGCGTTATGACTGCCCTTGGCCAGACGCGGGATCAAACCAATGGTGCGGTCGAGTGGGTCTTTGCGCAGTACTTGGCTGATCATCAGGTAAGGTTTGACGAACAGCTTGTCGTACAGCCAATCGAAGCCCCATGCCGCGAACCACCAGGTCGTCAGGAAACGGCCCGGAGCGCTGTTGGCGATAGCGGTAACAAAGCGACGCTTGCCGAGAAACAGCATGGCCGCGAGCAGGATACCGGCGATGACAATGGCCCCCGACGCGATTTCCAGACTGTCCTTGGCTTCACCGCCGGCATGGCCGATGCTCTGCGGTAAGACACCGGCCAAGGGTGGGGTGATCAGCGCGCCGATAAAGGTCGACAGAATGATCAGCACCGACAGCGGCAGCCAGTGAGCGATACCGTGACCGGCGTGCGCTTCGGTCTTCGCTTCACCGTGGAAGGTGATGAAGATCAGGCGGAAGGTGTACAGCGACGTCATGAATGCGCCGACCAGGCCTGCGTACAGCAGCGCGTGGTTACCGCTGGCGAAGGCTTCCCAAAGAATTTCATCTTTGGAGTAGAAGCCGGCGGTCAGCAGAGGCAGGGCAGACAACGCTGCGCCACCGACGATGAAGCTGACGTAGGCCAGTGGCAGTTTTTTCCACAGGCCGCCCATCTTGAAGATGTTCTGCTCGTGGTGGCAGGCAACGATCACCGAACCGGACGCGAGGAACAACAGCGCCTTGAAAAAGGCGTGGGTCATCAAGTGGAAAATCGCGCCTTCCCAGGCACCCACACCCAGCGCCAGGAACATGTAGCCAATCTGGCTCATGGTCGAGTAGGCGAGGATACGTTTGATGTCGGTTTGCACCAATGCCGCGAAACCTGCCAACACCAACGTTACACCACCGACGATACCGACCAGATGCAGGACATCTGGTGCCAGTTCGAACAGGCCGTGGGTCCGTGCGATCAGGTAAACACCTGCGGTCACCATGGTCGCGGCGTGGATCAGTGCCGATACCGGCGTCGGGCCTGCCATCGCATCTGCCAGCCAGGTTTGCAGCGGCAGTTGCGCGGATTTACCGACCGCACCACCGAGCAGCATCAAGGTTGCCAGCACGATCCAGAAATCACCTGCGCTGAAGTGTTCCGGTGCACGCACCAGAAGCTCCTGGATATTTAGCGTACCCAGTTGCTGGAACAGAATGAACAAGCCGATGGCCATGAACACGTCGCCGACGCGGGTGACGACAAAGGCCTTGAGTGCGGCGTTACCGTTGTTGCGGTTGCTGTAGTAGAAACCGATCAACAGATAGCTGCACAGGCCAACGCCTTCCCAACCCAGGTACAGGAACAACAGGTTATCGCCCAGAATCAGGAACAGCATGCTGGCGATGAACAGGTTGGTGTAGGCGAAGAAGCGCGAGTAACCGGCTTCACCGCGCATGTACCAGGACGCGAACAGGTGGATCAGGAAGCCTACGCCCACCACCACACCCATCATGGTCAAGGACAGACCATCAAGGTACAGGGCGAAGTTCGGTTCGAAGCCGTCCACCGACATCCAGTGCCACAGCAGTTGGGTGTAGTGGCCACCCTCAGGGGGTGCGACGTTGAATTGCCAGATGATCCAGGCCGTCACGATGGCCGACAGTCCAATGGAGCCGACGCCGATCAGCGCGGCAAGGTTTTCCGAGATGCGTCCACGAGAGAACGCGAGCAACAGGAAACCAATCAGGGGGAATACGAAAGTCAGAAAGAGAAGGTTCATCCGCGCATCTCGCTGGCAGCGTCGATATCGAGAGTGTGGAAGCGGCGATACAGCTGCATCAGGATCGCCAGGCCAATACTGGCCTCGGCGGCTGCAAGGCTGATCACCAGGATGAACATGATCTGTCCATCCGGCTGCGCCCAGCGGCTACCGGCAACGATGAACGCCAGAGCAGACGCGTTCATCATGATCTCCAGGCTCATCAGCACGAAGAGGATGTTGCGGCGCACCATCAGACCGACCAGGCCGAGGCAGAACAGGATGCCGGCGACCGCCAGACCGTGTTCAAGAGGGATTGCATTCATGGCTTTACTCCTTCGCCTCGTTGCGTCCGAGATGGAATGCCGTTACCGCTGCCGCGAGGAGCAGCATGGAGGCAAGTTCCACCACCAGCAGATAAGGACCAAACAGGCTGATGCCTACCGCTTTGGCATCCACAGTGGTATGGCCGATGCCGGCGCCGGTCGGGTTGGCGAACAGTACGTACAGCAGCTCGGCGAGCAGCAGTACGCCCAGAATCACCGGGCCGATCCAGATGCCGGGTTTGAGCCAGATACGTTCTTGCTGCACCGAGGCAGGGCCCAGGTTCAGCATCATCACCACAAACACGAACAGGACCATGATGGCGCCTGCGTAAGCGATGACTTCCAGCACGCCGGCGAAGGGAGCACCGAGACTGAAAAAGGTCATGGCGACAGCAATCAGTGAAATGATCAGGTAGAGCAGGGCGTGCACCGGGTTCGTGTTGGTGATCACCCGAAGGGTGGCCACAACAGCGACGCCAGATGCGAAATAGAAAGCGAATTCCATCTTTCTTCCTTAAGGCAGCAAGCTCTTCACGTTGATCGGTTCGGCTTCATTCTGCGCGGAGCCTTTAGGCTTACCGGCGATGGCCATACCGGCAACGCGATAGAAGTTGTAATCAGGGTTTTTACCAGGGCCGGAGATCAGTAGATCTTCCTTCTCGTAAACCAGATCCTGACGTTTGAACTCGGCCATTTCGAAATCCGGTGTCAGCTGGATCGCGGTGGTCGGGCAGGCTTCCTCGCAGAGGCCGCAGAAAATGCAGCGCGAGAAGTTGATGCGGAAAAACTCCGGGTACCAACGACCATCTTCGGTCTCGGCTTTCTGCAACGAGATGCAGCCTACCGGGCACGCCACGGCGCACAGATTGCAGGCTACGCAACGCTCTTCGCCGTCAGGGTCGCGGGTCAGGACGATACGGCCACGGTAGCGCGGCGGCAGGTACACCGGCTCTTCCGGGTACTGCAGCGTGTCGCGCTTGCGAAATGCATGAGAGAACACCATCACCAGGCTGCGAAGCTGGGTGTAGGTGCCATGCACGATGTCAAACAGATACTTGAGCATGGGTCTTTATCCTCACTGAACCGCGCCAGCGGGCGTGTTCAACAACACGATCGCAGCGGTCACCAGCAAATTGATCAGGGTCAGCGGCAGACAGAATTTCCAGCTGAAATCCATCACCTGGTCATACCGTGGGCGCGGAATAGCAGCGCGCAACAGAATGAAGAGCATGATGAAAAACGCGGTCTTCAGGGCGAACCAGAAAAACGACAGCGAAGGCAGGATGTTGAACGGGCCATGCCAGCCGCCGAAGAACAAGGTCACCAGCAGCGCCGAGATCAGCAAGATACCGATGTACTCACCAACGAAGAACATGCCCCACTTCATGCCGGCATATTCGATGTGGTAACCATCGGCCAACTCTTGTTCAGCTTCCGGTTGGTCGAACGGGTGACGGTGAGTCACTGCAACGCCCGCGATAAAGAACGTACAGAAGCCGAAAAACTGCGGAATGATGAACCACAGGTTCTGTGCCTGGTACTCGACGATATCGCGCATGTTGAACGAGCCAACCTGCACCACGATGCCCATCAGCGCCAGGCCCATGAACACTTCATAGGACACGGTCTGTGCTGAAGCCCGGAGGCTGCCGAGCAGGGCGAACTTGTTGTTGCTCGACCAGCCAGCAAACAGCACTGCGTAGACCGACAAACCGGCCATGGCGAAGAAGAACAGCACGCCGATGTTCAGATCCGCCACGCCCCAGGTCGGGGTGATCGGGATGATCGCGAAGGCGATCAACAAGGAGCTCATGGCCATGACCGGTGCCAGGGTGAAAATCACCTTGTCGGCGAACGGTGGTGTCCAGTCTTCCTTGAAGAACATCTTGATCATGTCGGCAGCAATCTGGAACGCACCGAAGGGACCAACCCGGTTAGGGCCATAACGATCCTGCCAGAGGGCGAGCAAACGACGCTCGACCCAGCTCAGCAATGCGCCGCAGATCACGACCGCCAGGAGAATCACGATGGCTTTGAGAACCGAGATGATCACATCGATCACTTCAGGGGTGAACCAGGTCATAGCGCTGCCTCCTGCAGACCATCAACGGTTTTGCCGAACACCGCAGGTGGGATTCCAGCCAGACCGGCAGGCAGGGCCACGAGACCGGCGCCCAGCTCTTCATTGATCCGCAGCGGCAGACGCAGGGTATGACCGGCAACGCTCAGGTTGAGCATGGCGCCGTCGTTGACACCCAGACGATCCGCTTCGGATTTGGCCAGCGCCACGTAGGCTTCTGGAATGCGTTCCTGGACCGGTGCGGCTTTGGACGACGTTTCGTCGCTGCCGAACAGGTGGTAGAACGGGACCACTTGCCACGTACCGCGAGCCGGGGAAAACGCGCTCGGTATGCTGGCGAACCAGGACAGGCCATCACCCTTGCTTTCGATCAAGCGAGTTCCCGGATCACCCGCACGCAGGTGGCCGCCGACTTCGTCTTGAAACTTGTTCCAGGCTTGTGGCGAGTTCCAACCCGGCGACCAGGCAAAAGGCACCTGCTGACGAGGTTCTGCCGAACCCGAGTAACCTTCCATGGAGAAGGAAAATGCGGTGTCGTTGTCTTGCGACGTACGCGGTTCATGCACGCTGATGTTGGCGCGCATGGCCGTGCGACCGCTGTACCGCAGCGGTTCACGCGCCAGTTTCAACCCTTTGATCCGGAACGAAGCGGACGGCGCAGCGTTGACGATCCCGGCCAATTGCGCGGTGCTGGCGGCGCAGGCTTCGGTGACGTGATCGAGCAGCGTCCAGTCCAGCGGTTTGTTCAGCAGGGTGCTGCGCAGGGCGTGCAACCAGCGCCAACCTTCGTGGACCAGAATGCTGGCGTCCAGGTAAGTCGGGTCATACACCTGGAAGAAGCGCTGGGCGCGACCTTCCTGGCTGACCAGGGTGCCGTCGCCTTCAGCGAAGCTGGCTGCCGGCAGTACCAGATCGGCGCGATCGCTGGTTGGGGTTTTCTGATGGTCAGCGACGATCACTACTTTCGCAGCATCGAACGCAGCATCGACCGTGGCAGCGTCGACGCGGCGATACAGATCGTTTTCCAACACCACCATGGCGTCAGCTTTGCCGGAAATGACAGCCTGCAACGCGTCGTCGAGGGAACCGCCGTCGAACATTGCCAGGCCCATGCTGTTGGCCTCCGGCACGATCAGGCTGATCGATCCTTGTTTGTCGCGCAGCTTCAATGCTTTGGCAATGTTCGCCGCAGCCTCGATCAGTGCGGTCGAGCCCAGGGAGCTGCCGGAGATGATCAGCGGACGCTTGGCTGCGAGCAGGGCAGCGGCGATGCGCTGGGCCAGGCCAAGCGCTTCGGAGTCCAAACCTTCGACCGCAGGCGCGCTGGCATCCAGGGCGTGGGCGACGGCAAAACCGATGCGCGCCAGATCGTCGGGTGCCGCGTGAACGCATTCTTCGGCGATGTCATCGAGACGGGTCTCGGCGAGGCTGGCGATGAACAGCGGGTTCAATTCATGCTGGCCGATGTTCTTCACTGCAGCATCGAGCCACGGCTGGACTTTCATCGCCGCAGCCATGTCTTCGGCCTTGCCCTTGACGGCTTGACGCAGGCCCAGGGCCATACGTGCTGCGGTTTGGGTCAAGTCTTCGCCGAGGACGAAAATTGCATCGTGATCTTCGATGTCACGCATTGTCGGGATCGGCAGCGGGCTCTCATTGAGCACCTTGACGATTAGACGCAGGCGTTCCAGTTCACCGGCTTCGATACCGGAGTAGAAGTGCTCGGCACCGACCAGTTCGCGCAGGGCAAAGTTGCTTTCCAGGCTGGCGCGGGGTGAGCCGATACCGACGATGTTACGGCCACGGAGCAAATCGGCAGCCTTGTCCAGCGCAGCGTCCAGGCCCAGTTTGACGTTGCCATCAGCCAATAGCGGCTGGCGCGGACGGTCTTCACGGTTGACGTAGCCATAACCGAAACGACCACGGTCACACAGGAAGTACTGGTTGACCGAGCCGTTGTAGCGGTTTTCGATACGACGGATCTCACCGTAGCGCTCGCCGGGGCTGATGTTGCAGCCGCTGGAGCAACCATGGCAGATGCTCGGTGAAAACTGCATGTCCCATTTGCGGTTGTAACGCTCTGAGTGAGTTTTGTCGGTGAACACACCGGTCGGGCAGACCTCGGTGAGGTTGCCGGAGAACTCGCTTTCCAGCGTGCCGTCTTCGACACGGCCGAAGTACACATTGTCGTGAGCGCCGAACACGCCCAGGTCAGTGCCGCCGGCGTAGTCTTTATAGAAGCGTACGCAACGGTAGCAGGCGATGCAGCGGTTCATCTCGTGAGCGATGAACGGGCCGAGTTCCTGGTTCTGGTGGGTACGTTTGGTGAAGCGATAACGGCGCTCGTTGTGGCCGGTCATCACAGTCATGTCTTGCAGGTGGCAATGACCGCCTTCTTCGCAGACAGGGCAGTCGTGCGGGTGGTTGGTCATCAGCCATTCGACGACGCTGGCGCGGAAGACCTTGGCCTCCTCGTCGTCGATGGAAATCCAGCTGCCGTCAGTGGCGGGGGTCATGCAGGACATGACGATACGACCACGTTTGTCGTTCTCGTCACTGTACTGCTTGACTGCGCATTGGCGACAAGCGCCAACGCTGCCAAGGGCGGGGTGCCAGCAGAAATAAGGAATGTCGAGGCCTAGCGACAGACATGCCTGTAACAGGTTGTCTGCGCCATCGACCTCGAGCGCTTTGCCGTCTACGTGGATAGTGGCCATGGTTCAAAGTTCTTCGTTGGCCCGTTGTGAGCGGGCGTGGCTAATGGAATCTCGGTGCTACCCGTATCAAACAGCCTGTAAGGCGTCATCGGGTATGAGGTCGGCGGCTTTATGGGCTGCCGACCTTTTCTGTCTTGTTATGCGCCAACCACAATCGGTCGCTGTGCCAGGGTCGCGTTGGCATCACGCTGTGGCGCGATGCCTGCTTCGAATTCCGGCCGGAAATATTTGATTGCGCTGCCCAGAGGTTCCACGGCGCCCGGTGCGTGGGCGCAGAAGGTTTTGCCAGGGCCGAGGAAGTTGACCAACCCCAGCAGCGTTTCGATATCGCCCGGTTGGCCTTCGCCACGCTCGATGGCGCGCAGGATCTTCACGCTCCACGGCAGGCCATCGCGGCAGGGGGTGCAGAAGCCGCAGGACTCCTGGGCGAAGAACTCTTCCATGTTGCGCAGCAGGGAAACCATGTTGACGCTGTCGTCGACGGCCATGGCCAGACCAGTACCCATCCGGGTGCCGACCTTGGCAATGCCACCGGCGTACATTTGTGCGTCGAGGTGTTCAGGTAACAGGAAGCCGGTACCGGCGCCCCCTGGCTGCCAGCACTTGAGCTTGAAACCATCGCGCATGCCGCCGGCGTAGTCTTCGAACAACTCGCGTGCGGGCACACCGAAAGGCAGCTCCCACAGGCCAGGGTTCTTCACTTTGCCGGAGAAACCCATCAGCTTGGTGCCCTGGTCTTCACTGCCAGCGCGGGCCAGGGATTTGTACCAGTCGTTGCCGTTTTCGACGATCGCCGGCACGTTGCACAGGGTCTCGACGTTATTCACACACGTCGGCTTGCCCCAGACGCCAACGGCGGCAGGGAAGGGTGGCTTGGAGCGTGGGTTGGCGCGACGGCCTTCCAGGGAGTTGATCAGCGCGGTTTCTTCGCCGCAGATATAACGCCCGGCGCCGGTGTGGACAATCAGTTCGAAATCAAAACCGCTGCCCAGAATGTTCTTGCCCAACAAACCGACCGCTTCGGCCTCTTTCACGGCGCGCCTGAGGTTCTTGGCGGCGGTGGTGTATTCGCCGCGCAGGAAGATGTAGCCACGATAGGCTTTCAACGCCCGGGCGCTGATTAGCATGCCCTCGACCAGCAAATGGGGCAGTTGCTCCATCAGCATGCGGTCTTTCCAGGTGTTGGGTTCCATTTCATCCGCGTTGCACAGCAAATAACGGATGTTCATGGATTCATCTTTGGGCATCAGGCCCCACTTAACCCCCGTGGGAAAGCCTGCGCCGCCACGACCCTTGAGACCGGAGTCCTTGACTGCTTGAACGATTTCGTCAGGCGATTGCTGGGCGAAAGCCTTGCGGGCAGCGGCATAGCCGTTTTTGGTTTGATATTCATCAAGCCAAACCGGTTCGCCGTCATCGCGCAAGCGCCAGGTGAGCGGGTGAGTTTCTGCCGTGCGCGCAATGCGATTGGCGGGGCCGAAAGACGTGATGGTCATAGGTAACCCTCCAGCATCTTGGCTACGCCAGCAGGCTGTACGTCGCCGAAAGTATCGTCATCGATCATCAAGGCCGGGGCCTTGTCGCAGTTGCCCAGGCAGCAGACAGGCAGCAAGGTAAAACGGTTGTCGGCGGTGGTTTGACCCAGGCCGATACCCAGCGAAGTCTGGATTTCGCTGAGCACTGACTCGTGGCCGCCGATGAAGCAAACCATGCTGTTGCAGACGCGGATGATGTGACGGCCGACAGGCTGGCGGAAGATCTGGCTATAAAACGTCGCCACACCTTCAACGTCGCTGGCCGGAATGCCAAGGATTTCGCCGATGGCATAAATAGCGCCATCAGGCACCCAGCCACGTTCTTTTTGGACGATTTTCAGCGCTTCGATAGACGCCGCGCGCGGGTCTTCGTAGTGGTGCATCTCATGCTCGATGGCCGAGCGCTCGGTTTCGCTCAATGCGAAACGGTCTGTCTGGATAAGCGGGCTGTTCATGCTTAGCGGTCCACGTCGGCCATAACGAAATCGATACTACCCAGGTACGCGATCAAGTCCGCGACCATGCTGCCTTTGATCACCGAAGGGATCTGCTGCAGATGCGGGAAGCTTGGGGTGCGAATCCGGGTACGGTAGCTCATGGTGCCGCCGTCGCTCGTCAGGTAATAGCTGTTGATGCCCTTGGTCGCTTCGATCATCTGGAAGGATTCGTTGGCCGGCATGACCGGGCCCCACGAAACTTGCAGGAAGTGCGTGATCAGGGTTTCGATGTGCTGCAAGGTGCGCTCTTTGGGCGGCGGCGTGGTCAGCGGGTGATCCGCCTTGTACGGGCCTTCCGGCATGTTGCGCATGCACTGGTCGATGATCCGGATGCTCTGGCGCATTTCTTCGACGCGCACGATGCAACGGTCATAGGCATCGCCATTGACGGCCAGCGGTATTTCGAACTCGAAGTTCTCGTAGCCCGAATAAGGGCGTGCCTTGCGCAGGTCGAAGTCCAGACCGGTGGAACGCAAACCAGCGCCAGTGACGCCCCATTCCAGCGCTTCTTTGGTGTTGTACGCGGCGACACCGATGGTCCGGCCGCGCAGGATACTGTTATCCAGTGCGGCTTTCTGATACTCGTCCAGACGTTTCGGCAACCAGTCGACGAAGTCCTTGACCAGCTTGTCCCAACCGCGTGGCAGGTCGTGAGCAACACCACCGATGCGGTACCAGGCCGGGTGCAGACGGAAGCCGGTAATGGCCTCGATCACGGTGTAAGCGCGTTGACGGTCGGTGAAAGTGAAGAACACCGGGGTCATTGCGCCCACGTCCTGGATGTAGGTACCCAGGAACAACAGGTGGCTGGTGATACGGAAGAACTCGGCCATCATGATGCGGATGGTGTCGACCTTCTCCGGCACCTTGATGCCGGCCAGTTTCTCGACCGCAAGCACGTACGGCAGGTTGTTCATCACGCCGCCGAGGTAGTCGATACGGTCGGTGTACGGAATGAAACTGTGCCAGGACTGACGCTCGGCCATCTTCTCGGCACCACGGTGGTGGTAGCCAACGTCCGGGACGCAATCGACGATTTCTTCACCGTCCAGTTGCAGGATGATGCGGAATGCGCCGTGAGCAGATGGGTGGTTCGGGCCGAGGTTGAGGAACATATAGTCCTCATTCGCGCTCGAACGTTTCATGCCCCAGTCTTCAGGACGGAAGCGTGCGGCTTCTTCTTCGAGCTGCTGTTTGGCCAGGGTCAGGCTGAACGGATCGAATTCGGTAGCGCGCGCGGGGAAATCCTTGCGCAGCGGGTGACCTTCCCAGGTGGGCGGCATCATGATCCGGGTCAGGTGCGGGTGGCCGGCAAAGTCGATGCCGAACATGTCCCACACTTCACGCTCGTACCAGTTGGCGTTGGGCCAGATGCCGGTGATGGTCGGCAAGCTGAGGTCGCCCTCAGACAAGGCCACCTTGATCATTACGTCACTATTACGTTCGATCGACAGCAGGTGGTAGAACACGCTGAAGTCCGCACCCGGCAAGCCGCGGCGATGAGTGCGCAAGCGTTCATCGACACCATGCAGGTCATACAGCATGACGTAGGGTTTTGGCAGCTGGCGCAGGAAGGTCAGCACTTCGACCAGTTTGGCGCGGGCAACCCACAACACGGGCATGCCGGTGCGGGTTGACTGGACGGTGAACGTCTCAGGGCCAAAACGGGTATTCAATTCAACGACGACGTCTTGGTCGTCAGCCTTGTAAGGCGGGATGTACAGAGCGGTGCCTGCAGTCATGGTCTCGATCGCTTTCGGTCAACGTAAAGAATGAACCCAGAGTCTTGTCTCTTTTGTAAAAAGAAAGAGCTGGATCAGACTTCGTCGGGGCTGCGCAGGTTGGTGACCTGGATACGCTGTTCGCGGCGCTGTTCCTTTTGCGACGGCATCTCGGCGCGATAGACGCCTTGATCACCGACGACCCAGGAAAGGGGACGACGCTCCTGGCCAATAGACTCCTGCAGCAGCATCAAGCCTTGCAGGAAAGCCTCGGGGCGGGGCGGGCAGCCAGGTACGTAGACATCCACGGGGAGGAACTTGTCTACCCCCTGAACCACTGAATAGATGTCGTACATGCCACCGGAGTTAGCACACGAACCCATGGAAATAACCCATTTTGGCTCGAGCATTTGCTCATAGAGGCGCTGGATGATCGGCGCCATCTTGATGAAGCAGGTCCCGGCAATAACCATGAAATCCGCCTGGCGCGGTGATGCCCGGATAACCTCGGCGCCAAAGCGTGCGATGTCGTGGGGCGCCGTGAAGGCGGTGGTCATTTCCACATAGCAGCACGACAAGCCGAAGTTGTACGGCCACAGGGAGTTTTTACGCCCCCAGTTGACCGCGCCGTTCAGCACGTCTTCAAGCTTGCCCATGTAGATGTTTTTGTGGACTTGATCTTCTAGCGGATCGGAAACGGTTTCCCGTTTGCCGATTGGATACTCCTCGTTAGGCGCATCCGGGTCGATCCTGGTGAGATTGTATTGCATCGACAAAGCCTCATTGTTTTAGCTTCGCTTGCCGTTTACGACGACCTTCAGGAGCCCAATCGAGCGCCCCAACTCGCCATAGGTAGACAAGACCTGCCAACAGAATTGCTATGAAAACGAGTGCTTCGACGAATCCGGTCCAGCCGCTTTCGCGGACAGACACAGACCAGGCAAAGAGAAAGAGGGCTTCAATGTCGAAGATCACGAAGAGCATCGCGACCAGATAGAATTTTGCCGAAAGCCGTAGACGGGCGCCACCCGTGGGCAGCATGCCGGATTCGAACGGTTCGTTTTTGCTTCGCCCCCAGGCTTTACTGCCCAAGAGGCTGGATACACCGAGCATGAAGGCACAAAGGCCGACAACACCCAAAAGGAAAATGGCGAAACCCCAGTTATGGGCGATCAGACCTGTCGATTCGGGCATGCTGGTAATCCTTGACAGAGAGCAAAGGTCTCTGAGCTTGATAAAGAAATAACGCAGTGACGATATGTCGCAGAGAAATCTATCCGGATGATTTTATGGGTAAACAGAGAGCAAGTAAATTTTCTATAGTGAAATTCTTCTAATACTTTAGGACCTTGAGGCCTTCGAAATGGGCGCAGGCCTTACTCTGCGGGCATTAGCCGGGGTTTTGTTGAATGTGTTTTGTCGGAGTTGTAACGAGTATTGTATCGTCCAAATGATAATCAGTATTATTTGTGGCGATTTTGAAACTGTTGCTTGAGGTAACTGCGGGGAAAATGCCGTTATATGCCCTCTGGCGCAAGTTGCAAGAGAGGTATTTTTAATCTTTTTCGCTGCATGAAATGCCGCTCTGGATCAATGTTTGGGTGCGGATGCGATGTCTCAAGCGAGCGTGGTGCGCTCTGAGGCGCGCAAGCCCTGTTCTTGTATACGCCGCAGGGAGTGTTTTTTGACCGCGATGGGGTTGGGTAGCGCTCGGCTGAGTCCGCCATAAAAATTTCAGCAAAAAAAACGCCCCGAACCAGTCGGGGCGTTAGTCATGCGGCATTCCAGTTGCTCTTTAAACGGTCTGGAACGGCCGCTTGCTCAGGTGTCTAAGCTATATCAGTGGAACTGTTCTTCTTCGGTCGAACCGGTCAGCGCGGTCACGGAGGACTGGCCACCCTGAATCACGGTGGTCACGTCGTCGAAGTAGCCAGTGCCGACTTCCTGCTGGTGAGCCACGAAGGTGTAACCCTTGGCAGCGTCAGCGAACTCTTGCTCTTGCAGTTTCACGTAGGCAGTCATGTCGTTGCGGGCGTAGTCGTGCGCCAGGTTGAACATGCTGTGCCACATGTTGTGGATGCCAGCCAGGGTAATGAACTGGTGCTTGTAGCCCATGGCCGACAGTTCGCGCTGGAACTTGGCGATGGTCGCGTCGTCCAGGTTTTTCTTCCAGTTGAAGGAAGGCGAGCAGTTGTAGGACAGCAGTTGGTCTGGGTATTCTTTTTTGATCGCTTCGGCAAAGCGACGTGCTTCGGCCAAATCCGGCTTGGCGGTTTCGCACCAGATCAGGTCGGCGTATGGCGCGTAGGCCAGACCGCGGGAGATAGCCTGGTCCAGACCAGCGCGAACCTTGTAGAAGCCTTCCGGGGTACGCTCGCCGAGAACGAATTCTTTATCGTAAGGGTCGCAATCGGAAGTCAGCAGGTCAGCAGCGTTAGCGTCGGTACGGGCCAGGATGATGGTCGGTACGCCAGCAACGTCAGCAGCCAGACGAGCAGCAGTAAGCTTCTGAATGGCTTCCTGGGTCGGCACGAGAACCTTGCCGCCCATGTGACCGCATTTTTTCACGGATGCCAGTTGGTCTTCGAAGTGAACGCCAGCAGCGCCTGCTTCGATCATGCTTTTCATCAGCTCGTAAGCGTTCAGTACGCCGCCGAAACCGGCTTCAGCGTCTGCAACGATGGGTGCGAAGTAGTCGATGTAGCCTTCGTCACCTGGGTTCTTGCCGGCTTTCCATTGGATCTGGTCAGCACGACGGAACGAGTTGTTGATGCGCTTGACCACGGTTGGAACCGAATCCACCGGGTACAGCGATTGGTCAGGGTACATCGATTCGGCGGAGTTGTTGTCCGCGGCTACTTGCCAGCCGGACAGGTAAATCGCCTGGATGCCAGCCTTGACTTGTTGCACTGCTTGGCCGCCAGTCAGGGCGCCCATGCAGTTGACGAAATCTTTGTCGGGACGGAAGGAAGGCTTGGCACCTTGGGTGACCAGATTCCATAGCTTGTCAGCGCCCAGCTTGGCGAGCGTGTGTTCAGGCTGAACCGAGCCACGCAGGCGGACAACGTCAGCGGCCGAGTAGTTACGGGTCACGTGTTTCCAGCGTGGATTTTCAGCCCAATCTTTTTCAAGAGCTGCAATTTGCTGTTCGCGTGTCAGTGCCATGGAGATAAACCTCGTCGCATAGGTTTCGGGTGGAAAATTCCTGCTCCGCCAAAACGCCCTGGTTTTCAGAAGGCACGTTGCTGGCTATTCACTTGTCAAAAGCTTAAGCAGTCGAGCTGGGGTTTGGCGGGGATTCGACGAATCAACGAGAGGCTCGAGAGGGGAAGAGTGCGGGTCGAAGGGCATGTCTGATGCGCGCAGTTTGGCTCGTGGATGCCTTGATGCGATCACGCAGAGGTATTGCCGATCTACCGTATTACGCTTCCGTCCCTCGGGACAACTTCAATCCAGTCGCAACCTCGTCAAACTGCCTTGTGGGCGGTCCAGACACGAATCGGCTCAGGTGTGTAAGTTAGAGCAGCGATTCGAAAGCTCTTTGCAGAGCCTCTGATAAGCGGGAGCGGGGCAATGATGCCTCGTGAATTTTGACCCGTCAAATGTTTTGTAGTGCTTTTTTTATGGCACTACATCTTTGGTCTAATACGACTTATCAGTCAGTTCTGGGCGCTTTGGTTCTGTTGTTCAGTCCAGCGCCTCAACTTTTACGCGCAAAGTCATATCGCTCCGACCTTGGGTGGTAAGGCGCTGCACCAATCCCCGTTGATCCGCTTGGGATTGTTCGCTGACGCCAGCAAGGGTAATCCATTCGCCCAGACGGCCACTGACCTGAGTGTTGGTGCTTTGTACGTTCACTACGTCGGCATGTTCCTGACTCATGCGATCACGGTTGGTGCTGATGCTCAGATGCACCGTCTCTCCGGTCAGGCTGGCGGTGACGTAAAAGCCCTGGGTGACGTTGCGGTATTGAGTTTGGTTTTGCGCGTGGCCGTAGGGGTCGATCTGGCTCGTTGTCAGGGGCACGGCCTGGCCCACCTGAATAAACGCAGGTGTCCCTTCGTTGGCTTGAACCTGTTGTACGCCGCCTTCACGGTTGTCAGTGTCACTACGGATTATTTGAGTCTGGCTGCGGACGTTGACATCGCCATTTTGCGTCTGCACCGAACCATTGGTGGCGTAGTCCTGGTCGTTTTGGTCGTTGCTGTCACTGGTGTCGACGCTGATCAGTAGGCGTCTGGACGCCTTGTCCAGTTGCGAGATCAGGCTGCGTAACGCCTGAATTTTTTCGGGCTCGGCATTGACGATCAGTTGGTTTTGAAAGGCGCTGACGGTGCCTTCCTTGCCCAGAAAAGACCTGGCCACCGGCAACAGATCGTCACTGGTGCGATAGTTCAGGGGCACGACTTCCGTCGCGGCCATGGCGCTAAAGCTGCAGGCCATCAGCAGCGACGTAAGCAGGGTACGTAGGAACATGTCCGTTATCTCCGCAGTTGAGGACGTGTAATGGCGTGAGTTTGACAGTTTGTCGGCCTGGGTTGGGTCAAGTTGAATCACAGGCAACAAAACGCCCCGGTATCTTCGCTCCAGCATAGTCAGCCTAGGGTGGGGATAGCGGGGCGTGGACGATTGCTTTCGCAGGCAAGCCTGCCACAAGTGCTGAGTCTGGCTTTAATCCTGAGTCAGGCATATACCCCTGTGGGAGCGGGCTTGCCTGCTCCCACAAAGCTGAGTCTGACTTTAACCTTGAGTCAGGCATCTACCCCCCGTGGGAGCAGACTTGCCTGCGAATGGAGCGGCGCGGTGTTTCAGGTCGATGCGGGGTTTATGCAGTGCCGCGCACCATATCGACGTGAGGAATCCCCGCTTCGAGAAACTCGCCGCTGACAATGACAAAGCCCAGGCGCTCATAGAACCGTGTGGCCTGGACCTGCGCGCTGAGCATTTGTTGCTTCAGGCCGCGACGTTCTGCTTCGCCAATGACGGCGTTCATTAGCGCATCGCCCACGTTCAGGCCGCGCCAATCCTTAAGCACCGACACCCGGCCGATCTGGCCGTCCGGCAGCAGGCGCGCGGTGCCGATAGGGTAATCACCTTCCAGCGCCAGGAAGTGTACGGCGCTGGCGTCTTCGGCATCCCACTCAAGCTCGGGCGGCACTAACTGTTCGGCAATAAACACGGCTTCGCGGATGCGCCGGATTTGCGCGTTGTCTTTCTGCCAGTCAGCCACACGTACGTGGATATCACTCATCTGCGAACCCCAGACTTCCTTGTTTGACCAGCTCACAGAGCAGGTTACGTGCTTGATCATCGGCCAGCCATGGCTCGAGATTGTCGCTGTGCAATGCGTCGGCAGCGCAGATCAGTTTGAGCAGTTCGCGCAGATTACCTGGCAACAGGCGGCTTTGGCCGCTGGCAAACAGCAGCAGGTCGTCGTCGACTTCAGACCAAGCGAGGCGCGCGCTTGGGTTGCGGATCAGCACCGCACCCTGTTCCAGGCTGATGAACAGGTCTTCTTCTTCCAGTTCGGGGCCGACAACCAGCTCGGGATAACGTGGCTCGGTCATGAATTGTCCGAACCAGGTCAACAGCAAACGCTCGTCGTTCATGTGCTCGGC
This sequence comes from Pseudomonas sp. ASL9, assembly GCF_056680335.1. Lineage (NCBI taxonomy): Bacteria > Pseudomonadati > Pseudomonadota > Gammaproteobacteria > Pseudomonadales > Pseudomonadaceae > Pseudomonas > Pseudomonas sp. ASL9. The sequence goes on along the minus strand of NZ_CM155277.1, from coordinate 1,102,465 downwards.
CAGCAAGCTTTTGAGGCGATCGAGGGCGTCGCGCTGGATCTGGTGCGGATCGCTGACCGGTTGTACGTCGGCATCGGTGTAGCGCTCTTCGTCCGGCAGGAACTGGCTGAGGAAGTCGGTGAAGTGGGTCAGCACCTCGGCTGCGCTTGGCGCACGGAAGCCGACCGAATAGGTCAGGCAGTCATCTACTGCAACGCCACAATGGGCCAGGCGCGGTGGCAGATACAGCATGTCGCCAGGCTCCAGGGTCCACTCTTCAGTGGCCTGGAAGTCGGAAAGAATGCGCAGGTCTGCATGGGCCAGTAGCGGGCTCTCGGAATCGCACATTTGGCCGATCTGCCAGTGGCGTTTGCCGTGACCTTGCAGCAGGAACACATCGTAGTTATCGAAGTGCGGGCCAACGCTTCCGCCGGGTACGGCGAAGCTGATCATCACATCATCAACGCGCCAGCTGGACAGAAAACGGAAGTTTTCCAGCAGCTCACTGACTTCCGGCACGAACTGATCAACCGCTTGCACCAGCAGGGTCCAGTCGCGCTCCGGCAGCTTGCTGAATTCGTCTTCGGTAAACGGGCCGCGGCGCAGCTCCCATGGACGCTCGCCATTCTCGATGACCATGCGCGATTCGACTTCTTCTTCCAGGGCGAGACCGGCCAGTTCATCCGGGTCGATCGGGCTCTGGAAATCCGGCAGCGCCTGGCGGATCAGCAGGGGCTTCTTCTGCCAGTAGTCGCGCAGGAATTCACGTGCGCTCATGCCGCCCAGAAATTGAAGAGGAATATCAGGATTCATTTGTAAGCCCTTGAAATGAAAACGCCCGGCACAGCCGGGCGTGTGCAAAAGTTGCTACAGCTCAGATGCGCTTGGCTTGAGCCGCGGCATTGCCGATGTAATTGGCCGGGGTGAGTTTTTTCAGCTCAGCCTTGGCTTGCGCAGGCATTTCCAGGCCGTCGATGAAAGTTTGCAGTGCTTCAGCGCTGATGCCCTTGCCACGCGTCAACTCTTTCAGTTTCTCGTACGGGTTTTCGATGTTGTAGCGACGCATGACCGTTTGAATCGGTTCGGCCAGCACTTCCCAGCATGCATCCAGCTCAGCGGCGATTTTTTGCGCGTTGAGTTCCAGTTTGCTGATGCCTTTAAGGCTGGCTTCATACGCGATGATGCTATGGGCGAAGCCCACGCCCAAGTTGCGCAAAACGGTAGAGTCAGTCAGGTCGCGCTGCCAGCGGGAAATCGGCAACTTGCTGGCCAGGTGCTGGAACAGGGCGTTGGCGATACCCAGATTGCCTTCGGAGTTTTCGAAGTCGATCGGGTTGACCTTGTGCGGCATGGTCGAGGAGCCAATTTCGCCAGCGATGGTGCGCTGTTTGAAATAACCCAGGGAGATATAACCCCAGATGTCGCGGTCGAAGTCGATCAGGATGGTATTGAAGCGAGCGATCGCGTCAAACAGCTCGGCGATGTAGTCGTGCGGTTCGATCTGCGTGGTGTAGGGGTTGAAGCCCAGGCCCAGTTCGTCTTCGATGAATACGCGCGCGTTGGCTTCCCAGTCGATGTCCGGGTAGGCCGAGATGTGCGCGTTGTAGTTGCCGACTGCGCCGTTGATCTTGCCCAGCAGCGGAACGGCAGCCACTTGAGCGATCTGGCGCTCCAGGCGATAGACCACGTTTGCCAGCTCTTTACCCAAGGTAGTCGGGGAGGCGGGTTGGCCGTGGGTGCGCGACAGCATAGGTACGTCAGCGAAACGCACGGCCAATTCGCGGATTGACTCGGCGATCTGACGCATCAACGGCAGCAACACACCATCGCGACCTTCGCGCAGCATCAGCGCGTGGGACAGGTTGTTGATGTCTTCGCTGGTGCAGGCAAAGTGGATGAACTCACTGACATTGGCCAGTTCAGGCAGCTTGGCAGCCTGTTCCTTGAGGAGATATTCAATGGCTTTGACGTCGTGATTGGTGGTGCGCTCGATCTCTTTGACGCGTTCGGCGTGGACGGTGGAGAAGTCCTCGGCCAGCGTATTCAGGATGGCATTGGCTTCAGCTGAAAAGGCTGGAACTTCAGTGATTTGCGGGTGAGCAGCCAAGCGCTGGAGCCAGCGGACTTCAACCATGACGCGAAAGCGGATCAAGCCATATTCACTGAAAATCGGGCGCAGGGCCTGGGTTCTGCCGGCGTAGCGGCCGTCAACAGGGGAAACCGCAGTGAGCGAAGAAAGCTGCATGGGGTGATCTCGGACAGTCGGGCAACGAAAAGGGGCGCGTATCATACATTAAATGCTGGTCAGTTCGATTCGGACTGACCAGCGTAGAGCGCGCAATAGTTAATAGTGTTGGTGTTCAAAGGGGTAGCCGTACAGCGTTGCGAATCAGCCGCGCAACATCGGATAAAGCTCTTTCAGCAGCTTGCGACGGCTGAAAACCAATTGCCAGCGGTGACCGCCCAGCTGCCGCCATAATCGTGCCGAGCGTATGCCGGCCAGCAGCAAGGCGCGAATTTTCGACGCATTGTTGGGTTGTTGCAGGTTGCGCATGTCGCCGTGAACCTGAATTCGCTGGCGCAATGTGCTCAGTGTGTCTTGATAAAGTGCACCGCTGGCGGCAATCACGTTGTCGTGAACCAGACCGAAATGTTCGACCTGGGACTTGATCTGCGGCAAGCGTTTGCCGATCACTTCAAGCAGGTCGTCACGCTTGGCCAGCTGCCGTTCCAGGCCCAGCATCGACAGCGCGTAGCGCAGCGGCTCGCGTTGCAGGCTGGTCGGGTCCCGCTCTAGCGCGCTGAGCAGTGAGCGATATCCTTCACGCAGGTTCAGATCGTCGCCGCCATAGACTTCCAACGTGTCTTTGGGGTCCATGACCAGCAGGCTGCCCAGCATGCAGCCGAGCGCGGCTTCACTGGCCTGGCCGGTTTTGGCAATCTTGTCGACCAGCACGGCCGCCTGGAATACACCCCCTAGGGCGACCAGTTGCTCTTGCATCGGAGTCATCAACGCTTGTCCTTGCTGTGCCAAGGCTCGGCCACTTCGATGACGCCGCCACCCAGGCAGATTTCGCCATCGTAAAACACCACGGACTGCCCAGGCGTCACTGCGCGTTGGGGCGCTTCGAACGTGACGCGGTAGCCTGTGGCTGTTTGTGTCAGCGTGCACTTCTGGTCGCTTTGGCGATAACGCACTTTCGCGGTCAGTTGGCGTGGGCTGCTCAGGTCGATCGGGTTGACCCAGTAGATTTCCGACGCGATCAGCGCCTGAGAGAATAGCCATGGATGATCATTGCCCTGGCCAACAATCAGCTCGTTATGCTCCAGGTCTTTGACCAGTACGTACCACGGGTCGTCGCTCGCGTCTTTCAGCCCGCCGATGCCAAGGCCCTGACGCTGGCCGATGGTGTGATACATCAGGCCGTGATGGTGGCCGATGACTTCGCCTTCGGTGGTCTTGATCTCGCCGGGTTGGGCGGGCAGATACTGTTTGAGGAAATCGCTGAAGCGACGCTCGCCGATGAAGCAGATGCCAGTGGAGTCTTTTTTCTTGGCCGTGGCCAGTTCATGTTTTTCGGCGATGGCGCGTACGGCAGGTTTTTCCAGTTCGCCGACCGGGAACAGGGTCTTGGCGATCTGTTCGCCGCCTACGGCATGCAGGAAGTAGCTCTGGTCCTTGTTCGGGTCCAGGCCTTTCAGTAGTTCGGTACGGCCGTCGATGTCGCGACGACGCACATAATGGCCGGTAGCAATCAGGTCTGCACCGAGCATCATGGCGTAATCGAGAAATGCCTTGAACTTGATTTCACGGTTGCAAAGGATGTCCGGGTTGGGCGTACGTCCGGCTTTGTATTCAGCCAGGAAATGCTCGAACACGTTGTCCCAGTACTCAGCGGCAAAGTTGGCGGTGTGCAGCTTGATGCCGATTTTGTCGCAAACGGCCTGCGCGTCTGCCAGGTCTTCTCGGGCGGTGCAATAGTCGGTTCCATCGTCTTCCTCCCAGTTCTTCATGAACAGGCCTTCCACCTGATAGCCCTGCTCGATCAGCAGGAGGGCGGAAACGGAAGAGTCTACGCCGCCGGACATACCGACAATGACGCGGGTCCTTTCTGGATCATGAGGAACTGGATCGTGGGGCATAGGAATTCAATGAGTGGCTTCAAAAAGGACGCGATTCTAGCAGGCCGTGATCATGCAGTCTCACGGAGTAAGCCTAAACCGAACCGTTCTCCGGTCAAATAATCGTCGATGCAGCGCATCACCAGCTCGCTGCGCCAGCGGCCGCGCTGTTGCAGAAGCTCCTCTCGGGTGAGCCAGCGTGGGCCAATGATGCCGTCGTCGAGCGTGTAGTCAGGGCGTTGCCGCAGCGGCTTGCCCGCGAAGCAGATGCGCTGGTAGGTCACACCGTTGCTGGGGGCGGTGTACAGGTAGATACCTATCACCCCGGTCAGCTCAACATCCCAGCCGGTTTCTTCCAGTGTTTCGCGCAGAGCGGCCTGAATCAGACTTTCGTCGGCTTCCAAATGCCCGGCAGGCTGATTAAATACGGCTCGGGCCTCAGCGACTTCCTCGACCATCAGGAAACGGCCCTCGTCCTCGATGACGGTTGCTACGGTCACGTGCGGAGTAAAACGCATGAAAGGTGAATCTCCTTCAATTAAGCGGCGTCGCTTTGTTGAGAGAGGAGCCATAATAGTCGCTCGCCTTGTTTTTCAGCGAACCGACGTTTGGTTCTGGCGTGATGCCAGCTCGCCCAAAGCGTTGATGTAGTTGCTTTGTAGTTTTGCTACATGCCTTGTAGTCAGGGCGTTGTAGCGGGTGAAGGTGGCATCGGACGATAGAAAAGTGCGTGACTTTCTGTAGAAAAGCTACAAGAATGATGCGCCTTTTCGCGCCCCAAATATCCATCTGTTGCGCTACCCGCGCAGCAGATGTCAGACCACGAAAGAAACGGAGTCCAGCATGGGATACCAGAAGATTCAGGTTCCAGCAGTCGGCGACAAAATCACCGTCAACGCAGACCATTCTCTAAATGTGCCGAACAACCCGATCATCCCTTTCATTGAAGGTGATGGTATCGGCGTCGACATCAGCCCGGTCATGATGAAGGTTGTTGATGCTGCAGTTAAAAAGGCTTACAACGGCGAGCGCAAAATCTCCTGGATGGAAGTCTACGCTGGCGAGAAGGCCACTCAAGTCTACGATCAGGATACCTGGCTGCCTCAGGAAACCCTGGACGCCGTTAAAGACTACGTCGTTTCCATCAAAGGCCCTCTGACCACTCCAGTCGGCGGCGGCATTCGTTCCCTGAACGTTGCCATGCGTCAGCAGTTGGACCTGTACGTTTGCCTGCGCCCAGTGCGTTGGTTCGAAGGCGTGCCTAGCCCGGTCAAGAAGCCAGGCGACGTCGACATGACTATCTTCCGTGAAAACTCCGAAGATATTTATGCCGGTATCGAGTGGAAAGCCGGCTCGCCGGAAGCGATCAAAGTCATCAAGTTCCTCAAAGAGGAAATGGGTGTTACCAAGATCCGCTTTGACCAAAACTGCGGTATCGGCATCAAGCCGGTTTCCCTGGAAGGCACCAAGCGTCTGGTACGCAAGGCTCTGCAGTACATCGTCGACAACGACCGTGACTCGCTGACCATCGTGCACAAAGGCAACATCATGAAGTTCACCGAAGGTGCCTTCAAAGAATGGGCCTACGAAGTGGCTGCTGAAGAGTTCGGCGCTACCTTGCTCGATGGCGGTCCTTGGATGCAGTTCAAGAACCCGAAAACCGGCAAGAATGTTGTTGTTAAAGACGCCATCGCCGACGCTATGCTTCAGCAGATCCTGCTGCGCCCGGCCGAATACGACGTGATCGCGACCCTGAACCTCAACGGTGACTACCTGTCCGACGCCCTGGCTGCTGAAGTGGGCGGTATTGGTATCGCTCCAGGCGCTAACCTGTCCGACACCATTGCCATGTTCGAAGCTACCCACGGTACTGCACCGAAGTACGCTGGCAAAGACCAGGTGAACCCAGGTTCGCTGATCCTGTCCGCTGAAATGATGCTGCGCCACATGGGCTGGGTCGAAGCTGCTGACCTGATCATCAAAGGCACCAACGGCGCAATCTCGGCCAAGACAGTGACCTATGACTTCGAACGTCTGATGGACGGCGCTAAATTGCTGTCTTCTTCCGCGTTTGGCGATGCTCTGATCTCTCACATGTGAGCTGATCAGCGCTAAGCAAAAACCGGCCAGCTCAAGTTAATTGAGCTGGCCGGTTTTTTTTCGGCTGGTTTTTAGTTTGGCGACCTGAAGGCTGGCGTATCAGGCGCTTACATTCAGCGGTTTATGGGTCAGGCTCGCGCTATCAGCAGGGGGGAAGGTCTGCGTTTCGGTCGCTGCTGTAATCTCTACAGCGTGCAGTCCTTTGGGGCCCTGAATGATGTCGAAGTTGACGGATTGACCTGCTTTCAAGGTCTTGTAGCCGTCCATCTTTATCGCTGAGTAGTGAGCGAAAAGATCTTCGTTATGGCCGTCTTCAATAATGAATCCGTAGCCTTTGGCGTTGTTGAACCATTTAACCTTGCCGTGCTTGGGGTTACTGCTTGCCATGCTCACATCCCTCTGCAAAGGACTCCGTCTGGAGTATGATCCACCTCATCCGCCGGACCGAAAAGAATTTGGTTGACTGCACGGACCCTTTTTACCCAATGTGGGTTCTATTGTTTGTAACACCGTTTTGCCGATAGTCAAGGTCATGCGGCGTTCCATTTGAAAACCGGTCAGACTGCGACTAATTACTGAACCCGCCCACCTACGAACCTTTCTTTCCATGCATGCATTCAGCCAGATTCGACTAACATTCAATCAGGATCGTCCGACACACGAGGATGGTGCTGCTGGAGTGGTGCTACAGGAGGCCAAGCCAGCGCTGCAGGCTCCACCGATGTACAAGGTGGTTTTATTTAATGATGACTACACACCGATGGATTTCGTCGTCGAAGTGCTCGAGATTTTTTTCAACCTGAATCGTGAGCTGGCGACCAAGGTCATGCTGGCCGTCCATACAGAGGGACGGGCAGTATGTGGATTGTTTACCCGCGATATCGCCGAGACCAAGGCAATGCAGGTCAACCAATACGCCAGGGAAAGCCAGCATCCGCTACTCTGTGAGATCGAGAAGGACGGTTAACGCCGACCACTTGGGTATGAGGTGAAGCTATGTTAAACCGTGAGCTCGAAGTCACCCTCAATCTTGCCTTCAAGGAGGCACGTTCGAAGCGTCATGAATTCATGACGGTTGAGCACCTCCTGCTGGCCCTTTTGGATAACGAGGCTGCCGCGACCGTCTTGCGCGCTTGTGGCGCAAACCTCGACAAACTCAAGCATGATCTGCAGGAGTTCATTGACTCCACAACGCCCCTGATCCCCGTCCATGACGAGGATCGAGAAACCCAGCCAACCCTGGGCTTTCAGCGGGTACTGCAGCGTGCTGTCTTCCACGTACAGAGCTCAGGCAAGCGCGAAGTTACTGGCGCTAACGTACTGGTCGCCATTTTCAGCGAGCAAGAAAGCCAGGCAGTGTTTCTGCTTAAACAGCAGAGCGTTGCGCGGATCGATGTCGTCAATTACATCGCTCATGGTATTTCCAAAGTGCCAGGGCATGGCGATCACTCAGAGGGTGAGCAAGATATGCAGGACGACGAGGGCGGTGAGTCTTCCTCTTCAGGCAATCCTCTGGATGCCTATGCCAGCAACCTGAATGAATTGGCTCGTCAGGGCCGTATCGATCCATTGGTCGGGCGCGAGATGGAAGTCGAGCGCGTGGCGCAGATTCTGGCGCGTCGGCGCAAAAACAATCCGCTGCTTGTGGGTGAGGCCGGGGTGGGTAAAACCGCCATTGCCGAAGGTCTGGCCAAGCGCATTGTCGACAACCAGGTGCCTGATCTGCTCGCAAACAGCGTGGTGTATTCCCTCGACTTGGGTGCTTTGCTGGCGGGAACCAAATATCGCGGTGACTTCGAGAAGCGCTTCAAGGCGTTACTCAACGAGCTGAAAAAACGTCCGCAGGCGATTCTGTTCATCGATGAAATCCACACCATCATCGGTGCAGGCGCGGCTTCTGGTGGCGTGATGGACGCGTCGAATCTGCTCAAGCCGCTGTTGTCTTCGGGTGATATTCGCTGCATCGGCTCGACGACCTTCCAGGAATTTCGCGGCATCTTCGAAAAAGATCGGGCGTTGGCGCGGCGTTTCCAGAAAGTCGACGTATCTGAGCCATCGGTGGAAGACACCATTGGCATCCTGAGAGGCCTCAAGGGGCGTTTTGAGCAGCATCATGGTATCGAGTACAGCGATGAGGCATTGCGCGCCGCTGCTGAGCTGGCATCGCGCTACATCAACGATAGGCACATGCCTGACAAAGCCATCGACGTGATCGATGAGGCCGGGGCTTATCAGCGTCTGCAACCCATCGAGAAACGCGTTAAGCGTATCGAAGTGGCCCAGGTCGAAGATATTGTTGCCAAGATCGCGCGTATTCCGCCTAAGCATGTCAACAGCTCCGACAAGGAACTGCTGCGTAATCTTGAGCGCGACCTCAAGTTGACGGTGTTTGGTCAGGATGCAGCGATCGACTCGTTGTCTACGGCGATCAAATTGTCGCGTGCAGGTCTGAAGTCGCCGGATAAACCCGTCGGTTCGTTCCTGTTCGCAGGTCCAACCGGGGTCGGCAAAACCGAAGCGGCTCGCCAGTTGGCCAAGGCATTGGGCGTTGAGCTACTGCGGTTCGATATGTCCGAGTACATGGAGCGTCATACCGTTTCGCGCTTGATCGGTGCGCCGCCAGGTTATGTTGGATTCGACCAAGGCGGGTTGCTGACTGAAGCAATCACCAAGCAACCGTATTGCGTATTACTGCTCGATGAAATCGAGAAGGCGCACCCAGAAGTCTTCAACTTGCTGCTGCAGGTAATGGATCACGGCACGCTGACCGATAACAACGGGCGCAAGGCGGACTTCCGCAACGTGATTGTGATCATGACCACCAACGCTGGCGCGGAAAGCGCTGCACGGGCATCGATAGGCTTTACGCATCAGGACCACTCTTCCGATGCAATGGAAGTAATCAAAAAGAGCTTCACGCCAGAGTTCCGCAACCGTCTGGACACCATTATCCAGTTTGGGCGCCTCACTCATGAGGTCATCAAAAGTGTGGTGGACAAGTTCCTTACCGAACTGCAGGCGCAGCTGGAAGACAAGCGTGTGCTGCTTGAGGTGACTGACGCCGCCAGAACCTGGTTGGCTGAAAGTGGCTACGATGCGCAGATGGGTGCAAGACCAATGGCTCGTTTGATCCAGGACAAGATCAAGCGTCCGCTGGCTGAAGAGATCCTCTTCGGTGAGTTGGCCGAGCACGGCGGGGTGGTGCATATCGACGTCAAGGACGGGGAAATGACCTTCGACTTCGAAACCACGGCAGAAATGGCTTAAGCCAAAACAAAAGGCCCCGCATTCCACTGAGATGTGGAATGCGGGGCTTTTTTTGCATGCACCTATGTTTGATAGGAGGCCTCGCCGCGTCTTCGACGCCGCGCTGTCGCGCAGCAAACTGTAGGAGCTGCCGAAGGCTGCGATCGCCCCGGGGGCGCGTCCGACGGAACCGGTCGCTTTCTTGAGACCGCTGAAGGTCGTGCCGGTCGCCCGCGACCCCGGCCTATCGCAGCCTTCGGCAGCTCCTACGAATCTGCGTTTAGCTGAAAATATAACGACATTTATTCTTTATTTTCCAATAACTTACAGGTTGTTTGATAGGGGCTGACTTGTCTGCGAAGCAGTCGCAAAATGGCTGAGTTTGCCACCGCATGAAGGTCCTCTGTGTCGGACGCGACCCCGGCCTATCGCTGGCAAGCCAGCTCCTATGTATGGACTCGCCTCCACTGTCTACCCGCTTTTAAACACTGCTACCCGGTTGCATCTATGTATAAGGCCTATTCGAGGAAGCCGACTCCGGCTTCTGGTCAACATTGGTTCAGCTCGCGGTATGCCAATTACATTCAGGCCTCGAAGGCCGGTAGGAGCTAAGGCATCAATCCGCGACGGTCTGACCTGGGGTCAATGTTTTTTAGCAAGGGTCGGAGCGGCTTGGCGCCCCGATGGCAGAGCTCTTTGGATCAGTGGCTCATCGCAGTTGGCTGGCCATTGGCCGGTTGGCGGCGATAAGTCTGTTCATTCTGTAGCAGCACCCAGACGATGCGCAGGTTATGGTTCGCTAACCGTACCGCCGCCTCCTTGCGACCCAGACGCCCTAACCAACGTAGCAGACGCAGGTCATCCGGCTGCTGCGAATCAGGTCGCAGTTGCCTCAACACCGAGTGAGCGCCCTGAATCATCAAGCTGCGTATATAGCCATCACCTCGTTTGGTCATCCTGCCCAAGCGAATCCGCTCCCCGCTGCTGTTCTGCTCAGGCACCATGCCAAAGTAGGCGGCAAACTTGCGCGCATTGGGGAAGCGCTCAGGCTCAGTCTGTTTGGCCAGCAGTGCCGTGGCGATAATCGGACCGATACCGCGTACTGTCATCAGCCGTTTGGCCGTTTGGCCGTTTGGCCGTTTTGTCGTCGCTCGCGGCGGCCTCCAGACGGCCGGTCAAGACGTTGATGCGTTCGCCCATGTGGCGCCATTCACCCAGTAATTCGTCGATCAGTTCGCGCAGCATATCGGGCAGCGGCTGGGTAGCGTCTTCCAGTATTCGGGGGATTGTTTGGCTGATAGCAACATCGCCCTGCGCCAGAGCAACGCCATGCTCCAGCAGTAAACCCCGCATCTGATTACTACTGATTACTGATTACTGATTACTGATTACTGATTACTGATCGCTGTGCGGCGGCGTACGTAACCCTGCCGGGCACGATGCAATGCCTGCATGGCCAGCGCTGCGGCACTTTTGATGGGCACTGCCGCAATGTTGCTGTCGCGGCCCGCACGCAATATCGCAAGCGCATCGTTGCGATCATTCTTGGCACCGCTGCGATGATTAGCCACCAGCCTGGCTGGAAGAATCCGCGCCAGGTTGCCCTGATCCTGTAGCTGCCGCGCCCATGCCTGCGCGCCTGGGCCGGTTTCCACCAGCACCACTACATCTGGCGGCAGTTGACACAGGAAAGTATAAAACGCCTCACGCGACTTGATCCGCTCTTCGTAAAGCACCTGGCCAAGAGCATCTTCCCCGGCGACCTGGAATACTCGTTTGGCAAGATCGACGGCCACTGTCGTACACGCCGATAGATCGGCAGAAGACAGGGACTGATTAATCGTCGTATTCTTTTTCATGGACTCGCCCTCGCTGTCGTTGGCTTCTTAGACTGCCACCGTGGCGCATAGACGCCTCGGCTTGGGCGAGTCCATTCAATTACGGCCTCCGGGCAGAATCAGGGCCCAGTTGCTGCGCGACAGCGCGGCGGGATCTCCCGCAGTCATCAAATCCCGCCCGCACAAAAACGCCCGGCATAAGCCGGGCGTTTTTGTTAAGACCTGTTAGCGGGCGCGGTAAGTAATGCGCCCTTTGCTCAAGTCGTACGGCGTCATTTCGACGCGCACCTTGTCACCGGTAAGAATACGGATGTAGTTCTTGCGCATTTTGCCGGAGATATGCGCGGTGACGATGTGCCCATTTTCCAACTCCACACGGAACATGGTGTTGGGCAGGGTGTCGACGACAGTGCCTTCCATTTCCAAGCTGTCTTCTTTCGACATGCAGTAAAAGCCCTCGGTAACCAAAGAATGGCCCGGTGCAACTGCGCCAGGCAAAAGCGGCGTGCATTGTGCCCGAAAAGTAGGGGTTAAGCCAAGCGCTTCAATAAAGAGTGACCCATCTCTGGTTTGTAAGCAGCTCAATCGGACGATATTGGGTTTTATAATTCATTTTTTTGCAGTTCTTTATCCAGTAGCCCAGATAGACCGCATGGAGCTGCAGTCTGGCAGCTTCGCCAATCTGCCAGAGAATCGCGTAGCGGCCCAGACTGCGGCGCTCTTCGCTGGGTTCGTAGAAGGTATAAACCGCTGAAAGACCGTTGGGCAGAAGGTCAGTCACAGCGACTGCCAGAAGACGTTCGCCGAGGCGGAATTCGTAGAATTTCGAGAAGGGCAGGTCGCGCACCAGAAAAGTTGAAAACTGATCACGGCTAGGGGGGTACATGTCGCCATCAGCATGCCGTTGTTCGATATAGCGCTGATACAGATCGAAGTGCTCTTCGCTGAATCGTGGCTGGGTCGCACTCACGTGAAGGTCGGCATTGCGCTTGAAAATGCGTTTTTGCTGACGGTCTGGCACGAACAGCTCTACAGGGATGCGAGCAGGAACGCACGCGCTGCAATTCTGACAGTGCGGCCGATAAAGATGGTCCCCGCTGCGGCGAAAGCCCATGTCGGAAAGATCGGCATACACCTGAACATCCATTGGCTGGCTAGGGTCCAGAAACAGCGTCGTCGCTTGTTCCTCAGGCAAATAGCTGCAGGCATGGGGTTGAGTGGCATAAAACTTAAGCCGCGCCAGCTCTGTCATGATCAACCCTCGGATAAACATCTTTAGTAAGAGTGTATGTCAGGCTATGAAACTCGCCTAGGCAGCCAGTCGGCGATATTGGGTTGATCGAGGTGTTGGCGAAGGTAGTCGGCGAAGGTAGCGCGTTCAATAGCTCTGGCGCCGAAGCTGTGCAAGTGCTGGGTAGGCATTTGGCAGTCAATCAGCACGAACCCCCACGCTGTCAGTCGCTCGACCAGCGTTGCAAAGCCGACTTTCGAGGCGTTGTCCGCCCGGCTGAACATGGATTCGCCAAAAAACAACTGGCCTATGGCCAAGCCATAAAGGCCTCCGACCAAGTTGCCTTGCTCCCAGACTTCCACGCTGTGGGCGTGACCGCGACGATGCAGTTCAAGGTAGGCTAACTGCATCGAGTCGGTAATCCAGGTGCCATCGGCGTAAGTGCGTGGTGCTGCGCAAGCTTGAATGACGGCCGCGAAATCCTGGTCGAAGGTCACCTGATAACGTTCCTGGCGCACTATTTTGCCCAGACTGCGCGAAATGTGCAGTTCTTCAGGAAAAAGCACTGTGCGCGGGTCTGGTGACCACCACAGGATCGGCTGCCCCTCCTGAAACCACGGAAAGCAACCATGACGATAGGCCTGGATCAAGCGGTCGGCGGACAGATCCCCGCCTGCGGCCAGCAAGCCATTTGGCTCGCGCATGGCTTTTTCCAGGGGCGGAAATGTCAGGGTGTTGCGTTGTAACCAGGTCAGCATGGCATCAAGACTTATCAAAAGGGGAGGGCGGGACAATCGACTGTTGCAACTCTACGGCGTCGATGTGGTCGTAGACGATCCCGTTGACGAAACCTGAAGCGGATTTATGTAGCAAAACGTTGTAATCGTTGTAATCAATGGCTTGAACGTGTGACACAACAGCCGCCGGATGTTTGATGTTGCTCATAAAAACACCCCATAAGCCTTTGTCACAAAAGACAATGCATGCTCAAATTGAGCTGTTCGTTCGGCGCTTGAAGATATGCTACACCCAAGCCAGACTAGCGTGGCAACGGCGGTACAAACCCGTACAATGCCAACCTTATTGGTTTTTTTTCAAGTGATTAGCCAGGTTGTAAGTAAAGGTTGCTATTTGTTTCATCTTTACCGAACGCTAGAAAATAGTATTTCGCAGTCAATCATCAGATGTTCGCGCTCAGGCGCAGGAATAGAAGCGTTTTGAAGAAATCCACAGTAGCACCCAGTCCCGTTCCGCTCTGGCGGCAGCATTTGCACTACCGGCTCAAGGAAGGTGCGCTGATCGCTATTGGCGCACTGTGCCTGTACCTGATGATGGCGTTGTTAACCTACGATCAGGGCGATCCCGGCTGGAGCCATACCGGTAACGCCCAGCAGGTACAGAATGCTGCGGGCCGTGCTGGCGCATTCTCGGCCGACATATTGTTCATGGTGTTGGGCTATTTCGCTTACATCTTCCCGTTGTTGTTGGCGATCAAGACGTTTCAAATCTTTCGCCAGCGTCATGAACCGTGGCAGTGGAGCGGCTGGCTGTTCTCCTGGCGCCTGATCGGTCTGGTGTTTTTGGTGCTGTCGGGTGCAGCCCTGGCCCATATTCACTTTCACTTCACGGCCGGCCTGCCGGCATCGGCCGGTGGTGCACTGGGCGAAAGCCTGGGCAATCTGGCAAAAAATGCGCTGAATATCCAGGGCAGCACCCTGATGTTCATTGCGCTGTTTCTGTTTGGCCTGACGGTATTCACCGACCTTTCCTGGTTCAAGGTGATGGACGTCACCGGCAAGATCACGCTCGACTTGTTCGAGTTGTTCCAGAATGCTGCCAATCGCTGGTGGACGGCCCGTAGCGAGCGCAAGCAGATGGTTGCTCAACTGCGTGAAGTCGATACTCGCGTCAGTGACGTGGTGGCGCCTATTACGCCGGACCGCCGGGAACAGGCCAAGGCCAAAGAGCGTTTGGTCGAGCGCGAACAAGCCCTCAGCAAGCACATGAGCGAGCGCGAAAAACACATACCTGCGGTGATTGCTCCTGCCCCGGCCAAAGTGGTAGAGCCAAGCAAGCGGGTGCAGAAAGAGAAACAGGCGCCCTTGTTCATCGATAGCGCCGTGGAAGGCACCTTGCCTCCGATTTCGATTCTGGACCCGGCAGAGAAGAAAAAGCTCAACTACTCCCCGGAATCGTTGGCGGCCGTCGGTCATCTTCTGGAAATCAAACTCAAAGAGTTTGGCGTGGAAGTCACGGTCGACTCCATTCATCCGGGGCCCGTGATCACCCGCTACGAAATTCAGCCCGCAGCCGGGGTCAAGGTCAGTCGAATCTCCAACCTGGCCAAGGATCTGGCGCGTTCGCTGGCCGTGACCAGTGTGCGTGTGGTTGAGGTCATTCCTGGCAAGACCACGGTCGGTATCGAGATCCCGAACGAAGACCGACAAATCGTGCGCTTCTCCGAAGTGTTGTCCACTCCGGAATTCGATGATGCCAAGTCCCCGGTCACTCTGGCCCTGGGGCATGACATTGGCGGCAGGCCGGTGATTACCGATCTGGCGAAGATGCCGCACCTGCTGGTGGCCGGTACTACAGGTTCCGGTAAGTCGGTGGGCGTGAACGCGATGATCCTGTCGATCCTGTTCAAGTCCGGCCCGGAAGACGCCAAACTGATCATGATCGACCCGAAAATGCTCGAACTGTCGATCTACGAAGGTATTCCGCACCTGCTGTGCCCGGTTGTCACCGACATGAAAGACGCGGCCAATGCCCTGCGCTGGAGCGTTGCCGAAATGGAGCGGCGTTACAAGCTGATGGCGAAGATGGGTGTACGTAACCTGTCGGGCTTCAACCACAAGGTCAAAGAAGCTCAAGACGCCGGTACACCGCTCGAAGATCCGTTGTACAAACGCGAAAACATGCACGACATAGCGCCGCTGCTGACCAAGTTGCCGACCATCGTCGTCGTGGTCGACGAGTTCGCCGACATGATGATGATCGTCGGCAAAAAGGTCGAAGAACTGATCGCCCGAATCGCTCAAAAAGCCCGGGCGGCCGGTATTCACTTGATTCTCGCGACCCAGCGGCCATCGGTGGACGTGATCACCGGTCTGATCAAGGCCAACATTCCGACCCGCATGGCGTTTCAGGTATCGAGCAAGATCGATTCGCGGACCATCATTGATCAGGGCGGTGCCGAACAACTGCTCGGCCACGGTGACATGCTATACATGCCGCCGGGCACCAGTCTGCCGATTCGTGTCCACGGCGCTTTTGTGTCCGATGACGAGGTCCACCGCGTCGTAGAGGCGTGGAAACTGCGTGGCTCGCCTGACTACAACGAAGACATCCTTGCGGGCGTTGAAGAGCCCGGCAGTGGCTTTGACGGCGGCAGCGAAGGGTCTGACGACACCGAAAACGATGCGCTGTATGACGAAGCAGTACGTTTTGTCCTGGAAAGCCGTCGCGCATCTATTTCTGCGGTACAGCGCAAGCTGAAGATTGGTTACAACCGCGCCGCCCGAATGATCGAAGCGATGGAAATGGCGGGCGTCGTGACGTCCATGAACACCAATGGCTCGCGTGAGGTCATCGCGCCGAGCCCAATGCGCGACTAATCCCTACAGCGCGACAACGCGCTGTCTGGACTCCACTGAATTCAATGAGGACTCCCATGCGACTCATCCGCATGCTGTTGGTATCTGCACTGGCTTTTTCCGCTATCCCGGCCCATGCCGATAGCAAAGATGTCGCGCGACTCACCCAATTGCTTGAAAAATCGCAAACCCTGACCGCCAGGTTTTCTCAACTGACACTGGACGGCAGCGGCACCCAATTGCAGGAAACGGCCGGTGACATGGCGTTGCAGCGGCCTGGCCTGTTCTATTGGCACACGGACGCTCCTCAGGAGCAGTTGATGGTTTCCGACGGGAAAAAAGTCTCGTTGTGGGACCCGGACCTGGAACAGGTGACGATCAAGACCCTCGACCAGCGTCTGACCCAGACGCCTGCGTTGCTGCTGTCCGGTGATGTGTCCAAGATCAGCGAAAGTTTCGACATTAGTGCCAAGGAAGCAGGCGGCGTGATCGACTTCGTGCTCAAGCCCAAGACCAAGGACACGCTGTTCGACAGCCTGCGCCTGTCGTTTCGCAATGGCATCATCAATGACATGCAATTGATCGACAGCGTGGGTCAGCGCACCAATATTCTGTTCACGGGTGTGAAAGCCAACGAGCCAATCGTCCCGAGCAAATTCAAATTCAATATCCCGAAAGGCGCTGATGTCATTCAGGAATAAGAGGTTTAACCGCGACCCATGGACTTGTTTCGTAGCGATCCGATAGCTCAACCCTTGGCCGCACGCCTGCGTGCGGCCAATCTGGACGAGTACGTCGGTCAGGAACACCTGCTCGCTCACGGCAAGCCTCTGCGTGAGGCGCTGGAGCAGGGTGCTCTGCATTCGATGATTTTCTGGGGCCCGCCGGGCGTGGGTAAAACCACGCTGGCACGGCTGTTGGCAAAAGTCTCCGATGCGCATTTCGAAACGGTCTCGGCGGTATTGGCCGGGGTCAAGGAAATCCGTCAAGCCGTCGAAATTGCCAAGCAACAGGCAGGGCAATACGGTCGTCGAACCATTCTGTTCGTCGACGAAGTGCATCGTTTCAATAAGTCGCAGCAGGACGCCTTTCTGCCTTACGTGGAAGACGGTACCCTGATTTTTATTGGTGCAACCACTGAAAACCCGTCCTTTGAACTGAACAACGCCTTGCTTTCCCGTGCGCGGGTCTACGTCCTGAAAAGTCTCGACGAAGCGGCGCTGCACAAGTTGGTGCAGCGTGCGCTGACGGAAGAGCGTGGCTTGGGCAAGCATCGACTGAGCCTGAGTGACGAAGGTTTCAAAATGCTCCTGGCCGCTGCTGATGGTGACGGCCGGCGTTTGCTCAACCTGCTGGAAAACGCTTCCGACCTCGCCGAAGATGGCACCGAGATCAGTGTCGAGTTGCTGCAAAGCCTGCTTGGCGACAGTCGTCGTCGGTTCGATAAAGGCGGCGAAGCGTTTTACGATCAGATTTCCGCGCTGCATAAATCGATTCGCGGCTCCAACCCCGACGCTGCGTTGTACTGGTTCGCGCGGATGATTGATGGCGGTTGCGATCCGCTGTACCTGGCGCGCCGCGTTGTACGCATGGCCAGTGAAGACATCGGCAATGCCGACCCCCGAGCGCTCACGTTATGCCTGTCAGCGTGGGATGTGCAGGAGCGCCTGGGCAGCCCCGAAGGTGAATTGGCTGTGGCGCAGGCCATCGTTTATCTGGCCTGCGCGCCAAAAAGTAACGCCGTGTACATGGGCTTCAAGGCGGCGATGCAGGAGGCGACCGAACATGGTTCGCTGGAGGTTCCGCTGCACCTGCGCAATGCCCCGACCAAGCTCATGAAACAACTGGGCTATGGCGAAGAGTACCGTTACGCACACGATGAGCCCGACGCCTACGCCGCTGGCGAAGACTATTTTCCCGACGCGCTTGAGCCGCGTCAGTACTACCGACCGGTACCGCGTGGCCTTGAGCTGAAGATCGGGGAAAAGCTTAATCATCTGGCGGCACTGGACAAGGCAAGCCCACGTAAGCGGAGAAAGTAGTGATTCGATTGATTCTTGCAGTATCCGCCGGGGGGCTCGTTGGTACATTATTGCGCTTCGCCACCGCCAGTTGGATCTCGGCGAACTGGCCGCGCCACTTCTATACCGCAACGTTGGCCGTTAACATCGTCGGCTGCTTGCTGATTGGTTACCTGTACGGACTGTTTCTGTTGCGTCCCGACGTGCCAATCGAGCTTCGTGCAGGCCTGATGGTAGGTTTTCTGGGTGGCCTGACGACATTTTCATCTTTTTCACTGGATACGCTGCGCTTGCTGGAAAGCGGGCAGGTGCCGCTGGCACTGGGCTACGCGGCAATCACCGTATTCGGCGGGCTGCTCGCGACCTGGGCTGGCCTGTCCTTGACCAAACTTTGATAGACGAGAGAACGATATGCTCGATTCCAAACTGTTACGTACCCAACTTCAGGACGTAGCGGATCGCCTGGCTTCCCGTGGTTTTACCCTGGACGTGGCCCGCATCGAAGCGCTGGAAAACCAGCGCAAGACCGTCCAGACCCGCACTGAACAGTTGCAGGCCGAGCGTAATGCCCGCTCCAAATCCATCGGTCAGGCCAAACAGCGCGGCGAAGACATCGCGCCGTTGATGGCAGACGTCGAGCGTATGGCTGACGAACTGAGCACCGGTAAAGTCGAGCTGGACAACATCCAGGCCGAGCTGGACGGGATGCTGCTGAGCATGCCGAACCTGCCACACGAATCGGTTCCGGTTGGCGCTGATGAAGACGACAACGTTGAAGTCCGTCGTTGGGGCACACCGACTGCGTTCGACTTCGAGGTCAAAGACCACGTCGAGCTCGGCGAAAAGTACGGCTGGCTGGATTTTGAAACCGCTGCCAAGTTGTCCGGCGCCCGCTTCGCGCTGCTGCGGGGCCCCATCGCTCGCATGCACCGTGCACTGGCGCAGTTCATGATCAACCTGCACGTCACCGAGCACGGCTACGAAGAGGCTTACACCCCGTACCTGGTGCAGGCGCCTGCGTTGCAGGGCACTGGCCAGTTGCCGAAATTCGAGGAAGACCTGTTCAAGATCACCCGCGAAGGTGAAGCAGATCTGTACTTGATCCCGACTGCTGAAGTGTCGCTGACCAATATCGTCGCTGGCGAAATTCTCGATCCAAAGCAATTGCCGCTGAAGTTTGTCGCGCATACCCCGTGCTTTCGCAGTGAGGCCGGTGCATCGGGCCGCGATACACGCGGGATGATTCGTCAGCATCAGTTCGACAAAGTCGAGATGGTTCAGATCGTAGAGCCTGGCCAGTCGCAAGCGGCCCTGGAAACCCTCACCGGCAACGCTGAGCGCGTTTTGCAGCTGCTGGAGCTGCCTTACCGCGTACTGGCCTTGTGCACCGGTGATATGGGCTTCAGTGCGGTCAAGACCTACGACCTTGAAGTCTGGATCCCGAGCCAGGACAAATACCGCGAAATTTCCTCGTGCTCCAACTGCGGCGATTTCCAGGCGCGACGCATGCAGGCGCGCTGGCGTAACCCGGAAACCGGCAAACCAGAATTGGTTCACACCCTGAACGGTTCCGGTCTGGCGGTAGGTCGGGCGTTGGTCGCCGTGCTGGAAAACTATCAGCAGGCCGATGGTTCGATCCGTGTTCCTGAGGCACTGAAACCCTACATGGGTGGTCTTGAGGTCATCGGTTAAATGGAATTCCTGCCGCTGTTCCATAACCTGCGTGGTAGTCGCGTGCTGGTGGTCGGTGGGGGTGAAATTGCCTTGCGCAAATCACGCTTGCTCGCTGATGCCGGCGCGTTATTGCGGGTGGTTGCACCCGAGATAGAAGCGCAATTGTGCGAGTTGGTGGAGCGCAGCGGCGGCGAACTGATTTTACGTGGCTATGCCCAGGGCGATCTTGAGGGGTGCGTGCTGATCATCGCCGCCACCGATGACGAACCGCTCAATGCGCAGGTGTCGCAAGATGCCCGGCAGCGTTGTGTGCCGGTCAATGTGGTGGATTCACCTGCGCTGTGCAGCGTGATATTCCCGGCCATCGTTGACCGTTCACCGTTGGTGATTGCGGTTTCCAGTGGCGGTGATGCGCCGGTGCTGGCGCGGTTGATTCGCGCCAAGCTTGAAACCTGGATTCCCTCGACGTATGGCCAATTGGCCGGCCTGGCGGCGCGATTCCGCAGCCAGGTCAAAAACCTGTTCCCTGATGTTCAGCAGCGTCGGGCATTTTGGGAAGAAGTGTTTCAGGGGCCTGTCGCTGACCGCCAACTGGCCGGACAGGGCGCTGAAGCCGAACGTCTGCTGATTGCCAAAATCAACGGTGAGGCGCCCAGCGCACCCGGCGAGGTGTATCTGGTGGGCGCAGGGCCGGGCGATCCGGATTTGCTGACTTTCCGTGCCTTACGGCTGATGCAGCAAGCCGATGTGGTGCTTTACGACCGCTTGGTGGCGCCTGCGATACTGGAACTCTGCCGACGCGATGCCGAGCGGATCTATGTCGGTAAGCAGCGTGCCGATCACGCCTTGCCGCAGGATCAGATCAATCAGCAGTTGGTTGATCTGGCCAAGCAAGGCAAGCGCGTTCTGCGTCTGAAAGGGGGCGATCCGTTCATTTTCGGGCGTGGCGGCGAAGAGATCGAAGAACTGGCGGCCCACGGCATTCCGTTTCAGGTGGTGCCGGGCATTACCGCTGCCAGCGGTTGCGCAGCCTATGCCGGTATTCCGCTGACCCACCGTGACTATGCGCAATCAGTGCGCTTCGTCACCGGGCATTTGAAAGATGGCACCACGGACCTGCCCTGGAACGACTTGGTCTCACCCGCGCAGACCCTGGTGTTTTACATGGGCCTGGTCGGCTTGCCGATCATCTGCGAACAGTTGATCAAGCATGGCCGTTCCCCGGACACGCCTGCGGCGCTGATTCAGCAAGGCACCACATCGAATCAACGGGTGTTCACCGGCACATTGGCCAACTTGCCCCAACTGGTCGCGGAGCATGAAGTGCATGCGCCTACGCTGGTGATTGTCGGTGAAGTGGTCAAGTTGCGGGAAAAACTGGCGTGGTTCGAAGGCGCTCAAGGGCAGCTCTAGCGCTTCAGCTTTAAGTGCAGCCTTGATGATCCGCGTTTGCGGACGATCAAGGCTGCACTTCAGGCCTTACTCTCAAACGCCCGTTTTGTGCCAGATCCCACGGCCGGTAAGCCGTTCGCGGTCATGACGGGTGTCTAGGTGCAGCGCCGGTCCTTTTGGTACGATCCCGGTCGGATTGATAGTCCGGTGGCTCGCATAGTAGTGACCCTTGATGTGCTCAAAATCCACCGTCTCAGCAATTCCCGGCCACTGATACACCTCGCGCAACCAGTTGCTCAGGTTCGGGTAATCGGCAATGCGACGCAGGTTGCATTTGAAGTGGCTGTAATACACCGCGTCGAAGCGAACGAGGGTGGTAAACAGGCGCACATCGGCCTCGGTCAGGTACTCACCGGCCAGGTAACGGTTCTCGCCGAGCAGCACTTCCAGCCAATCCAGTTCTGCAAACAACCCATCGAATGCTTGCTCGTAAGCACCTTGCGAAGTGGCAAAGCCTGCGCGGTAAACGCCATTATTGACGGCGGGGTAAATCCGGTCATTTAGTTGATCAATCGGCTGTTGCAGCGGTTCGGGGTAGAGGTCCAGGCGATTGCCCGTCAGGCCGTCGAATGCCGAGTTGAGCATGCGGATGATCTCCGACGACTCATTGCTCACGATACGTTGCTGCTGTTTATCCCACAGCAACGGCACCGTCACGCGCCCGGTGTAGGTGGCGTCATCGGCGGTATAGCGCTGATAAAGAAAGTCCAGAGTGTCGAGTTTGTCACCGCTGGAGCCCTTTTGTTTATCGAAGGTCCAGCCATTTTCCAGCATCAGCCAACTGACCACGGAGACGTCGATCAAGCTTTCCAGGCCTTTGAGTTTGCGCAGGATCAGCGTGCGGTGAGCCCATGGGCAGGCGAGGGAAACGTAGAGGTGATAGCGGCCAGCTTGCGCGGCAAAGCCACCTTCACCGCTGGGGCCGGGTTGGCCGTCAGCGGTGATCCAGTGACGGCGTTGCGCGTTTTCACGCTGGAAGGCGCCGTCTTTGCTGCTTTCGTACCACTGATCATGCCAGCGTCCGTCGACCAGAAGGCCCATGTCTGACTCCTAAGCTCTTTTGCGTTGGAGGTCAGTCTAATTGCATTGGTTCGAACAAATAGCGCAAAGCATGGGCGGTTATGATCGGTTAAATAGATCGGTCGCGATTATCCCAGTACTGCTGAGCCAATTCGAAGGCGGCATCGCGCGGTGTTCCAAGGCCGCGCAAGGCCAGGGCAATGGTCGAAATCAGGGCCAGCTGCGGGTAGCTGTCTTCTACTTCGCCACGCCACAGCGCCGTTAATTGTGCCGGATCGAGCGTGGCCGGTTTGACATGGCGTCTTGGGGCCAGCGCAGGCCACTCCTCATCCCAGCTTTGCCCGGCTGTAGTGCCGTAAAGGTGGCTGATGGTGTCCGGGTTTATTTCGACTTCACCGCCATCGCCCTTGATCACGATGGCGTTGTCACCCAGCAAGCCGCTGGCTTCACGGTGCATGCCCTGGTAACCGGGATGGAAGATGCTTTGCAGACCGCAGCGAGCGCCTAGGGGGTTCAGCGCCCGTGCCAGTGAATGAATAGGCGAGCGCAGGCCCAAGATGTTGCGCAGGTCGATCATTCGCTGCAACTGCGGCGCCCAATCGCCCAGCGGGATGAACGCCAGGTTGTGTTGTTCGAGCGCCGTACCGACCGCTTGCCAGTTACGGCACAGCGGGATACCCAGCAGATCGAGCAATTGCTCGCTGTACAGGCGGCCAGCGGTATGTGCGCCACCACCATGCATCAGCACGCGCACACCGTTTTGTGCCAGGCACTTGGCCGCGAGCAAGTACCACGGTAGATGGCGCTTTTTGCCCGCGTAAGTCGGCCAGTCGATGTCCACCTGCAACGCCGGAGCGTGCAAGCGTTCGCGTACTGCCTCGGTGAAACCTGCCAGCTCCTCTGCACTCTCTTCCTTGTGCCGCAACAGCATCAGAAAGGCGCCTAGCTGAGTGTCTTCGACTTTTTCGTCGAGCAGCATGCCCATGGCTTCCCGGGCTTCTTCACGGGTCAGGTCACGCGCTCCGCGCTTGCCCTTGCCCAGGATGCGTACGAACTGGGCGAACGGGTGCTCGGCAGGGGTTTCAGTGATCAGCGGGGCAAAATCGGTCATATGCAATTCGTCGGTTTGGGCAGGCCCGCCAGCTTGGCGGCGAGTTTGGCGGGGGTGCCATTGAACAGGCGATTGAGGTGCATGCTGTTACCCTTTTCAGGGCCCAGCTTCAACGCGGTGTATTTGATCAGCGGCCGAGTGGCGGGCGATAACTGGAACTCGGCGTAAAAAGCCCGCAGCAGTTGCAGAATCTCCCAGTGTTCCGGGCCGAGGGTAATGTCTTCCCGCGACGCCAGGGCGGTTGCAACCTCGACAGACCAGTCGTTCAGGTCTTCGAGGAAACCATCCTTGTCCAGCGCAATGCGGTGCTCAGCAATCGTCAGCTGTTTCATAACCAGGTGTTGACCTTGTCGAAGCGGATCGACAACGCGACGAAGCCCGCATAATCGACGCTCTGGACCCCGTGCGGAATCTCAAGATGACGCGCCAGGATGTCCTCTTCAAGTACAAACAGCTCGAACGACGCTAGTTGCGCCTCCAGTGCACGAAGCGGTGCGCAACCGGGACGCAAAGCATACGTAGCGTCGCCGCAGAGCAAAATGGCGTCTTTCGGGCCGAGCACGCGCAGGCAGCTGGTCAGACGGCTGTCCGCGAAAGGGGAGTGAGACAAAACATGCAAAGTCGACATCAGAGCGTTATCACTTGGTCGTAGCGGTCAATAATCATGGGGATTTCTGACGTTTGCAGCAGTTGCAGCGTATCCACATTCAATCCGGCAGAGGAAATTCCGCGTTCTGCCAGGCTGTCGCGACAGGCAAAAATATCTTCGACGCCGAACAGCGACAAGGCTTTCAAGTTGGCTGTCAGGTCCTTCTGCTGTACTTGAGCGGCCTTTTGCTCAGGCAAAAGTTGAAACACCCCGTCATCGAGAAACAGTAAGCCAATAGGCAAATCGAACGCGCCGCCGGCCAACACTATATCCAGTGCTTCCCGTGCGCCGGGGCCAGACCACGGGGCCTGACGGCTGATAATCAATAATGATTTTGACATATCAAGGCCCTCCGAAGCAGATCAGTCGGTCGGCGGCCTGCACCGCATCATGCAACTGGCCGAGCCCGGACAACTCCCACGGTGCTGACACATTGGCTGCTGGTCGCTGATAGCGTTGAGCTTCTTCCTCATTCAATACACCGCGTCGCAAGGCGGCGGCGATGCACACCACGCCATCGAGCTGGTGGAGGGTGACAAACTCGCGCCATTGGCGTGGCAGGTCTTGCTCATCCTGAGGCGTGACAATATTGCCCGACGCGATATGCACGCCTTCCTGATAGAAAAACAGCCGGACAATCTCATGGCCGCCAGCCAACACCGCCTGCGCAAACAGCAAGGCGCGGCGGGAGGAGGGCTCATGGGCCGCAGAAAAAAGGGCAATGGCGAACTTCATGGTCGGCTCAGTCAACGAATCATTGAGCAATGATAATAGAGTCAGACAGCAAAAAGCCCGCTAAGCGGGCTTTTTGTTGAAGCTCGACAGCGAATCAGTTTCTGCTGCCACCCATCAGGCCAAACAACTGCAACAGGCTGATGAACAGGTTGTAGATCGATACATACAGGCTGATGGTCGCCATGATGTAGTTGCGTTCGCCGCCCTGGATGATTGCGCTGGTCTGGAACAGGATGCAAACGGAGGAGAACAGCACGAAACCTGCGCTGATCGCCAATTGCAGCCCGCTGATGTGGAAGAACATGCTGACCAGCACCGCGCCCAGCAGGACGAAGAAGCCAGCGGTGATGAAGCCACCGAGGAAGCTCATGTCCTTGCGAGTGATCAGCACGTAGGCGGACAAACCACCGAATACCAGCGCGGTCATCGCAAACGCCGAACTGACAACTTCAGCACCGCCCTGCATACCCAGGTAACGGTTGAGGATCGGGCCCAGCAGGTAACCCATGAAACCGGTCAGTGCGAAGGTCGAAACCAGACCCCACGCCGAGTCGCGTAATTTGTTAGTGAGAAAGAAAAGGCCATAAAAGCCGATCAGCACGACGAATACGTTCGGGTAAGGAACGTGATTCTGCTGAGCGATAAAAGCCATCAAGCCGCTGAAAGCAAGGGTGATAGCCAGAAGACCATATGTATTGCGCAGGACGCGGCTAACCTCTAGCTGCTCGGCCTGCACGCCGTTTTTCACTGCGTAATCCTGTTCGCGCATGGCGCAACTCCTGATGGTTGAAATGTTCAGACGCAAAGATCATAACAGACGCTTTGCCGCTAGCTGTGAAGAGAGTTTGACAGTGTGTTTCATTCGGGTATTATGGCGCCCGCAACGCAACGGAGGTGTGGCCGAGTGGTTTAAGGCAGCAGTCTTGAAAACTGCCGACTGTAACAGGTCCATGAGTTCTTATCTCAGGTACTTCTCAGCTGCATCCTTGCGACGCACGACATGAAGAACGGGAAATTGGCAGAGTGGTTGAATGCACCGGTCTTGAAAACCGGCGAACGTTAATAGCGTTCCCAGGGTTCGAATCCCTGGTTTCCCGCCACGAATCAAGTAAATCAAGGGCTTAGAGCAATCTTCGCCCTTTTTTTATGCCTGTCCATTAGTGGGCGGGCCCGCCGAAAAACTTCTCGTAGTCCTCGCGATCAAAGCGTGCATCCGTTCAAATGCGACCTGTTGCGTGTTGTTGCATGCTTGTCGACCTTGAGGTCTCTAGTTGCATGCTTTAAACCCTCCCGATCTCCCGGTAGACCCGGGCTGCGGTGCTCCCTCCCAGAGTTCACCCCATGGACATTTTTGAAGACGCCTTTGGCTCGAACGCTGGAGTAATCCGAATCAGGGAAGGACGCTGGACTGGTCAAGCAATAACGGACACCCCTATCTTCTTGGCCCAAGCAATATTCAACTAAACCCTGCAAGCTCCCGGATTCCCGGATTCCCGGATTCCCGGATTCCCGGATTTTAGGCGTGAGCGAGTGAAACGATCGCAGGCCCCAAGCAAAGCCGACCAATTCCGGCCGATATCCCGTAAAAAATGTAAAAATGAGCCTCAGTTCTGACCCTCTGTTTACACTTTCAAAATCGCTGCTTTCAGGCCCGATGACCTCGTCACGGCAAGCTTTGCAGGCGGGGATGCAACTGCCCAACCAGAGTTAGCAGGCCCTTTCAAATCCCAATCTGAAAACCTAAAAAAATTACCCGAAAGCCGCGAAACTGCGAACCCATGCACCCGGACAGTTAGAAGCGAGTTTTCACTGTCCTTATTCGTAAACGATCAAATCCCCCAGGCATGCGAGTCCATCAGTAATGCAAGTGTGTCAGTAATGATTGTGCCGCCTGGCGCGATAGACCTTCGACACCAGCGACTGTGAGATCCCCAGCGTCGTAGCGACCTCTACCTGGGTGAGTCCGCGTTTTAGCAGGTTTAAAATATTCTGATCGCGCTGAAAAGAGCTCAGTTCAGTAGGGTCGTACTGAGTGAGTTCCTGAAGGCCTGGGCCAAGCAATGTGCGCGTTGTGGTGCGACCATCAAACCCGCGAGTGACGCACCTAATCAGTCCTTTGGCTTTATCTACCTGCAAGTCAAACCGAGCGATCTTTGGATCTCCATGCATAGTGGCGACCATTGCTGCCACCTCAGGGGCTGTGGAGACAGGGACTGGTGAACGGTAGCGTCTGATTCTCATCGGTTTCTCCGTGATAAGCGTACTAGTACAAATATCACGATAGCCGACGGCGGATTGTTGACCGCTGAGTCCTCCTGCCACCTGTCTGCTAAATGAGGATTGGGCCGTCCGTGATGGTGATTCGCTTGCTGAGGCGAAAGCTGTACTGGCGATTATTGCGATACTGCTCAGGAGGCGCGGGCCTGGAGGGGGCTGCAATAAGTTACTCGGAGGCTTGTCTTCAGATCATCGTGCTCGACCATGCTGACGCAGACGTAGGGAATGGAATTCCTGAGGCTGTACTAATTAAAGAGTAGCGTGAAAAGAGCTCGTTCTACCGTGGTTTGATGCGCCCGGCTCCTGACATCGGAGGGTAAGTGGAGCCGGCTCACTGTAAGTCCACTCGGTTAGGCGCGGGCAACGCCAGCAGTCATCCCCCTCGGCCCTATGCAGTCTGATATCTGCTCCAGCACAAGTGTGTGCCTGCCGTCGTGAGCCCAGTGGCAGCTAAGAAGCACCATATAGGGGGGGAGGTGACACCCCAATCGCCACTGGTGTCGATAATTTCCTGCTTGGTACATCTTGATAATCAAGCATTAGCCACCATATCGCCATTACCCATTATCGGGTACAACGAGAAGCACGGCCATGCCAAAGCTCGACAAAAGCGAACTACGTTACGACTACAGTTGGAAAACGACTCCAGGTGATAACCCTCACCTGATCCACGAGGATGCAAAACATCTTAGCCGCAAGGAAGGCTATGAAATGCTCAGCTACCTCAACAATCTCGGCTTGTCTGCTGACAAAAAGAAGGTGGTTTACGACGAGGGAGGGGATTTGAACAAGACTGATCGCCTGTATGTGGAATGGATGCTCAAAGAGCACTTCGAATCCACCTCTCCTGGTCGCGGCAAAGTGACCGAGTGGGTCAACGAAAACTGGTGGAAACTGAAGGAAAAGTTCAAGGAGTTGAAACCAAAAAAGGCTTAGCCGGAGCGCGACTCGGGGCGCAAACTGCAAAGTTTGAAATGATCGGCAGAACACGGCGTCGTTTCGGCGGGGGCTTTCGAGAGCCGGTATTCATTTGATGGAAAGGAACCTATGGTCTCGTTACCGAGTCGGGAGCACTTTTCGTTGGTCACGCCTGTTAGTAGGGACTAAGTCAAGGGGGTACCTGGTTCTCTGGTCGAATTGTGCAGCCGGAATCGGCTCGTCGCATCGGGCTTGATGTAGGACTCGGAAAGCCTCCTGTTTGATTTTAGAGACAGAGGAGTGGGGGCGTTGCGTTCGGTCGAGTTCATCGTATCGGTAGATGATCGTCCTCTCACCGATGCATTGTTCAAGACACTGGTCGAAATCTTCCAGTGATCGAGGCACGATGTTTACGAGCGAGATAGGTGAGCCAGGCAGCGGGTATCTGGATCAGCATAAACAGCGAGATATCTGAAGTGCAGTGTGGCGCAGATCGACTGCTTGCCACTACCAACTGCTGTGTCCTGATGTTGCGGATCCTCACGGAGCCGTGACGTTGACGATCTGGCGCTTGCCGGCACCGCAGTTCTGAGTCCTAAGGAGCCTGGCAACCGTGATGAAAAAACGCTGAGCTGCCCTCGCGTTGTTGCAGGCCGCAGCAACCAGCAACAGGAACTGGCATGACGGATCATATTGAGTACGGAATCAATCAACACAAGCATACCTATGCTTGCTGGACAGCAGCGCGCGCTTACGGACGCAAACTCACTGGTGGCGGAAACCGGCAGGCCCGAGAGCTGATCGACGCGGTATCGCTCCACGAGGTGGTGACGCCTGACGACCTGGATGATGATGTGAACGCATGGCTGCTCGACAAGATGCAGGGTATTGTTGACTACGCGAAAAATCAGGGTATCGAGGGCATCACGTTTGGCCGCGCCCAGAAGTTGGTCAATATTTATCTGAAGACCACACTTGTCTGCGGTGGGCACGTGGATCACCCCAGGGTTAGTCAGCTTCACCCACCGCTTGACCTGCAGTTAATCAAAACGCTTAAACCGCTCTTCCGGGCCAATAAGGCTGACGGCGCGTATGCCGCGCTTATGGCTGCCCAGAAGAACTGCTCCAGCTGGACGGCCTTTGGCCGTGATGACTATATCGCACACATCAAGGCCATGGAGTTGTTCTTGGTCGGCCGCCCAATGTGGATGATCGAACAACACTGGTCACCGCACGATTGACAACGCCCGCCTCACTTCCATGTTTATGAGGTGGGGTGAGCTTGCAATCGCAATCAAGCCTAAATGGCCTTTGAATACTTGTTCGGCATCGACTCCCTACCTTTTCTGCTTGAAAGGCGATGCCGGCGGCTTCCATTGCGAGATGACCTGAGCAACACCCTGGATCTTGAACCGCCCAATCATGTGGTTAAGCTCAGCAGCGAGGCGTCAGAGTTTATGGCTCGCGGGGTTGGTGTAGCGGGCACCCACTGTGGAGTGAAGAGACAAATCACGAATATTGGCGGTTACGTTCAACCTCACAAGGTACCTGTTCCTGCTCTTCAGCGGCGCTGGTAATCACCAGATTTCGACCAGAGTTCTCACTCACGTCACGGGTACGTTTATGACGACTTCCAAATGAAACCCCAACCCTTGGAGCTTTGGCCTTTGCTTCGGAATTACCTGAGCGTGCGCGTGCTAGGCATTAAGGTTACTGTAAGAGGTGATTTTTTAGCAGAGGAGTTCCAATGTATCAGGTGCTAGGGGTTCAAAAATGCACTGCGTTCTTCGCACTGCTATGCCTCATCGTTTTCGGCGTGCTGAGTTCCTGGCGTGTCACTGAAGTTTTTAGTGACGTTGGTGCGTTCTGGTCTGTAGCCAAAATGGCGGTCACCGTTGCAACGTTGGGCGTGCTCCTCCTGGGTCAAACCCCAGTGTTTCCGGTGATTTGTATGCTGCCCTTGGTGCGGAAATACTTTCCTCCTATAGACGGCAATTGGCAGGTCACCATTCGATCGAACTGGAGCGTAGTGGGGCAGCTGGCAGGGTTTCCATTAGGCGAGGTTCTGTTTACCAAGCAAGGGAAAATCACGATTACTTCTCGCTTATTCAGTGTGCGAATGAAATTTCAGTCGGACGATAAGTATTCAAAATCGAGCACGACAATCGTAGGTGTTCGACGTGATCCCGAGCACGGCTCAGTCGAGCTGAATTATTCATACCATAACGTGACGCGAAATCCTGAGGCGACCGATAGCGGATGTCATTACGGCTCTGCACGCGTTGAGATTCACGACGAGAGAGACGGGCTATCGCTAGATGGGGAGTATTGGACAAATCGAAACTGGAGCAAGGGACTGAACACCGCGGGGCTAATTTCGTTTGAGCGAGTGAACGAAGAGTAAATCAGCAATCAGAGAGTCCCCACGGTCACCAACCCATTCTATCGAGCAGCTCGTTTCGGTCGATTCTGACCTTCCGCGCGGATCGTGTGACGGCAATGCCAATCCAAGCTCAAACCTCTGCGGTGGGCTGTTGGCGTAGTTGACGGTTTTCCTGGGGTACGGTCATCTACCTCCGCTGTCTGTAATGCCGTCAAAATGCGTGCACCTTGTTTTCAGTTTTTCAGTTTTTCAGTGCTTCTTCAGTGAGGTGAGCACTATATGTTGTGTTTTTAGGCCAAATATTTCGTCTATTGCACAATATGTAGGGTGATGCCAGTATTGGATCCAGCTTGTGTCCGATCCGTTACCGATGCGCGCATTTCGCCTACGAACTGATAGTTTTAGGCAGTTGGGAAAAGGGTTCCTGTTGAGAAAAACTCCCAATGCAAGGATCAGTATCAAGACAGGCACGATGCGCATTAGCCATCGACTGGAGACGTCTTATGCTTAACCTAAGTCCGCTGCTGTACACCACGAAAGATCAAAAGGACGACAGCTTAACCGTTGTCGATCATCTGTAGTGGTCAACTAATCCCGGACACGACGTTAAGTTTTTCTTCGGCCCGAGCTGGCGCCATCCCACCGTTGAATTGATGGGGTCGAATCCAGTTGTACCGATGCATCAAGAAAAGGCTGATATCACGCTGGGCTTCTTGGGCGGTTCTGTAACCCGGAGTCGGTATCCATTCAGTTTTCAAGCTGCGGAACACGCGCTCCATTGGCGCGTTGTCCCAGCAATTTCCCCGGCGACTCATGCTCTGGCGTATTCGATAACGCCACAGCCGCTGGCGAAATAAACGACTCGCATACTGCGACCCTTGATCCGAGTGAAACAGCAGGCCCTGAGGCCTTCCTCGTTGCTCGTAAGCCATATCCAGCGCCTTGATAACCAGATCGGCGTCCGGCTTTTCTGACAACGCCCAGCCCACCACTCGGCGTGCGCAAAGATCCAGCACGACAGCCAGATAGTGCCATTTCCCCTGGGCCCAAATGTAGGTGATGTCGCCGCACCACACCTGGTTGGGTGCCGGGACATCGAACTCCCGATTCAAGATGTTCGGGATATCTAACCGTTCAACCGTCGCTCGTTTATAGGCATGTGAACCTGGCTGTTTGCTCACGAGGTCAAGCTCACGCATCAAGCTGCGCACTTTGAACCGACCGAGTTGCTCGCCATCGTCACGCATCAATGTGAGGATGCTACGGCTGCCGGCAGCACTGCGACTTTGTGAAAACAACTCGCTCACTCGGCTGCGCAATCGAAGCCGTTCGACATCAGGCGTTCGGCGCTTGAGACGGTGGGCGTAGTAGCTTGAGCGGTTGATTTCAAACACTTTACACAGCCAATCAACCGGCTCATGGACGCTCAGCTGAGTGATCAGCGCGTACGCTCGTGATCTTCCGACATCAAGAGCGCGGTAGCCTTTTTTAATATCGTTTTTTCCCGTTCAAGGCGGGCGATCCGGGCTTCAAGCTCCTGGATTTTTTGCTGTTCCGGTGTCAGCGCTTTGCTCTGCGGGGTAACGCCTTGGCGCTCCTGCTGAACCTGAGTGACCCAGCGGCGTAGTGCCGACTCGCCGACGCCGAGTGAACGGCTGGCTTCGATGTAGCTGTAGTCTTGTTTGAGCACGAGGTCGGCAGCCTCGCGTTTGAATTCAGCAGAAAAGGTACGGCGCTGTTTGGTCATCTGACACCTCGATCTGGCGAGCATTCTCGCCTAAATGGGTGTCCGGTTTCATTAGACCACTACATACTCTGGTCACGGTCACCAATGGCAAGCATCGCATGAGACTGTATCCGCTCGGTAATCAGTGATAGTCCGTAGTCGCTCAGCCCAAGACAGTGGATTCACTGACCTAGGTCGTTGGCAAGCAAGACCTTCACAACTCTAGAAACGTTGCTGGTGGTGGACATAAATATTTTTGACAGAAAAAAACCACCAAAAAGGTGGTTTTTTAGGTGCAGCGTTCGGGGTATCTAATTCTTTGCGGCGGGTTTTGAGTTACCGCTAAAGAGGTCTTTCCTCCGAAGAGGGTTGTCATCAGACACGTACAGTCCTAGATTACTGATGAGCTAGCCGAGTGTCAACCACCTGCCTAGACAGAAACACTCAGGTGGGGCAGCTTGAGTCGGTGATTTGCGGCTAGTAAGGCTGTCGGCGCGTGAGGGCGGGTTCCAGAGTCCATGGGCCTAGAGGTAAATGTCAGCACGCGAGGAGGCTACCATCTATTTCATCGGATTCGTCATCAGGCGGCAAGCATCGATATGTTCGAACCTTTGACTCAGGTGATCCTACCGGAGATGTTTAACGACGACGTGCAAGCCAATTTAACAATAGCGAGTTTATTCACTCACCAGAGCCTGAGCTACGGAAAGCACCTCCCGACGCTGTCCCTTTTTCAATTTATGAAATAAGGCAAGCAGCTCAGCCTCGTCATCCCCCTCACAATAAAAATACGCAACGGGTAGCCCACAAACCCCAGCTATCTGCCTGACTGTCCCCTCGCCAGGCTCGTGAACACCTTTCTCATACTGATTCATCCTCGCGCTGGCAGAAGCTTCCTCGATCCCGGCCAGAATCCCCAATCTCTCCTGAGATAGGCCAACCGCTTTCCTAGCCTGTTTAAGACGCTTACTAAAAATCGTCATTTCTCTCGCGCCCAAAGGCTAAGAGATTCTTAGATTCACATTGACCATATGCTAAGACTTACTTAGTATTTTGCTTGTGATGGCGTTTTGAGGCCAAAAGTTAATAGCCAAGGATGCGTGTGATGTCAGAAGTAACTGTAGTCAGCGGTAAGCTGGAAGTGGTCGGCCCATCGTCAAACAAGCCAGATGGCAGCGAATACACCTATCTGCGCATTGCCGAAAAAGACGGCAGCACCAAGCTCGTCAAAAAAGTCGGAGTAGGGCAGCTCATCGAGTCGTACATGCGACCGGGCATTGAGGGTGATTTTTACTTCGTGAAACTTGGTCGGCTGGGCTACATTCTTTTTGCAATCAAAAAGTCAGATGGCCAGAAAATCTATGAGGAGAATGGATTCAAGACGTGGATCGGCAAGATGCGGTTGAGCGCCGGTATGCTGGCCCTGCTCTTTATTCCGCTGAGCTTTGTGGGGCTGCTGATGGGTGGATGGCTGGGCATTATTGTCCCTGTAGGATTCATCTACGTGATGTGGAAGCTTGCGGTGTCTTTCCCGAGAGTATTGAAGGAAAGCTTCCTCAAAGGGCAACTCAATCAGCTTGGATTTAGCAACTGAGCAGAAAGGGGTAACTGTCACTCTCGTGGCACGTTGTCCTTGATTGGTCGCCACCGACGGCCAATCAGATCGAATCCTCTCCTAGCTGAGACCTCAGCTCTTTCTCTGCACATGCCTGGTGATCGTCGACCTCGACACCCCAAGCAATCGAGCAACCTCGGCTTGTGAATTTCCTTCAGCTAAAAGATCGCTCACTTGGCGACCTAGTTCAGCTGCCTCGACCACTCTCGGATGATCAGGCCTGGTGGGGGCTGCTGGCACAACAGCATTTAAAAGCGCTAAGGATTCAAGGTCGTCATGGGTGCGTTGCAAAATGGTTTGCGGCGACTGCCCACTCTGGGCTGCGTATACCAGCGTCAGCAATGACATCGGATGAAGCTGTAATGCTTCGGCCAGTTCCTCGCTTACCTCCAGCGATACCGATCTTGTTGCCCCCTCCAGCCGGCTCACATGCGACTGATCCATCGTACTGGCGACGGCTCGCTGAGATAAACCTTGGTGTGCCCGCACGAATTGCAGGGCTGCTGCGAAGGCATTGCGAAGCGACATTCTAGACGTTCCCGTAAAACAAAACGGTATGCCGCGTTTGCGTTGTTCCGCACAAATGCTTATAGTCATCGATGCGGAACATGCGGATTTGACCACGCATGATCGGGCCACCGGAGGCTGTCGGAGTAGATGCCTTGGTCACTTGCTGTCGGGGCGACATCTGCTGGCCTTTTCGAAAATTTATCCACTCGCCAATATATCGCTAAATCGAGTGAGAGCCATGGTTCATGGGTCGAGCGGCGCTGATAGCCATGGTTCTGTGCGTAGTGAAGCAGATTAATAACCCGCTAAATCGAGTTGATGTAGCACGATGAAAATTCAGATTTACTCAGATCTACACCTTGAATTTTGCGAATTTTCACCACAAAAAACTGACGCCGACCTTGTCATTCTGGCGGGCGACATTGGTACAAAAGTGAAAGGGTTGAAGTGGGCTAATGACACGTTCCGTTGTCCTGTGATTTACATTTTTGGCAACCACGAATTTTACGGAGGGCACATCGACCGTACGCTTAAAA
The DNA here is from genome assembly GCF_056680335.1 of Pseudomonas sp. ASL9. Taxonomy (NCBI): domain Bacteria; kingdom Pseudomonadati; phylum Pseudomonadota; class Gammaproteobacteria; order Pseudomonadales; family Pseudomonadaceae; genus Pseudomonas; species Pseudomonas sp. ASL9. Next base: position 1,067,726 of record NZ_CM155277.1, on the reverse strand, counting down.
AGATGAGAGAAGCCGCTGCTCCTCACGTTCACATTCTTGAAAACAAGGTTTTCGTTTGGCAGCAAATCCGTTTCCTCGGCACCACAGCCTGGACTGACTTCACGTCGAGCGGCGACGTTGTAGCGGCAACCCGAATGGCTGGGGAGTGGATGAACGATTTCCGAGTCATTCGAGCAGATACTTCTTACCGTCGTCTTCGGCCAGATGATGTCGCCGATAAAAATAGGGTGGCTAGAAGGTGGTTGTCTCAAGAGCTTGATAAGCCATTTCTGGGGAAAACAGTAGTCGTCACTCACCATGCCCCAACACCTCACGTTTTGGGTGATAAGCAGGAAGGACATCTGTCTGCAGCGTACACCAATCATTGGCCCGAGCTGATCGAGAAAGCGGATCTTTGGGTATTTGGGCACACGCATCGTTGCGTGGATGAAGAGCTTGCTGGGTGTCGAGTGGTTTCAAATCCGAGAGGTTATCCAAGTGAAGAGACTGGTTTTCAGCCAGGTTTTGAGGTGCAGATCTGATGATCTCTTCTAAGGCGAATCGGAACGGCTCCACGCATGCCAGTTACTGGATAAAAACCTTCGGAGCGACGCTCGCCGACCTCCAATTTTTTCGGCTTCCAAGAGTCATTCAACAAGCTCGGGAAGCAATCCCCGACGAGGAGGTTGCGGGATTCCTCGCTTGTGCATTGGAACGCCCACCGCAGATGACGGGGTTGATGTTTTGCGATCGTCGTAAGCGATTTCCTGAGGGTCTTCCTGCGCATACGCCCCCAATAGTGAAACGGTATTACCGCGATGGTTATCTCATCGTTCAAGTAGAGGGAGGAGGCCTGTATGTCGTTGCTCACTGGTATCACCAAAACGGCGCATTAGGCCCATTTCATAAAGTGCATTGATGATGAAAAACAGAAGGAGGCTGCTTGCCAGTCGTGTAATCACAAATGCAGATGATCCTGTTGGAATTCCGAGCGTCGTGACGGAAGCCCTAAAGGTTGATTTTGGGACTCTAATCACAGGGTATCTATGCTGCGCGGCTTTTGAGAGAAACTACGCAATTGGCATCATTTTCGGAGATTTGTTCGGCAGGTTTGAGAACGGCAAGGGTATCCACACGTCGAGCGTCCTGAGCCAAGCTGTGGTGAAAGGGTATGTCCTTGTTGAGACGCTCAACAGTCTTTATGTCATTTGCAGCTGGGCTCATGACGAATCTGGCCTTCGTTTCACGGGCCAGTTGCACTGACCCGCTCTGTGATGAGCAGGAAAGTAGCAGGTATGAATTTTGGTACCGGAGAGCGACGCCCATGAGCCTCGACGAGTAGGCAATCCCGTTACGCAGAAATGGGTTCCGATCAGACTATAGATTGACTGAAGTACTGAGCATTAGAGAGCGTTCGTATGACTGATATTTTGGCGGAGGTTGCAGCTTTGCTAGATGATAAAGGCGAGCCTGCAGAAGGGTTTGACGAGGGACAAGTCGAAGCGGAAGTCGAGGCGATTATGAGCTTCGGTGGCCGTCCGTATTGTCTCGTTCGAGGCTGGAGCATCATCGAAGTTGATGTCTCTGAAGATTATAAGGTCTCGCTAGCAACAGATGGATTATCGCCTTACGTGCTCTATGCCTCGGATGTTGTTCTGCACAGCGGTGGCAAGCGTCGACCAGGTGATTGGGTGCGGAGCACATTTCAGCGCTCATTCACTCAAGGCTTCTTGTTTGAAACGAAAAATACGACCTATCTGTTGATGGGCCCGGGCCTTCGGAAAAAGGCGAGCATTGAAGCGATCTTGGCAATCGTTAGCTGAGACTAAAACCGTGAGCAACACGAGGGGCCACGAGAGTGTGCTCCCGCATTATTGACTAGGTAAGGCAGATTTTTTTGGACATTGAAATACTGGGTGATCTTCTCTACGGCCCAGCTCGCGTGTTGTACGGATCAAGGCTCTCAGACGAAAACCTATTGGAGGCCACGCACGAAACCTTCGGGGCCCAGGCTGTCTGTATCGTCAGGAACTGGATGCTTATCGACGTCAAGTTGACCGGTCGCCATGACCGATTGGTAAAGGCTAATGGACTGCAGCCTACGCTGCTTTATGCGAACAAAATCGTTAGCGCGAATGCCACGGGGGATCTGCCACAAGGCGTGTTGTCTGGCTTTCAGTATCGATACGAAGACTGTTTTTTTGCATCTGAGGACATGCTCTTCGTGCTTGCGGGTAGAGGCTCTCGCAAGTCTGCTGAGGTACCCGCAGTATTCGCGTTATCAGAGCAGTGCGGAGGCGGATTCCGGGTCGACGATAGACGATGATTTCCTGGTGGTTTTGCCTGCCCGACATCGTCTGATTCTTGATGATCTGGTCATACGTGAAATCGCATGTATGCCCGGCTGGTGGACGTTGCTGGACAAACTTGCCAGACGCTCCAAGGCTACCTTGATGTGCATCCTGAAGTTCCAGCGATAATCATCGTACGGGTAAAAGAAAAGTGGGGCGGGCTGCGGATTTACTATCGAGGTGGCGACGAGGTCTGCTGGGAAATGGTGGACGAAGCTATGGAGGCTTATCTGACGATTTACGAGATATGTGGTGGCAAGGGGAAGCGTATTGGTAAGCGACGGTATAGCGTGCGCTGCCCAGCTCACGTCACCTGGTCAACGGCTCCTGTTTTGAAAGCAAAAACACGCTGTATACACTCCTCAGCCGAGGTGCCAGAAAGCTTATGAGCATGCCTGAGTTAGCCGCGCTGAGAGATCCACATATTCGTCGAGCAATGGGAGTGGAGGCTGATGACAGATGATTTGCTGCCGTTATTACGAAGGCGCTATCCCGAGATGTTTTCTGGCGAGCATATGCGTGAAATTGCGTGTTATCCGGGATGGTTAGAGTTGCTTGATGAGCTCTGTCGAAGCCTCACGAATTACCTCAATGAGAACCCTGATGTTCCTCCGGTAATAGTACGACAGATCAAGGAGAAATTTGGCGGATTGCGTTTCTACTATGAAGGCGGTGACGGCAGGTGCCGCGCAGCGGTCGACAACGCGCAAGAGGTATCTTTGTCGGTTTGTGAGGTCTGTGGAATGCCTGGGCAATTGGTAGGAACGCGCTGGGTCAGCGTCCGTTGTGATGAGCATACGAACTGGTCGGCAGCGGGGTGTATAGGTGAGTGATCACGAGATTGGCATACTGCGTAAAAGGTTGTTATTCGAACTGCTTGCACATCGGTTTTCAGCACCTAAGGAGGCGTCATGGACGACCTGCGACACCGTATTGAACAAATCCTTTCAGCGATGCCAGCAGTGCAGCACGCTGCTGGTGATGTCACTGAGCTAATCCGCTCGACCGACGTTGTGCCGACAGAAGTGCTCGATGCTGCTGCCGATTTGCTGGAACAGTACGGACTGATCGGTGCACGTGGTTTTGTGTCAAACGGAGGCGGCCTGCGGTAACTGTTACGGGCCCTGAGCGAGAGCCGCCCTAGTTGTGCAGGTCTGGGCCTAGATAGCAATTATTACTGTGAAAGTCGTTCTTGGCGCATGGGGATTGGCATCTAGGCTCAGCATGAAGAGAGATTTCATATACACCGAATGGATCAAGCCAGCGAAACCATGGCGGCATAGCTCTTCGCTAGCTTGTCGAAGCGTGTCACGTTCCGGCGGTTCTCTTTCAGTCAGCCAAACATGTACTCGATGATGTTGCACTGTCGGTACTTGGGTTTGCGCTACATCAAGCCCAGCGGGATGTCGGGTTGCATTCGATATTGGTCGCAGTAACGGCGTAGTGCTTCGGCGTCGTAGCCCTTATCGGCAAGCAACCATTTGCGGCGTTTACGCGGACGACCACGTTGGCTCGATGGAGTGCTGACCTCATCCAACAGTGGTTGGGTATAGCTGATGTCACTGACTTGATCGCCACATTCCAGGCCTTATCCAAGAATTCGTAACGCTTTGCCATCACAGAATTCCTCACCTTCGATGGCCGGAAAACCTACAAAATCTCAGCTTCCGAAGTGCGGCGATTGGGTTTCTCGGGACTTCGTACAGAGCCTAGATTGGGAGAGCAACTCCCTGAGTTTAACCGGCTACTCACTTAATTTTCATGCCGAGAGAAGACCGAAGCTGCACGTCCGCTCCTGTCCGATTGCTGCCTTACGCGAAAGGCAGCTTCGGGTCGAAAATAGTCGGTCATGAGGGCCGCTTTGGAGCTAACCCAGGCTTTATTTGGAGGCGCCTTCACCGGCGGCGACGTCAATGCGAGGCGATGCTGGCTGACTCTCGCTAGCAGCTGTTCCTTTAATGGCATCCTTATGAAAAGCTTGCATGGAAACTGCAAGCACTGCCAATCCGCTGACAAATATATAAATATCAATTCCAGTCATTAACGCACGGAGATCTTCAGAGAAAATTCCGACTATCAAGAATAAACCGCAAATCACTCCGCTTGCTTGGAATGTAGCGTTTATCATTATCCCAACATTGAATTCTGCGTTATTTTTCCAGCACCGAAAGAGGTAGATGCAAACAAATATCAAGCCAAGAGCTAACGACGGCAAGAGCACAACCTTATCCATGGGACTTGTCCTCTGTGGCATCATTTGCAGTCGGTTTTTTGGGCGGGCTGCCTTTTCTATTTTTGTCGTTGACTGACTCTCCTAGAAGCGCCCCCAAAAAACCTCCAACAACGGCTCCAGCAGGGCCGCCTAGCGACGCGCCTAATAGCGCCCCCCCGACTACTGCCCCTGTGGTTCTACTGTTGTCTTCTTCTGTTCTTTTTCTAGTGCTCATCGATTGTCCCTAACCAAAGTTGAGTAATTTCCAAAAGTCATCACGACCTACCAAGTCTACATTTTCGCGTCGCTGGAGAAAACCGGGCTGTACGACTGGTGACAGGGCCTGTGCAGGCTTAGGCGCAGTACGGAAAGAGAGGGAGCAACAACGATAGCGACTACGCCGTCCCCAGCATCGCGATTTTTGTGACGGAGGTTCGACGGATGCGGGGCAGTGAGGTATTGGGCGTCATTGGTAGGGGGGTAACGAAGCTGATTGCCCACCGGATCTGACGGGTCTATTTCGCGAGGCGTTGGTTCTGGGAGTCGGGTGAATCCAGTGAGTCTTCTGGATCACCCGCTTTACCTAAGCTGCTCTGGCGGCGTTCGTAAGACGTTGATCTCCCCCGACCATAGGCATCCTGGGTTTCTCAGATGCCTGCGAGGGTCATTGCTTACGCATCATGAGCATTGCAACGATGATTGCCAGTGCTGCGATTGCTGTGGCGATCCAGCCCAATGCTCCTAATCCGAACTGCCCAATGCCCAAGCCACCAAAGATAGCTCCCAAGCCAATCCCAGCGTTGGCTGCCGAGATGTTCATCGTCGCCGCGAGTGCTTGAGCCTTCGCGCCGGCATTCATTACCCGAACTTGGCACACGGGGAAAAGCGCCGTGTAGGCGACGCCCCACAGAATCAGTGCGCCGATCAGCAGCGTATTGTTACTGGCCAAGGGAGCGGCAGCCATCGCTCCGAGCGGGCTGCGATCAACCAGCGCTCCACCCCATTGGTTACCGATCATGCCTACCGCACCAAACCCCATGAGCCACCAACCGACTTGATGGGCCGGCACGGCTCCCAGCGTCTGAAGGATGTCCGCCAAGTAGGTGTATGCCGTGAACATTCGCAGTAAGCGCCCTGAGTCAGTTCTTTTCAGCAGACCCAAGGTCATTCCAGGTACGACCCTGGAATGGGTGGAACCGAGTGGCGCAACCGATTGGCCACAGTTCAGTGAGCTGTGGCTGACGTACGCGAACATGTTCGATCATTTCTAAGGGGGATCAGGCAGCATCGGATGCCCAAATCGCCCAGAGATGCAGTGCCGTGGCCTGCGTGGCGCCGCCATAATCACCCGCAGATCAGCAGTTGGTGAGCAGCATCCCAGTTTGAAGTTGATTGCAAACGGCCCCCTGATGTCGGAGCACGTTGATGGGACTGCTGATAGCTTCTGAAGCCAATTCAAGCCCTGGTTCACTCAAGCGGGCTGGCAGCTTCAGCTCCCACAGCTCCGCATCGAGCCGGATCCGGAGGTCTTTCAGGGAGGGCTGGGTGTGTCTCAGAACCCTGAGCAGGGTGGCGGATTCATCCGCTTGATTCGCGGTATCGCTCAAGTTCAAGAGAACCGGGTCGATACAATCTTACGTTAGCTTGCATGAGACTGCGGATGGTTCGGCCGCTAACGTGGACGGAAAAGGAACATCAGCGGGACGTAGCAGTCGAACGAATGCATGCGACATACGCTTCAACATCGCGATTGATTTCAACGCGCCATTCGTAAGGCTGTTGCGAAATAGCTTTCGGGTCAGATCGTTCACCTATAGAATGCGCGACCTTCGTTTTTTGACGCTAGCACGTGCTTTTCTGCAACGATTCGTTTGCATTTGGCCATGGTTTGATGGTTGTGCGCTTGTGTTCGCGCATGCTAATTTGAATCAACGTGCATTTTCAGCGAGATAATCCATGAGCTTACAGGCACTGATTGACCTTTCACGTATTCGCGATCTTAGTCGCGAAGGTAGCGACCGGCTTGAGCAAGCTCGCCAGCGTCAGCGTGACTACGACCGCAAGATTGAGAAGCAGGTTGCCAACAAGGCAGTCGGCCACGCGCTGCTCGCGAAGACCTGCAGCCTTTAACTCTCCACTTTTATGTAAGGAAAAGCAGCCTGATGGCTGCTTTTTTTATGCCAATGAATTCTTTCCTGGTTTCCAGATTCGAGAAGCAGACCCTGAGCAATCTGGTGACGCACTGCTTCGGCTCCGATTTCCCTGACATCCTTCAAAAGCCCCAGGTGACTTACATCTTCAGCTACCTGAAGGAAATGAAGGCCGTGTCGGTGCTGCTTGAGCGCAATTACGTCGACAAGGACTATCTGGAAGACTTCTCTCGCTACTATGTGAAGCGGTTCGGGAACGCCGGGCACCAATGCGCGCGGATGCATTTTTTCACCAAGCCCGTGGATCACCGGCTCATCAACACCATTCTCAAGGCCGAGGCAGGCGCGGAAGAGCTGGCCCTTGAGCTAAATGAGAGCTACCTGGGATTCATGGTGATCAAACCATTGCCCAAGACTTTCATTGGCAAAACATGCTTGAAGGTCATGTCTGATGTGGATGCCCCCCGCGTTGTCGACCCAGTTGCCAATGTGGACGTGGATAGCACAGCGGTTGAATCACAGCCCCAGGTTCACGAACCAGATATCGAGATTGGCCAGACCGGCCAGGTCGGTAAGCGTAAATGCCGGTTGTCCCGTGAATACAAGGTGGATCTGTTCGGTATTGAGCTGAGTGTTCGATCTATCGCTTTCCAAGAGCAAGACAAGGTGGTGTCGGCCTGCGCTTCGACGGCGATCTGGTCATCGCTGCACTCGTTGAAATGGCGCGATGTACGGGCTATCCATTCCTGTAGCGAGATCACGCTCAATGCGATCAACCACATTGACGGTTCCTCCAACAGCTTCCCCAACAAGGAATTGACCAACAAGCAGATTTTACGCTGCCTTGACGTCGAGGGTCTTCGCCATCACTCCGAGGATCTGATAAAGCAAAAACTGTCCGAAGAGGACTTTCTGGCTACCGTCATGGGGCATATTGATAGCCATCTTCCTTTGCTTGTGATGGGGTCGGTGTCCAAGGTCACCGACGAGGGGACGCTGGAGGACTACGATGCCGGTCATGCGGTGTGCATCTTGGGCTATAAAGTGGACAGCGACAGCGTTGTCTATGTCCACGACGACCGCCTAGGGCCCTACGCGCGCGCGAAGTTGGTCAAGCTTAAGCAGTATGATCCGAATGCGAGTGCAGATGACTGGGCGCTAGGGCTGCAGCGGATGATCGAGGACACCGATCAATGGATGGAGCCTCACGAGCTGATTGTTCCAGAGTTTCTTGCAATGCCTACCGACACCAAGGCTCGGCTGCCATTTTTCTACGCTCATTACACCGGCCAGAAAATTGCCTCGGCATTCGCAGATTTGGTCAGTCCTTTGGCCGTCTCCTCGACGGAGCCAAAGATTCAGGCCCAGACATTTGAAGAGATCACCTATGGGGTGAAATTGCGTTCGATCTCCGAAATTCGACAGGAGATCAGGACGCAGGTTGCTCCAACCGAGCATATCGATCCCTCAACAGGGGTTTCTTTCCAGATCGGCACCGATGAGCTGGGTTCATGGCAGCGGGACAAGATCACATTCCTTACTTCCAGCTTCGCCCGCCTGCAGTGGGAGGTGCAGTTTTTCTACGGCTCGGTAGAGGCATTCCGCGTTTTCATCGACGCAAGCGATATCCCACAGGGCAACGCCGTCTCGTCCATCTACGTCGACAATATTTTCCTAAGCACGCCCCTTCTGACGATATTTGCGACACATGGCTCATACGTTGAAGAGCGGGCGGCTCCTGTTCACTTTTATCAGTCATTCCTGGCGCGGCTGCGCGATCGTGAAGAAACGCTGGAGGATTACCTCGACGATACCTATGGCCCGCTTCGAGCACCGATCAAGCTGAAAGAGCAAGAGTTCCTGGACGGCAAGATTTCAACCAATCCTACCCGGCAGGTGCTGCGTGATCCCCAGCGTAGGAGGCTTGCGGAGCTTCACGAGCGGTTTGCTGAAGAAAGGGTCATCTACCTTATCTGGGCAATAGCCCACGACGGAGCGCTGCTCATTGGTGAGGAAATATACTTGGAGATCGGTGGTGTAGAAGAGCCGTGTGGCCATCCATCCATCACCAAGTTCAGGCCTGCCCGGATTGCGGGTGAGTTGTGGAAGGTGGATGGCGGCTGGGTCATCAATCCCATGTCAGGGCGCTACAGCGGTGATTACGACGAAGCGATCAAATTCATGGACAACTCCCTGGAAAAGTTCAGGCTGTTCTTTCCCCTCGACACCTTCGATTTGGAGGCGCTACCTCCCAAATCCCGACATTTAGCTTCGGTTGCCTGGAAAGCTGGCATCAAGGTCAATGGTTAGTCTCGGCGGCGCGCTTAGATACAGGCTTGACCCGGCTGGCGAATCAGATGGATAAGCTGACCCAAAAATGGGAGCCAAGGCTCCCATTTTTGTTGACTGATATGGATCACTCGTCGTCTTTACCGAGATTGTCGAGCAGCTTGTTGATAGTCGGATGTTCGCCGGAACGATCCCCATTCGGGTCTTCCAGTGGCCGCAGTGGAGCAAAGCTTGCGAGATGGCTGGTCTGCCCGCTCGCATTCAAGTGCGCCATGTTCTCTTGTATAAGATCGCGCATCCCTTGCTTGGCAAGATACCTCGCAACCTTGCGAGTCTTTTCGGGATCCCCACCGATGCCAGAAACCAGAGCGAGGGAGGCGTCGTATGCATCAATAGCAGCATCTGTGTATGTCCCGACACCATTAGCCATGTTTTGCCCGAGTCCCGGGTTATGGGCTCCTTCCTGATTGCTCGGCTGTTCTGGGTGCTGATTCAGATCGTCTTCACGCATGGAATTCACCTTAAGCTCATGGGGAGAATTCAGGAGGTAGGCGAGGCTATTGGCCAAGGCGAGCATCCCGAGGGACGATCAGTTATATACCAAGGATTTCGGAGCGGCAACGAGTAGATATCGTCATGTAAACGTCATGATATGCACTCATTTGCCCCCAACGCCTCAGGGACAGTCAGCACCATTGGATGAAGGCTGGAGCTGCTAAGGTCACTCAGCCTCAGTCATAGTCCTTCAAGAACAACATGATCACCCAACTCTGGGCCACCACCTCGATTTTTGCTACCTGCGACGATGTGTAAACCTGAACCATACAGGACAGCTTGAGTGCCATGCCGAGCTACAGGCATTGCTGGCAGTGTTTCCCAGTCGCCAGATTCCAGATCGAGCGCTTCGACCTCTGAATGTGCCGAGACCTGCCGATCGCTTTCACCGCCCAATACGATCAACTTGCCCGCGCTGCCGACCGAAGCCGTTCCAGCGCGCTGAGTTGGGATAGGCCGATCAAGCGTGCGCCATCTGCGCTCATCGATGTTGTACACGTCCACTTGCGCGACGGTCAGGGAGAGGGGGTTGCCTGTGTCATAAGATGATCGGCGACCGCCCGCCGCGTAAATTCGCCCGTCTATAAGCACTGCCTGAAAGTGGTCACGAGCGTTAGGGGCGTCTTCCAGGGCTATCCACGAGCCGGACTTTGGATCATACGCATCCAGCCACGGTACAAAGCCGCTGTTGTGGCCTCGCGTATTGCCGCCAATGACATAGATCATCCCGTTTTCTGCCACCACACCGCTGGCCCCACGGCGTCTAGCTTCCGGGATTGCAGCCCCTGTTTGCCACTAATCAACAGACGGGTCGTAGACCAGAACGTCCTTAAGGGGTTCTTCCTCAGGAATTTTGCTGAACTGATCGTCGACGTGGCCAAGATATACAAGCGGCGACCTGGGTATCTTGACGTGGAGCGAATATATGCATCGACTATCGGGGCTCAAGGTGTCTTAGCGCTACGCACCGCCCTTGAGCAGCCCGTGGAGCAAGTATACGGTCTCGCCGCGTCGAATTTTGTGTTGTGAGAGCTCCCTTACGCCGGCATCTTTACGAGCAGTTAGAGCGAAGACTGATCGAGTCTGGATACTCTTGCGACGCGGTGCTGGAGGATCGGATGGCGCGGGACTTAGGGCTTTGAGAAAGCGGAGCGGGGGGCATTTACGTATTCGCATCGGGCGCGTTTGATCGTTGTGCATTCGTAGATCACTCAGCTGTCGCTTTCGCCTGGTAATGCCGCTGCGCCTTAGCTCGATTCCCACACGTGGCCATGGAGCACCAGCGCCTCCGCTAGCCCCATCCTTCTACCCTGATTTCCAGTACAGATCCAAAGGCCTTATCAAAGATTTTCTGGGCAAAAAAAGGAGCAGGCTCAGCTCAATGACCTCCTGAACAACGTCCTGAGGAAGTATTCCGAGCTTAAGCAGCCGTACTTCACAAACTTCATTCATGCCACGCGTGAGATCGCCAATGGCGATGATGCTGGCGTACCAGGCCCGAGATTGGATGGTGTCTACACGGAGCGAGAGCTGTTCAGAGAAGTCTTGATCCGCAAGGGGTTTGACGAGCTTGAAGGCCTTCCGTCTCTCTTAGACAAGCTGCTCCAGACCACTCACTGCCTTCAACTCAGTTCACCTCGGTTTTCGAGGGAGCTTAAGCGGCAGATTGCTCTGACTCCAGATGCAGGGCTTGGCCTATGCAATCGCCGTCGCCGTCGTGCAAGCGCTCGGCAAAAGGTCAAAGCTCAGAAGCTCCATCATCGATTCTGGCGATTTGGTGAGGTTGGCATTTGAAAATGCCGTATGGCTAAGAGCGATTGGACTTCTAGGTTATTCGCCGTGTGACGCGATGAGCCTAGTCTTGAGCGCGACCGAAGGCCGATTGGTTTGATAAGCGTTTGTCAGACCATCGATGTTGTACGTCGGAGCGGGGGAGGGGGTCGAGTCCGATCCCCACAAATTGATTCAGTAGAGGACTTGGTTTATTTTACTAACCTGATTCAGGGGGGCAGCATTCTGATTTTCCGATTATTGGGTGTTGTTTTTACGCGGAGTGATCTGCGGGCGATAAGCCTTACGGTAAATTTTACTAGTGCAGGAAATAGTTAAAGAGTTTTCCTTTCAGGCCGATATAGATCTCTAGCTAGCATCTAGTTGCCCGTCATACATGGAACGTTGATGAAATCTTACCCATTCCTACCTGCATTTATTCTGTGCTTCATCTCTTCATGTAGTGCGGTTGTTCAAGCAACTAGTGATCAGCATGCTGATCTACTAGGCGTCTACCAATCCGCGGCCATCAACGATGCCAAGCTCTCCGCTGCGCGTCATGCTTTCCAGGCACAGCTTGAGGCTGTTCCCCAAGCCCGCTCTGGTTTATTACCGAACCTCACAGCTGGCGCTACTTCTGAAAGCACTCGCCTTGAGCGGGATCAACCTGCGCTCTCGCGGGAGCGCAGCGGAACTACATTTCGAGCAAACCTCAGTCAGCCTCTTTTTCGGATCGATCGCTGGTATCAATTGAAAGCTGCGAAGCTTTCCGTGTCCCAAGCAGCGCTTGAGCTATCAGCCAAGGAGCAGGAGCTTGTATTAAACGCAGCGCAAGCTTACTTCGAAACGCTTCGACAACTCGACTCGCTCGCGGCCATTGAAGCGGAGGAAGCAGCGCTCCTGCGTCAGCGCGATCAGGCTCAAGGTCGGCTTGAGGACGGTGCATCAAGCATTACGGATGTCTACGACGCTCAGGCTGCGTACGACAACGCGCGTGCTAATCGACAGTTGATCAAGCGCAAGGTGGACGAAGCTTACGAAGCCTTATCACGCTTAACCAACGAGCCTTACACCTCTATTGCGGGGATGGGGCATCAATTGCCGATTGCTCCTCCTTTGCCTAATGATTCCAAGTCTTGGGTTGAGGCAGCGGTTAAGCAAAACCTCCAGCTTCAGGCTTCTGAACAATCAGTGGGCGTAGCCGAGCAAACCCTTAGCCAACGCAAGGCTGGCCATGCACCAACAGTTGACGCTGTGGCGTCGTATCGCAAGGGTGATAATGATAGTTTTGGATACAGCAATCCGACAGATTTTGGGAGTGATGGTTATCGAGGTAACGTTTCCCAGAGCAGTATTGGGATCGAGCTGAATATTCCATTGTACTCTGGCGGGATGGTCAACTCTCAAGTTCGAGAGTCTACGGAGCGCCTTTACCAAAGCCAGGATGAGAGGGAAGACCGCCGTCGGGAGGTGGTACTCAATACGCGCAATGCCTTTCATGGTATTAACACGGATGTCGATCAGATTACGTCAAGGCGCCAGAGCATCCGATCTGGGCGGAAGTCGGTAGATGCCAACAAGGTCGGTGTCGATCTGGGGTCTAGAAATGTTGTAGATGTGCTCAACGCTGAGCGGTTGCTCTACGCTGCAGTCCGTGACTACAACGATGCTCGCTACGATTACATAATGGATAGCCTAAAGCTGAAGCAGGCCGCTGGCACGCTGAGCCCTGACGACCTTAGAGCGCTATCTAGCTATCTAAAGCAGGACTATGAGCCAAGCCGAGATTTTTTACCCTTAGATCTCTAAAGTTAACTAGCGACGCGTACTTCTAGAAAAATATGTGTATCAAAGTCGGCGTGCTTTAGATACATTTGCGCCAACTAATTGCCCCTACGCTAGTGCGGCATAGCTCCATCTAACGCTGTAACGCAAGGAAGCCTCATGCACGCCACGGATACCGGCGCTCTGCCTGAAATCCCACCATTTTTGGACACCGGCTTAGCCTCGTTGGTAATGCTCGCTCGTTTCCATCAGGTGGCAGCCTCAGCTGAGCAACTGGCCCATGAATTCGCTGGTGGAGAGCGGTTGCAAAACGATGAGCTTTTGTTGGCCGCACGCAAGCTCGGCCTCAAGGCCAGAATTACCAAGATAGGTATCGACCGACTCGATCGCACGCCGTTGCCCTCAATTGCTCAGGACGTCAATGGCGACTACTTCATAGTCGCCCGGCTTGACCAAGGTAAGGTTTTGATTCATGACCCAAGGTCACAGCGCCCTGAAATCATTACTATCGAAAGTTTGGCTGCTCGATGGACTGGTCAACTCCTGCTAGTCAGATCCGGCGCCGGCAAGCCTGGTGAGACATCTCGGTTCGATTTCACGTGGTTTATTCCTGCGGTAGTCAAATATAGAAAGCTCCTCGGAGAGGTGCTGCTCGTCTCATTCGTACTGCAGCTTTTCTCGCTGGTCACGCCGCTCTTCTTCCAAGTCGTGATGGACAAGGTGCTTGTCCATCATGGCCTGACAACGCTTGATGTAATCGCGGTTGGTCTCGCTGGAGTGATGTTGTTTGAGTCGGGATTGTCTGGGTTGCGAAGCTATGTTTTTGCCCACACCGCCAGTCGTATCGATGTAGAGCTGGGCTCCAAGCTTTTCAGGCATTTGATTACTTTGCCACTTTCCTATTTTCAGGCTCGACGCGTAGGTGATTCGGTCGCGCGAGTAAGAGAGCTTGAGCATATCCGCAGCTTTATCACGGGAAATGCAATCACGTTGCTGCTGGACGTTCTATTTTCGGTGGTGTTCATTGCCGTAATGTTTTGCTACAGCGGTTGGCTCACGTTGGTTGTAGTGATCTCCCTGCCGCTCTACATCCTTGTTTCGGTATTGATTACGCCCGTGTTACGGGCGCGGCTTAACGACAGTTTTGCCAAAGGCGCGGAAAACCAAGCTTTCCTGGTAGAGACGGTTAACGGTATCGATACGTTGAAGTCGATGGCTGTTGAGCCTCAGGCGATTCGTAAATGGGATAACCAGTTGGCGGGTTACGTCGCTGCAGGATTCAAGACTCAGACATTGTCCACGATCGCGAACGAGAGCGTCTCACTCATTGGTAAATTGGTAACCGTAGTTACGCTTTGGGTCGGCGCCAGGCTAGTGATAGATGGGCAGCTATCCGTTGGTCAACTCGTGGCCTTTAACATGCTAGCCGGTAGGGTGTCGCAACCAATCATGCGACTTGCTCAGTTGTGGACAAACTTCCAGCAGACCGGCGTCTCGGTACAAAGGCTAGGCGACATCCTGAATACGCGAACTGAACTATCACAAGCGACCCGAAGCGCTCTGCCACCAATCAAGGGCCATATTGAATTCGATGAGGTGCACTTTCGTTACCGTCCGGACGGCTCGGAAATTCTTCGTGGCGTCAATCTCATCATCGAGGCAGGGCAAGTTATTGGTGTGGTTGGACGATCCGGTTCAGGCAAAAGCACGCTAACAAGGTTGCTTCAACGCCTATATGTCCCAGAGCGTGGACGGGTGCTAGTGGACGGGATGGATCTAGCCCTGGCAGATGTATCCTCACTCCGACGGCAGATCGGTGTAGTCCTTCAGGACAGCATGTTGTTCAACCGCAGCATTCGCGAAAACATCGCACTGAGTGACGCTGGTGCGCCGCTGGACGCGGTTATTAACGTGGCCAAACTTGCGGGCGCCCACGATTTCATCCTTGAGTTACCGGAAGGCTACGACACCATGGTTGGTGAACATGGTGCGTCGCTCTCTGGTGGGCAACGACAGCGCATTGCCATAGCTAGGGCGTTGATGGGAAACCCCCGCATTCTAATTTTCGACGAAGCGACCAGCGCCCTCGATTATGAGTCAGAACGAATCGTTCAGCAGAACATGCAGTCGATTTGCAAAGGTCGGTCAGTGATCATCATCGCGCACCGACTGTCGGCTGTGCGGAATGCGAATCGCATTGTAGTTGTTGATCGTGGACAGATAGTAGAGCAAGGCACTCATTCCGAACTGCTGTCTCATCAAGCTGGTCACTACTCTCGCCTTCACCGCTTGCAGCAGGGGAGTGATCATGTCTAACGCCGAAAAATCAGGATTGGGTCATCGATATCGCCGAGCTTGGCGTGACTCATGGCGGCGCAGAAAGGAAATGGACGTTCCAAAACGTCTGACCCACGAAGTTGAGTTTTTGCCCGCTGTGCTTGAGCTTCAGGACAAACCTGTTCATCCGGCACCACGAGTTTTCATGTGGACGATCATGGCCTTTACCGCTGTCGCGTTAATCTGGGCATGTATTGGAAAAATCGATGTTGTTGCTACCGCGACCGGAAAAATTATTCCGAGTGGGAAAACGAAGGTTATTCAGAGCAGCGAAACAGCCGTAGTCAAAGCTATCCACGTTACGGACGGCCAGGCAGTGAAGGCGGGACAGTTGCTTTTGGAGCTGGATTCAACTTCGGCGGATGCTGATGTTGGTCGAATCAAAAGTGATCTGCTAGCTGCCCGTGTCGACAGCGCTAGGGCAGAAGCTATGTTGGGGGCGATAAATGGAAGTCACGCTCCGGCCTCTCTAACAGGCACCATTACCGACGTAGATCCTGTTCACCTCTTAGCGGCGGAAAGATGGCTTCGAGGACAGTACCAAGAGTTCCGCAGTAGTCTCGACCAGGCTGAAGCTGAAATTCAGCAGCGTCAGGCTGATATTCAGGCTGCGCGTGCTCAGGTAGACAACCTGCAAAAAACACTGCCGATTGCTATCAAGCTGGCCACTGATTATGAACATCTTCTGCAGAAGCAATACATCGCTCGTCATGCCTACCTGGAAAAAGAACAAGCAAGACTTGATATCGAACGGCAGCTTTCCGTTCAACAAGTTAGCATTCTGCAATCGGGTGCGGCTCGACGCGAAGCAGAGCGACGTAGAGATGGGGTCATAGCGCAGGCGCGGCGGGCGATGCTGGATCTACTACAGCAAGCTGATCAGAAAGTAGCGTCCCTAGGCCAAGAATTAGCCAAGGCCCGCTATCAGGAGGATTTAACTACGGTCGAGGCGCCTGTGGATGGCACCGTGCAGCAGTTGAGTACCCACACTATAGGTGGAGTCGTCACACCAGCGCAGCCGTTGATGTATCTGGTTCCTGATAGTCAGCCTGTCGAAGTTGAAGCCATGTTTGAAAACAAAGATGTGGGCTTTGTACACGCAGGGCAGAGCGTCACGGTAAAAGTCGAGACCTTTACATTCACAAAATACGGCGCCGTTGAAGGCAAAGTAAAAAGCGTTTCGACTGATGCCATTGAAGATGAAAAACGCGGACTGATCTATAGCAGTAAAATAACGCTAGACACAGACCATCTGGTTGTTGACGGTAAATCAGTGTCTCTTACACCGGGCATGAGCGTGAGTGCAGAAGTAAAAACAGATACTCGTAGAGTAATTGAATACTTTCTCAGTCCGCTACAACAGCATCTCAGCGAAAGCGTTAGGGAACGGTGAGTGTTTACCTAATCATAATGCGGCGAGCGATTCTTAGTTTCTACGGACTCTCGAATTGGATGGCTCATGAAAAAACAAAATGGTTTTATTGCGGGTTTTTATACAGATAGATATCATTTTGTTAATAGACTTCAAGATGTTTCCGACGTTTTGAAAAAAAGCTGATAGGGTTATTATTAAATAATTTTAGATTTATTACGATTTTTAACCGAAGCCGGAGATGGATAATGAATTTGTTATTAAAAGTCGTCAGATCGTTACTGATTTGTTTAGGGGTCGTCGGTTTTATAGTGCATTTCGCGATTTGGTATTTCCAAGGAAAAATCCCAAGTGACCAAGAAGAGTTGACCACCCATATTCAATCTCCCGATGGTAAGAATATAGCCAAGGTTGTATCCTTAGATGGGGGTGGGGCAGCGTGGTCTTATTGTTTCACAAATGTCTATGTATATACGGTTGGTAAAGAACCAGCCAACCCAAAAGAGTATAAAAATACGCTGGTAACTAGCGCGCCGTGCTCGTTGCTCTTAGCTTCGTCAGTTGCTTGGGTCGACTCTGAAACTTTGTCTGTATCCCTGAAGTCACAGCGTACAATTTCTAGGGATCGAGTCGAGATACAGAGTTTGGATTTGTCAGGTAAGGTGCGCATTAAATATACCATTGTCAATAATTAGCAAATTAAATTCGCAGGGATGGGAGTGTTATGGTTATTAAGGTTGTGAATACTGGTCAGTTCGGTGAAAAGCTTACAGCTACACGAAATGATGGAACCGAAGTTGATGCTAAATGGTTGGAGGACGGCTCTGGAAATTATATCATAGACCCATTGTCAAAAAATGGTTCTCCATATATCGTCCCAAAAGATTATGATGTCAATAAAGTGGCGGCTAATTATAAGGCCTGGCTGGAGTCGGAAGCACAGGTAGTTAACCAAAAATTTCCAGACTCACCAGTAGAGTCTCTGAAGGGTGAGGTGTATGCAAAGCTGTACACTGATGCTCGTCATGGTGGCGAAATAGATATTCAGCGAAACTATAATGGTGAAACTGGAACAGAATATAATCGATTTGTCGCAGATTTTGCCAATGCAGCTTCATTTAATTACGGTTTAGTCGCTTCCGTGCTCGGTGTTTCGGGTGGGGTGGCCGTGCTTGCAGGAGGGATATATAATTATAAAAATGGGTGGGACAATGATAAGATAAACACAGATGGTCAATTCTGGAATAATCCAGATAATGTAGTGTCTACTAAGGCAGGTGTTGAATTCGCGAATGAAACATTTGATAGCGCTAATAGAATTCCGGATATTATTGTCTCGGAATTAAATGCTCTGATGGACGGTTTTTCAAAAGATATAGATATTTTGAAGGCTAGTCTAAAGAATTTGACAAATATTTCAGGCGCAGTAATCGGAAGTTTGTTGAAGGCTTTTGGATTGGCTGAGATTACACGCAGCCCGTTAGTTCTTGATTTAGATGGAGATGGTGTCGAGACGCTATCCTCGGTAGATGGCGTGTATTTTGACCACGATAGTAATGGTTTTGCTGAAAAAAGTGGTTGGGTTGGTAAGGATGACGGTTTATTGGTGTGGGATAAAGACCACGACGGTTCTATTGATAATGGTAGAGAGCTCTTTGGGAATAGCACAGTTACCACTTCTGGGTCTAAAGCCATTAATGGCTTTCTGGCACTCGCTGACGTAGATCAGAATCATGATGGCGTCATTGATGAGAGCGACGGTGTCTTCAACGAGTTGCGCGTTTGGGTAGACAGAAACAGTGATGGTGTAATACAGGACGGGGAACTGCTGGGCTTAAACGCGGCAGGCGTGAAATCGCTAAGTACTGGCTATTCAGAACCCGGTGTCGTCGATGCGAATGGTAACGTGGCTTCAAGCGTTGTAGATATAAACGGAAACCAACATCGGCAAGTAGGTAGCTATACTAAGACTGATGGTGCTGTTGGTGCTATGGATGACGTTTGGTTTTCCGTTAACACAGCTCAAACTGTAGATCTTAGTGTTGTCTCTGTTAGTGATGAGATTTTACTGCTACCCGATATTAAAGGTTTTGGGAATGTCCATGATTTGCAGCGCGCTATGGCACTGGATTCGACAGGGCAGCTAGAACGTCTGGTAGAGCAGTTTTCCCTAGAAGAGGATGTAGCTGTCAGGCAAAATTTGTTGTTGGATATTATCTATCATTGGGCGGGCGTTCAGGATATCGACCCGGATAGCCGGGCGGCCACACAAATTTACGGAAATGTCATCGGTGATGCGCGAAAACTTGCAACGCTTGAAGCTTTTCTAGGGGAGGGCTATTTGGGAACGTGGTGCTGGGGGACTCGCGACCCTAATCCGCATGGGCCAGCGGCGACAATATTACTTCAAGCGTTTGATAATTTTGCATCAGTTATCTATGACAAATTGATGCTGCAGACGCATTTCGTAGGGATGTTCGATGGTTTAAGCGTGACGTTCGACGAGAATGGTATTCAATGGAATATCACTACTCTTGTAGATAGGCTCAAAGCCGAATACGACGCTGATTCTGAAAATGGAATATTAATCATATCTGAACTGGGTAGAGGTCTGACAGGTGATGGCGCTTTTGGTCAACAGCTTTTGGATCTTTTACGTATAGAAGGAAAGTCTGGTACCGACAATTTCCATACGTTGCTTTCTGGTTTGGGTTGGAATACTACTGTAGGTTCGCTAGGCAGCGATATCCTGAACGGAAGCGTCGCCAATGATTATTTAAATGGCTTGGGCGGTAATGATCGTATCTATGGTGGGCAGGGAAATGACACGCTCATAGGTGGTGAGGGTAATGACTATCTAGCGGGTGGGGATGGTGCAGACACCTATCATTTTAATATTGGAGATGGGCAAGATACAATATTCAATTCGGATACAGACGTCGCTGGCAGTCAACTTGATACTCTCATATTTGGTAAAGGTATTACGGCTGCCGACATACTCGTAAAGCGAAATTATTACGATCTAATTTTGCAGATCCGTGGTACCTCTGACAGTGTAACAATTCAAAGCTATTTTGATGACGTCACAGTTTCGAATAATGGATATGCCGTCGACAAAATTCAATTCGATGACGGAAGTTATTGGGCGATAGATGAGATAGATTCGATAGTCGTAAAAAGTACGGATGGCAACGACCAGATATGGGGGTTCGCCGGTGACGATAATCTTTCTGGGGGGAAAGGTGACGATATCTTATTTGGTCAAAGTGGCAACGATGTACTGGATGGCGGTGATGGCGATGATGTTATTCACGGGAATGATGGTTCCGACCATCTCTTCGGTGGTGCAGGATCCGACTTGCTAGATGGAGAAGCGGGCAATGACATTTTAGATGGAGGAATCGGAAACGACTCATTGAGTGGCGGTGACGGTTCCGACGTTTATCGTTTTAACCGGGGCTGGGGCCAGGATTCCATCAATAATTACGACAACAGTCTGAACAAATCCGACAGCATTGAATTCGCTTCGGGCATTTTGGCAAGCGACATTGTAGTTACTCGGTCTTCCAGTGATTTAGTTTTGACATTGCGTGGCACCAGCGATCGGATTACGGTGTCGGGTTATTTTAGCAACGACGGCTTGAATCCCTACCTGGTTGAGTCCATCAGGTTTGGCGACGGTACCAGTTGGTCTCTGGATCAGGTCAAGTTAATGGCCCTCCAAGCTTCTGACGGCAACGACTCCATCTGGGGATATATCGCTGACGACATCATCAGTGGTGGTCTTGGCGACGATACACTTTACGGTCAGGGCGGTAACGACTTACTCAACGGCGATGCCGGTAATGACTCGATGAGCGGTGGCACAGGCAATGACACGCTGTCTGGCGGTGACGGCAATGACTCCCTGAGCGGTGAAGACGGCGACGATTTGCTCGCTGGTGGCGAAGGACGAGATTATATCTACGGAGGCGCAGGTGCTGACGTGCTGCAAGGCGGCAGCGGTGATGATTACCTCACCGGCGACAGCGGCAACGACGTCCTCGACGGCGGGATCGGCAATGATTCCCTGAATGGCGGTGAAGGTTCCGACGTCTATCGCTTCAGCCGCGGCTGGGGCCAGGATTCGATCAATAACTACGACAGCAGCCAGAATAAATCGGACACCATCGAGTTCGCTCCCGACATTTTGGCGAGCGATATTGTGGTCACCCGGTCGTCTAGTGATCTGGTTCTGACTCTGCGCGGCACCAGTGACCGTATCACGGTGTCGGGTTACTTCAGCAACGACGGCTTGAATCCCTACCTGGTCGAATCCATCAAGTTCGGCGACGGTACCAACTGGTCTCTGGATCAGATCAAGTCAATGGCGGTGCAAGCGTCCGATGGCAATGATGCCATCTGGGGTTACGCTACTGACGACACCATTAGCGGTGGTCTTGGTAGCGATTCTCTCTATGGTCTGGGCGGTGCCGACGTACTCAACGGCGATGCCGGTAATGACTCGCTGAGCGGTGGTGCAGGCAATGACACGCTGTCTGGCGGTGACGGCAATGACTCCCTGAGCGGTGAAGACGGCGACGATTTGCTCGCTGGTGGCGAAGGACGAGATTATATCTACGGAGGCGCAGGTGCTGACGTGCTGCAAGGCGGCAGCGGTGATGATTACCTCACCGGCGACAGCGGCAACGACGTACTGGACGGTGGGATCGGTAATGACTCGCTGAATGGTGGTGAAGGTTCTGACGTCTATCGTTTCAGCCGCGGCTGGGGCCAGGACACTATCTATAGCTACGACAGCAGCTTGAACAAATCGGACACCATCGAGTTCGCGTCCGACATTTCGGCAAGCGATATTGTGGTCACCCGGTCGTCTAGTGATCTGGTTCTGACTCTGCGCGGCACCAGTGACCGTATCACGGTGTCGGGTTACTTCAGCAACGACGGCTTGAATCCCTACCTGGTCGAATCCATCAAGTTCGGCGACGGTACCAACTGGTCTCTGGATCAGATCAAGTCAATGGCGGTGCAAGCGTCCGATGGCAATGATGCCATCTGGGGTTACGCTACTGACGACACCATTAGCGGTGGTCTTGGTAGCGATTCACTTTACGGCCAGGGCGGTAACGACGTACTTAACGGCGATGCCGGTGACGACACTTTGAGTGGTGGCACAGGGAATGACACGCTGTCAGGTGGTCAAGGCAATGACTCCCTGAGCGGTGAAGACGGCGACGATACACTCGTCGGTGGCGAGGGACGAGACTATATCTACGGTGGCGCCGGTGCGGATGTGCTGCAAGGCGGCAGCGGTGATGATTACCTCACCGGTGACAGCGGCAACGACGTGCTGGACGGTGGGATCGGTAATGACTCGCTGAATGGTGGTGAAGGTTCTGACGTCTATCGTTTCAGCCGCGGCTGGGGCCAGGACACTATCTATAGCTACGACAGCAGCTTGAACAAATCGGACACCATCGAGTTCGCGGCCGACATTTCGGCGAGCGATATTGTGGTCACCCGGTCGTCTAGTGATCTGGTTCTGACTCTGCGCGGCACCAGTGACCGTATCACGGTGTCAGGTTATTTCAGCAACGACGGCTTGAATCCCTACCTGGTCGAATCCATCAAGTTCGGCGACGGTACCAACTGGTCTCTGGATCAGATCAAGTCAATGGCGGTGCAAGCGTCCGATGGTAATGACGCCATCTGGGGTTACGCTACTGACGACACCATTAGCGGTGGTCTTGGTAGCGATTCACTTTACGGCCAGGGCGGTAACGACGTACTTAACGGCGATGCCGGTGACGACACTTTGAGTGGTGGCACAGGGAATGACACGCTGTCAGGTGGTCAAGGCAATGACTCCCTGAGCGGTGAAGACGGCGACGATACACTCGTCGGTGGCGAGGGACGAGACTATATCTACGGTGGCGCCGGTGCAGATGTGCTGCAAGGCGGCAGCGGTGATGATTACCTCACCGGTGACAGCGGCAACGACGTGCTGGACGGTGGGATCGGTAATGACTCGCTGAATGGTGGTGAAGGTTCTGACGTCTATCGCTTCAGCCGCGGCTGGGGCCAGGATTCGATCAACAACTACGACAGCAGCCTGAATAAATCGGACAGCATCGAGTTCGCGGCCGACATTTCGGCGAGCGATATTGTGGTCACCCGGTCGTCTAGTGATCTGGTTCTGACTCTGCGCGGCACCAGTGACCGTATCACGGTGTCAGGTTATTTCAGCAACGACGGCTTGAATCCCTACCTGGTCGAATCCATCAAGTTCGGCGACGGTACCAACTGGTCTCTGGATCAGATCAAGTCAATGGCGGTGCAAACGTCCGATGGCAATGATGCCATCTGGGGTTACGCCACGAATGACGCAATCAGTGGGGGCCAAGGCGACGATTCTCTCTATGGTCTGGGCGGTGCCGACGTACTTAACGGCGATGCCGGTGACGATACTCTGAGTGGTGGCACTGGTAATGACACGCTATCAGGCGGTGACGGCAATGACTACCTGAGCGGTGAAGACGGCGACGACATGCTCGCCGGTGGCGAGGGACGAGACTATATATACGGTGGCGCCGGTGCGGATGTGCTGCAAGGCGGCAGCGGTGATGATTACCTCACCGGTGACAGCGGCAACGACGTGCTGGACGGTGGGATCGGTAATGACTCGCTGAATGGTGGTGAAGGTTCTGACGTCTATCGCTTCAGCCGCGGCTGGGGCCAGGATTCGATCAACAACTACGACAGCAGCCTGAATAAATCGGACAGCATCGAGTTCGCGGCCGACATTTCGGCGAGCGATATTGTGGTCACCCGGTCGTCTAGTGATCTGGTTCTGACTCTGCGCGGCACCAGTGACCGTATCACGGTGTCAGGTTATTTCAGCAACGACGGCTTGAATCCCTACCTGGTCGAATCCATCAAGTTCGGCGACGGTACCAACTGGTCTCTGGATCAGATCAAGTCAATGGCGGTGCAAACGTCCGATGGCAATGATGCCATCTGGGGTTACGCCACGAATGACGCAATCAGTGGGGGCCAAGGCGACGATTCTCTCTATGGTCTGGGCGGTGCCGACGTACTTAACGGCGATGCCGGTGACGATACTCTGAGTGGTGGCACTGGTAATGACACGCTATCAGGCGGTGACGGCAATGACTACCTGAGCGGTGAAGACGGCGACGACATGCTCGCCGGTGGCGAGGGACGAGACTATATATACGGTGGCGCCGGTGCGGATGTGCTGCAAGGCGGCAGCGGTGATGATTACCTCACCGGTGACAGCGGCAACGACGTGCTGGACGGTGGGATCGGTAATGACTCGCTGAATGGTGGTGAAGGTTCTGACGTCTATCGCTTCAGCCGCGGCTGGGGCCAGGATTCGATCAACAACTACGACAGCAGCCTGAATAAATCGGACAGCATCGAGTTCGCGGCCGACATTTCGGCGAGCGATATTGTGGTCACCCGGTCGTCTAGTGATCTGGTTCTGACTCTGCGCGGCACCAGTGACCGTATCACGGTGTCAGGTTATTTCAGCAACGACGGCTTGAATCCCTACCTGGTCGAATCCATCAAGTTCGGCGACGGTACCAACTGGTCTCTGGATCAGATCAAGTCAATGGCGGTGCAAACGTCCGATGGCAATGATGCCATCTGGGGTTACGCCACGAATGACGCAATCAGTGGGGGCCAAGGCGACGATTCTCTCTATGGTCTGGGCGGTGCCGACGTACTTAACGGCGATGCCGGTGACGATACTCTGAGTGGTGGCACTGGTAATGACACGCTATCAGGCGGTGACGGCAATGACTACCTGAGCGGTGAAGACGGCGACGACATGCTCGCCGGTGGCGAGGGACGAGACTATATATACGGTGGCGCCGGTGCGGATGTGCTGCAAGGCGGCAGCGGTGATGATTACCTCACCGGCGAAAGTGGCAACGACGTACTGGACGGCGGGATCGGCAATGATTCGCTGAATGGTGGTTCTGGCTCAGACACTTACCTATTTAACCGAGGATGGGGTCAAGACACTGTTAGTAACTATGACTCTGATACGGGAAAAATCGACGCAATTGTATTCGGTACTGATATCGCAGTTCGAGACATTGTTGTCACAAGATCAGGAGCAGATCTGGTTCTAGCGCTGAGCGGGAGCGCCGACAAGATCACCGTATCCAGCTACTTCAGTAACGATGGTGACAGCCCATACAAGGTAGATGAAATCCGTTTTGCCGATAGCACAATCTGGAAGATGGATCAGATCAAAGCCATGGCCGCCTTCAAGAGTACTGATGGCAACGATACCTTGACGGGGTATGCATCCGATGACCAAATTAGCGGTGGTCTTGGCGACGACACGATTGATGGTCGAGCAGGCAACGACGTGCTGTCCGGGGATGAGGGTAACGATACTCTGCATGGCGATGTCGGAGACGATCTCCTAAGTGGAGGATCAGGCGTTGATCTGCTTTACGGTGATGATGGCAAGGATGCTCTGGCGGGCGATGCTGGAAATGACAATCTGTATGGTGGGGCCGGCGACGACATTTTAGATGGCGGCTCGGGTAACGACGCTCTCGAAGGAGGGATAGGCTCCGATGTCTACTTGTTCCGCAAAGGCGCCGGGCAGGACTCCATTTATAACTATACTTCGGGAGATACAACTACCAACAAGGTCGATGTGATCAAGCTGGATGGCTTGAGCGAAGCAGATATTAGTGTTTGGCGTCAATCTGATGATCTGATCATCCAAATCAAATCAACCGGTGACTCCATACGCGTTCGTTCTCATTTTAGCCAGGACGGCAACAGTGCCTACGCAATCGATCAAGTCCAGTTCTCCGACGGTTCGGTTTGGGATGGTAATAGACTAAAAGCAGAAGTGGTCAAGGCTTCTGAAAACGCTGAGACGATCATCGGATATCAAACCGCTGATCACCTGTTCGGCCTTGCTGGCAGTGACACACTCAGCGGTCGTGGTGGAGATGATGTCCTCGACGGCGGAGCGGGAAGGGACACTCTCAACGGAGAGGATGGCAACGACACTCTTCTGGGTGGCGCCGACAACGATGTCTTAAGTGGTGGAGAGGGTAACGACGTTTTCGACGGGGGATCGGGTAATGATTCTCTTGACGGTGGCCATGGCTCTGACACCTACCTGTTCCGTCGAGGCTCAGGCCAAGACACGATCAATAATGGTGTTTACGACGATGCTCTCTCAGGAAAGCAGGATGTCATCCTGCTCGAAGGACTAAGACCTGAAGACGTCCTGATTCGACGTGAATATGATGACCTTGTAATCCAAATCAAGGACACCGGTGAATCGCTTCGTGTAAGCGGGCATTTCAGCTTAAATGTTGCTTATGGTTACGCAATTGATCAAGTGTTGTTCAGCGATGGATCTATTTGGGACAAGGCCTTCATCAAAGCGGCACTTTTAAGCGGTTCCGCCGGTGAGGACACCCTTACCGGCTACGAGACATCCGATAGGATGAGCGGCTTTGCTGGCAATGACACTCTCAGCGGTCGAGCCGGGGACGATGTCCTGGACGGTGGAGATGGACGCGATACGCTAAATGGCGAGGAAGGGAATGACACGCTGCTTGGAGGTGCTGGTAACGACACGCTTTCTGGCGGGTATGGTGATGATGTTCTGGATGGCGGTTCGGGAAATGACACACTAAGCGGTGATTATGGCTCCGACACCTATATTTTCAAAAAAGGATCCGGTCAGGACACCATCTCAAATTATGCGTACCGGGATGCGACGCAAGATAAGCTTGATGTGGTGCGTCTCGAAGGACTTACTGCTTCGCAAGTCAGCATCAGCCGATACTCAGATGATCTTATTATCCAGATCATCGAGACGGGTGAAACTCTTCGGATTTCGTCGCACTTCAACAACGACCCACTGTATGGGTACGCCATTGACCAGTTGCAATTTAGTGATGGCACTGTTTGGGATAAATCACAGATTACAGCAGCACTTTTAGTGGGGACTGCTGGGGATGACGCGATCACCGGTTACAGTTCCGACGATAAGCTGACGGGATTGGCAGGTAACGACACAATCAGTGGACGCGCAGGCAACGATATTCTTGATGGTGGCGACGGCAAAGATAGTCTT
Source organism: Pseudomonas sp. ASL9 (assembly GCF_056680335.1). Lineage (NCBI taxonomy): Bacteria > Pseudomonadati > Pseudomonadota > Gammaproteobacteria > Pseudomonadales > Pseudomonadaceae > Pseudomonas > Pseudomonas sp. ASL9. The sequence goes on along the minus strand of NZ_CM155277.1, from coordinate 1,040,779 downwards.
TACGGTGAAGACGGCAACGATACTCTTTTAGGTGGAGCAGGAAACGACACTCTGAATGGAGGCGACGGTAACGACATACTAGATGGCGGGGCCGGTAACGACTCGTTAGACGGAGGTAAAGGCTCTGATGTCTACCTTTTCCGCAAAGGCTCTGGGCAGGACACAATAAGCAATGGGGTTTATAACGACACCACTGTCGCTAAGCTGGATGTTATTCGTCTTGAGGGCTTGGTCGCTGCGGACGTAAGCATCCGCCGGGAAGGTGACGACCTGTTGATACAGATCCGCGAGACGGGTGAGTTGTTGCGTGTCAGTTCGCACTTTAGCTCTAGTCTGATCTACGGGTACGCCGTGGATCAGTTGCAATTCAGCGATGGGGTTGTTTGGGATAAAGCCCAAATCACTGCTGCATTACTGATTGGCACTGACGAGAGCGACACTATTCAAGGCTACGAAACCGCGGACAGACTCGTTGGCATGGCTGGTAACGACACGTTGATGGGGCGCGCAGGAAACGACGTTCTGGACGGTGGCGATGGGAAGGATACGCTGAACGGCGAAGAAGGAGATGACACTCTTCTAGGAGGCGCAGATAACGACTCTCTCACAGGCGGCGCAGGTAACGATATCCTCGATGGTGGCGCAGGCAATGATTCCCTGGAGGGTGGGTTCGGTTCTGATACCTATATCTTCCGGAAGGGATCCGGCCAAGACGTTATTCGAAATTATGCATACGATGACAAAACTTCGAACAAGCTGGATATCGTGCGACTTGAGGGGCTGAACGCCTTAGATATCAGTATTCGTCGAGAGTCTGATGATCTGCTTATCCAGATAAGGTCAACAGGCGAAGTTCTTCGGATTAGCTCACACTTCGCAGTTGACGTTCATGCAGGGTACGCAATCGATCAATTGCAGTTCGCCGACGGGACTGTCTGGCAAAACGCGCAAATTACTGCGGCCTTACTGATAGGTACAGAGTCTGACGACACTATTATTGGCTATGAAACTTCGGACAATCTTATAGGCGGGATGGGTAACGACAGTTTAAGCGGACGTTCCGGTAACGATACGTTGGATGGCGGTGACGGTAAAGATTCCTTATACGGCGAAGAAGGTAACGACACCCTTCTGGGTGGCGCGGGCAACGATTCGCTAGTGGGTGGCTACGGCGATGATGTGCTCGATGGTGGCATCGGGAATGACTCCCTGGACGGTGGGTTTGGTTCTGACACTTATATTTTTCGTCGAGGCTCGGGCCAGGACATCATCAGCAACTTTGCGTACAACGACGTTACTGTAAACAAGCTTGATGTCATACGTCTTGAGGGACTGACGGTTTCAGATGTCATTATTCGACGAGAGTCGGACGATCTTGTGATTCAGATTAAAGAGTCGGGTGAGACCTTGCGGGTCAGCTCGCATTTCAGCTCAAGCACGACCTATGGCTATGCTATCGATCAGCTTCAATTTGCTGATGGCACCGTTCTAGATAACACCCAAATAAAAGCTGCGCTGCTTTTCGGTACTGTCAGTGATGACAACCTGACGGGTTACGGCACAGACGATGTCATTACGGGAGAAGGTGGCAACGATACCCTCGGCGGTGGCTCTGGCAATGACAAGATTGATGGAGGTGACGGTAAAGATATCCTCTATGGAGATGACGGCGATGATGTTCTTATCGGTGGCTCCGGGAATGACTCACTTTCAGGCGGGAATGGTAATGACACGCTAAGCGGTGGCACGGATAACGATAACCTTTCCGGAGGTTACGGATACGACATTCTGGACGGTGGTACTGGCAATGACAGTTTAGATGGTGGCTATGGCTCGGATGTTTACGTATTCCGTCGAGGATCCGGCCAAGACACCATCAGCAATTCAGCTTACAACGATACAACTGTCAATAAACTCGATGTTGTACGCCTTGAAGGCCTGAATCAGGCTGATGTGATATTGCGTCGCGAGTCGGATGATCTGATTGTTCAGATTCGTGACACTGGAGAGACGCTGCGCATTAACTCGCACTTCAACTCGAGTTTGATCTATGGCTATGCGATAGACCAACTGCTGTTTGCCGATGGTTTGACGTTGAACGTTGCTCAGATAAAAGCGGCCTTGCTCAATGGCACGCAAGGAGATGATGTCCTGACCGGTTATGAGTCGGCTGATGTCCTCACTGGTTTGCTCGGCAATGACACGCTCAATGGCCGGGCCGGCGATGACATGCTGGATGGTGGAGACGGGAAGGACACGCTCAATGGTGAAGAGGGCAATGACACTTTATTGGGCGGTGCTGGCAATGATACGCTGACTGGCGGCTATGGAAACGACATTCTCGACGGCGGTGCAGGTAACGACTCTCTGGATGGCGGATATGGTTCGGATGTCTATGTGTTCCGCAAAGGCTCAGGTCAGGACACGATCAATAACTATGCCTATAACGACACCACTGTGGGCAAACTCGATGTCGTCCGGTTTGATGGCCTAAATCTGGAAGATGTGTTGCTTCGCCGTGATTCTGATGACCTGATCATACAGATCAGGGAAACCGGTGAGAGTCTTAAGGTCAGCTCTCATTTCAGTTCCAGTGCGCTCTATGGGTATGCCATTGATCAGCTCCAGTTTGCTGATGGGACAATCATGGGCAACTCGCAGATCAAGTCGGCGTTGCTGCAAGGAACTCAGGGGGATGACAGCATCATTGGCTATGACACCGCCGATTTGCTAAGTGGGTCTGCCGGTAACGACTTACTCAGCGGTCGCTCCGGTGACGATACGCTTGAGGGGGGAGACGGCAAAGATACCCTCAGTGGTGAAGAGGGTAACGACATTCTGTTTGGAGGTAATGGCAACGATACGCTATCCGGTGGCTACGGGAGTGATCTCCTGGACGGTGGTGCTGGTAACGACTCCCTTGATGGGGGTTATGGGTCTGATACATACATTTTCCGCAAGGGTTCCGGTCAGGATACTATAAATAATTTTGCATACAACGACACCACACCTGATAAGTTGGATGTCATCAGACTGGAAGGGATGTCTATCGCGGATATTGCGATGCGGCGAGAGTATGACGATTTAATAATCCAGATCAAAGGCACCGGAGACATCCTGCGGATCAGCTCGCACTTCAGCTCTAGCCTTCTCTATGGATATGCTGTCGACCAACTGCAGTTTTCTGATGGGGCGATTCTGACAAATGCCCAGATCAGGGCGGCCCTGTTAAATGGCGCTGATGGGGATGACAACCTCATTGGTTATGACTCGTCAGATGTTTTGATTGGGCTCGCTGGTAACGACATTTTGAGTGGCCGTGGAGGGGATGACATCCTTCAAGGCGGTGAAGGCAAAGACATCCTCAATGGTGAAGAGGGGTCGGACACGTTGGATGGCGGTGCGGGCAACGATTCGCTCAGTGGCGGCGCGGGTTCAGATACGTACATTTTCCGCAGGGGATCTGGACAGGATACCGTCAACAACTATTTCTATAACGACACTACAGTTAACAAGTTGGACAGTGTAAAGCTGGTTGGACTGACCGCGGCAGATGTGGTGTTGCGAAGAGAGTCGGACGACTTGATTGTGCAAATCAAGGGCACCGGTGACACGCTTAGAATCCTTTATCACTTCAACCCAAGCACCCTTTCGGGATATGCCATTGATCAACTTCAGTTTGAGAATGGCATCGTTTGGGGTAAAGCTGACATCGTTGCCAATTTGTTTTCCTCCGGCTCATTTGAGTCTCTTAATCTAGTCGGCACGAGCGGGAATGACGTTATTAGTGGTGGCGCGGGTGACGACATTCTCATGGGTGGAGCTGGCGATGATGTTTTGAGCGGCGGTGCGGGATCCGATCGCCTGAACGGTGGCGAAGGTGACGATACCTATCTATTCGGAAGAGACTCAGGCCAGGACACGATCAATTACGCCTACGAGACTCGTGCCGGTAAGCTCGACACCGTCAAGTTGATTGATCTGAAGGCATCCGAAATCAGTTTGGTGCACGATGGGTATGACCTTGTCATCCGCATTAACGGCACGACTGACAGTTTGCGCGTGATGTATCACTTCTTGGGTGAAGCAACCTCTGGTTATCAGATTGATCGCATCCAGTTCGCCGACGGTACATTTTGGGATCAGACCGCAATCAAACTCGAAGCACTTCGTGGCACAGATGCGGATCAATATCTGTATGGCTATAAGACAGATGATCAAATCAATGCGGGCACTGGTGACGATGTAGTTTATGGCGGTGAGGGAAACGATACGCTCACTGGGGGTAGCGGGGCGGACACCCTAAATGGCGATGAGGGTGCTGACCTTCTGCAAGGCGGCAGTGGCAATGACATTTTAAGTGGTGGTGCTGGCGACGATGTTCTTGACGGAGGGGCCGGAAATGACCGCTTGGATGGAGGTGCGGGTGATGATACTTACCTGTTTGGCAAAGGATCAGGCCAGGACACTATCTATTATGCCAACGAAGTTAGAATCGGCAAGGTTGACACAGTCAAGTTGACTGACCTCGACGCGTCTGAAGTCACAATTTCACAAGACGGCATTGACTTACTCATTCGAATTAATGGAACGAGCGATAGCCTCAGGGTTACATATCACTTCCAGAGTGATGCGGCAGGTGGATACCAAATCGACCGAATTCTATTTGCTGATGGCAGCTTCTGGGATCAGACAGCTATTAAATCTCTCGTGCTGTTGGGCACTGACGCGAACCAATCATTGACGGGCTACAGTACGGACGATGTGATCAATGCCGGAGCCGGTGATGATGCCGTTAGCGGTGGCGGAGGTAATGACACCCTACTAGGCGGGGACGGGGACGATACGGTGAGTGGGGGGGCCGGGAACGATGTCCTTTCTGGCGGAAATGGTGCTGACACCCTGACCGGTGATGAGGGCAATGACTTTTTACAGGGTGGCATCGGAAACGACATTCTCAACGGTGGCTCTGGAAATGACACCCTTGACGGTGGTGCAGGTAATGACCGCATGGACGGCGGTGCTGGCGACGATACCTATGTATTTGGCAAAGGCTCTGGCCAAGATACGATTTATTACGCTAATGAAACGCGTCCAGGCAAAGTCGATACCGTCAAATTGATCGACTTGAACGCATCGGACATCACGGTCACCCGTGATGGTTACGACCTCGTGATCCGTGTCGTCGGTACTATCGACACTATGCGCGTGCTCTACCACTTTATGGGGGATGCGACTTCTGGCTATCAGATAGACCGCATCCAGTTCGGCGACGGTACGTTTTGGGATCAAGCCGCCATTAAAACGCAGGTACTGCGGAGTTCCGATGCGGATGAGTACCTGACGGGATACGGCGGTGACGATGTTATCGATGCTGGCGCCGGCGATGACACGGTGTACGGTGGTACAGGTAATGACATGATTTCTGGTGGAATTGGGTCAGATACCCTGAATGGTGACGAAGGCGACGATCAGCTCAACGGCGGCTCGGGCAACGACACCCTTCTTGGCGGCGCAGGCAGCGATATCCTAGATGGTGGCACTGGTAATGATCGCCTCGATGGCGGTGCAGGCGACGACACGTACCTTTTTGGAAAAGGTTCTGGCCAGGACACGATTTACTACGCCAATGAATCCCGCCTGGGCAAACTCGATACCGTGAAGCTCATCGGGCTGAACGTTAGTGACGTTACGATTGCTCAAGAAGGCTACGACCTGGTTATTAGGTCAAACGGCTCGACTGACAGCCTGCGCGTGATGTATCACTTCATGTCGGATGCCGCTGGGGGCTATCAGATAGACCGCATTCAGTTCGCTGATGGTAGCTTCTGGGATCAGACGTCCATCAAGTCTCAGGTGCTGCTGGGCACAGACGCCAATCAGCCGTTGGTCGGCTACAGCTCTGACGATGTAATTAATGCGGGTGCGGGCGATGACTCCATTAATGGAGCCGGCGGTAATGATATTTTGTCTGGCGAGGCGGGTGACGACACCGTTAATGGTGGTTCTGGTGATGACATTTTAATGGGCGGTAGCGGCGCGGACTCACTTAATGGTGAAGACGGCAATGATGCTCTCCAAGGTGGCGTAGGTAATGACACGCTCTATGGGGGATCCGGTAACGATGTTTTGGACGGCGGCGCCGGTAATGATCGTCTCGACGGTGGCGCTGGCGACGACACTTACTTGTTCAGGAAGGGGTCAGGGCAGGACAGCATCTATTACGCCAACGAAGCCCGTGAAGGAAAAGTCGATACGGTTAAGCTGGTAGATCTGAACGCCTCTGACATCAGCTTGGCGCGCGATGGCTATGACCTGGTTATCCGGGTGATCGGAACAACCGACACCTTTAGAGTTGTTTATCACTTCTTGGGCGACGCTACCGCTGGGTATCAGATTGATCGTATTCAATTTGCAGATGGTAGCTTTTGGGATCAGTCGGTAATCAAAACGCAGGTTCTGCAAGGTACCGATGCGGACGAAACTCTTTCAGGTACCTCGGGCGACGACAACATAAATGCGGGAGCAGGGGACGATACTGTCAATGGAGGAGCGGGCAATGACACACTATTTGGCAGTGCAGGCTCCGACATTGTGAATGGCAACGAGGGGAATGACCTTCTTCAGGGCGGGACAGGCAACGACACCCTCTATGGCGGAGCTGGCAACGATGTGCTGGATGGCGGAGCTGGCAATGACCGTCTAGACGGCGGTGAGGGCGACGACACTTATATTTTCGGCAGAGGTGCCGGACAAGACACGATTTATTATGCCAATGAGGTGCGCGTAGGCAAGCTTGACACCGTCAAACTAACTGACCTAAACGCATCAGACGTAAGCGTAATCCGTGACGGCATGGATCTCGTCATTCGAGTCAAGGGCGCGACTGATAGCCTGCGAGTGGCTTACCATTTCCAGGCGGACGCAAGTGGCGGATATCAAATCGATCGTATCCTGTTCGCTGACGGAAGCTTCTGGGATCAAGCGGCGATCAAGTCACAGGTATTACAAGGAACGGATGCTGATGACATATTGTCCGGAACCGGCAGCGACGACTTCATAGACGCTGGGGTTGGTGACGACACCGTGAATGGAGGCGGTGGTAACGACACTGTCCTGGGTAACAGTGGTGCCGATGTTCTCAATGGAGAGGATGGTAATGATTTGCTGAAGGGCGGGGCCGGCAACGACACGTTAAATGGCGGCAACGGTAATGATATTCTCGATGGCGGCGCAGGTAATGATCGACTGGATGGTGGGAATGGAGATGACACTTATCTGTTTGGTAAAGGTTCTGGCCAAGACACCATCTACTACGCTAACGAAACTCGTGTAGACAAGATTGATACCGTAAAGCTTAAAGATCTGAATGCGTCTGACGTTAATATTCGGCGAGAAGGAAATGACTTGGTAATTCAAGTTATTGGCGCGACGGACAGCTTGCGTGTGATGTATCACTTCTTCAATGATGCTACCGCTGGTTATCAGATAGATCGCATAGAGTTTGCAGACGGCACCTCCATGGATCAGAGCCTCATCAAATCGCAGGTTCTTCAAGGTACTGGAGCAGATGAAACATTGTCTGGTACCGGGAGTGACGACCTCATCGATGCAGGATCGGGTGACGATATCGTCAACGGTGGCGCGGGTAACGACACTCTCTTGGGCAACACCGGAGCAGATACGCTCAATGGTGACGCGGGTAATGATCTGCTTAAAGGTGGTGCCGGCAACGACAGTTTGAGTGGTGGCACTGGTAATGACACCCTGGATGGTGGGTCTGGAAATGATCGTTTGGATGGAGGTGACGGCGACGACATCTACTTCTTTGGACGAGGGTCAGGGCAGGACACAATTTTCTCCAACGAAAGCCGTACAGGCAAAGTCGACACCATCCGGTTAACGGACTTGAATGCTTCCGACGTCAGCGTGAAGCGCGATGGTTCTGATCTTGTTATTCGGGTTAATGGAAGCACTGATAGTCTGCGAGTTAGTTATCACTTCATGAGCGATTCAACCGCGGGTTATCAGGTTGATCGCCTGCAGTTTGTGGATGGGAGTTTTTGGGATCTGGATGCGATCAAATATCAGGTTCTTCAAGGCTCTGATGTTGACGATATTCTCTCAGGCACTGGTGCTAATGATCAGATCTACGCAGGCGCTGGCGATGACACAATCAGCGGTGCTGGCGGCAACGACAAACTGATGGGGGGATCTGGAGTTGATGTTCTCTATGGGGAAGATGGTGACGACTCTCTGTTGGGCGAAACCGGAAATGACAGACTCTATGGCGGAAAAGGCAATGACATTCTTGATGGCGGATCGGGTAACGATCAACTGGATGGTGGTGATGGCGATGACACCTATGTGTTCGGCAGAGGTGCCGGCCAAGACACCATCTACTACGCTAACGAACAGCGTGTTGGCAAATCCGACACCGTCAAGCTTACTGATCTGAATATTGCTGATGTGGTCATCAACCGCGAAAGTAATGACTTAGTGATCCGCGTTATTGGTAGCTCGGATAGCCTGCGCGTTATGTCGCACTTTTATGGCGATGCCGCTGGCGGTTATCAGATCGACCGCATTCAGTTCGCAGACGGAAGCGTGTGGGATCAAAGCGCGATCAAGTCGAACGTGATACGTGGCACAACTTCAGAGGAAACGCTGCAGGGATTTGGCACCGATGACGTTATCAGTGCAGGGCTGGGTGATGACCTGGTGTATGGCGCGGCCGGCAACGACGTTCTATCTGGGGGAGCCGGTGTAGATACCCTGTACGGCGACGAGGGGCATGACAGTCTGTTTGGTGATTCCGGTAACGATACGCTCAACGGTGGCGCAGGGAACGACCTGCTCGACGGAGGTGTTGGTGACGATACTTTAAATGGCGGCGACGGTAGTGACACTTATGTGTTTAACGTCAGAGGCGGTTTGGACGTCATTAATAACTACGACAGTGGCACCAGTACAGATACGGTACAGTTTGGCGTTGGCGTCAGTCTTGAGGATCTTTGGTTTCGTCGTGCTGGCAGTAATCTTGAGGTCAGCATTATCAATACTGCCGACAAAGTCGTAATCAACAACTGGTACGCGTCTAACGACTACCACGTAGATCAGTTCAAAACGGCTGACGGAAGAACGATGCTTGATAGCCAAGTTCAAAGCTTGGTCGACAGCATGGCGTCGTTCGGTGTGGATGCGGGTGCAGAAACCAGCCTCACATCTTCTCAGCATGCTCAGCTCGACACGGTTTTGGTGGCTAGCTGGAAATAACAAGAGCGCGCATATTAGCGTCCTGATGTATCGGGGCGCTAATATGAGCAACTACTGGGTCGACTTCAGACATTCGTTCTCCAATAGGGTAAACTCATGAGAATATCCATTGGCGAAACTTTATTGCGTTGCCGATACTAACTAGTTTGGTGTGTAATTAAGGTGTGGTTAATTGGTTCTATTTTTCCCGATGGGCTTTTAATGATGGCTTGAGCTTGTTGAATGGTTGAGTTTTTATATTTTTGAGGTGTGATTGTGAAAAAAATTGTCTTATGGGCGATTGCGGTATTTTCAAATTTTTGTCAAGCGACTGAGTTGATCGAAAATAAGGATAAGTTTGAGGCGGAGTACGTCAGGTGCATGCAGTCAGGTTTTGCTAATGGATGCTGGGTACAAACGTTTTCTGGGCATTCTATCCCTTGGGCAGAGGGGGAGGCTCGTCTTCTGACCAATAGTGAAGCAGCTTATGTGAAGTGGCTCGATGGGAAGCCGATGTACAAGGTGCATTTGGGTACTAAAGAGGTTAAGGGTGAAATATATGACAATCGTTCTTATTTGCTAGAGAGAGATGATGGGGCTGTTGTAGGATTGTGGATTTCTTTTAGGCAGGTTAAGGGCTGCTGGTATGTTGGTGAAGTGCTAGGATCTTCAACTGATGAATTTATTCGTAGTGCCCTCGGTATGACTAGGCCGCGAGAAAAGTAACCTATTTGGACTGGACGAAATGCTGAACCTTATTCTGGATATGATAGCTGCTAGCGTTACTTCTGATAAAAAACTCTCCTCGAACCTAAGCCAAAGTAATGTACATGGACACAATCGAGATGCTTGGAAGCAATGAATCGAGCGATGATTCGTATTGACTCGATCAGCACCGCCAAGACTGCAGCCGAAGCCCTTTATCGTTTTGCCGCTGTCATAGGCTACATCACGGCAGCAACGGAAATGAATGCCATAACTCACCACGCTAGGTCGATTCTGTTAGATCTTGCTAGCGCAGCATACGACGAGAACCCTCTGGCAGATGGCAAAGCCCGGGATTTCGAGAGCTAAGTGACAAACGCAGAAGAGTGCATACAGTGAAGCTGTTTTTGGACTATGAATTCACTCAGCTTAACGTAGTGGAGGCGGGGTATCTGCAGATACGACTGCGCCTTCGGTGACACTTGAGGTACCAACTCCAACTCCAACGCCAATTGATACAAGACGGTCACGCAACGCCGGGAATGAGAGGTCTACGACGATGCAGTCGCCATTTCTTAGCAGGTGATCCATACCTTCGGCCCAGGTTACACAGTCTGAGATACCTGAAGGTGTGACCGGTACATGCACCACACCGAGCACAGGTTGGCTGTCACGGAGCAAGCCGACAGATATGGCCGAGTCTTTAAGGCCTTTCAAGAAGTCACTGGTGCCGTCGTTCGGGTCAACGACCCAGCAAAAGGGGTTGCCGGAAAGCACATGGCCGGTCTCTTTACCTCACCAATCGCACGGCAGAATTTTGAGCAACTCAACACGGAGTAGAAGCTCGATTTCGACGTCTAGCCCATACAGCCAGAGCCACCTTGCTACGCAGCTCACTACGCTCACCGATGCTGCCTTTCGCCCAGTTACTCATGGGTGGGGATATTCAATCGCAGGCTGGTGTTTGCGATCAATTCCTCGCGCATCGATTGGAAGGCACTGCGCTGAAGCGATCGGTTGGTACTCAGGTTCTAAGAGTTAGGCTCGACAGTTACTGTGCGTATGGGATGGAGGAGCGTTACTCGTAGGAAATTTCTTTCCTAAGAGTAAGCTCCTGGAGATACAGATAGCGCCCTGCGTTAGAATGCCCTGATTTGCCGTACAGGAGCGCTTATGACCAAGGAGTGGACGCCATCATTATTGGGACGGTTAGTGACCCGATCCTCAGCTTGGATGTTGCACCTGGACGCAGACAACCGACTGGTGCTGACCGCGCCAGGACGTCGCTTGGAGATCTACCCCGAGGATCTACCGCGAGTAAAAATAAAACGAGGCGTGTTCTGGTCTGAGCTGGTCTTGCTCGCTGACCAAGACCTCCGAGTAGGGGGGCTGCCTAATTCGCGCCGGCTCGATCTAAAGCAGACGGTGAGCGACCTCCTCAAGATCTCTCGCTGTCAACGTTTCGAGAGCTACTACGCCAAGATCAGTCAGTGGCTTGCGCTTGTCGACAGTACGGTGGCGTCGGCAGATCAGGCATATCGGTGGTTAACCCATGAAAACCAACAATACCTCCTACGCTCCAAGCCTGAATTGAGCATTGAGGTCGATGAGTTGACTCAGTTGCTGCATACCCCTGAAGTACGCTCACATCTTGGTGACGTGGTCAGCGCGGTCGAGGAGGATATTGTTCGGTGGGCATCGAACTGGCTTGAGACGTGGCGACAGCGCAACCAGCTTCACATGGCGTCGGAGATTGAGAGCTGTCAGGAGCTGCTTGGCAACGTGGAGAGCAAGCCTTTGACCTTAGAACAATCCCGCGCGGTTGTATGCTTTGATAACCGGGTTCAGGTGATCGCCTCTGCGGGTTCTGGAAAAACGTCCACAATGGTCGCCAAGGCAATTTATGCGATGCATCGAAATCTCATTGCGCCCGAGTCGATCATCATGTTGGCATTCAACAAAGATGCCGCAGCGGAGTTGCAGGCTCGCGCTAACGCCTCGCTTGAGCGGCTGGGCCAAGCGAAGGTAGAAATCCCCGCAATGACTTTTCATGCGTTGGGTCTGAAGATTATCGGCGCAGCGACCGGGCGTGTGCCGCATGTTCCCGCGTGGGCTAGGAAAGAAAAGCTGGCCATAGAAAAGCTTTCGCAGATTGTCGACGACCTCAAAGATCAGTCGAAGGCTTACCGCACTCGGTGGGATCTATTTCGCTTAGTGTTTGGACGAGACATTCCATCCAAAGGTGTCGATAGGCTCTTCGACACCAGAAACGAGGAGGGCGAAGGTAGGCTGATTACGCTGATGGGTGAGGAAGTCGCCAGCCAGGAAGAATGCGTCATCGCCAATTGGCTTTTCTACAATGGGGTCGAGTATCGCTATGAGCGCGAGTATGAACACCCCACTGCAACTGCAGAGCATCGCCAGTATTTCCCCGATTTTTATTATCCGGAGATTAGCCTCTACCACGAACATTTCGCTTTGAATGCAGATGGTCAGCCCCCTGCTGAATTTAAGGACTACCTCAGTGGCGTCGCTTGGAAGCGTGCTATCCATAGCGCAAAGAAGACGGCGCTAATCGAAACCCAATCCCACCAGATGAGTTCGAGTGAGGTATTCGAGCATCTGGCAAAAGAGCTAACTTCTCGGGGTGTTGTCCTAGACCCTAACCCTGATCGACCTATCCCGCTTACGGGGCTTGAGCCGATCAAACAGAGTGATTTGATCGGGTTGATGCGTACTTTCATCAACCACTTCAAGAGCAATTGCTCGACTGAAGCCGATTTGCGCGAGCGTGTAAGCAGTTTGCCGGTAAACGCTTTCAGAATCCGTTACAGCATGTTCATCGATCTTGTGATGCCGGTCATCAGTGGCTGGAACGCGGCCCTGGTGGAGGCGGGAGGAATCGACTTCGAGGACATGATCAATCAGGCCGCTGCGTGCCTTGAGAAAGGCCATGATTCACCCTATGAGTTGGTCATGGCGGATGAGTACCAGGATGCATCACGAGCCCGCGCTAGGTTATGCCGAGCGCTGGTCGCAAAGCCTGGCCGGCATCTGTTCGCCGTCGGAGATGATTGGCAATCCATCAATCGATTTGCCGGCGCAGACGTATCTGTCATGACCGGCTTTGAAGATTGGTACGGCCATGGTCAGGTTTTACGACTGGAGACCACCTTCCGGTGCCCGCAGCGAATATGCGACGTGTCGAGCCAATTTGTTTCCAAAAACCCCGCGCAATTATCGAAAAACGTCACGTCGGTCACCGAGCCAATTGGCCCATCACTTGAAGCATTTGAGGCTGCCAGCAGGTATGAGGTAGCTGCTGCCATCGGGAAATATATTGAACGACTCTACCAGCAGATAGCGCTGGGTGAAGTGCCCTCAGGGCGGGGTGGGAAAGTAAACGTCTTCATCCTGGGGCGTTACAGAGCTGATTCCAAGTACTTGCCCGAGGAGTGGCATCGCAGGTTCGGGGATCGCATATCATTAAGGTTCAAGACGGTGCATACGTCCAAGGGAGACGAGGCGGACTATGTGATCCTTCCAGGCATGGTCTTGCGCGGCTTCCCAAACCAGAAGGTCGATGATCCACTTTTTGGCCTGGTCATGCCCCAGGGTGACTCTTACCTTCTGAGTGAAGAGCGACGGTTGTTCTATGTCGCGCTGACCCGTGCACGCCGATCGGTCGCCATGTTTACCGTGAGGGGAAAGCGATCGCCTTTTCTTGATGAGCTTTTGGAGTATGGGGCGCTCAGGGTATTGGACAGTGACGGTAAGTCCCTGGAGAAACCTCCTGCGGCGCCCGCTGCTCAGGGGCCGATATGCCCAGGATGCAAGCAGGGTGTGATCATATGGCGCCCAGGGCGCTACGGTCGATTCCAGTCCTGTTCACTGTTCCCCAAATGCGATTACAAACCCTCGAAAAAGACTCCGGGTAGGGGATACGTGTCCAGAGGCCCTTGGTAGGTCGGGCAGGGAGGCGAAGTGTTTCCTCCTTCGTGGGCATGTCTACCAGCAAGCGTTCAGCTAAGGAGTTGAGGTAACTGTCTATTGATCGGTCGGTGTTGTCCCATTCGAGACATCTAATGCTGACTTCTCTGGGAGAGGAGGCATCGTCGACTCGAGCATCGCTCGGTTTTGTTCAATACTCGCAGAGATTGTTTTTTCATTAACAGTGATACTCGACTGGCCGTCTAACAAAATAGCCAGTTCTCTGGAAATAATGAACGCAGATTTTTCGATATGGTCCTCCATTCCCTCAGTTTTCAAGCCGGCCGCTTTGAGCCTGACGGTCAGTCCTAGCATCGCGTCGACCGCTTGCTGACCGACGCGATCCCATTATCGATATTCAATCGCATCAAAGAGGTTGTCAGGTGCCGTTTCTGATTCGAGGAAAGGGAACGAAGCCGCACTACGCGGCTTGCGATGCATTGTCCAAGGAGGCCGCCCAAGCGGCGCAGTTGATTGAAAACCTGCACTCACGGGAAATGCCAGCGCGAACCCTGATTTACGAATTTGATAAGGAGGCTCTCATCTAGTTTCCGTCCTATGCGGTGCTGAACGACAACAGGATCATCTCTGACAACGGCGCGCTCATTGCGATTGAGCAACTACCGAAAGAGCTGAGTCTTGGCGTGATTCCGTGTTCAAACGCAAGATATGAGCGAGACAACCTAAAATCTTTCGTCATGGGGTTTTACAAGCCAGCCACAGACACGGCTTGGCCTTGGGTTTTGATGTGCGCGAGATCTGCGGGACTGAGATCAAACCATTCACCTTCAAGCCGCTTGGCGTGATACGTCGAGTGAAAGCTTCGCTCAGCGTGGCTGTAGTCATCGAACCAGGCGTAATGCTCGATACTGATGGGGAAGGGCAGTTTGACTTCAAAAAGGCGAGTGCGGTTTTTCATGTTTACGGTTTTGCCGATCTTGAACCCGTGGTCTGAGCGGATCACGTAAACAAAACCAGGCGTCGCAACGGTGGACGGTGTCGCCATTCGTGCCATGGGTGCCGGAGGTGCCGGGAAATTGAACCCGCTCAAGTCAGGAAAATATTCGGCATGCAAATCGGGTAGCGCATAGCGAATCACGACATCGGCTGCAAAACAGAACCAACCCTTTTCTTTTTTCCAGAATTGCCTGCCGCCAGGATTTGGTCTGAGTGTAATCTCTGCTGCGCGCCAACGCACTTTTGCCGAGCTTCGATCAGCGGCCAATCCCATTACCACGCCCAATGCTTCGACACGTCCAACTTGAGAGGTGGCGTCCCATCGGGCGCTTACCAAGCAGTCCTGTGGTCGAAGTTTTTCAGTCAGCCCGGGTAACGAAAAATCAGAGATTGTTTCAGCCAAAGTAGGAGCAATGGCTAGGACAGGATCTACTCGATAGAATTTCATTAATGCATCCATGCTGAGAGAAGCGTCAGAAACCGCTTTGCCGCGTTTGAGAAAATTACTGTTTCCAGCGTACCGGTTATTGAGATCTGCTGGAAGGTAAGCCAGGAGTCCCAAGATATACCGATCGGTGCCCTAGCAGTTTTTAGTCGTCGTCCCGGTAGCGCCAGCCACAGCCTGGTAACGATCAAAGTGCTTCCGCGCAACCATTTGAGATGTCCGTCTGCTTGCTGGCATTGCACATTCCCGATCGCTTGGTCACGCCCGCAATACTTCTGAGGTATCACCTATGGCTTAGTGCTGGGCTGATCGCAGGACTAGGGTGGAGGATCACCATACTGCCTTTCCCAGAGCTGTGAACAAGCAGCACCATTAAGCTGCTGGCGTCATGTTCATTGAATAATATCAAAAGGCAATTACAACCTCGGTGAGGATGGTACTCATTGACTGCCATCTGCCTCTGTGCCCAAAACCATAGTCGGACTGTTGCCCAACTAGCTGGACGGTTTTACAGGCTTTGCGAGTAACATTTTTAATGTGGGGGAGATGATCAGGCGTGATCTATTTTTCTCCTTATTTCCTGCTATTCCACTGTGATTAGCACCATGGCGACATTTAGACGGATAAGAGGTGGCACGCTCTCCATAACTGCGGCGGCCACCTATCGCCGACGACGATAAGTATCCGAACAGAATTGGATGCATGTGGTACTGATGCCACGAATCCTGGAGCACCGGAATCTTCGAGGTGCGCCGCCAGAGCAGTGCGCAATTCGAGCAAAGCATCCCGCAATCGAGCGTCCTCGCGAGCGTCGCCTGAGTTGCGGTTGAACGATTCAACGTGGTGGCGAAGGGCTTCGCTGTCGTTTTGATTGAGGTCAAAGGCGATCATTAGGCGGAGTACCCGTGGTTGATTCGCTCAAGCGCATCCATGATCAGTAGATATCCTGCTTCATCGTGAGCGAGCTCCAAAGGCGATCGGTCACCCAGAGTTGTTTTCGGCTGATTCAGCCATGCGTTTGCTTTATTTTTGTTGCCAAAGATCTGCTCGGCTTGATGCTGTATCAGCTCTATGTAATTCATGCCTGGCTCTCGTGGGATGCGTGGGTGTACACGCTTTGCTTGATGCTCGGATTCTAGCGTCTATGTAACGCCAGTTGCTTGCACCCAAGGGATGACATGGGTTTGATGACAAAAACAGCGTGGGTGAGGTGGGTCGGGTTTTCCGGTTAGGATTCAAATACAGCAAAGCTGAGGTGCTCCTGCTTAACCTTTGCCAGCTACGGAAAAGGTCGTGACGGTGTTGGATGAGATAAATGGCCAGTGGGGTACGGTCATCCATGATGATCCAGCACGGTCTCAACCCTGGATCGTCATACCGCTTGAGCTAGGGTGTTTAGTCAAAGCCACCTTTCTTTAAGCGCTAACCCATGGAATATATACCAGACACCCACCCCGATGATTCGTCCGAAGACGTCGTGACAAGAGAGTCGCTGTACGAGCAAGCCTGGTCGAAACCCATGACCAAAATTGCGGAGCGATATGGGGTGTCTTCGAGCTACCTTGCTCGAGTGTTTACTCACTTGGATATCCCTCGTCCGCCGGTGGGGTACTGGGCTCAGGTCGCGGTAGGAAAGGGTAAAACTCCCCCGGTGTTGCCTGAAACTCGACCCGGTGCGCTCATTGCCTGGAGTCGCAATGGCGCGCCCATTAAGGGTTTCCGGTCTTTGCCAAAGGAACCTCAGAAAACGAGCCGTAAGGTGGCTTTGACCAGTGCGGCACTGCCTCGCCGACACCCACTGCTACTGAGCGTCGAGGAACATTTTAGGAAAGTACGGGAAAGTGAGAACGGCTATCTAAGGCCGACAAAGCGCGCCATGGCTGATGTGATTGTCAGTCGCACGGGTCTCGACCATGCCGTCGACTTTGCCAATCAGTTGTATTTGGCGCTGATGAAAGAAGGGCTTGCTGTGGCGCTGTCTGATCCTGCCACACATATGAATCGCGAGTCAGTTGATAATCGCGAAAAGGCTTCAACGAGGTACATTCACCCCGCACTCTGGCAGCCGCAACGTCCCACGGTGGTTTACATTGGAACCATAGTTTTTGGATTGACCATCTACGAGATCAGTGAGTACGTGCAGGTCAAGCATGCAGACAAGGAGTACGTTCGGCTGAGTTCGCTTCCAGCCAGCCAACGTCGCTCTCCCTATCCCAAAGGGTGGGTAATGAGTGCTGACATGCCCAGCGGCCGCCTCTGCCTTCAGGTTTATTCCCCTTACTACCGAGCGGAGTGGATTCACCGCTGGAGCGAAGACCAGCCTGGCGATTTGGTCAGCAAAATTCCCGGAATCGTAAAGCTCTTGATTGCCGAGACCCCCGTACTTGCCAATAAAGTCGAAATTGAGCGGGAGAGGAGGGAGCTCGAGTGGCAGAGGCACAAGCTGGAAATGGAGGCGAGGCAGAGACAAGAAGAGGAAAAACGTCGACTCAAGTTGATCCAGGATAGCCGCGATCGGCTAGAGACTGTGATTCAGACTTGGGCAAAGGTGAACAGCATTAGGGCCTTCTTTGACGATATTGAGCGATCCGCGCAAAAGCTCGGCTGTGAGGAGCGGATTGTCGTCATGGAGCGGTTGACTCAAGCGAAGGAGTTGATCGGGGACTTGGACGCGTTGAAGCACTTCAATGGCTGGGAGCCTCCGGCGCTTTAATCCTCCATGATTGTGTTTCCGACATAGTATAGGGCGCTGGTACTTTAGACGCGGTTAGCTGCCTGCCTAGTGGTGTTTAGAGCGTCGCGACTAACCCTTGTAGCTGCTGATACTCTCAAACACTCAGAGAGCTGACTGGATCTGTGCCGAATCTACTCCAGCTCTCAAAGCTCCCACTGCGTCCATCCGGCGCTGCGCAGTAGTCAAGAGAGTCGCAGTCGTTGAACAGCGTAATTACCCAACCGTATACACCAAAAACCACTACAGTCCAGTCACCATAGATTCTCTTGACGCTGGCTACACCGTATTTGGCAATCTCCTCGAACAAGCCTTCGACGATCGCTGCAGGCGCGTTATCTGCATCGATCAGTACCGCCAGATGTTTCTGAATGTGATTGGTGATGGGAGTGGCCATGGTTCATCCTTGATTAGATACCGCACCATACCGTCATGCCAGTCAGAAGGCATCATGGGGCAGGGTAGCAATGACGACTATCGCATAGTTGTGAAAAGGCCTTTCCTCGCGCAGGATGCTTGGGGTCTCATTCACGCCCGCCGGATATTAAAGGATATGTTGAATGCCGTATGAGTTAGACAACCGCTTGGTAATCGGCGTCGCTTCCAGCGCCGTTTTTGATCTGCTCGAATCGGACGCTGTTTTCAAGAGCCAAGGGGAAGAAGAATACCGAAAATTTCAAGAGAAGAACCTTGATAATCCGCTTGCCAAGGGAATCGCCTATCCATTCATTAAGCGCTTGCTCTCACTCAATGATCTAAGCGCAGACCCATCCGATCCACTTGTTGAGGTGGTGCTTCTTTCCAGAAATGACCCCGACACCGGGATGCGGGTGATGAAGACCATCGAGCACTATGGACTTGGGATGACGCGCGCCATTTTCATGCAGGGCAAATCGCCGCATGAGTACATCCCCGCTCTGAACATCGCGTTATTTTTGTCGGGTAACAAATCCGATGTTGAGGCCGCTATAAAAGCGGGACATCCAGCCGGCCAGGTGTTGGACTCGAAGTTCAACGATGACGAAGCGGACAAGACACTTCGGATCGCGTTCGACTTTGACGGCGTGCTCGCAGGCGATGAGGCTGAGACCGTCATGCAATCTTCCGGGTTGACGGAGTTTCACGCCTACGAAGTAAAGAACGTCATGGAGCCTCATAACCCCGGGCCGCTGAAAGAGTTCATGGTGCGCATGTCGAAAATTCAATCTGTGGAGGAGGCGCATAAGAAACTAAATCCCGATTACAAGAACCGGATCCGTGTCTCCATCGTCACTGCCCGCAATGCCCCCTCGCACGAACGCGCGTTGAACACCTTGAAGAGTTGGGGTGTCATGGCCAACGATGCGTTTTTCCTCGGAGGCATCGACAAAGGCAAGATTCTTGGTGTGCTGAAGCCACACATTTTCTTTGATGACCAGTCAGGCCATCTCAAGTCTGCGAGCGCAGTTGCACCCTCCGTTCACATCCCTTTCGGTATCACAAATCAACGGGCGGTCGAGCCTACGTCAGGTGCCGAAGTCGATCGTGCAGTGAAAGCCGTTTGAGCTCCGGGCGATGCGCTTGGTCACCGTCTCCTACTAAACCTGTATGAGAGATCTAGGGCTTGGTTGAGACCGTTCGAGCTCCAATCGAGCGCAGTACTAGAGCGAGGTTCGTGACTTTTAAATTCCAGAGGGATGCGCCTCGGGGAGGTTAAAATCTTGAATAGCGATTGCAAGCGTGGGGTTGGCGGATGATAGAAAAGTTTTTAGGCCTCAACAGGAATAGATTACAGGCGTTTTCGCAAAGGTATGAGTTCCGGGTGGTCAGCATAGTCTCGCCTACACAGGACAAAATTTACTTGGGGCAGGGGCAGCCTAGGATCTGCAGGTACTGTGGGGAAGACGCGTCCTCAACGACCTTCAAGGAGCAGTCGCATGCTATCCCGATATTTCTCGGGAACAAAACCGTCATAGATTTGCTGGAATGCGATCGCTGTAATCACCATTTTGGTGACCATTTTGAAAACAGCTTTGCAAACTACACGCATCCTCACCGTTCATTCCAGAGAACGAGGGGGAGGAGCGGGATTCCAGTTTATAAAGACAAAGATTTCCGGGTTTCCGCTTCCGACCAGTCCAACTTAAAAATCTGGTCGCAGGGCAAGGAGGGTTTGAACGCCCTGAAGGTAGAGGGAGAAAATCGGCTTAAATTACCCTTGGCGCGACAGCCTTATTACCCAACCGCGATTCATAAGTCCTTGGTGAAAATAGCCTTGGCGGTGATGCCTGCTGCCGACCATGCCAAATTTGCAGGGCTGAAAGAATGGTTGCTGAGCAAAGACCACGCTCCGGCGTTTAGCGGTGCTGTACCCGTCATCGAGTGGATGATCAGCGGGCCCGTCAACCCAAACAGGATCATGTGCTTACTCGCGCGAGCAAAGGAGCGCTATCGGGAGGCCGTATTCCAGTACCAATTGATCTTCCAGTATGGAAACTTTCAATATCAGCTCGTCATCCCCTTGAGTGAGGAGAGCGGGCAAAAAAAGGATTTCGTTTATGCGCCACTCCTTTTGCCGGAAAAACATTTTCTGCAGTACGGGCCATCCGATTACCAAGAAAAGAATTTTTTGTCTGGCGAGCGGGTTGTCGGGGAGGTGGTGGATTTGCATATCAGATATGAGACAAGAGAGCCCGAGGGCTCTGTTGGCGAGCCTGCCTTGCTAAGGCCCTCTCAGTGAGTTCAGTGCGCTCTGTTTTGACCGCCTTACCCGTCGGGAAAGATGGCTGTCCGTCGGAGCTTCTTTTCCATAAACGATAACGGAGTGCGCTGAGTATGCTGACGATTTCCATCAAGGTGAACATACCCAATCTTGATCGAATCAGGACGTCCATTCCGTGCCCGCGTTGCCACTTGCAAACCACCGTGAAGCTCGGTGAAATCCGTCGCAGGGATTACGTTGTCTGCCGTGGATGCTACTGCACCATTCATCTTTTGGATCATATGAGCTCCGTTCATAGAGCTCAGAAGAAAATCATCCGTATGCTAAAGAGCCTGGAGCGCTGAGATGGATCCTCTACTCGTTCAAAGAACCCGCTACGTGCTCAAAAGTCGTTTTCGTTGGCCTCAGACCTGCCCGGCTAACCTCATGCCTGAGGCTTGTCATCAGCTGCTTGGCTGGTTGCAGAACCATGCGTTGACCTCGATGCACCTAAGCCGATTGCGAGACGTCGAAACGAGTGCGGGAGTTGAGGTCGAGGACATTTTTAAAGTCCTGCGCCGAGAACCAGTCGAGGAAGTCGAGCGTGGCTACGACGCCACAACGTTCGAGGGGCACGCCGCCATATGCCTTCACATCGTGCAGGCGGTAGCAGCGTTAACTGAATTAGATTATCGGGCGATTCAGCGGGGACTTGGTCTCCTTGCAGGCTTTGTGCTCCGCGAGCAAGTCCAAAACATCGACGACTCCATCGAAGCTATTCGGAACGTAGCACTGGATGGTTTGTTTGAGTATCTGGATGAGCGACTGGACTCCGATTCCGCAATATACGCAGTGCTGCTCAAGTACAAGCAGCGCTGCGAGTGGTTCTACAATCAGCGCCTGCGGGACTATGCGGAAAACGGATTGGAAGGGAAGACCGGTGAGCGGGCGCTTGCCGTTGACCTCTACGACTACATCCTTGGACAAGGCGTCGACTTCGTTGTGGAGCAGGCCTCTGCCAGCGGCGAGGTTGATCTGGTATTGACTAACAGCGACGGCCGTAAGCTGGTTATTGATGCCAAATACATTGCGGCCAGCTCAACTCGAAGCTCGGTGGTACGCAAGATCGCGTCCGGGTTGCATCAGGTCGCACGCTATTGCAACGATTTCTCTGAACCCTCGGGCTTCTTGGTCACCTTCATTGCGACGTCCAATCGAATTGCACTGGAGCTTGATCGGCGAGACGGCCTCGACTTTGTGATGATTGGCGGGCGTTGCATCTACTACCTGCCGATATTGATCTCTGACGAGCCATCTGCCAGTCGTTCAGGCACCCCGAAAGAAATCCTCATCACCCGGGGGGAGCTGGTTGAGCAGGTGATAGATATGGGGGACAAGGAATCCGAGGAGTCCTGACCCCCCTAAACGAATAGAGTGAGGCGCGGGAAGGGGCCGTGATTGCCGAGGCAGCTGTCTGTAAACAGCAGTTTAATTACGGCTCTGCTTGTCCTCGCGGCAGTCAACGCCTCATCGCACCTACTTAAGTGAACATCTTTTCTAGCCCATTATTTACAACCAGCGATCGCTGATCATGTACTGAGGGCAATTCGTTTTGTTCGATGGAAAAATCGATAAAGCCAGAGAAATAGCTGCAACTGCCATTTTTCATTGCTTCAAACTCCACAGAACGCTGCGCATACAGATGCTTGAGCAGAAAGCACCGGCTGGCATTGGAAAGCTTTTCAGCGAACACCTAAAGCAATGGTTACCAACACGTTCAACTGCCCCTGGTGAGATACCGGTTTGACCACCGCGCCCTGCTACATACGGCAATTGACGAGTTCCTCCGTGAGTCGACATATCTCATCAGCAGCAGGGGAGTCTGGAGCAATGTCCAGGAGAGAATGGAAGTAACAATAGCCGTCCATAAACGGGCGATCGTAGTTATAGATCTCGATGGCGATTTTATGCGCGGATGTCATTTGCGTAGCCAGGAGTGGGAAGTCAAGTGACCTGATCTGCTTGAGAATGTGTTCACGACGCAGGTAGTGACCTCGTTTGGCTATCCATAGCTTCTCTCGCTCTTCTTCGCTGACACCCTGGGCATCACCCAAGAACTCCACCAGCTCTCTGCTGACCCCGCCGATGTCGCACTGTGTGACGAGTCCAAAGTACGCCGGAGGTGCTTTTTTACACCTGAAGCTTCTCAGGTCGACGATGAATTTGGCGGCGCTATCGACTGACATCGAACAATCACTGTCAAGAATGATGGCAACAAGCTCTGCGTTCTGTGGAGTGACCTCGATGTTCCTGTTGATATCCAACAGCACATAGTCATACCGAGTGATCAGCTCACTTAGTTTCTTGGTTGTGCGCTTTTTTCGATCCAGCCTTGCGATGCTTCCGCCATAGATGAACGTGAGCATTTCCCTTTCCTGGGGCGGAGCATTGTCCACATTGTCCCGGATTTCTTTTTCAAGTTTTTTGATTTCAGAAGGGAATGTGATGAGGTCGCGCTCGTCGTAAAAATCGATGCGGCTCACCAGGCTTCCTTGCGCAGGTTTCTGGTTGTCATCACGCATACCTCGAAAGACCCCGTCATCGCTCACGATCGCGACGCTGTAACCTTGTTGAGTCAGGCATGCGCCGACATTAACGGTGATGGGTGATTTACCAACACCTCCTTTGTAGCTCGTGATGCTGAGGCATCGACCTAATGGAGTCAGGTTCAGGTACGTTTTGAACTCAGGAGGTATCTTCACTCCACAACGGTAGAAAAAGCACCACAAGGCACTTTTTGAAGGGGATCTGTAAAAGTTGTTCTTGTCTGATGCTTCCCAGGAACGCCATGTTCTCTCATCAACACCGGCCCATCTGCCGGCTTTACTGGCGCTTATCTTGGCGTTGACACGCAGCATCTTCAACTGCTTACGTAGCTCGTTGTCCATCGTTTTTTCCTCCGTCAAGCGGCGGAGATTAACGAAGTATAAAATGTCAAAAAACCATGAACAAAGTTCATGGTCAGAGTTCGCCAGGATGTCGGCAGCAGTGGCTGTGCTGGAGGAACAACAGAGCAGGCCGTAATGCCTGATTTTTGTACCTCTGAACTTAGTCTGACGTCATTATCAGCCTGCAACCAGCCCAATGACCCAGTGGTAGAGCCAAGCTGCTGTATCACTCATCGCGAACTGAAGCACAACGGCAGCGCCGGTCAAGATCTTCCCCGCAAGCTGCGCCGTCTTGTAGGTCAGCTTAAGGCTCATGACCTCAGGGCTGTAGCCGTGGGAGCGTCGCAATTGGCGCAGAAGCGGCACTTGGAACCTTCGAGTGTATTTAAGGGCTTTGCCGAGATATTTGAAACAAAAAGCCAGCAGCAAAATTTTGCAAGCAACGTCGATTGGGCCGCTGGCGCGCGCGAGAGCGTAAATAGGTTCCGGGGCTTTGACTAAGGCTGTTCCGACCATTACGACCAGAAGCAGGATGAAAAGCGCCATCGTCCTGGAAGAGGTGAGGGCGGGGTATTCGTTGTGTAGCTTTTCGTTGCGCAGCGTTCTTGATGTCATGAGGTTTCCAGATTGTGGGTGGAATCGCTTGCGATCGAGCGATCACTGGCTGAGTGTTGCACACATCAGCAGCTACAGAAGTTCAAACACCCTCTGCGAATTTCCCTCGGCCGATCCACTTTTGTAGCGGATAGGGATACAAAAAATCGAGGACATTAGTCCTAAGCAGAGGCCAGCCAAATCTCAATTTTTGTGCTCGATGATGAAACCTCGGTGCTCAGGCCGTCGCCCCTGACCTGGGCTACTTGTTACCAATTTTTTTTCACAACGTGATCTGTGGGGGTCGATGATGTGCATCATCAAAGGCTTTACGCCATAAGAGCTGTTCGCAATGGTTTGGGAAACGCCTGTGCTGACACTACGCCTGGTAGATTGGTGTCTTTGACGTTGGACTTTTAAAGCCCGCCGCAAAGCAGGGATACCCTTATCGAATAGAGCTTCTACGATTGACATCATCGTCAATTCTGACGATGATGGAGGCATGAGATATCCCGGCGGGAAGGGCAAGTGCTATCAGCGCTTGATCAATTTGATGCCTGTGCATCAGACCTACATAGAGTCACATCTGGGCTCGGGCGCTGTGCTGCGCAACAAGAAACCGGCACAGCGCACAATCGGTATCGATTTAGACCCGAAGGTTCACGACCTCTGGAGCCGTGAGCAGGACGCACCTGAGTTTGATCGGATCAACGCGGATGCTGTCGAGTATCTGGCCAGCTTTGACTTTGCGGGTGATGAGCTCATCTACGCAGACCCGCCGTATCTGGCATCTACCCGCCACAGAGACAAGGTTTATCGGTTCGACTATTCAGAAAGCGATCATCGCCGCTTGCTCATGGTGCTTAGGGGGTTGCCTTGCAACGTGATGGTCTCGGGATACCAGAGCTCAATCTACGATGAGTTGCTTGTTGGGTGGCGCAAGACTACTTTTTCGGCCAAAACTCATGTTGAGGTTCGCCAGGAGTGCGTCTGGATGAACTTCCCGGAACCGCAGCAATTACACGACACCAGATACCTGGGGCACACCTTCCGAGATCGACAGACGATAGCTCGTCGACAGGAGCGCCTGCGTGCTCGTATTGATTCGATGGATCCTGTGGAGCGCAATGACCTCGTCCGCTGGATGGCACAGACCTATGGTCAATCCAGGGAGATGGCGTGATGCAGACGGGTGTGGTGGTACTTGATTCGATCTTTCACAGTGCGGAGTTTCCAGCTCCTGAAACAGAAGTTTTACCAGGCGTTCAGTGGGGGCTGATAGAAGCATTCCCGTCACCTGCCTATTGGGCCTATCAGTCGTGGGCAAACGCCTATTTCGCAGATCCCATCATCTACAAGCTGGGCGTCACTCTGCGGGAGGAGGTGGGCGCATGTCTTCTGGGTGGGCATGGCATTCCTGCCAGCGTAGGGCTTGCCGCATTTGCTCACCTTCGCGACAACGGCGTATTCGAAAGCACCGACGTTTCAGAGGAGGATCTGTACACGTTGCTGTCCGAGCCCCTGACGGTCGATGGGCGATCAGTGAAGTATCGCTTTGCTCGCCAGAAAGCCCGCTACCTGACCGCCGCGATGATGCTGTTAAATACGCAGCATCCACCGCTTCACTCGGGGCGCGCCCTCAGGGACTGGTTGCTCGTGATTCCTGGCGTGGGCTACAAGACGGCTTCTTGGGTCGCCCGCAATCACTTGGGCGCTGACGACGTAGCTATTCTGGACATACATATCCTTCGAGCCGGTCAGCTAGGTGGATTTTTTACACCGGGACTGACTGTTGAGAAGCACTACCTAAAGTTGGAGCAGGAGTTCTTGGCGTTCAGTCGCGGGTTGGGCGTTAGAGCGTCTGAACTGGATGCGCTGATGTGGTTACAAATGATGTCATCGCCGAGCATCATTCATGGACTGCTGGGGCAATTCTCGGCAAAGGCCGCCTGAATACGGTGCGCTACAAAATTACGAGCTTCTGTTGCTGTAGGGTGATACGCGCTTTCGATTTCCGTACAGTCAGCCTGGCGCATGAGTTGATTTCCCTTGTCGAAAATCACCGTTGGCGCCAGTGAAAATGTATTTACTCAGGCTGTGGATACGCCCTTGCTCTTTGCGACGCGGTTGTCTCAGTTGGCCCGATTGGTGGTTCCGACAAGCGCAATGCCCACCCCTGCCAAAATGCCCTTCGGCGCAAGATCACCTGCCCATGGTTCGCCAGTAATCCCAAGAGGGCAGAAGCCCAGCCCAAGACCTTCAGCCACAATAGCCATCACCCCCAAGATCACCCCCGCATCCCGCCATATCAAGCTGCAACCGTCCTGGTATTTCGCAAGCGTCTTGCCCGGTTCTGCGATCAAAAAAACTTGGGTTGCCTCGGGAGCTGGGACGAGTTGATTGCAATGCTGGGCTAGCCCTTCAAACGTCGCCATGCTGCCTGGGATTTCGATCAACGAGTGTGCTCGGGAGTCGTATCTCCAGCCGTTGCTTTCTTTGGGCCCTCGAATGACTATGTGGATAGGATGAATAGCGCCGGCCGAAGGGGTTGGGCGTTGCTCAAGATCAAATCCCAGCGCCGACGTCATGGAGCCCTGTGAGCGCGAGGTGTGCCACAGTAACGCTGACAGATCTCTGTGGCTGAGTCGCGCAATCTCGCGCCTGCTCCTGCGGCCATCCAGTACATTAAACAAGGCTGGCCCATCGCTCGCAGCAGGCGGGTCGAGTGTCTTGGTTTCGCCTGCTGGCCATACATACGGGTGATAAAGCGCCGGTTGAGCAGAGGGGTGAACAATACTGTGGGGTATCGGATTACCGAGTTCGATCCAGGTCATGGCCCACCTTGTCCAAGACGGCGAAGTACTTGTTACACCCTCGACAACGCCCGCAGGGGACGTTCGCGGTATGACAGCTATGAGCCCACGCCAGTAGATCGGCAGGAACGCCTGATTGCCGCACCAGTTCTTCTGTGCTCAGTGTGATGGCGGGGGCGAGGATCTTCATGCTGCCCTCCTGAAGGCTCATCAATATATTCATAGCTTCCACGAAGGCCGGGGTTCCATCCTTGTGAGAGCCATCGGAGCTGACCGTCCCCAGCCAAAGCTCGGTGACGCCCACGCCGATGGCCTTCATGGCAGCAAGAGTGATCAGCATCTGGTTGCGGTAGGGCCACCAATCAGACTCGGGAGCCAGGGCATCGGCACTGGATCCCGCCATATCACCGGAACCCAGTGATCGGCAATCGATGTTGATCACATGCTGTTCTATGCCCAGCCGCCTGCAAACAGCAGTTGCAGCAGCAATCTCGGCCTCTGCGGCTAGCTGACCGTAATTCAATGTGAACGCGGTATCCGGTCGTTTCCACCAGGCCAATGCCAGCGAGTCCATGCCACCGGAAAACAGCAACCCGGTCTTCATAACGCCACCGCAGTCCAGACAGTCTTGTAGACGGCTGTTACGAAGTCATCGCACAGGATGCAGTGTGACCCTTCCATCATTTTCTTGTCCTCTTCGGACTCATTCTCAACGTACAAGATCACTGGCTTGTTCAGCGCGCGGGCGTAACCAATTTCGTAAAGGGTGCCTGAATCCAGTCCATCGCCGATGGCGAACATCAGGTCGCAGTCATGAATTGCGTCGATGTCCTTCTGGACGACAACTTCCGCTGGGCCGGGGCCGACATCGTGATAAGGCGAGAATACGTCGATGCCCATCGACAAGAACGTTCTGCGTGCCTCTTCGACCAGCCACAATTGCGCTAGCGAGAAGAACGGGCCAGCCAAGTAGAGTTTGGGGCGAAATCCTTCCAGGACGCGGGTTGAGACGGCCAATGGGGCAGGGGTGTAGGCAGCGATGCTGGATTGAGTGGCAAACCCCTGATGTTCGCAATAGTAGGCTGTTGCCCGAGAAGCCACATCGGCGGCTTCATGCGCAGAGAGTCCTCTTTCGAGCCAAGCCAAGGCAAAATGCGCAACGAAATTGTCGCCAGACCCGAGTTTCCAAACCCGATCCGTCGAATAGGCAGGCACTTGGGAGAACGAGTTGTCTGCGTAGACCAAGGCGCCCATCGGGCCCATCTTGATGACCACCACCTCAGCGCCATCGGCCACTGCGATAGCCTTGGCCATCTCCTCGGTAGAGAGCTTGGCCGATCCGCACATGGCCTGAGCTTCGGAGCGGTTCAGAATCAACGCTAAATGATTAGCCGTCGAGCCGTTGGCTTTGAAAGAGTGAGGTACGCCAGGATTTTGTGGGTCATACACGACGTAATCGGCATGCACCACGGCGTCACCCTCCAGGATGCCGAAACGAATGACCTTGTCGGCCGTAACCTGTATCGGATCAAGCTGGGAAAGGGGGATATGGATTTCCGGTGTCGAGAGTCCATGGACGTAAGAAAACGCAGCGCTCTCGCCCACTAGGGTCGGATGTACCTGGAAGCCCTCGTAGACCGCTCGAAGCTCGATGACGTCTTTTGAAGCGGAATCAAGATACGCATGAAGATCGACTTCGCCGCCTGCTCGTACGATGGCCGTCGCAGCCCTGCCTGCTGATCCATAAATCTCTTGCCAAGTCGGCGCCATGCAATGCTCGTAGTAAACTCCGCCAACGATAGTGATCATGAGCTAATCCTTGTCTCAGTTGATGCGCGGTCTCATCTAACGCGCGGAAGAATACGAACCTTCACCTGGCCACCTAAGATACTGATGACCTCTGCGACATAGGTGCTGCCCTCGCGCAGGCAGGTCAGCAGGCGCTGGACTTGGGGGGAGGCAATACCGCCCGCGATATGTCCATTCCACAACACTTGGACGACGCTCAAGCTTCCCAACTGATCGAGGTGAACGTCGAGGATGTCGCCTATCTTCATCTGAGCAACGATCTGCTCTTTGGGGGACGCCAGTTGCGTTTCGAATTTCAAGGTGTCGCAAGAGCTTTCGCGGGTTGAGAATCCTGTGTATGAACGTTCACTACTGCCTGACATAACTTCTCCTACGGCCGCTTGCCTTCAGATCTTCCAGGTGACTTCCCTGTTTCGCCAACGGATGCGTCTCTCGCGCAAAATCTGTTCGCGCTAATTCACATGATTGCAAATTGACATGCAAGATAGCGGAGTTGGGATATTAAACTCCAGCGGGAAATGTACGAGCGTCTTACGACCAAGGTCGCTTGGCACTTATGTCAGGCAAAATGCATATTGAGGCCGCAGCCACCTGCAGGGCAGCGGGGGAGGTTGGGTTCAGTCGGATGGTCATACGTTCGGCGACGGGCCGTTTTGGCGAGTCGCTGACAGCATCCGAGCTGTTGTTATGCTCCAGCGTTTGGCGATGGGGAGGGAACCACCCAATCCCAAGCGTGCTAGCAGAGCGAATGTTCGAATGCTCTCATGATGTGCTTGCGTGCAAAACTGTACGCTTACAAGCCGAGCTCGCCTCCCAGTTTGCTTTCCCATAGATACTCAGGAAGCCAGTCTGGAGGGCAGCGTCGCAGGGCCGCCAATGTCAAAAGGTGCCAGACCTGTTGTTCGATGTATTGCGCGCCCTCACCAGAAAAACCGGGCATGAGTCGTAGCGGTCTCAATACCTGCCTGAGTACCTTCACCACTCCGCGAGGATAGCGACCTCGTCCGCTGCTATCGCTCAGCGGTACAAATATAAATCCGTCGAATCGAGCAAGGCTCCCGCTCACGATGCTTTTCGCCCAGGCCCTAATCTCCTTTTTGCTCATTCGCGAGGCGAGCGTCCACCATATCAGCTCTACATCTTCGACCTCAAAATCGCCTGGCTGCGAGCATTGAGAGTCTTCATCCCCGGGTTCCTGTCCATGCGATCGGGGCCAGGGGCGAGAGGGTTGGCGGGGTGGATGCTCGTTCATATAGCCTTTTGGAGGTGAGTAGGTGAGGCATTCGTGAGAAGGGTGGCATGTTGAGCTCGACGTCATGAAAGACCTAGCAATCCGCGTTGTTGGAGGTCAATTGCTTATTGGTCAATCGACCGGCGCCATCGCCTTCGACAAGTGTTCCAGAAATTTTCGACCCTCCTCAATTTTCTGTAGCGTTTCAATTTCTGTGACAAGTCCGTAGGAGCTATATAAACCCGTGATCGTGTATTTTTCAGTGGGTTTGGTGACTACCCTGAGCAGACCTGAGAAATCGTCACGCATTTTGGTATAGACCTGAATTGTAAGGGTCAGAAACTCTCTAAGTTTTGTAATACTTTCCTGTGCGCCGGCATCAGCCAGCGCGTTAGAACTTGAGCCTGTCTTGATACCGCTCAGCCTATCTTTCAGCAGGTTTATCTGAGCATGAAGGCTTGCGATCTTAAGGAGTGCATCTTCAGAAATAATCTCAGGTTGTTCAAGCTTAACCCTGCTGTGATCAAACACCCCTTCTACAAGACGTCTGTAGCTTTCGTTGCGCAGCAGCGTCACATAGCTGAAGGCGCGGACGGCCTTGTTATAGAACGGGGAATTGGGGTCACCTGCCTTCGCAGCACGGATCTCGCTGACGACATTAGCCACTGCCCTACAGTAGTCGGTCAGGTTGCTGTACTTTGTGGCATCAACGACGCGCAACGTGTGCTCGATGATCTTTTCGATATGCGCAGATCGTTCGGCAACGTATCGATCAAACGTCGAAGGTTTCCTGGGACGGGGCACATTGGATTTATTTTTCATTTATCTGCCAACCAGCCTCAGGCGACCATCTGGATCAGTTTGGGAGCATCGTTAGCGACTGTCGCCAGCCGCTTGATCGCTTCGTGTTCTCCAGTGCTTGCTGCATAGAGCTCGAATACATCGATAGCTCCAGATTTCACCATGCTGGAAATCTGCAGGGCGACTTTCGATGCCAAGGGTAATGAGTTGTCTTCACCAATGCCTAGCAGGGCTGAAAGATTTCCTTCTCTCATTAGTAACGCGTGGCGCAGGTGGGAAAGGCGAATGTTTAAATCTTCGCTACTGGTGTCGGGAAAGTTCTGGACATCAATCAGCCGCTTAAGCAATCGCTCTTCACCGGGCAAATCCAGCTTGTTGTAGTGCACGACAATTTCCTCCTTGTTTTTCACCATCAGCTCTTGTTCCAGCCCGCTTTCGTACATCTGGACGAGCTGATGTTCAATCGCCTCCAGGAGACAGGCTTCTCGAGCGAAACGGTCATTTTCCTGTTCCAGTTGTTCAAGCTCGGTTCGTGTTCGGGCTTCAGGTTTGCGGGTCAAGTATCTTTCAATGACTTTCAAGCTGCCCACCATTAGCTCTTTGTACTTGTCTTTTCTGGCTGAAACAGCGGGGAGGTGAGCGACACCCCTTATGGCGTACGGACAAGCTGAGCAACAGTTGACCTCACCGAAAAGATCGATCACTTCCTTTGGACACGTGTTGTTGAACGGGCAAATGTGCGTGTGATTGAAAGCGAGCTCGCTAACTTCCTGAGCGATGATGCGATCCAGCCCTGTGTCCATCTCCCGCTTGGCGTTCGACAGACTCATCAAACGGTGCTTGCTGATTGCCGCTAACGGGTTTTGCGCAATGTCGTCGTGCAGCGTTCGATTGATCTTCGCAATCGCTTGCGCCAGTTCAGGAAAATCGCCCGCAGTGAGCTTGTCTTGGTTGCTCATAAGGGCACTGCAGAGCATTTGCTGGTGTGTCATACCTAAGTCATTTTCGTCGAACACCGAATAGTAAGAGACCAATGCCTCCGTCTGCCCGGTCAACCACTGGCCAACGATGCTGGGCGGAAGGAACTTGATAGCCTCTGAGACAAATCCCGCCCTTAAGCCGTGAGGGGTATAATCACTCGTCAGCATACTTGCAGTGACTGAAGTGAGTCCGGCAATCGAGTTGTCAGTGATGTAAACGGGTTCGTCCGGCTCGCCTGGCAGCGATTTTGTCCAGACAAGATCGGGCACATTTTGGTCACCCAGTTCAGACTTGATGAAGTACTGTAGGCACAGCAAGAGCAGACGATATGCGTCGTAATTGGCCCAACTGCTTGGAGTGAGTGGGAGTCTGAAGAGTGGCCTGTATTGGCCAAATTTTGATCCTTTATTTAAATTGTACCAAATCTTTTGTTTATAATCGGATGAAGTGCAGCGGCGATACCACGCATACTGCCTGTCTAAAAGAGCTATTACCCTACTTGATACGATAGCAGTCCATTCGCCATGAGCCTTATCGCTACTAATCAATAGAGGCGCAAGTGGTCTGCGTACCGGGCGCTCCACGTAGTTACCGTAGCGATCTACGTCCAGCCAAAGAAGGTGCTGCTGTCGAATGCCGGTTTCGCACATAAGCTGAGTCACGCGAACGTCATTCATGATGATACGCGGCTCTACCTTGCCGTTAATCTCAATGTCCGAGATTCGGTAGAATCGCGGGATATATTTGAATGGCCGTGGTTTTCCCTCGTAGTAGAAAATGGGAGAATAATTCAACGCCGAAAAATCCAGGCAAGCGCAGTTCATACCTTCAATGCCCCACAGGCCAGCCCAGTCAGAGCTGTGACTGAGCTCACTTATATTGGGACACTTCAAGACTCCCGCAACAACTCCATTCGTGGTGCCGTCTGCCATATCGTTCAAGTGCATCGTCAGGTACTCCAGAGAATCCAGCATACTCACGAAGGTAGAAAAGTAGGGTCGTGGGATCGGTTTTTTAATGGTGCCCCAGCGTTTCTGTAGTTTCGGATAAGAATCCGGAGAAAAGCTGTTGCGTACCCGATCGCAGTTGGGGATTAGCTCTGACTGAGAGATGATATAGTCGAAAAACCCCTCAATAGGATAGATTCGTTGGTAATGCGTATCAGATGTCCATTGATTTAAGTCCACCAAAGTCTCAATCAGATGAAGTAACGTTTCGGGAGGCTCTTTTTCAAATACAGCTAGATCCTTTAATAAATCATGATCTGCGGTGATATACAGTGCGCAAGTGAAATCATTGAACGTGGTGGGGTATTGTTCAAGATGTCCATCTCGATTCATGAAGAACTTATAAAGATATGGGCCGCAGTAGGCGATCAGAAAATAAAGAGATGATTTGTGGTTTTTGACGTTTTCAAGGCGCCTTGATCTCAGAAATGCTTGATAGGTAGAGGAAATCATTTTACAAAAGTTAATAACCTTATCCGGCAAAAGCGTTAATCCGCCTGGTAGTGCATCATCGCCATCGATCTTGAATGCTTTGTTCATGTCGCGTGCATCATTAAATATGTTCGCAAAGCTTGCGATGCTGTGAATGTCTCCCTCTAAGTATTCAAGAGTTTTGTCAGTCATCTTGTCGCGAGCCGTTGAGGACTTTTTACTCTTGAAAACTGGGTCGTTGAGTTTGCGGGCTTGCAAGAGCTGCGCACGGCTATCTTCAAGGATATTATGGACAGTATCCCGCATTAATGGATCGTTTGAAGTTTCTGCCACAAACAGTGAGAAGTCATCAGTATAGTATCGTGCTAGTTCAGACTTATAGCCAAAGCTTCTAAGCTTCAGGTCGCGCACCGTTTCTGCATTAAAGTTTTGAGTGTTATATAGATTTGATGCTAGGAGTATCCTGAGCCAGTAGGTGGCCCTCAGGTCACGATTTTTCTCAGTCATAGCGCCGGTATATCCGAGCGACGATACCGGGTTAATAGCACGGACTTGTACAAGGAGAGGGCATGTTTCGGCCTGTTCCCGAATCATTTCATCTACAATCAAATCACAGTTGATCGGACTCGACCACCCAAGTGGCAGAATTATCTGTTTTTCTATCCAGAGACGCAGGAAAGCGATTTTCATTATGGAGCAGAGCTGGGGGATTCTTGCCTTCGGGAAGCTTGGAATAATCTCTTTTACAATAGCTTCCCTCTGATCATTTGCTGAAAAGCAACACGTCAGTAGCTTTTCTACTTGGAGTCTGTGCACTCCAAGGAAGGGCCGAGAGCCCAGGTCGTTGAGTGCAAGAAGGGCTTCCCGGTGCCGACCACCGCTAACGCTGTTATGAAGCCTCCAGAACCGGTGCCTGACATCGATCATAGCCAAGTCAAACGCAGGGCCGACTTTCTTCTTTGGAATGAGCCACATGGGGTCGGTGTGAGATGGATTGATCATGCGGCCTCCAAGGCGAGTTGCTGAAGTTGTTTGATTTCTTGTTGATGAAACGCGATGCGCGCTTCAAGAACGGATTTCGGCCCGCCTGTAAGGCGTGCAAGGTTTGCGGCTGCTAATGTTGCTTGGAGCAAGTGAGCGTCTTGGCGGGCGTAACGTTTAGTGGTTTTACTGAGCTTGTGTCCCATCAGTTTCTGGACGGTGTGCAGGTCGAGTCCGTATCGTCGGTTACTATGGGGATTAGGATTGGGGCAATGGTTAGTCAGGTAATAACCGTACATATGCCGCAGACTATGGAACCCATAGGCTTTTCCTGTCACCCGCAATGCAGCTTTGCGAAAACGCTCATAGAGAGCCTGGTAGCTATTATGCATGGGGTCGCCATTTTTCAAATTTCTGACGAGAAAGTCATGCGTAACGGGGGCAAGATAGTGCTGTTTGCGCAGCCCAGTTTTGTATTCCTCCAGTGCGATCCAAAACATGGACGCGAAGGGCTCTATCAAGAAAGTCTCAGGGTGGGCGCGGCCTTTATGCGGGAGTGAGTTGATTTCGCTCTCGGACAAGTATTTGATCAGCACGTTGTGTCGAGTGGTCGGATCAACGATCAGAACCCGGTTAAATTCTGACTCCACCTCAGGTTTGATATCCTTCCAAAGCATGGTGAGCGCTTCTGAAACACGCGCTCCGCAAGCAGCCAACAAGCTCCACAGCATTCTGTCCCGGCGGCACGTCGTGCTCTGGATAAGCTCCATGCACTTGTCGATTGGGAAGGCAAACTCATCGCCCCCGTACATGTCCGTATTGGCGAGCGACGAAGGCTTGGATATCGAAGAGAGCCCCTTGCGTTTCACCCGGCGCGCACCACCCGCCAGACACCCTGCCAGCCAACTGTTCGCTTTGATCGCAGCGCGGACATTTTTTGGTGATTCGATACTGACGGTCTGGGCTAAGGAAAACCCTGATAACGACTTGGACGCGATGTACCCTTGAATTTCCAGCTCAATCAAACCCAGGCGCAAGCGTTCGCTGGCATCAATAAAATGATTGAGTGCTGCAAGTGCAACACCGACTGAACTTCCCGAAAGGTGTCGATCTCCCAGTACGTAGGCTGCTTTTTGAATCATTGGAATATCACTGTCGGTTCCGAACACCAGAAAGCTTTCGTAGCTATCAATGGTCTGCGCAAGAAGGATAGGCGTGAGCCCTTTCTCCTGATAGGTAATTTGTTGGAGGAGCTCTAGAAATACCTTGTTGTATTCAGAATAGATCTTCGTGGTTCGTTTAGATCTTTTTTTACTCAGCTGATGAGACCAGCTGTCAAAGAAATCGTCCTGTAACTGATCACTCGAAATGAGCCTGTAACTCTGCCGACCATTCCTCTCGGTGGGAATGAGTGTAATTGGCGGGGGCAGGCTCAGCGCCTTTTCAGGTGGATGAAGTTTCATATCTGGCTCCAGTACTGCAGGGATAGCCAAATAGTTACATGAGAGATTCCAAGCATGCAACTGCCTGCTATTGCATGCTTAGGAGGTGGCGTATGTATACCAAGTATATATTGTTAGCGCTGTTAATTAATTTTAATTAACAGCGCTATTTAATTTATCTCCTGTCATGTCTAATGGTGCAGGCTGTATGCGAGGTTCTATGGAGTATCTGCATTGTGTTATTGCTTGCACCGATAGGAAATGATTGGTGGCTGTGAGGTTGAGTATTTTGGTTCAGTAAGTGGCCTGCGAGTCAAGTGATGTGGAAAAATAAAAAATGTTTGTTGAGTTGCGCACTCAGACGACTTTGAGCCGGTTCGGAGCTCGACAAAAGTGGGAGGAAGGCAGATGAGCCCCATCCTGTTCGACCGAATTCAGGTTTTTTTGTGGAATGGGGCGGCATAGCGGGTAGCGGAGTGGACTGCGCTCGCACTCGCACGAATTGCTCGGGAGAGGCCGCCTTGGTTCGAGGTCAAATCGACGCGATACGCATCAAAAGCTCCTTCAGGAGTGTCCTTTCCCCGAGAGTGAGAACCGAGACATCGTCCAGATTAGCTGCCAGCCCTAGCGCCAGTGTTGGCGCTTCCCAATTGGCGTCCGTCCCAGGTTGTTCGCGATGAAGTAACGGGCGCACGGCTTGCAGGGCTACCCAACTTCCGTCTGTTGGGCGGCTAGTATTGTGCAGGGTGGTGAAGATCATGCCGGCACAGAACGGATGGATGAACTCAACAGCCTGTTGCTCGCCAACGCGTAGGCGACCTGTCATAGCGACTCTTTTGACTCGTGCTTTGAGAAACTCCAACTGAAGTTCCCATAGGTCAGACACGGCGTCGCCTCGGGGCATCGTAATGTGGAGGTAGAGGCCATGATTTTCCAGGCCAAATATAATCAGCAACTCAATCGCACGATAAAGGTCATTCACCGGGTCGTCAGACTCCTTTTCGGCGCCTACTAGATGCTGTACCCATAAGGTTATGGCCACCGCATCCAGCAGCCCATCCATATTGCCGAAATGCCGGTAAATCTGAGGTGGTGAGGCTTCGGCTTTTTCAGAAACGGCGCGCACGGTTGCGGCGGCAATACCTCCTTCTGAAATGATATTCGCCGTTGCTACGATGATACGGGCTGCGAGGTATGACTGCTTGGAGATGGGGCTTTTCATAGGCGAGAGATCTACTACTACCTTGAACGCCTAAGCTGGGCGGTGGGCTGGAGGGACGGGGATGATACGTGCTGGGTGTTGTCGTCGGCAATTGGGTATCAGTTGGTGGCGACTACCTGGGCGCCGTCCAATGCGCGTTGCTCTCGATCGATGGCGGTTATGGCTTCGGCCGTCTCATCAAAAAATGCTATGGCATTGTGAAAATGCAGATGTATCAAAGTCCCGATGGGGTGGTGATAGGTAGCAGGTACTCACCCAAGCCTTTCATGAGGGTTTGGCCTCCGGCTTCGACGCTGTCAACGACGAGTTTAACCCTAGCCATCCAATGTTTCCTCCCTGCCAAGAGGGGGCCAAGCTCGAAAATGCCGTATGCGAACAGTGCGGCAAACCCGTCACGCATGAAGTTGAACCCTTACCGGACATTTTCTCAAAAACGTGTATCCGTGTAGTCCGTTCACCCTGATAAAACCCAGTAAACGCAAGTAACCACACGAAACCTCGACTGTGCACCGTGCACCGTGCACCGTGCACCGCAACGCTTGGGTTGGGAGCTGACCCCAAAAATGGAAGAAAGGCCGCATGCGACTGGCAGTCCTGTTAGCGATCCAAGGGACACGAGTTTCTAGAATATTGGCCAATAGGCTCCTCATCTTTCAGCCGACAAATCTCGTTAGCTACAACCTGCGCGCTCTCTTTGGATGGCACTCTGGTATCATTTTTTCAATTTCAAAAATTGAATCACATGCTGCAGCGGGAGGCTCTGAGAAGCGTGACGGATAACATTGACTCAAACGCTGTTCATGACGCGACGGCAGCCGCCCTAGGGTTTTATTATCAGAGCCAGTTTGCACTCTTGACGCTCATCTCTCAGACGGCTGATGACGCTGCCGTATCTCATGCGTCGTTCGCAAGCACGCAACCGGCTGCATGCTTGTGGATTATGAGTGGGTTTGCTTGAGGGCCCAGATTTGTTATGCTTTGGCCTTCAAAGGGGATGGCTCAACCAGCCACGCAATTAGGTATAAAGGGGTGAACCTTAGATAAGGGTTCGAATCCCATCGCCTCCGCCATACAATCCCTTGTTCCCAAAGGGTTTTTTCCAAGACCGAACACGTTCTGGAGATGACTCGGGAGCAAAACGGGAACCCACGAAACGGGGAGACCTCTGAACAAGAGGCTCCCCGTTGTCGTTTCTGGGATTTGGTGATCTGTTCAGCGAAATGACAGTGTCGGGTATGTGGCTACGGCTTGGAGGAGTGGATGCTTTCAGTGGCGTGAGAGCTTCCCCAGTGTGTAGGGCTAACCACGGCAGCCAGCCTGTGAGTAATTTTCCAGTTTTAACGCGAGCACGGGGCTTGGTTTCGTCGATCTCGGTAAGGGTGCCGAAGCAGAGCCTGCCATCGACGCTGTTACAACGTCGGCCCGATGTGGTGGCCGCCGAACGTGCCGCCGCCGCCAACGCACGGATCGGCCTCGCCCAGCCAGCGTTCTTCCCCACCCAGGACCTGAGTGCCGAGCTCGGTTATCGCAGCAGCGCCCTTGGCGGCTTATTCGCCCTGCCGAATCGAATCTGGACCCCGGGTCCTGCACTGGCCGAGACGATTTTCGACGGGCGCGCGCGAGGCAGCCGTGCAGCAGGCTCGGGCCAGCTACGATTAGGACACGGCCAGCTACAGAGGCACGGTGCTGGGTGCCTTGCAGGACGTTGAGGACAACCTGTCCGCAATCAATCACCTGCAACAACAGGCCGATGCTTTCCAGCAGATCTACCAGCGCAATCAGCAATTATTCGGCAGCCAAGAGGCCCAGCAAAAGGGCGGCACCGTCAGCGAGCAAGGGTGCTGACCCAACAGCTGATCTTGCTCCAGACCGAACAGAACCTGCGCGATACCCAAGGGCTACTCAGCCAGGGCAGCGTGGCGCTGATACAAAGCCTGGGAGGCGGCTGGCAGCAGAATGAAAAGACCTTGTCCAAACAGTGAACAGGCCCTTTCAGGCCTGCGTGTTTGAGGGGGGGCAGCAGGGTGGTTTACACCATCACGGGTGGGCACGAGTCCAGAGTCTTGGACCTGAAGGCCGATGATCTTCGAGCCTCAGCGGTGGATTTAAAGCGTTCGCACGGAGATTGAATGGGTTAGGCTGATGGCATATTGGTATTCGCGAGCGGTTAGCCAAGGCCAGATGTAGGTACGGAAGCGGAAAAAGGATTATTCGCATGCAGTCTTCGTTCTATGCTCACTCTGGGGATCATGCTGATCACTCGGATTGGCAGTTGTTGGCCGAGCATCTTGAATCGGTCGGATCTCTCGCGGCGAGCTTCGCCGTTTTTTTCTCCGCTACAGAATTGGCACGGGTAGCGGGCCTGCTGCATGACCTGGGCAAGTACAGCACAGAGTTTCAGTTACGCCTGAGCGGTGACTACGGGCGTGTTGATCACTCCACTTGGCGCACGTATTGCCTGTGAACGTTACGGGCCCCTGGGTAGATTGCTGGCCTTCGGCATCGCCGGGCACCATGCGGGCTTGGCTAATGGCCGTGACCCTGGTGAGCGCACCGCGCTGAGCGACCGACTGCGTGCCGAATTACCCCGTTTGTTGCCCGCTTGGCTTGATGAAATCGAGTTACCTGCGCAAAGCGCGCTGCCGGCACCCGCAGGCTTTCGCGGTATTCGAGGGCGCACCCAGTTCCAGTTGGCATTCCTTGGGCGGATGATTTTTTCCTGTCTGGTGGATGCCGACTTTCTCGATACGGAGAACTTCTACAACCGGATTGAGAAGCGCAAAGTGCTGCGCGGTGAGCCACAGCCAAGCTTGATGCAGTTGCGTACTCAGCTAGATGGCTACCTTGGGCGCTTCAAGGCGGACTCCCCGGTCAACCAGTTACGCGCAGAAATTCTCAGCGAGGTGCGCGGTCGGGCGCCGCTTGCCCCTGGGTTGTTCTCGCTGACGGTCCCCACCGGGGGTGGCAAGACCCTGGCATCCCTGGCGTTCGCCCTGGACCATGCCATCACCCACGGCCTGCGCCGGATTATTTTTGTTATTCCCTTCACCAGCATTGTGGAGCAGAACGCTGCGGTTTTTCGACAAGCTCTCGGCGCATTGGGTGGTGCGGTCGATCGTGCGGGAGCCCTGCTGGTTGCGGACGATGTCGGCAACGTCGTGTGGCGGGTGACGCCCGTGCCACCGTCGAAGGAATGGTGATGAGACGGACGTCCACGTCAGGGGAAATCGAACACAAACGATGAATAAAGACGGTCTTCTAACCTATCGAAGCCCGAGGAACGACAGGATAACCAGGACGATCACAACTGCTCCGACGATGTAGACGATGTTGTTCATGAAATCCACCTCTCAACCTGAATAGGATTGCGAAACCAGGGTGTTGCAAATACAAGGTACGGCACCTTTGCTCGCAATTCCGTTCGATAACACACATAGCTCCTTTCCTCATTCGCAACGTGTCCTGGCGCACAGACCGCCCCCGGCTTTGCGTACAGCATGAACACACGCAGCGCCGAAACCTTGGATTGACGCTGCGCTCGATTAACCCCGTGGTTATTGCCAGGAGCTGAACATGAACTATGAAGAACGCGACACCTATGGCATGTACAAGGTCACCGCCGGCGTGGCGACCGATCCCAACATGAGTCCGGGACCCGGACCTCGGTTGATGGGTGCAGACACCCTTATCGGAAATGACGTCTACAACCATAAGGACGAAGATCTGGGTGACATCAAGGAGATCATGCTGGACTTGCGCAGCGGTCGGGTGGCCTATGCGGTACTGTCCTTCGGTGGCTTTCTCGGCATGGGCGAGAAGCTGTTTGCCGTGCCGTGGAGCGCATTGACGCTCGATACGGTGAATAAACGCTTCGTGCTGAGCGTCGACAAAGAGCGCCTCGCCGATGCGCCTGGATTCGACAAGGACAAGTGGCCTGATATGCAGGACCCGACCTGGAGTAAGGAAATCCATGCTTACTACGGCACGACGGCGAATGCGGATGACCGGTTTTAGGACCAGCCCTTTCAAGGTGTTTTCCTTTTATGGGCCTTGAGCACCCGATCCGTCGATACATGCGCATTCGCAGCTCTGCCCTCCAGCCACTCCTTGGGTTTGGCGATTTTCGGTCCGCGTATGCTCTTGGCAACCTGCTTGGGCTTGATATTCCTGGCCGGCGCCAACAGGCGCTGTGCCAGAGTTTCTGAGGTCGTTTGAAGTGATAGGTAATCCGAGGGCAGCGCGATCTGCATGCCCTCATAACCGCTGCGCACTTGCACGGCCAGATGGAAGGTCGATGCCTCCCATCCCTCTGGCTGCGTCTCGCAGTGAGCCTGCTCCACACTACGTTTGAGAACCGCCAAAACGTTGTAGGCCAAGATCGCCGAAGCAAAGCCCAGCAAGGCCGCCCGTGGGGAGCCGAGGCTTTCGATTTCACTGTCCAGTACTGATTCAAGACGCTGGAACATCCCTTCTATACTCCAGCGACGGCGGTATAAATCGGCGATCTGCTCGGCACTGATGGTGTCGGGCAAGTTGCTCCAGAAGCACATCAGAAAGGGAGCAACTGCCAGCGATGTAGTAAAGCTTCACGAGCGATCTCCTAATAGGTCGAATATGTCACTTCCACCGAGAAAGTGACGGATGATTATTTTAGGGATCCAGTATATAAAAGGAAGAAGGCGCTTTTTTATCATCTAGGTACAAAAAATATACCTTAATGAAGCACGAGGAAGACTATGAAAAAGAATGTGACTGGCTGCTCAGTGGAGGAAGTCATGCGCCTGTTAGGTGGTCGCTGGCGTCTCCTGCTGGTGTCGTATCTTCTCGACGGGCCTAAGCGCTTCAATGAGCTGCGGCGTGATGTCCCGGGAATCTCGCAGCGGATGCTGACCCTCGACCTACGGGCACTTGAGGAAGTCGGCTTGGTGAAGCGCACGGTGTTCCCGACAGTCCCTGTCAAAGTGGAATACGAGCTAACCGAGGAAGGCAACCGGTTGAAGCCCGTCGTCAGCGTAATGCAGGACTTTGGTTTGTGGCTGAAGCAAAGCGGGAAAACCCTTATACCGTCAGACCAAGAGAGTTAGGGAAACTCTGAAAAAGACTTCCAAATCTGGTGAAATACGCCTGTCCCACGAACTGAACGGTTGAGCCCCGATGAAGCAAATGTCTTTCGCTGATGCCGAGTACGCAGGCAAACGTAAGCAGACCCGCCGTGAGCGTTTCCTGATTGAGATGGATCAGGTCGTGCCCTGGAAAGGCCTGATTACGTTGATCGAGCCGCATTATCCGAAGGGTGAAGGCGGTCGTCCGGCGTATCCGTTGATGGCCATGCTGCGGGTTCATCTGATGCAAAACTGGTTCGGCTACAGCGACCCGGCGATGGAAGAGTCCCTCTACGAAACCACGATTCTGCGCCAGTTTGCCGGGCTGCATTTGGATCGGATTCCGGATGAAACCACGATCCTCAACTTCCGCCGGCTGTTGGAAAAACATGAGCTGGCCGGTGGGATTTTGCAGGTCATCAACGGCTATTTGGGCGACCGAGGTTTGCTGCTACGTCAAGGAACTGTGGTCGATGCGACGATCATTCATGCGCCCAGTTCGACCAAGAACAAGGACGGTAAACGCGACCCCGAAATGCACCAGACAAAGAAAGGAAATCAGTACTATTTCGGGATGA
Source organism: Pseudomonas sp. ASL9 (assembly GCF_056680335.1). Lineage (NCBI taxonomy): Bacteria > Pseudomonadati > Pseudomonadota > Gammaproteobacteria > Pseudomonadales > Pseudomonadaceae > Pseudomonas > Pseudomonas sp. ASL9. Next base: position 998,075 of record NZ_CM155277.1, on the reverse strand, counting down.
AATCGCACATCGGTGTCGATGCTGAATCCGGTCTGGTGCATAGCGTAGTGGGTACGGCGGCGAATGTGGCCGACGTGACTCAGGTCGATCAGTTGCTGCATGGCGAGGAAACTTACGTCTCTGGCGATGCCGGTTACACCGGCGTGGAGAAGCGTGCGGAGCATCAACATCGCCAGATGATCTGGTCGATCGCAGCGCGACCCAGCAGCTATAAGAAGCATGCAAAAAAGAGCCTGATCGGTCGCATGCGCCGCAAAATCGAATACGCGAAAGCTCAAGTCCGGGCCAAGGTTGAGCATCCCTTCCGGGTGATCAAGCGCCAGTTTGGTTATACGAAAGTCCGCTTCCGAGGCTTGGTGAAAAACACCGCGCAGCAGACCACACTGTTTGCCTTATCGAACCTTTGGATGATGCGAAAACGACTATTGAATGCAGGCGAGGTGCGCCTGTGATGTGGACAATGAGCCCTGAAAAGGTGCTCTTCCGCAAAAAATAGTGAACTGACAGGAGGAAAGGTCTGATTTTCGATTAAGTCGGTGTTTTTTGAACCTCAGACAGCGAGGCCGTTAAAAACGGCTGCTTACTTCAGACCTTCCTTAGGCCCAATCAATGGGTCGAAACCGGCCAGTCGTGACAGGCAGCTAACGACCCATAGCTGCCGATCAGCATCGACAGAAATTGGCCGAAAAGATCTGTCATGAGCCCTTGAGTAATCCGACTAGTGTAGCCTCATGCAGCGCCAGGTTGAATTCGTACCATTTATGTACTACTAATATCCAATCGGCAGAACCTGGCGCTAGGACTTACTTAGCTGCATTAGTCGGTAATGGGCTAAAGCAGATCATGGATACGCTGCTACTGACTCCGAAACATGTTGAAGCCAGACACAGATTTTAATATTATGCTAACGCTGTAATTTACTCATAATTAAATCCAGAAGACGTTCACATGCCTGATCGAATTTTTTACTCCTGGCAGTCAGACTGCCCATCTAACACCAATCGTAGTTTAATTCTTACTGCGATTGAAAAAGCGATTGAGTCCTTAAAGAAAGAAGAATCAACTACTATCGATCCTGTGATCGATAGAGATACCCTTGGTTTGGCCGGCTCACCAGATATTAGCCAATCCATATTTTCAAAAATTGACGAAGCATCTATATTCATCTGCGATGTATCGATTATTAATGGTGGTGGAGGCGCAGGCCCACGCCGAATCCGAATGTTCTGATAGAGCTGGGTTATGCTGTGAAATCCCTCGGTTGGCACAGAGTAATAATGGTCATGAATAGCCATTTTGGAACGCCGGAAGACCTACCCTTTGATCTTCGTTCAAAACGTGTGCTAACTTACAATGTGGCGTCTGAAGCAGAGGAAAAAGCACCGGTCAGAAATGCCTTGATGAAAACTATCACGGCAGCATTAAAGGCTGTTTTTGAAAACCATGGATCAATTAAAAATGAGGCCAAACAGCAACCGGGTCAACCGGCAAGAGAATCAGATAAATCTCTTTTTGAAGAGTTTAAAAATATTATCCCTTCAAAGGGAACTATTAGCTTCATTGATGAGCAAAATATGGCCGGTTTTTCTTGGCCTGCAAAGGAACTGCATGATCTAGAAAAATTCTACTACGAGTGGAATGATGCGGAGCATGAGTTTTTAGATAACGAATTAGAATTGCTCAGAGAAAAACTGCATTCACTAATTGGTGACTATTTGGGTCAAATTGCAACGAATACTTTTCCTGCAAATAATCCGGAACGTCAAACTGTGCCGCCGGAATGGGAAGAGAAAAACCCAAAGATGTTCTTTGACGTCGTCAACAAATTGCATGAGACAGCGGGTCAAATAGTCGAGACTCATCAAGCACTTATCCGTGCGGGACGAAAAGTTCTTGAGTAAGACTACATCCCTTGTCAATAAGTCCTAGCGTGCCGTATGGGCGCAGTTCCAAAGCGCAGCCTTGTTGCGCTCCCGTGACCGCTAGCTAGCAAGTAAGTATTCGATCCAGGCGTCTTGTTTGGCCGGATGCATACCACGGTGATAGGCAATCCCGGCAAAAGAGTGACTCAGTGCTTCTACCATACGATAGGACTTGGCCAATTTCTTGATGCTAGAATAAAAATTTACTTCTTTTTTGACAGCTAATACCGTACGCGTCGACTACCAACTTGTGAGAAATAAATGAAATTAAGAACTACCAAAGATGGGATGGAAGGCGCCTATGAGCCTTCCTATTTTTTCATGAGGATCGAGACCGCAGAAAAGCTAGACAGCAATATAGACAGGCATAGCCAGACGTTTATTCATGAGTACATTCACTTTATTCAAGATATTTTTCTTCCTTATTGCGTGCGAAACAATGTTAATGAGGTTTATCGATTTGTCTATATCACGGATAAAACAAAAAAAGAACCAATATTAAGGCCTTTTGATGATTGGAGCCCTGAGCTACTATGCATAGAGCGACAACACAAGCAAACCTGGGGGTATTCGAAACCTGTAAAGAGTGCCTTAAAAATAACTGGTTACGAACGTGATGAGTATGTGATAAAGGAGACTCAAGCGCGCGTTTTTAAATACACAGCATTAATGGGGGGAGATATTAAGCACCCGATTGGCGCAAAGGATATGCTGGAGTATATAGCGCACAAGATAGAGTCGAAGCACTGGTTGACAGATCAGCCAGATATACCTTACAGAATCATGGATATGGTTTTTGAAAATCTTGGACTTGGCAATATTCCGGAAATGTGTAAGATAGCATTAGTTGAATTCTGCTTGCACAACGATAACCCGGTGCACCATCTATTTCAAATAGTAAACTCAATTCAAAATGGCAGTCTCGGCCTTCAAGGAGTCGAGCAATGTTTTTTTCATTTCGACTTTCTTGAATATGTACTTCAACGGATTTTATGGGGGGGCGCGAGGCGGATTCGAGGAAACGATGCATACAAAAGCTCAGCGCAGGCTTTCGACCATACAAGATTATCTAGATAGAAAGTATCCAGTCGAACATTTTCGAGATATTAGTGGCTGGATTGGAGATGTGATAGCTTACGTTTCCGACAACCTCAAAGGCAGATTTTATTTTTCTGAACTCTACCACAAGAATAAAGAAGGTTTTCTAGTTGAGATAGACAAGTTGATGGAGGCGCTTGGCGTTCCACTAGTATTCAACTCTATGGAAGAGCATGTTTCCTTGCTGCCAGAAAAATATAACAAAGATAGCTTTATACAGTTTTACGCATCCTTTAAGTTCAATGGGTTTCTTACTCACACGAATCAAACCTGCCCGATGTGTCATTTTTGCGAAAGCTCGAATCCTGATATTATGAACCCTGACTGTGTAGATAATATTATACGTAAAATTTCCGAAGACAACCAGTGCCCCTTTGGTCAGTTTCTAAATAATCATCAAATAAATATTATTCGCTAGTGTGAGTCCTAGGGAAACTCTGAAAAAGGTTTCCAAATCTGGTGAAATGTCCTCCATCACACGAGCTGAACGGTTAAGCCCCCCATGAAGCAGATTTCCTTCGCCGATGCTGAGTACGCAGGTAAACGTAAGCGAACCCGCCGTGAGATTTTCTTGAGCGAGATGGACAAGGTTGTGCCATGGAAGGGGTTGATCGCTTTGATCGAGCCGCATTATCCAAAAGGCGAAGGGGGCCGCCCGGCGTATCCGTTGATGGCCATGTTGCGTGTGCACCTGATGCAGAACTGGTTCGGCTATAGCGATCCAGCAATGGAAGAGTCGCTTTATGAAACCACGATTCTGCGCCAGTTCGCGGGGTTGAATCTGGAACGCATTCCCGACGAAACCACGATTCTCAACTTCCGCCGCCTGCTGGAGAAAAACCATCTTGCCGGGGGCATCCTAGAGGTCATTAATGGCTATCTGGGGGACCGAGGTTTGATGCTTCGTCAGGGCGCTATTGTTGACGCCACGATCATTCATGCGCCGACGTCGACCAAGAATAAAGAGGGTAAACGCGACCCGGAAATGCATCAGACCAAGAAAGGAAATCAGTATTTTTTCGGGATGAAAGCGCACATCGGAGTGGACGCTGATACGGGCCTGACGCACAGCGTGGTGGGCACCGCTGCCAATGTCGCGGACGTTACCCAGGTCGATCAGTTGCTGCATCGCGAAGAGACCCATGTCTGTGGCGACGCGGGCTACACCGGCGTGGAAAAGCGGGCTGAGCACGAGGGTCGCGAGATGATCTGGTCGATCTCGGCCAGACCCAGCAGCCGACGCAAGCATGGGGAAAAAAGCATCATTGGCCGCGCGTTGCGCAAGATTGAATACGCCAAATCGCAAACCCGGGCCAAGGTCGAGCACCCGTTTCGAGTCATCAAGCGTCAATTTGGTTACACCAAGGTGCGGTTTCGCGGACTGGTAAAAAACACAGCGCAGTTGGTGACACTGTTTGCATTGTCGAACCTGTGGATGGCGCGCCGACATTTGATGGACCCTGTAGGACAGGTGCGTCCGCAATAAGGAAATTAAGGATAAAAAGTGCCAAAACCCGGCTTATTCATTGAAAAAGTCGACATTTTCAAAACTTCAGCGAGGTGCTTTCTTTTTGGGCACCTGACGCCCGATTTGCTGGAAAAAAGAGGCGTTACTTCAGACCTTCCCTAGGGGGGCGGCCCATTCCCTTGAAGGTTTTCAGCTCTTCGGCTGGGTTGCACTCAGCTTTTGCGGCCGCCCATGATAACTATGATAGTTTACGAAGAATTTGATCATGCGATAGGGGGATGGAATGGGGAACTGGGCTGAGGGGTATGTGAGTGAGGTTGATTATGTGTTTGGGTATTGCAACGAGCTAAACCCCCAGCGGATTTCCTTGGCTTTTTTAAATGTCGGATTGGCGGTGCCGTTTATTGGGACTGCCTGTGAGCTTGGCTTTGGACAGGGGGTCACTGCTAATTTACATGCGGCGGCCTCTGTCACTGAGTGGTGTGGTACTGACTTTAATCCCACGCAGGCTGGTTTTGCCCAAGAATTGGCTGCGACGTCGGGAAGCGGGGCGAGATTCTACGATGATGCCTTCGCAGAGTTTGCCAGTCGAACGGATCTGCCTGATTTTGACTTCATAGGGCTGCATGGTATTTGGAGCTGGATATCCGATAAAAATCGCGATGTGATAGTTGATTTTATTCGTCGAAAGCTCAAGGTTGGCGGCGTCGTTTATATAAGTTATAACACTCAGCCAGGGTGGTCTTCATTTACGCCCATGCGCCAGTTGCTAAGCCAATACCTGGATGTCATGAGCGCCCCGGGGCAAGGCATTGAAACTCGGATTCGTGAGGCGCTTGAGTTCGCCACTCAATTTCTCGCCACCAATCCTGCTTATGCATTAAAAAATCCTCAAGTGGTTGATCGCATAAAGAAAATGAAGGAGCAGCCCCTTCAGTACGTTGCGCATGAGTTTTTTAACTCTGATTGGCATCCTATGCACTTCGATACCTTTGCGAAGTGGCTTGCGCCTGCGAAGTTGCACTATGCATGCTCAGCACGTTATTTAGATAATATCGAATCGGCGAAATTGACAGCTGAACAACAGTCGTTTTTGAAAACGATTTCAGACCCTGTGCTCCACCAGTCTCTCTTTGACTTCATGGTTGATCAGCAATTCAGGCAAGACTATTGGGTCAAAGGGCCAAGAAAAATAGACGAAATTACGCAAAAAAATGCCTTGAGATCATTAAGTTTTATTCTGACTACTTCCTATAAAAAAATACCGGCTGGGTATACGACTGCTCAGGGTCTGATTAATGTGCATTTTGTTGTCGAGTTATTGGCTGACCATCGACCTAAAACGCTGGGGCAGTTGGAGGAGGCTCTCAAACCTAAAGGTATAGATTTTTCTCAATTGGTAGAAGCTGTTATATGCCTAAGCGCTCATAATTTCTTATCAACCGTGCAAGATGATTCAGTTATCGAAAAAGTCCGTAACCACTCAGAAAGTATCAACCTTTACCTGATGAACATGACCAAGCGCGGAGGGCAAGTAAAGTACCTTGCTAGTCCGGTGACAGGGGGTGGGGTGGCGGTGGAGGCTTTTCATCAGTTATTCCTGCTTGCACTTAAAAACGGCAAGAGTAAACCTGTTGAATGGGCAGAATCAGCGTGGCAGGTGATGGCCTCAAAAGGGCAGGGGGTCAATAAAAATGGAAGAACGTTGGAAACTGCTGAAGAGAATCTTTTCGAATTAACGGCTTACGCCAACGACTTCGAAAGTACGTCACTGCCAATCCTGAGGGCTTTGCAGATCGCCTAGAACGACGGGGTTGTATTGGGCGAGCCAGAGAGTGCGTCGCCCGGATTTCACTACAAGCAAACGCTACGCCTTAGTCCAGGTCCCGGCGAATGGCGTCGAGTCGTTCGTCGAGCAATGGGGTGAGCAGGGCGTAGCACTCCGCAGGGGTGATGGACACTGTGGCGGTGCCGATGAGGCAGCGTTGCAGCCGCTCAAGCGCATCGCGCAGCGAGCGGGGGGCATGTCTGAGTAAGCGCTCGTGCAGGTACTGCAACTGGATAAGCATTTCCAATGGGCAGCTCCGATGGGCGGCTGCGCGCACCGACAGACCGTAAGCGACCCATAAACCCCACGTACCGTTAGATGGGGTTTACGTTTACCTTGGCATCTCTGGCGAGCAGTTCCAAGGCAGCAAGGCTTCGAAGTCTTCTACCGACGAGGCTTGTGGCAGGCGTTCAAGTACGTGGCGCAGCCACGTATAGGGCTCCTGGCCGTTGGCTTTGGCAGTTTCGACCAGGCTGTAGATCTGGGCACTGGCGGTGGCGCCCTTGGGTGTGTCGCTGAACAGCCATGCCTTGCGACCTATCACAAACGGCTTTACTGCTCTTTCGGCGACGTTGTTGTCGATGGGTAAAAAGCCAGCCTCTGTGTAGCGCTCAAGCTTGCTCCAGTTGCTGGCCAGGTAACTGACGGCTCGGCCGAGCACGCTCTGCGGCGTAATCTGCGGATGTGTTTTCTCTAGCCAGCTTTTCAGTTGCGCCAAGACCGGCAAACTCTTTTCCTGCCGACCGACAAAACGTTGTTCATCGCTTACGTCTTTCAGTTCACGCTCGATACCGTACAGCTTGTTAATCATCGTCAGGGCTATATCGGCACGGCCAGTTTTGCCCTTGGGTTGCACTTTTTGCGCTTCGACGAACTTGCGTCGAACGTGCGCCAGGCAAGCCAGTCGCGTAACGCCCGGTTGCACACCCAAGGCGTTATAGCCGGCGTAATCGTCGGTCATCAGGTAACCCCGATAACCTTCAAGCAGGCGCAGCGGCACCTCCTGCGCACGGCTGGTCGTGTAGTCAAACAGCACTACTTTTCGATCCGGCGGCCCGCTGGCCTGCACCCACATCCAGGATTGGCTGGTCGGGTCTCGACCCGGCTCTTTCAGGACTTGCACCCGAGTTTCATCGCAGTGGACGACGGGGCTTTCCAGCAATCGGTCCCGCATTAAATTCAGCAGAGGCTGCAAGTGTTCGCCGCACTGGATAACCCAGCGCGCCAATGTCTGGCGCGGGATATCCACGCCGTGGCGGCTGAGTACTGTTTCGAAGCGATGCAGCGGCAGTCCGTCGACATACTTGGTGGTCAGCAGCATCGCGAGGACACTGGGGCTGGCCATGCTCTTTTCAATCAACTGCGCCGGTTTGTCAGCGGTGACCGGGGCGGTTTCACAGCCACGGCACCCGTAAATTTTGCGGATGTGTTTGATGACGCGGATCTGCATCGGCACGATCTCCAGCTGTTCGCTGGTTTCTTCACCGATGGTGTGTTTGCGGCAACCGCAGGCACAGGTCAGTTCGTGTTCGGGCAGCTCGTGGATGACTTCAATGCGCGGCAGGTCGGCAGGCAGTGGTTTGCGTTTGCCACGACGTTTGGTGGGGGCAACGACTTCTTCGTCAGACTCTTCACTGACCGGAATCACGATGCTTTCGGGCTCATTAAAGAGCGCGAGTTGCGGCGTCTGCGGATCGACTGTTTGCTCGGACTTGCGACCGAATAATCGGTCGCGCAACAACTTGATCTGCTCTTTCAGATCGACGATCTGGCCCTTGTCTACTTGACGCTCACCGAGCATCTGCACAAGCATTTGCTTGAGCAGAACCGGATCATCAGGAAGGTTATCAGGCATCAAATTCATGCCCGGATTATATCCGATCAGGCGACGAATCGAGGGGTTAAAACTTGATGTGGGCGGTTGCGCCAGAGGTCAAAACCATCCAGCAACCAGTTCAGTTCTTGAACGGTCAGCACGATGGCCTCGTCAGTGATGTCGGGCGATGTTTTGAAACGTTCGGACTCCAGGCGCTTAAGCCAGAGGCAAAAACCGTTGCGCTCCCAGTAGAGTATTTTCACTCGATTACGGGGGCGATTCAGGAAGACGAAGAGTACAGGGTCGAACACTGCGACTTTGATATCCAGTTCGACCAGAGCGGCCAGGCCGTCGATTGACTTTCGAAAGTCCACCGGCTTGGGGTAGAGATACACTTTTTCAACTTTGGCGTCGGGTCGCATCATGACGGTGCTGGCTCCAGAGAGAGATCGGGAGCACAGCGTCAGGCATTAGCCGACGGCTTGGAATGTGTGCTTTATGGCGCGCTTACGACAGACCGCGCAGCCGTCCCAGGTCTTCCAGCTCCCAACAGCGCTCGGCGATGCTTGGGGGCTGCAGATTGATTGCGCAACGATGCAGCTCAAGGTGCTGGATTGTGCCCAGCAGGTCTTGCAGCAAACGGCAATGACCATCGAAATCCGCAGATTCGCGGCGTAATGTTTGCCAGTTCTGCCGCTGTGCCGCATACGGCCACTCCTTCCAGCGGTGGTCCAGTGAGGCGCCCAGCGCTTGGCAGCGCTGTCGTGCGTCGCTGGTGGTCTGTCCGCCAAGACCGCGATGCTGCTGCAAACCTTGCAGCAAGTCGAGGCCCTGCAACAGTGCTCGTCGTAGTGCCGGGCCGCTCTGCGGCGGCTGCATTCGTGGCGATTGCCCATCATCGAATGGCGCGGCGAATTGTGGGTTCATGTGCGGCTTCCGACGGTGAGCTGGTTGAGATAGCGGGTTAGATCGTGCAATGCATGAGTCTGTGTGCTCTGCACCTGCACGGCCTCATTGACCTGCTGCAGTTGTTCGCTGAGAGCATGGTTGGCTTGTTGGTGCTCGCTGAGCGCGTGTTGCATGGCGCCGAGTTGTTGCAGATTGGTCTGGCTCCGGTGGGCCAGGTCGTCGAGGTTGGTAGCGAGGAACTCGCTCTGCTGGTTGCCGGCTTCCAGCAGATGGCGGTGTTCTTTGACCTCGCCATCCACTTGGCGCACTGCCATGGCGATCGCCGTCGCGGCCTTTGTGATTTCGTGGGTCGCCTGGTCGGTGGCTTGGGCCAGGCTGCGGACTTCATCTGCGACCACGGCGAAACCACGCCCGTGCTCACCCGCCCGGGCGGCCTCGATGGATGCATTGAGTGCCAGCAACTGGGTCTGCTTGGCCAGCGCCTGGATGCTATTCACCGTTTTTTCGACGGCTGCGGTGCGCAGCAGCAACGCTTCCACGGCCTGCGCGGTATTGCCCAGGCTGTGCTGGATGGCGAGCATGCTGCCGCCCACGGCACGCGCCTCCAGGCAACCTGCGTCGCTTCGGGCATGAGCGTCGGCAAAGGCCGTCAGCGCATCCTGGGCCAAGGCGTCGATGCTGTGCAGGGTCTGGTCGATCTGCTCGCTGGCAGCAGCGATCATGGCGATTCGTTGGCTCTGTTCCTCACCTTGGTCGCTGGCCTGCTGGGCCATCTGCTCCAAGGCGCGGCTGGCGAACTGTACTTCGCTGCGCATGCGTTCGCTTTTGCGCAGTGAAGTGCTTGTGGTCACCAGCAGCATCGCGGGGTCGGCATCCCGTGAACTGCGCAGTAGGCGTGCCAGTTCGGTGTTCCAGAATGTCTGTAGCCGGCGTTCATCGCGCTCGCGCAATTGCCAGGCACAGCCTAGGTAGAGAACGCAAGGGATGAGGGGTAGTGCGCTGGCGGGCTGTTCGGCTAGCGCGAGAGCACAGGCGACGAGGGCCAGTCCTAGCGGAAACCAGAGGCCGATCCCGCTGCGTTCCAATAGGGCCATGCCTGGTTTGAATAATGCTTTGCCAAGTGAGCTGCCTACAGGGTTGGGCTTGCCGGCATCCCTGTGCAGCGCTGCGGTGGCATGACCCGGGGGGAGTATTCCTTGAGCAGACATGAGGATTTCCTTTTATGCCCGGATGAACGCAAAAACGGCGCACGCTCACCTTCCGCAATGCGGAAGGGAGCGGACGCCGTTGCCCGTAATGTGTGTGAAGCCATCGCCGTTGATGGCTCAAGTGTGATGAGAACAAGCAAATTGCTTGCCAGCCGTTGCCGTCGGCGGCAAGCAAGCGTGTCGCCCGCGCAGCGAAAAGGGCAGTTCCATTCGATTGCCCTCGATGAGCGATGGGCTTGGCGCGGAACGCGCGGGTAGTAACAACCAGACAAGAAGAGCAACAGGCTTACTTATTTTTTCTTCAGGCTTGATCCTGATATTTACGGAGACGACGGAAAAGACGATCAACGCACCAGTCGCGGGAATTACCGAGCCGCAATGCTCTGTTCTGGTTCGAATCCACTGCAATTTTGCCAGGGTGTCTGATATTCGTCGGCTAGACACAATGGCCATGGGCAGTGCATTACACTGCAGCGGAATCCGTCTAGGTATCTGCGCACGCTGTAGACTGCCTGCCAAAACCGGTCTAGGTCCGGCAAGACATTACAAGGATTCACGTTATGGAGTCGCCACTGGAAACGGTTGCCCTGTTCTCCCTCAAGCTGGCTTATGAGAAGGAAGGCGCCAGTCCGATTTTGCGTAAAGACACGGTAATGAGTGATTATCAGAAGGACGTGTTCGGCTTGCTGGTGCGTAGGGGTGATGTCCATGCTATCCAGCTTAAAATCGATGAGTGCCTGGGGCTGGCGTTGAACGCTTTAGGCGTCGATACACCGCTAGGGCGGGAGCTTCATAAGCTGTCAGCTGACTTTAATGGCGCTGAGACGATGGAGGCGCTTGATGCCCCGTTGACTGCACTCAAGGACTATTTAAAAGACGCTCAGTAATAAGCCGTCGTCAGGGTACGACGAGCGCACCAGTAGGCCTGCGTGGGTGAGCATGTCGATGTCATGCTCACCCACGCGCTGCATGACAGCGAGTACTTTTCTTACTGGCGGATCAGTCGCGGTAGACAGGGAAATCAGCGCACAACGCCGCCGCTTGCCTGGCGACGTGCGCCTCGACATCGGCATCGCCGAGGTGATCGAGGATGTCGCAGATCCAGCCGGTAAGCTCGATACTCTGAGCTTCCTTGAAACCTCGGGTGGTGATCGCCGGCGTGCCGATCCGCAGGCCAGAGGTCACGAACGGCGATTGCGGGTCGTTGGGGACTGCGTTCTTGTTCACGGTGATACCGGCACGCCCCAGGGCAGCATCGGCTTCTTTGCCGGTCAGGCCCTGGCGGATCAGGCTGACCAGGAACAGGTGATTGTCGGTACCGTCGGAGACCACGTCGTAGCCACGCTCGATAAAGACCTTGGCCATCGCCTGGGCGTTGCGGATCACTTGTTGCTGATAGACCTTGAAGCCCGCCTCCAGCGCTTCCTTGAAACACACGGCCTTGGCAGCGATCACGTGCATCAACGGGCCACCTTGGCCGCCGGGGAATACCGCCGACTGGAGCTTTTTCTCCAGATCCGGATTGGCCTTGGCCAGAATCAAACCACCCCGTGGACCGCGCAGGGTTTTGTGGGTCGTGGTGGTCACGACGTCAGCGTACGGCAGCGGGTTCGGGTACAGTCCTGCGGCGACCAGCCCTGCGACATGGGCCATATCAACAAACAGATAAGCGCCCACTTTGTCGGCAATTTCACGGAAGCGTGGGAAGTCCAGGGTCTTGGAGTAGGCAGAGAAACCCGCGATGATCATTTTGGGTTTGTGCTCGACGGCCAGACGTTCGACTTCGTCGTAATCGATCAGGCCGGTGGCGGTGTCGATACCGTATTGCACGGCGTTATACAGCTTGCCGGAAAAACTGACTTTGGCGCCGTGAGTCAGGTGGCCGCCGTGCGCCAGGCTCATGCCCAACACGGTGTCGCCGGCTTGCAGCAAGGCCAGATAGACCGCCGCGTTGGCCTGGCTGCCGGAGTGCGGCTGAACGTTGGCGTAGTCGGCACCGAACAGCTGTTTGGCACGATCGATGGCTAACTGTTCGACCACGTCGACGTGCTCGCAACCACCGTAGTAGCGCTTGCCTGGATAACCTTCAGCGTACTTGTTGGTCAGCCCGCTGCCCTGGGCTTCCATCACGCGCTTGCTGGTGTAGTTTTCCGACGCGATCAGCTCGATGTGATGCTCTTGCCGGGCTTCCTCGGCGTTCATTGCTGCCAACAGTGTGTCGTCGTAGCCTTTGATTTGGTCGTGCTTGCTGAACATGGCGCAATCCTCTGTGTTTTTGTTGGATACCGCCGCCGTTCATGACGGAAGCAAGGGCATTGGGGAGCCTGTCGCTCAGGCTTCGGCGCTGTCTTTGGTCAGACGCTGGTAAGCAGCTTCGTCGAGCAGATTGGCCATTACGCCCGGGTCGCTAGGACGCAAACGGAAGAACCAGCCGCCGCCAAAAGCGTCTTCGTTGACCTGCTCGGGTGTGTCTTGCAGTGCCGCGTTCACATCGACCACTTCGCCATCCACCGGCATGCTGATGTTGCTGGCGGCTTTCACCGATTCCAGCACGGCCACTTCTTCGCCAGCGCTGTAGGTGCGTAATTCAGGCAGTTGCACAAACACCACGTCACCCAGCGCCGACTGGGCGTAATCGGTGATGCCGACCGTCACCAGACCATCGCTGTCCAAACGCAGCCATTCGTGGTCGGCAGTAAAACGCAATTCGCTCATGTGAACTCCTCAGTGGTCAGACTCATCCGCTGCGGGTGGCGGATGACAATGTTCAGGCTCGTGCAAGCAGCGAGCGTTACTGAGAGGGTTCTTTAGCAAGTCAGGTGCCAGTTATAGTTAGTTGTTTTAAATCAATAGGTTATGTGTTTTTTAAACACGTCGTTCGCCTACGTGTGTAGCGAATTCAATACGGTTTTATGGGTCAACGAGAGCGTAGCGGGGGCAGGGCGGCGAAGGGGGCGTACGACGCGGGACTGTATTGAATTCCATACGCTGTCGCGATTTCGCTACAGCGTGTGCGGGATCGGTCAACGGCTCAGCCTTTGCCGGGAATGCCGTACTTGCGCAACCGGTGGGCGATGGCGCTGTGGGAGGTGTGTAGCCGTGCGGCCAACAGTCGGCAGGAGGGGTGACTGTCGTAGAGCTGTTGCAGCAGGTTTTTTTCGAAACCTTCGACTGCTTCTTCCAGGCTGCTGACTTCGCCATCCTGTTGCCACGCTACCGCCGTACTGGCGATGTCCAGGTCGTCGATACCCACCAGCGGGCTTTCGCACATCGCCGCAGCGCGGAAAATGATGTTCTGCAATTGGCGCACATTGCCTGGCCAGCGGTTGCTGAGCAGCGCGGGGTATGTGCCGGGAGCCAGCCGACAGGTGGGACGTTGAATCTGGGTACAGGCTTGCTCCAGGAAGTGCCGGGCCAACAACAGGATGTCGTGGCCGCGTTCGCGCAGCGGTGGCACTTCCAGATTGAGCACATTCAGCCGGTAGAACAGGTCCTCACGAAAACTGCCTTCGCTGACCATGTTGTCCAGATTGCGGTGGGTGGCACTGAGGATGCGCACGTTGACCTTTACTTCGCGATCACCGCCGACCCGGCGAAAGCAGCCATCGCTCAAAAAGCGCAGCAGTTTGGCTTGCAGGTAGGGTGACATTTCACCGATTTCGTCGAGGAACACCGTGCCGTGGTTGGCCAGCTCGAGCAGACCCAGTTTGCCGCCGCGCTGGGCGCCGGTGAAGGCGCCAGGGGCATAGCCGAATAGCTCACTCTCGGCCAGGCTCTCCGGGAGTGCCGCGCAGTTCAGGGCGAGGAACGGCGCGTCACGCCGTGTACTGATCGCGTGGCAGGCACGCGCCACCAATTCTTTACCGGTGCCGGTTTCGCCCTGGATCAGCAGCGGTGCGTCGAGCGCGGCAACACGCTGGGCGCGGGTCTTCAGGGCTTGCACCGGCAGCGAGTCGCCGAGTAACGCATCGAAGCCTTCGGCGTGGTCGTGATGCAGCGCAGCCAGACGTTCGCCGATACGGTTTGGCAAGTACAACGTCAGCAGGCCGCCCGCCAGCGGCTGACTGCTCGGGTCGCTCGCTTCGCTGATCGGCATCGCATCGAGCAGTAAGGTCTGGCCGTTGAGGGTCACTTCACGCATCGGCAGGCGATAACCGTGATCGATCAATGTGCGTTGCAGGGTTTGATCGTCGAACAGCGCCGTCAATGGCTCGCCGGTGGGTTCGCGGCCGCACAGGGCGATCAATGCAGGGTTCGCCAGCAGCACGTGACCGCGGCCATCCACCGCCAATACCGGGTCGGCCATGGCCGCCAGCAAGGCGTCCAGTTGCAGGCGTCGACGCTGGCCGGGGAGGATGTCGACCACCGTTACGGATTGCACCCCTTGCACCCGCAGAAAGGCGTCGCGCAGTTCTTCCAGGACATCGGCGCCGAGGGTCGGCGCGTCGATATACACGTTCGGCGGCACCATCTCGACCGCATCCAGATTGAGGCTGCGCCCGCCGAGCAGGGCGAGTACTTCCTGGGTGATGCCGACGCGGTCGATGAACGTGACGTGGATGCGCATAGTGGGCCTGAAGAGAGTGCAAACGGGATCATTGATGTGACCGAGTATGCCGGGCCTTGTTCGAGTGTGGCGAGGGGGTTGTCACCGGGAGGCGGAGCCAGGGTATTAAAACCTGGCTGCCAGAACCGGGAGCCACCGATGCTCAGGCATGGGCTTCGTTGCGTGCAGTGGCCGCCAGGTCTTCGAGGAAGACCCGCAGAATCGGCGGTGGGGCCACGCCGCGCCGAGTGATCAGATCGAACGGCGACATCAGGCGCATGCTCACCGGCCCCAGTTGCTGCATTTCGCCGGTTTTGACCCACTGGGCGGCGAAATGGATGGGCAGAAAGCCGAGATAGGCCCCGGAGATGATGAGAATGGCCAGCGCCTCGATGTTGTCCACGGTGGCCGCCGCCTTGCTGACGCCCAGGTGCTCAAGGTCGTATTGCTGCATGTAACCCCGGGCGACGATACGGCTTGCGCCGATCTCCTCAAGCAGCTCCGCACTTTCGGCTTTGCAGCCAAACAGCGGATGGCGCCGACCGCAGTAAACCCCGAGGGCCTCGTGGTAAAGCGGTAAATATTCGAGGCCGGGAACAGGGTTGGGAAAGTGCCCGATGGCCAGGTGCAAGCGGCCGTCGAGCACCCGTTCCTCCAGCTCGGCAGGGGCGCCGACGTACACGTTGAGGTGGACGTCGTGCCCTCTGGAAACGAAGCGCTGAGTGGTTCTGGGCAGTGGCGAGTCAGGGTCAGTGATGGTCGAGTCGATGATGCCCAGATTGAGCATGCCGGTGATGTGTTGCTTGAGCACATCGGCATCCAGGCAAAAATTATCGACGGCCGATAACAGGCGCTGGGTGGACTCGAAAATAGCCACGCCTTGTTCGGTCAGACGAAAGCCGCTGCGGCCACGCTGGCAGAGCTTCACGCCAAGCCGGGTTTCCAGATGAGTCATCTGTTCGCTGATGGTCGACTGGCCGACATTCAAGGCCGCCTGCGCGGCTGAAAAGCCTCCACATTTGACGATGGCGGCGAAGACCCTGAGCAGTTTCAGGTCCACATCGTGTAGCTGGTTCACCCCGACCTCCTATCAAACAACAGATAACTTATTGAAAAATAAAGCATAAATGTCGTTATATTTTCAGCTAAACGCAGCTCCTACACAGGCTGTGTGAAAACCTCGGAGACCGAGTGGCTGGCTAAAAAACGTACTAAAAATCGCGCCCCTACGTGAATTCTAGGTCTGTATACCAGACGAGCTTTTTCAGAATTCACGTGAGAGCGCGCAGTTCATTTTTTGGCGAGGGTTTTCACACAGCCTGTACAGGACCCAGTTTGCTGCACGACAGCGCGGCATCTCCTGCCTGTCTATGCATCGGAAATGCCGATGTGAGTATCGGATGTTTAGCATTTTTTTTATGAAATCCCGCGCTCATAGTCACTCCAACAGCGATTACTTACCAGCTTCGCCCTCGCTAAGACAACCTCTTCAAAAATAAAAACGGAGATGCAGCACCATGTCTAAACACGGTTATGAATCCGGTCGCTTGAACCTGCCATTCGTAGGCCACTGCACCTTTGCCAAGTCCCCGGTCTGCACCGATTGGGATGCGCTGGATGCAGACGTGGCCATCCTAGGTGCGCCTAACGACATGGGGACTCAGTGGCGTTCGGGTGCTCGCTTTGGTCCACGCGGCATTCGTGAGGCATCGACCTTGTTCTCCTTCGGTCATGCCGGTGCCTACGACCATGAAGATGACGTGCTCTACCTGACGGCGGATGACGTGAGCATGGTGGATGTGGGCGATGCCGATATCGTCCATACCGACATGAACGCCAGCAACGACAACATCGAATACGCGGTGCGCAAGATTCTCGATGCCGGCGCGATGCCCGTTGTTCTCGGCGGCGACCACTCGGTTCACGCCCCGGTGATCAAGGCGTTCGAGGGCCGTGGACCGATCCATATCGTGCACTTCGATGCACACCTGGATTTTGTCGATGAACGGCATGGCGTTCGCTACGGCCACGGCAACCCGTTGCGCCGCGCATCGGAAATGGACCACATCGTCGGCATGACCCAGATGGGCATTCGCAATGTGTCGTCGTCCAATCGCGATGACTATGAAGCTGCCCACGCCGCCGGTTCGAAAATCCTTTCGGTGCGCGATGTTCGTCGTCTCGGCACCGAGGGCGTGATGGAGCTGATCCCGCAAGGGCTCAACTACTACATCACGATCGACATCGACGGCTTCGACCCGTCCATCGCCCCCGGTACGGGCACGCCCAGTCATGGCGGCTTCTTGTATTACGAAGTGCTGGAAATCATTCAGGCGCTGGCCAAGCGCAGTAAAGGCAACATCATCGGCATGGATCTGGTCGAGGTTGCGCCCGTCTATGACCCCGCCGGGGTGACCTCGATTCTTGCCGCTCAATTGCTGCTGAACAGCATCGGCTTTATCTACCACGAGCGGGCTAAAGCACGCGCCATGTAACTGAAGAATCATCCCCGGGCTCATCAGTGCGCGCTCGGGTCGATCATCGAACCACAGTGGCCCGACGTGACCGCGACCGTCAGCCAGAGAGAACAATAATGGACACGATCGTTAAGCATTACCTACAGAAATTCGGCGTCTCTGAAGCCACCCAAACCTTCCTTGGCAAGGCCCAGAAGATGTTCATCGGCGGCGCCTGGGTCGAGGCCAGTGATGGACAGACTTCCGATGTTATCGAGCCGTCGACCGAGGGTCTGATTACCCGTATTCCTATGGGCACTGCCGACGATCTGGATCGGGCGGTGCAGGCGGCCCGCGCACAGTTTGACGGTGGTACCTGGCGCCAGGCCAAGCCCCTCGAGCGCGAACGGATGATGCATCGCTTAGCCGACCTGATTGAAATCAACGCCGCCGAACTGGCTGAAATCGAATCCATCGACGTCGGCAAGTCAGCCGCCCAGGCGCGGGATGTCGATATCCAGGGCACGGTCGACACCCTGCGCTATTTCGCCGGTTGGGCGACGAAGATCCACGGGCGCACCGTTGAGCCGTCCCTGCCGGGCAACTATCTGGCCTACACCCGTAAAGAACCCGTGGGCGTGGTGGGTGCCATCGTGCCGTGGAACTTTCCGCTGCAAACCATGGCCTGGAAACTCGGCGCCGCCTTGGCAACCGGTTGTACCGTGGTGGTCAAACCGGCCGAACTGACCTCGCTGTCGGCCTTGCGTTTTGCCGAGTTGGTAGAGGAAGCGGGCATCCCCGCCGGCGTAATCAACATCGTAACCGGGCGCGGCAGCGTGGTCGGTGCGGCGATGGCGACACACCCCGGCATCGACAAGCTGACCTTCACCGGTTCGACGCCGGTCGGCCGCACTGTCGGGCGGGCCGCGCTGGATGAAATGAAGCGACTAACCCTCGAACTCGGAGGAAAATCCCCGGTTATCGTGCTCGCCGATGCTGACGTACCGGCTGCCGCCAAAGCGATCGCCAATGGGGTGTTCTTCAACTCCGGCCAGGTCTGCGACGCCGGCACCCGCGCCTACATCCATCGGAGCATTTACGACGAATTCCTGCGTGAACTGATCGCCTACACCCGGACGTTGAAGATGGCCCCGGGACTTGATCCCGACTGCTTTATCAGCCCACTGGTGTCGGCGTTGCAGAAGGCGCGAGTGACGGAGTACATCGACATTGGTAAACGCGAAGGTGCCGAGCTGGTTTACGGCGGCCAGCCTGTCGCGGGCCCCGGCTACTTCGTCGAGCCCACCATCTTCGCCCATTGCCGCAGTGACATGCGGATCGTTCAGGAGGAAATTTTTGGTCCGGTGCTGGTCACCGCGCCCTTCGACGATGAGGAAGAGGCCCTGGCCTTGGCCAACGACTCGCCCTATGGGCTGGCCGCCGCCCTCTACTCCAACGACCTTGGCCGCGTACACAGCCTGATTCCACGCTTACGTGCAGGCACGGTCTACGTCAACGCTCACAGCACCATCGACCCTTCGATGCCGTTTGGTGGCTACAAACACTCTGGATTCGGCAAGGATCTGGGGGCTGAACAGCTCGAATTCCTGCTGGAAACCAAGGCCGTGTGGATCACGTTGCCCTGAGTATCGATTGAAGTCAGATCACGTGCGGCGCGAGCTGCACCTCTGTAATCGGGAACCACAAGGATGCGCCGGGGCGTCGTTCACCCAAACAATTGCAGTTGTCTCGTCATGATCTTCACTAACAATAAGAGTACATCATGAACACACAATCCAAGGTTGCAATCAGTGCTCCTCCTCGCGGTGACAAGCTGGCGGTCGAAGGACATTCGATCGACTTTATCCCCGAAAGCGAACGCACCGACAAAGTGGCGAGTCAGGGACCGTTCTGGTTCCTCGGCAACTTCACCTTCTTTACCATGACAATTGGCTTCGTCGGTCCGAGTGTTGGTTTGAGCGCGTTATGGACCACCCTGGCTGGCACGCTGGGCATCATGTTCGGTACGTTGTTCATGGCGTTCCACGGTTCGCAGGGTCCCCACCTGGGGCTGCCGCAGATGATCCAGTCGCGGGCGCAGTTCGGCTATCGCGGAGTGATTCTGGTGTTGCTGGCGACGCTGTTTGTTTTCGCCGGTTTCAATATCGTCAACCTTGTGTTGATGATGCAGGGCCTGCACACGCTCTTCGGTTTCAACCCGATGGTGGTGGCGCTGGTCGTGACGGTGCCCGCGACGGTGTTGGCGATCCTCGGCCATGACTGGATGCACCGCAGCTTCAAATGGGCGTTGTACCTGTCGATTCCACTGTATGGCCTGGTGACGTTGGCGGTGCTGATGCACTGGGTGCCCGATGCGCCGATGCCGCTACTGGCCGCAGGCGAAGCCACCCCGGCGCCACTTGGGTTCAACTGGACCGGCTTTATCACTCAATTCGCCGCCGCCGCGAGTTACAACATCGCCTACGCGCCTTATGTTTCCGACTATTCGCGCTACCTGCCGAAGAACACGTCGAGTGGGAAGTTGATCGCTGTGGTCTTTCTTGGCGCCTCACTGTCTGGCGCATGGATGATTGCCGTGGGCGGCTGGCTGGCTGATCACCTGCATGCAACCGACGTGCTGGTCGCGCTCAACCAAGTGGGCAGCACCCTGTCGCCGATCGTTGGCACCGTCGTGGTGGCCGTGACGATCCTCGCGTTCTTGCCGGTCATCGCTATGAACATCTACAGCGCGAAGCTGACCACCCTGACCTGCGTCGACTCGATCAAACACATCGAGCCGACACGCAAGGCACGCATCCTCGCGATTGGTTTCGTGATCCTGCTGCAACTGGGCGTGGCACTGAGCATTCAAGGTTCGGACACAGGGCTGTCGGTACTGGGGATCTACCTGGTGGTGATGCTGTACTTCCTCGTGCCCTGGACCGCCGTCAACCTGACTGACTACTTCTTTGTTCGCCGGGGTCGCTACGCCATTCCGCATTTTTTCACACCGCACAACACGCTCTATGGCAGCTGGGGCATGCGCGGAATCGCCTCGTATGCCATCGGCTTCGTCGCGATGATCCCGTTCTTCTACATCTTCGACGGCGTGGCGCAGAAGGAAGTCTATGTCGGCCCGCTCGCCAGAGCACTCGGCAACATCGACGTCGCCTGGCTGGTCGGGTTGATCGTGTCGGGGATGGCGTACTACTGGCTCAGCCGCTCTATCGATTTGAAGCACGAAGAAGCGGTGATACAGCACATCGAGAATGAGAGCCCGCATTACTCCACCGGGGACAAAAAGACCTCGCGTCCAGCGCCGATGCTCAGCGAAACGACCTTCGGGAGATAACCATGACGACCCAACAATACGACTACATCATCATCGGCGCAGGCTCCGCCGGGTGCGTGTTGGCCAACCGCCTGACTGAAGATGCCGACACCCGTGTTCTGGTGCTGGAATACGGTGGCAGCGATCGCAGTGTGGTGATCCAGATGCCCAGTGCTTTTTCGATCCCGATGAACACCACGAAATACAACTGGCGCTACGAGACCGAGCCGGAGCCCTACCTCAACGGCCGCCGCATCCACTGCCCACGGGGCAAGGTCCTGGGTGGCTCGTCGTCGATCAATGGCCTGGTCTACATTCGCGGTCATGCCTTCGACTTTGACGAGTGGGAGTCACTGGGCGCCAACGGTTGGGGTTACCGTAATTGCCTGCCGTATTTCAAACGCGCCGAGAGCTGCGAGGCGGGCGGTGACGATTACCGAGGCGGCTCTGGCCCCTTGCACACCAGCAACGGCAACAACATGAAAAACCCGCTGTACGGGGCGTGGATCGATGCGGGCGCCGAGGCGGGCTACCTCAAGACCGACGACTGCAACGGCTTTATGCAGGAAGGTTTCGGCGCCATGCACATGACGGTGAAGAATGGCGTCCGCTGTTCCACCGCAAACGCTTATCTGCGACCCGCCATGGAACGCCCCAATCTGACGGTGATCACCAAGGCGATGACACGTCACATCATCCTCGACGGCAAGCGGGCAGTGGGGGTCGTTTATGACCGTGAAGGCCAAACCCACACCGTCCATTGCACCCGGGAAGTATTGATCTCGGCGGGCCCTATCGGTTCACCTCATTTGCTGCAACGCTCCGGTATCGGGCCAGCAGCAGTGCTCAAGAACGCCGGAGTGGACGTCAGGCATGACCTCCCGGGCGTAGGCGAAAACCTGCAGGACCACTCGGAGATCTACATCCAGTTCGCCTGCAAGGAACCCGTCACGCTCAACAGCAAAATGGACCCGCTGAGCAAGCTGATGATCGGTTTGCGCTGGCTGCTGTACAAGGACGGACTCGGTGCTACCAATCACTTCGAGGCCGGTGGTTTCATTCGCTCCGAACAGGGCTTGCGCTGGCCCGACACCCAGTTTCACTTTCTGCCGGCTGCGATGCGTTACGACGGTAAAAAGCCGATCAAGGGGCATGGCTTCATGGTGCTCACCGGGCCGAACAAACCCAAGAGCCGAGGTTATGTGCGGATTCGTTCGGCTGATCCCTACGAACATCCGGAGATTCTCTTCAACTACCTGCAACGCGAAGAGGACCGCGAGGGCTTTCGCCGTTGCGTGCGTCTGACCCGGGAAATCATCGGCCAGCCGGCGATGGATCGCTTCCGCGAAGCAGAGATTGCGCCGGGACCACAGGTAACCAGCGACGAGGAGATCGATGCCTTCGTCCGCGAAAACCTGGAGAGTACCTACCACCCCTGCGGCTCGTGCCGCATGGGCGAGGACGACATGGCCGTCGTCGACTCGGAACTGCGCGTTCGAGGTCTCAAAGGGTTACGGGTGATCGACTCGTCGGTGTTTCCGACCGAACCGAACGGTAATCTCAACGCCCCGACCATCATGCTCGCCGAACGCGCGGCTGACCTGGTTCGCGGACGCACGATGTTGCCCGCCTCCGATGCAGTCGTCGGCCTGGCCCACGCATGGGAAACCCGTCAGCGCCCATCGTCGCCGGTACGCACTGTCAGCGTTTGATTCAACGGCGCGCGGGTAGCGGATGATCGATGCCGCGCAGGTCCATGGAGACTGGCGCGGCATCTAAACGTGAGACTGAGGCGAAATAAAAAAGGGGGATGGTTACCAAAAGGCAGGAGGCAAGCGGCGTGTATGGAAAATTCGCAGGGAGGGCGGTTTTTAGTCACTCAACGCGCATTGCCTGTCCACTTTTCCATGACTGCGCTTACTTCGGCCTCGCTGGCAAAGTCGCACGCGTCAGCTTCTTCCAGCGCTCGCTGAATTTCCGCAATCTGCCCAGCCTCTCTGGCGAGATATTCGCGCAGGGCGGCGATGGCCAGGAAGGATTTGCTGCGTCCAGTCGCCTTGGCAAGGGTGTCCAGGGTGTCTGATATTTCGTCGGGTAGACGCAAAGACATAACAGACATGTGCACCTCCTTTGTAGTGACTTGTAGTGCATCACACCACGGCGTCATACGTCCAGATGGGCGAGCGGGCTGTCACGGATCGTGTCCATGTCGGCAATGCTACCGGTGGTCCTCACGCTCCCGCGCAAGCACCTCTTCCATCACCGCGCCCCATTACCCAACACATGCGCACACCCAGCAACGGAAATGAGCACTGTGTTCCCGACTGCCGGGGCATGGATGCTGGGGCAGCGAACCAGTAGGGATCGGTTCGTTGGCTGACCATTCGCCGATTGAGACGCTGCTTTCAGTTTTACCGTCATCATGCAGGCGTTCCCGCCAAAATCGCTTTCTGTAACGACGCCCAGGCATCCATCCGGCCGCTCTTGAGAAGGCAGTTGGCTGGACAGCTGGATCTGCTCCGGGCGCAGCATGATCTGGGTTGCTCCGTGGTGCGTGTTATCACCAACGGGGATGCGCCCCAGTTCGCAGGTGGCCCAGCCGGCTTCGACCACGGCGGGTATGACTACCGCATCGCCCAGGAAGAGTGCCGTTTCTTCGTCACGGGGGCGAAGGTAAAGGTCCATGGGAGCGCCCACCTGAATCAGCTTGCCTTGACGCATGACGGCCAGTTGATTGGCAAAGGACAGGGCTTCAGCCTGATCGTGAGTCACCAGAATGGTGGTGACACCCGCGTCGGCCAACAGTTGCGCCACGGCTTTGCGCATGGAGGCGCGCAGGCCGGTGTCGAGCGCAGAGAACGGTTCGTCGAGCAGCATCAGCTTGGGGCGTTGGGCCAACGCTCGGGCCAGCGCTACCCGTTGCTGCTGACCGCCAGAAAGCTCGTGAGGCCAACGCGGGAGCATGCGTCTGTCCAGCACGACCATCTCCATCAGTTCCTCGATCCGGTGCTGCTTCGAGGCCGCGTTGCCTGGAAGTCCAAAACCGATATTGGCGGCCACCGTCATGTGTGGGAACAGCGCGCCATCCTGCGGAACATAGCCAATCAGCCGCTGGTGTGCCGGGACCTCAGTAGACCCGTCGACCAGGGTTGTGCCATTCAGCGTAATGCTGCCTGAGTCGGGAAACTCAAAGCCGGCAATCATCCGCAGCAAGGTAGTTTTACCCGAGCCGGAAGGACCGACAATGGCCGTTCGGCTGCCCGCAGGTACCGACAGGTTGACGTTATCTACGGCAGGCAGTGCACCAAAGGATTTGAAGATAGCATTTAATTCAAGAGAACTCATCGGCCTGCCGTGCGTTTGGATTGATAGTAAAGAAGCCATGTCAACGGAAGCGAAAGAACAACCATGATCAATGCATAAGGCGCGGCTGCGGCATAGTCGATCTCGCTGGTCATGGCCCAGAAGCCGGCTGCCAGCGTGCGCGTACCGCTGGGGGCGAGCAGCAACGTGGCGGTCAGTTCATTGGTGATGCCGAGGAAGACCAGTGCGACACCTGCGGCCGCGCCCGGTGCAGCCAGGCGCAGGGTAATGAGCCAGAGTGCCTGGCCGGGCGAGCGGCCAAGGCTGCGGGCCATGTTTTCCAGTTCCACAGGCGCTTGGGCAATGCCTGCCCGCAAGTTGACCAGCGCTCTGGGCAAGAACATCAGCATGTAGGCCAGCAGCACCGTGAGGGTGGTCTGGTAAATCGGGCGGGCAAATTTAATGGTGATAGTCACCAGCGCCAGCGCCACGACAATGCCTGGCAACGAGCTGGCGATGTAATTGCAGCTTTCCAGGAGGCGATGGAGGCGCCCCGGCGAGCGGACCGACAGCCAGGCGATGGGGACAGCGGCCAGTGTCGTGATGATCGCGCCGGTGCTGGCCAGAATCAGCGTCTGCTCCAGTGCCGGGAGGAGGGTGTCCATGCGCCAGACGTCAGCTCCGCCTGCGATCAGCCATTTGGAGAGGGTGATCAGCGGCACGCCCAGCGCCAATGCGGTTGCGAGTATGGGCAGCAGCAGGGCCATGAGGGTGGTCTTGCGGCCCAGCCGGCAGGTTCGCTGTTGGCGCGCGCTGCCGGAGCCGACGCGTGCATAACGGGCTTTGCCACGTGTGGCCGATTCGAATGTCAGCATCGCCAGACAGCAGAGCGCCAGCACGCCAGCCAACATGTTGGCCGCAGGGCCGTTATAGGAGGACTGGAACTGGTCAAAAATCGCGGTGGTAAAGGTGTCGAAACGGACCATTGCATACAGGCCGTATTCGGCCAACAGGTGCAGCCCGACCAGCAAGGAGCCGCCCCATATCGCCAGGCGCAACTGGGGGAGCACGACGCGGAAAAATACCGCCCATGGCTTCAAACCCAGAGACTCCGCCACATCCTCAATGCCGGGATCAAGGCGCCGCAATGCTGCGGCTGCCGGCAAATAGAGGAAGGGGAAATAGGCAATGACCGATACCAGTACCCCGGCAAACAGTCCATGAATGGGTGGCACCAGGCTGACCCATGCATAGCTGTGCACGAAAGCGGGTATCGCAAGGGGAGCCGTAGCGAGCACTGACCACAGGCGTCGCAAGGGCAGGTCGGTTCGCTCGGTCAGCCAGGCCAGCGCCACGCCGAGTGCAACGCATAGGGGCACCGTGAGCACGACGAGCAGCACGGTATTGGTCAGCAATTCCCCGACCTTGGGCCGGAAGACCAGTTCCACGATAGTGGCCCAACCGGTCTGGACAGAAATGCCGACGACGAATCCTAGTGGCAAGAGTGCCAATAACGAAATCAGAACGGACGTCACAACAACCCATGTAGCAGGACGGCCGCCGGGTGAGCGGGACCGTCCTTTGAGGGCGGAGGCTGGAATCACCGCGTAGGTTGTTCCAGCAGGTTCGTGTGCCTCGACTGTCGCACGGGCACTGGAAGTTTGCTCCGCCATCACGTTATAGCAGCCCCGCTTGAGTCATCAGTTCGACCGCTTTTTTGCTGTTGAGCTTGGAGGCGTCCACGATAGGCGCATCCAGTTCTGCGAGCGGAGTCAGTTTCGGGTTGGAGGGTGCATCCTGGCCCACGGCATATTCGAACGAGTTGCCGGTCTTCAGGATTCCCTGGCCTTCTTTGCTAGTCACATACTTCAGGAAGGCCTGAGCTTCTTCCTTGTGTTTGCTGGAAGCCAGAACGCCGCCACCGGAAATGCTGACGAATGCGCCCGGGTCTTTGTGCTTGAAGTAGTACAGACCGGTATTTTTGCTGTTCTCGCCCGTTTTGGATTGATCCACCAGGCTGTAGTAGTGGTAGATCACACCGCTATCGACCTGACCAGCATTGACCGCTTTCAGCACAGAGCCGTTGCCGCGGTAGGCGACGAAGTTGGTTTTCATCGCTTTCAGCCAGTCCAGGGTTGCCGCTTCGCCTTTGAGCTCAAGCAGAGCGCTGACAATGGCCTGGAAATCTGCACCGTTCGGCGAGGCAGCCCAGCGGCCTTTCCAGTTCGGGTTAGCCAGATCAAGCAGAGACTTCGGCATGTCTGCCGCAGAGAGCTTGTCCTTGTTGTAAACGAAGACGGTCGAACGTGCAGCGATGCCGACCCACTTGCCGTGGGCCGGGCGATAGGCCGAATTCACCTGCGACAGCGTGGTTGGAGCCACCGGTGCGAACAGGCCGGCGTTGTCTACCATGACCATGGCAGGCGAGTTCTCAGTCAGGAAAACGTCGGCTGGGGAGGCTGCACCTTCCTGGACGATCTGGTTGCCAATTTCGCTGTCATCACCGTTACGCACCGTGACCTTGATCCCGGTTTCACGGGTGAAACCGTCTACCCAGGATTTAGTCAGGCTTTCGTGCTGGGCGTTGTAGACAACGATACCGTCAGCGCTGGGGGCAGCATAAACACTGCTTGCGCCCATAAGAGCCATGGCAAGCAATGTAACTTTGGCAAAAGAAGGGGTACGAGAAGTCATCCTGAGGGCAGCTCCAAAGATGTTGGAAGAATTAGCTGGAGCCGGTCACAGACGTCTTTGTGACCGGTTGTTGCGATCATACATAACAATACGAATTGTTTGCATTAATAACTGCCCTATCACTACGCGCCAGGGTACTGAATATACTTCCCTTTGCGACATCAGGGGAAGCTCCTCCGACCCGTTGCTGTGAGGATTGGGGACTGCCTCAGGGCGTGAAGCAGGCATAGAGGTTAGGACCGCATCTTTGACCGATGGCCTGCTCAGTATTGATTTACTGCGAATCATCCCCGAAGAGGCCAAGGCCAAACGCATTCCAATCGGCGGGTCAGAACGATCCGTCCTGGAGCAAGCGGCCCTGCAGTAATGCAAGGGTATAGAGAGGGGCGCCGTGAGGCGCCCTTCTTTCAGATCGATGACCCGCAGTCAGATCTTCCATTTCCTTGCGGTCTTCGCCAGTTGCTGGCGCATATCGTCGATGTTGGCAGCCAGTTGCAGGGTCAGCAGCCGATAGCCGTCCAGCGCTGAGTAGACCGGCGTGTTCGATGCCGGGTCTTTTTCCGCGCCGACGGCGGGCCGTTCGAGCCGCTCCGAGGCTCCGGTTTGCAGTGCGCGCGCCATCGCAATCAGCTGTACGCGTATCTGTCTGTTTTCAGCTTTCAGAGACAGTTGCAGCTGGCCCATGGCCTGTTCGTCACTGGCGGCGGGCCGGGTGTTGGCGAGGATCTCCAGGGTGCTGATACACAGCCGCAGATTGCGCTGGATGGCGTCGAGTTTATTGAGTGATATCCGCACCTCTTTGGACACCGAGGGCATCAACGAGCGCAGTTGCACCATGGCGCCGGTCAGACGGTTCATCAGCTTGAGGTACTCGTCGTCGCTGACCGATTGGCCACTGATGATTCGGCTGTGGATCGCGGCACAGTCACGCAGTGCGCTCGCCAGGTTGTAGCGCCAGGAGAACACCGCATACAGCGGCAGGGCGAAGGAGAACGCCAAGGCCAATACGATGCCGATGAGGATGTCGACGGTACGCCAAAGGC
Source organism: Pseudomonas sp. ASL9 (assembly GCF_056680335.1). NCBI lineage: Bacteria > Pseudomonadati > Pseudomonadota > Gammaproteobacteria > Pseudomonadales > Pseudomonadaceae > Pseudomonas > Pseudomonas sp. ASL9. The sequence goes on along the minus strand of NZ_CM155277.1, from coordinate 970,453 downwards.
CATCGGATATCGGGTTATCGCCATGACCGGCGACGATGAACACGGTGATCGCCGACAGCAGCGCCGTGTAGCCGCCTTTGCCGATCGCGTGATAAGCAAAAAAGCCGCACACCGCAGACATGCCCAGGTATGTGAGCAACGGTATGCCCAAGTACGCTTGCTGGGCGACCAGCAACAGGCCAACGGCGGCACCGATCAGCGTGCCATAGGCTCGCTCGGCCGCTTTTTTACCGATATTGCCGTGGTGTTGCAGCCCGCCGATCACCACCAGCATGGTGACCGAGGCCCATTCACCGTGGGGCAGGTTGATGCCGGTGGTCAACAATATCGACGCGAGCAACCCCAGCGACACGCGCACGGCGTGGATAAGCCTGGCGTTGCGGTAGCGTCGATAGGGATCCAGCAGCGGTCGCAGGAGTTTGCGTAAAAGCGGAGGGAGTCGCGATGATCGAAGGTCATACATCGGTTCAATGACGCTCTTGGTCTGTGGGTCGAGGCCGTTCAGTTATGGGCTGTGCCGGCAGCTCGAACCCTATGATCAACAGATTCTAGGCAACTGCTCTCCGGTCAGCCAGTCTACTATCCTGCGCCCACCGAAGCGGGTTTGCATTTGCACGAAACCGTGCGAGTCATCCAACACGGTGCCGATGCGTACCGCGTCTTTCCCCAAGGGGTGTTGGCGCATGGCGTGCAGCAGCGGTTCAGCGTCTGCCTCGGCGCAGATGGCGACCAACTTGCCTTCGTTAGCGATGTACAGCGGGTCGAGGCCGAGCAGTTCGCACGCGGCTTCGACCTGTGGCAGAACCGGGATCATGGCTTCGTCGAGGAGCATGCCAACCCCGGATTGACCGGCAATCTCGTTCAGTGTTGTCGCCAGGCCGCCACGTGTCGGGTCGCGGAGCACGCGCAAACCAGGGGCGGTCGCGAGCATCTGGGCGACCAGTTCGTGCAGGGCAATGCTGTCGGAGAGGATTTCGGTGTCGAATTCCAGCGCCTCGCGCTTGGACATGATTGCCACGCCGTGTTCGCCAATGCTGCCGGACAGCAAAATAGCATCGCCAGGGCGAGCACGATGGCCGCCGGTATTGATGCCAGCGGCGACCACGCCAATCCCGGTGGTACTGATAAACACGCCGTCGCCCTTGCCGCGCTCGACCACCTTGGTGTCGCCCGTGACGATGGGTACGCCTGCCTCGCGGGAGGCGCGGGCCATGGACTCGACGATGCGTTTCAAGTCGGCAAGGGGAAAACCTTCCTCGATGATGAAACTGGCGGCCAGGTACAGCGGCCGAGCACCGGTCATGGCGACGTCGTTGACGGTGCCATGCACGGACAGGCTGCCGATGTCGCCGCCGGGGAAGAACAGCGGCGAAACCACATGGGCGTCGGTCGCCATGACCATGCGTTCGCCGGGGGCGAGTTCGGGTGTGAAGACCGCACCGTCGTTGCCTTCGCGCAGCCAAGCGTTGTCGAAGGCGGCAATGAACAGTTCTTCGATCAATTGCGCCGAAGCGCGACCGCCAGCGCCGTGGCTCATGTCGATGCGCCCGTCGCGCACGTTCAGGGGGCGGACATAGCCGCGTTTGACGGGGGAACCTGCGTTCATAAAGCCACTACCTCAATGTCCTTGTAGCGCCCGTAGGCGTAATGCGCGGCGCAGGCGCCTTCGTTGGAAACCATGCACGAGCCCATTGGATTCTCCGGCGTACACACGGTGCCGAACAGGCGGCAATCCGTGGGCTTTTTCTGCCCGCGAAGAATGGCGCCACATTCGCAGGCCTTGTTATCAGGCACGGCCTGGTACTCCAAATCAAAGCGCACTTCGGCGTCGTAGCGGGCGAAGGCCGGACGAATGCGCAGGGCGCTGAGGGGCACTTCACCGAGCCCGCGCCATTCAAAGCTAGGGCGCAACTCGAAAACCTCGTCCATCAGCGCCTGGGCGCCTGTGTTGCCGTGGCGTCCGACTGCGCGAATGAACTCGTTCTCGACTTCGGCCCGGCCCTCGTTTACCTGGCGCACCAGCATCAAGATCGCTTGCATCACGTCCAGCGGCTCGAACCCGGCGATGACCACCGGCTTGCGGTATAGAAGGGCGAAGCCTTCATAAGGGGCCGAGCCGATGACGATGCTGACATGCGCCGGGCCGATAAAGCCGTCCAGTTCCACCGCCGAAGCGGCGTCCTGCTGCGGCGCGGCGAGGATGTGTGAAATGGCTGCGGGCGTCAGGACATGGCAGCAGAGCACACTGAAGTTCTCCAGACCGCGTGCCGCCGCTTCGCGAATAATCAACGCCGTGGGCGGTGTCGTGGTCTCGAAACCGATGGCGAAGAACACCACCTGCCGCGTCGGGTTTGCTTCGGCGATTTTCAGTGCGTCGAGCGGCGAATAGATCATGCGGATATCGGCGCCATGCGCTTTGGCACGGAGCAATGAAAGCCCTTCGGACGCGGGTACGCGCAGGGTGTCGCCGTAGCTGCACAGGATTGCCCCGTGCTCCAGGGCCAGTTTGATCGCCAGGTCGATGCGCCCAATGGGCAGCACGCAGACCGGGCAGCCGGGGCCGTGGATCATGCGCACGTTATCGGGCAGCAGCTCGCTGACCCCGTAGCGGGAAATCGCGTGGGTATGGCCGCCGCAGAATTCCATGAAACGGTAGGCCCGGTCGGGATGTGCTTCTTCGCGGATGCGTGCAGCGATGCGTTGAGCCAGCTCGCCGTCGCGGTATTCGTCGATGTACTTCATGAGGCTTCCAGATGAGCGCGGTTCAACTCGTCGAACATGTCCAGCGTGCGCTGGGCTTCCTCGGGGTCGATCAGGCCCAGGGCATAGCCGACATGGATAATCACGTAGTCGCCGACCTGTGCCTCGGGCACCAGCGCCAGAGAGATTTCTTTGCGGATGCCGCCGAGATCGACCATCGCGGTGTCGCCACTGCGCAGTTCAACCACGCGGGCAGGAATGGCTAGGCACATGGTGGGGACTCCTCCAGCGGCAAGGCCGCTTGGCTGTCAAGGTTGGGCCAGTGGGCAGCAATCCAGCCTTGGCCGAGGGCGAGACCGGCATCGCCGCAGGACACGCTCTGTGCGCTGAAGACCTGCACGCCATGGGTGCCGAGCAGATGGCTGAGGCGCGCACTGAGCAGGCGGTTGGCGAAGCAACCACCGCCGAGCAGTACCGGCAGTTTTACGGGCTGTTGCAGCACCCAGTCGGTCAGGGCCGCCGCCAGTGTCAGGTGGAACAGTGCGGCACCTTCGGCGCTGCGACCATGATCGGCGAGATCGAATAGGCGCGTGAGCAGCGGGCGCAGATCAAGCACGCCATCAGCCCGGATGCGCCACAGGCCTTTGACCGCTGGCTCGGCATTTTCCGCCAGATAGTCGCTGGCCAGACGCTCCAGAGCGATGGCGGCTTCTGCCTCGGCCTGCTGGCGCACACTGATCCCGAGAATACCGGCGGCGGCATCGAACCAGCGTCCTGCGCCACTGCTGGGTGGACAGTTAAGGTCGCGGCGGAGCATGCCCGCAACGGTAGCCGCGCTCTGCTCGCCGACCAGCGCGCCGAGGCGTGGGACGATTTCCTCATCGCGATCCAGTAGATGCAGTGCGGCTGCGGCCAGACGCCAAGGCTCACGGGCAGCGATGTCGCCGCCCGGCAGGGGCAATGGCAGCAGAGACCCGAGTCGGTGCCACGCGTGGGGCGCGACCCACAGCAACTCGCCACCCCAGGCGGCGCCGTCACTGCCGAGGCCGACGCCGTCCAGCGCCAGACCCAGCACGGGCCCGTCGAGCCCATGTTCGGCCATTAACGCACCGATATGAGCGTGGTGATGCTGGACCGCCAGTGCCGGCACGCCCAGTCGAGCCGCCAGGCTTACCGCCAGTTGTGAACTGTAGAAATCCGGGTGCAGGTCATGGGCGATAACCTGGGGGGTGGCGTCGGCATGCGCCAGCAAGCGCTCCAGCGACGCGTCGAGGTCCAGACAACTTTGCGGGTTGCCCAAATCGCCGTGCACCGGGGACCACAGCACTTGATCGCGTTGCAGCAGACAGGCGGCGTTTTTCAGCCAGGCACCGCAGGCCAGCACGGGCGGCCAGACGTTAGCGTTGGGGAGTTTCTGGCTACGCATGTCAGGCGCCCTCGGCCGGCGCTTTAAGCGCTGCCAGTTCGGCTTCCAGCGCGGCGATGCGGGCAGCTCGGCGATCTTTTTGCGGCGCACCGGCCAGCAGCCAGTCGAGCCAGGCGTCCAGGCCGGTGCCGTCCCGGGCGCTGAGCTGAATGATCTGCAACTGCGGATTGACCTGATGGGCATAGTCCAGGCAGCGCTGCACGTCGAAATCCAGATGAGGCAGCAGGTCTATCTTGTTGAGGATCATCAGCCGTGCGGCGGCGAACATGTCCGGGTACTTGAGCGGTTTATCCTCGCCCTCGGTGACCGACAGGATCGCCACTTTGCCTGCCTCGCCAAGGTCCCAAAGCGCCGGGCAGACCAGGTTGCCGACGTTCTCGATAAACAGAATGCCCGCAGGTTCGCCTGCGCCGTGTGCATGATGATCGTGGGCGGCGTGGTGAGGGTGGTGGTGGGCGAGCAGCGGGGCCTTGGGGTGAAGATGCGCGTGCCCTGCGGCATGCAGCGCGTCGTGCAGCGGCAGGCGCGCGTAGGCTTCGGTGATCATCCGGGCGTCCAGGTGGCAACCCTTGCCGGTGTTGATCTGGATCGCCGGAACCCCCGTAGCGCGGATGCGCTCGGCGTCGTTGCGGGTCTGTTGGTCACCTTCAATCACCGCGATGGGTAGCCCGGCGCGGCGCTTGCGCAGGGCGAGGAGGGTGGCACACAGCAGGGTGGTCTTGCCGGAGCCGGGGCTGGAAACCAGATTGAGCGCCAGCACACCATGGGCGGTGAAGTTCTCCCGGTTGCGTGCGGCGTGGCGGTCGTTCTCGCCGAGCACATCTTGCTCGATGCGGATCGTCCTTGCCTGGCTCAAGCCGGGCACTGAGACCCGCGCTTCGCCCGCGCCGTAATGCAGGTCACCCGTGGCGTCGACGCGCACGTCGCTATCGGTGGCTGACTCGTTGTTCGGGTGTTGCTCGTGTGAATGGCCGGTACCGCAGCCGCAGACGACGCACATGGCGTTTCTCCAGATTTCAAATCAGAAATCAAATGTCAGTGATCCTCGACCTGTAGGTCGAGGATGCGTAATTCAGTGCCGCCAGTGGGTTGCAGCCAGAAGCCGCCACAGGTCGGGCAGGGTGCGCCGCGTTCGACCAGCGGCACCGTGGCGGCGCAGTCCAGGCACCAGGCCTGACCGTGCGGTTCTTCAATGTCGATGTGCGTACCGGCCAGCAAGGTGCCCGGTGCCAAGGCTTCCAGGGCGAAACGCAACGCGTGTACCTCGACCCCTGCCAACTTTCCGGCTTCCAGGCGCAAACGGCTGACGCGCACGAACGGATCAGCGGCAGCCGCTGCTTCCACGGCGCTGAGAATGCCGCCTGCCAGGCTCAGTTCATGCATGGCTTGATGGTCCTTGGTGGTTGTCTTTGTCTGTATCCAGCCCCGTTTCCGGGCCTGTTTCCAGCGTAAAAGCGATGCAGGGATCGAAGGCCGCCATCAACAATTCGGCCTGCCGCGTGCTGCGTGGATCGGCGCTCGGCAGTGATGACAGCGCTTGGGCCAGAACGCCCTGCGGATGAAGGTTCCACTCGGTGGGCGCAACGATTTGATAGTCGGCTATCTGCACGGTGCCGTCGTTGCGTTCCAGACATACCCGATGCAGCAACAGACCGCGAGCGGTTTCGCTCCAGGCCAGGGCTTCGTCCTGACCCAACGCCAATACTCCAAGGGCTGGGGGGCGGGCACCGGGCAACGACAGTCGCGCCAGTTCGGCGATCCGCGCTCCCAGTCTTAGCCAGGCGCTGGTGTACCGTTCGGGGTGTGTTTCGCCGAGCCGGGTCCAACTGCCGGTTTCGCAGGGTTGGCCATTCAGCTCGGGGCGCTGGGCAAAGTCGGCGCAACGACGCAGGTTTTCGGCCATGGCGTGCAGCGCTGAGGTGTCGGTGACCAGTTGCAGCGCATGCACCGGCAATTGCAGGGCGTCGGCGTATTTGCGGCAGTTGGCAAGCAGGCGGCTCACCCAGTGTTCGTTGCGCTGGGTCCATTCCAGCAATGCGTGATGGGGATTGTCTTCCCATTGCTGTAGCCATACGCGTACCGGGCCGCCAAGCCAGAAGTTCATGGTTGTTTCGGGCGCCTGATCCCAGGCGCGTAGTTCACCCGAAGAGGGACGCGGAGCGTTGGGGTCGAGCAACAGCGGCCAGTCCAGTAAGACACGCCGCAAGTGCTCACGGCGAGTTTCGGCCAGCAACGCCTGGCTGGCGGCCATCGTCGCTTGAGTCTCGCCGTGCAGTGCTGCGCTGACGGCCAATTGTGCAGTCAAACGATGGGCCTGCCCGCACAGGCTGTAGAGCAGGGGTAGGCGTTGCGCGGCGGCCTCGGGTGGCTGGCCTCGCAACAGCCGGGCTGCCAGCACAGGCCGACTGCCGACGATGGCGGGTTGCTGACCGGGATGCACCCGCAGCGATCCGCCAAGTCGCGACAGACTGTTTGAGGCGGTCATTCCGGGGCACCGGCCGGGCGCCCGAACAGCAGGGCGCGGCGACTGAGCGCCGGGTGTTGCGGCGCTTCCTCCTGGGGTGGATCGCGCAACAGGGCGAGCACCTGTTCTGCCGTGGCGCGTGCCGCGGCCTGATCGGCGAACTCGAACATCGGGGAGAACAACGAGCAGCTTTGGTAGGCACCGACCGCTTCGTCTATTGCGCCAATGAATGTCAGGCGCTGGTCACCGAATAGATGTTCGCGGGAGGCCCCTTGGGCCAGCGGTGCACTCAAGGCCGGCGCCAGCCACATCAGGTTCATGAACCAGGGCGTGATCAGGATGCCGAGTACGCCAGAGGTCGCCTCTTCACCGGCAACCTGCACGGCGAAGCCGACCGCCTCGACGTCCAGCTTTAGATTGAGAAAGGGCAGGCCACGCATGCGCGTGTCGGCGATAGCCTGGAAGTGGGTAGCCAGCGCCGCGCCTTGCAGCATCGGGGTGGTTGGCGATTCAGACCGCGTCATTGAGCACCATGAACTGCTCGGCGGCGCCATCGCAATTCGGGCAGCACCAATGGTCCGGCAACGCGGAAAACGGTGTGCCGGGTTCAATTTGCCAGACAGGGTCGCCTTCGCTCGGGTCATACACCCACCAGCAGATTTTGCATTCCAGACGGGTGGCATCGCTGATACGGGCAGAATCGCCCCTGTAGCTGCCTTCGAAGCTGGGTCTGTCGCTCATGTCACTGTCCTTCGAACCATTGGATGACATCCTCGAAGCGCTCCAGCGAATCGCTGAGGTCTTCCGGCGCGGCACAGATCACTTCCGGCAGGTCGGTGATCTCGATGGTGTCGAGGATTTGCGCGTCCTGGGAGTTGAAGTAGGTAACGCGCCAGCAATGGTGCACAAGGGTGCTGCTGATCCGGCAGTTACCGTAACCGCGAGCCAATGCCCGCACTGGGCCGACCGGCAAATAAGTGTCGAGGAAGGCAATGTCCTGCTCGGACAGCGGTAGCAGCGTCAGGTTGATCACGTGCGCCGGGGTGCCGGGTTGCCAGCGCTGGGTCTGATCCTCCACCTCAGTGAGAATCGCCGGGGCGTTCATCACGCCAGGCGGCAGTTGTGGCGGCAGGTTGAAGGCCGCGGGTTGGGCCGCAGCGCGGGCGGTTGTGCGCAGCAGTACGGGGGCGGCACCGACTTCGACATGGTCGTGGCCCTCACCGTATATTCGCCAGACCCCGGCGAAGATCGATTCCTGGATGCGCAACGGGGGCTGCACGACCACGCGTATGCTGACTTCGCCCTCACCGAGCAGTTGATCGAGCAACGTACGGTCGCCGCTTTCCAGCCCGCTAAGGTCAAGGCTCTGGGTCACTTCGCCGCGATTGCAGGCGTGGAGTATTTGCAGCAGGTCCTGCAAGGCCTGACGGGCGCCGGGCAGCGTGTCCAGTTCTTCCGGTTCGGGCAGTATCGGGGCGCTGTGGGTGTACATACCTTGCGGCATGCTGATGTATTCGAGGACCTCGTCTTCCACTTGGGAGCCGGGGCCGAGATCGACCACTGGGATGTACAGTTGCGGGGCCATGGGCGCTCCTCGGTTCACTGGCAGCCGCCGGTAGCGCCGCTGGGCGTTTCGGCGAACAAGGGGATGCGGGCGTTGCTCAAGTTCAAGGCCTTGTCGGCCAGGCTCAGGTATTCGTCCCAGTCGTGCATGCCGTCGATAGTGGTGACGTAGCCACCGTCGCGCAGCCAGACCAGGGTTGGCCAGCGGCGCAGGGCGAAGCGTGCGGCGATGGCTTCTTCTTCGGCGCGATGGACGACGCCCAACCGCAGGGTGCAGCCATGGCGCCGGGCAACTTCCTGGCGCAGTTCGGGCAACACCACCGCCACATCCAGCGATTCAGGGTGGCGCACCGGGTCACCGCACAGCAGTAACAGGCAGTCGCCGCCTTCAGCGAGCCAGGCGTCGAGGTTGTCAGTGCCAATCCAGGTGGCATCGAACTGCTCTACCAGCCGGGTGATCAGTGGCGGGACAGTGGGGGAGACGGGAATGGGCGCCATAAAGGCGGCGGATTCACTCATGTGGGTTCCTTGAGGTTAGGCCGCGTGGGCGCAGCAGCGGGGGGCATCTGGCCCAGCAGGGTGGCGAGCTGTTCGGTGCTCATCGCGGAGGGCAGCCTGAAACCGGGCACGCTGTCGGGCGCTGGCGGGGTGCCGTACAACGCGGCTTCGAGCATGGCCAGGGTCGAGTCGATTTCCGCCGCCCGTTGTGCATCGAGGCGTTCGCGCGCCGCGTCGAGGAATATCAGCAACCAGTCACCGACGGTGCAGGTGTCGACCAGCACCGTATCGATGAGCCGTTCCTGGCCGTGGCGGTCACGGCACACCGCGGAGCCAGGGTTGACGGCAACCACTTGCATAGGCAGTCCGATGCACATATCAGGTGCGCCTGGCGAGGATGCGTTCGTCACCGATCCGGCAGGCGGTCTGTGCAGACGGGCGTTCGCTTTCGTAGCGTTGCAATTCCAGATGCGGCAGGGTCACCGCGTCCTCCCCAGTCAGCGGCGAAGCGCGCTTGCGCGGCTCGGCACCCCAGGTTTCAAGTACCCGCACCGCTTCGGTCAGCGCACCCTCCATGGCCGCCTTGACGCTCGGCCGCAGGCTGCCGCCGTAATCCATCATCTGCTCCGGCTGGCAACCAATCAGCAGTACCCGTCGAGGGTAGTGGGCGGTCAGTTGGGCGAGCATCAGCACCTCCTGAAAACCGGTCTGGTGCAGGCTGAGCTTCTTGATCCCGAGAAACTTGGGTACTTCGTCATCGGTGATGAACTTCAATTCGCCGGGGGCGAGGTTGTAGTCTACGGCGTCGAAAATCAGCAGGTAATCGGCTTCTTGAACATGCTGGATCAGGTACAGACCCTGGGTGCCGCCATCGATCAGCGCGACGTTGTCGGCGAACTCATAGCGTTGTTGCAAGGCTTCGACACAGCGTACGCCGAAGCCTTCGTCGGCCCACAACAGGTTGCCAATGCCCAACACGGTGATACGCGGACGGGGCGATTCGGATGTTTTCATTTTCGACTCTGCCGGTGTGTTCATTTTTTGAAGGTCTTGTAGCCGGAGATCATCGCGCCGATCAGGCTGAGTCGACCGTTGATTTCTTCGCGCACAGCGGCGTACACGTGCAGGAGGATGAAGGCCACGATGACCCACATGCCAAAGTGATGCAGGGTGTGGACTTGTTGGGATTGCCCGAGCAGCGGCAGGACCCAGCCGAACATCCGTTCCTGCCATGAACCCATTTGCGAGCCTTCGCCGTACAGGGCGAATCCGGTCAGCACCATGAACAGCGAGCTCAGCAGAAAAACGAAAAACATGGCGAAACGCGACAGCGGGTTGTGCCCGAATGTCGGCTCCGGGGTAGGCCCGATGAACAGGTAGTAGCGCAACCAACTGAGGAAGTCGGTCCAGTAGGCTTTGCTCAGTACCGGAACCGAGAACAGCTCGCGGGCATGATGGTTGCCCACCAGTGCCCAATAGGCGCGGCCCAGCAGGCCAATGGCAAACACATACCCTGCGCTGAAGTGCGCGAAGCGGATGTAGCCCATCAGGAAGTGCGCGCTGGCCTCGCCTGGCTGGGTGGCCAATGGGGAGCCGATCAAATACCCGGTTATCGCCAGCACCACAATGCAGGCGGCGTTGATCCAATGCCACAGGCGCACCGGTGCCTCGTAAACGTACTCCGGCAGGCCCATGGGGGTTTCGGTCTGGAGGGTCATATCTTCACCTTTGGAAGGGCAGGTGCTTGTCGCACCTGCCGGATGCCAGGGTTGCTTACTCAGCTAACCTTGACGGTGCTCAGCTCTGCGCCGTCCTCGCTCATCACGTGGGTGGCGCAGGCCATGCAGGGGTCGAAGGAGTGCAGGGTGCGCAGGATCTCCACCGGCTGATCAGGGATGGCCACGGGGGTGTTCATCAATGCAGCTTCGAAAGCCCCGATCTGTCCCTTGGCGTCACGCGGGCTGCCGTTCCAGGTGCTTGGCACGACACACTGGTAGTTTTCGATACGCCCGTCTTTGATGCGTATCCAATGGCCCAACGCGCCCCGTGGTGCGGCAACGATGCCGACGCCTTTGGCTTCGGACGGCCAGGTGGCAGGGTCCCATTTTTCGACGTTGGCCGTGGAACGGTCGCCGTTGCGGATGTTGGTCATCAGCTCGTTCCAGTCGTCGACCATCATCTCCGCGCAGTATTCGGCCTCCAGCGCACGGGTCAGGGTGCGGCCAATGGTGCTCGGCAGCAGTATCTTGGCGCCGTAGTTCGTCTCAGGCATGCCGAGGGTCTTGGGCAGGTCGTGGTTGACCGCCTGCAACGCACCTTCAAGCTGCTCTTTGACCCGTTGGCAGTGCGGGTTGCCTTTGAGGGCATGGGCATAACCCAGGATGTAGCGCGCCAGTGGCCCCACCTCCATGGCATGCCCGCGCCAGCGAGGCGACTTGACCCAGGAATATTTGGCGCTTTCGTCGACTTCTTCGATGGCGGTACGGGTGCCCTTGGTCTTCGCCCCCAGCTCGTAATTGGCCTCGGTGATGCCGTCCCACGGGTGCAGGCCTTTATCGTTGTCCGGGTAGTTGTACCAAGAGTGGGTGACGAATTCCTGCACTTGTTCAGGATCGCGAGGATCAACCGGAAGGATCTCGTCCCAGTTGCCATTGAGAATCGCGCCGCCCGGCAGTTGGTTGGTGCTGTCGTCGTAATTGACCTTGGCGTAAGTGCCATAGTCCATCACGTTGGTCGCTGACAGACCGCCGCCATGCAGCCAGCCTTTTTGCTTGTAGATGGTGCCAATAGCCAGCACGTCAGGTACATAAACGTTGCGGCAGAAGGTCAGCGCCTGATCGATGAGGGAGCGGACGAAGTTCAGCCGCTCCATGTTCAGCGGGGCCCCTGCGGCCAGGTCGCCATCGATGTTGATGGCGCAGGGCACGCCGCCCACCAGGTAGTTCGGGTGCGGGTTCTTGCCACCGAAAATAGTGTGGATCTTCACCCATTCTTTTTGCAGGTCGAGGGCTTCGAGGTAATGGGTGACCGCCATCAGGTTGGCTTCAGGCGGCAACTGGTAGGCAGGGTTGCCCCAGTAACCATTCATGAACGGCCCGAGCTGGCCGCTTTCGAAAAACTTCTTCAGACGGTTCTGCACGTCGCGGAAATAGCCGGGCGACGACAACGGGTGGGACGGTGAGACCTGTTGCTGCAATTCGGAGGTGCGCTTGGGGTCGGCCTTGAGCGCCGACACTACGTCAACCCAGTCCAGCGCATGCAGGTGATAGAAGTGCACCGCGTGGTCATGGATCTGCAGGGTCTTGGCCATCATCTCGCGGATCAGGTGAGCATTCGGCGGAATGCGGATGCCCAGCGCATCTTCGACCGAACGGACCGAGGCCAGGGCGTGGCAGCCGGTGCACACGCCGCAGATGCGCTCGACGAACGCCCAGGCGTCACGCGGGTCGCGGCCCTTGAGGATGACTTCGAGGCCGCGCCACATGGTGCCGGTGGAGACCGCGTTGCGAATGATGTTGTTGGCGTCGAGGTTGACCTCTACGCGCATGTGGCCTTCGATGCGGGTCACAGGGTCAACGACGATGCGTCGGCCAGTGCTGTTCAGGTCGAAACCCTGGGTCGAATAATTGCTCATCGATGGTTATTCCTGTCTTGTCGCTGGGGCGTCATGCGGCGCAGTGGGCGCCTTGCCATTGCTGGCGCGTTTGAGGGCAGTCACTGCGGCATGCGCGGTGGCTGCTGCGCCGACCGTGACGCCAGCGGCAAGACCGATCTGATCGGCATTGGCCTCGACACCAAAAGCGTTGACATCGGTCAGGTGCTGGTAGAACGAGCCTTTGTCCCAGAAACCTTCCTCTGAACAGCCAATACAGCCGTGGCCGGACTGGATCGGGAAGCTGGTGCCGCCGTTCCAGCGTACGGTCGAACAGGCGTTGTAAGTGGTCGGGCCCTTGCAGCCGACTTTGTAAAGGCAATAGCCCTTGCGTGCGGCGTCATCGTCCCAGGCCTCGACGAACTGACCGGCGTCGAAGTTAGGGCGGCGATAGCATTTGTCGTGGATACGCTGGCTGTAGAACATTTTCGGCCGGCCCTGACGATCCAGCTCAGGCAAACGGTCGAAGGTCAGCATGTAGGTGATCACCCCGGTCATGACTTCGGCAATCGGCGGGCAGCCCGGCACTTTGATAATCGGTTTGTCGGTGATGACCTTGTGGATCGGCACCGCCTGGGTCGGGTTGGGCTTGGCCGCTTGTACACAACCCCAGCTCGCGCAGGAGCCCCAGGAGATGATGGCCTTGGCGTCGCGGGAGACGCGCTTCAACTGCTCAATGAACGGCTTGCCACCAATGATGCAGCTCATACCGTCCTGATTCAGCGGCGGGTTGCCTTCAACGGCGAGGATGTAGTTGCCTTTGTATTTGGTCATGACCTCGTCGAGGATGGCTTCGGCCTGGTGCCCGGCAGCGGCCATCAAGGTGTCGTCATAATCGAGCGAGATCATCGACAGCACCACGTCCTTGGCCAGCGGGTGCGCGGAGCGGATGAACGACTCGGAACAACAGGTGCACTCCAGGCCATGCAGCCAGAGCACCGGAGTGCGGGGCTTGTTCTCCATCGCCCAGGCGATTTTTGGCATGAACGCAGGGCCGAGCCCCAGTGACGTCGCGGTGAGCGAACAGAACTTGAGAAAGCTCCGACGTGAGATGCCCTGTCTGCGCATCACTTCATAAAATGTTTCAACCACCTGTTTTCTCCTCCCCAGGAATATTCTTCGAGTGGGGTTGCACGCCGCGTACTGAAAGTAATACCTGGTAACTACAAGACCTGTGCCATTTCGTCGCGGTCTTGCCAGGCAGTTGTTACTTTCATGTATCTGGTTGTTTTTTAAGTAGTTTTTAATATTGTTCAGGCGTGGTGCTTTAGCGTTGAACGCAAGTAAGTGGATACTTGGCGTCCACTGGTCTTCTTTACTGGTAACGGACTGATCGGTAAAAAGCGGGGGGGCTGACCGTAATTCGGCAGTCAATTCACTCAAAAACCGAAGGCAAATCAAGACCCCGATGGGAGCGAATTTATTCGCGAAGGCGTTGGGTCGGGCACCGATGGTGTTGGATGTGCTGGCCTCTTCGCGAATAAATTCGCTCCTACATAGACCCAGTCTGCTGCGCGCCAGCGCAGCGTCGAAGACGCGGCGGGGCCCTCTAAAAACCAAAGGCAAATCAAGACCCCGGTGGGAGCGAATTTATTCGCGAAGGTGTTGGGTCAGGCACCGATGATGTTGGATGTGCTGGCCTCTTCGCGAATAAATTCGCTCCTACATAAACCCAGTCTGCTGCGCGCCAGCGCGGCGTCGAAGACGCGGTGGAGCCCTCTAAAAACCGAAGGCAAATCAAGCCCCGGTGGGAGCGAATTTATTCGCGAAGGCGTTGGGTCGGGCACCGATGGTGTTGGATGTGCTGGCCTCTTCGCGAATAAATTCGCTCCTACATAGACCCAGTCTGCTGCGCGCCAGCGCGGCGTCGAAGACGCGGCGGGGCCCTCTAAAAACCAAAGGCAAATCAAGACCCCGGTGGGAGCGAATTTATTCGCGAAGGTGTTGGGTCAGGCACCGATGATGTTGGATGTGCTGGCCTCTTCGCGAATAAATTCGCTCCTACATAGACCCAGACTGCTGCGCGACAGCGCGGCGTCGAAGACGGGGGGCGGCGGGTTTACGCGGCGGGGTAATCCAGGTCCAGCCGGTCGTAGCCTTTAAAGCGGTAGAACAGCAGCGAGAGGGCCCACGTTAGGACGAAGAGCCCGATGATCAGGTAGCCGATCATGCCGAAGTCGTCGTTCAGGGACGCGATAACGTCCCATGCGCCACCTTCCAGACTCAGGCGCGAGGCAATCAGGTTCAACACTTCCAGGCCACCCACCAGCAGCGCCACCAACACCGAGACCGAAGTGATGGTCAGGTTGTAGTAGAGCTTGCGTGCAGGTTTGATCAGCGCCCAGTGGTAGGCGCCGGTCATCATCACGCTGTCGGCGGTATCGACCAGCGCCATGCCAGCGGTGAACAGCGCGGGGAAGACCAGAATCGACCAGATAGGCAGACTCTGCGAAGCCTGTGCCGCTGAAATACCCAGCAGACCGATTTCCGTCGCGGTGTCGAAACCCAGGCCAAACAGAAAGCCCAGCGGGTAAAGGTGCCAACTGCGGCTGATGAGGCCAAACAGCGGGCGTACCAGTCGCGCAATCAGGCCGCCGCCCGCAAGCAGTGTGTTCATCTCTTGTTCGCCGACCCGCTCGCCGCGTCGAACCCGGCGAAAAGCGAGGTACACCGAGCGCAGAATGATCAGGTTGATCAGCGCCACCAGCAGAAGGAAGGCGGCGGAAACCGAGGTGCCAATAAGACCACCGATACCGTGGAACGTCTCGATGTCCGCCTTGAACGTCGAGGCGGTCAGGGCGATGACCAAGGTGGCGAGGATCACGATGGTACTGTGCCCGAGGGAAAAGAACAGGCCCACGGTGGCGGTCTGTTGACCCTCCTGAATCAGCTTGCGAGTGACGTTATCAATGGCAGCGATATGGTCCGCATCCACGGCATGGCGCAGACCAAAACTGTAGGCGAGGAACGCGGTGCCGAGCAGTAATGGGTAGTCACGAAAGGCAATGAAGGCCCAGAGCCAGGCCATAAGATTGACGGCGAGCAGGCCGCCGAAAATCATCACCACGTGACGCTTGAAGATCAACGGCGCCGCGCTTTTGGCGGTTCCGGCGGCATTGGATACAGGCATGGGTACTCCGCAAGGAAGGGGGGGCAGGCTGGAAATCAAAGAGAACGTCATACAAACCCTGTGCCAGTCCCGTTCGGCTGGGCTGCAGCCATGTTCGTGTGGCGTGCGCTGGACAGTGTTCTTGCACTGTTTGTGGGTAAACGGACACTCACTTTGCAGTGGAGGTCGGCGCGTCCGTATTCAACCAGCGGTATGACTGGGGATGATCAGGGTGAACTCGGCACCCCCTTGGGGATGATTGCCCGCGATCAGGCGGCCGCCGCAGCGTTCGACAATGCTGTAGCTGATCGATAATCCCAGACCTGTGCCCTTGCCGACCGGCTTGGTGCTGAAAAAGGGATCGAACACCTGCGACAGATGCTCTGCGGCGATGCCGCTGCCGTTATCGTGCAGGCGCAGGGTGACCCAGCCGGGCTCTTGCTCGACGCTTATCCACAACTCTGCTGTTTCGCGCTCGGCGGCCTGGGCGGCGTCGTAGGCGTTTTGCATCAGGTTCATCAGCACTTGCAGCAACTGTCCACTGTTGCCGTGTACACAGGGAGCACTGTCGGGATGCCAGTGCACGCGCAGGTCCGGTGCGATACCGCGGGTGATCCAGTGGATGGCGCGCTCGACCACTTCGTTCAGCGCCACCTCGCCCAGCGTCTCGCGATCCACTGCCGAAAAGCGTTTCAACGCGCTGACAATGTCGGCAGTCCGTTGCGCGCCTTCAAGGGTGCCCTCGATCAGTGACGGCAGGTCGGCCAGCAGTGGGTCGATGCGCAACTGTCGGCGCAGGGTTTCGCGTACCTCCCGTGGTTCGTCGGCGTTGACCGCCTGCAGATACCGCTCAAGGCGCTCCCGGTAACCCCCCAGAACATGGGCGTTGGCGAGCACGAAGCTGATCGGGTTGTTCAGCTCGTGGGCGACTCCGGCCACCAAGCGACCCAGGGAGGCCATTTTTTCCGCATGCAGCAGTTGCTGCTGGGTGCGCTTGAGGGCTTCATGGGCTTCGTGCAACTGGCGGTAGGCGTGCTTCAGTTCACCCAACGGGCGGCCAACCAGCAGATGACCCATGCAGCGTCCAGTGCCTAAGCTACGCACGGTGCAGCTGATATCTACCGGCACGGGCGCGCCGAGGGCGTCCTTGAAGCTCAGTTCGAGGCTGGCGCTGGTATTGGGTCGGCGCAGCCCGGCCAGGGTCTTGCGCAGTTGCTCGCCACTTTGACCGTCGGCCAGCAAGGCGTAGATCGGGCTGCCGAGCAGCGCCTGTTCGTCACGGCCCACCAGCGTGCGCAGGGCATGGTTGGATTCTTCTATCCGCCCCTCCGGATCGCAGGCCAGCAGCACGTCGGACATGGAAGACAACAGCCCGGCGATGAACTGCTGCGACTGTTCCAGCTCGGCGTTTTTTTCTTCCAGAGCGATTTCGTCCTGCACCAGCTGCGAATAGACCTCGTCCATCTTGCCGATCACTTCCAGCCAGGCGTCCTCGTCAAGTTTGCTGGGCGGTGTTTTGCGCGCCATGTCGTTCTCCAGATTCAATGCACCGTGCAAACCATGCACGGGTCGAATGAACGAACGATATGCTGCACCGCCACCGGGGTTTTCTCGCCGGGCAGCACCGGCGCGCCCTCCAGCGCTTGCTCCAAAGCACCAGGCCGACCCTGGGCGTCACGCGGGGAAAAATTCCAGGTGGTCGGTGCGATGATCTGGTAGCTGACAATGTGTCCGCGCTCGACCCGAAGCCAATGGCCGAGGGCGCCGCGCGCCGCTTCAGTGAGGCCCACGGCGCTGCCGTTGTCAGGCAGCTCGGCGGCGCGATAGTAGGGTTCGCCGGGGCGCAGGGCCATCAGCCACTGCTCCATCAGCGGCACCACGCGGGCCAGTTCCATCAGCCGAGCCAGCACGCGGGTGTAGACGGTTGCCCCGCAGCGAGCGACGGCGTCACGCAGCAACGGCTGGCCAGCGATTAGTTGACGGGCCACGGCGCCGGTTTCGAGTACCGCGCCCGCCAGGCGGGGGGCTTTATTCCAGGTATAGGCGGCAGGTTTTTCTGCCAGCGGTTCGGTTTGGCCTTGCGCCGGATGCAGTGGGCCGCCGCTGTCATCCAGCCAAGCGTGGGCGGCGTCCTCGCTGATATCAGCCAGCTCCAGGCGTTCGACCTGCTGCGTGGCAGCGTTCCACAGGCCCTGCGGGAACACCATGTGCCCGTCGGGCTGCGGATAGGCGCCATAAGAAAGATAGAGCCCTGGCCCCGGCCCGAGATGTTCCAGCCCGCTGTCCAGCGCGATGTCGAGGAACTGGCGCAGATCGCCTTGGCCCGGTGCTTCTGTCTGCCAGGCCCAGAGTTCGCTTTCGCTGCCAAGCCCGACAATGCGCTCCAGCGGGGTAGCGAACAGTTCCGTTTCGAGAAAATGACGGAACTCGCGAACCCGTGTCAGCAAGCGCAGGCGTTCGGCCGCATCAATGGCCCGGGTCGATCCGCCGGGCTGGATGGAGCCGGTGTGTGGCCACTTTCCGCCCAAGGTGCCGATCAGATCCAGCAAGCGTTTACGCGCGGACAGGGCCAGACGTTGCTGGCTGCCCTGGCCTGGGGTAAAGCGCGCTTGGGCTGCGGCGTACCACGGTCGGTCGGCGTACACCGGGCGCACGAAGTCAGGCATGAAAAACAAATAAAAATGACTCAGATGGTCAGCGAGGTTTTCCGTCGCGGCCATGAGATTAATCGTCAGCAGGCCGTTGTCAGGCGGTTGCACGCCGGCCAATGAGGCCAGCGCGCGGGCGGCGGCAATCGACTGTGATACCGAGCAAATACCGCAGATGCGTGGGGCATAGACCAGCGCATCAAGTGGCGTGTGCTGCAGCAGTATCTGCTCGAAGCCGCGAAACATCGTGGCGTTGACCTGTGCCGAACGAACGCGGCCATCCTCCACCTCAAGCTGCACTTCGAGGTCACCTTCGACACGATTGAAAGGACCCACCACCAGACGGGACATAAGGCTTTCCTAACGCCGTGGGATAAGCACAACGGGCGCGATGAGTTGATGGTCGGACGTGGCGTTCTGTTTGACCCGCTTGGGGGTTGCCGATTTGGACAGCGCTGACAGGGCGACAAACCAGGCTTTGGGCATGTCGGTTGGCAGGCCGATGGGAATGCCTGCCACCTTGGGCGTGAGGTTGAACGCATGCCCCGGTTCTTCGAAGCCAGGGGCTGTGCAGTTGATGCAGGCATAGCCGCCACGGGTGCAGGAACCTTCGCCGTTCCACAGGCGTGTGTTGCAATCAGCGTGGGCCTGGGTGCCCTTGCAGCCGAGGTTTTCCATCATGCAGCCAAGGTCCGAAGGTTTCTCGGCGCTGGCCTTGTATTCGTAGAACTCGTTACGCGTGCAGCCGTGATGAACCAACTGGTCGGCGTAGAAGCGCGGCCGCCCGAGAACGTCCAGATCAGACGCGGCGAACAGCCCGGCGGCCAGTGACATGAGGGTGTCGGTGACCCAGCCCGGGTGAGTCGGGCATCCGGCGACGTTGATCACCGGCAGGCCGCGACGTGAACGGTAATCGGCACCGAGCAGGCCGCCTACGCGATGGCCATCGTATTGCAAGCCGCAGGCGTCAGTCGGGTTGTTGCCGGCAGCGGTGATACCGCCATAAGCGGCGCAGGTCCCGATGCCCAGGGTGTACTCGGCCACTCCGGCCAGGTCCCGAACCCAGTCGATCATTGCCCGACCCGTACCGGCCAACATGTGAAAGCGCCCGGTGCCATTGGGGCCGCGGAGCATAGAGCCTTCGACGCACAAGGCGTCGAGGCGGGTGCGGCCCTGCAAGCAGTCGTTGAGGATGTCCAGCATTTCGTCGCCGGTTTCCAGCGACAGCGACGGGTGCCAGAGCAGTTCGATCCCGGCACTGCGCCACATACCGGCGAAGTCCTGAGTATCGGCGCACAGCAGGGACATCGTGCAGCCGCCACAACCACCGGATTGCAGCCAAAGCACGTTGAACGTGTTGTCTTTCATCAGGACTCCTCCAAGCCGAAGCGGCGCAGTTTCTGCCGCAAGCCTACGCGAGACAGGCCCAACTCACGGGCGGCGTGGGTCTTGTTCCAGCGATGACGCAACAACGACTCTTTTAACAGGGTTGCCTCGATGGCGTCGAGTTGCTCCTGCAGCGTGCCGGTCGGGCTTGAGGTTGGCGTACTGGTGGACAGGGCAAGTCTGGCCTGGCCTTGCAATACGCGCCAGGAGAAGGCCCGCGCGTTGATTTGCGCGCCGTCGGACAAGGCGGCTGCGCGGTAGATCTCGTTGCGCAGTTCGCGGATATTGCCGGGCCAGGAGTAACCGATCAGGCTGGCCAAGGCATCCTTGGCGAAGTTCAATTCGGGCAGCTCGAGTTCTTGACGGGCGTCGTCCAGCAACTTGTGGGCAATCGGTAATACGTCAGCGCTGCGTTCGCGCAGGGGCGGCAGCGCCAGGCTGACACCTGCCAGCCGGTAATAGAGGTCACTGCGAAAGCGCCCGGCGCGCACGTCTTCTTCGAGGTCGCGGTGGGTCGAGGCGATGACCCGCACGTCCACTCGCACGGTGCTGGACGCGCCGACCGGGCGCAGCTCGCCTTCTTGCAGAACCCGCAATAACTTGACCTGAAACGCCGGTGAGGTATCGCCGATCTCGTCGAGCAGCAGGGTGCCGCCGTTTGCCCGCTGGAACAGGCCGATGTGATCCTGGTGGGCGCCGGTGAAGGCGCCACGCTTGTGACCGAACAGCTCGGACTCAAGCAAGGTGTCGGGCAGCGCCGCGCAGTTCTCCATGACAAACGCGTTGGCCGCTCGCGGGCTGGCATAGTGAATCCCGCGAGCAAGCAGTTCCTTGCCCGTGCCCGACTCGCCAAGCAGCAGCACTGAGAGGTCATAACGGGCAACGCGCGCGGCCATTTCACACAGCGCATCCAGCGGTCCGCCAACGGCGCGGACAATGCGTGAAAAGTCGAAGGTATCGCGAACCCGGGAGAGGGTCTCCTGGTTGCGCCGTCGTAACACCGGCGTGCCAGCGCGCAGCTCCAGATCAAGTCGCTGCATGTGACCTTGCAGCGCCTGGCTTTCTACCGCGTTGCGCACCGTGCTCAGTAAGTGCTCCGGTAACCAAGGCTTGAGCAGATACTGATAGATCCCGGCCAGGTTGATGCCGTTGATGATGTCTTCCGAATCGGTGTAGCCGGAAAGAACGATACGCACGGTTTCTGGCCAGCGTTCGCGAGCTTCCTTGAGGAACTCGATACCGCTCATGCCAGGCATGCGCTGGTCGCAAATAATCACCGAGACCGGGTGCTGTTCGAGCAGTGCACGCGCCTCGATCGCCGAGTCGGCCAGTAGCACTTCAAACTCTTGATTCAGCACCCGACACAGTGACTCTCGCGAGCGCAACTCGTCATCTACCACAAGCACTGTCGGCAAGTCGGGGTGGGTGTCGGAGGTCGAGGTCATGGGCGAACAAAGAGGAGAAGAGGAGGTTTCACGACGATGCCAGACGGCTGCGAATGAGCGGCGATAGTAGCACGGCGATGGCTGACGGGCGGCCCGTTTGCAGCGGGGCAGGCGCTGGCAGTCGTCTGTACCTGGCTCACTATCGCTCCAGGCTCATCCCATTCGCGGGCAACGGCAGCGCGGTTTTATAGCGCACCTGTTTGAGCGCGAAGTTGGAGCGAATGTTCGCCACTCCCGGCACTTTGGTCAGGAAATCGAGTAGGAACCGTTCCAGTGCCTGAATGGTCGGTACCAGCACCCGGATCAAGTAATCCGGGTCGCCAGCCATCAAATAGCATTCCATCACCTCAGGGCGATTGGCGATGGCCTCTTCGAACTCCTGCAAGGCTTCCTCGACCTGTTTCTCCAGGCTGACATGAATGAAAACGTTGACGTGCAGCCCCAACAGATCCGCGTCCAGCAGGGTGACTTGTTGCCGGATGAGCCCCAGGTCTTCCATCGCCTTGACCCGATTGAAGCACGGGGTAGGGGAGAGGTTGACGGAGCGTGCGAGGTCGGCATTGGTGATCCGGGCATTCTCCTGAAGACTGTTGAGAATCCCTATGTCGGTACGATCAAGCTTTCTCATGAGACAAATACGCCTGTTTATTCTATTTATTCAGAATAAATATCTTTAAATGGCTCCGTACGCAATGAACTTGAGAAAAATATTCTCCACGCTCAGGCCTATGATTTGTGCAGGACAAAACTTTCCGAAGGGAAAATCGGCGTCCAATGATTTAACAAGCTCCAGCGCCCAACAAAAACACATGACAAAAGCGAGCGTAGAGAAAGCCTATGAACGAATACGAACCCCTGCGCCTGCACGTTCCTGAACCTTCTGGCCGTCCAGGCTGTAAAACCGATTTCACCTACCTGCGTTTGAATGATGCAGGTCTGGTTCGCAAGCCGCCCATCGATGTTGAACCCGCCGATACCGCCGACCTCGCCAAAGGGCTGATTCGGGTGCTCGACGATCAAGGTCAGGCACTGGGTCCATGGGCTGAAGGCGTGCCCGTCGAGATCCTGCGTAAAGGCATGCGCGCCATGCTCAAGACGCGGATTTTCGACAATCGCATGGTTGTTGCCCAGCGTCAGAAAAAAATGTCGTTCTACATGCAGAGCCTTGGCGAAGAAGCCATTGGCAGCGCCCAGGCCCTGGCGTTGAACGTGACCGACATGTGCTTTCCGACCTATCGTCAGCAAAGCATCTTGATGGCCCGCGAAGTGCCGCTGGTGGATCTGATTTGCCAACTGCTGTCCAACGAACGCGATCCCCTCAAGGGACGGCAACTGCCGATCATGTACTCAGTACGTGACTTCGGGTTTTTCACCATCTCCGGCAACCTGGCCACCCAATTCGTCCAAGCGGTCGGTTGGGGCATGGCGTCGGCGATCAAGGGCGACACCAAAATCGCGTCGGCCTGGATCGGCGATGGCGCCACCGCCGAATCGGATTTCCACACCGCCCTCACGTTTGCCCACGTCTACCGTGCGCCAGTGATCCTCAACGTGGTCAACAATCAATGGGCAATCTCCACCTTCCAGGCCATTGCTGGCGGCGAAGCAACGACGTTTGCCGGTCGCGGTGTGGGCTGCGGGATCGCCTCGCTGCGGGTGGATGGCAACGATTTCATCGCGGTCTACGCGGCGTCGGCCTGGGCCGCTGAGCGTGCCCGGCGCAACCTCGGCCCGACCCTGATCGAGTGGGTGACCTACCGCGCCGGCCCGCACTCGACGTCCGATGATCCATCCAAATACCGTCCTGCCGATGACTGGAGTCACTTCCCGTTGGGCGACCCGATTGTGCGCCTCAAGCAACACCTGATCCGCATCGGCCAATGGTCCGAAGAGGAACACGCGGCCACCAGCGCCGAGCTCGAAGCCGAAATCATCGCCGCGCAAAAAGAAGCTGAACGCTACGGCACCCTGGCGGGTGGGCAAACACCTAGCGCCGCAACGATGTTCGACGATGTTTACAAAGAGATGCCCGAGCACCTCCGTCGCCAACGTCAGGAACTGGGGATTTGACATGAACGATTTCAACAACGACATCCAGTTGGACACCGCCATGACCACCACCAACATGACCATGATCCAGGCGCTGCGCTCGGCCATGGACGTGATGCTCGAACGCGACAATGACGTGGTGGTATTCGGTCAGGACGTGGGCTATTTCGGCGGCGTTTTTCGCTGCACCGAAGGGCTGCAAAACAAATACGGCACCTCGCGGGTGTTCGACGCGCCGATCTCGGAAAGCGGGATCGTCGGCGTCGCGGTTGGCATGGGGGCTTACGGATTGCGGCCAGTGGTCGAGATTCAGTTCGCCGATTACGTCTACCCGGCGTCGGATCAGATCATTTCTGAAGCCGCACGTTTGCGCTACCGCTCGGCCGGCGAGTTCACCGCCCCATTGACCCTGCGCATGCCCTGCGGTGGCGGCATTTATGGCGGTCAGACTCACAGCCAAAGCATTGAGGCAATGTTCACCCAGGTCTGCGGTTTGCGCACGGTAATGCCGTCCAATCCGTATGACGCCAAGGGCCTGTTGATTGCCTCCATCGAGTGCGATGACCCGGTGATCTTTCTTGAACCCAAGCGCCTGTACAACGGCCCATTCGATGGCCACCACGACCGCCCGGTGACACCATGGTCGAAACACCCGGCGAGTGCCGTGCCTGAGGGTTATTACAAAGTGCCGCTGGACGTGGCGGCAATTGCCCGTCCCGGCAACGATGTTACGGTACTGACCTACGGCACCACGGTGTACGTGTCGCAGGTTGCCGCAGAAGAAACCGGCGTCGACGCTGAAGTCATCGACCTGCGCAGCCTCTGGCCGCTGGACCTGGAAACCATCGTCAATTCGGTGAAGAAGACCGGTCGCTGTGTGGTGGTTCACGAAGCCACGCGCACCTGCGGCTTTGGCGCCGAACTGGTGGCGCTGGTGCAAGAACACTGCTTCCACCATCTGGAAGCGCCTATCGAGCGCGTCACCGGTTGGGATACCCCTTATCCTCACGCACAAGAGTGGGCGTATTTCCCCGGTCCATCCCGAGTGGGTGCGGCTTTGAAACGGGTCATGGAGGTCTGAATGGGCACGCACGTTATTAAAATGCCGGACATTGGTGAAGGCATTGCAGAAGTTGAATTGGCTCAGTGGCACGTCAAGGTCGGCGATATGGTCGTTGAAGACCAGGTGCTGGCCGATGTCATGACCGACAAGGCCATGGTCGATATCCCGTCCCCGGTACACGGCAAGGTGATTGCCCTCGGTGGGCAGCCCGGTGAAGTCATGGCCGTGGGCAGTGAGCTGATTCGGATCGAAGTCGAAGGCGCCGGTAACTTCAAGGAGACCGCCCCGGTTGTCGTGGCCGAGTCCGCCCATGAGCCCGTGCCAATGCCCGTCGCACAGCCCAAGGTCGAGGTCAAAGCCGCGCCTGTCCCCGGTGTAAAACGCTCGCTTGAAGCGCGGTCTACTCGTCAGGCCGATGACCGTCCGTTAGCCTCGCCAGCCGTGCGTAAGCGGGCTCTGGATGCGGGTATCGAATTGCGTTTCGTGCAGGGCAGTGGTCCGGCTGGCATCATTCGGCATGAAGACCTGGACGCCTATATAGAAGAAAGCCATCAGACCAGCGCTGCCCCCGTGGCCGCTTACGCCGAACGTCATGATGAACAGCAGATCCCGGTGATCGGCCTGCGACGCAAAATTGCCCAACGCATGCAAGACGCCACCCGCCGCGCGGCGCACTTCAGTTATGTCGAAGAAGTGGACGTCACCGCACTTGAAGAACTGCGTGTCCACCTCAACGAAAAATGGGGCGCCAGTCGCGGCAAACTGACGTTGTTGCCGTTCCTTGTGCGAGCCATGGTGGTGGCCCTGCGCGACTTCCCGCAGATCAACGCCCGCTACGACGATGAAGCGCAAATAATCACCCGTCACGGCGCGGTGCATGTGGGGGTCGCTACCCAAAGCGATAACGGCCTGATGGTGCCCGTGGTCCGTCACGCCGAAGCCCGCAGCCTGTGGGCCAACGCTGAGGAAATCTCCCGACTCGCCAGCGCTGCACGCACGGGCAAAGCCAGTCGTGACGAGATGTCCGGTTCCACCATTACCTTGACCAGCCTTGGCGCACTGGGCGGCATCGTCAGTACGCCGGTGCTCAATCTGCCGGAAGTGGCCATCGTTGGCGTCAACCGCATTGTCGAGCGGCCGATGGTGATTAAAGGCCAGATCGTGATTCGAAAAATGATGAACCTCTCCAGCTCCTTCGACCATCGCGTGGTCGATGGCATGGACGCGGCGCAATTCATCCAGGCCATTCGCGGCTTGCTCGAACAACCCGCCACCCTGTTTGTGGAGTAATCATGCAACAGACTCTTAGCACCACCTTGCTGATCATCGGCGGCGGCCCCGGCGGTTATGTCGCGGCGATTCGTGCCGGGCAGTTGGGCATACCGACTATTTTGATCGAGGGCC
This sequence comes from Pseudomonas sp. ASL9, assembly GCF_056680335.1. NCBI lineage: Bacteria > Pseudomonadati > Pseudomonadota > Gammaproteobacteria > Pseudomonadales > Pseudomonadaceae > Pseudomonas > Pseudomonas sp. ASL9. The sequence continues at coordinate 945,046 of NZ_CM155277.1, read as the reverse complement.
AGACACTGGGTGGCACCTGCCTGAACGTCGGCTGCATACCGTCCAAGGCGCTGATCCACGTCGCTGAACAGTTCCATCAGACCACGCGCTTTAGCCAAGGCTCGGCGCTGGGCATCAGTGTCCAGCCGCCCACACTGGACATCGGCCAGAGCGTGAACTGGAAGAACGGCATCGTCGACCGCTTGACCTCGGGCGTCGCGGCCTTGCTGAAGAAAAACAAGGTCCAGGTCATTCACGGCTGGGCGCGCATCATTGATGGCAAGACCGTCGAGGTTGAAGGCGCTGGCATGCGTATTCAGTGCGAGCACCTGCTGCTGGCCACCGGATCGACCTCGGTCAATCTGCCGATGCTGCCCCTCGGCGGGCCGATCATTTCGTCCACTGAAGCGCTGACACCCAGCGCCATCCCCAAGCGTTTGATCGTAGTCGGTGCCGGTTATATTGGTCTGGAACTGGGCATCGCCTACAGCAAGTTGGGCGCCGATGTCAGCGTGGTCGAGGCCCGTGACCGAATCTTGCCGGCTTACGATCAGGAACTGACCCAGCCGATTGCCGAGACCCTGAAAACCCTCGGTGTGAAGCTGTACCTGCAACACAGCGTCGAAGGTTTCGACCCCGCCACGCAAACGCTGCAGGTGCGTAATCCAGAAGGCGAGACGCTTGCGCTGGAAGCTGATCAGGTATTGGTCGCTGTCGGTCGTCGTCCGCACACCCAAGGCTGGAACCTCGAAGCCCTGGCGTTGGACATGAACGGCGCGGCGATCAAGATCGACGAGCGTTGCCAGACCAGCATGCGCAATGTCTGGGCCATCGGCGATCTGGCGGGAGAGCCGATGCTCGCTCACCGCGCCATGGCTCAGGGCGAAATGGTCGCAGAGCTGGTCGCAGGCAAACAGCGCGAATTCAATCCGGTGGCGATTGCAGCCGTGTGCTTCACCGATCCAGAACTGGTGGTGGTCGGCAAGACACCTCAGGAGGCAAAGGCCGAAGGGCTGGACGTGCTAGTCGCCAACTTCCCGTTCGCGGCCAATGGCCGGGCGATGACCCTGGAATCGAAAAGCGGTTTCGTACGGGTGGTCGCGCGCAGTGACAATCACTTGATCGTCGGCTGGCAAGCGGTCGGGGTCGGCGTGTCAGAACTGTCTACGGCCTTTGCTCAATCCCTGGAAATGGGCGCTCGTCTGGAAGACATCGCAGGCACCATCCACGCCCACCCGACACTCGGCGAAGCGGTCCAGGAAGCGGCGTTGCGTGCGCTGGGGCATGCGTTGCATCTCTGATAGACCGCAATAAGCCGCCATTCGCAGCGGGACGCGTAGCACGCTTGCAACTACGCGTCCCGATGCGAACGGGCCGACTCGGTTTCAATCTAAAACGCTTCGACCGGCGCAGCACCCGCTGCGTTTATCAGAAAGCTGAGCAGCGCAACCACTGGAAAGGCGCTGCCGGCAATGACGATCCATAGCCAGCCGCCGTGGTCATACAGCACGCTGGCAATCGCCGATCCGAAGGCTCCTCCAATGAAAATACTGGTCATGTACAGCGCATTCAGACGGCTGCGGCTGGTTGCATCCAGGGCGTAGACCGCACGCTGCCCCAACACCATGTTCATCTGCACGCAGAAGTCCAGGACCACACCGGTGACGGCCAGCCCGATCACGCTGTAAATCGGGTGAATAAGCGCTGGTAGGAAACTCAACGCCGCCAGGACCAATGCCCCGAGGCTGGCAACGCGGGTGTGCCCGGCATCGGCCAGACGCCCACTGATGGGCGCTGCGATCGCGCCGATGGCCCCGACCAGTGCGAACAGGGCGATCTGCGTCTGCGACAGGCCATGGTTGCGCGCCAGCTCGACGGGTACGGCGGTCCAGAACAGGCTGAACGCAGCGAACATGCACCCTTGGTAGAACGCACGTTGACGCAATACCGGTTGCGTGCGCAGCAAGGTCCACAGCGAAAACAGCAGTTGCCCGTACGAGGCGCTATGGGCAGGTTGGCGTTTAGGCATGGTGGTGGCGAGTACCACGCTGATGAACATCATCAGCACCGATGCCGAGGCAAACACTGCGCGCCAGCCGAAGTGGTCGGCGATCAGGCTGGACAGCGGCCGTGCCAGCAGAATGCCCAGCAGTAATCCGCCCATGATCCCGCCAACGACCCGGCCTCGAGATTCCTCCGGTGCCAGATGCGCTGCCAGCGGAATCAGGATCTGTACCGACACTGAACTGAAACCCACCAGCAACGACGCGAGCAAAAACACATTCGGCTGTTGACTGAACGCTGCGCCCAGCAAGCTGATAATGGCCAACAGCGAGGTCATGATCATCAGCCGTCGGTTCTCCAGCAAGTCGCCCAACGGCACCAGGAAGAACAGCCCCAGCGCGTAGCCGATCTGGGTCAGCGACACGATCACGCTGGCCATGGTGCTGGACAGGCCGATGTCCGGCGCAATCAACTCGATAATCGGCTGGGCGTAATAGATATTGCCGACAATAGCGCCGCAGCAGAACGCGAACAGCATCACCATGCCTCGCGTCATCGTGGGGGCCTCGGCGTGACGGGTTTGGGTCGTGGTACTCATAAGAAAAGCGTTCTCGGGCGGACAAGTGAGTCAAACACGCCTGCAACACGCGCGCGAAGGGCTGTCTGGTAATAGAGTGAGCGCAGGCTAATTGTTCTGCCGCAAAGTAAGAAGGGGTGTGAGAGTGATAGTGACTATTTCTGAAAAAAATGATGGCTTTTCCATAACGCTCAGAGACCTCAAGTCAGCCGTTCAATGTCGGGCAAGGAATGACATAATGCGACCTTGCTGCTTCAATCGGACAACCCCACAAGGGTATTTGGATGGAAATCAAGAAATTCAACCTCAGCAACGTCGGCCGCTTTGTCGACCTTGAGGTCGTGCTGGCTCCGACCCGTCAGTATTCCTCCAATGTGACGGTTCTGGTGGGTAACAATGGTGCAGGGAAGACGACGTTGCTCAAGTCTGTTGCCCTCTCGCTTAGCTGGTTGGTGGCCCGGATCGGCTCGGAGAGGGGTAGCGGTAAACGGATTGACGAAGACTCCATTCTCAATGGTGCCGCTTCAGCCGCCATTACCGTAACGGTCCGCGATTTCTGTGTTCCGCAAGTAGACTCCGCTTCTAATCCCGTACAAACACATTACGAATGGTCGGTCGCCGCCGCCCGTAAAGGGCGCAAGGCAGATTCGTCCAGCGTGCTAACGGACGTCAGCCGCTTGGCGGAAGGTTATCGAACACTGTTGAGCACCGTCGAAAAGGCGTCGTTACCCCTGATTGCCTACTATCCGGTTGAGCGCTCGGTACTGAAAGTTCCGTTGAGAACCAAGTCACGGTTGCCCTTCGATCAATTGGACGGCTATGAGAACTCACTGGACAGAGGCGTGGACTTTCGACGCTTTTTTGAATGGTTCAGAGAACGTGAAGATAGCGAAAACGAGACAGGCGTTTCTGCCACGGTACTGGCCGAAATTTCCCAAAAGTTCGGCCAGCACAGCGAATTATGGAAAGCGCTTTCTCAGGTCAATGCGTCCTCTCGCGATCGCCAACTGTCTGCCGTCCGATCTGCCATCGCCGCGTTCATGCCCGGGTTCAGCAATCTGCGTGTTCAACGCAAACCTCGTTTGCACATGGCTATCGACAAAGAGGGGGTCACGCTGAACGTCTTGCAGCTGTCGCAGGGCGAGAAATCAATGATGGCGTTGGTTGGTGATATCGCTCGACGTTTGGCCATGATGAACCTGTCTCTGGAAAATCCTCTGCACGGCGACGGCATCGTATTGATCGATGAAGTGGACCTGCATTTGCACCCCAAGTGGCAGCGCAGCTTGATACGACAGCTGATTACGACGTTCCCTAACGTACAGTTCTTGCTGACGACACATTCCCCGCTGGTCATCAGCGATGCCAAGGATGTGTTGTGCTACGTGATGGATGACGGTGAGTTGCAGGAGCAGACAGGTTTGTATGGCCTCGACGCCAATCAGGTCCTCCTAAGCGTGATGGATACCGATATTCGCAACAGCGATGTGCAACAACAGCTGGATGATCTGCAAGGATTATTGCAGGACGGCAAGTTGGAGGAGGCCAAGTCTCTCTATGAGTCATTATCGGGCGAGCTTCCGACAGGACATATTGAGTTGGCAAAGGCCGCGTTACTGATTCGAAAGTTGGGGATTCGTCGTGCGTAAAATTGTAAAAGGAGGTGAAACGGTAGAGTTGACGGCATGGAAGCGAGCGAACCCAGGCAAGCGCTATCAAGATCTGGCCGGTAACAAAGACGTGAAGGACTCTATTCGCGAGGCATGTGTTTCTGAACAATATGGGCTCTGCGCTTATTGCTGTCAGGACGTCTCGTCTGAGAAGTTCAATTCTCATAATGAACATGTGGAAGCTCAGGCTCGTGCTCTGCACCGTACCTTGGACTTTTCAAATATCGTTGCCAGCTGCAATCAAAAAAGTCAGTGCGGGGATGCGCACGGTAGTCAATTACTGCCCTTGACACCGTTGATGGATGAATGCGAAAGCGAATTGATGTTTGAGTTGTCGGGCAAGGTTCGAGGGCTGACTGCGCGGGCACGAACCAGTATCAAAGTCCTCAATCTTGGCGACACTCATCACAGTAATCGCGGCCTGATTGGTGCTCGAAAGGTGATGGTAGATGCATTGCTCTACTCCAATGCAGTGGCTCCTGAGGCGCTTCGTCTTGAAGATGATGAGTTTCTGGATATTTTATTGAATGACTTGCTGCAACCCAACTCTGAGCAGAAATTGCAGCCGTTCTCTCCAGTACTGGTCAACGTAATCCGTCACATGCGTCCTTGAAGGTCGGAAAACGCACCAGAAAACCAGTCACTCCAACTCAATATCCAACCGCTTCAACCTTGAAGCCAGGGTCGTCGGTTTAAGTCCTAGTAGCTCGGCTGCGCCGCCTTTGCCGAACAATTTTCCGTTAGTGGCTTTAAGCGCGGCGTGCATGTTGCTGCGTTCCAGCTCGCGCAATTGTGCGTCGGTCATGACCCCGGAGGAGGGGGGTGGCAGCGCTGCGGCGTTCTGGCTGGTTTTCGGTTCGTCCGGCAGGTCCATGGTCAGGTCGGCGCCGTGGGAAGTGATCAGCGCGCGTTCGATGACGTTTTGCAGTTCGCGGATGTTGCCTGGCCAGGAGTAGCGTTGCAGGCGCTCGATGTCGCTGTTGCGCAGGCGGCGACCGGGCATGTTCAGGCGGTTACTGGTCTGCTTGAGGAAGTGTGCGGCCAATGGTGCGATGTCCATGGTCCGTTCGCGCAGGGCCGGGGACTGGATCGGGAAGACGTTGAGGCGAAAATACAGGTCCTCGCGAAAACGCTTGGCCGCAACCTCCTGGCGCAGGTCGCGATTGGTGGCGGCGATGATCCGCACGTCGACCTTGCGTGTACGTTCTTCACCGATCCGTTCGAACTGACCTTCCTGTAACACCCGCAGCAGTTTGCTTTGCAGTTCCAGGGGGATTTCGCCGATTTCGTCGAGAAACAGGGTGCCGCCGTCGGCCAGTTCGAAGCGCCCGACGCGATCACGAATCGCGCCGGTGAACGCGCCGCGGATATGGCCGAAGAACTCGCTTTCGAACAACTCAGTCGGAATCGCCGCGCAGTTGACCCGAATCAGCGGGCTGGCGCTGCGGCGGCTGGCCTGATGGATGGCGCGGGCGATCAATTCTTTGCCGGTGCCGGACTCACCATTGATCAACACGCTGGCGTCGGTGGGCGCGACCACGTCGATCTGTTTGATGATCTTCAGGATCGGCTCACTCTGGCCGACGATTTCGCGGAAGTTATGCTCGATGTGGATTTCTTCCTGCAAGTAAGCGTTCTGCTCTTCCAGACGCTGTTTGAGGACTTTCAATTCTTCGAGGGCGGTTTGCAGCTGGTTCTCGGTGTTGCGCCGCTCGGTAATGTCACGAAACACCACCACGGCGCCAGCGATACGCCCCTCGGAAATCACCGGCGTGCTGGTGAATTCCACGGGGAACCAACTGCCGTCGCGGCGCCAGAACACTTCCTGACGCCCTTCGTGGACCACGCCATCACGCACAGCCTTATAAATCGGACAATCCTCAACCGGGTAGTGACTGCCATCGGCATGGGTGTGGTGGTGAATGCGATGGATGTTCTTGCCGATCATGTCTTCGGGCTCCCAGCCGAGCATCCGTGCCCCAGCCGGGTTGACGAAAGTGGCCAGGCCGTCGCTGTTGATGCTGTAGATGCCATCGCCCACCGAGCTGAGCAACAACTGGTTGTCGCGCTCGCTTTCCTGAAACAGATTGAGAATGTTGCGCCACTCGATCAGCCCGCCGCGCATGGTGCGTTCGGTGTGGGCCTGGTCACGCTGGTATTTCTCATGGCTCAGCTCGCGTAGTACCAAAATAAGGTGCTGCTCGCCCTTGATCTGCAAGGTGGTGGCGGAGATTTCCAGCTCGATGCGTTCGCCGCTCTTGCAGTTGCAGCTCAGCTCTTGGGTCCAGCCACGGCCTTTGTCCATCACTGCCTGGGTAAACACGATCAGGTCCGCGAGTTGGTGGCCGAACAGTTTACTCACCGGCAGCGCCAGCAACTCCTGACGTGGATAGCCGAGCAGCTTGCAGGTGGCGATATTCAGGTCACCGAAGCGGTCCGAAAAGGGATTGAGCAGGGCAATGGCCTCGGCGCAATGCTCGAACACCATGTGCCGCGAGGAATATGCCAGGTCGGCCCAGCCGCTGAGAGAGTCTGTTTCGGTCATGAGTACGAAATCTCGTGATTTTCCGCTACGAATATTCGTATTTCTACGTGAGTGCGTGATTCGCCGATAGCATCAGATAGGTTATAAAAAACCATATCAGATGGGTATTTGCTGCGTAATCAATCACTTGGGTGGGTGCGAAAAATATTTTAATTTCCTGGCACGGCCTTCGCTCTATGTCTTGCAACCCGGCAGCCAACTCAGGCCGCCGTTAAAACACGAAGAAACTGGAGAGCGACGATATGCCAACCGTGGACATTCCTCATTACAAAGACGGTGACTTCCTGGTCAATTACGAAGAGAAAGTCTTCGAGGACGTCAAAGCAGAACCCGGCGAAAAAGTCCTGATCACCTTCCACACCATCGCGTTCGAAGGCTCCATCGGCCTGGTCAATATGCTTCAGGCCAAGCGCCTGCTGCGCAAGGGCTTCGAAACCAAGATTCTACTCTACGGACCTGGCGTGCAACTAGGTGTGCAGCGTGGTTTCCCGACCCTGGGTGCCGAAGCGTTCCCCGGTCACTTGGCGGTGAACAAGCAAATCATTCAGTTCATGGAAGAGGGCGGCGAAGTCTACGCCTGCCGCTTCGCCTTGCAGGCCCTGTACGGCCAGACCGAAAAAGCCCTGATCGAAGGCATCCGCCCGATCAACCCGCTGGACGTGATGGACCTGCGCCTGCTGATGCGCCGTGAAGGCGCAATGATCATCGATACCTGGACGGCGTGATCTCACTGCTCCTGCATAAATCGTGTCGGCCGTATCGCAGACAAGCCAGCTCTTACAAGAGATGGGCGGCGGTCACAGGAACTTTGTAGGAGCGGGCTTGCCCGCGATAGCGATCATTCAATCACCACACAATCAGGATCCATCATGCCCATCATTCGCGCAGCCGCCGTACAGATCAGCCCGGTGCTTTATAGCCGCGAAGGCACTGTGGACAAGGTCTGCCAACAGATCATCGCCCTCGGCCAGCAAGGCGTGCAGTTCGCCGTCTTCCCGGAAACGGTGGTGCCTTATTACCCGTACTTTTCTTTCGTGCAGCCGCCTTTTGCGATGGGCAAGGAGCACCTGCGACTCCTCGATCAGTCCGTCACCGTGCCATCCGCCACCACCTTGGCCATCGGCGACGCCTGCAAGCAAGCGGGGATGGTGGTGTCCATCGGCGTTAACGAACGCGATGGCGGCACGATTTACAACGCGCAATTACTCTTCGATGCCGACGGCAGCCTGATTCAGCATCGACGCAAAATCACCCCGACTTACCACGAGCGCATGGTCTGGGGGCAGGGCGACGGTTCCGGGCTGCGGGCCATCGACAGCGCGGTCGGGCGCATCGGCTCGCTGGCCTGCTGGGAGCATTACAACCCGCTGGCCCGTTACGCCTTGATGGCCGACGGCGAGCAGATCCACGCGGCGATGTTTCCCGGTTCACTGGTGGGCGACATCTTCGCTGAGCAGATTGAGGTCACCATCCGCCATCACGCCCTGGAAGCCGGCTGTTTCGTGGTCAACGCCACCGCCTGGCTGGATGCGGATCAGCAGGGCCAGATCATGCAGGACACCGGGTGTGGCCTCGGCCCGATCTCGGGTGGCTGCTTTACCGCCATCGTTTCCCCGGAAGGCAAGTTGCTCGGCGAGCCGCTGCGCTCCGGCGAGGGCGTGGTGATTGCCGACCTTGATTTGGCGTTGATCGACAAACGTAAACGAATGATGGACTCGGTCGGGCATTACAGCCGCCCGGAACTGCTCAGCCTGTTGATCGACCGCACGCCCACGGCCCATGTGCATGAACGCTCCAGCGGCGTGCCCGTCGGTGTCGGTTTTGAGGAACTCAATCATGCAAACCAATGAATTGCTCGCCGAGTTGCAATGCCATGGCGTGCGCTGGCCTGCGGCGCAAAATGGGCTGTCGCGGCAGGGCGGGGCGGGGCCGTCGGACCATAAGGCGCTGAGTTTCGGCAGCCGGACCATGATGGTGCCGATCCTCAACCAGGCGTCGCAGGATTCGCCCTATCGGGCCCAGCCCAGCGCCAATGGCAGCCAGGCGCTGATCTTTCGCGAAGGGTTGCAGGTTGGTCAGGTACAAATGCCTGGCGTGCCGAAATTCTATGGCTTGAGTACTGCCGAGGGAATTCCGTACTGGAAGATCGCCACCCTGCACAGCAGTGATGTGCTCGCTACCACGGTGTTGCAGCACTGCATTCGGTTCAATGATCGCGGCACCTCCTGCCAGTTTTGCGCCATTGGCCAGTCGCTGGCCGCCGGTAAAACCATCGCCCGCAAACGCCCGCAACAATTGGCTGAAGTGGCGAAAGCAGCGGTCGAACTGGATGGCGTCAAGCACATGGTGATGACCACCGGCACCCCGCAGACTCCGGACCGTGGCGCGGCGATTCTGTGTGAGTCCGCTGCTGCGGTGACGGCTGCCGTCGATCTGCCGATCCAGGCTCAATGCGAGCCACCGGACGACGACCGCTGGTTTCAACGTCTTGCCGACAGCGGTGTGGTGTCGTTGGGCATGCACCTGGAAGCGGTCACCGATGAAGTCCGCCAGCGGATCATGCCGGGCAAGGCCGAGGTGCCGCTGAGTCGCTATTTCGAAGCGTTCGGCGCGGCGGTCGAGGTGTTCGGTCGGGGGCAGGTCAGCACCTACATTCTGGCGGGGCTGGGTGACAGCGAAGCGGCGATCAGTGAGATGAGTGAGCGTTTATGCGCGCTGGGCGTGTACCCGTTCGTGGTGCCGTTCGTGCCCATCGACGGCACGCCGCTGGCTCATCACCCGAAACCCGACAGCGCAATGATGGCCCGGCTGTACCCGCAGATCGGCGCGAGCCTGCGTCGCCATGGGCTGCATTCCGATCAGATCAACGCCGGCTGCGCCAAATGTGGTGCGTGCTCGGCCCTGAAAAGCTACGAATAACGCGGAGAGCCCTCATGCATAACCTCGCCTTTGCTTTGGTCGACAGCACCTTCGAGCCGTTTCGTGCGGGCGATCTGGTGGTCAAACCGGCTACGGAAAACTGGGAGAAACAGGCCTATTTCGCCCTGCGTCGCTCAGTGTTCTCCGACGAGCAACAACTGCTGGCGCAGGACAAGGACGGCCACGACTTTCAGGCGATTGCCATCGTCGCCCTGGCCGGTAACTGCGGGATGTCCGATCAAGTAGTGGGCGCGGTACGCATCTATCAGCCGGAGCCGGGTCTGTGGTTTGGCGGGCGGTTGTGCGTGGCTCAAGCGTATCGGCGGCACAGCATGATCGGCAAGGCATTGGTCAATGAGGCAGTGTCGCGGGCCAAGGAACTGGGGTGCGAGGTGTTTCGCGCCACGGTGCAGGCGCAGAACGAAGGGTATTTTCATGGCCTGCACTGGCAAACCCTCGATCACTTGGTGTTGCTCGGCCAGCCTCATTGCTTGATGCAGGCGGAGTTACCGAGCTACCCCTTGATGCCACGCCAGGTGTCGTTGCGTGCGCTGAAGGTGCCCCGTCATGACTGAGACTTTTGATCTGGCAGCGCTGCTCGACACGCTGCGCAGCACCCCGGCGATGCTGGCGAAACAGGCGATCCAGCAGCCCGCCTCCGTCATCGGTAGCGCAAATCAGGCGCTGACCCGCGAGCAGCTTTACGCCTTGCCCGGCGATGACACGGCAGCGATTGCCTGCGGCGATCATTTCCAGTTACTGGCCATCGAAGGCATGTTGCCGGCGTTCGTTCAGGCGGCACCGTGGTTCGCCGGTTGGTCGGCGGTGATGGCCAATGTCAGCGACATCACGGCCATGGGTGGTCGCGCCACGGCGGTGGTCAACGCCTATTGGCATCACGAACACGCCGCTGCGCAACAGGTGTTGGCCGGCATCCGCGCCGCCTGTGAAGCCTACGGTTTGCTGTTGGTCGGCGGGCACACCAGCCTCGCCGCAGGTAACCCTGCTGCACTGGCGGTGGCGATTACCGGTATCGCCCACAAGTTGTTGTCGACCTTGCATGTGGCCCCCGGCCAGGTCATCGCCATGGCGGTGGATCTGGACGGTCGTTGGCACGCCGAGAGCACTTACTGGAAAGCTTTCGAAGGCGTCCCGGCCGAGCGCCTGCGCAGCAAGCTCGACGTGTTGCCACGTCTGGCCGAAGCCAATCTGCTGCACGCGGCCAAAGACATCAGTAACGCCGGGGTGTTGGGCAGCCTGTTGATGCTGCTGGAAACCACCGGCTGTGGCGCGACGGTCGATCTGCACGCACTGCCATGCCCGCCCGAAGCGGACCTCGGTCGCTGGTTGCAAGCGTTCCCCAGTTACGGGTTTTTGATGACGCTGGAGGAGGGTGACTGGGCCCATGTCCAGGCTGCTTTCGCGTTCGAAGGACTGAGTTGCGAGCGCATCGGCCATGTCAACACCAGCGGCTCGCTGAGCGTGCAAGCCGGCGAGCAACGCGGCGAATTCTGGAACCTGCGCGAGCAGACGTTTACCGGCTTCAGCTATCCCCATCTCGATCTCAGCCCTTTGACACTCACCGAACAGGAGCACTGACATGCCCGCCGTCAACTTCAATATCCGCTGGCCCAACGGCAAGGAAGCGACAGGTTATTCGCCGTCTACGGTGATTTACGACCACTTGCAGGAAGGCGCCAGTTACCCGTTGGCCGACTTTCTGCAGCGCATCGAGACTGCACTGAACAATGCCTCTGAGCGGGTGAAGCAGGTCAAGGGCTTCTATTGCAGTTCAGCCATGGACACCTTGAGTTCGCTCAAGGGCCAGGCCAGCTATCTGGACGACGGACCGGTGGAAATCCTCAGCATGCGCACTGAAGGCGGCGGTCGGGTGACCGCAGCTGGCTGGGGTTCGTTCTGAGGCACTGGTTTTTCCCTTCTAACCCTATTGTCACTCAGTACCGGAGAGCCCTCATGGCCAGCCACCTCACTTCAGTCAAACCTCCTCACCACAGCGTCATTATCGTCGGCGGCGGCCAGGCGGGGTTATCTGCGAGCTATTACCTGCAACAGCAGGACATCGATCACCTGGTGCTGGAAAAGCACAGCCTGACCCATGCCTGGCGCAACCAGCGCTGGGATGCGTTCAGCTTGGTGACGCCCAACTGGCAATGCGCGCTGCCGGGCTATACCTACAACGACAATTTCAACGGCAACGATCCCCACGGCTTCATGAAGAAGGACGAGATCAACGCGTACCTCGCTGGCTTCGCTCAATCGGTCAACGCGCCAGCTCGGGTGGGCATTACTGTGCAGCGAGTGGTGCCTCGTACCAGCGGCGGTTTCGAGGTCCACACGTCACAGGGTGAGTTCACTGCCGATCAAGTCATCGTCGCATCGGGCGGTTATCACACACCGATCATCCCGCGTCTGGCCGAGCGTCTGCCTGTAAGCATCCATCAGCTTCACTCCGAGCAATACCGCAATCCGCAGGTCTTGCCCGCTGGCAACGTGTTGGTGGTCGGCTCCGGTCAATCGGGTGCGCAGATCGCCGAAGACTTGCACCTCGCAGGGCGCAAGGTCTATCTGGCGGTCGGTGATGCACCGCGTTGTGCACGCTTTTATCGGGGCAAGGACGTGGTCGACTGGCTGGCGGAGATGGGCTACTACGACATCGGCGTCGACACTCACCCATTGCGTGAAGGTGTCCGCGACAACACCAACCATTACGTCACCGGGCGTGACGGTGGGCGCGATATCGACCTGCGCACCTTCGCCCGCGAAGGCATGGAGCTGTTCGGACGTCTGGACGGCCTGCAAGGCAGCAAACTGCAGTTCGCCAGCAACCTGGGCGAGAGCCTGGACAGCGCCGATGCGGTCTACAACCGGATCAACACGTCCATCGACACCTACATCGAACAGCACAGCATCGACGCTCCGGCGGGTGAGCGTTACGAGCCGGTCTGGGCGCCAGAACAGGAACGCAGCGAGCTGGACCTGGAAGCGCAGGGCATTACCAGCATCATCTGGTGCATCGGTTTCACCCCGGATTTCACCTGGGTCGAAGCGCCGGTGTTCAACGGTCGCGGCCATCCCGGGCATGAGCGCGGGATCACGGCGCAGTCCGGTTTGTACTTTCTGGGGCTGCCTTGGTTGTACACCTGGGGTTCGGGACGTTTTTCCGGGATAGCACGGGATGCGCAGTACATGGTTGAGCACATAGCAGAACTGGCTGAATCGAAGGTCGAGGCACGGCGTTCCATGTCCAGATAAGGCGATGCGCCATTCGCAGCGGGATGCTGCGAATGGGATGAATCAGGCAAAACACAACCCTTGACGAGATTTTGTAACGGGAGAATACTGCGCTCAACATTCATATAGATGACTAGATAACTACAACAATGAATAGACTATCGAGTGACGAGCGCCTGCCGCTTTACCAACGTCTGCGCGATCAATTGGCCGAGCAGATCGCCAATAACCGCTGGCGCCCCGGCGAAGCTATTCCCACCGAAGCAGCGCTGTCGTCCGAGTACGGTTTGTCCACCGGCACCGTGCGCAAGGCCATCGACATGCTGGTCGGTGAAAACGTCCTTGAGCGCCAACAAGGCCGGGGTACGTTTATTCGCCGTCCGCAGTTTCAATCCTCCCTGTTTCGCTTCTTCCGCTTCCAGACCGCCGCCGGTGAACGTCAGGTTCCCGAGAGCCGCATCCTGTCCATCGAACCGATGAGCGCACCCTCGGCGGTCAGCGAGGCCTTGGGACTTGCCCCGGATTCCCCCGTCATCCGCTTGTCGCGTTTGCGTTTGCTGGATGCGAAACCGGTGCTGGCAGAAGAAATCTGGCTGCCGCGGACGCTTTTTCAGCCGCTTCTGGACACCGATCTGGATCAGCAAGGGCCTTTGCTTTATCCGATTTACGAGGCGCTGTGCGGCCAAGTGGTGGCCTCTGCCGAAGAAACCCTGACCGCCGACTCGGTCAGCGAGATTCACGCCCGGCTGCTGCAGATTCCGCCCAACAGCCCGGTGGTGGTGATCGAGCGTCTGGCGCGCAATTACGCCGGGGAACCGCTGGAGTGGCGTCGTTCGCGCGGGCACGCCAGGCACTTTCGTTACAGCGTCGAGATCCGCTGACAGTTCACCATTCACATCGCTGCACGTACACCTATAAGGACAATAATCATGTTTAAGTGGTATCGCGAAGTCACTCCTCGGGAGCGCAAGACGTTCTGGGCCTGTTTCGGCGGCTGGTCGCTGGACGCCCTGGAAGTGCAGATGTTCGGTCTGGCGATTCCGGCGCTGATCGCCGCGTTCGCCTTGAGCAAGGGTGATGCCGGGTTGATCAGCGGCGTGACGCTGATCACCTCGGCCTTGGGCGGCTGGCTGGGCGGGACACTCTCCGACCGTTATGGCCGGGTGCGTACCTTGCAATGGATGATCCTCTGGTTTTCGTTGTTCACGTTTGTCTCCGCGTTCGCCACCGGCTTCAATCAGTTGCTGATCGTCAAGGCCCTGCAAGGCTTCGGTATCGGTGGCGAGTGGGCTGCGGGTGCGGTGTTGATGGCTGAAACCATCCAGCCAAAATTTCGCGGCAAGGTGATGGGTACCGTGCAAAGTGCCTGGGCGGTGGGTTGGGCCGTGGCGGTCGGGACCTTCGCCCTGATTTATTCCTTTGTGCCGGAAGCCATGGCCTGGCGCGTGATGTTCCTGGTCGGTCTGCTGCCTGCTTTGCTGATTATTTGGGTACGACGCAACGTCGAAGAACCGGACAGCTTTCAGCGTCAGCAAAAAGAAAAAACCAAACCGCAGGGCTTCTTCACGTCCATGGCGGGTATTTTCCGTCCGCAATTGTTGCGTGTGACATTGCTCGGCGGACTGCTGGGGCTGGGGGCTCATGGCGGATACCACGCGGTAATGACCTGGCTGCCGACGTTCCTCAAGACCGAGCGCAATCTTTCGGTGCTGAGTTCCGGCGGTTATCTGGCAGTGATCATTGTCGCGTTCTGGTGCGGCTGCATCGTCAGCGGTTTGTTGATTGATCGTATCGGTCGGCGTAAGAACATCATCCTGTTCGCGCTGTGCTGCGTGGTGACGGTGCAGTGCTACCTGTTCCTGCCGCTGACTAACACGCAGATGTTGTTCCTCGGTTTCCCGTTGGGTTTCTTCGCGGCCGGTATTCCGGCGAGCCTGGGCGCTTTGTTCAACGAGTTGTACCCGGCGGATGTGCGTGGGGCCGGCGTGGGCTTCTGCTACAACTTCGGTCGCGTGGTGTCCTCGGTGTTTCCGTTCATGGTCGGCCATATGAGCGAGTCGATGTCACTGGGTTCGGCCATCGGCATCGACGCAGGGATTGCCTACGGCGTGGCGGTCATCGCGGCCATGGCGTTGCCGGAAACTAGAGGGCGTACCCTCGACGCCACTCCCGCAGCGACCCAGGGAACCGCGAAAAAAGCCGAAACCGCGCATCAGGCTTGATTCAGTTCGTTAACCGCGCGGCGTCTTTCGCCGCGCTCATTTCATAGATGAGTGCCATGCCCGATATCCGCTCCGCTCCCTGTACTTCGCCGATCCTCGGCATAGATGCTCATGCCCATGTGTTCAGTCGCGAGCTGGAGCGGGCCTCGGCCCGACGCTACAGCCCCGACTATGACGCCCCGCTTGAACAGTATCTGGCGCATTTACGCGAACACGGCCTGAGCCATGGGGTGCTGGTGCAGCCAAGTTTTCTGGGCATCGACAATCAGTACCTGCTGTCGGCGTTGCAACAGGCACCGGGGCAGTTGCGCGGTGTGGCTGTGGTTGATCCGCAAATCAGCTACGCAGCGCTGGAGCAGATGGCCGGGCAGGGCATCGTCGGTATTCGTCTGAACCTTGTCGGGCAAGCATTGCCGGACCTTGCCGACGACACGTGGAAGCGCCTGTTGACGCAGGTTGCGGCCCTTGGCCTGCATGTCGAGGTGCACCGCGAGGTCGAAGACTTGCCCGCGTTGATCAGCGCCTTGATGCCTTATGACTGCAAGATCGTCATCGACCATTTCGGCCGCCCGGACGCGTTGCTGGGCGTCGAGCAACCGGCGTTTGCACAATTGCTGGAGCTGGGGCTGAGCGGTCGGGTGTGGATGAAGATTTCTGGTATTTACCGTTTGGGCGCCAGCCCGGAGCAGAACATGACCTTCGCTCGCGAGGCCATGCCGTTGTTGACGCAGGCTTTTGGCAAGCAGCGTCTGGTGTGGGGCAGCGACTGGCCACACACCCAGTATGAACGTCAGATGACCTACGGCACGGCGGTCGAGCAATTGCGGCAGCTCGGTTGTTCGGCGGATATTGAACGCGCGATGCTGGTGGAGGCGCCACAGGCGTTGTTTGGGTTTGTGACTGACTGACGATGCTTGCTGTTTTTGCGACCGCTGCGCGGTCGATCGCGGGCAAGTCCACTCCCATAAAACTGCTTTTTAATCTTTCAAAAACAAATGGTTGGCGCTGTATCTTGGGTGTATATCCGGCATTGGCGTGTGCTGGAATTGCGGTTCCGCTCTTACAGCGTGTCACTTTTTCAGACGCCGGAATGCCGGACCATCAAAAAGTAACCAAAACGCTTTGCCCCTCCATACGGATCCTCGCTTAGGCTCGGATTTCCCTCGCTCCGGCGTTGCTCCGGGGGTCGCCGCAAGGGGCCGTCCCTGGCCCCGTGCGGCTTACTCGGCATCCTGGCCCCGTGCGGCTTACTCGGCATCCTTGCCTCGTACCCCCCTGCGCAACGCCTGCGCTCGGCCTCCTGGAAAATGGGCCTGACCGTAATTGGGTAGTCAATTCACACAAAATCCCAAAGGCAAATCAAAATCTCTGTAGGAGCGAATTCATTCGCGAAGGCGGCGTACCTGACACGCCGCCACCAATCACAACACATAAATCGCAACCCAGTTTGCTGCGCGACAGCGCGGCGTCGAAGACGGGGCGAAACCTCCTACAAGTGTCAACGCAAATGTAGGCGTGGGCTTGCCCGCGATGGCGGCGTATTTAGGCTTACTCGGTTTTCCACCCACCCCCCAATGCCACAGCCAAACCCACACTGGCCTGTAAACGGCTTGTGTCCAGCACCTGCAATCGGCGCTGCGCTTGCAATGCAGTGGTCTGCGCGGTCACCACATCGAGGTAGCTCATCGCGCCTGCCTGGTAGCTGTCCATGGCGATGTGTTCGGCACTTTGCGCAGCACTGACGGTAGCGTGCTCATCCTCGGCTTCCTGCTGCAAATCACGCAATTGACCGAGGTTGTCTTCGACTTCACGTACGGCACGCAACACTTGACTGCGATAGTGCGCGGCGGCCTCTTCAAACTCGGCGTGGGCCTGACGTTCGTTGGCACTGAGGCGTCCGCCATCGAAAATCGGCAGGTTGATCAGTGGGCCCAGCGCCCAATACCGATTGGCCGCTCCCAGCAGATTGCCGCTGCCGGAGGTTTGCCCGCCAAGCAAGCCGGTCAAGCTGAAGTCGGGGTACCAGGCCGCCCGTGCCACGCCAATATTGGCGTTGGCGGCAAACACTCGACGCTCGGCGGCGGCGATGTCCGGACGGCGCTGCAGCAGGGTGCTGGGCAGGGCTTCGGGCGTCGTGGGAAGGTGCAGAGCCTGCTGGTTGTCGGCCAGACGAAAATCACTGGGCAGGGCGCCGACCAGTTCCGCGATGGCGTGTTCGCGCAGGTTACGCTGGGCGTGTACGTCGTCAAGTTGCGCGCGAGCCTCGGCCAGTTGGCTCTGGGCGCGGGTCAGGTCGAGTTCCGAGGCGATCTGGCCTTGATAGCGGTTGCGCGTCAGTTGCAGGGCTTGGGTGTAATCGTCTAGCGACTGGGTGAGTATCGAGCCCTGCGCATCGAGCCCGCGCAGTTGAATGTAAAGCGTCGCCAGTTGCTGTTGCAGGCTGAGTCGCGCCACTGCCAGATCGTCGGCAGATGCATCAGCCTGTGCGTCGCCGGCGGCTACCTGATTGCGAATCCGGCCCCACAGGTCGGGGTCGAAGCTCAGGCTCAATCCCAACGTGTCACTGTTATAGACTGCGGGTTGCGTGGCCCCGCGCAAAGGCTTGGTATCGGACTGACGCTGGCGTAAGGGCTGGGCACTGGCGCTGATTTGCGGAAACAATCCGGCATGCAATTGGCTGGCAAAGGCCTGAGCGCCATCAAAATGTGCCAGGGCGGCGGCCAGATCGGGGTTGGCCTTGAGCAGCTGTTGCTGCAACTCGTTCAGGCGTGCATCGCGGTAGAGCTGCCACCACTGCGCCTGGACCTGATCTGCGGGCTGCGCCGTGTGCCACGGGCCGTCACTGGTCTGCTCACGGTAATGATCCGGCAAGGTCATCGGCGGTATTTTGTAAGTGGGCGCCAACGAACACCCTTGCAGGGAGAATGCGAGCCCCAGTGCTAAAACCAGAGCGGTACAGTCAAGCCTTGGGCGCATGTGAAACTCCTGCCTCGGCCAGTTGAACGGGGTCGTTTTCGCGCAGAGCGTCCGGCGGGTTGTCGACGACGTGGTCGGCAGGGGACAGGCCTTGATCAATGACCAGTCGGTCGCCCAAATCCAGGCCGATGTGAATGTCGCGCAAATGCACATGGTTGGTACTGTCCAGCACCGCGACTTGGGTACCTTGGGCGCGGAAGATCAAGGCGCTGGCCGGGATGCTCACGCCGTGGGTATCGGCTGCCACATGGATTGTCGCTTCGGCGTAGTCGCCGGGCATCAGCGCGCCGTCCGGGTTATCAGCGACGAATTGCGCCAACAGCGTTCCGGAGCGCGGATCCACGGCGGTAGAGTCACCCATCAAGTGGGCGCTGAACTGCTGGCCGGGATGTTCGGGCACGGTCAGTTCGATCTGCATGCCAGGACGGATGATGCTGGCGTAGGTTTGTGGCACCGGTACGTACAGGCGCAAGCGGTGGGTATCGGCGATGTTGAACAGCGCGACGTCACCAGCGGAATCGGCCTTGATCAACTGACCGACGTCGGTGTTGCGCGCGGTGATCGTTCCCGCGAACGGCGCGCGAATGGTTTTATACGCTTCAAGGTCCGACAGCCGCGCATAGTCAGCGGCGGCGGCCTGCACATCGGCCTTGGCCGCAGCAGCGTTGGAGATTTTCTCGTCGACTTCCTGGCGCGATACCGAGTGCGTTGCCAGCAAATTCTGCCAGCGACTGGACGTGGTTTCCGCGAGACGGGCATTGGCCTGTACTTGCGCCAGATGGGCGCGGGTCTGGGCCATCTGTTCATCCAGCTCCGGGCTGTCGATTTCGGCCAGCACTTGACCTGCCTTGACCTGACTGCCGATATCGGTTTCCCAGTTTTTCAGGTAACCGCTGACCCGGGCATTGATGGGGGCCTTGCTCCAGGCTTCCAGATGCGAGGGCAGGCGCAGCGTGTCGCCCTGAGCGTTATGGGTGGGCTTGAACACAGTGACCACCGGCAGCGCCTGGGCTTGGGTCCAGTTGACCACTGATTTTTCATGGCGGGTACGTGCGGCAAGACCATTGGCGACCAGCAGTGCCGCTAGGGTCAGCCCGCCGATACCGGCCAGCATCAGGCGTTTGCGTGAAGGGGCGTGTTCAGACGGCATGGGGAGTTTCTCCAACAACAACGCGAGAGGTTGAGCGACGGTGCACCAGACTGAAGACCACCGGGACGAAGAGCAGCGTGGCGGTAGTGGCCAGGATCAGACCGCCGATCACAGCGCGCCCGAGGGGCGCGTTCTGCTCTTCGGACAGGGCCAGCGGCAACATGCCGATGATCATGGCCAGGGCCGTCATGCAGACCGGACGGAAACGGGTGTAACCGGCTTCGAGAGCTGCCTTGAGCGCATCGCCATGCTCGGCCAGCCGTTCGCGACAGAAGCTCACCACAAGGATGGAGTTGGCGGTGGCCACACCCATGCACAAAATAGCCCCGGTCAATGCGGGCACCGACAACGATGTGTTGCTCAGGAACAGCATCCAGACGATCCCGGCCAAGGCGGCGGGCAGGGCGGTGATGATCACAAATGGATCGACCCACGACTGGAAGTTGACCACGATCAGCAAGTAAATCAGCACCACCGCGCCCAATAGGCCCAGGCTTAGGCCGTTGAACGCTTCATGCAGCGCATCAATCTGGCCATGCAGACTGACTGTCGTGCCTTTGGGGCGCAGGTGTTCGGCACCGTCGAGGACTTTCTGTATGTCGCCAGCCACACCGCCGAGGTCACGGCCCTGCACGTTGGCGTAAAGGTCCAGCGTCGGCTCGATGTTGTAGTGCGTTACCACGGCCGGGCTCTCGACACGTTTGATGGTCGCCAGCCCGCCAAGGATCTGCGACTGGCCATCGCTGCCGGTGATCGGTAACGCTTCCAGGGTCGGCAGGCTGTCGAGACGGTATTGCGGTGTCGCGGCAACCACGGGGTAAGACACGCCGTTCTTCGGATTGAGCCAGTACGTGGGCGCTACTTGTGAGGTTCCGGCCAATGACGCGCCGAGGCTGGTGGTCACATCGTGTTCGGTGATGCCCAGTTGTTTGGCGCGTAGCCGATCGACGTCCACTTGCAGCGATGGATAACCGGTGGACTGCTGGATACGTAAATCGGCGATGCCGGGCACCTGCACCAAGCGCCGTTGCAGCTCAAGCGCGTACGCACGGTTGGCGACGCTATCGGGGCCGGAGATTTTCACATCCAGTGGGGCCGGAGCGCCAAAGTTGAGAATCTGGCTGCTGATGTCGGCGGGCATAAAGGCGAAATGACTGCCGGGAAAGCTTTGTGGCAGGGCTTCACGCAGGCGTTTGACGTAATCGGCCGTCGGTGTGTGACCCGGCTTTAAGGACACCTGAATATCGCCGTCTTGCGGCCCAATCGTGCCGCTGCTGCTATAGGCCATATCGATACCGCTCAAGGGGATGCCGATATTGTCGATGACGGTGTCCAGTTGTTCGGCCGGAATGATTTCGCGGATGCGGGTTTCTATGCGGTCAAAGGCGGCCGCACTTTCTTCAATTCTCGTGCCCAGCGGCAGACGCACATGCAGGGACAGCGCTCCGGCGTCAGTGGCAGGGAAGAAGTCCTGGCCCAGGCTCGGCAGTAACGCAAAGCTGGCCAGCACACAGGCCATGAACCCGATCAAAAAAACTGGGCGGTGTTCCAGTGCCAACCCCAACAGGCCGTGATACACGTCGCGTATTGCTGAGAACCCACGCTCGAAACCCTGCTGGAAATTCAGCAACCCCCGCAGAAACACATGTCGCTGGCGGGGATGTTGCTCACCTTCGTGATGATTGATGAAGCCGTCTTCGGGGTGATGGCCCAGGCCTTCCTCCACGGCATGCGGCTTGAGCAAAAACATCGCCAGGGTTGGTACCAAGGTGCGCGACAGCAGGAACGAGCTGGCCATGGCGAAAATTACCGCCAGCGCCATTGGTCGAAACAGAAAACCGGCGATGCCCTGCAACATAAACATCGGCACGAACACGATGCAGATGCACAGCAGTGAGACGAACGCCGGCCCGACGATCTGCCGGGCACCGTCGAGGATCGCGTCCTTGACCGCCTTACCCTGTTCCAGATGCCAGTTGATGTTCTCGATGGTTACCGTGGCGTCATCCACCAGAATCCCCACCGCCAGGGCCAGCCCGCCAAGGGTCATGACGTTCAGGGTCTGACCGCTCACCGCCAGCAAGGCGATGGCCGACAACACGGCCAACGGAATCGATGCAGTGATGATCAGCGTCGAGCGCCAACTGCCAAGAAACAGCAGGATCATCACGCTGGTCAGCAGCGCGGCGATGATGCCTTCACGGGCGACGCTGCCCACTGATTGTTTGACGAATACCGAGGCGTCATCCAGCAGCGAAGTTTTAAGTTCTGGCGGAAGGGTTTCATTGATCAACGGCAGCATAGCGCGGACGCCGTCGACGATGGACAGGGTGGAAATACTGCCGTTCTTCAGTGCAGGCATCAGCACTGCACGCCGCCCGTCGACCCGCACAATATTGGTCTGTGGCGGCGAGCCATCACGCACGTGGGCCACTTGGCCGATGGTGATCAGCGCACCGTTGACGGTCTTGATCGGCAGGTCGTTGAGTTCATTGATTGCTTGAGGGCTGTTGTTGAGCAATACGGTGTATTCGCTGCCGCCGAGTTTCGCTGTACCTACCGGAATCATCTGGTTCTGCGCAGCCAGGGCATTGGCCACGTCCTGCGCCGACAGCCCCTTGGCTGCCAACGCCTGGGGGTCTAGGTCGAGCGTGACCTGGCGTTGCTTGCCGCCCATGGGCGTCGGCAGGGCCAGGCCGGGTACTGACGTCAATGGCAGACGAATGTTGTTCTGCACGAGATCGCGAATCCGCGCTTCCGAAAGGGTCGGGCTGGAAAACGCCATCTGCAGGATAGGGACGGTCGAGGCGCTGTAGTTGAGGATCTGCGGCGGCGTGATACCCGGTGGCATTTGTTTTAGCACCGTCTGTGATACGGCGGTGACCTGGGCGTTGGCGGTGCGGATATCGACACCAGGCTGGAAGAAAATCTTGACGATGCCCATGCCGGGCAGCGATTGCGACTCAATGTGTTCGATATCGTTGACCGTGGTACTCAGGGAGCGTTCGTAGGTGTAGATCACTCGGCCGGCCATGGCGTCGGGTGACAGACCGTTGTACTGCCAGACCACGGCCACCACGGGGATGCCAATGTCGGGAAACACATCGGTTGGGGTTCGCAAGGCCGCCATGGGCCCGACAATGCAGATGAATATCGCCAACACGATGAACGTGTAGGGCTTGAGCAGTGCGGTCTTTACCAGCCCGAGCATGCCAGGAACCTCCAGTTTGGAATCCCGGCAGTCTTGTCTCGAGTGCTTAACAGGATGCTTTCAGCTACATGAATAAATAGTTAATCAGCGCTTTAAATTCCTTTCATGTGGATTCATTTGTTTGCAGCCCTGGACCTCGCCAAGCTTACCTCCATCGAAAGCCCTGACGTTTCAGGGGACGGATTCCTACTGCCGAGGTATACCTTGATGTCATCCAAATCACTGCTGTTGATACCGATGCTGAGCCTGGTTGCTCTACTGAGTGCCTGCGCCGGGCCGATGCCCAAAGCTGACCCGAGCGAGGCTTGGATCAGCTTTCAGGAAGAGCCTCAAGGGACGTTATTGGCTGAAGATGTTGACGGCAAACGCCTCAACGATGGCCGCTATTTCGAAGTCACTCCCGGCGCCCACAAGTTGGATATGACCCTGTTCGTCGCCGGGGGGCCGGGTGATTCCAATCAGGAAGACTGCCGTGCGCGGGTCAACTTCGACCAGTTCAAGGCCGGTGAGCATTACACACTGGTGGAGTCGAGCCTCGGTCAGGAATACCGCGCCAGCTTGGTCGACTCCCATGGCAAGCAAGTGAGCAAAACCCAGGACTTCACGTGCATGGCCGGCTGAACCCGAACGCTCCTTTCAACGGTTTTCGTTGGGCCCATGGTAGTTTCCATGGGCTTTTTTTTCGTGGGTTCTGTGATAGGCACATCGCCATAGCCAGGAGCTCTTTACACCCGCTCAATCCCTTGCCGACACTCCAGAGTCAAGCTGGCTCCACCTGAAGGGCTGGCGCCGATCCTCAGTTTGAAGCCGTGCAAACTGACGATGGCGGCGACGATGGAGAGGCCCAGGCCGAAGCCGTTTTGCTGGCTGCCGCCATCGCAACGGTAGAAGCGCTGGAACACTGCCTCTCGTTCGGTGATAGGGATGCCTGGGCCGGAATCCTGGACTTCGATGCGGGTGCTGTCGCCATCCGATTGCGCGCTGAGGATGACAGTGCCGCCGACGGGGGTGAATTTGATCGAGTTGCTCAGTAGGTTGGCCAGCGCTTCGAATAGTAGCGCTCGGTCTCCGATCAATTTCGGCAGGGATGGCGCGAGTTGCAAGCGCAGGTTCAGGCCACCTTCCTCTGCCAGAGGCAGATAGAAGTCGTGAAGCTCTTGCAACAACGGTTGCGGATCCAGCTCGACGAAGCCTGAGCGTCGCTGATGGTCTTCCAGTTCGGAGATGCGTAACAGGCCTCGAAAGCGTGCCATCAACATGTCGGCTTCGGCGATGACCTGGCCCATCTGCGCGGCTTGCTGCGAATCCTCCGGTGATTGTTGCTGAATGCGATAGAGCTGCGCCCGCAGGCGGGTCAGGGGTGTGCGTAAATCATGCGCGATGTTGTCGCAGACGCCTTTGACCTCATTCATCAGCTTCTCGATACGATCCAGCATGGCGTTGACGATGACCGCCAGCATGTCCAGCTCGTCGCGCCGGTCCGACACCGGCAGACGCCGGGTCAGATCACCGGCGACGATGGCCTCGGCGCTGGCCTGGATCCCGCGAATGCGCCGCAAGGGTCGGCGTCGCAGCAAGTGCCAACCAGCGACACCGGGAATGATGGTCAGGGATATGGCCCACAGCAGGGCATGCAGAATGATAGTGTTCACGGCGAACAGCGAACCGTTGTCGCGCACCAGCACCAGCCAGCGACCGTCGTGGGTCTGTGTGGCGACCGCGTCGCAGCTGTCGGGTGGCAGTGCGGGGTCATCGGAATCAATGCAGGTGCTCAGCGGATGAATCTGGCCATCCAGCGGCAGGTTGTCCGGAATACTGTGGATCTGGCCGATGAGCGGTTTGTGGTGCGCGTCAAACAGGCCGTAGGCGTCCACGGCGCGGATGTCGAAGGTGATGCTGGTGGCCAGCGCATCGACCAACTGGTCGCCCTGGAAACGGGAAAAAAGGTGCTGACGTTGTATCAGTGAATGGCGGGAGAGGTTGCTCAGGTAACTCGTCACCTCCGCATAAAGTACACCCATTAAAATGCCGCTCCAGGCGACGAATAGAAAACTGTACAACGCCAACAGGCGGCTGGTCGAAGAGCGCCAGCCCTTAGAGGGGTTCAGCAATGACATAGCCCGAGCCTCGCACGGTTCGAATCAGTGGTGTCACGCCCTGAGCGTCTATTTTTTTGCGCAAACGCCCGATATGCACGTCGATCAGGTTGGTGCCGGGGTCGAAGTGGTAGCCCCACACTTCCTCGAAAATCATCATCCGGGTAATGATTTGCCCGCTGTTACGCATCATGAACTCCAGCAATTTATATTCGGTGGGCAGCAGGTTCAGGGGTTGCTCGCCACGTTTGGCTTCGCGGCTAATCAGGTTGAGTTCAAGGTCGGCCACGCGCAGAACGGTATCGGACTCGCTCACCGGATTGCGACGGCGCAGCAGCACCTCGACCCGGGCGGCCATTTCGTCGGAGGCGAAGGGTTTGGACAGGTAGTCGTCGCCCCCCGCGCGCAGGCCACGCACTCGCTCGTCGACGTCAGACAGTGCGCTGATCATCAGAATCGGCGTGGCAATGCTCAGGGCGCGCAACGTTGTGACGATGGCCAAACCGTTCACTTCGGGAAGCATTCGGTCCAGGGTGATCAGGTCGTAACCACCGCTGACCGCCCGTACCAGGCCCTCGCGGCCGTTGTTGACCCAGTCCACCTCCAGTCCGTGGCTAGTCAATTCGGCGACGATTTCCTTCGCCGTTACGGCATCGTCCTCGATGGTCAGAATTCGGGTCATAGTGTCTGCCTGAGGGGGTTACGGCTGAAGGCCGTATTTTGCCCCTAAATGATTCGTCACTTTTTAAAAAAAAATTTATGTTGGCGGGTGGGTTGTGCGTTTTTAAAAAAACGCGCGGCCCAGACACCCTCGCACAGCGGCCACTCGGCATTGCAAAACCAACAGGCAATCACTTATTCAACCGCTCAGGGGCAGCCCTTTGCTGTTTGTCAGGGGTGCTGTCACCGCTTTTTTTCTTGTCTGGCGGGATAATTTCGCTGCGGATTTGTGCATGGCTGATCAGGGCGAAAATAAAACTGCCGCCGATAATGTTGCCCGCCAGGGTCGGCCCGGCAAAGGTCAGCCAAAAGTCCTTCCATGGCAGTTGGCCGGCAAACACCAGGTACGAGACCTCGGCCGAGCCGACCACGATGTGGGTGAAATCGCCCAAGGCCATCAGGTAGGTGATGAGGGTGATGATCCAGATTTTTGCGCTCTCCATGGACGGGATCATCCAGACCATGGTGGCAATCATCCAGCCGGAAATGATGCCTTTGGAAAACATCTGGCTGGCGCTGTTTTCCATGACTTTGTGGCCAATATCGAGAAACGCCGCATCGGTTTTTGCATCGAAAATCGGCAAGTGCAGCATGACGTAGGCCACCAGCAGGGTGCCGGTCAGGTTACCCACCAGCACTACGCCCCACAAACGCAACAACCGACCGAAATTGCCCAGCGTTGGTTTGGTCATCACCGGGAGCACGGCGGTCAGGGTGTTTTCGGTGAACAACTGCTGACGCGCCAGAATCACCGCAAGAAACCCTGCCGAATACCCCAGACTGGCAATCACTTTGCTGGTATCGCCTTCGGGCAGTCGAGCGTCTAGCAGGCCCATGGCCATCAGCGATAAGCCCATGGTCAGACCGGCAGCGAGGGCCGACCACCAAAGGGCAGCGATGCTGCGCTCCAGCTCCTGATCCCCCTGGAGGCGAATGGTTTCGTGTAGCACGGCGGCACGCGGGGGTTGGCTTTTTTCGACGTCTTTTTCTTCTTCAGCGGACAGACCTGGGGTCTTGCCATTTTCTTTGCTGTTCATAAAAGTCCTCGGGTCAAGTTCAGCGCACACGTCACGCGGGTTTGCATCGAATGCTGCACGGTACTGAGGGTTAAGACACAATCCGTTGCTGAGCGTTCGTTGCAGCGAGCGCGGGCACCTCAACCCGTAAGGAGCATTACCGTGAGCATCCACATCCGCGAAGCCACCAGAGCCGATGCCGACGTCATTTTGGGGTTTATCACCGAACTGGCAATCTACGAAAAGGCCGAGCACGCTGTATTGGCCAGCGTGGCGGATATAGAGCGCAGCCTGTTCGACGAGCCATCGCCAGCACGGGCCCTGATCTGCCTGCTGAATGATGAGCCGATTGGTTTCGCCGTGTACTTCCTGAGCTATTCCACCTGGCAAGGGCGCAAGGGCTTGTACCTGGAAGACTTGTACATCTCGGCCAGTCATCGCGGGGGCGGGGCGGGCAAAAAAATGCTCCGGCATCTGGCGAAGCTGGCGTACGACAGCGGTTGCGGTCGTTTCGAATGGAGCGTGCTGGACTGGAACACGCCGGCCATCGATTTTTACAAAGCCATCGGCGCCGCCCCGCAGGATGAATGGGTGCGCTACCGACTGGACGGCGAAACCCTGAAGCGCTTTGCGTTGGGCGAGTAGGTGCTGCGCACGCTCGCCCATCCGGTCATGATCAGCCAAACACCCGAATCGGTTTGCCACCGTGCCAGGCCTGGATGTCTTCGATCATTTGACTGAAGAATGTCCGGTAGTTGTTCTCGGTGACATAACCGATGTGTGGGGTCGCCAGCACGTTGTCCATGTGCCGGAACGGATGGTCGGCGGGCAGGGGTTCAGGTTCGTACACATCCAGAGCCGCCCCGGCGATTCGGCGTTGTTGCAGCGCGTTGATCAATGCCGCTTCGTCGATGATAGGGCCGCGTGCAGTGTTGATCAGGTACGCGGAGGGCTTCATCCAACTCAGCGCCTGCGCATCGACCATGCCGCGACTGCGGTCGCTGAGTACCAGATGGACGGACAACACGTCCGCCTGTTCGAACAGTGCTTGCTTGCTGACGTACGTCACCCCCGTTTCCGCTGCGCGTTCGGCCGTGAGGTTTTCGCTCCAGGCGATCACCCGCATGCCAAAGGCCTGGCCGTAGCGTGCAATCCACTTACCTATGCTGCCCAGACCGAGAATCCCCAAGGTCTTGCCATACAGGTCACTGCCCAAACCGATTTGCCAGCCGCCGTCGCGCAAAGAATTGGCTTCGCCCACCAGGTTGCGGGTAATCCCCATGATCAGGGCCCAGGTCATTTCCGGGGCGGCGTTCTTGTAGCTGTCAGTGCCGCACACCTGAATGCCCAGCCGTGCAGCCGCCGGAAGGTCGATTGCGGCATTGCGCATGCCACCAGTGACCAACAATTTCAGGCGCGGCAACTGGCTCAATAAAGCTTCGTTGAAGAGGGTGCGCTCGCGCATGACACAAATCACATCAAACGCTCCCAGCCGCGCGACCATGCTGGCGGTATCTGTCGGGAATTCATGCAGGAAACTGACCTCGCCGATGGCGTCGAGAACGGTCCAATCCACCACGGCACTCGCCACTGATTGCCAGTCATCGAGTACTGCAATCCGTAAAAGGGAATATTTAGTCATTGTGGTTTTCCTCGCCAAAAACACAGTGAAATTATTCGTGGGGCCCAACAGTACCGCCAGAGGGGCCTCGAGCGAAACAGCGTCCCGCTCAACCAAACAGCCCCGCGGCGATGTTGATCGAGAACCCCAGGATAGCGGTGTTGAACACAAAGCCAATCAGTGACTGAGCCAGCACGGTTTTGCGCATGTCTCTGCTTGCGACCCCTACGTCGGCTGTTTGTACGGCGACGCTGATGGTGAAGGAGAAGTAAAGAAAGTCCCAATAGTTCGGGCTCTTCTCGCCATCGGCGAAGCGCAGAGGCGGTTTCCTGGTGGTGGCGGTGTAGAACAGGCGCGCGTAATGCAGGCTGAATATTACACCGGTGAGCAGCCAGGAACCGACAATGGTCAGGCCAGTAAAACCGTAATGCAGCAGCCTGATGTGGGCGCTCAGGTCTTTACTGCCAGCCAGTTCCAGTGTGATCGCTGCAAGGCTGGCAATCGCCGCCACGCATACCGTCGCCAACACCAGTCCGGCATTTTCGTCCTCGATCATAGCGAAGCGTTTGACGTCCTCGGCTTGTGCGCGAAACGTCAGCCAGATCATCAGGATCAGGTAGGTCCACACCCCAACGTTCCAGCCAATTAATATTTGGGTGGTGGGCGCGAGATCGGGAACAACGTAGCTGGAAAGAAAACCACCGACGCAACCGAGCAGTGCGGCGGCGGTCAGGCGAGGGTGGGTATGGACGAGATGGGGCATCGGAAGGCATCGCGGTCAGGGTCTGCGCGAACCTTAGCACGGCCTCTGTGCCAGAAGAAAAAACGGCGCAGAAGTGATTCTGCGCCGTACGCCACGTTGGCAATAGCCTTACTGCACGTGCAACTTATCGCCCCTGCAACTTACCGAACAAGGCACGGAAGCTTGTTATTGAACGACCAGCCCGGAATCAGAAATTGCATGGCCACGCTGTCATCCCTCGCGCCCAGCCCCATGCCCTGGTACAGCTCGTGAGCCTTGGCCACCTGGTCCATGTCCAGTTCAACGCCCAGCCCCGGTTTTTTCGGCACTTGCACGCAGCCGTTGACGATCTGCAATGGGGCTTTGGTCAGCCGTTGCCCGTCCTGCCAGATCCAGTGGGTGTCGATGGCGGTGATATCGCCCGGTGCCGCAGCCGCGACGTGGGTGAACATCGCCAGGGAGATGTCGAAGTGGTTGTTCGAATGCGAGCCCCAGGTCAGGCCCCATTCATGGCACATCTGCGCCACGCGGACAGAACCTTGCATGGTCCAGAAATGCGGGTCGGCCAACGGGATATCAACGGACTGCAACTGGATAGCATGGCCCATTTCACGCCAGTCGGTGGCAATCATGTTGGTGGCGGTCTTCATGCCTGTGGCGCGACGGAACTCAGCCATGACTTCCCTACCGGAAAAACCGTTTTCGGCACCGCAGGGGTCTTCAGCGTAAGCCAGGACATGGTGCTGATCACGGCACAGGCGGATCGCCTCTTTCAGTGACCAGGCGCCGTTGGGGTCCAGGGTGATGCGTGCGTCCGGGAAGCGTTCGGCGAGGGCCGTGACTGCTTCGATTTCCTCTTCGCCGCGCAACACGCCGCCCTTGAGTTTGAAGTCCTTGAAACCATATTTTGTGTGGGCCGCTTCAGCCAGTCGCACCACCGCTTCGGCAGTCATGGCTGGTTCATGGCGCACGCGAAACCAGTCGTTGTCGGCATCGGGTTCGCTGCGGTAGGCCAGGTCGGTCTTGGTGCGGTCGCCGACGTAGAACAGATAACCAAGCATCTTCACTTCGTCGCGCTGCTGGCCTTCACCGAGCAGGGCCGCGACGGGCACGTCCAAGTGCTGGCCGAGCAAGTCCAGCATGGCGGCTTCCAGGCCAGTGACGGCATGGATGGTGATGCGCAAGTCGAAGGTTTGCAGGCCTCGGCCGCCCGAATCACGCTCGGCGAATGCCTGGCGCACCTGATTGAGGATCTTCTGGTACGTGCCGATCGGGTTGCCGACGACCAACGAGCGGGCGTCTTCCAGGGTCTGGCGGATGCGTTCGCCGCCCGGCACTTCACCCACGCCCGTATGCCCGGCGTTGTCCTTGAGAATGACGATGTTGCGGGTAAAAAACGGCCCATGAGCGCCGCTCAGGTTCAGGAGCATTCCGTCGTGACCGGCCACGGGGACGATCTGCATGCTGGTGATAACGGGGGCTTTGCCCACAACTTCGGAGTTCAAGGTGGTCATGGTGTGGTCCTGTAAAAATAGGTATTCGGTCGTTTCGGGACGGCGCCGAGCATTGAGTCGATCAGTCTCGACGCGCTGCCATTAGCATCAGGGGTGGGTCGGCGCCGTTTTTCCTGCCATCGCGGCGGCGGATGCCCCCTTGGGTTTATTGCGCGCGGCGAAAACGATGATCGCGGCAATGATCGAGGTCCCGGCCAGGCCGTACAGACCGCCCTGAATTGAGCCTGTGTGTTCTTCAAGCCAGCCGAAGGTTGTCGGCGCGACGAACCCGCCGAGGTTGCCGACCGAGTTGATCAGTGCGATGACCCCGGCAGCGATCCGCGCATCCAGATAGGCCTGCGGAATGGGCCAGAACAACGACGATGCCGATTTGAAACCCAGTGCCGCAAAGCAGATCGCGACGAAAGCGAAGACCGGCCCGCCGGTGGTGGACATGAACATCCCGGCAGCGGCGATCAGCAGCGCTACGGCGACCCATGCCTGCTGGTGTTTCCATTTCGCTGAAAACGAGGCGAAGGCGTACATGCCGACAATCGACAGCAACCACGGAATGGAGTTGAACAGTCCCACCTGCATGTCACTGAGGTCGCCCATTTTCTTGATGATGCTGGGCAGCCAGAAGGTGGCGGCGTAGATGGTCAGTTGGATAAAGAAGTAGATCACACAGAAAAGGATGATCTGCCGATCCTTGAGCAGGGTGGTCAGCGACGGTTTGATCGGTGTGGCGGCTTCGCGCTCCAGTTGCTCGGCGTCGATGGCATTGACCAGTGCGTCTTGCTCATCGCGGTTCAGCCATTTTGCATCGTGGGGCTTGGCGTCCAGCCAGAACCAGACGAAGAAGCACAGGCAGACCGAGACCATGCCTTCAATGAAGTACATCCACTGCCAACCATGCAAACCCAAGCCACTGACGTGTAGCAGCGCACCCGACAGCGGGCCAGAGATCAGAGACGCAAGCGCCGAGCCGCTGAGGAAAATAGCAATGGCCTTGCCACGCTCGACCCCCGGCAGCCAGCGAGTGAAGTAGTAGATGACGCCAGGGAAGAAGCCAGCTTCAGCGACCCCCAGCAGAAAGCGCAATATGTAGAAGTGGGTTTCGTTCTGGATAAACGCCATCCCGGCAGCCACCAGGCCCCAGGTCAGCATGATGCGGGTCAGCCAGATTCGCGCGCCGACTTTTTGCAGCAGGATGTTGGAAGGGACTTCAAACAGCGCATAGCCAATGAAGAACAGACCGGCGCCCAGACCGTAGGCGGCAGCGCCGATGCCCAGGTCGTGTTCCATGTAGGTTCGAACGAAGCCGATGTTGACTCGGTCGATGTAGTTGACGATGAACATGATGACGAACAGCGGCAGCACACGACGCTTCACTTTCGACACGGCCGAAAGCAGCGCTGAGCTCGCGCCATCGTTCACCCTGGAATTGGATGCAGTCACAGTTGAATCTCCCACTCGTTATTTTTATGCGGGTTGAGTTGCACCAAGGCTATGCGCCTCGTTGACAGTCATCATACAAGTAATAATTTGCAGCACAAGGGGGTTTTTGGTCGTTATTGTCCGTTTACAGTGTCTTTTATCGAATTTTTGCTGAACGGTTTCATGTGGTTTGAGGTGTTACTTTTAAGTTGTCATACAAGATGGTGCGGAGAGGTATTCCGTGGATCGCTGCTTTGTGTTGCAGGTTATTGCCCCCATAAACAGGTGGTATGATCCGGCTATCGCAGGTTTTAACGTTTTATCTGGACATCTTTCGCATGCAAGACCTAACCCGTGCCGCCCCCAAACGACGTCCGCATAACCTGGCCACTGATCTGGTCACGCAATTGAGCCAGCGAATCTTGCTGGGCAAGATCAATCCCGGGGAAAAACTGCCGTCAGAAAACGAAATCGTGCGCGAGCACGGCGTCAGTCGCACCGTGGTTCGCGAAGCGATTTCCAAGTTGCAGGCGTCAGGGCTGGTTGAAACCCGTCATGGCATCGGCACCTTTGTGCTTGAGCATCAAGGTCAGACCGGTTTGCGCCTGAAGGTGGAAACCGCCGCCAGCGTGCGTGACATCATCGAACTGCGCATCGGCCTGGAAACTCAGGCCGTGGCGCTGGCTGCCCGGCGACGTACCGATGAGCAACTGGCGGCCATGCGTCAGGCGCTGGATGATTATCAGGACCTGCTGGCCAAGGACGACAGCTGCGTGGAGGCGGACAGGCGTTTTCATCTGTTGATCGCCGAAGCGACCGGTAATCCGTGCTTCATTGAAATCATGCAGCACCTGGGCAGCGCCATGATTCCGCGCAGCCGTATTGCGTCGAGCGAACGGGCCGGTAATAACCTCGCTCACCACGGTTACCTGGCCAACCTCGAACACGAAGCGCTACTGAGCGCGATCCGCCGCCAGGACCCAGACGCCGCCCGCGCCGCCATGTGGACCCATTTGACCAATAGTCGCGAACGCTTGGCGCCGATTGAGTAGGCAGGGTCAGATGTCGTGTAGCCCCATTCGCGAATAAACTCGCTCCACACAGCCTGCACAAGATTCGCGCAATACCCAAGCAAATTTATTCGCGAATGCGGCATATCAGGCAAACTCACTGCAACCCACTCTCCCCGGAGCCCACCATGTTTGCTCTTGATCACGACCTTGCGCAGGACATTGTTGACCGTGCCATGGCGATTCTGCCGTGCAACGTCAATGTGATGGACTATCTGGGCATCATCATCGGCAGTGGCGAGGCTGATCGGTTGTATACCCGGCATGAAGGCGCGCAGTTGGTGTTGGCTAACCGCCGGGTGGTGGAGATCGATTCGCAGACGGCCAAGCATCTGAATGGCGTGCGTCCGGGTGTCAATCTGCCGTTGATGCTCGACCAAAAACTGGTCGGCGTACTGGGCATCACGGGTGAGCCGGAGGAGGTGCGGGTCTATGGCGAGTTGGTGAAGATGACCGCCGAGATGCTGATGGAGCACCGTCGTCAGCAGGCGGATCAACAGTGGCGACATCAGCGCAGTGAGGATCTGTTGTCGCGGTTGTTGTTGGTTGATTGCCCTGACAGCCTGGTCGATGAAGCCGAACACTTGGGGCTGCAACCGCAATTACCACGTCAGGCGGTGTTGATCGAGCTACCCGCGTTAACGCCCGCGGCCAGTCAGGTTGCCGCCTGGTTGAACGCCCGATATGCCCACGGTTGGTGTGTGGCGCGGGAGCCGACTTTGTTGCTCTGGTGCCGTGCTTCAGGCAAGGAGCGTGATGATGCGTTGCTGCTGGAGCAGTTTGACGAACAGGGCTGGCCAGTGGTGCGGATGGTCACGGTTGAGCCATCGGCCGATCTTGTGACGTTGCGTCAGGCCTGTGCTGCGGGGCGTGATTTGCTCGACTACGCCCGCCATGTTCATCCGCAGCGGCGGCTGTTGCGTCTGGCGGTCTACCGTCTGGCGGTGCTGTTCTGGCGCTATCGCAGTGATTGGCTCGCCCAGAGCGTGGCCGACCCGATCACCCGGTTGCAAGAAAGTAACAGCGGGCAGTTGCTGGAAACCCTGCGCAGCTGGTTCGATTACAGTGGCGAAAGCCAGGTCTGTGCCGACGCGCTGGGTATTCACCGCAACAGCCTGCGCTATCGACTGGAAAAGGTCGCTGAACTCAGTGGCTGCGATCCTTACAAAACCGACGACTTGTTGCGCCTGTACTTGGGCGTGCAAATGACGCCGCGCGTCGCCATCGACTAAAACCGCCCGCGCCGTTTTGGTCCAATGACCAATAACCGCCGACGTTCGTTGTGCGAAGGTCAGGCGGCAAACGTCAGTCAAGGTGAGAACATTCCTCCATTACGGACAGGAAGACCCCCATGAAAATCGTTATCGCGCCCGACTCTTTCAAGGACAGCCTGACTGCTCAGGGTGTCGCCAATGCCATCGCCGAGGGCTTGGCTGAAGTCTGGCCCGACGCCGAATTGGTCCAACGCCCAATGGCCGATGGCGGCGAGGGCACTATCGAAGCCATTCTTGCCGCGTGTGATGGGCAGTGGATGAGCGCCAGCGTCAGTGGGCCATTGGGCGTTGCCGTCGAGGCGCAGTGGGGCTGGCTCGAGCAGACCCGGACAGCGATTATCGAAATGGCCATGGCCAGCGGCTTGCAGTTATTGACCCTTGAGCAACGGGACGCTTGCCTGAGCAGTACGCAAGGCACGGGTGAATTGATTCATGCGGCGCTGGATGCTGGCGCACAACGCATCATCCTGGCGATTGGCGGCAGTGCGACCAATGATGCCGGCAGCGGCATGCTTTCTGCGTTGGGTGCGCGTTTTTTCGATGGCAACGGTCAACCTTTGTCGCCGGGCGGTCTGGCCTTGGCGCAGGTGCAGCGGATCGAACTGGACGGTCTTGATGCACGTTTACGCGATGTGCGCTTCGAGGTCGCCGCCGATGTCGATAATCCCTTGTGCGGTGCTCATGGTGCTTCACATATTTTTGGTCCGCAGAAGGGCGCGTCACCACAGCAAATCCTGGAACTGGATGCTGCGCTGGGGCATTTCGCTGATCATTCGGCGCGGGTGCTGGGGCGAGACCTGCGTGACCACCCAGGCTGCGGTGCGGCGGGGGGCATGGGCTTCGCTGCCAAGGCGTACCTGAACGCGACCTTTCGCCCGGGAGTGGAAGTGGTGGCCGATCTGGTCGGTCTTGCCGAAGCGCTTGACGGTGCCGATTTGGTGATCACCGGCGAAGGCTGTTTTGATGCCCAGACGTTGCGTGGCAAAACCCCGTTCGGTGTTGCCCGCATTGCCCGGCACAAAGGTGTGCCGGTGATCGTGCTGGCCGGGACGTTGGGCGAGGGCTATGCCGACCTGTACGCGCATGGCATCAGTGCGGCGTTTGCGTTGACCAGTGGCCCAATGACGCTCGGTTATGCCTGTCGCCATGCGGCGAGTTTGCTGCGTGATCGAGCCCGTGATCTGGCGCGGGTTTGGCAGTTGGCGGCGTCGCGCTCCTCAAATAATATTTAAGTAATTGATTTTAAATAATTTTTTATGACGCAATAGATCAACTGTGGGAGCAGGCTTGCCTGCGAAGAGGCCCGTCGTGTAAAGAAGAGCGTCCTGACTTGCTGAATATTTGAGCCTGATCCAACGCTTTCGCAGCGGAATGCGTAGTTGCAAGCCTCCCACGGGAATTCAGAGTGAACCAAACACCCCGTTTGCTGCGCGACAGCGCGGCTGTCTCCTACAGGGATTCTGTGTAACGCCAACATGAACTACAGCGGCTTGACCGGAATGCACAGCTCACAGTCCATTACCCCGGTCAGTGGATCGTAGCGGGAGTCTTGCGCGTAGCGTTCGAAATAAGGGCCACCGTCCGCTCGTATGTCGAGGGTAGGCAGTTCACGGAAGAGTCGGTTCCAGGCCTCACCGATTTCCGCGCCGGTGCCGACGAATCTTGCACAGGCAAACTGACCGCCGGGCAGGGTGCGAACCAGGACTTGTGGGGTCGCGTCGAAAGTTTCAGGTACTTCGACACAGGCGTCATAGCGGCATTCAGCGGGCGGCGTGATGGCGGGATCGTCAAGGCCGATGCCATAGCGAACGCGTTGCAACAGGCCGTTCTGCTCCATCCAGACACCGAACACTTCACGCCAGAATACGCCGATAGCCGGGCCGTACGGAGCCGTAAGGCGCAGGTAGGCGATCCGTGCGGACGGTAATTGTTTGATCGTGATGTCCATGGTGATCTCCTTCATCTCGCTGGATGGCTGATGATAGATCAGGTCGCTTCAGTCGGCTGGCGGCATAAGCGACTCAGCGTGGGTAAGGCGTGATGTAACCACACCTGAGAATCTCATGCAGGCGTCGCCCATCGTTCATCCGGCGGAAAAACCCCGGTGACATCCACGGCGCGTGTCCATCGACATTGGGTGCACCGCTGATGCTCCACTATAGAAAGCGGATGGCTCTCGAAACAGGAGCAGTTGTCGGAAAAATACCGAGCGCAGAGCAAAAAAAGAGGGCTTATGCAGTGCTCAACTGAACCGCCGGTATCGGATTGCGCATCAGCGTGCCCACCAGCAGGGCGCCAAACAGCGCCATCAGCCCGGCCACCCAGAGGATCGTGCTGAAGCCTGAAACAAATGCCTGCTGCGCCAGCGGTTGGACGATCAGCCGCGCACTCTCCGTCAGCGGCTGCATCGCCGCGACCATGTCACCAGCCACCACGCGGGACACGATGTGATCGGTTTGCGCGAGCCAGCCGGGCGCATTGAGTTGCAGGCTATGGGTCAAGGCCTGTTGCGAGTGACTGGCCAATAACGCGCCGAATACCCCGATGGCGAGCATGATCGCGCTGAAGCGCATGGTGGTGCTCATGCCGGACGCCATGCCTGTGCGGTCACGCGGTACGCACGCCATGATGTTCTTCTGGGTATCGCCATTGAGCAATCCGGCGCCTGCCCCGGTGACAGCGATGGCGCAGGCAAAGCTCAGGTAGCCGCCCACCGACGCGGCCCAGGCGCTGAGCAGGTTGCCGCAACCGACCAGGGTCAGTCCGAGGGCCATCATGCTGGCGGGCGACAGCGTGCGAGACAGCCGCGCGCCGATCTTCGGGAAAGTCAGCATGGTCAGCGCGAACGGCAACATGCCCAGCCCGGAGGCGATGGCCGTAAATCCGAGGCCATTCTGCAAGTAGAACGGCAACAACGTCATCATCACTTGGGCGCAGCCTGCGTAAGCGAACATGCCCAGGAGAGCACCAATGAAACGCGGGTGCTTGAACAAGTGCAGATCGACCATAGGTCGGTGCAGCAGACGCTCAACCACCACAAACAGGACCATCAGCAGCACCCCGGCCAGCAAACGCAGGGTGGTCAATGTATTGTCCCAGCCAATGCGATTGGCCTCGATCAAGCCCCAGATAAGGCACAACAGGCTGCCGCTGAACGTCAGGCTGCCCCAAGGGTCGAGCCGCCCTGATTGTTCGTTGCGCGACTCGTCGATGTTGCGCCACACCATGGTCACCAGCAGCAAGCCCACGGGCAGGTTCAGGTAGAAGATCCAGCGCCAGCCCACGAATGAGGCAATCAGTCCACCCACGGTGGGCGCGGCGGTCATGGCGACACCCATGCACGCCCCCCAGAATGCCCAGGCCTTGGCCCGTTCGGTTTCGTCATGGAACGCATGGCCGATAGTCGCCAGCGCCGAGGTCAACAACAGCGCGGCCCCGACGCCTTTGATCGCTCGGGCAATGTCGAGAAATACAATATTCGGCGCGGCACCACAGCCCAGTGAGGCCAGAATGAACAGTACCAGGCCGCAGAGCAGGGTCTTTTTTCGGCCAAAAC
This sequence comes from Pseudomonas sp. ASL9, assembly GCF_056680335.1. Classification (NCBI taxonomy): domain Bacteria; kingdom Pseudomonadati; phylum Pseudomonadota; class Gammaproteobacteria; order Pseudomonadales; family Pseudomonadaceae; genus Pseudomonas; species Pseudomonas sp. ASL9. The sequence continues at coordinate 907,516 of NZ_CM155277.1, read as the reverse complement.
GATCAGCGATGCTGCCTGCGGGCAACAGCAGTGCGGCGAAGGCCAGCATGTAGGCGCTGACCACCCATTCGATGTCGGCGAAATTGGCGCTCAGGTCACGGGCGATGCTGGGCAAGGTCACGGCGACAATATTGGTGTCCAGAACGATAAGCGAGCAGACGCCCGAGGCGGTCAACAGAGCCATACGCGGGCTGGGCGTTTTCATGTCATACCTCGCGGATACAGGATTGCTTTAGGGGTAACGTTGCCAGCAAGCTTATCGCGCAGCCTTTGGCCCTTTGTTACCTGGGCTTTAGAATTTCATTACCTTTGAGCTAATGCAGCCATGGAAATACGTCACTTTCGTTACTTTCTGGCCGTTGCCAAGCACCGGAATTTCAGCCGTGCCGCTGCACAGCTGGGCATTGCTCCGCCGACGCTTACCCGACAGATTCAGGACATGGAAAACGCCTTGGGCACGCGCTTGTTCCTGCGCCTGCAACGCGAGGTCAGCCTGACGGATGCGGGCAGAGCCTTGCAGACAGAGGCAGAGCTGACCGTGCGTCAGTTCGAAGCCGCGCAGCTCAATGCGCAGCGGGCAGGGCGTGGAGAGACTGGCCACATTGAGTTGGGTTATGTCGCTTCGGCGGTGTTTTCCGGGGTGCTGCAAAAACAGGTCAGCAGTTTTCGCCTGCGTTACCCGGACGTCGGGTTTGCCATCAGCGAGAACCTGATGCCGGCGTTGCCGGGATTGATCGAGGAAGGGCGGCTGGATGTTGGTTACATCCGCTCACCCATGCATTTGCCCGAAGCCCTGAGCACCATCAGCCTGTTGGTAGAAGGCTTCGCGCTGGCGCTGCCAGACAGTTCATGGCTGTGTCGTCTGAAAGAAGTCAACGCAGTGCATCTACAGAATGAAACCTTCATCCTCCCCGAGCAGATCTCTGGCACCTTGCAGGTCGCCGCGCAAGGCGGTTATGCGCCAACGCTTGGGCCTCAACCGGGTGGATTGGTCTCAGTGGTGGCGCTGGTGTCCCTCGGGCAGGGCGTGGCGGTGGTGCCGGAGTCGGTGGTGGACCACATCAAGTTGCCCAATGTGGTGTACCGACGTATTCATGATTGCCAATCTTCATCATTCTTGTCGCTGGTCTATCGACGTTTTGAAAAGGCTCCGGCGGTGACGCGCTTCATCGAACACGTAAAGGATTTCAGCGAGAAGTCCGTGGCTAACCCCTGATCCCACACCGTCCAATCGCCTCAAGGAGCCCAGCCCATGATTGATCACCTTGACCATCTGGTCCTGACCGCCAGTGATGCCCACGCCACCCAGGATTTCTACATTCGCGTGCTGGGCATGCAACTGGAGACCTTCGGCGCCGGGCGCATGGCGTTCACGTTTGGTAATCAGAAAATCAACCTGCACATTCGCGGGCACGAATTCGAGCCCAAGGCGCATCTGCCAGTACCGGGCGCGCTGGACCTGTGCTTTATCGCCTCGATCCCGCTGGACCAGGTGATCGTGCGACTGGCCGAGGCCAATTGGCCGATTGTCGAAGGCCCGATCATGTGCACTGGCGCCACCGGCCCGATTCGCTCGGTCTATGTGCGCGATCCGGACCTGAACCTGATCGAAATAGCCGAGCAGGTTTGTGCAGGTTGCTCCACCTGAGCAAAATCATGGCCAGCCGTTGCTGTCATTCTGCTTTTCTCACGACGGTGTTACCGGCCTTCTAGGACTTGAGCGTCTCCACGGGCACACGGCCATAAATGTCGGTGAACCGAACAATATCGTCTTCGCCCAGGTATTCGCCGCTCTGTACTTCGATCATCACCAGATCGATCACGCCGGGGTTGACCAAGCGGTGAGTGCGACCTGGTTTGATAAACGTCGATTCGTTGGTGTCGAGCAGAAACTCACTGTCGCCATTGGTCACCCTTGCCATGCCGCTGACCACGATCCAGTGTTCGCTGCGATGATGGTGCATTTGCAGCGACAGTGACGCTTGGGGGCGAACCATGATGCGTTTGATTTTGAAGCGCTTGCCTTCTTCGAGCACGGTGTAGGTCCCCCATGGGCGGGTGACGGTCCGGTGCAGGCGGTAAGCATCGTGGCCCTGGCGCTTGAGTTCCTTGGCGATAATTCGGACCTCCTGGCAACGCTTGGCATCGGCGATCAGCAGCGCGTCGGGGGTGTCGATGATGATCAGGTCGTCCAGGCCGATGCAGCCCACCAACCGTTGGGGTGAGTCTATGTAGCAGTTGGTCACTTCATGCAGAACGGTCTGGCCGTTGCATTGGTTGCCATTGGCGTCTGCAGGGCTCAGTTCACGCAGAGACTGCCATGAGCCGATGTCGCTCCAGCCCAGCTGGCATGGCACCACAGCGACTTTTCGCGAGAGTTCCATCACGGCGTAGTCGATAGAGATGTCCGGGGCTAGGGCGAACAACTCACTGTTCAGTTCCAGCTGCAATTCGTGATTGCCTTCCTTGCTGGGACTTTGCTCCAGGCACGCTTTGACCGAGGCCAATACCTGCGGCGCGTGCTCTTGGAGTTCGCGCAGGATGGTGTCGGCGCGCATGCAGAACATTCCGGCATTCCACAGATGCAATCCGCCGTCGAGGTAACCCTGAGCGGTGTCAGCGTCCGGTTTTTCGATAAATCTGGCCACTTGATAGGCCGTCGGGTCCAAAGCATCACCTTGTTCGATATAGCCAAAGCCAGTTTCAGCCTTGGTCGGCACGATGCCGAATGTCACCATCCAGCCTTGATCCGCGAGATCTCGGGCCGCGCTGACCGCTTGAGCAAACGCTTCCACGTTCTTGATCAAGTGATCGGCGGGAAGAATTAACAGGTGCGCATCGTCGCCATACAAACGAGCGACATGCAGCGCGGCCGCCGCGATGGCGGGGGCGGTATTGCGCCCGAACGGTTCGAGGATGAAGTCCAGGTTCGCGTTGCTCTTATTGAGCAGGCGGTAGTCGTCCACCGTACGGAAATACAGGTCGCGGTTGGTCACCGTCAGGATTCGGTTGACGTCGGCCAGCGCGGAGGCCCGGACGAAGGTTTTTTGCAGCAGGCTTTCGCCATCGGGAAGACGCATGAACGGCTTGGGCATGGCTTCGCGAGAGACCGGCCACAGTCGGGTGCCAGCGCCGCCGGCGATAATGCAAGGAATGAGGGTGCTCATCAATAGGCCTCGCGAGTGAGTAGCACTGCTGGAACAGTGCGGAAAAGGATGTATAGATCGAACCAGACCGACCAGTTTTCTATGTATTCGAGGTCGAATTCGACGCGTTTTTCGATTTTTTCCAAGGTGTCCGTTTCACCACGATAGCCGTTGATTTGCGCTAGGCCAGTAATGCCTGGTTTAACCCGATGACGTGAGGTGTACTCCTTGACCGCTTCTTCAAAAAGAATGCCGGCGGCTTTGGTCGCAGTGGCATGCGGGCGCGGCCCGACCATGGACATACTGCCGGCGAAGACGTTGAACAGTTGTGGCAGCTCATCAAGGCTGGTCTTGCGGATAAAGCGGCCGACCCGGGTGATTCTGGCGTCACCTCGAGTGGTTTGCATATCTGCGGTCGCATCGGTTTGATGCTGGTACATCGAGCGGAACTTGTAGACTTCGATCAGCCGGTTGTTGTAGCCGTAGCGTTTTTGCCGGAACAGCACCGGGCCCGGGGAATCGAGTTTAATCGCAGCGGCAACCAATATCATCACGGGTAACAGTAGAAGCAGAGCGAAGCTCGCCAGCACCATGTCCTCTAGCCGTTTGAAAAATGGCGACCAACCGCTCAAGGGCACTTCGGACGCATTGAACATCGGCAGATTAGCCACTTCGGTAATGCGGTTGTGAGCATGCCGGAACGCAACCATATCCGGCACCAGCAGGACGTTGACGGGCAACCTGCGCAGCTCACGAATGATATAGTCCATGCGGTTTTCTGCGGTCCAGGGCAGTGCGACCAACACTTGCGTGACTTTTTCTTCGCGAATCAGCCTTTCCAGATCGCCGGAATTACCCAGCAGTGGCAGATCGGCTACTGTTTTGGGCATGCGCCCGATGCGGTCGTCGATAAAACCGGAAACCCCGGAGCGAATATCCTGATTCTGAGCCAGGTATTCGGCCAGGCGTTCACCGTTTTCAGTCGCGCCGAGAATGATCGCGTTCTGCAGGAAAACCCCTTTTTGCATCAGGCGCTGGAACACCGTCAGAAGGAAAAAACGCTCGACGCCGAACAGCACAAAACTGGTCAAGAACCAGAGGGCCAGTTGCTCATTGGAAATGTAGTTGAGCAGTGACAATGCCTGGTGCATGAATAGCAGCAGGAAAAACGCCGAAGACCAGGCGAACAGAGTCAGGCGAAAGCGCAGCAGGTTGCTGAAGATGGACTCTGAATAGACCCCGATTGCCTGAAAGATCAATACGCTGATGAAGCCAAAGAACATCAGCACGGCCAAATAGCTGTTCAGCGCGGCGGGGTTGTCGTTTTGCCAGAATGCCAGAATCAATAATCCTGGCAGGATGCAGGTCACGCCATGCGCCAAGCGAATACCGAAAAGAAAGTAATCGACCAGGCTGGAATGTGTAAGCAGAAGACTGTCAACCGGTTGTAAGCGCATAAACTACCTACCCCTCAAGTCACGAACTCAGTGCCAAATCCTGCGGTACTGGGACAGATGCTTACTAGGTAAGTCAATAAAATGGCTTTTTCATGGCGGCCTCTCTATTAAGCCAATATTTTGTCGAATTTCGAATTAAACACGTCTGGTGATTGCATTTCAATGGCAATTTTCAACAGTGCGGCGTTTTTTCTACAAAATGTGTTGGTGCTTCAGCGACCCTTCGCAATCTCCCTCTGCTGAATCTACTGCTTGGAGTAAAGCTGACGAAACACGCGGTGTCGTTTGGTGATGGATTTATCGGCAGGCCGGAGGTGGGCATGTGTTGTGCCCGACAACAATCTTGCCTTAGATGATTGAGTCATTCAGGGCGGTCGACCCGCGCATGTGAGGCATAAGCTGTGAACATTGATCCTCAAGTCCGGCGATGGTCGCGAATGCGTTCAGCAACTCCTGTTGTTCGCGGCCATCGAGCAACAGCATTCCTGTGTCGGTATCGACCAGTTCAAGTTGCCAAGCAAGGAGGATGACGCAGCGCCTGAGGCTGGACAGCGCATCGCCCTGAAGGCGTGTCTGGGGGTGGGCAAGGTCGAGCAGGTGACGAATATGCCGGGAGAAATCAGCGATGCTCTCAAGAGACAGGGCGTCTGCCTCGTGGGTGAGGGTCGACAGGGTATCGAGCAGGCACTCGATGGCGTCGTTGTCGTTGATGAACAATTCCAGATGACTCAGGCATTCTTCCGACTTGGCGAGAAGTGTCTGCGATTTAATCAGAAAATCAGGAAGCGAAGGTTGCCACTCATTGCTGTTCAACATGCTTTATCTCCGCAACTCATGGGCAGCGATCGTAGGTCGCGCTCGGCGAGTGGCTTCAAGTTAATGTTGAAACCAAACGGATGTCTGTAGTCCATTTCCGAATGTTTATTTTCGGTTTCAGTCGGCGAATCCTTTGCCCCTACCTGCTATGCAGCGCGCCTGGCAAATGGCGCAAGCAGTGATACTGATGTGACATCAAGGGCTTTACATGGCATTTTGTTGCAATTAAGGTCCAGCTCACTTCGGCCGATAACGGGTTGAGCGCTATCAATACGAACCATCCCCCAGGAGTCATCAATGGCCGGCATTCTCGACACGGTAGATCAACGCACGCAGCTGGTGGGTGAGAACCGCCTGGAAATTCTGATGTTTCGCCTGGCCGGTCGACAGCTGTTCGCAATCAACGTCTTCAAGGTTCAGGAGGTCCTGCAACTGCCCAAGCTGACCTTGATGCCACAACGTCATCCCTTTGTCTGTGGTGTGGTCAACCTGCGTGGTCAGACGCTGCCGGTCATCGACCTTTCCCAGGCCATTGGTATGCGTCCGCTGATACCCGGGCCCAACAGTACAATCATCGTTACGGAGTACAACCGCTCGGTACAGGCGTTTTTGGTCGGGGGAGTTGATCGCATCGTCAATATGAACTGGGAAGCTATTCTGCCGCCGCCTGCCAGCGCAGGCCGTCAGCATTACCTGACTGCTATCAGTAAGGTCGATGATCAGTTGGTGGAGATTATCGATGTCGAAAAAGTCCTCGCTGAAATCGTGCCTTACAACGCCAAAGTTTCCCGCGAAAAACTGCTGGACCCGATCCTGGAGCTCGCCCGTGGTCGCGAAGTGCTGTTGGTGGACGATTCAAACGTGGCGCTGACGCAGTTGCGCGAAACCCTGTCCCAGCTTGGGGTAAAGATGCACATCGCCCGCGATGGTCTCAAGGCATTGAATATGCTCAAGGCCTGGGCTGATACAGGCGAAGTGATGACTGACAAGCTGTTGATGGTGTTCACCGACGCCGAGATGCCGGAGATGGACGGATATCGGCTGACCACCGAGATCCGCAACGATCCACGCTTGCGCAGTCTGTATGTGGTTCTGCACACCTCGTTGTCGGGCAGCTTCAACGAATCGATGGTGAAGAAGGTCGGCTGCGACAACTTCCTTTCCAAGTTCCAGCCGGATAAGTTGGTCGACGTGGTGCGTGAGCGCCTGATGCTGGATCAGGTCTGACGGATATTCGCCTGTTTCTGGTTTCGTGACGGGTTTTTGGGGTGTCGTACGGGGTGGTAACTCGTATAAATTGACGCTTTGCCCATTACGGAGCTGGCCATGTTGCGTCTCAGTGCGCTTTATCGATTTCCACTCAAGTCTGGCAGGGCCGAACCTCTGCAGCAGGCCCGATTTGATGGGTTGGGTTTGGCTGGAGATCGACGCTGGATGCTGGTGGAGGAGGCCTCAGGGCGCTTTTTCACTCAGCGCGCCATGCCGCACATGTCCCAGTTGTCTGTGCTGTGGAATGCCGGTGGCGGTGTCACCCTCAATGCGCCCGGCTTCCAGGCACTCGATGTTCCCCTCCCTGAAGACACCGAAGCATCGCTGCGTGGCGTGACCGTATGGCGCGACACGTTGCGCGTGCCAGATGCCGGGGACGAGGCGGCGCAGTGGCTCAGCGAATTCATGGGCAAGCCTACACGCATGGTTCATGTGCCCGACAAGCGTGCTCGCTGGTTGCCCAGCGGTTACGGCACCATCGAAGACAAGGTGGGTTTTGCCGACGGCTTTCCGTTACTGCTGATTGGTCAGGCTTCGCTGGATGACTTGTCCGCCAAGGTAGGGCGGTCGCTGGAGATGCTGCGGTTCAGGCCCAATTTGGTGGTCGAGGGCAGCGAGGCATTCGCCGAGGATGGCTGGAAGCGTATCCGCATCGGCGACATTGAGTTTCGCCTGCTCAAGGGCTGTTCGCGATGCATTCTCACGACCATCGACCCAGCGACGGGCGAGCGCACCGAAGACCGCGAACCATTAACCACCCTCAAGACCTATCGCGAGCGCGAAGGGGAGGTGTGGTTCGGGCAGAACATGGTCAGCGACGGGCCTGGCACCCTGGAAGTAGGCATGCCAGTGACGGTTCTGGAGTAGGCGTCAAGCCATTCGCAGCGGGACGCTGCGAATGCAATAGGTCAGGCAGCGAAGATCTCAAAAATCGTCGAAAAACCGTTCGTGCCAATCCACCAAAGGTTGCGGGGCGTTGAGTTTTTCCCCGTAGATCACCGAATAAGACAGCACGTTCTGCACGTACTGACGTGTTTCGTCGAAGGGGATGCTTTCGACCCACACGTCGAATGCCAAGTGGTTAGCGCCTTTGAGCCACTGGCGAACACGGGCGGGGCCGGCGTTGTAGGCAGCCGATGCGAGCACGCGATTGCCATTGAACTGGCTGTGTACCTGGCTCAGGTAAGCAGCGCCCAGCTCGATGTTTTTATCCGGATCGAGCACTTGCTGAGGCGACGCCAGAGGGATGCTGAATTTGCGTGCGGTTTCCTTGGCGGTGGCCGGCATCAATTGCATCAAGCCGCTGGCGCCGACGCCGGATCGAGCGTCGTCCATGAAGGCACTTTCCTGGCGCGTAATGGCAAATACCCAACTTGAGTGCAGGCCGCGGACATTGGCTTCACGTACCAGCGTATCGCGGTGGGCCATCGGGAAGCGGATGTCCAGATCGTCCCAGTATTGCGCCTGGCTGATGGTGCGAATGGCCGGGAAGTACCACTGCATATCATAGGCCAGCCTGGCCTGAGCGACCATTTCATCGCGGCTGAACAGGTGGCTAACGTGATACCACTCGCGCCGACCGTCGACTATCTGGCCGCGATCATGAAATTCCAGCGCCCGGCGTATACCCGGCGTATTGCGGACCTTGTTGATGACTTGCTGGCTGAGCATCAGCGGTTTGTTGTTCAGCTGATAAGCGGTCTGCGAGCGATCGGCGGCGAGAAAACCGTAAAAATCCCGCTCCTTGGCGACTGCTTTATACAAGGTTGGCACCAGCGGACTATTGGGCTGGGACAGTTCCAGTGAGCGTGCTTGCCAGTAACGCCAGCGATTAGTAGTGGCGAGATCCTGCGGCAGTTTGCGTGTCAGTTGATAGGCATCGTCCCAACGGCCCAGACGCAGCAGCAGGCGCAAACGCCATTCTGTGACCGTGTTGTCGCGCAAGTCCGGGTCATATTTAGTCATGACCTCCAGCGCTCGGCCATCGAAACGGCGGGCCAGTGTCAGGCCGATCTCCCGAGCGATTTCCACTTGTTCTTCGTGTGAAAAATGCATCCGCGCCGAATAGCTGTCGAGCATTTCCATGGCATTCTGCGGGTCTAGCTTGGCCAGGCGACGCAGCCCAAGGCCGACCACGTCGGACATGGCTTCGTCGGTAGGCGTGAAGCGCGAGGGATCGTTGAGCAGTTCAGGTTTTTGCGCGACCGCGATCAGCAGTCTGCCTTGCGGGGCGAGGGTTACGAGGCTGTCGACCAAGGTGTTGGCCAAGTTGTAGTTGCGCGCGTGCGCGGCCAACTTGGCCCGCTGCCAGCGTTTTTGTTCAGGTAGCTGGCCCTCCGCCGCCCAGCGATCAAACAATGCATCGCACGCGGCAGGTTGGGTCTTGCCAGTCATCCATAACTTTTCGGCGTTGGCATAGCCTTCGACACGCAGGTTATGACTCAGTTGGTATTGGCCGTAGAGGCAATCGAGTTCGGTGAAGTTGAGCTTGGGGTCGTAATACCGAACGAACGTCTCCCAGTCGCCGCGTTCAGCCAGCCAGCGTAACCAGCGCAATTTCATCCAGTTGGCCTGAGGCAGGTCGCCGTGAGCCGAGAGGAATCGTTCAATCTCCGGATTGCTCGCAGTCTTGAGTCGTGCTGTCAGCTCGTCATATTCCAGGTACGGCTCCAGCGGGTAGTCGGCAAGGGCCTGGCTATAACGCACGTAAGGGCCGGAATCGCCTTTGGCCAGTGCGCGTTTTGCCTCGTCGTAATACTGACGCTGTAGGGTGAGATCTACTGCCTGAACTGACTGTGCGGTGGCAGCAGAGAGAATCAGGCAGGATAAGAGACTGAACAAGCGACTGCGCATGAGACTTCCGTGCAGATTAATCGTGAAAAGTACTACTAGCTTAGCCCTTTGCCAGCTTCGGGTGGAAGCACTGCCAACTGCGCACCGTGTGACATAAATATTCATCCCTGTCTTTCATATTAGGCGGTAAAGGGCGGATTTGCTTTCCGGGCGCCCACCCGGTGGTCATTGAATGCCAACATCGCCTCGGGTATCTCAGGTAGAATGCGCGCCCAGTTTTTGGAGAAACTCATGACCCTGCTCAAATTCAGCGATGTGTCCCTTGCTTTCGGCGCTATGCCGTTGTTGGACAAGGTGTCCTGGCAGATCGCCCGTGGTGAGCGGGTGTGCATCATCGGCCGCAACGGCACTGGCAAATCCAGTATGTTGAAGCTCGTCAAAGGCGTACAGAAGCCTGACGACGGCTCTGTGTGGCGTGCTCCCGGTCTGAAGATCGGCGAGCTGCCGCAGGAATTGCCGGTGGCCGACGAGCGGACAGTGTTCGATGTGGTTGCTGAAGGTCTGGATGGCGTCGGCGCACTGCTCGCCGAGTACCACCACCTGAGCCAGAACATCGTCACCGCTGAGGATCTGGACAAACTGATGCACGTCCAGCACGACCTTGAGTCCCGCGACGGCTGGCGTCTGCAGCAATTAGTCGACAGCACCTTGAGCCGTCTGCAATTGCCGGCCGACAAAACCCTGGCCGAGCTGTCCGGAGGCTGGCGTCGCCGGGTTCTGCTGGCACAGGCCTTGGTTTCCGAGCCGGATCTGTTGCTGCTCGACGAACCAACCAACCATTTGGACATTGGTGCGATCGCCTGGCTTGAAGAGGCCTTGATGGGCTTTCAGGGCGCGGTTTTGTTCATTACCCATGACCGGTCCTTTCTGCAGAATCTGGCAACCCGCATTCTTGAGCTGGACCGTGGCGGCCTGATCGACTGGGACGGCGATTACGCCAGCTTCCTGGTTCACAAAGAAGCCCAGTTGTCTGCTGAAGAGACCGCCAACGCGCTGTTCGACAAGCGCCTGGCACAAGAAGAAGTCTGGATTCGTCAGGGCATCAAGGCTCGCCGCACTCGTAACGAAGGCCGCGTACGCGCCTTGAAAGAGTTGCGTGTGGAACGCGGTGAGCGCCGTGAGCGCACCGGCAAAGCCAACATTCAGCTGGACACATCCGACAAGTCCGGCAAACAAGTGATGGTACTGGACAACGTCAGCTTCGCTCACCCGGGCGGTCCGTTCCTGATCAAGGACTTCTCCATGGTCCTGCAGCGTGAGGACCGTATCGGTCTGTTGGGCGCCAACGGTACCGGCAAGACCACCTTGCTCAAGCTGATGCTCGATAACCTGCAACCTACCAGCGGTAGCGTGGAAGTGGGGACGCGTCTGGAGGTGGCCTATTTCGATCAGTTGCGTCACCAGCTTGATCTGGAAAAAACCGTTATCGACAACGTGGCCGAAGGTCGGGATTTCATCGATATCGACGGTCAGAGCCGGCATGTGCTGAGCTATCTGGGTGATTTCCTGTTCAGTCCGCAACGTGCACGTACGCCAGTGAAGGCATTGTCCGGTGGCGAGCGTGCGCGTTTGTTGCTGGCCAAGTTGTTCAGCAAGCCAGCCAACCTGCTGGTGCTTGACGAACCCACCAACGACCTGGACGTGGAAACCCTCGAACTGCTTGAAGAAGTGCTGTTGACCTTCAAAGGCACCGTGTTGATGGTCAGTCACGACCGGGCATTCCTCGATAACGTCGTTACCAGTACGCTGGTGTTCGAAGGTGAAGGCAAGGTTCGTGAATATGTAGGCGGTTATCAGGACTGGCTGCGTCAGGGTGGCTCGCCGCGTCTGTTGGGCGTGACCGAGAATAAATCCGGTAAAGCCGAACTGGCGACTGCGGTTGTTGCTGCTGCGCCAGTGGCCGCGCAGGAAATGCCGGTAGCCAAGAAGAAGCTCAGCTACAAGCTGCAACGCGAGCTGGAAGCGTTGCCTGGGCTGATCGACGATGTCGAAGCGCAGATGACGGCCTTGAATGCTGAAATGGCTGAGGCCGGTTTCTATCAGCGTCCTGCGGAGCAGGCTGCGGCAGTGCTGGCGCAACTGGAAAACCTGCAAGCGCAACTCGATGCATTGCTTGAGCGTTGGGCCGAGCTGGACGCGTAATGCGTTTTGCTTTGCTGAGCTGAATAAGAAAGCCCGGACCATTTAAAGCAAATGGTCTGGGCTTTTTGCTGAAGGCTGGTCGCACCTGCCTTCAATTTACATCCCGGTTACTCCGGGCGCTTCAGGCGGACGGCAAGAACATCGCACGGCGCGCCGTGGAGGACGTCATTGGCGGTCGAGCCGAGCAGTAGTGCCAAGCCGTGCCGGCCATGGCTGCCGACGACGATCAGATCGCAGCCCTGCACTTTGGCCAGTTGATGGATTTCCTGTCGGGGCTGGCCATAAGTGAGATGGCTGTCGCCGATTCTGACTTCTGGGTATTTCAGCTTCAAGGCTTCGAGTTTTTCCTTGGCCTGATCGAACTGCTGCTGTTGCAGTTGGGAAAGATCCATCGGTACATCGCCGCCAAAGGCCATCGCCATGGGTTCGACGATATGCACCAGGGACAATTTGGCGCCATTACTGACAGCGAGTTCACGAGCGCGGCGGATAACAGGATCGCACTCTTCAGTGAGGTCTATAGCGACCAAAATGTGTTCGTATGGCATAAGGAGTCCCTCTTGAGGATTGCGATAGCGTTAAGTATGGCTCTTTTCACGCGCGGCTGGGTGCGTGGTCAAATTGATAATTACTTCTGGAAATAAGAAATATGACGGTCTGGATAGTCTTGTCAATATTTGCGCTGGTCCTGAGCCCTTTGGCATGGTTGCGACCGTCGCGCCACCAGAGCGGGAAAATGGCCCTGCGCCTGGAGGCTCGACGTATTGGCCTTGGTATGCAGTTGGCGGCTCAGGAGTGGCCACACTGGCTACCAGAGGAGCCGCCAAGCCCCTGCGCGCAATATCACCGATCACGCCGCAGTGAGCAGGCAGCGTGCTGGGTCTATTGGCAAACCGCACCGGGTATCTGGCTCAACCAATGGCGTGAACCCTGCGAGGATGCCCTGTTGATGGTCCAGTTCGGCACACTTCCCGCTGACGTATTCAAGGTGGAGGCGGGCAAGCAAATGATCGCTTTGTACTGGGCCGAGCGCGGCGAGTCCGAAATATTGCACCGTATTGTTGCCGTGCTTAAAGCGCTGGCTTGATGATTCTGGCGGTTCTGGCAATCAGCCACACCTCAACATCCAGGCAATAAAAAGCCCGACAACAACATCGGGCCGGGGTTGGCCAGGCAGGCCGATAATCAGTAACAATTCCTGGTGCAAGGCTGGGGAAGCGCCGTGCAATGAATGTTTCAGCCGGTTTCACCGGACACTGAAACATTTAGTGCGCTGAATGTAGTCGCTCCTGACGCGTTTGTCGCTGCCGCGCCCTTTTTTATTCGAAAAGAACCCGTGCCACACTCAAGCAGGTGTGGGGTTTGCCTGTCTCTTTGCATCAGCCTATCCGTCATGATGTGCATGAATCTTTTCCCCTCAAACGCGTATCAAGCCTGAGACAGATACGGATGAATGATCATGCATCTGCATAATTCACCGTTTTTATTGGCGTTTTGTTGATTTGACAATTGTCGGGATTTCCGTGATGGTGTCCGTACCCAAATCAAACGGGCGTATGAAATGAGCGTTTGCATTGTCAGACGGCTCTTACAGAATCCCGACTAACACGTCGGCGGGTGTGCCTGGCGGTTTGGCGTTAGCATCGACGGAAACGTCGTCGCCACGCCGGCTTCTAGCGTCCGACGTGTATTGTTCAGCTTCCATATCGTGGAGATCAGTTGATGATTTACGAAGGTAAAGCCATCACGGTTAAGGCTCTTGAAAGTGGCATCGTCGAATTGAATTTCGATCTCAAGGGTGAGTCCGTCAACAAGTTCAACCGTCTAACCCTCAACGACCTGCGTCAGGCCGTTGATGCCATCAAGGCTGAGGGTTCGATCAAGGGCGTGATTGTCACCAGTGGCAAAGACGTCTTCATCGTCGGCGCCGACATCACCGAGTTCGTCGACAATTTCAAGTTGCCGGATGCAGAGCTGGTGGCGGGTAACCTTGAAGCCAACAAAATCTTCAGCGATTTTGAAGACCTCAGCGTTCCAACCGTCGTGGCCATCAATGGCGTCGCCCTGGGCGGTGGCTTCGAGATGTGCCTGGCAGCGGATTTCCGCGTGATGTCCAGCAGCGCTAAGGTCGGTCTGCCTGAAGTCAAACTGGGCCTCTACCCAGGTTTCGGCGGTACTGTGCGTCTGCCACGCATCATCGGTGCCGACAACGCCATCGAGTGGATCGCTTCGGGCAAGGAAAACCGTGCTGAAGATGCCCTGAAAGTAGGTGCTGTCGATGCGGTGGTTGCTCCTGACAAGCTGCGTGAAGCCGCGCTGGACCTGATCAAGCGGGCCATTTCCGGCGAGTTTGATTTCAAGGTCAAGCGTCAGCCGAAGCTGGACAAGCTCAAGCTCAATGCTATTGAGCAGATGATGGCGTTCGAAACCGCCAAGGGCTTCGTTGCCGGTCAAGCCGGCCCGAACTACCCTGCACCGGTCGAAGCGATCAAGACCATCCAGAAAGCCGCCAACTTTGGCCGCGACAAAGCGTTGGAAGTCGAAGCTGCCGGTTTCGTCAAAATGGCCAAGACGTCTGCCGCGCATAGCCTGATCGGCTTGTTCCTGAACGATCAGGAACTGAAGAAAAAGGCCAAGATCTACGATGAGGTCGCTAAAGACGTGAAGCAGGCGGCCGTACTCGGCGCTGGCATCATGGGCGGCGGCATTGCCTATCAATCGGCTGTCAAAGGCACGCCGATCCTGATGAAGGACATCCGCGAAGACGCCATTCAACTGGGTCTGAACGAAGCGGCCAAGCTGTTGGGCAACCGTGTCGACAAAGGTCGGCTAACGTCGGCCAAGATGGCTGTGGCCCTCAACGCGATCCGTCCGACGCTGTCCTATGGCGATTTCGGCACCGTCGACTTCGTCGTCGAAGCCGTGGTTGAAAACCCTAAGGTCAAGCAAGCTGTACTGGCCGAAGTCGAAGGGCAGGTCAAGGAAGGCACCATTCTGGCGTCCAACACCTCGACCATCTCCATCAGCCTGTTGGCCAAGGCCCTCAAGCGTCCGGAAGATTTCGTCGGTATGCACTTCTTCAACCCAGTGCATATGATGCCGCTGGTCGAAGTCATTCGTGGTGAGAAGTCCAGTGAAGTCGCAGTTGCGACGGCAGTGGCTTACGCCAAGAAAATCGGCAAAAACCCGATCGTGGTCAATGACTGCCCGGGCTTCCTGGTCAACCGTATCCTGTTCCCGTACTTCGGCGGTTTTGCCAAGTTGGTCAGTGCCGGTGTGGACTTCGTTCGCATCGACAAAGTCATGGAAAAGTTCGGTTGGCCAATGGGGCCGGCCTACCTGATGGACGTGGTCGGCATCGACACCGGCCATCACGGTCGCGATGTCATGGCTGAAGGTTTTCCTGATCGCATGAAGGATGACCGTCGTTCGGCTGTGGACGTGCTTTACGAAGCCAATCGTCTGGGTCAGAAAAACGGCAAGGGCTTCTACGCCTACGAGATGGACAAAAAGGGCAAGCCGAAGAAAGTCGCCGATGCTGCCGTGCTTGAGATACTCAAGCCGATTGTGTACGAGCAGCGCGAAGTCTCCGACGACGACATCATCAACTGGTTGATGATCCCGTTATGCCTGGAAACCGTACGTTGCCTGGAAGATGGCATTGTCGATACTGCCGCTGAAGCTGATATGGGCTTGATCTACGGCATCGGTTTCCCTCCATTCCGTGGCGGTGCGCTGCGTTACATCGACTCCATGGGTGTCGCTGAATTCGTCGCGCTGGCTGACAAATACGCCGATCTGGGCGCCTTGTACCACCCCACCGCGAAGCTGCGTGAGATGGCCGAAAATGGCCAGAGCTTCTTCGGTTAAGCGCCCAACGACTGAGAGGAATTTATGAGCTTGAATCCGAGAGACGTCGTGATTGTTGACTTCGGTCGCACCCCGATGGGCCGCTCCAAGGGTGGCATGCACCGCAATACCCGTGCTGAAGATATGTCCGCGCACCTGATCACCAAGTTGCTGGAACGCAACGTCAAGGTCGATCCGGCGGAAGTCGAAGACGTGATCTGGGGGTGTGTGAATCAGACCCTGGAGCAGGGCTGGAACATCGCTCGCATGGTGTCGCTGCTGACGCCGATTCCGCACACTGCGGCTGCACAGACGGTCAGTCGCCTATGTGGTTCGTCCATGAGCGCCCTGCACACTGCTGCGCAAGCGATCATGACCGGCAACGGTGATGTGTTCGTGATCGGTGGTGTCGAGCACATGGGGCACGTCAGCATGATGCATGGCGTGGATCCGAACCCGCATATGTCGCTGTACGCTGCCAAGGCTTCCGGCATGATGGGCCTGACGGCAGAAATGCTCGGAAAAATGCACGGCATCACCCGTGAAGCGCAAGACGCTTTCGGTGTGCGTTCGCATCAGTTGGCACACAAGGCAACGATTGAAGGCAAGTTCAAGGACGAAATCATCCCGATGCAAGGGTATGACGAGAACGGTTTCCTGAAAATGTTCGACTACGACGAGACCATTCGTCCAGAAACGACATTGGAAAGCCTCGCCGCCTTGAAGCCTGCTTTCAACCCGAAAGGCGGCACCGTGACGGCGGGGACTTCCTCGCAAATCACCGACGGCGCATCCTGCATGATTGTCATGTCTGCACAGCGCGCTCAAGACCTCGGCATCCAGCCTATGGCGGTTATCCGCTCCATGGCGGTGGCAGGTGTTGACCCGGCGATCATGGGCTACGGTCCAGTACCGGCAACGCAAAAAGCCTTGAAGCGTGCCGGTCTGAGTATTGCCGATATCGACTTCTTCGAGCTCAACGAAGCTTTCGCCGCACAGGCCCTGCCAGTGTTGAAAGATTTGAAAGTTCTCGACAAGATGAACGAGAAGGTTAACCTGCACGGCGGCGCAATTGCTCTGGGTCATCCATTTGGGTGTTCTGGTGCGCGTATCTCCGGCACGTTACTGAATGTCATGAAGCAAAATGGCGGTAACCTTGGGGTTGCTACCATGTGCATTGGCCTCGGTCAGGGCATTGCAACCGTCTTCGAACGCGTCTAAAAGGTTCGAGTGATGGACGCCGGGGCCTTGTGCCCCGGCTTTTGTTTTTCTGAAAAATTGTTTTTGAAACTTTTTATTTCGGATTTATTTTGCGAGGGTAGCAACATGCAGCTACAACCAGGACTCTATCGCCATTACAAGGGCCCTGAGTACCGTGTATTTAGTGTTGCCCGGCACTCTGAAACCGAAGAGGAAGTGGTCTTCTATCAAGCGCTCTATGGCGATTACGGCCTATGGGTGCGCCCTTTGAGCATGTTCCTCGAATCCGTTGAAGTTAACGGTGAACAGGTGCCTCGCTTTGCGTTGGTTCACGTCGAACCCAGTCTGTTTTCAAGGCCTTGAGCTGAGATCGCGCAGTAGCCTGTGCTTGACCTCACCTGATTGCCACTATATATAGCGGGGCCTCGACAGGCACCAACCGCCTTTCATTTCTAGAATTCAGGAATTTTCTGATCCATGGGCAAATCGCTGGTCATTGTGGAATCCCCGGCTAAGGCCAAGACCATCAACAAGTACTTGGGTAACCAATACGTGGTGAAGTCGAGTATCGGCCATATCCGAGACTTGCCCACTAGCGGTTCCGCTAGCGCCAGCAAAGAGCCTGCTGCCAAGCGTGGCAAGGCTGCCGTTGGTGACGCGCCCGTGCTTACGCCGAAGGAAAAAGCCAAGCGCCAGCTAGTCTCGCGCATGGGTGTCGATCCTGATCACGGCTGGAAAGCCAAGTACGAAATCCTTCCTGGCAAAGAGAAGGTGGTAGAGGAGCTACGCCGGCTCGCCAAAGACGCTGACATCATCTATCTCGCAACCGACTTGGATCGCGAGGGGGAAGCCATTGCCTGGCACCTGCGCGAAGCCATCGGTGGTGACGACAGCCGCTACAAGCGCGTGGTGTTCAACGAAATCACCAAGAAGGCGATTCAGGAAGCTTTCTCCAAGCCAGGTGAACTGGATATTGATCGGGTCAACGCCCAACAGGCGCGTCGCTTCCTCGATCGCGTGGTGGGTTACATGGTGTCGCCGCTGCTCTGGCAGAAGGTCGCCCGTGGCTTGTCAGCAGGTCGTGTGCAATCGGTTGCCGTGAAGCTGGTGGTGGAGCGTGAGCGCGAGATTCGTGCGTTCAACCCCGAAGAGTATTGGGAAATCCACGCCGACCTGGGCACCACCAAGGGTGCCAACGTACGCTTCGAAGTGGCTCGCGAAAATGGCGAAGCCTTCAAGCCGTTGAATGAAACCCATGCTATGGCTGCGCTGGAGAAGCTCAAAGCTTCCAGCTACAGCATCGTCAAGCGTGAAGACAAGCCGACCAGCAGCAAACCTTCTGCGCCGTTTATCACGTCGACTTTGCAGCAGGCGGGCAGCAACCGCTTGGGCTTTGGCGTGAAAAAAACCATGATGATGGCTCAGCGCTTGTATGAGGCGGGCTACATCACGTACATGCGTACCGACTCGACTAACCTGTCGGTTGACGCGGTCACCATGGCGCGCAGCTACATCGAAACCGAGTTCGGCAAGAATTACCTGCCTGAATCGCCAAACGTCTACAGCAGCAAAGAGGGCGCACAAGAGGCGCACGAAGCGATTCGTCCGTCTGATGTCAACACCCACCCGAGCAAGCTGACGGGTATGGAGCGTGACGCTGAGCGCCTCTACGAGCTGATCTGGCGCCAATTCGTCGCGTGCCAGATGCCACCGGCGCAATACCTGTCGACCACCGTCAGCGTCGCTGCTGGCACCTTTGAGCTGCGTGCCAAGGGCCGCATCCTCAAGTTCGACGGTTACACCCGTGTCATGCCGCAGATGGCCAAGCCGGGCGACGACGATGTGTTGCCAGACATGGGTCAGGGCGACAACCTGAAACTGAACAAGCTTGATCCAAGCCAGCACTTCACCAAGCCGCCTGCGCGTTACTCCGAAGCGAGCCTGGTGAAGGAAATGGAAAAGCGTGGGATCGGTCGTCCGTCAACGTACGCTGCTATTATTTCGACCATTCAGGATCGTGGCTACGTCGCGTTGCATAACCGTCGTTTCTACTCCGAAAAAATGGGCGATATCGTTACCGGGCGCTTGTCTGAAAGCTTCTCGAACCTGATGGACTATGGGTTTACGGCCGGCATGGAAGAGAATCTCGATGATGTCGCTCAAGGTCAGCGTGACTGGAAAAACGTGCTCGACGAGTTCTACGGCGACTTCAAGAAAAAACTCGAAGTAGCCGAAGCACCCGACAGCGGCATGCGTTCCAACCAGCCGGTGATGACAGACATCCCGTGCAAGCTCTGCGGTCGTCCGATGCAGATTCGTACGGCGTCGACCGGGGTGTTCCTGGGTTGCTCCGGGTATAGCCTGCCGCCTAAAGAACGCTGCAAGGCGACCGTCAACCTCACGCCCGGCGACGAAATTGCCGAGGATGATGAGGGTGAGTCCGAGTCGCGGGTGTTGCGTGGCAAGCACCGTTGCCATATTTGCAACACGGCCATGGACGCTTACTTGCTGGATGAGAAGCACAAGCTGCACATCTGCGGTAATAACCCCGATTGCGTGGGTTATGAGATCGAAGAGGGCACCTACCGGATCAAGGGTTATGAAGGCCCTAGCCTCGAGTGCGACAAGTGTGGCTCCGAGATGCAGCTCAAGACAGGTCGTTTCGGCAAGTTCTTCGGTTGCACTAACCCTGACTGCAAGAACACCCGGAAACTGCTGAAAAGCGGCGAAGCGGCGGGACCGAAGATGGACCCGGTGAAGATGCCCGAACTCAAATGCGAGAAGGTCACCGACACTTACATTCTGCGTGATGGTGCTTCCGGGCTGTTCCTCGCCGCCAGCCAGTTCCCGAAAAATCGCGAGACTCGTGCTCCGCTGGTGATCGAGATCGTGCCGCACAAAGACGAAATCGATCCGAAGTACCACTTCCTTTGCGACGCGCCGAAGAAAGATCCAGACGGTCACCCTGCGGTGATTCGTTACAGCCGCAAAACCAAAGAGCAATATGTACAAACCGAAGTGGAAGGCAAGCCGACAGGCTGGCGTGCGTTCTACGATGGCAAGGCCTGGAAGGTCGAAGACAAGCGTTGATCTATTGCGCCTGATCCCGTCAGGCGCCCATCAATTGTCTGATGCTGGCTCGCCCGGTGCGCCCAAAGCGCGTTGCGCGAGCCAGATTTGCTTTGAGTAGAGCTGTTCTTTTTTGTTTGTGATGGAGGGTGCCACCATGGCCCACGAACTCTATACCCGCACCAACCAGAAAATTTACTTTGCAGGGCTGGCCCTTGACGCGCTGGCCAAGGCTCAAGAAGGCCGGGCTATGAATTCTATCGCACTGGTTCAGGCTGAACGTGAGTCCGCACTGTTTCACCTGTATGGCGCGTTGCTCGGTTTGTGCCATGAGATCGCGGGATTTTACCGCTTGCCCCAGGCCAGTGCACCGCGCGCAGAGCTGCTGCTGACCAAGGAGGTGCTGGACGCTATCGCGATCCCGGAAATGGCCGAGCTGATCGAACTGGCACAGAACCGTGAAACCTGGCTAGCGCAGTTGCTGGAGGCCTACAACGCGTTGTTCTTGCCGCCGCGTGCGCCAAGGAAAGCCAAGGGTGACGTTACTCAGCCGATGATCGTTGCCGTCAACCTGGATAACGAGCCTGTGCCAGAGTTGAGTCGCGAGGAAATGGAAAGTTGGCGCCAGCAGCTCAAGAGTTTGACGATTCGTTTCCGCGAAGGGCTGAGCGAGTGCTGATTGATTGATGGGTTAGGGCCTGTTGACGTTTGGCAACGCGGTTCGCCACCAAACGTCAACAGACCCTAGGGGCTGAGTCGACTGGCTGATACAATGCTGACCTTTCGTGGAGAACAGACCCTATGCCAACGTCCTTTTTAGAAATTGTCGAGTTGCCCGACGGCCGTATCGAACTGCGCCGTGCTGAGGACGAGGGCTCCTTGGTTACCTTGGACTTTTCTGCTGATGCCAAGGCCTTTTTGCAAGGTCAGCACGTAGAAATCGCCAAAGCCATGCTGAGCGTCGGCGTTCAGATGGCAGGGCGCCTGGCGGAAGGTGACTTTGATAAGCACGATGGTCCGCGCGTTCTTCATTGATCGCGGGCTGATCTTTAGCCCAGTCGAATATTCAAACTTTGTGCATCACCCGTCCTGGCAGCGTTGATTAACTGTTGGCGCGCTCCAGCATTGATCGGGTTGAGCCAGCTGACAACCGTATGGCTGCGACCCAGTCGCAGAGCTTCGCAGGTCAATTGCAACGCGCTTTGCGTGCCACGTGGTTGCAGCAGAAGAATCCGTTCACGATTAAGCCCCGCATCACGTAACCAGGCCTGAGTCAGGCTCGCGGGTGGCGCGATCAATGTCAGCCAGCGACCCTGGTCCTGACTCAACTCCCGCAAAATCGGCGCCAGAAGGTTCAGACAGTTCCCGGCCGCGCCGCGCAATGACAGTTCACTAAAAACGTCTGGCTCTGTGTTCCAGGGCGTTTCGACCACTTTTTGAAGGCGCGGGGCGATGGGCTGTGCCATGAATGCCTCGAACAGTGGTAGTTGTGCATGCTGCGGGGTTTGGGGGAACTGCATAACGTCTCCTTTAGCGGCGAATGACGCCAACACTCAAGCCTTCGATCACCAATTCCTGATCTTTGAGGTTCACTTCAATAGGGGCGAAATCCGGGTTCTCGGCGAGTAGCCAGACCTTGCTGCCTTCACGTTTGAAGCGTTTAACCGTGACTTCATCGCCAATTCGCGCCACGACGATCTGGCCGTTGCGGGCTTCGCGGCAGGTGTGGACGGCAATCAAGTCGCCATCGAGGATGCCGACGTCCTTCATGCTCATGCCATGTACGCGCAATAAATAGTCGGCACTCGGATGGAAGAAAGACGGGTTGATGTTGCAGGACTCTTCGACGTGTTGCTGTGCCAGAATAGGTGCGCCAGCCGCGACGCGACCGATGATCGGCAGGCTGCGGTCCTCGGACTTGGCTTCGAAGCCAGGAATACGAATGCCCCGTGAGGCGCCAGGCGTCATTTCGATAGCGCCCTTGCGCGCCAGGGCCTTGAGGTGCTCTTCCGCTGCGTTGGGCGACTTGAAGCCCAGTTCCTGAGCGATTTCCGCACGGGTTGGCGGGTAGCCGTTATCTTCAAGGCAGCGTTTGATGAAACTCAGAATTTCAGCTTGGCGTGGCGTCAGTTTTATCATGTTGATCGCTCTGTCTTTTTGTACAGTGACTGGGATTATATACAGTGATTGCATCTTGGCAATCGTCCTTTTTGTTCAGGCCGCTGGACGGTCTATAGAGGGTGGTTGGGCGGTGATTCGAGGCGATAAGTCGCACGGTGGCTACAGGTCCCGCCTTATATGATTAAATGCATGACTGGTCAGCCAGAAAGTGGACGGGCAGACTTGACAACTGGCCCGGTTGAAACGTATGTTTCAAACGAGTGTTTGTCAGGCAGAAGAATCATGGCTCAGTCAGAAACAGTTGAACGTATCCTCGATGCTGCTGAGCAGCTATTCGCGGAAAAAGGCTTTGCCGAAACTTCGTTGCGGCTGATCACCAGCAAAGCCTCCGTCAATCTGGCGGCGGTGAACTATCACTTCGGTTCGAAGAAGGCCCTGATTCAGGCGGTTTTCTCGCGCTTTCTCGGGCCGTTTTGCATCAGTCTGGACCGAGAGCTGGAGCGCCGACAGGCCAAGCCAGAACACAAGCCTACGCTTGAAGAGTTGTTGGAAATCCTCGTCGAACAAGCTTTGGTTGTGCAACCGCGCAGTGGTAACGATCTCTCGATCTTCATGCGCTTGTTGGGTCTGGCGTTCAGTCAGAGCCAGGGTCACTTGCGTCGTTACCTGGAAGACATGTACGGCAAGGTATTTCGCCGTTACATGCTGCTGGTCAATGAAGCGGCCCCACGTATTCCACCGATTGAACTGTTCTGGCGCGTGCATTTCATGCTCGGTGCCGCAGCGTTCAGCATGTCCGGGATCAAGGCGTTACGGGCGATTGCCGAGACTGATTTCGGCATCAATACCTCCATCGAGCAGGTGATGCGTCTGATGGTGCCGTTCCTCGCAGCCGGTATGCGGGCCAAAACGGGCGTGACCGACCCCGCCATGGTCTCGGCACAACTCAAACCACGCATCAAAAGTACGGCCACCGTTGCCAAGGTTTGACTGTTGATGGGTGGGCGCGGCAGCGTTCATCGGCTAAGCTAGCCACCCATGCGTACCCTCGATTTATTCATGTCTCCCACGTCAACTCGCGTCTGCCCGGCTCCGCCGACAGGCAGCGGGTTGTGCGTCTGGCTGTCTCCACTGCGCGTTGATGCCATTCCCGAACAGGGTGTCGGCTGCGTCGAGTTAAGGAATTTCATATGAGTTCAGGCCTGCAAGGCTCGTTGATGGTGGATGTCGCCGGTACTTGGCTGACCGCTGAAGACCGCCAGTTTTTGCGTCAGCCCGAAGTCGGCGGTCTGATCATTTTTGCCCGTAATATCGAGCATCCACGTCAGGTTCGTGAGCTCAGTGCCGCGATCCGTGCGATACGGCCTGACCTGTTGTTGGCGGTGGATCAGGAGGGCGGTCGGGTACAGCGTCTGCGTCAGGGTTTTGTCCGATTGCCAGCGATGCGGGCGATTGCCGACAACCTGAATGCCGAATCTCTGGCCGAACATTGCGGTTGGCTGATGGCCACTGAAGTGTTGGCGGTCGGGCTGGATTTGAGTTTCGCTCCGGTGCTGGACCTGGATTATCAGCGCAGTGCCGTGGTCGGCAGTCGTGCTTTTGACAGTGATCCCGAGCGCGCCGCATTGCTGGCCGGTGCCTTCATTCGTGGCATGAACGCCGCTGGCATGGCGGCAACCGGTAAACACTTCCCTGGCCATGGCTGGGCTGAAGCGGATTCCCATGTCGCGATTCCGACAGACGAGCGCAGCCTGGATGAAATCCGCGCCAAGGACCTTGTGCCGTTTGCTCGCCTGAGCAAACAACTGGCCGCCGTGATGCCAGCCCATGTCATTTACCCGCAGGTCGATGCCCAGCCTGCTGGTTTCTCCCGGCGTTGGTTGCAGGACATCCTGCGCGGTGAATTGCAGTTTGATGGGGTGATTTTCAGCGATGACCTGTCCATGGCCGGCGCGCATGTGGTCGGTGATGCGGCGAGTCGCATCGAAGCTGCCTTGACCGCCGGATGTGACATGGGGCTGGTGTGCAATGACCGGGCTGCTGCCGAGCTGGCACTCAGTGCCGTGCAACGGCTGAAGGTCAAACCGTCGCCACGTATTGCGCGCATGCGCGGCCAAGCGTACGCCACCACTGAATATCGTCAGCATCCACGCTGGCTGGCGGCCCTTGAAGCGCTACGTGCCGCCCAACTGATTGACTGAAGGATTTTTCAATGACTGTTTACGCGATTATCGGCGGTACCGGCCTGACCCAACTTGATGGCTTGAATATCCGTCAGTCCCTGCCGATGAATACGCCTTATGGCGCGCCGTCAGGTGAGATTCAGGTGGGCGAATATGCAGGCCGGGAGGTGCTGTTTCTGGCGCGCCACGGTCACCCCCATCGTTTTCCGCCGCATCAGGTCAACTACCGGGCCAACCTGTGGGCATTGAAACAGGCCGGGGCCGAGGCGATCCTGGCCGTGAATGCCGTGGGCGGGATTCATCCGGCCATGGGCACTGGGCATTTCTGCGTGCCGCACCAGTTGATCGACTACACCAGCGGTCGTGAGCACACCTACTTCGCCGATGATCTGGAGCAGGTGACTCATATCGACTTCAGTTATCCCTACAGCGAAGCGTTACGCACGCGACTGATTGCCGCGCTGGCGGCCGAAGGCTGTGCTTACAGCGACCACGGTGTGTATGCCTGCACTCAGGGGCCGCGTCTGGAAACTGTGGCGGAGATCATTCGGCTGGAGCGTGACGGTTGCGATATCGTCGGCATGACCGGCATGCCTGAAGCAGCGCTGGCCCGCGAGCTGGATGTGGCTTACGCCTGCCTGGCACTGGTGGTCAATCCAGCGGCTGGCAAATCGTCGGCAGTGATTACCATGGCCGAGATTGAACAGGCGCTGCATGACGGTATGGGCAAGGTGAAAGCCACCTTGGCGCGGGTACTTGCTGCGGGCTGAAGGGTTGATCGATAACCTGAGCTGCGTAAGACTGCGATTGGGTCGGCCATGCTGGCATCGCGGGCAAGCCCGCTCTCATCAAACAAAAAATAACGCATTGAAAAACAAAGAATAAATCTTATTACATTTTCAGCCAAAATGCTGATCCCCTGTAGGAGCTGCCGAAGGCTGCGAATCGGTCCGGGGTCGCGTCCGACCGTAGCAGTCGTAAACTCTGGATGGCTGAAGGTCGTGCCGACCTTATCGCAGCCTTCGGCAGCTCCTACAGGGACCCAGTTTGCTGCGCGACAGCGCGGCGTCGAAGACGCGGCGAGGCCTCCTGCAGGGGTGTCTGATTCAATGCTTTATCTTTTTGACCGGCGCGGGCAGAGGCGCGAACAGGGCGGCGATGTCGTCGCTTCCCAGCTTCCAGTCGCCAGCGGTTCGGCCATCCAGTACGCCTGATGCCAGTGCTGATTTTTCCTGCTGCAGGCGCTGGATTTTCTCCTCCACCGTGCCTCGCGCGATCATCTTGTAGACGAACACCGGTTTGTCCTGGCCGATGCGGTATGCGCGGTCGGTGGCTTGATTTTCGGCGGCCGGGTTCCACCAGGGATCGTAATGGATCACCGTGTCGGCGGCGGTCAGGTTCAGGCCGATGCCACCTGCTTTGAGGCTGATCAGGAAAATCGGCAGCTTGCCGCTCTGGAAGTCCTGCACCGGTGTGCGCCGGTCCTTGGTTGTCCCGGTAAGCAATGCGTATTCGATACCGCGCTGTTTTAGTTCGGCTTCGATCAGGGTCAGCATTGAGGTGAACTGCGAGAACAACAGGATTTTTCGGCCTTCGACCAGCAGCTCTTCAAGCATTTCCATCAGGCTGTGCAGCTTGGCCGAGGTGCCATGGCGCCCGGTTATGGGGGCGCTGTTGACCAGGCGCAAATCGCAGCAGACCTGACGCAACTTGAGCAGCGCTTCAAGAATAATGATCTGGCTGCGACCAACGCCTTTGCGGGTGATTTCGTCGCGAACCTTCTTGTCCATGGCCAGGCGCACGGTTTCATACACGTCGCGTTGCGCATCGTTGAGCTCGACCCAATGGATGATTTCGGTCTTGGGCGGCAGTTCGGTCGCGACTTGCTCCTTGGTCCGACGCAGCAGGAACGGCTTGATCCGCGCATTCAGATGCTGCAAGCGCTCTTCGTTGCCGTGTTTCTCGATGGCGGTGCGGTAGTTGCTGTTGAACTGCTTGCTGTCACCCAGCCAGCCAGGCATCAGAAAGTGGAACAGTGACCATAGCTCGCCCAGATGGTTTTCCAGCGGCGTGCCACTGAGGCACAGGCGCTGCCTAGCGTTCAGGCTGCGCGCGGCCTCAGCGGCTTTGCTGTTGGGGTTCTTGATGTACTGCGCTTCGTCGAGGATCAGCACATGCAGCGGTTGCTGCGCCAACAGCTCGACGTCACGGGGCAGCAGCGCATAGGTGGTGAGGATCAGGTCGTAATCCTGGAGGCTAGCGAAGTCCTGGCGCCGGCTCGGCCCATACAATGCCAACACCCTTAGTTGAGGGGTGAAACGCTCGGCTTCATCCATCCAGTTAGGGATCAGGCTGGTGGGCATCACGGCCAGAGACGGACGATCAAGACGACCCGCCTGCTTTTCGATCAGCAGGTGGGCCAGGGTCTGCAAGGTTTTGCCCAAACCCATGTCATCGGCCAGGATGCCGCCCACTTCCAGTTCGCGCAGCGATTGCATCCAGCTCAGGCCTTCAAGCTGATAGGGCCGCAGGGTCGCATTCAGGCCGTCTGGCACGGCCACTGAAGTGTTCTTGATGTCCGCCAAGCGCTCGGCAAACTGACGCAGGCGTTCGCCACCTTCCCAGGTCAGTGGCAGATCATCCAGCAGGGTCAGGCGTGCGGCGTCTACTTTACTGAGGCGAAGTGCGTTGTTGCCGTCTTCGCGCCAATAGAAATCGCCCAGCGTCGCCAATACGGGCTTCAGGCGACCATAGGGCAGCGCGACCTGCACCGGGCCACCGCCTCGCTGGGTGAAATGGTTGAGCTGGACCAACAGTTGCTCGTCATCCTGGCGGTTAGCGATCCCTGCCGGGCTCATCAATTCGGGATGGCTGCGCAGTAGATTGATCAGGATGGGTAACAGACTCAGGCGTTCGCCATTGACGATGATGCCCAGTTCCAGATCGAACCAGTCGCGCTCAGGCGGCTCATCGATGACTGCGTACCAGTCGTCTACGGGAGTGAGATCGAACGCGAACTCCTCGGCAATATCGATTTCCCAGCCTTGCTCGCGCAGTCGCGGCAGGTCATTGATCATGAAGTTCAGCCATGCTTTGTCGCTCGGCAGTTCGAACATGTCCCCCGCGCTGTCGGGCAAGGCTTTGCTTTGTCGGGTCGCCAGTCTGAAGCCAAACTCATGAATGACCTGCCGCAAGCGTTTTTCCGCTTCGGGATGGCGGCGGATGCGTAGGGTTTCAGTGTCGTTGTGTTCCAGGATGTCGGTGGTTTTACTTCCTGTCGCATAATGTTCGCCGTAGCCAAACGCCAACGCCGCGCGATGCTGAATATGCCGTTGCATACGGCCATTACGCGGTTCGTACGCGCTGAATTCGAAGCTGGCGAGAATCAGTCGAGGGACAGGCTGGGTGTCAATCAGGCGCTCCGGCAGCGCGGGCTTTGGCTCGGCTCTTACTGGCGCAGTCGTGCGGTTTGGCACGTCAATCGCGGCGAGGATCGAGGCTTTGTTTTCTGGGTCTTGCAGGAAGAAAAGAGCGGCGGCGCAATGCTTACAGTTATTGCGCACGGGGCAGGTGCATTTGCACACCACGAATTGTTTATGGTTGTCCGGGTCTTTGAGGATGAGGGTTTGCGTGTAGATTTCCAGACCCGAGCCTCTGCACACGGTCCGGATCAATTCGGGGCTCAGGTGCTGCAACATGATGCGTTGCTGCTGGGCATAGTCGCGCCCTCGCTCAAGGCTTTGAGCTTTGAAGGCGTGTGCCCATGGCGAGGCGAGAATTTTTTCAAGAATGGACGACACAGTTCAATACAGCCCTACGCCGCAGCGATGCTCAAAGGGCAAGGAACGCAACGCGCCCCTTGGATGTTTAAAGAGGAGAAACCTTGATCAGCATGGCTAGACTGCCATTGTCCATGTAGGTCAATTCGCCATTCTTTACCCGGGTCGTCTGGGTCATTCGCTCGCTGGTGCCCACCACACCATAGGTATCGAGTTGATTGACCCAAAAGTCTGCCGTGATATCGGTAAACCGCGCCAGACTCAAGGTGACGGTGCCCTCAATGGGAAAGTGACCGAACTGCTCCTGACCATTGGTGACCGCCATTTTGCTCGGATCAGCGCTCAGGTTCTGCTGCCAGGCCCGGTGCAGCAGCACTTTGTAGTTGCCGCTGGCGTCCAGTTTACCGGCCATTTCGGTCAGCGCGAGGCTGTGTTCATTCTCGGCGCTGATTTTCTGGGCTCCAGTGGCCCAGGCTTCGGGGGCAGGCTGGTTGGTCGTGGCAGGCTGGCCAAGCTGCCGAAACAGGATCATTTCGACCTGATACACACCGTCAGCAAACGCTGCCGGTGCGATCAGCGTCAGCAGAAGGATCAATGAGCGAAGCACACGCATGGGTGAATCCTTAAGCTGTTTTTGGGGTCAGGCGCTCGAACAGCGCTTCTAACGTATTGAAACGCTCTTCCGGGCGCTCCATAGGCACCATGAACTTGAACAGCGTGGCGCCCTCGAATTTGTACCGGTTGGGCTGGCCCTGAATCAGCTTGATCAGCACCAGTGGATCAACCTGGGTATCGGCGCTGAATTCGATTCGTCCACCTTGCGGCCCGGCATCGACTTTCTTGATGCCCAGTTGCTCGGCCTGCAACTTGAGCAGCGTCAGGCGTACCAGGTTCTTGGTCGGTTCGGGCAACAGGCCGAAGCGGTCGATCATCTCCACTTGCAGGTCCTTGAGACTGTCTTCATCGGCAGCGTTGGCGATGCGTTTGTACAGAATCAGGCGGGTATGCACATCGGGCAGGTAGGCTTCGGGGATCAAGGCCGGCAGACGCAGGTTGATTTCCGGCCCGCCACCCAAGGGCTGGTCGAGGTTCGGTTGTTCACCCTTGCGAATGGACTTGACCGCACGTTCGAGCATTTCCATATAGAGCGTGAAGCCCACGGCCTGGATCTGCCCGCTCTGGCCATCGCCCAACAGTTCGCCAGCGCCACGGATTTCCAGATCGTTGGTCGCGAGCACGAAGCCTGCACCGAGGTCTTGAGTGTTGGCGATGGCTTCCAGGCGCTTTTCTGCGTCCGGGGTGATTTGTTGCCGAGGCGGTGTCAGCAGGTAGGCGTAAGCCTGGTGGTGACTACGGCCTACGCGACCACGCAACTGGTGCAGCTGTGCCAGGCCGAACTTGTCCGCACGTTCGATGATGATGGTGTTCGCGCTGGGCACATCGAT
The DNA here is from genome assembly GCF_056680335.1 of Pseudomonas sp. ASL9. Classification (NCBI taxonomy): domain Bacteria; kingdom Pseudomonadati; phylum Pseudomonadota; class Gammaproteobacteria; order Pseudomonadales; family Pseudomonadaceae; genus Pseudomonas; species Pseudomonas sp. ASL9. The sequence continues at coordinate 878,187 of NZ_CM155277.1, read as the reverse complement.
GCCGGTTTCGATGATGGTCGAGGCGATCAGCACGTTGAAGCGCTTGTGATAAAAGTCGCTCATCACCTGCTCAAGATCGCGTTCGCGCATCTGTCCATGGCCGATGCCGATACGGGCTTCAGGCACCAGTTCGGCCAGATCGGCGGCGCATTTCTCGATGGTTTTCACGTCGTTATGTAGGTAGTAAACCTGGCCGCCCCGCAGCAGTTCGCGGAGCAGGGCTTCCTTGATCGTGCTTTTATTCTCCTCCATGACGAAGGTACGCACGGACAGGCGACGCGCGGGTGGCGTGGCAATGATCGACAAGTCGCGCATGCCCGATACCGCCATGTTCAGCGTTCGCGGGATCGGGGTCGCGGTCAGGGTGAGGATGTCGACTTCACTGCGCAGGGCCTTGAGTTGTTCCTTCTGACGCACACCGAAGCGATGCTCTTCGTCGATGATCACCAAGCCCAGATTTTTGATCTTTACATCGTCCTGCAGCAGCTTGTGCGTGCCAATGACGATATCAATCTTGCCTTCTGCCAGGTCTGCCACCGCCGCGTTGATTTCTTTGGCGGACTTGAAGCGGCTCATGACCTCCACGCTCACTGGCCAATCGGCGAAGCGATCGCGAAAGCTGTTGTAGTGTTGCTGGGCGAGCAGGGTGGTAGGCACCAGAATGGCCACCTGACGTCCACCATGCACGGCAATAAATGCAGCGCGCATCGCCACTTCGGTCTTGCCGAAGCCTACGTCGCCGCACACCAGTCGGTCCATCGGCTTGGGTGCCAACATGTCGGCGCGTACGGCATCGATGGTGGTTTGTTGGTCTGGGGTTTCCTCGAACGGGAAGCCGGCGCTGAAGGTTGCATAGTCGGCTTTCGGGTCGGCGAAGGCATACCCTTCGCGGGCGGCACGGCGGGCATAGATGTCCAGTAGTTCGGCGGCGACATCACGCACTTGCTCGGCGGCTTTGCGTTTGGCTTTCTGCCAGATTTCCGAACCCAGTCGGTGCAGCGGCGCCAGGGCGTCATCGCTGCCGGTGTAGCGGGCGATCAAGTGCAGGTTGGCCACCGGGACATACAGCTTGGCGTCTTCGGCGTAGGCCAGCATCAAGAATTCGGCGACCTGATTTTCCACTTCCAGCGTGGCCAGACCCAGGTAGCGGCCGACACCATGGTCGATGTGCACCACGGGTGCGCCTTCGCGCAGTTCGGTGAGGTTTTTGATGACCGCGTCATTGTTGCCGCCGTCGGTGCGTTTTTCCCGACGCCGACGTTGCATGACCCGCTGACCGAACAGCGGGCTTTCGGCCACCAACGCCAGGGACGGATGCTCCAGCAGCAGACCTTCATCCAGTGGTGCGATGGTGATCGACAGGCGTTCCTTGCCACTGACGAAGTCCGGCCAGCTGTCCACGGTTTTCGGGCGCAGCTTCAGGCGTTCGAGCAGTTCCAGCAGCACTTCCCGACGCCCGGCAGATTCGGCAGTGAACAATACGCGGCCAGGGAACCCCTCGAGAAATGTCGACAGTGCCGCCAAGGGCTGTGTGGCCTTGGATTGAATCGCCAGATCCGGCAACGGCAGCGCCGGGAAGCGTTCGCGGCCAGCACCGGGCTCGACGTCCTGTTGGCTGACAATCACGCGTGGCCAGCTTTTCAAACGAGCAAAACAGTCTTCTACCGGCAAGAACAATTCATTGGGCGGTAATAGCGGTCGCTCAGGGTCGACGCGCCGCTCTTCATAGCGGTTGCGGACGTCGCTCCAGAAATTTTCCGCCGCTTGTTCGATGCCGGGCAGCGAGAATACCTGGGTGTCCTGGGGCAGGTAGTCGAACAGGGTTGAGGTTTCATCGAAGAACAACGGCAGGTAGTACTCGATACCGGCCGGAGTGATGCCGCTGCTCAGGTCTTGAAAGATCGGGCAGCGACGGAAGTCCACGTCGAAGCGCTCGCGAAAGCGGGCCTTGAAGCGGGTGACAGCATCTTTTTGCAGCGGAAATTCGCGCGCGGGCAGCAGGCGAACCGATTCGACCTTGTCGATGGAACGCTGGTTTTCCGGGTCGAAGGTGCGCAGGGTTTCGATTTCGTCGTCGAACAGGTCGATCCGGTACGGCAGTTTGCTGCCCATCGGGAACAGATCGATCAGGGCGCCACGGACCGCGAACTCACCGTGCTCGTACACTGTGTCGACGCAGCGGTAGCCGCTGGCTTCAAGCCGGGTACGCATGTGTTCGACATCAAGCTTCTGGCCGATGTCCAGCACCAGGCTGCTGCCAAGCAGAAACTTGGTGGGTGCCAGTCTGTGTAGCGCCGTCGTGATAGGGACTACCAAAACGCCATGCGCAAGTTCCGGCAACCGATAAAGGCTGGCGATACGCTGGGAAATGATGTCCTGATGCGGCGAGAACAAATCGTAGGGCAGGGTTTCCCAATCCGGGAAATGCAGAACCGGCAGGGTAGGCGCAAAGAAGCTAAGCTCTTGCTCAAGACGTTCGGCACTTTGGCTGTCAGCGGTTAAAAGCAGCGTGAAGCGCTTGGCGGCGCTGGCGGCCTCGGCAATAGCCAGGCTTAGGGCGGCACCAGGCAAATTGCCCCAGTGTTGTTTACCTGCAGCGGCAGGGAGTAGCGGTAGACGCAGGACAGGCACGGGAGGTTGAGCTCCAAGCGTTGCAACAAGGGCGGTGATTGTAACGGGCGGAGGCAGGCGCTGTCAGTTTTCAGCGCGCCGGAAAATGTAGCGCTGTGTAATCTGATCGTCGTGCATTGCTCATAAACAAAGGCGGCGGCATAATGTAGCCCCTTTTTTCAGCCCCTACATGTGGAAGGTTCCCGTGACTCAGAAGCCCGACCAGTGTCTTGGTGAATGGATCGATCGTGAAGCCCTCGCCGAGGCGATGATCCCCCTCATCGGTCAGCTCTACCGCAATAACAATGTGGTGAGCTCGATCTATGGCCGCAGCCTGATCAACCGTTCAGTCATCGCGATTCTCAAAGCCCATCGCTTTGCTCGTCATCGCCAGGCTGATGGCAGCGAGCTGTCCGTACACGAAACATTCCCGCTTATTAAAGCCATGAGCGAACTCAAACTGGGTGCCGCTTCGGTGGACCTGGGCAAGTTGGCCGTGAAATTCAAGGCAGAAGGCCAAGGCCTTACTGCTGAGCAGTTCGTGCGTGCAGAGCTGGCCGATGTCGTCGGTCAACAAAGCGCCACTGCCCGTAAAGGCAAGGATGTCGTGCTGTACGGTTTCGGCCGGATCGGTCGCCTGCTGGCGCGGATCCTGATCGAGAAAACCGGCGGCGGCGATGGCCTGCGTCTGCGTGCCATTGTCGTGCGCAAAGGCGCCGATAATGACCTGGTCAAACGTGCCAGTCTGCTGCGTCGTGATTCGGTACATGGCCCGTTCAATGGCACCATCACTATCGATGAAGCCAGCAACACCATTACCGCCAACGGCAACATGATTCAAGTGATCTACGCGAAGAATCCGACTGATGTGGATTACACCCAGTACGGCATCAAGAATGCGTTGCTGGTGGACAACACCGGCGTATGGCGTGATGCCGAAGGCCTCGGCCAGCATTTGACCTGCCCGGGCATCGAGCGTGTGGTTCTTACCGCGCCAGGCAAAGGCAAGCTGAAGAATATCGTGCATGGCATCAACCATGACCAGATCACGGCTGAAGACCTGATCGTTTCGGCGGCGTCCTGCACCACCAACGCCATCGTGCCGGTGTTGAAGGCCGTCAATGACAAGTTTGGTATCGTCAATGGTCACGTTGAAACGGTTCACTCGTACACCAACGACCAGAACCTGATCGACAACTTCCACAAGGGTGATCGTCGTGGCCGTAGCGCTGCGTTGAACATGGTCATCACTGAAACCGGTGCTGCTACCGCCGCTGCCAAGGCCCTGCCTGAACTGGCTGGCAAGCTGACTGGCAACGCGATCCGTGTTCCAACGCCTAACGTGTCCATGGCTATCCTCAACCTGACCCTTGAGAAGCCAACCAGCCGCGAAGAAATAAACGAATACCTGCGCTACATGGCCATGCACTCGGACCTGCACAAGCAGATCGATTTCGTGCACTCACAGGAGGTGGTTTCCACCGACTTCGTGGGTTCGCGTCACGCCGGTGTTGTGGATGCTGAAGCGACTATCTGCAATGACAACCGTGTTGTTCTGTACGTCTGGTACGACAACGAATTCGGTTATAGCTGCCAGGTTGTTCGCGTGATGGAAGAGATGTCAGGGGTCAACCCGCCTGCCTTCCCGCGCTAAGCGATAGATAAAAAATGCCCCGACTGGTTCGGGGCATTTTTTTGGGTGCTATTAAGCTATTAGCTGTTTATCGGTACTGCCTGAGGCGCTTCCAACTGGTGTTTGCCTTTGCGGAACAGGACCAGAGTAGCGGTCAGTCCCAGAATGGCTGCAGCGCTGAGCCAGATCCCTGGCGCGGCTTTGTTGTCCAGCACATGGATCAGGTAAGTACAGGCTGCCGGGGTGAAACCACCGAAGGTGGCCGTCGCGAGGCTATAAGCCAGTGAGAAGCCAGTGGTTCGCACTTCGACGGGCATGATTTCGGTCAGGGCTACCACCATGGCGCCGTTGTAGGAGCCGTAGAGGAACGACAACCACAGTTCAACGATCAGCAAGTGTTCGAAGCTCGGGTTGGCTACCAGCCAGGACAGAGAAGGGTAGGCTGTGAGAAGCGCCAGAATGGTCGCCGCCAGTAGCAGCGGCTTACGCCCGATGCGGTCGGAAAGTGAACCCATGACTGGCAGCCAGAAGAAGTTCGACAACCCGATACAGACCGTAACCAGCAGGCTGTCGAAATCTGACAGGTGCAGTTCATTTTTGCCAAAGGTCGGGGTGTAGGCGGTAATCAGGTAAAACGACACGGTGGTCATCACTACCAGCGCCATGCCTCCCAGCACCAGGCCAAAGTTCTGACTGATCGAACGCGTCACGTCGCGCAGAGAGGGGCGATGTTTACGCGCCTCGAACTCGGGCGTTTCCTCCAGCGAGCGACGAATCACGAAGATTGCCGGCACGATCATGCAGCCGATCAGGAATGGTACGCGCCAGCCCCAATCACCCATTTGCTCCGGGCTCAGCCAGTGGTTGAGACCTACGCCCAGCAAACCGGCGAAAACGACGGCGGCTTGTTGGCTAGCCGATTGCCAACTGACGAAAAAGCCTTTACGGCCCGGTGTAGAAATTTCCGCGAGGTAAACCGAGACACCGCCCAATTCCACGCCGGCAGAGAAGCCCTGCAACAGACGTCCGAGCAATACCAGCAGCGGCGCTGCGACGCCCAGCGTCGCATAGCCGGGCACACAAGCAATCAATACAGTGCCCATGGCCATCAATGCCAGGGTAATAATCAGACCTTTGCGACGACCATGACGGTCGATATAGGCCCCTAGAAAAATCGCACCCAGCGGACGCATCAGAAAGCCGGCACCGAAGGTGGCCAGCGACAACATCAACGAAGCGAAAGCGCTGTCACTAGGGAAGAAGGTTTTGGCAATGGCTGTGGCGTAAAAGCCATAAACCATGAAGTCAAACATTTCCAGAAAGTTGCCGCTGACAACGCGAAAAATCGCCTTGCCCTTGCCCGTATTCAAGGCCATTTCAAGTACTCTCATTAACTATCTGGCTAAGCATCCATTGTTTTTATTCGCTGTCGCAATATGGCTCCTGCCTGCACGCAACACGTCTTGTAACAATATGTTTTATGGGCCGGCAAGACAACTAAAACGTGGCGTCAACTACGATCCATCAAGGACTTGCGCAGGCTCTGCGACAGTCCGTTGGGCGCCAGCCAAAGGCCTAAATAAATCCGCGCCAATTCGGGGTTGGTACTACTGAAAATCACCTTGCCGTTGCGCTCCAGGCTTAGCCCGCGTTGGGGTTGATAGAAGAGGGCATATCTGTCGCCGGGCTGGATGTTCTGGAAGCTGTCATGCAATTGGTTCAGTTCTGGTTGCAGGCGGGTGAGGGTGGCTTTGCTTTGCTGGCGAGCAAGGGTCACGTTGGCGGCCTTGATCACATCGGTCCGGTCGATATTGCGAAAGTAATACAGTTCCAGGCACTGGGCGCGCTGCTCGGTAAAGGCTTGCTGGGGGCTGATCGAGGGTTCATTGAACAGGGCTGCCGCGTAGACATCAGCCCATAAATAGGTCAACACACCCTGACTTTTGCGTTCCAGTACGGGCGAACGGTCGCTCAATTGGACGGGGAAGCTTGCCTCCTTAAGCCGCTCTGCTGGATTGGCCTGTGCAATCGGGCTTAATAACAGTAATAGACAGATAAGCAGATGTCGCATAATAGCTGCGCCTTTTTGAGTGCCTATTTACAGGTTAAGACAATTTTTGGCCCGTGCCGGGCTTTGCGAGCAGCAAATGCGCTTTGATTGGATGGGGGGTTGAGTACGCTCAGGTGTCTGGTCCGCGTTTTGACGCCTGTGCTGCTGTTCGGCGCAATGGCTGGGTGCGGTTCGGGTGACAGCCTGGAAAGTTTCGGCGGTCCGACCATGGGTAGCATGTATTCGGTGAAATACGTACGCGGCCCCGATGGGCCCGACGTTGCGCACGTCCAGCCGGAGGTAGAAGCGATTCTGGCCGAGGTTGATCAACAGATGTCGACCTACCGCAGTGACTCGGACATCGAACGGTTCAATATGCTGCCAGCTAATAGTTGTCAGTCGATGCCAGCAGGCGTATTGGAGCTGGTCCGGGTAGGCGAGCAGTTGTCTATCGATAGCCAAGGTTCATACGACCTGACCGTTGAACCGTTGCTCGATCTGTGGGGTTTTGGCCCGCAGGCCCGGGTCGAACACGTACCGACGGCCGAGCAATTGGCCCAGGTGCTCCAGCGAGTGGGCCATGGCCATTTGCGTATCGACGGCGATCAGTTATGCAAGGACGCGGCAGTCGAAGTGGACTTCAATAGCATCGCCGCCGGTTACACAGTGGACCGTCTCAGTGCGCAGATGCAGGCGTTGGGTATCCGCAGCTTTTTGGTCGAGGCGACAGGTGAGCTCAAGGCCGTTGGCAAAAAAGCCGATGGTTCACCTTGGCATGTAGCGCTTGAAGCGCCTAGAGACGATCAGCAGATTGCTGAAAAAATTATCGAACTCGATGGCTATGGCGTTTCCACCTCTGGCGATTACCGTAATTATTTCGAACAGGATGGGCGGCGCTATTCCCATACCTTTGATGCGCTGACCGGGGCGCCCATTGATCATGCTTTGGCGTCGGTGACGGTGATTGATCATTCGACGCTGATGGCCGATGGGTTTTCTACCTTGCTGCTGATTCTCGGACCGGAACGGGGCTGGGCTTTCGCAGAACAGCATAAAATCGCCGCTTTTTTTGTGATTCGTGCCGATAAGCGCTTTATCATCCGCAGCAATTCGGAGTTCGACAGGCTGTTTGCCGGCAAACTGCTGTAGTCCGACAGCGATTTATTGCCCTTGCGTGTGATGTAGTGCAGACAGTATTGGCCTACGACGCGACCAAGGGTTAATGTTCGCCGCTTCCGCGCTTGGTTAGACTGCGCCCCTGTTTCGATCCTTCATGCCGCTGGCCGCGGCATGATTTAGCCAGAGACGCCAGAGTGGCGCCTCGGCCTGTTCTAAAGGAGTACGCATGGCTGTCTACAACTACGACGTAGTGGTGCTGGGTTCAGGCCCAGCTGGAGAAGGCGCGGCGATGAATGCCGCTAAAGCAGGACGCAAAGTAGCGATGGTTGATAGCCGTCGTCAGGTCGGCGGTAACTGCACTCACCTGGGCACCATCCCGTCCAAGGCGCTGCGTCACTCGGTCAAACAGATCATTCACTTCAACACCAACCCTATGTTCCGGTCTATCGGCGAGCCGCGTTGGTTCTCGTTCCCGGACGTACTGAAAAACGCTGAAAAAGTCATCACCAAGCAAGTGACATCGCGTACCGGCTATTACGCTCGTAACCGTGTCGATGTGTTTTTCGGTACGGGCAGTTTTGCCGATGAGCACAGCATCGACGTGGTATGCCCTAACGGTGCAGTGGAAAAGCTGGTGGCCAATCAGATCATCATCGCCACCGGCTCACGCCCCTATCGCCCGGTCGATATCGATTTCACCCACCAGCGCATCTACGATAGCGACACCATCCTCAGTCTCGGGCATACCCCGCGCAAGCTGATCATCTACGGCGCCGGTGTTATCGGTTGCGAATACGCGTCGATTTTCAGCGGCCTGGGTGTGATGGTTGAGTTGGTGGACAATCGTGAGCAATTGCTGAGCTTCCTTGACTCGGAAATCTCTCAGGCGTTGAGCTATCACTTCAGCAACAACAACGTGATGGTTCGCCACAACGAAGATTACGAGCGGGTTGAAGGCCTGGATCATGGTGTGATTCTGCACCTCAAGTCCGGCAAAAAAATCAAGGCAGACGCCTTGCTCTGGTGCAACGGCCGGACCGGCAACACCGACAAACTTGGGTTGGAAAACATTGGGATCAAGGCCAATAGCCGTGGTCAGATCGAGGTCGATGAAAACTACCGTACCAGCGTCCCGACCATTTATGGTGCCGGCGATGTGATCGGCTGGCCTAGCCTGGCCAGTGCGGCCTATGACCAAGGCCGTTCAGCCGCGGGCAGCCTCGTCGACAATGGCAGTTGGCGCTTCGTCAACGATGTGCCGACCGGGATCTACACCATTCCGGAGATCAGTTCGATCGGCAAGAACGAACACGAGCTGACCCAAGCGAAAATACCGTACGAAGTGGGCAAGGCGTTCTTCAAGGGCATGGCCCGAGCGCAGATCTCCGGCGAGCCGGTCGGCATGCTGAAAATTTTGTTCCACCGCGACACGCTGCAAGTGCTGGGCGTGCATTGCTTCGGTGACCAGGCGTCAGAGATCGTGCATATCGGTCAGGCGATCATGAACCAGCCGGGTGAGGCCAATACCCTCAAATACTTCGTCAACACCACCTTTAACTACCCGACCATGGCCGAAGCCTATCGGGTAGCCGCTTACGATGGCCTCAACCGGCTTTTTTGAGCGGCTCCGGCCGGTGGCCTGAGCCGGCCGGGGAGACCGATTTCAGCAATTCCCGAGAGTGGCGATGGCCAAACCGGGAAAGTCTGTAATCAGGCTATCTACGCCGAAGTCGGCGAGCCTGCGCATCAGCGCGGGTTCGTTGACTGTCCAGACAGACACGTGCAATCCCTGACGCTGGGCTTTCTGCAAGCGCTCGGGGGTGCACAGTGTCCAGTTCAACGCCAGAATCTTGCAGTCATAACTTTGCGCGACCTTCAGTGGGTCGAGCCAGGCGTATTCAGCCACCAGTCCGCGTGACAGGTCGGGTGTAAGGTCTAGCGCCGCACGCAATACTTCCCGCGAACTCGACGTAACGGTGACTTTATCCAGCAGGCCGTGGCGCTGGGCTAATTCACGAATCGCCAGCACGGTGGTTGCTGCGCGAGTGCGTGATGCGCTTTTGACCTCCAGTTGCCAGTGATCGAAGTCGCATTGCTCGAACAATGCTTCCAGGCGTGGAATCGGGCAAGGCTGGATCCAGCCAGGGCCGCCTTGGCGCGCGTCATAGGTGGCCAGGTCCGCAGCATCCTGTTCGACGACTTTGCCGCGCCGATCCGTGGTTCGTTTGAGCGTTGGGTCATGGATCACCATCAGTTCGCCGTCACGTGACAGATGCAGGTCCAGCTCGCAGCGGCGAACGCCGTGCTTGAGGCATTCCTGGAAACTGGTCAGGGTATTTTCCGGTGCTTCGCCTTTGGCGCCGCGGTGGCCGTAGATAAGGGTCACATTTAATCCTTTTGGGTTTTAGCGCCGTTTACTGCTTAAGCCTTCTCGCGACCTGGGTTCGCAGGTTTTTGGCGGGAGAGCCGAATTCGTCAATCTCAGGTCTCTGAGGCGTCGTTCTGCTCCTTCGCCAGGCGGCGTTGCTGAGATTGTCGTTGCAGGATGTAACGGGCAAGCAACTGTCGCTGGGCATCCGACAAGTCCTCGAATTCGGTGCCTATCTCGAAATTTCCGATTTCGCGAGCATCGCAATGAGTGACCTTGGCGTTCACCATCAAGCCCAGCGCTTGTGGCATCAGAACCATTTTGATGGACAGTAGCGTGCCGGCAGGAAGCGGCAGCGGATGATGAAACTGCACGCCGCCTTCGGAGAGAATCACCAGTTGTGGCTCGCCGATCTTGCCCAATACGGTGTGTGCGACAACCTCGCTGAGCAGATCGATGCGCTTGTTCAGGGTCTTCAGATAACTGCCTAGCACGCGGTCATGGTCACCCAGTTGGCGTAGCAGATGCTGAGACTCGAACTCGCTGATGTGCAGTTCGCTGAGCAGGTTGAACAGCGTGGACGTATCCTGTGCAGGCGCCTGATGGGTCGAATCAGTGGCGGACAGGTGGTTAATTTCCAGTGCGATCGTGTCCTCGATACGGTAGTATTCGCGGCGATCTTCTTCATCTAATGTCGACATGGCGAACCCATGGTAGCGGCGGTGGTCTGAGTGTAAAGCTGCTCGCTGAACCCCGCCACAAGGACGTTCCCTTTCCTCCGAACAAGCCCCGACATGTTCAGACCTCTTTTTGTATTTATTGGCACGCGTTATACCCGTGCAAAACGCCGCAATCATTTTGTCTCCTTCATTTCCCTGACGTCGATGATCGGTCTCGCCCTTGGCGTTGTCGTGATGATTGTCGTGTTATCGGTCATGAATGGCTTCGATCATGAGATGCGCACCCGCGTGCTGGGCATGGTGCCCCACGCGACCATCGAGTCCGATCAGCCGATCAGCGACTGGCAAAGCCTGGGCGACAAGGTCAAGGCCAACCCTCAGGTAGTGGCCGTTGCGCCATTCACCCAGATGCAGGGGTTACTGACCAACAACGGCCAGGTGCAGAAGGTGCTGCTCAATGCCATTGATCCGGTGCAGGAGCGCAAGGTTTCGATCATCGATAACTTCATGCTGAAGGGGCAACTCGACGATCTGACGCCTGGTAGCTTCGGTATCGTTATCGGCGACAAGGCGGCTACCAAGCTGGGCGTCGGTCTCGGTGACAAGCTGACCTTCGTTGCCCCGGAAGTGACCGTCACCCCCGCCGGGATATTTCCGCGGATGAAGCGCTTCACCGTTGTCGGCATCTTTCACGTCGGCGCCGGTGAGCTGGACGGTTACCTCGGTCTGACCAATCTCACCGATCTGGCGCGCCTGCATCGCTGGAAACCGGACCAGGTCCAAGGGCTGCGTCTGAAGTTCGATGATCTGTTCCAGGCGCCACGCGTGGCGTGGGAAATTGCCCAGAAGTTGGGTGATCATAATTTCTATGCCCGTGACTGGACCCGAACCCAAGGCAATCTGTATCAGGCGATCCGTATGGAAAAAGCCATGATCGGCTTGCTGCTGTTGCTAATCGTTGCGGTCGCGGCCTTCAATATCATTTCCACGCTGGTGATGGTGGTCAACGACAAGAAGGGCGATATCGCGATCCTGCGCACCCTGGGCGCTACACCTGGGCAGATCATGGCGATCTTCATGGTGCAGGGCACGGTCATCGGTGTGGTCGGGACGCTGATCGGTGCGGTGGTGGGGATTCTCGCGGCGCTCAACGTCAGCGCGGCGATCTCCGCCCTGGAAGGCCTGATCGGGCACAAGTTTCTCAATGCAGATGTTTACTTCATTGACTACCTACCGTCGCAATTGATGGCCGAAGACGTGTTGCTGGTCTGCGGTGCTGCATTGATTCTGAGTTTTCTCGCCACCCTGTATCCAGCCTGGCGTGCGGCGCGCACCCAGCCTGCGGAGGCGCTACGTTATGAGTGAGTCGGGCATGAGTAATAAAGCAGTACTGAGTTGCCGCAATCTGGGCAAATCCTACGAGGAAGGCCCAGAGTCGGTGGTGGTCCTGTCGGGCTTGCAACTGGAGTTGCATCCGGGCGAGCGCGTCGCCATTGTCGGCAGTTCGGGTTCCGGTAAAAGTACCTTGCTCAATCTGCTTGGCGGTCTGGATACGCCTTCGCAAGGCAGCGTGTGGCTGGCGGGTGAAGAACTGTCGGCGTTGGGCGAAAAAGCCCGTGGCCTGTTACGCAATCGTGCGCTGGGGTTTGTGTATCAATTCCACCACCTGTTGCCTGAGTTCACCGCCTTGGAGAACGTCTGCATGCCGCTGTTGATCGGCCGCACGGCGATCCCGGAAGCCCGCCAGCGCGCCACGGCGTTGCTGCAGCGGGTAGGGCTGGGGCACAGACTGGCGCACAAGCCATCCGAACTGTCCGGCGGCGAGCGTCAGCGCGTGGCGATTGCCCGGGCGCTGGTCAACCAGCCGGGTCTGGTGATGCTCGACGAACCCACCGGCAACCTCGATCATCACACGGCACAAGGCATTCAGGATTTGATGCTGGAGCTCAGCACCTCATTGCGCACGGCATTTCTGGTGGTGACCCACGACATGACCCTGGCCCGGCAGATGGATCGGGTATTGCGTCTGGAAGATGGTCATTTGGTCGCTGATTGATTCAATCAACCCGGCGCCTGTTGTCGCTGCGTCGGGGTTTTTATTTTTTCTACGGTGCTCCGCGAATGTTCAGACCGTTATCAATTTTTATTGGCGCGCGCTATACCCGCGCCAAGCGCCGTAATCACTTCATCTCGTTTATTTCGATGACCTCGATGATTGGCCTCGCGCTGGGCGTGTTGGCAATGATCGTGGTGCTGTCGGTGATGAATGGTTTTCAGCGTGAAATGAGTTCGCGCATTCTCGGCATGGTGCCCCACGCCGTCATCGCTGGCGTGACCCCGCTCGACAACTGGAAGCCAGTGGCCGCTACGGCGATGAAGAACCCCGAGGTCACCGCTGCCGTTCCGTTTACTGAAATGGAAGGCATGTTCTCCTACAAGGGTTTGATGCAGCCGATCCAGATCAGCGGCGTTGATCCAGCGCTGGAGCACGAAGTATCGATTGTTGCCCAGCACATCACCCAGGGTCGCCTGACAGACCTGAAAGCCGGCGAATTCGGCGTGGTTATCGGTGAGATCACCGCTCGGCGCTTTCATGTCAATGTCGGCGACAAACTGACCCTGATCGTGCCGGAAGTCAGCAGTGCGCCGGGCGGTATTACCCCGCGCCTGCAACGGCTGACCGTGGTTGGCGTGTTCAAGGTCGGTGCGGAGCTTGATGGCTCCATGGCCCTGATCAACGTCGCTGACGCCGCGCAAATGCAGCGCTGGCAGCCGGGTCAGGTGCAAGGTGTGCGTCTGGCGCTTAAGGACCTATACACCGCCCCACAGGTCTCGGCGGCCATCGTTGCCAGTCTGGGCGCTGATTACCGCGCTGATGACTGGACTCACACCCAGGGCAGCCTGTTCAGTGCGATGAAAATGGAAAAAACCATGATCGGCCTGCTGCTGTTGATGATTGTCGCGGTGGCGGCGTTCAACATCATCGCCACCTTGATCATGGTGGTTAACGACAAAGGCGCTGACATCGCCATCTTGCGCACCATCGGTGCCACGCCTGGGCAGATCATGATGATTTTCATGGTCCAGGGTACTGTCATCGGGATCGTTGGCACCCTGATCGGCGGCGTTCTCGGCGTTATCGCGGCGTTCAATGTCAGCGAGATGGTAGGCTGGCTGGAGCGCGTCACCGGGCAGCATATCTTCAGTTCCGATGTGTACTTCGTCAACAATCTGCCGTCCCAACTGCAATGGGCGGATGTTGGGCTGATCTGCAGCGCCGGGTTTATCCTGAGTTTCCTCGCGACGCTCTACCCGGCCTGGCGTGCGGCACAGATCCAGCCGGCCTATGCGCTGCGTTACGAGTGATTGCTTTGCGGTGTGTCAGGTGCACCGCGTCGGGTCATTCGCCAATGAATTCGCTCCCATAGAATTATGCGATCTGTTGTGGGAGCGAATTTATTCGCGAAGGCGTCCAGTGATTCACGGTTTAACTTAAGCCGGCAACTCAATCACAAAGCGCGTCAAACCGTCCGCCGATTCGCAACGAATCTGCCCGCCATGGGCTCGGATGATTGACTGAGTGATCGCCAGCCCCAACCCCGCGTGTTCGTTACTGCCTTGGCTGCGTGCAGGGTCCGCACGGAAAAAGCGATCGAATACTCGCGGTAATGTTTGCGCAGGAATGGTTGTGCCGTTGTTTTCGATGCTCAGTTGCACGCCTTGAGCCGAGTGAGATATACGCATTGCCACCTGTCCGCCTGCCGGAGTGAAGCGCAGCGCGTTGTCCAGCAGGTTGGAGAGGGCGCGGCGCAGCATGTTGCGATCACCGGCCAGTGTGGCGTGCCCTTCGCGTGACAGCCGCACCTGTGCGTCCTCGGCCAGAGGCGCGAAAAACTCCAGTACGGTGTCCGCTTCCTCTTCCAGTTGCAGCGTTTCCCGTGCCGGATTGAGCAGGCCGTGTTCGGCCTTGGCCAGATACAGCATGTCGTTGACCATCTGCGCCATCCACTGCAGTTCCTCAAGATTACTGAGCAGGGCCTCGCGATAGTCCTCGGCCGTGCGCGGGCGGGTGAGGGTGACTTGGGTGTGGGTCAGCAGGTTTGACAGGGGCGTGCGTAGCTCATGGGCGATGTCGGCGGAAAACGCCGAGAGCCGCTGAAAGGCCTCGTCGAGGCGCCCAAACATGGCGTTGAAAGCGTGCGTCAGTTCCTCCAGCTCAGTCGGCATTTCCGTTTGCGGCAAGCGCATGGTCAGCGAACTGGCTGAGACGCTGGCAGCGATTTTGCTCATCTGCCTGAGTGGACGCAAGCCGCTGCGTGCCGCCCATGCGCCTAGCAGCGCCGTGGCTAGCGCGCAGAGCCCCACCGTGAGCCAGATCAAGTGTTGCATGCGCTGAAGAAAGTGTTGGTGATGGGTAATGTCCAGCAGCAGCGTAAGGTGTGCTGAATCAGTGTTTTCCGGCTCCAGCAAAACGCTGTACACCCGATAATCAGTCCCTGCGCTACGTAACGTTTGCAGGCCCGGCGGTGTCGGCGGTGTTGCCGGTAGCGTCGGCCGACTGTCGTACCAAATGAGTCCGTCGTTGCCGCGGATACGCAGCGCCATATCCTGCTGACGGCCGAGTTCGCTCTGCAGCGGCGCTTGTCGAGCACTGACATCGTTTTGGCTGGCAACACCCTTCAGCACGGTGCGCAACGTTACCAGCGTGCTGTCGAGTAATTGCTGGTCCAGCTCGATGAAATGCGCTTCGCTGGCTCGACTGAACAGCACGCCAGCGGTCAACGAAACCACGGCAGTGCAGGCGGCGAACAGCAAGGCCAGGCGGCTGCTGAGGGACAGGCGCCTCATCATAGGTCGCGCTCTTCAAGGACGTAGCCCATGCCGCGCACGGTATGAATAAGCTTGTTCGGGTAATCGTCATCGACCTTCAGGCGCAAGCGGCGGATCGCGACTTCGATCACGTTGGTGTCGCTGTCGAAGTTTATGTCCCAGACCTGCGAAGCGATCAGCGACTTGGGCAGCACTTCGCCCTGGCGGCGCAATAGAAGCTCCAGAAGCGAGAACTCCTTGGCCGTCAGGTCGACGCGTTGGCCATTTCGTTCGACACGCCGACGCAAAAGGTCCAGGCGCAGGTCGGCCAGTTGCAGGTGGGTTTCCTGAGGGGCGCTGCTGCCCCGTCGAAGCAGGCTGCGCACCCGGGCGAGCAGTTCGGAAAATGCGAAGGGCTTGACCAGGTAATCATCGGCCCCCAACTCCAGGCCACGAACCCGATCCTCCACCGCATCGCGTGCGGTGAGAAACAACACCGGCGTGTCCAGTCCGGCAGTGCGCACTGCCTGGAGTATCTGCCAGCCGTCGCGACCGGGCAGCATCACATCAAGAATCAGTAGCGCATAATCACCGCTCAGCGCCAAGTGTTGGCCTGTGGTGCCATCCGCCACCAGTTCGGTGATAAAGCCTGCCTCACTCAGGCCTTGGCGCAAGTAATGACCGGTTTTGGGTTGATCTTCGATGATCAGTAATTTCATGGGCGACTCGTGGCGAACGCAGCGGGGCTTTATGCAGCGGTACTTTTATAGCGCGAGTGGCGGGCTCGGGGTCGAAGCTGACAAAGTTGTAATCTTTCGGTCAGCTAACTGCCAGTGGCGCCGCTCTACAGTCAGACGATCGATTGTCGCCTATTTTGGAGAAGTCTTATGGTTTCGCTTGTTCGTCTAGTGGTGGTCGTGGGGTTGCTGGGGTTGAGCCTGCCGCTGATGGCTTCGTCTGCCCATACGCTGAGCTTCGGTCACGCGGCCCCAGCGGCTCAGGCCACACGCACAGTGGAGTTGACCTTGGGCGATATGTTTTTCGAGCCCAAGGCTGTGCAGGTCAAAGCCGGTGAAACAGTGCGTTTCGTGCTCGTCAACAAAGGCAAGTTGTTGCATGAGTTCAATCTCGGTGACGCGGCCATGCACGCCAGGCATCAGAAGGAAATGCTGGCGATGCAGCAAAGCGGCATGCGCATGCCGACCGGCATGGATCATGGTGCAATGAGCGGTAGCACGCTCATGCAACATGACGATCCCAACAGCGTGATGGTCGAGCCGGGCAAAACCGCCGAGTTGACATGGACCTTCAGCAAGGTCAGCAACCTCGAATTTGCCTGCAATATTCCCGGGCATTATCAGGCAGGTATGGTCGGCAAAATCAACATCGTCGACTAGGCGCTGAAAGCTGCGGGCAAACCCTATAAACTTGCGGGGATTATTTAGCCAGGTCCCCGCCATGCATCCCGCAGCCGAACATTCGCCGCTGGGCAAGTCCAGTGAATACATTGCCACTTACACGCCGTCCCTGCTGTTCCCTATCCCGCGTGCGGCGAAATGGGCCGAGCTTGGGCTCACGGCTGAAACGCTGCCCTATCAAGGTGTCGATTTCTGGAACTGCTTCGAGCTGTCCTGGTTGCTGCCGTCGGGCAAACCGGTGGTGGCCATTGGTGAGTTCACCATCCCGGCAGACTCGCCGAATATCATTGAGTCCAAATCGTTCAAGCTCTACCTCAACTCGCTGAACCAGACCGCGTTCCCGGATCGCGCCAGCCTGATGGCGACGTTGCAGGCGGATCTGTCTGCCGCAGCCGGCAAGCCGGTGGGGGTGCGCATTCGCAGCCTGAGCGACGTTGAAGCTGAGGGTGTCGCGGTACTGCCTGGCGTTTGCATCGATGAGCTGGACATTAGCATCGACAGCTATGAGGCGCCGCGCCCCGAGTTGCTGCGCTGCGATGACTCGCGGGTGATCGAAGAAAGCCTGCACAGCCATCTGCTCAAATCCAATTGTCCGGTTACCAGTCAGCCCGATTGGGGCAGCGTTGCGGTGGAATATCGCGGTGCAGCGCTGGATCATGCCAGTTTGCTGGCCTATATCGTCAGCTTTCGTCAGCATTCGGATTTTCACGAGCAATGTGTCGAGCGGATTTTTCTCGACCTGCAACGCTTGCTCAAACCAGAGAAGTTGACGGTCTATGCGCGGTACGTACGGCGCGGCGGGTTGGACATCAATCCCTATCGCAGCACCGAGGTAATCAGCCTGGAGAACCGCAGGCTGGCACGTCAGTAAACGAAAAAGCCCGTCTAATCAGACGGGCTTTCTGTGTGTTTCGCGGGTGGGCTTAAATCCCGATGTTACCCAAGGTCTGAACAATGCTGCGCAGTGTTCCGGCAATGGCTGGATGTTCCAGCTCAAAGCGTTCGACGGCCAGATTAACGCCGTCGGCCAGGCTCGAGTCCTGAGTCGCGGTTTCCAATTGAAGCTCCAGTTCGATCTTCTGCATCAACTCATGCAGGTTCTCGCGTTCCGATTCAGACAGCGGTGGGTTCTGCTCCAGTTGCTCGCGCAGGGTGTTGAGTTGTTCTTGCAATTCGCGGGCAGGCATAGCGTGCTCCCTTTATGGATAGTCTCTGGCATGGACCTTGGCGCTGAGCTAAAGGTCCTTGATAAGTATAAGACTAATCCACTTCGAAGCTGCATACATGATCTTGATCAACGGCGCGCGATCACGGCTTCTCGCCTTTGGTGCGGCGCAGGCTGATATCGGCGAGGCAGGAGGCGAGTTCCCCGAGGTGATCGATCACTGAGTGCACGCCAAGGCCATACAGTTGCAGGGTGGCTTGGCCGCGTCGGTATTCGCGTTCGGCGCTGTTCAGCGCTTGCCATTCATCGGGTGACAATCCGCAGAGTGGACCACAGGACGCCAGACCCACCGTCCAGAGCCCGGCGTTGAGTCCGGACTGCAACAGGCGCGGCTCACCGCTGACCAGCACACAGCCATCGAGTTGGTTCACATTCAAGGCCATCAATGCTTGCCAGCACGCATCAGGCGCGGGCCACGCGGCGCAGGGGGTGGAGCGATCGATCGGTTGAACCCATTCGGGCAGTGGCGCGGCCAGGCGCTGGCTGACATTGCCGGGCAACTCGTCCAGCCAGGCGCAGGGCACGCCTTGTCGACGCAGGTTTTGCAGAATATCCAGCGCGCCGGGTGTGACGCAGGACGGTTCACTCATCTCGGGTTGAGCATCCTGCGGCAGCGTGCCAAGTGTGCCTCGATCCTGCACGGATCGAGCGCGAGCGCCAAAATCGACCAGACAGCCACTGAGGCCGAAGAGCAGTGCAGTGAAGGCTGGAGAGGGCACGGGTATCGGTGTGACGTTTGGCGCAGGCATGGCAACGTCCCTGAAATATCTTCATACGCTACGGCGGGTAGATGACAGTCGCGTGACGGCCAGATGAGGAGGGTGGGTCGCCAATTCAGGGGCTTGGCGTTACTGATTGTTAGTAAGCTGCCTAAATCGTCGTAGAAGGCTTTATACTGCGCGCCATGAGTTGCAGGGCATAGCGCCCTCCCCATTATTATCACTAGGAGTGTCTGCGATGCCCGTGACTGGTGCAGGCTTTATCGATCGTCTGGCTCGGCTGTGTGTGTGTGCCGGTATTGCGCTGGTTCCCATGGTTGCTCAAGCCGCTGATGACGACCCGTGGGAAGGGGTCAACCGAGTCATTTTTCGCTTCAACGACACGCTCGATACCTATGCCCTGAAGCCATTGGCCCAAGGTTATCAGTTCGTCACGCCGCAGTTCCTTGAAGACGGCATCCATAACATGTTCAGAAACGTTGGGGATGTTCGCAACCTTGCCAACGATGTATTGCAGGCCAAGCCGTATGCCGCGGGCGTCGACACAACGCGTCTGCTCTTGAACACCACCCTTGGTGTGGTCGGCTTCTTCGACGTCGGTACCAAAATGGGCTTGCAGCGCAACGACGAAGACTTCGGTCAGACCCTGGGTCATTGGGGTATACCTAGCGGCCCGTATGTGGTCCTGCCGTTGCTTGGGCCTAGCACCGTGCGCGATGGCCTCGCCCTGTACCCCGACACTTATGATGCACCGTACCGTTACATGAATGACATACCGGCCCGTAACACGATTCAGGGCGTGGGTATTGTCGATACCCGTGCGAGCCTGCTGTCTGCCGAGAAGTTGATCATGGGCGACAAATACACATTCATTCGTAACGCCTACTTGCAGAACCGCGAGTTCAAGGTGAAAGACGGCAAAGTCAAAGACGATTTCTAGTCTTCCGATCTGTAAAAAAAGGCGACCTTCGGGTCGCCTTTTTTTTGGCCAGACGTTTTGAAAGAAATCGTTTCAATTCATGGAGAGAATAGTCAGGCCCAGTTTCTGACCCCCTTCATCCTGATCGGTCAACCACACCACCTCGGTTTCGGCCTCCAGTCCTTTGAGTGCCGTGTGGTCGGAATCGATGCGCACGCTCAGCTTGTCTCCGATCTTGAACGAGCGCGGCGCTGCCACCTGCATGCCCGAGCTTGACAGGTCCACGCAGACTGCCGGGATGACTTGGCCGGCATATAACAGGGTCACGTCGGCATCCACACGCATGCGGATGTAATCTCTTTTTTCCGCGTAGTTCCGATCATTTTGGCTCATGACATGTCCTTCGATTTCGTTGCTGATTTACCTGTTCTTATAACTCCCGGTGATTTGCGATGTAAAGACATCCAGTGACCGTCTGCGTGAGCTTGAAACGCCCGGCGGATGGGAGTACCGTCTGCGCCTTGAAGGGCACCTCTGAACGGTGATGTGCGCGACCAAAAGTGTCGTTGCTGTTTTAGAGAGGCTAGAAGCGAATCCAGTACGCGAGTCCGGTAAAAACCGAGCCGCCTACGCCAACCTACTCTGGCGCCGTTTGCCCACATGCAGAAAACCAGTGCCACGTTGCTGATAATCGACGACGACGAAGTAGTGCGAGCGAGCATCGCCGCCTATTTGGAAGACAGTGGCTTCAGCGTCCTGCAAGCGAGCAATGGCTTGCAGGGTCTTCAGCTCTTCGAGCAAAAAAAGCCCGACCTTGTGATCTGCGACCTGCGCATGCCTCAGGTGGGCGGCCTCGAGCTGATCCGCCAGGTAACCAACCTTTCACCTGAAACACCGGTGATCGTCGTTTCCGGGGCAGGGGTCATGAGTGATGCCGTCGA
The DNA here is from genome assembly GCF_056680335.1 of Pseudomonas sp. ASL9. Classification (NCBI taxonomy): domain Bacteria; kingdom Pseudomonadati; phylum Pseudomonadota; class Gammaproteobacteria; order Pseudomonadales; family Pseudomonadaceae; genus Pseudomonas; species Pseudomonas sp. ASL9. Next base: position 857,696 of record NZ_CM155277.1, on the reverse strand, counting down.
GGCGTTGCGTTTGGGCGCAGCCGATTATCTGGTCAAGCCTCTGGAAGACCTCGCGGTGCTCGAGCACTCGGTGCGTCGAGCTCTGGATCGTGCGCGACTGCTGCTGGAAAACCAGCGTTATCGCCAGAAGCTCGAAACCGCCAATCGCGAACTCGAAGCCAGCCTGCATTTGCTCCAGGAAGACCAGAACGCGGGTCGCCAGGTACAGATGAACATGCTGCCGGTCAATCCATGGGTGGTCGACCACTTCCAGTTTGCCCATGAGATCATCCCGTCGTTGTACCTGTCTGGCGATTTCGTGGATTACTTTCGGGTCGATGAGCGCCGTGTGGCGTTTTATCTCGCCGACGTGTCCGGGCATGGTGCTTCGTCAGCCTTTGTCACGGTGTTGCTGAAATTCATGACCACACGCTTGTTGTTCGAGTTCAAGCGTAACGGCACATTGCCGGAGTTCAAACCGTCGGAAGTGCTGGGTCATATCAACCGTGGGCTGATCAACTGCAACCTGGGCAAGCATGTGACCATGGTGGGCGGTGTCATCGACGAAGAAACCGGAAAATTGACCTACAGCATCGGCGGCCATTTACCGTTGCCGATCTTGTACACGCCCACTGATGTCCACTACCTGGAAGGCCGCGGTCTACCGGTCGGACTGTTCAATGAGGCGACCTATCAGGATCACGTATTAGACTTGCCTGAGACCTTCAGCCTGACTTTACTTTCTGACGGGATTTTGGACCTTTTGCCAGGTGATACACTCAAAGAGAAAGAGGCCGTCTTACCTCAAATGGTAAAAACGGCAGGCGGCAGCCTGGATGGTCTGCGTCAAGTTTTTGGATTGGCCACGCTAGGGGAAATGCCGGATGATATCGCCTTGTTGGTGTTGAGCAGGAATATTGAATGAGTACCGGTAGAATCCAGTTCGCCGAGCAAGCAGGCACTTTTGTTCTTAAGTTCGTGGGTGAAGTGCGCCTGACGCTGTGTTCGGCTTTGGATGCAACTATTGAACGCATCTTCACTGCGCGGAACTTTTCGGCAATCGTGATCGATTTGACCGAAACCCGTAGCATTGACAGCACGACGCTTGGTTTGTTGGCCAAACTGTCCATTTTGTCGCGTCAAAAAGTAGGGCTATTGCCGACGGTTGTCACGACCCACGAAGACATCACTCGGTTGTTGCAGTCGATGGGCTTTGATCAGGTGTTCAACATTGTGGATCGACCGATCCCATGCCCTGAGTGCCTGACCGACTTGCCATCGCAGGATCAGTCCGAAGACGTGGTGAAGGCCAAAGTGTTGGAGGCGCACAAAATTTTGATGGGGTTGAACGACTCGAATCGCGAAGCGTTTCATGACCTGGTCAATGCCCTCGAGCGGCACTGATAGCGGCACTGCTGAGACGATAGCTGCGCGGTAATTAAAAAGGGCGGACCTGTGAAGGTGCCGCCCTTTGACGCATTCAGGCCTTGGCGGCAAGCAATGCTTCGAGTTTTTCCTGGTCGCGAGCAAACTGACGAATACCTTCGGCCAGCTTCTCGGTGGCCATCGCGTCTTCGTTCGACGCCCAGCGGAACTGGTTTTCGCTCAAGCTCTGACGTTTTTCCCCGGCACTGCCTGGCGCCAGTTTGCGCTCCAGCGTGCCGTTGTCCTTCGACAGCTGCTCCAGCAAGTCCGGGCTGATGGTCAAGCGATCACAGCCAGCCAGCAGCTCGATCTGGCTGAGATTGCGGAAGCTCGCGCCCATAACCACGGTTTTGTAGTCATTGGACTTGTAGTAGTTGTAGATCCGGGTAACCGACTGCACGCCTGGGTCATCAGCACCGACAAAGTCATGGCCGGCCGACTTTTTGTACCAGTCGTAAATCCGCCCTACGAACGGCGAAATCAAGAACACGCCAGCCTCGGCACAGGCAACCGCCTGAGCGAACGAGAACAATAGCGTGAGGTTGGTCTGGATGCCATCACGCTCGAGCTTCTCGGCGGCACGAATGCCTTCCCAGGTCGACGCCAGCTTGATCAAAATCCGGTCGCGGCCAATGCCGGCATCATCGTAAAGGCCGACCAATCGCTCGGCGCGTTTGATCATGGCATCAGTGTCGAATGACAGCCGGGAATCCACTTCAGTGGACACGCGGCCAGGCACCACGTTGAGAATCTTCTGCCCGATGGCGACGGCGAATCGGTCGCAAGCAAGCCCGATATCATTTTTGCTACCGCTGAAAGCACCCGCGAGCAGTTCGGCATTGTTCGCGCTGGAAGCGGCTTTTAGCAGCAAGGAAGGGTTTGTCGTCGCGTCCACTGGCTTGAGGCGGGCGATGGCATCGAAATCGCCAGTATCAGCGACCACAGTGGTCATTTGTTTGAGTTGATCCAGCTTGGAAGTCATGAGCGTGCTCTGTCCTGTGCGGTTAGAAGACATTACCCGAGCGCTGCCAGCCACTCAAGGGTGCATCCTTATCGTTGCCTCAAGAGACCGATAAGCGATGCAGAATCATTTGAGCCTGATCGGCACAGGTTGTTCCCCAAACGACGCGATAACTAGCGACCTTCCAGCAACTGCGCGGCCTGATCCAGCAGCGCCAAGGGGTCTTTTGCCTTATGGATATCGACCGACAGCAATTGCCGAAAGCGCCGTGCGCCTGGAAAGCCCGTGCCGAGTCCCAGTACATGCCGAGTGATGTGATGCATCGAACCGCCGCTGGCAATATGCGCCGCTATATAAGGCCGCAACGCCGCCAGCGACTCTGCCCTGGAAATGACAGGCGCAGTGCTGGCAAACAGCTGCTGATCGACCTCGGCCAACATATACGGGTTGTGATAAGCCTCGCGCCCCAACATCACCCCGTCAAACACCTGCAAGTGCTCACTGCACTGCTCAAGCGTCTTGATCCCGCCATTGAGGATGATCTCCAGATCAGGAAAATCCGTCTTCAACTGCGCTGCTACGTCATACCGCAGGGGCGGAATATCGCGGTTCTCCTTGGGTGACAACCCCTCAAGAATCGCAATCCGTGCGTGCACCGTAAAACTAGTGCACCCCGCTTCATGCACCTGCCCGACAAAATCACACAGCTCTGCGTAACTGTCCCGGCCATTGATCCCGATCCGATGCTTCACCGTCACCGGGATCGACACCGCATCCAGCATCGCCTTGACACAATCCGCCACCAACCCCGGATGCGCCATCAACACCGCACCAATCAAATTGTTCTGCACCCGATCACTCGGACAGCCCACATTCAGATTGACCTCGTCATAGCCTGCGGCTTCAGCCATACGTGCACACGCCGCCAAGTCAACAGGAACACTGCCGCCCAATTGAAGCGCCAGCGGATGCTCTGCTTCATCATGCTGCAGGAAACGAGCGTGATCCCCATTAAGAAGCGCGCCGGTCGTGACCATCTCCGTGTAGAGCAGGGCGTTTTTCGACAAAAGCCGTAGGAAAAAACGGCAATGATGATCGGTCCAATCCATCATCGGCGCCACGCTGAAGCGGTGGGATGGCTCAGAGCTGGAATGGCTCGCGTTTACTGGGGCTTCAGGTTTTTCGAAATTCATTGGTACTAATCTTTTATACAGCGGTTTTTACCCATTTTTCCTTGTTTTCGAAGTCGGTTACTACAATGTAGCAAGCGAAATAAGCGATGTAGCAACTGGAAATGGGCACGATCACATCACGTAAGCGCAAGGACCACTCGACGGCCTACACGGCGCAGATACGGATCAATCGGGACGGGAAGACAGTTTATCAGGAAAGCCAAACCTTCGACCGGAAGCAGGTCGCCCAGGGCTGGATCAAGCGACGTGAGACCGAGCTGGCGCAGTTAGGTGCAATTGAGCGGGCGAACCGCAAGGGCGTCACGATCAAACAAATAATTGAGCAGTACCTGGCGAATACGAAAAGCTGCGTCCACTGGGCAAGACCAAGCGAGCCACACTCATGGCTATTGGTGAGACCTGGTTGGGTGCAGAGGATGACTCATCGCTCTCCAGTCAAAACCTTGTTGAGTTCGCTCAATGACGCATGAGTGAGGAGGGCGGTGGTGTGCAGGCGCAGACAGTCGGCAATGATCTGTCGCACTTGGGTGCTGTGTTGTCCGTGGCTCGGCCGACCTGGGGCTATGAGGTCGATCTTTTGGCTATGCCGGATACTTGGAGAGTGCTGCGCAAGCTGGGTATGGTCAGCAAGAGCAGGGAGTGTAATCGCCGTCTTGCGCTGGATGAGCTGGACAAACTGATGGAGCATTTCTTTGAGATGCAGGAGCGCAGACCAGACTCGATCCATATGCCGAAAGTGATCGCCTTTGCGATTTTCTCCACCCGCCAACTGGAGGAAATCAAGCGGATTCATTGGGAGGATCTGGGTGTAGCGCTGCAGGCGGTATTGGTCCGGGATATGAAGAGCCCGGGGCAGAAGATTGGCAATAATGTCTGATGCCATCTTCCTGACGAAGCCTGGGCAATCCTCCATACGACGCCAAGGAGATTTTCCCCTATGACGCCAGGTCTCAGCGTCCTTTACCCGAGGATGCCTGTTCAAGGGGATTGAGGATCGGCATTTTCATGATCTGCGTCATGATGGGGTGAGTCGGTTGTTCGAGATGGATTGGGATATCCCGAGGGTTTCGAGCGTTTCGGGGTATCGAGACTGGAATTCGCTACGACGCTAAACCCATCTACGGGGACGTGGTGATTGCTGCAAAGAGTTGCAGTGGGTGGGCAAGGTTTCTTAGGCTGGTAAGGTGTACACATTCGCCGTGATCGTGGACTTTGAATGGCGAGCTGAATTGTCGGCAGTTGCATATTGATATCATCTCGAAAAGGAGGTGCGTTCCTAGCGTCTTATCTGCTATATATTTTTGAGATTTTTGAGGGAGCGTGTTAGTGAAGGGATTTAAGCCGTTTTTGGTATTGCGATATTCATTGATTGAAAATAAACAAGGGGCTCTTGTTCCGAAACCACTGCCAATTCCTAAAGGGGCAGTAGTCGTCCCAGCTGTTTTGGATGATCGCGAGTTTTTTAGAAACGGCGTACGTTATAGTTTCGTAGGTTTTTCGTTTGCTGAGCCAACTAATGAAAATGAGTTTCCAAGTGAGAGATTTTTAGTAGGGAAAACAGCAAAATTTCACGTCGCTCAGATGGGCGAGAAGATACCGGGGGATATTATTTCTCATGATGCTGACGACTGGATTCCCATAATTACAATTATTGATCTTGTGGGGCAATATATTTTTGTACAGCGGGATTGGCGATTTGGTACTGAGGAGCAAATCGCAAATGCCATTCAGGCGGGGTTGAGGGAGCCTGTATTGGATGAATATAATCATTTGCTGTTTATTGAGCCGAAGACGATAAAGGGGGAGTTTTGGAATGTAGTAAAGAATCATAGGAAAATATATAAGGTGGAGTTGGATCTTATATCGCCTAATATTCTAGAAACTAACGTTAAAGCTCGCGATGCTCTTAAGGCAATGAAAGAGCTTTTTGAGCAGGATGAGGTCAAGATTACGTTGACCAATGAGTATGGAGATCTCAAAATTCCTAAGGCGCCCATTGCTGATTACGTAGACTATATTGAGGAGGGCGAAGGGAAGTGGAGCGTAACAACGGAGGGGGATCATGGTGGTAAAAAGACGCATAAAAGCTTTTCTGCTGTAGTTACAATCGACTTGGATGTTCCTTCAGATGAGGTTGTGATGAATGAGCGGCAGTTAGAGCTTGAAACTGGACAACCTGCCCCTGGGCGTTCTGATAGCGATGCTCGAATGGTCGCTGATGTGTATTCTGCCATAGGGACTTCACTGGGGCGTTAGTATGTTTCGCCTGTTTTTGGTTTTTGTTGTTTCCTTCGGGATTTCGTTTCTGTCGTTGTGGATGACGGATGGGGTTATTAGTCCATTATTTAATAGTGTTAATACAGTGGCTCTTCCCTTGAGTGCGTTGTTTGGAGCGCTGTCATTTGCGTTTTTTAATTATGTAGAGGGCGTTATTAAGGATGTGCCAAAAAAACTGAAACTCCAAAAACCAAAAGCTTACGTCGTTGTGATAAGTACACTGACCGACTTAAAGAGAGAGGTTGTTGTTAATGTCATTTTGGTGGTTTTTTTGTTGATATTTTCATTCGTTGTAGGTGCGATAGGTGAAATGGTTTCTATACAAGGGTGGGGGTTGTCCGATTACTGGGTCTGGGGTGGGTTATCTCTGCGTGGTGCATGTTTGCTGATCACATTAGTTGTGATTGTGGTTCGGCTGCGAGGATTTATTACTGCAAATAATTTGCGTGCGGAAATCGCAATGAATGCAGAATAGCTGATTCAAGGAGAAGTATTCGAGTAGGTACTTCTCCTTGGTGTGGGTTATTGATTTCTACCCATTAATTTATTCTGCTCTTGTGCCGCTTTATTTCTCTGTCTGTCAATGTAGTCATAAAGGCACCTCCTGCGCACGGCTGGTCGTGTAGTCAAACAACACCACTTTTCGATCCGGCGGCCCACTGGCCTGTACCCACATCCAGGACTGACTGGTCGGGTCTCGATCCGGCTCTTTCAGGACTTGCACGCGGGTTTCATCGCAGTGGATGACGGGGCTTTCGTAACCGCGCCATAAACCCCACATTCAAAGCCGCACTCTGATCGCCGATGCTGTGCTTCCGATCTCTCTCTGGCGCCAGCACCGTCATGATGCGTCCCGACGCCAAAGTTGAAAAAGTGTATCTCTACCCCAAGCCGGTAGACTTTCGAAAGTCCATCGACGGCCTGGCCGCCCTGGTCGAGCTGGATATCAAAGTCGCCGTATTCGACCCGGTGCTTTTCGTCTTTCTGAATCGCTACCGTAATCGAGTGAAAATCCTCTATTGGGAGCGCAACGGCTTTTGCCTTTGGCTTAAGCGCCTGGAGTCTGAACGCTTCAAAACATCGCCCGATATCACGGACGAGGCTATCGTGCTGACCGTTCAGGAACTGAACTGGTTGCTCGACGGTTTTGACCTGTGGCGCAACCTTCCTCATCAAGTTTTGACGCCGCGATTTGTCGCATAGTTGGTATAATACGCGGCATGATTTCGATGCCCGACACTGGCGGCTTGGAATGTGGGGTTCATGGTGCGCTTACAATCATTTCTTCGGTGGACACTGGTATATGCCGGATGCAAACGCTGATAGCGCCAACGTGCGACTGGCTGGTCGGTGCGAACGAAAACGGGTGGTCATGCGGGATGAAATCTCGCAGCGAGCCCTAGCCTAGGCATTCACCCTTTCCTGTAGTAACAGGGCCGGAAAAATCTTCGCCGTTGGCATTACCAAGCGGAGCGGATTGAGTGGGGAAGGGGTAAAGCCAAGCTTCTTCTCATAGAAGTCTGCCGCATCCCGATCTTTTGCGTCGACGACCATGAAGGCCACCCCAGAATGCTTTGATATTGCGTGCACACGTCGGAAGAAGTCTGCCATAAGCCTTTTGCCAAGCCCATTGCCTTGCATGCCCTTATCAACAGCTAGACGGCTCAAAAGCACTGCAGGCATCGGGTACCGTGGCATCTTTTTTGCGATTTCGTCGCTGAGTTCTGTCAGTGCGACAGCGCTGTTTGCGAGCGTGTAATAGCCACAGAGCACGCCATCTTCCAGAAAGAGAAACGTCCTGGAGACGTTTCTCTTTTCATCCTGGCTCGCGTGCTGGGCAATGTAAGTGTTGAGGGCCTGATGCTTCTCGCAATCGAACGCAGAGCGATTTATCGACTTGTCGTAGCCTACAGTGATGAAATCCATTCAAGCTGGGCCTTATCGAAGTGCCAGAATCGCGCTGAGCGCCTCGTTTGGCTCGCCAGGATTATCGAGCAACTGATAAGCAGTGTTGGCATCGAGCAGGGTCATACCCTCGAAATCAACAATCTGAGTTTCATGGTCGTGGACGACAGAGCGAATTGCCAAGGCTTCAACAACCAGCTTCAGCTCACGGAGCTCACGCTCAAGATTTGAGAGTTGTGGAGCACGTGCAGCCCGAGGCTTTTTCATCACAAAAGTATGGGTCAGCCAGCCGCCAGCCAACGCTTTCGAGGCGCTGCGCTCAACAACATCACCAGCCTGCGATGACAAGGCCTTGATGCGCCCGTTGTCATCGCGCACCCAAAGACGGCCTTTTTTAGGCTGGCTGAGATTTGAGATAACCACTGGCTTGATCACGATAAAGCTCCTTTATGAGTGGCAACCATATCACAATTTGCTTGACATCAGACTCCGGCTGTTGGAGGCGAACAGGGCCAGCCGCTCCGCGAAATAGTTGGATTCCCTCGGTGCTTTTGACTGGTGCTCGGGATGAGTCGTGCAGTCCAGGCTGATAGGATGGCGCGTCATGGCATCGCAAAACTCGGTATCAACATGACCATCATCTGCTCGAACAGAAATGTGAAGGTGTCGAGCAAATAACACTGGTACGAAACTGGTACATGGAAAGCTGTCTGCCTCTGAAGGCCTTTAAAACCGTGGCCTCCGGCGTCAGTAGCTCCAACTCGTCATAACTGCTGATCGATTTGAAGAAATTTGAGCAGCCCGTGTGCCGAAGCATATCGAGATGAGTCTGCGGCGGCGTAAAGCGATGACGTTACGGTCAATTGATGTCGTCTTGTCAGGCGATACCTGTTGCATTGCAAGGTTAGCCATCGCCTGAGATCCTAAGCCGCTATCCCAGCCAAACGATGCTCTGACATGTCCAGGATAATTTATATTGCGGCCGCTCTGCTGCTCGACGCACAGGGTCGTACGCTATTGGTACGTAAGCGCGGAACTGTGGCTTTCATGCAGCCGGGCGGTAAGATCGAACCTCATGAAACGCCTGCTGACGCTTTAGCGAGAGAGTTGCAAGAAGAGCTGGGCGTGATACTTGATCCTCAACACGCTGATTTTTTGGGCCGGTTCAGCGCACCCGCAGCTAACGAGCCTGGCTTCGAAGTGCGTTGTGAGCTTTTCCGGGTTTTAACAAGAGCCACCGTTGAACCCGCCGCGGAAATTGAAGAGGTGGTGTGGATCAATCGACACGGCCATGCGGGCTTGGTGTTAGCGCCGCTGACGCGGGATCATATTTTGCCACGCTATTTCAGCTAGCCGGGGGAAGTGCCGCTGGAACCTTTCCCTACATCGCGGAGCCGGTGGTTGAGTCGGTGCAGTTGTGGGATTGAGCGTTCAAGCGGACGCTTGCCGGTTTTTATTTTTTGAACCAAACTAACCGGACTTAGTTTACTTTGGCGTCATCATGCTCACCATCAACATTCACGAAGCCAAGACACATTTATCGCGTCTGATAGATCAGGCCGTCAAAGGTGAACCGTTTATCATTGCGAAAGCGGGCAAGCCGTTGGTCAAGGTTATGGCGTTAACGTCGCCCGAGCCCGGCCAGATAAAACGCTTGGGCTTCATGGTGGGTCAGATCACCGTACCCGATGACTTTGACCAGATGGGCAGCGATGAAATCGAGCACATGTTTGGTGGCGAAGCATGAAGCTACTGCTAGATACGCACCTGCTGCTGTGGGCTGCAGGTGATCCTGGTCGTTTGTCTGATACGGCCAGTGCTTTGATCAGCGCACCTGAGAACGAACTGTTTTTCAGTGCCGCCAGTCTTTGGGAGATTGCCATCAAGCGCGGTTTGGGGCGTTCGGATTTCAAGGTGGATGCCCGCGTATTACGCCGTGGGTTGCTGGACAACGGCTACAGCGAACTGCCAATTGGCAGTGAACACGCTGTCGCCATCGACAGTCTGCCACCCATCCACAAAGACCCCTTTGATCGCATCCTTGTGGCTCAGGCCACCGTCGAGGGCATTACGTTGTTAACCATCGATGCTTTGGTCGCTCAATATCCTGGTCCCGTGCAAAGGGTCTGATATCGGTTTCAGGCCGTGTAACCAGTAGCGTTGGTACGAAACTGGTACATGGAAAGCTGTTGGCTTCTGAAGGCCTTTATAACCGTGGCCTCCGGCGTCAGTAGCTCCAATCCACCATCAATGAACCCCTAAAAATCATGCAGGGCAGGGTTGCCGCTTCGTAAGTAAAAGACCAGAATTAAGACCTAAATAGGAGTCTTAATGATGCAGAGCATATTGGCCGATATGGCCGTCAGTGTGTCCGAATTGAAGAAAAACCCTTCTGCAGTAATGAGTGGAGCCCATGGTGGTCCGGTTGCGGTGCTGAATCACAACCGGGTTATGGGATACATGGTGCCGGCAGACGTGTTTGAGGCAATGATGGAGCGTCTGGATGATATGGATTTAGCAGAGCTGGTTCGTGCTCGTAGCCATGAGACCCCTGAGCCGGTAAGCCTGGATGACCTATAAGCTTGAGTTCTTGCCGTCCGCGCGTAAGGAGTGGGACAAGCTTGGGCATACCCTGCGCGAGCAATTCAAGAAGAAGTTGGCTGAGCGTATGGTGCTGCCTCGGGTGCAGGCAGATTCACTGTATGGAATGCCCGATTGTTACAAGATCAAGTTGAAAGCTTCAGGCTACAGGCTGGTTTACCAAGTAATTGATGAGCGAGTCGTCGTGTCTGTTGTAGCAGTGGGCAAGCGAGAGCGTAGTGCCGTGTACGAGCGGGCGAAGAAGCGCTAATCATAGCGTGTAACCAACGCACGCTTTACCGTGCGATCTTCTGCAGCAGCATCGCCTTCACGTCTGGCCACTCATCGTCGATGATGCTGAACCGTACGGAGTTGCGTTTGCGTCCATCCGGCATGATTCGTTCGTGACGAACAATGCCTTCTTGTTGTGCGCCAATGCGCAGAATGGCTGCTCTCGATTTCTCGTTAAGTTCGTCGGTGGTGAACTGCACGCGAACACACTTCATGACCTCGAATGCGTAGGCCAAAAGAAGGTACTTGGCTTCAGTATTAGCCCCCGACCTCTGGGCCGACTCACTCAACCATGTGTGGCCAATTTCCATCTTTCTGTTCGCGTGGTCGATTCTCCAGAAGCGCGTGCTGCCAACGAGCACCCCGGTATCCCGTCTGACAATCACAAAAGGCATCACCGTCCCGGCCCGCCGTCCTTCCAATGCGTTGGCGATGTACGTGTCGACGGTCTTTGGTCCCGGTATGACCGTCACCTTCATGTTCCACAATTGACCATCTGCCGCAGCGTTTAGCAGCCCCGATGCATGTTCCTGCTGAAGGGGCAGGAGCTCGACTGTCTTACCCACCAAGGTGGGTTGGATAAAGCTCGGGGCGTTGTCGTTCATGACGTTTCTGCGTGGGTTTCAAGACATGCATCATAAGGCGCCGGGTGCGTTTCATTGCGCTAAATTGTTGGCGGAATACTGATCCGTCTCACAGTCGGCAAGCGTGAAGTTCAATCGCTCGCCATCTGCGGGAATGCGCAGGCGTGACTCAATACCCGCTTGTTGTGCTGCATCGGCCAGCGCCAAGCGGGTCACAGGGCAATGGCTAAGCGCTTGCAGATGGTTGGCGATGACCAGGCCCGGCGCGAGCCGGGTGAACTCAATGGCTTCGTCGATGCCCATGATGATGTCGCCTCCCAGATCGAATCGGGCGCCGCCGGCAGGAATGACGCAAATCTGCGGCTGATGCCGCGCCACGAACTCCCTGACAGTGGACGTTAATAACGTATCTCCGCTGAGGTACAGACTGGGTTCGCCCGGGACTTCAATCAAATACCCCACACCATGTTCCATCAGTTTGCCGACCAGCCCACGTCCATGGGTGCAACGGACGGTTCGGATCTGGCCGCCGAAAAATGAATTCGGCTGCTCATGATGTTTCGGCAACGAGTGGACGTTCAATCCGCGATTGGTCAGATAGCCGGCATCGTGGGGTGTGCAGATCACCGGGATTCGGGTCTCGCGTAACCATTTTTCCGCTGCCCGGTCGAGATGGTCGAAGTGGCCTTTCTGGCAATGGGTGATCAAACAATGCGTGACTGATCCGAGTGCTTGTTCTGCCGATTTCGGCAACTCGACAATGGGGTTGCGTTGCCTTGCGCCGGACAGACGCAAGGGAGGCAGTCCATTTTTCGGGGCGAGCATAGGGTCGATCAGTATTCGAGTGGGTCCGAATTCCACGATGATTGTCGCGTTACGAAGTTGATGGATTTGCATGGCGTGGCCTCTTGGAAGAGGCTTGATTGTGTCTGCACGCTCAACGGCGGAGAATGGCGCATTCAGACATAATCAGTTCATTTTATGCCATGACCAAACTACATCGAATTGGCTTGCTGCTATTTCCGCGCTGCATGCCAGCAGGGTTGTTTGCATTTGCAGACTTGCTGAACGCGGCCAACCGGCAAGTGGGTCGCCCGCTTTTTGAAACTCGCTTTGTCGCGTTGCAGGCAGGGATGGTCGAGTGCGCTCATGGCGTCTCATTGCACGTGAACGAAACGCTTGAGCATGCTCAGCTGGACGCGATTCTGGTACCCGGTTTCTGGGCTGAATCGGCAGCGCAGGTAGAGGCGATGATTGGCGAAAACGGGGCCCTGATATCGGCGTTGGCGATACGTGCCAATAGGTTGATGCTCTGGAGCTATTGCAGTGGCGTCAGTCTGTTGGCTGCGAGCGGTTGCCTCAACGGGCAGTCTGCAACCGTGACCTGGTGGCTGGCAGAGACAATGGCCCAGCGCTATAAAAAGGTGAAGTGGCAGACGGAGCAGAACTGCATTGTTAACGAACGTACCGCCACGGCATCGGGAGTGAATGGCCACCAGCCCATCGCCCAGGCATTGGTAGAACGGTATGTCGGCCCGGACGCGCTGCATCAACTGATCAAGTTAATGGTGCTCCCACGGCCCGTGCAGACCCACAGCATCTTTCACACCATGAGCCCGATTGAGCAGTCCTCTGTGTTGTTGCGCAAATTGCATGGGCTGGTCGAGGAATTGCCAGCGGAAGAGATTACGGTGCAACGCTTGGCTGAGCGACTCGGCATTGCTCAACGCACCCTTGCGCGCAAGGTAATGGGCCAAACCGGGATTCCGATTGCAACCTATGCGCGGCGTATCAAATTGAATCAGGCCAGCGAACGTCTGATTCTGACCTCATCGTCGGTCAGCACCATTTGCGCTGAGTTGGGATTCAGCAGCGATTCGAACATGCGGCGCATGTTCAAGGAGCTGACGACGCTGACGCCCTTGGAGTACAGGCAGCGGTTCGGGCGCTTATGACTCGGTTACGGCAACGCGTCATCACTTTTTGGGTGATTTACTGCTGGTGGGCATATGCAGGTAAGCCATCACGCTTTCGGTCAGTTCGGTCGCCAGCTTCACGGCTTCTTTATTGCGCGCCATGACTCCCGCCACCAAGCCTTCGATCAGTGCGAGCACGGCGATGTTGGAGCTGGTTAATACCGGGTGGTCGGCGGGGGCAAATAGCACGTGCTGGGCAATATTAGTCAGGGGCGAGGCGGGTGAGTCGGTGATCGCCAGCACTGTAGCGCCACGCTCATGAGCAAAGCGTGAGAGCTGCAGGGTGTCGAGCGAATAGCGCGGGAGCGAGATCGCCAACAGCACATCCTGATCGGTGATCGCGGCCAGACGGTAAGCAGCGTTTTCGTTGCCGCCCTCCATGCTGATGGCGGTGGCGTCGGCGCAGAAGGGCATCAGGGTCGATGCTGCCAGGCCTGCCATGTAGACGCTGTTGCCGAATCCCAGGATGTAGATTTTGCGCGCCTTGGCCAGGCAGGTGACAAACGCTTCAAACGTGTCTGCGTGGTTGTTGGTGCCGGTGGTGCCAAGGTTACTGGTAGCACTCTGGATTTGCTCATGCAGGCCAAACGCGCCACCGGTACGGTGCACCAGTTCATTGCGCAGTTTGTCGACCGGGGACACCATTTGCTGCAAGGTGGCCACCAGTTCGGCCTTCATGCCGGTGTAACCCCCTAGATTCAGGGCCTTGGCCAGGCGATTGACTGCGGCGGGTGACGTGGACGTTTCGTGTGCCAGTTCTTCGATGGTCAGGGTGGCGGCTTTCAGCGGGTGACGCAGGATAAAGTCCGCCACCTTGCGCAGTGACGGCTGTAAATCGGCAACGATTTCCGCCAGTTTGCGCATCACCGGCGCGGCATAGACAGTCGTGTTTTTCGATGGGGTCGGCATATCCGGCTCAACATTTCCTGAGGGTTAGAAGGGACTGTGCCTGGTGCCCTGGCATAAGGTTGGCTGAAGTGTATCCGAAGCCAACCGTCGGCGTGCGGTGCCAAGCCAACGGTCGGTAGGTCGGCGTACCGGGTTATTTCAAACTGCCGGCAAGGAACTGCTGCAGGCGCTCGGACTGTGGCTTGACCAGCACTTCGCGCGGGTTGCCGCGTTCTTCGACCAGGCCCTTGTGGAGGAACACCAGTTGGTTCGATACCTCGCGAGCGAAACCCATTTCATGGGTCACTACCACCATGGTGCGTCCTTCCAGAGCGAGGTCCTGCATCACTTTAAGCACCTCGCCGACCAGTTCAGGGTCGAGTGCTGAAGTGGGCTCATCGAAGAGCATCACTTCTGGTTCCATGGCCAACGCGCGGGCAATGGCCACGCGCTGCTGCTCGCCACCCGACATGTGCGCTGGGTAGGCGTCCATACGGTGCGCCACGCCCACCTTGTTCAGATAGTGCTCGGCCTTTTCCCTCGCGTGTTTTTTGTCCATGCCCAGGACATGCACGGGGGCTTCCATGACGTTTTCGAGGGCGCTCATGTGCGACCAGAGGTTGAAGTGCTGGAACACCATCGCCAGCCGCGAACGCATGCGTTGTAACTGCTTGGGCTCGGCGGCTTTGAGCCCGCCTGACGTGTTGGTCACCAGTTTCAATTGTTCGCCGTTAAGCAGGATTTTGCCCGCGTTGGGTTGCTCCAGCAGGTTGATGCAACGCAGGAAAGTGCTTTTGCCCGAGCCACTGGAGCCAATGATGCTGATCACATCACCCGCTTTCGCCTCCAGGGACACGCCCTTGAGCACTTCGTGAGTCCCGTAGCGTTTGTGTAGATCCTGAACTTCAAGTTTGTACATGGTTTCCACTCTCTTGAATCAGTCGCTGAGTAAGCGACCCTGGCGAATAGGGGTGCTGCCGGCGACCTTGGCCAGCCACAATCCGGGCTGGGCAAAGCGCAGGCGTTCGCGGGCATAGAGGATCCCATCGGTGCTGGCCAGCACCACGCTATGGCGATCGGTCAGCGGATCAAGCACTTCGAACAGTGGGTCGCCAACCTTGACCCGGGCACCCAACGCTTGCAGAAAACTCACCACACCCGGGTGGGGCGCATAGGCGTACTGCGCACCGGAGAACGGTGTTGCTTCACAGCAGGTCGGCGGAGCGGCGGGCCAGTCGCCGCTGATCAGCCCCTGTTCGGCTAGAAATCCGAGAATGCCGTCAGCGCTGTCAACGCATTGCTCGCGCTCGGTGTCGGCCATGCCGCGCAATTCGACGGTGGTGGCCACGCACGCCAGCGGGATATTGGCTTTAGGGAAGCGTTCAGCCAGGTATAACCAGGGGATCGCGCAGGCTTCGTCGAAGGCATTGCCGCCTGCATTCTCGGCCAACAGGGCTGCGCCAGCGCCCAGGCGTGCGGCCAATGAACGCAAGCGTGGCCAGTTTTGTGGCAGGGCGTAAAGCAGCATGATCGACTCGAAGTCGCAGTGCAGATCCAGTACCACGTCGGCATCGCAGGCATGCTGCAACAGCAAGCGGCGCAGGCCATCGAGTTCAGAGATGGGTGCAGGCATGTCTGCGAGGGCATTGGTCATTGCACTGCGGATGAGTGCGATGTTGGCGCTGGCATCCTCGCTCAGTTGATCTTTCAGCAGCAGCGCCACGGCGTCGGTCAGCTCCGGAAAGTCGCGATTGAAGTTCTTCCCGCTGGAGAACTCGAAGCGGCCCTGATGGGTGGCCTGGAACATCTGCGCGATGCCAATCGGATTGGCCATCGGTACCAGTTCGATTACCCCGGTCAGGCGGCCTTGCTCTTCAAGTTCGCGCAGGCGGCGTTTGAGTTCAACGGCGACGCGCATCCCCGGCAACTCGTCAGCATGCAGCGAGGCCTGGATATAGGCCTTGCGCGGTCCGCTGCCAAAACGAAACAGCGACAGGTGTCGTTCAGTGCCCGAGGCACTCCACGGCAAGAGGTATTGAATGTGCTTCATAAAATTCCTTAGTGCTTGCGCGGTGCCAGGTACGCCAGCCAGCGGCGCTCGGCCAACTTGAACAGACGAACCAGGATGAAGGTCAGGGCCAGGTAGATGAGTCCGGCAGTGATGAACGCCTCGAACGGCAGATAGAACCGCGCACTGACCGTACGCGCGGCCCCGGTGATGTCGACCAGGGTGACGATGGACGCCAGGCTGGTGGTTTGCAGCATCATCAGCACTTCGTTGCTGTATTGCGGCAACGCCCGGCGCAAGGCCGATGGCAGAAGAATTCGCCGGTACAGGGTGATGCGTGACATGCCCATGGCCTTGGCCGCTTCGATCTCGCCGGGGGCCGTGGACTTCAAGCTGCCGGCGAGGAGTTCCGCGCTGTAGGCACTGGTATTGATCGCAAAGGCCAGGCAGGCACAAAACGTCGCGCTGGACAGGTAAGGCCAGAGCGCGCTTTGGCGTACCGCTTCAAACTGTGCCAACCCGTAATAGATCAGGAACAATTGCACCAGCATCGGTGTGCCGCGAATAACGTAGGTGTACAGCCACGCCGGGAAGTTGATCAGTGGTGATCGGGACACCCGCATCAGCGCCAAAGGAACGGCCAGCGCCAGGCCAAAGGCCAGGGAAATCAGCAGAACTCTCAGGGTCAGCAAGGCGCCATTGAAATACAGCGGCAGGCTGTCCCAGATCACGTTGTAGTCGAAAATCATGTTCGCTCCCAATCACAGATCGGCGGCTTTGATGCCGGCCGAGTAGTGTTTTTCCAGACAGCGCAGCACCAGCAATGACAGGCTGGTCAGCATCAGATAAAGCGCCGCAACCGCGAGGAAAAAGGTAAACGGTTCATGGGTCGCATCCGCTGCGTTCTTGGCCTTGAACATCATGTCCTGCAAGCCGATTACCGAGATCAGCGCAGTGGACTTGGTCAGCACCAGCCAATTGTTGGTGAACCCCGGAATGGCGAAACGAATCATCTGCGGCACCAGAATCCGCCAGAACACTTGCGCGCCACTCATGCCGTAAGCCGTGCCTGCCTCGCCCTGACCTTTAGGGATCGCCATAAAGGCACCGCGAAAGGTTTCCGAGAGATAGGCACCAAAAATGAAGCCCATGGTGCAGACGCCCGCGATAAAGGGATTGATATCGATATAGCGTGTGTAACCAAGCACAAGGGCAATGCGGTTCACCAGATCCTGGCCGCCATAGAAGATCAGCAGGATCAACACCAGGTCAGGAATGCCGCGAATCAGGGTTGTGTAACCTTCGCCCAGGATTGCCAGCCATTTGAGCGGCGACAAACGAAAGGCTGCGCCGATCAGCCCTAGGGTAATGGCCAGCGCCATGGACGTCAGGGCCAGATTAATAGTCAGCCAGGCGCCATCGAGAATGCTCGATCCGTAGCCGTGAAGCATGATGAAGTTCCTCAAACGAGCGCCGGAGGCGCGCGGGACAAGCCAAGGGTGACGCCTGCAATGGGCAGGCGCCCGGGTTGTCGGTAGACGGTTATTCGCCGTAGATATCGAACGCGAAGTACTTGGCCATCACCTGTTGGTACTTACCATTGGCGCGGATGGCGTCAATCGCTGCATTCAGACGTGCAGCGTTCGCACTGTCGCCTTTGCGCACGGCGATTCCTGCGCCTCTGCCGAAGTATTTAGGGTCGTTGATGTCCGGCCCTACCAGTGCGAAACCTTTGCCCGCGGGCGTTTTGATAAAGCTCTCATCGGTGTTGATGATGTCTGCGAGCGTGGCGTCCAGACGACCCGAAGCCAGATCAAGGAAGGCTTCACTTTGTGCGGAGTAGCGCACGACTTCGACCCCCGCTTTTTCAAGCTGCTCGGTGGCGAAGCGGTCGTAAGTCGACGAACGTTGCACGCCGACTTTCTTGCCTTTGAGATCAACCAAAGGGTCGTTGATCACGTTGCCAGCCTTCATCGCGAACTTGCCTGGGGTGTGGTAGTACTTTTTACTGAAGTCGACGGATTTCATACGGTCGTCAGTGATCGACATCGACGACAGTACAGCATCGATCTTGCGCACTTTCAGCGAAGGGATCATGCCGTCGAATTCCTGGATGACCCATTGGCATTTGACCTTCATCTCATCGCACAGGGCGTTGCCGATGTCGTAGTCGAAACCGCTGACGTTGCCTTCTGGGGTCTTGAAGGAGAAGGGCGGGTAGGCGGCTTCGATACCGATACGCAAACGGTCTTCGTCGGCGTGGGCCAGGAAGCTGAAGGCGCAAAGTGCCATAGCACCTAGAAGTGCTGTCTTGTTCATATTGTTGACTCCTTTTGTGGGGTGTTGGGGGTGATATACCCAGAAACGTCCGGTATGCACGGTCGGTCGGGTTTTATAATTTTGCCGAGCCATAAATGACACGTTTTATTTCATAAATCAATTTTATGAAAATAATAATATCGTTTCTGGCGGATTTTCAGCCAGGCAGTCATCCCTGAAGGTGGGTGAAAACCTTGGCGCATGGACGTATCAGGCCTCGGAATACCGAGTTGATGGCGAAGATTGAGCGTGGTGTGGAAGACGAAGGCGCATCGCCAGCTATATAGTGGCCACTTCACTTGCTGTTGGCCTTAGTCGATGAAGTGCTTACGTTCTTTGGTGATTGTCCTGCTCTCCATCCTGGGCCCTGTACTGGCCCAGGCCAGCGACCAGACACTCCGCGTGCTTGCGTGGCCCGGTTATGCCGACAGCGATCTGGTCGCGGAATTTGAGGCGCGTTACGAGGTGAAGGTCGAAGTCACCTTGGTCGGCAGCGACGAAGTGCTGCGCAGTAAGCTGGCGGAAAATCAGGGTGGCAACTACGACCTGATCGCTGCCAACACGGCGGAAATCGAGTACTACATCGGCCAGCAACTGCTACAGCCCCTGCAACCCGCACATATCGCCAATACCTTGCGTCAACTCTTGCGCTTTCGCGACTACGCGAAGATTCCCGGGATCATGGCCGACGGCCATGTCTACGCGATCCCCTACACCTATTCGGACATGGGGCTGATCTACGACCGTCAGCAGTTCAGCCAGCCGCCACAGTCGATCACCAGCCTATGGGACCCAAAATTCCAGGGCCGCGTTTTGGCGTTCAACACCAGTAGCCACAACTTCTCCCTGGCTAACCTGGCACGCGGTGGCGACCCGTTCCACATTACCGCCGCTGATTTCCCCCTGGTCACTGATCAGTTGATCGCACTGCGCCGCAATGTGCTGACCTTCTATTCTCTGCCGGAGGAAGCTGCCGAACTGTTCCGTAAACACTCGGTGGCCCTGCTTTTCGCCAACTACGGTCGGCAACAGCTCAAGCAGTTGCAGGACGCTGGCGCCGATGTGGGTTACGTGATTCCACGAGAGGGTGCTTTGGCGTGGCTCGACTGCTGGGCAATCAGCCGCGGGGCGCGCGATCCGATGCTGGCCCAAGCCTGGATCGACTTCACCCTGGAGCCCCATTTTAGTCACGCCCTGAGCGAGCGTCAGGGCTTGTCCAATACCTTGGAGGAGCCGGTTGGCATGGACAAATCGGTACAGCTGATCTGGCTGCGGCCGGTTGAGGACGATGCACATCGCGAGGCGCTCTGGCAGCACATTATGTCCGGCGAGCGGCCGCCGCTGAAGGAGGCACTATGAGGTTTGGTATCGCCCTCAAACTCGGTTGCCTGATGGCCCTGTTCGGCATCCTGCCTACCGGTCTGGCGGGTTACTACTCGTACAGCAGTAGTCGCGACATTTTGCTCGAGGCTGCAGAAACTGACCTGCTCACGTCCGTCCAGATGCTCGGGCGCAACCTGCACGGAAGTCTAGAGACGATCTCCCACAATGCGCGTGTGCTGGCGAATGGGCCGGAGGTGCGCGAATTGGCGGAAGCCAGTAGCCCGAGCGTGCTCTTGCATGCGCAAGATAACCTCGCTGAGTTGTTCCGCGCCATGCTTCAGGTGCACCCCGATTACATGCAAATCCGCCTGATCAGCGCTGCCGATCACGGTCTTGAACAGGTACGGGTGGACCGCGATGGCGAACGCCTGTCACGCGTCAGTGGTGCCGACCTTCAGGAGAAGGGTCATTACGCTTACGTGTTCGACACCCTGCGCTTGAGGCCCGGTGAAACGCGCTTGTCACCGATCGTGATCAATCATGAGCAAGGCGCCCACTCCGGTCTGGGCAAACCAACGCTACACGTGTCCACGCCAGTGGCCGACGCCAGCGGTAAGGTAGTCGCCCTGCTGGTGATCAACGTCGATCTCGATCAGCTCTTCACTCAACTTCAGGGTGATTTTCCCAAGCAGTATCAGGTGTACCTGAGCAATCGCTGGGGCGACCTGCTGGTCCATCCAGACCACCGACGCACGTTCGGATTCGACCAGGGTCGGCGTCTGTTCATTCAAGAAGAGTTCCCGGAAGTCGCCGGCCTGCTCGGTGAGACGCATCAGGATCACCTGATCAGCCGCAGCGTCGCGGAAGATCAGCAAGATAAGCTGGTCGCAGCCTTCGTGCGCCTCTCGAACAATGCGCAGACCTCGGAACCGTTCATCGTTCTCGGCCTCGGCCAGCCGCAAAGCTATGTGCTGGCCGAGGCCTCGCGTGCAGGCGAGAAGATCGTCCAGATTGTTCTCCTGGTCAGTCTGCTGGCCTTGCTGACGGCCATCATCACCTCGCGTACCCTCGTTCGGCCGTTGAAAAGCATGACCCAGGCCGTGCAGCTATTTTCCCGCGAGCGGAAGATCAGCGAACTGCCTGCGCGTCAGGACGAACTAGGGGTATTGGCCCAGAGCTTTCGCGAGATGGAGGAGGAGATACTCGGTCAACTGGACGATCTGACGCACAGCCGCACCGCCTTCGAACACTTGTCTCGGCACGATCCGCTGACCGGTCTGCCTAACCGTAGGGTGTTCTTCGAACGGCTCGAGTGTGCCTTGGTCAATTCGCAGAGCAGCGGCAAGCAACTGGCGGTGCTGTTTGTCGATCTCGATCACTTCAAGCACATCAACGACAGGCACGGCCACAGCCTCGGCGACCATGTGCTGAAAGCGGTGGCCAACCTGCTGCGTTCTGCGATCAGTGAAAGCGATTCGGTGGCGCGCTTGGGGGGAGACGAATTCGTTATCTTCTTCGAGGCGGTTGAGGATACCCAACACATTGTCACTCTCCTGGATAAGCTGCATAACCGCTTTCAGCTTCCTCTGTTCATCGACGGTCATGAAGTGAACATTAATGCGAGCATGGGTGTCAGCCTGTTCCCGCGCGATGGCAGCACCATCGAAGCCCTGGTGCAGCACGCTGACCACGCCATGTACGCGGCCAAGAACTCCGGCCGCAACACCTATTGGTTTGACCTTTCGGAGACTGCGGGTTTCGATCCTGATTGCAAATCGCCCATCACTGAACAGTCATAAGCACTCAATAACAGTTTTGCCCAGCCAAGGCCCATAGCCGGCACTCAACGACACCTATTGGGCGTTGGCGTCACGCCGGGTTCCGCTCCAGGGCAAGGCACGGAGCCATGACAGCTCCGTGACTTTCGACGCTCTCAACGCGTTGCCGACCGCGACGGACAGGTCACGATCTGGTTTTCAGGTGACCACCTGATAGCACGGTACATAGGCCGCGCCGCCTGGCAGCTTCATGCGGTGCTGCTCGACGAACGATTGCAGCAAACGGTCCAGCGGCTGCATGACGGCCGCGTCGCCATGGATCTGGTAAGGGCCATGCTGCTCGATCAGGCGAATGCCCTTGTCTTTCACGTTGCCGGCAACGATGCCGGAAAAGGCACGCCGCAGGTTGGCCGCCAGCTCATGAGGCGGCAGGTCGCGGCTCAGCTGGAGGTTGGCCATGTTGGCATGGGTAGGGTCGAACGGGCGCTGAAAGCCTTCCTCGATCCTTAGCAACCAGTTGAAATGGAAGGCGTCGTTGCGGTCTCGGCGGAACTGCCTGACAGCCTTCAGCCCCAGGGTCATTTGCCTTGCCACTTGAGCGGGATCATCGATGATGATTTCGTAGTGGCGCTGTGCGCCTTCGCCCAGCGTCGCGCCGACGAATGCGTGCAACTGATGCAAGTAGGGCGCCGCACTTTTTGGCCCGGTCAGGATGACGGGGAACGGCAGGCCCTTGTTGTCAGGGTGCATCAGGATGCCGAGCAGGTAGAGGAATTCCTCGGCGGTGCCGGCACCACCGGGGAAAATGATGATGCCGTGGCCAACGCGCACGAAGGCCTCAAGACGCTTCTCTATGTCTGGCAGGATCACCAGTTCGTTGACGATTGGGTTAGGTGCCTCGGCAGCGATGATTCCCGGCTCGGTCAGGCCCAGGTAGCGACCGGCGCTGATCCGCTGTTTGGCGTGGGCAATGGTGGCGCCCTTCATCGGTCCTTTCATTACACCAGGCCCGCAACCGGTGCAGATATCCAGGCTGCGCAGACCCAGCTCGTGACCGACCTTCTTGGTGTACTTGTACTCTTCGGTGTTGATCGAATGGCCGCCCCAGCACACCACCATCTTCGGCTCCAGACCGGGACGCAGGGTGCGGGCGTTGCGCAGCAGGTGAAAGACGTAGTCGGTGATCCCCTGAGAGCTGCTCAGGTCGATGCGTTGGCTGTCCAGCTCGCTCTCGGTATAGACGATGTCGCGCAGGGCGCTGAACAGCATCTCGCGGGTGCTGGCGATCATTTCGCCGTCGACGAAGGCATCTGCTGGCGCGTTGAGCAGTTCCAGGCGGACACCACGATCCTGCTGGTGGATGCGAACTTCGAAACTCTGGTAGGCCTCAAGAATAGTCTTGGCGTTGTCGATGTGGGCGCCGGTGTTGAGGATCGCCAAGGCGCATTGGCGGAATAGCGTGTAGATGCTGCCCGACCCGGCCTCGCTCAATTGCTGTACTTCGCGTTGGGACAGGGTCTCCAGGCTGCCCTTTGGGCTGACTGAAGCGTTAATTACAAGTCTTGGGGCCATTCTATATTCCCTGAAGGCGATGCCGCCGAGCCAGTGAGGGTCAGTTGCATCAGAACAATGAGTGCCAAACGCAGTCGCGCGCGGCGGGTATTTTTCCGGCTGCCAGGCGGGAAAGCAAACGTCGCGGTGAAATCCTTCGGGGGCGAATGCTTTTACCTCACGAAGGAAGCGGCAACTAAAGGCCGATGAGTTGTTTCCGCATCTTACCCCGGCCTCGTCTGGAACGGCGCGAAAGTGGTGCAGATGGGGCTGCTCGGCAAGCGGGACATGATCTGATATCGGTCTCAGGGTGTAGACGTGGGTAATTCGGGTCATTGTCGACAATAGTCTAATGATGTTTGACATTTAGGGGGAATGGTCGTAATTTTCCGCCATCTAACTGTCAATGTGTCGACAATATAATGGAAGATCTTGCAGAAACCCAAGTTGTAGGCGAGGAGTCCGGTACCCTCTCTGAGCATGTGTTCCGGCGCATCCAGTCGGCCATCGTGCGTGGCGAGATCGCGCCCGGCAGCAAAATTTCCGAGCCCGAGCTGGCACGGGCCTACGGCATCAGCCGGGGCCCGCTGCGTGAAGCGATCCATCGCCTGGAAGGGCAGCGCTTGCTGGTGCGTATTCCCCATGTGGGTGCGCGTGTGGTTTCCCTGAGCCATGCCGAGCTCATCGAGCTGTATGAAATTCGCGAATCGCTGGAAGGCATGGCCTGTCGTCTGGCCGCCGAACGCATGACCGTCGAAGAGATCGACGAATTGCGCCGCGTCCTCGATACCCATGAGCAAGATGCCGCTTTTCAGGCGGGCGTGGGTTACTACCAGCAAGAAGGCGATTTCGACTTCCACTACCGGATCATTCAAGGCAGCGGCAACCGCACGCTGAGCCAAATGCTCTGTGGCGAGCTTTATCAACTGGTGCGCATGTACCGCATCCAGTTCTCCGCGACGCCCAATCGTCCGCGTCAGGCATTTGCCGAACACCACCGTATTCTTGATGCCATTGCCGAGCGTGATGGCGAACTGGCCGAATTGTTAATGCGCCGTCATATCAGTGCGTCCAAACGCAACATCGAGCGCCATTATCAGGCCGCTCCTCAACCGACAGCCCGAGGTGAAAAATGAGTTCCGACAAACGTACTCCCGGTCAACGTTTCCGTGATGCCGTTGCCAGCGAACATCCACTGCAAGTCGTTGGCGCGATCAATGCCAACCATGCACTGCTGGCCAAACGTGCCGGGTTCAAGGCGATCTATCTCTCGGGTGGCGGTGTAGCAGCAGGTTCGCTTGGCTTGCCGGACCTGGGCATCACGGGCCTGGATGACGTGCTGACTGACGTGCGTCGTATCACCGACGTCTGCGACCTGCCATTGCTGGTGGATGTGGACACCGGTTTTGGTTCTTCCGCGTTCAACGTGGCACGCACAGTCAAGTCGATGATCAAGTTCGGCGCGGCAGCGATTCATATCGAAGATCAGGTCGGCGCCAAGCGTTGTGGCCATCGCCCGAACAAAGAAATCGTTTCCCTGCAAGAAATGGTCGACCGTATCAAGGCCGCCGTCGATGCGCGCACCGATGACAGCTTCGTGATCATGGCGCGTACCGATGCACTGGCAGTCGAAGGCCTGGAGTCGGCACTGGAAAGGGCCGCAGCCTGCGTAGAAGCCGGCGCTGACATGGTGTTCCCGGAAGCCATCACTGAACTGGCGATGTACAAGCTGTTTGCTGCTCAGGTTGGCGCGCCGATCCTGGCCAACATCACCGAGTTCGGTGCTACGCCGTTGTATACCACTGACGAGTTGGCCTCGGCCGATGTCTCTCTGGTGCTATACCCATTGTCAGCGTTCCGCGCCATGAACAAGGCCGCAGAGAACGTCTACACCGCGATCCGTCGCGACGGCACGCAGAAGAATGTCATCGACACCATGCAGACGCGCATGGAGCTGTACGACGCCATTGATTACCACATCTTCGAGCAGAAACTCGATGCGTTGTTCGCGCAGAAGAAGTGATTCTGGGTGCCCGGTCCAGGCGTAACGTCGTCTGGACCGGATTGCCGTTTCCCAAATAAATTCAAGATCGGAGAAAGCAATGGCTGAGGCAAAAGTGTTGAGTGGTGCTGGCCTGCGTGGCCAGGTGGCGGGACAGACCGCGCTGTCGACCGTTGGGCAAGCCGGTGCCGGCCTGACCTATCGTGGTTACGACGTGCGTGAATTGGCCGCCGATGCTCGTTTTGAAGAAGTGGCTTATCTGCTGCTTTACGGCGAGCTGCCGACCCAGACCGAACTCACGGCCTACATGAAAAAACTGCAAGGCCTGCGTGATCTGCCGCAAGTCCTGAAAGAAGTACTGGAGCGCATTCCTGCCGAAACCCACCCGATGGACGTCATGCGTACCGGCTGCTCGATGCTCGGCACGCTGGAGCCTGAAGCAAGTTTCGAACAACAACACGATGTCACCGACCGTCTGCTGGCCGCGTTCCCTGCGATCATGTGCTACTGGTACCGCTTCAGTCATGACGGCGTTCGCCTCAATTGCGTGACTGACGAAGAATCCATCGGTGGGCATTTCCTGCACTTGCTGCTGGATAAGAAACCGAGCGAACTGCACTGCAAGGTGATGGACGTTTCGCTGATTTTGTACGCGGAGCACGAATTCAACGCCTCGACGTTCGCCGCAAGGGTCTGTGCCTCGACGCTGTCGGACCTGTATTCCTGTGTCACCGCAGCCATCGGCACATTGCGCGGCCCGTTGCATGGCGGCGCCAACGAAGCAGCGATGGAAATGATCGAGCGCTTCGGTTCTGCCGAAGACGCCGTCAAAGGCACGCTGAGCATGCTGGAGCGCAAGGACAAGATCATGGGCTTCGGTCACGCGATCTACAAAGAGTCCGATCCGCGTAACGAAGTGATCAAGGGCTGGTCGAAAAAACTGGCCGATGAAGTGGGCGACACCGTGCTGTATGCCGTGTCCGAAGCCATCGACAAAACCATGTGGGCACAGAAAAAACTGTTCCCCAATGCTGACTTCTACCATGCCTCGGCGTACCACTTCATGGGTATCCCGACCAAGTTGTTTACACCGATTTTTGTCTGCTCACGCCTGACCGGCTGGGCCGCTCACGTGTTCGAACAGCGTGGCAATAACCGCATCATCCGCCCGAGTGCCGAGTACATCGGCGTCGAACAGCGCAAGTTCGTGCCAATCGAGCAACGCTGATTGGGAAAGGGGGAGCGGACCGTGATCTGCGGTGCTCCCCACCCATTCCTCTGAACACTCCGTGATTGAGTCCCTACGCTATGAACACTGAATACCGCAAACCCTTACCCGGCACCCGATTGGATTATTTCGACACGCGCGCGGCGGTGGACGGAATCAAGCCTGGGGCCTTCGATACACTTCCTTATACCTCGCGCGTGCTGGCCGAGAACCTGGTGCGCCGTTGCGATCCGGCTACTCTGATCGCATCGCTGAACCAGCTCATCGAGCGTAAGCGCGATCTCGACTTTCCGTGGTTCCCGGCCCGTGTGGTGTGTCACGATATTCTCGGTCAGACCGCGCTGGTCGACCTCGCTGGCCTGCGTGACGCCATAGCCCTGCAAGGTGGTGATCCTGCGCAAGTGAACCCGGTAGTGCCGACCCAATTGATCGTTGACCACTCCCTGGCCGTTGAGTCGGGCGGCTTCGATCCTGAGGCGTTCGAAAAGAACCGCGCCATCGAAGACCGTCGCAACGAAGACCGCTTCCACTTCATCAACTGGACCAAAAAAGCCTTCAAGAACGTCGACGTGATCCCGCCGGGCAACGGCATCATGCACCAGATCAACCTGGAGAAAATGTCTCCGGTGATCCAGGTGCGTGATGGCGTGGCGTTCCCCGACACCTGCGTCGGCACCGACAGCCACACCCCGCACGTCGATGCGTTGGGCGTGATCGCCATCGGTGTCGGTGGCCTTGAAGCCGAAAGCGTCATGCTCGGCCGCGCCTCCTGGATGCGTCTGCCGGAAAGCGTCGGCGTCGAACTCACCGGCAAGTTGCAGCCAGGCATCACCGCCACCGACATGGTGCTGGCGCTGACCCAGTTCCTGCGCCAGCAAAAGGTGGTCGGCGCCTGGCTGGAGTTCTTCGGTGAAGGTGCCTCGGCACTGACCCTGGGTGATCGCGCGACCATCTCCAACATGGCCCCGGAATACGGCGCCACCGCAGCGATGTTCTATATCGACCAGCAGACCATCGACTACCTCAAGCTCACCGGTCGTGAAGACGAGCAGGTGAAACTGGTCGAGAGTTACGCAAAATTGACCGGCCTTTGGGCCGACAGCCTGAAGGGCGCCCAATACGAACGTGGGCTGACCTTTGATCTGTCCTCGGTGGTGCGCAACATGGCGGGCCCGAGCAATCCCCACGCCCGTGTGGCCACCTCGGACCTCGCGGCCCAAGGCATTGCCGGCCAGTGGGACGACGTTCCCGGCCAGATGCCGGACGGTGCGGTAATCATCGCGGCTATCACCAGTTGCACCAACACCAGCAACCCACGCAATGTCATCGCCGCTGGCCTGCTGGCGCGTAACGCCAACACGCTGGGGCTGACCCGTAAACCTTGGGTCAAAACTTCCCTGGCACCCGGTTCGAAGACCGTTGCGTTGTACCTGGATGAAGCCGGTCTGACTAACGAACTGGAGCAATTAGGCTTCGGTATCGTGGCCTTCGCCTGCACCACCTGTAACGGCATGTCCGGGGCGCTGGATCCGGTGATCCAGCAGGAAATCATCGATCGCGACCTGTATGCCACCGCAGTACTCTCGGGCAACCGCAACTTTGACGGTCGAATCCACCCGTACGCCAAGCAAGCGTTCCTCGCATCGCCGCCACTGGTGGTGGCCTACGCCATTGCCGGGACCATCCGCTTTGACATCGAGAAAGATGTGCTGGGCCTGGATGCCGACGGCAAGGAAATTCGCCTGAAGGACATCTGGCCAAGCGATGAAGAGATCGATGCGGTGGTCAAGGCCTCGGTAAAACCGGAGCAGTTCCGCCAGGTCTACATCCCGATGTTCGCCATCCACGAAGACACCGGTCCCAAGGTCGCGCCGCTGTACGACTGGCGCGAGATGAGCACCTATATCCGCCGTCCGCCGTACTGGGAAGGCGCGTTGGCTGGCGCTCGTCCGCTCAAGGGAATGCGCCCTCTGGCGGTGCTGCCGGATAACATCACCACTGACCACTTGTCGCCGTCGAACGCGATCATGCTCGACAGTGCGGCCGGTGAGTACCTGTTCAAAATGGGCCTGCCAGAGGTGGACTTCAACTCTTACGCCACCCACCGCGGCGACCACTTGACCGCGCAACGCGCCACCTTCGCCAACCCGAAACTGTTCAACGAGATGGTGCTGGAAAACGGCAAGGTGAAACAGGGTTCCCTGGCCCGCGTCGAGCCGGAAGGCCAAGTCATGCGCATGTGGGAAGCCATCGAAACCTACATGGAACGCAAGCAGCCGCTGATCATCATCGCCGGTGCTGACTACGGTCAGGGTTCCTCGCGTGACTGGGCTGCCAAAGGCGTGCGTCTGGCTGGCGTGGAAGCCATCGCGGCCGAAGGCTTCGAGCGCATTCACCGTACCAACCTGGTAGGCATGGGCGTGTTGCCGCTGGAGTTCAAGCCGGGCACCGACCGCCACACCCTGGCTATCGATGGCAGCGAAACCTACGACGTCATTGGCGAGCGTACCCCGCGTAACACGCTGACCCTGGTGATCAACCGCAAAAACGGCGAACGTGTCGAGGTGCCAGTCACCTGCCGTCTCGACACCGCCGAAGAAGTGTCGATCTACGAGGCTGGCGGTGTTCTGCAGCGTTTCGCCCAGGACTTTCTTGAATCGACTGCGGCGGTCTAAACCACGTACTCAGGCGCGACGGCAACGTTGCGCTTGAGCGTTCTTTCAGGACAAGATTCAGGACACCATTTCCATGGCTTACGTACCCCAGATCAAAATCCCCGCCACCTACATGCGTGGCGGCACCAGCAAAGGTGTGTTTTTCAACCTGCAAGACCTTCCCGTGTCTGCACAGGTTCCGGGCGCGGCGCGCGATGCCCTATTGTTGCGCGTGATTGGCAGCCCCGATCCTTACGGCAAACAAATTGACGGCATGGGTGGGGCGACCTCGAGCACCAGCAAGACGGTCATCCTGTCCAAGAGCACAAAGCCCGACCATGACGTGGATTACCTGTTCGGTCAGGTGTCCATCGATAAGCCGTTCGTTGACTGGAGCGGCAACTGCGGCAACCTGTCTGCCGCCGTCGGCGCGTTCGCCATCAGCAGCGGTCTGGTCGATGCCAGTCGCGTCCCCCACAACGGTATGGCGACCGTGCGCATCTGGCAGGCCAACATCAGCAAGACCATCATCGCGCACCTGACCGTCACCGACGGCGCAGTGCAGGAAACCGGTGATTTTGAGCTCGACGGGGTGACCTTTCCCGCCGCCGAAGTGCAGGTGGAGTTCATGGACCCGGCCGCAGATGAAGAGGGCGCGGGCGGCTCGATGTTCCCCACCGGCAACCTCGTGGACGATCTTGAGGTGCCCGGTGTTGGCACGTTCAAGGCCACCATGATCAATGCGGGCATCCCGACGATTTTTGTCAACGCGCAAGACATCGGCTACACGGGCACCGAACTGCAGGACGCCATCAACAGCGATCCCAAGGCACTGGCGATGTTCGAGACGATTCGCGCTTATGGCGCGCTGCGTATGGGCCTTATTCAGAACATTGATGAAGCCGCCACACGTCAGCACACGCCAAAGGTTGCCTTCGTCGCCAAACCGGCCGAGTACGTCTCCTCCAGCGGCAAGCAAGTGGCTGCCGGTGACGTCGACCTGCTCGTGCGCGCGCTATCAATGGGCAAGCTGCATCACGCGATGATGGGCACGGCCGCCGTGGCCATCGGTGCCGCAGCGGCGATTCCGGGCACGCTCGTGAACCTTGCTGCGGGCGGTGGTGCGCGCAGTGCTGTGCGCTTCGGCCATCCCTCGGGCACTCTGCGCGTGGGTGCTGAAGCCGGTCAGGTGAGTGGCGAATGGACGGTGACCAAGGCCATCATGAGTCGCAGCGCTCGCGTGTTGATGGAAGGATGGGTTCGCGTTCCCGGCAATGCGTTCTAATCTGCGATACCGCTGAACCCACAAGAACCTCTCTACGGTTCTGCACGGTATCGCGCCAGTTCTCCTTGGCGCGATACCGTGCAGACTATGTTTTTGCGCTTATTCGAACGCACAAAAAATGCGGCCTCTCGGGTACACTCCCGGGATGCCAAAAAAATATTATGCGCGCATAAGCTTTCCCCGTATTTTCAATAGCGTTGTTACTCGGCTGCTGGTGCTGGCGCTGTGCATTGTCATCTCGGGTTCTGTGATGCGCTATTACGTGTTGACCCACTTCCTGCGTGAGGATTTGAGCGCAATAGTGGAAAACCAGCAATTAGCGTTGGCGACCTATGTTGCCCACGATATTGATGGGAAGATTGTTCAACGCCAGATCTTGCTTGAGCGCCTTGCCGCCTCCCTACCGATTCGTTTGCTTGCGCAGCCCGAAAGACTTCGTGTGTGGCTGAAACAACGTTACAACTATCAAACGTTGTTTTCTGCGGGTTTATTCGTGGTGGATACTCATGGGGTTCCCCTCGCGGATTATCCTGTTCTGCGGGATCCGCGGACCCTCAATTATGCGGACCGTGACTATATCCAAGCTGGATTAGCCGGTGTGTCATTTGTCGGTCGCCCTGTGGTGGGTCGTGCTACAAAAGAGCCGATGCTGCCCATCTCTGTTCCGATAAAGAACGCAAACGGTGAGGTTCAAGCTGTTTTGGTTGGCGTGACAGCGCTGGCCGCCCCCGGGTTTCTTGATTCGTTACTCCAGAGTCGAATTGGTAATGCAACGGGCGGATTCCTGCTGGTTTCGCCAAGAGATAAGTTGTTTGTCGCCTCCTCTCAACTTGATATGGTGCTCACACCAACACCGCCCCCCGGCGTCAATCTACTTCATGATCGGGCCATGGCAGGGTTTCGCGGCACCGGGGTCACGGTCAATGCCCAAGGCGTTGAAGAGGTCGCTGCAATGGTGTCAGTCCCGAGCACGGGCTGGTTCGTCGTCGGCCGAGTGCCGAGCAGCGAGGCGTTTGCGACAGTGGGGCGGATGCAGCATTTTTTGATTAAAAATGGACTCTTCGCTCTTTCACTGTTCGCTATTCTCTCCTCGATTGGGCTGTATTTTGTTCTCCGCCATTTGTTTTATGCCGCCGAGCATGCCGATCGTATGACGCGGGATGAGCTGCCGCTCGAACCGTTGCCTGTTGTTCATGATGATGAAGTCGGGCATTTGATCTCGGCGTTCAATCGTTTGTTGGTCAAACTCAATGACCATCAAGCTGAACTGACTCGCATTGCCCATCACGATACGCTGACAGGCTTGCCCAATAGGGCCTATCTTTCTGACCGGCTTCGCCAGGTATTGGCACTCGCACGCCGTAAAGAGACACAGGTTGGTCTATTGTTTATGGATCTTGATGGTTTCAAGAATATCAATGACACCCTCGGGCACGAGGCCGGTGACGAAGTGTTGCGCCAGGTAGCGAAGCGCTTCTCCAAGATCATACGGGAGTCGGATACCTTGGCGCGTATTGGGGGTGACGAGTTTGTTTTACTGCTCAGTGACCTTGGGGACAATGCCGAAGAGACAGTCAGTACCGTCGCCACTAAATGCATCGACGCATTGAAAACTCCATTTTTCATCTTTGGTACATCGTGCATCGTGGGCGTTTCGATTGGGGTAGCCCTGTGGGACGGAGAAGGCTCTTCGGATAATCTCCTGCAGGCTGCAGATCGAGTGATGTATCAAGCCAAAAAAACCGGCCGAGGCCGGTATGTGATCTACAAACATTAGCCAATGATGATCTCATGCCTATGAGGGCCCGGTTATCCGGTGAGGTTGGTTGAATGCTTTTTTTTGATCTGTCGGAATAACGGTCAGTTTAATGCCCGCGAATATACTGTTCCAGTTTCCGGATCAGGTCCGCCTGCTCGGCTATCGCCTCTTTAATCAAGTCACCAATGGACAGTAAGCCCAGCAGTTGTCCGTCTTCTACGACTGGCAAATGGCGCAGGTGGCTATCGGTCATAACCCCCATGCACGTCTCGATACTTTGATGGGAGTTCACGGTCACGACGGGAGAGCTCATGATGGCTCTGACAGACGTGCCAATGGACGAACGTCCCTGGAGAACGATCTTGCGTGCGTAGTCGCGCTCGCTGATAACGCCTACCACTTGACCATTCTCTATTACCGGCAGAGCGCCAATATTCTTCTCAGCCATCACCTTCAGCGCTTCCAGCACCATTTG
Organism: Pseudomonas sp. ASL9; assembly: GCF_056680335.1. Taxonomy (NCBI): domain Bacteria; kingdom Pseudomonadati; phylum Pseudomonadota; class Gammaproteobacteria; order Pseudomonadales; family Pseudomonadaceae; genus Pseudomonas; species Pseudomonas sp. ASL9. The sequence goes on along the minus strand of NZ_CM155277.1, from coordinate 825,255 downwards.
ATCTGGAGCGATGGTGTGGACATGTTGATTGTGGATGGCTTTTAACTTGAGCAGTTGCGCAACGGTCTTCATGCGGGTTTCTCTTCTATTCTTAAAGGCGGCCGCGAACAGCCCTGACGCTACGGCACGGGTCGTAGGGTCAGGACTGTTCTCACTGTTTAAAGCTAAAGCGCGGCACTCACTCCAATCTCTACGGCATCCCCGTTCAAACGCACGGGCCAGACGCGCAGGTTCTGTTCTGGATACTCCAGGCAGCTGCCGTCCTCAAGACGGAAGTGCTGTTTGTACAGCGGCGAGGCAATCACCAGTTCGCCCTTAAGGTTACCGACGATGCCACGGCCAATGACGTTGGCGCCTGATTTCGGGTCGCGGTTGTCGATGGCGTAGAGGGTCTTGCCCTGACTGTCGGGCAGGTGGAATAACGCGACCTGGGCGCCATCGAGCCAGGCGACGACGCCGGAGTTGGCCACCAGGTCTTGGCGGCGGCACAGCGTCTGCCATTGGGCAGGGCTTTCAATGGCGTGGCGGGGTTCGATACGGACGACGTTTGACTGGCTCATCAGAGCACCTCCTGGGTGACGGGGATCAGGTGGAGTTCGGTGGCGTGAACCGGGCGGCGCTGGCCTCGCTCCTTGACGAAATGGATGTCCGGATCGCCGCGTTCGTCATTGACGAATGTGCGGAAGCGCTTGAGCTTTTCCGGGTCGTTGATGGCGTTGGCCCATTCGCATTCGTACCGGTTTATCACCAGCTGCATTTGCGACTCCAGCTCAGCCCCAAGCCCCAGACTGTCGTTGATGATGACGTCTTTGAGGTAGTCTAGGCCGCCGTCCAGGCTTTCACGCCAGACAGAGGTGCGCTGCAGTTTGTCGGCCGTGCGGATGTAGAACATCAGGAACCGGTCGACGTAGCGCAATAGGGTTTCGTCATCCAGGTCCGTGGCTAATAGCTCGGCGTGACGCGGGCGCATGCCGCCGTTGCCACAGACATAGAGGTTCCAGCCTTTTTCGGTGGCGATTACCCCAACGTCCTTGCTCTGCGCCTCGGCGCACTCGCGGGTGCAGCCGGAAACCGCAAGTTTGAATTTATGCGGCGCGCGCAGGCCCTTGTAGCGGTTCTCCAGGAGCAGAGCCATGGCCACGCTGTCCTGAACGCCATAGCGACACCACGTGCTGCCGACGCAAGATTTGACCGTGCGTAACGACTTGCCGTAGCCGTGTCCGGTCTCGAAACCGGCCTCGATCAGTTCGCCCCAGATGTCTGGCAGCTGATGCAGTTGGGCGCCGAACAGGTCGATGCGCTGACCACCAGTGATCTTGGTGTAGAGGTCGTATTTCTTGGCGACGGCGCCCAGGGCAATCAACTTGTCCGGGGTGATTTCGCCAGCGGCGATGCGCGGGATAATCGAATACGTGCCGTTCTTCTGCATGTTGGCCATGAACGTGTCGTTGGTGTCCTGCAGGTGCACCAGCGACGGGTCCATGATCGGCTGGTTCCAGCAGGAGGCGAGAATTGATCCCACCGCAGGCTTGCAGATATCGCAGCCGGTGTGGCCGCGACCGTGCTTGGCCAGCATTTCGTCGAAACTGATGATCCCCTCCACGCGAACCAGGGCATACAGCTCCTGACGGGTGTGGGCGAAGTGCTCGCAGAGGCTTTTGTCGACGGCGACGCCACGGGCGCTGAGTTCGTGCTCGAAGACCTGCTTGAGCAGTGCGCTGCAACCGCCGCAGCCAGTGCCAGCCTTGGTCTTGCCCTTGAGCTCGCCGAGGTCGGTGCAACCTGCGTCAACTGCACAGCACACCGCGCCCTTGGTGACGTTATGGCAGGAGCAAATAGTGGCGGTGTCCGGCAGCGCATCGGCACCGAGTGTTGGTGCGCCGTCTGACAGCGGCAGGATCAGGCTGGACGGGTCCTTGGGTAGCGCGATGCCGTTTTGTGCGTATTGCAGCAGGGTGTCGTAATAGCTGTTATCGCCGATCAGCACCGCGCCCAGCACGTGCTTGCCATCGGCAGAAACCACCAGGCGGCGATAACTGGCGCTGGCTTCATCGATGAAGCGGTAGCTCTTGGCGCCGGGCGTCGCCGCGTGAGCGTCACCGATTGAACCGACATCGACGCCCAGCAGCTTGAGCTTGGTCGACATGTCTGCGCCGGTAAAGGGCTCGTAATGCTCACCTGCGAGTTGCGCGGCAACGTTACGCGCCATGCTGTAGCCCGGCGCGACCAGACCAAAAATGCTGCCGTTCCAGGATGCACACTCGCCGATGGCGAAGATGTCCGGGTCGCTGGTGCGGCAATGATTGTCCACGACCAGGCCGCCACGCGGTGCTACGTCCAGCCCGGCGCTGCGGCCAACGGCGTCCTGCGGGCGGATACCAGCAGAGAATACGATCAGGTCGGTTTCAAGGAACTCGCCACCGTTGAAGTTCATGCGATAGGCATACTCTTCACCGATGACGATCTCTTGGGTCGCTCGCGAAAGGTGCACGCCGACGCCCAAGGCCTCAATCCGTGCCCGCAGTGCTTCGCCACCAGAGGCGTCCAGTTGCACCGGCATCAGCTGTGGGGCGAACTCCACGACATGGGCTTCCAGCCCAAGGGACTTCAGCGCGTTGGCGGCTTCAAGGCCGAGCAGACCGCCGCCTACCACCACGCCGCGTCGGGCGTTGGTGGCCGCCTCGCGGATCGCGTCGAGGTCGTCCAAGGTACGGTAGACCAACCGGGAGCGGCCTTCGGCACCTGGGATTGGCGGCACGAAGGGGTAGGAACCGGTGGCCAATACCAAGCGGTCATAAGCCTGGCGTCCGGCACTGGTGACCACTTCCTTACGCTCGCGGTCGATGTCGAGCACCTGCACGCCGAGGTGCAGTTGCACGCCATGGCGGGCATACAGATCTGCCTCGCCAAGTGCCAGTGACTCGGCATCACGGCCACCAAAGTACTCGGAAAGGTGTACGCGGTCGTAGGCACGCTGCCGCTCTTCACCGAACACATGCACGTGATAGTGGGCGAGCGCGCCATGCTCGATCAATTGCTCGACACAATGGTGGCCGACCATGCCGTTGCCGATGACGACCAGCGTTTCGCTCTTGATCGGGGTGACGGTAGCGTTCATAACCTTTCCTCAGTCGAAGCCGCTGCCGGGGCATGGCCTGAAAAAAAAGCAAAAAAAACGCCTGGAGCCGTCTAGCAGCTCCAGGCGCCTTTGCCTGGTATTCATGGATGTGTGGGGTGATTGCCCGAGGCCGCGCTGCCTGGTTCACCCGTCCTGTGCCTATGCAGGCAAGTGGTCGTCGGTGACCACATGAGGACAACCTGTCGGAGATGTCGACAGGTTTGTAAGAACTAGAGCAGGTTTCATGCCAGTGTCGGTCGGACGTCTTTCGACTCAGGGGGCTGTGGGCGGGGAGGGAGGATTAAAGCGTCGCTCGGTGGGCTTTTGGAGCGCTGTTTACGATTATCAGAACCTTCTTTTGGGTACTGATCACTGTCGTGTATTGAACCAGAAGGGTGCGGGTAAGCTTTCCAGCTCCCTTATTTGGGGCAAAGTGGATTTTTGCTGACAGGTACGACCGGGTGGGCTCGGGCTGGAAGCGGGAAAGTGCTGCCTGCCCTTATTTGGGCATGTAAGCCAGTTGCCAGCGGCGTGGGATTTTTAGCGCGGCAAACCCCAGAACGGCAGCAAGCAAGCCACTGAACAAGAGGGCTTTCATGCCGAGGCGCTGCTCAAGAAGGGCGCCGATCACCGCGCCTGCAAACATGCCGGTCCAGGGGATCAACTGAACCCGCCATCCATTTCTTCGTTCACCCAGCATCCATCGGCCTAATCCTCGACCAAATCGTGAGAGGGCGCCTGTCACGTAGGTGAGGCCAATGGGAAAGCCGTTTACCTCTTCGACGGCGGCGTTGAGCATGCCCATGGCAATGATGGCTGCCATCAGCGCTGGCAGCTGAGCATCCAGCGGTAAGGCCGCAGCTGCGCACAGTAGCCCAGCGATGCACAGCAGCAAGGGAAGGGCGCGTCGACCACTCATTCGGCTCACGACAATGCCCAGTGTATTGCCACCGATAAACGTGGCAACGAGCAAAAGCAGGCGCAGCGTAAGGCCAAAGTCGCCGTTGCTGATGGCCACGGCCAGGCGGGTCGTGTTGCCGCTCATGAACGACACGAAGTCGCCGGTTGCCATGAAGCCGATAGCATCCGTCATGCCTGCCAATACCGAGAGACCGGCGACCAGACAAAGGCCTATGCGGCCTCGCCATTTTTGCGTGTGCAGCCGCGCGGGATTGGTAAGGGTCTTAAGGGGAGAAGGCAGCATCAGAATATTTTCACGTGCAGTGTGCCAGGGGTGATTCTGGGGGAGATCAAGGTATGAGGGTCTTCATAACTCACTGCTGAGTATGGGGCAAAGCTCGGGGGATTTGAATTCGACGAATGCCTCGTCAAGGATTCCTTGCCTTCCAGCGTCCCTTGGAGTTGCTCCAGGTCGCGTTATAGGTACGTTGGTGAATCAGTTCATTTGAAGCAAGCTTGCCCAGGCAACGCCTGGGCAAGCTTGCTTACTTCACGCTAATACCGTTCAAGTCCGGCGGAGTACTACCACAGCGGAACGATATAGCTCACATAGAAGCGATTTTCGTCCTGCAGGGTCTGCCCGGTAAGACTCGGGTTGGCCCGGGCGTTCTTCCAGGTGACACCCAGCCCCTTAAATGTTCCCTCAGGCACTTGGTAGCTCAACGCAAGGTCGCGCTCCCATTCGCTGCTACCACCACTGGCCACCCTGACCTGATCACCGTGGGCATAAGTGGCCGCGAAGCCCAAACCGTTGATACCCAATCGGCCAAAATCATATTTGTATTGCGCAAGCCAGGTACGCTCGCCGGCGTGCTGGAACTTGTTCAATTGCAGGTTGGTCAATGCCGGGGTGTCAGCGCCCGCACCTGGTCCCTGACGGGCGTCACCGCTGTTCAGGCCTGAGTCCAGGTAGGGGAAGTCGCTTTCGCCGGTGTTTTTCTGCAGGCCCAGGCCCAGGGTATGGCCTGCCAGGCTATAGCTTTCCATCAAGCTAATGGTCGACTGGTTGATCCGGCCCATTTTCTGGGAGCCACCGTAGTAACCACTGGTTGCATACTCACTGTCACCGGCTGAGTTGCCGCCTATGCCCAAGCTGCGGTAAGCGCGAAAATCGCTGGCGAGGCTACCAACAGGCAGCTGAGTGGTGTTTTTGGCACCGATAAAGGCTTGCTGATAGTAATCCTGTAGGTTGGAGTACCACAGGCTCAACGTTGTGTTGGCAAGACCCGTGTAATCGGCACCGCCATAGAGGAAGCGATCGCTGAGCTTGAGGCCTCCACCGGTAGTCATGTCACTGTCGTTGGTTTCGTTGCGGATTTTCGTCCGTACGATATCGCCACCGGTGAAGGTAAAGTCCGACAAATCCTTGGACACCAACTGCGCCCCGGTATTGGTCTGGTGGTACAGACGCCCATCGGTATTGGCCAGCATCGGGTTGTTTTGATAGAGGCCACCCACACGCAGCTCATCCTTAAGGAAGCGCATTTTGAGGGTGGGGGTCAGAACGGCGAAGTCGTTTGCGGACTTGCCGTTATCCAGCGGGAACATGCTGCCAGGGTAACGACTTTGATTGCTTTTGTCGTTCAGGTCGCCGCCAGAGTCGAGTTTGAGGCCATAGAAGCCCTCCACATCAAGACCCACGCCAACGGCGCCTTCAGTGTAGCCAGACTTGAAGTTGAGCTGAAAGCCCTGTCCCCAGTCACGGTAGCTTTTGGCTGCTTTATTAGGATTGTTATTGCCATCTATACCGCGGCCCTGCTGATTGAGGTAACGATTGAGCAATGTCAGGTCGGCATGGCTGTCGTCGATGAAATCCGCGTGAGCAGACATCACTACGCTGCCCAGTAAGGCGCCGATAATGGGTTTGTGCAGTTTCTTGATCATCATGGGTCTCGTTCACAGGGGTATTCAACCTGCCGATCAGATACTGAAGCGGCAGTATTGCGATGCTGGCGGTTAACGCCTTTAGCTGTGCAATATTTTGAAACGTATTAGGAAACAAGGACATGACAGTCGCGTGACAAGAAACCAGTACGAAGGTCTAATTGACTTTTTAATTAAAGCGATCTTGAGAGGTTTTCCGAAGGAAAGGGGCGAAACTCTTTTGATTTTTTGCCATGGGTTTCAATAAATCAGAGCCCCTTTAACCTGATTTCGAGGGTTAGAGACAGGTCGCCAGCGCGCTAAGCCTGCGGTCAGCAATCGAATTACTCACTGCTTGGTAATAGTTGACGGTCGTACCGGACGCGCCACTCAGCACATCAACGAAATACTCCGACTCTCTCGTGTAGACCGTGATGCTTCCCTTGCTGCCTGAATGGAGAAACGCATCACCGTCTATGCCAAAGACCGACTCATCCTGCCAGGCGAATTGAATGCATTGGGCAACGAGTTGGTCTGCTTTCTGGGATGAAAACGTTTTGTACGGGCCTTGGGACCTGGCTTCATTCATGGCCGGAGCCGTACATCCAGCCAACAACCCCAAGGTCAAGGCGCCTATCAACATCCGCATAATGTTTCCTCATCCTGAAAATGCCGACTGTAGCACTCCGCAGCCATGAATCCCTCATCCCTCCCTCAAGCGTATGACTGGTCTACTGCTCAAAATATATTTCTGGTCGATGTCATAAAGGCATCACATAACGGCCTTATAACCGTCTCTCCGGTGTATCCGTTGATGAGGTTTGATCAGCCGTGAATAAGTTGTTGCCTCGATTTTCCCGCCAGCAATCTCAGACGGCTGTGCTGCGTCGTTTCAATATCACTCAACGATTAGTCGGCTGCTTCGGCATTACGGCGGTGCTGTTGGTGGCCGTGGGGGCGTTTTGTCTGTGGCAGATGCAGGGCATTCGCAGTCAGGGCGAAGCGGTTGAAAGCGGCGCGCTACCGAGCATCGCCATGGCCGATGCCCTTGCCATCGATCTGGTCAAGCTGCGCGGCGAGACGTCACACGTGCTCGCCAACGCGGACGATCCCAGTGAGGTGGTCACCAGTAAGATCAACGTCGAGCAACTCAAGAATGAAGTCGAAAAGGGTTTCGGCGATTATATTGCACACGTGACCGACAGCACCGAGCGCGATTCAATCACCGCGTTGCAGGATGCCTACAAGGCCTTCGCCCCGGGCCTACAGGATGAAATAGTCCTGGTCGAACAACGGAAAATGGACGAGGCGCGCCTCTTGGTCAATACCACCTTGTCGATGCAGGGCGACCTGATGGACATGCAGGTGCAACTGCTGCGCGAGCTCAATAAACAAAGCGCGGCAGCGGCAGTCGAGGCAGCAGGCAATAGCTACCGTCAGGCCTGGATCATCACCCTGAGCGCGATCGCATTGGCGCTGGTCCTCACTCTGTTTTTAGCCTGGCGCCTGAGCGTGAGCATTATCCGACCGGTACGCCACGCACTGCACATCGCCAGCACCATTGCTGAGGGCGACCTCAGCCCGCAGTCCATTCCCGACGGTCAAGATGAAACCGCACAATTACTCAGTATGCTGGGGCGCATGCGCAGCAACCTTCATGGCACCATTGGCCAGATAGGTGCAGCGGCAACGCAACTGGCGCAGTCCGTGATCGAGATGGGTTCCATCGCCCAAACCAGCGCGCAGAATCTGCAACTGCAAAACGATGAAATCGAGCAGGCTGCCGTTGCCATCAATCAGATGAGCCAGGCGGCCGTGGAAGTGGCGGGCAACGCCAGTGATACCTCGACCGAATCCCAGGCATCGAATCAGGCGGCGGCCCAGGGTCAGCTGCGACTGTCCGATACCATCGCCTCGATCAAACAACTGACCGGTAATGTGCTGGATTCATCGCACCAGGCCGAAGGGCTGGCCGAGCGTACCCTGAGCATCGGCAAGATTCTTGACGTCATCCGGGCGATTGCTAATCAGACCAATTTGCTGGCGCTCAATGCCGCCATCGAAGCGGCGCGTGCAGGCGAAGCAGGTCGCGGTTTTGCTGTAGTTGCCGATGAAGTGCGCTCTCTGGCGCAACGCACCAGCGCCTCCACCAGCGAAATTGAAGGACTGATCAACGGCGTGCAAAAAAGCACCCAGGAGACCGCCGAGGCATTGCGCCTTACCGCTACTCAAGCCAGCGTGACCCTGGAACAGGCGGCAGCCACCGGCGAGGCGCTGGCAGCAATCATCACCTCGACCTCGACCATCAGCGAACGCAACGTATTGATCGCCGGCGCCGCCGAACAACAGGCGCACGTTGCCCACGAAGTGGACCGCAACCTGAGCAGCATTCGTGACTTGTCGACGCAAACAGCCTCAGGGGCACAGCAGACGACCGTCGCCAGCGAGGCGCTGTCGATGCTGGCGACTGATTTGAACAGGATGGTGCAGCGCTTTGTGTTGTAGTGAGGCTTACCGGGTCACCCGCGCAATAAACCCGGCGCTAAATGGCGTTATAGATCGTTATGGCGCTCGACGTTCAGGCTAACGGTGTTGGGTGTTATCAGGCGCAGGCTGCTGGCGATGCTCCCCACTGCCGCAAAGCAGGCCCCGATGGTTAATGCCAGCACGGGCCCGTGCGCGCCGGATATCCCGTAACTCAGGGCGACCAGTGCCGCCCCCGTCGCCTGGCCGATCAATCGCGCGGTCGCGATGGTGCCGCTGGCACCGCTGCTGCGTTGAGGCGGCGCGCTGGTGAGCAGGGCTTTTTGGTTCGGTGCCTGGAAGAAGCCGAAGCCCAGGCCGCAGAGCATCATACGCACGCCAATGTCCCAGGCATTGGGGTTGGCAGGCAGCATCGTCAGTGAAATCATGCCCCCACACAGCATCGCCAGGCCAATGCCACCGAGCAGGCCGGGTGGGTAGCGATCAGAGAGCCTGCCGGCGAAAGGTGCGATCAGCGCGACCACGACTGACCAGGGCGTCATCAGGAAGCCGGTCTGTACCGGGTCGCGTCCGAGGACGTTTTCGAAGTAGAACGGCAGGGACACGAACGCTAATCCCTGGGTGGCGAACGAGCAGACCGCTGTCAGCGCGGACAGGGCAAATAGCGGGCGTTTAAGCAGGTCCAGCGGAAACATTGGTGCTGGATGGCCGGCTTCGCGCCGCAGCATCGTGGCGCCGCCAACGATAAAGATGCACAGGGCGATCAGCACGCTGCTCATCGACTCAAGTTGCGCCGCCTGGCTGAGGGCGAAGATCAAGGCGCCGAAGGTGATGACGTTCAACATCGCCGTCACCCGATCGAAGGGTTGGTCGCTGAGTCGGGTTGCCGGCAGGGCAGACCAGGCGAAGTACAGCGCGAATCCGCCGATGGGCAAGTTGATCGCAAACAGCCAGGGCCAGTTCGCGACAGAGAGCACCATGGATGCCACGGTGGGGCCCGCTGCAAATGACACGCCCACGACCAGGGCGTTCATGCCCAAGCCTCGGCCCAGGTGCCCAGGGGAGAAAATCGCGCTGATCAACGCAGCATTGACGCTCATGATCGCGCTGGCGCCGAGGCCCTGGAAAACCCGGGCGATGGTCAGGCTCGGCAATGACCAGGACAAGGTGCACAGCGCCGATGCAATGATGAACAGTATCAACCCTCCGATAAATACCCGTCGGTGCCCGACAATGCTGCCGAGCGCGGCAAACGGTAGCAGCGTCGCCACTGCGGCAAGTTGATAAGCATTGATTACCCACACAGACGCCGCAGGCGAGGCGTTCAGGTCGGCGGCGATGGCGGGCAGGGCGGTATTGGCAATCGCGGTATCGAGGGTGGCCAAGGCAATGGCCAGCAGGATGGCGACCATGCCGCGCGCCTCAAGGGATGAGAGCTTATGACTGGCGCTGGGGGATTTCAGGGGGCTGGGGTGGGCCATTACCGACTACGCTCCGGGTACAACTGATTAAATCAGGCATTCTGGTTTACCTGGCAGGCAAACGGTTGCGCGCCGTTGAGACGCAAGAGTGCCGGTTTCTTGGCCATCCGTGCAAGGGCGCCTCCGGGGTTATTTATTCGACAACCGTTATTCACAGCGGCGCTGTGGGCTGCCCGGAACGTTGCGGAATGTGGCGCTTATCTTCAGGCCAGCAGTTGCGCGATCAGCCAGGTGTTCGCCGCGCTGATCACGCCGAACAGACCCCAGGCCAGCAGGCGCGTGGGCAGGCGATTGACGAAGGGCCCCATCAGGCGTTCATCGTTGGTCATTCGAATCAACGGATACAAGGCAAAAGGCAATTGTAGACTGAGGACCACCTGGCTCAGGATCAGCAACTTGCCGATCGCATCGTCGCCCATCAGCCAGACGCCGATGAACGCCGGGATCAGCGCCAGCCCTCGGGTAATCAAGCGACGCTGCCAGCAGGGAATCCTCAGGTTCAAATAGCCCTCCATGATCACCTGTCCGGCGATGGTGCCGGTAAAGGTCGAACTTTGCCCCGACGCCAGCAACGCGATACCGAACAGCATGCTGGCAAGACCGCCGCCGACCAACGGGTCAAGCAGGTGGTAGGCATCTTGAATCTCCACGACCTCGGTGTGCCCGGTCTGATTGAACGCAGCCGCTGCCAGAATCAGAATCGCCGCGTTGACCAGAAACGCCAGTGCCAGTGAACCGAGGGTGTCGATCCGCGCCAGGCGCACGGCATCCTGGCGGCTGGCCAGGTCCTTGCCAATCAGCCGGGTTTGCACCACTGAGGTATGCAAGTACAGGTTATGGGGCATCACCGTCGCGCCGATAATACCGATGGCCAGGTACAACGGGGCTACGCCGCTGAGGGCCGACATCGACGGTGTGAACCCGCGATACACGTCAGGCCAGTAAGGTTTGATCAGCATCAGTTCAACGAAGAAACAGGCGCCGATGGTCAACACCAGTACCAGCATAATGGCCTCCAGACGCCGGAAACCACGGTTCTGTAACGCCAGGACCAACACCGTGTCGAACGCCGTGATGGCGATGCCGACGGTCAGTGAACAGCCCAGCAACAGGTGAAAGGCCAAGGCGCAGCCAAGCACTTCTGCCAGATCGGTCGCAATAATCGATATTTCCGCCAGCGCCCATTGGGTGCGCGCCGAGCGCGTGCTGTAGCGCTCGCGGCACAGTTGCGCCAAGTCACGTCCGGTGGCGATCCCTAGCCGTGAACACAGGCACTGCACGGCCATGCCCGCCAGACTCGCCAGCAAGACCACGAACAACAAAGTGTAGCCGTATCGCGAACCGGCCTCGATGTCCGTCGCCCAATTGCCAGGGTCCATATAGCCGATTGAGATCAGCAATCCCGGCCCGGCAAACTTTAACGCGCGCTTCCAGAAGGATGCGCTGGAATCGACAGCAACCGAGCCCGCCACTTCGGGCGGACAAAACGGTGCGGTGGCTATTTTTTGCAGTCGGAACTTCATACGGCAATCCGATAAACAAAGCAAAGGCACAGCTTTAGCACATCACGTGCTGCATCGCGATCTGCGTGTGCAATACCACAAGCGATGCAACGTTTGCTGCTGTAGGCGCTCATAGAAGTAGGCAGTAGCGCAGGCAGGATTGGCTCAGGGATGCTCATATCGCTTTAGGCGTCCTTCTCCAATCCACCTTTAAGAGGGAGTGACTGAACAGATGACGACCCCGGACAAGCAGTATGTGGAGTGGTTGGTTGAGCAATCGATGCTAAATGCCGCCAAGCAGCGCGCCAAGTTGTATTCGGGGCAGGGCAGACTCTGGCAGAGGCCTTATGCGCAGGCTCGCCCTCGAGATGCCACGGCCATTGCGTCGGTCTGGTTCACCGCTTACCCGGCGTCGATTGTGACCCGCGAGGGCGGATCTGTACTGGAGGCGCTGGGCGATGAAACGCTGTGGCACGCCTTGTCTGAAATCGGTATTCAGGGCATTCACAACGGACCGCTCAAAACCTCCGGTGGCTTGCAAGGACGCGTGCGCACGCCGAGCATCGATGGCAACTTCGACCGGATCAGTTTCGAGATCGATCCAGCGCTGGGAACCGACGCGCAGTTTCAACGTTTGAGTCGCATCGCCGCAGCGCATAACGCCGTCATCATTGACGATGTGATCCCTTCTCACACCGGCAAGGGCGCCGATTTTCGTCTGGCTGAAATGGCCTATGAAGACTACCCGGGCCTTTACCACATGGTCGACATCAGGGAAGAAGACTGGCACCTGTTACCTGACATCCCGCACGGTCGGGATGCGGTTAACCTCTCGCCGGAAATCGTCGATTGCCTCAAAGACAAGCATTACATCGTTGGGCAATTGCAGCGGGTAATCTTCTTCGAGCCGGGCATCAAGGACACCGATTGGAGTGCCACACCTGTGGTTCAGGGCGTGGACGGAAAGGATCGGCGCTGGGTTTATCTGCACTATTTCAAAGAAGGGCAGCCATCACTCAATTGGCTGGACCCAAGCTTTGCCGCACAACAGATGATCATCGGCGATGCGTTGCATGCAATCGATGTCATGGGCGCACGGGTATTACGTCTCGACGCCAATGGTTTTCTCGGGGTCGAGCGCAAGGCTGAAGGCAATGCCTGGTCAGAGAGCCACCCGCTGTCGATCACCGGTAATCAGCTGCTGGGTGGGGCAATCCGTAAAGCCGGAGGGTTCAGCTTTCAGGAACTGAACCTGACCCTGGATGACATTGCCGCCATGTCCCACGGCGGTGCCGATCTGTCCTATGACTTCATTACCCGGCCGGCTTACCAACACGCGCTGCTGACCGGTACTACGGAATTCCTGCGCCTGATGCTGCGTCAGGTTCACGTGTTTGGGATCGATCCTGCTTCGCTGATCCACGCGCTGCAAAACCATGATGAGTTGACCCTTGAACTGGTGCATTTCTGGACGCTGCACGCTCACGACACCTACCACTATCAGGGGCAGACCTTCCCAGGAAATATCTTGCGCGAACACATCCGCGAAGAAATGTACGAACGGCTGGCCGGGGAGCACGCACCCTACAATCTCAAGTTCGTCACGAACGGCGTTTCCTGCACGACGGCCAGTATTATTACGGCGGCCTTGGGCATTCGCGATCTGGACGCGATTACTGCGGCCGATATTCAGCAGATCCAGCACATTCATTTGCTGTTGGTGATGTACAACGCTATGCAGCCCGGTGTTTTCGCGTTGTCCGGCTGGGATCTGGTGGGTGCGCTGACGCTGCCGGCCGAACAGGTCCAGCATTTGATGCAGGACGGCGATACGCGCTGGATTCATCGGGGTGCTTACGACCTGGCTGATCTCGACCCGGAAGCAGCGTTTTCCGCCGGTAATATGCCGCGTCCGAAGACGCTGTACGGCAGCCTGGTCAGTCAATTGCAGCGCCCTGACTCCTTCGCTTCACAGCTCAAAAAAATACTGGCCGTGCGCCGCGCGTATGACATCGCCGCCAGTCGCCAGATTTTGATCCCCGATGTACAGCATTCGGGTCTGTTGATCATGGTTCACGAACTGCCGGCCGGGAAGGGCACCCAAATTACGGCACTGAACTTCAGTGCTGAACCCGTCGTCGAGACCTTGCACCTGCCCGACATCGCCTCCGGCCCGGTCGTTGACATCATCAATGAACGCGTCGAAGGGGATCTGACCGAGCAAGGCGAATTCACCATCACTCTGGACGCTTATGAAGGTCTCGCGTTACGGGTAGTGAGCACATCACCAATGGTGTGAGGATGACGGTGAGCTCACCCTTGATTCTGAGATGCAAACGTTGCGAGGGTTTATCCGCGCCCGGGACTGCTCGACCACTCACTGGTCAGCAGCGGCGCGGTGACGATGCTGGCGGGACCGCGATAGCGAGATGTCCGGTGCCAGTTCGGCAGCTCCTTGAGTATGTCGGTACCCACCTTGGCGCTCGGTTTCGCAGGTCATGGCTGCTCCTGCCGTCGTGTCGGGAGGCGAATTTTAGCGCTTGACGCTCCATGATACGAAAGTTACGGTTAGCGTAATTTGATTACGAATAGCAAAACTTTGCGTTCGCCGCAGAGCTCTTTTTCGAGTTAGAGAGCCCTCACCGACCACTGAGCAAGAGAGAAATTGATGACTCCGATCGTGCAGAAAGTCCATCACGTGGCCTATCGCTGCAAGGACGCATTTGAAACCGCCCGCTGGTATGAAAAGCACCTGGGCATGAAGCTGGTGCTGTCGATTGCTGAAGATGCCGTGCCTTCGACCGGCGAAGCCGATCCCTACATGCATATCTTCCTGGATGCCGGTATGGGCAACGTGCTGGCTTTCTTCGAACTGCCCACCCGTCCGGAGATGGGGTATGACCTTAACACTCCGCGATGGACCCAGCATCTGGCCTTGGAGGTCGAGTCCATGGAGGTACTGCTTACCACCAAGGAGCGCTTGGATGCAGCTGGTATTAAGGTCATAGGGCCGACCGATCATGCCCTGTTCCAGTCGATCTACTTTTTTGATCCCAGCGGCCATCGTCTGGAGCTGGCTGTCAATACCGGCTCGCCGAAGATGCTCGAGGCGCTCGACAAAGTGAAGTGGGACATGCTCGAGGAGTGGGCGCAGACCAAACGTGCGCCCAAGCATGCGGCCTGGATGCACGATGGCAGCTACCGGACGATGTTCCAGTAAGACCGTCGGTCAGCGAGAAAAGGCGAGCCAGAGTGCTTGACGCAACTTGGTTCGCATGAATACGCAAATGATGAAGTTAGTGCGATATGTCCATGCATGCACATCAATCTGTAGAGGCTTTTTGCCGGGCGGCTATCCGCTGCACAGCTGTATGAGTGCTCATGATCCTGACAACGCCACTACCGTCAAGGCGGTGTTCACAGGCAGGCAGCAGTTTCTTCGACAGCGCGGCCAGCTTCGCTATGATCAGCGGCGGCCATATCAACCTGTCGATCCTGGTGGCTATGCAGGCATGTTGTCACCGCATCATCACCGACCTTGCCGTGCTGGATGTCACCGATGACGGGCTCAAACGGGTGGAACTGCCGAGGGCGTCAGTGAAGCACAATCGGCCACTTGGGCTGGCTGGCCAGCGCGAGCAATTCGCGTTGACCAGAAATGCCCAGCTTGCGGTACAGGCGCTTGATGTAGGTGGCGGTACTGGAGCCTTGAATGCCCATGCTCGAGCTTATGGTCTCGACGTCGCAACCGGCGAGCATTAACTGCAGCAACTCCTGATCGCGTCGGGTCAGTTCCTGGTGCATTTTTATCACCCGTTCGCTGAGGAGTGCCGGCATCTCATTGGCTTCGAGATAGGCACGGTAATGCAATCGGACGATCTGCATTACCAGCGGCGCCGCGGCTTCAACGAAGTCGATCTCGTTGACAGAAAAGTGGCCATGTTCGCGACCACGATAGAAATTGACTGACAGCCAGCGGTCACCGTCGCAGTGGGTGAGCAGGGCGACCCGCTCGGAGATCTGTGGCAGCTCGTAGCAGATGCGCCGATAGTCCTGATGGACGATATCCTCGACCGACTGGCGTTGCACCAGGATGCGCTCGGAAGGCGAGGCGGTAGTGCGCGTTGCCATGGCTTGTTGGTTGCCATCCAGACTGTAGAAGCGTTCAGCGTAATTGTTGGAGATTTTCGACAGCGGCATCATGCGGGCGCGGTCAGCGAAGGAGATGATTTGCGGGCTGCGATTGGGGGCATAAGCGAAAATGGTGCACTGGGCCAATGGCACCTTGGCACTGACCAGCTTGAGCATGTCCCCTGCCAGCATCTTGCCTTGTCGCTCACCCACGCGGGTCAGCAAGCTGACCGTCTGGTCGACATTCAGGCGGAAATCGGTATTGGATACTCGCAAGGGCCAATATTGCATCGTGCACTCCTGAAGCTCACTTGGATGGGCGCTTTCTTGTATTTATCAGCCTGCTCCAGTCCATCCAGAGAATGGACTGGAGCAGGCACTGTAGCGGCTTTTGCCTGGGACAAGAAGCTCAGTGACTCAGCTTGCATCCGGTTGTTTTTCTGTGCGTCGTCCAGGCCCCGCAGTGAGCTGAGGCACTACAGGACGCGCAGAATGGTCAGGGTAATGGCGCGAATGCTTGCGCGATCGCTGGTATTGCTCGCCCGCAGTGGCACCCTGCGGATCGCTTTTCTCCAGGTATTCGATGATGGCCAGTGACTGGGTGAGGATCTGCCCCTGGTCCTCCAGCACTGGCAACAAATCGGCCGGCTTCACCGTCTAGTAGGCGGGCGGGTGGTGCTCTTGGCTGGTGCGGGGATGGGTAGCAGGAAGATCAGCAGCGAGCCGACTACCAGCAGAACCGTGGCGTAGCCAATGCCGGCGGTGAAACTCTGGGTCAAGTCCTTGAGCCAACCCACCACCAGCGGGTTGAGTGCCGAGCCGATGTTGCCGACGGCGTTGATCATGGCAATGCCGATGGCGCGTGCCTTGAAGCTCATGGCCTGGTCCGGGGTGGTCCAGAAGATCGACATGGCGGTGTAGGAGCCGGTGGCGGCCATGCATACGCCGAGCAACTGGACTAGCGGGTTACCGGCATAGGCGGCGAACATCCAGCCGGCTGCGGCGAGCAGCATGGGCAGTACCAGATGCCATTTGCGTTCCTGGGTACGATCCGAGTGCAGTCCCCAGAGAATCATTCCGACGATGGTGCATACCTGCGGAACGGTGGCCAGAAAACCGATGGTGCTGTTGCTGGTGCCGACGGCACTGATGCTCTTGATAATCAGCGGGGTCCAGACGGCGATCATGGCCAGGGTGTTGACCAGGCAGAAATACACCAGACTGAACAGCAGCACAGTGGGCGAGAACATTTCGCGCAGCAGACTGACGGAGTTTTCCTGCGCAGCATTGCTTGCCGCCGGGATGTCCGCGGCCAGAGCCCGCTGTAGATGGTGTTTTTCCTCGGCGTCCAGCCAACTGGCCTGATGAGGCTTGTCGTTCAGGTAGTAGAACACCACAAAGCCCATGATCATCGAGGGCATGCCTTCGAGCAAGAACAGCCACTGCCAGCCGTGCAGGCCCCATGTACCATTCAGACTCAGCATCTGTCCCGAGATGGCCGAGCCGAAGCCAGCTGTAAAGGGCATGGCTATCATGAACAGGGCATTGGCTCGTGCGCGGTATGCGGCCGGGAACCAGAAAGTCAGATACAGCAGCACGCCGGGTAGGAAGCCGGCTTCGGTGATGCCGACCAGAACCCGCAGCAGGTACAGGCTGTTGGCATCGGTAGCGAACAGTGTCGCGGTGGAGGCCAGGCCCCAGGCGATCATCAGGCTTCCTATCCATTTGCGCGCGCCAACCCTTGCCAAGGCAATATTGCTGGGAATGCCGCAGGTGATATAGGCGATGTAGAAAAGCGTGGTGGCCATGCCGAACTGTGTGCTGCTAAGCCCCAGATCGCCCATCATGGTCAGGCCGGCAAAGCCGATATTGATGCGGTCGAGAAAGGACAGCACAAAGCACAGGAACAGGAACCAAAGCAGGTGCCTGGACACCTTGCTTATTACCTGTTGCTGGGCGCTGCTGGCGATTTCGATCATTGGAGTATGTGCAGAATTCTGATGCATTTTAGCTCCTGGTTATTATTAGGTAGAGCTATGCAAGTCGTTGTATCAGCGCCGGCTATCCATGTTTGTATAGCAGCCTGGGAGTTCTCGGCAGGCCGCTGCTCGTCATGCTGTTACAGGTCTTGTAGTGCCGACTGGGTCAGCTCGGTAAATGTGTGGGCATTGCCGAGTGCCTGGGCGCTTAGCAGCGCCAGCTTGACCAGAAAAAGCTCAGCCTTGGCCGGGGTGGCCTGATCCAGAGCATCCGCCAGCACGTCGTAGACCTGCTCCAGATCGTGTACGGTCAGTGTGTTCATTGCTTTTCCTCTCAGTTCTTGCCCAGGGCGGTTTCGACGGCGGTGTGCAGTTGCTCGGCAGACAGCTGCTGCCAGCGGGCGCAGATGTGCTGGTCGGGACGAACCAGATAGGCTCCGTTGCGCGAGACACCGTACTTACTGCGGATATGGCCGGAGGTATCTTCGATCAGCTGGTCTGCACCACTGATGCTGGTCTGCACGTTTTGCGCAACAGCGATGATCTGGAATGGCACGCCGCTGCTGCGAATGGCTTGTGCCTGCGCCAGGAGATCGTCCGGAATGGACGTGCCATCGGTGAAGTAGAGGAGATAGAAGGAAGCGCCAAGGCGGTCGAACAGGTAATCGTTTTCGGCCAGTTTGATGTTGAGCAGCGGTGCGCCGTTGCGTGGCCCTGCACTGAAACGATCATTGTCGTCAGTCTGGCTGTTGAGCACCGATTCGGCGTAGTCGTGCGGCCGCGAGGTGCGCCAGTGGTACAGCGGACGGACGAACTCCTGGGTCAGCGACAGCGACAGCACGGCATCACGCACCAGGCGGTGGCCGGGCGTCGGCGGGGCCATAAATCGCGTGCTTTTGCCAGCCTCGCTGATGATTTCCCTCGCGGCGCGGACCCGTTCCTCTGTGTACGAGCCGAGCAGCTTCGACCCTGTCAGCCCTTTGATGGTTAAGGCCAGTTTCCACACCAGATCGTGGCAGTCCTGGAAGCCGGTATTGGCTCCACGCACGCCGAAAATCGGCAGCAGGTGCGCGGCGTCTCCCGTGAATATCACTCGATTGTGGATGTATTCCGGTAGGGTCAGGGCACGAGCTGAGTACACCGAGCTCCAGTCCATTTCCCATTGTGGCTCTTTGATCCCAACCATCTCCAGCTGAGCGTTGATTCGCTCGCGCAACGATTCAGGCTGCAGCGCTTGCTCAGGGGTTTCATTGGCTGGTAATTGGTAGTCGATGCGCCAGATATTGCCGGGCTCGCGGTGCATCAATACGGTATTGCCGGGGTTCCAGACTGGGTCGAAATAGGCCAGGCGTTCGGTGGGCAGGCCTAGGTCGATCTTGATGTCGGCAATCACAAAGTGCCCCTCATAGGAGGCACCCTCGAGTTTCAGATCGAGTAGCGAGCGGATCGCCGAGCGGGCGCCGTCGGCGGCCACCACCCAGTCAGCATCCAGGTGGTAGCTGCCAGCTGGGGTATCGATCTCCAGGCGGGCGAAATCAGCTTGCTGTTCCAGTGCTGTGACGCGGTTACCCCAGCGGATTTCCACCAGTGGGTTAGCCTCGGCCGCCTCTGCGAGGAACTGCTCTAGGTAAGGTTGTTGAAGGTTGGTCATTGGCGCGTAGCGATCATCCGGGTCCTGCGGGGTTTCCATACGAAACACCAGTTGGTTGCGGTAGAACGAATTACCGCAGCCCCACGGCAGTCCCGCTTCACTAACACGCTCGGCCACGCCCACCTGTTGGAGAATTTCCATCGAGCGGCGAGTGAAAACGATCGCGCGGCTGCCTTCGCTTACTTGCAGTTCTGACTCCAGCACCACGCAGGGGATGCCGTAGCGGGCCAAATCCAATGCAGTGGTCAGGCCAATCGGCCCTGCACCAACCACCACGACGGGTTTTCGCTCGATGTGCGAGGATCCGACGCTGGCAGTGTAGGCGGGGAAGACTTGATAGTTGTAATAGATCGAGCGTCGTGGCTCGCTGTCGGGCTGATGCATAGTAATGCGTCTCCTGATTGTTTTTGTTCGAGCTCAAGGCCCTTGGATGTGGAGACGACTTTACGTCGTCTGGTCCCAAGCGATGTCCCCTTAAGGGGACAACTTTTTCATTGCCGGCAAGGACCATGTGTTCAAGAAGGCGTTGGATGAACAGGCGCAGCGTGCGCTTTTCCCCTCGAACTACTTAAATAGCGCGGAGTGAAATAGGGCACTGGAGATTCAGGTGATGATTTCTCTGGTGGAATTGTCGGTAAATAGGGTTGGATCCGCAGGAGCAGGTGAAAGGGAGGTTTCGGCCCTTGCGAGTATCTATGGGTGTCGAGTCGCATGAGTGAAGGCAATTTAACGTTGTTTTCAGCCCGTCTTACCTACCGCAGAACACTGCCGGCCTACGCTCCGCAAAGGCGGCCAACCCTTCACCAAAATCGCTGCTCTCACACGCCTGTCGACGCAGCTCCGCAATTTGCTCCATCGCCTGGACGGGCATCGGTTGCAGGTCTTCAAGAATCCGCATCTGCTCCTTGATCGCCTGAATGGCCAGCGGCGCCTTGCTGGCGATGCCGCGTGCCAGCTCAAGTGCAGTCGCTTCCAGTGCGTCACTGTCGACCAGTCTATTGATCACGCCGAAGCGTTCAGCCCGTTCCGCATCTAGCTTCTGTGCGGTGAAAAACATCTCCTTCAGTACGTGAATCGGCAGGTTATTGAAGAAACGCAGCAGACCGCTGGTGGTGTAGGGGAGGCCGATGTTGACCGGGGTCATCGCGAAGCTTGCGCTGCGGTCCGCTATGACGAGGTCGCAGCTCATCGCCAGGTCGACCGCGCCGCCCCACACCGAGCCGGAGACCAGGGCGATCACCACGCCGGGGTAGGCGCGGATGCGGCGCAATACTTGCTCGAGGGGTTTGCCGTAGGCAACCGGGTCGCGGTCATCTTGCAGTTCGCGGAGGTCGTGGCCGGCGCTCCAGACAGGTTGGCCCACTTCGCTGCCCAGTATCACGACCGGTATGCGTTGTGATGTCAGTGCGGCAAGGCTTTCGTCGAGTGCCTGTAGCAGTTGTACGCTGAGGGCGTTGCGGTGGGTGGGGTTGCTGAAGACTAGTCGTCCGATTCGGTCATCGATCATGTTGACTGTCACGGTGGCGGAAGAGGTTTGCGTCGGGGTCATTGTGCGGTTCCTGTTGATTGTCCAGAGGCCATTGCTGGCGAATCGTCGGTGTTCTGGTACGCAACCTTTGTGGTCAGCAGCGCGTTGATCGATGCGGCGTCGAAACCAGCCTCGCGCAGCACCTCGACGGTGTGCTCACCCAAGAGGGGCGGTGGGCGGCTAACGCCCAGTGTCGGTTCCGCGCCGACAGTGGCGCTGAACACGGGGGTCACCACCTGCCGCAGTGCGCCGAGTGTTGGGTGCATGAGCGTCTCTACCAGTTGGCAATGCAACACTTGTGGGTCGTCGAACACCTCGTCGAGTGTATTGATCGGGCCAGCCGGCAACCCTGCACCGATGAACAGCTCAGTCCACTCTCGCTTGCCGCGAGTTTTTAAGCGGCTCTCTAAGATCACCTTCAACTCGTCACGGTGCGCGACCCGGACCTCATTGGTCGCGAAGCGCGGATCGTCCGGTAGCGTGGGTAAGTCGAGCAATACGCACAAACGCCCCCACATGGCCGAAGTAATCGGCGCTAGATTGAGCGGACCGTCCATCGTCTGGAATACCCCGTAAGGCGAAATGACCGAATGGGCGTTGCCGGTGCGTGGGGTGACATCACCCAGGCTGAGATAACGCTGGCCGTGCACACTTAACAGCCCGACCAGGCTGGCCAGCAACGAAGTGCTGACGTGCTGACCGCGCCCGGTGCGCTCTCGCTCCAGCAGGGCGGACAATACCGCCGTCACCAGCCACATGCCCGACGTCAGGTCGCCGATCGCCGTGCCGGTGCGGGTTGGGTCGCCATCGACAAACCCTGTCAGGCTCATCAGCCCCGAGTACCCCTGTGCGATTTGGTCGAAGCCCGGCCAACTGCTCATCGGTCCGTCGGCGCCAAAGGCGTTGATGCTGCCCATAATCAGCCGCGGATTGCGGGCTCTGAGCCTGTCATAGCCGAGCCCCATGCTCTCAAGGGTGCCGGGCTTGAAGTTCTCGATGACGACGTCGGCCTCATCGATCAGCCGATGGATCGTGGCCAACCCCTGGGGATTGCGGAAGTCGATGCACATGCCGCGTTTATTGCGATTGCATGATAGGTAGTAGGTGCTCACGCCTTGGTCGAACGGGCCCCAGGTGCGGCTCATGTCGCCGGTCGGGCCGGGTTCAATCTTGATCACATCGGCCCCGAGGTCCGCCAGCACCATCGTGCAGAACGGCCCCGACAGTGCGCGACTCAGGTCGACGATCTTCACGCCTTGCAAAGCTTGCATACAGTTCTCCAGTGAATGTTTGGATTGATGCTGTTTTATGTGCGCGCTATTGCGGCAAAGGCTGATCACGGGTTTCAACGGCAAACGGCAGGATCAGAATGCCGATCACGAAGGCCGCTGCCGTCCATGCGATGGGTGCGCCCAGCGAGCCGTACCAGTGGATTGCAGCGGCCAACAGGAAGTTGACGCCAGCGCCAATGAAGCGGCCGACCGATGCATTGAAGGCGAAGGCCGTGGCGCGTATCCGGGTTGGATACTGCTCGGGCAGCCAGAGTGAGAAAATCGCGAAGTTACCGCCGAAGAAGCCGAGGAATACCAGCGACACCATGAATAGATCAAGGCCGTTTTCCATGTAGAAAACCCAGCCGAAAGCGACCGCGATCGACACCGCCATGCCGGCAAAATAGATGCCCAGCGCAACCCGTCGTCCCAGTCGTTCGGCCAGCCATGGCGCCACGAGGCAGCCGAGGATGGTGCTGAGCGACAGGACTGCGGCGCCAATAGACGCAAGGTGCACCGCCCCAACGTGGTCGATACCGGCGCGAGTCGCCAGTGTTACGACGGCAGTCGCTTGGTAAACCGAGCCAGCCCACAAACCGACGATAGCGACCCCGACCAGGCAGGAGCTGGTCAGCGTGCGTCGTCGGAAGGCGGGTGCAAAGATTTCCCACCATGACGTGCGGGGGGCAGTCGTCGAGTCGGGACGTTTGACGTTGTGCGCAGCCTTGCGCACCTGGCCAGGCTCTTTCACCTTCAGCGCGGTATAGATCGCAATGACCGCCGGGAAGAGGCCGCATAGAAACATGACGCGCCAGCCATACGTTGCGCCGACGGTGTAGTTCAGCAGCGCGGCAATGAAGAAGCCAAAGTAGTAGCCCGTCTGCAGATAGCCCGCGCCCATCTTGCGCCGGTCTTCTGGCCAGCTCTCGGCCACATAGGTGCCGGCGAGCGCCCACTCGCCGCCGACGCCGATCCCGGCGATCAGCCGAAATGCCGCCAACTGCCAAATATTCTCTGAGAAAGCCGCTGCCCCGGTAAAGAGTGAGTAGACCAGAATGCTGGCCGCCAGCATTTTCACCCGGCCAAAGCGGTCGGCGAGTGGCCCCCATATGAACGACAGGCCCCAGCCGATCAGAAACAGGCCAAACATCATCGAACCGTACATGGCGATATTGCTGGGTGAGGGGTCAATTCCCGAGACGGGAAGCAGTTCGGTCAGGGCAGGAATCAAAACCAGCGCGAAGATCACCGAATCCACGCCATCCAGAACCCATCCCACGTAGACCGTCCAGAAGCCGCGGATCTGCTCGCGGCTCAAGGACGTTTTGATAGGCTTCATGCTCGGTATTGATGCTGCTGATGCAGTTGATGCTCTAAACATTAACGTCTCCCATTGACCTTGATCAGGCCTATAGAAGCGCTGCCAGCTGTTGCGGCCGCCAGCGCTTCGTTTATTGTGAAATCAGTCTAGGCAGCGCATCTCATAACCTACAAATATGAAATTCCTTTGGTCCCATCGTAATTTTGTATAGAGTCAAACGCTTTGGAAGCGTCCCCATGGACCTGCGCCAGTTGCGGTATTTCATCAAGGTGGTTGAGTGCGGCAATATCACGCGTGCCAGTGAAGCGCTGCATATCGCCCAGCCCGCTATCAGCCAGCAAATGCGCAACCTGGAGCTTGATATGGGCATGCAACTGCTCGTGCGCAGCGTGCATGGGGTGGTTCCCACTGCGGCTGGGCAGACGCTGTACCGGCATGCCATCGAACTGCTGCGCCAAGCCGACGGCACCCAGGAACTACTGCGTCAGGACGCCGAATTTCCGCAAGGCAAGGTATCGGTCGGCATGCCGTCGAGTACGGCTCGCATGTTGGCGATTCCGCTCGCGCGCACGATCCGCAGTCGCTATCCGGGTATCAAACTGGAGTTGATCGACGCCCCAAGCGCCGACCTGGAACGCCTGATCACGGTTGGGCGGGTGGCATTGGCTGTGAATGTCGATGCGGTCGAAACCCGTGGAGTGGTCTCCCAACGGCTATTCACTGAAACGCTGTTTCTGGTGGCGTGGCCGGAGTTTTCGCTGCCGGATGAGCCGGTGTCGATTGATGCTTTGGCGAAGATGCCGTTGGTTCTGCCCTGTGCACCGAACACGATTCGCAGTCGGGTCGAGTCGGCAGTGCGCGAGGCCGGTCTGCAATGTGACATTCAGTTCGAAGCCAACTCCACGGACTTGTTGTTCGCGGCCGTTCTGGCAAAGCTAGGCGTCACCATCCTGCCTGGGGCGGCTGCCCGTGTTGAACTTGAACAACATAAGCTCAAGCTGGCCAGGATCGATCATCGATTGTTCACGCGTGATCTGTCGCTGTGCTGGCATGACACGGTCGTACAGAGCAACGCGGTGCAAAAGGTCAAAGCCATCATTTTTGAGCTTTTCGACGAGTTTGAGCGACAGCCGGGGTGGGCGGACGGACAATGACGCACGCAGAAAGCCGGATGCAGTGCTTGATACCCTGTTCCTAGCCGCGACGTATTCAACCTATTCATTGCCCTCGGCGTGTTTTCCATGGCTATCAATTTCGACCTGAACGATCTCCAGGCCTTCCGCGCCGTGGTGGAAAAAGGCAGCTTTGGCAAGGCTGCCGAATCGATCCATATTTCTCAGCCTGCCCTTAGCCGACGTATCGAAAAACTTGAGGACGCGTTGGGCGTCAAGCTGTTCGACCGCACTACTCGCCGCGTCAGCCTGACCATGGTAGGGCGGGCGTTTGCACCGCGTGCCGAACGTCTGCTCGACGACCTCGATGACGCATTGCTGGGTATCAGCGATGTCGCTTCGACACGGCTGGGCCATGTCACGATCGCGTGTGTGCCATCGGCGGCTTATTACTTCATGCCGCGGGTGATTGCTCGCTATCACCAGCTCTACCCGAAAATCAGAGTGAAGGTGCTCGACGCCAGCGCCCACGACGTACACGGTGCGGTGGTCAGCGGGGAAGCCGATCTGGGCCTCAGTTTTATGGGCAATCTGGATGCAGGGCTTGAATTTGAGTTGCTGGTTCAGGAGGCGTACGTGCTGGCCTGCCGCCGCGACCATGTATTGGCGAGCAGAGAGAGTGTGACCTGGCGCGAGTTTTTTGAGCACGACTACATTGCGGTGGACAAGACCTCAGGCAATCGCTTCCTGCTCGATCAGGCATTGATCCACATTAAACCGGCGCGGCCGAGTATCTGCGACACACGGCATGTGGTGACGATGTTGGGGTTGGTCGAGGCCGGCCTGGGTATCGCTGCGGCGCCCGCGATGGCAATGCCCACCACGGGGCACCCAATTTTGAGCAGTGTGCCGCTGACTGATCCGCAGGTGATACGTAGCGTCGGCTTGATCAAACGTCGGGGGCGTACGCTGACGCCGGCGGCGTTGGAGCTGGAGCGGCTGATTGTCGAGATGAAAACGCAGCAACCGTCGGCGGAGGGGCCGACGGTTGTGCATTAGTAGCGTGGGCCGTCAGTTAGGGCTGACGGAATCAAGCCCGGTCGCACGCACTTCTGGCTGGGCCGCAGGTGATGCCAGGTAGTCGAGCAACACCTTAGCCTCCTGTGGGTGCTGGGCATTCACAGGTATCCCAGCGGCGAAGCGAGTGATCGATTGCACTGACTCTGGAATCTTGCCGACGAAGGTCACGCCGGAAACCGGCAGCAGTTCGCTGACCTGCTGGAAACCCAGCTCGTAGTCGCCCGTTGCGACCACAGAGGCTACCGGGATTTTCGGAATCATCGTGGACTTGGGTTGCAGTTGGCGTTCGATTCCAAGGCGCTTGAACAATTGATCCTGGATATACACCCCGCTAGCACTGTCGGAGTAAGCCACTGAGCGAGCCTTGAGCAAGGCCGCTTTGAGCTCGTCGACAGACGCTATTTTCGGCGTGTCCGCACCGGCACGCACGACGACACCGATCCTCGAATCTGCAAGCTCCACACGTGAACCAGGGATGACCTTGCCTTGCTTGATCAAGTCATCGAGTGCATAACCGACCATGATCACAACGTCGGCTTTCTCTCCGCGCTCCAGCCTGTTGGGAATGGCTTCAGGCGCCTTGCCCATGGATGGACCCAGAGTGGTGTCCAACGTATTGCCGGTGTCTGCGGTAAATTTGGGCCCCAGTGCCTTATAGGCAGCGGTAAACCCACCGGACGTCATTACGTGGATTTCGGCGGCTTGCGCAGCCGTGCTCAGACTCAGGCTGCCGAGCAATACGAATGCGGCGAACTTCATGCACAGTGCTTTCATGGCTTATTTCTCCAGCGCCAGGGCGTAAGGGTGGTTACACCGCAAGGCGCAGCTGCACGGCCTTGCCACGGTACAGAAACAGGGTCGCGGACAGCGCGCAGGCTGCCGCGAAACTCATCCAGTAACCGGGTGCGGCCTTGTCGCCGGTGAGGTGAATAAGTGCCGTAGAAATGACCGGAGTGAAACCGCCGAACACCGCAGTGGCAAGGCTGTAGGCCAGAGAGAAACCAGCGACGCGGACTTCAGCGGGCATGATTTCGGTCAGGGCCGCGACCATCGCGCCGTTGTACATGCCGTATAGAAAGGACAGCCACAACAGCGTTTCCAGCATGTGGCCGAAACTGGGCGCCTGGGCCAGCAATGACAGGGCAGGGTAGGACGTTGCAATGGCCAGCGCGGCCATGGTCACAAGCACCGGCCGCCGCCCGATGCGGTCAGACAGAGCACCGCCAATGGGCAGCCAGATGAAGTTGGATACCCCCACCAATAGCGTCACCATCAAGGCGTCGGCGGTGCTCAGGTTGAGTACGGTCTTGCCGAACGTCGGCGCATAGACGGTGATCAGGTAAAAAGCGGTGGTGGTCATCGCGACCATCAGCATGCCGGCGACGACGATCACCCAGTTCTGCATCAAGGTATTGAACACTTCACGCATGGTTGGACGGTGCTTGCGCTTAGAGAACTCCTCGGTTTCCTCAAGCTTGCGACGCAGGATGAAGAGGAATGGGACGATGAGGCAACCTACCAGGAAAGGCACGCGCCAGCCCCAATCAGCGATCACTGATGGAGGCATCCACTGATTCAGGGCGAAGCCCAATCCTGCGGCGATGATGATCGCGACCTGCTGGCTGGCCGACTGCCAACTGGTGAAGAAGCCTTTTTTACCAGGCGTCGCCATCTCGGCCAGATACACCGAAACGCCGCCCAGTTCCGCGCCTGCGGAAAAGCCCTGAAGCAACCGCCCGATCAACACCAGCGCCGGTGCCAGCAAGCCGATGCTCTCGTAGCCCGGTACCACCACGATCAGAATGGTGCCGCTGGCCATGATTGATAGCGTGACGATCAGCCCCTTGCGGCGGCCAACATCATCGATATAGGCGCCCAGGATGACCGCGCCCAGTGGGCGCATGAGAAACCCCGCACCGAACACGGCAAAGGTCATCATCAACGACGCAAATTCACTGCTCGCCGGGAAAAATGCCGCTGCGATATAGGTGGCGTAAAAGCCAAAGAGGAAGAAATCGAACTGCTCGAGAAAGTTGCCTGACGTTACCCGGAAAACCGCGCTTGCTTTGGAACGGGGGGACGCTGTCACGCTTTGAGTTGAGGCCATCTACTTGTCTCCCGACGCTTTTATGCATGCATCTGGCGTGCATGATTTTTATAGAAGCGAATAGTGGCTGAGAGAGACTGAGTTGATAAATGCATAGTTCGCATTCATTGATGCGTCATGCTTATGGATGGGGTGCAGCATCCAGGTAGATGCACCTTTCAAGGTGCTGGTTGCGCGATGAGCACACTGACCTAAGCTTCAAGGCAGCACAACAGGTGCGTTTTGTGAGCTTGAAACCAAACGGATGAAACGCTCATGAACAATGCATGGACATGAAAAGGAGCTGCGCATGCTCATTCGGTCATTGACCCTCGTCACTCTGCTTGCCACCGTCGGCGCCCTGCAGGCCGCAGACAGCGATGCCCCCTTGTCACAGGATCGCGGACAATTTCGTCCGCTGATTATCATCGCCCCCAACGCCATGGACCCGGCCCTGGTCAACCTGAAGAAAGCCCTGGATGAACCGGCTAACCACGCAGCCTTCGCCGAACGCAACATGGTGCTCTACACCGTGGTCAACACCATTGGCCAGCGCAACGGCAAGGATCTGGACGCACAAACCACCATGGCGCTGATCCGCGAGCTCAAGCTCGGTGCGAGTGCCCAAACCAAGGTCATCCTGGTAGGCAAGGACGGGGAGAAGAAAATCGAACACTCCGGTCCCATCGACCCCAAGGAGATTTTCAGCACCATCGACCAGTTGCCCGCACAGGAAAAAGAGGCCGCTGCGCCACCCCCGCAACCAGCGCCTGAGGCGACGCCGGCCCATGCTGGTAAGGCGGGCAAACTCGTCAAGTCCACCAAGCCGGCAGGACCACCCAAGCCGTTGGATGATTGACAGGAGTTTTATCGGACCGCTGGGAAGTCGTGCAGGTTTTAACCTGGTGCCAACACACCGCTCGCCCGTTGTTCAAGCTGCTTTCATTAGCGCCGAACACGCGGTTTTATAGGCTTCGTGCTGATATTTATTCAACGAAGTGGCCAGCAGAAAGTCATGTTTTTTATACTGAGCGCTGACTGTTTGCGGCGACACGAGAATCACCTCGCACTGAGTCATCAGCTGTAAAATCCCTTCGATTTTAAAGGTGGTCGGACCGCCCGCGAACTCGCCTTTTTTGCTGCGTTTTTTGATTGCGATGTGGTCAATACGGTTGTCACGAACAAACGCCTCGACGAGGGCCGCGAACGCTTTGACGTTCGACGATTCATCATCGTCCTCGAGGGCGATTTTTTTCGTGGACAGAGGCAGGTGTTCAAGAGCGTTATCTTGAAGCGAGGCGACAGCGAAAATGGCTTCGCTGCCTTTGATTTCGATACCGCAGATTTTCATGTAGCTGCCTGTTATAGGTGGAAAGGCAGCTATTTTCTTCTCTTTTCCTATTTATGGCTAACTGACAAACATCCCGCGCGCCATGCCCGACGCAGCAACGAGTATGACGATGATCAGCGCCACTTCGATGTGGCTTATTCGGGAGTACAGCAAGGCGTGGCGGGTATCGATCGGGGTGCCGCTTTTGAACGCATTGCGCCACTTGATCAGCGCAACCATGGGCGCGATCTCAAGCAGTATGATTGCGATGAATGTAGCCATCTTAAGATGGAACAGCGGTTGGTGCAGGTAGTAAAAGGTTCCCTTTTCAAACCCGCCAAATGCGCGCAAAGCCCCCGTCACCAGCAGCACTGCGGTAGCAATGCCCCAGAAGTTGTCTGCTACAAATACATCCCGAAGTGTGGAAGGATTGGTTTTGTTCAGCCGCCGTAAAGACCTTCCACGGCTCAGTACCGCTCCCAGTGCAACGCCGTATGCCAATAGGTGCAGTGTCGCCAGGAACCATTTGAAGAGCATGGTTGTGAGTCTCCAATCATGAACGATAAAAAAGTAGCCCATCGAAGAGCGGGCAATTGAGTGCAGGCTCGCTGTTCGAGATTTTGCCCGAACCCCGGAAAAGATCACAGGTTAATATTTTGATGCCGTCCGATGACCGTTTATACGCACCCGGTGGGCGTTTGGGTAATGGTGTGGGCATAAAAGGTATTTTAAGTGGCGGACCTAATCGACAAAAGCCCGGAATAGCGTGAGTTTTCGCTGTTCCGGGCTCTTCTATGTCTGAACACGCCTGCAGCGTGTTTTTGAAACAGTGCATCGGAGTGCCATTCGTGGACCTGAGCTTTATAGAGGAAACAGGTACGCTCGGCGAATTCGCAAGTGACCGAGGCTTACTCTTTCCCCTGAAGCCCGGCCTGTCTCATTGTCAGGTTCTTCTGATTTTTGTATTGCACGGCAACTTCCGGCGCTGAGGTGCTTTTGCCGGTTTCTACCCAGTTGCGCAAACGAGTCGCGTCAGCGAAGTGAGTGTATTTGCCGAATGCATCGAGAATCACCACCGATACCGGTCTGTTGCCCATGGTGGTCAACAACACCAGGCAGTGGCCCGCTTGATTGGTAAAGCCGGTTTTGGTCAGCGTGATGTTCCAGCTGGCGTTTCTGATCAGGTGATCGGTGTTGCTGAAGCCCAGGCTGTAGGTGGGTTTATGGAACGTCACGGTTTTTTCAGGGGTGGTGCTCAGCTCGCTCAGCATTGGGTATTTGCGTGCGGCGAGTACCAGCTTGGTCAGGTCCCGAGCGGTGGACACGTTATAGATGGACAAACCAGTGGGCTCGACATAGACCGTGTGCTTCATGCCCAGCGACTTGGCCTTCGCGTTCATCGCCATAATGAATGCGTTATAGCCACCCGGATAGCTGTGGGCGAGGCTCGCGGCGGCGCGGTTTTCCGAGGACATCAGGGCGATCAGCAGCATGTGCTTGCGGTCCAGCTCGCTGCCGAGCTTGACCCGGGAGAACACGCCTTTCATTTCCTTGGTGTCGGCGATCGACACTGTAATCATTTCATCCATTGGCAATTTTGCGTCCAGCGTCACCATGGCCGTCATAAGTTTGGTGACCGAGGCGATGGGAACAATGACATCCGGATTGCTGGAATACAGTACTTTGTCAGTCTGCAGGTCGACCACCATGGAGCTGCCTGAAGCCAAGTGAAGTTTAGAAGGGTCGCGATCAAGAGTGGCGGGGTCGCGTGCTAACGCGCTCTGTGAGAGTGCAGCGCCTGTACATACAAATAATAGGCTCAGGATGGAATGACGAATTTTCACGAGCTGGGCTCACTAATAATGGAATATGCCGTTTAACACGGGTTTCTACGAAAACACTGCATTTTATGGGTATGCTCCGAGTACTGTCGATGGGTCTTGTCCATTGAATTGAGGTTAGCAGCAGCTAAGCGCTTTCATGGGAAAAAAAACCACAATTGCTGATCAGAATCGTCAATAGACATGGTGTCTGACGGGCACACCGATTAGCATCCTACGCAATTAATGCCAAGTGCTCTCAAACGACTCAGGAGTCGCGCAATGCCCAAGGGTTTTATCAGCAAGGATTACGTCGCACTGGTGGTTGTGGCGGCTGTGGTTGCGGTGCTCTTGCTTGGGATTGGTTTTTTTCAGAAGTCTGCGGATTGGGCCGGCTGGATTCAGGCGATCGGTCTGATCGTGGGCTTAATGGTGGCGATTGCTGTGCCGGGCATTCAGAAAAGTCAGGAAGCGAAGAGCCAACACAAGCAAATGCGTGAACGGGAGGTGGGTTACGCTCGCCGCCTGCAGTACCTGTGCGCCGAGCTCAATGAGCTGTTGGCAAAAATCAGCATGAACCTGATTCATCTTCGCGCCACCGACAGGCATCGCCTGCAACATACCCTTCAGGACTTCCTGCATCGCTTGTTCGAATCGCACAAGCATGATCTGAACGATGACCGCGTGGTAATCGCCCATGAGCTGCGGCAGGTGGTTAATGAACTGGTCGATGAGCTTGAAAGCGGCCGTGCAGATCGAGTGGTGTTGATGAACCTGGAAAAACGCCTGCAAAAGCTGGCGCACCGGACTCAGGTCGGTGCGGTGATGGCTGAGCGTCTCTGACCCCTTTTACTGCGCATAAAAAAGTCCACATCAGAGATGTGGACAAGGGGATGTGCGGAGCAACGCACTATGTCAGGGTGAAAACTGGCGAAGCAGTATCAGGCAAGCATCTGACGGGTATCGAACTTCTCGGACAGGGCCTGGGCCGCGGGTAGGGAGGTAAAAGGTCCACTGATGGGCTCGCCGTTCTGTACCAGGTACCAGCAGGCAAGCAGTCCGTGTTCTCTGAGCTGGGCTGGAACTGCGCTACCCACTACCGACATGATTTGAACCTTGCCCATACGTACCTCCATCAATCTATGGAGCTACTCTACGGCGCCATGGGCGCGAGTGATAATCACTGCTCTCGATAGTGGACATTGATGGTAGCGAGGTTCGTTTCGTTTAATGCCGGTGGCGTTTGTGGGCTGATCAATCGACGACTTGATCGAGTATCGCCATCACCTCGTGATCGTTTAGAAGACCTTTTTCAACCAGATTCTGTGCCAGCAAGGACAAAAGTTTTGCGCTGCGATGGCCTTCCAGGCTCTTGAGTTCGGTCAGTGCGCAATACACTTTGCTCGATGTGCACAATCCCTCCGCACGATGAGGATGCTGAGTTGGCATAAGGGCGTCCTTCTTTTTATGAAGTCTGATGTCGCTGAACGATAGTGGCCGATCAGTCGTCAGGAGTTGTTCGGTTGTTCGTCGCTTGAAGCGCATCTGCTCCACGACGATGTCATCAATAATGACGGACTCAAGCAAACACGCTGTCTCGCCAGCGACCTCCATCGAACTGATGTAGACGCTAAAAAAACAGCCCCGCCTTTTTGGAGGCGGGGCTGTTTTTTAGAATGTTACCAGCGCCCACGACCTTCTTCCCGGTCATGGTCATGACCGTAATAGCCATGCGGACGACCGTAGTAACCTGGTGCGCCGTAATAAACCGGGGCTGGAGCCACTACGACCGGCTGGTAGTAGACCGGTGGCGGTGGTGCCTGATAATAGACAGGTTGTGGTGCATAGACCGGTTGCGGCTGCACATAGACTGTCCGGGGTTGGTTGGAGGACATCACGGCGCCAGCCACGACGGCCCCAACCACAGCGCCAACCACTAGACCTGGACCGCCCCAACCACGCCCGTCGGCTGACGCTTGGCTTGCAATGGCTAGGGCACCCAACAACAAGGCAACCTTGGGGATATGACGAATCATGACTATTCCTCGACTTTCAATCCCGTTGTCGCGAGCCTGCATTACTCTCAAGCACTGCCACGGGATACTACTATGACAGCGGTTTCGTAGAAATCTGCGAAGCGCATGAGTAAATATTGTGTAAGTGTGTCTGGTGTCTATTATCGCGGTCGTGGCCGAGTTGGCAACGGACAGTCGACGACCCGCCGATTATAGCTTACTCCAGCGCTGCCAAGCGCTCTTCCAGGGCCGCAATCCTAGCTTCGAGCTCATCCAGGCGCTCTGCCGAGGTCGGCCCGCCAATGGCGCGGTCTGGCGGATTCTGTCGGGCCGCAAGAATAGCCATGATGTCGTCTGGATCGCCCAATGAATGCATGTAGCGATCTTCGCGTTGGCCGGACTGACGTGGCAATAGCGTCGCCAGCCCTCGGGCGATCAATCGATCAAGTTGATGAGTGACCTGCTCGATATCTTCGAAGTCATGCATGCGGTTGCTGCGGGTGAGCAACTCATTGACGGTTTGCGGGCCACGCAGAAACAGCAAACCACTCAAAATGACCTGTGCCGGCACCAGTTCCAGGGCTTTATCGACGCGATGTTCCCAGCGATCGGCACGACTGCCCATTACCAGCCGTGTCAGGCCACGGCCTTCGAGCGCGCGCAGACTTTGGCCGACCTGGCCCTGGGTCAGGTTCATCACCGGTTCACGGCTGGTTTTTTGATTACAGGCAGTGACCAACGCATTGAGGGTTAAAGGATAGGTTTCGGGGCTGGTAGCTTTTTTTTCGATCAAGCAGCCTAGAATGCGAACTTCTACACTGTTGAGTTGTAGCTTATCGGCGGAGTCGGTAGACACGGTCTCGGTAGACATAGCGCTTTCCCTGGGCGTTTGAAGGCAACTAGCCTATGGGCTCGGGGATATAAAAGACAAGCCGCTTTCGTGCGCCCCCCATGACTATAATCACGCCACCTTCAATCCAGGATCTGCCATGACTATTTCCCTATACGCCACTTCCGTTCCGGTTTTCAAACAAATGCTCAGCGCTTTGAGCGACGTACTGGCCAAGGCTGAAGCCCATGCCACGGCAAAAAACATCGAACCTGACGCTTTGTTGCAGGCTCGCCTGTTCCCGGACATGTTCCAACTGATACGTCAGGTACAAATCGCCGTTGATTTCGCCAAGGGCGTCTCGTCCCGCCTGGCGGGCATAGAAGCACCGAAATATGACGACTCCGAAAAAACCTTCGCCGAGTTGCAAGCCTTGATCGCCAAAACTCTGGCTTTCATCGCCACCATCAGCCCTGAGCAGATCAACGGCCAGGAAGATCGCGAGATCATCACGCGTCCAGGTACGCCCAAAGAGAAGCGCTTCGACGCGCAAACCTACTTGCTGGCCTATGGCCTGCCGCAGTTCTTCTTCCACGTCACCACGGCTTACGCCATCCTGCGTCACAACGGCGTTGAAGTCGGCAAGCGCGACTACATGGGTGCGTACTGATCCCCTGAACGACCTGTCTGATTGACACCCAGCCGCCGCATGAGAGGTTTCGTGCAGCGGCTTTTTTGATGTTGCGTCATGCCGTCTCTGCGTTCTGCAGCGTAAGGGTCGGTTGCTTTAACGCTTCAGCTTGCGCGACTCTCTGTTAGTATTCTTTCCCCACTCGTATGTATTTCCCGACAGATCTTTCCTTGCGGACTGATCTGTGTCGTCGTTCTGGAGTTTTCATGTTGTTGCCTATTTTGCTGTTGTCGGCTGCCGGTTTTACGGTGCTGACGACAGAGTTCATTATCGTCGGCCTGTTGCCCGCGATAGCCCGTGACCTGGATATCACGGTGTCGCAGGCAGGCCTATTGGTCACCTTGTTCGCATTCACCGTGGCCGCTTTCGGGCCTTTCTTGACAGCGTATTTTTCGCGTTTTGAGCGCAGGCGCCTGTTCATCACCATTTTGGTCATGTTTGGCTTCTCCAACGTATTAGCAGCATTGGCACCCAACATTGCCGTGATGGCCGTTGCGCGACTGATTCCAGCCCTTGGGTTGCCTGTGTTCTGGGCACTGGCCAGTGAGACCGCCGTGGATATTGTCGGCCCGGAATACGCTGGACGCGCTATTTCAAAGATTGGTTTTGGCATTGTCTGCGCGACCGTATTCGGCATCCCGGTCGGAACATTGATTTCTGATGCCTGGGGGTGGCGTAGCGCATTTGCCATTCTGGCCGTCGTGGCATTTGCCAAGGCCCTGCTGTTATGGATCTACCTGCCTGCGACACACAAGCACAAAGAGCCGGTTTCATTGCTGGGGCAGTTCAAGATATTGCGCAGCCCATTGATGCTCGGTCATGTGCTGCTGTCAGTGTTGGTGTTCAGCGGCATGTTTACGGCCTATACCTACCTGGCGGACATGCTCGAACGTCTGGCGGGGTTCAATGGCACCGTGGTGGGCTGGTGCCTGATGGGCTTTGGTGCGGTCGGCTTGCTGGGTAACTCGCTGGGTGGGCGCATGGTTGACCACCATCCATTGATTGCCAGTTTGTTCTTCAGCGCGTTCATGATCACCGGCATGGTGGCTGTGGTGCCAAGCATGCATTCGACGCTAGGCCTTGCACTGGCGTTGGCCGTCTGGGGCATTACTCAGGCAGCGTTGTTTCTGGTCAGCCATGTTCGGTTGATGAAGGCGGCCCCCCAGGCGCCAGCTTTTGCGGCCTCGTTGAACATCGCCGGGGCGAACCTGGGGATTGGCATTGGCGCGATCATCGGTGGTCGGGTAATTGACCACCTGGGGTTGGGTAGCCTGGGGTTTGCAGCGGCGGGCATTATTTTGCTGTCGGTGCTGTTGGCGCTGCTGATGATGTCCGCCAAGCCTGCGCCCATTTGCGCTTAATCGGGTGCGGTGAATAGCCCGCGTCGAGCGCCTTCGGTAATGGCAACGATGCCAGGGTGCTTGATCTTGCGTTCGACGGATATCGCGTAAAAATATTCGGTGACGGCATCAGTCTGGCCGATCATTTGTACGCCGTATTGCGCCTGTACTTCGTCGGCAATCACACTGGGTGTGATGAAAATCCCGCTACCGGATTTTCCGAATGCCTTCATCAGCGCACTGTCATCGAACTCCCCGACAATCCGTGGCTGCACTTTTTGTTCGGCGAACCAGCGCATCAGGCGACTGCGGATTACCGTTTCCTGCCCCGGCACCAACAGCGGCGCACCTTGCAGCCCGTGTGGGAAATTCTGCCCATAGCGCTCGGCCAGTGCCTGGGTTGCGAAAAAGCTGATACCGCATTCCCCCAGTTTCTGGCTGTAGCCTTTGATATCCAGATGCGGAGGCATCGGGCTGTCCGAGATCACTAGATCCAATCGCTGGATAGCCAGATCGGCCAGCAAACGCTCAAGTTTGTCTTCGCGGCAGGTGATGCGAATTGGCTCAGCCAGCGCCATGGTCGGTGCAATCAGCCGGTACACAATCGACTTGGGCACCACATCCGCGACCCCGATGCGAAACAGGATCTGCTGCTCATCGGGTTGCGCGCGAAGCAGGGCTTCGAGTTCATCGCCGAGCTGAAACATTTGCTCCGCATAGGGCAGGGCGAGACGACCGGCTTCGGTCAGCTCCAATTGCCGACCCACCCGACGAAACAAATCCACACCAAAGGTTTGCTCCAGCAGGCTGATCTGCCCGCTGATGGTTTGCGGTGTCAGGTTCAGTTGCTCGCCCGCCCGCACGATGCTGCCCGTTTTGGCCACGACCCAGAAGTAGTGCAGCTGTCGATAATTAAGCATGACAAGGCCGATTCGTAAAAACCGAAGTATACATGGCAAAAATACGAATTTTTCTGATGTGTTTGTCTCCCTAGAATGCAGCCCAGGCGCCGGGCCTTCTTATGTACCGGGCTATCCAATCAATGTTTAAGGCTGAATCAGGGTTCGCTCACATGGAATATCTTCTACAACTGGCTGCAAGCCCCACCGCCTGGATTGCTTTGGCGACACTGGTGGTGATGGAAATCGTGCTGGGTATCGATAATCTGATCTTTATTTCGATCCTGACCAATAAACTGCCGGAGCATCAGCGTGCCAAAGCGCGGCGTCTGGGGATCAGCATGGCCCTGTTCCTGCGTCTGGGCTTGCTCAGCACCATTGCTTATATCGTGCAATTGACTGAGCCAGTGATCGAGCTGTTCGGTCAGGTGTTCTCCTGGAAAGACATGATCCTGATTGCGGGTGGTCTGTTCCTGTTATGGAAAGCGACTACCGAAATTCACCATAACGTCGAAGCCAGAAGCGAAGACGAGAAGGTGACCTCTTCAGGCGTAACACTGGGCTTCGCCGCCGCCATCGGGCAGATTTTGATGCTCGACATGGTGTTCTCCATCGACAGCATTATTACCGCCGTGGGCATGACGGAACACTTGCCGATCATGGTGATTGCTGTGATAGCTGCCGTTGTTGTGATGCTGGTCGCGGCCGAACCGCTGGCCAGGTTCATCAATAACAACCCGACCGTGGTGATGCTGGCGCTGGGCTTCTTGATCATGATTGGTATGACACTGATCGCCGAAGGGTTTGGTGTGCATGTACCCAAGGGTTATGTCTATGCGGCGATGACCTTCTCAGCGGTAATCGAAGGTTTGAACATGTTGTCGCGTAAGGCGAAGCTGAAGAAAGTAGCGGCCTGAGTGTGAAGGTTTGTGACGTCTGAACGTTCAGTGGTCGGCATGGAGTGATCCATTGCCGGCCTTTTTCAATATCAGTGCAATGAGCTAGTGCAGTGAAGCCGGGTGATTGGGTTGGGCCTCGGTCTTCATGGGTGTGTCGTGTTCGACTTCGCGATGATGATGCCGGCGAGCTATGCGCATCACCCCCCACAACATGGCTGCTGCGGCCGTCAGCCAAGCGGCTACCAGCATCATGATGGTTATTTCCGGGCTCATAGGTGCCTCCGCTGCTCTTGCTGTCGCTGTCCAGCTAATGGACAGTCTAGTACTGCTCATGTTTCCAACAATTGACCAGTGGCCTGCCGTGCACAATCGATTTGATCTATGCACAGCAGAAAACTGCGCTAAATGAGCTATGCCGAAGCCTTGAGCCGACCTATTATCAGGGTCCGAGCTGGGTCGTGGGTTGCCCGGCGCTTGTTGAAGTGAGTGAAAATGCTGCCGGTAATACCTCGATTTCTTGCCTCTCGTTCGAAGCGGATGTGCCTGGCGTTTGTTCTTTTATCGACCCTTACGGCGTGCGCTGGCAGCGTGGCGCCAGGGATTCAGCGCTTGCCAGATCGGGTTGAACTCAATTCTGTGCCGTTCTTCAGGGGCAATATTTACCAAAGCGGGCCTGGTGTACTCGCCAGCATGTTGTCGCAACAGGGGGTGATCATCACGCCAGGATTGCTCGACAAACCCCTGGATTTGCCGGGCGGCGAAGCCAAGCTTGAGCAAAGCATGCCGGCCTTGGCGCGTGAGTACGGATTTGTGGTCTACCCCCTGGACGGTGAGTTACAGGCGCTGTTGACTCAGGTTTCTGCGGGATACCCCGTCATGTTGCGTTACACCGAAGGCTCGGCTTGGTGGGCGCAACCCCGTTATGCGGTGCTGGTGGGTTATAACCGCAACAAACAGACTGTCCTGTTGCACTCGGGCATGAATCGCCGTTTAGTCATGAGTTTCAGCAGTTTCACCTCCGCCTGGAAAGACGCTGGCAGTTGGGCCGTGTTGGTGCAGGGGGCGCGACAGATCCCCGTGCAAGTCGATCAGCAGCGTTGGTTGAAGGCGGCGCATGATCTCGTCGGGGCTGGGCAAGAACAAGCGGCAGGCGAGGCGACCAAGGCGCTTAAGGCACAATGATCGCAACCGAATGAAACAATAAAAATGGCGCCCTTGGCGCCGTTTTTATTGAGTGCACTCAAAAACCAAAGGTGTCCCGCAGGGCGTAATACCACGCACCCAGTGCAGTGAGCGGGGTGCGTAACAACTGCCCGCCAGGGAAGGGGTAGTGGGGCAGGTCGGCAAAGGCATCAAAACGCTCCGCCTGACCACGCAATGCTTCGGCCAATACCTTGCCCGCCAGGTGGGTATAGGTCACACCGTGGCCGCTGCAGCCTTGCGAGTAATAGATGTTGTCGCCCAGGCGACCGACTTGTGGCAAGCGCGACAGCGTCAGCAAGAAGTTTCCGGTCCAGGCGTAATCAATCTTCACGTCCTTGAGCTGTGGAAACGCCTTGAGCATCTTCGGGCGAATAATCGCTTCGATGTTGGCCGGATCCCGTGCGCCGTACACCACGCCACCCCCGAAAATGAGGCGTTTGTCAGCAGAGAGTCGGTAGTAGTCGAGCAGATAGTTACAGTCTTCGACGCAGTAATCCTGTGGTAACAGCGTCTTGGCAAGCGCTTCACCCAGCGGCTCGGTGGTGATGACCTGAGTGCCGCAAGGCATCGACTTGGCGGCCAGTTCCGGCACCAGGTTGCCCAGATACGCGTTGCCAGCGACAATCACAAATTTGGCCCGAACCCTACCGTGTTCGGTATGCACGACCGGATTGGCGCCGCGCTCGATTCGCACCGCTGCAGACTGCTCATAAATCACGCCGCCCAGCGACTCCACCGCAGCAGCCTCGCCCAGCGCCAGATTCAACGGATGGACATGGCCGCCACTCATATCGAGCATGCCGCCGATATATTCTTCGCAGGCTACTGCCTCACGAATACGGCGCTTGTCCATCAGCTCCAGTTGAGTGTGTCCGTATCGCTCCCAGAGTTTTTTCTGGGCTTCCAGATGGCCCATTTGCTTGCTGGTGATGGCCGCGAACACCCCACCATCCTTCAGGTCGCATTGAATCTGATACTTGGCCACCCGATCACGAATGATCGCGGCACCTTCAAATGCCATCTGCCCCAGCAACTGCGCTTGCTTGGGCCCGACCGTGCGTTCGATCACATCAATGTCACGGCTATAACTGTTGACGATCTGCCCGCCATTGCGTCCCGATGCACCAAAGCCGACCTTGGCGGCTTCAAGCACCGTTACACGAAACCCGTGCTCCAACAAAAACAGCGCGCTGGAAAGCCCGGTATAACCTGCGCCGATCACGCAGACGTCCGTTTCCACCTCACCCTCCAGCCGTGGACGTTCAGGCACCGCGTTCGCAGACGCAGCGTAGTAAGACTGTGGGTAAGGAGTGTTCGCCATCCTGCAACCTCTGTTTAATATTCTTTACGGATGCCAAGATCCTACCTGAGAACAAAAACCTCCACCAGTAAGCTATGAAATCACGGGTCCGGGACGATTCATAAAAAATACGCATATTCATGGGGTTAGCGCTAATAAGGTGTTGACACACCTCCAGATATCCGTAGAATGCCGATCCACAGCAGGCACGTAGCTCAGTTGGTTAGAGCACCACCTTGACATGGTGGGGGTCGCTGGTTCGAGTCCAGTCGCGCCTACCAAACAAAATCCGCTCTGCTGGGCGGTCTAGAAGGGTCAACCGAAAGGTTGGCCCTTTTTTGTGGTTGGCGATTTGCAAAAGTTTTGCAAAACCCCCACCTCAAAATGCCAAATCCGCACCCACATCCACGTACTCAATCACCTTGTCGGTATGGCCTTCCTGATAGTGCTTCGTTATCTTCACGTCAGAGTGCCCCGTCAGCGCTTGAATGTAGTCCTGTGGGAATTTCTGTTGCTCGTAAAGCCAAGCGCCTAAAGCGCGGATCTCATGAAAAGTGGGGCGCTCACCCGCCGGAATGCTCTCGTAAGCTTTAGCCAGGTCGCGGGCCTTGCTGAATTCCTTCGTTAGATAGTTCGGTGTAACAGACGTCCAATGGTCTTTGCTGGCGATCTGTTCTTGGCGGCGTGCCCTTGGCTTGTAGTGGATCAAGTAGGGGGGGGCGATAGGGGATCGAACGCACTCGCTCACAACTTCCCGTAAGGCCTGGCCCATCTTGATGCGCAGGTGAATCGGATTTTCGTACCCTTGCGTCTTCCCGGGCGAAACCATGATGGTGTTGGCCTCCATGTCAACGGATGTCTTCAGCCAGGACACGATGTCCTCCCGACGTTGCAGGCTGGCCAGCCCAAGGCGAATTGCTCGTTTCAGTCAGTCGGCGTGGTCTTTGCTTCGACAATCTTCATCAAGCCTTCGAGCGTGTGCCGCTGGCGCTTCTTTTCTGCCTCCTGCTTCACCAGTGTCAACTCGGCGACATTGCGTTCAGCCAGGCCCTTGGCCACAGCGAAGGAGAAAACCTGCACCAGCAACCCACGGTGCTTGGTGTAGGCGTTGTTGCTGAATCCATCCAGATATTCCTCGGCCAGCACGTCGAGCTGGCCTATCCGAAACGGACGAGCTGGAAATGACGCTCAATGACGACGAGACGGTGACGCTAAAGTGGGAGTGGGAGAGTCAGGCCGATGATGCCCGGCCAATAGAGGTGCTTGACGTCGAGGTAATGGAGGAGCCGCCACCGTTCTGAGCGACAAAAAGCCTGCCCAGTCGACGGGCTCATGGATCAGGTCAGGGGGAGGGTGATTGATCTGCAGATTCTATGCGACTAAATTTAGTCGCATAGAAGGAGCTCAAATGTCCAATCAAGAAAAGCTGCTCGCCAAGCTACTGAGCAAGCAGGCCGGGTTCACTTGGCCGGAATTGGTCTCGCTGTTAAAGGGGCTGGGATTCGGTCAGATCGAGGGTGAAGGCCGCCGAGTGAAGTTCAGCAACGGCAATCCGCAGGCGATGATCAACCTGCACAAGCCGCACCCGGTAACGAGCTGAAAGCCTACGTCAAACGTCAGGTTGTCGAGCACCTGAAGGCAGGAGGATTGATTTAATGAGTACGCTACTGCAACACCGGAGCTATTACGGCTCCATCGAGGCCAGTCCCGAAGATAATTGCCTGTTTGGCAAGCTGCAATTCATCCGTGCGCTGGTGAGCTATGAGGGTGAAACGGTGAGCGAGCTAACCCAGGCATTCCACGATGCGGTGGATGATTACCTCAGCACCTGCGCCTCTTTGAGCCAAGAGCCTGAGATCCCATGCAAGGGATCGTTCAACGTGAGGGTAGGGCACGACCTACACTTGGCTGCCAGCGTTGTCACTACTCGGCAAAGCATTTCCCTGAATGACCTGACCCGAAAGGCGCTGAGCGAGTATCTGGATCATCACGTCTAATCAGATACGGAAAACCCGGCGCTGAGCCCAATGCTGGTTAACTAAGGAAAACGCCGCTTACCCCTATAGGGGAAAGCGGTGTTTTCTTGGATTATCGGGTAGGGCCGGAAACTGAAAGCGTTCGATCTACCGCTTAAGTGAACAACATTACAATGCAACGTCAGGCTTAGGGTTTCGGTGTTTCACCCCCGGATTTCGAGTTGTTGTACGAGCCGGAGTTGTCGATATCTGACCCCGCAGGGCTCACGGAGTTGGCCCCGTCCGTAGCAGCCGGGATGCCTTTTTTTTCCACGCCAGCAGCTGGTTTCTTATTACTGCCGTCATAACCTTTCGTGCCCTGGATGTCGTTACTTGGGCTGCTTGGGTTTGTCCCCGTGGGTAAAGGGGGGGTGTTATAGGGATCTGGTGCGTTCGAAGCGGCAAGTACGGGTGCTGACGCTATAGAAAGCAATGCAACCATCATTAAAGCAATCGGTGTTGACTTCATCATGGCTATCTCCATTTGTAGAGTCGTTACCTTATGTTGGGCACTTCGCTGAGGGGATTCGTGCCGGGTGGGCGACGAGCGGCCGATCCCTTTTATGCGTTCATCAGCTTAGCAATCCTGAGCGAGTCAGATCAGCGCGTTGCTACCGCAGCGGTGGCGACCTGACTGATTCCGCAAGATCTCAGATCCGCTCGCTTACAAGCACTCATCGCTGCACTGCGATGCACTTGATCTCTACAAG
Organism: Pseudomonas sp. ASL9; assembly: GCF_056680335.1. Lineage (NCBI taxonomy): Bacteria > Pseudomonadati > Pseudomonadota > Gammaproteobacteria > Pseudomonadales > Pseudomonadaceae > Pseudomonas > Pseudomonas sp. ASL9. Next base: position 782,637 of record NZ_CM155277.1, on the reverse strand, counting down.
CAGGCCCGGCTTGGCGAGTTCGCTGACTCCTACGCATGTCCATGCACAGGTGTTCCTTGGAAAGACTTTATCCTTCACGCTTCTGAACAGTGGCATATAGCGGTGCAAATCGATGTGATAAGTCGTCATTTCGACAACATCCTCAAATCCACAGTCGCCTGTTGCCAGTGTATTTCAGCGCATTTGAGGACGTGTTCGGAGAATCCTTAGACGCCGCTGTGGGGGCTCAGAGACCAGCCCGTTTGGTCGCGATTCGTAGCGGAAGGCGCAACGCAGAGCCCAGCGTCAGCGCCTGCAGGACGATTAGCAACACAAAGGCCGTTGTGAACGAGCGGGGTTCGGGAAGCGATGGCTGGGAAGCGGCGATGGCCATGCTCATGGCAACCAGTGTGGTCATCAAGGGGCCGCCGAGTCGCTGGGCGATATTGATCGCGGTGGTCGCGAGCGCTAGATGTTCACGGGATACCGTGGCGTAGGCAGCCGCCATGGACGGGATGTTGATGGCCCCTTGACCGGCGCCCATGGCTAACAGGCTCACCAGTATCAGTGGCGTAGGGGCGGAGTCCGGGTCCATCAACACGAAGGGGAGCATGCCCAGTAGCGCCAGCAGTGCACCGCCGGCCGATACCTTGCGGCAACCGAAGCGCTCAGTGAGAAAGCCCATTAGTGGAAAGGTGCACATCATGCCGACGCCCATGCATGCCATCAGCCAGCCGACCCTGTTAGCAGACAAATGACAACAGATCACCAAAAACAGCGGGATAACGAATTGTCGGGCGTAAAAGACCCCGTTGGAGAGAAATTGGGTCATCGCCGACGTCGCGAAAACACGGTTACCGAACAGCCGTAGGTCTAGCAGGGCGTCACTGCCCTTGAGCCGCGCATGGAGTAGATAGCCAGCCATCAACAGGATGCCGATGGACAACGCCGTGACACCATACTGATCGGTCGTGTTCTGCAAGCCATACAGCAGTAGCGTCAAAGAAGGAGAGATGAGCAGGAAGCCCAGCAAGTCGAAAGGCCTCCTGGTGCCAATGTCGTTGTCAGGCGGAAGCAGGAAAAAGGCAAGCCCGACACCGATGATCCCGGTCGGCAAGTTGAGGTAGAACAACCATGGCCAGCTTGCGTACGTCACTATTGCGCCGGCCACCACCGGACCGAGGATCGGAGCGATCAGCACGGGCACGGCCATGTACCCCATGACCTTTGCTAGATTGTCACCCGCGACCCGCGCAATCATCATCTGCGTCAGTGGCGCCATCAATCCTCCGGCCATGCCCTGTATCAGCCGCGTCATGATTAGTTCGTTGATGGTGTTCGAAGCGCCACAGAGCATTGAGGCCAGTGTGAACAGTGTAAAACAGCCTAAATAGAGCCGCTTGGCTCCCAAACGGTCAACTAGCCAGCCATTGAGCGGCAGCATGAGTACTAGAGCGAGCAAGTAACCGCTGATGATCCATTGCGCGGACCCGATCGAGGCGTGCAACTGGTCCCGAATAGTCGACAGCGACACGTTGACCACCGTTGAATCAAGTTGCGCCATGAAGGGGCCGATGAACACCACGCAGGCGACTTTCCAGATGCGCGAATCGAGCACTTTGGGCGCTTTCACGCTCATGGTTGCAAGGTCGGGAGGCGGTCAAGGATGTCCTGCGTCGTACCCGTCTCGCCCAATCGTGGAAAAATCCTGGAGACACTGTTTCCATGAGCCTCGGCGCTCATGTCGGTCATGTCGGTCATGGCGTCAATGGCCAGAGTGACGTTGAGGCCCAATTCATGCGCTGCACGAGCAGTAGACTCGACACCTATGCTGGTGGCGACCCCAGCGAGCACCACCTGGGTCACCCCGTGGGAGGCCAAGTATTCGCCGAGGTTCGTATCGGTAAAGGCGCCCCAGGCGCGCTTGGTGAGGAGGTGGTCAGTGGGCTGGCGATTCAGCTCAGGCAACGGTTCGTCCCAACCTGCGGGCGGTGTCGCTAATGGCGCAGCGAGGTCGCATCGCCCGGTTGCCCGGCCAGTCACGTTGACCAAGACGACAGGTAATCTGGCCCAACGGAAAGCGTCGGCGAGAAGTGCCGCCTGCTGAGTGACAGCGGCAATTGGGTGCACCGTGGGGAGCGCAGCGATACCTCGTTGTAGGTCGATGACAACAAGCGCGGTTCTCGGATCGATAAGCATAATGGGCATGACAAGGTCCTATCGGGATTGAATTAATCGAGCAGGCGCTTGAGCAGTTCGACGCTGGCGGCTAGTTGTTTCTGCTCCGTGGTCGAGAATTTTTGCTGGATGGCGCTAGAGAGCCAGTCTTCTCGCGCGGCCCTGCCGGCGCGGACTAATTCCTGGAACTCGGGACTGAGGCTCAGAAGTTTGCGCCGTCCGTCACTTGGGTCTGCGGTGCGGATGATCAAGCCCATTGCTTCAAGCGCCGCGACAGTAGCGCCCATGGACTGCGGGCGGACTCCAAGCGCATCTGCCAGGCTCGTTACCGTTCCTGGGCCCTGCTGCTCGAGATGCAGCAGCACCGACTTTTGCGACGAGGATAAGTCGCCAACGTCGGCTTGCTCGCGCAGGCGCCGGATTAATTTTCCCAGCACCACCCGCAGCTCTCCGGACAGGGCAGAGGCGTTTGGGTTTTGCGTGCGTGCGTCAGTTTGTTTTTTCATCGGGCAACCTTAGCATGTACAAAGGAAACTACAAAGGCTCCTTTATAAATTGCACGTCGTATGTAGCTGGGTTGGGCCGTAAGAAGGCGTCCTTGCAATGGGCAGGATCCGTATGCCTGTTTGAAGGATGTTCTGACGCGGCTGCCTGCGCAGCGAGCGAGTGAAATTGCGGAACTGCTGCCGCACAGGTGGCAACCGGCTTAATCAAGCACGGCGGGATCGCCGGATGCTTACCCCGGATGGATGCCATATTGCATAAGACTGCTTCGCCAGGCTGAAATTAAAAGGAAGCATTGCTGTCATAGAGTTCTCGCCTGATTCATGAGGACCCATCAAGTGACAAAACCAGCAAGAAACCTACGCAAAACCCTGGATTCCGTTGCAGCTAATAATCAGTCCGCTGCGCTTGACGTGATGCGCACGATTGATCAGTTGGGTGATGAAGTATTATGCCAGCGCCTGCTTGAAGTGGTTCGCCGCTTGAATCTGGATGCAGAGGAACTGCACCATGTCAGAGATGAGTTGCAGGGCGATATGATCAAGCTGGCTTGATTGCCTTCCATAAGCAATGGCGGTGGCAACTGATGCGAAGAGAGATTGGTTACTGGGACCGGGAGGGTAGGGAGCTGTTCTACTATTTGGAGTTCAAGGCAGAAACAGCTGAGTTCTTCATCACCTGCGAGCACCGGCCGCGCGATGGCGAGGGAAGCGTCAGATCCGTACCGCTAAGTGAGGCTCGCGGTGAACGCTACTACGATGACGTGTTGCTGATCATCAAAGAAGAGCTTTTCAAGGATTACAAAATCTGAGCGTGCTCCGGCATGCTCAGTGACCTTGCGCTAGACTATTTGTTGGCCTGCCACTCGTGTTCATGTTCTGGTCTGCGCTGCGCGGAGTGTTTTTGAGTGATCGAGTCATTCAGCTTGACGTTGGTCAGGTATGAAGACTGCAATTCAGCCATGGAGATCGTTAGTTGCCCGATGGTGTCCTGATCTCTTGGATGAAGGGCTCTAAAATTAGACAGTACGTCCTCTTCGGTCACACTGAGATTGTTGAGAGGCATCGGGGTCGCTGTGCCTGTGAGTACGAACAGTATGTCTACGCCAGCGGCCGCAACAGCGACAAGATAGTCGGCTTTAGGGAGACGGCATCCACTTTCGTATTTGCCTTGAGCGTTGACCTCCACGCCACCTATCTGGCCAAAGGTGTACTGAGACATCTGTAAACGTTCTCGTTCTTTACGAAGTCGAAAACCGATTCTGCTTACAGGTATGTTCATGGCGGGTGTTCCTGCTCTTCAGATGCAAGACCGATTTGTCCGTTATCACGCCAAGGCTGTACCGACCTTCACGTAGACTGCCCATAGGTACGACGCATCATGCATATAGAATAGTTCTATATTGTACAAGACATATATTCATGTACAGCTATTTTCAGTCGCGTGTAGGGTTGTACAGATCAATTCAATCTATAAGGATGCTGTTTTATCGATTTGCAATCTAAATGAGTTCATATGCCTGACCAGTAAAGGCTTATCGCGGTAATGTTTACCTCGGGCGGTGAGGTCGTCACGAGATAAACCAACCGATCCTCCGCTTCAACAATGACTGTGCACTTCTTTGCGAAGCCTTCGTTCATGTCAGGTGAGTTGCGAGGATGATGGGGCTTACTTCAGGTTGCCACTGAGGAACTGCTGCAGCCGTCCGCTCTGGGGGTTGCCCAGTACGTCCTCGGGTGCGCCTTGTTCTTCGACCAGTCCCTGATGCAGGAACAGCACCTGGTTTGACACTTTGCGAGCGAAGCTCATTTCGTGGGTGACCATGATCATGGTACGGCCTTCTTCGGCCAGCCCCTGAATGACCTTGAGCACCTCGCCCACTAGTTCTGGGTCGAGTGCCGAGGTCGGTTCGTCGAACAGCATGACTTCCGGTTCCATGGACAAGGCCCGAGCAATCGCCACGCGCTGTTGCTGACCGCCAGAGAGGAACGCCGGATATTGATCAGCGACGCGGGCCGGCAGGCCGACCTTGTCCAGATAGCGTCGAGCCCGATCCTCTGCATCTTTCTTGCTGACACCCAGCACCCGGCGCGGGGCCATGGTGATGTTTTCCAGCACCGTCATGTGGCTCCACAGGTTGAAGTGTTGGAACACCATCGCCAAGCGGGTGCGGATTCGTTGCAGTTCAGCGTCGTCGGCCACGCGCATGCCGTGCCGATCACTGATCATGCGAATCTGCTTGTCGTCCAGGCTCATGGTGCCGTTGTTGGGTGTTTCGAGGAAATTGATGCAGCGCAGAAAGGTGCTCTTGCCTGAACCGCTGGCGCCAATCAGGCTGATCACATCGCCGGTTTTGGCTTTCAGCGAGACGCCCTTGAGGACTTCGTGGTTGCCATAGCTTTTATGCAGGTTATCAACGGTCAATTTGTACATGTGCGCAAATCCTGAATTAGTGAGCCGGGCCAAGGAAAGACAACCAACGGCGTTCGGCCAGACGGAACAAACCGACCAGTGTAAAGGTGACGGTCAGGTAGATAAGCGCGGCAATGCCGAACGACTGGAAGGTCATAAAGGTTGCCGAGTTGGCATCGCGTGCGACCTTGAGTATGTCCGGCACGGTGGCGGTGAAGGCCACAGTGGTCGAGTGCAGCATCAGAATCACTTCGTTGCTGTAGTACGGCAACGAACGGCGCAGTGCTGACGGCATGATCACGTAGGCATAGAGCTTCCAGCCGGTCAGACCATAGGCCTTGGCCGCCTCGACTTCACCGTGGGACATGCTGCGGATTGCCCCGGCGAAAATCTCCGTGGTGTAGGCGCAGGTGTTCAGGGCAAAGGCGAGAATGGTGCAGTTCATCGCATCGCGAAAGAACGCGTCGAGCACCGGTTGAGCGCGAACGGCGGCGATGCCATAGATGCCCGTATAGCAAATCAGCAGTTGGATATACAGCGGCGTACCGCGAAACAGATAGGTGTAGAACTGAACCGGCCAGCGTACCCATGCATTGGGTGACACCCGGGCAATCGACAGCGGGATCGACATCACAAAGCCGATGAAGATCGAGGCGCTGAGCAGCCAGAGGGTCATGGCCAGCCCGGTGATGTGATAACCGTCGTTGTAAAGGAAAGGTTTCCAGTATTCCTGCAGAAGTTCGATCATCGTACGGCCTCCCTGGAGCCTGCGGCATAACGGCATTCCAGCCTGCGCAGGATGTAGTTCGAAGCGCTGGTAATCAGCAGATAGATCAAGGCGGCGAGTACCAGAAAGTAGAACAGTTGATAGGTGCTTTTACCGGCATCCTGGGCCGCCTTGACCAGATCGGCCAGGCCGATGATCGAGACCAGTGCGGTGGCCTTGAGGATCACCATCCAGTTATTGCCGATGCCTGGCAGGGCGAAGCGCATCATTTGCGGGAACACCACGAAGCGAAAGCGCTGGCTGCGGCTCAAGCCGTAGGCTGTTGCGGCTTCCATTTGCCCGCGAGGCACAGCGAGGATCGCGCCGCGAAAGGTCTCGGTGAAATACGCGCCGTAGATGAACCCCAGGGTAATGATGCCAGCGCTGAACGGGTCGATCTCGATATAGTCCCAGTCCAGCGCCACGGTGAGATTGGTCAGCCAGGTTTGCAGGCTGTAGAAAATCAGCAGCATCAGCACCAGATCCGGCACCCCGCGAATCAGGGTGGTGTAGAGCTGCGCTGGAATGCGCAACAGAGACGAGCTGGACAGCTTGGCACTGGCGCCGATCAGGCCGAGCACAACGCTCAACAACAGCGACAGTATCGACAATTTGACGGTCATCCAGCTGCCTTGCATCAGCAGCGGGCCAAAGCCCTGAAGGCTGAAGACAGAAAGCCCCAGAGTCTGTAACAGGTTTTCGAACATCGGTCAGACCCTCGCAATCAAAAGAGCGCTTGTGGCGCCATAAGTACTTTTACTGGAACGCGTATGACGCTATGAAAGTAGAAATTCCCGAACCAAAGTCTCGAGCAGGTCCGTGCATTGGTATGTCCTTCTGATGTTGACGCATATACACACGCGCCTACTTGTACGTACAAGCATATGCAATCGAGCGGCCAACTCGTTGATTGGGTGTTCAAGAAAGTGTTGAAAATAGCTGGAGGCCGTCTGGAACGAGGTTTTCGAGGCGAAATAAAATATATCGAAGGTTCTTGAGACGCGCTCGCAGCTGTTACCGAAGCAGGGATTTACGCCATGCTGGGGCGTCCGGTAACAATTTGAAATAATCTGGCGCGCACGGGGTATTTCTTGGTTGAACAGCGCCTCTACTCGCCCGGACGTGGTGGGGCGAAAGCGGAGGAAAGGAGAGGATTTTGCCGAGTACTGGCAGTGTGTCGAGTATTGGTTTGAGTGGGTGCTGTGGGTCAGTAAAGGCAAAGCCCCAAAGGTTCGCGGCCCCGGGGCTTCTGTTTTCTCCTGCATCCCTTAATGCCAGGTGAACGTGCGGCGAGGCTATCAGCGACTCAACGGATATTCACTACGACTAGAGGGGTATTGTGTTTTCCAGGCTGGAACGCAGGCTCCAGCTCACCGGAAACCAGCAGGCTATTTATTTTTGGCTTTAACTTCTGCCACAAGGCACTCAAGGGCAAACTGTTCTGTGTAGGTCATCTGGATAGGGCTGGTTACCCCTTTGACGGTTCGCGAGCCATCAAGGATGTAGCGTATGCGCCGATCGGTGACGCCGATGCGTTTTGCGATCCATGCGGGGGTTTGTCCGATGCGCGTGACCAGTTTGTCAGCGTATTCGGTGGATGGATTGTAGAGTTCTGCGTTAGGGGTCATTTGACGTCCAGATGAAAAATTAGGCCACGATGCGTTCGTGGTTATGCGACACATTGCGCGAATCATCAAATGGTGTCTCGACATAATTTTTTTTTCGGCTTGCCTACCGCACGGAGGTCTCGAAAATAGATGCGCCGTGAGGGTTGTTTGCACGAAATGCTGGGATATGAGTTCCGCAGCCTTGGCACCGGACATCCACTATATATGAGGCCTTCCCCGAGTCGAACGCGCTAATATTCAATCAGGGCCATTACCTTGATGGTCGATAGAGAGGTGCGTATGGATACTGATAGAAGAAGCCAGGGCGGTGCTCAATTTCCTGATCGGTTGGCTCCGATAGCCGGCTCTGACGCCTCTGATGTGGGTACGAATTTGCCCGATCAGGACGATGACATCCCTGAGGAGGATGAAAGTCCTCCTCCGCAAGACTGGAAGCATCCAGATGACGGGAAAAGCCTGTCAGAGCTGGATGAAGAGTTACCGCTTAAACCCTGAAAGGTCGTTATGAACTCGGATTGGAGCGGTGCAAGCACCGCGAATATCCAGGCCCTTCTGATGATCCCTGGTCATGTTGGTCGGCGAAGGGAGGGAAGTTGCATGAGCAAACTCAAACACTTTGAAAGAAACACGCAGGGCCGCGATTTTGCCGTGGGCGATATCCATGGGCATTTCAGTCGGCTGCAAGCTGCCTTGGACGGTATCGGTTTCGATCCGACGGCCGATCGATTGTTCAGCGTAGGTGATTTGGTTGATCGTGGTCCGGAAAGTGAACGGTCCCTCGATTGGCTGGCCAAACCCTGGTTTTTTGCGGTGCAGGGTAATCATGAAGCACTGGCGATTCAGCATGTCCAGCACAAGGATCTTGATTACCGGATGTACAGGGCCAGTGGCGGCAGCTGGTTCCTCAGACTTGCTCAACGCGAACAGCAGAAGTTTGCCTCGCATTTTTCGAATATGCCCATTGCTATCGAGGTTGATACACCGTCTGGGTTGATCGGCATGGTGCACGCCGACTGTCCGACACCCACTTGGGAATTGCTTCGTAAAACACTGCTTGAACAGTTGCCCGGTTCGGAGGGCGTCGAGGCGTATTGCCAATGGTCACGTGAGCGCCTTCATTCCGGAGATTGCAGGCCAATCCCTGATGTGCGCGCCATAGTCGTGGGCCACTCGCCGTTGAGTCGGCCGGAGCGATTGGGCAACGTTCTTCACATCGACACGGGTGGTTGGCGTTTTGATGACAGCGGCTATTTCACGCTGGTGAATTTGGCCACGCTCGACATGAATGTGCCGCGCTCCAGGACCAGCGGCGGGGAAGGGGGGCAACCCGAGAGTCCCGTTTTAAGCGCGAGGCTGTAGGCAGCTCACTGCAGGGTTCTGGGGACGGGGCACGTTTTTTTGCGCAAGCCCTGAGATGCATCGTCGGTAATTTCCATCTACAGTTAATAGTTTACGAATAAGGATGTTCGGTATGAATTGCTTGATTTGCAACGCGGGCGTCGAACGCATCCAGACCATGAGTGATTGGGTGGAATTGCGCTGCCCTGGGTGCGGCCACTATCGAGTGAATGGGACATTTTTCGCTGAAATGAAAACGAGAAAACAGTCCTTTGATGTTGAGAAAGCGCGGGGTTGGCTCGAAGGGCAGCGTCACGTCAATATCAACGACGTGCCGATGATTGACTCCTCTGAAAATGACTTGGTTATGTCTTGACGATCCAGTATTCGCCACAGTGAGGGTGTTAAAACGATCAAAACGCCGAAAATCGACTATTGGGGGGCTGGTCGCTCCAAGGGGGCAATCAAAAAATCCATTGGTCGGATTGCTGGCCGAGTGTTAGCTCAGCGCTGATTGCGCGCTCATACCAAGGAGACCACTGACTGTGGCTTGGGGGGATGGCCAAGTACTGGCTGGCGATGTCGTCTGCCTGGCCGATAGCTGCGCACTCGCGCCGACCTGATTGTCCAACATCACAGGTAAAGTGAGCGTATCGTTATGAATATAATTCCTCTTTAGGCAAACCCAAATGAATCATCTTGGTTCTCGGTTGAAAGAAGAGCGGAAAACCTTAGGGCTTTCTCAGCAGGAATTTGCTGCAATTGGTGGTGTGGAGGCCAATGCACAAGGTAAGTATGAAAGCGGTGAGCGTAGCCCGCGCTCAAGCTATTTGGCGGCGCTGGGTTTCAAGGGCGTCGATGTGCTTTATCTCCTTTCCGGTCGCCGGACACCCTTGCGAATCGAAAGCCTGACTGATGCGGAAAGAAATGTGATCATTCACTACCGTGCACTGACAGAAGCAGACCAGCATGCGATCAGCCAACTGGCGCTGTCGTTATCGGAATGCCTGACCGAATAGTTACTCAGTCGTTTACCTTGCCGTCACCTCCCGTATCCCTTCCAATTATTTCCCCATTAGCTCCTCGCCCTTGATCGTTGATATATGAAACGTATATGCTTCGTATATTGAATATTTTGAGGTGAAGTCGTGGGCCTGGTGAAAATTTCGGAACATATGCACGCCAATGCTCGGGCCGCGAGCGTAGCGTTAAGTCGCTCCATCAACGCTCAAGCCGAACACTGGATGAAGGTTGGCATGATGGCTGAGCTGCATCCGGCACTTAATTACAGTGACATCTGCCAATTGCTCATTCGCGCCGAGAATGCGGGTGGCACCGTTTTGACGGTAATGCCATTCGATCTCTCGCCTTCGGCGGGTAATACGCAGGAGGCGGTGCAATGAGGGCGGGTGTCAGCATTAAGACGGAAGAAGACCTGGTCAAGCTGCGGATAGCTGGGAGGCTGGCTGCGGATGTGCTGGCCATGATTGGCAGTCATGTCAAAGCCGGCGTCAGCACCGAGGCGCTTGATAAGATTTGTCACGACTACATCGTTCATGAGTTGAAGGTCATTCCGGCGAATGTCGGTTATCACGGTTTTACCAAATCTACCTGCATTTCGCCAAACACCGTGGTCTGCCATGGGATTCCATCGGCGTCGGACATTCTCAAAGATGGGGATATCGTCAATATCGATGTGGCCGTGATCAAGGACGGCTGGTTTGGTGATACCAGCCGGATGTATTTAGTGGGGGATGTCAGTCCGGCCGCGAAGCGCCTGGTAAACACCACTTACGAGGCAACCCTTGCAGGGATTCACGCGGTCCGGCCCGGAGCGACCTTGGGCGATATCGGTCATGCCATTCAGACGGTAGCGCACCGGGAAGGTTTCAGCGTGGTGCGTGAGTACTGCGGGCATGGCATTGGTCGTACCTATCATGAAGAACCACAGGTGCTGCATTACGGTAGTCCGCGGCAAGGGCTGAAGCTCAAGCCGGGCATGGTGTTTACCATCGAGCCGATGATCAATGCCGGTAAACCCGGGACCAAGGTGCTGCCTGATGGCTGGACGGTGTTGACCCGCGATCAATCCCTTTCTGCCCAATGGGAGCACATGGTCGCTGTCACGGAGACCGGCTTTGAACTGCTGACGCCATGGCCTGAAGGCACGGGTGAGTATGCGCCTGTCTGACCGCTCCACGGCTTCATGCGTGCCGGCAGATCTGTTGATGACGGAATATTGATAGCCGTTGTAGCCTGCGTTCCGCTCCTCTGATGGGATGCAGTTCTGACCGGCTCATGGATGATCAGAACCGCATCGCGCAGGGAGGGCATCTCATCTACTTGGCTTGCTTCCATTGGACCTTGGTAACGCCCAGACCTTCGGCTTGCAGTGCTGCCAGTCGAACCGGTCTGGTAGCTATATTGCCATTGACGCTCCCCACGCCTGCATGCAAGGTCGCGAAGTGCAATGCATCGCTGTCACACAGATGCAGGGCTTCATGAAAGAAGTGTCGCTGCTGCCCCTTGAAGTGATAGTTAATTTCATATGCTTTCATCTGATCCATCTTGCCCCTCCGCTCGTTGGGCGTATTACGTCACTCTGAAAATAAGTACATTTCCATGTACACATAGGGCATCAGCGCGGAAGGCGTGACGCACTACTTTTCATCTCTACGTCGATGTAAGCATGCAAAATAACTTCAAGCGACTACGGCGTGGATGCCATTGCTTGATGGCGCATTTTCCCCAGTGCTGGGTGTGTGGTTGTCCTGCCTGGAGTGCGTCCAGCTTTGGCCAAAAGAATTACACTGTTTTGTATCGTTTTGAGCACCTCTCCGATGAGTGGCATTATGCCCGCGCTTTGCTGAATCGGTTGCGTTGCTGATGGGGCTTGGCATTTCGATGAGTGAGGCCAGACGGTGAAGCCGGGCATCCGGTGTTACAGTGTCATCTACATTCAAATGAGGAAGTACACATGTCACTGCTTGATGATGAACAAGACATTTGGGATATGTTTGCGGCCTCCGCTCTGACCGGGTTGATCAGTCGTGGTGCAATCGAGCCGCTTGATGCGGCCGAGCTGGCAGCCGATTATGCGTCTGAGTTGATGATCCAGCGTTCTTTGCGTATCCAGGCTGAAGAGAGTGCTGCTGACGCGTCATAAAACGTTGTCAAGCGCCAGCACAAAGCCCGGCACGTGCCGGGCTTTGTTGTAAGTGCTATCTGCAGGTTTTCAGATTGACGGGGCCGACGAAGTCATTGCCTCGCCCCATCACACACGATACGCGTTGATTGCGCTGACTCTCCCACGCCTCGACAGGGTAAGTCTTGTTCCAGGCTTCATAGAGCTGGCGCTCCTGCCTGGACAAAGGCAGGTTGTATTGCTTGCTCATATAAAAATAGGTTCTGGCGATCATTCCGCGAATTGCCGGACGCGGCATCACTTTCTTTGCCTTGAAGTCCACCTGCGTCAGGCAAGAACCATACTGACCGGTCTGAACCGGAAGCCAGCCAAAACTGAAGTTATTCCGGTCACCATTTACCTCGCCAATGCTGGGCACCAGATTATGCAGATCAGCCTCGGCACGTTTGTAGATCGGGTCGGTTCTCGTGCAGTTTTTACGGCCGCCGTTTTGCCAACATTGGCGTAAGTGGCCGATTTGCCAGGCAGGTACGATGTGCTCCCACTCGATACGCTTGGCGCGCTTGGCATTTTTGCGCGGAACATAACCGCAATCAGCGAGATTGACCTGGTTGCCGCGGTATTTGCAGCCGCAATAGAACTCCGTCGACTGTGGCGCATACAGGCCCCAGGCAACTTTTTTCGCTTCACTGAAGGTGCGGGGTGCGCCGGCCTGGGCTGTGATGCAGAAGCTCAGGATCAGAAGGGCAATTACTCGAACAATCATGCCGTCAATCTTCCTGCGGCACGGTCCAGAATATTTGCACGCCACCGTCATCGCGGTAGGCGAGGGTGACGTTGTCGTTCTCGGCTATTTCTTCCAGTAACTGACTCCATTCGTCTTCGACCTCATCGGCCAAGCGAAAAATCAGTGCCGCCCGTGCCTTTTGCGCGGTAGGTGAGTTGATGATTTTCTGAACCCGGACGCCGAGTCGTTCATAGGCGCTGGGGGATGAAGGTGCTGCTGCAGAATTCTTTGCCACGGAGGGGATCCTTGGTTTGCTGTACGTGCATACAGTATTTCACCGTGGTATTTTTCGCAACTGTCTGTTGAATAGCCGTTCCCAATGTGTCGGAACGAAGCGCGCGACGGTGTGTCGGAACAGTATGGGCTCAAGGGCCTCAACCCTGTTTATGGCTGAAGCTGATTAAGGACGAACATATATGAGCATCAAATTAGTGGGGGTTCCGCTGGTGCTGGCGGCATTCATGGCGTTGGCGGGATGTTCCTCACCGGCGGTTGTGACGCTGCAAAATGGTACTCAATACGTGACCAAAGATGCGCCGAAGACCCACACCAAGGATGGCTTTTACGAGTTCGAGGATATTTCTGGAAAGCAGGTGCGCGTACGGCCTGATGAGGTCGCCACAGTCAAGCAGCAAGATTGAGTAGCACCTGCTCACTCTAAGTGCTGCGCGGGTCCGCGCGAGCAGAGTGGGCAGGTGCAGGAACGATCAATACTCCCAGAAAATCCGCTGCAGTTCTTTGCTGTCGTTGGTCTTGGTCAAGGCAACCATCGCAAGAATGCGGGCTTTTTGTGGGTTCAGGTCGTGGGCTACGACCCAGTCGTATTTGTCATCGGGCTGTTCCGCGTTGCGCAGTACGAAACCGCCAGCGTTGACGTGGGATGAGCGGATGATCTGAATACCCTCTTTACGCAAGGCCTGCAGAGTAGGCACTACGTTAGACGATACCGAGCCGTTGCCCGTGCCAGCATGGATGATTGCTTTTGCACCTGCCTGAGCCAGTGCTTTGTAAGCAGTGTCCGAGACATTTCCGTACGAGTAGGCAATATCCACCTGAGGCAGTGTCTTGATCTGCTTGATGTCGAACTCAGAATCCATGGTGTGACGCTTGGCGGGCAAGCGGAACCAGTAGGACTTGCCTTCGACCACCATGCCTAACGGGCCCCACGGGCTCTTAAACGCTTCGGTCTTGATATTGATCATTTTGCTGACATCGCGACCCGACTGGATCTCGTCGTTCATGGTGACCAGAACACCCTTGCCACGCGACTCTTTGCTGCTCGCAACGGCAACTGCGTTGTACAGGTTCAACATGCCATCAGCAGACATTGCTGTGCCTGGACGCATGGAGCCTACGACGACGATGGGCTTGTCGGTCTTCTCTACCAGATTGAGGAAGTAGGCCGTTTCTTCCAGGGTGTCAGTGCCGTGGGTGATCACGATGCCGTCCACGTCTTTGCTGTCGGCGAGTTCGGCGACGCGTCTGCCCAGTTGTAGCAAGTTGTCGTTGGTGATGCTTTCCGAGGCGATTTGCATGACTTGTTCGCCACGCACATTGGCCAATGTGCTTAGCTCCGGTACGCCAGCAATCAGTTGATCAATGCCGACCTTGGCCGCCTGGTATGTTGCACTATTGGCCGCACTGGCGCCCGCGCCGGCAATGGTGCCGCCTGTGGCAAGAATGACGACGTTAGCCAGCTTTTGTTGTTGCTCTGCTTCTTTGGCAGAAACGCCTGTCGGCAACAGCAGCATCAGGGCAAGGGCGCCCGGTACGAAGCTCTGGAATGCAGTTCTCAATGTTTTGATCTCTCTTGTTATGACGGTGCCGAATGCTTACACCTTGAAGGACCAGAGACAGGCTCACCTGACCTTGGCCGCATTCAATAGCAGCATGATCTGTACCAACAAAATAGATTCTTCTGAATTACTCCAACCTACTGATTTTTATAGAATTATTTATAATAAAGAGCGTATCGATATTCGGTTTTCCGACTATCGACGGTTTTGCTGTTCGGCTATCCGAAAGCCGGAAGGGGGGAGAGCGGTTGCCCGCTCAAATGAATGGGGCGATGGCGCATGCGGTTGACAAAAGCCGTGACCGTTCTCATAGTTCCTTCACGCAAACGTTTGCGCGACTGCAAGCGATGCAAAAAATAATCATAAGATCGGAGTGAACTCATGAAGCTGCCATTTGCTGCACGTCTTCTCGCTGTCGCCATGCTCACCGCTGCCTCTGCCATCCTGCCGCTTTCTGCTGCACACGCCCAAACCACGGAAAAACCCAAAGTCGCTCTGGTGATGAAGTCGTTGGCCAATGAATTCTTCCTGACCATGGAAGACGGCGCCAAGGCCTACCAGAAAGAGCATTCGGCTGATTTTGATCTCATCTCCAATGGCATCAAGAATGAGTCAGACACCAGCGCCCAGATTGCCATCGTCGATCAGATGATCGTGCAGAAGGTCAACGCGCTGGTCATTGCACCTGCGGACTCGAAGGCTCTGGTAACAGTGATCAAGCGGGCCAGGGATGCCGGTATTATCGTGGTTAACATCGACAACCAACTCGATGCTGATGTATTGAAAAGCAAAGGTATCAGCGTGCCATTCGTAGGCCCGGACAACCGTAAAGGTGCACGTCTGGTGGGCGATTACCTGGCCAAGCAGTTAGTGGCTGGCGATGAGGTCGGCATTATCGAAGGTGTATCGACCACCACTAATGCTCAGCAACGCACGGCCGGCTTCAAAGATGCCATGGATGCTGCGCAGATGAAGATTGTCTCTACGCAGTCGGGCAATTGGGAAATCGATAAAGGCAACGCCGTAGCCTCGGCCATGCTTAACGAATACCCGAACCTCAAGGCATTGCTGGCCGGTAACGACAGTATGGCGCTGGGCGCGGTCTCGGCAGTGCGTGCGGCAGGTAAGGCGGGCAAAGTGAAAGTGGTTGGCTACGACAACATCAACGCCATCAAGCCCATGCTGCAGGACGGCCGTATAGTGGCCACTGCCGATCAGTTCGCGGCCAAGCAGGCCGTGTTCGGTATCCAGACTGCGCTGAAAATGCTCAAGGGTGAAACTGTCGAAGGCGCCGCCAATGGCGTGATCGAAACGCCGGTACAACTGGTCACCAAGAAGTAGTTTTTCTGTATTGCAGTGCCCGCACATGGCGGCGGGCGCCTGGAGAATGTTATGTCAGTGCCTGCTCAAACGGCGGTTCTATCTGTCAGCGGCATCGGTAAAACCTACGCCCAACCGGTGCTCAGCGGCATCGACCTGACGCTTCTGCGCGGTGAAGTGCTGGCCCTGACAGGCGAAAATGGCGCAGGTAAAAGCACCCTGTCGAAAATTATCGGCGGCCTGGTCTCACCCACGACCGGGCAGATGCAATTTCAGGGGAGCGCTTACGAACCCGGCAGTCGAACCCAGGCAGAAAAACTGGGTATTCGCATGGTCATGCAGGAGTTGAATCTACTGCCCACGTTGTCGGTGGCGGAAAATCTGTTCCTGGATAACCTGCCCAGTCGCGCGGGCTGGATCAATCGTAAGCAACTGCGCGCTGATGCGATCAGGGCCATGGCCCAGGTCGGTCTGGATGCTATTGACCCAGACACACTGGTCAGCGAACTGGGGATCGGGCATCAACAGATGATTGAGATTGCTCGTAACCTGATCGGCGACTGCCATGTACTGATTCTCGACGAACCCACCGCGATGTTGACGTCGCGGGAAGTCGAGATGCTGTTCGAGCAGATCACTCGCCTGCAAGCCCGTGGGGTGTCGATCATTTATATCTCCCACCGGCTGGAAGAGCTGGCCCGGGTCGCGCAGCGCATTGCTGTGCTGCGGGATGGTCAGTTGGTGTGCGTCGAGCCGATGGCCAATTACAACAGCGAGCAACTGGTCACGCTGATGGTCGGACGCGAATTGGGCGAGCAGATCGACCTCGGTCCACGTCAGATTGGCGACGTTTCCCTGGCGGTCAAAGGGCTGGGCCGCACAGATAAGGTGTGTGATGTTTCGTTCGAGGTGCGTAGCGGCGAGATTTTTGGGATTTCCGGATTGATCGGTGCCGGGCGCACCGAGCTTCTGCGCCTGATCTATGGTGCCGACATCGCCGATACGGGCGGCATCGAGATGGGCAGTCCGTTGCGGCCAGTGACCATTCGCTCGCCAGTCGATGCGGTCAGTCATGGGATTGCGCTGATCACCGAGGACCGCAAGGGCGAAGGGTTGCTCCTGACGCAATCGATCAGCGCCAATATCGCGCTGGGCAATATGTCGGCGATTTCCAAAGGCGGCGTAGTCAATGGCCGTGATGAAATGCGCCTGGCCCAACGCCAAGTCGATGCCATGCGCATTCGCAGTTCCAGCCCTACGCAATGTGTCTCCGAACTGTCCGGTGGCAATCAGCAAAAAGTCGTCATCGGCCGTTGGCTCGAGCGTGACTGCACGGTGATGCTGTTCGATGAGCCGACCCGAGGTATTGATGTCGGCGCAAAATTCGATATTTATGCACTGCTTGGTGAGTTGACGCGCCAGGGCAGGGCGCTGGTCGTTGTGTCCAGTGATCTGCGTGAACTGATGTTGATCTGCGATCGCATCGGCGTGTTATCGGCCGGGCGCTTGATCGACACCTTCGAGCGCGACACCTGGACCCAGGATGAATTGCTTGCCGCCGCGTTTGCCGGCTACCAAAAACGTGATGCGCTGCTGACTGCTGCCGCGCCCAGGAACGACTCATGAAAACCGTCACCGCTCAAACCTTGCCTGCATCGGGCAAGCGCAGCAGCAATTATTTCGGCCTTGGCACCTATCTGGGACTTGCCGGTACATTACTCGCAATGATTGCGTTGTTTTCTGCGCTCAGTGACCACTTCCTGTCCTACGAAACGTTCAGCACCCTGGCCAACCAGATTCCAGACTTGATGGTGCTGGCGGTGGGCATGACCTTCGTCCTGATCATCGGCGGCATCGACTTGTCGGTGGGTTCTGTTCTGGCGCTGGCAGCGTCGGGGGTCAGCGTGGCGATCCTGGGCTGGGGCTGGGGCATCGTGCCGGCCTCTTTGCTTGGCATGGGCTGCGCGGCCGTGGCCGGCACCATCACAGGTTCGATCACGGTAGCCTGGCGTATTCCCTCGTTCATCGTTTCCCTGGGCGTGCTGGAAATGGCCCGGGGTGTGGCCTATCAGATGACCGGATCGCGCACCGCTTATATCGGTGACGCTTTCGCGTGGTTATCGGACCCCATTGCTTTTGGGATATCGCCATCCTTCATCATTGCGCTGCTGATCATCTTCATTGCCCAAGCCGTACTGACCCGCACCGTATTCGGTCGTTACCTGATTGGCATTGGCACCAATGAAGAAGCGGTTCGTCTGGCTGGCATCAATCCCAAGCCTTACAAGATTCTGGTGTTTTCGCTGATGGGGCTGTTGGCCGGGGTCGCGGCACTGTTTCAGATCTCGCGCCTGGAGGCGGCAGATCCTAACGCCGGCTCTGGTCTGGAATTGCAGGTGATCGCGGCGGTCGTTATCGGGGGTACCAGCCTGATGGGCGGGCGTGGCTCAGTGATCAGTACATTTTTTGGTGTCCTGATTATTTCGGTACTCGCCGCCGGACTGGCACAGATCGGGGCGACTGAACCGACCAAACGCATCATCACCGGCGCGGTAATCGTTGTCGCAGTGGTGCTCGACACCTATCGCAGCAATCGCGCGCGTCGGAAGGCTTGATATGTCCACGATCAAGGATGTAGCCGCGTTGGCAGGGATCTCCTACACGACGGTGTCCCATGTATTGAACAAGACGCGCCCAGTCAGTGACGAAGTGCGGCGAAAGGTCGAGGCTGCGATCATTCAGCTCGACTATGTGCCCAGTGCTGTGGCGCGATCCCTTAAAGCCAAGGCGACCTCAACCATCGGCCTCCTGATTCCCAACGGCATCAACCCGTATTTTGCCGAGTTGGCGCGGGGCATCGAGGACTACTGCGAGCGCAACGGGTTTTGCGTGATTTTGTGCAACTCCGATGACAACCCGGAAAAACAGCGCAGCTACTTGCGCGTGCTCCTGGAGAAACGTGTCGATGGCCTGATCGTCTCGTCAGTGGGCGGCGATGTTGGGTTGGCGGGTGGGTTGGCCGCCGTGCGTACGCCGATGGTCATTGTCGACCGCGATCTGGAAGGTATCGTTGCCGATTTGGTGCGTATCGACCACGAACTGGGCGCGTATCTGGCGACCTGTCACTTGCTTGCGCTGGGTCATCGGCATATCGCCTGCATTTGCGGGCCGGCAAAAACGAGCGTCGCCCAGATGCGTTTGGCAGGTTATCGCCGCGCCATGCGCGAGGCTCAGGTACCTGTGCCGGCTGAGTGGGTGGTAGAAAGTGATTTCACCAGCCCCGGTGGTTATCAGGCTGCAATAGGGCTGCTTGAGCAGGACGCACCGACTGCGATATTTGCTGGTAATGACATGATTGGTATCGGCGTTTTGCGCGCCGCCGCCGAGCGTAACATCCGCGTACCCAGCGACTTGTCGGTCATTGGCTTCGACGATATCCAGATGAGTCGCTACGTGTATCCGGCGCTGACCACGGTGGGTCAGTCGATCCTGCAACTGGGCGAAATGGCCGCCGAGGTGTTGTTACGACGCATCGCTGCACCCGCTGGCAGGGCTGTCGAGCAACGGATCGTCAAGCCCAGTATTGTCCTGCGCGAATCCACTGCGCCCCCGACCACTGTATTCAATGCTTTTCGCTGAAACAGATTAAAGAGTACTGAGATATGCAAGCAACAGTAGTGGTAGTGGGCAGCTTGAATATGGACCTGGTCACCCGTGCCGAGCGTTTGCCTCGGGCCGGAGAAACGTTGGCAGGCGACTCGTTCGCGACCGTGCCTGGAGGCAAGGGCGCTAATCAGGCCGTGGCTGCCGCGCGTCTGGGGGCGAGTGTTGCCATGATCGGTTGCGTTGGCGATGACGCTTATGGCGAGCAATTGCGTGCTGGCCTGTTGGCCGAGCACATTGATTGTCAGGCCGTGACCACGGTGGCCGGCGTTTCCAGCGGTGTTGCGCTGATCGTGGTGGACGCCAGCAGTCAGAACGCGATTGTCATCGTGGCGGGGGGCAATGGTCGGCTGACGCCTGACGTCGTTGCAGCGTTTGATACGAAACTGGCTGAAGCCGATGTGATCATCTGTCAGCTCGAGGTGCCGATGGACACCGTCGCTTACACCCTCAAGCGCGGTCGCGAGCTGGGTAAAATTGTCATCCTTAACCCTGCGCCCGCCAATGCACCGTTGCCGGCCGCCTGGTATGCGCTGATCGACTATCTGATTCCCAACGAAAGCGAAGCGGCCACCTTGAGCGGTTTGCCTGTCGATTCGCTGGCTTCGGCAGAAGCGGCCGCGACCAAGCTGCTGGCAGCGGGCGCCGCAAAAATCATCATTACGCTGGGTGCCCAGGGTTCGCTGTTCGCTGACGGTCAGCGCGTCGAGCATTTTCCTGCACCCAAGGTTCAGCCGGTGGATACCACGGCTGCCGGAGATACCTTTGTGGGTGGGTTTGCCGCAGCCTTGGCGCAAGGCAAGAGTGAGGTTGAAGCGATTCGGTTTGGTCAGATTGCAGGCGCGTTATCCGTCACGCGTGCCGGTGCTCAGCCCTCTATTCCTACTCTTAACGATGTGCGGGGCTTCCATCAGCCATGAAAAAGACACCGTTGCTTAATATCGCCCTGTCACGCGTGATTGCCTCCCTTGGGCATGGCGATATCGTCATGATCGTCGACGCCGGAATGCCCGTGCCGCCCGGCGTCGAGCTAATTGATCTTGCGCTCACACAGGGAACCCCAGACTTCATCAGCGTGCTTCGCGTGGTGCTCACGGAAATGCAAGTCGAGAGTTATGTGCTGGCGGAGGAAATGCTGCTCAAACAGCCCCCTGCATTGGTGGCCATTGAAGGTTTGAGCTTGCAAGGCGAGCTGGGCCAGCAGCGCCTTGTCAGTCATGACGAGCTCAAGCGCCTGAGCCGCAAGGCCCGAGCCATTGTGCGTACGGGCGAATGTCAGCCCTACACCAATATTGCTTTGATCGCCGGCGTGACTTTTTAAAGGCATCACTTTCGGAACAGGGAATTTTCCATGCACGGCTATACCTATTACCTACAACTACTTCGGAGCGTGATGCTTGTGTCTTTACTCAGTGCCACTGTCGTTCAGGCCGGCGAAAAGCGTGATCTGATCATCGACACCGATCCGGGAGCTGATGACGTGGTGGCGCTGCTGCTGGCCCTTGCGTCACCTGAAGAGCTGAACGTGCTGGCAATCACGACCGTGGCCGGCAATGTGCGCCTTGATAAAACCTCGCGCAACGCCCGGCTGGCCCGTGAATGGGCAGGGCGTGAAGAAGTGCCGGTATACGCCGGGGCGCCAAAGCCTTTGGTGCGTACCCCGATTTATGCCGAGAGCGTGCACGGCCAAGAGGGTTTGCCGGGTATTGCCGTGCATGAACCCAAGGTGGGCTTGGCCAAGGGTAATGCGGTGGATTATCTGATCGAAACGTTGAGCAAGGCCGCTCCGCACAGCATCACCCTTGCGCTGCTTGGACCGCAGACTAACCTGGCGTTGGCACTGGTGCAGGCGCCAGAAATCACTCAAGGCATCAAAGAAGTCGTTGTCATGGGGGGCGCGCATTTCAACGGCGGCAACATAACCCCCGTGGCCGAGTTCAACATCTACGCCGATCCCCATGCCGCTCAAGTAGTACTGGCCAGTGGCGTCAAACTAACCTACGTTCCGCTGGATGTGACCCATAAAATCCTCACCAGCGAGCAACGGCTCAAGCAGATTGAGGGCTTGAATAATCAGGCGGGCAAGCTGGTCGGTGACATTCTCAATGAGTATGTCAAGGCGGATATGGTGAATTACGGCCTGCCCGGCGGGCCAGTACATGATGCCAGTGTGATCGCTTACCTGCTCAAGCCCGCACTGTTTACCGGCAAGCAGATCAACGTGGTCGTTGATAGTCGCGAAGGTGTCACGTTCGGTCAGACCGTTGCCGATTGGTACGGCACGCTCAAGCAAGACAAGAACGTGTTCTGGATCGAAAACGGCGATGCCCAAGGATTCTTCGACCTGCTGACCGAGCGTTTGGGTCGCTTGAAGTAAATCCCGCCAGTGTCATTCCATCCTGGTGAGGCCGTCGCTTTGCCAGGATTGTTCGCCACAACAGGCGGTGTTCGTGGGCAACCCTACGGCTTCACTTGCTGCTATCGGCAACGGAATGATCATGCGGGTATCTTTCGAAAACCTGGCTGATGAATGCCTGGGCGCCTGCAGTGCCCAATTCCTTGAACAGCAAGTCTATAGCAATGATTGCCAGTTCTTCCGGGCTCCCAGGGCTGTAAGAGCAGTGTCCTTGAGGCCACTTGGCCTTGATGTCAGCATCAATGGATACGGTTGCCATTCCTGTCTCGTCTTGTCCGAAAAAAAAGCCCACGCGCGTTTGATGTCCGCCGTTGAGCGGTTGCGCTGAGCGAGAGTAGTAAACCATTTTGGCCATCATTTGGCACTGCTACTTAGGCATGACACCGCGCTCATGCCAAACTTGCCCGCCATTTCCCGAGGATGCTGACGTGCAAATTGATCTGAACAACCCTATTAGTTTCACCCTTGATGCCGTGCGCCAACTGATCGCGTCGGCCGACGATGATGTCCACAACCAGTTGCGCGTGACCAAAGCGGGTATCGCCTGGATTTCTTCTGCGCACGTGGGCGGCGTTGCCATCGACGGTCTGCTGTTTCGTTTGGAAACCTGGTCGGCAGGCTCGGGTTGCGTCGGTCCTGTAGCCGCCAGCGACAGCGTCTGGGTCATGCAGATATTCAACGCACTTAGCGAGAACTGGGCTAACCCACGCTTTGATTATGTAGATGTGTACTGAAAACGTTTTGACACGATTTGGCTGCGCGCCTGTCAATGGCCTGGGGCAGACTCCTGATGCCCTAGCGCCGGAGCGGGGCGGCAGGTAACCGTTGCAACAAAAGCATCGCACCGTTGTCGCATATGTTCTGGTTAATGTTTATTTAGTGAGGAGGCAGTATATGCCTTGGAAGTTTGCATCATTGGGTTCCGTTGTAGCTGCACTCGTGCTGGCTGGATGCACCAGTACCTCTGAGCCCAAGACGCCTGTAGCTCCGGTGGCCGACGCAGGGTATGGCCGTTGTAACGCGGCCGCGGCAGCATTTGCCATTGGTCAGAAGGCCTCCGCAGCGCTGCTGGAGCAGGCTCGCGTCAAATCGGGCGCACACAATGCGCGCGTTCTCAAACCCAGCGACATGGTGACAATGGAATACCGATCGGATCGCTTGAATTTGAACACAGATGACAGCTTGACCATCACCCGCATCAACTGCGGCTGAGAGCGCCGAGACTTTTGTCTCGCCCATAAAAAACCCCGTCACATGGACGGGGTTTTTTTAGTTCGGGGAAATTACTCCGCGCGAACCTGAGCAGCTTGCATGCCCTTCTGGCCTTTCTCGGCTACGAAGGAAACGGCTTGGCCTTCTTTCAGGCTTTTGAAACCGTCGCTTTCGATAGCTTTAAAGTGTACGAACAGGTCGTCACCGCCACCATTAGGAGTGATAAAGCCGAAGCCTTTTTCATCGTTGAACCATTTTACGGTGCCGGTTTGGCGATTAGACATGGTGTATCTCCAAGAACATAATTTTTCAGTAGTACTGTGCTGCTCAGGCCAACTGGGCACACCGAGCTATCATAGTCGAAATGTTTGGATGTAGAAGTGTTTCGCAAGACTGTTTGCGAAAACAATACACCCCCACCACCCGCCAACGTGCCCGAAGGCCTTGATTTGTCTTGCTTACAGCCATTTTAAGGCGCTCTTAAAAAAATCCATTTTTGCCGTTTGGATTGTGAGAAAAGACCGAAAATCGACCGAGTATTTTGAATTTTGCCCGAGCGTCCGGCTTATTTTTTTGCTCGACAGGACGCATCGATTTCTTTCAGCAGCCTTGCACGCAGGGCGCCGCCTTCTGCAGTCTGGCTGTTCAGATCCTGTGTCTCCGCCGTACTGAATTTTTTCGCGATGACATTCGCGCCGCAGGTGCAGTGCGCCTGGGCAGTGGCCTGATCAACATTTTGACTCGCAGTAGCGACGCACTCGTTCATGTACTGGTCGCGCGCACCGGCGGGCCAAGCGGCTTGGGCGCTCAGGGGTAACAGCAGTGCGATGGGGGCAGCCAGAGTGAGTAAGCGATAGAGACGCATGTTTGAATGCTCCTTGTGATGAGGGGGCTGTGTCACAACTTCCACTCACCATTTGAGGGGCATTGGCTGTCTCAAGTTCACTGAGCCGTTTCATTTGTCCGCGGTAACAGATTTGGCTCAAGTCGAGGCGTCCTTGTCGAACATCTGTGATAGCATGCGGCGCCTGAGCATCAGCGATGCTGTCGAGCAGTTCTCGAACGTTCGCGCCAGTAGCTATTTTATTTTCACTCCAGTCACTCTGGTTCGGTTAAACGGTTGGCCCTAGGGCTCCTGCCACTGTGAGGCAGGCATACCACCGGATCTTGTACTGGCTCATCCCAACCCACGTGACCTTTGGTAGGGGTCACCACTAGGAGAGGAGGCGCCATGCCCACCATTACTCTTCCCGACGGCAGTCAGCGTTCATTCGATCATCCGGTTTCCGTAGCCGATGTCGCACTATCCATTGGTGCGGGCCTGGCCAAAGCCACCGTGGCCGGCAAGGTCAATGGTCAACTGGTCGATGCCAGTGATCTGATCGAAGGCGACGTCAGCCTGCAAATCATCACGCCCAAGGATCAAGAAGGGCTGGAGATCATTCGCCATTCTTGCGCTCACGTGGTCGGTCATGCCGTCAAGCAGCTGTTTCCGACCGCCAAAATGGTCATCGGGCCAGTCATTGACGAAGGCTTTTATTACGATATCGCTTATGAGCGGCCGTTCACGCTCGACGATTTGTCGGCGATCGAACAGCGCATGCAGCAGCTGATCGAAAAAGATTACGACGTCATCAAGAAAGTCACTCCGCGCGCCGAAGTGATCGAAGTGTTCACTGCTCGCCATGAAGACTATAAGCTGCGTCTGGTCGAGGACATGCCCGATCAACAGACCATGGGCCTGTACTACCACGAAGAATACGTCGACATGTGCCGCGGCCCGCACGTGCCCAATACTCGCTTCCTCAAATCGTTCAAGCTGACCAAGCTGTCTGGCGCTTACTGGCGCGGTGATGCGAAGAACGAGCAGTTGCAGCGGATCTACGGCACTGCCTGGGCAGACAAGAAACAATTGGCTGCCTATATCCAGCGGATCGAAGAAGCTGAAAAGCGCGATCATCGCAAGCTTGGCAAGCGTCTGGGGCTGTTCCACACCCAGGAAGAAGCGCCGGGCATGGTATTCTGGCATCCGAATGGCTGGACCCTGTATCAGGTGCTTGAGCAGTACATGCGCAAGGTTCAGCATGAGAACGGGTATCTGGAGATCAAAACTCCACAAGTGGTCGATCGTTCCCTGTGGGAAAAATCCGGTCACTGGGCTAACTATGCCGACAACATGTTCACCACCGAGTCCGAGAACCGCGACTACGCCATCAAGCCGATGAACTGCCCGTGTCACGTGCAGGTGTTCAATCAGGGCCTGAAAAGCTATCGCGAGTTGCCGATGCGTCTGGCGGAGTTCGGTGCCTGTCACCGCAATGAGCCATCAGGTGCATTGCACGGGATCATGCGTGTACGTGCTTTCACTCAGGACGATGCCCACATCTTCTGCACTGAAGAGCAGATGCAGGCTGAGTCCGCCGCGTTCATCAAGCTGACGCTGGCTGTGTACGCTGATTTTGGCTTCAAGGACATCGAGCTCAAGCTGTCGACTCGTCCCGAGAAGCGCGTAGGTTCCGACGAATTGTGGGATCGCGCAGAAAGCGCATTGGCTGCCGCACTCGACAGCGCCGGATTGGCGTATGATCTGCAGCCGGGCGAGGGTGCCTTTTATGGTCCCAAGATTGAATTTTCGCTAAAAGATTGTCTGGGTCGGGTATGGCAATGCGGTACATTGCAACTCGATTTCAACCTGCCGATCCGCTTGGGCGCCGAGTACGTCTCGGAAGATAACAGCCGCAAGCATCCGGTCATGCTGCACCGTGCAATTCTCGGTTCTTTTGAGCGTTTCATCGGTATTTTGATCGAGCATTACGAAGGCGCTTTCCCGGCCTGGTTGGCGCCCACTCAGGCAGTGATCCTCAATATCACTGATAAACAGGCAGATTTTGCCCTTGAAGTGGAAAAAACTCTCTCTCAAAGCGGGTTTCGTGCCAAGTCTGACTTGAGAAATGAAAAGATCGGCTTTAAAATCCGCGAGCATACTTTGCTCAAGGTTCCTTATCTCTTGGTTATCGGAGATCGGGAAGTCGAAATGCAGACTGTCGCTGTGCGTACACGTGAAGGTGCTGACCTAGGCTCGATGCCGGTTGCACAATTCGCTGAATTTCTCGCTCAAGCGGTTTCCCGGCGTGGTCGCCATGATTCGGAGTAATTATTATTAAGCGTGAAATGAGACAAGATAAACGAGCTGCACCGAAGGCCCCGATCAACGAGAATATCTCGGCACGCGAGGTTCGGTTAATTGGCGCTGACGGCGAGCAGATTGGCATCGTCTCGATTGATGAAGCGCTTCGTATTGCTGAAGAAGCCAAACTGGATTTGGTGGAGATTTCTGCCGACGCAATACCGCCTGTTTGCCGCGTGATGGACTACGGCAAATCTATCTTCGAAAAGAAGAAGCAGGTGGCTGCGGCGAAGAAAAACCAGAAGCAAATTCAGGTCAAAGAAATTAAGTTTCGTCCAGGGACGGAGGAAGGGGATTACCAGGTAAAACTGCGCAACCTGGTACGTTTCCTGAGTGATGGGGACAGGGCCAAGGTATCGTTAAGATTCCGTGGTCGTGAGATGGCCCACCAGGAGCTGGGGATGGAACTGTTGAAGCGGGTTGAAGGTGACTTGCTTGAATACGGTTCGGTCGAACAGCATCCTAAGATGGAAGGACGCCAACTGATTATGGTCATCGCCCCGAAAAAGAAGAAGTAACCACCAGGGCACGGCAGGCCTTACGGTTATGTTTATCAACTGAATGCGGAGTACCGAACATGCCAAAGATGAAAACGAAGAGTGGTGCAGCTAAACGGTTTTTGAAAACCGCTAATGGCATCAAGCACAAGCACGCTTTCAAGAGCCACATCCTGACCAAAATGTCCACCAAGCGTAAGCGTCAATTGCGCGGTAGCAGCTTGCTGCATCCGTCGGACGTTAAAAAAGTGAAGCGCATGCTGCGCCTTTGCTAATTTTGGTCAAGAATAGAGGAAATAACTCATGGCTCGTGTAAAGCGTGGCGTAGTTGCCCGTAAACGTCACAAAAAAATTCTGAAACTGGCTAAAGGTTACTACGGCGCGCGTTCACGCGTATTCCGTGTAGCCAAGCAAGCGGTAATCAAGGCAGGCCAGTATGCCTACCGTGACCGTCGTCAGAAAAAACGTCAGTTCCGCGCTTTGTGGATCGCTCGTATCAACGCTGGTGCTCGTATTAACGGTCTGTCCTACAGCCGTTTCATCGCCGGTTTGAAAAAAGCGTCCATTGAGATCGACCGTAAGGTTCTGGCTGATCTGGCAGTGAACGAAAAATCTGCGTTTGCTGCGATTGTCGAGAAAGCTAAAGCCACTTTGGCCTAAGTCCCCGACAATCACCGGGCCCGGTTTCCGGGTTCGGTGTTAAACGTCATAAATAGGGGAAGAGCCTTTTAAGCTCTTCCCCTATTTCGTATCTGGAGTCTGTAAATGGAAAACCTGGATGCGCTGGTCTCTCAAGCACTTGAGGCCGTGCAACACGCTGAAGATATCAATGCCCTGGAGCAAATCCGGGTTCACTTCCTTGGTAAAAAGGGTGAGTTGACTCAGGTGATGAAGACCCTGGGAAATTTGCCTGCTGAAGAGCGTCCACAAGTTGGCGCGCTCATCAACGTCGCCAAGGAGCGTGTCACAGAGGTTCTCAATGCGCGTAAAGCGTCGTTGGAGCAG
This sequence comes from Pseudomonas sp. ASL9, assembly GCF_056680335.1. Lineage (NCBI taxonomy): Bacteria > Pseudomonadati > Pseudomonadota > Gammaproteobacteria > Pseudomonadales > Pseudomonadaceae > Pseudomonas > Pseudomonas sp. ASL9. The sequence continues at coordinate 754,804 of NZ_CM155277.1, read as the reverse complement.
GCGGAACTGACCGCCAGGCTCGCGGCCGAGTGCATTGACGTGACCCTGCCGGGACGCGGTCAGACCTCGGGTGGGCTGCATCCGATTACCCGAACTCTGGAGCGGATCGAGCAATTCTTCACTCATATTGGCTACGGCATCGCCGAAGGCCCTGAGGTCGAAGACGATCACCACAATTTCGAAGCGCTCAACATCCCCGGCCACCACCCGGCGCGGGCGATGCATGACACGTTCTATTTCAACGCGAACATGCTGCTGCGCACCCACACCTCCCCGGTGCAAGTGCGGACCATGGAAACGCAACAACCGCCCATTCGCATCGTTTGCCCAGGCCGGGTTTATCGTTGTGATTCGGATATCACCCATTCGCCTATGTTCCATCAGGTCGAAGGTCTGTTGATTGATCGCGACATCAACTTCGCGGATCTCAAGGGCACGATCGAAGAGTTCTTGCGAGTGTTTTTCGAAAAGGAACTGGCGGTGCGTTTCCGTCCATCCTTCTTCCCGTTCACCGAGCCTTCGGCTGAGGTCGATATTCAGTGCGTCATGTGCAGCGGCAAAGGTTGCCGTGTGTGCAAGCAAACGGGCTGGCTGGAAGTGCTGGGTTGCGGCATGGTCCACCCGAACGTACTGCGTATGTCCGGCATCGACCCTGAAGAGTTCCAGGGATTTGCATTCGGCATGGGCGTTGAGCGTCTGGCTATGCTGCGTTACGGCGTCAATGATTTGCGTCTGTTCTTCGACAACGACTTGCGGTTCCTCGCGCAATTTCGCTAGGTCGCACGCCCGTAACGAATCTATTTGGAGAGCAGGATGAAATTCAGTGAACAATGGCTGCGTGGCTGGGTAAGCCCGGCAGTTTCCCGCGACGAGCTGGTCGCTCGTCTGTCGATGGCCGGCCTTGAGGTCGATAGCGTCACGCTGGCCGCCGGTGAATTCACTGGCGTGGTAGTAGGCGAGGTGCTGAGCACCGAGCCGCATCCAGACGCCGACAAATTGCGTGTGTGCCAAGTCAGCAATGGCGTAGAGAGTTTCCAGATCGTGTGTGGAGCGCCCAACGTGCGTCCGGGTCTGAAAATTCCGTTCGCCATGATTGGGGCTCAGCTGCCCGGCGATTTCAAGATCAAGAAAGCCAAGCTGCGTGGCGTCGAGTCCAACGGCATGCTGTGTTCCGCTGCCGAGCTGCAAGTGGGCGAGGGCAACGATGGCTTGATGGAACTGCCTGCTGATGCGCCAGTGGGTCAGGATATTCGGGTTTACCTCGAATTGGATGACGCAAGTATTGAAGTCGATCTGACGCCTAATCGCGGCGATTGTCTGTCGGTAGCCGGTCTGGCACGGGAAGTCGGCGCGCTGTACAACGTTGAAGTCAAGCGCCCGCAAGTGGCTGTAGTGCCGGTCGCGCACGACGAAGTACGTCCTATCGAGGTGCTGGCGCCTGCTGCTTGCCCACGTTATCTGGGCCGTGTGGTGCGCAACGTCGATCTGTCCCGCTCGACGCCGCTGTGGATGGTCGAGCGTCTGCGTCGTTCCGATGTGCGCAGCATCGATGCCGCAGTCGATATCACCAACTATGTAATGCTTGAATTAGGTCAGCCGCTGCACGCATTCGATCTGGCCGAAATCAACGGCGGCATTCGTGTGCGGATGGCGGAAGAAGGCGAGAAGCTGGTTCTGCTCGACGGTCAGGAAGTCAGCCTGCGTGCTGACACCTTGGTTATCGCGGACCATCAACGCGCGTTGGCCATTGCCGGCGTCATGGGTGGCGAACACAGCGGCGTCAGCGCTAAAACCCGCGATATTTTTCTGGAAAGTGCGTTTTTCGACACCATTATGGTTGCGGGCAAAGCGCGTTCGTACGGTTTGCACACGGATGCTTCTCACCGCTACGAGCGCGGTGTGGACTGGCAGCTTGCACGCGAAGCCATGGAGCGCGCGACAGGCCTGTTGCTGGAAATAACGGGCGGCGAAGCCGGTCCGATCGTAGAAGCTGTTAGCGAGAAGGATCTGCCTTCGGTTGCTCCGGTCATTCTTCGTGCTGAACGCATCACCCAGATGCTGGGGATGGAAATTGAGACGGCCGAGGTCGAGCGCCTGCTCACCGGCCTGGACCTGAAAATCTCCTCTGAAGCGGCTGGTCAGTGGCGAGTAGAAGTGCCGAGTCATCGCTTCGATATCAGTCTGGAAGTCGACTTGATCGAAGAGCTGGCGCGGCTGTATGGCTACAATCGCCTGCCTGTTCGTTATCCGCAGGCGCGTCTGGCGCCTCAAGCCAAGGCCGAAGCGCAGGGTGATCTGCCTGCGTTGCGTCGCCTGTTGGTTGCCCGTGGTTATCAGGAAGCGATCACCTACAGCTTTATTGATCCTAAATGGTTCGAACTGTTCAATCCGGGCGTAGCGCCATTGCTATTGGCCAACCCGATTTCGGTCGACATGGCCGCTATGCGTTCTTCGCTGTGGCCAGGTCTGGTCAAGGCTCTGCAATACAACCTCAATCGCCAGCAAGATCGCGTGCGCATGTTTGAAAGCGGGCTGCGGTTTGTAGGTCAATTGGAAGGCTTGAAGCAAGAGCCAATGCTCGCTGGCGTCATCTGTGGCAGTCGCCTGCCTGAAGGCTGGGCGCAAGGCCGTGATCCAATTGATTTCTTCGATGTCAAAGCTGACGTCGAAGCGGTGCTCGGTTTCGCCGGTGCGCTGGAAACGTTCAGCTTCACGCCGGGGCAACACCCCGCGCTGCACCCAGGCCAGACTGCCCGCATCGAGCGCGACGGTCGTGAAGTGGGTTATGTCGGCGCACTCCACCCGGAGCTTTCGAAAACGCTGGGTCTGGACCGTCCAGTCTTCGTTTTCGAGCTGGTGCTGGCGGAAGTGGCTCAAGGTCGTTTACCGCAGTTCGTGGAGCTTTCGCGTTTCCCTGAAGTTCGTCGGGACCTAGCGTTAGTGGCTGATCGTGATGTAGCGGCCAGTGCGGTGCTGGAAGTTATTCGTGAAAATGCAGGCGAATGGCTCACAGATCTCAGGCTATTTGACGTGTATCAGGGTAAAGGCATTGATCCGCATAGAAAAAGTCTTGCAGTTGGCTTGACCTGGCAGCATCCATCGCGCACTCTTAATGACGATGAGGTCAATGCTACGACGCATAAAATCCTCACCTCGCTCGAGGAAAGGTTAAACGCCACGTTAAGGAAGTAGCGTATGGGGGCTCTGACGAAAGCTGAGATGGCCGAACGTCTGTATGAAGAGCTGGGCCTGAATAAACGAGAAGCCAAGGAATTGGTTGAGCTTTTCTTTGAGGAAATCAGGCACGCTCTGGAAGATAACGAGCAGGTCAAATTGTCCGGTTTCGGCAATTTCGATCTGCGCGATAAACGCCAGCGGCCTGGTCGAAATCCAAAGACGGGAGAAGAAATCCCGATTACGGCTCGCCGTGTGGTCACTTTTCGTCCTGGGCAGAAGTTGAAGGCCCGAGTTGAGGCTTATGCTGGAACCAAGTCATAACGACGAGCTACCGCCCATTCCAGGCAAACGCTACTTCACCATCGGTGAAGTCAGCGAGCTCTGCGCGGTAAAACCGCACGTTTTGCGTTATTGGGAGCAGGAATTTCCTCAGCTCAACCCCGTCAAGCGACGCGGAAACCGCCGGTATTATCAGCGCCAGGATGTGCTGATGATCCGACAGATCCGCGCTTTGCTCTACGATCAGGGTTTCACCATTGGTGGTGCGCGTTTGCGTATGTCCAGTGATGAGGCGAAGGACGACACCACGCAATACAAGCAAATGATCCGCCAGATGATTTCAGAACTGGAAGAGGTATTGGTCGTGCTGCGTAAGTGAGTCGACTTGATCAGATACTTCCATAATTCAAACGCTTAGGGTATATTTCTAATCGTTTTTCGCAGGTTGCGAAAGCAGATTCACGCCTAGTCGGGGCGTAGCGCAGTCCGGTAGCGCACTAGCATGGGGTGCTAGGGGTCGAGTGTTCGAATCACTCCGTCCCGACCATATTTTTCAATGACTTAGCCCGGTTCGGAAACGACCGGGCTTTGTTGTTTCTGGGATTTGATCATTCTGGTCACCGTTGGGTCACCGTTAGCAAAAAAACTCGTAAAGTGCCATCTGCCACGTCGCGGTGCTGAGTTCGTGATGTGAGTTCACGCCGCTTTTGGCCCTTTTTCGCGCTGCCTTTGGCACCAACCCTTTCTGATATTTCTCTTCCTTGCTCAGCTTTTTCGCATGTCAGATAACCTTGCCAAACTCCCTGTTTCCGGGCGATTACGGCGTTTTTCCTCACCTTCTCCGCGGCGCTAAACCCTGGAAGCTCAGTTCCGATTCTTTGTTCTTAAAGGTCACCATCCCAAATCAGCGAAACAGGCTGTACGTCACGCGGGCCGTGCCTTTGAAGACAAACGGAAGCACCTTTAGGCCGGACTTCCGATTGTGCGCTAGGGAAACGGAACAGAGCGCGGGGAGGGCGCATCTATTCGAATTGATTGCTGACGGGCTGTGGGCCTTCTGAAGACCCTTTGATCACAAGGCCCAGGGGCCGATTTGGAATCAAACAATCGCGTCCGAGAGCCTGCCTCATACCTCCAAATTCGACGTTTTTGGGCCCAAACCGCAGTGCCAAACAGACCGCAAATTCACCCGACTTCTTGCTGTTTTGGTGACAAACCATTTTGCAGGTAGTTGGCACCGATTGAGTGCCGCTGAACCCTCGAAAGATCCGTCGGCCGCGGCTTCTAGCGGTCAGCTCGGAATCTCTTGCAAGGTCCTGGTCGGTGCCAAATCCGCTGCTAACTCACACGTGAAAGCTGATTACTTCAGGCTGTATGAGTTGTGCTCCGTACCTAATGACGCACTTACACTTGGGTGGCATAGTTTGTGTAGGCCCAGTTGGCTATGGCCGTCTGTCATCCATACTCACTGCGCACTTAAAGCCCTGACAAGGATGCATCATGCAGCTGACCCAAGCCCCAGCGCCCGGTGCGCGTGCACTGATCCGCGATGAAGAGTGGATCATCCAGTCACGAATGTCTGTCACCGTAAAAAGTTATACAGTCCACTGAGTATATGAACCTGTCGAGCGCACCCGATAGCCATCCTCCAACTGCTCCAGCATAATGTCCGGACTCAACGGAGTCTCGTGAATCAAGTGTGCTTGGCGCTTGCTCAGCAACTGGCTCAGGCTATGTTAAAACACGTTGGATGCGTTGAAGGCTGGGATTATTTTGGTTACGCGTCTGCGATATGTGAGGCGAGTAGCAGGTACTGGCCTAGGCGTTAACTCTGGACTCAAACCAAGACGTTCGCCGAGCGCTGCTGCAACAGCTCACGCCCATGTGGTGGCGGGTTGTTGAGCGAATTCATAACCTGCCGTGCGGATAGGCAGGTATTGTGCAGTTGGCGCTGCTGAAAGAGCCATCCAGGCTCATCTACTCCCAAGTCCCAAGAGAGCGTCGTTGTGTGGACGATCTCTCTGTTTCAGCAGCTAGCGCAGGTAGGGGCTACGAGGTCGCTGCGAGCTCTCCTCAATCATGAGCGTCACCATTCGGCGTTTAGGTTGTAATTCAGAGCTTTGCCAATAGCTGAACCATCGTGTACGAGCTGACGCTGGGAGATCAAGCGATTATCTGGACATTTGACCGCTACAGGCCTCTCAGGTCAAAGTTCGAGTTTTCTGAGCATTCGATTACTTTTTGAAGGTAGGTTTTCAGGCGGCTGTTTTTTTCGTAGAGAATTCGGGCGTATTCGTTTTGCCCGATATGGTCGGTAAAACCAGCGTAGTTCTCGCCAGGCTTTTCTAGTTTTTTATAATCGATGTGGGATCGACCGACATGCATCGCGTTGATTAGCTGCCGTTGAACGTCCTCAGAGTATTTCGCCAGGATTGACTCGGCCTGTTGTTCGCTTACTGGGGAGGCATAGATGAAATCGTCTATTGCGTGGTACACATTGTTTGTCATTTTAGGGTTCCGTTCATGGCTGGGGGTATTGAATGCCTGCCACCAGCGCCGTCCAAGAGGACTGAGGGCATGATAGTAATTGACCGATTCTGACCAATCAATCGCATTCATCTACCATCCGGCGACCTACCTATTCCATGAACATCCAGCCACCCTTTAGGCAGGTACCTGCAACTACATCAGCGAGGGGCTATGAGCTCGTTTACCCATCCCCATTGTAACCAGTAACAGGATCAGCACCAGACGCTGAGCTGAGGTCAGCCCATTGGCAGATCGAACCGTAAATAAATACCCAGTCCACTGAGTTTATGAACTCACTCAGTGGATCATCCCCATGGCACATCAGCCCAAGCGTCACCCCGGCAACAGCAATCTCCACCTGCACTACGAGAGCACCTTTCGAGGGCTACCCGTGCTGACGTCCCATACCCCCTTCATTACCAAATACCTTGAAGGCGTATATGAAACCACTCACTTAGCGCTCACTGTAGGGTGTTCGCGCTACGTTTCGACCTACATTTCCCAGATGACGACTCAGTACCTGAATCAGATAGCACCGTCATCTCCAGGTTTGTTGATTCCTTGACCTTCAGAATTCAATCAGCACGGGAGCGCTCTGTGCGCCTGAATGGCACTGCTCATCAGGCAGAGGTGCGATGGTGCTGGGTCAGAGAGATTGGGCTGCAGGGTCGACCGCATTACCACTTCGTCTTGCTGCTCAACCGGGATGCGTACCACACCGTGGGACGCTATGACTCGGCACAACAGAATACATACAGTCGCATTCATGCTGCATGGGCCGGTGCATTGAGGATTCCTGTCGATGATGCCAATGGCTTGGTGCATATCCCTGCCAACGCTGAATACCACCTTTCTCAGGATGATCCATCGGAGATGGAACGGTACTTCCGTCGCGTGAGCTACCTCTGCAAGGCTGCGACTAAGGTGTACGGCAGTCGATGCCGGGCATTTGGTTGCAGCAGAGGGTAAATCAGACCTCTGGCTTTATGATAAGCAGAGGCGCCGCCCTTACCGACATGCCCGGCTTGGCCGAGCAGTACATTCGTTTGTGAATGGTCGCTGGTAGGTCGGGCGATACGGTCGTTTCAAGCAGATCGTATCCGTCCACGGTGCAGTAGAGGCAGAATTTTGAGCCAGGAGGACTCAGCAGATAGCAGGCTTTGCACTCGGCGGCTTTACCTTCCCAGTTTCGCAATGCTTTGAACATGGTGGCAGCAATGAGCTGCGTTCGGTCTTGGACTGTAAAGTCCGATTCGATAGCTGGTCGTTTAGCAGCCAATTCAATTTGCATGGCGCGGTGTGCTTTCAAGGACAAACCGCGCTCGGTTTTTTCTTCCGCGAGCGCAAGCTGATGAGCATTTTTTGCAGCTTCTCGCTCCGCCTCTTCATCCAACCACTTGGCGTTTAGCTCAGTCGCGTGCAGTTGGAGCTTCTGCTCTGTGCTTGCCAATAGCCTTTCGCCACGGATACATCTGATCCAGGAGCGGGTCGACGGATCCTGCAGTACGGCATACGCGAAGCGGTCTGGGTCATTGATCTGCTCCAGCGTCAGGCTATACAGGTCAACTTCCATGCTGGAGTGCTCCAGAGCCGCTAGCTGACGGTACCGCTCATGCTCCATTCTGGAGGACAGCTTGATTCGTACAATCAGCTGGCGGCCCGACCTATGCAGGATTACATGGCCTCTTAATCCGTCCAGATCAACAAATCGCTCCACTGAATCTGCAGTAGCGATTACTGGCGTCAGTCCGACGCTTTTTTTCAGCAACTGGCCGCTTGCAATGGAAACACTGACCGTGTCGAGGAAGGTCGGGAGCATGAGCTGCTTGTGCTGCACGATTAGTGCGACTGCAGCTCGTCTTACTCCTTCACGGAAACCATCGATACAGTCATTCGATTGCGCATGACGGAAATGGGGAATGACTTTTTCACCATTATTGGCTGCATTTAGCGGCTGATGACAACCTGGGCAAATGCAGCCGCAACGAAGTCCATTTTCGGCCTCATATGCCCGAATCAGGACACCGTCACGCTCGCCAAATGGAATTTTGCTCTCGCGCATCGTCCATGTCCCACGTTTCTATCGATCGCGCGGATCATACCCGGTAATCGCAGGCCGCTCTCGACCCAGGCCGTTTGAAAACTCAAAGAAAAAATTAGAGTCTGCGCTTCTATTTGGAATCTCAAATTTATTGGCAGGTTCCACAGACCTTAATTTCACGTAGATGCGCGATTTCTCGACTGCTCTTCACGGTATCAATTGGTCCTAGGGTTTTCACACAGCTTGGGCCCAGAGCGGAAGTAGGCAATCAGCGAAGGGGGCACTACACTGCTGGCACTGACTCAGCTTCGAGACACCGCACCGACATTCTATCGAGTCATCCGATTAGTGCGCGGACATTGCACTCATACGGGTTTCGAGTCGGACGGCTCGGTACTTGCTAACGTCGTCAGATATCCAAAAATGTGGCTTATTTCAGTGTAGGCGCCAACATAAAAATGCGGAAAAGTACTCATAAGGAATTGATGGCTCCTACACTAGATGACCTGCTCAACGACGGTCGATTGACACGGTTGTTCTCGAAGGATGTCCGTCACTGCGCGTTGCAGCTGTGGATTTTGCAGATCAAGTCCGAACAATCGACTGAAAATCGTTTGGTTTACGGTCGTTTGCTTCCCTACAGCCATTCCAGCGACCGCTGGTCCTCCAGCGACGACGATAATTTCCAGCGCTTCGGGGAAGTCCAAGCTCAGGTTATCCCGCTCAAACTGTACGTCAAGAGCGATCAGTGCGCTGCGCTTCTAAGGCAATTGAGCGCCGGCCGAACCATCTTGGCAATTAGCGAAGAACTAAAGCTCGGCCTTTCAAAGGATTTGAAAGCACGGTTCGGCGCGACCGCGCTCAACGCCGATGAACTGGTCTATCGCCCCGTCGCCTATCTGATTAACCGCGATGCGCATGATAGGAGCTGCCCGTCCAGCCCACATGGCGGAGCTGGCGCCTTCAGCGCGTCGATTACTCAGACTAACAAGGGTGCTCTATTCCGCTTAGGTCTGGACTACGACGTCAACTTGACCGAATCGGTTATTAGGCACCTCAAGGCGGATACGGGTCTGGACTTCGGCGGAACTGATACCACCAGGTTCGGCGACCTTGAATTGCTGGTCTTCCCTGCGATGGACGATCTAGAGCGGCGCTTACTGAACGTGAGCTGGACCGATGCCCCGCTCGCCCTAGTCGCAAGATTTAACCCGATGCAGGTGCCGCATTTTAGCGTCTTCCAGTTCCGCCTGAGCATTGAGAATGACGGCCATATCGTTTATTCGAGCATCGGTACAGCGGAATGCAATGAGAGTGGGGAGTTTGAATTCAAGTTCGGGCTGAACGACCAGATCCACTCGATAACCGACAGTACAGATCTGGAGATTTTCGGCTTTCATGGCGACCAAGCCCGAGAGGGCACACTGTGTTGTCGGTGGCGGGTTGGATACGTTCGGGAGGTTCATATTCAGGGGAATGTCGTGGGCCACAGTGCCAGCCCGGTTAAGTTCGACTGGCTGGAGAAAGCCACTCGGCCGTCCGTGGCGGCGCGGGTTAAGTCAGCCCTGACAATCAATTCAGGCAATCGGGGATTCACCAACCGCATCGGTGGGCGTGATATGGACCCTTGGGTCCCTGCCAATCGCGATCTGCAATCCCTTCTTGCGCGGCTCCATCCTCCGAAGTCTGAGGGGAGGTTCTTCCTGCGCTGGAATGAGGGCGATGGGGAGGGCCGCCTGCAATTCGTGGAATGGTTCAGGGCGCTGTTGGCTAAGCATCAAAACCACCAGATGATCATTTTCGACCCCTATTTTGACGCCTCCGGATTGGGTCTGATAGTAATCTGCGCGGCACCGGAAGCTGACTACATTGTATTCACGTCCCTGCCCAAACCACACAACAAAGACAAACCCATGCGACGCAAGTCCGACAACCCCACTACGGACAGGGTTAACAACCTGGTGGCGAGCTGTGAGCGCAACCATCACCTGCTGCAACGCAAAAAGCTACGTATCTACGGCCTGAAGGAGGGCCGGTTACATGACCGCTGCATTCTAATTATGGCACCGGACGGACTACCGGTTGCAGGTTTCAACCTGTCCAACTCACTTCAGAAAGCTTCGGAGAACTACCCCCTTTTAGTCACTCCAATTCCTGCGGACACCTTGCTAAATGTGGAGCAATTCTCTTCAGGGCTGGTACAGGAGGCGGAGGCGGCGCAGCCCGAAGGCGGGGACAAAAATCCCTCCATGCGCCTTCTTTTCGATTCTATGGTGTCGTCGACTTCGACACTGCCCCGCCGCTATGAGCCTCTCCGGTTTCTCGAGAAAGCCCTTTCCGGCGACGTGCTGAGCGTTTGGAGTGGCAAGTTATCGCTTCAAGGCTTGAGCGGGGATCCATTGAAGCAGGAAATGGCTGCGACAGGCCTGCTCAAGGATGACTCGCTCGCTTTGCCTGAGACGACAGGCTTGCGCAATTGCCTGAGCCAGCAGGCCGGCGACTTCACGGACTTCGCTACGACTTGGGAAGTGCTCGGCGAAGTACTCGCGCATTCAAGCACAACAGATAGCTACTTTCGCGAGGTCAAATCCGAACTTGGCTTTATGGCGTTTTTGGCACGATTCCTCGAGGCATCATTCAAACGCACACATGACGAGGTGAATAAGGAGTTAGCTGTTATGGACACCCAGTTGTTTCAGAAATCGGTCGATAACTTTCTGCATAGCTCCTATCACCCGCATCACTTGTTCCACGCGACAAAATACACAGCCCTGACCTGGGCGGAGTACTACACCGTCAAATTTTTATGGGCGTATACCCCTGGAACTCTGGTGGCGATGGCCGAAACCCAAATGGCGAGCGTGCCAATGGAGCCTGAAGGTCACGATGCAGTGCGACTTTCCCTTTTGAGCCAGATTGCCAGCGAGATTTCACTGTCAATGGAGTTTGATACCAGCGAAGTGCAACGTGACAGCCTCATTCGCAGCAGCAATGGTCTGTTGCAATGGATAGGGCTGAACGTTATCGAGCGGCAGTTAGAAAAGCCGGGAGGGCTCGCCGCCGTGCTTCAGTTGGTGGCTGACTTCTCTTACCTTAGACAGGTCCGGGTCTTAGGCTGGATGGTTCATCGTGCCTCAGGGATACCGAAGACTGCTGATATCTACACCGGCCTAGTAGCGGCACTCCATAGTGTGCTGCCGGCGAAAATCTCCGCTGAAGACCTGATACACCTGGTCGACTCAATGCGTGGGCATATGCGGCAACTGGCGTGGGCCGGGCCGTGGCTCTTCCAGGATGTTGTCTTCCCGTTGTTGCAAAATGACCGCGCCAATACCGACGATGCATGCGAAATATGGGTTCGGGAGCTAGCGGCTTCGTTGAGGGCTGAACAGGGTCACCAATTACTGATGTTTAACCGAGCGCGCGAAGGCCAGACGACCAACATAACCGCGTTCCTCTTTGCATATAGCAGTCCCGAGCGCCAGCAGGCCAGCCTGAAGTCTATGAAAGCGATCCTGGGGCGACAGCAAAGGGTTGTGCAACAACCTCTCGCCAGCACCTCTGACTGGACACGATGGGACGATGCTCTACAGATCTCGATGTGGATTTTGACTTTTACTCGATGGAGTCAGTACTACCTGCACGGGCTCAGCATGGCAGACGATGAGCTGCAGGAGCTGTCGCAGGGCGCCCGTGAGCTTGCAATGGTCAGGCCTATGGACGAGTGGCGGTCGGAGGGCGCCGGCAAGCAGACCGAACTCGCCGCGTTCCTTGATCAAGTGGAGGAACTCCTGGCCTCGATCGACGAGTCGGAAAGTGAACGTCAATAGTTGGTTCAGCGGTGCCCTCAGATCAATCAGGGTTTGTCGCGGTAGCGCCGCCATGTTGAGCTGATAGCGGAACTCGGGGTTCCCTCAATCTTCCACAGGTCCCAATGGCCGCACCGAGCAAGTGAGTTAATTCCATGCGCTTTATCCCGAATGGTCCGTCGCTACCTGATGAGCTCCTAATTGCGAGAGATGCGGGAGACGTGTTGTTTTTCTGCGGCGCTGGTGTTTCACGTGCCGAAGCGCATTTGCCGGACTTTGCGACTCTTGCTGAAAAGGTGCTCGACCTGCTCGGGTCAGCGCTCGACAGCCCAGCGCGTCGGTTATTCGACGCCGGACGAAGGTTTGAGAAAGAGAGCGGTCTCACTGGCTTGGTCGCGACCGACCGAATCTTCGGGATGCTAGAGCGGGAATTCGAGCCTACAGATGTACGAGAGGCGGTAGCGATCGCACTCAAGCCGGAGCCAGGCTGTGGCCTCGCCGCACATCGGACGTTGCTCGACCTATCGCGAACTCGCGCTGGAGTGGCACGGCTCGTCACGACCAACTTCGATCTTCTATTCGAGGAGTGTGAGCCGGGGATCATCTCGTCCAACCCACCTCGACTGCCAGACCCACGCCGCGACATCGACTTTCGCGGCATTATTCATCTCCATGGCCGAGTCGATACAGATTATCGCCGGGCTTGCGATGACGAGTTTGTGCTGTCGAGCGCAGATTTTTGCCATGCTTATCTGTCGGATGGCTGGGCGACCCGTTATATCCAAGCGCTTCTGCGGCGCTTTCGGATTGTGTTCGTCGGTTATTCAGCCGACGATCCGCCGGTCCAGTATCTGCTGGAGGCCCTCAATCGCTTTGAAAAGCCAGGCCATAAGCTTTATGCATTCCAATCAGGTAATGCGACGGAGGCGATAGCTCAGTGGGCGCATAAAGGAGTTGAGCCGATCGCATATGACAGCGCAAATGGCCACGCTGCGCTGTGGAAGACGTTGTCTGCCTGGGCCGAGCGCGCTCGCGACGTCGACGGCTGGCACGACCGGCTAATCATGAGCGCGTCCAAGGGGCCGATGTTGATGCCTCCACATGAGCGCGGCATGATTGCACATCTTGCTTCGACCATAACCGGCGCCCGACTGCTGGCCGGTACTCATGACCCACTGCCCGCTGACTGGCTGAGCGTCTTTGATCGCAATGCCCGGTACGCACAAGCCGACAAGGTAAATAGTTATGACCAGACGAGCTATCGTTTCGACCCGTTCGAGGCGTTTGGTCTAGACAGCGATACGCCTCCAACCCCAATTGATCCCGATCAGCTTTTTACGAAGCGTGCGGTGCCAGAAAATGCTTGGGACGGCATCGCCTCACTGCCATCTGATCGTACAGATCTCTCGCCTGAGGAAGTCGCGCAATTGCGCGGAGTTCGCGCAGATGTTGCGGTAAGTCTCCCTCCGCGCCTTTGGCACATCGGCATATGGATCGTTAGAGTTGCGCATCAACCGGCAGCCCTATGGTGGGCGGCTAATCAAGCGCGGTTCCATCCGTCCATCCAGCAACGTATCGAATGGTCGCTGCGCCACGACGCAAGTCTTTATCCCCCGGCTGTGCGCGATGGTTGGCGCATCCTACTCGCGTGCTGGCAACAGAAAGTGTTTGATCCAGACCAATGCCGATATGATATTGAGGCCAGAGCGGAGCGTGAAGGTTGGTCACCCTCGCTCGTTCGAGAAGCTGTCGCCCTTTATCAACCGATGCTGACCGTTAAATCACGCTTTGGCGCCATGGCGCCCGAGGCGAATCCGGCACTTGAACTCAAAGCCATTATTCGGGCTGATGTGGAATATCCGCGACCGCATCAGACTCTTGATATTCCGCCAGACTTGCTCGGCTACGCTGTCACCCTGTTCCGCGAGAAGCTTGGATATGCCGTCCAGCTTGAGCGCGAGGTCAATGGTCACGACGATCTGTACTTTGACACGACGCGGCCAGATGATGGCGATGCCCTGGATGAGGATAGTTACGGACTGACCGGCCACCTCGCTATTTTTACTAAAATGGTGGCGCGACTGACAGTGGAGGACCGCACAGCTGCGCGTAAAGAAGCCGCTCAGTGGTCTGGAATAAACGATCCGCTCTTTACCCGTTTACGTATTTGGGCTGCGGGACGCAACGACCTGACGACACCCGAGGAAGCTGGCCAGATATTTTTGGATCTTAACGAGGATACATTTTGGAAATCCAAGCAGAAACGGGATTTGCTGTTTTCCCTACGCGATAGGTGGTCCGAAATGCCCCCGTCGACGATCGCGGAGATTGAGTCACGCCTTCGCGATGGGAAAATCTCATGGGCAACGCAGCACGAAAATAGCGACGAACTTATCGCTCATTACAGACTCGACCGGCTCCATTGGCTCTCAACTCAGGGAGTCACTTTTTCCTTCGATTTTGATGCCGAAGTCTTGGCTCTGCGGGCTCTCGCTTCTGAGTGGACGGAACGTGCTGGCGCGAACACGGCCCAGCCCAATGTTTCGAAGATTCGGGGCATTGATATCGATACGAGTGCCACTCCCGTTGAGCAGTTGCCTATTAGTGAAGTCCTTGAAAAAGCAAAGGCTCTGGGGCATTACGATTTCGATTCACACATTCAGCGACAACCTTTTCGTGGCTTTGCCGAGAGGAGACCAGTACGTGCACTTAGCGTTCTGACCGACGCTGCGCGAAAGAGCACGTTCGAACCATGGGCGTGGAGCGCACTACTTTCTTCGGTAAGTAAGGTAACGACGTCGCCCCGCATGCTTTCGACTATAGGGCAGCGGCTGGCGCGTCTGCCGGCTGATAATCTGGCGGAGATACTCCATCCGGTCTCGGCATGGCTGAGCGACCAGCACGGGCGATTACTCGCCGATTTCCCGGTAATTTTCGATCTGGTCTGGGAAGCCATGGTTGCAGCACTGGTGACGGATCCTTCGGCGAAGCGGTATCCAAGACCTGATCGAGCGTGGGTCGATGAGGGTTTGAATAGTCCTGTTGGACGAATGGTGGATGCGCTGCTAAAGGATCCCGCCAAGACGAAGTTTGAGCCTTGCTCAGGCATGCCGGAGGCCTGGAAACGCCGACTCGACAGCCTGCTTGAACTGCCGGGCGATCATCGACCACACGCCATCGCTATGATCACACCGCAACTTAACTGGCTATTTCACATCGATCCTAATTGGGTCCACGACCAACTGCTGCCGCTTGCCAGCGGTAGAGGAAACGACAGTAACGCTTTCTGGGCGGGTTATTTCTGGCGCGCGCACACGCCACAACACTCTCTCTATCTGCTGCTGAAGCCTGGGTTTATTGCGCTCGCTAGCCAGTCAGGTCAGCGTCGGGACGAGGCAAGAATTCTGGTTGGCATGTTGTTGGCCGGCTGGGGCGGTACTGAGGACGCAATCGACGCCGAACGCCTGATCTCAGACATTGAATTGCGCGATATTCTTATTCATGCCGAGGATGACCTGCGAGTGCAGATGCTCTGGCATCTCGAACGCTGGACCCTCGAATCGGGAAGCCGGTGGGGGGATCTCCTAGTACCGTTTCTTACACGAGTGTGGCCACGCCAACGTGATGTCCGTACGGCATTGATATCGGGGCGCCTTGCTGAGCTCGCTTTGGCATTACCTGACCGATTTCCTGAGATCGTGGAGATTATCCTTCCACGGCTGGTTCCCATAAAGGGCGCCTCGCTACGGTTCGCTCCGTTTATCGATCCTGAGTCGAGTATTGCCAAACAGCATCCGCAGGCACTCCTCAACCTACTCGGGGCCATTCTCACCGAGGAATCGGCCGATTGGCCGTACGGCGCCGAAAAACTCTTGAGCCAGCTTGTAGTGCAGCCGGAGACCCGAGACGAGCCAAGACTGGCAGAACTGCTTCGGGGGCAGCGCTAGCGTCAGATAAGTGGATGTTCAAAATGCCAGTCACCAAAAAGGATCTTTGGCTAAGGTGTGTTGGACAGACGGATACGGACGGGGCTCATCAATGCAGGTTGGATGCTTTGTGCCATATCTCACTCGGTTGCTGAAGCCCTGTGTTGTGGGTCGAATGCAATAGGCCAAGCGCTACCTTGTACGCTGTTACGACAGAGATGAGGCTTTTGCATGGCCCCATGTTGGGTATGACATCACCAGGTTTCACCGTGCTCTCATCGTCCAGGCAGATTCCGGTGAACCGCCGGCAGCGTTCAGCATGGCCCGCTGAATCGTTCCGATGAGGTGATGGTCCGGTGTCTATGTGAGTTGCAGTAACTCAGCCCCTATGGCTGCTGCAATAAGTAAGTATCGGATATAGAGCGTTCCAAGCAGCCAGTGAGCAGCAATACTGCCGAGATAGACGCAAATATCTTGGGCTTGACCTTCATCCTCCTGCTCCCCTTTCTTTTTGGTGCTCGCAAGGACAGCGGTCCAACAGATTCCGCCGTTATAAGCACCAGGAATAACCTTCCAGCATCCACTGTCCAGTTCCCTCCTGCACTCAATTGTAGGTGGGGCTCGCTGCCTGCGGATGGGGCGTACCGGAGAAGCTGATTGCTTGAAAACGTTGGAGTTCAGAACCATCGTGCTGGCTCTGATTTACCCAAACAGTTAAGGTTCGGCTATTCGTAAATAACGCATTGCCGAGAGGCCATTTGCAGTCAGTCATGTGCTGGCTGAGGTCTTCTCTGCGATACAACCTACGCGGTCTGGCAAGATCAGCAGATTGAACAATCTGAACCCCATACCGGAGGTGCTATGAGTCAAAACCCGCCGCTCCATCTGGATACGCAGCTACAACCGTTGCTCGGCAGTCTGGCCGGGCTGATTCGGCAGGCCCGCCAGCAGGCGCTGCGTGCCGTGGATGTGTTGCAGGTACAAACCTGCTGGGAGATTGGTCGTTATATCGTCGAGTTCGAGCAGGGCGGTGAGTCGCGTGCGGTCTATGGCAAGAAACTGTTGCCGACCCTGGCCAAGGTACTGAGTGCTGAGTTCGGCAAGGGCTTTGACGTCACCAATCTGCGCCATATGCGTGGTTTCTTCCTGGCTTTTCCAAAGTACGACGCACTGCGTCGCGAATTGAGCTGGACGCATTACCGCACGTTACTCAAGGTAGACAGCGACACAGCCCGGCAGTGGTATATGACCGAAGCTGCCACGCAGAATTGGAGTACCCGTGCACTGGAGCGGCAGATCGGTACGCTGTACTACGAACGCTTGCTGGCCAGTCAGGACCGTACCGCCGTGGAGCAGGAGGCCGTGAGCAACGTGCAGGCACTGGGTAAGAGCCCCCGTGAGTTTGTGCGTGACCCGGTACTGTTGGAGTTTCTCGGTTTGCCGAATGCGGGTGCTTTGCTGGAGAGCGACTTGGAGCAGGCGCTGATCGACCAGTTGCAGGGGTTCCTGCTGGAGCTCGGCAAGGGCTTCGCCTTCGTTGCACGGCAGCAGCGCATCAGTACCGAAAGCAAAGATTTCTACATCGACCTGGTGTTCTACAACTATCTGCTCAAGTGCTTCGTCATCTTTGATCTCAAGCGTGGTGAGCTGACCCATCAGGACATCGGTCAGATGGACATGTACGTGCGCATGTATGACGACCTCAAGCGTGGCCCGGAGGATGGCCCCACGGTCGGTATCATTCTTTGTGCGCAGAAAGATGCTTCGGTGGTGCGCTACTCGGTCTTACAGGGCAATGAGCAACTGTTCGCCAGCAAGTACAAGCTGGTGCTGCCGACCGAGGAAGAGTTGCGCGCCGAGCTGGATCGCGAGCGGGCCTTGCTGGTTGGGAACCCATCTTTGGGGTTGGATCAAGATTGAAGCAGCGGCTCTTTGAGCCATCTGAGAGGGCGATCAAATATGTCATTGAGCATTGCCAAGGCGGGCGCCTATGGTGGCGTCTTGCTGACCCACACCGGACAGATCTTGCTGCGTGAACCTTCGAATCATTTCGACGGTTATGTCTGGACGTTCGCCAAGGGCAAGGCAGAGCTTGGCGACTCTCCTGAGCAGACGGCATTGCGCGAGGTTAGGGAGGAAACTGGCTACGAGGCTGAAGTTATCGATGTGCTTCCCGGCGTATTCAAGGGCGGTACGTCCACAAATGCCTACTTCGTCATGCGCCATATCGGGCCGCAAGGGCGTCTGGACTGGGAAACCCGGAGTACCCGGTGGGTGAGTTTTGAGAAGGCTCAGCGGCTTATCGAGCAGACCACCAATAGCATTGGCCGCATTCGCGATCTGGCCGTGCTGGCCGCGGCGAAAGTGTGGTTCGATGCCAATCGGACGGCAGTGCTGCCGAATACCAATACTGGCAAGCCAGCCACCAAAAATGACTGGAACTCTCAGGAGATGCCTGCTCGTTACTCCACGCTGGCCTTGGATTTCACGCTAAATACCGAGGACGCCACAGCCATTCGACTGGGATTTATTCCGAGCAAGATGGAAGAGAAGTGGTTCGCCTATTTTGCCGATAACACGTTGTATCAGTACCGCAGCTGGACGGGCTATTGCATCGACCAGATCCACTTTGTGACGCATGCCGGAGGTCTTCGGGCGACTCACGCCGAGGTGAATCGTGATCCGGAGCAGTACGAGAGTACCGATGATGCGGAGGACCTCCGACGTATCGAGATGATGGTGCGTGGGTTGGCAGAGCTCAACCAGATGCCGCCCCAGCCATCCAGCGTCCGGTCGGCTATCCAGCTGGCCAGCCAGCCTAACTACCTCGGCAAACCCGAAGTGGTTCATCAGCTCGTGGCAGGCTGGTTTGAGATCGTGTTGAAATGCATCGTCAAGGAAGCAACATCGGCAGACAGGCATAAGCTGATGATATCTCTGGTGCGTATCATGACCGAAGACGATACCGGCTATGTGAGGATGCCCGGCTGGCACACTGCGGATCAGTTGGGTAAGAGTCTTGTGAAGTGCTTCGGTTTGGATGAGGACTACTGTGCTGGCGAAAGCCTCGCCATGATTGTCTCCGAAGGGCTGGCTGCGGTCGATCTGGCGATCCGGAAATTGAGCGAAACCATGTTTCAGCAGGTGATTGACGAGGCTACTTGGCAGCAACGGCACACGGAGCTTCTGTCCTACGTGGTATCGGTGTTTCTTGGGACGGAATCCGTGCTGTTTCCCGGCAAAATTTTACAGCAGATGGTCGAACCGCATGGGAAAGCCACGTCGAAGTCGTTCGATGAGCTGCTGGTCGAGTTGAGTAGGACAGCCAAGCGACTACCGGCTTTCAAGTTTGTGGATATCGCAGTGCAGGCAGGAACGGTCTTGACCTTCAAGCTGAACACGGCTGTGCAGTGTGTGGTTGCTCAGGGTACCAAGGTCGAGTTCCAAGGCCAGGTTGTCAGCTTATCCAGAGCAACCGTGCTTGCATTGCAGCAGGCAGGGCGAAAAGTTAATGGGGCACGCGGACCAGATTGTTGGTTTTACAAGGGCATCTCTCTGACGGATTACCGAAAGATGATGCAGGAAGAGAGCTGAGGCGCTTTCGCTGTTCGCTCTCCACATTTTCAAGGATCAGACACGTCACACATCCACCACGAATGCGAACTTGAACGTCATATCGTCGAGCAACTTCTCGCCAGCGACTGGTATCAACACGCGGTAGCCAACAACAGCTTGCAACCTCTTCCCCAAATGGACGCTGCTGCCCATGCCTTGCTTCAGCAGTTGAACCAATACAGCCTTACCTGCACTCGGGGGCATCGACCACATCAATAGCGAAAAGTCGCTCAGTTATGCGGCAACTAATGCTGACACCGGCTTCGGCCTCTAGCATCGCAAGTTTCCCAATGTGGCGGAATTGCTGCCGGGCGCCATCGTGGAGATCGGATATGTCTAGGACGAGGGGCCGCCTCTCGATTGGCGGCTTTCGGAAGTCAGGGAACTGCCGGGGCTGTTTGAAAAGCTGAACGGCACGTTGGAGCGCCAGGAGGGCAAGGATTTCGCTTTTATTCGCAGCGCCCGAGACGACATTTTCGTGCCGCCAGCACTGGCCAAAGCCTTTACTCCCGGTCAGCCCCAAGAAGTTACCTGCCTTGCTATCCGGCGTACCAACAAACAAGGCAAGACCGGCTGGCGTGTCGTGAAGTTCATTTAGAAGAAACGTCGGCAGCCGGCTACCCGCATCGCATCGACAAGCGCTGGCCTTCTTTGCAAGCTGCCGCATTGGAAAATTTGATTGGCTGTGCAGTGCTGAATTCGCGTTAATGCGGCAAAAGAAAAATGACCAGGTCACCAGCGTGAGCAGCCATTAAGCTGCTCACGCTGATCTATGCCGTTCATTGAGAGGGTTTGTCTGTGCCATTCTGCAGTCGGCTGAAGATCCAGCAGGCCAGTAGCACGGCAATCAATAGCGGCGGAAGGCGAAGCGACTTCATGACTGGCACACAACGAATGCGACGTTGCCTGTCGCATCGTTACCCGATACTAGCCTCTGTACTCATTCGCAGAGGTAAGGGGAACTTTCATGAAAGAAATCAGCATTTTTGTAATTGGCTTGTTGATCGGCAGCGTGCTGACTAAGCAGTCCATGGACAGCGCTGCACTGCTTGCCGCGCTGCGCTATCAGCAGCAACGTAATCGTCAGGTTTGACGCGCCCGTTAATCCGATGTGAGGCGTTGAAATTGAGCGAAAGTAAAAATAACGCAGTGAACGCTGTCATCAACACCGCGTTGTTTGAGACCTTCAAACAGCTCGAGCTTTCCCGGTCGCTCAACGCGAGGGCCATAGGGCGGGACTCGCTGCTCTGCGTGCGATTTTAGGTGGCGCTGGACGGTGTTACGCGAGCAACATATCTGCCGAGAGACTGCTCTGACTAATAGGCCTTGACGGATAAAAAACTGATTTCCACGTGTTTCTCCTGGTACCGCATGGGCCGCACGCAAAAGCTGCACTGTGCCCAAGTGGTCTGGCAGGATGTATCAGTTTTACATCGGTAGTGACAGATACCGGCCCGTATTCCTGTGCTGGGTCGGGTGGATACTGTCACTGAACACAATGTGTTATTCAGTAAATATATGCTTAATTAAAAACTGCTCCAAGTCTTCGTCCAGTACACGGATCACTCCGCCATTGGGGGTCGCCCACAGCAAAACCTGTTGGGCCTTATTGTCGTATAGATAATATTGACCATCTCCAATCTCCATCAGCGGCACCGTATTTTTTGGATAACTCGGGTCGCGACTCAGATCGGCGAAAATATTGAAAACGTGCAGATAGTAGTCCTCCGGAACGCCAAGGCCATAGGTTTCGTAGGCATCAAAGATAATCACCCCAAACGTTGACAGGAACGAGGTGTATTCGGCAGAAAGAGGAAAAGCGAGTTTCTTTTCGAGCGCATGAATGCTGGCCGAGTTCGCAGGACGGATGTCGGCGTGATGGCGTTCAACTAGATTTTCAAGTGTTTTCATAGGGGACTCACAGTCAGTTCTGGTTCTCGATCTGTTCGGCTCTTGCCTTCCAGTAGTCTTTTCGCTCTTTGTCAAAACCTTCCCGATTGATTTCAGACTCCTTCTGCTTATTGTGCAGGACATTGTCGTTCCCGTTCCCGCGGTGTTCTGCGCCAGTCAATTCGGCTAAGGGGGAATCCTGCTTCTGGCCGACATGATGAAGTTCGATCGGCTTGCCGTTGGCATGAAGCGGTGCTTTACCTAGTTTCATCCGGTCAAGGTTGGTACCGGAAATGTCCTTTTGGTCATAATCGATATCCGTGCGAATCAACGCTTCCTTGCCGTTGACCTCCGTCGGTTCGAGGTTGGCATTCTCATAGATACGGGCTTCGGCTTCACTGCCCATTACATCCAGAACTTCTTTTGGAAAGCCCTGGCTCTCGAGTCTTTCACGGGTTTCGGGAGTGATCTTGGGTAACTCTAGGCGGTTTTCCTGAGTGAGTACGATGGGGCGGTCGAGTTCGGTGACGATCAGGCATCTGTCTGGCACTTCACGGGCGAGCAACGCCAGATTGGACGGAACCTCAGCCTTTTCGGCGGAAAAAGTTTCGAAATTCACAAAGCGCTCCCTGTTTCGAGGCGCGCACGCCACGCAGAATAAATGTCGAGGTGGCTGTCGTGCTGCAGGCTGTAGTCTTTCATCAGGCATTGTTGGGTGGCCAGAGCCAACTCATAGGTCAGGCCGGCAGCGCACTCATTGAGCATGACGTCGAGCTGGTCGCTAAGGTGGCCGTAATCGGATGCCGTCTGAATCGTCTGCTGCACCAAGCGCCGGCAACCGAGAACGTCTACAACCAATTGCGCGGCGTAAGCAAAGGCTTCTGGCTTCCACAGCGTAAGCGGCTGGTCGTCGTTGTACTCCTTGAGAGCGTCGAACAGCGCAATTTTGCAACGGGCGAGCAATGGTAGATTGCACAGGCCGTTTTCCAGAAGACTCACGTCTACTTCAACTGGCGTGCGAACGCGCTTTTCCATAAGTAGATTGAGCACCTGCCGGTTGAAATCCCGGCTGCTGACGCTGGCCTTCGCGGCCGGCTGAAAAACGTACGGTATTTCAACGCCTGAAAACTTCTTCACCTGGCAAAGCACCGGCTCCAGCCAGTCATTCTGGTAAACGATGGCGACGCCCTTGGGCAGCTTGGCGATTTCTTCGAGTTGATCATCGCGCAAGGCAACGGATTTTCCGATCAGGCGTCGGTCCATCTCATCGGGCAGGCGCATGATGATCTTCGTATTGGTATTGCGGATCGCCGCGATGTCGACGGCGTGTGGGGACTGGTCGGCGATGATGAAGCCTTCGCCATAAGTGCGCATTTCGGCAATTGCGTTGGTCAGCATTTCAACGGATTTGCCGATCACGTTTGAGCCCTCGGCACCACCTTCAGTAGGGCTGCGCTTGAGGATATTGTGTGCTTCTTCCAGTACGGTGACATGGCGCAAAGGCAGGTTCATACCGCCGTGTGCCATGCGGTATTCGCTCAGGCGCATCACTAGGATGCCCATGATCAGCGCCTTGGTCTCAGACGAACCGATACGGCTGAGGTCGACGATTACGTTGCTATCGAATAGCACGCTGCTTTCGATTTCATTGGCTGTGAAGATCTGGCCGTTCAACCCGTTAGTGAGGGATTTGATCCGGGTCGACAGCGCGCCGATGTAGTTGCCCTTGAGCTCCTGGGAGTAGGCCGACGCCTCGATCACGCTTTCCAGGGTGCTGAGCAAATCACTGAAGGTCGGGAAGAGACTGTTGCTGTAACGATTGGTAGATAGATCCAGGTCCCAGCCGCAGTGCTGGTACGCTTGCAGGATGGCCTCTTTGAGTACCGCTGGCATGGCTGCATACATCGGCCAGCAAACATTGAAGATTTCGACTAGCCGGTCAATATGCTCAAGCACATGGATGGCCGTCGGAAACCTGAAGGGGTTGATCCTGAGCAGGTCGCTGTGCGCCGGATGGGTGCCGAACACACTGACGTCAGGGCGATGGCCGAAGACGTGCTTGTACTCCCCCTTGGCTGGCTCAATGACTAGGAAAGGCACGCCAGCAGCATCGATCTGGCTCAACATTTCATAAAGGGTATTGCTCTTGCCTGCCCCGGTCGATCCGCTGACAAACACATGACTGGATAGCTGATCCATATTGAGTGAAATAGTCTGCGGCAGGTTTTCCCATAGATGACGGATATTACCGAGGGTAAGGGTTCTCTCCGTACTTGGCTTGGTAAAGGTGCCGTCCAGACGCTGCACTTTACGTCCAAAGGCCTGCGTTTGAAGAACCGCCACTGTTGAAGTTGAGCGACGTGGCAAGCTCAGTTGAATCGCCATTTCCTTACCAGAAATAAGCGTTGCAGGCGTCAGGTAGCTGATCGGAATTTTTTTTGAAAACCCGGGGCTCAGTTGTGGATGGCTAAAAGCGGTGAGCCAATCCAAGACCAATTTCTTTTGATTGGAATTCCAGGTAGTAAGGGCGAAATCCTCTTGGCTGGACTTACTGCCACGGATCAACCCTAGGAAAATACTCGCCAGAGATTCGGACGAAGCGGTGCTGTCGCCGATGAAGTACGCGGCGGAATTCCATCCACCGTAGGTCTTGGCTTCGTCGATACGCTCGAGGTGGTGGTCGATTTTACCCAGCAGTTGCTCTATCGTTTTATCAATCATTTCGATTGAGATTTGCCGGTTTGCCCCGGTGGTCTTATTGAGTGAGCGGCTGTCGGTGGTGCTGGTGGTCTGATTGGTCGAGTTGGTTTTGGACGCAGACTCGCTCCAAGAAGCGCCGTGGCTTTCGCTGCTGCCGTGGGAGGTCGACTGTGTGGAGCCTGTCGACTTCCCCTCCTGCAGGAGCTTAGCAGCCGTACTGCCAATCTGGCTTCCGATCATTGCACCGACCGGGCCTAGGACCGAACCGCCCAGCAGACCCAGCATTGGGCCGCCAATGGCAGCGATCTTGGATATATAGGTCGGGGCACTCAGTGATTCCGATGTGCCTGCCGTCTCCGTGGTTGATGTGCCAATGGTCTCCGACGTTCCTTTGGTTTCCGTCAGGCCAAGGCTTTGCCCTAGCGAATCGCTCAGCCCTTGGCTAATGCTCAGTCCGACACTGTCACTCTCTTGCTCGCCGAACGACAGTTGCTGTTTTAGCAGCGGCGAGAGCTGCGTGGCGACCTGCTCGTAGCCGGCACGGATCAGGTCGAGATTCTGCGAGGACACCGGCTCGGCCAGAATGATCGCTTGATAGACCCGGCTTTCCGCCGCGTCGATAAAGCGCTCAAGCCCCTGCATGAAGTGCTCGCGGTTTTCGGTGGACAGCGCAGGCACGCCCGTGACTGCGGTAATACTGGCGGAAGGGTTGTATTTTTCAGCCTGCACGGCATCGAGCAGCGTATTGACATCTAGGACATTTAGGGCTCGCAAGGAGCTACCTGAGAAATGCCCCTTGAAGGTTTCGCGTAAGAGTTCACCCGAGTTATGCCCCAGCATTTTACCGGCTTCGCCACGGGTGCCAATGTACAGGTCGGTCTCGATGCCATCCGAGCGCAGGAATAGGAACACCGAGTAACCGGCCGCACCCAAAGCGGTATAGGCGGCGGTCGTACTCTCAAGCACCGACTGTTTGTTGTCCTGGACAATGCGCTCGATGCGGTATATTCGCATGTCGCTCGCACGGTTGAACAGCGTGCCTTTTTCAGCGAAGGAATGAACCGGGTAACGCTCCAACTCCGAAAGATAACTGCGATTGATCAGGGCGCGCCCAGCCTCTAGGGTCAAGGCGGCATTTTCGCGGATATCTCGGATATCGGAGGGTCTTAGGGTTTGACTTGTCATAAGCTCACTTCACCAACGCTAACAGAAATACCACCATGGCGGCGATGGCGCCGCCGATCAGCAAGGCCGCTTTGAACACTGGATTGAGCTCCGAGCTTGCCGATTGCGGAGCTGGGCGTGCCGTGTGTGGTTCCGATCGTGGCGCTTGTGATGTCGAAGGCTGGGTGTGCGCAGATTTGGGCTTAGATGCTGTTGTGGATGCAAAGCCCTCCTCCCCACACTCGCGCAGGAACGACCGCACTTCGACGAGGTGCAGATAACGTTCTTCAGCGAAGTTAGTCGTCAGGTAGACAACTTGAGTGTCGTAATACCCAGATGTCCAATGGTTTCTATCCGGGTCGATCTCACGGGCGAAAGATTTTTCTACATAGTCTTCACAGAGACCCTGAGTATTAGTTTTTACCCAACCCAGCGCAGCAAGAAGTTCATGACTGTCCAAGTTAGTGTCGTTGAGCTCCAAGCGTAGCGCCGTACGGACCGTATGCAAATCTCCCTCCGCAACAAACTTTTTGAGGTTAGTCGAAGGACGATACGCGGACACCATGCCCGGGACCTGCTCAGCTTGAGTGTGTACGGCTTGATTAGTAGCGCCGGACGGAACGAAGCTTTTATAGCCCTTTTGGCGAAAAAGCTCGCGAACTTGAATCAAGTGTTCCAGGCGTTCTCTAGAAAAATTGCGCTCAGCGGAGAATTTTTGCCGACTGTAATATCTGGAGGTCCAGTTAAACTGAACGGTATCAATGGCATCAATAACACCATCAACCGCATAGGGAACCAACATGTCCGGGGTCTGAGCTTCTGCCTGCGCCAGCATCTGTAGTAATAGTTCTGAGCTGACCTGTCGCTCGTCGAGTGCCGAAAGAAATTCTTTGCGGGCCTTGGAGATCGTTGTAGCGGTAATGGTCATGGAAACTCCAGGGTTAAACGGCCAGCGTTTGATCGAGTTTGGTTTTGAAGTCATTGATCCAGGCTTGCAGCACCCTGGCCTCTTCGATCGCCTGCTCTCGGATTTCGCGATCAGCCATCTTTTCTTTGAGGGAATCTAATAGTTCATTGAATTTTACGTCGAACTCTCGGCTCATGAATGCTACGAATTGGTCGATCAACCTGGTTTGGCCGGTTTCGATTTCGTTGCGTGCACTCGCCACCAGTCGTGAGAATTCTGCAACGATCCGGGTGACACGTTCTTTCCAAAGCTCCGCAAGATCGACGAACTTTTTATCCCCATACACATTGATCGTCTTAGTTGAGCCCCAAGATAGCGGGTTATACCAGCGGCTATCACTTTCATCGCGGGTACCGACTTTGACCCGTTGGGTCCTTATTTCGTCAGTCTTCACACTCAGGTTGAATGAAATATCACCGATGGTTTTCCTGATGCCCTCCAGGATAGGCAATTGCAAATGTTGGCTGTCTTTGAATAAGTCGACGATGTAGCGCTGGTACTCTGCGTGGAGGTCATGGCGAATGATTTCCTGGCTGGAGCTGAAAACAGCCTCATAGGCATTAATCAGTTTTTTATACTGAAACTGAAGATGCTCCTCTGCCTCCTGAACTCGCGTGTCAGCAGTACGGGGGTCTACCTTCCCGCTGAAGCTATGTTCCAGCGTTTTGGTAACGTTGTTGCTCACAGCCTCAAGGTCGGCTAGCTCTTTCTCAATTTCGCGGGGTAGCGCTTTACCCTCGCGTGCCACACTATCCTTGTAGGCGACGGTATCGAAGCCCTGCTCTTGACGATACCGCAGGGCCTGAATCTCTTCGTTGATATGGCTGAGATACCGCTCATCCTGATCCAGCTGCTCTATCAACTGAGTTTCATTGAGCCCCTCTTCGATCGCTTTGGTCATGGCGTCGTAAGCGCGCTTTAATCGGTGCGGGAAATTATACTTGTCGATGTACTCATCAATCATAGCCTCGACGGCCGGCAGGCCGCTGTTTAGGAGGAGGTCGGAGAGTTTTTTCTCTTTCAGCGTCCGTTTGACTCGAGAGGTAATCGGCATGTATTGCAGCAGGTTCATGCTCGGTTCTTCACTGAAAAGATCTGCCATGCGGTTGTAATTACCGCGCTCCGCCTTAGTGTGCTTGTCGCTCGGAATGCGGATTAATCGCGCTAGGGAGGCAGATATTGGATAGACAACAGGGTTTTGAATGCCATTGCTGATCAGGATATCGCTCACCCTCTTCAACATCTTTGGAATGTCTTCTTTTTCGGGGTCAAATACGTCCACCTTGTTGATAACGAAAATAAAACGGTCCTTGCTTTGTTTACCCCCTTTGCGCATGCACTCGGCGACGAGCTCAAGTAAGTTCTTATCATCCTGGGCGCCCAGTTGGCTGGCATTTAGTACATAGAGGATCAGTGGGTTGCGCTTGGAGTCCTGGATAAAACTCATGGTTTTGAGTTGATGTTTTTCATCCTGACTGTTGTTTGGTCCAGGTGTATCAGTCAATACTAGCCTGACACTATCGCGTTCCTGGATAGCCTGGATGTTCCCTTCAATATCGATACGCAGGGTATCGGGACGCGCATTCCAGTCTTCGAGTGTTTTAAGCGTCACATCGCCATCGCTGTCGGCGACTTGCTCGTCGCCGACGATACGGTTGGCCGAGAACCGCTGTCCCATCGAAGCGTTGTCGGTAATCCTGGCGATAGTCGCCGTGGTGGCTTGATTGGCGGCCGGGAGCAAATCACGACCGAGCATGGCATTGATAAGAGTCGATTTTCCCGAGGACATCGTGGCCACGACATACACGTCGAAATCCCGGTTGAACGCCTCGTCGAACGACTTGCGGACCTCATCATTCTCGGTAATGAAATGCTCGAACTGCGGGTGTCGCCTGGCCTCGTCCATCAGGTGCCGAATCTGCTCCAGACGGACCTCAGTCGGGAGGGTCTCGATCCAGCTCAGCTTGACCTGCATCCCCTGGGTAATCGCGACCTCGGCGGCTGCGACAATATCGAGGTAGTCCGATTCAACGCCCTTGAAGGTGATGTCGTAGTGATCGTCACCGTTGAATAGCCGACTCAACTCATCAAACAGTTTTTCAACCCAGACCTGCAGGCGCGACTCTTTGTAGCTTGAAAGCTTGCAGCCTTCCGCTGGTGCCTGGCTGTTGATGAAAAAGTGTGTATCAACGGTAAATGGGTTGTGCGTGATTTCGATCTGGTTCATTGGTATTCGGCTAACCTGCGTTGATGTTTAATAAGCGTTTCCACAGTTTTTAGCCCGCTGTAGGCTACCAACTGTTGCAATTCGATTTTTTCTGAAGCTTGCACGTCAAAGGCGTTCGCCTCGTGTGCTCTTTCGAGGTCGTCCAAGTCTTTGAGCACCCGATTCTTAATGAAGTCAGGCGCCACTGTGGCGTGAACCAAGGATCGTTTTTTTTCTCTGAAGTCATCCAGAGCCTGTCGAAGTTTCGAGCGTTGCACCCTTGTGAGCACATCTGTAGTCAGCGCTTTTTTTGCGTAGAGCGCGGCACTGGCCATGGTCGGTATGATGATTGGATGATCGAAACCGATAGTGGTCAGGTAAGTGTGCGCACTCCGGACATACGCAGCGATGTCTTCGCCTTTTTCAGGGTCGAGGAGATCGACTTTATTAAGAATAAAATAAATCTGATGTAGGGGTTTCTTTGCTATTTCGTCACGAAGTAGCTCTAGAAAGGCACGATCATCCTGCGTACCCAGCTGGCTTGCATTCAACACATAACACAGCGCTTTGAATGAGACCGTCTGGACAGCCTCAAGCATCAGTTGGGCATGCCGATCGTCTTGACTATTGTTCGGCCCGGGAGTGTCGTGGAACACCAATCCCGGGGCAGGGCGAGGCACGATTTTGAAGTTGCCCGCCAGCGTAATCCGCTTGACCTGTACATTTGAGTTCCAGTCACGAATCAGCTCGGCCGATGCGTTTCGCTGCTTGGCTAACTCGATGTTGGAGTACGAATAGCAGGCGCCTCTAAAGAATTTGGTGCCCTGCTTGTGTTCGATGCTGGTAATGCATGCCGTTGTGGCTTCGTTGGCAGTGTGCAACAGCTCTTGACCAATCAATGCGTTGATAAAAGATGTCTTACCGGCGCTCATAGTGGCCAGAACCAACACATCAAAGGTGTTCTTTCCATCGGACGATAGCTTCCTCCGTAGAGGCGCTCGTGTTTTTTTTGACATTGGGTACATCTTAGGTATCCCTATCGCTGAGCGCTTGACAACGGCTTGGCGAGTTACATTCCATGAGTTCGATAGAGGTCGGCACGTAGAGCCGCTGCCCTGAATAAAGCGTTGTCGGTTGTATACCTGAGCTGGAGTGTCCCACTGTCACGCGACAAACTATGTCGCAGTGTCAATTCTCATAGAGCCCTCGCATCCTCTCCAGTTTCCCTCTGATCTCGTCGACCCAAACCTGGGGCCCATGCACCCGGATGTTGTCGTTCAAGCCGAATATCCACCACAGGGTTTCTTGGTCCTGAGGAACCCGTGCACGCAACCTGTGCCAATCACTGCTGGGTAGAGGCGCTATCTCTTGCTCTTGGCTGAGTGGAGTTTCATTCAACAGCCAGGCGATTTGCGGATGAACGTCGGCGACCAGCTCGACTTCATCGAGGCCTTGCCGAGAGGCAAAAGCCCCTGACGCGATATAGCGATCCATGTCGAAATCGTATTGGTGGCGTGAAGACTCTCCGAGCAGTTCGGCCTCTTGGATACGGTGCAGAGCGAATTGCCGCAGGTCCTCGTAGCCATCGACGCAGGCGATCAAGTAGTTGACGGAGTGGCGGGACACCAGGCCGGTTGGATGAAGAACCAACGTCTTGGTATTGCCTTTACTGCGACTCAGATAGCGAACTCGAAGTTGCCGTTGTTCCACAAGGGCACAAGAAACGGACTCCCATACGACGTGAGAAATCTCGGCCGGGAATAACGCTTTGCCATTGGGGATGGTTCTGACGCGACGCTGCCATTGGGCAAGGCCATTCTTTTCCATGCCCATCAAGTAGTGGGTGGCGGCGCGGAACTGAGGTGCAAGTTGCGCCATCACGCTTTGCGGCAACAACCGGGTTAAATGACCTTCGGCCAGATTTAACGCCAAGGCCGAGGCTGGATCCAGGCTCTGCAGCTTGATATTGGCCTTGGCATCGAGGCTCCAGCGGTATGGGCGCTCATCTTCATGACAAATAATAGAGAATGGGATTGAGAGCTTGTCGCGAAGATCGCGCTGCAAGGAGCGAAGACTGATCTCGAAGCCCCTGTCCTTTAGCTTTTCCTGCAGGGAGGGGGTGGATATGCGGCCTGGCATGTGAGGGATCAACTGCAGCATGGCGATGTATCTGAACAGCGGATCTTTGACTTCTGACATCTTGACGTTGCCTATTCACGACCTTGTGGTTTGGCGGACTTTCGGATCCGTTTTCAGGGTCTGAAGATACTCTATGGGATGGCCATTAGCCAGTTAGTTGCTCTGGATTGAGGAACCAAGTAAAGGTTTTTTGATCGTCCCGGATTTCCTAAGCACGGGCTAGTAAGGCTGTTCAACCGTCCCAAATACAGACTGGGTAACATCCATGTGGGGGGCGTTTGTGCCCCGGCAGATAAACTAGATCTTGAGGGCGCAGCACTTGAAAACGTTAGCCCTCGCGAGTGACTGAGACAACGAGGTCCGTCACTGGTGCGATCTTCTTGCGCGAGCAGCCTTAGGCGGCCAATAAAACTACTTGGCCCCAGAGCATTACTCTGCGCCGCTCTGGGTTTCTTCCATCCGAAATCAGAACAAAAACGGTAAAAGGCCCAGACTTCATAGGCATGGCTACTCTCTAAATACTCTATTTGGCTCAATTTCCAGGGTAGGCCTGCGCAATTTCTTCATCAAACACCCCGTCATATCCACAATAATCACGCGGCACCCGTTCAATATCTTCAGCAATTTTCTCAATAACCCCGCGCAACTCCAACCGCCCGTACCAGCGTGCCGGTATTGCCGCCGGGCCATATTGGATGCCCAGCAGGTGCCCGGCGATCAGCCCGGTACTGTCACTATCCCCGCTGTGGTTCACGGCGTTAATCACCCCTTGTTCAAAGGAGTCGGCGCTGAGCGCGCACCACAGCCCGATGGCAAGGGCCTCGTCTGCCACCCATCCCGCTCCGAAATCGGCAATGCGTTGCGGCGTGGGGCGATAACCTTCGTAGAAGAAAAACAGCACGCGCTCAAGCAGGCTGCGGGTTTCTTCCATTCCCGCTTTCTGCCCATGCTTGGTCAGACTTTCGGTCAACGCATGCTCCAGGCTGTCATTTCGATCGACCATGCGCTGAAGAATGTCGGCGAACAGCCCAGCTGCAAGGTAACCCGTGGGATGCCCATGGGTCAGGCGGCCGGATTCGGCGGCGTATTCAAAGGCGTTGGCGAAGAAGGCACAGGGCGCAACGCGCATGACTGCGCCGCAACCCTTGCTGTCATTCTCTGCCAGCATGCCGAGTCGGGTGCTGGTCTTGAGGGAGCTCAGGCATGTAGTGCCGGGGGCGCGACGGGACCATAGAGCAGTTTCCTCGATCAGCCAGCCATCTCTGCTGACGGGCATCGCAGGCAGATAGTCCTGAGTCATCAACCAACGCAGTAGGGCATGATGAATAACACTGGGGACGTGGCAGACAGTTCCGGAGCTGCCGCGCACAAAGGCACGCAGCAGGCCTTCGGCGGTGAACAGCATCATCTGTGTGTCGTCGGTGATTGCGCCGGTGAGCCCGTAGGCTGGGGCGAAATCGATGATGCCGCAGGGGCCGAATTTCGCTTCGATGGTGGGCCATTCGAGGAACTCCACCGGGGCGCCCAAGGCATCGCCAACAGCACCGCCCAGCAGGCAACCTTTGATTCTTTCAAGTCTGTTCATGTCCTTCCCCTTCATGCTGCTGGTGTCAGTGTCTGCAAAATCACCAGCTTTCTTTTCAGCTGTTCGACATGTTCTTTCTCTGCCCGCAAAGCTGAGCGCAACTCTTTATTTTCAATTTCCCAGATGCTCGCCCAGCGTGCAGCCTTCTGACAGCCAAGCATCATCTGCCAGATATCGCGTAGCCTCAGGGTCTGAATCAATAGCACCAACAGGATCAACCCAAGCAGCATCAATGCACCTGTAGAAACCACGTCCAACGCGTTCATGTCCGCTTCCTTGACGAGTTCGAGGAATCTCGAAGACAGGTACACGATATGTAGTGTTAAGCGACAGGTCTAGAATGTAGACTTATACAGGTAAAGTATTCACGCACATGGAGGGGACATGAAACGCAAGCAATCCATTGAACATGTACGCTGGGATCTGGCACTTCGCTATCGTTTGATTGAGACAGTTGCCTGGTGGGAAGGCCGGCTGACCACGGGACACCTGATCCAGAGCTTCGGCATCAGCCGACAACAGGCATCGAAGGACATCAATACGTACATCAATGAACATGCGCCTAGAAACCTTACATATGACAAGCAGATAAAAGGCTATGTACCGAGCAAGGCGTTCAAGCCGCTGTTTATTGACGACAGCGCCAGTGCCTATCTGCACCTGCTCTATCAGAACAATGAGAGAGCTCCGCACATTGAAGGGCTGGCCTTGGCCTATGCCCACACTAAGGTGCTGGAGGTGCCGGATCGCACGATTCGCCCGGAGATTCTTCGCCCGCTCCTTAAAGCCTGCCGCGAGAGCCTGCGTCTGGAAATTGAGTACGTATCGCTGGCCAACCCTGAACCCGAGATCCGCCTGATCGCGCCCCACACGCTGATCTACACGGGGATGCGTTGGCACGTGCGCGCTTACTGCGAGAAGAATCGGCAGTACCGCGACTTTGTGCTCAGCCGTCTGCGTGGCGAACCTGAGCTATTGGGCAAGTCTGAAAATGTGATTGCTGGAGACGAAGTCTGGAATACGGAAGTAGCGGTCGTCATAGAGCCGGATTCACGCCTGACGGCTGCGCAGAAAGCGATCATAGAAACCGATTTCGGCATGGTGGACGGTCAATTAGTGATCCCTAGCCGCAGGGCGCTCGTGAAGTATGTATTGCAGCGCTATCAGATTGATCCCAAAAAGATGGAACCCAGGCCTGCAGCACAACAGATTGTGGTGAAGAACCTGGATGAGTTGGAGCCTTGGCTGTATAGCTAATTTAAGCCGTGACCGCACTTAGCCGACTTGGCCTGAGGTATCACGCCCGTTTTTTCCCTCCATAGCTCAAGCTGGGATTTATAAGGATTAAGGCCCACGGCGGCATCAGAACTGCCGATGCCAATTTGCGTATCGCCAGCAGTTGTTTGGTGCCCACCAGGCGTAACGCTGGACGGGGGGGGGCGCTGGGGTTTTGCAGCGTTTGCGTTTCCATGACGTTTTCCTATGCAGCATAAAAATCCAGATAACCGAAATGCCCAGTACAGCCTTGGAATCGCAGATCAGGCAGCGTGGGGCCATGGTGGCGTTCCGGTGAAAGGGTTAAACCCCTGAAGTAAGGCGTATAGGCGTATAGGCGTGAGGCGTGAGGCGTGAGCCTCCCGTTATGCTGCGAGTCAGGCCACCAATTGCAGGGCCGTGTTGAGCGCACGTTGTTTGATGACGGGACGGCACCTTGGCCGAACCAAGCCGTGTTTATGCGGTACTCGTTACTGCGGGCACGGCGCTCGTGGTCAGACGAAAGATCCTCGATGCAAGCGCCGGTGGCTCAGCCAGACGCCAGTGCCATCCCATTGTAAAAGCTTGACCCGAGTGCCCGGCGGTTGAGAAACGCATAGGCCGTGCCGTCACATGGCGAGCGCCCCAGCGTTTGTTGAAGACGTGATGAGAGGCCATCGATGCCCAGACGCATGTCCATGGGATCGAGCACCAGCCAGACTTGATCAGGCGACACCATCACACCATCTCCCGCAGCAATCGCGCGAGCCAAGCAGGTTCGACCAAAGGCGACAATCCCAACTGCCAACCGTTGGGATGGCTCAGTAGTACCTCAGTCGTGCCAACCGGTTTACTGACCTTTACGGGAACTAAAGTCAGGGTATCGCTGGCTCGCTCGTGGATTCTTACTCTATAGCCAAACGCTTTGGTTTTAAGGCTATGTAGCTGGCAGTAAGAGACTTGAGTGAGGCCACTGGCCTGCCACTGTTCAATGTGTTTTGCCCAGAAAACACGGCGTGACTGAAGTGATTTCATCAGAGTGTCCCTTGAAAACCACAACATCTCAGAAGACAGGATCAGATCACAGGTGGCGGGGCTGGAGGCTTACCTTTCACGAAGGTTATCAGCCAAGCCCTGAGCGCATAGGTGAACTAGGCGCTGGGTGGGTTGCGGAAGTCGCGCTAGCCATTGGCGTGTGGTGTGCGCTGACGGCGGAGAACTTCGAGCAATGCGCAAGGTCTTCAGTCATTTTGATTTGAAGCTGCAACGTTGGGCCCGTCAGAAGTACAAACCACTGGCGGGGCACAAGCGCCGCAGTGTTGATTGGCTCAACCGGATGAAGAAAGCCTGTCCATCGTTGTTCGTGCACTGGCATGTTTATGGAAATGAGTTTCGACCGGGCAACGGGAGCCGTATGAGTTGAGAGGCTCACGTACGGTTCTGCGAGAGGCTGAGGGTGAAACTCCTATGCACGGTGAAGTGTTGGCAGGGGAAACTAGCAGGCCAGCCATTGAGCCGCGAAATCATGAGTTTGGGGCGCCGACGCTGTTAACCGAAGCGGAAGGCCACAGTGTGCATGACGATAATCGCAAGTCATGTTTCACGCCCTGCGCGGTCGTAGACCCTGAGCATGCTGGGAAGTCAACTGCACGGAAGCTGGGAGATCTCATCCGTGTCTGGTCGTGACAAGCCAGACGGGGCAGGAAAGGCCACAAGCCAAACGTCTGCCGTTACGCGTATGAGAAGTCGGATAATTCCGTAGTACCTAAGAAGTTGCCGAACAATGAGCTTGGCTCAGCGGAGGTAATGGAGGAAAGGGAGTTAGCCAAGGGGAACAGTGAACAGCCTTCCGCATCCCGGACTCAGAGCCGGACAAGTGCGTTGTCGGGGTTGCTCGTTGTGCGTCAAGCAGCCCGGCGGGATCGCCGGGTCAAGTTCACGAGCCTGCTGCACCACGTAACGGTCGAGCTGTTGCGCGAGAGTTTCTACAATCTCAAGCGAGATGCGGCCAGTGGTGTGGACGGCCTATCGTGGCGAGAGTACGAGCAATATCTGCTTGCAAAGCTGAAAGTCCTGCACGACAACGTGCACAGTGGTCGTTATCGAGCCAAACCTGTCCGGCGGGTGTACATCCCCAAGGCAGACGGTAGCGAGCGGCCGCTGGGCGTGACCGCCTTGGAGGACAAGATCGTCCAGGCTGCAGTCGTACAAGTGCTCAATGCGATTTATGAGCAGAACTTTCTCGGACTTTCGTATGGGTTTCGCCCTGGTCGAGGGCAACACGATGCATTGGACGCTTTATCGGTAGGAATACAAGACTCTCGTGTGCGCTGGGTATTGGACGTGGATATTCGTGCGCTCTTTGACACCATCGATCACGAGTGGATGATGTGCTTCCTGCAACACCGAATTGCGGATAGACGGGTGTTAGCGTTGATAGCCCGATGGTTGCGTACAGGTGTTCTTGAAAACGGAAAGCGAATTCCTGCGAAGCAGGGCACACCACAAGGTGCGCCTATTTCACCGCTACTAGCCAATATCTACCTGCACTACGTGATGGATCTGTGGGTCAGGCAATGGCGTGGGCGTACGGCACAGGGTGAGATGATTGCCGTGCGGTACGCAGACGATAGCGTGCTAGGGTTTGAAAAACATGAAGATTCACGGAGTTTTCGCCATGCGTTGGAAGTTCGACTGGCTCAGTTCAACCTGACTCTACACCCAGAGAAAACACGTTTGCTGCGGTTTGGCTGGTTCGCGGTCGAAGATCGCAAGAAGCGTGGAGAAGGAAAGCCCGAAACGTTCGACTTTCTCGGGTTCACGCATTTCTGTGATCAAACCAAGAGCGGTATGTTCGTGGTTGGGCGCGTGACCATCGGCAAGCGTATGAGAGCAACGCTCAAGGAGATCCCGACATCGCTATCCGAGCTATTCAAGTACATGCCACTGATTAAAGGTGACTACGCGGATCACTACGACGACAACCATTTACAAGTGTTTTGGACTGCTTACCAAGAGATGGGGTTTGAAGACAATCTATTTGGGCTTGCTTGCATGAACAGTGCAGAAACAGGCTACTTCAGCACTGCTCAAACGATGAATGCGCTGGTCGATAAAATCCGGCTGCTGATCGGCTAGTCGGGAGATGGACCAAACTGCCGCACACGGCGAGATGATCGTCGTGCGGTATGCAATCGATGCCATGTGTTCGGTTGCAATAGAGGGTGAATCGCAGCAAAAAATCAGAGAGGAGCTGTTCAGGTTTCACCAGTATCGAGTCAGACGGACTGACCTGTCATAGCGCTAAGTCATGGGGTCGCGCAGGTTACGCTTAATGGCGGTTTTGAGTGCTCAAGGCGCGACTTGGTCGCGGGAGGCCGTCGCTACGAGGCTAGTCGGAAGCAAGCCACGTTCAACGCTGGTGACCAGCCAGATGTCGGTGGACAAGTGGCACGAGCTGATCGGCGATCCGACCTTGGCTGATGCAATCCTCGACCGGTTGGTGCACAACGCTTACCGCCTCGAACTGAAGGGCGAATCAATGCGCAGACGCTCGACGAAATTGACGACAGCGGGTACTTCAGACTAACAATACAAACCTGCGTCGCTGCGCTCCGACTGCCCGGCCGGATAAGCGTGGAACAGGTGGCCGGATGTTGGTGGAATGAGTGGCCGGATGGCGTGGAATCCGCAAAGGGCTGGTTCTAAAAGCCGAATCGTTCTGGAACGATGCTCTGGCCGCCCTGATCTGCTCATCCCGACCGGCCGAACACCGATACACCCAGTTCGTCGAGCATTGCCG
The DNA here is from genome assembly GCF_056680335.1 of Pseudomonas sp. ASL9. Taxonomy (NCBI): domain Bacteria; kingdom Pseudomonadati; phylum Pseudomonadota; class Gammaproteobacteria; order Pseudomonadales; family Pseudomonadaceae; genus Pseudomonas; species Pseudomonas sp. ASL9. The sequence goes on along the minus strand of NZ_CM155277.1, from coordinate 717,721 downwards.
GAGCTAGCCCGACGAGATTTTACGCAGCAATGCGGCTTGTGCTGAAACGACAGCGGACCCTAGCCTTCAATGCCGATTTTTTTCAGGCGATAGTCTAAAGCAGGTCGGCTTAGACCAAGTAGGCGTGCGGCCCCGGAGACGTTCTGCTTAGCCTGCCGCATAGCCTCTTGTATCAGGCTTTCCTCAATCTGATCGAGGCTCAGGCCGCTAGCCAACAACTGGCTGATCCAGCTGCCCTCGCTATTTCCCGGTTGGATCAGCACGCCCTCCGATGAGACCCTTTCGCTGGCGATCTGTGACTCGTCAGGCGGCCGTGGGAACAGCGCCAGTACGCTGATGCTTTCATTGGGTTCGGTGAGGATGATGCCGCGCTCGATGACGTTCTCCAGTTCGCGAATATTGCCCGGCCAGTCGTAATGCAGGCAAGCCTCCAAGGCCTTGTCGGATAGGCCTAAGGTCTTTTTTGCATACTCCTGGTGAAAACGCCGGAGGAAGTGCTCGGCCAATAGTGGGATGTCCTCGCGGCGTTCACGCAGAGCCGGAATCGATACCGGAAAAACATTGAGCCGGTAGTACAAGTCGGCGCGGAAACGTCCGGCCTTGACCGCCTCTGCCAGGTCTTCGTGGGTAGCGGCGATTACCCGCACATCAATTTGGCGTGTGTGATTGTCGCCAACCCGTTCCAACTCGCCCTCTTGCAGTACGCGTAGGAGACTGGCCTGTGCGCGGGGGCTTAGCTCAATCACTTCGTCGAGGAAAATGGTGCCCTTGTTAGCCCGCTCAAAGCGGCCCATTCGAGATTGGTTGGCCCCGGTGAAGGCACCTTTTTCCACACCGAAAAGCTCTGATTCGATCAGGTCCGGGGGAATCGCTGCGCAGTTCACCGCGATGAAGGGCTCGGTGGCGCGCTTGCTGCGTAAATGAACACTGCGTGCGATGACTTCCTTACCAACTCCAGTCTCTCCAAGTAGCAGCACCGAGACTTTGCCTTGGGCGGCTTTTTCCATCATGGTGCGCACGCTCTGGTAAGCCGGGGTCTGACCAATGCCGTAGTACTGGCCCTCCTGCTTGTCAAGATTGGTTCGCAGAGACATCAATTGAGATTGCAGTTCGTAGAGTTCCTCGATGATCGGGTCGCTCTTGAAGTACTGCTTGAAGCTCTCCGCGTCTTCCCACTCTTCGGCAGGCTTGCCAATGACGCGGCATTTGTCACCACCGCAGCTGCGGCAACTGACCTCCTTGAAGATGATTTCGCGACCCATGAATGCCGAGGAATAAGCGCATGCGTAACCGACCAGAGTCCAGCACGCTGGGTCCTGCATCTCTTCTAGCCCGGTCTGAGAGATTTCCACCTCAAAGGAGTCAATCCACTCCACCTCGACGTAAAAGCGTCCGCTTTCCTTGTCGATAACGACTTCAATGGGGCGCACTTTGACCAGCCCTTTGAGTGAGTGCAACTGGGGGCCAGCGAGAAATATATTGTATTCGCTGGCGTTGGGGCGAAGCTTGCGGGCCAGTTCAGCGTCCTTCAGTCCGGATTGATAGCCCAAACGTAGAAAAAAGCCCTTCGCCCTTTCAATGCCCAGGGTGTTGACCATCTCCCGGCGGAAGTTAGCCATCGCGGACACCTGTAAGAGCAGCATACGTTGCTCACCCAGCCAAATTTTGCCTTCTGTACTCTGGAAATGGATGAGTCCCGAAAGGTCCTTGATATCTGCATATTGAACTTCGGGTTTATGGTGAATCGGCATGCGGATGTCCCATATTTATTGTTAGGAAGCTGAAGCACCTGACGTGTCTGGGCAGCCGGCGATTCAGCGGGGACGCCCATTGGTTTTTTCGACCGGAATAGGCACAACGTCATTCACCATTTCTGCTTTTTGGCAGATGAAAGTCAAATCAAATGCTAACCCAGCAGGAAGAAGGCACTGAGTCGTGTTCTGTCTTCAGCATTTGATTAAGTGCTTCGAAGCGATTCATCAAATGCTGAAAAAAGCGCGTAGACGCCCGAAGAGGCGCTTGTCCATTCTCATCTTTTAGCACTCCGAAAAATACTTTTAAGTGCTTATAAAACAGTGTGTTGCATGATTATTCACGCAAGTGGCACAGGCTTTGCTCTGGATCTCATGCCAGCAACTAGCCAGGACTCTGCCGCGATGAATGCCTCTGTTATCCCCTTCGATCAGATGACCCGCTTTATCCGGATTCGCAGCGAGCCTGATGCTCGGTTCGTCGAATTCGACTTCGCCATCGGTCATCCGGAACTGTTCGTTGAACTGGTACTGCCGCACGAGGCCTTCAAAACATTCTGCCAGCACAACCGTGTAGTGCAGATGGATGCAGCGATGTGCCGGGCAGTGGATGAAGACATGGCCAAGTGGCGCTTTGGTGATATCGGACGACGCGTAGCGAGCGACCGACGTTAAACACAAGCGATAGCCGGACACACAACAACAAGACGGTACGGTTGATATGAACATAGAAATCAAAACGACTACGACGGAGCCTCTCCGCCATACCTATGCCCACTTGCAACGCCGCTTTGGTGATAAGCCAGCGAGCCGTTATCAGGAAGCTAGCTACGACATAGAGGCGACCACAAACTTCCACTACCGACCTCTGTGGGACCCTCAGCGCCAACTCAACGATCCTAGCCGCACGGCGATTCGCATGGTCGATTGGCACGCGGTCACCGATCCGCGCCAGTACTACTACGGTGTCTATGTGCAGACCCGCGCGCGGATGCAAGAAGCCACCGAACATGCCTATGGCTTCTGTGAGAAACGCGGCCTTCTGAGTCGCCTACCCGAGGCACTGAAGAACAAGATCCTGCGCTACTTAGTGCCACTGCGGCATGCCGAGATGGGCGCCAACATGAACAACAGCGGTATTGCTGGCGACTGTATCGCAGCCACCATGACCCAGATGCATATCTATCAGGCCATGGATCGCCTGGGGATTGGCCAGTACCTATCGCGTATTGGCCTGCTGGTCGGTGAGGGCAGCGGTGGTGTGCTGGATCAAGCCAAGGGTTATTGGATGGATGACCCTATCTGGCAAGGCCTCCGCCGCTACGTCGAAGACAGTCTGGTGATTAAGGATTGGTTTGAGCTGACCCTGGCGCAGAACCTGCTGTTAGATGGTATGAGCTATCCGCTGATGTACCAGCGATTCGACCAGCAATTGGGCGAAGAAGGTGCGGGGGACGTGTCGATGCTGACCGAATTCATGCGCGACTGGTACGCCGAAAGCATCCGCTGGGTCGACGCCATGCTCAAGGTGGTGCTGGCCGAAAGTGCAGGCAACCGGGAACTGATCCAGGCCTGGGTAGATGTGTGGGAACCACGTGCCTATGCCGCCCTGCAACCATGGGCCGAAGAGGCTACCGGCCAGGCCGCCCTCGATGAGGTCCGCGCCGCGTTAGCCGTGCGCCTGCAAAAACTCGGTCTGCGCAGCCAAGGAGTGCCGGCATGAAACAGCTCGCCTTCATCGTATTTCAGGACAACGATAATGCCCGCTACCTGGTCGACGCCATTACCGAGGACAACCCTCACGCCGAGGTTCAGCACATGCCGGCGATGATCCGCGTCCAGGCCGAGAAGCGCCTGGAGATTCGCCGCGCGACGGTGGAAGCAAAAATCGGTCGCGAATGGGATGTCCAGGAAATGCTGACCGACGTGATCAGCATTGGCGGCAACGTGGCAGAGGACGACGACAGCTTCGTCCTCGAGTGGAAGAACTAGGAGGCAGACCATGACTACGCAGAAGAAAAAACTCAGCCTGAAAGATAAGTACCAGTACCTGACCCGTGACATGGCCTGGGAGCCGAGCTATCAGAAGAAGGCTGACATTTTTCCCGACGAAGATTTCGAAGGCATCAAGATCATCGACTGGGACAAGTGGGAAGATCCGTTTCGCCTGACCATGGATGCATACTGGAAATACCAGGCGGAGAAGGAAAAGAAGCTCTATGCGATCTTCGACGCCTTCGCTCAGAACAACGGCCACCAGAACATCTCCGATGCGCGTTACGTAAATGCCCTGAAGCTTTTCCTCGCCGGCGTTTCGCCACTGGAATACGGTGCCTTCCAGGGTTACTCACGAGCCGGTCGGCAGTTCAGCGGTGCAGGTGCGCGAGTCGCCTGTCAGATGCAGGCGATCGACGAGCTGCGCCACGTGCAGACGCAGATTCACGCGATGAGCCACTACAACAAGCACTTCAACGGCCTGCATGACTTCGGTCACATGCATGACCGGCTGTGGTTCCTCTCGGTGCCCAAGTCGTTCTTTGACGACGCGCGCTCGGCCGGTCCGTTTGAATTCCTTACTGCCATTTCGTTCTCTTTCGAGTACGTGCTGACCAACCTGCTATTTATACCGTTCATGTCCGGTGCCGCCTACAACGGCGATATGGCCACGGTCACCTTCGGTTTTTCCGCGCAGTCGGACGAAGCGCGGCACATGACCCTGGGCCTGGAAGTGATCAAGTTCATGCTTGAACAGCACGAAGACAATGTGCCGATCATCCAGCGCTGGATCGATAAGTGGTTTTGGCGCGGTTACCGCCTGCTCAGTCTGGTCGGCATGATGATGGACTATATGTTGCCGAACAAAGTGATGTCTTGGGCCGAAGCCTGGGAAGTCTATTACGAGCAGAACGGCGGCGCATTGTTCAAGGATCTTGAGCGCTACGGTATCCGTCCGCCTAAGTACCAGGAACAGGCAAATATCGGCAAGGAACACATCACCCACCAGATCTGGTCGACCTTCTACCAGTACAGCCAGGCCACCAACTTCCACACCTGGATTCCCAGCGAGGAAGAGCAGCAATGGCTCGCGGAAAAATACCCGGATACTTTCGATAAATACTACCGTCCGCGTTTTGATCACTGGCAGCAACAGCATGCCAAGGGCGAGCGTTTCTATAACCATACCCTGCCGCTGTTGTGCCAGGTATGCCAGGTGCCGCCGCTGTTCACCGAGCCGGACGACCCAACCATGCTCAGCCACCGGCAGATCGTGCATGAAGGCGAGCGCTATCACTTCTGCTCGGATGGCTGCCTCGACATCTTCCAGTTCGAACCGGAGAAGTACGTCCAGGCCTGGCTGCCGGTGCACCAGATTTACCAGGGCAACTGCGAGGGCAGCGACGTAAAAACCGTGGTTGAGAAGTACTACCACCTGAAAACCGGTGTGGACAATCTCGAGTACGTCGGCTCGCCCGAGTATCTGCGCTGGCTGGCCTGGAAGAAACTTGGCACCCCGCAAGCACCCGCCGGAGCGGACAGCAAGCTCGACGCTGCCTAATGCATTGCCCCGGTTAGGGGTGGCGCTGCCGCCCCTGACTCCCCTATTCCAAGAACAAGAGGGTCAACTCATGACTGTTAACGCCATCAGCGAATACAGCTCCACGCCGCGCGACCTGCAAGCCAATTTCAATGGGATGCAGCTGCTCTACGTCTATTGGGAAAAGCACCTGATTTTCTGTTCGCCCTTTGCCTTTCTCGTTGCCCCGACAATGACCTTTTCCGAGTTCATCGACCAGGTGCTCAAGGACGCGATCAAAGCCCATCCGGACAGCGCCAGAGTCGATTTTTCAGCGGCCGTCTGGACCCTCAATGGCGAGCGTCTAACCCCAGACCATGCCGCGAGCCTGGAGGCCAACGGCGTTGATCACAAGAGTCTGCTGCGCCTGAGCACACCAGGCCTGTCCGGTATCCAGGGTTCTTGCTGCTGAGAGGTGTGCTATGAGTTACAACGTCACTATTGAACCGACCGGTGAAGTCATCGAAGTGGAGGAGGGCCAGACCATTCTTCAGGCGGCCCTGCGTCAAGGTGTCTGGCTGCCGTTCGCCTGCGGGCATGGGACCTGCGCCACCTGCAAAGTGCAAGTGGTCGAGGGAGAGGTGGATATCGGCGCGGCCTCTCCATTCGCACTGATGGACATTGAACGTGACGAACGCAAGGTTTTAGCCTGCTGCGCCATACCACTCTCCGACCTAGTGATTGAGGCCGACGTCGATGCGGATCCGGACTTCCTCGGCCATCCGGTAGCGGATTACCACGGGGTGATCAGTGCCATCGTCGATCTCTCTCCAACCATCAAGGGCGTGCACATCCGACTAGATCGGCCTCTGCCGTTCCAGGCCGGGCAATACGTCAACCTGGTCCTGCCGGGTATAGACGGTACTCGCGCTTTCTCCCTGGCCAACCCGCCGAGCAAGGCCGACGAGATAGAGCTTCATGTGCGCCTGGTCGAGGGCGGGGTAGCCACCGGCTTTATCCACAATCAGCTGAAAGTCGGCGATCCGGTGGAGCTGTCCGGGCCCTATGGTCAGTTCTTTGTCCGCGACTCCCAAGCAGGCGCCTTGATTTTTATCTCCGGTGGTTCTGGTCTGTCTAGTCCGCAGTCGATGATCCTCGATCTGCTCGAGCGAGGCGACGGTCGCCGGATAACCCTGTTCCAGGGTGCACGCAACCGTGCCGAGCTTTACAACCGCGAGCTGTTCGAGGGGTTGGCGGTGCAGTACGAACACTTCAGCTACGTGCCGGCGCTCAACCAAGCCAATGACGATCCTGAATGGCAAGGCTTCAAGGGCTTCGTACACGACGCTGTCAAAGCGCATTTCGACGGTCGTTTCAGTGGGCAGAAGGCCTACCTGTGCGGTCCTCCACCAATGATCGACGCCGCCATTACGACCTTGATGCAGGGCCGGTTGTTCGAGCGCGACATTTTCATGGAGCGGTTTTTCACCGCTGCTGACGGTACCAGCGAGAGCACCCGTTCTGCCCTGTTCAAACGCATCTGAGGTGCGCCATGAACAGTATTGGTTATGAAGTTCTCGAAATCGTCAGCGGTCAGTCGTTCCGTTGCATGCCAGGCCAGTCGGTGCTGAGCGCGATGGAGCAACAGGGCAAGCGTTGCGTGCCCGTGGGCTGTCGGGGAGGTGGTTGCGGCCTGTGCAAAGTGCGCATTCTGAGCGGCACCTACCAGTGCCGCAAGATGAGCTGTAGACATGTTTCGCCGGAAGCGACCATGCAAGGTCTGGCCTTGGCTTGCCAACTGTTTCCCCAGACCGACCTGAGCATCGAATGCCTACGCCGCCAAGGCCCAGGCGATTACAACAACAAAAACCAGCAAGAGGTGTTGTCATGAAAAAAGGCGTTATGCGTCCTGGCCACGTCCAGCTTCGCGTACTCAATCTGGAGAGCGCTCTGATCCATTACCGCGACCTACTCGGCTTGATCGAGATGGACCGCGACGATCAGGGACGCATCTATCTGAAGGCCTGGACTGAGGTCGACAAGTTTTCCGTGGTGCTGCGTGAGGCTGACGAGCCTGGCATGGATTTCATGGGCTTTAAGGTGCTCAATGAAGCAACCCTAACCAGGCTCAGCGAAGACCTGTTGAATTACGGGTGCATGATCGAAAGTATTGCCGCTGGAGAACTGAAGGGATGCGGTCGGCGCATTCGTTTTCAGGCACCATCGGGGCATTTTTTCGAGCTCTATGCCGATAAGGAATACACCGGCAAGTGGGGTGTCGAGGAGATCAACCCGGAAGCGTGGCCACGCAACCTTGAAGGTATGCGCGCGGTACGTTTCGATCACTGCCTGATGTATGGCGATGAACTGCAGGCGACCCATGATCTGTTCACCGAGGTACTCGGGTTCTACCTGTCCGAGCAAGTGGTTGACGACGAGGGTACGCGCATCGCGCAGTTTCTCAGCCTCTCAACCAAGGCTCATGACGTGGCCTTTATTCAGCATGGAGAGAAGGGCAAGTTCCATCACGTCTCATTCTATCTGGAAACCTGGGAAGACGTATTACGCGCCGCCGACCTTATTTCCATGACCGACACGTCGATCGACATCGGACCGACCCGTCACGGTCTGACCCATGGCAAAACCATCTACTTTTTTGACCCTTCGGGCAATCGCAACGAGGTGTTCTGTGGTGGCGATTACAACTATCAGGACCACAGGCCAGTGACCTGGTTGGCCAAGGATCTGGGTAAGGCCATTTTCTATCACGACCGTGTGCTTAACGAAAGTTTCCTGACCGTGCTCACTTGAAAGTCCGGCTCGCCTTTTTTTCAGAGATTGCGCAAATGAAAGAGATCAAGCACTTCATTAACGGTGCCTTTGTCGGTTCGGCCAGCGGCCGCACCTTTGAAGACATCAACCCGGCCAACGGCAGGGTGATCGGCAATGTGCACGAGGCCGGTCGCGCCGAGGTCGATGCCGCGGTGCAGGCTGCCCGTGCTGCATTGCATGGGCCGTGGGGCAAGATGAGCGTGAACGAGCGGGCGGATATCCTGCACCGAGTGGCCGACGGCATTATCGCGCGCTTCGACGAGTTTCTCGATGCCGAATGCCTGGACACTGGCAAACCCAGGTCGCTGGCAAGCCATATCGACATCCCGCGCGGCGCGGCTAACTTCAAGGTGTTCGCCGACCTGCTGAAGAACGTGCCCAGCGAAGCCTACGAGATGGCCACGCCAGACGGCAACGGCGCGATCAACTACTCGGTGCGCCGACCCAAGGGGGTGATCGGAGTGATCAGTCCGTGGAATCTACCGTTGCTATTGATGACCTGGAAGGTCGGCCCTGCCCTGGCTTGCGGCAACACCGTTGTGGTTAAGCCTTCCGAGGAAACCCCGCTGACCACCACCCTGCTCGGCGAGGTGATGCAGACAGCCGGCGTGCCGGCCGGTGTGTACAACGTGGTTCATGGTTTCGGTGGCGACTCCGCCGGGGCCTTTCTCACCGAGCACACGGATGTCGACGCCTTCACCTTCACCGGCGAAACCGGTACTGGCGAGCTGATCATGCGCGCCGCCGCCAAGGGCGTGCGTCAGGTTTCCCTGGAGCTAGGCGGCAAAAACGCCGGAATCGTCTTTGCCGACTGTGACATGGATAAGGCCATAGAAGGCACCTTGCGGTCGGCGTTCGCCAATTGTGGCCAAGTATGTCTGGGCACTGAGCGATTGTATGTCGAACGCTCGATTTTCGAGGAATTCGTCGCCCGCCTGAAAGCGGGTGCCGAGAGCTTGGTGATCGGTCCACCGGACGATCCGGCGAGCAACTTCGGCCCCTTGGTTAGTCTTAAGCACCGCGAGAAGGTGCTGTCCTACTACCAGAAAGCAATTGACGACGGTGCCACCGTGGTCACCGGCGGCGGGGTACCGCAGATGCCGAGCGAGCTGTCTGGCGGGGCTTGGGTGCAGCCAACCATCTGGATCGGCCTGGCCGACGACTCTGCGGTAGTTACTGAGGAGATCTTCGGACCGTGCTGCCATATCCGTCCGTTCGACAGCGAAGCCGAAGTCATTGCCTTGGCCAACGGGCTACCCTTCGGTCTGTCCGCGACCCTCTGGAGCGAGAATGTCAGTCGCGCGCACCGCGTCGCCGCGCAACTGGAAGCCGGCATCGTCTGGGTCAATAGCTGGTTCCTGCGTGACCTGCGCACCGCCTTCGGTGGCAGTAAGCAATCCGGGATCGGCCGAGAAGGGGGTGTGCACTCGCTGGAGTTCTACACCGAACTGAAAAACATCTGCGTGAAATTGTGAGGCCGTCATGAACGCCCCCCGGAACAGCCCGGAAATCGGCCGCGAAATCCTCGCCGCTGGCTATCGCACCAACCTGCATGACAGTGGCGAAGGTTTTCCATTGATGATGATCCACGGCTCCGGTCCGGGCGTTACCGCCTGGGCGAACTGGCGTCTGGTGATACCCGAATTGGCCAAGAGCCGCAGGGTGATCGCCCCGGACATGCTCGGCTTCGGCTACAGCGAGCGCTCGGCAGATGGTCAATACCACCAGCAGCATTGGGTCGACCATGCACTTGGCGTGCTTGATGCCCTGGGCATTGAACAGGCTGACCTGATCGGCAACTCCTTCGGCGGCGGGCTGGCCCTGGCCTTGGCCATTCGCCACCCCGAGCGCGTGCGCCGGCTAGTGTTGATGGGCAGCGTCGGAGTGAGCTTTCCGATCACCCCAGGCCTCGATGACGTGTGGGGCTATGAACCATCCTTCGCCAGCATGCGCCGGCTGATGGACACCTTCGCCTACGACCGCAACTTGGTCACGGACGAGTTGGCCGAGTTGCGTTACCAGGCCAGCATACGTCCCGGTTTTCAAGAATCCTTCGCGCAGATGTTCCCGGCTCCGCGTCAGCGTTGGGTCGATGGCCTGGCCAGTAGCGTGGCGGATATTCGTGCCCTGCCACATGAGACCTTGGTGATCCATGGGCGCGAGGATCAGGTGATCCCCCTAGCCACCTCACTGACCCTGGCTGAATTAATCGTCCGCGCGCAACTGCACGTATTCGGGCAGTGCGGCCACTGGACGCAGATAGAACATGCCGCCCGCTTCGCTCGCCTGGTCGGTGACTTCCTTGCCGAGGCAGACGCCACCAGCCTTTCCTGAGAGAGACGAGAATGGACAAGATATTGATCAATGAGCTCGGCGACGAGCTGTACCAGGCGATGGTTAACCGTGAGGCGATCAGCCCGCTGACCGAGCGGGGCTTCGACATGAGCATCGACGACGCCTACCACATCTCTCTGCGTATGCTCGAGCGCCGCCTAGCGGCCGGAGAGAAGATAATCGGCAAGAAGATCGGGGTTACTAGCAAGGCGGTGCAGAACATGCTCAATGTGCACCAGCCGGACTTCGGTTACCTGACCAACCGCATGGTGTTCAACAGTGGCGAAGCGGTGCCGATCAGCCAATTGCTGATGCAGCCCAAGGCCGAAGGTGAGATCGCCTTCATCCTCAAGAAAGATCTGATTGGCCCCGGCGTGACAAATGCAGATGTGCTGGCTGCCACCGAATGCGTAATGCCGTGTTTCGAAATCGTCGATTCGCGTATCCGCGATTGGAAAATAAAGATCCAGGACACGGTGGCAGACAACGCCTCTTGCGGCCTATTCATACTCGGTGACCAAGCCGTGTCACCGCGGCAGGTCGACTTAGTCACCTGCGGCATGGTGATAGAAAAGAATGGCCATGTGATTAGCACAGGGGCCGGTGCGGCGGCACTCGGATCGCCGGTCAACTGTGTGACCTGGCTGGCCAACACCCTCGGCCGCTTCGGCATCCCGCTGAAAGCTGGGGAAGTGATTCTCTCCGGGTCGCTGGTACCACTAGAGCCGATCAAGGCTGGTGATGTAATGCGCGTCGACATCGGTGGTATTGGCAGCGCCTCTGTGCGTTTCACTTGATCCTGGGAGCTCATAATGAACAATAAACTCAAAGTCGCCATCGTCGGTTCCGGCAACATCGGCACCGATCTGATGATCAAGATTCTGCGTAATGCAAAACACCTGGAAATGGCCGTCATGGTCGGTATCGACCCGGCCTCCGATGGCCTGGCCCGTGCGCAGCGCATGGGCGTGGCCATCACTCATGAAGGGGTGGAAGGGCTGACCCGCATGGACGTGTTCAAGGACATCGATTTCGTTTTCGATGCGACCTCGGCCGGTGCCCATGTGAAGAACGACGCGTTCCTGCGTTCGATCAAACCGGGGATCCGCCTGATCGACCTGACCCCGGCCGCCATCGGTCCGTACTGCGTGCCGGTGGTCAACCTGGAGCAAAACCTCCACTCGTTGAACGTGAACATGGTCACCTGCGGTGGCCAAGCCACTATTCCGATGGTCGCCGCCGTGTCGCGGGTGGCCAAGGTGCATTACGCCGAAATCGTCGCCTCGATCGCCAGCAAATCTGCCGGCCCCGGCACCCGCGCCAACATCGATGAATTCACCGAAACCACCTCCAAAGCCATCGAAGTGATCGGCGGCGCGAGCAAGGGCAAGGCGATCATCGTGATGAACCCGGCCGAGCCGCCGCTGATGATGCGCGACACCGTTTTCGTGCTGTCCGAAGCTGCCGACCAGGCTGAGATCGAAGCGTCCATCGAAGAAATGGCCGCTGCGGTGAACGCCTACGTGCCGGGCTATCGCTTGAAACAAAAGGTGCAGTTCGACGTCATCCCTGAGTCGGCACCGCTGAAGATCCCTGGGCTGGGCACGTTCTCCGGGCTGAAGACCTCGATTTTCCTCGAAGTCGAAGGCGCCGCCCATTACCTGCCAGCCTACGCCGGCAACCTCGACATCATGACCTCCGCAGCCTTGGCCACCGCCGAGCGCATGGCGCTGTCGATGCTGAACGCCTAAGGAGAATCGCCATGAGTTTTAATCCCGGTAAAAAGCTGTACATCTCCGACGTCACCCTGCGCGACGGTAGCCATGCGGTTCGTCATCAGTACTCGATCCAGAACGTGCAGGACATTGCCCGGGCTCTGGACAAGGCCAAGGTCGACAGCATCGAAGTCGCCCACGGTGACGGTCTGCAAGGCTCCAGCTTCAACTACGGCTTCGCCTCGCACACCGATCTGGAGTGGATCGAAGCGGCTGCCGATGTGATCCGCCATGCCAAAATCACCACCCTGTTGTTGCCCGGAATCGGCACGGTGCATGACCTCAAGGCGGCCTACAACGCCGGTGCTCGCGTGGTCAGGATCGCCACTCACTGCACCGAAGCGGACGTGTCCAAACAGCACATCGAATACGCCCGTGAACTGGGCATGGACACCGTTGGCTTCCTGATGATGAGCCACATGATCCCGGCCGAGCAGTTGGCCGCGCAGGCCAAGTTGATGGAAAGCTATGGCGCGACCTGCGTGTACATGGCCGACTCCGGTGGGGCCATGAACATGCAGGATATCCGCGATCGCTTCCGTGCGTTCAAGGCCGTGCTGAAGCCAGAAACCGAGACCGGTATGCACGCCCACCACAACCTGAGCCTGGGGGTGGCCAACTCCATTACTGCGGTGGAGGAGGGTTGCGACCGGATCGACGCCAGCCTCGCCGGGATGGGCGCCGGTGCCGGTAATGCGCCGCTGGAAGTGTTCATTGCCGCCGCCGAACGCCTCGGTTGGAACCACGGTACCGACCTGTACACCTTGATGGACGCAGCCGACGACATCGTGCGTCCGTTGCAGGACCGTCCGGTGCGGGTTGACCGCGAGACCTTGGCGCTGGGTTATGCCGGCGTTTACTCAAGCTTCCTGCGCCACGCCGAAGTCGCCGCTGCCAAGTACGGCCTCAAGACTCTGGACATCCTGGTCGAGCTGGGCAGGCGCCGGATGGTGGGTGGTCAAGAAGACATGATCGTTGATGTCGCCCTCAATCTTCTAGCCGTCCGTAAGGAGCAACGCTCATGAACCGTACCCTGACCCGCGAACAGGTGCTGGCCCTCGCGGAGCACGTCGAAAACGCTGAACTGCATGTGCATGAGATCAGCAAGGTGACTAACGACTATCCAAAGATGACATTTGCAGACGCCTACGACGTGCAGTGGGAAATCCGCCGGCGTAAGGAGGCCCGAGGCAACAAGATCGTCGGAATGAAGATGGGTTTGACCTCTTGGGCGAAGATGGCGCAGATGGGCGTGGAAACGCCGATCTATGGCTTTCTCGCCGACTACTTCAGCATCGCCGACGGCGGCGTAGTGGACTGCTCAAAACTGATCCATCCGAAAGTCGAGGCGGAGATTAGCTTCGTTACCAAGGCACCTCTGTACGGCCCTGGTTGCCACATTGGTCAGGTACTGGCAGCCACCGACTTCATCATCCCGACTGTGGAAGTGATCGATTCGCGCTACGAGAACTTCAAGTTCGACCTGATCAGCGTGGTCGCCGACAACGCCTCTTCGACCCGCTTTATCAGCGGCGGGAAAATGGCCAATGTGGCCGATCTCGACCTGCGCACCATCGGTGTAGTGATGGAGAAAAACGGTGAAGTGGTGGAGCTCGGTGCTGGCGCTGCGGTGCTCGGTCACCCGGCATCCAGCGTGGCGATGTTGGCTAATCTGCTGGCCGAGCGCGGCGAACACATCCCGGCGGGTAGTTTCATCATGACCGGTGGTATCACCGCAGCGGTGCCGGTGGCACCAGGCGACAACATCACCGTACGCTACCAGGGCCTCGGTTCGGTCTCTGCACGCTTTATCTAACCCCCTTTACTGCCGGCTTCCGAGCCGGCCGCTAAACGCAAGGAAAGGCACCATGCCGATTGCCCAGTTGTATATCCTCGAAGGTCGTACCAATGAGCAGAAGGAAACCCTGATCCGTGAAGTGAGCGAGGCCATGTCGCGCTCGCTGGACGCGCCCATCGAACGGGTCCGAGTGATCATCACCGAAATGCCGAAAAACCACTTTGGTATTGGTGGTGAATCGGCAAGTAAGCTCAAACGCTAATGTGCGTGCATAACATGATCAACAAATGCTGAGAATGGTTTGGCTTGGCCCATTTTTCAAAGTACTTTGTCATACGTGATTGAAGAATAACCGGCAAGAAATTAGAGATCAAACCGGTTTTTCGCTTTATTAATAAAGAGCTTCGTGAGTATGTGGAGACTGCTATTCCTCGCGTAAAAATAGAGCCTCTTGAGTTTCTGTGCTCGCTACAATGGCTATCATTACTTGGCAATTAACCATTAACTGTGTATAAATTCTGATATAATGGAAGTGACCATGAATAATAATAAAAACAATATTTTACTGACGGAAAACACACACATTATCTACGTTCTGTATTTGTTGTTCTGTATCAGTCTGAGCCTACTGACGGTAGGGTTTTCAGACGGTGTGCAGGCAACTGAAGGTGGCGGGTCCAGCTATCCAATGGGCGCTGAAAACTACATGACCGGCGCGATGCCACCGCCTGGTCTTTACGGTATGGTTTTTGCCAGCCATTACGATGCGGATTCGCTGCGCGGTAACAACGGCGAAAAACTGCCGCTGGACTTTCGAGTCCAAGCCAGTTCGATTGATCCGCGCTTTATCTGGGTGACCGATCAGCAGATATTGGGTGGTACCCTGGGGTTCCATACCATTATGCCGTTAGTTGACCTAAAAGTTGATCTCAATGGCCAGTCGCAAAGAAAGCGAGGATTAGGTGATATAACACTCGGGACGGCGTTGGGCTATCACCTGAGCGAGAAGTTACACGCCATCGTCGCACTCGATATAATTACGCCGGCCGGTGAATATGATCGTAACGATTTGGCCAATATAGGTCGCAACTATTGGGATATACAACCGATTCTGGCGTTTTCGTATATCGATCCGGTGGGTTTGAATGCCGATGCAAAAATCATGTATGACTTCAATACGAAAAATAACGCGACCGATTACACATCAGGCCAAGAGTTGCACGTCGACTATTCGGTGGGTTGGGGACTGGGCAGCGGTTGGGTAGTGGGTTTGGGCGGCTATGTCTATCAGCAGACCACAGATGATCGGCAGTACGGTGAAACCATCGAAGGCAACAAAGGGCACGCGCTTGCCATTGGTCCTTCGATCAAATACGCCAGCAACAAAGGTTGGTTCCTGACCGCAAAATGGGAGCAGGAATCCGACGTGCGAAATCGTGCGCAAGGCGATGCTTACTGGTTGAAGCTGGCGGTGCCGTTCTGAGTTAGAGCTTTCGAAAAAATCTCAAGGAGCTGTCAAGGGATTGATGTCAGCTCCGAATTTTTAGCTCGGGAGGTAAATCCCCCCTGTCTGCGCGGATGCTCAAGCAGGGGGGACTACCGCAACGATCCGGGCAGTGGATATCCGAGCACCGAGCACATGACTTCAATAAGGAACATCCCCGTGTCTAGTCTGCGAAACATGCCCATCAACCGCCGCCTTTGGCTAATTCTGCTGGTTTCTTTGTTAATGCTGCTGGCACTTGCCGCCGTCATGCTGCAGCGAAGTTATAGCAACCACTACAGCGCCAAGATTCAGCAGCCCCGTAATGCTGTGGAAAACACGCTGGGCGTTTTTGCCTATTTCCAGGGGTTGGAGCAGGCTGGCAAGCTGACCCGTGAACAAGCCCAGGAGCAGGCTAAGGAGATGGTGCGCGGTCTGCGTTATGCTAGCCAGGAATACTTTTTCATCCAGGATTTGCGTTCAGTGATGCTAATGAATCCGGTCAATCCTCAGATGGAGGGGCAGGACGTCGGCGGTCTGAAGGACAGCAACGGTCTGTTGTTTGCCGCTGAAATGATACGCATCGCCAAAGAACAGGGCGCTGGCATGCTTGCCTACACGTGGCCCAAGCCAGGGTACAGCGAGCCGTTGGACAAGGTTTCCTACATTGCGTTGTTCAAACCCTGGGGCTGGGTACTTGGCTCCGGAGTCTACATCGACGACATAAAGGCGCCGTTCCGCGATGAACTGCTGCAGACGTCTTTGCTCTGTCTGCTGATCGCCTTGTTGTTGGCCGTCGCCGTCAGCCTGATCGTGCGCAGCATATCCCGTCCGCTTCAGCAGACGGTCGAGGCCATGGCCAATATCGCCAGTGGCGAAGGTGACCTGACTCGCCAGTTGCAGGTGAGTGGCCGTGACGAGCTCAGTTCCCTGGCACTGCATTTCAACGCCTTCACCGGTAAGCTGCGCCAGGTGATTGGAGAAATGCTCGAGGCTGCGCAATTGCTGGATCGCTCCGCCCATTCCCTGAGTGACAGCGCCAGTGCTGCCCAGCAGCAAAGTGGTCAGCAGTCGCAACAGATGGAACAGGTGGCCACAGCTATCAACGAGGTAGCCTATAGCGTGCAAGATGTGGCGAAGAGCTCCGAACATGCCGCCGCTGAAGTTCGTAGTGCCGAGCATCAGGCGGAACAGGGCTTGCAGAGCATCGACCGCAGCTTGACGCAGATCGATCAGTTGTCGACCACCATTGGCCAAGCGGTGAATGTGATCCAGTCACTGGATGAGGACAGTACTCAGATAGGCGGTGTGCTGGAGGTCATTCGTGCCATCGCTGAACAGACCAATCTACTGGCGCTCAACGCTGCCATCGAAGCTGCCCGCGCCGGAGAACAGGGGCGCGGCTTTGCCGTGGTCGCCGACGAGGTACGCCTGCTGGCCCAGCGCACCCAGCAGTCGACTGCGGAAATCCAGATGATGATCGAACAACTGCAGGGTAAGTCCAGAGCCGCGGTAAGTGTGATCAACGCCAGCAGTCATGCTTCCCGGTTGACGCTGGAACAAGCCAGTCAGGCCGGCACCAGCTTGAGCCAGATCGCCGGGGCGCTGCGCAACATCAGCGGTTTGGGCGCTTCCATCGCCAGCGCTACATTGCAACAGGCGCATGTGGTCGACGAGATCAACCAAAATGTCGCCCAGACCGCTAGCCTGGCCCAGAGCAATGCTCAAGCTGCCGAAGAGTCGAACTCAGCCAGCCAGCAACTGAGCCATGTGGTCAGGCAGCTGTATCAACTACTGGGACAGTTTCGCGTGTAAAAGGTAGCCATTGCAGTTTCCGCCGAGATGCTGAAACGATCGTTCCTGGAGTGGTTCGTGGCACTACAATAATTGCTGAGTCAGCTGGCCACGGCATCGGACTCAACTTCAAATATCCCATGACGAGCTGATATCGCCCAAGCGATCTGAGCCAGTTTGTTGGTCAAAGCACAGGCCACCACGTTCGAGTGCCGTCGTATCAGCCGTGCGCGGACCCAATCTGCCTGAGATTTTTGTCACCGCGCTTGCTGATCCCCAGCAGGTTAGCCTTGTCGCCCGTGCTGTATTGCCTGGGCACTAGGCCAACAGAGGCGGGAAAGTCGCGGCTGCAGCGATACTGTTTGCCATCGCCCATCTCGACAGCCAGCAGGCTGGCGGTGATCGGGCCGACACACGGCATGCTCAGCAAGCGGTTGCCCAGATCATCGTCGGCCAGTTGGCACGCCAGCTCTTTATCCAACGCCTTGATTTGCTCATCCAAGTAGACAAAGTGATCGTGCAGGCGCTGCAACAACACCGTCAGCCGCACGGGTAATTCATGCTCAGGCAAGACGCTCGCCAAACGCTTCATAACCGCCAGGCCTTTAGGCAAGCTGATTCCAAACTCCAGCAGAAAACCGTGCATCTGATTGGCGGTTTTGGTGCGATCGCGCACCAGCGATTCGCGCATACGATGCAACACTGAAAGGGTTTGCTGGGCTTCGGTTTTAGGCGTAACGAAACGCATTGAAGGGCGGGAAGCCGCCTCACAAATCGCCTCAGCGTCGACAAAGTCGTTTTTGTTGCCCTTGACGAAGGGACGAACAAGCTGTGGAGAGACCAGCTTGGCCGTGTGCCCCATCGCCATCAGCTGGCGAGCGACAAAATGGGACCCGGCACAGCACAGGGCCGTCAAACGCGGCCAACAAGGTCGAAGCTCAGAGCGCGCAGTCAGAGCAAGTAGCCCGTTGCTTGTCCGAGGTAGTTGTCTTTTGCTCCGACGAGGTGCAGTGGCATTTGCTGTATCGCATGAGGGGATGGAGCTTCGAAAGTGCCCACTATTTGGGAGTGTCTCTCACTCTGCTCGGTCGACTCTTCTACCCGTGCCTTAGCCATTCTCGCGTGGTTCGCTGCGATTTCATTGAGAGTTGACACGTTACATCTCCCGGTGACTGACCAAGCGCATCGCTGGAGTCCTTAAGTGTTAAGTTGATTGCCGCCGCGTCAGAATTACGTCGTTCTGGGGCCGCTACGAGCGTCCTGTGCAATCCTTAAGCCATGCATGGTCGCGTATTCCGCGTTACGTTTGCAGAGGCGACGAACGGAGTCGGCGGCTTGCGCCTTGCCGGCGCCAGAAGTGTCGGCGCAAGAAATTGTAACGTTGCATAAGAAGCTGCATATGTCTCAGCCCGTCTTCGCTCGTCACATGAGAGCCAGCCCTTGACACCTTCAAGGTGTACGCGCCGTCGAAATTCCAAAACCCCAAGGCGGAACAAGACAGTTGGGTATTCCCTGCGTCGTGGACCGTTTGATCCAACAGGCACTGCAGCTACTATAGCTACGGTTTTCGTCCGGGCAGAACCGCTCGCCAAACCATCGAAATCGCCCGTGCCCATGTGGCGGCGGGTCACCGCTGGTGCGTGGAACTTGATCTTGAGAAATTCTTTGATCGGGTCAGCCATGATGTGCTGATGGTTTACGTGCAGCGCCAAATCGAAGTCCGGCAAGTTATCAAGCTGATCCGCCGTTACCTCGGAGCGGGGGTGATGTCGGGCGGGATCGTCAGTCGACGGCATCGTTAGCTATATATAGACGTGTTTTAACGATGTGACAGGTTTGTGAAATTAGGTGTTGACGGCCCGTCAAATCTCTCTATAATTCGCACCTCTTCCGGAGCAGATGAAACGGAAAACTCCTTGTAAATCAAAGAGTTATCCAGAGTAAGCGGCGAGGAAGGGGTTTTGATCTTCTGGATCGAAAGCGGTAGAAAAGAGGTGTTGACAGCAGCGTGTAACGCTGTAGAATTCGCCTCCCGCTAACGAGAGACGTGAAGTTGATCGAAGCGCAAGTGGTTGAAGTTGCAAAGGAAACTTTGAAACTTGTTAAAATAACCGCTTGACAGCAACAGGGGCTGCTGTAGAATGCGCGCCTCGGCTGAGACGAAAGATCTCAACCACCCGCTCTTTAACAACTGAATCAAGCAATTCGTGTGGGTGCTTGTGCTGTAAGACTGAAGTCAACTGATTGTCAGCATCACAAGTTACTCCGCGAGAAATCAAAGATGTAACCAACGATTGCTGAGCTAAGTTTAGGGTTTTGTCAAAACCCAAAGATGTTTGAACTGAAGAGTTTGATCATGGCTCAGATTGAACGCTGGCGGCAGGCCTAACACATGCAAGTCGAGCGGCAGCACGGGTACTTGTACCTGGTGGCGAGCGGCGGACGGGTGAGTAATACCTAGGAATCTGCCTGGTAGTGGGGGATAACGTTCGGAAACGGACGCTAATACCGCATACGTCCTACGGGAGAAAGCAGGGGACCTTCGGGCCTTGCGCTATCAGATGAGCCTAGGTCGGATTAGCTAGTTGGTGAGGTAATGGCTCACCAAGGCTACGATCCGTAACTGGTCTGAGAGGATGATCAGTCACACTGGAACTGAGACACGGTCCAGACTCCTACGGGAGGCAGCAGTGGGGAATATTGGACAATGGGCGAAAGCCTGATCCAGCCATGCCGCGTGTGTGAAGAAGGTCTTCGGATTGTAAAGCACTTTAAGTTGGGAGGAAGGGCAGTTACCTAATACGTATCTGTTTTGACGTTACCGACAGAATAAGCACCGGCTAACTCTGTGCCAGCAGCCGCGGTAATACAGAGGGTGCAAGCGTTAATCGGAATTACTGGGCGTAAAGCGCGCGTAGGTGGTTCGTTAAGTTGGATGTG
>NZ_CM155277.1:0-695000 GCF_056680335.1 Pseudomonas sp. ASL9 | reverse complement strand
GCAGCCACCCTTTAAAGAAAGCGTAATAGCTCACTAGTCGAGTCGGCCTGCGCGGAAGATGTAACGGGGCTCAAACCATACACCGAAGCTACGGGTATCACTTAGGTGATGCGGTAGAGGAGCGTTCTGTAAGCCTGTGAAGGTGAGTTGAGAAGCTTGCTGGAGGTATCAGAAGTGCGAATGCTGACATGAGTAACGATAATGGGTGTGAAAAACACCCACGCCGAAAGACCAAGGTTTCCTGCGCAACGTTAATCGACGCAGGGTTAGTCGGTCCCTAAGGCGAGGCTGAAAAGCGTAGTCGATGGAAAACAGGTTAATATTCCTGTACTTCTGGTTATTGCGATGGAGGGACGGAGAAGGCTAGGCCAGCTTGGCGTTGGTTGTCCAAGTTTAAGGTGGTAGGCTGGAATCTTAGGTAAATCCGGGATTCTAAGGCCGAGAGCTGATGACGAGTGTGCTTAGGCACACGAAGTGGTTGATGCCATGCTTCCAAGAAAAGCTTCTAAGCTTCAGGTAACCAGGAACCGTACCCCAAACCGACACAGGTGGTTGGGTAGAGAATACCAAGGCGCTTGAGAGAACTCGGGTGAAGGAACTAGGCAAAATGGCACCGTAACTTCGGGAGAAGGTGCGCCGGTGAGGGTGAAGCATTTACTGCGTAAGCCCATGCCGGTCGAAGATACCAGGCCGCTGCGACTGTTTATTAAAAACACAGCACTCTGCAAACACGAAAGTGGACGTATAGGGTGTGACGCCTGCCCGGTGCCGGAAGGTTAATTGATGGGGTTAGCTAACGCGAAGCTCTTGATCGAAGCCCCGGTAAACGGCGGCCGTAACTATAACGGTCCTAAGGTAGCGAAATTCCTTGTCGGGTAAGTTCCGACCTGCACGAATGGCGTAACGATGGCGGCGCTGTCTCCACCCGAGACTCAGTGAAATTGAAATCGCTGTGAAGATGCAGTGTATCCGCGGCTAGACGGAAAGACCCCGTGAACCTTTACTATAGCTTTGCACTGGACTTTGAATTTGCTTGTGTAGGATAGGTGGGAGGCTTTGAAGCGTGGACGCCAGTTCGCGTGGAGCCAACCTTGAAATACCACCCTGGCAACTTTGAGGTTCTAACTCAGGTCCGTTATCCGGATCGAGGACAGTGTATGGTGGGTAGTTTGACTGGGGCGGTCTCCTCCTAAAGAGTAACGGAGGAGTACGAAGGTGCGCTCAGACCGGTCGGAAATCGGTCGTAGAGTATAAAGGCAAAAGCGCGCTTGACTGCGAGACAGACACGTCGAGCAGGTACGAAAGTAGGTCTTAGTGATCCGGTGGTTCTGTATGGAAGGGCCATCGCTCAACGGATAAAAGGTACTCCGGGGATAACAGGCTGATACCGCCCAAGAGTTCATATCGACGGCGGTGTTTGGCACCTCGATGTCGGCTCATCACATCCTGGGGCTGAAGCCGGTCCCAAGGGTATGGCTGTTCGCCATTTAAAGTGGTACGCGAGCTGGGTTTAGAACGTCGTGAGACAGTTCGGTCCCTATCTGCCGTGGACGTTTGAGATTTGAGAGGGGCTGCTCCTAGTACGAGAGGACCGGAGTGGACGAACCTCTGGTGTTCCGGTTGTCACGCCAGTGGCATTGCCGGGTAGCTACGTTCGGAATAGATAACCGCTGAAAGCATCTAAGCGGGAAACTAGCCTCAAGATGAGATCTCACTGGGACCTTGAGTCCCCTGAAGGGCCGTCGAAGACTACGACGTTGATAGGTTGGGTGTGTAAGCGCTGTGAGGCGTTGAGCTAACCAATACTAATTGCCCGTGAGGCTTGACCATATAACACCCAAGCAATCTGCTGAGAGAAAAGCAGATTGATGTGTGTGAAGACGATACAGTCGAAAGTTTGCAGCCAACACACAAATCTATCACATCCCATTAGTTGGCCCGTTGCGCGCAAGCACCACGAGCCGGCAGCCGAATTTCTTGACGACCATAGAGCATTGGTACCACCTGATCCCATCCCGAACTCAGCAGTGAAACGATGCATCGCCGATGGTAGTGTGGGGTTTCCCCATGTGAGAGTAGGTCATCGTCAAGATTAAATTCCGAAACCCCTGTTTGCGTATGCAGACAGGGGTTTTGTTTGTGCACGGGAAAACAGCCCTAAGATACCTTCCTGGGCCACTTCTTTGGCTTCGTCGGCATCGCCCAGAAGATATTCGTCCCCTTGTGCCGTTCCGCCCGTGGGCTCAACGTACCCAGTGCCCCTCGATCCAGACCCAGTTTGGCCCGCGTGTCTGCCAGTGCCCGGGCTTCCAGCGTGCACCGTGTCTTACGGGCTGCCAATGACCGGGTACCCAGGCGTAACCACGGCCATCCCAGCGCCAGTGGCCATTATCCCAGGCATAGCCGCGGCGAGCCTGGGGCACCATCTCCGTACGCATGGGCGGCGGCGCCTGGCGGATGATGACCTCGTTCTGAGCAAAGATTGGCGTACTCGCCAGCGCCGCGAGCGCCAATGGGATGAGCAGAATATGCCGTAATTTGACTAGGGGGCGCACACGTCTCATGACAACTCCTTCAGTCCTGCATCCGAAAGTGAACGCAGTTAATAATTTGAACGATAGATAGGGAAAAGATCCGTCGCGAGAATAAGTATTTTTTTCAGGGCAAAACGAGCGTCGCCTGTTGTTCACGAAAATATAGTCAGTCGGCGACGGCTGCGTCTTCATATGGTCATCCGCACCCTTGTTGCTGGCGTTATTATTCAGGTTGTCGACACACCCAAGCGGTTGATGCAGTTCCACGTTGATTGCAGCATTTTGCCTTTCTGGGTAGGGTACCGGCCTGTTGATCAAGGAAACTGATATGACTCAGTCGAACCCCGCTGGAACGGGTAATGAACGCGCCGCCGCACCCAAACAGCGGCGCGCTCCCAAGGGCGAAAAACGCCGTGAAGAGCTGCTGGATGCGGCGTTGCAGGTCTTTTCACTGGAAGGCTATACCGGCGCATCGATGGCTCAGGTGGCGGGTATTGTCGGAATTTCCGTTGCCGGGCTGTTGCATCACTTTCCGAGCAAATCCTCACTTTTGATGGGCGTATTGGAGCGGCGGGACGAGGTCAGTCAAAGGATCGCCGATGAAGTGCGCGCAGAAAAAACCTTGTCAGGGCTGTTGGGCAGCTTGCGTGCGATCAATCGTTCGAATGCGACAGCACCGGGCGTAGTCCGCGCGTTCACCATTCTGAATGCCGAAAGTCTTTTGGATAATCAGCCCGCCTGGGCCTGGTTTCAGAAGCGCTATCAAACCATTCATGCACGCATGCTCGGTCAGCTCACGGAGCTGGTTGAATTGGGCGAGGTGCGGGGGGATGTCGATCTGCCGGGTTTGATCCAGGAGATACTGGCGATGATGGACGGGTTGCAGATTCAATGGCTGCGCTTTCCCGAGAAGGTCGATCTGGTCGAGCGATTTGACGTTTATATTGCGCGGGTTGAATTGGCAATACGGCAAGCCCCGACAACGCAGAACACGGACCTGTAGCGTCCGCGTGGGGCTCATCCCTGAGCCTGATGCTATCCCTGATTCAGCGGATCAATAGCCGGTCTGGCTCGATTGAGTCGTGCCGGTAGTGCCCGTGCTGCTGTCACCGGTGCTGTCGTAACCGTCGCCTTCGCTCGTATCGCTGTCTTCGTTCTCGTTCTGCTGGTACAGGCCGCCTGTTTTTACCGTCGACAGGGTCACTTTTGTCGCGTTCAGCGCCGCGCGCGGTAGCGGGTTGCTGGTCGTGGTCGAGAGTTCCTGGCGGAACGGGTTCACCAGTTTGGCGTTCAGGCGAATGTCTTGCGACGAAGCGCCCAGCGACAAGTTGAAGGTATCGGCGTCCACCACCCATTGCTTGCTTTTCACATCGTAGTAAGCCAGCGAGCGATCATTCAGTTCGATGGTCACGCGCTTGCTTTCGCCCGGCTTCAGATAGACCTTTTTGTAACCCTTGAGCTCTTTGAGCGCGCGCTCGACTTTCGGGTTTTGCTGGCCGACATACAGCTCGGCGACTTCAGCACCGCCCACCTTGCCGCTGTTGGTCAGGTCGAACGAGACCTTGATCGGCGTGTTGCCCACGGCCACGCCTGGGGTAACGGTGATATTGCTGTAGCTGAAGGTGGTGTAAGACATGCCGTAGCCGAACGGGTAGAGCGGCTTGATGCCATTTTTCTCGTAGCCGCGATAACCCAGCATCAGATCATTCTTGTAGCTGATCTCTTTGAGGGTTTCCTGGTTGTCGAATGCAGGAAAGGTCGAGTAGACCGGGTTGTCCTCGATATTGCGTTCGATGCTGATGGGCAGTTTGGCCGACGGGTTGACCTTGCCGAACAGAATTTCAGCCAAGGCCTGACCGCCGTTCTGGCCGGGGTAAAAGGCGTGGAGGGCCGCGGGTACCTGATCGATCCAGTCGCTCATCTTCAAGCCAGTGCCGCCGTGCAGGGTCACGACAATGTGCGGATTGACCTTGGCGATGCTCTGGATCAAGTCGCTCTGGAATTCCGGCAGATCGAAGCTGTGGTCAAAGCCTTCCCCTTCGTATTCGTAGCTGTTACCCACTGCAACGACGACGGCATCGTACTTGGACAGATCCTGGGGGGCTTGCAGCGAAGCCCAGCTCATTTGCACGCCGACCATGCCGCCCATGGTCGAGAGGTAGCCATCCCGGCGCGAGTATTCCAGCTTCACGTCGTAGGCCTTGCCGGCTTCGAGTTTCAGTTTTGCGTAGACCGGAATGGTCGGCGGGATGTGGTTGCCTACCAGGTGCTCGCCATCGCCGTTGTCGATGATCTTTTGGCCGTTGACGTACAGGCGCACAGCACCGTCGGCGCGCACCTTGAACACCTGCTCGCCGCTTTGCGTCGGGGTGATCTTGCCGCTGTAGCGGATCGAGGTGTTCGCGGTGTCTCCATTCACCGGCAGATTGCTGTCGCTGGACCAGTCCAGGTTCACGTGGGCATCGGTGCGGGTCGTGGCAGCATCGCCCGACCAGTTGGTGTTGGTAAAAAACTCGGTCTTCAGGCCTTTGGTACTGTTGCCAGCCTTGTCGGTGCTGGTCCAGAGCGAGGCAGTTGGGTCGAGCGACAGCCCGTCGATGAACTCGACCTTGGCATTGGGCGCCGCCTGCTTGAGACCACTCAGTTCGCTAATGTAGTTGCTCGCGAGGACGTTGGCGCTGCCGAAACCGGTCGGCGGTGCGTACTTGGCCAAGTCACCGACCACTGCGATGGTTTTGACTTTCTTCGCGTCCAGCGGCAGTAGACTGCCCTGGTTTTTTAACAGCACGATACTTTCGCGGGCCGCGTTCAGGGCCACCTTGTTACTGGTAGTGCTGTTCATGTCGTGCACGGTCGACGGCGTTTTACTGTCGAATTTGAACAGGTAGATCTGCTTGAGAATGCGCCGCACTTTGTCATCGATGGTGGCTGCGCTCAACTCGCCGCTGTCCAGGTAAGGCTTGAGGATGGTGCTGTTCATCTGGTAGCCCATCATGTCCAGATCGGTGCCCGCCTGGGCAGCGTTGAGGCCGTGGACCACCGCGTTGTAGTCGCTCTGGATGAAGCCGGTATAACCCCACTCTTTTTTCAAAATATCGCGAATCAGGTGCGTACTTTCACAGGCGAAGTCGCCGTTCACCTTTTGGAAGGAGCACATCATCATCGCCGTTTTGCTGTTCTTCGAAGCAGACTCGAAAGACGGCAAGGTCATCTCGCGCAGCACGCGTTCATCGATGACTTCGTTGAGGTTGAAGCGGTTACTTTCCTGGTCATTGGCCGCGAAGTGCTTGGTGTTGGCCCAGACGCCGCGGGACTGTATGCCGTTCACCACTGCAGGTGCCAGGCTGGCCCCCAAAAACGGGTCTTCGCCGGACAGGTATTCGAATGCGCGACCGCCATAAGGCATGCGGTACAGGTTAGTGCCAGGGCCGGTGATGAACTGGTAGCCGCCGGTCGCCGTGTCGTAACCCAGCGCGCGACCCAGGTCGATGGCGCGGCGCGGGTTCCAGGTGGCGGCCAGGTTTGGGCCTGAGGGATAGACAACACCTTGATCGTTGCCCTCGCTGGTGTAGCGAACGCCGACGCCACCGTCGGCACCGTGAATTTGCGGAATGCCGTGTTGGGTCAGGGGTTTCACATCCCAGCCGGCGGTACCGCCGATATACGCGAGTTTTTCTTCCTGGGTCATCGTCGCCAGGGTCTTGTCAGCTGCTTGGTCAGCGCGAGCTTCACGGGCTGCCTGTTGAGTGGCATCGGTGGCGTGAACCTGCGACACCGCCAGTGCCAGCAAGGCCAGCGCAGACTGTGCACCGATCATTTTTCGTTTACTCATGGGGCCTCCAACAACATTTGTACTAGATGGGTTAGTTGTGATCGTTAAGGGCTCACAACTTTTATTTGGGCAATGATTTAGCGTTACCGCGCTGTTGAAACGATTATGTTTCAGTGCGATAGTTGTTAGTGGCTGCTGTTTTTATATTATAAGAATTATATTTATTGTCTCGCCCGTCTCATGCCTATATGCCATCACGAGAAGGACTTGTGCAGCGTTTTGGCTGCATAATTAAGGCAATTCTTGCTACAAGAAGTCAAACAAAAGCGTATTTGAGTGGTTTTTGACTTTTTTATTACAATTCAGGAACTCTTGTTAAACCAGTTAGTCGATAGGTTTAACGATTTCAGGTCGAGTCTATTTATTGTGTTACTGGCACTTTGCCTGAATTTGTTGGTTATAAGCTCTGGCTCGGTAGTTTCAGGCTAGAGCACAGTCATTTCATATTTATCGAGTGGAGAGCGTTTATGAAGTTGCCCCTGGTCGGCGCTGGTATTGTTTTAGGTTTTACCCTGTGTAGTGCTGCAATGGCTGCGGACTCGACAGATGCGGAGGCGACATCCGGTGCAACGGACTCCACCGTGATGACCCAGACCCACGATGCCAACGCCGTGAAAAAACAGAAGGCTAAGACCATCAAAGGTGGCCGTCCGCTAAGCACCACCACCCAGAAAACATCGAACTGATGGTTTGACGTTTTCTCTCGCAGGCTCCTTCGCTCAGGGGGAGCGTTGTGATCATTGGCCCTCCGATCTACACAGAATGTCCGTGCCCATGCCGTTAATGCCTGTCGATTCCACCCATCTGCTGATTCCTGATGCTAAGCAGATTTGTGTGTGGCTGATGGAAAACGCTGGGTTGAAAACGGTCGACCTGGAGCGTGCGCGACGTTTGTTGCTAGAGTCCGAGGGCACCGAGTTACTCGGGTTGTTGACGCGCCTGGGGTTGGTCTCCGAATTTGAATTGGCGCGTGCATGGTCGGCGTTGTTGCAGGCCCCCTTGTTGCTGGCCGACAGCGCGCCGGCAGTGCTTGACCCGTTGCCGGTGTTGACCGAGCGCTTCATGCGTCACTATCAGGTAGTGCCGGTGGGATGGAGCGACTGCGGGTTGCAGGTGGTGGCTGCTAACCCAAGCGTTCTGTACCCCTTTCAAGCCATCGCCTACGCCTGTGAAGTGCCGGTCTGGTTGTCGATCGGGCCGCGCAACGAAGTCGAAACCTTGATCGAGCGCTACTACGGCCAAGGTCGCTCGGCCATGGGTACGTTGATCGAGAACCTGGATGACGAAGGTGGCTCACTGGAAGATATCGAGCACCTGAAAGATCTGGCGTCCGAGGCGCCCGTGATCCGTTTGGTCAACCTGATCCTGCAGCGAGCCGTCGAGCATCGCGCCTCCGACATTCATATCGAGCCGTTCGAAAGCCAGCTCAAGGTGCGTTACCGCATTGATGGCGTACTGCATGAGGCCGAAGCGCCACCGTCCAGTTCGTCGGCAGCCGTGATCTCCCGGGTCAAGATCATGGCCCGGCTGGATATCGCCGAGCGACGTTTGCCCCAGGACGGGCGGATCATGTTGCGTATTCAAGGCAAGGAACTCGACCTGCGCGTGTCGACCGTACCCACCAGTTTCGGCGAGTCGGTGGTCATGCGGCTGCTGGACCGCCAGACCATTAATTTTGACTTTCCCAGCCTGGGTTTCGACGGTGCGCGGCTGGACGCCTTCCTCGATGTACTCGACCGTCCCCACGGCATTTTGCTGGTCACCGGGCCGACCGGCTCCGGTAAGACCACCACCCTTTATACCGCCTTGTCCCGGCTCAATACTGCGCAACGCAAGATCATCACCGTCGAAGATCCGGTGGAGTATCAGCTCGAAGGGATTAATCAGATCCAGGTTAAGCCGGCAATCGGGCTGGATTTTGCCGGGGCCCTGCGCTCTATCGTGCGTCAGGACCCGGACGTGATCATGATCGGTGAGATGCGCGATCTGGAAACCTGCCGTATCGCCATCCAGTCTTCGCTAACCGGCCACCTGGTCCTCTCGACCCTGCACACCAACAGCGCGGCAGCGAGTATTACCCGGCTTCTGGACATGGGGGTCGAAAGCTATCTGATTGCCTCCACGGTCAACGGCATTCTTGCCCAGCGTCTGGTGCGCCGTCTCGATCCGGCGACCCGTGAGGCATTCGATGCACCTGCGGAGTTGATCGCCGAACACCAACTGGAGCGTTTCACTGACGAGCGTCCGATTCGCCTCTATCGGCCGCGCACGGACGCGGCGGGTGGCGGTTATCACGGGCGCAGCGCGATCACTGAATTGCTGGTGATGAACGAAGAACTGCGCGGCCTGTTGATGCGCCATGCCGATGCCGCGACCCTCGAACAGGCGGCGCGCCGAGCGGGATTGCGTACTTTGCATGAGGAAGGGCTGCGTCAGGCCGTTACTGGCATCACTTCGCTGGAAGAAGTGCTACGCGTTACTCGCGGAGACTGACCATGACCCCCTTCAAATATCGGGCCCTCGACGGGCAGGGCGTCGTGCAGCAAGGCACTCTGGACGCGAAAGACAAGTCCGCTGCCGTGGCAGCTCTGCACAAGCGCGGTTTGTTGCTGCTGCACATAGACGCTGCCCGTGTTGGCGGCCTGCGCCAGGCGCTTGGGCGCGACACGCTGGGGGGCGCGGCATTGGTCAGTTTCACTCAACAGCTCGCAACGCTGCTGGGTGCCGGTCAGCCGCTGGAGCGTTCGCTGACCATTTTGCTCAAACAGCCCGGCCAGCCGCAGACCCGTGCCCTGATCAAGCGCATTCGTGAGCAGGTCAAGGCGGGTAAACCCTTGTCGGTGGCACTCGAAGAAGAGGGCCGGCAGTTTTCCGCGCTCTATATCAGCATGGTGCGTGCAGGGGAGGCGGGGGGCGCGCTGGAAAGCACCTTGCGGCAGTTGAGCGATTACCTTGAGCGCAGTCAGTCGCTGCGCGGCGAAGTGATCAACGCGCTGATCTATCCGGCATTTCTGGTGGTCGGCGTACTGGGTTCGCTGGCGTTGTTGCTGACGTATGTAGTGCCGCAGTTCGTGCCGATTTTTCGGGATCTGGGCGTGCCGATTCCGCTGATCACCGAAATCATTTTGAACCTCGGGCAGTTTCTCGGCGATTACGGTCTGGCGGTGTTGGCCGCAATGATCGTGTTGATCTGGGGCGCGGCGCTGCGTCTGCGAGACCCGCAGCGCCGTCAACGCCGTGACCGTCGCTTGTTGAAAATTCGCGTCATCGGCCCCTTGCTGCAGCGAATCGAAGCGGCCCGGCTGGCGCGCACGCTGGGTACGTTGCTCAGCAACGGGGTCGCGCTGCTGCAAGCGCTGGTCATCGCTCGTCAAGTCTGCACCAACCGGGCCTTGCAGGTGCAAGTAGAGCAGGCGACCGAGTCGGTCAAAGGTGGCGGCACCTTGGCCAGCGCATTTGGTGCCCAGCCGCTGCTGCCTGATCTGGCGTTGCAAATGATCGAAGTCGGTGAACAGGCCGGTGAACTCGACAGCATGCTGCTCAAGGTCGCCGACGTTTTCGACGTCGAGGCCAAGCGTGGCATCGACCGCATGCTCGCGGCCTTGGTACCGACGCTGACCGTGGTCATGGCTGCGATGGTGGCCGTGATCATGCTCGCAATCATGCTGCCGCTGATGAGCCTCACCAGCAATATCTGAAAAATTGTCCACGAGGAATCAACGTAATGAGCTGCACCCGAACCCGATTCAACGCTGTACCTGGCCGTCGTCAGCGCGGCTTCACGCTGCTGGAAATGCTCGCCGTGATTGTCTTGCTTGGGATCGTCGCGACCATCGTCGTGCGTCAGGTGGGCGGCAACGTCGACAAGGGCAAATACGGGGCGGGCAAGGCGCAACTGGCCAGCCTCAGCATGAAGGTCGAGAGCTATGCACTGGACCTCGGTTCTCCACCGAAAAATCTTCAACAGTTGGTCGAAAAATCCGGCAGTGCCTCGGGTTGGGCGGGTCCATACGCGAAGCCGTCGGACCTGAAAGATCCATTTGGCCACGCCTTCGGTTACCGCTTTCCGGGCCAGCACGGTACCTTCGACTTGATTTTCTATGGTCAGGACGGCCAACCCGGCGGCGAAGGTTACAGTGCCGACCTGGGCAACTGGGAATAACCCGCCGCCATGACATCGTCCGCTGCAAATAGAGGCTTCACCCTGCTGGAGATGCTGGTGGTCATCGTTTTGATGAGCATCGCGGTCGGGCTGGTGGGCTTTGGTTTGCAGCAAGGCATGCGCTCCGCTGGCGAGCGCCGTGCAGTCGGGCAGATGGTCGAGGCGTTGCGCGCGACCCGGGTCAACGCCATCGTCAGCGGTCAACCGGCACAGGTGGTTTTTGACTTACACCGTTTTGTGTTTCAGGCGCCAGGCCAGGCCGAGCATCACTGGCCGGCAGACCTGAGCGTGGCGTTGCACACGGCCGCAGAACTGGGCGCTGCCGTGGAGTTTTATCCCGATGGCAGCTCCAGTGGCGGCAATCTTGTGCTAACCCATGACGAGCGACGGTGGCGTATCGACGTGGGTTGGTTGACCGGCAGTGTGCAGCTTCGGAGCCTGCCATGAGGCTCCCTGAGCAAGCCGGTTTTACCCTGTTGGAAATGCTGGCGGCATTGGCGGTGATGGCGGTGTGCTGCAGCGTGCTGTTGGTTGCCTTTGGACAGAGCGCTCGTTCGTTGCAGCAGGTTGCGCGCAGCGACCGGCTAACCCTGGCCGCACGCACGCTGCTTGATCAAGAAGGCGCCGGCCCCCTGCAAAGTGGGCACCGCGAGGGTGTATTGAACGATAGTGTTCATTGGCAGCTGACGATCCTACAACAGCCGACCCGGGCTGAGCAGCCCCGCCTGTTTCGCCTGGACCTGAGTATCAGCGAGGCTCAGCGGCAGGCGCGTTTCAGTACCTTGCGGATACGCGGGCCGAGCACTGGCTCGTCCACTGAGTCGGACTTGTGAGGGCGCGTGAACGCGGCTTCACGCTGCTGGAAATCATGGTGGTGTTGAGTCTTTTGGGCGTGCTGCTGACCTTGGTCGGCAGCGCATTGCTGGGCGCTAACCGAGCGGTGCTCAAGGCCGAACGTTACACCGTCAGCCTGGATGAAATACG
The DNA here is from genome assembly GCF_056680335.1 of Pseudomonas sp. ASL9. Taxonomy (NCBI): domain Bacteria; kingdom Pseudomonadati; phylum Pseudomonadota; class Gammaproteobacteria; order Pseudomonadales; family Pseudomonadaceae; genus Pseudomonas; species Pseudomonas sp. ASL9. Next base: position 683,488 of record NZ_CM155277.1, on the reverse strand, counting down.
CACCGCCCAGGCCTTTTTGCGCGCCTCTATCAGTCAGGCGCTGCCCCTCGACACGTCCGAAGATGACAGCGAGACCAGCGGCTTTTTCGAAGGCTCGGCGCAGCGTCTGCAATTTGTCGCGACATTACCCGGGGCACTGGGCGGCGGGATTCAACGGCATACCCTGGCGCTGAGCGGTCCCCCTGGCGCACGACGATTGCAGGTCGCTTTCGCGCAGATCCAGAACGGTGTCGCAGGCAATGCTTCGCAACCGTGGGGTGAGCCGCAGGTATTACTGCGCGACGTGCAGGACTTGAGCCTGAGTTATCGCGGTTTCTCACCCAAGGGCGAGGCGACCGGCTGGGTCTCCGACTGGCCGTGGCCGAACCGTCTGCCGCGTGCGGTGCGTATCGATGCGCGGGTCGGCGGCCCCGTGGCCTGGTTGAGCGAGGTGGTTGCGTTGCGTTTGGATCTATCGGGCGGAGCAGGCGGGCAATGAGGCGGCAAAGAGGCGTGGCCCTGCTGCTGGTGCTGTGGGCGTTGGCGTTGCTCAGTCTGTTGTTGGCCGGTCTGGCTGGCTGGGTGCAGCTCGAAAACAAGCAAGCGCTCTGGCAACGCCAACACACCCGTGCGCTGCTGGCTGCCGAGGCGGGTGTGAACCTTGCGGTGCAGGCGTTGCTGGATCCGTTGCAACGTTCCCGTTGGGTCGCCGACGGTCGTGCGCTCGGGTTGCGCTTTGACGACGCGCAACTGACGGTGAGCGTGCGCAGCGAGCGCGGCAAGCTTGACCTGAATAGCGCGGTGGTGGCCGACATTGTTCGCTTGGCCCAGGCCTGCGGCGCCGCCAGGGATCAGGCCTCAGCCATCGCGCAGGCGCTGGAAACCCGCAGGGCTGGCGGTCAGCCGCCCTTACGGGTAATTGAAGAAGTGCGGCAATTACCGGGCATGACGCAGACGCTTTATACCCGCCTGCTGCCCGAGATCACCTTGTGGAGCGGGCTAGACCGTCCTGTTCCGGCGTTCGCGACAGTGTTATTGCGCCGTGCGCTGAACCTGCCGAAGCAGAGCGCCGTCGGCGCCGACCCCGGTCAGGTGGTTGTCATCGACAGCCAGGCGCAACTACCGGGCGGCCTGTCGGCCAGCCTGGAAACCATTGTGTTATTGAACCCATCGGAGGGAGGCGCACAGCCTTATAAGGTGTTGCGTTGGCAAGAATGAATCCATTGAATTCAGTGCGTCTAGCGCCCGTTTGGGCATGGCGTGAACGCATCGTCCAGCAGTGGCGTGGCAGCCTTATGCAGCGTGGCTGGCAGCTATGGCTGGCTGAGTTGCGTGCGTGCCTGCCTTTGCGAGTGCGCCAGTTACTGGTCCGCGAAACGCCCGAGTGCGTGCATGCCTGGCCCTTGTCTGCGCCCACGCTGACGGTCTCCGCTGAAGTGCGGCAGATCCTTTTGTTGCCACCTGAGGCCGTGTTGGTTCAGACGCTGCAACTGCCCATAGCGGCGTCGCGGGATTTACCCACGGTGGTCGGCTACGAGTTGGACCGTTACACACCGTTCGACCGCGAGCAGCTGTATTTCGTGGCGCGACAGGATGGCCGCAGCGCTACCTTCGTCAAGGTGATACTGGTCGCCATTGTTCGTGAGCGCCTTGATCGGATCCTGGCTGACTGCGCAGAGCAGGGCTTGCGCGTGCATGCGGTGGATGTACGTGTTGGCGATGGGCGGTTGGGCATTGATTTGCTGCCCGCGCCGCTACGCCCGCGCCAACGCCGGTCCGGTCGTGGATTGCAGCGCAAACTGCTGCTGGTCTGCGCAGGGTTGCTGGTCGCCGTGATGGTGCTCTGGTTGAACGATCGGCAACGCCTGCTCAGCGAGATGCAAGCCACTGTGCAGGCGCAAAAAAGCCAGGTTGCGCAGGTTAAGCAGTTGCGTCAGCAATTGACCAATACCCGTGGTGCGGCCAGCTACCTGCTGCGGCGCAAGGCGGCCCAGCCACCGCTCGCCGCGCTGCTCAGCGAGTTGACCGCGTGCCTGCCCCGCGACACCTGGCTCGATCTGCTGGAAATCAATGACAGCGCAGACGTCTCATTTTCCGGTCAGAGCGCCAAGGCCAGCGCCTTGATCGCGCGAATTAAGACCTGCCCGAATCTTGAGAACGCCCAGTTCCAGGGTGTGATCCAACCCGATGCGCAAACCGGCAAGGATCATTTTTCCCTGCGCGCTCACTTGCATCAGGAGACCGCCGATGCGCCGACCACTGACACCCCGTGAACGCCGGGGCGCCGCCTTGATCGTTCTGGCGCTGGTGCTTTGCGCTGGCTATTGGCTGTTGATCGACAGCTGGTTCGCCGGTCCCTTGCGCGAGATCAACGAGCAGACCGCGCCGTTGCGTGAGCAGCAGCAGCGCTACGCCGGACTGTTGCAGCAGGGTGATTCATTACGCCAGCAACTGGAACACGCCCGCCGCGATCCCGCCAGCAGCACCAGCCTCCTGCCGGGCGAGGACCCCAGCGCCGTTGCCGCAGATCTGATGCAGCGCATCGCCGATCTGATTCACAGCCACGCCAACACCGGTGGCGGCTGTGCATTGACCCAGCGCATGCCGATCACCCCGGAACAGGACAGCACCGAGCCTTATCGGCAAGTGAAGGTCAGCCTGACCCTGGACTGCGCCATCGAACCGCTGACGGCGATCCTGCATGAGCTTGAATACCAGCGGCCGTTCCTGTTCGTCGATGAGCTGAGCGTGCGTCGGGCTCCCGATGCGCCCACTGGCGGCGGTGCTGGGAAACTCGCCGTGCACCTGTTGGTGCGGGGCTATCTGCAACCTGCCGCTGTGGCGGAGGCAACGCCATGATTGGCTCACTTCGCGGGTTCGAACGCTGCTTGCTGGGGCTGGCCGCCGCCTTGGCAGTGCTGATTGCAGCGCTGTTCAGCGGTGTCGGCCATTCGCCGCACTGGTTACCCGAACGGTCGCCACCCACGCTGCCGGGGGATCAGCGTTCTGTCACTCAGGCGCCGGAGGCGAGTCTGCAAAGCCTGGCCAATACCTGGCAGGCACCGCTGTTCAGTACTGATCGCAGTCCGGATCAGTCCACCGCGCAGGCGCAAGCACCGGCTTCGAGTCTGGCCGGCCTGACGCTGACCGGGGTGGTTATCAATGGCGATGTGCATGTTGCCCTGCTCAAGCAGGCCGAAGGTCCGGCGTTGAAAGTCAACGAGGGTCAGCAGTTGCCCAATGGCTGGACGCTGCAACGGCTCGCGCCGACGCAAGCCAGTTTTACGCTTGACGGCCGCACGCAAATCTTGCGGTTACCTGCACCCCGGCTTCCCGCGCCGTCGAATACCCCACCCATTTCACTTCCCCATGATTCCGCCCCGTGATGGGCACCCCTTCAGGAGGTCGTAGCATCGCTACTTTACGTACACCCTTGCTTTGCCTGGCTGCTGCCGTCGCCCTCGGTGGCTGTGCAACCACACCCGATACCCCCGATCAAGACAGCGGTTTGCTGCATGAAGCCCTGCAAGGCACGGGCTCACAACGTCAGCCGGTGGACCCGGGAACAGAGCAGCCACCAACCGAGGCGCCTCAGCCCCAAGTCGCCACCTCGCCGCAGCGACAGATCATCAAAGGCAATCAGAGGTTCATACAGCCACCTGCCGCTACTGCCGCGAGGGCTGAACCGGCAGGTGGCGATATTGTGTTCAACTTCACCCATCAGCCGATTCAGGCGGTGATCAACAGCGTCATGGGTGACCTGCTGCACGAGAATTACAGCATCGCGGAGGGCGTCAAAGGTGATGTGAGTTTCTCCACGTCCAAGCCGGTCAATAAAAAACAGGCGCTGTCGATTCTGGAAACGCTGCTGTCCTGGACTGATAATGCGATGATTCGCCAAGGCGATCGTTACGTGATCCTCCCGGCCAGTCAGGCTGTTGCAGGTAAGTTGGTGCCGGAAATGACCGTGTCGCAACCGTCCACCGGTCTGTCGGCGCGGTTGTTCCCACTGCGCTATATCTCGGCAACCGAAATGCAGAAACTGCTCAAACCGTTTGCCCGGGAAAACGCCTTTCTGTTGGTGGACCCTGCGCGCAATGTGCTGAGCCTGGCGGGCACGCCGGATGAGCTGGCCAATTATCAAGACACCATCGACACCTTCGATGTCGATTGGCTCAAAGGCATGTCCGTGGGTGTGTATGGCCTGCAACGCGCTTCAGTCGGCGAGTTGATGCCCGAGTTGCAGAAAATGTTCGGCCCCAATAGCGGTATGCCGCTGGCCGGGATGGTGCGTTTTCTGCCGATTGAGCGGACCAACTCGGTGGTGGCTATTTCGTCGCAACCCGAATACCTGCGCGAAGTGGGTGACTGGATTCACACCATCGACGAAGGTGGCGGCAACGAGCCGCAGATGTACGTCTATGACGTGCGCAACATGAAAGCCACCGACCTGGCCAAATACCTGCGGCAGATTTATGGCAACGGCGCGATCAAGGATGAGCCTGCCGCCAAAGTCGCGCCAGGACTGCGAATCGCTACCTTGTCTTCGCTTAACTCAAGCAACGGGTCGGGCGGCACGGGTGGCATGGGCGGCAACGGGGGGCTGGGCAACAGCAGCAATCTGAACGGCAACCAGAATCAGAAGCAGGACCAGAGCCAGGACACCACCACTGACGACACACAAAGCTCGGACACGGGCGACGACAGCGCCAGTCAGGGCGACAACGCGGAGCAGGGCGGTGGGACTGCGGCAAAGAGCATCGACTCCAGCACCCGCATCACCGCCCAGAAAAGCAGCAACCAGTTGCTGGTACGCACGCGTCCTGCCCAGTGGAAGGAAATCGAATCAGTAATCAAGCGCCTCGACAATCCGCCGCTTCAGGTGCAGATAGAAACACGCATTCTGGAAGTCAAACTCACGGGTGAGCTGGACATGGGGGTGCAGTGGTACCTCGGTAAGCTGGCGAAAAACGCCTCCAGCACCACTGTCGCCAACACCTCTGGCAGCCAGGGCGCCTTAGGGGCCGGCGGGGCAGGCTTGGGGGCGACCGACTCGCTGTTCTACTCCTTCGTCAGCACCAACTTGCAAGTTGCGTTGCACGCGCTGGAAACCAATGGCCGTACCCAGGTGCTGTCGGCGCCGTCGCTGGTGGTGATGAATAACCAACCGGCACAAATTCAAGTGGGCGATAACATTCCCATCAGTCAAACCACCGTCAATACCAGCAACTCCGATACCACGCTGAGCAGCGTCGAATACATACAAACCGGCGTGATTCTCGACGTAGTGCCCCGGATCAACCCAGGCGGTCTGGTCTACATGGACATTCAGCAACAGGTCAGCGATGCCGGCGCCAGTTCAAGCTCGACAACCACCACCAATCCGCGCATCTCCACCCGATCAGTCTCGACGCAAGTCGCCGTGCAAAGCGGCCAGACTGTACTGCTGGGCGGTTTGATCAAACAGGACAACAGCGAAAGCGACAGCAGCGTTCCCTACCTCGGACGTATCCCCGGCTTGCGCTGGCTATTCGGCAATACCAGCAAATCCAAGGACCGGACTGAGCTCATCGTGTTGATAACGCCACGGGTGATTACCAGCAGCAGTCAGTCGCGACAGGTGACCGACGACTATCGTCAGCAGATGCAACTGCTCAAACAATAAAGGGGGCTGTGTTACGGTACAGGTCGGTTAATTGGCGTGGGGCGCATCAATGAAGATGATTATTGGACTCGGTTTGACGTGCTTGTTTCTGGCGGGCTGCGCCAGCAATGAGCCTTCGAATACCCCGTTACCGGAAGCAGCGAAGAGCACCAGTACTCATCCGACCCGGTTTAAAGTGGCGGTCTCGGCAGAGAATAAACGCGCGGCTGAGGCGAAGGCACTCACCGGGTTTGATGGCGGCGGTTGGTCCTTTGATCCGCTGTTCGGGACTGCCACGGACGAAACCGGGCAGGACCTTGCGGTGTGTGGCTTCGCCCACCAGCGGGATACGAATAACACCAACTACTTTGCGTATTACAACGGCGAGTTGATCCTTTGGGATGACAAGGCGCCGAGTGGTGTCAGCGTGGAGAATCAGTTCCTCGCGATGATCTGCTCCCACAACTAAGCGCACGCTCACGGCGACCCCAGTCGCTGAAGTTCTATTGCGCTATCGTTCACGTTGCGCGGGTGAATCATTGATCTGCTTTGTGGTCGTATCTTGAGTTGATCGCGTACTGGACTGACATCCACGTGCCGCGACAACCCTTTGCCGGGGCTCTGACCCTCGCTTTTCAGGACGATAAAATGAAACGAATATCTGTATTTATCTTGGTGATTTCAGGCTCTCTCCTGCTGGGAGGCTGCTGGCCGTACTGGGATGATGGAGGCGGACGTGGTCGCGATCATGGCGGCGGCCACGAACGTGACCGTGGCGATGATCGTGGCCGTGGCGATGATCGCGGGTATGAGCAGGACCGGGGACATGATCGTGAGGGTAGAGACCAGGACTATCGCCGGTAAGTTGTTTCGGTAGCACCGCGCTGTTTGATCCTACCTATTCTGCAAAAACACCACGTACCCCCTGAACCACGGACGGTTCTTCAGATACTCCGGTTCCTGCCATTCCCCTCCCTGAATCAAACCTATCTTGAACGGCAACCCGAGGCGGCTCAGGCGCGGCAGGTACGCGGCGTAGTCGGGGATGCTGTGGCGTCCCTGGTAGGTTTGCACCACGACTTCGTCGACGACGCCTTTGAGCTGGCCGATAACGTCCGGGTCAGCGTTGCTACTCCAGTCCATCAGGCCGGTGATGCTCAGACGGTATTCTTTGGGTAGACGTTGACGCAGGTCGCGCAGGAAGCTGACGTACTCTTGCAGGTACAGGGTGCGGGCGTCGAAGTCGATCTGGATGCCGACCACAGCATTGCCTGCCTGTTGCCAGCGCTTCACTTGCCCCAGTAATTGCGTATACACAGACGCTGGCCAACGCAGGGTGTGGGCGCGGTAGACCACCCAAACCTGACGCTGACTCGGCTGCAGCTGCAGCTGCGGCACGGCCATGCCTTGGGCGATGAAGTTAACCCTGTGTTGCGGGTCCTGCCTGGAGGCGCTGATCTGGCCCTGCAGGACGTAGAGGGTCTTGGCCTGGGCCAACACCGGCTGCGGGGCCACGCCGCTCCACAGCCAGAAGGCGTCATAGTCGCGGGCGTCCACCGCTGCTAAGGCAGGCCCGGCGAGCAACAATGAGCCCAACAGCAGCCCGACAGGTAACAAGCAGCGACCGAGGCGTGTCATTGCTTACCAGTAATACCGCAATGACTTACCCCAGGTCGTGTCAGCGAATCCGGTCTTCAGTTGGCGGAACCAGTCTTTGCGCACCTCTGGGGTGACGTCGTTGCCGCCGCAGCTGTTGTAGCCCGCAGGGGCATAGCAATTGATGGCGCGGAATAAAGCATAAGCCCGGTCTTTATGCGGGGCCTTTGCATTACCGATGACCTGTTGATAGCCGTTCAGTCTCGAAAAAACGTCACCCATGAACGCTGACGCTGTGCCGCCGAGGTTGCCGACGTTGGGTCGTTGTTCCAGAGGCATGCCGTCGAGACCGTTGCGCAGAATGAATTCCCCCAGACAGTTCAAGCCTTGTGGGTTTTTGCCATCACTCTGCAAGTTTTCGGCGATGTCGGCGATGCCTGGGCAGGCGTAGCCGGACTCGGCCTTGTCACCGTTCCACCGGAACATATTCAGCGCCTGGCCGTTGGTATAGACATAGCCGAGGCTGCTGCCTAATTTTTCCTCCGACGGCTTACCCGGTAACCGCTTCAAGTCGTTGGCAAACGTTTGGTACTGGCTGCGCAGCAGGTCTTTGTAGAGCAGAACGAACAACGCCGTATCGCGCTCGGTGGCCTCCAGCCCTTGGGTGATTTGCTGACGCAGCAACGGCGCATCCGCCAACTGCCGCAGCAGTATGTAGCGTATTTGCGCGGTCTTGATCGGCGAGTCGACAGCGAAAACCTTGGCCAACTGCTGACTGCGCTCGTAGTTCATGGCCAGCGCCAGTTCCAGTTGTTCACGTTGCAACGGTTGTTTTGCCAACGGTAGCAGTTGCAGCCAAAGGGCTTCGGCGCCTTTCCAGTCTTGCCGGGCTTCGAGCGCCAGGCCGCGCAGGGTTTGCTGGCTAAAGGCGAGGTAATCGAGGGTTGATGGGAGATCGCTCGGCAGCAGTTTCAAGGCGCTGTCCGGGTTCTTGTCAACGTAGAGCGCAAACACCGCTTGCAGGTAGTCATACAGCGCCGGTTGCTGGGCGAAAACGGCTTTTTGCGCCTGTAAGCCGGCCAGGGTCAGCTTCTGTCTGGACTGATCGCGCATCTGCATCAAGTCATGGATCGCCAACAGCAACGGCGTCTGAACCGCTTCGGCGCTGCCGGTCAGTAACTTGGTGTCGACTTCGTTGACTAATCCATCCAGGGAAACGTTACGTTGCGTTTCTTGGGTCTGGGTCAATTGAAAGATGTAGTCCTCGGCGAGTTTGCCCGCGTCTCCGTCCAGCCAGTGTACGCGCCGCAACAGACCTCTGGCCGACACGGCGTAATCACCTGTCGGATAGGTGCTCAGGTAGCTCTGGAACGCGTTTTGGGCTTGTTGCAGGCTCGCCTTGTCCACCTGTTCGAGGGTCAGCACACCGTATTCGTCGAACGCATTTTGCTGGGCGGTATTCAGCGCAGTGCGGGCAGTCATATAGAGCGTGGTTTCCTTCAGCCAAGGCTGCGGGCTGTCAGCCAGCGTGGCAAATGCCTTTCCGGCATCGGCGAAACGGCCGCTGTAGAAATCCCCGGCAGCTTGCAGGTAAGTGGCGAAGGCCTTGCCCTGTACCGACTGAATATCAGTTGGCAGCAGACTGGCTTGCTGGGCGCTTTCCCAACTGCACGCGGCGAGCATTTGCATCCGGCTGCGAGCCAATGCCTGACGCTCGGTTGCGGACAGCTCGGTGCTGCTCAGCAGTTGACTGATAAAGGCCATGGCGCTGTCGTCGGAATTGCTCCGACACCGGCTGCCTTCGCCGGACAGGAAGGCGTCACCTGCGGTCGCTACGCCCTCACGCGTGATCCCCAGTTGCTCCAGTACCTTGCCCAAGGCAGCAGTGCTGGATGTGCCGGGTTCGTTGGTGACGTCCCCGGACGCCGCCGGGTTGAGGCGATACACCGGGAACGGTACGGGGCCATAACCCTCGGACAGATCGTCATTGCCCAGTGCAGTGGGCGTCAGCGGCAACACACCTTTATCGGCCAGCAGCAGGTGCAGGTTCACCCGGCTGTCGTTACCAGGGTTGAGAAAGGCCAGGTTGTTGCACACATCCGGCGTGCTCTTGAACAACGACCAGCTCGGATAACAAGCACCATCAGAGCTGGCCTGGGCCTGCGCGCACACGGCGGCGCCAACCACGAATGCCGTGGAAATCAGTAAGCGGGTACGCATGAATTGTCCTTAATTCTGGGAACGCATGAAAATCGAGGGAGCGAGCGCTGGTGATGATACAGCGAGCGCCACGAGACATTTCGCGGCGCGAGCAAAAAAAGGAAAACTCAAACCAGAAAAGATATGTAATAATATAACAAATGATTTCGAGTTTCTGTCCAGTGAAAGCTCCTCGCGCACCCTCTATTGCCAGTTCAGTGCTGGCCCAATCTGCCTGGAAACGGGTGCTGCTGTCACTCGCGATGCTGTTGTTGCTGTGGCTGGCTGTCGTATGGGCGGTGGCCATTCCATGAGTGCTGCCATCGCTCTTGACAATCTCACCGTCGCTTACGAACGACGCCCTGCGGTGCACCACATCAGTGGTCGCTTCGAGGCGGGTAGCCTGACGGCCATCGTTGGCCCTAACGGTGCGGGCAAATCGACGTTAATCAAAACCATTGCCGGCACGATGAAGCCTGCCGCCGGCCGGGTCGATCTCGGCAAGCTGGCGACACGGACGCTGGGTTATCTGCCCCAGGCTGCCGAGATCGACCGCAGTTTTCCGTTAAGTGTCGCGGACATCGTGGCGATGGGCGCCTGGCGCAGCATTGGCTCTTTTCGCGGGCTGACTCGCGATCAGGGCAAGCAGACGCAAGAGGCGCTGGCGGCGGTCGGCCTTGAAGGTTTCGGCGGACGCAGCATCGGTTCGCTGTCGTCAGGGCAGTTTCAGCGCGTGCTGTTTGCCCGTTTGTTGCTACAGGATGCGGCGGTGATTCTGCTGGATGAACCGTTCACCGCCATCGATGCGCGCACGACCCGGGATCTGCTGGAACTGGTGCGGGTCTGGCACGGACAAGGCCGCACGGTGATCGCGGTGCTGCACGATCTTGAGCAGGTCCGTCAACACTTCCCACAGACGCTGTTGATGGCTCGCGAGACGATTGCCTGGGGCGATACCGCTGACGTGTTGAGCATCGAAAACTTGCGTCGGGCGCGGAATATGGCCGAGTTCTGGAGCGCGGATGCCGAGTTGTGCGCAGCCGATATACAAGGGGACAAACCATGATGCTGTATGCCAATCTCGTCCAACCTTTTGTCGAGTTCGGCTTCATGCGCCGGGCCTTGGTGGCTTGCCTGGCGCTGGGTATCGGCTCGGGTCCGGTGGGCGTGTTATTGATGCTCCGACGTATGAGCCTGGTCGGCGATGCCATGAGCCACGCGGTGCTGCCGGGGGCGGCGGTTGGCTTTCTGTTCGCGGGCCTGTCGCTGCCGGCGATGGGCTTCGGCGGGCTGATCGCGGGGCTGGCGGTGGCATTGCTATCGGGGCTGGTCAGCCGACTCACAGCGTTGCGCGAAGACGCAAGCTTTGCCAGCTTTTACCTGACGTCCCTGGCGGCGGGTGTACTGATCGTGTCGTTGCACGGTTCAAACGTGGACCTGCTGCATGTGCTGTTCGGCACCATCCTCGCCATCGACGCCAGCGCCATTTACATGGTGAGCGGGATCGCCTCGTTTACCTTGATCTTGCTGGCACTGATTTATCGACCGCTGGTGCTGGAATGTTTCGACCCTGGTTTCCTTCGGGCAGTGGGCGGACGCGGCTCGCTTTATCACGTGCTGTTTCTGTTGCTGGTCGTGCTTAACCTGGTCGCAGGTTTTCAGGCCCTGGGCACACTGATGGCCGTCGGGATGATGATGCTGCCCGCCACCGCGGCACGTTTTTGGGCGACATCCCTGGGCGCACTCATGTTGATCTCGGCCCTTGTGGCAACGCTCTCCGGCCTGATCGGGTTGATCGTGTCCTATCACTTAGGCGTTGCCTCCGGTCCCACCATCGTCCTGACCGCCAGCGCCTTCTATGTGTTTTCGCTGTTGTTTGGACGTACCGGAATTGTGCGTCGACTGTTTCCAAAACCCCATCTGGCCCATTGAAAGCCCACTCAAGGAATGTCATGAAACGAGCAATGTTGTTAGGTGCAATGGCGGCTTTCTCGCTGTCCATGTTTGCCACACTGGCCCAAGCCAAGCCTTTGGAAGCCGTGGCCTCTTTCACGATCATCGCTGACATGGTGCACACCGTTGGCGGCGACCGGGTTCATGTCACCTCGCTGATTGGGCCCAACGGCGATCCTCATGTTTACGAGCCTACTCCGGCTGACGCTCAGGCCCTGAAAAAGGCTGACGTGGCGTTCGTCAGCGGCCTGCATCTGGAAGGCTGGCTTGATCGCTTGATCAAGGCGTCTGGTTATCAAGGCCAGCCGGTGGTTCTGTCCAATGGCATCAAGACCCGCAGCATGGAAGAGGACGGCAAGCGCATCACTGATCCGCATGCCTGGAACAGTGCAGCCAACGGCGTTATTTACGTACGCAACATCATCGCCGCGCTGGAAAAAGCCGATCCGGAGGGCGCACCTGTTTATCAGGCCAACGGCGAGCGTTATATCGCTGAGTTACAACAACTCGACAGCTATGCCCGTGCGCAAGTCCAGGCGATCCCCGCTGCGCAGCGCAAAGTCCTCACGTCCCATGATGCCTTCGGTTACTTCGGCGATGCGTATGGCGTGACCTTTCTGTCACCTCTGGGATTCTCCACCGAAGCTGAAGCATCGGCCGCCGACGTATCCACATTGATCCGTCAAATCAAGCGCGAACAGGTCAGCGCCTACTTCTTCGAAAACTCCGGCGACCCACGGCTGGTCAAGCAAATCGCGGCAGCCAGTGGCGCGCAGCCAGGTGGCGAACTCTACGTCGAAGCCCTATCTCCCGCAGACGGCCCGGCTGCGACCTACGCCAAAATGTTCCGCTACAACGTCGATAAACTAACAGCAGCGATGCAAGGTAAGGTCGCCACGTCTGGTCAGTAATTTCAGAGCTGCTAGTCAGGTTAGGGTGGGGGCACTTCATATTTACCGGCAGATACAACACGAGATTCCGCGCCGTACTCGACGCCGCGCTGTCGCGCAGCAAATTGTAGGAGCGCGCTTGCCCGCGATCGGCTGCGAAGCAGTCGCAAATGGGTTGGCGCCGATGTCGCAGGAAGGCCCTTCGGTCCTTATCGCGGGCAAGCGCGCTCCTACAAATAATCAATTAATTTCAGTTAGTTACGTGTTGTTTGATGGGAGCGAATTCATTCGCGAAGACGGTTTATCTGACACACCACCGACCACGACATGCAAATCGCACCCCAGTTTGCTGCACGACAGCGCGGCGTCGAAGAGAGGGCGAGGACTGCCCTCGCTCCGGCGTTGCTCCGGGGGGCGTCACGTGTTCGGCTGTTGCTGCCGAATCGGCAACGTTACCCGAAACGTAGTCCCCACCCCGACCTCGCTGTTGACGGTAATGTCACCCCCATGTTTTTTCACGATCCCGTAGGAAAGGGACAGGCCAAGCCCTGTTCCTTGACCGACGGGCTTGGTGGTGAAGAAAGGGTCGAAAATTTTCTGCATGGTGTCGAGGGTTATCCCCGAACCGGTGTCGGCCACTTCGAGCCAGATGTGCTCTGCCTCAACCCCGCTGCGAAGGGTGATTTTGCCGCGCTGGGGGCCGATGGCCTGGGCGGCATTGACCACCAGGTTCATGATGACCTGATTGATCTGCGAGGGCAGGCATTGGATATCGGGCAGGTCGGCGTATTCCTTGATGACGTCGGCCTTGTATTTGAGTTCGTTGGCGACGATGTTCAGGGTCGATTCGATGCCCTGTTGCAGGTTGGCCCATTGCCATTCCTGATTCGAGTCGACGCGGGAGAAGTCTTTGAGGTCTTTGACGATTTTACCGACGCGGCTGATGCCTTCCTTGGACTCTTTGATCAGCAGCGGAATATCTTCGCTCAGAAAGTCCAGCTCGACGCGCTCGCGCATGTTTTTCAAGTGATCGAGAATCTCGGCCGAGGCGATGCCCTCTTCTGAATGCTGGTAGGCGTCAAGCATGTCCTGCAACTTGATGAAGTAACCTTCAAGGGTCCCGAGGTTGGACGAGATAAAACCGATGGGGTTGTTGATTTCGTGAGCAACCCCGGCGGCCAGTTGTCCCAGGGAGGCCAGCTTTTCGGATTGTACCAGCTGACTTTCCAGCTGTTTGCGTTCGTCAATTTCGCGTTGTAGGGCTTCGCTCGCCTGTTTGAACTGAAGGGTCCGCTGCTCGACCAAATGCTCAAGATTGCTCATTTGCACCGACGCGCGCGCGGTCATGTCCCATTTGGCGGTGAGGGTGTTGGCTAGCTGAAGGACTTCGATGTTGTCGAAAGGTTTTTTCAGAATCAACAATCGATCATGGCCATGCAGCCGTTCCAGCAATTCCTCCCAGGAGTAATCGGAGTAAGCGGTGCAGACCACTATTTGCAGGCACGGGTCTTGCTCCCACAGATGCTCGATAGTTTCTGCACCATCCCAGCCCTGGGGCATGCGCATGTCAACAAACGCCAGTGCATAGGGGCGATTGACCTTGAGTGATTGGCACACCATGGCCAGACCTTCCTGACCCTGGTACGCCGAGTCGAGCTCGAATGGCTGGATCTCGGTCTTGGCCGCTGTTCCAAACAGCGCCGCCTCCATCAGGTCCAAGTCAGGGTTTTCGTCGATGGGCGGCTGCAGGATTTTGCGAAAGTCGTCATGAATGGCGGGGGTATCGTCTATGAGCAGGATGCGTCGGTTCAATAAAGTGTTCATTGGTCTCCCGTCGCGATCTTCAGAGGTAATTCAAGGGTGAAAGTAGCACCTTTACCCGGTCCGTCGCTGTGGGCAGTCAATTGTCCATTCATCTCGATCGCGGCCAGGGCGCAACTGTGCAAGCCAAAGCCGTGGCCATCTTTGCGGGTGGTGAAGCCGTGGGCAAATATTCGTGTCATGTTTTCTGGCAGGATCCCTTCACCTTCGTCCTGGACACTGATCCGCAAGATGGAGTCGTCGATGAACTTTATGCTCAGGGTCATTTTCCGGTCGCGGCCGTCCATGTTGGACATTGCGTATTTGGCGTTGCTGATCAGGTTGATCAAAATCAACAACAGTCGATGTTTGTCTGCAATGATTTCAGGAACATTGTTGAAATCCTTGACGACCGTGACGTGGTGGCGGGTCAATGCGCCGGAATTCATGCGCAGGGCATCTTCAAGCAAGTCGTTGATGCTCAGGGGTTCAGCCAGGCTGGAGGCTCCTGCATAGGACTGCTGGGTGGTGACTATATCCTTGATGTGGTCAACGCTTTTGGTCAGTTGCGCCAGTTCGTCGGCCATGCTCTCTTGTTCCGTGTTCAAGGCTTTGACCAGTTGGCTCAGGTAGCCCGGCAATAGTTTTCCTTTCTCGTCATGGGTGATGTAGTCACCCAGATCTTGCTCATGTTCACTCATCAATTGCATCGCTTTAGTGAGCCCCTGAGCCTTGCTGGTACGCAGTTTCCGAGTAACAAGATCAGCGGAGATGTTCACGCTGTTCAGCACATTGCCGACGTTGTGCAACACATTGGTGGCAATTTCGGCCATCCCTGCCAGGCGCGCGGTAGCGAACAACTCGCTTTGGGTGTCCTTCAGTTCCTGGGTGCGCTCTTCTACGCGTTGTTCCAGGCCTTCATTGGCGGCATGCAGGGCTTTGTTGACGTTGTTGATTTCGGCATAACTACGCAGCAAACGAATAGCCAGGTACAACAGCAGGACGACCATCAATGCCGAGAAAATCAGCAGGTACAGGTGGTACTGCTGACTGATGTTGACGGCTTGCTCCTGGTTGTTATTGAGAACGTTATTGATGTCATCCAGTCGAGCAGCCACGGGAACGACGCTTATGTGCTCCAGCAAATCGTTGACTACAGGTTGCTCGCGCAGAATTAGATCCACATGGCTGAGCAGAATTTCCAGGGGAAGATGGAGTGGCTGCGGCAAACGATCTTTGTCCACGTTCAGCCGGTTCAGGCCAACCTGGATGTCGGCTGCTTTGTCGTCAAAGGTGACTTGGGAGAACTCCAGGCTGCTGAGCAGCAGGTCATAGATGTCCATCGAGGTGTTCTGCAGCAGTGGAGCACTGTCTTTGAGTTGGTTCAGCTCATTCTGAATATCGTCTTCAGCTGTGGGCAGGAAGGCCAGGGAATTGCGCAGTACGGCGTTATGAGACTTGAACTGCTCAACCAGCTCCGTCTTCTCTTTGATTGCGCTTAAATACGCATCTCGACTGCCTTGCCAGAGGTCTACGGTGTGGCGTTCATGGCCAGACTCGATCAGGTCGAACCGTTTCCAGAGCGCGGTCATCGTCGTCAGCGGATCGACAAGCGGGTCGTAATTTTGACTGACAGTAATTCTGGCTTTGAGGATTTCTGTTTCCCATTGCGCATCCAGTTGCTTGATCTGACGAATCAGGTCCCGTGACTCGATGTAGTTCCACGTGTTATCGGTGGTGGACTTGATGTACAGGAACACCAGAATCGAGGCGAGTATCAGGGTCATTGTGCTCAAGAACAGCGAGGTAAGTCGACGGGACAGCTTCATAGGGGCTTGCCTCCGAACTCACCTGTCAACGTCTTGAGAAACTTGATGATCAGGATTTTGTCTTGCTCTGAAGGAACACGTCCCAGTTGATATTTGAACATTACGTCGACGGCCTCATCGAGCGTCTTGGCCGACCCGTCATGAAAGTACGGGGCCGTGAGGGCGATGTTGCGCAGGCTTGGCACTTTGAAAACGTTGCGGTCCTCTTCATTACTGGTCACCCGATAACGCCCCAGGTCCGCCTCGGTCGGATTACCCCGCGCCTTGAAGTAGTCGCCCATTACACCGAATTTCTGGTACATGTTGCCGCCAATGTTGACCCCTTGATGGCAGGCGATGCACCCATATTGCTTAAAGCGCTGATAACCGTATTTTTCGTCAAGGGTCAAGATGTCGGTATTGCCCTTGAGGTAGAGGTCGAAGCGCGAGTTGGGCGTCAACAGGGTGCGCTCGTAGGTCGCCAGGGCATTCTGGGCATTGGCTGCCGTGACACCATCGGGGTAGGCGTTGGTGAACGCCGCGTGGTAGCCAGGATCGTTGGACAGGGTGTCGATAACGGCCTTCCATGTGTTACCTAACTCGAGGGGGCTTCGGACGACCGCTTCGACCTGTGCCTCCAGTGAATCGGCCCGACCATCCCAGAACTGCTTGAAGTTGAGGCTCGCGTTGAACACGGTCGGAGTGTTGACCCCGACCATGGCACCCGTAACGCCAATGGAAAAAGGCTTGTCGTCTGCCCCGCCTTTTTCCAGGTGATGGCAACTGGCGCAAGACACGCTGTTATTGGCTGACAGGCGCGTATCGTTGAATAGCTGACGACCCAGCTCGACCTGTAAAGGGTTGTGTATCACGACATCAGGCAAAGGTTTTAGTGGTTCGTCCAGTGGTGCTGCACCGGCGTGTGCGCAGATGCCAAGCAGCAGCGCAAAAGAGACAGCCAATCCATGTAACGGCATCGATGATTCCTTGATGGTACCTATCCTTGTAGGCATAGCTCTTTGATTACATAGACCCTGATGGCATTGATCCCGGGCACTGAATTCAGTCCGAAATACGTCCGCGGGCAAGCCCTGCCTGATTTATTCCTGTTGTACCGTTTCCACTATCCCCCCACTCAATATTTTGGCGAATGCGTTGGGTCCTACCGCTCGACTGAAGAGATAGCCTTGGCCTTCTTCGCAGTGGTGGGCCCTGAGGAAGTCAAGCTGCTCCAGGGTTTCGATACCTTCGGCGATGATGTTCAACTTGAGGCTTTTCCCCAGACTGATGATGGCGCTGACCAATGCTGCATCATTGCTGTCGGTAGTCAGGTCCCGGACAAATGACTGATCGATTTTTAACACATCGATGGGGAAGCGGCGCAGATAGCTCAGACTGGAGTAGCCGGTCCCGAAGTCATCGATGGCCAACCGAATGCCCATTTCCTTGATCGCTTGCAGGATCTGAATAGTCGACTCGGCGTTTTGCATGAGAACGCCTTCGGTGATTTCCAGCTCCAGCAGTTCAGGGTTCATTCCGGTTTCTTCAACTATGGTGCGAATACCGTCGAGAAAACCTTTCTGGCGAAACTCAGTGGCGGAAATATTCACTGACATGCGAATCGGTGGCAGGCCGGCTGCTTGCCATGCGCAGGTCTGGCGACAGGCCTCGCGCAATACCCATTTGCTCAGTGGGACGATCAGGCCGCAGTCTTCAGCAATAGGAATGAACTCCGACGGAAAAAGCCAACCTTGTCCCGGCCTGAGCCAGCGGATCAGCGCCTCGGCGCCGACTATTTTTCCGGTATCCAGGTTCAACTTAGGTTGGTAGTGCAGGACAAACTCTTTGCGCTCCAACGCCAGTCGAATGCCTGACTCGATGGATTGTTGCTCGCGGGCACGCTGATTCATGGCATCGGCAAAAAAACAGAAGTCGTCCGGTCCGATGTCCTTGATGTTGCGCATGGCGGTTTCGGCTTTTTTGATCAAGGCAGTCGCATCTTCCCCATCATCCGGGAAGATGCTGATGCCCAGGTTAGCGGTGACGCTCAGGTCATGCCCTGCGATAGGGTGTGAAGCCTTGAGGGCGGTCAACAGTTTTTCTGCAATGCTTTTGGTTTGTTGGGGGTGATGGACATCAGCCAGCACCAGCACAAATTCATCCGCGCCATAGCGAAACACCGAGTCGGACTGGCGTACGGTCTGCACCAGGCTGCGGGCGATGAGTTTGAGCATTTCATCGCCGGTTGGATGGCCCAGGGCGCTATTGATGCGCTCAAATCGATTCAGGCCAATAAACATCACGGCCAATTGCAGGGTGTGGCGGCGGGACAGGGCAATGGCTTGAGTCAAACGGTCACCCAGCAGCGAGCTGTTGGGCAGCCCCGTCAGTACGTCGTACTGGAGCAGATGAGAGACTTTCAGCAGTTCCTGAACGCGTTCGGCGACGGTTTGCTCGAGGTTGAGCATTTTTGCCGCAGCATCCTGAGTCATCTGCCATTTGACCGTCAGTGCACTGGCCATCTGGCGGATTTCCAGGCTGTCGAACGGCTTTTTCAAAATGAGCAGTTGATCGCCGAACTCGAGACGCTCGGTCATCGCTTCCCAGGAGTAGTCGGAGTAGGCGGTGCACAGCGCGATCTGCAATTGCGGGTCGGCTTGCCACAGATGTTCAATGGTCTTCAGGCCATCCCAGCCAGGTGGCATGCGCATGTCGATGAATGCCAGCGCATAGGGACGACCTTCTACCAGCGCTCGTTTGACGAGCTCCAGGGCTTCTTGCCCCTGATAGGCGGAATCGAGTTCGAAGGTTTTTCGTACGACCTGCACCGTGCCGAACAGCGCCTCTTCAGTCGAAGCCAGACGCTGTTCATTGTCCGGCTCCGGACAGAGAATTTTCCGAAAGTCCTGATGGATCGATGGCGTGTCGTCGATGATCAGAACACGACGATTTACCCGGTTGGCCGGGTTGGTCATGCAACAGTTTCCAGCAAATCTGCACGCGGATGAATAGTTCGCATACGGATACCCCTTCCTGAGCTTGCAACAACGGTGACGTATACATTGGATCCTGTTTCGGGGAGCATAGCCCTCGACGAGGTGTTCCGCCGGGAAATCGTAGCTAATGTGCCATCAGTTTGTTAAAAATGCTTCTGCCCTTGATAAAAAAAGCGAGGGAACAGGCTTTTTTTATCATCGAAAACCCGTAAGTGCCCTTCAAATCAGTGATGTCAGGTAACGCTATGGATGAGCAATCCGCTTCAGTTTCGGCTTATAAACCCTGCGTGCTGCTGGTTGATGATGAAGAGTTCATTCTCAACAGTTTGCGACGCCTGCTGCGCAGTCAGCCCTATGATTTATTTTTTGCCGAAAGCGGCGAGAAAGCCCTGGAGTTGATGGCTAGCCAGAGAATCGATCTGGTAATGACCGACGCCCGAATGCCGAATATGGATGGGGCCACCTTGCTGGCCGAGATTCATCAGCGCTACCCGGCCACCACGAGGATTCTGCTGACCGGCTATGCCGACCTGAACACGATCATCAAAGCGGTCAACGAGGGGAAAATTCATCGTTATATCAGTAAGCCCTGGAACGATGAGGAGCTACAGCTGACGTTGCGCCAGTCCCTGGACCACCAGCATTCAGAGCGCGAGCGACAACGCCTGGAACGGCTGACCCGTGAACAGAATGACGCTCTGCAGTCGCTTAATGCCACCTTGGAAAAGCGCGTTGCAGCGAGGATGTCCGAGCTGCAACAGACCGCCGACATGCTTGACCTTGCCTACGATGAACTCAAACACAGTTATGCCACCAGCACCGAAGTGTTCTCGCTGTTGGTCAATCAGCGGTTGCCCAAGGGCAAGCAGACTAACCGGCAGATCATCGATCTGGTTCGCACGTACTGCAAATGCCACCCCATGGACGAAGCGAGCAGCCGTGACCTGGCGATGGCGGCAGCGCTCTACAACATCGGGAAACTGAGCTGGAGCGACAGCATGATGGGCGCACCTGCCGATCTGTTGCACCATACGGACCGTGAGAGTTATCGCGGTTATCCGAAGCAGAGCGAGTCGCTCTTGATGACGTTGGAGCCCATGCAGGATGCGGCCCGGCTGATTCTTCACCATCAGGAACGTTGGGACGGCACGGGCTTCCCCGACCGCCTCAAAGGCGAGGCGATTCCATTTGGTTCACGCTTGCTGAAACTGGCCGTGGACTTTATCGAGTTGCAGCGGGGGTTAATCCTCGAACGGCAAATGAACAGTGATGAAGCACTGGTTTTTATCCGCAAATACGCTGGCCGGCTTTACGACCCCGAGCTGGTGGAGCGTTTCGTTCAGGTGTGCGCAGCGTACTTGAGCGATGTCACCCTGAACGATCCAACGGTCAAGGTGGTCAGTACCCGCGAACTGAAGGGGGATATGGTGCTGGCTCGCAACCTCAATGCCGACAATGGCATGCTGCTGCTCAATGCTGGCAAGGTACTCAACACCGCGCTGGTGGACAAGTTGATCGCCTTTGAAGCCATGGAAGGTGCGAAGTACAGTATTTTCGTCAAAATACCGGACGAGCTGTTTGGCGCCCCCCTTGTGAACGTGCCTGTGCCGGCCACTACGTGATACGTAGCGGCTGGCTGTCAGCTATTTATGCAGTCAGAAACAGCATCTGCGGTGGTTCATGCATTAGAAAGTCCCGGTGCGAAATGTTCCAGGCATAGGCGCCCGCCAAGGTGAACACCAGTAGGTCGTCAATCGCCAGGGCGGCGACCGGTTGCTGACTGGCCAGCACATCTTTGGGTGTACACAATTGCCCGACCAAGGTGACCGACTGATTCAGCAGGTGTGCCGGTTGCGGGCCCCGTATCACGACAAAGGGATGGTTATGCCCTTGGGCCGCGGGTGTCCGGAAGTGGTGGGTGCCGCCCCGGCCGATGGCAAAGTACTGACCGTGGCTGCGTTTGATGTCCAGGACTTGCATCAGATAGTAGCCGCAGGCTGCGCTGATAAAGCGGCCGATCTCGAAGCGTATGCGCGTATCGCCCATGCCTTCTTCAGCGATCAGTACCTTGAGCCCTTGGCAGAATGCCGGCCAGTCAAACGAGCTCTGCGGGTCCTGGTAATTAATGCCCATGCCGCCCCCGACATTAAGCAGGGGCAGGTGCAGACCGTGTTCGGTGCAGAGCTGGCTGAAGGTGCGACAGTAGCTGCGGATCAGTCTCAGGTGAGCGGCCACATCAAGCTGATGAGACAATAAATGAAAATGCAGGCCCTGCAACTCCAGCCAGGGCTCATCACGCAACAGTTTCAGCGCTTCCTCCAATGCGTCTTCGTCCAGGCCGAATGGGGTCGGTTTGCCGCCCATCACCAGACGGCTGTCGGGTGCCTCGGCTAGTTTCAGGTTCAGGCGCAGCATGACCGGCGCCCGCTGGCGACGTCTGGCAGCGATGCGTGCCAGGCTGCGTAACTCGGTCAGGCTCTCAACATGGAAGACCGAAATCCGGTAGTCCATGGCGATTTCCAGTTCACTGTCGAGCTTGCCGGGGCCGCCGAAGATCAGCGAATGCCCTGGGCATTGCGCATAAAGCCAGCGCAACTCGCCACCGGACGCGGCCTCGAAACCATCCACCAGCGGCGCCAGGGTTCGCAGAATCGGTGCTTCCGGGTTGGCCTTGGCGGCATAGAACAGCTCGCAGTTAGCGGGCAGCGTTTCACGCATATGCCGAACGTGCTGCTCCAGGGCGACCAGATCGTAGACGTAAGCACAGAGCGGTGTTTGCTGTTGCTCGCGCAATTGGCCGATGGCCTGGGTGACGCGTGTCGGCAAACTCATGAGCGAGCCCTCAGGCGAGTCGCCGTCAGCGGACTGGGGAGGGCGGTATAGCCTGCTTCACGGTCGGCGCGCATCATCAGGCGGGTCATGAAGTTTTCCTTGCTGGGCAGCGGCGCCCCTGCACATAACTCGCGCAGTTGAGCGGGGTCATCCAGCACCCCTCGTTGTGCCTGCAGCAGTGTGCCGATGTGCGCCCACAGTTGATTTTCCAGCCCTGAGTCGGCGTTGGCCAAATGGAAGATCGCTTCGCCCAGGTTATTCACCAGCGCGCAATAGGCCACACGTTGCCAGGCCTTATCCTCGTTGTAGTACAGCGAGGCGCGAGTGCGCTCGTTGAGTTCGCTGAGCCGTTCCGGTGCCCAATGGCTGGCCACTAGCTTCGTACCCTCCAGGTCGCGAATCCAGACCCGACAAGGCAGGCCGTCGTCGTCGAAGCCCAGCAGCGTGTTCTGCAAGTGTGGCTCCAGCACTACACCCTGACGGAACAGGCAATGCATCACCCCACCGAGCAATTGACGGGCATAGCCGTCGAGCCAGCGCAGGGTCGCCTTGGCCATGTCGAGGCCAAGACGCTCGGCACATTGCTGCACCAGGCGCTGGCAAACACTGCGACCTTGCAGATCCCAAGTGAATAACGCCATGGCCACTTGCGGTTGGTAGCGCTCGCGGGTGGTCTCATCCAGGTTCTGGCGATAGAGGATGCCGAAGCATTCGGTGACTTCGCGGGCCTGCTCCAGGGTGCCAAGACTGCTCAGGTCCAGGGTGCTGGCGGCCGGTTCCGGCATCAGCAGAAAATCAGGCAGTTCGCGGGCCAACTCGGCCATCACGGGGGCGAGCAAGCGGGTCAGGGCGACCGCGCTGTCCAGTTCGTACCAGGCGTTCTTGCGCACGCAATTGGTCAGGCGCACATGCATCGAAAACTTCAGGAAATAGGCAAGCTCTGGGTGATAAAGGGTGCGCACCGACGAGGTCGGGTACAGCGCCAGACCTTGAGGGCCGAGATACTCCACCAGGCCGCGCTGCTGTGCGCGACGGACCAGGGGGTCGGCCAGAATCCGCTCGACCTCCCACGGGTGGCAAGGGTACAGATCGTTTCGGCCGCAGAGCTGATGCAGCGTGGCTCGGGGGTCGTCGCCCTGATGCTGGATCAATGCCGGATCAACACGAAACCAGTGCAGCTCGAAGCAAGCACCGACTTCCGGCGAGCAGGCCAACAGGTCTTTTTGCGAGATGCCTTCGCGGCTCTTGGGGGTTGGATGCAGGGCGTGGCCCCAAATCTGATGCTGTTCCGAGGCCAGCAGGCTGTCAGTCGGTTGATCTCGATCCGGGCTGGCATGCCGGAGGAAGGTCCGGGTGATCTGCAGGCTATTATCGATCTGCTGCAACATCTCGCCTACACGCTCCGCTCGGCTCAGCGGCACACAGAGCAGGCGCGCCAGTTCGGCGGCGCTCAACGGGTGCCAGCTGTGCCCATTGCCTTTGAAATAGGGTGCGCTGACGAAGCGGCAGCGACCGAGCACACTCGCACGGTCGACACGCACCACCAGTCGTCCGCTGGGCAGCCAGATGCTGATGCACTGGCCATTGAGTTGACGCAGGCTCATGGGCAGATTCTGGGCACGATAGTCCAGGCTCGCCTCGTCGCGGGGCAGGGCGTATTCGCGCAGGTAACAATTGAGCAGGCATTCGATAGCGTGCCGTTGGGCTTCACCATCAAGGGCGCGCTCATGCAGGGACGCAGTGGTCAGAGCAAGGGTCATGCTGGTATTTCCCGCGAGGTCATGAGTAGGGGACGTGCCAAGGCCATCGCAGCAACGGCGGCCAGACAGGCAACGAGGAAAGGTGAGGAAATGCCGCATGTTTGACTGACCAGCCCGGCGGTCACACCAGCAGCTGTGCCGGCCCATTTGCCGCTGGCATCGAACCAGCCAAACAGGCGCCCGGCGCTGCCTTGGCGGCTGCGTTGGCTCAGGCAGCGATGCAGGCCGACAAATCCCAGGAGCATGCCGGCGCCGCTGAGCAGGCGCAGGGCAAACAAAGGTTCGGCCTGGGTGCTCCAGAATTGCAGGGCGTTGCTGACGGCCAGTAGCCCGAGGCCGGGCAGCAGCAGGTTGGCTGCATGCCGCTGAACCCGGGGCAGGGCGATGAGATAGACCAGGTGCGGCAGGCTGTAGAGCACACCGATCAGCGCGTCGTTGCCAATGCCCAACGCTTCGCCGTAGGGGACGAAATACGGGAAGGTGACCACCATGGCAAAGCTGAACAGGAACTGCACCAGCAGCAGGCGTGGCATGTCCGTCGGCAGTTGGCTGAGTTTGTCGTTAGCTTTCGTCGCATTCGCCTGATGGCGGGGGGTGTCGGCAGGCAGCGGCAGGATCATCACGAACGCCAATAATGGCAGCCAGGCCAGGTAGCGATACAGCTCCAGTCCTAACCCTTGCGCCGTCATAAGACCGAGCAGAATGGGGCCGCTGATCATGGCCAGACGTGCCGAATATTGGGTCCAGTTCAGGGCCCGTGACAGGTCACCATCCTTGAACTGGGTCGCCAGGTAGGCGTTGGACGCGGCCATCGCCCCGCCGAAGGTGCCTTGAATAACCAAGGCCAGCACGAACATCGGCAGGTTGGTACTGAACCCGGCCAGGAGAAAGCCTGCGAACAGTCCTGCATGGGCACGCAACAAGGACAAACGACAGCCCCGTCTATCCGCCCAACGACCCCAGAGTGGCGCCGCCAGAGCCGTGCACAAGGTCGGCAGGACAAATAACACGCCGATGCTCCAGCCCGGCGCATCCGGCGCCAGGTCGGCGAGGATGCGTGGCAGGTACAACGGAATACCGAGGGCGGTGAAGGCCGATAGATAGTGGCCGAGCAATACGCTGGCGATCAGTCTGCGTTGCACGGGTGTGCCTCCTGCAGGAAGTTTGCCGCGCTGTAGCCATAGAACTTGTTGATGTCCTGGGCGCCTGAGTGCGCTTTGCTGAACAGGCTGCCGGCACTGAGCAGGTATTTCACCGGTAGTTTCGGGCTGTCGAGCAGCACGCGTCTGGCTTCAGCGCAGTTCAGGCCTTCGCCCTCCAGTTGCTCAATGCAATCGAGCAGACGCTGGCGCAAGGTGGCGTAGAGTTCGTCGCGAGGGGCCAGGCCTGCGGCAATGATCGCTTCCAGTACCGCGACGATATTCAGTTGCAAGGTAATGGTGCAGAACATCTCGGCCAGCGGCTGGGCATCGTTGACGCGGATGCGCTCGTCACGCAACGCCGCAGGGCATTCGGCAAGATCGGGGCAGGCGGCGGCAAAACGCTCGGGCCAGAGGCGTGCGGCGTCGTTGTCTTTCATCAGCAGGCGCAATGGGCGATCAGCTTCGAAGATCAGCACGGCATTTTGTTGATTGGCTTCCAGAGCAATGCCATAACCCAGCCATAGGCGCAGATGCACGTGCAGCAGCAGGTCCAGATACTCTTCGAGCCAGCGTTGCAGCGAGCCTTGGTAGAAGTGCTCGACCAGTTGCTCGACGAACAGTCGACCCTCGGGCAACGGGCTGGCGAGGGCTGCGACCGGCACCAGGGTGGCGACGGCCAGTTCGCCGGGGTAGTGACGCGCGATGTAGGCCAGGTGGCGGCTTTCATCAGCATGCCCGCCATGTTCCTCATCAACGTGCAGATAGCGCATGCCCAGCTGAGGATCTCGTTTGGCCAGTGCTTGCAGCGTGGTCTGAAACCAATGACCGTCATACAGCGTGCTGGGCTTGATCAGGCGCAGGTTACGGGCGCCCAGGGTGGTCACCAGCAACGGCAGTTTGATGTGCCAGTGCGGTTGCTGGACGCACATCACGGTACGCACCGACAGGGTCGGCTCAACGTCCATGGCGCTGTGCGGTGCCTTGATCGTGCCGTCGGGCAACCCGTATTTTTCCAGCTCCAGCCAAGTCAGCGGATGCACCGGCAGCAGAGAGTGGGTGGCGGCGAGGCTTTGCTTCAAACCCAGTTCTACAAAGCTCGGCCAATGCTTGGGTGGCGAGCTGCTCAACGTCAGGGCCTCGTTCGGCACAGCCAGCCAGTTGAGTTTGAAGCGTGGGGCGAATTCCGGGGCATAGCATTCGAGGGTCGTGCTGTAGAAGCCACTTTTGGCGCGGGCGGTGGGGTAGTACGGGTGATCAAGGTAGCTGGCGAGTCGGTCGATACCGATCAGGCGTTGGTCCCAGGCGGGCTCGTCGAGGATGTTGCTCAGCGCAGTCGAGTGCTCTTGATAGGCCGCATGGCACAGCGTGCGATGGTGCACGGCGCAGTCGGCCTCTTTGCGGTAAGCGGTAAACAGCTCAAGGCTGGCGTCGTCCAGACCGTTGCTCAGGTGTTCGAGCCAGCGTGCGTAACCGTGCTCGATGAAGACGTGTCCGTCTTGCTGGCAGAGCCAGGCATGGCTGGACGCGCTCCAGGCCTGTAAAGGGCCGCCTTGGTGTACCGGCAACCAGAGTTCTTCGGTGCCCAGGTGGGTGATGCGCAGCCAGTGTGGGCTGACTGTTGCGGCCCACTGTTCACCCAGTTCGGTGGGCAGGCGCTGGACCACGCCTTGGCTGAGCAGCCCGCGAATATCTTCGCGCAGGCAGCAATCGATAATGCGTTGGCTGATGGCCGCGTGATCGGCGTCCTGGGTCAGCCCGCTCATGCCATCACCCAGCGCAGATCGGCCAGTGTGGCCGCGAAACGTGCATCCAGACTGGCGGAATCAGGCGCGATCAGGCGCAGCACGCCCAGATAATCCTTGTTCGAGTGACTCACGTGAATGTCGTCGCCAATCTCGTGCAGCGCACGGTAGTCGCACCAATGATTGTCCTGTTCGTGACGGAAGCTGCTGGGGGCCTGTTGCAGGCGGCCAGGTGTGTCGGTGACCAGATAGTGCACCAGCGCTTCGGCCTGGCAGGGCTGGATATCTGGCAATGACGAGCCCAGGTGCAACGCGAGGATGCGATCAAACCAACCTTGGGGCAGCAGGCGGTCCAGAAGGAACTCACGGCCGTCGCCGATGCTGCGGTAGTTGATTTCCACCAGCACCGGACCCTCTGCGGTGAGGATGAATTCGCTGTGGCACACGCCGAAGTGGATGCCGAAGGCGGAAACCTGGGCCACTGCGTTTGCTCGGTGGGCGCAACTCAGCGGACCGTTCCAGCGTGCAGACAGTTCGACGAAATGCGGCGGGGGTGACAGGCTGACGTCAAAACCGCCGATGGCCTGAAATCGCTGTCCATCACCCAGGGTTTCGAGGGTGAACAGCGGGCCTTCCATATAGGCCTCCAGCAACAGTGCGCGACCGGGTTGTTGCTGCCAGAACCGGGTGCAGTAATCGCTCAGTTCGTCGGCGTTGTGGCACAAGCGCACATCAAGGCTGGCCACGCCTTGGGTGGGTTTTACCACCAGCGGGAACGCTGCATCGTCGGGCACCGCGCTGCCAGCGGTCAGCACGTGAAACCAGGGGCCGGGCAAGCCCAGATCCTGCATGCGCTCACGCATGACCGCCTTGTTTTTTGCCCAGTGACACATCAGCCAATCCTTGCCGGGCACGTTGAAGGTTTCAGCCACGAGCGCAGTGGCGGTTTGCAGGTGATCGCTGTTGGAAAATACCGCTGCAGGGCGCAGGCCGTGGGCGTTGATCAGTTCGATCACCGCCAGTGGATTGAATACATCGCATTCGAGGATCAGTAGGTCCTGCGCGGGAAAGTCAGACGTGGCGAGCAGACGCCGATGCTCTTGGGCATGGTCGCTGATCAGCACCACCGGCAGTTTGCGTTTGCGGGCGGCGGGTAGAAAACCTTCGGTAATAGCTGCGTGGGTAACGTGGGTGAGTATGACGAGGGGGCGGTGCATGGCGAGTTTCCTGGGGTCAGCAGTCGCCCGTCCCAAGAAAGTTGGGCGACTGGGTTTACAAGGGCGCGGTTGCGCAGTTAGAAACGGTAGTTTGCGCCGACGGTGAGGGCGCGCTCCGGGGCCGGCTGGCGACCCCATGGGCTGGTGTCGATACCGCGGAAGTAGTATTCGCGGTTAAACAGGTTGCTGATGCCGACTGAGGTGGTCAGCACACTTTTGTCGTCAAGCTTGAATTCGCGCTCCAGCGCCGTATTGAATACCCAATACGCCGGGAGCTTGCCGACTGAAGCACTGGCGTCTTCCGCGCCGCTGTTGGCCGCGTCGGTGTAGGCGCTGCTGACGTAGAGTCCGTCGAGGCTGTAGGTCCAGTGCTCGGCGAAGTGGTAACGACCTTCGGCGTTGAACTGGTTCCTGGAGGCGAAGGGCACTTCGTTGCCTTTGAAGTCACCCGCTCGCTGCTTGGCATCGAGGTACGCATAGCTGGCATGCAGGTCCAGGTTCGGGGTCACCGACGGGGTCCAGAACAGCTCGGTCTCAATGCCCTGATGGCGGGTGCTGCCCAGGTTCACGTAACGGTCGGTGGTGGCGTTGTACTCGATCTGATTATCGAAATCGATGCGGTACAGACCGACGTCGACGCGCAAACCTTCCCACGGTGTGTAGCGCACACCGGTCTCATAGTTCCAGGCGATTTCTGCGCCCACGTCGCCTTCCTTGACGATCTGGGTGATCTGCGGTGGCCGCAGCGAGCGCTGGGCGTTGGCGTACACGTACCAGTCGTCATTGGCCTGGAAGCCGACGGTCAGGCCGGGTAACCACTCTTCGGCCAGGTTGCTGCGTTGGAAGCCGGTGATGCCGTCGTTATAGTCCATGCGCGCATTTTCGTAACGGACGCCAGGGGTAATGGTCAGGCGTCGGTCAAACAGGCTGATGGCATTGCTCAGGTAGGCGGCTTTGGCTTCGTCGTTGAAATGCCAGTCACGGAACACGCTGGTCACGCCCGTGCCGAGGGCTTCGCGATCAACCCGGTAATCGATGTCTTCCTTGACGTAGCGGGCACCCAGCACCCAGGTTTGGCCGACCTTGTCGCCGTCGATGCTCATGCTCAGGCGCGGTTCGCTGCCCCACACCTTGAAGTCACGCGGACCGTCCTGCTGGGTCACGGCGGTACCATCCGGGGTAAAGGGCAGGCCGACGACGAAGTTGCGGTAGCTGTTGTGGGCGAAGTTGGTCCAGCTGAACTCCACTGAATCGAAGGGGCCCATGGCGCCCAGCTGTTGCGTGTAAGTGCCCCAGACCCGATCGGTATCACCTTCGAAGCGGTCCAGTGGCCGGGTCGACTGACGCGGATCGTTCTTGTAGTCCTGGACGCTCAGGGCGCCGGCCAGATCCATATCCGCCGCGTAGTGCTGCACACCAAAACTCAGCGAGTGGTCGTCGTCAATGTTCCACTGACCTCGCAGCCGGTAGTTCTGAATGTCGGTGTCGGAGTGCTCGCGGCCGTACTCGCCTTGTACGGTATTGACGTCCAGTTGCAGGCCGAGGTTGTCGGTCAGGTAACCACCGATCCCCATATACGTGTCGAATAGCTGATGACCGCCGGCAGCGAAGGTGGTGCGCTCCTGAAGGGTGGTCTGCATTTCGTGGGGGATCGGTGCGCTGATGAAGTTGATCACGCCACCGACGTTGTTGGGGCCGTACTGCACCGCCGCGCCGCCGCGCACGATGTCAACGCGGTCGATGGTCGCCAGGGTCATTGGAAACAGCGACAGCCCCGTCTGGCCATAAGGTGCCAACGCCAGAGGAATACCATCGGACAAGGCCTGAATGCGTCCGCTTCGGCTCTCGTACAAACCGCGTACGGAAATCTGCGGCAAGGCCCCGGTGCCGGTTTCATCGAAGATTTTGACGCCGGGCACGCGCTGCAAGGCATCGTCGATGCCGCGTACGCTGCCTTTTCTCAAGTCGGCGGCATCGATCACACTGCGGCTACCGGAGTAGGTACGCACTTCCGGATCGCTTGCGGTACCGAGCACGTCACCCTTGATCACCATGGGGGCGAGCGAGTAATCGGCAGGCGGGTCGTCGGCCAGTGCGGTTTGGCAGATGCTCAGGGAGAGCAGACTGAAGGGAAACGCAAACAGACAGTTTGTTGTTTTCATTTGGACTTCGTTCAGGCTCAGTTGGGAAATTGAAGGCTGTTCAAGCGCGCTTTCAACGCGTTGTGCAGCAGGCCGCGGTCCTCACCGGCGAGGAAACTGCGAATCCCCCGCTCACGCCACCAGGCATGTTGTTCGGGGGTGCGAGGGTTCGCGCAAAAGGGGACTTCAGCGGCGGCGCAGGCATCGGCCATGCCTTGCAGGGCTTGCCAGACGTGCGGGTGCAGTGGGTCAGGACCCAGTTGCAAATCGAGGGCGAGATCGAGCGCGCCTTCGAGCACCATGCCGATGCCGGGCAGCGCGAGAATTTCGGGCAATGCTCGAAGCCCTGCAGCGCTTTCGATCATCGGTACGATGGGTCGTTGGCGGTTGGCCAGTTCGATGTAGTCGGGCAATGACACATGGCCAAAACCGGTGATGCGACCGCCGCTGATTCCTCGCGTGCCCAGCGGTGGGAAATACGCAGCTTCCAGGGCCCGGGCGACTTCGTCGGCGCTTTCGACGCGCGGCAGAACAATGGCTTCGACGCCTGCGTCCAGCGCGCGGCCAATCAGTTTGACGTCGACTTCCGGGATACGCAGCCAGGCTGAAATCCCCGCTGATTCGCAAGCGCGTAGGCAATGCATCAGCTCATCGCCGGCACGCAGCAGGTGTTCCATATCGAGAATGACGAAGTGATAACCGGCGCTGGCGATCATTTCGCACAGCAGAGGGGAGGGGACCGAATTGAGTAAACCGTAGACGCTTTCGCCGCTTTCGAGGCGGGCCAAAACAGGTGACTTCCTGATCACTGAGCCTAATCCATAATGTGAAACATAGCGCCAATGATAATCGTTATCGTTTGAGTGTAAAGCTTTTATTTACACACGACGCGCTCAAAGCCGCGCGTTAGAGCGTTAAAGGCCTATTTCGAATGTTTGGTGCTCGGCGGGAAAACCCGGATGCGCCCCATTTTCTTGGGCGTAGCCGGTCACGCAGGGGGCTATCAATGGCACTACATCCCGCTCCCCAACACTTTCAAATACTCAGGGCTGTCGGAGATGGAGTTATGGCCTTTGCCGGGAATGACCTGCAACGTGGCCACGCCTTTGGCAAACTGTGTATAGAGCTGTTCTGTGCTGGAACGGGGAACGATTTGGTCTTGTTCGGCCGCGATCAGGAGTGTCGGCACCTTAATGAGCGGTGCGTAGCGCCAGGATTCAAAGGTGTCCTGCAGTATCCATTTCACCGGGAACCAGGGCATTTTGCTTTGGGCCAGCTCCAGCAGGCTGTAATAGGGCGTAATCAGGATTAGCCGCGAGGCTGGCCGCTCGCTGGCGAGGCGAATGGCGGCACCCGTGCCTAGGCTGCGACCGATAATCACAATCTTGGCGTGGCTTGCGTGGACCTTATCGAACAAGGCCAGGGCGTCGCGTGCAATCGACTCTTCGGTGGGTGATCCGGTGCTGCCGCCGAAACTGCGATAGTGCAGCAGATAAATAGCGTGATCCGGGAACGCTTGCGAAAACGGCAGTAGGCTCAGCGAAACATCCTCGGCATTGCCGCCGAAGTAAATCAACGCATTAGCCCCTGCATGCGGCCAGACGGACACCAGCACCTTCGCATCCGGTTGTGAAAGCTCAAGAACCGTCGATGAGCTACCCATGGAACGGGGCTGTGGGAAGTAGATCAGCGAGCGTTGAAACACGAACAGCAGGACACAGGCCAGCAGGTACAAAGCTGCAGCCAATACCAGCCCTGAAATGAGGATTCGCAACATGCGGCTAATCGTTGTCATGAGCGCCAATCACCCTGGTAGCGTCAGTTGTCCCGTTGAGGGTAGTCGAGTGTTCACGTTTGGCCGTCCAGATGATGGGCGTCTCACGAGTCCAGGGTGTTTATGTCTGTTGATTGAGCGGAACGCTTATTGACTCCCATCAGCCGAGTTGAGATGTTCGCTGTATAACAGCTCATACAGCGCATCTCTTTTTTTGGATCGTAAACACGTCGGGGACACAGGATGACAGCCGTAGTTGCAAAAGAAGCCGTGGGTGAGTTCTACACCCTTGAATCCATGAAGCATGCCCAGCAGATGACATGGCGTGCGATCGAGCAGATGGGGTTGTTGATCAAGCCGGGGATGCGAGAGTCAGAGGCGCAGGTCTTGGGCAAGCAGATTCTGGCGGAGCTGGATATGCAACGTATCTGGCACCCACTGTTGATCCGCTTCGGCGCCAATACGTTGAAAACCTTCAAGCAACCTTCCGAGGGTGATCCGCTATTGGGCGAGAATGATATTTTCTTCGTTGACATGGGCGCTGTCTGGGAGGGTCACGAGGGTGACGCCGGCGACACCTTCACGACCGGAAATGACCCTGAAATGGTGGCCTGCGCCGCCGCCGCAAAAACCTTGTTCGACCGGGTTCAACTGCACTGGAAAACCCAGGGCGTGGCAGGACAAGCGCTTTACAGCTACGCGCAGGAGCAGGCAATCGAGATGGGCTGGGTGCTTAACGTGAACATCAAGGGGCATCGCGTCAGCGACTTTCCCCATGCGATTTACCGGGGAGGGAACCTGGGGGATTTCGATGCTACGCCCAACGCCGGGCTGTGGATTCTGGAAATCCAGATCGCTCACCCCACTCGACCGTTTGGGGCCTTTTTTGAAGACTTGTTGGTCTAACGGGGCCGCGCGTTAATAGAGTCCAGGAATCAGGCGTGAAGTACGGGCGCACCAGGCATCGTATTCGGCGCCGAAGTGCGTGCGCAACAGCACTTCCTCGGCATTGATGCGAGCGATGAGCGGCGGGATCAGCAGCAGGGTCAGCAACACCCCGGCGCCGGAGCGAAAAGCCAGCGCCCAGCCCAGCGCGTTAACCAACAAACCGAGGTAGCTCGGGTGACGAATGACGCTGTACAGACCGCTGGTGACCAGGGTGTGCCCGGGCTGAATGGCCACCAAACCGCTGAACCTGCGGCCGAGTACAAACACCGGCCACATCCGCAGCGCGCCTCCCGCGACGAAGAGCATTACGCCCAGCCAGCGAACCGTGTCGCCGTCCAGCGTCCAGAACCCATACCGGTCCGTGTAGGCTGGCAGCCAGGCGCTCAGCAACCCAATCAGGATAAGGGGCACGAGGACCCAACGATTGGAGCGATCCTCTCGTTCGCCGGTGCTTAAATTACCCTCCGAGAACAGGGCTGCCACAGACATGATCAACGTCACGACGCTGACGGCAAACAATGCCGGCTGCCCAAAAAACGCGACAAATCCGCCCCGGCCGAGGATGGCCAGACCGAGATAAATCAAGGGTGCGAGTAGCGAGAAGAGCGCTAATTTAACGGTGGTCACCTTGGTCGCCTCACTGGGGAATGTGCTGTAGCAACAAGCATAGACGGAGCCGGCCGCCGCTAGCCATCAACGATCAGGTTTGCCGATGTGTGTCATTTTTTTGCGTTTTCAGAAGGGTGGCCCATTCTGATAGCCATTCCGGTGCAGGTTTCTGCCGGGGACTCGTAACAAGGAGCTTGAAGTTTATGCCCGAAGTCATTCAGTCACGCAACGGTGGGCAAATCCTGGTCGATGCGCTGCTGCGCAATGGGGTGGACACCGTCTATTGCGTGCCCGGCGAAAGCTATTTGCCGGTGCTCGACGCCCTGCATGATGCCCACTCTGTCCGCACCATCGTCACTCGCCATGAAGGTGCGGCCTCTAACATGGCCGATGCTTACGGCAAGCTGACGGGGCGTCCAGGGATCTGCTTTGTCACCCGTGGTCCCGGCGCCACCCATGCGAGCAATGGGGTGCACACGGCCAAACAGGACTCGACCCCGATGATTCTGTTTATCGGCCAGATCGAAAGTGGCTTCAAGGGCCGCGAGGCCTTTCAGGAAGTCGATTACACCCAGATGTTCGGCGGCCTGGCGAAATGGGTGGCCGAGATCGATAGCCTGGAGCGCATTCCGGAAATCGTCGCCAAGGCGTTCAGCATCGCACTCTCCGGGCGTCCGGGGCCGGTGGTCATCAGCCTGCCGGAAGAGGTGTTGTTCGGCAGTGGCTTGTGTGCTGACGCGCCGCCTGTGCGCGTTGCGTACGCCGCACCGGACCCTGCGGCGATGGTTGAGTTGCGCGAGCTGCTCAGTGCCGCGCGCCAGCCACTGGTGGTGTTGGGCGGCACTGGATGGGATGCCGAAGCCTCACAGGCGATCACGCATTTTGTCTCGGCGAACAATCTGCCGGTGGCGGCCTCGTTCCGTCGCCAGGACCTGTTCGATAACCGCGATCCGCATTATGTCGGTCAATTGGGCCTGGGTGTCTCGCCCAAGCTCGCTGAGCGCCTGCGGACCACCGATCTGCTGCTGGTGATTGGCTCGCGCCTCAGTGAAACCGTGTCCAATGGCTACACGCTGATCAAGAGTCCAGTGCCGACGCAGCCGCTGGTTCACGTGCATCCTGATCCGCAGGAATTGGGTCGGGTGTATCAAGCTCGATTACCGATTGTGTCTTCCTTGCGCGGTTTTGCTGCTGCGCTGGCGCGACTCGAGCCGCTCACCGAGCAGCCGTGGACGTCCTGGACGGAAACAGCGCGGGCTGATTATCTTGAGCATTCGACACCGCTCAAGGCCCACCCGGAATTGGTCGGCGTGGACATGGCGCGCGTGGTCGCACACTTGAACGATGTGTTGCCCGATGACGCCGTGATCAGCAACGGTGCTGGCAACTACGCGGTGTGGGTTCAGCGCTTCTACCGTTTTCGGCAACCCGGTACTCAGTTGGCACCCACCAACGGCGCGATGGGGTACGGTTTTCCCGCTGCGATTGCCGCCAAGCTGCGCAACCCCGAGCGCACGGTGGTCTGCTTTGCGGGCGATGGCTGCTTCATGATGTATCCGCAGGAACTGGCGACCGCCATGCAGTTCGGCGCCCCGCTGGTGGTCATTGTGGTCAACAACGGTATGCTGGGGACCATTCGTATGCACCAGGAGCGTGAGTACCCTGGCCGGGTGTCGGCGACCACCCTGGTCAACCCGGACTTCGTGGCCTTTGCCAGATCCTTTGGCGCCTACGGCGAATTGGTCGAGCGCACCGAGGATTTTGCCGCTGCGTTCCAGCGTGCCCGGCAGGCGGGTGTTCCCGCCTTGATTGAATTGCATACAGACCCACGGCAGATATCACCCCAGGCACGCCTCGTTGAGGGGCCGAGAAAGGATTGAACGATGATTAAACTTTTGACCGTTTTGTTTGTGTTGGCATCGACTGCTGTCCACGCCGAAACAACACTGCAAACCGATCTGCCGTTGAGTTATATCGAGCAGGCCGATCCAGGCTCGCACAACAAACCGCTCATCATTTTTCTTCATGGCTCGGGAAGCAATGAAGAGGATCTGTTCGGGATAAAAGATGAACTGCCGGCTGATTACACCTATCTGTCGGTGCGGGCGCCGTTTGAGGTCGAGTCAGACAGCTATCAGTGGTTCAACAAGAAGGCAGGCGAGGGTGATTACGATGGCGAGACAGCCGACCTGAAGAGCAGCGCTGGGATGATCGTTGATTTTATCGCCAAGGCTACCGAGAAATACCACACCCGGCCTGACAAGGTGTTTCTGGTCGGTTTTAGCCAAGGGGCGATCATGAGCTATGAAGTTGCCCTGCGCGACCCTGCGGTCGTGCGTGGGATAGCGGTGTTGAGTGGAAAGATTCTGCCGGTGTTGAAGTCTGAATTGAAACCTGCCGATGACCTCAAGCAGGTGGCTATTTTTATTGGTCACGGCACCGCAGACCAAAAACTCCCTTATTCAGGCGCCACCGACGCAGATACGCTGCTGCAAAGGTTGGCCCTGGCGCCGGAGTTCCATGCCTATCCGGGAGTGGGTCATACGATCAGCCAGACCGAAATGGTGGACCTGAACAGTTGGCTGCAACACATCAATCAATGATGCCTGGAAGCTGACCTTCAAGGCAGTCGCTTCCCAGGCGCATCAACATCATTTACCGCCGACGATTTGCTTGATCAATTTGTCGTGCCCAGCCTGGTCATCTGCGCGAAATATGACCTGGACGACCGACATGTGGGAGCCTGAACCGGCCAGAAAGGTGGTGTTGAGTGTCTTGCCGCCGCCCATGGTGGCGGTGCTGTCGATCTGGCGCACGCCGAGACCTTTAAGGGTCAGCTTCTTCTCGCTGAGCTTCTTGAAGTCAGGCAAGCTCGCGACCTGCTGGTTGAGAAAACCGGTCACAGCACCGTCGAGGAAACCGGCGTCATTGTCTTTAGCGGTCACGCCAGAGGGAAGGGTGTGTTCGACGGCGATGACCACACTTCTCGTGGCTTTGTTGACGTACATCGTTCCGGCCGCACCCGCAGTGCCGCTTGCCTCATCGCCAGCGGGCAACGGGTTGGCGGCATAACTGGCGGGAAGGTTGAATTCGAATTTGCCCCCAAGTGTCGATACCTTCTGTACGTCCGACGTTTGCGTGGTAGGCGCAGTCGCCGCGTAAACATTCATCCCACCCAGACTGGCCGCCATCGCCAAGACCAACACAGCGGCTTTTTTAACGAAAAAAGACATTCAATATCTCCGGATTGATGACACAAGGGTGCCTTGATGATGTCGGTATTAATGACGCCACACCGTATTTAGGCATTTATGAGGTGGCGAAAGTACCCTGCGCAGTGGTTGCAGGGAAGTAAAAGCAATAGCAGGCTCGAAACAGCCTGAAAAGGAGTAGCGCTCAACGATCCCAATAGGGCGTTGGCCCAAAACGTTCGACAAAGAAATCGATCACCGTTCTGACGTTGACCGAAAGACGTCGGCTGGTTGGCCACAGGGCCGCGATCTGCTGAGGTTCGAGGCTGGTCGACACTTGAAACTCGGTCAGTACCGCTTGCAGCGTCCCTTTGTGCAGGGCCTCGCCAATCAGCCACGAGGGAAACATGACCAGGCCCATGCCGAGTTCGGCGGCCTGGGTCAGGGTTTCGGCGTGATTGCCAGTCAGTGGGCCTTTGACGGTGTAAGGCACCCAATTGTCTTGGCCAAGGCGAAAGAACCAGCGCTGCTGGCCGGTCATGCCTTTATAGGCCAGGCACTGATGCGCGGCCAGCTCATCCGGGTGCTGCGGTGTGCCGTGGCGTGCCAGGTACGCCGGGCTGGCGGCGAGTCGATAGCGTTGCGGCGCGAGGATGCGCGCCTGCATGCTCGAGTCGTTCAGGACCCCGATGCGGAACAGCAAGTCCGCGCCTTCCTGCAAAGGGTCGACGAATGTGTCGGTCTGCTGCACGTCGAATTGTAACTTCGGATAGCGGCGACACAGCTCGGCCAGCCCGGGCGCCAGATGCCGTTGACCGAAGACCACGGGGGCGTTGATCCGTACGAGACCGCTGGGTTCACTTTTCTGCTCCTGCAAGGCCCGTGCTGCTTCCTCCAATTGCGTCAGCACCAGCCGGGCATGGTGCTCCAGCAATCGGCCGGCCTCGGTTGGCGTAACGGCGCGCGTATGGCGATACAACAGTTGTTGTTGCAGCGCGTTTTCCATCACCTGGATTTGCCGTGAAATCGAGGAGGGTGCCACACCTTCACGGCGGGCAACCTCGGAAAAACTCCCTCGATCAAGCACGGCGACGAACAGGCGCAGCGCCTTGAATCCCAACGCGTTGAAGCCGTGCATGATTAATCCTGCTGTGCGAGTTACGCAAAAGTACTTTGTGGATAGTCCCATTTTACGCAAAGGACGATCAACCCATACTTCGCGCCCTCGACAAGGCCTTGGTCTTGCACCTCGATTTTTGTAGAAGGGGCACCTGATGCACGTCACACCTCTGGAAAACGCTGTACTTGAAGATCAGGACCGGCACGCCCGGCTGAAAAAGTTGCTGCTGCTGCCTCTGGTGATTCTCGCAGGCATGGGCCTGTCGGTCGAAGCTGGGCTGCTCGGCCCGTTGGGTGTGCAGGTCGGGCACTTGTGGGCAACCCTGAGTATCTTCGGGGTCGGTGCCGCCCTCCTGTTTTTGCTGACGCTGCTCAGTGGACCGCAACAGGGGCCCGCATTGTCTGAGTTGCCGCGTTGGCAATTGCTGGGAGGGTTCCTCGGGCCGATGTATGTGGTGGTGCTGACATTGGCGACGCCCCACATCGGGATCGCGATGACCATGATTGCCATTCTTTCCGGTCAGGTTGGCAAAAGCGTGGCGATCGATCATTTCGGCTGGTTCGGTACTGCCCGCAAGCGGGTCAACGTTGAACGCTGGGTGGCGTTGATACTGATTCTGGTGGCCCTTGTTTTGATCGCGCGAGGTTGATGATGAACGTGATTCTATTGTTGATTCTGGTGGTGGCCGCTGGTGCCGTTCTAAGCATTCAGGCCGCGATCAATGGCCGTCTCGGAGAGGCTGTGGGTGTGTTGCGCAGCAGCTTGCTGACCTTCGTGGTAGGCGCGGTAATCTCCGCGCTGCTTATCCTGTTCTTCGAGCCAGCGCACTCCACCAGCTTGCTGGATGTACCGAAGTGGCAGCTCGGCGGTGCCTTTTTCGGAGTGATCTACATGATAGTGATGGTTGGCGCTGTGCCTCGGGTCGGTACGGCGGTCGCGACCGTTGCGGTAATCGTCGGTCAACTGGGCATGAGCATGTTGATCGATAATTTTGGCTGGCTGGGCAATCCTGCCATCGAATTGTCGAGCAGCCGTATCCTGGCAATGGCCTGCCTGGGGCTCGCCTTGGTCTTTATGTACCGCAGCAGTGCGGCCGCGTCGGGATCCGCCGATAACGCGCGATGAACTAATGTGTTATTGGAGAGGGGACCGCACTAAAACGTATAAAAAAATTGAAATAAAGCGCGATAAGCTTTAAACCGAAGGATTGTTAGCACATCGATTATTACCCATCAGATGTGTACCGCCAGTTTCTGGCTCTTGGAGCGCTGATGAGTTTCCCTCTTTTGACCGACACCCTGGGGCAATCGAGTGATTGCACCGATGTCGCCTCTCAATCTGTCGGCAGCTCGGGCAACGCCAAGGGCACGATTGAAACACTGTTGGCGGCAGCGAAGAGCTGGGACCACACGACGTCATGGGTGGTGTACAGAGCGGGTGAGCAACTGCATCGGGTGGGACAGGGCGATCGTGGGATGCAATGGCCTGCCAGTATCGAGAATGAAGCGTTCGATGCTTTTTGCGTCGCCTGGAGACTGTACCGTTGGCCAACGGGTAACGGCGAAAGCGTACTGGGTTGGCTATTGGCGCCGTTGGATGATGCATTAAATCCAGCCCTGGCCGATTTTGCACTGCGTCTGGGCCTTCAGGTGCAGACCGATACCTTGGCTCGGGCGCAAATTACCCAGCGCGTTCTGTATGAGATCACCTACCTTGCCAGCTCCACACGTGAGCGTTCGGTGTTCCTGGTCGGGGTTCATCGATTACTGGCGACCCTGATTGATGCTGAAAACTTCTACCTCGCGCTCTATGATCCGCGTAGCGGCAAAATTTCTTACCCTTACTACGTCGACATCATTGATGTTGACGCGCTGGAAGCCGAAAACTACGAATTCCTCGATCCCATGCACTTGTCCCTGACCGGACAGGTGCTGAGCAGTGGCCAGCCACTGCTTATCGACGCCGCTGGTATCCAGGCGGCGCAAGCACAAGGCCGATTCTTTTGCATAGGCGATCGTCCCGAGTTCTGGATGGGCGCACCGCTCAAGAATGCATCGGATGATGTATTCGGCATGCTAGCCATGCAGGTGTATGACGTTTCGCGGGTTTACAGTGCAGAGGACCGGGCGCTGTTCCTGGTCGTTGCACGGCACGTGGCCATGGCCCTCGACCGCATATTGCACCGTGCCGACCTGGAACAAACGGTGTTGCGACGCACCCAGGAGCTGTCCGAACTCAATAACGCGCTACGCCAGGAAGTGGCGGACAGGGAGCGCGCCGAACACCTTCAAAGCGCACTGTTCCAGATTGCCGAACTCTCAAGCCAGCCCGGTGACATGGAAGCGCTGTTTCAGAGCCTGCACGGGATCGTGGGCGATCTTTTGTTTGCGAAAAACTTCTACATCGCACTTTTCGACGACACAACCGCAGAGGTCACGTTTCCTTACTATGTCGATGAGCGACAGGTGACGCGACCATCGTCGCGACGCGGTCAGCGTGGGTATACCGAGTATGTGATACGCCAGCGCCGGCCGCGGCTGATTGATCGGGACGAAGCCTTGAGGTTGGAGAGCCTCGGCGAAATCGACATTATCAACGAGTCCACCCGATCCTATTCCTGGCTGGGCATTCCTCTGTTCGAGGGTGACGTGGTGCGTGGCGTGCTTGCGGTGCAAAGCTATACCGCCGAGGTGAGCTATTCACAGCGCGATCAAGAATTGCTGACCTTCGTGTCGCGTCATATCGACACCGCGTTGTCCCGTCGTAGCGCTGCCGAAGCGATCCATGCGGCCAATCTCAAGCTGGAAGCCAGGGTTCAGGACCGTACTCGCGAACTTGACCATGCCAATGCCAAGTTGCAACACGAGAACTCCCATGACGCATTGACCGGTCTGCCAAACCGCAGCTATTTGCAGCAGCGCCTTGATGTGGCGTGGGCTCAATTTGGCAGCGACGGCCGAGCGCTGGCCGTCATGTTCATCGACCTTGACCGCTTCAAGATGGTCAACGACAGCCTGGGCCATCATTTTGGCGACCTGCTATTGATACAGGCCGCTCATCGTCTACGCAGTTGTCTGCGTGACAGCGACCTGTTGGCGAGGCTCGGCGGTGATGAATTTGCGGTGCTGGCGCCCGAGGCGCCGCTCGACGCAGTGGTCAACATCGCGGAGCGAATTCTTGCCGCGTTTGACCTGCCGTTTTTTATCAACGGTCATGAAGTTTTCTCTTCCT
This sequence comes from Pseudomonas sp. ASL9, assembly GCF_056680335.1. Lineage (NCBI taxonomy): Bacteria > Pseudomonadati > Pseudomonadota > Gammaproteobacteria > Pseudomonadales > Pseudomonadaceae > Pseudomonas > Pseudomonas sp. ASL9. The sequence continues at coordinate 642,916 of NZ_CM155277.1, read as the reverse complement.
GCAGCATCGGTATTGTCAGCGCTGACAGCCAGTTTCACTATGAACCAGCCGACCTGTTGCGCGATGCGGACATGGCGATGTATCGGGTCAAAAGTGCTGGTCGGGACAGCTATGCCGTGTTCAATCAAGAGGCGCGGCGCGAGGTGTCGGATCAGGTTGAACAAGAAGGTGCGCTGCGCAATGCGCTCAAGCGCGCGGACGAACTCGTGCCTTATTTCCAGCCCATCGTTAGTGTGGAGACGGGAGCGTTGGTCGCGCTTGAGGCGCTCATTCGCTGGCATCAGCCAGACGGCAGGATCGTCGCGCCGGGCGAGTTTCTGCCCGCTGTAGAAGGCTTGCGCCTGATCGGGCGGCTCGACCTGTACATGCTGGCCAGCATTGTGGTCATTCTGGCGCAACCCGAACACGCCAACTGGCCGCCCGTGCACGTGAACTGCTCCAGCTACAGCATGACCCGCCCGGAGCTCGCCAGTGAAGTGTTGACGCTGCTGGCCCAGCATGGGGTTGCACCGTCGCGGATCTGCCTGGAACTGACCGAGGGCGCGCTAGTGGCCGAACCGGACATTGCGCGACGAACCATGCAGCAACTGGCCGATAACGGTATGTCGGTGGTGCTGGATGACTTTGGTGCGGGGTTTTCGTCGCTGAGCTATGTGCACCAGTACCGCTTCAGCGGCCTGAAAATCGACAAGTCATTCATCCTTGAACTGACCACCAGCCCGCGCAGCCGTGCCATCGTCCGGGCCATTGTGCGGATGGCCCAATCACTCGACCTCTCAGTGGTGGCCGAAGGCGTGGAAGACGTCGCGACCCTCGATCTGCTGCGCGAAATGGGCGCAGGCCAGGCGCAAGGTTATTACTTCGCCAAGCCCATGGCGCTCGACCAACTGATCCAGACTTCTCGGGCGTCCGGGACCTGGCGGCTGGGGTAATTAAGTTTCAAGCCGTCAGCCACGGCATAACTTAATTTACGGGCTGAGAACAGGCAGGACGTCTTTGTGGATTGGGGGAAGTCATCAAGGCGTTGCAGTTTCATCGTAAGTCGATGCGCGTGGCGTGAAAGGTAAAAGTCGATTTTATCTGCGCGGGATAAGTTGAACAAAGCGGTTTAAAAAGAATCGTAAGTCAGTGAATATACGAAGTATTTGACGCTGCTTGTGCTTTCCTGAACACGCGCGACCCCGCTGACGGAGTAATGGTTAATGAGTTTCAAGATCGAGGGGGTGATCGCCAGCAAAATCGGCTTTGCTTCTCACCAAAATTCAGTACCCGTGCTGCGTGAGCTTGTCGTGATAAATGACGGCGACATCGACCTGAACGATCTGGTGTTGGAGCTGACTGCTGATCCTCCCTTTCTGGAGTCGAAGACGTGGCGTCTTGATCGATTAGGTAAAGCGTCGGACCTTCACATCCCTGAGCGTGACGTAAAGCTGAGTGCGGGTTATCTGGCTGACCTGACGGAAAGCGTGACAGGTGAACTATCGCTTCGGTTGATGTGCAAAGGCGAAGTGCTGGTGACGCGCGCCTACCCTGTAGAACTTCTGGCAAAGAATGAATGGGGTGGCGTCATCGCCATGCCTGAGTTGTTGGCGGCTTTTGCCATGCCCAACGATTCGGCGGTAGACCGGGTGTTGAAGTCTATGTCCGATGTGTTGCGACGTGCCGGGAAAAAAGAGGCTATCGATGGCTACGCTGGCCAATCCAGAACCCGGACATGGGAACTCACTTCAGCACTATGGTCGGCCGTCTGTGGTCTGAAGCTCAGCTATGCGCTTCCCCCGGCAAGCTTTGAAACCCAAGGTCAAAAAATTCGCACCCCGGGTTTGATTCTTGAAGGCGGTGTAGCGACCTGTCTCGACACGGCGCTGCTGTTCGCTGCGGCACTCGAGCAGGCAGGTCTTAATCCGTTATTGATCATGACCAAAGGGCACGCGTTCGTTGGTGTATGGCTACAGCCCCAAGAATTCTCCCAGCTCGTTACAGATGAAGCTTCGGCGGTGCGCAAGAGGATCGACCTCAAAGAATTGGTGGTTTTCGAAACCACGCTGGCCACTCAGTTCCCTGCGCCAAGTTTTAGTCAAGCGATTGCCCTGGCAGAGCGGCAGGTCAATGATGAAGACTTCATCATGGCGATTGATATACATCGCGCCCGTATGCAACGTATTCGCCCACTGTCGTCAGGCGCGGGTTTACGCAAGTCTGATGAGTCGGACGTCTCGTGTGATAACGAAGCATTGGAAGAGGCTCCAATGCTTCCTGGCTTTGATGTCGAGATCCTTCCTGAAGTCGATAGCCCTGCGGGAAAACTCACTCTTTGGCAGCGCAAATTACTGGATCTGACAACCCGTAACCGGTTGCTGCACCTGCCAGACAGTGCGAAGGGCGTTCGTCTGGTATGCCCGGACCCCGGAGCGCTAGAAGATCAGCTTGCGGGTGGCAAGCGCATTCGAATTGTGTCGATACCCGACCTCGAAGCCGGTGGAAGAGACGCGGCACTGTATGAACAGCAAAACCGGGAAAGTCTGCGTGACGAATATGCACGCACTGCGCTAAGTCGTGGGGAAGTGCTGGCGACGCTGGAAAAGACCAAGCTCGAAGCCGCATTGATTGATCTGTACCGCAAAGCCCGCAGCGATCTGGATGAGGGTGGCGCTAATACGTTATTCCTGGCCATCGGTTTTCTGAAATGGAAGAAGTCGGCCGATGACCCGAAGTCCTACTCTGCACCGCTGATTTTGCTTCCCGTAAAACTTGAGCGTAAAAGTGCATTGTCTGGCGTGACAATGACCCTGCTTGAGGACGAGCCGCGCTTTAATCTGACCTTGCTTGAACTTCTGCGCCACGATTTCGAGTTAGTCATTCCGGGGCTCGACGGAGAGTTGCCTGCCGATGACAGCGGTATTGATATCGAGGGCATCTGGAATATTGTCAGAAGGGCGATCCGAGACGTACCTGGGTTCGAAGTCACCCATGAGCTGGTACTTGGCACGTTCTCCTTTGCCAAATACTTGATGTGGCAAGACCTGTCGGCGCGCTCTGAGCAACTGCTACAAAGTCCCTTGGTAAAACACCTGCTTGAACGTGCAGCCGGTGGAGAGGGTTATATTTCTTCAGGTGAATTCCCTCGACCCGAAGAACTCGACCTCAAGGTCAGTCCGGCCAATCTGTTTACCCCATTGCCTGCTGACTCCTCGCAGTTGGCGGCCGTCGTTGCTTCGGCCAATGGTTGCGATTTTGTCCTCGATGGACCGCCTGGAACGGGGAAGTCGCAAACCATCGCCAACATGATCGCGCACAACCTGGCACTCGGCCGACGCGTATTGTTCGTCGCGGAAAAAATGGCAGCACTGGAGGTGGTTTATCGCCGTCTGGAGGAAAAAGGACTGGGTGAGTTTTGCCTTGAGCTTCACTCCAGCAAGACGTCCAAAGTCGATGTGCTTAAACAACTGGAGCGTGCCTGGGACGTTCGCGATGCACTGACAGCAGAGGAATGGGCAGCAGAAACTGCAAAAATACATACGCTGCGAAACACGCTTAATGGTGTCGTTCACCTGTTGCACCAGCGCTGGCCGAATGGAATGTCTGTCCACCAGGCGATTGGCCGTGTCGTGCGTGACGCCACGACGTCTACCCCTCGTCTCAGTTGGCCTGCGGGTACTGAGCACGATGTCAACGCCTACGCGCAATTGCAAGCGGTGTCCCGCCGCCTCGATTTGAACAGTAAGGCCGCGCAAGAGTTGCCCGGTGGTTTTGCCTTCGTTGCCCGGACTGATTGGTCAAACGGTTGGCAGGAGGCAATGGTTGCCGTCGCCCGCGAATTGCCAGAAGCGATCGACGGGTTGCAAGCCGCGAGTGACAAATTGCTCGAGGGCACCCATCTGGCTCTGCCCTCAGCCGAGATTGATGACATTGACCAACTGGTGACATTCGTCTCGCTATTGCTCTGCGCACATGGCGTAGACCTCGGTTTTATATTCACCCCCACTGCGCCAGCCAAGGTGCAGGCCGCCCGACGTGCCATTGAGCTGCTGGACGCGTATCGATCAACCGAGCTTTCTCTGTCGTTGCCTTATGCCTCGCAAGCCTGCCGTCGAATCAATCTTGAGCAGTTAGGCCAAGAGTGGACCCAGGCAAAGGACAAGTTCTGGTTCTTCGCGACATTGGCCAAGACGAAAGTGACAAAAAATCTCGCCAGTCAGGGCGGCGCGAGCGGGTTACCGGATACGGCGGCTGACCTGCCCAAGTTGTTGCATATGCGAACCCTGCTTGCAGAAGTAGACGGGATGGCTGGAGAGTTGAGCGCCTTGCCTGCCTGGAACGGCCTTTCCAGCGACACGGCCCGTATTGCATCCGCCATGGACCTTGGTGAGCAAATACGATCAATGATCAGTACGCTTGCCCATTCGCCGGATCACCTGATTGTTCTGCGCGAAACGACCCTGAAGTTGATCGTGGAGGCAAATGAGTTATTAGGGGCCGATGGATTTATCGCCGCAGCACTGCACCGACTTAAAGAGAGTGTCAGCCGTTTCAAACAAACCTCAGAACGGTTCAGTGACCTGGCAACGTCCCAGGCTGTGACGATGGCCAATACCCAAGCAGTGCGTAGCGCCGCTGTCGAGATCAGTCAGCAGCAGGCACAGCTTAAAGCCTGGTGCGACTGGTGCCGGGTTCGGGATGAGGCGATCAACCTGGGTCTTCAACCGTTGACCGAAGCGTTGACCTCCAACGCGTTGGCGGCGGGCGGTGCCAGTGCCGCTTTCGAGACCGCCTATGCACGCTGGTTCGCGGCCGTTGTAATCGACGCCGAGCCGCTGTTACGTAACTTCGTACCTGCGGAGCACATGAGTGATATCGACGCCTTTCGCCGGCTTGATGACCATCTTTCCACGCTCACGGTGCGCTACATCCGCGCAAAACTCTGTGGCCTGATTCCCGCCAAAAACGACATCGGCAAACAGGGTGGTTTCGGCATTCTAAAACATGAGTTGCAGAAGTCCCGCCGGCATAAACCCGTTCGACAACTTGCCATTGAAATGGGGGATGCCATGACCCGGCTGGCCCCGTGCATGCTGATGAGCCCATTGTCTATCGCGCAATACTTGCCGCCAGATCTGGCGCTGTTCGATCTGGTTATTTTCGATGAGGCCTCGCAGATTGCACCCTGGGATGCCATCGGCTCTATCGCTCGTGGCAAGCAGGTGGTTATTGCGGGTGACCCGCGTCAGATGCCGCCCACAAACTTCTTCAACCGAGCCGCGAGCGCGTCGGATGACGACACGTCAGAGGATATGGAGAGCATTCTGGATGAGTGCCTGGGGGCAGGTATTCCAAGCCATAGCCTTAGCTGGCACTACCGTAGCCGGCATGAGAGCTTGATAGCGTTCTCCAATCATCGGTACTACGACAGCAATCTGATCACGTTCCCAGCGGCAGAAACCCGGGCCAGTGCTGTCGAATGGCGCCGAGTCGACGGGGTCTATGCCAAGGGAAAAGGGCGCCACAACCAGATTGAAGCTGAAGCTATTGTGGCCGAAACCGTAAAGCGCCTGACAGATCCAGCGTTCATCGCTGCGGGATACTCGATTGGCATCATTACGCTAAACACCGATCAACAAAAACTGATTACCGATCTTCTGGACCGGGCACGTCAGCGCTATCCGCACATCGAACCCTTCTTTCAGGATGATCTGGCAGAGCCCGTTGTTGTCAAAAACCTGGAAACGGTACAAGGCGATGAGCGTGATTTGATCATGCTTGGGGTGGGTTATGGCCCAACCGAACCTGGCGCTCAAGTCATGTCCATGAACTTCGGCCCCCTTAACAAAGAGGGTGGATGGCGCAGGCTTAACGTGGCTATAACCCGTGCGCGACGTGAGATGCTGGTGTTTTCATCATTCGACGCCTCGATGGTTGATCTGAATCGTACCAATGCTCGTGCCGTGCGAGATCTGAAGCATTTCATTGAGTTCGCACAGCGTGGGCCGCGTGCATTGGCGGAAGCGATACAAGGTTCGGTAGGGGGCTATGACTCCCCCTTTGAAGAAGCAGTTGCACAAGGTCTGAGGCGCAAGGGTTGGCAGGTAATTCCGCAGATAGGTGTGTCGCGCTTCCGAATAGACCTTGGCATCGTTCACCCCGACAGACCTGGTGATTATCTGGCAGGCGTTGAATGTGATGGCGCGACCTATCACAGCGCCGCTACTGCGCGTGATCGGGACAAAGTTCGCGGCGCAATCCTTGAAGGGTTGGGTTGGAAACTGGTTCGGTTATGGTCTACCGAATGGTGGATCGACAAGGCTGGGGCACTTGATCGGTTGCATGCTTCTTTGGACGCATTGCTCGAAGCCTCTCGGTCGAACATGCGCCTCATTGAGCCTAAGCAAGACGCTGTGCTGCCACAGGCCTCCATAGTGGAAAGCACTGTGGCGGAAGCCGTCATGGAGGTTGCGCCCCTTGAACTGGCCGAACTGCCGGTGTCGGCCACTCAACAACCTGCAGCGGAGCCTCGGGTGGCCAGGTATTTCGAGGTTGGCTCTGCGTTGCCGACGTGCGATGAATACCGCGTTACCGATTTTGCCAGCATGGGTGAACGGATAAACCCCGAACAGTTTTATGCCCAGGACTACGATCTCGTGCTCGCCGATTTGATTGAGCATGTGTTGATTCAGGAGGCTCCAATTCTTGATTCCTTGCTGGTACAAAGGATCGCTCGGGCTCATGGCTTTCAGCGGTCTGGTCGCTTGATACGCGACCGCGTTCTGGAGCTTGCCGAACGAAACCACCATCTGCAGGATGGCCTGATCGAGGATCAGTTCGTATGGCGTACCGAGCAGGACATTGCAGCCTGGGATCGTTATCGCATTCCCGCGACGGACAAAGACGCACGATCTGTTGAGGAAATTGCGGTTGAGGAACTGCGCACGGCAGCCTGTTTGATTCCGCTCGGAGACCGGGCACTTGAGATTGCGAGGCTTTTAGGCGTCAAACGACTGACTGGGCCTGCGCGTGCCAGGATCGAGAGAGCGATTCAAGGCAGCGACAGTCGCGTCGGTGCCTGAGCTTTTTCTGCGGCAGGGTAGGCTCAAGGCAGGCTTTAAGGCTGGATCCTGCGATCAGCGAAGTAACGATCGAGGGCTTTTGGATCACCGGATATTTCGGCAAACGCCACATAGGTATCCGGCCTGAGCAGATAGAGTGCGTTGCGCGCGAAACCGGCCGTCACATGCGCCGGCTTCCACGCAAAAACGTGCAGCGGCACATGGCGATCAGCGCACCATGTGACGAGTGTGTCGCGCGCAATGCCATACACATGGATCTGCCAGGACAGCGTCGATAGCGAGTCGAAGTTATCGATGCCGTTGTCAGGCGCCCATGGCAAACGGTCGCCGCCGTGGACTTCGCCTGCGGTGCCAGCACTGAGGGCCATCCCTCTGTAGTTCAACGTGATCTGCGAAACCGTGCGGAACAGGTAGTCGCGTACAGGTTCCAGCGCCACCGCTTTGGGCAGCAGCAGAGGGGCGATGCGTGTGCGCACCAGATTGGCGATTCGCCCCTCGGCAGTGACAAAGTTGAACACCCGGTCGGTGGTTGCCACCAGTCGTCGCGCAAACCCGATGCGCTCGAGTTCATAGCTGTCCAACAGGCTGTCCGATGCACTGCCCGTCAGCACTGAAGCCAGCTTCCAGGCGAGATTGATCGCATCGCCAATACCGGTGTTCATGCCCTGGCCGCCTGCGGGGCTGTGGACATGTGCGGCGTCACCCAGCAGGAACGCTCGCCCCTTGCGAAAATGCTCTGCCACCCGGTGGTGCACGTGATAGGTCGAAAACCAGTTCACCTTATGGACGTGAACCTTGAGGTGCTCGATCGCCCGGCTGCTGACGTCCTCGAACTTGAGTGTGTCCGCATGTTCGGCGCGCTCGTCTCGCACGGTGCCAATCAGGCGCGCACGGCCTTCACCGGCCAAGGGGAATACGGCCAAAAAATCTGCATCATCGAGGTCCACGTGCAGTTCGCCGTTGATGGCTGGACCGTCTACTTCCACGTCGGCGACATAGAAAACCTGCTGATAGGTACCCCCCGGGAATCTCGTATGAAGGGTTTTGCGCACGGTTGAACGTGCACCGTCGCAGCCAGCAAGGTAGTTGGCTTCGCAGATATCTTCCTGACCGTTCGCTCTGAGCAAGCGTGCGATGACGCGATCGCCATCATCCACAAAACTCGTCAATTCAGTCTGCCGCTCGACCGAGACACTGAACATTGCCAGTCGCTTGATCAGTAACTGCTCGTGCTGGTCCTGAGGAAATATTTCCATGAAGGGGTAGGGCGTCAGATCATTACCGATAACGTCCAGCGGCAGGCGCGCAGCCTGTTCGCCTTTGACCCATAGATTGACCGCAGGCACCTTGTGGCCCTGCTGCACAATGACGTTCGAGAGGTCGAGCTGCCGGTAGAGCTCAAGCGTGCGTGCCTGGACCGCCAGGGCTCGCGATGTTGTGCCAGGCGCGGCCGTCTGGTCGAGGATTCGCACCTTGATCCCGAGCTTGCTGAGCCACAGCGCCAGCACCAACCCTGTAGGCCCGGCCCCAATGATCAGAACGTCACTGCGCTTCATGCTGAACTCCGTATGCCGAGATCAATTCTGCGGCAAAATCGTCGCCGCCGTTACCGTGCCGCACCCGACAAAATTGCCGGGAGGCTAGGCTTACAGCTTAGTCAATCTGCATTTGATGGAGCCGCTAAGCTGAGGTCTGATCCTTAAACTCATCCGTCCGGCGCTGGGGTCAACTAAAATAACAACTGATGAGTCGGCGAGACGTGTTCAGGAGGCTCCTGTGAGCAGTCGCTGGTGGCGCTGTGTAGGGCTATTTATGGTGTTGCTCGGGTTGCCGGCGGGGGCGACTGCGGCAGAAGGTTCGGTCAGGGTGCTGACTCTGGACGATGCCATCGGCCCTGCCAGTGCCGAATACGTGGTTGATGGCTTGACCCAGGCAGCTAACGAGCACGCGCAGCTGGTGGTGATCACCATCGATACACCGGGTGGGCTGGAAAGCGCTATGCGGGTGATCGTGCAGGCTATTCTTGCCAGCCCGGTGCCCGTGGTCAGTTATGTCTCGCCCAGTGGTGCCCGTGCCGCGAGTGCGGGCACCTATATTCTCTATGCCAGTCATATTGCCGCCATGGCGCCGAGCACCCATTTGGGTGCCGCGACACCGGTTCAGATTGGCGCACAGCCGACCCCGTCGCAATCGTCTGACACTGACATCTTGACCCGCAAGCAAATCAGCGATGCGTCGGCGTTTTTGCGTGGGTTGGCGCAATTGCGCGGGCGTAACGCCGGGTGGGCCGAACAGGCGGTCCGTGAAGCGGTCAGCTTGACCGATTCTGAAGCCCTGGCGCGTAACGTCATCGAATACCAGGCCAGGGATTTGAGCGATCTGCTCAAGCAACTGGACGGTAAAAGCCTGAAGGTGGACGGTGTGGACGTTCAGCTGCATACCGCGAATGCGGTGCTGATTCGCGATGATCCGAATTGGCGTATCCGACTGCTGACGGTGATCACCAACCCCAATGTGGCGTTGATTTTGATGATGGTCGGCGTGTTTGGCCTGATTGTAGAGGTGTTCAATCCTGGCACGGGAGCGGGTGGGGTGGTCGGCGGCATTTGCCTGCTGCTGGCGCTGTATGCCTTGCAGCTGTTGCCTGTCAGTTATGCCGGTGTCGGTTTGATCCTGTTGGGGATGGCGCTGATGGTGGCTGAGGCGTTCTTGCCCAGTTTCGGGGTGATTGGCTTTGGCGGCATTATCGCCTTCATGGGGGGCGCGACCATATTGATGGACACAAAAGCGCCAGGTTTTGCCATCTCGCTGCCGATGATCATCAGTTTGGCGGTCATCAGTGCCTTATGTCTTATCGGTTTGGTCGGCGTCGGGCTCAAGTCTCGACACCGTAAGGTCGTGAGCGGGGACGCGGGTCTGGTGGGCAGCATGGTCACGATAAGCGCATTGCAGTCGGATGACCCCTTGGGCGGCTGGGTGCAACTGCAAGGTGAAAACTGGCAGGTGTTGAGTCAAACACCGTTACGGCCCGGTCAACGGGTCCGGGTAATGGCGCGCCGTGGCCTGCTGCTGGAGGTCACGGTGGTGCCAGAAACGCCCCTTCAAGGAGAGTGATCATGTTTGTGCAATTGGGTTTTGGCACGGTGGTGTTGCTCCTGGTACTGCTGGCGCTGTCGACCTTTCGTATCCTGCGTGAATATGAACGCGGGGTCGTGTTTCAACTGGGGCGATTCTGGCAGGTAAAGGGGCCTGGCCTGATCTTGCTGATCCCGATGGTGCAGCAGATGGTCCGGGTCGATCTGCGCACGGTGGTGCTGGATGTGCCGCCGCAGGATGTGATCACCCGGGACAACGTTTCGGTGAAGGTCAACGCGGTCCTGTACTTCCGGGTGCTTGACCCGCAGCGGGCGATCATTCAGGTAGAAGATTTTCTCATGGCCACCAGCCAACTGGCGCAGACCACGTTACGGGCCGTGCTGGGCAAGCATGAGCTGGATGAACTGCTGGCCGAGCGTGAGCGGCTTAATGCCGATGTTCAGAAAGTGCTCGACGCACAGACCGACGCCTGGGGTATCAAGGTGGCGAACGTCGAGATCAAACACGTCGACCTCAATGAATCGATGATTCGTGCCATCGCCAAACAGGCTGAGGCTGAACGTGAGCGGCGGGCCAAGGTGATCCATGCGGAAGGCGAACTGCAGGCCTCGGAGAAGTTGGCAGAAGCCGCTGAAGTGCTGGGTCGGCAACCCGGTGCCATGCAACTGCGCTACATGCAGACCCTGAGTGTGATTGCCAACGACCGCACCTCCACGATTGTCTTCCCGTTGCCCATCGAGTTGCTGAAGGGCATGGCCGATCTATCGCCCAAGGAGTGAGGGCGGATGTACACCTGATGCACATCCCTCTGACGGCCTCAATGGGCATCGGGTGACGGTGCTGCGGGCGGCACGACCTTGTGCATCAGCGGCACCATCGCCGTCGCGATGATGAAACACACCATGATCGCCAGGAATGCGTCGGAGTAGGTTTGCGTCTGCGCTTCGCGGTACGTCAGCAACCACAGTTGATGCAAGGCCGCCGTGGTGCCTTCGCTGCCGGTCTGGCCCAGGGTGGCAAGGTTGTCGCCGACCTGACTCAGCCACTGGTTCATCGCTTCATTAGTGCTGTTCAGGTGCTCCGCCAAGCGCGTGAAGTGCAGGTTGGTGCGGTCATTCAAAATCGTGGCGCAGGCGGCGATGCCGATGGCGCCGCCCAGGTTACGCATCAGGTTGAACAGGCCCGAGGCCTGTTTTAACCGCGACATAGCCAGCCCACCCAAGGTCAGGGTCACGGCAGGGGGCACTGCCAGTTGTTGGGCAATGCCACGCAGCGCTTGAGGCAATATCAGTTCATGACTCCCCCAATCATGGGTGATGGGCGAGAAGTTCCACATGGACACTGCGAACAGCCCCAGACCGGCCATCATGATCCAGCGCAAGTCGACGCGATTGGCCAGAAAGGCATACAGCGGAATCGACATGATCTGGAACACCCCGGTGGAAAATACCGCCAGGCCAATGTCCAGTGCGCGGTAGCCATGCACTCGGCCCAAAAACAGAGGCGTCAGGTAAATCGTTGCAAACAGGCCGATGCCGGTGACGAATGAGAAGAAACAGCCAAGGGCGAAATTACGCTCTTTCAGGGCCCGCAAATCGACGATGGGGTTGGACACGCTTAGGGTGCGACCGATGAAAGCGAGGGCCGCCAGCCCGGAGATCCAGGCGGTGGTCAGGATCGTGCTGTCGCTGAACCAGTTCCAGCGTGGACCTTCTTCGAGGGTGTATTCCAGGCAGCCGAGAAACAACGCCATGAACACCATACTCAGGTAATCCGCCCCCTTAAGCAGCGACAGGTCCGGTTCGTCGATGCGCACGAGCATGGGCACGGCCACCGCGACAAAAATCCCGGGCACCAGGTTGATGTAGAACAGCCAGTGCCAGGACGAGACGTCAGTGATCCAGCCGCCGATGACCGGGCCAAGGGTTGGCGCCAGGGAGGCAATGGCACCGATGGTCGATGCAGCGATGACCTTCTGTTTGCCGGTGAAAAACATGAACGCTGAGGTAAACACCATCGGGATCATCGAGCCGCCGAGGAACCCTTGCAGCGCCCGAAACACGATCATGCTCTGAATGTTCCAGGCTGCACCACACAGCAGGCTTGCCAGGGTGAAACCTACGGCTGACGCACAGAACAGCCAGCGCGTGGACATCACTCGCGACAACCAGCCCGACAACGGAATGACCACGATTTCGGCGATCAGGTAACTGGTTTGCACCCAGGCCGTTTCATCGGTACCCGCCGACAGGCCACCGCCGATGTCCCGCAGCGACGCCGAAACGATCTGGATATCCAATAGGGCGATGAACATGCCGACGCACATGGTAGCGAAGGCGAATACTTTGGTTGCGGTTGCCATTGACGCCGCGTCGAAGGGTTTGGCGGGGGGTGCTAGGACGGCACTCATGGTGCGCTGGCCTGATTTTCGGTGATGCGGTGGCCTGCGTCGGCGTGAGTATCCACCTCAGCTGTCACCGACAGGCCCGGACGTAAATGGCCCAGAACGCCGTCGGCTTGATCAAGCAGAATCCGCACCGGTACCCGCTGCACAATTTTGGTGAAGTTGCCCGTGGCATTCTCGGGTGGCAATACGCTGAACTGCGCGCCGGTTGCCGGAGCGAGACTGTCCAGATGACCATGGAATTCGCGACCGGGAAGCACATCAGCATGAATGCTCACCGCTTGGCCTGGAAGCATGTGGGCCAGTTGGTCCTCCTTGAAGTTGGCGTCTACCCACAGGCCGCTGGCGGGCACCACCGACAGCAGTTGCGAACCGGCGGCGGCGAAGGTGCCAACCCGCGCCCGGCGATTACCGATGACCCCATCGACCGGGGCACGCAACTCGGTATAGCCCACATTCAATTGCGCCATGTCCTGCTCGGCCTTGGCCTGCATCAGCGCAGCGCGGGCCTGTTGCTTTTGCGTGGCAATCACTGCGATTTGCCGTTGGGTCGCCAGCATCGAGGCTTGAGCCTTCGCCCCGTTGGCTTGGGCGGTTTTGAAGGTGGCATCTACCCGTTGCGCGCTTTCGACAGACACGGCTGATTCGGTGACCAGCCGTTGATAGCGAGAATGGTCGTCACGGGAGCGGACGGTCTCGGCGTTGGCCGCGTCGATGTTGGCTTTGGCTTGTCCGATCACCGCGTATTGCAGTTGCTCAGTAGCGTCCAGATTGGCCAGTAAGGCTTCCTCTGCGGCGACTGCGCCCTCGGCTTTGTGCAGCGCGGCGACGTAGTCACGGTCATCAATCTTCACCAACAGATCGCCTGCGTGTACCCGTTGGTTATCGGTGACGTTTAGTTCAGTGATGTAACCGGAAACCTTCGGCCCGATCACCGTGACATCACCACCGATGTAGGCATCGTCGGTGGACTCGATAAAACGTCCGACGGTCCACCAATGAATGCCGAACACCACCGCCAGCACCAGCACGGTGGCGAGCACGATCAACAACAGAACACGCTTAAGCAGCACCGGCCGGCTTTTTATCGCAGCGACCGCTGTGTCGGTGTCACCTATCGCAGTTGAGCTATTCATGACGGGACTACCTGGTGGATTCGTTAATATTACGACCATAATATGAATGAGCGAATCGCGTTATGCAAGTCACTGCTTCTACCGGTGGTCAGCGTGCGAAAGCGCCATCAGCCAGGCAATCAAGGTGATTTGAGCCAAGCCGGGAGATCTAGGGCGGTCGAGAGGGGCAGGGGGCGGCGTGATTGTTACCAAAAATGCACATAGTCTTTATTCGAATAGCCACTGTGAATAAACGTGATGGCCGCCTACCATTCACCTCGCCAACCGTTAAACCTGAATAGACCTTTTGATCGCGCAGACCCGCAAGATGAAACTGACTTGCTGCGGACACTGCTGCCTGTCGAATCTAAAGTGAAAGGAATGCAAAGATGAAAGCGTCACTGCTGTTTTTATTAGCCTGTGTGTCTGCAGTCAGCATGGCCGATGAAAAACATGAAGGGACTGCCCCGCAACAGCTTGTCGTTGAACACTACGACTATTCAATGAGACCTGACATCGCAAAGGTCCTATCGATTTCCGAAGCCCGAGCGGGCTGTGAAGCGGTTCCGGTGCAAATGAACTACCTGGACTCCGCCGGCAAGGCACATATTCTTGAATACTTGGTGATGGGTAACGGTTGCTCTAATGGCGGATAGGTCATTGTCTAGTACGCTTTGATAACGCGCTTATGACCTGCGTTATAAGAAAGGCCCTGTGATGCAGCAATGCTGTTTAGTTAAGGAAAAACGCCACTTACCCTGCATGGGGTCGCGGCGTTTTTCTTGGCTTTCGCCGTAGATTGAGCAGTCAAAAACTGCTGACCTTCGGCTTAAGTGAACAGCATTGCTGCAGATGCGGGGCTTTTCTTTGTCTGGTGGATCAGCGATATCGAGTCTGCGAAGACGCTACAACACGGTCTGCCAGACACACCGCGCCGCATGGCCTTCGCAGACAAGTCAGCTCCGCCCTCCGGGCAGAATCGGGACCCAGTTTGCTGCGCGACAGCGCCGCGTCGAAGACGCGGCGAGGCCTCCCACAGTAGATCGCATACCTCTGTGGGAGCAGGCTTGCCTGCGAATGGCGCAACGCGGTGTGACAGAATTCAAAAGCTGGTTATCTGGGATTCACCGACTTAACCAAGCACAGCGTGAGTTTTAAATTTGCCTGTGGACATATATCAGCGTGCTTTGTATAACAAAACGCCCCAAGCCAGCGAGGCCCAAGGCGGTGAATATGTCAAAAACCCGCTATCTGGTGGATCGCGAGGCTGCTCCGCTTAAGCGAACAGCATTACTGTGATATGGGTATGTTTTTATTGTTCAGATCGCGCTGATAGTTACGCCGACAGTTCCGTCAGTCGTTGGCTGCACGCGTCGTCAAAGGCCACATAAAGACGTTCCGCGATCTGACTTTTAATGCACTTGCCGCTCTCCAGTCCCAGGACGAACCCTTCAGCTTTGCCCCCGGCGCGATTCAAATCATCGGCCGTGCCTGCTTGGGTGATGGCGTCCAGCAGCTTCTCGGCGTCGGGTCCCACGCCTTTTGGTAACACGATCCCGTCGAGGCTCATTGTTCGACCCCTTGCTGTGGATGCCGGCCATCAAGTCGGCCTGAATGCATGCGGTGTTGGTCGGTCATGGTGATTCCTTAGCGTAATCGGGCTCTGCGTGAAACCACAGGCCGGGCGATGGTAGGCCAGCGCCCGGCTAATGGCGAGCGATTGAGCGGGATCAGCTGTCGCGGTACGCACCGTTGACGGGCAGACGGCTGCCAAGTCGATAGCGTGATGAGGGATGGACCAGGCGCACATAAGTCACAATTTTGCTGCCGCTCCAGGTGCGGCGCATCAGTATCAGGCAGGGCTCATTGGTGTCGATCTGCATGTAGTTGCTTTCGTCGCTGCTGGGGTGGCTGGCTTCGACGATGTGTTCCATTTCGTCAGGGCGGATCACCTGCAGCAGGTACCTGGCCGGTTGCAAGTGTTCGCCGAATGCCTGCTGAAGAAACTCGGGCACCAGCTCCGGGTTGACGTAACGATCCTCCAGTTGCACGGGCACGCCTTCTTCGTAGTGTACGCACAGCAGATGAAACACCGACGTGCCGGTGGGCAACGCCAAGGCGGCTGCCACGGCCATAGAGGCGGCTTCGCGACCCAGATGCAACACCTGGCAGGAATAGCGATGGCCGCGAGCGATTATTTCGTCGGCGATGTTGGTAATGCGCAGCAGGTTCGATTGCGGTTTGCTCTCGGCGACAAACGTGCCGACCCCCGAGATTCGCACCAGACGGCCTTCCTCGGTCAATTCGCGCAACGCCCGGTTGATGGTCATGCGCGACATGCTCAGCGCTTGTACCAGCCGGTTTTCCGAAGGAATCAAATCGCCGGGCTTCCATTCGCCGGACTGGAGCTTGTCTTGTACAAAATCCTTCGCCCGCCGGTACAGGGCTTGCGGTGCCGTTTTAATCATCAGGCGTTCCGCCTCTGTTATTCGGTGAGAACACTCGCCAGGCATCAAGGAACAGGTCGTTATCCTTACGGCGGCTGACCGGGCTTTCATTACTGCCGAGTTTGGCAACGCGGTTCATGCCGGGCTCCCTTCTTTGTTGTCTTGCCAGAAGGCGTTGCGGTCCAGGTAGTTCTGCAGGAATTGCTGTAGGCGCGGCTGTTCGGCGTTATGAAAAATGTCATGGGGCGTGCCGCGCGCGACGATTTCCCCCTGATCGAGAAACACCACCGAATCGGCCACTTGTGCGGCGAAGCCCATTTCATGGGTGACGACGACCATGGTCATGCCTTCTTTGGCCAGGGTTTTCATGACTTGCAGCACCTCGCCGACCAGCTCCGGGTCGAGGGCCGAGGTTGGCTCATCGAACAGCATGATGTGCGGCTCCATGGCCAGCGCTCGGGCAATCGCCACGCGCTGTTGCTGTCCACCGGAAAGCTGGGCGGGATAAGCCTCCGCCTTGTGGGCGAGGCCGACTTTATCGAGCATCGCCATGGCCCGTTGTCGCGCATCAGCGGCAGACAGTTTGCGTACGCGCAACAACGCTTCACTGACGTTACCCAGTGCGGTCATGTGCGGCCACAGGTTGAATTGCTGAAAGACCATGCCGACATTGCGCCGCACCAGATTGATCTGTGATTGCGCAGCGCGTTTGCGGCCTTTGCCATTCTCCGGCACCCAGCCAAGCAGTTTGCCCTCGATATAAATCTCGCCTTCGTCGTACTCTTCGAGAAACGCCATGCTGCGCAGCAGGGTACTTTTACCCGAGCCGGAGGGGCCGATCAGGCACACCACTTCAGAGTGCTGGACCTGTAAGTCGATACCCTTGAGTACGCGCAGCGGGCCGAAGCTTTTGCCGACGCTGTGCAGTTTCAACATTGGCTCGCGGTTGTCGGAGAGTGCCTCGGGAGTCTTCATCGCTTCACCTGATTCCTGCAATTCTGATAAGTGCGTGGCGGTTGGCATTACGGTCGTGGGTGCCAAGCGCGGGTCTATGACAGGAGGGAGGACATTGTTCATCGCGGCTGCTTCTGCATGAAGCGCCCGACGCGCACTTCCAGGAGCATGCCCAGTCGTGAACACATCTCCACCAACACCAGGTAGCCGATACACAGCACCAACAGGGTTTCGACAAAGGCGAAGGTTTCCGAGCCGATGCCGGTGAGGACCATGGTCAGTTCCGGGATGGTGATAATCGACAATACGGCGGTTTCCTTGCACAGGACGCTCACCAGGTTGACCAGTGCGGGCAGGATCATCACCAGCATCTGCGGGACCTGGATGCGTATGACGCATTGCAGGCGGCTGATGCCCAGGCAATCGGCGGCTTCCAGTTGGCCGCGGGCGACGGACTCGAACCCGCCGCGAAAAATTTCGGCGAAATAGACGCTGCCGTAGATGCCCAGGCCGAGGATGCCAGCCGGGATCGGCTCCAGGCTGAGGCCAAAAGACGGCCCGCCGTAATACACCAGAAACAGCTGGACCAGAAACGGCGTACTTCGAATCACTTCGATGAACACCCGCAGCGGCGCGCGAACCAGGTTGTTGCCGAACAGCTGCGCGACGGCGATCAGCATGCCCAGCATGAGCCCTAGGACGACACCAGCAGACCACGTGCCGAGGGTGACCATGAAACCCTGGCCGATGTCACTGAGGTGTTCGGTGATGATCCTGGGGTCAAAAATCATAGGGCTCGCTCCTTCAGATGACGCTCCAGCAGGCCACCACAAAACGCCAGCGGAATGTTGATCAGGCAGTAGAAACCGGCCAGCATCAGGTAGTCCTGAACGAACATGTAATCACTGGCTGCGATATTTTGCGCAGTACGGGTCAGGTCAGCCAGACCCACCACGGAGACCAGCGACGACGCCTTGATCAGCAGGATCATTTCATTGACCAGCGCCGGCAAGGTCAAGCGCACCGCTTGAGGCACACGAATCCGCACCAGCATTTGTCCTGAACTCATGCCCAGCAGGCCCGCGGCTTCCAACTGACCGCCGGGAATGGCGAGAAAACCACCGCGCATGATTTCTGCGATATAAGCCCCTGCCGCCAGCGACAGCGCGATCACTGCCGCCACCATGGGCGAGACGTTCGGCAGGCCGATGCGCGGCAGGAAGTAATAGATGAACAGCAATTGCACCAGCAGCGGAATGCCACGGAACACGAATATATAGGCGCCACCCAGGCGTCTTAACAGCGGTATGGGTGACAGCCGTAAGCTGCCGACGATAACGCCGATGACAAAACCAAACACCAATGCCGCGACCGACACCTCAAGGGTCACCAGCAAGCTACTCAGCAGTAACGGCAGGTTTTGCAGCAGTAAAGGCCAATCGAACATCGTCGTGACTCCACCCTCGATGATCGCCGACCCGCTTGAGCCGGCGATCCGTTTATCCAACCCGCAAAAACGGATTACCAGGTAGGGTCGAAGTCAGCTTTGGGCACGTCCATTTCGGCCCCCAGCCATTTTTTCTGCAGGGCGGCGAGGCGACCGTCTTCGTGCATTTTCAGCATGGCGGCGTCGAGGGCGGCGATCAGGCTGTTGGCGTCGTCATCCTTGCGTCCCAGGTAGGCGAAGTAGGATTTCTTGCCGAACGGAGGCATGACCACTTTGTACAACTTTGATTTCTCTGCCGCGACGTAGGAGATGTTCGGCAGGGAGTTGGCCACGGCAACGATGCGCTTGGCTGCCAGGTCGGCATAGGCCTGGTTGTTGTCGACGTACTCGCGAATCGTGACTTTCTCCGGCAGGGTAGCGGCGAAGGTTTTGAGTTCTTCGAGCTGCGCCGAACCTTTGCCTGCACCCACGGTTTTGCCGGAGATGTCTTCAGGCTTTTTGATGGTCTGGTCGTTGGCGCCAATCATCAGCGCGACGGTGGCTTCGGCGATTGGCATCACGAAGTGGTAGCGTTCTTTACGCGCCTTGGTGACGATAATAGGGCCCGCGACCACGTCGAATTTCTTCGCCTCCAGCCCTGGCAACACGCTAGGCCACGGCAGGTCGAGAAACTTGATCTTGACCCCCATTTCTTTGCCTAGCTGCTCGAACAGTTCGGCGTTCATGCCTTTCTGTTTGCCGTTTTCGGTGAAGTCGAATGGGGCAAATTGCAGTTCGGTGCCCACCACCAGCTCGCCGGCTTTTTTTACATCGGCCAGTTGATCGGCATGTGCCGCCAGGGGAGCAACGGCCAGGGCCATGGCGACGCACAGGCCGTTGAATGTCTTACTGAACAGAGAATCGAGTTGCATGGGGTAACTCCTTCATCAGATGCAGTGAACGCTGGTGGTTTGTGTCGGTTTGTTTTGATTTTTATGATTGTTGCCTAAGGGATTCTGCAGGTGACTCAACGGGTTCTTGCCGATTAGTCAAAGCAGTTAGCGTGCCATACCTGTATGTACAACCTGGGATGAGCTTCAGCCGAGTATTTTTCCCGGATTGAGGATGCCGTTGGGGTCATAGCAATCCTTGAGTTGCTGCATTGCCTGCCGCGCTTCATTGCTGACCGAGTGATGAAGAAACTCGCGCTTGAGCAGGCCAATGCCATGCTCGGCAGACACCGATCCGCCTAACTCGCCAATAGCGGTATAGACCAGATCTTCAATCTCAAGGACAGGTGCTGGCTGCGGCAACGAATCGCAGTCCACGGTCAGGTGCAGATTGCTGTCGCCGATGTGACCGAAATACACGCTATGGTTACCCGGCCAGCGTTGCTCAAGGCGCTGGCGGCACAGTTCGGCGAAGTCACCGATCTGGCCGATGGGCAGGCTGACGTCGAAATTCAATGGCGTCATGCGCAGCGGAAATTCGCCGGTCGCTTCGCGAATCTTCCACAGGGCGCGAGCCTGGGTCTGTGAGCTGGCCAGCACTGCATCCACTACTTCGCCTGCAGTGATGGCGTCTTCCAGGGTCTGTTCCAGCAGCTCACGGGGAGCGGCAGACTCCAGCAACACGTACAGCGGATAATCCTGCGACAGGGGTGCTACGGGGTTTTCCAGCCAGGAAACACCCAGGCGGAAAAAGTCCTGCCACATCAGTTCATAGGCTTGCGGGGTGCCGACGCTGCGTTGCACGCGACGCAGCAGGCCAACCGCGCTGGCGTAGTCGGGCAGGGCACAGAGCAGGGTCGTGGTTTCGCCAGGTAATGGCGCGAGCTTCAAGATGGCGCGGGTGATCACCCCAAGGGTGCCTTCGCTGCCGATGAAGCACTGTTTCAGGTCATAACCGCAGTTGTTCTTGATCATCTTGTTCAGCAGATTGAGCACGCGGCCATCGGCCAGAACCACTTCCAGGCCGAGCACCAGATCTCGGGTCATGCCATAGCGGATCACGGCATTGCCGCCCGCGTTGGTCGCGATATTGCCGCCGATCTGGCATGAACCACGGGCACCCAGGTCCAGCGGGAACAGAAAACCTGCGTCGAGTGCCGCGTGCTGGATTTCTTGCAGGGTGGTGCCCGCCCAAACGCTGATGGTGGCGGCGGCCGGGTCGATTTCTTCGATGCCACGCATGCGCTCCAGGGACAAGGCGATGTCGGTTTCCCGAGGCACCGCGCCGCCGGCCAGCCCGGTCATTCCCCCTTGAGGCACGATCGTTTGCCGCGCTGCGTTGCAGATGCGCAAGGCGGCGGCGACGTCTTCGGTGGTCCGTGGCAGCAAGACTGCTGCCGGGCAGGCGGGTGCGTGCCCTGTCCAGTCGCTGTAGTGCCGTTGATTGATCGCGGCACCCGTGACGACTGCCGCGTCACCCAATGCTGCGCGCAATTGCTTGAGGGTCTGTTGCAGAGGGGGCATCGGTTTAGCTCACGGTAAAAGAAGAGAGAGGGTTCAGGCGCAACCCGCGACTGTCGAGTCGGCTCAAGTCCGGTTGGCCGAGCAAGGACAGGGCCAGGCGTAACTCCTGCGCCAGCAGGTCGAGGGCGTGCCCGGCACCGGCCTGACCACCGACGGCCACTCCATACAAAGTAGCGCGCCCTAGCAAAACTGCATCGGCGCCCAGTGCACAGGCCTTGAGAATATCGGTGCCACGGCGAATGCCACTGTCGAGCAGCAACGTCAGCTTGCCTTTGGCCACGGCGGCAATCGCTGGCAAGCAGTCAATGCTGGCGGGCACGCCGTCGAGTTGGCGGCCGCCATGGTTGCTGATCACTAACCCGTCGAGCCCCAGGGCGATGGCCTTTTCGGCATCTGCCGGGTGCAGCACGCCTTTGAGCAACAGGTGTTGAGGCCAACGATCCCGCAGTCGCGCCAAGGCATCCCAATCGAGCCCAGTGTCCATTTGCGACCCGATAAAGTGCGCAGCACCTTCGATGGTGCGTTGCCCTGGGGGCAGATAGCGCTCGATATTGGCCAGGTTCGGCAAACCATGTGGCCACAGCGTCTGTTTGATCCAACGCGGATGACGTAGCACATCGAGCTTGTTACGCAGGCTCAGGTGGCGCGGCCGGACGAAATTGCGTTTGTCCCACTCGCGATTGCCCAGCAGCACGGCATCGCTGGTCAGCAGCAGCGTTTTGCAGCCAACGGCGTTTGCGCGGTGCAGCAGGTCTTGTTGCACCTGAGGGTTGCGCAGGCAGTACAACTGGAACCACAGGTTGACGTCCGGTACGGCAGCGACCACCTGTTCCAGGGTGCTGGTGGACACGGTACTGAGGGTGAAGGGCAGGCCGCGTTCAGTGGCGGCCCGCGCCAGGTGAATATCGGCATCGCGATACAGCATGCCGTTATAGCCGGTCGGACCGATAGCAAAGGGCAGCGGCCAGGTTGCACCTAACAAACGCCGCTGGGTGTGGGCGGTAGCGCAAGGAATCAGGGTGTGCGGCAGCAGACTGATCTCAGCGAAGGCTTGACGGTTGCGCTTGAGGGTCAGTTCCTCTTCGGCGCCGCCCTCCAGGTATTCCCAGGCGAAATGTGGCAGCCGTTGACGGGCCATCGACGCCAGTTCGGCAATACTGTGTGCGCGACGATAGTCTGGGCCTGAATGATAGCGACGCATGGGCGCTCCTGAGTCGGTGAAAGAGAAGATAGCCATGCTTACCTGTCTATACAGGTAAGGCAAAATGCAGGCCAAGGTGCCGATGGCAAATCGTGAGGATCGCTCCTGGGCCTGTTTTCCGGAATCCAACGGAATAGTCTGCGATTTTTTTGCCGGTTGCTGTCACTGAAAGTTGCACCCCTTGAGGTCGTTTCGCCCACGGTTGGGGCAAAGGGAAACCCGGCAATTGTGGGTGACGGGGCGACGTCAGTCGTCAGGAAAAGCAGTGGTCAGCGTGGGCATGAGGATTTGCCGAAAAGGACGACACAGGCGGCACAGTAAATGCTTACACCTGTCTATACCGGGCGTTCAGCTGTCCGCCCGATCCCTTGTTCCAGCACTGAATAATCCACGCAACCGGGAGTGAGCATGACCTCCAGCGCTAATCTGCCCTTAATCGATATGTCCGGTGTTCGCGAAGGTGATCAAGCGAGTATTCGCCGGGCCGGTGACGCCATTCGCCAGGCCTGCAGCGAAATCGGCTTCTTCTACATCATCAATCATGGGGTGCCGCAGGACGTGATTGACCGAGCGATGGCGGCGGCGGCGCAGTTCTTTGCCTACCCAGTCGAGACCAAACGTCAGGTGGCGGTGAATAAGCGGCACCGTGGTTGGCATGCATTGGGCGGGGCGACCATGTATGAGGCGACCAAGCCTGATCTCAAAGAGTTCTTCAGTATCGGTCTGGAACTGCCCGAAGACGATCCTTGTGTGGTTGCCGGTGAAGCCCTGCGGGGGCCGAATCAATGGCCAGCGTTCATGCCGGAGTTGCGCACTGCATTGGCTGAGTACTACGCGGAAATCGGCAAGGCCGGGGCCGATCTGTTGAAGGCGGTGGCGACAGGGCTGGGCATCGAGCAAGACTTCTTCAGTGGCAAGTACCACACGCCGCTGCAACGGACGCAGATGGTGTATTACCCACCCCACCCGCCGATGGCCGAAGCAGATCAATTCGGGGTCGCGCCGCACACGGATTACGGCTGCATCACCTTGCTGTATCAGGACAATAGCGGGGGCTTGCAGGTGCGCGAGTTGGGTTCCGATAGCTGGATCGATGCCACGCCCATCCCCGGCAGTCTGGTCGTCAATGTCGGCGACCTGTTGGCGCATTGGTCTAATAACCGGTTTCGCTCGACCTTGCATCGAGTGATCAACAGATCAGGTCATGAACGCTATTCCATTGCGACCTTTTACGACCCGACCTACAGCGCGGTGGTTGATCCCTGTGATCTGGGTATCGATCCGGCATCGAGCCTGTACCCGCCAGTAGCGGCGGGGGACTACATCCTCAAACGGATTGATGATTCGATGGCGTATCGGAAGAAAGCGCAGTAAATCGCATACGCTTGTAGGAGCTGCCACCCCGTCTGCGACGCCGCGCTGTCGCGTAGCAAACTGGGTTGCGATTTGTGTGTAGTGATCGGTGGTGGTGTGTCAGATAAGACGCCTTCGCGAATAAATTCGCTCCCACTGGGATCTTGATTGGTTTTTGGTTTTTGTGTGAGTTGAGTATCGAATTACGGCGAGGCCCCTTTTCCAGGAGGCCGAGCGCAGGCGTTGCGCAGGGGGTAACGAGGCAGGACGCCGAGTTAGCCGCACGGGGCCAGGGATGGCCCCTTGCGGCGACCCTCGGAGCAACGCCGGAGCGAGGGAAGTCCGAGCCTAAGCGAGGATCCGCATGGAGGGGCTAGCGTTTTGGGGTACCTTTTTGCGGTTCGGCGTCCCGACGCTTGTAAAAGGTTCCTCGCTGTAAAAGCGAAACCGTAATTCCAGCACACCCAAATGCCGGATATACATATCAATGCCAGCACTAACACATTGTTTTTAAAGGATTAAAAGTCAGTTTGATAGAAGCTGCCAAAGGCTGCGATAGGCCAGGGTCGCGGGCGACCTGCACGACCTTCAGCGGTCTCAAGAAAGCGACCGGTTCCGTCGGACGCGACCCCGGGGTGATCGCAGCCTTCGGCAGCTCCTACATTTGATCGGTGCCTGACTTAAATAAAAAGGGAAGCCAGTTCACACTGACTTCCCTTTGTGTACCGCTCAACGACCGTCAGATCACCTGAACAATCGCCTTGGTCACGACGTCGATGTTGCTCTTGTTCAGCGCAGCAACGCAGATCCGGCCGGTGTCGAGGGCGTAGATGCCGAATTCATTGCGCAGGCGATGAACCTGTTCGGTGGTCAGCCCGGAGTACGAGAACATGCCGCGTTGACGACCGACAAAGCTGAAGTCGCGGTCGGTTTGGGCGGCCAGTTTCTCGACCATGGACTGACGCATGTCACGAATCCGCAGACGCATTTCGCCCAGCTCATGCTCCCATGCCGCGCGCAGCTCAGGGTTGTTCAACACCGCAGCAACGATGCTCGCACCATGGGTCGGCGGGTTGGAGTAGTTGGTGCGGATCACGCGTTTGACCTGGGACAGAACCCGTGCGGTTTCTTCTTTCGACTCAGTGACAATCGACAGCGCGCCCACGCGTTCGCCATACAGCGAGAACGATTTGGAGAACGAGCTGGAGGCGAAAAAGGTCAGGCCCGACTCGGCAAACAGACGCACTGCGGCGGCGTCTTCTTCGATGCCGTCGCCGAAGCCTTGATACGCCATGTCCAGGAACGGCACGTGGCCCTTGGCTTTGAGCACGTCGAGGACATTTTTCCAGTCCTCAGGGCTCAGGTCGACACCCGTCGGGTTATGGCAGCAGGCGTGCAGGACCACGATCGAACCTGAAGGCAGGTTCTGCAAATCTTCGAGCATGCCCGAGCGGTTCACGTCATGACTGGCCGCATCGTAATAGCGATAGTTTTGCACCGGGAAACCGGCAGTCTCGAACAGGGCGCGGTGGTTTTCCCAGCTAGGGTCGCTGATGGCCACAACGGCGTCGGGCTTGAGCTGCTTGAGGAAGTCAGCGCCGATTTTCAATGCGCCGGTACCGCCGACGGCCTGGACGGTCAGGACACGACCGGAAGCCAGCAGCGGCGACTCGGCACCGAAGAGCAGTTTTTGCACGGCCAGGTCGTAAGCGGCAATGCCATCAATCGGCAAGTAGCCGCGAGCAACGTGTTGAGCCACCCGAATGCTCTCGGCTTCGGCAACAGCCCGCAGGAGTGGAATTCGCCCCTCTTCGTTGCAGTACACCCCGACCCCCAGGTTGACCTTGAAGGTTCGGGTATCGGCGTTGAATGCTTCGTTGAGGCCCAGGATTGGATCGCGTGGTGCCATTTCGACAGCGGAGAACAGGCTCATTTTTACGGCAGCTCTGAATGGAGGAGTGAAGGGGTACAACGCTCCGGCCGAGTGCACTAGAGCGGTGTGCAAACGGGGAGCTAGTATAGAGAGCATCGGTGAGCGCCGCGACAGGCTGGAGGGCGTTTTTCAGGGTTTTTCCCGTTTATTTTTCAACCGTTAGTCAAATTGCAACCGCAATTGTTTTGGGTTTGTAGGATGGATGCTTGAAAGGTGACGTCTTTGACTCCATTTGTAGTGTCTTCATGTCTTTTCCCGGCGGCATCGGTCGTTCGCGGTTTTCTCATTTCTGCGCTATTTTGCAGGCCGGAATGAACCCAGAGGTAGCGTATGTCTGAGTTTGAGCTCGTAACCCGTTTCCAGCCAGCCGGTGACCAGCCGGAAGCTATTCGCTTGATGGTCGAAGGGATCGAGGCCGGGCTGGCGCATCAGACATTGCTCGGGGTGACCGGCTCGGGCAAGACCTTCAGCATCGCCAACGTGATCGCGCAAGTGCAGCGCCCGACCCTGGTGCTGGCGCCGAACAAAACCCTGGCGGCGCAGTTGTACGGGGAGTTCAAAGCGTTCTTCCCGAACAACGCTGTGGAGTATTTCGTCTCTTACTACGATTACTACCAGCCAGAAGCGTATGTGCCGTCGTCGGACACCTTTATCGAGAAGGACGCCTCCATCAACGACCACATCGAGCAGATGCGGTTGTCGGCGACCAAGGCGTTGCTGGAGCGCAAAGACGCGATCATCGTCACCACCGTGTCGTGCATCTACGGCTTGGGCAGCCCCGAGACCTACTTGAAGATGGTGCTGCACGTCGATCGCGGCGACAAGCTCGATCAACGCGAGCTGCTTCGGCGTCTGGCTGACTTGCAGTACACCCGCAACGACATGGACTTCGCCCGGGCGACGTTCCGCGTGCGCGGAGACGTGATCGACATTCACCCGGCCGAATCGGACTTTGAAGCGATCCGCATCGAGCTGTTCGACGACGAGGTCGAGAACATTTCTGCCTTCGACCCGCTGACGGGCGTGGTAATGCGCAAGCTGCCGCGCTTTACGTTCTATCCGAAAAGCCACTACGTGACGCCGCGCGAAACGCTGTTGGATGCGATGGAAGGCATCAAGGTCGAGCTTAAGGAACGATTGGAATACCTGCGCAGCAACAACAAGCTGGTGGAAGCGCAGCGACTGGAGCAGCGCACCCGTTTCGATCTGGAAATGATCCTGGAATTGGGTTACTGCAACGGCATCGAAAACTACTCGCGCTACCTGTCCGGACGCCCCTCCGGCTCGCCGCCGCCGACGTTGTATGACTACTTGCCAGCCGATGCGCTGCTGGTGATCGACGAATCCCACGTCAGCGTGCCTCAGGTGGGCGCGATGTATAAGGGCGACCGCTCACGCAAGGAAACCCTGGTCGAGTATGGCTTCCGTCTGCCGTCGGCACTGGACAACCGGCCAATGCGCTTCGACGAGTGGGAAAGCGTCAGCCCGCAGACGATTTTTGTCTCGGCCACCCCTGGCAACTATGAGGCTGAGCATGCCGGTCGGGTGATTGAGCAGTTAGTGCGACCTACGGGTCTGGTCGACCCGCAAATCGAGATTCGTCCGGCGCTGACTCAGGTCGATGACCTGCTGTCAGA
Source organism: Pseudomonas sp. ASL9 (assembly GCF_056680335.1). Lineage (NCBI taxonomy): Bacteria > Pseudomonadati > Pseudomonadota > Gammaproteobacteria > Pseudomonadales > Pseudomonadaceae > Pseudomonas > Pseudomonas sp. ASL9. Next base: position 615,815 of record NZ_CM155277.1, on the reverse strand, counting down.
GATCGGTAAGCGTGTGGCCGTGGGTGAGCGGGTGTTGGTCACCACCTTGACCAAGCGTATGTCCGAAGACCTCACCGATTACCTGGCTGATCACGGCGTTCGGGTGCGCTACCTGCACTCGGATATCGAAACCGTGGAGCGGGTTGAAATCATCCGCGACCTGCGCTTGGGCACGTTTGATGTGCTGGTGGGCATCAACCTGCTGCGCGAAGGCCTGGACATGCCTGAGGTGTCGCTGGTGGCGATCCTCGACGCTGACAAAGAAGGCTTCCTGCGTTCAGAGCGCTCGCTGATTCAGACCATTGGCCGTGCTGCGCGTAACCTCAACGGCCGGGCGATTTTGTACGCCGACCGGATTACCGGTTCTATGGAACGGGCGATTGGCGAAACCGACCGTCGTCGTGACAAGCAGATTGCCTACAACCTGGAGCATGGCATCACCCCTAAAGGTGTGTTCAAGGACGTTGCCGACATCATGGAAGGCGCCGTCGTGCCAGGCTCGCGCAGCAAGAAGCGCAAAGGCATGGCCAAGGCTGCCGAAGAGAACGCCAAGTACGAAGCCGAATTGCGCACGCCGGGCGAGATCGGCAAGCGCATTCGTCAGTTGGAAGAGAAGATGTATCAACTGGCCCGCGACCTCGAGTTCGAAGCCGCGGCGCAGATGCGCGACGAGATCGGCAAGCTGCGGGAGCGGTTGTTGACCGTTTGAATTGGTATCTGAACCGACGCCTTCGCGAATGAATTCGCTCCCACAGAAAATATGCAATCTCGGTGGGAGCGAATTCATTCGCGAAAAGGCCAGTGCAGGCGCTGACACTCTTTAATGCGCAGCCCCGCCCTTGACCCCAACAGGCAGCGCTTTGGTCAGCAGCACGGCGATCATGCTGACGCCCAGCGCGATCCCGACGAAATGGAAGGCGTCGTTGTAGGCCATGATCGATGCCTGTTGGTGGGCGATTTCACTGAGTTTTCCCAGGGCGGCTTGTTCGTTGCCCAGCGTGTCCGTGAGCAAGGCCATGCGTTCAGCGACCTGCGGATTGCTCGGGACAATGGCTTCGCGCAAATAGTCGAAATAGACCTTGGTCCTGGCATCAAGCAGGGTGGAGAGCAGGGCGATACCAACGGCACCGCCCAGATTTCGCAGGATATTGAACAGGCTCGATGCGGAGCCTGCGTCCTTGGGCAGGATATAGACGGTGGCGATCAACGAAATAGTGACCATGATCAGCGGTTGGCCGAGGGCGCGCACGATCTGGATCTGATTGAACTGCGGTCCGGCGAAGTCCAGGTTGAGCGCTCCGGAGGCGAAGCTGGCAAACCCGAACAGCCCGAAACCCAAGGCGCACAGCAGCTTCGGCGGTATCACTTTCATCAGTTGCGGCACCAGCGGGATCAAGAACAACTGCGGGATACCCATCCACATGATCACTTCGCCGATCTGCTGCGCGTTGTAGCCTTGAATTTGCGCGAGGTACAACGGCAACAGATAGATCGAGCCATACAAACCCACACCCATCCCCACGCTGGAGATACTCGACAGGCCAAAATTGCGTTCGCCCAAAATGCGCAGATTAATCAGCGGCGCGGGTTTGGACAGTTGCAGAGTCACGAAGGTGATCAGGCTGATCAGGGCGATGCTGCCCAGGCTTACAATCAGGTGGGATTCGAGCCAGTCCTTGCGGTGGCCTTCCTCCAGAAATACCTGCAGGCAGCCCAGGCCAACCCCCAGTGTGGCGATGCCGGCGTAGTCGGTGCTTTTCAGCAGCTCCCAGTGCGAAGCTTTCTTTTCCAGGCCATAGAGCAAGCCGGCGATCATCAGCAGGCCGGGCGGTACGTTGATGTAGAAAATGTACTGCCAGCCATAGTTTTCCGTTAGCCAACCGCCCAGCGTCGGGCCAATCGAGGGCGCGAACGTCGCGGTCATCGCAAACAAAGCCATGCCTTTGGCGCGATGGTGCTCGGGCAGTTTGATCAGGGTCATGGTGAATGCCAGTGGGATCAGTGCGCCACCGGTGAAGCCCTGCAAGGCGCGGAACACGATCATGCTGTCCAGGCTCCAGGCCATGGAGCAGAGCATGGAGGCCAGCAGAAACCCGCACGACACCCAGACCGCCAGGCGTCGCGCCGACAGCAGCTGCACCAACCAGGCGGTGAGCGGGATCATGATGATTTCCGCTACCAGGTACGAGGTGGAAATCCATGAGCCTTCTTCGAGGGTCGCTGACAGCGCGCCCTGAATGTCCTTGAGCGAAGAGTTGGTGATCTGGATGTCCAGCACCGCCATGAAAGCGCCCAGCATCACGCTCATGACTGCGATCCAGTCCCGTCGACTGGGTTCGCCAGCGGGGCGGATCAGTTGATCACCGGCCACTGTCAGCGCCGTCTGCCTTGATGTTTACCTTGATCGTCACCGACATCCCGGGGCGGATCTTGCTGTGCAATGGATTGTCGGCGGCAAAGGTCAGTTTCACCGGAATACGCTGGACCACCTTGGTGAAGTTGCCGGTGGCATTGTCCGGCGGCAGCAGGCTGAATTGGGCGCCAGAGGCGGCAAACAGGCTTTCGACCCTAGCGTCGACGGGGGTATCGGGATAGGCGTCGAAAATCAGTTCGGCTGCTTGTCCAGGCACCATATGGCCGATCTGGGTTTCCTTGAAGTTGGCCTGAATCCAGATGTCTTCATCCGGCACTATTGACAGCAAATACGCGCCGACCTGTACATATTGGCCATTGCGCGCGCCGCGCTGGCCAATCATCCCGCTGAGCGGCGCACGAATCTCGCTGCGTTGCAGATTGAGTTCAGCCTGGGCAAGGTCGGTTCGGGCATTGGCGATCTGCGCGTCGAGGCGCCGAGTTTCCGCCGAGAGGGCGACGACCTGTTGCCGTTGCCCCTGTACATCGGCCTGGGCCTTGGTGACCTGCGAACCTGCGATATGGCTGTCGGCAGTCAGGTTGGTGACGCGTTCTTCGGAAACATAGCCGGGTTTGCGCAAGGTCTCGGCGCGCTGCAAATCGATTTGTGTGCGCCCGAAGGTCGCCTGACTGGCGGCCACTTGTGCTTGAGCGGAGGCAATCATGCTGCCTTGCTGGGTCAGTTTGCTTTGCGCCTGAATGCGCTCGGCTTCACGGGTATCGAGCATGGCCTTCGCCCGGTCAACGGCCAGATGAAAATCAGCGGCGTCCAGTTTTATCAACAACTGGCCTTTTTCGACGTGCTGGTTGTCTTGCACCAATACTTCATCGACGCGAGCGCCCAATTGGCTGGAAATTCGGGTGATTTCGCCCTGTACATAGGCGTTGTCGGTGGTTTCGTAGAAGCGGCCCTTGAAGAACCACTGGGCAAAGAAGGCGAGGGCAATCAGTAGGGCTATCGTGAAAAAAATGTACAGGCGGCGTTTAAGTTGGGCGGGCATGGGCGGTCTGAATGAGTTGAAGTGTAAGCAAACTTATCAGTGTTCAGTTCTGGCACATAGCCATATGCCCGAATGATGACTGAGGTTGATGTTTGGGTATTCATTTAGTCCGTTATGCCGTGTGTTTGCCTTGTCCGGGTCATGCAAGCGCTCACCCGTACGTTGATTGCGCCCCTGCGCTGGAGCCATGGGGGTCGCGCCTGTTAAGATTCGCCGCTTGTTCGACCTATTCGAGATCTTTCATGACCACCGTCCGCACCCGCATCGCGCCATCGCCCACTGGCGACCCCCACGTTGGCACTGCCTACATCGCATTGTTCAATTATTGCTTTGCCAAGCAACATGGCGGCGAGTTCATCCTGCGCATCGAAGACACGGATCAAGTGCGTTCGACGCGTGAGTCTGAGCAGCAGATTTTCGATGCGTTGCGTTGGTTGGGGATCGAGTGGAGCGAAGGCCCGGATGTCGGCGGCCCTCACGGCCCGTATCGGCAGAGCGAGCGCGGCGAGATTTACCAGAAGTACGCCAAGGAGCTGGTCGAGAAGGGCTATGCCTTCCCGTGCTTCTGCTCCGCTGAAGAGCTTGATCAGATGCGCGCCGAGCAGATGGCCCGGGGCGAAACCCCGCGCTACGACGGCCGTGCCTTGTTGCTGTCGAAAGAGGAGGTTCAGCGTCGTCTGGACGCTGGTGAGCCTCATGTGATCCGCATGAAAGTGCCAAGCGAAGGCGTTTGCGTGGTGCCGGACATGCTGCGTGGCGACGTCGAGATCCCGTGGGATCGCATGGACATGCAAGTGCTGATGAAGACCGACGGGCTGCCGACCTACTTTTTGGCCAACGTCGTCGACGACCATCTGATGGGTATCACCCATGTCCTGCGCGGCGAAGAGTGGTTGCCGTCGGCACCGAAGCTGATCCTGCTGTACGAATATTTCGGTTGGGAACAGCCGGAGCTGTGCTACATGCCGCTGTTGCGTAACCCGGACAAGAGCAAGCTGTCCAAGCGCAAGAACCCGACCTCGGTGACGTTCTATGAGCGCATGGGTTTCATGCCAGAAGCCATGCTCAACTACTTGGGCCGCATGGGCTGGTCGATGCCGGACGAGCGCGAGAAGTTCTCGTTGGAAGAAATGGTCGAGCATTTCGACCTGTCGCGGGTTTCGCTGGGCGGGCCGATCTTCGATATCGAGAAGCTGTCCTGGCTCAACGGCCAATGGCTGCGTGAGTTGCCGGTCGAAGAGTTTGCCCGTCGTGTGCAGAACTGGGCGCTGAACCCTGAGTACATGATGAAGATTGCGCCTCATGTTCAGGGGCGCGTAGAAACCTTCAGTCAGGTCGCGCCGTTGGCCGGTTTCTTCTTCGCCGGTGGCTTGCAGCTGGATGCCAAGCTGTTCGAGCACAAAAAACTGTCGCCAGATCAGGTTCGGCAGTTGATGCAGTTGATCCTGTGGAAGCTGGAGACCTTGCGCCAGTGGGAAAAAGACCCGATCACAGGCTGTATCCAGGCCGTGGTCGAGCACCTGGAGCTCAAGCTGCGTGACGCCATGCCGCTGATGTTCGCCGCAATCACGGGTCAGGCCAGTTCTGTCTCTGTGCTCGACGCCATGGAAATCCTCGGTCCGGACCTGACACGCTTCCGTCTGCGTCAGGCCATCGACTTGCTCGGCGGCGTGTCGAAGAAAGAAAACAAGGAGTGGGAAAAGCTGTTGGGCGCCATTGCCTGACACGCTTGTGAGAGGTCAATGGTCATTGTGTCTGCCGGGAGTAGGGCGCACAGTGACCATCGTGCCCCTGGATTTACGGGGGTTGGGCGGTAAGTGATTGTTATGCCGACGAAAAATATTGGAATATGTTGAAAATATATTTGACAGGTTCCAAGGTCGCGATTAATATGCGCCCCGTCCACAACGTGGGGCTATAGCTCAGCTGGGAGAGCGCTTGCATGGCATGCAAGAGGTCAACGGTTCGATCCCGTTTAGCTCCACCAAATTGTACAGTTCAAGGTTTGGCCACACAGGCCTTGAATCGATCAGGCTCAGTCTGATCACGTTGTATAGAAGGTTTTGCGTCCCCTTCGTCTAGTGGCCTAGGACACCGCCCTTTCACGGCGGTAACAGGGGTTCGAGTCCCCTAGGGGACGCCAGTATCAAGAAGCATTGCCGCAAGGTTGTGCTCCGCCGCGAGGCGAAAAATCTGGGGCTATAGCTCAGCTGGGAGAGCGCTTGCATGGCATGCAAGAGGTCAACGGTTCGATCCCGTTTAGCTCCACCAAATTGTACAGTTCGAGGTCTGGCCACGCAGACCTTGAACCGATCAGGCTCAGTCTGATCACGTTGTATAGAAGGTTTTGCGTCCCCTTCGTCTAGTGGCCTAGGACACCGCCCTTTCACGGCGGTAACAGGGGTTCGAGTCCCCTAGGGGACGCCACGATTACCCGTTCTACGGGATTTAGGGGTCATTCAATTATTGAATGGCCCTTTTGTTTTTGTGCCGCGCTTTACCCCCCCTGCAATTCCCTCTGCCAATCCTTTCCTGCACCGCATTGACGCTATCCAGCCGACCAGCCGCATAACAATCCACTTGCCAAGCGTTCTTATGCGGATAATATTACTTCCATAATATCCGGAGGCGGACATGAACGACAAAAAAGCGCAAACCCGCGAACGCATTCTTCAGGCAGCCAGTTCTGCACTGATCCGGCGCGGCCCGGCTGAGCCCAGTGTCAGCGATGTCATGGGGGCCGCAGGCCTGACCGTGGGCGGTTTCTATGCACACTTTGAAAGCAAGGATGCCTTGATGCTTGAGGCCTTCAGCCAGTTGCTCAGTCAGCGCCGGGCGTCGGTTGCGCAAATCGATGAACAATTGCCTGGTGATGAGCGCCGCGCGCTGGTCGCCGCTTTTTATTTGTCACGTAAACACCGGGATGCGTCGGAACATGCCTGCCCGTTGCCATCAACCGTGGGTGAGCTTTCACGTCTGCCTGACGATTTCCGTGCGGTGTTGGCGGAGCATATGGAGCTGATGGTGGCGCAATTGGCCGACAGCCCTGAGGACGCCGACAAGGTCCTGGCTGACGTGGCATTGATGATGGGTGGTCTGGCCCTGGCACGCGCTCTGGGGCCGTGCGAGCTGTCCGATCGCGTACTTCGGGCCGCCAAGTCGGCGGTACAGTGATGTAGGCAGGGCCAATCTGCCTGAGCTTCCGTTACACTGCTCGCGAGTTGCCCTCCAAGGGGTAAGCATGAAGGAGTGAGCATGAGCTGGGACCTGGCAACACCATTCGTCATTGACCTGAGCGTGGCGGCTGAAGACATCGATGGGCTAGGCCATGCCAATAACGCGGTGTACGTGACCTGGCTGGAGCGCTGCGCGTGGCGACACTCACAACGGCTCGGTCTGGACTTGAGCGAGTACCGCCGAATCGATCGGGCCATGGCCGTGGTCAGGCATGAAATTGACTACCTGGCCAGCGCTTACGAAGACGATGAGCTGCAATTGGCCACCTGGATCGTCGACTGGGACGAGCGTCTGAAGATGACTCGCCGTTTTCAATTGAAACGCCCGAGTGACGGTCTGACCTTGCTGCGCGCGCAAACCACCTTCGTCTGCATTGAACTGTCCAGTGGCAAGCCAAAACGCATGCCCGCCGAGTTCATCGAAGGCTATGGTCCGGCACTGGTGAACCAGTACGCCTGAAACCATACGGCGCCTATGCGTTTCCAATCCGCTGGCCGCCCCGTAAACTGCCTGACTTTTTTTCGAGTGTGACCCATGCAAATTGCCTTGGCGCCCATGGAGGGGTTGGTCGACGACATCCTGCGCGATGTGCTGACTCAGGTTGGTGGCATCGATTGGTGCGTGACCGAGTTCATCCGTGTGTCCGAGCGCCTGATGCCGGCCCACTACTTCTACAAATACGCCTCGGAGTTGCACCAGGGGGCCAAGACCGACGCGGGTGTGCCCTTGCGCCTGCAATTGCTGGGTTCCGATCCCGTGTGCCTGGCCGAAAACGCAGCCTATGCCTGTGAGCTGGGCGCCCCCGTGCTGGACCTGAACTTCGGTTGCCCGGCCAAGACCGTCAATCGTTCCCGTGGCGGCGCGATCCTGCTCAAAGAGCCGGAGTTGCTGCACACCATCGTCAACCATGTACGGCGCGCTGTGCCTGCGCATATTCCGGTGACGGCGAAAATGCGCCTGGGTTATGAAAGCCCGGAAGGTGCCCTCGATTGCGCCCGAGCGCTGGCCGATGGCGGTGCCGGGCAGATCGTGGTCCATGCCCGGACCAAGGTCGATGGCTACAAACCGCCCGCGCACTGGGAGTGGATCGCGCGCATCCAGGAAGTGGTCAAGGTTCCGGTCGTGGCCAATGGCGAGATATGGACCGTCGACGACTGGCGACGTTGCCGGGAAATCTGCGGCGCCAGAGACATCATGATCGGTCGTGGGCTGGTGGCGCGTCCTGATCTGGCCCTGCAGATCGCTGCTGCGGAGGCGGGCGAGGAAGTGGTCGAGATGACCTGGGCGCAACTGCAGCCCTTCTTGCAAGACTTCTGGCAACAGGCGTTGAACAAGATGACCCCGATTCAGGCACCCGGCCGCTTGAAGCAATGGCTGGCGCTGCTGACCAAAAGCTACCCTGAGGCGACGGTGCTGTTCAATGAACTGCGGCGTGAGACTGATTGCGAACGAATCGGGCAACTGATTGGATTTGCGCGCTGCAAGGCGGCTTGAAATCACGCCTGCTCAAGAAAGGCGCCCTGATCGGCGCCTTTCTTGTTTAGAGGCTTATGCGCCAAACTCACATCCCCCCCTCCTGCCCCAACAACCCCACAAACGCCTCCAGCGGCAACGCTTCGCTGAACAAATACCCCTGATACAAATGACAGCCCAGTTGTTCGAGGAACCTGAGTTGCTCCGGTTTTTCCACGCCCTCGGCGATCACCGATAGGCTCAGGCTGTGGGCCATGGCAACGATGGCGCGGATGATTTCGGCATCGTTGGGGTCAGTGGTTGCGTCGCGCACGAATGATTGATCAATCTTCAGTGCGGCTACCGGCAAGCGCTTGAGGTAGGTCAGTGAGGAATAACCGGTGCCGAAATCATCCATCGCGAAGCTGACGCCCATCTTCTTCAGTCGACGCATTTTCGCGATGGTGTCGTCCAGATTCTGGATCACGATACCTTCGGTGATCTCCAGCTTGAGCAGGCGGCTGGGCAGGCGATGAGCGCGCAGGCTGCGTTCGACGCGCTCGACGAAGTCATTCTGACGAAACTGCCGAGGGCTGATGTTGACGCACATGCTGAAATCATCTGGATCTATCAATGCGTCACGTAATAACTGCCCACCGACTTTACAGGCTTCATCGAGAATCCAGCTGCCAACTTCCAGAATCATTCCGCTTTCTTCCAGCACCTGAATGAACTGAGTCGGTGCCATCGCTCCCAGTTGTGGGTGATTCCAGCGCAATAACGCTTCAGCCCCGATGATGCGGTTGTCTCGTGCGTCCACCTGGGGCTGGTAGTGCAGGCTGAACTCCCCGCGAGGCAGTGCCTGGCGTAAATCGTTTTCCAGGCGCAGGCGCTCACTGGCGGCTTTCTGCATGGTGCTGTGAAACATCTGTGTGGTGTTGCGCCCCGAATCCTTGGCCCGGTACAAGGCAATGTCCGCACGCTTGAGCAGGTCTGCCGGGGTCGAGCCATGATCCGGGATCAAGGCCACGCCAATGCTTGGCGTCACCTGCAGACGCTGGCCGTCTAGGAACATCGGCTCGGCTAACAGTTCGCGCAGGGTGTCGGCCAGACCACGCACTTTGTGGGTGACCTCGGCCCGGGTTCCTTTCAGGCCGCCTAGCAGGACCACGAACTCATCACCGCCCAGCCGCGCCACGGTGTCTTCCATACGCACACTGGCTTCCAGTCGTGCGGTGATGATCTTCAATACGCTGTCACCGACCGGGTGCCCGAGAGAATCATTGATGTGCTTGAAGTGATCGAGGTCGAGAAACAACAGGGCGCCACGCAGGTTATGGCGTTTGAGCAGGGCAATCTGCTGGCTTAAGCGATCCATCAGCAATGCGCGATTGGGCAGGTCGGTCAGCGGATCGTGGTAGGCCAGATGCTGGATCTGTGCTTGCGCGTTCTTCAGTTGGCTGACGTCGCGGGCGGTCATTAGCAGGCACGCCGTTTCATTCAGGGTGATCGGTTCCACCGATACCTCAACCGTCAGCATGTCTCCATTTTTATTGCGCGCCAACATTTCACGGTGATGGACGCGACCGTTTTCCAGCAAATCACTGACAATCAGACTGCGCTGCTCCGGGTCCGCCCAGATGCCAACGTCAAAGGCGGTGCGGCCAATCACGTAGTCGCTGTCGTAGCCGGTGAGGCGGCAGAAACCATCATTGACCTCAAGGTAGCGACCCGAATCGTACTCGGTGATGGTGATGGCGTCGGGGCTGGAGTGAAAGGCTTTGGCAAACTTCTCTTCGCTGGCCTTGAGCGCCGCTTCAGCGCGATGCTGTTGGGTGACATCACGCAGGGTGGTGACGATGCACGGTTGTTCCTCGACCACGATCAAGCGACTGGAGATGACGCAGGTCAGCAATTCGCCTTCCTTGTGCTGCAGCAACACCTCGAGATTATCCAGGCCCTTGTCGCGGACGATTTGCTGGTTGCGTTGCAGGCGTTTTACCGGGTCCGCCCAGAAACTGACTTCCTCGACGTTCCGGCCGATGATTTCATCAGCGGTCCAGCCAAACGTCTGGGTGAAGCTGGGATTGATCTCGATGAACTGCCCCGTCTCGAATTGGGTAACGCAAACCGGATCGGGGCTGGCCTGAAACAAACTGGCGAATTTCTCCTCGGAACTGCTCAAGCGCTGTTCGCGCTCGACCTGTTCGGTGATGTCCAACAACGTGCCGGCCATGCGCAGCGGTTCGCCATAGGCATCGCGATAGAGCCGGGCCCGGCTTTCAAGAAAGCGCGAAGCACCGTTTTCCAGCTGGATGCGATAGGTGATCTGATAATTGCCTGCCGGACCTTCACGCAGGCTGCGATAGGCCTGACGCATGTTGTTGCGGTCTTCGCCGGTAACGCCTTCGAAAAAGGCGTCGAACGATTCATGAAAGGGTTCGGGCTCCAGGCCGTGCAATTGTGCCGCGCGGGCCGATCCATACAGCATCCCGGTTGGGATGTGCCAGTCCCAGGTGCCCAGTTGCGCCGAGTCCAGCGCCAGGTCCAGGCGCTCCTGGCTTTCTTTGAGGGCCTGTTCGGCGCGTTTGTGTTCGGTGTTATCGAGAAACGTGCTGAGAATATAGGCGCAATCGTCCAGCATGATCTTCTGCGCGCAGAGCGTGCCATCGTGCACACGGCCGTTGTTGGCGCGCAATTGGACTTCGAGGTTGACCGGTTTGGGTTCGCCCTGAATCAGGTCGAGTACCTGCTGGCGTTGTGCGGGCTTGGCCCATAGGCCGATTTCCACGCTGGTGCGGCCCAGAACGTCCTTGATCGGCCAGCCCAACAGGCTTTCGAAATGTCGATTGGCTTCACAGATCAGGCCGTCGTCCAGTCGGGTCAGTAGCACGACGTTGGGGCTGAGGTTATAAAGAATCGCAAAGCGCTTTTCCGACTCGCTGGAGTCGGTTGCCTGATTGCGTACAGGGAGTGGGAGGCTGTCAGCTATTTTTGGCATCGGTCAACAAGCCCTGAGAGAGTTGGCAAAAACGTTGATCTATCAGCACTTTTAAGGATTGGGCTGCGTTATTTGCGCATCCAGCAATGCCATGAACGCCCGGGCAGCATTGGATAGCGTCCGCTCAGTGTGGACTATATAACCCAGTTGGCGAGTAAGCTGAATGCCCGGTAAAGGGATGCGCGCCACCTGATCATCGAGCATGGTGCGCGGCAAGACGCTCCAGGCCAGGCCGATGGAGACCATCATTTTGATGGTCTCCATGTAGTTGGTGCTCATGGCAATGTTAGGTTTCAGGCCTTGAGCTTCGCACAGACGGCTGACAATGTGGTGGGTGAACGTGTTTTCTCCGGGGAACACAGCCGGATAGCTCGCGATATCCATCAGGCTCACGGCACCGCTGTTGGCCAGAGGATGCTCGGGGGCCGCGACGAAATCCAGTGGGTCGTCCCAGACCGATACCGCCTTGACCAGCGTGTGCGGTGCTGGGGCTAGCGTGATCACTGCCAGTTCGGCGCGACCATGGAGAATTTCGTCGTAGGCCACTTCCGAATCGAGAAACTGGATGTCCAGCGCTACCTCTGGGTATCGCCGAGTGAACTCGCGCAATAAAGGCGGCAGGCGATGCAGACCAATGTGATGGCTGGTCGCCAAGGTCAGGCGTCCGCTGACCTCTCCGCTCAGGTTGGTCAATGCCCGGCGAGTGTCGTCCAGCACACTGAGAATTTGATAGGCCCTGGGCAGCAACGCCCGACCCGCTTCGGTCAGGCTGACTTCACGGCCCAGTCGGTCGAACAGTCGAACCTTGAGTTGTTGCTCCAGACCGGCAATTCGTTTACTGATCGCCGGCTGGGTCAGGTGCAGGCGTTCCCCTGCCGTGGAGAAGCCTCCGGTCTCGGCAATGGCAATAAATGCGTTGAGATTGGCTAGATCCATTTTAGGATTCCAATTGGTTATCCAAAGCATAAAAAATATGAATTTGAGTTATTTAATCATACCTCATAGGATCGGCCTCACAAGCCAAAGGGTTATTGAGCTACGTCATCAATAACCGGCATAGAAATACGCTGATGAGGAAACGTCTGATGGCCGGCAAAACGCTGTACGACAAGCTCTGGGATTCGCATTTGGTCAAACAGCGCGACGACGGTTCGGCGCTGATTTACATTGATCGTCACATCATTCACGAAGTGACCTCGCCGCAAGCCTTCGAAGGTTTGCGTATTGCCGGGCGCAAGCCATGGCGGATCGATGCCAACATTGCCACCCCAGACCATAACGTGCCGACAACGCCTGAGCGTAAAGGCGGGATTGAGGCCATCGTCGATCAGGTGTCGCGCCTGCAAGTGCAGACCCTTGATGACAACTGTGACGAATATGGCATTACCGAATTCAAGATGAACGACCCGCGTCAGGGCATCGTTCACGTCATCGGCCCCGAACAGGGCGCTACTTTGCCGGGCATGACCGTGGTCTGCGGCGATTCGCACACCTCGACCCACGGTGCGTTTGGCGCGTTGGCCCATGGCATCGGTACGTCCGAGGTCGAGCATGTGCTTGCCACGCAGTGCCTGGTCGCCCAAAAAATGAAAAACATGTTGGTGTCGGTCGAAGGCAAATTGCCATTCGGCGTGACGGCCAAAGACATCGTTCTTGCCGTGATCGGCAAGATCGGTACCGCTGGCGGCAATGGTCACGCCATCGAATTTGCAGGCAGCGCGATTCGCGACCTGTCTGTCGAAGGGCGCATGACCATCTGCAACATGTCCATCGAAGCCGGCGCTCGCGTGGGCCTGGTGGCGACTGATGAGAAAACTGTCGCTTACGTGAAAGGTCGTCCGTTTGCGCCTAAAGGCGTGGAGTGGGACCTGGCTATCGAAGCCTGGAAAGACCTGGTGTCCGACGCCGACGCCACCTTCGATACCGTGATCAAGCTCGATGCTGCCCAGATCAAGCCGCAAGTCAGCTGGGGCACCTCGCCGGAAATGGTGTTGGCCGTTGATCAAAACGTGCCGGACCCGGCCAAAGAAACCGATCTGGTCAAGCGTGGCTCTATCGAGCGCGCCTTGAAGTACATGGGCTTGCACGCCAATCAGGCGATCACTGATATCCAGCTGGATCGTGTGTTTATCGGTTCTTGCACCAACTCGCGGATCGAAGACTTGCGTGCAGCGGCGGATATCGCCAAAGGCCGTAAAGTCGCCTCCACCATCAAGCAGGCCATCGTGGTCCCGGGCTCGGGTCTGGTGAAAGCGCAGGCGGAAAAAGAAGGGCTGGACAAGATCTTCATCGAAGCCGGTTTCGAATGGCGTGAACCGGGCTGCTCGATGTGCCTGGCGATGAACCCGGACCGTTTGGAGTCCGGTGAGCATTGCGCGTCGACGTCCAACCGTAACTTCGAAGGCCGTCAAGGCGCGGGTGGCCGTACTCACCTGGTCAGCCCGGCCATGGCGGCGGCAGCGGCGGTCAACGGTCGATTCGTCGACGTCCGTGACTTGATCCAACACTAAGGAGCCCAGCATGAAAGCATTTACTCAGCACACCGGCCTTGTCGCTCCTTTGGACCGTGCCAATGTCGACACCGATCAGATCATTCCCAAGCAGTTTCTCAAGTCGATCAAACGCACAGGTTTTGGTCCTAATCTGTTTGACGAGTGGCGCTATCTGGACGTGGGGCAGCCTTATCAGGACAACTCCAAGCGTCCTTTGAATAAGGATTTCGTGCTCAATAACGCGCGTTATCAAGGCGCCAGCGTGTTACTGGCCCGCGAGAACTTCGGTTGCGGCTCCAGCCGTGAACACGCGCCTTGGGCGCTGGAAGAATATGGCTTTCGCAGCATCATCGCGCCGAGCTATGCCGATATCTTCTTCAACAACAGCTTCAAGAACGGTTTGCTGCCGATCATCCTCAGCGATGCGGAGGTCGATGAGCTGTTCGAACAGGTCGAGGCCACGCCGGGTTATCAATTGAACGTCGACCTGGCGGCGCAGACCGTGACCCGTCCTGACGGCAAAGTCTTGAGCTTCGAGATCGATGCGTTCCGTAAGCATTGCCTGCTCAACGGCCTGGACGACATCGGTCTGACCCTGATGGATGGCGAGGCGATCGCCACCTTCGAGAGCATGCATCGGGCCAGCCAGCCGTGGTTGTTTCGCGACTGATTGATAGACCGCGTCAAGCTGATCGCGGTCAAGCCCGCTCTCATCAAACAACCTATAAGTTATTGAAAAATAAAGCATAAATGTCGTCATATTTTCAGCTAAATACTGATCCCCTGTAGGAGCTGCCGGAGGCTGCGAATCGGTCCGGGGTCGCGTCCGACCGTAGCAGTCGTAAACTCTGGATTGCTGAAGGTCGTGCCGACCTTATCGCAGCCTTCGGCAGCTCCTACAGGGACCCAGTTTACTGCGCGACTGCGCACCGTTGCAGACGGGGCGACATCTCCTACAGAATGCGTACTGTCCTTGTAGGAGCGGGCTTGCCCGCGATAGCGTCCCGACAGTCGAAACCTATTAAGGATTAAGGAACTCTATGATGACCAACACCGCGCATACTCAAGTCGTCCAGCGTCAATTCGGTGAGCAGGCTGCGGCCTATCTGAGCAGCGCTGTACACGCTCAAGGCACCGAGTTCGCGTTGCTACAGGCCGAAGTGGCCGGGCGTGGCGATGCGCGAGTGCTGGATCTGGGGTGTGGCGCCGGTCACGTGAGTTTTAACGTGGCGTCGTCGGTGGGCGAGGTGGTCGCTTACGACCTGTCGCAGCAGATGCTCGATGTGGTCGCCAGCGCGGCGGTTGAGCGTGGGCTGAGCAACGTGCAAACGGTATGCGGTGCCGCCGAGCGCCTGCCTTTCGAGGACGGTGAGTTCGATTTTGTGTTCAGCCGTTACTCGGCGCATCACTGGAGTGATCTGGGGCTGGCCCTGCGTGAAGTGCGGCGCGTGCTGAAACCGGGCGGTGTCGCAGCGTTTATTGATGTCATGTCGCCGGGCAGCCCGCTGTTTGACACCTACCTGCAAAGCGTTGAAGTGCTGCGCGACACCAGCCACGTACGCGACTATTCTGCGGGTGAGTGGTTGCGCCACGTCAGCGAGGCCGGGTTATTCACCCGCAGTCACAGCCGCCAGCGCTTGCATCTGGAATACAGTTCATGGGTCGAGCGTATGCGTACGCCACAGGCGTTACGGGCCGCGATTCGTGAGTTGCAGCAGGCAATGGGCGCAGAAGTGCGCGAGTATTTTGAAATCACTGATGACGGATCCTTCAGTACCGATGTGCTGGTGTTGTGGGCAGAGCGTTAGTCTTGTTGCTTCTATAAAACAGTTATAAAAGCGGCAATGGTTCTTTTTGCAGGCGCATGATCACGCGCCGTTTAAATGGATTGAGGAAAGCATGAGCAAGCAGATTCTGATTCTCCCAGGTGATGGTATCGGTCCGGAAATCATGGCCGAAGCGGTCAAGGTGCTGGAACTGGCCAATGACAAGTACCACTTGGGCTTCGAACTCAGCCATGACCTGATCGGCGGCGCTGCCATCGACAAGCATGGCGTGCCATTGGCCGATGAAACCCTGGCCCGGGCCCGCGCTGCCGATGCAGTGCTGCTCGGTGCAGTCGGTGGTCCTAAATGGGACACGCTGGACCGTGCGATTCGTCCAGAAAAAGGCTTGCTGAAGATTCGCTCCGAGCTGCAGCTGTTCGGCAACCTGCGGCCCGCCATTCTGTATCCGCAGTTGGCTGAAGCGTCCACCTTGAAACCGGAGGTGGTGTCGGGCCTGGACATCCTGATCGTTCGTGAGCTGACCGGTGGTATCTATTTCGGTACGCCACGGGGCATTCGCACCCTCGACAATGGCGAGCGTGAGGGTTACAACACTCTGCCGTACAGCGAGAGCGAAATCCGTCGGATCGCCCGCGTAGGTTTTGACATGGCCCGCCTTCGCAGCAAGAAGCTGTGTTCGGTGGACAAAGCCAACGTCATGGAATCCAGCCAGCTCTGGCGTGAAGTGGTCGAGCAGGTCGCCAAGGACTATCCCGACGTCGAGCTGAGCCACATGTACGTCGACAACGCGGCCATGCAGTTGGTGCGTGCACCCAAGCAGTTTGATGTGATCGTTACCGATAACCTGTTCGGCGATATTCTGTCAGATGAGGCTTCGATGCTCACCGGCTCCATCGGCATGCTGCCTTCGGCGTCGCTGGATGCCAACAACAAAGGCATGTACGAACCCTGCCACGGTTCGGCCCCGGACATCGCCGGGCAGGGCATTGCCAATCCGTTGGCGACGATTCTGTCGGTCTCGATGATGCTGCGTTACAGCTTCAATCAGCTGGAGGCTGCTGATGCGATCGAAAGGGCTGTGAGCCTGGTATTGGATCAAGGTTTGCGCACAGGCGACATCTGGTCGCTCGGCAACGCCAAGGTCGGTACGCAGGAAATGGGCGAAGCCGTAGTCGCCGCGCTGCTCAATCTGTAATATCTCGGGCCCGCTCTTATCGGAGCGGCCCACTTTTTCGTTAAAGGTGCAGTTGCGATGAAACGTGTAGGTCTGATCGGTTGGCGCGGTATGGTCGGTTCCGTGCTCATGCAGCGGATGCTGGAAGAGCAGGACTTTGACCTGATCGAGCCGGTATTCTTCACCACTTCCAACGTCGGTGGCCAAGGCCCGGCCGTGGGCAAGGATATTGCGCCCCTGAAGGATGCTTACAGCATCGAAGAACTGAAAACCCTCGACGTGATTCTGACCTGTCAGGGTGGCGATTACACCAATGAGGTCTTCCCGAAACTGCGCGAAGCCGGTTGGCAGGGTTACTGGATCGATGCCGCTTCCAGCCTGCGCATGGAGGATGACGCGGTGATCGTGCTGGACCCGGTAAACCGCAGGGTTATCGACCAAAAACTCGATGCAGGGACCAAGAACTTCATTGGCGGCAACTGCACGGTCAGCCTCATGCTGATGGGCCTGGGCGGTTTGTTCGAAGCCGGTCTGGTGGAGTGGATGAACGTCATGACGTATCAGGCGGCCTCCGGTGCCGGCGCGCAGAACATGCGTGAACTGATCAAGCAGATGGGCGCTACTCACGCTGCCGTGGCTGACGAACTGGCCAACCCGGCCAGCGCGATCCTCGACATCGACCGCAAGGTTGCTGAAGCGATGCGCAGCGAAGGCTTCCCGACAGAAAACTTCGGCGTGCCATTGGCCGGTAGCCTGATCCCATGGATCGACAAAGAGCTGCCCAACGGTCAGAGCCGCGAAGAGTGGAAAGGTCAGGCCGAGACCAACAAGATTCTGGGTCGATTCAA
This sequence comes from Pseudomonas sp. ASL9, assembly GCF_056680335.1. Classification (NCBI taxonomy): domain Bacteria; kingdom Pseudomonadati; phylum Pseudomonadota; class Gammaproteobacteria; order Pseudomonadales; family Pseudomonadaceae; genus Pseudomonas; species Pseudomonas sp. ASL9. Next base: position 598,411 of record NZ_CM155277.1, on the reverse strand, counting down.
AAACCCGATTCCGGTCGATGGTATCTGCGTGCGGATCGGCTCCATGCGTTGCCACAGCCAGGCGCTGACCATCAAGCTGAACAAGGATGTGCCGATCGCCGACATCGAAGGCATGATCAGCCAGCACAACCCTTGGGTGAAACTGGTACCGAACCACCGTGAGGCCAGCATTCAAGAGCTGAGCCCAACGGCGGTGACCGGGACAATGAGCATCCCGGTGGGCCGTTTGCGCAAGTTGAACATGGGCTCGCAATACCTGGGCGCGTTCACTGTTGGCGACCAGTTGCTCTGGGGCGCCGCCGAACCGCTACGTCGTATGTTGCGGATTCTGCTGGAACGTTAATGCGTTAGCCGCTTCAAAAAAAACCGCGTCTCGGTTCGAGACGCGGGTTTTTTATGGCTGCAATAAAGCCTCAGGCATACGCTTTTGTGTGCTCCTTGTTCCATTTCTTGCCCAGCGCAATGCCGGGCCGTTCGATGTAGCGATACGTCAATGCGGAGATCACCAGCACCACGGCGATTTCAACGACGATCAGCAGATTGTCGAGTACCACGCTGCCCGTGCTGATGTAACGCGTGGTGAGCCCCGCGATTTCGCTGGGAAGATCAATCATCAGTGTCCGACCGGTGACCTTGGCCGCTACCATCACACCGATAGACGTTACGAAAATCACCGTCGCATGGGTCATGTAGATCGAAAACCAGCGCGTGCCCAGCCAAGCAAACAGACCTTTGCGTAACTGCGTCGATACCCAGCCGGCTTCGAACGCCAAAATCCCGACCGCCAGGCAGAACAGCACACTCAGCAGGGCGTCCTGTGGGGTGTCGCTACGGGTCATGACCCGATAGATCGCTGTCAGGATCAGCACCTCCAGCACGCTGCCGAGCAGGAGGCCTGGACGCAGGTTTTGCAGATGGCTGTAGACCCGATACGTAACGCCGCCAGCGAAGAAGCAACCCAAACCTCTCAATACGTTATCGGTCAGCGGCGTGCCCTTGAAATAAAGCGCCAGCAACGCGAGCGCGGCGATGGCAACAAAAACCCTGCCCGCGTGCTTGGGCAAGGCCAGCGCAATCAGGCCGAACAGCAGCCAGACGTAATACTCGACGCTGACGATCCAGGACGGGTAGTTGAAAGACAGGGCGTTGAAGCCCGGCCACCAGGCCTGAATCAACAGCAGATTTGGCAGGATCTCACCCGGCGCCCGATCCCCGCCAAAGCTGACGTTATTGGATGAGATCAGCTTCAGGCCTTCGAAACCGATGAACACCAGCAGCATGAACAGGTGCAGCGGGTACACGCGGCAGGTGCGGGCAATCATGAACTGCCGTAGTTGCTGCACGGACCCCAGCGCGTTCGCGTACCGCTGATAGAGCACAAAACCACTCAGTGCGAAGAAGAACTCGACCAGGTAGTTGGCGTTCTTGAACAACGCCAGCTCCGTGATGCTTTGCAGCACGTGGGAGTGGTGCACCACGATGATGAGTGCACACAACCCTCGAAAACTATCGAGCACCTGAAACTGCTTCATTTCGGCCGTCCTTGCAGGTGGGGAGGGGAGCACTGGAAATAATGCCTGTGCGCATGGGTAGTTTGCACGTCACTTTTATTTATCCCTATATGTGGGATTGTAATTTACATATTGAGATAAATTGCGCTTCGGGTTTATAGTCACTGCGTACTTCATACCCCAAAAAAAACAGGTGAAGCGATGCACGCGCTATTGATCGCGCTCGATTGGGGGACAACCTCTCTTCGTGCCTATCGGCTTGGTAAACATGGCCAGGTTCTGGAACAGCGCTCGTTGAGCGCAGGCATCATGCAGTTACCGACCGCGCCCCGGCTGATTGCGGGGGTGATGTGTGCCGATGGATTTGAACTGGCGTTCGATCAGGCGTGTGGCGATTGGCTCGACGCCGAGCCCGGGACGCCCGTCATCGCCTGCGGCATGGTGGGCAGCGCCCAGGGATGGTGTGAGGCGGTGTACCTCGAAACCCCTGCGGATGTGGCGGGTCTCAGCGCAGCCCTGCAAACCGTACGCAGTGTCCGTGGGGTTGATGTGCACATCGTTCCTGGCGTGCTGCAGCGTTCTGTGTTGCCCAACGTGATGCGTGGTGAAGAAACCCAGGTCGTGGGCATTCTCGCCAGCTTACCCGCCGAAAAAAATCACGGCCCATTGTTGATCGGCCTGCCTGGCAGTCACTCGAAATGGGTGCAGGTCGCCGATGGCTGCATTGTGCATTTCGATACCTTCATGACGGGCGAGGTCTATGCCGCCCTGAGTGCACACACCATCCTCGGTCGAACCCTGCAGCACAGCGAGACGTTCGACGCCGAGGCATTTGATCGTGGCGTCGCTGTCGCAGGGTCTGCTGACGGTGCAGCCGGGCTGCTGTCGACGATATTCAGCTGCCGGACCCTTGGCCTGACCGGTGAACTCAGCGCCACCGCGCAGTCCGACTATCTGTCCGGCGTGTTGATCGGTCACGAATTGGTCGCGCTTGTCGCCTTGCAGCGGCGGACGAGCGAACACCTTCCTCCCATCATCCTGATCGGCAATGGCCAGCTGTGCGCGCGATATTCACGTGCCCTGGCGGCCTGCGGCTTCGCTCAGGTGACCGTGGCCGAACAGGCTACCGAACGCGGTTTATGGCAATTGGCAGTACAGGCCAACTTGCTTAAGCCCACTCTTGCAGAGGTCTGACATGCTCAAACAAACACTGGCTAAAAACGGCTTGATCGCGATTCTTCGCGGTCTGCGCCCGGAAGAAGCGGCGTCCATCGGTGAGGTGTTGTATCAGGCGGGTTTTCGCGTCATCGAAGTGCCACTCAACTCACCTGAGCCTTACGACAGCATCCGTATTCTGCGCGCGACGTTGCCCGCCGATTGCCTGATCGGCGCCGGCACGGTGTTGACGCCCGAACAAGTGGGGCTGGTCAAGAAAGCGGGCGGTCAAGTGATCGTCATGCCGCACAGCGATCCCAAGGTGCTGCGCGCAGCCAAAGCGGCGGGCTTGTACCTGTCGCCGGGTGTCGCCACGCCGACCGAGGCCTTCGCCGCACTGGCTGAGGGCGCGGACGTACTCAAGCTGTTTCCCGCCGAGCAAATGGGCCCGGCAGTGGTCAAGGCCTTCCTTGCTGTATTGCCAGCCGGTACCGCACTGATCCCGGTGGGCGGTATTACCCCGGACAACATGCAGGTCTTTATCGACGCTGGCGTGTCCGGTTTCGGACTTGGCTCAGGGCTGTTCAAACCGGGGATGAGCGCCGCTGAAGTTGCCGAGCGAGCCGAAGCCTACGTGTCGGCATGGAATGAATTGAGTTGATCAGGCGCCTTGAGCGTCGCCTCCAATAAGAGAGCGCACACATGAAAATCACCAAACTCACGACGTTTATTGTTCCGCCACGCTGGTTGTTCCTCAAAGTCGAGACCGATCAAGGCGTGACTGGTTGGGGCGAGCCTGTGGTCGAAGGCCGTGCGCACACGGTCGCTGCGGCGGTGGATGAATTGTCCGATTACCTGATTGGCAAGGACCCGCGCAACATTGAGGACATCTGGACCGTGCTCTATCGCGGCGGTTTTTATCGGGGCGGGGCGGTGCACATGAGCGCCTTGGCCGGTATCGATCAGGCGTTGTGGGACATCAAGGGCAAGGCCCTGGGGGTGTCGGTCAGCGATTTGCTCGGCGGTCAGGTGCGCGACAAGATCCGGGTGTATTCCTGGATCGGTGGTGATCGCCCGGCGGACACCGCTCGCGCTGCCAAAGAGGCCGTGGACCGTGGCTTCACGGCCATCAAGATGAACGGCACCGAGGAGCTGCAGTTCCTCGACTCCTTCGAAAAAGTCGACCTTGCACTGGCCAACGTTGCGGCTGTGCGGGATGCCGTCGGTCCTAACGTAGGCATTGGCGTCGACTTCCATGGCCGGGTGCACAAACCCATGGCCAAAGTGCTGATGAAGGAGCTTGATCCGTACAAGTTGATGTTCATCGAAGAGCCGGTGCTCAGCGAGAACTATGAAGCACTCAAGGAACTGGCGCCCCTGACCAGCACCCCGATTGCCTTGGGTGAGCGCTTGTTTTCGCGCTGGGACTTCAAGCGAGTGCTGAGCGAAGGCTACGTCGACATCATTCAGCCCGATGCCTCGCACGCAGGAGGAATCACCGAAACCCGCAAAATCGCCAACATGGCTGAAGCCTACGACGTCGCCCTGGCGCTGCATTGTCCGCTGGGGCCGATTGCCCTGGCCGCCTGCTTGCAGCTGGATGCGGTTTGCTACAACGCATTTATCCAGGAGCAGAGCCTGGGCATCCATTACAACGAAAGTAATGACCTGCTGGATTACATCAAAAACCCGGAAGTGTTCGACTACGACAAGGGCTTCGTGAAGATCCCCAACGGCCCCGGGCTGGGCATCGAAATCAACGAAGAATACGTCAAGGAACGCGCCGCCATCGGCCATCGCTGGCGCAACCCGATCTGGCGCCATGCCGACGGTAGTTTTGCCGAGTGGTGAAGCCGCAGCCCTTTGTAGGAGCGCGCTTGCCCGCGATTCGCGGTGTATCAGATACGGCGCCGTTCGCAGGCAAGCCTGCCCACAGGTTATCCAACGTCCTCACATAAACATAAAAAAGAGGCACCCTCATGCAACCTCAGACCTTCGCAGGAAAGGCGTCGTTAGTGACGCCGACCCGTAAGCGTTTTTTCATCATGGTGCTGTTGTTTATTACGGTAGTGATCAACTACCTGGATCGCGCCAACCTGTCGATTGCCGCACCGGCCTTGACCACTGAGCTGGGGATTGATCCGATTCATGTCGGTTTGATCTTCTCCGCTTTCGGCTGGACCTACGCCGCCATGCAGATCCCCGGTGGTTGGTTGGTGGACCGCGTGCCACCGCGGATTCTCTACGCTGTCGCGCTGTTGCTGTGGTCACTGGCGACCATCATGCTCGGCTTTGCTGCCAGTTTTATCGCGCTGTTTGTTCTGCGCATGGCGGTGGGCGCCCTGGAAGCGCCGGCTTATCCGATCAATAGCCGCGTGGTCACCACCTGGTTCCCGGAGCGTGAACGGGCGACGGCCATTGGTTTTTATACGTCCGGGCAATTTGTCGGGCTGGCGTTTCTGACGCCGGTTCTAGCCTGGCTGCAAGCGCAGTATGGCTGGCACATGGTCTTCGTCAGCACCGGTGTCGTGGGCGTTATCTGGGCGCTGGTGTGGTTTTTGGTTTATCGCGAGCCGCGTGATTTCAACGGTGTCAATCAGGCGGAAATCGAGTTGATTCGCGACGGCGGCGGGCTGGTGGATATCCAGGCCAGTACCGAGAAAAACAAACGCGGTTTCAGCTGGCCAGATCTGGGGATCGTGCTGAGCAAGCGCAAGCTCTGGGGTATTTATTTGGGGCAGTTCTGCCTGAACTCGACGCTGTGGTTCTTCCTGACCTGGTTCCCAACGTACCTGGTGAAATACCGTGGCATGGACTTTATAAAGTCCGGTTTACTGGCCTCACTGCCGTTTCTTGCGGCGTTCGTGGGTGTGCTCTGTTCGGGTTTCTTCTCCGATTGGCTGATCCGTCGCGGGAGCAGCGTGGGGTTTGCCCGCAAGTTGCCCATTATTGGTGGACTGTTGATTTCGACCTCAATCATTGGCGCCAACTACGTCGAGTCGACACCGTTGGTGATCGCCTTTTTGGCATTGGCATTTTTCGGTAACGGGCTGGCGTCCATCACCTGGTCGCTGGTCTCGACCCTGGCGCCTGCGCGCTTGCTGGGATTGACCGGTGGCACCTTCAACTTCATCGGCAATCTGGCGGCGATCACCACGCCCATCGTGATCGGCTTTCTGGCAACAGGCGACTCCTTTGCGCCCGCCATCACCTACGTGGCAGTGCTGGCATTGGTGGGTGCGCTGTCGTACATCCTGTTGGTGGGGAAGGTTGAGCGCATCGAGTTGTAACCGAGGCAAGCTGGCGACGATAATGTCGCCAGCTTTTTGACTGGATAAGGCGTGATATGCAGCACGACTCACTCAACCCTGTGATAAGCAACGCCATCAAGGACGCTGCGCCAACCGGTACCCAGACCCTGCTGCGTGGGCTTGGCGTGGTTCAGGCCGTGGCCAGTGGTGCTCGTGACCTCAAGGAGATTGCGCGGGTTATCGGTACCACGCGCAGCACGACTCATCGACTGGTCAGCTGTCTGGTGGAAGAGCGTTATCTGCGGGTCTTGCCGCAGGTGGGTTACCTGCTCGGGCCCAAGTTGATCGAGTTGGGTTTTCAGGCCCGCGAGGAAGTGCCGCTGGCAATTCTGGCGCGTCCGTATCTCGACGAGTTGTCAGCACTGACCGGCGATACCGTGCACCTGGCGATTCGTGAGGGTGACGACGTGCTGTATCTGCACAAAAACCCTGGCCGCAATGGTCCCGAGATGCGCTCGCGGGTGGGCCATCGCATGCCGCTGGCACGCACCGGGATTGGTAAGGCGTTGATGATTGATTGCACGCAGGACGAGTGGCAGCGTCTGTATCGGATCAGTTTGCCAGTCGACGGAAAATCCATCGTGTGGCCGCAGCATCAGGAGCAGTCCTGGGAGCAGTTCCAGCAACGAATGATGGACTACGTCGCGGGCGGTTATGCGTTTGATCTGGAGGACAACGAACCGTCGATTCGCTGTGTTGCCGCGCCGGTACGTGATGCCAGCAACCGAATCGTTGCCGGCATCAGCATTGCCAGTACCGTGCCTTATATGCCCCTGGATAAAATGGCCGAGCTGATCCCGCTGATCAAACAGACTGCAGCGCGACTCTCGGCCGAGTTAGGGGCCAAAGCCTGAATCAGGCTTTCAAGCTCGCCATGTCGATGACGAAACGGTACTTCACATCGCCCGCGACCACTCGGGTGAAGGCGTCGTTGATGTTGCGGATGTCGAGCATCTCGATGTCGCAGGTGATGCCATGCTCGGCGCAGAAATCCAGTACTTCCTGGGTTTCCGCCATGCCGCCGATCATCGAGCCTGCCAGCACGCGACGTTTCATGACCAGGTTAACTGCATGCAGTGGGGGTTCCACCGGCTCGATCAGCCCGACCAGAATGTGCACGCCGTCGAAACGGAGGGTCTGCAGGTAGGGGTTGAGGTCGTGTTGCACCGGAATGGTGTCCAACAGGAAGTCGAAATGGCCGGCTGCGGCTGCCATCTGTTGGGCATCGGTTGACACAATCACATGGTCGGCGCCCTGACGACGGCCCTCTTCAGCCTTGGCCTCGGAGCGGGTGAACAGGGTCACTTCGGCGCCCATGGCTTTGGCGAATTTGATACCCATGTGACCCAGGCCGCCCATCCCGAGGATGCCGACCTTGTCACCCGGTTTAACGTTGTAGTGCTTGAGTGGCGAGTACGTGGTGATCCCGGCGCACAGAATCGGTGCCGCGCTGGCCGGGTCCAGTTTCTCCGGAATGCGTACGACGAAGCGCTCGCTGACCACGATGCTGTCAGAGTAGCCACCCATGGTGATACTGCCGTCGACGCGGTCTTTCGACGCGTAAGTCTGAGTCGGGCCTTCCAGGCAATACTGCTCCAGATCGGCGTTGCAGGCTTCACACTGGCGGCAGGAATCGACCATGCAACCGACGCCGACGATATCGCCGACCTTGTAGCGGCTGACATTCGCGCCGGTGGCCGTCACCTTGCCAACGATCTCGTGGCCTGGCATCAAAGGGTAGACGGCAAAGCCCCATTCGTTGCGCGCCTGGTGGATGTCGGAGTGGCAGACGCCGCAGTAGAGAATCTCGATAGCCACATCATCGGCCCTAGGGCTGCGGCGTTCGAAGGTCATGGGGGCGAGGGGGGCGGTGGCCGACTGAGCGGCGTAACCGATGGCGTTATACATAGTGAACCTCGCAAAACAATGACTGGGTGATGCGAGCCATTGTCCCCGTGCACGGCATGACCGGCCATGGTCATTCCTCCGGCTATCGTGCCTATTCCTCCGGCATCACCGCTGATTGGCTATTTTGTTGGGCGGATCTGCGATGATGATGCCGTCTATTCCTCTTGCGAAGCTGGATTCCCATGTTGCTGACCCGCTACCTTGATGCCAACGCAACACTGGTCTCGTTGATTCGGCCGCTCGCCACTCGTCCGGGATTTCTGCCGACGCTATTGCCTGAGGTGCAGATTGTTTCGGCCCGAAGCAATGTGGCGCGTTGCCCACAGATCTACGAGCCGAGCCTGATGATCATCGCCCAAGGCAGCAAGTTGGCCTACCTGGGGCAGCGCACTCTGGAATATGGCGCTGGGCGCTATCTGGTTCAGGCGTTGTCGATGCCTTTCGAGTGCGAAACCTTTGCCACACCCGAAGTGCCGTTGCTCGGCGTTGCGATTGGCATTGATCGGATCATGCTGGGGGAGTTGGTGCTGTCCATGGGGTTGATGCCTGGCCGTGACGTTCAGCCCCAGACCCTGGAGTCCATGAGTTCTGCCGCACTCGATGCGCAGATGCGCGACAGTGTTGAGCGCTTGTTGCGTTGCCTGCACGATCCTATGGAATGCCAGATCATGGGCCGCGCACGTTTGCGTGAGGTGTTGTATGCCGCGCTTCGGGGGCCTCAGGCCAGTGTGTTGCGGGCGTTGGTCGAGCAGCAAGGGCCGTTTGCCCGTGTTGCTGCATCGTTGAGTCATTTGCATACACACTATGCTGAGCCGCTCAGCGTCGAGACTCTGGCGCGTTGCGCAAACATGAGTGCCTCGACCTTTCATGAGCACTTCAAGCGCGGCACCCTGTTGTCCCCGGTGCAGTATTTGAAGCGTCTACGGCTGCTCAAGGCGCAGCGGATGTTGATCGCCGAAGGCATCGGTGTGGCTCAGGCCGCCCTGCGCGTCGGGTATCAAAGTACCTCGCAATTCAGTCGGGAATACAAACGCTACTTCGAGCACAGCCCTGGGGACGAAGCGATTGGCACGCATCAGTGATGCTGATGGTTCCGGTGCGGGCAGGTCGTTTTTCAGACGCAACAAAAAGGCCCCCGAAGGAGCCTTGATGTTCGATCGCCAGCCTTACATGTTCGGGTAAGTCGGACCACCACTGCCTTCAGGCGCCACCCAGGTGATGTTCTGGGAAGGGTCTTTGATGTCGCAGGTTTTACAATGCACGCAGTTCTGCGCGTTGATCTGGAAGCGTTTCTCGCCGTCTTCCTTGGTGATCACTTCATACACGCCGGCAGGGCAGTAGCGCTGGGCCGGTTCGTCGTATAGCGGCAAGTTGGTGCCAATCGGGATGCTCGGGTCGGCCAGCTTCAGGTGGCAGGGTTGTTCTTCTTCATGGTTGGTATTGGAGAGAAACACCGAGCTGAGTTTGTCGAAGCTGAGCTTGCCATCGGGTTTTGGGTAATCGATTTTTTTCGAGTCGGCCGCGAGCTTCATGCGCGCATAGTCCGGCTTGGTATCGTGCAGCGTGAACGGGATCTTGCCGCCGAAGAAGTTCTGATCGATGAAGTTGAACGCACCGCCCAGGATCGGACCGAACTTGTGCAGTGCCGGGCCGAAGTTGCGGCTGGCGAACAGCTCGTCATACAGCCAGCTGGCTTTGAAGGCTTCAACGTAGGTGTTCAGCTCGTCTCCGCCTTCCTTGCCAGCGAAGAGGGCGTCAGCCACCGAATCAGCCGCGAGCATGCCGGATTTCATGGCAGTGTGGCTGCCCTTGATCTTGGCGAAGTTCAGGGTGCCGAGGTCGCAGCCGATCAGCGCGCCCCCCGGGAAGACCATTTTCGGCAGCGAGTTCAAGCCGCCCTTGCAGATGGCGCGTGCGCCGTAGCTGATGCGCTTGCCGCCTTCCAGGTATTGTTTGATCACCGGGTGGTGCTTGAGGCGCTGGAATTCATCGAATGGTGACAGAAAGGCATTGGAGTAGGATAGATCGACGATCAGGCCGACCACCACCTGGTTGTTTTCCAGGTGATAAAGGAAGGAGCCGCCAGTGTTCTCGGTGCCCATCACGTCCAGTGGCCAGCCTGCGGTGTGCACCACCAGGCCTTGTTCATGCTTGGCCGGATCGACTTCCCAGATTTCTTTGAGGCCGATACCGTAATGTTGTGCGTCGGCTTCGGTGTCGAGGTTGAAGCGTTTGAGCAATTGTTTGCCAATATGGCCACGGCAGCCTTCGGCGAACAGCGTGTATTTGCCGCGCAGCTCCATGCCGGGGGTGAAGTAACCCTCTTTGGGGTGGCCTTCACGGTCAACGCCCAAGTCGCCGGTAATGATCCCGCGCACCACACCGTTCTCGTCGAACAGTGCTTCCTGAGCGGCGAAGCCCGGGTAGATTTCAACACCGAGGTTTTCAGCCTGCTGAGCGAGCCAGCGGCACAGATTGCCCAGGGAAATAATGTAGTTGCCTTCGTTGTGCATGGTTTTAGGCACAAACACATTGGGCACTTTAGTTGCGCTGTCGGCACTTTTGAGTACGAAGATATCGTCGCGCTTGACCGGCGTGTTCAGCGGCGCGCCGAGTTCTTTCCAGTTCGGAAACAATTCGTTCAGGGCGCGAGGTTCGAACACGGCACCGGATAAAATGTGCGCGCCTACTTCAGAGCCTTTTTCCACCACGCAGACGCTGATTTCTTTTCCGGCTTCGGCGGCTTTCTGTTTCAGTCGGCAAGCAGCGGAAAGACCCGCGGGGCCTGCGCCGACGATGACGACGTCGAATTCCATGTATTCGCGTTCCACAGGCTATCTCCTACTCAGGGCTCAACAGTTTTTTTTATATGAAGCAACTAGCGCGGGTCGCGAGTAACATTAACCGACCTGCACGCCGCAAAGGGTCGCAGTATATCTGGACCATCGCTCAGGTCCAATACAAACGTTTGTTTGAATTTGCTGCAGGCCAGATAAATCAAAGATGCGCTGCTCATGTTTGACTATTTTGGCGTATTGACCAGAAAAGACGTTCCGGTCAAGATACGGGCGGTTTTGCGCTCGCCGTAGGCTGACCGCTGGTTTCAAGGGCACCTCTAAAAAGCGTTGTGAACGCGGTGCAGTTGTTTTTAGAGGTGTCCTTTTTACCGACGCGTATCAATCGCCAGGCCCGCCCGGGCGATTTTCTTTTCACCGGAGAGTAACGAGGAATCCATGAAGGTTCTTGTAGCTGTCAAACGAGTGGTCGACTACAACGTCAAGGTTCGCGTCAAAGCGGACAACTCCGGCGTCGATCTCGCTAACGTCAAAATGTCGATGAACCCCTTCTGCGAAATCGCCGTGGAAGAAGCCGTCCGCCTGAAAGAAAAAGGCGTTGCGACCGAGATCGTCGTCGTTTCCATTGGCCCGACCACCGCTCAGGAACAACTGCGTACCGCGTTGGCTCTGGGTGCAGATCGCGCCATTCTTGTTGAATGTGCCGACGAGCTGAACTCCCTGGCCGTGGCCAAGTTGCTCAAGGCTGTGGTCGACAAAGAACAACCGCAGTTGGTGATCCTGGGTAAACAGGCCATCGACAGCGACAATAACCAGACCGGCCAGATGCTGGCTGCACTGAGCGGCTACGCCCAGGGCACCTTCGCCTCTAAAGTCGAAGTGTCTGGCGACAAAGTCAGCGTCACGCGTGAAGTCGATGCGGGCCTGCAGACTGTGTCCCTGAGCCTGCCGGCGATCGTGACCACAGACCTGCGTCTGAACGAGCCACGCTACGCCTCCTTGCCAAACATCATGAAAGCCAAGAAGAAGCCTCTTGAAGTGCTGACGCCTGAAGCTTTGGGCGTTTCCACCGCCTCCACGACCAAAACCCTGAAAGTTGAAGCGCCGGCTACCCGCAGCGCCGGCATCAAGGTCAAGTCGGTGGCTGAACTGGTCGAGAAACTGAAAAACGAAGCGAAGGTAATCTAAATGACTATCTTGGTTATTGCTGAACATGAAAATGGTGTCGTTGCCCCGGCAACCCTGAACACCGTGGCTGCCGCTGTAAAAATCGGTGGTGATATTCACGTACTGGTGGTCGGTGCCAACGTTGGCGCAGTCGCCGAAGCAGCAGCGAAAATCGCTGGTGTCTCGAAAGTGCTGGTTGCCGACAACGCTGCCTACGCACATCAGTTGCCAGAAAACGTTGCGCCGCTGATCGTGGAGCTGGGCAAGTCCTATAGCCACATCCTGGCTGCAGCCACTTCCAACGGTAAAAACATTCTGCCCCGCGTTGCCGCGCTGCTGGATGTCGATCAGATCTCCGAGATCATCGCCGTTGAAAGTGCTGACACCTTCAAGCGTCCGATCTATGCCGGTAACGCCATTGCGACGGTCCAGTCTTCGGCTGCCGTCAAAGTGATCACCGTGCGTGCTACCGGTTTTGATCCGGTTGCTGCTGAAGGCGGTTCCGCTGCAGTTGAAGCGGTTACTGCTGCTCACGATGCTGGCAAGTCCACCTTCGTTAGCGAAGAACTGGCCAAGTCCGATCGTCCAGAGCTGACCGCTGCCAAAATCGTCGTTTCCGGCGGTCGTGGCATGCAGAACGGCGAGAACTTCAAACACCTGTACGCCCTGGCCGACAAGCTGGGCGCCGCTGTGGGTGCTTCGCGCGCCGCAGTTGACGCAGGCTTCGTACCCAACGATATGCAGGTCGGTCAGACCGGCAAAATCGTTGCGCCACAGCTGTACATTGCCGTCGGTATTTCCGGCGCGATCCAGCATTTGGCCGGTATGAAAGACTCCAAGGTGATCGTTGCGATCAACAAGGACGAAGATGCGCCGATCTTCCAGGTGGCTGATTACGGCCTGGTGGCTGATTTGTTCGAAGCCATACCTGAGTTTGAGAAGCTGGTTTAATCCAGGCTCTTCACTTATAAAGAGAACCCGTTCATTTCGGGCTGTGTGAAGTTGCGGCATGCCGCAGATTCCCAAGGCCTTCGATGAGCGGGTTTTTTATTGGATTCGATTAAGGATTGCCCCATGAGCAAGCCTCGGCTGCTATTGCCATCGCTTCTTTTTGGCGTGTTCATCCTGCCATCGCTGAGTGTCGCGGCGGGCAAATGCGAGCGCCTGATCGCGACGGGCAGCCCAGACGCACCGCCCTATCTATGGCGTGATCCTCAGGACCCGAAACACCTGATGGGCGCGAATGCCGATCTGCTCAAACAGGCTGCCCAGGCGCTGGGTCTGAAAGTGGAATTACTGTACGCGGGCAAGCGCAGTCAGGCGCTGGAGGAAGTGCGCAGCGGACGTATGGACCTATTGGTCGACGCGCCGTTGAAGTCGTCGGAACTCGAATCGCTGGATTACATTCATCCGTCGATCACCCAGAACGAAATCATGGTCTGGACCCGGCATGATCATGCGCAGCCATTCAATGCCCTCGCCGATTTGTACGATCATCCCGGTGCGGTATCGGAAAAGATTCGCCTCACGCAACCCTTCGAGGCGGCAGCCAAGGAGCATCTGCATCTGGAGCGCGTAGAGAATCTGACCCAGGCGTTTCAAAAACTGATGTTGGGGCAGGTTGAATACGTACTGGCGGGCCGCTACGCCGGGCTAGCGATGGCTCAGGCATTGGGGATGTCGGCGGACCTGATTGCACAGCCTTTGCCACTGGATAAACCGGGCCTGTATTTGGCGTTGTCGTTCAATTCGGCCTGTAATGATCCATGGTTGCGCGGACAGCTGGCTAAAAAGATGACAGAATCGGCCGCCTCTGGCCTGTCAGATGAAGTGCTGAAGCGCAATCTGGAACTCTGGAAAGCGCAGCTGCCGCTGCCGTCCAGCGCCCCAAACAAGTAGGGATTTTCGTGAGTATTCGACCTTTATTCGCCGTCACAGCCTTTGCTGCCCTGGTAGGCTGTGCCAACGATCCGGCACCGATCGAACAGTTGCGACTGACTGAGCAAGCCGTGGAGCAAGCCACGGCGGTGGGTGCCACCGAAGAAGTGCCTGAGCTGACCCTGGCTCAATCGAAACTGACTCAGGCCCGCGCCGACATGGCGGACCAGTCATTCAAAGAGGCGCGCATGCAGGCCGAGCAGTCGGAGCTCGATGCGCGGCTCGCCGAAGCGCGCGTCCTGACCCAGAGGAGTCAGGAGCAATTGACCCAACTGGACACCCGACTCAATCGTCTGCGCAAGCAAGTGGGAGAGGCTGAATGAGCCGCGCGGTAAATCGCATTCCTCGTCTGATGGGTGTGTTCATTCTGCTGGGTTCGGCTGGCCTGTCTGGTTGTGCGGGGCACCAGGACAGCGAGCGGGCATTGCAGCAAGCCAGTGCCGACTTCCAGAAAGTCAAAGAAGATACCAACGTTCTGCGTGGCGCCCCCAAGGACGTTATTCGCGCGGGCGAATCGTTGGGGCGTGCCGAGCGTTTGTCTGGGTATTGGGGCAGTGGCGAAGATGTCATTCATTACGCTTACCTCAGCCGCCGCTACAGCGAAATTGCTCGCGAGCATACGAACCTGATGCTCAACCAGGAACAGTTGGTGAGGTCGGGGCTCGACCGTCAGCGCCTGCAATTGGCGCTTCGTGAAGCCAAATTGGCCAGTGTGCAGCAACAGGGCAAATGGCTGGAAAAGCAGATGGTTGCCTTGGCCACTACCCAGACAGATCGCGGTCTGGTCATGACCTTGGGCGATGTTCTATTTGATACAGGGAACGCCGAACTGAAAAGTTCGGCCAACCGCACAGTGCTCAGGCTGATGCAGTTTCTCCAGCTCAACCCCAAGCGTATCGTGCGGATCGAGGGCTATACCGACAGCACGGGCGGCAAGCAGGAAAACCTTCAGCTTTCCAAAGACCGGGCGCAGTCGGTGGCTGATGTGCTGACGGATCTGGGTATCGATGAACAGCGTCTTCACGTTGAAGGTTATGGTGATGAGTTCCCGGTCGACGTAAACGCGTCGGAGCGGGGTAGGGCGCAGAATCGTCGGGTTGAGATCGTTTTCTCAGACGAAAAAGGCCGTTTGGGCGCAGCGCGCTAGGCGCTTTTCGTTTAAAAGCCCGGTAACTGCAAGGTGCCGGGTTTTTTTACGGGTATAAAATACTGAAGCGCGGCTGCTTTGCCATTGAATTTTCTAATCAATGCACCATAGGGCTATCATTTTTAGAAACTGTCCCAGTACACTTCGTAACTGTTATGGTAGGTGTCCGTGTTAAAAACCCTATAAAAATAAGTTGTCAGCAGCATCAAGGGTGGCGTCATGACCAATCTTTTACTTTATCAACGTATTGCTCAGCAATTGGCCGAGGATATTCGCCGTGGCGTCTATCAGCCTGGTGAGCGCGTGCCCTCTGTGCGCAAGATGAGTTCGCAGCTCAACGTCAGCCATGCGACGGTGCTGCAGGCTTATGCAAACCTTGAGGATCAAGGTTTGATCCGAGCGCGTCCACAGTCGGGCTATTACGTGCACCAGACACCGGCGCTGACTGCGCCCACCCCGGATATTGCTCGGGTAGAGCGCCCTGGTCTGGTCACCCGAAGCAGCATTATCCAGCAGGTTTTAGTCGAATCGCGCCGCGAAGGTGTGTTTCCGTTAGGGGCGGCTGTGCCTCACGTTGACTATCTGCCGGTGCGGGCATTGCATCAGCAAATCTCAAAGGTCACCCGTTTTCAGAGCCCCCGTGCCTTTAGCTATATGTTCAGTCCCGGTTTCGAACCCTTGCGCCGGCAAGTTGCGATTCGTATGCGTGATGCGGGTGTAGTGGTCGACCCCTCCGAGGTGGTGATTACTCACGGCTGCGTCGACGCATTGCAGATGTCCTTGCGGGTGCTTACCCGGCCCGGCGATCTGATTGCGACCGAGTCGCCCACCTATTATGGTTTGCTGCAAATGGCAGACCTTTTGGGGCTCAAGGTTATCGAGATTCCGAGTGATCCGGCTACTGGCATCAGCCTGGAAGCATTACAGTTGGCGGCCAACCAATGGTCGATCAAGGCGTTGGTGATGACGTCGCGCCTGAGTAACCCGTTGGGTGGGACCGTTCCTGAGGAGCGGCAGAAGCAGCTGTTACGACTTGCTTCGGATTTCGATATTCAAATCGTTGAAGACGACATCTATGGCGAACTGATGTTTGAGCTTGGGCGAACCAAGGCTTTGAAAGCCTTTGATCGGCTGGGGCGAGTGATTTATTGCTCGAGTTTTTCCAAGACCCTGTCGCCCGGTGTGCGTATCGGCTGGACGATTGCGGGGAAATATCAAGCAGAAATCCAGCGATTGCAGACGTTCAGTACCCATTCGGCCTGCAGTGTCACGCAAATGGGTGTTGCCGCTTATCTGGAGAACGGCGGTTATGATCGCCATTTAAGGTTTATTCGCTTGGAGTACCGTAAAAATCTGAGCGCGTTTCAGTTGGCCGTGCAGCAATATTTCCCGGAAGGCACGCAAATGAGCCGCCCAACGGGAGGATTCATTCTGTGGGTGAGCTTGCCAGGACGGGTTAATACTCAGGAATTACATGTTCGAGCCTTGGAGCAGGGGATCAGCATCGCGCCGGGGCTTATTTTCAGCAATACAGAACAGTTCAATCACTGCATTCGACTCAACTGTGGCATCCCATGGAATCGGGAGGCGGAGCGCGCGTTGATGACCTTGGGCATGCTTGCCAAACAACTGTGCCAGGAGACAGCGTACGCTTATTAAGGTGTCACCCGCTGAGGCGAATCCTGTGCCCAGCGCTATTATTATGCTCGTCGGTGTGAATCTGCCGGCTTGTCATGAGTCTTCCAACGGGCCAGCATATGGCCCTCTGCCTTGCTGCTATGTATGCCTATGACTTCTCTTCGTTGTATCGGTTTGCTGTTAATTGTACTGGTGAGTGCTTGTGACCCCCAGAAAACCCCTGCACCTGCGCCAAAGGTTACGGCTGAAGTGCAGGTAGCCGCGCCGCCTGCGTCAGTGGTGCCGCCGGTGCATGACTTGCCGCCGAACGTGCCGGTGGTTCCAGTGACGGCTGCTCAGGGTCAGCCTGCTGCGGCGAAAAAGCCGGATGCTCACGCTGCCAAGGCCCCTGTGCCAAAGGCCGCATCCAACAAAACCAAGTCAGAGCAGGCGCCGGTCAAGCCGCGTGCGCCTATAGCTAGCAACGCTCAATCAGCCGCCGAGACTGTGCAGCAGGCCCGTCTCCCCCAGCCAAATCTGGACCTGAGTCTGCCGGTGGATATGGTCAAGGAGATGGTGTCCGTTGGTCGGGTAGGGTCCACTGTCAACACGCCCCTGCTGCCCCCTTTGTTCAGTGACAAAAAGATCGCGCCGGAAAGTGCCTTCCAGCTCAATGGCCGTTTGCTGAATAACGCAATGAGTCTGCAACTGCGAGATGAGAATCGCCGGCAAGTGGAAGGTGCGGCCCTCGATTTCGAGTTCAAGCACTAACGCCGGCCCACAGTCCGCTCTCAGGTCATTTCAAACGGCCGTTTTAGGGGGTACTATCTCCTGGTACTTTACCGATCGTCTGTCGTGAGGATATTCGCCATGGAATGCCGTCCAGATTGCGGGGCTTGCTGCATCGCCCCCTCCATCAGTTCGCCAATTCCCGGCATGCCAAATGGCAAGGCCGCAGGAGAACGTTGCCTGCATCTTTCTGTCGAATCGCTGTGTGGTCTGTTCGGCAGGCTAGAGCGGCCAGCGGTATGCAGCGCATTTTTGGCTGATGAGGAAGTCTGTGGGTCAAGCCAGGCCGAGGCAATTCGCCTGATTGACTGGTGGGAGCAAGCGACTGCAGTAGTTTGATGGGCTGCGTGACGTTGGTTGCCTGGGCTGGACCGATTTACCGAAAGCCGATTTACCAGAACTTTGACAATAAGGAATAAAACAATGAGTTCGCTGCATCGGATAGCTGTTGTGTGTGGTTTGACTGTATTGATGGCTGCTGCCGCTCAGGCTGAAGACTGGCAGGTTGCGAAGGATGCGGATGGCATCAAGATTTCTTTGAGCGAAGTGGCTGGTTCTCAGTACAAGGCGTATCGCGGTGTCACCACGATCAAGGCGAGCGTGGCCAAGTTGCGCAGCTTGCAGGAGGACGTCGTGGGTGCCTGCGCCTGGATTCATGAATGCAAGTCGCAGAAGTTGCTCAAGCATGACGGTGCTCAGAGCTGGACTTACACCCAGTTCAATACGCCTTGGCCTGTGACTCCGCGCGATTCGGTATTGTTGGTGACTTCTGAGCAGGGCGCTGATGGCACTCTGACTCGTACGCTGAAGGGTGAGCCAACGTATGTTCCTGAGGAAAAAGGCTTTGTGAGGGTCGCGCAAGTGGAGGGTTTCTGGAAGCTCGTTCCCAAAGGTGCCGATCAAACTGAAGTGACGTATCAGGTTCACACCGAGCCGGGTGGTAGCGTGCCGTCATGGCTGGCCAACAAGTTCGTAGTAGACGCCCCTTTCAATACGTTGAAAGCGTTGAAAGAACGGGCAGAGAAGTAATCGATCCTGATCGTCGGGAGCTGATGACAGCTTTCCCGGCGGTACAAAAAAGGGCTGCCACTGGCAGCCCTTTTTTTATTCTCGACGGTTAAGGTCGAGAACTGATTGCGATCTTACTTGCGATCTTCCAGTGGCACGATGTCGCGAGACACGTAGCCGGTGTACAACTGGCGAGGACGGCCAATCTTGTACGGGCTGGAGAGCATTTCTTTCCAGTGCGAGATCCAGCCGACAGTCCGCGCCAAAGCGAAGATTACGGTGAACATGCTGGTGGGAATGCCGATAGCTTTCAGGATGATGCCCGAGTAGAAGTCTACGTTCGGGTACAGCGAGCGTTCGATGAAGTACGGATCGGTCAGCGCAATCTCTTCGAGACGCATGGCCAGTTCCAGCTGTGGATCGTTGGTGATACCCAACTCTCTGAGTACTTCGTCGCAGGTCTGCTTCATCACGGTGGCGCGCGGATCGCGGTTTTTGTAAACGCGGTGACCGAAGCCCATCAACTTGAACGGATCGTTCTTGTCCTTGGCCTTGGCAATGAATTTTTCGATGTTCGAGACATCTCCAATTTCATCGAGCATAGCCAATACAGCCTCGTTGGCGCCGCCATGTGCCGGGCCCCAGAGGGCGGCAATGCCAGCCGCGATACAGGCGAACGGGTTGGCGCCAGAGGAGCCGGCCATACGCACAGTAGAGGTTGACGCGTTCTGCTCATGATCGGCGTGCAGGATAAAGATCTTATCCATGGCCTTGGCCAACACCGGGCTGATCGGTTTGATCTCGCAGGGGGTGTTGAACATCATGTGCAGGAAGTTTTCGGCGTAGTTCAGGTCGTTACGCGGGTACATCATGGGTTGGCCCATGGAGTACTTGTAGACCATCGCTGCCAGGGTCGGCATCTTGGCAACCAGACGGATCGCGGAAATTTCACGATGCTGCGGGTTATTGATGTCCAGGGAATCGTGATAGAACGCCGAGAGGGCGCCAATCACGCCGCACATGACGGCCATCGGGTGAGCGTCGCGACGGAAGCCGTTGAAGAACGTCTTCAACTGTTCGTGCACCATCGTGTGGTTTTTCACGGTGATGACGAACTCGGCTTTCTGTTCGCTCGTCGGCAGTTCGCCGTTGAGCAACAGGTAGCAGGTTTCCAGGTAATCCGATTGTGCAGCAAGCTGTTCGATCGGATAGCCGCGGTGCAACAGGATGCCGTTGTCACCGTCGATATAGGTAATCTTCGACTCGCAAGAGGCGGTCGACATGAAACCAGGGTCGAATGTGAAGTGGCCGGTGGCGGTGAGACCGCGAACGTCGATTACATCGGGACCCACGGTGCCGGTCAGAATTGGCAGCTCGACGGGGGCTGCGCCCTCGATGATCAACTGCGCTTTTTTGTCAGCCATGTGGCCTCCTATTTATGCTTCAAATCATCAGACAGACCCCCCACGCAGGGCCCGCACCACTATAGTGAGATAAATCCTAAAGTCAATTTGCCTAAAGTCATGCTTTAGAGGCCTTCTGGCGCGCTATTTCCTCGCAGATCACAGCCGTTTACGCCTTTTATAACGCGGGCGCAATTGCCTATTAGCGTGAGGTCTGCGCGTTGTCATTAGTAGCCTAACTGTCTATACTCTGCGTCCGACCGCCGGGGGCTTTAGGGCCTGTTTCATAGGGGTCGTCACTCCCTGGGTGGTGGGTACCTGACCAGTGCACTTCCCAACAACTTTGCCCTGATTGTTAGGGGCTCTTCAAGTGTGAAAAAAAGCCGTGAATAGCCAACGACCTGTAAACCTCGACCTAAGGACCATCAAACTCCCAGTCACTGCTTACACGTCCATTCTTCACCGTATTTCCGGTGTCATCCTCTTTGTCGGCCTTGCCATCATGCTTTATGCATTGGGCAAATCGCTGGGTTCTGAGGAAGGTTTCGGAGAAGTGAAAGCGTGTTTGACCAGTGTGCTAGCGAAGCTAGTGATTTGGGGTCTGCTGTCCGCCTTGCTGTATCACTTGGTGGCAGGTATTCGCCACTTGATTATGGACATGGGCATCGGTGAATCGCTGGAAGGCGGCAAACTGGGCTCTAAAATCGTTCTCGCCGTCTCCGCGGTGCTGATCGTTCTGGCGGGAGTATGGATATGGTAACCAACGTCACTAACCTGTCGCGTTCGGGCCTCTATGATTGGATGGCTCAGCGCGTATCTGCGGTCGTGCTCGCGGCTTATTTCATATTCCTGATCGGGTACATCATTGCGAACCCTGGCATGGGGTACGCCCAATGGCATGCGCTGTTCGCGAACAGCGGGATGCGTATCTTCAGCCTGCTGGCCTTTGTTGCTCTGGGTGCTCACGCCTGGGTCGGCATGTGGACCATCGCGACCGATTACCTGACGCCAATGGCGCTGGGCAAGTCCGCGACTGCAGTACGTTTCCTCTTCCAGGCTGTCTGCGGCATCGCGATGTTCGCTTACTTCGTCTGGGGTGTGCAGATTCTTTGGGGTATCTGATTCATGGCTAACATTAATACGCTTTCTTTCGACGCTATCATCATTGGTGGTGGCGGTGCTGGCATGCGCGCAGCATTGCAGCTGGCTCAGGGTGGTCACAAGACCGCTGTAGTCACAAAGGTATTCCCGACTCGTTCCCATACCGTTTCCGCTCAAGGTGGCATTACCTGCGCCATCGCCTCCGCGGATCCAAATGATGACTGGCGCTGGCACATGTACGATACCGTCAAGGGCTCCGATTACATCGGTGACCAGGACGCTATCGAATACATGTGTTCCGTAGGCCCAGAAGCGGTCTTCGAACTTGAGCACATGGGTCTGCCGTTCTCCCGTACCGAACAAGGCCGCATTTATCAGCGTCCATTCGGCGGTCAGTCGAAAGACTTTGGCAAGGGTGGCCAGGCTGCACGTACGTGCGCCGCTGCCGACCGTACCGGTCACGCACTGCTGCACACCCTTTACCAGGCTAACCTGAAAGCCGGCACTGTGTTCCTGAACGAATACTATGCGGTGGATCTGGTGAAGAACCAGGACGGCGTATTCGTCGGCATTATTGCGATCTGCATCGAAACCGGTGAAACCTCGTACATCCGTGCAAACGCGACCGTACTGGCCACTGGCGGCGCGGGCCGTATCTACTCGTCGACTACCAATGCCCTGATCAATACCGGCGACGGTATCGGCATGGCGCTGCGTGCAGGCGTGCCGGTCCAGGACATCGAGATGTGGCAGTTCCACCCAACCGGCATCGCCGGCGCAGGTGTACTGGTTACTGAAGGCTGTCGTGGTGAAGGTGGATACCTGATCAACAAGCACGGCGAGCGTTTCATGGAGCGTTACGCTCCGAACGCGAAAGACCTTGCCGGTCGTGACGTGGTAGCTCGCTCCATGGTCAAAGAGATCATCGCCGGTAACGGCTGTGGTCCGGATGGCGATCACGTAATGCTCAAGCTCGATCACCTGGGCGAAGAAGTGTTGCACAGCCGTCTGCCTGGGATCATGGAACTGTCCAAGACCTTCGCGCACGTCGATCCAGCCGTTGCTCCGATTCCTGTCGTTCCTACCTGCCACTACATGATGGGTGGCGTTGCCACTAACATTCATGGTCAGGCGATCACCCAGACCGCCGAAGGCGTGGACACCATCATTCCAGGCTTGTTCGCTGTTGGCGAAGTGGCTTGCGTATCGGTGCACGGTGCCAACCGTCTTGGTGGCAACTCGTTGCTCGACCTGGTGGTCTTCGGTCGTGCTGCCGGTATCCATCTGGAACAAAGCCTGCGTGAAGGTGTTGAATACCGTCGCGCTACTGAAAGCGATGTTGATTTCGCCCTTGAGCGCCTTGCTGGCTTGAACGCGCGGACCACCGGTGAAGACGTCGCTTCTCTGCGTAAAGAACTGCAAAGCTGCATGCAGAACTACTTCGGTGTATTCCGTACTGGCGAATACATGCTGAAAGGTATCGCTCAGCTGGCAGATCTTCGTGGCCGGATCGCCAACGTCAAGATTAACGATAAGAGCCAGGCTTTCAACACGGCTCGCATCGAAGCGCTGGAACTGCAAAACCTGCTGGAAGTTGCTGAAGCTACGGCAATTGCTGCAGAAAATCGTAAAGAGTCCCGCGGTGCTCACGCCCGTGAAGACTTTGAAGACCGTGACGATGTGAACTGGCTGTGCCACACCCTGTACTTCCCGGGTGAAAAGCGCGTAACCAAGCGTGCCGTGAACTTCTCGCCGAAGACTGTTCCGACTTTCGAACCCATGATTCGTACTTACTAAGGGTGGCCGATATGTTGCAAGTCAGTGTTTATCGCTACAACCCGGATCAGGACGCCGCGCCGTTCATGCAGGAATTTCAGGTCAATACCAACGGTAAAGACTTGATGGTTCTGGACGTGCTGGCCTTGGTCAAAGAACAGGACGAAGGTTTCTCCTACCGTCGCTCTTGCCGTGAAGGCGTTTGCGGCTCCGACGGTATGAACATTAACGGCAAAAACGGCCTGGCGTGCATCACGCCGCTGTCCGCAGTGGTCAAGGGCAACAAGCTGGTGGTACGTCCACTGCCTGGTTTGCCAGTTATACGTGACCTGGTCGTCGATATGAGCATCTTCTACAAGCAGTACGAGAAGGTGAAGCCTTACCTGCTGAACGACACGCCGGCTCCGGCCATCGAGCGTCTGCAGTCACCTGAAGAACGCGAGAAGCTGGACGGTTTGTACGAGTGCATCCTGTGCGCTTGCTGCTCGACTTCCTGCCCGTCCTTCTGGTGGAACCCTGACAAGTTCCTGGGTCCAGCTGCACTGCTGCAAGCCTATCGTTTCCTGGCTGACAGCCGTGACACTCAAACCCAGGAACGTCTGGCTTCGCTGGATGACCCGTTCAGCGTATTCCGCTGCCGCGGGATCATGAACTGCGTGAACGTGTGTCCGAAGGGCCTGAACCCAACCAAGGCTATCGGTCACATTCGCAGCATGCTGCTGCAAAGCGGCGTTTGATTTGATTGTTGTACACGTAGCACCGTTGCACCCGTAACTGATGTACCTGTACTAGCTACGGCGCAGGCTTCAACCGGCGCCGTAGTTTTAACCTGAGCAGTAGCTCATAAAGCTGCGGCTCTTACTTTGAAGAAATGAGACCAGCAGGGGCATCCGGGCTGGTACCCGGACTATCTGCGTGGACCTTGGTGGCTTGTCTTAGTCGCTGCACATGGACTTTTTCAGGTTTGCTATGGTGTCTTCGCCGGTGGTGTCCCCTTACCGAGGGTGACCAAGCATGCAAGAAAGCGTGATGCAGCGCATGTGGAACAGTGCCCACCTTTCCGGTGGTAACGCTGCCTATGTGGAAGAGCTCTATGAGCTCTACCTGCACGACCCTAACGCTGTGCCAGAAGAATGGCGCACCTACTTTCAGAAGTTGCCCGCTGACGGCAACTCTGCCACCGATGTTTCGCACTCTACAATCCGCGATCATTTTGTGTTGCTGGCCAAAAACCAGCGCCGCGCCCAACCGGTTTCCGCCGGTAGCGTGAGCAGCGAACACGAGAAGAAGCAGGTTGAAGTACTGCGGCTGATCCAGGCGTATAGGATGCGGGGCCATCAGGGCGCCCAGCTCGATCCGCTGGGTTTGTGGCAACGTCCTGCCCCAGATGATTTGTCGATCAATCACTACGGTCTGACGAACGCTGATCTTGATACGACTTTCCGTGCCGGTGATATGTTCATTGGCAAAGAAGAAACGAGCCTACGCGAAATTCTCGATGCGTTGCAGCAGACATATTGCCGCACCATTGGTTCTGAATTTACCCACATTGTCGATTCCGAGCAGCGTAACTGGTTCATGCAGCGCCTCGAAAGCGTGCGCGGGCGTCCAGCGTTCTCCGCTGACATCCAAAGCCACTTGCTTGAGCGCGTGACGGCTGCCGAAGGCCTGGAAAAATACCTGGGTACCAAATACCCCGGCACCAAGCGTTTCGGTCTGGAAGGCGGCGAAAGCCTGATTCCAATGCTGGATGAGTTGATTCAGCGTTCGGGCTCTTACGGCACCAAAGAAATCGTGATTGGCATGGCCCACCGGGGACGTCTTAACGTCCTGGTCAACACCTTCGGCAAGAACCCGCGCGATCTGTTCGACGAGTTTGAAGGCAAGAAAAAGGTCGAGTTGGGTTCCGGTGACGTTAAGTATCACCAGGGTTTCTCGTCCAACGTGATGACCGCCGGTGGTGAAGTTCACTTGGCGATGGCATTCAACCCGTCTCACCTGGAGATCGTTTCTCCTGTGGTGGAAGGGTCGGTGCGTGCACGTCAGGATCGTCGTAACGATCCGACCGGTGACAAGGTTCTGCCAATTTCCATCCACGGTGACGCTGCATTTGCAGGTCAAGGCGTGGTCCTGGAAACCTTCCAGATGTCGCAGACTCGCGGCTTCAAGACGGGCGGCACGGTCCATATCGTCATCAACAACCAGGTTGGTTTCACCATCAGCAACCCGGAAGACGCGCGCTCCACCGAGTACGCAACTGACGTTGCCAAGATGATTCAGGCACCCATTCTCCATGTGAATGGTGATGACCCTGAAGCCGTCGTGTTCGTGACCCAACTGGCCATCGATTACCGCATGCAGTTCAAGCGTGACGTGGTGATCGACCTGGTCTGCTACCGTCGTCGCGGCCACAACGAAGCTGATGAACCAAGCGGTACTCAGCCGTTGATGTATCAGCAGATTGCCAAACAGCGCACGACTCGCGAGCTGTATGCCGAGCGTCTGACGCTGGCTGGCATTCTCGACGATGCGCGCGTTCAGGCAAAAATCGATGACTATCGCAATGCGCTGGACAACGGTCTGCACGTAGTAAAAAGCCTGGTCAAAGAGCCGAACAAAGAACTGTTCGTCGATTGGCGTCCGTATCTAGGCCATGCCTGGACCGCTCGTCACGACACCCGTTTCGACTTGAAGACCTTGCAGGAACTGTCCGCCAAAATGATGGAGCTGCCAGAAGGCTTCGTGGTTCAGCGTCAGGTTTCGAAGATCTACGAAGACCGTCAGAAAATGCAAGTTGGCGGCCTGCCGATCAACTGGGGTTATGCCGAAGTCATGGCGTACGCGACCCTGGCGTTCGAAGGTCATCCGATTCGCATGACCGGTCAGGACATCGGCCGCGGTACGTTCTCGCACCGCCATGCGACGCTGCATAACCAGAAAGATGGTGCTACCTACATTCCTCTGCAGAATCTGTACAAAGGTCAGCCGCGTTTCGACCTGTACGACTCCCTGCTGTCGGAAGAAGCGGTATTGGCGTTCGAGTACGGTTATTCGACCACCGAGCCTAATGCGCTGGTTATCTGGGAAGCTCAGTTCGGCGACTTCGCCAACGGTGCCCAAGTGGTTATTGACCAGTTCATCACCAGTGGCGAGCACAAGTGGGGCCGTCTGTGCGGTCTGACCATGTTGCTGCCGCACGGTTATGAAGGTCAGGGACCAGAGCACTCGTCTGCGCGCCTGGAGCGTTACCTGCAATTGTGCGCCGAGCACAATATTCAGGTTTGCGTACCGACGACCCCGGCTCAGATCTACCACTTGTTGCGTCGTCAGGTCATTCGTCCGCTGCGTAAACCGCTGATTGTGCTGACGCCGAAGTCCCTGCTGCGCCACAAACTGGCGATTTCGACCCTGGAAGATCTGGCTGAAGGTTCATTCCAGACTGTTATTCCAGAAGTCGACGCGCAGGATCCGGCAAAAGTGGGTCGCCTCGTGCTGTGTAGCGGCAAGGTCTACTACGACCTCCTGGAAAAACGCCGTGCCGAAGGTCGTGATGACATCGCCATCGTGCGTCTTGAGCAGCTGTACCCGTTCCCGGAAGACGACTTGATCGAAGTCCTGGGCCCGTACAAAAACCTCAAGCACATCGTTTGGTGTCAGGAAGAGCCGATGAACCAGGGCGCCTGGTACTGCAGCCAGCATCACATGCGTCGCATTATCAGTGGTCACGACAAGGCATTGGTCCTTGAGTACGCTGGTCGTGACGCCTCTGCAGCGCCGGCGTGTGGCTATGCATCGATGCACGCTGAGCAGCAAGCAAAACTGCTGCAAGATGCCTTCACTGTTTAACGCCTTCGCGCATTAGAAACCGAATTTAAGGAATTACAGATAATGGCTATCGAGATCAAAGCCCCCTCTTTCCCGGAATCAGTTGCCGATGGCACCATTTCCAAATGGCATAAACAGCCAGGTGAGGCGGTAAAACGTGACGAGCTGCTGGTCGACATCGAGACTGACAAAGTTGTTCTCGAAGTGTTGGCTGAAGCTGACGGCGTGTTGGCATCGATCGTGAAAGGCGAGGGCGAGACTGTCCTGTCCAATGAACTGATCGCAATCCTCGATGCAGGTGCTACCGCCTCTGCTGCCCCAGTCGCTGCTGCTGCACCTGCCCAGGCGGCCGCTGCTCCAGCCGCTGCTGGCGACGAAGATGCAATCGGTGCTCCAGCTGCGCGCAAGCTGGCTGAAGAAAACGGCATCAGCCTCAACAGCGTCAAAGGCACCGGTAAAGACGGTCGTGTGACCAAGGAAGACGTGGTTGCTGCGATTGAAGCGAAGAAATCCGCTCCAGCCGCTGCGCCAGCACCTGCCAAAGCCGCCACTGCGCCTGCCGCCCCAGTGTTCTCTGCTGGTGATCGCGTAGAAAAACGCGTTCCGATGACCCGTCTGCGTGCCAAGGTTGCCGAGCGTCTGGTTGACGCTCAGTCGAACATGGCGATGCTGACCACGTTCAACGAAGTCAACATGAAGCCGGTCATGGACCTGCGTTCGAAGTACAAGGACCTGTTCGAGAAGTCCCACAACGGCGTACGTCTGGGCTTCATGTCGTTCTTCGTGAAAGCGGCCACTGAAGCGCTGAAGCGCTACCCTGCGGTCAATGCTTCCATCGACGGCGCGGACATCGTTTACCACGGCTACTCCGACGTTGGTGTTGCGGTGTCCAGCGACCGTGGTCTGGTAGTGCCGGTTCTGCGTAACGCCGAACTGATGAGCCTGGCTGAAATCGAAGGCGGTATTGCCAACTTCGGCAAAAAAGCCAAAGACGGCAAGCTGACCATGGACGACATGACTGGCGGTACCTTCACCATCTCCAACGGTGGTACCTTCGGTTCGCTGTTGTCGACCCCGATCGTCAACCCGCCACAAGCAGCTATTCTGGGTATGCACAAAATCCAGGAGCGTCCAATGGCGGTCAAGGGCGAGGTCGTGATCCTGCCGATGATGTACCTGGCACTGTCGTATGACCACCGTTTGATCGACGGCAAAGAAGCAGTGACCTTCCTGGTTACCATCAAGGACTTGCTGGAAGATCCAGCCCGTCTGCTGCTGGATATCTGATTTCGCCCCTCGGGCAGGCTCGCGGTTGATCGCGATGTCCTGCCTGATTGTTGAATGAACCAGCTTCGTCCCACGACGGTCCTCATAAGGGGCCGTCCGGTTTGATTTGAAAAAAGGAATGACTCATGACCCAGAAATTCGATTTGGTAGTGATTGGTGCGGGCCCTGGCGGCTATGTTGCCGCTATCAAGGCAGCGCAACTTGGCCTCAAGACTGCCTGCATCGAGAAATACCAGGACAAGGAGGGCAAACTGGCCCTTGGCGGTACTTGCCTGAACGTCGGTTGCATTCCATCCAAGGCGCTGCTGGACAGCTCCTGGAAGTTTTATGAAGCCAAAAATGGCTTCAAAGTCCACGGTATTTCGACTTCCGACGTGACCATGGACGTGCCGGCGATGGTTGCCCGCAAATCCACCATCGTCAAAGGCCTTACCGGCGGTGTAGCCAGCCTGTTCAAAGCCAACGGTGTGATCTCCCTGCAAGGTCACGGCAAGTTGCTGGCCGGCAAGAAAGTCGAACTGACCCACCCGGATGGCACGGTTGAAGTGATCGAAGCCGACAACGTGATCCTTGCTTCTGGCTCGCGTCCGATCGACATTCCTCCTGCTCCGGTCGATAACAACGTTATCGTCGATTCCACTGGCGCCCTTGAGTTCCAGCAAGTTCCGAAACGCCTGGGCGTGATCGGCGCGGGTGTCATCGGTCTGGAATTGGGTTCGGTATGGGCACGTCTGGGCGCTCAGGTCACTGTTCTCGAAGCACTGGAAAAATTCATTCCAGCGGCGGATGAGCAGGTTTCCAAAGAAGCCCTGAAGACCTTCACCAAGCAAGGTCTGGACATCAAGCTTGGCGCACGCGTGACCGGCTCCAAGGTCAACGGCGAAGAAGTCGTGGTGACCTACACCGACTCGACTGGCGAGCAGAACATCACGTTCGATCGCTTGATCGTTTCCGTGGGCCGCCGTCCGGTGACCACCGAACTGTTGGCCTCCGACAGCGGCGTGAACCTGGACGAACGTGGTTTCATTTTCGTCAATGATCAGTGCGAAACCAGCGTTCCGGGCGTTTATGCTATCGGTGACGTGGTTCGTGGTCTGATGCTGGCGCACAAAGCCTCGGAAGAGGGCATCATGGTCGTCGAACGCATCAAGGGCCACAAAGCCCAGATCAACTACGACCTGATTCCTTCGGTTATCTACACTCACCCGGAAATCGCATGGGTCGGTAAAACCGAGCAAACCTTGAAGGCTGAAGGCGTTGAGGTTAATGTCGGCACCTTCCCGTTCGCTGCAAGTGGTCGTGCCATGGCTGCCAACGATACCGGCGGGTTCGTCAAAGTCATCGCAGATGCCAAGACTGACCGCGTATTGGGCGTCCACGTCATTGGTCCCGGCGCTGCCGAATTGGTACAGCAGGGCGCTATTGCTATGGAATTCGGCAGCAGTGCCGAAGATATCGGGATGATGGTTTTCTCTCACCCGACGTTGTCCGAAGCATTGCACGAAGCGGCACTGGCAGTGAATGGCGGCGCCATTCACATCCAGAACAAAAAGAAACGCTAAGACAACAAGAAACCACGACGGGCTGCCCGTCGTGAGCCTTGCAAGCAAGACTCACCGCGGAACGTCCGCCGGACTCGACCTCATGGGCGCTTTCAGGAACGTACAGAGCATTGGTTCGGCACATTCCTGAGGTCATCCGAGAGTAGCGGTCACAGGTGGTGCGGCACTAACAACGTGCAGCACCGAATGCGCAGCACTAACGAAGACGGTAATAAGCATGAATCTTCACGAATATCAGGGTAAGCAGCTCTTCGCTGAATACGGCCTGCCAGTATCCAAAGGCTACGCAGTAGATACCCCGGAAGCAGCAGCAGAAGCTTGCGATAAAATTGGCGGTACCGAATGGGTCGTCAAAGCCCAGGTTCACGCTGGTGGTCGCGGTAAAGCGGGCGGCGTCAAGCTGGTTCGTAGCAAAGAAGAAGCCAAGGCTTTCGTTCAACAGTGGTTAGGCAAGCGTCTGGTGACTTACCAGACTGATGCCAATGGTCAGCCAGTCACCAAGATCCTGGTCGAGACCTGCACTGACATCGCCAAAGAGCTGTACCTGGGCGCTGTAGTGGATCGTTCGAGCCGTCGTATCGTGTTCATGGCTTCCACCGAAGGTGGCGTGGACATCGAGAAAATCGCTCACGACACTCCTGAGAAGATTCTCAAGGCCACTATCGATCCACTGGTAGGCGCTCAGCCTTTCCAGGGTCGTGACCTGGCGTTCCAACTGGGCCTTAAGGGCGACCAGATCAAGCAGTTCACCAACATCTTCATTGGCTTGGCCAAGCTGTTCCAGGACTACGATCTGGCGCTGCTGGAAGTGAACCCGTTGGTTATCAAGGCTGACGGCAACCTGCTTTGCCTTGATGCCAAGATCAACATCGACCCTAACGCTGTTTACCGCCAGCCAAAGCTGAAAGCTTTCCACGATCCATCGCAAGATGATCCGCGCGAAGCTCACGCTGCCAAGTTCGAACTGAACTACGTGGCGCTGGAAGGTAACATCGGTTGCATGGTCAACGGTGCTGGCCTGGCCATGGGCACCATGGACATCGTCAATCTGCATGGCGGCAAACCAGCCAACTTCCTTGACGTTGGCGGCGGTGCTACCAAAGAACGCGTAACTGAAGCGTTCAAGATCATCCTGTCCGACAGCAATGTTGCCGCAGTATTGGTCAATATCTTCGGCGGCATCGTTCGTTGCGACATGATTGCCGAAGGCATCATCGGTGCAGTGAAAGAAGTTGGCGTGAAAATCCCGGTTGTTGTTCGCCTTGAAGGCAACAACGCTGAACTGGGCGCTAAAGTATTGGCAGAAAGCGGTTTGAACATCATCGCTGCTACCAGCCTGACCGACGCTGCTCAACAAGTTGTCAAAGCTGCGGAGGGCAAGTAATGAGCGTCCTGATCAATAAAGACACCAAAGTCATCTGCCAGGGTTTCACTGGCGCACAAGGTACTTTCCACTCCGAGCAAGCCATTGCCTACGGCACCAAAATGGTTGGCGGCGTGACACCGGGCAAAGGCGGCACCGTTCACCTGGACCTGCCAGTGTTCAACACTGTGCGTGAAGCCGTAGAAGCCACTGGCGCTACCGCCAGCGTGATCTACGTTCCAGCACCGTTCTGCAAGGACTCCATCCTTGAAGCAGCACTCAGCGGTATCAAGCTGATCGTCTGCATCACTGAAGGCATCCCGACCCTCGACATGCTTGATGCCAAAGTCAAGTGCGACGAACTGGGTGTGGTCCTGATCGGGCCTAACTGCCCAGGCGTGATCACCCCAGGCGAATGCAAGATCGGCATCATGCCAGGTCACATTCACTTGCCAGGTAAAGTCGGTATCGTGTCGCGTTCCGGCACCCTGACTTACGAAGCTGTGAAACAGACTACTGATGCCGGTTTCGGTCAGTCCACTTGCGTGGGCATCGGTGGTGACCCGATTCCGGGCGCAAGCTTCATCGACATCCTGAAGCTGTTCCAGGAAGACCCGAAGACTGAAGCGATCGTCATGATCGGTGAAATCGGCGGTTCGGCTGAAGAAGAAGCGGCTGCCTACATCAAGGCACACGTGACCAAGCCGGTTGTTTCCTACATCGCTGGTGTGACTGCCCCTGCAGGCAAGCGCATGGGCCATGCTGGCGCAATCATCTCTGGCGGCAAAGGCACTGCAGACGAGAAATTCGCTGCACTGCAAGACGCAGGTGTAAAAACCGTGCGTTCGCTGGCAGACATCGGCAAGGCCTTGGCCGAGCTGACGGGTTGGGCTGTCAAGTAAGCTTCTGCTGACCTGACAACGCAATCAACAAAGGCCACCTTCGGGTGGCCTTTGTGCTTTCCGGGGTTCAGTGGCCGACAGACGCTGTCGAGTAGCAAACTTGGTCCTGTAGGAGCTGCCGAAGGCTGCGATCGGCTGCGTAGCAGTCGTAAACTCTGGATTACTGAAGGTTGTCGCAGCCTTCGGCAGCTCCTATAAAACTGATTTTTAATCGTTTAAAAACAATGTGTTGGCGCTGGTCTTGATGTGTATATCCGGCATTTTGGTGTGCTGGAATTACGGTTTCGCTCTTACAGCGAGGAACCTTTTTCAAACGTCGGGACGCCGAACCGCAAAAAGGTCCCGCCAAAACGCTTTGCCCCTCCATACGGATCCTCGCCTAGGCTCGGATTTCCCTCGCTCCGGCATTGCTCCGGGGGCGCCGCAAGGGGTCATCCCTGGCCCCGTGCGGCTTACTCGGCATCCTTGCCTCGTTACCCCCTGCGCAACGCCTGAGCTCGGCCTCTTGGAAAAGGGGCCTTGCCGTAATTCGGCAGTCAATTCACTCAAAAACCAAAGGCAAATCACGATCCCGGTGGGAGTGAATTTATTCACGAAGGCGTCTTATCTGACACACCGCCGCCGATCACAGCACACAAATCGCAACCCAGTTTGCTGCGCGACAGCGCTGCGTCGAAGACGCGGCGAGGCATCCTATCAAACGATGGGGCGAATCAGCGGTGGGCAATATTTTCAAGCGCCAGGTTGCGCGTGCGCGGACCGAAGCGACCGATGGTGACCATCACGATCAACATGCTGCTGACGATGAAGGCGAGCACGCCGGGCGTACCGAAGTGGTCGAGGAAAAAGCCAATCAGCAGACTGCTGAACACGGTCGACAAACGGCTGAAGGAGTAGCAGAAACCCACGGCGCGGGCGCGGATGTTGGTCGGGAACAGTTCGCTCTGGTAAGCGTGATAGGCGAAGCTCAGCCAGGCGTTGCAGAACGTGATCATTACCCCGCAGAGGATGAGTCCAATGCCTGAGGTTTGTATCGCAAACAGCGTTCCGAAAATCATGGCGCCTAACGCAGAGCCGACAATCTGCCATTTGTTCTCGAAGCGGTTGGCAACTTTGACGAACAACAACGGCCCTAGCGGGTAGGCGAGGGTGATGATGAAGGCGTACATCAGGCTGTGGGTCACGCTCACGCCTTGGCCGGATAGCAACGCCGGTAGCCAGTTGCCGAAGCCGAAAAATCCAATGGCTTGGAACACGTGAAACACGATCAGCATCAAGGCTCGACGGCGATACGGTGGCTGCCAGATATCGGCGAAACGGCCTTTGCCTTCGACGCTGATGGCTTCCGGTTCCGGCGGGTCCAGGGTCTTGCCGTGATCATGCAGGCAACGTGCTTCGATGCCATCCATGATCTGCCCGGCCTCTTCGAAGCGGCCTTGTTGTGCCAGCCAACGCGGCGACTCAGGCAGGCGCGAGCGTAGCCACCAGATAAACAGAGCGAATACTGCACTGGCCAACACGACCCAACGCCATCCAGAAATGCCGAAAGGCGCCTGCGGCACCAGCCACCACGACATTAGTGCCACTGCCGGCACCGACAGAAATTGCACAAAAAAGGCGAAGGCAAACGCCGAACTGCGCATCCGCTTAGGGACCAGCTCCGACAGGTAAGCATCGATGGTCACCAACTCGATACCCAGCCCGATCCCCACCAGAAAACGCATGGCAATAATCCCGAGTGCAGAGCTTTGCACGCCCATCAGTACGGTCGCGACGGTGTACCAGATCAGTGCAAAGGTGAAGATAGCGCGACGACCGAAACGGTCGGCAATCGGGCTGAGCAGGCTCGCCCCCAGGAACAGTCCGAGAAAGGTTGCAGACGCAAATGCGGCTTGATCGGAGAAGCCGAACACGCCCAGATTGCCGGTGGCGAAAATGCCATCGCGGACTAGGCCGGGGCTGATGTAAGCCGTCTGGAACAGGTCATAAAGCTCAAAAAAACCGCCAAGCGACAGCAGCGCCACCAGTCGCCATAAGGTCGCCACTGCTGGTAGGCGGTCAATACGTGCGGAAATATAGGCTGCCCGAACGGGGTCGATACCCTCGGTGGCAACTGCAGCGTGCGGCGTGGTGGCGGGAGAGAGCATAGACATGCGGGCTTTCCGGATCCATGGGAGGTAAGGGGGGCGTTTTTCTCGCGATAAATTGTTACATTCAAGCGGTGGATCGTGTCAGCCCTTTTTTCCTGCAAGAGGCATTTGACCTATGTACAAAGACTACCCTGCGGCTTATCAAGTCAGTAAAGGCTCTGCGCTTAACGTGGATAAAGCATTTTATGACCGTATCCGTGAGCAGACATCCGCACGTACCCTCGTCGAACAGTTCGAAGTGCCGATTCGCACCGGTCGTGCCTGGAAAGTCCCGGCGGGGCAGGTGTTTCGCGTGACGACGCCGGTCGGCCCACAGGTGGGCGACTTCAATATATGGAGCGCCAATGACCCGCGTGAACGCATGTGGGCAGCACGAACCCGACAACTGCAAGGCGCGCACGTCAGCACCTATGATCGGCTGTGGTCGAACCTGCCTTTTCTGCGGCCGATGGTGACGATCACCGACGACAGCCTGGCGGATTACGGCATAGACGAACACGGCGGACGGCTGCACGACTTGCTCGGCACCCGCTGTGACCCGTACGTGAACAAGATGCTGACCGGCGAAGATTTCCACCACCACTGCCACTCTAACCTGACCCGTGCCGTACTGCCCCACGGTCTGACTGAGTTCGACGTGCACGATGTGCTTAATATTTTCCAATGCACGGGCCTCAATCACGACGACATGTATTTCATGAAAGCTTGTCCGGCCAAGAAGGGTGACTACCTGGAGTTTTTCGCGGAAATCGATGTGCTATGTGCGTTGTCTACGTGCCCTGGCGGAGACCTTTCGCTGGCGATGTGGGGGCCGGATGCTCAAGACCCGCTGACCGTTTGCCGTCCGCTTGGCGTGGAAATCTATCAACTCGATGAGGCCTTGCTTGAAGGCTGGAAACAGCCGGAGCGTGCCGCTTATAAAGGTCTGCATGGTCTGAGCATCGCCAAGGCAGCGTGGGAAAAATAGGGGTACTGACAGAAAAAGGGGCGGGGTGATTGATAGCAAATTGCAACCAATGCCTGAGTTCACAGGTCTACCACCACTCATCAGGTGCAGAAGTAACGTGAATGAAATTACCCCGCCCGCAAGAACGGCTTGATCTGCTGAATCACCGTCGTAACGAAAAAATGGCCCGTTCTGCCCATGCGTATGTGCGCGGCAATACCGTGCAGTTCTATGAATGGCTGCACAGCCAGCGCGGGCGGCGTTTACCACGGGGTCCCGGCGTCTGGATTTGCGGGGACTGCCATGTAGGGAATCTTGGCCCGACGGGCGATATCCATGGCCGAATCGATATCCAAATTCGTGATCTCGACCAAGCGGTCATCGGTAATCCAGTGCATGACCTCGTCCGACTGGCGTTATCGTTGGCGACCTCTGCACGAGGTTCGGATTTACCCGGCGTGACGACCGCACGCATGCTCGAAGAAATGATGAGAGGCTACGAGCAAGCCTTTCTCGATAAACCCGGCGACGCGCCTGAGCGCCCTCGTCAGGTGAAGGCCAGTATGCGTGCTGCGGTGCAACGGACCTGGAAACACCTCGCGCGTGATCGTGTGGAGGACGTGAAGCCGACCATTCCTTTGGGACGGAGCTTCTGGCCTCTTTCGCGCGATGAGAAAGCCGCTATCAAGGCGATGTGTGCCAGCCGCGATATTCAGCAACTCGTCACCTCATTAAAGGCTCGACCGGATGATGCCCGTGTCGAACTGCTCGATTCGGCGTATTGGGTCAAAGGCTGCAGTTCGCTGGGTTTGGCGCGTTATGCGGTGTTGCTGGGAGTGGGTGATCGTGAGGAGGAAGACTATTGCCTCATCGATATCAAAGAAGCCATCGGTGCTGCGGCGCCTCGTGTCGCTCGTGCTCATATGCCTCGGGACAATGCTCGCCGGGTGGTTGAAGGTGCCCGCCATCTCTCTCCAGCGTTGGGTGAACGCATGCTGGCGACGCGCTTTCTAGACCACGGTGTATTCATTCGCGAACTGCTGCCCCAAGACATGAAGCTGGAGCTGGACACCCTCAATGACCGCGATGCCATGCATACTGCGGGCTATCTTGCGAGAGTGGTGGGTGTTGCCCACGCACGGCAGATGGACGAAGCCACACGGAAAAGCTGGCTGGCGGACTTGCAGCTCAACCGCTCAAAAGCACTCGACGCGCCTTCCTGGCTATGGACCAGCGTGGTTCAACTGGTGGGGAGCCATGAACAGGGGTACCTGGAGCATTGCCGTCGGTATGCGCTGGAAACCGATAAGTGATGAAAGCGGGTACTTGAAGCTGTCGATGCTTATGCTGTGCGTGTGTAAGTCGATCGCTTTAAACCGGCGGCAAGCTGAGTGATCCATCGCCTAGCGAACGCTGCATCAGCACGGTATCGACCCAACGACCCTGCTTGAAACCGACCGACTCAAAGACGCCGACCCGATGGAAGCCGAGCCGCTCATGCAAACGAGTCGAGGCATGGTTTTCGCTATCGCCAATGATCGCGATCATCTGCCTCCAGCCGCCTCGAACACAGCGATCAATGAGTTTGCCGAGCAATGTCTGGCCAATGCCATGGCCTCCCAAACCGTCGCGGACATAGACCGAATCCTCGACTGTAAAGCGGTAGGCGGGGCGTGGTCTGTAAAGTGTTGCGTAGCCATAACCGACCACCTCTCCATCCAGTTCTGCGACCAGATAAGGCAGCCCTTTTGCTAGAACGTCAGCGCGCCGATCCATCATTTGCTCCACGCTGGGGGCTTCCAGTTCAAAGCTGGCGATACCGCCTATAACGTGCTGCGCGTAAATGCTTTGCACCGCTGGCATGTCGTCTTCGCAGGCATCACGCACGACCGGAATGTGG
The DNA here is from genome assembly GCF_056680335.1 of Pseudomonas sp. ASL9. Taxonomy (NCBI): domain Bacteria; kingdom Pseudomonadati; phylum Pseudomonadota; class Gammaproteobacteria; order Pseudomonadales; family Pseudomonadaceae; genus Pseudomonas; species Pseudomonas sp. ASL9. The sequence continues at coordinate 561,850 of NZ_CM155277.1, read as the reverse complement.
TTCATGTTCACTTCTCGTCTGATTCAATGACTGGCTGGATGCGCGCAATGATGCAATTCGTGGTTACCAAAATAAAGCTATGATTAGTCATCTTCAGCATAAGAAAAACGTTGAGATGACTGCCAGCGATGCATTAATCGCTCAGGCGCTCAACCAATCGGGGCAATAGCTGTTCGCAGGATGCTTCGATTTTCAGGTTCAGAAAATCGTCAGCGCGGGTCTTGCCGACGTTGATGGCGACCAGCGGCTTATGCTGGTCAGCCATCGCGCGGCACAACCGAAAGGCCGAATAGGCCATCAACGAAGAGCCTACCACCAGCAATCCTGCGGCCTGTTCCACACACCGTGCGGCCTTGGCGGTGGTGGCTTGAGCTACGTTTTCGCCAAAAAACACCACGTCGGGCTTTAACTGTTCTCCGTCGCAGGAGGGGCCGCGAGGCATCTGCAAGCGCGCTTCAAAAGGCGGGTCCAGCAACGTATCGCCGTCGGGTGCCTGGAGGGCATCGACACCCGACAAAGTTGGTAAAGCGCCTCGAAACGCTCGCTGACCTGACTATCTTCTTTACATCGTTGTCAACGCCCCCGTCTGTGTTGTCACGAATTGAGCGCTAGGCAAACGGGGGGCGTCCATGTATGTGAGAGGACGGCGGATGTAAATCCGCCTCCTACTCGATCGATCAACGCACTTACAGGAAGTTGTAGGTGTAATTGAAAATCAGACGGGTCTGGTCTTGGTTCGCGACCCCCGTGCCGCCCGAGTGGTAGCTACCAGTACGCAGAGTTGTACCGAAGCCCTTCAGGTAGCCGCTCTGAACCACATAGTCGACACCTGCGTCACGCTCCCATTCAGTGTGAGTCACACCGCGAAGTGTCTTGTCTTTAATGTCATCACCACGCAGATAGCTAACAGACGCGGTCAAGCCAGGGACGCCGAGTCGTGCGAAGTCGTACGAGTATTGACCGAACGAAGTGTCTTCACCTGCTCGAATGAAGCTGCCGATCACTGAGTTTGTGTACAAGTAGAAGGCGTTACCACCGTTGTCTTCGCTGTTGGAACCATTAGCCGCCAAAGCCTTACCATTTGTGGTGACGTTACCTTGGTTCAGCACAACGAAACCGCCGTCATCACTGACGCTCTGATAGCCAAGGAGGAACTTGCTACCGCCCAACTGGTAAGTAAACATGCTGCTCCAGGTGACGTTATCAACTTCATTAGCGTGCTTGGCATAGCCACCGTTGTTGTTGAACCCGTAACCCGCGGCGCCGCTGCTGTTTTTGCCGTCAGAGCTGCTGTTAAAGTAGCGCAGATCAGTCTTGAATGACTGGTCGTCACCCAGTGGTAGTACGTGGACCAAGCCAAGGAAGTTCTGGCTATAAAAGTTTTCCAGGTTGGCGTAGTAATACTGCACGGTCAGGTCTTTAGTGACCTTATAGTCGCCACCGGCGTAACGGAATTGGTTGCTGCCCTCGGTTGCCCCTGCAACCGACAGCGCAGTGCTGTTGGTCGATGCACGGCCAGTGGAGTGTTCCAGCTCACCAGCGTTCAGCGTCAGGTTGTCGATTTCTTTGGATGTGATCATGCCGCCGTCGAAGTTTTGCGGCATCGCGCGGCTGTCGGTCGCCATCAGGATTGGCAACTGTGGAAACAGAGCGCCACCAACGTGTAATTCAGTTTTGGATATACGGAATTTAACGTTTGCATCGCCACGGGCCACATCGTGCTCAGCCGAGTTGTCGCTGTCGCTTGGCCAGAATGAGTTGCCTGTGCCTGGGTGGTGACCTGGGCCGCCATCGAGGTGCAAGCCGTAGATCATCTGAGCATCGATACCGACCCCGATCATGCCTTGTGTAAAGCCGGATTTGTAGTCGAGTTTGAGAGTTTCAGTGGTTTCGCGCTGGTTGGTCCCTTTAGCGGAGTGATCATCGTTCTCGTAATAATAGGTACGGGAACTGAGGGCGAGCTTGCTGTCCTCCAGGAATCCTTGTGGCTTCGCAGCATCATCTGCTTGAGCGTGAAGCGACAACGCGGCCAGCGCGATAGCTGTTGCGAGATTTTGCTTTTTCAATGTAATGCTCCTTTGGATTATTTTTATAAGATTTTGCTTTCCGAATCTTTGTGCGGATCAGCGGTGCATAAGCGATTGTGATGTTTGACACTATTTGTCGGCGGCCAATTAAGTGTGTTGCTACTGACCGAGAACAGTTGAGAACGTGTTCGGAGATTCCCTGGGCGAGGTATTTGGATGAGGTGAGTCAAACGTGTCGTAAACAACTATTCATACGACGGAGCGATAAGAGGCCTCGCCGCGTCTTCGACGCTGCGCTGTCGCGCAGCAAACAAGGGTCCTGTAGGAGCTGCCGAAGGCTGCGATAAGTTCGGAACGACCTTCAGCGGTTTCAAGAAAGCGACCGGTACCCGGTCGATCGCAGCCTTCGGCAGCTCCTACGAATTTGCGTTTGGCTGAAAATATAATGAAATTTATGCGTTATTTTTCAATTAGTTACAGGTTGTTTGATGGGAGAGAGGCTCGAGCCAACACGCTGGCTCGAGCAAATAACTCAAACTGAAGATAAAGCTGAGCCTTGATTGGAGCCCGCCACGTTGAGGGTCTGCGGCCCAGTTCCAGAGGTGACTTCTCGGGCAACTGCCCAAACGATAATGGCAGCGACGATGTCAAAAATCGCCAACACCACGAACAGCGGGCTGTAGCCAATCTGTGTCACCAGAACGCCGAACACCGCCGTGAATGCTGCAGCCCCCAAGTAGCCAAACATGCCGCCCATACCGGTAGCAGTCGCCACTTCGTTTTTCCCGAACGAGTCCGAAGTAATTGAGTACAGCGCGCCCGAAAGTGTCTGATGGGCAAAACCGCCTACACACAGTAGAGCGATCGCGGTGTAGGGACTGTCCACCAAACCGATACAGGCCGGTCCGATCATGCAAGAGCAGCCGAACAGCAAAACCATCTTCCGTGACGTAAACAGCGATACCTTGCAGTAACGATGAAACAGCGGGCTCAGGTAACCACCCAGTACGCAGCCAATGTCCGCCGCCAGAAAGGGTAGCCAGGCAAACATGGCAACTTCCTTGATATTCATGTGCCGTTCGGTCATCAGGTACAGGGGAATCCAGGCATTGAACGTCTGCCAGGCCGGCTCCGATAGAATCCGTGCCGCGGCAATCGCAAAAAAGTTACGGCTGCCAATAATCTTCTTCCAGCTACCTTTTTTCGACGTGGCATCCTTAAAGTGGGACTCCTGCCCGGACAGGATGTAATCACGCTCGGTATCGCTCAGGCGTTGTTGATCACGCGGATGCTTGTACAACACGAGCCAGAGGACACTCCAGACCAGCCCCAGCCCCCCAACCATCAGAAACGCCAGTTGCCAGCCGCTTTGCAGAATGGCCCAGACGACCAGTGGCGGCGCGAGAAGAGCACCAATCGATGATCCAATGTTGAACCAACCGATGGCGACTGAACGCTCCTTGGCCGGAAACCATTCGGTGGTGGCCTTGACCCCGGCCGGTAAGCCCGCGGCCTCGGTGAGCCCAAGCAAGGCGCGAACGAATGCCAGGCTTTGCCAGCCCGTAGCCAATGCGGCCGCTGCACAGGCCGCCGACCATGCCAAGGCAAACACTGCGAAACCCATCTTGGTACCGATGGCATCAATGACGTAGCCAGCCACTGGCTGCATAAATGCGTAGGCCAGTTGCCAGGCGACAACGATGTGAGAGTACTGCTCGGTCGAGATGCTTAGTTCGCTCATCAGCGTTGGAGCCGCGACCGACAGGGTGTTCCGGGCCAGATAATTGACAATCAAACCAGCCGTCACCAGGCCGACCATCCACCAGCGGATGCCTTTGATTTTCATCCCTTCACCTTAATTATTATTGGATTGGAAGCGTGCGACATCCCTCTGCGCATCCAGGATATCGAGTGTGTGACGAGCACGATCAGGTCCCTGCGCGAGCCTGCCTCAAGCAGCAGGCGAGAGTGTGCGGGTGTGCAAACTGACCAGATCGAAAATTGGAAGAGCGATTAGAAAAATAGCCGCGCGGGATACATCCATAATGGGGCAACACTCATTGTCTTATTTTTATAATGGCGAACCTACAGGTTGTAGGTCGTCGTACATCTACATAAAATATAGCCAATCTCGCGTTTACGTGTCAACCGACTTCTCGCGCGGCTACAGCACATAAACAGGTATTCACGGCATAAATTATGCCGAATTTGAAGGCGGGTTTAAGGATTTTCGCGCCAACGACTCGCGGCGCGTTGACAACCATAAGAGAGCATGTCGATAATTAATCAGTTGTACGACAACCTATATCAATAAAAATAACCCGAGCCGACCTGCCATGACGACTTCAACGACCAGCGCGCGAACACCTTTCAATCGTCTGCTGCTAACAGGTGCCGCCGGTGAGCTCGGCAAAGTACTTCGCAAACGTCTGAAACCCTTGACCAGCGTTTTGCGTCTCTCCGATATTGCCGACATTGCGCCTGCTCTGGATGAGAGCGAGGAAATCCACTACTGCGATCTCGCTGACAAAAAAGCCGTTGACGAACTGGTTCAGGGGGTCGATGCGATTCTGCATTTTGGCGGCGTCTCGACCGAGCGGTCTTTCGAGGACATCCTGGGTGCCAATATTTGTGGGGTCTTCCACATCTACGAAGCGGCCCGCCGGCATGGGGTGAAACGAGTCATTTTTGCCAGTTCCAATCACGTAATCGGCTTCTACCCGCAGGGGCAGCGCCTGGACGCCCATTCCTTGCGCCGTCCGGATAGCTATTACGGTTTGTCCAAGTCCTATGGCGAGGACATGGCCAGCTTTTACTTCGATCGCTACGGTATAGAGACCGTGAGCATCCGCATCGGGTCTTCGTTCGCAGAAGCGCAGAACCGCAGGATGCTGAGCACGTGGTTGAGCTACAACGATCTGACTCAATTGCTGGAGCGTGCGTTGTACACACCGGATGTTGGCCACACGGTGGTCTACGGTGTCTCCAATAATCAAAACACGTGGTGGGATAACCGTTACGCCGCGCACCTTGATTTTAACGCTCAAGACAATTCCGAGGCTTTCCGTAGCCAGGTCGAAGCGCAACCCTTACCGGCTGCAAACGACCCCATAATGCTCTACCAGGGCGGCGCCTTCGTAGCAGCCGGCCCCTTTGGCGACGATTAAGATCCCCCGCGGGATAGCCCTTCTAACACGCCAATGGAACCGCCATGGACGCTGAGCTGATTCTCGACGCACGTAATGCCACTGGCGAAAGCCCTGTGTGGAACTCTCGGGAACAGGCGCTGTACTGGGTCGATATTCCTGCCCGGCGGCTACATCGCTGGGACCCGGAAAACGGTCAGGCGCACAACTGGGAAACTGCCGAGATGCTCGCGTGCATCGCCGCCACTCCCACCGGCAACTGGATCGCGGGGATGGAGAGCGGCGTGTTCCTGCTTGCCGCCAGCCTTGATGAAAAACTGCACAGTACCCGACTGACGGGCGTGAGCCACGCGCACCCGGGCATGCGCTTCAACGACGGTCGTTGTGACCGCCAGGGGCGCTTCTGGGCAGGCACCATGTCGCTCGATATGGCGACGGGTTCGACGGCGGGTGCGTTGTATTGCTATGTGGCCGGGCAACGTGCGGCACTCGCCCCACAACTTACAGGCTTTATGGTCCCGAACGGCCTGGCATTCAGTCCCGACGGCAAGACGATGTACCTATCTGACTCTCATCCGTCAGTGCAACTGATTTGGGCCTTCGATTACGACACTGAAAGCGGCACCCCACATAACCGCCGCGTGTTCGTCGATATGAAGCAACATCCTGGCCGACCTGACGGAGCCGCTGTCGACGCCGAGGGTTGCTATTGGATCTGCGCAAACGATGCAGGTCTGATTCACCGCTTTACACCCGATGGCAGTCTGGATCGCTCCATCCGCGTACCGGTGAAAAAGCCGACTATGTGTGCGTTCGGTGGGCGCAATCTGGATACCCTGTTTGTCACCTCAATCCGACCAGCCGGGGACCTGAGCGACCAACCTCTGGCAGGCGGTGTTTTCGCCGTTCAAGCCGGAGTCAAAGGCATGCCGGAGCCTGTCTTCGAAGGATAGCCCCACACTTGAGGGCTGGTAATGGAGTTGGGCAGCATCGAGGTGATCAAGGAAATGGTTGGCGTAATGGGTGAATCCGCGATCACCAGCGATGTATCAATCGCTCAGGCGCTCAACCAATCGAGGCAATAGCTGTTCGCAGGATGCTTCGATTTTCAGGTTCAGAAAATCGTCAGCGCGGGTCTTGCCGACGTTGAGGGCGATCAGCGGCTTGTGCTGGTCAGCCATCGCGCGGCATAACCGAAAGGCCGAATAGGCCATCAACGAGGAACCCACCACCAGCAATCCTGCGGCCTGTTCGACACCCCGTGCGGCCTTGGCGGCGGTGGCTTGAGCTACGTTTTCGCCGAAAAATACCACGTCGGGCTTTAGCCGTTCTCCGTCGCAGGACGGGCAGCGGGGCACTTGGAAGCGCGCTTCGAAAGCCGGGTCCAGCAACGTATCGCCGTCGGGTGCCTGGAGGGCATCGACACCCGACAAGTAAGGGTTTTCCGCTTCCATGACGATCTGGATCGCGTTGCGATCAATGCGCTGATCGCAATCCAGGCAGACGACCCAGTGCAGGCTGCCATGCAGCTCAATCACGTCGTGACTGCCCGCTTGATCATGCAGTGTGTCGACGTTTTGGGTGATGACCCCGGCAATAAGCTGCTTCGCTTGTAACGTCGCCAGGGCTTCATGGGCGGCATTGGGCCGGGCCCGTTGGATACATGGCCAACCCAGCATCGCTCGTGCCCAATAGCGCCGACGCGACGCCGGAGCACTGAGAAATTCCTGGTACATCATGGGCGCCTTGCCCCGACGCACCCCGTCACTGTCGCGATAGTCCGGAATGCCGGAGGGCGTGCTGATGCCTGCCCCCGTCAGGACCCAAAATGGCTTCTCGGCCATTAGCTGGTAAAGCGCCTCGAAACGCTCGCTGACCTGACTATCGATCATGTCGGAATCTCCCTGTTGCCTTGAGGGTTCATTATTTAAATGGCACCGCATCGCTCCTTACTAGTGGCGGGAGAGGACGTCTCAGCAGCGCTCGGCCTTCTTATCATCGATATCAAAGGCGCATTCCACCGAGCGTTTGTAGCTTCAAACCGGTTGCTCTGAGGGTATCGACCTGGTCAGTGATCATGGACGTTTTGCCGGTCGTAGTGGTGGGCTCACTGCTGTCGCGCCAACGTGATGATCTCGAGTCGACCCTGACCCGACATGGATCTGCTGGAGCCGTTCGATACCAGGCCCACCGAGATTAAGGTGTTGTTCGGCAATACGCTTGATTATGCACGCACCACTGAGCTGCGCGATTGCCTATCCGAATATTTTTAGGTGTCATTAATGTGGTTTTTGGCTGGACCGGTGTGTTTTCAATGAAGCCCTAAACCTAGCAGTTCTGCTAGGTAGACATCCACTCAACTCAGTTCAAACTGGATGCGTTGAATGGTATTGGCTTTTCAAGGAGAACCCCCTTGGCTATTGCTCCCGAAGAGTTGCTCTGTCGCTATCACTACGACCCGCTAGATCGGCTGGCGGGCGCGGAACCTCGGGGGCAATAGTGTGGAAAAGCCACAGCTACTTCATCGATTGAATGATTTTTCTTTATCTAACAGTAACTTTTTGGAGATTTTATGTCTAATGCAGATGGAATAATTGGAATGCCGGATTCTTGTAATCCAGGTGATCTTATAACGCTGACGAGCGAGGTGCACAGTAGTGCATTCAGCCATGGGAATGGGGCTACTATCCGCTTTGAGCTAAACGCGGACATGAGAATTTCCTTCTCAGCATTCATATCTTCTCCCCCTTCTCCCAAACCAATCCTTAGGTTCCTCGCTCCATCGGGCATTGCTGGTGGTTGCTCAGTGTTTCTGACTTATAATGATGGTACAGCCAATATAAGACTCGAATTAGGCTCCATCATTTTACGTACCTAAAGATGCTCCGACCAACTTGCCGCCACCGTGCGGCAAAATTGAAAATCTCATCAGGGTTTGTCGATGATTTAGCGATAAATATTGAGTTTACAACACCTTGTTGGGATTTTCAGCCCGATTTCCCTGTTACGCACGCAACTCACCCGGGTTCTACCCCATTTCCACGGACGGTTTTAAAAGAGTTGAAAACTTCAGATCCCTGAATTCATATGCATATTGCGTGGGGGATCCAGTGAATCGGGTCGATACGACAGGACACTTTAGTGGCTGCGCAATAATTCGAAAAATACCCCGCGCGTAGTCGAGATGGGGAGGGTATCCAGGCTCGCCAACTCAGCGTCACGTTCAATATTTAGTGCGGGGCGCAAAGGTGCTGTTTCAGCAGTAGCCCGTGGTGATAGCCTCATGGGGGATTTTACACCGTTTGAGAACATGCCTGATGTTATAGGGAGATTATTGGCAACCTTAAATCTGAAGATGTCGTGGCTTTTGGTGCAACTTCGTCACGCATGCTCAAGGCCGTAGGTAGTGCGAAAAATTCTTTAACTAGATCGTTAAATCCGGCGGCGCTAAAAAGTAATAACAAAGCGATCCAAAAGGCATGGGATGTTGCAACGGGTAAAATGCCTGGGACTACGCCTAGTCAGCTGAGAGCAATTGGCATAAAGGCCCCGTACGCTATTCCGCACGAGGTCGATTAGGACGACTTCGCCTCTCTTGATGAAATAAAGAAACGTTTCGGTCTGCGAGAGAAAGCAGTGGATACCCAAAAAGCATTCGAGAGAGGCTAGATTAGAGGCTCAGAGTCGGAGGGCACGTTTTCATACAATTGTGGATACGAACACAAGTACAACAACACCCTCGTTGTAACAGCCCCCTGCAGAAGCACGCACAGCGATGTCTGATTTCGGCCGAGGCTGTTCAAATGCAACGGAATGTTAGCGCTTACTCATGTTCAGCGCCTCAAAGCCGGAAATGACATCAAACAGTTCTTCGTCAATAGCGCCTTGGCGCAGACGATGGAAGTCCCGGCTAAGGTCTTCCAACAGCTCGCCGATGTTTTTTTCAGCGCGTTGCATGGCCGCAAGGCGGTTGGCATTTTCGCTGGCCAGCGATTCGGCGCAGGCCCGAAACAGCGAGACAAAAAGATACTCTCGGATTAAAGCCGGCAGCGTTTGCGCTGCGCCATTCATCACTTCGGGCAGGTTTTTGGTCGGCCAGTAGTTAGCCGCCAGATTACGCTGCCACAGGTCGTCCAGCGGCAATAGCCGCTGGCTTACCGGTTCATAAATCGCGCCTGATTGTGGACGGTTGTGGAACAGGTAAACCTGAGTGATCTCGCCCTGTTCGCAGCGGGTTTGCATTTCGATCAAAATCTGCCCGACCAGCGGTGTAATCGCAGTGATTGAGCCCGGGAGAACGAAGCTTTCGCCCAGATCCAAATCGCTGTCCGCCAGGCGCGACTGAATGCGCTCGCCGACCGCCCAGACTCTTTTTTCTCCTGGCAGCTTGCCCAGCTCATCGATGACGAAATCGACCAAAACATCGTTGAATTGGCCGACCAGCCCTTGATCCGAACCGAAGACGATAACGCCAATTCGCGCCTCTTTTTTCTGTACATCTTTGTCAACGGTCGCCTGACTCTGGAAGCATGCCATCAGGCCCAACTGTACGGTCCGATAGTAGTCATTCAGTGAGCTGACGGCGCTCTCGTATTGGCTGATGTTCGATGCGGCCATGGCTTTCATGGTGCGCACAACCGATTCGAGGTCTGCGGCGCCAGTGATTTTACGACGCAGGCTGGCGGGGGTGTCGCTCACGGCGCCTTCCCGGAGTCTGCAGGCGACTGCACGTGCGCCAAGGCATCGCGGGCGACCTGAATAATCACAGCCCGGTCGGCGTCACTCAGTTTTTTATCCCCATTAAAACGTGCTCTAACCTCTTCCGGGATAGCCCCTGTAGCCTCACACACCGCCTGCTGGGCCTGGGCCATCTGCTCAAGCGGCACAGTATCGAAGCACCCTGCAGTCAACGCCAGCAGCACCGCAATTTGCTCGGGCACGGACAGCGGCGCGAACTCTTGTTGTTTGAGGCACGCACGGATTCGCAATCCGTGGGCGATCAGTTTGCGAGTGTCTTCATCCAGACGGGCGCCAAAGCGGGAAAAGGTTTCAAGCTCCTCGAACTGGGCATAGGCAAGCTTGAGGTCGCCAGCCACGGCACGATAGACCGCCAGTTGCGCTTTGCCGCCAACCCGGGAAACTGATTTTCCGACATCGACTGCAGGCAGTACACCGAGCTCGAAGAGCGCTGGGGAAAGGTAGATTTGACCGTCGGTGATGGAAATCAGGTTCGTCGGGATATAAGCGGACATATCCTGAGCTTCGGTTTCGATGATGGGTAGGGCTGTCAGCGAGCCACCGCCCAGTTCAGGGCGCAAATGGGTCGCACGCTCCAGCAAGCGCGAGTGGATGTAGAAAATGTCGCCGGGAAAAGCCTCGCGACCTGGGGGTCTGCGCAGCAGTAGAGAGAGTTCACGGTAGGCCCGAGCGTGGTGGGTCAGGTCGTCGTAGACCAGCAGAACGTCGCGCCCTTGCTCCATGAAGTACTCGGCAATACTGGTCGCAGCGTAAGGCGCAATGTAGGCGAGGCCTGGAGGATCATTACCTTCGGTGACGACCACCACGGTATACGCTAGCGCGCCTTGTTCGCGCAGGGTGGCGATCACTTTGGCGACGCCGGAGGCCCGTTGGCCGATGGAGCAATACACGCAAAGAACGTTTTGATCGTGCTGGTTGAGAATGGTCTCCAGGGCGATTGCGGTTTTGCCGGTTTGCCGATCCCCGAGGATTAGTTCGCGCTGGCCGCGTCCGACCGGGATCATTGCGTCAATCACCTTGATGCCGGTTTGCATGGGCGCGGTAACCGGTGCCCGATCCATGATGGGCGCTGCTGGCCGTTCGATGGGCAGCCGGGCGCTGGCCAATACAGGCCCCAGACCGTCCAGTGGCCGCCCGGTAGGGTCGATGATACGACCGATCAGGCCATCGCCGACCGGTACATCTACCACGCGCCCACAGCGCTCGACCTCATCGCCGGCTTGCAGTTGCCAGTAGTCGCCGAGCAGCACGACGCCGATCTCGTCCTCGTCGATATTGAAGGCGATGCCATAGATATCGCCTGGGAACTTCACCAGTTCCTCGAAGCCGACACCGGGTAAGCCGGACACCTTGGCGATGCCGGACGCAATGCTGGTGACCCAGCCGACTTCTTTTGGTTTTAATTGATGTGAAAAGCCTTCCCGCGCCTCACCGATGACAGCAAAGGCGGTCGCCAAGACATCCTGAAGACGCTCAGTGCTCATGTCGCTTGCCCTTCGCTCAGGAGCGGGGACTTTGCTTCCGTCTGGGCGTGAGCCTGTGTCTGCGCCGTCGTGTCCAGCAGCTCGCTGATACCCTTTTCCATGGACGTCAGATACTCCGCAATACTCCAGGCCACTTTTTGCCCGGCTGCGCTGAGTTCGATACCGCTCACCAAGTCCGGGGCGGTCTCAAAGTGGACGACAGGGGTCGCCGCCAGGAGTGTGTTGATGGCTGCTTGCGTGGCGGTGCGTTGCGCCTCTGGCAACTCGAAGGCACTGCGTACGATGACCGGTTCTGCCGATGCCTTTAGCGCTGCCACCAAGCCTTGTTTTTCCTCAGTGCTCAACGCCTTCAGACGATTGACGAAGGTCTCGACCATGCGCGCTTCCAGAGTCGTCCCGGCCAGGTCTTTTAGCGTCTTGCGAGCAATGGCGAATACTTCTTGTTGAGTACGGCGGCCTAATTCGTCATGCAGGCGACGCGCTTCGCTGTGCAGGTTTTCCAGGCTTTTGGCACTCAGGGCGGTGGCGGCTTGGCGTGCGTCATTGAGGAGACGCTGGCGCTCTGCATTCGCCGCGCCTGCAGTCTGTTGCAAAAGCGTTGCGCGCTCTTTGTCGAACGTCACGTTTTTGTTGAGAAACTCGTCGCGCTCTTTACGGGCCTCGGCTTTTTTGGCCTCGGCATCCGCTAGTTGCGTCGCAATGAGTTGCTCTCGCGCATCGATAGCCGCAAGGATCGGGTGATAAAGGAAACGCTTCAACAACCACATCAGGACGAGGAAGTTGAGCGCTTGGGCGCCGACAGTGAACCAATCGATGAGCATGATCTATTTTCCGGCGACCTGGGCGATGGCGTGATTCCAGAACGGGTTGGCGAACAGAAGAATCATCGACACCACGAAGCAGTAGATTGCCACCGACTCGACCATGGCCAGGCCGACAAACAGCGTTCGAGTGATGGTCGCGGCAGCATCGGGTTGTTGCGCCAATGACGTTAACGCCGTTGCCACTGCGCGTCCTTCGCCAAGCGCGGGGCCGATACTGCCGATGGCGATGGTCAGCCCCGCAGTGATAATGGAAACCACTGCAATAATCGTCATGCTATCCATGGTAAATCCTTCCTGAGTTCAAGTTATCGAGTCGGGTACGGGGTCAGCTTCCGGCGTGCGTGATCGTGTCGCCGCCGCGATGTAAACCGCCGCCAGAATGCTGAAAATGTAGGCCTGGACCATGCCGGTCAACAATCCAAGCGCGCTGAGGGCAATGGGGAAGAGGAAGGGTGTGATGGTGAGCAGAATCGCCAGAATCATCGTGCCGCTCATCATGTTGCCGAACAGGCGGGCAGCCAGCGCCAGGGTGCGCGAGAGTTCGCTGACGATGTTGAAGGGCAGCATGATGACGGTTGGCTGCATATACTCACGCAGGTATTCACCTAGACCACAATCGGCGATACCGAACAGGGGCACGGCGATAAACACGCAGATTGCCAGCGCGGTTGTCGTCGACAGCGACCCGGTGGGTGGCTCATAACCGGGCATGATCGTAAATAGACTGGCACTCGCTACAAACAGAAATAGCGTTCCTACAAACCCAAGGTATTTGCGGGGTTGAACGAGGCCAACTTCACCTAACTGGGTGGTAATGCCAGTGACAATGATTTCCAGCAGATTCTGCCAGCCGCTGCGTTCCAGCCCACGGGACAGCCGGCGTGTCACCAGTGTTGAGCCGAGTACCAGGAACAGCATCAGCCCCCATGTGAAGGCGATGGTGGCGTTGATTTTGAAAAGACCGTATTGCCAATAAATGACGTCGTCCGGGCTAAGGTGCATGGCTGTCCTCCGTGAAAGCTAGGGCGGGTCGAGTCAGTCGTGTAACGAAAAACCGTGCCACGGTAAACCCGAGCAATGCACCCAGCCAACGCTGCCAGTCACTGCCGCAGGCGAAATAGAAACCGGCCAGCACGATGCCGGTTCGCAGCAGCAGGCTGGCGAAAAACCAGAGCGCCGCCCAGCGTGATGACGCCGCCTGACGAACCGTCCACCAAAGGCCCCCGAAAAAAAAAGCACCGAGCACAATCCCTGCAACAAGTGCCGGGGCCAGATTCAAAAAGTCACTCATCCTTATCAGACTCCTGATCGCGAATTTCCCGACCTTCCTTGGCAACCCAATGCCATGCATTGAAGCAGCCCAGTCCCAGTCCCAAGGCCAGCAGCGCGAGTGTCCACGAATGGCTGCCGGGGTAGTGCTTGTCCAGCCAAAACCCTAGCGCCGCGCCGAGCAGCGTCGGGAGGCTGACCGACCAGCCGATCAGCCCCATCATGCCAAGACCGGACCAGACCGTTTGATTGACCTGGCGCTGCGCCTTGAGCTTGCGCGCCGCCTTGACGCCGACTTGCTGGCTGAATTCATTGTTCTTGGCGGGTTTCTTTTCGTCTTGGTCATTCATGGTGCAGGGCCGCGAAACGGGTAATAAAACTTCCCTCCATCTTTGCCAGACTCGAACGCATCGTGCGCTCCTGCTCATCCAGATTGAGAAACTCCTGTTCGACAGCCTTGTGCAGTTTTTCCAGGTCCGTGCCGCCAATGGCATTGCGTACGGAAACGAGTACTTCGCTCCCGGTTTTGACCAATACCCCTTCGTCGACCGCCACACACACTTCGCCTTCGGCCGCAGTTTCGTAGATGAGAATGCCTGGCGCAAGAGCCGCCACGCAGTCCAGCCGCTGGGGCAAAAGGCCGAAAGAACCGTTGCGGGATTCGGCGACAATACGCAGCACATCGATCTTCTCGGCGAAGACCTTGAAGGGCAGCAGAATCTTAAGTTTCATGCGGGTTGACGGCATCGTTAGCCTCCGCAGACACGTTGGTCTCGGGCTTGGGTTTCGCCAGCGCTTCGTCAATGGCCCCGATCATGTACAGCGCACTTTCCGGCACATCCTTGAACTCATCGCGCAGAATCCGCTCGCAGCCATCCAGGGCGTCCTCAAGGCTGACCCACTTGCCTTCAAGGCCGGTAAATTGCTCGGTGGTGAAAAAAGGCTGAGTGAGGAAGCGCTCCAGCCGCCGCGCACGGGCAACCACCTTGCGATCCTCAGTTGATAGCTGTTCCAGGCCGAGCATGGCAATGATGTCTCTCAGGTCCGCGTATTGCGCCAGTGTGCGGCGGATTTCCTGGGCCAGCGCATAGTGCCGCTCGCCGATAATCCCAGGCGTGGCCATCTTCGAGTTCGACAGCAACGGATCGATGGCCGGGTACAAACCCTCACTGGCCCGCTTGCGAGACAGCACGATGGAGGCCGACAGGTGAGAAAAAGTATGCACGGCAGCGGGGTCGGTGAAGTCGTCAGCCGGTACATAGACCGCCTGAATCGAGGTAATGGCCCCGGTATCGGTGTTGGCGATGCGCTCTTCCAGTTGCGAGAGTTCGGTGCCCATGGTTGGTTGATACCCGAGACGTGACGGCATCTGGCCCATCAGCCCGGAAATTTCCATACCTGCCTGGATAAAACGAAAAATGTTATCGACAAGCAGCAACACGTCACGGTGCTCGTCGTCGCGGAAATACTCGGCCATGGTCAAGGCTGCGTGACCGACCCGAAAGCGCGCGCCGGGTGGCTCGTTCATTTGGCCAAAGATCATCACCATATTGTCCAGAACCCCTGCCGCCTTCATGTCACGGTAGAGTTCCTCGCCTTCGCGGCAGCGTTCTCCTATGCCGCAAAAGATGCTGACGCCTTCGGTCTGACCCACCATGTTATGAATCATCTCGGTCAGCAGCACGGTCTTGCCGACGCCGGCCCCACCGAACAACCCGGCCTTGCCACCCCGTTCCAGTGGCATCAACACGTCAATGACCTTGATCCCCGTCGCGAACACTTCGGTTTTGGTCGACCGGTTGGCCAGCGCAGGGGGCGCGCGATGTACGCTACGCCAGCCAACCTTGGGCGCTGGCAGACGGTCGATGGCATTGCCAAACACATCGAACATGCGTGACAGAATTTCTTTACCCACCGGGGCAAGCAAGGGGCCGCCGCTGTCCTCGACCCGCATGCCGCGGGCGAGGCCTTGTGTCGGTGTCAGGGCGATCCCACGTACACGATGGGCATCGAGTTGCTCCATCACCTCGATGATAATTTTGCCTTCCGTCCCTGTGCGCAACAGGGAATGGATTGGAGGCAGGTGGGCTTCAAAGCGAATATCAACGACGCTGCCCCGCACCGAAGCGACCACGCCTGTGTTCGATAAGCAGGCATTGCTTGTCATGCGCGTCCCTTATTTCCATTGTCAGCCGAGTACGGCACCGGGAAATCTCATTCTGAACGTGTACGTTCGGGCATTTCTTTGCAGCGGTTGCGCTTCGCGCGGGCTGATCAACGGTAGCAACCTATTTTTGCGCCAATAAACACAGGGTGCATAGACCTTGATCAAGTATCCGGTGAAAAACATCCGTTCGGTGCCCTGACCAAAGGTGAAGGGTGCCGTGCGAATGCCAAAGGGTGTATAGAGACAGGTACTGACGTCCGGTCACTGATGAGAGGTAAAGGAGGCGGTGTGTGTTCGTCCAGGCTGCGGTGAGTGCCTGAATAAAGTATTGTGGTTCCCGTCAGCAAATTGTCAGAAGCCTGGCGTGTCAGGCGTTGTTAAATGATCGAGGGTGTCATGGGTTACGAAAGCATAAAGTGGGACAAGCTGGGATTCGATTACATCAAGACAGATCTGCGCTATCTGTCTTACTGGCGTGACGGTGCCTGGCAGGAAGGCACCCTGACGGAAGACAACGTTTTGCACATCAGCGAAGGCTCGACAGCCCTTCACTACGGCCAGCAGTGCTTCGAAGGGCTCAAGGCGTATCGCTGCAAGGATGGATCGATCAATCTGTTCCGACCTGACCAGAATGCGCTACGCATGCAGCGTAGTTGCGCCAGGTTGCTGATGCCTCCTGTCCCTGCCGACGTCTTCATTGAAGCTTGTAAGCAAGTGGTGCATGCCAACGAGCGCTTCATACCGCCCTATGGCACAGGCGGGGCACTGTACCTGCGCCCCTTCATCATTGGGGTTGGCGATAACATTGGGGTGCGTACGGCACCTGAGTTTATTTTCTCGATTTTCTGCATGCCGGTGGGGGCGTACTTCAAAGGTGGCTTGAAACCGAACAACTTCGTGATTTCCAGCTATGACCGCGCTGCACCCAATGGCACCGGGGCCGCCAAAGTGGGCGGTAACTACGCCGCGAGCCTGATGCCCAATTCAGAAGCCAAAAAGCGTAACTTCGCCGACTGCATTTACCTGGACCCTCAAACCCATTCGAAGATTGAAGAAGTGGGGTCTGCCAACTTCTTCGCTATTACGCGCAATGATGAGTTCGTGACACCGAAGTCACCTTCGGTACTCCCAGGTATTACTCGCTTGTCGTTGATCGAGCTGGCGCAAACTCGCCTGGGCCTGAAAGTCATCGAGGGCGATGTGTTCATCGACAACCTTGGTGATTTCAAGGAAGCAGGCGCCTGCGGTACCGCTGCGGTGATCACACCGATTGGCGGCATCGAATACCAAGATAAGTTGCACGTGTTTTACAGTGAAGAAGAAGTAGGGCCTGTTACTCAACGGCTCTATAACGAACTCACTGGCGTGCAAACGGGCGATATCGAAGCACCTGAAGGCTGGATCGTGAAGGTCTGATCACAGGCCCCGCACGCACTGTATGGGCTCATCCACCCAGGTGAAGGTGGATGAGCAGCGGCGTCTATCGCCGGACAGTGAGTTCTGCAAAGGGCGACGTCATTTTACTGGCCTCTGCCAAGCATTGTGTTGCTGCAACGGGTCACCTGTTAAACCGTTCAACCAGCGCGCGCAAACCACGAGAGGTGTTTTCCAGTTCGTTGCCACGAATCACGGCGGCGTTTGCATTGTTCGCTGTTTTCTCAACGGTCCCTGCAACATTGTTGATCTGCCTGGCGATATCTTCAGCGACATGGGCCTGTTCTTCTGAAGCCGCTGCCATCTGATGACTCATGCTACTGATCCGCTCAACCGCCTCACGGATTCCTTGAAGCGCCTGTTGCGCCTCGATGACGTGCAGAACGCCGTGGTCGGCCTCGTCGATACCCAGTCTGGCGATGCTTACAGCCGCATCGGCACCCTTTTTCAGGGTTTCAATAACGCGTTGAATTTGCTGAGTCGACTCGCGTGTTTTGCCAGCCAAGGCACGTACTTCATCGGCCACGACTGCAAAGCCCCGACCCTGTTCACCGGCCCTGGCTGCTTCAATGGCCGCGTTGAGGGCCAGCAGGTTGGTTTGATCGGCGATGGATTGAATCATCCCGGCAGCGCTCATGATTTGCTGGGTTTCGTTGGCCAGGTTATCCACGGCATTGCTGATGTTGGTGACGGTACTCGCCAACAGTTGAATGGCTTTTCTTGATGTTCCGGCTACTTTATCAGCCTGTTGAGCCAGTTCATGTGCTGTTTGTGCTTCCATTGCGGTGTGTTGCACATGCCTGGACACTTCGTTGATCGACGCTGACATTTGAGTCATGGCGGCCGCCGTCATATCGGTTTCGGCTCTCTGTTCCAGCAAGGCCTGTTCAGTCTGGCTGGAAAGAAATGAGGAGTGGGCCGCCGCTTCAGACACCTGGGCAGCGAGATCGCTCAGGCGCGTGAGGGCTGTCTTAAGCCGCGCATCCTCACTGATCAGTATCATGTCCAGCTGCGCCGAGGGGCCATAGGCATCGCTATAAGTAATAGCACTCACCGGGTCTGTAAACGCGTCCGGGGCACTTTCAATAATGTGTTTTAGTTGCTGGCCAACCCGTTTATATGACCACGCACCTACGATTAAAAATAGCCCGGAGGTGACGACTTGGGTTGCCAGGCTGGGCAAAAAATTAGCAGCGCCCATAGCGATGATCGCTGCCGTGACGGGAAAAAGCATCTGTCCCGCAAAGGCCGCGATATGACGTCTTTTTGAAATGGCGCTTTTGCCCGTGCGCAGCCGCTCATAAAGCACTTGTGCGCGGTCTATTTGCTGCCGGGTCGGTTTGACTCTGACGGACTCATAACCTATTAATTTCCCCTCTTCCAGAATAGGGGTTACATACGCACTGACCCAATAATAATCGCCATTTTTACAGCGATTTTTTACAATGCCCATCCAGCTTTTACCCGCTTTCAAATAGCTCCACATGAGCCCGAAAACAGCGGAAGGCATATCAGGGTGACGCACCAGGTTGTGGGGGCTGCCCACTAACTCTTCCTGAGAGTAACCACTTATCTGGGCGAAATCGCCATTGCAATAGGTGATTTTTCCGCGGGTATCAGTTGCTGAAATCAGGCGTTGTTGAACAGGAAATAGTTGCTCGACAGTCGTGGTGGAGCGGGCAGTTCGCACGGGCAGGGTGTCCAGAAATTATGAGTATGTAATGGTGTAAAGCTACACGGTTTCAGGGTGACCCCTGACGAATGCGCGGGCTAAATACGTGCCTGTAACTGCACCGTGGGGATCAACGATAGATAGACGTTCAACAAAAGGTCTGTAGGCACATCGACTACAAAGATGGCCATTTGACACTTCTGTGTCGGCATTCTTTATTCGGCTGAGCGTTTTTATATAAGGCGTCAAGTCAAGGAGGTGAGGGGTGACCTTTTTCTCAGGAGAGAAGCTTAACTATTAATCTAGGCCGATATACAGCGCCGGAGGGATTAAGCGACTGCCGAAAGGCTGTTAGCACGCCAACCGCTCCCCAATACGGGATGAACATAGGCCACTGAATCCCGCAACGCGTTGAGCCTGCTTTCAATCCAAAGCGCCTACCACCCTGGGTCGCTCTGTTAGAATCGATGCACTTGATATTCAGAGGTGCACAGATGAGCGAGCCGATTCGTCTTACCCAGTACAGTCACGGTGCAGGTTGTGGCTGCAAGATATCGCCCCAGGTGCTGGAGGTGATTCTGGCCGGCAGTGGTGCGCAGAACCTTGATCCAAAGCTCTGGGTCGGCAATGCATCGCGCGATGACGCCGCGGTGTACGCCATCGATGAAGAGCGCGGCGTGGTGTCGACCACCGATTTCTTCATGCCGATCGTGGATGATCCGTACGATTTCGGGCGGATCGCGGCCACCAATGCCATCAGCGATATCTACGCCATGGGCGGCGATCCGCTGATGGCGATTGCCATTCTGGGTTGGCCGGTGAACCTGCTGGCGCCGGAAGTCGCACGTGAAGTGATTCGCGGCGGGCGTGCCGCTTGCGATGCTGCGGGCATCACGCTGGCGGGTGGGCATTCGATTGATACGCCGGAGCCGATTTTTGGTCTGGCGGTCACGGGATTGGTCGAGAAGCGCTTCATGAAGCGCAATGACACCGCGACCGAGGGCTGCAAGCTCTATCTGACCAAACCCTTGGGCATCGGTATTCTCACCACGGCCGAGAAGAAGGGGGTGTTGCGCGCCGAGGATCAAGGCGTGGCACGCGACATGATGTGCGCGCTCAACAAGCCCGGCAGCCGTTTCGGCAAGCTGGAGGGGGTCAAGGCGATGACCGATGTCACCGGTTTTGGCCTGCTTGGCCATCTGGTGGAGATGGCGGACGGTAGCCAACTGACCGCGCGCCTCGACTTTGCCGCCGTGCCTCGGTTGGCCAGTGTCGATTTTTATCTTGAGCAGGGCTGCGTCCCAGGAGGCACCCACCGTAATTTCGAGAGTTACGGCGAGCGCATCACCGCGCTGACGCAACTGCAGAAGTTGCTGCTGTGTGATCCGCAAACCAGTGGCGGTCTGTTGGTTGCGGTCGAGGCGGGTGAGCAAGCGAACTTCCTCGCGCTGGCCTCCGAACTTGGCCTGGAGCTGTCTGCAATTGGCGAATTCGTAGGTCGACAGCGTCACGCGGTTGAGGTGTTCTGATGCGAGACAACAGCGCCGACTACCGCGACATCTTTCTCAACGACCGTCCCTTGATGGATGTTCGTGCGCCGATCGAATTCGACAAGGGCGCTTTTCCCCTGGCGTGCAATGTGCCGCTGATGAACGATCTGGAACGGGAAAAAGTCGGCACCTGCTACAAGCAACAAGGGCAGCAGGCGGCCATTGAGTTGGGTCACCAGTTGGTGTCGGGCCAGACCAAACAAGATCGCATTGAGGCCTGGGCGAACTTCGCCCGTTCCCAACCTGAGGGCTACCTGTATTGCTTTCGGGGAGGATTACGTTCGCAACTGACCCAGCAATGGCTCAAGAGCGAGGCCGGGATCGAGTATCCGCGGGTCATCAGTGGTTATAAGGCACTGCGTACTTACCTGATCGAGGTCACTGACAGCGCAGTGGCCGAGTGCGACTTCGTGCTGGTGGGCGGGTTGACGGGCTCGGGCAAGACCGAAGTGCTGACACAGCTGGCCAATACCCTCGATTTTGAGGGGCTTGCGAATCACCGGGGCTCCAGTTTCGGCAAGCATGCCACGCCACAACCGGCGCAGATCAATTTTGAAAATGCCTTGGCGATCGACATTCTCAAGAAGCGTGCTGGCGGCGTGAGTCGGTTTGTTCTCGAGGACGAGGGGCGTGCTGTTGGTAGCCGCTCAATCCCGCTGAACCTGTATCAGGGGATGCAGCGGTACCCACTGGTCTGGCTTGAAGAACGCTTCGAAAATCGGGTCGAGCGAATTCTCAAGGATTACGTGGTCGATCTGTGTGCCGAGTTTATTGATGTGCATGGCATCGAACAGGGCTTTGGTGTCTTTGCCGCGCACCTGCGTCAGAGTTTGTCGGGTATCGTCAAACGTCTGGGGGGTGAGCGCTACCAGCGCCTGGCATCGATCATGGACAGCGCGTTGATCGAGCAGGAAAAATCCGGTGTGGTCGATCTACACCGTGACTGGATCACCGGGATGCTGATGGAGTATTACGACCCGATGTATGCCTACCAGAGAGACAGCAAACAACCTCGCATCGAATTTTCTGGCGACCATGCGGCGGTACTTGAGTACTTGAGAGAACGTGGCCGGCGACTCGACTGAGTACCGCGCGGCCTCGTTTTTGCGGGGGATGGCTGAGGCTTAAAGCACCATCGCCCCTACCAACCCGCTGACGATGCCGACCAACATGGTCAGCAACGCCACAATCACCAGAACCTTGGCATCGAAGACTTTACGCAGCATCAGCAGCGACGGTAGGCTGACGCTCGGTAATGTCATCAGCAGTGCCACGGCGGGTCCCATCCCCAAGCCCAGTGACAGCATGGTTTGCACGATGGGGATTTCAGCTGCGGTGGGAATCACAAACAGTGTGCCCACGATGGCGAACGCCACCAACCAGACCAGGCTGTTGCCCATCGACGCATCGATATGGGGAAACAGCCAGACACGTGCGGCGCCCAATACCAGTACTGCCACCACGTAAATAGGGATCGTGCTCCAGAACAACTGCCACAGGGTCTTCCCCCAGCGCGTAAAGAAATTCTGCTGGTCGGCTATGCTCGCGTCAGCCACTGCTTCAAGGGCTGGCTCGGGAATTTCCTCAGGGGTAGAAACGCGCTGCGCGATCATCGAGACGCCCAGCACCAACGCCAGGCCAGCCACCAGGCGCAATGCGGTGAAACCCCAACCCAGCACAAAGCCCATGAACACCAGGGTTGCAGGGTTAAGCACCGGATTGGCGATCCAGAAGGCCAGGGCCGCACCCACCGAAACCTGCTGACGACGCATGCCCACCGCGACGGGCGCGGCGCAACAACTGCACATCATCCCCGGCAGCGCAAACAGCCCGCCGCGTAACGTCGAACCAAAACCCGCGCGACCGAACAGGTTCAGAAGCCAGTCCTTGGGAATAAGCACTTGAAGCAGCGAACCGAGGATCACCGCGAGTACCGCCGCTTTCCAGATCGCAAGGAAATACACTTGGGCGTAGGCCAGCGCCGCCGTGATGGGCGTGCTCTGTTCTGCACCGAGAATCGAGGCGCCAATACTGTGATTGTCTGCCGCGATAAAGGACTTGAGGTAGTAGGGCGACCATTTCACGTAGTAAAGGCCAATGACCGCCACCAACAAGAACAGAATGGGCTTCCACCAGTACGATAAGCCTCGTGATGGGAGTGTGGCGGGCATACTGGGCATTGGGCGGGTTCCGGGCAGTCATAAGTTAAAACGCATTATAGCTCAGCTTGTTCAGCGCTAGTCTTTGTGAGTGGTTCTCGTGGCGGAGTACGCATTGCCATATCGACAGTGCGCAGATTGTCGTCCAATACGGGATAACGTAGTCCGCCATCATCGATAGCCCCTCCTTTTATATCGTGATGCTGAGCAACCTTGCCTGAGAGTGAGTGCCAATGACCGAACAGTTGAAGGCTGGATGCTTGGGGTCGGGTTTGACCACGGTGAGGCGCCCTTGATCGTTGCACCGGATTCGGTTGCTGGCCTGACGAGTACAGAGGCTCGGCTTCGTCTTGAACACGTCGGGCCAAACACCATCGCCGATGTGGCGCAGCACCCAGTGCGTCGCGCTCTGCAGAAACTATGGGCTCCCGTACCGTGGATGCTCGAGGCAGCGATACTTCTTCAGCTTGGCCTCGGTGACTATGTCCAGGCCAGCGTTGTCGCGTTGCTGCTGATCTTCAATTCAGCGCTCGGTTTTTTCCAGGAGGGGCGAGCACAGGCGACGCTGGATGCACTCAAGTCACGCCTGGCGCTCGTTGCTTCGGTACACCGCGATGGCAAGTGGACAACGGTGCCTGCAGGCATGCTGGTTCCCGGCGATCTGATCAAATTATCGCTCGGCGCAGTGGTTGCTGCGGATGTGCGTTTGATCGCTGGATCAATTCTGGTTGATCAGTCCATGTTGACGGGTGAATCGCTTCCGATCGAGGCCGAGGCGGGGCTTGAAATTTATGCAGGCGCTCTTGTCAGACGAGGCGAGTCGGTTGCCCTGGTGACCGCGACCGGGGTAAACACCAAGTTCGGGCGAACGGCCGAACTCGTGCGTAGCGCAAAGGTGGAAAGTTCTCAGCAGAAGACCATTATGCGGGTGGTGCGAAATCTTGTGCTGTTCAACGGCACGGTGACCCTTCTGTTGGCGATCTATGCGCTGCTGCTGCTGCCTATGCCGTTTGTCGATATCGTTCCGCTTGTTCTTGTGGCGGTCCTCTCCGCAATACCGGTTGCCTTGCCATCAATGTTCACGCTGGCCGCCGCAGTCGGTGCGCGCGCATTGGCCCGTGAGGGCGTTTTGCCAACCAGCCTGTCGGCAGTAGATGAAGCCGCCGGCATCGACATTCTTTGTTCAGACAAGACGGGAACACTGACCCGCAACGAGCTGGCGGTGATGTCCGTGAGGACGATGCCAGGCTTTGACGAGGCGCATGTGCTGGCACTGGCCGCCCTGGCAAGTTCCGACGGGGGGCAGGATCCTGTCGATGTTGCCATTCGCTCGGCAGCGGCTCTCCAGCCCATCAAAGATGCCCCCGAACTAGAGACTTTCATTCCGTTCGATCCCGCAGTGAAACTGGCAGAAGCAACGGTTCGCCTGGCGGACGGCACCACCGCTCGGATCGTCAAGGGGGCGTTTTCGGTGCTTCAGAAGGTGTCAGCAGCGCCGCCCGACGTGGTGAGCATTGTCGACGAACTGCAAGCCAAGGGGTTCAGGGCACTTGCGGTGGCAGTGGGTCCTGCAGATCAATTGAAGATGGCCGGGCTCATTGCACTCAGCGATCCGCCGCGTGAGGATTCGGCAGCGCTCATCGCCGAGCTGGCTGAGATGGGCGTGCGCACGGTCATGGTGACCGGAGATGCTCCCATCACGGCAAAAGTCGTGGCCAGCATGATTGGCATTTCGGGTGAGGTCTGCGCAACGACACCGCTGGCCAAGGATCTCCGCGCTGACGCGTTCTCGATCTTCGCCAGTGTCCTGCCGGAAGACAAGTATCGTCTTGTCAAAGCGCTGCAAAAAAGCGGCCATCTCGTCGGCATGTGTGGTGATGGTGCCAACGATGCGCCGGCACTGCGGCAGGCTCAGATGGGGATTGCCGTATCCACGGCAACAGATGTCGCCAAGTCTGCCGCCGGTATAGTCTTGACCGAGCCTGGTCTGGGCGGCATCGTCGCGTCGGTCAAGGTGGGGCGGGCGACCTTCCAGCGGATCCTGACCTATACGTTACGGTCGATCATTCACAAGATTGTCCAGGTACTTTTCCTGGCAATCGGGCTGATCATGACGGGCCAGGCGATCCTGACGCCGATGCTCATGGTGCTTATGATGGTCGTCGGCGATTTTATGGCCATGTCGTCGTCCACGGACAACGTCAGACCATCGCCACTGCCAAGTGTCTGGCGGGTCGGCAATTTGACCGTGGCGGGTATCATCCTTGGCGTATTCGATCTGCTGTTCTGTGTGTCCAGTCTGGCCACTGGAAAATACCTGCTCGGCCTTGACCTGATGACCTTGCGTACATTGACCGTGGTGACGCTTGTGTTCAGCGGCCAAGCTGTATTCTACGTGTCTCGTGAGCGGCAGCATATTTGGAGTTCGGCGCCGGGGCGTTGGCTGGTGGCATCCTCGGTCGTCGACCTGACGATCATCAGCGTACTGGCAATCAATGGTGTAGTGATGACAGCGCTGCCAATCGCTATTGTGTCCGGCCTTTTTGTGGCCGCGATCATCTTTGCCTTCTTGCTGGATATTGCCAAGATGACGTTGTTCCGTCGCCTCAAAATTGCATAGCATTCAGCGTAAATACCAGCGCCTTCAGCCCACCGTCAGGATGGACATCGGCAAACTCCGGTGGGTTTTCCAGGCGCTGCTGAAAGCTCAGGCTTGGCGCTTCAATCGCAGTATTTTCGATCAGAAAGTCCGGGCCAATGGCGGGATCATTGAGGCATGCCAATACAATGCCCTGTGGGTTGAGCAAATCAGGCAGGCGCCGCAGGATCTTTTGGTAATCCTTGGTCAGTACAAAGCTACCCTTCTGAAAAGAGGGCGGGTCAACGATGATGAGGTCGTAGGGACCGTCTCTTTTTACTCTGGCCCAGGATTTGAACAGGTCATGTCCTAAAAAGCTCACGCGACTCAAGTCATGCTGATTAAGGCGGTGATTTTCTCGCCCTCGGCTCAACGCCGCTTTGGCCATGTCCAGATTCACCACATGCTCCGCGCCCCCGGCAATGGCGGCGACAGAAAAACCACAGGTATAAGCGAACAGATTCAGCACGCGTTTGCCTTGGGCCTGGGCTTGAACCCAGCGGCGGCCATAGCGCATGTCCAGGAACAGCCCCGTGTTCTGATTTCTGCCAAAGTCCAGCTTGTAGTGCAGGCCGTCCTCAGTGATAACCCCGTTATCAAACGTGTCCCCCAGCAACCATTCCGTGGTGCTGTCCTGAAGGTAGCGGTGCTGCAATAACAGTGCGTGCGCCTGGCTGTGCAGCCAGGCGGGCGACTGAGTCAGGGCCAAAAGCATGTGCTTCAGGGCAGTTAATTCGGCGTCATCGGGTTTCTTGTACAACGACACCAACAGCACGCCTTGCAACCAGTCGACGGTCACTTCCTCAAGCCCTGTCCAGCGTAAGCCCCTGCCGTGAAACAGGCGGCGAGCTTCGTCAGGTACGGCACTTAAAGCGGAGGTTAAATGCTGTTGCAAGGTAGAGAGGGCATCGGAGTTCATAGCGGGCTATCAGTCATTCGAGACCGCGCAGTTTAAGCGTAATCACCCGAGCGTTGGTGGCGTTTATTTTGTTAGCCTAGGCAAAAGCCGCTCGGGTTCACTGAGCGGCACCGCACGAAATAATCAGGGGGAAGGGATGAAGAGCAAAGCAAGCGACGTGCATCACACCGCCACTGACGGCTACACCTTGGCCGCTGATAACTATGTTCGCGGTCGGTCGTATGAAACCGCTGCTTTCTATGCCGAGAAAGTTGTCGAGTGATCTTGATCAAAGCGTCCGGGCTTGTCCGAAATGACGCCAAAACCCACAAGTGTCTTCTTGATTCGACGGATTTTACCTTGGTCGGAGGGGATCGCATCGCCCTCACAGGGCCTTCGGGGTCGGGGAAAAGCGTGTTTCTGCGAGCCCTGGCGTTGCTTGATCCACTGGAGGGCGGCAGCGTCT
Organism: Pseudomonas sp. ASL9; assembly: GCF_056680335.1. Taxonomy (NCBI): domain Bacteria; kingdom Pseudomonadati; phylum Pseudomonadota; class Gammaproteobacteria; order Pseudomonadales; family Pseudomonadaceae; genus Pseudomonas; species Pseudomonas sp. ASL9. The sequence continues at coordinate 535,358 of NZ_CM155277.1, read as the reverse complement.
CCTGGCGCGATAAACCGGTGCCAGGCGCAGGGATTCCGGCGTATCGCCGCCACGTCAGTTACATCGCTCAGCGACCCGCAATGCTTGAGGGCACGGTCGAGGACAACCTGCGTTATCCCTTCACCTTGAAGGTCTATCAGGACCTCACGTTCGATCGCGCTGCCGCTGTGCGGCTGGCCGAGCAGGCGGGCAGGGGGGATCGCTTCCTCGACCAGCAGTCCAGCGAGCTGTCGGGAGGCGAAGCGCAAATTGCAGCACTGATCCGGGTTCTGCAATTGCAGCCTGATGTGCTGCTGCTTGATGAGCCGACCGCCTCATTGGATCCTGAGTCATCTCGAGAAATCGAGGCACTGGTGTCGGCCTGGTTCAGTGGCGCCAGGCAAGACGATCGCGCCTACATCTGGATCTCCCACGATCAAGAGCAGGCTCAGCGCATGAGTGAGCGCAGGCTGACGATGCAGGCAGGCACATTGAGCGAGCACACAACCTGATGGATTATCAGAACTTATCGCTACTGGATATTGGTATTGCTTCCTCGTTGATCCTGATTAACGGCGTGCTGTCCCTTGTCCTGAAACTTGATCTGGAACGCAAACTGGTGTGGGCGGCGATCCGCACCGTGGTGCAGCTACTCGCCATTGGTTATGTACTGGGCTGGGTGTTCAACTTTGCCCAGTGGTACGTTGTGCTGCCGTTGATGGCCGGGATGACCCTGATAGCGGGATTGTCCGCCTCGGGTCGCGGGAAACGTACGTACGCGGGGCAGCGCATCGACAGTATTGCCTCGATCTGGTTGAGTTCGTGGCTGGTCACGGCCGTGGGCCTGTTCGCGGTCATTCGGATTCATCCCTGGTATGAGCCGCAGTATGCAATCCCCATCCTTGGCATGATTCTCGGCAATACGCTGACCGGCGTATCGCTGGGTATTGAGCGAATGACTCAGGAATTGACCACCGGGCGCAACGTCGTGGAAATGAGCCTCGCGCTCGGTGCCACGCGCTGGGAGGCCGCACAAGGCCCGGCTCGCCAGGCAGTGCGTGCCGGAATGATCCCTACCCTGAATCAAATGACCGTGGTCGGGCTGGTCAGTCTGCCAGGGATGATGACGGGGCAGGTGCTGGCGGGCCAGTCGCCGATTCAGGCGGTGCGTTATCAAATCATCATTATGTTTCTGATCGCGGCGGCGTCGGCGCTGGGGACCGTGTGTGCGGTGTTACTCACGTATAGGCGACTGTTTTCAGCGGATCACCGGTTTCTGGCGTCGAAGCTGATGGCGCGTAAATAGTCGGCAAGGAATCACCCTGCGCACGCCGCGTTGTGGGCGTGGGATCGCCGCCGTTGATCAGAGGTGCAATATCCGGGGGCACTTCTTGGTATTGTGCGTCACAATTTGTGACGATTCCCCCTTTTGTTAACGAGAAGCTGTAGAAATGCCTGATCCAATTCCCTTAAAAGACCACGAAAAAGAGACGCAGCTGGTCAACAAACGTTTGTTGGCGTGTGGTCTGCTGGTGGCCGTGTTGAGCTGCATTCTGGTGGGCAGAATGTATTTTTTGCAGGTGACCGAGTTTGCCTATCACTCGACGATTTCAGAGAACAACCGAGTGCATGTGCTGCCGATCCCGCCGGAACGAGGCCTGATCTACGACCGTAATGGTGTGGTGCTGGCGGACAATCGGCCCAGTTTCAACCTGATCATGACCCGCGAACGCTCCGGGGACTGGAGTCAGGTGCTGGACGCCCTCATCAGCATTCTTCAGTTGCCTGAAGAAGACCGGATTTTGTTCGACAAGGATCTAAAGCAGGCCCGTCATCACTTCGACCCTGTGACGTTGCTGTATGAATTGACCGAAGAACAAATTGCCTTGGTCGCCGTCAATCAGTTTCGCCTTCCGGGAATCGACGTCGAGCCGCAGTTTGTTCGGCATTACCCGTTGGGCGCGCATTTTGCGCATTCCATCGGTTACGTCGGTCGAATTAACGAAAAAGAGTCCAAACAACTGGATGCCGTGGACTATCGCGGTACCCAATCGATTGGCAAGACGGGCATCGAGCGTTTCTACGAGTCCGAACTGCATGGCCGGGTCGGGTATGAAGAAGTCGAAACCAACGCTCAAGGGCGGGTGTTACGCGTGCTCAAGCACACGGACCCTATCCCCGGCAAAAGCATTGTCCTGAGCCTGGATATCGGTCTTCAGGAAGCAGCGGAAGATGCCTTGGGAGATCGGCGCGGTTCAGTGGTGGCGCTGGACCCGGAAACCGGCGAAGTACTGGCCATGGTCAGCAAGCCCAGCTTCGACCCCAACCTGTTCGTCACCGGTATCAGCTTCAAGGAATATGCAGCGCTGCGTGATTCCGTCGACAGGCCCCTGTTCAACAGGGTGCTGCGCGGGTTGTACGCGCCCGGCTCGACAATCAAACCAGAGGTCGCGATCGCAGGGCTGGACAGCAGTGTTGTTACCGCGCAGACACGGGTGTTCGACCCTGGCTATTTCCAATTGCCGGATTACGATCACAAGTACCGAAACTGGAACCACAGCGGTGACGGCTGGGTGGACATGGATGCTGCGATCATGCGTTCCAACGACACCTATTTCTACACGCTGGCGCACAAGCTTGGCATCGACCGCATGCATGACTACATGACCATGTTTGGCCTGGGGCAAAAAGTGTCGCTGGACATGTTCGAAGAGGCGCCAGGGTTGATGCCCTCGCGTGAATGGAAGCGGGCCACCCGGCGTCAGGTCTGGTTCCCGGGTGAAACCGTCATTTTGGGTATCGGCCAGGGGTATATGCAGGTGACGCCGTTGCAATTGGCCCAGGCCACCGCGCTGATTGCCAACAAAGGCGTGTGGAATCGACCTCATCTGGCGAAAACCGTCGATGGTGTGGCACCGGTCGATGATCACCCCATGCCTAATATCGTGTTGCATGACTCCAGTGAATGGGATCAGGTCAATCACGGTATGCAGTTGGTGATGCATGACCCGCGGGGCATCGCTCGAGCCTCAGCCATTGGCGCGCAATACCGGATTGCCGGTAAAAGCGGTACGGCCCAGGTGGTCGCGATCAAACAGGGTGAGCGCTACAACCGCTTGAAAACCCAAGAGCGCAATCGCGACAACGCCTTGTTCGTCGGCTTCGCGCCGGCGGCACATCCGAAAATCGCGGTATCGGTCATGATCGAGAACGGTGAGGCGGGCGGCCGCGTGGCAGGCCCTGTAGTCCGCCAGGTGATGGATGCCTGGTTGCTCGACAAGGAAGGAAAGCTGAAACCGCAATACGCGACACCGGTCAAAGCGCCGGGTGATCCGCACGTCTAGCGCCAAGCCAAGCCAAGCCAAGCGATGTGCATCGTCAAGGCCCTGAACGGTGGATCGCTGTCCGTCGAATCGGGTGAACTCGTCGGGGTGATTGGCGCCTCCGACTGTGGCAAAAGCGCCTTGGCGGAGCCGGACCTGCAACGACGTCGATGAGCGCAGCCGTTCTTCTTGAAACAACGGCTTCCTTTTTATTGCGTAAGTCCGTACAACGCTGCATCGCCATCCCCCTGTTCGCACTTGCGTTGCGAATATGCCGTTGTCATTCTTTGTAGTGGACTTGCTCGCATGATCAAAAATCTGGGTTTCAGCAGGAAGATTCTGCTCGCCGCCACGTTAATTATTGTTGTCGCATTTACGAGTTTTATTGCCGTGAATGACTATCGACAACGTCAAACCGTACGTGCCAATGTTTTTCTTGAACTGCAACAATTAGCCACTCTCACCACACATAACATCCAGACCTGGTTGGAAAGCCGCACTCAGTTGCTGCAATCGATGGCCCAGCAAATTGCCGTTGATGGCCCATCCCCGAGTACGCTGCAGCGGGTGGTCGGGCTGCCAGCTTACGTCGATAGTTTTCAGCTGAGCTATTTCGGCGGTAATGATGGCGTCATGTTTTCCGTCCCGGCGGGCAACCGCGCTGCCGATTACGACCCGCGCCTTAGGGGCTGGTACAAGGCAGCTGAAAGCGCTCGGACGACCATCGTGACGGAACCTTATATTGCTGCGTCTTCGGGCAAGCTGGTGGTCACCCTGGCGACCCCCGTCAAGCACGACAACCAGTTTATAGGGGTCGCTGGCGCCGATATCGCGCTGGACAGCATCAGCAAGACTATCAACGCGCTGAATTTTGGCGGCCACGGCTATGCGTTCATTGTCAGCGGCGACGGCAAGATTCTGGTTCACCCGGACAGCAAGCTGGTCCTGAAAAACCTGAGCGATGCCTACCCGACCGGTACGCCAAAAATCGCGCCGGGGGTCACTGAAGTCAACGTGCCGGGCAAGTCTGAATTTATCTCGTTCACCCATGTCGACGGACTTGCTTCGGCGAATTGGTACGTGGCGCTGGTGCTTGATCAAGACGCGGCCTATTCGATGCTCAGTGAGTTCCGCACCTCAGCGCTGACCGCCATGGTGGTGGTCGTGGTCTTTATCATCGTGCTATTGGGTCTGTTGATTCGTGTGCTTATGCAGCCGTTACACCTGATGAGCCGAGCAATGCAGGAAATCGCCGACGGTGAGGGTGATCTGACCAAGCGTCTGTCGATCCATTCTCAGGATGAGTTCGGCGCGTTGGCGCAATCGTTCAACCGTTTTGTTGAACGTATCCATGCATCGATTCGCGAAGTGGCCAGCACCGCAGCCCATCTCAGTGAAGTGGCTGCGCGGGTCGTCTGCGCGTCGAACTCGTCCATGCTCAACTCTGACGAGCAGGCCAATCGGACCAGCAGCGTTGCGGCGGCCATCAACGAGTTGGGTGCGGCGGCCCAGGAGATCGCGCAAAACGCGTCCTTGGCCTCGCAGCATTCCAGCGCTGCCAGCCACCTTGCCAGCGATGGTCAGAAGGTTGTCCAGCAGACCATCCAGGCGATGAATCTGCTGTCGGAAAAAATCAGCTCGTCTTGCGTCAATATCGAAAGCCTCAACAGCAAGACCGTCAATATCGGGCAGATTCTCGAGGTGATCACCAGCATTTCCCAGCAGACCAATTTGCTCGCGCTCAATGCTGCCATCGAAGCGGCGAGGGCGGGGGAGGCAGGCCGAGGCTTCGCCGTGGTGGCCGATGAAGTGCGCAACCTGGCGCACCGCACCCAGGACTCGGCCCAGCAAGTGCAGAAAATGATTGAAGAGTTGCAGGTTGGCGCACGGGAAGCCGTAGTGACCATGACCGAAAGCCAACGCCAGAGCGAAACCAGCGTCACCATCGCCAATCAGGCCGGAGAGCGACTGGGCAGCGTTACCGGCCGTATAGGCGAAATCGACGGCATGAACCAGTCAGTCGCCACCGCGACCGAGGAACAAACGTCTGTCGTCGAGTCGATCAATGTCGATATCACCCAAATCAACACCTTGAATCAGGGCGCTGTAGGCAACTTGAAGTCGACCCTTGAAGCCTGTGCCGACCTGGAACACCAAGCTGCCACGTTGCAACATTTGGTGGGGACGTTCCGCATCTGAGTCTGCGTTTGACGCCCGGCCTTCGCAGGAGAGGCTGGGGCGTCTACAAACCGTCAACCAATCGTTACCTTACTGTCATCCACGGTTCATGGGTCTGAAACACCCTCTCTCTACTGTCAGTTGCACACAAACGCAGCCGCGCAAAGGCTGTTCAACCAGACAGAGAAGCCCATGAACGCAGCTATCCATGTCGACCGTCTGAACAAGACTTTTGCTCGCAAGACTGCTTTGATTGATCTTGCGTTGTCTATACAACCCGGTGAAATGGTCGCGCTGATCGGCGCTTCCGGTTCGGGGAAATCCACGTTGTTACGCCATATGGCGGGACTGGCGCGTTGCGATCGCAACAACGGTGGCCGTGTGCAGGTGCTGGGCCGCGAAGTGCAGGCCTCAGGCCGCCTGAATGGCAACGTCCGTCGACTGCGCGCCGATATCGGCTACATCTTCCAGCAGTTCAATCTGGTCAATCGCCTCAGCGTGCTGGACAACGTGTTACTCGGTTGCCTGGGGCGCATGCCCGGCTGGCGCGGCAATCTGGGCCTGTTCAGTGTTCAGGAAAAACAGTGGGCGATGGAGTCCCTGGACCGCGTGGGTCTGGCCGATCTCGCCACTCAGCGCGCCTCGACCCTGTCCGGTGGTCAACAACAGCGCGTGGCGATTGCCCGGGCGTTGACCCAGCGCGCCGAAGTCATTCTGGCCGATGAGCCCATCGCGTCACTGGACCCTGAGTCCGCACGCAAGGTCATGGAAATTCTCGCTGATATCAATCGCCGCGACGGCAAGACCGTGGTGGTCACCCTGCATCAAGTGGATTACGCCGTGCGCTATTGCCAGCGCGCCGTGGCCCTCAAAGCCGGGCGCATTCATTTCGATGGCGCCGCTGCAGAACTCAGCACGCAGTTCCTTAACGACCTCTACGGCGCGGATCTGGACACCAGTCTTCTGTTCTCCGACAAAGCTCGCAGCACGGAAAGGCCAGTAAAGCGAGTGCTTGCGCGGGCCTGATTTCGTTGCAGTTGCTCTAAAAAACAAACCACCAACGCCACCTTCAGGAATCCTTCCATGTTGAATCGTATGGGTCGTGTTTTCGCGTCTGCCGCTTTACTGGCCACCTGTTTTCTGGGCACTGCCCAGGCTGAAGAAAAAGTCATCAACTTCGGCCTTATGTCCACCGAGTCTTCGACCAATCTGCGAAGCGTCTGGCAGCCGTTTCTGGACGATATGTCGAAGAAAACCGGTCTGAAAGTCAACGCAACCTTCGCCTCCGACTATGCCGGATTGATCCAGGGTATGCGCTTCAACAAGGTCGATATCGCCTGGCTGGGCAACAAGGGCGCGATGGAAGCCGTGGACCGCTCCAACGGCGAAATCTTTGCTCAGACCGCCGCCGCCAACGGTGCAGCCGGTTACTGGAGCCTGCTGATTGTGCGCAAGGACAGCCCGATCAATTCGGTCGAGGACATGCTCAAAAATGCCAAGAACCTGACCTTCGGCAACGGTGATCCGAACTCCACCTCCGGCTATCTGGTGCCGGGCTATTACGTCTTCGCCAAGAACCATGTCAATGCCGCCACGGCCTTCAAACGCACGCTCAACTCCAGCCATGAAGTGAATGCCTTGAGCGTGGCCAAAGGCCAACTCGACGTTGCCACCTTCAACACCGAAAGTTGGGACCGCCTGGCAGTCACCCAGCCGGACCAGGCCGCCCTGCTCAAGATTATCTGGAAATCTCCACTGATCCCTGCCGATCCGATGGTCTGGAACAAAAGCCTGTCAGACGTCGACAAAGGCAAAATTCGTGAATTCTTCGCCACCTACGGCGATACCGATCACGAGATGGCTGTACTCAAAGAGATGCAGTTGGGCAAATTCCTGCCGTCCTCCGACGACCAATTGTTGCCGATTCGCCAGCTTGATCTGTTCAAGCAGCGCACCGAAGTCAACGCGAGCACCACCCTGGACGCTAACGAAAAAACCAAGCGATTGAAAGAGCTCGATGCAGGCCTGGCCAAGCTCCAGGAACGAATCACCGAGCTTGAAAAGAAGACCACCGCCAGCGCCGGTTGACGCCTGACGACGCGACGCCCCAGCGCGTCGCGTCATCGTAGCCTTCTATGGCTGACCTTTTTTTGAGAGCCATTTATGACTACCAATGCTGCACATGCTGACGCCGTCGGCAAACGCACCTGGCCGCAGTACGTTGGCTGGGGCCTGTTCCTCGCCATGCTGGCCTGGGCCTGGCACGGGGCTGAGATGAACCCGCTGGCGCTGTACCGCGACGCAGGGAATATGGCGACCTTCGCGGCCGACTTCTTCCCGCCGGACTTCCACGAATGGCGCTCATACCTCAAGGAGATGATTGTCACGGTGCAGATCGCGCTGTGGGGCACGGTGCTGGCGATTGTCTGTTCGGTTCCGCTGGGGATTTTGTGCGCCGATAACATCACCCCCTGGTGGGTTCATCAGCCGCTGCGCCGGGTCATGGACTCGTTCCGTTCGATCAACGAAATGGTGTTCGCCATGCTGTTTGTGGTCGCGGTCGGCCTGGGACCCTTTGCCGGTGTCCTGGCGTTGTGGATCAGCACCACGGGGGTCCTGGCCAAGCTGTTCGCTGAAGCAGTCGAGGCCATCGATCCCGGTCCCGTCGAAGGCGTGCGCGCTACCGGCGCCAGCGCCCTGCAAGAAGTCATCTACGGGGTCATCCCGCAAGTCATGCCGCTGTGGATTTCCTACGCCCTGTACCGCTTCGAGTCCAACGTGCGCTCGGCCACGGTGGTCGGCATGGTCGGCGCTGGGGGGATCGGCGTGATCCTTTGGGAGAACATTCGGTCCTTCCAGTTCGTTCAAACCTGCGCCGTATTGCTGGTGATTATCGTCGTGGTGAGCGTGATCGACATCTTGTCGCAACGCCTGCGCAAACAGTTCATTTAATGGAGAGGGTGCCCAACGGCGCTTTTTTTAAACCATGCAGTTGTCTAGACAAATTGAACCTGTTTACCGCGAGTTGGCAGACACCTTACGCCGGGAACTCAGTGATTATCGGGCCGGGGATTACCTGCCCGCAGAGATCCGTCTGGCCGCGCGATTTGCCGTCAACCGGCATACCGTGCGCCGCGCCATTGATGAGTTGGTGCTCGATGGCAGCGTGTTGCGTCGCCAGGGTCGGGGCACCCAGGTGCTGGAGCGTCCACTGATCTATCCGCTGGTCGCAGAAAGCGCCTACAGCCAGTCGTTGTCGGCGCTCGGGCATGGGGTTGAAGCCCGGTTGCTGCAACGGCGCAGTTGCGTGGCCAACCGCGATGAGGCGAGGCACCTGGGCCTGGCTGATCAGGCACCACTGATTGAGCTGCAAACATTGCGCATGGTCGACGGTCAGCCCGTGAGCTTGATTCGCCATCGTTACTGCGCCAGCCGAACCGAGATGCTGGCGCCTTACACCGGGGGCTCGCTGCGCCAGTTCTTCGCTGAGCGCGACTTGCCGTTGACCCGCACGTTCAGTCTGATCGGTGCGCGCCTGCCGAGCCGTGAGGAGGCAGGGCTGTTGCTCATGCCTCGGCATTTGCCCGCGCTCAGCGTTTTTACCCTTTCCCGTGATTCATCCGGCCAGCCCGTGGAGCTTGCGCAGTCCACCAGCCGCTCGGACCGTTTCCAATATCAGGTCATCACATGATGGAGATGCCAACGATGAGTTCCGCTCCTGTTGCCCCGCACGCAGCCCGCCAACAGTGGATCGGCGTGCTCGCCCGTGCCCACCGTGACGAATTGAGTGGCCATGAAGCGGCCCTGCGTGACACCGAATACCAACTGATTCGCGCCCCGGAAATTGGCATGACTCTGGTCCGTGGTCGCATGGGCGGCACCGGTGCGCCGTTCAACGTCGGAGAGATGAGCGTGACTCGCTGTGTCGTGCGCCTGGCGGATGGACGCACCGGTTACAGCTACCTCGCCGGGCGCGACAAGGCGCATGCCGAACTGGCCGCGCTGGCCGACGCGCATCTGCAAGGCTCGCAACAGGCCCGTTGGTTGAGTGAGTTGATCGAACCCCTGGCCCGTTCGCAGACTGCACGCCGCGCCAAAAAAGACGCCGAAACCGCAGCGACCAAGGTCGAGTTCTTTACCTTGGTTCGAGGAGAAGACTGATGAGTACAACCCTTTTGCAACCCGCATTCGCCGACCCGGTGCTGGACGCCCAGCGCAGCTTCCGTGCGGCGCTCAAGGCTCTGGCCGGGCCGGGTGTGGCTCAGCCGTTGGAACAGGCTCCCCCGCTGCAAGGACTGGCACCGGCGAGCTATGCGCTGTGTCTGGCACTGCTCGATGGCGACACCCCGCTGTGGCTGGCGCCGGCTTTCGACACACCGACAATCCGCGCCAACCTGGCCTTTCACTGCGGCTGCGCGATTGTCAGCCATCGTGAACAGGCGCGTTTTGCATTGCTCGACGACAGCGAACTCGACGATTTACAGGGCTTAGATCTGGGCAATGACCGTTACCCCGATCAGTCCTGCACCTTGTTGATCCAGTTGGCTCAGCTCGACGGCGGTCATCCTCTGGCGTGGCGCGGCCCCGGCATCCAACACGAAAATCGGGTCGCCTTGCCACTGGCTGAAGGATTCTGGCGCGAGCGCGATGCACGCAACAACTTCCCCCGTGGGCTGGATGCGTTTTTTCTCGCGGGCCACAGTGTCATCGGTCTGCCGCGCAGCACCCGCATCAGCCGCCTCGAACCCACACCCCTGGCTGAGGAGTTTGCCTGATGTACGTAGCCGTAAAAGGTGGCGAACAGGCCATCGACAATGCTCACCGTTTGTTGGCGAAAAAGCGCCGTGGCGACACCGCGATTGCTGAACTGGGCGTCGAGCAGATTCGCCAGCAACTGCCCGTGGCCGTGGCTCGGGTGATGAGCGAGGGCTCTCTGTATGACGAGCAGTTGGCCGCGCTGGCAATCAAACAGGCCGCGGGGGATTTGATCGAAGCAATCTTTCTGCTGCGCGCCTATCGCACCACGCTGCCACGTTTCAGCGCCAGCCTGCCGATTGATACCTCGGTCATGCAACTGGGCCGACGCTTATCCGCAACCTTCAAGGATGTACCGGGCGGGCAACTGTTGGGCCCTACCTTCGACTACACCCATCGCTTGCTGGACTTCACGTTGCTGGCCGAAGGCGAACATCCGGGACCGCAGGTAGAAGAGGGCGCGACCCTGGAACCTTGCCCGCGGGTCCTCGGTTTGTTGGCTAAAGAAGGCCTGATCAAAAACGAGTCCGACAACGGTGAAGCCGTCGCCGACATCACCCGCGATCCGCTGGAATTTCCCTCCAGTCGTGCCCAGCGCTTGCAGGCCCTGGCCCGTGGCGATGAAGGATTCTTGTTGGCGCTGGGCTATTCCACCCAGCGTGGTTATGGACGCAATCACCCGTTCGCCGGGGAAATCCGCATCGGTGAAGTGGAGGTCTGGATTGAGCCGGAAGAGCTCGGTTTCCCCATCGCCATCGGCGCCATCGAAGTGACCGAGTGCGAGATGGTCAACCAGTTCGTCGGCTCTGGCGCGGAACTGGCGCAGTTCACCCGTGGTTATGGCCTGGCGTTTGGGCATGCCGAGCGCAAAGCCATGGGCATGGCCCTGGTGGACCGCTCACTGCGGGCCGATGAATTCAACGAAGAAATCCAGTCGCCGGCGCAGCAGGAGGAGTTTGTCCTCAGCCATTGCGACAACGTCGAGGCGGCCGGTTTCGTGTCGCACCTCAAGCTGCCGCACTACGTCGACTTCCAGTCCGAGCTGGAACTGATCCGCAAGCTGCGCAAACCCGCAGCCGTGCAGGCCAGCGTGCAGGAGAATCCACAATGAACAGCGTGACGCACGAGCGTCCAGTGCGCGATGAGGCCTACAACTTCGCTTATCTCGATGAGCAAACCAAACGCATGATCCGACGCGGCCTGCTCAAGGCCGTGGCAATTCCCGGTTATCAGGTGCCCTTCGGTGGCCGCGAAATGCCGCTGCCGTATGGCTGGGGTACGGGTGGTATGCAAATGACCGCGGCCATTCTGGGGGCTGATGATGTGCTCAAGGTCATCGATCAGGGCGCGGACGACACCACTAACGCGGTCTCGATTCGGCGTTTTTTCGCCCGTACGGCAGGCATTGTGACCACCGAGCGCACGCCAGAAGCAACGGTGATCCAGACCCGTCACCGGATCCCGGAAACCCCGCTGCACGCAGATCAGATCATGGTCTATCAGGTGCCAATCCCGGAGCCGCTGCGTTTTATCGAGCCTTCGGAAACCGAGACCCGGACCATGCACGCGCTCAACGATTACGGGGTGATGCACGTGAAACTCTACGAGGACATCGCCACCTTCGGCCACATCGCCACCAGCTACGCCTACCCGGTGATGGTCGATGATCGCTATGTGATGGACCCCTCACCGATTCCAAAATTCGACAACCCGAAGCTCGACATGAGCCCGGCGCTGATGTTATTCGGCGCCGGTCGCGAAAAGCGCCTGTACGCCGTGCCGCCTTACACCCGGGTGGTGAGTCTGGATTTTGAGGATCACCCGTTTGAAATTCAGAAGTGGGAAGAGTGTTGCGCGATCTGCGGCAGCCGCGATTCGTATTTGGATGAACTGATCCTCGACGACGCAGGCACCCAGAGCTTCGTCTGCTCGGACACCGACTACTGCGCCCAGCGCAGCAACGAACAGGAGGCCGGCCAATGAACAACCCCGTGCATCACGCGCAGCGGTTGCAGGACCGGCAAGCAGACCGTGCGCAGCCGCTGCTTGAAGTCCGTGGTCTGTCGCGCTTATACGGGCCAGAGAAGGGCTGTCAGGACGTGAGCTTCGACCTGTACCCCGGCGAAGTGTTGGGCATCGTCGGTGAGTCTGGCTCGGGAAAATCGACCTTGTTGTCATTGCTCAGCGGCCGTTGCCCGCCCGACAGCGGTGCCGTCGCGTATCGACGTAAAGAAGGCGACTGGCTTGACCTCTACAGCGCGAGCGAAGCCGAACGCCGCACCTTGTTGCGCACCGAATGGGGGTTTGTTGAACAGAGCCCGCGCGATGGCCTGCGCATGGGCGTGTCGGCTGGCGCCAACATCGGCGAGCGGCTGATGGCTCAAGGTATTCGTAACTACGGGCAATTGCGTGCAGCCGGGATCGACTGGCTGACCCAAGTGGAAATCGATCCGCTGCGCATCGACGACCTGCCGCGTACGTTTTCTGGCGGAATGCAGCAGCGCTTGCAGATCGCTCGCAATCTGGTTTCCGGCCCGCGCCTGGTGTTCATGGACGAGCCGACAGGGGGACTCGACGTCTCGGTCCAGGCGCGCTTGCTTGACCTGTTGCGGGGTCTGGTACGGGAGCTGGATCTGGCGGTAGTGATCGTCACCCACGACCTGGCGGTGGCGCGATTGTTGGCCGACCGGCTGATGGTCATGCGGCGCTCCAACGTAGTGGAGGCCGGGTTGACCGATCAGATTCTTGATGACCCGCAGCATCCTTATTCGCAACTGCTGGTGTCTTCGGTGCTGCAACCGTGATCCGTCCATCCGCCGGGCGATCCCCGGCCACCGTCGTCTTTTTGGGGTGTGCTTGATGAACAGGCTGATCGAGGTTCGCGACCTATCGAAAACCTTCACGCTGCATCAGCAGAGCGGTGTAGTGCTCAACGTGCTCGACGGCCTGAGTTTCACCGTCAACGAAGGCGAATGCCTGGTGCTGCACGGGCAGTCCGGCGCGGGCAAAAGCACGTTGTTGCGCACGCTGTACGGCAACTATTTACCGGCAGGCGGCAGCATTCGCGTGCGGCATGCCGGGGACTGGCTGGAACTGGTCGGCGCCCAACCGCGTGATGTATTGGCCGTGCGCCAGCAGACCCTTGGCTATGTCAGCCAGTTTCTGCGGGTGATCCCGCGTGTCGCCAGCCTGGACGTGGTCATGGAGCCAGCCCTGGCGCGGGGTTGGTCGAAGACGTTGGCCAAGGCCCGCGCAGAAAACCTGCTGGCGCGGCTGAATATTCCGCAGCGCCTATGGCAACTGGCGCCCGGCACCTTCTCCGGCGGCGAGCAGCAGCGGGTGAACATCGCTCGCGGCTTCATGGTCGCCTGGCCCGTGATGCTGCTCGACGAGCCCACTGCGTCGCTGGACGATACCAATCGCCAAGTCGTGTTGGAACTGATGAACGAAGCCAAAGCGGGAGGTGCCGCCTTGATCGGCATTTTTCACGACCGTGCCGCCCGTGAAGCGGTCGCCGACCGGCACCTCGACATGACCCCGAATGCGCCGACGACGAAGGAATCACAGCCATGCTGACTGAACAGATCCTTAGCAACGCCCAAGTGGTCACCGCCGACCGGGTTTTCAACGGCACGGTGGTACTGCGCAACGGCCTAATCGTCGAGGTGGGCGAGGGCAGTAGCCGGTTGCCCCGAGCACAGGACCTGCACGGTGATTACCTGCTGCCGGGCCTGATCGAGTTGCACACCGATAACCTGGAAAAACACATGACGCCGCGCCCCGGCGTGGACTGGCCATCGACCTCGGCCGTGCTCAGCCACGACGCGCAAATCGTGGCTGCGGGCATCACCACAGTGTTCGACGCGCTGTCCATCGGTGACGTGAACCCCAAGGGCAATCGCATGCAGAAATTGCCCGCGATGCTCGACGCCATCGCCACGGCCAATGCCGCCGGCCTGACCCGCGCCGAACACCGTCTGCACCTGCGTTGTGAGCTGTGCCACCCGGATACCCTGAGCGTGTTCCGCGACTTGGTGGAGAACCCGCTGGTGCAGCTGGTATCGGTCATGGATCACTCGCCAGGTCAGCGGCAGTTCGCTCTGGAGTCCAAGTACCGCGAGTACTACATGGGTAAATACCAACTGACGACGGTGCAGATGGACGCGTTCATCGTCACCCAGATGGCCAACTCCCGTGCGTTCAGTGGCCGTTACCGGCGGGCTATCGTCGAGGATTGCCTGGCACGCGGTCTGTCGGTGGCCAGTCACGATGATGCGACCCTGGCGCACGTCGAAGAGTCGGCCAGTTACGGAATGACTATCGCTGAGTTCCCGACCACCCTGGAAGCGGCGCGAGGCTGTCATCGTCTTGGCATGGGGGTGTTGATGGGCGCACCGAACATCGTGCGTGGCGGTTCGCATTCGGGCAACGTGGCGGCGGCCGACCTTGCTAAAGAAGGACTACTGGATATCCTCTCCAGCGATTATTATCCGGCCAGTCTATTGCAGGCGGCATTTATGTTGGCTGCCCAGGACAACGATTGCGATCTGCCTCAGGCCGTCGGTATGGTCAGTCGCGCACCGGCCCAGGCCGCAGGGCTCAACGACCGGGGCGAGATCCGGGTGGGGTTGCGCGCCGACCTGGTTCACGCTAGAAACCAAGGCGGCCTGCCGGTGATTCAACAGGTTTGGCGACAAGCGAAGAGGGTGTTTTGATGGCAGGCAGGTTGATCTATCTCATCGGGCCTTCAGGTTCGGGCAAGGACAGCCTGCTCGATGCTGCACGTAAACCCTTGGCCGATCAGGGTTGCCGGATCGTGCGGCGGGTCATCACCCGTTCGGCTGAGGCGGTCGGTGAGGCAGCGCAAGCGGTCAGCGTCGAGCAATTCGCGACGATGCAAGACGAGGGTGCGTTCGCCCTGAGCTGGCAAGCCAACGGCTTGCACTACGGAATCCCGAAGGAAATCGACGAATGGCTTGAGGCCGGGCTGGATGTTCTGGTCAACGGCTCGCGTGCTTATTTGCCGCAAGCGCATCAACGCTATCGGGGCTTGCTGGCGCTGCTGCTAACCGTGGATCAGGCCGTGTTGCGTCAGCGTTTGCAGGCCCGTGGTCGTGAATCTTTGCCGGAGATCGAAGCACGATTGGCGCGCAATGCCGATTTTGCCGCAACCTTGATGGCGGCCGAGGATAAGGCGTTGTGGCTCCTGGACAACTCTGGCCCCATCGAACAGACCCTCGAGCGGTTGTTGCAACTGATGGGCAAAGAGCCTTCATGCGCCTGACCTTGCTGGGTACCGGCGATGCGCGTCAGGTGCCGGTCTACGGTTGCGATTGTCCGGCGTGCGCCGCTGCACGTTCGGATCAGCGCTTGCGCCGTCTGCCGTGCAGTGCCCTGATCGAGTGCGCCGACCAACGCTGGCTGATCGACGCGGGCTTGACCGATCTTACCGAGCGTTTCCCGCCGCGCAGCTTTAACGGCATCCTGCAAACCCATTACCACGCTGACCACGCCCAAGGCCTGCTGCATTTGCGTTGGGGGCAGGGATGGGGCATTCCAGTGCTGGGTCCGGTTGATCCAGAGGGCTTTTCCGATCTGTACAAACATCCGGGCATTCTCGACTTCAGTCAGCCCTTTGCTGCCTTCGAAATGCGCCAGTTCGGCGCCCTGAGCGTGACCGCGATGCCGTTGATGCATTCAAAACCCACCCTGGGTTACCTGCTCGAAGGCGAGGGGCGACGCATCGCTTACCTCACCGACACCGTCGGCCTGCCTGAGCCGACTCGCGATTTTCTGCAACGCCAACCCCTCGATGTACTGGTGTTGGACTGCTCCATGCCCCCTCAGCCGCAAACGCCTCGCAACCACAATGACCTTAACCTGGCACTGGCCTGCATCGCCGAACTGCAACCCCAACAGGCGGTGTTAACCCATATTGGCCACACGCTGGACGCCTGGCTGCTCGATGAGGCACATCAACTGCCCGCACGGGTGATCGTTGCGCATGATGGTATGGTGCTGTAACAAGGCGGTGGCTCTCACGCAGTGACACGTTACTGGGCGTTATGATTCAGCGTTTGGCTGAAGTAGCTGAAGTCACCCGCCTGGCCAGTTGAGCCTTTTCCGATCCCTTGAACCCTGCTTGGAGAAATACCGTGGCTAAAGCGTCTGCAACGATTGAAGTTTCGGCGACTGCCGATCAAGTCTGGCAACTGATAGGCGGCTTCAACTCGCTTCCCGACTGGTTGCCGCTCATTGCCAAAAGCGAACCGGGCGAGGGTGGGCGCGTGCGTCACCTGGAGACCCGCGATGGCACGGTGATCGTCGAGCGGCTCCAGACGTTCGATGACAAAGCGCGTACGTACACCTACTCCATTGAAAGCGGACCGTTCCCGGTGACCGATTACCTGGCAAAGGTGCAGGTTCGGGAAGTGGCGGGCAAACAGACGTCTCAGGTTGAATGGTCGGGCAGCTTCACCCCCGTCGGCGTAACAGATGCAGAAGTCACCGAGTTGTTCAGCGGTGTCTATAGCGGTGGTCTTCAGGCACTCAAGGCTAACTTCCCAGCCTGAAATGCATCGTGTCGTCATGTGTAAAACACTTGGCGGTGGCGGTAGTCGCATGGCCTGTGGAGTTATCTGATTTTGGCCGCATAGGGTAAGGATATTTTTGCCAAAGGCTTGACTTGCCCTTTTCAATCAGTAACATAGACCACATTCCGCGATAGCTCAGTTGGTAGAGCAAATGACTGTTAATCATTGGGTCCCTGGTTCGAGTCCAGGTCGTGGAGCCAGATTTTTCAAGGGGTCGAGCGGGGTGTTGTAGGACGTTTCCGGCACCAAATGATTTTGATCATTTGAGCCGACATGTCAAAATCCCGCTCCATCGCCTCGAAACACATTTGGTAACAGTATTTTTTCGGTTCAATTTACACGTGCAAAGCGCTGCCTCTAATCAACTTGATTTAGAGGCCAGCATCATGAAAATTGCATCAATCGTTTCAACCAAAGGCGGCCCTGGGAAAACCACGGTGACCGCAAACCTAGGCGCGTTCTGCGCAGACGCTAATATCCGCACCCTACTGATCGATCTCGACACTCAACCGTCGTTGTCCTCGTTCTATCGCATCGACCACGAAGCGCCAGGCGGGACTTATCAACTCATTGCACAAAACGATACCCGGCCAGAGCAGGTCATTTCCCGGACCTGCATCCAAAATCTGTCGCTGATCCTTTCAAACGATCCTTACAACCAGCTCGGCAACCTGCTGCTTCACGCTGCTGACGGGCGCCTACGTTTAAAAAATCTGGTCTCGTCGTTCGCTGACGACTTCGACCTGATCCTGATCGACACCCAAGGTGCGCGCTCTGTGGTGCTGGAGATGGCACTGCTCTGCTCCGACTTGGCGATCTCGCCGATTACCCCAGACATGCTCGCTGCCCGTGAGTTTTATCGGGGAACACAGCAGTTGCTTAAGGATCTAGAACCGCTTGCGGCTCTAGGCGTGCACACGCCGCCGTTAAACATCGTAATCAACAAGCTCGATGCCACCAACGATGCGAGCCTGATCTATCAATCGCTTACCGAAACCCTCGCGGACCATCCGCAAATCAACCTGCTGCAGACAACACTTCCGGCGGCAGTCAGCTTTCGTCGAGCTGCCACAGAAGGGATTCCGGCGCACCGGCCGAGGCATTTAAACTGGGCGATTTGTTCCGGTCGCAGCAGTTCTTCATGGTTAATGAATTAGCGTCAAAGCATCACACAGTCACTATTGCTCGTCATAATGACCAATAATTCGTCAAATCAATGCACTTTGCGTCTTATCGTCGCACTCGTTTGTTTATAGACTCTTCTCCTCGCGTGCTCTGCCTCCTTGCTCGCCAGGAGCGCGACCTGTCGGGTGTTACTTCTTCCATCGTGTCATACGAGCTCCATAACAGTACTCATGTGTCACAAGCGCTCATGTTGGTCCTTAGGAATAAAACAATGAAAAAAACATTTCTAACCCTTTCCGCATTGACTCTCTGCATGGCTGCCGGCTCCGCGCTGGCCAAGGAATACAAGGAATTGCGCTTCGGCGTCGATCCGTCCTACGCGCCGTTCGAGTCCAAAGCCGCTGACGGTAGCCTGGTGGGCTTCGATATCGATTTGGGCAACGCGATCTGTGCCGAACTGAAGGTCAAGTGCATATGGGTCGAAAGCGACTTCGATGGCATGATTCCGGGCCTCAAGGCCAACAAGTTCGATGGCGTGATGTCGTCCATGACGGACACTCCAGCCCGTGAGAAGGTCATCGATTTTTCCAGTGAGCTGTTCTCGAGTCCAACTGCACTGGTCTTCAAGAAAGGCGCTGACATCGACACCGATCCGGCATTGCTCAAAGGCAAAAAAGTCGGCTACGAGCAAGGCACTATCCAGGAAGCCTACGCCAAAGCCGTACTGGACAAGGCCGGGGTAGAAACCCAAGCCTATGCGAACCAGGACCAGGTCTACGCCGACCTGGTCTCCGGCCGCCTCGATGCCTCGATCCAGGACATGCTGCAAGCCCAGCTGGGCTTCCTGAAGTCGCCACAAGGTGCTGATTTCAAGGTCAGCTGGCCGATCGACAGTGAGCTGATGCCAGCGAAAACGGCGGTGGGTATCACCAAAGGCAACCAGGAGCTCAAAGCCTTGTTGGACAAAGGCATCAAGGCGCTGCACGACAACGGCACCTATGCAGCCGTCAAGCAAAAGCACTTTGGCGATCTAAATCTCTACAGCGGCAAATAACGCCCCGGCGCCCATCCTCAAGATGGGCGCTTTTTTTGATTGCCAAGGGCCTTTCCAATGTTCGAAAACCTGTTACAGACTCTGGGGCTTTCTGTCTTCAGCCTTCAGGGCTTTGGCCCGTTGCTGATGCAAGGCAGCTGGATGACCGTCAAATTGTCGATACTGTCGCTGTTGTTGAGCGTTGTGCTCGGCCTGATCGGCGCCAGTGCCAAGCTGTCCAGCTCGTCTCTGTTGCGCATTCCGGCGCAGCTCTACACCACCCTGATTCGCGGGGTGCCGGATCTGGTGCTGATGCTGCTGATTTTCTACAGCCTGCAAACCTGGCTGACCAATCTCACCGTGGCGCTGGACTGGGACTATATCGAGATCGACCCGTTCAGCGCCGGCATCATTACCCTGGGGTTCATCTACGGCGCGTATTTCACCGAGACCTTTCGCGGCGCGATCCTCGCCGTGCCTCGCGGGCAGATGGAAGCCGCAACAGCCTACGGCTTGAGCCGCAGCCAGCGCTTTCGATTCGTGGTGTTCCCGCAAATGATGCGCTTCGCCCTGCCAGGCATCGGCAATAACTGGATGGTGATCCTCAAGGCCACCGCACTGGTCTCGATCATCGGCCTGGCCGATCTGGTCAAGGCGGCCCAGGATGCCGGTAAAAGCACCTATCAACTGTTCTACTTTCTGGTACTCGCCGCCTTGATCTATCTGCTGATTACCAGCGCTTCGAACTACATCCTGCGCAGGCTGGAATGCCGTTATGCCGCAGGCTCCAGGGAGGCCGTACGATGATCGAACTTCTGCAGGAATACTGGAAACCTTTCCTTTACAACGACGGTTATCACATCACCGGGCTGGCCATGACCCTCTGGCTGCTCAGCGCCTCGATCTTCATCGGCTTTGTGATGTCGATCCCGCTGTCGATTGCCCGGGTGTCACCCAATGCATGGGTACGCTGGCCGGTTCAGTTCTACACCTATCTGTTTCGCGGTACGCCGTTGTATATCCAACTGCTGATTTGCTATACGGGCATCTATGGCATCGCCGCCGTTCGCGCTCAACCGGTGCTCGACGCGTTCTTTCGCGATGCGATGAACTGCACCATTCTCGCCTTTGCCCTGAACACCTGCGCCTACACCACGGAGATTTTCGCCGGGGCAATCCGCAGCATGTCCCACGGTGAAGTCGAGGCGGCCAAGGCCTATGGTCTGACCGGCTGGAAGCTCTATGCCTACGTGATCATGCCGTCAGCACTGCGCCGCTCGTTGCCGTACTACAGCAACGAAGTGATTCTGATGCTGCACTCGACCACTGTGGCCTTCACCGCCACCGTGCCGGACATACTCAAGGTCGCACGCGATGCCAACTCGGCAACCTTTATGACCTTCCAGTCGTTCGGCATTGCCGCGCTTATCTACCTGACCGTCACCTTTACACTGGTCGGTTTGTTCCGTCTGGCCGAACGCCGTTGGTTGTCTTTCCTTGGCCCGGCTCACTAATTCAGGATTTGCGCACATGTACAAATTGACCGTTGATAACCTGCATAAAAGCTATGGCAACCACGAAGTCCTCAAGGGCGTCTCGCTGAAAGCCAAAACCGGCGATGTGATCAGCCTGATTGGCGCCAGCGGTTCAGGCAAGAGCACCTTTCTGCGCTGCATCAATTTCCTCGAAACACCCAACAACGGCACCATGAGCCTGGACGACAAGCAGATTCGCATGATCAGTGATCGGCACGGCATGCGCGTGGCCGACGACGCTGAACTGCAACGAATCCGCACCCGCTTGGCGATGGTGTTCCAACACTTCAACCTGTGGAGCCACATGACGGTGCTGGAAAACATCACCATGGCCCCGCGCCGGGTGCTGGGTGTCAGCAAGAAAGATGCAGAGGATCGGGCTCGACGCTATCTGGACAAGGTCGGCCTGCCGGCCCGCGTCGCTGATCAATATCCGGCGTTCCTCTCTGGCGGTCAGCAACAGCGCGTGGCGATTGCTCGGGCCTTGTCCATGGAACCGGAAGTCATGCTGTTCGACGAACCGACCTCGGCACTCGACCCGGAGCTGGTGGGCGAAGTGCTCAAGGTCATTCAGGGGCTGGCCGAAGAAGGTCGCACCATGATCATGGTCACCCACGAAATGAGCTTCGCTCGCAAAGTGTCAAACCAGGTGCTGTTCCTGCATCAGGGACTGGTCGAAGAACAAGGCGCACCCGAGGACGTACTGGGCAACCCCCAGAGCGGACGGCTGCAGCAGTTCCTCAGTGGCAACCTGAAGTAAGCCCCATGATCCATGCCCCTTTGAGCGACTAGTAGGTCGCTCAAAGGGGCTTGGATACGGGGCGTCCAGCAAAGGACTGGTCAAGAAAGTTGCAGTTTGTTCGCTTCGAGCGATCACGCAAGTAATCAAAATTTATAATTGGCTGTCGCCCAAGCAGCTGTTGATGATCCGAGAGTCCCAATCTACGGGCAATATCCACATCAAAGATATTGGTTACCGTTGACCATCATCGACTACATCATCGTCCACGAGCTTTGCCATCTGCATCATCGTGATCATTCAAATGCGTTTTGGAATGAGGCCGCCAAGTGCTGCCCGGCCCGCTGAGCGCCAAGCTCAAAGAGCAACGGCAGCCTTGCCCAGCCCGCCGCGTTGCATGACCTCGACGATGATTGGCACCGGAGTCATCAGGTGGTTGCGCATCATTGCTGTTGCACGAACGGTATCGCGGGCGAGGATGGCTTCGACCAGCGCGGCATGTTCCTTGCGCTTGAGCTTCTCAGGGCTTCTTCAGAGAACACTGTTTGCGTCAGCCACAGGTGGCGGTAGCGCTCGGCTTGGTCAAAAAGGTAGGTACGCGCCTAGAGTAAATGCTTGGAGCCGCAGCCAGCCGCAATGGCATTCCGCTGGCGCCATCGTTTTCTGGGGGCCTGATTGCCGCGCCCCGCTCGCAAACGAGGGGGCAACGCTAAGAGTAAAGGCATGAGCGATGAATGGGTGCCGGTTCTGGTTGTCAATTACCTGGGCTGGCGGCGCCTGCTTGAGCGTTATGGAAACCAAATCAATCCCTTGGTTTTATTGAAGGAATCACTCGGACATGACCCTATGCAACGCTTAACGCAGACATAGCCCACCCATTTGCCACGGAGATGACGTTCGACGGTAAATACGCCGGGCGTGTAGTCGAGTGTTTTGCTGACATCTTCGTCGATGCGCTTGAGGGCGCAGCCACAGGTGCACTGGGTGTTGTCAGGTTCGTGATGGATCAGGGTGCGGGGAAACTGCGCGGGCAACGGCGCGTACTTCGGTTTTTGGCGTGCCTCGGACGAAGCAGGCGCGGGTTGCAGGGCCTCAAGTTCGGCTTCGATGGCGGCAATGTCGGTGTCGAGCAGGTCATCGAGGAGGCTGGCTTGCGTCGGGTTCAACTGTTCACTGCGCTTGGCAAAGCGATGGCGCTTGAGCAGCGTGATTTCGTGGGTGAGTTGTTCGTTGACCGTTTTGAAGTGGTGGACTTGTTTGCCCAGGCTTTCGACGCGCTGCGTCAACTGCGCGGCCAGGACGCGCAGTTGTTCAGCATTCAGTTGGTCGAGAGCGGGGGCACAAGTCATGCCGCCGATTTTGCCAGAGCCGGCAATAATCGACGACAGACTGATCGGACAATGACGCAGGCAATCCTGCTAAACCGCAGATCACAGCACAGTGATCGCTCCACCGGGGCCAACCCTCTGCCACGGCAAACCCAGCACCAGCGCCTGAAGTCGTTCGATGTTCAATTCGGCTTGCGAGCCGTGTCGAGGGTTCGACCAGACGAAGCGACCCTGGTTGAGCCGCCGGGCTGCCAACCGCCACGACCCTAGCCAAAGCCGTTTCCGTACCGGCGCGCATGTCCATGCCGGGCATATTCGTCTGCACGTGAGGAGTCGAATTTTTGAACGGCGTCGGGATTTGAGTCCGGCATCAGATTTCCTCTTTGCCCAATTCGCTGTCACGTTAGCGCCAGCAATTGAATAAAGTAAATTCATGTTTTTACTAAATTTCATTCCTGCAAGGAATCTGATGCTGCCGGATCAGTAGACATTCGGACTGATGAGGGGGGCGATCCCGGCCCCCGACCTCAATGCACAATCTGCGCAAGAAACGCTTTGGCTCTCGCGCTCTTCGGCGCGCCGAAGAAGTCATTCGGCGGCGCATCCTCGATGATCTTCCCTCCATCCAGAAACAGCACCCGTTCGGCCACTTGCCGGGCGAAACCCATTTCGTGGGTGACGCAGAGCATGGTCATGCCGCTGCCGGCGAGTTTGACCATGACGTCGAGGACTTCGCTGACCATTTCCGGGTCCAGCGCTGAGGTCGGTTCGTCGAACAGCATGATTTTCGGTTCCATGCACAGCGCCCGGGCGATGGCCACGCGTTGTTGCTGGCCGCCGGAGAGTTGGCTGGGGTATTTGTCAGCCTGGTTTTCGATGCCGACTTTGTTGAGGTAGTTGCGGGCCAGTTCTTCGGCTTTTTTGCGCGGCAGGCCGCGTACCGAGATGGGTGCCAACGTGCAGTTATCGAGCACGCTCATGTGCGGGAACAGATTGAAGTGCTGGAACACCATGCCCACTTCGCTACGCACTTTGGCGGCTTGTCGGGTGTTCTGCGACAGGTCGGTGTCGTCAATCAGGACGGTGCCTTTTTCGGCGATTTCCAGGCGGTTGATACAGCGAATCAGCGTCGACTTTCCGGAGCCGGAGGGGCCGCAGAGCACGATGCGTTCGCCTTCGCGGACTTTCAGGTCGATGTCGTGCAACACATGGAAAGCGCCATAGAACTTGTTCAGCCCGGCAATATCGACCACCACTTTACGGGTGTCCGGGACTATGATTGCCTGCGTTTCCAGCAGGGCAGTATTGGTTTGCATGCTCAGGTCTCCAGCGATCAGTGGAAGCGCTCGGCGCTGTAAGGCGTCGGGTCGGTGAACGGCATGCTGCCGGTCATCATTTCAGCCAGCAGGCGACCGCTGACCGGGCCCAGGGTCAGGCCGTGGTGAGCGTGGCCGAAGTTGAACCACAGCCCCGGATGGCGACTGGCCGGTCCAATCACCGGGCACATGTCCGGCAGGCACGGCCGACGACCGAGCCAGGGTTCAGCGTCGAGGCGTTCGCCCAGCGGGTAGAAATGACGGGCATGCTCTTCGCAGCGACGCAGCTGGATTTCATTGATCGGGTCATCGCTGTCGGCGAACTCGATCCCGGTGGTCAAACGAATACCGCCCACCATTGGTGCCAGGACGTAGCCACCCACCGGATCAAGAATCGGGTGATGCATGTGAGTATCGGGTTTGGCTGCGTAGTGCATGTGGTAGCCGCGTTTGATCGCCAGCGGAATACGATAACCCAAGGGTTCGAAGATGCCTCTGGCCTGGGGCCCGAGGGCGATAACCGCTTCGTTGCTGGTGATCAGGCCGAGGTCGCTTTGCACCTGCCATTGGCCTTTTTTTTGGCGTAGGGTCAGGGCGTCGCCTAGCACGAAGGTGCCGCCGCGTTTTTTGAACAGTTCGGCGTAACCCCGGGTCAGGCCACCCGGATCGCTGACAGTTTTGGGGTCGAGCCAATGCAGGCCACCTATCACCTCGGCATGCAGCCCAGGTTCACGTTGATGAATCTGCTGCTGGTCGAGGACCACATAGTTCAACCGGTACTCACTAAGGCCCAAGGCATCCTGTTTGGCCTTTTCGAAGGCCGCTTGATCGCGGAAGGCTTCGATCCAGCCGTCGCCTTGAATCAGGCCGGTCATGCCCGCCGGTTCCGCCAGCAGATCATGTTCGATGACGCAGCGCTCTACCAGCGGCAGCATGGTCCGGGTGGCAGCGGCCAGCCCTTTGGGGCCGGAATGGCGCCAGTATTGCAGCAACCATGGGCCAGCCTTGGGCAGGTAGCGCAGGCTGTAGCGCACATCCGACTGTTGGTTGAGGCCGTAACGCAGCAGCTTTGAGAGCTGGCGCGGAAACGCGTAGGGGATCACGCTGGCGCGCTCGATCAACCCGGCGTTGCCGTGACTGGTACCGTTGCCCGGCTGCTGGCGGTCGAGCAGTACCACTTTGCGGCCGCGGGCCTGCAACTGCAGCGCGGTGCTGACGCCGACAATCCCGGCGCCGAGAACGATGGTTTCGCAATGCATGGGTAAATCCTTGGTGCGCGGGCCGCGATGGCAGCCCAGGAAAGTCGGTTCAGTTCAAATGACGACCAAGACGGCCTTCGATCAGCTTCAGGCTGCGGCGCACCACTTCGACGATCAGCAAGTACAGCACTGCGGCCCAGAGATAGATCTGGAAGTCGAAACTGCGGGAGAAGGCCAGCTTGGTCACGCCCATCAAGTCGTAAATGGTCACCAGCGAGGCAATGGCGCTGGCCTTGATCATCAGGATCAGCTCGTTGCCCAGCGGCCCGATGGCCACCAGCAGCGACTGCGGCAGGATGACTTTGCGAAAGGTGGTCCAGCGCGACAGGCTCAAGGCTTTTGAAGCTTCGCGCTGGCCCTGGGCGACCGCCAGCAGGCTGCCGCGCAGGATCTCGGCCTGATAGGCCGCGGTGTTCAGGGTGAAGGCCAGCAGGGTGCAGAACCAGGCATCGCGGAAGAACCACCACAGGCCGATGTCTTGCCAGAAGCCTTTGAATGAGCCCAGGCCGTAATACAGCATGAACAGCTGCGCCAGCAGCGGTGAGCCACGGAAGAAGTACACATAGGCGCCGGTAAAGCTGCGCGCCAAGCGGTTGTTTGACAACCGCCCCAGCGCAATCAGCAGACCGAGCAGAGCCCCGAGGGTGAAGGAAATCGCCACCAGTTTACCGGTCACCAGCAACCCGTCGATAAAGCGCGAGCCGTAGCGATCGAGCAGTTCGGGGCTGAGAAACAGGTTCAGCACATCATCGACGCTCATGGGCGGGCACTCCGTTGATGGCGGCTGAAATACTGCTCAAGAAAGTGGAACAAGCGACCGGACAGTGCCGAAAAAAACAAATAGCCGAAGCAGGCCACGGCATAGAAGAACATCGGCTCCTTGGTCACGCTGACCGCCAGGTTGGTCTGACGCATCAGATCGATCAGGGAAATGGTCGAGACCAGTGACGTGTCTTTAAGCAATGACAGCCAGTTATTCGACAAACCCGGCAGAGCAATGCGCGCCAGTTGCGGCAGTACGACTTTGCGGAAAGTGGTGCCCTTGGACAACCCCAATGCCGCAGCCGCCTCAAACTGCCCCTTGGGCACGGTCTTGAAGGCACCGAGCCAGATCTCGCTGGAAAACGCGGCGAACATCAGGCTGAAGGCGATCATCGCTGCAACGAAGGTATTGATCGTCACTTCGGTCTTGTAGCCCATTGCGGCTAGGATCTTCTGCGCGGAGATTTGGCAACCGTAGTAAATGATCAGCAGCGTCAGCAGCTCCGGTAGCCCACGGAACACCGTTGAAAACGTTGTGGCCCAAGCCCGCAACCAGCGCCGTTTGGAGCGCGCCGCCAACGCGACGCCCAGGCCCAGCGGCAAGCCGACCGGCACGCAACTGAGAGCCAGGGCTATGGTCACCAGGGCACCGGCCAACAAGGCCGAACCCCAGCCGCCGCTGGCGAAAGATAACAGTGACAGATGTTCGAACATGCCCGAACCCTCTCGTGAAGTTAAGCCCACACGCTGCCGACGCGCTCAAGGTGGCACGGGGCAGCGGTGCCAGAGAAGAAGGTCCAGAGCCAGCGCCCTGGACCTGAGGGGTTAATAGATATCGAAGGCGAAGTAGTGGCGGGAGATCTTTTTGTAGGTGCCGTCAGCGACAATTTCATCCAGCGCCTTGTTGAAGCGTTCGCGCAGGGCATCGTCACCCTGGCGCACGGCAATGGCGGCGTCGGCGGTGGTGCCGTTGACGTCACCGATGATCTTGCAGCAGTTCTTGCCGGCGGTTTCGGCCCAGGCCAGCAGCGGGAACTTGTCGGCAATCACCCCCTCGACTCGGCCGGCGGCCAGATCGCTATTGGCTTCGTCCTGGGTGGGATAGAGCTTCACCTCGGCACCGGCCGGGCCGTAATGTTCTTCGGCATAGATCGCCTGGGTCGAGGACGACTGTGCGCCCACCGCCAGCCCTTTGAAATTGGCCTGGGCGTCGGTGATTTTCGAGTCCTTGGCGACGGCCACGGACAGCGGCGTACGGTAGTAGCGATTGGTAAAAGCGATTTTCTTTTTGCGCTCATCGGTGGCGATCATTGAGGCGACCACCGCATCGTATTTCTTGGCCATCAGTGCCGGGATGATGCCTTCCCAATCCTGCGCGACGATAGTGCACTCAACCTTCATCCGCTCGCACAGGGCATTGGCGATGTCGACGTCAAAGCCGTGGAGTTTGTTGTCCGAGTCAACGTAGTTGAACGGCGGATAGGCGCCTTCAGTGGCGATTTTCAGTACTTCGGCCTGGGCGCCTGATATACCGGCGATGACCATTGCACATGCACTTGTAAAGCGAATAACGTTTTTCATCTGACACCTCTATTATTGTTTTGGTCCTGGTGAGGATGTGTATCCAACAAACTCGTTATGTAATGCGGCGGTTGCTTCAAGACGTCTTTCGACTTCGGGGCCCAACTGCTTGCACACCTCGTTGACCAGCAGGTGCACCAGCGACAGCATGGCTGCCGTGGATTCCCAGAACAGGTTGAACTCGGTTGGCACGCGGAACACTTCATCGGCGTTTTGCTCGGCCCAGTCGCAGAATGTGTCGGTGACCAGGGTCACCGCGATTCCGGCTTCGCGGGCCTTGCGGCACAGGTTCAGGGCGTGGCGGGAATAGCGCCTGGCTTCGAACACCACCAGTGCGCAATCCTCGGGGTTGCTGAGCAGCACGTCGGCGTAATGCCCGGCGGCACCGTCGACCAGTTGCACGCCGTCGCGCAGGTACTGCAGCAGATGCACCATGGAGGCGGCGATGCCGCGCTCGGTCTGGAACCCGGCGACAAACACCTTGCGCCGAGTGGCCAGGCGCTGGCTGACGGTTTGCCAGTCCGGGGTCAGGCTGTATTCGTAGACCTTGATCAGCGCGCCGACTTCCAGCTCGAGGCTGCGCGGCAAGCCTTGCGGGCTTTGACTGGACTGCCGGCGGTACTCCTGCAAACGGTCACCGACCAGCCACGGGCCATCGCCTAGGTCGGCTTTCAGGTCGTTTTTCAGGTCTTTGAAATGGCTGTAGCCGATGAAGCGGCAGAAGCGCCCGACGGTGGACTCGCTGACCCCCAGCTTGACGGCGATATCGGCCGAGGTCTGGAACGGTAATTCGTAGAGGTTGGCCAGCATGTAATTGGCGATCGCCCGGCCCGAGGCGGAGGTGGTCGACAGGCTGCTTTCGAGACGTTGTTTGATGGGCTGGCTCAAGGCTGTTTCCTGTGATTATTCAGCGCTTGGGCAAGAATGTGAATGTTTTATGGCACAAAGTCAATATTTGACAGATAACTGGCATGACTGGATAGTCAGGCAGCTGTTGCCCACTCCCAATAACAATTCACCTGGAGCCTCAGAATGTCCGAATCCACGACCGTATTGCCCGAGATCGAGTACCTTTACCTCTCTGATTTGACCCAGATGCTGCAACAGATTTTCGAGCGCCACGGCACCTCCACGCAGGTCGCGCGTGTTTTGGCCGACAACTGCGCCAGAGCCCAGCGTGACGGTTCTCATAGCCATGGGGTGTTCCGGATCCCCGGTTACTTGTCGTCCCTGGCCAGCGGCTGGGTCGATGGTCAGGCGCGGCCCATCGTGGAAGATGTGGCCTCGGGTTTCGTCCGGGTGGATGCCGCCAACGGTTTTGCCCAGCCGGCGTTGGCCGCTGCGCGCGGTTTGCTGATCGACAAGGCACGGAGCGCCGGTATCGCCGTGTTGGCGATCCGCAACTCGCACCATTTCGCCGCGCTGTGGCCGGACGTCGAGCCGTTCGCCAATGAGGGTTTAGTGGCTCTGAGCGTGGTCAATAGCATGACCTGCGTGGTGCCTCATGGCGCGCAAGGGCCGTTGTTCGGCACCAACCCTATTGCCTTTGCCGCGCCGCGTGCTGGCGGCGAGCCCATCGTCTTCGACCTGGCTACCAGCGCCATCGCCCATGGCGATGTGCAGATTGCCGCGCGCAAAGGTGAACAATTGCCTCTGGGCATGGGCGTCGACAGCCAGGGCCAAGCCACTCAGGACCCGAAAGCGATCCTTGCTGGCGGCGCCTTGTTGCCCTTTGGTGGGCACAAGGGGTCGGCCTTGTCGATGATGGTTGAACTGCTGGCAGCAGCGCTGACCGGAGGGAATTTTTCTTTCGAGTTCGACTGGTCGAAGCATCCCGGTGCGCAAACACCCTGGACCGGCCAGTTGGTCATCCTGATCGATCCGAGCAAAGCCGGTGGTAACAGCTTCGCCAGTCGTAGCGAAGAACTGGTGCGGCAGATGCGTGCCGTGGGGCTTGAGCGTTTACCGGGTGACCGACGTTATCAAGCGCGGGAACAATCGCGCAGCGTCGGCATTCCGTTGGCGGCGGATGAACTGGCGAGGTTGCGTCAACTGGCGGGTTGATTCAGCCGCGCCGGGCTCTTGTAGCAGCTGGCGAAGCCTGCGTTCGGCTGCGAAGCAGTCGTAATACGGCAAACCGCGTCTGTGCTGAAGGAATGAGGTTGCTGGTTTTACAACCGCTTCGTCCGAGTACGGCCCTGACCGAACGCAGGCTTCGCCAGCAACTGGAGTCGATTAGAGCGCTACGTGGAAGCAGGTTTTTAGGCGTCGCGCACCAGAAGGTAGAAAAACCGGATGTCATCTTCGCTCAGAAAGTCATGGGTGGCGCGCACCGAGCGTTCCCATAGGGCGGCGAGGGCAGCATCGTCGGCGGCGACACGGGGGGCGAATGTTCACGGTGGGAGTCCGTTGAAGTCCAGGAGCGGGGGATGCTACCCAATCGGGTTTTGCTCGGGTAGGTGCGACAGGGCGGTCGCCGCGATCCGGGACGGGTGATAGTCTTGAGCAACGCTGTAGTCAGGGACCCCTCATGGGTAATCACAAGATCGAGATTCGCCGCAGTAACGTCGAGAAAATCCTGCTGGGGGCGGAGAAGGTCTTCGCCGAAAAAGGTTTCGGCAGCACCGCCATGGCCGATATCGCCGCCGAAGTGCACCTGCCGCGCTCCAATCTGCATTATTACTTCAGTACCAAGGGCGAGCTGTACAGCGCTGTGCTGTTCGACCTGCTGGAAGTCTGGAAACAGGACGCGCTGTGCTTTGAGATGTTCGACGACCCGCGAGTGGTGCTCAGCAGTTACATCCGCGCCAAGATGAACCATTCCCGCAGCCGGCCTTACGGCTCGAAAGTCTGGGCCAACGAAATCATCCACGGCGCGCCGACACTGGGTGAGGCTCTGGACGCCAGCCTGTACGATTGGGCCAAGATGAAAGAAGCGAAAATTCGCCAATGGGTGGAGGACAAACGCATCCTGCCGGTAGAGCCTTCCAGTCTGTTGTACATGATCTGGGCCTCGACCCAGCACTACGCCGACTTTGATCATCAGGTGAATATTCTGAATGACCATCAGCCGTTGTCCGACATGCAGTTTGAGCGGGCGGTGCAGACGGTGACCAGTGTGATCTTGCGGGGGATTGGGTTGGAACCGTAGGTTTTGCGGTGGGGAGGCGGGCAAGCCCGCCCCACATGAGGTCTCCAGTGTTCAGAAGCCCCCTGTGTGAGTGGGCTTGCCCGCGAAGGCGTCAGCTCAGGCGCCGCAGTTCTTAAAGGGCGACATGGTAGGGATTGCGCGGATCATGATTCCAATCCAGAAACGGTTTGCCGGTGTTCATAGGCACCATCTCGATGCAATCGGCCACCGGACAGGTGATCTGGCACAAGTTGCACCCCACACACTCATCATCAATCACTTCGTATTTATGCGTGCCGTCCGCTTGCTTGAGGCTGGCAATCGCCTGGTGCGAGGTATCTTCGCAAGCGATGTGGCAACGCCCGCAGCCGATACAGGCCGCCTGATCAATCTTGGCGATTACCTGATAGTTGATGTCCAGGTACTTCCAGTCTGTGGTGTTGCCCACCGCCCGCCCAGAAAATGCGTTCAGGTTGGCGTAACCCTGACTGTCCATCCAGCGCGATAGCCCGTCCTTCATTTCGTCGACAATCCGGAAACCATGCAGCATCGCCGCCGTGCACACTTGCACCGCGCCGCTGCCCAGGGCAATGAATTCCGCCGCGTCGCGCCAACTGCCGATGCCACCAATGCCGCAGATCGGCAGGCCTTGGGTCTGCGGGTCGCGGGCGATTTCAGCGACCATGTTCAGCGCAATCGGCTTCACCGCCGAACCGCAATAACCGCCGTGGGTGCTTTGGTGGCCGACGGTGGGGATCGCGACCATTTGCTCCAGGTTGACGCTGGTGATCGAGTTGATGGTGTTGATCAACGACACCGCATCGGCGCCGCCACGGTGGGCCGCACGGGCGGCGAGGCGGATGTCGGTGATGTTTGGCGTGAGCTTGACGATCACCGGCAGCGAACAATAGGTTTTGCACCAGCGAGTGACCTGTTCGACGTACTCCGGCACCTGGCCCACCGCTGCGCCCATACCCCGTTCAGGCATGCCGTGGGGGCAACCGAAGTTCAGCTCGATGCCGTCGGCACCGGTGGCTTCCACCAGCGGCAGGATGAATTTCCAGGACTCTTCGACACAGGGCACCATCAGCGACACGATCAGCGCGCGGTCCGGCCAGTCCTTTTTCACCTGGGTGATTTCCCGCAGGTTGATCTCAAGCGAGCGGTCGGTGATCAGCTCGATGTTATTGATGCCCATGACTTCGCGGTTGGCACCGAAGTGCGCGGAGTAGCGCGACGAGACGTTGACGGCCGCCGGGTCTTCACCCAGGGTTTTCCAGACGACACCGCCCCAGCCAGCCTCGAACGCGCGGACCACGTTGTAGGCTTTGTCGGTAGGCGGCGCGGAGGCCAGCCAGAACGGGTTAGGGGCTTTGATACCGGCGAAGACAATCGACAGATCGGCCATTTACGCAGCCTCCACATTGAGCATCAGTTGAGCATTAATGGCCTCGGCGGCCCGTTTGCCGTGCTGTACCGCTTGCACGGTGAGGTCCTGATCGAGGCTGGTGCAGTCGCCGCCGGCATACACTCCGGGGATGCTGGTGCGCAGCTGTTCGTCTACCTGGATGCGCTCGCCCTGACGCTTGAGTTCCCGGGCTAGGGGGTCGGTGAGGGCGCTGGCGTCGAACGCCTGGCCGATGGCTTTGAAGATGGCATCGGCGGCCAGCTCGAAGGTTTCCCCGGTGGTTTGCAGGCGACCGTCTACCAACCGGGTTCGGGCGAAGCGCATGCCGCGCACGTTGCCTTGATCGTCGAGCAGCACTTCATCGGGTTGCGCCCAGGTCAGCAAGCGCACCTGATTGGCCTTGGCGATGTCCTGCTCGTGGCCGGTCGCGCCCATGTCCTCGACACCACGGCGGTACACCAGATTCACATTGCGAGCGCCCAGACGTGCCATTTGCACAGCCATGTCGATCGCGGTGTTGCCGGCGCCGAGGACGATGCAGCGGTCGGCCAACGGCAGTTGCGTCAGATCATCGGTCTGGCGCAGTTCGCGGATGTAGTCGGTGGCCGCGAGCAGCCCCGGCGCCTCTTCGTGGGGCAGGCCCAGTTGCTTGCTGGCGGCCAGGCCGAGCCCGAGGAACACCGCGTCGAATTGTGAGTGCAGTTCGCTCAAGGTCAGGTTCTCGCCGAGTTTCTGCCCGTGGCGGATTTCAATGCCGCCGATTTGCAGCAGGAAATCCAGCTCCTTCTGCGCGTAATCGTCCACCAGTTTGTACTTGGCGATTCCGTACTCGTTGAGGCCACCGGCCTTTTCCCGAGCTTCGAAAATCACCACGTCATGACCGTGCATGGCGCTGCGATGGGCGCAGGACAGCCCCGCAGGACCGGCGCCGACCACCGCGATACGCTTGCCGGTGGCGGCAGCGCGCTGGAAGGGGTGCTGGCTAAAGTGTGTGTTGTCCACGGCATAACGCTGCAACAGGCCGATCAGCACCGGTGCGCATTCCTGGGCGTTGTTGCGTACGCAGGCTTGCTGGCAGAGGACTTCTGTCGGGCACACCCGGGCACAACTGCCGCCGAGGATGTTGGCCGAGAGGATTTTCTGCGCGGCGCCCTGGACGTTGTCCTGATGGATATTGCGGATGAACGACGGAATATCAATCTCGCTCGGGCAAGCATTCACGCATGGCGCGTCGTAGCAATACAGGCAGCGCGAGGCTTCCAGATGAGCTTGACGGTCGTTGAGCGGTGGCGCCAGATCGGTGAAGTGGCTGGCAAGGGCGGCCGCATTCTCATGGGGATGCGGGAGGTGGTTCAGGGTCTTGATCACGGTATTGGCCTCACGATTATTGAGGTACTGCCTCTGATGGGCATTGGTTTTTTCGTCGCCTGTGCCGACGCCTTCGCGAAAGCCGAAGGCCTCGATCTCAGCGTTTAACTGCAACCGGCCGATGCAACTCAGCCCGCTTGCTCAGCAAATCAAACACCGCCGGATACGCCGGCCGTTCGATGTAGCGTCCGGCCCCGCGTTCGGCACGCAAGTCGCCATCGGCCCACACCACGCGGCCCTGGCTGACGGTATGGCTGGGCACACCGCGCACGGTCTTGCCTTCGAAGATGTTGAAGTCCACGTGCTGGTGGTGAGTCTTGGCGCTAATGGTGCGGGTGCCGGCGGGGTCCCACAGCACCAGGTCAGCATCGGCGCCGACGCGGATCGCGCCTTTGCGCGGGTAGAGGTTGAAGATTTTCGCGGTGTTGGTGGAGGTGAGCGCGACGAAGTCCTGCATCGACAAACGGCCGGTGTTCACCCCTTCGTCCCACAGCACCGCCATGCGGTCTTCGATGCCGGCAGTACCGTTGGGGATCTTGCTGAAATCGTCACGCCCTGCCGCTTTTTGCTCGGCGCAGAAGCAGCAATGGTCGGTGGCCGTGGTGTGCAGATTGCCCGATTGCAGGCCGCGCCAAAGCGCTTCTTGATGACCGCGCGGACGGAAGGGTGGGCTCATCACATAGCCGGCGGCGGTCTGCCAGTCGGGATGTTGATAGACGCTGTCGTCCAACAGCAGATGGCCGGCCAGCACTTCGCCGTAGACCGGTTGGCCCTTGCTGCGAGCGTAGGTGATTTCGTCGAGGGCTTCCTGGGTCGACACATGCACCACATACAACGGCGTGCCGATGGTTTCGGCGATGCGAATCGCCCGGCTGGCGGCTTCACCTTCTACTTGCGAAGGTCGCGACAGCGGATGGGCTTCCGGGCCGGTGATGCCCTGGGCCATCAGCTTGCGTTGCAGGTGATAAACCAGTTCACCGTTTTCCGCGTGCACCGTGGGCACGGCACCGAGTTCCAGGCAGCGTTCGAAGCTCGCCACCAAGGTGTCGTCGGCCGCCATGATCGCGTTTTTGTAGGCCATGAAATGTTTGAAGCTGTTGACTCCGTGATGGCTGACCAACTCGGCCATTTCCTCGCGGACCTGCTCGCTCCACCAGGTGATAGCTACGTGAAAGCCGTAATCGGAGGCCGATTTCTCGGCCCAGCCACGCCACTGGTGAAAGGCCTCCAGCAATGACTGCTGCGGATTGGGGATCACGAAGTCGATGATTGACGTGGTGCCACCGGCCAGACCCGCCGCCGTACCGCTGAAAAAGTCTTCGCTGGCCACTGTGCCCATGAAGGGCAGTTGCATGTGGGTGTGGGGGTCGATGCCGCCGGGCATCAGGTATTGTCCGCTGCCATCGAGCACTTCGGCACCGACGGGAACATCAAGGTTTTCGCCGATGGCCTTTATCACGCCGTCGGCGCAATAGACGTCGGCGCGGTAACTTTCATCATGGGTAATAACGGTGGCGCCACGGATCAACAGAGACATTCCGAGTTCCTCGCAGGCATGACCGACTGATGCCGGTTCTAAATGTTTTATATGAAGATGGTGCAAACAGGTGTATTCCTGTCAGCGCTGTCAGGAATAGAATCTAGTTGTAGTTCAAGGAATGAGCAAGAATATTTTTTATAAGCTTATATATTTTTTAAGTTTATGAAAAATAACGATTTATTTATAAAATCACCAAAATGGTTCGACCTCTCACCATTTTGACGCACTTGACAGGTTTCAAAAATAGACGAGATTTCTTATGTGAAATCAGCTGTTTGAGGAAGGTCTATGGTTGATGCGCAACGTTGAAAAAAAGATCCATGCACCAGATTGAGTCCTGACTGTTCGGACAACGTGCCTGGCATTCGGCCTGAGCGAACGGACAAGTAACCCTGGACCCAATCGTTGGATAAATAAAACTGATGAGCATCAGTTATTTACAAAGATTTTATGGCGCTGCCCGATGCATAAGCGGAATACCCGGCACGTTTATTGATGCCGCCGCTGACACCTTGGCCGGTCCGTAAAGTTGTCAGTTTCTCCGGCCATCGTCCGGCTAGCGCTTGTTGGCGCCAGCCCCCGATGAGCAAAAATAATCAAAACAACAGTGGAGCGGCCATGCAACAGATCAGATCGCAAGTGACCGAGCGCGACGGCTTGTTTGAGCTCGAAGCCGGCAGCGACGTCCTTGACAGTCCCCGTTACAACCACGACATGGCACCGACCAAGGTGCACGAACGAACTTGGAACAAATGGCACATCACCGCCTTGTGGATCGGCATGTCGATCTGCGTGCCGACCTACACCCTTGGCGGGGTGCTCACCGCTTACTTCGGTTTGAGCGTCGGCGAAGCGCTGTTGGCGATTCTGTTTGCCAACCTCATCGTGCTGATCCCCCTGACCCTGAACGCCTTCGCCGGCACCAAGTACGGCATCCCGTTTCCGGTGTTGCTGCGGTCGTCCTTCGGCATCCTCGGCTCCAATGTGCCGTGCCTGATCCGCGCGCTGGTAGCGTGCGGCTGGTTCGGCATCCAGACAATGTTTGGCGGGCTGGCGATTCATCTGTTTCTGGGCTCGATTTTCGAGGGCTGGAAATCCCTCGGTGGTACCGGGGAAGTCATCGGTTTCATGATCTTCTGGTCGCTGAACCTATGGGTGGTATTGCGCGGGGCCGAATCGATCAAATGGCTGGAAATGCTCTCGGCACCGCTGTTGGTGCTGGTGGGGGTAGGGCTGCTTGTTTGGGCAATGCCGAATGTGTCGATGACCGAGTTGCTGGCAATCCCGGCCAAGCGTCCGGAAGGGGCCAGCGTGGTCAGTTACTTCGCCGCCGGGCTGACGGCCATGGTCGGGTTCTGGGCGACCTTGTCCCTGAATATTCCGGACTTCAGCCGTTACGCCAAAAGCCAGAAAGATCAGATTCTCGGGCAGCTTTTTGGTTTGCCGCTGACCATGTTCCTGTTTGCTTCCCTGGGCGTCGTCATGACCGCTGCGTCGGTGAAATTGGTGGGCGTCACGGTCTCCGATCCGGTCAGCCTGATCGGCCATATTCAGAGCCCGGTCTGGGTCGCGCTGGCCATGGCGTTGATCATCATCGCCACGCTTGCTACCAACACCGCGGCCAACATCGTTTCGCCAACCAATGACTTCCAGAACATCGCGCCCAAGGTGATCAACCGCACCAAAGCGGTGTTGCTCACCGGTCTGGTCGGGTTGTTGCTGATGGGCCATGAATTGCTGAAAAAGCTTGGGCTGATTGTCTCGAACGTGAGCCTGGAGACGGTCTACTCCAACTGGTTGCTGGGGTATTCCAGCCTGTTGGGACCGATTGCCGGGATCATGGTGGTGGACTATTTCCTGATCAAGAAACAGCAACTGGATCTGGCCGGGCTGTATCGCGATGACATTTATCCGGCGTGGAACTGGTTTGGTTTTACCGCGTTTGGCGTGCCGGTGGTGCTGACGTTGATGTCGCTGGGCAGTGATGTGTTCAGCTGGTTCTACAGCTATGGCTGGTTTACCGGCTCGGCCCTGGGCGGATTGATTTATTACGGGTTGTGCTCGATGCGCAGCAGCCCGTCTGTTGTGAAATCTTCGGGTTGAACAACGGGCCCCATCGCGAGCAAACACACCAACGAAGTGCTTGAAGAACCCCATAAATACTGCCTGAGGAGATCAACATGAACGCTGCCGTAGACGTTCTGCAATCCACCCATCAGTACATCAACCGCGACCGCCTGTGGCAGTCGCTCATGGAACTGGCCAAGCTCGGCGCCACGGTCAAGGGCGGGGTCTGTCGCCTGGCCCTGACCGACCTCGACCGTCAGGCCCGGGACATCTTCGTCAACTGGTGCACAGAGGCCGGCTGCACCGTTAGCATTGATGCCGTGGGTAACATCTTCGCCCGCCGCCCCGGCCGCAACCCGAACCTGCCGCCAGTCATGACCGGCAGCCACATCGACACCCAGCCCACGGGCGGCAAGTTCGACGGTTGCTTCGGTGTACTGGCCGGTGTCGAAGTGCTGCGCACCCTCAATGACCTGGGCGTGGAAACCGAAGCGCCGCTGGAAGTGGTGGTCTGGACCAACGAAGAAGGTTCGCGCTTCGCCCCGTGCATGATGGGCTCCGGCGTGTTCGCAGAAAAATTCACGCTTGAAGAAACCCTGGCCAAGGTCGATGCCGATGGCATCACGGTCGGCGAAGCGCTTAATGCCATCGGCTACGCTGGCCCGCGCAAGGTCAGCGGCCATGCGGTCGGCGCCTATTTCGAAGCGCACATCGAGCAAGGCCCGATCCTCGAAGATGAACACAAAACCATCGGCGTGGTGATGGGCGCCCTCGGCCAGAAATGGTTCGACCTGAAACTACGCGGTGTCGAAGCTCACGCCGGCCCGACCCCGATGCACCTGCGCAAAGACGCGCTGGTCGGCGCATCGGTCATCGTCGGTGCGGTCAACCGCGCCGCCCTCGGCCATCAACCCCACGCCTGCGGCACCGTCGGTTGTCTGCAAGCCTATCCCGGCTCACGCAACGTCATCCCCGGCGAGGTACGCATGACCCTGGACTTCCGTCATCTGGAACCGGCGCGGCTGGACTCGATGATCGCCGAGGTTCGCGACGTCATCGAAACCACGTGCGAAGAACATGGCCTGACCTTCGAACTGACACCCACCGCCGACTTCCCACCGCTGTACTTCGACAAGGTCTGCGTCGACGCGGTACGCGGCGCCGCTCAAGGCCTTGGGTTGTCACATATGGACATCGTCAGCGGGGCAGGGCACGACGCAATCTTCCTCGCCGAACTCGGCCAGGCCGGAATGATTTTCGTGCCGTGCGAAGGCGGCATCAGCCACAACGAAATCGAAAACGCCGCGCCGGATGACCTGGCGGCCGGGTGTGCGGTGTTGTTGCGGGCAATGCTGGCGGCGTCGGCGGCGATTGCCAGTGGGCAATTGGCGGCCTGAAGCGTAAAGGATTGCAGACTTCGGCAACGCCTGCGGGCGCCGCCGAAGGTTGCGACCTTCTACCGTTGGCGACTCAACGGCGTGCTTGCAGCGCTCTGAACATCAACATCCCTGCCAACATGGCGATCGCAAACACCCACGCCTGCCAGTGCCCGGTGGGCAGCGACACCCGTGCCGGGCCGGGGCAGATGCCGGCAATGCCCCAGCCAGCCCCTCATGATGCGTCCTGACGCCAAAGTCGAAAGCGTAGCCCTAGCAGGGTGTGGGGGGTGACTATCTCATTAGTGTACCTATACCCCAAACCCGTAGACTTTCGAAAGTCTATCGACTGGCGGCCAATGAGTTTCTCGAACGCCTGAAGCTGGCTCGCCCGTGGCTGGGCGCGATGTTGCTGCGTGACAAGGCAGGCCTGGCGGGGATCGATATGGAAGTTCGTTGGCGTACCGACCGCGACAGCGAGCAAGGCGCGGACCAGGTGATCGCCTGGACACTGGACGCCGGTAATCAGGGCATCAGCTACCCCGGTGAAGAGCAACAGGTGCTGCACTGGAACGTCGGCCAGCCGATCAACCTGCTGCTGCGCTGGGCGAAAGGCGGCACGCAACGGCCGGTTAACGATCCGTTACAGGCTGACCTGCGGGTCAGCGGACTGGAAGCCGAATGGCAATACCTTGGTCCCTGGTCATTGTTGCGTTTAATGAGTGCCCATGTGTCGATGCAGCGCCAACCGAATGCGGACTACACCGATTTCCCGCTGAGCCTGGCAGTGCCCGTGCACGCGCCGCAGGATGAAGAGAACCAGGCAGTGATGTTCGTGCGTCTATCGCTCATGAGTCAGGGAGGCAAAGCCCCGTTGTCTATTCAACCCTTGCCGGTTCAGGCGCCGCGTTCGCCGTTCGGTTACGGGCCGCGTTCTGTTGTCGATGCCAATGTAGGGAGGAACCCATGAGTATGCTTTCGCTGCCATACCCGGATCGGGTCAGCCAGTTGCTCGACCCCTTGTCTGCGGATTTGCCCTGTGGCAACAGCCTGCGCTATGAGCCGGATTTCGACCGGCTGCGCGAACTGCGTCGTGAGGACGATGCTAGTTTGCCTACCGGTGTGTGGAAGTCGGACATCAAGCGCGCCGATTGGGGTGAAGTGGAAAAACTATCCACCACGGTGTTGCGTGAGCGCAGCAAAGACCTGATGGTTGCGGTTTGGCTGGGTGAGGCTTGGCTGCACCGGGACGCGTTGCCCGGGATCACCGATGCGCTGGCCCTGATCACCCAATTATGCGAACGCTACCCGCAAGACTTGCACCCTCAGGCCGAGGATGGCGACCAGTCCTGGCGCGTCACGCCTCTGGACTGGCTGGCTCGCCGTTACGGCGAGCTACTGCACACTCAACTTCCGCTGTTCGGTGACAAAGACGGTGATTTCGCTGGGTTTAGCCTCTTTGATTGGCAGCAGGTGCAGCACAAGCAAGTGGCTGTCAACGACACCAAACCAGCCAAGATCGCCGCCGAAGCCGCGTTAAGCCAGCAAAATAAACTCAATGAGCGTGTCCGCAGTACGCCCCTGGCGTGGTGGCTACGCAGCCTGGACGCCATGCAACTGGCGATTAAACAATTGGCAGCACTGGAACGCTGGAGCGATCTTCATCTGCAGGAACTTGCGCCCACGTATGTCTTGCTGCAGAAGATCCTTCAGTCGTTGACGGTACTTTTCAAGGAGTTCATCGCAATGCACCCGCCTCAGGTTGTGCTGATCGACATTCAGGATTCAGCGGCGCAGGCAATCGTTGATGTGACTGGCGAATTGAAAACCGTGCGATCACCTGTCCAGGTATTCGCCGAACCGCGTAGCCGCGAAGAGGCCTATCGCCAATTGCTGCTGATCGCCGATTACCTGGCCAGGACCGAACCTCACAGCCCGGTGCCCTACCTGATCAAGCGGGGAGTGGAGTGGGGCAACAAACCCCTCAAAGAACTGCTCTCGGAACTGATCTCCGCCGACCCGGAAGCTCGGCGGTTATGGACTCTCCTTGGCGTTCTGTAATGACTTGAGCGGATCAACGTCTGGCGATCAAACGCTCCAGAACGTTTATGCTCAATGGCAAGCTGCCGACGACCTCGGCGAGACAGTTGTCAAGATTGGAAATGATGATGCTTATGTCAAACGGTGTCGTTCATGGAGAGCCTGAAGGCCCCTCTCATTTCATCTTGTTCTCGACGTGAAATACCGAGTGTGTTGGCCAGGATTGGCCATTGCTGAACAACTTGTTGGAACTGTTCAATCATCTCGTCGGCATCGGTTAAAGGCACCCGGAAGATCGGTGCCACTGAGCGAGCCAGATCCAGATCCAGCGCATTGTCGTTTTCGCTGACATTCAGCTTGAGGGCGTGACCGTACTTGTCCGGATTCATGTCGTAGGCTGGGGAAAGATGCCATCCTCGACCGGCATCAAGAATGAAGCCATGGTTGCGAAGGTGGTCGTCTGTGTTGGAAATCAACATGTTGAACAGGATGCGACTCCAGAGCTCGCGCAAGTCCACATTTGTGTTGGCGCCTTGAGTGATGAGTACCTGAGCCAGCTCCAGGTAGCTGACGCCGGTAGAGGCATCCTCGCCGTCGGTATGGCCCGTTAGGGTCATGGCGGAAGCAAAGTGCAGCCGTCTGCCATTTTCAGTGCGGTCGAAGCGTTTCACCCTGAAGCAGTGGTGCGGGCTGGCATAGCGTTCAGCGTCCATCTGCGCAACACGAAGACCACATGCTTCGGCCAGCGTACTGACGATGTACTCCCATGCGCCTACGTCATGTTCATCGCGAACGCTTGGGAACTTGGCTATCCAGAGCTGCCCTTCGGTGTCGACCACACTGGCTTTGGGCCGGGCGCCGCCCAACGAACCACCTGGGGCAATCAACATGCGAATCCAGTCATTACCTTCGGCAGCAGTATTGTCTGGGTCATTTTCCACGGATTGGCTGGCAGCCTCCAGTTCGCGCAACTGGACCAGAGGAGGGGCCGCCAAACCTTCCCGATTTTCGAGGAGCGGGCCATCGTCATCGATTTTAAAGCGCAAAGCGCCAACTCGGTAAGCGTCATGCACACCGAGGAGGTAGTTCGATTCGAACAGACGGGTATTTGCCGGCACCAAGCCTGATCTTTTATCGCGTTCTAGCCGACGGTTCATGAGCATTCGACCCCAACTGTCAGGGCTTGAGTCTGCAAACACGCCGAACGTCCCCCGTCCTTGCCCTGGATATTGATGGCCTTCGAAGAGCGCGAGTCGCGGATCGAGTTGGGTTATACCCAACTGCGGGTCAGCGAGTGCATCACGATCGTATTCGAACTCGAACAGTTCGCTGGCGCCACTGCGCCGTGCGTGGAGAAAGCCCAGTCTGCGAGGTGTTGGCAAGCCGTTCCAGTCGGCATAAACGGCAATCAAGTTCATTCCCTGGTTTCCGCATCGATAGGTTTTTTGGCTGCTTTTTTGGGTTTGATAATCAGAGCGGAAAGTTTCGACGCGGCTTTAACTGACGAGTCCGGGCTTTGCGCAGCGCTCGACAGGTCGTCCTGACTGGGTGTTGGTGGCGTGGAGACCGTCCGTTGGCGCAGCGCCGTTTTGGTGCCATCGGAGGTGATCGATTTCCCGGCATGAGGGCGCGGCTTGCTCAGGAGGGCTGAGTCTTGCAGGTGGCGCCCCATATCGTCAGTTTTGGCGATCAGGGAAATATCTTGCTCTAGACCAAGCACCTGTAGGACAGAAAGGTACGCGCCCATAGTGACGCCAGAGCCACCCCGTTCCAGGGCCCGCAGCGTCATCTGCGACATACCGGCTCGCTCTGCCACCTGCTTGGCCTGCAGCTTGCGCCGCAAGCGGGCAAGGCGAAGCCGTTCGCCGAGCTCGACAAGGAGACGGCTTGTAGCGGGGAGGAGAGGGGCTGTTTTGTTGGCCATGTGTACAACAATTCCGATATTCGTCGAAGGTGAGTGCAAGAATAATAGCACTTTGTTGACAATTTACAGCGTGATGCAATTATTGTGGCGTTTTTTTTCTTATGGTTAAAGAATAATTGCATTGTGATGAGCGTGTTTGGGCTGCGCGCCTTTGGCGATAGAAATTTTCGCGGAGAAATCCTTTGTCACCCGAGTATGATGGTGGGTCGAGAACAGCCCTGAGTTCTGTTAACAATAAATAATCAACTTGACCACGCTACCCGTTGGTCAAGTTAAAGGTGGCGTGCTGTATTTGCCTGTCACCGTGTGTTCTATAAGGACTTATATGCATTTTGGTATTGACCCGACGACGGGCTCACGCGTCACCGCTGTCGTTTTTCAACGGCTTTACGGAACGACCACAACGGACGAGCTGACGCCTCAGCCCGCTGAATGTCCGTATTGCAAACAACATCTTTATCTTCGTCAGGGGGCAAAAAACCTGCATTTCTGGCATGGAACAGCGTCAGGATTCTGTCCGAGCAAAGCGCCGTTCGGGCAACCGACCATGGGTTTGAAGCCTAATAATTCGGACGCCGAGAGTGGTGCCAACCTGCGGGCGCTGTTCAAGGCTCACTGGCAGCTGCATTACCAGGAATTGGCTCGGTTGATTCCGGCGATGAGTTTCGATGAGTTTTTGATGCTGCTGGAGCAAGCGCTCAGTCGAAATATGTTCGCTTACAGGGGTATGGCGATCGAAGATGTGCCTTATGTGTTGGTGTTGGCCCATGATTACCCACCTGCGACCGGAATGAAGCAGAAAGGCGTCCTGAGGCGCAAGTACTGGTTTCGTTTCTGGTATGACATGACGGTCAATCGCATTGACGACTTATGGAGTGGTGGGGCCGCCAATGTCGCCCTGACGCGCGCATCATTCACCCCACCTGTGGCTCCCAAAAAATTCCCGGATCACGACGCTGATCTGGTCAAGGACACGGCGATCTTACGCACGCCGTTTCTCGACGCTGCATTGCCAAATCTTCCTTCGTTTGTAGTCACTGCAGTTGACCAGTGGTTTACGAAGCACCCGGCGTTTTAATTTTCCCCTGGCGTATTGACCCTTCACTTTTTCAGCGGGGTTGATTTTCTTGAAAGGTCATTGCGCCAATCCAATCTCGTCTCTATAAAATTGAACCTAACTCCCCCAAAAGGCGCCGAAATGAATACAGAGCTGACCGAACAAGAAATGCGAAACGCTTTAGGGCTTGATGCCCAAGTCCAGGATGCACCGGAGGAGCCTGAACAAAGACCAGCCTCACCCCCCGCAGCAGCACCCAAGCCTAAAAAACGAGCCTCCACGGGGCTCCGCGTTACGCTTCGGGTGACACGAGAATTCGAGGGTGAAGAGACGCTCTTCGTTCACGATACGAATACCCTGAGTCGCTTTGATGCCGAGCAATTTGCTAGAAAAGCTGCAATGAAGGAGAAGTTTAGATTTTTCGAATTAGTTTCAATCGCT
This sequence comes from Pseudomonas sp. ASL9, assembly GCF_056680335.1. Taxonomy (NCBI): domain Bacteria; kingdom Pseudomonadati; phylum Pseudomonadota; class Gammaproteobacteria; order Pseudomonadales; family Pseudomonadaceae; genus Pseudomonas; species Pseudomonas sp. ASL9. Next base: position 491,501 of record NZ_CM155277.1, on the reverse strand, counting down.
GCAATTGAATAAGTGCCCAGCAATGGCATTTGTTTAGTTGCAGTTTCAGGTGGGTTTTTGGTGTTCTTTTCTGACCGTGGGTTCATCGAGGCTATCAAAGCTCAATCGCAGCCTCAGCGTTTCCAATAATCGCTCCACCGCCATCGACAACTGCCGGTTCGCTCGAACCATCAAATGTGCTTCGGCACTTTCGAATACTTCGTTCTGCGTTCTGAGCGCTGTCAGTTGACCCTCTGCGACTTCATTGGCCACTGCATGGGCAGACAGTAAGGTCACCCCAAGACGGACCTTGGCCTTGACGTAACTCTTCAGGGTGGCGATGGAGTTGGTGATCAGGCTGGACTTGAACTGAATCCGGTCGGTATATTCGGCTTTTTCACGCGCCTGATTCGCCATATTGCTGGGCTGATCGCGTATCGTCATCAGGCCGTGAGCCGAAGCAGGCGACCTGGTTTCCCCCAAGGGCTTTAGCTTCGTACAGTGCCAAGTCCGCTTGTTTGAACCATTCGTTGAACAACATTGGATTGTCGAATTCGGTTAGACCGATACTCAAGGTCGCAAGGGGACCTTGCTTTGGACCGAATACAGCGTCAGCGACTTCCATCCTCACCCTTTCAAGCACCTGAAAGGCGACCACCTTATGGGTATCAGGTAGAAATACACAAAACTCATCCCCGCCGAATCTCGCCACAATGTCAGTTGAGCGGGCGTTCGCCCTGAGCGCGGAAGCCACGTGTCGCAGGACTTCATCCCCGACAAGGTGACCATGCATGTCGTTTATCTGCTTGAAACTATCCAGATCTACGAGTGCAAGACACCCGTTCGAGGCTCCGTATCCGCAGCGTTTATATTCGTTTTCAAGCAGCGCATTCCAGTAACGACGGTTGTAGAGCCCTGTCAAGCTGTCGGTCTCACTCAACGTACGTAACACTTTACGGTTCTGCCCTAGCCGAAGCGCAAGCCGGTATAACGTCCAGCCGATGACCAATGGCTGGACGATGATCATCGGCACCGTCGAATAGACCACCAAGGGACTGCTATAAAACGAGAAACTTAAGCCGAATATCGCGATGGAGAAGGCTATTCCCACCATTTGGGCCAGCCAACCGCGTAATACAAAGGCCATCCCACCGGTAGCAACGTTGTTCATTGCCAGCATCGAGAACATCACAATGCTAGGGAACAGGTTGAACCCTATGGTGGCGATCAAAAACGCGGCAAAAGCGGAGTCAAGCAGGACACTATGCCGTTCAATATGCGCGGGACGTTCGGAGGATCGCGCCAGTACAAAGGCAATCCACGGCCAGACGAAGCAGAAGGTGATGAGCAGTGCCCAAATAAACGGTGGACGACCTTGCTCCCAAAAGACCCCCGCGACGCAGAAAAAACCAGTGGCCAGCCCTACTGCACGAGGCACCAATGTGCGTTTTGCGAAAGCTTGGCTTCTGTTCCTTGCTCCGAATGAACTCGTCATTGCTGTATCCATACATCCAGGTGGTGCAGCTACGGCATCGCTTAAGCGCTGGCCAAGTCGAGCATGAAAATCTTATGCGCGCTCGATAATTTAACAGACTTATTGAGTTGTATATCAAAGCTACCTGGGTCTGCTGCTTCAACCCCCTCACGCGCCCTCCCTCCGGCCGGAGAGTTGCAAACCATGGCTGGGGTTATGTGGAGTGCAGTTCGTGGGGTAATGGCGGTGGGGTCGATCAGTGGAGTGAAACCCTGCGTCAGGCGGTAGCCCGGACGGAACACCGCAAGGTTCAGGTCGGTTTCTGTGGACCCGAAGCTAACCTGCACAGCGGGCAGCTGTCATCAGCCTCTGACAAGGCTGTCCACTTGGCCGGTGGACGCCTGTCCATTCCTGTTTCGGAAGCGCGATGTCCCTTAGCCGATTCCGTGGTCGTCGGGATGCCGTGCCGGGACCAGGATCGGGCTACGCGTGCACACGCTGATCACCAGTCGCGCCACCAGGTCATGCAAGATGATGGTGTGGCGGTTGCCCGTGGTTTCGTAGCGCTGCTTGATCTTCGCTTTTAGCTCCCGATCACCACTGACCTCAACCAGAATATCCACCTCGCCAACGGCCTCGACCATTTCTAGCGGGTCCAGGAAACAAGGGATTTGCCGCTCGCGGGCCAGGGTCATCCCGGTGGATTCTGGATCAAGGTCTGCGACACCCAGAACCTGAATGTAGTCATACTGCAGCAGCTCACTTAGCAACGGCGAGCCGGTGCGGCCTGCGCCGATCACGGCGATGCTGATGTTTTGCGACATAGGGGTAAATTCCTTTTTCGAATGACAGGACAAATTGGTTCGTTCGGCAAATGCTAACAGCTTTGCCCTGAATACGGCCATGCAGCACAGCGCCACAGGCAGGCTAATTAGCCGAAGAGTGCCACAGATCAGTTGTTGGCCACTTGCGGCCTGTCACGACCGGCCGCTTCACGCTCTTGGGAAGCCAGTCAACCTTGATCAAGGTTCTTGATCAGCGGTGAACCGCGCTTCCTCAAGGCATTCAAATAGGTGGTTTCATCGTAGGGCTTATGAGCTCGTTTCTCCAGCCAGTACCCAATCTGCCCGAAGACTCCTATAGCCCTGCTTAGTAACGTGCTTCTGCACGTTACTAGTGTGCGCTTGCACCTGAAAAGCCAGATTTAAATGCTCGCGAGCGCTGTGCATTGTTTTCGACATTTCTGATTAATCTTTAGTCCATCACTGTCGATATAAAGGCGATAGCCCAGAAAAGACTGAAGAACGCGGATGCTCCTCAAGGGAACGGAGGAATAACCGGTTTGCCCCCCCTAAAATAATGCCCATATCGTGCTCTTTCGGAGAAAGGGCGCCCTTGGTCATGAAGACTGACCGGACTACACGCCATGAATAATCATTTGCGCTTCAGCCATAAAATTCTGCTGGCCGCTTCGCTGATCGTGATTACAACCTTCGCACTCTTTACCTCGTACAACGACTACCTGCAGCGCAATGCGATTCGCAGTGATCTGAAGAACCACCTGCATGAGATGGGCAGCGCCACGGCGCGCAATATTCAGACCTGGCTTAATGGGCGGACCCTGCTCATTGAAAACCTCTCGCAATCGGCCGCCCTCAATCCCGACGTAACGAATGTGGGCAATGTGCTCAGCCAGAAAGCGCTCATTTCCAGCTTTATGAGCGTTTACATCGGCGGTTCGGATGGCAGTTTTACTATACGGCCGGACAGTAAGATGCCGGACGGCTACGACCCACGCGTACGGCCTTGGTACAAAGGTGCGCAAGGCAGCAGCGTTTCGACACTGACTGAGCCCTACATTGATCTGGCAACTGGCGAGCTGGTGATTTCCGTTGTTGATGCCGTGCAAAAGGCCGGTCAAAACATTGGAGTGGTCGGTGGGGATTTGAGTTTGAAAACCATTGCCGACAGTATTAACGCTCTGGATTTCGACGGCATGGGTTATGCCTTCCTGGTCAGCGCGGACGGTAAAGTCTTGGTTCATCCGGACAAAGCCTTTGTGATGAAAACCCTCAAAGACATTTACCCAAAAGACACGCCACCGATCAGCGACGCTATCAGTGAAGTCCAGGTCGACGGTAAAACCCGCATCGTCACCTTTACCCCTATCAAAGGCCTGTCCTCGGTCAGCTGGTACATCGGCTTGTCCGTGGATAAAGACAAGGCCTACGGAGTGTTGAGCGAGTTCCGGACCTCTGCGATTGTCGCGACACTCATTGCGGTGGTTATCATCATCGCGTTGCTCGGTATGCTGATCGGTATGCTGATGAAGCCCTTGCATGTAATGACGCATACCCTGCAGGACATCGCTGAAGGTGAAGGCGACCTGACCAAGCGGCTGACCATCCAGACTCAGGATGAATTTGGCATCCTGGGTACCGCGTTCAACCGCTTCGTCGAACGAATCCACGGCTCAATCCGCGAAGTGTCGTCGGCCACTGATCATCTCAACGAGGTGGCCGCGCGTGTGGTCAGCGCCTCCAACTCATCCATGCTCAACTCGGATGAACAAGCCAATCGTACCCACAGCGTCGCAGCTGCGATCAACGAATTGGGTGCTGCGGCGCAGGAGATAGCTCGCAATGCGGCACAAGCTTCCCGCCAGGCCAGCGATGCGCGGCAATTGGCCGAGGAAGGTCAGCAGGTGGTCGATAAAAGCATTCAGTCGATGAATCAATTGTCCGAGATGCTCAGCGCCTCCAGCAGCAATATCGAGTCGCTTAACAGCAAAACCGTGAACATCGGGCAGATTCTCGAAGTGATCACCAGTATTTCTCAGCAAACCAATTTGCTGGCGCTCAATGCGGCCATCGAAGCGGCGAGGGCAGGGGAAGCCGGACGGGGATTTGCGGTAGTGGCCGACGAGGTTCGAAACCTGGCGCACCGCACTCAGGAGTCGGCGCAACAGGTTCAGAAAATGATCGACGAGCTGCAAATCGGTGCCCGCGAATCGGTCAGTACGATGACTGAAAGCCAGCGCCATAGTCAGGACAGCGTTGTCGTCGCCAACCTCGCCGGGGAGCGTTTGAGCAGCGTGAACCAACGCATTGGCGAAATCGACGGCATGAACCAGTCGGTCGCCACCGCCACCGAAGAACAGACTGCGGTCGTCGAGGCGATCAACATCGATATCACCGAGATCAACACCCTCAATCAGGAAGGGGTGGAAAACCTTCAGACAACGTTGCGTGCCTGCTCCGACCTGGAACAGCATGCGGGTCGCCTTAAGCAGTTGGTGGGCAGTTTCCGGATATAGGTTTTAGTCGTGACCGCTGGTTAGTATCAGAACAAGCAGAGCTGTCCGCCGACCAGCGTGGCGAAATCGTCTTGCACGAAGGGCAGAATGGCGTCCGCCACCGGTTGCAGCTGGCGGGTGACGTAGTGGTCGTAGTCGATCGCCGTACGCCGGGTTTCCAGAGGCTCGGGGCCCCCGGCGGTCATTACGTAGCTGATCCAGCCGCCGTTCTGGTATTGGCGCGGTCTGCCCAGTTGGTCGTTGTATTCGTCGGCGAGGCGCGCCGCACGCACATGCGGTGGCACGTTGCGCTGGTAGTCGGCCAGTTGACGGCGCAGGCGCTTGCGATAGATCAGCAGTTCATCGAGCTCTCCCGCCAGCGTCCGGCGCACATAGTCGCGCACATAGTCCTGATACGGTTGCCGATTGAAGATGCGCAGGTAGAGCTCCTGCTGGAACTGGCGGGCCAGTGGCGACCAGTCGCTGCGCACCGTTTCCAGTCCCTTGTAGACCATTTCGTGGCTGCCGTCCGCACGCGTGACCAACCCGGCGTAGCGCTTCTTGCTGCCTTCCTCGGCGCCCCGGATGGTGGGCATCAGGAAGCGGCGGAAGTGTGTCTCGAACTGGAGCTCAAGCGCGCTTTCCAACCCGAACTCACTGAGCAGGTGGTCGCGCCACCACAGATTGACGTGCTGCACCAATGCCTGCCCGATGCGTGCCGCTTCTTCCTCTGAATGGATGTGCCCTAGCCAGACGAAGGTGGAGTCGGTGTCTCCGTAGATCACGGCATAGCCTTGGGCCTCTACCAATTCGCGCGTCTTACGCATGATTTCGTGGCCGCGCAGCGTGATGGATGAGGACAGGCGAGGGTCGAAGAAGCGGCAGCCGCTGGATCCCAGTACACCGTAGAACGCGTTCATGATGATCTTCAGCGCCTGCGAGAGTGGGCTGTTGTGTTCGAGCTTGGCCGCTTCCCGGCTTTGCGAAACACGTGCCACGATGTCCGGCAGACAATGTCGGGTCCGCGAGAAGCGCGCACCGCGAAAGCCTGGTACCGACTCGCTGTCACCGGGATGCCGCATGCCCTCTACCAGCCCCACTGGATCGATCAGGAACGTGCGGATAATCGATGGATACAGACTCTTGTAGTCGAGCACCAGCACCGACTCATACAGGCCGGGGCGCGAGTCCATCACGAAGCCGCCCGGACTCGCTTCTGGCGGCCGCTCCCCAAGGTTCGGCGCGACAAAACCCAGTCGATGCATCTGAGGTATATAGAGGTGCGAAAAGGCGGCGACCGAGCCGCCACTGCTGTCAGTGGGCAAGCCCGTGACGGTGGCACGCTCCAGCAGGAATGTCAGTAGCTCGGTCTTCGCGAAGATCCGTGTCACGAGCTCGCAGTCCTTCAGGTTGTACCGCGCCAAGGCGGGTTTATCCTCGGCGAACATGCGGTCGATGGCATCCATGCGCTGGTACGGGGTGTCGATGGACTTGCCTTCGCCAAGCAGCGTCTGTGCGACGTATTCGAGGCTGAACGATGGAAAGCTCCAGGTCGCGGAACGCAGTGCTTCGATGCCATCGATAATCAGGCGCCCGGCGGCTGCCGCGAAGTAGTGGTTGCTGCGGGTGCCGTGCTTGCGCCAACCCATCACGTCGCCGCCGCGTCCGAGTCGCAGCGGTACCTGCAAGCGCTGAGCATGTTCGTGTAACACGCGCAGGTCGAACTGCACGAGGTTCCAGCCGATGATCGCATCGGGGTCGTGCCGGGCAAGCCACTGGTTCAGTCTCTCGAGCAACTGAGTCCGGGTGTCGCAATAGTCCAGCAGGAAATCGACAGCATCGTCCTTGCCGTTTGCAGGCCCAAGCATATAGACCTGGCGCTCGCCACAGCCTTCGAGCGCGATGGAATACAGGTCGCCTTGGGCGTTGGTTTCAATGTCCAGGGAGACCAGCTTCAACCGGGGGCGATAGTCCGGAGCGGGTTTCATGTGTTGCGCGTCAGGCACTGTGTCGTTGCCGTCCGCCGCTCCGCCGAACCACACTGGCGCGGTAATGAAGCGTTCCATCAGGTAGCGTTCCGGCGGACGGATATCGGCCTCGAAGACATCGACGCCAGCCTTTCTCAAGTGTTTGTCGATATTCATCAACTGGCGATGCTGCTGGCAATATAAGCCCAGCACGGGACGGTGCTGGAAATCGCAGAGGCCCAGCGGGCGGAGTTCTATGTCGCGCTCGCTGCGCAGTAGCGACTCGGCCTGTTCGCGCTGCTCGGCAGGAATGAAGGCCACCGAGGGCTGGTAAGGCAGGCGGATATACCGAGGACCGTCGTTGGTTGCCAACCAGAACCCGACCTCCGTGCCTGCGGGCGTATCACGCCAGTGCCGGGTCAGGACAAAACCCTGCTTTAGATCCACCGCTGCAACCTCAAGAACCTGTTCCACGGCGCGATTCTACGTGCCATCGCCCTGGAGGGTGCACACTAAACGCAGAACGGGTCGTTCCACGGGGGTAGGCAGGTTATGTATCAATTATGCAGCGAGGCTTAATCGTTAAACAGAGGGTGCTTTCCCGATCAGATCAACCCGGCAGCCGGGCTGTGCATCATGAACTTTTAGGGTCATGTCATGCAGTCGGGCAACCGCTGAAACCATACTTAAACCCAGCCCATTGCCTGCGGTGTGGCGACTGGACTCGGAGCGGTAAAGGCGGCGCAATACGGCTTCACGCTCTGCCTCCGGTATGCCTGGGCCATTGTCACTGATGCTAATCCCGCTGTGGGTTGCATCGGCGATCACCCTGACCTGGATCCGGCTGTTGTCGGGCGAAAACTTGATGGCGTTGTCGAGTAGGTTGCACGCAGCATCGAACAGCAGTTGGGCGTCTCCCGATAGATTCGCGGGCTTGGCGCTGGGAATGAACTCAAGGGTCATGCCGCGCTCCTCCGTCAGCGGCTCGAATAGCTCGGTAGCGTCGGCGCCAATTTTATTGAGATCAACCAGGGAGAAGTGACTACGGCGGACGCTGCCTTCGATTTCCGAAATACGCAACAGTGCGCGGAACGTCTGCATCAACCCCTTCGACTCCTCAATGGCGACATCAATGGCGCTGGCATATTCCTCTTTGCTCAGGTCGCGTCGCTGTGCACGTTCCAGTCCGGCGATCAGCCGGGTAAGCGGTGTGCGTAAATCATGGGCTATATCGTCGCAGACACCTTTTACTTCACTCATCAGCCGCTCTAAAGCGTCAAGCATGCCGTTGACCACACTGGCGATACGATCAATGTCATCGCGGTTGCCGCGCGTGGGCAGGCGTCGACTGAGGTCGCCTTCGACGATTTTTTTTATGGATCGACTGAGAATGTCCAGGCGTCGGCGGGCGGAAAAGCCCAGCGCAATGGCGCCGAACAGGCCTACCACCAGCAACAGTGCGCCCCCGGAGATCAGGGCATTGACCAACAGTTCGTCAAACTCGCGAATATCGTGGATGTCCTGTCCGATCAGCAGCGTTGCGCCGTCTTCCAAGCGATGGACGATAAAACGGACAGGTCTGTTATGGCCGCTGGTTTTATCCCAGACAAACTCAGTGGGTCTGTCATATTCACGGAATACAGGCAGCGACTGTAAGGCTCCCGCGATGGGTTTGCCTTGTGCATTGAACACTGTGTAGGGGCGTCGCCCGTCGGGGTCCTGCTCGGCATGTTTGAGAAGTTCCTGCTGGCGCAGGACTGGAGGCTGTTGACTCCGGCGGTCTATCTCTTGATACAGGGTCGTGTCCACTTCAGCGATGAGATAACCGGTGGTTTGCCAGTAGATATAACCGAATAAGGCGAAGAACGAGCAACCGAACAGGGCCAAAAACATGAGCGCTGTACGGAAGCTGATCGTGCGCGGAATTTCACTCAGGTGAACGGAGAACATAGCCAGATCCGCGAATGGTGTGGAGCATGGGGGGTTCGCCGTCGCTATCGATTTTGCGGCGCAGGCGACCGATGTGCACTTCAATGACGTTCGTGCGCTCGTCGTAGTTATAGTTCCACACCGCTTCGAACAGCATGGTGCGCGTCACGACCTCGCCTGCGTGTTTTACCAGGTACTCAAGCAGTGCATATTCACGAGGCAGCAGCTCAATCTGCCGTTCCCCCCGGCGTACCGAGCGGCGCAGCAAGTCGAGGTCTAGATTGCCGACCCGCAGACGGTTCTCGCGATCCTGTTCCGGTTGCGCGATGCGTCGACGACTGAGTGCATCCAGGCGCGCGGTCAACTCGATGAACTCGAATGGTTTGGTTAGATAGTCGTCCCCGCCCGCGCGCAGGCCCTTGACTCGATCATCCAGTGCACTTAAAGCACTGAGTATCAGCACCGGCGTAGTGATGCCTGAGGCGCGTAAAGCGGTGAGCATGCCCAAGCCATCGAGAGCGCCAGGGAGCATCCGGTCGAGGACAATAATGTCGAATGTATCGCTTATTGCTTGCAGTAAACCGTCCCGGCCATTCTCGGCCAGTGTCACGTCAAAACCATGATCCTGAAGGGCTGCTTCGATCTCGCGGGAGGTGACGGGGTCATCCTCAACGACCAATACATGAGTCATAGGCGTTATGCAGAGCTCTGTGGTGAGGCTTTTAGGTCGTGGTACTGGCTCTCGACCCCGTTAATGGCATAGTGTGCCAAATCGACATAGACGCAAAGGTCGCGGCAACATGAAAGAAAGTTTAGTTTCGACGACGTTGAGGTCTGCGTGCGCATCCTGGTGATCGAAGACGATGCGCGCACGGCAAGTTATCTGGTCCGTGGGCTGGGGGAGTGTGGGCATATCGTCGATGCTGCCGACGACGGTCCAAGTGGCCTGGCCATGGCGCTGGAGGGTATCTACGATGCGTTGATTGTCGATCGGAGCTTGCCGGGCATGGACGGCCTGGCCCTGGTCCGTGAGTTGCGCCGCCAGCAGATGCGATTGCCGGTACTGATGCTGAGTGCACTGGCCTCGACTCAACAGCGAGTCGAAGGCTTAAAGGCCGGCTGCGATGATTACCTGGGCAAACCCTACGCATTTGTCGAAGTCCTGGCCCGGCTGGATGCCTTGCTGCGTACCCACGATCAAAACCCTGGGCCTTCGCGCAGCCTTCAGGTCGGAGACCTTCACCTCGACTGCGCTGCGCGCCGGGCGACGCGTCAGGGACGAACGATCGCTCTGGCCTATCGTGAGACCTTGATCCTGGAAAAACTCATGCGTCATAGCGGTGAGATTGTTTCTCGCATGATGTTGCTTGAGAGCGCCTGGGACTATGAGTTTGATCCCAACGATAACGTGATCGATAAGCATATCTATCGCTTGCGACGCAAACTGGATGAAGGATTTGATCACTCCCTGATTCTCACCATTCCAGGCGTGGGTTATCGGCTTGATACAGGTGAAGATGCAGCCGGCAATGGAAGTGATTGATCAGAACACAGGTTATTTATAGTCCGTTTAAAGTGAGCTCTTCTGTGAACGAAATAGTGTCATAGAGGAGTTGGAAGGGTATTTACCGTTCCCTTTGGCGGACCAGGCACCCGGTCCGCCAAAATGGGGCCGGGCATCCAGAATAATCCAGAGTCCCGGGCCTGAGGCGATGTCTTGTCGCCCCTGTTTCCCGAGTCCCACTGCCACAAGGCAAGTAAGCGATTCGGTTAAAACATACGTTGCGCAGTTGTCCGGTTGCATCCCATGACACGTTAAGCGCATGGCGAATAATCCGGCTGCTCAGTCGAATTGACGGGTAGAGCACTGTCAGTTCGAGTGTTCTACTTCGCTAGAGCTCGCTTTCTGAGTACTCGCTACGGCCTGGGCATGTTCAGACTGCTGGTAATGTGCCATCGAGGCGTCTCGTGCAGCGACCATCTGGGCCATTACACGGTCGCCACCACCTTCGGCCATCGCTGTAACAGACGCACCCATCAGGGCAACGATCAACAACGCTTTAAGGGTTTTCATGGGGAACTCTCCACACTTCGGGTTTTGCCAGCAAGAATGTTTGCCGGCTTGAGCGTTAGGCTCGAGCACATCCTAGAGCGCCCCGCATTTCGCCCTGTTCCCCTGCACATGAATTTTTTTACATATTCGCTTTACGCCATATGCGAAAAACCATATATTCGAAAAATCGTATATGAGCTAAGACCTCGGCATGACCGCCAACGCCCGAGTCTTGTTCCTCTTGGTGACATCCACATTCAGAGAGCAGCAATGGCCGACCTTCTGACACCGACCACTGTTTTTAAATGCCTGGCTGACGACAACCGGGTGCGCATGATGTTGCTGGTCACTCGTGAGGGTGAACTCTGCGTCTGCGAGCTGACCTGCGCGCTCAACGAGAGTCAGCCCAAGGTATCCCGGCACTTGGCGCAACTGCGCAACTGCGGCTTGCTGGCGGATCGGCGGCAAGGGCAATGGGTGTATTACCGTCTGCACCCGAACCTGCCTGATTGGGTGCACGGCGTTTTGACCACCGTGCTGGACGCCAACAAGCAGTGGTTGAGTACTGATGCGAAACGTCTTGATGAAATGGGCGACCGTCCGGCGCGCGCCGCAGCGTGCTGCTGATCCGTCCATGTTGAGTGCCGAACAGCTCAAGGTGAGCCCGTTCTGATCGACACGCTTAAAGCAGGAGATATGAACATGAGTAAAAGTCGCCTTTCCTTCCTGGATCGGTACCTGACCCTGTGGATCTTCTTGGCCATGGCGTTCGGCATCGGGCTGGGGAGCCTGTTCGAAGGCTGGCCGCAGTGGCTCAACAGTCTGTCTGTGGGCAATACCAATATCCCGATTGCCATCGGCTTGATCGTCATGATGTATCCGCCCCTGGCCAAGGTTCGTTATGAAGAGCTGCCAGAGGTCTTCAAAGACAAGCGCATCCTTGCCTTGTCTCTGATCCAGAACTGGGTCGTCGGGCCGGTATTGATGTTCGTTTTGGCCATTGTCTTTCTGAGCGATAAGCCGGAATACATGACCGGGCTGATTCTCATCGGCCTCGCACGTTGCATCGCCATGGTGCTGGTCTGGAATCAGATCGCAGGCGGCAACAATCAATATGTCGCCGGATTGGTGGCCTTCAACAGCATCTTCCAGATCCTGTTCTTCAGTCTGTATGCCTGGGTGTTCCTTGGCCTCCTGCCGCCACTGTTCGGGTTGCAAGGCAGTGTCATCGAGACCAGCTTCATCAGCATTGCCGAGTCGGTTCTGATCTACCTGGGTGTGCCATTCCTGGCCGGTTTTCTGACCCGAAAGATCCTGATCGCCCGTAAAGGAAACGCTTGGTATCAAGAGCGCTTTATCCCAAAAATAAGCCCGCTGACCCTGGTGGCATTGCTGTTGACCATCGTCGCCATGTTCAGCCTCAAGGGCGACAAGGTGCTGCAATTGCCGCTAGATGTATTGCGCATTGCGATCCCGCTGACGATCTACTTCGTGGTGATGTTCTTTCTCAGTTTCTGCATGGGCAAGCTGCTCAAGGCAGATTACCCACGCACCACCGCGCTGGCTTTTACCGCCGCGAGCAACAACTTTGAACTTGCGATTGCGGTGGCCATCGCCACCTTCGGCCTGGCGTCCCCGGTTGCTTTCGCCACGGTAATTGGCCCACTGGTGGAAGTGCCGGTACTGATTTCTTTAGTGGGTGTAGCGCTGTGGCTTAAACGCCGCTGGTTTGATGAACCCAAGAGCGCAGCTGCGCAGGACAACGACTATGTATGACGACCCCATCCCCCAACTCGACGCCGAATTGGTTGAATTACCTTCGGCAGACAAACTGGGGATCGAGCTTAAATCCACCCATAAACCACGCATCCTGCTGCTGTATGGATCGACGCGTGAGCGCTCCTTCAGCCGCTTGCTGGTAGAGGAGGCTGCTCGCCTGCTGCAACGCATGGGCGCCGAAACACGGCTTTTCAATCCATCAGGCTTGCCATTGCCCGATGACGTGGCCGATGACCACCCGCAGGTTCAACAGCTGCGCGAACTGGTGCTGTGGTCGGAAGGGCAAGTCTGGTGCTCACCCGAGCGCCACGGCTCAATGAGTGCCGTGTTCAAAGCACAGATCGACTGGGTGCCTCTGGCCATGGGCGCAGTCCGTCCGACCCAGGGTAAAACCCTGGCGGTCATGCAGGTGTGTGGTGGTTCTCAGTCGTTCAATGTGGTCAATCAACTGCGGGTACTCGGGCGCTGGATGCGGATGTTCACCATCCCCAATCAATCGTCCGTACCGAAGGCCTATCTGGAGTTCGACGAGAACGGTCGCATGAAACCCTCTCCCTTCTATGACCGCGTCATCGACGTGATGGAGGAGTTGGTGAAATTCACGCTGCTGCTGCGCGACCGCCAGGACTATCTGGTTGACCGCTATTCCGAGCGTAAAGAGTCGGCGGAAGCACTCATGGACCGGGTTAATCAGCGTTCTATCTGAGGACAGTTTTACCGTGTGATAACCGATATTCGGCCAGTTCGATACGCGTAAATCGGCCCCCACTGACATCAGTTACAAGGAGCAAAGACATGGCTATCAAAGTTGGCATTAATGGTTTCGGTCGGATCGGTCGCCTCGCGCTGCGAGCTGCCTGGAGTTGGCCAGAGTTTGAATTCGTGCAAATCAACGACCCGGCAGGTGATGCGGCAACGCATGCGCACCTGCTCAACTTCGACTCCGTGCATGGCCGCTGGCAGTACCAGGCCGGTGCCGAGGGCGAGTGCATTGTCATCGACGGCAAGCGGATCAAGGTCAGTGCCAATAAAGCGATTGCCGATACCGATTGGTCGGGCTGCGATCTGGTGATCGAAGCCAGCGGCAAAATGAAGACGGTTGCGGTCCTTCAGGGCTACCTGGACCAAGGCGTGAAGCGCGTTGTGGTCAGTGCCCCGGTGAAGGAGAGCGGGGCGTTGAACATTGTGATGGGGGTCAATCACCACCTGTTCAACCCTGCGCAACATCGCATCGTGACCGCTGCTTCGTGCACCACGAACTGCCTGGCTCCGGTGGTCAAAGTGATCCACGAAAAGCTGGGGATTCGTCACGGCTCGATCACCACCATTCATGACCTGACCAACACCCAGAGCATCCTCGATCAGCCACACAAGGATCTGCGCCGTGCGCGTGCTTCCGGGATGAGCTTGATTCCGACCAGCACCGGCTCTGCCACGGCCATCGCCGAAATTTTCCCAGAGCTGCGCGGACGCCTGAATGGTCACGCCGTGCGCGTCCCGTTGGCCAACGCTTCGCTGACCGACTGTGTGTTCGAAGTCGAACGCGCCACGACCGCAGAAGAAGTGAATCAACTGCTGAAGGACGCTTCCGAGAATGAATTGAAAGACATTCTTGGCTATGAGGAGCGTCCACTGGTGTCCATCGACTACCGTACCGACCCGCGTTCTTCGATTATTGATGCGCTGTCGACCATGGTCATCAATGGCACCCAAGTAAAAATCTATGCGTGGTACGACAACGAATGGGGCTATGCCAACCGTACGGTCGAACTGGCGAAAATGGTCGGTTTGGCAGTCTGATAGGCGATACCGCCCCGTCTTCAACGCCGCGCTGTCGCGCAGCAAACTGGGGCGATCGCAGCCTTCGGCAGCTCCTACGAATCTGCGTTTAGCTGAAAATATAACGACATTTATGCTTTATTTTTCAATAACTTATCTGTTGTTTGATAGGATCAATCATGAACGCGTTGTCAGCCCTCGCTCCTGAAGTGCGGCAGTACCTGCTCGTCACGGGTAATTACTGGGCCTTCACCCTCACCGATGGCGCGCTGCGCATGTTGGTGGTACTGCACTTTCATGCGCTGGGCTACAGCCCGCTTCAGATTGCGGCGCTGTTTTTGTTCTATGAATTCTTTGGTGTGGTCACCAACCTCGTGGGTGGCTACCTTGGGGCCCGCTTGGGCCTGAACCGAACCATGAATATTGGTTTGGCCATTCAGGTCGTGGCACTGCTGATGCTGACAGTGCCATCGGTCTGGCTGACGATTCCTTGGGTGATGGGTGCCCAGGCCTTGTCGGGGATTGCCAAAGACCTGAACAAGATGAGTGCCAAAAGTTCGATCAAGCTGCTGGTGCCCGATGGACAGCAGAGCAGGCTCTATCAGTGGATAGCCATCCTCACCGGCTCGAAGAATGCGCTCAAGGGCGTCGGTTTCTTTCTGGGCGGTGCTTTGCTGGCAGCCATCGGATTCAAGGGCGCGGTGCTGGCCATGGCCATCGTGTTGGGGCTGATCTGGATCAGCAGTTTGATCTTACTCAAGAAGGACTTGGGCAAAGCTAAAGCCAAACCCAAGTTCCGGGAGATCCTTTCCAAGAGCCGTGCAATCAACATCCTGTCGGCAGCGCGGATGTTTTTGTTTGGTGCTCGGGATGTCTGGTTTGTCGTCGCATTGCCGGTCTATCTCAGTACAGTCTTTGGCTGGGACGTCTGGAAGGTCGGTGGTTTTCTTGCTGCGTGGGTGATCGGCTACGGCATCGTGCAGTCGTTCGCGCCAAGCATCACAGGCAAGAAAAACGGGCGTGTGCCCGATGGGCGCGCGGCCTTTCTCTGGGCGCTTCCGCTGGCGGTGTTGCCAGGTGCAATTGCCCTGGGGTTGAACACCGGCTTATCCGAGCACGTCGTTCTGTTGGGTGGGCTGATGGTCTTTGGTGCCCTGTTCGCGGTGAACTCATCGCTGCACAGCTACCTGATTGTCTCCTACGCCAAGGAAGACGGTGTCTCGCTGGATGTGGGCTTCTACTACATGTCCAACGCCATGGGTCGCTTGATCGGCACAATCCTCTCTGGATGGATTTACCAGGTGTATGGGCTGATTGCGTGCTTGTGGATATCGAGCGCTTTTGTGGTGCTCGCCGCGTTGATTTCTATCGCTCTGCCCAGGCATGCCGAAGCCGTTTGACCCAAAACGGGCGCGTGCTCATTGAACTTCACGTTCCAGCAGCAGGCGCTTGCGCTCCACACCCCAGCGATAACCGGAAATTGTGCCGTCGCTACGTACAACCCGATGGCATGGAATCGCAACGGCCACGCGGTTCGCTCCGCACGCTTGAGCGACCGCCCGGAAGGATTTCGGCGCACCGATCATGAGGGCGATTTCTGCATAACTGGCGGTTGTACCGACCGGAATGCTGCGGAGTGCCTGCCAGACACGCTCTTGGAACGCTGTACCACGCAGGTCCAAAGGCAAGTCCAGACCAATGGCCGGCGCTTCAATGAACCCCACCACTTTGGCAATCAGTTGCTCGAACGCGTGATCAGCACCCATAAAGTTGGCGCGCGGGAATTTGTCCTGCAGCTCGCGCACCAGCGCCTCGGGGTCATCGCCTAACGAAATGGCGCAAATACCGCGCGCGCTTTGAGCCACCAGGATCGCGCCTAATGAGCACTCGCCCACGGCAAACCGGATGTCGGTGTTGGCGCCTCCTGACCGATATTCTCCCGGCTTCATGCCGAGAACGCCGTTAGAGGACTCATAAAAACGGCTGTTGGCGTTGAAACCGGCCTCGTAGAGCGCGTCTGTCACCGAGCCGCCGCGCGCCAGTTGCTCGCGCATTTTGCGTGCACGATGAGCCGTGGCATAGGCCTTGGGCGTCAAGCCAGTAACTGCCTTGAACACACGGTGAAAGTGAAATGGACTCAAGCCCACGTGTTCGGCCAGCTGATTAAGGTTGGGTACGGTCTCGGCCTGCTCAATGATCTGACAGGCGTTGGTGACCAGGGCGGCATGGTGTTCGGCGACCCAGGTTTGATCGGCGGCCGCGCGTTTACTGGCGCGGTAGCCCGCTGCTTTGGCGTGTTCGGCAGTGTCGAAGAACTCGACATTTTCTATTCGCGGCAGCCGGGAAGGGCTGCTGGGGCGGCAATACACCCCCGTCGTTTTCACTGCGTAGACAAACTGCTGGTCAGCCGCCGGATCACGGGCAAGTACTGCCAGCCAGCGTGGGTCATTTTCAGCTACGTTGCCTTTGGCCTGCGGAGGCGCTGTGGTTTTCATGTCGTTCTCTACTCAGCATTCACGTTGAGTTCAGCTTAGGTGCACTCCGTTTTGTGAACACTCCGACTCTTGCGGTCGAATTCGAATCAGCCATTATTGGGCGCCGGGCAACGTAATTCCTTTGGGCCACAACATCCAGATCTGCCCTTGCTGTTTCATGTTGCCTGCCAGTTCGCCGGCCTCCGTACCGGTGCCCCAAAACAGGTCGGCGCGAATTTCGCCTGCGATGGCCCCACCGGTGTCCTGCGCAGCGACTGGCCGCACCAGTGCGCTGCCGTCCGGACGCGTGGTGGATAGCCAGAGCAGGCTGCCCAGCGGGATGACCTTGCGGTCTACCGCCACGCTGTAGCCCGCCGTCAGAGGTACGTTTAACGAGCCGCGCGGCCCTTCGTTGCTGTCGGGGCGTTGGCTGAAGAACACGTAGCTGGGATTGCTCGCCAGCAATTCTGGAACCTTATCTGGATTGGCCTCGGCCCAGTCGCGGATCCGTCCCATGCTCACTTCTTCTTTCTTGAGTTGGCCTTGCTCGACCAGCCAGCGTCCCACTGGCTTGTAGGGGTAGCCGTTCTGGTCGGCGTAACCGATTCGCAGTTGCTGGCCATTATCAAGTTGGATGCGACCGGAACCCTGGATCTGCAGGAATTGCAGGTCCATAGGGTCGCTCAGCCAGGCCAGTACCGGGGCATTCAAACCCTGGCGCTGGATGGTGCCTGCGTCGTCATAGGGTTTGAGGGTATGTCCTTCGAGGCGGCCGCGCAGACGCTTGCCCTTGAGTTCCGGGTAAAGGCTGTCCAGCGCGACCACCACCAGGTCGTCGGGGACGCCGTGTACCGGCACCGGATTTTGCGCGCTGCTCTCAAGGCTGCCCCGATAGACGGGCTCGTAATAACCGGTGATCAGACCGAGCTTGCTGCGGTCGGCCGAGCGCAGGCCATACACCTGCAGGTGCTCCTTGAGGAACTGGCGAATCGCCGTAGGGGTCGGTGACAGCTGAGCGGCTGCGCTGCAGGGACTTTTCCAGACGGGATCATTGGCCAGCCGCCCACACGCCGAAGACCACGCGTTAAAGCCGGCCAGCAGGTCGCTGTCACTGACAGCGGGCAAATCGTCCCAGTCGGTGCTGACATAGGTCGCCACCGCAGGAGGTTTGGTTTTCGAGGTGTAGCCATCGCAACCCGCCAGCAGGGCGATGAGGGGAATTGCGCATAGCAAAAGCCGGCGCCAATGAGAACGGAGGTCAATCACGCAGTGTGTACCTGGTGGGCAATTCGAGGCGAGTAGCTTGGTGAAACCAGCCCTCGGCGTCAAATCCTGTTCGCGAAGACCTTCTTCTATACTCAATACACCGGTCCCATAACGGGTGTGCTAACGCTGTCGAATTTATTTTAGGGTACTGCGATCTTGAATCTGCGCTCCTTGATCGTCGCCTTGATCGTCGCCTTGATGGTGGTGTTGGCAGGCTGCGCCATTCCACATCGCACGCCCGATCTAACACCTCCGGTGCTGGTCTCGGAGACTGCCTGGCAGCACGTCGATGGGGACATAGCCGTCGCGTCGCTAGCGGCGACAGAACAGGTCAAAATCTACGCGCGCGGCTCCATGGAAGCCTGGAGGGATCGGGTCAATCAGCGCACCGAGGAAAACTTCATTCCATGGTTTTCCAGCTACTGGACCCAGCAATGGCTGGCGGTCAAGGTGACCTGGTACAAGGTGAGTTCCGGGAAAGAGACCGATCCGGCCGCCAACCGATTGGCTGCCTATCTGCAGGAGCAATACCACAAACGCGTGCTGGACCCGGTGGCCAAGGAAATCGATCCTGACCAGGTGATGGGGGAGGCGACGAAATACTACGTCCAGCTCCTCGGCGAGCAACTTCGAGGAATCCCGCAGCGCTACGGTGTCCCTCTCGATCAATTCGACCAGCGGCTCAAAGGCATTCCAGCGATTGCCCTGGCGCCTCCAGCCGCCCCCAGCGCTTCGCTCTACCAGATTCTCCACGCCGATCCGATCACCACGTTACCGGCCTATGTGGCCCTGGTAGACCAGATTCGTAATGCCGTGGGTGGCGCGGGAGTCGGTCCGTCGGACGCCGGTATATCGTCATCGGCTAAACAGGTCAGCGAGCAATTGGAGGCTCAACTCGCTCCTCGCGGGGTTGCGAGCGCTGTCGCCACGGCAGTCGGTCGGGTCGCAGGCATGTTGATTTCCATCGGAGCGGCGGGTATCGGGGCTGTCGCGCACGAGAGCGAACGGCCGAAAATGGAAGCGCAGCTTCGGAAAGATCTGAACACTGCTTTTGACGAGGAGTGGCTTGGTCTGATGGAGAACCGCAGCAACGGGGTGATGGCAGCGGTCTATCACCTGTCTGGACATATCGAAGGCAGTCTCGCCAAAACCGATACGCTGCCGGTCAAGGCCGAACCGGTAGCGCGAGAAGTTTCCCTTCCAGAGGCGCAACCTCTTCAGGATGAAGCGCCTGCCAACGTTGGGAGCGCGGATGAATAACCCGACTCGGCCGTTGGCAGGCATGCTTATCCGCGTTTTTTTGTGATCTCCGGCTGCCTAGGCAAGCGCCTCCGCCCTGTGCTGCTCAGGTTGTTTCCACGATTCGTTCGCGGTCTGTTCCATGGCTTCTTGAACCGCGCATTTGCGATTGGCCTCGGCCCTGCGGCCAAAATACCAGACCATGAACGTGACGAAAGAGACCGCCAGCAGGATCAGGCTCGCAATGGCGTTGATCTCTGGCTTGACCCCCAGACGTACGGCGGAGAAAACTTCCATCGGCAAGGTTGTCGAGCCTGGGCCCGAAACGAAGCTGGCGAGTACCAGGTCGTCCAGAGACAAGGCGAAGGACATCATGCCGCCCGCTGCCAGTGACGGTGCGATCATGGGGGTGGTGATCAAGGCAAACACCTTCCAGGGACGCGCCCCCAGGTCCATGGCCGCTTCCTCGATCGACAGGTCCAGCTCGCGTAGGCGTGCTGAAACCACCACCGCTACATAAGCAGAGCAGAAGGTCGTATGGGCGATCCAGATGGTTATCAGGCCGCGTTCCTCGGGCCATCCGATAGCCTGGGCCATTGCGATGAACAGCAGCAGCAACGACAGGCCGGTGATCACCTCGGGCATGACCAGAGGCGCTGTCACCAGGCCGCCAAACAGCGTACGGCCTTTGAAGCGAGTAACCCGCGTCAAGACAAATGCCGCCAATGTTCCCAGTGCCACGGCGGCCACTGCGGTGTAGCAGGCTACTTCAAGTGATCTGGCGACGGACCCCATCAATTGCGTGTTGTCGAGCAGACCTGCATACCAGTGAATGGACCATCCACCCCAGACGGTAACGAGCTTGGAGGCGTTGAACGAGAAGATGACCAGAATCAGCATCGGCAGGTAAATGAATATCAGGCCGAGCACCAGCATCAATCTTGAAAACCCGAAACGGTTCATGCCCGTCCCTCCATCTCTTTGGCTTGGCTACGGTTGAAGAGCACGATAGGTACGATCAGGATGGCGAGCATGATCACTGCCAGCGCAGAGGCGACAGGCCAGTCACGGTTGTTGAAAAACTCCTGCCACAATACTCGGCCGATCATCAGGGTTTCCGGCCCGCCGAGGAGCTCGGGAATGACGAACTCACCGACCACGGGAATGAACACCAACATGCAGCCAGCGACGATGCCGTTCCTGGCCATGGGCATAGTGATTTTCCAGAAACTATTGAACGTGCTTGAACCCAGGTCCGACGCTGCTTCGAGCAAGCTCTGGTCGTGCTTGACCAGGTTGGCAAACAGCGGCAGAACCATGAACGGGAGATACGCGTACACCACGCCTATATACACGGCGGTATTGGTGTTCAATATCTCTATGGGCTGCTGAATCAGACCGGTCCACAGCAAAAACGCATTCAATAGCCCGTTATTACTCAGGATGCCCATCCAGGCGTAAACCCTGATCAGGATGGCCGTCCAGGTCGGCATCATGATAAGCAGCAACAACACGGTCTGCGCTTCTTTGCGGGCTTTTGAAATGGCGTAGGCCATCGGGAAGCCGATCAACAAGCACATCAACGTACTGAAAAAGGCCACTTTCAATGAGCCCAGGTATGCCGAGAGGTACAGCTGATCATCCGCCAGCAGGGTGTAGTTGCTCAGGTTCAGGAGCAGTTGAAACTTCTGCTCGGCGAAGGTGTAAATATCTGTGTAGGGTGGAATAGCCAATGCTGCTTCGGAAAAGCTGATCTTCATCACGATGAAGAACGGCAGCATGAAAAACAGGCATAGCCATATGAAGGGAACACCGATGACCATTTGACGGCCGGTCGGTATCAACCGCTGAATCCGCTTGGTAATTGGGTTCATGAGCGCAGTACCACTCCGCTGTCATCCTCCCACCAGACATAGACCACATCGTCCCAGGTCGGACGCGCGCCTCTGCGTTCAGCGTTGGCCATGAATGCCTGAACAATCTTGCCACTGGGCAGTTCTACGTAAAACACTGAGTGCCCACCCAAGTAGGCAATGTCGTGAACCGTGCCTTTGGACCAGTTGTACCGTGCGTCGGGTTTTAGCGTTGTTACCAGCAGTTTCTCCGGGCGGAGGGCATAGGTGACGGTCTTGTCTTCAACTGACGTGCTGATCCCGTGGCCTACGTAGATGCTTTGTGCAAGGTCCGGACTCTGAATGATCGCGTAACCTTCCTCGTCTTCAGTGACGACACCGTCGAATGCATTCACGTTGCCGATGAATTCGCACACCAGGCGGCTGGCAGGCGCTTCGTAAATATCGACCGGGCTGCCGGTCTGGGCAATCCAGCCCAGGTGCATGATGGAGATGCGCTGGGCCATGGTCATGGCCTCTTCCTGATCGTGGGTCACCATGATGCAGGTCACGCCGACTCGCTCAATGATTTCCACCAATTCCAGCTGCATGTGCGAACGCAGCTTTTTATCCAGTGCGCCCATTGGCTCGTCGAGCAACAGCAGTTTGGGTCTTTTGGCCAACGAACGTGCCAGGGCGACACGCTGACGTTGTCCCCCAGAGAGTTGGTGAGGCTTGCGCTTGGCGTATTGGCTCATATGAACCAGCTTGAGCATTTCTTCTACGCGGGCATCAATCTCGGCTTTGGGAAGCCGGTCCTGTTTAAGCCCAAAGGCAATGTTCTGGGCCACGGTCATGTGCGGGAACAGTGCGTAGGACTGGAACATCATGTTGATTGGCCGTTCGTAGGGCGGCATGTCAGTGATGTCTACACCGTCGAGGTAGATTCGCCCTTCGGTCGGGCGCTCAAAGCCTGCCAGCATGCGCAAGAGCGTCGACTTGCCTGAGCCTGAACCGCCCAGTAGCGCGAAGATTTCACCTTGATGGATTTCCAGGGACACATCGTCCACGGCAATCGTCTCGTCAAACTTTTTGGTTACGCGATCAATTTTAACCAGCACTTTTTTAGAGCGCGGGTTGCCTTCAAGAGCCTTCCTGTAAATGCTGGAGGCGTTTGCCATGTGAAACTCCCAACAGGTGTTAGTAGCCTGGCCAATACGGCCGGACTTAATGGGTTGATGACAAACCCGCTTGAGGTGGGTTTATCCGGCGCAGCTGTCCTTGCCGCCCAATGCTGCATCTTGTTTTTTCATAACTATCGGGCGGCCGCTGTGAGGGACGTACTGATGCACGGTCCACTTCACAGTGACGTTTGGATCATTGAATGTTGTCTTGTGCCGTCGAGCTCAAGCCGTCAGCGCACGCGTCGGAGCGCCGCGCGCTGCCGACACGCGTCGCCAAACGCCTGGAAAATACGCAAGTAAGGCGGGTTCGATAACACCTGCCATTCCGGGTGCCATTGCACGCCTACGGCAAAAGTATCGCTGCCCTCGATTGAAATCGCCTCGATCAGCCCATCGCTGGCGGTGGCCTCGACCCGTAAACCGGGCGCCAGCCTGTCGATGCCTTGAGCATGAATTGAATTGACCTGGATAACGGAGGGCAGGTCGAGTGTTTCGAACACGCCGCCGCGTTGAACATGCACGGCGTGGGAGGCCGCGTACTGGGCTTCGAGGCTTGAATCGTCGGCGTCGCGATGATCCATGAACGTGCCGGTCTCATGCACTTTTTGGTGAAGGCTGCCGCCAAACGCCACGTTCATTTCCTGGAAACCCCGGCAAATGCCGAGCACTGGAACGCCCGCAGCGACTGCTGCGCGTAATAGGGGAAGGGTAGTGCGGTCACGCAGAGGGTCGTGGGCAGTGCCCGCTTCGCTCGGCGCGCCCTGGTAGTGGAACGGCTCGACGTTGGAGGGCGAGCCGGTAAACAACAGGCCATCCAAATGCTCGAGCAGCCCGTCTATATCGGTCAGCTCCGCCAGGGATGGAAGAATCACTGGGAGTCCTTGCGCGGCAATGCACACAGCCTGCAAGTACTTGTCTCCGCTGACATGGTAGGCATGCAGTCCGATATCTTTAACGCATGCAGTCACACCGACCAATGGCTTGGTTGCCATTTTTATTCACCTCGAAATTGCACTTGAACGGGCTTTTCCGGAGCTTAGCTATGTTGATTTTAATTAACAACCATTCTGTAAAAAATTTCGCACGAACGGTCTCTAGTGTTCAATATTTCGCGAATAATCCCCATTGACTTCCTAAATCCTTTCGGATTGACTGGGGGTGTGAAAGGGCGGTGAATATTATTATTAACAATAAAAAGGTGTTTTAACATGTCGGTACCCCTGCGTGCCGTTCAGCTCAATGAAGCGAACGCATTCCTTAAGAAACACCCTGAGGTTTTGTACGTTGACCTGCTGATTGCGGACATGAACGGCGTGGTGCGTGGCAAACGCATCGAGCGCACCAGTCTCCACAAGGTCTACGAGAAAGGCATCAACCTGCCGGCCTCCCTGTTTGCCCTGGATATCAACGGCTCTACGGTGGAAAGCACAGGCCTGGGTCTGGATATCGGTGATTCCGACCGAATCTGTTATCCGATCCCCGATACCCTCTGCGACGAACCCTGGCAAAAACGCCCGACCGCTCAACTTCTTATGACCATGCACGAACTCGAAGGGCAGCCGTTTTTCGCCGACCCTCGCGAAGTCCTGCGTCAGGTCGTCAGCAAATTCGATGCGCTGGGCCTGACCATCTGCGCCGCCTTCGAGCTGGAGTTCTACCTGATTGATCAGGAGAACGTGAACGGTCGTCCGCAGTCTCCACGTTCACCAATCTCCGGCAAACGTCCGTATTCGACCCAGGTTTACCTGATCGATGATCTGGACGAATACGTCGATTGCCTGCAAGACATTCTGGAAGGTGCCAAGGAGCAAGGTATTCCTGCGGATGCCATCGTCAAGGAAAGTGCGCCCGCGCAGTTTGAGGTGAACCTGCATCACGTCGCCGACCCGATCAAGGCATGCGATTACGCAGTCTTGCTCAAGCGCCTGATCAAGAACATTGCCTATGACCATGAAATGGACACCACTTTCATGGCCAAGCCGTATCCCGGACAAGCGGGTAACGGGTTGCATGTACATATTTCTATTTTGGACAAAGACGGCAAAAACATTTTTACCTGCGACGACCCGGAACAGAGCGAGACGCTGCGCCATGCCATTGGCGGCGTATTGGAAACCTTGCCGGCCTCGATGGCCTTCCTCTGCCCGAACGTAAACTCTTACCGTCGATTCGGCGCGCAATTCTATGTGCCCAACTCGCCTAGCTGGGGGATCGATAACCGTACGGTAGCGATTCGAGTACCGACGGGTTCGCCTGATGCCGTCCGTATCGAACACCGGGTGGCTGGGGCTGATGCCAACCCGTACCTGTTGATGGCAGCAGTGCTTGCCGGTATCCATCACGGTCTGACCAACAAGATCGAACCAGGGCCACCGGTTGAAGGCAACTCCTACGAGCAGAACGAGCAAAGCCTGCCCAACAACCTGCGCGATGCGTTGCGCGAGCTGGATGACAGCGAAATTCTGGCGCGCTATATCGACCCCAAGTACATCGACGTTTTTGTTGCGTGCAAGGAGAGCGAACTCGCCGAGTTTGAGAACTCCATTTCAGACCTTGAGTACAACTGGTACTTGCACACGGTCTGACACTCGCCAACATTCTCTGCGTTGAGTTTATAAAATGGTCAAAAATCGCAGCGACTGGGAGCAGTACTTCCAGTCACTCACACTTGAAGGTCGGGCATTCATTGACGGCCAATACTGCTGGGCCACCAGCGGCGAAACATTTGACAGCAATAGCCCGGTCGACGGGCGCTTTCTGGCGACCGTCGCAAGCACCGACGTGGCCGATGCCGACCTCGCGGTGCAGGCTGCTCGCCGGGCGTTCGAATCGGGCGTGTGGTCACGGTTGGCGCCGGCAGAGCGCAAGCGGATTCTCATCCGTTTCGCCGACCTGATCCTCGCCCATAAAGAGGAGCTGGCGCTGCTGGAAACCCTCGACATGGGCAAACCCATCAGCGATGCCCTGGCCATCGACGTGCCAGCGACCGCCAATGCGATCCGATGGAACGCCGAGGCGATCGACAAAATCTACGACGAGGTCGCACCTACGCCAGCGGACCAGCTTGGGCTGATTACCCGGGAGCCAGCGGGCGTGGTGGCAGCGATCGTGCCATGGAACTTCCCGTTGATCATGGCCAGCTGGAAGTTTGCGCCAGCGCTGGCCGCAGGCAACTCCTTTATTCTCAAACCGTCGGAGAAGTCGCCACTGTCGGCGATCCGGATTGCCCAGCTGGCGCTGGAGGCGGGGATACCCAAGGGTGTCTTCAACGTGCTGCCGGGCTTCGGTCACACGGTAGGCAAGGCGCTGGCGCTGCATGCGGATGTCGATGTCTTGGCGTTTACCGGTTCTACCGCTGTCGCCAAGCAACTGCTGATCTATGCCGGGCAAAGCAACCTCAAGCGTGTGTGGCTCGAGGCGGGTGGCAAAAGCCCCAACATTGTCTTTGCCGATGCGCCCGATTTGTATGCTGCGGCGCAGGCGGCGGCCGGTGCCATTGCCTTCAACCAGGGCGAAGTGTGTACGGCGGGTTCACGGTTGCTGGTCGAGCGGTCAATCAAGGATCAGTTCATTCCGATGGTGGTCGACGCGCTCAAAGCCTGGACGCCCGGGCATTCACTGGACCCGGCGACGACCGTTGGTGCCGTGGTCGATGGGCGCCAGCTTGAATCCGTGCTCAGGTACATCGAAGTCGGCAAGGAGGAGGGCGCCCGGCTGCTCGCAGGCGGCAATCGAATCCTTGAGGAAACCGGTGGGCTGTACGTCGAGCCGGCACTCTTCGATGGCGTGACCAATGCGATGACCATTGCCCGGGAAGAGATCTTCGGCCCGGTGCTATCGGTTATCACCTTCGACACCGTTGAAGAAGCGTTGAGCATCGCCAACGACAGCATCTTCGGCTTGGCCGCAGGCGTCTGGACGCGGGATTTGAGCAAGGCTCACCGCGTTGCCAGAGGCCTTCGGGCTGGCAGTGTCTGGGTCAACCAATACGACGGCGGTGATATGACCGCGCCCTTTGGCGGATTCAAGCAATCGGGCAACGGTCGAGACAAGTCATTGCATGCGTTCGATAAATACACCGAACTCAAGGCAACCTGGATCAAGCTTTAAACCTCTTGAAAAAGGCGGACGCCTGCACAGGTGCGTGTCCGCCGAGGAACTCAATGATGCAACCCTACGTAAATAGCTACTACGCCGCGACCCGGAACAGCGTCGGCGATTTCCCGATCCTTGATCAGGTTATCGAATGCGATGTCTGCGTGATCGGCGCGGGGTACACCGGCTTGTCATCGGCACTGTTTCTGACCGAAGCAGGCTACAGTGTGACCGTCCTGGAAGGCGCCAAAGTGGGCTTCGGGGCAAGCGGTCGCAACGGCGGTCAGTTGGTCAACTCGTACAGCCGTGACGTCGATGTCATCGAACAGCGCTACGGCGACAAGACCGCACAAGTGCTGGGAAGCATGATTTTCGAGGGTGGGGACATCATCCGCCAGCGAATCAAGCAGTACGACATCCAATGCGATTATCGCCAAGGCGGCATTTTCGCTGCGCTCAACAAGAAGCAACTCAACGGTCTTGCGGGGCAAAAAAGCCATTGGGAGCGCTACGGCAACCAGCAGCTGCAGATGCTCAGTGCCGCTGACATTGCTAAAGAAGTCGGTTCTGACAACTATGTGGGTGGCCTTCTGGACATGTCGGGTGGGCACGTTCACCCGTTGAACCTGGCGTTGGGTGAAGCGTCGGCCATCATTCGCCTGGGCGGGAAGATCTTCGAACAGTCGGCGGCGATAAACATCGCTTACGGCGAACCGATCGTGGTGAGCACGGCCAAAGGCCAGGTGAGAGCGAAGTACCTGCTGATTGCGGGCAACGCTTACCTGAACGAAGACCTGGACCCACGCGTGACGCGCAAGAGCATGCCGTGCGGTTCACAAATTGTCGTCACCGAGCCGTTGTCGGCGAAAGTTGCCAAGAGTCTGATCACCCACAATTACTGCGTCGAAGACTGTAACTACTTGCTCGATTACTTCCGGCTTACGGCCGACAACCGCCTGCTCTACGGCGGCGGGGTGGTTTACGGTGCCCGTGAGCCGAAAGACATTGAGCAACTGATCCTGCCCAAAATCCTCAAGACCTTCCCGCAGCTGAAAGGGGTCAAAATTGATTACCGCTGGACAGGCAATTTCTTGCTGACCATGTCCCGCATGCCTCAATTCGGTCGCGTTGAAAAAAATGCCTACTACATGCAGGGCTATAGCGGACATGGCGTGACTTGTTCGCACCTGGCCGGGAAGCTGATCTCGGAGATGATCCGTGGTGATGCGGAACGCTTCGATGCGTTTGCATCGCTACCGCACATGCCAATGATGGGTGGCCGGGCGTTCCAGGTTCCGCTCACGGCCCTGGGTGCCACGTATTACGCCATGCGTGACCGGTTCGGTATCTAGTAAACATTGATTGCGGCGGCCCGTTCGACACCGGCCGCCGTTCTTTTTGTCGGTCACTCATTCAATCGGCTGAGCTCTGCGAACAAACGTGATTTAATACTCGACGCCCAACCCTTTGAGTATTTTCCACATAAGGCTGCCATGGACACGGGGACACGACTCAAATTAGTACGTGAAAGCTACAAGTTGTCTCAGCGCGAGCTGGCCAGGCGTAGCGGTGTCACGAATGCCACGGTCTCCCTGATTGAGCAGAATCGCGTAAGCCCTTCAGTCAGTTCTCTGAAGAAACTGCTCGGCGGCATACCCATGTCGCTGGCGGATTTCTTTACCTTTGACCAACCCCCTCGGGAGGACCGTTACGTCTTCCGCGCTAATGAACAGCCTGACCTGGGCCGTAACGGGCTGCGTCTGTTGCTCATCGGTGCGACCGTCGGGAGTCGGCAGATGCGCTTTTTGCGTGAGCAATACGCGCCAGGAGCGAGTTCCGGCGAGGAGCCCATCGTGCATGTCGAAGGTGAGGAGTGCGGGTTGGTGACGCGCGGCACCGTCGAGTTGACGGTTGATGGCCAGATCAGCGTGCTCAATGCCGGCGACGGTTACTATTTCTCCACCACCTTGCCTCATCGTTTTCAAAATATCGGGCAGGACGAGGCCGAGATCATCAGTGCGAACACCCCCGCGAACTTCTGATGCTGAGTGCACGCAGCCCCCTCTGAAGCGGGTTGCGTCAGAGGGGCAAAGTTGACTCAGGCGCTCTAGACCCTATCGCAGCAGATGCACCACCAAGCCCATCAGCGCACAGGCCATCAGCACCTGAATGACGCCACGCTTGAAGCGGAATAAGGCAATAGCCGCCGCAATTGCGATCAAGGCTGATGGCCAATCGAGGCTGCCGTTGAACCCTTTGGGCCAGATCACGTGGTAACCGAAGAAACACGCCAGATTCAGAATCACCCCAACGACTGCGGCTGTAACGCCGGTAAGCGGCGCGGTGAACTTGAGCTCGTTGTGAGTCGACTCCACCAGCGGGCCGCCCGCGAGGATGAACAGGAACGACGGCAGGAATGTAAACCACGTCACCAGCGTGGCCGCGACGGCCCCGGCAAGAAAAACATGATCGGCACCGAAAACCTGTAGAACATAGGCGCCGATGAAACCGACGAAGGCCACCACCATGATCAGCGGCCCAGGGGTGGTTTCCCCCAGTGCCAGACCATCAATCATTTGTGTCGGCGTCAGCCAGCCATAGTGACCGACCGCGCCCTGGTAGACATAGGGAAGCACGGCATAGGCGCCGCCAAACGTCAGCAATGCCGCTTTGGTAAAGAACCAGCCCATTTGGGTCAAGGTGCCTTCCCAGCCAAAAAGTGCAGTCAAGATCCCCATCGGCAACGCCCAGAGTGCAGCGCCGATGAGCATCAACATCACCAGTTTCAACCCGCTGAATCGGGCATGCTCAGGCGATGGGGTGTCGTCATCAATCAGCGCCAGGCCAAAGGACTTTTTGGCGGCGCTGTGGCCTCCGGTTCTGAACTTTTCAGGCGCAAAACGGCCGCCAAGGTAGCCGAGTAACGCCGCACCCAGCACGATCAGCGGGAAAGGGACATTGAACGCAAATATTGCGATGAACGAAGCCGCCGCTATTGCCCACAACCAATTATTCTTCAGCGCACGCGAGCCGATTCGATGAGCAGCCTGTATCACGATGGCCGTCACGGCGGGTTTGATGCCATAGAACAGTCCCGCCACCACCGGAACTTCGCCGAAGGCGATATACATCCAGGACAAGGCAATCAGGATAAACAGCGAGGGCAGTACAAAGAGCACCCCAGCAATCACTCCACCCCAGGTTCGATGCATCAGCCAACCGATATAGGTGGCCAACTGCTGAGCCTCAGGCCCTGGGAGCAACATGCAGTAGTTGAGGGCATGCAGAAATCGTTTCTCCGAAATCCAGCGCCGACGCTCTACCAACTCTTGGTGCATGATCGAGATCTGTCCCGCAGGCCCGCCGAAGCTGATAAAGCCTAGCTTGAGCCAGAACCAGAACGCCTCACGCAGGCTGATGGCCTCAGGCCGAGGCAGATCCTGTCCAGCGGCTGATGGGGAAACGTCACTCATGGGGAAGCTTCTCTTTCACACATATTGAATGGGGAGTTATCACATTTAAATTAACTTTACGTGAGGATTTGGGGATGGCTAGGCGCGGATAATTGGCTCCAACAACCCTCCGACTGGCGCTGATCATGTCAATCTTGCTTGCCTCGGTCAGCACGACCGTTCAACGCGCAGCGATCAGTCATCCCCATATCCACCTGTGCTTCAAGGAGTTTCATCATGAAAAAGTTAGCTACCGCCGTACTGTCCATGTGCCTGGCACTGGGCGCAGCAAGCGTGTTCGCCGCCGACACCATGGGCAATGACAGCATGAGCAAGGACTCGATGTCCAAGGACACCATGAAGAAAGACACAATGAAGAAGGACGCCATGTCCAAGGACTCAATGAGCAAGGATGGCATGAAGAAAGGCGCCATGTCTAAAGACTCCATGGGTAAGGACGGGATGAAAAAGGATTCGATGTCCAAGGACACCATGAAGAAGGACGACACGGCGTACTAGATATTAACTACTGCACCGTGGCGTTGAGTTAGCAGCAAAAAAAGCCGCTTTTCTTTGCTGGAAAGCGGCTTTGAACAACCTGTTTTTTCGAATGAGGCTTTACGCGACAACCATACCCCAGAACATGCCGACCACGGCAAACGCCATGGCCACCGTACAGCTCCAGCCTAATATCCTCAGCCCAGGGTGAATGGCGAACGAGCCCATGATGTCTTTATTTGATGCCATCAACATCATGATAAACATGATGGGCACCGCAATCACGCCGTTGATGACGGCACTCCAAAGCAACGCCTTAATGGGGTCAATCGGAGCAAAGCAGATCAATACACCCAATAATGTAGCCGCAGTAATAATGCTGTAAAATGCTTTGTTTACTTCCGGCTTGGCCGCCAGGCTGTTCTTCCATCTAAATGTTCCGGCCACTGCATAAGCTGCAGAGCCTGCCAGCACCGGAACCGCTAACATGCCCGTGCCAATGATGCCCGCGCTGAACAACAAAAATGCAAACTCACCCGCAATCGGTCGCAAAGCACTGGCCGCCTGTGAGGATGTTTGAATATCTGTGATGCCATGCATATTGAGCGTGACGGCTGTAGTCAACATAATGCAAAAAGCAATAATGTTGGAAAATCCCATGCCCACCATCGTGTCAATGTTGATGCGACTAAAGCTGGCCCGCGCCTGGTTTGGGGCATCAATCAGCGCCTGAGCCTTAGGGTCAGCCGTCATGTCTTCAACTTCTTGCGATGCTTGCCAGAAAAAGAGGTAGGGGCTGATAGTTGTGCCAAAAATGGCAACCACCATTGTTATATATTCCGGCTTCCAGGACAGGTGGGGCCATACGGTCTGGCGAGCGACCTGCCCCCATGGAATATG
Organism: Pseudomonas sp. ASL9; assembly: GCF_056680335.1. Lineage (NCBI taxonomy): Bacteria > Pseudomonadati > Pseudomonadota > Gammaproteobacteria > Pseudomonadales > Pseudomonadaceae > Pseudomonas > Pseudomonas sp. ASL9. The sequence goes on along the minus strand of NZ_CM155277.1, from coordinate 460,306 downwards.
CACAGCAAACAGAGAACCCACATACGCCAGCAACACGAGTGTCAGCCACTTAAGTACTCGCACATAACGTTTATAGGGAATAAACACTTGGAGTAGCAGAGAAATCAAGCCAAAGCCGACGGCATAGAAGTGAGCAGACCCACCGATCAGCAGCTTCATCGCCGCGCCCATCGCGGCAATGTCCGCTGCAATATTGATGGTATTGGCAACCATCAATAGCGCAACGATGCCATATAGAAAAGGTCTGGGGTAATGGCCGCGGATATTGGTAGCGAGCCCGTGTCCGCTGACTCGGCCTATTTTGGCGCTGATGATCTGAATGCCGACCATCAGGGGGAAAGTAAAAAACAACGTCCAGAGCGTATTCAAACCAAATTGTGCGCCGGCTTGCGAATAGGTCGCTATACCGCTGGGGTCATCGTCCGCTGCGCCTGTGATAAGCCCGGGGCCAAGTTTTTTTAGCAACGAACCGGAATGATCAACAAGGGGTTTGGGGTTGAGCTCTTTCTTATTCTGCATTTTTTTAATTCCCAGGGGCCTCAGGACACCACGCTTAGCTTAGGGCTCTTCAAGAATAGTATCGGGGGAGTTTTCAGTGCAATTATTTAACGTGCGGCGGCGCTTCAGCCTGCGTCCTGTTCAGCCTGCTGGGCGAACCATCGCATGATCAGCGAGCATGCCGGATGAAATTCGGCTGAGTGTTGCAGGCAAAGCGAATAGATCCCTCTGGTTTTCAAGGGTCGGCCGAAAGGGACGACGAGCACGCCGCGATCGATAGACTCCTCTGCCAGGGTCAGGTCGGTCATGGCCACCCCCAGACCTCGCGCCGCTGCATCGAGCGCCAACTCGTCGAGGTTGAAGGGTATGTGCCTGTAGTCCTCCAGCGACTTACCGCCATTGGCTGCCAGCCAATGGATCCAGGCTTGCTTGTCCGCCGAACGATGGAGCAGAGGAAAGCGTACAAGATCCTCCACCGACGCCAGCGGCTGGGTTGGGCTGCCCAGCCCAGGGGCGCACACCGGAACCAGCGCTTCCTCGAATAGGGTCAGACAGGCTGAATCGCTGGACGGTTCGGGCAGATAGAGGATGTAGGCGTCGCTGTCGCTGGCCGGCTCGACGATCTCAGTCGCAACGGTCTCGATCGACAGGGAAATGTCCGGGTGACGCCGGTAGAAGTCGCTCAGCTTCGGCAGCAACCAGCGAACCGCCAGCGATACATGCATGCGTATGCGAAAGGGGCGTTTCTGCGGAGAAAGCCGATCCTCGAGTGTTTTCAATTGCTCCAGGATATTCCGAGCGCTGGCCAGAACCTGTTCGCCCTCTGGGGTCAGTCGCATGCTACGACTGCTCCTCACGAACATAGGGACGCCGAAGTGACTCTCCAACTGCTGGATTTTTCGGCTGACTGCACTTTGGGTCAAGCAGAGCTTTTGCGCAGCTTGGGTGAAACTGACCGAATCAGCGACCTCCACCAGCGCCTGCAAGCCCTGAAGAGAGGGGGCGTGACGAATTTTATCCATGCGTTTTTAGAATAACTCAATGATTTTATAACGTTGGTTTGATCTCTGCAGACCTTATAAAGTCTAGCTCTAGCTACCGCCATCTAAAACTGTTCATGCGATTGCCGCATGTATAGCTCCTTTTGATAGAGGCGGCTAGCAGGGTAGCGCTTTTTTTGGCCAACCCAGAACAACAGTCAATGAGGTGACGCGTGAAGAATGTATGTGGCTGGATTGCGCAAGCTGGAAGTTTATCAGGTCGCCCTCGTCTGAGCGGCATGGAAAAAGCTGACTGGCTGGTGGTGGGTGCCGGTATCACCGGACTTTGTGCCGCTCATGCGCTCGCTGAAATGCACCCTCAGGCACGAATCGTGATCGTTGACAGGCAGCGAGCGGCGCAGGGGGCCTCGGCACGCAATTCCGGATTCGCGGTGGCCCACGAACAGCCGAACAACGATGAGCTTGTTGGCCGCCGGGGGTTCGCTGATTTTGAAGTGGATACGTCGATTTCACGTGCCGCCAGCGAGGAAGTACGCAAGCGCATTGCTCGTCATGGCATTGAGTGCGAGTTTAGGGATTCCGGTTATTTCTTCGCCGTTAGCGATCCAGCCAAGCTGACTCATGTCGAGGCTAAATTGCAAACACTACGGGCCGTTGGGGCAGCTGCGCAATTTCTGGAAGGTGAACCGCTGATTCAAAAACTGGGAACCCGGCATTACCGCGCCGCAATCTGGTGCGGCAATGGAAACGCACTGCTGCAACCGGCGAAATACGTGAAGGGCTTGTTGGATGCGCTGCCGGATAATGTGACCCTCTACGAAAACACCGATATCACTGGCCTGGAGCGTTTGGATAAAGGGCGTCTTCGCGCCAATGGTATTGAAGGAAGTATTGAGGCGAAGCAGGTCCTGGTCTGCCTTAATGCCTTCATCCCTCGTGCGGGAATCCATGACAGCGGGACGTTCCCAATGGAACTCAGCGCAAGCCTTACGCGGCCGCTGAGCGACGAGGAATTCCTGAGTATCGGTGCGGTAGAGCCTTGGGGGGTGTTGTCCACGCGTCCACTTGGCGCCACGGTACGACTGACCCCGGATCGTCGCGTGATGATCCGTAACACCGCCGAATACCGCTCTCGAGATTTGTCCGCCAGTGATCTTTTGATCCGTCGAAAACACCATGTGCTCGGCTTGCAACGACGTTTCCCCTGGTTTACCGAGCAGGACATTCAATACAGCTGGACCGGACACCTGAGCGCCTCACGCACCGGGCAACCTTATTTTTCCAAGGTTGAAGAGGGCGTGTTTGCGGTGGCCGGATGCAATGGTTCAGGAGTTGCTCGCGGCACTCTTTGGGGGCGACTGCTCGCCGAACTGGCATCGGGTGCCAGCTCGCCACTATTGGCGTCGGTCATGCGTAGGGCACAGCCTGGCTGGCTCCCACCCCGACCATTACTCGACATCGGAGCCATGCTTCGCATGCGCGTGGAGGCGGTCAGAGCAAAGACAGAAATCTAGAATTCCGGGCATCACAAAAAAATAAAAGCTCCTCAAAAAAGGTGATTGAATATGCACGTCAATAATATTTCCCTGATGGTATTACTCACTGCGTTTTCGGCGGCCACTTACGCAGCCGAAGAAGTCAATATTTCTAACTGGAGCGGGTACATAGCCGACGATACCTTGGGTAACTTCACCAAAGAAACGGGAATCAAGGCAACGTACGATATTCATGACAGCAACGAAGTTCTAGAGTCAAAACTGATGACGGGTAACACCGGTTATGACGTGGTGAGTCCGTCGAATCATTTTCTATCCAGATTGATAAAGGCAGGGGCTATTCAGAAGCTCGACAGAAGTCAGTTACCCAACTGGAAGAACCTTGACCCCGCGTTGATGAAGAAGCTGGAGGTTAATGATCCAGGCAACCAGTATGGTTTTCCGTATATGTGGGGCACCGTCGGTATTGGCTACAACGTTGAGAAAATCAAGGCGATATTCGGCAACACCGATGTCACCCATTCCTGGAGCATGTTTTTTGATGAGAACACCATCAAAAAACTGAGTCAGTGCGGCGTGGCGATTATTGATAACCCTACGCAGATCCTGCCGATTACCCTCAATTACCTGGGACTGCCCCATCATAGCCACGAGCCGGCGGATTACGCTAAAGCCGAGCAGGCATTGCTCAAGATCAGACCCTACATCCAGTATTTCCACACATCCAAGTACGTCAGTGACCTGGCCAATGGCAATATCTGCGCCGTGATTGGCTTCAATGGCGACGTTGTACAAGCTGCCGCCAGTGCCAAGGAAGCAAAAAACGGTATCGACATCGCTTATTCGATCCCTGACGAAGGATCTACCCTATGGCTCGACATGGTGGTCATGCCAAAGGGCGCGCCTCACGAGAAGAACGGCTACGCGTACATGAATTACCTGTTGACGCCTCAAGTCATTGCCAACATCAGCAACAGCATTCATTACGCTAACCCCAACAGTGCGGCGGACGCCTATGTCATTCCGTCGGTGAAGCAGGACCTGGCGATTTACCCTCCCAAAAGCGTGCTGGACAAGTTGTTCACCGTAGAGGATCTACCCCCTGCAATCGCACGGTTGACTACTCGCCTGTGGACTAAATTGAAAACCAATACATAACGGCATCTGCACCGTCGTTGGGTCGCGCTGCAGTGGGCGCTGCCCCTACTAAGTGATCCAGCGAGCATTGCGTTTTTGACGTAACCGGTGATTTGGATGGGCGAGTGGCTCACACTGAGTCGGACTTAGGTTTGTAGGTATATCCGACCGACTGCTTTTGGCCGAGTGCTGCCTGTCACGACCGGCAGCTCACGACCCCTTGCAGGCATTGGCTAACGTAGAACTAATCGGTGCTACGCGGCTTTATCGCGCAGCGTCCAGCAACCGAAGAGAGCGACGTTGAGTGCATGGTTAGGCCGCGCCCTTGCGGTGCGTGCCATCGGAATGCCTAGCCCAACCGGATTTATAAATTCCGGTGGTGCTTAAGATACATAGATCAGTTCTCAGAGGAAATGATTGAGTCGTGACTGGATTCAGCAGCTAGTTTCAATCGGTCAGCTTTACTAATGTATTGAGACTTGTTTGGCGGTGCCAATTTGGCACTGGCCTTTTTGGCGTGAGCCTTTAATAACTGCTTTATTTTTTTACGACGATTCATATTTTTCTACTCAGCTTGTAAATTCTTGAATGATACCAGCTTAAAATATTGAACCAGATCCCTGTGGTGCGCTCTTAGTGCCCAGCGTTGGAAATAAACGGCGCCGCTAGGCGTCCGCTTGATTGACTGGTTAGCCGGCATTCGCAATGGCGAAATTCTTCTCGGTTCTCTGTTCTTGGTGCATCGGCACGTGCATTGTGTCCATGGCCCGCATCTGGCCGAAAGCAGTCAGATCGCCAGACATTTCTGTCTTGCGATATTCCAAACGCCAATCAACAGTTCTATGGCCGGGCAAGTAGTTGGCGCTTCACTTGCCTCGCTATAGCGGCAAAGCCCTTTCCTGTGCCACGGTTGGCGGTCGAGTCGTCTTGGTTGGCAGAGACATCTTCCCCAGCCTGGGTTTGAGTGGGATGGCGAGTTGATATCTGCGCGAAGGTGATTATGCTTTAAGGGACCCGGCAGAGATGCGAGGCCGTCAGCCTGTTCCATGCTTCGCGCAATTCGTAATCCGATGACATCAGCCCCAGGGCCTGGGTGTGGCAGTGGTAGTGAGGTACTCCGGCCTTCAACAAGAGCAAGACGGAGAAGACTCATGGCGGCAATCGACAGTACATCCGCGGGCAACGCGCCCAACCGCGGGATAACCAAGGAGGAGCGCAAGGTCATTTTCGCCTCGTCCCTGGGCACCGTGTTCGAGTGGTACGACTTCTACCTTTACGGCTCCCTCGCCGCGATCATCGCCAAGCACTTTTTCGCTGGCGTCAATGAGACAACGTCCTTCATCTTCGCTCTGCTTGCGTTCGCCGCGGGCTTCGCCGTACGCCCCTTCGGCGCCATTGTGTTCGGCCGGCTGGGCGACATGATCGGGCGCAAGCACACCTTCCTCATCACCATTGTAATCATGGGTACATCCACCGCCGTAGTGGGCTTGCTGCCCGGCTACGCGACCATCGGCGTGGCGGCGCCGATCATCCTGGTTACCCTACGCCTGCTGCAAGGCCTGGCCCTGGGCGGTGAGTACGGCGGCGCGGCGACCTACGTGGCGGAACATGCGCCGCCAGGCAAGCGCGGCTACTTCACTTCGTGGATCCAGACCACCGCGACCCTCGGTCTGTTCCTTTCGCTGCTGGTGCTCCTCGCCTGCCGCACCATCCTCGGCACCGAAACATTCGAGGCCTGGGGCTGGCGGATTCCCTTCCTGCTGTCGATCCTGCTGCTGATCGTCTCGGTCTACATCCGCCTGCAGCTCAGCGAGTCGCCGGTGTTCCAGAAAATGAAGGCCGAAGGCACGACCTCCAAGGCGCCGCTGACCGAGTCCTTCGCCCGCTGGGACAACCTCAAGGTGGTGATCATGGCCCTGCTCGGCGGCACCGCCGGCCAGGCCGTGGTCTGGTACACCGGGCAGTTCTATGCGCTGTTCTTCCTGCTGCAGATACTCAAGATCGACCCGCAGACCGCCAACCTGCTGATTGCCGGCTCGCTGCTGATCGGCACGCCGTTCTTCGTCCTGTTCGGCAGCCTGTCCGACCGCATCGGCCGCAAGGGGATCATCATGGCCGGCTGCATCCTTGCTGCGCTGACCTACTTCCCGATCTTTCATGCGTTGACCGAATACGGTAACCCCGACGTGTTCGCCGCGCAGAGGAAAAATCCGGTCACTGTGGTCGCCGACCCCAACCAGTGCTCGTTCCAGTTCGACCCGGTGGGCAAGGCCAAATTCACCAGCTCTTGCGACCTCGTCAAGAGCCTGCTGGCGAGGAAGGCCATCCCCTACGCGAACGAGAAGGCCGAGCCGGGCGCCGTCGCGCAGATCCGCATCGGCGACAAGCTGATCCAGAGCTTCGAGGGCACCGGCATGCCGGCCGCCGACTTCAAGGTCAGGAACGACGTCTTCACCGCCACTCTCGGTACCACCCTCAAGGACGCCGGCTACCCCGAGAAGGCCGACCCGGCCAAGACCAACTACCCGATGGTGCTGGCGCTCCTGACCCTCTTGGTGATCTACGTGACTATGGTCTACGGTCCGATCGCCGCCTGGCTGGTTGAACTCTTCCCGGCGCGCATCCGCTACACATCGATGTCGCTGCCTTACCACATTGGCAATGGATGGTTCGGCGGCTTTCTGCCCACGGTGGCGTTCGCCATGGTAGCGGCCACGGGTGATATCTACTTCGGGCTGTGGTATCCCATCGTCATCGCCGTGATGACGGCCATTCTTGGCACTTTCTTCCTGCCGGAAACCAAGGATCGAGAAATTCATCACGCATAAGGTTGGCACCCGGCCTCTCCCGCGAGGGAGAGGCCGATCCTCCTACCTGTTATGCGGTAGCAATTCGGCAATCTCACTCGCCCGCTGCGTTGGCAGGCGAGTGAGCACGTCCTTCAAATAGGCATGCGGATCATGCCCGTTGAGCCATGCCGACTGGATCAAACTCATGATTGCTGCGGCTCGTTTGCCGCTGCGCAGCGGATACACCGTGCGTTTCCAAGCCGACTTCCTCAAGTGCGCGTAGATCGAGGGTCATTTCGACCCCAAGCCGCCACTCACCCAGTACCCGTCATGGATCAACGAGTGGTAAGCGACGGCTATCCAACTGGAGCTAAACGGGTTTGACCGCTAAAGCTTTTTGCCGACGATATAGAATCGTCGTCGCCGTGAACCCGCACATGGCAGCAAACATTAACCAATAAGCGGGGGATGCCTTGTCTCCTGTTGCCTGTACCAGTATTGTCGACACTGCGGGTGTAAAACCACCAAACACAGCTGTCGCTAAACTGAAGGCTAGGGAAAATCCTACTACTCGAACGTTTTGCGGCATCACTTCAGTTAATGCCGCGACCATCGCGCCGTTGTAAATTCCAAAGAAAAAAGAGAAGTACAGCAAAACGGCAAGTAGTCGTTCGAAACTCGCCGCCTCGGCCAACCAGTGCATGGCGGGATAGGCGGTGAAGATGCACAGCAAGGAAATGGTCAGCAACAGCGGCCGACGACCGATGCGGTCGGAGATTGCCCCGCCGATGGGTAGCCAAATGAAGTTGCTCAGGCCGACGAAGAGCGTGACCACCAGACTGTCGGTGGTGCTCAGATTTAGTACCGACCTGCCGAAAGTGGGGGTGTAGACGGTAATCAGGTAGAACGTGGTAGTGGTCATTGACGCCAGCAGACCGCCCGCCAGTACCGTGCGCCAGTTGTCTCGCATTGAGCGAAAAACTTCACTGGCACTTGGATGATAGCTGCGCGCTTTGAACGCCTCAGTTTCCTGTAGCGAGCGGCGAATGATGAAGATGAAAGGGATGATCACGCAACCAATCAAGAATGGAATGCGCCAGCCCCAAGCGGCAATTTCAGCGGTTTCCATAGACGCGTTAATCGTGTAACCCAGCGCTGCCGCAAGAATGATCGCAACCTGTTGGCTGGCCGACTGCCAACTGGTGTAGAAACCGGTGCGGCCCGGAGTGGCGATTTCAGCCAGATAGACTGAAACGCCGCCCATTTCCGCGCCTGCGGAGAAGCCCTGTAAAAGCCGCCCCAGTAACACCAATATCGGTGCTGCCACACCAATGCTGGCGTAGCCTGGCACCAATGCGATCAATACCGTACCTGTGGCCATGATCGACAGCGTCACGATCAATCCTTTACGACGTCCGACCTTGTCGATGTATGCCCCCAGCACAATAGCGCCCAACGGACGCATCAGGAATCCCGAGCCGAATACGGCGAAGGTCATCATCAGTGAGGCAAACTCGCTGGTGGCAGGAAAGAAAGTCTGGGAGATGTAGGTCGCGTAGAACCCGAACAGAAAGAAGTCGAACTGTTCGAGAAAGTTACCGCTGGTGACCCGCAAGATAGCGCCCAATTTAGAGCCCTTGGAACGGGTTTCTTTAGTTGTTGTTTTCATCATGGCTACCGTAGTGCTCAATATTGTTTTTAGAATGAGTGGTTTAGCGGTCAGTCGCTTCCGGCGTTAATTGGGTTGGGTTGGCGTTTTTCGATGGAGTATTTGAGCAGCGCGGCGCTGCGGAAGATTCCATGGGCGAATTTGCTGTAGGGCATGGTCAGGAAAAACGCCATGACCAGACCGAGATGGATCGCCAGCAACAGACCTAGGGCGCCAGTTTCACGAAACGCAAGCAATGCCAGGCCGCTGGCACTCACTAGAAACAGCAGGGCTATGAAACCGCGATCCATGGGTTTCTGATTTTCGTCACCGTGCTCAGGGTTACGACGCAGGTTCAACCACAACAAACCCGCAGGGCCGAACAGCAGCCCAAGTCCACCTGCGAGGCCAAGCATCACCGGCAAGCTCAAGATCGGGTAGGGGGCCGACCAGTCCAGAAGAAAGTGATAAAGCGTGGCAATGCCAGTGGCGGCGAAGCACAGCATGAAGCCGTAGAAGGTGAGATGGTGGAAGCGCCGACGCCACAACGTGAATTTATCATCGGCGTTGTTGCAGCCCTCACCATGCCCGCCGTCCAGGTATTTGAGTTGGGCGACGTTGGCCGTGGCCTCCAGTGCTGCGGATGTTTTTAGCTGCAAGGGTGCTGCAACCGGTGAGACGTTGCGCCAGAAGCGTCGCACGCCAATCGTCAACGCGAGTGTCGCGAAGCCGAAGACCGCGCCGAACATCAGCGCCAACGTGTTGTGCGGGAAGATCCCGTAGAAGTTGCCCCCTGGCATGATCTTGAACAGATTGCCCATAACCATCAGCGTGAGGCACAGGAACAATGCCAGTCCCGCACCAGAAGCCAGCGCCAAGGTCAGTCCGTTGCGCTGATACAACTTGCCCATCACCTGCGGCCATGCGTATTCGGCGTAGGTATCGAGGCGAACTTTGGCCATGGCCTTGGGCACATTGACCGCGAATTCGTGTGGAGCGGCGTACTGACAGGCGTGCAGGCACGCGCCGCAGTTATGGCAAAGGTTCGCCAAGTAATGGATATCTGCCTGAGAAAACTCCAGGCGCCGTGTCATAGCAGGAAATACAGCGCAGAAGCCCTCGCAGTAACGGCAGGCATTGCAAATGGTCATTTGCCGCTGAACTTCGCTTTCATCAAGGTTGAGCACCGGAATCAAATCGCTCGGTGCCTTGGGATCAAACAGCTGCATGTTGAAATTCCGTTTGTGAAGAAGAAACGAAGCCGGCCGAAGCCGCTGCCTGCACACCGGCGATGCGGCCGAATGCGGTGCCGATGGCCATGCCGATTCCGGCGGTGTAGCCCTTGCCCAGCACGTTGCCCGCCATCATTTCTCCTGCGACGAACAGGTTGGGGCTGGCCTCGCCCTTGAAGTGAACGGCGGCGGTTTCGTCGGTAGCGAGGCCGAGGTAGGTGAAAGTGACACCCGGTTTAAGCGGGTAGGCGTAGAAAGGTGGTTTCGCTAACGGCCGCGCCCAATGGGTTTTGGCGGGCGTCAGCCCTTGGGTGTAGCAATCGTCCAGGGCTGTGTGGTCAAAAGTGCCGACCCGGCAGGCGTTGTTGTATTCCTCGACGGTCTTGACGAATTGTTCTTGAGGCAGCTTCAACTGGCGGGCGAGGTCTTGCAGAGTATTAGCAGTGGTTCCGGGAAAGACGGGCGGCATAAAGCGACCGATGGCTTGTTGATCGATGATCGAATACGCCTGCTGATCTGGTTGTCCGGCTACCAGACGCCCCCAGATTGCATAGCGCTTTGGCCAGAAATCTTCGCCTTCGTCGTAGAAGCGTTCACCGTCACGATTGACCACAACACCCAGCGATACACAGTCGATGCGAGTGCAGATGCCGCCGTCGTACAGTGGCGCGCGGGCATCAATCGCTACCATGTGCGCTTGCGTCGGATCGCCGATCACATCAGCGCCAAGGTCGAGCATTCGCCGCAGCAAAATGCCGGTATTGAATCGTGTACCACGGATCAGGAAGTTGTCGGACGGCCACTCACCGCGTTCATTCTGACCCCATGCCTCGCGCAGCCATTCACGGTTGGATTCGAAGCCGCCTGACGCCAGAACGCACGCGCGGGCTTCAATTCGTTCTGCGGCTACGCGCTGACCATCGACTTCACGTTCGCCAATGTGGGCGGCGATGAATTTGCCATCGTCCAACTCAATATCGGTGACTTGAGTGTTGTAGCGGACTTTCACACCCAGGCGTTCAGCGCTGCGGAAATAGGCGTTAACCAGCGCTTTGCCGCCGCCCATGAAAAAAGCATTGGTGCGCGCCACATGCAGGGCGCCGGACAGCGGAGGTTGGAAGTGCACGCCGTGTGAACGCATCCAGTCGCGGCAAGAAGACGATGCGCGGATGGCGATACGGGCAAGTTTCTCGTTGGTGATGCCACCGGTGACCTTCAAAAGGTCTTGCCAGTATTCTTCTTCCGGGTAGGCGTCGACCAGTACGTCTTGCGGTTCGTCGTGCATGCAACGCAGGTTACGGGTGTGTTGTGAGTTACCGCCACGCCAGGTTTTTGGTGAGGCTTCCAGCAGCATTACGCTGGCGCCGGCTTCTCGTGCCATCAGTGCGGCGCACAGGGCTGCATTGCCACCACCTATGATTAAAACATCGATCATTATCGCTCCTCGATTTGCAAGGAGGCAGGAACGATGTGCTCCTTGCGAGTTGGGAGCACGATAGGGTGGGGAGCGAAGAGCCGAAAGGCTGCTTTTGACGCGGGGTATTTAGTTTTTCTAAAGGCTTCGCCTTGACGCGACTTTTATGTGGCCGAGATGGATCGCACCTGGTGTCACGCGTCTACATCCTCAATCCACGTTGCTCCCGGCCACTGTTTGTCGACGACCAATTGTCGCGCCACATCGACGATGACCAACCGCGTTGCCAACGCCGCAGGAGAGAGTTCGTCGTCAGCCAGCGTCGCCAGAAGATTACGCCGGCCCACATGGGGATCGGCGATTTTAACCAGTGAAAGTCCAGACTCGCCTTTCAACGCAGCGGCGGCCCCCGGTTGTATCGTCGCAGCATGACCTGCACGGACGGCGTTCATCAGAACGGCGAGACCGTCCACTTCCATGATGATATTGGGTGTCAATCCTACCCGCTCAAACGCGCTCATCAATGCCGAGCGCAAACCATGTTGCGCGCTGGGCATCACCAGCGGCAAGCCACCGAGGTCTGCTAACTGCACGCTGTCGCCACAGGGAGCATGAGGCAGGCTGGGCGAGGCAATTACAAACAGCTTTTCATCAAGCAGGGGAGTCACGCTCCAGCGTTTACCCCCTTCGAGTTGGAACATAATTGCCAGATCAATCTGCCTTGCATTGAGCTGTGCTGCCAAGTGCCCGGAAAGCATTTCTACCAGGTGCAGTTGTATGTCCGGATAACGGGCACGCATTGCGTTGATCAACGGCAGAGCGAGCACCGTCGCGGTGGTCGGTGGTAAGCCGACGCTGACGTAGCCACTCATTCGCCCGCGATGGGCGGCCATGATGGCGTTCTCCGCTTGGCGCAGTGTTAGCTGGGCATGGTGTAAAAATGCAAATCCAGCGCTAGTGGGTGTCACGCCGGTAGTGGTGCGATTCAGAAGGCGGGTGCATAACTCGTTTTCCAGCTTGGAGATTTGCTGACTTAGAGCTGACACACCAACGTCCAGTTCAAGTGCCGCACGCCCGAGACTGCCGTGCTCGATGATTTTTACGAAATAGCGCAGTTGTCTTAATTCCAAACGTTGCTGCTCCCCACTAAATTGCTATTCGAATACCTAAACGTTTACCACGGAGTTTACGAAGCTACAGACAAGCCGGCACCCATCCAGCCTGAAATGTAATGCCTTGGCCGTCAATCTCTATGCGCAGGTGGCTGACGAAGGCGTAGCTGAGAATCGCTTGTTGAGCAGAATCGACTTATGGAAGTCCGGGCTGCAATTTTGACGAGGGACTGCTCCAGGCCGATATTCCTACAAAGCCCAAACTGGCGGCGTAAGGAATGTCCTGTTTTCGCCGAAAGCGGAAATTGCGCAGTTCCATTAAATTCATGCTTGAGTGTTTCGCCTAGGTTTCGTACAAAAGGCCGGCGATCGAAGATCATGCAAGGTAAAAACAGGCGAAGAAGCACGGTGTACTGGGGCGTGCATAAGCATTCTGAGTTTGTGTTAAACGCAGCATGGCCGAGCGCAGCCAGTTTTCATATAGAACCTGAACGGAGCCAGGCGCGTCCCCGCGTAACGAAAGCCAACACCCACGCTTTAGCCCGCTCAGCCATGGCCGATACAGAGGAGGGCCCCGCACGTATGCCACGCATACGTCACGCCACCCATTCTAACGAGCCCAGCCATGAACCCACTGAACCTCTTCAATAAGGCCCGAGCCAACGCCCAAGGCGCTGTAAGCGTGGCCTGCACCGCTGTCGAGCTTGACCAAGCTCTGGCTGGCCTGCGCATAGACCCGGTGCTGGTCACCGGGTTTGTTTCCCCTCACCTGGACATCGACCAGATCGCCGCCAAGGTCAAACAGCGTTTTGCGCACAGTGCTATCAGCCTGTGCACTACGTCGGGGGAGCTGTGCAACGGCCCGAACACACTGTACTGCGCGACGGGTGACAGTTGGGACCGGGTGGTGCTGCAACTGTTTGACGCCAGTGTGATTGTGTCGGCCGAGGTGGTCATGGTGCGGCTGGAGTGCGAAGACATTCGCAGTGGCGGCAAACGCCTGGCGATGCGCGAGCGGATCGCCAAACTGGTGGGTAACATCAAGCAGGCGCAGGTGCGCACGTCCATTGACCACCGCGACACCTTGGCGTACGTGGTGTTCGATGGCCTTTCGGCATCCGAATCATTCTTTATGGAAGCGCTTTACGAGTCTGGGCGTTTCCCTTGCCTGTTCGTCGGCGGCTCTGCCGGTGGCAAGCTTGATTTTAAAAAGACCCTGATCAGCGATGGCCAGCGCAGTTATCAGAACCACGCGCAAATTGTCTTCTTGAAGACCGCTGCGGATGTACGCTTCGGGGTATTCAAAAGCCAGAACTTCCAACCTGCCGGGCTGAGTTTCAGTGTGCTGACCGCTTCGGTTGAAGACCGCACCATAGACCAGGTTATCGACAGCCGCGGCAACATCAAGAGCATGGTGCAGGCACTGTGCGACGCATTTGAGTGCAACGCCCAGGCACTGGAAAAGAAGCTGGCCGATTACTCATTCGCCATCCGTGTGGGCGATGAACTGTTCGTGCGCTCCATTGCCCGCATCGACTATCAACAGCAAATTGTCCAGCTGTATTGCGACGTCGCGCCCGGCGAAGAAATGGTGATGGTCAAACGCACGCCCCTTCGCGATGCCACCCGTACCGACTACGAGCAATTCCTCAGAGGTAAAGGTGGCCAGCCGGTAGCGGCCATTCTCAACGACTGCATCCTGCGCCGGCTCAACAACAGCAGTGAGCTGGGCAGCATGGCCGGTATTTTCGGTGATGTGCCCCTGGCCGGTTTCTCGACTTTCGGTGAAATCCTGGGCTTGAACCTTAACCAAACGCTGACGGCGATTTTCTTCTTTCGAGTCGCCAAGGGCGCCAGTTTTACCGATGAATACGTCGACAATTTCATCGCCCACTACGGCGAGTTCAAGGCATTTTTCCTGCGCCGTCAGGTCAAGAAGCTGGCGGGGCTGAACAATTTAGTGGTCAAGCAGATCATGGCGTTCAAGAACAATGACTTCAGCAGCGCCTTGGACACCCGCGGGCTGGACAGCACGATTTTGCCAGTATTCGACGGCCTGGCGGACCTGGGCCAGGTATTGGCCCAGGCCAGCCAGCAGCAAGAGCAGATGGCCACGCAAATTAAGCATTACTCGGGCGAGCTGCACCTGTCGATGGACGAGTTGGCGGGCACCATAGACCGGCAAAACATCGTCGCGGCGCAGGCCGGGACTACCGTTGAGCGCCTTACCACGCAAGCTGGTGAAGCGGTGGTAGGCGCCCGCGCGCTGGCCGGCTCAAGTTTGCGTATCCAGTCGATCGTGCAAGTGATTCAGCAAATCGCCGGGCAGACCAACCTGCTGGCACTCAACGCCGCCATCGAAGCGGCGCGGGCCGGCGAAATGGGCAGGGGTTTTGCGGTGGTGGCTGACGAAGTGCGTAAACTGGCGGAAATTACCCGCAAGAATGCCGCTGAAATTGGCGTCGATATTGACCTGCTGTCAGGCGAGATCCAGCGCGTCGCGCAACAGATCGAAGACCAGTCCATAGCCGTAGACGCCCTGCGCGAGATGCTCGATGCCTTGGAAGACTCAAGCCGCACTACCGAAGGCACGGCGCAACGCACAAAGACCATCGCTGACACCTTGACCGGGTTGACCCACACCACGGTTTAAGAGGCCGATCACAGTGGACCGGGGCTCGCTGCCTGCCTTGGTCTATGACGATAGGCATCAGTCGGTAGGAGGGGCGGCTTTCAACCCAAACCGATCGGTTGCCCTCGGTCATGACCGACGTACGTTCGGTCAGGTGGTTGATCGCGAACCGAACGGCCCGCTTCGCTGCCGCTCTATTGATTTCTGCACTCCGCCACCACCACTTGGCAGGTATTTGGCGTGCCACCGGATCGGCCAGCATAGCGTATGCAATTATCCAGGGATTTTTTGCGAGCCATGTTCAAGGTGGAGCCCCAAGCCACGCCGCCCTCGCCGGCAGTGGGTAGCGCTTTTGCATAGCAGCTTGAGCCTATGCTTGAGGCCGAATAGCGAGCCGTGGCAGCTTTGCTTGCACATCCAGCTGTCAGCGCCAGGTTGATGGCGAGCAGGGAGGGCAGGACCCATGACGAGCATTGGCGCGCTGTTTTTCCGGTCATCCCATTTCCCCTGTATCAATAGGCTAGAGGCGTGTTTGTGGTGGCGCTCTACTCAGATTAGACGGTGTTGCGCCTACCCTTGGGTCGGTTTAGCGGGTTTAGCGCATTTGGGTGCGTTTTGCTGGGCTGGCTCTTTTAAGTCCGTGCTTGCCCAACAGCCGTGTGCGAAGTATTAGTGATGGCAAATAAAGAGGCCCGGCGCTGCGCCGGGCTCTGTAGAGCTAATTTAATGTTGGCTGTTGGATAGTTAATTGGAAATAACAGTTCGGTTTCTCCCGCTAGATTTGGCGATGTAGAGCGCTTTGTCAGCGATGTCTACCAAGTTTTCGGGTGTATCAGTCTTTGAGCCTGACAATGCGCTGATGCCAACGCTGATGGTCACTACTCCAATAGGAGATTCACTGTGTTGAATTGCACTTTGCTCTAATTCGATTCGAATTTTTTCGGCTATCAGGAAAGCGCCAACATAATCTGTGTCTGAAAGTACGATGGCAAATTCTTCTCCTCCGTATCGTGCGGCAAGATCGCCTGCCCGGGTTACATTTTTCTTGATTATAGCGCTCACGGCCTTTAGGCATTCATCTCCTTGTACGTGACCGTAATGGTCGTTGTACTTCTTGAAGAGATCTACATCGATCATGATTAATGCTGTGTCATCTGATTTTCGTTTTGTTCTACTGATTTCAGCTCCAATGAAAAAATCAAATTGACGGCGATTGGAAAGCCCTGTTAATCCATCTTCGAGAGCAAGTAATCCGAGGGTTTTGTTGACTTCGATATAGGTTTTCTGAGAGAGTTGTAATTCTTTTTGTGCTTGGATTTGCTGGCTCATAAGTTTGATGAGTCGATATCCAAGAAGGCTAAGAATCACTAGCATTATGGATGACACAAATAAACTGGCGAGGGATTCGCTACGCCAGTCCGCAAGTATTTCACCTTTATTAAATGCAGCGATAACGACAAGGGGATATCCATCAAGACGGCGAAAACTGATGACCCGCTCTACACCATCGATAAGTGATTTTATTGTTGCGGTGCCCGAATTTACCCCGGGAGTTAATAGGGAAAATGCTTGTCCGCTTGAAATGTCAGTGCCGACGTCAGCATCACGAAATGGTTTGCGCAATACAATCTTCCCTGTTGAGGATACAAGATTTATAATGCCATTTCCCCCTATGTCTATATCATCGTAAAGGCCGAGAAAATATTTAAGATACACGGTGGCCTGCGTGACGCCAGCAAAACTACCGTCAGGATGATTAATTCGCCGCGATATTGTTATGATCCATTCGTTTGTTGAGCGGCTGAGTATAGATGGGCCAATAAAAGGGCCCGGGTCGGTATGGTCGCGGTGGTAAATAAAGTATTCGCGATCTGAGTTATTTACGCCAGCCGGGATTGTGCCGTTTGAGTTAAGCAGCCAGCGTCCCTGTTCGTCATAAATAGAGAAACCATGTATTTGAGGTAGGTGTTTTTGTTGTACGTTTAGCATCTCCCCTAAGTTTTTTAAATTCTCCGGGCCGGAACCTTCAGTTTCCACTCGTTCCTTAGCCCCTAAAATCACTGTGTCGGCTTGAGTGAGCGTAGCCGCTATACTGGATGATAAGGTCTTAGAAAGGTTTGACATCTCAGTTTCTTTGTCGTGCAAGTGGTACTCCAAAGAGTTAAAAACCCCCCAGATGCTTATCGCTATCAATGAAATACACACTGCTGCGACGAAAAGGACGACATGACCGACTTTGAGCTTGGCATCAGCCCACTCGACGTCAAAAATTGAGGCCATTTTCGTTAACATAAAACCCTTCCATGTGGTTCGTATAGTGGCATTAAGCATATGCGATTTTTTCTAAGGAGGATTTTTTTTCAGAATTGTGCGAGTGGATTAGTGAATCGACCTTAGGTTTGTAAACGTATCCGAACGACTGCTTTTGGCCGATTCTGTTGAAAAAGTCGGCTTTGGTTTCCACGGCAGAAAAGTATGCACCTGAGATTGAAATCCCTGCTTTACGTAGAGGGTTCCGGGTCAGGATTTCACGTAGCAGCGCGCAAAAAGTCGCTTTCGTCGCTCAATGCACAGGCGTCTTTGCCGGATGGACTTTTTCAACAGAGTCGGCCGATTGCTTCCTATCGCCAAGGGCCGAAATCGACCCGATATAGGTCATTCAAAGCATTTGAAATGGCCCGGATGTTTCGGGGTCAGAACGAAGTAGGGTGAGATTGCCGCTGAAGGCACAATAGGGGTACCGAAAGGTCCCCCTCTTGAAGCTATTCAGGGTTGTACGCCCTTGATCTTTTCCAGGTGGATTGGATAACCCTGCTGGCCAGGTTGCGTCACCGTTTCGGTTTCAACGGTCTGGATGATGCGGCCATCGGCGTCCTTGGTGACGGCGATGCTTTTGCTGTAGGCGGTCTGCACACAGCCGGACAAGCTTGCGACGGCCAAAAGCAGCAGCGCGACGTTCGTTTTCATGGTGGATTCCAGTCCAAAAAATAATGGGCGCGCAGCATAGTCTCGTGGGTGGCTATTTGCCATTTCTTCCTTGGTGTCTCAGGGCTTGGACGCCAGCTAAGCTTTGAAAGAGCGAGGCGGGTAATGGCTTTTCGACAGGTAGCTCGTGGCCGAGGCTGTGTAAAAACGTGTGCACCGTTTTGAAGTCTGCGTTGCTATGTAAAATCCGCCAGCGTTTGGTCGGTCAGCAGACCTGGAATTTGCGTAGGAGATGTCGCCCCGTCTCCGACGCCGCGCTGTTGCGCAGCAAACTGGGTCTCGATTCTGCCCGGAGGACCTTCATGCGGTGGTGAATTCAGCCATTTTACGACTGCTTCGCAGCCGATTCGCAGACAAGTCAGCTCCTACAGGGATCAGCGCTTGTCTGAAAATTTTATTTATTTTTCAATTAGTTACAGGTTGCTTGATAGGAGCGTGATTTTCGTTGCGGTTCTTACTGTCATACGCGCTCTAAAACGTTTTCACACAGCCTGGGCCGAAAGCAGCCGGTCACGAAGGTCCGCTTTCGACCCTTCGACACGTGCTCCCTCAGTAGAGGTCAGATCATTCCCTGGGCGTTGAAATAAAACCATTCGGAACAATGGGTCGACTGTCGCTCGGGCTGGTAGCCAGTACCATTTGGATCTAGCGCATTTTTTTTTGGGGGGGGGCCGGGTGCAGCGAGCAGCAGGATGGAACCACTTAAGCAATTGCGCTATCGCAGCATTCATGCATTACCCCGCCCATTTACCTGCGAGCTGTTTGCTTACTTGTATAGTTCGCCGGTGAGGGATAGATTCGAGTTTGAACATTTTTACACCCAAAATAGAAATGGATATCGCCGTGACTCAAGTCCGATTACTCGCTCAACACCACACTTCCTGACGTGAGCGACCTCTACTTCGTCGTCGAACAAACCCGGGCCGCAAGACCTTGCGAAATGGTGCATCATTCCAGTGCGGTGACCGAATGCGCGTAATGATTCTGGATGATGACCCCTGGATAGCAGACCTGCTGAAACAGCTGGTTTTGAGCATCCGTCCGCAGGCGCAAGTCGATTGCTTTGGCGATGTTGCCAGCGCCTTGCATGCCTGGCAGCAGAGTGCCTACCAGATGGTCATGGCCGACTGGAATCTACCGGATGCCAGTGGTGTAAGTCTGTTGCAAACGATTCGTGCACAGGATCTGAAAATACCGCTGATTATGATCACCGGGCGTTCCGATCGAGACAGTGTCTTGGCGGTGAGGCCTCTGGGGATTAGCGCTTTTTTTACCAAGCCGTTTCAGGTGTCGCGAGTCGTTGAATGTCTCAAAACGCTCCTTCCTCCCGATACGTCTGTGCAGGCCCCCCCTGTTATTGATAAAAGTCTGATCGACTATCTCAGTGGCTTATCCGCCCATGAGTTGGACCTGCCTTTACTCGCTCAGGTAAAGGAAAGACTTCAACTGGGGTACGGGGGAGGGCTGCTGGATATTCGCGAGCTGGTCATCGATTGGCAGCATGATCCGGCGCTTTGCGCTCATCTGATTGCGGCAGCCAACAGTGCGGCGTATCACGGGGTTGGCCAACCCTGCACCAGTTTGATCGATGCCATTAAACGATTGGGAGGGCGTACCAGTGTGAATCTGGCGTTGAGCCAGGCCCTGCGACAGGCCAATACCCAAACCAGTGGGGTGCTGATGACCTGCATGCAGTCTTATCTGGATAATGCCGAGGGCCTGGCTGAACAGGTTGTTTCCCTGGCTCGACAATGCAAGCTGGATCCTACGCCACTACAGAGTGCTGCGTTGCTGCACCGGATAGGCGAGCTTTGTGTGCTTTACCAAATCCAGAAGTGGGAGGGGCAGGGGCAGGGGCATAGGGTGGATGAAAAAGTGCTCACCCATGCCCTGCGTGATTTCGCCGCCCCCTTTGCCATCAAGTTGAAAGCCTCCTGGGGGCTCCCTCAGACACTGCGTGAGTTGATAGGCGCGATCTATGCGTTGCCTCCCATGCAGGTACGCCGCGAGCAAGTGATCATGCGACTTGGGGCCGCCATGAAGAATGGCGAGCCTCAAGCGGACCTCGAAAGACTTCAACGATTGGCGGGCCTGACCTGAGCGCATTTGGGAACGCAGACTGGGCATCCACGGGGCTCAAGGTTGATTTTATGCCTACGAGCTAAGTTTCTGACGCCCCCAACAGGGCCCGAACTTTAATATTGAAGGCTTTCTGCAAAGGGACAGTGCGGGTGAGAAAACATAAGTTTTTTGCATTGAGCTGGGGGGTAGCTATCACTCTGGCTGTGGGGTTAGGGGCAAGCATTCTGGGTGGCTGGACCCTTGAACGCATCAACGAGCAGCAGGTTCAGGAAGCGATCGTTGCGGCTACCGAAGAAGCCGCAGATTTGGTTTCGGCTCGTCTCAATATTTACCAATACGGATTGCGAGGCACTCGTGGAGCTTTGCTGACAGCGGGTGACCATGGCATCAGCCGTGAGGTGTTTGGCCACTATAACCAAACGCGCGACTTCGCTGCCGAGTTCCCCGGCGCAAGTGCCTTGGGCTTTATCAGGCGTGTACCGGAGCAGGAGGAAAGCGAGTTTCTCAAGCATGCTCGGGCTGACGGCAAAGCTGATTTCTCCATTCGTCAACTCTCACCCCATTCAGGCGAGCGTTACGTTATCCAGTATGTCGAACCGGTTGAGGGTAACCAGCCCGCCATTGGCTTGGACATTGCTTCGGAAACATCGCGGCGAGAGGCCGCCCAATCCTCGATACAAAGCGGTATGGCACGGATCACTGGGCCTATCACGCTGATACAGTCCATAGGAAAACCGCAGCAGTCTTTCCTGGTTTTGATGCCCATCTTTCGTGGCGGAGTGACTCCAGCGACCGCTGCTGAACGAGAGGCCGCAGCTTTTGGCTGGAGCTATGTCGCGTTGCAGACCGAGGAGGTACTCAGAGGCCTTCGCATAGAAAATGAGACGGTGCACCTGCGATTGAGGGATATCACTGTCCCTGGGCAAGAGAAACTGTTTTATGAAAGCACCGACAGCTCGACTAGCCATGAAACGCAAGTGACCCACCAGCTGGAGCGCGACGTATACGGGAGGCGATGGCAAATTGAACTCAGCGCGCACTCGTTGTTCATCCAGCGCCTGCATCAGGTTTCACCAACGGTCGTCTTGTTTATGGGTGGTTTGCTCACTCTTCTTCTGGCTACTCTGGCGGGTGTCGTGAGTGTCAGCCGTCAACGCCGGCGGCAGATATTCGCCGAGCAGGCAAGGCTGGCCGCCATCGTCGAAAGCTCGGCTGATGGCATTATTGGAAAAACACTCGATGGCATAGTCACCAACTGGAACAAAGGAGCCGAGCACCTTCTGGGCTACACCGCCGAGGAGGCGGTGGGCCAGACACTGGCCGGCCTGGTTGTTCCTGAGGAGCGTATCGCTGAGGAAGCCGATATCCTTGTGCGTATCAGGGCGGGGGAGCGTATTACCAGCTTTGATACCCAACGCCGTCGCAAAGATAGCCGGCTGATCGATGTCTCCGTCAACGTCTCACCCATTTATGGCGAGGGTGGTCGCGTCATTGGAGCCTCCAAGACGTTAAGGGATATCTCGGCGAAAAAAGCAGCAGAGGCCCGAATTCTCGAACTCAATTCTAACCTGGAGCAGCAGGTTGCGCAGCGAACGTCCGAGTTGCGGCATCTCAATCTGTTGTTGGGTACTGTGCTGCGCTCGGCCACTGAGGTCTCGATCATTGCGACGGATCTCGAGGGTGTTATCTGTGTGTTCAACAAAGGCGCCGAGCATTTATTGGGTTATGACGCTGATGAGTTATTGGGTAAAGACACCCCAGCGCTGATCCATGTACCCGAGGAAGTCGCTGCTCGTGGCGTTGAACTGAGTGAGGAGTACGCTCAGGTAATCGACGGTTTCCGTGTGATTATCCATAAACCTGAGCTTGAAGGCGCAGAAACACGTGAGTGGACTTACATACGCAAGGACGGCTCACGGTTTCCTGTCACGCTAGTGGTCACGGCCATGCGCGATGAAGATGGGAACTTGAGCGGCTACCTAGGCATCGCTGTAGACATCACGGAACGTAAAGCGGCAGAAAAGGAGCTGGCTGCGAGCCTGGAGACGACACAGAAACAACGTAGCGAACTGATGGCCGTGCATGATCAGTTGCTGATGGCCGCTGAAGTAGCCGAACTGGGCATCTGGTCCTGGACATTGATGGACAATGCCTTGCAGTGGAATGACCGCATGTTCGAGTTCTACGGGCAGCCACTGACGTTGCGCAATAATGGTCTGAGTTATAAGCATTGGTACTCTCGCGTTCACCCCGAGGATGCTACGGCTGCGGCTGCAAAGCTGAATGCCGCAGTCGAGGGAACGGGTGTGTACGACGCAATTTTCCGCGTCGTTCGCCCGGACGGCCAGATCCGCTTCATACAGGCAGGTGCGCAGGTCGAACGCGGTCCAAGCGGTGCGGCTTTGCGTGTGACGGGTATCAATCGGGACATCACCTCCCAGCGCGAGCTTGAGTCACACCTGCTTTATGCCAAGGAACAGGCCGATACCGCGAGCGCGGCCAAATCGTCGTTCCTGGCCAACATGAGCCATGAAATACGCACGCCGATGAACGCCGTGCTGGGTATGTTGCAGTTGGTGCAGAACACTGACCTGAATGGTCGCCAGCTCGATTACGTGACCAAAGCACAAACAGCTGCGAAATCACTGCTGGGTTTGCTCAATGACATCCTCGATTACTCCAAGATTGAGGCCGGCAAGCTGCAACTCGATGTGCACCCGTTCGAACTTGAACCGCTCATGCGTGACCTCGCCGTTGTGCTGGCCGGCAACCAGGGCCAGAAAGAGGTCGAGGTCATGTTCGACCTGGACTCCAATCTACCCAGCGACCTGATAGGCGATAGCCTGCGGCTGCAACAGGTGCTGATCAACCTGGCGGGTAATGCCCTCAAGTTCACCCTGGAAGGCCAGATCGTGGTCAGCATCGAGCAACTGATGCGCACGGAAAACTCTGTGAGCGTGCGCATCGCCGTTTCTGATACAGGCATCGGTATCAGCCCGGAGCAACTTCAGCGCATTTTTGACGGATTCACTCAGGCCGAGGCTTCAACCACCCGTCGCTTTGGCGGCACCGGTCTGGGCTTGGTGATCTGCAAGCGGCTGGTCACTTTGATGGGCGGTGAACTTCAGGTGGAGAGCCAGCAGGGTGTGGGAAGTCGCTTCTGGTTCGATATCGCCCTGGATGTAGCGCCGAATTCGCTGCTGAGATCTGATAGCCCTGGAGTCGATGTGTCCATACGGATACTGGTAGTCGACGACAACGCCGTGGCGGGTGAATTGCTGTTGCGAACGGTTCATGCATTGGGGTGGAAGGCCGACCACGTGAGTGGTGGCACGCAAGCAGTGGAATGGGTGCAGAACGCCCAGGCGAGAGGCGAAGCCTACGACGTGGTACTGATGGACTGGCGGATGTCCGATATGGATGGGCTGACCGCCGCGCAATTGATCCATCAGCAGGGCAACGGCGTACCTCCTCCAATGGTCATTATGATTACCGCTTACGGCCGTGAAGTGCTGGCCGACACAAACGAGACGGGAGACGCTCCCTTCGTAGGGTTTCTCACCAAGCCTGTCACTCCCAAGCAGTTAGCCGAGGCTATTCAGCGAGCATTCAACGGCAAAGGCCTTTCTCAGTCACTCCCGTCCAAGTCAACTGTTGACAGGCCGCAGCGTCTGGCCGGGCTGCGGCTATTGGTTGTGGAAGACAACACGCTTAATCGGCAGGTTGCCGATGAGTTACTGACAGGGGAAGGCGCTCAGGTGACGCTGGCTGAAGGTGGGCTGGAAAGTGTGAGCAGGGTGATGACTGAAAATGTGTCCTTCGACGCCGTGTTGATGGATATCCAGATGCCGGATATTGATGGCTTGGAGGCGACCCGTCGCATTCGATCGAATCCGCGCTTTGCAGCGCTGCCGATTGTGGCGATGACCGCCAATGCCTCCAATGCTGACCGTGAAGCCTGTCTTGCTGCAGGGATGAATGATCATGTCGGTAAGCCCATAGATCTGGAACAACTCGTCGCAACGCTGCTCTTTCAAGCGGGCCGCGAGGATAGCCAGGCATCTCTAGCCTTGGGGCAAGCCAATACAGGAGAAGGCGTCATAGAGCCTCGTGCATCGATCATTGACCGCTTTGGCGGTAACCTCGAGTTGATCCGCAACGTTCTGAAAAACTTTGGCCCGGAGTTGGAAAAGCAGCTTGTCCGGTTGCACGATCAGATCCAGCGGCAAGACGCATCGGGGGCCGCTTTCGTGCTCCATACCATTAAAGGCAGCAGCGGCACCATGGGTGCCAAGGCGGTGTCGCTGCTGGCCGGCAACTTGGAGCACAAACTAAAGCACGGCGATGCAGAGTCTGTAGCGAGCATCTTTGCTGACGCAACATGGTTTGACGAATTGAGCAGGTTACTGCAACAAAGCCTTGAGCAGATGGATGTCGACTTTGGTCGTTGCCCACGGGCAAAAATCAGTGCAGGCAAGGAAACAATGGAGCCGACGCAATGGAAAGAATCCCTTAAAGAGATTTTGCTATTGCTGGAGGCGGGTAACCTTCAAGCCATAGAGCTGGCAGACGCATTGGCGTCAAAAACGCCGCCATCCCTGCGCCCACAGTTCGACGAACTTGTTGCCATGGTGCAGTCGCTAGACTTTTCCGCTGCGATGCCGATGGGTCGTAAACTTTTGAGATCTGCTTGATGGAACAATCGATGGACACCTGGTTAGTGCATCCCCATAACCGTCAAAAACTCCTTATTGTTGACGATCAACCGACAAATATCAGGGTACTGCATGAGCTATTTCGTGAGGACTGTGATGTGTTCATGGCCACCAGCGGTGAACAGGCGATCACCGTATGCCAGGCCCAACTACCCGACCTGATTTTGCTGGACGTGGTTATGGAGGGCATGGACGGGCATGAAGTATGCCGTCGACTCAAGGCTGACCCTGCGACCCAGGGCATTCCCATTATCTTCATTACCGCACAGCAGCAGGAGTCGGATGAGGTGCTAGGGCTGGAGCTAGGCGCGGTGGACTTCATCAGCAAACCGATCAATCCCACCATTGTCAGAGCGCGTGTGCGAACACATCTGACCCTGAAACTACAGAACGATCTGCTGCGCTCAATGGCGTTGATGGATGGCCTTACTGGAGTGGCCAATCGACGCAAATTCGATGAGGACATATTGGCGGATTGGCGTCAGTGCTTTCGAGAGCAAAAGCCGCTGTCGCTCATTTTGGTGGATGTCGACTATTTCAAACGCTACAACGACCGATACGGGCATCTGGCTGGCGATGGATGCCTGAAATCCGTTGCCCAGGCGTTATCTGAAACGGTTAGACGCCCCTATGACCTGGTCGCTCGGTATGGCGGTGAAGAGTTTGCCTGCGTACTGCCCAATACAGGTCTTTCTGGAGCGGTCGAAATTGCAGAAAAAATGCAAAAACGTATCCGGGCACTGGATATCGAACACTCTGCTTCTGATGTAGATCGTGTGGTGACTATTTCTCTAGGCGTAGCCACATTGATGCCCACTGGTGATCTTGAATTCCAGGCGTTGATAGCGGCTGCGGACCAGCAACTTTACGAGGCGAAGAAAGCGGGCAGGGCCAGGGTATGTTCATCCTTTAGCGATGAATATGTTTAATCCTGCTTCTGTAAATAGCTGGGTTTCCAGTCCTTATCGAAGAATGCCTTGGGCGGTCCGATTACAACAATGGCGATTGTGGGTGCTATAGGCATGATGGCTTTTGCAGACTACGTGTGTGGTCGATGTCTTCGTAAGCGTCCGAACTACACCGCCTTGCAACTCAAACCTTAATCCGTTTAAACCACTGATTCACGCGCTCGCACTCAAATGCCGCTGGATCAAAAGCATCTCCATGCCATTCAACCATGGCGTCATGTTCTGGATGATTGGGGTTGACCATTGCCTCCAGAAAGTCCTCATAACGAGGCCCGCCACCTATGTCTTCCGGTGGGCAAGCATTGGCGCCCTCGATGCAGTACGGCACCTGAGGACAAGCAATAGCGGGTAGCTTTTTCTCGACCTTGATACTGTGAAGCCAACTGTCACCAAAGTCGTAGAGATACTTGAATGTCCGCTTTCCGTTAAGCGCCTTGATCAGCGTTTTATGGGCTTCCGGGTTCCCCGTCGGCCCCCAGCCATCAGGATCGGGAGTACTGTACTTCTCACCGGCAATTTCAAACTTATGCAGATGGCTATCACTCCAGCCCATCACGATCTGGATGACATGGTGCAGTTTGCCCAAGGTGATGTCTTCAGGCACCGCGAACCGACGCCAGATCGTCGGAGTGATCCACTTCAACTCAATGCGCAGCAGCAACAGGTCGGGGGCGGGTTTGGGTAACCGGACAGTTTTAACCATGGATCAGGCGGCCTCGCAGTGTTCAGTGTGGTTCAAAGAAATGTTCCAGGGCAGCAACTCGCTCACCCGATTGATAGGGCGTTCGGCAATGTGCTCATGCACGTAGGTCAAGCTGCGGGTCGATTTCGGTACCCTCGGAAAAAGCCATGCTCAATGCTTGCGACCACTGTGAGTTCGAAGATTAGAGTATGACAGTGCCATCCATCAAGGGTAAGCGTCTGGGCAAGTCACCTGCCTGACGAGCATGCCAAGACCGATAGGGGTAATGGCGATCATCGCCCTAAGCGTTGGATCAGAAAGGTGTGTTGCCCGGACGCTTACTCTTCGTCGACGAACTCGACTTGGGTGCGCTCGGTTTTGATGGTGTTTTCACACAGGCTTGACCCTTTATAGGCGTTCAGAAATGTCTATAAAAGAGGCGGCCATTCAGATCCCGCGATGCCAAAGTGTCGGAAACAGCTCGTGTTCCATAGGCGCATCTGACGCCAGAGTATCCCGAAGCCCAGGGAAATCGGGTGAGGTGGCCCAAGGTCTAGGAGCATGCCGTACGTCATCGCCTATGACCCTCACTGAAAATGCGCGACGGCGGTTTTGCCCTCCCACCCCGGCAGAGGCATGCAAGGTCAACATGTTGAAACACACCATGTCCCCCGGCGACAACGCCCATCCCAGGATAGGAAAGTCCTCGCGGTGGCTTTCTATATCCGGTAGCTCGCCCAATGTTCCCTCGGAAAACCATTTGGCCTGGCTGTCCATGAAGGACCGAGGCATCAACCAAGGTCCTTTGTGTGAACCCGCTATAAACTCGAGGGTCGATTCCCTGGGCACTGGATCGACGGGAATCCAGAAACTCACGGTGTCCGAGCCACTGATGTTGTAGTAAGGCTGGTCCTGATGCCAAGGCGTGCGTTGGCGCGTATGGGGCTCTTTCACGAGTAAGTGGTCATGGTGCAGGCGCACCTGTTGACTGTTCAACAGGGCAGCAGCGATAGGCGCGATGGCGGAGTTGAAAATGAGGTTGCGATAGTGCGCATTCTCTTGCCAGTTACAAAAATCCTCGAAGAACCATCCCGGATCGGAGGCACTGCTCGCCACTTTTGCTCGATGGCTGGGATGAGCAAGGTTCCACTCGATGCCTTGGGTCAGTTCGCTGATTTGCTGCGCAGAAAACGCATTGCGGATGCACACCGCGCCCTGAGTCTGGAAGGCGCGCACAGTCTCGTCACTGATGGGAACGGCAAGACGAGGCTCAGCGCATTGTGTCATTTCGTTCATGGGGATTCGCTCACTCGCCGTAAATATCGAAGTTGAAATAGTGCTTCGCGATCTGGTCGTATTGGCCTGACTGGCGAATGCCAGCAATGGCCATATTCAGTTGCTCTCTCAGATCAGATTCGTTTTTTCTGACACCGATTGCGACGCCATCGCCAATGATGCTTTTGTCGGTGATGGGTTCACCCGCGAAGGAAAACCCCTGACCCTGAGGCTTTTGCAACAACCCGATATCTGCCTGTACCGAGGCCTGGAACGAAGCATCCAGGCGCCCGTTGATAAGGTCTGAAAACACTTGATCCTGGGTTTGGTAGGAAAGGATCTCGATGCCTTGGCGGCCCCATTGCGATTTGGCATAACTTTCTTGCAGTGACCCTTGAACAACCCCTACGGACTTTCCTTTCAATGACTCAGCCGTCGGCAGTAATCCGGCGTTTTTTCTGGCGATAAGAGAAGACGGAGCGGTGTAGATCTTATGGCTGAAATCGACCTGCTGGCGACGCGCCTCGGTGGCGCTGAATGCAGACAGGATGGCGTCGAATTTCTTCGCCTTTAACGCCGGGATCATGCTGTCGAAGCTCTGCTCGACCCAAATGCATTTGACGCGTAACTCGGCACACAGGGCGTTGCCCAGATCGATATCAAAACCACTCAGTGAACCGTCTGGCTGCTTTTGCTCGAAAGGTGGGTAGCTGGGGTCTACGCCGAATTTGATCACCGGTTCCGCCTGCGATATCGGGGTGATGATCAGCCCGAACAGCATCACGGTGTACTGAAGTTTGCGTAACTGCATGATGACCTCATTTTTTATTGGTTTTCACGTTTTGGCAGGTCGTTGCTCAAGCGTTAAGCGGTAAAAAGGCCTCGGTCAACTTGACCCAATAGCCAGCGCCACGAATCAGGATGTCGTCATTGAAGTCGTAGCGTGGGTCGTGAGCCATGCAGCTCTTTTCACCGTCGCCATTGCCGATGATCAGGTAACAGCCAGGGCATTGCTGCAGGAAGTAGGCGAAATCCTCGCTGCCATTGAAGGGCACGATGTCCATCATCACCTCGTCCTCACCGAGCCAGTCGATGGCTACGTGACTGGCGAACCGGGTCATTTCTTCGTCATTCACCAGCAAGGGGTAGTCGGCACTGTAGTGAATGTCGGCGGTCGCGCCGAATGCCTCTGCCTGGGCATGAATGAGGCGTTTTATCTGGCTCTCCAGGCGCTCTCGGACGGCGTTGTTTAGCGAGCGGACCGACATCAGCATCTGTGCGCTGTCCGGAATCACGTTGGACGCCTTGCCTGCGTTAATGGCCCCGACGGTGATAACGCTCATTTCCTGAGGTGAAACGTTGCGCGAGACGATTGTCTGCAAGGCCATGATGATGCTTGCGCAGACCACCACAGGATCGACGCTCAGATGCGGCATCGCGCCGTGACCACCTTTTCCGTGAATCGTGACATTGACCTGGTCGGCGGAGGCCATGAAGGGCCCGGCTCGGAACCCGAGTTTTCCGGCAGGGTAGCCAGGCATGTTGTGTGCGGCAAACACCGCATCGCAGGGAAACCGTTGCAGCACACCTTCCTGAATCATTCTTCGGGCGCCGGCCAGGCCTTCTTCAGCCGGCTGGAAAATCAGGTGTACGGTGCCATCGAACGGGTGACCATGGGCAAGGGCGTATGCGGCGGCGAGGAGCATGACAGTATGCCCGTCATGGCCGCACGCATGCATTTTGCCTGGTATCCGGCTTGCATAGGGGAGCCCGGTTTTCTCTAGAATAGGCAGTGCGTCCATGTCAGCCCTTATGCCAAGAACACGGGGGCTGGTGCCTTTTTTAAGCGTGGCGATGATCGCAGTTTCAGCGAAGCCACGCGTCACTTCATACCCCCATTTGGTTAATCGCTCGGCTACCAGTTCGCTAGTCTCGACCTCCTGATAACCGAGTTCAGGGTTGGCATGGATATGGTGGCGGAGTTCGCGCATTTCGTGCTCGATCTCTTTTAGTAGCGTCATGAACTGCGTCATTGGCAGAGTTTTTCCTTTGTTACCAAGAGGAGAAACAGATCTGTCGTTAGGGCCACATCCCACGCTATGGCTCACGACAACATGCGTTTCATCAAAGTGCCTACGCTTTTTCTGATACGGTCTTTTGGTGAGGCTCGGAGCCTAGGCGGCGTTGGTTTGAGCTTAGAGGGCAAAGGGAAAGGCCAATAGGCAATCAAAAGTGAACAAGGCAACCCAGGGTTAACACCGGCGGACACTATGAAGTTCTATCAACTCAATGCACTGGTGGCGGTGGCCGACGCAGGCAGCATTCGCGGCGCCGCAAAAAGGCTCGACACCTCGCCGGCCGCAGTCACCAAAGCGATACAGAAACTGGAGGCAGACACAGCAACACAATTGCTGATCCGCACTACCTCCGGGATTGTGTTTACCGAACTCGGCAAAAAACTGTTGATTCAGGCACGCTTGCTGGTGGCGCAGATGGTCAATGCCCGTCAAGTATTGGCTGATTGCAATGGGGAACTGGTTGGACGTTTGTCGGTAGCCGTCACACCTTGGTTGGCGATGACGCTCATGCCCAAGGCCGTCGTGCGTTTTCGCCAGTTATTTCCAAACGTACAACTTGAGCTGCATGAAGGTCTTTCGTCCGTCGCCTGTCCGCAGCTGCGGGATGCGAGCATCGATCTTTTTATCGGACGGCTTGATACTCGGTGTTCCAGCGCCGACCTGACCTATCTACCTCTGTTCACGGCCGATTGTGCGGTGGTAGCCCGTCAGCAACATCCCTTGTCGAACAGTCGAGCCATGGAGGAACTGGCGTTGGCCGACTGGATTCTGGCCTCGCAGCAAGACGGGACGATTACGACGCAGGGGCATGTGCATTTCGCCCATTCGCTGTCGATCATCTTGAGCTTGCTGCGTGAAACCGACATGTTGAGCATCTTTCCATGGCCGCTGGTGGAAATTTGCGCTCAGAGAGAAGGCTTGTGCGCCTTGCCGTTGCGCGAGCCGGTGAGCAGTGCCTCAGTGGGGGCCATCAGCCGAAGCGGGCAGCCCCTGCGGCCGGCGGCCGAACGGTTTCTGGAATGTCTGATCGAAACCATTCACTCTGAGATGAGGCATCCGCACTCGCCTTATCGGCGCATGTTGCAGACCGTCGAATTACTTGTCTGAGCGCTGTTATCGAAACTGAGTGAATCCACAGCCGATGGCGGCCATTTCGGCCTGTGGCACAGAGGCGCTGGGAACTTACGCAACTCGTCGCTTATGTATATAAGGAAAATGTGGGCTCAAAAAAGGTCCTTGGTCGGTGCGGATTCTTGCTTGAACAACTATCTTGTAACGACAAAACGGGAGACGAATGCCGATTCGCCCTTTCGATCTAGATAAATGTTTTCAACGATTCTGACTGTCAAACGTGCTCTAAAAATTTTTTACACAGGCTGGACCCAAAAGCCGCCATTCATCAGAGGAAACTGACAGGCAACAGGTGCCTTTTGAATACGCAGATGTACGCTATTGATCGAGTCTTTTTTCCATGATGATCGTGCGCTCAGCACCGTGAAATTCGTCTCGAAGTTTTTTAAATCCAAGGGCAGAGTAAAAGCCTTCTGCGGTGATCGAAGACGGAACACGCAATAGTTTGACTCCGGCATTGACGGCCACTGACTGAATGCTTTCCATAAGCAATCGTCCTATGCCTGTTCCTTGACAGGGTGGGTCGACGAACACGCTTCGGACAATGTCCCGATCGAGGCTGGCAGTTGCAACTACATGGCCGTCGATTGTTGCCACGTATATCCGACGCAGGCCGAGTAAGTGAAGGATCGCCTGTGGGGAAAAGCTTTGTTCCACTTGCGCGATGATTTCTGGCGAATAGTCTCGGGCATTGGACTCACGCAGGGCAGCAACAACGACCTGGCTTATGCCTGTTGCGTCCTCGGTTGTTGCGTTTCGAATCAGGCAGTCCATTTGGGCGCTTCCATTCGTTTGGTCACTTGATCGTAAAGGGACGCGGCGTTGAAGGCTACGGTGCAAGGTACTTTGAACGACTGATCGGTTCTGGCCGATTCTGTTGAAAAAGCCGGCCTTAGTTCCCATGGCAAAAAAGTAAGCGCCGGAGATTGAAATCCAGAATTTTCGCAGAGGCATTCGGACTGGGATTTCACGTAGCAGCGTGCCAAAAGGCGCTTTCACCGATCAATTTTTCGGCAGTTTGAGAAAACCGACTTTTTCAACACAATCGGCCGATTGCTGCCGGTCGCGACCGGCAGCTTGCGACCGAGGCTGTGTAAAAACGCAGGCGCTGTTTTGAAGTCTGCGTTGCTACGTAAAATCTGCCAGTGATTGGTTAATCAGCGGACCGGAAATTTGCGTAGGAGCGCGATTTTCGTTCTGGCTCTGACCGTCAAACCTGCTCTAAAACGTTTTTACACAGCCTCGACCCGAAGCGGACGGCCGCCATCGGTAGCAATCGGCCAGAAGCCAGCTCTGGTGATTGGCAGTGGTCCTAACGGCTGACGTTCAGTTCGCCCTAGAACGGCGTTAAGCCTATTGCTGAAGGTGGCTGAGCAGAGGGCTATTTGAGGACAGCTCAGGAGACCTGTGCTGGTCTTAATTGGGATTCCCCTAGTGCACCTCGGCCAGATTAAAATTACATATGCCTCCTTTTACATGCCTTACCTTTACCTGGGGACGTCACATCGTTCAAGGTCAATTCTAAAGCGGCACTGCTACCTTGCTGGTCAATGAAACATGAGCACGAATTCAAGCCAATTTGAAAGCTCTCTTCATAATGTGAAAAACAACCTTCGTGGCCGCGACTTTTATTGACATCATTATGTCATCATATGTATGTTGATTCGCCGACCAACCACCAAAGGGTGTTTCGTGAACACAGCGCACAAGTTAAAGAGCTTAACCGAACTGGAGGTCCAGATCGGAAGGCGCATTGTAGAATTCAATGAAAAACGCGCCAAAAACAAAAAAAATAATCAATTATATTCACTAGGGCAGGTACTCCTGAGCGCCCTTACTACTCTACTGATAGCCGTCAATACTAAAATATCCTTCTTCTCGATCACTGTAGCCACTCTTGTAACTAGCTCTCTGGCTAGTCTGGCCGGCCAGCTTCTGAGCAAATATATGTATGAAGAAAGGATGGCTATGAATATTGCAACGGTTTGCGCCATCTACGAACTAAGCCACACAATTACTATGGATAGAAAGAAGGAGGAAGATGATGAGGAAACCCACAAAATAACACTTGAGAAAGTCGACTTATATCAAGAACGGTATCAGCAGATTTTGAACGCAGCGAATGGACAGTGGCAACAATACATACAGAAAACCAAAGACAAAGACAAAGACAAATGAAAGTTTTCTCCAAAGTACTTACGCTGAATAAACTGCATATTATTGAAAATATCATTGGTGCCGTCGGTAACGGCAGCCTGCAAGCTGACTATTTCAATATTGGCTCTCCCATTGGGAATCCGCCTCTTCTCAGGGGGTCAATTGTTATAGATATGAATATGTTGTTCCTGACTGATAATAGTCAGTTTTTCAAGGCAGGGAGCCCTGTTGATACAGGGAGTCTTAAGTTTGGATTTCTTAAGCCGGATTTTGACAAGGACCTCTTCCTGCAAATGATAAGTTGCGATTACGAAAAATTTCACGCGCTGACAGCAGATCTATTCAGCCTGCCCGGCCCGTCACTGGAAAAACTAAATACTCACACAGCCTGCAACACTTTAAAGCCTGTCCTTGAAAAATATTTTTCTACTGCCGTAATAGATTTCATGTACAGCGAAACAAACCCCCATGCTTGGCTTTTTGAGTTTTGTTTAGAATTAGGGTACACGCTTACAGAAAAGCACATAAAGAAAATGTTTATACCTAATACATATATGTCAAACCCAGCAATAAGAAAGCTAAGCATCATACTAAAGGGTAAGGTCGTTACGTATAATCCAAAATATGGAATAGAGGGGCGCGAGTATTAATGTTAAGATTTTATGTGGTTGGAGCGTACGAAGATTTCAAGCTTAACATTTTCCCTTCGCACATATCTCCCATTGTTGCGGAATACCATATGGGCCAGTATCGCCGATGGGCATATAGAATTGAAGTGCCCTATAAAATTATACCTACCCATGCAGTGGGGAGGTTTTATAGTACGCCTCAGCAAATGTTCCCCTATATGACCTATAGTCTTGTCTCGCCAGTCTTGCTAAGGCAGGATTCCCAAATAGTCGCGATATCGAAAGATAAGTTGTTGGTTGAGCATAGCAATTTTCTTCTATGCCTAAAAATATTTATCGAGGCCATAAAGAATATTAAAGAGCCGGGGTTTTTTTATCGGTCCTTCCTGTCAATTAAAAATTCCTTTACTTAAAACTGGCTTGATGTGGCCTTGTACTGCTTGTACGTAGCGTAATGGCCATAACTGGTTGCTTGATTTGCAATGACAGTAAAACATAACCGGAAAACGGTAGAGGGTTCAAGGTAAGAGCTGGACATTCAGCAATAGAAAGTCATCCACTCTCGGAAGCCTTGCAAATAATAGGCAGGCTTATTTATGGGGAATCCAAACATATCGAGGCAGCCGCGCTCTGACATTGGTGTGGAACGCTATATCGACAAAGCGCTCAGCCTTTGCGCAAACGTCCGCTTTTGGCCGAGGCTGTGTAAAAACGCAGGCGCTGTTTTGAAGTCTGCGTTGCTACGTAAAATCTGCCAGTGATTGGTTAATCAGCGGACCGGAAATTTGCGTAGGAGCGCGATTTTCGTTCTGGCTCTGACCGTCAAACCTGCTCTAAAACGTTTTTACACAGCCTCGGCCGATAGCAGTCAGTCGCTGCAGGCAGTAGCCGCTATCGTGAGCCCGTTGTTATTCAACGCAAAAGGCATGAGTATTACCTCCGAGTCGCAATAGCATCGTAAGCGACCCATAAACCCCACGTACCGTTAGATGGGGTTTACGTTTACCTTGGCATCTCTGGCGAGCAGTTCCAAGGCAGCAAGGCTTCGAAGTCTTCTACCGACGAGGCTTGTGGCAGGCGTTCAAGTACGTGGCGCAGCCACGTATAGGGCTCCTGGCCGTTGGCTTTGGCAGTTTCGACCAGGCTGTAGATCTGGGCACTGGCGGTGGCGCCCTTGGGTGTGTCGCTGAACAGCCATGCCTTGCGACCTATCACAAACGGCTTTACTGCTCTTTCGGCGACGTTGTTGTCGATGGGTAAAAAGCCAGCCTCTGTGTAGCGCTCAAGCTTGCTCCAGTTGCTGGCCAGGTAACTGACGGCTCGGCCGAGCACGCTCTGCGGCGTAATCTGCGGATGTGTTTTCTCTAGCCAGCTTTTCAGTTGCGCCAAGACCGGCAAACTCTTTTCCTGCCGACCGACAAAACGTTGTTCATCGCTTACGTCTTTCAGTTCACGCTCGATACCGTACAGCTTGTTAATCATCGTCAGGGCTATATCGGCACGGCCAGTTTTGCCCTTGGGTTGCACTTTTTGCGCTTCGACGAACTTGCGTCGAACGTGCGCCAGGCAAGCCAGTCGCGTAACGCCCGGTTGCACACCCAAGGCGTTATAGCCGGCGTAATCGTCGGTCATCAGGTAACCCCGATAACCTTCAAGCAGGCGCAGCGGCACCTCCTGCGCACGGCTGGTCGTGTAGTCAAACAGCACTACTTTTCGATCCGGCGGCCCGCTGGCCTGCACCCACATCCAGGATTGGCTGGTCGGGTCTCGACCCGGCTCTTTCAGGACTTGCACCCGAGTTTCATCGCAGTGGACGACGGGGCTTTCCAGCAATCGGTCCCGCATTAAATTCAGCAGAGGCTGCAAGTGTTCGCCGCACTGGATAACCCAGCGCGCCAATGTCTGGCGCGGGATATCCACGCCGTGGCGGCTGAGTACTGTTTCGAAGCGATGCAGCGGCAGTCCGTCGACATACTTGGTGGTCAGCAGCATCGCGAGGACACTGGGGCTGGCCATGCTCTTTTCAATCAACTGCGCCGGTTTGTCAGCGGTGACCGGGGCGGTTTCACAGCCACGGCACCCGTAAATTTTGCGGATGTGTTTGATGACGCGGATCTGCATCGGCACGATCTCCAGCTGTTCGCTGGTTTCTTCACCGATGGTGTGTTTGCGGCAACCGCAGGCACAGGTCAGTTCGTGTTCGGGCAGCTCGTGGATGACTTCAATGCGCGGCAGGTCGGCAGGCAGTGGTTTGCGTTTGCCACGACGTTTGGTGGGGGCAACGACTTCTTCGTCAGACTCTTCACTGACCGGAATCACGATGCTTTCGGGCTCATTAAAGAGCGCGAGTTGCGGCGTCTGCGGATCGACTGTTTGCTCGGACTTGCGACCGAATAATCGGTCGCGCAACAACTTGATCTGCTCTTTCAGATCGACGATCTGGCCCTTGTCTACTTGACGCTCACCGAGCATCTGCACAAGCATTTGCTTGAGCAGAACCGGATCATCAGGAAGGTTATCAGGCATCAAATTCATGCCCGGATTATATCCGATCAGGCGACGAATCGAGGGGTTAAAACTTGATGTGGGCGGTTGCGCCAGAGGTCAAAACCATCCAGCAACCAGTTCAGTTCTTGAACGGTCAGCACGATGGCCTCGTCAGTGATGTCGGGCGATGTTTTGAAACGTTCGGACTCCAGGCGCTTAAGCCAGAGGCAAAAACCGTTGCGCTCCCAGTAGAGTATTTTCACTCGATTACGGGGGCGATTCAGGAAGACGAAGAGTACAGGGTCGAACACTGCGACTTTGATATCCAGTTCGACCAGAGCGGCCAGGCCGTCGATTGACTTTCGAAAGTCCACCGGCTTGGGGTAGAGATACACTTTTTCAACTTTGGCGTCGGGTCGCATCATGACGGTGCTGGCTCCAGAGAGAGATCGGGAGCACAGCGTCAGGCATTAGCCGACGGCTTGGAATGTGTGCTTTATGGCGCGCTTACATAGCATCATGCTTCCGAGCGTCAGATTTGTGATTGGGCCAATCGGATGTACTGCCCGGCCGGCCTCGGTATCGGCGGGGATGACATTGGACAGTGTAATGTCTGTAACGGTCGAGTTTGGGAATCCGGATCGTGCCCCTCCGAAAAGGTTCATAACAAGCAAGACTCTGTAGCGGCCAGAGACGATGACCTCTAGGCCAATCAACGCATGGAGCAAGTAATGCTCGCTCAATGCGTTGGCGCCACATCCGATATGGACAATTAACTGCCCGGCGTACTTCTGAAAATGTAATAAGCCATCGTTTGGCTTGAGGCGGAAACTTCAATTGCTTGACCAGCAACGTAAGATTTTAGTTTGCTTATTGCTTCTCTTTCC
The DNA here is from genome assembly GCF_056680335.1 of Pseudomonas sp. ASL9. NCBI lineage: Bacteria > Pseudomonadati > Pseudomonadota > Gammaproteobacteria > Pseudomonadales > Pseudomonadaceae > Pseudomonas > Pseudomonas sp. ASL9. The sequence continues at coordinate 423,271 of NZ_CM155277.1, read as the reverse complement.
CGGTTCTCGATCCCCCGCAATCGCCAAACCAAAGAACTGTATTTAAATAATTGCAGCAAGTTTGTCATATCGCGTTCTTTTTCAAAAATCCTCCAAAGTGCGTCATGACAGCTATTAAATAGGTATAGGAAGCCACCCTTGTAAAGATAGTGGTATGCTTGGATAAGCCTGCTCTTATCTTGCGGAGTGTGATTATCAGAGTTAGCTGCGCCAAGCGCAACTATCGTCCTCGTCGCATCATACGTGTCGCCGTTGCTATTGGCTTGAAGCAATATGCTTTCGTACATGCCTCTCTGAGTGGCTGGATCTTGTTCCTTCCTAGCTTTCTCAAGTTTGATACTATTGAGAACGGTGGATATTTTTTTCTTCTCTGCAACCTTAAGCAGCTGGTTTAGTTTCGACTCCCGTTCAGGGTCAGCCGGTTGATTCTGAAGAATAATCCACTGGGCTTGCACCGCTGCATTAGACCTTTTATCCAGTGCAATAACATTTTCAGCGCTTGATATAGTTTCGGCCGATGATTTAAGCGAGTGATGGCAAAGAGCAAGATTAAGTTCAGTATGTAATCGATCTGATTTTTCAAGCAAGTTTGGTTCTATGCTCAGAATCATATCCCTCGCCTGTTCGGAGTATACGTCGCCATCCAGCATTCTTAACGCAGAGGCGTGTTGCGTGGTAAAGTATGCATGCTGTTTGTCAGTAATATGCTCGGACAGCAGTGGGAAGATATCTTGAAAAAAATCACACGACGCCTTAAAGTAGCCTCCACTAAATAAAACGCTTGCATGAAACGAAGCAAGCTCTACGACGTAATTAACCTTTACCTTATCTTTAGAGTATGCAGCATCAACTGCAAGACGCTGAATGATAACTGCGGCATTGGAAATTTCGGAGCTTGACCTGCCAGGCTTGTCGAACCGTAGCGATCTCGGTGGTTTGAAAACGCCTTGTGAGGTTCTGTCTCCGAAATAAAGATCTGCAGCTTTGCGATTTAAATCCCTGAACTGCGCGGGATTCAACATATTTATTAAAACTTCTCTAGCTAGCCTGTTAACAATAATTGTGTTTTCGGTATTAGGTTGATATATACCCAGGCTTTCTGTTTCCACTGTCGAAACGAGCCCGCGGCTCTTGAGTTCGTGGACGCTGGAATAGAAAAATGGCGCTCTTGGGTTTAAGTATTTTATTCTCTGGAGCTGCTCACCTTGAGGGAATATGGTAAGAGCTTTAAGGAGGTCGTAGCTACGCTTTAATGCGGGATCAGGCGAGTTACCGATATCAAGGATCATGTCTTTTAAGGCATCATTGCCCGTAGAGACAATTACCTCTTTACCTGCTACATCTGAAGAAATAGCTGAAAGTCCAGACAACCCAGTCACTGACAAGTTCTTTAGCACGGAATCAATGACGCATGGTATTCCATCAGTATTGCGATATATTCTATCAATAGCGTCATACGTACCGTACTTAGACCCACCATTCGGATGGTCTAATACATATAACCTAGTATCACCTTGATCTAAGGCTTTTAAATCAACCTCAGCATACTCCCGATTATTAGGAGAGACTCTGGCCCTCAATATGACATTAACATAAGGAGCAAAATCCAAAAATATCCTTGCCAGCTTCAGCAGTTCTTGTGTTTTTTCTTCACTCCAGTTTATATCTACTGGAATATCATCAAGTAACAGCCCTACACCATTAATATTTTCAAGTGCGCTGCACAGCACTTCAAGTGAATGCCCTGTATCGCTTTTTATGCCCTCTTGAAAGCTATATAAGCTTTTAAAGCTGGCCATATTGACGACAATATAGTTGGCTATCTTGGCTTTGTGCTTCTGCTGAAGAGCCCAAAGGAAACCATCCTCACCCATTCCCCACTCAGAGATAACCCATGCACATCTATCTTTTGCAAGCGCTTCGATTAACTTGTCGGCCTCTAAACGCCGAACATTAATATGCTCCGGCGCTAGCGGGATTTTTAACGCAAAAGTATCGAGAACGCCCTCAGTTGTAGTTGCGAGTTCTGAGAGTGTGAAAACTGGAATGTGTTTTGGCTGGTTTGGTATTGGACTTGATGGTTTTGAACCAATCAAAGTTTCCTTTATGACCTCAAATTCAAAATATGGGTCCGCCCCTACTACTCTGCGATTCCCTGCTACGAGTCTGTCTTTTCTCGGCCAAAAAGACAATTCTGCATTCCCACTATTGCAAGAGATCTTATTTAAAGAATAGCCATGAATCCTTTCAACTCCAGTGCTTTGTATTTTTTCCAGGCCAAACAAAGATGCAGCCTGCAACTCTCTTCGGAGTTTACTCCCCCCAGTAGAAATGGTCTGATGATTCGGCTCGTGCATGTGTCCAAACAAATGGCACGTAAAGCGCCCGTCAGGGGCAATGAGCTCCTTGAAATCAGCCTGACTGGTTTGGTTTAGCCAGTTGAGTGGATGATGCGTTACAAGTAAATTGAAGTCATTATTTGCGCACCATCTCTCGGGGTCGCCTGCTGTTACATTGCCAACTTGCGCTATGTCGACGTGTAATCGTCCTTTGTAATCTCCGCCCCCCAGCTGGAGCCAAGCAGAATTCAATCCTATGACCCCCAGTTTTATCCCTTCTTTTTCAATTACGCCCGACGAGTCACCAACTATGATTCCTGTCTGTGTGGAAACTGATTTTATGCCAAGGCTGTCCAGTGATATAAGCCAAGTGCGGTAGTTATCAAAATTTTTATTGACTAGATCGAGGTATGGATTTCCTTCATTCCAGAATTCCGCATGAAACCCTTCAGGAGTACTCCACCAACCCTCTAGCACCATCGTTTCAGATTGAAATTTTGGAGGTCTCAACAGGTCGTGATTGCCGGGGACGCATAATAAAGAGGGGCTAAAACCTAGTTCTTTGAAAACACCCCATAGCTCTAATATCACGTCAGTTAATTTGGCGTAGTCCTCAACTGATGCTCTTTGGGTAAGGTCACCTGAAAAAATTACGAAATCCCAAGGGCCATTAGCGTTATGCAGGCTCCGTAGGTCATTGAACAATGCATGCTTGAGATTAGGCCACAACCATCCTTGCCTATGCATTCCCGCATGAAGATCGCTGAGATGAAGCCAGGAGATTTCTTTCATCATTTCCTTCCAAAAAAAGCAATACCCCTACTAACGTGGTTTTATGCTAGAGGGGATTAAGTTAGAAAAGCAGTAATGGTCTTTGGCCTAGATATGCCTACATCAGACTCAGCGAAGTTCTACAGGCCGTAGTTTTGATGCCTCAGTATGAATTCCAAGTTGAGAAAATTTCTGCATCGCGAATAAGCTTGGCGGAAGCAATGGACTTCCCTAGTAGGACGTACCCACCTTAGCCCCTCGTTTCCCTATCGTAAACCCTAGAGATGGCGCTCTGCCATGATTCGGCCTACTCAGCCGATTAATAGATGCATTGTCTCCAAGAAACCAAGATGGCGGTAGCAAGCGTTTACTCTGTTCATCACAAGCAGGTTCGAATTCCCATGGTCGGCTAGATCATGGCCACCGGCGGATCGCTGAGCAAAGGTGGCAATAACCCTGCTGAAGCAGTGTAGGGTTTTATGAGGCGTGTCACTTAGTAAACAGGCAACGTTCCTCCTTTGAGATACAACCCTTCATCGGAGTCCCTACCTGAGCGATAATTGCGAGGGGTGCGCTCATGCGTCTTGGGGTTGGCGATTCACCTTTGTATAACGCCTGACACCATCACTTGCGGCTCGGATACTCAATCGTCAGTGCTAGCTCGATTGCAGATTCTCTTCAGAGGCCGCTTCTGGCCGAGGCTGTGTAAAAACGCAGGCACCGTTTTGAAGTCTGCGTTGCTACGTAAAATCTGCCAGTGATTGGTTAATTAGCGGACCGGAAATTTGCGTAGGAACGCGATTTTCGTTCCGATTCTGACCTTCAAACCTGCTCTAAAACGTTTTTACACAGCCTCGGCCGAGTGCTGCCGATCACACCTGGCGGAAATAGACCCATACCGGTCGATTTCGGCCAGTCCATCAGAGGGTAAAGGTATGCGTGGCCCATTGACTCGATCCAACCATGTGCCGCTGGATTGCGGCAACCGAGTCTGGGTGAGGGTACGAGATGCTCATAACGACGCTTACCGGTCGGGGCACTTATCTCTATTTGATTGGCGATGGGCCCATCCAATGTTTTTGCGCAGCGGCGTTGGGCCAACAGAGGGTCGCCATCCGACCCTTGCGGGCATTGGCAATGTAAGCCAGTAGCCCTGCTGGCTTGGCGTGCATTACAGTTAGCCGCTCAATCATTCGTCTTAGGCCGGTAATGGAATGGAAACACAGACGACTATTCGCAGGGCCACTCAGGATGACGCCGAGTGCATAGCTGCACTGGTTGCCGAGGCCTACTCGCCTTACATTCCGCGAATCGGAAAAAAGCCGGCCCCTATGCTCGATGACTATAGGCAGGTTGTCGCTGATTTCTGCGTTTTCGTGTTGGCAGAGAATGCAGACATAGTGGGTGTTCTGGTATTGAGCCAGGAGAACACCGAACTGCTTCTGAACAACATCGCCGTATTACCCCGGTGCAAGGGAAAAGGCATCGGAAAGGCGCTGATGGCTTTCTGTGAAGAATATGCGCAGGTTATGGGTTGCGACGCCATCAAGCTTTACACCCATCAACTGATGACTGAAAACATAGAAATCTACAAAAGGCTGGGTTACCAGGAAACGCACCGAGCCACAGAAAATGGGTTCGCCCGGGTCTTCATGCGTAAACCGATCCAAAGGGGGCTTTAGTTTTTTTCGATGATGGAGGTGATGGCGGACGAAAATTGGTGGGCATCCTCAAGCATCATCAGGTGGCCACAATTTTTCATTACCCGGTATGACGCGGCTTTTTCTTTGACCCAGGCTGGAATGTGCCACCCATCGGCTGATCGCTCACCGGCAATAAGATGGAGCGGAATGTTATCAATCCAGCCTTTGATTCCCTTCAGGTAGGCAGGGTCGCCCGTGATATCAACGACTGAGGCCGCCATTTGTTGAAGGGTGCTCGCCGGCTGAAACGAAAGACAGGTTCCCGCCGCCAGCAAGGTGGCTTCGGTTGGTTTTACGCCAGCGCCCTGCAACCATTTTTCAGGCTCTGAACGGTCGTCCATCAGCTTGGCCTCGACTTCTTCAAGTGACATCTTTGCCAGCTTTTGCGACCAAAAAGCGTCATCCAACGTGAAATTGCCTTCAACACTGATCACCGCTTTCACGCGATCCGGGTACGCTGCGGCAAAAAGCGCAGCAATCGCACCACCGACCGAGTGTCCTACGAGGTACCAGCGGTCATGCGCTGCAGAGACTGTGTTGATTTCCTTATGCAGATACTCGACCTGGGCATCCAGGTTCATCATTGCCGGATCTACTTCTGCCAAGGCGCCGTAGCCGAGCATATCTGGAGCGAGCATTTGCGTAGACTTTGCCCCCTCCATCAAGATGGTTTCATTGAGTGGGCCGATTAAACCGTGAATAAAAACTATGCGGGTTGAATGAAGCATCCATTTCTCCAATGAGTATCTTGAGTTCCTGTACACGCAAGCAGCGAATGCATCTTGCTTGGCTATGCCGATCCGGTAGCGTTACATTCCTGCCTAAACCAGGTATCGCCGGAACCACTCCAGGGTCCTGCTCCATGCAAGCTTGGCGGCGGCTTCATCGTATCGGGGCGTGGAGTCATTATGGAAGCCATGGTTGGCGCCTGGGTAGATGTAGGCTGCATAGGTCTTGCCTGCGGCTTTCAACGCCTGCTCATAGGCGGGCCATCCTTCATTGATGCGCGTATCCAGTTCGCCGTAGTGGAGCAGCAGAGGCGCCTGAATGCGGATGACATCTTCAGCCTTCGGTTGACGGCCATAAAAGGACACGGCAGCCCCTAGCTCTGGATAGGCCACGGCTGCGGCATTGGCGACGCCACCGCCATAGCAGAACCCAATGATGCCCACTTTTCCAGTGGTCGCGTCATGGTTCATCAGCCACTCAATGGCGGCGAAGAAGTCATTCATGAGCTTTTCAGGGTCTACGTTCTGCTGAAGCTCTCGGCCTTTGTCATCGTTGCCGGGGTAACCCCCTACCGAGGTCAGGCCATCGGGGGCGAGGGCGATGAATCCCGCCTTGGCCAGCCGCCGAGCGACATCCTCGATGTAAGGGTTGAGCCCGCGGTTTTCATGCACGACAACCACCGCCGGCACCTTGCCGGTGGCTTTCGCAGGGCGCACCAGATAACCACGAACCTGCCCGTTGCCCTTGGGTGAGGGATAGGAAACGTACTCGGCGATGATGTCCGGGTCCGTAAATTCCACCTGCTCGGCGAGCGCGTAATTCGGACTCAGGGCGGTGAGGATAGCGCTGGCCGTCAGCGCACCCAGCGTGAATGCCGCCGCACGATCAAGAAACTCTCGCCTGTTGATCTTGCCATGGGCGTAGTAGTCATACAGTTCCAGCAGTTCAGGGGCAAAATCTTTCGCAGTAAGACGGGTCATCTGTGCGTCTCCCTTTGAACCATTCTGATTGCCGTCCTGACATTGAACTGCAAAGGCGGGTGGTCGTCGTGCTGGTCATTATTAAAGCCGGATCAAAACACCAACTTATAACCAATGAAAACCAGCATTATAGCCAGGCAAGGGCGCAGTGTTTCGTCAGAGATTCGGCCAGATAAATGACTCCCGAGGTAAATCCCTGGAAGTGAACCTACCAATAGAAAGCCTAATACATGCCAATCCATATTTCCCATGCTTGCATGCCCCAAGCCAGCGACCAACGTCAGGGGGACCGCGTGGGCTATCTCCGTACCGACTAAACGCCTGGTGGGAAGGAAAGGGTACAAGATAAAGAGCGCCACGGTGCCTAATGCGCCGGCGCCGATGGAGGTTAATGCCACCATGCTGCCAAGTACGAGACCCGTGACGACCGTCAACAGATTCAAGCGATAACCGCTGAGTTGATAGTTGCCGCCCGCACGTTTATGGGCAAATGCAAGCAGCTGTTTTTTAAAGAACACGGCCAGCGCCGTGATCAATAAAACGAACCCCAGGGTCTGCTTGATAACCGCATTCAGCGCTTCGGGCGCATCTAAGCTGCTCAAAAACCACAGGGTAAGCGCTACCGCTGGCACACTGCCGAGTGTCAACCAACCGGTAATTGACCAGTCAATATTGTTGTTCTTTCTATGAACCAATACACCGCCAGACTTGGTGATGGCTGCATACAGCAAATCCGTCCCCACTGCGGTGGCCGGATTAATCCCAAACCATAATAGAATGGGAGTCATTAAAGAGCCGCCACCCACACCGGTCATCCCGACAATAAATCCGACAACCAAGCCTGCAATTGCTAACCCAACATTACCGAAATCCATTGCCCATCCCACACATCAAGCGCGACTACACGAAGAATATGGTCCGCAGCATAACGATCTTTCTCCCCACCTACTTATATCGATATGATCTATCGTTATGCTCTTTCTTCTGGCGTGGATCATGGTTCAGCCAGCATTCGGTTTAGTGAGCCCGCTGCCGTGTAAGGGGGCGCGCAACCTGATTAGCGGGGCAAGCGAGCCGAAACTGTCCTACAGTCTGTTGGCGTCAGTCATCTGGCAAGCTTACCGCGCACCGCTTGATGAGCATGCGCAACACGTCATTCACAGCATGCGAGCAACTGTCCACACGACATTCCCTTACCTTAAAACAAGAGAGTCGGCTCATGAAATTCGAACCCTTTGCCAAATCGCTTATTGCGACGGCATTCGCTATTGGCTCCATCTGTGCACAAGCGGCTTCGCAAGCCCCTGTTGCTGCCGAGAACGGCATGGTGGTCACGGCTCAACACCTGGCCACTCATGTTGGCGTTGATGTCCTCAAGGACGGCGGCAACGCAGTCGATGCGGCGGTGGCGGTCGGCTATGCGCTGGCGGTGGTCTACCCTGCTGCAGGCAACCTTGGCGGCGGCGGTTTCATGACCATCCAACTGGCCGATGGCCGCAAGACCTTCCTCGACTTCCGCGAGAAGGCGCCCCAGGCTGCCACCGCGAACATGTACCTCGATAAGGCCGGCAACGTTGTCCCGGACCTGAGCACGAAGGGATATTTGGCCGTCGGCGTGCCGGGTACCGTGTCAGGCATGGAACTGGCGTTAAAGAAATACGGCACGATGAAGCGCGCCACGGTCATTGCGCCGGCCATCAAGTATGCCGAGGAAGGCTTCGTGCTTGAGCAGGGCGACGTAGATTTGCTCGGAACTGCGACCGCCGACTTCAAGAAAGATATGCACGACTCAGGTTCGATCTTCCTGAGCAAAGGCGAGCCAATGCAGGTCGGCCAGAAGCTGGTGCAAAAGGACTTGGCCAAGACACTGCGGGAAATTGCCGCTAAGGGCACCGACGGTTTCTACAAGGGCTGGGTTGCCCAGTCTATCGTTGCTTCAAGCCAGGCCGGGAAGGGCATTATCACTCAGGCCGACCTTGATAAATACCAGACCCGCGAACTCGCCCCCATCGAGTGCGATTACCGCGGCTACCACGTCGTCTCGGCACCACCGCCAAGTTCGGGCGGCGTCGTTATTTGCGAGATTATGAATATCCTCGATGGCTACCCGATGCAAAGCCTTGGTTTTCATTCGGCTCAGGGGCTGCAGTACCAGATCGAGGCCATGCGGCACGCCTATGTCGACCGCAACAGCTATCTAGGCGACCCTGACTTCATCAAGAACCCGGTGGCGCACCTGCTGGATAAAAATTATGCGGCCAAGCTCCGCGCTGCTATCGATCCGCAAAAAGCCGGGATTTCTCGCGATATCAAGCCAGGGGTGGCGCCTCACGAGGGCAACAACACAACGCACTACTCGATCGTCGACAAGTGGGGCAACGCAGTCTCGGTGACGTACACGCTGAATGATTGGTTTGGTGCGGGGGTCATGGCCAGCAAGACCGGGGTCATCCTCAATGACGAGATGGATGATTTCACCTCCAAGGTGGGCGTTCCCAATATGTACGGTTTGGTGCAAGGGGAGGCTAACGCTATCGCCCCAGGGAAAACACCGCTGTCCTCAATGAGTCCGACGATCGTCACCAAGGACGGAAAAACCGTCATGGTCGTCGGCACCCCAGGAGGCAGCCGGATTATCACGGCGACGTTGCTGACAATGCTCAATGTGATCGACTACGGCATGAATATTCAGGAAGCAGTCGATGCGCCGCGATTCCATCAGCAGTGGTTGCCTGAAGAGACCAATCTTGAAGCGTTCGCTGTCAGCCCTGATACCCAGAAAATCCTCGAAGGTTGGGGGCAAAAGTTCACGGGGCCGCAGCCGTTCAACCATGTTGCGGCGATTTTAGTCGGTGCACCTTCGCTGGGCGGAAAACCGGTCGGCAAGAACCGCTTCTATGGTGCGAACGATCCGCGGCAGGGGTCAGGACTTTCACTGGGTTATTAAGTGATGTAAGTGATGCGAAGCCCTGTTTCAGGGCTTCGCTGACCCGCGCAAGTCCATGTCCGCATCCGACGCGGCCAATCGACCCTGATGATCGTGACTATCCTGCCAGTCCGGCGGGCGCGAAGGCGAGTGTCGACCTACACTATGGGTGGATTCATTCCCATCCTGTCGGTCCTCCCGCATCGGAGCACGAAAATGACTCAGTCACTGCGGTTCTTCCTATCAATTGTCCTCGCAGCAGTATCACTGGCATCAGCGAGTCTGCTGAACAGCGCAGGCGCTGCAACCGCCGAGGATCTGAATGCCGAGTCCCGGCAAGCGTTGCAAATCCTCTACAAGGCTACTCCATTTGCCGAGACCATCTCGCACAGTGCCAAAGCGGTGCTTGTCTTCCCGAAAATCATCAAGGCGGGCCTTGTGTTTGGGGGCAGCTATGGTGAAGGCGAGTTATTGAAGGGCTCGAAAGTGGCGGGTTATTACAACTCTGTGACCGGGTCATGGGGGTTGCAGGCAGGCGCCCAATCCTACGGCTATGTGGTTTTCCTGATGACCGACAAAGCCGTGAACTATGTGCGCAAGACCAAAGGCTGGGAAATCGGTGTGGGGCCAACCGTTGTCGTGGTTGACGCTGGGGCCGCGAAGAATCTGTCGAGCTCGACGCTGAAGGGCGATGCCTACGCGTTCATCTTCGACCAGGAAGGGTTGATGGCTGGGGTCAGCATCGAGGGAACGAAGATTTCCCTGATCAAGCGTTGAAAGTCGGCACCTTGGCGTAGATACGCAAGGAGCCCATTCAGTGTCCAAAGGTCCATATCAGGAGGTTTCGCCATGAATGCCCTGACGATCGACGGCTGGTGCAAAATCAGCGGCGAGCAAAAGTCCACCCCGGTGGGGGACATCCACTTTTACATCAATGGACCCGTCCATTTGCGTCTGGAGCAGGCCGAAGAACGCTTGCAGAAGACCCACGAGCCTGAAGTCATGGTCGATGTCGATATGAACTCGATAGACTTGATCATCCCAGAGGGATACGGCCCCTTATCCGATTGCCAATTGCGCGTCTATTTGAGTGATCAGCGCGGCCAGTTCCATTTGGTCGGGCATCGGGCGAGTGACGGCAGCTTGATCTATACCAACTCGGTGATGGTTGATCAGCTAGGGTAGCCGCGCACTGTTCAGCGACACAGGAACGCCTCTCATGGATGAGCTTGAGCGCGATAGACCTCGGCATGGCGCCGAATCCAGCCAGCGCCATGTCAATGCGGGTGAATTACCCGATTACTTGCGTGCTTCCAGGATCAGGTTAAACGGGGTTTCCGCTGCCCGACGAAAGTGGGTGAACCCCGCTTCGGTGAAAACGTTGCGCAGGCGCGCCTCTCCAGCTTGTGCGCCCAGACCAAGGCCGACCTCCTGAGACAGCGAGTTCGGTGTACAGATAAAGGTCGACGCGGCGTAGTACAGGCGTCCAACGGGGGTTATGTTCTCGTCGAGCGTGTCGTTGGCGTAAGGCTCCACCAACAGAACCGTACCGTCCGGCTTGAGTGACTGATAGGCATGCCGGGCAGCACCTACCGGGTCGCCCATATCGTGGAGACAGTCGAAGTAGCAGACCAGGTCGTAATCGTTGCCAGGGTAGTTCTTGGCGGTGCCCTGGGCGAAGCTCACACGATCCGCCACGCCTCCTTCCTCCGCCCTTTGCGTGGCGATGCTTATGGACGGCGCGTGGTAATCAATGCCTACAAAACGCGATGCCGGGAAGGCCTGCGCCATGATCACTGTCGACGCGCCATGCCCGCAGCCAATGTCCACCACCTTGGCGCCGGCTTTCAGCTTGTCGACGACCCCCTCCAGGGCAGGCAGCCACTCGGCGACTAGATGCGCTCGATAGCCGGGCCTGAAGAAGCGCTCCGTACCGCTGAACATACACGGATGGTGATCGCCCCAAGCGAGTGAGCCATCGCCGCGCATGGCGGCGACCAGCTTGTCTTTGTCATGGAACAACGCTGCTATGACCACCGCCCCGCCTGCCACATAGACCGGGGAGTCCTCGATCGCCAACGCCATGGCTTGTTCCTCTGGCAGACGGAACTGCCCATCAATGTGCTCGATGTAGCCGGAAGCGGCGTGAGCATTGAGCCACTCACGGACCAGGCGCGCGTTGCACCCGGTTTTGCTAGCGAGCGCTTCGGGGGTGACAGGCTGGCTGTCAGCCATGGCGCGGTATAGACCCAGTTCATCGCCGAGGATGATATTGGCGAGCATCGCCGCTCCGCCCATGTCGGAAACCAGCTTGCCCATGAACTCATTGAGTTTGGCCTCATTCATGGCATGTCCTCCTATCAAGAAGGCCACCGGCCAAGACGTTGCGACTCCAGACAACAACCTGCTCGGGGGTGGTCGGGATCAATAAGTGTAGCTCTCCACCAGGCGATGCGCAGTCGGTCTTCGCCTCTGCCTCAGCGGATTTGGCGGTTACGTTGGGTGGGGTAGAGACAAGGAAAGAGGATCAGCGGTCATGCGCAGGGTTCGGGAGGCTGCTATTCCTTCCCATGCAGGCGGTATGAAAACGCAGTAATTTTCACACAGCCTGCATGGGAGCAGTCGTTCCGGCCCGCCAGGATGCAGGTTGGGAACAGACGCGTGACCATGGTCGCGGCGCCAGCCAGGTACGCGAAGAGAAGAACAGGTGCCAGTCTCTATCAGGAGGTGGCAAATGCTATTCATTGTCAGTTGGTCAATCAATCCCGAACGCCGCAATAGCGCGATCGAACGTTTTCTCAAAACAGGTGCAGTTCCACCAGCAGGCGTGACGATGCTGGGACGTTGGCATGCGGTAGGACGCATGACCGGCTTTGGCGTTGCAGAGGCCACTGATCTCACGCTGATACAGAAATGGGTGCTGGAATGGAGTGACCTTATGAGTATGGAGATTCACCCAGCGCTGACCGATGAACAGGCCGCTCCACTACTGGCCACTGCGGTCGGCATGCAATAGTCGCTGCTTGAAAAAAGCGTTGAAAATAAAAGAGGCAGATTTATTTTTGCTGAATAAATCTGTCTCTTTTTTAAAGCGCCGGGCGCTGTGGGGTCTAAAACCCCTGGCGGCTTCATTAAGCGTGTCTGTACCGCTCTCTACAGGTGATAATGCCCCACGATTTTATTTTCAGCTCAACAGTGGAGTCCTGCAGCAGTGATGTTCGAGATCAAGCCATTTAATCCTGAAGCATATCGCCGACAAACCCGACGCAGCACGCTGATCATTGCCGTGATCTTCGCGGTGCTGGCCATGGCGCTGTCTGACTTTGCCGTGAGGCTGTTCGGTGAAGTCGGTGGCGATAATTTCCGCTTGAATATGGGTGGGGTTATTGTGGCGTTGGTGCTGACCGTGGCGCTGGTGCGGATCAAATTCTGGTCGCAGCCCTGGATGGCACCGGCCGTCTACGGTTGGCAGCTCAAACGTAGCCTAATGCGCATTACCAATGTCATGCATTCGGTCACCGACGGCGTGCTGGCCGGTGACCCGCAGGCCATCAAGCTGCTGCGCTTTTATCATCTGGGACTCACGCAGATGCACCAGTTGGATGGCAATTCCAGCGCCCTGAGCCAGATGGTGCGAGACATCGATCAACACAAGGCGTGCATGGAGGCGCTGGCAATCGACACTGAGCAGTCTCAATTGAATCCAGCCTGGCTGGAGGCGATGAAGAAGGCCCGTAAGGGGAAGTAAGCAGCTCCTATGAACGCCCAGTCGTTTGGCAACGACGGGCTATTTCGCAGCGCAGTCAGCTTAGGTTCTGTACGAAAAGTGGCTGCGCTCGGTGATGCTGCGTTAAAAACAGGCTCGTGCGCGAGTCCGATCAGAATGCTCATTTAGAGGCCTAAACTCGCGTGCGAGCCCAGTCCGCTTCCTCGCCTGTTTTTGCCTTGCCTAACCTTCGCTCGCCGACTTCTCGTACAGAACCTAGTCTCCGCGAATGTACTGCTCCAGTTGCTGGATCAGGCCAGCCTGTTCGGCGATGGCTTCTTTAACCAGGTCGCCAATAGACAGCAAGCCCAGCAGTTGACCGTTATCCACCACCGGTAAATGGCGCAGGTGGCTATCGGTCATGATGCCCATACAGGTTTCGATGGTTTGATGGGAGTCCACTGTTATTACGGGCGCGCTCATGATTGCGCTGACCGGCGTGTCCGCGGAGGAGCGTCCCTGCAGGACCATCTTGCGCGCGTAGTCGCGTTCACTGATAACGCCTACCACCTGACCATTCTCAATCACCGGTAGAGCGCCGACATTTTTTTCAGCCATGACCTTCAGCGCTTCCAGCACCAACTGATCGGGTGCGATGGTGTGAACGTGTTGATGTTGCTTGGCTTTTAACTTCAGTAGTTGAGCAACGCTCTTCATGTGGGCCTCTCCAGTGTTGTTCTTGGTTTGGTACAGCATCGTAGAGAGAGGCCCGCTGGGCAAGGACTAAAGCGGCCCCCATGCGCTCGAAAAACGGCATTGAGGTGTCTTTTCGCCAGGTGATCTGTCGACAGGCCTTCACGGGTTGATGCTGCTCTTGATTTTGGCGGTTCGCGCGTTAACCGAGCGCCCATTGATGGCGATGGGCGGTCCTTGGTCTGCTCACGTTTCCGAGTTGGGTGGATTGAGTACCAATACACTGCTGGGCATCTTATACAGGACGCGCTCTACCGTACTGCCAAGTAAGTTTCCCAAACCTCGATGGTGTACCCGGCCCATAACGATGACGTCTATGGCCTGGCTCTCGGCAAAGCGAGTTAATACCTTGGCAGGGTTTCCCAGTAAAAAGTGACGATTTTCCGTGGGAATACCATTGCGCTCCGCCAATGTATTGAAGGCATTGGTTTCCAGGTCATACAACGTCGGCGTCGTCGGTGTCATGTTTGAGTCAAGCATCATCGAGGCATTGGCGTAGCTATAATCGGCTGCATCGATCATTGACAGGTCATAGGCATACAGCACATCCACCCGAGCTTTGCATTGAATGCCCAATTTCAACGCCTCGTAAATAATCTTGTCATTGAACCCAGGGTACTGGCCATCCGGTTTGAGTAGATCAATCGCTGCAATGATTCTGCGAGGCATGGGGTTATGGTTTTTTGCAACGAAATGCAAAGGGTAGGGGCAATTATGAAGCAGGTGCAGATCCATGCTGGTAAATAGAGTGCGCATTAACAAGGACTCGTGATGCAAATCCTTGATTACCAGGTCAACAGGCATCTCATGCAGGTGCGTGAATATTTCCTTTAGAGCCTGCTCGACCCAGACCACCTCTGTCGTGACCTGTATCCCCAGGTTACGTAGCGGATGCGCTTGCTCTTCCAGCCATTGACGGTGGCGCTCGACGTAGCTGGAGCGCATTTCCTCCAGCACCTGCTGGTTGGCCAGTCCGACGGCTGCCAAACCTTCCAGATAATCAAAGGCAACAATGTGCAGGGCTGCACCCTTGGCCTTTGCCAATGCCGCAGCGCGATCAAAAGCCGGGGTTTTATGCATCAAGGGTGATGCGATGAGCATGAGTCGCTGTTGGTTGGCCATGGTGCACCTCTGCAAGAACGCCGTTAGTTGCCATCGTGGGTAGCGATTGAACACAAGCATGCGCTGAGTCGTGGCGCAGAGTTTGATACGGATCAAGTTTCAAGGCAGTGGCTGGATGATTGATGTTAGACAGCGGCACCGAGTGAGGTGCCTACCAGCGCTGTAATAGCCATGGCGAGAGCCCCCCATAAGGTCACTCTCCACGCGCCCATTGGAACACTCGCGCCCCCGGTCTTGGCCGCTATACCGCCGAGCGTTGCTAAAAATAGAAGTGACATCCCTGAGATCCACGGGATAACGCTTTGAGCGGGTGCACTAAAAGTAACCGCCAGCGGCAACGCCGCGCCGACAATAAAACTGGCTGCCGATGCTAATGCTGCCTGCAGGGGTTTTGCGCTTAGGGTGACAGAGATTCCAAGCTCATCGCGAGCGTGTGAGCCTAGCGCATCATGTGCCATTAATTGCGTTGCCACTTGCCTGGCGAGATCAGGTTCAACACCGCGACCCATGTAAATGGACGCCAGTTCCGAGTGTTCAGAAACCGGATTCGTTTTAAGCTCGGTTTGTTCACGCAGGAGATCCGCTCGCTCGGTGTCGGCCTGTGAGTGCACTGAAACGTATTCTCCGGCGGCCATCGACATGGCGCCCGCTACCAGTCCTGCAATACCGGTCACCATTAAGGTGCTGTGCGTGGCGTGGGCAGCGGCAACCCCGATTAACAGGCTAGCGGTTGACACAATTCCGTCGTTGGCACCCAGTACCGCTGCGCGAAGCCAACCAATCCGGTCACTTCTATGGGACTCGGCATGTTTGCGTTTGAACTTCATCAATGAATGACGCTCGCGGTGAGGGGGTCGATGTTGGAGATAACGCTGCTCATGAGGGCCGTGACCGGGCTGTGTTTTATTAACGAGTCTCAATGGTCGTCTGAAGGCGCCCGGCAACAATTGATATTTCCCGGAACGCTTGCCCTTCACGTAATACGAACACTGCATCCATGCCGCGCGCTTGCGCCAGTTCAGGACCTGCATCCTCCCCAAGGACCATAAGTGCGGTGGCCCATGCGTCGGCGAGCATGCAACTCGATGCAACCACTGTCACCGCCGCGAGTGTATTGGTCAAGGGCGCTCCAAACGTGGGGTGCATGGTGTGCGAGTACTGGCGGCCATCGACTTCGACCCAGTGTCGGTAGTCCCCGGAGGTCGCAATGGCTGCATCGCTGAGGTCCATCACTCCCATGACTTCACGAACCCCCCGGTTAGGTTTTTCAATCGCAACCACCCAAGGCTGTCCGTCAGGTTTGAGGCCGCGTGCGCGCATTTCGCCATCAATCCCCACCAGGTAACGTGTTATCCCCCAACTGTCGAGGCAGCGGGCCAGTTCATCCACTGCGAAGCCTTTGGCTATGCCCGAAAGATCAAGTGTCGTCGTTGCACGTTTACGGACCTGGCCACGTAGCGCATCAATCTCGAGTGCGTCTGTTGCACGCAGCCGCACCTGATTTTTTAGCGCGCCGATCTGCTGTGCAGTGGGTTGATGCTCGGCGGGACCAAAGCCCCACGCATTAACCAGATCGCCCACGGCGATATCAAATGCCCCCTTGGACTGGTGGCCGACGCGTAGAGCCGTCGTCAGTACAACGATCAGCTCTTTGGGCAGGGGCCGCCATTCATGCTCAGGCGCGGCATTAAGCTGACTCAGGTCTGACCCTGGCTTCCACGTCGACATCTGCTGATCCACCTTGTCGACAGCCTCAAACAGGCCATTGCCAATGGCAGGCTCGTCCACCTGCGGCTCTGCATAGAACAGCGCCGTGTAGCGTGTGCCCATGGTCTCTCCGCTTAGGCTGTGCCGTTGCAAGGCGGAGGAGGGCTGACGTTCAGTAGGTATCTTCACGGTAGCGTCCTTGTGCCTTGAGTGTCAGCACGGTCAGGTTAAGCGGTGCCAGGACTTCATCGAGTGCGCGCATTACGCTTTTTGCCATTTCGCGACTGCCGCACACCAATACCTGGGCACCTTTTTCAATGAGTCGGCGCATCTGCAGGGCGTCGCTGATGATTCGGTCTTGTACGTAGCTGCGGTCGTGTACTTGTGAAAAAGCCGCTTGCAGTTCGGTGAGTCGCTGGTCCGCCAGGTAGCCATTGAGCTGAGGTTCATAGAGAAAATCCGAGGCTGGGTGGCGGCCACCCCAATACAGGTGCATCGGGTGTCTGGCGGTGTTGTTACGGATGAAACCGGCTAAAGGACCAATACCTGTGCCCGCACCGATAAGAATGACTGGAGCGCTTCCAGAGGCAGGGCGGAAGTCTGGGTTGGGCTGTATGAATGCTTCAATTGGCGAACCAATCGGCAAGTCGTGGAGGAGGCCGGAACACAGGCCATCAGGATGCTTGCGCACGCAGACTTCCAGAACGCCGTCCCTCGACCCGCTGGCCAACGAGTAGAAGCGCGGCAGCAAGCTTCCAGGCGGCAGAATCCCGACCAGATCACCGGCTTCGAAATGAGGCAGTGTGTCTCCCTTGCGCGCGCGCGCCAGCCAACTCGGCGCAGGCGAAGGCGCTACGGCTTTGAAACGCAGGATGTGAGTGGGTGCCTTGACCTGTTCGCCATACTCCACACGCTCCGCCAGTTGGAACGTATAGGTTTGAGGTCGATCGGGCGTATGCATAAGCGTTAGTTCGTGGCCGATCAACAGGCCAACGGCATGCCCCCAACGCGTGAACTCCTGGCTTGATTGTCGGTTGATGGTGTCAAGTTCAAGCAGTTGCGACCAACCCTGTGAACGTAAAGCAGCTTGCGTATCCTTGGCGAACTGACAAAAGTTTGGAAACTGCTTGTCGCCAAAGCCCAGTACGGCAAAGCCAAGGCCCGGTTTTACAGGTACGTTCGCCAGTCGTTTGAAAAACTGTCTGGCGGAGGCTGGCGCGTCGCCGTCACCGGTAGTCGCCGTCAGAATAAACAGGCGCTCGGCACTGCGGTACTCAGTCGCCAGTTGGTTCATGGTGGCGGTATGCACGCGGTGACCCGCTTGGTTCAAGGCCTCATGCAACGTTTTCGCAAACCCCCAGGTGCTGTTGTTTTCGCTGCCCACCAAAATCACCGTGTCAGCGGACTGTGCGCCACTATTGTGACTGATGTGTGGCATCGACTGACGGCGGCGCCACCAGAGCAGGGCGCCTGTGACACTCATCAACGGCACGCTCAGCGCGCAAATGCCGAGTAACAGGCCAAGCCACCAGAAACCTTCGCCGGTATGCAGCTGGTAGATCAATTCATAGGCATCATGGGCGTTGTCATGGGGCTGGTAAGACAGCAGCGCGCCACTGGCTTGATCAACAAAACCGTCGCCTTGGGCCGTGTGCAGCGAGAACACATCAGTCGGGTTGCCGGGACTGGGGTAGTTCAGCTCGCGCAGATCATTAAGATCGGTCGCCAGCAGCGCAGGCAAGGTCTCGACAGGCGCTGCCGGACCGCCGCTCATGGTGGTCGGGAAAGCGGGTTCCTGCAGGGATCCGTCAGGGATGAACTCGAACGTCACCGCTGACATATACATCCCGGTCAATGCGGATAGCAGCAGACCGAGGATCGCGTAACGCCCGACTTCAGCGTGCCAGCGTTGGCTGAAATTGCCCTGCAGCGGGCGCATGATTTGCTTCCAGCCACCCAGGCGTCTTGCCAGTAACGCGGCTCCGGAGGCCGATAAGATCAGTATCACTAAGGCTGCAATACCTGACATCGCATGGCCGGGCGTGCCCAGCAGCAATGACCTGTGCAAGTCTTTCACCCAGCGTGAGAATGCTGACGGTGCATAGGGCGCAATACCCTGCCCGGTCATGGGGTCGACAAGCTCGGCGCCCGCCTGACCGTCCTGGCTGTAGTAAACGATGATCGAGCCAGAAGCGCTGCGCCGAATCTGTTCAACCGCTGGATAGGTGTGCGCCACCCGGCCCGCCAACTCGGCAACGTTCAATTGGCCGACCGGGGGTACGTTCGCGTTCATTCGTTCTATGGCTGGATCAATTGACAGGATCGCGCCGCTGATGGCCAACACCATAACCAACAGGGCCGCGATAAGGCCGGGCAGTGAATGAAACTGGCGAAGCATGTTCAGCCTCCAATAGGTGCCGAAGTCACATGTCGTAGGTAAAGGTTTCTACATAACCGTTGCCGGATGCAGGCTTGCCCGCACCTTTAGTCGTCAGCGGTACGACAACGTCAGCGCGAACCTCACGTTTGCTCTCGACAGCGCTGTCGACGCGGATCTGATAACCCGCATCAATCAGGGTGTCAGCCAGTTCTACACTGACTTTCAGGGTGCGCCCGCTACCGACGCTGGCACCACTGACCCCGTCAAACTCACTGGGCTTCAAGCCGCTGCCGCGAGCCCAGTCAGGAAGGTGTTTGTAATACTTGGCTTTCTTGCCAGCGACCCAGAGGGTTTTCTGATAGGTGCCATTGGCATCGGTGACATAAAACGCCAGATAAGCATCGTTGCCGTTGTAGTTTTTTAACTGGGTGGTCAAGGTCACTTCGCGCGCCTGAGCTAACCCTGGCAGCGCGATGGCTCCGGCGAGACACAGTGCAGCAGCAATCATTTTCATGGTGGGGTTTCCTGTTAGAACGTTGTGGCGGAATACTGGCCTTGCTAGCTGAATGCAACCTGAAGGCGTGAAAAAAAGTTGATCAGGTAGTTTTCAGCTGCGGGACAAGGAGGTTTTAGTCGCGGGGCATGATTTCTCTCCCGCTTGAGTCTCTGTGGCATACCCTAGCGAGTTTCCCTGACAGCAACCTGAATCGTGCTCAACGTAGTACTTCAGGTCTTATTCAGGTACAGCCGCTAACGTGCAGCGCTGGGAATGAACACAGAAGGGGTAGATATGCGGGTTTTGTTGGTTGAGGACGCGGTGGGGCTGGGGGACGCAGTGCGTGAGCAAATTGCCGATGACGGCCATGCAGTGGACTGGGTGCAACGGCTTGACCACGCTGAGACGAGCGTGCGCACGACGGTCTATGACCTGATTTTGCTGGATCTGATGCTCCCGGACGGGCGCGGACTGGACTTTCTGCGCAAGCAGCGGTCGGCTGGCGATGTAACGCCTGTGATCATCCTCACGGCTCAAGACCAGATATCCGAGCGCATCGCCGGTTTGAATGCGGGGGCCGACGACTACCTGGTAAAACCCTTCGATCTGTTTGAATTGTCTGCTCGAGTAGCCGCCGTCGCGCGACGTTACAGCGGTAATCCCAATCCACAGCTGAAAGTGGGAGAACTGGTCATCGACATGACTGCTCGCACCGTTCAGCGTGTCGGCACCCTTGTGGATTTGACTGCTCGCGAATGGGCTCTGCTGGAAGCGTTCATTCAGCGCCCCAGCGCGCTGTTGTCGAAATCGCAGCTTGAAGAGCGCCTGTACGCGTTCGGCGCCGAGATCGAAAGCAACACCATTGAGGTGTACATCAGTCGTCTGCGCAAGAAATTGGGGCGCGATTTGATTGAAACCGTCCGCGGTATGGGCTACCGGCTGATGCCCCTATGAAGACTACCTTCAGTTTGCAAAAACGTCTGGGGCTTGGGCTGACGCTGGGGATGACATTGCTTTGGCTGGGCGCCACGGCGGGCGCCTGGTTGGTCGTGCAACATGAGCTGAATGAGGCCTTCGACAGTGCTCTGGAAGAAACGGCGCAGCGTATTTTGCCCCTGGCCGTACTCGAAATCAGTAATCGTGGTGAGTCTCGCCAGTCGAAACATATCGAGGGACTGAGAGAACATAAGGAATACCTCGCCTATCTGGTGCGGGATGCCAAGGGCAATACGTTGTTGCAGTCTCACGATGCCGACCCGAGAGTATTCAATGCCCAGCCTATGGAGGGCTTCACCACCACTGGGAAGTACCGTCTATATACCGTCAGCGCCCTACGCGAAACAGTTTATATTGAGGTCGCGGAGCCATTGGCACATCGCCGCGAAGCTGCGCAAGAAGCGTTGCTCGCCTTGCTCCTGCCATTACTGATACTTATCCCGATCAGCTTGTTGGGAACCTGGCTATTGGTTCACTTCAGTCTGCGTAGCGTGTTGGCTTACCGTCGCGCAATCGAGACCCGTGGGGTAGGCGATCTATCCCCCATAAGGGTTTCTCAATTGCCCGCAGAAATCGATCCGCTGGCGGAAGCGGTCAATCATCTGATGGAGCGGCTGCGTCGGGCACTGGAGGCTGAACGCAGCTTTACCGCCAATAGCGCCCATGAGCTGCGCACCCCATTGGCGGCGGCATTAGCGCAGATGCAGCGGTTACGTCGCGAGGCACCTGAAGGGCCGTTGCAAGTGCGTGCGGCAAAGATTGAGGCGTCGCTCCGTGAGTTGGCACGACTCTCGGAAAAACTCATGCAACTGGCCAAGGCCGAAGGGGGTGGGCTTCTATCGGAAACCCCGCAAGACCTCATCCCGCTGCTGGCCCACGTGGCGGAAGAGGTGAGCGCTACTGCCGGACAGCGGATTCATTTAACGCTGCCTGCGGAGGGGGAAGTGTTATCAACGATTGACCCGGACGCCTTTGCCATCCTTTTACGCAATCTGATCGAGAATGCGTTGAAGCATGGCGCGCCGGATCAGCCAATAGAAGTGGGCTTGTCGAGTCAGGCGCTTCTAAAAGTCGTGAATGCGGGCTCGACAGTGCCTGCGCAGGTTTTGGAGCGGCTCACCGAGCGTTTCGTGAGAGGTAACAGCGAGGCCAGCGGCTCTGGTCTTGGACTGGCAATCGCACAAACGATTGTTCGAGGCGTCGAGGCGACAATGAGCCTCGCATCCCCCGCAACAGGCAAGCAGGATGGCTTTGAAGTTACTGTGCAGTTTGTGCTTGCGCGGCCATGAAAAGGTCTGACTTTATCGGGGGGCTTACCGATAATTTTTATACGATTTTATACAATAAAGAGGGGCTTGAACGTTTCAATGGACATGGGCTGGACACTTCGTCAGGCGACAGTGCTGTATTAAATTAATCGCCTTAAGGCGTGACGTCTGCGGTAATGGGTGCACTCATATAACTTCTGTGAATAGCCATTTATTTGATGAATGTATATTTATTACGGCATACGCGATAAGAAATTGGATCCAGTTATTGGTTGCAATCATTGGCGTCAAAATGCAGTCGGCGGTTATGCATAATGATGCCTGTGAAGTTTGAAATAGCTATAACCCTGCGGAGTATAGTGATATCTTAAGGCCCTCCCAAGGAATGCTGGCTACAATTATTTATGCGCGCTAACCACGGTGCTGCATGCGTAAAAAGTTACGACTCAAGTGCTATTCAAGAACCGCTTCGGCGGCGACGAATATCGACAGCTCTGTTGTGCTCAGTCGGGACCTATACACAGTGGCAGATGAGTGTTTTCTGTCGTAAATAATTTGAGAGCGCTCCGTTTAAACGGAGTGTCCGTTCGAGCGTCGGCGTATGTCAATCAAGCACTGTTTTCGCATTAACTTAAGGCGACTGATTCTCTTTTTGGCATTTTTCAGTGCCATTCTCACGCTCACCAACAGTCTGTATGCAAGCTATTGTGTACAGCGCCAGTTGCTCATCGATAGCACGCTGGAATCCAATCGTGTTTATGCGGCCAAGCTGGCCAATAATACTGAAGTCTTTCTTGAAGCGGCGAAGCAGCAACTGGCCTACAGCGCCGGACTATTGAGTGATCAGCTTGATAGCAAGCCGACGTTGCAAAGCGAGGCCGACCGGTTGCGGTTACAGACCAACAGCTTCAACTCGATAGCGATTGCTGATGCGCAGGGTTGGCTACGTGCGGTCTCGCCCGAGACATTGCCGATCAAGGAACGAAAATTGAACACGCCCGGTGCTATCGAGGCATTGAACGCGCGCCGCCCACTCATCAGTCAACCCTACGTCTCCGTTGCGGGTAATCTGGTGGTGTTCATTTCCCATCCAATCATTGATGGTGATGGTCAATACCTGGGTTACGTCGGCGGTACTATTTATCTCAAACACAAGAGTATTCTAGACGACTTGCTTGGCCAGCAGTATTACCACGATGGCTCTTACCTTTATGTGGTGGATCAGAATCAGCGAGTGTTGTACCACCCGGATCAGATGCAGATCGCTCAGGTGGTGCTTAACAATTCGGTTATCGAGGCCGTGATGCGTGGAGAGAGTGGAAAGCAGCGCCTTATTAATAGTCGGGGCATCGACATGCTCGCCGGTTATGCGAGCGTACCCTCAGCCCACTGGGGTATCGTGGCGCAAAAGCAGACGGATGCAACGCTGGCGGCACTTAATAATCTAATGCTGGATGTGCTTCGCAATACGCTGCCGCTGAGCGTTCTGGGTTTTACCGTCATTTGGTGGCTCGCGCGCCTGATTTCCCGCCCCTTGTTGCAGCTGGCCGATAGCGCCCAGAAGATGGATATCCCTGGCGCGGCCGAGCGTATCGAGCACGTAAGATCGTGGTACTACGAATCGACACAGCTCAAACGGGCAATGTTGATCGGGATTCGTCTATTGAATGCGCAGATCGGCAAACTGACTAGCGATGCGCAAACAGATTCACTCACGGGGCTGCATAACCGTCGCGTTCTTGAAAGTTCATTAGCGCAATTGGAGAGCGAACATCGCCCTTTCGCCGCCGTGGCGCTGGATATCGATCACTTTAAACGTGTCAACGATACCTATGGTCACGATGCCGGCGATGGGGTGCTCAAACGCCTGGGAGCGTTAATGCGTGTTAATACCCGCGACGGTGATGTGCTGTGCCGAGTGGGTGGCGAAGAGTTTCTTATTCTTTTGCCGGATGCCTCGCCTGAGGTAGCCCAGCGCGTGTCTGAGCGCCTGCGTGAGCAGGTAGAACACACTCAGATGGACCCTATTGGGCATATCACTGTCTCGTTAGGTGTTGCGCACTGGCCGTTAAGCTCCAGCCGCGTCGATGAAGTGCTGAAAATAGCCGACAACATGCTCTATACCGCAAAACAAACGGGCCGTAATCGGGTCGTTTCAGCCAGCTCATTGGATAAACGGGTGGTCTGCGCTGTATCAAAGGAATTACCTTGACGAGTGATCGCGAGGATCCAAGACAGCCTTTGAGGTGTTTCAGGCAAGGCCGGCAAGGCGTCGCAGGCGCTCCAGGCTGGCTTGCTCCTCGCCGTTGATTTCGGCTGCGGCCAAACGCATAAGCACCTTTTCTCGACGAAATTGCGCCAGCGGCAGGATGTACACTGCACCAATAAGGTCCCGCAGGGCCATAGGCAGGCCCCAGTGCGCCTTAAGGTTGATTGCAAAGGTGTTGCTGAATTCGCCTATAGCTTGCCTCAGCGAGCTTTCGCTAAGGCTGTGGCCTTTGTGTTCCCAGGCTTGAGCCTGATAGATCACACAAAGTTCTCCTATTCGGTGCAATAAAGCCGCGCACTGGAGTGGCGCGGGATCAACCCCACATCCCTGTGCCAAACGCGTTACTTGATCACTAAGGGCTTCTGCGTCGTTCAGATGAGCTTGGGCTAACACCTGCACTAAAGAACTGCTCGGCTCGTTGGCTTGGCGCAATGCCAGGCACAGGGCCATGTTGAGGCTGGTCGGTCCGCCCAGGCGTTGCAAAGCCTCGGGCAGGCTCATATAGGGGTGGCCAATGCCAATATAGGCGCTGCTGTTGGACGCGGCGACCAGATGGGCGCTCAAGGCCGGGTCATACTGCCAGCTATCGACAAGCTCGCGCAGGTCCAGCTCTTCACCTTTGAGGATCAGTTGAAGTGTGTCTTTGACATTGCTAAGCAGAGGCAGGTCCAGGTCAGCGGCGGACAGGCTGCCAAGATAGGCAATGAAGTCTTGCTCCGTTAGCGGTTCGTTTGAGGGTTTTACGATTTCGGGTAATAGCTTCTTCAGGCGGGCCACTACACGCTGTACGTGAAAGGGTTTGCTGATAAAGGTACCAATCCCCAGTGAGCGCGCGGCCAGCACATTCTCCCGATCGGCGCGGCCGGTAACAACGACCAGAGGAGCGGGGCGATTATTGTGGAGCACACTGTGAAGCAGGCGCACGCCCGTTGAATCTGACAGGGCCCAGTCCGCGAGCACTAACTGATAAGAAATGCGCTTGCAGGCCTCATCGGCGTCACGTACCTCGCTGAAGAGGTCCACCGGAGCGTCCGGGCAGATACTCAGGACAATCTGTTTGAGCATGTCCGCGATCCAGGGATCATCTTCCAGAATCATCACGCGCATGCTGCGACCTTCATGGGGGGGCGAAGGGGTGATTTATCCCAAGTCCCTGTTTTTATAGGATATGGAACAGTATAGGTCCGACCGGGGCTCGGTATGTTTGATGTGAGTCAAGCGTTTCTACGGAAAATGACGGCGGCGGCATCTGAGCATAAAGATTTGGCTTTATGCGTCCTGAACAGAGGCGGAACCGGGCTCCGCCTCCTGTTGCGTGGTATCAATTCAGACGAAGTGGTCCCGGTGACCATAGGCAGTTTGTTATAGCTTCACATAACGGCCTGGTGCTGGCTCTAGAATCGGGTATTTGTCATTTCCGATGTTCGCCACTGCAGGTTGGCGCTCTCCGCCGTGTCCAGCAAGCCAGGTGAACCAGTCATCCCACCAGCTGCCAGGATGCTGTTCGGCATTCTTGAACCAAGTGTCAGGGTTTTTCGTGACTCGATTGTTTGTCCAGTAGTGGCGCTTCTGTTTGGCGGGGGGATTGATGACGCCCGCAATATGCCCGGAGGCGCCCAATACAAATCGCTTGGTCCCGGAGAGCAGGTTGGTGCTGGCGAAGGCACTTCTCCAGGGCACGATATGATCGTCATGAGTCGCGAGAATGTAGGCGGGTGCATCAATGGCGTGCAAGTCGAGTTTGACGCCACAGCAGTCCAGGTCTCCTGACTTCAGGTCATTCTGTAGGTAGGTGTGGCGCAGGTACCAGCAGTACATCGGACCGGGGAGGTTTGTGCTGTCGTTGTTCCAGAACAGCAGGTCCAGAGGAATGGGCTTGTTCCCCTTGAGGTATTTGTCGACGTTGTAGTTCCACCACAGGTCGTTGGGGCGAAGCATGGAAAAAGTGTTACCCATGTCCTCGCCACGAAACAGACCGGTTGGGCCATCTATGCCGCCGATGGTGCGCTCTCGGTAGGCCACCAGTTCTTCGTCGACGAATACGCTGATTGGACCGGTATCGAGATAGTCCAGAAAGGTGGTCAACAGGGTTACGCTGCCGATCTCGCGGTCGTCACGCGCCGCCAATACCGCCAGGGCGGTGCTCAGGAGGGTGCCTCCGATGCAGAAGCCCACGCAGTTGATCCGCTGTTCACCACTGATCGCCCGAGTAACCTGTAGGCCTCTGAGCACGCCTTGCTCGATCAGGTCATCCCAGGTTGTTTCGGCATGTTCCGGGCCGAAGTTGCGCCAGGACATCATGAACACTGGGTGCCCTTGTTGCAGCAGGTGTTTAACGACGGAGTTGTCCGGGCGCAGATCGAGGATGTAGTACTTGTTGATCGAGGGCGGCACGATGAAAACCGGGCGCAAGTACTGTGTTTCACTCTGCGGGTAGTACTGAATGAGCTGAAAGAGATCATTCTCGAAGACGATTTCGCCTGGGGTGGTGGCCAGGTCGACACCCACTTCGAAGGCGCCGCTGTCGCACTGGCGCATCTTGCCTTCCTGCAGGTCGCTGGCCAAGTTCAGCAGACCTGTAAACAGGCTGGCACCTTGGGTTTCAACCACGCGCTGGAGAGCATCAGGGTTACTGGTCAGGAAATTACTTGGTGCACTGGCGGCAATGGCTTGTTCCACCAGATAGCGTAGGCGTTGGCGCGGTTTCTCTTCTTTGATCAACAGCTTATCGAGCAGTTTCAGGAGGAAGTTGGAGTTGAGTAAATAGAAGGCGGCGAGGGAGCCGAACAGTGGCTCGCTCCAATTGCCGCTGGAGAATCGACGATCATCAAAGTTGAAGGGTTGGCCGGTCAACAGCTGTTGGCCGAGTTGTCCCCATTGAAGTTGGTAATCGGCCTGAAGGCTGTCTAGCGTCGCGCGAGGCAAGTCGAACCAGTCACTGTGCTCATGCCCGGAAAACCATTGATTGCTGCTGACCCAGAGACGTAATTGTTGCACTGCAAAGGAGGCAATGAAGGGAACCTGGCCCGACCAGTAGGTATTGAATGTTTGCGTGTTATTGTCCATAGAGCTCCTTGCCCGGAAAGATGAACCGGACAGAAAATAAGCCGGACTCTGCCTGAGCCCGGCGCAACGATGATGTAAAGGCGGGCAGCCCTGTTTTGACGCCAACGTGGTGTATAGGGCGGGGGTCCAGGCCCGCCCCAGGACTGCTGATGTGCCGTGGTCTAGCGTTCGATGGCCAAGCCGACGCCTTGTCCACCACCGATGCATAAGGTAGCCAGACCTTTTTTGCCATCGCGGCGGATCAGTTCGTGCACCAGCGACACCAATATCCGAGCGCCTGACGCTCCGATCGGATGGCCAAGCGCGATGGCCCCACCGTTGACGTTGACTTTGTTGGTGTCCCAACCCAGCTCTTGACCAACTGCCAGCGACTGCGCTGCAAAGGCTTCGTTGGCTTCAATCAGGTCCAGTTCGTCCACATGCCAGCCCGCTTTTTCCAGGGTGAGGCGTGTGGCCGGGACAGGGCCGATGCCCATGAGTGCCGGGTCCACGCCAGCACTGGCGTAGGCTTTGATCCGTG
The DNA here is from genome assembly GCF_056680335.1 of Pseudomonas sp. ASL9. Taxonomy (NCBI): domain Bacteria; kingdom Pseudomonadati; phylum Pseudomonadota; class Gammaproteobacteria; order Pseudomonadales; family Pseudomonadaceae; genus Pseudomonas; species Pseudomonas sp. ASL9. Next base: position 395,540 of record NZ_CM155277.1, on the reverse strand, counting down.
CCAGAATCGGTAAACCCAGGGCCTCTGCTTTGGCGGCACTGGCCAGCAACAGAACAGCAGCTCCATCGTTGAGGGTCGACGAATTACCGGCGGTCACACTTCCGTCTTTCTGGAAGGCGGGTTTGAGTTTTGCCAGGGCTTGTGCGGTGCTGTCGACGCGCGGCTGTTCGTCCGTGTCGAAGACCAGCGGATCACCCTTGCGCTGAGGAATCAGGATCGGAGTGATTTCGCTTTTGAAACGCCCGCCCTCAATGGCAGCTGCAGCCTTCTGTTGCGAGGCGGCGGCGAAGGCATCCTGTTTCTCGCGACTGATGCTGTACTTTTGCGCCAGATTTTCGGCGGTAATACCCATGTGGTAGTCGTTGAAGGCATCCCACAGACCGTCTTGGATCATGGTGTCGACCAGTTGCGCATGACCCATGCGCAGGCCGGTGCGTGCTTTGGGCAGGACATACGGAGACAGGCTCATATTTTCCTGGCCGCCAGCGATGACTAGCTCCGCGTCACCGCAACGAATCGCCTGTACGGCGAGGTGGACCGCCTTGAGACCGGAGCCGCAGACCTTGTTCAAGGTCAGGGCGGGGACGGTGTGTGGCAGGCCAGCCTTGATTGCCGTTTGGCGTGCCGGGTTTTGTCCAGCGCCAGCACTGAGCACTTGGCCGAGGATTACTTCATCTATTTGGGCTGGATCGACACCCGTCTGCTCCAGCAGATGGCGAATAACGGCGGCACCCAGTTCTGTGGCGGGAATCCCAGCCAGAGCACCTTGGAAGCTGCCGATGGCAGTACGAGTGGCAGCAACAATTACGACGTCGTTCATGCATAACCTCTATGGGTAAGACAAAAAAAGTGTCAAACAGAACCAGGGCATTGGAGCCCCTGGAGGGGTTACTGCATGTTCATGCCGCCGTTTACCGAGAAGTCGGCACCGGTGCTGTAAGCGGACTCATCGGAGGCCAGCCAGGCAACGATCGATGCGATTTCCGCGGGCAGACCAAGGCGACCGACCGGTATTGCCGAGATCATGGCTTCGAGAATGTCCGGGCGTATCGCCGCGGTCATATTGGTCTCGATATAGCCTGGGGATACGGTATTGACGGTCACGCCCTTGCCGGAAACTTCCCGGGCCAGCGCCATCGTGAAACCATGAACGCCGGCTTTTGCGGCGGAGTAGTTGGTCTGACCAAACTGGCCGCGCTGGCCGTTGATCGAGGAGATGTTGATAATCCGCCCCCACCCTTTGGCCAACATGCCTTCGATGACTTGTTTGGTTGTGTTGAACAGTCCGCTCAGGTTGGTCCCGATAACGGCGTTCCAGTCTTCTGGGGTGAGCTTGCGAAACGAGGCGTCGCGAGTAATACCAGCATTGTTGACCAACACGTCGACCGGGCCACACATTTCGCGGACCAGTTCGAAGGTTTTGCGGGTTGATTCCCAGTCGGTGATGTCGGTGTCGACGCACTCGAAGTGATAACCGCTCTCAAGCTGGTTCGCGATCCAATCATTTTTACGGCTTGAATTGGGACTGCAGCCAACAATTACCCTGAATCCATCCTGATAAAGACGTCGGCTGATCGCTGTACCAATACCGCCCATCCCGCCTGTTACTACTGCAATACGACTACGTGATTCCATGCTTCAACTTCCTTTTTTATGTGTTGCGCTGCAATACGTGGATTGTTCTGTATTGACGGGTCACACGGAAGTGTTGGGAGGTGACTGTTTCGTGTCCTACGGTGCCACGCACAGGAAATGAATTCGGTTTATGCAAGCATGCTAATGAATATGTTGTTCGGATCCACCGCTTGGGTATTGCCAGCCTGTTCCAACAGGCTGGACTGTATATGAGAGATTCCTATTCCGGCCGTTGCAGATCGCGGGTTACCCGAGGATGTCGGGCTTGATCTGTTTTTTTCCTTTCGCCCCCTTCTTTGGCGTGTGCGCTGGACCTTTACCCGTGGTGGGGGTCGGCGCGGGCACCAACTGTGGAGCTGGAGCTGGAGCTGGAATTGCAGTTGCGGTTGGAATTACAGTTTCAGTTGGTGCTGCGGTTGGAATTACAGTTTCAATTGGTGCTGCGGTTGGAATTACAGTTTCAATTGGTGCTGCGGTTGGAATTACAGTTTCAATTGGTGCTGCGGTTGGAATTACAGTTTCAATTGGTGCTGCGGTTGGAATTACAGTTTCAATTGGTGCTGCGATTGGAATTACAGTTTCAGTTGGTGCTGCGGTTGGAATTACAGTTTCAATTGGTGCTGCAGTTGGAATTACAGTTTCAGTGGGTATTGTGGTTGGAATTAAAGTTTCGGTTGGCGCTGCAGCTGGAATTACAGTTGGCGTTGGCGTTGCAACGGTTGGGAGTGTTGCTGGTCGAGTGCTTTTGACCTTGACCTTGACCTTGGCACGCTGACGTTCAGGTGCGACTGTTTTGACTGTGCGTTCCGCAGGTGGGGCAAGTGGCGCGAGGGTCTCTGCTTGTTTGGCTATTACGGGTGTTACCTCCGCTACCTCTGGCGGCTGCGTCACTACAGGCGGCGATAGCTCCAGAGGCGCTACCTTCTGAATGGCATCTGCTTCACTTGGCGACTGGGTCAAGCTAAAACCGGGAAGAGGGATGTCGAATAGCGAGTGCAGTTCACGCCAGAGTCCAAAGCCAGTCCCGGTGGTCGTCAGCAGTTCAGGCACGAATTGCGCCACGGCCGTCAGAACCTGCTGGCGCGCCTCAGCCTGTGGAAGCAGCAAGGGCAGGCTGGTCAAGCTTTCTTCTGGATGGACAAAGACCAGCAGGCTCTGCAGTCGTATGGTTTCGCGCAGGATAATCGGATCGATGTAGTGCTGGACCGGGACATTGCCTTGCTGGATCAGTTGCTCGATGCGGTGCTTGTCGATTGCGTCGTTGTCACGGCCAATCAGAACCAGGATCCGTGCCAGCGCTTCCAATTTACCGCCGAGGGAGAGTGCTTGATGCAGGCTTTCTATCAGGGCCTTGTCCTGCAGGTCGGCATGCTTCTGGAGATTTCGCGCAGGCTTGTTGTCAAGGAGGGCGCTTAACCCGCCATACACACCGTAGAAACACAGCTCCAGGGATGCATCACGCACATCACGATAAGCATTTAGAGCATCTTGCATCTGGTTGGAGAACAGGTCCTGCCACGCCAGCAGTGGGTTGTCCTTGCGTACCGGGCGACGATCATTGCGCGCGAGAGTCGCGGTGCCTGCAAGCCACCACAGTGCTGGGTTCAGACTGCTCCAGGCCACCTGTTGCTGATGGAACGGGTGTGCCTTGCGCATCAGTTCGGCACTGGGCTCATTGACCAGTTGGCGTATCCAGGGACGGACGAACCAGTCGTACAGCGAGCTATTGATTTCGGAGGTGCGCTCTACCAGCGCGAATTCGCGATCGTCATCACGCGTCGGCTCGCGGTCATTATGGATGTCGGCGATTTTCCTTGGTTCGAAATGTACGCGATAGTGTGCGTCACCGCTGCCTGATGGGTCAGGCAGATCGTCGATCAGCATTTCATACAGCCCCGCTGACAGCGCATTGATGGCCTCGACAGCGCCGAGCAACTCGCGGTGTTCACGCCGGGCAACCTTGCCGGAAACGAAAATGCCCAGATGGCCAATACTGGCGTGTTGCAGGTAGACGATAGTGCGCCCAGCGTTATGCAACGCTAGATCACTGTGATACACGTCAGCGATCCAGTTCAACGCTTGCTGCGGGGAAGTGATGTTGTCTCCGTAAGAGCAGAACACCACCACCGGTACTTCGATCCTTTTCAGGTCAAGCCCGTTGGTCTTGCGACCGAGGCCGCCGGACAGTTGATTGCCGATGAACAGGTTGTCGACAATCATTTCGATTTCTTCGCCATTTAACAGGCTCGGGCTGCCCCACCAGCGTTCAAAATCGAGAAAGCGCGGCGCCTCGCTATCGACTTGACTGAACAGCTGGTAGTACTTGTTCCAATAGGTGTTGGCGGGGTCCAGTTTTTCGAAGTTACTGACCAGCCAGGTACCGTCGAAACGGTCGTTGCCCAAATCGCTTGCCAAGCGAGTGGTCCAACCTCCACCCAGCAGGCCGCCGGTATAACGCATCGGATTGCGGCCATTGACACCGGCCCAGTACGACAGGGGGGCGCCATTAATGATGATCAAGCCCGGCAGTTCTGGGTGTGTTGCAGCCAAACCCATTAAAGCCCAGCCGGCCTGGCAGTTGCCGACCATTATGGGTTTGCTGCTGGCAGGGTGGAGGGCACTGACTGCTTCGATGAAGTGGGCTTCGGCTTCTACAATGTCCGCAAGCGTTTGCCCTGGCGTCGGTGCGTGACTGAAGGCGATGAAATAGGTGGGGTGGCCAGCTCTGAGGCTTTCGCCTATGACTGAATCCTGTTTGAAGCCGCCGATGCCCGAGCCGTGGCCGCCGCGTGGATCAATGATGATCACTGGCTGGCTGCTGCTGTCGATCCGTTGCTCGGGTTCGGGAAAGATACGCAATAGCGAGTAGTTGACCGGGCGGGGGAGGTCCGAGCCGGCGATCAGCGTTTCATGATTGAACTTGAGCAGCAGTGGGTACCCGGCGCGCTCATGGGCAAGCGTATTGTCGCCGCGCTGGCGCAGGGTGTCCCAGAACAACAGGCTGCGTTGGCTGAGGTCGGTGAAGTATTCCTGCCAGTCATCGGCTGTGGGTTGACGGAGTTGACCCTGAAACAGAGGGGTAAGGGTTTTTTCCTGACGCTGGCGCGAGGCGTCGAGGGCGTTCGAGGTGTTCATGTGTTGCAGGTGACTCAGATGTTCTACTAGGCCGTGCGGTGAAAAAAGCCCTCTATCTTGCGGCGCAACAATATCTTCCTGGCCCATGATGATCTCCTGGCGGTATGCATGGTAAGTAGCTAGCCTCAGCCCCCGCTATCCAGGAAGGGATGTGGTTTGGCCGATCTATTCGGTTTCTGAGGGTTTTATAGCGAATAGTGGCAAAATGGGCAAAGCTTTTTTGCAGTGCACAAAAAAAGGTTGCCAAACGGTTTTGTGCGCTGCAATATTAAGGCTAACGCGATGACTCAACAGGATTGCTGTCGCGTCCTCAGGCCCATGTCGGCCTTCCAGCATCAGGAGATTCAAGCATGTCTTTTTTTAATTCGGATAAATTGCAAGCCGCTCAGAAAGCTAACCTCGATCTTCTGCAGCAAATCAGCGGCAAAGTCTTCTCGAGTGTTGAACAGCTCAGCCAATTGCAGTTCAAAACTCTGCGGGCGTCCACTGAAGAGTACTTCGACGGTTTCCGCAAGCTGTTGGCAGTACGTGATCCACAAGGGTTCGCTGAGCTGCAAGCTTCTTTTACCCAGCCAAATGTACAGGCCGAGCGCCTGGCTGAGTTCAATCGTCAAATCCAGGAATTGATTGTCGGCACTCAGTCGGAAATCGCCAAACTGGCTGAAGGTCAGGTAGAAGCGGGCACCCAGCAGGTGCAAGAGTTCATCGAAGTGATCAGCAAAAATGCACCGGCTGGCTCAGAGCCTGTCGTGGCTGCATTCAAGTCGACGTTGGCGAATGCCGGTAGCGTTTATGAAAACGCACAGAAAGCTGCCAAACAGGCTGCTGATATTGCCCAGAGCGGTTTCAACGCTGCGACTGCCGCAGCTGGCAAAGCTGCACCGGGCAAGGCGGCTGGCGGTAACAAGTAAGTCGATTCAAATCAAGTAAAGATTAGTTTTACGAATGGCGATGGGTTCACTCCCCATCGTCATTTTTTTTTCGTCCGGCGCCGGTTCCAGGCTGGCTTGGTGGTGTGCCGCCGAACAAACCGAAGAGGTTTTGAGTGTTCAGGTAAAGCGCCTTTGATTGGTCGACATATTGACGCATCAAATCCTGCATGACCGGTGCCTGCTGGTGCATGAACTCGCTCCAGGCCTCAGAGGACTGCGCACCCGTTTGGGACTGGACGTCGATGACGGTCTGGATGCTTTTATCCAGGTAGCTGCCGAGGACTCCCTGATAGGGGCCGTAGAACTGGATAATTCCCATGAGCATGTCACTGGAGAAGATCGGTTCACCGCCACTTTCGGCTTCTAGAATCACCTGAAGCAAGATACTTCGAGTCAGGTCCTCGCCGCTCTTTGCGTCGACCACCTGGAACGGGATTTTATCGACAACCAGCTGACGTATATCCGCCAAGGTCAAATGACTGCTGGTGTGCGTGTCATAGAGGCGGCGATTGGGGTATTTCTTGATCAGACGGGTAGTGTTCCGACTGTTATCTGTCATGCGGGGCTTCTCATTGCGAGCCTGATTCGCAAGCATCTTATCCTACTATGACCACTGCCGCGGATCGGTGTTGCGCTAAGGGTTGTCCGGATGTCTTTAGCGCTCACTGGAAAACTGTGGATGCACCCCGCAGGGTGCAGGGTATGGAGGCCTGCGGCGCAGGCTCATATCGAGAGGTCCGGAGAAACTGGAGCGTTACACGGCTTGATTGCCACCCAGCAAGAATCCTGGCCAAGCGTATGCGCCCTCTTGCCGATGCGGTTCCTGAACGTTCTCTTCTGCCTCGATAGGGGGGTGCTCTTCTTCCTCGACCTTGAGTGGCGACCCATGGACTCGGTACTGTCCAGGAGGCATATCGAACCAGCGACAGCAGGCTTTATGGAAGCTGCTATGGTCGTGGAAGCCGAGGAGGTAGGCCACATGCTTCATGTTGTAATGAGAGTGGCGCAGATAGAAGTCAGCCATTTGCCTACGCAAATCGCTCAAGACATCCTTGTATTGCACACCATCCTTCTCAAGTGCTCGCTGAAGTGTTCGTTTGCTGATATGCAGCTCTGCCGCTATCGACGCCATGTCATAGAGGTCTTGCCCTTGCCCTTGGCTCAAGCGCTCAGTGATCATCGCGCGAACCCGGCCAAGGATAGAGAAGCCAAACAACAGGTCCATCTGAGCCTCGGCAAAACTGTCATGGAGTGTGGCCAAAGCCTCATTGGCCATACTCAAGGGATGCAGGAGCTCCTGCCCATCGAACACGATGCTGTCATAGGCTGCCCCGAAAACTAAAGGACAACCAAAAACCCGCTGATGTTCATGGGTGTTCTCGGGTTCTGGATAGGTAAACTCGACACTCAGTGGTCGCGGCAGGTTTCCACCCGTAAGCCAGCGGCAGAAGCCGAGCAGTGAAGCGAGCCCTGCATCGGTGTATTGCCGGGGTTTAACCGAGTCAGGTTGCTGCAGATCGAGTCCGGACAAGCGATAATTCGGCCCTTCTTGAACAAAGAAAAGGCTGAATCCAGTGCCAATCAATGAGCTGAAACGAACCAAACGTTCAAGGGCCCGTTTCAGGTTCAAGCTGGACATCATCGTGTACCCCACGATTTGTAAACTGCCGGGGTGCACATGCCCGTAGGCTTTCAGGCCGATACTCGGATTGCCAGACACCTGAGCTGCCAAGTCCCACAAACGGTACATAATACTGCGCCGACAAAAGGCTGACGGCTGACCCAGAATTTCCATATCCAGGCCAGCCTCCTTGCACAGGTCGACCACATTCAAGCCTTCAGCCGAGAGCGTATTCACCAATACACTGGCATAGCCCGTGCTTACTCTATACATGACGGCCTCATCTATCCGTTGAATCAAACATCCTTTTTGGAGCCATTACGGACTTACTCCGGGGCTCAAGCTAACGGCACTTTCAGTGCTGTATAGCTTGAGCCCCGGTACACGGATCTGTGCGCGTCGGTGAGAGACCGAGGGCATACCGCTTCCTGCTCGTTTCTGACGGGGCGTGGCCCGTGAGAGGCAATTGCCTTTGACTCTGGGACCATGGGTTGCTCTGCATTGCGACCTCTGTCCATGTCACGTCGGTGACGCTCGTATATTTATCGCGAGCCATGTCGCACCCCTTTTTGTTGAGCTTGAGGGACCCTTTAGCTCCAGCAGGCCATTTTCAGAACGGGTTTTTTGCCTCAAATCAGTCCAGGCGGAAAATGGAAACTCGTTTAACCGTAGCATTTTATGCTCAAGATATTACACAGGAATGAACAAAGTTGAACAATTTTAGCCGAATCTGCGGCAACAGTTTTTTTCGCCTTGGTTCGTCCTTTTCGCAGCACCTGATTTAAGCGGGGGGGCGCACAGAAGATTGTTCCAAAGTGCCACTATAGCTGCTCCGACCACGGTCATGCCTAGGGTCAAGCGTCATTTTGAACAGAAGCGTATAACGCTCTATACCGCCGCTGCCAGCGCCGATGATCAAGACGCGCCAATATTTTCTTTCAGTCGCTTCGGAACTGTGGATGTCGTCCACTCCAGCGAAAAAACGGACTACGTCTCTAGCGTCTTCAGGCCCAGCGGTGCCGGTTATACCAGCGATTGGAGTGCCGACGTCGATAGGTTGGTCGGTGCATAGGTGACTGCGAATTTTACGCCGCAGCTCTCGGCCGTGGTCCAGGTCATCTCGGAACAGCGCTACGACAATAGCTAGGTGCCGGGCTCAGTTCATTCGGCCGTTGGATTGGCATAAGGTCCCCCTGCGCTGTTCATAAACTGAAGGCTTACTGATTGAGGGTTATGGCTACAGAATTCTTTTGGGGTGCGGTATTTCAACGTGCCATGGGGATGCTGTTCGTTGAAATGCTCGAAGGCAATGATCAGGTTACGCCATGCCGTTTCACGCGTGCTTCAGCCAAGAGCAACAGTAAAGAAGTGACGCGATTTCTCGAGACACACGATCACATTCATTATTTTGTATGCAGCTAAGGCCAGTGCTGGAGCGTATGAGCAAAGGTGTTCTTTATATCATTTAATCGTGATTGTCAGTTCAATTTAGTATAAATAAGTATAAATAAGCGCGAGTGCTGTATGGCATGATGCCATCGCACTGCAAAATACAAGTGTTCCGTAAAATACCGATTACCAACACGATATTGGTTGGTCAGGTAGCTTGATAAGCAGCTGATTTAAATAATAAAAATAGACACATGCGCTCTGCTCAGTAATGGAATTACTCATCATGGCAAAATGGAACATCAGGACTCATTTGTTTCTTTTGGCAGGCTCTCTGCCGCTGCGGGACTTGAAAAAATCGCCTATATGTACGCCGTGAACATCGTTGAGTTCACTGGGTTAGAGGTCATTCTGCGGCGCTTTAGCCTTTGAGGCTGTTCACTGTCCAAATCGTCAGAATTACTTAGGAAGGAACCTATGCCTCCGCACATCGATGCTGACCAATACGTATCACTCCTGTCCCGGCAGACTTTTTTCTGCTGGCCGGCATTCGGCTCAAGTTTCATTGGCGCTGTCCTGTTGCTCGTCCATGCAGGAATCGATTCGATCTCGTTGGCATCCGCCCTGTTGTTGATTGGACTAGGGATAGGCACTGGCGTATGGGTCGGCCGTCGCCAGCGTAGTGAACTTATAAGCGTTATTGCTCAAGCATCTTCTGATGCACAGGCGCGATCCATCGAGATAAACACAGCGGCTGCGGCCAATGGCTTACAAGCGGTATGTCTCAAGGCTGTCCCTATTTGGGCCAAGCAGGTCGAAAGCTCCCGCCGACAAACCGAAGATGCCATTGTTGCCCTTAGCAACCGATTTTATGGAATAAGCACAAAGCTGGAGGATGCTGTTCACACGTCACAAAACGCTGCAGGCGACTTGGCTGGCCGAGCTGAAGGCGGGGCGCTGGAGGTACTGGCTCAAAGCGAGGCCGAACTAACGCATGTAATCGACACATTGAGGGCAGCACAACAAACCCGCGACGAGATGCTAGCGCAGGTCTGCAGCCTCACGGATTACACCAGCGAGCTGAGAACAATGGCCGCTGATGTCGCTGCAATTGCTGCACAAACGAACCTGCTGGCCTTAAATGCTGCAATCGAAGCTGCTCGGGCAGGGGAGGCAGGGCGGGGGTTTGCGGTAGTGGCCGATGCAGTACGAACACTGTCAAGCCAGTCCAGTGATACGGGGCAAAAAATGTCGGCCAAGGTGGACATTATCAACAGTGCCATCACCCAACTGGTTGAGGTTGCCGCAAGCAGTGCCAAGCACGATAGCGGCTCTGTTGCAGGGTCAGAAGCCTCGATCAAGAAGGTTCTGGAGCGCTTTAATAGCATCACGGAGCGTCTGGCGGGCTCGGCCGAAATATTACAAAAAGAGAGTGTCGGTATTCGTGACGAAATTACCGAGGTTCTTGTTGCCCTGCAGTTCCAGGATCGGGTTAGCCAGATTCTGGCCCATGTAAGAGACAACATGGAGGGCCTGCACCGGCACTTGGAGCACTGTCGACAGCGTCCTGGCGAGGTTGCACAGATTGATGCTCAAGCTTGGTTAGCGGAGATGGAGTTGACCTACGCCACCGAGGAGCAACGCCAGATCCACCATGGTGGCAGGGTGAGTTCAGTGCAAGAACAGGCCATCACTTTTTTCTAGGAGAACCCCATGGCTAAAACCGTAATGGTTGTTGATGACTCCAGTAGCGTACGCCAAGTCGTCAGTATTGCCCTCAAGAGTGCAGGCTACGATGTGATCGAAGCCTGCGATGGCAAAGATGCACTAGCCAAGCTGAATGGGCAGAAAATTCATCTGATGATCAGCGATGTGAACATGCCAAACATGGATGGCATCACCCTCGTCAAAGAGGTCAAGAAACTGGCCAGTTACAAGTTCACACCCATCATCATGCTGACCACCGAATCTCAAGAAGCCAAGAAGCTGGAAGGTCAGGCGGCTGGCGCCAAGGCCTGGGTGGTCAAGCCGTTTCAGCCAGCACAGATGCTGGCCGCTGTCTCCAAGCTGATCCTGCCTTAACTTCCTTTGTTTCGGAGTAACGCAGCATGACGATCCGCATAGAAGAAAAAAATGGCATATCGCTGCTGCATATCGAAGGCGAGATGACCATCTACACTGCAGACGAACTCAAGTCACAGCTGCTGCCCCACCTGGCCCGTTCGGGTGGGCTGGAAATTGATCTGTCTCAGGTCAGTGAGGTCGACAGTGCAGGCCTGCAACTCCTGATCCTGGCCAAGCGCGAAACCCGGCTTACAGGTCAAACGCTGCTGCTAACCTCGCACAGCCGGGCAGTGCAGGAGGCGTTTGAACTGTGCAACCTGGCGGCTTTTTTGGGTGACCCATTGGTGTTGACCCAGGCGGTCAATTACTAAACGCATTTAAAAGGAATTTTGTGTGAGTCTTAACCTGGATCAGGCACTTCAAACTTTCATCGTTGAGGCTCGCGAGTTGCTCCAGGACATGGAGGCGTCGCTGCTGCTGTTGGAGAATAACCCGGCTGATAGCGAGACCCTGTCCGCTATATTTCGTGCCGCGCACACGATCAAGGGTTCCGCCGGGTTGTTCGGACTGGACCCCATTGTCAGCTTTACCCACATTGTCGAAGACGTGCTCGATCGGGTCCGTGACGGCGGCATTACAATCACCTCGGAGCTGGTGGCGGTACTGCTGGAAAGTGATGACCACATGCTGGAGCTGGTCAATGTAGTTGCGGCCCAAGGGGGGCAGTTGGATGTCGCCGCAGTGACCCGGGAAAACGCCTTGCGTCTGGCTTTACAGATTTACCAGGGGTCTACGGTACAGCAGGTGCCAACGTCGGTTGCCCCATTCGAAACCGCTGAGTTGACCCCTCTATACGGCAGTGACTCGGTTGTTTCGGATCTTTGGCATATCTCCCTGCGTTTTGGCCCCGATGTGTTCCGCAATGGCATGGACCCTCTGTCGTTTCTGCGTTACCTGAGCACCTTGGGAACGATTGTCAGCATTACTACGCTGGCTGAGGGCATGCCGCAGACTGACAGGATGGACGCTGAGTCGTGTTATCTGGGTTTTGAGATCGACTTTCAATCCATGTCTGACAAGACAACCATCGCTGAGGTTTTCGACTTTGTGCGCGATGACTGTGTACTGCATGTTCTACCGCCACATAGCAAAATCGGGGAATACATCGAGCTGATCAATGCCCTGCCGGAAGACGCCATTCGTCTCGGTGAGATTCTGGTCGGCAGCGGCGCTCTGACCCCGCAAGAACTCGAAGACGGCTTGAACGTGCAGCGGGTTAATTCCAGGCAAGTCGGCCCGGCGACACCGCTGGGTGAGATTCTGGTTGAACGGTGCTCGGTAGAGCCGGTGCTGGTGCAAGCCGCGCTGAACAAACAAACCCAGGTCCAGGACCAGAAGAACAAGGAAAACCGCTACATCCGTGTGCATGCGGACAAACTGGACGAATTGATCAATCTGGTGGGAGAGCTGGTCATCGCCAGTGCCGGAGCCAGTTTGATCGCCAAGAACCAAGGTAATGATGCGCTGCAGGAAGCCTCCTCGATCGTCTCCGGGCTGGTGGAGGAAATTCGCGACGGGGCATTAAGCCTACGCATGGTGCCAATCGGCGATACCTTCAGTCGCTTCCAGCGAGTCGTACGGGATGTCGGTCACGAGCTTGGCAAAGATATCGAGCTGGTGATCAGCGGTGGCGAAACTGAGCTAGACAAGACCGTGGTAGAAAAAATCGGCGATCCGCTGATGCACCTGCTGCGCAACGCAATGGATCACGGTATCGAATCGCCCGAAGCTCGCCAGGCTGCTGGCAAACCGGCCAAAGGTCGACTGCACCTCAATGCTTACCACGATGCCGGCAGCATCGTCCTTGAGATTGCGGACGACGGTGCCGGACTCAACCGCGAGCGCATCCTCGAAAAAGCACGGGAGCGGGGTTTGCTTACCCTCAATGCAACGCCTTCCGATCAGGAAATCTACAACCTGATTTTTGAGGCAGGGTTTTCCACTGCTGCGGCCGTCACCAACCTCTCCGGGCGCGGCGTTGGCATGGACGTGGTCAAACAAAACATCACGCTTCTGCGCGGCAGTGTGGATCTCGACAGCCAGCCCGGCCTGGGCACCACTGTGCGCATCCGCCTGCCGCTGACCCTGGCAATCATTGACGGTTTCCTGATCAGCGTCGGCCAGTCCAGCTACGTGGTGCCGCTGGACATGGTGCAAGAGTGCATCGAGTTGAGTGAAGAGGATCGTCGGGCGACTCGCGAACGAAACTATTTGGAGTTGCGCGGCGAAGTACTGCCGCTGGTATTTCTGCGTGATCACTTCAGTGTCGGGGGTAAACCGGGACGTCGGGAAAACGTGGTGGTGGTGCATTGCGCCGAACAGAAAGCAGGGTTAGTGGTGGACGAACTCCTTGGCGAGTTCCAGACCGTTATCAAACCTCTGGGCAAGTTGTTCAATGCTCTGCGCGGCATCAGTGGCTCAACCATCCTGGGCAGCGGTGCGGTGGCCTTGATTGTTGATGTGCCATCGATGGTGCAACAGATTACTCATCAGCAAACACTGAATCCATTACAAAAAAACAGAACAGTCATACTCGCTCGCTGAGCAGGTTGCAGCATTATCCCAGGGGTATACACCATGCAATGGTTCTACGATCTGAAGATTGCCACAAAACTGATCGCCTCCTTTCTTGCTGTGCTGGCATTGACCGCCTTCATGGGCGTCTTTTCTATCATCCAGCTTCGCCAGGTGAATCTGACTGCAACCGACATGGAAACCAATTGGATGCCCGCTATGGGTGCCGCATCCTCTATTCGCTTCGATGTTGCTCATTTTCGCTTGCGTGAAGCCCGCCATATTCTGTCTCAATCGGTCACCGAAATGGACGAGCTCGAGCGCTCTACTAGCGATATAAATAAACAGATGGCCGTCCAGATTGTGATTTATGAAAAACTCATCGCCAGTCCAGAAGAGCGCAAATTATACGAGAATTTTATTAGCGATTTTACGGTTTATCAAAACTACAGTAAGACTCTGCTGGGTTACTCACGTCAGAACCTGAAAGATCAGGCGTTGACGCTGCTCAACGGCGACTCGAAGCGAGCCTTTGATGCGGTCACTGAAGACCTGCAGAAGATGGTGACGCTCAACGAGGAAGGCGGGGCTACGGCCAGCAAACATGGCGACGAACTATATGCCAGTGCTCGAATAGCCATCATCGGAGTCCTGCTCGGTTCTTTGCTCGTTGGTCTGTTCCTCGCATTGTTTATTTCCCGCATCATCTCGCGCCCGCTGAATCTCGCCGCCAAAGTGGCCAGCCAGCTCGCCGAGGGCGACCTTACCGCCAAAATCGAGGTGACCTCCAAGGATGAAACCGGCATGGTATTGACCGCCATGCAGAACATGGTCGGCAAGCTGTCGCAGATTATCGGCGAGGTACGTGGCGCCGCTAGCAGCCTGGCCAGCGCTTCGGAGCAGGTCAGTTCAACGGCCCAAGCCATGAGTCAGGCGACCAGCGAACAGGCGGCCAGCGTGGAAGAAACCAGTGCGTCGATCGAACAAATGAGCGCCAGCATCAATCAAAATACCGATAACGCCAAGGTCACCGACGGCATGGCCAGCAAGGCGGCCAAGGAGGCTGTAGAAGGCGGTGCATCGGTACAGCAGACAGCCTCGGCGATGAAGCAGATCGCCCAACGCATCAACATCATTGATGACATTGCTTACCAGACCAATCTGCTGGCACTTAACGCCGCCATCGAAGCGGCGCGGGCCGGCGAACATGGCAAGGGCTTTGCTGTGGTGGCGGCGGAGGTGCGCAAGCTGGCCGAACGCAGTCAGATCGCGGCTCAGGAAATTGGTCAGTTGTCCTCGAGCAGTGTCGAGCTGGCAGAGAAGGCTGGCAAGCTGCTGGATGAAATGGTGCCTTCGATCAACAAGACTTCCGACCTTGTTCAGGAAATAAGCGCCGCCTCCGAAGAGCAAGCAGCCGGTGTCGCCCAGATCAACATGGCGATGAATCAGCTGAATCAGATCACCCAGCAGAACGCATCGAGCAGCGAGGAGTTGGCAGCAACGGCGGAGGAGATGAGCAGCCAGGCCGAGCAGCTACAGGCGGTCATGAGTTTCTTTGTCCTGGAAGCCGGCGACACTGCCAGCCTGTCCAGGGCCGCCACGAGCAGGGCGCCGAAGGGCAGTAAGTTCTCGTCCCAGAGCTTCGCACAGCCGCCCCATAAAACCGTCATTGGTCAGGCAGCGAGTAGCGCCGCAGAAGCCGAATTCACCCGGTTTTAACTGGAGATCAGCATGGGCGCATTAGTCACGACAAATCGTACAGCGGTCGTCCTCCAGGAAGAGGAGGCTCAATACCTGACGTTCTTGCTCGGTGGTGAGATGTTTGCCATTGGTATTCTCGGTATCAAGGAGATTATCGAGTATGGAAATCTCACCATCGTCCCGATGATGCCAAACTTCGTCAGCGGGGTTATTAATCTGCGCGGTGCCGTGGTGCCCGTGGTGGATCTTTCGGCCCGCTTCGGACGGCATAACTCGGAGATCACCCGGCGCAGTTGCATCGTGATCATCGAGTCCAACTCGGATGAAGGCAACCCGCAGGATATTGGCCTGCTGGTGGATGCGGTATCGGCGGTGCTGGAGATTCCGGCGACTGAAATAGCGCCGGCTCCGAGTTTCGGTACCAGGATACGCGCTGACTTCATCAGCGGCATGGCCAAGGTCAATGGCAAGTTCGTTATCGTCCTCGATGTTGACCGTGTGATGTCGATCGACGAAATGTCCATGCTGGCCGAAGCAGGGAACCTCGAGAGTACCGCTCCGTAAGAGCCTTTAAATCGGGGGGCAATTGCAGGGGGGCCGTTAGAAGGCCCCCCGGTTACTAGGCGTGACAGGCGTGACAGGCGTCAGCCGGGAAGCGCTTCCCGAAATACCCGCCGATGCACCAGGCAAGGATGTCTACCTTGAATGCTTCTCCGTTGAAAGATCGCGAGTTCGATCAGTTTCAGTCCTGGCTGTATCGCACCGCCGGGATCAATCTGTCTCAAACGAAAAAAGCGTTGGTTGCCGGTCGCCTTTCCAAACGCCTGCAACACCATCAATTGACCAACTACGGCGATTACTTGCTGTTGATTATGGGCGAGGGTGGCGAAACAGAGTTGCAGGTCGCCCTGGACCTGCTGACAACCAATGAAACCTATTTTTTTCGTGAGCCAAAGCACTTCGATTTTTTGCGTCAACACGTGCTGCCCAGCGCCGCAGCCGCCAGGATGTTCCGTCTGTGGAGCGCCGCCAGTTCCTCTGGCGAGGAGCCCTACAGCCTGGCGATGACGTTGGCAGATGGTTTGGGCAGTACGCCCTGGGAGATCATCGGCTCTGATATAAGCTGCCAGGTACTGGAAAGAGCCCGCAGTGGTCATTACCCGATGGCTCGGGCGGCAACCATTCCAAAGCCGCTGCTGGTCAAACATTGCTTAAAGGGCACCGGTCGTCAGGAGGGCACCTTCCTGATTGAGCGGCGCCTGCGCGACAGGGTCCATTTTCAGCAGATCAACCTCAACGAGACGCTGCCGCAGATCGGGGAGTTCGATGTGATTTTTTTGCGCAATGTCATGATTTATTTTGACCAGGACACTAAACGCAAAGTTGTCGCGCGCGTATTGCCATTGCTCAAGCCTGGGGGCTATTTCATTGTTAGCCATTCGGAAAGTTTGAATGGCATCACCGATGCCCTGACGTTATTAGCACCCTCCATTTATCAGAAGTCATGAAAACGCCCGACGGTACCATCGATATATTCCTGCAGCCCGGCGACGTCTATTTTGGCGATGCCTCCACCCTGATCCGCACCCTCCTGGGTTCCTGTGTTTCGATCACCCTGTGGCATCCGGTCCTGTTGATCGGCGGGATGTGTCATTACATGCTGCCAAGTCGCGCGCGCAAGACAGGTCCGCTCAATGGGCGGTATGCAGACGAAGCGATGGCGCTTTTTCTACTGGATGTCGCACGCCACAACACGGTCCCGGAGGAGTATCAGGTCAAGCTCTTCGGCGGCGGCAGCATGTTTCCAGAGCGCCACATAAAACCGGGAGTTGCTGATGTTGCCCTTAGAAACGTGGAGGCGGCACATAGCCTTGTGGCAAAACATAACCTGAACCTGATGGCTCAAGACCTCGGCCTGACCGGACACAGGGCTGTCAATTTCGATATTCAGAGCGGTCATGCCTGGGTACGGCATCAACAACTGAAACAGGGTTGAGAAACTGATGAAAAAGATCAAGGTTTTGCTGGTGGATGATTCCGCCGTGGTGCGTCAGGTTCTGTTGGCAATCCTGGAGTCGGAGCCGGATATTCAGGTGATTGGCACGGCCTCGGATCCTATATTCGCCATGGAAAAACTGTCCCGTGATTGGCCGGACGTGATCGTTCTGGACATAGAGATGCCGCGTATGGATGGCATTACATTTCTGAAAAAAATCATGGCCGAGCACCCAACCCCCGTCGTGATTTGCTCGTCGCTTACGGACAAGGGTGCGGAAACAACCTTGCAAGCGCTGGCTGCCGGTGCGGTCGAAATCATCACTAAGCCTAAGATAGGGCTGAAAAATTTCCTTCTGGACTCTTCTGCTGAACTTATAGCCGCAGTCAGGGCGGCGGCCCATGTCAATGTCAGGAATCTGCTCCGTGCGCCTGTCGTCCGTGCGCCTGTGGCGGCGAAACTCTGCGCTGACGCGATTCTCAGCGCATCCGGTAACCAGGCCATGCTGCAAACCACCGAACGTATCGTTGCCATCGGCACCTCTACCGGTGGAACTCAGGCGTTGGAGGCCGTGCTGACTGCGCTGCCCAGGGTCTGCCCCGGGATTGTGATTGTGCAGCACATGCCGGAGAAATTTACCGCCTCATTCGCCGAACGCCTCAACACGTTGTCACAGATCGAAGTTCGAGAAGCCAAAAACAATGACCGAGTCATACCTGGCCTCGCGCTTATTGCTCCGGGTGGCAAGCACATGCTGATTAAGCGCAGTGGGGCTTATTACCATGTTGAAGTCATTGATGGCCCACTGGTCAACCGTCATCGTCCATCAGTGGATGTGTTGTTTCGTTCCGTCGCCAAATTTGCCGGCAGAAATGCGACGGGTATCATCATGACCGGCATGGGAGATGATGGCGCCAGGGGGTTGAAAGAAATGCTGGATGCCGGGGGGCTGACAGTGGCCCAGGACGAGGCTACATGCGTTATTTACGGGATGCCCAAGGAGGCTGTCAAACTGGGTGCGGCAAAGAGAGTATTGCCATTGCATGAAATGCATCTCGCGATCATGGGCCGGTAAGTTCGCACCCAGTGACACACCTGCCATGCGTAGCTCCCACCTGCTGGCAAGCCCACAGGACCGAAGGCGCGCACGTACTATGGTGTCTTCCAGTACTTCTGCATCTCGATAAAAAGAAAGGATGCCGTCCATGTAATCAGCACCAGACCTGTCAGTGCTTCAAGCCCTGTCAGAAATTTAAGAACCCCTACCGGTTCGATGTCACCAAAGCCCAGTGTGGTAAAGGTTGTGAACGAGAAATAGACACAGTCCATCAGGCTGCCATCAAAATCCCCCCTCAACGTACCCCAGTTACCCGCCTCGATCATAAAGTAATAGGCGAGGGCGAAGATCCACACTTCAACCGCGTGAGCGGTGAGTGCGCCCAGCACGCCAACGACTACCCTGAATCGGTGCCAGGCCTTTAGCTTGGGCATTAAAGAGTTGAGGCGAAGCAGTAATTCATAGTGTATGCAGACAGCTGCTATGACGATGAACGTGTTTAGTGCGGTGATAGCGATCATCTTCGGCTCTACGTTTGAAACGTCGGGTGGGGTGGAGCCGCGATGGGCGATTTCAGCCCGCCAGTATAAGCTTGAAATCATTAGACGTTGATACGGCGACTGGATAACCATGTTTCCAGCTCTTTTGCCGGAAATGGCTTGGAGATCAGGACCTTCCGCGCGATCCGATATCCCTGTTGTTGAAGAATTCGCTGAGTGGGTAGTCGTAGGTTGAGGGGCAAGTAACGGCGTCTGACGCTCGCGGTTCCTCGCATCGATAGAGGTATCGATTGAGCGCCACGAGTGTGCGCGATGGACGTTGATATTCAGGTCATGCCAGAGAAGAATTCCGGCATTTTTTGCCTCTCTGACGGGCACCTGATGGCAGGTGCCGGGCCCCATGATGTTCCAGACGCCGGCATGTGCCTGGATGGCTTTAGTCGCCAACGTTTCATAGCTGAAGCTGAAGCTAGAGGTTGCGGTATGGCTATCAGGTCGATTTCGGCGTGTACAGCCCCGAAGCGACAGGTTGGACCTGTCGCTTGATGCGGGCCTTATCGAGGGTTAAAGGGCCGGGGGTTAAAGGTTCTTGGCGATGTCCCGCAGGACGAACTTCTGGATTTTCCCGGTGGAGGTCTTCGGCAGCAGGGTGAACACCACGGTGCGCGGCACCTTGAACCCCGCCAGATGCTCACGGCAAAAGCTGATGATGTCGGCTTCCTGAACGTCCTGGTGGTCGGCCTTGAGGGTGATGAACGCGCAGGGCGTTTCTCCCCACTTCTCATCCGGGCGCGCAACCACCGCCGCTTCGAGCACGGCCGGGTGGCGGTAGAGCACGCCTTCAAGCTCAATGGTGGAGATGTTCTCGCCACCCGAGATGATGATGTCCTTGAGCCGGTCCTTGATCTCGACATAACCGTTGGGATGACGGACCGCCAGGTCGCCGGTATGAAACCAGCCACCCTCGAAGGCCTCTGCGGTGGCGGTAGGGTTCTTCAGGTAACCCTTCATCACCGTATTGCCACGCATGAAAATCTCGCCGATGGTCTGGCCGTCACTCGGCGTCGGTTCCAGGGTCTTAGGGTCTGCCACCATCACCCCTTCCAGGGTGGGATAGCGTACGCCCTGACGGGATTTGATCTGGGCGCGTTCATCAAGCGGCAGTTCATCCCATTCGGCATGCCAGGCGCAAATAGTGACGGGGCCATAGGTCTCGGTCAGGCCGTAGACATGAGTGACCTTGATGCCCATCTCTTCCACGGCACCGATCACTTTGGCCGGCGGCGCGGCACCGGCGACCATGGCGTTGACCGGGTGATCGATGGCGGCTTTTGCCGATTCGGGCATGTTGACCAAGGCGTTGAGCACGATCGGTGCGCCGCAGAAGTGGGTGACTTGATGTTCGCGGATAAGGGTCAGGATCTTCTGCGGGTCGACGCGGCGCAAAAACACATGCACGCCGGCCATCGCAGTGATGATCCACGGGTAGCACCAGCCGTTGCAGTGAAACATCGGCAAGGTCCACAGAAAAACCGGGTGGTTACCGATACCCCAGATCATCTGGTTACCCAGTGAGTTCAGATAAGCGCCACGGTGGTGGTAGACCACACCTTTAGGGTTGCCGGTGGTACCCGAGGTGTAATTCAGCGCAATCGCTTGCCACTCATCCTCCGGCCACTGCCAGGCGAACGCTGGATCGCCTTCTGCCAGCAGCGCTTCGTAATCGAGGTCGCTGACGGCCTGGCCTTCACCATATTCCGGGTCATCGACGTCGATCACCAAGGGTGGGTGATCGAGCATGCCAATCGCTGCGCGAATCACGTCATGGAACTCGCGGTCGGTGATCAGTACCTTGGCCTCGCCATGCTGGAGCATGAAGGCGATGGCTTCGGCATCCAGGCGCACGTTGAGCGGGTTGAGCACCGCGCCGATCATCGGCACGGCGAAGTGGACCTCAAGCATGGCGGGGATATTAGGCAGCATCACCGCCACCGTATCGTTCTTGCCAATGCCGCGACCGGCCAGCGCCGAGGCCAGACGACGACAACGGGCATAGGTCTGCGCCCAGGTACGGCGGATCGAACCGTGGATAACGGCGGGGTAATCAGGGTAGACGCTGGCAGTGCGCTCGATGAAGCTGAGCGGGGACAAGGCAATATGATTGACAGCCTTACGGGCTAGTCCTTGCTCGAAGATCGACATGTACGGGTACTCGGTGGCTGATTATTAGCTCTATATCTGACCGTTTCGGATTGCTCAGTTAGGTCAGTTAATTCTCCGAGGTACCTTATATGCTAATCACTATAAGTTATGGAAGTACTACCTGCGTAGTATAGTAATAGTACTATACATTATTCATTTTTATCTGAATGGGTAACGCTATACCGCTAAGGCGAGTATATCCTTGGCCACACTTACAAGGACCCGCGATGACCCCAACCCCCGTTCGATTGCACAGTTGGTTGCGCCTGCAACGCGAGGGCGTGTCTCTGCCTACACGCGCCGATGCCTTGTGCCGGGTGTTTCAGGACTGCCCAGGGGTGCGCCAGGCGGTATACCTGAGTTGGCAACCGCGAGCGCGCATTTATAGCCATGAAGGGGCCGCCCAGCATTTGCCACCGGGTCTGGGAGACCCTTTATTGGCCAGCGACCAGTTGTTGTTCGACCGCCTGGCCGAGGAAGGGCGCCTCGATCTGGATCAGGTACGGCAGCTCAATTGCTGGCTGTCCGGTCGTCTGCGTCGTGCGGCTATCAGCTATGGTCAGGTATTCGATCTTGCACTGGAGCCGGGGCAAGCCGGGCTGCTGCTGGTGGAAGTTTGCGAAGGGGTGAGCCTGGACTGGCTGGGCTGGGTACAAGATCTGTTGGCGACGCTGTTGAGTGGCGTCAACGGCATGCAGCGAGGTTCGCCGCTGCTTGGCCTTGATCCGCAACCGAGCCTGCTGCTGGATGCGCAGGGTCGCCCGTTGGAGCTCAATACTGCTCTGTTGGCCTTGCTCGCCGAACGGCCTTTGAGCGATGTGCTGAACTTTCTGCCGGTTAACCAACGGGTACTGATACGCGCTTGTCTCGAACAACAACGTGCCATCGAAGGGGTCGAGGCGCAGTTAGATGACCGGATATTGATCTGGACCTTTATTCCTGACCTACAGGAAAACCGTGTGTTTGCTCGATGCCGGGAAGCTACCGCACAGGTGCTGGCCGAGCGCGAGGCGGCCAAGGCGCGGCGGCTTTACAGATTGATCATCGAGAACACTACCGACCTTATTTCCCGGCACACACCGGATGGGTACTTTCTGGATGCCTCGCCGGCGTCCTGGACGTTGCTCGGCTATTGGCCCGAAGAGTTGCGTGGGAAGCCGGCCCAAGGTTTATTCCATGCTCAGGATCTGGCCGGTCTGGTACAGCGTGCTCGGGATGCCCTGGAGCAGGACGGTTATCACACCATGACCTACCGCATCCGTCATCGTGCAGGGCATTACCTTTGGTTCGAGACGGCCAGCCGCGCGATCCGTGAAACCTACACCGGTGCGGTGGTCGAGGTGGTCAGCGTGTCGCGCGATATTACTGAGCGTGTGCAGGCCGAGGAAAACAAGCGGCGTCTGGCTGAAGTGGTGGAGGCCAACACCGATCCGGTGTTGTTCATCGATCCCAATGGCCAGGTCACGTATCTGAACCCCGCCGCGCGACGTATTTTGCGTCTGGGCGAGCAACAGTCGATGCCGGCTCTGAGCGATTTTTTTGCCAGCGACGACTTGGCGCGTCTGCAACGGGAGGGCTGGAGCACTGCGGAGCGCGATGGCTCCTGGAACCTGGAGACGCGGCTTCAGCCGCCGAGCGGCGGTGCTTCGGTACCGGTATCGCTGGTGCTGCTGGCTCACCGTTCTGCCGGGGGGGAGCGTTACTACTCATTGGTCGCGAGGGACATGACTGAGCATGAACTGCGCGAAGTGCAACAGCGCCACCATCAGGACGAATTGGCGCACACCGCGCGGCTGGTGACGCTGGGTGAACTGGCCTCGGGTATCGCCCACGAAATAAATCAGCCGTTGGCGGCAGTGGTCAACTATGCCAATGCCAGCCAACGTTATTTACAGGCCCTGGGCACAAACCCGCAGGCTGCCGAACGGGTAGCCCAAGGCTTGGAGCGCATTACCCTGCACGCCAATCACGCGTCGGAAGTGATCAAGCGTTTGCGCGCATTCCTGCGCAAGGGCCAGCGGCGCATGCAGGCGCTGAA
The DNA here is from genome assembly GCF_056680335.1 of Pseudomonas sp. ASL9. Lineage (NCBI taxonomy): Bacteria > Pseudomonadati > Pseudomonadota > Gammaproteobacteria > Pseudomonadales > Pseudomonadaceae > Pseudomonas > Pseudomonas sp. ASL9. Next base: position 372,696 of record NZ_CM155277.1, on the reverse strand, counting down.
CGTCGCCGAAGTCGCCCGTGAGGCGGTGCGTTTGTGTGCCTGGGAGGCGAGCAATTGCCAGGTGACTATCGAGGAGCGACTGCCCGATAATCTACCGCTCGTTTATGCCGACCGGGTGTTGTTGGAGCAGGTGTTGCTCAATCTGTTGCGCAACGCCATCGACGCCAACCGCGAGGCTCATCCGGGACAGCCTTCGAAGATTGTGCTCGTGGCTGAGCGGGCCAATGACGGACGGGTAGAGATCAGCGTGCATGATCAAGGTCCCGGCGTGAGCGAGTCAGCGCTGGAGAACATATTCACCCCGTTTTACACCAGCAAAGTCGATGGATTGGGATTGGGGTTGTCCATGAGCCGCAGCATCATCGAAGGATTTGGTGGTGAATTGCAGGCTCAGCGCGTACCGGTCGGGCTGTTGATGCGTTGCTACTTGCCGCTTGTAGGCCCCTTAAAACAACAGCAGGAGTGAATGAATGACAAGTGTCGCGGAGCAGGTGGTCTATGTGGTCGACGACGATCAAGGCATGCTCGACTCAACCGTCTGGTTGTTGGAGTCGGTGGGCCTCAAGGCATTGCCATTTACCAGTGGCAGCGCCTTCCTTGACGCATGCGATGCTCGACTCAACGCCTGCGTGCTGCTGGATGTACGCATGCCCGGCATGGGCGGGTTGAATGTGCAGGAAGAGATGCGCGCACGTGAACTGCATTTGCCCGTCATCTTCGTCAGCGGGCACGCAGACGTGCCGATTGTTGTGCGTGCGTTCAAAGCGGGCGCCCATGATTTCATCGAAAAGCCCTATAACGAACAACTGCTGCTGGACAGCGTGCAACAGGCGCTGGGCAGCTTCGATGCAAACCGCTCCGGCAGTCAGGGCCATGCACAGTTGCAGGCTCGCCTGCTCACGCTGACGCCACGCGAGCGCGATGTCTTGCTGCCGCTGGTGCAGGGTTACACCACCCGCGAAATCGCCGAGCAACTGGGGGTGAGCGCAAAAACCGTGGACCTTTACCGATCACGGGTGATGAAGCGCATGCAGGCCGACCACCTGCCGGAACTGGTGGGCATGGCCATAGTGGCCGGAATAGTAGACCCGCTGAAGCTGCGTTAAGCCAAGGTCATTCCGTGAACACTTGATTCAGGACAGGGCGCTATCGCGCCAGTAGCGAGATCCTGTCTTGGATTTTACGGAAAGCACCGCTAGCGGTGCGCCGAGTGAAATCCTGTCACCCCGAATTCGAGAAGACCATGAGCTATCCCATCCTGCTGACCCTGCACCTGTTTGCCGCACTGATCTTCATCGGTACGGTGTTTTTCGAGGTGCTGATCCTCGAAAGCGTGCTCAAGCAAATGCCGGCCAAGGCGATGATTATGGTCGAGCGGGGCATTGCTCTACGTGCCCGAAAGCTGATGCCTTGGGTCTTGCTGATTCTGTTTGGCGCCGGATTGGGCATGGTCTGGCAGCGCTACCTGCCAGTGCTTGCCACACCGTTGGCGTCTTCTTTCAGCCTGTTGTTGACGCTGAAAATCATCCTGGCCGTCAGCGTCCTTGGGCATTTTCTCACCGCCATGTTCCTGTTAAAAACCGGGCGGATGAATGCGCGTTACTCGCGCTTTATTCATCTGAGTCTGTTCTGCCATATGATCGGGATCGTGATCCTGGCCAAGGCAATGTTCTACTGGCATGGCTGATCGGCGTGTCCTCAATGCCAACCCCAGAATTGCAACCACCAGCCATACCCTACCAACAATGCCGCCAGCGCCACGCAGCCAGCACCGATTGACCGGCGCAGGCCTCGCACGCCGTGGCGACTCAGTACTTTCCAGCCGAGCATCAGGCTCCATAGCATCATGCTGACCAGTAGGGCTGCGCGGACGGGTTGTACCCAGGCCAGCAGCAGCCCTTCATAGCGCAGAAGCTTGACCGTGGTAGCGGATAACCCCAGAAATAAACCACCGGCGCCGAGCGGAGTCAGGGTCAAGGCCAGGGTCGGATACAGAGACGGGTGCCCGGCAGCCTTGGCGGCCAATCGCAACAACAGTCCTAACCCTACGCCGAACAACAGCGAGGTTGTGCCCAGGTAGATCAGGATGGAAAAGCCATCGAGCCACGTAAACGTGTCGCCGACCTCGGGGTAGTGCGTAAGCAGCCACCAGGGCGCATTGTCCTGCAAGGGGCCGAGCAGATTGCGTTCGATCAACCCGGTTGCCAAGTACTGTTTGAGATCGACGAACCAGGGGCTGACCGTCCATTGGAAAGCGCCCATGGCCAGTCCGATCACGCCAAACAACAGTAAACGAGCGTCCCACGGCGATAGGGTTTCAGCCTGGGTTTGCAGTATTTCCTGATTAACGGATCGGGCAAGCAACTGGACGGCGCCGCGTTGTCCGCTGCAGCGTCCGCAGGCATGACAGTCAGTGGCCCCGCGCATGCGCCGGATATCCAGAAGCGGGGCACAGTTGGGCGGCGGCAGGCGCGGTGCCAGGTTCTCTACCCAGCGCTGTTCATCGACCTTGAAGTGCATCGGCGCCAAGCGCGCCAGCAAGGCAAATACACCGCTGACGGGGCATAAATAGCGGCACCAGACGCGTTTGCCGCGAGCAAAAAACAAGCCCGCCGCCATGGCCGCCAGGGTCGATCCGCCCAAAATCAGCAGGGCTGCCTGGGCGTAGTCGTAGACGCTGATCAACTGGCCATAAACAGTGGTCAGACAGAACGCCACGGTGGGCCAGCCACCCCAACGCACCCAGCGCGGTACGCCACGACCCAGACCATACTGACTGACCCATTCGCTCAGCGAGCCCTCCGGACAGAAAACCCCGCACCACATGCGACCGAACAACACGATCGAGAGCAGGACGAAGGGCCACCAGATGCCCCAGAAGAGAAACTGAGCCAAAAGCGTCAGGTTGCTCAGGATACGCGCCTGGCTGGCAGGTAACGGCAGCAGCGCGGGTACGACCAGCAAGACCGCGTAAAACCCCACCACCAGCCATTGCAGGTAGCGAATCAATCGTCCGTGTCGACGCAGCGCATCGCCCAGTAGGCGCAGTGCGCCATTGAGGCTGCTCATGCCGGGACCGCGACAGTTCTTGGGGCCTTTCGGCGCAGCCAGTAACCGGCGACCAACCAGTACCCGGCAAAAGCCACCAATGTCGCGGCAGAGGGGGTCGCTCTATAACCGGTGAAGCTGGCCAGGATCGAGCCAAGTCCCTGGGTGTCACTGAGGCTGGCCGAGGTGTCCCAGACGGCATTGCCAAACCAGCTGTAGAGGCGCTCGGGTAGATCCATGCTCATCAATTGGCCGCTGATGCGGTCGAGTCCAGCGACCAATAGTGCGGCACCCAGCAGCAACAGAATGGCTTCGCTGAAGGCAAAAAACCGCCGCCAGGAAATGAACCGACTGCTGGCTTGCAGCACCAGGAAAGTCAGGAGCGCCAAGGCCAGCCCCATTGCACCGCCCGCTGCGAACAAGCCTAAATCGGCCCCGTGTTTGTTGATGCCCAGGCCATAGAGGAACACGACGGTTTCACTGCCCTCACGCCCGACCGCGAGCATCGCCAATATCAGCAGGCCCCAGCCACCGCGTTTATCCAGACTGGCGTCAACGGTCTTGCGTAGCTCTTGCTTGAGCGTAGGGCCGTGCTTGCGCATCCAACCGACCATTTGCAGAATCAACAGGCTGGCCGTCAGCACCAGCGCCGCTTGAAACCATTCTCCGGCAGGTCCGGCCAAGGCTTCGCCGGCAAACAGGATCAGCAATGCCAGCAATCCCGACAAGGCCACGCCGAGAATGACGCCACCCCAAAGGTAGGTCATGGCCCGGCGGCGCTCAGTCTGCTGGTTGATCCATGTCTGCAAAATGCCGATGATCAGCAAGGCCTCGACGCTCTCGCGCCAGACGATGAACATCGCCTGATTCATTTAATACTCCTTGTCCCGCCGCTTCATTTGGCGAGGATGCCGCCCTCGGGCAGCTCACGATGGAAATCATCGAAGAACGGGTAGTGACCCGGCCGCAAGGGATGAATAACCACGAACGTCGTCACCCCGGTCGCGAGCACTTTCTCCACCCGCAAGACGGTGCTTTCAAATTCCGCCGGACCTTGCCCCAGGTTATGCAGAACGATTTTGAAGCGTTCTCCGGCAGGGACTTCGATCAAGGCAGGGCTGAATTGCCCGTCCCGAATGGTTAGCTCGTAGGTCGGCAATTCGGCGAAGGCGGTCAAGGGCATGCCAAGGGCAAGCGACAAGCAGATCCCCCCAACGCGTGACATACCGGACCTCCCCGGAGACGTGACAACTATCATTGCGTCCGGCGTTTTCAATAGCCGCCTTTCTTGCCGATACCGGCATAGGTGAACGTGTAGTGCAGCTCACAGCGCGCGAACCAAGGGGCTACGCCGGTTTCCTTGTCCGTGTGTCGACCAAACATGGAGCGGCCATCGGGGGGCAGAACGATGAGCGTCAGTTGATAGTTGCCAGGGCCCTGCAGTTTGGCGTTGTTGCCATAGTGCGGCCCGTCGTTGGCGACCATGGCGTGAAAATCACCCTTGAGAGGCGCTTCACCGCCTTGCTTGGCGAGCTCGAAGGTCACATTGAGGTAGGGCACGAAACTGCCTTCCTGAAAGCCCTGGCGATTATCAGCAAGGGCCCGGATATCGGATTCAAGATGGACATCGGAAGTCGCCACCGAGCGCATCATGCCTGCCGGTTCCATCTCGATCGGTTGCAGGTAGACAGCGCTTATTTCCAGGCCTTCACATTGCTGCGGCGCGCCAATAGGGTATTCCTTGGCGTGGGCAACGGTGGTGAGTAGCGCTAAACCTAGCGAAAATGGAAAGATTGCTCGCATCAATGTCTTCCTCTGAGCCGTAAAACTGTGGACGCAGAGTTTAGGAAGATTTCTTACGAACAGTAATGATTCTCGTCAATTTTTAGATTGATCGTGCCGCTTATTGTTGCGGTGGATTGACGCAGGCGTTTCAACGCGACAGCAGGCCGTGTTCCATGGCGTATTTGACCAGGCCGGCCGGTTTGTCGACCTTCAGCTTGCGCCTGATGCTCAAACGATGGGTTTCAACCGTGCGCACGCTGATAGCGAGTTCTCGGGCAATGGTCTTGTTATTCAGACCCTGCGCCAGCCCGATGAGCACTTGGCTTTCTCGCGGAGTGAGCTCGGTTTCATCTGGTTTTTTGGTGGCCAGTTTAAGGGCCACTTCAGCGCTGTAAAACGTCCCGCCGGTAGCGATTGCCTCGATCGCCGCGATGATTTCCTTTGACGGTGCGTTTTTCAGCACATAGCCACTGGCGCCTGCCCGAATAGACGTGGCGATGTACTCATGATTGTCGTACATGCTCAGGATGAGGATTTTGATGTCCGGGTATTGAATGCGCAGCAGCCGGGTAAGCTCCAGGCCGTTCATGTCTTTCAAGCCGATGTCGACCAGCAGAATATCGGGTGAGACCCGACCACAAAGATCGAGCGCTTGAGCGCCATTCTCAGCTTCGCCGACGACTTCGAACGAAGGCCGGACAGCCAGCAGTGCGCGTACGCCATCACGCACTAAAGAGTGATCGTCCACCAAGGCAATACGGATAGGGTATGAGGTGTTCATGATCGCACTCTAATTATTGGGATGATTCTTGGGATCGTATTGATAACTACGCGAGCGAGCGAAGGCGGGTGGGCAGGGTAATGATCAGTTCGCTTCTGCCAGGGACCGACGACAGGCTGAAATGGCCGTTGAAGTGATCAACGCGCTCGCGAATGTTGCGCAAGCCGATTCCACCTTGCATCTCTTCGAGCCGATGGGTCTTGAATCCGACGCCATCGTCGCACACCGATAGTCTGACCTGGACCGGGTCACCCTCCAGATCAATGTATACATTCTTCGCTTTGGCGTGACGTTCGATATTGGTCAGTGCCTCCTGGAGGATTCTGAACAGTGCCACGGGGGTGCCATCGACCAGTTGGACGTCGCCGAGGTTATTTTCATAGTGAAGGGTCAAACCGCTTCGCAGTTCGAACTCCGTCACCAACTGGGCGACGGCGGGGGCCAACCCCAGTGTGTCCAGCAGCGAAGGGCGCAGATCATGGGAAATGCTCCGGACTTCACCTATTGCGTCCGCCAGTCGGTCTATCCCTTGGCGAAGGATATCCAGGCCTTTTTCGCGACCCGCCTCCAGTTCGAGGGCAGCCAGTTCGAACTGAAACTTGATTGAAACCAATACCTGGCTGATGCCGTCGTGCAGTTCGCGCGAGAGCCGTGATCGCTCTTCTTCCTGAAGGCTGACAATGCGCTGAGTCAAACCCTGTAGTTTTTTATCGGCCAGACGATGTTCGCTGGCGTTCAAGGTCAGCCCGCACGCGAAGACCAGCAACACGGCGACGAGGGCCACGACGCCGATGGCGAGCATGGTGGTGTAGATGCCCCTGGCAACTTCTTCGCGTGCCTGATGGGTGGCGCGCTCGACGTCCTCAAGGTAAATCCCGGTGCCCAACATCCAGCCCCAGCGGTCGAGCATGACGACGTAGGCCAGTTTGTCGGTGACTTGTCCTGTCGAGGGTTTTTCCCATGCGTAATGCTGAAACCCATCGCCGGACTGTGCGCTTTTCAACAGCGCCTGAATGACCGGCAAACCATGGGGGTCGGTCATGCTCCACAAATCTTTGCCCACCAGCGTGGCCTGACGGGGGTGCATCAGGCTACGGCCGTTATGGTCATAAACGAAGAAGTAGCCGTTGATGCCAAAACTTAGCTTTGCCAGCTCATCAAGGACTTTTTGCTTGGTTTGCTCATCGTCCCGACCACTCTCATACAGCGGCGCAAGCGCGCTCATGGCCATTTCTACGTAGTTCTTCAGCTCCGCACGCTTGCTGGCCAGAATGCTGTCTTCAATCAGCTGCGCTTGCTGTTCACCCAACCGCTGGTTCTGAAAGATGACCAACGCGCTGATGACCGCGACGGCCAATATCAGCGGGAGGATGCCCAGGGCGACGATCTTGTATTTGAGTTGCATGACGAGTGGAATCCAGGCTGACGAGCTTGCCTACAGGGGCTAGGTACCGAATATCGAGCGACTTGACGGCACATGGTAGCCGTGTCGCGCGGCAATTGACCCACGTAGTTCTACGTAGAAGCCTTAGTAGTACTGCGGATGTCTATGGTCGCGATCTACGTGGATAGTAGTGATGCCCTGTTTTACCGGGCATAACAATAACAATTATCGCCGCTGGGCCATGGTCCTCGGCAGGAGACCCACAATGACTCGACTGACCAAACATCTAGCTTGGTTCGCCGTTGCCTGCTTGGGGGCAATTGCATTGGGTGTCGTCGCGCTGCGCCGCGGTGAAGCCATCAACGCACTCTGGATCGTGGTCGCCGCCGTGGCGATTTATCTGGTTGCCTACCGTTATTACAGCCTGTTCATTGCCACTAAAGTGATGCAGCTGGACCCCAATCGCGCCACCCCTGCGGTCGTCAATAACGATGGTCTGGACTATGTGCCGACCAACAAACATATTCTTTTCGGTCACCACTTTGCGGCCATCGCTGGCGCCGGTCCTCTGGTCGGTCCCGTGTTGGCGGCGCAAATGGGTTACCTGCCCGGTACACTCTGGCTGATTGCCGGTGTGGTGTTTGCCGGTGCGGTGCAGGATTTCATGATTCTGTTCCTGTCCACGCGGCGCAACGGTCGCTCCCTGGGCGAGATGGTGCGTGAAGAAATGGGCAAGGTGCCTGGCACTATCGCCTTGTTTGGTTGCTTCCTGATCATGATCATCATCCTCGCGGTGCTGGCGCTGATCGTGGTTAAAGCACTGGCGGACAGCCCATGGGGCATGTTCACAGTGTTGGCGACGATCCCGCTTGCGATGTTCATGGGCATCTACATGCGCTACATCCGCCCAGGTCGCATCGGTGAGATCTCGCTGATTGGTGTGATTTTGCTGCTGGCCTCAATCTGGACCGGCGGGCAGATCGCTGCTGATCCGGTCTGGGCCAAAGCCTTCACCTTCACCGGTATACAGATCACCTGGATGCTGGTCGGTTATGGCTTCGTCGCGGCGGTATTGCCGGTCTGGCTGCTGCTGGCACCACGGGATTACCTGTCTACCTTCCTGAAAATCGGGACCATCGTCGCCTTGGCGATTGGCATCCTGATCATTGCGCCCGAGCTGAAAATGCCGGCGCTGACTCAGTTCACCGATGGCACCGGCCCGGTCTGGAAAGGCGCGCTGTTCCCATTCCTGTTCATTACCATTGCCTGCGGTGCGGTGTCTGGGTTCCACGCGTTGATCGCGTCGGGTACTACGCCGAAACTGCTCGACAGTGAAGCTAACTCCCGTTACATCGGCTACGGCGCGATGCTCATGGAGTCCTTCGTGGCGATCATGGCCATGGTGGCGGCTTCGGTGATTGATCCAGGCGTGTACTTTGCGATGAACAGCCCGGCGGCGATTGTCGGCAGCGACGCAGTCACGGTTGCGCAAACCGTCAGCAGTTGGGGCTTCGCTATCACTCCTGATGCGCTGATCGCGGTGGCTAAAGACATCGGTGAAACCACCGTGCTGGCCCGTGCCGGCGGTGCGCCGACCCTGGCGGTCGGTATCGCGCAGATCCTGCACCAGGTGCTGCCGGGCAAAGACACCATGGCGTTCTGGTACCACTTCGCGATTCTGTTCGAGGCGCTGTTCATCCTCACGGCCGTGGATGCGGGGACCCGCGCCGGTCGGTTCATGCTCCAGGATTTGCTCGGCACCTTTGTGCCATCGCTTAAACGCACGGATTCGTGGCCTGCCAACCTGATCGCAACGGCTGGCTGCGTGGCGATGTGGGGTTACCTGCTGTATCAAGGCGTGATCGACCCATTGGGCGGGATCAATACCTTGTGGCCGCTGTTCGGCATCTCCAACCAGATGCTGGCGGGTATCGCGCTCATGCTCGCGACCGTCGTATTGATCAAAATGAAACGCCAACGCTACATCTGGGTCACCCTGCTGCCTGCAGTGTGGTTGCTGATTTGCACCACCATGGCGGGCTACATCAAGCTGTTCGACCCAAGCCCGGCGGTCGGCTTTCTCGCGCTGGCGACCAAGTACCGCACGGCCCTGGATGCGGGTCAGGTGTTGGCGCCGGCCAAGACCATCGATCAGATGCAACATGTGATCTATAACGCCTATACCAACGCTACCTTGACGGGTCTGTTCCTGTTCGTGGTGTTCAGCATCATGTTCTATGCGGTCAAAGTCGGTGTTGAAGCCTGGGGCAGCAAAGAGCGTACGGACAAAGAAGCGCCATTCCAGGCGCTGCCGGATGCACAATGACCCCCGGCTTCAACGGAGGAGCTGGCTATGTTCAATGACCTGAGTCGCCTCGGGAAATACCTCGGTCAGGCTGCGCGCCTGATGGTAGGCATGCCTGACTACGACAATTACGTCGAGCATATGCAGATCACGCACCCCGATAAGCCGGTGATGACCTACGAAGCGTTTTTTCGTGAACGCCAAGAGGCTCGTTACGGCGGCAAAGGTGGCCCGAAGTGCTGCTGAACCCGTGATGGACTGTCGTATTTGACCCCGCGCGCCACGCCAGTCGTGGCGCGTTTTTACGGTGGCGGCAACGGGCAGTCTCCCTCGCTGCTGCTGATTGATCGGTCGCGGTAGGAGTAGCCCTCCTTAAATTAACCCCATTAACTCCACCGGTTGAAAAAACGAAACCCTTCCATCCACCGGCAACCCAACCTTCACCGCCACCTCATGCGCAGCGGCAAACGGGCTGCCGCGATCATGAGTTTGATCCAGTCGGCGCGACTCAATGGGCATGATCCGTATGTTTATTTGAAGGACGTCCTCACACGCCTGCCGACGCAGCGCGCTATTGAAATTGCCGAGTTACTGCCGCATAAGTGGACGCCTGCTTTATGACGCAAGGTGTTATGGGCATAATGGGGCGGTATCTGCGGTTCCCAGCCGCAGGCGTTGGTCTATTCACTGTGCAAGGCTGCACTCAACGGCCTAGTGCAACAGCTGAGTAGGACAAAGGTGACTTTCTAACTGCCCTAGAGGTCGTGATAAGCAATGTACATCGTAGATCTAACATATCTGAAAACCATTGATGTAATTGAAGTTTATCTAGAGGCACATCGCCAGTTCCTTGACGAACAATACACTCAGGAGGTGTTTCTAGCGTCCGGCCCCAAAAATCCACGCAACGGTGGAGTAATCATTGTAAGCGGTCGGGTCAGCCGCTCAGAACTGGACGCGATACTTGCAAAAGATCCGTTCCATCAGAACGGTATAGCCGTTTATAGCGTCACTGAGTTCGTTCCGGTTAAATCTCATCCCGCATTGAGCGGGATTTTGTAGCCACTTCGGCCCCAATTCGCGACGCATTGATTCTATGGGCTCAGTGGCGAGCCAGATGTAATCGATGCGGATCATCAGGTTAATCCGCGCACAAATCGAACGCACCCTTCGGGATCCGCGTTTCATGTCCGTAGGGCACCTCAAAGCTGATCGATTGTTCAGGGCTAGCCTGAACCTTCGGTTCCAGCTTTAAGAGTCTGGCAAATGGGTGGAAGCCACATCGCGATAAAGCGGCATCCATTTGCGCACGACATTGGCATTGATGTCGTGGCTCATCGCGACCCGCGTAATCAGGCTGAACATAACGTTCACTTAAATTGCGCGGACACGATCGCCATTAGTGTTGGGATCAGAAAGGTGTGTTGGCCGGACGGTTACTTTTTAAACGATTAAAAAGAAGCTTTATAGGAGGCCTCGCCGCGTCTTCGACGCTGCACTGTCGCGCAGCAAACGGACCGATTCGCAGCCTTCGGCAGCTCCTACAGGGGGTCAGCGTTTGGCTGAAAATTTAATAACATTTATTTTTTATTTTTTATTTTTCAATTAGTTACTGTTTGATAGGAGGTCATGTTGATCATGCCCCCCCCCGGTTTACTGACCCAGATCAACCGTCACAAAATCCAGCCTGCTATAAATACCAGCCTATGCTGCACATAAAATTCGGGTTTCGGGTCGACAAAGGGGTGAGGTTTGTCCCTTGAATGGCGTTGACGTTGAGAAAGTGAAACACCCAGTTGACGTGCCGACAGGGAGCCCAATGTGATGGTTTACGCCTTAGTTTAGGAGTGACATTAGTGAAAGCTCTCGTTTATCAAGGTCCTGGCCAGAAATCCTGGGAGGACAAAGCAAGCCCTGTCATCGAAAAACCTACAGACGCTGTTGTGCGAATCCTGCACACCACCATCTGTGGCACTGACCTGCATATCCTCAAAGGTGATGTTCCTGCCGTTACCAAAGGACGCACGCTGGGCCATGAAGGCGTGGGCGTGGTGGAGGAGGTGGGTTCGGCTGTCCGTAACTTCAAGAAGGGCGATCACGTACTGATTTCGTGTGTCACTTCCTGCGGCAGTTGTGCCAACTGTAAGCGTCAACTGTATTCGCACTGCGCTGATGGCGGATGGATTCTGGGTCACTTGATTGACGGTACCCAGGCGCAACAGGTGCGTATTCCGCACGCAGACAACAGCATGTACCCGATACCTGCTGGCGCCGATGAAGAAGCGCTGGTGATGTTGAGCGATATTCTGCCCACGGGTTTTGAGATAGGTGTGCTGTCGGGCAAGGTTAAGCCGGGTGATTCAGTTGTCATCGTGGGTGCAGGCCCGGTCGGCTTGGCTGCATTACTGACGTCCCAGTTCTATTCTCCGGCCATGTTGATTGTGGTGGATGCCGATCCAAATCGACTGGAAGTTGCCATGCGATTCGGCGCCACTCACACCATTGACATCAACGTGGAGAATGCTGTTGAGCGAATCTTTGCATTGACTGATGGGGTGGGTGTGGATGTTGCCATCGAAGCGGTGGGTATTCCCGCGTCCTTCGATACCTGTCAGGAGGTGATTGCTCCGGGTGGGCATATTGCCAACGTGGGTGTGCATGGCAAAAGTGTCGAGCTGCATCTGGAAAAGTTGTGGATTCAAAACATCAATATTTCCACCGGTCTGGTCAACACCAATACCACCCCGATGTTATTGAAAACGGTTCAATCCGGAAAAATAGAGCCGGGCCAGCTCATCACTCATCGCTTCAAACTTGACGAGATCCTGCAGGCGTATGAAGTTTTCGGCAACGCGGCCAAAGAAAAGGCTATAAAAGTGATTCTGTCTCAATAGAGCGTTTTCGATCACGGTCCGACACCAAGGAAATCGTATGGATGATCAGGGACGCGTCCCATTGCGTCCGCCTTCCGAGGGCGTGTTGCTTGTCATGAACGCAGGTTCTTCAAGCATCAAGTTCTCGATCTACCCATCCGCGCTGGATGATCAAGGACAACCCGTGGCCCGCGGCCACGGGAGTCTGGAGAGGCAGGGCAACGTGTACCGGTTACGCTTTCGCGAAGTGGCCGGTGATGCGGAGGTCGAGGAGCAATGGCCGCAGGCGGACGAGTCGGTCACGGACGAGACATTGGGCCTGTTGGTTGAATGGATCGAACGTTACACCGACGACACATTGGCGGCCGCAGGCCACCGGATCGTGCATGGCGGTGAACGAAAGGAAGTCGCCCTGCTGATCGATTCGACGGTATTGACGGAAATGGAAGCGCTGATACCGATCGCGCCCTTGCATCAACCCCTGTGTCTGGCCCCCGTGCGTTATCTGGCGCGTGAGCACCCTTTACTGCCGCAAGTGGCCTGTTTCGATACCGCGTTTCACCACACATTGGATCGCCTGGAAACCCTGTATGGACTTCCCCGTGCGTTGAGCGAAGAGGGGATACGTCGTTATGGGTTCCATGGTCTTTCCTACGAATACATCGCCAGTGTCTTGCCGGGCTACGATCAGCGTGCGGCGGCGGGTCGAACCATTGTCGCCCACCTCGGGAATGGCGCCAGTGTGTGCGCCCTGCGTGGGGGCCTTAGCTGCGCGACCAGTATGGGGTTCACCACGCTGGACGGCATCCTCATGGGCACTCGTCCAGGCCAGCTTGACCCAGGGATTCTGCTGTACCTCTTGCGCGAACGAGGCATGAGTGTCCAGGCGCTTGAGCATTTGCTTTATCACGAATGTGGCTTGCTCGGTGTCTCGGGCGGTATTTCCAGCGACATGCGTGAGCTGTCCGCCAGCCAGGCCCCTGAAGCCAAGGAAGCCATTGACCTGTACGTGCACACCGTCGTGCGTGAGATAGGGGCGTTCGCTGCCGTGCTGGGCGGGCTGGATGCGCTGGTGTTTACCGGTGGCATTGGCGAACACGCGGTCGCTGTGCGCGCCGGCATTCTTGAGGGCTGCGCCTGGCTCGGACTGGACATAGATGAGCAGGCAAACCAAGCGCACGGGCCTTGCCTGTCGCACCCCGACAGTCGCGTGGCGGCCTGGGTGATTCCCACCGATGAAGACAACGTAATCGCACGTCATACCTTGCAGTTGTTGCACACCAACGGCGACTGTCAGGCCGTACGAAAGAAAACTAAAAGTTATTGAATTAACGACGCCCGATACGCTCCATTCCAGAGTGACTGAGCAGTGACTCATCCGCGTGCGGGTGCGAATGGATTGACAACGTAGTGGCATTAAGGAAAAGCGATGAAACAGTTGAAAGTGGCTTCGAGCGTTGCTGCACAGGCCAGTTTTTTGACCTCGCGACAAGTAGTAGGTTTTGATCAAACCGATTTAACCGACATTGCTGCTGCCGTTCTTACGGCTGAAGACGTGCGCCATGGCCTGATCGAAGTTATTAGTAATTCCGGGTTCGATATTCCTATTTTCTTTGCTGTTACCGCACAAGACAAATTCTCTCGTGACACGCTTCCTGGCATTGACGATGTGTTGATGCAGATCAGTGGCGTGTTCGACTTGGGCAGCGACACGGCCGAGTTCTATGGTGACAAGCTGGAAACCGCCGCCCGTCAATATGAACAGGATCTGCTGCCACCCTTTTTCGGCGCACTCAAACGCTATGAGGAACTTGGCAACTCAACGTTTGCTTGCCCCGGCCACCAAGGTGGACAGTTCTTTCGAAAGCATCCTGCTGGACGTCAGTTTTTTGATTTTTTTGGGGAAACCCTGTTTCGCTCCGACCGCTGCAACGCCGATGTGGAGATGGGTGACCTGCTGATCCACGAAGGCGCGCCGCTGGCCGCCCAACAACGTGCCGCTCAGATTTACAACGCGGATAAAACTTACTTCGTCCTTAACGGCACCTCGGCTTCAAACAAAGTCGTGACCACGGCTCTGCTGACGCCGGGGGATGTGGTGCTGTTCGATCGCAACAATCACAAGTCGGTGCATCAAGGTGCTTTATTCCAGGCAGGCGCTACGCCGCTTTACCTGGAAACAGCGCGCAACCCCTACGGGTTTATCGGCGGCATCGACGCGCATTGCTTTGATGAAACGTATCTGCGTGAGCGTTTGCAGGAAATCATGCCCGAAAAGGCCAATGCGCCAAGGCCCTTCCGGCTGGCGGTGATTCAGTTGGGCACTTACGACGGCACGATTTATAACGCCCGTCAGGTGGTCGACAAGATAGGCCATCTCTGCGATTACATTCTTTTCGACTCGGCATGGGTAGGCTACGAGCAATTCATCCCGATGATGCGTGACTGCTCGCCAATGTTGCTGGAACTGGGCCCTGACGACCCCGGCATTTTTGTGACTCAGTCCATACACAAACAACAGGCCGGCTTCTCTCAAGCGTCGCAAATCCACAAAAAAGATCGCCACATCAAAGGGCAGGACCGTTACTGCAATCACCATCGCCTGAATAACTCGTTCATGGCGCAGGCGTCCACCAGTCCGTTTTATCCGCTGTTCGCCTCGCTCGATGTCAATGCCCGCATGCACAGCGGCCGCAGCGGCCGGCGTTTGTGGAGCGAATGTGTACGTGCCGGCATTGAGGCGCGCAAGTTGGTGATGGACAACTGCACATTGATCAGGCCATTCGTGCCGCCGACGATTGATGGCAAATACTGGCAGGATTATTCCACCGACGAGATTGCCAGCAATCTCCGGTTCTTCATGTTCCATCCCGATGAACGCTGGCATGCGTTCGAGGGGTATACCGAGCAGCAATACTTTATTGACCCGTGCAAGTTGTTGTTCACCACCCCGGGCATCGACGCGGTCACCGGTCAATACACGAGCTTCGGGATCCATGCGGGCGTCCTGGCGACCTTCCTGCGCCAGAACGGCATCGTGCCGGAGAAAAGCGACCTGAACTCGATTCTGTTTCTGCTGACGCCTGCCGAAGGCAAGGCCAAGATGCACCACCTGGTGGCCGAGATTGCCCGGTTTGAACGGTTCATTAAAGAAGACGCGCCGTTAAGTGTCGTATTGCCCGGTATTTATGCTGCGCACGAAGCGCGCTACAAGCACTACACCATTGTTCAGTTGTGCCAGGAAATGCATAACCTGTATGTGGGGCATAACGTCAAACAGTTGCAAAAAGAGATGTTTCGGCAGTCGCACATGCCGGCTATTGCAATGGGCCCGCGCGACGCCAATCTGGAGTTCATCCGCGGCAATGTCGAGTTGATTGCTCTCGAAGAGGCGCAAGGGCGTATTGCCACAGAGGGCGCATTGCCTTATCCGCCAGGCGTGCTGTGCGTGGTACCCGGTGAGGTGTGGGACGGGGCAGCGCTGAAGTATTTCCTCGCACTCCAGGATGCCATTAATCAATTCCCGGGGTTCAACCCTGAGTTGCAGGGCGTGTACCTGAAACAGGAAGACGATGGTCGCCTACGGGCTTATGGCTACATGCTCAAGCAGTAACGACTTACCCGTGTGGACGCCCGCCAACCGGTGAGGCGTGTCGATTTCAAATGTCGTTTCGGGCAGTAAAAAGGGGTAGAAAGTGGGTACTACAGTTAAAAAGATGAGCGTCGTGCAGTTGACGGTGCTGACGGCCGTCAACATGCTCGGGTCGGGCATCGTCATGTTGCCCAGTAAGTTGGCACAGGTCGGAACGATCTCGATTTTCTCCTGGATCGTGACCGCCCTGGGTTCGCTGGCACTGGCGTATGCGTTTGCCAAATGTGGCCGTTTCAGCCGCAAGGCCGGTGGGATGGGTGGGTATGCCGAGTACGCTTTCGGGCGCTCGGGTAACTTCATGTCCAACTACACCTACGGTGTGTCGCTGCTGATTGCCAATATTGCAATCGCCATTACGGCGGTGGGCTATTCGGTCGTCCTGTTCAATACAACGCTGTCACCCGTGGCCACCGCCGTAGCAACCATCGCGCTGCTTTGGGTGACGATGTTTGCCAACTTCGGGGGCGCGAGGATCACCGGTCAGATTGGTAACGTCACCATTTGGGGGGTCATCCTGCCTGTGGTTGTCCTTTCGATCATCGGCTGGTTCTGGTTCGACTTCTCAACCTACCGGGCGGCCTGGAATCCTCACAACATGCCGTTTATGCAGGCGGTTGGCTCCTCGATTTCGATTACGTTGTGGGCATTCCTGGGGCTTGAATCCGCGTGTGCCAACACCGATGCCGTCGAAAACCCTGAGCGTAACGTGCCCATCGCGGTATTGGGGGGCACCTTGGCCTCAGCGGTGATCTACATCGTCTCGACCAACGTCATCGCCGGCATGATTCCCAATGCCGACCTGGTTGCGTCGACCGCACCCTTTGGCCTGGCTTTTGCCACGATGTTTACGCCCTTGGTGGGCAACATTGTCATGGGCTTGATGATCGTGGCCTGTATTGGCTCGTTGCTGGGGTGGCAGTTCACCATTGGCCAAGTGTTCAAAAGTTCGGCCGATGTCGGTTACTTCATGAAAATCTTCGGCAAGGCGACCAAAACCGGCACACCTGTCGCCGGTATGCTGGTGCTGCTCGCGTGCCAGACCGTGTTGTCGTTCATGACCATCAGTCCAGACCTGAGCGCGCAGTTCGATCGGCTCGTTAACCTGGCGGTAGTGACCAACCTGGTGCCTTATCTGATGTCGATGGCTGCCTTGATGACGATTCAGAAGGCAGCAGGTATTACCCCGCGCCAAGCCTTACTGGCTAATGCTGTCGCCTATATCGCCGCTGCTTACAGCTATTACGCGCTCTACAGCTCCGGTGCTGACGCAATGATGCTGGGCGGCATTGTGACGATGCTGGGTTGGACATTGTATGGCACCGTCGCTCGGCGTTTCCTGAAGGAAGAACATCCTCAGTTCGTCAGCGATAAATTTCCGGTCTGATAGCCAGAAATACTAAAGGGTGGCAGAAGGCATGCAGTTGCCTTCTGCCGTGCAACCAGAGTGCTCTTGAGGTTATGAAGACACGCCTTGAGTGCGATTGATCTGCTGTTGTGGAAGCTTTACAACGCCGCCCATGGAGTCGCCATGTATACCTTTAACCCATTGTTTTCCAGTGCGGATAAGCCATCAGACGTCCCGGTCATGTCGCGTGCACCCATCGGTACCGGACCGCTCTCGCCCGATCTGCTCGACCGAATGAATCGCTACTGGCACGCCGCTAATTACCTGTGCGTGGGCCAGATCTACCTCAAGGCCAATGCGCTGTTGCGGGAACCCTTGACGGCCGAGCACATCAAGCCACGCCTGCTGGGGCACTGGGGCACGTCTGCGGGTCAGAACTTCATCTATGTGCACTTGAACAGGCTCATCAGTGAGCAGCATGTCCAGATGGTTTATATCTCCGGACCTGGGCATGGCGGCCCTACGCTTAACGCCTGCGCCTGGCTGGAAGGCACCTACAGTGACGTGCATCCCGATATAACGCCGGACGAGGCGGGCATGCTGCGGTTTTTCCGCAGTTTCTCAACCCCTGGCGGCGTGCCTAGCCACTGTGGTCCGCACACGCCCAATTCCCTGCATGAAGGCGGTGAGCTCGGTTACTCACTGGTGCATGCCTTCGGCGCCGCGTTCGACAATCCAGACTTGCTGGTGACCTGCGTGATTGGTGATGGCGAGGCCGAGACGTGTCCACTGGAAGGCAGCTGGAAAAGTATTCGTTTCCTCAACCCCCTATACGACGGTGCAGTACTGCCCATTCTGCACCTCAACGGCTACAAGATTTCCGGCCCCACCGTGGAAGCGCGCACGGACGATGCTGACCTGATCGAGCTGTACCGTGGACGCGGTTATGAGCCGATTATTGTCGCGGGCGATGATTTGCCGGGTATGCACCAGCGGTTTGCTGATGCCCTGGACACGTCTTATGCCGACATACGTAACCTCCAGCGCCGTGCGCGGAGCGACGGTCTGGTCGAGCGTTCGCGTTGGCCGATGATCATTCTGCGCAGCCCTAAAGGCTGGACCGGACCGAAGGTGGTGGACGGCCTGCCAGTCGAAGGTACGTTCCGTGCGCATCAGGTGCCGCTGGCCAACGTGATCCAGAACCCAGGACACCTGGCCCAGCTCGAGGCCTGGATGCGCAGTTATTCGCCCCAGACGCTGTTTGATGACAATGGCGCGCTGGTGCCTGAGCTGAGAGCACTGACCCCGCCGGCTGCGTTACGGATGGGCGCTGTTCCCCATGTCAATGGCGGCCGAGTGCTGACCGCGCTGGACCTGCCCAACTTTGCCGACTACGGCCTGGAAGTACCAGGGCCAGGCGAAGTGATCGCTGAGGCACCGCGCAAGCTGGGTGAATACCTGCGTGATGTGATTCGCTCCAACCCCAGCAACTTCCGCGTGTTCGGACCGGATGAAACCAACTCCAACCGACTCAACGCCGTGTTTGAAGCCACCAACCGAACGGCGGCGGGGCCGGTACTCGAGATCGACGATCACCTTGCGGCCAATGGCCGGGTGATGGAGGTGCTCAGCGAGCATCTGTGTGAGGGCTGGCTGGAGGGTTATTTGCTTACCGGACGCCACGGCATGTGGTCGACCTATGAGGCCTTCGCCCAAGTCGTCGATTCCATGGTGACGCAACATGCCAAATGGTTGCAGCAGAGTCGCGAGTTTCCGTGGCGCCGTCCTTTGGCCTCGCTCAATATCCTGCTCACCAGTCACGCGTGGCGCAACGACCACAATGGTTTCAGTCATCAGTCCACCGGTTTTGTCGACAATGTGCTGCAACGTCGCTCCGACGTGGTGCGCGTTTACTACCCGCCGGACTCCAACTGCCTGGTCAATGTGTTCGACCACTGCTTGCGCAGCCGCAATTACGTGAACGTGGTGACCTGCGGCAAGCAACCGGATTTTCAGTGGCTGGATTTCGACGCGGCGCTGAAGCACTGCTCACAAGGCGCCTCGATCTGGACGTTCGCCAGCAGTGATGAGGATGGCGATCCTGATGTGGTGTTGGCGTGCGCCGGCGATGTGCCGACCACCGAAGCGGTGGCCGCAGCATGGCTGCTGCAAAAGCACGTGCCCGGCATCCGCGTGCGGCTGGTCAATGTCGTGGATCTGGGCATTCTCAGCAGCCCGGAAACGCGCCCTCACGGCATGGATCAGGTGTCTTTCGAGGCCTTGTTTACGCGTGAAGCGCCGGTGATGTTTGCCTTCCACGGTTCTACCTGGGTCATCCATTCCATGGTGCATGGCCGGTCAAACGAAGCCCGCTTCCATGTTCGTGGCTTCTCCGATCGAGGCACCACGACCACGCCATTCGACATGGTGGTGTTGAACCAGATGAGCCGTTATCACCTCGCTATCGACGCATTGAGCCATGTGCCGCGCCTGCGCTCGCACAGCCTGGACGCGATGAGCTATTTCGAAAGCCAGTTGCGCAAGCATCACACCTACATCCGCGAGCATTTCGAGGACCTTCCCGAGATACGCAATTGGCACTGGACCGCTGACTTCAGCCAGCCGGACAGCCCGGCACCCTTGGCCAAGGGTCATACAAGAGGCCAGACATTTACCGACGCCTGACCGGCTCCGATCACCGGCCACACCTTGGGTGTGGTCGGCCCTATTTGCCCCCCGTTCATATAAGGGCCAGTCCATGCCGTCTCGCAGCAATGCTCTTGATTCGAGTCTCGACATTTTGCGCCAACTGGCGTTCGACCAATCCATTCGTTGGTCGAGCTTGAATGATGATATCTGGCGCAGTCTGGACAATGAGTTATGGGAGCTGACCCACAATCCATGCCTAGTGCTCAATGCCGTTTCAGAACACAAAATCAATGTTCTGTGGGCCGACAGTCATTTTCATGCGCGGGTCACCAGCGTCGCCGAGATCCACCGTGATTTTCTCGCTCGCGACACTTGGTTCCAACGCGAACACGCTGATGTGGATTTGCATCAGGTGGCTTACTTCTCCATGGAGTACATGCTCAGTGAGGCACTGCCGATCTATTCGGGCGGTCTGGGCAATGTCGCGGGCGACCAGTTGAAAGCAGCCAGCGACCTAGGTGTCCCTGTGGTGGCTGTCGGCATGCTCTGGCAGCACGGTTATTTCCGTCAGGAAATTGGTTTTCAGGGTAACCAACAAGCCTTGTATCCGGTCAACGACACACGCCAATTGCCGGTGGAGCCTTTGTTGCGCCCAGACGGCAGCCTGTTGCGGCTGGCGGTTCAATTGCCGGGCCTGACGGTCTGGCTGCGGGGCTGGCAGGCAACGGTGGGGCACAACAAATTGTTGCTGCTCGACAGCAATGACCCGGCAAACCCGGCCCCCTTCCGGCTGATCACAAGTGAGCTGTATGGGGGCGACGTGGAGATGCGTCTGCGCCAGGAAATTGTGTTGGGTATCGGTGGCTGGCGTTTATTGGAGGCGGCCGGCTATAACCCGGAAGTCTGTCATCTCAACGACGGACACGCCGCCTTTGCGGTCCTTGAGCGCGCCCGCAGCTACATGCAAGCCAACAAGGTGACGTTCGATGTGGCGCTGACCGCCACCCGTGCCGGTAATGTGTTCACCACCCATACGCCGGTCGAGGCTGGTTTCGACCGGTTTCCCCCTGAGTTGATGGGTAAATACCTGGGGCGCTATGTCGAACATGAACTGGGTCAGCCGTTATCCGCCATTCTGGCGCTAGGACGGCAGAACGCTGACAATCCGCAAGAACTGTTCAACATGGCTTTCCTGGCAACGCGTTGCGCGGGTGCGGTCAATGCGGTTAGCCGCCTGCATGGCGCTACCAGCCGCCATATCTTCCAGAGTCTGTTTCCACGCTGGCCCCGCGATGCAGTGCCGATCGGGCATGTAACCAACGGGGTCCACCTGCCGACGTGGGTATCTCTGGAAGCCGAGGCGCATTGGCAAGCCATGCACGGTGGTGAGCTGCCGTGGCGCGGCACCAGTGAGTCGCGGGTCAGCGAGTTGCTGGAGCAGGTTGATGATGGGCTTCTCTGGCGTTTGCGCGAGCAGGCCAGGACCTTGCTGTTCGAATTCGTCCGCACGTATTTGGCGCGCAGCGAGGCCATCCACGGTGCCTCGCTGGAGGCCATCGAATCGGCAGGCGCCTTGTTCGATCCGAAGGTCTTGACGCTGGGCTTTGCCCGTCGTTTTGCCACGTATAAGCGACCCAACCTGCTGCTGCAGGATCCCGACCGTCTGCTGCGTATTCTCAATCATCCAACCCGGCCCGTGCAGCTGCTCATCGCCGGCAAGGCTCACCCGGCCGACATCGTCGGGCAGCAGATGATTCGTGACTGGCACGCATTTATTCGCCGCCCGGAGGTCAATGGGCGAGTGGCCTTTCTCGAAGACTATGACATGCGTGTGTCGCGCCATCTGCTGCAGGGTGTCGACGTTTGGGTCAATACCCCCCGACGTCCGTGGGAAGCCTGCGGCACCAGTGGGATGAAAGTCCTCGCCAACGGTGGGTTGAACCTGTCCCAGCTCGATGGCTGGTGGGCCGAAGCCTGTACCGAGGAGGTGGGCTGGGGGATTGGTAATGGTGCCGAGCACGGCGCCGACTATGACAGCGTCGACGCTACTCAGCTCTACACGTTGCTTGAGGAACAAGTGGTGCCCGCGTTTTATGAACGCGATGCCGCAGGGGTTCCCGAGCAATGGATCAGGCGCATGCGGTGCAGCATGGGCGCGCTGGTGACCCAGTTTTCCGCAGACCGGGCCGTACGCGACTATACCCAGCGCTACTATTTACCCGCAGCAACGGCCTACCGGGCACGTGCGGCTGATGAGAGTCGACTGGCTGCTCAACTCACTCGTGTGCGTGAGGACTTGAACGTTCGTTGGGCCGATATCCGCTTTTTGCAGTTCGACATGCAAACGCATGCGGACCGCTACGCTGCCACGTTACACATGGACCTTGCGGGACTGTCCCCGAATCACTTGCGCGTGCAGCTATACGCCGAAGGAATGGAGGGCATGGCCGCTGAAGTTCAGGACATGCTGATCGACCCAGGGGTACTTCCTGATGGTGTTTTGATCTATCGCGCAGAGGTGCCCAATGATCGTTCTGCGCAGGCATACACTGCGCGCGTAATCGCCAATGATTCCGCTGGGCTGGCGGTCCCGCTGGAGGTCAATCTGATTGCCTGGCAGCGATAACGCGCGTTCCACAGCGCCGGCCTTCACGCGCTGAACATCTAATCTCGAGCCTCGCGGTTGCGGGCTTCGAGTTACCTTCTATTTCTTTTTGGAAGACATTATGTCCCCTCACCAGCAAAATCATCTTGGCATGAAAGCACTGCTTATTCATGAAGATCTTGCGGCCAATACGTCCGCAGGCCGCGCCGTCAGGCAACTGGCGCATGAGCTGGAAAAGCGTCAGGTAGAGGTCGTGCTGGCACAGTCGGCACAGGATGCCATCGTCCTGATTCACGCAGACCCGACGGTCCAATGCGTGTTGCTCGATTGGGAGCTGGCCCTCGACGACAGCCACGCAATAGCCAACAGCGTATTGGATGCTGTTCGCGGGCGCAGTGAAACGCTGCCGATTTTTCTGCTGGCTGATCGCAACAGTGCGGCCACCATCCCGCTTGACGCCATGCAGAAATCAGACGACTTCATCTGGCTGCTGGAAGACACCACCGTTTTTATCAGCGGGCGCATCGTCGCCGCCATTCAGCGTTACCGTGAGGCCGTGCTGCCGCCGATGTTTGGTGCGCTGGTGCGGTTCTCGCAAGTGTACGAATACTCATGGCACACCCCGGGACATACCGGCGGTACAGCGTTTCTGAAGTCGACGGTAGGGCGGGCTTTTTTCGATTATTTCGGCGAAAACCTGTTCCGTTCGGACTTGTCGATTTCAGTCGGCGAACTGGGCTCGTTGCTTGATCACTCGGGCCCCATCGGTGCCAGCGAAGTGTACGCAGCGAAGGTTTTCGGTGCTCATCGTACCTATCACGTCACCAATGGTTCATCGACCTCCAATCGTGTGATTCTGATGGCCAGCGTGACGCGCGACCAGGTGGCATTGTGTGATCGCAACTGCCACAAGTCGGTCGAGCACGCCATGACCATGTCCGGGGCGATTCCGACCTACCTGATTCCTTCCCGTAATCACTATGGTTTGATTGGCCCGATACCGCCCCAGCGCCTAACCCCCGCGGCCGTGCGCGCGGCCGTGGCGAACAACCCGCTGGTGCGCGAGGGGATAGACCCGACGCCGATGCACGCGATTGTCACCAACTCCACCTACGACGGCCTTTGTTACAACGTGACCCGTGTCGAAGAACTGCTTGGCCAAAGCGTTGACCGTCTGCATTTCGACGAAGCTTGGTTCGGCTATGCGCGCTTCAACCCGATCTACCGCGAACGTTTCGCGATGCACGGTGAACCCGCTGATTACAGTGCCGACAGGCCGACTGTCTTCGCGACCCAATCCACGCATAAACTGCTGGCAGCGCTGTCCCAGGCCTCGATGATCCATGTGCGCGATGGCCGCCGACCTATCGAACATGCGCGGTTCAATGAAGCGTTCATGATGCATGCCTCGACCTCGCCCAATTACGCGATCATCGCCTCCAACGATGTCAGTGCGGCAATGATGGACGGCCCTGGTGGTAAAGCCCTGACGGGCGATGCTATTCGCGAGGCGATCGCTTTCCGGCGCATGCTGCCTCGACTCAACGAAGAGTTTCAGGCCAGGGGCGAGTGGTTTTTCAACGTCTGGCAGCCAGATACCGTCACCGACCCTGAGAGTGGCGAAGAGGTGCATTTTCACACCGCCGATGAGGCGTTGCTGGCAAGTGAACCTGAGTGTTGGGTGCTAAAACCCAACGCGGCCTGGCATGGTTTCGGTGACATCGAAGCCGGCTACTGCATGCTTGATCCGATCAAGGTCTCGATCACCACCCCCGGGATTTTGCCCGGTGGCGGCATGAGCCAGCAGGGCATTCCTGCGGTGGTGCTCAGTGCCTATCTGGACCGGCAGGGCATCGTGGTGGAGAAAACCACCGATTTCACGATTCTGTTCCTGTTCTCCATTGGTGTGACCAAAGGCAAATGGGGCACGTTGGTCAGCACCTTGCTTGACTTCAAACGTGACTACGATGCCAACGCGCCGCTGGAAAGCGTGTTGCCGACGCTGATTGCCGCGCACCCGCAACGCTATCGAGGCATGGGCCTGAAAACCCTGTGCGAAACCATGTTCCAGGCCATGTCCGGACTGCACACCACTGAAGCCATGTCTCGGGCATTCTCAACCTTGCCTGTGCCCCAACTCAGTCCGGTCGCGGCGTATGAGCAACTGGTGCGCGGCAATATCGAAATCCTGACCCTTGAACAAATGGCGGGCCGCACCGTGGCGACCGGGGTGGTCCCGTATCCACCTGGCATCCCGTTGCTGATGCCCGGAGAGAACGCTGGTGCGGCGAATGGCCCGATTCTCGGCTACCTCAAGGCGCTGCAAGAGTACGACCGACACTTCCCGGGTTTCACCCATGACACCCACGGCGTCGAGGTGGAAGATGGGCTTTATTTAGTCCGATGCATTAAATAAATCCGTTGAGGGATCGAGCAACGAGGAGGGCGGCGGCTATGCTGAAATCATGGCTTAGACGCCGCGCTGTCGCGCAGCAAACTGGATCCCTGTAGGAGCTGCCGAAGGCTGCGAAAAGGTCGGCACGACCTTCAGCAATCCAGAGTTTACGACTGCTACGGTCGGACGCGACCCCGGACCGATTCGCAGCCTTCGGCAGCTCCTACAAGGGATCAGCGTTTGGCTGAAAATTTAATAACATTTACTATTATTTTTCAATGGGTTACGGGTTGTTTGACAGGAGATGGATCATGAAAGGCTTTCTGGTGATTTTCTTCACGCAGCAGAGTCGTCGCTATCACGGAAAAATGCTCGGTGACTGGCTTGTGGATCTGGCCAAAGAGATGGGGCTACGTGGCGCTACGCTGGCGACGGGCATAGAGGGTTTTGGACACACAGGCCAACTGCATTCCACGCACTTCTTTGAACTTGCCGATCAGCCTGCCGAAATTCGTATGGCGATTACCGAAGACGAGTGCGTGCGCCTGTTCGAGCGCCTGGAGGCCGAAGACTTCTCCTTGTTCTACATAAAGGCGCCCATTGAGTTGGGCACTGTCGGCAAAAAGGCCGATAAATTCGTCACGCCATCCCGCTGATTTTGGGTTGAAAAAAGCCGTTTTACTTTGAAATCGTTACTGGATATGATCCGCGGCACTGGAGATGGCATTCCTCCATGAACCGCTGCGCGATTGCAGCTGATGATGCCTACAGACATCTGATCAAAATCAGGTCTGCAGGCGCTTGCGTTCACATTCCTTCCTTTTGGTCAGTCCTGACTTATTCATATGGCTGACCACATGTCTCGATTCCGACGTCCTGAACAACTTGAACTCCTGCCTTACATTGGCAAGTGGCTTCTCATCGCAACCGCTGTCGCTTTCCTGGCAGGCACCGCGTCTGCTTTCTTTCTCTTTGCCCTGGATCACGCGACAAACTGGCGCGAGACCCATCGCTGGGCGATTTGGCTGCTTCCGGTAGGGGGCTTCGCAGTCGGCCTCGTGTATCACCTGATGGGTAAGGCAGTCGACGCGGGCAACAATCTGATCATCGACGAAATCCACGATCCCAAGAAGGTCGTGCCGCTGCGCATGGTGCCGCTGGTATTGGGCGGAACGGTGATATCCCATTTGCTCGGTGCTTCGGTCGGGCGTGAGGGGACGGCGGTCCAGATGGGCGGGGCGCTTGCGGATCAGCTCTCGCACCTGTTTCGCATGTGCCGGGAGGATCGCCGGATAATGCTGATGGCAGGCATCAGCGCGGGATTCGCGTCGGTGTTTGGCACCCCGCTGGCGGGTGCGCTCTTTGGTTTAGAGGTGTTGGCTATTGGGCGTATGCGCTACGACGCACTGTTTCCGTGTGTAGTTGCCGCAATCGTGGCGGATCAGGTAGGCCAGGCGTGGGGCGTGCACCATACCCACTATGTGATTGGCGAGGTGGTGCCGGTAGCGTTCTGGAGCGTGATGGCAGTGGTCGCAGCCGGCATCATCTTCGGACTTACTGGTCTGATATTCGCGACAGCCACACAACGGCTGGGCGCTTTGGTCAAACGCCTCATCGCTTATCCACCTTTGCGCCCCTTCGCGGGCGGCGTAGTCATTGCGATCGCCGTGTGGGCGCTGGATGCCTATCAATACATCGGCTTGGGTATTCCGAGCATCGTTCAGTCCTTCGAAGTACCGATGGCTCCCTGGGACTTTCTCGGCAAACTCGTGTTTACCGTCACCTCGCTAGGGACTGGCTTCAAGGGGGGCGAAGTAACCCCGCTCTTCTATATCGGCGCAACGTTGGGGAATGCGTTGGCTCCGCTGTTGCATCTGCCTTTTTCGATGCTCGCGGGGATCGGGTTTGTAGCGGTATTCGCCGGCGCGGCCAACACGCCCTTGGCCACCATCGTCATGGCCATGGAACTCTTCGGCACGGAAATCGGCCCGCTTGCCGCCATTGCGTGCATAGCCAGCTACCTCTTCTCTGGGCACACCGGCATCTACCACGCGCAGCGACTAGGCCACAGCAAGCACCGTCGTACGCTGCCAGAAGAGCTGCGTCTTGCGGACATCAAACAATTCCGCAAGGACAACGCCCTTAAAAGCGAGCAAAAAATCGCCAGCCCGGACGAGGCACAATGACCACAAAAGGTGCTGCAGCGCTGCCTGCCCGGCGTCAAGGTTGAGGACGTTTGCTACCGGCTGAGAGGGCAGGGATTTCCAGTGTTGCACAGAGGCCGCCATCCGCAATGTTCTCCAGGCTTATTCGACCGCCCAGTCGCGTGGCAATCGTTTGTACAATCGTCAAGCCAAGCCCTGCGCCTTGGTCATTTCCTTGACTATAGAAACGCTCAAAGAGCCGCTCACGATCCTCCTCGTTGATACCTGGGCCCTGATCTTCCACCGCGAGCTGGAAGTGTCCGTCGTCTTTTGTCAGCCGTACGGTGATCAAGCCTTGTTCCGGAGAAAAATTCGCGGCGTTGGTCACCAGGTTATTCAGTGCGATGTTGATGGCCGCAGGATCGGTATCGGTGATGTACGGGACATTGCTGACGTCGAAAGAAAGCTCAAGGCCCTTGCTCAGCAACCAGGGCGTGAGCTGAATCAGGCTGTCGCGCACGGTCGCCGTCAGGTCGATGGTTTGCAGGGGCGGGGTTATTGCCTGAGGTTCAAGCCTGGCCATGGTCAGCAATTGGTTGACCAGACGGCTGGTGCGGTCCACACCGATGATCAAGTATTCGAGTGACTCGCGTTTTTCTTCCTCGGTGCCCGCTTCTTGCAAGTTCTGCGCATGCACCCGAAGTACCGCCAACGGTGTTCGCATTTCATGTGCCGCATCGGCAATGAAACGCCGCTCCCGCCCCAACACCTCTTGTATCTGCGCAAGCATGCGATTGAGTGCGGCCTGCATGGGTTCAAGTTCGCTGGGCAATGGCTCGATATGCAGGGGCTCCAGGGAACCAGAGTGGCGGGCGCGCAACGTTGCAGCCAAATCGGCCAGAGGCTTCAACCCCCAGCCAATCGCCAACCAGACCACCGCCACGAGAATCAGGCCGCCCAACAGATTTGGGCCCAGCGTATGTTGCACGATACGGTCGACCAGATCACTTCGCACATCCTCACGCTCGCCGACCCAAATGTGCAGTCCGTACTGCGCATCGTCGAGAATGAATGTCCGCCACTGATGACTTTTCAGGTCAACGACATTGCTGAAGCCTGGCGTGGACGGGGGGGTAGTAAAGACGGGGGCACTCGCGGTGTGCACCAACAGTTCACCTTGATGATTCCATACCTGGAACGCGATTTTACTCTCATAGGGATGGCCGACGACTCTGGGCGAGGCTTGGCTGAGGGCCAGGTTAAAGGCCTGGTACAGGGCTGACAGTTCCTGACTGGCCATCGGCGTGCGCATGATGCCTTGCAGCAGACGAGCGTTTTGGGCCAATTGCGCGTCGTAGACCTCGGCAATTTCATGATTGCTGTCATGCAGGTTGAAGAAACTCATGATCAACAGGCCGATAAGCAACAGGCCAAGGATCAGCGTCATTGTGCGCTTTCTGATTGACGTCATCGGTGCTCTTCAACCAGGTAGCCGACGCCACGAATGGTCCGGATCAAATCAGAAGAGAATTTTTTGCGCAGATTATGGATATGCACTTCGAGTGTGTTGCTTTCCGCTTCTTCGCTCCAGCCATACAGTAGCTGGATCAATCGTTCGCGGGTCATGACCCGTCCAGGGGGAGACAGCAGTTCATGGAGCAACTGGTATTCCTTGGGGGTCAGCGCAACCGGTTCGTCATGATAAGTCACCTGCTGGGTGCTGGGGTCCAGGCTGATATCCGCATGCTCGATCAGCACCCGTGCGCGCCCTGCACTTCGTCGCAACAGCGCGCGCAGGCGGGCTTTCAATTCGGCAAGATCAAACGGTTTGATCAGGTAGTCATCAGCGCCTGCATCCAGACCGGCAATTCGGTCTTCGGTGGCATCGCGTGCCGTGAGGATCAGTACAGGCAGCGTCGAGCCGCTCTGGCGCAAGCAGCGTAAGACTTCGAGGCCATCCATGCGTGGTAGCCCAAGATCGAGAATGGCCAGATCAAAGGTTTCGGTGAGCAACGAATGCAACGCGCTACTGCCGTCTTTTAGCCAGTCGACGGTATAACCTTCTCGGCTCAGGGCCTGATGAACACCTTCGCCCAAAGCGACATCATCTTCGATAAGCAGTAAACGCACAGATGACTCCTGTCAGTTAAATTTCTTGCCTGCGTCGACAGCAGGGTCTGGATTTTTTGCGGGCGGCTTTGACGATAGAGATGATCACCCCAGAAGTACAGACTGTCTATGCCGGTCGATGGGGTTGCGAGCTTTGCAATACATTGGGGTCGATGTCGACGGGGGCTTAGTTCATAGTCTGGTGGGGCCAGCGGAAACCCTTAGTGTCTTCATCACAACTAACGGGAAAAGGTTGTTCAGGCTGAGTTGACTCAGGCCTATAGCCGACTATTACTGTCTGCTGTCTGTACCTTGCACCTGAAAAAATTACTGCGACGCGGATTACCCCATTGAGCAGCGCGCCGACGGGAAAAGGATTCATCTCTTTGTAACTGAGCAGTTAAAGACAGGGCGGTGTCAGACCTGGAATAACCTCTGATTTGAATGTATTGTCAACGCTCCCCATGCCCACTTCCTTCCACTCAAGGGTCTCGCTAATGGTCGCATCTGAAAACCTTCTCGGCGTGGCCGTCATCGCTCTGGGTATGGTCCTGACTCCTGGACCTAATATGGTGTATTTGACGTCTCGAACGATATCGCAGGGACGCATGGCTGGCGTGATTTCGTTGGGAGGCGTTGCGCTCGGCTTTGTATGTTATTTGGTGGCTTCTGCGCTCGGACTCTCGGCCTTATTCAAGGCAGTGCCGGTAACTTACAATATGGTGAGAATCGGGGGCGCACTCTACCTGGCGTACTTGGCGTGGAATATGCTGCGACCTGGAGGACTCTCGCCATTCGAGGCGCGGGAGCTTGCGCCACACTCTCCGCGGCGCCTTTTTACAATGGGCTTGGTGACGAATCTTTTGAACCCAAAAATCGTGCTGATGTATTCTGCACTCATTCCGCAATTCATCGATCCCTCGGCAGGAACAACGCTGGAGCAGTTCATACAACTTGGACTTGTTCAGATTGTTATCGCCGTAACGATCAATTGTATAATTGTCCTCGCTGCCTCGTCAGTCGCCGCATTTCTCGCAGAGCGGCCGTCCGCCATGCGCATTCAGCGCCTGATCTCAGGGACAATTCTGGGTGCTTTCGCTATCGATATCCTCCTGCGAAAGCAACCCGTGTAGTTTCCCCCTAAGATCGCACTGCCCAAGCCTCTTCAGGGGCAAGTAGATGCTTCATGCTTCATTCTTCATTCTTCATTCTTCATTATGTTTATTCCTCTGGTGCCTGGCGATGACTGAGTCGTCGAATCAAGGGCAGTTGTTTGCGCAAACTGCGGTCTACCAGGTTGGGCAGCAAGCTGTTCAAGCGGACGAAGAAGCGTTCAGGCCAACCCAGGTAGAGGTCGCGATGATCACCGGCAATCGCATGGATAACCGCTTGCGCGACGGTGTGCGGGTCGTCGACGTTTGATTTCAAGGCGTCGTTCAAGGCTTGTGCCGCAGGGCTATTCATGGCCGTACGTGTGGCGCGGGGTGCCACGTACAGAACACCGACGCGGGTATCGGCCAGTTCTCGACGCAGGGCTTCGGAGAAGCCGCGCAAGGCAAATTTGCTGGCGCAATAGCTGGCGTAACCCGGGTAACCAATAGAGCCATAAGTGGACCCGACATTGACCACCATGGCGCTTTCTGCGTCTTTCAACAGCGGTAGAAGGGTGCGCGTCAGGCAGATAGGGACGCTGATGTTCAGCGCCAGCATCGCGTTGATTTCGGCATCGTCCAGTTGTTCGAGCATGGCGAACTGGTTGACCCCGGCGGCATTGATCAGCAGGTTAACCCCGCCCATTTCCTCGGCGGTGGTGAGTACCTTCCTGCGGTCAGCGACAGTTGTCAGGTCAGCGCAAACCCAGAGAAGGTTGTGTGGGTAAAGCGCGAATAGCGGCTGGAGTGGGTCTTTGTGACGAGAGACCGCCAGCACGAGGGCGCCACTGGCGCACAGGGCGTTGGCAATGGCCAGGCCGATTCCGCCGCTGGCACCCGTCAGGACGACCCTGGCCTTAGAGAGCTGCATTGGAGTTCTCCTCGGCTGCTGCGCTTGGCAGGGCACGGAACATGTCAGCGTACAGGGTGTAGACGACCTTCGAGGCATGAATGACGGCGGCTTGGTCGGCCGGGTCTTCCAGGCGATCCATCAACCGACGATACGTCTGCATGTGCGCCACGTCCAACGCCCCGTGAGAACTCAAATAGCTGAAGGCGGTGGCGGGGAGTTCAAGGTGTTCTCGAATGCTGTCGGCGGCATGGGTGGCCAGCGCGACGCTGGTGCCTTCGAGCACGTTAACCATCCCAAACAGACCGACTGGGTTGTCCCGCGCGATCAGGTCATAGAGGAAACCGACCATCAGCTCTATCGGCAGCGCGGGACGGCCGTCGCGGATAGCCTCGGCGTCGCCACCGCAGACCGAAATATCGTTCAGAATCCATTGTTCGTGGCCGTACTCTTCCTTGATATATTCGCAAACGGCGCCACGCAGCCATTCCAGGCGGATGGGTAGGCGGGCGCCACACGCCATCAGCAACGGAACCGTGTGCCGAACGTGGTAATAGGCTTGGGTTAGAAAAGCACGATAGCTCTCCAGGCTGACCTGACCGGCGAGGGCTTGGCGAATGATCGGCACGTTAAACAATGCCTGGCGTTCGTGCTGGGTGGCTTCTTGCAATGTGTCGAAGAAACTCATGATGCTGATGCCTCAGGGTAAACCGATGAAATAAGTTGATGCCGGTAGCGTTCGAGAATGGCTTCGCGCCGTGGGCGACCATTGGCAGTGAGCAGCCCGTTGGCCGGGGTGAAGGGCTGCTCCAGGCGCGTCCAGTGATGGACCTGGGCGTAGTCGGGCAGCGCTTCGTTGGCCAGGGCGACGGCGGCGGCGATTTCCTCGTCGGTGCAGTCCGGCGTGTGCGGCCACAGCAGCGCGTGGTTGCGCGGCATTGCTTCGCCATACACAAACGCCTGAGCAATGTGGCTGCGTTGAGTCAGCTCGGCCTCGACCCATTCGGGGTTGACGTTGCGACCAAAACTGGTGACGAATTGATGTTTCTTGCGACCGTTGAGGTAGAGATAACCCTCCGCATCGAACTCGCCCAGATCACCGCTGTGCCACCAACCCGTGGCCTCGGGTGGCTCACCCAGATAGCCGAGCATTGGCGAACCGCCAATCAGCACTTCACCGTCCTCGGCCAGGCGGACCTTCACATGGGGCAAGGGCTTGCCGACACTGCCCAGTCGATGGGCGCCGGGATGATTCAGGCACACCACCGACGCGCATTCTGACAATCCGTAGCCTTCGAAGACCGGCAGGCCGACCCGCTGTGCACGCAGCAGCAACTCAACGGACACCCTGGCACCGCCCACGGCGGCGAAGCGCAGTGTCGAGGCGTCGAATGCGCCGAGCTCCGTCGCGTTGACCAGCAGCAAAAGCAGTTGTGGCACCAGGATCAGGCTCTCGGGGCGACGTTCGGCAAGGGCGCCGAGCAGGCGAGGAATCTCCACGCCACTGGCACCCTGGATGCCCAGTTTTTTCTGACTGGGCAGGCTTAGTGTGGCGCCCGCATAGAGCGCCGCATAACAGCCCAGATTTTCCAGGAGAATGGCCAGAGGAAGCAGGGCGAGGTGATGGCGAGATTCGGTAGGACGACTGGCCATCTCCAGTTCCTTGGCCACCCTAAGCAGGCTGCTGGCACTCAGGCACACGCCTTTGGGTGTTCCGGTGGTGCCTGAAGTGAACGTCAGCTTCGCGGTGCCTTGGGGCAGGGGTGTTGAGCCGGAAAATGATGAGCGCCAGAACGCTCCAGTCTGTGTATAGCCAGCCGTTGTCAGTTCAAGGGCGAGATCGGTGTCGGCAATGACCAGTTCGGCCTGGCTTTGCTCCAGGCAGTGGTTGCGTTGGGCTGGACTGAAAAAAGGCGGCAATATCAGACACGTCAGCCCTTCGAACAGTGCTGCAAGGTCCCATAGCAGTGCGTTCGGGCCATTTTCCAGGGCCAGGGCAACCACGTTGACGCGTTCTTCGCGCAACCGCTGTTGCCGACGGACAACCTCTGCGTACAGGCTGGCGTAGTCCAGTTGCAGCTCGTCCCCCCACAACGCCAGGACGTTGGCCTTTTCTTCGGCATGCTGGCGAAGAATCTGCTTGAAACCATCTACTTCAGGCGACATGGCTGACCACCTCGGTCGTCGATGGCAACCCGAGGCGGTTGAACAACCCCATGTTGCGCAACTGAATGAAGCCTGCGCGGATATTGCCAACGTGTACGGAGGGCTTACCTTGGTAATAACTGCCCCAGGCGTGTTGCTCTTCACCCAGTCGCTGTGGGTCAGCAGCGCAGAGGGTCACGGGGCGTAATCCCAAGCGATGAAAGCTGTTGACCAGTTCGACGTTACCGGTAAACGCCACCCACTCCAGACCACCCATGGCCAACAACCAGGTCATGGTGATGATGCTCAGGCGTGCACTTCCAGCATCGCTCGCGGCAAGATTGCCGACCTCGACAATGCCTGCCCGGTCAACAGGGCGATCAGCAGCCGCACAGATCAAGGGTTCTATGGGATCATCCAGATAGTGCTCGAGAAACAACGGCCCTGACGTTGCCAGGCGCACCCCCGCGACAGCACTCAGGCCTCCCGCCGGATGGCTCAACCCGAATAGCTCGGGCATAAAGTTACGAATTTCGGCCCCGTGGACCTGGCGGAAACGTTGTTGAATGTAAGCTTCGAACTCAGAGCGCCTTGTTTCACCTGGCATTGCCCTGACCAAGCTCATGTCAGGCGCATCGGGGTTACCGAAGCTCAGGGGTAAACGGATGTTCCAGTCGAAACCGGGCATTGGCAAGACTCCAACCGTGGGTAGTCAGGGGTGGAGTATCAGTGGTAATTCTTAACGGAGTCTGAAGGCAGCCTAATGAAATAGGGGTCGGTCTTCAGATTGGCTTAAGGCTGATGAGGCAGAATATTTGCCGCCCGAGTAACTTGGGCAGCACACCACGACACTTACGAGGTCCGATTATGAACCGCAGCCTAGTGCCGCAACGGTATGGAAAACTGTCGATCACCCTGCACTGGCTAATGCTGGCGCTGTTTGTCGGGGTCTACGGTTGTATTGAAATCAGGGGGTTCTTACCGCGAGGGGATGCGTTGAGGCCGATGTTTGTCGGGCTGCATTCGCTGTTCGGGCTAACTATCTTCGCGCTGGTCTGGGTACGATTGTTGGGCCGGTTGGCACCCAGTCCGCCTATTCTGCCGCGTCCTCCCGGCTGGCAGATTGGCATGTCACACCTGATTCACCTGGCACTTTACGGGCTGATGATCGCGACGCCGATACTCGCCTGGTTGATGCTGGGTGCGGGGGACAAGCCGATTCCGTATTTCGGTTGGGTGCTGCCTGCGCCGGTCAGCGTCGATCCAGCATTGGCGAGGGAATTGAAGGATTGGCATGAGTTGATCGGCAGCGCCGGCTACTGGCTGATCGGGTTGCATGCGGCGGCAGGGCTTTTTCACCATTACTGGGTAGGCGACAACACCCTGAGGCGGATTTTGCCAGGACAGCGGCCTGAATAATTGCCGCGTCCGGGATAGAGCTTACGGGCCCCAGTTACCGTCGAGTGACAA
This sequence comes from Pseudomonas sp. ASL9, assembly GCF_056680335.1. Taxonomy (NCBI): domain Bacteria; kingdom Pseudomonadati; phylum Pseudomonadota; class Gammaproteobacteria; order Pseudomonadales; family Pseudomonadaceae; genus Pseudomonas; species Pseudomonas sp. ASL9. The sequence continues at coordinate 338,005 of NZ_CM155277.1, read as the reverse complement.
CGCCGCCAGCGCGCCGATCAACGCTGGCGGCATCACTAGAATACCCAAGCGCAGGAAGTCGATAGCACTCACGTGCTCGCCTTCGCGGCGCCGGCGATAAGCCAAAGCAGTCGTTTGAGCGAGGATTTACCCGCGCCCACCCTCAGCTAAAGGCGGCAGAGCGTTCTGTTTCGTGTTCTGTGCTTGTTACGCGGGCGAATGTTTTGAGTATTGCCGTTGCATGTTGATGCATTGATGCCTCGGAATGCCCATCCGCCGCCAGTGCAGCCGAGGCGTCTTCGATCAGCGCGAAGCGATAGCCACGGTGATAACCGTCCACGATAGTCGACAGGCAGCACATCGTGGTGCCATAGCCAATCACCACAAACTCGTGGTCGGCATGTTGCTTCACGAACTCAACAAAGGCGGGCGACGAAAATGAGGAGTAGTTGCCTTTGACCGCATGCACTTCACCCGCTTCGGGGACGAAACCATCGATGAAGTCTGAGGTATCCGACGCGGCATTGAACAGCACACCGTCCTGCAGATGCTGAACATGGACAATCGGCCAGCTTTCGTTGCGGGCATGTTGCAGCATCAGGTAGGCATTCTGGAGAGAGGGGCCGATTGAACCAATATGAAAACTGCGGCCTGCAGAGATGTACTCGCGTTGGATGTCAATCACGATAAGTGCTTTCATGGAAGCTTCCTTTCGGGTGGGTTTAGTTTTTCAATCAGTGCGGTTACCAAGGCGAGACGGTCACCATAGGACGACAATTGCATGAACTCCTTGTCGGAATGCATGCCGCCTCCATAGGGGCCGAGACCCACCAGTATTGATATGTTCTGGCTGGCGAGATTGTTGCCGTCGCTGCCATAACCGACTCCTCGCGCTTTGAACGATTGTCCTAGCGATTGGGCGGCGTTCTCGGCCTGGACGACCAAGGTGTGAGTATTGCTGTCAGGTAACAGGGGCATTTCGGCAAGCTGAACCAGTTCGGTGCGTGTGCCTTGTTGCAGCTTCTGGTTGTAGACATCGCTGTGGCTGCGAATTTTTTCTATGGCATCGGCCACCCGCTCCCAGTCCGAAAAATCCTGGAAACGAACATCTACTGTAACGCTCGCTTTATCGCAGACGACGTTCGGCTTGCTGCCGCCTTCAATCACGCCCGGATTGATCAGCAGCCCCATCTCGGGTTGGGCGAGTGCCGCCAATTTGGTGATTTTGGTCGCAAGGTCCAGGCAGGCATCAATCCCGTTCTCTGGTTCAAGCCCGGCATGCGCGGCCTTTCCAAACGTGGTCAACTTGATCCAGCGAACGCCAGACTGGCTGCTGACAACTGCACCGTCCTCAAGGCCAGGCTCAAAAACCAGACCATAGGGAATGCCCTGTGCGAGCTGTTGTAACACCGGCTTGGAGTGGGTCGAGCCAATTTCTTCGTCGTCGTTCAATACGACGCGGACGTTGGCCAACTGCCCGGCACTCTTGAGCTGCTCCAATGCATTGAGCATCAGGACCACTCCGCCTTTCATGTCGATCACGCCCGGGCCCATCAATCGGTCGCCTTCTCGGCTGATCGTCTGGAAGGGACTGGTTGGCGAGAAAACGGTATCCAGGTGGCCGATGAGCAGAACCGTCGGCGTGGCGTTGTCAGTCTCGAAGCTCAGCACTTCATGCCCATCAGCGAGGGGGTGATGGGTTATCTGCAAACCGAGCGCTTCGAAATAGGGGATCAGTGTATTTCTGACTTGCGCCAGTCCGTCCACATTATGGGAGTCGGTGTTGATATCGACGATTGTTTGCAGCAATTGCAGGTAAGCCGGCGCTATTTCTTCGGCCGCATGGGCGCTCTGAGCGATTAGCAGGAATAGGCATGCAGATAACCAATGCTTCATGCCACCGCCCCTTGTGGGATCAATTGTTGGAGCGTCGCGCAGGCGCGCTGTTCCAGGGGGCCTGCGGCGTGCAGACTGTTTTCGGGCCTGTTGAGTGCCATGGGTTGATAGCCGATGTGCACAGAGGGTTGAGGAAAGTGGGCCTCTTCTTCCAATACCATCTCCACATAGCCGTGATCTGAAAACGAGAACTGGCTGCCTGCGGGCCGGAATCCATAGGCGGAATAAAATGACTCGAGGTGCAGTTGGGCGTGCAGGTAGAAGCGCGAGAAGCCCTTTTGACGGCAGATACCCAGCAAGAACGACAGCAATTGATGGGCGTGCCCGCGTCGGCGGTACTCGGTACGGATGGCGAGGCGTTCGATTTTGGCAAACCCGTTGAAATAGCGGATTCTGGCGGTCAGTACCGGTTCGTCGGCAAGCAGCCCCACCACCTGGGTGGCCGTATGGTCGTTGAGGTCAAACTCTTCGTTAAAGGGGCATTGCTGTTCGTGCATGTACACGATGGCCCGCACTAGCATGGCCTTGAGCCGCTCCTCCTCGCTTTCGACAATTTTGATGATCAATGGCAACTGGACGGCGGGTGTCGGGTCGGAACAGGGGCGATGAATCGATGCTGACATGATGAGCGTCTCAGTGGCTTTGAGTGGTGGGGGCGATCGGTCGGGGGGTGTCGCGAAGCACTTCGATCATGATCTGCACCGTTTGCGTGGTCAGCCCGGTGGCGCCGTTACGGATAGCCGTGGCGGACACCTTGTCGCGTCGTACAACGGGATAGGGGTAGATCCAGCCCGACTCATCGTAAATGCCGCGGACCCACATCCCGCCCAAGTCGCTGCCATGAATGCCATGGATCGGGCGGCCCTGCGCCAGCGCCTTGACATGCTTGAGCACCGAGTAAAACCCTCCACTGTCATAGGCTTCCGGCAGGGACAGCACCTCTACCTTTGCGCTGAGGCCAGCCTCGTCGATGGCCGCGCGCATCATCGCCAGTCGTGTTTCATATTCGTAGAAGCGCGAACCGGTGGGGAAGTAATTGAGATGTACATCCGCGCGACGGGTTTTCTCGTACACCCTCATGCCATGCTCATACTGGGCAATTTGAATTTCGCCGCGCTGCAGGGCCTCGACGTGAAGTTTTGGAATCGTTGTGCTGTGCAGGTAGACCTTTTCCAGGCCCCTGGATTGGATCGCGTCACGAATGAGCGCTAGATGGGTTCGGTGAATGGGATTGAATGTCCCGAAGAACACGCCGACGCCGCCTCGCTTGAAGGCCACCGCACGCCAGTCCGACAGCAGGCCTATGGCAAACATAAATGCGCCGAAGGTCAGCCCACAGCCCAGAAAAGCAGTTTTGGCCCACGGCAGCCCGAGTGTGGCGAACGAAGTCACGACAATGTTGGTTGAAAGGGCAATCAGTACATTACGGTTTCTGTCACCTATTTCCCGGTTTGCAAAGGCCAGGGCAATGTATTGCATGCCTTGCGAGGCACAGGTGGTAAGGAGGGCGATTCCCACTACACCACCCAGATTGTCCAGGTTGGTCGCCGGAAAGACTTGGCCGGCGGTCAATACCAGAAAAATCCCCACGTTAAAGGCGAACTGCGGAATAAAGCGCCCCAAACGACCCAGACTGACCACGGCCGTTCGCAGGTTGATAATTTCTTCGAACGTGTTACTCAGTTTGGAGTAATAGGGAATGAAAAAACCAACGAATACGCAGAGGGCAATCAGCACAAGATTGCCAAGTGCAGCGTGTGCCACACCGTAACTGCCATACATGAGCAGGCCGATGCTCATGCCAAGTTGAACAGAAGGACTTGATAGGTGGCTGGGGATCTTCATGCCTTATTCCCGAAAAAAGTGTGTCCGGGGACTAACATGACGTTTGCCGAAACGTGCATTTTAATAGTCTGAAGACGTCCGGCTATTGTTTTAATAGTGCATCCCAAGGGGCGACTGAGTGTAATTACTTCGCCTTGACTTATTGGAAATCTGACGTTGTGTTGGAAGTCCACTTTCTCACTCCGGTGTCTATAACGTTGCGGGTGTGGCGATAGTGTTGGCTATATGTTTGGCGCTCAAACAATCTTTTGGTACGCTTCGCATGCCGCCTGGGAATACGTAGAGGGATGGGCATCTGTTGCATGCTTTATAGGCATGCACAGTCAGCATAATTAAGGGATGACGAGATATGGCCAGGTCGCTTCCACCACTGGATTTGTTGATTGGTTTTGAAGCCGCTGCGCGGCAACTCAGCTTTTCCAAGGCCGCCGATGAGGTCTTCGTGACTCAGTCAGCCATCAGCCGTCAGGTAAAGAAGCTGGAAGAGTTTGTCGGGGTTGCGCTATTCGAGCGTCGGCACCGCTCACTGGAATTGACCGAGGAGGGGCGCATGCTCTTCCAGGTCGCGAGCGAAACGCTCGCGCGACTTTCGCAAGCCGTGGAAAGTTTGCGCGACGAGCCTTCGAACCGAAGCATCAAGATTTCCACCACCACCTCGTTTGCTTCGTTGTGGCTGGTGCCCCGCCTGGCACGCTTTCGAGAGCAGCATCCGGACATCGCCATCTACATTGAGGCCGATAATCGGATAGTGGACCTCAAGCAAGGCGTGGTTGATCTCGCGATTCGGTATTGCGCGGCTGATCAGATAAACCCTGATATCGATATTTGCCTTTCTACCGAAGAGGTCTTTCCGGTATGCAGCCCCAGTTTGCTGCGCCGAAGCGGACGTACTATTAACCGTATCGAAGACCTCCGGCATCATACTTTGCTGCACCTGAGCGATACTCAAAATGCCTGGCCGTGGTTGCAGTGGCCTCAATGGCTGGCAGGTGCGGGGGCGCCTGGGCCGGTTCCTGATATCGGACTTCGGTTCAGCCATCTTGACCAGATGATTCACGCTGCGACGATGGGGCACGGTATTGCATTGGGTACTTCGCCGTTGGTGAACTACCTGCTGGAGGAAGGGGCGCTGGTGGAGCCACTGTCTCCGCGCCTGGTGAGCCCTCGGTCGTTCTATATCTGCCAGGGCCCGCGTAGTGATAGGGCGGTTTCGTCCCTGGTGGACTGGCTCATGACTGCGGTCGGGACGCAATACGTGGGGGCAGACCCGCTTTAGGTTCAAGGGGGTTACGCGGGCTGCCAGGCTTTAAGGTTAATGATGTTTGCTGCTGACTGAGTGGGCGGGGATTTCCAGTGTTGCACAGAGACCTCCATAGGTCGTGCCGGGCCTCAGTTACCGTTGAGTGACAATGCCGCCAGCGCTCCGATCAACGCCGGTGGCATCACCAGAATACCCAGGCGCAGGAAGTCGATAGCACTCACGTGCTCGCCTTCGCGGCGCACGGCGATAAGCCAAAGCAGCGTCGCGAGTGAGCCGGTAATCGACAGATTTGGCCCCAGGTCGACGCCAATCAACAGCGCGCTAGTGGTTGGGGTGGGCAGGGGGGCGATATGGCCCACCGACCCGGCAATCAGGCCTGCCGGGAGATTGTTGACCAGGTTGCTGGCGATGGCCACGATAATCCCGGCACCCCAGGTCGCCTGGAGGCTGGAGCGTTCGGCAAGCGCCGCCAGTGCGTGCGCCAAGGTATCAATCACGCCGGTTTGCGCCAGCCCCTCGACCAATACAAACAGACCCGCCACCAGCGGCAGTACGCCCCAGGACACGCCCTTGAGCACGTGCATGGGGTTCAGACGCTGACGTAGATGAATAAGCGTCGCCGTCGCGAGGCCGGCACAGAAGGTTGGCAGGCCGAGTTGCAGGTCAAGCGCTGACGCCAGTAGTAACAGCACGGCAGTCAGCACGATGCCAAATGCGGTCAGTCGTGCGCCATTTGACAGCGGTTGAAGGGTGATGACGGTTTCCAACGGCTTGCGCAGATGAGCGCGCTGAGTGAAACGCAGCACCGCATAGGTCAGGCCGATCGCTGCGAGGGAGGGCAGGGTGAACTGCCATAGCCAACTGAGCAAAGGCGGCATATGGCTGCCGAAAACCACCAGGTTGGCGGGGTTGGAGATGGGTAACACAAAGCTCGCTGCGTTAGCGATGAACGCGCACACGAACAAGTAGGGCAGAGGTTCTGCCTTGGCCGCTTTGGCGGCAGCGTAAACGGCGGGAGTGAGCACCACGGCCGTGGCGTCGTTGGAGAGAAATATCGTCACCAGCGTGCCAACCAGGAATACCAGGTCAAACAGTCGTTGTCCCGAACCCTGGGCATGTTGCGCGGCATACATGGCCAGCCAGTCGAAGAGGCCTTCCTGACGCGCCAGTTCCGCCAGCACCATCATGCCAATCAGAAACAGATAAACATCGCTGCCCTTGGCGACTGCTGCCAGGGCCGAGTGAAACGGGATAAACCCGAGACCGGTCAGTAGCACGGCGGCACAAACCGCCCAGACATACTCAGGTATTCGCCAAGGGCGCAGGATAATCCCGCAGGTTGCCAGGGCGGCCACTGTCCAGATGACCGTGGTTGGATCGAATACAGGCATTATTTTTACTCAGGTATAAGGCTAAAGACGAGACAAGGCGACGCGATCATCACGGGACGATCGGGGTGATTTCATCGGTAGGTTTGCGTGCAGTGTTCCAGGTCCAGTTCAGTGTCTCGGGCATGGCCAGCCACAGTAGAAGAAATGCCACTGCGGCAATAGCGGCGAGTGTCAGGAAGGCGGCACTGTAACCGGCTTGCTGCACCACGAACCCAGCCACGCTAGTACTCAGTGCAGCGCCCAGACCAAACACGGTCGAGAGCGCGCCCAAGCTGACATTGAAGCGCCCGGTGCCATGCGTGAGGTCCTTCACGACCACGGGAAAAAGCGCGCCAAAGATGCCTGCGCCAACGCCGTCGAGCAACTGCACCGCGACCAGCCAATAAGGATCATCGGACAGGGTATAGAGCACGCCGCGCAACGGCAGGATCAGGAAACCGGCAAGCAACAGCGGCTTGCGTCCCCATAGATCGGCCTTGGCGCCGACCAGCATCGCGGCGGGGACCATGACCAATTGCGCGGCGACAATGCACGCGGAGGTCAGTGGGGTGGCCATCTGCAAATTGACCAGCGACAGTTTCTGGCTCACCAGCGGCAACATCGCGGCATTCGCCAAGTGGAACAGCGCACAGCAAATGGCGAACAGCAGCAGGGGCTTGTTGGTCAGCAATACGGCCAGACCCGAAGGGTGGTCCGCTTGTGCAGTGTTACCTGGGTCAAAGCCCCTGGCAACGTCGTGATCGATAGCCCGCGTCGAGACGAAACTGACAGCAATCACACTGCCAAGTGCCATGGCCGCCATGAGGTAGAACACGGCAACGGGACCAAACAGATAAGAAAAGCCACCCGCCAGCAGTGCCGCACAGGCGTTACCGGCATGATTGAAGGTCTCGTTGCGCCCCGTCCGGCGAGTGAAGGCCCTGGGTCCGGTAATGCCCAGCGAAATCGCGGCAATCGCAGGGGCGAACACGGATGCGGCTATTGCGCTGACGGTTTGGGTCAGCGCCACCAGGCTGAACGAGGTCAGGAAGGGCAGCACCATACAGCTGGCCGTGACCAGCAAGGCGGCAATGACGATAACCGCACGCTTGCTATGGGTTTTATCGATCAGCGCCCCGGCCGGTGTCTGAGTCACCAGCGCTGCAATTCCGGCGAGGGTCATCACTACGCCGATGCTGGCGGGGTCCCAATGGTGTACGGCCAGCAGGTAAATCGCCAGATAAGGCCCCAGTCCGTCGCGTACATCCGCGAGGAAGAAGTTGAGCCCGTCCAGAGAGAGCGTGTTTCGGCGATCTGTTTGAGTGACCAAAGACGTTCTCTTTGTGGAGGGAAATGCACAATGGCGTGAATGATGGCACTGCCAATGACCTGTCGCACCACGATTAAGTTTCATCGCCCCCACCTATAACCGGGGGCGTAGCGGCCAGGCGTGTTGATGCGTGCAGTATTTTAGGCGCGAGATGCAGTACTTAAGGTGTGCTCCTCGTTTGGATAGGGTCTTACACCGCACTTGATGGGTTATACACGCGGGTCTAAAGCACTGAAACATTGCGGCCAAGGCAGCGTATGGCTACACGCCAGACCTTTTGATAATCGCCTCCGACATCTTGTCCCTGTTGCGGAGCGCACCATGCACAACAATAAAAATTCTCAACGTGTATTTCTTCCGGTGCTTATTGCCGGCCTGTCCACCCTCAGTTTGAGCCAGTTGGCCCACGCCGAGATCATGCTTTACGACAAGGACCAGACGACTTTCTCCACAGACGGTTATGTCAACACCTTTTACGTGAACAGCAAAGTTGACCGGGCTGGCGATCAATTCGATCGTAGTCAGGCCCGGGTGAAGATGGGCTTCCTGCCCAACTACATTGGTTTCAACATGGGCAAGCAAGTGGACGATCTGAAGTTGGGCGCACGGGCGTCACTTTGGGTCACCATTAACGACAGCCAGACCAATGGCACGGCTACGGCTATCGATGTCCGCCAGTTCTACGGCACCGTCGCCAAACCCGAGTGGGGTGAGGTGCTGATTGGTAAGGATTTTGGTCTGTTTGCGCGTTCCAACATCCTCCTCGACGAAATGCTTTCCGGCTATGGTCAGGTCAGCGATACCTTGGGCCTGGTAGACGGTGGCGGGGTGTCTTTCGGCAACATTGGCACCGGCTACCCCTATCCGTTTCCCACTTCGCAGATCACCTACCGCTCGCCGATCATGGACGGGGTGCGCGTAGCCGTGGGCATCATGGACCCGGTGGATACCAATAACAGCAGCGCGCTGGGCAAGGCTTACCAGAATAACCCGCGGACCGAGAGCGAGGTCACTTACCAGTTCGATGTGGCCGGGGCGAAAATTTATAGCTGGGTCAACGGCAGTTACCAAACCTCTGACAACACCGATTCGACTGTTGCTTCGGTGACGTCAAAAGGGTTGGGTTATGGGGTTCAGGCGAAGATGGGTGGCGCGACCCTCACCGGTTCGGGGTTCAGGGCCAAGGGTATCAATCCGTTCTTCACCAATAACGCCGGCGAGGCGACTTTGCGTGAAGTAGACAGCGTTGGCTACTTGGTGCAGGGCTCTTACAAACTGGGCAAAAACCGCCTGGCGCTGTCGTACGGCAAGACCAATGACGATGGCAATGGCGTGGTGGGCACCGGCGCCAACTACGACACGCGTGGTATTGCGCTGTTTCACGACGTCAATAGCAGCCTCCAACTGGTCGTCGAGTACAACCAGTTTGAAATCAGGGGGCATGAAACCACCGCCCTGAACGAAACCACCGATACCTTTGCCGTGGGTGCCGTCCTGACCTGGTAATGGTTACGGTGTGCCTGCTCCCATAGATGTGGGAGCAGAGCGCGGGCCGGCCTGCAAAAGCACCGGCTCAGGCACCTCATCATCCCCCTTGAACGCCTGAACGTCGCGGTTTCATCCTATCGGAGTGGCTACCCCCTACCCAAGTAGGATACGGACCCGGGTCCAGTCTTCGTAGACTGAAGAATCAGACAGCGCACTTGCGGGAGGCGACTATGCAACAAGCACAAACCGACGGCGTAGTCAGCGCGATGTCGATGGCAACTGAGGCGCAAGAGGTGGCACAGGAACTGGCGCGGCAGCTATTGCACCCGCACTTGGGTTTTGTGCTGTTCTTCTGCTCAGCCGAATACGATTTGCGGGCCTTGGGCACCGCATTGCAGCAGAGCTTTGGCGGAATTCGCGTGGTGGGCTGTACCAGTGCTGGGGAAATCACCCCTGAGGGCTATGGCCGAGGCTGCGTGACCGCAGTGGGTTTTGATCATCGGCATTTCTCTATTGCCGCTGAGCTGATCGACGAAATGGAACGTTTTAGCCTGATCGACGCCCAGCAAATGGTCGAGAGACTGGTTGGAGATTGTCGCAGCAACACCTTGGCACCGATCAAGGGCAACAGTTTCGCCCTGACGCTGCTCGACGGCCTGTCCAGCCGCGAGGAAATGGTCCTTGCCGCGCTGAGCGCAGCCTTGGGCGATATCCCTCACTTTGGCGGTTCAGCCGGAGACGATAACTACCTGACCCATACCCATGTGTACTTCGGCGGCGAATTCCACAGCGGCGCGGCCGTGGTGCTGTTGGTCAATACCTGGCTGGACTTCGAAGTTTTCACGACGCACCACATTTTGCCGCGTGCGGAAAAGCTGGTGGTCACTCGCGCCGACAGCGGCATGCGTCGGGTGTACGAACTCAATGCCGAGCCCGCGGCCGAGGAATACGCGCAGATCATCGGGGTGCCAGTGGCGGAGCTCACTCACCAGATTTTTGCCGCTCACCCGTTAGCTGTTCGTATCAACGATCAGTACTACGTGAGGGCTATTCAACAGGTCAATCATGACTTGAGCTTGAGCTTTTACTGTGCGGTGGAGAACGGCATCGTACTCACGGCCATGACGCCAGGCCCTTTGCTGCCCAACCTGCAGACGCTGTTCGACGGCTTGCAGGAGCGCCTGGGTTCGTTGTTACTGACCATTGGCTGCGACTGTTTCCTGCGGCGCCTGGAGCTGGAAGACGATGGCAGTGTCCAGCAGATCGGCGCCTTCCTGCGCGAGCATCGGGTGATAGGTTTCAACACCTACGGAGAACAGTTCAATGGCATGCACATCAACCAGACCTTCACCGGCGTCGCCATTGGACGGAACCGTGCAGCCATCTCCAACTGAGTTGCTTGAGCAAATCGCACAACTGCAGCGGGATAATCAAAAGCTGCGGCGGATCAACACGGCGCTGATCGAACGGGTCGAGTCCGGTACCGCGCGTGGCAATGATTCCTATGCGGCCTTTCAGCACTCGGTGGTACTGGCCGAGCAGGTCAGGGAGCGCACCGATGCGTTGAACCACGCCATGGCTGAGCTCAAGGCCAGCAATAATCTTCTCAGTGATGCACGCCTACGGGCGGAAACGGCCCATCAACATTTGGTCGATGCCATCGAAAGTATTTCCGACGCGTTCGTGCTGTTCGATGAGGACCAGCGGATCGTGCTGTTCAACAGCCGCTTCAAAGCGTTTTGGGCCAACAGCCGGGTGCGGATCATCGGTGGCATGCGCTTGGCCGAGGTCAAGCGGTTGATGGCCAGTACCGGGCTGTTTATCGAAGAACCACGGCACAGCGCCGACGAACACCTGCTGTATCGTCTGAATGATGGCCGCTGGTTGCAGGTCAGCGAGCGGCCGACCCGCGAGGGTGGCCGGGTGATCCTGTTTACCGACATCACCGAAGTCAAACTCAGCGAAACCATGCGCCGCGAACAAGCCGTTGCGCAGAAGTCGCACCTGCTGCAGCGGGCGGTCGACAACCTGTCCCAGGGTGTGGCGATGGTCAACGCTGAGGGGATCCTGGAACTGTGGAATCGTCGTTTTCTGGAGCTGAGCGGGCTGGCCCCGGTTGCCGCGCATCGGCCTTTTTCAGAGGTGATCGCTGACAGCGAGCTAGGTCTGTTGACACCGGCGAGCCGCGACGCCAACGGCCGAGTAATCCATGAGCGGGAACAGCGCCTATACGATGGCCGGGTGCTGGAAATTCGCACGCATCCATTGCCCACCGGCGGTTTCGTCAACACCTTCACTGACATTACCGAACGCTACCAGCATGCTGAAGCCCTCAGCGAGAGCGAGCGCTGGATTCGCCTGATCACCGACCATGTACCTGCGCTCATTGCTTACCTGAACGCCGATCTGGTCTATGAGTTCACCAACAAGGTCTATGAAGAGTGGTACTGCTGGCCGCGTGGCGTGATGCTCGGACAGAGCCTGCGCGAGGTCCACAGCGAAGAGCACTACCAACGTCTGGAAACCTATGTCGAACGCGCCCTTGCGGGGGAAAGCGTGACCTTCGAATGCCCCGAAATCAACATCAACAATCAGGAGCGCTACATGCTGCGCTCCTATGTGCCCAATCGGTTAGCCAGTGGTGAAGTGGTCGGCATTTTTGTCTTGATCCGCGATATAACCGAACGTCGCCGTACCGCCGAAGCGCTGCACCAGGCTTATCAGAACCTTGAACAGCGAGTCCGCGAACGCACGACCGAGCTGACCACCCTGAACAGCCAACTGCTGCGCGAGATCGACGAGCGCAGTCGGGTAGAGTCGCGTCTGCGTGAAGCCAAGCTCGAAGCCGAGCAGGCCAACCTGTCGAAAACCAAGTTTCTGGCCGCCGTCAGCCATGACCTGCTTCAGCCGCTCAACGCTGCACGCCTGTTTACCAGTGCCTTGCTGGAGCGACGTGAGCCGGTGGCTAACGCAATCCTGGTGCGTAATGTCAGCAATTCGCTGGAAGACGTGGAAAATTTGCTCGGGACACTGGTAGACATCTCCAAGCTTGATGCCGGGGTGATCAAGGCCGATATCGCGCCGTTTGCCCTGAGCGAATTGCTGGAAAACCTGGCGGTCGAGTTCGCGCAAGTTGCCATCAGCGAGGGCCTGCGCCTGGAGTTCGTGCCGTGCTCGGCGCTTGTACGTAGCGATATTCAGTTGCTGGCGCGGATTCTGCGCAACCTGCTGAGCAATGCCATCCGATACACCACCACTGGTCGCGTGGTACTGGGTTGTCGTCGGCATCGCCAGCGCCTGTCCATCGAGGTCTGGGATACCGGTATCGGGATTGCCGAGAACAAACTGGAGGAGATTTTTCAGGAGTTCAAGCGTGGCGACGTGCAACGGCCCCATCAGGATCGCGGGTTGGGTCTCGGGTTGGCCATTGTCGAAAAAATCGCCGGAATACTCGGGCATAAGATCAGCGTCCGCTCGACCCCCGGCAAGGGCTCGATGTTCGCTGTCGAAGTGCCGCTGACCCTCAGCGCGCCCAAGCCACAGATCCAGTTACCCATGACTGAGCCCATGCTCGAAAGGTTGCGCGGGGCACGGATCTGGGTGCTGGACAATGACGCAGCGATTTGCGCGGGGATGCGCACGCTGCTGGAAAGCTGGGGCTGTCAGGTTGTCACCGCGCTGTCTGAGCAGGACCTGGCGCGGCAGGTGGAGAACTATCATTCCGACGCCGACCTGTTGATTGCCGATTATCACCTGGACAATGACAAGAACGGTGTCGATGCCGTGGCAACGATCAACGCCCGACGCGGCTCACCTTTGCCAGCGCTGATGATCACGGCCAACTACAGCAATGAACTGAAGCTGCAAATGCGTGAGCTGGGCCACACCCTGATGCACAAACCGGTGCGGCCGATGAAACTCAAAACTGCGATCAGCCATCTGCTGGGCAAATAGTCGACAGGCTGATCAAATCAGCGCCGCAGGTAGGAGGTGAAATCGATATCCCCGGCGCTGAGAATCGCCTGGACCCGGTTATGCACGTTGAGTTTGCGCAGGATTGCCGAGACGTGAGCCTTGACGGTGGTTTCAGCGATTTCCAGGGTGTAGGCGATCTGCTTGTTCGACTCGCCCTTGGTCATCCGTTCCAGGACCAGCAATTGCTTGCGGGTCAGCGCTTGCAGTAACTCAGGCGGAAAGCCCGGTGCGCTGTTCATGCTGCGTCGGGTGCAGCTTTTCTGTGCCCGAATGATGTCCGGGGGCAGGTAGACGTTGCCGTTAAGGATTTGCTCGATAGCTTCAGTCATCTGCGCCCGTGGCGAAGACTTGGTGATAAAGCCCACCGCACCATACGTAATAGCTTGCAGCACAATCTGTTTGTCTTGTTCGGCGGACACAATCACCACCGGAATAGTGGGCGCCTCGTTGCGCAGATTGATCAGGCCATTGAGGCCATGCATGCCAGGCATATTCAGATCGAGCAGAATCAGGTCGAGGTCGTCATGGCTCTGGGTCAGTGCCAGCGCGCTCTCCAGGTCGGCAGTTTCCATCACTTCGCTGCCCGGAAAACCGTCGCTGATCACATTGGCGATGGCTTCACGAAACAGCGGGTGGTCATCGGCAATTAGAATTTTGTACATGACCGTTCACCTCATTATTTTGATTATGGTGTAGCCGCGACGCGTATTTCTTATTTAAGGAAAGGGTTCAGGTTGGGCGGGTTGTACCGGCAGATTGGCTGCCTGCCAGGCATCAAGTCCATCACGGTACCAATACAGATCGCTATAGCCCAACGCCGCCGCGCGTTTCACAGCATTCCAGCTCAACCAGCAATCGGCGCGGCAGTAGAACACTAAGGGTTGATCCTGACGCCCAGCCGTGGCTTTTTGCAAGTTCCTGGAAAAATAGTTCTGCCACTGCGGGCTGAGTTCCCCATCGCCACTGTTGGCCAGCCAATGGCTGCCGGGGAGATTGGCGTGGGGTTCGTCTTCAATAAACCGCCCCTCCAGCCATTGCCGGCGATAGACGTCGATCAGCACCGGCCTGGAGGCTTGCGCCAGTAGCGCCTGCAGGTGCTCGGTGTCGATGATCCGAGCCCCGTCTACATGATCGGGGGTCGGACTGCGATATAAGGTGAGTCTGTAACCATCGGGCGAAAACAGTGGGGTCTGAGCATGGGCGACACTTAGACCAAGGCTTAACGCCAGCGTGAGTGCAACGAAGGAAGGGCGAAGTACGGGGCGCAGAGCACGCAGCATGGCGAGTGGTTCCTTTCTTCTTATTGCTGCATTACATGCCACTACCGGTGCTTTGTGAATTGGACGATAGACAGCTAAACCAGTACTAAAGTACTGGTTTAGCTATGTTTGAGCGTTGGGTGCTCAGGTCGCCCGGCGTAACGCGGCGTGCTGAGGATTGAAGGTCAGCACCGCCAGCACCGAAAACAGCAGGCACAAGCCCAGGCATACCGCAAACGCCAGTGGATTGAAACGCTCATACAAGGCGAAGCGCACCAGCTCTACGGCATGGGTGAACGGGTTAAGGGCGCACAACCAATACAGCCACTCGCTGGCTTCGCGCATTTTCCACAGTGGGTAGAGCGCCGAGGACAGGAAAAACAGCGGGAAGATCACGAAATTCATGACCCCGGCGAAGTTCTCCAATTGACGGATGGCGTTGGACAGAAGCAGCCCAAGCGCACTGAGCATCAACGCCACCAGCAACATGGCCGGCAAGGCCGCCAGCAAGCCCCAAACGGGCGGTTGCACGCCATAGACCCAGGCGATGGCCAGAAAGGCATAGACCTGGAGCAAGGAAATCAACGACGTGGCAAGCAGCTTGCTGGCCAGCAGGAAGGCGCGCGGCAGTGGACTGGTCAACAGTACGCGCATGCTGCCCATTTCCCGGTCATAGACCATCGACAGCGAGCCTTGCATGCCATTGAACAGCAGGATCATGCAGGCCAGCCCCGGGATGATGTACACCTCATATGGGATATAGGTGTCGTAGGGCTCAATAATCGCGATGCCCAGCGCGGCGCGAAACCCGGCAGCGAACACCAGCAGCCAGAGCAGGGGGCGCACCAGCGCGCTGAGGAAACGCGTACGTTGCAGAATGAACCTGAGCCATTCGCGCAAGACGATGCCGCTGAAGCAGTGCCAGTAAGCGTTCATCGATTCGCTCCTGTATCGGGGGCGGCTTGTAACGTCGTCAGTCGGTGAAATGCGTCGCCGAGGTCGCCGCCATGCTCAGCGCTGATCGCTGCGGCATGTCCCGACGCTACCAGCCGCCCTTGGTGCAGAATCAGCAAGTCATCTTCCTCCTGCACTTCATCGAGCAAATGCGTGGTCCAGAGCACGCTGATACCGTGCTCGCGGCACAAGCTGCGTACATGGCGGCTGAGTGCCAGGCGGCTGGCCGGATCGAGGCCGACGCTGGCTTCATCAAGCAATAGCAGGCGCGGCTCATGCAGCAGTGCGCGGGCAATTTCTATTCGGCGGCGATGACCGCCGTTGAGTTCGCGAACCCGCTCACGTCGCCGTTCAGTCAGCTGTTGGCGGGCCAATTCCTCTTCGACCCGACCGTTAGCCTGACGCCTGGACATCCCATGCAGCGCTGCGTGGTAGCGCAGGTTCTGTTCGACACTCAGGTCCAGGTCCAGCGTGCTTTGCTGGAACACCACACCCAACTGGCGCAACGCCGGGCGCGGGGTCTGACGAAGCGAGCAGCCGCCAACGCGGATTTCGCCGCGTTGCAGGTCATAGAGCCGGGTCAGTAGCGCGATCAAGGTCGACTTGCCAGCCCCGTTGGGGCCAAGCAGCGCCGCGAAACGCCCGGGTGCGAGGCTGAACCCCACATGCCGCAGGGCCTCACGGGCGCCATAGGCGAAACTGACATCGTCTACGTCGAGGGCATTCATGGGGCGACAACCACGCCCCACGGATAACGGCCGACCTTGATCGACTTGGTCACCTTGAGGCTGTTCACATCAATGACGGATACATCGCCGCTCACGCCATTGGTGGCGAGTAACTGACTCTGGTCAGGAGTAAAGGCCAACTGCCAGACCCTGCGGCCCACCAGCAAGTAATCGAGGACCTCAAGCGTCTTGGCATCGACCACGGCTATATGGTTAGCCGGGCCCAGCGCGACGAAGGCATAGCGGCCATCGGCACTGAGCTTGATGCCCACCGGTTGGACTTTGTCCGGGTGCACGCCTTTGATCTGGAAGGTCAGCGTCTTGAGGATCTTGCGGGTGGACACATCAATCACACTGACCGTGCCGCCGACTTCAGCCGAGGCCCATAGCCGGGAACCGTCCTTGTTGAACTCGACGAACCGTGGGCGCTGATCCACCAGCGTGCTGTCCTTCAGGGTTTGGGTGCTGGTGTCGATCCAATGCAGCATGTTCGTGGTTTCACTGGTGTTGACTGCCCACTTGCCGTCAGGGCTGACGGCCATGCCTTCGGGTTCTACGCCGACATCGACTTGCGCCAGGACCTTGGAGGTTTCGGTGTCGATGACAGTGACCAAAGCATCGTCTTCGTTGGAGACATACAGCCAGCGATCATTGGGGTGCAGGGCGAATTGCTCAGGGTCTTTGCCGGAGGGCAACTCTTTGATGATCTTGTGCGTGGCGATGTCCATGACTTGCACGCGGTCCGAGTCGCTGGCGCAGATGTACAGCAGCTTATTGTCATGAGACAGCAGCAGCCCCCTGGGCCGCAGCCCAACTTTCAGGGTTTGGGTGACCTGCAGGGTCTCCATATCGATCAGGCTAAGGGTGTTGTCCTTTTCGTTGGAGATATAGGCTGTGGCCGCCAGGCTTTGTCCCATGACAAGTAGCAGGGCAGTAGCAATCAGGGTACGACGCATGGCGTGGTCCTTTCTTAGAGTTAGGGGTGTGTCATTGGAAGTGGCAGGTTACTTCGGGCTTGTCATAGCCCAGGGTGTCGAGTTCGGTGACAGGGTGCAGAAAGCCGTCCTGGGGTGAAGTGCTGACCAGCGCCCGAGGCTGAACAATAGGGATCGGTTGACGCAATTGGCCGTTCCAGGCGCGATAGCTGAGCTTGCGGCCCTTGAAACCGTCCAGTGGCAGCTGGTCGCTCAGCTCCGCCTGGCGAATGATCATGGGGTCGGTCTGGCGCAGCTTGGTCACCGCGCTGGAGATACTGCGAACAGCCATCCATGCCGCGAAATCCCGATCATTCATCCAGCGACCGGCCAGGGCTTCGAAACGCTTTTGCAACTGCGCGGCACCGTAGGTTTCCACGGTCTTGTGCCAGCCCACGGGCGTCAACCCTTGGGTGCCTGCCACCGGGCGTGGATACCAGGTTTGATAAGGCACGTACTCACCAAAGTCGCCACGCTCATCCGCGACCAGAACCACATCGTATTCGGCGGTCTGGGTGAACAGCGGCATGTCGGCCTGCGCGCTGCGGCGCTGGTCGTTGTCAAAGCTCCAGGCTTTCTCGGCGACGATCGTATGGCCAAAACGTTTGGCGGCACGACGCAAGGCGGCCGCGTACGCTTGATCGTCCGGGGTCTGGCCGACAATCAACAGCCAGCGGTTCCAGCGCCTCACGGTAAGAAACTGGGCTAAGGCATCGGCCAGCATTGCCCGGCTTGGCAGGCTGTGCAGCACGTTGCTCAGGCACGCGGTGCTGCGCAGGCTGTCATCGGCGCTGCCGGCATTGAACAGCAGGCTGTCGGGCAGGGCGGCACTGAGTTGGCGCAGGGTGTCGACGGGGGCGTTTACGACAAACAGTCGCAAGCCTTGCTGGTGAAGCGCCTGAGCGGCATCGAGCAATGCTTGCGGACTGTCGGCGTTGGCGGTTTGCAGTGTGTAGCTGTGCTTGAGAAAGCGCCCGGTGCTATTGCTGTCGATGATCGCCAACTCAGCGCCGCGCAGTCCAGCGTCACGGGGTTCGGGAATGATGTTCGACAGCACCGGGCCAGGGTCTGGGATATAGGCCAAGTAGCCGATTTGAACCTTGAGCTCTTCATCGGCGGCCTGACTTTGAGTCGCGATCAGGCTCGCCGTGGCAATGGCAAGCAGATAGAACAATCCGTAACTGACAAGCTGGCGCATAGGGCACTCCACACAGGTAGCGCCAGCATAGGAACCGATCACAGGTAGGGAAATATGCAGAAAGTACCAGTCTGCCAGTACCAAGGTAGTAGGTTTGCGGGGTTGCCTCGGCCTGGCGTGGCCATAACGCTTTTTATACGGAAAATCTCCCGGGCTTGCCGGGAAGGGCGCGTATTTAGCTTGTGATTCAGGCCTTCGCCACATGCCCTACTACCAAGGGAGGAGATGGCGGCCACCAAAGCAGCATTCGGCTGCATGCGTTTGGTTCATAAGATGTCGGCATAGCTTTTTTGCGTGCAATCTCGAGGGCATAACAATGACAACAAAACGCAACGCCTTACTGATCGTGGGTTTGGTGGCTGGCTTGCTCGGCAGCGGCCTTGTTTCGGCGCATGGCGACGTCGTGCCGCAACCAGTGGCTACCGATGGTTTGACCCCGCTAGGTCCTGAATGGCGCACCGAAAACCCCTATCGCACTTCCAAGGATCATGACCGGGCGCTGGAAATCGGCTCGTCTGCCTATAACCAGAACTGCGCGGCCTGCCACGGTCTGGAAGTTATCTCCGGCGGTATCGCCCCTGATCTTCGTATGCTGGAGCCTGGGGCAACTGGCGACGAATGGTTCGTTGAGAGGGTAAGAAACGGCGCAGTGCGCGATGGTCGGGTCTACATGCCGAAGATGGCCGATTACTTGAGCCAGGAAGCGCTCTGGGCCATCCGTACCTATCTGGACAGTATGCACGTCGAGGAGTGACGGCTATGCGTTTTTTCGCGCTGTTGTTGAGTGGCTTGCTGCTGTGTTGCCAGACGGTACAGGCGCAAGTTCGTAGCTACGACACAATGATCGAATCCGGGGTACTCAAGGTCGCGGTCTACGAAGACTTCGCGCCTTACAGTTTCCAGGACCATAACAAGCCACGCGGGGTCGATGTGGACCTCGCCGCGGCATTGGCCAAGGCCATGGGTGTACGTCTGGAATTACTCTGGGCGCCACCGGGGGAAAAGCTTGACGACGATTTGCGTGACTCCATTTGGCGCGGTAGCGAATTGCGTCATCAACAGCTGGCCGATGTGATGATGCGAGTGCCCTATGACCGGGACTACTCGCTCAAGCGCGACGATCAGGGTGAGCTGGCAAACGGTCATGTGGTGATGTTTGGACCATACCAGTCTGAATGTTGGCAGGTCGCTTACGACCGTCGGCGAATGGACGCCGTGCCCAGTGTTGCTGTGTTTCAGGAACACCCTATCGGTGTTGAAGTGGACAGCATCCCGTCGTTCTACCTGACGTCCGTGTTCAACGGCATGCTCAGCGCCAAGACGCATCACTATCCAAGCGTACAGCAGGCTTTTGTCGCCATGAAGGGCGCCGAGGTCGATGCGGTGATGGGCATGCGTGGGGAAATCGACTGGCAAGTGCACCAGGCCAATGACAAGAACCTGGCCCTGGCGGAAAACGCTTACCCGAATATGGGCCGGCAACGCTGGGAAATCGGCATGGCGGTGCATGAGAGCAATCACCAGATGGCTTATGCCATAGAGGAAGCGCTGGAAGCCCTGATTCATGACGGCAGCGTGCAAAAAATCTACGCCAGTTACGGTCTGCGTTATGACATTCCGGAGATGTATCAATAAGCGTGACTCTACAAAAATAAGTCATCAGGAGTGATGCGCGATGAACTGGCGAGTGACCTGTTTGCTGGTGGCCTGCCTGCCGATGTGGGTGCTGGCGGCCGGTACCGATCCGAATACGTCGGTGGAGAGGTCGCCAGGTACTGATCCGGTCACCTCGGTGATGTGGGATTTTTATCACCAAAAGTTCCTCAAGGGCGCGCCCTACGTGTTCGACGATAAGGTCATTCTGCGGGCGCCGCCGTTTGCTGAGGATGCACGTCAGGTGCCTATCGAAATCGATGCCAGGGCTTTCAAAGGCCAAGTGGTGCGCATCATGGCCTGGGCCGAACTCAATCCGCTGCCGAAAATCGTCGACTTCCAGCCAGGGGACCAGGTCTTGCCATGGCTGGCGATTCGTATCCGCATCGAGCAGTCCACGCCCTTGCGGGCGGCAGCGCTGACCCGCGATGGTTTATGGCACATCGGTTCCACCGAGATCTCCGCCGCAGGGGGTGGTTGCACGGCGCTCAGCGTGGTGCGTACCCAGGCCGGCTGGGAAGAGCACATCGGCGAGGTAATTGGGGGGCGTTATCCCCGCAGTGATTTCAGTCGCTTGAGGCTGCAGATTGCCCATCCGATGGATAACGGCATGGTCAGTGGCATTCCCGAGTTTTATCTCAATCACGCTGAATTAAGTGACGCCATTGGCAAAAACCTGGCGACGCTTGAGTTGTTTCCGGCGGTCAGTGAAAACCCGACGCTAGGGTTCGATGTGCAAGGTGCTGGACAAACCCGTCTGCTGTTACGCGACAACAGCGGCAACGAATTCAATGCGGTCGTCAACTAATGGCTGCAGGCTGTCACGCGGAGAGCGCCATGCGTTTGTTGATCCTGCTATGCCTGTGCCTGAGCCAGCCGGTGCTGGCCGATCTGGAGTATGCGCTGCAACCTCGGCAAATCGCCGAAGGCACCTGGTTGCTGGAAGGCAGCACCGATAATTTCAGTAAGGCCAACGGCGGCAATATCGTCAATACGGGCTTCATCGTCACCGACAGCGGGGTGGTGGTGATCGACACGGGGCCCTCGCGACGCTACGGCGAAGCCCTGCGCAAGGCGATTGCCGCCACCACCGATAAACCGGTGATTCAGGTGCTGCTGACCCATCATCACCCCGATCATATGCTGGGCAATCAGGCGTTTGCCGATGTGCCCATCGGCGCGCTGGCAGGGACCATCGAGTTGATGCGCCAGCAGGGCGATGGCTTGGCCGAAAACATGTACCGCATGGTCGGTGACTGGATGCGCGGCACCGAACTGCAGCTGCCGACCCAGACCCTGGAGAGCGGCACCCTGACGATTGGCGGGCATCCCTTGCGGCTGCTGGCGCTGAGCGGGCATACCGGTTCGGACCTGGCGATTCTCGATGAGAAAACCGGCGTACTGTTCGCCGGGGATCTGATTTTTTATCAGCGGGCCCTGACCACGCCCAATACGCCGGGCCTTGGCGTATGGCTGGCGGATATCGACCAATTGGAAGCCTTGCCGTGGACAGTCATCGTGCCCGGTCATGGCCCACTGACCGAAGACCACCGACCCTTCGCCCAGATGCGTGACTACCTTGTTTGGCTGGACACACTGATGACGGAAGGCGCAGCCACCGGCGCCGACATGTCCGAGCTGATCCGCAGTCCGATACCTGAGCGCTTTGCCAGTATCAACCTGAGCCGCTACGAATTGATTCGCAGCGTCAGCCACCTGTATCCGCGCTATGAAAAACAAAACATGGAGCGGCTCGACGTTCGTCAATAAACCGCTCTACCTACTAAGGGATTAGAAAATTCCATATTGCGGGCAATTGTTGTCGAGGCGCCCGCCGCGAAGAATCTGCAACAGACCGGGAGACTCTCCCGAACAAACAAAAAAACCGCAAAGGTAGCCGTCATGACCCAACCCGCACGTCGCCAACCCTTCGCTCTGAGCCTGCTCTTGAGCGCCATGCTGTTGTCAGGTACCGCCTTGGCAGGCGTGACCGATCAGGACATTCTCAACGATCCCAAGAACCCGGAGCAGGTCGTTACCAACGGTCTTGGCGTTCAGGGCCAGCGCTACAGCCCGCTGGACCTTATCAACACCGACAACGTCAAGGATTTGCGCCCGGTTTGGGCCTTCTCCTTCGGTGGTGAAAAACAACGCGGCCAGGAAGCGCAGCCGCTGATCAAAGACGGCGTGATGTACATGACCGGATCCTACTCGCGAGTGTTCGCAGTCGATGCGCGCACCGGCAAGAAGCTCTGGCAATACGATGCGCGCCTGCCCGATGATATTCGTCCTTGCTGCGACGTGATCAACCGTGGTGTCGCGCTGTATGGCGACCTGGTGTTTTTCGGCACACTCGACGCCAAGCTGGTGGCCTTGAACAAGACCACCGGCAAGGTGGTCTGGAGCAAGGAAGTCGCCGATCACAAGGCCGGTTATTCGATCAGTGCCGCACCGCTGGTGGTCAATGGCAAATTGATTACCGGGGTCGCCGGCGGCGAGTTCGGCGTGGTCGGCAAAATCGAGGCTTACGATCCAAAGAACGGTGACCTGCTCTGGACCCGACCTACCGTGGAAGGTCATATGGGTTATATCTACAAAGACGGCAAGGCCATTGAAACCGGCATTTCCGGCGGCGAGGCAGGCAAGACCTGGCCCGGCGATCTGTGGAAAACCGGTGGCGCGGCGCCTTGGCTGGGCGGCTACTACGACCCGGAAACCAATCAGTTGTTCTTCGGTACCGGCAACCCGTCGCCTTGGAACTCGCACCTGCGCCCTGGCGACAACCTGTTCTCTTCCTCGCGTCTGTCGCTCAATCCAGACGATGGCACCATCAAATGGCATTTCCAGAGCACGCCCCATGATGGTTGGGACTATGACGGTGTTAACGAGCTGGTCTCGTTCAACTATCAGGAGAATGGCAAAACCGTTCAAGCCGCGGCCACCGCTGACCGTAACGGCTTTTTCTACGTGCTTAACCGCACCAACGGCAAGTTCATCCGTGGTTTCCCTTTTGCCGACAAAATCACCTGGGCATCCGGTCTGGACGCAAACGGCCGTCCGATCTACAACGAAGCCAGCCGTCCCGGCGCGCCAGGTGGCGCAACCAAAGGTACTTCAGTATTCGTAGCGCCAGCTTTCCTCGGTGCTAAAAACTGGATGCCTATGGCCTACAGCCAGGACACCAAACTGTTCTATGTGCCGTCCAACGAGTGGGGCATGGAAATCTGGAACGAAGACATCACCTACAAGAAAGGCGCGGCGTACATCGGTGCAGGCTTTACCATCAAACCGCTTAACGAGGACTACATCGGCGTACTGCGTGCGATCGATCCGGTCACCGGTAAGGAGGTCTGGCGCCATAAGAACTACGCGCCGCTGTGGGGTGGCGTAATGGCCACCAAGGGTAACCTGGTGTTCACCGGCAACCCTGAAGGCTTCCTTCAGGCGTTCAATGCCAAGACGGGTGAAAAAGTCTGGGAATTCCAGACCGGCTCGGGCGTATTGGGCTCTCCAATCACATGGGAAATGGATGGCGAGCAGTATATCTCCGTGTTGTCCGGTTGGGGCGGTGCAGTTCCGTTGTGGGGCGGCGAAGTGGCCAAGCGAATCAAGGATTTCAACCAGGGCGGCATGCTCTGGACCTTCAAGTTGCCGAAGGAGTTAGTGGCTAAACACTGACCTTGATGTGTGGGTGCAGGCGGGGTGTCAGGCACGTTTAGTGTGCCTGGCATGCCGCCTGCTGCCACAGGGTCAACGCTGGCCTGCCTGCGACGGGCTTGGCGCGGTGCCCCTGATCAATTGCCTTCGCAGATTCCCAACAGCCCGAATTTACGACTAAAGAACCGTACTCCCCCTGCCAACGGCGCATTCGTTTGACGTCTGCGACTTATTACCATCGGTTCATAGCTTGTTCGACCGACAGGCAACGACCCGTATAGAGGCCTCAATCATGATCTACGCACAACCCGGAACCCCAGGCGCTGTTGTTACATTCAAGCCGCGCTATGGCAACTACATTGGCGGTGAGTTCGTGGCACCGGTCAATGGCGAATACTTCACCAATACTTCGCCTGTCAACGGTGAAGTGATCGCCGAATTCCCTCGTTCCACCGCAGCGGATATCGAACTTGCGCTGGACGCCGCTCATGCTGCTGCTGATGCCTGGGGCAAGACCTCGGCACAGGATCGTTCGCTGGTTTTGCTGAAAATTGCTGACCGTATTGAACAGAATCTTGAAGTGCTGGCCGTTGCCGAAACATGGGACAACGGTAAGGCCGTACGCGAAACCCTGAACGCCGACGTTCCGCTGGCTGCCGACCACTTCCGTTATTTCGCCGGTTGCATTCGTGCTCAGGAAGGCGGCGCCGCAGAGATCAATGAACTGACCGCAGCTTACCATTTTCATGAACCGCTGGGCGTGGTTGGGCAAATCATTCCGTGGAACTTCCCGCTGCTGATGGCTGCCTGGAAACTGGCGCCTGCGCTGGCTGCAGGTAACTGCGTAGTGCTAAAACCGGCTGAACAAACGCCGCTGTCGATCATGATTTTCGCTGAACTGATCAACGACCTGCTGCCGCCGGGTGTTTTGAACATCGTTCAGGGCTTTGGCCGTGAAGCCGGTGAAGCCCTGGCCACCAGCAAGCGTATCGCCAAGATCGCTTTCACCGGCTCTACTCCGGTGGGCTCGCACATCATGCAGTGTGCGGCCGAGAACATCATTCCAAGCACCGTGGAACTGGGTGGCAAGTCGCCGAATATCTTCTTCGAAGACATCATGCAGGCCGAACCACAGTTTATTGAAAAGGCCGCTGAAGGTCTGGTGTTGGCGTTTTTCAACCAGGGCGAAGTCTGCACCTGCCCATCGCGTGCTTTGATCCAGGAATCGATCTACGACGAGTTCATGGCCGTAGTGATGAAAAAGATCGTCAAGATCAAACGCGGCGATCCTCTGGACACCGAGACCATGGTCGGCGCTCAGGCGTCGGAGCAGCAATACGACAAGATTCTTTCGTACCTGAAGATTGCTCAGGAGGAGGGGGCGGTGCTGTTGACTGGCGGCGCGGCGGAACGTCTGGAAGGCGATCTGTCCACCGGCTACTACATTCAGCCGACGCTGCTCAAAGGCAACAACAAAATGCGCGTGTTCCAGGAGGAGATCTTCGGCCCAGTCGTGGGCGTGACCACCTTCAAAGACGAAGCTGAAGCCCTGGCGATTGCCAACGACAGCGAGTTTGGCCTGGGCGCTGGTCTCTGGACCCGCGACATCAACCGTGCATACCGCGTGGGTCGGGCGATCAAAGCCGGTCGCGTGTGGACCAACTGCTATCACCTGTACCCGGCGCATGCCGCTTTCGGTGGCTACAAAAAATCCGGTGTCGGCCGTGAAAACCACAAAATGATGCTCGACCACTACCAGCAGACGAAGAACCTGCTGGTCAGCTACGACATCAATCCAATGGGCTTTTTCTGATCTAACGCTTAAGCGGGACACATAGTTACATGCCTGCGCCTACAGAGCCTCCCCGGATCTGTGGGCGCAGGCGTGCCTGCGAATAATGAGTACGGTGTTTGCGCCACCCCTGTGACCCCCTACCAACGCACCCCGAAAACCCCCTCCAAAGTAGCATTCGAACATTCACCCCATCGTGTATTAATTGACTCACCGGAATTGACCGGCCCAAGAAGAGGATTGACCTATGTGGACCAAACCCGCGTTTACTGATCTGCGTATTGGCTTTGAAGTAACAATGTATTTCGCCAACCGTTGATCACTCAAGTCCCGACCAATCGTTGTGTTGGCCGGGACATTTCCTGATCGTTGGAGCACTTATATGCTCACTCAGATTCTCTGGTCTGCCGCCGATGGCGGTATTCATCCATCGAGCCGCATGTGGCCCATCTGCGCAGTCGTCCTGTTGACAGCGCAATGAGGGCGGTCGAGCGCGAACGCATCCCGGCGCTCAGATGCGGATTTCGTCTGCAGTGGGAGCCGCGCCAGGGCTGTCGAGTCCTGCTGTACCCTGATGGCATGATCAAGCTCAGTGACAGTGCCGGGGTCATTCTTCGCAAGGTCGATGGGTTGCGAAGCGCGAATGTCATTATCGAGCAACTGTGCGAAGGGTTTCCCAACACCCCTGGGGTCGACGACGACATTCTGGTCTTTCTGGAGGTCGCTCATGCCCAGCACTGGATTGAGTTCCACTAGTCCGACTGGCTCGCAGACCATGCTCTTATCGGCCTCCCGGTGAAAAGGCTTCTCGACTGATATTCCACGAGAGAACAAATGGTCTGATTGCATTCGTCCCGAGATGGTTTAGGCTGGCGCTCATCTCCGATAACAACAAAAACAGGCTTTGTATGGGCCCTAGCATTAGCCAACTGCGTAAATTCGTCTCTCCAGAGATTATTTTCGGCGCCGGCAGTCGCCACAATGTGGGCAACTACGCCAAAACCTTCGGTGCTCGTAAAGTTCTGGTGGTGACCGACCCCGGTGTGATTGCCGCAGGGTGGGTCGCTGATATCGAGGCCAGCCTGCAGGCGCTGGACATCGAATACTGTGTGTACAGCGACGTTTCTCCCAACCCACGGGTCGAGGAGGTGATGCGCGGTGCCGATATCTATCGTGAAAATCACTGCGACGTGATTGTCGCCGTGGGCGGCGGCAGCCCGATGGATTGCGGCAAAGCCATCGGCATCGTTGTCGCTCATGGGCGCAACATTCTCGAGTTCGAAGGCGTGGACACGATTCGAGTGCCTAGCCCGCCGTTGATTCTGATCCCGACCACGGCAGGCACATCCGCTGACGTCTCGCAGTTTGTGATCATCTCCAACCAGCAGGAACGGATGAAGTTCTCCATCGTCAGCAAGGCGGTGGTGCCGGACGTGTCGCTCATCGACCCGGAAACCACGCTGAGCATGGACCCGTTCCTCTCGGCCTGTACCGGCATCGATGCGCTGGTGCACGCGATTGAAGCCTTCGTCTCCACGGGCCACGGGCCGCTGACCGATCCCCACGCGCTGGAGGCCATGCGTCTGATCAATGGCAATCTGGTGCAAATGATCGCCAATCCTGCCGACATCGCGTTGCGCGAAAAAATCATGCTCGGCAGCATGCAGGCCGGGCTGGCGTTCTCCAACGCAATCCTTGGTGCAGTGCATGCCATGTCGCACAGCCTGGGCGGTTTTCTTGACCTGCCCCATGGGCTGTGCAACGCCGTGCTGGTCGAGCACGTGGTGGCGTTTAACTACAATTCGTCGCCGGACCGTTTCAAGGTGATTGCTGAGACCTTCGGCATCGACTGCCGTGGTCTCAATCACCGGCAGATCCGCCAACGTCTGGTGGAGCATCTGATCGCCCTCAAACGCTCCATAGGCTTTAACGAAACCCTCGGCCTGCATGGCGTGAGCATGACGGACATTCCGTTCCTTTCGCAGCATGCGATGGATGATCCGTGCATTCTCACCAACCCGCGTGCATCCAGTCAGCGTGACGTTGAGGTGGTGTATGGCGAAGCCCTCTGAGGCCCAGCAACGAGCCCTCGCGGGTTTACTGGGCCTGGGTAATCATTCAACGCGCAAGAGCCACTATCCGGAGCTGGCTGCGCGCCTTGATGAACTGGAAAACGAGCGCAACCGCTACAAGTGGCTGTTCGAGCATGCGGTTCACGGAATTTTTCAGGCAAACCTGAAAGAAGGTCTGCGCGCAGCCAACCCGGCATTTGCGCGAATGCTGGGCTACGACGATCCGCAAGAAGTGCTGTTTTCCCTGTCTGCCCTTGCCAGCAACCTGTTTGCTGGCGGTGTAGCGGAGTTGGAGAGCATCGGCGAAGTGCTGCAGCGCGAGCGCAGCCTGCTGAGCTATGAAACCCAGTTGCGGCGCAAAGACGGCAGCCATATCGATGTGCTGATGAACCTGTTGCTCAAACCTGATCAGGATGGCCTGGTCGAAGGCTTCGTCGCCGACATCACCGAGCGCAAGTTGGCCCAGCAGCGCCTGCAGCAGCTCAACGATGAGCTGGAGCACCGGGTCATCGCCCGCACTGATGAGTTGCTGGAAGCCAATCGCAATCTGCAGCAGCAGATCGCCCAGCGAGAGCAGATCGAGCGAGCATTGCGTGATGCCCGTGACGCCGCTCAAGCCGCCAATCGCAGTAAAGATAAATACCTCGCGGCCGCCAGCCACGATCTGTTGCAGCCGCTCAATGCTGCGCGGTTGCTGGTCTCAACCTTGCGTGAGCGGCAGTTACCCGCGGCAGAGCAACTATTGGTGGAGCGGACACATCAGGCGCTGGAAGGCGCCGAAGACCTGCTGACGGATCTGTTGGATATTTCCAAACTGGATCAGGCCGCGATCAAACCCGACATTGAGCTGTATCGACTCGATGAGTTGCTGGCACCGCTGGCCTCGGAGTTTCAATCGGTGGCCGAAGCTGCAGGGCTGAACCTGCGGGTACGGATGGGTAATTTTGCGATGCGCACTGATTTGCGCTTGTTGACGCGGATTATGCGTAATTTCCTCAGCAACGCTTGCCGCTATACCGCAGAGGGCAACATCCTGCTAGGCGCCCGGCGACGGGGTGAGTACTTGCGCCTCGAAGTCTGGGATACCGGGCGTGGCATTGCCGAAGACCGCCTCGATTCGATTTTTCTGGAGTTCAATCAACTGGATGTCGGCCGTGCGGCTGACCGCAAAGGTGTGGGCCTGGGGCTGGCGATTGTCGAACGCATCGCTAAGATCCTCGGCTACCGGGTCCTGGTGCGTTCGCAACCAGGGCGAGGCTCGATGTTCAGCATTGAAGTACCTTTGTCGCGTGAGGTTCCACTGCCGGCCAACGTCGTGGCGCAACAGAGTCCTGTTGCGGGCAACCCTCTGCCGGGTTGCCGTCTGCTGGTGGTGGACAATGAGATCAGCATCCTCGAAAGCATGGCTGCACTGCTGGAGCAGTGGGGCTGTGAGGTCTTGACGGCTACCGATCAGGACGGTGCGCTGGCGGTACTGCAAGGGCACGCGCCAGAATTGATTCTGGTGGACTTCCACCTGGATCACGGTGTTATTGGCTGCGACGTGGTAACACACCTTCGCGAACACTTCGCACTCCCCATCCCGGCGGTGATGATCACCGCTGACCGCAGTGATCAATGTCGTCGCTCACTGCAAAAACTGGGCGCGCCGTTGCTGAACAAACCGGTAAAACCCGGGAAGCTGCGTGCGGTGTTGAGTCAGTTGCTTGGCTGAGCATCTTGGTGGTTCTTGAGTACAAAGATTGCATATGCCTGGCGCTCGGGTTAATAAGGTGGGGTTATATCTATAGGGCGTCACGGACTGTCCCCCAAGTATTGGGTGCATAGGTCTGGCCATTTTTTCTTGCGTAAAAAATAGCACCCGTACGTGGGGCTCAGCCCTGAAACTTTTTTGCAGTGAGAAAGAACTCTATGTCCATGATTCCCCTGCTGATATGCGACGACTCCAATATGGCGCGCAAGCAGTTATTGAGGGCTTTACCCTCTGATTGGGGTGTGTCAGTCACGCTGGCGACCAATGGCCTGGAGGCTCTTGAGGCTATTCGTGCAGGGCTGGGGCAGGTGGTGTTGCTGGACTTGACGATGCCGGAAATGGACGGCTATCAGGTGCTGGCCGCGGTGCGTGAAGAAAATCTGCAGGCAAAAATTATCGTTGTATCCGGCGACGTGCAGACGCAAGCGATACGGCGCGTGCTCGAATTGGGTGCGTTGGCGTTCCTGAAAAAACCTGCCGATCCGGACGAACTCAAAAAAACCCTGGAAAGCCTTGGCCTGCTCGGTGTGCCTCAAACGGCTGTTGCCATCGCGCACGAAATCTCTGACTCGGCGACCAGTTTTCAGGATGCGTTTCGTGAAACCATCAACGTCGCCATGGGCCGTGCCGGGGCGTTGCTGGCCCGCGTGCTGGGTGTATTCGTCCAGTTGCCGGTGCCGAATGTGAACATGCTGGAAGTGGGCGAGTTGCACATGGCACTGGCGGATGCGCAGAGCGGCGAGCAACTGACAGCAGTCTGTCAGGGGTACATCGGCTGTGGCATCTCTGGTGAAGCACTGCTGATTTTTCACGGTTCCGAAATCGCGGACATGGCGAAATTGATGCAGCGGGACTCGGCCGAATATTCGGACATGGAAATGCTCCTGGACTTGTCGACGATCCTGATTGGTGCGTGTTTGAGCGGGATCGCCGAACAGATTGACGTGGTGTTTTCGCAGGGACACCCACAAGTACTCGGCGAACAAGGAGGCATCGAAGAGTTGATCCGCATCAATCAACAACGTTGGAAGAAAACGTTGGCGGTGGAAATCAGCTACAGCCTGGAGGGTCACAATATTCATTTCGATCTGTTGATGTTGTTCACCGAAGACTCGGTAGAGCGGCTTACAAAAAAACTCGCCTACGTGATGAGCTGAACCATGAGCAACCATATCGATATTAAAGAGCTTCATTGGCTGCTGACCGTTGTGCAGAGCATTGACGTAGGTGTTGTGGTGTTCGACCGGGATTACCGGGTGCAAGTCTGGAATACCTTTATGGAGAACCGTTCCGGCGTGGTGCCGAACGAGGCGAGCGACCAGTCGTTTTTTACGTTGTTCCCCGAGATCAATGAGGCATGGTTTCGCAAGAAGGTCGACAATGTGGTGACCCTTGGTACGCCTGCGTTCACCATCTGGGAGCAGCGGCCTTATCTGGTGCATTTCAAGAACTACCAGCCGATCACTGGCCGGGAAGACTTCATGTACCAGAACACCACCCTGTTTCCGCTGCGCTCGATCAACAACGAGATTGGTCACATTTGCCTGGTGATCTACGACGTCACCGACGTGGCGACCCACGCACACCAGTTGCAGGCGGCCAATAGGCAGCTCCAGACGTTGTCCAGCACCGACCGCCTGACCGGTTTGTACAACCGTGGTCATTGGGAGGAGGCGCTCAAACTTGAATATGCACGTTACCTTCGTTACGACACGGCCACCACGCTGGTCATGTTCGATATCGATCACTTCAAGCGCGTCAATGACACCTATGGTCATCAGGTGGGTGACAAGGTGATTCAGCTCGTTGCCGAAACCGTGCGCGAGCATATCCGCGATGTCGACGTTGCAGGTCGTTATGGCGGAGAAGAGTTTGCGGTATTGTTGCCCGATACCAACAAGGAAGGCGGCGCGATCTTTGCCGAACGCTTGCGCAAGGCAGTCGAAGCACTGGAGGTCATACACGACGGCCAATCAATCCGCTGCACCATCAGCCTGGGTGTCGCAGACATGAGTCAGCCGACGTCCGACTACAAGCACCTTATCGAATGGGCTGACCAGGCGCTGTATGTTTCCAAGGCCGGTGGTCGCAATCAGGTGTCGGTGCATGAGTAAGGGGGGAGGAGTGAGTTGCTGATAGCGCACAGTCGGACCCCCTGCAGGTCCGACGGTGCACAGAGCTGCCAGCTTATTCGAATGCAGGCATTACCTGCTTGATGAACAGTTCCAGCGACTTTTTCTTCTCGGCATGGGGCAGGCTGTTGTCACACCAGAAGCTGAACTCATCGACCCCTAGCTCCTGGTAATACTTGATCCGTGTGATGACCTCTTCCGGAGTGCCGATCATGGTGTTCTTGTGGATATTTTCCAGCTCGAACTCCGGGCGACCTGCGAATTTCTCTTCCGGGCTCGGCGCCAGGAAACCATTGACGGGCACTTGCTTGTTGCCGAACCAGGCGTCGAAGGTACGGTAGAACCGCGAGATAGCCTTGGCCCCGACTTTCCAGCCTTCAGGGTCGTCCGCACTGTGGATATAGGTGTGGCGCAGCACCATCAGTTGTGGGCGCGGCACGTCCGGGTTGTTGGCCAGGGCGGCGTCAAACTTGTTTTTCAAGTCGAGCACTTCTTCGTCGCCTTTCATCAGCGGCGTGACCATGACGTTGCAGCCGTTCTTCACCGCGAAGTTATGCGAGTCCGGATCGCGTGCGGCAATCCACATGGGTGGATTCGGTTTCTGGATCGGCTTTGGCACGCTGGTGGAGGTGGGGAATTTCCAGATATCACCGTCGTGGGCATAGTCGCCCTGCCACAGCTTGCGCACCGCCGGGACCATCTCACGCAGGTGATTACCCCCCGTAGCGGCGAGCATGCCATCGGCCATGCGGTCGAATTCGATCTGGTAAGCACCACGCGCCAGCCCGACTTCCATTCGTCCATTGCTGATCACGTCAAGCAGGGCACATTCGCCAGCGACGCGCAAAGGATGCCAGAACGGCGCGATGATCGTGCCGGCGCCCAGGTGGATTGTGGTGGTGCGGGCCGCGAGGTAGGCCAGCAGCGGCATAGGGCTCGGAGAGATGGTGTATTCCATGGCGTGGTGTTCGCCGATCCAGACCGTACGGAAGCCACCGGCCTCAGCCATCAGGGTCAATTCGGTCAGGTCTTCGAACAATTGGCGATGGCTGACTTCCTCATCCCAGCGCTCCATATGCACGAACAAAGAAAATTTCATGACGCATTCCTCAAGTCTTTTTAGTGGGCCTGTCAGGTGCAGGCATGCGACGGTTTCGGGTCAAGCAAAGGCTGGCAGTGCGCCCATCTTGCCGCGGCAGTACACCAGCGGGCGCGTCTGCTGCGCCGGCACGATCAAGTTCTGCACGGCACCGACCATGATGGCGTGATCGCCGCCTTCGTACTCACGCCACAGCTCACACTCAATGATGGCTGTGGCGTTGTTCAGCAGCGGATTACCCAGCTCGCTGAGCGTCCATTCGATGCCTTGCGCCTTGTCCTTGCCTTTGCGGGCGAAGGCATAGGCTTCAGTCTGCTGCTCGCCGGAAAGAAAATGGATGGCGAAGCGCTTGTTCTTGATCAGTACCGGGTAAGAGTCGGAACTGTAGTTGGGGCAGAACAGCACCAAGGCCGGTTCCATCGACAGCGAACTGAAAGCGCTGGCCGTCAAGCCGACGATGTCGCCGTTGTCATCCAGCGTGGTAATCACCGTCACGCCGGAGGGGAAGGAACCCATGACTAATTTGTAGACATTCGCATCGATCATTGGATTTTCCTCGGTAAGACAGCGGCGCACAGCGCTTTATTGGATGTTTTGTATGTCTGATGGTATACCGTAATACTGTGTTTGCAAGTGATTTTTGGGTGAGGTGATGAACGTCTGTGTTGGCTGTAATGAGCGTATCGACCTGTTCGCAGGCAAGCCTGCTCCCACAGGATTTTTATCTGCCTTTGGGATTTGGAGTGAATTGAGTATCGAATTACGGCAAGGCCCCGTTTCTAGGAGGCCGAGCGCAGGCGTTGCGCAGGGGGTAACGAGGCAAGGATGCCGAGTAAGCCGCACGGGGCCAGGGACGGCCCCTTGCGGCGGCCCCCGGAGCAACGCCGGAGCGAGGGTAGTCTGAGCCTAAGCGAAGACCCGTATGGCGGGGCAAGCGTTTTGGGGTACCTTTTTGGCGTTTGAAAAAGGTTCCTCGCTGTAAGAGCGAAACCGTGATTCCAGCACACAAAAATGCCGGATATGCACATCAAGACCAGCGCCAACACATTGTTTTTGAAAGATTAAAAGTCTTTTTGATAGGTGCTGAAGAAGGCTGCGGTCGACTGGGGAACGGTCGCGGCTGTTGATCTTGATAAGGTCGTTCTGGTCGAGCGCGATTCCGACCTATCGCAGCCTTCGGCAGCTCCTACACAGGATTTATGACCGACCTGGATCCCTGTGGAAATTCATTCGCGAAGCAATGTATTAGGCAAAAAAAAGCCGACGCCTGGGTAGAGGCGTCGGCTAGACGGGGAGGGGGTTAGTGTGCGCCAGCCGCCTTGTTCAGGTCGCTTTCGGTCCATTGGGTATAGATACAGGCATCGGCTGCAGCCCAGCGCACACGCACTGGGTCACCCTCTTTGAGTGGCATCCCAGCGGCAGACAACGCCTTGACGGTCATCGCTGTGCCGCCTGCGGTAACGACGCTGCAGGTCTGGCTCTCGCCGAGGAACAGCACTTCACCCACCTTGGCCGCCACTTCGTTCCAGCCTGCCGCGAGGGGCTCGCGACTGGCCTGTTCGACGCTCAGGGCCAGGGCCTTTTCCGGGCGTACCATCAGCAGCACGTCCTGACCGGTCTGGAGCCCGGAGGTCAGGCGGATCGACAGGGGTTGGCCTTCAAAGACCCCCACAGCATTGCCCTGGGCCTTGAGCTTGAGGAAGTTCGAGTTACCAAGGAACGATGCAACGAACGCATTCGGTGGGTTCTGATACAGGTCATAACCGCTGCCCAGGCCGACGATCTTGCCATGGCTGAAGATTGCGATGCGCTGAGACAAGCGCATGGCTTCCTCTTGGTCGTGGGTCACGTAAACGATGGTGATGCCCAACCGACGATGCAGCTGACGCAGTTCATCCTGCAAATCCTCCCGCAGCTTTTTATCCAGCGCACCGAGGGGTTCGTCCATCAGCAGGATGCGCGGCTCGTAGACCAGCGCTCGGGCAATCGCCACGCGTTGCTGCTGGCCGCCTGACAGTTGCGAAGGGCGGCGATGGGCAAACTGCTCGAGTTGAACCAGCTTGAGCATGGCGTCGACCCGGCGTTCGCGCTCGGCGCTGGCGAGTTTGCGGATGACCAGCGGGAAACCGATGTTGTCACGTACCGACAGGTGCGGAAACAACGAGTAGCGCTGGAACACCATGCCAATATCGCGCTTGTGCGGCGGTACGTTGACCAGCGACTGGCCATTGACCAGGATCTCCCCGGAGCTGGGCGTCTCGAACCCCGCCAGCATCGACAGGGTGGTGCTTTTGCCGGAGCCGCTTGAGCCAAGGAAGGTCAAGAACTCTCCGTTCTGGATATCCAGCGAGATGTTGTCCACGGCGGCGAAGTCGCCGTAATGCTTGTTCAGGTTGCGCAAGCTGACCAGGGTCTTGTTGTCCTGTTGCGCAGGGTCTTTGATCACAGCACTCATGTCGTACTCCTAGGCGCTCAGGCGCTGACTTCGTTGCGCCGGCGCACAGCGGCGGCGATCACCATGACCAGCACCGACAGCGCGATCAGCAGCGTCGAGGCGACGGCGATCACAGGTGTCAGGTCCTGACGCAAGGTGGTCCACATTTTTACGGGTAAGGTTTGCAGGGTCGGGCTGGCCATCATCACGCTCAGTACCACCTCGTCCCACGACACGAGGAAGGCGAACAGGGCGCCAGCCACCATGCCCGGGCGAATCGCCGGGAACGTCACCCGGAACACCGCTTGCAGGCGTGAAGCCCCGCAGATCACGGCAGCGTCCTCGATCGACTGATCGAACAATTTCAGCGAGTTGATGATCGAGATGATGGTGAACGGCAACGCGACGATCACGTGGCTGACCACGAACGCAAACATCGTCCCGGTGTAACCCAGCTTGAGGAACAGCGCGTACACCGCCACGGCGATGATCACCAACGGTACGATCATCGGCAGGGTGAACAGGCCATAGAGCATTTCCCGGCCCCGGAAGCGTCCGCGCACCAGGGCAAAGGCGGTCGGTAAGCCCAGCGCCACGGCAAAAATCGTGGTCAGGACGGCGACCTTGAGGCTGACGAAGGCTGCGTCCATCCAGTCAGGATTGGAGAAAAACTGGCTGTACCACTTCAGCGTCCAGCCCGGCGGCGGGAACACCAGCCACTGAGACGAACCGAACGACAGCAGCACGATGAACACAATGGGCAGCAGCAGAAATAGCGCAATAGCCCCGGTCGTGAGGTAAAGGCCTAAACGCATGCGCCGGCTCATCGCATTGGCGGTCAATAACATGATGGCTTACCTCGAGTTGCTGGAGCCGACCGGGGATTCCGGTTGCAGCTTCAGGTAGAAGTAGAACAACACCAGGGTGATCAGGATCAGCAACGCTGCGCCTGCACTGGCCAGGCCCCAGTTGAGGAAGGACTGCACCTGCAGGATGATGAATTCCGGCAGCATCATGTTCTGCGCACCGCCGAGCAGCGCTGGCGTGACGTAGTAACCCAGAGACATGACGAATACCATCAACCCACCAGAGAACAGCCCCGGGCGACACAGCGGCAGGAACACCCGGAAAAAGTTGCTCCACGGACTGGCGCCACAAATGGAACCGGCCTGCAGGACCATCGGGTCAATCGCTTGCATGGTGGCCTGCAGCGGCAGGACGATGAACGGGATCATGATGTAGCTCATGCCGATCACCACCCCGGTCAGGTTGTGCACCATTTCCAGGGGTTGATCGATGATGCCCATGGCCATCAAGGCTTTGTTGATGACCCCTGAAGCCTGGAGCAGTACCAGCCAGGAATAGGTTCGCGCCAACAGGCTGGTCCACATCGACAGCAAGACGATATTGAGTACCCAGCGCCCCCAGCCACGAGGGACCAGGGTGATTGCCCATGCCAGCGGAAAACCCAGCAGCAGACTGAATACCGTTACCAGCCCCGCCACGGAGAAGGTGTTGAACATCACGCGAGCGTAAGCGGAATTGGCGAACAACTCAGCGTAGTTACCCAGCCCTGGCGTGGGTTCAAGTACCCCGCGCAGCAACAGGCTGATCAGCGGTGCGAAGAAAAACAGGCCGAGGAACAGCAGCGCCGGAATCAGGTTACTGGCACCGCGCCAACGGTGTGCCAATGGAGTTGAATCCTTCATTGCCGCAGCCTTGCCTGAAGCCGAGCCGGCGGCGTCAGAGACGCCCCCGACCGGAGTGGATTGACGGGACGCTATGGCCGTCATTTTCATTTGAGCAGCCATTCGTTCCACCGTGTCGCGATGGCCTGACCATTCTTGGCCCAGTACGCGAAGTCGAGAGTGATCTGATCCTTAGCGTAGGCAGTCGGCAGGTTAGGTGCCAGTACTGAGTCCAGACGTTGCACGCTGTCGGTGTTGACCGGAGCATAGGCGGTCAGGTTAGAGAAATCGGCCTGGCCTTTGGCGGAGCTGGCGCTGGCCAGGAAACGCATGGCCGCATCCTTGTTTTTCGAGCCTTTAGGAATGACCAGGAAGTCAGCCATGACCAGGTTCTGTTTCCAGCTCACACCAATCGGTGCGCCATCTTCTTGCAATGCATGGATCCGGCCGTTCCAGAACTGACCGAGGCTGACTTCGCCGGAGGCCAGCAGTTGTTGGGATTGCGCGCCGCCGCCCCACCAGACGATGTCTTTCTTGATGGTGTCGAGTTTCTTGAACGCGCGATCCAGGTCCAGCGGATAGAGCTTGTCAGCAGGCACGCCGTCGGCCAGCAGCGCCAGTTCAAGCACGCCTGGGCTCGGCCATTTGTACAGGGCGCGTTTGCCTGGGAAGGTCTTGGTGTCAAATAACGCTGTCCAGTCCTGTGGCGCCTTGCCGCCCAGCTTGCCCTCGTTGTAACCGAGGACGAAGGAGAAGAAGAACGAACCAACGCCATAATCGGAGACGAAGCGCGGGTCGATCTTGTCGCGCTGGATAACCTTGAAGTCCAGCGGTTCAAGCAGGCCTTCAGCCGCTGCGCGCAGGGCGAAATCAGCCTCTACATCGACCACGTCCCATTGCACGTTGCCACTTTCGACCATCGCCTTGAGTTTGCCGTAGTCGGTCGGGCCGTCCTGAACCACCTTGATCCCGCTGGTTTTGCTGAAGGGATCGGCCCAGGCCTGCTTTTGCGCGTCCTGAGTAGAGCCGCCCCAGCTGACGAAACTCATGCTGTCGGCGGCGATGGCCGCGTTGCACGTCACTGCCAGTAAGCTTGCCGCAAGTACCGCAGCTGCACGTTTATTCAACACCATTTTCACGCCCTCATTTGTTGTGTTTTGAGCGGGCTGTTGACGCCCGCCTATCGGGAGCAGTAGGTCCATCGGAGCCTTGAACATTGACCGTGCCAGGGGCTGTTGTTGTGTGCTGTCCCTTTCAGGTGCACCTGGAAAACTATCCGGTCGATGGAATATCATATTATGGTATTCCAAACTTTCTGCAAGGGCTGCACCGTACCGATTGTCTGTAGCTGTGCTGTTTTTTTGCTGTGTGTGCTTTTTTTGGGGCGTGTTACACCCCCACAAACGGAATGCTTTCCACCACTTCCAGGTTGTACCCGGTCAATCCTGCGTACTTCAGCGGCGGCCCGAGGTGACGCAGTTTGCCGACGCCGATGTCTTGCAGAATCTGTGCCCCGGTTCCGACTTCTGAATAGATCCGCGATTGTGAGCGGGTATATTGCCGGGGTGGCTGGGTCAGTTGCGGAATCCGCTCAAGCAGCGCCTGCGAAGATTCGTGGTTGGCCAACACCACCACCACGCCGCAGCCTTCTTCGGCCACTTTTTGCAGCGCAGCCCACAGCGTCCAGTTCGACGGTCCGGTGTATTCGGCACCCACCAGATCGCGCAGTGGATCGATCACATGCACGCGGACCAGGGTCGGGTTTTCGCGACGAATATCGCCCATGACCATGGCCATGTGGACGCCGCCTTCAATCCGGTCCTCATAGGTGATCAGCCGGAAAGTACCGTGAACGGTCGGCAGTTCGCGCTCGCCAATGCGGGTGATCGTGCGTTCGGTGCTGAGGCGGTGATGGATCAAGTCGGCGATGGTGCCGATCTTGATGCCGTGTCTGGCGGCGAACACCTCAAGGTCGGGACGGCGGGCCATGGTGCCGTCATCGTTCATCACTTCGACGATCACGGATGCCGGGGTAAAGCCTGCCAGGCGCGCAAGGTCACAGCCGGCCTCGGTATGCCCGGCGCGGGTCAGCACACCGCCTTCCTTGGCCCGTAACGGGAAGATATGCCCCGGCTGCACCAGGTCTTCTGCTCGGGCGTTGGCGGCGACAGCGGCCTCGACGGTGCGTGCGCGGTCAGCAGCGGAGATCCCGGTGGTGACACCGCTGGCGGCTTCGATGGATACCGTGAACGCGGTGCTGAACACACTGCCATTGCTCGGCACCATCTGCTCCAGACCCAGGCGCTGGCAATGTTCGTCGGTCAGCGTAAGGCAGATCAGGCCGCGTGCTTCCCGGGCCATGAAGCTGATTGCCTGAGCCGTGCAGCGGTCGGCGGCGAGCAGCAGGTCACCTTCGTTTTCTCTATCCTCATCGTCGACCAACAGCACCATTTTGCCTTGGCGGTAATCTTCGATGATCTCTTCGATGCTGTTGAAGGCCATGTGTGGGGCTCTCTGTATAGCGAATGGTAGTGGGTTTGTTTTTCTGGTATACCATAATACAAATTAAACCGAAATAACGAGGTCGCCATGAAGGCTTACTGGATCGCTCACGTCGATGTCACCAACACGGATCAATACGCGCAATACACCCAGCGCGCGCCAGCTGCGTTCGCGCTGTTTGGCGGCAAACTGCTGGCCCGTGGCGGGCGTTCGGAAGCGATGGAGGGCCGGGCGACGCCGCAACGCAGCGTGGTGATCGAGTTCGAATCCTATGAGCAGGCGTTGGCGTGCTACCGCTCGGAGCAGTATCAGCAGGCGTGCGAGTACCGCCAGGGTGCGGCCAAGGCTGAGGTGATCATTGTCGAGGGGTATGAGCCTTGAGCGTTAGCCGGAGGGTTCAGCGGATGAAGTGAATTTTGCCGCTGTCGTCGTTGCCCATGTAGATGCCATAGACCCCGGCCTGGCGCTCTTCGATATAGCGTTCGAGGATTTGTCGGATAGCCGGGTAGTAGATGCTGTCCCAAGGGATGTCTTCGGGCGCGAAAAAGCGGCAGTCGAGGGTTTCCGGGCCATATTGCCCAGTGCTCTCTACGGCAATGGCGCGGAAAATGATGTAGACCTCGCTGATCTGCGGCACGCTGAAGATCGAGTAGGGCGAGACGATTTCCGCGTGCACGCCCGTTTCTTCCCAGACCTCGCGCAGGGCTCCCTGCTCAGTGGTTTCGCCACTCTCCATGAAGCCTGCGGGCAGGGTCCAGGTGCCGGGGCGCGGCGGGATGGCGCGCTGGCACAGCAGGTACTTGCCGTCTTGCTCGATGATGCAGCCGGCAATGATTTTCGGGTTGATGTAATGAATGTAACCGCAGCCGCTGCACATCAAGCGCTCATGGGTGTCGCCAGGCGGTTGCCGGTGATCGAGATCACTGCTACCGCATTGCGGGCAAAAGCGCGGGCTGGGCATGTTCAGCGACCTATGCGCGGTTCTTTGAGGGCGATGGGCGAGACGATTTCACGCACTTTGCCGGTTTCGTTCTGCTTTAACTTAAGGTAGTCCAACGCCACTTTGGCAGCGGCCCGCACGTGATCGACCGAAGCCTGATGCGCCGCCAATGGATCGCCGCTCTTGATCGCCTCGACGATGCGTTCCATCTCCAGATTGCTGACCCCGCGGCGGTTTTCCTGGGACACGGAGGTGGCCCGCAGGTAGCTGATGCGTGCCTGCAACTGGCGCAATTGGGTCGCCGCAACGTGGTTGCCCGAGCCTTCGAGCAGGACGTCGTAGAAGCCTTGCACCGAGTCGATGACTTGCTGCAATTCGCCGTCCTTGAGGGACTTGCGGTTCTCCTCGAGGGCTTTTTCCAGGGCACGAATGTCCTTGGCTTTGGCCCTGAGGGTGAACAACTGGACGATCAGGCCTTCGAGCACGCAGCGCAGCTCGTAGATATCGCAGGCGTCTTCCAGGGTGATGATGGCGACACTCGGACCTTTGGCGTCGGCGAATTCCACCAACCCTTCGGATTCCAGGTGGCGCAGGGCTTCACGAACCGACGTACGGCTGACGCCCAGACGCTCGCAAAGATCGCGCTCGACCAGACGGTCTCCCGGCAAAAGCTGGAAGTTCATGATGGCGCTTCGCAGTTTATCCAGCACGATTTCGCGCAGGGTAATGGGGTTGCGATTGACTTTGAAGCTGTCGTCAAGTGGCAGGCGTTTCATTGGGGCCGCTCTGAGTGGGGCTGTCCATGCAAAAGGAGCACCTTGATCGCAGGATCTGCAGTGCTCCAGTCATTATTCAAAACAATGGCCGAGTTTATCATGTCGGGTTCTTTAAGCGACAAGCCCTCAAAGCCCCCCCATCAAGGTGTATTTGAGCTCCAGGTAATCGTCGATGCCGTATTTCGAACCTTCGCGGCCCAGGCCCGAGGACTTGATCCCGCCAAAGGGCGCGACTTCAGTGGAAATCAGCCCCTCGTTGATCCCGACCATGCCGTACTCCAGGCCTTCGCTCATGCGCCATGCACGGCCCAGGTCGCGGGTGTAGCAATAGGCCGCGAGACCAAACTCAGTATCGTTGGCCATGCGCAAGGCCTCGCTTTCGCTGTCGAAGCGGAACACGGCGGCCAGTGGACCGAAGGTTTCCTCACGGGCGACTTTCATCTCGTTCGTTACCTCCGCGAGCACCGTTGGCTGGAAGAAACCGTGGCCCAGTGCGTGCCGTTCGCCGCCGCAGACCAGGCGAGCGCCTTTAGCCAGGGCATCCTGCACATGGTCCTCGACCTTGGCCACTGCGCGCTCGTTGATCAACGGACCCTGGCTGACACCGGCGTCGAAACCGTTGCCGACGTTCAGCTCACGGACACGCTCGTCGAGACGGGCGACGAACGCATCGTGGATGCCGTTCTGCACCAGGAAGCGGTTGACGCAGACGCAGGTTTGTCCGGCGTTACGAAATTTGGCGATCAAGGCGCCTTCGACCGCGCGTTCCAGGTCGGCATCGTCGAACACAATGAAGGGCGCATTACCGCCCAGTTCCAACGAGACTTTTTTCAGCGTCGAGGCACACTGGGCCATCAGCAACTTGCCAATGGCCGTGGAGCCGGTGAAGGACAGTTTGCGTACCTCGGGACTGCTGGTCAGCTCGGCGCCGATGGCAATAGCATCGCCCGTAATGACGTTGAAAATCCCGGCGGGAATCCCGGCCTGTTCCGCCAGCACGGCCATGGCCAATGCCGAGAACGGTGTTTCCGGGGCTGGTTTGACAATGCATGGGCAACCGGCAGCCAGTGCTGGACCGGCTTTACGGGTGATCATCGCCGCCGGGAAGTTCCACGGAGTGATCGCCGCGACGACGCCAATTGGCTCCTTACTGACGACGATCCGCGCATCACCCTTGTGGCTGGGAATGGTGTCGCCATAGATGCGTTTGGCTTCTTCAGCGAACCATTCGATGAAACTGGCGGCATAGAGGATCTCACCCTTGGCTTCGGCCAGTGGCTTGCCTTGTTCCAGAGTGAGAATCTCGGCCAGGGCGTCGGCGTTTTCCAGCATCAACGCATGCCAGCGCTTGAGCACCGTGCTGCGGTCCTTGGCCGTGCGTGCGCGCCAGGCTGGCCACGCGGCATTGGCGGCGGCGATGGCCTCGCGCGCCTGCACGGCGCCGAGGTTCGGTACGTGACCGATGACGTCACCCGTGGCCGGGTTGTAGATGGCGTGGCGAGTACCGTCTTGTGCGTCACACCATTGGCCATTGATAAAGGCCTGCTGGCGAAAAAGTTGCAAGGCTGCTGGGGTCATGCCGGCTCCCGGAAATAAAAAGGGGCCGCGACCGAAAAGGGTAGCGTGCGGCCCTGAAACATTCGATCAGGCGAGGGTGGGCAGGGGGCCCAGCTTGCCTCGGTGATAGATCATCGGTGTCACCGGCTGATCAGGCAGGATCAGGTTCTTCACGGCCCCGACGATGATCGCGTGGTCGCCGCCATCGTATTCGCGCCACAGTTCACACTCGATGATCGCAGTGGCGTTGGCCAACAGCGGGTTGCCGAGTTCGCTCAGGTGCCACTCGATGCCTTTGGCTTTGTCCTTGCCTTTACCGGCGAAGGCATAGGCCACCGCCTGTTGGTCGGCCGACAGCAAATGAATGGCGAAGCGTTTGCTGTCGCGCAGGATCGGGTACGTATCTGAGGCGTAGTTGGGGCAAAACAGCACCAGGGCCGGGTCAATCGACAGCGCACTGAAGGCGCTGGCCGTGATGCCGACGATGCCGCCTTCTGGGTCCAGCGTGGTGACCACGGTGACCCCGGAAGGGAAGGAGGCCATGACCTCCTTGTAAATGCCAGGTTCGATCATTTCAGGTCACCTCAACGCATGACAAAGGGGTCGGGCATCGGTGCCGACGATAGGTTGATCCACACGGTTTTCAGTTCGGTATAGGCCAGCACCGAATCGATGCCGCTCTCGCGACCGTAACCGCTGTTCTTGAATCCGCCGATGGGCGCCATGGCCGAAACAGCGCGGTAGGTGTTGACCCAGATGATCCCGGAGCGCACATCCCGCGCCATGCGGTGAGCGCGGCCCAGATCGCGGGTCCAGATGCCTGCGGCGAGACCAAACTGCGAATCGTTGGCAATGGCCAGCGCCTCGGCCTCGTCCTTGAAACGGATCACTGACGCAACCGGGCCGAAGACTTCTTCCTGCATGATCTTCATCGAATTGCGGTCACATTCGAACAGGGTCGGCTCGTAATACCAGCCGTCGCTGTCCATCTGTGGACGCTTGCCACCTAGACGCAGATGAGCGCCCTCGGCGATGGCGTCGGCCACCAGGCCTTCGACGACGGCCAATTGCTGAGCGGTGGCCATCGGGCCCATCTCGCTGGCGTCGTCCTGCGGATTGCCGATACGGATGCGCTTGGCCCGTTCAACCAGGCGCTCGACGAATTCGTCGTAGATTTCGTCCTGCACCAACAGGCGCGAACCAGACACGCAGCTCTGCCCGGAAGCGGCATAGATACCGGCGATGGCACCGTTGATCGCGCTGTCCAGGTCGGCGTCGGCGAAGATTATGTTCGGTGATTTGCCGCCCAGTTCCAGCGACAACCTGGCAAAGTTCTCGGCACTGCTGCGCACCACATGACGGGCCGTGGCGGCGCCGCCGGTAAAGGCGATCTTGCGCACCAGGGGGTGGCGGGTCAGGGCCGCTCCGGTGCTGGGGCCATAGCCGGTAACGACGTTGACCACACCGGGCGGAATACCCGCTTCAAGGGCCAGGCGCGCCAGTTCGAGAACCGTTGCGGACGCGTGCTCGGAGGGCTTGAGCACGATGGTGTTGCCCGCCGCCAGCGCCGGCGCCAGCTTGATTGCGGTCAGGTACAGCGGGCTGTTCCAGGGGATGATCCCGGCCACCACGCCCATCGGTTCGTGCACGGTGTAGGCAAACAGGTCGGGCTTGTCCAACGGCAGGGTGCCGCCTTCGAGCTTGTCAGCCAGGCCTGCGGTGTAGTGGAAAAACTCGGGCAAATAATTGACCTGACCCCGGGTCTCGCGGATCAGCTTGCCGTTGTCGCGACTTTCCAATTGCGCCAGTTGCTCTTTGTTTTCGGCGATCAGATCGCCAAGACGGCGCAACAGTTTGCCGCGAGCGGTGGCGGTCAGGCCGCGCCAGGCCGGGCTCTCAAACGCTTTTTGCGCGGCCTGGACGGCGCGATCGACATCCGCTTCGTCAGCATCGGGAAGCTCGGCCCATGCATGGGCCAGCGCCGGGTTGAAGCTTTCGAAGGTCTTGCCGGAGAGCGCATCGACCCATTGGCCGTCGATGCACATCTGGAAACGTGCGAGCGTCATGCAACGATCCCCTGTGTTGGGTGTTGTCGGGTTTGTGCGGTGGCGAGAAAGTCCAGCAGCATCTGGTTGACCAGTCGCGGCGACTCTACCAGCATCATATGCCGTTGCTCGTCGAGGACCGCCACTTGCGCGCCGGGGATCCGTTCGGCCAGTTGTCGGGCCATTTCCGGTGTCGAACCGGGGTCCAGCGCGCCGGTTGCGATCAGGGTCGGCACCTGAATGCTGCCCAGGTCCTCGGCGCGGTACATGTCCTGGGTGGCGAACAATTCATACGTAGTCAGATAACCCTGCGGGTCATTATTGGCCAACGTCTGGCGGATCGCGGCGATCTGTGCCGGATTGGCGGCCTGGTATTCACGGCTGAACCAGCGTGACAGCGCAGCCTCGGCGTTCGCATCCGGGCCATGCTCGGCGGCTTGACTCGTTCGCTCGTTGACCCCAGCACGCTGTTCGGCGCTGCGGTTGAATACGCTGTTGAGCACCACCAGCCCCAGCAGGTGCTCCGGGTGGTGCAAGGCGAAGGCGCGAGCCACCAGTCCACCCATGG
This sequence comes from Pseudomonas sp. ASL9, assembly GCF_056680335.1. Classification (NCBI taxonomy): domain Bacteria; kingdom Pseudomonadati; phylum Pseudomonadota; class Gammaproteobacteria; order Pseudomonadales; family Pseudomonadaceae; genus Pseudomonas; species Pseudomonas sp. ASL9. The sequence continues at coordinate 293,080 of NZ_CM155277.1, read as the reverse complement.
AGAAGCCGATCACAGTGGCCTGCGGCAGCTGCAAATGGTCGAGCAATTCCAGTAGCTGATCGGCATAGCCCAGCAACCCGGTGCCCGGTTCCGGGCGCGGGCTGGCGCCGTGCCCGAGCATGTCATAGGCAATGACGCGGTAGTGCGGAGCGAGACCAACGATCTGGCCGCCCCACATCTCTTTATTCAGGCCCACGCCATGGATCAGTACCACGGGTTGGCCTTGGCCGGTCGCCAGATAACTGGTGCCGGCCGGGGTATGTTCAGCGGTGATCCGAATCATGGATCGCTCCTGCAAATCTTATGGGTTACTGGGCTTTTTCTGCAGCCAGCTCTTCCAGATCGATGTAACGATTGCCGATGCGTGGGTGCAGACGACCCCCGTTGGCGCAACCGAGGACAACCACGATCTCATCGGCACGTGGGGCGTCTTCGATTTTCATTTCCAGGGTGATGTAGTGCGAACGCAGACCTTCGTCGTCTTTATGCATCATCGGAACCTGGATCGAAGTACCTGGGCCACCGCGCTTGTTGGTGAAGCTCAAGTAGCTCTTGGCGTTGACTGCTTCGCGGTAATGGTTGCCAAAACGCAGGGTGTGGATCACCGCAGAGGCGTGCTCGATTTCGCCATCGGCGCCGACCACCGCCGCTTTGCCGTAGGCTTCGATCTTGTCTGCACCGCCGATGGTGGCAATCAGACGCTCGACCATCAGTGCGCCGAGATCGGAACAATTGGCGCGAATTTCCGGTTTCAAATCCTCGACAAAGCCACGGCCCGACCATGGGTTCTTCATGACAACAGCCAGACCCACCATTGTCACTGGGGTGTCGGTGGCTTTACCGCCCTCGATGAAGGTTTCTTCGATGTAGCTGACGATCTTGCGAATTTCAAAACTCATGAGCGGCTCCAGAAAAGAGGGAGGAGGAATGCATTGCTGTATGATGGTATACCATAATATTGGCTATGCAAGCCCCTGCTGCATGTTCATGAAAAGGGCAGGCGACGGAAGGTAGGGCGCGAGGCGTTGCGCCGGGTAAGGATGGGTAATGCAGGCGCTCGGTATGCAGAGGTCAGCGAGTCACGCAAAGTGTGATTACTGAAATCGGTGACGGGACGATAAAGGGTTGGTGGAAATTCTTGTATGTCGTTAAGATTTTTTGGGCGGGCAGGCCGGTTTTTAAAATAATCTGGGCTCTGTTAAGAAAATCCAGGCTCAAACAGGACATTTCGATGAGTATGACGTGCGTGGGTTACGCCTACCTGGCCCAGGCGGCGTTTTTCAAGGTAGTTGTCGCGCCAGCGTCTAACTATGCCGCTTGTTTCTCTAACGCTTCCTCTCGATCCGGGTTCAACATCACAGTACCTATCGGCTCCCAGTTGCGTGTCTGACCCGACCAGCGCTCCGGTGTTTTATTCTTGGCTCGCTCGTACAGCTCATGTCGCCTGGCCAGGATCTGGTGATCCTGTCCTTGATGCCGTTGCGCCGGCGTGACGAAGCGGATTCGGCTGTGGCGGTGTTCGTTGTTGTACCACCGTATAAAGTCTCTCACCCACACCCGTGCGGCGTCCAAACTGGCAAAGCCGTTCTGCGGCCATTGCGGACAGTATTTCAACGTTCGAAACAGCGACTCCGAGTAAGGGTTGTCGTTGCTCACCCGTGGACGACCGCGCGAAGGCGTGATGCCCAAGTCATACATCTTGCTCAACAGCGTCACCGACTTCATCGGGGCGCCGTTGTCCGAGTGCAACACCAGCGGCTCGTCCAAACACCGCTCGCCGATGACGCTGCGTTGCAGCAGAGCAGCCGCTTTCTCACCACTTTCTTCCTCGTAAACTTCCCAGCCCACGGCCTTGCGGCTGTAAATATCCTCGATCAGGTAAAGGTAGTAATACTTGCCTCGGATCGGCGACGGCAAGTACGTGATGTCCCATGACCAGACCTGATTCGCGGCCTTGGCAGCATGGGTCGTGGGCGCGGCATGTCGCTTGGGCCGTTGGCTGCGCCCCCGGTGTTGCTGTTGACCGGCCGCGCGCAGCACCCGGTAAAAGGTCGCCTCCGACGCCAGATAACGATCCTGATCAGCCAAGCGCGGAACGATCTGGCTAGGTGGCAGATGAGCGTATTCAGGGCTGCTGCACAGCGCCAAAATGGCTCGCCGCTCAAGGTCGCTCAGGGCGTTACGCGGTACAGGCCGTAAGCTGGTTGTTCGAGCATCGGCTTGAACGTGCTCCCCAAACGTCCATCGTTGCAGCGTGCGCAGCGACAGACCTATTTCGTTGCAGGCCCTGACTTTTCTGGCTCCCTCGGCAACGGCATCACCCAGCCAAGCCACAAGCAAGTGCCGGTCTGGCAAGGATGTTAGTTGTCCTCGTTGTCGAGCCCCCAGTAGGCATTGAGCTTTTTTCGCAGTACTAACAACGCCGCTGTTTCGGCCAATGCCCTGTCTTTACGCAGCAGCTCTCGCTCAAGCTCCTTGATCCGTTTCTTGTCTTTGCGAGCCTCTTCACGCTCACCTGCCTGCTGGATTTTGTCCGTCTTCTGACCGCTGATGAAGGCTTGTCGCCAGGCGAGGATTTGCTCTGGGTAAAGGCCTTTGCGTCGGCAATACTCTCCCAGGTCGATCTCGGACAAACCGGCGGCCTCAAGGACAACAGCAAACTTCTTTTCGGCTGACCAGTTCTGGGCCAATTGCTTGTTTTCGGGCACTGCGCTTCCTTTTGAACTGACCTGCTTGCGCCAGTTGTACAAAGACATTTCGCTCACACCTTCGCGCCGGGAAACCTCGGCCATCGACAGGTTAAGCGGAGGTAGCAACATCTTGAGTAATGCGGCTCTGCGTTCGTTTGAATAATACGCCACGGTCGATCTCTTTCCGCCCCCGATATGACTTTTCAGGACAATCCGCAAAGGCGACAACTATCCTGACACCGGGGGCAGGTCCTGAGCTTGAAAGTCTTCCCTGTGAAGCGTCCGCTCCTATCAAACAGACTTTTAATCTTTTAAAAACAATGTGTTGGCGCTTGGATATGGGTGTATATCCGGCATGTGTGGTTGCTGGAATTATGGTTTCGCTCTTACAGCGAGGAACCTTTTTCAAACACCAAAAAGGTCCCGCCAAAAGGCTTGCCCCTCCATACGGATCCTCGCCTAGGCTCGGATTTCCCTCACTCCGGCGTTGCTCCGGGGGTCGCCGCAAGGGGCCATCCCTGGCCCCCTGCGCAACGCCTGCGCTCGGCCTCCTGGAAAAGGGGCCTTGCCGTAATTTGATACTCAATTCACACAACACTTTAGAAACAAATCAAGATCCGTGTGGGAGCGAATTTATTCGCGAAGGCGTCTTATCTGACACACCACCACCGATTACAACCCACAAATCGCAACCCAGTTTGCTGCGCGATAGCGCAGCGTCGAAGACCGGGCGGGGCCTCCTATCAAACTGATTTTTAATCTTTTAAAAACAATGTGTTGGCGCTGGTCTTGATGTGTATATCCGGCATTTGGGTGTGCTGGAATTACGGTTTCGCTCTTACAGCGAGGAACCTTTTACAAGCGCCGGAGTGCCGGACCACAAAAAGGTACCCCAAAACGCTTGCCGGTATGACTCACCCACATAGGTAACAATTCAGTTCAAGCACATAGGTAACAGTTTTTAACTGGCAGGGTCGTTTCCAAAAACCGCCGCAAGCAGTATCAGCACTCGGTTCAACCTGAGGTGTTTGACTACATCGAGCAGGTTGCAAAGAGCCTGCTCTGAACGTCAGGCGGTGAAACCCATCTCGGTGGAGATCAGGCGGGCACAATCGAGCAGCATGTTCTTGAAACGTTCGCGATTTTCCGGGTTGTCCATGATCGCGTCTGGCCCGGAGAGGTTGATGGCCGCGACCACGGCGCCCCGGTGATCACGAATGCTGGTGGCGATGGCCGTGGAGTAGTCGGAGCGGTGCAGCACCCAGCCCAGTTGCCGATCCTGCTCGGCGATTTGTTGCAATTCGGGCAAGGTTTTGGGTGCGGGTGCCGGGTAATCGTCCAGTCGCACGTGCTGATACAGGCTGATCAGCGTGGCTTCGCTCAAGTCGCTGAGCAGCACCCGGCCCATTGCCGTGCAGTGACAGGCAATCCGCGTCCCGATGGGCACGTTGACCGACAACCGTTGGGACGCGAATGCGCGGTAGATATAGACGCTGTCGGTCTGCTCGCGCACAGCCAGGTGACACGACAGCGAGCTGCGATCGCGCAGGGTGTTGAGGTAGGGGATCGCAACGTCCACCAGGTCACGGCTGGCCAGGTAGGTGAAGCCGTTGGCGATCACCTGCGGGCCGAGTTCATAGGTGTTCTTTGCGACCTTCTTCAGGTAACCCATGCCATTGAGCGTCTGCACGATGCGGTAGATCGACGACACGCTGACCGCCAGGCGTTCGGCGATGTCGTTCATGCTCAGCACCCGTTCGGCGCTGCTGAACAGTTGCAAAATCCACAGCCCGCGCTGTAACGCCGGAACACGATAATCGCTGTCTTGCGTGGGTTCTTCGATGCTGTTCACAGCGTCTCCTGGGTGTCAGCGGCGATTATAAATCCATAGGAGCTGCCGAAGGCTGCGATCACCCCGGGGTCGCGTCCGACGGAACCGGTCGCTTTCTTGAGACCGCTGAAGGTCGTGCCGGTCGCCCGCGACCCCGGCCTATCGCAGCCTTCGGCAGCTCCTACAGGGACCCAGTTTGCTGCGCGACAGCGCGGCGTCGCAGACGGGGCGATATCTCCTACAGAGGATGCGATCCTCTGTAGGAGAATTATTTTGCGCTCATGGCCTACGCCAACAACGCATCCACCCCAACTGGCTTGCCCCCAAACTCCTGCATGGCATCCAGTAACGCGCCCCACAAGTAGTACGCCGAGGCTCTATCACACAGGATGTGAAACAGCGGCAAGTCCGGTTGCGAGCCATTGATGACGATCGCGCTCATCCGCGCCACCGAGGTTTGCGCCACTGCACCCGGCGCGAACGCCTGTTGGCGCAGATCGACGCCGCAGACCTTGGCCATCACTGAGCTGATGTGTTCGCCGGTCAACACCAGCCACGCGTGGCTGTCCTGGCGCGGCAGCAAATAGCAGCCTTTTTCGGAGAGCTGCCACTGGCCTTCGAGCTTTTGCAGCCGAGCCCCGGCATCCTGAAAGCTGCCCAGCAGGAAATACTCGGTCTGCGAAAGGCGGGCGACATTGCTGCCATCATCCTGCAACACACAGCGATTGGGTGTGGTCGGCAGATCGAATTGTTCTGCATGCAGATGCGCAGCAGCGTCGACCCCACGAAAACCGACCCGCGCCAGGTTGCTCAGATCGAGCAGGGCACAGCGGCCCAGCTGTGCGGTTTCGTCCTGGTCGGCATAGTGGCTGACGATCAGGCTGTCACCCAGGCGTGCGAGTCGGGCGTTGGCCTGCAGAGGGTACAGCGGGCTGCGCTCGCGAAAGTCCGTGGCATTAAGAGTGACCATGCTTACAACTCCTGGCGTTTGCTGTCGACATCGAAGAACGGCAGTTTGACCACCGTGGCCTGGACCATTTCACCGCCTTCCACCCGAATCGGAATCTGCTGGCCGGGAATGCTTTGATCGACGGCGGCATACGCCAGACCGATGATCATGCCCAGCGTCGGCGAGTACTCGCAGGAGGTGACGTTGCCGCTGATGTCCGGTCCCTTGAGCACCAGATGACCTTCCAGTGGCTGGCTGCTGCCTTTCGGCAGGCTGAAGCCGACCAGTTTGCGTTTGAGCGGTTGCGCTTCGAGGATGTCCACCGAGCGGCGCCCGACGAAAAACGGTTTCTTCCGGGAGATCGCCCAGCCCATGTCGATCTCTGCCGGATGGGTCATGCCATCGGTGTCCTGACTGATGATCACGTGGCCCTTTTCCAGACGCAGCAAACGTTGGGCTTCGACGCCGAACGGGCGAATGCCGTGTGCCTGACCCGCTTCCATCAGCGTGTCCCACAGGTATTCTGCATAACGTGCCTGCACATGGATTTCATAACCCAACTCACCGACGAAACCGACACGCATGACCCGCGCCGCGATCCCGGCCACGGTGCCCTGACGTACGCCCAAATAGGGGAAGGCGTCAGGCGACAGGTCGATATCGACGCACAGCTTCTCCAGCACTTTGCGCGAATCGGGCCCGGCCAGGTTGACCGCCGCGATGGCGGCAGTGACGTTGGCGATATCGACGTTCAGACGCCATTGCACGTTCCACTTGAGCATCGACTGATAGATCCGGTCGACACCGCTGGTGGTGGCCGTGACATAAAAATGCTGATCGGCCAGCCGAGCGCAGACGCCGTCGTCGATCACTACCCCGTGTTCATTGGTCATCAACGCGTAACGAGTACGGCCGATGGGTTGTTTGGCGAAGGCGAAGGTGTACATCCGTTCCAGCAGTTCGGCGGCATCCGGGCCACGAATATCCAGGCCGCCAAGGGTAGAGACGTCGATCAGTCCGACGCTTTGGCGCACGTGCAGGGCTTCTTCCTGCATGCAACGTTCACGTGTCGCTGGCTGACCTTTTTCATCCTTGAAGCCGTAATAGGCCGGACGCTGCCAGTTGCCTGCCGGCATCATTTTCGCGCCCGCTTGCAGGTGGCGGTTATGAATCGCTGTGCGGCGAATCGGGTCAAAGTTGCGCCCGGCGATGTGCGCCAGTTTTTCCGCTTCGAAGGGCGGACGCGCCGTGGTGACCCCGGTTTCGCTGACAGTGCGCTGGGTACTGGCGGCAACCAGTCGTGCCGTTGGCAAGGCGGAATGACGGCCTTGGGACGGCCCCATGCCCACCGTGGAGAAACGTTTGACCAACTGCACGTCGCGGTAGCCGTGACGCGTGGCGTTGATGATGTCGCGGATTTGCAGGTCTTCATCGAAGTCGACGAACTCCTTGCCACTCGGGTGGGGAAAGATCGGCCAGTCGAAGTTGACCCGTTGTTCCGGGCTTAGGGTCTGCTCCTGATAGTCCGTTGACAGCCCCAGTGCGGCGGCCGCTTGTGCACCGACTTTCGCGCCGTCCTTGAGTACGTTTTCCAGCAGGTGACAGCCGTTCACCGAGCCTGCAATGGCCAGGTTTTTCGGCAGGCCAGTGATGGCGAACTCGGCCGAAGGGTCGGCGTACGCCAATTTACCGCCTGCCTGACACGCCAGTTGATAGACCGGCATGTAACCGGCGGTCATGCACAGCAGGTCGCAATCGACTTGCAGGCTGTCCTGGGCGACTTCGCCACGGGCTGTGATGCGGCGAATGTCGACGCCGTTGATGTGGCGCATGCCCTTGCTGTGCAAGGCTTCATACACCGTGTGTTGCAGGTGCACGGTGATGCCCAGGCGTTTGAGCTCCGCAGCCAGGCGCGCATCGTCGGCGCCGTTGCGCATGTCGACCACGGCGGCGACGTCGACACCTTGTTCCACCAGGTCCAGGGCGGTGCGATAACCGTCGTCATTGCCGGTCAGGACCACTGCACGCTTGCCGGGCTTGACCGCGTAAAGCTTCATCAGGCGCTGGGCCGCGCTGCACAGCATCACACCGGGCAGGTCGTTGTTGCGGAAAATCACCGGCTGGTCAAAGGCGCCAGAGGCAATGATGCATTGGCTGGCGCGCACTTTGTACATGCGCTTGCCCTTGATCACCGGCAGGTAGTTGTCAGTGAACCAGCCATTACATGTGGCTTCGGTGAGAATCTGGATGTTGGCATGCTGGCTGACCGCATCCACCAGTGCTTGGCGCACTTCATCGGCCTGCGCGCCCTGGACGTCGAAGCGCGCATAGGTCAGCGCGCCGCCCAGCAGACGCTGTTGTTCGATCAACAAGACCTTGGCCCCGGCATTGGCGGCGGTCAGTGCTGCCTGCAAACCGGCGGGACCGGCACCGACCACGGCCAGATCGATGAACAGATAAGCCTTGTCGTAGTACTCGGGTTTGAAGTCCAGGTTAAGGATGCCCAGCCCGGCTTTCTTGCGAATCAGTGGCTCCCAGATTTTCCACATGCCCTTCGGCTTGTAGAACGAACGGTAATAAAACCCCACCGGCATGAACCGTGAGAACTTGCCCAGCAGCGCATCGCGGTCGTTGTCCAACGTACCGCTGTAGTTTTGCCCGCTAACCTCGATACCGGCTTGCAGCCAATGGGTATCGGCCAGCACGTTGGGCTCGTCTGGTAGTTGCACCAGGGTGTTGGCGTCTTGCCCGGCCATGGTCAACGGCCCGCGTGGGCGGTGATATTTGAACGAGCGTGAGAGCAAATAACGACCATTGCCAAGCAGGGCGCTGGCGATGCTGTCGCCGGCAAAACCGGAATAGGCCTTGCCGTCGAAGTTGAACGCCAGCGGACGTTGACGATCAATCAGCAAGCCCATGGGCAACGGCAAGCGGCTTTCAAATGGGGTATCAGGCTGGCTCATTGCTGTGCTCCGCAGGGCTGAACTCGACGCGCTGGTTGTAGACTTCCCGGGCATCGAAGGTACGCAGGATTTCATCGGTGACGGTATGACGTTCGGCCAGGAACCAGTAGCTGGATGCGTTGTGCATCCACCACTCACGGACCACGCCAGCGGCGTTTTCGCTGTTGAACACGTAATGTGCCCATTGCGCATCGCTGCAGGTGGTCGGATCAGGCATGTCCTTGAATTCGCCGCCGTAGGTGAATTCGGTGATGTTGCGCGGCCCGTTCAGCGGGCAATTCATGACTTTCATACGGTTTGCCCCTTAGTGGCTGGCCGCCGTAGCGCCCATCTCGTTGACTTGCTGGAAGGTCGAAAACCGCTCCAGACCGAAGGGTTTGATCAGGTCCGGGACTTTGCCGCCAGAGGCGACCAGTTCGGCCATGGTCTTGCCGCAGATCGGCGTGGCCTTGAATCCCCAAGTGCCCCAGCCCGCGTCGAGGTAATAGTTGTCGACAGGTGACAGGCCCATGATCGGGCTGTAATCGGGGGTCATGTCAGTGATCCCGGCCCACTGGCGCATCAGCTTGGCATTGGCCAGGAAAGGGAACATCTCGACCGCAGCGGAAATCAGGTTTTCCTTCAGGTCCAGGGTCGAGCGGGTGTTGTACAGCGGGTAGGGGTCGGAACCGCCGCCGAATACCACTTCGCCACGGCCGGTCTGCTGCACATAGCAGTGCAGGGCCGAGGAACTCACCAAGGGATCGAGAAACGGTTTGAACGGTTGGGTGACCATCGCTTGCAGGGGATAGCAGACGATGGGCATTTCGATCTTGGCTTTCTTGGCCATCAACGAGCTATGCCCGGCCACGGCCTGCACTGCGCAACCGCACTGGATCGTGCCTCGGTTGGTTTTTACGGCGGTGATCCGGCCGTTTTCGATGATCAGGTCCTGAACTTCGGTCAACTGATGGATTTCCACCCCACGTTTCGCTGCGCCCTTGGCGTACCCCCAGGCCACGGCGTCATGTCTGGCGGTGCCGCCGTCGATGTGCCACAGCCCGGCCAGTACCGGCAAATGGCCGGGGTCGAGATTGAGGCTCGGCACCAGTTCACGAATCTGCTGGCGGTCGACCATTTCCGTACGGCCGCCGAAATGCTTGTTCACTTCAGCGCGTTGGCGGAAGGCGCGCACGGTGGCGTCGGTGTGGGCCAGGGTCAGTTGGCCACGCTCGGAATACATGACGTTGAAGTCGAACTCGTTGGACAGGTCCTTGAACAACTTCACCGACTCGCTGTAGAACTTCACACCCTCACTGGTCAGGTAGTTGGAACGGATCACTGCCGTGTTACGTGCGGTATTGCCGCCGCCCAAATAGGACTTTTCCAACACCGCCACGTTAGTGATGCCGTGGTACTTGGCCAGGTAGTAGGCAATCGCCACGCCATGACCGCCACCGCCGATGATCACTACATCATAGGAAGACTTGAGTTCCTTGGGTGGCGGCAGGTCCATTTCTGCCGTGTACTCGGCAGAGAGGCCATATTTCAAGAGATTGAATGGCATCACGCCTCCTTAGGTGAAGTGCGAGTGGCGGCGAGTTCTGCGGCGCGCAGCAACTGTCTGCGTGTGGCGATCACGGTGTTTTTCAGCAGATAGGCGATGGTCATCGGCCCGACACCACCAGGAACCGGGGTAATGGCGCTGGCCACCGTGCGGGCGCTGGCGTAATCCACGTCACCCACCAGTCGGCTGCCCTGTTCGGTGTCAATGCGATTGATCCCGACATCGATCACCACTGCGCCGGGCTTGAGCCAACTGGCGTCGATCATCTGCGGGCGGCCGACGGCCGCTACAACGATGTCTGCCAGACGGCACAACGCAGCGGCGTCGACACTGCGCGAGTGGACGACGGTGACCGAGCAATGGGCTTGCAGGAGCAGGGTGGCCATGGGTTTGCCGACGATGTTCGAGCGGCCGATAACCACCGCATGCTTGCCACTCAAGTCGCCGCACGTGTCGTGCAACAGGCGCATGCAGCCGCTGGGGGTGCAGGGCGTCAGCACGTCCTGACCCTGGACCAGCCCGCCGACGTTGTGCCGATGGAAACCGTCGACATCCTTGGCCGGGTCTATGGCTTGAATCACCGCAGCTTCGTCGATATGCGCAGGAACCGGCAGCTGTACCAGAATGCCGTTGACCTCCGGGTCGGCATTCAATTCGGCGAGGAGTGCCAGCAACTGCGCCTGGCTGGTGGTCGCGGGCAGGCGCTGCTCCAGCGAGCGAATACCGGCCTCTTTGGCGCGCAGGATCTTGTTGCGCACGTAGACCTGACTGGCCGGGTCTTCACCCACCAACACGACGACCAGCGTCGGCGTGACCTGTTGCAGTGCGAGTTCACGGACGTCGGCTGCGACTTCGCTGAGCACCTGGGCGGCAATGGCTTTGCCGTCGATGTCGCGGGCGAATTGAATGGGGCTGTTCATCGGAAGATCACCGTTTTATCGCGATTGATGAACACCCGATGTTGCAGGTGATATTTGACTGCCTTGGACAGCGCGACGGTTTCCGTATCGCGTCCGATACTCACCAGATCATCGGCTTTGTGTGCATGATCGACACGCTGCACCTCCTGCTCGATGATCGGGCCTTCGTCCAGGTCCGAGGTGACATAGTGGGCCGTGGCACCGATCAGTTTGACCCCGCGCTGGTGGGCCTGGTGGTACGGCTTGGCGCCCTTGAAGCCCGGGAGGAAGGAGTGATGGATGTTGATCGCCCGGCCCGACAATTGCTTGCACAGGTCATCGGAGAGGATTTGCATGTAACGAGCCAGCACCACCAGATCGGTCTGCGTCTCCTCAACGATTTTCAGCAGCGCAGCTTCCTGCTGGGATTTGGTGTCCTTGGTCACGGGCAAGTAGATAAAACGGATGCCCTCGCGCTCGGCCATCGGCCGTAGCTCCAGGTGGTTGGAGACGATGGCGGTGATCTGCATGTCCATCTCGCCTTTGTGGTGGCGGTACAGCAGGTCGGTGAGGCAGTGGTCGAATTTGCTGACCATGATCAGTACGCGCATCGGGTTGGCGACCGAGTGCAGCTGCCAGTCCATATCCAGCGTCCTGGCCACTTCATTGAAGTCCAGACGCAGCGCATCGATGTCGCCCTTGACGCCGCTGTTGAAGCGAAACACCGCACGCATGAAAAACTGGCTGGTTTCTTCATCGTCGAACTGGGCCAGCTCGCTGATGTAGCAGCGGTTGTCGGCCAGGAAAGACGTCACGGCGGCAACGATGCCCGACGTTGCGGGACAGCTGATCTTGAAAATGAAGTGGTCCGGGTCGGTGCTCATTACGGGTCCTCGCAGGGAGACATGCACGCTGAATGTTCATCAGTGGGGATTAAATTCAGGGATGAAGAAAAATTCCCCATGTGAATAAAATATTCCTGTGGCGCTTTTTATAGGTGAAATAAAAATCGGCGTCCAGCGTTGTTTTGTTTTTTTTTGCGGGGGAGGGTGGAGATTCGCGGGGACGCACAGTCTTGTTTGCGAATGCAGCGTGTCAGGTACGCCGCATCAAGGGATACGCAGGGGCGACGTCTGGTTGCTCACCTGCGAGGAGGTAAGGCAACGGTCTACGCTTTCATGCGCGCCGAGCCGATTGCTGCGAGGGCAAGCTTCAACTCGGTCCCATTGAGGGTGCGTTCATAGTGCGCCCGCAGGTCGGGTTCCCAGCCGATCACTTCATCCAATGTCACAGCTGCCTGGTCCGGCGTCAGCGCAAAGTGTGCGCAATGGCTCAACAGGTTGGCGCGACTGATCACCCGACCCTCGCGGCCCACGGCCATCGCGAGGTTGGGCGGAGAAGATCCTTCGAGGCAGGGCACCACGTCGTACATGGGCGCCAGTCGCCAGCCTCCCTTTAGCCAGAGGATGGCGTGGTTCTTGGGGTGATCGTCGCCGTTGCCCACCAGAGCGTTGAAGCACATTCGCTTAAACAACGCCTGGAGGTCTTGCGCCGGTACGCCACGTCGACTCATCTCATTGGCAACAGCGGCATAGACCCAGGCGCTGCGGTCGTTGGTGTGCCATTCGGCGTCGAGCAAGGTGAGTGCGCTGAGCATCGGTATCCGACCGCGCATATCAGCGGGCTGCAGGCGGTCGAAGCGCTCTACCAGCAAGGTCGAGGGCTCTTCGGCATACAGTGCGGTACGGGCGACATTCAAACCTTTTCCGGCTGCGAACGTCATGCACGCATGTTCCAGCGCCGGAATATCGCACTGATCATAGCGGTCACGGGATTTGACCAGAATCAGTACGCCATGGTCTTGCAGGGTGCGCTTGGGGCGGGCGCCACCCAAAGAAGACCGTTGCCTGCGCAGCTTGAGGGTCTGGATCGCTTCTTCATCCAGTTGATTATCGAATATGGCTTCGGTGGCCTGGATGAAGGGCGCCAGGCCCTTGAGCGACGGTAACGGGTCGTGCCCGATACCGGCTGGCGGATGGCGCGTCAGGCCTGCCATAAGGTTGCCCGCGCGATCATTGTTCGGGGATTTCAGCAGGTAATCGATCGGCCCCAGGGCGTGTCGATGGATGTCTTTCAATACCCGCTCACCCCAGCCATCGGGCATTGAATCGTTGATGAAGCCGGGTATTCCCTTGTTTTTGGTTATTGGGCCGAAGGTTTCGCTGCGCAGCGGATAGCGAACCGGGTCGGGCACCCAGCCACGGGTGGCAACGTACTCTGGATCGTAAGTGAACTCACCGAACCCGTTGACGATCACCAGTCGACCCAGAGAGACCACCTCGCTGGTTTCAGGATGCTCCATGTAGACGTAGGCCCTGGACATCAGAAGTCCTCACTCTGTGGTTTGGCCAGGCGAACCCGATGCGGTGCACGGGGGTCATTGGCTTGCAGCTGAGAGGAGGACTCGATGCCGTCGAGGCTGCGAAACACTTCCTGCGTGAGTCCCAAATGCCAAAGTACCATCATGAACGAGCGCACTTCCACGACGGGGTCTCCGCCCTCGATTTTACGTACCGTCTGCTCGGAAATTGAAAGGGCCAGGGCCAGGTCTTTCTGTCGAAGTCTGGACTGTAGACGCCTGCTTTTTACCAGAAGCCCGATTCTGTAAAGGTTGTCGGTGCATTCCAGTGGAAAAAAGCTTTTCATAAGCCGCCTTTTAACAGTGCTAAATATAGATAAGCGGCACTATAGCATGCCTAAAGCATTGCGAAAGAGGGCTGGTAAGCGTGCTGGATACCCGGAAATCAGGCTGTCAGTCGTCGCCGTAGTTCATGATTGACAGCAGATGAATCGGCACTTTCACCAACTGCTCGGGGCCATGCGGCACTTCACCATCGAAGGTCAGGCTGTCGCCGGGTTTCATGTGATAGAGCTGGTTGCCGTGACGGTAGACGATCTCGCCTTTCAATAGATGCAGAAACTCAGTACCGGGATGGGAGAAGGTCGGGAACTCTTCGCTGGCATCGTCCATGGTGACCATGTAGGCCTCGAAGGTCTTCTTCGGGCCACGGGTGTGGTTGAGCAGGTGATAGGTGTGGCCTTTCTCGGTGCCCCGGCGCACCACCTGCATCCCTTCGCCTTTGCGCACCAGCAGGGCGCCACTGCCTTGTTGATCGTACTGACTGAACAGTTTCGACATCGGCATGCCGAGTGCATCGCACAAGCGGCTCAAGGTATCGAGGCTGGTGGAGACCTGGGCATTTTCGATCTTGCTGAGCATCCCTTGGCTGATGCCTGCCAGTTGCGCGACATCAGCGATCTTCAGCTCCTGCAATTGACGCTGTCGTTTGATTTGCATGCCCAGGTACTGCTCAAGCCTCAAGCGTGGCTCGGCCTCGGTGGAAATCACTTTGCTCATGCTTCATTTCCGCTCATGAATATAAATTTCGCACCATGAATGTGCGATACACCTTTGTTGCTGTCCGCCCGATTTATAGCGTGAGCGCCTGCAGCATGTCTGAAGTTTTACCCAGACGACACTCATTTCCCTGGCAAACCCTTGAAAAGCCTGTGTTGCAGGACTGGAGGCACGATAGATCGGCTCTTTGGCAGCCATTCTGGCAAGGCTATTGCATTCTCATTAGGAAAGTAAATTTCTTACTGAGAATAAATAGGTTGGCTTATAGTCACGCCCAGGCGGATTCTAGCACTGGGCAATTGTTTACGACGGGTGCCGACCCTGAACGCAGATCCCGCTATTTTGCCTTGCTCGAGGAGTCCAAGTGATGTTGCCACCAGAAACACAACGAATCATCGATGAGCACAAAATCAAATATGTGCTGGCTCAGTTCGTGGATATCCACGGCGCGGCCAAGACCAAATCGGTACCAGTCTCCGGGCTGCAGACCGTCATCGACAGTGGCGCCGGCTTTGCAGGCTTCGCCATTTGTGGCATGGGCATGGAACCCCATGGCCCTGACTTCATGGCCAAGGGCGACCCGAGCACCTTGACTGCTGTGCCGTGGCAGCCAGGTTACGGGCGCATCGTCTGCGTCGGCCACGTCAATAACGAGCCCCATCCGTACGATTCGCGTTACGTGCTAATGCGCCAAGTGGAACGCCTGAATGCACGCGGCTGGACCCTCAATACCGGCCTGGAACCTGAGTTCAGCCTGTTCCGTCGCGATGCCGAGGGCACGTTATGCAGCGTTGATGCCAGCGATAATCTGGACAAACCCTGCTACGACTACAAGGGCCTGTCGCGTTCGCGGCAGTTTCTGGAAAACCTGACTGAAGCGCTGCAAAAAGTCGATTTCGACATCTATCAAATCGATCACGAAGACGCCAACGGCCAGTTTGAAATCAATTACACCTACAGCGACGCGCTGACCTCGGCGGATCGTTTTACCTTCTTCCGCATGGCTGCCGGCGAAGTCGCCAACGACCTGGGAATGATTTGCTCGTTCATGCCCAAGCCCGACCCGAAACGTGCGGGTAACGGCATGCACTTCCACCTGTCCATCGCCGACGCGGTGAACAAGAACCTGTTCCATGACGCCAGCGACTCGCGCGGCATGGGGCTGTCGAAAATGGCCTACCACTTTGCGGCAGGCCTTCTGGCTCACGGCCCGGCGTTGTGTGCCTTCGCCGCACCCACGGTCAATTCATACAAACGCCTGGTGGTCGGCCGCTCGCTGTCAGGCTCGACCTGGGCTCCGGCGTTCGTCGCCTACGGCTCCAACAACCGCTCGGCCATGGTTCGGGTGCCTTACGGCCGCCTCGAATTCCGCCTGCCGGACGCGGGCTGCAACCCCTATCTGGTCAGCGCCGCGATCATCGCCGCCGGTCTGGACGGCATCGACCGCAAGCTGGACGCGGGCGAGCCGTGCAATGAAAACCTGTACACGCTGAGCCTGGAAGAAATTGCCGGTCGGGGCATCGCCACCTTGCCGCAGAGCCTCAAGGAAGCCTGTGACGCGCTGGAGGCTGATCCGCTGTTCCGCGAAACGATGGGCTCGGAAATCGTCAATGAGTTCATCGAGCTCAAACGCATGGAGTGGGTCGAGTACAGCCGTCACGTCTCCGATTGGGAGATCAAGCGCTATACCGAATTTTTCTAAACGGCTTTCTTTAAAGACATGTTTCCACCCACCCGATTTGAATCAACCCGGGTCCTTTGAATCAGGAACCGGCTGCCAAGCAGGAGAACGTGTATGTGCGGAATCGTAGGTCTGTACTTGAAGAACCCGGCGCTGGAGTCCCAGCTAGGCAAGCTCTTCGAACCCATGCTGCTGTCGATGACCGACCGTGGCCCGGACAGCGCCGGCTTTGCCATTTATGGCGATGAAGTCGCGGATGGCTGGATCAAACTGACATTGCAGGCGACCACGGAGAACCAGGACTGGAAGACGTTGATGGGCGAACTGGAAGGGCGCCTAGGGTGTTCTCTGGAGTGGTTTCAGAACGCCACCGCCGTGGTGCTGAAAATCAAGACCGACGAAGCATCGGTCCGCAACGCATTGGCTGAACTGGCGCCGGACGTGCGCATCATGAGCGCCGGGCAGAGCATCGAGATCCTCAAGGGGATGGGCTTGCCGAAAGAGATCTCCGAGCGCTTCAACCTTAAAGGCATGAAGGGCAGCCACATCATTGGCCACACCCGCATGGCCACTGAAAGTGCTGTGACTATGGAAGGCAGCCACCCGTTTTCCACCGGGGCCGACCTGTGCCTGGTGCACAACGGTTCATTGTCCAACCACTTCCGTCTGCGCCAAGAACTCAAGCGTGAAGGAATCGTATTCCAGACCGAAAACGACACTGAAGTCGCGGCCGGTTACCTGGCTTGGCGCCTTCAACAGGGCGACTCGCTCAAGCAAGCCTTGGACAACTCCCTGGAAAATCTTGATGGCTTCTTCACCTTTGCCATCGGCACCCGCAATGGTTTCGCGGTGATTCGTGATCCGATCGCGTGCAAGCCCGCGATTTTGGCTGAGACCGATGACTACGTCGCCATGGCCTCGGAATACCAGGCGCTGTCCAGCCTGCCGGGCATCGAGAATGCCAAGATCTGGGAACCAGCACCTTCAACCCTGTACATCTGGGAACGCCAAAGCGCCTGAGGAGCACCGTATGAAAGCTATCGATCTATCTGTCAGTGAAGTACGCGAGCTCAATCAGGGGCTGCATGATCAGGCCAAACAATTGACCGACGCGGAGTGGGTCGTGACCCATTCCAACGGCAAGCACAACCTTGCGGTCGGCGTGGATCAAGAGCTGTTCATCGATATTCAGGGCCACGCCGGTTACTACTGCGCAGGCATGAACAAGAAAGCTCACATCACCGTGCACGGCAACGTCGGCACCGGCGTGGCGGAAAACATGATGTCCGGTTCGGTACGGGTCAAGGGCAGCGCTTCCCAGGCTGCTGGCGCCACCGCTCATGGCGGCTTGCTGGTGATCGAAGGCGACGCCGGTGCCCGTTGCGGCATCTCCATGAAAGGCATCGACATTGTGGTCGGCGGCAGCATTGGCCACATGAGCTGCTTCATGGGCCAGGCCGGGCGCCTGGTGGTGTGCGGCGATGCTGGCGATGCCTTGGGGGATTCGCTGTACGAAACCCACATCTACGTGAAGGGAAAAGTGGAATCCTTGGGCTCGGACTGCATCGAGAAAGAGATGCGCGCTGAGCACCTGGACGAACTGCAGGAACTGCTCAATCGTGCCGGTTTCGACCACAAGGCAGCCTCGTTCAAGCGCTACGGCTCGGCCCGTCAGCTTTACAACTTCAAAGTCGATAACGCATCCGCGTATTAATTCGCGTATCAAGGAGTACACCATGAGCGACAAACCCACTCCGGTCTTGCGCGAATCCGCGACTTTCGACCGTCTGACCATTCAGGAAATCCAGCGCGCCGCCGAAACCGGCATCTACGATATTCGTGGCGGCGGCACCAAGCGCAAGCTGCCGCATTTCGATGACTTGCTGCTGCTGGGTGCCAGTGTTTCCCGTTATCCGCTGGAAGGCTATCGTGAGAAGTGCGGCACTGACGTGATCCTCGGCAACCGCTTTGCCAAGAAACCGCTGCACTTGAAAATCCCGATTACCATCGCGGGCATGAGTTTCGGTGCACTGTCGGCCAATGCCAAAGAAGCATTGGGCCGTGGCGCGACCATCGCCGGGACCAGCACCACCACTGGCGATGGCGGCATGACCCCGGAAGAGCGCGGTCAGTCCGAACACCTGGTCTATCAGTACTTGCCATCGCGCTATGGCATGAACCCCGATGACCTGCGCAAGGCCGACGCCATCGAAATCGTCCTGGGGCAGGGCGCCAAGCCAGGCGGCGGCGGTATGTTGCTGGGGATGAAAGTCACCGAACGTGTCGCGGGTATGCGCACATTGCCCATCGGGGTCGACCAGCGCAGCGCCTGCCGTCACCCGGACTGGACCGGTCCGGACGACCTGGCAATCAAGATCGCCGAACTCCGTGAAATAACCGATTGGGAAAAACCGATCTACGTCAAAATCGGCGCCAGCCGTCCGTACTACGACGTCAAACTGGCCGTTAAAGCCGGTGCCGACGTGATCGTGCTCGACGGCATGCAAGGCGGTACCGCCGCGACTCAGGAAGTGTTCATTGAACACGTCGGCATCCCGATTCTGCCCGCGATCCCTCAAGCCGTTCAGGCGTTGCAGGAAATGGGTATGCATCGCAAGGTGCAGCTGATCGTCTCCGGCGGTATCCGTAACGGTGCTGACGTAGCAAAAGCCATGGCCCTCGGCGCCGATGCAGTGGCCATCGGTACGGCGGCGTTGATAGCACTGGGCGACAACCATCCGCGACTCGACGAAGAGTTGCGCAAGCTTGGCTCGGCGGCGGGTTTCTACGATGACTGGCAGAACGGTCGTGACCCTGCGGGCATCACCACTCAGGATCCGGAACTGTCCAAGCGTCTTGATCCGGTGGAAGGGGGGCGTCACTTGGCTAACTACCTACGGGTGTTGGTCCTCGAAGCCCAGACCATGGCCCGTGCCTGCGGCAAGTCACACCTGCACAACCTCGACCCCGAGGATTTGGTGGCCTTGACCGTCGAGGCCGCCGCCATGGCCCGCGTACCGTTGGCCGGGACCTCGTGGATACCCGGTCAACAATACTGAGTCCCTCGACGCCGCCTTGATGGGCGGCGTCTTTTTTAGTTTCACCGGCTAACGGACTCAGATCCGTATCCACAGCGAGGCTACATGGCCTCAAGCGTCTTGCCTCTGCCAGCCCCCTTATGTCGACTTCCTGTGTATGGAGCTTGCTGACTATGATTTCTGATTCGTTTATACGATCTCTTTCAAGGACGACCCTGGCGCTGCTTGCATTGAGCCTTGCGCCACTGGCCTCGGCGGCTGAAGTCGTCACTCTGGACACGGGTACCACCGCCTGGATGATGACCGCGGCCATGTTCGTGTTGCTAATGTGCATTCCGGGGCTGGCGCTGTTTTATGGCGGCATGGTCCGGGCCAAAAACTTTCTTTCGGTGTTTACCCAGCTGTTCGCGGTCGCTGGCGTCATCGGTGTGCTGTGGGTGGTGTACGGCTACAGCATCGTGGTTGATGCCACGGGCATGGTCGCTGGCGAAGTCAATCTGCACAGTTTCATCGGCGGGCTGAGTAAGCTGTTCATGCTCGACATGACCCATGACAGCCTGGTGGGCAATATTCCCGAGGGCGTCTACAGCGTGTTCCAGATGTCGTTCGCGATCATCACACCGGCACTGATTGCCGGTGGTTTCGCCGAGCGCATGAAGTTCAGCGCGGCAGTGGCGTTTATGGCGCTGTGGTTCACCTTCGTCTATGCGCCTATTGCACACATGATCTGGGGCGGGCCAGGGGGGCTGTTGGTCAACTGGGGGGTGCTGGATTTCGCGGGTGGCACTGCGGTGCATATTAATGCGGGCGTTGCGGCACTGGCGGCGTGCCTGGTATTGGGCAAGCGCAAGGGCTACCCGAACCTCGCCATGCCCCCGCATAACCTGGGCTTCACCCTGATGGGGGCCGGTTTACTGTGGGTCGGTTGGTTCGGCTTCAACATCGGCTCGGGCGCTGCGGTGAATACCGGCGCGGGCATCATCATGCTCACCACTCAAGTCGCAGCGTGCGCAGGTGTCGTCGGCTGGATGCTCACCGAAACCCTGATTCATGGCCGTCCCAGTGCTCTGGGCGCAGCATCCGGTGCCTTGGCCGGTCTCGTTGGCATCACCCCGGCCTGTGCCTACGTCGGTCCGGCGGGCGCCATCGCAATAGGCTTGATCACTGGCGCGGTGTGTTTCTTCGCCGTCAGCCAGCTCAAGCAGAAACTGGGCTACGACGACTCGCTGGATGTATTCAGTCTGCACGGCATCGGCGGGATCGTCGGCGCACTCCTGACCGGGGTTTTCGCGTCGCCTTCGCTGGGCGGCTATGTCGAGAACCTGGACATCGGCGCTCAAGTGCTGACCCAATTGAAGGGCGTCAGCTTCACCTTCGTCTACTGCTTCGTGGTGAGCATGATCATCCTCAAAGTACTGGAATGGACCATCGGCCTGCGGACCACTGAGGAGAATGAATCGATGGGCCTGGACCTTGCTGAGCATGATGAGCGGGCTTACGCCCTTTGATCTGAAGGGGTTGCCGAAACGCCTCACGGAGTGGGGCGTTTTTTAGACAAGGTAGCCAAAGGCTACGCGTGACGTGGTGATTCGACGGGCGGTGTGCCGTCGTGAAACAGCCCTTTCAGTTGTGCGCGTAGCTCGGGTGAATCGGTGTGTTTGTGAACGCTGACCGCATGCTGCGCTGCCGCCTCAAGCAATTCTTTTTCGGAGTCGGCGGACAGCGCGACCGAGCAGCTGGTGTCGCTCGGGAATTCGCGGCAATCGATGTATTTGCGGGTCATGATGTTCTCCTCATAACAAGGCAAGCTAACAAGCCTGCGTGAACGACCGCTCGACACATTGCGCGCACGGCATGCAGTACAACTGCGCGTGGCATCGAGTGCAATGATCCTTAAAGTATAGAGCGGGTGCCAAGTTTGGGTTTCTTGACGAGACGGGAGGCGCTCACCGACGGCTCGCCGATATTTGCGACGGTCACCACAGGCCGCGACGGTTTGCGCGTCGTGTCAAGGTCAATAGCGCAAGTTCTCCTGCCGTAGTCGCGCGAAGTGCTCAAGCGGCGCGGCGTCGAGTGATTGCGCCGCATCAGGCGCCGCGCCGTCGCGAATCGCTTGCCACACTGTTTGCGAACCGATCGAATCGCGGGTCGCAGCAAGATTTAACGTGTCGGGATAGAGCGCGTGCAGTGTGGCGAGCAGCGTCAATCCCAGGTGTGCTGCGGGATGTCGGGACGCCGCGTCGCGAGCGATGCTCACGCCATGACAGAGCTGACCGTGCCAGGTTGACTCGGTGGGAACGAAGTCGACCGGCTCGAAATGCGCGCCAGCGTCAAGCGCATTCAGTGCGTTTGCGAGCCGAGTCGCGTCGATCCACGGCGCGCCGATCCACTCGAACGGGTGCGGTGTGCCGCGGCCCACACTCAGATTCGCGCCTTCGAGCAAACCGACATCCGGGTATAGGTCGAGCTGGGGCAGCGTGCGCAGGTTCGGCGACAGCGGCACCCAACCGAGACCAGTGTCGGCGAAGGCCATCGTGCGCCGGTACCCCTGCATCGGCACAACGCGCAGGTCCGCACCAATGTGCTTGTTGCGGTTGAAAAGACTCGCCAGCTCGCCGATCGTCATGCCGGGCTGCAGCGGCGCAGGGAAATAGCCAGTGAACGATTCGTGGCGGCTGTCCAGCACCGGTCCGCCGAATCGCTGCGCACCGAGCGGATCGGGCCGGTCCAGCACGAACAGCGGAATGCCACGCGCCGCTGCGGCCTCGAGTGCGTAGCCGAGCGTTGTCTCATAGGTGAAGAAGCGCACGCCGGCATCCTGAATGTCGAAGATCAGCGCATCCAGTCCATAGAGCGAACCGGCCGGGAAGCGCCGCGCCGCGCCGTAGAGACTGTGTACGGTGAGGCCCGTCGCCGTGTCGAGTGTATCGCCGACCCGCTCATCCACGTCGATGTTCAGCCCATGTTCCGGCGAAAACAGCGCTGCCAGCGTGACGCCCGGCGCGTGCGCGAGTACGTCGATGGTGCGCCTGCCCTCGGCGTCGAAGCCGCTGCGATTTGTAATCAAGCCCACGCGCATGCCAGCGAGCGGCGCAAACTGCTGAGCCTCGAGCACGTCGATGCCGGTCTGCACCGGGCCCATCGAGGTCGGCAGGCGATCGGCGGCACGCAGCGCCGGCAACGCCGACGGCAGCAACCGGCCGATTTGCGCGACGCTCGCAGGCGCAGCCCGGCTTGCCAGCAACGCGAGCAACTGCGCACGAAGCGGGCGGGCGTCACCGCTGTCGTCCGGGTACACGCGGTTGGTCAGGATGACGATGAATTGACGCGTCACCAGATCGATCCACAGGCCCGTGCCGGTGTACCCGGTGTGGCCGATGACGCTAATCGGCGGCAGACGGTCATGATTCGACGCGAACGGTGCGGCCAGTTCCCAGCCGAGGCCGCGCCACGGCACGGCCGCGAGCGGCGAGGCGGCAGCCGCGAGCGCGGCGATGCTCGCTGGCCGCAGAATCTGCAGGGTGCCCGCGCGTCCCTCGTTCAGCATCATCTGCGCGAAGCGGGCGAGGTCGTCTGCCGTGGAAAATAGCCCCGCGTTGCCGGAGACGCCGCCCATCCATTCGGCCGTCGGATCGTGCACGTGGCCGCGGCGTATGCCGGCCTTGTTCGCGATTGTCGGCGCACTGCGTGCCACTCGCCCTGCGTCCGGTAGAAAGACCGTGTCGCGCATGCCGAGCGGCCCGAAGATGTGAACCCGGCAGTACGCGTCGAGCGGAAGGTGCGTGATGCGCTCGACCAACTCGCCGAGCACCACGAAATTCAGGTCACTGTAGATGACGTGTTCACCTGGTGCGCTGCGCAGACGCTGCGCCGCGATCGCGCTCAATACGCCTTCCCGGTCCGGATGCAGTGGCCGCGCAGGCAGGTCTGGCATCAGCCCAGAGGTGTGCGCAAGCAGGTCACGCACCGTCACCGCGTCTTTGCCGTGCGCCGCAAAGGCGGGCCAATACTGCGCAACGGGTGCGTCCAGGTCGATGCGGCGCGCTTCGGCCAGTTGCATAATTGCCGTGGTGGTCGCGATGACCTTGGTCAGCGACGCGAGATCGAACTCGGTGCTCAGTGTCATCGGCTCGGGGTCGGGCGTCATCGCGCGTTGTCCAAAGGCTTGGCGATAGAGCACGTGCGTGGCATCCCCGATCAGGACGACGGCACCCGGAACACGTCCGGCGGCGATCTGCCTCTCGACGATCTGTGCGGCTTGCAGGCGCGCCGCCGCATCGAGATCTGCGGCGCCCGCGATCTGCGCCGCCGTCGCCATTCCAACCAGCATTGCCCAGCGCTTCAGCGCACCGATCAACGGTGCGGAAAATCGGCGGCGTCGTAGTAATTTCGCGGGTTCCATAACATCCATCCATCGGTGTTGGCTGCGTCGGCGGCGTTTACCTGCGCACTGATCGCCGCCGCGTCAAACGGGTGATGATCGAACGCATAGTCGCGAAAAGCCTGCAGCCACGGGCGAAAACGCACGCCCGGCAGATGGGTGCGATGCACCGCCTCCGCCAGGGAACGCCTGACGATCTGACCGGGATCGGTGATCGGGTTGGTTAAGCCCGGCAGCCCCCAGGTGAAACCGGAGGGGTACAGCATCGGCGAAATATAGTCGAGCGACGCGCCCAGCAATTCGATTTGCTGGCCGATCGCGGTATCGTCGAGATTCCAGCAGACGTAGCCGAAGATATCTGCGGAGACGAATACGTTGTAGGGCGCGAGCCGTGTGCGCGCGGCCTGCAGGAAGCCGACGATTGCCGCAGTCCGGTTGCCCTGGGTGTTCGGCAGGGCAAAGCGTAGCCCGCTCTTGTCGGGAAAGCGCACATAGTCGAACTGAACCTCGTCGAAGCCCATCTGCGCCGCCTCCTCGGCGACATCGAGATTGTGCTGCCATACGTCGTGCGAAAACGGATCCATCCATTGCAGGTTCTCGCGATCCCGCCACGGCTCGCCTTCTGCGGTGTGCACGCTCCACTCCGGATGCGCGTCGGCGAGTGGGTCGTCCTTGAACACGACGATGCGCGCGATCAGGTACAGGTGCTGCGCATGCAAGCTGGCAAGCAGCGCCGGAAAATCCTGTTCCTGCGGTGCGCGCGTGGTCACGCGGGCCGCTGCGCCGATCGCCTCGCGCGCCGCACTGCGATACGGCGTCAGGCCGCGGTCGCCCTTGACGTCGATCACGAATGCATTGATCACGGTACTTTCGGCAAGGCTGACGGCCTTGTTGCGCAGCGTCTTGCTGGTCACGCCGAACACTGACAGATAGAGCGCTTTCGGGCGAAATGGGGTCAACGCGAGTGTCACGGGCGTTTCGCCGGACACTTTGGCCTCGGTGCGCAGATACCCCGGTGCGCGGGCCGCGACGCTCTCGGCCGCGTGAGCCGTCTCGAACCGCCCGTTTTCGTCGGTATGCATCACGCCGGCCGATGTCGTGATGATTGCGTCGGCGACCGGATTCTGCGTGCTTGAGTCGAGCACGACGCCGGTGACGGCCAAGGCGCCTCGATCAGTCAGCAGGGCAGTGACGGCGAGCAGCGCCGGGATCGCATAGCGCCTCAATGCGCGGGTGAAGGTCATCGTGTGTTCCCCGCTGGGGGCATCGGCAGCGTGTTCGGTTCGCCGAGCAGGCGCGCAAACGCGCTTGCTCCGTAGGCATCGATCATCAGAAAGCGCGGCAGTGCGAGTAACCGAGCGTGCCGGTCCGCCTTGCGCGCGTCCAGTGTGAAGGCTGCCACGTAGCCCTCGTCGGAGGCGAGCGCGATCAATTCGTCGTCGTAGATGCCGAACGGCCACGCGAGCATGTCGACATGCACACCGGTTTGCGACTCGAGGCGTTGACGCGATTTGTGGAGTTGTGTGCGGACGAATTGCTGGAAATCCGGCGGCGTACGGCGTCTGCGCTCGACGTTGAAGTTGGGATGCCAGTACGTATGCGACTGGATGTCAATGAGCCCGGTCTGTCTCAGGGTACGCAATTGGTCCCAGGTTAGCGCATAGGACGCGTTCGAGATCGCCGATGGATAGATGAACAGCGTGACCGGAAAACGCTCGCGCAGCACGATGGGCAGCAGCTTTTCGAATACCGAACGATGCCCGTCGTCGACGGTGATCGCCACTGGCTTCTCCGGTAACGTCGCATTCGGATCCCGCAGCCAGTCGACAACCTCACGCAGCGACACAATGTGGTAGCCACGCTCGTGCAGGAAGCGTAACTGGGTTTCGAAGGTGCTCATGCGCACGGTCATCGAGTCGTCCGCCGTCTCCGAAAAGCGGTGGTAAACGAGAATCGTGACGCGCGGTCCGGCGCTCTGCGCGGCTCCGTCCGCTCCCCAGGCAAGCCCGCAGATGCACACCAGCACGGCGTACACCAGAAGCCGAATCGAGCCGCTCATATAAGCAACCTGCCGTCCGTCCGGCCGCCTGTGGTCGGCCCCCCCAGGATCGGACGGGGCGCGGCGCTGTTGTCGATACACACCCTGTTTTTTCCGTACATATCAGTGATCCTCCGCGAGTCAGCTTCACCCGCGTTCCCCGTCTCGCGAAAGCGAGGCATATCCATCGTGCGTTGAGCACGGCATCGTCCTTATGACACAGATCAATTTCGCTCAGCGTGGAAAGAGTTGCCAACCGAAAGGAGAGGAGAGGCGCCATGAACGTTGGAAGCATCTGCTCGCGCATTTTTATCACCTGCCAGCCAGACACGAGCACCTTCGGTGCGACCGGGCCCCTGCGTAATCATCATGTCAGCGATCTCGTCGTGGCCAGGGAGATTGAACCGTCGAAACTGTTCGTGGCCGACATCATGTCTTAGCCGGTCATTACTGTGTGATCCCCCTCCGGCCAATGAAGAGATTTTCTGCAGGCCGGAGAGGGAACTGCTTTTTCAACAGAATGGACCCAATATAGGTAGTCGCGACCGGTTGAAGTCGGCTCAAAGTGGACACTTGGATGCGCCTGCTGAACTGCCATTAAACAAACCGCAGTGGCTAATATCGCAGGCTATCTGTCATCTAGGTGTTCAGCAGCGCCTTCTGGCAGCTCAACATCATTCTAGTCCTTCTTCCTGGAGCGCCTTTTGAACCGCTGGGCGCTGACGCATCCGGCCGTACCAGGCCTGGAGATTTTTTAGATCGTCGAAATAAATATCGGCCTTGAAGTATGACGTCAACCAGTCCGCCTGCCCCCAGCCAGTCAGGGCGAACAGATAGGCATCGGCGACAGTGAACTTCTCGCCGAGTAGAAACTGACGATCCTCGAGTTGTTTATCTATCCACGCGTAGCGCGCCTCCAGCTTGGGTTTGACTGTATCCACATACTTACCAGCCAGCCCGGCATAGAGAAGTGGAATGAAGCCCTTGTGGATCTCGGACGTCAAAAAACTCAGCCATTCTTGCAGCCGATAGCGTTCGATTGTGCCATTGGGTGGGGCCAGCCCGGCTTCTGGCTTCTGATCAGCCAGGTACTGCACGATCACCGGGCCCTCCCGAAATCTGGTGCCGTCCTTCAATTCAAGGATCGGCACATAGCCGAGAGGATTTACCTCGTAATAGTCAACGTCACCATGCACCGTGTGCTTGCGGTGATCGACCTTGAGCAGCGTGACATCAAGTCCCAGTTCATTGATCACGATATGAGGGGAAAGGGAGCAACTGCCAGCGATGTAGTAAAGCTTCACGAGCGATCTCCTAATAGGTCGAATACGTCACTTCCACCGAGAAAGTGACGGATGATTATTTTAGGGATCCAGTATATAAAAGGAAGAAGGCACTTTTTTATCATCTAGGTACAAAAAATATACCTTAATGAAGCACGAGGAAGACTATGAAAAAGAATGTGACTGGCTGCTCAGTGGAGGAAGCCATGCGCCTGTTAGGTGGTCGCTGGCGCCTCCTGCTGGTGTCGTATCTTCTTGACGGACCTAAGCGCTTCAATGAGCTGCGGCGTGATGTCCCGGGAATCTCGCAGCGGATGCTGACCCTCGACCTACGGGCACTTGAGGAAGTCGGCTTGGTGAAGCGCACGGTGTTCCCGACAGTCCCTGTCAAAGTGGAATACGAGCTAACCGAGGAAGGCAATCGGTTGAAGCCCATCGTCAGCGTAATGCAGGACTTTGGTTTGTGGCTGAAGCAAAGCGGGAAAACCCTTATACCGTCAGACCAAGAGAGTTAGGCCCAATCAATGGGGCGAAACCGGCCAGTCGTGACAGGCAGCTAACGACCCATAGCCGTCATTGGCCCACCACCTCCGTGCTTCGTTATTCTCCATCCGTATTGCTCGAATTGAACCCTTGGGTGCCTTCGATTACTTCGTAATCGTGAAACGAAACGCCTGTTCTTGCAGGCTCGTTTTGATCAATGCGGCCAATTGTTGGGTGGCTGGTGTTGGGTCGTCGCCACCGCTGTGAAGCACATAGCCAAGGCTTGGCACGGGGGGTAAGCCAGAAACAACGGTGAGATGGCTTGGCAGCCCGATGCGGGTTCGCAGCGTCAGACCCAATCCGGCTGCGACGGCCGCCCAGATACCACCGACGCTGGGACTGGTCAGGGCGATCCGCCAAGGTATTTGCGCGGCATCCAGCGCCTGGGTGGCAGCGCTGCGCAATACGCAAGGCGCGTCGAACATGATCAATGGCAACGGTGAGTCATCAAGGGCAGTCAGCAGTGGCGTATCGCGGGCCCCGATCCAGTGCATCTGTGTTGCGCCCAGGCGCGTGGCATAGGGCGACATGTGCCCGGTGTCCCAGGTCAGGGCCAGGTCCAAATCTGCGCTTTCGACCAGAGCAAGCAGTTCGGCATTACGGGCGATCCTGACTTCGAGATTCACCCTCGGGTAAGTCTGGACGAAGCGTCGCAGGATATCGCTCAGGAAATGTTCCCCAAAGTCCTCTTGAAGCCCGAGGCGTATGGACCCGGCGGTCTGGCTTTCATGCAGGGTCTGGAAAATGCCATCGTTCAGCTCCAGCAACCGGCGGGCATGGCTGAGCAGTGTTTCTCCTGTTGGGGTCAAGACCAGTCCGCGACCGGATTTAGCCAGTACCGGCGTACCGATCTGCTCCTCGAGTTTCTTCAATTGAGCGCTTACGGCAGATGTCGACCGACCGAGACGATCCGCCGCTTTGGCAAAGCTGTTGAACTCCACTCCGGTGACGAAGGTGCGCAATACGTCAAGATCGAAGGTTGGGCGGCGCATTCAATAGTCCACTAATTCGGGATGATTGATGCAATTAAATCTGATATTCGGAATTGTTGCGACTTGATAGTTTTCCTCCATCAAATTGGGACATCAGAGGGAAAAACATCATGAATGCATCGATGGTCACGGGGCGAGAACACCAAAGCAACTACCCGCAGAAGTTTGCCGAGCTGACCGACAAAGTATTGTTTGGCGACATGTGGACGCGTACGCAATTGAAGCCCCGTGAACGCAGTCTGGCGACGGTGGCCGCGCTGGTGGCGATGTACCGTCTGGAGCAACTGCCATTTCATTTGAAACGTGCACTGGATAACGGCTTGTGTGTCGACGAACTGGCCGAAGTCATAACCCATCTGGCGTTTTATTCAGGTTGGCCGACAGCCGCATCGGCGCTGAATTTGCTCAGTGAGCTACAGGCTTGCCTTCCAAAACGTCAGGAGTAATCGTTGATGCCGTTTGCACGAATTTCATTGCACCGCGGGAAGTCGGCCGAGTATTTACAGGCATTGTCTGAAGGTTTGCACGACGCCTTCGTCGAGAGCTTCGAAGTGCCGAAGACTGATCGCTTCCAGGCCATTCACCAACATGAGATCGGCGAGCTGATATTTGATCCCCACTATCTGGGCGGGCCGCGTAGCCATGACTTTGTGCTAATCGCGATTACCGCAGGCCGTCCTCGAAGCGTTGAGACCAAACAGCGTTTTTACCGCGATCTGGTCGAGAAATTGGGGCGGGCGACGGGACTGAACGCGGAGGATGTCATGGTGGTGATCACCACTACGGCCGGCGATGAGTGGTCGTTTGGAGGAGGGCGGGGCAACTAGCCTTCGGGTTGTGCAGCGCCTGTATCCCATAAATGCGGGCCGTCTGTGTCTATCGGCACCATCGCCAGATTGATACGGTCTGCATTTATTGTATTTCGATGAGGCAACCATGGATCTTACTGCAATCCCATTTGGTACCACCGATTGGTCAACGATAGAGCCGGTGGCGCATGCCGGTCAGACAGGCACAGCCTATTGGCGTACCTGCCAGTTTGGTTCAGCGCGTGTGCGGATGGTCGAGTACAGCCCTGGATATTTGGCCGATCATTGGTGTTGGAGGGGGCACATCCTTTTGTGCCTGGAGGGTCATTTGCATACTGAACTGGAAGATGGTCGTCAGTTCACACTGACGTCGGGAATGAGTTATCAGGTGGGTAATAATGCTGAGGGACATCGGTCATTCACCACCACCGGGGCGAAGTTGTTCATTGTGGATTAGTCGTGGGGGCGGACCTGCATAACGCGCCCATACAATCCGTTTGCGGCCAATGCAGCCGCAATCATGGGGTCTGAAATATACGTGTGTGAATGACCGCTTCTGGCCGAGTGCTGCCTGTCACAACTGGCAGCTCACGACCCGAAGCAGACATCCGTCATGAGTCGAAATGGCCTTGCATGCTCCGCGAAACCATACTGTCACGGAGTCCCGTTTCTTCCGTGCAGGAGGTAGCCTGGTCGATGACTTAGCCGCTCGTAATAGGCGCTCACGGCAGGCAAGTCCGGATGATCGAGAGGTGTTTCAAACCACCGATTTACCGAAAGGCCAATGGGTATGTCAGCCAAAGAAAACTCGTCGCTGCTGACGTAAGCCCCTGTTGATTCGAGCTGTCGATTGAGGATCTCCATGTGCCTCGACCATTGACTGCAAGCGGCGGCCAACGATTTGCCGTCTTGATGCTCAGGTGACTGCCTGACCAACGACATGAAGGCATAAGTCCACGATTTGTTGAGGTCCGACGCTTGCCAATCTATCCATTGGTCCACCCGTGCCCTTGCTCTCGGTTGAACAGGATAGAGATGAACTCCGTTGTAACGGGACGCAAGGTACCGAATGATCGAATTTGACTCCCATAGTACGAAGTCGTCGTCCTGAATCACCGGCACCATTGCGTTGGGATTCAGCGAAATGAATTCAGGCGTGTGCGTAGATTTGAAGCCAGAACCCCAATCTTCCCGCTCGAAGGGTATTTCGATCTCGGCGCATGCCCAGAGTACCTTCCGTACATTGATCGACGATGCTTTACCCAATATGCGCAGCATTCCATGTCCTTATAGTTCGGGGCTGTTGACCTGAATGAGTTCTGCTTTTTTTGCCATTCCAGCGGGGAAATTAAACGAATCAGGCTCCCTGGTTCAAGTGCTACGTTTGGCCGATTCCTGCCTCTCACGACTGACCGAAATCAACTGTGGATTCAACCGATACGTTAGAACGTACCTGAAAGCCAAATACTTTCCATCGGGCGCTCAATTCGATGTTTTCTGCTTTTTATAAGCTTCGATCGCGGTATCAAGACTGCCGAGGTACTCCGCTCTCGTCTTTGTCGCAAGAGCGGCCCATTCTTCGCGCGGCAGGCTCATAGGCTTGCTTTTCGCATCCGCATTACCTAGCCCGCTAGAGATAGCAGCCATTCCATGAAGGTTTATCCAGCGATAGTCGTAGTTGTAAGGTGTGCGTTCATCCCATTGCACGACTCGGTGGATGATGTCCTTGAGCTTCACGGGATCATCAAATTGTGAGCGACGAAGCTGAATAGGAATCTGCGCGACGAGCGCTGGGACTGCTGATCTTGTACTTTCGTCGGTGCATCGGGCCGCGTCAAAATTCGCCCGAAGGCGTGCTGCATTGAACCAATAGATTGCCTCGTCCGACTTGCCCTGCTTGTAGAGCTGGAGGGTGAGCGCGAACAGCACAGGCGGAGCGTAGTTTCCTGAATGGTGCTCGACTTCCGATATTAACGTGTCGTTCTCGTTTCCTGCCGTGCCTTGCAGCCTACGAATCGTTTCTGCGGCCAGCCTCGTATCAATGGCCGCATATTCGCCTTGTGGGCGCACTTGAATGTGCACTTGGTTTCCGGCAGGCGACGCAGGCGAAGCCATCGTATTGGAGGATAAAAACAGAGCCGAAAGAAACAAAGACAACGTTGTGGTGCGTGTAAATCTGGCCCCAATCACCTGGGTGAACTCCTGTTTCTGCAACTGCATTTTAAATCCTTTTTTTAGGGTAAAAACATTCATGGCTTTGCTGGAATACCGAATATTTCTGGTTGCTACGGGCCTCGCGCTAACCCATGCAGTACTTGTCCCATAGCTTGTTGCGGAATCGTTTGCCCGGGTCGAATTGCGCCTTGAGTGCGAACAGGCGTCGCGCATTGACTGCGATACCGGCCATGCCAACCTGCGCCGTGTGAACGTCACTGTGCCCACCGCTTCGCCTGAGGTTGCCCTGTTCCCAAGGCATCCCCTTGTGCATCGAAAATGACGCGCAAATGCGGACTTCGAAGCAAGCTCGCCGGAGTAACGGTAAACCGTTGCCACGGAATCCGGCCGAGGTACCAGAAACGCCAGAATGCGAGCCTCGGATTGGGATTGTGTCGCAGTAACGTCTCGAACGTCTCCACTTCACCGATCTGAATGTCGGTCGCTTCATGGATGACTTCACGAACGAAGCGAGAACAGAACTGGCGTCGCGAACTCATGTTGAAACCGGTGTCGTAGAACGTGCCCATCCGGCGAACAGCTGCAGTAACTAGCACGCTTCGATGCTGGTCGTTGAGCGACGCGATGAGCCTCGCGACTGCGTAGCGTCCGTACTCGGAACGTTCCAGGAAGCGCGTCATCAGTGTTGTTCGTGCAAAAGGAAACGTGCTTTCCGCAATCCGGCGGTGATGGCGAAGGACCGGTTGAATCCACAGCCGATTGCGGCCGGTCACCAAGGGTTGCTTTCGACCCTGAGCAGCCGCTGGGGTTGGTGAAACATTAATGGCGGCTTCCAGGGCCGTTTCGGACATCGGCCCCGCTATTCGCTGCACCTTGTAGCCGGTGGTGTGTGCATATAGTTCGTGCGACGTGACAGGGCGCGCTTGCTGTCTTGCTCATTCCTTGCTCTCAGGAAACATACATCCGCCATTGCGGACCAGCGCCTTCACCTCTTCGCTCACCTGCATGGGGCTTTGACTTAATCGAGCAACGAACTCCTTGAGGCCTCGCACGTATGACTTCAAATCGTGCTTCGCGCTCCATAGGACGATGTTGAGCACGATGGGAATGAGGTCCAGGCCCTTCTCTGTCAGCGTGTAGAAATCCTTGCGCCTGTCGTCGGGGCTGGGTGCCTTCGAGAGAATGCCTTGCTCCTCAAGAAAGGCAAGGCGGGAAGCAAGGACATTGGTCGCGATTCCCTCTTCCGATTTCAGAAACTGGCCATACGTCTTCTTACCAACAAACACGATGTCTCGAATGATCAAGAGCGACCAGCGGTCGCCGAAGATCTCCACGCCATAGTTCACTGCGCAATGGGACCGAACGTCTTCTTTAGATGGTGTTTTCATGGCTGGATCTTAACATTGCTTGCATGGTGCAAGTAAATTCCTGTTATTCACTTGCGTTTTGCAAGTGAGGCGACCAGCATGGCTCGTACGTTGAGCGCGGTCGCCGGATCGCGTCGGCAGTCCTTGAATGATCAACCCCATATCTGTAAGGAAACTGCACATGAGCACTATCAGCATCATCGGCTCAGGTGGCATGGCCGCAGTGATCGGCGGCCTTGCCGCCAAGGCCGGACACACCATCGAGGTGATGAGTCGTGACACCGCCAAGGCGCGGGCGCTGGCCGAACAGGTCGGAGCCGGCGCGACGACAGGAATATTCGGCGCCGCCCCGACCGGGGACATCGTCATCCTGGCGGTTCCCTACGCAGCCGTTCTCGACGTGGTGAAGCAGTACGGCGAGGAACTGGCAGGCAAGGTACTTGTCGACATCTCTAACCCCGTCGCCCCCGACTTCACAAGCTTTGTGACCCCTGAGGACAGTTTCGGCGCACAGGAGATCGCCAACGCCGTCCCTGCCGACGCCGAAGTCGTCAAGGCGTTCAACACCCAGTTCTCCCACGTCCTGGCTGCCGGTTCTGTTGAGGGTCACCCAGTGGACGTGTTCATCGCCGGGGACGACGCGCAGGCGAAGGCACGCGTTTCGGCGTTCATCGAGAGCCTCGGACTGCGCCCGATGGACACCGGGCCGCTGCTCATGGCGCGAACACTGGAGCATGCCTGCCTGCTGTCGCTGGGCCTCATCGCCCACTCGGTCAAGCACACCAAGTTCTCAATCGGCGTCAGCCTTCTCGGCTGAGTGCACTCGCAGAACTTCTCGCATCACATCACTTACAAGGAGCACCAACATGCACGTATTCGTCACTGGCGGGACCGGCCATTCCGGTCCGTACATCATCTCCGACCTCATCGCCGCCGGCCACAAGGTCACCGCTTTGGCCCGGTCGGACAGTGCGGCGGAGGCGGTTACTGCGCTCGGCGCAAAGGTGCGTCGCGGTGTTCTCGATGATCTCGACGGGCTCAAGGAGGCGGCTGCAGCCGCCGACGGCGTGATCCACGTCGCGCACAGACAAGACCTGCTTCCGGTCGGCGGGATCGACGCTGTTGCCGCAGCGGAGGTCCAGATCATGCTCGCATACGGTGATGCACTGGCTGGAACGGGAAAGCCGCTGGTCGTGTCGGGAAGCATCGGTTCGCCGACTAACAAGGGTTGGCCGGTTCCTGGGCCGCTCCAGAGCCGACCGGCGACCGAGGAGGATCCGGCTCTTTCTCCGGCTGGCGATCAATATAAGGGCTCCCTGCGGGTTCGTAACATCGTGGAGCTTACCGTAATCGGTCTCGCAGAGCGGGGCGTGCGGTCTTCGGTCGTGCGCATTTCTGAAATCATGCACAGCTCAACCGACAAGGCCGGTTTCCTTCAGGTCCTAATCGGGCAAGCAAAGGAAAAGGGCGTCGTTGGCTTCCCCGGCGACGGCTCCAACCGGTGGGCGGCAGTGCATGCCCGCGACCTCGCTACCCTGTTCCGCCTGGCGCTGGAGAAGGGTCCCGCTGGCAGATCCTGGCATGCGGTTGCCGAAGGGTCTATCCCGTACCGCGAGATCGCGGAGGCCATTGGCAGCCGTCTGAACCTTCCCGCCGTGCCCATTCCCGCGGACGTAATGATGGGGCCGGGTTTCTTCGGCTTCCTCGCGAACTTGGTGACGCTGGATACCCCGGCGTCGAACGATATCACGCGCCAGACGCTCGGCTGGACACCAATGCAGCCCGGCCTGTTTGCCGATATGGACAATGGCCACTACTTCCCTGCCGCCTGAGTGAGCTGAGGCTGTTCGCCGGGTCGCAACGAGCCCGGCGAACAGCAACGTCGCGATGCCGTGATCCGTTCGACCCGAGCATGGCATAAGGGAGGCGGATGCGGCCCGGCACACACGGGATACTAACCGGGGGAAGCCCTTTCAGAGACTGCGGGCAATACCCCAACTCATTTGGAGATTACACATGAGCACTATCAGCATCATTGGCTCAGGAGGCATGGCCGCGGCGATCGCTGGTCGTACCGCCAAAGCTGGACACACCGTTGAGGTGATCAGCCGCGACCCCGCCAAGGCGCAGGCGCTGGCCGACAAGCTCGCAGCCGGAGCGATCACAGGGACGTACGGGGCCACTCCGGCCGGCGACATCGTCATCCTCGCCGTGCCGTACACCGGTGCGGCATCGGTGGTGGCCGAGTACGGGGACGCGCTCGACGGCAAGGTGATCATCGACATCACCAACACGGCCTCCCCGGACCTCACGGGCCTTGTCTCTCCCGCCGGCAGTTCTGGTGCGCAGGAGATCGCCAAGATCGCCCCCGCCGGCGCGCATGTCGTGAAGGCGTTCAACACCCTCTTCGGCCACGTCCTTGCTAAGGGTGGGCGCCTCGACGCGTTCATCGCCGCCGACGATCCGGAGGCCAAGGCGCGCGTCTCGACGTACATCGAAAGTCTCGGGCTGCGTCCGTTAGATGTCGGCGGCCTGCACATGGCCCAGACGCTCGAGGCGCTCGGCCTGATGATGATCGGCCTGGCCAAAAACGGCGCGGGCACTTGGGACATCGCCTTGAACGTCGATATCGGCTGAATCACCGACACCACGTCCCTCACCGGCAGGTCCATAACGTATCTGATTAGAGCGGACGCGATCAGATGTGAGAGAAACGGAGAGATTTCGATGAACACACAAAAGAATGTTCAGGTTGTTAAGGACTTCTTTGCAGCAATGGGCCGCAGCGATAGGCAAGGTCTAATGGCGCTGACTTCCGAAGATATTGAATGGATCATTCCGGGCGAGGACTGGCCGCTGGCTGGCACGTATCGCGGGCACGCGGGATTGGCAAATCTGCTTCAGAAGGCTTCCGAAAAGATGGAAACATCCGTCATGGAGTTCCACGAATACGTGGCGCAGGGTGACCGGGTTCTGGTCCTCGGCTTCGCCAGGGGGAGAATCAAAGCCACGAATAAAACGTGGGAGGACGATTGGATTTTCGCCATTACCGTGCGAAATGGAAAACTGACGAACATCCGGGAGTATATCGATACGCAAGCACTGGCGCGGGCCTCCGAGATGGACGCGAGCCCCAGGCCCTGACCCATCGAGACCGATACCACACGAAACAATTCGCAAAGTCAGCGAATACGTTGAACATCGGCAACGCCTTGCCGAAGCGCCAAATAGTCGGAACCCACTACGCAGAGGATTGATGATGCTTAACAATAAAGAAATCGTCAGAGAACTGTACGCCGCCGGGGAGGGAAGCGGGAAAGACATCGCGAAGGTTGTCTCCTTCTTCTCCGATGAAGGATATATGTGCGACATTCCTTCCGGATTGAAGTTGCACGGGCAGGC
Source organism: Pseudomonas sp. ASL9 (assembly GCF_056680335.1). Lineage (NCBI taxonomy): Bacteria > Pseudomonadati > Pseudomonadota > Gammaproteobacteria > Pseudomonadales > Pseudomonadaceae > Pseudomonas > Pseudomonas sp. ASL9. The sequence goes on along the minus strand of NZ_CM155277.1, from coordinate 257,075 downwards.
TATTGGCGACGCTATCGACGCCTTCGCAAGTGCATTTCCTGATGTTCACCGTGAGCTATTCAACATCTATGTCGCGGAGAACGTCGTCGTCGAGCTCGCAATTCGGGGGACGCATAAAGGTGAACTCACACTTGCCTCAGGGACTGTCGCTCCAACGGGCAAGGCAATAGATGTTCCGTGCTGCGACGTTTTTCACCTGGAGCGTGGAAAGGTCATATCCTTTAATTGCTACAATGCGGCTTCCGTATTGCAGCAACAACTTGGCCTTGCCAGCAACTGAGGAGCGGCGCTGGGAGCCGCATCAAGCTTTGCCTCACCAATGTCACCACCGTCATCAACACGTTGAAGGGCTTCGACAAGGAAGCGCAAGCAGCGGTCATCTGCACACGATGGTACTAGGGTGAAGGACGGCAATCGGCGGCTTCATATGGCCATATGATTGGTCGATTTCTATAGAAGTGCCAAATGGGTAGCTTGGAGCGCTAAATTGTTTCTGAATCTCGAAATTCGTAGTTACAAGACCGAAAACCCACGCCACTGCCACGATTTTGCTCAGTTGGTGTTGCCGATCTGCGGCCGTATGGAAATCGACGTGGACGGCAAGGGCGGCTGCATAGATCAATCACTTGCTGCCCTCGTGACTCCTGGCTCTGTGCATTCGCAGTTCACTCATTCAAACAGCCGTTTTTTGGTTCTGGACTGTGCGCCTGCCACGCTTGAAACCCTCCATTTTGAGCGCCTGGCTCAACGCATTTACGTCCCGATCTCTCAAGCCACTCGCCGACTTATCGAGTTCGCAGAGCTAGTGGGTAATGACCAGCTCTCGGTTGGTGCATCGCAACTGGCACCTCTGCTTCTTTCATCGCTCAGCTCCGATACTGTTCAGTCATCGCCCGGCATGAAGCAACTGATAGCCCGCCTGCGAGCACATCCTGGAGTGAGCTGGAGCAACGAGGTGATGGCTCGAACGGCCGATATGAGCATGAGCCAACTCCATCAACGTTTTCGGCAGCTTTTCGGAAAGACCCCTCAAGCGTGGTTGGCCGACTTGCGAATTGACGAAGCACAACGATGGCTACGCAGCAGCGCATTACCAATAGCTGACATCGCGCTGCGCACCGGTTTCTCCGATCAGGCGGCGCTCACCCGGGCCATGCAGCGCCTTTGCGGCACAACGCCGGGCGCCTATCGTAAGCTCCAGCAACAGTCTCGGTAAAAAAACACACAGTTATCGACAATACGCCCCTAGGTCTGCTCTTCAAACTGAACGCTTTGAGGTTTTGAGCGTTAATGAAATGTTTGCTGATCGATCATTACTGAAAGGCCTTGGTTACGGCGTCTGTGCAGGCCTGTGCTGGGGGGTGATCTTCCTTGGCCCCCAGCTAACCCCGGGATTGAGCGGCGTGCAGTTTGCGGTCCTACGGTTCCTCTGCTTCGGGCTATTCTCACTGGCCCTGCTGATGCCGCTTTGGCGGCGTGTATGCTCGAATCTCACTATCGCCGACTGGAAGTCGCTTTTTTGGCTTAGTCTGATTGGTAATCTCGTTTACTACTCCCTCGTGGGCAGCAGTGTCCAACTTATCGGGATAGCGACGACGTCATTGATTGTTGGGCTTATACCGGTGCTCGTTACGCTGGCTGGTCGTAACGACGCAGATGCGGTTTCTCTGCGACGGCTTTTCCCATCGCTGTGCTGCGCTGTCGCAGGCGTCGTACTCATCAGTTTGCATGCGCTGAACGGTGGTGAGCAACCCAACTCATCGGCGAGCACTGTTGTCGGAATCACGTGTGCGTTAGGCGCGTTGATTAGCTGGAGTTGGTACGCGGTTAGCAACTCGCGCAGGTTAGGCGTAATAGCCAGAGTGTCCTCGCATGACTGGTCTCTACTGACGGGTATTATGACTGGCGCGCAGTCGCTGCTTTTGGCAATACCGGTATTTGGTTTTGAGGTGGAAACGCACAGCACTTCCGTATGGCTTGATTTTCTTCTCGTGGGTGGCGGTGTGGCACTGCTATCGTCGGTTGTTGGAGGGGCATGCTGGAATCAGGCAAGCCGGCTTCTACCGTTGGCACTCAGTGGGCAAGTGCTGGTGGTAGAAACGCTAGCGGCGCTTTTGTTCGGATTTCTCTGGGAGCATCGGTGGCCTGATGCATCTGAGCTGGCGGCTATAGCACTATTGGTCACGGGTGTCGTGTGGTGTCTGAATTGTCATCGCGCCACTCCTGGTCATAAGCCATCTCCCCAGTCAGGTGAAGCTTGATCTCACGCCGTAGCAGGCGAGACGCCCTCTAGAAAAGTATGTCTCGCAATGCTTCTATGTCACGAATTTGGCACCCAAATGTGCGGTAGCAATTCGACAGCCGGAAATCGCCACCCTTCAACTGTCTTGAACAGGCTGAAAGTAGACCCTTAGTCGACTCCTGTACCCGTACCGGTCGCTAGTTATCAAAATGTTTCACTGGCACTGATCAGGTGTCAGTTCATGCTATATAAAGCGCCCAAAAAACAGGAGGTCTACAGGCAATGGATATCAAATGCTCGGTCTTTATCGCTGCAAGCATTGACGGTTTCATCGCCAGGACCGATGGCGATATTGAGTGGCTTCACCGGCCTGAGTACGAGTGCTCTGCTTTGAAGGGGCTAAGTTATGATGACTTTATGGCGACGGTCGATGCGTTGGTTATGGGGCGAAAAACGCTGGATAAGGTGTTGTCCTTTCCTGAATGGCCCTATGAGAACAAGCCGGTCATTGTGCTCTCTCGTCAAGGAGTGACGCTCCCTCAAACATTACACGGCAAGGTCGATGTGCAGGCCGGCGACCCGGTATTTATCGTGGCGCAATTGGCGGCTCGAGGCATGAAGCATCTCTACATAGATGGAGGTCAGACCATTCAAGCTTTCCTCGCTGCCGGGCTGATCAACGAGATCGTTATCACGCGTATTCCTGTGTTGCTGGGCAAGGGGATTCCATTGTTCAGCCAGCTAGGGGACGAGCGGGGTTTACGCCTTATTGGCTCATCGATGTCTGATAACGGATTTGTCCAGAGTCGTTATCAAGTGCTCGCTTGTCTGTAGCTTGCCCCCCATCGGCCGGGTGGACGTGTCATTTGAATGGCGCAGAAACGAACCAATTCACACCTGCCCCAACCATACTGCTTGCCCTGCGCGCAGTTGTTGATAGCCCCTGCCATGAGGGGCTAATGGGAGAGTGATCAGCGCGGCACGTCGCCTTGAATCGTCGTGCGGTGCATACGCCGACGCAGGTGGCTGGGGCAGCCGGTAGCCAGGTGGATCAGTGCGCGGTTATCCCAGAACAGCAGGTCATTGGGTTGCCACTGATGGCGGTAGATGAATTCAGGCTTGATGCTGTGAGCGTAGAGCTCGGCGAGAACCTGTTTGCTCTCATTCTCAGGGAGGTCGAGGATATGAGTGGTGAAGTTCTCATTGACGAACAGCCCCTTGCGCCCGGTTTCCGGGTGGGTGCGCACTACCGGGTGCACCACTGGCTTGACCTCGGCCAATTGCGCTTCAGTCAGCGTTGGCCGGCGGACGCCCTTGAACACCTCATCGGCGTAACGGGTCGTGTAGGAATGCGCCGCGCGTTTGCCATCAATGATCTGGCGCAACTCGGTAGGGAGGGTTTCGTAGGCCAATTGCTGGCTGGCGAACAGGGTATCTCCACCTTCTTCCGGCAGTTCCTGCGCCAGTAGCATGGCGCCCAGACTGGGGAATTCCACGTAGGACAGATCCGAATGCCAAAACTTTCCGGCATCGCCCAGGCCGATCGGCTGGCCGTTCTCGATGATATTGGAAATGATGAAGACTTCCGGGTGGTCGGCCAGCAGGAACTGCTTGAGTACATGAACCTGCAGCGGGCCAAAGCGACGACTGAAGTCGATATGTTGCTCGGGTGTTATACGTTGGTCGCGGAAGATCAGCAGGCCATGATCAAGGTAGGCACGATAGATACGGGCGACATCGGCATCGTTCAGCGGGCGGCTAAGGTCGAGACCCAAGACTTCAGCGCCCAGTGCGGCGGCCAAGGGGCGGACATCGAAATTTTGCGACGGGTTGCGGCTGGTAGTAGAACTCAGGGATACAGCTGGCATTACGGTCACTCCACACGTTCGGCGCCCGAGGAGCGCCTCCTTCAATAACAGGCGAAACAGTCGCCAGGTTTTCATTGATGTGGAGCGCCGGTTGGCCGACAGGTACACATGGATCAATCTTATAGGCACAAAAAATGTGTGGTTAATATCGTTTCATTATAACCTTATGGTATTTCGACATCGCACCGTTCACTTAACCCGACAGTTATGCAGTCAGCGCGCCAGGCCAAGTTCACGCCGTTTGAATTGGACGGGCTGCATCCCCGAACTGAAAGCGGGCTAGCGACAGACACTCGACGCTCTTCAATCGGGGTACTGCGTCCAACCGGCCTGGTCGACAGGCAGGAAACGACCCATAGCTGCCTGTCGCCTCGGGTTCTCTTTTCGTGTTCAACCGAAATCTCAGGGACGGGGCGCCTTCACGCTAGTCCAGTTCGGATCGAACCAGACTTGCCCGTAATAATGCCAGTCACCTTGTTTGTGTAAATCACATCGGTTGATTGCGCATCAAGGATCATCTGCTTGAAACGCGGGTCGGCGTTTATGCTGAACAATGGGCAGCTGAAAAACGACATTGGTCCGCGGCTTGTTTCTATGGTGCGTAGCATCGAAGGCATGCTGGGCGTTTATTAGGTTCTGTACGAAAAGTGCCTGCGCTCGAACAGCACCCTGGATCTCTAGCACTTTGAGCAATTGACCAGTCGCTCAAAGGTGTTGCTCGGACTAGGGTATTTACTTCAGGTTGCCACTGAGGAACTGCTGCAGCCGTCCGCTCTGGGGGTTGCCCAGTACGTCCTCGGGTGCGCCTTGTTCTTCGACCAGTCCCTGATGCAGGAACAGCACCTGGTTTGACACTTTGCGAGCGAAGCTCATTTCGTGGGTGACCATGATCATGGTACGGCCTTCTTCGGCCAGCCCCTGAATGACCTTGAGCACCTCGCCCACTAGTTCTGGGTCGAGTGCCGAGGTCGGTTCGTCGAACAGCATGACTTCCGGTTCCATGGACAAGGCCCGAGCAATCGCCACGCGCTGTTGCTGACCGCCAGAGAGGAACGCCGGATATTGATCAGCGACGCGGGCCGGCAGGCCGACCTTGTCCAGATAGCGTCGAGCCCGATCCTCTGCATCTTTCTTGCTGACACCCAGCACCCGGCGCGGGGCCATGGTGATGTTTTCCAGCACCGTCATGTGGCTCCACAGGTTGAAGTGTTGGAACACCATCGCCAAGCGGGTGCGGATTCGTTGCAGTTCAGCGTCGTCGGCCACGCGCATGCCGTGCCGATCACTGATCATGCGAATCTGCTTGTCGTCCAGGCTCATGGTGCCGTTGTTGGGTGTTTCGAGGAAATTGATGCAGCGCAGAAAGGTGCTCTTGCCTGAACCGCTGGCGCCAATCAGGCTGATCACATCGCCGGTTTTGGCTTTCAGCGAGACGCCCTTGAGGACTTCGTGGTTGCCATAGCTTTTATGCAGGTTATCAACGGTCAATTTGTACATGTGCGCAAATCCTGAATTAGTGAGCCGGGCCAAGGAAAGACAACCAACGGCGTTCGGCCAGACGGAACAAACCGACCAGTGTAAAGGTGACGGTCAGGTAGATAAGCGCGGCAATGCCGAACGACTGGAAGGTCATAAAGGTTGCCGAGTTGGCATCGCGTGCGACCTTGAGTATGTCCGGCACGGTGGCGGTGAAGGCCACAGTGGTCGAGTGCAGCATCAGAATCACTTCGTTGCTGTAGTACGGCAACGAACGGCGCAGTGCTGACGGCATGATCACGTAGGCATAGAGCTTCCAGCCGGTCAGACCATAGGCCTTGGCCGCCTCGACTTCACCGTGGGACATGCTGCGGATTGCCCCGGCGAAAATCTCCGTGGTGTAGGCGCAGGTGTTCAGGGCAAAGGCGAGAATGGTGCAGTTCATCGCATCGCGAAAGAACGCGTCGAGCACCGGTTGAGCGCGAACGGCGGCGATGCCATAGATGCCCGTATAGCAAATCAGCAGTTGGATATACAACGGCGTACCGCGAAACAGATAGGTGTAGAACTGAACCGGCCAGCGTACCCATGCATTGGGTGACACCCGGGCAATCGACAGCGGGATCGACATCACAAAGCCGATGAAGATCGAGGCGCTGAGCAGCCAGAGGGTCATGGCCAGCCCGGTGATGTGATAACCGTCGTTGTAAAGGAAAGGTTTCCAGTATTCCTGCAGAAGTTCGATCATCGTACGGCCTCCCTGGAGCCTGCGGCATAACGGCATTCCAGCCTGCGCAGGATGTAGTTCGAAGCGCTGGTAATCAGCAGATAGATCAAGGCGGCGAGTACCAGAAAGTAGAACAGTTGATAGGTGCTTTTACCGGCATCCTGGGCCGCCTTGACCAGATCGGCCAGGCCGATGATCGAGACCAGTGCGGTGGCCTTGAGGATCACCATCCAGTTATTGCCGATGCCTGGCAGGGCGAAGCGCATCATTTGCGGGAACACCACGAAGCGAAAGCGCTGGCTGCGGCTCAAGCCGTAGGCTGTTGCGGCTTCCATTTGCCCGCGAGGCACAGCGAGGATCGCGCCGCGAAAGGTCTCGGTGAAATACGCGCCGTAGATGAACCCCAGGGTAATGATGCCAGCGCTGAACGGGTCGATCTCGATATAGTCCCAGTCCAGCGCCACGGTGAGATTGGTCAGCCAGGTTTGCAGGCTGTAGAAAATCAGCAGCATCAGCACCAGATCCGGCACCCCGCGAATCAGGGTGGTGTAGAGCTGCGCTGGAATGCGCAACAGAGACGAGCTGGACAGCTTGGCACTGGCGCCGATCAGGCCGAGCACAACGCTCAACAACAGCGACAGTATCGACAATTTGACGGTCATCCAGCTGCCTTGCATCAGCAGCGGGCCAAAGCCCTGAAGGCTGAAGACAGAAAGCCCCAGAGTCTGTAACAGGTTTTCGAACATTGGAAAGGCCCTTGGCAATCAAAAAAAGCGCCCATCTTGAGGATGGGCGCCGGGGCGTTATTTGCCGCTGTAGAGATTTAGATCGCCAAAGTGCTTTTGCTTGACGGCTGCATAGGTGCCGTTGTCGTGCAGCGCCTTGATGCCTTTGTCCAACAAGGCTTTGAGCTCCTGGTTGCCTTTGGTGATACCCACCGCCGTTTTCGCTGGCATCAGCTCACTGTCGATCGGCCAGCTGACCTTGAAATCAGCACCTTGTGGCGACTTCAGGAAGCCCAGCTGGGCTTGCAGCATGTCCTGGATCGAGGCATCGAGGCGGCCGGAGACCAGGTCGGCGTAGACCTGGTCCTGGTTCGCATAGGCTTGGGTTTCTACCCCGGCCTTGTCCAGTACGGCTTTGGCGTAGGCTTCCTGGATAGTGCCTTGCTCGTAGCCGACTTTTTTGCCTTTGAGCAATGCCGGATCGGTGTCGATGTCAGCGCCTTTCTTGAAGACCAGTGCAGTTGGACTCGAGAACAGCTCACTGGAAAAATCGATGACCTTCTCACGGGCTGGAGTGTCCGTCATGGACGACATCACGCCATCGAACTTGTTGGCCTTGAGGCCCGGAATCATGCCATCGAAGTCGCTTTCGACCCATATACACTTGACCTTCAGTTCGGCACAGATCGCGTTGCCCAAATCGATATCGAAGCCCACCAGGCTGCCATCGGGTGCCTTGGATTCAAATGGCGCGTAGGACGGATCGACGCCAAAGCGCAACTCCTTGTACTCCTTGGCCAGCGCGGAGCCGGCAGCCATGCAGAGAGCCAACGCAGAAAGGGTCAGAAATGTTTTTTTCATTGTTTTATTCCTAATATCCAAAATAAACGCTTGTGGCGCATGAGTACTGCTACGGGAACTTGCATGACGCAAAGAAACGAAACGGGATGATCATCTTGTTGTTATTGCTATCGCACTGTTCGGCGCTGCCGGAAAAAACGTCAGGCGCAGAGTAGTGAGCCTGAGCGCAGTGGCTCGTGCCCCGCGACAAAAGTCAGCTCGGTATTCGCTTCGGTGAAACGCTCAACCACCCGCGCATAGAAAACGCCAGTAATGCTGCTGTAGAGCGTGCTGACCTGGCCGCTGATCGGATCGATAACATCGGCAAGCGCGGTGCCTGGGTCGACCCTGCTGCCAATTGGCGCGCGGTATGCAACCACTCCGGAGTGTGGAGCATTGAGTATCTCCACCCCGGCCATAGGCGTCGGTTCACACAAGGGGGTTGGCACCTGGACCTCTGCATCCGCGATTAAACCCAGGTGCCCCAGGTAAGCCAACAGCGCCTCGGCATCGCGCGTCGCCAGCTCATGGCTGACATCGTACCGGCCGCGCAGCTCCAAGGTGGCCGAGAAGGTTGCCAGCGGAACCGGCAGATTTGGGAAGCGCTGTTGCAGCCTGTCCCAGAGGGTAGTGAGGGATTCGTCGAAACAATACGTTTTGGCGTCGGGGCCACCCTGTTCGGTGGCATGTAGGATGGCATGTGCACCTGTGAAGCCGGCCAGCACTCGCGCCTGCTCCTGCTGTTCGCTGTGTACGTAAAGGTGCACCATGGCCTCACTGTCGCAGTGCACATCGAGCACGTAGTCGGCAGTACTGGCAAGGCGCAGCAGAGTCAGCCGCAAGGATTCCAGCTCGGTGCGCGGCTGCAGGGCTTCGAGGCGTTCGTGGAGGCAGCGACGGATCAGCGCTACGTTGGCGGCGGGGTCGCTGCCAAGCGCACTGGCAACCTGCTCGCACACCAGTTCCGCGAGATCGAGGTAGTTGCGGTTGAAGTTCTCTCGGCTGGATAGCTCAAAGCGGCCCAGCTGACGCCCGAATACATAGTTACCGAGGCCGATGGGGTTGGCGATCGGCACCAGTACCACCTCGCCAGTCAGGCGGCCTGCGGCCTCCAGCGCCAGCAGGGCATTTTTGAGATGATGCAGAGCCAGCATGCCGGGATGCTCATCGGCATGCAGACCGGCCTGCAGGTAAACCTTTTTGCCCTGCCCCTGTGGCCCGAAATGCAGGCTGATGACTTCACGTTGTGCGCCAAGGGTCTGCGCTTTAAGCGCATGTCGATGCTCTTGCATGGGAATATCCAAATGGGTGGTTCAGACGAGTGCGGCGGCACCGGGATAGTGGTTTTTTTACCTGCCACGCCTTGGCGCGACAGATAGACGTCTTAGGCGCGTTTCTTCTGCGGCACAGAAGCTTTGGGCTGTAGACGGGCGAACAGGTCTTTGGGATCTTTCAAGTCAGGTACCAGCTCGATCTCCCTGCCGATATCCAGAGCCTTGGCGGTGTCGAGGACGTAGCGCAGTGCCGAGTAGTCCTCCAGTGCGAAGCCTACCGAGTCGAACAAGGTGACGCTTTGTTCGCTGTCGCGACCGACCACTTCGCCGTTCACCACGCGCCAGAACTCGATGATTGGCGAGTCCTGCGGCATCTGCTGGATCTCGCCTTCGATACGACTTTGTGGTTCGTATTCGACGATCACCCGGGCGCGTTCGACGATATCGCGGTGCAACTCGGTCTTGCCGGGACAGTCGCCGCCCACGGCATTGAGGTGCATGCCGGGCTCGATCATGTCTGGGGTGAGTATGGTGGCGTAGGTCTTGTCGGCGGTTACGGTGGTGACGATATCGGCACCACGCACGGCCTCGGCTACGCTACTTGCAAGGATCACCTTGATCGCCGGGAAGCCGCTCAGGTTGGCCGCCAGCTTGGCGGTAGCCTTCGGATCAACGTCGTACAGACGGATCTCCTCGATGCCCAGCAACGTGTGGAAGGCCAGTGCCTGGAACTCACTCTGTGAACCATTGCCGATCAGCGCCATGCTGCGGCTGTTGGCACGCGCCAGGTAGCGAGCGGCCAGGGCAGAAGTAGCAGCGGTGCGGATCGCTGTGGTCAGGGTCATCTCGCTGAGCAGGAGCGGGTTTCCGGTGTCGACATCAGTCAGCGCGCCAAAGGCCATCACCGTCAGCCTGCCGGTCTCAGGGTTCTTCGGGTGACCGCTGACGTGCTTGAAGGCATATAGTAAGTCGTCCGAGATCGGCATCAACTCGATCACCCCTTCGGGTGAGTGGTTGGCAAGACGGGCGCACTTTTCGAAAGCTTGCCAGCGCAGGTAGTCCTCACGAATGTATTCGGCCATTTCAGTCAGGCACTGGGCCAGGCCTTTTTGCGCAACGAGCTGGCTCAGGTCGTTGACGTCGATATAGCGGGTCATGCACATCTCCTTTAATTGGGGTTTTCAGAGCGTTTGAATCGCCCCGGTTTACCAGCCACTCTTCCAAGCTCAGTGCGTAACGCGTTTAAACCGCCAGCAGCAGAGCTGTTTGTTGAAACCATGACGACGCTTTGGGTTGTAGAACATTGGTATCTGATCGAACACATCGCTGCGAGCATCTTGCCGCCCGGATTGCGGTCATGATTGGCGAGTCGGTCGGTCGGGTGGGGCGCCTGCACGGCGACATGGCTGCCCAAGATCATCACGCCAAGAAGTATTTTTTATTCTGTGCATCTGCATGACGCCGGTTAAGAGTGCGATTACTTCGAAGCCAAACTACACGGTATTCGCTTTCATTCCATACACAGCAGCCCCTAAGATGAACGTACCTGTATTGGTCGAAAAGGCTACACACCCCTCATGAGTTCGCCTCAAAAGACATCCCGTATCGGTCGGCTGGTGCAGCACTTTTCGCAATTGATCGATCAGGCCAAGCTGGCCCAGGGCGCCCGTTTGCCATCCATTCGTGCCGCCGCCAAGGAATTCGAGGTCAGTACCTTCACCGTGGTACAGGCTTATGATCGCCTAGTCGCTTTGAGTTATGTCGAGGTGCGCAAAGGGGCTGGCTTCTTTGTCGCCCAGGCCTCGCCGAGTATCGAGCAGCAACGCAGCGCAGCCCCGCTGGGGGATGTCTATTGGCTGCTGGATGATGCGTTTCATCCGGATGCTGATGCCTTGCAACCGGGTAGCGGCGGTCTGCCAGATACCTGGCTGGATGAGGCGGGCCTTCGCCTGGCCATGCGCAGCCTTGCTCGTGGCTCTGGACTAATTGCCGAGTATGGGGAGTCTCGTGGCAACCTGGCCCTACGGCAATGGCTGCAGCGTCACCTGGGCGAGCGGGGGGTGCCCGCGCAAAGCGAACACATCATGCTTACACATGGAGCCAGCCAGGCGCTCAACATGGTGATCAACGCCCTACTACAACCGGGTGATTATGTGCTGGTGGACGACCCAGGCTATATCAACCTGCTGTCTAATCTGCGTGACCATAAAGTCAAGATAGTCGGAGTACCCTGGACCCCTCAGGGTCCGGATGTGGAGAAACTTGGCGAGCTGCTGGCCCGTTATAGGCCCAAGGCCTTCTTCACCAACCCTTGGCTGCAGAACCCAACCGGCGCCAGTTATAGCCCGGCGGTGGCCCATCGCGTGCTGCAACTGGCCGATACTCATGATTGTTGGATCGTTGAGGATGACGTCCATGGTCAGTTGGTACAGAACAACCAGCCACCACTGGCCGCCCTCGACAACCTGCAGCGGGTGATTTACATCGGCAGCATTTCTAAAAGCATGGCCCCCTCGCTGCGGGTTGGTTTCGTCACTGCCGAACCGGCAGTGGCCGAAGCTTTGCTGCACTACAAGATGACCACCGGCCTCTACAGCTCACAGCTTTGCGAACAGCTTGCGTTGCAGATGCTCAATGACGGTACCCAGCGCAAACGTTGCCAGAGGCTGCGCGATCGTCTGTTGCAGGCTCAGGTGTTTGCTCGCCAGCAACTGCAACAGCTCGGCTGGCAATGTTGGGCCCCCATTGCACCAGCGCCGTATCTGTGGATCGGTAGTGGCCAGGAAGGTTTCGATCCGGTGGCTCTGACACGCGCTGGACTCAAGCAGAATATCCTGCTGTCCCCCGGCTGCATCTTCCGCCCCGACCTGGAGGTCACCCCCTGGCTTCGCTTCAACGCGGCCTTTGGCGAGGACCCAGCAGTCTGGCGCTTTCTCGCCGAAAGTCAGGAGCACAAGCTACGGGGACATCAACCTCATCGACCAAACGAACAGCCCGACGCAGCTATTTACCGTACACGTAAGGGTTGATACCAAGTCGATCTGCAATCCCGAGCCCCGTGTGCATCAGGGGTGAATCTGCAATGGGCAGCCGTGAGTTCCGGAAACACCATCACTGCTAGAGTTTTTGAGCGTGGTGAAGGCCCAACAGCCTCCTCAGGGACAAGTGCTTGTGCAGTTGCAGCAGCAGCCTGGCTAGCGGGCTCGGTGTCCGGCGGTATGGTCGAAGTAGTGATGCCAGGAGGAATCGCGCCCGTAAGGCTGATAGAGAACGAAGGAAATCTCGTGCAGATATTACTGTTTGGGACGGCCTGCATGTTGGACAAACTTACTTTTACGCCATGACTGTTTGCTTTGCTCGTTTGTACCCGGCATCTGGTTCGCTACGGTCGCTATGGGTCGATTTCAGGTGGTCGCAACAGGCCGAAATCGTCCAGAAGCAGCGGGTCAGGGAGGCCGCTCGACCCTAAGCCGCCATTCACCGAACACCCTGTAGCCGCTGCCGAAGAGTTATGCGCCTGCAAGCATCAAATCCAGATTCTGCACAGCCGCTCCAGCCGCCCCCTTGCCTAAATTGTCAAGCACCGCAGCCAACAAAACCTGCCCATCATGCTCAAACACCATCAATTGCATGTCATCAGTCCCGTTAAGCATCTGCGGATCAAGGTAAGCCAGCCCTTGCGCCTTCTGCATCGACATGACCTGTACATGATCGGTATCGGCGTAGTGCCGCTCCAGACAAGTATGCAACCTCGCCGCATCAATGCCCGGGGCCAGCAAGCGAAGTTGCACGGGTATGCTCAGCACGATTCCCTGCCGAAAAGCCCCATAGGCAGGCACAAACAAGGGCCGCTCGGCCAGGCCACTCTGCTGCTGGATCTCCGGAACATGTTTGTGTGTCAGCCCCAGCCCATAAATCTGAAATGCAGGCGCACGTGATGCGTCTTCCCCCTCGTGCTCTTCGACTGCGACGCGTCCTCTTCCGGAGTAGCCCGACACGGCATGAATGCTGGTCGGATAATCCCTGGGCAGCAACCCTGCCTCCAGCAATGGACGCAGCAGGCCTATCGCCCCCGTGGGATAACAACCGGGATTGCTGACCCGCTGCGCTGTGGCGATGCGTTGTGCCTGCTGCGGACTCATTTGCGCGAAACCGTAGGTCCAGTCTTTATGGGTACGGTGCGCCGAACTTGCATCGATCACCCGAACAGCAGGATTTTCGATGCTCGCCACCGCATCGCGTGCGGCGTCGTCAGGCAAGCAGAGGAGGGCGATGTCGCAGGCGTTGATGGCTTCGGCGCGATGTTTAGGATCCTTGCGGTGTTCAGGGGCGAGCGTGATAAGCCGCAGATCGGGCCGGTCGCGCAGGCGTTGGTGGATTTGCAAACCGGTGGTGCCTTGGTCGCCGTCGATGAATATAAGGGGAGTCGTCATGGGAATGCTCTCGGAAGCAAAAATCAGCAGCTCCAATCTTCAGCGCGGGAGTAAGATAAGGAAAGTTGAATATCCAAACGATTTAATTCAGTTTTTCTGAATTGGGAGCGATTCATGCGCGAAATCAGCCTGGACCGTCTGCGCACGTTGGTAGCCATTGCGGACCTGGGTTCGTTTGCCGAGGCGGCCCGTGTGCTGAATCTGGCGCCGCCCACGGTCAGCTTGCATATCGCCGATCTGGAGTCGCGCGTTGGGGGCTCGCTGTTGTCGCGCACGCGTGGGCGAGTTCAGCCTTCGGCGATTGGTGAAACACTGGTGGAGCGTGCGCGGCGCCTGTTGGCGGATGCGGAGCAGGCGCTGGAGGACGTGCAGCGTCAAGTCCAGGGCCTGGCCGGGCGCGTGCGATTGGGGGCTTCCACGGGGGCCATCGCGCAGTTGATGCCGCAGGCCTTGGAGACGTTGAGCCAACACCATCCCTCTATCGATGTGCAGGTCGTGGTACTCACGTCACAGGATACGTTGAAGAAGCTTGCCGACGGCGCGTTGGACATCGGTCTTGTCGCGCTGCCGCAGATCTCCGTAAAGGGTTTGCGGATCGAACCGTGGCGGCGGGACCCTGTCATGGCCTTCCTGCCAGCCCGCTGGGATTGCCCGGACCTCGTTACCCCCGGCTGGCTGGCGGCTCAGCCATTGATTCTGAACGATAGCACTACTCGGCTTTCGCGCTTGACCTCGGAGTGGTTCGCCAGCGACGGGCAGCATCCCACGCCGCGTATTCAGCTCAATTACAACGACGCGATCAAAAGCCTGGTGGCGGCCGGTTATGGCGCGACGCTGTTACCGCATGAAGCGTCCACACCTTTGCCCGATACCAGGATCGCCATGCGGCCGTTGCAGCCTTTATTGTGGCGTCAGCTGGGTATTGCCTATCGTGGTGGGGACGTCGAACGGCCTACACAACATGTGCTGGATGTGTTGTGGGGGTTGAGTGCGGACTAAGGGTCTCTTGTCGGGGCCAGAGGCGCGCTAGATCCGCCCCATCAGGAAAACCTATCTGGACAGCACCGCCTAGCGTTGCTGCCCTGTTTTCACACAGCCTCGGCCAAAAGCGGCTCATGACCAGGGTTCGCTTTGGGCCGATACGCGAGCGGTAGGACGGGGCGAGCCGTGGCCCTGGTCGCAGGAGTTTGAAATGCACGGCGTTACTCGACAGAATCGCGTCCCGATCCGGCCAAAGGTGCTGGACGTTCGTGGTGAAAAGGGGCTGTAGTTGAACGAACAGACATTATCCATGCGCCTGGAGCGCGTGGCGGCGCATGTGCCAGCAGGTGCGCGCCTGGCCGATATCGGCTCGGATCACGGCTACCTGCCGGTGGCGTTGATGCGTCGTGGCGCCATCGCGGCGGCGGTGGCCGGCGAGGTGGCATTGACGCCGTTCCGCTCGGCCGAACGCACCGTGCGCGAGAACGGCCTGGACCAGCGGATCACCGTACGCCTGGCCAATGGCCTGGCGGCGATCGAGCCTGGAGACGGGATCACGGCGATCAGCATCTGCGGTATGGGCGGCGAGACGATCCGCGACATCCTCGACAGTGGCAAGGCGCGCCTGGGCGGCCAGGAGCGCCTGATCCTGCAGCCCAACGGCGGCGAGCAGCCACTGCGCCAATGGCTGATGGACAATGGTTACCGCATCCTCCGCGAGGAAGTGCTGCGGGAAAACCGCTTCGATTACGAAATCATCGTCGCCGAGCGGGCCGGGCCGGTGATGTACACCGCCGAGGAGCTGTACTTCGGCCCGCTGCAGATGCAGGCACGCAGCCCGGCGTTCTTGGTCAAGTGGCAGCGCATGCTGCGCCAGAAGCAGCAGACCCTGACCAACTTCGCCCAGGCGCGGCAGGCCGTGCCCGTGGAGAAGGTGCAGGACGTCGCCCGGCAGGCCCGGTGGATCATCGAGCTGCTGGCTTGAGCCCGGTCTAGGGTTTGTACGAAAAGTCGCCGAGCGGCGCTCGGGCAAGGCGACTTTTCGTACAAAGCCTAAGACGAAGCGAGGGCCAATTTGAATCGCCCTCAAATTCGTAGCTGAATGACAGCTCATGGCCGATTTCGGCCAGTGGTCCCGGGCAACAATCGGTCCAAAACGGACATTGATGCGAGCGGATACCCGTAACCGATTACGTTATCCGCGCCGTGGGCGGTGCCCCCACGCTATCCGCAACGCGCCACGGAAATAAGAGGGTATGGTGCTAGTCTTGCGTCTGCGAATACGAAAAAGCCCGCACATGGCGGGCTTTGAAAATCAAGTAGGTGGCCGGTGCTGGTCTCCGGCTTACAAGGTTTATCAGGACTCTCACAGAAAGTTTTGTATTTTTTGCCTTCCTGCTTCACACGGCATAAGGGCTGGATCTCAGCGCGGAGATCTTTCTAACCGTGTACCCTTCGGAACGCGCCCCACGTTTCCTTGCCATCCTCTTGCGCATCAGTCTGCGTCTTCACCTACACCTTCAGAATAGCAAAAAGTCCGGAGCGCTGGCCGGGCTTTTTAGACCGATTTTATTCAAGGGGAAGAGCCGCAAGATGGAAAAATACTATCCCGAGGCTGCCGCGATATCTCAGCCTGCGACAGAGCCGTGGAAGCCTACAGAACGGCGGGGTAGAGGTAGCCGCGACGGCTATCAATGCCGGTCGATGTCAGGGAATCAAACCAGCCGTTCGGTATGACTTGATCGACTTCAAAGGGATGGAAATGACATTGACTGTCGACAGGTTGGTCAGGATAGCAATGGCCAATCCAATAAACGCCCAAATTACCTTACGCTTGCCTTCACTCGGTTTGAGTCAATGCATGCTCACTGCGGGCTGTCTGTTCCAAGCCGTCTGGAACCATCAGTCGCACCTGCCGTCAGCGTGGGGGGTTAAGGATTACGACGTTTTTTACTTCGATAATGATCTGTCTTGGGAGGCCGAGAATGAGGTTATCAACTCAGCTCAGCGTCTCTTCCAAGACCTCGACGTTAACGTTGACATCAAGAATCAGGCTCGCGTCCACCTTTGGTACAGTCAGCGGTTTGGCAGGTCTTATCCTCAGCTTCAGTCGGTTAAAGACGGTATTGATCGTTACTTGATTGCGGGTACGTGTATTGGGCTGGATGCTGAAACGGGTGAGGTCTATGCGCCATACGGCCTGGCCGACGTCGAGCAAGGGGTTCTTCGTATCAATCCAAAAAATCACCAGCCAGACTTGTTCGATCAGAAGGCGAAAAGTTATCAAGCTCGCTGGCCTTGGCTCAGGATCATAGAAGTCGACAACGATCTTGCTACCTGAAAGCCTCGACGACGACTAGGTCACGGAGACCAATCCGGCCCGCGCCTGGGCGGACCGGCACCAATCCAGGGGTATCGGTACCGGCACTTTCAGCGACTTCGAAATGATGGTCAGAGCAGCGGTTGTAGGCTGGTTTTGATGGCAGTGACCACACGGTTACGGCCTTGGTGTTTAGCGTGATACAGGCGTTGATCGGCTACGTGCAGAATTGCCTCAATGGTGTCGCCGTCGTGGCCAGATTGCGATATGCCGATGCTCACTGTAACCACGGTTAACCGCTGTAGGCCGCTATTAAACGAAGTATTTGCAACGGTGGTTCGGAGGCGCTCAGCGATTACGCGCGCGCCTTCGAGTGACGTCTGAGGCAGCAGTATCATGAATTCTTCCCCGCCCACTCGGGCTACGCCGTCATACGGCCGGATAGAATCGAGGCATTTCTGCACGAAGCTCTTCAGAATGTCATCGCCAACCTGATGCCCGAAGCGATCGTTAATGGACTTGAAATTATCCAGATCGAGTGCCAACACGGAGAACTGCGCACCGCCGCGCGTGGTCCGGCCAATTTCGGCTTCGACCCGCTCCATGAACCGACGTCGATTATCAGCGCCTGTCAGTGGATCGGTTGCCGCAAGGTGCCCGAGTTCTTGATTGGTGCGCTGGAGTTCCTGCAGGGCGCTCTCGGTGTACGCCATCGACTCGGCAAGACGCACCATCAGCTCCTCTTGGCTGTAAATCTTCGAGAACGATCGCGTGGAAAGGAACGCTTGCACTACCCCATAGCTCAATAGGAAGAATCCAGCAGCGAAGATCACATGAGCGAGCCACCACATATGATTCCACGGGCGTGCAAGGATGAATGCGAGAGATGACAGCGCGAACGCGGTGACCGAGATGATAAAAATCACCATCAGCGGCGAACGGACACGGCGCAGCAGGAGCAATGCCACGGTCAATGTAGATAAAACGAGGGCACCACCTTCCATCGAGAGGCGCACCGGGAGATCGCCTGCGATCGGTGAATTCGCGACGTACGCCACTGCCAGGTCAACCAGCAGGAACAGTCCTATCCATGTCAGCCACGGGCGGAGCTTGATTCGTTGGTCCGGGGCATCAGGTGGGCGGTGGTACGACAGCATTCCGACTAACAGCAGAGCCGACATGACCAGTCGAGAGGCCGGTCCATAAAGTAGGAAGAGCCAGATATTGTGGTGTGCGAGCCCAGTGAACGCACCATGCAACGCGTAGATCAGCACAAAACCGAGAAAGCCAAGCGTCATCCATCGCAGCAGCGGTTCTCCAGATGACTGATAGCAGCACCACGTTACGTAAGTAACAAACAAGCCTTCTAAGGTGGCTGCCGTGATCGCAATTATATGGAACGCGTGGTTCTCGAATAAAAGGGTGGGGTCCTGAAAGATGAACACGTAGCCAATCAGGTAGGCCGGAACAAACGCAAATCCTGCGAGCAGCAAGCAGGCATAAACCTTGATTATGAGACGGACGGCTTCAGGTGGCTCGCCGGTGGCAGTGATGTTGCTCATGGTTCCCTCCAATTCAAATCTATTTTGCCAACACCGGTCTGGTGTGGGCTCCAAAGCCACAAACATGCCAACGGTCCCTCGCATCATTACTGGACCAATATACGGCGTTTCAATTTTAGACTCGGCGGCCATTTCTGCTGCAGAAGTAGGTAAAAAAGTTCACGCTAACACAATCAACTAATAACGAATATTAGCCAGATGAATTTGCCGGCCGCATACGTTGCGAAGCCGTAAACGTTCCCTTTCGCTTCGTAATCGGTAGCCATTCAATTCATATGAATGATCAAGGGAGCAGGCTTTATTCATTAGGATCGTAGGTTGATTCGGATTGAGCCAATTTTAACCAGTATGAATGATTTTGAACCCTGTTGCGCTAGACGCATCGCGGCCGAAAGCAGCCATTTGACGCCGGCCCTGCAGCCTTGACCGATAGCTGCCGAGAGTCACTGAGTAAACCCGATAGGCCGGATAAGGCATTATGCTGGCCCCGAAGCCAGAAGTTTATCGCCAAAATCACTTTATTTTCAGGTGGTTAGGTTGAATGAAAATGCGGAATGTATTGATCTCGTTTGCCTTGGCGAGCGTTGCAGTCTCTGTCCAGGCCAAAGAGTTGATGGCCAATGATCGGTTTATGTGCAGTTGGGGGGCGGGTACTGCGGCAAAATCCCAGGAACTCAAGCTGTCGGGGGTCTCACGGTATGCCGCTCGCCAGAAGATACAGGCCTACACGTTTAGTAAGACGTGGATGCGAATGATGGCCTTGGGCATTACCGAGCAAACCTACGACAGTAAATCGCGGATCAACCCCCCAGCAGTCCGGCGGAGCTTCTATGAAGAGTGCGTCAGGTACAAGTTGGCGCGTAAATGACGAGGTGAGGAGGAGTCCATCCCATTGCTTTCGACCCTGCAACGGACGTGTGTATTTTGCTCGCCAACCTTTCTTCGGAACCTGTTGCGATGATCCGCATCGATTCGATCTGGCTCGCCACTGAGCCCCTGGACATACGCTTTGGTACGGAAACGGCTTTGGCGCGGGTCGTGGCGGTGTTCGACGCGGCGGCTCAACCAGGGTCGCTTCGTCTGGCTTAGCCCTGCACGGCTCGCAACGGGCATGAACCCTATGCTTATCTGAAGGACGTACTCACACGTCTGCCTACGCAGCGGGCGAGTGAAGTTGCTGACCTGTTGTCGAATAATTGGGCAATCAAATCACAGGATTAAAGGGAATTAACGATGGAAATAGATCACATTTTTATTTGTGTAAATGATGACGATCGAGGCGCTGATGCTCTGAGAGCCCTCGGGCTTACTGAAGGGACGCCAAACGTACATCCAGGCCAAGGCACTGCCAATAGAAGGTTTTTTTTCCGAAATTTTTTCATTGAGCTTTTACATCTCACCGATGAGTTAGACGCTCAAAGTCAGTTAACCGCACCAACCCAACTCTTTGACCGCCTCAAGTGCGCAGATGGCGTCGTTGCGCCCTTTGGAGTTTGCTTCAGACCATCCACCGTAGGCGAGAAGCCAATATTTCCGGTCTGGGAGTATCGACCTGTTTACTTACCAGCGGCCCTGAAAGTCGACGTGGGACATGCGCCTATATCCGAACCAATGTGGTTTTTTCTTTCGTTTGCCAACAGACCAGATGAGGCTCCGATTGAGCGAGCGCAGCCGTTTGAACATCCCAATGGCTTTCGCGACATTACATCTGTGCGCGTTACCACTCCCACCAGCCAAGCTTTTTCTACCCCTGCCAACTGCGCAAACCAGCTGAAAGGATTTGAAATTGTTCATGGTCATGAGCATCTGGTCGTATTGGAAATCGATCATGGCGCGAGCGGCCAGACACACGATTTCCGTCCTGGGTTGCCGATAATTATGAACTGGTGACGCATTGGTCTAACCATTCAGTCAGCATCTCGTTCTGATCGCAACGCTGGGGCACTGGCGTGTATTTCATTGAGGTTTGGATTCAGGAGGGTGTGTTGGACGGGCGCTTGCGGTGGGCCCCAGTTTGTATCGCCGTAGCCGAAGTGCATTGAAGGATCGCAACTCGCTAAAGCCGTCGATATAGTCCATGTCGCGAGTCTAAACGGGTCCTCGGGAGCTGCGATTTCAGCTCTGTACCTTTAGAAACAGTGAGAGCAACTCGGACTGGGATTTGATGCCGAGTTTGCTGTACATGTGCTTGCGGTGGACCTTCACGGTATCGGCGGAAATTACACAGCTTGTGCGCGATCTCCTTGTTCGAGCCGCCGCTGAGCATTAGCTGGCTGACTTCCAGTTCGCGTGCGGAGAGCGGCGCCTGAGCTGTTTCTGCTAGTCTGCTGCGCCAGGAAATTAACAAAGCCAGGCTCAATCCAATGATCAATATCCGTGTCATGACGATGGATGATTACGATGCGGTCATCGACCTCATGAGGTGCACTCCAGGCGTCTCCTTGCGTGATGCTGACTCTCGTGAATCGACCTCGAATTATTTAGAACGAAATCCCGGGTTGAGCTTCGTTGCTGAAATCGGAACCGTCCTCTGCGCTTGCATCATGTCCGGACATGATGGCCGCAGAGGATATTTGCAGCATTTGGTTGTCCTTCCTCAGTATCGGCGCCAAGGCATAGCCAATGCGTTGGTAGAGCGCTGTCTTTCGACTCTTGAAAAACACGGAATACTTAAATGTCATCTCGACGTTTTCAAGACAAACACAACAGCTGCTAACTATTGGCACAGCCAAGGTTGGCAGCTTAGATCGGATATCGATCGGTATTCGTTTACCCGATCGGATAATGAGAACGTATGACCGAGTGACCAGCACCTAACCCGTGAGAGTGTTCCGATGCAACGATTCATTAGGGCGCGTCGCGCCTATAGCGAATGGTCAGGTATTTTCTGCGTCTGACAGGGCCTTGGCCACTACGGCAGGTAAGCTTCCGGGCGACTTTATACGCATCTGTTTGTTCAAGTTAAAACGACCGAATACAACCGTGATATCAGAAATTGAGACGTCAAACTCACCGGCGAGGAACTTAACCATGTGGTCAGTAGCCTTACCTGCTACGGGCGCGGCGGTGACGCTAATTTTGAGTTGCTTTCCTTTCGCCTTGCCGATGGCATCCTTTCTGGCGCCCGGCGTTCCAAGGATGTTCAGAACTAGCGTTTCTCCGTCCCATCCACAAAACGAGGACATTTCCAGGCCACGGCCGGAGGATTTACTGTTGGTAATTGCTCGTGCTTTCTTCACATGGATCCTGCGTAGGCCGCATAAAAATGCCTGACGATAAATAGACACCAACGGGTGCATAACACCCTGGTCGGGTTTGGTGGATAACATTCTTTGGCGACTGTGCGCTGCCGCTCTGGCGTGCAGTGTAAGCGAAGAGGGCAGGGCTGACCGAACCCGCATCAATGATGTATCAAGGATATTGAAAACAGGCTCGCCGCAGCATAATCAGAACCGCTTCCCTCAAGCCCCGTTATTCGGGGCTTTGTCGTCAGTATTCCCTTAATCCAATTCGAAGATTTTAAGCATGAACCTACGCAAAATTGCAGTGGGGCTATCGGCCCTTGTGTTGTTCTCGACGGGGGCGGCAGAAGCTCGCAGCCTGCTGGACTTCATCAACCCACCCAGCCAGCATGAAGCGCAAGGGCACCGTTCTGGCTCAATCAGCCAGAACGCGGCGATTGACCTCTATTCAAGCAAAGAGAAACAGGCATCGTTTGATGGGTGTGCGGACCTGTTCCCGGCAGCCAGGCCGGTCAACATGGCTATTGTGCCTGCAACGATGAAGCCCTTGGCCCTGTGTTCCGACAACTTTGCGGTGCTGTACTCGCAAACCAGCAAGACGCCGTTGGTGGTGGTGGAGCGTCTTAATTCCGCCCAGCTGCAGGATGCCAAGGGTGAGGAACGAACCAATCAGTTCTATCCGGACCCACGCATTCCCAAGACCGGGCGGGCAGAGTTAAGCGACTACCGTGGCCAACATCCGGCAGTGGATCGTGGCCATCAATCCCCTGCAGCAGATGCACCGAGTCCGAATGCGATGGCGCAGTCCTTTGCGCTTTCGAACATGGTGCCGCAAGACCCCACCAATAACCGCAAGATCTGGAGCAAGGTCGAGTCTGACGTCAGAAAGTTCGCGAAGCGAGCCGATGGCAATGTCTTTGTCTTTACCGGCCCGCTCTTTGACGCTGACCATACAACCGTTGGCGACAACAAAGTCTGGGTGCCCAACCGCCTGTTCAAACTGGTCTACGACGCATCGTCCAAGCGGGCCTGGGCCTACGTGCTACCCAACGCGGAAACCCGCATTGAGAAGCCGATGGACTATGAGACGTTCGTGAAGACCACGGGACTCAACCTGCTGGAAAATCTACCGGTCTCTGGTTCGGTGGTTCGCTCTTGATCTTCGAGCGTCCGCGTCCCTGACGGAATTTTTGCAGGAGTGGCCGTTGCGGCTGCAACGGCTCTATCCGGTACTGTCGTGCAGCAAACGGGGTCTCGATTCTGCCCGGAAGGGCGTAGGAGCTGCCGAAGGCTGCGATAAGGTCGGTACGACCTTCCTGCGGTGGCGAATTCAGCCATTTTGCGACTGCTTCGGTCGGACGCGACCCTGGGCCGATTCGCAGACAAGTCAGCTCCTACAGGGAATCAGCGTTTTTCTGAAAATTTAATAAATTTTATTCTTTATTTTTCAATAAGTTACAGGCTTTATGAGGCCGAATATCCATTCAAATCCGCGCCAGCGCCTGGGCCAGGTCGGCGCGCAGGTCTTCGACATCCTCGACACCCACTGACAAACGCACCAGCGCATCGCCGATGCCGAGCTGTGCGCGGGTTTCTGCGGGGATGCTGGCGTGGGTCATGATCGCCGGGTGCTCGATCAAGCTTTCCACCCCACCCAGGCTCTCGGCCAGGGCGAATATCCGCACACTCTCAAGGAAACGCTTGGCGCCGGCCAGGTCGCTGTTCAGGTCGAGGGAAATCATCCCGCCGAATCCGCGCATCTGCCGCTGCGCCAGTTCGTGCTGCGGGTGCGATGGCAGGCCCGGATAATAGACGCGCGCCACCTGTGGCTGATGCTCCAGCCATTGCGCCAGCTCCAACGCGTTGCTGCAGTGGCGTTCCATGCGCAGCGCCAGGGTCTTCACTCCGCGCAGGGTGAGGAACGCGTCGAACGGCCCGGAAATAGCACCCACGGCGTTCTGCAGGAAGCCCAGGCGCTCGCCCAGTTCCGCGTTCTGCCCGACCACAGCGATACCGCCGATCACGTCGGAATGGCCGTTCAGGTACTTGGTCGTTGAGTGCAGCACGATATCGAAGCCCAGCTCCAGAGGGCGCTGTATCCACGGGCTGGCGAAGGTGTTGTCGGCCACACAGATAATTCCTCGATCGCGACAGACGCGCGCGATGGCGGCGAGGTCAGTGAGGCGCAGCAAGGGATTGCTCGGCGTCTCGACCCAGACCATTCGCGTGTCTTCCTGCAGCGCCGCTTCGAATGCCGCCAGGTCAGTCAGGTCGACGAAGCTGAAGCGATGCCCGGCGCTGCGCCGGCGCACCCGTTCGAACAGTCGGAAAGTACCGCCATACAGGTCATTGCCGGAGACGATGTGCGCGCCAGTGTCGAGCAATTCGAGCACGGTGGAGATCGCCGCCAGCCCGGAGGCGAAGGCGAAGGCCTGGGTACCACCTTCAAGGTCCGCCACGCAACGCTCCAGGGCCCAGCGCGTGGGGTTGTGCGAGCGCCCGTATTCGAGGCCCTTGTGCACGCCGGGGCTCTGCTGCAAATAGGTAGAGTTGGCGTAAATCGGCGGCATCAGCGCCCCGGTGGAAGGGTCCGGCACCTGTCCTGCATGGATCACCCGGGTGGCGAAGGCGCGTGGCGGGGCGGTTTTATCGGACTGACTCATGGGAGGGATCTCCGCAAATGATTGAGCATGTCGACGCGGGTAATCAGGCCATGGAAGCCCGAGGCGTCGGCGATGATCGCCACCAGCCCACGGTCGAGTTCCGCTTGCAGTCTAGCCAGACTGGCGCCGGGAGGCAGGGTTTCCAGCTTGTCGGTCATCGCGCTGGCCACGGTCATACGGAAGTGCGAAGCGTCTTCGTGCACGCCAAGCAGAATATCGGACTCGTCGATCACGCCGACCAGTCGCTGTCCGTCCACCAGCACCGGCAGTTGCGACACATCAGCCAAGCGCATGCGCTGGAAGGCGGTGAGCAGCGTGTCGTCCGGGCCCACGCTGATCACCCGGCCATCCTCGAAGCGCCGCGCGATCAAGTCGCGCAGATCGCCGTAGCGCTTGTACTGCAGCAGGCCCTGATCGTTCATCCACTGGTCGTTGTAGACCTTCGACAGGTAGCGAGTGCCGGTGTCGCAGACGAAGCTGACCACCCGTTTCGGCTCGGTTTGCTCGCGGCAGTAGCGCAGTGCCGCCGCCAGCAATGTACCGGTCGAAGAGCCGCCGAGAATGCCTTCGGCGCGCAGCAGTTGGCGGGCGTGATCGAAGCTTTCTTCGTCGCTGATCGAATAGGCCTGGCGCACGCTGGAGAGGTCGGCAATAGACGGAATGAAGTCTTCGCCAATGCCCTCCACCGCCCAGGAGCCGGGCGTACCGAGGGTGCCGCTGCGGCTGTATTCGGCGACCACCGAGCCGACCGGATCGGCCAGCACCATGGCCAGGTTCGGCTGCACGCGGCGAAAGAAGCGGGTCAGCCCGGTCAACGTACCGGCCGAACCGACGCCGACGACGATGGCATCCAGATCATGCTGAGTCTGCGCCCAGATCTCCGGCGCGGTGCTGCACTCATGGGCCAGTGGGTTGGCCGGGTTGTTGAACTGGTCGGCGAAAAAAGCGTCAGGAATCTCCTGCGCCAGCCGCGCCGCAACGTCCTGGTAGTAGTCGGGATGGCCCTTGCCGACGTCGGAGCGGGTGATGTGCACCTCGGCGCCCATCGCCTTGAGGTGCAGGACCTTCTCAGTGGACATCTTGTCCGGCACCACCAACACCACCCGGTAACCCTTGGCACGGCCGACCAGGGCCAAGCCGAGGCCGGTGTTGCCGGCAGTGGCCTCGACGATGGTGCCGCCGGGTCGCAGGCGGCCATCGCGCTCGGCGGCATCGATCATCGCCAGGCCGATGCGATCCTTGATCGAACCACCGGGGTTCTGCGATTCAAGCTTGAGGAACAGCGTGCACGGGCCGGTATCGAAGCGGCTGACGCGCACCAAGGGCGTATTGCCGATCAGTTCGAGCACGGCGGGGCGGGAGTCGTTCGGCATGTCGTCATCTCGCTGCGGAAATTTGCACTGGATGGACAGCAATCTGCGGCGAGTCATCGCGCGCCAGTCGCAGGCATTGCCTCGCTTGAAACATAGGCCGGGATTGCGCCCCCCGCAACCGTGCACAGCCAATCGGTTGCGTCGCCGCCTGCATTACTTCAGGTAAAACGGACGCCCGAACGTTCATTGTCCAGAGGCTGTGACTGATTGCCTGGAGGAAAGCCGTCAGTCAGCGATACTCAAGTGGCGGGTGAGCGACAACCACTATGAAGAGGGCGGCAATTATCATGACGAAGGAAAAGATCGGCTTAAAGGAAGGAGAGGAGGGAGCCTCTGTCTGTCAGCTGATAGATACGCGAATCACAACCTCCCCGTTGAGAACAGCCACCGAGTAAAGGAGGCTGGGCTGGAGGCTTACCTTGGTCATCCGCGCGATCGATTCAGATCAACAGAACGCTGAGCCCTGAACCGCCCGAAAAGACACAGCGGGCTATTTCTTTTGGCGCGCCACGTCCCTGTAAGTTTTGGGCAACTCTCCGGTCCATTGCCGAAACGCTCGGGTGAACGCGGACGGTTCAGAAAAGCCCAGCACTTGGGAGATGAGGCTGATCGACATTGATGTCTGGCTCAGATAGTGGATCGCCATGTCGCGACGCACTCCGTCCTTGAGCCGTTGAAATTGGCTGCCTTCGGCTGCGAGTTTTCGCCTGAGCGTTCTCTCTGTGAGGTGCAGCTCAAGGGCGGCACTCTGAGTGGTTGCCTCAGCCAGGTCCTCAGAACGCTCCAGATGATCCAACACCCGCCGTGTATAGACCGGGAAGTAAGCCGGGCGAGTAAACCAGTCGACCGGTGCCCGCTTCAAGTGATGGCCGAGGGTCTCGGGCGTTTGCACCAACGGTGCCGTGAGTATCGCGGCATCGAACACCAGGCAGGTCACGGCCTGGTCGAACGTTGCCGGACAAGGAAACATCAAGGGGTATTCGGCCAGGTGTTTGGGCGCCGGATGGTCAAACGCGACATATTTCAGAGGGATCCGCTTACCAATCAACCAACTGGGAAACCGATGCCACAGCAGCAACAGGAAACCTCTCAACAAGTAACCCGGGTCTTGAGCCGGGTCCTTGAGCATCATCGAAAAAATCGCCTCATCGCCGACGATGTCGAGCGACAGATGCAGGGAGTCATTGACCACGTTGTAGAAGTGACTGAGCTTGTAATACACCGAATGCAGGTTGTGCGAATGAACGACCTGCTTGGCCATGATGGCGAAGACACCCTGCGGACAGCGTTGCGAGCCCATGCCAAGAAATTCGTCGTCGGCCAGGCGCCAGACGGCCCGCATCAGGCGGCTGAATTGGTCAGGCGTGATCCGCAGCTGGGCATTTTCCAGCATGCGCCGGTTAAGACCCGCCTCCTTGAGCAGTACCGCTTCATCGAGCTGAAGACGGTGGCTGGCATTCATCAGCATTCGGGCGAAATGGATAGAGATTGAATAGCGTTCGATGCCCATCGGAGGCAGATTCCTGCAGCATGTGCGGTCAGTTTATCGCCTAAGCGCTGTCCGTTAATGTCTATTTTTAGACTGGTTTCGTTATTGTCACCAAGGGGCCTCTCGATAGAAGCTAGCCGCCACCTGCAGACGCCTGTCTGACCCGGCCAGAACGCTGTTATTACCTGACACTCTTCAAGGAAGCCCGTCCGTGCACGTGCAAGTAGTAGAAGCGGTTACCGTCCGCCAGATACGCGACGGCACCCGGAACAGGCGCATTCAGCCTGAAAAACCGCACGCTAAACGAATGGGCGCGCCACCGTTGTAGGGCGTACGTACGCCCACATGACGCACAGCCCTCCCGATACGCGCCAATCGCCACACCGGTTCCCGGGTAAGCCCTGCACCGATGAGCACAATTTCACCTGCGACGCAGTGGCCATTGCCTGCGCCACTTAGTGCGTAACGGTTGAACCAAGGGGGCCGCGAATATGGCCAATTTAGTCGATTGCCGGGTGCTCTTAGCCAGGGCCTGACGTGACTCAGGCCGATACCGAACATCGCCCCGTTATTACCTAGCCGTTTGCCCCCCTGTGGCTGACACAGGCGGCCTGCATAACGCATCGTTTTAGAGAGGAAACAATAATGAGTGATTACGCCCACCCTTACCGCGACACCAAGTTCGTCCTCAAAGAACTGGTCGAATTTGAAGCCTTGTGCGCGTCGGCCCATCTGGACGACATCAACGATGAATTGGTGTCTGCGATTCTGGCCGAAGCCGGTCGTCTGGGCTCCGGGGTGTTGGCACCACTCAATCGGATTGGCGACACCCAAGGCGCGCGCTTGAATGAGCAAGGCGTGCAGGAAGCCCCAGGGTTCGCCGACGCTTACCGCCAATTCCAGGCTGGTGGCTGGCCTTCATTGACCGCTGCTGAAGTTTGGGGCGGCCAAAACCTCCCCAACGTGATGGGCACCGCCGTCAGTGAGATCTGGCACTCGGCCAATATGGCCTTCGCCCTCTGCCCGATGCTGACCCAAGGCTCGATTGAAGCGATCGCCCACCATGGCTCGCCCGCCCTGCGCGCCGCTTACCTGCCCAAACTGGTCAGCGGCGAATGGACCGGCACCATGAATCTCACCGAACCCGATGCCGGTTCGGATTTGGCCGCCATCAAGAGCAGAGCCATCCCTCAGGACGATCACTACCTCATCAGCGGGCAAAAAATCTTTATCACCTGGGGTGATCACCAGATGACGGACAACGTTGTCCATCTGGTACTGGCCCGGCTGCCGGATGCACCGGCCGGCGTCAAAGGGATTTCCCTGTTCGTAGTGCCTAAATTCTTGCTGGATGCTCAAGGCGAGCCCGGCGCACGCAACGATGCCCGCTGCATTTCCCTGGAACATAAACTGGGCATCCACGGCAGCCCGACCTGCGTCATGAGCTTTGGCGACAACGGCGGGGCCATCGGTTATCTGGTGGGCGAACCGCATCAGGGGCTGGCCTGCATGTTCACCATGATGAACCACGCCCGGCAAAG
Organism: Pseudomonas sp. ASL9; assembly: GCF_056680335.1. Classification (NCBI taxonomy): domain Bacteria; kingdom Pseudomonadati; phylum Pseudomonadota; class Gammaproteobacteria; order Pseudomonadales; family Pseudomonadaceae; genus Pseudomonas; species Pseudomonas sp. ASL9. The sequence continues at coordinate 228,319 of NZ_CM155277.1, read as the reverse complement.
CGTTGGGCTGCAAGGGCTGGCCATCTCAGAACGGGCCTACCAGCAGGCGCGTCAGTACGCAAAAGATCGCCTGCAAGGGACGCGCAAGGATGGCAGCCGCTTCTCGATCATCCATTTTCCCGATGTCCGTCGGATGCTGCTTCAGATGAAATCGTCCATCGAGGCTATGCGGGCCCTGGCGTTGGTGGCCGCTGCCGAAGTGGACCGCATTGCCCACGCGCCTGACGCCGACGCCGCGCAAGTTCATCAAGGTCGCGTCGACCTGCTCACCCCCATCGTTAAGGGTTGGCTGACCGAAATGGCGCAAGAGGTGACCTCACTCGGTGTGCAAATTCACGGCGGCATGGGGTTTATCGAAGAAACCGGCGCAGCCCAACACTACCGTGACGCCCGTATCTTGACCATTTATGAAGGCACCACTGGCATCCAGGCACTGGACCTGGTCGGGCGCAAGACCCTGCTCAACGAGGGCGAACTGCTCACCCGTTTGCTGGACGAAATCGGTGAAACCGTCGCCCTGCTGCAAGGCTCGGCCACCCTGGCCCACCAGGCCGCAGCACTGGACGATGCGCTGGGCGCTGGCCGCGCAGCTCTGCGCGTGCTCCTCGACAACGCCAAAAACGACGCCCACCTGGTGGGCAGCATCAGCGTCAATTTCATGATGCTGTTCGGCTACCTGTGCGGCGGCTGGTTGATGGCCCGCTCGGCACTCAGTGCCCAAGCCCTGCTGGACTCGGGCAACGGCGACCCGCAGTTCCTGGACGCCAAGCGGATCACTGCCAACTTCTATGCCGAGCAACTGCTGCCTCGCGTGCACGCCCTGCTGGCGGCTATTGGCAGTGGCAGCAAAAGCATTATGGAGCTGGACGATGAGCAGTTTTGACCCTGCGCGGGCCTGATCGACCCAGGTGATGGCCCGCACCACGAGCTGTGGCGATGCCCGCCTTGATCGTCTCGGCCTTCGCTTGTGCCCAGACTAACGAACAATCCGACGAGCAGTGCCTCTCAGAGGCACTGCTCAGTATGGGTGCGAGTACCGGTTGAACAGCAGATGTCCGGTGCCCCGCCTGCTATTCCCAACATTCGAGGTTTTTTCCATGCACGCTGCGCGTATCCGGCTGGCTTCCCTGCACGACAAAATTATGAGTGCAACACAGGCCGCCCTGCTCATTAAAGACGGCATGACCATCGGCATCAGTGGTTTTGGCGGTGCCGGAGACGCCAAGGCAGTCCCCCTAGCCTTGATCGAGCAGGCTAAGCACGACCCGCTAAAAATCAACCTGATCACCGGCGCCAGCCTTGGCCGGGGCCTGGACGGAATGATGGCCGAAGCGGGTCTGTTGGCCCGACGCATGCCGTTTCAGGGCGACGTTGTGCTGCGCAAGGCCATCAACGAAGGGAAGGTGATGTTTATCGACCAACATCTCTCTGAAGTGGTCGAGCAGCTGCGCGACGGCTACCTGCCCACCCCGGATATCGCAGTTATCGAGGCGGCGTGCATCACCGAGCACGGGCATATCGTACCCACCTCGTCCGTGGGCAACTCGGCCAGCCTGGCACTGGCCGCCAAACAGATCATCATCGAACTCAACCTGGCGAGCAGCCCTCATTTCGAAGGGCTGCATGATATCTACCAACCCCAGAATCGCCCTCACCGTGGCCCGATCCCCGTCCTTCAATCAAACAACCGCATTGGCAGCCATGCCATCGAGATCGCCCCGTCACGCATCGCCGCCATCGTCATCTGCAACACACCCGAGGCGGCCGTTCCCATGTTACCGCCCGACAACGACACACAGGCCATTGCCAATCATTTGGTGCGGTTTTTCGAGCTCGAGGTGGAAATGGGGCGTCTGACGAGAAACCTGGCGCCGCTGCAAGTGGGGGTGGGTTCCATTGCCAACGCCGTGATGTGCGGCTTGATCGACGCCCCGTTCAACGACCTGGTGCAGTACTCCGAGGTGTTGCAGGATTCCACCTTTGACCTGCTGGATGCTGGCAAGCTGAAATTCGCCTCGGGGTGCTCCATTACCCTTTCCAGTGCCTGTGGCGAGCGGGTCTTCAAAAACCTGGAAAAATACGCCGAGCGCCTGGTCTTGCGCCCACAGGAAATCTCCAACCACCCGGAAGTAATCCGGCGCTTGGGGATCATTGCAATCAACACCGCGCTGGAGTTTGACCTGTATGGCAACGTCAACTCCACCCACGTCGGCGGTACACACATGATGAACGGCATTGGCGGCTCGGGGGATTTTGCCCGCAACGCCCATTTGTCGATATTCGTGACCAAATCAACTGCCAAGGACGGGAAAATCTCACGTGTAGTGCCCATGGTCAGCCACGTCGACCACACAGAACATGACATCGACATTCTGGTAACCGAACAAGGGCTGGCTGACTTACGGGGCCTTGCGCCTCGGGAGCGAGCGCGAATCATCATTGATCACTGTGTACACCCTGACTACCGCGAGGCACTCAATGATTACTTCACCGCCGCCTGCCGCCTAGGCGGGCATACTCCCCACGACCTCAACCAAGCCTTGAGTTGGCATATCCGCTTGAACGAAACAGGCAGCATGCTGGCGGCCCACTAGCGAGCCGAAGCCTGCGCCTCGAACAGACACCCGCTCAAGGTCCCTGCCGGCCCCTGAGCGAGTGGTTTTTGAGCATGGTTTGAATCTTTTGGGCCGACTCCGGGTGCACATCACCAGGTTGCGCACTTCGTCGCCACCACTGGCAAATCTACGTTCCTGCTCGCCACGCACGTCTTCGGGTGGACAGGCATTGGCGTCGTCGATGCAATACGAACCTGCCCTGGGACACCATATTTTTCAGGCACTCAAGCCTTCAGGCCGTACATCTCGCAATACTTTGCCCACTCCATGCCCGCCATCTCGGCAACTTCCTTGTGCACCTCAATCCGCTACGCCTCAAATTCTTCAGGGGAAGCCGCCGTCAATTGCAGGGTCAGCTCTCAGGCAAAGAAGCCCAAGCGCTCAGCCTCAAACGTCTGGTGCAGTAGCTCATCGCGGTATTGTGTCAACGGTACGCCAGAGGCCTGGGCCTCGAGCGGATTCAGGTTGTCCAGTTCCCCTCTGCGAAAATTCTGGATTTCAATCTCAGGCGCTTACTTTTTTGCCATGGAAACTAAGGCCGACTTTTTCAACAGAATCGACCCAAACCAGCCTGTGGAGAAGTTCAAAAACTGGAGGCGATTCAACAGTACGCACCCGGCGAACGGTTTCTATCCTGCCCCACCACATAGACGCTTCGCCGGTAAACCGTTAGCCTCATTGCCTTTACCGCCATCGATAAGGGATTGGCATGGCCAAGCTCATCAAGCTAACGGATACATCCTGGCAACAACCATTCTGCTACCGTAAAAAGGAACATATTCTTTGGGGCTCCCACACCGAGGTTCGTGAAAACTGCAATCTCGTAGACGGCACACGCCGCCTCCTACAAATCTCATTCGAGCCACGATTTGAGCTGGATATTGTCGATCACTTTCAGATCACCAGCGGGCGCGAAATCAAGTTCCCAAAAGCACTCGTGGATATGATCAGCCCCATCGTGCTGGAAAATCCCGAGTCCAGCTTCATCGTTACCGTGCTCGATGCCGTTGAACAGGAAGATGTCCAAGTCGGCACTACAAAAGACTTGGCCAACCTGATTACCGCTCGGGCAACGACAATTATGGCCCGCGTTGGCCAGCAGAAGTTCAGGAAGCAACTGATGGAGTTTTGGGGTGATGCTTGCGCACTCTCTGGAGTGAAGGAGCCCAAGCTGCTGGTCGCATCGCACATTGTCCCCTGGAGCCAGTCAGAAGCAGATGCCAAGCTCGATCCATTTAACGGCCTGCTACTGGCGCCACACTACGATCGACTGTTTGACCAAGGCCTGATCTCATTCAAAGACGATGGCTCAATTCTGCTGTCCGGCATAGCCAAGAAGCTGCCTCCAGAGTTTGGCCTGTCGAAATCCATGAAGCTACGCAAGCTCAATCCGAAGCATTTGCCCTACCTTGCTGCCCATAGGGAAATGTTCGACTTCGCATAGCTCTACACCAAGCAACATCAAAGCTGTCGGGAAGTAGGCCGCACGCAACGACATGGACTGAACCGCACCTGATTAAAATACACTCATGACAGGCTGCAACTGGCCGATTCTGTTGAAAAAGTCGACTTCGGTTTCAACGGCAGAAAAGTACGCATCTGAGATTGAAATCTGTGTTTTGCGCAGAAGGTTCAGCGCTTAGATTTGACGTAGCAGCGTACAAAAAAGGCGTTTTCACCGCTCAATGTATGGGTAGCTGGGCCGGGTCGACTTTTTCAACACAATCGACCCATTGCGGACGTACAGCAAACAGACACGTCTGTTAGTCAGTTTCGTATAGTCCAGAGCATTGTCTGAACCATGATATGCGGATGGCTTACTAAATGTTCCCATTCATCTATGAAAGAGAAGCCCTGCTTTAGATAGAAGTTCGAGGCTCTTGCATTGTCCGGAGAGACGTCCAAAAAAACGCAATCACGCCCTTTTTCTATCGCGCGAGATTTCACCGCTTCAACAAGCTGAGTTGCCACGCCAGAGCCCCGTGCAGCTGGTTCAACCCACATTCCGATCAAGTTATAGCGATTCGCTTGACTGACCCCTCCACCTATCATTCCCGCCGGTTTATCGTCCTTGATGGCCAACCAAAATTCCGGCCCGGCCGCTGACGAGGCTCGTTCTTTCCACTGCTCGTCACTGCAATTAGCGGCAGCTTGGTGACTCACACCAAACGCTGTCGGCGTGTCCAAAAGCGCAGCAAGACGGACTTGCTTCAAAAACATCCAGTCGTTCGCTTCCGTCAATCGAATTTCCATGACTGCCCTAAAAGATAGTGAAACTTCATCGTCTCATAGGAATGTCGAGAGAGAAAATACCTTGTCGTTCCGCAATGGCCGCTTCTGGCCGGGAACACCTACAAAAGTCCAGCGCTGTCTCAGATGCACTGCCGCAGCGACAGCCTGACGGCAGGGGCGCGCAATGGGCACGCCTCACCATCCGTTGTCAGCACAAAGACGCGTTATGATGACGCCGCCCAGCGCTGATCGCCTTGACGTCACGGGCACGCCTTAACCCTCGGAGTCTGAAGTTCGATGTCCACGATCACCCTGTTTGAAACCCCGCCCCCTGAGTTGATCAAAAGCCAGATCCTGCAGATGGTCGTCGACTACCTGACCGATATCAGCACGGTGGCCATCGCGCCGAGTAATCCCCTCTATAACCTGTATCAGTACGGTATCGGATACGAGGTGCATCTCTACCTGGACGCTATGGACGGCTCCAGGGGCATGCCGGTCGAGTTGATCGTGGCGTCGGATGCCCAGGATTCTTCCACGGTCGTTGGTTTCTTGCTGTATCTGCCGGTGAAGGACGATTCCGAGGCCTGTGCAGTGGCCTATATGGCTGTGCTGAAGAGCCATCGACATCGGGGAATTGCGCGCGCGATGCTGCAGGAAATGGTCAGCCGATACCCTCACGCTGAGCTGGCCTGCACGGTTGGCAAGGTGCCGTGTTTCGAGTCGATGGGGTTTCAGGTGTTGGGTGCGCGCGGTCCTCAGGTGGTCATGAATACTCGCGCCCACGGTACGGACGGCTTGTTGGCGGTGTTGGACGTGGCGCCGATTTATAGCTCTGTGGAGGTGCGGCAGATTCATATGTATCTGCTTAAGCAGCACGGGAAAAAAGCGATGGCGGATGCCGAGAAGCAGCGTGACCGCCATCTCGATCAGATGACACGCCACGCGAAGGCCTTTGTGCTGGACCGTCTTGGAGAGGCCGCAGTGCAAAACACCGGGCGCGGGCCACGCGTGCTCTAGGCGTGGTCCAGGATGCGTTCAGGCACTCACTGCGTACCGAACATCGCCGTCCAGTAAATTCCCGCATCACTCTTTGGATCAACTGCATAGGCCGCGCCCAGGTCGCGGAACTGTGGGTTCATCAGGTTGGCGCAGTGATCGGGGCTGGTTAGCCAGCCATCTACCACCTTGCGCCCGTTGTCTTGCCCGGCGGCGATGTTCTCGCCGATCTGCTGGCCGACGTAGCCTGCCAGTTCAGCCCGATCACCCGGCGTGTGGCCATCGCGGTCCTTGTGATCGAAGAAGTTGTTATTGGCCATGGCCCGGGTATGGGTCTCGGCCGCCGTCGCGAGCACCGCGTTCCACGCCAGTGGCGTCGTGGCGACAAAGGATTGGGCGCCGCACTGGCGTGACTGGCTGCGGGCGGTGTTGATCATTTCGAGTAGCTTCTGTCCTTCCGCCTGCCAGTCGCCCAGGCGACCCGCCAACAGTGGACGCGCCAGCACGACGCGCCAATCACGTCCCTCGCGGCTCACGCCGATATCGACGAATTGCGGGTCCAGCACGACCTGGCAGAAACTCTCCCGCACCGCCGTCATGGCCGACTGAGCATCACGCGGCCCGGACAGGCTGATCGCTTGCACGGTGACCATCGGATAAGCCGCACGCGCCAGCGCTTGCTGCAGGTCCCCGGCATTGTTGGGGGCCAAGACCAGACGCGGATCGGACGCCAGCGGTGGCAGCTCATGGGAACCCTGGCCTGCGCAACGTTGCACTTGGCTGCGGTAGGCGTTGATCGACTCGACCAACTGTGTCTCCTCGGTCGCCACGGCAGTGGCGGCGAACACCAGTCCCAGCGATAACGTGGCAAGACGCACAACGGATGATATAACGCGCATGGAAGTCTCTCTTGAGCTGACTGCGCCTATGATGCGCGATTTAGCCCCCTCCAGCGCAATGCCTTTTCATGCCGGACCGAAAATCGTTTGGCAGTCGCGACATAGTTCGTGTCAGGTGGCATCAAGCCGACGGGTCAATCGTATTCCGCTTCCTGATGCTCTCCCAGCAGACGCCGCTGACGTGGCGAGGCCGCCGCCAACACCGTGGGGTTGAAGCGCCAGTGCAGGTAGGGCGCGAATTTCTGCGCCACCATGCGCCGGCCGTAGTGCACCTGCAACAGGTAGCGCGTGCGGTCGAGAGTTTGGTTGTTGCTACCTGCGTGCCACAGTTCGCTGCGAAACATCAGTACGTCCCCGGCCCGGCACAGCACCGGCTGCGCAGTACGGCCCTGCCACTGGTTTTCGTCGTCAGCCGGCGGACGCCCGGCTCGGTGGCTACCAGGGATCACCCGAGTGGGGCTGAGGTCTGCATCGATATCGTCGAGGTAGAGGTGCGCGGTGCAGATCTGCATCGGCAACTCGAAGGCGGGGTCGGCCAGCAGGCTTTGCGGCAGCTCCATCACCAGGTAGTCCAGATGCAGTTTGGTGCCGACGAAGCCGGGATGACAGCGCCAGGCGGTCTGGCCGATGATGTGGCAATCGGTTCCGAGAGCAGCCTCTGCCAGTTCGATGATCCCGATCAGGTCGAGAAACGGCAGCCACAACGGGTCGCGGTTGAACACGCACTTGTAATGATCGAGCAGGCCGCTGTAGTCCCAATGCTGCGGGTCAAGGCAGTCGATAGCATTGCGCAGCGTGGTTATTTGCGAACCATCCAGCACTCCAGGCATCAGTACGAAACCGTCTCGGTGCAACGCCCCAAGACGGCTGGCGGTCAGTGATGACAAAATCTCTGTGGTGGTCATGTTGCGCCCCTGGCAAACGCAGATAACGCCCACTCATACTGGCACTGAGAGTGGTGCTTCGCCAGCGGCCATGAGTTTATCTGACCGCAAAAGCGCAGTGTGTAATCGGTTGGAATGATTTGGCCACTACCGTGTCTATTCAATAAAGCAACGTCGCTGAAGTGGTGCACCAATCGACGCGCTGGTAAGCCGTCGGGCGGGTGGAGGGTCAAATTTGATTCTGTCAGAAGGTTCGACCATGCGCCTCATCGGGATAGCAACCTGCTTCGCAATCGCCCTTTTCGGAGGCCAGGCAATCGCGGCTGACCAGGCGCAAAACAAGGAAGCGGCGGTGGACAAAGCCCAGGTCCTGGAGCAGAAAGCCGCAGAGAACGTGGGCGCACCCCCTGCGCCCAAGTCCCAGGCCATCACGCAACCTGAAGCGCAGGCGGTCGATCCAGTAGGGAAAGCACCTTTGGACGATGCAATCACCTGCCTTGCCCGTTCCATTTACTGGGAGGCCAAAGGTGGGACCGCTGCCGACATGGAAGCCGTCGCCAGCGTTGTCATGAACCGACTGGGCCATGAGGGTTTTCCGGGGACGATTTGCGAGGTGGTCAAGCAAGGCTCTGAAAAGCATGCCTGTCAGTTTTCGTGGTGGTGTGACAAGCGTTCGGATCGGGCAGGGGAGGATGCCCCTTACACAACTGCCAAGGAAGTGGCGCGAAAAGCGCTTAACAGACAGCTCACGGACCGAACCCATGGCGCCATGTATTTCCACGACAGGAATGTGTCGCCCGGCTGGGCCAAGGAATACATCAAGACAGCCGAGACCGGAAAATTTCTCTTCTATAAGCCTCACGACGGTACCGCACGATAGGCCTTCAACCGTATGTTCAAGGAATAAAACGGTAACCAACGCCCGTTTCGGTAACGAGGTGTTGTGGCTGGGAAGGGTCGGCTTCGACTTTCTTACGCAAGCCACCCATGAAGACGCGAAGGTAAGGCGTATCTGCGGTGTGTGCTGGGCCCCATACAGCCTTGAGCAGTTGTAAGTGTGTCAGGACCCGGTTCGGGTGCGAGCAAAGATGAACCAGTAAGCGGTATTCCAGCGGCGTCAAATGCAAAGGGGCGCCAGAGCGCTCCACGACACGTCTGTCCAGATCGATCTGGACGTCTCCGAAGGCCAGTACCGCATGGTTCTCGGTATCTTTCACGTGTCTGCGTAACAGTGCGCGAACGCGGGCGAGCAGTTCCCCGGTGCCAAAGGGCTTCACCAGATAGTCATCAGCGCCTGTATCCAGGGCCAGGATCTTGGCGGACTCCGTACCCCGGGCAGACAAAACAATGATCGGCACCGCTGACCAACTCCGTACGTCCCGGATCAAGTCAACACCGTCACCGTCGGGAAGTCCGAGATCAAGCACGATCAGGTCCGGACGGCGTGTCCCCGCGTCGATGAGGCCGCGTTGAAAGGTCTCAGCCTCATAAACCTCCAGGCCATCAGCTTGCAGGGCCATCCGCACGAAGCGTCGGATTTCCTTTTCGTCCTCGATGAGCAGGACACGCAACATCGGCTCGCTCATGGATGCTCCTCGCCAGTCTGCGGGGTAAAGGGTTCGATGACCGGGGGCTCCTCACGGGGCAGGCGTAACGTGAAGCACGCCCCGCCTTCCGGGAGGGTGACACCTAAAATGCTTCCTCCGTGAGCCTGGGCAATGGCTCGACAGATGGCCAGACCCAGTCCGACGCCTGGCACCGAACTTTCCTTTTTGCCGCGTACAAACTTACTGAAGATCGCTTCCTCATGACCGTGGGGCAATCCCGGGCCTTCATCGGCAACCCATAATTCGATGCTCTCAGGCGTGGCGCTGGACCCTAGTTTGATTGGCGTATCGGGGGGCGTGTACTTGATGGCGTTTTCGATCAGGTTGATGAGGATGCGCTCAATCAGCACGGCATCGATACGAACCGGGGGTACGTCATCATCCAGTGCAACCCGGACCGGGCGATTCCCGAGAATCGGTTGGACGGCTCTCAAGGCGCTGCCCACCACCTCTTCTATGGGCTGCCACTGACGGTTCAATATGACTTTGCCGGCCTCCAGGCGCGCCATGTCCAGCAGGTTGTTGACCAAGGTATTCATGCGCAGCGCCGATTCACCCATGGCCGTAGCGATCTCGGCGGCTTCTCCCTCCAAGGGTGGTTTTGTCAGCTTGAGCGCCTCGGCGAGCCCGATTAATACCGACAGGGGTGTTCGCAGGTCATGGGAGATGGCCGAGAGCAGTGAGTTGCGCATGCGCTCGGACTCCATCTGAACCGTGGTGTCCTGGGCAACGTGGATGTAGTGAATCCGCTCGAGGGAGATAGCCAGCAATGAACCGCAGGTTTCCAGCAGGCGTCGCTGCTCGGGCACCACCAATCGGGTCGTGTCGCGCGGCTGCACAGCCAGCACACCGCGCACTCGCATGGGGGCCGACAAGGGCAGATAAAGCGTGGAACTCGAAGGCAGGGTGTCGGTGCCATAGCCGGCCGGTTCGGCTCTATCGAAAGACCACTGGGCAATGGCAACGTCGACATGCGGTGCATCCCCCGTGACCAATGCGGCTTGCAGTTTGTTGTTGTCGTCAGCGACCAGCAGTGCTGACCTTGCACCAAACTCGGCGGACAGAAAGTGTGCGCCGATTTCGGCGACCTGCTCGGTCATTAGCGCTGCGGACAACAGGCGCGACATGTCGTACAGCGCCCGCATGCGGTCTTCGCGTCGTTGCGCCACGCGCGCCTGGTAGGTCAGGCCGGCGGTCATTTGTCCGATCACCAGTGCGACAACCAGCATGACACTGAAGGTCACCAGATACTGGACATCGGCAATGGCAAACGAATAACGCGGCGCCACAAAAAAGAAGTCGAAGGCACCCACTGACACAAAGGCCGCCAGAACTGCCGGGCCGCGACCAAAACGAACCGCTGCTGCGACGACAGCCAGCAGGAAAATCATGACGATGTTGGCCTGTTCCAGTACCTCCGCCAAGGGCATGGCCACCAGGGTCGTCGCCGTGCAGAGTGCCACACTCCAGAGATAGGGTTGCCACACCACAGGGCTCTTGCTTACCGTTGCGCTGGTCTCTGCGTGTGCACGCTGGCGGGTGGGAAGAGAGACTTGAATCACATCCAAATCTGCACCCAGTGCGCCAACTCGATCCGCGAGCACCCGCTTCCAGAACCGACGACGGGGGCGTTCGTCGCGGCCCAGCACGATTTTGGAGAGATTGTGCTGCCGCGCGTACTTGACCAGCGTCTCGGCAACGTCCTGACCGGCCAGGGTCGAGATCTGTGCGCCCATGTCCTGGGCAAGTTTCAAGGTTGCCAGCACGCGACGGCGTTTTGCATCGGGAAGGCGCTGCAAGGCGGGTGTCTCGACATACACGGCATGCCACGGCACGTTGAGCTGAGCGGCCAGGCGAGCCGTCGAGCGTACGGTTTTCTCCCCCTGTTCATGGGGGCCAATGCAGGCGAGCAACGAGTCGCGGGTACCCCATACCGGGTTTACCGCACTGCTTTTGCGGTATTGCAGCATCTCGCTATCAACACGGTCGGCGGTGCGACGCAGCGCCAGTTCGCGCAATGCGATCAGGTTGCCTTTGCGGAAGAAGTTCTGCACCGCACGCTCGGCTTGGTGGGCCAGATAGACCTTGCCTTCTTTGAGGCGTTGAAGCAGGTCGTCGGGCGGCAAGTCAACAATGATCACCTCATCGGCCGTGTCGAACACATGGTCGGGCACGGTTTCCCAGACCCGGATGCCGGTGATACCACCGACGATGTCGTTCAGGCTCTCAAGATGCTGAACGTTCATGGTGGACCAGACATCGATGCCCGCACTGAGCAACTCTTCTACGTCCTGCCAGCGTTTAGGATGACGGGAACCGATGATGTTGGAGTGAGCCAGTTCGTCGATCAAGATCAGTGCCGGTTTGCGCAACAGTGCGGCGTCCAGATCGAACTCCGTCAGCGTACGGTTCTTGTCGATGACCTGTTTGAGAGGCAGTTGTTCAAGGCCCTCTGTCAGGGCCAGGGTCTCGGCACGGCCGTGGGTCTCGATCACGCCGATCTGCACGTCGATGTTCTGCAACTTTGCGGTCTGGGCCGCCGCCAGCATCGCGTAGGTCTTGCCGACACCGGCACTGGCCCCGAAAAAAATCTTCAGCCGACCGCGTTTGGCGTGTGCTTCTTCTTCGCGGATCTGTGCCAGTAACTGGTCTGGGTCAGGACGTTGTTCGGCCATCAAGCCCACCGTGTGAGAGTTAACGCTCAATGTGTGGCGTCGAGCGCCAGGTTCAGTATCAGTACGTTGACCCGAGGCTCGCCCAGGAATCCAAGCAGCATGCCTTCAGAGTGTTCGGCAATCAGCTCGCGGACCCGCTCGACGGGCAGGTTGCGCACCCGCGAGACTCGGCCCGCCTGGTACAGGGCGGCTGCGATACTGATATGAGGATCAAGACCACTGGCCGAACTGTAGACCAGGTCGGCGGGCACTGTGGCGGTGTTTCCTGGGTCGGCAGCGTGCAACGCGTCGATCCGGCCCTTGATCGCATCCGCCAGTGCCGGGTTCAATGGCCCCAGGTTCGAACCTCCCGAGGCCAGCGGATTGTAGGCCATCGGGCTGGTGGCGGACGGGCGGCTCCAGAAGTACTTCGGATCACTGAAGCCCTGACCGATCAACAGGGAGCCCACGGTTTTGCCGTCTCTTTCGATCAGGCTGCCCGCCGCCTGATGGGGGAAGGCCAGCCTGGCGATCGCGGTGGTGAGTAGCGGGTAGGCCAGGCCTGTGATCAGAGACAGTGCAATCAGCAAGGTCAACGCCGGACGCAGCAGAGATAACATAGCCGTACTCCCTCAAGTCAGACCGACAGCGGACAGCGCCATGTCGATCACTTTTATGCCAATGAATGGAACGATTACCCCACCCAACCCATAGATCAACAGGTTGCGGCGCAGCAGCAGGGCCGCACCGACCGGGCGGTACTTAACGCCTCTGAGCGCCAGGGGAATCAGGAAGATGATAATCAGTGCGTTGAAAATCACCGCCGACAGCACGGCGGAGTTCGGGCTCGTCAGGCCCATGATGTTGAGTGCCGCGAGCTGTGGGTAGGTGGTGACGAACGCCGCCGGCACGATCGCGAAATACTTGGCGATGTCGTTGGCAATCGAGAAAGTGGTCAGTGAGCCACGGGTCATCAGCATCTGTTTGCCGGTTTCCACCACCTCGATCAACTTGGTCGGGTTGCTGTCGAGGTCGACCATGTTGCCGGCTTCCTTGGCCGCCTGAGTCCCCGAGTTCATCGCCACGGCGACATCGGCCTGAGCCAGCGCCGGGGCGTCGTTGGTACCGTCGCCGGTCATGGCCACCAGCCGACCTTCGGCCTGGTAGCTGCGAATCAGTTCCAGCTTTTGTTCAGGTGTTGCTTCCGCCAGAAAGTCATCAACACCGGCCTCGGCGGCGATGGCGGCGGCGGTTATCCGGTTATCGCCGGTCACCATCACCGTTTTGATCCCCATGCGGCGCAACTCGACGAAGCGCTCCTTGATACCGCCCTTGACGATGTCCTTGAGTTCGATGACACCCAGCACCTTGGCTCCGTCGGCGACGACCAGCGGAGTACTGCCTCGACGAGCCACCTCGTCGACGATGGTTTGTACCGCGTCGGGAAAGTTTCCGCCCAGGCTCTGGACATACTTGAGGATCGCTTCGCCGGCGCCTTTGCGCAGTTGCCGGGTACCCAGGTCGACGCCGCTCATGCGCGTCTGTGCCGAAAAGTGCACGAAGTGCGCATCGAGCGCCGTGATGTCTCTTTCTCGCAGGTTGAACCTCTGCTTGGCCAGGACAACGATGCTGCGCCCCTCGGGTGTTTCGTCGGCCAGGGAGGCCAGCTGTGCCACATCCACCAACTCCGACTCCTTGATGCCAGGGGCCGGTAAAAAAGCAGAGGCATGACGATTGCCCAGGGTGATGGTCCCTGTCTTGTCGAGCAGCAGAACGTCTACGTCACCGGCGGCCTCCACGGCTCGGCCAGACGTGGCGATCACATTGGCTTCCATCATGCGGCTCATGCCCGCCACGCCGACTGCCGACAACAGGCCTGCGATGGTGGTGGGAATCAGGCACACCAGCAGGGAAATCAGAACGGTGATCGAGACCGGCGATCCAGACTTGGCCGCTGCGACGCCGAACAGGGAGAAGGGCAGGAGCGTCACCGTCACACCCAGGAAGACGATCGTCAGCGCCACCAGCAGGATTGACAGGGCGATTTCATTTGGCGTCTTTTGCCGCTTGGCGTTCTCGACCATCGCGATCATGCGGTCGACGAAGGTTTCGCCAGGGTTTGTGGTCACGCGAATGACTATCCAGTCCGACAAGACCCGAGTTCCGCCAGTCACCGCCGAGAAGTCGCCGCCACATTCTCGGATCACCGGGGCCGACTCGCCCGTGATGGCCGACTCATCCACCGAGGCGGCACCCTCGATCACCTCGCCGTCAGCAGGGATCATCGAGTCCCCTAGATCACCTGCTTCAACCACGATCACATCGCCTTTGCACAGGTCGCTCGATTGAGCCAATTGCCACTGCGCACCGTAGTGAGGCTCGTGCAGTTTCTTGGCCCATATTTCCTTTTTCAGGTTTCGCAGGGAGGCCGCCTGAGCCTTGCTACGGCCTTCGGCCAGAGCCTCGGCGAAATTAGCGAACAGCAGGGTGAACCACAGCCAAAAGGCAATCGCGAAGATGAACCCGGTGGTGGCCTCGCCCTTGCCGATGAAGGCCTGGCCCCATAGGCCGGTGGTAATGATGGCGCCGATATAGACGACGAACATCACCGGGTTACGCCATTGGGTTCTGGGGCTGAGTTTGCGCACGGAGTCGACCATGGCGGGCCATAGCAGTTTCGGGTCGAACAAGGAGAACGCTTTGCGTGTCATGTTCGTAGTCTCACTTGATCATGATGAGGTGTTCGACGACGGGGCCCAGCGCGAGCGCCGGTACATAGTTCAGCAAGCCGACCAGCAACACCGTGCCGATCAGTAAAACGATGAACAGCATCCCGTGGGTAGGCATCGTGCCTGCGGTGACCGCCAGGCGCTTCTTGGCGGCGAGGCTGCCAGCGACCGCGAGCACCGGCACGATGACGCCGAACCGGCCAAACCAACTGGCGATGGCCAACATCGTGTTGTAGAACGGTGTGTTGGCCGACAGACCGGCGAAGGCGCTGCCGTTGTTGTTGGCCGCCGAGGTGAAGGCATAAAGGATTTCCGAGAATCCATGGGCGCCGGGGTTGGCGATCCCCAGCTTGCCGGCCTCGGCCATGACGGCGATGGCGGTACCGAACAGCACCAGCAGTGGCGTCACCAGGATGGCGATGGCCACCATCTTCATCTCGTAGGCTTCGATCTTTTTGCCCAAATACTCGGGGGTACGGCCGATCATCAGGCCGGCGATAAAGACGGCGAGGATGGCGAACACCAGCATGCCGTACAACCCGGAGCCGGTGCCGCCGAACACCACTTCGCCCAACTGCATCAGCACCAGCGGCACCGCGCCGCCCAGAGGCGTGAACGAGTCATGCATCGCATTGACCGCCCCGCACGAAGCCGCCGTTGTCACGGCTGCGAACAGGCTTGATGCACTGATGCCGAAGCGCAGTTCCTTGCCCTCCATATTGCCCGCTGCCGTATCGATGCCCAGCGATGAAAACTGCGGATTGCCGAGTTGTTCGTAATGGGTGACAGCTACCACCGCGATCACAAAGATGATCGTCATCGTCGCCAGCAGGGCCCAGCCTTGCCGTATGTCACCCACGACATGGCCGAACACGAAACACAGCGCGGTCGGGATCAGGAAAATCGCGATCAACTGAAAGAAGTTCGTGACGGCGGTGGGGTTCTCGTAGGGGTGTGCTGAGTTGGCGTTGAAGAACCCGCCGCCATTGGTGCCCAGCATCTTGATGGCCTCTTGTGAAGCGACCGGCCCCATCGCAATCGTCTGCTTGTCGGTGCTGCTGGCCTGTGTGACCGGATTGCCCTGGGCATCCAGGGTTGGCTGCCCGGCAGCGTTGAGCACGGGTGCCTGGTACTGCATGACCTCTAGCGTTGTCACCTCCTTGTACGGGTCAAGATTCTGGATCGCGCCCTGGCTCACGAAGAACAACGCTAAGATCAGCGACAGCGGCAACAGGACCCACAAGGTGATGCGGGTGACGTCGGTCCAGGCATTGCCGATGCTGTCCGCGCTGTGGCGCGCGAACCCCCGGATCAGGGCTATCGCAACTACGATACCGGTCGCGGCGGACATGAAGTTCTGTACCGTCAACGCCAGCATCTGGGTCAGGTAACTCATCGTCGACTCGCCGCTGTAGCCTTGCCAGTCAGTGTTGGTGACGAAACTGGCGGCGGTATTGAAGGCCGAGTCGGGGCTGACAGCGCCAAATCCCTGAGGGTTGAATGGCAGAACACCTTGCAGCCGTTGCAATGCATAAACGGCCAACAACCCGAGCGCGTTGAACAGGATCAAGGCGAGTGCGTACTGGAGCCAGCTCATCTGGGTTTCAGGCTTAACGCCAGCCAGACGATAAAGCGGCGACTCGATATATGACCCGAAGGCAAACCTGCCCTCCATCACGGTGGTCAGCCAACGGCCAAGGGGCCACGCCAGAATGCCCAGCACCAGAAGAAAGACCCCCAGCAGGACCCAGGCTTGAGTAGTCACAGGAAGTCCTCCGGAAACAGTAGCGCGGCAACCAGGTAAACCAGCAAGCCGACTGCTATCAGGCCGCCGAAAAGATAGAAGCCTGTCATGACCGTCTCCTGTTAAGCGCCGCACAGCCGCGCGCGAGGCCGACAAGGCTGATGAAAAACAGAGCACCGAGTACCAAAAAGATGAAGTCCATGGCATTCCCTCCAGCGATGAGAAAAGCCTAGTTGGACGTCTAGTAAATTGTTAAAAGGAATGGGGGCAAGAACATAAAGATCTTATAAAGACGCCACTCAAACAGTGCGGCGTGAAAAGGGGACGGATTTATTTGTCAGCGCCTTCAAGGGCGGTTCTTAAAATAAGTCTGTCCCCCGTAGTTACGCAAAGATCAGGAATGGAAGGCTTGTCGGCCGATCAGTACCCATTGGCCATTCTGCTTTTGCCAAATCTGGAAGTTCTCGATTTCTGTGGGGACCAGTTCGCTATCCTTGATGGCTTGTCCCGAAAAGTGATGACGGACTAACGCCACATCACCCGACACGGTGATTGTCTGGTTCTGCATCTCCAGTGTTTTGAAGGCGCTTTTCCCCGTTTCAATATCGGAGATAAAGTCTTTCTTATCCTGGATTTTCCCACTGGAATGCCCGTAGGTAAGGTTCGCTGCTGTTAGCGCTTCCAGTTGGGGAATGTTCTTGTTCAGCATGGCTTGCGTCAGATGATCTACGGCCTTGGCAACGTCTTGCTCTCCCGACGAAGGCGCTGCCGCCACGTATCCACTGAAGAGGCATAAAAAACCAATAAGCAGTTTGACTTTTTTCATGGGTATTTCCTTGTTGTTGTAGGTACCAGGTACGAAAGAGCAGGGCGTTTAATCATCGGTCATCGTACAACTTAACAGATTTTGACTGAATAGGCAGGCGGTGGTTTTGGCGTTTTCAGGGCATCGGCAGCGAGAGGATGTTGAACATGCTGCTGATGAAAAAGGGGGGCAGCTTATGTATAGGAGGCCTCGCCGCGTCTTCGACGCTGCGCTGTCGCGCAGCAAACTCGGTCCTGTAGGCGCTGCCGAAGGCTGCGATAAGGTCGGCACGACCTTCAGCGGTCTCAAGAAAGCGACCGGTTCCCGGTCGATCGCAGCCTTCGGCAGCTCCTACAGGGGATCAGCGTTTGGCTGAAAATATAATGACATTTATGCTTTATTTTTCAATAAGTTACAGGTTGTTTGATAGGAGCGAATTTATTCGTGATCGACTTCGCAGCGGTCGCGGTGCTGGCCTGGCTCATGGCGGCGACCCTGCTGGTGATGTTCTGGATTCGGTTTTACGGGTAATCCTGCCAGCCTAATCACACGAAGACGAATCGTTACTGGCTGGTAACGAATAAGTACCCAAACCTGTCGAGATTTCGGGGGCGTGGCTGACCGGAAAGTTAACGGAGCGCGCAATGAAGCATTTTTCATGGGCGGCATGATGCAACGCCAAGGCTTTTTCGATATCGGCTCCGGGAGCCAGGGTCACTTTGGGCCTCAACACCACTGAGGTGAATTGGCCGGAGCCATCGCTTTGCTCGACCATTGCTCCCTGCGCATTATCCACATAGGCCACGACCGCAATCCCGGCCTCGGCACAAAGGCCCAGGTACCACAGTTTATGGCACGCAGATAAGGAAGCGAGAAGGAGCTCCTCCGGGTTCCACCGGGTCGGATCACCTCGAAAACTGGGGTCGGATGAGCCCTCAATCGGGGGCTTGCCCTTGGCCTGGATAACATGCGAGCGACTGTAACCACGATAAGAGGACGTACCGGTACCCTCATTCCCCGTCCAGGTAACCTGGACATCGTAGCGGTGAACTTTATCTGCCATTTGCTCCTCCCCGAAAATGTTTTTGCGTCCAAAGGCTACGGTATATGCCCTATGAATTGAGCGCCAGCGATCATTTTCCTGTGGCGATAAGCTCGGTGCATTCAGCTGCATGTTTTTTTAAAGGTCAATCGTGTTACTGATCGGGGAGGGCGCTGACATGCAAAACGAACGGGCGGACGTGGTCAACGTTGTAATGCGGGTTTAAGTTGTTTTTCTTTAGTCAGTTTATTATATGCTTTCACCCTTCGGTGACTGTCCGCATAACCACCCATGGCGGTAACCGTCCCACTTTGGATATGGTCGAGGTAGCTGAATATTTTCCGTGGCGATAAAAAAACAATCTGATATCCACACGCGGTCATTCTATCTTGCAGTTCATAACCGGGGTTGCGGTCATCCGCTAGAAAGTGCAGCCCGTGCTTTTTAATTAGCCGCACATTCCACAGGGTACAAAAGCTCTTTAAATGTTTTTCTCTGAACGGTTTCGGTTCCTTTGCGTTCAGGCCCAAGGCTCGCAAGCCACGCCGAGCGTAGTGTTTGATAAACCGTGAAGCCAAGCGCCAGGCTGATCGACCCACGCCTCTATTCAACTGCTCTACACATCCGACAGCCGCAACCTCGCGCGGGCCAGCACACTGACCGATCATCATGGCAAAAACACTCAGGTCATAGATGAGCGTATCGGTATGCAACACAAACACGTATTCAGTATTGATCTTATCCAACGCAGCATCCAGCGCTCGACCGTGTGCAATGCGTCCTGCTTCATGCGTGGTTTTTTTTCGCTCAATCAGGTTGATCCAACTCAGCGTACGCAGGTACTCGCTGCTCGCGTCGTCCGAGTAGTTATCCACGACCCACAGGGGCGCTCCAGAAGTTTGCAACCCCTCGCGTAACAGATCCAAACAAGCTTTGGTAAGCTCAAGTGATTTGTAATTAACCAACACAACACTGTAGTTCGCCGTGGTTGGAATAGAGTGGGTCATTGTTCCTCAAACCTCGATCACTTTGTTGTAATGATTTTTTGTTGCCGATTACTTGGCCGTTTTTAATACGCCTCTGTTCAAGGCATTTGTCTTCGTTAACGCGAGTGGCGGCATCGGCGAAGGACATGTGTTTCGTCGGGGTTCAATCGTGCAGTTCGTGTGAGGTGGGTATTTCACCCGTGATGAAAGGTTGTTCAGCATTTCCTTAAATTTTCTATGCCGCTCCTAAATCCGCTGGTGTGGAGTATCAAGCAAACGGTGAAGGCTGATGTCAGTGATTGGTAAAGTATCAGTAAAGAAGCGGCTACTCATCGCAGACCTCCGCTATGAATAAGCACCAACAACTTGCTTCACTTTCACGAGCGCTTCTCGAAGCGTGTCCATATCCACCGACCCCAGCGCTAATCGGATCGCATGCGGCACATGGGCAGAGGTAGCAAAAGGTTGGGCGGTTGATACCGAAACTTGCTCGCGCATCAACGCCATGGCTATCTGGTCAGCTCTTGCATCTTCCGCCAAGGGTAGCCAAAGAAAGTAGGAAGAAGGATGGCGAACGTATCGAAGCCCTGCCAGCAGGTCGTCGGCCATGGCCTGCCTGGCCCGTGCGTCCGTGCGCTTTTCCGCCTCCAATTTGCTGACGGTTCCATCGTCGAGCCACGCGCTTGCGATCGCAGTCATCACCCCGGGGGTGTTCCAAGTGGTCGCCCTGATCGTACGTTCTAACGCGGATACCATTTGAGCGGGAGCTGCGACGAATCCGACGCGTAACCCGGTAGCTACGCTCTTGGATAATCCTGAAACGTATACCGTCCTTTCTGGTGCTAATTCAGCGAGCGGTGGCGGCGACTCTTCGACAAGAAAAGCGTACGCAGCGTCCTCAATGATATACAGCTCATGTTTGCGCGCTATCGATACGAGCTGATCGCGCTGATCAGCCCCCATCACCCATCCCAGCGGATTATGCAGTGTTGGCATTGTGTATACGGCACGTACCGATCTGCCCCGACACAGCTTTTCGAGGGCATCGAGATCAGGCCCCTTATCAGTTGCTGGAATGGGCACCACTTCAAGATGCAGCGCTTCAGCCAGCACCTTGAACCCGGGGTAGGTCAACGCGTCAGCAGCGACCACGTCACCGGGTTGCAGAAGCGCCATCATTGTCACAGCCAATCCATGCTGAGCACCATTGACTATCAAAACCTGCTGGGCTGGCACTGTCAGCCCACGTGTACTCAGATGGCGCGCTACTGATGCCCGCTCATGTAGACGCCCCGCATGCGGTTGGTAGCGCAGAAGGGACTCTAAGTCACCGGACAACGCGAGCTGGCGCAAAGCATTTCGCAACAGCACTGTCTGTCCCGGCAATGATGGGTAGTTGAAGTTGAGATCCATCATCCCCGCTACAACGTCGGGCTGGTCTATGCCCTGACCGGGAGGTAAAGAAGTCTCCCTTACGAAAGTACCACGCCCCGTTTCCCCACTGACCAGCCCCATGGCTTCAAGCTCTGAATAGACCCTGGTAGCAGTGACCAAGGCCAATCCTTCTGTGGCTGCAAGCTGACGGTGCGTCGGCAAACGTGTACCTGGAGGCAAACGCCCTGAGCGGATATCTGCTGCAAAGGCGTCAACCAGCGACTTGTAACGGGAGCGAGGCATATCGAGATGTATCCATGACAATATTTTGATTGTATTGATTTTCGGCCATACGATGTGCGTCATGCAACCTGCCCCATGAAGCAATCAGTCGAGTGACTCTTAATGGAATGTACATCGAACCTGAAAAACCAGACGATGGAAAAAACCGCAAGCGGGTGGATCAATGGATTCATCGGCGTACTTATCTTCAGCGGCTCGCTACCAGCGACACGGGTGGCGGTTCTAGAATTCGACCCGGTCTTTCTAACGGTTGCTCGAGCAACCATCGCTGGCATTCTTGCTCTGTGCATTCTTTTGCTCTTCAGGGAAAAGCGTCCTGCTCGAGGCCAGCTTCTACCCTTGGTCATAGTGGCAATGGGCGTTGTTGTAGGCTTTCCACTGTTGACTGCATTGGCTCTACAGTATGTAACGTCCGCGCATTCCATCATCTTCCTCGGTATGTTGCCGCTCGCCACAGCCGCGTTCGGTGTTTTGCGCGGTGGTGAGCGCCCCCGGCCTGCGTTCTGGTTATTTTCGGGCCTGGGAAGCGTGCTGGTTGTGGGGTTCGCCGTTACCCAGGGCCTGACAGCATCTCCCGAAGGAGACATCCTGATGCTGTTGGCAGTCCTTGCATGTGGTCTCGGTTATGCCGAAGGGGCGAAGCTTTCCAGGACACTGGGAGGTTGGCAGGTGATTTCATGGGCATTGGTTCTTTCGATGCCTGTTGTGGCACCGTTGACTTGGTGCCTGACACCCTCTTCGTTCTCGGGGATCAGTACACCTGCATGGTTAAGTCTGGCTTACGTATCGCTCTTCAGCATGCTGATCGGTTTCGTATTCTGGTATCGCGGGCTTGCCCAAGGGGGCATTGCTGCCGTTGGACAGCTTCAGCTTCTACAGCCTTTTTTTGGATTGGCGCTGGCGGCCACATTACTTCACGAGCAGGTCAGCATTGGCATGCTTGGGGTAACCGTTGCCGTGATCCTCTGCGTTGCTGGCGCGAGAAAATTTGCCAAGTAGCCGCTCATGGTCACGCCACAGTGTTAGAGCATTGATCCAGTTGTCTTGCAAATGGGATCACTTAGCGCAAGCGCAATCGTGATCTTCACTATCATTTCCGGCTTGTTCTAGACGATAACGAGTACTCCCCAAGGACTGCATCGATACCATGAGGAAGGCGATTGTCGGAGTTGACGCGATCCAACCAGGTACTACAGAGGTTCGGAGAATGGAAGAACAGGGCAATGCCTTCGCCTAGCGGGCGATCAGCGGGACAGGTCCTCGGCACGAGCCTGGAAGCGCTGGTGCTCCTCGGGTGGCACGAGCGAGCCGCCCGTCGCCCAGATCACATGCGTCGCGTCACTGAGGTCGAGGTTGTTGTCACGCAGGTATTTTTGCCCTTCGGCGGTGTGTGCCAGCCAATTCGGACCACCGATACCCGCTGCTGCCGAGGGCTCGAGCGAAACGTCCATGGCGTGTTTCGTCGCAAGCAGTTGAGCGTAGAGCTGCTCGTCGCTGACGGTGAACACCCCGGCCAGTTGTGAAGCCATCAGCGGGCTGACGAAGCACGAGGCTTGCCCTACTGCCAGCCCATCGGCTTCGGTGTGGTTATCCAGGCCGATGTCGTAAACCGAAACCGGTTGTTCGCCACCTGCTGCCAACTGAACGAGCATGCAGGGTGACGCGACGGGCTCCGCAAAGAAACAATGAACGTGCGGGCCATACACCGCTTTCAGGCCATAGGTGATACCCCCGGGAGCACCACCCACACCGCAAGGGATGTAGACGAACAAGGGGTGTGCGGCGTCAACCTTTCGATCCGCTTCGGCCAGTTGCGTTGCCAAATGATCGGCACCTGCGGCATAGCCCAGGAAAAGCAGGGTAGAGCGTTCATCGTCAACGAAATGGCAGCGCGGTGTACTCAAGGCTTCCAAGCGCCCGGCTGCGACCGCCTGGGCATAATCGCCTTCATGCTCAACCACTCGCACGCCGCGATTCCTGAGGCGATCCTTCTTCCAACGCTTGGCGTCCGTGGACATGTGAACGACTGTTTCAAACCCGAGGGCCGCAGCGATGACGCCGATGCTCAGCCCCAGATTGCCCGTGCTGCCGACCGCAACCTTGTGCTTGGAAAACAAGTCCCGGGCGGGCTGCGAGGCAAGAATGCGGCGGTCGCCGGTCGCCTCCAACACCCCATGCTCGATAGCAATGGATTCGGCCAGCGTCAGTATTTCATGGAAGCCACCGCGCGCTTTGATGGACCCGGCAACAGGCAGCGCATCGTCACGTTTTATGAACCATTTACCTTGCGGGCACGCCAGCCTCTTTTGCAGCTCGTCCGCAGGCATCAGCCGGGACTCGACCTGCCCGCCAGTGTGATCAAGCTCGGGAAACAACATCGCCATCAAGGGTTCGCACTGCTTGAGTCGTGCTTGCGCGGCGGTGATCTGGTCCGCCGATGGCGCGCC
Source organism: Pseudomonas sp. ASL9 (assembly GCF_056680335.1). Lineage (NCBI taxonomy): Bacteria > Pseudomonadati > Pseudomonadota > Gammaproteobacteria > Pseudomonadales > Pseudomonadaceae > Pseudomonas > Pseudomonas sp. ASL9. The sequence continues at coordinate 204,999 of NZ_CM155277.1, read as the reverse complement.
CTTGGGTAAGGGCTGGCCTGCGTTCGGATTGAGCCACAAAAGTGGTTCTCTCGATTGTAGTTTTGCTAATAAGTCATTAGGTTTGAGCGCAACGGTCATTGTTATGGACCTTGTAGTAAATTCTGGCTGTTGACCAAAATACTAGAACCCTTATGGTCGCCAAAACAGCGTTCATTCTTAATGACCTCATTAGCCAGGCTAATACCTATACACCTCAATTCTTCCATCCTTGGCGCGCTGAGATGTTTCGAAGTAGCGGGGCGGCAGCTGAGTTTTACCAAGGCTGCGCAAGCGCTCAACCTGACCCAAAGCGCGGTCAGCCAACACATTCGTCAACTGGAAGACCGTCTAGGCTACCCGCTGTTCGTGCGTCAGGCACGGGGGCTGCAGTTGACCTCCAAAGGTCAGGTGCTCTTTGATACCGCCTCGAAAGCGTTTCTTGATATCAACCAGACGCTTCAGCAACTCAGTCTGTCGAATGCACCGTTGCAGGTAAGCTGCCTACCGTCACTGGCGTTGCAGTGGCTGTTGCCGCGTTTGACTGAGTTTCATCGCCAACAACCAGACGTTTCGGTGCGCCTGAAAGCCGAATTTCAGGTACTGGACCAATACGCGATGAACACCGACGACATCGACGTGGCCATCCGTTACGACCCGACCGATTACAGCCGAATACACGCTGACGTCATCCTTGATGAATACCTTATTGCCGTGGCGAGCCCCGAGTACCTTGCGCAGCATCCATCCTTCGCAACGGGTGACAGCCTGGAGGGCGTTGTCTTGTTACACGACGCCACACCGTGGATGGGGGCGCCTGAATTTGTGGAATGGCGTACGTGGTTAGAAACGGCACGTCCCGAATGGCTCGAACAACTGGACGGACTGCAGTTCAATCTTTCCAGCCTTGCCATCACTGCGGCATTAAATCATCAGGGCGTCGCCATGGGCCGCACCGCCCTGATTTACGATGAACTTAAAAGTAAGCGCCTCGTCAACGTATTCGGAACCTATGTGAAGGCGCCCGCACGCTATGTGCTGCTGTCCCGTCAGCCGAAAGACCCACGCGCTGTCGTTTTTACAGCGTGGCTCAAGGCCGAGTGCCACCGTTTCGATGGGTTAAGGACGCTCCTGCTGTCAGCATGACAAGCGCGTACGCGAGATAAACGTTCGCCAATACGCTGAATGAGACGGGGCGGGTTGCGCCGCCATCCAGTGAAATGCCTCGGAACCTATGTGTTCCGCATGCACTCCCACCTACAGTGCTTTAAACCTGACAGGAGACACTCGATATGAAGATTCTGATGGTGCTGACATCCCATGACGCACTCGGTGAAACAGGCGAGAAAACCGGTTTCTGGCTTGAGGAGTTTGTCGCGCCGTACTACGCGTTTCTAGAGGCCGGGGCAACGATCACCGTGGCGTCACCCAAAGGCGGTCAGCCACCCCTGGATCCGAAGAGTGATGCCCCGGACGGGCAGACTGAAACCACGGAGCGTTTCAAGAAAGACTCGGCTGCGCAGAAGGTGCTGGCCAGTACAGTCAAGCTGGCTGATGTGCAGGCCAGTGAATTTGACGCAGTCTTCTATCCGGGTGGTCATGGCCCCCTGTGGGACCTTGCTGAAGATCCGAAATCCATCGCTTTGATCGAGGCGTTCTACAGTGCCGGTAAGCCGGTCGGCGCCGTCTGCCACGCGCCCGGTGTACTTCGCCACGCGAAGGTTAATGGCGAGTCGATTGTCAAAGGCAAGCGCGTCTCAGGGTTCAGCAACAGCGAAGAGGAGGCTGTCGGCCTTACCCATGTCGTGCCGTTTCTGGTGGAAGATGAACTCAAACGCCTCGGCGGGCACTACGAAAAAGTCTCGGACTGGCAGGTACTGGCAATCACCGACGGCAAGCTGGTGACCGGCCAAAACCCGGCGTCCTCAAGTGCTGCGGCAAAGGCATTGTTGAAGCTCTTGGCCTGAAGACGCTGTCAGCCTTTGGCAGTGCTAAACTCCACGCACTTCACACTCGGGGGAATGGTTGTGCGCGGATTGTCCATAATGGTTGCGGTTTTGATGTTGGCGGGATGTGGTGCGGGCAAGTCGGATAAGCCTGTGAAGGTGCAGGCGCCCGCCGTCGTGCAAGTTACAGCGCCTCAGTGGGATGTTCTGGTGGCAGAACCCAAAGCGGTCAGCGACCTGACGGACAGGCTTATCGAGCACGGCTTTCCCTCTTTTGTCGCAGTCCGGGAGGGCAAGGAGCGAGTATTGCTGGGGCCGTTCAATTCAAAAGCCGAAGCCGAAGAAAAACGAGCTCAACTGGCTATGAAGATGAGCTACGCGGCTTCAGTGGTCGACCATAAGCTGTGACCCGATAAAAGCAGCAGCAAATCTACTGCCGAACAGCAGTTGCCGCGCGACACTCGGCACGGGGTGTGTTATCACCCACGCTTCGAGGTACGGGTGACTAATGGAGCGCTTTTATGGACGAAGTACAGCGGTTGGGCGAGTTGCTGAGCGCCAATCAACTTAACGAAGAAAACAAGCATAAGCAGTTCCACGCTGATCTTGCACATTGGGAATCGAGCATTCTCAACGTGTTCGAACAGATCGAGGGCTGGATGGCACCGCTCAAAAGTAGCGGGCAGATGGTGTTCGAATACGAGCCGCACCTTGCGCAAAGCAAGGGTTATCCAGACGAGAACTCGCCATTTCGTACGCAACGGATGACCCTGTCCTTCGCTTCCCGTCAGGTGGTGTTCGTGCCCGATGCCATGGGCGCCAAAGGCCAGGTCTCGATTACTGCGACCGGCCTCAGTGTTCACGGTCAGGAACAAGTATCCCTGACGCTCACTCCGGGTACGGACGAGTGGCTGATGAACAAGCGCGTCGGCCTGAAAGAATCTGAAACCCATCCGTTCACGGCTGACTACTTTGCCAAGCAGCTACAGGCGTTGATTCCTCAACATCCGGTCTGAATGCACGACAGCGGAGCAGGCTACCGAATCTCCGCATGCGCTTTCAGTTCTTGATCGATAAACGCGCTAATCATCGCCCGGTAGACCTGTTCGGTCACTGCCGGGTTGGCGCCGAGCTCCAGGGATAACGAAACCACCTTGGCAATGACCTGCTCGACCCTTTGTGGGGCTTTTACGTCATCAGTGGTTTTCTTGAAATGGGCCGCTTGTGCAACATAGGCTCCACGCTGTGCCAGTAGCGATACGATCTGACGATCAATCCCGTCGATATTTTCTCGAACCTGTTCGATGCTTTTGCAATCGACAACCTTGTTGATGACCTGTTCGTTCATACCAATTGATCTCGATAAGGCAAATCCGGCCCGACCTTGGTGCAGGTCAGTGCTGCGGCAGCGACGGCGAAGTTGAGCATAGTGTCGATAAGCTCTCTGGACAGCTGTTCCAATCCGCTTGGGCTATCAAGTTGCCGTTCGCTTAGAAAGGTGATCAGCGCGGCCTGGAAGGTATCACCTGCGCCAACGGTATCGGCGGTGACGACTTCATGGGCGGGCACCGACCAGCTTCCGTATTGACGGGTGAAGACGCTGGCGCCCTGGGTTCCACGGGTCAGGAACACCAGCTGACAGCGTTTACTCAGCCAGCCTTGCGCCACGCTTTGCGGGTCGCAATCCGGGTAGAGCAGGGACAGGTCCTCGTCGCTGACTTTGATGATGTGAGCGTGCTCGGCAAACACCCCGATCTGCTCGCGCCAGCGCTGGATATCCGGCTCTGGATTGAGGCGCACGTTAGGGTCCAAGGTAATCAGGCGCTGATTGCTTTCGCGCTCGACCAGTGCCAGTAAGGTATCCGCTACCGGTCGCACGACCAGTGAGAACGAACCGATGTGAATGCCGCGCACGCGCTCATCCAGGGTCGGCAGGTGCTTAACCTGTAATTGCCGGTCCGCGCAGCCTTCACCGCGAAAGCTGTAGTGCGGCGAACCGTCGGCGCTCACAGCGACCATTGCCAAGGTGGTGGGTGCGTCGAAGTCGATCAGGTAATCAGGCTTCACACCTTCCTCGTCCAGCACCGTGCGCAGGCGACGGCCCAGATAATCGGTGGAAATCCAGGCAAAAAAAGCTGCATCAACGCCCAAGCGACACAGGCCGACGGCAACGTTGAACGGCGAGCCTCCGGCAATGGCCTGGAAGCCCAGTTTATTGCTTTGCCCGGTGCTGTCAGGCTGGCTGAAAAAATCGAACAGCGCTTCGCCACAGACTAAAAACATAGATGCTCCACGGCCTTAAAGTGCCTGTAAATAATGACGATAGCGGTCGTAGACCTGCTGATAAACGATGACATTCTCACGGATCGGCTGCGTTTCGCTGCTCGCGTCGAGGCTCACGCAACGCTGACACAATGCCTGCAAGCCCTGATGTTGTCCGTTTTCTTCGGACCAGCACCATGCGGCCTGTATCGCCGCGCCGAGTGCGGCGGCTTCACTGTGTTCGGTGCAGATGACGGGCGTGTCCATGATGTCCGCGACGATTTGCCGCCAGACGGGGCTTTTAGCCCCACCGCCGATCAAACGGATAGTTTTGCTCTGGATGCCATTGGCGCGCAGCAGGTCCAGGCCGTAGCGCAAACCAAACGTGGTGCCTTCGACCACCGCACGGCACAGGTTGGCCTGGCTCAGGTTGGTGCTGTTAAGCCCCAGAATGCTGCCGGTGGCATGGGGCAGGGCGGGGACGCGCTCGCCATTGAGGAAGGGCAGCATCAGCACCCCCTCGGCACCAATCGGCGCCTGGGCTATAGCGTGGTTGAAACTGTCGATATCCAGGGCAAACAGCTCGCGAATGGCGCTGGTTGCATTGGTCAGGTTCATGGTGCAAATCAACGGCAGCCAACCACCGGAAGAAGAACAGAAGGTCGCCACCGAGGCTTGGTCGCTGACCTGTGGCTGGTCCGCATAGGCGTAGACAGTGCCCGAGGAACCCAGGCTCATGGTGATCGAGCCGGGCTGGATATTACCGGTGCCGATGGCGCCCATCATGTTATCGCCACCTCCACTGGCGACAATAGCGTCCGGGTTTAGCCCCAGTAGGTGGGCAATCTGCGGACGAATCGTGCCAACGGCTTGCTGTGCGTCGATCAGCTCTGGCAGCGCTCGGCTCAAGCGGCCGCTGGGGTCGATATGCTCAAGCAGCGCCACGTCCCAAAGGCGGGTGCGGACGTTGAAATAGCCGGTGCCGGACGCATCGCCAAATTCGCTGCAACAGCGTCCGGTCAGCCAGTAGTTGAGGTAGTCGTGGGGCAGCAGGATCTTGTCGATGCGCTCGAAAAGCTCAGGGTGCTGCTCCAGAGTCCAAAGTAGCTTGGAGACCGTGTAACCCGGCGCGATAGCAACACCCAGGCGTGCCAGCGAACCGGCTTCGCCACCGAGATAGTCCAGCAACCGGTCGTTTTCCGGGGTGGATTCTGTGTCGCACCATAGCTTGGCCGGGCGCAATACGTCGCCCTGCTGATCCAGTAGCACCAAGCCGTGTTGTTGTCCGGAAACGCCGATGGCCTGGATTTGCGAGCCGCTGATGCCAGCCTCTGTCAGCGCATCACGGGTGGCTTGCTCGAACGCCGTGAGCCATTGCTGCACGTCCTGCTCGCGCCGACCGTTAGCAGCGATGATCAGGCTGTGCGGCGCGGCGCCCTGGCCAAGCACCTTGCCGCTCACGGCATCGAGCACAATGGCCTTGGTGCCTTGGGTGCCGCAATCGATACCCAGAAACATGCTCACCTCACGCGGTCTTGGCCAGCAGGTTTTCCAGTGTCTTGGCGACACCCAGTTCCCGCAGGCTGTTGAGGTTATGTTCGAAGGCCGCAACGAACTCGGCGGACTGCGCAATAGCCGTACCGAATATCTCTTCAACCTCCAGTAGCCGCTGAGTGATCAAGACATCGTCGGCGACCAGTGCCTGACAGAATTCTGCCCGAGGATCGGGGATGGGGTGAGTGTTGCCGGCTTCATCCTCTCCCTTGAGGTACAAGGCCCAGGCCGCCACCACCAGAGACGCTCGGTCGAGGTTGCCTTTATCAAGAATCAGGCGGTTGATGGTTGGCACGGTGAACTTAGGGAATTTCGATGAGCCGTCGGAGCAGACCCGAGCCAACTGGTCAGCAATCGCCTGATTGGAGAAGCGTTCGATCAGTGTGTCTTTGTAGCTTTCCAGGTCAATGCCGGGCACCGAAGCCAATTGTGGCGTGACATCCAGGTCCATATAGGCGCGTACGTATCGCACGTACAACGGATCGTTCATGGTCTCGTGAACGAAACGGTAGCCCTGCAAAAAGCCCAGATACGTGAGTGCCAGATGACTGCCGTTGAGCAGCTTGATTTTCATCTCTTCGTAGGGCGTCACATCGTCGGTGAACTGCACGCCAACCTTTTCCCACGCTGGTCGGCCGCTGACGAAGTTATCTTCCAATACCCATTGCACAAACGGTTCGCAGACCACGGGCCAGGCATCATCGACACCGGACTCATCGTGTAACTGGAGTCGATGAGCAGTGCTGGTCATGGGGGTGATGCGGTCGACCATGGCGTTGGGGAAGCTGACGTTGGCGGCGATCCAGTCATGCAGATCGGCATCGCGCAGGGCGGCGAAGGCCAGTAATGCCTTGCGTGCGACCGCGCCGTTATGCGGTAGGTTATCGCAAGACATTACGGTGAAGGCGGGCGTGGCGCTCGCTCGGCGTTTTGCCAGGGCAGCGCAGAGCAGACCGAATACGGTTTTCGGCGCAGTCGGGTGTGCAAGATCATAGTGAATCTGCGGCAAGTGCGCCATGAATTGGCCGTTGCTGTCGTCGATGCAATAGCCACCTTCGGTGATCGTCAACGAAACAATACGAATCTCGGGGCTGGCCAGTTTATCGATCAGCGCCTGCACGCCGTCTTCGGCCAGCAACATGTTGCTGATAGAGCCGATAATTCGGGTTTCTGTGTCGTCGGTATCACCGAGTTCACACAGCGTATAGAGGTAGTCTTGCTCGGCGAGGGCATCCCGCACGGCACGATCTTCCGGGCGCAGGCCAATCCCGCAGATACTCCAGTCGAGGCCTTCGCCCAGATTCATCAGCGCGTCGGTGTAGAACGCCTGATGTGCGCGATGAAAACCGCCAACGCCAATGTGGGCGATCCCTTGGCGAGTGTCGGCCCGGGTGTACAGCGGGCGAGCGACGGTGGCGGCGAGTTGTGAAAGGTTCTGCTTGTTTAGTTTCATGACGGCGGTCTCGAATGTTTAAGCGGCGGCCTGTAAGGCTCTGGTGATCACAAGGCCCTGAGCGTCGAACAAATGGCAGTGGGCGCTGTCCAGGTGCAAGTTCAGCGTTTCGCCATACTTGCTGGCCAGGTCCCCTCGGATACGCAGGGTCAGGGCTTCGCCTGAAGCGGTGCGCACATGGCAATACGTGTCGCTGCCCAGGCGCTCGCTGACGTCGGCGATCACCTGCATCTGACAGTCTCCGTCCCTGGCGATGTTCAAGTGCTCCGGGCGAATACCCAAGGTCACGGCGCTGCCGACACTCAGGCTGGCACCGGCCAATGGCAGGCTGACTTTGGCGCCGGCGTCCAGGGTGACTTCGCAGCCTAGGCTGTCCATACGGCTGACGGTGCCTTTGAGAAAGCCCATTTTCGGCGTGCCCAAAAAACCTGCGACGAACAGGTTGGCCGGGTGGTGATACAGCTCCAGCGGCGAGCCGATCTGTTCAATTTTTCCGCCGTTGAGGACCACCACCTTGTCGGCCAGGGTCATGGCCTCGACCTGATCGTGGGTCACGTAAATCATCGTCGCTTGCAGCTCTTTATGCAGGCGTGACAGCTCCAGGCGTGTTTGCACGCGTAACGCGGCGTCGAGGTTGGAGAGGGGCTCATCAAACAGGAAAATCTTTGGATTGCGCACAATCGCCCGGCCGATGGCCACACGCTGACGCTGACCGCCGGAAAGCTGTTTGGGTTTGCGCTCCAGCAGCGGCTCCAGTTGCAGGATGCGCGCCGCTTCGCTGACCTTGCGCTCGATATCGGCTTTGTTGCCACCGGCCAGATCCAGGGCGAATGACATGTTCTTGCGCACGGTCATGTGCGGATACAAGGCATAGGTCTGAAATACCATGGCCAGGTCGCGTTTGGCCGGGCTGACTTGAGTGATGTCGCGGCCATCGAGTTCAATGGTGCCAGCGGTGACCTCCTCAAGCCCGGCGATCAGCCGTAATAGCGTGGATTTACCGCAGCCGGACGGGCCGACGAAGACCACGAATTCACGGTCGCGAACATCCAGATCGATTCCTTGAATGATGGCATGGCCGTCGAAGCCTTTTTGCAGATTTCTGATACTCAGGTTAGCCATGTGGCCTCCGTTCTGTTCTGTTTTTATTCTAGAAAGATAGAAAGACTATTTGACGGCGCCGAAAGACAGGCCGCGAACCAGTTGTTTTTGGCTGATCCAGCCGAAGATCAGAATCGGTGCACAGGCCAGGGTCGAGACGGCCGAGAGCTTGGCCCAGAACAAACCTTCGGGGCTTGAGTAGGACGCGATCAGGGCCGTCAACGGCGCGGCGTTGGACGAGGTCAGGTTCAGTGACCAGAACGCTTCGTTCCAGCACAGAATCAGTGACAGCAGCGCCGTGGACGCCAGGCCGCCTTTGCAGATCGGCACCAGCACCCGGAAGATCTCTTGCAGGGTCGTGGCACCGTCCAGGCGTGCGGCCTCAAGAATGTCCGGAGGGATGTCCTTGAAGTAGGTGTAGATCATCCATACCACAATGGGCAGGTTGATCAGGGTGTAAATGATGATCAGGGCGAATCGCGTATCCAGCAGGCCGAAGGTTTTGGCCAGCAGGTAGATCGGCATGAGCACGCCCACCGGTGGCAACATCTTGGTCGACAGCATCCACAACAGGGTGCCTTTGGTCCGTTTGGTCTCGAAGAAGGCCATGGAGTAAGCCGCCGGGACTGCGATCAGCATGCACAGGGCTGTGGCGCTGAAGGAAATGAACACCGAATTCCAGGCGAAGTGAAAATAGTCACTGCGCTCCTGGATGTGCAGGTAATTCTCCAGCGTCGGGGTGAAGATGAACTGCGGCGGAGTGGCGAAAGCGTCGATCTCGGTCTTGAAACTGGTCAAAACCATCCAGAAAATCGGGAAGAACACCAGCGCCGCGATGGCCCAGGACAGGGTGCCAAGCAGCACGCTTTGCAGGCGGCGGGATTGTTTGAGCGTCATCATGGCAAGGCCCTCATGACTTGTCGGTGAGGTTTTTGCCAATCATCCGAATCAGGATGATCGCGGCAATGTTGGCAATGACCACGGCAATCAATCCGCCAGCCGAGGCCATGCCGACATCGAACTGCAGCAAGGCCTGGTTGTAGATCAGGTACGCCAGGTTGGTCGAGGCATAGCCCGGACCGCCATTGGTGGTGGTGAAGATCTCGGCGAACACCGACAACAGGAAGATGGTCTCGATCATGATCACCACAGCGATCGGCCGGGACAGATGCGGCAGCGTCAGGTGCCAGAAAATCGCCAACGGTCCGGCACCGTCCAGGCGTGCGGCTTCTTTTTGCTCCTGATCCAGCGACTGCATGGCGGTCATCAGGATCAGGATGGCGAAAGGTAGCCATTGCCAGGACACAATGATAATGATCGACAACAGCGGAAAATGAGCCAGCCAGTCCACCGGCTGCGCCCCGAAGAACTTCCATAGGGCCGCGAGAATCCCCGAGACAGGGTGGAAAATCAGATTTTTCCAGATCAGCGCGCTGACTGTCGGCATGACGAAAAACGGCGAAATCAACAACACTCGGACGATGCCTCGGCCAAAAAATTCGCTGGCTTCCAGCAGCGCTGAAATCAGAACCCCGAGAATTACGCTGATCGCCAGCACGCTCCCCACCAGCAACAAGGTGTTGGTGGCGCCGGGGATGAAACCGCTGTCGGTAATGAAGTAGGTGAAGTTTTCCAGGCCGACGAATTCGTTCTCGCCGGGATTCAGCAGGTTGTAGCGAATCAGCGAGAAGTAGATTGTCATGCCCAGTGGCACGATCATCCACACCAGCAACAGCAGTACTGAAGGGCTGACCAGGAACCAGCCAGGTTTGACCCGCCGACGCTTGGCCTGGGGGTGTTGACTGGACGTATCCAGACGGGGATTAACGGCTGAGGTATTCATGATGACTCCGAACCAGGGTGCGAGCTTCAACAGAGTGTCGAGGGGCAGTGGGCCTCTCGACACACGCAATAGTCAGCGGACTATTTCTTCGGGTAACCCGCTCGCTTCATGTCGCGCTCAGTCGAGTTCTGCGCGGCGGCCAAGGCAGCATCGACTGTCGTTGTACCCACCAAGGCTGCCGAGAATTGCTGTCCGACCGACGTACCGATGGCCTGGAACTCAGGAATGGTCACCAACTGGATGCCAACGTAAGGCACTGGTTTTAGCGTTGGCGTCTTGGGTGTGACCGCCTTTAATGACTCTAGAGTGATTTTGGCGAACGGCGCAGCGGTCATGTACGCATCGTTGTAGGTTGAAGCGCGGGTACCCGGCGGCACGTTGGCCACGCCGTCTTTTTCTGCAACCAGCGCGGCGTATTCCTTGGAAGTCGCCCAGGTGCTGAAGGTTTTGGCGTCAGCCTGGTTTTTTGCGCTGGTCGGAATGGCCAGCGCCCAGGAGTACAACCAGGCCGAGCCCTTATCCGTGACCTCGTGCGGCGCGTAAGTGAAGCCGACATGGTCGGCGACCTTGCTCTGGGTTTTGTCGGTCACGAACGAGCCAGCAACGGTGGCATCGACCCAGATCGCGCATTTGCCGCTATTGAACAAGGCCAGGTTTTCGTTGAAACCATTGCTCGATGCGCCGGGCGGCCCGGACTTTTTCATGGTTTCGACATAGAAGTTCAGCGCGTTTTTCCACTCAGGTTGATCGAACTGAGGTTTCCATTGCTCATCGAACCAGCGTGCGCCGTAGGCATTGGCGACTGTGCTGATCAGCGCCATGTTCTCGCCCCAGCCGGCCTTACCGCGCAGGCAAATACCGTATTGCTCTTTGTCGCGGTGGGTGAGTTTTTCAGCGAAGCCAGCGATCTCGGTCCAGGTCGGACGTTCAGGCATGGTCAGGCCTGCTTCCTTGAACAGATCGGTGCGGTAGTAGGTCATCGAGCTTTCGGCATAGAACGGCAGGGCATACAGCTTGCCGTCAACCGACAGGCCATCGCGTACCGAGGGGAACACGTCATCGAGTGCGTAGCTGGCAGGCAGGTCTTTCATCTCTTCCAGCCAGCCTTTCTGACCCCACAACGACGCTTCGTACATGCCGATGGTCAGCACATCGAACTGGCCACCTTTTGTGGCGATATCGGTGGTCAGGCGTTGGCGCAGAACGTTTTCTTCCAGCACGACCCAGTTGAGTTTGATGTCAGGGTGCTGTTGTTCGAAGGTTTTCGACAGGCGTTGCATGCGGATCATGTCGCTGTTGTTGACCGTGGCAATGGTCACTGTGCCAGCGAAGGCAGTACTGCCAAGTGCGAGACAGGTGCTGGCGAGTAGAACTTTTACTGAGGTCTTCATCGATCTCTCCTCTCCTGCGCCCTATGAGCTGCAGAAGGTCAGTTATTGTTTTTGTATCTTCCGGAGGTAAGGAAGACTGTGAACTGATTACAACGGTCTGAGAGGGAGATGACAAATCCTGCATGGCACTCAAACCGATACTATTTTGCACTCGTGATGGACGCGAAAATGCACTGAAGTACCGTTCCTGCATAGCGTCGGGCGGTTTCAGCGTAGTTGAAGGGGGCGAGGGCGGGGTGAATCAGTACAGGTTTTGTTCGGTCAGGCGCTGTACTGCCAAACGACGATAGTGCGATGGCGTCATGCCTTTGAGCTGCTGGAAGCGCCGATTGAAATTGGAAATATTATTGAACCCTGATTCGAAACACACATCGGTCACCGGCTTATCGCCATCCGCCAGCAGCTCGCAGGATTTACTGACGCGCAAGCGATTGACGAACTCGACGAAGCATCGGCCAGTCGCCTGCTTGAACACCCGGGAAAAATACGTCGGTTTCATGCCCAGGTACTCGGCCACTTCTTCAAGAGGCAGCTCGCGCGCGTAATGGGCGAAGATGTAATCCACGGCGCGGTTAGTGCGGTCGATACTGTGCTCATCGGCCAATTGCGGCGAGGTCGTGCCCGAGAGTAACTGGACATCGTCACTGGCGGCCAAAAGCTCCAGCAGAATGAGAAAATGCCCCAGCCGGCTGATGCCCCTGCTGTCAGCTATTTTTTGCATCAGCTTCATCGCCTGACGAATCGTGCGCTTGCAGCGAAACTCGATCCCATACTGCGCACGCTCCAGCAACGGGGTCAGGGTCTTGAGTTCGGAGAACACCTGATTGCCGCTCTCGAACAGTTCGTCGGTGAAATTCACCAGCATGTCGCGCTTGGGCACCACTTCGTCTTCGCCCACCTGGCTGATCCAGTTGTGCGGCAGGTTAGGCCCGGTCAAAAACAGGCTTTCGGGGTAGAAGTTACCGATGTAGTCGCCGATGAACACCTTGCCAGAGCTGGCGACAATCAGGTGCAACTCGTATTCCTTGTGAAAATGCCAGCGTACCAACGGACAGGGAAAACCATGCTCGCGATAAATTATCGACAGCCCGTTATGGTCGTCCATCAGTTCATAGGAGGGGTCGGTGATTCTTGTTGTTTTGGTCATGGGGTGGTCGTCGGTGATGATTCGCTCAGGTCCTAATGTGCACTATTTGGCTGAGGGGTAACATGGACTTAACGAAGGTACGTATGAAAGGGCACAAAATGAGGATAACCGTGGTTTTGGATGCGTACTCATGAAGAACATTCTGCTGATCGGCATCGGCGCAGGCAATCCTGAGCACATCACGGTTCAGGCCATCAACGCGCTGAACCGGACGAACGTATTTTTCATTCTGGACAAGGGCTATGCCAATGACGATCTCCTGCGTTTGAGGAAGGAGATTTGCCAGCGTTACGTGACGGGCGACGACTACCGCGTGGTGCAGGTGCAGGATCCGCAGCGCGAAGACGATCCTCAGTCCTATCAGGCGGGCATCGAGCATTGGCATGAGCAGCGCGCCGTATTGTTCGAGCAGCTGATTGGCGATGAAGTGGGCGAAGGGGAGGTGGGTGCTTTTCTGGTCTGGGGCGATCCGTCGCTGTATGACAGCACCCTGCGAATTCTCGACCGGGTACTGGAGCGCGGCGCGCAGTCGTTTGAGTATCAGGTCATTCCGGGCATCACCAGCGTTCAGGTGCTGGTCGCCCAGCACCGGATTCCATTGAACCGTATCGGTGAGCCGATCCAGATCACCACTGGCCGACGACTGGCGCAGAGCCAGGGTGGTGATATCGACAATGTCGTGGTGATGCTCGACGCCCATTGCACGTTCGACACCCTGATCGATACCGACCTGCACATCTATTGGGGCGCCTACCTGGGCACCCCGGATGAAATCCTGATCGCGGGTAAACTCAAGGACGTCAGTGCTGAAATTCGCCGCGTCCGCGAAGCCGCCCGGCGTGAGAAAGGCTGGATCATGGACACTTATTTGTTGCGCAAACCGCGCTGAGGCCTTCACAGGGTTGCCTGCGAAGGTAACAATGCGGACTGCAATTGAATTTTACGGATGACCGGTTTTACCGCTGGTCGACGTCAGATTGATATTTACCACTGTGTAGCTATCGCTGCCAGTTTGCCGAATTAGCGCCTGGCTATGAAACTGATTAATGCGGCCAGTAACCCGAATATCCAACTCCGCGCCGCGGCTTTCGACGTTTACCTCCGGATCTTTTGTTATCAGAAAGGGTTGTTCATCGGCGAGCATAGAGAGAATTTCCTCATCTGTGGTCAGGCCTTTACTTAGGTAGTATCTGTAGCTGAACCCCACTGTAGCGCCACCCCCATTGGTACTGACACCGTAGACAAAGCCATCATCGGCCAATGGGTATTTAAGAAAAACCTTATCCAGCTCGGGAGGGTTCTGGGTGGTGAGCCATGTCCAGCCGTTATAGCCCAATGAAGATAAAAGTAAGAAATAGAGAAAAAAATGTTTAGTCCGCATAGTGACCTTTGGCTTGCGCATTAGTAGCGTGTTGGCGCGCTGCGTTGAGACAGAGTTAACCGCTCCGCCCCTTCAAACTCAACGCTAAGTTCGATTCTTGGCCTCGATCCATTGGGCCATGTACTGGGTACTTTTATGGTGATGGTGCCGCAGCATGGCCCCGGTGAAATTATCGGTGCGATGCTGTTGAAGGTTCTGTCGGCAGGCCTCGATTCGGGCCATCAGGTTTGCGCAGTGTTGCTGATGTTGATACCGCGCCTTCACGATCGCCCAGCCCTTGGCTTGTGCTTGTGTCCACAGGGTTTGATCCCGATAAAGCTCGACGGCGGCAGCTGCAATGGCATTGGCGCTGGTGGCGACCGCGCCTGGCCACGGCAGCTCGCCGCTCATGGCTTCGGCGCCGATGGGTGTGGTCACATTGGGTGTGCCACACAGCATGGCGTCGATGATCTTGCCTTTGATACCGGCACCAAAACGCAAGGGTGCCAGACAGACTCGGGCCCCCGACATGACTTCAAGTGCATCTTCGGCCCAGTTCATCACATGAAACCCCTGCGCCGCATTGTGCAGGGCCGTGGCCTTAGGTGGGGTGTAGGCGCCGTAGATGTGTAACTGCGCAGACGGTAACTGTTGACGAATCAGCGGCCAGATCGCGGTTTTCATCCATAGCACCGCATCCCAGTTCGGCGCATGGCGAAAATTACCAATACTCAGGAAGTGCGCCCGCTCCTCGAAGGGCCGGGCGCTGCTTGGCGTGCCATCGAGCATCAGCGGGCACCAATGCAATAACGCCATGGGTAGCCTGAACTGATCGACGAGCAGGTCGATTTCTACGTCGGAGATCATCAGGCTGATGTCGGCGCGGTAGATCGCGGCAAGTTCGCGCTGGGCCAGATCGCTTGCAGCCATCGGCGAAAAAATAGCGTGAGATGAAAAACTAAAAAGATCAGTTAAATCATCACTATCAGGATCTTTCTTTAAGTGATTCTTGAGGAGTTGATGCCGTGCATTGCGCAGACTTTGCAGGTCTGAGGTTTCGAGAATGCGCAGTGCATCAGGACAATGCTTCTCCACGCGCCAGCCAAATTGTTCTTCCATCATGAATTGGTCGAACAACACGATATCCGGCTGCAGTTCGCTTATGAACGCATCGAAGCTGCTGTTGTTGAGTTCGATGCAGACTTCGGCAATGCCCAGTGATGCCAGATCAGCTTTGTGTTCGCCTTCGGTTGCCGGGCTGCTGAAGGTGATTTGCCAGCCTTGTTCGAGGAAGCACGTGATCAGTTGCATCATGTGCCCGCTCGCCGCCGATGAGCGCGGTTCTGGCCAGACATAACCAATAATGAGCACGTGGGTGGTGACGTTCGAGTGGGGCTGGCTCATGTGCGGAGATTTCTGGGTGGTCGGAAGGGGCGCAATTAAACCACAGGGAGGATAGTCGGCAGTTGTCTCGATAGGTGGGCACTACAAGAACATCGACCAGCAAAGCTGGCCGATATTGCGTAGCACTCAGTCTGTTTTAGGCAGCATTGGCGGTTCGCCAGTCATCGGAACCGGAAGTGCCAGATATCTCATGGGTCCAGACTATTTTGCGGTAGGTGAAGTAAACATCTTCCAGTTGAGTGAAATGCGAAGTCGCCGGGTCCTGGCAATTGGGCATGCGGGACTGCACGTCGACGATCAGGGCATCTGTCAATTCAATGCTGAAATAATGCTCTGCCCCGCCGGTTGTCGCCGTCCGGTAAAATGCAAGATGGCAGTGGTTTAACAGCTCGCCAGTGACCAAGGCCTGGTAAATCAGTGGTGTGGCTTTGTCGAAAAATTTGGTGATCATCAGCGGTTTATGTACGCGCTGGCCCGTAGGTTGGCCGGATTGCGGGTCGCGGGGGACGATGACTTGATGAGCAAAGGATTGAACCAGGATCTTGTTTTCGTGACCCTCCTGATAGCCATTGCCGATAGATTGTAAAGATGAACTACCAGCGGTAATCGCGCCTTGTTTGCTGCCTTCTAGAATCAAATACGCAGGTATTGGCATGAAACGCTCCTTTCAGGATAAACAGAGGGTGCCCGCAAAAATCAACGTATTGCGAACACTGTTTTGTATATCAAGAGCTATGCCAGAAAATATTATTCCTTATAAAACATATAGATAGCTTTGTTTATTAAAGCTATTTAGAGGTATGTGGCAGTCATTCGACCTCGGCTGAGCAGGTTCTTGCGCACGCTAGGGGAGTATCTTGCGCATTTGATAACAGCCTGTGAAGGCTAGGTCAGGCAGGCCTTTTGGCCATTGGCAGATTGAAATTACGCAAAAAGCTACCCATCAGACCTTCGGGTCCAAAATCCCCTTCACCTTGTCCCGCAACTGATCGATGGAGAACGGTTTGCCAATGATGTGCATGCCTGCGGGCACCTCGATATTTTCTGCATATCCGCTGGCGAACAGCACCGGCAGGGTGGGGCGCAATTGTCGGGCTGCGATCGCCAGGTCGCTGCCCGTCATATCGGGTAACCCTTGATCAGTCATTAGCAAATCTATGGTTTTTTGAGTGTCGCCCAGGTGAGCGAGCGCGCCTTTCGCGTCAGAGGCGTCAAACACGGTGTAATCCAGCTCTTCAAGCACGTCGACGATCAGCATACGCACGATTTTGTCGTCTTCGACCACGAGGATGGTGCTGGCTGCTGTGGGCATGAGGTGTTCCCTGTAAAAAAGACAGTGATTCGCGGCTGATTATTTCTGTTAACGCGTTAATGAGTATATAAAAGACGGCTTCAAGTTAAAAATCGCTGGAAAACTATCCATTTGATTTTTTTGCTCGATTCATCATCCAGATGAAGTTTTTGTAGGAAGTGTTGTAGCGTTATGCCTGAAATTTCCTCTTTATGTGCTGGAGAAAAGTCTTTTGCTGACGTTTCCGGCAAACTCTGTCGTTTCAATGAATTCGCTCGGACCTCCTGATGAACCACCTGTCTTCGATTGACGAGCAACGTTTCAGTAAAATGCTGAGCCGCAATGTGCGCTTGCCCTTGGGGCTCGGTGTGCTGAGCGCGGTGTTTTTCATCTCGCTGATCTCCTATTTATTGTCGATGATCCAATGGGTCGAACATACGGACCAGGTGATCAATAGCACCAACCATTCGCTCCGGCTGTCCACCGACATGGAGGCGGGCATGCGCGGTTTTCTGCTCACAGGCGATGAGCACTTCCTCGATCCCTATGAAGTCGCCAAGCCAGGACTGGTTGCTGAACTTAAAGGGCTGGAAGCGTTGGTAGCTGATAACCCTCAGCAAGTGGATCGCTTGAAGCGCGTGTCTGCCTTGCAGGATGAATGGAACGATTTTGCCCAGGGGATGATCACTCTGCGGCGCCAAAATAGCGACTATCAGGGGGTTGCTCTGGCTGGCCGGGGCCAGCGTCTGACCGACGCGATGCGTAGCGAATACGATCAGGCGGTGGCGATGGAGCAACAGCTGCGTATTAATCGCAACGAAGAAGTTATGCACACGACTATTCTGACGGTCACGTTGTACCTGGTTTTTGTGCTGTCGATCAGCGCCTTACTGGCGTATGTCGGTCGGCGAGATATATTAACGTTATCAAGTACATACCGTGAAAACTTAAAGTTGCAAGAGAGCAATGCACAACGCTTGCAGCATGTGGCTTGGCTGCGCAATGGACAAAGCGAGTTGGCTGAGCAAGTGCTGGGGCAACTCACATTGAGTTTGCTGGGCCGCAATATTTTGCAGTTTTTCGCCCAATATTTAGGCTCTGTGGTGGCGGCGATGTATGTCCGTCAGGAGCACGGTGGCCTCAAACGCGTGGCCTCTTACGGGTTTTCCCGTGAGCAGGAACAGCGCGAGCAGTTGATTTACAGTGGCGAGGGCGTCATCTGGCAGGCTGTTCAGCAGGATAAAATTATCAGCCTGAACGATGTGCCGGGCGATTACTTCAAGGTCAGCTCGGGTCTGGGCGAGGGTTCACCACGCAGCGTTCTGATCGTGCCGACCAGCAATGACGACCAGGTCAATGGTGTGATCGAGTTGGGCTTCTTGCGGGCCTTGACCGAGCGCGATGTCGAGCTTCTTCAGGTGATATCCGACAACATAGGCACCTCGATTGAAGCTGCACGTTACCGCCAGCGCTTGCAGGAAGTACTCGCCGAAACCCAGCAGCTCAATGAAGAGCTGCAGGTTCAGCGAGAAGAGCTCAAAACCGCCAACGAAGAACTTGAAGAGCAGTCACGCATCCTCAAGGAGTCCCAGGCCCATCTGGAAAACCAGCAGGCAGAGCTTGAGCAAACTAACGAGCAGTTGACCGAGCAGAGTCAAGCCCTGGCCAATCAGCGCGATGCGCTGGACCGCAATAACGAAGAGCTGAATATCGCACAGGTCGAACTTGAAGCGCGGGCCGAAGAACTGCAACGCTCCAGCAAATACAAGTCGGAATTCCTTGCCAATATGTCTCATGAGCTGCGTACGCCGCTCAACAGTTCACTGATTCTGGCGAAACTACTGGCGGAAAACCCAGCAGAAAATTTGACGGCCGAGCAAGTCAAATTCGCCGAGTCGATCTATTCCGCAGGCAACGACCTGCTCAATTTGATCAACGATATCCTCGACATTTCCAAAGTCGAAGCCGGCAAGCTCGAGATGCGTCCGGAAAACACCAGCGTGGTGCGCTTGGTCGAAGGACTGCGTGGCATGTTCCAGCCGATGGCCGCAGACAAACACCTCGACTTCCAACTCGAGGTGCAGGCAGGTGCGCCAACGCTGCTGTTCACCGACCGCCAGCGCCTGGAGCAAATCCTGAAAAACCTGCTGTCCAACGCGATCAAGTTCACCGAGCGTGGCAGCGTCAGTTTGACCGTGTCACGCCAGCCGGGCGAGGGCATCACCTTTACCGTGCGCGACTCCGGGATCGGTATTGCCGAAGAACATCAGGAAAGTATTTTCGAGGCGTTCCGCCAGGCCGATGGCACCACCAATCGACGTTACGGCGGCACGGGACTTGGGCTGTCGATTTCCCGAGACCTGGCCAAACTGCTCGGTGGCTCCATCACCGTCACCAGCGCGCCAGACCAGGGCAGTATTTTTACCTTGGTGCTGCCTGAGCAGTATGTAGAGCAGGTTCAACTCGAATACGGTCAAGAGTCTGTCGCGGTTGCTGCTCCTGTGGTGGTTGCACCGGTTGTCGTGCCTGTCGTGGCAAAAAACCAGACGCAGGTTGCTGTTCCATGTTTTGCCGACGATCGCGACAAGGTACCGTTCAGCACTCGCTGCATCCTGGTGATTGAGGATGAGGTCAGCTTTGCCCAGATCCTTTACGACCTGGCCCATGAGTTGGGTTATCAGTGCCTGGTCGCCCAGGGCGCTGACGAAGGCTTCAATCTGGCCGTGCAGTTCATTCCAGATGCGATTCTGCTGGACATGCGCCTGCCGGACCATTCGGGTCTTACGGTATTGCAGCGCT
Source organism: Pseudomonas sp. ASL9 (assembly GCF_056680335.1). NCBI lineage: Bacteria > Pseudomonadati > Pseudomonadota > Gammaproteobacteria > Pseudomonadales > Pseudomonadaceae > Pseudomonas > Pseudomonas sp. ASL9. Next base: position 185,451 of record NZ_CM155277.1, on the reverse strand, counting down.
TGAAGGACCTGGCGCAGACCCGGCATGTACCGGTGCATGTGATCTCGGTCGAAGATCGCCAGGAAGCGGCAATGCACATGGGCGCAATCGGTTATGCGGTCAAGCCGACCACTCGTGAAGAACTCAAGGATGTCTTTGCCAAACTTGAAGCCAAGCTGACACAGAAGGTCAAGCGCATATTGTTGGTGGAAGACGACGCCCTGCAACGCGACAGCATCGCACGCTTGATCGGTGACGATGATATAGAGATCACCGCCGTCGGGTTCGCTCAGGATGCGCTGACGCTGCTACGCGACAACGTCTATGACTGCATGATCATCGACCTCAAGCTGCCCGACATGCTTGGCAATGACTTGCTTAAACGCATGTCCACCGAAGACATCTGTTCTTTTCCGCCCGTGATTGTCTATACCGGGCGTAACTTGACGCGTGATGAGGAAGCCGAGCTCCTCAAGTACTCTCGCTCAATCATCATCAAAGGCGCACGTTCGCCGGAGCGCTTGCTCGATGAAGTGACACTGTTCCTGCACAAGGTTGAATCGAAGTTGTCCAACGAACGCCAGGCGATGCTCAAGACCGCCCGCAGCCGCGACAAAGTATTTGAGGGTCGTAAAATCCTGGTAGTCGATGACGACGTGCGCAACATCTTCGCGCTGACCAGTGCCCTGGAGCACAAAGGGGCGGTCGTTGAAATCGCTCGGAATGGTCGGGAGGCTATCAACAAACTTAATGAGGTCGACGACATCGATCTGGTGTTGATGGATGTAATGATGCCCGAGATGGACGGCTACGAAGCGACCGTGGAGATTCGCAAGGATCCACGCTGGCGCAAGCTGCCGATCATTGCGGTGACGGCCAAGGCCATGAAAGACGACCAGGAGCGCTGTCTGCAGGCAGGCTCCAATGACTACCTGGCCAAGCCCATCGACCTTGACCGGTTGTTTTCGCTTATTCGGGTATGGCTGCCGAAAATGGAACGGATCTGATTCATTGAACGTATTCGGCATTGACGCCACTAAGTGGACACTAGGAACCGAGTATCTGGATTCGTGCCATGTCGCTTGAGCGAAACGCTGAAATTGAATTGCGGCTGTTGATAGAGGCGATTTACCTCAAATACAGCTACGACTTCCGTGATTACTCCGGCGCATCGGTCAAGCGTCGGGTCAATCACGCGTTACGCCAGTTAGACTGCAAAACCATCTCGGCCTTGCAGGAGCGCGTGCTGCACGATCCCTCCGCGTTCATGCAACTCTTGCAGTTCCTGACCATCCCAGTCAGCGAAATGTTTCGCGATCCTGGGCATTTCCTGGCGATCCGGCAGGAAGTGGTTCCACTGCTCAAGACTTACCCTTCGATCAAGATCTGGATCGCGGGTTGCAGCACGGGCGAGGAGGTCTATTCCATGGCCATCTTGCTGCGCGAGGAAGGCCTGCTTGATCGGACCATCATCTACGCGACGGACATCAACCCCAGTTCGCTGGAGAAGGCCAAGCAGGGGATTTTTTCCCTGGAAAATATCCGTGCTTATACCGAGAACTACCAGAAGGCGGGTGGACAGCGGGCGTTTTCCGACTATTACACGGCGGCTTACGACTACGCTATTTTCGACAAGACCCTGCGAGAGAACGTGACGTTCGCCGATCATAGCCTGGCAACCGACAGTGTCTTCTCAGAAACTCAATTAATTTCATGCCGCAACGTATTAATTTATTTCAATAAAAAACTTCAGGATCGAGCGTTCAGCTTGTTTGACGACTCGCTTTGTCATCGGGGTTTTCTGGTGCTGGGCAGCAAGGAAACAGTCGACTTTTCCGCCTACAGCAAAAATTTCGATGCTTTCGTAAAGCAGGAACGGATCTACCGTAAGTCATGAAGACCACTGAACAATGAATACCATTGAACAACAGGGTCACCTGCCCATCCGCTCTTTGCCTGTTGTCGATGCCATTGTCATTGGGGCATCGTCTGGCGGTGTGGACGCGTTGATGAAGGTTTTTGCCTCGCTGAGCCCAGGCTTCGGCCTGCCGATCATTGTGGTTCTGCATTTACCTGATGAGCGTCGCAGCCGGCTGGCTGACGTTTTTCAGCTGCGCCTGCCCATCCCGGTCAAAGAAGTCGATGACAAAGAAATGATTGTTCCTGGTACGTTGTACTTCGCCGCTCCCGGCTATCACGTGTCTGTAGAAAAGGATTTCAGTCTGTCCCTGAGCCAGGAAGAGCGTATCTACCATTCACGGCCCAGCATCGACATCCTCTTTGAGTCAGCTGCTGATGCCTATGGGGCACGGCTGGCCGGCGTACTGCTGACGGGAGCCAATCAGGATGGTGCCCGCGGGCTGGCGTTGATCAAGCAGTACGGTGGATTTACGGTGGTTCAAGATCCAAGACTGGCTCAAGTGCCGACGATGCTTGAAGCGGCGTTGTCGTTGCATATGCCGAACCATATTCTCCCTTTGCACGACATCGGTCGACTGCTTATCGAGCTGGAAAGAACCGCATGCTAAGTGAAATCCAAGCCAAACTGCTGATCGTCGATGATCTGCCAGAGAACCTGTTGGCGCTTGAGGCGCTGATCAAGCGTGAAGATCGCGCGGTATTTAAAGCCCTGTCCGCGGACGAGGCACTTTCGCTGTTGCTGCAGCACGAATTCGCACTGGCCATTCTCGATGTGCAGATGCCAGGAATGAACGGCTTTGAACTGGCTGAGCTGATGCGCAGTACCGAGAAAACCAAAAATATTCCTATCGTGTTTGTCAGTGCCGCCGGCCGAGAGTTGAATTACGCGTTCAAGGGCTATGAAAGTGGCGCAGTAGACTTTCTGCACAAACCGCTGGATATCCATGCGGTGAAGAGCAAGGTCAATGTATTCGTCGAACTCTATCGTCACCGCAAAGCCATGAAGCAGCAGGTCGAAGCCCTCGAGCAGAGCCGACAAGAGCAAGAAGCGTTGCTTAAGCAGCTTCAGGCCACGCAGAACGAACTAGAGCATGCGGTGCGTATGCGCGATGACTTTATGTCGATTGTTTCCCATGAAGTACGCACGCCGCTCAACGGGCTTATTCTTGAAACCCAGTTGCGCAAACTGCACCTGGCCAAAGACAACATTGCCGCGTTTACCCCAGACAAGCTGCGGGCCATGGTTGATCGCGATGAGCGACAAATACAGAGTTTGATTCGCTTGATCGAAGACATGCTCGATGTCTCGCGCATCCGTACCGGCAAACTGTCGATTCGCCCCAGTCGTTTCGATCTCGCGCAACTGGTCAGCAACCTGCTGAAGAACTTCTCCGCACAGATCTCGGTCGCCGAGTCGACGCTGTCTTTTACGATAGAGGAGCCTGTCATCGGCACCTGGGACGAGTTTCGCATCGAACAGGTGGTTGCCAACTTGCTGACCAACGCGTTGCGCTATGGCGCGCGCAGCTCGATCAGTGTCCGGGTGTACTGCGAAGCCGGGCATGCGCGGGTGGATGTGCTCGATCACGGCATTGGCATCAGCGAAGAAAACCAGAAACGGATCTTTCAGCAATTCGAGCGAGTATCGGCTGATCATGTCATCGCCGGACTGGGGTTGGGCTTGTTTATTTCCGAGCAGATCGTCGCCGCCCATGGCGGTTCGATCAGCGTAGAAAGCGAAGAAGGTAAGGGGTCCTTGTTCAGCGTTCATCTGCCGCTTTAAAAGCTGTTGGCATTTATTCGACGTACAGCGCAACCTATGCCGCGCTCCATGGTCGTAATGGCAGCTATTGAGAGATATAAGGCACACCCATGAGCTCTGATGCAGAAGATGTCGTACTCATCGTCGAAGACGAACCGCTGATCCTGATGTTACTTGCCGATTATCTATCGGGTGAGGGCTACCGGGTGTTGCAGGCGGAAAACGGCGAGCAGGCGTTCGAAATACTGGCGAGCAAACCTCATCTGGACTTGATGATCACCGATTACCGCCTGCCGGGCGGGGTGTCAGGTGTGATGATTGCAGAGCCGGCGGTTAAGTTGCGACCTGAGTTGAAAGTGATCTTCATCAGCGGCTATCCCGCCGAGATCCTGGAATCCGGAAGCCCCGTCGCCCTCAATGCACCGATCCTGGCCAAGCCGTTCACCATGGACAGCCTGCATACACAGATCAAAAATCTATTGTGTTGATAGGTGCTTTGGCAGGGAATATTTTTGTGGGCTGCGGTGCCTCAATTCGGTACTGCTAGGCCTCGATCATTTCCCGCACTTTGGCGGTGAGATGATCGAACGCAAACGGTTTGGTGATCATCTGCATGCCTGTATCGAGAAAGCCTGCTCGCACGGCAGCATGTTCGGCATAACCGGTGATAAACAGAACTTTCAGATCCGGACGCAGTTGCCGTCCTATGTCGGCCAGTTGTCTGCCATTCATGCCGGGCAGGCCGATATCACTGATCATCAAGTCAATACGCTGCCCTGACTCGAGAATGGGTAACGCGCTATCAGCGTCCCCGGCTTCGACAAAGGCATAACCCAAGTCACCCAGTACTTCACTGACCAGCACGCGAATGGCCGGGTCGTCTTCGACGATCAGCACTGTTTCACCTTCTTTTGCGTAGGTCGCGTTGCTTTGGTAGCTGATGTCCTCGTGATTTTCTTCACCACGAAATCGCGGTAGAAACAGCTGCACAGTGGTGCCGGCACCCACTTCACTCTGGATCGACACGTGGCCATGGGACTGCTTGCTGAAGCCATAAATCATTGAGAGGCCAAGGCCTGTACCTTGACCAATCGGCTTGGTGGTAAAGAAGGGGTCAAACGCTCGGCTGACGACACTTTGTGGCATGCCGCAGCCGCTATCGCTGACGCTGAGTACCACATAATCGCCCGGCTGGAGATTTTCCTGGGCAGTGGTTTGGGTGTTGTCCAGACGCTGATTGGAGGTGCTGACGGTCAGATGCCCACCTCCGGGCATTGCATCGCGGGCGTTGAGTACCAGGTTGAGCAGGGCGCTTTCCAACTGATTGGGGTCAGCTTCGGCGGTCCACAGATCGTCCTTCAGGTGCATATCGAGATGGATACTTTCATTGAGGCTGCGATGGATCAACTCACTCATGGCGTTGACCAGTTGGTTCATTTTCACCGGTTTTGAATCAAGCGATTGCCGACGCGAAAAGGCCAATAGGTGGTGGGTCAGCGCTGCGGCGCGATTGGCCGACGTCACGCCCAGATCGATCAGGCTGTCCAGGTCTTCGGTACGGCCCCGTGACAACCGTCTTCGCAGCAACTCAAGACTGCCAATAATGCCGGTCAGCATATTGTTGAAGTCATGGGCAATCCCGCCAGTGAGCTGGCCGACAGCTTCCATTTTTTGCGATTGGCGCAGCGCTTCTTCGTTGTGCCTGAGTTGTGCCGTACGTTCTTCGACCTGTTGTTCAAGGGTCTCGTTGATACGGTGGAGCTGGTTCTCGGCCTGTTTTCGCTCGCTGATATCGGAGGTCACGCCCACGAGCGAACTGACTTTGCCGTTCTTGCCACGAATCGCCCGTGCTCGCACGTCGACCCAGTTCAGGGAGCCATCAGGCCAGACGTTACGGTATTCAATGATGTAGTCGTCACCGGACTCCAGGCTGTGAAGCAGGGCTGATTGCATCCGCGCCTGATCGTCGCTGAACGTCGACTTGAGCCAGTCGGTGTAGGTGAATGTGTCTTCCTCATCGTGCCCGTAGTGGGCCTTGCTGATCGCCGAGCAGGTCAACGTCATGTCGCCTGCTTCGAGTTGCCAGGAACCCAGGCGCCCGGCTTTCAGAGCATTCTGCAAGCGCTGCTCACTTTCCAGAATATCCTCCATCCGCAGGCGAGCTTCGTATTGTCGACGGCGACTGCGAAGTGCGGTGGTGGCCACGCTAATCATCGTAGCCGGGTGGAAAGGGCGCTCTAGAAAAGTCACGTTACCCAGATGTGTACCGAGCCCGGTCGATGGATATTGCTCTGGTCCGTCATGATGGGTCAGTAACACGATAGGTATATCGGACCAGGCAGGCTGTTGATCCAGAAGGGCGAGCAACGGATTTATATCGGCGTTGTGCAGAACCTCATCAGTAATGATGACAAGCCCGGCCCCTGCTGTCAGCGCTTTGCACAACCCGGGTAAGTCGGGGGTGATCAATGCCGAGAAGCCTGCTTCCTCCAGAAGCGTGAATGCAACCTGACCTTCCCGGCCTTGGGGGGTCAGGATGATTGCTCGCTCGGATACCAATTCCGAAATGCTCACGCGTCTTCTTCCTGCAGCATTGCTTTGCTTTCTCCGTAGTAATGGGGAATCCCGCGCAGTAGGCCTTGATCCAGGTTATGCGAACAGCCTGGCTTCGGGGCGCACGGCGTGCCCCGATTGAACGACTGTCTTATCACTGGACCGCGGGCCGCGCTGACGGTTCACACTTTCCTGAGAAGTGGGTGTATATCCCAACGGCTAATTTTTGGTCCTGCAAATGGCACAACCGCAGTCTTACGGCTGGTAAGGCTGGCTTGTTATAGTCTGACCGCCATGCCAACCAAAAATTTTGAGTATTTTCGAGGATGACTGCCGTGTCCGATTACCAGGCTTTTCACGTCGTGCTGACCAACAACATCGCCCATGTGCAGATTAATCGGCCGGAAAAGGTCAATTCGATGAACGCTGCGTTCTGGAGCGAAATCATCGATATTTTCCAGTGGATCGATGAAACAGATGAAGTGCGGGTCGTGGTTCTGAGTGGTGCGGGCAAACACTTCTCTTCGGGTATTGACTTGATGATGCTGGCGTCGGTTGCCACTGAACTGGGTAAGGATGTTGGGCGAAATGCGCGTTTGCTGCGCCGCAAAATCCTCCAGTTGCAAGCCTCGTTCAATGCCGTGGATACCTGTCGGAAGCCGGTATTGGCGGCGATTCAGGGCTACTGCCTGGGCGGCGCTATCGATTTGATTTCAGCGTGCGATATGCGGTATGCCGCTGAAGATGCACAGTTCTCGATCAAGGAAATCGACATGGGCATGGCAGCGGATGTAGGCACGTTGCAACGCCTTCCGCGTATCATCGGCGACGGTATGCTGCGCGAGCTGGCCTACACCGGGCGTATGATGGGTGCAGAAGAAGCGCGCAGCATAGGGCTGGTCAATCGCACGTTTGTCGACACGCCGAGTCTGTTGGAAGGCGTCATGGCCATTGCCGGTGAAATTGCCAGCAAATCGCCGATCGCCATCGCGGGCACCAAGGAGATGATCAGCTACATGCGCGACCATCGGATCGATGACGGTCTTGAATATGTCGCCACCTGGAACGCAGCGATGCTGCAATCAGCAGACCTTCGGCTGGCCATGACCGCGCACATGAGCAAACAAAAAGCGGCCTTCGATAACTAAGCAAGCAGAGGAAATTATTCATGACACGCCCCAGGCGCTGGACAACGGCCGTCCTTGATACCCAGGTCAGCGGCGGTTGGGCTGTGGTTCACAGTACTCAGGGATTTCTGCTCGACGGCAACGGCGTGATGTTCCCGAGGGAATGGCTCAAACGTCAGGACTTGCCGTTGCTCAGCGAACATGGCATCGGCCACTTCGATGGTGAGCCGGTCTACCTGCTGGTGCTCAAACAACCGGTGGAGGTCGAGGGTTGCACCTGGCAAGGGCTTCGTCAGTTTATGCTCGAAGGTGACTTCGACATCTACAGGAAGCTCGGCTATGCCGCACAGATAGGGACCTGGGCGCGGGAACATCGGTTCTGTGGCAGCTGTGGTCAAGCGATGCTGCAAGTGCCGGGTGAGCGCGCGATGTACTGCGAACAGTGTGATTTACGCCATTACCCGCGTATTTCGCCGAGCATGATCGTGCTGATCACCCGTGGCGATGAAGTCCTGCTGGCACGTTCGCCGCGCTTCGCTGCGGGCGTCTACAGCACGCTGGCGGGGTTCGCCGAGCCCGGAGAGTCTGCTGAAGATTGCGTACGCCGCGAAGTGATGGAAGAGGTACAGCTTGAGGTCAAGAACATCCGCTACATGGGCAGCCAGTGTTGGCCGTTCCCGCATTCGATGATGCTCGGCTTCCATGCCGAATACGCCGGAGGCGAGATCGTCCCGCAACTGGATGAGATCGAAGATGCGCGTTGGTTCGATATCAATGATCTGCCGCCGCTACCGGCCCACCGCTCGATCGCCCGCTATCTGATCGATCTGTATCTGGCCAGGCGTTCAGGCACCGCTGAACCAGTGTTGCCAGGCTAGGCGCACGGTCAAACCCAGTACCACGATAATGAACACCGGGCGGATAAACTTTGCTCCGCCCTGAATCGCTGTACGGGCGCCAAAGAAGGCCCCGATCATCAGCGACGAGCCCATGCTCAGGCCGATCAACCAGTCGACCTGGCCAGAGAAGATAAACACGGACAGCGCCGCAGCATTACTGACGAAGTTCATGCTGCGCGCCACGCCGCTGGCTTTCACCAGATCCAGTGGGTAGAGCAGCAGGCTGCTGACTGTCCAGAAGGCGCCTGTGCCTGGCCCGGCGACGCCGTCATAAAACCCTAACCCCAGGCCTTGGGGCAGTTGCCACTTCTTCTTTATGGGCGCGTTGCTGTCCAGCGGCGCCTTGGGTGTGCCGCCGAACAATAGGTACAGGCCGCAACCGAACACAATCACTGGGAGCATCTGGTTGATCCACTCTGCCGGCAGGTAATGGGCAACCACTGCGCCAATCAATGCTCCGACTGCCGTGCCAATCAACGCGTGAATCCATTGTTTGGGATTGAACAGTTTGCGCCGGAAAAAGGTGTAGCTGGCCATCGCCGAACCGAAGGTCGAACTGAGCTTGTTGGTGCCAAGGACCAGATGCGGTGGAAGGCCGGCAGTCATCAGGGCAGGGGTGGTTAGCAGACCACCGCCACCGGCGATGGCATCAATGAACCCGGCGACAAAAGCGACGGCGGCGAGGATGGCAAGTGTTGTCAGGTCAACACTGAGTTCAAAAGGCATGGGAGGGATCGACTTATACGACTTGGGCAGAATGGCTGCGCCAGAAGCGAGCTATTTTACCCATCTCAGCCGAAAAATCGATCTGCAAGGTAAGCTATAACGAGCCGCTCGCGAATAGGCTCATTCTCACGCAGCGTGCAGCAGAACCGCTTACACCTCATCAACCCTGACCCAGCGCTGTTCCACCGCCGCCAAGCGAATTGCTGTCGCCAACCGCTCGACCTGCCACGCCTCTTCGAAATCCGGCCCTTCGTTGCCGTGACCGCAGACTGCCTGAATCAATGCATGCACTTCCAGCGTCTTCAGTTCGTTGTAACCCAGTTGATGCCCAGGGGCCGGACAGAACGCAGCGTATCCAGGCAGTGTCGGTCCGGCGAGTATCCGCTGAAACCCATCTTGCCCTGAGCGATAAACCCGCAGCTCGTTGAGTCGCTCCTGATCGAATGCAAGGGTGCCGCGCGTGCCGCTGATCTCGACACTCAGGTGATTTTTGTAGCCATGCTTGAGCCAACTGCTGCTGAACGTACCGCGTGCGCCGTTGGCGAAGCGCAGCAGGGCACAGGTTTGATCGTCGACGGCGATGGTGCGCTGTTCGCTGCTGCCCACGGCAACTGGGCGCTGGGCATGCACAGTATGAGCGTCGGCGCACACCGCTTCGATGTCGCCCAGCAGGTGACGGGCCAGCGCCAGCAAATGACTGCCCAGATCTGCCAGCGCGCCTCCTGCGTGGGTGGCTTCACAGCGCCATGACCACGGCGTTGCCGGATCTCCCATGAAATCTTCGCTGAACTCTCCCTGAAAACCGATGATCTCGCCCAGTTCGCCGTCTGCGATCATCTGCCGCGCCAAACCAATGATGGGATTGTGCTGATAGTTGTACCCCACCCGAGTGACCACGCCGGCAGCTTGGGCGGCCTGACGCATTTCACTCGCTTGACCGAGGCTGACCGCCAACGGCTTTTCGCAATACACGGCTTTACCGGCCGCCAGTGCCGCCATAGCCATGGGGTAATGCAGGTGATTGGGCGTGGTGATCGCTACGAGGTGCACACTGGGATCGTTGATCAATAATTGCCAGTCGCCATGAGCATGATCGAAGCCCCAGTCGTTGGCGCATCGCTCGGCACGTGCGGCATCAGCGTCGGCCAGCGCAGCCAGATGCACCTGCACAGGTAGTTGAAACGCGGCACTGACATTGCGAAAGGCCAAGGCATGGGCACGTCCCATGAAGCCCGTGCCGATCAGACCAATACCCAATGTGGGCAGAGAAGGTTGGGGTACAGAAGATTCGCGCATGACAAAGTCCGGTCAGAGTTGTTGTGCGGAAAATATATTCTTAATAAGTTAACTATGGAATATATATTCTTTATTTGACTCATAAAAAAACAGCCCGAAGGCCGTTTTTTCTTTACCTGTACAGGGGGATCAGGACAGGAAGCCACCGTCCACATTCAACGAAATACCGGTGGTGTAGCTGGATGCATCACTGGCCAGGTACAGAACGGCGCCAGCCATCTCGCTGGGTGCAGCCACACGCTTGAGCGGGATCTGTTCCAGCGCCATGTTCAGGATCGCATCGTTCTTCACCAGCGCCGAGGCGAATTTGGTGTCTGTCAGTCCAGGCAGCAGGGCGTTGCAACGAATGCCGAAGGGTGCGCATTCCTTCGCGAACACTTTGGTCATGTTGATCACGGCCGCCTTGGTCACCGAATAAATGCCTTGGAACACGCCTGGCGAAATGCCATTGATCGACGCGACGTTGATGATGCTGCCGCCGCCGTTTTCGCGCATCAGCTTGCCCGCTTCGATGGACATGAAAAAATAACCGCGAATGTTTACGTCGACGGTTTTCTGGAACGCGCTCAGGTCGGTGTCCAGTACGTTGCAGAATTGCGGATTGGTCGCAGCGTTGTTGACCAGAATATGCAGGCGCCCGAACTGTTCGCGAATCTGCGCAAACGCGTTATGGATCTGTTCCATCTCGCCGATATGGCAAGCAATCGCCGTAGCCTTGCCGCCGTCAGCGATGATCGCGTCAGCGACGTGTTGGCAGCCATCGATCTTGCGGCTGGAGACGATGACATGCGCGCCTTGCTGGGCCAACAATTTGGCGATGGCTTCACCAATGCCGCGGCTGGCACCGGAAACGAAAGCGATTTTGCCATCGAGGTCGAACAGTTGGGTCTTGGACATGTTTTCTTCCTTATATCGTCGCAATCAAAGGCTGGATTTATCGATGACTTGCAGGCTCATCTGCTCTAATAGCGTGTTCATCTGAATGAACTGCGCAAAGCGTTTGTCCTGAGTCTGGCCATGAAAAAAGCGGTAGTAGATTTGCTGCACGATGCCGGCCAGACGGAACAAGCCATAGGTGTAGTAGAAATCAAAATTGTCGATCTGGATGCCGGAGCGCTCAGCATAGTAATCGACGAACTGGCGGCGAGTCAGCATGCCCGGTGCATGGCTGGGCTGGCGGCGCATCAGTTGTACCGGCGCCGGATCGCTGGCTTCGATCCAATAGGCCAGGGTGTTGCCCAGGTCCATCAGCGGGTCGCCAATCGTAGTGAGCTCCCAGTCCAGGACGCCGATGATTTTCATCGGATCGGTCGGATCGAGAATCACGTTATCGAAGCGATAGTCGTTATGCACGATGCTGGACAGGGGATGATCCGCCGGCATTTTTTCCTTGAGCCAGGCCCTGACTGTCTCCCAGCTCGGCGCATCCGGGGTCAGCGCTTTTTCGTAACGCTCGCCCCAGCCACTAATCTGGCGTTTGACATACCCTTCAGGTCTGCCAAGGTCCGCCAACCCGCACGCGGTGTAGTCGACCTGATGCAGCTCGACCAGCGTGTCGATAAAATTTTTGCACAGTGTTTCGGTCTGCTGAGCATCGAAGTTCAGTTCAGGCGGAAGGTCGGAGCGCAGAATGATGCCGTTGACCCGCTCCATGACATAGAACTCAGAGCCGATTAGCGACTCGTCAGTGCAATGCACGTAAGCCTTTGGGCAGTACGGAAAGCCGACGTTCAATTGGTTGAGAATGCGGTATTCGCGGCCCATGTCGTGGGCAGACTTGGCTTTGTGGCCAAAAGGCGGACGACGCAGGACGAATTCCTGATCCGGGTACTGGATCAGGTACGTCAGGTTCGAAGCGCCGCCCGGAAACTGGCTGATCTCAGGCGAGCCCTTGAGGCCCGGAATATGCGCCTTGAGGTAGGGATCGATGAGGCTGGCGTCGAGTTCTTCGCCGGAACGGATCTTGGTGGACTGGTCAGTAAGCGCCATGCTTATCCCTTCTGCTTATTATGGAGTGCAGAGATTATTGACTAATCTAATGCGGCCACCGCCCGCTCACAAGCCGGAAACAGCCTTATAGGTGAGCGTGTTGCAGGCCAATCATTGGCTTTGATCGCGGTGAACCCGCGAGCGACAGGCGAAAAAAAACCGAGGCCCGGAGACCTCGGTTTTGCGTGCATTGCAGCCCGCTTTAAGCCGGGAACAGCTCGCTCAGCTTCATCGCCAGCATCATGTCGCCTTCAGCGCGCAGCTTGCCGGACATGAACGCCTGCATGCCGTCGGTGTCGCCGCTGACGATGCCTTTAAGGGTCTCGCTGTCCATGACCAGGGTCACTTGAGCATCAGGGTTCACGCCTTCTTTAACGTCGCAAGTACCGTCTTTTACGATCAGGGAGTAGTTTGTTTCTTCATCAATGCGAAAGCCGAACACCAGGTCCAGACCTGTAGCGGCACTTGGGTTGAACTTGGCTTTCATGGATTGAATCGCGTCGGCTACAGAAGTCATTGTTTGATCCTTTTTGATGGTGTCTGGTGGTTAGGTTTTAGCGATATTTCACGTTGTGGTGGGCCGGGCTCAGCGATAGGTGATGAGCTCCGGCGCCTTCAACAGTTGTAAGTGCGTATGACCGTTGAAGGAGGCCAGGGCTACCTCGCGACCACGGAATTTAAGCTGGTTGAGCGAAGTATTGACGATTTGCCAGTTGAGTTCGAACGCCGGTTGCGCAGGCATTTGGGTGATCAGGTGGAGCAGGGCGGTAATGGTGCCGCCGGAGGTAAAAATGGCGATCCGGTCTTTGCTGCCGGCACGCTCTAGAACCCGGTGCAAGCCTGACTGAACCTGATCGACAAAGCCAAGCCAGCTTTGCAGTCCCGGTGTGTCGTAGTTGCCATTGAGCCAGCGACCGATGATCAAGGCAAACAGCCGCTGAAACTCGGCACGGTTTTGCGTGGCATTGCGCAGCACATTCAGGGCTTCCGGTTCATCCGGCAGCAGGGCCGGGAGCAATGCACGGATCACTGCATCGGCATCGAATTCATTGAAGGCAGGATCGACTTCAAGCGGGGGTATCGTTTGCCCGACTGCCTTCAGCTGACCCATTGCCGCCTCCGCTGTGTGCTGCTGACGACGCAGGTTGCCGGAGAGGCAGCGATCAAAGCTCAAGCCCATCTGTGCCAGGTGCGCGCCGAGTATCTCGGCTTGGCGAATACCCATCGGAGACAGAACATCGTAGTCGTCTGCACCGAAGGAGGCTTGGCCATGTCGAATCAAATAGATGCTGCCCACGTCGGCGTTATCCCGGTACGTTGAAGGTTTTGCGAGGTTATGAGGATGCTTGGAGCCTGTCAATGAAAAAACATACGCTTGTTTGAAAAGCTGTTTCAGGGATATCTATAACGAGCGAGCGACTGGCCGTCTGCAAAGCGCGCCGGTATGCTTGAGTAATCCGCGGCCCCTTGATTGGAGGGGCGCAAAGTGTGTGAGGAATATCTGTGGAGTTTATAGCTGAATACGCAATTTTTCTGGCCAAGACGGTCACCCTGGTGGTGGCTATTTTGATCGTGCTGGCTGCTTTCGCCTCACTGCGCAGCAAAGGTCGTCGCAAGTCTGCAGGGCAGTTGCACGTCAGCAAACTCAATGATTTTTACAAAGGATTGCGCGAGCGTCTTGAACAGTCGCTGCTGGATAAGGACCGGTTAAAGGCGTTGCGCAAGGCGCAAGGCAAAAGCCTGAAGAAGGAAAAGAAACTGGCCGAGTCAAAACCTCGGGTGTACGTGCTGGATTTCGACGGCGACATCAAAGCGTCCGCAACCGAAAGCATGCGTCATGAAATTACTGCTCTGCTGACCCTGGCTACAGCCAAGGATGAAGTGGTCCTGCGCCTGGAGAGTGGCGGCGGTATGGTTCACAGTTATGGCCTGGCCTCGTCGCAATTGGCGCGTATTCGTCAGGCGGGCATTCCGCTGACCATCTGCATCGATAAAGTCGCGGCCAGCGGCGGTTACATGATGGCCTGCATTGGTAACAAGATTATCAGCGCACCCTTTGCCATCCTGGGTTCCATTGGCGTGGTAGCGCAGCTGCCCAACGTCAATCGCCTGTTGAAAAAGCATGATATTGATTTTGAAGTGCTGACTGCCGGCGAATATAAACGCACCTTGACCGTGTTCGGCGAAAATACCGAGAAGGGGCGTGAGAAGTTTCAGGAAGAGCTGGACATCACGCATGAATTGTTCAAGAACTTTGTTGCTCGCTACCGGCCACAACTGGCCATTAATGAAGTAGCCACCGGTGAAGTCTGGCTTGGCATGGCGGCGCTGGACAAGCAACTGGTGGATGAACTCAAAACCAGTGACGAATACCTTTCTGAGCGCGCCAAGGTCGCAGAGGTTTTCCATCTGCACTATTCCGAGCGCAAAAGTTTGCAGGAGCGGGTAGGTTTGGCCGCCAGCGGGTCGGTAGATCGTGTACTGCTGAGTTGGTGGAGTCGGCTGACGCAGCAGCGCTTCTGGTAACCATGAGCGTCTTTGTCAGGCCTTCAGTCTGACAAAGACGGGTCGCCAGACAGTAGAAAAGCCCGGATTTCGAAAGAAATCCGGGCTTTTTTTTCGAGCCGAATCAGCGGCGCCGGAACAGCGGCAGTGGTTCGTCAGTTGCGGCTTGGTAGGTCACCGAGAAGTCTTTCAGGCTTTCAAGGGCTTCATACGGGTCTTTGTCGGGACGAACCGCAAAGGCGTCGAAACCACAGCGGTGCATGTAGAACAATTGGTCGCGCAGCACATCGCCAATCGCCCGCAGTTCGCCTTTGAAGCCATATCGATCACGCAGCAGGCGCGCATTGGAAAAACTGCGGCCATCGGTGAACGACGGGAAGTTCAGGGCGATGACCTGGAATTGGTGTACGTCATCGCCGATTTGCTCAGCTTCTTCGTCGCTGTCCAGCCACACGCCCAGGCCACCGTCACGCGCTTTGAGGGCGTGACCATGGTCGAGCCATAAGGCCAGCGGCACAATCAGGTCATCACAGTTGGACAGGCCGTCAAAGGTGGTGTCCTTGGGCAGCAAGTGCCAGGTTTCGTCGATGACTTCGTTGTTCTTAATTATTCGCTGCATAGACGCGCTCCTTGAAAGGGTCAATGCCGATACGCTGGAAAGTGTCGATGAAACGCTCATCTTCGTGCCGCTTCTCTATGTAGACGTTGATCAGCTTTTCGATCACATCGGGCATCACATCTTGAGCGAACGACGGGCCAAGGATTTTACCCAGGCTGGCGTCACGGTTGCTGCTGCCTCCGAGGGAGACCTGATAGAACTCAGCGCCTTTTTTGTCCACGCCCAGAATGCCGATATGCCCGACATGGTGGTGACCACAGGCATTCATGCAGCCTGAAATATTCAGGTCCAGCTCGCCGATGTCGAACAGGTAGTCCAAATCGTCAAAACGACGCTGGATGGATTCGGCAATCGGGATCGATTTGGCGTTGGCCAGAGAACAGAAATCTCCGCCTGGGCAGCAAATGATGTCGGTCAGCAAGCCAATGTTCGGCGTGGCGAAACCTTGCTCGCGAAGCTCGCCCCACAGGGCGAACAATTGGCTCTGCTCGACATCGGCAAGAATGATGTTTTGTTCGTGGGAGGTGCGCATCTGGCTGAAACTGTAGCGATCAGCCAGGTCGGCAATGCCATCGAGTTGTTTGTCAGTGACATCGCCCGGTGCGACGCCGGTCGGCTTGAGCGATAGGGTCACGGCTGCATAGCCCGGCTTTTTGTGGGCCAGGACATTGCGCGAGCGCCAGCGGGCGAAACCCGGGTGCTCGTTGTCGAGTTGAGCCAGTTCAGCGCTTTGATCGCTGAAGGCTTTGTACTCGGGGTCGATGAAGTGCTTGGCGACGCGATGGACTTCGGCTTCGGTCAATGTGGTCTGGCCGCCACGCAGGTGGGCCATTTCTGCATCGACCCGCTCGGCGAACACTTCAGGTGTCAGCGCCTTGACCAGAATCTTGATTCGGGCCTTGTACTTGTTGTCACGACGACCATAGCGGTTGTAGACCCGCAGAATGGCGTCCAGGTAGCTCAACAGGTCCTGCCACGGCAGAAACTCGTTGATAAAGGCACCGACCACTGGCGTACGGCCCAGGCCGCCACCGACGAGGACGCGGAAGCCCAGTTCGCCCGCAGCGTTGCGCACGGGCTCCAGGCCAATGTCATGCACTTCAATGGCGACACGGTCGCTGGTGGAACCATTGATGGCGATCTTGAATTTGCGCGGCAGGTAGGCGAATTCGGGGTGGAAGGTAGTCCATTGCCGAATGATCTCGCACCATGGGCGCGGATCGACCACTTCATCGGCTGCAACGCCGGCAAATTGATCGGTGGTAACGTTACGCAGGCAATTACCGCTGGTCTGAATCGCGTGCATTTGCACGGTGGCGAGTTCAGCCAGGATGTCCGGCACGTCTTCCAGCGCGGGCCAGTTGAACTGGATATTTTGACGGGTGCTGACGTGGGCATAGCCCTTGTCGTAATCGCGAGCGATTTTAGCCATCATGCGCAATTGCCGCGAGGTCAACTGGCCGTAAGGCACAGCCACCCGCAACATCGGCGCAAAACGTTGAACATAAAGGCCATTCTGCAGGCGTAGCGGGCGAAACTCTTCTTCGCTCAGCTCTCCGGCCAGGTAGCGTTGAGTCTGATCCCGGAACTGCTTGACGCGGTCCTCGATGATCCGCTGGTCGTACTCGTCGTATACGTACATATAGGTCCTGTTCTCAGGCTGCTTACAGCAAATCTGCGCGCACGGCCGCGCACTCCCAACGGAGCCGATGGAAGATACCAGTTTGCAGTTATGCGCAAAAGTGAAGTTTTAATATATGCAAAGAACTAAAAGAACTAACCGGGTTGGACTGCTCAGATAACGCTCCTTGTGGAACAGGCAATGCTCGACTTTACTGGTGGCGTGATCGCGGCAATCTGGTGTCAGACGGTGGTCACGCTTCATGTGCAATCACCGACAAAAACTGAAAAGAGGCGATGCAATGAGCAACCCTGTCAAAGCAGCGAAAAACAATAGCAGCGTAGATGCCTGGGCCATTTTCTTCATTATCATCCTGGTCGTAACGACGGCCGTATTCTGGGTGAGCCACCAATAACGTCATCAACCTGCGGCTGTCCGGCATCGCTGCCGGACAACGCGCCAAAAAAAGGTATCAAAGGGCCGGCCGTTAGGCCGCTATACTGCGTGATTCTTTTTCAGGCTCACGTGACGATGTCTAAGCCTTTTTTTGGATTGCTGTTGGTATTGAGCAGCTTTTGGCTAACGGTGGCCGACGCGGCGACGATGGTTTTCCTTAACCCGGGCTCTTCGACAGAAACGTTTTGGGTCAGTTACTCAAAATTCATGGAGGCGGCAGCCAGCGACTTGGGCATGACGCTGCAGGTCCGTTACTCAGAACGCGACCCCCATAACACACTGATTCAGGCGCGCGAGGTATTACTAGGCCCGAACCGGCCGGACTACTTGGTGTTCGTCAACGAACTGTATGCTGCCCCGGAAATTCTTCGCCTGTCCCAAGGCAGCGGCGTCAAGCTGTTCGCCGTCAACAATACCCTCACCCCAGATCAGATCGACATGCTCGGCGACGTGCGTACTCGCTTTCCGAACTTTATCGGCAGCCTGGTGGGTAATGACGAGGAGGGCGGCTACCTGATGGCCAAGGAGCTGATTCGCCTGCACCCGAGGGTTGCTGCGGGCCAGAGCATCGAGATGCTGGCGTTCTCCGGCGCGACCACAACACCCGCCGCGCAGCTCCGTGAACTAGGCCTGCACCGTGCGTTGGCTGAGCATCCGGAAGTGCACTTGCGTCAGCTGGTGTACAGCGGTTGGGGTCGAGAACGTGCGCAGGAGCAGGCCAGACAACTGCTCAAACGTTACCCGAAGACAAGCCTGGTATGGTCCGCCAATGATGAGATGGCGTTTGGTGCCATGGACGCATTGCGCGAAATAGGCGGTAAACCGGGCAAGGATGTGCTGTTCAGCGCATTGAATTGTTCGACACGCGCCTTGCAAGCGCGTCTGGACGGAAGTTTGAGTGTTCTGGTGGGAGGGCACTTTACGTTGGGTGGTTGGGCCATGGTGCTACTGCACGACTATGACGCGACCAGGGAGCAGGATCGTCAGTACCTCGGCGCGCGTCAGTTGCGCGTGCTGCAGCTTCTAAATCAACACGATGCCAAGCGCTTGCTGCAGGCGAGTCGCGACGGCAGCTATGGCGTCGATTTCCGCACCTTCAGCCTCACGGGAAAACCCGCATCGGCGGAGTATCAGTTTTCCCTGAAAACCATACTCCACTGAGTGATGGTACCCGTCCCGTGCGCCTTCTGCCGGGCGTTCAACCCACCGCGAAGTGCAGTACCAACTGCACGATGCCAAACAGGGTCAGGGCGAAGATCGCCGTGAACAGCACCCCCAATATAACGAAATGACTGGGTTTGCCATGGGTGAAATCGCGCTCGCGGTTTTTTCCGCTCTGCACCCCAAAGGCCGCTGCCATAACGCTCTGCACCATTTGCCAGAAAGTCGGCGGCTTATTGTTGGATGAGTCGTCCATATACCCTCGCGAATTTACATCGACGTAAAGGAAACTCACTGAAGGATAGTCAAGTCGGGGAGATATGCCCTGTCGTGAACGCTTTGCTGGGTGCCAGAGCCCACCGAAAAAGGAAGCAGCCCATGGCGGGCCGCCTCCTTAGCGCGCTGTCTTAGTTGTCGTATCCTAGATTCGGCCCTAACCAGCGCTCAGAAACACTCAGGTCCTGGCCCTTGCGCGCTGTATAGCTTTCGACCTGATCCTTGTCGACTTTGCCCACGGCGAAGTATTGCGCCTGTGGATGAGCGAAGTACCAGCCACTCACCGACGCTGCAGGGAACATTGCGTAGCTTTCGGTCAGGGTGACGCCGCTCAGGCCCGACTGGCCATCCTCCGTGCGGTCCAGCAAGTCGAACAAGGTGCCTTTTTCGGTGTGATCCGGGCAGGCCGGATAACCCGGTGCAGGGCGGATACCGGTGTATTGCTCCTTGATCAGGTCTTCGTTGGCCAGTTGTTCGTCCTTGGCATAACCCCAGTGGTTTTTCCGCACTTGTTGGTGCAGCCACTCGGCACAGGCTTCAGCCAGACGGTCGGCCAAGGCTTTGACCATGATCGAGTTGTAGTCGTCGCCTTTGTCCTGATAAGCCTTGGACACTTCCTCGGCGCCGATGCCCGCGGTGGTGATGAAACCTCCGACGTAATCGGTGATGCCGCTGTCCTTGGGTGCGACGAAGTCCGCCAGGGAGAAGTTTGGTTTGCCATCGGTTTTGATGATCTGTTGACGCAGGTGATGCAGTTTGGCCATCGGCTGACCGTCGTCGCCGTAAAGCTCCAGGTCGTCATTATCCACCTGATTGGCAGGCCAGAAGCCAAACACTGCGCGAGCACTGATCAGCTTTTCGTCGATCAGTTTGCGCAGGATGTCCTGGGCATCGGCAAACAATGAGGTAGCCGCTTCGCCAACGACTTCGTCGGTGAGAATGCGCGGGTATTTGCCGGCCAGGTCCCAGGAGATGAAAAACGGGGTCCAGTCGATGTACTCGGCCAGCACATTCAGGTCGATATTTTCCAGGACCTTCACGCCGGTGAACGTGGGTTTGACCGGTTGGTAGTCGGCCCAGTCGAACTTCGGCTTCTTGGCCACCGCAGCGGCGTAACTCAGGCGCTCGGTGCGCGAGCTACGGGCGGCGGTGCGCTCACGTACCTCGATGTACTCAAGCCGGGTTTTCTCGATGAACGCCGGTTTCAGCTCTTTGGACAGCAATTGTGTGGCCACGCCAACGGCGCGGGACGCATCGGTGACATAGATCACCGCGTCGTTGCTGTACTTGGGTTCGATTTTCACCGCCGTGTGGGCCTTGGAGGTGGTCGCGCCGCCGATCATCAGTGGCAGGGTAAAGCCCTGACGCTGCATTTCCCGTGCGACATGCACCATTTCATCAAGTGACGGGGTAATCAGCCCGGACAGGCCGATGATGTCGCACTTCTGCTCCTTGGCCACTTGCAGGATTTTCTCTGCCGGGACCATCACGCCCAGGTCGACGATGTCATAGCCGTTGCAACCCAGAACCACGCCGACAATGTTCTTGCCGATGTCATGCACGTCACCCTTGACCGTGGCCATGAGGATTTTGCCCTTGGCTTCCGGTTTGTCGCCTTTCTCCAGTTCGATGAACGGGATCAAGTGAGCCACGGCCTGTTTCATCACGCGTGCCGATTTCACCACCTGCGGCAGGAACATTTTCCCCGAACCAAACAGGTCGCCGACGATGTTCATGCCGGACATCAGCGGCCCTTCGATCACTTCGATCGGGCGCTTGAACGACTGCCGTGACTCTTCAGTGTCTTCGACAATGTGTGTGGTGATGCCTTTGACCAGCGCGTGTTCCAGGCGCTTGTTGACTTCCCAGCCACGCCACTCTTCGGTTTCGGCTTCTTTGACGCTGCCGTCGCCCTTGTACTTGTCAGCGATGGCCAGCAGGGCGTCGGTGCCGTTCGGCGTGCGATTGAGAACGACGTCTTCCACACAATCACGCAATTCGGCCGGGATCTGGTCGTAGATCTCCAGTTGCCCGGCGTTGACGATACCCATGCTCAAGCCGTTGCGGATCGCATACAGCAAGAACACCGAGTGAATCGCTTCGCGTACCGGATTGTTGCCACGGAACGAGAAGGATACGTTTGACACGCCGCCGGAGGTCAGGGCATGGGGCAGGTTGTCGCGAATATAGGCACAGGCATTGATGAAATCGACGGCGTAGTTGTTGTGCTCTTCGATACCCGTGGCGATGGCGAAAATATTCGGGTCAAAAATGATGTCTTCAGGCGGGAAGCCGACATCGTTGACCAGGATGTCGTAGGAGCGCTTGCAGATTTCTCTCTTGCGCTTCTCGGTGTCGGCCTGGCCGTCTTCATCGAACGCCATGACCACCACGGCAGCGCCATAGCGTTTGCACAGTTTGGCGTGATGGATGAACTGCTCCACGCCTTCCTTCATGCTGATGGAATTGACGATGCCCTTGCCCTGAATACACTTGAGGCCGGCTTCGATCACTTCCCATTTGGAGGAGTCGATCATGATCGGAACACGGGAGATGTCCGGTTCGCCAGCAATCAGATTGAGGAAGGTCACCATCGCCTTCTTCGAATCGAGCATGCCCTCATCCATGTTGATGTCGATCACCTGAGCGCCGGCTTCGACTTGCTGCAAGGCGACTTCCAGGGCTTCGGTGTAGTTGTCTTCACGGATCAGCCGGGCAAAACGCGCAGAACCGGTAATGTTGGTACGCTCGCCGACGTTGATGAACAGCGAACTGCGATCAATGGTGAACGGTTCCAGGCCGGACAGGCGACAGGCTTTAGGAATATCCGGAATGGCTCGCGGCGGGTACTTGCTCACCGCATTGGCGATGGCCTTGATGTGCGCGGGCGTGGTCCCGCAGCAGCCACCGACGATATTGAGGAAGCCGCTCTGGGCGAACTCTTCGATGATTGCTGCAGTCTGTTCTGGCTCTTCGTCGTACTCACCGAAGGCATTTGGCAAGCCAGCGTTCGGGTGTGCCGAAATGTAAGTGCCGGCTTTGTCTGACAGCTCTTCCAGGTACGGGCGCAGATCGGCGGCACCCAAGGCACAGTTCAAACCCACCGAAATAGGTTTGGCGTGACTGACCGAGTTCCAGAACGCTTCAGTGGTTTGCCCGGATAATGTGCGGCCCGAGGCGTCGGTGATGGTCCCGGAGATCATGATCGGCAATTCAAATCCGACTTCCTCGAACACGCCCTGCACGGCGAAAATCGCGGCCTTGGCGTTGAGGGTGTCGAAAATCGTCTCGATCAGGATCAGATCGACACCGCCCTCGATCAAGCCGTGGGTGGCTTCGGTGTAGTTTTCTACCAACTGATCGAAGGTCACATTGCGGTAGCCAGGGTTGTTAACGTCCGGCGACAGTGAGCAGGTGCGGCTGGTCGGGCCGAGAACGCCGGCAACGAAGCGTGGCTTGTCAGGTGTTTCCAGGGTTTTTGCGTCGGCGACCTTGCGGGCGAGACGAGCACCCTCTACGTTCAACTCATAGACCAGCGTTTCCATCCCGTAGTCGGCCTGGGAAACCTGGGTGGCGTTGAAGGTGTTGGTTTCGAGGATGTCGGCGCCAGCGTCCAGATAGGCCTTTTCGATGGCACCAATCACGTCCGGACGACTGAGAATCAACAGGTCGTTGTTGCCTTTGACATCACTTGGCCAGTCGGCGAAGCGTTTGCCACGGTAGTCCTCTTCCTCCAGTCGGTAGCTCTGGATCATTGTGCCCATGCCACCATCGAGAATCAGAATGCGCTCTTTGAGGGCTTGCTGGAGAGCGTGGAGGCGAGCGCTGCGGTCGGACATAGGACTACCTGAAAAGGCCAATACAGAAGGTCCGAGATAATAGCAAACCTGCGCGCTTTTAGTGAGAGGAGGGCTTTCTCATGAATATCGCTCATGTTGGAGCGCATAAGCACTGTAGAATCACCACGCTTTAAGGGTCGGGACACAGGACATGGCGTATCGCGTACTCGCAAGCCTCCTTTTGCTGCTGATGTGCAGCGGAGCGCGTGCGCAAGATCCAGGATCTACTATTTCCTATAGCCGAGACGTGCAGCCGATCTTTACCGAGAAATGTGTTGCCTGCCATGCCTGTTATGACGCGGCGTGCCAGCTCAACCTCGGCAGCGCCGAAGGGGCGCTGCGTGGGGCGTCGAAAATCCAGGTGTACAACGGCGAGCGCAGCGAAGCCGAGGCGCCCACCCGCCTTTATTACGACGCCCACAGCGTTACGGCCTGGCAACATAAGGGCTTCTATTCGGTGCTTGATGCGCAAAGCAGTCAGGTGGCGTTGATGGTGCGAATGCTTGAGTTGGGCCATAAAACCCCTCTGATGCCCAATGCCAAAGTCCCGGCCGAGATCATTCTCGGCATGACCCGAGACAATCAATGCCCGATGCCAGCTGAGTTCGATGCCTATGCCGGCAACCATCCCAAGGAAGGCATGCCGCTGGCGGTGGCAGGCCTGACTGAACAGCAGTATCAAACCTTGCGCGGCTGGTTGGCGGCGGGTGCGCCTATCGATGAACAGGCGTTGGCCCCCAATGCCCGCGAGACGCTGCAGATTACCCAGTGGGAAGACCTGTTCAACGCCCCTGGCGCACGGGAAGGGCTGGTGGCTCGGTGGCTATATGAGCACCTGTTCCTTGCGCACATTTATTTCGAAGGCGGCGAGCCGGGGCATTTCTTTCAATGGGTTCGTTCTCGCACACCAAGCGGTCAGCCCATCGACGTGATCAATACCCGACGGCCCAACGACGATCCGGGCAGCGTCATGTATTACCGCCTGTGGCCGGTGCAAGGGGTGATCGTGCACAAGACCCACATCACGTACCCCATGAGCCCGAGTAAAATGGCGCGGGTCAAAGAGCTGTTCTACAGCGGTGACTGGAGTGTCAGTGCGTCGCCTGGTTATGGGCCACAGCGTCGTGCCAATCCGTTCGAGACCTTTGAGGCGATTCCGGGCCGGGCGCGTTATCAGTTCATGCTCGACAACGCCGAGTACTTCATTCGCACCTTTATTCGTGGGCCGGTGTGCCATGGAAATATCGCGAGCGATGTCATTCGCGACAACTTCTGGGCGCTTTTCCAGGACCCGGCACACGATCTGTACCTCACGGATGAGGCCTATCGTGCCAAGGCCACGCCGTTGCTGTCCATGCCAGGCCAGATCGACGACGTTGGCAGCGTGCTGATGTTATGGCACTCGTATCGCGACAAACGCAACGAGTATGAGGCGCTGCGCAGCAAGGCCTACGCTGACGCGCCAGCACCCAGTTGGTCGACCTTGTGGGCCGGCAACGACAATGCCTTGTTGTCGATTTTTCGTCACTACGACAATGCCTCCGTCAATAAAGGCTTGATCGGCGAAATCCCGCAGACAATGTGGCTGTTCGACTTCCCCATACTTGAACGCACCTACTATCAGCTCGCGGTCAATTTCGACGTATTTGGCAACGTTGCGCACCAGGCGCAGACCCGGCTGTATTTCGACCTGATCCGCAACGGCGCCGAGCAGAACTTCTTGCGCCTGATGCCCGCCGACTCGCGCGATGACCTGTTGAGCGATTGGTACCAGAACAGCGGCAAAGTGAAGATGTGGCTGGATTATCAGGGCATCGACGACGATACGCCGAGCGGCATCAAGTTCAGTGAAAAAGATCCCGTGCATGATTTCGCCCATCAACTCCTCAAGCGCTATGGCGACTTGAACGTCACGCCAGACCCGATCAACCGCTGCAGTGGCGCGTACTGCGCCCGGCAAACCCTGGAGCCTGAATTGCAGGACGCCGAACAGGCGCTGAGTCGTCTGGCCTCGCGCCCGGCGGCCGGGCTGCACGTGATTGATCAATTGCCAGAAGCGAGCATGCTCCGCATTCAGGCCAGCGATGGTAAACGTGAGCTCTACAGCATGCTGCGCAACCGTGCGCACAGTAATGTCGCCTTCATGCTCGGTGAGGCATACCGCTTTCAGACGGGGCTGGATACCTTGACCATCTACCCTGGGGTGCTGAGCAGTTATCCGAACTTCATGTTTGATATTCCTGCCAGGCAGGTGCCATCGTTTGTCGAGGCCATGGAGCAGGCCCGGGATGCCGATGCGTTCGAAAAAATAGTCCAGCGCTGGGGTGTACGCCGCAGTAATCCACAGTTCTGGTTTTATTTTCACGACTTGACGCGCTACATCCAGGAGACCGAACCGGTTGAGGCGGGGGTGCTGGATATGAATCGGTATGAGAATTTGTAGTCCCGCTTGAGGCCGTCTTCGCAGCGGGACGCGTAGTTGCAAGCCTGTTCCCATCAAAGAGATTTTTAATCTTTTAAAAACAATGTGATGGTATTGGTTGCGATGTGTA
Source organism: Pseudomonas sp. ASL9 (assembly GCF_056680335.1). Taxonomy (NCBI): domain Bacteria; kingdom Pseudomonadati; phylum Pseudomonadota; class Gammaproteobacteria; order Pseudomonadales; family Pseudomonadaceae; genus Pseudomonas; species Pseudomonas sp. ASL9. The sequence goes on along the minus strand of NZ_CM155277.1, from coordinate 160,171 downwards.
TATCCGGCATTGGTGTGTGCTGAAATTACGGTTCCGCTCTTACAGCGTGTCACTTTTTCAGACGCCAAAAAGTAACCAAAAGGCTTTGCCCCGCCATACGGATCCTCGCCTAGGCTCGGATTTCCCTCGCTCCGGCATTGCTCCGGGGGTCGCCGCAAGGGGCCGTCCCTGGCCCCGTGCGGCTTACTCGGCATCCTTGCCTCATACCCCCCTGCGCAACGCCTGCGCTCGGCCTTCTGGAAAAGGGGCCTTACCGTAATTCGAGAGTCAATTCACTTAAAAATCAAAGGAAAATCAAGACCCGGTGGGAGCGAATTTATTCGCGAAGGCATCTTATCTGACACACCACCACCAATCACGACACCCAAATCGCAACCCAGTTTGCTGCGCGACAGCGCGGCGTCGAAGACGGGGCGTGGCCTCCCACAGAGGTCCCTTATTTCCCCGGCAAAACATGGCCCGCAGCCATCTACCGATCATCACGCTAGCGCAACCTTTTGCGCCTTATGGCGGTCCGACGTACCGAGAAGTCCTGAAATAGCGATTTATTCGGGGTCCTTGATCGTGATTTCAAAATAGGTGAGTTGCGGATGTTGATTTCGGTTCAAGCCCTGCGAGCACACGCCGCGTGGGTTGTTGTGTGTCACCACTTCATGCAGATTTTCTTTGATTTTCATGCCAGCGGCCCTGTAGGGCAGTTTTTCGTCGACAAGGGGGCGGTAGGAGTCGATATTTTCTTCGTTATCAGTGGGCTGGTGATTTACCTGTCGACCCAAGACAAAGACATGCCGGCCGGTCGTTTCATGGTCAATCGCATCATTCGTATTGTCCCCGCCTATTGGGTCTACACCGTTGCCATGGCGCTGCTGATTGTTGTGGCACAACCGCTGATGCCTCACGCAGTGATCGACTGGCCGCATTTCATCATGTCGCTGCTGTTCATTCCGTCTGAAAATCCCGGCGGTTACGGGATGTATCCGACGCTGAACGTGGGCTGGACGCTGAATTATGAAATGTTCTTTTATTTGCTGTTCTCGTTGGTGTTCCTGGTCCATCAGCGTCATCGACCGCTGATTGTCGCGGCCGCATTGTTCGCGGTGAGTGAGGTCCTGACACGTTACGGCTGGATCAGCCACTTCTACCGCAACGATATTGTTTACGAGTTTCTGCTGGGCATCGGCATTGGCATTATCTACCGCCGGGGCTGGATCACTCCCCGACTATGGCTTCCGTTGTTGGCGATTGCCGGTGCGGCTGTCACTATTTATCACCTGCCGCCTTCACAACGGTTTATGCACTGGGGGCTGCCAAGCGCTTTGATCGTCATCGCCTGTATCTCGCTGGAACCGTATTTCCAGGGCAACCGATTATTCAAGGCGCTGGGCGACTGTTCCTACTCGGTGTATTTACTCCACGTACTGGTTCTCTACGGCGGATGGCTGGCGTCTGAGCGCTATGGACTCAATCCTTATGCTGTGTTCGCTGTGTGTATACCGCTGATTGCCCTAGGGGCCTGGGGCAGCTACGAATGGATCGAAAAAGGACTGTATCTCCGCCTCAAAAGCTGGCTGGACAAGCGAAGAGCGGTGGGCGAGGCGGCGGCCCTTTCCCGACAAAATTACTAGGACTTTGTGCGGCGCGAATGATTGGCGTAAACTGCGGCCACGTCTGCGAGGAATTTTCATGACCGCTATTACTATTACCGATGCCGCCCACGACTATTTGGCCGATCTGCTTGAAAAGCAGAACACCCAGGGCATCGGCATCCGCGTGTTTATTACCCAGCCTGGCACCCAATACGCTGAAACCTGCATTGCTTATTGCAAGCCGGGCGAAGAGAAACCAGAAGACAAGGCCATTGGCCTGAAAAGCTTCACTGCTTGGATCGACTCCTTCAGCGAAGCGTTTCTGGATGATGCCATTGTCGATTACGCCACTGACCGTATGGGCGGTCAGTTGACCATCAAGGCGCCAAACGCCAAAGTGCCGATGGTCAATGCCGACAGCCCGATCAACGAACGCATCAACTATTACCTGCAAACCGAGATCAATCCGGGTCTGGCCAGTCATGGCGGCCAGGTTTCGCTGATCGATGTGATTGAAGAGAACGACGAAAATATCGCTGTGCTGAAGTTCGGTGGCGGTTGCCAAGGCTGCGGCCAGGCTGACGTAACCTTGAGAGAAGGGATCGAGCGTACGTTGCTTGAGCGTATCCCCGAGCTCAAAGGCGTGCGCGACGTTACCGACCACACGCAAAAAGAAAACGCCTACTACTAAGTCGGGTGTCTCTCAACGCGATAAAACAGCTACAAAAAAAATGCCTCGACTGGTTCGAGGCATTTTTTTGTGTCTCGTGCAGCCGTTTCAGCTGGCCTTGGCGCAACCGGCCGGGTTGAACACGCGCTGGCTGGAAGCCGGGTTCTTGAGCAGCGCAGCACCGGTGCGTGCCGGACGTGGCAGGAGTTGCCCGGAGCAATTGGGGCAGACACCGCCTAGACGGTCGTGTGCGCAATCACTGCAGAAGGTGCATTCAAACGAGCAAATCAACGCGTCCTGGCTGTCGCTAGGCAGGTCGCGGTCACAGCATTCACAGCTCGGGCGAAGTTCAAGCATGGGGGGTGGCCTCGTCAGGTGGTTGGTAACAATGCCAAACACTAGTGGCTCTTGGCAATCAGGGCCGGTAGATATGTGCATGTCCGGCCCGATAGAGTGAAGATTCGGCGAACTGGTCATTGGCCAATACCCGGCCCACCAGAATCAAGGCGGTACGGCGAAAACCCTTGGCTTGAACTTTTTCCTCGATGTCAGCCAGGGTGCCCAGCACCCAATCCTGATCCGGCCAACTGGCGCGATGGACCACGGCAATCGGGCAGTCGGCGCCGTAGTGCGGGGTCAGTTCAGCAACAATTTTCGGCAGGTTCTTGACCCCTAGATGAATCGCCATGGTCGCCCGATGCTGCGCCAGGCTGGTCAGCTCCTCGCCAACGGGCATCGAGGTTTTATCGGCGTAGCGGGTCAGGATCACGCTCTGGGAGATATCCGGCAGCGTCAGTTCGGTGCCCAACAGTGCGGCGCAGGCAGCGGTCGCGGTGACGCCAGGGATGATTTCGAAGGGAATATCCAGTTCACGCAGGTAACGAATCTGCTCGCCAATGGCGCCATACAAACTGGGATCGCCCGAGTGCACTCGGGCGACATCCTGGCCTTGTTCATGAGCGGATTTCATCACGGCGATGATCTGTTCCAGGTGCAGTTCGGCGCTATTGACCACGTGTTCGGCCTGGTGGCCTTCAAGGACGGCGGTCGGTACCAGCGAGCCGGCGTAGATAATCACCGGGCAACTGCGGATCAGGCGCTGGCCTTTGACCGTGATCAGCTCCGGGTCGCCGGGGCCTGCACCGATAAAAAAGACGGTCATGGGTTCTCCAGAATCTAGCCATGGGCTGTTGAAGGGGAGTGAAAGCAGATGGATTATCGACGATTAGGTACGTCGCCGGCCAAGGCAAACGTCGCGTGTGAGTTTTTCTGGCGGGTAATGAGTAATTCGCTGTGGCGTCCGCCAAGGCGTTGCGACAGCGCTAATGCGCAGCTTTCGGCCACGCCGTAGCACCCTGTATGGGCGAATGCGATGGCCGAACGGTAACTGAGTTGCGCGTCGAACCCCGCCAACTCTGCCGCACTGAAAAATACCAGTGGCAGACTCAGGCGCTCGGCCAGCGCCAGCAAGCCTGGTTCAGAACGTTTTTGATCAATGGAGGCGAGGGCAGTGATGGCTTCAATTGCCAGACCCTGTGCCTGCAAAGCCTGTTCAATCAATTCAAGCAACAGGCTAGCAGGGCAGCCGCGCTGGCAGCCGAGGCCGACCACCAGGGTCGGCACAGAGTGTTGCTGGGTCATGTGCGGTGATTGACGTGCGGGGTGTTGATTTCATGATTGTTGCGACGGAACAGCCATGCGCTGATCAGGCCCAACGCGACCCAGAACAGCGCATTGGTCAACAGCGAGGCGATCTTGAACTGAGCTGCCAAGGCTTCAGGGGCGAGGCTCGCATGCACGTCGGGTTGCGGCGCGCCAATAAGATGCGGCACCAGCAGAGTCGCCACCCCCAGCACCTTGAGTAACCAGTGCTTGCCAAACACGATCAGCGCCAGGGCAACAGCGGTAGACGCGGCAGTGCCCACCCACCAGATTTGTCGCTGAACCAGATCAGCTGCCGCGGTACCTGGCAGCTCAGGCGGCAGGCCCAAAGTTGGCGCCAGAACGAACACGGCAAAACCGGCCAGCCCCCACAGTACGCCCTGAGACGTACGGCCCGGCGCACGCAGGGTATAAAGCCCCGCCAGCATCAATGCAAAACCGACCGCGACCACCAGATTGCCGCCGGTGGTGGACACGACACGCTGCCAGCCATCCTGTGGCTCCCAAGCCTCGGCGTCGTGAACGTGCCCAGCGCCTTCAGCATGCTCATGGACGTGTTCTGTCGGCGCCTTTTCATAAGTCTCCGCGTGCAGAATCAACGGTGCGACCCAGAAGCTTTGCAGCAGCGTCAATAACAGTGCAGCTAGCAGACCTGTGAACCCGGCCGTTTGAGCGATACGCTTGAACATGCTGGCAGGTCTCAATGGCAAGGGAAGGCAGAGCTGTGACGGGTGTCGTGCGCAGCGTTGTGGACCGCATCGATATGCGAGAAGCCGGCGAAGTAGACCAGAAATGCACCCAGCAAGAGGGCGCTGACAGCAGCCGTCAGGCGTCGAGTTTGAATGGAAGTGGTGGTAGCTGAGTGGTTGATGGTGCTGATCGACATGACGCTTCCCTAATGATCCGGGCAAGTAGGCAAGCGCATGGAAACCCTATTGACAGACGTCAGTAGAGGTTCAACAGCGCCCGCCCACCGCGGGTTGTTATGTGATTTGTCGGGCCGGTCTCCGGGCTTGCGAAGGGTCTGTATGCAACCTGACCATCAAGAATCGCCTTCCCATGCCGGACTGCCGGCACAGTGGATATGACTCTTCACTCGCTTACCGTTGCGGGGGCAGCGCCGGACTTGCTTATGCACATTGGCATGAAGCGCACCGGTTTCCCGTTTCACCCTGTGAAGGGCACCCGAAACAAGGGGCTAGGAAAACATGGGCCAGCACGGGAGTCAACCGAGTACCTCTGCGGCCGAGTTGGTTATTGACCTGTCTGCGGTCACTGCGTAGCCTTGCTCGCTCGAGGTGCTCCGGTATTGCACGGAGCTAAGAAGGGAACGCGGTTCAAGCCGCGGCTGCCCCCGCAACTGTATACGGTCATGTTCATTGCACTGCCACTGCACGCGTGTGGGAAGGCGCAATGAACGCGTGTCGGACGCTTTTCAGGCCATCGACACGCCGCCGTCAGCCAGGAGACCTGCCTCGACACGAGATTCTCACTACAACCGGGCGGGGTGATCCGGTGGCGAATTGATCCGCGTGCGTGCGCTGCGTGGATATCGTCCTGCTTGCCCGCCGCTTTGCCAAAGGGCATCCGATGAAATCACTGGCCAAACTTCCCGTCACTATCGTTACCGGCTTCCTCGGCTCGGGCAAAACCACGTTGCTGCGGCACATGCTCGATAACGCCGAAGGTCGGCGCATCGCAGTGATCGTCAACGAATTCGGCGAGCTGGGCATCGACGGCGACATCCTCAAGCAATGCACCATCGGCTGCACCGAAGAAGAAGCCAACGGTCGTGTCTACGAACTGGCCAACGGTTGCCTGTGCTGCACGGTTCAGGAAGAGTTCTTTCCGGTCATGCGCGAATTGGTTGCCCGTCGCGGCGACCTGGATCACATTCTGATCGAAACCTCCGGTCTGGCGTTGCCAAAACCGCTGGTACAAGCCTTTCAGTGGCCAGAAATCCGTAACGCCTGCACGGTCGATGCGGTGATTACAGTGGTAGACAGCCCAGCCGTGTTGGCAGGCACCTTCGCTGCGTTCCCGGATCAGGTCGATGCCCAGCGCAAACTCGACCCAAATCTTGACCATGAATCGCCACTGCATGAGTTGTTTGCCGATCAACTGGCGAGCGCGGACCTGGTCATCCTTAATAAAGCCGACATGCTCGACGCGGCTGGCCTGGCGGCGGTTCGCGCGGAGGTGTCGGAAGAGTTGCCGCCTGCGGTCAAAGTGATCGAGGCCAGCAGTGGTCGTCTGCCCATCAACGTATTGTTGGGGCTGCGTGCCGAGTCCGAGGTGCATATCGATAGTCGCCGCACCCACCATGACCATCACGAAGGCGATGACCATGACGACCATGATCATGATGCGTTCGATTCGATCTCGATCAAATTGCCCCAGGCTGACGAAAGCCTGTTGCTCGACGCCCTGACGCAGTTGGTGGTGCAGCACGGCATTTTGCGGGTCAAGGGTTTCGCGGCGATTCCGGGCAAGCCGATGCGCTTGCTGATTCAAGGCGTAGGGACGCGGTTCGACAAGCATTTCGATCGCGCTTGGCGTGCCGATGAAGAGCGCGCAACCCATCTGGTGTTGATCGGTCAGGAACTCGACGCCAGCCTGCTCGAAGCCCAACTGCACGCAGCGGTTGCCGGCTGACCTATGCATTTACTGAGAACCCAGCCCGGCGGTTTTGTACCCGACGACAGCATCGCTGATTTGGGGCAAACCCCAGCCGAGCTGGTGATCCTCTGTAGCGGCGATTCGCATCTGGCGTTGCTGGCCGAGGCGGCGCAACAGTTGCCTGAGGATTACCCGAGCCTGCGTCTGGCCAACCCGATGCAAGTGCAAAATCACGCATCAGTGGACATGTACGTCGATCAAGTACTGCGGCATGCCAAGGTGATCTTGATTTCCCTGCATGGCGGCATTGGGTATTGGCGCTATGGCGTCGAGCGTCTGGTGGAACTGGCTGGGCGGGGTGTGCAGTTGATTCTGGTGCCGGGCGATGATCGTCCGGACCCAGAGTTAAGCGGGCTGAGCACCGTTGCGGCCGAAGAGGGCGAGCGGCTTTGGCATTTCCTTCGCCAGGGCGGCATGCACAATGCCCTCGAGTTATATCGCTGTTTGGCAAACTGTTGGCTGGGCCGCGATTATCCTTGGACGGAGCCTCAAGCCTTGCCGCGCACGGCGATCTACCACCCGCATAAAGCCAATGCCGAACTGACGGACTGGCAGGCCGATTGGCACGCTGCTCAGCCGGTTGTGGCATTACTGTTTTATCGATCTCACCTGCAAGCGGCCAACACCGGTTTTGTCGACGTGTTCTGCGCTCGCTTGCAGGCTCAGGGTTTGAATCCTTTACCCATCGCCGTCGCCAGCCTGAAAGAGCCAGGCTGCCTGGCCGTGGTGGAGGACCTGCTTGATGAAGTCGGTGCCGAGCTTATCCTGAATACCACCGGCTTTGCTCAATCCAGTCCGGAAGCACCCCATGTGCGACCGTTTCGGCGCAATGTCCCGGTGATTCAGGCCATCTGCGCCCAGGACAATGAGCCAGCATGGTCCGCCAGCGAACAAGGTCTGGGCCCGCGAGACTTGGCGATGCACATTGCATTGCCGGAACTGGACGGGCGGATTATCAGCCGGCCGATCAGCTTCAAGGATCTGGCCTGGCACAGCGAGCGCAGTCAGTCCGATGTGGTGTGTTATCGCGCCCAGCCTGAGCGTATGGATTTTGTTGCCGAGCTGGCGCGACGCTGGATCGACCTCGCACGCCTGCCCAATCAACACAAACGCGTCGCGCTGATTCTGGCCAATTACCCTACCCGCGACGGTCGGATCGGTAACGGCGTCGGGCTGGACACGCCGGCCGCCGCGTTGAATATTTTGCGGGCGTTACACGCCGAGGGTTATCCGCTGGCGCCGTTGCCTGAAAGCGGCACTGCCTTGATCCACGCGTTGCTTGGCGGTGTCACTAACGATCTGGACAGCATCGATCTGCGCCCGTGTCAGCAGAGCATGGGGCTGGATGAGTACCAGGCGGCGTTCGATGACTTGCCTGCGGCTAATCGCGAGGCAGTGACTGCCCGCTGGGGTGCGCCGCAGGGCGACCCGATGTTTCGTTCTGGAAGGATGATGGTCGCGGGGCTGCGTTTTGGCCTGACGTTCATTGGCATTCAACCGGCGCGGGGTTATCAAGTGGACGCCAGTGCGGTCTATCACGACCCGGATCTGGCGCCGCCCCATGGTTATCTGGCGTTCTACTTCTGGTTGCGCAAAGCCTATGGCGCCCATGCGGTGGTGCATGTGGGCAAGCACGGCAATCTTGAATGGTTGCCGGGGAAAGGTGTCGGCCTGTCGCAAAATTGCTGGCCGGACGCAGTATTGGGTGCGATGCCGAACATCTATCCGTTCATCGTCAACGACCCCGGTGAGGGCGCCCAAGCCAAGCGCCGTACCCAGGCAGTGATCATCGATCACTTGATGCCGCCGCTGACCCGCGCCGAAACCTACGGCCCGCTACGTGACCTGGAAGTGCTCGCCGATGAGTATTACGAAGCACAGTTGCTCGATCCGCGTCGTGCGGGCGAACTGCAACGAGACATTCTCAAGCTGGTGCGTGAAACCCGAATCGATCGTGAACTGCAACTGGACGAACAGCTCAACGCTGAGGCGGATGCCGCCCTCTGGTTGCCGCGTCTGGACACCTATCTGTGTGATCTGAAAGAGTCACAGATCCGCGATGGCCTGCATATATTCGGCGAATCGCCCAGTGGACGTCTGCGCATTGACACGTTGCTCGCTTTGCTGCGAATTCCTCGCGGCGATGGCCGTGGTGCGCAATCGAGCTTGTTGCGTGCCCTGAGCAAATCCTTCGAGCTGAGTTTCGATCCGCTCGATTGCGTGTTATCAGAGCCCTGGGGTGGGCCTCGCCCAGCGCAACTGTTGAACATCAGCGCCGAACCCTGGCGCACCGCGGGTGATACGCGTGAGCGGCTGGAGTTGTTCGCGGCGTGGTTGATTGAGCAGGTTCTGGCATTAACGCCAGTCGCTGATCTGACTAAAAACAATGAGTTAGCGCTTATCCTTGATTGTTTAGGTGAGGTTGTTGCGCCACGTCTGGATGCCTGCGGTCCTGCGGAAATGCAGGGTTTGCTTGACGCCTTGAGCGGTCGATTCGTCCCGGCAGGGCCCAGCGGTGCACCCAGTCGGGGGCGCCTGGATGTACTGCCTACCGGGCGTAATTTCTTCTCCGTAGACGTACGTAATCTGCCCACCACCACCGCATGGCGCATCGGCTTTCAATCGGCGAACCTGCTGCTGGAGCGACACTTGCAGGATCATGGCGATCACCTGCGCCAGCTGGGTCTGTCCGTCTGGGGCACGGCGACCATGCGCACTGGCGGTGATGATATCGCCCAGGCCATGGCCCTGATGGGTGTGCGTCCGGTCTGGGCCACAGGTAGCCAGCGGGTCGACGACTTTGAAATCCTGCCCCTGAGCCTGCTCGACCGGCCTCGGGTGGACGTAACATTGCGCGTCTCGGGGTTTTTCCGCGATGCGTTCGCCAACCTGATTCGGCTGTTCGATGCCGCCGTTCAAGCGGTCGCCGCTCTTGACGAACCGGATGACCTTAATCCACTGGCGGCCAAGGTGCGCGAAGAGCGCCAGCAGTTTGAATGTAACGGTTTGAGTGCCGACGATGCCGCACGACAAGCCGGTTGGCGGATTTTCGGCGCCAAGCCGGGTGCTTATGGGGCGGGCGTGCAAGGTGCTATTGACGGGCGCTTGTGGCAAAGCCGCGAAGACCTTGCCGAGGTCTACCTGAACTGGGGCGGTTATGCGTACGGCGGCGCTGATGAAGGCACGCCGGCGCGCGACCGTTTTGCTCAGCGCCTGACCCAGGTACAAGCAGTGCTACAGAACCAGGACAATCGGGAGCATGACCTGCTCGATTCCAACGATTATTACCAGTTTCAGGGCGGCATGCTCGCGGCCGTGGAAAGCCTCAGCGGGCAGAAAGCCGCAAGCTACCATGGCGATCACAGTCAGCCTGACTTGCCGAAAATTCGTACCCTCAAAGAAGAGTTGAACCGGGTGGTACGTGCGCGTGCGGCCAACCCAAAGTGGATTGAAGGGGTCAAGCGCCACGGCTACAAAGGCGCGTTCGAAATGGCCGCGACGGTGGACTTTTTATTTGCTTTCGACGCCACCACGCATTTGATTGATGATCACCAATACGTATTGCTGGCCGATGCCTATCTGTTGGACCCCTCGACTCGCGAATTCATCGAGCAGCACAATCCCGATGCGCTGCGCGATATCACCGAACGCATGCTCGAAGCCCAGCAGCGTGGTTTGTGGGAGGCGCCGGGTGAGTACCGCCAGGCGCTGGAAAACCTGCTGCTGGATATAGAAGAAAATTAATGATTGTTGAGAGGCAAGCATGAACGATATTCCGCACTTTCCGCTGGCTGCGGTAGTGGGTGCCGATGAACTGAAGCTGGCGTTGTGCCTGACGGCTATCGATCCGAAGATCGGTGGCGTACTGATCGAAGGGCCGCGCGGCATGGCCAAGTCGACCCTCGCGCGTGGCCTGGCCGATTTGCTGGCCAGCGGGCAATTCGTCACCTTGCCGCTGGGAGCGACAGAGGAACGCCTGGTGGGCACGCTGGACCTGGACGCCGCACTGGGCGAAGGTCGGGCGCAGTTCTCCCCAGGCGTACTGGCCAAAGCCGATGGGGGCGTGCTGTACGTCGACGAGGTCAATCTATTGGCCGATCATCTGGTCGATCTGCTGCTCGATGTCGCCGCCAGCGGGACCAACGTGATCGAGCGCGATGGTATTTCCCATCGTCATGCGGCGCGGTTTGTCCTGATTGGCACCATGAACCCCGAGGAGGGTGAACTGCGTCCGCAGCTTCTGGATCGCTTCGGCTTGAACGTGGTCTTGAGTGGCCATGCGGCCCCGGCCGAACGAGGGGAAATCATTCGCCGACGGCTGGATTTCGATGCTGATCCCGTGGCGTTCTGTGAGCACTGGGCGGAGCAACAGTCCGCCTTGAAACAACGTTGCGAACAGGCGCGGGCGCTGCTGCCCACCATCGCCCTGGATGATCAGGCGCTGGGGCAAATTACTGAGCGCTGCTTTGCTGCAGGGGTGGATGGGATGCGTGCGGACCTGGTCTGGCTGCGTGCGGCACGCGCCCATGCGGCGTGGCGCGGCGCGAAGGAAATCATTAGCGAAGATATCGACGCGGTTGCCGAGTTTGCCCTGCGTCATCGTCGCCGCGTCGGCTCGCCGTCCATGGGAACCCCTCCGCCAGTTGAAGCTTCATCGCCGCAGACTTCAGATGATAATGCGCCCGGTAATGCCCATACCGCCGAACACCATGAGAGCCAAGGTGACGGGCAGGGCAGTTGGGGCGAGTTGCCTGCACAAACACTGCCTGTCGGTATCCGCCGTGAAGTGCCGAGCTGGCCAAAAAAGCCGTAGGCATCCGCCCTCGTTCAATACCGGGGGCGGATGCCTCGCCCCAGCCTGGAAGACTCATTGGCGGTAGAACCGGGGCTGTGCGGGCCGGAGCGGACGGCGCTATCAGCTGGCTGCCGACCCTGTTGCGCGGGCGCCCGAAACGGCGCAAAGACCTCATCCGCACGCCGCGCAGCAGTCGACCTCAGGAGCTATGGCTGGTCATTGTCGATGCATCGGCGTCGACCCGCCGGCATCAAGCCTTAAGTCAGGCCAAAGGCGTATTGAGCCAACTGTTTGATGATGCCTACCGCCGCCGCGTCCGCTTGGCATTGCTCACCGCCAGCGGTAATACCCCGCACTGGCAACATCAAGGCCTCAAAGCGTCCGCCGCACTACAACCCTGGCTCAACGCGCTGGGTGCGGGGGGTGGCACGCCGTTGATTGCGGCGCTTGAACAAGCCGAGCACTGGCTGACCTTGCGCCAAAAACAGCACCCAACCGAACAGCAGCGTCTGCTGCTATTGACCGATGGCCGGATCAAGGCGTTGCCGAACGTGCCTCGGCTAAGTTGCCCAAGCCTGCTGATCGACATAGAGCAGGGGCCGATTCGGCTGGGGCGAGCGGTGCAACTGGCCTCAGCGCTAGGGGCTGAGTATTGCCATATTGAATCGTTAACTCGGGTTTGCTGAGAGCAGGGAATGCCGGCTTGAAACTGCTTCGCAATCGGTTGCGAATAAGTTTGCTCCGAAGCAATCGCGGGCAAGCGCGCTCCTACTGATCCAGTTTGCTGCGCGACAGCGCGGCGTCGAAGACGTTGCAGAACCTCCTACAGGGTTCTGCAGTGTATTCAGAGCCGCGTTATTTCAGTTTACGAAGGCATGTGCCAAGGCATCAGGCTGTAGCCGTCCTGGCTGATTTCTGCCCGTGCTTGCTTCAGCAGACTTTCCAGCTGAGCAGGGTCGCGATAGGCGCTGCTCGGGATCTGCTTGCGTCCAATACGGGTGTTGGTGCGGTCGATGACGGTCAGACTGAGTTCGCCGTTGCCGTCTTGCGGGGCCCAGGCAACGCATTGAAAGGGCTCGAAGGCGTGGCCAGCAATCAAAAGTGCTTCGTTAAAGCGCAGTGGGGCGTTCATAGGTGTTCCTCTCCATGCCCAAATAGATCCAATCGCCGCCGGGGGGGGCTTACCGTTCGGCTGGTTACTTGTACTGATGACACAAGGGGTGGGGTAAGTCACAGTGTTGTGTAAATAATTTAATACTTTTCCTACCAACGGTACTAATCGTTGTTCGCCGTGGGTTTGCGGGGCCCTTTTTTCAACAAAACCAAAGCGCTTGATTAGCGGGCAAAATAGTTGGATGAGCTACTTTGTTTTGATTAGTGCTTTTTGGAATGATGCTTATAGTTAAACAGTACAAGAGCGTGTCAAAATTTTGCTAATGTAACAGCCGTATCAGCCAACTTACTGTTTCTAAAAAGGTTTATAAATATTGGCGCCAAGGAATCCTTATGCATGAATCGGCTCCACTACGTCGCCTATTGATTGTCGACCCTTGCGACGATTGTCACCGTTTGATTCCCGTTTTGCGCGAGGCTGGCTGGGATGTAGATAGCCGTACCCTTGAATCGGCCGCTGAGCGTACCTGCGACGTCGGGTTGCTGCGCCTGACGCCTTACCACGTAGAACATCCTGAAGCGATCAAGGACTTCATCACCCGCAGTAACACCGAATGGATTGCTGTGCTCAGCCCCGATGAGTTGCGTCTGCAAAAAATCGCCGATTTTGTTTGCGAATGGTTTTTTGACTTCCATACCTTGCCCTTCGATGTTTCAAGGGTACAAGTCACCCTCGGTCGCGCTTATGGCATGGCGCGACTTCGTGGGCAGGGCGCGGTCCATGTGCACGAACCTGAGCATGAACTATTGGGCGAAAGCCGGCCGATTCGTGAATTACGCAAATTATTGAGCAAACTGGCGCCGACTGAATCGCCCGTGTTGATTCGGGGTGAAAGTGGCACCGGTAAAGAACTGGTCGCTCGCACCTTGCATCGGCAGTCCCAGCGCAAAGGCAAGCCCTTCGTCGCAATCAATTGCGGCGCCATCCCTGAGCATTTGATTCAGTCCGAGTTGTTTGGCCATGAAAAGGGCGCCTTCACGGGCGCACATCAGCGCAAGATCGGACGAATCGAAGCCGCCAACGGCGGTACATTATTCCTTGATGAGATCGGCGATCTACCGTTGGAGCTACAGGCCAATCTGCTGCGATTTCTTCAGGAAAAACACATCGAGAGAGTCGGCGGACGTGAACCGATCACCGTCGACGTTCGTGTATTGGCAGCCACCCATGTTGACCTCGAGACAGCCATCCACCACGGGCGGTTTCGTGAGGATCTGTATTACCGCTTGAATGTCTTGCAAGTAGGCACGGCACCGTTACGTGAGCGGCACGGTGATCTGGCGATGTTAGCCAATCATTTTGCCCACTTCTACAGCCAGGAAACGGGGCGTCGTCCACGCAATTTCAGCCAGGATGCACTGGTTGCCATGGGCGAGCACAATTGGCCGGGCAACGTTCGCGAGTTGGCTAATCGGGTTCGGCGTGGCCTGGTGTTAGCCGAGGGGCGACAAATCGAGGCCGCCGACCTGGGCTTGGTCGGTCGTCAGGAAACCAGCGCTACCATGGGCACCCTTGATGATTATAAATCCCGTGCTGAGCGTCAGGCGCTGTGTGATGTGCTGACCCGACACAGTGATAACCTGAGCGTTGCCGCCAAAGTATTGGGGGTGTCGCGGCCGACTTTTTACAGGCTGCTGCACAAACATCAGATCCGCTGAGTTTTTTGACTCAATACAAAACCCGCGATGATCGCGGGCTTTGTATTGAAACCGCTTATACGACCATCAGAAGTAGTACGGGAATTTCAGGCTGAAGGTAAAGTCTGGCGCATCATTGGTCAGGCCAATGGAAAGGTTAGGCACGATGGTCAGTTTGTCTGATACGGCCATGGTCATGCCAACGTTGAAATACCCCGCATTGGCATCGCTGTTGCTGACGGTTTGCCAGCCCGCCCCATCCTGATTGACCTTGCTTTTCGTCGCGATCAGGTCGGACACGGAAAACGACATGCTCATCTTCTCGTTCAAGGCAAAGGCGATACCCGCGCCGATCTGGAACGTGTCACCCAATTTGACTTTGCCAGGGACTTGAACGCCTTCGGTAGGGCTGATATCACCGAATGAGTTTTGCATGTTGTAGGTATAAGCGATGCTGCCGAACAGCACAGCAGGGTCGATGGTCTTGATCAGCGAGAGGCCAGGCGTAAGGGACCACACGCCGTTGCCGGTTGGCAGACTTTGAGGCGTAAACAGGTTGTCGTTCTGACTGGATTTTTGCAGTTTGATACCATACGGGTCTTTACCGGTAGGCGTCTTGAGTCGCAGGGTAAAGATCGCATCCGGTGTATTGGCCGTCTCATCGAGGAATTTATAGGCGACCCCGAAGTTGATATCGCCCACGGTTGGATCGCGTTTCACGTCGACCTCGGAGATGGCGGTCGACGAATTGCCGGCACCGGCCGAAGAGTAAGTGGTATCCCGGTAGATAACGGGCACGTTGACATCGAACTGCCAACGCTGGTTCCAGTTGTAGCGTCCGGTCAAATCCAGGGTCCAGTTATCGGCCTTGATTTGATCGACGCCGATATTACCCAGGAAAATCGAATCCAGCGCCAGAAAACCGTTGAGGATCAACTGGTGAGTGTCGTAGTGGGTGTAGGTAAGACCGGTTTCCAGGCTGAACTTGCCTCCCCCGAAAAAGCCACTGGCCTCGTCATACAGGTTGGTCACGCTTTGTGCCGGTTGCGAGTCATCTTTAAGTGACTGGCCGTAAGAGCTGCCTGAGCCCGTGGCATGGCTATCGCTGCTGGCTACGGCAACGCCACTGCCCGTATTTACAGGTGTAGCCGGCGAGCGCAGCAGTCGTTTTGGCTGAGGCGTCGCTGGCTGGTCTTCGACCTGGCGCACCCGTTGTTCAAGCACCATCAGTGCTTTTTGCTGCACCTCATAACGTTGTTTCAACTCCATAAGTTCT
Source organism: Pseudomonas sp. ASL9 (assembly GCF_056680335.1). NCBI lineage: Bacteria > Pseudomonadati > Pseudomonadota > Gammaproteobacteria > Pseudomonadales > Pseudomonadaceae > Pseudomonas > Pseudomonas sp. ASL9. The sequence continues at coordinate 144,692 of NZ_CM155277.1, read as the reverse complement.
TGTTTCAGTGTATCGACATCAGCATCTGTTGCCGCCTGGATATACGTCGTTGGCAACAGCGCCCCTAAACAGATAACTGCGCGAAACGAGAACGATTGATACATGTCAAAAGCCATCCATGTTCACATGATGAAACAGAGCGTAGATCAATAACCGGCGGAGTGAAGGCTCTTTAGCTGCTCCAGGTTGGAATTCAGTGCACCTGCAGAGCGCAGGTCGTTTCGTAGCACAACATTCAGTTGCGTCAAGTTATTAACTTGATTCCCCGCACCTGTCAGGTTGACAGCCTGCATGAGGCCGCCCGAAGCAATAAGCTGCATCGCGTTGCCTTGGTTGTTATTGGCTTGAAGGGTTAATTGCACGCCACCATTGACGGACGATACCGATACATTGCCTGCGCCGTTGGCGCCGGTAATGGTTGAGCCGCTGGTCAATGCCTGACCTTGGTTGGCCGCCGGAGCCGGTGCCTGGCCATTTTGTTGGACGTTGATATCAACATTGTTGGTGGAGCTATTACCGTCGCCCGCTGTGCGTGTACTTTGCGTAACGCCCTGAATAGTAGTGAGGCCTGCTCCTCCCGTAATTGAGCCGCGACCGTTAGCCTGTGTTGACCCATTCCCTTTCTGGTTAATGAACGCGACATAGAACTGAGGTTTTATCGTGTTTTTTTGTACTTGCAGTGTCGTTTGTGCACCGAGAACATCCCCAGCGGCATTTTGCCAAGTGCTGGTCATGGTCATGCCGAAATAAACAATTCGGTCCGGCATCACATAACGACCGCGTAACTGCGACAGTTCCTGGTCCTTGAGCTCGATGGGTTTGAAGACCGTGGAGGCATGCGTCGGCAGACTAGCGGCCATCCAGGCAGCGGCCAGCCAGTAATGGATTTTCATGTGCTACTCCCATTCCATTGCCACTTTTTTTATTAGAAGAAATCACTTTGCAAAAAGCCGAACTCCATCAGCTCTGCATCTTTGACCGGGCTGAATGTGTCTACGCGACCTCTGGCGGTTAATGGCAATGGCGGATCGAGCAGGGCGTTATGTTTGTCGTACCCCGGACCGATGACCGCGAAAATAATGCCGTTCCAGCCTTTAGCGAAGTCTTCACGCGAGTAGCGCTTGTGGCCAAGTACTGGATCACCTATGTACACCCAATCCTTCTGAGTCTTTTGCAGCACGACGAAATGCTTGTAGCCGCGAATATCCATCAGCACCACGACCGGGATGGTCAGGCGGTCCAGGCTTTCCGCTGGAATGCGGTAGCCTCGGGCACGCATGCCGATGCTTTCGATGTAGCGTTTCATGTCGAGCATGGAGAAACCCTGTGTCCGCACAAGGTCCTGGTCCGCAGTCAGCAGCATGCCTTCGATAAGCTGGTTCTCAGTCACGTCCAGCCAATAGGCTTGGCGCAACACAGTGGCCAGCGCGGCAGCACCGCAGCTGAAATCAGTCTTTTGCTCCACTAGATCGCTGAAACGCCGCTCGCGCATGCTCTGGATATGCTTGTAGACCAGATTCGAGCCTGGTAACCCGGGGATCGCTATTTGACCTGCTTGTGACAGGCCAGCAACCAAAAGCAGGCAGAAGAGGGCAATACTACGCATGATCATTACGCCTTGGCCGTTTAAGTCACTTCAGCAAAGTAATACTTCCAACAGTGCTTGGAAAAAGGGGGTCTCTTGCGAGAACCCCTGATTATCGTCGCATTTACATGCAAGATTTGCAGCCTGCGGCGATGGACAGCGAGTTGCTTTGTTGGTTGCCGATGCCCGCAGATACGTTGGCGCCAATGTTACCCGACACGTTGTTCAGCGAATTGCTCATGGTAGCGCTGTTGGTCACAGGGTTTGCCCAACCCGTAGGGGTCAAGACTTGATAAGTCGCTACCCCACTCAATTCCACTGTGCCGCTCTCGGTGAAGGATAGTTTGTTTTTGCCATTGTCATTGCTGCTGTCACGGCCCCTGCCGCCACGGCTGTCGTTATCGTCAACGAGGCCTTGGCCTGTCCCTTTGTAAGCGCCAGCCACAGCAATGGTTGACTTGAGGGTGGTGATGGTGTTGGTACGATCAGCATAGTTGCCGACAGTGGTGTTGTTGGACGTTTGATTGGCGGACGCCGTAGCGGTGGCCACCCGACCGCCAGACACGGCAATCGCCAAGTTGTTTTTCTGTTGGTTGTAGTCGCCAGACGCCGCGTTCATACCAATATTGCCGGAGCTACTATTGCCCGAGTTCGAGAGCGCGGTAGTGGCGTGGGTGGAATAGTTGGCAGCCGTATTATTGTTGTTGGTCTGGGTGGCACTGGTTGTAGAGACCGCAGTACCGAAAATGAAGCTTTGATCGGCAGTGGCGATGGCTGCAGCGTTGTCCTGTTGGTTCGCGTTGCCGCCTGCGACGTTAACTCCCAGATTGCCATTGGCGTTGGAACCCGAGCCATTGAGCGTGGCGCTGTCTTGAGTGCCTTGGTTGAGGACGGTGTTGTCATGGCTACTTTGTGCATCCATTACCGTCGCAGTAGCGCCTGCGCTCAGCGCAAGGCTAGGGTCGTTATCATTGCGTTGTTGAGCGTGTGCTGCTACAGCCATGACCGCTGCCAGAGCGAAGACCAGAGGCTTGATTGCCATTGTAGGTTGCATGGTGTTTCTCCATTCTTATTAGAGTGTTAAGTGTTTGAACGTTGTGTAGCTGTATTCCTTTGGGTCAGTTGGAGACCCGTACGCTCAGGGTGTTGACCGATTGGTTCCCCACCCCGGCGCTCTGGTTCAACTGAACAACTCCTCGACTACCGGTGAAGGCCTGATCGCTGGTAGCGACCTGGCGGTTGCCGGGAGAGTGTTCAGGTGTGCCGGAGCCTTGCAACAGCGCCACGTTTTGCTGTGAAAGGACGCTGTCGTCGATGCTTTGCGGCTGGACACTGATGCCCAGGCGCACTGCGTTGATTTGTTGGTTATTGGCGCCAGATGACTGGTTGACCCCCAGGATCCCGCTACCATTGCTGAACGCATTGCCTTGGATGGCTGACCGCGTGTCCCGTGCAGGATCAGCTCGGGTATTCAGCTGTTGACGGTATTGGCCAGTGGCCTGAACTTCAGTACCCACGGCGATAGCACGACCGTTGACTTGTTGCTGTTGATCGCCAGCCGCCTGGTTTACCGAAAAGTTGCCTTGATAATTTTGGCCGGAGCTGTCGATGACGGCCTGATCAACCACTGGGCTGTTTGAGTCGGCCAGCGCCGCGCAGGAGCAGAACATTGCGACGAGCAGGAGTGAGCGAGTCATCTCAACGGTCTCCCGAAAGCATGCGCAACGGAGCGAGACCTTGCTGGACGGCACTGGTCACCTGACTGCTTATGCCACTGACTGCACCGCCTGAATGACCCGCGTCTACGCCGGGCAGCCCGCGGCTGACTGTATTCAAGCCGCTTAGGGTGCCGCCGGGCATAAGCAAGTGATTGATGGTTGCACCGCTGCTGACGCTGGCAAAATCGCCGTCAGTCAATTCGGAGTTGGCCAATGCGCCGTTGACCTGACTCGATGGGTTGGCGTTGACAGTGGTGGGATTTGGATCTGGACGCATCAAGGGGCGGGTGGCGACGTGAGGCTGAACGGTTCGTTCAATGACAATGACGCCGTCACCCGCGGCAAATACGGGGAGGCTGAAGGATGCGCTGCTGATGCATCCAATCATTACAAGATCAAATATCCCTTTTTTGACGCGCCCCATGACTGCTCTTCCTTTCGTTGATGCGCTGGCCCTAATCAGCGATGCAGGAAAGAGAGCAGAAGCTGTGCCGCTTTTAATTTTGTTATATAAATCAGCTTCTTGAAGTTTAAGGCGTAAAAACTTTCAACACCGGTGTAACGATGTTGAAACAGCCTCAATTGAACAGATGGGTGTGTCTGAAAGGTCACACAGGCAATCGGTCCTTCAACAACCTGTATCAGAGACTTAACAGAAAGTGTCAATAAATAGTCGAACCTGTCTGGGTCAGGCTTCTCACGTCATTGATGTGTTTCAAAAATGGACAACGGCCTGTGTAAATCGACCGTTATGCGGCTTACTGCGCACTCAGTAGGTCGTCGATCGCTGCAAATACTTGTTCACGTCTGCTATCCCGCTCGCCGCTGATCACGCGGTACGGTTGTTGGTGCTGCTTCAACCATTGTTCACTGGCAGCAAAAAACGCTTGGCGTTCACTCAGGTCCGGCTGGCAGCGCTGGCCATCGCTGACCCAATCGACCCCTTCGGGTGCCAACAACACATGTAAATCGTAATGGCGAGCTAATAGCTGTTGTTCGAGCCAGCCCGGGCAATCGCCGAACAGGGTTAGACTCCAGAGCATATTGCTCAGCAGGTGGGTGTCGAGAATCAGCAGTCCAGGGTGCCTTGATCGAGCGGTATCCTCCCAAGCCAACTGACCTTCGGCAATGGTCGGGACATCGGAATAACACGTGTCGCGGGCCTGTTGCTCAATAAAATAGCGAACATACTCACCCACCAACTCGCCACCGAAATGGTTTTGTACCTGTGCCGCGAGCCAGCTCTTGCCGCTGGATTCAGGGCCCGCCAGAACCAGTACTTTCATGGGCTTACAACGGCTTGTTCATGGCGCCACTCACGCCAGCCCAGCACGGCAATCAGCGTAAACAGCGCATACAGCGCCGCAGTGAGGTGCAGCTCTTTATAGACGAAGAGGCTGACGAATATCACATCCAACACGATCCACAGCGGCCAGCACTGGATGCGCTTTTGCGCCATCCACACTTGGGCCACCAAACTGAAGCCGGTCAGTGCGGCGTCCAGCCAGGGTTGCGCAGCGTCGGTAAAGTGAGCCATTGCCGCACCTAACGCCAAGCTGCCGCCCGCGCCGAGTGCCAGACTCAGGAATAGCGGGCCTGTGCCGAGATACGTGACGACGCGCCCCTGCTGCACCTCGCTGCGCCGCGTCCATTGCCACCAGCCGTAAAGCTGCAGCACGGCATAGATCATTTGCAAAAGCATGTCCGAGTACAGCTTCACGTTGAAGAAGACCCAGGCATAAAGCAGGACCATGACCAGGCCGATGGGCCAGCACCAGACATTCTGCTTCACGGTCAGCCAGACGGCTATCACGCCTAGCCCAGCCGCGAACAGTTCGAGCCCGGACATGGCAACTCCTTAGAGGACAACGAGAAAAAATCGGGAGGGGATTGTAAACGCATACGCAGGGGGGGAGGGAGGCCCGCCGCGTCTTCGACGCCGCGCTGTCGGGCAGCAAACTGTAGCTGCCGAAGGCTGCGATAAGGTCAGCACGACCTTCAGCGGTCTCAAGAAAGCGACCGGTTCCGTCGGACGCGACCCCGGGGCGATCGCAGCCTTCGGCAGCTCCTACAGGGGGTCAGCGTTTGGCTGAAAATAACTTGCAATTTATATTTTATTTTTCAATTGGTTATAGGTTGTTTGATGAGAGATGGCGTTATAGGGGCTTCTGGCAAGACAGCAAAACGTGCCTTCACACATCCTGTGAAAGTGAGCTTACCCACAAAAGCGACGTGCTTGGCACGCCGCATTGGCACATCCGCAGGTCAACCTGTTCCCACGGACCTTGGTAGCTGTGGGGGCAGGGCTATACCCGAAACTGCCCCAACAACCTATTCAACTGATTACTCAGGTCGCGCAGGTGCACACTCGCCTCACTGGAACGCTCGGCAGCGTTGGCGGTGTTTTGTGACAGGCCTGCCGCCTGGGTGACGTTCTGGTTGATGTCTTCGACCACATGAGCCTGTTGCAAGGTGGCGCTAGCGATCGAGGCGTTCAGGCCATTGAGGTTGCGCAGTGCCTGGGCAATCGAGTTCAGGCTCTGACCGGCCTGGCTGGCTTGTTCGATGGTTAACTGCGAAGCGTGGCTGCTGTCGCCGATGACTTTGACTGCTGCGTCTGAGTGGTGTTGCAGACGCTCTATCATCGACTGGATTTCAGCCGTTGATTTCTGCGTGCGCTGTGCCAACAGGCGCACCTCGTCGGCTACCACGGCAAAGCCCCTGCCTTGTTCTCCGGCGCGGGCCGCTTCGATAGCAGCGTTCAACGCCAGCAGGTTGGTCTGGTCGGCAATGGAGCGAATCACCTCCAGGACACTGCCGATCTGCGTGCTTTCGGCTGCCAGGGTCTGGATAACAGTTACTGCCTGGGTAATGGTGCCGGACAATTGATCGATCTGACGCAGGCTGCTGTCGATATTGATCTGCCCTTGCTTGGCCTGGGCTTCGGCGTCGCGCATTTCACTGGCGGCCTGTTCGGCGTTTTTCGCCACGTCCTGAACACCGTAGGTCACTTCATTGATGGCCGTGGCCACCAACTCCATTTGTTGCGACTGTTGCTGGCTGTGCGCCTGAGCCTGGCTCGAATTGTTGCCCAGTTCGGTGGCCGCCTGGCCCAACGCTGCAGCGGCAGACAGCAATTGGCGCACGACCTGATGCATTTTTGTGGTGAAGGCGTTGAAGTGGGTCGCGAGTTGCGTGACTTCATCCTGGCCGTGAGTATCCAGACTCCGCGTTAGATCACTTTCGCCACTGGCGATGCTGGCCATGGCGTCGACGGCTTCCTGTAATGGCCGGACAATGCTTCGGGATATCATCACGACCAGCAGTGCCATGATCAGCGCAATGCCCAAACCTGCAATGGATGCTTTCCACACCTTCGCGTAGAACTCAGCCTGCATGTCATCGATGTACACCCCCGAACCCAACACCCAGCCCCAGGGTTCGAACAGTTTCACGTAAGAGGTTTTTTGCACCGGTTCGCTGGAACCGGGTTTTGGCCAACGGTAGGCTATGGGGCCTGCGCCTTTGGTTTTGGCGACAGTGACCATCTCGTTGAACAGGGCAAAGCCATCAGGGTCTTTGATGCCCGACAAGTCCTGGCCCTCAAGCTTTTGATTGACCGGGTGCATGATCATCACCGGTCGCAGGTCGTTGATCCAGAAATACTCGTTCTGGTTGTAGCGCAATCCTCGTATGGCAGTCTGTGCTTGCAGTTGGGCTTGCTCGCGAGTGAGTTTGCCGGCGGTTTCCTGATCGTGGAAGTACGTGAGTACGCCACTGGCAGCGTCTACTAGCTGCTGCGTTTTTTCGGCTTTGGCAGCATAAAGGTCAGTGTGGATCTGCTTGAGCATCAATATTCCGAGCATCAACAGCATCAGCACAGAGACCACCAGAATCAGCCACAACCGGCGGCTGATCGACAAACTGCGCAAACTATTCATGAAATTCCGCTCCTTCATTTATTGTTCTTTTTCCGTCATACAGCCGGAATAAAGTATGCGCTACACGGGTAGGGCTAGAGCACTAATTCGTCACGTCTGGTAGGCTTTCGGCGGTTTTTGACTAAACATGAATGGTTCCCGGGGGTTTTTACGTCCTGGCAATCATCATGTCAGTCCTGTGTGCATCGCGCGTCGCTTGCGTCATCATTAAAAGCACTAAAGAAGCGTGCCGAGGGCATTGCTTTATGGGGGAGTGATGGATGTTCGGATCGCCTTCGGCCTGTTTATTCTGGCGACCTGGTAGTTTGGCTGGATCGACTGGTCCTCTGCGGCCGCTCAAGGATAAGACCGATGGAACAACGCACTCAACCTCAAGGCAAGTCGCGTGAAGGCAAGGCTGGACCCAATGTACGCGGGGCTAAACAGTCGGTGCAGCATGTGCGGCTCAAGCTCTTCATTTTTTTGGGGTTGTGCGCGTTGCCAGGTTTCGGAGCGCTGTCGATGGCGATCAGAGGCGTTTCGGCGATCCCCGCCTGCGGCTATTTAGTGATGAGCCTGCTGACGTTCTTCCTATATTGGCGCGATAAACGCCAGGCCCGCAATGACGGTTGGCGCACGCCGGAAAAAATCTTGCATGGCGCCGAGTTGCTGGGCGGCTGGCCGGGTGCCTTGCTGGCACAGCAGAGCTTGCGGCACAAAACCCGCAAGCTCTCTTATCAAACGGTGTTCTGGGTGATCGTCGGGTTGCATCAGGTGTTCTGGATCGACCGCTTGTTTCTGGGCAGTCATTACTTGGCCCGTCATTTCTTATGACACCTTCAAGCCGACCTGCCGAATCTTGGGCAGCTTGCTCACCACCAACTGGTGCGAGCGTGTCAGCAGATCGCGTAATTCATTGCCGCTCATGGGGTAGGGTGGGACCATGCTGATCCAATACGCGCGGGCTAGATAAGGCGCGGGGCGGATGCCCGGTCGGTCGACATAACCCAGAAACAGCTCTGCACCGACCTTGAACGACAACCCGGCACCTGCCAGATCGAGTACCGCGAACATTTTCGTTTGCGCCACTGAAAAAACCCGAGTGCCGCCCCATTTGTAATCCTCGCGGGCGCCCGGCAGTTGCAGACAAAACTGTGCGACGTGTTCAGGACTCATCTTCTTATCCCTATCGATCAATGCAGTCAGTCATGACAGCGCAAGTCATCTGTGAACGCGCGGGTGATGTGATCAATCCACGCCCTCACCGCCGGAAGCGTCCCACGACGCTGGGTGTAAGCCGCTTGCAGATGGCCCCCAGGCAGTGACCAGTCAGGCAACAACTGAATCAGGCGACCATCGTCCAGCTCCTCACGGCAATTCATCATCGGCAACATGGTTAGGCCCAAGCCACTCAAGGCGGCACTTTTACGGAGGGGGAAGTCATCAATGGCCAAACGGGCCTCCATTGCGACTTCACACTGCTCACCGCTGCTGTGGACCAATGCATAGTGAACCTTGCGATCAGCCTCGATGGCACCCAGTACCGGCAGGCTCGCCAGATCTTGGGGTGTGCTGATGACGCGACCGGCCAGCAATGCGGGTGACGCCACCAACACCGCGTGGGCCGGGGCCAGTTGGCGAACGATCAGACTGGGGTCTTCATCGCCGACGTCACGCACCCGCAGCGCTATATCAATGCCCTCATTCACCAGATCGACACGTCGATTGACCAGCAACATTTCCAGCTGGACCTGAGGGTGGCTGGCCAGAAAAGTGTTGATCACGCTGGCCAGATTCCAATGAATCAAGCCTACCGGGCACGAAACCCGCAGCCGCCCACGAGGTTCCGCCGACAGTGAGGCGACGGCCTCATCGGCCATTTCTGCTTCCAGCAACATGGCTTGGCAATGCTGCAGATAACGCTCGCCAACGGCTGTCAGCGCCAGTTTGCGCGTGGTGCGTTGCAGCAGGCTGGCGTTAAGGCGGGTTTCCAGCTCGGCGATACGCCGAGACAGGCGGGATTTGGGAATGCCCAGCAAACGCCCCGCAGCCGCGAAGCCTCCGGCCTCGACAACTTTGGCGAAGTAATACAGATCCATCAGATTCCAATTCAAACCAGTTTTCAAAGTAGCACATTCTCTTCATTAATCAGGGGGTTGAGACGATTCTAGCTCTTGATAACTTGTCATTCCTTGAACTCCAGAGCGGGGTGGCTTTGGCTTCAGATTTTAGACGCATTTCCGCTGGAGCCCTTCCACATCCTCCAACACTCCAACTTGAGCCTTGGCGTGAAAGCGCTCAGCAATTTCACATAGCCCAGTGTTTCTGTCATCGCTCAGGCATTCTGCGTCTTGGAGTGGAGCGCATGTGGGTCATCTCGTCGAGTCCTTTGCCCACAATTCTAATGCGAGAAGCCGCGATTCGTTTGAGCAGAGAAGGGGGGTGATGGGCGCGACTCAGGTTCTGAGAAGTCACAGTGGGATGATGAAAGAAGAGTTGGTCGGAGAGGGTTGTATGAGCCCCTAAGTGCAGATTTTCAAGATGTCTATCCATTGCTATGGCAGTACGCTCAACCTGGAATGGCATTGGGAAAAACACAGCGTTTTTTGATATTTATCGATTAATTCAGGCAGCTGGTTTGGATACAACGAGCTGCCTCTAAAACTGATTCAGCCAGGAACAAAATCAAGCGGCACTTCGCTTGTTGATTTTATTTCTTCCATCGCAAACATGGACGTGATGCTTGAAGCGGGCAACTGTCCGATGTTTTTTATATAGTTGCTTCCATCAGTTATCAAGCAACGTCTGAAGTAAGTCTTCCACATCGGCTAACGTTGGAGCATGGGCTCCGGCATGGCGGCACGATATGGATGCGCAGGCTGCTGAAAATCGCAGGCGCTCCCCCAAGTCGGTAATCCCGAGTAAGTCCGACGCAAGCCAACCGGCCATGCAAGCATCACCTGCACCTACCGTATCTGCGACGTCCACGGCTATAGCTGGCTGCTCGTGTTGGCTGTCCGGCGTGAACAGAATCATCCCGTGTTCACCTCGGGTAAACAATATCTGCGCCTGAGGGTTAAGAGCGCGAAGCTCATTCATTGCTTGGTGTTCTGTCAGCCCTGGATAAATTTGCCGAAGGTCTTCGTCGGAAAGCTTAATCATGTCGGCCAAGGTGGTCATTATCGGGAAGGTCTGCTCCCGATAGTGGCTGTCCATCAAATTACGCCAGTTCGGATCATAGCTAATCCGTTTACCTTCCCCTTTCGCTCGCTGAGCGAGGTTGACCAGCGTGTCTGCAAGTGGCTGGCGAGCCAAGCTGATGCAGCTGAAATGACACACCTCCGCTTGGTCGATCCATCCTTCCGGCATCAGACCAGGATCAAAAAACAGATCGGCATCTCCAGCAAAAAAATATCTCGGAGGACGGCTCGAAGGAACGATGGCGACCAAGGGATCTCGGTCTACTCGTTGTATAAATCTCATATCTAAACCTGCCAACTCTGACTGCCTGGCTATCTCGTCGCCTAGGGAGTCCGCACTGACAGATCCTGCGAAGGCGCTGCTAACGCCCAAGCGACTGAGCGCACGCGCAACATTCCAGGGAGCACCGCCTGGATAGCCCTTCCATTGTCCGGGGGCGCCTTGGACAAGGTCGGTCAGGGCTTCGCCAAATACTACTGCGCGAGGCAATACCATCGTCATTTCCTCAATTTTTTGTCAAAGGGACTGCTGCTGGCTGATCAGCATCGACCGGGCATCATTCACTCAATGGGCTTTGGTGAAAGGCAGGGATTGATGGGCACCGTTGCGATTGAATAATGTCATCGCCGTTCCGCGACGATATTCGCTCGGTGTTTGTTCCATTTCGATACGGAAGTGCCTGTTGAAGTTAGAGAGGTTTTCATAGCCAACCTCAAAACAGATGTCAGCAACCGACATCTCTGTTTGCAACAATAGCCTGCAGGCGCGCTGGACCCTGAGCTTGCGCATGAGATCTATAAAACCGTGGCCGGTAATCCTTTTGAAGAAGCGCGAAAAACCTGGCTCGCTCATCTCCAGGCGCTGAGCGATAACCGACAGGCGAACGTCGCCTGTGAGCTCAGTCAGTAAATAGTCAAATGCCTTATTTATTCGCTCTGAACTGCGGGCATCCAATGTTGGCGCGTAGCAGACGCTGGCGAGCAAGTGAACCTCCTGCGATGGAGCTTTCGCCAGCGAGTTGATCAATTGCAGGAACAAAACCAAACGCTCGAGCCCTTGCGCCGGGCCGATGTCCTCGAGCAGTCGCGCTGCATATATAGCCGTTGCACCGGTGAACTCCAGGCCCCTGCGAGCACGTTCAAAAAGGTGTTGAAGCTCGCCCAACTCAGGCAACGTACCGCGCAAAGCCAAAATGGCTGCACCATCAAACTGCAGTACCACATCGCGTCCCGCCAGATATTCTCCCGGAGCCACATCACCTATCCAGTCATGAGGAAGGTCGGGGCCGATGAGCGCTACGTGACCTGCACCGAACGCACCTATGTAATCGCCCGCTACGAGCTTGCCGCTGCCTTGGCGAATCAGGTGAATTTCGAATTCAGGGTGATGGTTCCAGCGAGCCAGGGAGTAGGGGTAGTCGTGCTCATACCAGCGAAAGCAATGATCGGGCTCAGGGAGGATAACCTCCAGCTCGGCGGGTCGCTGCTCGAACAGAGCTGCTCGGCTATCAGGCATGGCATGCCCCTTTTATAGTTATTTGTTCTTCGTGTGCGACCAACATACGCCTTCTTGGTTGGCACCTGCTAGCTCACGTATTGCTTACGACTAATACTTTTTTGATCGTAGGCCGCTTCTCCGTGCTCGGTTAAAAAAGTATCAGTTGAGCATCCGCTATGCGTTTGTTCGGGCCTTTTTAAGCTGTTGTAATCGACTCGTCCACCATTGCGGGTCAGACGTATTTGATCAGCGGTGGTTAACAACAAAAATAATAGCTCCCGTCGTCCAAGGCGCGGAGCGGAGAGCACTATGATGAAAATCCAAAAAGCGCTTTTCCTTTCCGTTGGCCTATCCTTCGCCCTCGTCAGTCAAGCCGCCGAAACAGTGACCATTGCCACGGTGAACAATGGCGACATGATCCGTATGCAGCGGCTCTCCAAAATTTTTGAACAGCAGCATCCTGATGTGAAACTCAATTGGGTGGTGCTAGAAGAAAACGTTCTGCGTCAGCGCCTGACTACCGATATCGCCACTCAGGGTGGCCAATTCGACGTACTGACAATTGGTACCTACGAAACTCCACTCTGGGGTGCCAAAAACTGGCTCGAGCCGATTAGCGGGCTGTCGGTGGAATACGACCTTGAAGATATCTTCCCTTCAGTACGCCAAGGCTTGTCGGTCAACAACACGCTCTATGCATTGCCCTTCTACGGGGAAAGCACGATCACGTATTACCGCACCGATTTGTTCAAGCAAGCGGGCTTGAGCATGCCGGAACATCCGACCTGGACACAGCTCGGCGAATTTGCGTCCAAGCTTCACCAGACTGATAAAGGGCAGTACGGAATGTGCCTGCGCGGCAAGGCGGGGTGGGGTGAGAACATCGCTCTGCTAAGCACCATGGCAAACGCCTTCGGGGCCCGTTGGTTCGATGAAAAGTGGCAGCCGGAGATGACAAGCCCCGAGTGGACAGCGGCGGCACATTTCTACGTTGACACCCTCAAGAAGTATGGGCCTCCAGGCGTGTCGAGCAATGGTTTCAACGAAACCCTCGCCCTGTTTAACAGCGGTAAGTGCGCCATCTGGGTGGATGCCAGTGTCGCAGGCTCGTTCACCACGGACAAGGACCAGAGCAAGGTCGTCGACAGTGTGGGCTTCGCCCCTGCACCTACGGAAGTGACCGACAAAGGCTCGTCATGGCTGTATGCATGGTCATTGGCGATACCGGCAACCTCCAAGCACAAAGACACCGCAAAGGCCTTCATCACGTGGGCAACGTCTAAAGAATACATTCAGCTCGTCGCTGAAAAAGAGGGCATCACCAATGTGCCGCCAGGCACTCGGCAGTCCACTTACAACGACGCCTATCTGCACGCAGCGCCTTTCGCAAAAGTTACGTTGCAGATGATGCAGCACGCAGATCCCGAGCATCCATCAATCAAGCCTGTTCCTTACGTCGGTATCCAGTACGTAACCATTCCCGAGTTTCAGGCGATAGGCACTTCCGTAGGGAAGTTGTTTGCGGCGGCTCTCACTGGACAGATGTCGGTTGATCAAGCACTCGCCGCCGCACAGACCTCCACCGAACGTGAGATGAAGCGCGCCGGTTACCCGAAGTAATCGAACGGCTTAATGGCTCGGGGCGTCGGCCTCGGGCACACCTGCACCCAATCGGTTCTGATAGCTATGAATATTTCAACTGCCAAAGCTCATATGGACATTCCCCAGCCGGTGCGTAAAAGCCGGTTGGCCAATCCCGGCTGGTTTCTGGTCAGCCCTTCGGTGGCGTTGTTGCTGCTGTGGATGATCGTGCCGTTGGGCATGACTGTTTACTTTTCGCTGATTCGCTACAACCTACTGTACCCCGGTGAAAACGAGTTCGTCGGCCTCGAAAACTTCACCTATTTCCTTACGGATTCGGGCTTCCTCCCCGGCGCCACTAACACCTTGTTGCTGGTGGGCAGCGTGCTGCTGATCAGCGTGGTGCTCGGCGTCTTGATCAGCGCCTTGCTGGAGGCCAGTGAGTTTCTCGGTCGCGGCATCGTGCGGGTGATGCTGATCTCGCCGTTCTTCATCATGCCCACCGTCGGTGCACTGATCTGGAAGAACCTGATTTTCCATCCGGTGTCGGGGATTCTCGCCTACGTCTGGACGCTCTTCGGTGCGCAACCAGTGGACTGGCTAGCACACTACCCACTGCTGTCGATCATCATCATTGTGTCCTGGCAATGGCTGCCCTTCGCGATCCTGATTCTGATGACTGCGATGCAGTCCCTCGATCAAGAACAGAAAGAAGCCGCACGCCTCGACGGTGCCGGGCCGATTGCCATTTTCTGGCACCTGACCCTGCCGCATTTGGCACGGCCGATTGCGGTGGTGGTGATGATTGAAACCATCTTCCTGCTGTCGGTGTTCGCGGAAATCTTCACCACCACCAACGGTGGCCCTGGCTATGCCTCGACCAACCTCGCGTACCTGATCTACAACCAGGCACTGGTGCAGTTCGACGTCGGTATGGCGTCTGCGGGCGGCTTGATTGCGGTGGTGATTGCCAACATCGCGGCCATCGTGCTGGTGCGAATGATCGGCAAAAACCTGACAGACAAAGCCTGAGGCCTGCGCCATGACCCTTCAACAATCCCGTCGTCTGCAAAGCCTGCTGCTCGGCACCCTGGCCTGGGCCATCGCGATCCTGATCTTCTTCCCGATCTTCTGGATGGTGCTGACCAGTTTCAAAACCGAAATCGACGCCTTCGCCACGCCGCCACAGTTCATTTTCACGCCGACGCTGGAAAACTACCTACACATCAACGAGCGCAGCGATTACTTCAGCTTTGCCTGGAACTCTGTGGTGATTTCGTTCAGCGCCACGGCCCTGTGCCTGCTGATTGCGGTGCCAGCCGCCTACTCCATGGCGTTCTACGAAACCAAGCGCACCAAAGGCACGCTGCTGTGGATGCTCTCCACCAAAATGCTGCCGCCGGTGGGCGTGCTGATGCCGATCTACCTGCTGGCCAAGAGTTTTGGCCTGCTGGACACGCGCATTGCGCTGATCGTGATCTACACGCTGATCAACCTGCCGATTGTGGTCTGGATGATTTACACCTACTTCAAGGACATCCCCAAAGACATCCTCGAAGCCGCGCGTCTTGACGGCGCCACGCTGTGGCAGGAGATGGTGCGCGTGCTGCTGCCAATCGCCAAGGGTGGTCTGGCCTCCACGGTGCTGTTGTCACTGATCCTGTGTTGGAACGAAGCGTTCTGGTCACTGAACCTGACCTCGTCGAAAGCTGCACCGTTGACCGCGTTGATCGCTTCTTACTCGAGCCCTGAAGGATTGTTTTGGGCCAAATTGTCCGCAGTGTCGACGCTGGCCTGTGCGCCAATCCTGATCTTCGGCTGGATCAGCCAGAAGCAGCTCGTGCGTGGACTGTCGTTCGGCGCCGTCAAGTAACCCATGGATTTTTGCGAGCACGGATTGAAGGTTCGTACGGACTAAACCTAACAAAGCGGAGATTCATTTCATGGCCACTCTGAAAATAAAAAATCTGAAAAAAGGTTTCGAAGGTCTATCCATCATCAAGGGCATCGATCTCGACGTCCGCGATAAAGAATTTGTCGTTTTCGTCGGCCCATCGGGCTGCGGCAAATCCACTCTGCTGCGGCTGATTGCCGGCCTAGAGGAGGTCACCAGCGGCACCATCGAGCTTGATGGTCGCGACATTACCGAAGTCAGCCCAGCTAAGCGCGACCTGGCAATGGTTTTTCAAACCTATGCCTTGTACCCGCACATGACCGTTCGCAAAAACATGTCTTTCGCCCTGGATCTCGCAGGGGACAGCAAGCAGGACGTTGAGCGCAAAGTTACCGATGCAGCACGGATCCTGGAGCTGGAAAGGTTGTTGGAGCGCAAGCCGAAGCAGCTATCCGGAGGCCAGCGCCAACGAGTCGCTATCGGTCGAGCCATCGTGCGTAATCCGAAGATCTTCTTGTTCGACGAGCCGCTGTCCAACCTTGATGCCGCACTACGGGTGCAAATGCGCCTGGAGCTTTCGCGACTGCACAAAGAGCTTCAAGCCACCATGATCTACGTTACCCACGATCAGGTCGAAGCCATGACTCTCGCCACCAAGGTGGTGGTGCTTAACGGCGGTCGAATAGAGCAGATTGGCTCGCCGCTTGACCTTTATCACCAACCTGCAAATCTGTTCGTGGCCGGATTTTTGGGCACCCCAAAAATGGGATTTCTCAAGGCTGCTGTAGTTTCCAACACTCATCAAGGGGTAGAGGTCGAACTGGCATCCGGGCGGCGCCTGCTCATACCTCGTGACGGAAACACTCTGACTGTGGGCAATGAGGTCACTGTAGGCATACGTCCCGAACACCTCAGTCTGGATGATCAAGGACAACTGCCCATCACCACTGATGTCACCGAACGCCTGGGCAGCGACACCTTTTGCCACGTCGTCGCCAAGTCCGGTGAAGCACTCACCGTACGCGTAAACGGCGACTGCGATGTGGCATATGGAGAGCAGCGGTGGGTTGCGCTGGACGTTCTGCATTGCCATTTATTCGACGAGCACGGGAAGGCTATAGGCCCGTTAGCGCGTCTCGCTGCCTGACCAATACGCCATACCAATGCCCTCGATTGGGCGTACCCAATATTTAGATAACGGATGAACAATCAATGAAACGACTTGAAGGTAAAAGCGCGCTAGTTACCGGATCCGCCCGAGGCATTGGACGTACTTTTGCTCAGGCGTACATTCGTGAGGGGGCGACGGTCGCTATAGCTGACATCAACCTAGAGCGTGCTCAAGCCACTGCTTCCGAGTTAGGGCCTAACGCATACGCAGTAGAGATGGACGTTACCCATCAAGCGTCCATCGATGGTGCAATTGCCGCCGTCATTTCACAGACAGGTAAGTTGGATATCTTGATCAACAACGCCGCGTTGTTCGATCTGGCCCCCATTGTCGAGATCACCCGTGACAGCTTCGAGCGTTTGTTTTCGATCAACGTTGCAGGAACACTTTTCACCCTTCAGGCGGCTGCGCGTCAGATGATCAGTCAAGGGCATGGCGGCAAGATCATCAATATGGCCAGCCAAGCGGGTCGCAGGGGAGAGGCGCTCGTTGGTGTGTATTGCGCGACCAAAGCGGCAGTTATCAGCCTTACGCAGTCAGCGGGTCTGGATCTGATCAAACATGGGATCAATGTGAATGCCATCGCTCCAGGGGTCGTCGACGGTGAGCACTGGGATGGCGTCGATGCAATGTTCGCCAACTATGAGAATCGGCCATTGGGTCAAAAGAAAAAGCTGGTTGGTCAGGAGGTGCCGTTTGGACGGATGGGCACAGCTGACGATCTCACGGGCATGGCCATCTTTCTCGCCTCATCTGAGAGCGAGTACGTCGTGGCTCAGACCTACAATGTAGACGGTGGTAACTGGATGAGTTGATGTCCATCCGTCCTTTGTGATTTACAAGCCTATGCTCTCTTAATCCCGGGTTCCCCGATTCCGATTTTGGCGATTTGGGAACCGACCCGTTGGGAACCATTCGGCGATCTCGATATTGCAGTGGCTTGACTCGCTGATATTGGCGAACACCGAACGGAGATGGCTGCGACGGAGGCTTCTTTTGCTTAACAGCCCCAGAGCGCATTGAGGGGGGTAACTGGTATTCCCAGGAAAACGTTGAGATCTTGCATAAAAAGGACTCGACTGTTCTATACGTGGGACGAACTATCGCATTTTCGCTGACTAATCATCCATTGGTATGCACTGTAGGATTATCCGCACTTGATCGCCCGGCGGCGATCCCTATTTGGAGAGCCCAATGAAACTTCTGCATCTCGATTCCAGCATCCTTGGTGACCACTCTGCTTCTCGCCAACTCAGCCGCAGTGTCGTTCAGGCCTGGCAAGCAGTAGAACCGGACAGCCAAGTGACCTACCATGACCTGGCTAACGACGCACTGGATCACTTTTCTGCGGCCAGCCTTGCCGCTGCCGGGACGCCAAGCGAAGCACGCAATGCTGCGCAACAGGCCGAAGTCGACCTGAACGAAGCCACCCTGCAAGAGTTCCTGGCTGCCGACGTGGTTGTGATCGGCGCGCCGATGTACAACTTCACCATTCCAAGCCAACTCAAAGCCTGGATCGACCGAGTGACCGTCGCTGGCCGTACCTTCCGCTACAGCGAAACCGGGCCTGAAGGCCTGTGTGGCGGCAAAAAAGTCATCATCGTCTCCACTGCCGGTGGTCTGCACGTTGGCCAACCTACCAGCGTCGGTCACGAAGACCTGCTCAAGGTGCTGTTTGGTTTCATCGGTGTGACTGACCTGCAATTCGTCTTTGCCCATGGTTTGGCTTACGGTGACGAGCCTCGTGCCAACGCGATGATCGCCGCCCAGAAACACATCAGCGAAGAGTTGTTCGCAACCGCTTGATCGGTGCCTTGAGCTGCACCACACCGTACCCCGGAAACTCTACCGCCCTGCGTCGTGACGCAAGGGGCGGCAGAGTTTTTTGCGTTTGGCGCCATTGCAAACTCTATTTGCGACACAACCTCATCTTTGACGACGTCGTTACAGGTAACCGGGCTGGAATCGCAGTAAGATTGCACTCATAGGTTGTTGAACAGGCAATTTGGTCATTTAAGTGTTTTTTTTCATGTTTTTGAACATTTGGCTCGGCTTATGCACTATTTGTCGAGCAGCTACTCTAATAATTGTCCGCGCCGGAAGCGCGGACCCGTACAGAGCGCTGCAACTCGCAGCGGACTGTACAGCTCGCTTACTCGGATCTACACAGGTTGGGCCTTGCGATGGTGCGTCTTTGTGCGGTGATGTTGATATGCCTGCTTAGTGGCGTGATTTCGGTGCAAGTTGAAGCCGGTACTCACTGGAGCGCGGGGTTTCATCGCTTGACGTTTCTTGATCCGCTGGATTTACAGCCGATGAGTGCGATTGCCTTCTACCCGTCGAACGCCCCCCCAAAAATCAGCAAAGTCGATGGCTATCAGATTGATGCTACCGAAGATGTGACTGTCGCCATGGGGCGCTTTCCCCTCCTGATGTTATCCCACGGCAATACGGGCACGCCGCTGGCCCTGCATGACCTGGCGACCTCGCTGGCACGCAAAGGCTTTGTCGTCGTGGCGGTGATTCATCCCGGTGATAACTACCTGGACCACAGCCGTTTGGGCAGCTTGAGCAATTTATACGGGCGACCGCTGCAAATATCGGAAGCCATCAGTGCTGCATTGATGGACCCGATTCTTTCTGCTTATATCGACGCGCGGCAAGTCGGGGTAATCGGTTATTCGGCCGGTGGCGAAACCGCACTGATTCTGGCAGGCGCTCGACCTGATCTAAAACGCCTGCGCAAGTACTGTCTTGAACGGCCTCAGGACCGTGACGCGTGCACGAGGCAGGGCGAGCTGATTGCCGATCGGGATGATCTGCGACCTGAAGCGGACCCACGCGTCGGTGCGTTGATGTTGATGGCGCCGCTGAGCCTGATGTTCGGCCGTCATACGCTGGCGGACGTCCATGTACCCGTGCTGCTTTACAGTGGCGATGGTGATCAGTTGCTGGCCCTGGACAAAAATGCCGAGGCCTTGGCGCGCAAGCTGCCCCAAGCGCCGAATTTCAAACTGCTAGCAGGAGCCGGGCATTTCGTGTTCCTCGCGCCCTGTACTGAAGAGCAGCAAGTAAGCACGCCAGCCCTGTGTACAGATGCGGAAGGTGTCGACCGAGTAGACATTCACCGCAGCCTGAGCGTCGATGCTGTGCGCTTTTTCACTGAGACGTTGAGACAGCCAAGTCGTGCGGGTATGCAAACGGCACATCATGAATAAAACGTGCCCAGCGGGTTCACATCGGTATAGGCTTTTGCGCTAACCGAGGAACTCGCTGAGCGACTGACTCATGGCTGGTCTTCGCGATGCAGTTCGAACAGCAGCAAGGAACGGGCCGTTACGGCATATTCCGTATCGAATGGCAGGTGTTCCTTATCGTGGCTGTCAGGTTGATTGGTGTCCACCAGGCATATCCAGTAAATACCCTCAGGCACGTCGGGCAACTTGAAATTGACCACTTCGTGATGTGCATTGACCACCAGCAGTAACGTGGCATCGGCCCCGGGGCGGCGGATCCCGGAGACTTGTGCTCGGCCATCCATCAACATGCCCAAACAGCGACCGTTGCCATCTTCCCACTGCTCAACGCCCATCTCATTGCCGTCAGGCGATAGCCAAGTGACGTCCTTGACACCAATTTCTTCGTTGTAATTACCCACCAGAAAACGCCCGCGTCGCAGGATCGGATACGTCTGGCGCAACTTGATCAGGCGACGGACGAATTTGAGTAGCGACTTGCCGTCGTCATCCAGTTCCCAGTCCACCCAGCCAATTTCGCTGTCCTGGCAATAGGCATTGTTGTTGCCATGCTGGGTGCGGGCGAACTCGTCCCCGGCAACCACCATCGGTGTGCCTTGGGCGAACAGCAGCGTTGAAAAGAAATTGCGCATCTGGCGCAAGCGCAGTGCATTGATTTCAGGGTCATCTGTTGGACCCTCGGCGCCATGGTTCCAGGACAGGTTATTGTTGCTACCGTCCTGATTGTCCTCGTCGTTATCTTCGTTGTGTTTGTCGTTGTACGACACCAGATCGTGCAGGGTGAAGCCGTCATGGGCAGTGATGAAATTGACTGAAACGTAAGGTCGGCGCCCGCGCTGGTTAAACATCTCGCCAGAGGCGGTCATGCGTCCGGCAAAATCGGCCAGTTGGCCGTCGTCGCCTTTCCAGAATGCGCGCACGGTGTCGCGAAATTTATCGTTCCATTCCACCCATCCAGGAGGAAAACCACCCACCTGATAACCGCCGGGACCGCAGTCCCAAGGTTCGGCGATCATCTTCACCTGGCGCAGTACCGGGTCTTGGCGGCAGGCAACCAGGAAGCTGTGGCGCTCATTAAAACCGTCGTGATAACGGCCGAGAATCGTCGCAAGGTCAAAACGGAAGCCATCGACGTGCATTTCCGTTGCCCAATAGCGCAGCGAGTCGGTCACCATCTGCAGCACGCAGGGATGACTCAAGTCGAGGGTGTTGCCGGTACCTGAATCATTGATATATAAGCGTTTGTCGTCAGGCATCAAGCGATAATAGGAGGCGTTATCGATACCGCGCATCGACAGGGTTGGACCCAGTTCGTTGCCTTCTGCGGTGTGGTTATAGACCACGTCGAGGATCACTTCCAGGCCCGCATGGTGCATATGGGCGACCATTTCCTTGAACTCGGCGATCTTGCCGTAGGCCAGGTACCGCGGGTCTGGGGCGAAGAAGGCAATGCTGTTATAGCCCCAATAGTTGGTCATGCCTTTTTGCAGCAAATGCTGGTCATTGACGAACGCATGAATGGGCATTAGCTCCACCGAGGAGACGCCAAGCTTGCGAATGTGCTCGATGACCTCATCGACCATCAGACCGGAGAAGGTGCCGCGCAATTCCTCGGGAACGGCCGGATGGCGCATGGTGAACCCACGCACATGGGTCTCGTAAAGGATGGTTCGGTCCCACGGCACACTGACCCTTTGGTCGCGACCCCAAGTATAGGCAGGGTCGATTACCTTACTTTTTGGCACGAAAGGCGCGCTGTCACGCTCATCGAAACTCAGGTCGCCATCGGGGTGGCCAATGGTGTAACCGAACAGCGCTTCCGACCACTTCAGTTTGCCAACCAGTTGCTTGGCATAGGGGTCAATCAGCAGTTTATTGTGGTTGAAGCGGTGACCGTTCTGCGGGTCGTAGGCGCCATACACACGGTAGCCGTAGATCAGCCCTGGGTGGGCGTCGGGCAGATAACCGTGAAAAGTTTCGTCGGTGTACTCGGGAAGCTCGATGCGCTCCTGTTCGACGTCGCCTGCGGCATCGAACAGGCACAATTCGACCTTGGTGGCGTTGGCCGAGAACAGAGCGAAGTTAACGCCCAGACCGTCCCAGCTGGCGCCGAGCGGGAAGGGCAGCCCCTCCCGGATTCGCGACACAACGACGTCTGGTTTTACGTCATCTTTGTGGGCGTGTTGATCGTTCTCTTTCGCGGTAGTGGAGTGCTGTTTGCTCATATACATTCCTAGCGTCGGATGGTTTCTTAAAACGACCGAGGCCGCCATCGCAGCTTAGGGAACTCCGATGTTTGTTATGCATCTGTAGAACTACCGCAGGCGGCGATCGGGTTGAGCGCGAGCACTGCGGCAGTGAACGTTGCAGCCCCCTGAAAATCAAGTCGCCGCGGGTTTGCCAGGTGCTTTTGGTTTCTTCGCAGGTGCGGCTTTTGGTATCGGGGGAGGACTCGTCGCAGATTTTGACGCAGCTTTTGATGCGACAGGTTTCGCATCGCTAGCACCATCAAGCTTTGGCAGCTTGGGTTTGGTCGTCTTCTTCAGGTCTTTTTTGTTTGGCGACAACGCCTCAGCTTCAGCCAGTTTACGGGCCATCTCCCAATGCCGTTCTTCCTGGCCGTGAGGTTTACCCTCGGACTCCCAGATCTGATAGGCAAAATCGCGGATTCGTTTTTCGTCGGCACTCATCTCGACACTCCCAATTTATGACGCAGATTAAAAAATAAGGTTTACAGAAAAATCCTTGAGCGCTGAGCTTAGCAACAGCTCCTTGTTCGTTGTGACTACCTGCTCTGAAAAAAGTCCCTTCCAGCTACGACCTGAATCATCGAACGGTAAAATGACCCGTGTATCGCCCCAGCTACTGGCATTGATCAATGGAGTTTGTGCGGTGCCCAATAGTTCACTGCTCAACCGTGGCGCAATAACGACTGCAGACTGCCCGTCGATCACCCGCGCAAAGGCCACAACCTGCTCTGCATGCAGACCGACCACCTGCAAAGGAAGATAGCTTCCTCGGCTGAACAGCAACGAATGCTTTGCCCGCAGGCCCAACACCTTGCTGATCAAGGCTTGTTTGATTCGCCCATCTTGCCAGTTCTCCAATAACTCGTCAGCGTTCGGAGATTGATTGAGTGCATGCACCCGAGCGGAATAATCCACGGGGCGGCGGTTGTCAGGATCGACCAGGCTCAAGTCCCAGAACTCAGTGCCCTGATACATATCAGGTACGCCGGGGACCGTCATGCGCAGCAGCGTTTGGGTCAGGCTGTTAAGCGCCCCAGCCGTTGCGATACGGTTCGCGGTCGCACCAACAGACTGGCGCAAGGCCAAGCCCTCAGGTGCTAACAGCACGCGATTGAGGAAATTCCGGCAAGCACTTTCATAGGGCTCGTTCGGCGCGCTCCAACTGCTCTGCAATTTGGCTTCGCGCAGGGCTTTTTCCTGCCACTGCACCACACGTTCGGCGTAGTCCTTGAGCGCGTGTTCGTCGTCCATATTCAGCGTTAGCGGCCAACTGCCAAGCAGTGTTTGATAGAGCATCAACTCGTCACCGGCGCTAATACTGATCTCACCCTCTTTGAGAGGCATCGCCAATTGGCGCCAACGCTCAACTTGTTCGGTGTACCAGCCCGCGCACTCGCTTAACACGGCCAAGCGCGTGCGACTGTCTTCGCCACGCTTGTGGTCATGAGTGGCGGTGGCCAGCAGATTGTCCGGAAATGTTTCGGCACGGCGGATATTGGCTTCATGGAAGCTGATAGTCGGTGCGCTGAAGTGCTGCGGATCAAAGCCAACGTCATTGCGCGAGAGCAGCACCGCCGAGCGATAGAACGAGGTGTCTTCCACCGATTTGGCCGCCACCGGTGACGTCAGTTGCTGGAAGCGCACACAGGCATGGCGATGAATCTTGCGCAAATGCCCTCGTGGCAATTCGCGCCACGGTTGGCCTCCGAGCCAGCATTGCAGGTAATCAAGCACCGGCCAATCGGCTTCGCTGAGCGTGAGTCGGGCACCTTCGAGCGCGTGCTGGAAGAAACGATCATCTTCGGCCGAGCGTCCGCACGCG
Organism: Pseudomonas sp. ASL9; assembly: GCF_056680335.1. Taxonomy (NCBI): domain Bacteria; kingdom Pseudomonadati; phylum Pseudomonadota; class Gammaproteobacteria; order Pseudomonadales; family Pseudomonadaceae; genus Pseudomonas; species Pseudomonas sp. ASL9. Next base: position 120,797 of record NZ_CM155277.1, on the reverse strand, counting down.
CTGATGTAGGTGCGATAAATCGGGAAATTCACCACCAATGCCAACAATGCTCGACGAATCGCGCCATAGGTCAAATCACGGCTCATCAGGTCGCTGCGGGCCACTTGCAGCAAGGCTTGGGCGACGCTTTCGAAATCCCCGGCCAACGAGCCGTGCAACACAAGGTCGCGCGCTTCCAGCACTTCCTGGTTGAAGTTGGCGGTGCGCTCGCTGAACCGACTCCACAACTCGCCGAGGGGGGCTTCGCCTTTAGGGTCATGCAGCAGCAACGACACCTGATTCATGAAGTCGTAGCCAGTGGTGCCATCGACGCCCCAATCCTCAGACAGATACTCATCCGGACCGAGAATCTTCTCGACGAAGATGGGCAGATGACTCAACTGTGCCGTCGGCGGACGCTGGGCCAGCAAACCGTCAACCCGGCGTCGCAACTTGCGACAATAAGCACGTGGGTCGGCCAAGCCATCGATGTGATCGATGCGCAGCCCATCCACCAGGCCCTCGCTGATCAGCTCGAAAATCTTGCCGTGGGTGGCTTCGAACACGATCGGGCGCTCGACACGCAGCCCACCGAGTTCGTTGATATCGAAAAATCGCCGCCAATTAATATCGTCGCCAGCGGTGTGCCAACTGGCCAACCGGTAATGCTGGCGCTCAAGCAGCGCATGCAGTCGCTCAAAGCCCTCTGGCTGACGGGAATCGAACTGCAAAAGGCAGTGTTCGATGGCCTGCCGGATATCGGCTTGTTGCGCCAGCGCTGCCAGTTCGGTGCGCGCCTGTCGGGCCCGTTCATAGGCTTGCGGGTACTGGTCGAGGACGGCAAATCGCTGGACCAACTCACTCAGTTGCGGATGCTGAGCGGCATTGAGCAGCGGTGCATAGGTCGTCGGGCAGATTGGAAAGTGATGCTGGTAATGCTCTATATAGAATGCGCCCTGTAGGGCATTGAACCGCAGCGGTATTTCGCCTGCCTGTAACACCTTGCCGTAATCACTGCTGAGAAAGGGCAGCAGCAATTGGCCTTCCAATAGCGGGTCCGGCGAATGCCACTGGATGTCGAAAAAATCGGCATAGGGGCTGTTACGGCCCCATTCCAGCAGATCGAGCCACCAGGGGTTGTCCGCACCACCCACCGCCATGTGATTAGAAACAATGTCGAGAATCAGGCCCATGCCCTGCGTGCGCAGGGCGCTGACCAAACGCCGCAATGCCGGTTCGCCGCCCAGTTCCGGGTTGATGACGCGCGGATCGACCACGTCGTAGCCGTGCATCGACCCGGCGCGCGCTTTGAGCAGCGGTGAAGCATAAAGATGGCTGATGCCCATACTGGCGAAATAAGGGACCAACGGCACAGCGTCGTCGAGGGTGAAGTCCTTATGGAATTGCAGGCGCTGTGTTGCTCGCAGCGGTTTGAACGGTGCATTCATTGGTCTCGCTCCGCCGCTTGCTGGCGTGCCAGGGACAGCGACTCCAGGCGTCGGGCCGCATCATTGCCATTGAGCAGGGTGGCGCAGTCACCGGGTAGACGCCGGCGCCAGTTGGGGTGGCTGTCGGTGGTTCCCGGCAGATTGAACTGCTCCTCGACGCCCAGCAGATCCTCCATGGGCAGCAATACAAGCGGCGCACGCGTGTGGCCCAGGTAACGGATGCTGGCATCAATGATCTGAGTGCTTTCGCTGAAGTCGTTGCGAAAATTGGCTGAGTCCTGACTCAAGGCATGCCGCAGGCCGGCACGCTCGCGTCGGCGTCCCTCACGCCAATTGCGTTCGGCCTGTTCGTCAAGGTGACCCAGTTTGCTGTTCCAATCGATGTCGCGTTCCGCCCACCAGCCAGCAAGGGTCGGCAAATCATGGGTGCTGGTAATCGCAAGCGCTTGGTCGGACCATTTCAGAACAGGTTTGAAATGGGCGTTGTGGTCTTGTTCAAACAGCAGGACGCGCATGCCAAGAATCGCCCGGGCCGATAGCTTGTCGTGCAAGCCTTCGGGGACGGTGCCGAGGTCTTCGCCAAGCACAACAGCTTTGTGCCGCCAGGATTCTAGCGCCAGCAAGCGCAGCATGTCGTCCAACGGGTAATTTAGGTACGCGCCTTCGCTGGGTGGCGAACCCACCGGCACAACCCAGAGCCGTTGCAGGCCCATGATGTGATCGATGCGCAAGCCTCCCGCATGAGCGAAGTTCGCCTGGAGCATCTCGATAAAAGCGCGGAAACCGTTGCGCTTCAGGCCATCGGGTGAGAACGCCGAAATGCCCCAGCTTTGCCCTGTGCGGTTAAGAATGTCTGGAGGCGCACCCACCGTCAGGGCCGAAAGCAGCTCGTCCTGGCGGCTCCAGGCTTGACTGCCGGCACCGTCGGCACCTACCGCCAGGTCGGCGATCAGGCCGATCCGCATCCCGCTGCTGCGCGCAGCCGTCTGCGCACGCTCCAAGCAACGAGACATCAGCCATTGAACGAACGCATGGAAGCGGATCTGTTCCTGATGGTCAGCGGCGAACTCGGCGATAGACTCGCCCCGTGGGTTCTTGAAAGCGTCCGGCCATTCGCGCCAATCCTGACTCATGCCAAGGTTGGCGCATTGAGCTTGCAAGGCTTCGAAACGGCAGTGGTTCTCCAGCGCTTCACCGCCACACTGGCGGAAGCTGTTGAAATCATCCTGCAACGGATGCGCTCCGCTGCAAAACCCCCTGTATAGCGCGTGCAGTAATGTCCACTTGGCCTGCGCGGCACCAGGCCAGTCGATCAGCGGCAATGCCTCAAGACGTTCAAGCTCTGCGCCAAGTTCGGTTTCGTCAATGGCTGTACGCAGCGCTTGCTCGCCAAGAATGGTCCCGGGCGATGCATACAACGCATTGAGAAATAAACGGCTGGAGGGGGAGTAGGGGCTGTACCGCTGCGTGTCGTTGGCAAACATTGCGTGGACCGGGCTGATGGCCAAAGCATCCGCACCACGTTCACCGGCTGAACGGGCCAGGGCTTCCAGTGCCTGGGTATCGCCAAAACCACCATCACCTTGACGTCGCAGCCCGTACAGCTGCACGGTCAACCCCCAGGCGCGTGGAACGCCGGTTTCGGTGGCCATGGCCATGCTGTAGCAAGTTGCTGGCGCGACAGCCAAGGTCACGTGCTGCCCGGCGATATTCAGCTGCTGATACCCGACAGGCGCCATGGCGGGCAGTTGGGCAGTGGCTGTCAGCTGGGCGTTGATGATGTCGCCGTCTTCGAGTTTCAGCACAAAAGGTGTTTCTGGGGCGAACCAGGCCGACAAATCCAGCGGGCTGCCATGATCGACCGTCAGCAGCGGTGGCGCGGTGCCTGGCTTGCTGGCCTCGTTAAGACGATGCAGGCTGATGCCGATGGCCTCGGTGGTGCCGGCAGGGTAGCCTAAGCCATCCAGAACCGTGCGCAGCGCCTCAGGGCTTACGGTCTGCGGCTGGCCGTTGGCATCAATCCAATCGACGGCCAGTCCGGCCCGCACAGCCAATGTCTGCAGTAACTCATTACTCATCCTGTTCCTCCAAAACGTCGGTCGTTATCAGGCTGACAATGGCCGTGTAGGGGTTGAGGGTGCCCCGTTGCGAAAGTTCTGCCGCACCGGGCAGACTTTCAAAAAGAACGCTGTCCAGACAGTTGGCGGCCAGGTTGACCGTCCGTTCGCCGAGGTTGAGGTCGATGCGCAAGACACTGCCATCACCCATGCGCCAGCGAGCGGTGACGGCGCCTTCGTCCAGCATCTCGGCGCCCAGTGCCTGAGCCCCTGACAGGCGCGGAATAATGTCGCGATGGCGAATGCTCAATAGGTGTTGGTACAGCGCTAGCCAGCGTTGATGAGTGGCGCCTTTTTCGGTGTCCAAATACACGGCCTCGTAAGCTGGGCGCGATGCCTCGAACGTGCTGTGTGCATTGGGGTCCGGGATGTGCTCACGCTGCTCTTCATTGGAAAACGCCGGAAAGTCGGCAAATTCCGCGCGACGGCCTTCACGCACCGCATCGGCCAACTCGCCGTGGTGACTGGTGAAGAACAGGAAGGGTTCGCTCGCCGCCCATTCATCGCCCATGAACATCAACGGAATCATGGGCGAGAGCAAGAGCAACACGGTGGCCGCTTCCAAGGCAGGACCTGCGCTTAATTGTGGTAGACGTTCGCCAAAGGCGCGGTTGCCGACTTGATCGTGATTCTGCAGGAACAGCACAAACGCGCTGGGTGGTAAATGTCCGCTGGGTTGCCCACGATTATTTCCGTGGCGATTATTCTCACCCTGATAGATGAAGCCTTGGCTCAGGCAGCGAGCGAGTTTTTGCGTAGGCTCGTCGACGAAGTCGGCGTAGTAAGCATCACTTTCGCCGGTCAGCAGTACGTGCAGCGCGTTGTGGCCGTCATCGTTCCACTGCGCATCGAAGCCTTGATTCAGCAAGCTGGCTTCGTTGAACTCGTTTTCCAGAGTGAGCCATACATGGCGGGGCGGCTCGATCTGCTGGCGCACCCGTCGTGCAAGTTCCTGAAGGAATGTCGGATCATGGATGGCGTGTACCGCGTCCAGGCGCAGGCCGTCGAAGCGATACTCGAGCAACCACATCAAGGCGTTATCAATAAAGAAGTCGCGCACTTCCTGGCGGCGGAAGTCGATGGCCGACCCCCAGGGTGTTTCCACGTCGTCGCGGAAAAAGCCTTTGGCGTATTTGCCCAGATAGTTGCCGTCCGGGCCGAAGTGGTTGTAGACCACGTCGAGAATCACCATCAAGCCATGACCGTGCGCGGCATCGATCAGATGTTTGAGCTGGTCGGGTGTGCCATAGGTCGATTGCGGTGCATAAGGCAACACACCGTCATAGCCCCAGTTACGCCCGCCGGGGAACTGCGCCAAGGGCATCAATTCAATAGCGGTAATGCCCAGTTTGGCGAGCCGTGGCAAATGCTTTTCGACCTCGGCATACCCCCCCAATACCCCGACATGCAGTTCATAGATGACGGCTTCCTGCCATCGCCGTCCGAGCCAGTCGCCGTGCACCCAGCGATAAGTCAAAGGGTCGACCACTACGCTGGCTGAATGCACATCTGACACCTGGGCACGGGAAGCCGGATCAGGGACTTTCATCTCTCCGTCGATGTTATAGCGATAGCGACTGCCCGCAGGACAACGGGCCTCCAGTACAAACCAGCCATTGTCCTGCGGCAGCATGGCCAGTGATTGCCTGTCTTCGAGCTCAACACTGACGAAATAGGCATCCGGTGCCCAGAGGGCAAACCGGGTGTGTTCAGGGTCCACTAATACGGCGCCGTGGCGCCAGTTTTCATCCGTGCGCAGAGGCATCCGTTAACCCCTTTTTAATAATGAATAGACGCACCTGCATTCTTTTTCAGCAACTCCTGGTACAGCTCGGCGTAAGGCTCCACAGCTTGATGCCAATTGAAGGGTGCGGCCATGGCGCGGCAGCGCATTGCATTGAGCAGCTCTGGATTGGCGAAAACCTTGATCGCCCGTGTCAGTGCCTCGGCGTAGCTTTCCACAGTTGATTCTTCGAACAGAAAACCGGTCACACCATCTTCGATGGTGTCGGCCAGACCGCCGGTTTTACGCGCCACTGGCAGGGAGCCAAAACGCTGGGCGTACATCTGGCTCAAGCCGCAAGGCTCATAACGCGAAGGCATTAGCAAGAAATCGCTGCCTGCAAACATGCGTCGGGCATCCGTTTCGTTGAACCCGATGCGCACACCGATTTGACCTGGGAAACGCAGGGCCAGTTCACGCATAGCCTGCTCTTCCTCCGGTTCACCGCGTCCAATGATTGCAATTTGTCCGCCCTGATTGACGATGTGCTCGGCAACGCCAATGGTCAGGTCCAAACCTTTCTGGAAGACCAATCGCGAGACCACGGCAAACAGGGGGCCTTGGGATGGATCAAGTTCAAACAGCTCTCGAACGTGATCGGCATTGATTTCCTTGCGCTGCCACTCGTTTGGGGCAAATCGGCAAATCAAGTGTTCATCGGTTGTCGAATCCCAACTGGCGTCGATGCCGTTCGGGATCCCGCTGAGTAGCCCTTGGTTAGCCTTGCTTTGCAGAAAACCTTCCAGGCCACAGCCAAACGCTGGCGTGGTGATTTCCTTGGCATAGGTTGCGCTTACGGTGGTGATATGGCTGGCATACGCCATACCGGCCTTTATGAACGAGAGCTTGCCGTAAAACTCCATCCCGTCGGCGCCCAGAGCCTGATCGGGAATACCCAATTCGCGACTGGAGCCGGTGCTGACAGTGCCTTGATACGCCAGGTTATGGATGGTGAAGATACTGGGCGTCGTCTGACCACGCCAGCGCATATACGCTGGCGCCAAACCGGCAGGCCAATCGTGGGCATGAACCAGTTCAGGGCACCACTGGGTTTTCACTGCGCCTGCAGCGAAATCGGCTGCCGCAAGGCCCAGTCGGGCGAAGCGGATATGGTTGTCAGACCAATCACGGCCATTGTTATCGCCGTAAGGTGTGCCTGCGCGTTCATACAGTTCAGGGCAGATCAGAACGTAGATCACCAGACCGTCTTTCATGTCCATTCGGCCGATCTTGCACGGCGGCAGGGCCGCGTAGCCACCCAGCTCACTGATGATATGGATCGGATTGCCACTATTCAGCACTTGGGGGTAGCCGGGAATCAGCACGCGTACATCGTGCAGGTGGCGCATGGCTCGCGGCAGTGCGGCAGACACATCGCCCAGACCTCCGGTTTTCACCAGATCAGCCAACTCCGATGTCACAAACAGAATTTTTCTTCTGTTCGACAGGTTAATACTTGGCTGTGAAGTCGGCAGTTGCAGCATTGGAACGCTAGTCGAAGCGAAGACCGGCAGATGGGTCAGCTCGCTGGCCGGCTGGTTAAAACTCTCTCCCTTCTGGGTTTTGACAGCGGCGCTAATCATCTTTTTCTCCCATTCAATTCAGTATTGGTGCAGCACTCGAGTTGTTATGGGCCATGTCCTATGGCCGGTCACACAACCACTACGCAAGATCAGTACCCATTTACCGATCTTACGGTGATAGGACGAGGTTATAGAGCCCTAACTCGGGTTAAGCCAATAGCTTAGGCTCTCTTTTATGATGACCTACGGGTATAGGACAAAGTTTCTACTTTATTTTTACGAACCCGTCTAGCTGGCGGACTGGCGGCAAGTGATCCCTCAAAAAATGACAGACGACCACGTATTTACCACTCCATTTGAGGTTTTATGAGGCACCCAAACGTACAAAAGCGCCCTTACCGTTCGTCGGATTGTTCGACAATTTACCCGCTTGGTACATCGGGAGCGATAAAACCACTCGGTATCAGGAGCTTTGAAAATGGGGGGCCAGGACTGCCTGTGCCATTTTTTGGTGCGCGCTGCTGTTTTTTTGGGGCGGGATTAGGTTTTTTTTGAAGAAGACGGGTACAGGGGCGTGGGGTATTGCAGGGTGTGTCTAGCGCGACGAATCAGAATAAATGCAGATAATTGCATCAGAATTTTCTGAGCCTCAGGACTTCAAGGAATACCGTAAAACGGACGGTGCGCGGAGGATGGATGCATTCAATGTTGAGGCGCAGCCGAGCAAGCCAACGCCCTGCCAAGGAGGGTTTGGCTTGCAAAGAGAGCTTGAAGATTGTGTCAGTTGAGCGCTTGCAGGGCGTAGGTCGAGCCGGTCAATTGAGACTGGGACTCTTGCAGCAGCAAGATCAGATGGGCGACTTTGTTCTGCAGTTGCTCGCGCTCGTCCTTGAGTTGTTTCAGCTCATCACGACGGATACTGACATACAGGGTCTGGGGTGGACGTGCTGCTAGTAATGTGCCCATTGCTCACCTCGCAAATGGTATGTTTCAACCCGGCTTTCAGCGCGGGGGCAGCCTTATGGAAGCCTGAACCACCTTTGCCAACCGCTATCGACGCCAATTCTGATTTCTTTTTCTCGACAAGGGAACTTTTTATTTTTTATGGTCTCCGCCGTTTCAATGTCCTCGGAAGCGCGGGCTGGGAAGCAGGCTCATTTCATCGTCCCGCCCTGATGCGAACTATGTCGGAGCTCTCTGGACTAACCCTTTGTGTGCTGCCGGGTTATAAGGTGAGGCATCCCCTTTTCTTTGTATTAAGGAGCACCCCCACATGCAACTTGGGATTATTGGACTGGGCCGCATGGGCGGCAATATTGCAAGACGGTTGATGCTCAAGGGGCATTCGACTGTGGTCTACGACCGAGATGAAGCATCCCGTACCACCCTCGGCAAAGAAGGCGCAACCGCCGTAGCAGACATTGCTGCATTGGTGGCCGCTCTGGAGAAGCCGCGCGCAGTGTGGGTCATGCTGCCTGCGGGTGCGCCGACGGAAGAGACCATCGAGTCCCTTAGCGAACTGCTCGACGCTGGCGACGTAATCATCGACGGTGGCAACACGTTCTATAAAGACGATATCCGCAGGGCCCAGGCGCTCACGGAAAAGCAATTGCACTATGTCGACGTCGGGACGTCCGGCGGTGTCTGGGGCCTGGAGCGTGGTTACTGCATGATGATCGGCGGCGACAATGCCGTGGTGCAGCGTCTCGATCCGATATTTGACAGTCTCGCTCCCGGCTATGGCTCGGTGGAGCGGACCAAGGGCCGTGATGCTGCCGATGATCGCGCTGAACGTGGCTATATCCACGCGGGTCCTGCCGGTTCCGGGCATTTCGTGAAGATGGTTCACAACGGCATCGAGTACGGAATGATGCAGGCGCTCGCCGAAGGTTTTGACATCCTCAAAACGAAAGGCTCGGACAACCTTGCGCCTGAACAGCGCTTTGACCTGAATGTGGCTGATATCGCCGAAGTCTGGCGCCGAGGCAGCGTTGTGTCCTCCTGGTTGCTGGACCTGACCGCCGATGCGCTGGTCAGCGATCCGCAACTCGACGCCTATTCCGGTTCAGTGGCTGACAGCGGCGAAGGGCGTTGGACCATTGATGCGGCCATGGAGCAGTCAGTGCCTGTGCCGGTACTTTCCAGTGCGCTGTTTGCACGTTTTCGTTCACGCCAGCAGAGCACTTACGGTGACAAACTGCTTTCTGCCATGCGTTTCGGTTTTGGCGGACACAAAGAAGGACCAAAATAATGGGGCCAATGCACACGAAGTCGAAGCAAAAGCCGGCGGTTGCGCCGCCTACAACCTTATTTTTGTTCGGCGCTCATGGCGATCTGGTCAAGCGTCTGTTGATGCCTGCGCTCTACAACCTGAGCCGGGACGGGTTACTCGGCAGTAACGTTCACATTGTCGGCGTGGACCACAACGCAATCAGTGACGTCGACTTCGCCAAAAAGCTTGAAGACTTCATTCGCGAGGATGCGGCAGGCAAGGTCAGCGAGGGTGGGGCTGAACCACTAGACCCTGAACTGTGGCGCCAACTTGCCTCGCGAATCAGCTACGTGCAGGGTGATTTCCTCGATGATGCCACCTACAGCGACCTGGCCGAGAAGATCAAAACCACCGGCACCAGCAATGCGGTGTTCTACCTGGCGACGGCGCCACGTTTTTTTAGCGAAGTCGCCAAGCGCTTGGGCTCATCTGGGCTGCTGGAGGAAACCGATGACTCCTTTCGGCGTGTGGTGGTCGAAAAGCCATTTGGCTCGGATCTGCCCAGCGCAGAAGCCCTGAACGCCTGCTTGCTCAAGGTTATGACGGAAAAGCAGCTCTATCGGATTGACCATTACCTTGGCAAGGAAACAGTGCAGAACATTCTGGTCAGCCGTTTTTCCAACGGGCTGTTCGAATCCTTCTGGAATAACCACTATATCGACCACGTGCAGATTACCGCTGCTGAAACCGTGGGCGTGGAAACCCGGGGCAGTTTTTATGAACATACCGGCGCGCTGCGAGACATGGTGCCCAACCACTTGTTCCAGCTACTGGCGATGATCGCCATGGAACCACCGGCAGCCTTCGGTGCCGACGCAGTGCGTGGGGAGAAAGCCAAGGTCATTGGTGCGATTCGTCCATGGTCAGAGGAGGAGGCATTGGCCAACTCGGTGCGCGGCCAGTACGCCCAGAACACAGTCGACGGTCAAAGCATTGCCGGCTACCGGGAAGAGCCCAACGTGTCGCCTGAAAGCACCACGGAAACCTTCGTCGCGCTGAAGGTCATGATCGACAACTGGCGCTGGGTGGGTGTGCCGTTTTACCTGCGTTCAGGCAAGCGCATGAGCGTTCGTGACACCGAAATAGCCATCTGCTTCAAGGCGGCGCCCTATGCACAATTTCGTCACACTGAAGTCGAAAGACTCAAACCCAATTACCTGATAATCCAGATCCAGCCTAACGAAGGTATGGGTTTCGACTTACTGGCCAAACGCCCGGGGCCGACGCTGGAATTGGAAAGTATCCAACTGGGCTTTGCCTACAAGGATTTCTTCGAAATGCAGCCCTCCACGGGGTATGAAACGCTGATTTTTGATTGCCTTGCTGGCGACCAAACGCTGTTCCAACGCGCCGACAACATTGAAAATGGCTGGCGTGCAGTGCAGCCGTTTCTGGATGCATGGAGCAAAAACACCAGCGTCGAGCTGTACAAGTCGGGTGAGAATGGACCCTCTGGTGCCGATGAGTTGCTGGAACGTGACGGACGTGAGTGGCACAGCATCGGATGAATAGTCAAAAGCGGCCCCTCATCCAGTTTCTGTTGTCCGACATCGACGGCACCTTGTTGCGCCCCGACCATAGCTTGAGCCAGGCGAATATCGAGGCGATTGGGCAATTACGAGCCGCCGGTATTCATTTCACCCTGGCCAGTAGCCGTCCTCCTCGGGCGATGCGCCAGCAGATCGAAGCCCTGGGTATCGATCTGCCGACCGTTGCATTCAATGGAGGCTTGATCACCAACCCCGACGGCAGCGTGCTGTCGGCCCATCGCATTCCGGAGGCGGCCGCTGTCACTAGCCTGGCGATGTTCGCCGATCACGATTGCGCCGTTTGGGTATTTGCCGATGACCAATGGTTCTTGCTCGACCCCAATGGCGCCTATGTCGATCACGAGCGCCATACCTTGGGTTACGACCCGATCCAGGTAGTCAGCTTCGATCCCTATCTGGACAGGGTCGACAAAATAGTCGCAGCCAGCGCCGATCTCGCGTTGCTCAAGCGCCTCGAAGCGCAGTTGAATCCACACATCGCCGGGCTGGCGCAGGCGTCCAGATCACAAGTGTATTATCTGGACGTCAACGCGGTATCCGCTAACAAAGGCACGGCACTGGTGACATTGGCTGAGCATTTGGGCGTATCGCTGGCACACACCGCGGTCATCGGCGACGGAGGCAACGATGTCGCAATGTTCCACAAAGCTGGCCTGTCGATTGCCATGGGCCAGGGCGAGGAGAGCGTGCGCAGCCAGGCTGATTATGTCACCGGTAGCAACCTGGAGGACGGCGTGGCAACGGCGATCAAGCGTTACATTTTACCAGCCTGAACTGTCAAAAATTGACTCTCCAGACCTTCGAGTCGTATCAAGGCCCCACTGAATAGGGGCCCTGCATCTGAGTCAAGTCATTCACTGACACTTTCGGATACCTGCCCATGGCCGCATTGATTGAAGACTACGCATTGCTCGGCAACTGCAGGACTGCCGCGCTGGTCGCCAAGGACGGTTCACTGGATTGGCTATGTTTTCCCAGGTTCGATGCGCCTGCCTGCTTCGCCGCCTTGCTGGGTGATAGCAACAACGGCCGCTGGAAAATCAGCCCGAAAGACCCGATCAAACACATCGAAAGACGCTACCGCGAGGGCACGTTGATTCTCGAAACCGTTTTTGAGACTGACACGGGGCGCGCCATGCTGATTGATTTCATGCCCACGGAAACGGCCAGCAGCGTGGTGCGCATTGTGGTCGGCCTCGAAGGGAGTACGGCGTTCGAAGTGGACCTGGCCATGCGCTTCGATTATGGCAGCAGCGTGCCATGGGTTGAAATGAGGGACCCGCACACCCTGACGGCCGTCGCCGGCCCTGAGATGCTGGTGCTGCGCACGCCCACAGTATTGCACGCACTGGATCATCACACCGGCAGCGATTTTCTGGTGGAGACCGGACAGCGCAAGGTATTTGTCCTCAGTCATCAGGCGTCAAATCATCCCGTGTATGCAGGTATTGACGGCGAAAAAGAACTGAAGAGAACCGAGCAGTTTTGGCGGAAATTTTCAGATCGGTGCCCGGACGTCGGCCCTTGGTCAGCGCAGGTCAAGCGTTCGCTGATCACCCTGAAAGCACTTACCTACGAGCCCACCGGCGGTATCGTCGCGGCAGTGACTACTTCATTGCCAGAGCACTTGGGAGGAGAGCGAAACTGGGATTACCGTTATTGCTGGTTGCGAGACGCGACCATGACCCTGCTGGCCTTTATGCATCTGGGTTATTACGAGGAGGCCTCTGCCTGGCGAGAATGGCTGTTGCGCTCGGTTGCCGGCAACCCGGAGCAGATACAGATCATGTACGGGCTAGGCGGCGAACGACGTTTGCCGGAGTACGAATTGCCCTGGCTCAGCGGCTACGAAAACTCGCGGCCGGTGCGGATCGGCAACGCAGCGGCTACGCAAGTGCAGCTGGATGTTTACGGCGAAGTCGCTGACGCCATGACCCAGGCCAGTAAGGGCGGCTTGTCCAGGCTTCCCCGCAGCGTGGCAATCACTAAAGTGATCATGCCGTTTCTGGAAAAAGTGTGGCACTTGCCTGACAAGGGCATCTGGGAAATTCGTTCCGAAGCACAGCACTTCACTCACTCCAAAGTTATGGCCTGGGTTGCCTTCGACCGCAACGCACACTCTGCTGTCCAGGTGGCTGAAACCGAGGAGGACCACGCATTGGCGCGCCATTATCGTGCGGTTGCCGATGAGATTCATGCAGACGTGTGCCGCAATGGCTTCAACCCTCAACTGGGCAGTTTTGTGCAGACCTACGGTTCGACCGCATTGGACGCCAGCCTGTTGCAGATCGCTTTGACTGGCTTTTTACCGGCAGATGACCCCCGGGTGATCGGTACTGTAGCCGAGATAGAAAAAGCCCTGATGCAAGATGGTTTGTTGCTGCGCTACGACAGTGACCGGACGGAGGATGGTGTCTCGGGGCGGGAGGGCACGTTTCTGGTGTGTTCGTTCTGGCTCGCCGATGTGTATGTGCTGCTGGGGCGTCATGCCGAGGCCCGCACACTGTTCGATCGCTTGTGTGGTTTGTGTAACGACGTCGGGCTACTGGCCGAACAATACGACGTTCGGGGCAAGCGCATGCTGGGCAACTTCCCCCAGGCGTTCAGTCATATCGGCATCATCAACACTGCGCTCAACCTTCACCGCACGGTGTGTCCGGCAAAGGCTCGCGCCAGCGGCCATAGCGCTACAACCAATAGCTGACCGCGTACCAGCCCAGCAGGCCCATGACCACGGTGTAGGGCAGGGCCATCCAGACCATACGCCCGTAGGACAGGCGTATCAGTGGCGCAATCGCCGAGGTCAGCAAAAACAGAAACGCTGCCTGACCGTTCGGCGTGGCAACGCTGGGCAGGTTAGTGCCAGTGTTGATCGCAATGGCCAAGGCCTCGAAATGCTCGCGGCTCATGTGCCCGGAAATAAAAGCCTGCTTCACTTCGGTGATATAGACGGTGGCAACAAAGACGTTATCGCTGATGGCTGACAACAGCCCGTTGGCGATAAACAACATGCCGGGCTGCTGGTCTGGCGGCAGGCTCAATACCCAGTGAATGAGCGGCGTGAACAGTTGCTGGTCGTGAATCACCGCAACGACTGCAAAGAATGTGACGAGCAGGGCAGTGAAGGGCATTGCATCCTTGAATGCCTCGCCGATGCGGCTGTCTTCGGTGATCCCGGTAAAAACTGTGATCAACACAATCACCAGCAGGCCGATCAGCCCCACTTCAGCGACATGGAACGCCAGGCCAGCAACCAGAATCAGCGCTGATACCCCCTGCACAATCAAGGCTGCGCGCTGGCTGTTGGTCCGTTCGGCGTTATCTTGAGCTGCATAGTCGGCCAGCACCTTGCGCACGTTGACGGGCAACAGGGTGCCGTAACCGAACCAAGCCAGTTTCTCGAGCAGCACGCAGGTCACGAGCCCGGCCACTAACACCGGCAGCGAAACCGGCGCGATACGCAGGAAAAACTGACTGAAATTCCAGCCCATGTCATGCCCAATCAATAGATTCTGTGGCTCACCAACTAACGTGCAGACCCCGCCCAGCGCCGTGCCTACGGCGCCATGCATCAATAGGCTGCGCAGAAACGAGCGAAACTGATCCAGGTCGGCATGATGCTCTGCACGCAGGCTCTGATCATTGTGGAACGCCGTCTCTTCGCGAGGGTTGTTGCCCGAGGCAACTCGGTGATAGACCGAGTAGAAACCAACCCCTGCGCTGATGATGACCGCCGTTACGGTCAACGCATCGAGAAATGCCGAGAGAAATGCCGACAGAAAACAGAACATCAACGAGAGCATGCTTTTCGAGCGCACGCCGAGCAACAGACGGGAGAAAAGAAACAGCAGCAGGTCTTTCATGAAGTAGATGCCTGCGACCATAAACATCAGCAGCAAAATCACCGGAAAGTTGTGCAATAGCTCGTCATACAGTGCCTGTGGAGTGGTCATTTTTAGCAGCAAGGCTTCGACTATCAATAACCCACCAGGCAGCAGCGGGTAGCATTTGAGTGCCATCGCCAGGGTGAAAATAAACTCACCCACCAGCAGCCATCCCGCTGCGACCGGGCCAGCAGCCCACAGTAACAGCGGGTTGATGACTAAAAACAGCAGCAAACAAAGCTTGTACCCGCGCGGTGAATGTCCGAGAAAGTTGTGCGCGAAGGCGCTGGCCAAAGAGCGAGGCATGGAAAATCCTTCAGGTGAGGCATGCTGGAAAAATGCTGTATGCGGTGATGAAGATCAAACGTGGGGTCGATCTCTATCTCTGGCGGGAGGCCCGACTCACCCGGCCTTGCGAAAGGTAAAGTTGATGCGTTGCTCACCCAGCAACGGATGTTCAGCGCGTTTGAGCGGTAAGACACCGTGATAACGCAAACGGTCTTCTGCGCCCCAGACCACCACGTCGCCATGAAACAGCGGCACGCGTTGGGCCCTGTCACTGCGTTCCATGCCGCCGAACAGGAACATGGCTGGGATCCCCAGCGACACCGATACCACCGGCCATTCGAAACTGCTTTCGTTTTTGTCCTGATGCAAGGACATTTTCGCGCCAGGTTCATAGCGGTTGATCAGGCAGGCATCGGGTATGAAACCTGCAAACCCACTTTTGATGGCCGCTGCCTGGGCCAGTTGCATAAATATATCGGGCAAGTCTGGCCATGGCTTGCCGGTGCATGGATCGGTCTGGGTGTAGCGATAGCCCGTGCGGTCAGTGACCCAGCCAAGATTGCCGCAATTGCTCAGGGCAACCGACATCGTGAAACCGCCGGGGGTGACCATATGCCTGAAAGGGGCTTCGCTGAGGATGTGCTGTAGCGCGGGCAGCAGTTGCTCGACCTGCGGCAGAGCGAATCTTCTGAGGACAAACGAGCGAGGGCCGATCTGCTCGGTGCAGGGCGCTTGCGGTGTGTCATCGGCGAACAGGTCGAGGGTGGCGGGCGCCGAACGCTCACGTCGAATCATGGGAAGTCTCTCCTGATTCAGGATCTATGCCCGCTGCTCACGCGCCTTAGAGCGACTTGCTGACTTTGACGTCGGTAATTTTATCGTCGCTGCCACTGTGCATTTTCTCGAGAGTCGCCAAGGCTTCCTCGGAGGAGGCTGATTGCAGCTGAGCGAACTCAAACCTGCGTTCGCCATTGAGCTTGTAGCTGATAGCGTATTTGGTGGTAGCGATGGGCGTGCTCACAAGGGGCTCCTTTTCAGATACGATTCGAGCGTTATCAGCTCAGCCGCGTTGCCGAGCGACGCACAATCTTGATGGTGTGCGTGAACGAGGGCTTGCGGCCGCCGCCTGTATCGACTTTACGTCCAGCGGTATCGATGGTTATGTTCCAGAAACCGGTGCTGGGAGCCACGATTTTCGCCGGGAATCGATCGAAAGCACCGCCATGGTAGGTGTGACGGCCGCCATTCTTGAAACTGCGGAAATTCGCGTCGTTCATCAGGCGGATGTTGCAGAGCTGGGAACACTCGATGACGACGATGTCGTCTTCGTTGAGATGCTCGCGCTGGTGTACAAATTTCATGGTGTCTCCGAAAAGGCTTTTTCTGCAAAATCAAAACGATAGCATGGGCGCGCTAGCATTTAGTTATTAGTAACGGTTTTATTACGCTAATGCTCGATAAAAGTGCCTAAACAGGGATTTAATCGGTCATAGGCTTGTCGTAGGATTCTAACTGGAGGGATTGTATGAAATTGGCAGTAGTTATTTTGGCTCTCGCGATGACCGGCTGCGCGACCCTCGAGGAGATTGAGCATACCCCACCCACCATGAGCGTGATTTCCGGCAAGAACCCTAAAGGCTATGCCGATTGTCTGGTGAGCAAGCTCGCCAGCAGCCGTAAACCGCCAACGGTCGAGACAATTCATGATGGTTTGCGCGTCATCATTGCGCAAAAATTCAACTCGGACCCTGCTGCGGTGGTGATGATCGAAAACCGCTCCAATGGCAGCTCTATCAAGGTCTACGAACGTATCTCGAACATGCCGCTACGGCCCATGGATGTACAAGCAGCCGCTACGGCTTGCATCTCCGGTTGATGCGCGAACGCGGGCCCTGAAGAGTGACAAATTTCGATTGTTGGAGCGGTGTATGAAGCGCGAATTGGTAAAAAAGCGGCACTGCGAAGGCAGTATTTCAGCCACCCACATTATTCAAAACCCGGCCACGGCTGGGGAGTGGATAGTATTTTTCAAGAAAGACGCGGGTACGAGCTACTTCCTGGTCGATGACAACGACGAAGTGGAGTCCTTCACTCAATTGGACGAACTGGTGGTCACCGTCCGCGGATTGGGTATCAAATCTGCGGAAATTCACCTGTAAAAACCCCGTCACTGGACAGGGCTTTGCATCGCCCGCATGACATCATGCGTTATTTGCAGACCACGATCACGCTGCGGCTTTTGTAGTTGCCTACATCGACCCCCAGCGTTTTGTCGCTCTCTTTTGCTTGATCGGTCCCTTTTGTCGCGATGATGTTATAGCCCGTGCCTGCGCAGGAGGCATCCGCTTTCTCGTAGCAGCTATCCCAGGACATGGCTTCGCCTGAGCAATCGATGCTCAGGCCCTGCTGGCCGTTGTTCAAGTAGGTATTAGACGCGGTCGCGCATCCGGTGAGCCCCAGTACAGTAATAACCGCCAAAAGTTTGTTCATGGTTTCATGCTTCGTGATGAGGACTGTCGGGGAGTAACTGCACTTTTTTCGACCGACTGATGGTGCAATAGTCGCGCACAGGTCATGCGCTATTCACGGCCCACAGATCAGCGTTTGGGCGCTGAGCGGCGGGGTTGAGCTTTGGGTTGATCTTGCAGAACTGCCGCAACTTCGATGGCCGAGCCTTCCGAAGCAAACGGGCCGGCAATGGCTTCACCGCTGGCATCGGACACCCACCATTGGCCGTCTTGCAGTTTGTTGATCAGGTATCCGTTAATGCTCTTTGGTTCTGACATCATCTATCTCTTTGAATGATTCAAGCTGCGCATGATAAAGCAGCCTGTCCACAGGCTGCACATTATTCCCGCGCAGTTAAAGGTGGTCAGCTACGCTTGAGCACGTCAATGTACACCTGCGCTCAAGGTCCAGACGCCCTAATTCAAACGATTGAATGAACACCGTATACCGTATCGGCCGTCAGATTTTAATCGTATGAGTGATGTGACCCGCGTGCCGATGGTCCCTTGAGGGGTGCAATATCTGCGATAGTGCGGAACTATACAGATGAAAATTCCTCTACAAAACCACAGGGCGGCCAGTGATGGGGCATTGTAAGGTGATCGCTGCCTGATTAGACTGCGCCGCAAACAGTCACAGCCTTTTTTATTAGGGACTTATATGATCAAGAAATGCTTGTTCCCAGCAGCCGGTTACGGCACTCGCTTTCTGCCAGCGACAAAAGCCATGCCCAAGGAAATGCTGCCGGTGGTCAACAAGCCACTGATCCAATACGGCGTGGAAGAAGCACTAGACGCGGGCCTGACCGAAATCTCCATCGTTACAGGTCGCGGCAAGCGCGCGCTGGAAGACCATTTCGACATCAGCTATGAGCTGGAGCACCAGATCAAGAACACCGACAAAGAAAAATATTTGGTCGGTATTCGTCGTCTGCTCGACAACTGCAGCTTCTCCTACACGCGTCAGACTGAAATGAAGGGCTTGGGCCATGCGATTCTCAGCGGCCGCCCACTGATCGGCGACGAACCCTTTGCCGTGGTACTGGCGGATGACCTTTGCGTCAACCTTGACGGCGACGGCGTGCTGACCCAGATGGTCAAGCTGTACAACAAATACCGCTGCTCCATCGTTGCCATTCAAGAAGTCGATCCACAAGAAACCAACAAGTACGGCGTGATCGCCGGCGAAGAAATTGCGCCAGGCCTGTTCCGCGTCAGCAACATGGTCGAAAAACCTCTGCCCGAGGATGCTCCGTCCAACCTTGCGATTATCGGCCGTTACATCCTGACGCCGGACATCTTCAAATTGATCGAAGAAACCGAGCCAGGCAAAGGCGGCGAGATCCAGATTACCGATGCCTTGATGAAGCAAGCTAAAGATGGCTGCGTTTTGGCTTACAAGTTCAAAGGCGAGCGTTTCGACTGCGGTGGCGCCGAAGGTTACATTGCGGCTACCAACTTCTGCTTCGAGAACTTCTACAAGACAGGCAAGGCTTACTGATCCTTCGTAAGACGGGCTCGTAACGCAAAGCCACCTTCGGGTGGCTTTGTCGTTTGTGGTCGACAGCGCTGACCAAAAATGCCCAAGCGGTTATGCTGTTGTCCTGCTAAGGAGACAGTAATGGCCTACGATTTCGACCTTTTTGTGATTGGTGCCGGTTCTGGTGGCGTGCGTGCGGCACGTTTTGCCGCCGGTTTTGGTGCTCGCGTAGCCATTGCGGAGAGCCGCTATCTGGGTGGCACTTGCGTCAACGTCGGCTGTGTGCCGAAAAAGCTGCTGGTCTACGGTGCTCATTACTCTGAAGACTTTGAGCAAGCCAAAGGCTTTGGATGGTCTGCCGGTGAGGCTAAGTTCGATTGGCCGACGTTGATCGCCAACAAAGACCGTGAGATCCACCGTCTTAACGATGTCTATCGCAACCTGTTGGTCAACAGTGGTGTAAGCCTGTTCGAGGGTCACGCCAAATTGCGCGACCCGCATCAGATTGAAATCAACGGCCAGACTTACAGTGCCGAACATATTCTGATCGCCACCGGCGGTTGGCCGCAGGTCCCGGATTTCCCGGGGAGCGAACACGCGATCACCTCTCAAGAGGCTTTCTTCCTCAAGCAACTGCCCAAACGCATCGTGGTTGTCGGCGGTGGTTATATCGCCGTGGAGTTCGCGTCGATCTTCAATGGTCTGGGCGCCGAGGTCACTCAGCTTTATCGCGGCGAATTGTTCCTGCGCGGTTTTGATGGCGCCGTACGGACCCATCTGCAGCAAGAGCTGACCAAGCGCGACATTGATCTGCAGTTCAATTCTGATATCAAGCGTATCGACAAACAAGACGACGGTAGCTTGCTGTTGTCCCTCAAGGATGGCCGCCAGATAATTGCCGATTGCGTGTTCTATGCCACTGGACGCCGGCCGATGCTGGATAATCTGGGGCTGGAAAACACCCAGGTCAAACTCGACAAGGACGGCTATATCGACGTCGACGCGCGCTATCAAAGCAGCGAGCCATCGATTCTGGCGATTGGCGACGTCATCGGCGGGGTGCAGTTGACACCGGTAGCGCTGGCCGAAGGCATGGCTGTTGCTCGGCGCCTTTTCAAGCCTGATCAGTATCGCCCGGTTGATTACACCCATATTCCAACGGCGGTTTTCAGCTTGCCGAATATTGGTACCGTGGGCCTGACCGAGGAAGATGCAAAAAAAGCTGGCCATGATATTCAGGTATTCGAAAGCCGCTTCCGACCGATGAAGCTGTCGCTCACCGACAATCAGGAGCGCACGTTGATGAAGCTGGTGGTCGACGCTAAAACGGATCGGGTACTCGGTTGCCACATGGTCGGGCCGGATGCAGGCGAGATTATCCAGGGCTTGGCCATCGCCTTGAGGGCCGGCGCAACCAAGCAGATTTTCGATGAAACGATTGGCGTACATCCCACCGCAGCCGAGGAGTTCGTTACGTTGCGCACACCCGTTGCCAGCTAAGCTGTTTAGAGGTCGTCAGGCATCAGTCAAGCGTCAGGGCGTGGATCAATTTCTTGAACAGTCACAATTTTTGGGCCGCAGCGCCCTGGAGTGAGGACGCGCGGCTGGCCGCGCTTGCTCACTTCCGCATCCTTGACACCCCACCGGAACCGGCATTCGATGAGATTGCCGGTCTCGCCGCTCAGCTGTGCGGGATGCCAATGGCGCAGATCAATTTCATCAATGATGAGCGCCAATGGTCCAAGGCTCAGATTGGTTTGGCGTTACCGGATGTGCTCATCGCACACTCCATATGCGCCCAGACAATTTTCCAGCCCGATGGGATGATGGTCGACGATCTGCGAGCTGATCCACGCTTTGCCGATAACCCACTGGTCGCCAATGCTCCTGAGCTGCGGTTTTATGCCGGGGCCGTGCTACTTACCGCTCAAGGGCTGCCGCTGGGTACGCTGTGTGTTTTCGATGTACAGCCTCAGCATTTGCCTGAGTCGAAGTTGGCCGCACTGGCTGCCTTGGCGCGCCAGGTGGTCAGCCAACTGGAGCTGCATCGGGCATTGTACGATCAGCGCGAAAGCGAGGCCCGCCATACCATGCAGCGGGCGGACGAGCGTAATCGCGCCAATCATCGCCAAGCTTTTCTTCTGCAGCTTAGTGATCGCTTGCATGACACGATCGACGCCGACGAAGTGGTCTTGAGTCTAGGCAAAAACCTGGGTTCGTCCCTGGAAATCCAACGCATCGGCTATGGCCGTTTTGACCTGAAGGGTCTGCTGACCATAGAAAGCGAATGGCTGGAAAAGCCGACACGAAGCAGCCGTGGCATGCATCGAATAAGTGAGTGCGGCGAAGGGCTGCTCGGCAGCTTGAGCCGGGGTGAACTGGTTGCTATCGAGGATATTGCCAGCGATCCGCGGACGGCCAAAGAGGCCTGGCGCTATGCCGACTATTCTGTGCGCAGTGTGTTGATAGTCCCGCTTGCCGAGGATGGGCACTTCAATTCTTTGTTTTATATAAGCGCCGAGCGACCGCGTCAGTGGTCATATGACGACATCGCGTTGGTTCGTGAAGTGGCTGATCGCACTCGGGCGGCGGAAGCACGAGTCAGCGCTCGTGATGCATTGCTGGAAGCCGAACGGCGAGTCAATCTGGCCAATTCCATCGCTGCCGTGGGTGTTTGGGAATACAACGTCAGTAGCAACCAACTGCACTTCGATGATCAGGCGCGCGCCATCGCCGGTTTTGCGGCGGAGCTGATCGCCCCGACCGTCGAAGACTTCCTGGCGGTGGTGCATACCGATGATCGAGGTGCCCTGGTGCAGGCGGTTGCCGAGGCGTTGGGCCAAGGCTCCAATGGTGACGTCAGTCTGGATTTCCGCGTCCAGCCACGTGCTGGGGGGTTGCCAAGTTGGATCACTGTCTGCGGACGAAGTATCCACGGAAGCGATGGCACTGTACGTTTGATCGGTACGTCGAAGGATATTACCGTCGAGCGTAACGGCGAAGACAGCCAGCGCCGGGTCAATGCGGTGCTGGAAAGCCAGATTATCGAGCGCGCACGGGCTGAGCGTTTGCAGGCCGCATTGTTGGTCCTTGGAGATCTGCTGCGCGAAAAAACCAAAGGCATAGATATTCGCCGGGTAGCAACAAGAGTTCTGGGTATGACCCTGGGTGTCGATCGCGTCGCGTTCGCCAGTATAAACAGTGGGTCGGACAGTCTCACCATAGACGGGGATTGGTTGCGAGGAACCACCCCCAGTATTGTCGGCACCTACAGCTTGAATAGCTTCGGCCCGTTGATCGATACGTTGCGGCGTGGCGAAGGCGTCGTGATCAACGACACCCAACTCGATTCGCGTACAGCGCAGAACGATTGCAGCTGTCAGGCGCAAGACGTTCGTGCGCTGGTCAATATTCCTCTGATGGAGCAAGGGCGGATCACCACGTTGTTGCTGTTGCATAGCGCGGTACCGCGGGTCTGGAGCGACGAAGAAATCAGTTTTATCCGCGATATCGCTGAGCGTAGCTGGGCCGCCATGGACCGCGCGCGCGCCGAGCAGGCGCTGCGGGAAAGCGAGTTGCAGTTCCGTACTCTGGCCGACAACATGAGCCAGCTTGCATGGACGGCCGAGCCGAGGGGCAACATTTATTGGTACAACAAACGCTGGTATGACTACACCGGGACCTCGCTTGAAACGATGAAAGCCCTGGGCTGGCGTTCGGTGCATCACCCCGAGCATTTCCAGCGGGTGACAGCACGGGTCAAGCAGTGCTTCGCAACCGGTTCGGTCTGGGAGGATACCTTCCCATTGCGCGGCAAGGACGGAAGCTACAGCTGGTTTCTGTCCCGTGCCTTGCCAATCCGTGATGGGCTAGGGCGTGTGACCCATTGGCTGGGAACCCACACGGACATTACCGCTCAGGTCAACGCAGAAGAGGCACTGCGTGATCTCAACGAAAGCCTGGAGCGACGGGTGACGGAGCGCACCCGGGAAATGGTGAGGATCAACGAGTTGTTGCAAGTCGAAATGAGTGAGCGTGAAAACGCGGAAGAGGCATTGCGCCATGCGCAGAAAATGGACGCCATCGGGCAACTCACTGGCGGTATCGCCCACGACTTCAACAACATGCTGACAGGCGTCCTCGGGGCCCTTGACTTGATTCAGCGGCGTGTCGCAGCCGGACGCGTGGGGGAGATCGATCGCTACATCAATGCCGCGATAACCTCGGCCAATCGGGCAGCTTCGTTGACTCATCGGCTACTGGCGTTTGCCAGGCGCCAGTCACTGAACCCAAAGGCCGTGAACGTGAATCGGATGGTGAACTCCATGGAGGAGCTGTTGCGGCGTACCCTCGGCGAAAGTATCGAATTGCACATCGATCTTCAGGCACGGTTGTGGCAAGCCAACACTGACGAACATCAACTGGAAAATGCCTTGTTGAACCTGGTGATCAATGCTCGCGACGCCATGCCCAATGGTGGACGGCTGACAATCAGTACGGCAATCGCGCGCATCAATACCCAGCAGGACACCCTGGCACCCGGGGAATACATTTTGCTGACTGTCGGAGACAGCGGCAGCGGAATGTCGGCCGAGGTGCTCGGTCGTGCATTCGATCCCTTTTTTACCACCAAACCGATCGGGCAGGGTACGGGGCTGGGGTTGTCCATGGTTTACGGTTTTATCAAACAAACCGGTGGTCATGTGCAAATTGACAGCGTCGAGCAGCAAGGTACGCATATCCACTTGTATTTGCCTTGCCATCTGGAGCGGGGCGAACGCCACATCGCCGAACTTGATAACGCCAGCCCTCCTCGGGCGCAGCAAGGCGAGCAAGTGCTGGTGGTCGAAGACGAAGTCGCTGTGCGCACGCTGGTGATCGATGTATTACGTGACCTCGGTTACTCGACGCTTGAGGCCGGTGACAGTGAGACTGCGTTGCCGTTGCTGCAAAGCTCGGAACGTATTGATCTACTGGTCAGTGATGTCGGGTTGCCGGGGCTTAACGGCCAACAGCTGGCAGAAATTGCCCGTCAACATCGTCCAGATCTGCGCGTGCTGTTCATGACCGGTTATGCGCGCGACGCTGAAGTGCCCGCTGATTTTCTTGATCAAGGCATGGACATGCTGATCAAGCCATTCAGCATCGATGATTTAGCGCTCAAGGTGCGCCAACTGATCGAGAGCGCACCGTCCTGAGCGCAGGGGCTGGCCGAGGATCAGGGTAGTGGCGTTTCGGGCGCTTTGTTGATGGCTGCATGGGCTGCGCGCAGGTTTTCGAGGGCCAACTGCACCTTGATCAGCTCGAGCTGAAGTGTTTGGTGTGACTGCTGTTGCTCGGTCAGGGTCTGCTTGAACTGGCTGCTTTCGCTTTGCGCGGCACCCAAGCGTTCTTGCAGTAATGCACAGTGGGTATGCGCGTGTTGGTATTGCTCGCTCAGGCTCGCCGACTGACTGGTAGCCTTATTCAGTTGTTCTTGACGCGCGCTCAGCTCGCGTAGCGTACTGCGGGTTTCGGCCAGCAAGCGTTCGTTGTCGCGGTTCAATTGGGTGATCTCGTCCTGACGCACCATGGCGTTTTGTTGTGCCTGGCGCAGTTCCATCTGCACCTGTTGCAATTGCCCCTCGTGACGACGCTGCTCCTGCTCGCGCTGTTCCTTGACCGAGTTGCGATAGTGTTCGAGGGCATCACGCGCATGCAGGTGTTTTTCTTCCAGTGACCGTATTTGCCCCTCTTTGTCCTGCACGCGAAGCTCAAGATCCTGATGGGCCTGAAGGAGGTGGGCAGTTGTCGTCTGCTCGGTCTGCAATAACAGCCGCGTGGCATCCAGGGCTGCGGTTTGCACACGAAGATCATCACCCTGGGCGGTGAACTGTTTTTGCAGCTCGCCTAGCTGGTGCTGTGCTGTCGTCAACGCCTGTCGCAGCTCATCCTGTTTAGACGTGAAGGCAGTCTGCGCCTGGTCGACAAGTGCTTGCGCCTGCTCCTGTAATCGCTGCGCCAGTCGACTCACTAGTTCAGTAAGCTCGTCCCCAATCTCGGCCTGCGGCGTACTGCTGCGGGTATCAGTTTCGTCCAACTCCTTCAAATACCGGTGAATGGTCGTCTTCGAGCCGGTGTTCCCCATTTCGATACGGACCGCGTCGATGCTCGGATGCTCGCCGCGGGCAAGCAGCGCCGTGCGTGCCATTTGAACAACTGCCTTGTTTACACCGCCGCGTGCCATGTCGTGCTCCTACGATTTCGTACTGTGGTATGTACCCTGTAATTACATACTATATTAATACAAATATAGCTGCCTTGTTTATGATAAAACACACGGGATATTAAGGTATTATCCAATGCAAGACGCCAAAAACGTGTTTCAACGCCGCTTTTCAGTACACAAACGGAATCCCCAGCCATGAATGATCTCGATCGCTACCTCTCAGCCGCGACGCGCGACAACACGCGGCGCAGCTATCGTGCGGCCGTCGAGCATTTCGAAGTGACGTGGGGCGGGTTTCTACCAGCGACCAGTGACAGCGTGGCGCGCTACCTGGTGGCTTATGCGGGCGCGTTGTCGATCAACACCCTGAAGTTGCGCTTGTCAGCGTTGGCGCAATGGCACAACAGTCAGGGGTTTGCTGATCCGACCAAAGCGCCTGTGGTGCGCAAGGTGTTCAAAGGCATTCGCGCGCTGCATCCGGCTCAGGAGAAACAAGCCGAACCGCTGCAGCTGCAACACCTGGAACAGGTGGTAGCCTGGCTCGACAAAGAAGCGGTGCAGGCATTGGCCGACGGCGATCAGCCTGGGCTGTTGCGTTGCCGTCGCGATGCGGCTCTGATCCTGCTCGGGTTCTGGCGAGGTTTTCGCAGCGACGAACTGTGCCGTCTGGACATCGAGCATGTTCAAGCCGTCGCGGGCTCGGGAATCAGTTTGTATCTGCCGCGCAGCAAAAGTGATCGGGACAACCTGGGCAAAACCTACCAGACCCCGGCGCTTCAGCGCTTGTGCCCGGTACAGGCCTACATCGAGTGGATCAATTGCGCAGCGCTGGTGCGCGGGCCAGTGTTCAGAGCGATTGATCGCTGGGGCAATCTGAGTGAAGAGGGTTTGCACGCCAACAGCATCATCCCGTTGTTGCGTCAGGCGCTCGAGCGTGCAGGGATTCCCGCCGAGCAGTACACCAGCCACTCGTTACGCCGGGGTTTTGCCACCTGGGCGCACCGCAGCGGCTGGGACTTGAAGTCGCTGATGAGCTACGTCGGCTGGAAGGACATGAAGTCAGCATTGCGCTACATCGAAGCCACGCCTTTCATGTCCATGAGTGGCGGGGCAGAGGTACCAGTGATTTCTTCTATTAATAAGCCTCGCTCATAGTGAAAACCAATCAGCCGCATGAGGTTTGCCAATGGGCCCGCGCGATTGCCTGTGCGTAAGATCCACCTCATAGACTTTTCCAACCATCAGGAGATTCACCGATGCCTATCATCAACAGCCAAGTAAAACCGTTTAAAGCGACCGCGTTCCATAACGGCGCATTCGTGGACGTTTCCGAAGCCAACTTGAAAGGCAAATGGTCTGTCGTGTTCTTCTACCCGGCTGACTTCACGTTTGTCTGCCCAACCGAACTGGGCGACCTGGCTGACAATTACGCTGAATTCCAGAAGCTCGGCGTCGAAATCTACGGCGTGTCCACTGACACCCATTTCGCTCACAAAGCCTGGCACGACACGTCCGACACTATCAGCAAAATCCAGTTTCCGCTGATCGGTGACCCGACCCACCTGATCTCGCGCAACTTCGACGTACTGATCGAAGAAGTGGGCCTAGCAGACCGAGGCACCTTCGTGATCAACCCAGAAGGCCAGATCAAAATCGTTGAACTCAACGATGGCGGCGTAGGCCGTGATGCTTCCGAGCTGCTGCGCAAAGTGAAAGCCGCTCAATACGTTGCTGCGCACCCAGGTGAAGTTTGCCCCGCTAAATGGAAAGAAGGCGAAGCCACGTTGGCCCCGTCTCTGGATCTGGTTGGCAAGATCTAAGTCGCTGTGAATCAGCTGGGGGCCATGAGCTCTTGAGCACGTAAACCGCATCGCCCCCAAAAAACGCCCGGGCGACCATCGTCTGGGCGTTGTTTTTTCTACCGCACGAAAAAGGAAATCGCCCTCATGTTGGACGCCACTCTTAAAGCCCAGCTGAAGTCATACCTGGAACGGGTCACCTTGCCGTTCGAGATCGTCGCGTCCCTTGATGACGGCGCGAAATCCGAAGAAGTGCTCGCGTTACTCAAAGACATTGTCAGCCTTACGCCCCACATCACGTTGCTCGACAATGGCACCGATGCGCGCAAGCCTTCGTTCTCGTTGAACCGCCCGGGAGCTGACATCAGCGTGCGCTTTGCCGGCATCCCCATGGGCCACGAATTCACCTCGCTGGTGTTGGCGCTGCTGCAAGTCGGCGGCCATCCTTCCAAAGCCAGCGCGGACGTTATCGAACAGGTTCGCTCGCTCAAAGGCGAATTCAATTTCGAAACCTATTTTTCCCAATCGTGCCAGAACTGCCCGGACGTTGTTCAGGCCCTGAACCTCATGGCCGTGCTCAACCCCAACATCCGCCACGTCGCCATCGACGGTGCGTTGTTCCAGACAGAAGTCACTGACCGCAAGGTCATGTCGGTGCCGAGCATTTACCTGAACGGGGAACTGTTTGGTCAGGGCCGCATGGGCCTGGAAGAAATTCTGGCAAAGGTAGACACCAGCACCGGCGATCGCCAGGCTGAAAAGCTCAACGCCAAAGAAGCGTTTGATGTTCTGATCGTCGGTGGTGGTCCCGCCGGTGCGGCGGCGGCGATTTACGCTGCACGTAAAGGCATTCGTACCGGTGTCGCGGCTGAACGCTTCGGTGGTCAGGTGCTTGATACCATGGCCATCGAGAATTTCATCTCCGTCCAGCACACCGAGGGGCCTAAACTGGCCGTCGCGCTGGAAGAACACGTCAAGCAATACGACGTCGACATCATGAACCTGCAGCGCGCGGACCAATTGATTCCGGGTAAAGCAGGCGCATTGCACGAAGTGAAGTTCGCCAGCGGCGCTTCACTCAAATCCAGGACCGTGATCCTCGCGACCGGCGCAAGATGGCGAGAAATGAACGTCCCCGGCGAGCAGCAATACCGCAACCGTGGCGTGGCGTACTGCCCGCACTGCGACGGGCCGTTGTTCAAAGGCAAGCGCGTCGCCGTGATCGGCGGTGGTAACTCTGGCGTAGAAGCAGCCATTGATCTGGCAGGTATCGTCAGCCATGTCACCTTGCTGGAGTTCGATGTCCAGCTACGCGCCGATGCCGTGTTGCAGCGCAAGCTCAACAGCCTGCCGAACGTGACCGTGATCACTCACGCACAGACGACGGAAGTGACCGGTGACGGTCAGAAGGTCGACGGCTTGCTCTACAAAAATCGCCAATCCGGCGAAACGTTGACGGTCGAGCTTGAAGGGATCTTCGTCCAGATCGGCTTGCTGCCTAACACCGACTGGCTCAAAGGCACCCTCGAGTTGTCACCGCGCGGCGAGATCGTCGTCGACTCCCGTGGCGAGACCTCGATCCCCGGCATTTTCGCTGCTGGCGACGTCACCACCGCACCCTACAAACAGATCATCATCGCGCTGGGCGAGGGCGCCAAAGCTTCGCTGAGTGCATTCGATCACTTGATCCGCACGTCTGCGCCGGAATAATCTGGCCCGGCAGTAAAAAGCCTCCTGCACGCAGGGTGTTTCTTTGTAGCGGTGAGCTTCGGTCGCTTACGCGACCGACTCAACAACCTGTTGCGCAGTCAAATCACAGTGGCGTCGGTTGAATGATTTCGACCCAATAGCCATCCGGGTCCTTGATGAAGGCCAGGCTGTTCATGCGGCCATCGGCCAAGCGCTTCTGAAACGGTACGTTCAGGGTTTCGAAACGTTCACAGGCCACGTGCACATCCGGGACTGAAAGGCAGATATGACCAAAACCGCGCGGGTCGGTGTTGCCATTGTGGTAAGCAAAGGCAGGGTCGTTTTCCGTGCCGTGGTTGTGGGTCAGTTCGAGAATCCCGGGAATGGACTTCATCCATTGGTTGCGAGCTGCGTCATCAGCAGGGACCATAGTTTTGTCTACCAGTGCCAGAAAGTACAGGCTGAATTCGGCTTCCGGAAAATCACGCTTTTCAACCAGGCTGAAGCCCAGCACGCGAGTGTAGAAGTCCAGGGACGCAGTAATGTCCTTGACCCGCAGCATGGTGTGGTTGAACACAAAGCCTTGAGTCGTGACATCCGGGATGGCGGTGACGCCGGGAAAGGTGTTCAGTTCGTGCAAACTCATGGAAGTCTCCCATTCAAAAAAACGTGTAATTGCCAAATGATACGGGTCGGGGCCGTCAGCGCCAAACCCAGGTGACTGGAAAAAGACTGCAAAGCCTTGTTCATTGGCAGCGAGAGGCTCAAACTTTCCGGCTCACTGTCCTGATGGTACCGATCATGGTTTACCCGCAACGCAGATCATCGTTGATAGGCCTGTACCTGCTGCTCGCCATGAGCAGTGCCCATGCTGCTGACACAATGATCACCTGGCCAGGCGGCTGGGAAGTCGAGTCTTTGCCACCCGTTGCTGATGCTGCAGGTCAGCCCTCTGTGCAGATGAGACAGCGTGCCGTGAAGAATGATCAGAATGGCGACCCGATAATGGTCGTGGAGCTGACTCAAACGCAGCTTCAGCCGGGGCATGACGTCAACGTCCAGGGCGTATTACTGGAAATGCGCAAAGCGGTTCAGATCAATTTTGCCCGTGGCGGATTTCAGAGCGTCTGCAGCAAAATTCACGACAGTACGCTGAGCGATCTTCCAGCCCTCGAAACGACCTGCACCATCACTCAAAATGGTGGGCATGTGATGACCCAGACGCTGGTTGCAGCCGCAAATCACGACAAGGCCTGGTCACTTTCCTACGCAGGTTCTGCCGACGGCTATGCCACTACCAAGGATGAGGTTCAGGGTATTCGGGACAATCTGCGCTTGGTGGTTACGCAATAAGCGCAGGAGTGGGAGGGTGCGGGTGACAAATAACAGGCAAAAAGAAGCCCGCCGAAGCGGGCATTGGGGCGCTAGTCCTTTAGCGACCTTCATCCTGTAAGACACGGTGTGAAAAATGTGTGAAGGGCAGCCCTGCCTGACTCACAAATTCGGTTAAGCGGGGAATGGATGCGGCCCCTCACCTGAGGCCGGCCCCTCCGCATATCACTGATCTTGCAATCATGGATTGCAGCTAGCGTGCAACATTAAAGGGCCACTAGATAGTTTGCTTTCAAGTATCAGGCGATGAAGTGCACGTGGGTTTGGTTATATTCGCGACTAGCGCAACAGGCGAGAATGGTCAAACAGTGTGCGGAAGGAACAGTCTGAAATAGCGGTATGAGTGTGTACCCAATGAAGAAATTTCCTACTTCCAACACTCACAGTGACTACTTTCCTGTCGGGATGCTGAACAAGTTACATATTGTCGCGGCGGTTAAGTTGACAGGCAATAGAAAGCCCTGCATGGCAGGGCTTTTAAGTTCGATAGTTTCGATCAAGCACGAAGCCATGAATCTACGGTATCGACACCGTATTGCTCTTTCCAGGACTTCAGGCCGCGGTGATTGCCGCCCTTGGTTTCAATCAGCTCGCCAGTGTGCGGATTCTGATAAACCTTGACGATACGTGCCCTGCGGCGCTTTGGACCTGTAGGGATGGCACTGGATGAGCTGTTGGGGTCCAGGATGGCGACGACATCGCGTAGGCTCTTGTCGTAGCTGCTCATCAAGCCCTTAAGCTTCTGTTCGAATTCGATCTCCTTCTTTAGTCCGGCGTCATTCTTCAAAGTCTCCAGCTGTGCCAGCTGTTCTTGAAGGGCTTTTTCTGCTGCGCGAAACTCGGCAAGTCTAGACAAATATAGTACTCCGACAGTGTAGTAGGCTGTTGTCAGCCCGACAAACCTATAAGGCAAGAGCTTCTGGCCGATTCCTTCGTTCAATCCTTCATTCCGCACCCTGAGCGCTTTCCTTCTGCGAAGAAACTAACGGTGGGTGTCAGTCACACTCAAGTGAAAAAAGGGGTAGTTGTTAACCAGTTGCAGGTAAATCATGCACTTTTTTTTCGAGTTAGAAAACAGTCTTTATGCAATTAACTATAGTGAGGGCGAAATTTTACTTGGCCAACGTCCTCATTCTCTGTGGTATCAGATGAAGCACGTTGTAAGTAATTTCCGATATTAGCCGCACGTCGGGAAACCAGGCGTGTCCGCGCCAGGCGTGTGTTTTGACGTGCTAGAGGCCTTGCTGAAGCGCTGGATCGTCCGGATTCTGCTGCTCCAGTTCTGCCAGTAGTACCTGCACCTTTTGCAGTTGACCACTTTCTTGCCAGTAACGAATCAATAGCCCCCGGGCGCCTCGATTGGCGGGCTGGCGCTGCAAGATTTCTTCGAGCTGCTTCTGCGCCGCTTCCAGTTGATCGAGGCCATGCAAGGCCACGGCCAGGTCATAGCGGTAGCCACTGTTCTCCGGCTCCAGCTCCAGCGCTTTGGCCAACGCCAGCAGCGCGTATTCGTTTTGCCCATGCTGCAGCAGCCACATGCCCAGCGCGTGTTGCAGAACTGCAGATTTGGGGTTGCGCTCTAGTTGTTTACCCAGCAATTGCCGGGCCTTGTCGACCTGACCCTGCTTGTCGAGCGCCGCGATCTGGGCTAGCCCGGCCTCCAGATTGTTCGGGTCGAGCGCGATTGCCTGCTCCAGTGCTTTCATGGCCCGGACCTGATCATTTGCATGCAGATAAAGGGTGGCCAATTGCAGCTGGCTCGGGCTGGTCGGGGGCTGGGCAATGAGAACGTTCTCATACTCTTCGACGACCTGCTCTAGCGGGCCGAAGTACAGCCCCAACTCGTCTGGCGTGAGCCCCAGCAAGGCCTTCGCCGCCCTGAACCGTGTGTCCTGGTCGGTCTCATCAAGCAAGGGGCCCAGCAATACACTGCGTTGGCTGCCGGAAACCAGCTTGACGAGGGTATCGATCGCCGCCTGCTGGACCAGCGGCGCGTGACTGTGCAAATCAGCTCCCGATAGCTTCAATGCCCGTGGGCTTGGGTAATTGCCCAGTTCAACGAGCAGGCCGGCGCGACGGATGTCCGACAGGTCTGTGCGCGCCAGTTGCTGATAAAGAACGCGAGCTGCCCCCGGCTTACCGTTGCGTGCTTGCTCCAGGGCTTGGGAGTAACTGTGCGGAGGGGCAAGGGTAGGCGGGGTGGAAGAGGGGGTACGGAACAACAGCAGGCCGACACCAAAAACGATGATCAGTAGCGTGATCGTGTAACCGAAGGGCCACTGACGGCGGGCTGTTGGCTCAGTGGAAGAACCTTTCAAAGGCGGTTTGGGCATACCAATATCCAGTTCATGACGGCTTTCAGCTTCACGGAGTGACTGGCAGCTGTCAAACGGCAATCGTCCCGACAGCGCCGATGACGTGTTTTTCAGGCGCCAAAAAAGCCCCGCGACTAGAGGAAGCGGGGCTTGAAGGTTAACGGTGAACGCCAGCCAATGGAGAGGTTAGGGCATCAGGCCTGTGGCTGCCAGCCACCCCCCAATGCTTTGTAAATGGCAACAATCCCACGGTACATATCGACCTCGGCCTGGGCCTGAGAATCTTCGGCCGCCAGCCGCTCCCGCTCGGCATCGAGCAGTATGAGGAAGTCCACTGTGCCCTCGCGGTACTGGATAGACGCCAAATTCGCAGCCGAGCGACTGGCTTCGCTTTGACGTAGCAACGAGATCAAGCGTTGCTGGCGTTTGCCATAATCGCTGAAGGCGTTTTCCGACTCTTCCAGGGCTAACAGCACCTGCTGTTCATAGTTGGCCAGGGCGCCGTCGGCTTGGGCATCGGCACCACGAATCCGCGCCCGCACGCTGCCCAAGTCAAACGCCGCCCAAGTAATGCTTGGGCCAAGCGACCAGGCTTGCGCTGCCGACGAGCCTAGTTGAGAGCCGCGCCCGGCGGTGAAACCCAGGAACCCACTGAGGCTGACCCGTGGGAACAGGTCCGCAGTCGCGACCCCTATGCGCGCGGTGGCAGCCGCTAATTGGCGCTCGGCGCTGCGCACGTCGGGACGATGGCGCAGCAGCTCAGTCGGATCACCAATCGGCAACGCTTTGGCAATGGCCGGTAATTTAGCCGGGCTCAGGTCGATGGTCAGCGCCTCTGGACGTTCGCCCAGCAGCGTGGCGATGCGATTGCGCTGGCGCACTTGCTCCGCTTGCAGTTGCGGCACAGTGGCTTCGACTGCGGCCAGTCGGGCATCGGCCCGCACCACGTCCAGCTCGTTACCGACGCCGGCTTCACGCAAATTCACCGTAACGGTGCGTGAATCCTGCTGGTTCTTCAGGTTGGCCCTGGCGATGCCTTCGCGCAGTTGCGCGCCGCGCAGCTGCCCGTAAGCATCGACCAGCTCTGCGGTCATGGTGACCTGAAGCTGATAAAGATTGGCTTCGGCTACATCCTGATCGGCGGTGCTGGCCTCCAGTTCGCGCTGGATACGACCGAACAGGTCTATTTCCCAGGCCATGTCCAGCCCGAGGTCATAACGCTCGGTGTTGACTCGCTGTGTGGTTTGACCGGGAATCTGCCCCTTGCCCAAGTCGCTGCTGGCGCGGCTGGTGATCACCGGCATTTCTTTGACGCTGGTCTCATCACGAATGGCTCGTGCAGCCTTCAAACGGGCGAAAGCCACGCGCAACTCACGGTTGCCGGTCAACGACTGAGCCACCAGTTGGTTGAGGATCGGATCATCGAACTGTTGCCACCACAGGGTTTCAACGTGGCTGCGGTCGTAGTTGCCTTGTGCTGCTGACTCGACCTTGGCCGGTGCGGTGTCGGGGGCTTTATAGTCCGGGCCAACAGCGCACGCCGAAAGGGCAAGCACCAGAAGGCTTGGGAGAAAGAGTTTCACGCTCATTGTTGCGCCTCCAGCGTCAGGGCCTTGTCAGCTTTGAGAGCCTGTTTGCGTCCCACATAGTTACGGATCAGCACGTAGAACACCGGTGTCAGTAGCAGGCCGAAGAACGTCACCCCGAGCATCCCGGAGAACACCGCCACGCCCATGGCATGACGCATTTCGGCACCGGCACCACTCGACAAGACCAGAGGCACAACACCCATGATGAAGGCGAAGGAGGTCATCAGAATCGGACGCAGACGCAGACGACAGGCTTCCAGTACTGCAGCCAACGGCGTCATGCCTTCGTCCTGCTTGTCCTTGGCGAACTCGACGATCAGGATCGCGTTCTTGCAGGCCAGGCCCACCAATACGATCAAGCCAATCTGGGTGAAGATGTTGTTGTCGCTACCGGCAATGATCACCCCGACGATGGCTGACAGCAGCGTCATGGGTACGATCAGGATCACCGCCAGGGGCAGGCTCCAGCTTTCATACAGCGCGGCCAACACCAGGAACGCCAGCAGCACACAGAGCGGGAAGACCAACAGTGCAGTGTTGCCGGACAAAATCTGCTGATAAGTCAGGTCGGTCCACTCGTAGGTCATGCCATTAGGCAACTCGTCCTTGAGCAGCTTTTCAACCGCGCTCTGCGCTTGCCCAGAGCTGTAGCCAGGCGCAGCTGCGCCGTTGATTTCAGCGGTGATGAAGCCGTTGTAGTGCATGACACGATCAGGCCCCGAGGTATCGCTGACCTTGATGAACGTCGCCAACGGGATCATCTCGCCCAGGTTGTTGCGCACTTTGAGTTGGCCAATCTGCTCAGCCTCCAGGCGGAACTGCTGTTCAGCCTGAACGTTGACTTGATAGGTACGGCCAAAACGGTTGAAGTCGTTGGCATACAGCGAGCCCAGGTAGATCTGCAGGGTGTCGAAGATGTCCGAGATCGCTACACCGTGAGTTTTGGCTTTTTCACGGTCGATAGCGGCATCGACCTGTGGCACGTTGACCGTGTAGCTGGTGAACAACCCGGCCAGTTCCGGCACGCTGTGGCTTTTGTTGATGATGTTCTGGGTTTCTTTGTACAGCTCTTCGTAACCCAGGTTGCCACGGTCTTCAATTTGCAGGCGGAAGCCACCGATGGTGCCGAGTCCTTGTACAGGCGGCGGCGGGAAGATCGCCATATAGGCTTCCTGGATAGCGCTGAACTTGCCGTTCAAGGCACCGGCAATCGCACCTGCGGACTCGCTCTTATCCTTACGCTCGTCGAATGGCTTCAAGGTCACGAAGACGATGCCGGCGTTAGGGCTGTTGGTGAAACCGTTGATCGACAGACCAGGGAAGGCCACGGCGCTTTCTACTCCCGGTTGTTTGAGCGCGATGTCAGACATGCGTTTGATCACATCTTCGGTCCGGTCCAGGCTTGATGCATCAGGCAGTTGAGCGAAGGCCACCAGGTATTGCTTGTCTTGCGCAGGGACGAAGCCGGTCGGCGTGTTGGCAAAACCGAACCAGGTCATCACGATCAAGCCCGCGTAGACAAACAGGGCGATGCCGCTGCCACGGATAACCCGGCCTACGGTACCTACATAGCCGTGACTGGCTTTTTCGAAGAAGCGGTTGAACGGACGAAACAACCAGCCACCAAACAATTTGTCGAGGAATCTGGAAAAAGCATCCTTCGGTGCATCGTGACTTCTCAGCAACACTGCCGACAGGGCAGGCGACAAGGTCAGGGAGTTGAACGCCGAGATCACTGTGGAGATCGCAATTGTCAGGGCGAACTGTTTATAGAACTGCCCGGTCAAGCCAGAGATGAATCCCGCCGGGACGAACACTGCACACAGCACCAGCGCGGTGGCAATGATCGGTCCG
The DNA here is from genome assembly GCF_056680335.1 of Pseudomonas sp. ASL9. Taxonomy (NCBI): domain Bacteria; kingdom Pseudomonadati; phylum Pseudomonadota; class Gammaproteobacteria; order Pseudomonadales; family Pseudomonadaceae; genus Pseudomonas; species Pseudomonas sp. ASL9. The sequence continues at coordinate 85,120 of NZ_CM155277.1, read as the reverse complement.
GTAACTTCGCGCATGGCCCGTTTGGTGGCCTCGACGGGGGTCAACCCTAGCCCAATGTTTCGCTCGACGTTCTCCACCACCACGATGGCGTCATCCACCACGATACCGATGGCCAGTACCAGGCCGAACAGTGACAGTGCGTTGAGCGAGAAACCGAACAGGTGCATAACGGCAAACGTACCGATCAGCGAAACCGGAACGGCCACCAGGGGGATGATCGAAGCGCGCCAGGTCTGCAGGAACAGGATCACCACCAAGACGACCAGGATCAGCGCTTCGAACAGCGTGTGAACCACTGCTTCGATGGAGCCGCGCACGAAAATCGTCGGGTCATAGACAATCGAGAAGTCCATGCCTTCAGGGAAACTCTTCTTCAGCTCGGCCATTTTGGCGCGAACTTCGTTGGAGATATCGATGGCATTGGAACCAGGGCGCTGGAAGATCGGAATCGCCACCGCAGGCTGGTTGTTCAACAGGGAACGCAATGCGTACTGGCTGGAGCCGAGCTCGATCCGGGCGATGTCCTTGAGGCGAGTGATTTCACCATTGGCGCCGGAACGAATGATGATGTTTTCGAACTCTTCCTCACTGACCAGGCGACCTTGAGTGTTCACCGACATCTGGAAACTGGTGGCACCTGGCGCAGGTGGCGAGCCTAAAGAGCCTGCAGCGACCTGACGGTTTTGTTCACGAATCGCATTCACGACGTCAGTCGCAGTCAGGTTGCGAGAAGCGACCTTGTTCGGATCGAGCCAAACCCGCAGCGAGTAGTCCCCCATACCGAACAACTGCACGTCACCGACACCGCCCAGACGCGCCAGCTCATCCTTGATATTGAGCAAGGCGTAGTTGGACAGGTAGAGCATGTCGTAGCGTTTGTCCGGTGAGGTCAAATGCACCACCATGGTCAGGTCGGGAGAGGCCTTGTCCACGGTGATACCAATACGCGTCACTTCTTCGGGCAGCTTGGGCTCGGTCCGGGTCACACGGTTTTGCACCTGCACCTGAGCGTTATCCAGGTCAGTGCCTAGCGCGAAGGTGATGGTCAGGGTGATTTTGCCGTCAGCCGTGGACTGCGAGGACATGTAGAGCATGTTCTCGACGCCGGTAATGGCCTGTTCAAGAGGTGCAGCCACGGTTTCACCGATGACCTTGGGGTTCGCGCCCGGGAAGTTCGCACGTACCACGACGGTGGGTGGCACGACTTCGGGGTACTCACTGATCGGCAGCTGGAACAGTGAGATGGCGCCAGCGATCAGGATCAGCAGCGATAACACCGCCGCAAAGATCGGTCGCGAAATAAAGAATTGAGAAAAATTCATTGGAGTTGTCCCTTAACCGCGTGGCGAAGCAGTGCTGGCAAGTTTGGCCGCAAGCTTGGGCTCGACGTGCTGCAGATTGCTGGCTTCGAGTGCCTGGCGTTGTTTTTGCAAAGCGGCGAGGGTGTCGGCGCTGGCCATCGGGGCTGTTTCAGGGTCGACCACTTGCCCCGGACGTACCCGTTGCAGGCCCTTGACCACGATGGCGTCGTCCTTGCTCAGGCCGGTACGCACGATGCGCAAACCTTCGAGTTTCGGACCGAGCTCCACGTTGCGGTATGCCGGCTTATTGTCGGCCCCCATGACCAACACGAATTTTTTGCCCAGGTCGGTGCCGACCGCTTCGTCATTGATCAGCACGGCAGAGTAAGTAGCGCTACCCACCAGCTTGAGACGTGCGTACAGGCCAGGGGTGAATTGGCCGTCGGTGTTGTCGAAGACCGCACGGCCACGGATGGTGCCGGTTTTCGGGTTGACCTGGTTGTCTACGAAATTCATTTGGCCCTGATGTGGATTGTCGCTTTCATTCGACAAACCGAGGTAGACCGGCGTGCTCTGGCCGCGTTGGCCTTTACGAGCCAATTCAGTGTATTTCAGATAAACCCGCTCATCGGCGTCGAAGTACGCATAAACCTTGTCGGTAGACACCACGCTGGTCAGCGGCGAGACATCCGCAGTAACAATGTTGCCAGCGGTGATCTCGGCACGGCTGACGCGGCCACTGATTGGCGACGTCACGCGGGTGAAGCTCAGGTTAAGTTTTGCCAGATCCAGTTGCGCCTGAATGGCATCAACGCCAGCTTTGGCTTCTTGGGCGGCACTGCTGCGCGAGTCGGCGAGCTCGGCGGAAATAGCATTGCTGGTCAACAGCCGTTGACCGCGCTGTGCTTCATTGCCGCTGCGCGTCGCGGTGGCGCGAGCTTGTTGCAGCTGGGCTTCGAGGCGACGAACTTCAGCCTGGAATGGACGAGGATCTATCTGGAATAACAGGTCGCCTTTTTTGACCAATGCGCCTTCGGTGAAAACGACCTGATCAATCTGACCAGAAACCCGAGGGCGGATCTCAACCGTTTCTGGCGCTTCCAGACGTCCTGTGAATTCATCCCATTCGTTGACGGGCTGTTCCAGCACCTTGGCCACGGTAACTTTTGCTGCTGCCGGGGCCACGGTCGCTGCAGGGCTGCGCCCGCAGGCGCTGATGACGACCACGGCCAGGACAGCCAAGGGGTAGCGCAAATGTTTGAATGACTGTGCCATGGGAAAAAATCCGCCAAATCGTTAAGTTGGCGGATTCTCTTCTGACGGGTTGTATTGCACGAATCGAATGAGCCGAAGGTAAATATCATTCGGAATGATATAAGACCGGCGATAAGGCTCTAGTTCAGGCTGTCCGGGTCACCAAAGAACATCTGTATTCGCGAACGCAGCCATCGTTCCCCTGGGTCATTGTCCTGAGAACCCCGCCAAGCCATGTGCAGCTCGAAGCTGCGCGTTTCAATCGGCACGTCTTCGGCGCGTACGCCGCCTGCAGCAGCCAGCACATCCGCCGCGTAGTCAGGGACAGTCGCCACGATGTCAGTGCCGGCCAAGAGCGAGGCCAGACCGTTGAACTGCGGGACTGCCAGCACGACATGACGTTTGCGCCCGATTTTCTCCAGATGCTCGTCGATGAAGCCGCTCAAATCGCCAGCGAACGATACCAACGCATGAGGACGCGAACAGAAGTCATCCAGACTGAGGGGGCCGGGCACCGTGTCGGCACGTAACAATTTCGCTTTGCTAAGGCGTAGCACTTTACGTTTGGCGTTGGCGGGCAGATCCGTGGTGTAGCTCACGCCAATTGAGATTTCGCCGGAGGTCAGCAGTCCAGGCATGAGGATGTAGTTGACCCGCCGTACCACTAGCACGATGCCTGGGGCTTCAGAACGCAGGCGCTTGAGCAAGGACGGTAACAGAGCAAACTCCACCTCGTCGGACAAGCCTATGCGAAACACGGCGGTGCTGGTCGCCGGGTCGAATTCCGAAGCACGGCTGACGGCGGTGGAAATCGAATCGAGTGCAGGGGAGAGCAGGGCGAAAATATCTACCGCGCGCGCTGTTGGCTCCATGCTGCGGCCAGTGCGCACAAATAAAGGGTCATCGAACAGGCCGCGCAGGCGTGAGAGCGCCGCACTGATGGCCGGTTGACCCAGAAACAGCTTTTCTGCAGCACGAGTGACGCTTCGCTCATGCATCAATGTTTCGAAGACGATAAGCAGGTTGAGGTCGACGCGACGCAGGTCATTGCGATTCATGAAAGATGATCTCGGGCCGTTTGTCGATGCGATGGTCCATGCCAGCACTGAGGCGTGCGGTCTGTCCATTCAAGCACCGCTGTTCGAATGGGAAATCGCGCTAGGAATAGTACGGGGAATCAGTAACGTTCTGCATCGGTAAATTCAACGTCAGTGCATTAATCATCGATATCCATGAGGGTCACGATAAAAAACGATTGTGGAACGCCGGGCGCTATTGGCGACCCAAGGAAAACGGCGCCGGCGCAGTCGAGGTGTGCGGGTGGGTTGCAATGTCGCGCTCAGGTGCGAACAATGCCGCCCGGAAAGGACGCGTATTCGCCCGCTATCTGCTAACGGATGTGCGGCGCAGAGGAGCAGCAGAATCGATGGCAAGCATGTCGACTATCAATAGCCACTGGTAGTGTTCCGGGTAAAGCCCGGATAGAGTTCATGCCATTAAAGGTCCATGAGGCGAGGTTTGAAATGTCCCGCACGATCCGTTTTCATCAGTTTGGTCCAGCCGAGGTCCTCAAGCTTGAGGAGCATCCTGCTGCGCAACCGGCACCCGGTGAGGTGCAAGTGCGCGTCGAAGCGATTGGTATCAGCTGGTATGACGTTCTCTGGCGGCAAAATCTGGCGCCATCGCACGCTCGGCTGCCTGCTGGCATTGGTCATGAAATGGCGGGGGTGGTGTCTGCTGTCGGTGAAGGCGTTCATGACCTGGCAGTCGGAGACAAGGTCGCCAGCTTTCCTGCGGTCAGCCCTAACGATTATCCAGTCTATGGCGAATCGATCGTGTTGCCACGCCTGGCCTTGACCCGCTATCCGGAGGTGCTGAGCCCGATCGAAGCCAGCGTGCATTACACGCCACTGCTGATGGCGTACTTTGCTTATGTCGATCTGGCACATATCAAGCCAGGGCAGACCGCGCTGGTGACGGATGCCAGTCACTGTGCAGGTCCTGCGTTCGTGCAGTTGGGCAAAGCCTTGGGCGTGAAGGTCATCGCTGCGACCAAATCCGCTGAACAGCGCGATTACCTGCTGTCCCTGGGCGCTGATAAAGTCATCGTCACTGAGGAGCAGGACCTGTTGATGTCCATCAACAAATACACCAGTAACCACGGTGTTGATGTGGTCCTCGATGGTTTGGGTGGTCCGCAGATGTCGATTCTCGGCGACGTTCTGGCACCGCGCGGCCGCCTTGTGCTTTATGGCTTGCAAGGGGGTAATCAGACTCCGTTTCCGGCGTGCGCCGCGTTCCAGAAAAACATACAGTTCTTCGTGCATTGCCTGGGTAATTTCACCGGCAAGCCGGAGCTGGGCATCACTCAGGACGAAGCAGCGGTACAACGTGCGCTGCGTGATATAAACCAGATGACGGCTGATCGGGTCTTGTTGCCACAGATGACCCGGGTATTCCCCTTCGCCGAAGTCGTTCAGGCTCACCGCTATATGGACGGTTGTCCAATCGGCGGTCGGGCCGTATTGAAAGTCGAGCCTGTTTAAACACAAACGTTTAGTGTTAGTCACTTCGGCGCCACTGTTAAGGCGCCGGCCAAAAGCGGGCTTCCGCGCGACAGTTATTATACGTTCGACTCGATTAACTTGGCGCGACAGCGTAGGACAATGTTTACTACGAACGCGTGCAGTTTATAGCTGTTTAAATGCTGAGCTCCCCCCCCCCCCCCCCCCCCCCCCCCCCCCCCCCCCCCGCAAGGTGTAACTCTTATTTATAATACGGGCGCGATAAGTGGCCTTTCCTGATGCGCGCAGGGATACAACATTCAGAGCGTATCAAGCCTGATTCCGGCCATCCATCACCGCCCTGAGCGGCGCGGGTTACGTGGGTCTCAGCGCCTGCCTCCCCTTGCTTTCGTACGATCATAAGCTTTGTCATTTCGTATGAAGTCATGGTTATAAGACTGCAATTTTAAACGTGCATGTTTATTGCTTAGCCCCTCTTGTCATCCTTTGAATTGCGCTGCTTTTTACCGTCGATCTGTGTCTTGTAATTAATCAAAAGATACTGATAATACATCGGTAATTATTGCTCAAGGAATGAGTCATGGTAGAACAACACTATTTTTCCAGCTCTTCATCGACTAACAAACCTCAGGTTGACATCATGATTGGCGGGGGCGTCAGTTCCCTCAGTTATATCGGCTATGTGACCCTTCATTTTTCAGGTGTCGCGTTATGAGTTCGATTCATGAGCAGGCAATGAACTATGTGTACCAGCAGGTATTGCAGCGGTTGCTCAGTTACTTCACCCGCGCTGAGCGGACGGCGTTGCAACTGCTGATCCAGCGTCTGATCGTAGCGGCGGGTGGCATCGAGCGTATCGGAAGCTTCAAAGTGATGATTGCTTTCAGCGGAGGTAAAGACAGCGCCTATACCGTTGCGTTCCTGCGGGCTGCGCAGTTGAGTATCGCTGGCAGGTCACCCGCGACCTTCAATCTGCGAATCGCCACCATGCGTCACGCTGGCATAACGTCGGAAGTGATGGGCAATATACATCGCAGCTATTCGGCGTTGTTTCTCTATGACGACCCGCGCGTCGAAGTATTGATGGTCGACCAACAGCAGATTCGTCCCTTTCGTTATGACTTGCCGTTTTCCACGGTGGGGCGCGAGCACAATCGTTCTGACATGTTATTGACTGGCCACATGACCGCGGGCGATGCCCGTTCGACCTTCTGCAATAGCTGTTATTTGGGGTTGGCCGATTTTTTTGGGCTTGCTGCGTGCTGGGGCACTGGAATCGACGCGGTGGTCAGCGGCGATTCGCGCAAGGAGCAAAAGCAATATGCGACGTGGATCATGCGCCTGGCCCAAAAATTAGAGGTCCCTGCATCAGACTTGCGCAATCAGAGCTTCAATGGCGTGCTCAAGACCCTGAACAGTATCGGTCACGTTTATTATCGCGAGCTCTATGAAGAGGGCGAAGAACCTGTTGGTCGCACCCTTGCGTACCCCAACAAATCCATCGTCCCTGCGTTCATCACTATTTTCGATCTGGTCAGTTGCACAGCTGATGCCCATTGGCCCTTGCTGACCGAGTTCCTGGGGTTCCAGTTCGATGATCTTGCGTTCAGCTTCAGCGAGTCTGATTGCGCCAACCCCATGTTGATGGCGCACATGCGTGGCTTACAGGCCCACTATGTTCGCGGTGGTAGCTACCAGGAAGGAATCACCGAGTATCTGGAGCTGGCAAAAGGGTTGATGCACAAGAAAAAAATGCCCGAACGATTGATCGAACGAGCCATGGCTGCCTACGACGGCAGCGAAAACATCGAGAGGCGTCGCGTACTTTCATCGGCGTACGCACAGGAAGCATTTGGTCTGAACGACACGCAGTTGGTGTGCCTGTTGTTCGCCCCATTCGTGGATTCGGGCCGTAGCCTGGAAGCGTTCCTGCGCCGTTGCCATCCTGGGATGCTGGTCGCACTGCCTGATCTGCACAAGGCATTAATGGGGCTGCAAGTCCCAGAACAAGTCATGCAATGGTTGATCGATATCAGTGGGTTGAACAAAGTCGGGCTGCAAAACCTTTACCGCAAAAAAAGGGTGAATTTCGACGATCAGACATCACTGATCGCCAAGGTTCGCGCCAGCGACCCGGACAAGCATCGCATCATGACCATCGACCCAATGACGGGCCAGCCCATGGCCGAAATAGTGTCTGGGCGCTAAGCGTGATCCTTCTGCTCATAGCTGCTGCCAGAGATTGAGCGGCAGTTGCTATGGGCTCGCGCATATTCCCTGGGTCGGCGTTCACGCATGGATGGGTTACAGCTTATGAAAGACAGCACCTCCAGCTTTGCTTATCAGGCAGTGTATCGCTACCTCAACCGGCTGATCGGCGAGGTACACAGCGGGTACACAACCAAGCTACCGTCATTGCGGGACTTGGCCAGGCGCTTGAAGGTATCCATATCAACCGTTCAGTACGCCTATTGCTTGTTGGAAAAAGAGGGCCGAGTCCGCTCCGTTCCCAAATCAGGCTACTTCGCATTGCCCTGTCTGACGTCATGCCCCAGTGGACAACTGGCCTGCAATGATGAAGATCTGGTTGAAAAGCTCTACGCCAATGCCCACCGCCCGGGCATGTTCGTACTCAGCAATGATGAGCCGACGATACTGTTGTCGCTTGAGAACCGATTGTTGATGCTCGAACGCGAATTGATTCGTCACTACCCACGCCAGCCAAATCTACAGTTCCAGCCCTTCGGTGAACTCGAGTTACGCACGGTATTGGCCGCGCGCTACACCACGTGTGCACAGCATTGCTGGCATCCAGACAACGTCTATGTCGGGGCGGATCTGCGTGGGGTGCTGAAAATAGTCCTTGATGCACTTGGGCTTCGGGGCGGTACGGTGCTGGTGGAATCGCCTTGCTCCTGGACGATATTGCGCTTGCTGCAATCGTTCGATATCCGCGTGATCGAGATGCCGCTAGACAATGACGGTTGCGTGGATCTGCCTTGGCTCGAGCAAATACTGTTTCAGGAGGACATCGGCCTGGCAGTCCTGGCGTCAGTCGTTAGCTCGACGCAAGGCAGCCTGATGCAATTGGATAACCGCAAGCGGCTGGCGGATCGACTGAACCTTGGCGGCACCTGGGTGCTGGAAAATGACACCCATGGCGAGCTGTGTTTCGAGCAACCGGCGAGCCGATTGCGGGACTGGATCGACCCGGAACGCTTGTTGGTGTTTTCCGCCTTCGACAAGATCATCGGCCCTGAAGCGCCTTATGGGTATCTGCTGTGCAAGCATTTCAGTGCCGAGTTGCAACGACATTTTCTGGTGCGCTCCTTCTGCCTGCCGCCCATTCGCCAGAAAGCCATTGCGCGCCTTTACAGCTCAGGACGCATTGATCAACACATTACCGGGCTGCGCCGCCTTTTGAAGGATCGCATGCTCACCCTGGCCGGTATGCTGCAGCAGCGTGCGGGGGCAAGCCTGCGTTTCAACCTGCCCGGAGGCGGCGCTGCAATCTGGGCCGAATGCGTGCGGCCGGTGGACATGCGCCGGGTGTTCGACCGGCTGCTCAAAAAACGGATATTTATCGCGCCTGGCGAGATATTCAGCCTGCAAGGCCTGCATCAGCAAAACCTGCGGATCAGCTTCGCCTTTGATTGGAATCAGGATATTGGCACGGCGCTGGACACGCTGGATGACGTGTTACGCCAAGAGCGGCTGTAATCCTATAGCCGTCGGGCGGGCCACTGATCCAATTGTGTTTGCCAGAGTTGGGCCATAGCTGGTATCTGTACGCCCATCCAGTACCGGCGCTAAAACGGCTTGGCCTCTCCAGTGACCCTCGATCCTGTCCATGATTCTCTCCATGATGATCCAAGCTACGGGGTGGCCGTGCGCGCCCTGTGCGAGTTCACGGCCAAGGTGGGCGACCTCGACTTGCGGTTTACGCCATCGCCCACAGCACTGGAAGGCATGGCCGGTCACCGTACGGTGGTTGCCCGTCGCGGTGAGGCTTATCAAGCTGAAGTGGCACTCAGTGGTGATTATCTACGACTGAAGGTCCGGGGCAGGGCGGACGGTTACGATCCGCTGCTCAATCAACTTGAAGAAGTAAAAACCTACCGAGGTGACTTGAGCGCCATGCCGGCGAACCACCGGCAACTGCACTGGGCGCAAGCAAAAATCTATGGCTGGCTACTCTGCCAGCAGATGAAGCTGGGTGACGTCACGCTGGCGTTGGTCTATTTCAATATCGTCAGCGAGCAGGAAACCCTGTTTCGCGAACGCTATACGGCGACCACGCTCCAAGGGTTCTTCAACGAGCAATGCGCGATTTTCCTGCAATGGGCCCAGCAGGAAATGACCCATACTCACGCCCGCAACAAAGCCTTGAACGCGCTGCAGTTCCCGCATGCGGGCTTTCGTACCGGCCAACGGGTGTTGGCGGAGTCGGTCTACAAAGCGGTCAGCACGGGCTGTTGTCTGATGGCCCAGGCACCCACTGGCATCGGCAAGACGGTAGGTACCTTGTTTCCGATGCTCAAGGCGGCCCCCGGGCAAAAACTCGACAAAGTGTTCTTCCTGACGGCCAAGACCCCAGGGCGCAAGCTGGCATTGGACGCCTTGAGCGTCATTCGCCACAGCGCGCCAACTCTGACGCTGCGTGTGCTGGAAATGGTGGCCCGGGAAAAAGCCTGTGAATACCCGGACAAGGCGTGCAACGGCGATTCCTGTCCTCTGGCCAAGGGCTTCTATGATCGATTGCCGGCAGCACGCAGCGCCGCAATGGACAATCCATGGTTCGATCAAGCCGGCGTGCGTGAAGTCGCCCGTCAGCACCAGGTTTGCCCGTATTACTTGAGTCAGGAGCTGGCGCGCTGGGCAGACGTGGTGGTCGCAGACTACAACTATTATTTCGATCTCAGCGCCTTGCTGTTCGGCCTCAGTCAGCTCAACCAGTGGCGCGTGGCCGTGTTGGTGGACGAGGCGCACAACATGGTCGAGCGCACGCGACAGATGTACAGCGCCAGCCTTGATCAACAAAGCATGAACGCTATTCGCAACGCTGCACCTGAGGTGCTGAAGAAATCCCTGCAACGGCTCAATCGAGAGTGGAATGCGTTGCACAAGGATCAGACGCTGGGTTATCAGGCCTATCCCGTTACCCCCGCCCGGTTTCTGCAAAGTCTGAGCCTATGTGTGGCCGCTATAGGCGACTACTTCAATGAGCATCCCCACGCCGTCGATGGCGCCTTGCAGAGCTTTTATTTCGACGCGATCCAGTTTGCGCGGATAGCCGAGTTGTTTGATGAGCATTTTGTGTTCGATATCAGCAAGCGCGAACGGGATGGCAAACGCAGCCTGTCGTGTCTTAGCCTGCGCAACGTAGTGCCAGCAGGCTTCATTCGCCCGCGTCTCACGGCGGCGCGCAGCACTGTGCTGTTTTCCGCGACCTTGAATCCTCGCCGTTACTACGCTGACCTGCTCGGTCTGCCAGGCAATACCGCGTGGGTTGATGTTGAGTCGCCGTTCTCCCGGGAACAGCTGGACGTGCGTATCGTCAGTCAGATATCCACCCGATTCACCCATCGACAGGCGTCACTGGCGCCCATCGTCGAGTTGATGACCGAGCAATTTCAGGCGCGGCCGGGCAATTACCTGGCCTTCTTCAGCAGCTTCGACTATCTGCAACAGGTTGCTGAGCTGATGTACAAACGGCATCCGCAGATCCGGCTGTGGCAGCAATCGCGCGGCATGCCTGAAAGCGAGCGGCAGGCGTTCCTCGATCAATTCACCTTGAGCAGCCAGGGCATCGGATTTGCGGTGCTGGGCGGGGCTTTTGGCGAAGGCATTGACCTGCCGGGCGCGCGATTGATCGGTGCATTCATCGCCACGCTGGGTTTGGCCCAGATGAACCCGGTGAATGAACAACTCAAACAGCGAATGGCCACGCTGTTCGGTGCTGGATACGACTACACCTATCTATATCCCGGTCTGCAAAAAGTTGTACAAGCCGCTGGCCGGGTGATTCGTGGTCAAGACGATCGTGGGGTGGTGATGCTGATCGATGACCGTTTCGCCGAGCGCAAGGTACAAAACCTGCTACCCACCTGGTGGCAGCTTTAAAACGTTCAAGGCCTTACGGATAGATAGCATCGCGTCGCGGTCCAACTGCCAGTAAACTGCCGCCTCATGGCGCCCCTGCCTCTGTCGGGGGTGTTACACACAGAACCTGTTCCTTTTTTGTTTTCTTCCATCCATGGAGGTTTCGTATGAGTCTCAGTCCATTTGCCGGCAAACCAGCGCCAGCAGAACTCTTGGTCGATCTTCCGCGACTGGTGACGGCCTATTACACCGGCCAACCTGACGCATCGGTTTCCACCCAGCGCGTTGCGTTTGGCACGTCTGGCCACCGCGGCAGTTCTTTTGAACTGAGCTTCAACGAATGGCATGTTCTGGCCATCAGTCAGGCTATCTGCCTGTACCGTCAAATCAACGGCATCGATGGTCCGCTGTTCCTTGGCGCCGATACCCATGCCTTGTCGACGCCGGCCAGTGTCACCGCACTGGAAGTGTTGGCGGCCAACGGCGTGCAGGTCATGATCGCCGAAAATGACGAATACACACCGACTCCGGCGATTTCCCACGCCATTATTTGCTACAACCGTGGCCGTACTTCAGGGCTGGCTGACGGTATCGTCATCACCCCATCGCACAACCCGCCGGAAAGTGGCGGCTTTAAATACAACCCGCCCAATGGTGGTCCGGCAGATACCCACATCACCAAATGGATCGAGGCCAAGGCCAACGAACTGTTGGCCGAAAAGGTGCTGGGCGTCACTCGCATGAGCTACGAAAAAGCTCTGCGTGCAGACACCACTCACCGCCACGACTACCTCAACACCTATGTCGCTGACCTGAAAAACGTCATCGACATGGACGCTATCCGTGATTCCAACCTGCGGCTGGGCGTGGACCCGCTGGGCGGAGCAGGGGTGCACTACTGGTCGGCGATCGGCGAGCACTACGGTCTGAACCTGGAAGTGGTCAATCAGCAAGTCGATCCAACGTTCCGCTTCATGTGCGTGGATTGGGATGGTCGCATTCGCATGGACCCGTCCTCGAATTTCGCCATGCAGGGCCTGATTGGCCTTAAGGATCGTTTCCAAGTCGCGTTCGCATGCGACCCGGATCACGACCGCCATGGCATCGTCACGCCGACGGGTGGGTTGCTGGCACCCAACAACTATCTGGCAGTGTCCATCGACTACCTGTTCCAGAACCGTCCCGACTGGCGCGCTGACGCCGCCATTGGTAAAACCGTGGTCAGCAGCGGCATGATCGACCGCGTGGCCAAACGCCTGGGCCGACGTCTGTATGAAGTGCCCGTGGGTTTCAAGTGGTTCGCCGACGGCTTGTTCGATGGCTCCTTGGGGTTTGGCGGTGAAGAAAGTGCCGGCGCCTCATTCCTGCGTCGGGATGGCAGCGTCTGGACCACCGACAAGGACGGCCTGATCCCTGCCTTGCTCGCCGCTGAGATCACCGCCCGTAAAGGTCGTGACCCCAGCGAAATCTATCAAGCCCTGACCCAGGAATTGGGCGAGCCGTTCTCTACCCGCGTGGAAGCCAAAGCCAACCCTGAGCAAAAAGCACTGCTGAGCAAATTGTCGCCCGACCAAGTGAAATCCACTGAATTGGCGGGTGAAACGATCCAGAGCATTCTCAGCCATGCGCCGGGCAACGATCAGGCCATTGGTGGCTTGAAGGTCATGACCGAGAACGGCTGGTTCGCAGCACGCCCTTCGGGCACTGAAGACATTTACAAGATCTACGCTGAGAGCTTTATCGGTGAAGACCACCTCAAGCGTCTGGTGGCAGAAGCGCAAGTGTTGGTAGACGCGGCCATCGCACCGCGCTGATGCATGGCCTGCTTCCACAGGTAACTGTGGGAGCAGGCTTGCCTGCGAAGAGGCCATTGAGTTCAACCCACCTGTGTCTGACCTACCGCCTTCGCAGCGGGACGCGTAGTTGCAAGCCTGCTCTCACCCAACTGTTTTTTAATTATTTAAAAACAATGATTTGGCGCATAGCTTCGTGTGAATATCCGGCATGTATGGTCGCTGGACTTATGGTTTCGCTCTTACAGCGAGGAACCTTTTTCAAACGTCGGGACGCCGAACCGCAAAAAGGTCCCGCCAAAACGCTTGCCCCACCATACGGATCCTCGCTAAAGCTCAGATTTCCCTCGCTCCGGCGTTGCTCCGGGGGTCGCCGCAAGGGGCCATCCCTGGCCCCGTGCGGCTAACTCGGCGTCCTGCCTCGTTACCCCCTGCGCTCGGCCTTCTGGAAAAGGGGCCTTGCCGTAATTCGGCAGTCAATTCACTCAAAAACCAAAGGTAAATCAAGATCCCCGTGGGAGTGAATTTATTCACGAAGGCGTCTTATCTGGCACGCCATCACTGATCACGACACACACAAATCGCAACCCGGTTTTCTGCGCGACAGCGCAGCGTCGAAGACGCGGGCGAGGCCTCCCAAAGGGATAGGCGACCCACCGCGCAAAAAAAAGGGACGGCATTTGCCGTCCCTTTTTTGTTACCGCTGTATTAGATCAGGCCACGTCCACCAGGATAACTTCGCTGTCCTCAATGGCCGTAACGCGCAGCACGCGCTCATCCTCAACAGCAACGCCATCACGCGCCGATGCACGTAAACCGTTGACCTCAATGACCCCGGTGGCCGGAACCAGATAGGCGCGGCGACCCGCGTCCAAACGGTACTCCGCAGTTTCACCCGCCTTCAGATTGGCCGCTACCAGACGTGCATTGGTGCGGATTCGCAGGCTTTGGTCATCGTCGGCCTTGCCGCTGGCAAGGGTGATAAAGCCTTCGCGCTGGCCTTTCGGGAAAGGTTTGGCACCCCAGGAAGGCGCAGAACCAGTCTCATCAGGCACAATCCAGATCTGAAAGATCTTGGTCTCGGTCGACTCCATGTTGTATTCACTGTGGGCGATACCGGTCCCGGCGCTCATGACTTGAACATCACCCGCCTCAGTGCGACCTTTGTTACCCAGATTATCTTCGTGGGTGATTGCGCCTTCACGAACGTACGTGATGATTTCCATGTCTCGGTGAGGGTGCTTCGGAAAACCGGTCCCTGATGCGATCACGTCATCGTTCCATACCCGCAATTGACCCCAGTTCATCCGTTTAGGGTCGTAATACTCAGCGAACGAGAAGTGATGATGAGCGTTCAGCCAGCCATGGTTTGCGCCGCCCAACGTGTCAAAGGGTCTTAATTCGAGCATGATTGTGGCCTCCAAAGCAGAACCGGGCTGTTCGCATCAGTACTGCTGAACGATAGATCAATGGGTGATGGCGAGCATCATCTATCAATTATTCATCGAAAATAAGCGGAAAAATCGCACCAAAACAATCTATTTATTAGATAAATAAAATCCCTGCTTCATTGGCTTTTATTTCGATTGCACCTGCAGTTGATCGGCTAACGCGCTGATGGCAAAGCATTTCACTAGAACTCACCAGCGAATCCGGCCACCATAGGTGCTTCTTCGCTCACAAGCTGACACCTGGAGCCTGCGTGCCGCATAAACTGCCTGCCGATCTGTCATCGCCGGAACAATTACCCTTTCTCAAACGCCTGCTGGCACGCCTCATTGGCCGCGGTCTGACGGGCTTGCGCTCGCAGCACGTGCCGTCCTGGTTACAAGGGCATGCCGATGGCTACCTCATTGGTCACGCTGAAGGCATGAACGAAGGTTACGCAGAAGGTCGGCTCGACGCGGCAGAGGACAGTCAGCAGGTGTTGCTGATTCGTGACACCCGCCCCACCGAGCACCGTGGCCCGCGCATCGACGATCATCTGTTCGATGACTGGCGCCTGGCGCTCACTGCAGACCTTAAAAAGCGTATCAAAGCCGATGTCGCTTTGAAACTGCCCAGCCACGCCCAGCCCAGCGCCGCACAATGGAAGATGATTTTCAGTGACACGCCCTCTACTTATGTCATCGCCGGAGCCGGTGCGGGTAAGTCCACATCGCTGGTGCTGCGTATTCTGCTGCTGAGCCATTACCTTGGTTTTGAACTCAGTTCCATGACGGTGGTGACGTTCACGCGCGAGTCGCGCAAGGACTTCATTAACAAGCTCATCCAGATCATGGCGCTATGGGGCCATAGCCTGAGCCTCAAAGAAGGCCGCGACCTGGTGCGCACCTTTCATTCGCGCATCCTGCCGCTGGTACGCAGCCTGCCGGGTTTCAGCCAGTTACGTGCCTTCGAGAACCTGAGCAATCAAGCAGCAGTGGGTGGGGTGGAAGACGGCGCAGACAGCAATCCGTTCGATTTGCGAATCAACGACGCGCAACGTCAGCAACTGAATCTCTGCTATCGCGATCTGTATGCGAGTAACGAGCGGTTTCGCGAGGTCATGGCGCCGTTGTATCGCCATGCGTTGCAGCTCAAAGAGCTGGACCGCGATCATCCCGACGTGCAAAAACGCATGACTGTGACCGAGTTGTCGGCCAAGCGCGATGAAGAGCTGTGCGACACCCTGGAGGACCTGTGGTTTCGTGCCAAAGCATGGCCTATAAAGGGCATTGAGCCCATGCGGCAAACCGTTGAAATCAATGGTTTTCCCTTTCATTTTCATGGCTACATTGCCGAGCTGGATGCCTGGGTTGTACTGGGTTTCGATCCCTCGGAAAACCAACAGATGAAGCGTTCAGCGGCCAAGTTGCCGATCTGGGCCGAATGGGTGATCAAGCGCACCCTGTTTCAAGCTTTCTGTCGCAAGCCTGTGATTTGGCTGGAGAACTATGAAGCCGCGAAACGGGTTTTACAGTCATTGGCAGGGTCAGCGGTCGCAGGCCCAGGTTTCGATTACAAGGTGAAGGGCGAGCTGAGCGCCGCGCCTGTGCTGGATGGTTTCGTTACGGCTGCCAGCTTCATCGAAAACCTGGGGCTGGACGTTCCTGCCGCCGTCGCGCAGATGAGTTTCGCCGACAACGACCCTGACCGCTTTTTCTTTGAAGCCTTGAGTCTGTTCTGGAAAGCCTTCGAAACGCACCTGCTCGCTCAGACCCCACCGGTGATGACGTACAACAGGATGTTTGCGCTGTTTGGGGAGACTTCACCGGAGAACCTCAAGCTCGTCAGCGATGAACTGCTCAGGCCGCTGTCGCACCTGATGATCGACGAATTCCAGGACGTTTCTCCGCAAATCGTCTCCTGGATTCGCGCCAGTCTGCGGGAGATTCGCAGCCGTGGCCCATCAATGCACGTCGGGCGTAACGCGCAGCGATCTTCCTTGTTGTGTGTCGGTGATGATTGGCAGTCCATCTATGGGTGGCGCGGTAGCTCACCGAAATACTTCATGGAGTTCACCAAAGAGTTCTCATCGCCGTCCACCACCAAGGTGATGCTCAGCGACAACTTCCGTAGCCATCAGCACATCATTGATGCGGCCGAGCATATCGTCCGCGCCGCGCCGTCGATTGCGGGCAAGAAGGCCAAAGCTGCCGGGGCTGTTCAAGAACTGCTGCCGGTCACCGTGCAGGATCGCGACGATGATGAGTTGACCGAGCGCTTGATTCAGCACTACAACGATGGTGATTCCATCCTGTTGCTGTATCGCAAGAGCAGTGAAAAAGCCAGATTTTCCGAGCAGTTACAGGTGTTGGTTAATTACGATTCTGGACTGCCACCCGAGTCCAGACGCTTCAAGCAACTGACCTATCACAGCTCCAAAGGCTTGCAAGCCGACGCAGTGTTTCTGCTTGGGGATTGCCAGCACTTGACCCAGTCTCCCTATAAAAACCAAGTGTATCGCATGGCCGGGTTGGGCAAGGAGGGTGATGCAGCCCCGTTCGACACTGCACAAAAAGACGAAATCCTGCGCCTGGCTTATGTGGCTATCACCCGGGCGGTGCGTCACTGTTATTGGTACATCGACAACAATGGCAACGAAAACGCGACGATTCCCAAGGCATCCGACCGGATCGCAGGAGACAAGCCATTTTTCGAAGATAGACGCGGGCGAGGTGTTACAAAAAGCCCAACACACGCGGTGGAATGAACGACTCCAGCTCAGCCTCGATCGCCTCGATGATTCGCTCGACATCTGTCGCATTCATTACCGTCGCGCAAGGGATACCGGCGATAGCGATGACCGTTTCACCACTGGCTCGATCGAACAGACGGGCAATCATACTGCAGGGTGCGTCCATGCTGGCTTCGAAACCAACGGGGTGAAAGTGCCAGCGCATCAGCTGGCAAGCGTTGGGGAACGTGACTTTACTCATGCGGCCACCTTATTCAATTGAGCGCTAGCATCAGCTCCAATGGGAAGGGGACGGATCAGTTGCATTGACCCTTCGAGGCATTAAAAGTAGCACCCAGTCGCGATCAGCAGGAACGACTTTCTGCCCACCTGACAAAACTTTTACGTTTCCTTGATGTAGGTCACGTCTCTTATTTTTGTGGTTAGCTTCGTATGGGGACGTATTTCATGATCCCTAAATATATTTCGCATCAGGACAAGTAAAACCTGAAGTTTTGCCGATATAGGTATTAAGTACGTAAACCTGGCAACGGGGGTACGCATTCACCACACTGCCCGATTACATGAACGTTTGCAGTTCCCTACCTGATGAGAGCCATTCCATGTCGCTAAGAAACATGAATATTGCGCCGCGCGCCTTTCTCGGTTTTGCATTTATCGCCTTGCTGGTTGTTGGCTTGGGTATCTTTGCCCTGAATCGTATGTCCATCATCCGCCAGGCTGCCACCGAGGTGGACGCCCACATGCTTCCAAGCGTCGGCTTTCTAGGCGACGTGACCGAGAATGTCCTGCGTTTGCGTATTCTTTCTTTCCGCGTGATGGTCAACCGTGAACCGGCAGAACTGGAGGAAAGCGATAGGCGCATCCGGGAACTGCTTGGCAAGGTACAACAGGCAAGAGCCAGCTATGCTGCGTTGCCGGCAACCACAGAAGAAGCGCAGGTCTATAAAACATTCAGTGCCACATTTGAAAGTTACCTGAGCGCTCAAACCCAGATGCTTGAGCTGTCACGCCAAAATAAAGTCGAAGACATGCGTAACGTGATCAACTCGCGCATGAAGCCCGATTCAGACCGAATGGGCGATCAACTCAGGCAACTGGTTGCCATTAACAAAAAGGGCGCAGCTGACGCGTCAAAAATTGCCGGGGATCAATATGAAAACGCCAATATAATGATCATTGGCGTGGCAGCAAGTGCTGTATTGCTCACGGTTCTACTCGCCTGGCTGCTTATTCGCAGTATTGTCACGCCACTGGCCCTTGCGCTACGTGCCGCGCAAGACATCTCGGGCGGCGATCTGACCAAACTCATCCAGGTCGATGGCAAAGACGAACCGGCACGTCTGCTCGAAGCACTCGCGGTCATGCGGCAGAACCTGCGCAAAACTATCGAGCAGATCTCCGGCTCGGCTACACAGTTGGCTTACGCAGCGGAAGAGCTGAGTGTGGCCACCGAAGTAGCGTCCAGCGGTCTGCAAAAGCAGAACAATGAAATCGAACAGGCGGCCACCGCAGTCAACGAAATGACCGCTGCAGTGGAAGAGGTCGCGCGTAACGCAGTGTCCACTTCCGAAGAGTCGCAACAATCCAACCAGGCCGCGCGTGAGGGGCGTGATCGGGTGGTCGAGACTGTTTCGGCCATTCAGGCCATGACTAAGGACGTGCAAACCACGTCGACGCTGGTCGAAGGCCTGGCGGTGCAAGGTCGTGATATTGGCAAAGTGCTGGACGTTATTCGCTCCATCGCCGAACAGACCAACTTGTTGGCCTTGAACGCGGCGATCGAAGCAGCACGTGCTGGCGAGGCTGGCAGAGGGTTTGCTGTGGTCGCAGATGAAGTGCGCGCGTTAGCTCATCGCACCGCGCAGTCGACACAAGAGATCGAGCAAATGGTCGCGGGCATTCAAAACGGTACCGGTGAAGCGGTGCAGTCGATGCAGTTGAGCACCAACCGCACACAAACCACCCTGGAATTGGCTCGATCGGCAGGCGTGGCGCTGGAACAGATCACGGCGGCTATTTCAAAAATCAACGAGCGCAATCTCGTCATTGCCAGCGCGTCTGAAGAGCAGGCCCAGGTATCTCGCGAGGTGGATCGTAATCTGGTGAACATCCGCGACCTGTCCACCCAATCCGCTGCCGGCGCCAATCAGACCAGCGTTGCCAGTCATGAATTGTCACGCCTGGCGGTAGACCTGAGCGCGATGGTGGCGCGGTTTGTGATTTAAGCACCAGGCGGTGTGTCAGGCATTTCACACAGCCTGTGTGTGCGAATTTATTCGCGAATGGACCAAAGCGGTCAACCTGACACCCGCACCCCCCACGCCTTGGGATTCACCAGATTCACCGGTCGCTCTCCCGCCAACGCACTCAGCAGGTTATCGACGGCGCATTGCGCCATGGCTTCGCGGGTTTCGTGGGTTGCCGAACCCATGTGCGGGGTGGCGACCACGTTGTTCAGGTGCAGCAACGGCGAGTTATGGGCCAGCGGCTCGCGCTCGAACACATCCAGCCCCGCGGCGCGGATCTGGTGCTTTTGCAAGGCGTCAATCAGGGCCGACTCATCGACCACCTTGCCTCGCGAAATGTTGATGAAAATACTCTGCGGACGCATCAACGCGAACTGCCTGGCACCGATCAAACCTTGGGTTTCGGCGGTCAGCGGTAAGGTCAGGCAGATGAAGTCAGCTTCCTGCAACAGTGCCTCAAGGCTTCGATAACCCGCATTGAAACGCGCCTCCACGGCGGGCTTGGGCGAGTGGCTGTGATACAGCACGGGCATGCCAAACCCAAAATGCCCGCGTTGTGCCAGCGCTTCACCAATCCGGCCCATGCCGATAATACCCAGGGTTTTGCCATGCACATCGTTGCCAAAATGCAGCGGGCCGAGGCTGCTCTTCCACTGCCCGGCGCGGACCATATTGGCCAACTCGACCACCCGCCGTGCGGTGGCAAGGATCAACGCAAAACCGGTGTCGGCCGTGGTTTCGGTCAGTACGTCGGGGGTGTTGCTCAATAGAATGCCGCGCCGATCAAGGTAGTCCAGATCATAGTTATCGACGCCCACCGAGACGCTCGACACCGCCTCAAGGTGCGGCGCCAGATCCAGCAACGGCGCATCCAGTTTTAGGCTGGCCCCGAGCAAACCATGGGCGTGGGGCAGGGCGGCACGCAAGCGCGCCAGGCCATCGCGGTTCGGTTCGTCGATCAACGTGACATCCGTATGCTGTTGCAAGCGGCTCATCAACGTTGGCGATAGCTTTTTATACAAAACGACTTGTTTTTTCATTGTATTCACCCTGAGTGATCAATGGTGCACCGCGACTCGGCGCAGGCGACGTGGAGTACGCGCGGGAATTGAATCGTTGCGTGGATTGAGAAAGAGCGTCAGTACCACCGAAACCAACAGCGCACCGCTCATCAACAAGTAGGACGCGCCGGGATTGCCCGTGACGCCATTGAGGTAGCCGACCAGATACGACCCGGCAAAAGAACCCAGCGCACCCATGCTATTGATCAACGCCATCGCACCACCGGCAACGTTGGACGGCAGGATCTCCGGAACAATCGCAAAAAACGGCCCGTAAGGCGCATACATGCAGGCCCCGGCCAGCACCAGCAGGGAGTAAGACCACCAGAAATGCTCGCTGCCCAACGCATAGGAACCATAGAACGCCAGGGCGGCGACCAGCAGTGGCGGCCAGACAAAGCGCTTGCGGCGCTGGATTCGGTCAGACCCCCAGGACACTGCCAGCATGGCGATCACGGCGGCCAGATAGGGCAACGCAGACAACCAACCCGCCTCGACCATGTTCAGGTGGGCACCTTGTTTGAGGATCGACGGCAGCCACAGCACAAAGCCGTAGACACCAATGCTCCAGCAGAAGAACTGCAGCGCCAGGATGATCACCTTGGGTGAACGGAAGGCTTCGGCGTAGTTCTTCACCGGTTTGATCCCTACCTGCTCGGCATCCAGCGTCCTTTGCAGGTCGATTTTGTCTTCTTCGCTCATCCAGGTGGCCTGTGTCGGTTTTTCATCGGCCAGCCGCCACCAGATAAACGCCCAGATGATTGCGGGCAGGCCTTCGATGATGAACATCCAGCGCCAGCTAAAGTGCGACACCAGATAGCCTGACACCACGGACATCCAGAGCATGGTCACCGGGTTGCCGAGGATCAGGAAGGTATTGGCCCGGGAGCGTTCGGCACGGGTGAACCAATGGCACAGATAGACCAGCATCGCGGGCATAACCGCTGCTTCGACCACACCCAACATGAAGCGGATGCCGATCAGCATGTAGGCGTTGGAGACTATCCCGGTCAGCGTCGCCAACCCACCCCATAGGATCAGGCTGACGAAAATCAGTTTTTTGACACTGTTCTTCTGCGCATAGATCGCGCCCGGCACCTGAAAGAAGAAGTAACCGAGGAAAAACAGCGCGCCCAGCAATGAGGACAGGCCCGGTGTGATGTGCAAGTCCTCAGCCATCCCCGCGGCGGCGGCGAATCCATAATTGGCGCGGTCCAGGTAGGCCAGGCTGTAGGTGATAAAAACGATGGGCATGATGTACAGCCAGCGACGGTTGATGAGCCGCTTTGTCATGTCGAGTGCCTTTTCCATATCGATGCTCCTGATCTTGTTGTTTTTGTCGCAGCAGGTAACGGGTGTGTCATTCGGATGAAACAGTCAGGCGGGTTGTCGTCGTTGCTCATCGATGGGTAACGCTGCAAGCAGCTGCGCACGCAACGGCAAGCCCTCCATGTCACCTCGGCTTTGTACGGCGCGGCTGCCGATCCAGTTGCCGCGAGCCACCGCTTGGGCAAAGCCCTGGTTTTCCAACAGCGCACTGATCACGCCGACGGCAAAACCATCTCCGGCACCCACGGTATCGACCACGTGGGTGACCGGCACCCCCGCGATAAACCCTTGATCCAGATGGGTGCGGTAATACGCGCCCTTGGCACCGAGCTTGATCACCACCGCTTCAACACCTTGGTCCAGATAGAATGCGGCAATGTCGTCCGGGTCTTCGTAGCCGGTGAGCAACGCGCCTTCGGCCAGCCCCGGCATGACCCAGTGAGCAAGCACGGCAAGGCGGTTGATTTCACTGATCATCTGCGTCTGGTTTGACCATAGCGACGGACGCAAGTTGGGGTCGAACGACACGCTGCGCCCCGCCTCACGCATGGCCGTCATCAGGTGCCAGGACAGCTCCCGGGCATTGAGCGACAACGCCGCCGGAATACCTGTGGCGTGCAGATGACGAGCGCTTAGCAATTCAGGACTGACGTCGGCCACCGACAAGCGACTGGCCGCCGAACCGCGGCGAAAATACTCCACACGGGGGTCGCTGCCGTCGAGTTCGCGGGACTTGAGCTGAAAACCCGTGGGATACGCCGGATCGACGGCCACATGCCGGCAGTCCACGCCTTCGCGTTGCAGGCTGTCGATCACGAAGCGCCCCAGCGAGTCATCGCCGACTCGACTCAGCCACGCAACGTTGAAGCCAAGTCGCGCCAAGCCGATAGCGACATTGCTGTCGGCACCCGCGATGTGTTTTTCAAAGTGACTGACCTGCGCCAGCTCGCCAGGGTGTTCGGCGACGAACATCGCCATGGTTTCACCGAACGAAAGGATGTCGATCTTACGCATGGCTGAGCGCCTCCCGTGGCTGACCGAGGTGGGCGAGGGTGCTGATGTGTTGTTGACTGAGTGCCAGCAAATCATCACCTTGCAGCGGGTATTCAATGGCGCGCGGCACCCCTGGCATGATCTGGCGCAACAGCTGTTCCCACAGATGAAGGTCGCTCAGCCCTGGTGGCGTTGCAATCAGCTTGCCCTGGGCATTGCGTGCCACCGCCTTGCAGTGCACGTACTCGACATAACGGCCCAATTGCTTGGCCGCGCTGATCGCCGATTGCTCCTGCCATTGCCAATTGCCGATATCGAAGGTCATACCCACCGGCAAACCCAACGCCTGGACGCGGGCGAAGAAGCGGCTCAGCGGCTCAATCCGGCCACCCTGAACGGTCTGGTCATTCTCGATCAGCAAACGCACCGCATGCCGCGTCAGACAACTGGCAAGCGCGCTCATGTCACAGTTTTGGTTGAACTGGCCAAGGGATACTTTGAGCCACATCGCACCGCAGGCCGCAGCCCGCAGCAGCGTGGCCTCAAGTTTGGCGTTCGGTTGAGTCTGGCCTTCACTCCACAGCTCCAGCGGTGATGAGTACAAACACTCCAGGCCCTGTGACTCGATGGCCAGCGACAACGCCTCGTGGTTTTCTACGGTAAACAACTCTTCGCGCAACTCAATGCGCGAAGCGCCGGCACTGGCCAGCAACGGAATAAAGCTGGCCTGGCCACGCTCACGGACCAGGTCGGCACCGTAGCTGGAAAGGCTGATGGATACAGGGTAAAGGTTCATTATTATCATCCTCTGAAACCGGTTTCATTTTGATGCAAAAAGAGCAGCCATCACGGCTGTGGTGCCAGCCATTCAAGAGGAGGGTGTCAGGATCGGGGTCGGGTCGAACCACGCACGATCAGCTTCGCCGGAAAATCGAACAACCGTGGCGGCTCCTGGTCGCCGCGCAAGCGGTTGAGCAGGCATTCGAACGCGGTGACGCCGATGTCATGGGTGGGTTGGGCGAGTGAGGTAATACCGCTTCCCACCAAGGGATACCAGTCCAGCTCATCGAGCGCGATCAGACCTATATCATCGAACAACTGGCAGCCCAGTTCACGCAGCAAGCGTGTGCAGATCAGGGTCGCTATGCCATTCCCGGTGAACAACGCTTTGGGCCCAGGGCCGGGCGCGGCGAGAAAAGCCTGCAATTGTGAGCCAAGCAGATCGCTGGTTTCCAGAACCTGTCCTCGCAGATGCGTGCGCTCGGCGATCAGGCTATTGAACGCGGCTACACGTTCGAGACGAGAACTGGTGCCGTCCTGCTGTTCACTGACCAACAGGATGTCACGATAGCCGCGCTCATCAAGGTGATCGATGGCTTGCCGCACCGCGTCAGCATTGTTCAATCCGACCAGATCGCTGCGCAGCTGTTCGACCTTGCGATCGACCAGCACCATCGGTAGTTCTTGATGCAATTGGCGCAGTTCATCCAGATGATGGCCTAGCGTATTCACAATCAGGCCTTCGATGTTGTAGGAGCGCAGCGCTGCCAGGTGCACGCGTTCCTGCTCGTCGTCCCGATCAGTGTTGCACACCACCAGGCTGTAGCCATGCAGGCGGCAGGCGGTTTCGACGCCGTGCATGACCGCCACTGAATAGGGGTTACGGATATCAGCGACCAACATGCCGATCAGGCGGGTACGACCACGCTTGAGCCCGCGCGCCATTTGATTGGGGCGATAACCGAGGGTGTCGATGGCGTGTTCGATACGCAGTGCGATGGCGTCCGAAAGCAGTTGCCGATCTTCGCCAATGAAGCGCGATACGCTGGCCTTGGACACTCTAGCCAGTGTGGCAACATCATTCATCGTCACGCGGGGACGCATAGGAGTAGGGAAACTATTCACGACCTGGACCCTGATTATAGTTATAGGGGTTATCAGCAGGTGCTGAGGTGGAGACTCTGAAATCGGTTTCAGAAGACACCAAAACGTTGCATTCGTCAACCTCCGATGGCGTGAGCGGTGGAGATGAGTGTCGGTGCAGGTCGTAGCGAACGCTGAGCAGTTAGATCACGTGAGCCAAATGCAGCTCGGTTAATGCCTGGGCTTTCAGCAATGCCAAGGCGGGGTCGCGTCTGTCTCGGGGACGGTCAATATCGACACGCAGTTCCTGACGAATGCTACTCGGCCGATTGTCCATCACCGTGACTCGATCACTCAGATAAAGCGCCTCGTCGACATCGTGAGTAACCAGGAGCAAGGCAATGGCATGGTGTTCTGCCAACTGCAGCAGCAGGTCTTGCAGCTTCATGCGGGTGAAAGCATCCACCGCACTGAACGGCTCATCGAGTAACAACGTTTGTGGCCGGGAGTACAGGCCTCGGGCGATAGCGACCCGCTGCGCCATGCCGCCGGACAGCGCTTTGGGCAAGGCCTGAGCAAAGCCGCTGAGGCCAACTTCTTCAATTAATTGCGCGACCCAGGCTTTATCGTAATGTCGGTCGTCGCTGAAGCCGATATTTTGCTCGACGGTCAGCCAAGGCATCAGTCGCGGCTCCTGAAACACGAACGCTACGTCACCAGCCGTGCGCTGCAACGTGCCTTGAAAATCCTTTTCCAGCCCCGCAAAGATTCGCAGCAAGGTACTTTTCCCGCAGCCGCTTGGGCCAAGCAGGCTGACGACTTCCCGTGCATGCAGTTGCAGCCTTACGTTTTGCAACACGGTAGTGGCGGCGAACGTCTTGCGCTCGACGTAAATATCCAACGACAGTTCAGCCATCATTCACTCTTCCCGACCTTGACCGGTAAACGTGTCGCGCCAGACAAGGCAGCGTCTTTCCAGACCCGCCAGCACACCGTCGCTTAATTTTCCCAACACGGCCAATACGCGCTCCTACACAGGCCGTGTTTGCTGCGCGACAGCGCGGCGTCGAAGACGGGGCGGCACCTCCTATCAGTCAAGCCCGATAAGAGGCTCTGGTCAGGAAATCACGAAAGGAGTACAAATGTACTCCATGAGCACATTAAGCCCCCGACGTACCGCTATCCTGACCTTCATCCGCGACCGTATCGTGCAGCAGGGGCTGTCCCCAAGCCTGGCTGAAATCGCTGAGGCCTTTGGTTTTGCTTCGCGCAGTGTGGCGCGTAAACACATTCTGGCGTTGACCGAGGCCGGTCTGATCGAGGTGACACCGAATCAGGCGCGTGGCATTCGTCTGGTCACTCATTACCATGGCAGCCGCCAACGTCCCGAGATGCTGGAAATCCCCGTGCTGGGGCGCGTTGCGGCGGGTGCGCCGATTGGTCCGGATATCGGTCTGCACGACACCTTGGTACTGGACCGCGCAATTTTCTCCCGAGCGCCGGATTACCTGCTGCGAGTGCAGGGCGATTCAATGATCGAAGACGGCATTCTCGACGGTGATCTGGTGGGTGTACTGCGCAGCGCCGAGGCCAACGACGGGCAAATCGTCGTCGCGCGCCTGGACGGCGAGGTCACCATCAAGCGTCTGGAAACCCGGCCTGGCGAATTCCGTCTGTTGCCACGCAATCCGGCTTATGCGCCGATCATCGTTCATCCCGATCAGGACTTTGCCATCGAAGGTGTCTTCTGTGGTTTGGTCAGGCGCGGATGATGGGCGCGGTCGTCAGCCTGGACGCGCTGTTCAACGAGCGGCGCGTCTGGAAAGGTCGGCCAGCGGCCCAGCCCGTCAGCGCACAACCCACCGGGCATGCGGCACTGGATGCGGTACTTCCAACCGGGGGCTGGCCGGCGTCGGCATTGAGTGAAATCCTGATGGCTGCCGACGGCTGTGGTGAGTTGCAATTGCTCTGGCCGACCTTGGCGCGTTTGGCTGACAGGGGTGAACGCATCGTTCTGGTCGCACCCCCTTACATTCCTTACCCGCACGCCTGGCAGGCTGCGGGTATCGACCTGCGTTGGCTGTTGATGGTCGATGCCAATGCTCGCGATGCGTTGTGGGCGACCGAGCAGTGTTTGCGCTCAGGCAGTTGTGGCGCCGTGCTGTGCTGGCCAAAACACGTGGATGACCGCGCCTTGCGTCGTTTGCAAGTGGCCGCCGAAACCGGCCAGACCCTGGCCTTCGCCTGCCGACCCGCGCAAGCGGCGATCAATCCTTCACCTGCGGCGCTGCGTATCGCCATCGATATGCGCCCCCGCCAGTTGCGCGTGCTCAAGTGCCGGGGTGGTCTGGCACCGTCGGCACCGATCCCGTTTTCATCATGGTCGTGAGGTTCGTATGCTCTGGGCCTGTGTAGTTCTGCCGCAATTGGCGCTCGATGGCGTCATGCGCCGTCGCCCCGATTCCGATGAACCCTTGGCGTTGCTGACGGGCACGGCACAACGGCGTGTGCTGCAGACAGTCAACCCGGCGGCACGCGCCCTCGGTCTGCGTCCCGGTCAATCGCTCACGGCAGCACACGCGCTGGTGCGCCAGTTTGCGATGGTCGAATACGATCCGGCGGAAGTCGAACGCTGGCATCGTTTATTGGCGGCCTGGGCTTACCGATTCAGTTCCCAGGTGAGCTTGAAATACCCCCGGGTACTGATGATGGAAGTCGGGTCCAGCCTCAGCCTGTTCGGTCCCTGGCCCGTGTTCGAAACACGTTTGCGCGCAGAATTGACCGCCCTGGGGTTTAGTCATCGGATTGTGGTCGCGCCCAATCCTGCGGCGGCGCGAGTCTTGGCTAACGTGCACGACGGTCTCGCCGTGACGTGCCGCGAAACCTTGCGCGAGGTGCTGGAGCAAATGCCCATCGACCGTATCGGCCTGAGTCGCGAGGTGGCCACTGCCTTTGCGCGCATGGGCCTGCACACCTTGCACCCAGTGCTGGCGTTGCCGCGCAATACCTTGGCCAGGCGTTTTCCTGCGCAGGTGTTGCAGCATCTGGACGTCCTGCTCGGCGAGCGTGCCCTGGCGTTGGACTGTTACCAGCCGCCTGATTATTTTGATCTACGCATTGAGCTGAACTTCGATGTGGAGTCCCATCAAGCGTTACTGTTCCCGCTCAAGCGCTTGATCTCGGATCTGGCGGCGTTTCTCGCCGGGCGCGACAGTGGCGTTCAGCAGTTTGCTATTCATCTGGAACACATTGAGGGTAAGGACACACGGGTGCCGGTCGGGCTGCTCAGCGCCGAGCGCGATGCCGCCCTGTTGTTCGAATTGACCCGTGGCCGGCTGGAGCAGATTCAAGTGCCTTCACCCGTGCGAGCGGTGCGCTTGCTGGCCCGCGATCTGCCGCGTTTTGTCCCGGCACACCGTGAATTGTTCGACGAGCGCCCGCAGCAAGCGTTGCCTTGGGAGCAATTGCGTGAGCGCTTGCGGGCGCGTCTTGGCGACGAGGCCATCAATGGCGTGCGTGCTCATGCCGATTACCGCCCCGAATGTGCCTGGCAACCGGGCAGTGAGGCCAAGTCTGGCAACCCGCTGCAACTGTCTCCACGCCCCGGTTGGTTGTTGCGCGAGCCTGTCCCGCTGCATGAGTCTGGCGTACGTATCCTTGCGGGTCCCGAGCGCATCGAATCCGGCTGGTGGGACGGCGGCGATGTGCGGCGTGACTATTACCGCATCGAAACCCGTTCGGGTCAGCGGGGCTGGGCCTATCACACGGTTGGAGAGGACGGCAGCCTGCTGTTGCAGGGATGGTTTGCATGACGGCCAACGATGCCGGTTATGCCGAATTGCATTGCCTGTCCAACTTCAGCTTTCAACGTGGAGCGTCCAGCGCACGAGAACTGTTCGAACGCGCCAAACGTCATGGTTATCACACATTGGCGATCACTGACGAATGCACCCTGGCCGGTATAGTGCGCGCCTGGCAGGCGTCACGCGAGGTGGGGTTGCCCATGATCGTCGGCAGTGAAATGAGGATTGAAGACGGTCCGAAGATCGTACTGCTGGCAGAAAATCTCAGCGGCTATCAGGCGTTGTGCCGCCTGATTACCCTGGGGCGACGCCGAGCGAAGAAAGGCGAATACCGCCTGCTCCGTGAGGACTTTTGCGAACCGTTGGCTGGATTGCTGGCGCTGTGGCTGCCAGAACCCTTGAGCGAGGCAATCACCCATCAGGAACAAGGTCGATGGTTACGCAACCTGTTCCCGGAGCGTTTGTGGCTTGCCGTCGAATTGCACCGTGGACCCGATGACGGCCAACGCTTGAGAAGTTTTCAGGCGCTGGCACACTCATTGAGCATCCCGCTCGTGGCCAGTGGCGATGTGCACATGCATGCCCGTGGCCGGCGCGCACTGCAAGACACCATGACTGCGATCCGCCATCACACCACGGTGGCGGAGGCCGGGCATCGGTTGTTCGCCAATGGCGAGCGCCATCTGCGGCCAGTAGCGATGCTGGCCGAGCTTTATCCGCCAGCGCTGTTGGCCGAATCCGTGCGTATTGCCCAGCGCTGTACCTTTGATCTGGGCCAGCTGCGTTATGAATATCCCCATGAACTGGTGCCCAAAGGGCAGACCGCGACCCGTTGGTTACGTCAGATGACTGAACAGGGTGTATGCAAACGCTGGCCCAAAGGCGCGCCCGACAAGGCACGAGAACTGATCGAACGCGAGCTGGGCCTGATCGCGGAGCTGGGTTACGAAAGTTACTTCCTGACGGTTCACGACATTGTCCAGTTCGCCTGCAGCCGCGATATCCTTTGCCAGGGCCGGGGTTCGGCGGCCAACTCGGCGGTGTGTTACGCCTTGGGTATCACTGAGCTCGACCCCGCGCGCATGAACATGCTGTTCGAACGTTTTATTTCCAGGGAGCGCAACGAACCGCCGGATATCGACGTGGATTTCGAGCATGAACGCCGCGAAGAGGTATTGCAGTACGTGTTCCAGCGTTATGGCCGGGGCAGGGCAGCGATCACTGCCGTGGCCAGCACCTATCACGGTGCTGGCGCGGTACGGGATGTGGCCAAGGTACTGGGTTTGCCAGCGGATCAAATCAACGCGCTGGCCGATTGCTTCGGCAGTTGGAGCGATAAACTGCCGCCGCCCGAGCGTCTGCGTGAATGCGGCTTTGAGCCGGACAGCCCGGTACTGCGTCGGGTCTTGACCCTGACCGGCGAACTGATCGGCTTTCCCCGGCACCTGTCGCAACATCCGGGGGGCTTCGTCATCTCCGAACAGCCGCTGGACACCTTGGTCCCGGTAGAAAACGCCGCGATGGCTGATCGCACCATCATCCAGTGGGATAAGGACGATCTGGACATGGTCGGGCTGCTTAAAGTCGACATCCTCGCGCTGGGTATGCTCAGCGCATTGCGCAGGACATT
Source organism: Pseudomonas sp. ASL9 (assembly GCF_056680335.1). Lineage (NCBI taxonomy): Bacteria > Pseudomonadati > Pseudomonadota > Gammaproteobacteria > Pseudomonadales > Pseudomonadaceae > Pseudomonas > Pseudomonas sp. ASL9. The sequence continues at coordinate 55,037 of NZ_CM155277.1, read as the reverse complement.
CGATTTGGTGCGCCGTTACCGGGGATACGACTTGACCCTGGCCACGGTGCCTTCCGAGGACAAGCCCACCTATGAAATGATCAGCCGCGCCGACACCGTGGGGGTGTTCCAGATCGAATCCCGGGCGCAGATGGCGATGCTGCCGCGCCTGAAACCCACGAACTTCTACGATCTGGTGATTGAAGTCGCCATCGTCCGCCCCGGCCCGATTCAAGGCGACATGGTTCATCCCTACCTGCGCCGACGTAACAAAGAGGAGCCGGTGACGTATCCCTCCGCAGCCCTGGAGGCGGTCTTCGAACGCACGTTGGGCGTGCCTTTGTTTCAGGAGCAAGTCATGCAACTGGCCGTCGTGGCCGCCGATTACACACCGGGGGAAGCCGATCAACTGCGCCGATCCATGGCAGCCTGGAAACGCCACGGCGGTCTGGAGGCTCATCAAGAGCGTTTGACCCAAGGCATGCTCAAGAACGGTTATACCCTTGAGTTCGCCAACCATATCTTCGAACAGATCAAGGGCTTCGGCAGTTACGGTTTTCCCGAATCCCACGCCGCCAGCTTCGCGCTGTTGACCTACGCCAGTTGCTGGCTCAAATGCCACGAACCAGCGGCCTTTACCTGTGCCCTGATCAATAGCTGGCCGATGGGTTTTTACAGCCCCGATCAACTCCTGCAAGATGCGCGTCGTCATCAGATCGAAAACCGTCCGGTGGATGTGCGGTATAGCGAGTGGGACTGCTCGTTGGAGCCCTGCGCCACCGACCTGGCCATTCGTCTTGGCCTGCGCATGGTTCGTGGCTTTCGCGAAGACGATGCGCTGCGGATCGAAAAGGCCAGGGCGCAGCGGGCGTTCGTCGATGCCAGCGACCTCAGCCAGCGTGCGCAACTGGATAACCGGGCGCTGACTTTACTGGCCGATGCCGGTGCCTTGCGCGGCCTGCTCGGGCATCGGCATCGCGCACGCTGGGAAGTCGCGGGAGTCGAAGCGCAACGGCCGTTGTTTGCGGATCAGTCCGCGACCGAAGAACCCCAAGTGGCATTGCCGCTGCCGACAGTGGGCGAAGACCTGTACGCCGATTACGCCACCGTCGGCACGACGCTGGGGCCGCATCCACTGGCGCTGTTGCGCCATCAACTCAACACCCGACGCTGCCGCAGTTCAAAGGAACTGATCGGTATCGAACACGGCTGCAGCATCAGCGCAGCCGGCCTGGTCATCGGCCGGCAACGTCCGCAAACCGCCAGCGGCGTGACCTTCGTGACGCTGGAAGATGAACACGGGATGATCAACGTGGTGGTCTGGCGTGACCTTGCCGAGCGCCAACGCCGGGTGCTGGTGGAATCGCAACTGCTGCAGGTCTATGGACGTCTGGAGTCCGAAGGCGGAGTACGCCATTTGATCGCTCGACGCCTGCAAGACCTGACACCGCTGCTGACCGGGCTGGATGTGCGCAGTCGTGACTTTCGTTAAGCCGCGAGATTTCAGAGGGGATTTCGGCGCTACGCCGCAGACTCCATCAATGCCGAATAGACCAGTGTCCTCAGTTCGCGTCGGATCGGGTAGGCATTCGAGGGGATAAGCTGGGTCATGAACACCACGGCCAGGTCTTCGACCGGATCGATCCAAAAAACAGTCGACGCCATGCCGCCCCAGGTGTACTCGCCCTGAGAGCCAATGTTCATGGTACGCGCCTGATTGATTGTCATCGCGAAACCCAGCCCAAAACCCAGCCCGCTGGTCAAGGTTTCGCTGAACGGCGAATTGGACATTTCGACCAACTCCTTGCCGCCTGGCAGGTGGTTCATGGTCATCAGCTTGAGCGTCTTGGGACTGACGATTCGCGCACCCTCCAATTCACCGCCATTGAGCAACATCCGGCAAAAACGCATGTAATCGTCGGCAGTCGATACCAGGCCACCACCCCCTGACTTCACCAAAGGATCAACTAGAAAGCTACTGGTCGCTGGATCATCCTGAAGCACCACCTCTCCAGCCTGATTCAGGGCATAGCAGGCGGTGAAGCGACTGCGCTCGCTTTCCGGCACGAAGAAGCCGGTAGCCATCATGTTCAGCGGCTCGAAGATTCGGGTCCTCAGAAACGCGTCGAACGGTTGGCCCGAAATGACCTGCACCAGATAACCCAGAACATCTGTCGAGACGGAGTAATTCCAGGCTTCGCCGGGGTCAAACTCCAGCGGTACCGTCGCCAGCGTAGCGACGACTTCGTCGAGGCTTCCAAGGCTGTTGACCCCGTCCAGCTTCAATTCGCGGTAAGCAGCATCGACGTTACTTCGTTGTTGAAAGCCATAGGTCAGACCCGAGGTATGACGCAGCAAGTCGATTATCCGCATGGGCTTGGCCGGGCGTCGGGTCTGGAACGCGCCTGTCACTCCGGCCCTGAAGACACCCATGTCAGCCCACGCAGGGATGTAGCGGTCCACCGGATCATCCAGAGCAACCTTTCCCTCTTCTACCAACATCATGAAAGCGATCGACGTGATCGGCTTGGTCATCGAATAAATGCGGAACAGGCTGTCTGCCTGGAGGGGGAGGTTACGTTCAAGGTCGGCAGAGCCCAGCACCGAACTGTGCGCCAACTGACCGCGCCGCCACACCTGCGTCAAGGCACAGGGCAATTTCCCGGTCGCGATGTATTTCTCTTGAATGAAAGCATCAATGCGCCTCAAACGCTCCGATGAAAATCCGACGGCTTCTGGCGTGTTCAACGATCCATACTCCTTAATATCGGTTCAGAAACTATCGGTTCAGAAACGGGGGCTCGCGCTTGCATCAAGGTCTGCACCCACTCATCTGCAAAACGGTAACAGTCACCGGGCCAACGTGCGGTCAACAGATTGCCGTCGCGAACGACAAAGCCACGTTGCGGATTCGCTGCCGAGTCGCGCAAAGGTAGTAGCGGTCCCGGCAAAAAGTCGTCAGGCCTGGCCAGCGCGCCTTTGATTTCTGCTTCAACCGTCTGCGGGTAAGTACGGTAGTAACGACCCAGCCAGGGCGCGGTAATCGACCACGCCATCAGCTCCATATTTTTCACCAAGGCAGTGACCTTGCGCCCGTGCAATACCGAACGACCACTGTCAGGGTCAAGGGTACGGGCGAGCAGCAACGGACCGTGGCAAACAGCCGCGATCGGCTTGTTTGCTTTGAAAAAGTGCAGAACGATGCGTTTCGCGTGCTCTGACTCCAACAAACTGCGCATACCGACAGCATGGCCGCCGGGAACCATCAGCCCCTCGAACTGGCTTGGGTCCACATCGGCGTAGGCCATTGGGTTGAGGAACGCACTATCCGAGATCATGGCGTGGTAATGCTTGAGGTCAGTCTTGCGCGTCATCAAGAAGGCGTTTAGTGGGCCAAAACCAATGTCGACCAAGCGCGGGTCCGCATAGCTCGGCAAACCTTGCGGGGTGGCGAAGCGTACGTCGATGCCCGCGTTGCGCAGTGCTTGCCAAGGTACGCTGGATTCGGTGGGGTCGTAATCAGATTGAGGCAGCAGGAAGAGCATCATGCAGACTTCCTCGGGTTGATGCCGTGATGGCGAGTCCGGGTGATTTTAGCGGCTTACCGTACGGGTAGAGCAAGGGATGCGTCAATGCCACCGACGATCCGGTTTAATCATGGTTTTTTACAATATTGACTAAAGTATCTAGTGTCGGCGGTCGTTCCGTCGGCGCAACCGTGATCGCCCAAGACACCTCGGCCACGTCCAGGGTGTCCTCCACCTGATCAGGAGTACACGATGGATCTCAACCGTCGTCAGTTCTTCAAGGTCGCCGCCATAGGACTTGGCGGCTCAAGTCTGGCCGCACTGGGCATGGCCCCGGAGCCAGCCTTCGCCGAGCAAGTGCGACACTTCAAACTGGCCCACACCCATGAAACCCGCAACACCTGTCCCTACTGTTCGGTGGGCTGCGGCGTGATCATGTACAGCCTGGGCGATGCGGCCAAGAACGTCGCGCAAAGCATCATCCACATCGAAGGCGACGCCGACCACCCTGTCAATCGCGGCACCCTGTGCCCTAAAGGCGCGGGCCTGCTGGACTTCATCCACAGCCCCAGCCGCCTGCAATACCCGCAGGTGCGCAAGGCGGGCAGCGATGAGTGGACCCGGGTGTCCTGGGACGAAGCGCTCGACCGCGTCGCCGACCTGATGAAGGCCGACCGCGACGCCAATTTCATCGAGAAGAACGCTCAGGGCCAGACGGTCAATCGCTGGCTGTCAGTGGGTTTTCTTGCTGCCTCTGCGGCCTCCAACGAGGCCGGTTACCTGACCCATAAAGTCATTCGCAGCCTTGGCATGCTGGGGTTCGATAACCAGGCGCGTGTCTGACACGGTCCGACGGTGGCAAGTCTTGCCCCGACGTACGGCCGTGGAGCCATGACCAATACCTGGACCGATATCGCCAACGCGAACCTGATCCTGGTCATGGGCGGCAATGCTGCCGAAGCGCACCCGTGTGGCTTCAAATGGGTGACCGAAGCCAAAGCGCACAATCAGGCGCGGCTGATCGTGGTCGATCCACGGTTTACCCGTACCGCCTCCGTGGCCGACTATTACGCGCCAATCCGTACCGGCACTGACATAGCATTCATGGGTGGTCTGATCAACTACTTGCTCGCTGAAGACAAGATTCAGCATGAGTACGTGCGTGCGTATACCGACGTGTCGTTCATTGTGAAAGCGGGCTTCGGCTTCGAAGACGGATTGTTCACTGGCTACGACGCGGCCAAACGCACCTACACCGATAAATCCAGTTGGGGTTACGAACTCGGTGAGGACGGCTTTGCCAAAGTCGATCCGACCCTGCAAGACCCGCGCTGCGTCTATCAATTGATGAAGCACCACTACAGCCGCTACACCCCGGAACTGGTCAGCCAGATCTGTGGGATGCCGCAAGACGCCATGGCCAAGATATGGACCGAGATCGCCACCTGCTCGCAACCCGGCAAGACCATGACGATTCTCTATGCCCTGGGCTGGACACAGCATTCGGTTGGCTCGCAGATGATCCGCAGCGCGGCCATGGTGCAACTGTTGCTGGGCAACGTCGGTATGCCCGGCGGCGGGGTCAATGCCTTGCGTGGGCACTCCAACATCCAGGGCCTGACGGATTTGGGGCTGTTGTCGAACTCGCTGCCGGGTTACCTGACACTGCCGAGCGATGGCGAACAGGACTACGACACCTATATAGCCAAGCGTGCGCTGAAGCCGCTGCGTCCAGGGCAGTTGTCCTATTGGCAGAACTACGGCAAGTTCCACGTCAGTCTGATGAAGTCCTGGTATGGGGCCAACGCCACGGCAGAAAACCACTGGGGCTACGACTGGCTGCCTAAACTCGACATTCCCGGCTACGACATCCTGAAAATGTTCGACATGATGGGCCAGGGCAAGGTCAACGGCTACGTGTGCCAAGGTTTCAACCCCATCGCGGCGCTGCCCGACAAAAACCGGGTAAGCGCAGCGTTGGCCAAGCTCAAATGGCTGGTGGTAATGGACCCGCTGGCGACCGAAACCTCAGAGTTCTGGCGCAATGTCGGGCCCTACAATGACGTCAATACCGTCAGCATCCAGACCGAAGTCATTCGGTTGCCCACCACCTGTTTCGCCGAAGAAGACGGCTCATTGACCAACAGCAGCCGCTGGCTGCAATGGCACTGGAAAGGCGCCGATGGCCCGGGCCAAGCCCGTACCGACGTGAAAATCATGAGCGAGCTGTTCCTGCGTCTGCGCCAGCGCTATCAGGCCAACGGCGGTGCATTTCCCGACCCGATCCTCAAACTGAGCTGGCCTTACAAGATTACCGACGAGCCATCACCGGAGGAGCTGGCCAAGGAAATCAACGGCGCAGCCACCACCGACTTCGCCGATGCCAGCGGCTCGGCAATCAAGAGCGGCCAGCAACTGGCTGGCTTCGCCCAGCTCAAAGACGACGGCAGCACCGCGTCGGGCTGCTGGATTTTCTGCGGTAGCTGGACCGAGCAGGGCAACCAGATGGCCCGCCGCGACAACAGTGACCCTTATGGCATGAAGCAGCATCAAGGCTGGGCGTGGGCCTGGCCGATGAACCGACGCATTCTCTACAACCGCGCCTCGTCCGACCCGCAGGGCAAGCCTTGGGCCGAGAACAAACGCCTCGTGTGGTGGAACGGCAAGGCCTGGGTGGGTACTGACGTTCCCGATTACAAAGCCGATGTGCCGCCGGAAGCGGGCATGAACCCCTTTATCATGAACCCCGAAGGGGTGGCGCGTTTTTTTGCCGTCGACAAAATGGCTGAAGGGCCGTTCCCGGAGCATTACGAGCCGTTCGAGACGCCTATCGGCATCAACCCGCTGCACCCCACTAACAAAAAGGCAACCAGCAATCCGGCCGCTCGTATTTTCGATTCGGTCTGGGACTCGCTCGGGACGGCCAAGGACTTCCCCTATGCCGCCACCAGTTACCGGCTGACCGAGCACTTTCACTTCTGGACCAAGCATTGCCGGCTCAACGCTATTGCCCAGCCTGAGCAATTTGTCGAAATTGGCGAAGTCCTGGCCAAGGAAAAGGGCATCGTCGCAGGCGACCGGGTGCGGGTCAGTTCCAAGCGCGGGCATATCGAGGCCGTGGCAGTCGTGACCAAGCGGATCCGTCCGCTGCAGGTCAATAACCAGACCGTGCACCATGTCGGCATCCCGCTGCACTGGGGGTTTACCGGGCTCACCCGGCATGGCTACTTGACCAACACCCTCGTTCCGTTCCTCGGTGACGGCAATTCCCAGACCCCGGAATCCAAGTCATTCCTGGTCAACGTGGAGAAAATCTAGATGGCCAGCCAAGACATTATTGCCCGTTCGGCCACCACCACCGTACCGCCCTCGGTACGCCAGCAAGAGGAAGTGGCCAAGCTGATCGACACCACCAAGTGCATCGGTTGCAAGGCGTGTCAGGTCGCCTGTTCGGAATGGAACGAATTGCGCGACGAGGTCGGCCACAATCACGGTACTTACGAAAACCCCCAAGACCTCAGCGCCGAAACCTGGACGTTGATGCGCTTCACTGAGCATGAAAACACTGCGGGTAATCTGGAGTGGCTGATCCGCAAGGACGGCTGCATGCATTGCGCCGACCCTGGCTGCCTGAAGGCCTGCCCGAGCCCGGGGGCAATCGTCAAACTCGCCAACGGCATCGTCGACTTCAACCAGGACCATTGCATCGGCTGCGGCTATTGCATCACCGGCTGCCCCTTCGATGTTCCACGCATCTCGCAGAAGGACCATAAGGCCTATAAATGCACGCTATGTTCGGACCGGGTAGCCGTGGGACTCGAACCCGCCTGCGTCAAGACCTGCCCGACTGGCGCGATTGTATTCGGCAGCAAAGAGGACATGAAAGAACATGCCGCCGAACGTATCGTGGACCTCAAGTCTCGGGGCTTCGAGCATGCTGGGCTGTACGATCCTTCCGGGGTCGGTGGTACTCACGTCATGTACGTACTGCACCACGCCGACGACCCTTCGCTCTACGCGGGCTTGCCTAAGGATCCTGTAATCAGTCCATTCGTGGACCTCTGGAAAGGCGTGAGCAAACCCCTGGCGTTGCTGGCGATGGGTGCGGCGGTGCTGGCTGGATTCTTCCATTACGTGCGCATCGGCCCGCAGCGGGTCGAGGAAGACGAACACTTGACAGGCAAGGACCCCAGCGTGCACGAGGTGGACCCGGCGGTGCACACCTACGATCCGCATAACCCAGACTCTCGCGGGGAGGACAGACCATGAACCACAAACCAATCCTGCGCTACACCACCAATCAACGCACCAACCATTGGCTGGTGGCGATTATGTTCTTCATGGCCAGCCTGTCGGGGCTGGCACTGTTCCATCCGGCGCTGTTCTGGCTCAGTAACCTGTTCGGCGGCGGGCCCTGGACCCGAATCCTGCACCCGTTCATGGGCGTCCTGATGTTCCTGCTGTTTATGGGACTGGTGATCCGTTTCTGGCGCGCCAATTTCTTTGTCGCCAACGACCGGCTGTGGCTCAAGCGGGTGGGTCGGGTGATCCGAAATGAGGAGGAGGGTGTACCGCCAATCGGTAAGTACAACCCCGGGCAGAAGTTGCTGTTTTGGACCTTGTTGGTCTGCATGCTGGCGCTGTTGCTCAGCGGTGTGGTGATCTGGCGCGTATATTTCAGCGCTTACTTTGGTATCACGGTCATTCGGATGGCCATGCTGCTGCACGCACTGGCGGGCTTTGTGCTGGTGTTAAGCATCATCGTGCACATCTACGCCGGCATCTGGATCAAGGGCTCGGTGAACGCCATGCTGCATGGCTGGGTCAGCCGCGCCTGGGCGAAGAAACACCATGAGCTCTGGTACCGCGAGGTGACTCGCGATGAGACGCCCGACAGTCGCGTCACGAAAAAAGGATGAATCCTTGAGCACGATACTCGAGCCCGGACAGATCGAAGCGTCAGCCAGCGCGCCGCCGTTTCTGTACCTGCCACCGCACAATTTGTTCACCTTGCGTGCCGAACGTTTGGAGCAGTTGGCCAGTGGGCACCCGCTGGCCGACTATCTGACACTGATCGCCACGCTTTGCCGCGTCCAACAGAGCGTGTTGGACCAACCGCCGTCGACGAAAGCCCCAGACCCCGAACGCCTGCTTGTATGCCAGGAACATGGCTTGCCGCCGCTGGCCGCCGACAGCCTGGTGCGCGAGGACGGCTGGCAGCCGTATCTGGATGCCTTGCTGATGCGTTACCAGGCACCGCCCCAGCCGCCGGTGCAAAAAGCCATTGCGACCTTGCACAACGCCAGTGCCGGGCAGCGCAAGGCGTGGGCCATCGCGTTGCTCAGCGGCCAGTTTGAGGGAGTGCCCGCAGCACTGGTACCGTTTCTCGGCGCCGCCTTGCAGGCCGCCTGGAGTCACTGGTTGTTGAACATGCCACCCTTGAACCTGAAACCTTGCGACAGTCTCGGCCAATGCCCGGCCTGCGGTTCGCCAGCCATGGCCGGGGTGATTCGCCACCGTGGCAAGTACAACGGGTTGCGCTACCTGGTGTGTTCGTTGTGTGCCTGCGAATGGCATGTGGTGCGGGTCAAATGCATCTACTGCGAACAGAGCAAGGGTCTGAAATACGTCAGCTTCGAAGATGACCGCCACGCAGCCAACCAGGCGCCACTGCGGGCTGAGATCTGCCCCGGCTGCAACAGCTACCTGAAACTGCTCTACCTGGAAAATGATGCCGACGCCGAAGCGCTCTCGGCGGACTTGATCAGTCTAATGCTGGACATGCGCCTGGACGTGGAAGGCTACCAACGCCCAGCACCGAACCTGATGATCGCGACTGGGGGAGGTTGAGCACAGCGGCTACACTCAGATGACCTGTGTGCACGGCCCCCTGTAGGAGCTGCCGAAGGCTGCGATCAATCGTCAGTTCAGTGCTGCTCTTCAGACTTATCGCAGCCTTCGGCAGCTCCCACAAAGACCCTATGGAGTCAGCAATCCCATGTCGTTCCCGGAGCCCTGAATGCCCAATCCTGCCTCCAGCGTCTCGCGCCTGCCCTCCATCGACAGCCTGCTGCGCAGTCCCGCCTGCCAGCCACTGGCAGAACGGTATGGCCGCGACGCATTGCTCGCCACCCTGCGGCAATTGCTTGATGACCTGCGTGAACCGGTACAACGGGGCCAACTTGACGCCATAGAACTCACGGCGCAGGTATTGGCGGGCAGGGCAGGCGAGCGCCTGGCAAGCCAGCACGCCAGTCGGGTGCGACGGGTGTTCAATCTCACCGGCACCGTGCTGCACACCAACCTCGGTCGGGCGCTGTTGCCGGAGGAAGCCATCAAGGCCGTGCACCAGGCTGCCCGCTATCCGCTCAACCTGGAATTTGACCTGCAAACGGGTAAGCGCGGCGACCGCGACGACTTGATCGAAGGGTTGATTCGCGAGCTGACCGGCGCGGAGGCGGTGACGGTGGTCAACAACAACGCCGCTGCCGTGTTGCTGGCGCTCAACAGTCTAGGCGCACGTAAAGAAGGCATTATCTCCCGTGGCGAACTGATCGAAATCGGCGGCGCATTTCGCATTCCCGACATCATGGCCCGGGCCGGGGTCAGGCTGCATGAAGTGGGCACCACCAACCGCACCCATGCCCGTGACTACGAAGCCGCCATCGGCCCTCGTAGCGGCCTGTTGATGCGCGTGCACACCAGCAATTACAGCATTCAGGGGTTCATCGCTCAGGTGCCGACCGCCGAACTCGCGCAACTCGCCCATCGCCACGGCTTGCCATTGCTCGAAGACCTGGGCAGCGGCAGTCTGTTGGACTTGACCCGCTGGGGCCTGCCCGCAGAACCCACCGTGCGCCAGGCGCTGATCGACGGCGCCGACATAGTGACCTTCAGCGGTGACAAGTTGCTGGGTGGTCCCCAGGCTGGGTTGATCGTGGGCCGCAAGGACTTGATCGCACGGATCAAGAAAAATCCGCTCAAGCGTGCGTTGCGTGTGGACAAACTAACCCTGGCCGCCCTCGAAGCGGTACTGGGTCTGTACCGCAACCCCGACCGACTGGCCGAACGGCTGCCCACCTTGCGCCTGCTCACCCGTCCACAAGCCGATATCCTCGCCCAGGCCGAACGCCTGCGCCCTTTATTGGCCCAGGTATTGGGCGACGGTTGGGCCGTGGCTGCGTTGCCCGCGTTGAGCATGATCGGCAGCGGCAGCCAACCGGTGGCCCGATTGCCCAGCGCCGCGTTGTGTCTGAGTCCGCACGCGCCCAAACGGCTGCGCGGGCGGCGGCTGCAGGGTCTGGAGGCGGCATTGCGGGCCTTGCCCATTCCGGTGCTCGGGCGCATCGATGACGACGCCCTATGGTTGGACCTGCGCCAACTGGACGACGAGACGGCTTGGTTGGCCCAGCTTGACTCACTGCAAGGGGAGGGCCGGGCAGGGTGATCGTCGGCACTGCTGGGCACATCGACCATGGCAAAACCGCCTTGCTCAAGGCCCTGACCGGCCAGTCCGGTGACCGCCGCCGGGAAGAGCGCGAGCGTGGCATCACCATCGACCTGGGTTTCCTTTACGCGGCGCTGGAGTCTGGGGCGGCGCTTACCGGTTTTATCGACGTGCCCGGTCATGAACGCTTCATCCACAACATGCTCGCGGGTGTCCAGGGCATTGATCTGGTGCTGCTGGTGGTGGCTGCGGATGACGGGGTGATGCCTCAGACCCGCGAGCATTTGGCGATCATCGAGCTGCTGGGCATCCCTCGGGCGCTGGTGGCGATCAGCAAGTGTGACCGCGTCGATGCGGCCCAGGTGCAGGCGGTACAGGCCCAAGTCGAAACGTTGTTGGCATTAGGTCCCTATGCCGGTGCGCCGCAGATCCCGTTGTCGAGTCTGACTGGGGAGGGAATCGAGACCCTGCGTCAGGCGTTGCTGAAGGCACAGCGTGACGTTCAGCAGCGCAGTGCCGATGGCGGTTTTCGCCTGGCGATTGATCGCGCGTTTAGTGTTGCCGGGGCCGGTATCGTCGTGACGGGTACTGCCTTGGCCGGACAGGTGACAGTGGGCGACACACTGCTGTTGGGCCCAGCCGGCAAGCCCGTGCGGGTGCGCGGTCTGCATGTGCAGAACCAGGCTGCCGTCGAGGCCTGTGCCGGGCAGCGGGTGGCGTTGAACCTGAGCGCCGAGCGCCTGGCGCTGGAGCAGATCCATCGTGGTGCCTGGCTATTGGCCGAGTGGCTGTATGCGCCGACCCAACGCCTGGACATCGAGATGCAACTGCTTGCCAGCGAGGCACCCGCCTTCACCCATTTCAGCCCGGTGCATATACACCTGGGCACTCAAGATGTCACGGCCCGGATCGCATTGCTGGAAGGAGAAAGCCTGGCGCCGGGTCATCGAATGTTCGCGCAATTGTTGGTGAATGCGCCCGTGCAGGCAGTGCAGGGTGATCGCCTGGTTCTGCGCGACCAGAGCGCCCAGCGTACCCTTGGCGGGGGGCGGGTGCTCGACCCATTTGCACCGGCGCGCCAACGTCGCAGTCCGGCTCGGCTGACACAGCTGCAAGCCTTGGCCGACACCGACAGCCTGGAACAGGTTTTGCCGACGCTGCTTGCCAACAGCGACGCCGGGCTCGATCCACAACGCCTGGAGCGCCAGTTCAATCGCCTGCGCGCCACATGGCAATTGCCGGCCGATGTCCTCGTGATTGCCACGCGTCAAGGCTCGCGGTTGTTCAGCGCTTCCCGTTGGCAGGCTTTGAAAAGTCTGTTGCTGGAACAGCTGACTCGCTTTCACCAACTCGAACCGGACCAGTTGGGACCAGACCGGGATCGCTTGCGCCGGTTCGCAGCCATGCCCCTGGACCGACCGACCTTCATCAGCCTGCTCGACGAATTGCTGGCCAACGGTACCGTTGCAGCCAGTGGACCCTGGCTGCATTTGCCCGAACATCAGGTGCGCCTGAGTGAAGACGACGCGACCTTGTGGCAGCAGTTGCAGCCACTGTTCGAACAGGCGAATTTCGATCCGCCTTGGGTGCGCGATCTGGCCAACGCGACTCATCATGACGAAGCCGCCGTGCGCTTGCTCCTGCGCAAACTGGCGCGGCTGGGGCAGGTCCATCAAGTGGTACGCGACCTGTTCTACACCGACGCCACGGTGCGCCAGTTGGCAACTATGCTGTTGCTACTGGCCGCAGATAATCCAGTCATCCCGGCAGCCGCGTTTCGCGATGCAGTGGGCATCGGCCGCAAGCGCAGTATCCAGATCCTTGAGTTTTTCGACCGTATTGGCTTGACCCGCCGGCTCGGCGACCAGCGACGAATCCGCCCGGACAATGCACTGGCGCAGAGTCCCGGAGACTGATTTCAAGGAAGGCAATCGCGCCCGGTGGCGCGGCCGGGCTTCAAACCCGGTTGGGGGCGGCATCCGTTCCCGGGCAGGTTCGACTCCGGCTGCCTTCCGCCATTTGTGCTCAGCTGTGCTGCCCGGTTCCTGCTTACCCGAGTACTTCACGTAGACGATGCCACAACATTCCCAGCGCTAGGAGCGGTGTGCGCAAAGCCCGCCCGCCTGGAAAGGTCATGTGCGGCACTGCGCTGAAAACATCCATACCCTGACTGTGCCCGGCATGAATCGCTTCGGCCAGCAGGCGTGCGGTCCAGTGAGTGACGTTGAGACCATGGCCTGAATAGCCCTGGGCATAGAACACATTCGGGTACTGAGACAAGCGTCCAACCTGAGGGAAACGATTGGCGGTGATACCAATCTTGCCACCCCATTGATAGTCGATGCGCACCTCAGCCAGTTGTGGAAACACCTTGAGCATCTTCGGGCGCATATAGGCCGCGATATCCGTCGGGTCACGCCCGGAATAGTGGCAGGCACCGCCGAACAGCAGGCGCCGGTCAGCCGAGAGCCGGTAATAGTCCAGGCCTACTTTCTGGTCACACAACGCCATATTTTGCGGGATCAGTTGGGCGGCTACCGACTGCGTCAAGGGCTCGGTAGCGATAATGTAGCTGCCCGCCGGTAGCACCTTGCCGCTCAGGCGGGGTTCCAGTTCCTCCAGGTGCGCGTTGCACGCCAGCACCAGACTCCCGGCGCGTACCGTACCGGTTGCGCAACGAACCTGCACGGTACTGCCATGGATCAGCTCCAACGCTGGGCTGTGCTCGAAAATGCGTACCCCCAGCGAATCAGCAACTTGTGCTTCGCCGAGCACAAGATTGAGCGGATGCAAATGACCGGAACCCATGTCCACCAGACCGCCGACATACCTCGCGGAGCCCACCACTTGCGGCATGTCCTGAGCCGAAACGATACGGGTTTCATGCACATAACCCTGTGCGTCAAGGCTTGCCTGCTCAGCTTGAAACGCTGCGAGCTGCGCGGGTGTATTGGCCAGTTCGCAGAAGCCCCAACGCAAGTCGCAATCGATGCCGTGCTGATGGATACGATTGCCCACCACCTCGACCGATTCGATGCCTGCGCGCTCTAGATAACGCACGCCCTCCTGACCGACATACCGGGCAAAGCCCGTGACGTCATGTCCGATGCCGCGAATCAACTGTCCACCGTTACGGCCACTGGCGCCCCAGCCGATCCGTCGCCCCTCCAACAGAATCACCGAAAGCCCGCGCTGGGCCAGTTCAATGGCGGTGTTAACACCGGTAAAGCCGCCGCCAATCACGCAGACATCGGCTTCAAGGTCCGACGCCAGTCGGGGGTATTGCGGCATGGCGTTGGCGGAGGCAAGGTAATACGAGCGGGCATGTTCCGCCGACAAGGTCATGGCGCTTCCTTCGTTCATTTGTTGGACTTCACTTTGCTCCAGGAACGCGTCATCAAACGCATGATTTCCGGTGTTGGTGTGGTCGAGATATACAGCTTGTCCAGCACCTCCTGGGACGGGTAAACCTCTGGATTGTCCACCAGTTCAGCCTCCATATACTGCTTGGCCGCAGGGTTGGGGTTGGCATAACCGACCGCGGCACTGACCTTGGCGATGACCTCGGGATCCAGCAGGTAGTTGATGAATGTGTAGGCTTCTTTGGCGTTACTGGCATCAGCGGGAACGGCCAGCAAATCGAACCAGAGGTTGCTGCCTTCTTTGGGAATCGAGTAAGCGATATTCACGCCGTTTTTCGCGTCCTTTGCTCGATTCGCTGCCTGAAACACATCCCCCGAATAGCCGAACGCAATGCAGATGTCGCCGTTGGCCAGATCCGATACGTACTTGGAGGAGTGGAAGTAACTGATGTAGGGTCGCAGCGTCAGCAGCTTGGCTTCAGCCTTTTTGTAGTCTTCTACATTGGAACTGTTTGGATTCATGCCCATGTAATTGAGAACCGCCGGGAACACCTCATCGGCCGAATCCATCATCGACACACCACACTGACTGAGCTTCTTCAGGTTTTCTGGTTCGAACAGCACTGCCCACGAGTCAATGTGATCAATGCCCAGCACTTGCTTGATCTTGTCGACGTTGTAACCAATGCCGTTGGTGCCCCACAGGTACGGGACTGAGTGCTCATTACCCGGATCATTCTTCTCCAGCAACGCCAGCAGTTTAGGATCGAGGTTTTTCCAGTTCGGTAACTGCGTGCGGTCCAGTTTGAGGAAGGCACCGGCTTTGACCTGACGGGCCAGGAAGTGGTTGGAAGGCACCACCACGTCATACCCGGTGCGCCCGGCGAGCAGCTTGCCTTCCAGCGTTTCATTGGAGTCGAATACGTCGTAGATGACTTTGATGCCCGTTTTCGCCTGGAAGTCGGCGAGGGTGGTCTCGCCGATATAATCGGTCCAGTTGTACACGCTGACGCTAGGCTGCGCCTGTGCGCCAATGCTGCATAACAGCGCAAGCGTTACGGGAAAGACTGATTTCAAACGACGCATGTTGACACCCCTTTGGATTGTTATTTTCGATGATCGTATAGCAATCGAGATCAGACGCTCAGCAGCAGGAACTCGCGTTCCCATGAACTGATTACCCGCTTGAAGTTCTCGTGTTCAGCACGTTTGACCGCAACATAGCCACGCACGAATTTGGTCCCCAGATAACGCTCGATGGTTGGACAGTCTTCCATATGCGCCAGAGCGTCCTCAATGGTGATCGGCAAACGCAGGTTGCGTCGTTCGTAGGCGCGACCCTGCACCGGAGCGCTCGGCTCTATGCGTTCGATCATACCGAGGTAGCCACACAAGAGGCTCGCGGCAATGGCCAGGTAAGGGTTGGCATCGGCACCTGGCAGGCGGTTTTCCACGCGCATTGCCTCAGCACTGGAAGTGGGTACGCGCAGGCCAACCGTGCGGTTTTCTTCGCCCCACTCGACGTTAACCGGCGCGGACGTGTCCGGCAGGAAGCGTCGGAACGAGTTGACGTTGGGCGCAAACATCGGCAGCAGTTTCGGAATGTACTTTTGCAGGCCGCCGATATGGTGCAGGAACAGCTCGCTCATTTTTCCGTCGCTGTCGGCGAAGATCGGCTTGCCGGTGGCGAGATCCACTACGCTCTGGTGCAAGTGCATAGCGCTGCCCGGTTCATCTGCCACCGGCTTGGCCATGAAGGTTGCGGTGACGTTGTGCTTGAGTGCCGCTTCGCGCAGGGTGCGTTTGAACACTGTGATCTGGTCGGCCAGATCCAGCGCATCGCCGTGACGAAAATTGATTTCCATCTGCGCCGGACCGTCTTCGTGGATCAACGTGTCCAGGTCCAGGCCCTGAGCTTCGCACCAGTCATAGACGTCTTCAAACAGCGGATCGAACTCGTTCGCGGCGTCGATAGAGAATGATTGCCGACCACTTTCGGCACGCCCCGAGCGGCCCAGTGGCGCCTTGAGCGGAAAGTCCGGGTCATCGCAGCGCTGCGTCAGGTAGAACTCCATCTCGGGTGCCACGATCGGTTGCCAGCCCTTGTCGGCGTACAGCTTAAGAACCTTCTTCAGAACGTTGCGGGGCGATAGCTCGATCGGATCACCACGCTTGTCGAACGTGTCGTGAATGACGATGGCGGTCGGCTCGATCGCCCAAGGCACGACATACATGGCCGAAGCATCCGGCAGGCAAACCATGTCGATATCGGCAGGGTCGAGCAAGTCGTAGTAAATGTCGTCGTCGACAAAGTCCCCGGTTACCGTTTGCAAAAGCACACTTTCCGGCAGGCGCATGCCTCGCTCATTCAGGAACTTATTGGTGGGCGCTATCTTGCCTCGAGCGATACCGGTCAAGTCACTCACCACGCATTCTACTTCGGTAATCTTGTGTTCTTTCAGCCATGAGGACAGCTGATCGAAAGGGGCATCCATAAAGACCTCGTTATTGGTTTTATCAGCGCCAGGGTTGGCATCCGCATCCCGCACAAGCGGTCAGAGACTTCCCCTGCAGCGCGTTGACGACTATCTTGGGCGACGAGCTCAGTTCCATCTATCCACTTTAAACAGAACAAGAGCGCACCAAAAAGGTGCGCCAAGAGAACCCAGTGACAGCGTCAAATCCCTTCCACGTCCAGGCTTTCAACACCGCCGATGTCGCCGAACAGGTGCGTGCGACCCCCGGTTGGGTGCAGCACTATCAGCAGATGTCGCCTGGGAATTTCGCCGGACTGGTGCGCTATCTGGACCTGCAAGGGGTAGAAATTTACGAGGAGTGCATGAACACCCGCGTCGAGCAGAACTTCGCCGCCCCCCAGGGTTCGCTGGCATTCTGTTTCGATCGCAGTGACAACGCGCTGTATGTGCTGAATGGCGAAAGTCGCAACATCTGGATCACGCCGGAGAACTATCAGGAGGTGGCCGTGGTGTTTGGCCCTGAGTTCGTTCAGCGCCACGGCCTGAATGTCGAGCAGCTTGAAGGCCTGTTCATGGCGCCGCTCAACTCGGGGCAGAACGCGTTGTTCAGCCGCTGGCTGAGCGGAACCCTGACCCGGTTGTCACACACTGTCGATCCACCGAGTAAAGAAGCGCTGACCCAGCAGCTATTGGACGACTGCCTGTACATTCTCGACAACGCTTGCGTCTGTCTTGATCGAGGCGCTTTGCAGCGCCGCGCAGGAGGACGAATGATCATGGAACGGATCGGTGAATGGGCGGCGGACGCCCCTGAAGAAAACCTCAATTTACTGGAGCTTTCCCAGGTCGCCAACGTCTCGCTGCGTCAGCTGCAGCATGCCTTCAAAACCTATACCGGCATGGCGCCAACGCATTGGCTACGCTTGCGTCGACTCAACAGCGCTCGCCGCGAGCTGCTCAGCCGTACGGCCACGGAGACGACGGTTGCCGAGGTGGCGATGCATTGGTCGTTCTGGCACCTTGGCCGGTTTTCCAGCAGCTATCGCGCGTTGTTCAAGGAATTGCCCAGCGATACCTTGAAACGCAGGTGAAAAAGATTGCACAAGGCTCCAGCATGAGTTGAATCGGCCATTTAAAAAAATGTTAGAGGATAATCGCTGTCGTGGGGTAGAAGAGGGTGTTGAGAACTAACAAAATCATCCATAAACCAATTTCCAGTGTTTCGGTCATCGGCTGGATTCGTTTCAGTGCGCCATAGACATGCACCACAAACATCAAGCCGAACACTACGAACAATATATCGAAGGCGTAGCTGAAACTGGTGCCGGTGGTTGAGGAACGCAGCATGGCGGCTTCCACCACAAAACCGGGGTGGGCGTCAACATCTTGATGATGACCATTATCAGCTTTCTCGTTGGACTCTCAATTTCCGGACAGACCTTCTACACCTTCATTCTCGAAAACCTGGACAAGTTCGCGGCATTGAAAGCCATCGGTGCGAAAGGGCGCGAACTGATCTATATGATTCTTTTTATGGCGACTTTTACCGCGATGACCGGCTATGGGCTGGGCATTGGTTTGGTCACGTTGATGATTTCTATCGCGCGGTCCAATTTACCCAACTATGCGGCCATCATCACCTTCTGGAACCTGGGACTGGCCTTTGGCATGGTCCTGTTGATCGCTGGGGTTTCCAGCTATGTGGGCATACGTAAGATACTCAAAATCGAGCCTTTCGATATTTTCAAGGGGTAAATATCGCGAAAAGACAAGTACCAGCGATTGAAGCTGAGGAGAGCGCAACCGTACGCAGGTTCGTGTTTCATACGCTTTACACAACCGTCTAACGTCGCCTGTCTGCGCATGAATGACGAACGTTCAAAAAATGTTGGGCAAATCGTCATCAACGTTGACAAAGATCAAGGTGCCCAGTGGTGCAACAGGACACATTGAAATTTGTAAGCAGTAACAGCTCAAGCTCAAGCTCAAGCTCACTATCGGGGGCAAGATTATGGACAAATACCAGAAGAGCCAGAAGGACAAGATTTTCAAAGAAAAATCCCATGATCCTTATCGGATGGAACATGTCAGTGGTGCTGCGCTCTGTCCACAGTGCGGCGCACGCTATCAAGAAGGTAACTGGACGTGGCATATCCCTGAGATCACCGTTGTCGGGAATGCGGAGGAGACTATTTGCCCTGCGTGTCGACGCATTGCAGACGATAGGCCAGCAGGCACCTTGACGCTCTCTGGAAAATTTTTGCACGACCATCAACAGGAAATCGTCAATCTGATCCATCACACCGAGGGCGTGGAAAAAGCTGAACATGCTCAGGAACGCATCATAAAAGTGGTTGAAGTGAATGATGGCCTCGAAGTGACGACCACGGGTATACACCTTGCCAGCCGTATAGGTCATGCGCTCAACAACGCCTATAAAGGCAGTTCGCACTATCACTACAGCGACGACGAAAATCATATCAACGTAAGTTGGGAACGCAGTTGACTACGCGTTTCGGCGTGTCTCCCGACACGGTCACCGACGGTTCTTATAATGTGCGTGCTTAAGCCTGCGGTTCTTCGGGCTAACCATTGTGAATGGTGCGCTTTCGACTAGGCTCCAATGAAGGTTATGCCCTGTGACAGCTTCTTTTTTGGGGGAATTGAAATGTATGCAAAGGAAGGCAGATTGGCGGGGTCGTTGCTCGCTGCATGCTCATGTTTTTTTCGATCGATCAGGCAACCAGGAGCAACGCTAGTAGCGCTATTGTTCCTGGTGTTCTGCCAGTCGGTCCAGGCGCTTCCTTCCTATGCACGCCAAACAGGGCAAAGCTGCGTGGCTTGCCATGCAGGCGGTCAATTTCCTGAACTGACACCTTATGGCCGCCTGTTCAAACTGACGGGTTACACCAATGGTACACAAGGCAATCCCTTCGCAGCCATGGTGATTGGCGATCTCACTGCTACACGGAACAACAGCGACGGGGCGGGTGGATTGATTTCACCCAAAGACAAGCAACTCATACTGGACTATGGAAGTGTGTTCGTCGGCGGAAAAATTACCGACGTCGTTGGTGGCTTTGCCCAGTTCACCTACAGTTCGTATGACCATCAGGATGCCGCCGGCAATTGGGTAGGGCACCTGGGTTCAGACAATTTCGATTTGCGTTACGCGGATCGCCAAGTCGATGCCGCACATGATTTTATCTGGGGTATCACGCTGCATAACAACCCCACGGTTCAGGATGTCTGGAACAGTACGCCTGCGTGGGGCTATCCGTATGTCAGTTCAACACTGGGAGCGTTTAACGGTACACCTGCGTCCACGATGATTGAAGGGGCTTTGGCCCAGCAAGTTGCAGGCATCGGCGCTTATGCCTACCTGAACAAGTCATTTTATGTGGAACTGACCTCCTATCAAACAGCAAAAGATATGTGGTCTTTTCTGAGCCTGGGTAACAAAAAGGGAGACACCTACCATCCATTGATTTACATGGACGGTTCAAGCCCTTATCTGAGGATGGCTTATACGCACGAGTGGGGCGCTCAGAATGTGATGGTGGGTGCCTTCGCGATGAATGCCAAGATTCTTCCCATGGATGACTCCAACAATCCGATCTATGGCCAGGGGAGCACCGAATACCGGGATGTAGGCGTTGATGCCCAGTACCAGTACCTCCTTGAACCTCACGCGTTTACTGCGCAGATGCGGTATGTCAAGGAGGGGATCAGTGATGACACCCATACGCTCTATGACGGGCCAGCTTCGCTCAGATCGTTCAAATTGAAGGGCAGTTATGTGTACCACGACAAGTATGGTGCGAGCTTGGCCTATACCAACGTCAATGGCAGCGCGGACGCTACGGCGTACCCCGACAGTGCGAGCTTTTCGCCGGATACGCGGATGTGGACGCCAGAGGTTTTCTGGTTGCCGATGCAGAACTTGCGGGTCGGGCTTCAATACAACTATTTCACCCGCTATTTGGGCGCAACGAACAACTACGACGGTAATGGTCGTAATGCCATCGACAACAATACAACCTATTTTTATATGTGGTATGCGCTTTGACCTGTCGAGAGCAGGGACGTAAAAAAACGGAGAACGTTGACATGACGGATGCCTTGAAGCGATCAAGTTTCATTTTTTTGCTCTGTGTGGCTGCGCTCGCAGGCTGCACGGGCGTTGATAAGGGGCAGCCCGAGAAGCAGTCGACCCTGTCTGGCGTTGCCATGGCGACCAAGGTTTGTTCCATGTGTCACGGGCTGACAGGCGAGTCCATCTCGCCCATGTTCCCGAAGCTGGCGGGCCAGCAAAGGGAGTACCTGAAGTTGCAGTTGACGGACTTCAAGGGCCATGCACGAAGCGATGAAAGTGGTACTCAGTACATGTGGGGATTTACCCATTTGAACGAGACTCAGATAGGCGAACTCGCAGACTATTTTTCGAGCCAAAGTCCTATGAAGGCCGACGCTGGCATTCCTGACACGCGCGGAGAATCGATTTTCCATAACGGCGTGGCCGCGTCAGGCGTGATTCAGTGCAACTCCTGCCATGGTGCTGATGGCCAGGGCAATGGTCAGTTTCCGCGCATTGCGGGTCAGCATGCTTACTACCTGATCCGTCAGATCAAGGTTTTTCAACAGACCGACCAGCGTCCCCGTGGCGCTATGATGAAGCAGGTCACTCATGCCCTGTCTGACGCGGATGCTATAGCAGTCGCTAACTACATTTCGACACTTGGGGCAAAAAAATAAGTGTCTTCGTGGTACCACAGATGTGTTGGCCGAGGGGGTGTTGACCGTCACTGAGAACCTAAATCTTTCTGCGTTGCATGGCCTGCGCGGCGCTCGACGTGTAGCTCGAGTGAAAGAGGCTTTGTCGTTTGCGGGGCTCGATGACATGGCATCGAAATGGGTTCGCACATATTCGGGCGGCATGATTCGTCGACTTGAGAGCCTTGCGACTCTGAAAAGTTTCAACTTTTCAGAGTCGCAAGGCTGGCCAGAAGAACGGTTGGGGGCGGCCATTTAACTTATGGGCGATGACCGATGTTCATAAGCAGCTGTAACCCTGGTTTTTGAGACCCGTCAGCCAGAAACCAGGTTAGAGTGTTCATCAATGTCTGTTCGTAAGGGCCATCCACTCGATTCGCGTAGTCGCGCCAAGCGGTTCCAGCGAACGAACAGGGCAAAAAAACCGTATATCAATCGTTATGTGAAGAATGAATCGTCCGCTGTTTGTTTCTCTAGATGGGCCCAAGGGAGCCGGCAAAACCACACTGTTGGAGGCCGTTACGAAAGTACTGAGGGCAGACAACAAAAAGGTGATCCGACTTTGCGAGAAAAAAAGCGATCCCTATAGGGCTGAAACAATGGCCCTCGTTAACAAACTCGTCAGAAATCCCACCCGGGATTTGGAGTTGGGGGTTTGTGAGCGCTTTGCTGATAGCCGTGCTTGGATTTCCCAGCACGTACTGCCTAAACAGCCACCAGGCAGCATCATCTTGATCGATCGCTGGTACCCGTCTGATGCCGCGTTTCGCCGGATAGTCCCGTTTGCAGAGATTCTACAGTTGAACGTTGATCGAAACGTGCGAGTGCCAGACCTGCATGTCGGGGTTGTCACCGCCCCTGATATTTCATGGGCGAGAGCAGCAGCACGACGGCGTGGGCTGAGCAGTACTGTGATCCATAAGCTGGAAGAACATGTCGCTTGTACCAAGGCGTTCGAGCGAGCGATTGCAGATCACGGCTGGGTTTTATGCCGTAATGAAGGAACGATCGAAGACGCAACGATGCAGGTAATTTCTGAGATCTATAGAGTCCTTCGATACCCCGCAGGCGAAGTTCGCTGCGCCGGCCTTGATGCGGTTGAGATAGCTGTAGATATAGATCGTTAGCAGGATCGAAGGGGTGATTTGTCGCCGCAGCGGTAGCCGGCTGGCGCTTTGATCTGGGTGCCTGTCAACGAAATCTGAGCCGAAGCTGCCCGGGACGGGTCTTACATGATCAGACGGTTCGAGCGTCGATTGCTGGAAATGTATGCCAAGAGGAAAGTACGCAGAAGTAATACACAACTGACTCAATGATTATGAAAAACTTTATAAAACAATAGGCTGCAACACATAGCTTTCCTGGATTCTGTGAAAAAAACAAAGCTTTGCTTCCCGCACATGGCCAGTAAATAAATGATAAGGCCTCATGATGAAGCAATTACTCCATAAGGCATTCGTCATTGAGAAGGCGTTAATGGAGGGACGTGGCGTCCCCAGCCAACTGTGAGGTCGCGCCCGATTGCGCTCAAAGAAAGTATCCATACGCTACCGCACACCTATCCGAAGCTGTCGTATCGAGTGTTTGCCACAGCTGGCTGTACGATCAAGTGAGCATGCCAATATCGTTCAATCGCCTCTGGTTCCCAAGAAGTGAAGACGGTTGACCTTAATTGAAAAAATTTTCTGGCCACAAGAAGACGGGTAGGTGGCCGCGGATTAGATCTGCTTGTGCTCGGTAACCACGCGCCTCCAGCTCGCGAAGAAATACCGG
Source organism: Pseudomonas sp. ASL9 (assembly GCF_056680335.1). Taxonomy (NCBI): domain Bacteria; kingdom Pseudomonadati; phylum Pseudomonadota; class Gammaproteobacteria; order Pseudomonadales; family Pseudomonadaceae; genus Pseudomonas; species Pseudomonas sp. ASL9. The sequence goes on along the minus strand of NZ_CM155277.1, from coordinate 31,699 downwards.
CCAGGGTGGGATATTGCTCATATAGACATCGTTTGAGGCTCTCGACATACCGCCGCCCTGCGAAGTCGACAGACCACCGTATTGGGATGTGGAGAGTCCGCCGTACTGCGATGTGGAAAGTCCTCCATATTGGGATGTCGAAAGGCCGCCGTACTGAGACGTGGATAGACCTCAGTATTGTGAGGTAGACATACCTCCATATTGGGACGTAGACATACCACCGTACTGCGAAGTCGACATGCCACCATACTGAGATGTAGACATACCACCGCCCTGTCCCGTGCTCAAATTGCGCGGCCACACCCGCATGTTTGGAATTTCTGGCCTAGGCATCCATTCTCTTCCTTCGGGGTGAAAAGTTGCATTTCAAACCTTTGCCATGAGAGCGTATCTGACAAGGCAACGGGGAATTTATAAGTTTGGTGCTCTAAGTTTTTACCCCTATGAGCTTTCAGGTCGAGGCATGCTACGCTCTGGCGCTGAGAGTGAGCCGGCACGTGTGCACGGCGTGAGGCATCGACCATGAAGCATCGTCTCTGCCAGCACTAGACTCCGCATGCTGACACCTGTCCACGACTTTAGGAATGCCATGTTGAAACGTGAACTGCTGATCAAGGAGATCACGCACCACATTACCCACCTTAGCGCATCTGTTGAGGTCCTAGGAACACAGCACTTTTTTGACCTTAACATCGCGGCTGAGTATTTCTTCCAGCGGTTACTCAATCTGGTCTACGGGTACGATCTTGTGAACCTTAACCATAGCCAGCTGAATGCTGCGGCAATTGACCTAGCCGACCAGAATATCGGGCTGGCTGTGCAAGTCACCTCTGATCGCCGAGCCCCGAAAATTCAGAAAACTTTGGATAAATTTGTGAAACACGGTTTGGGGACGACCTATAACTCACTCAAAATTCTGATCATTGGTAAACGAACGGGCAATTACGGCACTGTGACCGTATCCAGCGGAGTGGCCTTCGATGGTGTTACTGATGTCATCGACAATAAATCGTTGATGCAGGATATTGGGAAAAAAACGACTCCGGAGCTCGAGACTATCCTTGCACTTATAGAGAGCGAGATAAGCTATGCCCATACCGCCATGTCTCTTCTGGACAAGACAGATGCAAACGCTCTGGCCGACCTCCGAGACCTTATCTTGCGTAGCGTAATATGAGCACCGCGGAGATTTGAATGCTCAATGAGCGGCTCAGATATCTTTAAAGGGGGTGGGCGGTCAGAATCATTCCGCAAAATGGACCGTAGCCGCTCGGAACTCAAAATGTTGAGTGAATTGCCGTAAGCACACGCTGACTCCAATCGAGAGGGCGAAATCCGTCCTTTCGGCGTTTTTCAAGGTAGTTGACGCAGCAATTATCCAATCAGTCTTTCATCGCTCCTTGGGAGCTCTGGAAAAATCGGTGGCATGACTTAGGCTAACATTTTCGATTATCTCAACGTCGAACAACTGCGCGCTCTGACCGCGCAGTTGAGGTCGCGTGTCGAAAGCCTCGACAAGCAAGATCACCACAAGACAGTCAACGAACAACTCACCCACGAAATCGTGCTGCTCAAACGGCATCGCTTGGCCAAGCGCAGTGGGCAGTTCGACCCGACACAAGCTAGCTTGCTCGATACCGCCATTGCCGCCATCGGAGCCGAACTGGAGGCCATGCAACCGAATCTGACTCCGTCCGAGGTACGCCAAAAAGGCCAGCGCACACCGATGCCTCTGCGGTTTCCGCGCACACTGATCCATCACGAACCGGATAACACGCAATGCCAATGCGGCTCCGCCCTCAAGCGTATCGGCTAGAACGTCAGCGAGAAGCTCGACTACACGCCAGGCGTGTCTACCGTCGAGTGCTACATCCATGGGAAATGGGTCTGCAATCAGTGCGAAACACTGATCCAGGCGCCAGCGCACGTAATAGACAAAGGCATACCGACGGCGGGACTGCTGGCCCATGTCATGGTGACCAAGCTCACCGACCATCTGCCTTTGTACCGGCCAATAAAAATATTCGCTCGGGCCGCTATGGTCATTGCCCGCTCAACCCTGGCGCCAATGGTTTGGGGGTTCTGCTGCGTGCGCCTGCAACCGCTGGTAGATGCCCTGCGCGAAGCGGTGCTTGAGCATGGCGTGATCCACGCTGATGAAACGCCCGTACAGATGCTGACGCCCGGTGCGAAGAAAGCCCAACGGGCCTATGTCTGGGCTTATGCCACCAGCCAGTTTGCTGACTTGAGCGCCCCGGTTCAGCCCAAGCCGCGCCTGTGAGCTCGCGCGCAACTTCCTGCAAGGCTGGTACGACAAGTTGGTCCGCGATGCCTTCGGCAGCTACAAGGCCAGCTTTGAACTGGGTGTGACCGAAATCGGCTGCATGGCTCATGCCGGAGGAGCCGAACGTTAAATAGTTGCACTGAAAACGCCCCCGATACTATTCTTGAAGAGCCCTAAGCTAAGTGCGGTGTCCTGGGGCCCCTGGGAATTAAAAAAATGCAGAATAAGAAAGAGCTCAACCCCAAACCCCTTGCTGATCATTCCAGTTCGTTGCTAAAAAAACTTGGCCCAGGGCTTATCACAGGCGCAGCGGACGATGACCCCAGCGGTATAGCGACCTACTCGCAAGCCGGCGCACAATTTGGTTTGAATACGCTCTGGACGTTGTTTTTTACTTTCCCCCTGATGGTCGGCATTCAGATCATCAGCGCCAAAATAGGCCGAGTCAGCGGACACGGGCTTGCTACCAATATCCGCCGCCATTACCCCAGGCCTTTTTTATATGGCATCGTTGCGCTATTGATGGTTGCCAATACCATCAATATTGCAGCGGACATCGCCGCGATGGGCGCAGCGCTGAAGCTGCTGATCGGTGGGTCTGCTCACCTCTATGCCGTCGGCTTTGGCGTGGCTTCGCTGCTGCTACAGGTGTTCATCCCGTATAAACGTTATGTGCGGGTGCTCAAGTGGCTGACGCTGGTGTTGCTGGCTTATGTGGGCACTATGTTTGCCGTGCATATTCCATGGGGGCAGGTCGTTCGCCAGACCGTATGGCCTCACATGTCCTGGAAGCCGGAATATATAACAATGGTGGTTGCCATTTTTGGCACAACCATCAGCCCCTATCTCTTTTTCTGGCAAGCATCGCAGGAAGTTGAAGACATGGAGGCTGACCCTAAGGCTCAGGCGCTGATTGATGTGCCAAACCAGGCGCGGGCCAGCTTTAGTCGCATCCAAATTGACACAATGGTGGGTATGGGGTTTTCTAACATCATTGCTTTTTTCATTATGTTAACCACGGCCGTCACGCTAAATCTGCATGGCATCACAGATATTCAAACATCCGCACAGGCTGCAACTGCATTGCGACCGATTGCAGGGGAGTTTGCATTTTGGTTGTTTAGCGCGGGCATCATTGGCACGGGCATGTTAGCCGTTCCGGTGCTGGCAGGCTCTGCTGCTTATGCAGTGGCCGGAACATTTAAATGGAAGAATAGTTTGGCGGCCAAGCCGGAAGCAAATAAAGCGTTTTATAGCATTATCACGGCGGCAACCTTACTGGGTGTATTGATCTGTTTTGCCCCGATTGACCCGATTAAAGCCTTGATCTGGAGTGCGGTCGTCAATGGCGTAATTTCGGTGCCAATCATGTTCATCATGATGTTGATGGCATCGCACAAAGAAATAATGGGCCCTTTCATCATTCACCCTGGGCTGAGGATATTAGGCTGGAGCTGTACGGTGGCCATGGCGTTTGCCGTGGTCGGCATGTTCTGGGGTATGTTTGTGGCGTAGTGCATCGTTCTGAAATTTAGTCGGTTGATTCAGTCATGGCCGGCGGGTGGTTTCCCCAAGCGATCGCGGCACGGGTTTCATCCGTACCTGTCAGGCCGCCCGTTCGGTCGCGCAACTACTTTCACGCCGTTCAGTGACCACCCGCGACGGCGTCCCTTCATCGGTTGCTCAACGCTTTCGAGTTACTTCACCGGCAAGCCATAGCTTTGCACGAGCAGGCCAAACAGTTCCGGGTGAAACGACCATAATATTTAGGTTGCCGACGACGCTTAATCGAAATGCGGTCTCTTGCTGTCAGGGATGCCCGACCACAGCCCCTCGCAATCCTTGAAGCCCCGGGTCCTCGGCAGGCTCGCGGCCGACGATCTTGTCTCGTCCGGCCATATTGGCAAGATCGATGTAAGCGGGTGGGGATCCCACCTTGCGGAATTACGCCGGTTACCACCGATGCGGGCAGCAGTTCCGCAATCTCACTCGCTCGCTGCGTAGGTAACCGCTTTAGCACATCCTTCGAATACACTTACGGATCATGCCCATTGAGCCGGGTCGACTGGATCAAACTCATGATCGCAGCCGCACGTTTTCCGCTGCGTTGGGAGCCTGCAAACCGCCAATTCGATCACCCGATCGCCCACGGTCGGATTTGGTTCTTCATCCAATATTGTCAATGGGTACCGCGCCATCGTCGAAGTAGCGTACCAACGCTGCCCAGCGTTTGAGGCTGTAGTCCAAAGCTTTAGCAATGGCTGAGCCTTCGGGCAGGAACGACGCTGACCGATAATCCAAGCATGCGGCGCGTCCATCACCGACACGGCTTTTTCCTAGCGTATTCGACGGCGTAAATCCGGCTCCAGGTCGCGTACTTCGCGTTCGTCCTCGTACAGGATCGCGAGGTAATGCGGGGCCTTTTCTACGATCTGGCTCTTGTTAGTGGCATGCAGGTCGAAGAACTTGCGTCGAGCAAGGGCCATGCAGCCAATTTCGTTCACGCCCAGTTCAAAGCTGGTCTTGTAGCCGCCACTATGTGCTGCAACACCTAGTGGCGGTTATGTCGCGATCGGAGTTATGTGATCCCGGCCGTGCCAATTGGCTTTTTCGGTGTTATCGGTAGGTGATTGACGCAACATAATGTGCAGCGTCTTTTGGTGGACCTTCATCACTTTGGAGTGTCCGCCATGTTCAAGAATCTCTACTCCTCAAATGCTGCCTGCACACGCCACCGTGCGGGACCGCTGGCCGCAGAACGCAAGCGATATCTGCAACACTGTGCAGGCGCCGGCGCATTTGAGTTTGGCTTGCTTACGCAGTCGCTCCAGGCGTTTGTTGTCGCGCCAGGCCAGCTCGCGGTCAAGCAGCAGACTGAGTCGCTCATCAAAGCTCAAGCTGTGGCTGGCAGGCAGTGTCCATTGCTCTTCCAGCGCCTTGGCCATGCCGCTGAGGCGTAGTTGATCCAGCTGGTTAAGGGTGTGTTGCGTCATCATTGAACAGCTCCTTTTGGGTGTAATAGTCGGCGCCGCGCACGTTCTCGTGGCGGCTTGGTGGATATGCGGCAGCGGTGGCCTTAGGCAGCGGTTGCTGATCGAGTCCTTGTTTGAGCAGCTGTTGAGTGCGCGCAGTTGGACGGCGCGATGGGCCGCCGCTTCAAGGCGCTCGTTGCTGTACTGGCGAGCCAGCGAGAGCAGCCCCAGGCAGGAGCGGTAGCCCATCTCCGGATGGGGTTTGTGGATCAGTTGATGCTCGACGATCTGCCGGACGTGCGGGCCGATACGCTCGCCCCAGTCGAGCAGGCGCTGAGGTGTCCAGTCGCGATGGGCCTTGTGCGAGGCCGGCATGCTGAAATGGTCTTCATCGTCGGGCAGCGCTGTCGCCATCTCACTCCGGAAACTGCGCGAACGGCCATCTTCGGTTACTGCGTCGGCAATGACGTCAGCGTCCGTGACTGGCAGCTGCGTACTTCGCAATTCACCTTGGGCAAGTCGTTCGACACCCACGCGCCATTCGGCCCGTGGATTGTCACCGCTGATGACGTCGTCGATCCGCACCAACTAGGCATTAAATGCTTCGTCAATGATGAGAAGCGGCAGGACTCGAACACCAATCAGCTGATTTTCGACTGCTTTGAGCAAATCGAGCACCTGTCCAAGGTCATGACCCTGGAGCCTGGCGACGTCATTTTCACAGGGACTCCAGGCGGCATCGGCGGTGGCTTCAAGCCTGCGCGCTGGCTTCGCAAGGGCGATCGGATCCGCGTCGAAATTAACGGGCTCGGCGCCATCGAAAACGTGGTGCGCGCCGAAGTCTGATGAGTACAGGGCATGGGCCGCGGGAACACGCCTGGCGGCCCTTCGATTTTCCAGCCAGGGAGACACCCATGAGTGAGCAATCGATCGTAAACACCATTATTGAGCTGGAAGATGCGCGCTGCCGGGCGCTGGTGGAAGGCGACCTCGGCGCGTTGAGCGAGCTGGTTGATGACCAGTTGGTACACATCCACGCCACTGGCCAGGTCGACGACAAACACGGTTATCTGCGACTGGTCGAGACTGCCATCCGATTCCTGCGGGTCGAACGGCAAGACCTTCAGGTGCGCGTTTACGCCGACGTAGCGGTGGCCACCGGGCGCCTATTGCAGAGCATCGAATTTCGCGCCACAGGCGAGCTTCGCGATATGGATGTGATCACCACTCAGATCTGGTCGCGTCGTGATAGCACCTGGCGCCAGATCACTTTCCAAGCCACCAACCTCTAACGCCAACGAAGCGCCAACCCACCTGCAGAGGTGGGTTTCTGACAATAAAAACAAGAGACAGAAAATGAAGAACATCAAGGTGAAAGCGCTTGGTGCGGTTCTGGCCGCACTGGCGCGGACTGAAGCCAGCACCGGGCTGATTCCCAATGACGTCGTGGCAGATATTGCGGCCGCTTGTTGTGCTGAACTCTACGACTTAGATGAACTGGCGATTGCCATTGGCATCGCCGGGTTCTCGGGCGGCTGGCAGGTGGTGTTCTATGTCGGCGGTCTGGTGCCACTGGTGATCGTGCCATTGCTCGGGCTGTATTTGCCTGAATCAGCGGTGTTCCGCCTACGCCAGAGCCAGGCCGAGCAACCGGGGAAAGCGGCACGGGTGACCGTCTTGCAGGGGCTGTTTGGCAACGGTTCGGTGACCGCAACACTGCTGCTTTGGGTCAGCTACTTTTTCACCCTCATGGTGGTCTACATCCTGATCAACTGGTTGCCGAGCTTGCTGGTCGGTCAGGGCTTCACCGGCAAGCAGGCCAGTTGGGTGATGTTCTCACTGCAGATCGGTTTCGCGGTCGGCACCTTGCTACTCGGCGTGTTGATGGATCGCCTGCCTGCTTGGGCATTGGCGGCGCTGATTTACGTGGGGATACTCGCTTCGCTGACCGCTCTGGGCTTGTCTAGCCAGATCGAAAGCATGCTGATAGCGGGCTTTTTCGCCACTGGTGGGCAGTGCGTGCTTTACGCCCATGCACTTCAGTTCTATCGCACTGAAGTACGCGCCACCGGGGTGGGGAGTGCTGTGGCGGTGGGGCGCCTGGGTGCAATGAGCGGCCCCTGGTCGCTGGCCAGATGCTCGCACTGGGCACCGGCACTGCCGGCGTGATGCTGGCCTCTGCGCCGGGCATCGTGATTGCTGCACTGGCGATGTTCGGGCTGTCCGTACGACGCAAAAAACTGCTGCCTGACTGAATCCTTGAACGCCTCTACTGCGCTGCGTACGGCACGCGACAGAGCACGCGTTCGCCCTTTTTAAACCTGTTCAACCCTACTGGTTACTGCTTTGCCGTGCCCGTTTTTCGGGGGCATCGCAGTGCCGGATTTAATTATAAAAAAGAAAAGGATGTAAGTAATGAAAAAAGCAACACGGATCAACACCCAGGGTCTTTTCTGCGCAAGTTTTAGCCTGCTGGCGGCAGGCCTTTCCAGTAACGTACAGGCGACCGAGGGTGGCGGGTCCAGCTACCCGATGGGTGCCGAAAACTTCCTCACCGGGGCCCTGCCACCGCCAGGGTTTTACGGTATCGTTTATGCCAGCCATTACGATGCGGATTCACTGCGCGGTAACAACGGCGAAAAACTGCCAGTGGATTTCCGAGTACAGGCCAGTTCGATTGACCCGCGTTTTGTCTGGGTGACTGACCAGCAAATACTGGGCGGCACCCTGGCGTTCCATGCCATCATGCCGTTGGTTAACCTCAAGGTTGACCTCAATGGTCAGTCGCAAAGCAAGCAAGGGTTGGGCGATATGACGTTCGGGTCGGGGCTGGGCTATCGGCTGACCGATAAACTGCATGCCATCGTCGCGCTCGATGTGTTTGCACCGACCGGTGAATATAATCGCAACGACCTGGCCAATATTGGTCGCAACTACTGGGACTTCCAACCTGTCTTGGCCTTATCGTATATCGACCCGGTGGGTTTGAATGCCGATGCGAAAATCATGTATGACGTCAATACGAAAAATAACGCGACCGATTACACCTCCGGCCAAGAGTTGCACATGGACTATTCGGTGGGTTGGGGACTGGGCAATGGTTGGGTCGTGGGTTTGGGTGGCTATGCCTATCAGCAGACTACGGATGATCGGCAGTACGGTGAAACCATCGCAGACCGCAAAGGGCGCGCGCTTGCCATCGGTCCATCGATCAAATACGCCAGCAACAAAGGTTGGTTACTGACCGCAAAATGGGAGCAGGAATCCGACGTGCGAAATCGTGCGCAAGGCGATGCGTACTGGTTGAAACTGGCGGTGCCGTTCTGAGGTAGAGCTTTCGAAAAATCTCAAGGAGCTATCAAGGGGTTGATGTCTGCTCCGAATGTTTAGCTCTGGAGATAAATCCCCCCTGTTTGCGCGGATGCTCAAGCAGGGGAGGACTACCTCAACGATCCGGGTAGTGGATATCCGTGTATCGAGCACATGACGTCAACAAAGGAACATTTCCGTGCCTAGTCTGCGAAACGTACCCATCAATCGCCGCCTTTGGTTGATTCTGCTGGTTTCTCTGTTGATGCTGGCGGCACTTGCTGCGCTCATGCTGCAGCGAAGCTACAGCAATCTCTACAACGCCAAGGTTCAGCAGACCCGCAATGCCGTGGAAAACACCCTAGGCGTTTTTGCCTACTTCCAGGGGTTGGAACAGGCTGGCAAGCTGACCCGCGAACAAGCCCAGGAACAGTCCATGGAAATGGTTCGCGGCTTGCGCTATGCGGACCAGGAATACTTTTTTATCCAGAATTTACGTTCTGGGATGCTGATGAATCCGGTCAATCTTAGGTTGGAGGGGCAGGACGTCAGCGGTCTGAAGGACAGCAATGGTCTGTTGTTTACTGCTGAAATGATGCGCATCGCTAAAGAGCAGGGGGCTGGGTGCTTGGCACGGGCGTCTACATCGACGACATAAAGGCGCAGTTCCGCGATGAACTGCTGCAGACGTCGTCGCTCTGTTTGCTGATTGCCTTGTTGTTGGCTGCCGCCATCAGCCTGATCGTGCACAGCATTTCCCGTCCGCTTCAGCAAACCGTCGAGGCCATGGCCAGTATCGCCAGAAGCTGAAGCTGAAGATGCCGAGCGCCGCGATGCCAGCGGGAATGGCGGGAATGGCGGCCGCCACCAGCAGATCACTCGTTGACCACTGTAGGTGCAGCAATGTGGCGCCAATGAAAGGTCCACAGATGCCACCCAGGCGACCGATACCCAGCGTCCAGCCAGTACCTGTGGCGCGCAATGCGGTCGGATAAAAAGTTGCGGTCATGGCGTTCAACGCCGCCTGACCGCCGAGGATGCCAAAGCCTGCGACAGCGATTGTCAGGTAAGCGAGATTGATCGAAGCGTAGAAATGGCTGAACAAAAGGATGGCGATGGCAGACACGATAAACGTGGGCAGCAGCACTGCGCCGAACCCAGGGCGGTCGACAAACCAGCCCGGCAGCCGGCAGCCGGCAGCCAGCCGCCAGCCGCCCGCCAAGCCACCCAGCCACATAGATGTGCCGGCAAGCACCGCTTGCGATGGGGTATGGCCTGCGCCGCTCATCAGTACCGGCGTCCATGAGGCGAGGAAGTAAACGCAGAGCATGTTCATAAAGTTGATCAGCCACAACAACAGCGTGCCCGGCAGCCGACCCTCGGCGAACAACAGAGAGAACGACAGGCCTTTCTTGCGCGGTTCATCGATCACCAGGACAGTCTGTGGATCGATCTGCAGGCTAGGCTCGATGCGTTTGAGGATGGTCCTGACACGGTCGAGCTGGCGTGCATGCAGTACGCACCACTGCAGTGATTCGGGTAGGGCGAAAAACAACAGCACACCCAAGCACAGCGGTGCAATGGCGCCCAGGTAGAACACCGCTTGCCAGCCATACTGTGGAGTCAGCGCGGCTGCAATAGCGCCGCCGACCAGGCCACCGACCACCATGCCCGACGACACCAGCGTCAACAGCATTACACGGTTGTGCCGAGGTGCAAATTCCGTCACCAGGGTGGCAACGTTCGGCACAATGGCACCCATGGCGATACCGGTGAAAAACCGCAGCGTCATCAGGCCATCCACTGTCGTCGCGTGGGCGGTGAAAAACATCAAAACCGCCATGACCAGGGAGGCCGTCACCAGCACTGGCCGCCGACCCACGCGGTCGGCCACCGAGCCCAGCGCAAGCGATCCGATCAACATGCCGAGCATACTGATGCTGAACACCGGACCCAGGTTGGCTTTGGGAATGCCCCAGTCGGCGATGAGGCTGGGCGCGGCATAGGCCATGGCTTGGATATCGAAGCCATCGACGACCATGCACAGGAAGCATTGAACGAGCACAAGTAGCTGAAAGGCGCCCAAACGGCTCCTTTCGACGATCGCGCAGATGTCGAGTTGATTGTTCACAAGCAAATACCTCTGTTGTAATTATTTTCGGTAATAGCTGTGTTCGGTTTGCAATGTCAGAACGAGTGGGCGGTGAGGATAAGATCCCGGTTGTAAAGGTTGGCGATGGCGGGCTATCAGTCAGCGAGCCATGCGCAAGCTTCGGCCCGCATGCCTTGTTCAAGCTCGCTGCCGCGGGTGGCAAATAGACGATTCAGTGGAAAGCCGCTCTTATCCAATAGATAGGCCAGCGGCGCGTATTCACGCGGATAACGCGCCACGATGTCACGGTCAATCTCGACCAGGCCTTGTGGGAAAGTGAAGCTACCCATGTCATAGATGCTTTGGCGCTTGACCAGCTTCCACAGACCTTCGCGTTTTTCGGCCAGGTCATAAAAACGGTTGTGCACGCTGCACCCCAGACCCAGCTTGATGTTTTCGGCAACGATCACCGCATTGGTTTCGACAATGGCTCTATTGCCTTTGAAAGTAACCACCGGTGTGCCGATCAGGTGTTTGGTGCGCAAGTCGGACTGGCCCATGCGCTTGGAGCCTTCGACAAACTCGGCGAACGGCCCTTCAAACCAGGTGATTTCAATGATCCCGTCAGGATGGGCGAGCTTGGCCAATTCGTCCCATTGGCCCAAGTCGCGATGAATCCAGCCGGTGATCAGGTCAGTGATTTGAAAACGGTCTTCCAGGTAAGTCTGTCTGCATGAGGTGTCCTTGGCAGGTAACGGGGTGTCGAAGTCAGCATCGCCCTCTGGACAGATAACTTCAAATAGATTGATATGAACAATTGATCATTAAATCTGATGGGGTGTACGGCAATGGATCTGCGGCATTTACGTTATTTTTTAGCAGTTGCCGAGGAAGGCCATTTTGGTCGGGCAGCTGGATTTGGGTTATGCCCCGAGTCATGGCGGACAGGCCCTAGACAACGCACTGCCGTTTGAGCGGATTGGAACGTGGCCCTTGGTCGTTGCGATGCCTGAGGACCATCCGTTGGCGAATCAGCAGCCTTTGCGCGTGCCGATGCTGGGTGCCGAGTCGTTGATCGTCTATGCCGCCCACGGCGCGGATGAACATATGCTTGCTGCGCTTCGTAAAGCACTGGGGCGTGAGCCCAAGGTTCAGCGCACCACCAGCACCTTGAATGTGCTGGCATTGGTGGCCGCTGGAATGGGCGTAGCACTGGTGCCCGTGCCTTTGATACAAGTCATGATTCCCGGCGTGATCTATCGAACATTCGATGACGTCGAACCACAAGCCGACCTATTGCTCATCAGCCGCGTGAATGAAACTGCGGGAGCGGTGCACGCGCTCCTGAAGGTTGCACGCCAAGGAGGAATGGCCGCTCCGACTCCAAGACAGCCCTGACTGACAAGCTTCTCTTAGTCGTGCCAGCAGCGGTACCAGCCATTTTTCTCGCTGATGTGTAGCGGGGTCTGATACAGCTCCGACAAGTTTTTACTCGTCAGAATGTCGGGTTTTGGGCCGTCAGCAATAATTTGTCCTCGGTTGATCAGCACCACGCGGTCAATTTCGGGAATGATCTCGTCAACGTGGTGAGTGGTGATGATCAATGACCGGTCCTCACTGCAAAAGCTGCGCAACAGCGTCAGCATGGCCAGGCTGGCGCCCATGTCCAGGCCATTGGCGGGCTCATCGAAAATCAACGCCTCGGGATGATGAACAAGTGCTCGGGCCAGCAGGAGACGCCGCTTCTGGCCGGTTGAAAGACGTTGAAACATGCAGGACTCATCCCACGAAATCCCCAATGTCGTCATCAGTGCTTGCGCACGAACGATCTGCGATTGCGTCGGTTCAAGATGCTCGTGACTGCCAATGGCCCCAAAAAAACCTGAAACAACAACTTCCAATGCCGTTGTGTAGGGCGTGTAATTTTCCTGCAGATCGTGCGATACGAAACCGATTTTCTCCCGCAGTTCCCAGAGGTGAATTGTGTCGTTGCCAAAGAGCTTCAGATAACTGCCTTCCTGCGCAACCGGATACAGCTCCCGGTTTATCAGTTTAAGCAGGGTGCTTTTTCCCGCGCCGTTGGGGCCCAGGATTGCAACACGCTCCTGCGGCTCAATCTTCAACGACAACCGATTGAGGACTTTCGTCTGTTGCTGATACGCGGTGACTTGATGAAATTCGATCATGTGTAAAACCTTGCAGAGTAATTACTGAGCGCCCGAGCTAGATGCGGAACCTGTTGATGTGCTCGCGCAGGCCTGCGGCCAGACGTGAGAGTTCTTCGCTGGTCGAATGAATCTGTACCGCGCCGGCCGAGGTTTGTACGGATAGATCACGGATGCTGATCAAGCTCCGGTCAATTTCCCGAGAGACCTGGGCCTGTTCTTCCGAAGCACTAGCGATGACGACGTTCATTTGACTGATCATCTCGACAGCGACTGTAACCTGTTGCAATGCCGAATCCGCTTCTTGAGCAATGCCCAAGGTCGAGTGGACGCGTTCGGTGCTCAGTTGCATGGAGCAAAGCGTTTGAGTCGCCACGGTGCGCAACTCGCTGACCATTTGCTCGATTTCGCCAGTCGATTGCTGCGTCCTGAATGCCAATGCCCGTACTTCCTCGGCGACGACGGCGAAACCACGACCTGCTTCGCCAGCCCGGGCGGCCTCGATCGCCGCATTAAGCGCCAGAAGGTTAGTCTGCTCGGCAATCGACCGTATCACTTCAAGCACTCGATTGATGCTGGACACGCTGCTTGCAAGTTCCTCCACACGATCAGCGGTAATCGAAATGCCCTCTGCTAATACCGAGAGCGACTCAAGCGTCTCGATGACACGGGCTTTACCTGTTTGTGCCGCGACATCCGTGGTTCGTGAAGCGTGTGCCGTTGCCGACGCATTTCTTGCCACTTCATCGACCGCAGCGGTCATTTCATTCACCGCTGTGGCGGCTTGTTCGATTTCCCTGTTCTGATCCTGGAGCCCGGCCGTAGCGGTCGCTATCACTGAATGAAACTGCTGCGAGGACGAAGCCAACAGGGTGGAAGAGTCCGTTATACGCAGGACGGTGTCGTGAAGATTGCCCTGCATGGCCTTCAATGCCTGAAGCAATAAGGCCGGCTCATCTTTCCCGCTATCGTCGATTGAAGAGGTTAAATCACCTCGTGCAATACTCTCTGCGACCTTAAGAGCGTTGTGCAATGGCTGGTTGATACTTCTCGTGTAGAGCGTTGCCAGCAATACCGTCAGCATTGCGGCCAGCACCATTGCCGCGATGACCCCCGTCACGACACGATCACGTGTCTGCTGTTCGTTTTCAGCTGCCTGGTGATAATGCTTCAGATAAAAATCCAGCAGTTGACCCGAGCTTGCACCCAGTTCCATGGCAAATTTATCGATAGGGCCGTTGAGTATTTCTGTAGCTGCCTGCGGTTTACCCTCTGCTGCCAGTCGGATCACCTCAAGCTGTTCATGCCTGAACGCTTTTGAGGCGAGCAAGTAACGTTCGAAAATATCTCGCTCCGACTTTTTGTGCAGGTGCGTGGCAAAATCATCTTGCTGCTGCCGAACACTGTCGAGTACTTGCATCAGCGCCGTCTGATTGGCAGCCAAGGCCTCCGGGTCCCGTAGAACGACCATCCGGAAGGTCATTATTCCGGCTCGATCTTCCGTTGTGTTCAGCGCTGCAAGCCGGATGATTCCAGGGACCCAGACCTCTCTGATGGCTTCGGACTGCACGCTCATTTGCTTGACCATACTCAATGAGAACAGGCCAAGCAGCAGGACGACCAAGCCAATCAACCCAAAGCCGAAAATCGAGCGAGGTGCCAACTTCATTTTTCTGAAAAACAACGGATTTGTCCTCAAAGAAGGGGCAGCGTGCGCATTGATGGAGGCTTGGTTTATGCGCCATGTCATGCCGAAAAGCAGATGAGATGGCGCCAGCTTGTGGCTGGCGCCGTTACTTCAATGAAACGCTTTAGGGAAATCAGCGCCGGGCGATCGTGGCGCCAGGCACTGGCACGCACATCGTGTGCGTGACGGGGAGAGTCGTGCTTGCGAACGAACACTCCCATTCCGACATCCTGTCGCTCCCCTGATGGAGAGTGAATTTTGTTACACGCTGTCTATTCTTTCGACCGCAGGTTCGGCTAGTCTGGCCGGTGCGGTTTCACGTAAACAGGTCGCGACCAGCAACCCCACCAGTACTGCGCCGAGTGCCAGGTACATGGTGTTTTCGATCCCGTGATGCTGTGCGATGTAGCCTGCGATAGCAGGAGCGACACCGCCGCCAAAAATCTCACCGATGCCCACCACCAACCCGGTAGCAGTCGACGTCAGCGCGGCCGGAACGGATTCACTGGTGAGTGGCCCAACCGTCATGCAGATCATGCTGAAGTTGAAGAAAATCGTCAGAAACAGCAGCGCGAACAACTTCATAGGCTCGGCGCCAGTGCCCATCAGCAACCAAAGAAAAACGCCAGTGGCGATGAACGACACGAGCACTACTGGTTTACGACCGATGCGGTCTGACACGGCCGGCATGATGAGTTGCCCGAGAAAACCGCCCAGGCCGATGGCCGACATGACGAAACCCATCTGCTGCACTTCCAGATGTAGATAGTCCATCAGATAGTTGGGCATCATCACGCTGATCACGAACAAACAGGTCAGCATGCAAAACATGCCAACGATGTTCAGCAACACGTTGCGATAGCGCAGCGCATCCAGCCAGCTCGGATGTTCGACTGCAGAACGGACTTCGGCTTTTTTGGGAGTGACCGCGCGGGTTTCCCGCAGGTAACGGTACATCGCCAATGCCAATAGGAAACCCGGCAGAGAAACGATCATGAACACCCAACGCCAGGACGGCACTACCTGCAGCAATTGTGTGGCGAGAATCGGCGCGAGGCCAAGACCAAGGATCGGGAAGAACGCTTGTTGAATGCCAATGTTCATGCCCCTGCGACGCGGATGAGACGACTCCGCCGTAGCCGCCAGCGCGGTTGGAGTGAAGGCGCCTTCGGAGATGCCCATAATTGCCCGGATCAGCATTAATCCGCCAATACCGGTCGCCAGACCGGAAAGGCCTGCAAGAAGTGAGAACACCAACACCGCTGGAATCAGCACTTTGCGCCGACCAATGCGATCGGACAGCCGCCCCATGAAGATCGAGGAAATGCCCCAGGCCAAGCCCAGTATCGCCGTCACGTTGCCCAGATCCTGATAGTTCAGGCCCAGGTCTTTCATCATCACCGGGAATAGCGGCAGGATGATAAACCGGTCCAGGCCCACGAGGCCGAAGCCCAAGGCCAGCAGGGCTACCGCTTTGAATTCGTAACGCACATCCCACGCATGCTTATTGTTATTCATGGTTGTTACTCGGATGGAGTTGAGGGTTAGCAGCCGTACGTAAGCCCGGCCGCCAAGGGCTTAGAAATAAAACAGCGCTTCAACTAGGCCGGTCAGCTGCGTGTTGTTGCGACCCGCGCCAAACGGGTGATCGTCGGCATTGCCATCAAACACGTCGTAACGCACTTCAGGGCGCAACGAGATGTACTTGTTCAGGTCATAGCGCAGGCCCGCAGTGAGGGCATTGAAATTGCCGCGAGCGGTAGATACCGGCAGGAGGATGAACCCGTCGGGATCGGCAAAATGTTCGGCTCGCACCGAGTAGGAGAGGTCCGGGCGTTGCTGGTAGGTGAGCACCGCATTGGCACCCCACCAATGGGCTCCATCGAAACCAGGACCGTTGATGATGTCGATGGTTGTGGCCTTGCCGTCACCGTCCTGACGGCCATAAACCAGCTCGGCGCCCATCGACCAGTTTGAGTCGAAACGATGCCAGCCGTTGAGCGAGTGTTGTTGCTTTAACTGACCATCTGGCGACACCAGGCGCGAAGTTGGAGCCTGCACATCGCTGAAGCTGTCGTTCTGTTCATCGCCGGCGATGAACTCATAGTCCACCCAGGTCTGCATGTCCGCAGTACGCCAACGCAAGGCCCCCATCAACGTTTTCTGGTGGTTGTTGTCGCTCAGGTTGTCCCAGCCCTGGACGACGCCCAATTCGGCGCCGAGAATCGACGATTCGCCGTTGTACAATCGCGTACCGAGCAGCACGCCACTTACGGTTCCCGGCTCGCTGACGAAGGCGTAGGTCTTGCTGGCAAATTGATTGCGCGCAGCACGGATGTTGGGCGGAATCTCATAGCCCATGGCCGGGCCGAATATCCCGGCCATGACAGTGATACCAGGGCCGTAAGGCAGGTAGGCGGTGGCGGCGATGTTGGGAATGGCAAGAAACTTCTGCTTGTCGCTCTGGGCCTTGGCGAGGTTGTTATCACCAGGAGCGTTAACGTCCCAGTGCTGGTCCCAACCCGTGGTGCGGGCGAACTGGGCATTACGCCCGTAGTTCATTTCGAAGGTAAAGCCGAAGGATGCTTCGCTCGGCGCAGGACCTGGCAACGGCGTGATACGTGGCACCATGGTGCCCTTCAGTGGCTTGTCGACGAACAGATGCAAGCTACCCCATTCCAGGCCCTCGTCCGCGAAACCAACCACCGGGAGATTGCTCAAACCATCCTGACGCTCATCGTGTGTCGAGCGATTATTGCGAGAGTAAGCGACGTCAAAAAGGCCAGAGACCTGAATCCCGTAATCCTTTTCCAGTGTGTCTCCAAACAGGCTACGAAACAGCGTGCCTTCACCCGTTTCAGGGGGTTCGGCGGCGTGTGTGTTGAGTGTTGCGAAGGCGGCCAAAACCGCACCAAGCGTTTTCACCTTGATGTTGATCATTATCTGTCTCTTGTTTTTGTTGTCAGAGTTTTAGAGGGCGGGGCATCCATGCCCCCGGAAAATCGTGTCAGGCGTGGCAGGCCTTTCCACCATTGACGACATGGGTTTGGCTGCTGTGCTGCAATTGCTCGCGCAGGGAGTTGAGCAATTTTGGCAGCGCAGACAGCTCTGCGACGCCGCCATAGCAGTAGTAGTCGGGGCGCACGATGAGGGCTTTGAGTCCGGCTTCGGCCATGAACTGCAGGTATTTTCCAGAGACGTCGCGATAAATGCCCTTGGCACTGTCGGCCGTTCCTGAGAGTCGAACGACTTTCAGGTCGTAGTCACGAATGAACGCCAGGTGTTCAAGGTCGAGCGCTACCAGAGGATCTTGGTCACCTCTGACCAACAAGTGGAAACCGCGTCCGATAACTTCGTCGTAACGGCTGACCTTGCCACCGATTTCGATGGAACCGTGTACACCGAGAATGCCGCGCAATTGGCCATCCTTCTGCAGTAGACCATCGGTTAAACCCGGGAACGGCGGCAGTGGCGGAACGTTACCGCTCAGATACGCTGCATCCCGTTCGGCAGCCTTGACCGGGTCGGACACGCAGACCACCTTGCCCATGGCCATGGACGCTTCGATCACTGCGCGGATCTGTGGCTTGCGTTCCAGGGTGTAGCTGTCCAGCAGGGTGTCGTCAGCCAAACCACGCAGCAGCAAATCAAGACGCCAGGACAGATTCCACGCATCCCGGATCCCCGAGCACATGCCTTGGCCCATGAACGGTGGCATTACGTGGGCCGCATCGCCGGCCAGCATCACCCGGCCGCTGTGCCAGTTCGAGGCAATGCGCGAGCGGAACTGATAGACCGCGTGGCGTACCAGGTCAGCGGTGTCCGGTGTCACCCAGCGCGACAGCAGCGACCAGACCTTATCGGTGTCTTGCAGGTCTTCGATGGTTTCGTGAGGCAGGCGCATGAATTCCCAGCGGCGATAACCAGGGCCGCCGGGGACCATGGTGGTGGGACGCTCGGGGTTGCACCACTGGCCGATGTCCGGCACATCCAGTTGCACACCGGGCTTGGGCTGCAGATCGACCACCAGCCAGTCTTCCTGGAAGCCTAGGTCCTGCCACTCAACGCCCAACGACTGGCGCACGAAACTGTTGGCGCCATCGGCCCCGATCACGTAGCGAGCGCGGACACTTTGCTGCTCGTCACCGAGTGAGAACTTGCCGTCTTCGCGAATGACCCGATTGAGAACCATGTCGCAGCCATTGGCGTCTTGCTTGAGCGCAGTGGCTTCCCAGCCCTGATGGATCTGCACGTTGTTACCGATGCTTTTGGCCTTGTGGTCTAATGCGGCTTCCAATAACGGCTGGTTGAACAGATAACCGAACGGTCCATCGCTGATCGATTCCGCCGACCAATCGATTTCTACCAGGACTTTCCAGTCAGCGTTGAACCACTGGTAGCGTGCAGACGGCTGGGAGATTTTTGCCAGCTCTTCACCGAGTCCCATTGAAAGGAAAATGCGGCGAATCTCATGATCGTAGAAAACCGCACGTGGGAGTGGGTAAAGCGCTGGCCAACGTTCGAATACGGCCACCGAGTAACCCATTTGACCCAACAGAATGGCCAGGGTCTGGCCTACAGGACCGTAACCGGCAATGGCTACATCGACTGTGGTTTGCTGATTCATGATTTGTGCCTCGTGTACTTTGCAATGATTTCCGGACGTGGCCGGCCCCGTCGCGCGAGTGGGGGCGCTCGCGCAATGCAGGTATTCAGGGTTGTTAAAGCGGGATTGGACGACTCAGGCTGGTGCCGGGGTGTCCGCTTCAGTATTGAAAATGAAGTTGTCCGGCACGTCCGGGCCCCATAGGTACAGGGAGTTTTGCGGTGGGTAGTCGCCGGCGGGCCATTCGACACCTTCGCCGATGTAGTCCATGTCGGCCGAGTATTCGCAGAACGAACCCCACGGATCCTGCACGTAGTGGAAGTAGTTCGAACCCAGGCAATGACGACCCGTGCCCCAACCTTTCACGTGTCCCGCCGCCGCCATTTGCGAAGCACCCGCGCCGACTTCATCAATGCTGTCGACTTCCCACGCAGCGTGGTGCCAGCCCTTGGCGCTGCTCTTGGCGAACGCCACCAGATGATGGTCGCAACCGTGGGGCGCGTGACTGAAGGCGATAATGTCCATCGACTTGTCGGAGAGTTTCAGGCCCAGGGCCTGTTCGTAAAAATCCAGCGCACCGAGTACGTCGGGGGTGAACAACAGGACATGGGACAAGCGACGAGGGCGGACTTTCGCCATGGCATCGCGGGTCGTCGCGCCGCGACTGTTGGGCGGGGTACTGCTGTTGTGGGGAGCTGATTTTTGGTCGGGCATGGTTTTATCGCCGACCTTCACCTGCAGCAGGTTGCCGTCCGGGTCACGGAACCAGATTCCGGCTTCTGGACGGTCTTCAATACGCCCGCCCGCGGCTTCGATCTGCTGGCGCAAGGCAGTGTAATCCTGCTCGTAGCAGTTGAAACTCAGATAAGCGAGTGACTTGGACGTGGCAGGAAAAATTTTCGCCCAGACGTGGCCGTCGGCTGCCCGCAAGAGGAGTTGATTCGGTTCACGTTGAACATCAAGGCCGAAGCTTTCAAAGAATTGACAGGCTTCGTCCAGAGACGGAACGTTCAGCGCGTAATGATCGATTGAATGCACACCATGGGACACGCTCATGATTGCCTCCATTTAATTATTCTTGTTGTGAGACGCAGGGGCGGGTTCGGCCCTGCGCCGAGTTTGAAGCCGTGTTTGTTATCAGACTTCGTCGACAACCGGGTTGACCAGTTTGCCGATGCCCTCGATCGACACTTCGACCACATCGCCCGCTTTCAGATAGACCTTTGGATTCATGCCAAAACCAACGCCGGCCGGGGTGCCGCTGACAATCACGTCGCCGGCTTCCAGCGTCACGGCTTCACTCAGCGTAGAGATGATAGTCGCGACGTCGAACAGCATGTCGTTGGTGTTGGCCGATTGTACGACCTTGCCGTTCACACGCGTCTCAAGCAGCAAACCTTTGCCGCCCGCTGGCAACTCATCTGCCGTCACGAGGACCGGACCAAATGCGCCGGTGTCATCGAAGTTTTTGCCGACGGTCCACTGAGGCGAGATGAACTGGTAGTCACGTACCGAGCCTTCGTTGAATAACGCGTAACCGGCGACGTGATTGAGCGCATCGTCCTTTTTGATGTGACGGCCACCGCTTTTCAAAACCACCGCCATTTCACCCTCATAGTCGAGGGTGTCGGAGATGCGTGGACGAATCAGCGGTTTGTTGTGGGCCGTCAGGCTCGAGTTGAAGCGAGGGAATAGGGTCGGGTAGCTCGGCTGAGCGTAAGGGGACTCTTTGGTGTGGTCGGCATAGTTCAAACCTACGCACACAATCTTGGTCGGGCGCTGCATTAGCGGCAGGTAAGCATTTTCGTCTATTTCTACCAACTCGCCGTTGGCGTCGGCACCGTGAGTGGTCAGATCGACTCCTCGTGCCAACAGCGACTCAAGAGATTCGGAACCGAGTACGCGTACGCCTTCGGCAGTGACGACACCCAGGACAGGTTGACCTTGATTGAGGAAGCGAACGTAACGCATGGCAGGTTTCTCTTGTTGGTTTGAATGTGCGCCGGTTGTGAAGGGGAGTACCGACTGCGTGCTCACAAAGCTAGAGCCAAAAAAATATGCCGTCAACAAGAAAATATATATTTTTTGTGAATGTAAGAAATTATCCACTCTGTGTATGATTCGCGCAGACAAAGCGAAAATGGAGTCGACCGTGAATTCCCCTCTGATCAACTGGCAATCGGCCGAGCCCACAGAAAAGCGCACCATGGCTTCGCAGCTAGAAGCCCGGATTCGCCAGGACATCATCAATGGCCGATTGGCCCCAGGCAGTCGCCTGCGCCTCAAGGAATTGGCCGAAGCCTACGACGTGGGCGTGATTCCGCTGCGCGAAGCGTTGTCGCGCTTAGCCAGCAGTGGCTTCGTCTCCGCAGCCGATCAGAAAGGTTTCAGTGTCGGCCGGATCTCGGCAGCAGAAATCGCCGACATCACCGCCGCTCGATTGCACATTGAATGCAAGGCGTTGGCCGATTCGATTCGCCAGGGCGATGTGGAGTGGGAAAGCCGCGTCCTTGCCGCCCACCACCGGCTGGATCGCCTGACCATCGTCGAAGGACCTGAGCGGCTGCTAAAACCGGAATGGGAAAACGCTCACGAAGTGTTCCACCAGTCGCTGATCTCTAGCTGCAGTTCTCCGACATTGCTGCGCCTGTGCTCGTCCCTGCGCGACCAGACCGCGCGCTATCGGTTTCTATCGATGCACTATGTTGAAAGTGCTGTGCGTGATGTGCCCCACGAACACCGTCAGTTGATGGAGGCGGCGCTGGTCAAAGACATCGACATGGCGTGCGAATTGCTCTCATGCCACTATCAGACCACTACCGATTCGGTGCTCAAGCACGCATTATTAGGCTAGTTTTGATGTTCTCTCGGCCAGAGGTCGGATCAATGATTCGACGGTCGCTGGAATCTGCTTGAGTTCAATTTCGGCCTGATTGAGCAACCACTCGTAATTGACCTTGCAGCGCTTGAAGATCACGACCTCATACGGATGCGCCGGCAACGGTTTCAGCGCCGGCTGATCGAGTTGCTCGAACCAGTCCCGTCGGCATCCGTCGAGCTTTTTGAACGGGCGCCGGTTCAAGTCCTCCAGCAAGACGGCGATGGCCTGATTGAGCGCATGCAGGCTGAAGAACTGCTGGTGCCGCAGTCGCGCCATGATCCAGCGCTCGACCACCTGCACCGCGACCTCTGCCTTGGCTTTGTCCTGTGGCTTGCGCGGTCGCGCCGGGAGCATGATGGCACCGTAATGCTGGACGCACTTCAGCGCGGCGCGGTTCAGACCCGGCTCGTCACGGTCGGGCCGGGCAACCAGGGCGCGCGGGTTGTCCGGGAAGATCATTTCGAGGACGCCACCGAAGTAGCTGAGGGCTTGGCTCAACGCCGTCAGCCAGTCCACTTGGGTCTCGCCCGGGGTGGCGCACGCATAGGTGTAGTTCGAGGCACCGAGGGCGGCGACGAAGATGGCGACGGGTCAGGTCATGCGCAACGCAGTGGAGGGTATTTCGCTAACCAAGTGATCGGTCATTTCGGTAAGGACGTGACCGGCTGTTTCGGAACAGGCGGAAAATCGGTCACGTTGTTAAAGGCGCCTATTTAGAAGTCCAAAACGCTTCATGCGGCTAGGTACTTTCAATCAGCGGCGTAGGTTTCCCGGCCGCCAGGCCGCCAAAAGATGTTTTGGCATCCACGTACCGCAAAGCCGACTTCACGTCCTTCCAGCCCACATAACTCATCAGTGACTTGATATCCCAGCCGTTGGCGAAAGCCCAGGTCGCAAACCCGCGACGCATTGAGTGGCTGCTGTACATATCTGCCGGAACGCCCGCTTGTTCGAAAATTCGACGCAGCATCGGAATCAGGCTGTTCGGGTTGATGCCGCCGTCTGCAAGATTCCCCCAGCGATCGAGTCGCCTGAACACCGGCCCACGCGCAATGCCCGCGACGGTGATCCAGTTGATATAAGCGTCAACAGGGCAAAGCTTCTTGAGGGCAGGCGTTTGAAAGGTCGTGCCCAGATGCTGCCGATCACCTTTGGTATGTGACAAATAGAACGTAATGCCCGCGCCTGCTTCCGCCTGGGTGTTCTCGACCTGCAGGCGCGCCAACTCATCGCCGCGAAATCCTCTCCAGAATCCTATCAACACCAGCGCGATGTCGCGCCGATGGCGCATGACGGTTTTGAAATCATTGCGCTCGGCTGCAAGGGCTGTCTGGCGCTCAAGCCATCCGACTGCCTGTTCAAGGTGCTGCAGGAGGAGCGGGGCGGCCTGCTTCTCTCTGGCGGGATGTAGTGTGCGAATGCCCTTGATCATTTGGCGGACGTTAGGTGTCTTCGTTGGATCAGGAAATCCCTGGGTGATGTGCCACTGAGCCAGAGCGGCGAGCCGCTGCTTCAACGTATTGATGGAGTGCTGATCGGCGTACTCGGCGAGGTAGCGCACGATCCCGTCCCCGGTCGCTGGCAGAAACCCGCCCCAGGTGACTTCGTAATGCTCGACTGCTGCACGGTAGCTTTTGCGGGTATTTTCCCGGGTGCCAGCCTGCAGGTAACGATCGGCCTTGCTCATCTCACCCCCATCTCCCGAAACGTACCTTCAAAGATGCGTTTAAACGACTTTTGCGACTATAACATGCGATAACGCTCAATTATGTTACCAGATAAACAGCTCATTTTTATGCTTTACATTTTTAATAAATGGTATGTAAATACGTGGTATGTAAAACAGTACGAAATCGTAGGAGCAAAAATGGCCCGTGGCGGTATAAATAAGGCAGTTGTGCAGAAGGCTCGAGAGGCGCTGCTAGCTCGCGGTGAAAATCCTAGTATTGATGCCGTGCGAGTTGCGCTCGGAAATACTGGCTCGAAGACGACCATTCACCGCTATCTCAGGGAGTTGGAGGCGCACGATCCGCGCCCAGAGTCGTCGCGCGAGCGGCTGAGTGACGAGCTCACTACTTTGGTATCGCAGCTGTTAGAGCGCGTGATGGAGGAGGGTGGTGACTACGTTGAACAGGCCCAGGCGCAGTTCAATCACGACAAGGCCACCCTTGAGGCAAAGCTTGAAGTCAGCCAGTTGGCGCTGTCGGCTCTGCAGCGCGAATTCGATGTTCAGCGTGCCGCCCTGGAGACCGAGTCCTCTGAGCTGCTGACGAGCCGTAGCTCACTTCAAACCGAGCTAACCCGGAATGCTCGCCTGAGCCAGAACTGCAGTGATCTGGAGGTTCGTGTCCAGGAAAAAGACGAGCAAATCCGTTCATTGGAAGAGAAGCATCTGCATGCCCGTGATGCGCTTGAACACTACCGCAATGCGATTAAAGAGCAGCGCGAGCAGGAACAACGCCGACATGAAGGTCAACTGCAACAAGTTCAGGTGGAGCTTCGGCAGATTCAGCAGATGCAGGTCGTCAAGCTGGATGAGCTGACCCGACTCAATCGGGACAATGAGCGTTTGCTGAGCGAGGCACGTCAGCTCGCGAAGGTCGTTGCCGCGCGTGAGGATACAATCGAGCGCCAAACCGGCGAGATAAACTCGATTAAAACCGCCGTAGCCAAAGCGGACGGCGCGAAAGAGATGCTCCAAGAACAGGTGCATTTACTTAGGTTGGAGACGAAGCAGCTAGATAACCTGGTTGCTCACGCCAACGAGCAAATCACCGAAGCGAAAAGCCAACTGAGTGCTGTGGAACGTGAACTTGAGGTGCTGAAGTCCGAAGCACTGCCAATCGCAAACGGCTGAGTGTCTGTTGCTCCTCGGCACGCGCTGCCAGCCATCATGGATGTGTGCGCGCGCCTTGTGTTGAGCACCTTGGATGGCTTGCGCCTAATCGACCAGTAACGGTGTCTCCTGATACTGTCATGGCGCGGGAAAATGCTCTGAATGGCTCTACGGTACGGAGCGGTAAGGCGGGTACCTGGCCCAGGAGGAAGACGGCGCAAACGATAATTCCAAGCCATTTATTCCTGAAACCAGTACCATCTATCCACGTCACGTCACGTCACGTCGAGATGTGGGGCAAGGAATGATCTAGGCTGATGCCCGTTAATTTCAAGTTAACGGGGCGGAGGTGCGGTACAGCGTTGAAAAGTGGAAATCAAACTGAGCTTCTGACGACTGTCGTGGAATCCTACGAGTGCAGGTACCTGTGGACAGTCGATCTTGCCAAGCCCAGCTTCTCGATAACTTGTGCCTGACTTAACCCCGCAGCCTTTAGCCCCCTGACAGCCTCGGCGTTTTCGCATTTCCAGGCTTCCCGCGCGGCCGCTTCGCCAGCTCTTTGCCAACAAACTGGCCATGAAGCAGCTCTTCGCCGCCTTCCGCCCGGAACATTTCAAGCTGGGCTCTCGCTCGATCCAGAGTGACTTCATAAGGTTCGCCATTTTGCATAGCTGTTGACGCCAATGCTGAATTGACCCACGTGCTGACGCTAGACTAACCCACCTTAAAATCAACACAAATCCAGCAAAGGTAGTGGTTCGCGAGGAGTCTGAGCGGGTCAGTGATATCTCGGCAACTGGGTCAATTCGGCCTCGGCGCCAACAGCTGGAGCAGGTCAGTAGCTTGCAGCACAACATCAATGAACTCACTGAGGCTCTAGAAAATACGTCACGAGAGGCGACGGAGCTGGCAGAAGAATTAGATGCCGTTCAAAACAGTCTGTCACCTGGCCGAAGATATCTTCGAGAGCAGATAGGCAACTGCCAACTGGATGTCGAAGCCGAACAAAACCCTCGGCGGAAGTACGACGATTATGCTCTGCGAAACCGAGATCGGAGCCAGACAGGTTCGTCGTGTGCTCCAAGCTCTGGAATGGGGCGGCGCTGCCTGATGCTGGTCTGGAGAATAGCGGAGGCGAAACGAGCAATTGACCTTCCAGAGTCGGGGAACGATCAGAATGTGCCAGTGGTGTACATGAGTCTGACTCCAGCGATTTGCAGCCTGGAAAACTTCATGCATGCAGATGGCGAGCCGACGTTCCCGATGAAAATCATCTGCTTTAAATTGCCCGTCGAGAGGTCCCTATATTGGGAACCTGATCCGAAAACGTTACCGTCCGGTTGGGCGAGCCTCCCGGGCGACCGTCCAAGCATGGATTTCGGCATCGTCTGGCTAAAGGCGAACAAGCATCTGGGTTGATTGTCCCTTCTGCTGTGTTAGCTCAGGAGAGTAACGTAGTGATCAATTTCCCGTCTTATATGACTATCGACATACAATTTGTTTAGTCGATGCTAGAGCTTAAGAATGGAGCCGTTAGGCCGCTCCTCATTTGCTCTTCTGCTTTTCCGGCCAACAGGATCTCTTTTGATGTGGGGTAATGCCGCAAAAGGTGGCGAGCCTGGTCGCGTACTGACTCAGGTAGAGTTTGATCACGGGATAACCCGACCAGAAAATCTCGAGCCTGAATTATCGACCGCGTACGTTCATTAGGCATTGTCATAATTTTCTCCTTAGGGTAGGGGAGTCGACAAGGTTTGTGCCGCGCTGGATGGGGCTCTGTACAAACAATCCCTGCACTACGAGTGCTCAGACTATTCGCCAGTCCACAGGCACCGCACAGAGAAGAGCTCGATATCAGACGAGTTTTCTTGTCTTGGCAGGAAATAGGACTTTAACGTTTTGTAGGTTCACCTCGGTGTTCACGCCCAACTGCGAGTAGGTTCGGTCAGCGACCCTGAAAAGAGGTACTCGTTCTCCGTGTTGATTGATAGCTTCACTTGCCTCCAGCAATGGTTCCATTTTCCATTGACCGGTTTCATTCACAAAACCCGGAGTGACATACTGAATGGAGTGAACTCGAAAGGACTCGTGCTGTAGCTCAAGAATGTCTTTCAGTGCATCAAATGAAGAGACCATGAACATCTCACCCACGAACTCCTTCCCATGGAGGATCTCCGCTTCGAGGTAAAACCAAGGACACCTGACCGTCTGCCGAATGAAAGGGCGCCCCAGGAAGTCGGTATTGAAAAGACTGGAAATGATCATCGACCCTTCATGACCCTTATTCATCGTAGGCACCTCCCAATCAAGGATGACCAATATATGTTGTAGTCATATATTGTTCAATGACGCTTTATCGTTCCTTTTGTGAGATCGCAAAATGGAACTGAAGGAAGCGTTTGGGGCTACATTGAGGCAGGTTCGCCTTCAGCGGGGTCTCACCCAAGAGGATTTCTCGCTGGTCAGCAGCCGCACAAACGTAAGCTTGCTTGAGCGAGGCAAGACCATCCCAACGCTTGAGAAGCTAGAAGAACTGTGTGCGGTCCTAGGAGTTCATCCGGTCACGTTGGTGGCAGCGTGCTACATGCGAAAGGAAAGCTCAATCGATATCGGGAGCTTTCTGGATCACGTGAGTAATGAGCTACAAGCCCTTGATCCATTGTAGAAAGTAACCTTGAGGGCAGGGTGATCATTCGTCCCGAGGATTGGCAATCGCGCGGCATTGATGATCTGGAACCTGCTGCGTGGCGTGCTTTGCGCCATGAAGGTTCCGCATGTGTCGTCGCTGGCCCGGGCGCTGGAAAGACTGAGTTCCTCGCCCAACGCGCTGCCTTCCTTCTCGAAACAGGAATATGCCCAGCGCCCTATCGAGTACTCGCGATTTCGTTCAAGAGTGATGCAGCCGACAATCTGGCTGCGCGCGTTCGGAAACGTTACCCGTCGGATCTGGCTAGCCGCTTTACTTAGATCACCTTTGACTCCTTCACGAAGAGCCTGGTAAATCGCTTCCACGCGGCGATTCCAGTCGACTGGCGTATGAAGTCGCTTTCCCACCCGGTCGCCAGGTTGACCAGTCCATCGCTCGAGCACGCCAACATGCTGCTATTCCGTGGCAAGCTGCAATCAGCAGCTACAACAGCGGGGCAACGTTCAAGTCGCACATCGTCGGCGCGTACCGACTGCCTACACCGCGCTTTGCTCCACGGTCCGCGAGGAGTTTGCGCTCCACCATTGGTGGAGCGAGCAACTCGATCCCCAGCCAAATTCCCATCTGAGCTTTGTAAGTCTCAATCGTCTTGCGGAGCTCCTGTTACGCTCGAACCCGCAAATTCGGTGCGTATTTCGGCCCATCGTGACCGGCCGTTTCGGTACATCGTGACCGGCCGTTTCGGTACATCGTGACCGACCATTTCGCTAACGCGTGACCGCTCATTTCGCTAACAACGTGACCGATTTTCCGCCTGTTCCGAAACAGCCGGTCACGCCCTTACCGAAATGACCGGTCACGTTGTTAGCGAAATACCCTCCACTGCGTTGCGCATGACCTGACCCGTCGCCACCCTCAGTCCCATTTCGGGGAATCGAAGGATGGCGGCGCAGCGAGTAGCCATGCGTAAAATCAAAGAATGCCTGCGCCTCAAGTTCGAGGCCGACCTGTCCCACGAGAAGATCGCCCGAGCCTTGCAACTGTCCAAGGGCGTCGTCAGCAAATACATCAAGGCGGCGCGCGACACCGGTATCGAGTGGCCCGCGCTGGCTCTACTGGATGAGGCAGCGCTTGGCGCCGCTCTGATGCCAGCCGCCAACGTCGTCCACACACGCGGCGACCGCGTGTTGCCCGACGTGATCACCTTGCACCGCGAACTACGCCGCAAAGGTGTGACGCTGCAACTGTTGTGGGAGGAGTACACCGCCGCTCATCCCGACCAGCCGACCTACCGCTACACTCAGTTCGTCGAGCATTACCGCAGCTACGCCCGTACCCTCAAGCGCTCGATGCGCCAGCAGCACCGCGCCGGCGAGAAGCTGTTCATCGACTATGCCGGGCCTACGCTGCCGGTGATCGACGCCGCCACCGGCGAAATCCATCAGGCGCACATCTTCGTCGCCGCCCTCGGCGCCTCGAATTACACCTACGCATGCGCCACGCCGGGCGAGACCCAAGTGGACTGGCTGACGGCGTTGAGCCAGGCCCTCAGTTACTTCGGTGGCGTCCCCGAAATGATCGTGCCGGACAACCCGCGTGCCCTGGTTGCCCGGCCCGACTGTTACGAGCCGGGCCTGAACCGCGCCGCGCTGGAGTGCGCCCAGCACTATGGCGCCATCATGCTCCCGGCGCGCCCGCGCAAGCCGCAGGACAAAGCCAAGGCAGAGGTCGCGGTGCAGGTGGTCGAGCGCTGGATCATGGCGCGGTTGCGGCATCAGCAGTTCTTCAGCCTGCATGCGCTCAATCAGGCCATCGCCGGCTTGCTGGAGGACTTGAACCGACGCCCGTTCAAAAAGCTCGACGGATGCCGACTGGACTGGTTCGAGCAACTCGACCAGCCGGCGCTGAAACCGTTGCCGGCGCATCCGTATGAGGTCGTGACCTTCAAGCGCTGCAAGGTCAACATCGACTACCACATCGAGGTGAATGGCGGCTTTTACAGCGTGCCCTCGGCTTTGGCCCGGCAAAGCGTCGACGCCCGAGTGGGCGCCCATACCGTCGAGATACTGCATGGCAACCGCCGGGTCGCCAGCCACCTATTGCTCCAGCGGCGCGGCGCCTATAGCACCCAGAGCGAACACATGCCGGCCTCGCACAAGGCCCATCGCGACTGGACACCTCAGCGCCTGCTCGACTGGGGCGAGCGTATTGGCCCGCACGTCCGGCAGATCGTCGAACATCAACTGACCCACAAACCCCATCCGGAGATGGGCTACCGATCCTGCCTGGGGCTGCTCTCGCTGGCTCGCCAGTACAGCAACGAGCGCCTTGAAGCGGCGGCCCATCGCGCTGTCCAACTGCGCGCGCTCAACAGCCGCACCGTACGCAACCTGCTCAAACAAGGGCTCGACCAGCAACCGCTGCCCAAGACCACAACCCCCGCATACCCGAGCCGCCACGAGAACGTGCGCGGTGCCGACTATTACACCCAAAAGGAGCTGTTCAATGATGACGCAACACACCCTTAACCAGCTGCATCAACTGCGCCTCAGCGGCATGGCCAAGGCGCTGGAAGAGCAATGGACACTGCCGGCCTGCCACAGCCTGAGCTTCGATGAGCGACTCGGTCTGTTGCTTGACCGCGAGCTGGCCTGGCGCGACAACAAACGTCTGGAACGACTGCGCAAACAAGCCAAACTCAAATACGCCGGCGCCTGTCTGGAAGACCTCGACCGCCGCCAAGGCAGAAGCCTGGACGAACGCCAGCTCGCAACCCTGGCCAGCGGTGACTGGATCCGCCAACAGCACAACCTGTTGCTGACCGGCCCAACCGGCGTCGGCAAAACCTGGCTCGCCTGCGCCCTGGGCAACCAGGCCTGCCGCCAAGGCTACAGCACGCTATACCTGCGCACGCCACGCCTGCTGGAACAACTGCGCATCGCCCACGGCGACGGCAGCTTTGGCCGCACGCTGCAACAACTGGCCAAAGTCGACGTCCTGATTTTGGACGACTGGGGTCTGGCACCGCTGGAAGAAAACGCCCGGCACGACCTGCTGGAAGTGATCGACGACCGCGCCGGCTCGCGGTCGACGGTACTGACCAGCCAACTGCCGGTCGATCACTGGCACGGCTGGATCAACGACCCGACAGTGGCCGACGCCTTACTTGATCGGTTGGTGCACAGCGCGTATCGAATCGTGATGAAGGGCGAGTCGCTGCGACGTAAAAAGACGGAAGAAGAAGCGGCATCGTGACCGATGCGGTTAGAATTTAGACCCCGCGCAATCGGGTGGAGAAACCGGTCACGTTGTTAGCGAAATGACCGGTCACGATGAGCGAAATACGCAAATTCGGCAAGCACTGCAGCTTACCTATCCATTTGTGTTCGTTGATGAGTTTCAAGACACAACCTTTGCTCAGTACGATTTTTTGCTTTCGGCATTTCACAGTGCGGGTATAGCGATAACCGGCGTCGGCGACGATATGCAACGCATCATGACTTGGGCAGGAACGCGTTCGGATTCATTTGAGCGGTTCTCTGCAGACTTTGTTGGCTCCGACCTCGGTTTCACATTGCATAACCGGTGTATCTCCGCCGAGGGCTTTATTTGGCTTCGACATCCAGCATGCGGCCGTATTTCTGTTCTGGAAGACCTCTTCTGCCAAGTGACAGACAATGGCAACTCGATCGATGCGATCTGAAGCAACGTCTTTGAAAGGACCAAACATTTGGTATCGCCGACGAACTCCACATCCAGATATAGCGTGTCACCGATCCCTATGCCTATTCGCTCAAGCAGATCGTCTGAGAGCTCAATGATTTCCGACGCCATTGTCCGCTTGTTGTATGAGCGTATGCATAGCGTTAGTCTTGAATGGGTGAGCAACGGGAAGCTCGGATGAGAGTCTGCGGGGGGAGGCGACGGTGAACCGTCACCAACAGGTGTATCGCCTGCTTGGACGAACTGGTTTGGAACCAAACCTTGCCAAGACCCAAGTGATATCGCCACGGGCGAGGAAGGTCGTGCTCAGCCTGTTGGCCGACCAAACCTCACCAAGGCTGACCAGAGATTTTAAAATGAAGATGCGCATGCACCTTGCCGCGCATTACTCAGACTTCGGTACGAGCTATAAGCACACGATGGATGACGACAGTGGGCCTCAAATGAAGGGCCCACGTTCCCGGTAAATTGGAACTCGTCTTCACTGGTTTTTTCGG